>OY282383.1 GCA_958295855.1 uncultured Poribacteria bacterium | reverse complement strand
CAGGTCGAGCGTCTCCTGGATTTTCTGTCCCAGTTCATCGCGCTCCATGACATAAGCATCCGCATCGTGGCGGTGGCGATAGAATGCACAGAAATCACAATCAACATAGCACCAGTTGGTATAATTAATATTCCGGTCAACAATATAGGTGACATAGCCCGTTGGATGCTTGCGTTGACGGATGACATCCGCTGCGTGCCCCAACGAGAGTAGATCGTGGCTTTGAAAAAGTGTCACGCCATCGTCAAAATCTAATCGCTCACCCGAAAGCGATTTTTCCAAAATCGGTTGAATGGTTGTATCCATTACACTGTTCCCTTTGCAAATAAAACATGGAAAGTCTCAATTTTATCCAATTGTACCACGTTAAAGGCAGTTTGTCAACTTTTCTTTCATTTTAATTTGACTTTTCGAGAAAATAGGGTATAATTAATAAGGGTTATACATTGTACATCCGGGCAGTGCTAGAGTGCCTACCCCATGCAAAATGTCCGGGCAGTGCCACAAGTGCCTGCCCGAAGCCATCAGGAGGGATAAAAATGGAAGTAATTTACGATGAAGATTTGTTAAAAAGGGTAGCAAATAAGTACTTAGCCGTGAATGTAGCCGCGAAACGCGCGCGGGAAATAAATGCAAACGGTTTGCCACTTGTCCCTGCAAATTCCGCTCCAAAGCGAAAACCTGTTAGCATTGCGACACAAGAATTGGTTGAGGGCAAACTTCATTTTGCAAGAAGTGAAGCAGAAGCTGCCACGCCAGAACTGCTCCCGATTTTTGCAGATGCCTCGGAGACTGATGAATGGCGGGACACATTCGGTTCAGAAGTTTACATCCCGAGCGAAAGCGATTCTGAGGAAGAGGAGCCTGAAGAGGGGCTTTAAACGGAATAACCGAGTACTCCAACAAAAAATCACTTGACAATCGCCGACAAAGTGGGTATAATTATTAATAGCGTTATTGCTGACGTGGCTCAATGGTAGAGCAAGTGATTTGTAATCACTAGGTTGGAGGTTCGATTCCTCTCGTCAGCTTTTGCTTTCCGTCTGGCATGCAGCGTGCATGCTTTCATGGGGGTGTGCTTGAGCGGTCAAAAAGGGCAGACTGTAAATCTGTTGGCTACGCCTACGGTGGTTCGAATCCATCCGCCCCCATCCGCTTTTATGCGGGAGTAGCTCAGCTGGTAGAGCATTGGCCTTCCAAGCCATGTGTCGCGGGTTCAATTCCCGTCTCCCGCTTGTTAGCGTTTTTCAGGTTTGCCGACGTAGCTCAGTCGGTAGAGCGCGTCCTTGGTAAGGACGAGGTCACCGGTTCAATTCCGGTCGTCGGCTCCACTTAACTTGTAAATTTTGAGTCTTGCAAGCCTTGTGCTTGCTTTTAGAGGTAACCACTATGCCTAGAGACATTGTGACCTTGGCATGCGATGTCTGCAGTCAGCGAAATTATGTAACAACCCGGAACCGCAGAACTAACCAAACCCGGTATCAACGGAAAAAATTCTGCCGGTTCTGTCGTAAGCATACACTCCATAAGGAAACACGTTAACATTTTGCGTAGGTGCGGCAGACAACAGGTACTGAGGCTTGAAACCTTTTCGCCTAAGTATGCGTTGTTTACACGCCTGCGAAAATCTTGCAGGCCAGTAGCTCCAACGGCTAGAGCGTCGGTCTCCAAAACCGAATGTTGGGGGTTCGAATCCCTCCTGGCCTGCCTTTTTAACGAATAATTCTATGATAGCTCGCATCAAAAAATACATTCAAGGAATTCATTTAGAATGGCAACGGGTGTCCAAACCTGACGCGAAAGAAGTTCAAGGAAGCACCGTTACTGTCCTCGTCGCCAGTGCCTTGTTAGGCCTTTTCATCTGGTTAGTTGATGGGAACGCCATCTACCCAAAATGGGACGATATCTTCGGTTTGATTTTGCTGGTAGCCCTTCCGATAGCCGTTTTTTCTGTCGTGAGAGACTGGGAGAGCCGGCGGCTTATAGCCACTGTTATCGCCTGTGTGCCTTTAGTCGTTGCACTGGTGAGCCAGTATGTCTTGAAAACGTCGCTTGAAGGCTTCGGCATGGCTTTTCTCAGGGCACTCTTCATCCGTTAACCGCTTTCTTGTGAGAGGCATACCAAACAAAGGCGGGCAGTGACAGAGCACCGCCCTTGCAACTGTCATTTGGTATAATAGACGACACCTTACTTAGGAGCGTTGTTTCCAGCGCATACAAAAATTTTGACGCAGACTGGTAAAACAAAATATGGATGGATACTGGTACGTTGTTCAGATATACACCGGGCATGAAAAAAAGGTTAAACTCAACCTTAATAACATGATTGCGCGAGAAGAGTTACAGGACGAAATTCTACAGGTTAACGTCCCACTCACCGAAGTAGTCGAGGTGAAAGATAGCCAGCGAAAAGTGAGTGCACGGCCCTCCTATCCAGGCTACGTCCTCGTTAACACTACCCATGAGCTGGGCCCACATGTCGACAGTCCGATTGGGCAAAGAAGCTGGGAACTCATCCAGAGCACCCCCGGGGTGATGAATTTTTTAGGGCCAACTTCACACCCAACGCCCTTAGATGCTGATGATGTTGAGGCAATGTTGCAGATGTCAACACAAGAAGAGGAAGCAGCACCGATACCGGCTGTGGAATACGAAGTAGGCGATAAGGTCAAGGTAATAAACGGCGCGTTTAATGGGTTTCCAGGCGAAATTGCGGAAATTGATATGGAACGTAAACGCCTACGCCTCAGTATTTCACTTTTCGGGCGCTCAACTTCTGTTGACTTGGGGTTGCTCGAAGTTGAACAACTGAACAACTGAGTCGGCTAGGTGTAGACTCTCTTAAAACTCGGAGCAGTGAAAAAATGGCAAAAAAAGTAGCAGGTGAAGTTAAACTCCAATTGGTATCTGGGCAGGCAACGCCACAACCGCCTGTCGGTCCCAGCCTTGCCCCCTATATGATCAACCTACAGGAGTTTATCAAATCGTTTAACGCCCAAACCCAACACCAAACCGGCATGGTGGTGACAACCGTTGTCACCTGTTATAGTGACCGGTCCTTTACGTTTAGCGTCAAGTCGCCGCCAGCAGCAATTTTGCTTAAATCTGCAGCAAAGATTGCCAAAGGTTCAGGTGAACCCAACCGGACCAAGGTGGCATCTGTCACAATGGACCAGATTCGCGTGATTGCGCAAACAAAGTTACCTGACCTAAACACCACAGATTTAGAAGCCGCAATGCGAATGGTCGAAGGCACCGCTCGCAGTATGGGGCTGACCATTAACTAGCTTGAAACGGGGCTATAACACTTTGTCCCCCTAAACTCTTGGAGAATAGCATGGCGAAAAAAGGGAAGCGATACCTCGGCATTAAAGAGCAGGTAGACAGGCTGCAACTTTATACGGTAGACGAAGCTGTCTCGCTTCTGAAAAAGACGGGCGCGGCGAAATTCGATGAAACAGTGGAATTGGCATCACGTCTCGGCGTAGATGCGCGCATCGCCGACCAAAATATCCGCGGCACGGTTACGCTCCCCCACGGTACAGGGAAATCTGTGCGTGTGGTTGTGTTTGCCCAAGGCGATAAAGCCCGGGAAGCTGAGGAAGCCGGCGCGGACTTCGTCGGCACCGACGATCTCGTCGATAAAATTGTTGAGGGTTGGCTCGATTTTGATGCTACAATTGCAACACCAGACTTGATGCGCAGCATCATGCCCAAGTTGGGACGCATCCTCGGGCCGCGAGGCTTGATGCCAAACGCCAAAGCTGGCACTGTGACAATGGAGCTCGGCCCAACGCTTCAGAACATCAAAGCGGGACAAATTGAATACCGCGTCGAACGCGCATCCGGCATCGTTCATGTGCCAATCGGAAAAGTCTCCTTTGCCGAAGAAAGTATTAAAGCGAACCTCGAGGCAGTGATGACGACACTTGTTAACGCCCGGCCAACAACTGTGAAGGGACGGTACCTTCGGAGCGTTGCTATCTCAGCAACCATGGGCGTTGGAATCCGTATAGACCCGCTACAATTTGTCTAAATCGAGTCAGATCGGATATGGACATTCGCCCTTACAACTGAATAGAGTCATAGAACGTAGGTGCCGCCGGCTTAATAATAGCCTACCGAGGCTCAAATGGGATGGAAATAGGGACAGGGCGCGTTGACACCGCGCACTTAAAAACACACACCCTTAGATTAATTTCTCCCAATTGATGTGAGCCTCCAGCACCCTGGAGGCTTTTTAATTGCCCCGCACCCAACGCCGCATTTAGCGCACCGACATGAAAATGCGTCTATAAGAAAAATGGGCGGAAATGGATGCAGAAAGGAGCTGACACATGCCGAATCAGGCGAACGTGCAGCAGACAGAACAAATTCGTGATATTTTTGAAAGTGCTGACGTTATTCTCCTAACAGACTTTCAGGGCCTTACCGTCGCCGAAATGAACGATTTGCGGAACCAACTGCGGGAAGCAAACATTCGGTATAAGGTCTGTAAGAATACGCTGGTACACGTTGTTGCACAAGAAAGAGGTATTGAAGGGTTAATCCCCTATCTAAAGGGTAACACAGCCCTCGCTACCAGCAACGACCCGGCAGCATCGTCAAAGATTTTGCTGGGGTTTCAAAACGAACACGAAAACTTTAAAATCAAAGGCGGTATCCTAGGAAAACAGGTTATTGACGCAGCCGGCGTTGAGGCTCTCCAAGATATGCCGTCACGAGAAGTTATGATTGCCCGCGCTGTCGGGTGTATCAGTGCACCCCTCACTGGGCTCGCCCGAGTCCTCCACCAAGGCTCACCTGTAACGGGCATGGTGAACGTGTTAAGTGGTACGATACGCCAAGTGACCTCTGTCTTGACACAGGTTGCTGAGCAAAAGAAAGAGGCTGAAAACGCCTAATTTTCAGATCGAAAAAACGCTGTGTGCGTTTATACCGCACACCAAGTTGCGAGTCAATAACGAGCAACTTTTTTATTTCTTACATTCAGTCCACAGAAAGGATTTAAAAATGGCAGACATAGAACAATTGATTGATGAGATAAGCAATATGACCGTTTTGGAGCTCTCCGAACTGGTCAAAGCGTTAGAAGACAAGTTTGGGGTGAGTGCATCCGCTGCCCCGGCCGTCGCGATGCCGGGGATGATGCCAGCTGCAGCCGCTGAAGAAGCACCCGCCGAAGAGGAAGAGAAAACGGAATTTGACGTACAACTCAAAGAATTCGGCGCACAGAAGATTCCGGTTATCAAAGAGGTGCGCGCCGTTACTGGGCTTGGCTTGAAGGAAGCGAAGGAAAAGGTGGAATCCGCGCCAGTTGTCATTCAAGAGGGCATCAGCAAAGAGGAAGCTGAAAAGACCAAAGAGCAGTTGGAAGCACTCGGTGCCACCGTAGAAATCCTATAGTCCCAAATTGGCTTAATTTTGTAAGGGCGGAGCCCTGTCTCTGCCCATGGGCTAGACAGACAGGCTGAGGTATCGTCGTCAAACGCAAACAGCGCGCTTACAACGCGCATCTACAGCGAAACCCATTATGGTTCTCAAACTATAATGGGTTTTCTTTTCAATACAGATGTTCAGTATCGTTGACGTTTTTTATATTGTTTTCAGTCAACTGGCGGTAGGCGGCTTCGCCCTCCTGTTCCTGATACCAAAAGGGTTGGTGGGTGCGAACTTTTATCGCCTGATGGGAAGCATCTATCTACTTGTAAGCGGTTTGGCGCGGTGTGCCAATCTATCACTGCATCAGCAAGCTGTCACTTTTCGCAATTTTTTCGGAATAGGGCGCAGCTTGCAAGCCCCTTTTGCACAGTGGCCGGACACTGAAGCTATTCTCGCCCTTAGCTTCGTTCTCATCGTCCTCGCCTATACGCTGAGTTGGTGGTTCAAATCGCCGAGGCTCACTCAGATACTTTTCTTTGCCGGGCTCCTCTGCGGCTGTATCTGGCTCTTCCTCAGTGCCCTGCGTTACCGCCACATCGTTCAGATGCCCGGTGAAATGTTTCTACTACCGCTTCAATTCTTGACAGCAGCCGTGCTACTCGGAACAGTTCACAGCGGCATGTGGTTCGGCCACTGGTACCTTGTGACACCTAAGATGCCAGTGAACTACCTGAGGCGGTTTAACAGCGTTTTGCTCTACACGCTTTTAGGGATGACGCTGCTGTTATGCCTAAATCTTCTTTTCAGATGGCAGACAGTGGAAGTTGTGCCCTTTAATCTCTTTTATCAAATCATTTTCGGCATGCGCCTGGGTATTGGGTTGGGCGGCACCCTGTTTCTCTATTTTATTTCTTGGGACTGCTTACGCCCTAAATCCGTCGCCCGCGATGAACTCGGCGCAACGCGAGCTGCAACAGGCTTCCTTTTTATTGCAATAATTACAGCATTTATAGGTGAGTTTTGCAGTCGATTGCTACTTTTGGAAATGCGGTTTATCTTTTAAGAGTTGTAAATTAAATTGCAGATATGCTAAACTATATGCATTGATTAAGTTAAGGAGGCACATTAGCATGAAATCGCAAATCTTCTATGAACCCGAATCAATGAGCCTCGAAGACCGGGCGGTGCCGACAGCCGGTGACACCGATGTGCTAGTCGAAGTTCGTTCGGTAGGCATCTGTGGTTCGGACGTTGCATACTATTTCGGTAATAGTTCCCTAGAAACCTCAGACGGTAAAGGGCCACTTATCCTCGGTCATGAATTTACAGGTGAAGTCGTCGAAGTTGGTAGTGACGCAGGAACAGTAGGTGGATTTAAAGTGGGCGACCGGGTTGTCGTCAACCCTGTCCAATCAAATCCGAATTCTTCCTGGAGCAAGAAGGGTTTATCCAACCTATGCCCTGAGAAACGGGTATTGGGTGTCGGCGTTGATGGCGGCTTCGCGGAGTACGCCGTTTCCGATTATCGCTGGACAGTGAAGCTGCCAGATAACGTAACCTACGACCAGGGGGCATTGACAGAACCACTCGCCTGCGGGTTGTATGCTGTTAACAATCTCAACGCCGAAGAAGGACAGACTGCCGTTGTTTTCGGCCCCGGGCCTATCGGGTTGATGATGGTGCAAGTCCTGAAAAGCCGAGGCTTGAAAAACGTCCTGCTCGTCGGTACTCGCGACTATCGCTTGGAACGCGGCAAGGAGCTCGGCGCAGACGTAATTGCCAACGTCAGTGATACCAATTCACCGCACTACGTGGCAGAGCTGGGTGCCGCAATTCAGGAACTCAATGATGGGGAGCTGGCCGACCGCGCGATTACTGCAACGAGTTCGCTTGACGCAATTCACACCGCCTTGGAAGTTACGGGCCGCCACGCCACCGTTGTTATCTTCGGGCTCCCCGGGGATACAGATGTGATGCAGGTGCCCATCCTTGATACTATCCTCCTGGATAAAACTATCCGATTCTCTTGGCTCGCACCCGATACATGGGAAGAAGCGGTACAACTGATTTCTAGTGGCGATGTCAACATGGATAAAATTATCAGCCATGAATTCCCGCTTGAATCGCTCGTGGAAGGGATAACAAAGGTTCGCAACCGCGAGGATGGTTGCACGAAGGGCTTGATAAAGGTCTCTGCCTAGCGAGCGAATACGTAAACACACGCATAAAGCGCGTCTACGATAATAATGTTTTAGCCGGTATGCACCATGGGCATCCCATTTTTCATCGTTTTTGTCCTTTCAATCGCTTTTCTGTCACTTGGGATAACTGGGTGGGGGGACTTCGTTTCGGTGCGGTGGCATCAGGAGGTAACCAGCGAAACACCTGCTGTCACCCCCTACCTGAGTTTTCAATCAAACTATTGGGCAATGGCGCGGGGGCTCACAGGCTGCCTGCTGTTTTTAGCGAGCCTCTATTTTATGGGCTTTTTTCTCTATCTCGAAGAGCGGGAAAGCGGCAGGATTATGAAAAACGTTAAAAGTTTCGCCAAACTACGACAATTTCTTGAGCGACGCCAAAAGGAAAACACGTCCAAATGAAATTTCTCACAAGCTTCCTTGTCAACAAACCGAATCGGCAGTGGGTTGTGCCCAGCAGGCCACGGATGTGATGGAGGCTATTTCAAAACGTCTCTGCGTTAGACACTTATGTCGAACTCACGTGAACCTTACAGAAAAGGAGATACACTGATGGAAACTTACCCAAACGTGCGTCAAATTCCTTACGCGCCGACAGAAACGGCAGATCTCTACCCTGAATCGGATGGAAAACCCATGGCTGATACCGATCTCCATATTTACTGGATACTCTGGACGCGGGAAGTCCTCAAGGCACATTTCGCGCAAATCCCGGAAGTCTATGTTTCCGGCAATCTCATGATGTATGACATAGAGGGCCCCCTCCGAACTGCTGTGTCACCCGATATTCTCGTCTCTTTCGGGGTAGGACAGAAAAACCGCCGCACCTATAAGGTCTGGGAAGAGGGCAAGCCTCCCGACTTCGTTATAGAGTTTTCAAGCAAAAGCACCTATCAAAATGACTTAGAACGGAAGGTAGCACTCTACGCCGCGATGGGCATTCCGGAGTATTTCCTCTACGATGCAGATAGACGCTATTTGCCATACCCTTTGATGGGGTTTCGGCTCGTTGATGGTGCTTATGTTGAGATTTCGCCCCTCGGTGATGGCGGCCTGCACTCGGAAACCTTAGCCTTGGACTTCCATCTGCTGGAGGATGGGCTTGGCATTTACGACCCGAGCGCGGAGCGATGGTTGCAAACTCCTGCTGAGGCGGCAACGGAGCGTGCCGAACACGCCGAAGAACGCGCACAACACGCCGAAGAACGCGCACAACACGCCGAAGAACACGCACAACAAGAAACTGAGGCACGACAAAAGGCTGAAACCGAAGCCTCACGACTCCGAGAGGAACTTGCACGCTTGAAAGAACGCATGTAATACCAAATTCCTTTTAAATAAACGTGAATTTTAAAAGTGCGTTTAAAGAGGGCTACCCTGTTAACATGAAACGAGAATTAAAAAACGACTTACTTCTTCGGGCAGCACAATGCCTGCCAGTTGAGCGCGTGCCTGTATGGTTGATGCGACAGGCAGGCAGATCTGACCCGGCCTACCGGCAGATTCGGCGTGAGCTAAATTTGCCCTTGGAACGCCTCTTCCGAACCTGCCCTGCCCCGATGTCGTTCTCCGACGTGGAATGGGCTGTGAAGATCTCGCTGTTGCCTAAACGCATCGGGGTGGATGCCATCATCGTCTACAAAGACATTCTCACACCACTGGCACCAATGGGCGCACATTTTCGATTCGCGCCCGGGCCTGTCTTAAGCACCCCCATTCGGACGCGAACACAGGTAGAAGCCCTCCAACCGCTGGATGATGCGCCCTCACAACTGGCATTCACCGGACACGTCATTCGCAACCTTCGAGAAACATTGGACAGCGAACTACCGCTTATCGGTTTTGCCGGTGCCCCCTTGACACTCGCCTTTTTTTTAATTGCCGGCGAAAGCCCGCTCCAACGCGGCACCGGGCTATCAGAGAAAGCCACGCCTGTTTTCCAAATGATGGCAGAAGCCCCTGCCCTCTTGCATCAATTGCTAAACCAACTAACAGAAATGACGATTCACTATTTGAACTATCAAATCAGCCAAGGCGTTCAGATAATTCAACTTTTTGAGTCAATTGCAGATGTATTATCGAGGCAGTTGTATGAAACTTTCGCGGCACCTTACCATCAACAGATTTTTTCTCAGATAGTGTCCCATGTCCCAAGGATTCTCTTCGCGAAAGAGTGTCCTTATTTGGATTTAATGCATCAAAGCGGTGCAGACGTGCTGAGCGTTGGAAAATGTGTCAATCTCGCAAAAGCCAAAGCGGAGACAAACGGCACCGTCGCTTTCCAGGGAAACGTTGATAACGATATTCTTCGCGACAGTACGCTCGCCGAGATTACGGCAGCCGTCCACGCCTGCTTAAAACAGGGCGGAAAAACAGGACATATTCTGAACTTGAGCCATGGACTGCACAGAGATACGCCCTTTGAAAACGTGAAGCATTTCATAAACGTCGCAAAAACGCTCGCGGGCGGATAATTGTAAAAGGCATTTGCTTGGGGGCTTCCCCTAGAGTAGTGCCTCCGCACACCTGCACCCTTGTAAGGGCAGTGCGCTGGCTCTGTACGCTGCTTGGTTTGTGCTACGGAAACCCACGGCGGGAGAAGGTTTCCGCGTGTGGGAAACCTTCTAAAGACCCTACGACTTTCACAGGAAAATTAATGACAAACATTCTCAAAAACCCCTTTGCCCCTCGACAATACGGACAACTGGTTAAAGTAACCGAACGCGTCTATCTATTTCGCAATATCGTCAACTCCTCTATAA
This sequence comes from uncultured Poribacteria bacterium, assembly GCA_958295855.1. Classification (GTDB taxonomy): domain Bacteria; phylum Poribacteria; class WGA-4E; order WGA-4E; family WGA-3G; genus CATQHH01. Next base: position 5,490,906 of record OY282383.1, on the reverse strand, counting down.
TTATAGGAGATAAAGGTGTTGCAATAATCGACACACAGGTAAATCAAACGATGGCGAGGCGGCTGCTTCAAGCAGTTCGTACCCTAACAGACAAACCGATTCTGTATGCAATTAACACGCACTATCACTGGGATCATACGAACGGAAACACTATTTTTCATCAGGCAGGAGCCACCGTTGTTGCACGCGAGATGACAAAAGATTTTATGGTAAACAGGGCACCGCGGCAGGAGGCGTTCCTCCGCTCTCGCGGCTTTACGCTCGGGGATGCCCCTTTTCTCCCACAGCAGACGTTCACATACGAAACCGAACTTGATTTAGGCAATCAACACCTTCACCTTGTTCACTTGGGCAAAGCCGAAACAGATGATGCAACGGCTATCCGCATCCCGGCAGAGGAATGCATCGTCTCTGGCGACACTGTGATGACAGGCAGTTTTCCAATTTTCGGGCAACCTGTCATGAACGAAGGCCTCATGGCCAACCACGATTGGATGAATACAATTCAGGAACTCCGTACATACAACCCCAAACACGTGCTGCCAGGGCACGGGCCCTTAGCACACGACGCGGAAATAGACTTGTTGCTCCAGATCGAGGCATATTTCTTAACAGAAGTCCGAAAACGCGTCGAACAAGGCATGTCCTTAAATACACTGCTCGCTGAGATGGAAGCCAACTTACCCGCCTGGATTCGAGATATCGCCGAGGTCTGGGGAACGCCTCGTTATGCGATTTTAAGGGTGTATCGCGGGTTAATCGACGACCCGGAGCCAGGCTGGCAACACCTAAAACCGTCTGCCATTCCAACTACGGATGCTGAAAGCCTCCGTCAGCGAACGCAGGAACTTGCAAACCTTGAGGCATACCGCGAAACCGCTGAAGAGGTTGCGGAAGGCAACGATTTTGGCTTAGCCATCGCTATTTTGAAAACTGCAACCGAAAAATATCCCAACCTGCCGGACGCGTGGACAGCTTACGCAAATCTGCTCACACAAGCCTCTCGCACCGTGTCAAGCGTACTTGAGAAGGGCGATTTCTTCGCGGAAGCCAAAAACGCACTGGATATTGCACTTGAATTAGAGCCCGATCACGCGCCAGCGCACCTTTTGCGCGGGTACAACCATATCCTCTCTGCTTACCGCAACGGTGATGACACAAAAACAGGATTGGAATCCATCTACAAAGCTTTAGTCACCGGAATTCAGGGAACACACCTCGCGCAAGCCTATTTTTCCATTGGCATCGCGCATCGCGTAAATGGAGACGAGACGCTTGCAAAAGAGGCTTTTGCGAAAGCGATTGCTGCTGACGCAAGGTTTATGCCAGCACAGTTGGCTAATATGGCATAGGAGACAAATCAAAATGAAATACGATAGCGTTTTACTGGTAGCATTTGGCGGCCCGACACCGGGCTGTTGCCAAAAATACGATAACGACACTTGCCCCGGCGAAGCCTACTGCTTTGTCGAAGGAATTGCCGGCACCGCTGACTCCCAAAGAGAACGCGTCAAAGACATTGCCGCCCACTATGTCAAATTAGGCGGATTTTCGCCCTTTAACGCGTTGACTTTTAAGCAGGCCGCCGCATTAGAAATCGCATTGCGCGAACGCCATCTGCCCCTCCCCGTTTATGCAGGATTCAGACATTGGAACCCCTATTTAAAGGAAGTCATCTCGGAAATGGCAGAACAAAAAGGACACCGCAAAATACTCGGCATCATCATGGCACCCCACCAATCTAAAGTCAGCTGGGAATGGTACCAACAGACAGTCAAAAAGGGAATTGACGCATTAGCGGGCGAAAAACCGACGATTGATTATCTCACTCCATGGTACACACACAAAGGCTATGTCGGTGCCATCGCTGACATCATCAAAACCGCATGTGGCGACAAGTTAGCACGTGCCGAACTCGTTTTCACAGCACACGCAATTCCCCAACCCGCGGCGGATACCTCACCCTACACGCAACAATTTGGAAAAACAGGGGCGGCAGTTGCCCAAGAGATTGGGAAAACCCGATTCGGCTTGGCATACCAGAGCGAGGTAGAAAACAGCCCGCTGCCATGGACACAGCCGGATATCAACGACTGGCTGAAATCCCGAAAAGAAAAAGGCGTTGACACCGTCGTCGCCTCACCAATCGGCTTTCTCTGCGACCACGTTGAGGTACTATACGATCTGGATATAGAGGCAAAGGCAACGGCAGAAGCGTGTGGCATCAATTTTATTCGTGCTGGCACTGTGGGAAGCCATCCCAAGTTTATCAACATGTTAGCAGATTTTGTGTCTGAAAAAGCTGCGAAACAAGCGTGAAGGCCGGAAAAAACACTTTGACACCCGCACCCAAATCAAGGTATACTGTCTCCCAAGAAGGAATAGGCATACTATGGCACAATATGATACCATCATCAAACATATCGTCGACCGATTCTCCGCTGAATTTGCCGGGTTGGCACTTGACACGCCAGACGTTGAAGTCCTCGAGAAACTCAACACTGAGCAACCCACCTTCAAAATGCATCACAATGATGTCACTTTGAAAATCCAGCTCCCGACAGAGACAGCGATACTTCACATTGAAGCGCAGACAGACGACAGCCGGGAGAAACCGATGCCCTTGCGCGTCTTGGCGTATGCCAGTCTGCTCATGCTCCAACACGAGATGTCGGTGTATTCCGTTGTGCTTTATTTCCGACCGCCTGCTGGCCGGGACGACCCCGGATACTTCGGGTGTGAATACGGAACAGAGTTCGGGGTCCAGATAAAATACAAAGTCATCCGGCTGTATGCATTGGAGGGCGAATCGGTTCTGGCTGCAAACGCGATAGGCTTGCTGCCTTTCACACCATTGATGAAACCGCCACCCGGCACGTCGGCTCAGGACTGGGTTCGAAAGTGCGTGGATGCAGCGCACGTTGCCCCGGTCGATGAAACGACCCGGGCGACGTTGCTGTTTGGCATGTCGGTTTTTGGCTGTTTCGTGCATCCCAAAGAATTTTTCACACAACTGATAACGGAGGAAACTATGCAACCCTCACCTTTTTATGAGCACCTGCGGCAACGCCACCTTCAAGAAGGCATTGAACAAGGCGCGCGTGAGTCCACTATTGAGAACACACTCGCTGTTCTCAACGCCCGATTCCCACACCACGATGTCAATGCTGTTAAAATCGCGCTGGAGGCGATGCAGAACCTCGAACGCCTCAAGCAACTGAATCTCAATGCCTCCTTGACACCGGACTTTGAGGCGTTCCTGCGTGCACTTGAGGCATAACTCGCAATAGATACGGGAACCCCTCGGGTTCCCGTGCGTTGCTGCGGTTTTGTGCATCCCAAAGAATTTTTCACACAACTGATAACGGAGGAAACTATGCAACCCTCACCTTTTTATGAGCGACTGCGGCAGCGCTACCTTCAAGAAGGCATGCGTAAGTACGCTATTGAGAACACACTCGCTGTTCTCAACGCCCGATTCCCACACCACGATGTCAACGCTGTCAAAATCGCGCTGGAGGCGATGCAGAACTTCGAACGCCTCAAGCAACTGAATCTCAATGCCTCCTTGACACCGGACTTTGAGGCGTTCCTGCGTGCACTTGAGGCATAACTCGCAATAGATGCTGTTTGGCATGTCGGTTTTTGGCGGTTTCGTGCATCCCGATGAGTTTTTTACACAACTGATAACGGAGGAAACTATGCAACCCTCACCTTTTTATGAGCGACTGCGGCAACGCTACCTTCAAGAAGGCATTGAACAAGGCATTGAACAAGGCATGCGTAAGAACGCTATTGAGAACACACTCGCTGTTCTCAACGCCCGATTCCCACACCACGATGTCAATGCTGTTAAAATCGCGCTGGAGGCGATGCAGAACTTCGAACGCCTCAAGCAACTGAATCTCAATGCCTCCTTGACACCGGACTTTGAGGCGTTCCTGCGCGCACTTGAGGTATAACTCGCAATAGATACGGGAACCCCTCGGGTTCCCGTGCGTTGCTGCCGAAGTGTTGGGATGCGCGTGCCGCAGAACCCAACCTACAGAGGACTCTCATCATGTCCAAAAACTCGGGTAGAAAACATGCCATTGTTATCGGCGGCGGCATCACAGGGTTAGCCGCGGGCTACCGCTTACAGCGCGAGGCAGCACAGCGCGACATACCGCTTGATGTCACCCTCCTTGAAGCGAGCACCCGGGTCGGCGGTATCATCAAAACCACACACCGGGACAGATTTCTCATTGAGCACGGGCCCGATGCCTTTATCTCAACAAAACCGTGGGCGAAGGCTTTATGCGAAGAACTCGGTATCGCTGATAAATTGATAGGCACCAACCCAAAAGTTCGCCGGAGTTTTGTCACCCAAAACGGCACATTGCATCCCGTTCCCGAGGGCTTTTATATGATGGCACCCAGCACATTTTTGCCATTCCTAAAAAGCCCTATCTTCAGCTGGCGAGGCAAACTCCGCATGGCACTCGACCTTTTCATCGCCCGCCGAAGCAGTGATGCAGATGAATCGGTCGCCGATTTCGTGAGGCGCAGACTCGGCACCGAAGCCTTTGAGCGAATGGCGCAACCCATGATAGGGGGCATCTACACCTCAGATGCCGAAAACCTAAGCTTAAAAGCAACGTTTCCACGATTTTTGGAGATGGAAAAAGCACACGGGAGCATCATCAAGGCACTCTGGGCACAAAAGCGGAAATCGCAACAAACCGCAACGTCCAACCTCACACGCGATACGAGTGGGCCCCGCTACAGTCTGTTTCTGTCGTTTGCAGCGGGAATGCAAACGTTGACAGACACACTTGCACAAACCCTCTCCGAATGTATTCGCCTGCGCGCGCGCGTGAAGACTATCCAGCAAAGCGAAAACGGAACAGAGTGGCAAGTTTCGCTCGAGGATGGAGAAATACTGGAAGCAGCACTCCTCTGTATCGCGCTCCCCGCGCCCCAAACAGGTAAAATCTTAGCAGAAGTTTCGCCTACCCTTGCTAAAAGGCTTACCGCAATTCCGTATGCGTCATCAGCCACGGTAAATATGGCCTTCCGCCGCGAGGATGTCACACATCCGCTAAACGGTATGGGCTTCGTCGTCCCTGCAACCGAACAGCTGTCTCTCATCGGCTGTTCGTTTAGCAGCGTTAAATTTGAAAACCGCGCACCAACCGAATATGTGCTGTTACGCGCCTTTGTAGGCGGAACAAACAACGCGAATGAAAATAAACTAACAGCGTCCGTACTGGCAGATATAGGAAAACTCCTCGGAATCAAAAAAGAACCCTTTTTCTCCATCGTCAGCCAACATTCACACACCATGGCACAGTACCTGGTTGGCCATCAGAAACTTGTAACGGACATCGAAGCACTCGCGAAAAGCCTATCCGGCGTTGCCCTCGCAGGCAATGCATATCACGGTATCGGCATCCCAGATTGTATTCACAGTGGCGAGCAGGCAGCACTTGCCCTCCTAGATTCACTTTAACTGAGGGCGGTTCATACAAACTTTAGTCACTTTAGGGGACACAAATGAATTTCACTGTAACTATTCGCCGATGTCTTGTCGGCATGTTTTTATGTCTCTTGGGATGGGGATTGATAACATGCCTCGGAAACCTTGCACCTGATGCGAAAGGTGACGCAAACCGCTATGCGGCGGCATATCGCGCCTTTAAAGAAGGGAAATGTAAGAGTTGTCACCCCGCAATTTGGCGGGAATGGGAAAATTCGATGCACGCGCAGGCATGGGTTGATGAAATTTATCAGGAAGCCGCGAAACAGATTTCCGATAGAGAAACTAGCTGCGATCCCTGCCACGCCCCTGAACCGATTCTCGTGACCGGCATCGGAAAAATGCCGAAATTGCGTAGCATACAACGCGAAACAGGCGTTTCATGTCTTGTATGCCACATGGATGCGGAGGGCGCGATGCACGGCCCAAAGGCAAGTGCTGAAACCTATTTCCACGCGAACGTAACCGATGCCGCCTATACCGCGCCGACAACCCTTTGCAGTACATGTCACGGACAACCGAGTATCCCTGAACACGACCAGGTTTCCAGCTTCCAGCGCAGCAGCTTTGCTACTGAAAAGAAGAGCTGCGCGACATGCCACATGCCATCTGTTAAAAGATTACAAAGCACAGCAAGTTACGAAAGCATCAAGGGCAGAAAGCATACCTGGCGAGGGAGCCGCAGTGTCGCACAACTCAAACGTGCTGCGCGCCTTCAACTTGAATACGCAACCGGAAAAGTGAGTGTGACACTTCAGAGTAGAACGGGACACATCCTACCGGGCGGTACACTGCGCACCATTGTGCTTGAGATAACACAACTCGCCCCGGATGGCACCGCGCGGCAGAAGAAACAAATCGCAATTTCCGCCAAGGAGAAGAACAGGCTCCAGCCAGCCGAGAACAGAACTTATGTCTTTGACGTTGAGCGGGGCGACACAATCAAAGCCCGCTTAAGGTATCAACTTACCCCTAAAACGCCAGAGCCCTCCTGGATACTCATGGCAGAAGCCACTCACATTGTACCGTGATACGCTGAGAATACGCTAAGTGTTCAGATTCGGCAAGGAATTGAAACCCAGCAACCGTTTTAACGTCGGCGTTGCCCGTGAGATTACTTCGTCTGATACTAACTTGAAATGGTCCTGTTGTGGCTTTAGGATAGAACGACAGAAGAAGCCGAGCAACGCAACACGAGGCGTATCCGTTCTATTTGCTGAAGAACCGTGCCAGACAGAACCGTTGACAATTAGCACGGAACCCCGGGGGCCGCAAATTTGCACCTCGTCCGCGTATGCGATGCCGGGTTCCGGTAGTGCCTCAAGCCTGTGATGGCTACCCGGCACACAACGGGTTGCCCCATTCTCACGCGTAAAGTCATCTAAAAACCATACGCTGTTGGCAACCATAGGAAAAGTCGGGCGTGGCCGCGGGAGTGCAGATAGCGGATAATCGATATGGAGGCCACTATTCGGCGCACCCGGATAAATCACATTGACTGTAAACGAACTCAGCGTGCAATCAGCACCCAGTAGATATTCCATCGCGGCAAGCATCTTGGGCTGTTGGATAGCATCTTCAAAGAGCTCGCCTTTGTTAATAAGATTCCAGACGCGTTGTGCACCGTCGTTAGGCAAATACATGTGGCTTTTGTCCACTTTTTGCTCTTCTGCCGCCAGTGTCAAAGCACGTTCCCGGAGTCGCGCCGTTGTATCTGCTGTTATCGCATTTTCCAAAACCAGAAAGCCACCTTGTTCAAGTTGAGATTTTTCAGATGCTGTCAACATAGTATGTAGACTTTGCTCCTAATATATTTTTTCCTTGACATTTTATGCGTTTTTTAGTAATATGTCAAACAGATTTTGAAAATCTGCTGAGGTATCCAAAACTTTTTTGGCAAAATTGAAAATTTTGACTTGACATCTCTTGGAAATTATTGTATCATATATAAGCGGATTGCAATTTAATCGATAGATATACCGACGAGGCAGGAAAGTTTTTACCAAATTCTCTCCATAAAGTGCCACGCGCCGATTAAATGCTTGCTTATTTTTGTCACTTTTGTTAAAATAACAGATGTCCTTAGCATGGGCACACTTTCAGAACAAGTTAACAAATTATTTGTACGCAATCACCCGAATCTAAAGATTCCCGTGAAGGTCAGATACAGAAACCCCGTGCCCACTTTTTTCTTGCTTTGACCTGCACCCTAGGATATACTAACGCTATCCTAGGGGTGAGTCACGTATCGTAAAAATTTGATGCTTCGTTGGTAGGATGTTAGTTAGATGGGCATACATCTACCCCGGTCGTTTTTGTCGTATTCCCGCTTGCCCATCTAAAAACTGAGTATTTAGTCTTGCATTGACGCAGACTTAACGAGGAGGATGAGTTAATGAAAAAACGAACACTTGTTTGTTTTTTGATTTTTACATTGTGTGTTTTTTACACTTCAATTCCGAATACTGTTTTCGGGCAAGAGGCTTCTCTCGCCGACAAGGTGTTTGAAAAGTACAGCGAGACGCTTCAGCGTGAAGATATTCAAGCGGTTTTGCCACAGGTTTTGGTCGGGCTGAAAGCTCCTGGCATTCAAGCCCTCTTGAACCCTGGTACTATTGCAGCCGTCGTGGCGAATCCAGAGTTTCTAAAGACTGTCGCGCCGAACACCCCCGATGAATTCATCACGCTTCTAAAAGAAGATGCTGAACTCAAAGCAGTGCTCAGCGATGCACAAGTCCAAACTTTGCTTCAAGAGCCCGCAGCGATTGACGAACTCGCATCGCTGCTGGAGGTTGAGCCGCCTGTTGTTGAACCACCGGTAGTTGAGCCGCCTGTCGTTGAACCGCCCGTGGTTGAACCGCCTGTCCCTGAGGAAGCTTCTCTAGCCCAACAAGTGCTTGCAAAGTACAGAACGACGTTTCAGCGTGCGGATATTCAAGCGGTTTTGCCACAGGTTTTGGTGGGCCTGAAATCTCCAGACATTCAAGCCGTCTTGACACCTGCTGCTATTAACCTCGTCGTTGATAATCCAGCTCTGCTAACGCAGTTCGCGCCGACTACCCCCGCGGAATTCATCACACTTCTGACAGAAGATGCTGAACTCCAAACAGTGCTCAGGGATGCACAAGTACAGGCATTGCTTCAAGATCCCGCAGCAATTGACGAACTCGCGGGATTGCTGGGCGTAGGCACAGTTGAACCGCCGGTAGTTGAGCCTCCGGTAGTTGAACCACCCGTCGTTGAACCACCCGTGGTTGAGCCGCCGGTAGTTGAACCACCTGTCGTTGAACCGCCTGTTGTTGAACCACCCGTCGTTGAACCACCTGTCGTTGAACCGCCCGTCGTTGAACCGGACAAACCAGCCGATCCGTTTGCGCCGATAACACCGGCGAATGAGTCAATATATGGCAAATCGCGGCTTGGTGGCCTTGAACTTAACAAATTCTCTGGAAGGAGATTTGTAGCGGAGTTTTTCGAGGCAGTTACGGGATTCCCAATTGAGACCTTGGCAGCTGCTGGAATTACGCAGGACCAGCTAGTTAAAATGGTGGTTGAGGAAATCGCGAAGACGGTTCCAAAAGGAGTGCCTTTCCCAACACAGCAGATTATACAGACGCTAGGTTCAAAACATCTCAAGTTCTTCGCTGGGGAAGTGGATGGAAAGGATCTCGCCCAGGGTCTTGATTACGAGAACTTTGGGAATGCCATTACGCCGATGCTACTCGAACTTGCCTGGGATGACAGGATGGGAGATCGGACGGATCCAAACCGAAAATATCTCACCAGCGATAGCCTGCATCTTTACGCGCGCGTGCCATCAGCGAACATCGGTGGCGTTAGCTTTGAACTCACAAATGGGACTATGGTAGAAGGGCAGAGGATTAGCGATCCAGCAGCACTTGGCTCAGAAACCGTTCCTTATACCTTCCGATTGGAAGAAGCTCTCGCCGCGACTAACCTGCCTGCATGGCCAGCACTCGAAGATAACCTTGAGCAGCTTTTTTCTCAGGTTATCCTCCGCCACTCAACCACCGGACTGAATGGAAACTATATCGGGATTGACATGCAACCTACATTCGGACCGGATGGCGTTGTTTGGCAAACAGAGGTGGATGTCACACAAGGCAGTAACTATTACTACTTTGAAGTGACACTCGCTAACCCGGTGACGTTAGAGGTTCTCGATCGGGTAAAACTTGCAGAATTTGCGAAGAGCACGCTCGAAGGCAATCTTGTAAGCATGGCAGAGGTTCTGGGTGCAACCAGAACATATGACATCGAGAAGTGGGCGATGCCAGACCCGCGCAACCTCCAATTAGCGGATCGTGGTATTATTGACGCTCTATTCGATAGCGATTTCAGAGCCGTAGCTGCAAGGGCACTGGGCCCGATAATCAATAATTTCATAAGCAGTGGCAAACCACCTACGCCCCAAGAGTTGCTAAACGCGCTTGGGAAAGCACAGGGGCCACTTCAGAATATACTCTTGCGAAATGCTAACAGGTTGACAAGCCAATTTGAGAAAGCATTCGACCCCATGTTGGCCTCTGTTTTCAACATCCCGAAAATTGATCCGGCATCGGAGTCGATGTGGGTTGCAGAATTAGATAACATTCCTGAGGGAAACCACTACTTAGGTGCAGTTGTGTACGATGCTAGTGGTAACCGTAACCCGTTGGATTTGATGCAAGGCGAATTCACTGTGGATACGCATGCACCAGAAGCCGATATTGCAATAAATCCCGGCAACACCAACACTACCGGTTATATGAATGACGAGGGTGTTTACGTTGCCACGGCACTAAACCCCGGTGTCGCCGCGACTTTGAATATCACAGGCATGCCGACGCGAGGGGTAGTCGCCCCAGGCGAAGGCTATCTCCTCTATCAAATCATTGGGTTGGCGGAAGACGGAACACCTTTGCCCCTAAGTGACGAGGGTGATTCATCTTTTAAACAATGGAGTCCGTTGACAATTGAGGCTACCATGCTTGCCTCAAGGGTATGGGATGACACCATCGCACAACTGGTACATCAAGGCGTACTTCCTGAGGAGATCACATTCGGTGGTGCAAAGATATCAACGCAAACGTTAACCTTGGAAACAGTCTTGAGCATACTCGGAACACCCCTCGGCCTTGGGTTCCTACAAGATACGCTAAATCCGCCCCTTCGAGCCGCAGCCGATTTGCTAAGGATCCGCCTGCAGTTAAACGATGAAACAGCACAATCGCTGGTTGACATTTTGGGTGCAACAGTAGACGTGATTAATGCTGTGCCATTGACTTTCGGCGATCCAAATAATAACGTAGTGATGCCAATTCAGGGTGCGCAAATGGCACTCCTGCGTGGCGAGTATGGCATTCGCGCACTGGGGATTGATACCCTCTTCAATGTGAGTTCCCACACCGCGCCAACTCGCCTCAGAATCGTAGCTCCGGAAACTGACACCGCAACCATTACGGCTGCCAGTATCGGCGACCAGAACGAGTATGAAACCGGAACCATCTACGCAAACACTACGGACAATGTAACGCTAACCGGTGCCGTTCAAAACCCAACCGGGCATCCCGTGTCTGTGATGGTACAATATATGGACGCAAACGGTGCATGGCAAGACATTGGCGAAATTAGCGAAGAGGCCCTCGCAGAAGATCCAGAGTTTGAAATCGGTTGGAAAGTCACCGATTTCGACGCGCTAATAGGCGCAGGTGACACTGTCATGGTGCGTGCGATGGCAACCAATGCACTCCAACTCACAGATGCTGAGCCGATGGGCTTTTCAATCAAGTTGGATGCTGGTGTTTACCCGCCCGAGGTATTGGCACTCGCAGTTGATGCGGCATCCATCACAGAGACGAATCCGGATAGTGGCGCGCCGAAAGGCACAATCACTATTAATGGATATACCCCAGAACTGACAGGGCCACGGACTGCCTCTGTTCGGTTCGAAATCAAAGGTAACAGCGATGCGGATTGGGCACCGGTTGACACAGTTGATACCGGTAGTTCTGTTGCCATTGACAAGCAAGAACTTGTTGATGTCCTTGAAGCATTCGCCACCATCGCCGTTGGAGGTACTGATGTTCCCTTCGGTAATACCTATCTAAAATGGTCGGTTGCCATAGATACGACAACCTTGGATGACACCATCACCACGGATAGCCCCGGCGCACGGGATGCCTCCAAGGATGACAACCGGTATACAGTTCGCGCGGTTGTTATTGACGCGGGTGGAACAGAATGGGCTTCTGATGCCATAACCATGTTCTCCGTTGACAATGATGACGATGTCGCACCTGTAGGGCCAACAACAATTGCCGCTGTCACCGATACAACTGGAGCCCTTTCAGCAAACGCAGATGGCAGTTACACCGTTGGTGGGCTCATCGACACACATGACGCAACAGTCATGTCACCGATGGTTACATTCACCTTCGAACTGGCTGCTGCTCCAGCCACTTATGCCTTGGTGAGGTTCGTGCAAACGGATGCAGACGGCACCGAAACTAGCACCGATGGTGAAGCCGGTGTTTTGGAATTCACAGTGGATGTGGGCGCACTTGAAAACGGCACCTATATGTTCCACGCCTTAGCTGTAGACGCAGATGGCAATGTGCAAACCGATGCATCGCCAAAAATCACAGTCAACGTCCACAATTACAAGCGGCCGAATCCTGGCGTTTTGGCGATAAATGTAGATGCAGCGGCGGAGACTAACCCGGATAGCGGCGCACCGCAGGGAACTATCACGCTTAAAGGTTACACCCTTGAGCAGCCTTCTCCGCAGGTTGCCTCTGTCCGATTAGAAGCCAAACGTAACAGTGATGCGGATTGGACACCGGTTGGCACAGTTGATACCAGCAGCTCTGTTGTCATTGACGATAAAGCACTGCCCGGCGTTCTCGAATACCTTACCGATATCGTGGCTGAAGGTACCGAGGCAGGGGACAGATGGCTTGTTTCAATTGATAAAACCTATCGCGAATGGTCTGTTTCTGTGGATACCGTTGCCTTAGCATTGGAGGATACCATCACGGCAGATAGCCCCGGCGCACGGGATACCGCCAAGGATGATAACCAATACGCCGTTCGCGCGGTTGCTATTGACACCAGCGGAACAGAATGGGCTTCTGATGCCACAGCAATGTTCTCCGTTGACAACGTTGACGATGTCGCACCCCTGGGGCCGACAAACATTGTTACTGTTACTGATGCAGATGGAGCCGTTTCAGCAAACGCAGATGGCAGCTACACCGTTGGTGGGCTCGTGGATAAATATGACGACACCGTCGCGTCACCGATGGCGACATTCACCATCGAACCGACTGCTGCGGCCGCCACCTATGCCTCGGTGAATTTCGTGCAAACGGATGCAGACAGCACCGAAACCATCACCGATGGTGGAGCCGGTGTTTTGGAATTCACAGTGGATATCGGCGCACTTGAAAACGGTGCCTATATGTTCCACGCCTTAGCTGTAGACGAATTTGGCAATGTGCAAACCGATGCATCGCCAAAAATCACGGTCAACGTCCACAATTACAACCTGCCAGATCCTGAGGTTTTGGCGATAAATGTGGATACCGCAGCGAAGACTAACCCGGATAGCGGCGCACCGCAGGGAACTATTACGCTTAAAGGTTACACCCTTGAGCAATCTTCTCCGAAGGCTTCCTCTGTCCGATTAGAAGTCAAACGTAACAGCGATGCAGACTGGACACCGGTTGGCACAGTTGATACTAGCAGCTCTGTTGTCCTCGACAATGAAGCACTGCCCGGCCTCATCAAACACCTTACCGATATCGTGGCTGAAGGTACCGAGGCAGGGGACAGATGGCTTGTTTCAATTGATAAAACCTATCGCGAATGGTCTGTTTCCGTGGATACCGTTGCCTTGAAATTGGAGGATACCATCACGGCAGATAACCCCGGCGCACGGGATACTGCCAAGGATGATAACCAATACGCTGTTCGCGCTGTTGCTATTGATGCCAGCGAAACAGAATGGGGTTCTGATGCCACAGCAATGTTCTCCGTTGACAACGATGACGATGTCGCACCCCTGGGGCCGACAAACATTACTGCCGTTGCTACAGTCGCCGGAGCCGTTTCAGCAAACGATGATGGCAGCTACACCGTTGGCGGGCTCGTGGATATATATGACGACACCGTCGAGTCACCTGTAGCGACCTTTACGATAGAACCTACAGCGGCTCGGAACACCTACGCGACAGCACAGTTGCTAACAGATGCTGAAGGCCTTAGTATCGGAGAGCCAACTGAAACTGCCGAAGGCAGTGGCGCTTTCGAGCTCACAGTGGATGTAGGCGCACTTGAAAACGGCACCTATATGTTCCACGCCTTAGCTGTAGACGCAGATGGCAATGTGCAAGCCGATGATTCCGAAACCGACGGGTCAAAAGCCGCAGTGAATGTTGAAAACACTTACCGGCCAGCTCCCGAAGTTTTAGCGGTTACCATGCCTGCAGCACCCGAAACGAATCCAGATAGCGGTGCCCCACAGGGAACTATTACGCTTAACGGCTACACGCCCGGTGAAAGGACTTCACCGCCTATCTCTTCCATGCGGTTTGAAATCAAACGCAAAGACGCTGACGATTCGGCATGGACATCAGTTGACAACATAGCCGGAAGTTCTGTTGCAATCAGCAAGGAAGAACTAGAGCAGGAACTCCTCGACTTTGCCGTAGATGTCGTTCAGGTTGCAGCGGAATCCACAAATACGGAAACTACCGGAAGTGGTGAGCGGACAGCTGTCCAAATCTATCGCTATCAAACCTATCAAAAATGGTCGGTTGAGGTAGATACGACAGCCCTAGACGACACCATTGACTCGGCGAGTCCTGCAGCGCGGGATGCAACCCTAGATGCTAACCCGTATATCGTGCGCGCAATCGCAATTGCGGAAGCAGATGGGAGTGAAACAGTCTCCCCTGAAGGTGTTAGAACGATGTTCTCGGTTGACAACGATGACGATGTCGCACCCCTCGGGCCGACAAACATTGTCGCTGTTGCTGATGTTGCCGGAGCGATTGATGCCAACGAAGATGGAAGTTATACCGTCGGTGGCATTGTTGATGTAACAGTGCAGTCACCGATAGCCATATTTACCATTGGACTAACAGCCGCACCGGACACCTATGCGGAAGGTTCAATATGGTTGGTGCGAACAGATGCAGACGGCACCCAAACCATCGATGATAGCGCCCCTGGCGTTTTGGAAGCCCCGACAGTTGATGTTGGACCGCTTGAAAATGGAACCTATACGTTCCATGCACTCCTTGTTGATAAAGAAGGCAATGTGCAAGCAGATGATTCCGAAACCGACGGCTCAAAAATCACGGTGCATGTGCTAAACTTCGAGGTTACTGATATCAGCGACCGGGTTGTCATAGCCGTTGATGGCACAGACAAGCCAGAACCACCTGAAGAACCGATTCCACTTCAGAATTCACTCGCTGTGAGTTTTACCGTGGCGAACGGCTCGTTAGCTGTTGACCAACTGAGTGCTGCTGTCAACGGAGGCACAGTAGCAAGCGAAAGTGCAGAAGATGCGGAAAATGCCTTCTCACTTAAGGTGATGGAACTTTCAGCACTGCCTGACGGTATGTATACACCAGATGGGATGATTACCCAACGGAACGGTTCAATACCCTTCCCGTTGGCGACGATTAACCTAGACAACACGGGGCCAACGGTGACGATCGAGGCACCATTGGATGGGCATACAGTTGACAGCCTGCCCACTGTTCACGCAACCTATAAAGACGGTGAAGGCAGTGGGGTTGACGGTGGCACCGGAGCAGTCGCCTTGGCGCGTCTCCAGCCACCAGACGAATCCGTTGTTGCTGTCGACCAGGGGGCTCTTGAACAAGATGAAACCGCCCTAGTCTACACCCGCAATGAGCAACTTCCCGGTGGGGCATATCGAGTGACTGTTGAAGTCGCCGATATTCTCGGAAACGTAGGGCAGGCTTCTGTTGAATTCGCTATTAGTGGCACTATCCCCACGGTCGCAATTCAGTCACCTGCCTCCGGCCAAACCTTTGAGCACGGTCAACCGCTTATCAGTGGTGAGTTCTCAGGCGCAGGCGAACTTGAGGTGACAACATTTACCGTTGACGGAGCCGACGCTACACCTGTGGTAGACGGGAATCGATTCTCTTATACCCCAGCGGAAGCATTAGCGGATGGTGAGCACACCGTTGCTGTTGAAATCACGGATAGCAATGGAAAAACAGCCCAGGCCTCTGTTAGCTTTACGGTAGAAATGCCGAAAGATACAACGCCGCCTGTCATCTCCGAAGTGGCTCCCACGGGACTCATCAAGGGTGATAGTTGGGTAACCCTCTCAGCCGTTGTCACAGACGAGCAATCTAGTGTCGCAAGTGTGCGGTTCGGTATAAACGACAAACCGCTCCGCGCCGTGACATCCGCGCACATCGCTGAAGGGCGACTCCAAATTGCGGACAGCTTCACAGCAGGCACGCATACCGTAAAAGTGATTGCAATCAGTGAAGGTGGCACAACCGAACATTCGTGGACTTTCACACTGGTTGTCGATAACGTTGCACCGACAATCACCTCAATCACGCCTAACGGGACTTTCCGTGGCGGCCTTCCGACAATTTCGGCAAGTGCCAACGATGAATCAGGCGTTGGCGAAATGGCTATCGTCCTAATGGATAGCGACGGTAAAGAGGTAGAAGGTAACACCGAAGATGATGGCGAAGACAATGTAGAAGGTATCACCCGTTTGGATTTCATTCCTGAAACCCCACTAGACGAGGGCGTTTACACGATTGAGGTCCGAGCAACAGATACAATCGGAAACTCCGCCACAGCGAAGGGTAGTTTTACAATTGATTTCGATACCGCCGCCCCGGTCATCACGATGGCAACCCCACAGCAGGATGCACGCCTGACCGAACGCCGGCCGACGATCTCGATAACCTATGCCGACGCTGAATCCGGTGTAGATGTGGATTCTATCCGGCTTGTTCTGGACGATCAACTGATTAACGTCCCCGACAAGCAAAAGTCCGCCTCGCAGCTGACGTATATCCCCACTGGCGACCTCGCTTTCGGGCAACATACGGTTAAACTTGAGGTATCTGACATGGCGCATAAAGAGGGCAATGTCTCCGAGAAGGATGACAAAGCCCGTAAGGCGAACATGGCAGTCTACGAGTTTAGTTTCTTTGTTGAGAGTGAGGAAGGGCCAGTATTGGCATCGCGTCCGATTAATGCTCCCAACCCGTTCAAGGAGAATACTCGGATTTCCTTCACACTTACTCGACAATCCACGGTCAGCATTGTCATTTATGACTTCACAATGCGCCCGGTTCGAGTACTTGTGGATAACGAGGTTTGGGATGCTGGGGAGTACATTGGCAACAATGCAAGAGGTTGGGATGGAACTACCACCGGTGGCGAAGACTTAGCTCGAGGTATCTATTTCTGTCAAATTATCGTGGCAGACGGTTTCGAGCCAGAATATGCCATTCTCAAACTCGCACTGACGCGCTAAGTAAACGGTAGTCTGCATATCGGGACTGGGCGGACCGCCGCCCAGTTCCCGGTGTGGACACCCAAGGAGGATCTAATGTTTCTAACAAAGCAAATTGCTAGATGGGCTTGCAAGCGCAGCCCCAAATTGCTATGCGGTTTAATACCCTTTTTACTTCTTATCCTAACTGTGGTGCCGGTCAGTTTTGCTGGAGTGGATGCCATGCCGCACTTACGGCTTGGTGCCGGTGCCCGCTCAATTGGCTTAGGTGGTGCTTTCACAGCAATCGCCGACGATGCTACCGCCACTGTCTGGAATCCAGCAGGACTCGGTTCCGCAGCGGATTTAAGCCTCAATTTTTCTACACAGCGGCTTTCCCTAGACAGAACCCATAATTTTATTGCCTTGACAAAAGCACTCGGGTCAGCGGGTTCTATCGGTATTGCTCTGACAAATGCAGGCGTGGTAGGTATCCCTCAATATGATGCAAACGAGCGATACGGTGGCGAATTCAACTACAGTACGAATGCGTACTCCCTTTCCTACGGCCACGGGTTCGGCAGCTTTAACATCGGGCTCAGTGCTCGCATGCTTATGGATAACTTCGGGGCTGAGGGTGTTGAAAACCAGAGCGGCTTCGGGGGTGTGGATGTTGGCCTCATGGGCCACGCCCTGCACATAGATGTCGGCGAAGAACAGGTGCCAACTTTCCATTACGGCCTCGCCGCCAAATACCTGGGCGCATCCCTTGGCGATGATACCGTACCCATGGTTGTAAACCTGGGCCTAGCCTACAACCTCTATATGGGTAACGTTGTTACATTTGCAGCAGATGTCGAACACGAGTTTGTGACGCTAGACGATAGCACAACAAGCCTCCGACTCGGTACGGAATACACGATTGTCACCTACAAATCCACTGCTTTTGCGCTCCGCGGCGGTATCAGAGCGTCACGTGATAACCAGAACCTCTTCGGGGGATTTGGTGTGAACATCGGCGGCCTGCAGGTTGACTACGCCCTCCAAGATGGCATGGCGAGTGAAATCAATGGAGTCGGAACAACGCACTTTGCGTCCCTCTCTTATAGCTTCTAGCAGACCCGGGCAAACAGGTCTCATCATAAAGGAGAAAATTTATGAAAATGATAAGAGCCACCCTGAAGTTAGCACTGGTTCTCTATATCTGCGCTGCACTGAGTGGCGTTTACGTGTTATCCGCCTCGGCAAGAATCACACCGCACGAAGGCGACGATGATACGATGCTCATCACCATCGAGAAGGGTGATACGCTCTGGGCCCTTTGCCAAGAGTATCTCGAAGATCCGCTCAGATGGCAAGAACTGAGCAAGTATAACGATTTTACCAATCCGCACCTCATCTACCCTGGCGAAAAACTACGCATCCCGCTGGCCATGGCGAAGAAGGTTATTGAACTCGCTGAAGACCAGGAGGTCGTTGATACAGAGGCACTTGAAAGGTTAAGAGTTGATTTGGCCGAAGCCCTAGCGAGACGCGATCTCTTGGATGAGGCGAATAAGGACCTCACGGCTAAAATAGAGAAGTTTAATAAGGATCTCGAAGATCTTCAGAAACAACTCACGGAGAAAGAAGATTTCGGCGAGGAGGTCGAAGCCCTAACCGAGCAGTTCGGCGAGGAGGTCGAAGCCCTAACCGAGCAGTTCGGCGAGGAGGTCGAAGCCCTAACCGAGGGGCTGGAAGCCGCAAAGACAAAAGCCCAAGAGAACTCTCAGAAAACCGAAGAGGCCCTCACATCATTGCAAACTAAGTTAGAAGCGACAGACACCCGCATTGAATCGATTCAAGCGGACATAAAGATGCTTTTGGCGAAGATTGAAATGAACCAAAAGGCGATTAGCGAGTTTAAGATGCTGATGAAGGATGCCAAGGGCGTGCACGAGGAAATGTCCTCATCCAAACGTGCTTTGGTAGTCCTCACAACACTCGCGGCTGGAATCGGATGGTTTGCTCTCAACGTCATCGGTGGGCGTAGCAGCGAATAAGCAAAACCCATCACCTTTTATGCAGGGAAGGTGTTTCAAGCACCTCCCTGCTTTTTTTATAGAGTCTGCTACCGCTAAGGTATGTGGCATCATGGCCTCAAACACCGCTAAATACCCACAGTCTCCCTTCACGCCGGCAATTGAACTCTACGGCGACAGAGCCGGGAGTAAAGGAAAATTCAGATTCGCCGGGCTCGCTTGGATACAGGCAATAAAAGTTATCCTCGTACAAGGCGATACCCAAGGCCTGGATAGCCCTGCAGATTGGCGACGGTTGCTTCGCCTCGCCACACTTGCGCACAGGCTCAAAAAACCTGTCGTTTTGTGGAATCTGCCTGTTGTACGCATCGCTACAACACAACAGCCCACTTCTTTAGCCCTCGCGCGTGCAATTCAGAACACCGAATTGGCACTGCTGAAGCTACCACAACCTATCCTCACGGTTTTTGACGATTTTCGCGATGTAACGACAGCACACCCAGAACTGGGATGGAATGACGGCATTGTGCTCTTACAACCACCAGATGCCCTACTTCCTGAATTTTCAGCGGCTCAGCAAAAAGTGAAAGTTGCCCATCGCCCGGAGGACATTGCACCGCAAATCTTGGAACTACTGCAGCAAGCAGCAGCAATGCCCGCCACGCAACTCGTTGCGAACCGGTTACAAGCCCTGCACTCACCAAAAGTAGAAGTACCGCATCTTCAAGCCACCTATCCCGAATCGGAGGCATCGGATGTTTGAAGTCAAATTAAAACCCCATCTTGAGACAGTGCTGTCTGTTGTTGCAAACAAAATGGTGGCACTGGGCATTACAGCAAATATGGTAACGCTCTTCGGATTCTTCGTGAACCTCATTGCCACCCTTTGCTTCGCAACAGGACACCTTGTTACGGGTGGTATTCTTATTCTGTTTGGTGGGAGTTTCGATATGATGGACGGAGCCGTTGCGCGTGCCCAGAGAAACTTACGTGCATCCGGAGCACTCTTGGACTCCGTGATTGATCGCTACTCGGAAGGCTTTCTTTTCCTTGGTGCCCTCATCTATTTTTACGGTTTGGAAAGTCTATTAGGGATAACCCTCGCGTTCGGCGCATGGTTTGGCTCAATCTTAGTCAGCTATGTCAGAGCCAGAGCCGAAGGACTCCAGATTACCTGTAAGGTGGGACTCATGCAGCGCCCAGAACGCATTATCTTACTCGGTGCTGGCACACTGCTCCAAGGGCTGCTCTGGTACAAATTTTCGATTGTCCAAAGTACTGGAGTGATTCTGCTCTGCACACTCGGCATTCTCACACTCACCTCACACATCACCGCTATCCACCGTCTCATTTTTTCCTATCAAGAATTGAGCCGCTAACTGCCACTCATACTCTGCCAAACGAGCCGGATAGCAAAAGCGACTACAGCAACAATTAACACCACTTTAATCCATTTTTCTCCTTTTTCTACCGCCCAATGGCTCCCCAGCCACGCCCCACACGCGTTACCAACTGCCAGCGTCGGCCCTAAATACCAGTTAACTTTTCCGTTTATGATAAAAATACCGAGCGCAACTACGGTATAAAAAAAGATAACAAAAACTTTAATCGCATTTGTCCGAACCAGATCCATACCGGTAAGCAGGCGCAAAGCAGTTATAATAAGCATCCCCACACCAGCTTGGATGAACCCACCGTAAATTCCGATAAAAAAGAAAACAACCATTGTGATAATTTTGGAACGCGTCTGCCCGCTCTCACTCCTGTCCTTCAACCGCTCCGTGGGGTTGAGTAGTGTTAGAACCAGCATAACAATCATCACAACAGCAAGAATTAGGTTGAATACCTCGTCCTTGATATCAATTGCGATTATAGCACCTATTGCGGCACCGAGAACCGCTGGTATGGCGAGTAAGATACTGTAACTAAAATCAAAAACCCCTTTACGGCGAAATCCCATGATGGCACTGAAATTTTGGCAGAAAATAGCCACCCTGTTGGTACCGTTTGCTACCGCAGCCTCAAGCCCAAGGAAGATGAGCATAGGCAGTGCCAGCAGCGAGCCACCGAAGGCAACCGTGTTTAAGAAACCTGCAAAAATACCTGTACCAAGGAGCAAGACAATGTGCAAAAAGTTGAATTCCACTTTAGTTTTTTGCTATCTCCTTTTTCTTGATAAACTAGATAGCCGCTTGCGATATTTTGCAAACCCAATTAAAATGAAGGCAGCAAGATTTCCCACAACAATGCCGCTTCCTAACCCTATAATACCCAAGAATACACAAACCTGAATCAGTCCATCTCCAAATGGACACGGCCAGTTATTGGCAAAAATAGCACGAGCGGGAATCAGCACGCCGATGATAAAACCAACACCGGCAGCCGCAGCGGAGAGCGTCTGATATTTTTTCACAGCAGGAAGTTGCACTTCAAACATACGAGTCCCTTTGTGAGTCTATGCACTGCCAAGGTACAGGTCTCGCCCTTTTACCAAAGCCTCTATTTTTCGATCAACAACGGAACGCTTGAGCATCCAAAAGCCACAATCTGGATGCACCCAACCGATGCGGCCGGGGCCCAACATTTTTTCTGCTTTCTCAATGCTGGCTGCCACATCATCGGGGGTTTCAATTGGATTCACTTTCACGTCAATCACGCCGATACCGAGAACAATCTCTGATGAAACCGCTTTGAGTGCTTCAAGATCCGCTTCTGGACGATGCTTAAGCTCTAAAACGAGATGGTCGCACCGGAGCATGTTTAAGAAATCAATCAAAGCTGCCCAACTTCCTTTTTGGATAACCTGGCCGCCGTAGTTGCCAAAACAGAAATGGACAGCCGTCTGTCCGTGAAACGCGTCAAGAACAATATTAATCGCCTTGGCGGCAAGGGGCGCATCTTGGGGGTTGCCCGGTATATTTGCCTCATCAATCTGAAGGCAGGCACACTCAATCTCTTGCACTTGAACCGCTAATACCTCTGCTAAAGCAGTGAGCAACGCTTCAAAGCTGCCGTAATGTTTATCAAGCAGCGTGCGTGCGAGCATATAGGGGCTGGTTAGCGTAAATTTAATATTTCCGCCAGCAACGCTGACTGCACGCGCACAATCAGCAACAAGGTTCAACGTGCCTTCCCCTAACGGGCCCTCAACAACCCCCGCAGGTTTCGCGCGGAAAGACATTTCCTGCCTCTGGCTAAATTCCTGCCATTCCTGCCTGCCCACTTGCGCCCTGACACCAGCAAGCGGTTGGATAAAATACTCGATCATTCCGTTAGTATCCGGGTGGTTGACATCAAAGCGGTAGAATTCACCGTCCGTCGGCAGTTCTATTCCTTGTTGCCGTTGAATATCTACCACAACCCGCGTCGCATCGAGGAGTGCCTGTTCCGTTGGCATGGATAGGAGCCACGCCGGAACAGGATAAGAACCGACAGTTGTGGTTAAAATTTCGGGTTTTTGCATCGTATTTTTCACCCTTGCGGCCCCTTTTCTGCACCCTTAATCTTCCGCCAGCGCAAAGGACTCAAGTTCAAAAACGGATTCGACCGTCACATCATCCCGAGTCTGCGATTGCGTAAATTTGATGATACCGACATCTGGCGCAATCCACTTTTTCACGACAGTGGTGTCAAGCGGAAAATCCTGATTGCCAATATCAAATCCCCACCGGAACGACTCCTGAACCTGAAAGACATGCTCGAAAGTTCCTGCGGGCACAGTCACTGTTTCCTCAGAAAGTACCTCAAATTCGTCAAGCCCGCCGCCAATCGGAAAAAGTTCAGGAACTAATTTTGCCTGAAAGTTAACATCCCATTTCTCACCCGTAATCAGTGGAAATTGGTATAAAGGGAGAAACGGCACAAACAGAATCGTGTCACCTGTGCCGGACGTGGTATTCTGTGCATGTTGTACAACCGCTGACACTTCCCCTTTTTCATCAACGCTCGTCCCGAGGTAAGAGTAGTTTACGATATTTTCTAACCCCTCAGCACTGCTAGATTTCTGGAGGACAAAACTCTCCACGCTCTTCCCGCTAGCCCGTTGAATCTGGATGGTATCCACAATTTCAAAGATAATCTCATCCCCACTTTCGTCCCGGTAGTGCCAGATATTTCCAACAGCTAACGGATAGTAGTTGCCCGGCCGAATCCACCACACCTGAATATCGAGCGTGCTTGTTGTAGATTTGGCACCGTCGCTTACCGTAACCTGAATCTGGTACTTTCGCTCCTCTTGTGGGGCACGCCACACCGCACCAGAGGCGTTCTCCGTTAGGGCACCCTCAGTAGCCGACCAGGTGAGCGTCAAGGCATCGTTCTCGAGGTCGGCGGCTTTAAGGCGGATAGGGACCTCTGCCCCCGGCGGAACTATCTCTGATTCTGCCTTAAAGACCAGAATCTGTGGCGCGAAGTTCGTATCGCGCGATTCATCACCGCCGCAACCGACAGCGATGCATAAGAGCAAAAACCAAAGAAAATTCCAGACACACGCTTTTCTCATTAGCCCACCTGTTTCCCACGTAACATTTCCCGAGACTGGGTGGTTCCATTACCCGTAACATTATAGGCAAATGTGTTCATCAACCGGTCGTTTTCCGAATGGTTCGGTGCGGAGCCGTGAATGATGAGCGCGTTAAAAAAGACTGCGTCCCCCGGTTCCATCTCTACAGCAACTGCATCTTCGCGTTCTTGATAATGCCCGGGAAGAAACACGCCAAACGTCTGTTGCTTCCGCTCATGCTCCTGCAATCCCCATTTGTGGCTTCCAGGAACAAACTGGATGCAGCCGTTCTTCAGGTCCGCCGCACTGATGGCTAACTGACAGTTAATCATGACGGGTTTGTTATTATCGTTTTTCCAGTAGGCGTAATCCTGATGCCACGGGATAGCTGTCCCGTCGCCGCCCGCCTTCGGCAACAATTTGCTGTGATAGAGCGAAATTTCCGGCCCCATCATTGTCGATAGTACGTCAAGCACTGCGTCGGAACGGAGGAGCCTGTTGAGCGTAGGGCTCACCAATTCGCTGTGCATGAGCTGCTTGATACGGGGCGGATGGTTCGGCGCATCGTAGACTTCCCACGAAATGCCAACGCCATCAGTAGGCTTTTCCGCCATGCGGTTATGGATATCTTCAATTTCAACTAGAATGTGCGCAATGTCTTCTGACGAAACAAGCCCCTTTTTCAGGAGATAGCCGTTCGTTTCATAAAAATGCTTTTCTTCGCTTGTAATTCCCATTACGATGTACCCTTTCGAATCAGATATACACTAAAGTATATACGAAGTATTCAGAAAAATCAAGATATTTCGCGCCTGAGTTGTGTTTCTAAACGCATACCAACGAAAAAAGGTTTACATTCATTGCAAACCTTGCTAAAATATCTACATAATGTCACGAATGGAGTGAAAACCCCGATGGACTACACCCTCGAAAATTGCCAAAAACTGGTGGACGACTGGATTCATAGTGTTGGCGTTCGCTATTTTTCTGAATTAACTAACACCGCTATTCTCATGGAAGAAGTGGGCGAGCTCGCGCGCATTATGGCGCGCCAATACGGAGATCAAAGCTTTAAGGAGAATGAGAAAGACAGAGAGCTCGCGGAGGAGATGGCAGATATCCTATTCGTCCTGCTATGTCTGGCAAATCAAACAGGGGTTGAACTCGAAGAAGCGTTCAAAAAGTCACTCCAGAAAAAGACGAGCCGAGATAAGGAACGCCACAGCCAAAATCCTAAACTTCTGGAAAACAGCGGAGACGGACAATGAGGTTTCATATTTTTCGTTGGGGCACCAAGCGTTCGGTTAAGTTTATTGATGGCTTGTGCAGTTATCGGCGTAATCCGTTCCACCTGACAGGGCAAACGAGTGGCATTTTCCATCTAAGCCATCAGCTCCTGTTACTTAGCCTGCTTTTTTTCCTCGGTGGGTGTGCTATTTTCCCGAAAACCCAGTCTGCGCCACCAGTGATTGTTGATGCACTTGTTGAGCAGAATCGGCAGTGGAGCGAGCATATTGAAGCAGGCAATAGGGAACTACAACGGAAAAATCTACGAAGCGCGCTGACCGCTTACCAAAACGCTGTAGCCATCCGCCCGGATTCAAGCAAAACGCAACGCAAAATCGCGGAGATTTACTTCCAACTGGAGGAGTATGAAAACGCGCGGGACGCGTTCGTGGCATTTTTGGCACTGGAGCCAAACGACATCACAGCACTTAACTATGCCGGATACCTCTCTGAAAAATTGAGCGATTATGCAGAAGCCGCGCAATACTACGAGAAAGTCCTCAGCATGTCAGCAGATAACCTTTACGCACTGAATCACCTCGGTTTAGCCTATAAACAACTACAACGCCTCGATGAAGCGGTAACGGTTCTCCATCAGGCATTGTCACTCGACCCAAAATGTAAGCGTCCCGAAAGCGAAAATTTGCACAATTACTTGGGATTAATCTATCTGGAACAAGGCGAAGTCGGGGAAGCCATCGCGACACTGCGAGAATCAATTCGGTTGTTCCCAATGGATACTTGGGCAAGGCAACACCTCGCAGCAATCTACGAAGACCATCAGCGTTACTTTGAAGCCCAACTGCAATATCAGGAACTCTTGGAGGTTGCACCAGACAATCTGCTTGCCCTGACACGGCTCCAAGCACTCGCACAACTTAATCTCGCCCCAATTCGGGTTGAGACGGTACCTCCGGTCGCGCTCCTGAAGCCGGACGTTGAGCAAATTATCGCTAACGCACCAGACGCAAGCGATTATCCAGACGCTGACGCGCTCGTTTTACTCAACCACTTCAGTCATGATGTATTACCGACGGGACAATCACGTTATACCACGCACCAGGTCGTTAAACTCCTAACCGAAAGAGGCATCCAACAATACGGTGATATTGCTATCCCCTATCAACCGACTGCCCAAAATATCGGGATTAATATCGCCCGGACAATTGCAGTAGATGGCACAGTACTTCAACCACCCAAGGAGGCATTCAACGATGTAACGCCCCCTGGCTTATTGTCCCGAAACCTCTATTCCGATATGATGTGGCGCGTTATCTCTATGGTTGGCCTCGCACGGGGAGTCTGTATTGAATATCAGGTAACGCTTGAAGATAAGGCAGAGCAGGTTACCGGCGGAGAGACCTGGATTACGGGTGGCTATAATTTTCAGTCCACGGAGACAACGCTTGAGACAAGTTATGCCCTCCGGATGCCGCAAACATGGCATCTTCAATGGAAAGTTGATCGTTTCCCAATAAACATGGGCCCAATACATACGGGCCCAGTAAATATGGGATTGCAAGCAAACCCCTTGGAACCAGAGGTGTCTTACGGCGAAAATGACACCGTGGTATATGTTTGGAAGTCCGGCGAAACCCCCGCGCTCAAACTGGAAGAAGGCATGCCCCACATTAACAACATTGCCCCCCGCTTGCGCTATTCCTCAATTGCTTCCTGGGACGATGTCTACACCTGGTATAAAGCACTCGCGAAAGGGCGGTATACCCCTGATGCCCACATTGAAGAGGCAGTCGAGCGACTGACAAAAAATCTAACAACCGAAGAAGCAAAGATTCGGGCTATTTACCATTTTGTTGCCTCAAACATCCGTTACGTTGGCATAGAACTTGGGCAGGGTGCCTATCAGCCTTCACCTGCTGCAGAGGTATTTCAGAAGCAGTACGGGGATTGTAAGGACAAAACGACTTTGTTGATTGCCATGCTCGACCTCGCGGGTATCCGAGCCTATCCGGTGCTGATGAACCCTGCCCCTTATGAAAAGGTTGATATGGAACTGCCAGCCCTCAACCAGTTTAGTCACATGCTCGCCGCAATTCCTACGCCCGAAGGCGGTTATATCTGGTTAGACGCAACTTCTCAAACCTGTAGTTATAGGGATCTGCCATACACCGACCAGGGGCGGAAAGGGTTTCTTATAGGGCAGACGCACGGCGAATTTGTGGATATACCCATCTTCCCCGCTGAATCCAACCGGCTTGTGAGTAAGACAGAGTTCGTGCTAAACGATGATGGTTCTGTTCAAGGCACGCTCCACATGCAGACCCGGGGGCAATACAACCTAAATGCTCGTTGGACATATCAACAGGTACAACCCAGTGCGTTGAAAACCTTTTTGGCGGCTGAACTCAGCCAGCAATTTCCCGGAATCCAGATAGAGTGGTACGACATGTCTGACCTCGGCAATCTCAATGTGCCGGTTGAAATCAGCATCGGTTTTCATGTTGAGAATTACGCAACACGCTTGGAAAACGAAATGCTGCTGCACTTACCCATTGATGAATTCGCAGCGTACGCTGAAATGGTTGTCACCCCGCAACGCACCTATTCACTCGACCTTGGCTACCCCACACAACTTGAGAAGGAGATTCGGATTCGCCTGCCAGAGGGATGGACAGCCGTTCTGCCCGAGGACATCCATCACGCTACAGATTTCGCCGAACTCACCCGGCATTACAAGCAGGTTGGTAATCTAATTACTTACCGGCTCACATTCATCCTTAAAAGCCGAACACTTCCAGTGACAGCGTATCCAGCGGCAAAACTTTTCTTTACGCAGCTTGCAAGTGAAGATGGCAGCCGCTTACTTCTACGTACGGGCGGCGACAAGCGTGCGTTGCGACAGAAAACCCAAAACGGTATCGCTCTGAAAAAACGGCGTTAGCCCTTGACGTACTTCCAACCATCAACTAAAACAGGCAGTCCGCGAATCAGACACATGGCAACAGTCACAGCAGAAATAATCACGCCGGTCACCTCTAAGCCTACGACTAATTCTGGGGAGGCACTGAAATTTTTGAATGCAATTAGACCACCGAGATAGAGAAAAGCAACCGTTTTCGCTATGCCATAGATGCTACGGCTCGCCCGAGAACTAGTGAGCGCGCGAGTCCACCCTGAGGACATCATAGAGTTCTCACCGAAGGCAGTCTTCCCTTGGGCAAACGCGGCACTTCGCAAGCCGTCTGTAAAAAAGCCACGCGCAATCACAATCACCGGAATCCAGAACGGAATCAACCCAACAACGGCGAAGTAAACCCAGAAGATACATTCGACAATCCGGTCGCCGACTATGTCAAACAATGCACCGAAATCTGAGGTCTGATTCAGTTTCCGGGCAACGTAACCGTCCACCGCATCAAGAAACAGAATCAGCCCAATTACCGCAACTAGCAAAACGTCTAAATAGACATGCTGTCCAAAGGACGAAATCACAACGAAAACCAAAAGCAGGCGAAAAAGCGTAATCAAATTCGCAATCATCTGTTTTACCTCCGACAATTATTTTCTTTATTTATATAATAACTTTAAAATACTACCTAAAACAAGGTAAACTTTGCAAGGGCTATTCAGTTTTTAGAAACAGGTGATGTCAGATTGGCACTGTGGGAGGGGTTTGGAACCCCAACTCACCGAGCACACTCATAAAAAAAAGAGGTACACAATGAACGAAAACACAAAAACGAACGTCGTCCTCATTCTGAATGACGATATGGGATTTTCCGACTTGGGCTGCTACGGCGGCGAAGTCCACACCCCAAACCTTGACCGGCTCGCCGCAGGCGGGCTACGGTTCACGCAATTTTACAATACCGCGCGGTGCTGCCCCTCCCGCGCCTCCATGCTCACCGGGCTTCACCCGCACCAAACCGGTGTCGGACACATGATGAGCGACGATGGGTTAGAAGGCTACCGCGGCGACCTGAATAACCGCTGTATCACTATTGCAGATGCACTCCGCGCAGCAGGCTATGGCACGTATATGAGCGGCAAATGGCATATCTCTCGGCATACCGGTGCAGATGGCCCGAAACACAGTTGGCCCTGCCAGCGCGGGTTTGACCGGTACTACGGGATTATCACGGGTGCCGCGAATTTCTGGAAACCGAATACCTTGACGCGCGATAACACGCGCATCCAAAACGAGCAGCTCCCGGCAGAGTACTTCCTCACCGATGCCATCAGCGATGAAGCGACAACGTTTATCCGGAATCACACGGAAAAAACTCCTGAAAATCCGTTCTTCACCTATGTCGCTTATACCGCCCCGCATTGGCCCTTGCACGCCCACGAAGAAGACATCGCGCGATACAACGGCCGTTTTGCCGCCGGGTGGGACGAACTCCGGGAAGAACGGCTTTCACGGATGCGGGAAATGAAACTCTTAGATGAGGCATGGCGGCTCACCGCACGCGACCCATCGCAACCACCGTGGAGCGATGCCCAACACAAGGCATGGAACCAACGGCGCATGGAGGTTTATGCCGCGCAAATCACACGCATGGATGCAGGCATTGGGCGAATTATCAACACATTGGAAGAGACAGGCCAACTAGACAACACGCTCATCCTCTTTTTGGCAGATAATGGCGGGTGTGCGGAGGAACTCGGCAGGCCGCCCGCGAGACGCGACAGCGGTTCGCTCATCAGCACCGAGACTACCTCCGATGGGCAGCCAGTCTATCGTGGTAACGACCCGAGCATCATGCCCGGGCCCGAAACCACCTACCAGAGCTACGGTGTCCCATGGGCAAATTTGTCGAATACGCCGTTCCGCGAATACAAGCACTGGGTGCATGAAGGAGGCATCGCAACGCCACTCATTGCACACTGGCCGGGTGCCATCACATCCGCAGGGGAACTGCGCCACCAGCCCGGGCAACTGCCAGATATTATGGCGACGTGCCTTGAAGCCGCCGGGGCAACCTACCCCGAAGAGCACAACGGCAACCCAATTTTGCCCTTGGAGGGAACGAGCTTAGTGCCAATTTTCGAGGGAAAAGATAACGGTAAAGAAGTACTGTACTGGGAACACGAGGGCAATTGTGCGGTGCGTCAAGGCAAATGGAAACTCGTCTGCAAGTACCCAGGTGATTGGGAGCTCTACGACGTGGAAGCGGAACGGACAGAGATGGACAATCTCGCTGCCAAGCACCCGCAAAAACGAAAAGAGCTCGTCGCGCTTTACCAAGACTGGGCTAACCGTTGTTTTATCTATCCATGGGATCGGCTCCAAGAACAGCGCAGACAGCAACGCCAATAAAACGGCTCTGGGCGGGCGGCTCTTGGCATCCTGAGATGTCATGTCCGCCCGTACCTTATACAGATTTCTATATCCGACCGCGAAGGGCTTGTCTAAATAGGGTTTCCCAAAGTTCTGCTAAGGCCATGCTTAGGCTATTACCCTAAGCGCGACTACGCAATACCGCAACCTAAACGCCCTCCTTCAAAATTTGACATTAATTGGCATTCCGTGTATCATTTAAAATCGCGAGTGAGACTAACGCCTTGACAAAAGTTTTTAAATTTGTTAGACTGTCAGAAAAATTGTGAGGGAATAGCGTAGGGGCCAGCACCTGTGTTATCCCAGAGAGATTGCCCCAGATGTGCACACGAGCCTTGCACCGCGAACGGAAAAGGCAAAAGGCCAAAGGTGCCAAAGGCCTAACTGTAACAGGGAAAGTATCATCTGACGCGTCCCTCCCACGTGGCAGTTAACACTAGCAAAAGTAGGTTGCCCTTTCCTGCTAGTGCCTCTCAAGGCAACGTTCGCAAAACTCGTCTCCGGGGCCCCGGCACGGTGTTCCGATGATGAACTTGATGGCAGCGACACAATTGCTCCTTCACAACATAAGAACAATGGCAAGAGAATCGGAAACCCAAGTTGGTTGAGGGTCAGTTCTGCAGTGCGTTGGAATTTGAGGGACAAAGCAGCTAGGTTGAAGGTTCTCACGATGACAGCCGAACCGTCGATGAGAGTGTGCAGGTAACAGCGCGAATTCATGCCGAGTGGGCGACATCACTGCATGAACGGTGCATCGTGTCCGGGCATCGTCGCGAAGGGCAACACTCCTAAGTCTAACAACTTCTACACAGATATTGGCAAAGCCGATAAAATGAAAGGAGACATGCCAAAATGAGACGTAATTTCATCAGCCTAACGGTGATTGTCTTGATTTTGATGAGCACAGCGAGTTGCTCAGTCGTACGAGTTATCGAAAACAGGCAAGGTTATGGCATTAGACAAACTGCTGCGCGAGGTATCAAAGAACGCCAAAATCAGTTAAGCCGAAGAGATTTCCAGATGAAGTTCAATGCAACGGGAAGCGAACTCAGTTTGCGTCTGCAATATCTCCCGTATTACAAAGTCGAATCTCAGAAAATTGTGAGATACAGACCTGAGATGACGCTGGTCGATTTTGTACTTGGACTTGCATCTGCTGCCCTGATTACAAAAGTTACGTACGATAGATTAGGGATTGGTGCCCACCTGGATGAGCACGGATTAGATGGTTTCAACCCTGAAGAACTTCGCTTTGATTGGGCCGGCGCGACTACGTGGGAAAAAGCGGTTCTGATTGGTATCCCGGCAGACCTGGCCATGTACTATATTATCGGAGAATTTGAGTGGACTCTCCGCGAACCGTGGGAGCAGAAAAGCGAAGTTCAGGGCACACTGCAATGGCTGGACAATCATCCTTATCGAATTGAGTTGCCAGCGTACAATTTTGGCAAGGATTACGTAACGCAGTCAGGCAATGAAAGTATCTCTGTCAGCGAATTTTTGTCTGGAATTGAGGATCCCTCGGCCTTCCTGGAAATTGAATCCATTGAACTTCGAGCTTCAACAGAGGGAGATGAAAAGCGGCACGAAAAAACAATTACGCTTTCTAATCCGGCAGAATTACGGGCTTTTCGTTACCCCGCGCTTGCCGCTTTAGGGATTGATATGCTCTCAACAGGCCAACCAAGCCTCATGCCCATCGCTGCTGCAAATGCACGGTGGGTTAAAGGAAGCCTGCACGCAGGTGAAACGGCGACATTAAAAGTCACTGTAGAAAACAAGGGAAAAGGTGAACTTTACGGTGTGAGTGCCCTAACAGTTAGTTCACACCCAACATTCAGCCGCCGGAAACTGGAATTTGGTAAAATCAATCCAGGGGAATCACAAACATTGACACTGCCTTTCAAAACAGACGCCTTGATGCGAACACAAGATGTCCCTATCCGTCTTCGTTTTGGGGAATACAATGACCACGTCCCCGACGACATCGTGCTGAAACTCCAGGTCGTTGAAGAGCCGCGTCCAAGGTTCAGTTACGAATATCGCATCATTGACGGAGGGACAGACAACTCAGTCGGAAATAGCGATGGTACTATCCAACGTGGTGAATCAGTTGATATTCGGGTTATCGTCGAGAACATTGGTGAAGGAACTGCTGAGGGTACCGTTGCACAGTTAAATCTGTCAGGTGAAAGTGGTATTAAAATCTACGGGGATTCGTCAGTGAATCTACACAACATTGCCCCCGCATCTTCAAAAATCGCTACTTTCAACGTCGGTGTCAACCAGAATACTTCAGTCGAGGCGTTACGGATGAATTTGTTTATCGCAGATAATAAATTTGGCGATACCAACTTGACAGATACAATCGATGTGCCAATCAATGAGGGCGGCAGCCGCAGCGAAAAACCCAACAGAGAAGAGCGCAGTGCAGCCTCGACTGGCATCCAATCGGAACCTCAAACAAAACGCGATTCACCTGACACCGTCCAGAGACCTCCAACATCGGAACCTCAAACAAAACGCGATTCACCTGACACCGTCCAGAGCCCTCCAACATTGATTTTGGTTAAACCCGAGCTCAAAGAGGGTAAGTTTCAGACTGAGGTTTCCTCGGAAACACTTCAATTCATCGCTTTTGCGAACGATGACAAAGGCATTGATAAAATTGAGCTGTCGCGCAACAAAGAACTGGTCAAAACCGCAAAAAAGCGTGGCGTGCGCCCAGATCGACGGTTCACAATTGACGTAACTGTCCCGCTCACCTACGGGGGCAACTTAATTGAGATTATTGCCTTTGATACGGATGGGCAAACTTCCGAACCGCTTATCATTTCTGTCACTCGCACTCTTGGGAGGCAGGGGCAGGATTACGCGTTGTTGTTCGCCACCGACGCCTATAACCACTGGTCTCCTCTCCAGAATCCAATTCACGACGCGAAAACCATCAGCGAGATATTGAAGAACACCTACGATTTTCAAGTTGAGCTCGTCGAAAACCCAACACAAGAGCAAATTTTCGCGAAACTACGCGAGTACACGGAGAAGCAGTACAACCCTGACGATCAATTGATGCTCTTTTTCGCTGCACATGGGGATTTTGATGAGGTGCACAAAGAAGGCCACATTGTGGCCCTTGATTCAAAGTTACCTAGTAGTGATCTCGCGCGGCTCAGTTATATCCCTCACACGCGGCTTAGCACCCTCCTTGAAAGCATTCCGTGTAAACACCTCTTGCTGGTACTAGACACCTGCTTCAGTGGGACGTTTGATGAGCGAATCGCCCAACGCGGTGGAAGTGATGGGGTATACAAAGGGCACTCCAGGGCAGAGTTCATCAGAAAAAAATTGGATTTAAAAGGACGGTTGTACCTAACATCAGGGGGTAAGGAGTACGTCTCCGACGGCAGACCTGGACAACACTCTCCGTTTGCGCGCCAGATAATTCAAGCCTTGCGAGAATACGGAGGTGCAGACGGCATTCTAACATTCAATGAGATTAAGGGCTACATTGAGAAGGTTAAGCCTTCACCATACTATGGAGAATTCGGTAGCAATGAACCAGGGAGCGATTTTCTGTTCATCGCGCCGTGAGTTGCATAGCCTGTAGGTTTCCCATGTTTAGGGGTGGAAACTTCTCGGGCTTTACCAAGACTGGGCTAACCGTTGTTTTATCTACCCGTGGGACCGGCTCCAAGAACAGCACAGACAGCAACGCTAGGAACAATTGGGCTGCAGTACGGTGCCCTCCTAATACGAAAAGAGACAGGCGGGATTCTAACCCGCCTGTTTTAGTTTTATCTCGTCAGCGGCGGCTCTATGATCAGCGGCTCTCTGATCGGCGACTTTATGAGTGGCGTGAAGTACCTACGCGGCGGCTTTTCGCCACGGGCGGCGGCGTGCAATGCCAGGTGGGCCTCTTCAGACGCGAGGGCAGTCGCCCATGAAATACCTGTCTGTTCATCCGTGCTTTCGGAAATAAGTTTCATCCGAGGCACAAAAACCGTATCGACGCGGCCGAAGGTAGAAAGTGTGACATTTCCGTCGTGTTCGGGAATCGCGAGCGAAAACGCTTGCACCTGACCTGACTCGCGATTTATCAGCAAACGCCCGGTAAAGTACGTTGGTGTAAGGTAGACAGCAGTTAACTGTGTCACTTGCCCGCTTAATGCATTCAACCGCATGGTGAGATGTTTCTCTCGTGAAGCTAAGGTCTCATCTAATTGTGAGGCTAGGGTGTCCCCTAGTGTCCCGAACCGCTTATCAAACGCCTGTTCTAGTGCCCTGAACTGCGCATCAAGCTTCAAATCCAACGCTGCTATTTTCTCGTATAGGCCTGCCAACTCCTTCTTACCCCTTAGGTGTTCTGACAGGTGCTTCTTTAGAGGTTCAATCTCCTCCGACAAGCCTTCAAGCTCCTCAAAATCCTCAAGCTCCTCCGTCAGGCCCTTTATGTCTTCCCGAAGTTTCTCATTTAGGCTTTCAAACTCGTCTGCCACCCATGCGCCTTCAGACATTGCCGCCAGATTGAAATCTGCATGAAATCGGAAAAGGATTTCGGCGTGTTGCGGCGAGCGCGCGCGTAAACAGGCAAAGGCACCCCGCTTTCCAGACAA
Source organism: uncultured Poribacteria bacterium (assembly GCA_958295855.1). GTDB lineage: Bacteria > Poribacteria > WGA-4E > WGA-4E > WGA-3G > CATQHH01. The sequence goes on along the minus strand of OY282383.1, from coordinate 5,456,149 downwards.
ATCTACGGTAGCACCCGGGTGAAACTGGCGGAGAGATGATTCATGAGATGATTCATGAGATGACTCCTTGACAGTTGGCCTCGCGCCAACCGTTATCTGGATGGTAAGCCGCACTGCTGAAAACCAAGCAGTGCGGGCAATGACAACTACAATGAAAAGCAAATACCATAACACGCTTAATCAATCGTAAAGTGTATCTGGCTGAGTAATAAACGGAATAAGGGTGGAACTTGCTGGTTGTTGCAGCCCGCGGGTTGTCGGCTGCGGGTTTATCGCCTCCATAGCCTCTTGTGCATCCCTAGCCGTCAGATAATAATACCCATCCCTCAGGTCAGTATCAACCTGTGGATGCGGGTTCTTTCGGGCCAAAACAATTAGCTGCTCGGCGCCAAAGGGTGGGGCAACCACAAATTTGCCAATCGCTACCGACAATCCAACCTTTGCTTCATCAATATGGGTGCTGTCATGAAGGAGCGTGTACGCGCCATCCGCGAGGACATAGACTAATCGGATATAGGCGGGTTGATTCACCTGACAATAGATTATTACATCTTCACCATCACGGTAAACGGAATTCGCCGAATCCTTGTTTGTCCAAACCTTAACGTCTAACTCCTGACCGGTTACGATGTCTTTCCGCACGCTGGTTTGCCGAACGTTAGAATCAAAAGCCTCTCGAACCTTTACCGCATCACCATAATTCGCCGGTTTAAGTTGGGAGACAAGGTCAGGACTGAGATTCAAGTGACTATTTCCCACGATGGCACCAGATTCAGAATCGGATATCACCGCATTGAATATCCCAGAATCCTCTTCACCTTCCAAGACTGTGCCTGTAATGGTAAACGACACCTCCTTACGCTTTAGCCCAAGCGTCGTCGGATCAGGCACATAAACTTTCCACCCATCCTGCTCAAGCTTCTCCCGTAACGCCGTTTCGAAGGCACTGGCGCGATCCATGGATGTGGATTTATATTTAAACCCATCTATCTTAATCAGGCCTTTCTGGATTCCCTTCGTCTGTATGGAAAGTTGCTGTACCATGGAAACAGCCATTTCGTCGACAGTGTTCATTAATTTCCCTTGGTTCTGAAGTTGATTAACACGTTCATGCACATCTGGAAGGGGCATGCTCAGCGAACCGCCGTTAGTCCCGGTGGCTACCTCCTGCAATTTACGGAATACAGCCTCGGCATCCTGAGCCTGCCCTGGCGACGATATTGCTGCCACTTGTTGAAGAAGCACCGCTTCTTTCAACTGCTCGTACAGAGGAAGTGTCTGCAGATATGCTTGCAATGCCTGCTGCTGGTTGACAGCCTCAACTTGCGCAGCCCTTGCAACGAGCGCGTTGATTTGTTCCTCCAACGCTTTCTCCCGTTCAACATAAGCCCGCATCAACTCTTGCTGCTTGACATTAACAAGCGTGTGCGGTTGCTCCCCTGAATCCACATTCGTGCGGTGAAAATGCTTCACGAGATGTGAGTTAGGAGCCTCCTCCATCTGCTCTATGTTATAGAGGGCTTCAATGTACTCTTCTTCTAATTTCTGCTGTTGCTCCGACGGGACAAATCTGTTTTTCCCCTTCTTTTCGCGAGGATTAAAAAGGGACTTGGCATTCTGGTAGAACCTTTTGGCAAGTTCCTGCGTGGCACGTTCCACTGCCGCCTCAACCCCGGACGCTTGACTGGGTTCCGCAGTTATAGACAATGGGTAATCAGCAGTCACATAACCCGGTAGTTGTGCCTTTATTAACCAAGCGATTGTTACCAACAGCCCCAGGAGCAAGAAACAAACAAAAAATTTACGCATGAGTTTAGATCTCACTTTTATCTGAATGGTAAGCCGCACTGCTCGATGGGAAACCAAGCAGTGCGGGCAATGACAACTACAATGAAAAGCAAATACCATAACACGCTTATCGCGCCGCAGTACTAAACTCAATTATGGTGGAACTTGCTGGTTGTTTCAGACCGCGGGTCGGCGGGTTCATCGCAGCCATAGCCTCTTTTGCATTCCGCGCACTCAGATAATAATACCCATCCCTCAGGACAGTATCAACCTGTGGATGCGGGTCCTTTCGGGCCAAAACAATTAACTGCTCGGCACCAAAGGGTGGGGCAACCACAAATTCGCCAATCGCTACCGGCAATCCAACCTTTGCTTTATCAATATAGGTGCTGTCGTGAAGGAGCGTGTGACGGCCAAGATTGTTATTGTCCTCAGCGAGGACATAGACTAATCGGATATAGGCGGGTTGATTCACCTGACAATAGATTATTACATCTTCACCATCAGGGAAAACGGAATACTCCTGATCCTTGTTTGTCCAAACCTCAACTTTTAACTCTTGACCTGTTAAGACATCTCTCCGCACGCGGGTTTGCCGAACGTTAGAATCAAAAGCCTCTCGAACCTCTACTGCCCCATCATAATTCGACGGTTGAAGTCTGTAGAGAACACCCCTATCGAGATTCAAGTGACTTGTTCCCACGATGTCACCAGATGTAGAATCGGATATCACCGCCTTGAATCTCCCAGAACCCTCTTCACCTTCCACGACTGTGCCTGCAATGGTAAACGACGCCTTCTTACGCTGCATCCCACGCGTCGGCGGATCAGGACTATGAACTCTCCACCCATCCTGCTCAAGCAGCCGCGCTAACTCCTTTTCGAAGGCCATGGCCCTGCCTTGAGCCATGGATGTAGATTTATATTTAAACCCATTTATCTTAATCAGGCCTTTCTGGAGTCCCTTCGTCTGCGTGGAAAGTTGCTGTACCATGGAAACAGCCATTTCGTCGACAGTCTGCATTAACCTCCCTTTGTGCTGAAGTTGATTAACGCGTTCATTTACATCTGGAAGGGGCATGCTCAGCGAACCGCCGTTAGTCCCGGTGGCTACCTCCTGCAATTTACGGAATACAGCCTCGGCATCCTGAGTCTGCCCCGACGGCGACATTGCCACTTGTTGAAGAAGTGCCGCCTCTTTCAACTCCTCGTACAGAGGAAGTGTCTGCAGATATGCTTGCAACGCCTGCTGCTGGTTGACAGCCTCGACTTGCGCAGCCCTTGCAACGAGCACGTTGATTTGTTCCTCCAACGCTTTCTCCCGTTCAACATAAGCCCGCATCAACTCTTGGCGCTTGACATTAACAAGCGTGTACGATTTCTCCCCTGAACTCACATTCGTGCGGTGCAAAAGCTTCGCGAGATGTGAGTTAGGAGCCGTCGCCATCTGCTTTAGGTTATAGCGGGCTTCAATGTAATCTTCTTCTAATTTCTGCTGTTGCTCCCTCGATGCCCATCTGTTTTTCCCCTTCTTTTCGCGAGGATTAAAAATGGAATTGGTATTCTGGAACATCCGTTGGATGAGTTCCTTCTTGGCCTCTTCCACTAACGCATCAACCCCGGAGCCTTTACTGGGATCCACAGCTATAGACATGTAGTCCGATGTTGGGTAATTAGCAGTCACATAACGCGGGAGTCGTTGTTGTGCCTTTGTTAACCAAGGGATTGTTACCAATAGCCCCAGGAGCAAGAAGCAAACAAAAAATTTACGCATGAGTTTAAATCTCCCTTTTATAGGTTGATTGAATTCAATTAACGCTAAGTTCTGCAGAGGGCAGCTAGCGCCTTACCGCCCGGCGGTGTTTCTGTTTCACACCGCAGCACCTTCAGCACACTAAAAAAAAGAGTGATGAAGAGAATTCTGCAACGCATGTATGGGGGAGCCCCCGTTAAGCCGAGGCGGGTCAGTCAACGCTATGCGACTGACCGCGGCCCCCAGTCCAGTGGATGTCAAATGAAACCTAAAATTTTTGCCTTAGAACCTGCTTTATTCCGCTAGAGTTCGTCAGGATGAGCGTTCTTCCCGAGCGCTGCACTCTCCAATTCTCTACTTTTCCGAAGAGCCACGTCCGGGTAACCTCGCTTTTGAAGGCCTCTTTCGAGACGCCAGCAGACATCCAGAAATCTTCAGGTTCTAACTGGACACTCAAATCGTTTTGAACGATAACCATCGTTCTCGTTGTATCTGAATATGTATATTCGCCTTCTCCTGCCAACTCCACTTTTGGTAGCAAAGCGAGACCACCCCCCATGTCCGCCTTTATGTCAAGCACAAGCGTCCAATACCACGACGAACCGTTCGGAAAAAAAACAAAATCATTCTGGGCGACCGTGGTCTCTATATCTGAGAAATCCCCACCAAATAGGGCGAAGTAGTTCTCCACACTTTTGTTATCAATTGAGACAACTTCCCAAGAGCCTTCCGGCGTAAATGGAACTGGGGGCGGGGGGCACTCCTTGGCAGAGCACGCCAGGAAAATTGGCATCACGCCATAAATCAATAGAAAAAAAACAGCATTTTTCTTAAACATCTTTACCTCCATAAAAATATATTTAAACCGAGCCGTTTTCACGCCTCGAACCTACTCTTTACGTATGAACACAAACGCCTTATCAGATGCCTGCTCATTGAACGCACCGGAGGTAGGATTTTGCTTCAGCTCGCCTTCCCAAAACGGGTTCTCTTCTCTATAAGCCTCCTCTACCTTGTCCAATTCATTTTGAAATGTTGCGGGCAGCTGCCGTTCAATCTCCGGCATGGTCAGAACACCATCATTACCCGCACCGTCTCTGAAGAGAGTGAGCAGCGCAGCGGCAAAGGGAGAATGTTCCTTACCGTCTTGGACATCCTCCTTCCCACCGGAAGTCAGGTACCACCGGGTCTTCACCTTCAATGTGTCATTCAGATCCAATTTCGGCTTGACTCCTCTGCTTTGTCCCCTTGTACGTAGGCTAGATGCGTCAGGGGCCAAGGCGATTTTCTTATCAAACGTGCCACCCTGGCAGACATCCAGCATCAATAGGACGCGTTGACAATCCATTCCATCCAGTTCGTCCCGGAGATCCGAATAAGAGACGTAACTTGCAAACGGTTCATCATTCTTGGGCAATTGCGAATTGGACGCTGCAATGAAGCCCCGCTGACCCACATTCTTAAACTCTCCATGTCCGGCAATATAGACTAACAGTTGATCGCCGCTGCCCCACGGCTTCGCCGCGTATTCATGAATCTTGGTTAGAAAATCCACCCGCGACTGCACGTTCTCTACCAACTCTGTCTCAAACCCATAGGCTTCCAACTCCGCCTTAAGGGCGCGCGCATCGTTTATAGGTGTTCCAAGATTGGGCCAATGCTCATATTCATTCGTTGCGAACAACAGCGCGTAATCCTTACCCTCTCGGACAAACCCATCCGTGCTGTAAACCGCATCAAAATCCCGCGCAGAAGAAGATTGTGGCTCCTCCGGCGGAAGAGGGCGGGTGTCTTCTTTTATCTCTAACGGCCCTGGGAGACGCAAAGTCAGGTTACCATCCTTTAGCGAGAATGTGTCAAACTTCTTCCGTATCAAGGCCCCCTCAGCGACAGAACTGTAAAGCACAGCACCAGAACCAAAGGCGTGAACAAGTTTAAATTTCTCTGTAGGATGCACAGAGTAAGATGCTTCCTTTTTACCAAAAGACAGACGCCCACCACCCACAAATTCTACCCGAACCCAGAGTTGGGGGGTAGAAACCCCAATCTTAATTTTATGAGAATGCCCAGGCGGAACAGACTCCCACCCACGGACGTGAAAGCCCGGGTACTCATCGGAGGCATCTTCCGCTTTTATTACAAAGCAGTATGCAACGCGAGCCTCACGTGTGTTGTGATTTTTTATCTCTACGGTTCGCTGCACCAAAGCCTCCAGCACCGGCGTTGCGAATAGCATCAGGCATCCTATAAAAAAAGTGAAAAAACGAATCGCTTTCATGTATCTTCCTCCCTATTTTTGTGTGAAAAACACGTAACCCAATCTACTCCTAAAACGTTTTATCTATTAGACCTGGCAGCCTGCAGATATAAGAATACCCAAACATCTTGTGGGTAGAGCATTTACTCTCTGCATGCCGTGGCATACAGAGAGTGAAACCTAATGCAACAAAAATAGCACGCAACTGACGGCCCTGGGATGTTAACATGTCGGTTATTAGTTATCGTTCCGCTCTGTAGAACTTATACAAATCTCACAAATCTATACATTAAAGGTATTATCCCCGCTTTGCGGGGTAAATACCGATCTCACATTTGTGGTCAGTGCTGTCATACTTCCTGCTTCAACTGCCACTGCCTCACAAACGAGGTCTTACACGGCATCCACAGGCGTTTTACGTCTCGGCTAAGCTGTCCGCGACGTGTCGTAACAGTTGTTTGTGTCGTCTCTGATGCAGTAGTGAGATGTCGCAGGTTAGGGTCTCACGTAGGTCTTACCGCCCCCTCCACCGTTAGTTCTGCATCCGCATTGCCAACTATTAATCCGCAGGTGGTATTCGCCCTGCTTTGCAGGGTAAATACCTTTTTCACGGGGGGTAGGACTGTTCAGCGCGCCACTTCGCATCGTGCAGCAGGAAACGCTACTCACGCTCCATTCACCATCCTCTGTCTCTGTCAGATAAGACTACCTCTTCAGATAGATTTGATTACATTTGTTTAGGTTTGATTAGATTTTACGCCACTGCAACTTACCCCATGCAGTCGTGCGCGCTTACCAGAAAGTGGCGAGTAAATTTCAGCCTCGCCACCATGCTTACGCGCATTTTGCCTTAAATTGCAAATCATGTCTACACTTTTTGAAAAAACGCGACAATTGAGATTTTGGCACCACTTTTGGTGAATTAGATGCACAATTCCAATGTTCGTCAACCTTTTTTAAAGCGGACATCATTTTTCATCAGATGGCTGCCTACGCACTGCACGGAAGCATCTTCAAACAGACCGGGGTCGGCACCTCTACTACGTCTCCTGTCGAGGTCAATTCCCCAGTTCCCGCGTCAATTGCAAACGTCACAATCGTATCCGTCTGTTGGTTGGCAGCAAAAAGGAAGGTGCCTTCCGGAGTCAGCCCAAAGTTCCGCGGTGCCTGCCCCTGCGTCGATTCACAACCGATATAATCCAGCATCCCTGTCTCTGCATCAATCGCACAGATGGCGATGCTGTCATGCCCACGGTTGGATCCGTAAAGGAATTTACCTGAAGGATGCACGTGAACATCCGCACAATGGCTAGTGCCATCAAAGTCCTCGGGTAACGTGGAAATCGTCTGGAGCTCAGTGAGTGTTCCTGCACTCCCGTCATACCGAAAAGCGGTGAAGGTTGAATCTAACTCGTTAATCACATACGCGTATTTGCCGTTCGGATGAAAATCAAAGTGGCGCGGCCCGGCCCCCGGATGCACGCGAACCCACGGCTGTGTGTTGGGAGTAAGCTGCCCGTTTGCCACATCCAACTGGTAGATGAGGATTTTATCAAGCCCGAGGTCGGGCGAGAAGGCATAGCGATTCCCAGCATCAATCATAATTGAGTGGGCATGAGGGCCCTCCTGACGCTGTGGATTGACGCTAGAACCTTGGTGCTGAACAAAATCGGAGGCTTCGCCGAGCCTGCCGTCGCTCCCTATCGGGAAAGAGGCGACACTCCCACCGCCGTAATTCGCCACAAGCAGAAACTGACCGGTCGCGTCTACGCTCAGATGACAAGGGGCACCACCGCCGGTAGCGCGTTGGTTGAGAAAACTAATCTCTCCCGTACCTTGATGAATATAAAACGCTGTGACTGCGCCGCTCGCCTTGCCTTCAAATTCGCCAGTCTCGTTGACAGCATAGAGATACCGACCGCGGGGGTGAATCTCCAAAAACGAAGGGTTCTCAACGCCTATTATCTTGCTGCTATATTTCAAGGCACCGGTCGCGCCATCTAAGCGATAGACGTAAATCCCCTCGCTGTCTCCATGCGTATAGGTGCCGACATAAACGAAATAATCTTGATTGTTTTGTTGTGCCATACTTAATATCCTCTATGTTCGCGTCGCTTCAGCAAGCACACTTTACGATGCTTGCCATTTCATAATAAAACTGACTTTTATGGTGTTTCCTGAGTTTCAACTCAGGCATTGGCTGCACGAACTGTCTAATTCCCCCATATAATCGCTTGAACCGTGTTGGAGACTGCAACCACCGTTTCGTTAGGCATTGCACAACAAAAGACAGCTCTTCTGGCTCGCCAATCCAAACTTTTAACCTGATCTGCGCGAATAAATCCTTGCACCTCTAAGCCGCTCGGAATCTCGATCTCCAGGCGGCTCCTTCTCCTAGTGCGAGTAATTGGACAGATAACTGCTACGTTTTTCGATCGGTTGAAATCCCACGAAGAGAGAACAAGGGCAGGCCGCCAATCCCAGATTTCTTTCCCCGCTTGCGGGTCGAAATTAACATCTATTACATCACCGCGTACTGGGATGTAGCTTGCGTCGTACTGGGTTGATGTTACCACACTTCATTGCCTACTGCAGGTCCGGTATCTATTTCCCCAGAATCGGCGTTATCAGGTTCTTCAGCTAACAGGGCTGTTAGTTTGACAGGCGGCAGCCCCGCAGGCCGCCCCACGCACTCCGAACGATGCGGCTTGAGATTCTCAGGATTAGCGGTTTCACCTTGCCTGGCGTTATCAGGTTCTTCAGCTAACAGGGCTGTTAGTTTGACAGGCGGCAGCCCCGCAGGCCGACCTACGCACTCCGAACGATGCGGCTTGAGAGGTTCATCTACCGCTACTATAGGCATGTCCAACTGCTGATGACAGACTTTCACATCAAATTCCTCCTCATATTTCTCGACGAAGTGCCGACAGCTCAACGTTTATGGATCCCAGGAAACTATACTGAGTATATCATACCAAAACACCCGTGTCAAGAAAAACGCTCCTCAAATAGTGCTATGTGGCATAGAATCCACTTTAGCCTCACTCCCCAACAACTTGGCTACCTGACACTAAGCCGCATTATGTTCTCATCGCTCTCTCGGTAACCGATACGGATCGCTTTGGCGCGCACGGTGGTTTCACCTTTCGGCAAACGTAAAGGTTCCGTATACAACCGCCAGCGTGCCTCTTCCTGCTGCTCTGTCGTATAGGCGATAGATGCGCCTTGCGTAGAGCAATGAAGTTGCAAAAGCAACGGAGCTTCCCACTGCCCATCCTCAATGGCTACCGCCATGCCCGGGTTTTCTGCGTTAATCGGAATAAAAACGGGAGCCGCTGTTTGGGGTTGTGTGCCATCAGGGTACCACCCCGCTACCATCTGCTCTTCGGATAGATGCCCCATATCCCCGAATTCGGATTGCCACTGCGCCAGCGCACCGCGCATCCGTTCCAAGACATCATGATGCGCGGCATCCGATGCCAAGTTGTTAAGTTCATACCGGTCGTTTTCAACATCGTAGAGCTCTTCGGCAGGCCGAGGATAGCGGAACATAACTGCTTCATCCCCTTCTAATTCCCCAGCGGCATGCAGGCGCCACATCTCCTGCATCACCGGATGCCGGTTGCGGTAGGGAATCCAAAGCAGGTACGGCTTTTCAGGGTAATAATTTTTGATGTATTTATACCGCTTATCACGCACAGCACGCACCATATCGTAAGATTCATCGTACCGGTCGCGCGTGGCGAAGATATAGTCACGTGCCACCGCTTGCGGCCCGATGAAGGGCTGCCCTTGCAGATGTGCAGGTGCCTGCACACCGCAGAGCGAGAGCACCGTCGGTCCCAGATCGATCAGACTCACCAGTTGCTCGCTAAGGCCGCCAGGTGCCAGCGTGCCCGGCGATCGGACGATCAGTGGAATCCGGATACCGGCATCGTAGGGCCACCGTTTTCCGCGTGGAAGCCCTTCACCGTGGTCGCTCCAGAGAAACACAATCGTATTCTCCGCAAGCCCATCTTCTTCCAGCTGATGCAACAATTCACCTACTCTTGCATCAGCAGTAGCGAGATTATCGTACTGGCGCGCCACTGCCTGCCGTGCTTTCGGCGTATCCGGCAGATAGGGCGGTAATTGCACGTCATCAGGATTCGTAGTTAACGGACGCTCATCTCGTTCCCACATGCCACTTTCGTGCGTAACGGTCGGGTTGAAGACCGAAAAGAAGGGTTGCCCCGGTTCTCGGTTCCGCCAGTGTCCATTGTTGCTACAGTCATCCCATGCCGTAATGGGAGGTGTAAACTGATAATCGGTCTTGCTGTTATTGGTGCAATAATAACCCGCCCCTCTCAGGTATTCAGTGAACGTTTTGACATAGGGCGGCGGCACAGCGGAATACGGTGTTGGCATCTCCGGCGTGTTCTGGTTCGTATGCGTTGTCCGCATGTGATGCGTTCCGATGGAGGTCTGGTACATACCCGTAATGATTGCGGAGCGGCTCGGTGCACAGACTCCTGCTGTCGAAAACGCGTTCGGAAACCGACATCCGCCAGCAGCAAGCCGGTCGATATTGGGCGTACGCGCGAGCGTATCCCCGTAGCAACCGAAACGCGGCGTCGTGTCCTCTAAAGAGATCCAAAGAATGTTCGGGCGATCTGGTAGACTCATTATGCCTCCCTATTTTTGGCAATGATTGTACTTCAAACAACGATTTAAGTCAATAGGAGCACCACACTCACCACGGGCATTTCGGTTTCAGCAGTGGGTTTATATTTCTGAAGTGTGCTTATTGCTGGATGCCCGCACTTGTTCAGGTAAATTCTTGACAACCTCCACCGTCTTCAGACTCACATGGATGACGCGGGCGATGACATCTACGATATACCGCGGCGCATCCGCACGATTCGGATCGTTCACAATCCCACTCCGCTTATCTACTTTGACGCAATATTGGTTCACTACCCACTCCAACGCAGAACGGGTGCCTAACCGATACTCATAAGCTTCGGGAGGAATGCTGTCCAGCGTCAGGAAGTCGTTGTAACGCAGCTGCGTCTTGTCTTTAGAGAGTTTCATTTTTTCCACGCGCCACTCTACCTGCATCCCCGGTGTCTCTATGTATCTCAACTTATCGTATTTTGGACAGGATTCGTAGTTGAGGTGGAGGGTTGCTAATTCCGCGCCTGCGTTGGCAAATCCCCAAAAGTCTTCCGCGAAGGGGATATGCGGCAAGTCGCGCTTGAGGTTCGCCTGATACCGTTCGCGATAATCGGGATGATGCAAGATGCCGTAATTATAGTGGAAAATGTCCCACTTGCTGATGCTGTCATCTTGGTAGTGCGTGCGGAACTGGGTTAATGCCCAATCGGTGATGTTTTCTTGTCGGTTTGTGCCATCCTCGTCGTAGGTGTAGAAGGGGAAACACTGCGTTTTTTCCAGAAGATCCACGCACGGAACTATATCCGCGATAAAGGTTTGAAAAGGTTTGTTGCTTCCAATGCCACTAACACAGATTACTCGATTTTCTCTTTCAGTTTCCGGCGTGGGGAAGATGGATGGAAACACGGATACGTCATTGTTTATCGTCCGATCAAAGTAGAGATGCAATTTGGTAAACGGGCGGTAGAGGGATGTCCTAACCTTATGTGCCATATATTCAGCAATTGTCCCACGCTTCAACTTCACCTTTAAGTTTCGGCTCCAACTGATTTTTGTGTCATCATACGCCACAAAATCATCAAGGTTTGCTGCCTTGTCTTCTCGTCGTTTCCACCTATCCACTTCCGCGTTGTAAGTGTCACTCATCCGCTGAATGTTCTCAGCGAGCCTGTCTCGGTTGAAATTGTAAGCCCATGCATCGCGGGCAGTGTTGACACCGAAACTATAAGTTTTGAAAATCACATCCACCGCCGCGCCTTTTCCTGCTTTTGCTGCCTTAGTTCCCATCGGGATAAAGGTGTCAAACTCGGCGTGGAGCCCTTCGGTGAACCATGTGTGTCGCACATCCGGTTGAATCGGTGGTTTCCATTCAATACCGCCTATGTGTTGACATTCATTCAGAAAATCGAATTTCTGTTTTTTGTTCCACAACTCATCGGTGCGATAGTAAAAGATACGGGAGGTTTCTGATGAATTTCCCTTTCTCTTCACAAATAGATTGATGCTCACCCCTACCATGATGCCGAACACATTCGCATCGGAGACTTTCAATCCCTTTCTTGCATTGCCGCCTAAGTCCAGAATGTAAATCGCGTCAAAATCTTCTGCGAGGTGCTTCCGCATCCCATCAAACGCGATGCCATCCAGAAAGCCGTTATTTGTCACAAAGGTGACAACCCCTTCATCGCCAATCCGGTCCGATGCCCACCGAATCGCCTTCACATACGGATCCGACAGCGCGTTTTTATTCCTCGCCTTGGAGTCTTGCGAATACGTCTCCCGCACGCGCGTATCCATCGTCTTATACGTCCGATTTTTGTTATTGTCATTTTCATTTGCTTGTCCTGCGTTGTAAGGCGGATTGCCTATAACCACAAACATATCCGCCGCCTTCTGTTTCTCAACGCGTGCTGTGTTTTCACGCGTGAAGAGTTTTGTCTGGCGTTGCTCAAGCAACTCGAAGGTGTCGGCAAGCGCGAGGCCTTCAAACGGCAGGTATGTCCCCGTGCGTTGAAAGAACTCCTGCTCAATGTTTAGGCTTGCGATGTAGTAGGGCAGCAGCATCACCTCGTTGCAATGCAGCTCGTGGCGGTATTTGTGTTCCAACGCTGTGCCTTGGATGTCCTGCATGAGCCGCACGATAAAGTTGCCGGTGCCGACGAACGGATCGATAAGATGCACACCGGTATCCGAAAGCGACCGGTCGAACTCGGTATTGAGGATGTGTTCAACGCTGTTCACCATGAAGTCCACAATTGGTTGTGGGGTGTAGACGATGCCGTGCGTATCTGCCACATCTGCAGAGAACCCCTGAAAAAATTTCTCATAAAAGGTATTCAGGAAATGCTGTTTTTGGGAGAAGTCTTTGCAGAGCGTCGCTGCCTGCTCAAGGGTACTATAAAACCGATCGAGTGGTTCAAGAAACACGTCGCGACTCACCGCATGCCGCATGAGGGCATCACTGACGTTTTCAATTTCACGGGCGATGATATTTCGCCGGGTGAAATCCGAACGTCCAAAAACGGTGCGGAAGATGCGTTCGGTGAGGATATGCTGGATAAGCATCTCCTCGACTGCATCCTGTGACAGGGCTGGGTTAATAGACGTGCGGCAGATTTGATAGAAGTCGGCAAACGCGTTTTGAAACGCGACATCTGCTTGGTGCTGTTTGTCGATGAGTTCTTTCAGCTTGCTTGCGAGTGCTGGCACGTGCGCCCTGAAATCGGCGACAGCGGTATGCCAATTGTCAAGCGCGGCTGGGACATAAGAAAACAGATATTGGAGTGCAGCAATCAGGCGTGCTGGTTCGGTGATGTCCAGATCCAGTACGTTCTGTCCATTTTGGTATACGATGGCACGCTGTGGCGTTTGAAAGAAGGTGTTCTCAAGTGGGTAGCCTGCGTCCCGTTTCTCCTGCACGGCTTTGAGGAGGTCATCGTGCATATCCTTCGCTTCCCAATACGCGAAGGGGAGGCCATACTCGTCGAGTATCACGCCATCAAGGACGATGCGGTTTCCTGCTGCGGTGCGCATGGCATATTGTGGGATAAGCGTCGCGTTTGCTTGCTTTGCACAGGCGTGCAGTAGCGTATCAAAAGGTGAGCTGACTGTGCCTTCGTGTGTGGCATCGTACCGTTCGTATTGCTGCAAGGTCGCGTAATAGTCTCGGACAGCTTTGTGATTGGGTTTGAGATTGAGGCTATCCATTCCAGCACCCTTCCGTATAAGCCTCACGGATAAACAATTTCTTACGTTCCGGTGTGGCACGTTCAACCCATTCATCAGGGATTGCCTGCGTGTAACGGTGCGGCGGGCCCGCTTCCTTGAAAATGTCAATGTTAAAAATGCGATAGCCCTGCGGTGAGTCTATCGGTTTGGCTTCCACCCCGTGGAAGATGCGCGCGTCAATGTAAACCATGCTGCCCGGCGGCAATGCCAGCCGTTTCTCTGCCAACTTCTGTCCCGCCTCCGCGTCAAAATCGCCCGCCAACATCCGTTCAGGAGTCGCCTCCTGAGTCGGCGCAACCCGGTGGCTGCCCGGAATGACTTTCAGATTCCGATCGCCGAGCGTGAAGCCGTTCGGATAGTACAGAATCTGCACATAGTACCTGTCACGTTCAGCCAGATTGACCGGATTCTCATGCTTCCAGTGGTGATGGTCCTGGTGGTATGGAATTGGGCCGATGCCGCGCGGCGCGATGTTGAGCGCGGAATGACAGAAGTGGTACGCATCGCCGATTGTGGCACGTATCAGTGCCGTAATGAAAGCATCGTCAATAAGCCGGTCGCTGTATTCGCGACGCTCGTTCCAAGGGCGAACAAAATAGGCGCGCTGTTGTTCATCACCGTTATTCAACGCCTCAATGTACCGACGCGCTGGCTCAAAACGCTGCGTGATTTCCTCAATTAGCCCTTCTCTTGCATCGTCGGTGAGCACATCTGGATAAGCGATGTAGCCGTCGTTATGAAAGGAATCAATATCCGCCTGCGAGGGACCGGATAATCGGAAGAGTGAATCAAATGTAGTGGCAGTCTCCATAGCCGTAGTTCCTTCTGCAAAGCGTTTGTCGGACTGAGGGACATCATCCAACAGATATGGGGTTGATTGCGTTCCCCAGATTTTGGTTTAACTTTTCGTTTATTTGAGGGTATAATTCTAATTCTTCGGACTAGTTGCCGGGTGTGACGGCACACGGAGTGTGCCTACTACCTTGGTGTGACGGCACACGGAGTGTGCCTATTACCTTGGCAGGAAATCGGTGAGCCGCACACACCAGATAGCACCATTATGGCTTGGGTACGCGAAGCGATGTATCGCATCCCAATTGCTTCGCGACAATAGCCTTCAAAATCTGCACGATGCATTCAGCTTCAAAAAGTCCGTTGTATACGCGCGAAAATTCGACGGCAAACGTCGGTTTCTCTGTTTCAATGCCGCCAACGATACCGCGAACAAAAGTCCAATTTTCAGAGACGGTGTAGCATCCAAAAATTTCTTGGCGCGCTGTAGGTGTCGTTCCTGATTGTGCATCCGCCCCACCTTTCCAATTGAGCCATGCAGCGGCGAGCATTTCACCGTAGAGTTGAATCTGCGGATCGGAAGCATTAACGCCGCGTTTTGCCTCACGCACAATGAGATAGGGCTGTTGTGGCTTTCCTGCCGCAGCGGGGGCAAGTGCGCCATCTGCCTCCCCTTCCAGTTGAAAATTGGGATAGGTGGCTTTCAGGGAAACGCCTGTCCAAGCTTGAATGTAAGCCTGCTCTGCGAGCACCAACAGCGGATAGATGGCACGCGCCCAAAGTGTGGCTTCGTTCATCACCACCAGGTCACGTTCACGCAAAATTGATTTGAGGTAGTCAATTTGGGCCCCCTCTGCCGGCGTTAAATCCCCCTTTTGCATGTTCGTCCATTCATCAGCCACGCCGACCTGTATGTGAAGTGTTACGAGTGCTCTGAGCGTTTCTTCAGACAACTGGGATAAACTATAGGCCTCCATAGTTCTTTACATCCTGCTGTGCCCTTGTTGCTTGTATCTCTCCAGCAACGCCGTTAACCGTGCGACAATCTCCGGATACGTCTCCCATACATTGTTCATTTCCCCCGGGTCATCATAGATATGATAAAGTTGACCAGGGGCTCCTGGTTTGGGCCTGCCATCGCGAGGTGGGGGCCATCCGCCTGAGCCTTGCGTCCCCAGAATCAACTTCCACTCGGCGTGCCGGATAGAAAAGACACCGGTACTGGAGTGATGCACAATTGACTCTCGCAGCGGGCGTTCCGTCTGTTCTCCCAAGAGTGCAGGCAAGATATTACAACTATCCTGTCCTGCATCGTCAGGCACCTCCGTTCCCACAATTGCGGCACACGTCGCCATCAGATCGGTGAGGCAGGTTAATGCATCGGTTTCGGTATTGGGCGCGATGACTCCAGGCCAGCGTGCGATTAGCGGTTCGCGATGCCCGCCTTCCCAAATATGCGCCTTGTAACCGCGCCAGTCGCCACAGGACTTGTGCTCGTAGAGGTGATACGGCATCGGGCGATTGTCACCTCGGATGCGGTCGCCGGGCAATGCGCCGTTATCGCTCGTGACAAAAATCAATGTCTCATCGGTTTTCCCGGTGCGTTCTAACGCCTCCATCACTTGTCCCACCATCCAATCCACGAGCCATACCAGATCTCCGCGTGGCCCGGCACTGCTTTTGCCACGTGCAAAGTCTGGCACAACAGCTTCTGTACACGGTTCATGCGGCGCAGAGGGTGTCAGATAGAGGAAGAAGGGGGCATCCGCATCCGCTTGTCCCTCAATATACTCGACCGCCTTTTGGGCTATAATGGGATCGGCGTGCTTATGCTCCCATCCCGGAACCATCATGCCGGGGCGGCTGGTAAACTCTGGCACTTCATGATAGACGCTTGGAATGTCGACAAATGCATCGTTCTCAATGAAGCCGTAAGGCGGTTGGCATGTTGGACAACCGGCGTTTCCATAGAAATAGTCAAAGCCTAAGTCAACCGGCCCCCCGGTCAAGGGCGCGGTGAAATCAATATGTTCCTCCAGTTCACGGCTTGCATTTTGCCACGGAAGCGGGGCATTGACATCGAAATCGTATCCCGGTGTCGTCGAAAATCCGAGTCCCAAATGCCACTTGCCGACACATGCAGTGTTGTAACCTGCATTTTTCAGCAAGCCGGCTACCGTCAACCGTTCTGTTTCGATCAAAGGCGGTTCGTATCCGTAAAGCACGCCGTGTTTGAGGGGGCTTCGCCAGCAGTAGCGTCCTGTCAAGACTCCGTATCGTGTGGGTGTACAGACAGCGGAGGGGGAATGTGCATCCGTAAAGCGAATTCCTTCCTCTGCCAGTTTATCCATATTCGGGGTGGGAATCTTTGAATCAGGGTTGTAGCACCCGACATCGCCGTAACCCATATCGTCTGCCATGATAAAGACGATGTTATTTCGATTCCCGACAGGTTCGATGACAGGTGGCAATTTTGGGGTGCTACTCCCAACTGAAGCTTGGCAGCGAACAGCATCAGTACAGGTTTCTGCTGTGTCCCTTGGGTTTGTTAGGTTTCTGCCCGTGGCAGAAGTTTTACAATTTTTGTGCATGTTACACCCTTAACAGTCTTATTTTTGGAATTTCGCCTTTAATTCAGCGAGGTCTTTGTCAAGCGACGCTTCTTCAGCATAACTCGCAAATTCCTGCTCTGATTTCACATCGTTATACGCAACATCCACCTCAGCCGCCGCTTTCGCCAAAGTCGCTGCCTCAGCAGCGTCCTCCTCCATCTTGGCAAGCGTCTCAAACGCTTCGCTGTCCTGTATCTCTGTCAGCATCTCGCGCAGGTGCGCTTCCGCATCAACGTTTTTTTGCCGTGCCATGACACCCGCTTTTTTGCCTTCCGCCTCCATCATCTTCTGCTGGAGATGCGCCAGAAGATCACTGAGGGCTCGGACAATCTGCTTTTGTTCTTCCCACTGCGTTTTGTATTGCGCCGCTAACCGTCGGTATTCGTTCCGTTTTTCCAGGTCTTCGCGGGCCAAATCCTCACGTTCTGCGCTCAGGGAAATGAGAGCTCGCTCGTTCCACCCTTCGGCTTGGGCAACTGCGCCTTCATAAGCGTCCTGAAACTGCTTTTCAACGCCGATGGAGGCATCAACCTTTTCGCGCGCCGCTGAAAGCCGGTTTTTCATCTCAGCGATAGTATTCTCTAAAACCCGCTCTGGGTCTTCGGTTTCAACTTCCAATTCTCCGACTCTGGCTCAAACCTCACTACAACTGTCTCAGCGAGCTTATCGCCCATCCGTTGTCGTTTTTCTCCAAGCGACCAGAGAAAATCCAGTGGTTGAAAGACACCTGCCAGGCGGCGAAGAAAAGCATCTTTGAAGGTACACGGTTTACCATCTTTTAACCGGAGTACCTGTAACGACAACAGTTTCTTCCCTACTCCCTGCCCGTTTCTGAAACCATCTATGAACAACAGACCGGATGTCCACAAGGCAGCAGTAAAAAGAGCAGAAAATGCCGGTGTGCTCAAGTACATCCAAGGCTCCAGAAATAAGAAAGGAAGTGTGAAAACTACTTGCACGCTACCTAAGAGCACAACATCTATAAATAACGCGTATAACCGTGCCATTCGGGATGCCAACTTGAATTTTTTCTTCCCAATCTTAATAGACTTCATTGGCATATTCCTCCTTTGCTCCATGTGATGTCAATATTAGAGTACAGCATAATGGAGTATGCTGACTTCCTTTTTACGCTTTTTGTTGTACCATACTTGAGAGGATGCCGAGAATCTTGTCGCACTGGGTAATTGTGTAGACTGCCATGTCAATATGCAGCCTTTGCCCCTCTAATTTGAGGAAGAGCCAATCTGTTCCGGAGGTCGTCGTGCCATAAACGTACGGAATGCTATTCCCTCTTTCAGCGTTAAAGCGTTGGGCAGCGAGCATTTCAGCAACGCATTGGCCCAACCCGAGTGTCACATCGGCATTCTTTGCCTCAACTAGAGCAATGACAGGTGCCTCTACGAAAAATTGTTCTGGCGACAAACTTATCAAAAAATCGCACACCCCGGTTAAGTCATTTTCTGCATCAACGCTGAAATCAACTCCTGAAAAAAGGCTGATGCGGCCATCGAAGTGCTCGCGGAGTTCAAATAAGACATCGGCAATAATGAACTCCGAGCGGGCTTTTTCTGTACCTATTGCAACGGCTAACGGCACTTTTTTCCGCAACTGCGTTGTGAAATGTGAACTCGGCGTTATCGGCTCCATGTCAGCAAAGAGGGCTATAGACTCAATCGTTTCTAATTCAAACGCTGTCCGAACGGATTCTAAAGTAAAATTGCTATAAGCCATTTGATAGCCGCTTTGTGGGATTTATACATATCTGGTCAAACCAAGACAAATATTGCAAGGTTCTTCCATCAGTTACCACACTTCCTCATTCAACGTTCACTGCCTACCCGCGTAGGGCTTACACGAACTCCAGAGGCGTTTTACGTCTCCCCCGAGCTGGAGGCGACAAGATGATTATACAGGACACAAGTTCATTGCAGCGTTGACATCTCTGTCGCACGTGAAACTACACTCGGTGCAATGATATGTGCGTTCGGAGAGATTCAACTCCGCTTTTTTGTGTCCACATGAACTGCACGTCTTACTACTCGCAAAGAACATTGATGCTTCCGTGATGGGGATACCACGCCGCTCGGCTTTATACTTTATCATCGTCAAGAATTTAGACAGGGCCGAATCAGATAACGCCTTCGCCAGCTTCCGATTTTTCAGCAAGCCAGAGACGTTCAACGTCTCAATACCAATAGCCGAAGCTTTCCGAACGATGGACGTGCTTGCTTTATGATGACTATCCAATCTGATGCAGGAGACTCTATAGTGAATGCTGGTAAGCCGTTTCCGTGCCTTATGCCAGTTGTTAGAGAACCTTGTCTTCCGTGACAGCATTCGCCCAGCACGCCTCAACTTTCGCAGATAACGCTTCAGGGGCCGGGGGTTCTCATACTTTGTGCCATCACTACACGTTGCCAGTGTATTGATACCCACATCAACGCCTACAGGCAGCCGGTCATCAATCAGTGGCATCTGAACCATCGAATTACCTTCATCAGTGTGGACCAGAATAGATACAAACCACTTGTCGTCTTTTCGGGAGACAACGACTCTGCCGATATCGCCTGTCCAACGCAATTCTTCATGCATTCTCACCCAACCAATCACAGGCAGTTCGACTCTCTTCCGTTCCACGCGAACAGAATTCATGCCGTTATCCGCTTGGTAACTATGTTTACCACTTCGGTTTTTAGGCTTAGGAAACCTGTTCTGACCGCTCTTCCATCTTCTGACTGCATCGCTAAAATGATGAATGGCATTCTTGCTGGCGTTCTGACTCATCTCATCACACCAAGGAAAGACTTCACGTTTACGAGCATTGAATTCCTTTTTGATGTCATAGAGTGTCTTCCAATTGCCATCGTCTAATCCGCTCTTGAATGAAGACAGCGCGGCATTATACGCAACACGGGCATAACCGCAGTGCTGAGCCATAGCCGTCGCCTGCTTGTTATTTGGGTCTAGTTGAATCTTCTGCGTTCGCAGAGACATCGAGATACCTTCCTTCGGGGTTCGTATGCACGTGCTTCGCTTCCGTGCTAATTGAAGTGGGCGGAGACAACAGCGGGATGCTGAAGTTAACACTCTCCGCCCTCACACGATAACACTATTATAGCATATCTCTATTCCCAGATGTCAAGGAATTTAACCTGAAAGATTTGACGAGGTTTGATTAGATTTGTATAGGTTTTGCAGCACTGCACCGAGCCCTCGTCAGTCTGATAGGACAGAGGCACAGACACCTCGTCTGACAAATTATAAAGTCGGCACCGTCACGGCTACCTCGCGTCCGCCCGCATTTGAGGAATCGATGACTCCCTGAATGATAACGTTCGTGAGCATCACACCGTACGGGGCAATCGGCGAAGGCTTCCCCTCACGAACCGCATCAATAAACGCCGTATCTTCAGCCCGGAACACATCAACCGATTCAAACTTGGTGAACTCCCGGTCGTGAATCTCGCCACCTTTGTCACCATAGACGCGCACGCCATCCTGCGGGCCACGGACTTCGCCGATACCGAGGCGGAGCCCCGCTTTCTTACCGAGGAAAATAGTGCCGCCAAGCGAGTCCATATTCATGCACCAACACGTCTTGAAAACCATACGCGCACCGTTCTCGAAAACTACCCAGCCTACCCCGAAATCTTCAACCTCTGTCTCTCGGAGCGCCGGGTTCCAGGTGTTGTGGCGGCTCAGATAGTTAGAGGTAATGCCAGAGACCGCGACAGGTGTGGGGTGTCCCATCAGATAGAGCGCGGTATCCAATGCATAAACGCCGATGTCTGCAGACGCGCCGAGACCGGCTGTTGCCTTTCGGATGAAACTGCCCCCCGGATTCCCGCGCCGCCGGTCGGCAACGGTCTCAACGTAGTAGATATCACCGAGTGTGCCAGCGTCAACAATCTCCTTCGCCTTAATCACCTGTGGCGAATAGCGGAGTTTCAAACCTATCATCAGAATTTTATCGTTTTCTTGTGCGGCACGCCACATTGAAGCGGCAGCGTCCAACGTCGCCTCCATAGGCTTTTCGCAGAAAACATGTTTTCCGGCATTCAGCGCAGCGACGGTAGGTGCAGCATGCACACCTGTCGGGGTACACACGTACACTGCCTCGATCTCGTCCATTTTGAGCATTTCATTGTAATCATCAAACGTGTTTTGGATGCCCCACTGTTCTTTGGCTCGCTCTCGGTTCGCAGGAATAAGGTCGGCAGCGGCGATAATCTCAGCACCCTCAATGTTCGCAATCGTGCCGCAATGCGCCTGCGCGATACCCCCCGCCCCAATCAAGCCTAATTTAACTGTTCGCATTCATTCCTCCTCATCAGGGATTATACCTTATTGATTTTAACGCATTTCTGACTTTGAAGTCAAGCGAAATATTGTGGAAACACGTTTGAAACCCTCGGCATGAAATTGCCACGCTATGCGATAAAAAAATATCTCACCGTTGCCTCCGTTAATGATAAATTAGAGTTAATAGACTCCACCTGTGTGTTTAAGCCCCGCTCAGAATGCATAAGCAATTGACACAATTCCCAATGTGTGCTATATTTTAAATAGACTACTAACGTTCAAGAAGAGAAGTACGCGGTGAGAAACCGCGCCTACAAGTGCGGAGGCGAATGTGAAAGCAGCACAATTTTACGGTGGAAAAGACATCAGGGTTGAAACCGTACCGGATCCAACGCCCGAAGAAGGACAGGTACTCGTACAAGTCGAAGCAGCTGGCATCTGTGGGAGCGACTTGCACGGGTACCATCATCAACCAGAGAAGCCTTTAACTCCTCGTATTGGCGGGCATGAATTAACAGGAGAGATTATCGACATAGGCAGGGGCGTTACAGGCCATGAAAAAGGGGCGCGCGTGGCGGTTGAACCCATTAGCCCATGCAACAACTGCCCGGAATGCTTCAACGGCTACTACAATATCTGTTCAAATTTGCGGCATGGTGGGGGTGGCTTTGCGGAGTTCATGGTTGCACGCACAGCGAATGTGTATGCCTTGCCAGAGAGCGTCTCCGCTGAAGGTGGCGCGCTAGCGGAGGTCTACGCTGTGGCAGTCCATGCTGTCAACAGAGCGATGGTGTCCCCCGGAGATCGCGTCGCTATTATTGGCAGCGGTCCCGTCGGATTGACAATTGCACAAGTGGCAGATGTTGCGGGCGCAACCTCTATCGCTATGTTGGGAAAGCCGGATGGCCCCATACACATCGCCCATGAGGCAGTGGGAGCCGTGCCTATTAACGTAGATAAGACAGAGGCTGTGGAGGCTATTAAAGACTGGAGCGATGGCAGAGGCGCGGATGTCGTCTTTGAAGCAGTCGGCGGCACCGCGAATACACTGGAGCAGGCAACAGAGATTGCCGCGAAACGGGGACGCGTCTGCATGGTAGGTGGGCATCGTACGCCGCTCACCTTTTCAGAACGGTTCGCACGGAGCCGAGAACTCACAGTGATCTGGGCCTTCTGTTACGGCAGACGCGGTGGGAAAACCGAGTTTCAAATCGCTATTGACTTGCTCGCAGCAGGCAAACTAGCTCCGAACCCCCTAGTTACGCACCGGTTTAACTTGGACGATATTACCCAAGCATTCGCCGTTGCCGCGGGCCGTGATGAACACGGATCTGTCAAAGTACTCGTGATGCCTAACAATTAGCTGGCTGTTATCAGTTGTCAGTTGTCGGTTAAAGCGGGTTGTCGTTAAACCAAAGTCCCTCTTAACTGAAAACGCATAACTGATAACCAACAATAGGAAAGGAGATAAAGATGGGAACGCTTAAATTGCTCGTATTTGTCGGGACAGAAGGTATTTACCACGCTCACGCGGTGAACGGACAGTTCTTAACAGCGATGCTTAACAACACAGACAATATTGAAGCCGATTTCTCGCGAGACTACGCTGTGCTCGCCGATGGGCTTGACGCATATCACACCGTACTTTTCTATACTGATGTCGGGGAACTCACGGCAGCACAAGAGGCAGGCTTGCTTAGCTATATCCGGACAGGCGGCGGATTTCTCGGGTTGCACACCGCGGCAGCCTCCTTCCGAGAATCTGAAGGCTACCACGGCATGCTCAACGGCTTTTTCAATGGGCATAGCCCTTATCAACTCCCCGTTTTCAAAACCCCATGCTTCAGCGTGGGGATGTAGAAAACGCAAAAAACATTTGCATGACTTTGCAAAATAGTGTATAATACTTCAAGCATTGTTGGTAGAGATTTGCATCCGCGTCGCAAGACGCGGTCTCTACCGCAGCCGTATGCAAACGGGAACAATGCTGGAGCAAACAATGCGAACCTTTAAATACAAAATACAATCTCATAAACGCAATAGGCATTTGATGTCTAACACGCGTCTCATCAGTCAGGTGCATAACCACTTCATTGCTCTGTCCCGTAGGCACTACCGTATCTACGGAAAGTCTGAAGGTTACAAACGCGCGAATTACTATCGCCTCGCCAAGCACCTGACGAAGTTGAAACGTCTCAGGAAGTTTTCCCACTGGAAGAAACCGCCTGCGTGGGCTTTGCAAGAGTGCCTGAAACGCATTGAGCGTGGCTATATTAACTTCTTTGAGCGCCGGGCGAAGCGTCCTCCCAAGTTCAAGGGGTGGCGTAAATACCGCTCCATGACGTTTGCTGGCACGCAGGTTAAAATAGAACAGGTATCTGATAAATTGTGTGACAAAAGACGCGTCCCTGTGGGTAAGATACGCCTTGCTGGGCGTTGGTATCGCTTTTGGCTGCACCGTCCCCTCGAAGGCAACGTGAAACGTGTCACCGTGAAACGTGACACACTGGGCGATTGGTATCTCACCATCGTTATCGATGACGAAGGCTTGAGTCCCGAACCGAAGACGGGTCAGACTGCAGGGTTTGATTTCGGTCTCAAGACGTTCTTGACTTGTTCTGATGGTAAGAAATACCCATCGCCACAATTCTACAAAAAGTCTGCTGCCAAGGTTGCAAAAGCGAATCGAGCGTTGTCGCGAAAAAAGCGCGGTAGTCACAATCGTGAACGCGCACGCAAACACTACGCCCGAACACACCGCAAGATCACTCGCCAACGCGAAGACCATCACTGGAAACTGGCATTGCACCTTGTCCGTCTGTTTGACGTATGTTTCTTCGAGGACTTGAATCTCAAAGGTATGAAACGCCTGTGGGGAAAGAAAATCTCTGACCTCGGCTTCGGTGAGTTCATGCAAAAGATACGATGGCAGGCACATAAACGATGCAAGCGTGTGGAAACCATCTGGCGTTGGGAAGCCACAACTCCGATATGCCACAATTGTGGACAGCGTGTGATGTTTCTGGAACTCAAAGACCGGGAGTGGTATTGTCATGTGTGTAAAACCCTGCATGATAGAGATGTGAATGCGGCGATAAACATTCTTAAGGTTGGGATATCAACCTTTGGCGGAGAGGGTATCAGACTCGCCTCGGCGAGCAACCCTTGTTGATACCACAATCCACCTTGCTGGCACGGGGTAAGAGGTTTCCCCACTGCTTCAGCTGGGGGAGTATATCACATGGGCTTCACCGTCAATGTGAGCGACCCCGTGCATCCGATTACCGAAGGCTTAGCCGATTTTGAGGTAACGGATGAACTCTACTATCTCAAACATAATCCTGCTGCATCACACCATCTGATGCACGCTTATGACGAGACGAAAGATGAGACGCATGTCATGGCATTCCACCACACGTACGGCGAGGGCAGAGTCTTTTACTTCGCACTCGGGCACGATATGGCAGTGCTTGAAAATCCAAGTTTTCAGACAGTTATTCGCCGGGGCGCGTTGTGGGTAGGTGCCCGGCTTTAATCTGTTTGCCGGATGTCTGAATGCACATCGCGGATTTATCGGATTTCTGCGAGTGGCTGATGAGGCTCAAACGCCGATTCTGGTGTGTGACAGCACTTTGCTCTTTTCCAGAACTTCTGCCGCCGGATAACGCTTGTCACCAGGTGACACATCCGTCGGATCGTTCAGTACAGCCGTCTCTGGCGGCACCATCATCTGATTTCTGCGCACCGGGTCCCCCGTTTCGGTGCCCCACCGGTCCAAACGGGCACACAGATCTGCCAAAACCATTTCACAATCGTAATGCCCTGCGAGGTTATGTGCCTCCGAGGGATCGAACACCAGATCATATAACCGCCGAGATGAAACATGTTGCTCATCCCAACCGTGTTCTATCATAAAGGTTTTACTGATGCTGTCATCACAGTTCGGCAGTGCCCATTTCTCTGCATTGTCATAACGTTCGATATATTTCCACCGTTTCGTTCGGATAGCGCGTTGCGGTTCATAACAACAATGGTAATTGACTTCGGCAAAAACGGCATCGCGGACATCATCCGCTTCACCGCGAACGAGCGGTAAAATGGATGTGCCTTGCAACCACTCGGGGGCTTCAATACCTATCAATTCGCAGAGCGTCGGAAACACATCTACTTGGCTAACCAGCCCGTCTACGACTTGTCCCCTTTCAAAACCGCCGGGCCCGCGGACGATGAGCATCACACCGATACCGGGGTCGGTGAGGTGACATTTCATGCGCGGGAACGCAAGCCCGTGGTCGGTGGTGCATATCACAAGCGTATTCTCGGCGAGTCCGTTCTCTTCAAGCGCATCAAAAACCACGCCCATTTTTCTATCCAGCGTGCGCGCTGCATCTATGTATTCCGCCATATCCTGCCGGGTGACAGGTGTATCTGGGAAGGGTGCAGGCGGTTTCACATACCGCGGATCGGTTTTCGGTTCACCATCCGGTGGCGGATCGAAGCCCTTCGCCCGGCGATGTGTTTCACCAAACCCGACATCTAAGAAGAAGGGGGCATCATGTTTTTCCGCGATGAAGGCACGGGCGCGTTCTTCAGCACCTGCACGGACACTTCCATCGGATAAAATATGCTGGTAGCCTGTCTCCTTGATGTCGCGCACGACATGTTGGAACCCCGCCAACGCGGTGACGTAACCGGCTCGGTTCAAGGTATGCGGGATGAGATGTTCTGGTACCGGGAGACTCCACCCACGGTTTGCCAATCCGCCCATGCCGCAGCTATGCGCCCACTGGCCGGTGAGCAACGCGGCGCGCGAGGGTGAACAGGTCGGGTTTGCACAAAAGGCATTGCGAAACAGAACCCCCTCCTCCGCGAGTTTTTGAATATTCGGCGTCGGGATGGCGTGCCCATAAGGTTGTACATATCGCCCTGTATCGTGTGAATGAATATAGATTATATTTGGTTTGTTCATTATTGAATCACTTTTCACTTTAGTCTAACGTATAACTTCAGTATACCTTAAGAGCATCAAAAGGTCAAGGAAATCTGTTATGCTAATTTGCTGTTGACTGCAAATCAGTACCACTGTAGACAAAAAGTTGAAAAATGGCTCATGCTTTTTTTGTAAATTTAACTTGACAAAAGTTCTTTACGTCTTGCCGAAAACTGCCCCTTTTCGTGCATCGAAAAATGAAATTGCCCCTTTTCGTGTAGATGAACCTATTTGATGCAGGGGTTAACCGCAAATTCAGCGTTTTTCACATTGGCATAGAAATTGCTTATGTCCTTGTATCAACAACTTTTCTTTACTTTTAGTCGTATATTGTCAGCGTGCAAACAGACCTCTCGATTGAAAACTGCATCTACGGTGTCTTCTGTTTTTATGGTGGTGTCTTGTTAAGTGCGCAAATATCCCTTGGAGGTAAAAACGAATGAGTGCAAAAAGAACCTCAGGTGCCTTTATGACTTCAACGATGAAAAAAGTTTTTGCTTTTCTTAGTGTGACGTTCCTCGCAGTTGTGAACCTTGGGTGCAGCACCAGAGGGATTGAGCCAAACCCAGAAACGGTTACCTCCGCAAAACCGCAAGAGAGCATTTTCACGGTGATAGAGACAGAAGATCTGGCCTATCCGACACTCGCGGCTTCTATTCGCCTCCCCTTTCGCGTCCGCCCAAACAACACGGTCGTCCTCGCAGCAAAACACGCATATCTCACGACGCAACGGCACCTGCACGTCATTGATGTTTCTATCCCGCAACGTCCCGTTTATCTGACATCCCTCGCGTTTCCTGATGACATCGGCAAGGCACTTGTCTCTGGACACCATATCGTTGTCGCAACAAGAAAAAAGCTTCATCTCGTTGATGTGGGGCAGCCGTCGCATCCTGTGCTTGAATCTACCCAGCATTTACCGGAGCAACACGCAATCAAAGACATAGACGTTCGTGACACTCACCTCTATGTTCTGGGCGCGAATGACGCGCTGTATATTTTTTCCATCGTTTTCGGACAAGCACGCCTCGTCAAAGCCGTTGAACTAGAGAAACGCTGGTGGTTATTACATCCGAAAGCCACCCCCTCCGAGGTAGAACAGATTCTGCTCTCGACGTGGGATCCGATACCCTCAGGCATCATGGAACCACTCCTGTCTCAACGCGGTTTTTTAGCACTCATCAGCAGCAAACAGGAGAAAGTCCGTGCCTCATCAGATTTTTTGATAATAGAGAGTCTGAAAGACCCAATGTCAGATCTGCTGATTGGTGATGCAGCTAGGCTGATGGACCATCCAGCCACTATTCGGCGAGGGGGAGAGAATCCAATCATTAGCACAGCATTCGGCCCTTATAACCTGAGGAGGGAAAGTATTGAGCATCTTTCTGCGACAGAGGAAAAGCCGCTGACTCGCAGAAAACCGACAATTGCGTATGCCGTCGGACGCCACGGAAAAATGCAGCAAATTGCCCAAGCACCGGCGAGCGAGACGATAGATGTCGACAACAGACGATTAATGGGCCCTGTCACAGATTTTCAAATTTCGGAGGATCTGCTTTACGTTGTCAATGCAAAGGGGTTCTTTTCTATTATCCGCCTGACTAAAATAGAGAATAGCCGTAAAGGAGAGAGAAGTAAGTTTTTATCCGCCACGCCGCTTCAGGCGAGTCGCCCGGTGAGCATCGCCGTTGGGGACTACTACGCCTGCGTGTTAGCGGCGCCGGAGTGAAACCCTTTGCGACAACGAACCAACTTATCACGTTCTATCGCCAAAAACACAATGCTTTAGCGTTAGGTT
Organism: uncultured Poribacteria bacterium; assembly: GCA_958295855.1. GTDB lineage: Bacteria > Poribacteria > WGA-4E > WGA-4E > WGA-3G > CATQHH01. Next base: position 5,427,970 of record OY282383.1, on the reverse strand, counting down.
TTTGGCCCTCCTTAGTGTGTCCAACTATATAGAACCGCGGTTTTCCCTGGGTGCTAAGCCCCAGCGGGGCGATAGGTGTAGTGCCTCTGTCTGAATCACGGATTTACGCGGAGAACGCAGAATGACGCGGAGTTTGGGTTGTCTTGCGGGTGGGCATTTTTTTGTAGGGGTAGGCCTTGTGCCTACCCTTCCTTTTTCTTCTGAATCGCGGATTATCGCGGATGACGCGGAAATACGCGGATTTTTGGGTTGTCTTGCGGGTGGGCATTTTTTGTAGGGGTAGGCCTTGTGCCTACCCTTCCTTTTTCTTCTGAATGCACGTCGCATTTGGGCGCAGTGGTATATTACCCCTGCAAAGCAGGGGTAATATACCATTACGCCGCAAATCGCGGAGTATCGCGGATGACGCGGAAATACGCGGATTTGGGGGTATCCTCTCGGTTCAACCTCTTTGGTGGGGCGTTGGATGTCCCGGTTCTTTCTGTATCGCCTCGGTAAACTTCGTAGGGGTTAGGTTTCCTAACCCCATAAACGGCATTTTCTGAATGCACGGTGCCTAGGGGCACGGCACGGCTGATCCCAAGAAAACAGGGTAGGCACAAGGCCTACCCCTACAAAGAAATGAATAGCAAGATACCGAAAATGTTGAATGGAGAGGACACCCAAAATCCGCGTCATTCTGCGTAATCCGCGATAATCCGCGATTCAGACGTGCAAAATCCGCGTTATCCGCGTAAATCCGTGATTCAGAGAAAGTCAGCCGTGTCATCCTCGCAAATACGCCGCAAATCGTGGGCGGGGAGACGCCGCCCCTACGGGACTAAGGCGCGGGCGTGAACGTTTTTCTATACACATACCGTCCCTACGGGACTAAGACATGCGCGTGGCGGCGCTGCTATAAACATATTGGAGCGGAGCGAATTTGTTGTAATTTTTGAGTTTCTGCGTTATACTCTATATAACTTGTTGGACAGGGAACCCACTTCCACCGCGTCGCACTCCAAGTGCCGAGTTCTGCCCCTACTGGCGGAATGGTAGATAAGCAAGTTGCAAGTGAACCTTGGAAACATGAATTTTTTAATTGGGAGAATTACAATGCTAAATAGACAGGGTATTCTTTGCGGAGTTTTCGGAATTTTCTTTGTCTTTTCTGTGGCTTCTATAGCATTAGGGCAAAATGTGGATGTCCTTAAGGCTGAATTGAAAGGAGTCGAGAGACGACTTGACGCTAAAATAGATGGGGCAAAAAATGAACTTGACGCTAAAATAGATGGGGCAAAAAATGAACTTAACGTCAGAATAGATGGGATGAAGAATGAACTTAACGCCAAAATAGATGGGGTGAAGAATGAACTAACCACAGACATAAAAGGGGTGAAGAATGAACTTAACGCCAGCATAAATGGAGTAAAGAGCGAATTAACTATCATAAAGTGGATCATAAGTGGTATAGGGGCGGTGTTTTTAGTATTTTTAGGTTTTTTAGTGCATCTACTAAATTTCTACGTCAAGAAAGTATTGCCCAATATGTTTCAACGAGAGAGTAGGGGCAACGGAGACATCGGAACAGGTCAGCTACAAGAAGAGATAGAAGGTACGGATAGATTCGCAGATAACACGCAACCCGATTAACGACCAGTAGAAGGAAAATCCTAATGCAAAACACTCACAACCCATGCACTCATCCTTTACGAACCTTGTGGTTATTTTGAAATGAAAATGAGGCTATGAAACTATTCAGATACACCCTCGCACTGCTTATACTTCTACACACATCACTTGCAATTGCCGCGCAGCCGTTTCATCCCGAAGCAGCCAGACTGTACGATGTAGGGTTGCGCGCGCTCTCTCACGGGGCACAGACAAAAGCACAAACCGCTTTGGAAAAGGCAGTCACACTGGATGCGGGATTAGCGGACGCGCACTGCGTTTTGGGGTTAATTTATAGTGGATTCGAGGAATTTCGCGCCGCCGCCGATGCGTTTCAGCGTGCCACCCTTGCAGATGAAAACTATATTGAAGCATACTGCGAACTCGGTGATGTACTGTTAATCCAGTTAGCGGAATCCGAGAAAGCAATTCACGCCCTGCGGAAAGCGGTGGAAAAGGCTTATAGAATCAACGTCCAATTTTAAGCGCGCCCCATGTTACCGCTAATTTCTCTGCCGCCGCCACCGCATGAAACCGGTCCGCTAAGCCTTCCATCACCTCGGCAATTTCATCTTCATCCAACGCGGTGTTGTAGACAGCCACTTCATCAATGATACCTTTCAAAGGGCCGTTTTTTCCATCAGGGCCCTGTGCACCAATTATCAGCGGAGCGTCGTTCGTTGCAGGTTTGCCCGCCGCCCCCCGTGGGTTGAAACGTTCACCATCAACGTAAGGAATGAGATTCTTTTCGTCGTAAACGCCCACCACAAAGTGCCATTTGTCATCCGTGACCTGTTTGCTACCCACCTGGAGGTCCTGTGCCCCGCCGGGAAGCGTAAAGCCAAACGTCATCACGTCAGGACGAATCCACATCGTATAATTCCGATTGGGCCACGCCTCTTTCCCCAAGATCACTTGGTACGGCTCTACAATCTTTGGCACTTTAATCCACGCGGTCATCGTCCATTGCCTGAGGTTCATGTCGTTGTCATGCGGCACGCTCACATGCCCTCCATCAAATTCAAGCGCAGCATCAAATTTTCCATTAGCCCACGCCACTTCACCCACGATGTCGCCATCCCGGCCCTGACCTGAAGCATCTTTGACCACTTTGCCGTTGCCTTCATCAAAGAGCCATACACCTACCACTTCAGCAGCTGCACAATAGCACGACACGTTGAACAGACATATCAGCCCCATTAACCATTTCACGTTGTATTTCCTCCTCGCGCTGTTTGATTACCGTACTATTTTAGCACATCTTAGCTGGTAGTTCATCCTTTTTCCTGATTTGCTTCTCTGAGAGCTCCGGAGATGGCGTATAGCGAATGCGTTTGCCATAGTACTTGCAAAAATGGTGCATTTGTGTTAACATGTCGAGGAAGTAGAGAAACTTTGTATTCGTCATTCGCAGTGCGAAAATTCGGGGCAGCCATGATTTGAACATATCTAGCATAAATGAAAATAGAATGACGCTGATGCCATTGGAGGGCAATCTCATGAATTCCAAAACTGAAGGTTTTTTCCCTAATAGTAAAAAAATGTACGTTTCCGGCACCTTGCATCCTGATCTCCGGGTGCCTTTCCGTGAGATTACACTGACGCCGACGCAAGTCGCGGATGGGCGGGTGGATGTGAACGCCCCCTTGCGCGTTTACGATACGAGTGGTGCGTGGGGCGATGATTCACAATCGTGCGATGTTGAAGCCGGGCTTGCACCAATGCGCCGAGAGTGGATTTTGGCGCGTGGTGACGTTGAGGCGTACGCGGGCCGGGAAATTCAGCCGCAAGATAACGGGTACCTAACCAAGGGGCACGAACAGTACGCCCGCATGCGCTCAGACGCAAAGGGCGGATTAAAGGGTTTCCCGAGTTTGAAACGGAAACCCCTCCGCGCAAAGGGTGGCACCGCTGTCACACAGATGGCGTACGCGAAGCGCGGCATTGTGACACCGGAGATGGAGTTTATCGCCATCCGCGAGAACCTGGGGAGAACGCAGGCATACCAGGCGATTAACGGTGATTATCGGACGCGAAACCGGTTGAATCATCAGCATCCAGGCGAAACGTTCGGGGCGTTTATCCCTGAATATATTACGCCAGAGTTCGTCCGGGACGAGGTCGCGCGCGGCCGGGCGATTATCCCAGCCAATATCAATCACCCCGAAAGCGAACCGATGATCATCGGTAGAAACTTTCTTGTGAAAATCAACGCGAATATCGGCAATTCTGCTGTCGCCTCCTCTATCGAGGAAGAAGTGGAGAAAATGCGTTGGGCAACTAAATGGGGAACTGATACGGTGATGGACCTCTCAACAGGCAAAAATATCCACGAGACTCGAGAGTGGATCCTGCGCAATTCGCCTGTCCCCATTGGTACAGTGCCTATCTATCAGGCACTGGAGAAGGTGGGTGGCAAGCCAGAAGAACTCAGTTGGGAGGCCTATCGAGATACACTCATCGAACAAGCAGAGCAGGGAGTTGATTACTTTACCATTCATGCGGGGGTGAGGCTCGCTTACATACCACTTACAGCGAATCGTTCATGCGGCATTGTCTCGCGCGGTGGCAGTATCATGGCGAAGTGGTGTTTAACACATCATCAGGAGAGTTTCCTCTACACCCATTTCCCCGAAATTTGCGAGATTCTGCGGGCCTACGATGTCTCCTTCTCCCTCGGCGACGGCTTGCGTCCCGGTGCAATTGCCGATGCCAACGATGAAGCGCAATTTGCGGAATTGGAAACGTTGGGCGAACTGACGCAGATTGCCTGGGAACACGATTGTCAAGTTATGATCGAGGGGCCCGGACACATCCCGATGCACCTAATCAAGGAGAACATAGACTTGCAGCTCAAACATTGTGACGAGGCACCCTTCTACACCCTGGGGCCGTTGACGACTGACATCGCCCCCGGCTACGATCACATCACGAGTGGTATCGGTGCAGCGATGATTGGGTGGTTTGGGTGTGCAATGCTCTGCTATGTGACACCGAAGGAGCATCTCGGGTTACCGAACAGAAACGATGTGAAGGAAGGTGTCATCGCCTACAAAATCGCCGCGCATGCCGCGGACCTCGCGAAGGGGCATCCGGGGGCGCAGGAACGGGACAATGTGTTGTCGAAAGCCCGTTTTGAGTTCCGCTGGGAAGATCAGTTTAATCTAAGTCTGGATCCGGAAACCGCCCGTGAATACCACGATGAAACCCTTCCGAGTCAATCCGCCAAAACCGTTCATTTCTGTTCCATGTGCGGCCCGCATTTCTGCTCAATGAAAATCACGGAGGATGTCCGTAAATATGCCGAAGCAAAAGGCATCACGAGTGACGCAGCACTGACAGAAGGGATGGCGGAAAAGAGCCAAGAGTTCAAGGCACAGGGCCACCAACTTCATGTCGCAGCCGATGCAACGGATATAGATACTGACGTTGCTGACTAGTGCCTGCCCACGGATTTTTCTGTAGGGGCAGCGCCTTGTGCCTGCCCCCAGATTTGCTGTAAGGGCAGCGCCTTGTGCCTGCCCATGCACAGAGGAACCCATCCATGCCAAAATACCGGTGTGCCATCATAGGCTGCGGCAGCAGAGCGTATGGCCACGCAAACGCCTATCAACGGATATCGCGGGGCAAGCTAGTCGCATGTGCCAACCGCTCAGATACAAGCAGACGCGAAAAATTCGCCAACATCTTCGGGATAACCGGCTATGCGGACGCAGCCGAGATGCTTCGCACAGAGCAACCCGACCTGGTTCACCTCGTCACGATGCCTGACCGGTGGCGTGAACTCCTACCGATGGTATCCGCGCTTGGCGTGCCAGCGTGCATCGTTGAAAAGCCCATCGCGTGTGGTGTGGCAGATTGGCACCTCCTGTCTGAATTGGAAGCACAGACAACAACCAAATTCGGGGTTGGCAAGCAGTTTCGCTGGCACCCCTATCTAATTCGCTGCCGAGAGGCATTGCAAAGCGGCGAATTGGGAGAAATACTGTTTTTAGATTTCTCCTGCGGCATGAACCTCTCCGCCCAAGGCACGCATATCATCGATTGGGCGATGGCACTAAACAACGATGAACCCATCGTCAGCGTCTTTGCCACTGCCAGCGGTGCCGAGTCTCTTCGCAGTACCTATCCCGCACCGGACACCTCAGCGTGTCAAGTGGTGTTTGACAACGGTGTCTATGGGCAGTGGTGCACCGGGTTCACTGCCAAACGCATTAACGATGCCCCGGCTATATACAAGCACTGTCGAGTCGCCGCTTATGCCGAACGCGGAAGAGTCCTCTTTGAAGAATTTGGCAGATGGCAGATTGTTTCCACTCAGGAAATAGCGGGGCACCAAACAACTCCCGATGAATGGCGTGAAAATAATGACATCGCGCAAGCCGGCCTCACTGAGGCAATGTTCGACTGGCTTGAAGACGATACCCATCCTATTGAAACCAACCTCAAACGAGCATTGCACCAATGGAACGCCGTTTTGGGAATCTACGCAAGCACTATCACGCACACACCCATCACTATCCCCTTTGCCCCACCGGATAATCTGTGTGCTCAACTCGGCGAGGCTTTGACGAAATCCCCCTGAACTGCCATGCCAAAATTTGACAAACCCTTCATATCATGGTATAATTACTAATGTTTGGAGAAACCCCAATTTGATTGGAGAACTATCTTGCCACCGAGTGAACCGCGACAACGTGCCCTGGGTAAAGAGATTCGCCTCGCGCCTTCAGTGATGTGCGCCGATCTCTGTAATTTGGAAACGGCTATTCGGGAATTGGAAGCATCCGGGATGGACCTGCTTCACTTCGACTTGATGGACGCACACTTTGTGCCGAATATGCCGATTGGGTTAGCACTCATTGAGCAGTTACGCCCAAAAACGGACTGTGCTTTTGATATTCACCTGATGGTGGAGAACAACGATTTTTTTGTCGAAGCAGTCGCAAAGATTGGCGTTCAGCAGATAGCCGTTCACGTTGAATCTGCCACCCATCTGGATAGGACGTTGGCGGTTATTCAGGCACATGGCATCAAGGCGGGTGCCGCGCTAAACCCGGCAACACCGCTCTCCGCCTTAGACTATGTCCTCGCTCGGCTCGATTTTGTGCTGATTATGACTGTGAATCCGGGATTTGCCGGGCAGAAATTGGTGCCGGCAACCCTCCGAAAAATTTCGGAATGTCGCGCTTTGTTGGAGAACCGCGGTGTCACCCTCCCGATTGAAGTTGATGGCAACGTCAGCTTTGAAAATATTCCCAAAATGGTAGCGGCAGGCGCGGATATCCTAGTCGGTGGAACCAGCAGCGTTTTCCACACATCGGGTTTGAAATCCGAAAATATTCAACGCATCGAGCAGGCTATTGAAGCCGGGCTCGCGGGAAGAATGGTGTGATGCCAAACAATCTGTCGACATGCCTTGCGGCAAATTCCGTAGGGGTAGTGCCTTGTGCCTACCCTTCCGTAGGGGGGTAGTGCCTTGCGGCGAATTCCGTAGGGGTAGTGCCTTGTGCCTACCCTCAACACACGGTAAATTTCAGTGGAGATTTGTGATGCCGAACGATTTGATGGAAGCACTGGTGCTGCACAGCATTGGAGATTTGCGGTTACAGCAGATACATGTCCCAAACCTATCAGAAGGGCAGGTGCGCGTCCGCATCGGTTTCTGTGGTGTCTGTGGTTCCGATATTCCGCGAATTTTTGCCAAAGGCACTTACAACTTCCCGACAGTGTGTGGACACGAGTTTGCCGGAATTGTTGACGCATGCGGCGCAGGGGTTGAGAATTTTGCACCAGGGGACGCGGTTGTCGTCTTCCCACTGCTCTGGTGTGGCAAGTGCGCCGCGTGTGAACAGGCAAAATATGTTCAATGCCATGATTACGGCTACCTCGGTTCACGCAGCAATGGCGCGTTTGCCGAATTTGTCGTCGCACCGAAAGAGAACTTGATACCTGTACCGGAGGGCGTGACACTGGAAGAGGCTGCAATGACAGAACCGGCGGCTGTGGCACTCCACGCGCTCCGACGGGTTCAAAAATCGATCGTCGGCAAAACGGTTGCTATCTTTGGTGCCGGTCCCATCGGGTTAATGGCTGCACAATGGGCAAGAATCATGGGCGCGTTGGAGGTGCTTCTGTTCGATATTGTTGCGGAAAAGTTGGAACTGGCAAAACGTCTTGGGTTTGAAAGCGTTTTTAACAGTGCAGTTGAAGATGCAGTTACCGTAGCGAACGCACAAACGGATGGAAAGGGCGCGCACGTCTGCATAGAATCCGCAGGTGTCCCGCAAACCTATCTCAACGCCTTAGGCAGCGTCGGGCGTGGCGGCAGTGTGGTTTTACTCGGCAACCCCGTTGCAGATGTAACCCTGCCTGCAACCCTTATCTCACAATTGATGCGGCGCGAAGTCAACCTCTTGGGAACGTGGAATTCTGATTACAGCATCGCCGGCAACGATGACGAGTGGCGGACTGTGCTTCAAGCAATAGCTTCCGGCACGTTAACCCTTTCGCCACTGATTACGCACAAAGTTCCGTTGACAGATAGCAGAGAAATGTTGCACATGATGAAGGACAAAAGCGAATTTTACGCAAAAGTGCTTATCCATCCATCATAAATCTCCCGGTAGGCACTGTTAGACACTGTGCCGACAAGAAGAGCGGCTGCGCCCCTACGGGTAAAAAGGAGAAATATGAAAGCGGCTATACTTGAAAGCCTCGACAATTTAAGCGTACAAGAAGTGCCAGAGCCCGAAATTGACAACGACTCCGCATTGATGCGGGTCGAATCGGTCAGTATATGTGGCTCTGATGTCCGCATCCTCCATCATGGCAATCCGCGTGTGAAGCCACCGGCTATTATTGGGCATGAAAATGCGGGCGTGATTGTCAAAACCGGCACAAACGTGACCCGAGTCAAGGAGGGCGACCGCGTCTCAATCGGCGCAGATGTCCCCTGCGGACAGTGCCATTGGTGTCGAAACGGGCTAGGGAACAACTGTGAGATCAACTACGCTATCGGCTACCAGATTCCCGGTGCCTTTGCACAATACATGAAACTTCCCCGGCTCGTTTTGGACGAAGGCCCTGTTACGGCATTTGATACTTGTCTCAGTTTTGACGAAGCCGCCCTCGCTGAACCACTTGCATGTGCTATCAATGGTTTGGAATTGGTGAACATGTCCCTCGGAAAAACCGTTGTCATTATCGGCTTGGGCCCCATCGGGTGTATGATGATTGACCTGGCTCGCGTCATGGGAGCAACTAAGGTTATCGGTATACAACGAAGCAAATTGCGAATGGAGCTCGCAAAATTCTACGAAGCGGATACCTACATTGCCTCTGAAGAGGAAGACGTGGTAGAACGATGCCGTGAAGAAACGGGCAGTGAGGGACCCGATATCGTTGTTACCACTTGTGCCTCCGTTGAAGCACATGAGCAAGCCGTTGAAATGGTAGCCCATCGCGGTTACGTCAACCTATTTGGCGGTTTGCCCAAGACAATGCGCCCGATGAACATTCTATCAAATACTATTCACTATAAGGAGTGCTTCGTCACCGGTTCCCACGGGTGCGTACCTCGCCACCATGAATTGGCAGTGCGCCTCTTAGAAAAAGGATTAGTTCGTGTGCAACCCCTCATCACGCATCACTTTCCGCTTGTTGAGATTGACAAGGCATTTGAGGCGATGGAATCTCGAAAGGGTATGAAAATTATGATTCACCCTCATGCAACATCTTCAACGCTGTAGGCGAGGTTTCCAACCGCGCACCTAACGGAAGAACGCGTGGAGCGCAGACATCGGGGTTACGAACCTCTACACAAGGAGAAAGGTGAGGAGAAAAGCACGTATGCAGGATTTTACTCAGTTTATCCGAGATATACCGGATTTTCCCAAACAGGGTATCCTATTCAAAGACATTACCCCACTTTTAGGGAACAGGAACGCCTTTCAGAACGCCATTGAGGCATTCGCAAACCGTTATGAATCCGAATCAATTGACGCAATTGTCGGAATCGATGCCCGTGGCTTCATTTTCGCGTCCGCACTCGCGTATAGACTGGGGGTGGGATTTGTACCCATCCGTAAAAGTGGTAAGTTGCCTTACGATACGCACGAAGCCACATATCAGTTGGAATACGGCACCGATACGCTTACGATTCATCAAGACGCGTTCTCTAAAGGAAGTCGAGTGCTTATCTGCGACGATGTCTTGGCAACCGGCGGCACGCTCGCCGCATCCATTGAACTGGTTGAAAAACTAGACGGCACGCTTGTCGGCATCGCGCTCTTAATTGAGTTGACTGCACTCAGCGGGCGAGACAAACTTGCAAACTATGATATTTTTTCGCTGATTGAATTTTGAATTATTAAACTTCTCCTCCGCTTGCTGCTGTTGTTGCAAGCGGGTTTTCGACGAAGTACCGCAATTCTTACCAATGAGTCGCACAAACTGTTAGGTTCTAATCGGAAACCCGATTTTGACACTGGTATGATACCCCTGCTTTGCAAGGGCAAATGCCACCTGGAAAAATCGGAGCAGTGAGGGCATATTACCCCTGCTTTGCAGGGGCAAATACCATCACCCAATTGTTAAAAAAAATCGGTATTTTTATGCGCGCCTGTAGCTCAGCGGATAGAGCAGGGGCTTCCTAAGCCTCGTGTCGGGGGTTCGATTCCTCTCAGGCGCACTTATCTACAGAATTACACAAACTTTGGATACTCAGTATAGAAAAATTTCGCTCTTTCAACATTCCTTGCGCAGAAGTGAAAAAGCAAGTTAGGGTGAAATATACGGTAAATCTCAGTGGAGGTTTGTGCTGCAATGCGAACAGCACCCGCAGAGTACAAAGAGCGGAATAGGAGGAATGATGTACAGAGTCAATACATGGAAAATTGTTTTAATCATTGGGGTTTTGCTGTTTTCAGCGTTATATCTCATCCCTACCCCGGATAGCTTCTACAATCCTTTGTACGGCAACTTACCGCTTTGGATGCAGGAAAAACTCCCACCCTTTGAAATCAGCGAGGAAAAGGCTTTGAAGGTTAGCCTCGCAGAAGTCGAGTATCCTGAAGGTGTCAACTTCCAAGATGCTACCCTCGAACTTCAGGATGTCTTCCGGGTCCATCTCAGAAAACTCGGCTTTGAAGAAACAATCGATTATCAATTTGACACCACCGAAGCACGGGAATTTTACGTACGGCTAACCTCGGAGAAGGCACTTCAAAACCCACACGCAACGCTACAAAATTTACACCTATACGGAAGCCTGCCGGTAACCCTCCGACGGCTCATCCCGGGTACCCGATTAAAGTTAGGGTTGGATCTAAAGGGCGGAGTCCACCTCGTACTTGAGGTAGATTTGGAAACCTCGAAAGCGGAACTGCTCCGAGAACACGTGCGCTCTATTCCCGATAAGCTCAGACCGGAGGATATTTTATGCCGAGAAGTTCAACAAGTGAGTGGGCAAGAGGCCCTGAACGTGCTTATCGGAATACCCTCCCGACTCCGGTCGGATGCAGCGGAAAAAGCGAAGTATCTCGAAAAAGCAGAGAGCCTCTTAAACGAGTTAGAATTTTTTGAAGACTCGGCACTTGTTACAGAGAAGGATACGCAATCCACTTACCAACTCAAACTCAGTGAGCGGGGCATTCAAAAATACAGCGAGCAGGCTATTGAGCAACTGCTTATCGTGTTGCGAAATCGTGTTGACGCGTTCGGCGTATCCGAACCCTCTATCCGGCGCGAGGCAAATCACCCGCGAATCATCGTTGAGCTGCCAGGCGCAAAAGACTCCTCAAAGCCGCTCCAAATTGTAAAAACAATGGGCAGGCTTGAGTTTAAACTGGTTGAAAAATCACCTACCGGGGGGAATTTGTGGCGAGGTTCCGCGGACACACCCCCACCAGATAGTGTGCCAGAAAATAGCGAAGTCCGATATCATCGTGAAACCGGCGATTGGTACGTTTTGCAAAGTCCCGTACTCCTTAGAGGCGACCGGATCGTTGATGCCGGCCCCTCCACAGGCAGAACAAGCTTTGACATTGTCGTCTCAATGAGTTTTGATAGTACCGGTAGGCGCACATTTGCGGAGGTAACGGGGGCTCATGTCGGTGAACATTTGGCAATCCTACTCGATGGAAAAGTCCAATCTGCCCCGGTCATCCAAGATCAGATTGTCGGCAATGCAATCATTGAAGGCAACTTCAATTTTGAGGAAGCCAACTACCTGTCCAACATCCTTAAGGCCGGCGCATTTCCGGTGGGTGTCCAAATTGCTGAGGAACGCACCGTCGGCCCCACCCTCGGTAAGGAATCTATTGACGACGGCGTTAAAGCGGCACTCATTGGCCTGGGCGGCGTGCTGGTGTTTATGCTTATCTACTACCAGCTCTCCGGGTTGATTGCGATCCTCGCGCTCGTGTTTAATATGTTCATTATACTCGGTGCCTTGGCAGGATTTGGTGCCGCCCTGACGCTCCCCGGCATCGCCGGGCTGGTGCTGACGATTGGCATGTCTGTTGACGCAAATGTGCTTATCTTTGAGCGAATTCGCGAAGAGTTGCGAACGGGCAAAGCCGTTTGGCCGGCTATTGTGAGCGGTTATCAACGCGCATTTCTCACCATTTTGGATGCCAATCTCACCACATTTTTTACGGCACTTGTCCTCTATCATTTCGGCACTGGGCCCATTAAGGGGTTCGCGGTAACGCTCGGTATCGGCATTCTCGCGAGTATGTTCACGGCGATTATTGTCACACGAGAAATATACGGTTTGACAATCGGAAACCGAGACGTGCAAAAATTAAGCATCTAGTTTTCGACATGCCTTGCGGCGAAGTCCGTAGGGGTAGTGCCTTGTGCCTACCCTGCGGCGAAGTCTGTAGGGGTAGTGCCTTGTGCCTACCCTTAGGTCTGACAACACACGGTAATCTCAGTGGAAGTTTGTGGTGCAATTTTGCAGGCGCGAACTCCGCAGCGAACATGGAAAGGATAAAAAATTGCAATTACTGAAAGATACAAACTTCGATTTTATCAGCAAACACCGCACCGGATTTGTATTCTCAGCGGGAATCATCGTTATCGGCTTGGTTTTCCTTGTCATTCATCAGGGACCGAACTTCGGCATCGACTTCCGTGGCGGCGTTAAAATCCACGCTAAATTCAACAGGATGGTAACTGAAGCCGAACTGCAAGCGAAACTCTCCGAATTGGGTTACGCTCAGGCAAAGATTCAACTGGATCCGGACAAAAATGAGGCTTCTATTTCCATGGGCCATCGCCCCGAATTTCAGCAACAGCTGATCGATATCCCCATCATGGCGGATCCGGGCGATGCAACCGCCACAACGCTTCAAGTGAGTAGTACCGCAGAAAAAGTGCATCTATTGGCACCTGGGGACACCGTCCAACTGATTGATGGCGATATGCAACGACGCAACGAGATCCGCGCGTTGACACCCGGCCCTGAAGATGGTGCAATTCAACTCACCTTCGCAAATGGATTCGGGATTGACTTGAGCGAAAACGCCACTATCCAAATCCAAGCGAGCGTCGGCAGAATTCTCACGGATGCGCTGCTTGAAGGAGGAAACGGTTGGCAAGCACTCGCTGGCGGGGTTAACGTCTCTGAAGTCGGCCCGAGTGTTGGCCGCGACCTCAAATGGGCAGCACTCTGGTCTGTCCTCTGGTCGATTGTGATTTTGTTGGTGTATATCTCGTGGCGGTTTGAATTCCGTTTCGCCATCGGTGCGATAGCTGCGCTGGTTCACGATGTGCTTATCACCTTAGGCATCTTCGCCGTGCTGTCAAAAGAGATTAACCTGCCCACCGTCGCTGCATTCCTCACAATTATCGGGTACTCGCTCAACGACACAATTGTGGTATTCGACCGGATTCGCGAAAACTCACAATCCTTGCGCGGCACTGACTACGTCACGGTGCTGAACCGAAGCATCAACCAATCACTGAGTCGCACCGTGATCACGTCGTTAACAACGCTGTTCGTCGTCGTGGTTATCTTCACCCTCTCCAGCGCAGGGGAGGAAATTAACACGTTCGCTTTAGCCCTCATCGTCGGTGTGTTGGTAGGCACGTACTCCTCGGTATTCATCGCCAGTCCGATTCTGTATATCTGGCATCAAAGGCAGCAACAAGCGGAGGCTTAGAATCACCTCAACCTTCGGTAGGCGCGCTTTGTCAGCGCGCCGGAGCCGTCAGTGAGGCGGCTTAGAAATAAATGGAGAAATCAATGAAGATATTAGTCTTGAACTCTTACACAAAGGCACAAAAATATAAACCTGATAACCTCATTCGGCGTGAAGATCTCAGCCCACCCGAACACCTTGATCGGCGAATCAGAGAACTGAGTGGCTACAATGCAGAGGGTTCGTATCATGAAAGCAGAGATTACAGTGCTCGTGCCGGAGAGATGTTTACGAGCCAATTTCATGAACAAGTGCGGAAAGGCTTAACGCAGGTTCGGAACCACGAGGAATATGGTGAAACAACGCTCGATCTGTATTTTCCCTCAAATTCAAATTTTTGTCGGGTTGACCGGAGAGAGCCCTTAGTTAACGAGAAGCACAGAATCGTTCCTTTCGATATTGAGCCGCTTCATGATCATGACTGGGAGGGTGTAGATTACGGAGAGACTGTTCTTCTTGAACGTGTCGAAGCTTTAATGGAAGGTTACGACCTCGTTTTCTCACTGTTGGCAAAATATGATGTCTTGGAACTCAAAGGTATGTTTGAGAGACATCGTGAGGTACCCCTGGTTCTCTTGGCACCTCCAGGTTGGCGGATTTCAATTCCTGAGTCTTTACCAAATACTCACCTTGTTTGCACTGGAGCGAAGGATTTAGTGGGAACACTTGAAGGAGCGACCAACTATAACCTTCGAGGGGCAGTATTCAGAAAATTGTGTGAAGTCGCGTGCCGCGAAGGCTTCCACGTCTTTGAAGAGGTTCGGCAGAATCCGCAACTAATTCGTGACATTGTACTAGAGCAGAGGTAACCACAACCGTTGCAACCTGTTTTTTCCCTGAGGGTGAATACCCCATTCCTTGCGGAGAAGGCCGTAGGGGTAGTGCCTTGTGCCTACCCTTAGGTCTGATGTCACACGGTAACTCTCGGTGGAGCTAAGGGTGGTAACCCCTGCAAAGCAGGGGCAAATGCCAATTGTGCTGCAATTGCAATTATCACGCCTCGCACCAAGGACAAAAAATGACGCTTCCAATACCCATTACCGGAGAATCCGAAGACGCGCTTTGTCAGCGCGCCGGAGCTATCAGTGGGGCAGCTAAGAAATAAATGGAGAAATCTAATGAAGATATTAGTCTTGGCATCTTACACAGGGGCACAAAAATCTAAACATGATAACCCCCTTGGGCGTGAAGATCTCAGTCAACCCGAACGCCTTGATCGGCGAATAAGAGAACTGAGTGGTTACAGTGCAGAGGGTGGGTATCATAAAAGCAGAGATTACAGTGCTCGTGCCGGAGAGATGTTTACGGGGCAATTTCATGAACAAGTGCGGGAAGGCTTAAGGCAGGTTCGGAAACACGAGGAATATGGTGAAACAACGCTACATCTGTATTTTCCCTCAAATTTTTATCGGGTTGACAGAAAAGCGGACTTAGTTAACGAGGACGACAGAATCGTTCCTTTCGATGTTAAGCCGCTTCGTGGCCGGAAGGGTGTAAATTACGGAGAGACTGCTCCTCTTGAACGTGTCGAAGCTTTAATGGAAAACTACGACCTCGTTTTTTCGCTATTGAGAGAAGACGATGTTAGAGCACTCAAACGCGTTTTTGAGAGACTAAGTGCCGTAACCCAGATTTTTTTCATTGCCCCAACCTACAGGCATGTGGTTAATGATGCTTTATCGAATGTTCATGTTGTTTGCACTGGAACGGATTTAGCGCGACAACTTGATGGAGCGAATAACTATAACCTTCGAGGGGTAGTGTTCAGAAAATTGTGTGAAGCCGCGTGCCGTGAAGGCTTCCACGTCTTTGAAGAGGTTCGGCAGAATCCGCAACTGATTCTTGACATTGTACTAGAGCAGAGGTAACCACAACCGTTGCAACCTGTTTTTTCCCTGAGGGTGAAATCCCGCGCTCCGCGGGGGTGAATACCCCATTCCTTGCGGCGAAGTCCGTAGGGGTAGTGCCTTGTGCCTACGCTTAGGTCTGATGTCACACGGTAACTCTCGGTGGAGCTAAGGGTGTTAACCCCAGCAAAGCAGGGGAAAATACCAATTGTGCTGCAATTGCAATTAGCACGCCTTGCACCAAGGACAAAAAATGACGCTTCCAATGCCCATTACCGGAGAATCCGAAGACGCGCTTTGTCAGCGCGCCGGAACTATCAGTGGGGCAGCTTAAAAATAAATGGAGAAATCAATGAAGATATTAGTCTTGACCTCTTACACAAAGACACAAAAATCTAAACATGATAACCCCCTTGGGCGTGAAGATCTCAGTCCACCCGAACGCCTTGATCGGCGAATAAGAGAGCTGAGTGGCTACAGTGCTCGTGCCGGAGAGATGTTTACGGGACCATCGCATAGAGAAGTGCGGAAAGGCTTAACGCAGGTTCGGAAACACGAGGAATATGGTGAAACAACGCTCGATCTGTATTTTCCCTCAAATTTTTATCGGGTTGACAGGAGAGAGGCCTTAGTTAACGAGAACGACAGAATCGTTCCCTTCGATGTTGAGATGCTTCCTGACCGGGCGGGTGTATATTACGGAGAGACTGCTCCTCTTGAACGTGTCGAAGCTTTAATGGAACGTTACGACCTCGTTTTCTCACTGTTGGAAAAATATGATGTCTTGGAACTCAAATGTATGTTTGAGAGACATCGTGAGGTACCCCTGGTTCTCTTGGCACCTCCAAGTTGGCGGATTTCAATTCCTGAGTCTTTACCAAATACTCACCTTGTTTGCACTGGAGCGAAGGTTTTAGTGGGAAAACTTCCTGGAGCGAATTGCTATAACCTTCGAGGGGCAGTATTCAGAAAATTGTGTGAAGTCGCGTGCCGTGAAGGCTTCCACGTCTTTGAAAAGGTTCGGCAGAATCCGCAACTGATTCGTGACATTGTACTAGAGCAGAGGTAACCACAACCGTTGCAACCTGTTTTTTCCCTGAGGGTGAAATCCCCCGCTCCGCGGGGGTGAATACCCCATTCCTTGCGGAGAAGGCCATAGGGGTAGTGCCTTGTGCCTACGCTTAGGTCTGATGTCACACGGTAACTCTCGGTGGAGCTAAGGGTGTTAACCCCTGCAAAGCAGGGGCAAATACCAATTGTGCTGCAATTGCAATTATCACGCCTCGCACCAAGGACAAAAAATGACGCTTCCAATGCCCATTACCAACGATACATCGCGCCCCATTATCGGAGAATCCGAACCGATGCAGGAGGTTTTTCGCCTCGTCCAGCAGGTCGCGCCCACCAAAGCGACTGTCCTCATCACAGGCGAAACAGGCGTTGGCAAAGATGTCATTGCAAATGCTATCCATGACAGCAGTCCACGGAAAAATAGACCTTTCAAAGCGCTTAACTGCGGCGCGTTCTACCCAGAACTCCTGCAAAGTGAACTCTTCGGGCATGAAAAGGGAGCCTTCACAGGGGCGACAAACCTGCGGCGTGGCGTGTTTGAACAAGCAAACGGAGGCACACTGTTCCTTGATGAAGTAGGGGAAATGTCGCCCGAAGTGCAGGTGAAGTTTCTTCGCGTGCTAGAAACACAAGAATTCACTCGACTCGGCGGAGATAAAAACATTAAAGTGGATGTTCGCATTATCGCCGCCACAAACATCAACCTAGCCACATCGGTTCAGCAGAAAAAATTTAGGCAAGATCTCTACTACCGCCTCAACCTCTTTCGCATCCATGTCCCCCCATTGCGGGAACGGCGTGAGGATATTCCACTCTTCGTATCTGCTTTCATTTCAGAATTAAGCACAGAACACGGCAAACCCATTACAGGCATCACGTCGGAGGCACTCAATTACCTCGAAAATGCAGACTGGCCAGGCAACGTTCGAGAACTTAGAAATGCCATTGAAACCGCTATCATCGTAGCCACCACCGAAGAACTGGCACTCAAAGATTTCCCGATTAATCCTGAACCTGAGCATGTCGCACTACCTGTCCAAGCCTCGAGCACACAGCTTGCCCCTACACAGGTTGTGGGTGCGGCAGAATCGGTATCAGGGCTGGAAACCCCTGCTACAACTGAACCGCTTAATGTACCTGGCACATCTTTACAGGTTGTAGACAAGGGCTCCGGGGAAATTGCAACAGAAAATACAACCATTTACAAGACGATTGTAGGGCTTATCTTCTCCGCAATCCGCTTGCTTCAGACAACAACTGCTTCGGGGTTAGAAACCCATCCCACAGAGATGCAATTCCAAATTCCTGATGAGGATACCAGCTGGATGCAGACTGCCAATATTGGGGAAACGAGTGACACAGCGGACATCCTCAGGAAAGCGTTGGAAGTACTCTCAACTATTGTTCATGTGCGTGAGCAGCGTACCCAGGAAGGGCTTTTACCTATCTCTGCACCGGTGGAACCTCAAGAGGATTCACAGTCCCCGCAGGAGTATCTGCCGGTACTTGATGAGGAAGAAGTCATCGGTAGGGTCGGCATGACAATGGCAGAAATTGAGAGAGAAGCCATCGACAAAACATTAGAGGATGCAGGCGGCAATAAGACCGAGGCGGCGAAGATTCTGGACATCGGCGTGCGAACGCTCCACCGAAAACTTGAAGCCTACAGACAGGCTGACAAATAAAGTAGTAGGCACGCGCCATGTGCCGTAAGATTGTTTACTCCAGCATTGCTCCCGATTAGATGCGGTTTCGGTCTTACCGCGCCTTGCGACGCGGGTGATATTCTCTCCCAACAAGGAATTTAATAGGATACCACAAAAACCTTTGGTTGTCAAGTATGAGTTGATACACCATAACGACACACAGGTTTAGACACACGCATAAATGCGTGTGCTTTTTAGCGATGTCCGTAAAGTTTTTGACATCAAATGAACGCCCACATTCCTTGATAAAAACGAACAAAAAAAGGTATCTACACAGTAAAGTTATCTGTAGCGGAATTGAAGGAATCACCTAGAAGATTTAACCAAAGATTAAGCCAATTTGGTGTGAGCGGCCTCTTGGCGTATCAAAACCATCGCACTCGAGAAACCATCGGCTCCCACTGAATAAACCTGTCTAACTAAAAAAAGCGGGAACTTTTTGCCTTATGCGGTGTATAAACTTGAAAGTTTTTGGAAATGAAGTAACAATCGTAGGGCATAGTCAGGTCGAGGCGTACCTGAACAATCACTGGATTCGGTTAGGCTATCAACTCAACGAGGGGCCCTTATTCGCTGGAACCTACAAGGTGTTCATCAAAATTATTGATGCAGCCGATTTCACGGAAGTCGATTTCACGAAAACCTGGGCACCTGTGCAATGGGTTGAAGAACGCCTTTACCGAACCGTAGAATTAGCAGACCAGGCGGCGAGATACAAATCAGAACTTCTCTAGGAGAGTACTAAATGTTCTTAACAATGATTCAAAAAGAGATTATGCAGCATATTCTGAGCGTCCGGTTTGTCGCACTCTTGTTGATGTGTCTGTTGCTCATCCCGTTCACGCTTCATATCAATTATCACAATTATCGCCAAAGCTCAGTGGACTATCAAGAAGCTGTCAAACTTGCCAACATTGAAGAGACCACGGTGAACCCAAAGATGTCCCTGGAACCGGAAGAGGAAGTTTCCAAACTCTTCCTCAAACCAACACCCTTGAGCGTCTTCGCAAACGGGCTAGGGGACGCACTGCCGAGCTACCTTGGGATGACGCGCAATGGGATTACTCAGGGGCCCCCTGCACTGGTTTCCGAACCCCTCTCCTATCTTTTGGGACACCTCGACTTTCTGTTTGTGGTAGGCACTGTTTTCAGTTTGCTGGCACTACTGTTTACGTTCGATGCTGTTGCTGGCGAAAGAGAGGCGGGAACACTCCGGATAACCTTGGCAAACGCCCTGCCGCGCGACCTTTTCTTGTGGAGCAAACTGATTGGCGGATACCTTGTGTTTGTTGTGCCGTTTTTAGTGTCGTTTCTAGTCGGCTTACTCTTGCTGGTCTCGCAAGGATTTCCCTTGGGCGAACCTGACATTTTCCCACGAGTGCTCAGCCTGACGCTGGGCTCGCTGCTCTACATTGCTGTCTTTTTTTCGATAGGTGTTGTCATTTCCACCTACTTAGACAACTCCAAAACAGCACTCATCGTAGCCTTTACCGTGTGGGTATTCGCCGCGCTGATTGCCCCCCGCGTTGGGTTTCTTGCGGCGAAATTCATTTCACCAACCCCAACGATTCAGAGCGTCTATATGGAAAAAACAGCCATCCGCGAGAATTACAATGCAGAACTGGAATCGAAAAAAGCCAAAATACATCAAGAACTCTGGAAAGCCCGACAGCAAAATTTCACATCTTCCGAGAACACACAGGCACTTGCCCTGGGAATGGAGGTTGGAAAAGAGGTTGACAAACGGGTAAAACCGCTTGAAGCGGAATACCGGCAGAAAACTGAGGAGCACGCTGCCCAGATAGACCGGGACTATCAGCGCAAAAAAGCACGGCAAGAACAGATAGGCGAGACGTTTTCCCGAATCACGCCGACATCTTCTCTCATTTATCTCGCTACGAATTTGACACAGACGGGAACGCGGAAAAGAAGCAACTACTTTCAAACAGGCAGGCGTTACTACGACGCGCTTCATGCGGATTTGTTCAGTAAGATTGTAGATTATGTATCCACAAGATCTTACAACCCGGCTACCGATATTGTCAAAATCACGCAGCCGCCACGCTTGGAAACCACAACCTTAGGGGAGACCTTTCGTCAATCGATGGTGGATGTGTTGCTGCTCTGTTTCTTTGCAGTGGTGTTAACAACGGGGGCGTTCCTGAAATTCTTCCGTTCGGATATTTGACAAGGCGTGCCCAAGCCTTCTCTTTCAAAAGAATTATCAGACCAGGCGATGAAATACGAATCACATTCTGTCCAATAAAGACAGAACTCCAAACGAAAAGGTGATTTTGAAGATGCTACAAACAACACTATTTTGGCAGAATCGCCCACTCAAGTCGCTCCTACTGTGCCGAATTATGACGATTCTGCTTACTGCTTTATTGATATGGACCCCGGCGACCTTCGCAGAAGAGCACCCCTTCCTATTTAGTCTGGACGCGCTCAAAGACCCGGGTAGTTTAGCGGTGAAACTCCAAGATACGCGGGCCCCCTTCTCCAAATTCTTGGCAGCGCAGTTGTCTACCCAAACGCGACAACTGCTGGATGGATATGATGGTTATAGCAGCCCTTCTACCTCCTTTCAGAAGGCACTGCTTGCAGATTTGAATCAATTGCTCCAAGGTGGGACGCTCTACGAAGCAAAACGTTTCAGCGATATTGAACTCAGCGAACAGACCCAGGCACTCCTTGAGCAAAACCCACAAAGCGGTGAAGATCTGATTCATCTGAATCGCTCCCTCTTGGCAGATGCCTACCCGCATGAGTTGGCGACACCCTCAGAACAACAAAGTCCTGAGGAGGCCAAAGGGATTGAGAGATGCCGGGAGAATTTGAGAAACATAAAAAGGGCGATCGAGAACCACCATGCCGATGGCAATGAGAGGTGTCAATGGCTTTCTGAGCTGTGTCCACAAGACTTGGATAAAAAAGCACTGATTTGCCCTGCGGACGAGACAGCGGGAGTGCCTGGCGTTTTAACCGAAGGCGCAGCAGATCCGACGCTGCCGTGTAGTTATCTCTATGAATTTCGACTCACCGAAAAAACAGGTCAGGAATTTCTGCTGGCACATGAAGGCGATATGATACCTATTGTCCGGTGTCAACACCATTTTCTCAACCTAAGTGTCAGCGGAAAACTCTATCGAAATGGACGCCAAAGAGCTATCTATAATAACAGCACGGTGAAAATCACTTCCGCGCAAGTCAACCCCTCGGGTAACTTACACGCGCAACTCAAGGAACAACTCGGCGAGGCGTTTCTTGAATCGCCAAAGGGAAAAGAATTACTTAAGCAATTATTACCAGGGCAGCATTTTTCACCAAACTCTCCTGAAGCACTAAAACTGATTGCTAAGCCGATGCCAGATCTGGCCTTTACTAATCTTTCAGGAGAACCTGTGACACTAGATAGGCTCCGCGGCAAACTCGTTCTCCTGAACAGTTTTTCAACAGACTCTACTGCCTGCGGCCCTGCGTTACAACATCTGGAGAAGCTGCTTGCAAACTACGACACTGGAAAATTGGAGGCGATTGGCGTTGCTACCGGCGATTCTGTGCAGGCAATTAAAGGATTCCAAGAGAAATACCAACTCTCAATGCCGATTTGGGTCGATAAAAATGACCAGATACAGGCCCTACTTAATAGAGATACATCCAAATCTCATACGGAACTCATAACGATTCTTTTAAATCCGGAACTGGTTGTTGAAGAAGTGTTTATGAACTTCGACCCACAGAGCCTGGAACGAAAGATTGAACGGTTAATCGAATCTAATTCTGTCGATTAAGGACAGAATTCTTCCAGCTTCGGTAGGTGTGGTTGCCAACCGCGTCCGGAAGAGTGTTCTTCATGAAGTTTGTTAGAAAGGAGAACGCTGAATGTTAATCACATTGATTCAAAAAGAGATTATGCATCATATTCTGAGCATCCGGTTTGTCGCACTTCTTTTGATGTGTCTCTTGCTCATCCCGCTCACCTTGTCCATCAATTATCACAAGTATAGCCAAAACCAGTTAGACTATCAAGAATCTGTTAAACGCTTACACACAGAAGCCGAAGAGAATTCTCAGAACACACAGGACTCGAACGCCGAAGTGTCCAAACTCTTCTTCAAGCCCACGCCGTTGAGCGTATTCGCGAACGGTTTAGAGGAAGCACTGCCGACTTATCTTGGCATGACACGCAATGGCGTGAGGCAAGGTTCAACGGGCATCGCTCAGGCACCCCTCTCCTACGCTTTGGGAAATCTTGATTTTCTCTTTGTAATGAGCACTGTCTTCAGTCTACTTGCGCTGTTGTTTACGTTTGATGCTGTTGCCGGAGAAAGAGAATCGGGAACACTGCGTATAACTTTGGCAAACGCCCTGCCGCGCGATCTGTTTTTGTGGAGCAAATTGATGGGTGGATATCTTGTTTTCGTTACTCCGTTCTTGGTGTCGTTTATTGCTGGCTTACTGTTGCTTGTTTGGCAAGGGTTTCCCCTAGGGGAACCTGACATTTTTCCGAGAGTTCTCTGCATCATGCTTGTTTCGTTTCTCTACATTGCCGTGTTTTTTGCAATAGGTGTTGTGATTTCCACTTATCTAGACAGTGCCAAAACAGCACTTATCGTTGCCTTTACCTTTTGGGTATTCGCGGTGCTGATTGCACCACGGGTTGGATTTCTTACAGCCAAACTCATCGCGCCTACGCAAACAGAGCAAAGTGTCTATATGGAAAAAACAGTACTTCGCTATAATCTCACTAAAGATAAGCAGGACAGAATCAACAAAAAAATGTTTGAAATCCTGGGCACCAGTGTCGCTCTAACCCCGGAGACACAAGAAAAATTGGATAAACTCAGAGGCCCCATTGAAGAGGAGTTTCGACAGAAATTCCAGAATCAAGCAAATCAGATTGACATGGAGTACCGGCGTGAAAAGGAACGGCAAGAACAAGTTGGCGAGACCTTCTCTCGAATCACGCCGACATCTTCCTTAATCTATCTCGTCATGAATTTAACACAAACGGGAAAACTGAAAAGAAATATCTACTTTCAAACGGGCGACCGGTACTATGCGCAGCTCCATGATGAGTATTTCAGCAACATTTCAGACGATGCCCTCGCCCAGATGCTACAATTGGCGAATCGGATGAATCCTTCTTCTAAGTCAGAAACGGAAAAAATCCCGCCTCCGCCACATCTAACAGACATTCCTTTAGCCGATACATTAGAGCACTCTGTGTTGGATGTGTTGCTGCTCTGTTTCTTTGCAGTGGTGTTAACAACGGGGGCGTTCCTGAAATTCTTCCGTTCGGATATTTGACAAGGCGTGCCCAAGCCTTCTCTTTCAAAGCCTGCGTTCCTGTGAACCTGCCGCCTTGCCCACTTCATACAGAGAGCAAAGACAATGCAACAAGACTTTCAAATAACAAACTCACGATTAGTTATTAAGGAGAGATAAGGATGCAAGCGATCATCCTCTGTGGCGGTCTCGCGACGCGGCTGGGCGAAACCACCAAAACGTTCCCTAAGATCCTACTTGACATCGCCGGGCAAACGGTGTTGGCATGGCAGATTAAAATGCTAAAGGACGTGAATGTAGAAGAGGTCGTCCTCGCATCGGGGCATCTGCACGATGTGCTTTATGAACATGTCGGTGCCTGCTACGACGGTATACGCATTCGCTACGCCAAAGAGGAGAAAAGACTCGGCACCGGTGGAGCGATTGTCAACGCGATGCGGCAGATTTACACGTCACCCTTTTTTGTCTTGAACGGTGATGTTCTCCTGGCTGGCTTTTCGCTGCGAGAGATGTTGGGGCATTTTGAGCAACAGATGGCAGGGCTATTACTGAGCGTGCATGTTGGAGATATCCGCCCCTACGGCGAAATCGTAGCGGATAACGACGGAAAGATACAAGCCTTTCGTGAGAAACAGTCAACTTGTCGCGCGGGATACATCAACGGTGGGGTGTACCTCTTCAATCGAGACATCGCCGAGGCGTTTCCCAAAAACCGAGAGTGTTTCTCAATAGAACGGGACGTTTTTCCGTACACTTCCAATCTCTACGCTTTGAAAACTGAAGCGAGTTGGATCGATATTGGGGTGCCTGAGCGGTTGGCGTATGCACGACAACGCTTCTGTGTTTAAAGATGGCTATACGGAGAACCCACGGAGTGTGCCTACTACTTTTGCAATAAAAATGAATCTTGACATCTTCCGGGCGTATGATATTCGCGGTGTTTTTAGGCGGCAGGTTGCAGTCGGAACCTGCCAAAGCACGTAACTACCTCCCCTATTTTACCGTGCTATAATAAATCGCATTGAAGAGCAATTTAAACGTTCCGTGCGATTGCCCCCGGTGCTGGGGTTTGAACCCGAAAAGCACAACTCGTCCATCGCCCAGGACTATTTCTAATAGCGCAGCCTTCTGTCGAATCCGCTTCTCACCCTCAAGCCAACCGCTCATCAGTGGATTGAACTCCGGATAGGTTGCGACGCCCTTTGCATCGCTTCGCGCGCCCTCAAAAACAGGCCCGGATTTAAAAAAGATTGCTATCTCCCCATCGAGCCCATATCCGATAGGGTGCTTCGTATCTATCCAGACGCGCAATAACGAGCCCGGGCAGAAAAACGCGTCTGCGTTCGGTTGGTTGGTTCCCTTCTCCACCACATTGACGATGCCTTTCTCGCTGAGTCCGAAGTATTTCAATGGGAGTTCTGTCGCACGATTCAAACAGATAAGACTGCCACCTGCTTCAACGAACGCCCGCAGATTCGCCAATCCCTCTGTCCCAATGCCCCCGACGTACTCCGGCGGTAATTTCCCCCTCGAATGCCCATTGAGAATACCGGAGGCTCCCATGTCCGGCAAAATTATCGCGTCGTACCGCGCCGCTAACGCCCCAGCGCGAATTTCGGCATTTGTGACACTGTTATAGGCGAACTGATGTGTATCCAAAACCCACCGCGTCCACCCTTCGTCCATGTTCGCTGTCCACGGTTTGTAGAGACCGAGGCGATAGGGTGCTAACTGTGAGAACGCGCGACTAAAGGCTTCATCATCAAGAGATATATCGGCGTAGAGATGGATGCCAAATTCCTCTGCCAACACCTGCATCTCCTCCACTTGCTGTAGCGGCGGCACTGCCGTTTTAATCAGAATACTACCGCGCGGAAATGTTTTGTCGCCGCGTGTTATCTCGCGCTTCGCCCAATAGAGCGTATATTTCGGGCTGTTGTCCGCCAGTGTAGCTGAAAGCAAGTGATTCAGGACAATTGCTTCGACGTTTGTTCGATTCTCAAACAGATAACCGGTGGGTTCCGGAACCATAAGCAGGTTCCCCTGTACCGCTGGAAGCATGTCTATCCGCTTTAAATCCGCTGTAAACGGATGGACAACAGTCACCGTTCTGACACCCATCTGTAGAGGCAGTGTCCATCCCGCAATGTCATAAGGGCGTTCTGGCGGCGATTCCGGTGATGGGCGACGCTCTGGGTAGCGTTGCATCTCAAGCAGGTCCTTCGCATGTGCCCGAAAGGGTTGTGCCATCAAAACAACGTAGGTGTCCGCTGGATATTCTACGCCATCGGCCGTGAACGGTGCATTCGCCTGATGAATCTCAACACCGCCGCGTTGCAAAATGTCCAGCATCTTGAGCGTTGTGTGAATGTCGCGTTGTTGTGTGGGAATAAGGAAGGCACGGGGTGGCTCATTCTGCCCCTTCTCTATTGCCTGGAGCCCCATCTTGTAAAAGTTCGTCTTCAGCGTCACCCGATGTGCAGCGACAAAATCAAGGATCGAGCGCGCTGCCGCCAATTCATAGTCAACGATGTCTCGCAAACGCCACCAGCCGCCCGGCCACGGTTCCGGGAAGTTGGTGCGGAGGGCATATTTATCAAGCCCGCGTCGATACCCTTTTAAGGTATGATGCGGTTGGAAAATCGGGGTTGCAATTTCCACGCGTGCCGCCTCCGTCAAAATGCCCACCATGTTGTGGCGATAAGGCACCGTCCGGAATCCACCGTGCCACCATGTATCGTAGACAGCACTCGAAAGCACACCAGTAAACCCTTCTGTGGTTAGATCGAAGGCAAGTTGCGCCCCTATTAACGAAAGCGTTCGCTGTAAGAGCGGTGGGATATTCGGGTTCACTGGCTCGAAATAGGGCGGTATCACAAATCTCGGTCCCCGATAACTCATCTCATGCACATCGTAGACAACCTCCGGAAACCACTCCTCATAAAGCACGCGCGTGAGCAGCTGCGTTTCAGCCTGCGTCAACATAAACCAATCGCGATTGTTATCGTGGCCCGTATACTTCTGATATAACCACGGAATTTCCGCACCTTCATAAGGCGTGCCGACGGTACGGTTATACCAGTCCACGACAATGTCCAATCCATCAGGATTAGCAGAGGGGATGAGCAGAATTATCACATTCTCAAGAATCTTCTTGATTTGCGGTGTTTCCGCTGTGGCGAATTGATACGCAAACTCCATCGACATCTGCGAGGAGGCAATCTCTGTTGAATGCAGATTGCAGTTAATCAGCACTACCGCTTTGCCTTCCTGAGAGAGTGCATCCAATGCTGCTATTGACTGTTTCTCTGGGTAGGCGAGCTGTCGCTGTATCTGCTGGTAGCGTGCCAGATTCTCCAAGTTTTCCGGTGCAGAAATCAGTACCATCACCAAATCGTTGGCTTCCGTAGTTTTGCCCAGGGTTTCTAGCAGAATCCGATCGGAGTTCTCCGCCATGTGCCGCATATAGTCCGAAACGGCTTTCCATCCAGCCACCTGATAATCCGAGCCAACCTGAAATCCGAGTGCCTCTTCCGGTTTCATCAGTTGTGCGTTGATTTCCGAGGCTCCTATCAAAAACAGACACACCAGTAACATGCTGAGTATCCACCACGGCATTGCGAAGTGCCCGCGTGCCTTTGGGATGCGCGGGCGAAGTGGATATGCCCTATTGATGTGAACGAAGTCAAAAATCTTCATGAGCAGCTCCCCTGCCATCTGTTTTCCGATGACTTAAGATTTGTTATACCTAACAAAAGTATAACACAAAGGACACGATGTGTCAACAAAGTAGGACCATTTAGTCTTCACCGGCAGGAAGAATCTCCGAATCCCGATACCCTCTGCTGCAGGCGCAATCTCCGAAGCCCGACTTCTCCGATAGAACGGACAAAAAACCGAAGAAAACGAAATACCAAAAACGGTTACTTGACTTTTTACGGATTTTGTGGTATCTTTTTACATGTCGAGTTTTGGGAAGTGTGCATAAATCCCTTGAACCAATTTGGACACTACTGTATGAGGAGGAAAACAGAATTTAATGAAAAAGGTTGTGATGATCCCCCTGATCGTTCTACTGATTACCAGCCTCGGTTGTGAGACAAAACAGAAAGGGCCGAGCCATCTATCTGTAGGCAAAAGTAAATTGATTGACAGCGGGCGCGCGTTGGAGGCTGTTGAACATCTCGAAAAAGCGGAACAAGAAGAAGTCAATAAGGTAGAGCCACGGGTGCTACTCCTTATCGCCTACTCCCATGGCCTTGCCTCAGGGAGCGCGAAAATCCATGGTGTCGAAGCCAAGTTCAAAAATCAGCGAGCGCAAAGAATAGCCGAGCTTACCGACACTGAGATGAAGAACCTTCTTCAAGTTCTCAGCACCAAGTCGCGCGTCCAGAAAGACGGCTTACAGCTCCTGGTAGATAAGGGGCCCGAGGCCGCCGCGCTAATCCTGGAGAGCCTCAGCAAAGGAAGATATCCCGGCCTTCACACGAATTTTACAGAGATGCTCGTCCAGATGGAGACCGCGGGGCTTGACATGATTTTAGAGAAACTCACAGATGAAACCACCCCCGCAACCGTCAAGGTTAAACTGGTTCGGGTCCTGGCAGAAATCGGTGATGAAAAAGCGATAGCGGCGTTAAAATCACTCCAAAAGGCACCCATGGCACCTGCTCTGGCAATGGAGATTAGCACCACGCTCTATCAACTCGGCGAAGAATCCTATAAAACCGAGCTCATTGAGGGGTTAAGCCATAGCGATGTGGATGTCCGGCGCGCCGCAGCAAAAGCCATGGTGAGCATCAGCGAAGTCTCACCGAAAATTCTCATCGAGAAACTGCAAGACAGTGACGCGCAAGTCGTAACAGCACTCGTAGAGGCACTTGCAGTACACAGAGACGCAGCCGCTGTGGATGCACTCGTAAACATCTTGACGAGTGAACTCAACAAAGATGCCAAGCAAGCTGCCATAGATACGCTTGAGGTTTACGGTGAGAACAAACTCGCCAGAGGGTTAGCCAAACGCATTACCACCCTACTCACTGGCGGCACAGTGAGCAATGCGGAAAATCGGCTTCATCTTGTGCAACTTCTCAAGAGAGAGCCGTTTCAAAAGCAAATTAAAGCGATAAAGTTAATCGACGATCTTGATTACAAGCTCTATGAATACTACCAAAAAGTTGAAAAGAGCGAACTGGTCAAAACCTCTCTCAAACAACTTCTTGATACACTTCAATAGGAGCATTTAGTTTGCCCGTATGAGGAATATTTCTATAAAATGCTTCCTCTATAGGAGCGATGTCCGAATCGCGACGTACTCCGTCTTGGGCGTTGCCCAGTTGCAATTTGTAAGTGGTTGGTAGTCGCACGCAGGAACGGATACGTGGGAGGGGTTTGTAACCCCCAACCGCGCTTTGTAGATAAGACCCTTACAAAGCGCGCCTACCGGCGGCAGGACCACGTGCATCCACGACAAGAAATCCTGCATACAGGATGCTCTCATTCGCTTACTCAGAAAAAGCGTGACAAATTCTTTTAATTTTGTTGACACAAAAATGTGTCTATTTTAGAATACTCGGTACATTGTACTTGCCCAACCGCTACCCTAGGTGGTAGGCACCCCAGGTATAGGGGAAAGTCCACGCGTGCCACAACACAAGCGGACAGGTAAGTCTAGCCGAGATTCCAGGAGGAAAAGATAAACGGAACATGAAAAAAGTTTTGATGATATCACTGCTTATAGGGGTTGTGAGCTTCGGCTGCAAGCAGGAACAGGTCATCACCCAACTTGAAGTCGGAAGAGGGAAATTGCTCGACGCAGGGCTCACGATTGAAGCAGTGGGGCACCTCAAACGTGCCGAACAGGAAGAGGTGAACAAAGTAGAACCTCGGGCACTCCTGCTTATTGCCTATAGCCATGCACTTTCAACCGGCATGGCAAAAAGTCTCAATTTGGAAGATGAATACCGGAGACAGCGCGCCCAACGCGTTACAGCACTGGGTAAATATGAGATGAAGAAAATTCTTCAAATCCTCGGCGAACGTCACCGAGTCCAAAAGGATGCCATACAAATCCTAATCGATAAAGGCGAGCCAGTCGTACCTCTCATTTTGGATAGCCTCATTAAAGGCCGCTATAAGAATATCGAGAATGATTTCCTTGAAATCTTGCATGGCATCGGTAGCAAAGGGGTTGCCCAACTTCTTACGGCAGCAGGCGACGCAAACACACCTGCCCCTGTTAAGATTCAGTTCATCCGAATCGTAGGGAATATTGGAGACGCAGCCGCTAGTGCCGGGTTAGAATCACTGCAAAAAGCAACTGCCAATGCAGGCTTGAAGATGGAGGTGAACACCGCCCTCTATCAACTCGGCAACAAAGCCTATCAAGAAAACATCGTCGCAGGACTCAGCGATAGCAACGTTATCGTGCGCCGAGCCGCCGCCAAATCCATGGCATCCCTCAACGAACCGCCCACAACCAAGATGGTAACGGCACTCAAGGACACCGATGATACCGTGCGAAGGGACATCGCGAAGGCACTACAGAAGCATCGCGACCCTGGCGCAGTTGATAATCTCGTTGACATCCTCACCAACGATTCAAGCCTCAACACAAAGCAGGTAGCACTCGATACGCTTAACATTTATGCGGAAAATGGACTCGCTAACGGATTAGCTGCACGTTTAATCGCCTTGTTGACGAACACAGAGATAGCCAATCACGAAAATAGGCTCCTCATCGTTCAACTCCTGAAAAAACCTGCTTTGATAAAGCAGGTTGAAAAAGCAGACCAGTACGACAATCTGCCACATAAACTTGACGATTACTACAGAACGAAGGAAGAGAACGACATGGTTAAAACCACCTTGAACGAGCTCCTCCTTGAACTTAATTGATGAACCGAGCAGATACCGTTTTGAAGCACCGGGGTACCCCACTCGGCAACACCTAATTCGATATGAGTGATTCTCTATACCCCTTTTCTGTAGATGAAGGAGACCAGGGCCATGCAGCACTATCCAACCGACATCAAGATTACCAAAGTTGAGCAGAGCACGGTAGAAGTAGACCGGCCTGCCATTGGTTGTAATTCTGGCGCGCGCGAAATAATGCAGCCAGATCCCAACGCGAAATGGAAGGAACGGATTATCCGAATCCATACCAGCGATGGAACACTTGGCTGGGGTGCCGCGAGCTGGGGCACAGCTACTCCCGAAGCAGCGCAAGGCGCAGTTAACCAAAACCCCTTCGACCTGCTCAGGCCAGACGAAGGCGTAGTTGAAGAATTCCGCGGACTTGAAAACGCCTTATGGGATGTCATCGGGAGAATCCTCGGCAAGCCCGCCTATCAACTTATTGGGGATGAGGCTTACGATGCCCCGTTGCGCGCTTACGACAGCACTATCTATTTTAACGATCTGCTTTATGACACAAAAGCCGAAGGACTCAAGCGCATCGAAAATGATGTCAAAAGCAGCCTAGCCAACGGGTTCGTCGCCTGCAAAATGAAGCTCGGGCGCGGCAACCATCTAATGGAACGCAAAGCCGGGCTAAACCGAGATATAGAACTCGTCCGACTCGCCCGCAGCACCGCAGGAGAAGGGTTCAATATCCTCGTCGATGCAAATAACGCGTATACCTACGATGAAGTCATCACTTTCCTCAATGAAACAGGTGATTGTGATGTCTTTTGGATTGAGGAGATGTTTGACGAAGATGTTGAATTGTATCGCAACCTAAAAGATTTCATACAAGAAAAGGGCTTAAAAACCCTCATTGCTGATGGTGAAACAAGGACGCGCGACCCGCTTGAATTCTATGATGCGTTCTTTGAGGCGGGCGTTATCGATGTCATCCAGCACGATATGAAAGGGCTCGGGGTTACAGGCTGGCGAAGGCTCGCTGAAAAGGCATCCGCACACGATGTCCAATGTGCACCACATAACTGGGGTTCTCTGCTTGGGTTTTACCTTAGCCTCCAATTCGGAAAAACAATTCCGCATTTCCTTTATGGCGAAGTCGCAACCCTCACCAGCGATGCCATCGATACGTCCGCTTACGGCTTCACTGAGGGCCACTTCACGGTGCCGGATACCCCCGGGCTCGGCCTAGAACTCAATCAAGAGGTTTACGAGGCACGCTATGCCGGAAAAGAAGATTGGCAAGTTGCAGAGTAGTAGGCACACGCCGTGGGTTTCCGTCACACAAGGGTAGCTCCCGAACAAGGGCGGGCATCCGCCAAAAATAGGCTACGAAATCACCTATCTATTTTTTTACTTCATGTCAGCGCGTCGCGCTTTGCACCAGCCTTCTAAGTGAACCGGATACTGCAATGAAAAAAATTCTCGTCGCAATGAGCGGTGGCGTAGACAGTTCCGTCACTGCTGCCATGATGGTTGATGCAGGCCACGATGTCACCGGCATCACCATGCGCCTCGGCGCGCCCGATACCATTGAGGTCGAACCGGAACGTCCCAACTGTTGTTCGCTTGAAGGCATTGAGGATGCGCGCCGCGTCGCCACGCAACTCGGCATCCCTTTCTACGGCGTGAACTACGAGGACGCTTTCCGCGAACAGATTATCGACTATTTCGTGGAAGAATACCTCGTCGGCAGAACCCCCAGTCCGTGCATGGTATGTAACCGAGAATTGAAGTTTGGTAAGCTCCTCGCCCTCGCCAAAACGTTGGCGTGCGATGCCATCGCCACTGGACACTATGCCCGAATTGAACAGCATCCAGAGACAGAACGTTATCTCTTACGCAAAGCACTCGATGCCAGCAAGGACCAGTCCTATTTCCTCGCCGCGCTCACACAAGAGCAATTGCGCTGCGCGATGATGCCCCTCGGTGAATACACGAAAGCTGAAGTACGCGCCCTTGCCCGAAGGTATCAGTTGCGCACCGCTGAAAAGATTGAGAGCCAGGAGCTCTGTTTCGTTGCCGATACCAATTATAGACGCTTCCTCCAAGACAGGGTCCCTGAGAAAATCAAGGGCGGCGATATTGTGGATGCAGAAGGGAATGTCCTCGGCAAGCATCAGGGAGTACCTTTTTATACTGTCGGGCAACGGCGTGGCTTAGGTATTGCAGTCGGCAAACCCCTCTATGTGACGCAGCTCAACGCAGCAGAGAATATCGTTGTTGTCGGGGAATCCAATGCCCTCTTTGAGGACACAATGCACGTTGAGCGCATCAACCTCATCGCTATTGAGAAGTTGACAGAACCGATTCGTGCACACGTCAAAATCCGATCCCGGGATGAAGGCGGTCCCGCGACAATTTCTCCTGTCAGCGACACCGAAGCAGTCGTGAAGTTTCACCAACCGCGCCGCGCAATTACCCCCGGACAAGCCACCGTCTTTTACGACGGTGAATATGTCCTCGGCGGTGGATGGATCAAAGCATGAATCCGTAGAGGCGGCTCCTCGTGCCCGCCCATCTCTGCTCCACCGAGATTTTGTGAGAGGGGTTTGTGACCCCGAATATCAGACCCAACTTGCTTCCTAAATTTTCCGCAAGGAAAGGCGAAAGAGCGGATTACCCAAATGCCAGAAACCTTCGTACCCGAAAACCTCAAACAATCGATAAAAATGTACCTGATAAAATGGAGCATCGCTTACGGAATTGTCATGGGTGCCAGCACTATCTTCTTAGTGGCTAACATAGAGGCAATAGTTGGAGGTGGAACGGTAACTTATAGCGTCCTCACTACAGGCATAAACCTTGTACCATTGGCTGGACCGATTGCCATCGGCGTAAATGTTGCGGGTGCGCCGATTGCCATCGGTGCGAACGCTATTGGCATTTTTGCCATCGGCGGAAATGCGGTTGGCGTTGTCGCCATCGGTGGAAACGCTATCGGGGGAATTGCCATCGGCGGATGCCCTATTGGCGTTATTGCTGTTGGGTGGCGGGCCTTCGGTATCTATTCACTCTCTTACTCAGAAAAAGGCAGAGGCAAATATCTGCTCGCGCCGCACCGTCAGGATGCCAAAGCGGTAGCCTTTTTTACAGCGTCACTCCCAAAGTCTTCTAAATAGCGAATATACACGCACAGCCTACCTATTTCCAAATTTACTGACATTGGAATACGCTGCGACAAATCTCACCGCAGGATAGGAGCGTTGACAATGAGGACATCTTCAACACCTATAATAAAACTGCCCTGGCAGCTAATTTTAATCGTTATCCTTGTCGGGTTTATCGCTTTTTTTAGCGGCGTGCTTATTAACTCATCGCTTTGCCAACATTGCGAAAAAGCCGTCTTAACGCTGCACGGATACAAGGTTTTTGGCGAACATCGGTTCTATTGTCCGCTCGCAGATAGATAATTTTGCGGTTTTCTTTTTGTAGGCGCGGTTTCATGAAGATTAAGAATTTAATTTTGTGATGTGCGCGTTTACAACTCGCCCCGACGGGATAGCTGCTCTCTTCTTGTAGGCGAGGTTTCTAACCCAACTATGATATAAAATTCAAAAAATGACATCAAGACTCCTCTGCCTCCTCGGCCCCACCGCGGTCGGCAAAACAGAAATAGCGATTCAAGTGGCGCAACGCCTTAACGCTGAAATCGTCTCCGTTGACTCCCGCCAAATTTATCGGCAAATGGACATCGGCACTGCCAAGCCTACACCCGAACAACAGCAGGCAGCACGCCATCACCTCATAGACTGCATCGACATCGGCGAACCCTTCTCTGTTGCTGATTATCACTCCCTCGCAGACACAGCCATCGCCGACATCCAAAACAGAGGCAAGCAGGTTATGCTAGTTGGTGGTGCCGGCCTCTACTTTCGAGCGATTGTCGACGGTTTATTTGAGGGACCGGGGGCTGATGCTTCCCTCCGTAAACGCCTCCAACAAGAAGCCGAGCAACTCGGTGTGGTGGCACTCCACGACCGGCTCCGTGCATGCGATGCGGTGTCGGCGGAGCGGATTCACCCGAACAATGTCGTCCGCGTTATCCGTGCTTTGGAAGTCTATGAATTGACCGGCACCCCCATGTCCCAGCACCAGCAGCAATGGCATCCGGAAAGCCAGCGGTATCCGTTTACCGCTTTCGGGCTGACGATGTCTCGTGTACTGCTTTATCATCGTATTGAACAGCGCGTAGATGTGATGCTTGCCAACGGGTTGATAGCAGAGGTAGAATCATTGTTAACGGCGGGCTATGCGCGTGATACGGTTGCGCTCCAAAGTTTTGGCTACAAAGAGTTGATAGCCTATCTTGATGGGAACTGCACATACATGGAAGCGGTTGCGCAATTGAAGCAGAACACCCGTCGATTCGCCAAACGGCAGTTAACGTGGTTCCGTAAAGACACCCGAATTGAATGGCTGGACCGGGAGTCGACACCGGATGTTGTTAGAACTATTTTGGAGAAAATTGAGGATATGTAACAACTCCTTCGGTTTTTTGTTAAAATGTATTTGTAGGCGTGGTTTTCACCCGTGCCGGTTTGAAGGGAGCCGCGTGTCGCGCCTCAATGCTTTAGCCCCGTAGGGGCGAAATGTGTATAGATAGCATTCTTTCCTCTCTTAGCCCCGTAGGGGCGGTATGTGCATAGCCGCGGGGCGCGCTCAATTCCTTAGCCCCGTAGAGGCGGCATGTGTATAGCCGCGGGTCGAGCCTCAATGCTTTAGCCCCGTAGGGGCGGTATGTGTATAGATAGCATTGAATAACCTGGATTCGGCGAATTTTTGACTTGACAAATAGTTTCAGTGATGCTATAATCGTACCAATTTTTATTGAAGTAGCAGGCAGGCACAAGTGAAAAACAACCAAACCGACTTTCTCTACATTGGCCAACAAAAGGGTTATATCCAACTCCTAGACGAAGGCACAAGCATCCATTACGTTGCCTCCGACAAGAAATATAGATTCACAGCCCCCGAAGAACAGGTCCGCGCAAGATACTACGTTGAGCTCATTGAGCGGTACCAATATTCCGAGACCCGGATTGATTTGGAAGTTACCGTCCCGCGGCGAACCCCATCCGATCGAGCAGACCTCGTCATCTTTCACGACGATGCGAAACAAAGTCCTTACCTTGTGGTTGAATGCAAAAAGGATGGGATTTCTGAGACAGAATTCAATCAGGCGATTGAACAGGCTTTTGGTAACTGTAATTCGCTGTCCGGACAGTACGCCGCTGTTATTGCAGGCAATACGCGCCGTTTTTTTGAGGTGGAAGGCTACAACGCGCTTGAACGTGTCGAAAATATCATCGCCGATCCGCCAATCGGATACGGCACCGTTCAGGAATGGCGATATAAGAAAGGGGCCCCGAATTGGGAACTTTCGGTAGTTGAGAGAAGCGACCTCATCCGGATCCTTGAGAAATGCCACGATACGCTGTGGCAAGGCGGGAAACTGACTCCAACTGATGCCTTTGATGAACTCGCCAAAATTCTCTTTATCAAAATCCGAGATGAAAAGAAGGCAAGACGCAACGGTGAACCTTACGATTTTCAGATTAAGACGCATGAACGCCCCAAATCGGTTGCGAACCGAATCAAGAGGTTGTATCACGATGCCAAAATGCAAGACCCGGAAGTCTTTACCGAGGATATTGAAATTGATGAAAGTCGGTTGTTCGCCGTTGTGAATCACTTGCAGGGAATTAGTCTCAACCAAACCGATTTGGATGTGAAAGGGGTTGCCTTTGAGCGATTCTTAGGAAACTTTTTCAAAGGGGAAATCGGCCAATATTTCACGCCGCGTGAACTCGTTGAGTTTATGATTAAGATGGTCACGCCCCACCATGAAGAGTTAGTCCTCGATCCCGCTTGTGGTTCAGGGGGTTTTCTGCTACACACCCTGGATTACATTCGTGCACGTGCCTCCGAATTTTATAGCGAAGGCACACCGGAACACTATACGCATTGGCACGATTTCGCCCAGAAGCGACTCTTTGGCATTGAAGTCAACGACTCAATCGCACGCGTTGCCAAAATGAACATGATTATCCACGATGATGGGCATAGCAACGTCATCGGCAGTGATGCACTCGTCAATTTCGATACCCTCTACGAGCAACACAGGGATTTTCAAAAAGAAACCTTTGATCTTATCCTCACCAATCCGCCTTTCGGTGCCGTGGTCAAAAAGGCAGAATCACCTTATCTGGACGATTACGAACTCGGAAAAGGAAACTCTTCTCAAAAGACAGAGATTCTGTTTCTGGAACGCTGTTTTGATTTCCTCAAGTGGGAGACCGGAAAACTCGCAATTGTCCTGCCTGATGGGATTTTGACCAATTCCTCGTTGCAATACGTTCGCGATTACATCGAACAACATTTCCAAATCCTCGCTGTCGTCTCATTGCCACAAGATGCTTTCAGGCATTACGGCGCAGGCGTGAAAACGTCCCTGCTGTTCCTGCGAAAGTTTTCACAAGAAGAATATAGCCTCTATCAGGCCAATATCAATCGCATTGCCGAAAGGAATGAGGCCGTTCATGTGCCACGAGTCCAGGAACTTGAGAATGAGCGAAAAGCAGTTCTCACTCGCGGTTGTCCAGAACAGGTCGCCTTGATGGAAGCGTATCACCCGCAATTCGGAGCGATTCTGGACAACATTGATGCGTTGAATCAACGCCTCGGTAAAAAACCGACGAAAAAGATTCAATCCTTACGCGACCGTTTCATTCGGAACACCGGGCAGGAAAATCGGCCGGCATTTGCGCTTCATGAACCACTGACAGCACACGCGCAACTTACGGAACACATGAGAAACCTGAACGCCCTAGAGAAGGAATACAAGGCAGCGTTTAAAGCGGCAGCCAATCCAGAGTGGGAAAGCCAAATCAGATCGGCATACAAGGAAAAGATTGGCGAGGTAAAAGTGGAATTGGCTGATAAGAACGCTGAGGATGTCCGCCAATGGGTTCGGGAAAACGCCAATCACCCCATCTTCATGGCAATTGCCGAGCATATCGGCTACGACGCAACGGGACGCAAAGATCCGGTGAACGACCTTGACACCATCTGTGAGGAATATCGGCGGTTTGCCGACGAAGACCCGGATTTTTTCGGGTAAGCCCTGATAAGGAAAATCAAATTTTTCTCACCTATCGGGGCGAAACAATTGGCAATCGGATTGACTCGTACTATTATCAAAAGCACTATAAGGTTTTTGAAGATCGGTTAAGCGGCTTGAATAATGTAAAAAGCCTTACGGAGTTGTTACAATTAATAGACAGTGGAAAGCGCCCGGAAGGCGGAGTTGCTAATATACAGTCTGGCGTATTAAGTTTTGGTGGTGAACATATAAATAGTCAATGCGATATAAAAGTTCGCACGCCGCGATACA
Source organism: uncultured Poribacteria bacterium (assembly GCA_958295855.1). GTDB lineage: Bacteria > Poribacteria > WGA-4E > WGA-4E > WGA-3G > CATQHH01. The sequence continues at coordinate 5,389,878 of OY282383.1, read as the reverse complement.
TTTCATGGGAGTTCCATAGTTTGCACAACAAAACGGAGACGCAACTGAATGATCTCCTTTTAGTAAAAGATGGGGCAACTACCGGAAAAATTGGAATTGTTAGTAGCCCAGAACATATTGGACAGAATATAAATGAGCATCTATTTTTACTGAGAACAAAGGCTGATGTGAACCCTATTTACTTGCTTAACTACTTAAACTCCTCTTTTGGTAAGTTACAGATACAAAGAGAGATAACGGGTGCTACTGTTACCGGTATAACAAGAGAGGTAGTTAAACGACTAAAAATAATCTTGCCTGCGCCCAACATCCAAAACCATATCGGCAGCGTTATGCAATCCGCCTATGCACAGAAAAAGCAGAAGGAGCAAGAGGCAAACGCTCTTTTGGATTCAATTGATGATTATGTGCTGGCAGAATTGGGAATTGAGATGCCAGAGGTTGCAGAAAAGAAGTGTTTTGTGGTGTATGCGGGGGAGATTGAGGGACGGGTTGATCCCTTATATATGAGAAACATCTCCCACATTAAGAATCTTAAAACCCCCTATCCTCTAACCCCGCTAGGAAAACTCCTAATTGAGAAACCGCAGTATGGCGCAAACGAGCGGGCAGTTGACGGAAATCCTGAAACTGACATTCGGTACATTCGGATCACTGATATAGATGATTACGGAAATCTTCTAGATGATTGGAAAACCGCAGAAGCAATCCAGCCTAAATACTTGCTTGAAGAAAATGATGTCCTTTTTGCAAGAAGTGGATCGGTAGGGCGAGCGTTTGTCTATAAAATCGAATTAGGTAGGGCTATTTTTGCGGGCTACTTGATTCGATTCAAGCTTGATTCCACAAGAATCAACCCTTTATTTATATTGTATTATAGTTTGACAAAGATTTACAAATTGTGGGTACAGTCCATTCAAAGGACCGCCGCGCAACCGAATATAAATTCAAGAGAATTTCAGTCGCTTGAGATTCCTTTACCGCCGCTTGATGTCCAAAATCGGATTGTAGAAGAAGTTGACAAGCATTTGGCTCGCGTCGCGGAACTTAGACAAGAAGCAGAGGCTATTGTGGAGCAGGCAAAAAAGAGAGCTGAGCGGATTTTGTTGGCAGAAGAATAAGACTAAATCGTGTAGGGCATCTGACACGTCCAATCAGGCGCGGTGCGGAAGAGCCAGTGTGCAAGGCACAGTGCCTCAACGGTCGATTGGCGACTGCCCTCGACAATAAGCACGGATAATAGGCAAAAAGATATCGGCGTATTTTTCAACTTTCGCCGGCCCTACCCCATGCATAAGCTTGAACGATTCCGCCGAGGTCGGAAAATAGGTCGCCATCTCTTGCAGTGCCGTATCGTGGAAAACGACATAGGGCGGTACGTCCGCTGCATCCGCGAGACTATTCCGCTCCGCACGGAGCAATTCAAAGAGTTCAGGCGCATATTCAGGCGGTGCTTCGGATGTGACGCAGCCTACCGACTCCACCGAAAATCCCCAGAACGGTTCTCCGTTTTTGAGTACTGCCCACCCCTTTTGTGTCACGCCGAGGCTACCGTGTCGTGCATCGCGTTCAAGTAGTTGGTGTTGGAGGAATTGATGAGACAAATATCGCCACTGTCTCTTGCTGTACTCCGTGCCGATGCCGTAGGTGGAAAGCCTGTCATGCCCGTTCTCAAGAACCTTTTTCCGCTGTGAACCCCGCAATACGTCAATAACATACGATTCCCCGAAAGTCTGATCTGTCCGAACGACACAGGAAAGAAATTTTTGCACCGGTATTGTCAAGTCTACTTGCTCCATTTCCGACTTGTGGCAGTTGTCACACATTCCACAATTTGGCTTTTCGTATTGCTCCTCAAAATAGGCTAATAAAACTTTCCGGCGGCACGCTATTGAAGTTGCCCACGAAACAAGTGTCTGCAATCGTTTCTGCCGTCCCTTTCGTTCGGATGGCGCGCCCCCATCAATGAAGTGGTTAACAGTGTCCACATCACCATAACTGAACAGCAAGCGACACTCTGTCCGAAGCCCATCTCGGCCACCGCGCCCGATCTCCTGATAGTAAGACTCAGGCTCCTTCGGCAAACCGGCATGTAGCACAAACCGCACATCCGCTTTATCTATCCCCATGCCGAAGGCGATTGTGGCAACTATTACCCGAATGTCACCGTTCATAAAAGCCTCCTGATTTTGCTTGCGGGTTTCGCTATCCAAATCGGCGTGATAGGGACGTACAGAAATCCGTTTGGCAGCTAAATGACGACAGAGAGATTCAACCTGCTTCTTTGTTTGACAATAGATGATACCGGATTCGTCACGATGCGTATTGAGAAACGCGAGTGTCTGCTCAAGCAATTCAACCTTCGGTTCAACGGCGATGAAAAGATTTTCCCTGTCAAAACTGGCAATGAACTCGTCTCCGTCGCCAAATTTAAGTAATTTTTTGATGTCCTTTTGAACCCGCGGGGTGGCAGTAGCTGTTAGTGCGACGCAAACAGCCTTTTGGAATCGCTCTCGAACAGAAACCAACTGTCGATATTCAGGTCGAAAATCGTGCCCCCACTGCGAAATACAGTGTGCTTCATCAATCGCAAGGCAGGCAACATCTGATTCATCAAGCATGACGAGTATTTCAGGGCGCACGAGTGTTTCAGGGGCGAGGTAAAGCAACTTGATGTCACCCTGTTTGATATGCTGCATCGTGGTGACATATTCTGAATGCCTGACGGTGTGGTTGAGAAAAGCGGCACTGAGCCCCTTCTTTTGCAACTGCATCACCTGGTCCTGCATGAGCGAAATCAAGGGCGACACAACAACGGTTACGCCATCAAAGATGAGCGCAGGCAATTGGTAGCAGAGCGACTTTCCACCACCCGTCGGTAGAACAATCAGTGCGTCGCGCCGTTTGAGTACGTGCTCAATGATGTCCTGCTGCAACGGCAGAAACGCTTCATGCCCAAAAACGCTTTTGAGAATCTCTACGGATGTTTGGGTGCGTATTGAAGGTGGAGGCGGTTCCCCTTCAATGGCATGTGCTGATTCATCCTGTTTTACCTCTTCAAGAAACCATCCGGAAATCTGTGCGTAGTGTCGTGCCTCAGCATCAGGCTTATCTTCCGGTCGCCACCGATGTGCCAGCGACACGCGCAGGAGCGTGCCTGCGGGAATAGTCTCTATTGATTCTTGGAAACCGACGAAGGTAAGCGTGCAACCGTCGTTCGGCACCGCTTGCAAGCCGAAACTTGCTATTAAAAGCCCAGTAGGATAGCGATACCGTATGCGCCGTCCCGCTGTATCGCGAGTGAGCGGCTGATCCGGTCGCCAAAACGTAGTACTATAAGGTGGTACATCATCCCCCGCGGCGACGTAGAGCGAGCCGCTTTCTGTTGTTTGCAATAAGCCTTCATAGAGTACTCGTGGATGCCCACTTTTCGGCGGCATCAAGAGTTCAATAGCACTCACCAAATCTTTCGTGTCTTTCGTGGTGTAAAGGCGCGACTTTTTCTGAACAACAATGTCTTCGTTATGCGGCGGAATCCGCAAAGTTTCTGGCACGGGATCAGCGGAAATCTCCCAAACATCGCCAACCTCATATTCACGATTCGCGCCATCATGCGCATCAGCGTTGAAGGGAATGAGGCGGACGCTTTCTCCCTTCTCTGTAATCGCACCGATGCACGCGCCGCTCCCCATTCGGGTTTTTGCAACAATGAGTACTCTCAAGGTAGAATGTCCTCAACTTCCAGATGGAGTGTTTTCGCCAGTTTATCTGCTACCAGCGAGCGGTGACATGCCTCCGGTGCCGTTTCCACACAAAAGAGTGCCACAACCTGTGCGTCCGATGCCAGTTCGTCTAACAGACTGTGTGGTTCAAACGCAGCGAGACATTCGGTGTGGTAGGCTTCAATAAACGCTTCGCCCAATGCGGTGCGTTTGCGTTTGGTTGTTTTCGTCGCTTTATCCGCTGCTGCCTGTTTGTCTCGGACGGCTTTTGTTGGCCCCAGTTCTTTTCGATAGATATATCGGATGCTGAGTTCCGCGAGGCGTGCTTGCAACCGCTTGCTATTGGCGAACGCATAAGTTGCACCGCGCACGCCGCGTCGGCTGCGGATATCGCAGAATGTATCAACCTTTGCCGCGCCCAAAGCGTCAAAAAAACTGGCTTCGTCAAACCCGTACACACCGATAGTGACAATTCTGATTTTCATAGTGGTTGAATTATCTGTATTTTTTTCGGGAGTGAAATGTGTCTTCGCCGAACATCGACAATTGCCTCCCTGTCACGCGTTCAATGACTTTCTCCTGCGTCAGTTGCTCATCATTTTCGTCGATATGAATGACAGGGATGTTCTGCGTTGTGAGGGTTGTGCCGATAAGTTTACATCGGTGACAACCCTCCGGCTTCCCTTCACTGCACATCAGGACAACACACTGTTGTTGCATAAAGGCGGTGTGGAGACGTTCAATCCCGCGCTGGTAGGCCTCCGTGGCTTTGACTTTTTCATAGTCAACTTTCCCGCTGACATAACACGCCTCATCCTCGGGCCTGCCCCCGAGCGTATCCCCCATGAACACGTAGCGGATGCCGTGCTGTTCCAGTTCATTCGCTAACGGCGTTTTGGAGAATTCCGGCTTATAGCGCGAATAGGGGGCAGAACGCACATCAATAAGGTAGGCAATCTCATGCGGGTGTAGCACTTCAATGAACTGCTCAATCGAACGGCTACCGTAGCCTATCGTATAAATTGGAATGGGTACTGTTGTTTTTTCCATGATAAGTCAATAATATCATGTAATTCGCCAAGAGTGCAACTGAAAATTGTATAGCCCTACCGGCATTAAAATCTCCTTGCTTTTTTTTACAGGTTTTGCTATATTAAGTAAGACGAAAACATGTTTTCCTAACTTCATCTTCCGCAACCGCACGTAACAATCATGAAAAACTATAGTGTCAGAATGACCCGGGAGCACATGGATAATATTCCACAATTCCCTATCCCAAAAGGGTTCGCTATCCGGAATTACCGCCCCAATGAGGAGCATATCTGGACACGCATCCAGAAAGCGGCGGAACCCTACATTAACATTGACGATGGCCTCTTTGCGCGCGAATTCAAACGCGACTTTTTGGCGATGGAGGACAGGAGTTTTTACCTCACCACCGACGCAGGCGAGGAGACCGGCACAATCACGGCGTGGTGGCAACCAGATATGAATGGCAAAACGTGGGGACAGATTCACTGGGTGGCAATTCATCCCGACTATCAGGGACGTGGACTTTCCAAGCCGATGATGTCTGTCGCAATGAATCGCCTGCAACAGTCCCACGAGTGCTGTTTTCTCGATACGTCAACCGGGCGCATCCCGGCAATCAAGGCCTATCTCAATTTCGGCTTTACTCCAGCCCTGTCGGGTAAGCATAGTCGACAGGCTTGGGCGGAAGTCGCCTCGGTTTTGGAACACCCGGTTTTGAAAGCGTGCAGTTTGTAAAATGAAACACCCGTTGGTTCTAATATCCCATCTCATTTTAGCAGCGTTCGGATTCATCTCCCAAGCTCCCGCGCAAGATAGCGAGCTTACGCCAGTCACCGGCATACGCGTGCTGACGTTAGATGCTGTGCGTTCGGGAAAAGCAGAGTGGTTCAATGCCCCTTGGAAGTATCATCCAGGCGATAATCCTGAGTGGGCGAGCCCGACATTCGATGATACCGCTTGGGAATCCACAGATACCTGGCTGTTTCGAGGTCAACTGCCCAAAGGCGGCTGGGAGGGAATCGGATGGTTCAGACTTCACCTCTCGGTTCCTGATAAGCAGCTCTGGAATAAGCCGTTGGCACTTCAAGTGGCATATCAAGCGGGCGCGTCTGAAATCTATCTCGACGGTCAGCTGATTTATACCTTCGGCAAGGTAGGAACGCAGAAAGGGGAGGAGGAGGCCTATTGGGAACGCGACCCGAAGGTGATTTCGTTTTCGGCCAAAACCGACCATCTCATCGCGGTTCGGTATTCTAACTTCTCCCCCCATCAACTGATACCGGTACCGGTGATGGGCTTCGGGCTTCAGGTAGAACCGCTGGATGAGAGCGTTGAAGAGCGTGTCATCACAGTCCGCAAAGGCACCACTTTTCAGATGGTGTGCACGGCGATTTCGGTTTTCCTGATGTTACAGCACCTGTTACTGTTTATCTTTTATCCGCGTTCGAGGGAAAACCTCTATTTTGCGATATCGACAGGGAGTATCGGGGCATTTGTCTTTCTCACCCTCCAATTTCTCCTGTTGACAACGAGCATGACACAAATTCTGTATCTGCTTCAGCTCCTCGTCATCGTTTTTGTGCTGATGTTTTTGTCGGCGATGCTATTTCTCTACACCCTCTTTTATCCGAAGCTACCCAAATGGTTTTGGTTCTTCCTTGCCGGTTGGATTGTGAGCGGCGGTTTCAGCGTGTTTAGCCTCAATACCGACCCGTTTCACGTCCTAGCAATTCCATTTCTACTTCTGTTTGCCGGTCTCACGCTTTTAGAGATAGCACGGGTGATAATCGTCGCTGTCTGGAAAAAGAAAGATGGCGCGTGGATCTTTGGGCTCGGCTCGCTGATGCCTTTTATTCTCCCATTCACATTCGGCTTTCTCGTCTCACAAACAGAATATGAGGAGATTGGCGAGCAATTTAGCCTGCTCGCTATAATTCTCGCCCCGCTCTTTTCGATGTCGGTCTACCTTGCCCGCAACTTCTCCCGAACAAGCCGACAACTCGAAACGGAGGTGCTTGAGCGCAGACTCGTGGAAGCCGAAAACGCCCGCAAAACAGAGGAACTGGAAGAGGCACATAAACTCCAGGTATCGATGCTGCCGCAAACCATGCCACAACTCCCCAACCTCACTGTCGCCTTCGAGATGCGACCGGCAACGGAGGTAGGTGGTGACTATTATGACTTCAATCTTACTGAGGATGGCCAGCTGACACTTGCAATCGGAGATGCTACAGGACACGGCATGAACGCAGGACTCGTCGTTTCCGCTGTCAAGAGCCTTTTCAAAACATCCCCACCCGATGCCGAAAACTTGGAAACGCTTGACCGTATCTCACAAGGCATCAAGAGCATGAATTTGAAACGCCTCTACATGGCGATGACGCTTGTCACATTCAAAGACAACATGCTAACGATTGCAGCCGCCGGAATGCCGCCTGCACTTCTCTATCGAGCAAACGGCAACCGGGTTGAAGAAATATTCCTTGAAGGCATGCCATTAGGCGGGCTTATCGGAACTGAGCGAGAAGAAGCATCATATCAACTTCAGGGCGGTGACACACTCTTGCTCATGAGCGATGGCCTCCCAGAAATGTTGAATCCTCAAAACGAAATGCTTGACTATCCAAAGACGAAAGAACTGTTTGCAGAAGTTGCAACCCAATCCCCGCAAGTGATTCTCGACCATCTCTTCAAAGCGGGCACGTCGTGGGCGGAGGGAGAACCCCAGGCGGATGATGTGACACTTGTTGTCATTAAGGTGAAGTGAAACGTTATGTTAACGCGTCATATCTGATGCCTAACGTTTGAGAAAGTTTCAAGAAGCATGCTTCTATTTTTCGGAAGACTGGAAGAAAAGGAAGAATAAAGTGGCATTAGTTAGATTGATTCATATCGCGTGTCAAAATATGCTTGCAATTTTTGTTTGGAATTTGCTATACTATCTATTGTCTTAAGTGCCTGAAAATATTAAAAAGCGTGTAGGGCGCGTTTTCCTAGCGTGCCTATCGGGGAAAGGTTGCGCGCCCCCTTACATGAGCAACTTGTGCTCGTTGAGCTCGTGCGCGAACGGAGGTAAAACTATGAAAGAGAGTTTGCAGAACATAGGAGATGTCATCGCTGAACCGAGTGCTGCCTTCGCGCGCCTAAAAGCCGAGCCGAGGTGGGGTATGGCGTTCGTCGTTTTTTGCGTGTTTACTATTGTCTTGACTTGGGCAGTCACACCATACACCGCACAACTCATGTCCGCACAAATGACACAAACGGATTTGTCGGCAGAACAAGTTGCAGCTGCCCAAACGGTGCATCAGATTATCCAGAAACTTATCCCCCTTCTCGCGCCGATTGGAGGCCTGCTTGGGTTCCTCATTATCAGTGCACTCTTCACCTTAGCGGCTCGATTTTTGGTAAAAAATGATACCTTAAAATTTAGACACATCTACGCCGCGGTCGTGCATATTTCGTTGATCGGCTGCGTGATAGGGCTGCTCAACACGGCACTGTTGCTCGTGTTTAGAAACGTAGAAGATGTCACGAATGCCGCAGATATGAAAATGATTCCGGGGCTGCACCTGCTGTTTAGTTCCAGCGAAAACGTTAAACTTCTGGCGTTTCTCAGTCACATCAATCCCGTGAGTTTGTGGGTAATCGCAGTGATGGCAATCGCGGTTTCAGTGCTTGCTGATATAGAAAAAACCAGGGCCCGTGTCGCGGCGGTAATTCTGTGGATAATCAGCATTCTGCCTGAGGTTATGTTTGGCTCTTAAGCATCAGCAGAGAAAGGTTGCGGCAGAAACCTCCGAAGAGAGCGACGAGGCGCGCTAATGCGCGCGGTTTTGGTGTCTTGCCAATGGTATTTGCCCCTGCAAAACAGGGGTTTCATATCCATGCTGATTACTCCGCAAGGAATGACAAAAAACCGAAAATATAAATGGAGGCGAACAGTGAATACAAGAGAGGGTTACGCAGAATTACAAGCAAAGATTTTAGACGCACGGCGCGTCTGGAAACGCGGTCTCTTCTGGACAGGGTTTGCTATCGTCCTGACAGGCATCCTGGCCATTCTCGTCGGCGAAGCCGTCGTTGATTGGCTGATGCCGCTCCCACGCCTTGTGCGAATTGGATTGCTTGCCGGTATTATCGGAGCAACCGCCTACCTACTTTACAAATACCTCATTCAACCGCTGCGGGCATCACTGACACTCAGCGATGTTGCCCTCAACGTTGAAAAAAATCACCCCAACCTTGAAGATAGGTTAGTCAGTGCCGTGCAATTCGGTGACCGGGACTCCGACGACCCGATTGAGGCACACATGCTCCAACGGCTCGTTGAGGATACAACAGAACGGATAAAAGGCATCGACTTCAAAGCAACGATTGACCACAGCCGAACCCGGAAGCACGTCGGTATCGCGACTTTAGTCATTGTTGCCTGTGGCTTACTCTCACTCCTATTTCCCACAGAAATCCATACAAGCCTGCTGCGGGTGCTTGTGCCGTGGGAAAAAACGGACCCGATTTTGACAACCAAGCTCACCGTCGCGCCGGGGAATGCCCGCATCCTACACGGAAAAAGCCTACCTATCCACGTTACTGTCACCGGTAAGTCCGCCGAAAAGGTTGTCTTGGCTTATCAGGACAAGGATGCCTCGCCTACAACGGAAACCGAAAGCATCAAACAGCAGATTAACATGGTGCGAAATCCGGAGGATAAACGCGGGTTTGCTTACGAGATTTTCAATATTGACGCAGATATGGAGTACTACGTCGTAGCGAATGAGACGACCTCCGAACGCTATACCGTCGAAGTCTTTGAGATGCCAAAAGTGACGGACATCTCCGTTGCTTACACCTATCCTGACTATACCGGGCTCAAACCCGTTGTCCAACAAGGGACAGGGGACATGCGTGCTGTGGTAGGGACACATGCCGAACTCAAACTCGTAACAAACAAAGCCATCCAAACGGCGACCTTCTCGCTAAGTCGCGATTCGGAGCTCGCTTCTACCGCTGAAGAAGAGGCGCAGGAAAGCCCACCGGAACGCGGCTCAAGGCAAATGGTCATCGCCGACGGCAATACGCTCACCACAACTTTAGACGTATTAGCAGATGGCACGTACACCGTTGAACTCCTCTGTATTGATGGGTTCAAAAACGAGGTGCCGATCGAATACACCATCACAGCGACTCCTGATAATGCCCCCGAAGTGGTTATCAAAGAACCCGGGCGAGATATCAAAGCCACAAAACTGGAAGAGGTGAAAATCGTCGCTGAGGCAAAAGACGACTACGGTGTTAAAGCCTTAAACTTGATGTATCGCATCGGCTCTGACGCATTGCAAGCACTGCCCATGGACACCCCCGTTGCAGCACAAACCTCCGGCGAGATTTCCGCTGTGACACCAGATGTCACTTACCACCCTATTTCTCCGCAAGGAATGCCGAAAAAGCTTCGCACCGGCACCTATACCTTCTATATTGAGGAGTTTGACGTTGAACCAGGCGATGTCATCTCTTACTACGCCCACGCCACCGATAACAATACCCGCACCGGGCCCGGTGAAGCCAGCAGTGATATTTACTTCATCGAGATCCGCCCCTTTGATGAACGCGTCCACGAACAGGAAGCGGAACAAGGCGAAGGTGAAGGTGAAGGTGAACCGAATCCAATCTTGGAGCTCATTACATCCCAGAAGCAGCTCATCCGAGAAACGTGGAAGCACATGAACACGCAACCCTCAGTCGTTACGGAAGAATATAGGTTTGCCGTTAAGAAAACAGGTGAAAAGCAATCCAAACTCAAAGATGAGACACAACGGGTTGTAGACGAAATTAGCTTGGCGATGCAAACCGCCGAGGGAATCTCGCCCGAAATGCTGATGAACTTAGAAGATGCGATAGCCAAGATGCGCGAAGCAACCGATAGCCTTAACGCTATACAGCCCACGGCGGCACTACCGCCAGAGCAAGAAGCCCTCGAACTCCTCATCAAAGTAAGCCTTGAACTCACCAAAGTGCTGACGCAGATGCGCAGTAATAATCCCCAACTCGCTGAAAACTTTGAACTGGACATGGAAGAGCTCCAAAGCGAACTTGAAAACGACCAGGAGGAACTCGAGCAGCAGGTGCAGGAACAAACGCAAGAGTTGTTAGACCAGGCTCGCCAGATGTTGGAAGAACAGCAAAATCTGAATCAACAGAGCCAACAACTGGGCAGAGAAAGCCAACCCGCTCCAAGCGACATGCAACAGAATACCCAGCAACAGGGGCAGTTAGCACAACAAGCTCAGCATAGCGCACAACAACTTGGACAAATGCAAGGCGCCGCGCAAGGCACGCAAGGCCAACGCTTAACTCGAGCCGGTGAAGCGATGCAACAGGCCAGCGAACAGATGCAACAAGCCGCACAAGGTATGCAACAGCAGAAACCGCAACTGAGTGCCGCCAAAGGTGAAAAAGCGGAAGAAAGACTTGAAGAAGCCATTGAACAGCTCGAAAAAGTCGCCGCCGAATTCACAGATGATGCGCTTGATAGAGCCACACAGCAACTGCAGCAGTTGACAGCAGCGCAATCTGATGTCCAACAGCAGACACAGGAATTGGAGAGCAGGTTCCAGCAATCTGAGATGCAGCCCGAAGATTTCCGAAACGCCTCTGAGCTGGCCAATGAACAGCGCAGCCTTCAACGCGACCTTGCGTCACTCCAAGACACACTGAACAATCTGCAGGAACAACTCAACGAGAACAATCCGGAGGCCTCCCGAAATGTCGGAGATGCGACAAGACGACTCGCTGAAGAACAGACTGCAGAAGATATGTCAACCGCACAACGTGCCTTGCAGTGGCGCAGTTTCCGAGCCGCAGACGTGAACCAGCAAGAGGTAATACAGACACTTGAGCACGCACAAGCCGATTTGCAACAGGCAAAAGCAAATATGGCACGCACGGAAGAACAACAACTAGAAGCCGCACTTGAACAACTCCAACGCTTTGAAGAGCAGATGCAGGACATCCAACGTGAACTTGAAGCGATGGAGGGACAAGAGCAGACAGAGGAACAAGCACGCCGTCAGCAACAACTCGCTGAACAGCAACAACAGCTCCAGGAACAAATGCAACAGGCGCAGCAAGCCATGCAGGATGGACAACAACCTGGACAACAACCCGGTCAAGGTGAAAACGAAAATGAGGTCGCGCGCGCAGGCGCAGAATCCAACCGTGACATCGACAGGCTATGGCTCGACTTGTTCGACACGATGGACTATCGCCCCGGAAATCGCTCGCAGCCGTTCCCTAACTACGAGTTCGTGATTCGCGACCTGAAGAAGTTGGAAGCCGCACTTGAAGACCGGCTCAATACGCTTCAAGAGAAGAAACAACTCGTTCAAGTCGCGAAAGAGGATGTTCCGCCTGAATACCGCCGACTCGTTGATAACTACTACGAATCCTTATCGAAATAGTTCGTGAGAGTCGTACGCATACGCCGTTATGCCGTAAGCACGAGTGGGTCAAATTTATAGTAGAGATTGGAAACGAACAATGAAACTTGAGACTAAGTATATCGTCACACCGGACGAACGCGTCACCCTGAGTCATCACGCGCCTTCACATACTGGAATTTACAAAGAGAAGCGCGACACGAAGCGCAGACTGAAAAAACTGCATAAGCAGATGCTGGAACTTCAGGAGCTGCTTTACGCTGAAAGCCAGCACGCCCTCCTGATTATCCTGCAAGGTATGGATACATGCGGAAAGGATGGCACCATCCGGAAGGTGATGTCCGGAATCAACGTGCAGGGATGCGATGTCGTTAGTTTCAAAGTTCCCTCAACGGATGAGCTGTCCCGCGATTTTTTATGGCGGGCACATAAAGCTGTACCACAAAAGGGACACATCGGCATTTTTAACCGTTCGCATTATGAGGATGTGCTTGTTGTGCGCGTTCATGAACTAGTGCCAAAACAGGTCTGGGCGCAGCGATACCAGCAAATTAACGATTTTGAAAAGATGCTTGTAGAAAACGGCACGGTTGTCCTGAAATTTTTCCTCCATATCTCAAAGGATGAACAGAAAGCGCGGCTGGAATCCCGGATAAGCGATGCGACAAAACATTGGAAAATTGAGGAATCCGATATTCGGGAGCGCGCCTATTGGGACGATTACATGCAGGCGTACGAAACCGTCCTCCAAAAGTGTAGTACCGACTGGGCACCTTGGTATATAATCCCTGCGAATAAGAAGTGGTATCGTAATCTCGCTATCACAGAGTGTCTCGTTGAGACGCTCAAAAAACTGGACATGAAGTATCCGGAACCTACTATTGATATTACCAAACTCAGGATTGATGACTAAAGCATACTGGCATTGTAGGACGAGTTCCGCGTTTCCTGTTACCTTAACCTTCTAACCGGGCCAAATATCCATGGATAAAAATATGCTTTCAGCACAGCAGTTAACACAATTTGAGGAAGAAGGCTATCTACTTCTTTCCGGATTGATTCCACAAGAGACTGTCACAAAAGCAGCGCAAGCGATGTGGCACCTTATGGGTATGGATGCAGCGGATGCAAAGTCGTGGGGAAACTTCCAAAGGCCACCGCTCTCCGGTTTTTACATGGAGCAGATGTCAAACGGAAACCGCATCGAACTTTTCGGCGTGACGCATCCAGATGTGTTGGCGTGTTGCACCCCAGATTACCTCACCGTCCTTCATCAACTCGCTGAAAGATACCCGGCCATTCCACATTGTAAGAGCCAGCATCCGGATGGTATCTGGGCACTCAATCAATTCCCTGTTCCGGCCAAGTGGAAAAGTCCGTCGCCCCACTTAGATGGTGACTTCCGGGATTTTCGGTTAGATCCCGGGACATTTCGGGCAACGAGTTTAACCTACCTCACCGACGCGAATTCGCACGAGGGAACGACAGTGATATGGCCCGAAGGACCCCAACGGATTCGTGAATTCCGCAAGAAAAATCCAGAATTCTCCAATCATGTCCGCGATGTACGCGCGCTGTTTCCACAACTGGACTTAGGCAAGCCCATGGAAGTAGTTGCTAAACAAGGGGATGTGCTCCTTTTTCACCACCTGCTACCGCATTCTGGAACGATAAATGTGGGCGAGTCCCCGCGTTTTGCGATTCGATATATGTGTCTGTGCCTCGCATGCCGCAAATGGGCGAAAAAAGGGGAGTGGAATGTCTGGATGCCATAATATGTTTATCTTGTTTCGCCGCGCGTCGTTAGGGCAACCCCGAATGTGCGTAAGTTCTGATGTTTTCAGGTGTTTTTTGAAGGGATCAAAGCGTGCTTATGAGAAGAGGAGAAATGAAATGAATCAAAATAAACACTCCATAAAGTTACAATTTGTGGGAGGCGTTTGTTACCCCGATACGGGCATCCCCAACCCCAACTCCTTTATGCGAGTCATATTGGTTTCCACAGTAGTTGTCTTGAGCCTCGCTTTGTTTGTCCCACAGTGCCTGCTCGATGCCACAGCCCAAGAGGTCTACGTACAGACCGGATTTGAGGAATTCACCCTTGGCAAGCCGCCGCAAGACTGGGAAATAACAGCAGGGCAGTTTGAAGTGACAGGGGACACCGTCAAAACCGACAAAAAATCGCTCGCTATCTTAGGCGGTGCTGATGGAGACGGGCTTGGCCCACCCATAGAGACCGAAAATCCTATCATCTCTGTTGAATTCTGGCTCTACATTGAAGGCGGTGGACGTTCTTTCAATCTCAAAGTCGCTTCTGCTGACAACATTGGGGAAAACAACGGATGCACCTACATCAATTGGGACGCAAATATTGTCCGTCTCTACGATGGTGCCGCATGGCAAGAGATTGGCGAATTTGAAACGGATACATGGAAATACGTTCGGATCGTTGCTAATTTCGACAAAAGCGAATTTGATTTCTACGCAGGAGACGACAGGAACGATACCCTGGGGGCCAAAGCTGAAAAAGGACTTCCTTTTCGGAACGCCGCCCTAGGGCCCGTCCCCAAGTGGCTCGTTTTCTATGTGTGGTCAATGACAGCCCCCGGTTACGTCGATGATTTACTCGTCTATGAAGGAGCAGATCCGCTCGACCTTGCGGTTGATGCGGGCGGAAAACTCGCTACATTCTGGGGACAAATAAAACGCCGCCGGTAGCATCCATCTCCCGGTCGCCAGGACAAGGAAAAAAGGTGAGAAATGAGGAACACGACTGGCTTAACCCCAGCACAACGATTACACTTCGACATTTACGGCTTCGTGTTACTTGAGAACCTTCTGAACAACGATGAAATCGATCGGATGAAAAGCGCGCTCTACAGGATGAAAGCCGATGCCGCCCTGGAGGCAAAACGCGTCTACGCTCGTTGGGGCGGGGAACACTATGTGCTTTTCGGCAACCTCGTTGAATATGACCCGGCGTTATTGGCATACGCCGCGCATCCACAACTCGTGCCGCTCGTTGAGGAAGTCGTCGGTGGGGCAGTACGCCTGGAGGAGACCGAGGCAATCATTAATAGACGTAACCCGGAAACAGACATGGGCGAACTTCACAAACGCCGCTATAACCCAACCGGTTTTCATCGCGGCACGCAACACGGCTGGGGAACCTATATGGAACAGAACAAGTTCCACTGCATCTTTGTCAAAACACTCGCCTACCTCACCGATGTCGGGCCAGACGATGGCGGAACGTGTGTCATTCCGGGAAGCCACCGCTTGACCTGGCCGCAAAGCGAGATGATCGAAGCGGCATTAGCAGATGACAAACTCATCTACCAAGTAGAAGCATCAGCAGGTTCTGTGTTGCTTTTCGCCGAGGCGTTGATACACAGTACCACTGCTATCCGAAGCGATAAAGAGCGTGTCATCCTCATCTCAGGCTACACGCCGCCGATGGTGCGAGAATGGCCCGGCAACGAAGTCAGCCCTGAATTTGTTAAGACGCTCCCCGAAGAAATTCGTCCGCTCATCTCTGGAAGCGACAGCTGGCACTGGAAACGGCGGTATTGACTTCACACATGCCCGGTGTTCATTCGAGATTTACCGTGTGCTGTCACACCTAACTTGCTTCCTGACTTCTCCACAAGGAATGTCGAACATATCATGCCCCCGATGTCCTCGGCATACACAACGGCTCCTTGCCCATCTCCGCGAACAACAACTTCATCACCAACGCCGCCTTCAACTCGGCATGCACAGGCGAATTCCAGAGGTTATTGACTTCTCCAGCATCTGCTTGCAGGTCGAATAACTCGCCGTAATCTCGGTTGTAATAGACGGTGAGTTTATAACGAGCGTCAACATAGGTTTTGACATGTACAGTTGTCGGTTCATGGTGATTCTCAACGATGATATGGTCGCGTGCCTGTTCTGCTTGCCCTGACCAGACCGGTATCTGATTTACCCCTGTCATTGGACGCGGAATGTCAATATCCGCAGCACTCAGGAACGAAGGGGCTAAGTCTACCAACGTTTGCAACGCCTCCGAGCGTCTCCCTGTAGGTACAACTCCCGGATACCGCACAATAAACGGAACGCGGATGACATCTTCATAGTGGAATGCGCCTTTTGCGACGAGGCCGTGCTGTCCATAAAAATGCCCATGGTCGGACGTGAAAACAACCAGTGTGTTCTCTGCGAGCCCCAGTTCATCAAGTTTCGACAGGATTTTTCCGATATACTTGTCCATCAGACTCACCATGCCGTAATAGACAGCAATGTCTTTGGCGAGTTCATCCCGCTCTCGCAAATGCGAGTTAAATCCGTGTATGCCCTTGCCGCTTTCACGCCAAGCGGAGAAATCGGGCTTTTGCTGCTGCGTCAATTGGAAGTGCGGTGGGTTATTATCATGTTCCCCTTCCGTCACAGAAGGCACCGTCAATTCTGCCGGATCATACATCGTATCCCACGGTTCCGGCACAAGATATTTCGGGTGCGGATCGAAGAAGCTTGCCCAGAGAAAAAAGTTCTCATCGTTTTGCTGATACACTTCCATCAGCGCATTGGTTCGCTCCGCAATCCACGTATCGTAATGGTATTCTTCGGGGATGGGCCATGTGCGATATTGGCCCCGAGCATTTCCTGTCGGTGGGGCAAAATAGTCTCGCCAATTTGTGCAGCCCTTTTCCTCCATCCAAATAGCGTAATGCTGCCCGACGTGTGCCTCATCGGCGTGGTTGCGCGCGAGCTCAACATGCTCAAACCCGTAAAAGGGTTCATCGAAGTTTCGCCAAAAGTCCAAATCTTGCAGTATCGGATAGGATTCCAGCGACGGGAATTCGTCCGTTCCATGCAAGGGTTGAAAATGTGCTTTGCCGACGAGGGCGGTGCGGTATCCTGCCGCTGTAAAGTCTTCGCCGACGGTGTGTTCTGCTTCAGAGAGTTTTGTGCCGAGGGACCAGGCACCGTGTTGGCTAGGGTACTTGCCGGTGATGATGGAAGCGCGTGTCGGCGTGCAGGTAGGGTTGGGGCAATAGGCTCTATGGAAAAGCGTGCCATCCTGTGCCAATGCATCCAAGTGCGGTGTCTGAATTTCGGGGTTAAGACAGCCTAAGGTGTTCCAATGCTGCTGGTCGCTGGTGATAAGTAAGATATTGGGTCTGGTTTTAGCCATGTTGTCTGCCTTTCTTAAGGTAAAAGCCAAGATCTCTCCGAGGAGATACGTACAGGGGAGTTCCTGCCAAACGCTCCGAACTGAAGCACAATACAGAAAACTGGAATGGAACGTCAAGTTTCACTTGACATCCCGTATCCTATGTGATAGGATACTTCTACGTTTGGCTTTGATCCAACGTGTAAAAGGAGGTTACCACAGATGACATCTAAACGGAAGGACAAGGATGTACCAATCATAAAAAAAGAGCCTGTTGAATTTATCATCGGTGTTGACGACAACGGGCACGCGATTACCCACAAAACGGCACTGAAAGATGTGTTTTATCCCGCGCTGGGCATCTCAAACCATCCGATCTTCGTTCATTTCAAGCCGGCGGTGTTAGACAAATACCAGCAAGATAGCGATACCTATACTGTGTGGGATCTGTGCCTGGTGCGTTCGGGCCACTGGAGCCTGCCGATGGACAACGGAAATCCGGACAAAGTCTGTGTGTTATTGGCATATCTGCGCGAACTGCCTTATGTGGAGCAACGCCATTGGCAGCAGTATAACATCCTGCCAAAAGGCAGTGTGAGTCAAGCGTATTACGAACTTTACCTTGAACCGATTCCGTTCAAGGATGCGGAGCAACCCAAGCACCGGTTTCGCGCGGCGTATTATGAATTGCGGGCGCGGTGTTACGAATATCTCGGGTGGCAGGTGCTGCTGCAGCCGGCACCGGACGAAGAGGCCTACCTCCGCGACTTGACGATGCCTGCACAGGACGAACTACGTGATTTTGATGCAGTGGTGGCCAGCCTCGGCACGCTCTGCATTGATGCCCTAAACACCGAGAAATTAAAAACCATGCTGCCCGTTGAGCAGCGCGCGGTGTTAGAGGGGAAAGATAACCTTGCCTGTCTCACAGCAGTGCTGCGTTACCGGGGTGTTAAAATTGGCAAATACGTTGCTTTTCTGCGTGAACTTCAGCGGTTGCGGTGTGGGCCTGCGGAGAACCGCAAGAGTTGCAACTATAGGCAGATTGCGGATGCCTTCGGCTATGATAATCGGAGCCTCCAGACGGTGTTTACCGGGCTCCTCTCCCAAGGGATAAAACTCGTGCGATATCTCGGCTGTCTGGTGTATAGCGGCGACATCAGTAATCAAACGCTAGAACAGCGGGCAGAGAACATCCGAAAAGGATACGCAGAAGCCACCGCGCGGCTTGATAAGTTGGCACACCTCGCTGAATCCGTCGAATCCGAGCGCACCGATGGCTCTGTCAACCATGAGGATGTCGACTGGAAATAGGAAGCCAAACCATGAATTTTCCCCGGACACGTCAGAAGATTTTTGTTGATGCAGGCGCGTGGATTGCACATTCAAATCCGAGCGACCAACATCACGACACGGCTGTGGCGATGTACACACACTTAGTACAGCAGAGAATCCCCCTACTTACCACAGATTATGTCGTTGATGAAGCCATCACCCGGCTCCGATATGACGCAACCCACGCAAGAGCCGTGGCATTTCTTGATTTTATGAAAGATGCTGTCAAAAGAGACGCTGTCACACTTGAGAGAATTGATGTCGATCGGTTTGAAGAAGCAGAAATTCTTTTTCGACGATACCGCACCGCACGACTATCTTTTACGGATTGCACCAGTTTTGTGGTGTGTCAGGAATATGAGATCTCTGAGGTTTTCGGATTCGATCAACATTTTCAGATCATCAAGTTAAATGTGCTTCAGTAGAGCGTTTCATCTAAACCGCCTTCGGCCGGAAAAAGGTGCGAAACCCGATAATTTCTTAAAACGGAATAGCTCTAGGGCCAGCTCCCTGTATCTGTCCAAAGGGTACGTAACTTATTAACTCAATCTGGTATTATTTGCTGTTCCGCAAACAGCACTGCTTATACTTTCGGCCACTGCCGCACGGACAAGGCGAGTTTCGTCCAATCTTCTGTCCCGATGTGAGGCTAGTTTGTAAACCCGAATGCCGCTCCCTCCCTTGTGTCTGCCGACGTTGGCGCATTACCGACATAATACTATTGGCAGGCCGCCCCATCTGGATAGCAGAAGCCATCAACTTCATCGGTTCATCAATGTGATTGAAAAACTGCTTATAGCCGGCACAGAGATAGTTCAAGCCCTCTTCGCCTGTGGGGGTTTTGATAAAGCGATTTTTAGGACAGCCGCCGTTGCAAGCGAACTTCACCTCGCAGGTGCGGCAGTATTCCGGCAGCGTATCCCGTTTATCAGTGCCAAATTTGCGTTGGAACGGCGAATCTACCATCTCCGCGACTGAGGTTTCCGCAATGTTACCAATGTGATAGTCAGGTGTAACGAAATGGTCACAGGAGTAGAGATCTCCGTTATGTTCAATCGCCAGCGCGTCGCCGCAGGTTTCGTTGAAAACACACAAACTCGGTGGATAGCCCAACCACGCTTCAAGCGCGATATCAAAAATCTGAACGAAAACTTTTCCGATGTCGTTAATCACCCACTCATCGAAAATCGCACAGAGGAATTTGCCGTACTGCCGTGCTGTGACAGAGCGCGGGGACACATTCTTCCCGCCGAAATGCTCAACCGCAGGAATAAACTGCATAAACTCAACGCCAAGTCCTTTAAAATAGTTGTAGACTTCTTTGGGATAGTCGCCGTTGTGGTTGTTGACAACACAAAGCACATTATAGTCCACCTTGTGCTTCTGCAAAATCCGCAACCCACGAATTACCTGCTCAGACGAGGATTGGCCGCGTTTGTCATAGCGGTACTTATCGTGGATTTCCGGAGGGCCATCAATACTCACGCCGATTAAGAATTTGTTCCGCTTGAAAAACTCTCCCCATTCATCGTCCAACAGCGTGGCATTTGTCTGAAACGTATTCTGAATCTGCATGCCGGGGCGTCTATATTTCTGTTGATACCGCATCGCTTGCCGGAAAAAGTCCACGCCCATCAACGTCGGTTCGCCGCCTTGCCACGCGAACGTGACTTCGTTGACTTGCTGCGCTTCAATATACTGCTTGACGTAGTTCTCCAGAATCTCGTCAGTCATCCGAAAAGAGCCGGTTTCGGGATACAACTTCTCTTTTTCCAGATAAAAGCAGTACTCACAGTCTAAGTTGCAGATAGGCCCGATGGGCTTTGTCATCACATGAAATGCGCGGGGTGCTTTGTAGTGAACCATTTCATTTTCCTTTTTTTGCCTGACGTAATAGCATGGGATGCAAACATGTGTTAAAGTTTAGCACATTTTATGTTAGTCTACAAGAAAAAACATCACCAGAAAAACATAATCAAGATTCAAGGATTGTGGTGAGGCAATATCCTTATTCAAACGCCAGAATCTTCTTAATCTTGCCAGGCTGTGCCCAATTGCACTTGCCTGCCCCATTGAGTTGCCGCAATAAATCCGGAATTTCCGGATTCTCAAGCGCGGTCTTCACCCGCTGTGCATCATGTTCAGTCCAGCACGGAATAAAGGCGTGCATGGCCTGGTTCCCTTGCCACACCTGCCCATCTACACTATCCAGCACGATTGGGTTGAACTGCCTTTTCCCATACGCCTCCCAAATCACTTTGAAAGGTGCAAACGCATAGGGCCCCACACCCAGCAATGCCCACCAATTTCCTCTATTGATAGCAGATCGGAGGAACGTCCCTTTCCGCGCTTGTAGCACATCTTGAGCGTTCTGTAGGTGTTCCCTTAAGGCATCACACTGTTCAATTTGATGCCATGTGAGCGGTTTTCCTGTTTGCTGATGATACGGCAGAAGTATCCACTTGCATGGTAATGATGCGGGTTGTCGCCATATCTCCTTTGTTGCGAGAGGGTATAGAAACGCCTCAGGCAGATGCGAAGGTTTGCCATCGAAGATAAAGACTCTATTTGCTCCACATGTATTCACACCCTGTCGAGGCATTTGCTCTGGCGACAGGCTAACTTCAAGCGTTGCACCCGTATTCAGCGCATCGAGATTCTGCACTACTCGCCATGCATCAGCAGGATTTTTAAGCGGCAATGCCTTATGTTCAACCCATTTTCTGTCCAACTCTCTGAAATACGTGACCGGAAAACTCTGTCGCGTATCCCCCTGAAATTTTGCACAACAATACGATGTGTTGACTCCCTCAAACACTTTTGTGGTTGTAAATTCATAGACAGTATCTACGGCAAAATTCCGATGGGCAGCAAGGGGAGTTCGCGAATCCCGGGTGCTGTAACTTCTAAATCCACTATGGGCACCATCGCCAAAAAAGAGGGACGTAGGGAGATAGAAATACCCAAACCCGTTGTTTTTGAGCAATCTCCCCAAAACAACCTTCAGCACCAGTGCCGCTATATCAATCCGGGAAGAACCCAAGAGCATCTTCTGTCTATCTGGAACAAGTCCTTCTACAAGAAAAAACGGTTTTACGCGCGCTTTGTACACTGTGGGCAAATCTCCGAAGTTTGCCCACGGTGGATTCCCTACGAGAATGTCATACTTTTTCTGATGAGGCTCCAGAATGACATCTTGGCAGAAGGTTTGAGAGTCGGGGAAGTCAACCCCAAATTCTTGCTTGACGTTTTGTCTAAACCGTTCAAGATGTGAGGGTACTATTTCAATGAGGGTTAGGCGTGATAGGCGTTCGGGAGTAATAGCGATTCCTTTGCGCTGTGCAATATGGAGCATCGCAAGCGCGAATGCACCCTGTCCTGCGGTGGGATCGCAGATATGCGCGCCATCAAGCCATGCATCGAAGATGCTCCACCTGTTAATGAGCCATTCCGCCCATTTTAGCGGGGTAAAAACCTGTCCGATACTAGCGTCTATTAAATGAGAAGTCTTTGTATCCATTTTTCTTAAATGCCTCTAAAGCTGCAATACGGTTTAACGCGTCACGGCTGACTCGTCTATAATGCTGGATAGCGAGCTCCATAAACACGTCGTAAAAATTGGTAATGTCTCTGCTCCAATCAATCTCATCCCAAACTTGGTTGACTGTGTAATTGAGCCGGACCTGACCTGTGCCGAGATTTTCAATTCTGTACGCATTATGCGGTAGGGAAATAAAAGGTACCACCCGAATATACACAATGTCACGTTTTTCACGCTGATCCGATAATTTATTGTGTCCGAACTCTGCGAGAAGAAACATCCCACCATCATTGGCAAGAAATTTCAACAGATTCCCGACAGCACAAATTCCACCATCAGAGTACCGAGTTGAATCTAAATCTTTTGTCTTAACATCAATTCCAATGATTTTGCCTTCAGACTGAAACGCAAAATCAAAGATACTGCGTCTTCCTGGGCGTTCTAGCGGAACATGCCCAAGATCTGAACATACTTGCTTCCAGTTATCTGCAATCTTTTTTTCAACCATCGCCCCAAAAGCTCGGGAATCTTCGCGCGCTGCTAACCCTGATGTTAGTTCTTCAGAAAAGATTTTCGATAGTTTTGCCTCTATTTGACCGGATATTTTCCTTAGATCCATAGAAAAATTCCCCTTTGGCTATTTTGATTTGATTTATCCCGACTTTGTGATATAGTAACCAGAGCGTTACTAGAAAACTACGGATTAGAATAACAGTTTCTATGATATTAAGACATATTCTATAATATTTGAAGACCGAGGTCAACTTTTTTATGAAGACAAAGGGACAGATATGCCACAAAAAACAGGATTTATCTATCACCCAGACTACCTCAACCACGACACCGGCCCAGAGCACCCCGAACGTCCAGACCGGCTACGAGCCAGTTTAGCCGCCCTACAGCAGAGCGAGGTGTGGAAGCAGCTGCACGCAATTGAAGCCACCCCGGCGAGTATAGCACAACTCTGTTACGCGCATGAAACTACCTATCCTGAACACGTCCGGCAATACTGCGAACAAGAGATCCCGCTTACCTATGACACACCTGTCAGTAAGGCTTCGTTTGATATAGCGAAACTCTCCGCAGGTGGCGTGCTACGTGCAGCAGATGCCGTTGCAACGGGTGCCGTCAAAAACGCGTTCGCTATGGTGCGTCCGCCAGGGCATCACGCAACACAAAACCGGAGTATGGGGTTTTGTCTGTTCAACAACATCGCGATTGCAGCCCGCTACCTCCAACGTGAACACGGCATCGGGAAGGTCGCGATTGTGGATTGGGATGTCCATCACGGCAACGGTACACAAGACATTTTCTATGAGGACGAGTCTGTCTTCTTTTTCTCTATCCACCAATCACCCCTCTATCCCGGCACCGGTTCAAGTTATGAACGCGGCAGCGGAAAAGCGCGTGGCACAACGCTAAACGTGCCGATGCCTGCGGGGAGTGGGAATAGCGAATACATTACAGTCTGTGAGAATGTCCTCATACCAGCGTTGCACAATTTTTCGCCTGAGTTTATCCTGATTTCGGCGGGATTCGACGCGCACTACCTCGATGCGCTCGCCACAATAGAACTCACCGCTGAGGGGTTTGCAATGCTAACCGACCTGATTCTTGAAGTTGCCGAGGAAACAGCATCGGGGCGCGTTGTATCCGCATTGGAGGGGGGCTATAGTTTGCAAGGGGTATCCGAATCCGTTGTGGCACACGTAGAAAGGTTCGTTAAGCATTAAGGAGATACTGCCTTCACACAACGAAAACCGAGGCCGCCGATGCCCGCGTACGCTGGATTCGTCCCATGACGATTCGCGGCGCGCAACCACTCAGGATTGCTGTTCCACGCGCCACCCCGTAACACGCAAAAATCTATAATATTCTCAAAATTATCTACAATCTCCTCCACATTATTCGCGCCAGCGGTCGGATTTCGACGTGGCGAGTTGGCATAGAAATCAATCTGGTATTCGTCAAGGCACCACTCCCAGATATTACCTGCCATGTCATACACGCCGTAGTCATTCGGCGGATACTCGTCGACAGGTGTTGTCTCTCCAATATTCTTGCCGTAGTTTGCTCTTCTCGCACTAATCTGATTACCCCATGGATATTTCTTTCTGTCTAATCCGCCGCGCGCTGCTTTCTCCCACTCCGCTTCTGTGGGCAGCCGTTTTCCTACCCATGCTGCGTAAGCCATCGCAGCATACCAACTGACATAACGCACCGGATGGTCGCGCTTTCCACCAGGGAAGTTATTCCCATTCCAATCGTGTAGGTAATTGCCGTCGTGGAATCGTGCTTCAATTAAATCTTTTTGCCACGCCGGGTTGGCAAGAACAAACTCCTTATATTCGCCATTGGTTACCTCGTGGACATCGATATAAAAGGCATCCACGTAAACGGTATGCACCGGCTGTTCATCGTTATCAGCATCCCCATCCTTACTTCCCATCCGAAAGTCACCTTCGGGAATTAGTGCCATGCCTTCGGGAACAACGGGTTCAGGCTCAGGGATAAGATTCGGCTCAGGGAGAGGCTCAGTGACAACGGATTTAGATGTTGTGACGGTGTAGGTGAGCGTTTGAACGCCATCTGCCCACGTGAGTGTCAAAGTGAGCACTCCCGGTGGGAAGGGACCGGCAATTGTGACTGCTTTGCCAGCTATTGTAACAGCACCTACATTCACACCTACATCTACAGGGACACCGTCAAAGGTAACAAGAATCATATCGTTTGCGTCAATCGTGCTATCGGGTGCTGGATGTGCGTGCACTAATTCCACTGGGGCAACTTCATCCTCTTCTACCCGTTCTCCACAACTGACGATGTAAACGGGGAAAAGGCTTACCATTACCAGTATTAACAGGCGAAACAAGGTTTTCATCAATCATTTCCTTCCAAATAGAGTCAAATAGGAAAATATGTAGCCATACTGACAAGCAGGTGCGTTTGTAGTAGGGCGATTTATCGCCCGTTAAAAATACAGCGTGTATCAATAATTGTAGGCGTTACTATAAAATCCTGAAAACCTATAATCCTGCAAATCCGCGATTCAGACAATGAATTAACTCGCACGTTTCTTCCCAACGTGAATCGCAACGATGCCGAACGTTTTCCGATAAAACTGCACATCTGTCAGCCCACACCGCTCCATAACCGCTTTCAACGCATCGCAATTCGGAAACTGCATCACCGACCGGGGAAGATACCCGTAAGCATTGTCTTTGTTGCGGGAGATGCAATTGCCGACGAACGGTAAAACCTTCCTGAAATAGAGATAGTAGAGGCTCCGAAATACTGGATTCACGGGTTGCGTAAACTCCAAGATGGCAATTCTGCCACCCCGCACTGCCACACGCGTCATCTCACGGATGCCCATCTCCAGATCTGCGACGTTCCGGATGCCAAAACCGACGGAAACAATGTCAAAGGTATTGTCCAGAAACGGAAGGGTGAGGGTATCCGCTGCCAGAAAGTTTGTATTACGGCACGACAGAGCGGGCCTACTACTATCCCGTTGGAGCTTCTGCTTGCCAACAGCCAACATCTCAAAACAGAAATCTGAACCGATGACGGAGCCCTCCACCCCCATTTTGTCTGAGTATGCAAGGGCGAGTTCGCCTGTGCCGGTGCAGACATCTAATACCTTGCTCGTCGGTGCAACGCAGCTCACCTTGACTGTTTCTCTTCGCCATACGCCATCGAACCGGAGGCTTAAGAGGGAATTGAGGAAGTCATAGTGGCGCGCGATGGCTGAAAATAGTTTTTTTATCCCGTTTGCCTGCATAATTCGCTAAAAAGGGTATCGAGACTAGAAGGCGCTTCTCCCGAAGAAGCGCGCCTACATTCGCAATTCAGCACCCAACTCGCAATTGAGACGTTTGACAACCCTGTCGTGGAGGGCGTTCACAGCTTTGTCTGTCAAGGTTTCGGTTGCCGAGTGATAGGTGATAGTATAGGCAAGACTCTTCTTACCTGCCGGCACCTGGTCGCCGAGGTACACATCAAACAGGCGGACCGATTCTACCAATGTGCCCCCCGTTGCATAGATAAGTGCCATCGGTATATCTGATAGCACATCTGCATCTACGACAATCGCAAGGTCGCGCTGGACATTCGGATAGATGGGAATCGGCTCGAAGCGTTTGGAAAACTCGGCGGTGCCCACTAAGGCCTCGACATCAAATTCAAAGAGATACGCCTTATACGGCAGAGCGTAATTTTCCAGCACTCTCGGGTGCGCCTCTCCGAAGATACCGAGCCGCCTATCCGCTAATAACACCTCTGCATTGCGCCCCGGGTGAAAAGTTGGCTCGGCTGTCTGCTGAATAGTGTAATCAGTCATGCCGCACACTTCAAGGATGCCTTCCACAACGCCTTTGATGTCAAAGAAATCCGGACATCTATACGGATTGCCGTAGACACCACCCCCGATTTCCCCTGCGAGGATGCCAGCCACGCGTTCCGGTTCTTTTACCGGGGAGTCGGGACGAGAGGTTCCTCCTACAAGAAACACGGTGGACATCTCAAAGAGGGCGATATCGTCTATCTGGTGATTGCGGTTGTGTTGTGCATTCTCAAGCAAACTCGGCAACAATGTCGTCCGAAGAATCGACATCTCTGGGCTCAACGGGTTTCGCAGTTGCAAGGCCTCGCGAAGCGGATTGTTTTTATTCAACCGAATCTTCTCAAAACAGTTCGGATGGCAAAAACTATAGTTTACCGCTTCCATCATGCCTGATGCGAGGAGAAAGTGCTTTATACGTTTGCGAACTTCAGTGCGCGGCTCCGGGGCAGGCACAGGAATATCCCCTCTTGGTAGTGTCGTCGGAATGTTATCGTAGCCGTAGACGCGCGCTATCTCCTCAATGAGATCGATTTCGCG
The DNA here is from genome assembly GCA_958295855.1 of uncultured Poribacteria bacterium. Classification (GTDB taxonomy): domain Bacteria; phylum Poribacteria; class WGA-4E; order WGA-4E; family WGA-3G; genus CATQHH01. The sequence continues at coordinate 5,362,775 of OY282383.1, read as the reverse complement.
GGTAACGTCAGACCTGAACGTCGGCACGGTGACCTGATATTCGCCATCGGTGGCTTTGACATGGAAACCGAGTCGGTTTAAAATAGCGTCCATCTCTGTCGCCTCAAGCGCCGTCCCCAATACGAAATTGACGCGTTCGGGACGGAGTTGAAGCTGAACAAGCGGCTGTTGCCCTGGATAGACATCAACGCTCCCAGCACATAGAGTGCCGCCCGCTAATTCAGCGATGAGCTGCGCCCCGCGGTCAAGGGCAGGAAGGACTGTGCCCGGGTCGGCACCGCGTTCAAACCTATATGAGGCTTCTGTGTTCATTCCCAACGCCTTCGCGGTAGCACGGATACTTGAGGGTTGAAAATAGGCACTTTCTAACAGCACATCACACGTTGCCGCTGTGATTTCCGAATCATACCCGCCCATAATTCCGGCAAGAGCGACAGGCTTTTCGGCATCGGCAATGACGAGCATGTCAGAAGTGAGTTTGTGCTCAACCTCATCAAGCGTTTTCAACTGTTCACCTTCCGCTGCACGACGCACGACAATGCGCCTTAGGGCACCATTTGCAAGCCCATGTTTAACGTCTGCCAGTTTGTGATAATCGAAGGCGTGCAGGGGTTGCCCATATTCCATCAAGACAAAGTTGGTGACATCAACAATGTTGTTAATAACGCCTACGCCCACAGATTCAAGCCGCTGCTGTAACCATGCTGGCGATTTCCCCACTTTAACGCCTCGAATGACGCGGGCAGCATAACGGGGACACAACTCAGGTGCGTCAATGGTTACAGCAGTCATCTCTCGGATATCGGTTTCGTCCTCCTGAAGATTCACCTGTGGCAGTTTTAAGGCGTTTCCTGTCTCAGCGCGGATTTCGCGTGCCACACCGATGAGGCTGAGACAATCCGGACGATTTGGCGTAATCTCCAGTTCAAGCACGACATCATCTAATCCTAACGCTTGGGCAAGCGGCATGCCAATGGACATAGTTGGGGGTAATTCCATGAGTCCTGATGCGCTTGCAAGCTGCGCCGCTAGCCCTAACTCTTTTTCGGAGCAGAGCATGCCCTGCGATTCTTGTCCGCGAAGTTTGGCACGCTTAATTGTAATACCGTTGGGCAATTCTGTGCCGATTGTCGCGACAGGGGCGAGCATTCCCGCCGTTACGTTGGGCGCACCACAGACGATTTGGAGTGCAGCGGCTTCGCCAACATCTACCTGACAGAGAACGAGTTTATCTGCATTCGGATGCGGTTTGATAGTTGTCACCTTGCCAACTACCACGCCCGCTAGCTCGGCTCCGAGGTGCTTGATGGATTCAACTTCAATGCCTAACATCGTTAACCGATCGGCGAGCTCGCTGGGTGAAAGCGCGAAATCAATGTAGGTTTTCAACCAATTTACGGTGACGTTCATCCATTAAGTCCTTTTTTCCAATTTTATAGTTTTAGGCACATTTGATAGCAGTGTAGGTGGGGTTGAACGGTAATGGGGCCAACCTATCTCAATACCCATCGAAGTGCTACTCTTCCGTTAGACCGGCCTATAGAGCTAGTCAAACCCAACAATTCGACCCAGGCTACGCAATTATTATGGAGTGTTGGGTTTCGCTTACATTTCCGAATCGTCAGGCCGAGGTTTCAGGACGCTCAACCCAACCTACGTACTAGAACTGGCGCAAGAATCGGAGATCGTTTTCATAAAAGGTGCGGATATCCGGGATGCGGAACTGGAGGTTTGCGATGCGCTCCACGCCCATGCCGAAGGCAAATCCGGTAACCTCCGCCGGATTATAGTTCACGGCGTGGAATACCTCTGGGTCGACAGAGCCCGCCCCCAAAATTTCAATCCACCCAGTATGTCCGCAACTCCGGCACCCCTTTCCTTGACATACAGTGCAGGAAATATCGATCTCCGCACTCGGTTCTGTAAAAGGAAAGAAATGGGGTCGGAACCGCATCTGCGTCTGCTCGCCAAACATCTGCCGAACGAACGATGCCAGCACCCCCTTCAATTCGCTAAAGGTGGCGTGTGTATCCACAAGTAACCCCTCCACCTGATGAAACATCGGCGTGTGCGAGACATCGTAATCCACTCGATACGCTTTTCCCGGCACAATGATACGCACAGGCGGTTTTTGATTTTCCATCACGCGGATTTGCACAGGCGACGTATGCGTGCGCAAAAGGCGTTCGCTGCGTGCGTCCTCGCCTTCTTCTTGTGGGTGCTGTTTCCAACCGCGCGCTTCCAGGTAGAATGTATCATGCAAATCCCTCGCCGGATGGTCGGCAGGTGTGTTCAGGGCATCGAAGTTGTAATACTCCATCTCAACCTCCGGCCCTGTTGCTACCTGGAACCCCATTTGGCTGAAGATGGCCTCAATCCGCTCCAGCGTTTGCATGACAGGGTGTGCTTTCCCGTAAGCAGGCTTTCGTCCAGGGAGTGTGATGTCAACGGATTCTGCCTCGAGTTGCTGCGCCTGTTGTTGGTGATGCAGTGCTTCCGTTGCCTTTTCAAACGCTTGCGTTAGCGTGGTGCGCACCTCATTGGCAAGTTTTCCAATCGCTGGCCGCTCTGCTTTGGAAAGTGTACCCATGCCCTTCATGACATCTGTCAATTTTCCCCTACGTCCAAAATACGTGATTCGGAGCGATTCAAGCGCGTCTGGCGTTTTAACCGCTTTTAAAGCCTCAAGTGCCTCTGCTTGAATCGCCTCTAATTCTGCTTTCACCAAATTCTCCTTCTCCTGTAAGGGCGGAGTGCTGTATTCTCCCGACTCTATCGGTATATCTTTTTAAAAAGAAACGCCTGTCACTTTGTCCCACAAAGGTAAATTTCCTCATGGGGACGAAAGCGTCAGGCATCTACTTCCGCGGTACCACCGCTCTGTGGGCCATAGATTATCTGGCATAATCTAGTCTTATCTGACTAGTGCCATCAGCTGCCACACTTCCTGCTTCTGCGCTCACTGCCTCCGAGACACACCGAAGCGCATCTGCTGTGAGGGCTGACACGAGCTTCACAGGCGTTTTACGTCTCGGCTAAGCTGTCGCGACGTGAAGTATAGCATGCCTTGAAAATGCGTGCTCTGCTTTCGCCCTGTTGCATCGGCGGAGGCGCGTAGACGGGTTCTCCTGTGTTCCCAACCGAATTCACGCAACAGAACGCACACTGTCCAACCTAATAAAGTAGATTATACGGCATTCTATTAGATTATACCACATTTCTCGCCACTGCACCGAGCCCTTCATAACCTTTCAATAATTCTGTTTTTTAGTGTTATCCTTTTGCAAGGGCAACAAGCTGGCCAAACCCTGCCTCATCATGCACCGCAACGTCTGCGAGGACTTTCCGGTCCAATTCGATTCCAGCGGTTTTGAGTCCGTGCATGAATCGGCTGTAGGAGAGGCCGTGCAATCTTGCGGCGGCGTTAATTCTGGCAATCCAAAGCCGTCTAAAGTCGCGTTTTCGTGCGCGTCGGTGCGCGTAGGCGTAGTTCCACCCCTTCTCTACCGCTTCGGTAGCGGTACGTTTGAGGTTGTTGCGGCCCCCGCGGTACCCTTTGGAATGCTTCAGCATCCGTTTGCGCCGTTTCCGTCGAACATTCCCTGTTTTTACTCGTGCCATTCAAAACTCCTATCTACTTCAGAACACGCTTCTGAGATTTTCACTCGGATGAAATGATACCGGATTCATCTGACAGGTATCGTTTGCTATCCGATGAAAGACAAAGCGTTGTTTCACCCTTACATTTCAAAGTGCAGGCACTTCTACTGATGAATTAGACGTTTCAAACGTTTCTTATTGCTCGCGTCAACGAGGGTTGCCTGTCGCAATCTACGTTTGCGTTTGGCTGTCTTTGAAAGGAACAGGTGTCCGCCGTATGCACGCTTGCGCCGGATTTTGCCTTTCGCCGTGAATTTGAAACGTTTTGCTGCGCCTTTATGGGTTTTAATTTTGGGCATTAGAATATCCTTGAAAGCAAGCCTTAGGCTCGCGAGACTCAAACTTGTTCTACTTCTTCGCTATCTATCATTTTGTTACGAAGATTTTGGTGAGAGGATCATAGACATGATGCGCGTTTCCATCCGCGGCGGTTGTTCCACATCCGCAATTTGCGCGAGATCGTCTTTGAGCCGATTCAGCAAATTTCTACCCAGGTCCGTATGGAGCATTTCTCGCCCTCGAAACCGGACGGTGGCTCGGACCTTCCACCCATTTCCGAGGAAATCCTCAACATGCCGTTTCTTGAACTGGTAGTCGTTTTCAGCAGTATCCGGACGGAACTGCATCCCTTTCATCACGACCTTGCTCTGTTTCTTCCTTGCCTCTTTCGCGCGCTTGTTTTTTTCGTACTGATACTTCCCGTAGTCCATAATCTTACAAACGGGAGGGGTGGCGTTCGCTGAAACCTCCACCAAATCCAAACCAACCTCTTCAGCACGTTGCATCGCGTCGCGCGTAGGCATAACACCAACCTGCTTGTTGTCCTGATCGATTAACAAAACCTCTCGGGCTCGAATCTGATAATTCGAACGGCTCTGTCTTTCCTTTGTTCTCTGAGTACGTCTGCCTCTGTAGTGTATTTTTCACACCCCCAAGTTCGGATAGGCTTCCAGTTCACGCAGAAAGAAAGCTACAAATCTATTTGTTGGCCACACCAATCAACCACTCTGAAAGCAACCCTTGGCTCGCGAGATTCTACGTACAAAATGTGTAGCCCCAGTCAAACACCGGCCAAAAGTCTCCTCTTAGCTGCCAAGGACAGGCTTTCACCACTGCCACATCATACGTATGAATCTTAATTATGTAATTATACCATATAGGTAACACAAATGCAAGTTAAAAAAAACCGATCGTCCACAAAGTCCGTAAAACGATGAGTCCGCCTGCCAAACCCCCGAACACGATAACAAAACACATGCTAACTGCAAGGGCAAGCCGGATAATCCGTTCGCCAAGCTGCGGCTGTTCGCTTGCCCAAGCACGTGCTAACCCGAAAGTTAACACCACGCTAATCAAGCCGAGAATGCACGCGCCCAAGACTGCAACCAGCATCCCTGAAAAATCTACCATCTGTATCGTTTCCGGGAGCGTACCGTATTGCGAATAGTGTTGGATAACACCGATTAAAACACATCCCAAAATTACAATAAAACCAAGGAAAACGATTAAGGTTCTTTTAAACGCAGTTCCCATGTTCATCTCAATATAGCAGCCAACCTTGATTAGTGCTCTAAGTGTACCACATTTCAAATTAAATAGCAACCTTTATTCGGATATTAACCCCAAAACGCTTGATTTGTTCAGAAAAAAATGGTAAACTAATTGGCAACTAGATTTATTGGATATGAAGCTATAAAAATAAATGGGTTCATTCGGTTCCTCCAAGGCATCGAAACCTGGAGGTGGCTCCTACCTGAAGGGGTTAAAGGCATTTACCCCGCAAAGCGGGGCGATATGCCACTGCGGAAAATACCCGTTTAAATTCTTAAACTTTATAGGAGAAGGAGCATCGCATGGGTGCAGTATACACATCGGCAATTGCCGAAATCATTGAGACATTAGAAGTGGGTAACCCGCTCCCCGCACTCGTTCCGCAACTGGAATCGAATGCTGAATTGACCAAATCCCTCCAGGCACTCTCAACGACAGCACTTTTTGAGGGACAAGCATTGAAAGATACCACGTTTGGGGAAGCAATTAAAAGCGGATTGCTCCTGTGGAACGACGCATTGGATGCGTCCCATACCATCTCGCAGGAGCTCGGAAACCCAACAGGTAGCTACTGGCATGGCATTATGCACCGCCGTGAACCGGACTACAGCAATGCCAAGTATTGGTTCGGCCGGGTGGGAACGCATGCCATCTTTCCAGTACTCCGCGAACGCGCCATCTCGCTTTTGAAGGAAACGCCCAATCCATCGGACACGCTGGCACGCATCGCGCAAACTCTCGAGGCAGAAGAGAATTGGGATGCATATCAGTTTATTGACTGGTGTCAAGCTGCCCAAAGCGACATGGATTCGGATGTAACCCGTTTTTTGCAACAGGTACAGCGGGAAGAAATTAAACTGCTACTGGCGTATTCCTACCAGAATGCCCTTTAAACCTTAACCACCTAAAACGTTTCTGACAGGTTTGAGATAGTTTTCAAACCTGTCTTATACTAAATTAACCAGATTTGTATTGTCTCTCCCATTCGGCGAACAGGCGGATACAGAGCTCCGCCCTTACAGCCTAGATGAATGTGGTATTACAAACCTGAGGAGGTTTACGATGTTCTTCCGAAATGAAACAGGCTCACATCAAAGAGAAAAGGCAGGTTTTTGTGGGTATCTTATTATCGCACTCACAAGCCTTGTGCTGATAGGATTTTGTGCTAACCTTGCTGGGGCTGCTTCCGTTAAAACAGCCTATAAATATCAGGAAATTAAGGCAATTTCTAAAAATCTCAAAGCGGACAGCGACTCGGAAGATTTTGAGAAATTGGTTGAGAAATCGAGAGCCTTTATTGACGCACATCCCAAATACAAACGGGTAGACCAGGTCTACTATCTCCTTGGCAACGCCTTAGTTCGGCTCGAGCGCGTTGAAGAAGGAATTGCAGTCTTTGAGGAGCTCATTAAGGACTACCGCTTAGCTCGCTACGTGGAAAACTGCTTGTTTGAGTTAGGCTTGGCGTATGACAAACTCAGCATGCACGACAAAGCGGATAAAGCCTATGAAAAACTGGTTAATCACCCGAAATACGGAGCACGTTCGCTGGCCAAAACTGCGAAGCAGATACTCGCCCTAGAACAATCGGAGCGGAATGGACAGCCGCCGAGCCCCTTCGGTCCACCAGCTACCGCGTTTATAGGAAAACCCGCAAAGGATTTTCAGGTAACCGATTTGAAGGGGGAAGAGCTCTCGTTGGAGAAGTATCGCGGTAAGGTTGTGCTGCTGGATTTTTGGGCAACGTGGTGCGGTCCCTGTAGAGCTGAAATGCCGCATGTGAAAAAGACGTACGAAAAATACAAGCATCAGCAATTTGAGATCATCGGTATCAGCCTAGACAGGGCAAAGCCGCCGCTTGAGGCGTATATTCAGAAAGAGGGCATCGCGTGGCCGCAATTTTTGGATAACGGCGGTACGATTGCCACGATGTATAACATCACAGGAATCCCGGCTACCTTCCTGATTGATGGCGAAGGCATTATCCGCAAGGCTAATCTCCGCGGCAACGCGCTGGAGACTGCCGTCGCTGAACTTGTGACAGAAAACCTAGCGAAACAAGCAGAATAACCACTGGAGGGCAAGGGGATGCTTTTGATCTATTCACAGATCAAAGCCCCCCTCAGCCCTACAAAAACAGAGAAGCATCGACAACGGCACATGTCACTTTGAGAGATGTCACCAAAATTTACGATGGCGATGTCCTCGCGACTGTAAAATCTTACAAAAGTTCCCGAATCTGCTGCCACGTCTCCGCGTCTATCGGAATACCCTCCTGTCCCTGTTTGCGCTGTGCCTCCCAACCGCGTTCCCCCGGCATCTGAATTATGTCAAACCCAGCAGCGCGCTTCGCCGATTTGAGATACTCGATGAATCGCGCGACTTCCGCGCTGAATCCTGGAAATCCTCTAAAACTCGCAACGTTAATTACAAACACGAACAGCCCGTTGCCGACGCGGGCATCCTCACCCCGGCTACACCCTGCTCCCGTTAATGCTCCCGCAAGGATGTCAACAATGATGCTGAGCCCAAATCCTTTGTGGGCGGAGACGCTCCCACCGAATGGCAACAAAGCGGCAGGCGGCACCCCATAAAAATCGTCCGCGTCTGTCGTTGACTCGCCTTCCGCGTTGATGAGCCATCCGTGCGGAAGTGCTTCTTCCCGATGCTGTTTAACCCGAATCTTCCCAGACGCAACAACACTCGTAGACATATCCAACACGATGGGAGCTTGTCCCTCAATCGGCACAGCACACGCGAGCGGATTGGTAGAGAGCCGCCCTTCGATGCCGCCGTGCGGTGCAACGCAAACCCCACCACCGTGGTCGTTCGCCATCAGAAATCCAATCATCTCCGCATCTGCCGCGAGGCATACATACCCGCCTAACCTGCCAACCTCATTGCACCGGGACACAGCAACCGCACTCACATCTGTCTGCTGTGCCTTCCGAATTGCCAATTCAACGGCGCGTGTCGCAATCACAGGACCGAAGCCCCAATGCCCATCTAACACCGCGATCGAGGCAGATTCGTGCAGCGTCTCCGTCGGAGCCCCAGGCTGGATTAACCCTGCTTCCAATTCGCGTACATATTTTGGTAGATGGATAACGCCGTGTGAATCATGTCCCACGCGATTGGCATCCACCATAGAACGGGTGACCACTTCCGCTTCGGCTTCAGGGATATTCCCATTATTGAAACGTCGGAAGACATTTAGACAGAGCTCGGTAAGTTCTTCGGCTGTAAAGTTCGGCATCGTGCGGCTCCTTCGCCGGCCGGAGGCATTCCATTCTTCTGTAGGAGCGTTCTCCGAATCGCGACATCTTACATTTTACAAGTCCCTATTGGTGTTGTCAAGCGTAAATCTAAAAAATCGCCCTTTATGAGACTTTCTCCCGAAATTTGCATGCATGTCTTATGAAAGCACAAAACCCTCACTTTGACTTTTGAGGGCCACAATTTTGTTTTCGACTGGAGGCGACTATGCAGCCTGAGTTAGAGCAGAAGATGATCCAACTGCAACTCGCAGGCAAGCGTTACGAGGAGATTGCCAAAATATTGGATGTCTCTAAGTCCTCCGTGAGAAATCGGTTGTCTCGAGCGAAGAACAGGCTAAAGACCTGGGCGGCAGCTTGGGAAGAAGCGAACGCTAGTGAAATAAAGTGCTGTTTGTGGTAAACTTTACCCAATAATCACAGAAAATCAAACGGCACAGGGGAGATATAGTTGGAGCACATCACCCAACCCTGACAAACCTGTCATTTTCCCCCTGCACATGGTATGTTACCCCTGCAAAGCAGGGGCTAATACCCTCAGCAGGGAGATTAATACCATAAGGAGTCTAACAATGTTGAAAGAACTTTTATCCAACCGGCTCGTGCTGGGAGGCCTCGCATGCTTAGTCCTCATCGTCGTCGGATGCACGCTTTATCTCACGCACGTTGAACGCGAAAACGCGGCCGATGTGCCTTGGGAAGAAACCGCAGAAGCCGAACGGCTTGCAAAGGAATTGCTGGCGGATTGGAATGATTACACCCAAACTTTACAGGAGAAGTATCCAGACATTTTTGATCCGGATGTACTTCAAAAAACCGCTCAGACTAAGGAGGGAAGAGCCGCACTCAAATTACAATTTGAATCCATGCTAGAGGAGACTTTAGATGAATTTGAGCGCCTGTTTAATCAGCTTCCGAAAGAATTTGCACACGCAGTGCTTGATGTTTTGGAAGTTGAACTTCAACAAAACCCACAAGGATTGTCCCCAGAATACATTCAACGAGCGTTGAGTCTAATGCGGGCAAGAATTGATTAAGGGAGGTTATATAATGATTAGATTTCATAAATCAGCAAAACAGAGGACTGTGCCTGTAGCCATTCTGTTGATGTGTTTCACGATAATGATAACACTGGCCAGCCCCCCAGTTTTTCCGACTGGAGAGAGTGGGTTGGTGTCGGTTTAACGATTGTTGGCGGAGCCGTGGCTATCACCAGTGCAGCCATAACATCCCCTGTATGGGGACCTGTACTTGGTATTATTAGCGTTGTTGTAACCTCCCTCGGTGCAGGTATCACTATCGGCGATCTACTCGATGACTCCAATGAGGATGAGACTTGTAGTGATTGTAATGCGACTTATGGACGAGGGGGGCCTCATTACTGTATACTGGATTCTAATCCCGATCTCGAGCCCACTATCGAGCCCGAATAAGAGTTAGTTGCTGTAAATTGTACGGACCGCAAGCCCTGCTATCGTTGCCACCGCGGAACCTGCTTTTTTTCGCTTGGTTCTGTTGGCTTAATGGCACTGCACCTATGCCACATCAGGCTTTTTTGACACCAGTACCACAGAACACCCTCAAAATTAAATGTAATTTAATATAATTTCGTATAATCAAGCATCACCGTCTCCGCGGTGCATATTCCAGCGAAACATCTTCCTCCGCCTCCAGAACTGCCCGCCGTGCCGCCTCAAAACTCCCACCCGCCTTGAGACAGAAGTTGCGGAGGTCACTGTGCATCAGACAGTGGAAGAACGCGCGCTGGACGAAGAGCGACGGACAAAACTCTTCGAGGCAATCGCACAACTTCCTGAATTAGAGCAGAAGATGATCCAACTGCAACTCGCAGGCAAGCGTTACGAGGAGATTGCCCAAATATTGGATGTCTCTAAGTCCTCCGTGAGAAATCGGTTGTCTCGAGCGAAGAACAGGCTAAAGACCTGGGCGGCAGCTTGGGAAGAAGCGAACGCTAGTGAAATAAAGTGCTGTTTGTGGTAAACTTTACCCAATAATCACAGAAAATCAAACGGCGACGCTCAAATCGATCTGAACGCGCAGCAACAGAATCATTGTATTTGTAAATTTCTTGACTATTTGTTGCTTTTTTTATACAATGGTTTTATGAACTGGCAGCTTCCTATATTTTTAGGTGCGCCGAGGGTGAAAGTACCACCCATCGACGCGGAGAACCCGGTTTCCATAGAAAAGGAGATTCAGAAATGAGAAAGTTTACCGTGCCAACCTACCTTGTCCTCTTTTTATTAATGGGCGGAACTGCCTTGTGGTATTTTGGGCACCACCGCCCCGCCCAGAAAGCATTGAAGGCAGAACCCAAGAAAGTCTATAAACCCGCAGCCCCGATAACGCAGGATACCGCAACAGCAAAACAACTTTCCATAGAAAAACATGCCCACGAACCCCCAGATGGGACAGAGGTATCCACTGTCATGAATCAGGAGAACACTGCGAGAAACCCAAACGCTGAGGAGATTCTACCCACTGACACTGCCCCATCCACTCCGGACAACGTCGCAAACGAGGGCACTGCAAGTGAACATCCACATACTCATTCACGGGAAGAAAACGAAGCCGAAAACGCTGAGTTTAAAGCTTTGATGGCGGAGGTCTTCCGCTATAAAGAGCACCTTGCCGCCGGACGAAAAAGGGCGCAAGATGTCAAAGATCGGAAAGTTCCAGAGTTTGTTCATCGGCTTGAATCAAAATCTCCAGAGGAACAGCGCGCATTGTTTCTGCAAATAAAAAACTATGTGTACAACGATTTCCTGAAGACGCCCGCCGGTTCCCGGGTGCTCGGTTTAAGTAAAGATTTAGATGTCGAAACCTCCGAACTTCTAGACATCGGATGGAATTCCCTGTTAGAGACGCTTGCTGATTACGGATACACCCCCTTAGAAGGGATTGAGTGATGAAAGACACTCACTTATACAGTCTTGCCACACTGGCAATCCTCGGGATCGCGGCTCTCTGCATCGGTTACGCAAACGGCACGCGAGCAACGCAGATACCAAAGTAAGAAACACTGGAGACGACACCTACATCACCTGGTTCTTCAGGATATTGTAGTTCTTGTGATAGTTATGTTGCGGTTCTCATGCTTGCTACAGCGCTAGTGATGCGCCATGATTGTTTCGGTGATATATTATGAAGTATCTGTTTTATGGTATTCTGATTGCTTTACTTGGGCTTATTACTGGAGAAACTTGGGCAGTAGTTGCCACAGGATTGGTTTCTATTGCCTTTTTTTCTTTTTTGGGTTCTATTGATGATAGTAACTCAGAGGTGTTGCCTCGGTGGCGTTCTAGGTTAAAGCGTAAGTAAAGAGAATTCTTGGCACGCCTTGCTGAACTAGTATGCCCGCGATGGCAGAATCTCTGCTATCGCGGGGCACTGAGTCTCCTCCTTGTCCCCGCAGTTATCTGTATCTTCCTGATTGCTATTCTTTCTTAAGATGTGCCTTCGGTAGAGGCGGCAATCTCCTGATGTTGCTCAACAAGCATGGTAGGTAGCCAAAGCAACAGAAATCCCGAAAAACTGGCGGGCAGACGCAGCATGTTGGGGAGCGTACAGCACAGAAATTCTTTTAGCGGTTCTGCCAAACGGCTTGGAGAAACACTAAGCACCTTTCAATCTTGATATTTCTCGCTATCATCAGAAGGCATTCAAGGAATTCAGGCACAGACTCAATCTCAAATCATGGGGTTACATCTCATGACTACAATTTTCACTAGGGCGATTCCATGGGTGACGAAACGAATACCGCTCATCCATTGTATTAATATGGTGGTAATATCACTCATCATATTCACGTACACATATCCCCCGTTCGCTCAACCCTCCGAGGCAGAGTGGCAAGGTTCAGCTGCATCAGGAGCTGCTATCGTTGGTGTCGCGCTCGGGATTGCTGCTGGAGGTATAACCGTCTTTGCTGGCACACCTGCCATTGCATTGGGACTTGGCATTGGTGCTAGCGTGGCCGTCATTATCTCTGGAGGGTTATGGCTCTGGGATGAGCTCACAGTAGTAGATAACTGCTATGATTGTGATGGACGCGGATGCAGCACATGTCAACCGCCAGATGACGATGGCTGTCCGAATTGTGATGGACGCGGATGCAGCACTTGCCAGTAAATTCCCCACAGAAAGATAGAACCCAAGAACCCCCTGCGATTCGTTTGAAAAATTTTGAAAAAGGGGTATTTGTGCAAAAACTTGCATGGACCGAGGCCCGGCCGCTATTCAGGCAATTGGGAGCATCTTCCGAACGCCATTTTCGTAGACGACGCGGTAGGGCACATCTGGCACCGGCATCGCACGAATAGCAAGCTCACCGAACGTGATGAGCGGTTCAGAAAGCAGAAGCAGTTCATCAAGCGATTCTGTCGGTGTCTTGTCAGTTGTGTCCAGCACAATCTTGCGGCCCTTTTGCGCAAACAGGGATTTGTCAATCTCCTCGCCGAACAGGCGTTTGAGAGTTGGAATATCCGCTGTTTTGATAATCTGATATTCATGTGGGGCGGTTTCCATTCGCTCCTGAATCGCCGCATCGCTGGCTGTGACGTGAATCAAAACCACATCTGGCAACCGTGCTTCGATAACCTGCGTTTCGTATCCGCGCTGGGCATTATAGTGGTAGTTGCCGTAATAAGGGCTTTCCGCATCAGCCCCATAGAAGGACGAGTAAACAAGCTCCTCAATGTGCCACCCCGCGATGAGCGTATTCGGATAGTTTTTAATCACCTCAATGTGATATTGAAGTTGCATCCGTTGCATCCGCTCCTTCACGTCGTCCGGGAAGTCCACATACGCCGCTCTGGATTCAGGGCTGAGCGTCGCATCAGGAATGGTAAAGTGATCATCCACGTGAACCGCCAATTGCCGATGCCGATAATAGTTTGTCAATAAATTGACTAACGTCGATTTTCCAGCATATTCAATGCCAGCAAAAATACACCTCATAACAAAAACCTCGCTATTGAATTGATGAATGGACAACTTTCTAAAGCCTATCCCTATATTTATCATGAAATCGGGAAAATGTCAAGAATCAACGCAAGCATACTAGGAGCAGTCTCCGAATCGCGACTGCTCCCATTATGAACTACAGAAAACCGAACATTAAATAGCCTTACAAGGATACCGGATTTCCTTGACAACGGCACTGCTACAAAGTATAATAACTTTCATGAACAATTGTAACGCAAGGAGTTACACATGGAACAAGTTCATACCGCCACAATTCAGTATACGGACTATTTAGAAACCTATACTGCCCGTATGCAGCAGAACGGCGATGGGTGGATTGGGTGGATACGAGAAGTCCCTGAGGTGAAGTGTGCGGCGAGTACGCAGGCGGCATTGCTCAAAACCCTTGAAACCGAACTTCATGAAATCCTAGCAGCCGAATGGGAGGCATGGTGTAAGCAGTTTGAGGAAGACGTGAACGCCGGGCGATTGGATGTGCTTTTCGACAAAGCCCTTGAGCATCTACGGGCAGGTAGGTGCACCGATTTATTTGATGGGGATGCAGGAATTTGATACTCGCACTGTGATAAGGTATAATAACTTTATCTTAATCAAATTGGGCGCAAGGAGGCATATATGAACCGAATTCAGGCTGTCAAAATCTATGATGCAGAATACGAAACGAACTATACCGCCCACATTCAAAAAAACGGCGATGGGTGGATTGGGTAGGTTGCAGTGGCGTAAAACCTAATCAAATCTATACAAATATAATCAAATCTATCTGAAAGAGGTAGTCTTCATCTGACAGATACAGAGGATGGTGAATGGAGCGCGGGAGCGAATTCCTGCTGCACGATGCGAAGTGGCACACTGAACAGTCCTACCCCCCGTGAAAAAGGTATTTACCCTGCAAAGCAGGGCGAATACCACCTGCGGACTAAAAGTTGGCGATTCAAAATATCGCCGACGGTGGAGGTGGTGATAAGACCCACGTGAGACCCTTAGCCAACAACGTCTCACTCCAGCATCTGAGACTACGCGAACAATCGTTACGACACGTCGCGGACAGCTTAGCCGAGACGTAATGGTATTTATCCCTGCAAAGCAGGGCTAATACCTTAAACGCCTGTGGAGTTCGTATAAGACCTCACTGGTAGGCAATGAACGTTGAAGCAGGAAGTGTGGCAACTGATGGGAGAGCCTGTTAGATTTGAACAGGTTTGACTAGAAATGTATAAGTCCCACAGAGCGGTGGATACAGGAACACCCCAAGGTGAAGTGCGAGGCGAGTACACACGGAGGATTGCTAGAAACTCTCGAAAACACGCTTTACGAAACTTTAGAGGCCGACTGGGAAGCATGGGATAAGCAGCTAGAAGAAGACGTGAATGCCGGAAGGCTCGATTCGCTCGGTGAAAAGGCTCTTGAGGATTTGCGGGCAGGTAGGTGCACAGAGCTATAAGACTAGCCCGGAATTTTGGTCCTGTTATCAGAATCTCCCGCGCGAGATTCAACGCCTCGCAGACAAACGTTTTTTCGTCATTCCTTGCGGAGAATGCAAGTGGCAAGGTAGGTGTGACAATGCTCTATAGCTCTCGTCGGAGGTTTCTGACGCAAGTTTTTCGTCATTCCTTTTGGATTATCGCGCTTTGGCACGTGAAGAGGAGGGGACTCTTATTTGGACTTGGATTGGCAAACACGACGAATACATGCTGCGGCTCCAAATGCCCTAACGCCTCAAACCTTGCCCGATTCAGGATGCGGAAACGCCTTAAATTGAGAATATTAATCCTATGTTAACAATCGGTAACCTCCACATCCCAGAGTTCCCACTTTTGCTCGCCCCGATGGAAGATGTCAGCGATCCGCCCTTTCGCGCAGTCTGCAAAGAAAATGGCGCGGACCTCATGTATACCGAATTCATCTCCTCCGAGGCACTCATCCGCGACGCTGCTCAAAGTGTTGCCAAGCTAGACATCTTTGAAGTCGAGAAACCCATCGGCATCCAAATTTTCGGACACGATATTGAGGTAATGCGCGCATCCGTCGAAATCACCGAGCGCGTTCAGCCAGACATCATCGACATTAACTACGGGTGTCCTGTCAAAAAGGTCACGTGTAAAGGCGCAGGGGCAGGCATCTTGCAGGACATCCCCAAGATGGTTAAGATGACTGCCGAAATAGTCAAAGCCACCGCGTTGCCTGTCACCGTCAAAACGCGGCTCGGCTGGGATGAAAACACAAAATATATCGTTGAGGTCGCGGAACGTTTACAGGATGTCGGTATCCGCGCTATCGCTATTCACGGCAGAACGCGTCGCCAAATGTACAAAGGCAGCGCGGACTGGACGCTCATCGGCAGAATTAAAGATAACCCACGCATGGGCATCCCAGTTTTTGGCAATGGTGATGTGGATAGCCCCCAAAAAGCCGCACAGATGCGCCAACAATATGGCGTTGATGGTATCATGATCGGCCGCGCCGCAATCGGCTACCCGTGGATTTTCAACGAGATAAAACACTATTTCGCGACAGGTGAGCTGCTCCCACCACCGTCAATAGATGAACGTATTGCTGTTTTCAGAAAACATCTGGATTTTTCGATTCAGTGGAAAGGCTTGAAGCTCGGCCTCGTTGAGATGCGGCGGCATTACGGGAACTATTTTAAGGGAATCCCACACGTCAAACCTTTTCGTACCCGCTTGGTTACGTGCGATAGCTACGATGGCGTTTTAGGGATTGTGGCGGAGCTCCGTAAGCATGCACTACAATTTTGTGAAACGTTCGCTTTTCAAAAATCGCTTGACGTGAATGCCAAATCATTGTAAAATATTGTCAATATCTAGTAGAATACCAAGCGAATCGGAGTTGAGTGCTAGTTATGTCGTAGAATAATAATTCGGAGGTTTCTGATCTTTATAGGGGTAGCCAGATGGCATTTAGTGATTTCAAGACAATCGGTGAAGTGCTAGAAAGATTCAGGATTACCTACACGCGAAATGACTTCGTCAAGGGTGAAGCTTCAGTCCCATCGGAACATTTTCTGCGAGAATTTGAGTTTAACCAGCAGCACCTTGATGTTTTCGCGTCCGAGGCAACACGGTGTCAGGCAATTATCTTTCCTGTTTTACGGGAAGTCTATAAAGCGTATGCGGCGAACTATGTGCTCTGGATAGAGAAATCCATCGCTTACGATGAGACATTAAGCGGCACGCCAGATTACTTTGTCTCTACCCGGTCCGAATTGGGAGTGCCCGTTGTCGGAAAGCCCGTAATCCTGATGGCTGAGGCGAAGAAGAACGATTTTGAGCAAGGCTGGGGGCAATGTCTTGCGGAGTTAGTTGCGGCACAAAAAATCAATGATGATGTAGTTTTCCCCGTGTATGGCATTGTCACCGATGGAACGTGGTGGCAATTTGGGCGGCTTGTTGGCGATGCCTTCACCCGAAACAGAACGAGTTTTAGCGTCGATAATTTACCGACGCTATTTGGTGCAATTAATTCTGTGTTCACAGCGGCAACAGAAGCCGACATCGGGCGCGCCTGAGATGACAGCAGAGAATGTGACACAGGCCCATTATTCTCCGCAAGGAATGACGAGAAACCTCTGACGAGATTTACAGTGCATTGTCAGAACAATCCTGCCAATGGTATTTGCCCCTGCAAAGCAGGGGTTTCATACCCATGCTGATTACTCCGCAAGGAATAACGAAAAAATGAATAAAATACCCTTTATGAAACTCAGCGGTGCAGGCAACGACTTCGTCATCGTTAACAATATGAGGCAAATCGTTGATAGCACCGATACAGATTTTGTGAATTTTGTGACAAAGGTATGCCAACGCCGTATGTCAGTTGGTGCGGATGGTGTGCTGCTCGTTGAAAAAGCGGAAGGAGTCGGGATGGAGGAGTTCCTCCTACCGGAAGAGGCGGAGGATGTCGATTTTCGGATGCGCTACTTCAACGCCGATGGCGGTGAGGTAGAGACGTGCGGTAACGGCGCACGGTGCATCTCCAAATTCGCTTACCTGAACGGCATCGCTTCTGAACAGATGCGATTCCTGACGAACGCCGGTATTTATGAATCCGAGGTAATCGGAGCTAACGTTAAGGTTCGCATGAGCGACCCGACAGATATTCGGTTGAATGTCCCCCTCCGCTTGGATGACGGTGTTCATACTGTCGGCTTTGCGAACAGTGGCGTGCCGCATGTCGTTTTCTTTGTAGACGACCTGGAAGGCACAGATGTCTTCGCCTTGGGGCAGCAGACCCGGTATCACGACGATTTCAAGCCTACTGGCACGAACGCCAATTTTATCCGCATCCAGCCACCGGAAGGGCTCAGTCGGGAGCAGAGTTCCCGCCTACATATTCGGACGTATGAACGCGGCGTTGAAGGTGAGACACTCGCCTGTGGCACCGGTTCTATCGCTTCGGCGGTTGTTTCCGCGGCGTTAGGGCAGGTTAAATCGCCCGTCGCAGTCAATACAGCCAGTGGTGTCGTCTTGAAAATTTATTTCGATTTAGAAAACGGTGCCGCCAAAAACGTCTATCTCGAAGGCGATGCTCGCGTCATCTATGCAGGCGAACTCACAACGGACGCATGGGATTATTAAAAGTAGCCGGCACACGCCGTTGTGCCGGAGCCATCAAGGAGGGTTTTAAATGTTTCAAGGCTCTTATGTGGCACTCGTCACACCGTTTAAGGACGATGAATCGCTTGATGAAGCGAAACTCAAGGCACTCATTCAGTTTCAACTTGACAGCGGCACGCACGGCATCGTCCCGTGTGGGACAACAGGCGAATCCCCCGCGCTTTCTGAAACTGAACATGATAGGGTGATAGAACTCACCGTTGAGACAGTGAATGGACAGGTGCCGATTATCGCAGGTACCGGCTCCAACTCAACGACGCGTACCTTGCGCGCAACAGCACACGCCAAAGCGGCGGGGGCGGATGCTGCGCTGATTGTCACCCCCTATTACAACAAACCCACCCAAGAAGGGCTATATGCCCACTATATGAAAATTGCTGACACGGTCGACATCCCGATTGTTATCTACAACGTTCCGGGGCGGTGCGGCACTGACATCCTTTCGCCTACCATCGCTCGGCTCGCGGAGCATCCGAACATCGTCGCGCTCAAGGAAGCGACAGGCGAACTCAAACGTGCCAGTGAGGTGGTTAACTTATGCCCCAATGATTTCGTTGTGCTCTCCGGGGATGATGTGAACACGTTACCCATTCTCGCTGTGGGAGGTAAGGGTGTTATTTCGGTTGTGGCGAACGTTTCGCCGGCAGATGTCGCGGAGATGTGCAACGCTTTCCACGCAGGGAATCTTGAACTTGCCCGGAAACTCCACTACAAAACGCTGCCGCTGGCAGTCGACCTGTTTATTGAGACGAACCCGATTCCTGCGAAAACTGCCCTCCAACTGATGGGGAAACTCAACGGAAAACTGCGTTTGCCGCTTGCACCAATGGTGCCGGCGAACCTGGAGTCATTGCGTCATACGCTTGTGGAAACGGGGTTGATTTAACCCACGTCGCATCGCAACAAGTCCTTGGATGCCTGAACGTGTTCAGGGAATTGCGCGGCAGTGGCAAATACCCCGCTTTGCGGGGTAATAGTCAATCCCTGAACAAGCATGTAATACAAGGAATGGATTGGGTCTCTCCCCAGTTCCATTCGGGCATCCATGGGTACGCGTGCGTGAAAAATACAAACTTTTACCGGGAACGAAATGGTTCTGGTAGTGCCTTCTTTAGCTCCAGCGGGGCGAGAGGTGATAAGGTTTTGCCATAATGAGTTATAGTAATTTCACCCTAGAATCAGTGCTAGCGGCATTTCAACTGGAAAAAGTTGAATCCGCAGGAATCTTTTCTGAAATAGAGCCGGTCGCGCCGAGTGCTTATCTCACAACAGGGTTGACGAAAAAGATTCCTTTGGCAGCTGCCATCGGGACCGAGAAGGCACGCTCCGAACTCATTGTTGCCGACATCCTGGTTGAACTCCGGGAAAAGTTCAACTACCGTATCAGTTTTTTTTCGGGAATTGATTTTAGTGTGGATGTTGAAAACGACTTAAAGGGTGTTTGTGATTTTTTGGTCAGTCTGTCACCGGGACAACTTTTTTTAGAGGCACCTCTCATCATTCTTGTTGAAGCCAAAAAGGACGATGCGAAGCTTGGGCTCGGGCAGTGTGTGGCCGAGATGCTTGCTGCACAACGCTTTAATGCTGAAAAAGGGAATGATATCCCCTCTGTTTACGGTGCCACCACTACGGGCACAGAGTGGCAATTCCTCAAATTAGCAGGAAAGAATCTACAGATTGATATGGAAATCTATCCAATTCAGCAGTGTGACAAAATTCTCGGTATTCTCTCCTGCATGGTAAACCAAGAAGCGTGAAGAATGTCCTATCAGGAACCGCTCTGTGGGACTTATACATATCTGATCAAACCTGCTCAAAGTTTACCACTATTGAAAATAGTGGTTAAACTATTCTAACAGGCGACCGTCAGTTGCCACACTTCCTCATTCAACACTCACTGCCTGACAACCAGGGCTTACACGAGCTCCAGAGGCGTTTTACGTCTCCTCCGAGCTGGAGGCGACAAGATTGTTAAACAGGACACAAGTTGATCGCCGCGTTGACATCTCTGTCACACGTGAAACCACACTCACCGCAGTGGTAGGTACGTTCAGAGAGGTTAAGTTCCGTCTTTTTGTGTCCGCACGCACTGCACGTCTTGCTACTTGCAAAGAACATCGATGCTTCCGTGACGGGGATACCACGCCGTTCCGCTTTATACTTTATCATCGTTAAAAAGCGGGACAGGGCAGCATCGGCTATATGCTTTGCCAGCTTTCGATTTTTCAGCATTCCGCTGACGTTCAACGTCTCTATACCGATAGCCGAAGCTTTCCGAACGATGCTGGTTGAGGCTTTGTGATGAGAATCTTCACGGATGCAGGAGATTCTGTAGTGAATGCTGGCAAGCCGTTTACGGGCCTTATGCCAGTTACTTGAGAACCTTGTCTTCCGTGACAGCGTTCGCCCAGCACGCCTCAACTTCCGTAGGTAAACCTTCAGCGGCCTGCGGTTTTCATACGTCGTGCCATCGGATAGCGTTGCCAGTGTATTGATACCCACGTCAACGCCTACAGCAGGCCGGTCATCGAACAGCGGCACCTGCACCATCGTGTTGGCATCATCAGTGCTTACCAAAATAGACACGAACCACTTGTCATCTTTACGGGAGACGACGACTCTGCCGATATCACCTGTCCATCGCAACTCCTCCGTCATCCGCACCCATCCGATGACAGGCAGCTTGACGCGCTTCCGTTCCACGCGAACAGAATTCGTGCCGTTATCCGCTTGGTAACTCTGTTTACCACTTCGGTTCTTCGGCTTAGGAAACCTGTTCTGACCGCTCCGCCATCTTTTCACTGCATCGCTAAAATGATGAATAGCATTCTTACTAGCATTCTGGGACATCTCATCGCACCATGGGAATATCTCACGTTTACGGGCATTGAATTCCTTTTTGATGTCGTAAAGCGTCTTCCAGTTGCCATCGTCTAATCCGCTTTTGAACGAAGACAGCGCGGCATTGTAGGCAACACGGGCGTAACCGCAGTGCTGAGCCAGCAACGTCGCCTGCTTGTTGTTCGGGTTGAGTTGAATCTTCTGCGCTCGCAGAGACATAGTCTCTCCTCTTAGGGGCTCGTGTGTCTTGCTATACCTTTGGATTTAGGTGGGCAGGCACCAGTTGAGACGCTGGCCATCCATCCTGCCCAACACGATAACACTATTATAGCATCTCTCTATTCCCCGATGTCAAGGTATTTTACCTGACAGATTTGACGAGGTTTGACAAGGTTTGATTAGATTTTACGCCACTGCAACTTGCCCTGTCCTTACTGCCGATAAGCCGCTGGCAACAGCCGATGCACCGTGTCAATCACCAACTGTTCAACGCCAGGGGCAAATCGTGTCGGCGGCCCGAAGTAGAGCATTGCACCACCGCCCTCGTACCCCCCTTCAGCTAAAACCCGCTCTGATGGAATATAGCCAGGAAACGCGTTTGCATACGCCCCCACCCACAGCCGTGCTGAATCTAACTCGCTTTTCAGACGCAGCGAATAATCAACTACCACCTCGCTGGCAAGGAAAACGATGGCTAATTCATTGCCGAACGTCCACGCCTGTATCGGATAGGAGAGCTCCGTTTGTAAGGGTTGTCCCCTCTCTAACCTTTCAAGATGCTTTTGGGCGTGGTATCCAACTCCACCGCCCTCCGCAACGCGTGCCTCCCATTCCTCACGGGTTGGCAACGTATCAAACGGCAGATTCACCCGTTCAAATGTGCCAGTCGGCGTGTTGGAGAGCGGTTTCACATCTCCCTTCAGCAGGCGTTGTACTTCCTGTGCGAGTGCCTGTCCGTGTGCTTTCGCATACGCGAGACGGGTATCGAAAACCTCCGCTTGCCCATCGGGCATCGGCATCATCCGGGACGCAGGATTTGCATCCGCACCACACCCGATGGTGATTAAGGCAGTTACGCCGGGGTGTGCCTTTTGAATCTCCTCCTGGGCATACCCCGCCCAGTCCCCACAGATGTGATTGTCAGTGCCCGCCAGCGTTGTGCAATGACACGCGTAACTCGCCCACACGGCGCGCAAGGTGCCATCCGCATCCGCGACCTGCAGGCACGGCAGTGAACTATCTACCGGGCCGCCCTCTGTTCGCCGATTCTTTGCGAAACCGAGTTTGCCGATGCTCCATGTCAAGTGCCCTGGTTGACGGCGTGCCAGTGCCTGCAGGGCAACGGTTTCCATCCAGTCAGCGAGTTGATGGGTGTACCTGTCGATGTTTTCCTGCTGTGCAGGTGGAATATCTGAACTGAAAATGAATGGCGCGGCGTTTGTTAGGCACGGCGCGCTGTGCGTATGGGTAAAACATGCCACGAAGTGTGCGCGTGAAATTCCACTTTTTTCCCTCACGCGGTCGGCCACTTCCTCGGTCAGCTCATCCGGCAATCCGCAGTTTTCAACCGCCACAAGGACAACAGGTTCATCTGCATCGCTACCGATAGCGAGTCCTTTTGCCCATATCCGTTGAATGATACCTTCGGATTCTGTGCGCCGGCTGCCATAACCGCTGAGCCG
Source organism: uncultured Poribacteria bacterium (assembly GCA_958295855.1). Classification (GTDB taxonomy): domain Bacteria; phylum Poribacteria; class WGA-4E; order WGA-4E; family WGA-3G; genus CATQHH01. Next base: position 5,340,122 of record OY282383.1, on the reverse strand, counting down.
AATCGGGTAATCTGGGGTAATGTCTTGTTTGGCAACGCCAACTTCAATTAGATTATTTTTTTCGGTTTCCATGTGCTATTCCTCTCTTTCGTCATGCTTTGTAGAGCATTTTCGTTATTCCTTGCGGAGTATTGAGAATGCAAGATAGATGTAACAATGCACTGACTTTTTTATATAACTTGGCTCGTCGGGGGTTTCTGACGCAAGGGTTACAGCCGTAGGGGTAGTGCCTTTGCCTACCCTCGAGATTTGTAACGGCTTTCGAACTACGCCGGCAAGCATGGTATGGTATTAACCCCTGTTTGCAGGGGCATATACCAAACTCCGCAAGGTATGTTAAAAAATCTAAAAATGCAGGGTAAACGCCAACATGTGGCTTGCCTCAAGCACAGGTTGATACGCCACTGTGCGGTTGAAAGTATATTCAGCAGAGAGCGTGCCATGCGTTAGTGCGAACCCAACAGCAACATGCGGTATTGTGTCAACACGCCCCGCCCCGATGCGGAGTGCTATTTTCGTCACTCCTTGCCGTTTTTCGTTATTCCTTGCGGAGTATTGAGAATGCAAGATAGGTCTGGCGCTGCACTGACCTTTTTTATATAACTTGGCTCGTCGGGGGTTTCTGATGCAAGGTTTACATAAGAGTCCTCTGACGAGATTTGTAACGGCTAAAGGTTTGTGAATGGAAGCGTGACATTCGACTCCAATTGCAAAATTGATACCGCGCTGCCCTGTGGCGCGCCATGTATCTGCCGCAAGCAGCATCCACCCTAAAGGTTCATAGGCAACCCCAAGCCCGAATTGGAACGGGGGTGGTTCAACCAAGTCAGCACGCAGGAGATTTTCAAAGATAATGCCCACCTGTATCGGTTTTGAAATCCGCGAGCCAAGCCACACCTCGCGTTGAAACCCAATATCTAACTCCAATCGGCTGACCTTTCTATCAATTGTGGGATGCTGTACGTGGACAATATCCCTCACCCGGTCGCCGAACTGCAACTCCGTAACAATCGATTCAATCAGTTGTTCCGGGACTTGTACATCCACATCGGGCCCGTGGCGTGCTGATAAATTTAAGGTGGATACCACTTTGCCGCGCCTCACATCTTGCGCGACCCATTTTAGTCGAGCACCCACCACAGATTCGCCAATGCGACGACTGAGCCCCAGCATCCAACTTCCTTCATGGAACAGCGCGTAATCTGTGATGAGGTCCGTTTGAGAAGAAAACTGACGCGCATTAATAGCGTACTCGGCGCGGGTAGCAGAGAATGTGAAATTCGCAAAGTTGGTTAACATCGCTGCATACCCAACGCTAACACCCCACTCACCAAAGGCATGCGAATAGTAGCCCGACGGGTACACATCCATAGTGGCTTCGGCAACAAACTGTACTGTGTCATGCTTCGGAAGTTCGCCCCAACGGAGATTTTCCGCGGCAATGCCGACAGCAACGTTGTGGTTTTGAACGTGCACAAGCGAGGCAGGATTCCCAAATATGCCAGCGTCTCTTGCCTGCGTTGCAATTCGGGTACCCCCCATGCCGGCGATACGAAGCACCTCGTTCGCAGCACTTGGTGGCACTGCGCCGGCGGCTAAGACGCAATATATTACAACCGTAGCGAGCATCTTTCGCCTTTCCGTGCGGAGTTCAGTATAAGGTTGTCTCAAAGCGAAGTCAATCCACACCCATCACCTCAGCGAAAACGTCCTCAAGTGAATGTTTAACCTCACGTAACTGGCGGAGCTGGACACCCGTTTCATAAGCTAACTTAAAAAATAACATGCTATCGCTTTCTTCCCGCGCTGTTGAGGTGGCGCGGAGTCTACCATCCGGTAGTAATTCAGTGTGATAGAGATGTTGTTCTAAACCCGCAACGTAAGCCTCCCGGTCGCCTACGCCATATTTCAATGTCAGGTCGAAAGCCTGCCCTTGCTCCTTTTTGAGTGCCTCTATTTGCCCTTGCACAACAACGCTGCCGTGAGACAGCGCAATCACGTCCTCACATGCAAACTCCACATCAGGCAACAGGTGTGAAGATAAAATCACGTTTATCCCCTTGTCCGTTGCAATGTCTTTAACGAGTGAGAGCATCTCCTCCCTTCCGCTGGTATCCATTCCGTTTGTTGGTTCGTCAAGGAGTAGCAACTTTGGATCATGCACCAATGCCTGTGCTAACTTCACCCGCTGTTTCATTCCTGCCGAATATTCATCTACAGATCGGTAACGTTCCTCATCCAAACCGACATAATAAAGCACCTCGTGTGCGCGTTGTAAGGCATCGCGCGTCGGCATCCCACAGAGTTCCCCTGCGTAAGCAACAAGTTGGACTGCGTTCATTCCCGGAATTAAAAAGTCGTCTTCTGGCATATAGCCCACCTGTTGCCGAATTGCCACTGGCTGCGTTTGTACATCCAACCCAAATACCCTAGCGGTACCTTGATTCGGTTTGACAAAACCGAGCAGCGTTTTAATCAAAGTGCTTTTGCCAGCACCATTGGGACCTAGCAAGCCCACAGCACCGCCATCTACCTTTAGCGACAGGGCATCTAGGGCAGCGGTTGTGCCAAAAAAGAGAGAAACATTTGTTAATTCAATTAGCATTTTTCGTTATTCCTTGCGGAGTATTGAGAATGCAAGATAGCTCTAACATTGCACTCTAGCTCTCGTCAGAGGTTTTTCGTTATTCCTTGCGGAGTATTGAGAATGCAAGAAAGATCGAACAATGCACTGACTTTTTTATAGAACTTGGCTCGTCAGAGGTTTCTGACGCAAGGGTTACATAAGAGTCCTCTGATTGTCGCGATTCGGAGAGCGCTCCTACGTTGGGGTGTAGACTCGCTTCACCCGTTTTCCTATCTGCGTTAAAATTTCATACGGAATCGTTCCAACCCTGTGTGCTATTTCGTCAATGCTGATTTCTGCGTCTCCCTGCTTGCCAATCAGCACGGCTTCATCGCCAACTGCGACAGTATCTGAAGGCTCTAACCGAACCACGGTTACATCCATGCAGAGCCGTCCGGCAATAGGGCGGCGCGCGCCACCGATAACCACTTCTCCGGTGCCAGAAAGCGCGCGCGGATAGCCATCGCCGTAGCCAACCTGCAAACCGGCGACGCGGGTTTGATGGGATGCCTTATACGTTAATCCGTAACTCACGCCTTCCCCCGGTGCAATACAATCTATCCAACCGACGCGCGCCTTCCACGTGAGGGTAGGCTGCAATTGGATGGGCTTTTCCACCGAGGGATAGATGCCGTATAGACTCAAACCTGGGCGAACCGCGCCGAAATGCGATTCTGGGATTGCCAAGGCCGCCGCACTGTTCGCCGCATGCGTTATTGGCACATTGCCACCGGGGACATTCGGAACGCTTGCAAGCACGGACGAAAACCGCCTGAGTTGCAGATATGCATAACTTTTATCGGCTTCGTCGGCTGTCGCAAGATGTGTAAAAATCCCTTCAATCTCAAGCTGCTGCAGCGTTTTTAACCTGTTGAGAAATTGCCCCGCTTCAGTGTAACGCACCCCGCTTCGATTCATGCCCGTGTTGACATCCACATGCACCTTCACTCTTCCTGTCGCCAATTGCTGTGCTAGCGATGAGCCGCCCGCTGCTATTTCGTTCAATCTTTTCGCCACATGCCAATTGTCAATTGCGGGAGTCAATTCGTGGGCAACAAGCACCTCTGCACAATCTGGTAGGGGACTAAACAGAATAAGAATCGGCTTGCGAACACCAGCCTGACGCAGTTCAACCCCTTCGGTGCCCGTTGCGACTGCAAACATATCAGCAATTGGGTGCAACACCTTTGTCACAGGAACAGCACCGTGTCCATAAGCATCAGCTTTCACAACCGAGATTAACCCTCTGCCGGTGTGTGCCTTTATTGCCGCAGCGTTGCTTTGAATCGCCTTCAGGTTAACCTCTACCCATGTTCTCATTTTTTGTCGTTCCTTGCGGAGTAATCAGCATTGGTATTTCACCCCTGCAAAGCAGGGGCAGATACCATTGGCAAGATAGGGCTGGCGCTGCACTGTAGATGTCGTCGGAGGTTTTTGATGCAAGTCTTTTAACGCTAGTATGGCTGCCACTCACGGCTATAAGATGGATGGGCAGGCACAAGGCACTGCCCCTACAAAAGCAGGAGAAGAAGTACTCGGTACTGAAATTGGATTTTACTGATGCTCATGACACCACATTATACCATAGTTGAAAAAAAATGTAAATTGAATGCGAATTTTCGTCAATTTGCCGAGGGCGAGTGATATGGCACTGCGTAACCCGTTGGGGTATCACCTATTCCGTGCTTCTTGCCCCCGAAACCGCAGGAACAGCAGGATAAAAACGATCGAGTTTACTAACAACATCGTTGAGATGGCGTTAATCTTCGGGGTGATGCCGAACTTGAGGAGCGAATAGATATGCACCGACAGTGTCGTGTAACCTACGCCTGCGGTAAAAAAGGTGATGACAAAGTCGTCTATTGAGAGCGTGAAAGCGAGCAAAGCACCGCCAATAATTCCCGGTGCAATAAGCGGCAGTGTTATCCGCCAAAACGTCTGCCACTCGTTTGCCCCAAGGTCTAGTGCTGCCGCCTCCAAGGTGTTATCGTATCCTTGTAAACGTGCCCTAACAACGATTGTGACGTAAGCAATATTGAAAACGCCGTGTGCAATAATCACTGATGCTAGGCCGAGTGGCACGCGTACTTGCACGTAGAATGTCAACAACGCAATCCCTAACACGATGTCTGGCATGATAATCGGGAGATAGAGGCCTCGCACGAGGGCAGTACGCAACCGGAACCTGTATCGTTCTATGGCGAGCGCGGCAGCCGTACCTACAACGGTGGCAATGAACGTTGCAACGCCTGCCACCATCAAGCTATTTCTACATGCACGCCACAGGGCAGCGTCCTCAAACAGTTTTGTATACCAACTGAGCGTGAAACCTTTCCAAACGGCTGTTTGTTCACCGCTGTTGAATGAGAACGCGACAACTGCCAAGATAGGAAGGTAGAGGAAAAGAAAAACGATGGCGACGTTAATTTCAAAAAAACGTTTCATTTTGTTTTTTCGTCATTCCTTGCGGAGTATTGAGAATGCAAGATAGGTCTGGCACTGCACTATAGATCTCGTCGGAGGTTTCTGACGCAAGGTTTACATAAGAGTCCTCTGATTGTCGCGGTTCGGAGAGCGCGCCTACCGAATGTTTTTTCGTCATTCCTTGCGGAGAATTGAGAATGCAAGAGAGATCGAACAACGCACTGACCTTTTTTATATAACTTGGCTCGTCGGAGGTTTCTGACGCAAGGTTTACATAAGAGTCCTCTGATTGTCGCGATTCGGAGAGCGCGCCTACCGAATTCGGAGATCGCGCCTACTGAATTCTGTCATATAGATTAGGACGCGTGTGATTCTTCGCTGCCTTGTAAAGCGCGGAAATACAGCACAGTGCCGACGAGGACTATGCCCATGAGCATAAATGAGAGCGCAGAACCGAAGGGCCAATCTCTCGCGCTTTTGAATTGCCGTTCCACGACGTTGCCGATATAACTCACCTTACCGCCACCAAGCAGGTCTGGTGTGAGAAACGCGCCCACCGTCGGGATAAAAACCAACATCGACCCGGCGAGGATGCCGGGGAGACTCAGCGGCACCGTTACATGCCAAAAGGCACGGCGCGGCGACGCACCCAAATCCTGTGCCGCTTCGATAAGCGACATGTCCAACTGCTCTAATGCAGCATATAACGGGAGTATCATAAACGGCAGGTACCCATAAACTAGTCCAATCTGCACGGCGAGTGGCGTATTCAGCAATTCCAAGGGGTGAAAATTCGGAATGAGTGTTGCCAAGAGGCTGTTCAAAAGCCCCTTTGTGCGCAAAATCAGTATCCAGGCGTATGTGCGAATCAGGAAGTTTGTCCAGAACGGCACCACCACCAACAGCAATAGCACATTTCGCCATTTCGGTTGGTAGCGTGCCAGATAGTAGGCGAACGGATAGCCGAGTAGTAGGCAGACTGAGGTACAGATTAACGCTGTTGACACCGAACGCCAGAGTATGCCGAGGTACAATCTATCAAACAGACGTTCGTAGTTTTCCGGTGTGATGTTCCATCGCACGCCGCCGTACGTGCCGCGCTCCAGAAAGCTATAAATAAACACTGACACCAGCGGAAGCAGAAAGAAGCAGACAAGCCAAAAGACAACTGGAAAAAGGAGTATAAAGAGCTGATAATTACGACGCATATTCGTTTTTTCGTTATGCCTTGCGGAGAAAAGGCGAGGTTTCTGACGCAAGGTTTACATTCGCTCACGGATAGTGTTCTGAATATTCCACGGATCGGTGATTTCAAGAAATGTCCACTCTCCCAACTCGCCATAGTTGTTCACGGCCGGCACCCACATGTTTTTGACGGTGTCTACCTTCTGCACCTTATCTTCGCGCCCTCTACCAGAAGTTTCAAGAATCAAATTCACAATGTTATCCTCAGCGTTCCCATCCTGTTTTCGGATGCGAGCGATGAAGTCCGGAACATACTGCCGGCTCTCTCCGTTGTGGTTGACATACGGAATTGTGAAACCCAGGTTGTGGTTTTTGACGTAGGCAACAACTTCGTCCATTTGCTCGAGTGCCTGCGCGGTTTTCTGCTCCCACGAATCTGTATCCGCAACAACATGCGAGATATGGCATTTCTCCGGATGCGTTTCCCACGTCGGCTGCGTCGTCTCAAACGCAGTGCCTTCTGTCGAACCCGTGTGCTGTTTGCTGCGGAAAATTGGGAGGAATGTCTTCGGTGGGGCATCGTTTTCAGCATGACTGTTTTGGGCGTGTTGCTCTGCCCTGAGAATCCCTGCGTGAATCCGATGTGCCGCCTTCCGCTCTATTTCGCCAATCCGAAAAAACTGGGGATGTGTGTTATCTTTATAGGTAACGCATTCCTTCATCCATCGGCGCGTGATACGAAGCACCTGCGGGAAAAGCCACCACCTCGCATCGCCACTGTTATCACAAAGATAAGTATCCATGACCGTTTTGGCGAGAGAAAACTCGATGTGCTGAACGCGCTCCTTCTTATCATAGAGTTTGTCTATTGTGCTTTCGCCTAACAGGTCCTCCATTTCTACAGCGGACGGAACCTCTGCCGTGGAGAGTTGATAATGCGAGTTATCCGTGAAAATCGCATCAATCTTGTCAGGGGGTAGGTGGCGGCGGTACCCAGCGACTCTCGGAAAGTGAATTTCACATGCCGCTTTTCGTTCAGGGAGAGCTGCCACTTCTGTCACGGGACGCGGACGTATCGTTCTCCCGCTGCCTGTTGCAGGGATAAATGAGAACGGAACGCCGTAGACTTCAGCATATTCCGGTGGAAACGTTTCCAACGCTATCTGTTTTCCGTTGACATCAACAGTTGTCTGTTCCACATCATGACTGGAGCGGCGCAAGCCTCTGCCGACAACCTGTTCGCAGAGCAGCTGCGTACTAAACGCGCGGACACCAAGGATATGCGTCACCCGCTTCGCATCCCACCCTTCGCTTAGCATGGATACGGAAACGACACACTTAATCTGCTCACCGAGTTTGCCGCGTTTGCCGACGGTGTTCATCACTTCACGCAACAGCTCCGCATCTGTAACTTTCTCCACGTTCAGCTTACGTCTGAACTGTTCAATCTGAGTTCGGGCGGCGCGTCTGAATGTGTCTGTCAGTGCCTCGCCAGATTCCAACTGCTTGCTATCGATGAGAAGCGTGTTCAGCGTATCACACCACCCACCGTTCTCCTCATTGCTGAAGATCGGAAGTCTCCCTTTGACAACGACTTTATTTCCATCATCCGTTTCTTTCTCCCAACCGGAAATCCATTCGTAAGCAAGCTTAGAGACCTTTGTGTTATTGCAAACGACAATCATGACAGGCGGAGTCAAGCCGTGTGGTTCTTTCTGCCACAGGTCGTACGCCTTCTCATAATTGCTATAAAGGCTTTGGAGCGCAGTCTCCAGCTCCTGGGGCAGCTGCGGTTCACCGCCAGAGGCTATTTTGGTGAGTTTAGGGCGAACGGTATCCCAGAGGCGGCGATAAATCGGGTCGCCTCTCATTGTATCATCAGCCACTGGCACGCGAGGCACCTTAGCAATACCGCATTCAATTGCGTCTATTAATGCAAAATCCGAGACTACCCACGGAAACAGCACACCCTCTATGAGTTTCTTTCCACTCGGCGTAGTGGTTGAATAGCCTGAATTTTTCAGAAAGAACGGCGTAGCAGATAGGTCGTAGACGTGCTTTATGCCGAGTTTCGCTTTCACGGCTTCAAGCCCGTTTATCCACAAACGCGCCTCATCTACCGTTGATTTAGATTTTTTCTCTTTCTTCGGACGATAGCAGTGATGCGCCTCATCGTTCAGCACAATGATATTTTTCTTCCTGCCGAGCCCTCGGCAGACGCGTGCCACCATCTCCTCCGGCGTTTCTCTGAAGTTTTTCGCACCCTCACCGAGAACTTTTTCACCTATTCGGCTCAACTCCTCCTTTTTTCGGCACTGGAAGGCGTGATAGTTCGTGATAACGATTTTCGCCTGACAGAGTGAATCATAGTCCCCGGGCGGAATGAGTTTCATTTTCTGATAGTCGTTTTCCGGTTCCTCTGGACGGAGCACCTGAAGCCGGTCTCGAATTGTTACGCCGGGGGCAACAATCAGAAATGCATCGGCGAAAAGCGTGCTTCGAGGGTTGGCGATTTTGTTCAGCGTATGATACACGATGAGCATTGCCATCACGACCGTTTTACCGCTCCCTGTCGCCATTTTGAAAGCGATTCGGAAGAGATCCGGATTTGCCTCGGCGTTCGCTTCCACAAGCTGTTTGTGGAATGAATCGTGCCGCTGTTTGTTCTCACACTCGTTAAGATAGATAGCGGTTTCCACGGCCTCGCGTTGACAGAAAAAAAGGCGAGGTTCGTTTTCAGGGTTATTCCAATGCACAAGGAGCCGTCTCGTCGTTGGGGTTACACCGGGGTAGCCGCTGTTGCGCCAAGCCGTTATTTGCGTACGCACACTGTTGATAAACGCATTTGCCTCTCGAAGATCCCGAGTTGGCATTTCAAATTGTATCTGTGCGTCCCCCGACTGTTTTTTCGGTTTTGGGAAGGGCATGAAGTATTCACTGCTGCGCCTGCCATCAGCGATCTCTTCAGTGATACCGCGTGCATTGAATTTGAAGTGCCGCTGCGGCTCCGCAAAAGGACTGTTGATGACTGGATTTTCTATGGTAACTTTTGACATTATGTGTATTTCCTATCTGTTAATCACTTTTACAAGACTAAAGCTAATGTAAGAAATAAAAAAGGAGAGTTAGTCACGCATTTTTGCGGCGTAATGGTATCGGTTTCCCCTGCTTTGCAGGGGTAATATACCACTGCGCCCAAATGCGACGTGCATTCAATGCGTGACGAAGTTCTCTCGCTAGTCACTCACAACTTGGCGTTACAGGCGTTCTTTCAAGCGTGCGAGTTCCGCTCGGAGGCGTGCGACTTCCGCTTCCGCCTTCAGTCGCGCTTCAGTTTCCCGTTCGGCACGCTCTGCAGGAGTCTGTAGCCACTGCCCCACCCCCGGGGCATAAAGCCTAAGCCCATCATCCAACAAATGGAAGTCTAAACCTAATACCGCTGAAGAGATACCGCCCTCAGCATCTGGTGAAATCTCAACATACGCTCCATCAACGAGGCGAAACCCCATCAGCGGCACCGACAAATAGCGTCTGTCCGCATCATAGAGGAAATACTCGGCAATGCCCATGGCAGCGTAGAGAGCCATCTTCCCATCTAAGTCATTGCGAAAGGTGCTTTTGCTCGAAAACTCCATCACGAAGTCCGGCGGCTTTCCCTCTTCCCACACCTTATACGTGCGGCGGAATTTCCTGCCAATTCCGAAAGTGACGAGAATATCGGGCGAAACGCTTTTGCGGTGGGGGCCCTCTACATCATACATCATAATATTGCCTGAGAGATAGACATCCGGCATCTGCGCGAAATGTGCCTTGAGTGCCTCCCGCATCCAGATTATCCAGTGGATATGGAGGTCGGTTTCCGCCATCGGTTTCCCATCGGATTCCGGGTATAAATCTGTCGTTTCTGTTGGCGCATAAGGAATTTGGAGTTTGGCGTGGTATGCCATTAGTGTTTCTCCTTTGTGGTATGCTTCCCCGCAAAACGGGGTAACATACAATTCGTAAAGTTAGTAAAAAAACAGGTATTTTGTTCAGTTTTTTATGCATCGTGCTCAAGCGGGCAAAGAAACTCAATATGCACTTCTTCCTGCTGAAATGCTTCTTGGAATTCCTCCCATTTTCTATCTAATGCCTGCAAGATAGTTGCATTTTGCGCAAACTTGCACCGGTACGCGATGGCAACGGCAATAAATTTTCTATCGGCCGGGTCAAAATCACTTAGTGCTTCGGCGGCGGGGAACTCGTCAAAATCGGTACCATTTCCTGCCAACGGGGTGATCTGCACCATTGTACAAACCCTCGGATTCCGCCTATTTTGCAGCAGCCTTTTTACAAAAAGATCTCCGATGCCCTTTCGGGTTTTTAAATCCACATGTTTTTTGTACTCGTTAAGAATTCGCCAGTCATCATCAACAAGCGACGTTTCTGATTGAGAGCGAATCTGTTCAAGCCGCTGCTGACAGCGTGCTACACAGTCAGGTGAGGCATGCTCCGCCCTGCCATTTGCGGCTATGATGACGTTCGTATCCACGATAACAGCGTTCATTAGCCCTCCGTTCTCTTTTGGCGTTCCATTTGTGCTTGGGTCATTGCAAACAGGTCGCCCATCTCGTCGCCAAAGAAGTTTTCTGGCCAGTTCGCGATGTTGCCGAATTCATCTAGTTTTAGCCGTTCGATTTCAGAAAAGCCTTTGTCGTTACGGCAAAAATAGAGGGCTGTGTCATCTGCGGACATCTTTTCTTCCGCGATGCGCCGTTGCAACCGATTTAGCAGGTGCTCGCTATGGCTCTCTATCAGAATCCGGAGGTTCCGTTCGTTGACAATCTCTATCAGCAGGTCTGCAAGTTGGGCTTGAACCTTCGGATGGAGGTGGATGCCGGGCTGTTCCAAAATCAGGGTTGAACCCTCTGGTACATAGTAACACAGAACCAGCACGGGTAAGAACTGAGTTAATCCGTATCCCATGTCGACTAATGTCACCGGTGGACTGGACGATGTTTTTTGGATGCGAACCTCATAGGTCTTGCTGCCCTGTGCATCTATCCAATCAAGCGAAAACGAATGCGCGAGATCCATCTCTTGCAGCCAATATGAAACTCTTTGCTCAATGGGAACTTCTTCTTCTTCATGCGAGGTTTTCAAATCTCGTACGCGTGCCGAGAGAAGTGCGTCAATTGTTTGATCGCCCCACTGCCTGATATGTGCAGGATGCGCTCCTTCCCAACCATAGTGTCGTCGCGAATCCACCCGCGTTGGACCAAGGTAGTAGACGTGAGAAAACAGTTCTTCAAACGCTGATGAGAATTTACTTAAAAACTTTACGCTCTTTGAAACTCCGGGCGCATCCGAAGTTTTTCCATAGCAGGTGTCCAGTTTTATCTTGCGTCGGTCTCTCTCTTCGTCATAGTACAATGGGAAGAATACAAAGCCTTTTTCATATATTATATCCGCAGAAGTCCTAGGAACTAAACGGTAACTGAGACTTTCAACTATTGATTGGCTGTTTTCAAATCGGATAAAACTATTAAAAGTGAATGGCTGTATTATCGGCTCCCATGGAGAACCATCTTCCGGAATGTTATAGATCGAGGGCGGGTGAGTAAGTCGGCATCCCAATTCAAATTCAAGAGATGCTCCCGAGCTATGTCCATGAATCACCTCGCGGAAACTGCCGAGGTTGACAAGAGAATTTCTGTCCCCGAAGAAGATAACTTCCTCTAAATCAGAACGCTCCGCTGTCTGTTTTAGCAATAACAGCATCTGCAACAGGCTGCTCTTCCCGGAACTATTCGTCCCAAAAAAGCCAGTCAACGGTGCCAGCTTCACCTCACCGCTATCCTTCCACGATTTGAAATTCTTCATCCGTATGTGCGTAATCATTTTTCCTACCTCCGTGCTATCTCCATTATAAACCTTTTAACGAGAAAGTGCAAACGAAATCCACGATGCCGAGGGGTGTCTAAATATTTTGTCAAACAAGCACCCCCTACACCTTATACTCCTTCAGCACCTCATCCCCATAGTGGTTGATGACCTTCACCGCAATCTTGCCAGAAGCAGGCTTCACAAACGGAAGACTCTCTGTCCGATACAGTGCCTCCCACGCCTCCACGTCGATCTCTGAATGCAACGCTCGCTGCAGCTGCTTATACGGCTCACCCTCACCCGTGAAATACGCATGCCGCACAAAAAACGCCTCACCGTTGTAGGCAGTGTCAATGAACCAGCACGCAATATCATCAGGCATCGCCGAACGGATTAACCCCTGCTTCGGATCGTAGACATCTACACCCAAGAGTTTCACAGAGAGCATGCCATCTTTATGCGTCTCAATCTTCACATCCGGCTCCCCGAACACCATGAACAAGTTACCCTCACCCGTGTTTTTGAGCTCACGCACCATGAGTTCTGGGCCCATCTTGACAGGAAGAATCGTGAGGCTGCCCATTCGCATGTCCTCATTGGCGATGTAACCTTCAAAGTTGATACCTACAACAATAAGCAGATCGAATTTGAGCGTCCGGCGCACGGCTTCTTTGGCAGCCTCACTTATCCACTGACTCCCGAGGGTGTCATACGCCGGGCCAATGCTAATAGCGATACGCTGTGTATTGTCCTGCTCGTCAGTCCGTACGCCCTCGGCATGGAGCCACTCACCGGGGAATTCCTCCAGCCAGTCGAAGGTGATGCGCTGCGACTTAAGGCGAGTCTGCACACCCGCAGTTTTCAGATGTTCAACAATATATTTATGGTAATCTTGCGCGGTATCCGACAGAGCAGATGTTGGAACAGCACGTTCAGTATCAGAAGCATCGAGGGCGATATGCGGCGATAGACTCTCCACTGTGAAGGGCCCGGTCACGCGAATCCGTTTTTTGTCTTCATACGGCTGATCGTAGAGGGTTTCGCTTTTCGCGCGCCGCGCGGTAGAGGCATCCATTGCAAGTTGGCGTTCGCGCTTGAGAGCGAGCCACTGGCGATGCAGTTTCTGGGATTCCGCATTCCATGCCGGGTCGGTTTCTGTTGGGACCTCCCATTCTTCCCAATTGTGCTCAATAAGACGGTTCATTTCGGCACGGAGAGGCTCTAGCTTTTCTCCATATTCGGCATGAATATCGTCAATCTCTGTGTTACCTGTCATGTCTGAGAGACTGATATCCGGAGCCGTTTTGTAGGCAAACCCCTTCTTGATGTCATCAGCATCTTCAAGGCGATAATAGGGATATTTGGCAGACATAAGACGGGTGCGCGCCAACGCAAGTGCGACGCGGGACGTATCTACCGTTATCCAACGTCTGCCCCACTGTTCCGCAAGATAAGCGGTAGTACCACTACCACACGTCGGATCCAGGACAAGATCGCCCGGGTCAGTTGTCATCAGCAGACACCGTTGGATGACCTTAGGGTGAGTCTCTACAACGTACGTTCTCCCAGAACGCCCGCCTGCCGTATCTGTCCACAAGTTAGTAATAGAGTTCCCAAGAGAATCAATTGCATATCGGATATAGCGCAGAGCATTTTTTGTACCAATAAGCCTTTCCTGTTTTGCAAGCCGATTCAATCCTTCGCAACTTGCGCTCCAAGTTCTAGAACTTGGAGGAGTAAAATTTTTCCCTTGAAATTCATATTGATCAGCATAACCGCTTGGATTCTGTGATGACACTGAAAGATTTATAAACCTCCTACTTCCTGGAGGTAACAGCCCGGGTTTTTCTTGTTCCTCCCGCGTCATTCCACGCCGCGTTCCGTCCTTTAATTCAACTTGTGTATAAGATTTGAGGAGGGGGTCAGGAACGCGTTCATCCCACGTTATCCACAGTTGCCGATACTTCATCTGCTTCTTGTCTTTCGCATACCATAAGAGATAATCTGATACTGACGCGAGGGAAGTTGAAGAGGTCATATTGGTACGGGCCCATGTGATTGTAGAAACGAAATTGGTATCTCCAAATACCTCATCTAACACGCATCGGACACGGTGAACGTTCTCATCGCTAATTTGGACAAAAATGCTGCCGCTATCCGCGAGCAGTTCGTACGCCACGGTGAGGCGGTCGCGGAGATAAGCAAGATAGGAATGGATGCCGAGTTCCCATGTATCGCGGAAGGCTTTAACCTGTTCAGGTTGGGGTGTAACGTCTTCTGCTTTCGTATCGCTGACATCGCGTTTTCGGGTGCTGACCTGCCAGTTGCTACTGAACTTAATCCCGTACGGCGGGTCAAAGTAGATCATCTGCACGCCGCTTTTGAGTTGCTCCTTTTCGGCGAGGGAGTTCATCACGGTGAGCGAATCGCCCAGGATAAAGCGGTTGTGCCAATTCTGTTCGTGTTGGTAGAACTCAATTTTCTGGCTGAAGTCAAGTTCGTTGAACCCATCAAAGAGCATCTCGATCTGATCTGTTTCCTTCTGTTTTTGTGCGCGGAGTGTTTCGATGATGGCTTGTGGTTGGATATGTTCCTGGGTATAGATAGGGAGGGCTTGCACCTCGAGGTCGGTATCATTCTGCCGGTCTTTGCCTTTCCAGACGAGTTGTGGATCTAGTGCAGTATCGCGCGGATAACGGGTTGGTGCATTTTCCTCGTCTTCGGCGAAGCCGCTGAGTTCTTGCGTTGGGTTGTTCGTAAGTTTATCTGGGTGTTCATAATGATGGATCGGTTTTTTAGACATGAGGCGGTCTCCTGTTTATGTGCGTTAAGGTAAAAAAGAGTTCGGTAATTCCATAAAAGGCTGTTGGCAATCACGGATGAGACAGATGCCGCGGAGTACGAGGATTTTAAGAGGGTCACTCTTCTCCGCGTTTCTCCGTGTCATCCGTGTCTCCCCTTAATTTGGGGTTTTTATTAGACACCTTTCGCCCTTACAGGGCTAAGGGGGAGGGTTTGCAACCAAAAGCATGAATTCTTCGAGGGTAGGTGCATGCAGTGTCTCGCGTCGTAAGCGTTTGAGGTGCTGTAAATCGTCAATCGCCTCGAGGGAGGACTTTAACAGTTGCACGACTTCGGGTTGAAATCGAACCTCCAGTGCTTCAACGATGGCTTCGACGGTGCTCTCGCGTGCGCCTTGTTGCAGCCCTTGTTGCAGCCCTTGTTGCAGCCCTTGTTGCAGCCCTTGCTCAATTCCTTTTTTTGTTGCTTTTTCTGTAAAGTATTGGATAATAGATGATTCGTGCATGATTTCCTCCACTATGAAATCACGAATGGCCGGTGAGGCGGGATGCGGAGTTCCCTCATACGGCAAAACGAAAGAGCGTTAGCTAGGGCTTAGGTTTCGTCTCCAACCAAAAGCATGAATTCTTCTAGAGTAGGAGCCTGCCACGCCTCGCGTCGTAACCGTTTGAGGTGCTGTAAATCGTCAATCGCCTCAAGGGAGGACTTTAACACTCGCGCCACTTTGGGTTGAAGTTGAAAACGAATCTCCAGTGCTTCAACGATGGCTTCGACGGTGCTCTCTCTCTCGCTTTGCTCAATAAAGTATTGGATAATAGATGATTCGTGCATGATTTCCTCCACTATGAAATCGCGAATGACCGGTGAGTCGGGATGCGGAGCTCCCTCCGACGGCAAAACGAAATAGCGTTAGCCAGGGCTTAGGTTTCGTTGGCAGCCAAAAGCACGAATTCTTCGAGGGTAGGAGCATGCAGCGCCTCGCGTCGTAACCGTTTGAGGTGCTGTAAATCGTCAATCGCCTCGAGGGAGGGCTTTAACAGCCGCGCGACTTCGGATTGAAATCGAACCTCCAGTGCTTCAACGATGGCTTCGACGGTGCTCTTTCTCTCGCCTTGTTGCAGCCCTTGTTGCAGCCCTTGCTCAATTCCTTGTTGCAGCCCTTGCTCAATTCCTTGTTGCAGCCCTTGCTCAATTCCTTGTTGCAGCCCTTGCTCAATTCCTTGTTGCAGCCCTTGCTCAATTCCTTGTTGCAGCCCTTGCTCAATTCCTTTTTCTGTTGCTTGTTCTGTAAAGTATTGGATAATAGATGATTCGTGCATGATTTCCTCCACTATGAAATCACGTATGGTTTGCGATTCGTAAGCTAATCCCGCAAGCACAGCCAATTCTGCGAGATACTCATCTTTGCGCGAGGCATCTTGCGTGATGGTTTCGACAGCCTCAACGCATTGCCGGAGCCACTGCGGGGCATCCATGTCCGCGGGCGGTTTCATCAACGATGCAAAGCAAATGAGTCCTTCCTGCTTTGCATCAAGGATGGCTTGCCCCTCCATCTCACTGAGGCGAATCACTTGGTATTGAACGAAGATGTTATGCCCCGCTATGTCTTGCCTATATTCCCCCGGGTCGGCGCGGCCTGCGCGTGGATGCAAGTAAATGACATAGGAATAGATGGGCAGTCTGTGCAACTCAATCCCTCTGCCTATGTAGCCTACCATGCGGAAAGGCATAGGGTTGTCTTTACTATCGTGCGTCTGAAATTCACAATGCACAATGACGCTTTTGCCATCTATTTTCACGCGGAAGAAGCTGTCTGCGCGGTGCGTTCTGAGTGTGAGCTGCTCGGTTTCAATGACTTCGATCTCCTCAGCGTTCTTGAGCGCGAGGAGGTTCCGGACAAACGCTGCCGGATGTCTCTGAACGACGCGCTTTGTGACGGTATCAAACCGCGCATGTGGTGCTGTTGTCGCCTTGGATGTTGCCTGCTCGGAGTTCACAGTGCTGTTAAATTCCTTTTCAAGCCTACGGGATAACGAAATAGCGTTAGCCAGGGCTTAGATTTCGTCTCCAGCCCAAACCATGAATTCTTCGAGGGTAGATGCCCGCATTGCCTTGCGTCGTAACCGTTTGAGGTGCTGCAAATCGTCAATAGTCTCAAGATAGGGCTCTAACAGCCGCGCCACTTTGGGTTGAAGTTGAAAACGAATCTCCAGTGCTTCAACGATGGCTTCGACGGTGCTCTCGCGTGCGCCTTGTTGGCGGCATTGCTCAATTCCCTGTTGAATTCCTTTTTCTGTTGCTTGCTCTGTAAAGTATTGGATAATAGATGATTCGTGCATGATTTCCTCCACTATGAAATCGCGAATGGCCGGTGAGGCGGGATGCGGAGCTCCCTCATACGGCAAAACGAAAGAGCGTTAGCCAGGGCTTAGGTTTCGTTGGCAGCCAAAAGCACGAATTCTTCGAGGGTAGGTGTCTGCAGTGCCTCGCGTCGTAAGCGTTTGAGGTGCTGTAAATCGTCAATCGCCTCGAGGGATGGCTTTAACAGTTGCGCGACTTCGGGTTGAAAACGAATCTCGAGTGCTTCAACGATGGCTTCGACGGTGCTCTCGTGTGCGCCTTCTTGGCGGCCTTCTTGGCGGCCTTCTTGGCGGCCTTCTTGGCGGCCTTCTTGGCGGCCTTCTTGGCGGCCTTCTTGGCGGCCTTCTTGGCGGCCTTGTTGCAGCCCTTGTTGCAGCCCTTGCTCAATTCCTTGTTGTCGGCCTTGCTCAATTCCTTGTTGTCGGCCTTGCTCAATTCCTTTTTCTGTTGCTTGTCCTGTAAAGTATTGGATAATAGATGATTCGTGCATGATTTCCTCCACTATGAAATCACGTATGGTTTGCGATTCGTAAACTAATCCCGCAAGCACAGCCAATTCTGCGAGATACTCATCCTTGCGCGAGGCATCTTGCGTGATGGTTTCGACAGCCTCAACACATTGCCGGAGCCACTGCGGGGCATCCATGTCTGCGGGCGGTTTCATCAACGATGCAAAGCAAATGAGTCCTTCCTGCTTTGCATCAAGGATGGCTTGCCCCTCCATCTCACTGAGGCGAATCACTTGGTATTGAACGAAGATGTTATGCCCCGCTATGTCTTGCCTATATTCCCCCGGGTCGGCGCGGCCTGCGCGTGGATGCAAGTAAATGACATAGGAATAGATGGGCAGTCTGTGCAACTCAATCCCTCTGCCTATGTAGCCTACCATGCGGAAAGGCATAGGGTTGTCTTTACTATCGTGCGTCTGAAATTCACAATGCACAATGACGCTTTTGCCATCTATTTTCACGCGGAAGAAGCTGTCTGCGCGGTGCGTTCTGAGTGTGAGCTGCTCGGTTTCAATGACTTCGATCTCCTCAGCGTTCTTGAGCGCGAGGAGGTTCCGGACAAACGCTGCCGGATGTCTCTGAACGACGCGCTTTGTGACGGTATCAAACCGCGCATGTGGTGCTGTTGTCGCGCTGGCTGTTGCCTGCTCGGAGTTCACAGTGCTGTTAAATTCCTTTTCAAGCCTACGGGATAACGAAATAGCGTTAGCCAGGGCTTAGATTTCGTCTCCAGCCCAAACCATGAATTCTTCGAGGGTAGATGCCCGCATTGCCTTGCGTCGTAACCGTTTGAGGTGCTGCAAATCGTCAATAGTCTCAAGATAGGGCTCTAACAGCCGCGCCACTTTGGGTCGAAGTTGAAAACGAATCTCCAGCACTTCAACGATGGCTTCGACGGTGCCCTTTCTCTCGCCTTGTTGGCGGCATTGCTCAATTCCCTGTTGAATTCCTTTTTCTGTTGCTTGTTCCGTAAAGTATTGGATAATAGATGATTCGTGCATGATTTCCTCCAGTATGAAATCACGAATGGCCGGTGAGTCGGGATGCGGAGCTCCCTCATACGGCAAAACGAAAGAGCGTTAGCCAGGGCTTAGGTTTCGTCTCCAACCAAAAGCATGAATTCTTCAAGGGTAGGTGCCTGCCACGCCTCGCGTCGTAACCTTTTGAGGTGCTGTAAATCGTCAATCGCCTCAAGGGAGGACTTTAACACTCGCGCCACTTTGGGTTGAAAACGAATCTCCAGTGCTTCAACGATGGCTTCGACGGTGCTCTCGTGTACGCCTTCTTGGCGGCCTTCTTGGCGGCCTTCTTGGCGGCCTTCTTGGCGGCCTTCTTGGCGGCCTTGTTGCAGCCCTTGTTGCAGCCCTTGCTCAATTCCTTGTTGGCGGCCTTGCTCAATTCCTTTTTCTGTTGCTTGTTCCGTAAAGTATTGGATAATAGATGATTCGTGCATGATTTCCTCCACTATGAAATCACGAATGGTTTGCGATTCGTAAGCTAATCCCGCAAGCACAGCCAATTCTGCGAGATACTCATCCTTGCGCGAGGCATCTTGCGTGATGGTTTCGACAGCCTCAACACATTGCCGGAGCCACTGCGGGGCATCCATGTCTGCGGGAGGTTTCATCAACGATGCAAAGCAAATTAATCCTTCCTGCTTTGCATCAAGGATGGCTTGCCCCTCCATCTCACTGAGGCGAATCACTTGGTATTGAACGAAGATGTTATGCCCCGCTATGTCTTGCCTATATTCCCCCGGGTCGGCGCGGCCTGCGCGTGGATGCAAGTAAATGACATAGGAATAGATGGGCAGTCTGTGCAACTCAATCCCTCTGCCTATGTAGCCTACCATGCGGAAGGGCATAGGGTTGTCTTTACTATCGTGCGTCTGAAATTCACAATGCACAATGACGCTGTTGCCATCTATTTTCACTCGGAAGAAGCTGTCTGCGCGGTGTGTCCTGAGTGTGAGCTGCTCGGTTTCAATGACTTCGATCTCCTCAGCGTTCTCGAGCGCGAGGAGGTTCCGGACAAACGCTGCCGGATGTCTCTGAACGACGCGCTTTGTGACGGTATCAAACCGCGCATGTGGTGCTGTTGTCGCGCTGGATGTTGCCTGCTCGGAGTTCACAGTGCTGTTAAATTCCTTTTCAGTTAAGGCGGGCGAGACAACCTCGCCCCTATCTACATCAATGCTTCCTCAACAGGCTCAGGGAGTTCCACCGTGCTCGCATCAACATCGATGGGGTATTCGGTACCGTAAGCCTCCACGAGTTCATCGAAGGTGACGTTGTCTACGCGCTCCACGTCATCGCCGGGGTAGACAAGCCAGGCACCATAACAGCCATCACAACTGACGAGAGCTATATCGTCGTGTTCGATCGGGAATTGCGTGAGCGGGTTGTTGCAATCTGGACAAGGTAACATTATGATTTCTCCTATCTTTTTGTAGGCGTGCTTTCCAAGCCCGCTTACAGCATGTTAGTCCGCAGCCGGTGCGAAGATTTCAGGATTCTCCGCCGCTGCATCGTAATCGTCAATGAGTTGGGTAATAGTCGGGTTTTCGCCACAAATCGGGCAACTTTCATCTCTATAAATTTTCACTTCACGGTACTTCATACCGAGAGCCTCGTAGAGAATCAACCTGCCGATGAGCGGTTCGCCGATGCCGATAATGTACTTAATAGCCTCAGTTGCCATCATGACACCGATTACGCCTGGGAGCACGCCCAGGACACCTGCCTCATTTCAGCTGGGCACCATTCCCGGTGGGGGCGGTGTGGGGTACATGCACCGGTAGCAAGGGCCTTCATTCGGTTTAAAGAGGGAGACTTGCCCCTCAAATTGGAAGATACTGCCGTGGACGATGGGTTTCTCCATGAAGACCGCGGCATCGTTGACCAGGTAGCGGGTGGCAAAGTTGTCGCACCCATCCACAATCACGTCATATTCAGCGAAGATTTCCTCAACGTTGTCGGCAGTCAAGCGGAGGTTATACGGCGTGATTTCAACGTCCGGGTTGAGCGATTTAATCGTGGTTGTCGCGGACTGGACTTTGGGTGTGCCGACGGCTTCGGTGCGGTGGAGAATCTGACGTTGCAAGTTGCTTAGCTCCACAACATCGGAATCAATGATACCGAGGTGTCCAACGCCCGCGGCACCGAGGTAGACACCGGCGGGTGAGCCTAAGCCGCCTGCACCGACGAGCAAAACCTTGGCACCAAGCAGCTTCGCTTGGCCCTGTTCGCCGACTTCAGTCAGCATAAAGTGCCGACTATAACGGTCGAGCTGCTCATGCGTCATGGGTTTATCTTGTACGGTTGGGAAACCTGCGGCTGTCCAGTCTCGGTATCCACCAGCCAAGGAGACGGTATCGGTGTATCCCATTTCGCGGAGCGATTTTGCAGCGAGGAGCGAACGTAGCCCTGCCGCACAGTAGACAACGACTTTTTGGTTCCGGTCGGGGATATAGTTCTCAACGGAAAATTCGAGCATTCCGCGTGTGACGTGGACAGCGTCGGGGATATAGCCAGCGCGATATTCATCTTCATCGCGGACATCCAGGAGCACAAAGTCGCTTTCTTCCCCCAGGTCGGCTTTCACGTCAGCAACCGTCACTTCCGGGATTTCCGTTTTGGCTTCCTCAACGATTTGCCTATAGGATTTCATAAAGTTTTCTCCAAAGTTTAAGTTTCAGTGTTTTACGTAGGCTATTCCTCACACGGCTTCTGCCAAGTTCTTCATCAAAGCTGCGGTTCAGGAAATGTCAGGAATCATCTCAAAATGCTTAGGAAATTGTATCATAAAACCATGGCGTTGTCAACCCTCCTTTTTGGAGTTACCAGAGGGAGTCAGTTCTCCCTCCTTTCAATCTCGTCATAGAGAGGCTTTTCGTTTCAAGAATCGTATAGAGGTCAGTTTAAGGAGTTTGTTTTGCTTGTGCCGCTATGTGGAAGGGTTTGATGTGCAGTTCGGTGCGAGAAACTCAGAAGAACGGTTGAAAAACTACAACCGTACCATGAGAGGCTTTGCGTTTCAAGAATCGTAGGGGATAGAAGTCAATTTATTGGCGGCCTGCGTAGGAAAACAATATGAAATGGGCGGTACAGGACTTGAACCTGTGACCTCTTGCATGTCAAGCAAACGCTCTAGCCACCTGAGCTAACCGCCCGTTCGAGAAGGAAGGAATGGAGGTGGCGGTCGGAATCGAACCGACGAATAAGAGTTTTGCAGACTCTGGCCTTACCACTTGGCTACGCCACCAAAATAGGGTGTGCTTGGAAAGCACGCCTACCGAAAAGTTGTCAATATAGGAAGCGGGAGACGAGATTCGAACTCGCGACCTCCACCTTGGCAAGGTGGAGCTCTACCACTGAGCTACTCCCGCATCATTTTTCTTAAAGCATAAATAGTTTAACACATTTTCATGCAAATGTCAAATTAATTTTTGATTAAAATAGCAGCAATCTGAATTTTTGTCAAATATTTTTAACAACGTTGAAACGTACCGAGTTGTCTGGTGAGTCGAACAAGGTGGAACCCACCAGACGACTGGTGCCTGCTCTTTTTATTTTCGGTTTTTTGTTCAGAGTTGTTCTTCGATCCAATCATCCCCGTGTGCGGGATTGTAGATGAGTCCCCTCTTCATGTCAACACAGAGGTCAAGTGTTTCCACGACCATGTGTCCAACGAGGACAGGTGAGCCCTCCGGAAGGTTTGTTACGCGGATGGAGTAACTTCGCTCCAATATGGTATATTCGACTTCGGAATAGAGGGTACGCTCCACGATGCCCGCGGCGGTTCGCGCGTTCATGCTTCTGATTGGCGTTAAGCCGAGGTGTTCAATGAGTGATGTCGGTAAGCAGAGACGAGTTGCGCCGGTATCAACGAGTGCATCCTCAACGGTGACTCGCCGCACGTCTTCGGGATTCATAGCACCCGCCTGTACCAAAAACAGATCGCTTAGATTTGCGAGTTTGATTTGCGTTGTGTGTCTCATTCTTTTTTTGCTCCTTCAGTTCTGCGAGAAATGAGAGTTGTTCTTCGATCCAATCATCCCCGTGTGCGGGATTGTAGATGAGCCCCCTTTTCATGTCAACACAGAGGTCAAGTGCTTCCATGACTATGTGTCCAATGAGGATTGGTGAGCCTTCAGGCAGATCGGTTACCCGGCTGGTGCTGCTTCGTTCCAAGAGAGTATATTCAACCTCGGAATAGAGGGTACGCTCCACGATGCCCGCGGAGGTTCGCGCGTTTATGCTTCTGATTGGCGTTAAGCCGAGGTGTTCAATGAGTGATGTCGGTAAGCAGAGACGAGTTGCACCGGTATCAACGAGTGCATCCTCAACGGTGACTCGCCGCACGTCTTCGGGCTTCCTAACGCCTAATCTTACCGCATGCAAATCTTCTAGATTTGCGAGTCTAATTTGCGTTGTGTGTCTCATTCTTTTTTTACTCCTTATTAATTCGGATGTAATCGTAGGAATAATCGCATGTCCACATCGTTATCTTTGCATCCCTGGCGTTCTGCTTTTTCTGTATCGCCGCGGCTTTTGGCGTGTTTAACGATGCCCTCAACGAGTTTTGTTGCACCTTCTTGGCTTTTGCACCTAAGACGCGTAAATCTTCTAAGTTCGGTCTAGTTAGCCGTTCCGCAACCGTCAACCCGCGGACGCGTTCTTCCGGGGTCATTTTTCTGAGCAGATCTGTCCCCATGCTGTCAACAATTCGCTGGAGTTGTTTTTCATATAAACTCTATTTCCCAGCTATTTGTAAAACCTCCTCTAATCCTGCGTTTCGTCTGGTAGTTTCAACAGCTGCAGGAGTTCCGCCTTGGATTTCGCATCTAAGGCGCGTAAATCTTCTAAGTTCAGTCCAGTTAACCGTTCCGCAACCGTCAACCCCCGGACGCGTTCTTCCGGGGTCATTTTTTTGAGCAGATCTGTCCCCATGCTGTCAACAATTCGCTGGAGTTGTTTTTCATATAAATTCTGTTTCCCAGCCATTTGTAAAACCTCCTTTGTGATTTGTGGTTCAACACGCGAAGCATAGTAGATGTAGGCTATATTGTTCTCTCCTATAATTTGTTCAACAAACTGGCGAAACTTCTCCTTTGATGCTGCAAACAGGAGCAGTGGATAATTTTTCGATTCGATTTCAAGTTCATTGCATACAAACAGATTAACGGGAAAGATATCTGTGCTTTTATAATGTCCCTTGCCTTCTGACTCCCACTTGACATCAGGAGGAGAGTGGTACAAAACATTCCTCGGTTGGCGAGCAGAAATGATTGTAACCGTCATTAAAGATGCTGAGATTTTCTTTTCGCCAAGATAAAGGTAGCTGCGCCCTCGAATGAGGTTATACCCATCCCGAGTTAGCGGATCTGCTTTACTCTTGAATTCAATCTGATTGTAGACACGGAAATAACTGAAAACCGTTTGTGCATGGGCTTTTTCCCTCTCGGTGGCTTTCTCTAGGACAACAAGCGCGTCCATCGTCCGAGGCAGTCGGCTGACTTCTACTTGAGTCTCAAAAGGAAGGGCAAGTTGGGCGAAATTAAACGTCATTACCTCTTTGAAAACCGGGTCCAAAAATTCGCGCGATGCTATTGGATTGTCAGTAGACATCAACCTTCCCTTTCCCTACAACTGACAGTAGCGTTAGGTGCGATAGTCTGCATTAATTCGGATGTAATCGTAGGAATAATCGCATGTCCACATCGTTATCTTTGCATCCCCGGCACCGAGTTCTATAGTGATACGCCCCGGGTCTTGCGCAAACAAGGCGGTGGCTTTGTCTTCATCGTAACCGGCGTCCATCCCGTCCTTGACGAGTTGATAATCAGCAAGCCAGACATCCACCTGATACGGGTTGAATTCTGCGCCTGACTTTCCGAGTGCCATCATGATGCGTCCCCAGTTCGCATCGTTGGCAAAAACAGCAGTCTTGACGAGGGGGGACTCCGCAACGGCTCGCGCTGCTTTTTCTGCATCCTCTCGGTTTTTCGCGCTTTTCACGACCACTTCAAGAAGTTTCGTTGCCCCTTCCCCATCGCGTGCAAGCATCTTTACTAATTCGGTGCAGACGAACTGAAGCCCTGCACAAAATGCCTCGTAATTTTCGCCCTTCGCTTCAACGATTTCCGCGTTGGCGGCACCCCCCGTTGCCAGAATAAGCACCGTGTCATTTGTGCTCTGATCGGTGTCAACGGTTAACAAGTTATAGGTGTCATCTACGACGCGGGTTAAGGCGGTCTGGAGCGTTTTTGCGTTGATTCTGGCATCTGTTGTGAGGTAGGAGAGCATCGTCGCCATATTGGGTGCTATCATCCCTGAACCTTTGGCAATCCCGCCAATCCTCACTGGTGCTCCCTCAATCTCCACCTCAACAGCGACAGCTTTGGGGTGTGTATCCGTGGTCATAATCGCTTCCGCGGCATCGCTTCCGCCTTCGGTGCTAAGGGCGCTCGCAGCGATGTGAATTCCGTTTTCGATTTTGTCCATCGGCAATTGCTGTCCAATAACGCCAGTGGAGGAGACGAGAACGAGGTTTCCCGTTATGCCGAGTTGCTCAGCTGTCAGCGATGCCATCCGTTGTGCGTTCGCCATCCCAACCTCGCCAGTGCAGGCGTTGGCGTTTCCGCTATTGACAATCACGGCTTGCGCGCGGCGATGGATGAGATGTCGACGGCATACCCAAATGGGTGCTGCGGTAACACTATTTTTTGTGAAGACTCCCGCGGCGGTCGCGGGTGCATCCGTCACGATGAGTGCCACGTCTTTGACATCTGGTGCTTTGATGCCGGCATGAACCCCTGCCGCTCGTACGCCGGGGACTGCGGTGATTCCGCCATCTACCTGTTTCATGAAAACGCTCCTGAGGGTAAAGTGTGGATACATTATAATACTTCCTCGTGAAATTGTCAAGAAACTCTTGTCTTGTATAGGATACGTCGCGATTCGGACATCGCTCCTAGCCTACAAGAAGAGAATGTAAGAAATAAAAAAGTTGTTCATTAGGGTAATGCCCCGCAAAGCGGGGAATCACCCTAAAATTCACAACTTGGTACGCAATTTTCTGAAAACGAAATGCCCCTAACAATGCATAAATAGCCCTTGACATTCAGTTGGATGTGTATATAATAAGCATAACAATCACTTGTGAATTTTGGAGTTATGATATATGGCGAAAATACGGATGGCACAATACGGAACTAAGCATGGACACGCACGTGGGAAGTTGCAGGCGATGCTTGTGAATCCCGATGTAGAGGTTGCGGGGGTATTTGAACCTGATGCCGAACGGCGTGCAAAACTTCAGGCAGGTGAAGGCGCGTTCGCGGATGTCTACTGGTTTGCGGATTCAGCAGAAATGCTAAGCGATGAAACAATTGCCGCGGTCGCTTCGGAGGGTAACAATGCCGAAAGCCTCGAGCAGACCGAGGAGATTGTGAACGCCGGCAAACACGTGTGGTACGACAAACCCGCCGGTGAAAACTGGGAGCAGTGGCAGCGCGTCATTAATACCGCACAGGAAAAATCCTTGTTAGTGCAGATGGGCTACATGCTGCGGTATCACTCCGCCTTTAAACAGGTCGCCGACTGGGCTAAATCAGGCGTTTTGGGCACTCTGTTTTCGGTGCGCGCACACATGTCAACGAATGTCTCGCACGAGGCGCGCACGCGGATAAGCCAACACACCGGCGGCATCTTTTTTGATCTCGGCGGACACGTGCTTGACCAGGTGCTCTGGCTATTGGGAAAACCAGAAAAAGTGACTGCTTTCCTACGAAACGATGGCGGTTCAGTGGAACCTTTCAAAGATAATACGCTGACCGTTTACGAATTTGAAAAGGCGATGGCGTTTATCTCAATCTCTGCTTTAGAGCCGAGACCGGTTGCGCGACGGTTTGAGGTTTACGGCACTAAAGGGAGTGCTATCATCGTTGAGCCCTTTGAACCGGGGCGTACAATTCGGCTCTGTTTGGAGCAGGCAAGCGGAAACTATTCAAGCGGAGAACAAATTGTGGAGATAGCCGGCGAAAGCCGCCAACGGCTCTATGAACTGGAACTGGATGCGTTTTTGGCGACGATTGCGGGGACACAACCGCCCGACCGGCCTGTATTGCATGAATTGTTGGTGCAGGAAACGCTTCTGCGGGCGACGGGAGTTATATCCAGTTAGTTTTAGTGAATGCACGTCGCTTATGGGCGCAGTGGTATATTACCCCTGCAAAGCAGGGGAAACTGATACCATTACGCCGCAAAAGCGAAATAGGGCTGAGGCACGGAGCCCTCGCCCTACAATGACAGGAAATAGAAACCTCGATCAGGAAACGGGACGACAAGAATGCACGTCGCATAAGTAAGAAATAAAAATGCACGTCGCATAAGTAAGAAATGGGTTTGAATAGCAAGTAATGTAAGAAATAAAAAAGTTGTTCATTGGCCATTCACAACTTGGCTTGCAAGCTTCGCCAAAAAGTTGTTCATTAAAATTCACAACTTGGGCGCAGAGAGGTTTTACCCCCTGCAAAGCAGGGGGAACATACCCTTCGCCGCAAAAGCGTGTGGATTCTCTATCCGCTACTCTTCCAACCCGGCTGCCCATTTCATGCACCCGGTGATATGTTCGTGGAACCACGGCTGGTGCCAAAGCGCGTCAGGGTGGCCGAGGGCAGTATACATCACGCGCCCCTTGCCGTAGGGATGGCACCAGCCGAGGGCATAATCGTGGTCGTCCCGATTGCCGCGTGAAATATCAATAGAATCGTTGTCCAAGCGCATCAGCACCTGCGTTTTGTTGCGAGCCCAGTTTTTGAAGGTATAGATTTCATCAACCACTTTGAAGCTGCTGCCGAGCATCCGTGTCGCCGGATGGGTGCCATCTTCGACGATGACGTTCACCTCTTGGTGCCACGGATGGCCTGCGAAATAACCGCCTAGCATCTCGCCGTATTCGGGCCAATCGTAGCAGGTATCTGTGGCGTTGTGGATGCCAAAGAAGGCTTTGCCGTTGCGGACAAAACTCAGCAATGCCTCTTTTTGGGCATCGTCAAACGGCAGATTGCCCGTTGTTGCGAAGGCGACGATGTCCTGTTTTTCAAGGGTATCCGCGGTAATCAACTCGCATCGATGGGTTGTGACAACGTTCCAGCCGTTTTCTGCACCGATTTGTTTTAGCGCAACTTCGGCGTTCGGTAGATAGCTATGTTCAAAGCCAGCAGAATGACGTAACATCAGAATGTTCATTTTTTGTATCCTCTCAGCAGAGAAATCTCTGAAGCAAGAAGGTGCAATTGGAGCTCTCGTCGGAGACAACTGAGCAATAAATTTGACTAGCAAGTTTTGGAAACCTGCAAGCTTCGCCAAAAGAGGCCTTTCTCAAAGGATGAAAGCATGCGGCGCGCATGCAAGAATTAACGTTAATTTCATGTTATTATACAGGATTTTGACAAAATTTTGAATAGCAAGTTTTGGCTTGCAAGCTTTGCGGCGTAATGGTATCGGTTTCCCCTGCTTTGCAGGGGTAATATACCACTGCGCCCAAATGCGACGTGCATTCGCGCACAACTTTGTGGTATTATTATGACAGATAAAAAACGATAGACATGAGGAGAATAAACACTCATGAGATTTTTTAGAAAAGGTGAAGAAAATAAGCCTCAGCCTAAGCCCAATGTAGAAACGAAGGGACATCCCGAACTGAAAGTTATCAGCGGTGCGAAAATTTCCGGGCGGCAACCGCAACAACCGAGCCCACCGCAGCAACCGCAACAACAGAACATTACGTTGCCAAACGTGCAGTATAAAATCGCGGTGGCGAGTGGAAAGGGCGGTGTCGGCAAGTCCACCGTCGCTACCAATCTGGCGATCGCGCTTGCGAATGCTGGTGCTGCAGTCGGCTTGATGGATGCAGATGCTTACGGTCCCAGCATTCCAACGATGATGGGGATTCAGGACAAGCCGAAGACGAGTGCCGAACGGAAACTGGTGCCGCTCGTTCGGCACGACATTAAACTGATGTCGATAGGGTTTATGGTGCCGGAAGAGCAGGCAATGATATGGCGGGGCCCGATGTTGCACAGCGCCATCCGCCAATTTCTCAGCGATGTGGATTGGGGTGAACTTGATTATCTTATCATCGACTTGCCGCCGGGGACAGGAGATGTCGCCTTGTCCTTAACACAAGCGATTCCACTCACGGGTGCGGTTATTGTCACGACTCCCCAAGATGTTGCCCTCGCGGATGTGCGGCGCGGTGTTGCGATGTTTGAACGCCTCGGCGTGCCGATTCTAGGCATCATTGAAAACATGAGCTATTTCCTCTGCCCGCATTGCAACGAAAAGACAGAAATCTTCAGGGCGGAGGGCGGTAAAAATATGAGTGAGCGGTTCGGCGTTGCGTTCTTGGGACAGATTCCGCTTGATGCAGAGGTTTGCACTGCGGGCGACATCGGCGTGCCTATCGTCGCGGGGCACCCAGAGTCTCCGCAATCGGAAGCGTTCGGCGCGGTCGCCAAGGAATTGGAGGCAGTGCTCGCGGAGAGCGGTGAGGAAGATGAGTTGACGATTCTCTAACATATTTTCGTTATTCCTTGCGGAGTAAGAAGTTTACCACTATTCAAACGCATTGCGGCATCTGTTGGCAAGTTGATACATTATACATCAAGGTACAGGAAATAGAAAAGCCGCTAAGCTTACAAAGTAAAGGGCAGCGTAGCACATCACGCTGCCCTTTTGCCTGACGCTCTATTCATCGGACTCATCCGGATAGTCAATCGACCATTTACCGCGCCCATCGGCTGAAGGAGTATCTTGCCAAAGTGCCAAGAAGTTGTCTGGCGCGTTGTGTTCCAAGAGATGCGCCATAAAGAGCTGATGCAGCTCCCTGACAAGCTCCACGTTGTCCTCAGCGATGTTGTTCTCTGCAAGCGCATCTACGGACAGGTCAAACAGTTCAGGGTTGCCGTATTCGCCGACAGGGGCGTATCCCCAGCGTTCGGTGACGAGGAACGGTGTTGTCGCGCGGCGTGGTACAGTGCCATCCCGCGCGCTGATGTGACAGCCTGTTACTGCATATTCCCTGTGCTGGATATCGCCGTTGCAGAGCATATCTGCGAAGGAACGTCCCTCAAACGGTTTCGGCGGTTCGACCGTGACACCTGCCAGTTGACAGAGCGTTGGCATAATGTCCATCGGTTGCGCAATCAGGTCGAGGCTTTGGCCGCTCGGCACATCGCCGCCTGCAACTAAGAACATTTCATGGTTAATCTCCGGATAGGTAGGCCAGTACCGCGGATCTTCCGCATCAATGTTGGATTTGCCAGTACGACTATGTTCCCCGATGGACATCCCATGGTCGGACATAACAACGACAAGCGTATCGTCCCACAACTCGAGGTCTTCTACCTTCTCAAGAATGCGGCCGATGTGCCGGTCTACTAACTCCGCCTCACCGGCGTAGTGTGCCCACAGGTTGTGCAACTCTGCTTCAGTATAGAGTGCTGACGAACCGTAGTTCGGATGTAGCATCGGGGGCCCGGTATAATCCGCATCATAACGTTTGA
Organism: uncultured Poribacteria bacterium; assembly: GCA_958295855.1. Lineage (GTDB taxonomy): Bacteria > Poribacteria > WGA-4E > WGA-4E > WGA-3G > CATQHH01. Next base: position 5,309,779 of record OY282383.1, on the reverse strand, counting down.
CGATGTATTCGGGCGGATCCCAAGGTTCGTGCGGATCGAAGAAATCAACCCAGAGGAAGAAGGGACTCGCCCGGTAGTTCTCCTCCAACCATCGGATTGTAGTTTCCGAGGTTCTGCCAGAGAAAGTCTCTGCTTCATACTGGTAGTAACGGTTGGTCCAACGGTGTGTGTTGGGCAAGGTATGCCCTCGGTATGAAGGATGCGGTCGCGTTTTTTCATCCGGCATCACAACTCGGATTTCATCGTTGTGGTGCAGTAGCGGTTTATCCCCCTCTTGCCCGCGGTGTTGGAAGGCGGCATCAAATCCGTGTTGGAAGCGCGTATTGAACAGATGTGGGCAATCGCAAATCAGTTGCGTTGCGTACCCCTGTGCACTCAGGAGCCGCGCAATATGATTGGGACCGCTCTGATCGATCGGCTGCCACGGGTAGTGGGGCCATCCCACTGTGCCGGTTGCAACATCGGTGCGATGCGGGACTGTGGGGAAACTGCTCATATAGAATTTTTCAATAGCAGTTGCGCGCTCCGCCTGAAATGTATCGAGCATGGGTGTGCGAATCGGGCGTTCAGCCCGCTCGCCCAAATTATCGTAGCGGAACGTATCCGTAATCAGTAAAACGATATTTTTCATTTTGTTAATAATTAGCCTCGCTATGATTAGGTTCCCCCCGCTTAGGGGTTAAGGATACCTAAATCTGTTTATTAGATAATATGGCACATTTCCAATCGTCTGCATATCCCTTAGAATCCTACTTCAAACCTCTTGCCGCGTTGTTTTTAACAAAAAGAGTGTCACTAACAGCAGCGGTATAATGATTGCCGTGGAAACAACGATAGACACCTGCGCGCCGACGAGGCACGGGAAAAAGAGAATAGAACCCACCATTGAACCCTTGAGGGCGAAGTAGCCGTTTTTCTCATTTGGCTGGCGGTAGAGTGGCACGCGGGTAGCAAAAGTCGCGATGATACCTAGAATTACCCAAACGACGTAGAATTTCTGCTGAATTGGTTCAAGCCAATAGGGTAGAAACGCAATCGCAAAAGCGAGCACCGTTGCCACTGCAGACAGCAGTAATGCCGGATGGATACCCAGCTGCAGGGGTGTTGTCGTGACACCGAGCCGTTTATCCCGCGAGATGTCCTTAAAGGTGGTTGTAATATGGGTGCCTAAATCGTAAAGCGTCGTGGCGGCGAAGGCATACCATACCAGCCGGGGTACCGCCCCACTAACGGCTAGTGCCCCGAAGACGCTCAGCAACCCAATTCCCAAAGGTAACGTGAGGCTGCCCAAGATGCCGCGCGCTTTAAAAATGGCGTTGTAGAGATGCGAAATTGCAACTAAGCCCATCACCAGAAAGCCTGCCTTGACGTTCAGCCAAAAGCCGCCGATGACACACAACCCGTAGAGAACACTCGCCGGTACCAGTGCCTGTCGAGGTGTCAGCCGCTGCGAGGGCAACGGCCGCTCTGGGTTCGTGAGCGCGTCTGCTTCCCTGTGGAAGTAGTCGTTTTTTATCATCCCAGCGAAGTAACCGCACAGCGCGATGATAAGTGCTGCTGCGACGCGCCATGTGAGGTGTCCCTCACTCGCAATGAACGCGCCAGGGAGTGTTGCAACAATCGGAATCGCAAAAAGCGGATATCGGATGAGTTCAAGATAGGCTTTGAGTCGGTTCATGAGTTGTCGTTATTCCTTGCGGAGCAATCAGGTTGCGTGATGTGCCTGGCAATGCACTGTAGCTCTCGTCGGAGGTTTTTTACCAACTCCCTGTTTTCAAGGTTTCCCCATGCTTCAGCGTGGGGATGTAGAAAACGCAAAAAACCTTGACAATTATAAGTCAACGTTAATGCGGTGGATAAAGCGGTGAATGTAAGCAATAAAAAAGTTGTTTGCGAGTCGCGCGCAACTTGGGCTGAGGCACAGGGTGCTACAAGAGGTTTTAGAAATTTTCCCGTGGCACCCCCGCCTCTGGTACTGGCGAAGTTCTCGGGTCGAACACCTCATCTACACTGTAAAACTGGTCGCTTTGGGTACCAATTCCGCGTTCAGTGACGTTGGGGCCAACCTGTTTATTACCGCTAATAAAATTGTCGCGGAGCCTGCCCCCGTCGTAGACTGCCCAACCTGCGTTCATGGTGATATTGTTGGAGATGATCTCCGGCGAAGCCGTGGAATAACAGACGATAGCGTGCTGGTAATTCGCACGGATATCGTTGTAATGGATGCGGGGCCGAGAATCATCTTCACAGATAAGTCCATATTCGTTGGCGGCGAACGCATTGTATTCCACTTCTGGTGCGGCCGCTCCGCGGAATTGAGCACCTGTGCCGTTCCTGTTAAACTCATTACCGGTGACAGTAGGGTTGGTATTCTCGCAGAGCACCCCAATTTTGTTCTCACTGAAGAGACACCTCTCTACTTGGGCTGCATCTGTTTTGCACGTTATCCCAATAGTTGCATGTTGGATGCGGCAATACGTCAAACGACAGTTTGGGCTTTCCGATTCGATCTGAATACCTTGCCAATCTCCGGCTTTTGGCTGTGCTGCGGTGATTCCCGTTGTTATGGGTGTAGTCTCGGTTCCAAGTTTCTGTTCCGGTTCAGTTTTCGCCACGGTCTGCCGTGCCCCTAAGGAGCCAAAAACTATCATCCGGTCCGGGGATCCCTCTGCGTAAAGTTCCCCGTGCACAATGAGGAGGCTGGGCGTGTCCATCGGTTCAAAGCCGATAATAGCCCCTGAGCGGATAGTCAACGTTATTCCCTCCGGGACAATAACGGTGCCAGTAACGTACACCCTGCCATCCCACACTTCATCCTTGGTTAATTCCCCCGATTTCTCAACAATATCTGCACCGGTGCCTGCGGTGTTGAGATTGCTCACGAGACTTTGGCACCCCAAATAGAGACATGTTAAGAGGAGGGTAAGGATAATTTTCATGGTTGCTATTTTCATATTATATTTTTACCATAGATTCGGATTTCTGTCAAGCGCGAAATTTCCATAGCAAGTTTTGGAAACCTGCAAGCTTCGCGAAAAAAGTTAAAAAGTTTGACATAAGTGTTTAAATTTGGTATAATACTATAATTGAGAATTAATTTTTGGCGAAGGATGCCTGGACAATGTTCGAGAATTTAAGCGATAGATTGCAAAACACCCTGAAAAAACTGAGGGGGCAGGGGCGGTTGACGGAGAGTAATGTCTCCGATTCCTTGCGCGAGGTGCGGCGTGCGTTTCTGGAAGCAGATGTTAGCTATAAGGTTACGCGTGAGTTTATAGAGCGAATTAAAACACGTTCCCTTGGCCAAGAGGTCATGGGGAGCCTCACGCCTGAGCTGCAGATTGCTCGGATTATTGGGGAAGAACTCACCCAATTGATGGGGAATCACGCGGAGAAAATTCGCGTTGCGCCGAGTGGGCCAACAGTTGTGATGCTAGTCGGGTTGCAAGGTGCTGGCAAAACGACGGTGGCGGCGAAATTAGCACTTAAATTTCGCAAAGAGGGGCGCAGCCCCATGCTGGTTGCCGCGGATGTGTACCGGCCTGCCGCGATTAAGCAATTGCAAGTGCTTGGTGAGCAAACCGGCACGCCAGTTTTTTCGATGGGTACGGATGTCTCCCCAGTTAAGATTGCGGAGGCCGCTGTCAAGGAAGCCTTGACACGAGCCCACAACTGTGTTATTATTGATACCGCCGGGCGTTTACACGTTGATGCGGCATTAATGGGTGAACTTCAGCGCATCAAGGCTACGGTTTCCCCCACTGAGATTCTACTCGTTGTTGATGCAATGACTGGGCAAGATGCGGTGAATGTCGCGGAAAACTTCAACAACGATTTGGACATTGATGGGGCTATCCTCACCAAAATGGATGGCGATGCGCGCGGCGGTGCTGCCCTCTCTATTCGTTATATCACGCAGAAACCGATTAAGTTCATCAGTGTCGGCGAAAAAATTGAGGCAGCAGCATTAGAGGAATTCCATCCGGAGCGGATGGCCTCACGCATTCTCGGCCAAGGTGATTTTCAAACTTTGCTTGAAAAAGCGGAAGAGGTTTTCAGCGAAGATGAGGCAAAGGCGTTGGAACGCAAGCTAACAGAAAACAAAGGGTTAGATTTCAACGATTTTCTTACACAACTTGAGCAGATTAAAAATATGGGTCCGTTGGACCAATTGATGGATCTGATTCCGTTTAAAAATCAGTTGCCGGTTAAGAACCTTGAGCCGGATGAGAATCACCTGAAGTACGCGAAATCGATAATTCAATCGATGACTCCGGCAGAGCGGCGGAATCCGCCGTTGTTAGATAGGAGTCGAAAACTCCGCATTGCCAAAGGGAGTGGTACGACAGTAAATCAGGTGAACACGTTGGTTTCGCAGCTCCGGATGATGAATCGTATGCTAAACCAACAAGCAGCGATGGCGGTGCCGGAACTGGGGCCGAAAATGGGTTCGCTTCCTCGTCCGAAGCGGAAGGCAAGAAAGTCCCGGAAACGCAAGCGTCGCAAATCACGATAGGTGGCACCAGGTTTGTTCCCACAGAGTTTGGATTTTTAAACACGCGACACAACTCTCAGGAGGTATTTTTTTGGCAGTTAGAATTAGATTACAACGACATGGTAGGAAGAAACGTCCTTTTTATCGGCTTGTAGCGGCTGATGCCCGCGCCCAAAGAGATGGTGTATTTTTAGAACGCCTCGGTCATTACAACCCTTTAACGCATCCGGCAGATGTTTTCATTGATGAAGAGAAAGCCTTGAAATGGTTAAGGCGTGGTGCCCAACCCTCCGACACAGCAAAACGTTTACTCTCCAAAAGCGGAATTTGGAAGAAATTCACTTATGAGAAACTGGGTAAACCGCTGCCAGCAGGAGAAGCCGTCGAAGAAGAAACGGATGCCCTAGAAGACGTTGAAACCCCACAAGCAGCGCCCCAAGTGGGAACGCTGCTGACAGAAACGTCCCCCGAACCTGCCGAAGAAGAGTAGCCCAAACTTCGATGGGTTCCGTGGGCACAAGCGGCAGACGCACATACCGAAATCTGAAGTGATTTATGTTCAAAGATTTGATTGAATACATCGTAAAGTCTCTCGTCGATTATCCAGACCGGGTGGTGGTTCGCGAAGTAACTGGCGAAACGGTGGTGATTATCGAGTTGACTGTCCCAGAAGAGGATTTAGGGAAAATTATCGGTAGATATGGACGAACACTGAAAGCGATAAGAAGTGTTCTCTATACTGCAGGATTGCGAGGAAATAAAAAGGTCATTCTTGAACTGATTGAACCCCCTAAACCGGAAATGTAGCAGAACCTCAGTTTCCCGCACGAGGCAGGCGCATAACTCTAATATGAAAATTGATGTTCTCGCCCTGTTTCCAGAAATAATTGCACCGGCGTTACAAACAGGTATCCTCAAACGGGTCCAAGATGCCAACAGGCTCACCGTCAACACGTATAACCTTCGCGAGTGGGCAACCGACAAACATAAATCGGTTGATGACTACGCTTATGGCGGTGGTGCAGGAATGATTCTGAAACCAGAACCCATTTTTGCGGCGGCCGGCACCTTAGACCCTGACGGGAGCGCGCACGTTATTTACCTCACACCTCAAGGCATGCTCTTGACGCAGCCCATCACAGAGGCACTCTCCTTGGAAACACATCTCATTCTTATGTGTGGCCGTTACAAGGGTGTTGATGAACGTGTGCGCCGCAAACTGGTGACAACGGAAATTTCCATCGGCGATTATGTCTTGAGTGGCGGAGAAATTCCCGCGCTCGTGCTCATCGATGCTATTGCTCGTGTGCTCCCCGGTGCTCTCGGCGATTACGACTCCGCGCGAGCGGATTCATTCACTCATGAATTACTCGATCATCCGCACTATACGCGCCCTGCTGAATTCGCAGGGATGAATGTCCCAGAAGTCCTCTTGAGTGGCCATCATGAGAACATTGAGGAATGGCGTTACGCTGAATCTCTCAAACGTACCGCAAAACGTCGCCCCGAGTTACTCCAGAAACTTGAACTCACCGAAGAGGACATCGCGATTCTGGAAGCGGAAGGGCTGGCAGAGGCAGTAAAAAACAGTGAAAGGAATTAAAAATGAATTTGATTGAGTCCGTTGAAAGTCAATATATGAAGAGTGATATTCCGGAGTTTGGCCCTGGGGATATTGTCAGGGTGCATACTCGCATCCGCGAGGGAGAGAAAGAACGCATTCAAGTTTATGAAGGCACGGTGATTCGTCGTGCACACGGTGGCTTGCGGGAAACGTTTACCGTCCGGCGCGTCGCATTTGGCGCGGGAAGCGAAAGGACATTTCCACTCCACTCACCTAATGTTGACAGCATTCAGGTAGTTCGATACGGCGCGGTTCGCCGAGCAAAGCTATACTACTTGCGGAAGCGCACTGGCAGAGCGGCTCGCGTCAAAGAGCGGAGAAGATAATGTGGCCGATGAGCAAAATGGATGCTTTTGAGCAGGGGTGTCTTCGGAAAGGCTACAAACAGATTGCAGGCATTGACGAGGCGGGCAGAGGGGCTTTGGCAGGGCCCGTTACCGCCGCCGCCGTCATTTTACCCATCGATTGCTACATTGACGGTTTGAAGGATTCAAAGCAGCTATCCCCGAAGAAACGTTCACTGTTGTTTGGCGAAATCCAACGCGTGGCTGTCTCAATCGGGGTGGGTTCCGCAGACAATCATGCTATCGCGCGGCTCAATATCTTGGAAGCAACGCTATTGGCTATGAAAGAAGCGGTTGAGCAGCTCACACCCCAACCAGATTATCTGCTCGTTGACGGTTTGAATTTACCAGACATCAATATTGTAGGCAAAGCAATTCCAAAAGGGGATAACCTCAGTGTCTCTATCGCAGCGGCTTCCGTTATTGCCAAAACGACGCGCGACAGACTGATGATTGAATTGGATCGGTTCTATCCGAACTACGGGCTCTCGCAACACAAAGGCTACCCTACGCTGCAACATCGGCAAGCGATTGCACAGTTTGGCGCGTCAGAAATTCATCGACACACCTTTAAGCTGCTCGCAGATTAGTTCCGTTCATGCTGCCCACCCCTGTATCCAAGAGGAGAAGGGTGGGTGGGCACAGGCGAAATAAGGGTTACGACGACGAGCGGTGCAACGTCAAACAATTACAATTATACTGGGAAGCACACATGCGTCCTTGAGGAGAAGGGTGGGTGGGCACAAACATTGCAAAAATTGGTGAGGATTTTGCGGCTGTGCACCTCGAAGCGCGAGGGTATCAAATTCTTGCACAAAATTACCGGGCGATACGCGGCGAAATTGATCTGGTGGCCCAGGATGGCGTGTACATCGTTTTTGTGGAAGTTAAAACGCGGTGTAGCCTCAAATTTGGACTGCCCCAAGCGGCTGTAACTAAGCAAAAACAGAGACAGATTTCCAAAGTCGCTTTGGCATATCTACAAGCACAAAACCTATTAGATGCTCCCTGCCGCTTTGATGTTATCGCAATTCACCTGTCGCCCCAGTTTGAGTTGCTGCGACTTGAGCAGTTTGAGAGCGCGTTTGACTTTGAACCTGATAAAGATATGTCGTAGGGTGAGACTTGCACGTCTCGCTGCGGCGGAAGGAAAAACTCATGCCAATTTTTGATGCAGAAGCCTTAGAATTTTGGGAAGAAAACGGTTACGTCGTTGTGCCAGAAGCCGTACCGCTTGAGAATTGCCGCGCCGCTGAGCAGGCAGTCTGGGATTTTCTTGAAATGGAACGTGACTCTCCGGACAGTTGGTATCCCGCCCCGCCGCGCCGGAGCATCATGGTGGAAATTTATCAGCACCAAGCGTTGTGGGATAACCGCCAGTACCCGCGCGTACATGAGGCATTCTCAGAGATTTGGGGAACCGATAAACTCTGGGTGAGCTTTGACCGGGCGAGTATGAATCCGCCGGAACGCCCGGAGTGGCAGTTCACCGGGCCTTATCTGCATTGGGATATGTCTTTGGACAATATGCCGGTGCGTTTAAGGGTTCAAGGTGTTTTATATCTCGCGGATACGCCCGGCAATCAGGGTGCCTTTACCTGCATCCCCGGTTTTCATCGGAAGTTAGAGGCGTGGTTAAAAAGCCTCCCACCCGATGCCGACCCGGGGCAGGTGGTACGTAAGTATCAAGCTGAAGCTGTTCCCGTTGCAGGGAAAGCCGGAGATCTGGTTATCTGGCACAGTGCATTGCCGCACGGCAGTAGCCCTAACTCTGCTGAGCGGCCCCGCATGGCACAGTACATCACGATGTCGCCGGCACCAACAAACGGAAACCCTGAGGCGCGGGAACGTCGAATCTCGGGATGGCGAGAACGCCTCACCGGCCTCGGGAAAGAGCAGAAAGAGAAAGAGCATCGCCACGGTAAAACAGCCGAGTTGACACCTTTAGGGAAGAAACTGCTCGGGCTTGAGTCGTGGGATGCCTAAGCACTGCCGCGATGTCTGCGTACCGTGGGTGCACTATAAAAATAACGTCTTGTCGCGGCCAGGAGACTTCTGGAAAATCTAGTGGCTACAGGGTGGATGCGCAATGGCGAGGATACAGGGTGGGAGGATGGATTACAGCTTAACACTTCAAGTAACGAGCGATTAGGCTATGACACGCAGAAGCCGCGCGCTTTGCTTGAGCGAATTGTCAAGACATCCTCAAACCCCGGGGACATCGTCTTCGATCCCTTCTGCGGAGGTGGTACGACGATTGATGCTGCCCATGGTCTCGACCGCCGCTGGATTGGAATTGATAAGACTATCCTAGCAATTGAGCCGATTCTGCGGAGAATGACGCAGCGGCACCCTGATACCTTCACGCGGAATGTGGATTATCAGGTCCATGGGTATCCACTTTTTAACATTCCTTGCGGAGTACTATCGTTTTCGCTGTAGTTCGAAATCTATTGGAAATCTCGTCAGAGGACTCTTAGGTAGGCCTTGCAGCACAACCCTCCGACGAGATCTACAGTGCAACGTCAGAACTATCCTGCATTCTCAATTCTCCGCAAGGAATAACGAAAACGCAGACCTCGGAATTTTCATAACGCTCGCGGAAGCCACCTCCGGCATGCGAGTACAAGCCGCACGTGAAGGCTTCATGACGGTAGGTAACACCGATATTCCTCGAATTCAGTTCTGGCAGATTACCGACCATTATTTCAAAACGAGAGTGCCAGATGTCATCTTACCGCAACAATGGATGGTAGACGACAGGAAACGGGCGGAAATTTATCACGGAGGTGAACAAATTCGTTTAATCCATTAGTTGTACACTCCAATCCTAACTCAGCATCCAGCAGTTGCTGTACTATAGGTACTACAGTTTGCGGCGACGATGATAATCAAGTTTGCAGGAGGTTTGTAGTGATGAGAACTCTTAACAATAGTGAGGTGACAACCTGGGGACTCCCAGAGGGTGCGATGGCTCGATTCGGACGTGGCCGTGTGGCGGACATGGCGTTTTCGCCAGATGGTGCGCATCTTGCTATTGCCACTACAATCGGAATCTGGTGGTATGAACTCGCCACGATGCAACCTATCGCATTGTGGGAAAACGAAAGGGGGATGGTTTCTACCGTCTCCTTTTCCGACAATGGACACTGGATTGCCGCCTGCAATGGGGATGGCATCGTTAAAGTATGGCATATTGACTCCCAGCAATGTACTGCCAAAATACAAGGATGGCATCGGGGGACATCCCAACTTGTGTTTTCACCGGACAGCGAATACGTTGCTGCGTCTGGTGCTAAATATGGGGATGTTTACATTTGGTGCACAAAAACCGGTCGGCACGTCGCCAGTTTCAGCGTTAGGGAACCGACTCGGTTGTGGGATGCCACAACTTATGAAACCCGCATGGTTATACTGCCACCGCGGAATTGTTCCAGACAGTTTGCCTTGGTATTTTCACCGTGTGGGCGGTATCTGGCATCGGGTTCTTGGTGGGGAGGCACGGAGAAGGTGTCCATTCGGTTGTGGGAGGTTGCCACCGGTGAAAATGTAGCAACGTTCTGGAGCCATCCCACCGATGTTCAGCATCTCGCCTTTTCGCCGGATGGCACCCTCTTGGCGAGTGCTAGCTTTGATGGCACCCTCTTGCTCTGGGATATGAGGCCTTATCTATAGCATGAAACTTCGTGACGCGATTGCTGCCGGCACCTCACATCTTTCTCAAAACCGCCTACGCGCGGGGCTGTCTATACTTGGTATCTTCATCGGGATTGCGAGTGTGCTGTGCATGATGGCTATCGGCGATGGTGCGAAACTTTTCGTTGTCGCTGAAGTTGACAAACTGGGCGGGGAAAATCAGTTCCAATTTACCACACGTTACGCAATTTTCCGGCGAGGCCGCCGGGTGCGAACAAAGGAGCGGTTTAATCTTGGCGATGCCCATGCCATTGAAGCAGCGTGTCCTGGGGTTCTCTACGTCCTGCCAAAAAACGAAAGATATCGGATGCGCGTCACGAGCCGCCATGGGAGCGAAACCCGTGCGTTTCTGGAAGGTGTCACCGCAGACTATGCCGCTGGCATGCGGTGGGAGCTCCTAGAAGGCAGATTTCTCACCGAGAACGATACTGCCCACGCACTACAAGTGTGTGTATTGGGGAGTGAAGCAGCGACAGACCTGTTTGGCTCGGCATCGCCACTCGGACAAGAGGTAAAGGTTCGGTATTATTATCGGCAAGCGCCGGTAAGGTTTCGCGTCGTCGGGGTGATGGTGCAGCGTGGCCTGAATCTTCGGTTCGGCTGGTCCTTAGATAACGTGATGGCAATCCCGTTGACTACCTATCAGGAGCGTTTGACTGGCGAGGACTACATTGAGCGGCTGTCAGTTTTTACCGAACCGGGCGTGGCGATGGAGCCAATCATTGCCTCAGCACGTGCAGTGATTCTCAAACGTCACCGTAACCAAGATAACTTTTTTACATATTGGATTCCTAAAGGGACACACCAGCAACTTGCCCGGATTGAAAAGATAATAAAAATCGCTTTAGGTGGTATTGCAGGCTTCTCGCTCTTTGTTAGTGGTATCGGCATCATGAATATATGTCTCGTTTCTGTGGGGGAAAAGACGCGAGAGATAGGCTTGCGTAAATCGGTAGGTGCGAGACGGGTGCACATTTTCTGGCAATTCTTAACAGAATCAATATGCCTCTGTTTCTGCGGTGGGGTGCTCGGCATTGCCGGGGGTTGGGTTGCAGCCCATGGCATGGCACGGCTTGCAGTTCGCATCGTTCCCATTGTTCCGGAGTGGCCCATCGTCTTTTCCGTGCCGTGGCTAGTGATTTCCGTTTTCTTTTCAATCTTCATGGGTATTACTTTCGGTGTCTACCCCGCGATGCGGGCAGCGCGGCTGGCACCTATTGACGCACTTAGAACCGAGAACTAACAAGAAATGACACATTTACAGCGAGTTGCACAAGGTAGAGACATAAACACGGATATTACCACTTGGGCATTACCAGAAGGCGCGATGGCTCGATTCGGACGAGGCAGAGTAGCTGATATGGCGTTTGCACCGAATGGAAACAGCCTCGCTGTTGGAAGTTGCCTTGGTGTCTGGCTCTACGATGTATCCACCTTGACTCCCTTATATTTGTTTGATACGGAACGCGGTATGGTTTCTGCACTTGCATATTCACCCAATGGGGTTTTTATTGCAACCGGCAATTGGGATGGTGACATCAAGGTGTGGGAGGTGAACAGCCAACGGTGCATTGCCAAAATGAAGCGAGAAGGGCAGTTTGATATGGCCAGCCAACTCGTCTTTTCCCCGGATGGGCGGTGTCTTGCGTCTTCGGGCGGCCGCTACGATGCGATTTACGTCTGGCACCCTGAAACAGGGGAACAAGTTGCAAATTTCACCGTTGACGAATCCCTGCAACCTCGTCATCGCCCGCCGCATATTCCGCTCTCATTTTCACATGATGGGAGATTGCTCGCAGGGGCAACACCTGAAAATACTTTTTCTGTATGGCATCTGGAGAGCTGTGAACGTATTGCTTGCGTCGCCGGACATAGGGATTATGTCAGTGTGCTTCTCTTTTCACCGTGTGGGCAATTCCTGACTTCCGCGGACGGGACAGGAGTCTTGCATGAATGGGATGTCAACACACTGACTGCAAAGGAACCCAGGGCTTGCTTCTCAGTGATGCCGACAGACGCGACATCTGTACCGGCACTTGCTTATTTAACCGACAGCACATTAATTGCCGCCGGGAAGAGTGAGAACACGGTTACCGTCTGGGATGTGAAGCATAGCAACAAGTTGCGGGTTTTGAGAAGTGAACTGGAACCGGGCGGGAGGGAACGTCTTTTCCGCTTTTCATCCAGCGGTGCACAATTGGCTTTAGTTTGGAAGGATGAGATTCAAGTGTGGGATATTGGCGAACCTTTTCCCCGAAAGAATACGATTCGTGAACATACGCCAGTGTATGGTGCCGTGGCATTTTCACCAGATGGAAACACTTTGGCATCGGGGAGTTGGGGCACTGGCATTCGTCTATGGGATGTTGCGCGGTTAGCACTTCAGAAAACATTTGAAGAGGAATCCGCAATTCGCTCACTTGATTTTTCGGCCTGTGGAAATAAACTCGCTTCTGGTTCCTACGATACTGCTGTGAGGATATGGGACATTAGGAAAGTAGACACACCCCTCGCTGAGTTCGCGGAAGATGGAAAATCGGCATGGCGCGTCGCGTTCTCGCCAAAAGGTGACACCTTGTTCTGCGCCAATTCAGCAGGCCATCTGTATGTGTGGGATGGGGGACAAAACCGGACAGCGTTCCCTGTCAGAACAAAGCACATAACGTCTTTGTCGGTTTCGCCAGATGGAAAGCAGGTGGCGATTGCTTACTTCGACGGCCCCGCTGAACTCTGGGATGTTGAAAGCAGGCACTTGATAACAGAGTTATCCTTAGTAGGAGTCAGAGAGCGGGCAAAGTATAAAGGCGATACACGCGCAATTCAACAATGTCTCAGATGGCTAGAGAAAGATGTAGAACGCTCCCCTATTCAATTGAAAGGGCCGATTGTTTTTTCGCCATGTGGCAGTGTCATCGCAGGAGGGCTGTTTAGAGAGATTCGGTTGTGGGATGCGACAACATACGAAATCTGTATGGCGATACGTCTGCCTCAGGGATGTCAGAGGCCGGAGGCATTAACATTTTCACCGTGTGGACGGTATCTTGTTTCCGGTGCGTCGTGGCAAGGCAGTGCTAAGATGTCCATTCGGTTGTGGGATGTTGCCACCGGTGAAAATGTAGCAACGTTCTGGAGTCATCCCACCGACGTTCAGGATATGGCATTTTCACCAGACGGCACCCTCTTGGCGAGTGCTAGCTTTGATGGCACCCTCTTGCTCTGGGATATGAAGCCTTATCTATAGCATGAATGCACGTCGCATAAGTAAGAAATAAAAAAGTTGCTTGCTAATCACGCGCAACTTGGGCGCAGTGGTATATTACCCCTGCGTGGTATTTACCCCCGCAAAGCGGGCAAGTTTCTTAAGGCAGGGGAAACCGATACCCTTACTCCGCAAAACTTCGTGACGCGATTGCTGCCGGCATCTTACATCTTTCTCAAAACCGCCTACGCGCGGGGCTGTCTATACTTGGTATCTTCATCGGGATTGCGAGTGTGCTGTGCATGATGGCTATCGGCGATGGCGCGACACTTTTCGTTCCCTTGGATATTGATTTCCGTTATCTTTTCAATCTTCATGGGTATTACTTTCGGTGTCTACCCCGCGATGCGGGCAGCGCGGCTGGCACCTATTGACGCACTTAGAACCGAGAACTAACAAGAAATGAAACATTTACAAAAATGGATACCATGGGTGCTCTTGGGTGTCATTCTACTCGCCGCCTTCTGGATTCGCGTTCAGGGCGTAGCCACCATACCGGAGGGACAATTTACCGGAAACGACCCTTATCTCTACTATTGGCAAGCACACATCGTGTCTGAAAACGGAGGGATGCCTGCACGGGATATGCACCGATGGCTCCCCCTCGGCAGAGATTTAGGACAAAGCCTTCAGGCCTATTCTTATGCTCTTGCCTACACGCACAAAGCGATAGTCCCCCTCTTTCCGAGTGTATCGCTCTATCAGGTCACCCTCTTCGCGCCCGTCGTCTGTTTTGTGCTGGGGTTGGGCGTGCTCTGCCTTTTCCTTTACCGCTCTTTTGGCATTCTTTTCTCAACCATCGTCGGCATTCTTCTGACAACCCTCCCGGGTGTCATTGAACGCAGTACTGCCGGATTTAGCGACAGGGACAGTTGGTGTCTCATGCTCGGCATTCTCGCTATCACAACCTATCTCGTATCCCTGCACGCACAACATCTGCGCAACCGACTTGTGTGGACGCTTGTTAGCGGCTTTACGGTTTTTCTCGGTGGCATTAGTTGGGAAGGCTTCGGCGTTTTTCTTCTCGGCATCCTTTGTGTGGTACTCTGGAGATTCCTCACTACAGAAAAAGAAGAAGGGCTGGGGCTCTACTTTCTCTGGGTGTGTACCTTTGTGCCAACGCTCTACCTTGTATCCCCTGCCTATCGGAGTGGCCAGGGCTTCGCGACGCACCTCTTTGCTTATGTGCTGATGCCACCGCTAGTCCTATTAGGCATACGCACCCTCCGGTATCTCTTTATCACCTCCTCACCGCTGGCAGACAAATTCTGTCCACATGCCCGAAACCTGTCCCTTGGGTTAACACTTGCAAGCCTTGCACTCGCGCTCGGATATATTTGGGTTCAATTCGACACTTTCGCAAGCACTACCGTCCCGTTGCATCAAAACCAACTTATGCAAACCGTGGGAGAACTCAACGCGCCGGATTACAGATATTGGGTATTCCGATACGGTAGCCTCTTTTTCTTCGGGAGTCTGGGGCTCATGAGTGTTAGCATTCGTCTCTGGAAGAACAGCGGCACGGTGTTGGCAGTGTTTATATTTTTCTTCATGTTTACCACCTTTTTTCGGGGGCGGATAGAGACGCTTTTAGGCACAACGGGGTGTCACATCCTCTTTTTCACATCGCTTGGAGGTATCTCCGTTGTACTCCTGTTCATTGCATGGCGACAGCGCGAAGCACCGAAACACGAACTCATCTATATTGTGATGGCGGTCTGGTTTCTGTTGTGGGTGGCACTTTCCCGTGATGCGAAACGTTATGACTTCTTTATTGGACTTCCGATTGCGTTCTTTACCACTGAACTGATACGCCGCGTCGGGTTGTCTGTAACTGAAAAACTCAAGAACGCCCAATTTCTCAGCGCAGACTTCAGGGAACGGCTGCCCCTACGTGTGATAAGATGCGGCATTGCTGTCATTATCGTCTCTACCCTCATGTACTGGACACCCGCCGGGGAACACGCCAAACGTGCAACTTTTGCCGCAACCGGGATGCGCCGTGCCACGCCCGGAAATACGCCAGTTGCCAAAGCGTTTGAGTGGATGAAAGTAGAACTCCCAGACACCACTGTTGTTGCTGCAAGTTGGAACTACGGCAGTCAACTCAACGTCCTCGGTGGTGTCAAAACCGTTATTGATCAAGATCACTACATACAGTACTGGATCCACCTCTACAACGAACATGTCCGCGATGCCACCGATGTGCGAGAGGCGTTAGAATTCTTAAAAACCCACGGTGCAACACATCTCATGCTAACACAAAGGCAACCGCCGGAAGTTTTTCTGCAAGGTGAACTGAGCGACGCATTTGTTCCTGTCTACCCGATGGATGACTTCACGGAGGCAGATGTCAAGGTGTGGCAGATTCACTATCCACCAGATATCCAATCGAATCCAAAATATCTGGCAACAGAACCAGACGAATAAGCATATATGGTTGCAAACACCATAATGCTCTGTCGCTTGTTGTTAACCTTCCTTAGTTGTTGCACTGTTTGGACTTCATACTACCACCTCTTCATGACACCACTGCTAGAACTAGATAACTCCGCTTTTTCCTTGACTTCCCTCTCATTTCTTGCTAAACTTAAAGAAACTTGAGCATCTCGTCTTTATGGAACGGGGCGGGTTCTAGTAGGCACTCACCTTGCCAGCAGAGAGAAAAAAACAGCCTAGGTGCATCTATTGAAACAACTTGAGGTTGCATAAGAAACCTCCGACGAGAGCTACAGTGCAATGCAAAAGCTATCTACCCTTCTCAATTCTCCGCAAGGAATAACGAAAAACCTCTTTGCCGTTACGCCTGTGCTGCTGTGCCTTTTTATTTTAGCGGAGGTGAACTATCCACAGTTAAGTCCCCAATCGGCATTGGCATTTTTCGCGATGTTGGGGTTAATTGTCGTCTTTTTGAAATACCCTACTGGATACAAGGTGGGTGGGCCGCGCTTCTCGGACAACATCGCCTGTCAGGTGCTCGATTTTGTGCTGGTAGGCAGTGTGATTATCTGCTTCGGTTACGTTGTCATCCAAACCGAACCTATTTTTAAAGCGTTCTGGTTAGATGGTAGATTCCTCGGCGAGCGCGCGGCGGCAGAACACCCGCTGGATTACCTTATCGGTGGGGTTGGGCTCGTTTTAATCTTAGAGGGAACCCGCCGTGCAATTGGCATAACCCTCCCGCTCCTTTCCCTCGCCTTTCTCCTCTATGCTGGCTTCGGGCAGTTTATGCCCGACTGGCTCTTTCCACATCGCGGTTATTCCGTGCAACGTATCGTCAGTCAGACGTTTTTACACAGCCAAGGTACATTCGGCATCGCGCTTCGAGTGATGTTCACCTATGTTTTCCTCTTTGTGTTGTTTGGCACTTTGCTGGAGCGAACGGGTGCCACTGGCTATATCTTAAATCTGGCGCGCCGGATGTTCGGTGCGAGTACAGGGAGTCCCGCAAAGGTAGCAGTTATCGGCAGTGGTGCGATGGGTTCCCTTTCCGGTTCAGCCGTCGCAAATACAGCGACTACGGGCACTTTTACGATTCCGTTGATGCGGAGTGTGGGATTCAAGCCGGCTATCGCGGGGGGCATTGAAGCCGCGGCGAGTTCAGGGGGCGCGTTGGTACCTCCGATTATGGGTGCCGGTGCCTATATGATGCTGGAAATCGTTGAGCCTGCTGTCACCTATTTGGAAATTATCAAAGCGGCATTACTGCCAGCGATTCTCTACTATTCTGCCCTGCTGCTCATTGTCCATTTCTATGCCAAGCGCATGGAACGGGGCGGGAGGGAAAAACGCCCGAATGGTTTTATGCCCTGCAAAGCAGGGACTAATACCAATAGGGGTAATATCCTTGAAAGGTTTGCCACTCTTTTCAACAGTGGTGAACTCTTTCAAGGGCTGGTTTTTTTCACGGCATTTCTCACGCTGATAGGATTTCTACTGATGGGCTATACGGCTTTCCGGGCAGTCAGCCTGAGCCTACTTTTTGTTGTAGGTGTGAGCCTCATTCACCGGCAAACCCGCGTGGGCTTTTCAGGGCTTGTCAAGGCGATGGAAAATGCGGCGCATAACGGTGTCTCGCTGATAGCTGCGGCTGCATGTGTGGGAATTATCTTGGGGGTTGTCACTCTGACTGGCATCGGTGCCAAACTGCCTGCGGCGCTGTTACCGCTTGCACAAACGAATTTAATCTTGGCGTTGCTCCTCCTGATGATTTCAACAATTATTCTGGGGATGGGGCTTCCTTCCTCGGTATGTTACCTACTGATGGCAATTTTGGTGGGGCCTGTGCTACTTGATTTGGGGGTAGTGCCACTTGCGGCTCACTTTTTTATCTTCTATTTCGGTATGATGTCAATGGTTACGCCGCCGGTTGCCTTGGCAGCGTATACCGCCGCCGCAATCGCAGAGTCCGGCATTATGCAGACAGCATTCGCCGCATTTAGGTTCGCGCTCGTTGGATTTGCGCTGCCTTATGCGTTCGTATTGCGGCCGGAGTTGCTCTGGCTAAGTGCAGATGGTGGGGGCGCGGCGTTCTGGCGGGTTCTCCTGAATCTCTCACTGACGCTGGCCGGTACCGTTGTTTTTGCAGCAGGCATCGCGGGGTACGCGTTCAAGGCACTCTCCCTCTGGGAACGCGGCATCCTGTTCCTTACCGTCCTCCTCATCTTTTTCACACCTACTTACATGCAGTTCATGTGGATACATGGCATCGGAGTGCTTGCAAGTGTTGTCATTTTCTACTATAATTGGCGAAAAAGGGAGGCACATCATGAAACGCCCAGCTGAATGGCGACTCTACTTCTTGCTCGTGTTACTGTTCCTACTTCACAACGATTTCTGGTTTTGGGAAACACCCCAACTCGTCTTCGGGATGCCGGTAGGATTGCTCTACCACATAGCGTTCTGTCTTGCCGCAACGTTACTGATGGCTGCCTTAGTCAAATACATACTCTAATTCATTGCGGTTTTGACCGGGTAAAGGTTAAATTTGGGAGGAGAAATGAGCCTCGCAATCATTTTCATCTATCTCGCTTTGGTGCTCACGCTCGGTGTGCTGAGCCATAAACTATTCCGCAACACTGGTGAAGACTACTTTGTGGCGAGCCGGACTATTAATGGGTTTATCCTTCTGATGTCGTTGTTCGGCACAAACATGACGGCGTTCTCTATACTCGGTGCATCTGGGGAGGCTTACCATAGGGGCATCGGTGTTTTCGCGCTGATGGCATCTTCCTCGGCGCTTGTTGTCCCATGCGTTTTCCTTTTTATCGGCACACGCTTGTGGAAACTCGGAAAACACTTTGGATATATGACTCAGGTGCAATACTTCCGGGAGCGGTGGGAAGCAGGGGGCTTAGGGTTACTCATCTTCATCGTACTGGTGTTGCTGCTTATTCCGTACCTGCTTATCGGGGTGATGGGCGGCGGGGGTACACTGGCCACAATAACGGATGGCAGAATCCCACAGTGGTTAGGCGGGTTGCTAATTTGTGCCGTTGTCCTCAGCTATGTCACCTACGGCGGGATGCGGGGGACGGCCTGGGTGAACACATTCCAAACGCTTGTTTTCATGGCACTGGGAGGTGTCACCTTTTTTGTCATCGTGAACCGGATGGGCGGGCTTGCCAACGCTATTTCCAAAGTAGACACCGGCTTGCTGATGCACGCTGAGCATATTAAGCCGTTGGAACTGTTGACTTATACCTGTCTGCCGCTTTCTGCTGGCATGTTTCCCCATATCTTCATGCACTGCCTCACGGCGAAGGACGTGGGCACCTTCCGTTATGCTGTGCTCCTCTATCCACTCTGTATTGCAATTGTGTGGATTCCAAGCGTGCTGCTTGGGGTATTGGGCAATGTGGATATTCCTGGCCTAAAGGGTGCAGAAGCGAACACTGTACTGATTCAGCTGATTGATGTGCATGCGCCTGGCATTTTAGCAGGATTTTTAGGGGCAGGCGTTTTCGCAGCAATTATGTCATCGCTCGATTCGCAATCCCTATCTCTTGGGAGCATGTTTACGCATGATATCGTTCGCTTCTACCGTAAAAAACACGGCCGGCAGCAAATGTCCGAAAAACAGCAGGTGCGGTTAGGACGACTCTTTGTAATTGGCATACTTTGTATCACCTATCTCATCTCCCTCATCGCTACCCCAAGTATTTTTAGGCTTGCAATCTGGGCATTCACCGGCTTTTCAGGCCTCTTTCCGATTGTGGTTGCTGCACTATTCTGGCGCCGCAGCACAAAGCACGGCGTATATGCCGCAGTCATCAGTGTTATTCTATTATGGCTCTATTTCTTTTTACGCAGCTGGCAAACACCGGGATATACCCTCGGCGGCAGCGGAATTATGCCCGTTGCTATTCTCATCGCTGGCTCCTCGGTAACCCTGATAGTTGTTTCTCTGTTCACAAAACCACCAACACCACAAACGCTTGAGAAGTTTTTCACAGATTCAGATGTAGCGGAATAGAATTCTATGAGAGTTGCTTATATCACCGCAGGCGCCGCAGGAATGTATTGCGGCACCTGTATCCATGACAATACGGTTGCAACCGTGCTAAAGAAGCATGGGCATGACGTTGCACTGATTCCTACCTATACACCTACCCGAACCGATGAGGCAAATGTGAGCCTGAATCGTGTCTTTTTTGGCGGTGTTAACGTCTTTCTGCAACAGAAACTATCCCTTTTTCGGCATACCCCCTGGGCATTAGACCGGCTTTTGGATAGCCCAACCTTGTTAAATAGCTTAGCACGTTTCAGCAGTTCAACCGACGCGCGGGACCTGGGGCAACTCACGGTGTCAATGCTCCGGGCTGAGCAAGGATACCAAAAGAAGGAATTGGCGAAGTTGGTGACGTGGCTTAAAACAAACAATCGCCCTGATATTGTCTATCTCACCAACTCCATGCTTGTTGGCTTTGCGCGAGAGATTAAAAATGCGTTGAATGTGCCAGTTGTTTGCGCCCTCCAAGGCGAGGACATCTTCCTGCAAGAGCTAATTGAACCCTATAAAACAGAGGCGTTAGCACTGCTCGCAGCACGGGCCGACGATGCCGATGGATTCGTGGCACCATGTCGCTACTACGCGCACTTTATGGCAGATGCCTATCTTAAGGTGTCTGTTGCGAACATTGATGTGGTACCCCTCGGTTTGAATCTAGATGGACACGGTGCCACCGTTGAAAAACCGGAACCCCCTCCGTTTATTCTGGGATATTTGGCGCGCATCTGCCCCGAAAAAGGGTTACACCGCTTAGTGGAGGCATTTTATACTTTGACGAAGGAGCTCGGCGCGGATACCATTCAGCTCCATGTCGCAGGATATCTTGGGAAAAAAGACGAACCGTATCTTGAGGAATTGGTTAACCAAATTCACGCGTGGGGCTTGGCAGACAGCTTTGTTCATCACGGCGAAGTAACACGCACGCAAAAAATTGATTTCTTCAACCGGCTGCACGTGTTTTCTGTGCCGACCGTTTACAGGGAATCCAAAGGGTTACCCATCTTAGAAGCACTCGCCAATGGGGTGCCAGTTGTCCAACCTCAGCACGGCGCATTCCCAGAGATGCTCCGCGCAACTGGCGGCGGCATCCTCGTGGCACCAGAATCGGCAGACGCACTCGCTGAGGGCATACGGGAACTTCTCAACGCCCCTGAAAGGCGAGAACACCTTGGACAGACCGGAAAATCCAATGTGCATCGGAAGTTCAGCGACGAGGTTATCGCACAACAACTCTTGAAAGTATTTGAAAAATATTTATAGCATGGGTTGTTACAGTGTGCTGTTATTGGCGCGCGGCGGTCAGCGTGCTTGACAGGAAAATAGAAAAGGAAATAAATTATGGTTAAAATGTGGCTAATTTTTGCCTTCATGACTGCGGCATTATGGGGACTTTACGGTGTTTTTCTACATGAGGGACAGGTTTCCATGGGGGATGCAGCGTATGGACGCTACAAAGCATTTCTCTTTGTGGGACTTGCCTACCTCTTCACAGCTATCCTCGGCCCTGCGGCGATACTCATCCTTAACGGTGCTGAGTGGCAATTTACAAGTAAAGGTGTATCCTGGTCGTTCCTAGCAGGACTTGTCGGTGCTATCGGCGCATTTAGCGTTCTCCTCGCCTTTGGTGCAGGCGGTAGGCCTGCTGTCGTCATGTCCATTATTTTCGCGGGTGCCCCCATTGTCAACGTCATCGTCGCGACCTTATCCCATCCGCCTGCCGGCGGATGGGGGGCAGTCCGATGGCAGTTTGTCGCAGGCATCTTGCTAGCAGCACTTGGCGGGTGTTTGGTGATGCTCTACAGGCCCAGTTCATAGTACGCTGAAAAGCACCCTTAACCTGCAATACGGCTATTTGTTGGGAAGGCGACTGAAACCCTATCTCTTTTTCTCAACCACTTCGCTCACTCTTTCGGGATAAAACGTATTTCTGACTATCCTTTTCGCGTGAACTGTCTCTAATTAGCAAGAAAAGGGTAGAAATTTGGTGACGTTTGTAAGCCAAAACTTGCTGTGGGGAAACTCATGCATTCTGAAGAATTAACCGACGCGAGCGATGCCGAGTTAGTCATCGCGGCACTTGCAGGGAACACAAAAGCGTTTGATGTGTTAGTGCACCGCTACCAGCGTGCTATGTTAACGGTCGCGCAACAGATTGTCCAAAACCCCACCGATGCGGAAGATGTCGTCCAAGATGCGCTGTTGCGGGCTTTTGAAGCACTGCCGCAGCTAGATGACCTGAACCGTTTTGGGGCCTGGCTCCATTCAATTACGCGTAACCGTGCCTTGAGGTACTACAAAAACATCAGCCGCTATGAACCGCGAGAGAATATGGAGCCCGACTTAAACCGGGTATCGGACACGACTGCGGCAGATCCTGCCAATATTCTGGAGCACAAGTTGCTACGAGAAGCTGTCAGAGAAGCGATTTCAGAGTTACCGAACGACTATCAGGCGGTTATCCAGCTCTATTACTGGGCAGATATGCCGCAAAAACGCATGGCTGAATTCCTATCGCTCCCCTTGACAACGGTAAAATGGCGGCTGCACAAAGCAAAGGAGCTGCTCAAAACACTTTTAGAAAAACGTGGATACGGTGAAGCTTTATAGCATTCATGACACGCATCCGCTTGCAGTCAGCGCGCGAACATGCGTCACTCAGAAAGAGGAGTGTACTTATGGAACAGCAGAGACAACAGGAACTCAGACAGCTTTTTCACATGTTGGAGCATACGGCGAAACTCGCAGAGGAGTCAGCATTAACAGGCGCCTTTAAAAATGGTGAAACCCGTTGTATTGCCCAATTTAACAATGTGCTCGCACGCCTCAGCGCCCTTGGCGCGGTCCCCCAGGGACTCTTTGACGCGCTACACGCCGAGGCATCTTTTAACGAGATCGGCATCGCGTGCCATCAACTCGCCGCATACCTCAACGATGAATTGGACACAACCCACGACGATTTCAAGGGATGGGTAACTAGCTTTTTCGGAAAACGGTTCGTGGAAAGTGTTGAAGAAAAACTAAAAGACGGTCAGATTGGCGACCTGATTCGCAAATCCGCCCCAGATTTTTTAACCGAAAGCACTTTAGATGACATAGCGGAAACGTTCACAGTTGCCCCGGGCGGTAGACTGACAGTTGATGCTGCACTGGGGGTAATTGATATTCAGGGCGCAGATAGTGACACGGTTGCAGTACGCATCCTGCGTTCCGCACAGTGGAAAGCAGACCGGAGGGCTGGAGAAATTCTCAAAAATTTTGATGTCCAGATTAAACACGAACCACCGGATGTTAAGATTGAAGCACAATTCAAAGGCACCTCAAAACAGCGAAAAAAAGCGAATGCTCGTTTGGATATCCACTTTGATATCATTGTGCCGCAGCACTATGACGTTGATTTGAAGACATCTGGTGACGACATCTCCGTTGTGAACCTAGAAGGAGACGTGAACGCCAGAACGTCAGGCGGCAGGCTCCGGCTTGAGAATATCACAGGCCCCATTGATGGACACACCTCTGGCGGCAACATCGAACTGAATGGATTTAAAGGTACCACAGCCCTCCGAACGTCTGGTGGTAATATTAACGTGCAGACCGGCACGGGCGATGTCACAGTGAAAACGTCAGGCGGAAACCTCCACTGTGTAGGAGTCACGGGTGCTATCATCGGAAAAACCACCGGCGGCAATATCACCCTCACCGATTGCAAAGGCGGTGCAGATGTGAAAACCGCAGGTGGGAGTCTAAACTTAGAAAACGACGGGCCTGTGCTGGCGAAAGCAACTGGGGGTTCTATTCGATCGCGCATGTTAGGGCAGCTCCAAGGGGATTGCGTTTTAGAGACAACCGGCGGCAGTATAGATGTTTCGCTCAGACCTGATATTGCTGTCGCGATCGATGCAAAAGCACTTGGGGGTGCAGTGCAGACAGAATTTCCTGTAACCGTGGAGGTTGCAGGTGTCATCAAGCCAGGGCAGTTGCAAGGGACGCTTAACGGCGGCGGGCCGCTCCTCAAACTGCGCGGCTTGGGCGGAAACATCACCTTGAAACAGTCAAAAGAATCTAACGAAGCAGCGGTATAATCATTTGGTAAACTGATGACTCTCGCACAATAGCCTCCGGTCAAGCACCATACTGCTCGGTTTGCAATACGCGGATAAAATTCTCCAAGTGCTCCACCGCTAAAGCTTCGTCAAACAGGTGCCTGAGTTGTTGCAAATCGTCAATTGTTTCAAGCAAAGAAGTCAAGATGGGTGCGGTATTCACATCGAAACGCGCATCAAGTATGGCTAAGATGCACGCAATAGCATTTTCCTTCGCGCCCAGGTGCCGCCCTTGTTCAAAGCCTTGTTCAAAGCCTTGTTCAAAGCCTTGTTCAAATGCTTGTTCAAATGCTTTTTCGACACTTTCTACGCGCCCATGTTCAATGCCGCGTTCAATAATCATTTGGTAAACTGAGGACTCGCGCACAATAACCTCCGGTCAAGCACCATGCTGCTTGGTTTGCAATACGCGGATAAAATTCTCCAAGCGCTCCACCGCTAAAGCTTCGTGAACCAGGCGCCTGAGTTGTTCCAAATCGTCAATTGCTTCAAGCAAAGAAGTCAAGTCGGGTGCGGTACTCACATCGAAACGCACATCAAGTAGGTCTAAGATGATCGCAATAGTACTTTCCTTCGCGCCCAGTTGCTTCCCTTGTTCAGTGCCTTGTTCAATGCCTTGTTCAATGCCTAGTTGCCGCCCTTGTTCAATGCCTTGTTCAATGCCTTGTTCAATGCCTTGTTCTACGCCGCGTTCAATAATCATTTGATAAACAGATGACTCGTTCACAATATCCTCCGGAATGAATGTTAAGAGGTGTGGACGCTCATGCGCCAAACCGCTCATTACCCATAACTCTACCACTAAATTATTCCGCACCCCCGCATCTACCGGCAACGACTGCGTTACCGCAGCACAATGCCGCGTCCACTCAAGCCCTGACATACCGGCAGGAGGTTTCATCAAAGGTGTAAACGGCATCAAACCCGGCTGCTGTGACTCAAGAATTGACGCGCCATCAACCTCGTTCAACCGAATCACCTCATACTCTACAATGAAACGGTGCCCCGGCACATTTTGGAAATACCCGCCCGGGTCCCTATGGCCAGCTGTCGACCGGAGGTAAAGCACGAAAGAATAGATCGGCAGCCCATATTTCTCATAACATCTGCCGAGGTATCCGACATTGCGGCGCACCATGTTCGGCTGTACACTATCGTCTGTCTGGATCTCGCAATGTATCAAAACCGGCTGCCCCTCAAGCATCACCTTTATCAAGATGTCCATGTGGCGGACTTCGACTGTGGCTAAGTTGCTATCAACATGTTCAAGGAACTCAAAGTCAAGCCTATCCATCAGGAAGCGCAGCATGTCCTCTGGAAACACGTAGAACGGGTCTTTGGCAACGATGTCAAATTGCTGATGCGGTAAAATAATTTCGCCAGATGCATTTTGTTTTTCATCTCGATGGTTTTCCATAGGCGTAATTATATATTATTTATTGTAGGATGTCAAGAGGCGCTTTACAAGTTAAAAAAACGGCCGGTTTTCAAGCAATTTAATTTTCTTGCAAAAATTTTTTGGTAAACTGAGGACTCGCGCACAATAACCTCCGGAAGCAACACCTGCACCCGACTTCAATACAGATTAAGCACCATGCCGCGCAGTTTGCAATGCGTGGATAAAATTCTCCAAGTGCTCCACCGCTAAAGCTTCGTGAAACAGGCGCCTGAGTTGTTGCAAATCGTCAATTGTTTCAAGCAAAGAAGCCAAATTGGGTACGGTATTCACATCGAAACGCGCATCAAGTATGGCTAAGATGCACGCAATAGTACTTTCCTTCGCGCCCAGTTGCCGCCCTTGTTCAATGCCGCGTTCAATAATCATTTGGTAAACTGAGGACTCTCGCACAATAGCCTCCGGTCAAGCACCATGCCGCGCGGTTTGCACTGCGCGGATAAAATTCTCCAAGTGCTCCGCCTCGAAAGCTTCGTCAAACAGGTGCCTGAGTTGTTGTAAATCGTCAATTGCTTCAAGCGAAGAAGTCAAGTCGGGTGCGGGACTCACATCAAAACGTAGATTAAGTAGATGTAAGATGTGCGCAATAGCACTTTCCTTCGCGCCCAGTTGCTTCCCGCGTTCAATAATCATTTGGTAAACTGATGACTCTCGCACAATAACCTCCGGAAGCAACACCTGCACCCGACTTCAATACAGATTAAGCACCAGGCCGCGCAGTTTGCAACGCGTGGAGGAAATTCTCCAAGTGCTCCGCCTCGAAAGCTGCGTGAACCAGGTGCCTGAGTTGTTGTAAATCGTCAATTGCTTCAAGCAAAGAAGTCAAGTCGGGTGCGGTACTCACATCGAAACGCACATCAAGTAGGTCTAAGATGATCGCAATAGTACTTTCCTTCGCGCCCAGTTGCTTCCCGCGTTCAATAATCATTTGGTAAACTGATGACTCTCGCACAATAACCTCCGGAATGAATGTTAAGAGGTGTGGACGCTCATGCGCCAAACCGCTCATTACCCATAACTCTACCACTAAATTATTCCGCACCGCCGAATCTACCGGCAACGACTGCGTTACCGCAGCACAATGCCGCGTCCACTCAAGCCCTGACATACCGGCAGGAGGTTTCATCAAAGGTGTAAACGGCATCAAACCCGGCTGCCGGGCCTCAAGAATTGACGCACCATCAACCTCGTTCAACCGAATCACCTCATACTCTACAATGAAACGGTGCCCCGGCACATTTTGGAAATACCCGCCCGGGTCCCTATGGCCAGCTGTCGACCGGAGATAAAGCACGAAAGAATAGATCGGCAGCCCATATTTCTCATAACATCTGCCGAGGTATCCGACATTGCGGCGAACCATGTTCGGCTGTACACTATCGTCTGTCTGGATCTCGCAATGTATCAAAACCGGCTGCCCCTCAAGCATCACCTTTATCAAGATGTCCATGTGCCGGACTTCGACTGTGGTTAAGTTGCTATCAACATGTTCAATGAACTCAAAGTCAAGCCTATCCATCAGGAAGCGCAGCATGTCCTCTGGAAACACGTAGAACGGGTCTTTGGCAACGATGTCAAATTGCTGATGCGGTAAAATAATTTCGCCAGATGCAGTTTGTTTTTCATCTCGATGGTTGTCCATAGGCGTAATTATATATTATTTATTGTAGGATGTCAAGAGGCGCTTTACAAGTTAAAAAAACGGCCGGTTTTCAAGCAATTTAATTTTCTTGCAAAAATTTTGTCGTGTGCTATAATGCTGTAACATCAGAATAAGTTATAGCACCGAACCGCGTTTAATGTTTTTGGTTCACTTTTCGCGCACAACGTGGTTTTTACCGGTGCTGATAACATGCATGGCTTCTAAAAGGAGAATAAAACATGAAAAACGTTCATACAAGTCTTATTGTAGTGCTGATAGCTGCCCTGGCGTGCGTTAGCATACCCGCCAACGCACAGAAAGCCTTAACGATTGTCTGGGCAGAATGGGATCCTGCCAACTACCTACAAGAACTCTCCAAAGATTTTACCGCCGAAACGGGCATCGCGGTCGATGTTGTCCAGATTCCGTGGCCAAACTTCCAAGACAAGGTGTTCACAGCCTTCGTTGGAAAAAGCGACCTGTACGACATCGTCATCGGCGATAGCCAATGGCTGGGTAGAAATTCCGTAGGCCGCCACTATATTGACATGACTGAGTGGATTAATGCCAATATCGATGTCAATTCTATCTATGGCCCCGCGATGACAGCATTTGCGGAATATCCCAAAGGCAGCGGAAAGTATTGGGCTTTGCCGGCCCAGGTGGATGCCGCCGGTTACGTCTATAGGAAAGACCTGTTTGAAGCTCCAAAAGAGATGCAGGCATTCCAAGCGAAATACGGCTACGCCCTCGCACCGCCGAAAACTTATGCCCAACTTCGCGATATCGCAGAATTCTTTACGCGGCCGGAGCAAGACCTCTACGGCATCGCAACATGGTATAGCAAGGAATACGACGGCATCACAATGGGGTTCCAACAGGTGATGTGGAGCTTCGGCGGGGCCTACGGCGACGCGGAAACATACAAAGTGAACGGGCATATTAACTCTGACAATGCTGTCAAGGCACTTGAATTTTACACAGACCTGCTCCAGTTTGCCCCACCCGATGCGCCGAACTACTACTGGTTGGAGACGCTCAACGCCTACACCGCAGGAAAAGTTGCGATGGGAATGAATTATTTCGCCTTTTTTCCGGGGGTAGTTAATCCTGAAACGAATCCTGTCTCTCACGACAAGAGTGGGTTCTTTATGGCACCCGCCGGCCCAGAAGGACACTATATCAGCATCGGCGGCCAGGGCATGTCCATTTCTGCCTATTCTAAAAATCAGGATATTGCCAAGCAGTACATGAAGTGGTTTATGCAGAAACAGGTTCAGGAAAAATGGGCAAAACTGGGCGGATTCACACCCCATAAAGCGGTATTGGAATCGGACGCGTTCAAAATGGTAACACCCTTTAACGAGGCGTTCGCCGCCAGCTTCCCCTACCTGCGAGATTTCTGGGCAGTACCGGAATATGCCGAACTGTTAGAGGTCTGCCAGACGAATTGGAATGAAGCTATCTCCAAAATTAAATCTGCGAAGGAGGCTCTCGATACCATCGCACGGAAACATGAGGAAATCTTCGAGGAGGCCGGCTACTACGACGAGTGAAGATTCGTAAAGATTGGAAGATTGAAAGGGCGTGCCTGTCTCCCTTCCAGCCTTCACCCCTTTGATATTTGATAAGAGGGCGCGGTTAGAAACCGCGCCTACCGATGCAACGTGCTTTTAGCCTGGGCCTGTCCGCTTCGATAAAAATATGCGAACCAACCGCCAAGTTCTTATGGAAACTTCACGTGGGATGAGCGATTACCAATTGAAGATGGCATTTATCATGCCTACCATGGTGTTGCTTATCTTGATGAACATCTTTCCGCTGCTGTGGTCGCTGTACTTGAGTTTCCATCGCTACAAAGCCTCAATGCCCGCAGCCCCAAAATTTATCGGCACTCGTAACTATACACGCCTCCTCGCAGATCCGGAGATGTGGGGTTATTTTCAAACCACCGCCTATTTCGTCATCTTAGCGGTGGCCGCCCAATTCTTAATTGGGTTTGGGCTTGCCCTGCTACTGAATCGTGAGTTCCGGTATAAAGGCTTTGTTACAACGTTACTCCTACTCCCGATGATGCTGTCACCCGTGGTAGTCGGCCTCTTTTGGCGGTTTATGCTCTCATCAGATAATGCCGGACTGCTCAACTTTTTCCTCAGCCCCCTGCTGACATCGCCTATCGGATGGACTACCAATCCAAAGGTTGCCA
Source organism: uncultured Poribacteria bacterium (assembly GCA_958295855.1). Taxonomy (GTDB): domain Bacteria; phylum Poribacteria; class WGA-4E; order WGA-4E; family WGA-3G; genus CATQHH01. The sequence goes on along the minus strand of OY282383.1, from coordinate 5,280,446 downwards.
TGTTAGCCGTTGTGATTGTGGATACATGGATGTGGTCGCCGTTTATGATGCTGATCTCCTTAGCGGGGTTGAGTGCAGTGCCAAAATACCTCTATGAAGCCGCCGATGTTGACAGAGCCTCCGCATGGTTCAAGTTTCGATGGATTACCTTGCCATTAGTGTCGCCACTGCTGCTCATTGCCCTGCTATTCAGAACAATGGATGCTTTTAAGATGTTTGACATCGTCTATGTGCTGACACGTGAGGGGGGGCCAGGCACCGTTACGGAGACTGTATCAATGAACCTCTATAAACTCGCGTTTCGGAACTACAACACTGGCAAAGCGTGTGCTATGGCGTACCTGCTGCTGGTTATTATCGTCGCGCTGAGCAATATCTACGTAAAATATCTAAATCGCGTGAAGGCAGAGGCATAGCATTACGCCATCATTGCGTCAAAAACCAAAGAAAGTCGCGATTCGGAGATCGCTTCTACATAAAACCTTGCGTCAGAAACCTCCGACGAGCTCTATAGTGCATTGCTGTGCCTGTCTTGCATTCTGAATTCTCCGCAAGGAATAACGAAATGAATCGGAAAAACTTTGGACACTACCTCATCATCACGTTTATCGCAGCCGCTGTGATACTCTATATCCTCCCGATTTACTGGATTTTGGCAACGTCGCTGAAAGCCCCAGGCGACATCAATACCAAACTCCCCAAGTTCATTTTCAGCATCTCGCTGGAAAACTATCAGAAGTTAATGCCTTCAGAGAATGTCCCCGGTGTAACGTACCTTTTTATCGCAGAGGTATTAGGTGGGTTACTCCTCTTCGCCTTTTTTTCCGTGGCTAAGCCTACAGTGCCTCGCGCCTTGTCTCTCCGCAACATCGGTTTCGTCTGGAACATCATTTTTGTTTTAAGTTGTCTGTATAGTTTTTTCAGTATGCCGCCGCTGCAGAGCCGCCTCCAAGCGGATGCCCGTTTCAATTTTTTGATACTCATCGGCTGCACCGTTACGGCTTATCTGCTGCTTGTCCCGTGGAAGAAAAGTATCACCGCAATAAACGGCAATTCCGCATCAGGGTCCTTTGGGGGCCGTCGCGAAAAACAGCGTCTCGCCTTTGTGGGGCCTATCATTTTTGCAACAATCGCGGTGTGCGTTGCGTTAGCAAACGGCGGATCCAAGTATTTCTATCAATTGCTCAACAGCATTATCATCGGTGGGGGTAGCACGATTCTCGCCGTAGGGCTCGGTACCCTCGCCGCTTACGCTTTTTCCCGCTTCGACATCGCAGGGAAGGACGATCTGCTCTTTTTCATTCTCAGTACGCGTATGCTTCCGCCTGTCGTTGTCGTCATTCCAATTTACCTGATGTATAGCGCGCTTGGGCTGCGCGATACACACTTTGGCCTAATCTTGCTCTATACTACCTTTAATGTCTCGTTTGCCGTGTGGCTCATGAAGGGTTTTATTGATGAGATTCCCAAGGAGTATGAGGATGCTGCACTCGTTGATGGCTACTCTCGGTTTCAAACCTTTTTGAAGGTAATTCTGCCGCAATCTGTGACAGGCATCGCTGCAACCGCAGTGTTCTGCCTGATTACAGCGTGGAACGAGTTCGCCTTTGCCCTGGTGCTCACGGAAATCGGCGGTAAATCCGTGACTGCGCCACCTTCCATTACGAGTGCAACCGGTTCCACTGGCATGGATTGGGGAAAAATCGCTGCGGGGACGTTTGTTTTTCTCCTACCTGTGGCGGTTTTCACCTTCTTGATGCGGAGCCATCTCCTTCGGGGAGTCACGTTCGGAGCCGTCAAAAAGTAAGCCTTATGGAAACCATCGGAAACCATGGGGTGTCGGTGTTACGTTCTGACTTCTGTTAAACTTATCACAACAAATAGAGGAGGCGTGGATACATGAACAATCATGCACTGCAACTCACTGATGAACAGATACAAGATTTCATCATCAACGGGTACGTCAAGGTGAAAACCGATTGCCCGCCCAGTTTTCATCAGCACATTTACGAACAACTGGACGCAATGTTTGAACACACAGGCAATCTGGGCAACAATGTGCTCCCGCTCATCCCTGAAATTCAGGAGATTTTTAACCAGCCGGTAGTTCACGGCGCAATGCAGGGGGTACTCGGTGAAAACTATGTGATGCACTCACACCGATACTGCCATTTCAACCAACAGGGCAGTGAAGGACAGAATTTTCATAAGGATACCTACGAAGGCGACGAACAGATTCGCCGACACCGCTGCCGTTGGGCCATGGCGTTCTATTATCCACAGGATGTCACCGAGGAGATGGGTGCTACTGCTGTGTTACCCGGCTCACAGTATTACGAGACCGGGGAAAGCGCGCACGCACAACCAGAACTCGCACTCTGTGGCGAAGCCGGCACAGTGACGATTGTCCACTATGATCTGTGGCATCGCGCGATGCCGAATCGAAGTCATAAGAAACGGTACATGCTGAAGTTTCTCTTTTCACGACTTGATGAACCACGAACGCCTTCATGGAAAAGCGACACCGCCGAGTGGAATGCCCGCGGCAACGGCGAAGAATCCGAGCACCCAGAATTGTGGGAATCGTTATGGAAGTGGTTCTATGGAAAACAGGGCCGCGATGCGGTGAGCTCGCCTACCTACGGTGTACCGCATGCTGAGGTGGATACGTTGATTGAAAATTTGCAGAGCGACAACGAAAGAACACGTCTGAATGCTGCTTATCGCTTAGGGAGGGTTGGTGCTGATGCCATACCGGTGCTGAAGCAGGCGTTGTATGGCACATCCGAATCTGTCCGGAACTATGCAGGGTATGCCTTAAGCCTCACCGGAGCACCCGCCGTGCCGACGCTGATTGACGCATTGCAAGCCACCGCTGATTCAGTTCGGGCAAGCGCAGCGTATACCTTGGCAGATATGGGGAAAACCGCACAGGAAGCGATACCTGCGTTAACGCGCGCAGCACAGGATACCTCTGAATGGGTGCGCCGGCATGCGACAGAAGGTTTGGGACTCATTGGGCAACAGGTTTCCGACGACATTGACTTGTCCGAAGCCGTGCAAGTGTTGACAACCGGGCTGCGCGATGACTACTATTGGGTTCGCGATAACGCCGCTCGTGCCTTAGCCAAGTTGGGACCGATGGCTGAATCGGCAATGCCTACCCTTGTGGCGCAACTGGCAGATGAGAACCGATATGTCCGTTCCCACGCGGCGTTGGCGTTAAAGCAGATTAAAACCCCCGAAGCACAGGACGCGCTCTTTAACCATCTGTTTGCTGCGCGTTGGTGCTCGCTAACGACGCGCGGAACCCCTTTCTGAGGTAGCAGGCACACTCCGTGTGCCGTAGCCGCAAAGGTAGCAGGCACACTCCGTGTGCCGTAGCCGCGAAGGTAGCAGGCACACTCCGTTGCTTCCCTTGTTCAATACCGCGTTCAATAATCATTTGGTAAACTGAGGACTCTCGCACAATAACCTCCGGAAGCAACACCTGCACCCGACTTCAATACAGATTAAGCACCATGCCGCGCAGTTTGCAACGCGCGGATAAAATTCTCCAAGTGCTCCGCCTCGAAAGCTTCGCGAACCAGGCGCCTGAGTTGTTGCAAATCGTCAATTGCTTCAAGCAAAGAAGTCAAGTCGGGTGCAGTACTCACATCGAAACGCACATCAAGCAGGTCTAAGATGATCGCAATAGCAGTTTCCTTCGCGCCCAGTTGCTTCCCTTGTTCAATGCCTTGTTCAATGCCGCGTTCAATAATCATTTGGTAAACTGAGGACTCTCGCACAATAGCCTCCGGTCAAGCACCATGCTGCTTGGTTTGCAATACGCGGATAAAATTCTCCAAGTGCTCCACCGCTAAAGCTTCGTGAAACAGGCACCTGAGCTGTTGCAAATCGTCAATTGTTTCAAGCAAAGGAGTCAAGATGGGTGCGGTATTCACATCGAAACGCGCATCAAGTATGGCTAAGATGCACGCAATAGCAGTTTCCTTCGCGCCCAGGTGCCGCCCTTGTTCAAAGCCTTGTTCAAAGCCTTGTTCAAAGCCTTGTTCAAAGCCTTGTTCAAAGCCTTGTTCAAATGCTTTTTCGACACTTTCTACGCGCCCTTGTTCAATGCCTTGTTCAATGCCGCGTTCAATAATCATTTGGTAAACTGAGGACTCTCGCACAATAGCCTCCGGTCAAGCACCATGCTGCTTGGTTTGCAATACGCGGATAAAATTCTCCAAGTGCTCCGCCTCGAAAGCTGCGTCAAACAGGTGCATGAGTTGTTGTAAATCGTCAATTGCTTCAAGCAAAGAAGTCAAGTCGGGTGCGGTACTCACATCGAAACGTAGATTAAGTAGATGTAAGATGGTCGCAATAGCATTTTCCTTCGCGCCCAGTTGCTTCCCTTGTTCAATGCCGCGTTCAATAATCATTTGATAAACAGATGACTCGTTCACAATATCCTCCGGAATGAATGTTAAGAGGTGTGGACGCTCATGCGCCAAACCGCTCATTACCCATAACTCTACCACTAAATTATTCCGCACCCCCGCATCTACGGGCAACGACTGCGTTACCTCAGCACAATGCCGCGTCCACTCAAGCCCTGACATACCAGCAGGCGGTTTCATCAAAGGTGTAAACGGCATCAAACCCGGCTGCCGGGCCTCAAGAATGGACGCACCATCAACCTCGTTCAGCCGAATCACCTCATACTCTACAATGAAACGGTGCCCCGGCACATTTTGGAAATACCCGCCCGGGTCTCTATGGCCAGCTGTCGACCGGAGGTAAAGCACGAAAGAATAGATCGGCAGCCCATATTTCTCATAACATCTGCCGAGATATCCCACATTACGGCGAACCATGTCCGGCTGTACACTATCGTCTGTCTGGATCTCGCAATGTATCAAAACCGGCTGCCCCTCAAGCATCACCTTTATCAAGATATCCATGTGGCGGACTTCGACTGTGGCTAAGTTGCTATCAACATGTTCAATGAACTCAAAGTCAAGCCTATCCATCAGGAAGCGCAGCATGTCCTCTGGAAACACGTAGAACGGGTCTTTGGCAACGATGTCAAATTGCTGATGCGGTAAAATAATTTCGCCAGATGCATTTTGTTTTTCATCTCGATGGTTTTCCATAGGCGTAATTATATATTATTTATTGTAGGATGTCAAGAGGCCCTTTACAAGTTAAAAAAACGGCCGGTTTTCAAGCAAATTAATTTTCTTGCAAAAATTTTTTGGTAAACTGAGGACTCGCGCACAATAACCTCCGGAATCAACACCTGCACCCGACTTCAATACAGATTAAGCACCAGGCCGCGCAGTTTGCAACGCGTGGATAAAATTATCCAAGTGCTCCGCCGCTAAAGCTGCGTGAACCAGGCGCCTGAGTTGTTCCAAATCGTCAATTGCTTCAAGCAAAGAAGTCAAGGCGGGTGCGGTACTCACCTCGAAACGCGCATCAAGTACGTCTAAGATGTTCGCAATAGCATTTTCCTTCGCGCCCAGTTGCTTCCCTTGTTCAATACCGCGTTCAATAATCATTTGGTAAACTGATGACTCTCGCACAATAACCTCCGGAAGTAACACCTCCACCCGACTTCAATACAGATTAAGTACCAGGCCGCGCAGTTTGCAACGCGTGGAGGAAATTCTCCAAGTGCTCCACCGCTAAAGCTTCGTGAAACAGGTGCCCGAGTTGTTGCAAATCGTCAATTGCTTCAAGCAAAGAAGCCAAGTCGGGTGCTGTACTCACATCGAAACGCGCATCAAGTAGGGCTAAGATGTGCGCAATAGTACTTTCCTTCTCGCCTAGTTGCTTCCCGCGTTCAATAATCATTTGGTAAACTGATGACTCTCGCACAATAACCTCCGGAATGAATGTTAAGAGGTGTGGACGCTCATGCGCCAAACCGCTCATTACCCATAACTCTACCACTAAATTATTCCGCACCGCCGAATCTACCGGCAACGACTGCGTTACCGCAGCACAATGCCGCGTCCACTCAAGCCCTGACATACCGGCAGGAGGTTTCATCAAAGGTGTAAACGGCATCAAACCCGGCTGCCGGGCCTCAAGAATGGACGCACCATCAACCTCGTTCAGCCGAATCACCTCATACTCTACAATGAAACGGTGCCCCGGCACATTTTGGAAATACCCGCCCGGGTCCCTATGGCCAGCTGTCGACCGGAGGTAAAGCACGAAAGAATAGATCGGCAGCCCATATTTTTCATAACATCTGCCGAGGTATCCCACATTACGGCGCACCATGTCCGGCTGTACACTATCGTCTGTCTGGATTTCGCAATGTATCAAAACCGGCTGCCCCTCAAGCATCACCTTTATCAAGATGTCCATGTGCCGGACTTCGACTGTGGTTAAGTTGCTATCAACATGTTCAATGAACTCAAAGTCAAGCCTATCCATCAGGAAGCGCAGCATGTCCTCTGGAAACACGTAGAACGGGTCTTTGGCAACGATGTCAAATTGCTGATGCGGTAAAATAATTTCGCCAGATGCATTTTGTTTTTCATCTCGATGGTTTTCCATAGTCGTCATTATATAGCATTTATTGTAGGATGTCAAGAGGCCCTTTACAAGTTAAAAAAACGGCCGGTTTTCAAGCAATTTAATTTTCTTGCAAAAATTTTGTGGATAAAATTCTCCAAGTGCTCCGCCGCTAAAGCTTCGTCAACCAGGCGCCTGAGTTGTTCCAAATCGTCAATTGCTTCAAGCAAAGAAGTCAAGTCGGGTGCGGTACTTACATCGAAACGCACATCAAGTAGATGTAAGATGATCGCAATAGCATTTTCCTTCGCGCCCAGTATGCCCGTCGCTTTTCGTAGGGGTGAGGCTACCTAACCCTACGGCTGTTCGGGGGTTACATAGCAGGCGAGGTCGCGAAGCGCAATCACAGTATACCCGTTTTCGGAAAGGTATGCCATATAGGTTTCAAACACCTCGGGCGCTGTGTGAACCCAGGGATGCTCCACATCTGGCACCCCGTGAAACGTGAGAATCGCGATATCCCCATTTTTTGCGTGCGCGAGCGCCCATGTGAAATCCTCAAAATTCCAATTGGGACCGGAGGCACCTGTCGTAGGAATCAGGAGCGGATGATGAAGGCTCGGGTTATAGGCAGGGCCCCGGTCACCCTCACCGCCGTAAGGATATTCTGGGGCAACGCCACGTCGAGCAAAGTTGAAACCGTGTGCTGCAAGCACCTGGACAGCCGCTTCGTCGTGGCTATAACCGGGGTAACAGAAAGTTGTTGGGCGAGGGATGCCGTACGCCTCACACCGTTCATCAATGTGCCGCAGGTCAGCTGCCAATTCTTCGGCAGATTGCTGCGTGACGCTCCGGTGATGGCGAGTGTGATTGCCAATTTCAAAACCAGCATCATGCAAACCGCGCACCTCTTCCCATGTCATATAGGCATCTTTATTCTTAAGGAAGCCGAGCCCTTCGGTAATATAGAAGGTTGCACCGAAGCCATACCGCATGAGGAGCGGCGCGACAAAGGTGGCTTGCGATTTGCAGCCATCGTCAAAAGTGAGCACAACAAGCTTATCGGGGACAGGTATCACCCCGCAAAGCGGGGTAAACGCCCTCTGGGGTTTGTGTGAAATCTGTTTCATAATCGCATTACGCTCCTAAGTGTTCTCTTATTATACACGAGAACAACAGTACCAATCAAGAAAATAGTGGCATTTCGTTTACCTATAGCGACACCGCGTAGGCACGAGACACAGGGTAGGCACAAGGCCTACCCCTACAGAAAAGGCACAAGGCCTACCCCTACAAAAAATGCTGGCCCCGCGAGACCCCCCAAAATCCGCGTCATTCTGCGTAATCCGTGATAATCCGCGATTTGCGGCGTATTCGCCCAAATGCGACGTGCATTCAGACGAGAAAAATCCGCGATTCAACTTTTTTGGTTGACATTACCGGACACTTCTGTTATACTGTACTATCTATAACGTGACAAAAATGAGCAAGAAAACAGATTCCCAATGGCTATAGAAGCTAAAGGAGATATATTCATGGCAAGTTATCCAAGCACACCTTCAAGCACTTACGCACCCACAGAACCCTGGGTGGAATACCCTGAATCGGATGGAAAACCTATGGCAGAATCCGAACAACATCGCGATGCACTCATCCTCGCGCTCCAGACACTCATACCCCACTTCGAGAAGGTGCCCGATGTGTGTGTCTCTGGGAACCTGATGATGTATTATGTAGAGGGGGATCCTCGGTATTACATCTCGCCCGATGTGTTTGTCACTTTCGGCGTGGAACGTAAAAAACGCCGCTTCTATAAATTCTGGGAGGAGGGCAAGCCGCCGGACTTTGTGTTAGAGTTATCGGGCGAACAGACGTTTCGGCACGATCTTCATGGGCAGAAGGCACTCTATACGTTGCTGGGTGTTCCGGAGTATTTCCTCTATGATGTGGATATGCAGTATCTGCCATCACCGCTGATGGGGTTTCGTCTTGTATCGGGTGCCTATGTTCCCATTGCTGCGCGTGCAGATGGGAGCGTGCCTTCAGCAACGCTGGGGTTAGACTTGCATGTGCGCGATAGGGGGCTTTGGTTCTACGACCCTATCGCCCAGATGTGGCTACCAACACCTGCGGAACGCTTGGATGCTGCAGAACAACGCGCAGATGCTGAAAAACAACGCGCAGAAGATGCTGAAAAACAACGCGCAGATGCCGCCGAAGCGGAAGTCGCACGTCTCCGAGAAGAACTTGAACGCTTGAAAGCACGAATCTAAACGCTTTGCCTCTACAAAACACCCCTGCGCGCTGGGGCTAAAGGGTAGGCACAAGGCCTACCCCTACAAAAAAATGCCGACACGCGCGGGCCCCAAAATCCGCGTCATTCCGCGTCATCCGTGATAATCCGTGATTCAGACGAGAAAAATCCGCGATTCAGCTTTTTAGTTGACATTACCGGACACTTCTGTTATACTGTACTATCTATAACGTGACAAAAATGAGCAAGAAAACAGATTCCCAATGGCTATAGAAGCTAAAGGAGATATGTTCATGGTAAGTTATCCAAGCACACCTTCAAGCGCTTACGCGCCCACAGAACCCTGGGTGGAATACCCTGAATCGGATGGAAAACCTATGGCAGAATCCGACCGACATCGCGATGCGCTCATACTCGCGCTCCAGACGATCACACCCCACTTCGAGAAGTTTCCCGACGTATATGTCTCTGGGAACCTGATGATGTATTATGTAGAGGGGGATCCTCGGTATTACATCTCGCCCGATGTGTTTGTCACTTTCGGCGTGGAACGTAAAGACCGCCGCTTCTATAAATTCTGGGAGGAGGGCAAGCCGCCGGACTTTGTGTTAGAGCTCTCGGGCGAACAGACGTTTCGGCACGATCTTCATGGGCAGAAGGCACTCTATGCGTTGCTGGGTGTTCCGGAGTATTTCCTCTATGATGTGGATATGCAGTATCTGCCATCACCGCTGATGGGGTTTCGTCTTGTATCGGGTGCCTATGTTCCCATTGCTGCGCGTGCAGATGGAAGTGTGCCTTCAGCAACGCTGGGGTTAGACTTGCATGTGCGCGATAAGGGGCTTTGGTTCTACGACCCTGGCGCCCAGATGTGGCTACCAACACCTGTGGAAGCCGCACAACAACGCGGCATTGCGCAAGGCATTGCAAAAGGCATTGTAGAAAGCATTAAACGCGGCATTGCGCAAGGCATTGAGCGTGGCATTGAACGCGGCCTTGCACAAGGGGAGACACGTGCCAAACAGATGGCACTCCTCAAGCTGCTGCAGTCCCGGTTCGATCCCATTCCGCAGGCACTGACTCACCAGATTGCTTCAATCCAAAGCCTCGCCCTGCTTGACGCGCTCTTTGAACAAGTACTCGCTGCACAGACGCTCGAGGACATTAACTGGCAAAATCACAACGAAGGGTAAGCCTTGTGTCTACCCCGCCTTTGTAGGGGTAAGCCTTGTGCCTACCCCGCCTTTGTAGGGGTAGGCCTTGTGCCTACCCTGTTTTTTTTGTGGGTCAGCTGTGCCGCGCCTCCCCTGACCAAAAAATGCTGGCTCCGCGAGACGCCCAAAATCCGCGTCATGCTGTGTAATCCGCGTAAATCCGCGATTCAGACAGAGGCACTACACATGTCGCCCCGCTGGGGCTTAGCACCTAGGGCCGCCCGCGGTGCTATACACATACCGCCCCGCTGGGGCTAAAGGATAGGCACAAGGCCTACCCCTACAAAAAAAGGTTTTATTGATTCAGACTTTTATATTACATTAACCGGGATTCATGTTCTTTCAAGCCACGAAGGACAGGCGAGCCCTGCGGAAACCTTGCCTATACAAGACCCGGTTGCATCCACGGGCGATCCCTGCGGCATCGCCCGTAAAAAGAAAAACCGGGCGGAGACGAGGCTCCGCCCTTACAGAATGGGCGATGAGGCAACAAGCGCGCCCTGATGCATCGCCCGTACAAATGAAGATGGTATTGCGAAGCACAAGATGCCGCGCTAGATTGAGTTAAGACATCGCTTACGCTTGATTGCGATAGGTTTGTAAGACGTGGATGAAATGCTCCAAATGCTCTGCCTCCGCTGCCTCGTGAATCAACTGGCTGAGATGTCCTAAATCGTTAATCGATTCCAGCGAAGGAGCCAAGATCTGTGCCATGCTGACATTGAAACGCCGATTGAGGAAGGCCAAGATGCGCTCAATGGCATATTCTTTCGCCCCCAGTTGTTTGCCTTGTTCTATGCCTTGTTCGATGCCGCGCTGAATGCCTTGTTCGATGCCGCGTTGAACACCGCGTTCTATGCCGCGTTCGATGCCTTGTTCTATGCCGCGTTGAACGCCTTGTTCTACGCCGCGTTCAATAATCATTTGATAAACAGATGACTCGTTCACAATATCCTCCGAAATGAATGTTAAGAGGGCTGGACGCTCATGCGCTAAACCACTCATTACCCATAACTCTACCAATAAATTATTTCGCACTAAGGCATCGCTTACGCTTGATTGCGATAGGTTTGTAAGACGTGGATGAAATGCTCCAAATCTTCTGCCTCCGCTGCCTCGTGCATCAACTGGCTGAGATGTCCTAAATCGTTAATCGATTCCAGCGAAGGAGCCAAGGTCTGTGCCACGCTGACATTGAAACGCCGATTGAGGAAGGCCAAGATGTGCTCAATGGCATATTCTTTCACCCCCAGTTGTTTGCCGCGTTCGAGGCCTTGTTCGAGGCCTTGTTCGAGGCCTTGTTCGAGGCCTTGTTCGAGGCCTTGTTCGAGGCCTTGTTCGCGGCCTTGTTCGAGGCCTTGTTCGAGACCTTGTTCGCGGCCTTGTTCTATGCCGCGTTGAATGCCTTGTTCAATGCCGCGTTCAATGCCTTGTTCAATACCGCGTTCAATAATCATTTGATAAACTGATGACTCGTTCACAATATCCTCCGAAATGAATGTTAAGAGGTCTGGACGCTCATGCGCTAAACCACTCATTACCCATAACTCTACCAATAAATTATTTCGCACCCCCGCAGCCACTGACAGCGACTGTGTGACTTCAGCACAATGTGCTGTCCACTCAGTCCCTGACATACCAGCAGGCGGTTTCATCAAAGGTGTAAACGGCATCAGCCCCGGCTGCTGCGCTGCAAGGATTGGCTCTCCATCAACCTCGTTCAGCCGAATCACCTGGTACTCTACAATGAAACGGTGCCCCGGTACATTTTGGAAATACCCGCCTGGATCTTTCTGTCCAGCTGTCGACCGGAGATAAAGCACGAAAGAATAGATCGGCAGCCCATATTTCTCGTAACATCTGCCAAGATATCCCACATTGCGGCGCACCATGTCCGGCTGCCGGCTATCGTCTGTCTGGATCTCGCAATGTATCAAAACCGGCTGCCCCTCAAGCAGCACTTTTATCAAGATATCCATGTGGCGGACTTCGACTGTGGTTAAAGTGCTATCAACATGTTCAAGGAACTCAAAGTCAAGCCTATCCATCAGGAAGCGCAGCATATCCTCTGGAAACACGTAGAACGGGTCTTTGGCGACGATGTCAAATTGTTGATGCGGTAAAATAATTTCGCCAGATGCATTTTGTTTTTCATCTCGATGGTTTTCCATAGGCGTAATTATATAGCATTTATTGTAGGATGTCAAGAGGCCCTTTACAAGTTAAAAAAACGGCCGGTTTTCAAGCAAATTAATTTTCTTGCAAAAATTTTTTGGTAAACTGAGGACTCGCGCACAATAACCTCCGCAATCAACACCTGCACCCGACTTCAATACAGATTAAGCACCATGCCGCGCAGTTTGCAATGCGTGGAGGAAATTCTCCAAGTGCTCCACCGCTAAAGCTTCGTGAAACAGGCGCCTGAGTTGTTGTAAATCGTCAATTGCTTCAAGCAAAGAAGTCAAGATGGGGGCGGTATTCACATCGAAACGCGCATCAAGCAGGTCTAAGATGCACGCAATAGCAGTTTCCTTCGCGCCCAGTTGCCGCCCTTGTTCAAAGCCTTGTTCAAAGCCTTGTTCAAAGCCGCGTTCAATGCCTTGCTCAAAGCCGATTTTAAATGCTTTTTCGACACTTTCTGCGCGCCCTTGTTCAATGCCCAGTTGCCGCCCTTGTTCAATGCCTTGTTCTATGCCGCGTTGAACGCCTTGTTCTACGCCGCGTTCAATAATCATTTGATAAACTGATGACTCGTTCACAATATCCTCCGAAATGAATGTTAAGAGGTCTGGACGCTCATGCGCTAAACCACTCATTACCCATAATTCTACCAATAAATTATTTCGCACCCCCGCATCCACTGACAGCGACTGTGTGACTTCAGCACAATGTGCTGTCCACTCAGTCCCTGACATACCGACAGGCGGTTTCATCAAAGGTGTAAACGGCATCAAACCCGGCTGCTGCGCTGCAAGGATTGGCTCTCCATCAACCTCGTTCAGCCGAATCACCTGGTACTCTACAATGAAACGGTGCCCCGGTACATTTTGGAAATACCCGCCTGGATCTTTCTGTCCAGCTGTCGACCGGAGATAAAGCACGAAAGAATAGATCGGCAGCCCATATTTCTCGTAACATCTGCCAAGATATCCCACATTGCGGCGCACCATGTCCGGCTGCCGGCTATCGTCTGTCTGGATCTCGCAATGTATCAAAACCGGCTGCCCCTCAAGCAGCACTTTTATCAAGATATCCATGTGGCGGACTTCGACTGTGGTTAAAGTGCTATCAACATGTTCAAGGAACTCAAAGTCAAGCCTATCCATCAGGAAGCGCAGCATATCCTCTGGAAACACGTAGAACGGGTCTTTGGCAACGATGTCAAATTGCTGATGCGGTAAAATAATTTCGCCAGATGCATTTTGTTTTTCATCTCGATGGTTTTCCATAGTCGTAATTATATAGCATTTATTGCAGGATGTCAAGAGGCCCTTTACAAGTTAAAAAAACGGCCGGTTTTCAAGCAATTTAATTTTCTTGCAAAAATTTTTTGGTAAACTGAGGACTCTCGCACAATAACCTCCGCAATCAACACCTGCACCCGACTTCAATACAGATTAAGCACCATGCCGCGCAGTTTGCAACGCGTGGAGGAAATTCTCCAAGTGCTCCACCGCTAAAGCTTCGTGAAACAGGTGCCCGAGTTGTTGCAAATCGTCAATTGCTTCAAGCAAAGAAGCCAAGTCGGGTGCGGTACTCACCTCGAAACGCGCATCAAGTAGGGCTAAGATGTTCGCAATAGCAGTTTCCTTCGCCCCCAGTTGCTTCCCGCGTTCAATGCCTTGTTCTACGCCGCGTTCAATAATCATTTGATAAACTGATGACTCGTTCACAATATCCTCCGGAATGAATGTTAAGAGGTGTGGACGCTCATGCGCCAAACCGCTCATTACCCATAACTCTACCACTAAATTATTCCGCACCGCCGAATCTACCGGCAACGACTGTGTTACCTCAGCACAATGCCGCGTCCACTCAAGCCCTGACATACCGGCAGGCGGTTTCATCAAAGGTGTAAACGGCATCAACCCCGGCTGCTGTGCTGCAAGGATTGGCTCTCCATCAACCTCGTTCAGCCGAATCACCTGGTACTCTACAATGAAACGGTGCCCCGGCACATTTTGGAAATACCCGCCTGGATCTTTCTGTCCAGCTGTCGACCGGAGATAAAGCACGAAAGAATAGATCGGCAGCCCATATTTCTCGTAACATCTGCCAAGATATCCCACATTGCGGCGCACCATGTCCGGCTGCCGGCTATCGTCTGTCTGGATCTCGCAATGTATCAAAACCGGCTGCCCCTCAAGCAGCACTTTTATCAAGATATCCATGTGGCGGACTTCGACTGTGGTTAAAGTGCTATCAACATGTTCAATGAACTCAAAGTCAAGCCTATCCATCAGGAAGCGCAGCATATCTTCTGGAAACACGTAGAACGGGTCTTTGGCGACGATGTCAAATTGCTGATGCGGTAAAATAATTTCGCCAGATGCATTTTGTTTTTCATCTCGATGGTTTTCCATAGGCGTAATTATATAGCATTTATTGTAGGATGTCAAGAGGTGCTTTACAAGTTAAAAAAACGGCCGGTTTTCAAGCAATTTAATTTTCTTGCAAAAATTTTTTGGTAAACTGATGACTCTCGCACAATAACCTCCGCAATCAACACCTGCACCCGACTTCAATACAGATTAAGCACCAGGCCGCGCAGTTTGCAACGCGTGGAGGAAATTCTCCAAGTGCTCCACCGCTAAAGCTTCGTCAAACAGGTGCCTGAGTTGTTGTAAATCGTCAATTGCTTCAAGCAAAGAAGTCAAGGCGGGTGCGGTACTTACATCGAAACGCACATCAAGTATGGCTAAGATGTGCGCAATAGTACTTTCCTTCTCGCCCAGTTGCTTCCCTTGTTCAATGCCTTGTTCAGTGCCTTGTTCAATGCCTTGTTCAATGCCTAGTTGCCGCCCTTGTTCAATGCCTTGTTCAATGCCTTGTTCTACGCCGCGTTCAATAATCATTTGATAAACTGATGACTCGTTCACAATATCCTCCGGAATGAATGTTAAGAGGGCTGGACGCTCATGCGCTAAACCACTCATTACCCATAACTCTACTAATAAATTATTTCGCACCCCCGCATCCACTGACAGCGACTGTGTGACCTCAGCACAATGTGCTGTCCACTCAAGCCCTGACATACCAGCAGGCGGTTTCATCAAAGGTGTAAACGGCATCAACCCCGGCTGCTGCGCTGCAAGGATTGGCTCTCCATCAACCTCGTTTAGCCGAATCACCTGGTACTCTACAATGAAACGGTGCCCCGGCACATTTTGGAAATACCCGCCTGGATCTTTCTGTCCAGCTGTCGACCGGAGATAAAGCACGAAAGAATAGATCGGCAGCCCATATTTCTCGTAACATCTGCCAAGATATCCCACATTGCGGCGCACCATGTCCGGCTGCCGGCTATCGTCTGTCTGGATTTCGCAATGTATCAAAACCGGCTGCCCCTCAAGCAGCACTTTTATCAAGATATCCATGTGCCGGACTTCGACTGTGGTTAAAGTGCTATCAACATGTTCAATGAACTCAAAGTCAAGCCTATCCATCAGGAAGCGCAGCATATCTTCTGGAAAGACGTAGAACGGGTCTTTGGCGACGATGTCAAATTGTTGATGCGGTAAGCGGTTACCTTGTTTCATATTGATATTATATATCATTTTATTGTGGAATGTCAAAAGAAAAACCGGCAATCCCTGCGGCGTTGCTCGTACAAAGTGAATATGGAAGCTTTTGCGTTTATTGTTGACTCCTTGTTTTAAAGGCAAACTGTTCTGCAACGACAAAGCGATCGGCTGTTTCGGGGGAGCGATAGATGAGGCTGAATGCTGTCATTTCACACCGTAGTGGTTCCCATTTCTTTTGGAGTCGCTGTTGTTCTGTCCCTACAAAAAAATGCCGACACGCGCGAGACCCCAAAATCCGCGTCATTCTGCGTAATCCGCGTAAATCCGCGATTCAGACGAGAAAAATCCGTGCATTCAGATTTTTGGTTGACATCACCGGCCACTCCTGCTATACTATAGACAGCAAACGAGTCACCAAATAAAGGAGATATGTTCATGGCAAGCTATCCAAACACACCTCCAATCGCTTACGCGCCGACAGAACACTCGGCGGAATACCCTGAATCGGATGGAAAACCTATGGCAGAAACAGACAAACATCGTGAGGAACTCATGCGCGCCCACCAGACGCTCATCCCCCACTTCGAGAAGTTTCCCGACGTATATGTCTCTGGGAACCTGATGATGTATTATGTAGAGGGGGATTCTCGGCATTCTGTTTCTCCCGATGTGTTTGTCTCTTTCGGCGTGGGACGTAAACAACGCCGCATCTATAAAATCTGGGAGGAGGGCAAGCCGCCGGACTTTGTGTTAGAGTTCTCGAGCAAGAACACGTTTCGGAACGACCTCGGTGACAAGAAGGCACTCTATGCGTCGCTGGGCGTTGCGGAGTATTTCCTCTATGATGCGGAGAGGCTGTATCTCCCTGCACCGCTGATGGGGTTTCGTCTCGTGTCTGGTGTGTATGTTCCCATTGCTGCGCGCGCAGATGGGAGTGTGCCTTCGGAGACGCTGGGGTTAGACCTGCATGTGCGCGAGACAGGGCTTCGGTTCTACGACCCTGGCGCCCAGATGTGGCTACCAACACCTGCGGAACGCTTGGATGCTGCAGAACAACGCGCAGACGCTGAAAAACAACGCGCAGATGCTGAAAAACAACGCGCAGATGCCTCCGAAGCGGAAACCGCACGCCTCCGAGAAGAACTTGAACGCTTGAAAGCACGAACCTAAACGCTCTGCCCCTACAAAACACCCCGGCGCGTGAGGGATAAAGGGTAGGCACGAGACCTACCCCTACAAAAGAGGTGGAATGGAAAGGGCACCCCAAAATCCGCGTTTATCCGTGGCATCCGTGTAAATCCGTGATTCAGACGAGAAAAATCAGCAATACAAAAAAAATATTTGACTTTTTTTCACATTGCATGTATAATTAATAGCAAGTGTCAGGAATTCCTGAAAAAACACTTGACTTTTTCTTACATTGCATGTATAATTAATAGCAAGTGTCAGGAATTCCTGAAAAAATATTTGACTTTTTTCACTATTGCCTGTATAATTAATAGAAAATCGCAACGTCCTGTCAGATTGTGCACGTAAAATTGGGTTGACAATTTTTTGTAACCCTCTTATAATGCACTAACGTTATTGCATGTGTAATTAGAAATTTGTAGTACACCCTGTTGGATTGTGCCGGTAAAATGAGTTGACACTTTTTCGTAACTCTTTTACAATGCACAACGTTATTTATTACGATGGTTAGTTCAGAATAGATTTTATTCCTAAATCTGTTCTTGATATTTCAATGTGAAAGTGGATAGGCTTCTCAGCGTGAGATGCTATCTGCATATTAGATAATGAATGTTTTTTAGTTTGATTTCAAGGAGGAAATTACGAATGTTGTCAACTAAATCGAAATTTTCCTTAGGATTAGGATGTTTAGTTGCTTTATTAATCGCTGTATTCCTGGTGCCCCCTGCGGTTCAGGCCGCTGCACCGACCTTTGCGGTTACAGAAGTGAATAGCCCAACATCTCCCGCTACCGCATTTGGAGTGGGCGATACAATTACAATTACTGTTACAGCAAGTGTAACCGGTGGGCCCACAAAATATGTGGCCGATGATCCTGAAGTTCCAATAACCCTTGCGGTGACGGTTGGGAGCGAGGTGCGTGAATTCGCGTTGCGTACCGACAGTGATGGTGATTACGTAGGGTTGCCTGGAGCGTCTGCCGCTGCAGATGTTGAGTTGCTATTTGACTACACTGTCGTATCAGGCGAGACAGATGATGACGGTCTAGCAATCGATACAGCAGCTGCGGCGATTACAGGCTTTGTGCAAATTACGGATAATGCTGGTACCGCTGGTACTGGTATTGTTACTATTACTCCAGCCGCGGCTGCTGGTGACACGCCAACAATAGGGAACGAGTTAGCCGATGTAAGAGTAGATGCCGCTCTAGGAAATCCTGTGGCAACTTTCATTAGTGATGAAAAAAATTATCTTGCAGGAGACACAATTCGGGTTAAGGTCGCGTTCGATAATATTGATGATGACGGGTTGATGGTGACGGGTACCCCCTTCATCACGCTGCTTATTGGACCTAATACAGGTACTACTGCTGTGGAAAAGAACGCCGTCTATGATTCGGCTGCGAGTAATGATGAGGTCCGCGAGACAGGACTCATCTTCTCCTATGAATTGGTAGCTGGAGACGGTGTGGATAAGGATGGGTTAAAAGTTAAAATGGGGCTATCGCTTAACGGTGGTACGATTACCGTTGCTGATGGTGAGGCTGGCCAGAAAATCACCGCGACGATAGCTAGTAGTATGCCGGCAATCGGTCCGGATGAGGATCGGACGGTAGATGCACCCGATTTGGGTGTGCCTGTCGTAGCGGAGCTGACTTTGCCATCTGGCCCGTTAGGCGCAAAAGGTTTTGCTATCATAACGCACAACGATGCGGGTGCCTCAAACACCGGCGTATCTGTGGCTGCTAGGCAGCAAAAGGGCTTGCCGAACTTAGAAAGCTTGTTAGGTCCCAACACCAACGGTGGTACAATTGAATTGGTTCAGCGTACGGTAAACGCGGCCAATGCTAAAACAGTGGGTCCCATCATCACCGAAATCATGTGGGGCAGCGATGCGTCTCAAGCCGATCCGAAGTTGAGCCAGTGGATTGAGATTTACAATGCTGGTGCGGCTATTGCTGATTTGTCAAAATACGCGTTGAAAATCACGCCAGGCCTCGATGCTTTCACTCCCGATACCAGGGCGGTTGATACCGTAAGTAACTTGGGGAATGGCAGATGGAACGTGCCGGGCCAAAGTGGGCGAACTAGGGCAACGACTGGGACTTCCGCTGCCTCCCCTGTTAATCTGATTTCCATGCGCCGTACCCTCGCGCAAGATGGGAACAACTTTAAGGCGAAGGTTGATAACAAGGTCTTGAAAGAGGTGAAGAATGGCAGGTATAGCGGTAGTTGGGCAGCCAGCGCGGCGCCTACGCAAAATATTGGGCCCAATCGTATCGCGACCCCGGGGGCAGCACCTGCCACGCAGATAACGCAGGCAAACAGAACCTCTATTCCGTATAATGTTGTCATCAACGAGATAGGGCACAGCACCAACGATAACAACATTTGGATAGAGCTCCTCAACAGGGGCACGGGTGAAGCCAATCTCAAAAAATGGGGTTTGAGCATTATCACTCCAGACGGCAATAAGGATACGGGTAAGGAAGCGACTATTCTGGATTTCCCGGATCGTGATCTCAAACTCGGTGCAGGCAAGGTACTGCTGATAGTGAACAAAGATCCGTTGAGCACGCCTTTAGCGCGCGGCAAAAAGTTTGGGGATTCGAATGGTATGACTGCGGTAGTAGATCAGGAAAAGAGCGGTCTCCAGACGGATGCAAGGTTCTATGATGCGAAGGGCGGGATAGAAAATCTGCCGAATGGTGGCGCTAACTTCCTGTTAGTGCTGCGCAGCAATAAAGATAAGACGAACCACGAAAACATCGTCGATATCAGTGGTGAGCTCCGTATATCAAATGAGGCGTTGAAAACCAGTATTTGGCCCCTGATTGCCACGCCCACCCAGAACGGCGACTCGATTGATGGCGAATTTACCAGGGATAGAGTGTATAAGCGCAATAAGACCGGTGAAGGTTTTGGCGAAAAAGTGTGGGGGCATGCAGCTTACACCGGGCTCGGGTATGACCGGAGTGCGGGTGACACTGATGCCAATGGTGGCACACCTGGTTTCCCGAATGATGCCATCAAGGAAAAACCGGGCGATCTTGCTAGTGGTGCAGTTACCATCAGTGAGATTATGGTAGTCTCCGATGGCGGGCGTCATCCGCAATGGATAGAGCTCCGCAATACTTCGCCTACCCAAGGTGTCAACCTTAATGCGTGGCGTCTGGGAATAGACAATGTGACGGCCGATGATGTGCATTCCCGTCGGAAGATCACTATCCCTCTGCCTGACGGTTTTGTTATTGGCCCGAACCAGACGCTGCTGATTGCGACGCGTCGTGGTTCTTCGACGCAGCCGATCAACTCGCATCGCGTGATGCTCCTGTGGAACCACGTCCCTGCGCGGAATGCATTAGAGGTTGAGAATAGCCGGTTTACGATGCTGAGCATGAAAGGGTTCACGTTGACGTTGTTCGGCAAAGATCAGACAGGCAACACTCACACAGACCAAGTGACGATTGGTGCGGATCTGTTGACAGAGGATAAGATTGGTAATCCGGAGAAACGTATCTCGCTTATCCGCTCCTATGACAGCGGCGTTGCAGGCGAGTGGCGTAGCGCGAAAGATCATCCACAACTGACCCGGATTCCGAGCGACACCTACTACGGTATTGCAGACGATGTCGGCACACCGGGCTACTATCCAGGTACTGCTTTGCCAGTGTCTTTGTCAAGTTTCTTACCCAAACGTACGGATGCTGGTGTAGTTATCAAGTGGACGACCCAGTCGGAGTTGAACAATGCAGGGTTTAACATTCTGCGTAGTGCGACGAAGACGGGTGAGTTTGTGGTTATCAATCCCACGATGATTGAGGGTGCGGGTACCACAGGCGAAAAGCAGACTTACAGCTACACCGACAAGACTGCCAAACCGAACATTGTCTACTATTATCAGATAGAAGATGTTTCGTTTGATGGGAATCGTCAGCGTCTGACGGGTGCGACTCGCTTGCGCGGGCATATTGGTGCTGCGAATAAACTCACGACGACGTGGGGTGATTTGAAAGCTCAAGATTAAGATTCAGGGAATATTCTAACTAACCTAACCAAGGCGGGGCGGTGGACTTCGGTTCGCTGCCCTGCTTTTTTTTTCGTCTTTTTGGTTGACATGACCGGTCATTCCTGCTATACTATACTATACTATAGACAGCAAAAGAGTCACGAAACAAAGGAGGAATAAAACAGATGGCTACAGAAACCGATGAGCGCGACCTGCTGGATTTTCTGGCGGCGTCTGGTGAACACTTCCCAGACAGGAGTGCGCGCAAGTTACTAGAGAATAAGGAAAACGTGCGGGAGTTGCTACAAATCCTCGCCGGGGACCTCGCCGGGCAGATAGATTTTAGCCGGCTTGTGTCCCTGAACCGGAGTTTTATCCCGGATACCCTCCGCGAACAGGTGTCGGATCTCGTTTTTCAGGTCCCGTTTACCAGCCGTTCGGGGAGCGATGATGAAGCACTCATCTATATCCTGATTGAACATCAATCGACGGTAGATGCGCTGATGAGTTTCCGTGTGTTGTTTTACATGGTGCTGATCTGGGATGCGCAACGCAGAGAGTGGGATCAGGACGATGCGCCGCGCGGTAAGCGTAAGTTACGTCCGATTCTGCCGATAGTGTTTTACACCGGGGAGCGGCGTTGGGAGCTGCCGTTGGCGTTAGATACGATGATGGACATTCCGGAGGAACTGTCGCGGTTTGTTCCCCGATTTGACACCCTGTTTCTGAATGTCAAGGGGACGGATGCATCGGTGTTCACCGAAAACGATCATCCGTTTGGGTGGTTGATGACGGTTCTTCAAAAGGAGGGTGCTTCGCGTGAGGTGCATCAGCAGGCGTTACTAGAGGCGCTGGTGCACTTGGGTTCGCTGGATGCGGCACAAGCAGGTCAAAGACGTGAGGCGCTGCTGTATCTAGCTTCGCTGATATTGTATCGTCGTCCGGAGGAGGAACATCAAGAACTTCTGGAGATTATAGCCCGGCATATGTCGGACATGGAGGTAGAAACTATGGCGCAGTCGATGGCAGATGTGCTGTTAGAGCGTGGCAAAGCAGAAGGTAAGGCAGAAGGCATTGCAGAAGGCATTGCAGAAGGCATTGAACAGGGCATTGAACAAGGCATTGAACGCGGCCTTGCACAAGGCGTTGAACGCGGCCTTGCACAAGGGGAGACACGCGCCAAACAGATGGCACTCCTCAAGCTGCTGCAGTTCCGATTTGATCCCATTCCGCAGGCACTGACTCACCAGATTACTTCAATCCGAAGCCTCGCCCTGCTTGACATGCTCTTTGAAGAAGTACTCGCTGCACAGACGCTCGAGGACATTAACTGGCAGAATCACAAGGAAGGGTAGGCACAAGGCCTACCCCTACAAAACACCCTTAGTCCCGTAGGGAGCGGTATCAGATAGCGTTTCTATACACCTGTCGCCCCGCTGGGGCTTAGCATCTAGGGCAGAACACGTTTCTATACACATACCGCCCCGCTGGGGCTAAAGAGTAGGCACAAGGCATACCCCTACAATTGTATCGGCGTCCGATGGAGGAACACCAAGAGCTTGTGGCGCTTGTAGACCGGCATACGTCGGACATGGAGGTAGAAACTATGGCGCAGTCGATGGCAGAGCTGCTGATAGAGCAGGGCATGGCACGAGGCAAAGTAGACGGCAAAGTAGAAGGCATTGCACAAGGTAAGGCAGAAGGCATTGCAGAAGGCATTGCACAAGGGGAGACACGCGCCAAACAGATGGCACTCCTCAAGCTGCTGCAGTTCCGGTTTGATACCATACCGCAGGCACTGACTAACCAGATTACTTCAATCCAAAGCCGCGCCCTGCTTGACGCGCTCTTTGAACAAGTTCTCGCTGCACAGACGCTCGAGGACATTAACTGGCAAAATCACAACGAAGGGTAGCGGAGGTTCGTCTGAATCGCGGATGACGCAGATGACGCAGATTAACGCGGATTTTGGGCACCCTCTCTATTCAACATCTTCGGTAACTGGCTATTAATTTCTTTTGTAGGGGTAGGCCTTGTGCCTACCCTGTTTTCTTGCGGGTCAGCTGCGCCGCGGATTTTTTTCGTCTGAATCGCGGATTTACGCAGATTACGCAGATTAACGCGGATTTTGGAGGGTCTCGCGGGTGAGCATCTTCGGCAGCTTGCGATTATTTTCTTTTCTGTAGGGGTAGGCCTTGTGCCTACCCTTTAGCACTGTAAGGGCGGTATGTGTATAGCACGCGGCCGACTAAGGGTGTTTTGTAGGGGTAGGCCTTGTGCCTACCCTGTTTTTTTGTGGGTTAGCTGTGCCGCGCCGCCCCTGACCAAAAAATGCTGGCACCGCGCGGGCCCCAAAATCCGCGTTAATCTGCGTAATCCGTGATAAACCGCGATTCAGACGAAAAAAATCCGCGTCATCCGTGTACTCCGCGTAAATCCGCGATTCAGACAGAGGCGCTACACATACCGCCCCGCTGGGGCTTAGCATCTAGGGCAGAACGCGGGGCTATACACATGTCGCCCCGCTGGGGCTAAAGGGGAGGCACAAGCCATACCCCTACAAAAGAAAGTAATAGCAATCCGCGAGAACCCCAAAATCCGCGTTAATCTGCGTAATCCGCGTAAATCCGCGATTCAGACGAAAGACATCTGCGTCATTCTGTGTCATCCGCGATAATCCGCGATTCAGACGAGAAAAATCCGCGTCATCCGTGTCATCCGCGTAAATCCGCGATTCAGACGAGAAAAATCCGCGTACTTCCGCGTCATCCCGTTCTTTGGCATTGCAGCGAAAAAAACTTGACAAATTGTGCAAAAACAGGCAATATATAAAGAAAGTTATGTCTCTATTTGACAAATGGCAGTTAGAAACGTATAATATAAGCAGAGCAACAACCTTTTTCAAAATGAGGAGGCTTAAAACAAAAATGGCTGATTACGTAAATCCTGATGTTTTGGTAAGCACAGCGTGGGTCGCGCAACATGGAGGCGATGCTGGCATCCGGCTGCTCGAAGTGGATGTGGATACCTCCGCGTACGCTGAAGGACATATCGCCGGGGCAGTCGGGCTAAACTGGCAGACACAATTGTGCGACCAGGTGCGGCGCGATATTCTCACCAAAGAGCAGTTTGAGGCACTCTGCAACGACAGCGGCATCGCTAACGATACCACGGTGATTTTCTATGGAGATAACAACAACTGGTTCGCGACGTATGCGTTGTGGCAATTTCGCTACTATGGGCACGATGAGAACCGACTCAAGGTCATGAACGGCGGCCGCCAAAAATGGATAGATGAAGGCAGAGAACTGGGCACGGATGTACCCTCCTATCCGAGCACCGGGTATCAGGCGAGATTTCCTGATGATAACGTCCGCGCGACAAAGGATAACATCCTGCCGACGCTTGAACAGGGAATCATCAACCTTGTTGATGTCCGTTCACCTGCAGAATTTATAGGTGAAGTTATCGCACCGCCCGGCCTCAACGAGACCGCGCAGCGGGGTGGGCATATCCCCGGCGCAGCGAATATCCCATGGGCAACCGCAGTGGCTGAAGACGGCACCTTTAAATCCCACGATGAACTGCAAGCCATCTACGGCGGCGAAGGCGTTGACTCTGACAAGGAGACGATTGCTTACTGCCGCATCGGAGAACGTTCATCGCATACGTGGTTCGTGTTAAAGTATCTACTCGGTTATGAGAAGGTGCGAAACTACGACGGCAGTTGGACAGAATGGGGTAATCTTATCGGCGCACCCATCGCACGCGACTAAACAAGCAACGACGCTTATGTCTAAATTTATTTCTACCCATGCTATTGCCTGCATGACACGGCAAGATGTCGCACGACTGATGAAGCGGTTCCAGGAAGAAGCAAACGCCGATGTCAGCAATATCCGAGTCTTGTGTGATACGCTGTCAGGGCGAATGATTTGCGAGTGGGAAGCGCGGGACCGCGGCACACTAATTGAGTGGTTGAAAAGGTGCAACGTGCAATTGCGGGGGACCGGTGAATGGCTCATGGCAGTTCAATATGAGTCGGTTGATGGGGCACTGATAACACCCACGCGGCGGCAAAACTAATGCTATGTCCATTCTGAAATTACGAGGTGTAGATGTTACGCAATGCATTGCGCGTAGGGATGCGTAAAAATTGATGTACTACTTAACCCGGCAAATAGCTTTCGAAGCATCTCAGTACTATCAGATTCCCGAATTGAGCGATGCCAAGAACTTTGAACTGTTCGGTGCCGCCGCAAATCTGAATAGCCACGGCCATAACTATGTCCTTGAAGTGATGGTGAAAGGTGAGGCGGACGCTTATAACGGCATGGTTATCAATTTGGTGACTTTAGATGCATTGTTGAAGACGCATGTGATTGCCAATTACGATCACAAGCATTTGAACCGCCAACACCCCGTTTTTGCGAAAAATCCGCACCTGCAACCGACGAGCGAAAACATCGCTATTGAGATTTGGGAACGACTCGCGCCTTCTCTGCCAGAGGGCTTATTGCACCGGGTTCGACTGTATGAAAATTCAACGCGATTTGTTGACTATTATGGAGAGGGACTGATGGTTTATCTAACCAAAGTCTACGAGTTTAGTGCAGCCCACCGACTGCACAGTCACACCCTCAGTGACGAGGAAAACCGGGATATCTTCGGGAAGTGTAACAATCCAGCCGGGCATGGACATAACTATGTCCTTGAAGTCACTGTGAAGGGGCCCGTCGAGGCAAGAACTGGACTAGTTGCGGGCTTGAATTTTCTGGACGAGGTGGTTGAAAAACAGGTTTATGCGCGCTTTGATTACAAACATCTGAATCTGGATGCACCTGAATTTGAGGCACTCAATCCGACATCTGAAAACTTCGTGAAGGTGCTTTGGGAAGTGCTGGAACCGAATTTGCGACCGGTGACGTTACACCGCCTTCGCTTGCGAGAAACGCCGAAAAACCATTTTGATTACTATGGAGAGTCCTTTTAACCTATGGAGCCTAAACAGATGAGTGGCGCAGCTTGCAAGCCCATATTGCAAGACGGGCCTCCCGATTTGGAATCTCTTTTTACACAGATTCTGGAAAATCTGGGGGAAGATCCCGAGCGGCAAGGTTTGGTGAAAACCCCGCACCGGGCCGCAAAGGCAATGGAGTTTTTGACAAGAGGCTATCATCAAGATGTGGATAAAATCTTGAACGGCGCAATTTTCGACGAAGAATTCGACGAAATGGTCATCGTCAAGGACATTGAGTTTTACAGCCTTTGCGAGCATCACATTCTTCCCTTTTGGGGCAAGTGTCACGTCGGCTATCTGCCGCGCAAACGGATTATCGGTTTGAGTAAGATTCCGCGCATTGTAGATATGTTTGCTCGGCGTTTGCAGGTGCAGGAACGCCTGACACGCGAGATTGCCGAAGCATTAGAAAGGGCATTGGAACCGAGGGGTGTTGCGGTGGTGATGGAGGCACAGCACATGTGCATGATGGCGCGCGGGGTTGAGAAGCAAGCCCCCAGAATGACAACAAATGTCATGCGAGGCACATTTCGAGAGGATAGTTCAACACGTGTAGAGTTTCTAAGGTGCATCCAAACTTCTTGACATCCACGCTGTTAAGTTGTACAGACAAATAACCTGTCCACCGGCTTTAGGCTCGGAGCCGGCTGGAACCATCCCCAGATTCTAGGCGAAAATCGGAGGTAAATATGGCTCCCCCAAGCCGGCCGAATGAGGCAGCAATAGGCACCCTTGATGGAAAGGTAGCGGTGATTACCGGCGCGTCAAAGGGTATTGGCAAGGCGACGGCACTCGCTTTTGCAGCGGCGGGCGCGAAGGTGGTACTCGCCGCGCGCACACGCGAAGATGTGGAACGGGTCGCGGCGTACCTCAAAGACAGCGGCGCGGAGGCACTCGCTGTACCAACAGATGTCACCGACGTAGAGGCTGTCCAACGACTCATGCAACGGACACTGGAGGTTTACCACCGGCTGGATATTTTGGTGAACAATGCAGGGAGTGGCAGATTCGGCACCGTTGTTGATTTTGCCCCTGGCGATTGGGATAGGGTACTTGATTCTAATTTAAAGGGCGTTTATCTCTGCGCGAAGTACGCACTGCCCCCGATGTTGGCACAACGCAGTGGACAGATTATTAACGTGCTTTCAGTTGCCGCAAAGGTTACCTTTGAAGCCTCAAGCGCGTATTGTGCCGCGAAAGCCGGCGCATTGGCACTGACAAAGGTTTTAGCCGCCGAAGTCCGCCAGCAGAATATACGGGTTACCGCGATTCTACCCGGGTCGGTGCATACCCCGTTTTGGGATGATATTCCAGAACATCCTGATTTTGAAAAGATGCTCAAACCTGAACATGTGGCAGAGACGGTGCTCTCCGTTTGCCAACAACCCCTTGGAGTGGTTATTGAGGAAATTGTTGTCACCCCACCCCTCGGAATTTTGTAACGAGGTGTCTCGCCTGTCCAGCGTCGGCTTTCAAAATGGAAACTTACTTGTTAGCCGGTAGGCGCTCTCTCCGAATCGCGATGCCTGCATCGCGATGGAAACTTACCCGGCCTTCACAGAGTGAAGCGTCCGATGCGTCGCCGGATACGAATTTTTCGGATGGCACGGGTATCCGCATCTATAATTGTGAGGGTGTACTCGCCCATGTCGAGTGCCGCACCCGTTTTGGGGATTGTGCCGGTACGCTCAAGAATATAGCCCGCAACCGTTTCATAGTCCCCCTTGGGAATGGAGAGCCCATAGTGTTCTTCCAGCAGCTCTATTTTCGTTCTGCCATCGCAGTCGAGAATTTGGGGGGAAATTAAACGCATGAAGTCAGGTTCATCACGTTCATCAGCGAATTCGCCGACGATTTCTTCAACTAAATCCTCGACGGTCGCCAGGCCAACGGTGCCGCCATATTCATCAACTGCAAACACCATCGTATGCCGGGTATCCTGAATCTCTTTGAGGAGCGCGTTAATATTTTTCGATTCGGGAACAAAGTGCAGTGCTGTACGGATAAACGGTTCCACCGTTTCCGGCTGGCTATCCGCATAGACAACGTCGAGTAGGTTGACAATCCCGACAATATTGTAAATCTGTTCCTCGTAGACCGGAATCCGTGAAAAGCCGGAGTCAGCCGCGATGCGCAAAAAGTCTTCACATTTCGTATTTTTTTCAATCGCAATCATATCGACAAGCGGTACCATAACTTGTGCAACGGTTCGGTTTTGTAGGTTGAGGAGGCTGTGAATCATTCGCCGCTGGTCTGTCAGGAGATTGCCGGTGCGTTCACCCATAGTTGCCAGAAGCCGTAATTCTTCCCGTTGGGCATCAGGGCTGGGCGGGTTCGCACCTCTGTGTAAGAGGACGGTGAGGCCTTGTGTTAAAGTTCGCACAAGGTAAATGATAGGGGCTAAAATCAGTTCAGAAAGCCGTAACAGATAGGCATAGCGCAGTGCCAAACTATCTGCCTTGACACGAAAGATAGTTTTGGGTAAAATTTCACCAAAGATGAGGAGCAGGACAGTTATGCCCACGGTCGCAATTATCCCTTGTAGACTCACCGTGAGGTTAGATAGTGCGCGCGCTGTCAGCCCTTCACCGAGTTGTGCAATAAGGACATTGGCAATATTCGTCCCAACTAAGGTGAGTGCAAGCATTCTATCGGGGGATTCCACTAAGCGATGAACAATTTTTGCCTTGGCGTTCTCGGACGCAACGAGTTGGTTGATGCGGATTTTATCAACAGAGACGAGCGCCGTCTCTGAACCGGAGTAAAAAGCTGACAAGACAAGGCAGACAAGGATCGCGAACACAAACGAACTTAATACCGCGATATGGGCGGAACCCCCGGCCCCGATTAAAAAGAGGGATAGTAGAAGAATTTTCAATGTAACGGTGCCCTCCGGTCGCTCTGTAGATACATAGGTGTGCTTTCGCTACATTTCCGTGCCGGTCTCTTGCGGAACGGGCATTCGGATAAACAAGCTTGTAATTAGATTGCCTTCTGTAGCCGTAATTTCAAATTCGATACCGTTTTCGTCAACGTAGGATTCACCAACGGATGGGATTCTCCCGAAGAGCCCAAAAACATAACCGCTGATAGTATCCACGTCCTCTTCACTCAGTTTTAAGCCAAATTGTTGGTTAAGTTCACGGATGCTCATCCGCCCGGACGTTTCAAGCAGCAGGGGCTCGTCGGAATGTTTGACAACATCCGGCAGCGGTTCAGCCCTGTCATGTTCATCAACGATGTCGCCTACAACTTGTTCAATGATGTCTTCAGTTGTGACGAGGCCTGAAATACCGCCGTACTCATCTAAGAGAATCGCCATTTTGGTTTTTTCCTGGGTGAGTTGTAGCAACAACATACCGATTTTCCGGGTTTCAAGCACGAAAATCGGTTCTCGGATGAGCGGCCCGCTCGGCGGCGCGCCAAGAATAGTGGCCCGTTTTGCGAGAAACGCCTCAATCGTAAGAGCATTCACCTCGGCATGCCGCCACAGCGGCAGATCTTTGACATAAAAGATTCCGCAGATATTATCGATGTGTTCCTGATAGACCGGAATCCGTGAAAACCCCGATTCCTTGGCTTGTGCTAAGGTTTCTTGAATAGTGGATGATGTAGACACAGCGACAACTTCGGTTCTTGGCACCATAATTTCTTTTGCCTCAATGTCCCGCAGTTGAAGGATATTGCTTACAATTTCTCGTTCATCGGGCGGAAGTACTTCCTCGTGGTAGGTACTCACAATTTCTCTGAAATCGGGGGCGGTGAGTTGTTCCACCTGTGGAGGGGGCCCTCCGAATATCGGAATGAGGAAGTCAATGATACTGCGCAGCAGGGCCCGTAATGGCGAGATGAGAACTGAAAACGCCCACAGCGGCGGGGCCGTCAATTTCGCAAAAGATTCAGCATGCTTAATCGCGTAGGTTTTCGGTGTCATCTCACCGAAAATGAGCATAATCAGCACACTGAATACTGTGGCTGTGGCAAACTGGGCAACCTCTGTGTATTGTGGAATGACTTCCTTCACGAGCCGTAGCATGAGTATCGCGAAGGAGACGTTGACCAGGTTATTACCGAGCAGCACAGTAATAAACAACCGGCGTGGGTTGTCAACAAAATTGACAATAGCCGCTGCGCCGCGCTTGTCAAGACGTAGTTTCTCAATTTGCACCCGAGTCAGCGCGCATAAAGCCGTTTCGGAACCGGAGAAAAAGCCGGAGAGGACAAGTAGGCCTGCCAAGCTGATTAGATATGGGAGTAGTGGAACAACTTCCATGCTTTTTTAGAAGACGATTTTTTAAAGACTAGCGATAACCTGTCATGTTGGGTTTTCCTATTTATTTCATCATAACATATTAGCGTCCAGAGTGCAATAAAAAAGTTTAGGGTTAATTTTCAGAGTGTTCCCGACATTCTGTCTGAATAGATGAGGCATTTCATGACAAAGTTACAACAGATGCAACGGATTGAAGCGTGTCGGATTATTGCTATAATTCGTGCGAAGAGTACCAATGAATTGATTGAAGCGGCGGCGGCGATTCACGCCGGTGGTGTGAATGTAATTGAAGTGACGATGACAACACCGAATGCGTTACAAGTAATTCGCGAGGTTTCATCGGCGTACGGGGATACTGTCCTTGTTGGGGCAGGCTCTGTGCTAGATGCCGAGACAGCTCGCGCTGTGATGCTAGCCGGTGCAGAATTTATCGTCAGTCCTATTACAAAACCGGATGTGATTGAAATCTGTAACCGATACAGCAAAGTGGTTATCCCCGGGGCATTTACGCCAACGGAGATTTTAGCGGCTTGGGAGGCCGGGGCAGATTATGTCAAAGTGTTTCCTTCAAGCGGTGTCGGTGCTGCCTATATAAAGGATGTAAAGGCCCCCCTTCCGCATATTCCGCTTGTCCCGACGGGAGGTATTAACGCAGAAAACGCTGCCGAATTCATGAGTGCCGGTGCCACGGCTTTGGGGGTTGGCAGTGCCCTCGTTAATAACAAACTGATTGAAGCCGGAGAATTTGCAGGGCTCACCGAAAGAGCACAGAATTTGGTTGCGGCTGTGCAGCGCGCTCGCTAGGGTGCCAATTCTACCCGTATCCGCTAAAAAATCGTTTTTCGGTTGACAAATAAGTTTAATTTTGCTAATCTTTTCATTAAGGATAGCCACTTCATTAAGAACAACCCCTCGTCAGCCTCAATATACAAAACCGCTATGCAAATTGACGAACTAATCTTAGGTAAATATAGATTGCTGGAGTTTCTCAATTCAGGGACGTTCTCGTCCGTTTTTCGCGCGCGCGAAGAAATGACAAATCGGATTGTAGCGATTAAAGCCTTAAGCAAGGAAGCCTATCCGCCAGGCAGAATGCGGTATCTGTTCACTGAATTTCAGTCAATGTCACAGATGTCGGGACATCCAAATATCGTCACAATTTATACGGTGGAACCCGGCAAAGACGACTACTTGGCGTGGATAGTGATGGAATATGTTGAAGGCAAGAGTCTTCATCGACTGATGCAGGACGGGCCGCTAGGTTTAACAGATACACTCAATGTTGGTTTGGACATTTGCCGCGGCTTAAAAACAGTGCATGCACAAAATATCATGCACCGGGACATCAAACCACAAAATATCTTACTCACTACCGACAAACAGGCGAAAATTGCTGATTTTAGCATCGCACGTATCTTTGGCAACACCACTGAATTTGCCAAAACCGTGGCAGGCACCCAACGCTACATGGCACCGGAGCAACTCTTTGGGGCTCATGACTATCGCGCAGACCTCTATGCTACAGCGTTAATTCTCTATCAAGCGGTGACAGGGCAATTTCCTTTTTCAGGCGAAAACAAAGAAATTGAGAGAAAAAAAGCCGCTGGAGAAATAGAAGGGCTCGACAGGTGCCCTGAGGTGTTGCGCGGTTTTTTACAAAAGGCACTCCATCGACAACTCGCACAACGTTACCAGAACGCGGCGGAGATGTACGATGAGTTAGACAGGATTCACCAAGCCGAATACGCCAAACAAGCTTCGCAACTTATTGACGCAAGTTCCAGTACAACCGATACTGGCTTAGCAGAAGCACTAGAGCGCTACAGAAAAACCTTCCGCCTCTCCCTAGATGGAGCAGAACGGATTAATCAAAACCTCTTTTTTGAAAGACTGCGGAAAGTTGAACAGAATAAGCGCGAGAAACTGATAACCCAGTTGAATCAACATTATACCCAAGCCCGCATCTACGTACAGAAACAAGACTATCCGGGCGTGCTTACGGAGCTCCAAAAGGCGAATCGGCTCTGTTTTGATGATGCGAACCTGCTCAAAACCGTTGACAACCTGTTCCATCAGTTAAAAAACCCAAGTACCTCCTTTCCAGGAATACCTACAGTTGAGGAAATCGTTGCCCTCATTCGGAAGCTGCCGGATAATGAAAGCGTGCTTCTTCGCACCCAGCTAGACAATCAAGAACCCGAGGTTAAAGAGCCAACCGAAATAGACCCGATTCAACCCCGAATAAGAGTGGCGCGCAGCTACCGCTTGTTAATCGAGGACCCTTCGCCAGAATTTCTATTGGACCAGGTTCATGCCGATCTTCAACACCCGCACGAACATCAGGCATCTCGCATCTATCAACAAGCCCAAATTTATGAACAACAAAAGCGGCTCCGGCAGTGCTATGCCCAATATAAAAAACTCGGCACATTCTACCAAAAACAGGCTGCCAAGTTTGTCAAAACGTCCGATTTGGAACTTGTTGCCAACTGTTATACGCGCGCGCGGTTCGCTTACACAGTCGCACAGAAAACTCGCGTCGCGAAAAAAAATGCAAAAAATGGGGGCTACTACTACATCCGCCTTGCACGACAACTTGAACTCAAACGGGCCTGGACGGAAGCGGGAAAAGCTTATATCCTTTCAGCGTACAACTACGGATACGCGAAACTCACAGCGAAGGTCGAAGAATGCCACAGATGCGCAACCGTTTGCTATTTCAATGCCGCTGAAAGCGCGCACCTCAGTGGGGATTTACAGATGGCTTACGACTTTTACATGTTAATTTTGGCAATTGGTGAAAAATTACATGCGCCAACCAAGGTGATTCTTGAAACAGAAAAATTAGTATCAGAAATCCACATCCAAGGTTAGGAGGATGCAAAACGGTGAAAACATCTTTGCAGGGCGGACAAGTTCTCATCGGGACGTTTGTCATCGAATTTACTGGCTCCGCAATCGCAACCCTTTTCGCGAGTGCCGGCGCAGAATTTATTATCGTAGATTTGGAGCATAGTGTCTTTTCTATGGAAACTGTCGCCAAGGTGATTCGAAACGCGCGGGGTTCAAATTTACCCTGCATTGTTCGGGTGCCTGTCCTGGAACGTTATTTTATCTCCAGAGCCCTTGATGCAGGCGCAACCGGGGTTATGGTGCCGCGCATTGAATCCCCGGAAGATGTCCAAAAGCTCACAACATGGGTAAAATACCCCCCTGAGGGCGATAGAGGGGTGGCATTTGGCATCGGACACACAGATTATGGGGACTTCACCAAACTTGATGCTGACGAATATATACACCGGGTGAATGAGGAAATTGTAACCATCGGGCAAATTGAAACTGTGAAGGCTCTCGAAAATCTGGAGGCCATTCTCGACACTGACGGGTTAGATGTTGCCTTCATTGGCCCCTACGATTTATCCACCTCTATTGGTATCTCCGGCCAACTCGATCATCCCTTACTTTTAGATGCTATAGAAAGAATAATAGAGGTTGCGCAAACCTACAATGTCCATTTAGGCTGTTATGTCAATGATTTCGAGAGCAGCAAACAGTGGTTGAACCTTGGTGTCCAACTCATCGCATGCGGAAATGATGCGTTTCTCTTAACCCGTAAATTTGCTGAAGAACACCAAAAATTTAAAACTGCGTTGGATGCCCTGAAAAGTTGATGGCAGCGCAGCAGTTGCTGCAAGGTGGGGCCAGATGAAAACTTATGATATGCTCGCCATTGGACGGAGCTCCTTAGATCTCTACGCTAACGACATCGGTGCGCCGTTCGCTGAAATTAAGAGTTTCGGCGCATTCGTCGGCGGGTGTCCTACCAATATCAGCGTCGGCATACAACGCCTGGGGCTCCGAGCGGCACTACTC
The DNA here is from genome assembly GCA_958295855.1 of uncultured Poribacteria bacterium. Classification (GTDB taxonomy): domain Bacteria; phylum Poribacteria; class WGA-4E; order WGA-4E; family WGA-3G; genus CATQHH01. The sequence goes on along the minus strand of OY282383.1, from coordinate 5,246,359 downwards.
ACTGCTGTTGGGGAAGACCCGGTCGGCGAGTTCCTGCTTAAGTTTTTGAAGGACGAAGGCGTTGAAACACAGTTCATCCCCCACAAGCCCGGCCGCCGAACAAGTGCTGTCGTACTCGGAATTGAACCGCCAGACCGGTTTCCGCTAATTTATTACCGCGATAACTGCGCGGATATTGCACTCACGATTGACGATGTCCTCGCCTCGCCGATTGCTGACAGCCGAGCGACGCTGGTATCCGGCACTGGCTTGAGCAGAGAGCCGAGCCGAAGTGCAACACTCTATGCAATAGAACAAGCGAAAGCGAGCGGCACTCAGGTATTCTTGGACCTGGATTTTCGTGCCGATCAATGGCATGACCCGAGAGCGTTCGGCGTGGGCATCCGGTCTGCTTTACGCTATGTTGATATTGCTATCGGGACCGAGGAGGAAATCAAAGCGGCTACCCTCACAAACCTTTCACAACTCACAATTGAACACTCCCAAATCTCAAATCCCACGATTGAGGGGGATATTTCGGTCGCGATTGAGACGCTTTTGAGTGCCGGCCCGGAAGCCCTGATAGTGAAGCGCGGGAGTGAAGGGGCAGATGTCTATTTAGCAAAGGGCGAAGTGATTCACGCTGAACCCTTTCCTGTTGACGTTTACAACACCCTCGGTGCTGGAGATGCGTTCGCGAGCGGGTTTATCTATGGTAACTTAAGAGGGTGGAGTTGGGAAAAATCCGCTCGGCTTGGCAACGCCACGGGCGCGATTGTGGTAACGCGGCACGGATGTGCCAACTTTATGCCAACAATGTCTGAAGTGAATGCATTTGTAGCACAACGCGGCGGATGGTGAAACGATTACCACCCAAAAGGAACTCACGATGAAAACACGAAAACTCACGATGGGACAAGCCATCATTCAATTTCTTGAACAACAGTACGTTGAACGAGATGGGAGAGAAACGCAATTTTTGGCAGGTATGTTTGGTATTTTCGGCCATGGAAATGTCGCTGGAATCGGACAAGCACTGCATCAGTACTCCGATTCCTTCCGCTTCTATCAAACGCGGAATGAACAATCAATGGTTCATACTGCCGCCGCATTTGCCAAGATGAACAATCGTTTGCGCACCTTTGCCTGCACTACGTCCATCGGCCCTGGAGCAACGAACATGGTGACGGGGGCCGCTGGGGCAACGATTAACCGATTGCCAGTCCTCCTGCTACCGGGCGATATTTTTTCTACCCGTTTAGTCGCCCCAGTTTTACAACAACTTGAATCACCTACTTCACAGGATTGCTCGGTGAACGATTGCTTCAAACCGATTTCACGCTATTGGGACCGGATTAATCGCCCAGAACAGATAATTACTGCCCTCCCAGAGGCCATGCGAGTACTCACCTCACAGGCAGAAACAGGTGCGGTCACCTTAGCACTCCCGCAAGACGTTCAAGCCGAAGCTTATGCGTATCCTTCACAACTTTTTGAGAAGAGGGTTTATACCATACCCCGCCCACGTGCGGATGTCGCGCTGTTCAACCGTGCAACCACTTGGATTCGTGAGAGCCAATGTCCCCTAATTATTGCCGGTGGGGGCGTTATCTATAGCGAAGCGACAGACGCGCTCGCCCGATTTGCAGAACAAACCGGTATGCCGGTCGGCGAAACGTTTGCAGGAAAAGGTTCACTGCACTATAACCATCCGCAGAACCTCGGTGCAATAGGCGCAACAGGCACACCGGGCGCGAATCTCACAGCGCGCGAAGCCGACCTGGTGATTGCCATTGGCACGCGCTTGAGCGATTTTACTACCGCTTCTAAAACCGCTTTCCAAAACCCGAATGTCCGTTTTATCAATATCAACGTGGCTGAGTTTGATGCGTTCAAGCATGCTGCGCTACCCCTTGTCGCAGACGCACGCGTCACGCTTGAAGAACTCGCTACAGCAGTCGGCAATTATCACGTTGAAGCAGCGTATGCCGCACAAATTGAGAACTATCGGGAAAAATGGGAAGCGGAAGTTGATAGGCTCTATCACCTTGGCCACGGGCCCTTGCCGAGCCAAAGTGAGGTGATTGGTGTCGTTAATGAATTTTCCCGGCCGGAAGATGTCATGGTGTGCGCCGCCGGTAGCCTCCCGGGGGATCTACATAAATTGTGGCGAACGCGCAACCCGAAGCAGTATCATTTGGAATACGGTTACTCGTGCATGGGCTATGAAATCGCCGGTGGGTTAGGCATCAAAATGGCAGATGCGACGCGCGATGTCTATGTGATGGTAGGCGATGGTTCGTACCTGATGTTAGCACAAGAAATCATCACATCAATTCAAGAAGGCTATAAGTTGATTATTGTGCTGGTAAATAACGATGGCCATAGTAGCATCGGCGGCTTGTCGCGAGCCACCGGCGCACAGGGGTTTGCCACCCGCTTTCGCTATCGTGATGAGGGGACAGGCGAGTTAGATGGTGAGTTTTTGCCCGTGAATCTCGCAGCAAACGCCGCCAGCCTCGGCGCTCAGGTAATTGAAGCCACAACCTTACAAAGCTTAAAGGCCGCACTTCAGGAAGCTCGCGACGCAGCGCACACAACCGTCGTGAAGATTGATGTAGACTACTACCAGCAAGTCCCGCCTTACGAATCGTGGTGGGATGTACCTATCGCGCAGGTCTCCGAGGTTGACACAGCAAAAAATGCGTATGAAGAATACGAGCCTGCGAAGCGGAAAGAACGTTACTTCCTCTAAGGTTTGTGTTTAAGTTAGGGGCGCTCGCCCCACGCGTGGTTAACCTATAAGGGGCATCACAGATAAAGGCAAAGGGTATCAAGCGGAAAAAATTGTTATACGCTTATGAACCGTTTTGGGTGGCACTACCACGAAGCAGTTCCCGCTCTGTTTCTGCCACCCTTCCTCCGTCGTAGGCGAATAAAAAAACTAGTCTGGTGAATCTCAATACGCTTGAGAAGATTTAGGTTTTCAATTGGAGGGCTTTATGGGGAAACAAGGAAATAATTCCGCAGGAAAAGATAACACCAAAGAACGGAAAGTCAGGAATCGGAAACAAAAAGAAGCGACGCGCGGAAAGCATTATTACGCGAACACCCATGATTTTCGCAACGAAAGTCATCCACTTCCTGCCGAGTTTACCGATAAAATTATCTGTGGCGACTCACGGCTTGTCCTCAAGCAGTTGCCTGACAATTGCATCGACCTCATCTTCACTTCGCCACCCTACAACTTTGGGCTGGATTACGAGGATACCGAAGATGCTTTTGCGTGGGATGCTTACTTCAAGATGTTGTTTAGTATCTTTGATGAGTGCATCAGAATCCTGAAATACGGAGGGCGTATCATCGTTAACGTTCAACCTCTATTTTCAGATTATATCCCGACGCATCATCTTATTTCGCAGTACTTTATGCGGAAAAAACTCATCTGGAAAGGTGAGATTTTATGGGAAAAAAACCACTACAATTGCAAGTATACCGCTTGGGGTAGTTGGAAGAGCCCATCAAGTCCTTATCTCAAATATACGTGGGAGTTTTTAGAAATATTTTGCAAAGGTTCCTTGAAAAAATCGGGTGATGCGAAAAATGCCGATATTGACGCAGAGTCTTTCAAAACCTGGGTCACGGCGAAATGGACGCTCGCACCAGAACGGCAGATGCATAAATTTAAACATCCTGCGATGTTTCCGGAGGAACTCGCAGAGCGCGTGCTAAAACTGTTCAGTTTCAGAGGTGACATCATCCTAGATCCTTTTGTGGGGACCGGCACAACCTGTCTCTCTGCGTTAAAAAATCAACGTCGTTTCTTGGGTATAGACATTTCGCCCGAATATTGCCGAACCGCAGAAGATCGGTTACGAATCTTACCTATTTTCCGCGAAAGCCCAATCCTTGATGAGGATAGTTAAATGGTGACTGACACTTCGCTGGTTTATCCTGGCTCTGAATCTTTGCTCACACTTCAATATGTCTGAATACATTGTTGGCAGAAACCCTGTCATAGAACTCCTGCGGAATGGCACCCGCAAAATTGAAAAAATCTGGATTGCCGAAGGCAACAGCCACCCGCGCATCCGCCAAATTATCTCGATGGCGGAACGAGCAGGCGTTCGCGTGCAACGTTGCACACGGCGCGAATTGGACACACTGGAATCAGTCCTGCCGCATCAAAGCGTTATCGCCCGCGTCAGCCCGATGCGTTATAGTGACATGCCCACTATATTAGCGGAAATACAATGTGGAGACTGGCCGGCGTTACTCGTCATCTTAGATGGCGTTCAAGACCCGGGGAACCTTGGGGCTATTCTCCGGACTGCCGAAGCCACCAATGCTGATGCTGTTCTCATTCCAAAAAACCGCGCTGTCGGAATCACTCCCGCTGTTCACAAGGCATCAGCCGGTGCTTCTGAATATGTCCCTATTGTTAAAGTGACGAACGTTGCCCGAACAATAGAGACGCTCAAAGCAGCAGGGGTGTGGGTTGTTGGTTCAGCTGAGGACGTAGCTCTCCCGTACACTGCCGCTGATTTTACTGTGCCGTTATGTCTCGTTTTGGGGAACGAAGCAGATGGAATCCGGCGGCTCGTCAAGCAAAAATGTGACTACCTCGTCCATTTACCGATGTTAGGACAGATTGAGTCGCTCAACGTTTCAGTTGCAGCGGGTGTCCTCCTATACGAAGTGCTGCGGCAACGCGCAGCGAAGTGAGTTTGGAAACCGCAACGGGTTGAGCGCGCGGTTCATGTCCACACCTAGATAAAGCCTTCTTCCTTCAGACTGACAAAGATACCGTCCCCGATAATGACGTGATCCAAAACCTTAATGCCAATGTGGTTCCCGGCTTCGATCAGTTGTTTTGTTGCCCGAATGTCCTCTTGGCTAGGTTGTGGATCGCCGGATGGATGATTATGAACGAGGACAATTGAATTTGCCGATTCCTCAATGGCGAATCGGAAAATTTCGCGCGGGTGGAAAACGCTGGCATTTAGCGTCCCTTCGAAAACCGTTGCTTCTGAAAGTTTTTTCCCCACGTCAAACCGCCATCTATATTGCCCGTGACACCTTTAGTTGTTACGCCGCCTTTAGTGTCAAGGCATAACACACACACGATTTCCTTTTGTAGGTATCGCATCTTGGACATCATCAGGTCTGCCACATCCGTTGGCGAGGTAATCTTGTCCCGGTCGGCGTGGAAGCGTGCCAATCGCTTTCCAAGTTCAAACACAGCGACGATTTCTGCTGCCTTCGCTTCGCCCACGCCTTTAATCTTCTCAAACTGTTTCGGGCGGCTGTCCGCCATCCGCTTCAAATCCCCTTCGAACGCCATGAGAATCTGCTCTCCCAGTTGGACAGCGGTAGTCCCTTGGAATCCGGTTTTAAGAATGATAGCCAGGAGGTCAGAGTCTCTCAAGTTTTCTGGGCCGTATTTTTGCAGCCTCTCGCGCGGACGTTCATGTTTAGGCAGGTCCTTAATTCGCACAGTGTTCAGGTTGTACATTGCTTTCCTTTCTGGTAATAAAAAAATCCGCTAGCATTATACGCAATTTTCGCGATAAAAACAAGCGAAATCTGATCCGCGTTCAGAGGCGTTCCGTTCTGCCGTGGGTGCAATAAACGAAATGCGGCTAAAAACAACGAAATGAAGGTTGACAAATAGTTTAAATTAGTGTAAAATTAAAAGAGGTGGATTGGTATTTTCAGTTTTCTAGCAAATGAAAAGGGAGAAGATTCATGGCAACTACAATTCGTCAAAGAGACGGCGTTGCAATTTTAGAACCGAGCGGCAAAATAATGGGAACGGCGGTATCGGATTTAAGAGAGGTTATTACTGCCCAGATAGATGCTTCCGATGCGCCACGGATGCTAATTGATTTTAGCAAGGTGACTATGATGGACAGTTCAGGCCTCGGCACGCTCATGGGGGCCCATGTTGCTGCGACGCGACAGGGTGGCAGAATTGGTGTCATCCATGTCGGAAAAAACATCAAGAATTTGATTGTCCGGAGCCGGCTTGTCAGTGTATTTGAACATTACGACACGGAGGATGCTGCTGTTTCGGAATTATCGAGCGAAAGTTGAGTTTACTTCTCGCCAAAAGGGCTGTTAGCATTATGGCCCCAGGTGTTAAAGCGGTAAGGGAGACTGTGGAAGAAGCGCTTGCGGTGCTCCCATCGCCGCCAAAACTTGTGTTTGACTTTAAAAAAGGTGATGAGGATGGATAGCTCCGGGCTTGGAGCCTTGATGAAAGTCTATTCCAATATTCACCCGCGTGGATGAATGTGGTTTCACGTGCGACAGAGATGTCAACGCGGCTATCAACCTGTGTCCTACATAAAAACTTGTCGCCCGTAGCAGGCAGGAGACGCAAAACGCCTCTGGAGCTCGTGTAAGCCCTACGCAGGTAGGCAGTGAACGTTGAATGCGGATAACGGCATATTCTGCATCCGCCTCAACCGCGAACCTTCTGCCCGCTATAAATAGGACATCGCCGTTGGTGTGGATGCGGGTAGCAAGAAGGAAGGCTTCACGGTGAAGTCAGAGTCGCATCGGATTGCAAGAGTCTAACACGCCTGAACTTCAGACATTGGAAACCACCGCAGGAAAGGGTAACAACCCCGCAAAGCGGGGTGAATACCCTCACTGCGGCGAAAACTATGGAGGTGAAGCAGGCAGCCCCTGTGCAACTGACGCTTTGGTAGTCGGTTTCCTAAAGGCAGCCAAGCATCAATGCTTGGGATTCTCTTGCTTCTTTGTTGATTGTCATGGCGAGATTAATCACCGTTTTTAAAAACTTTGAGAGTGAAGATGATGCTGTTGCCGCTTTGTTGAGGCGCGCGCAGTAAGCTTCCGGATAATTGTCGGAAAGGGAATGTCCAATGATAAAAAATATCCTCGTTTCTATCGGCGATACGGATTACGAAAAAAATGCCTTTGAGTACGCCGGACAATTGGCTGTCCTTTTAGGCACTCATTTATCGTGTGTTTTTTTTCAAGACAGCAACCATGGCGGCAATGCAGCAGTCGCAGAAACTGTCTTGCGTCGAACGGAGGCAGAATGCTCACTCTATGATTTTTTGGATTACCATATCGAAGCTGTGGCCGGAAACCCACGACAGATGATTTGCCAAAAAGCACATTCCGCTGACTTAGTCGTGGTTGGGCTTCCTGAAGATATAAGAATGCGCGGGCTCAAGTTGATTCAGAATCAAATTGACGATGTGCTGCTGCATATTACCAAACCTATTATTGTGGTGCATGAACAATGCACGCTTTTGCAAAAAATTTTAGCTGTCCATCATGGTGATATCTATTCGGACCATGTGTTAGCGCTCGTCGCTGAAATTAGCGAATTAACAAAGGCAGGAATTTTGGGGCTTGCCCTTTCAAGCACGAAACCTGAAGCAACAGAGATAAAGCAACAGATGGAAGCCTATTTGAAATACTATGATGTTACCGCCGATTTTCTGACTGCCCGCGGATTTACGGTAACGAATATCTTAGAAAATGCAGAAGCGCACGATTGTGATTTAATCGCCTTGAGCGCAAGTCATCACAGCAGATTGTATGAACTCGTTTTCCAAAGTACTACGCAGACTGTTGTCAAACTGGCAAACCGAGCCGTTTTGGTAACTAAGTAGAATGCCCGCGCTTGGAGGGAAAACATGAAGCCTTTTGCGGATGAAACCATGGAGACTCGCTGTTTTTTGCAGCTTTCCGCGGAGATGTTCGGGTGTATCAGTTTTGATGGCGACTTTGTTCCCCTCAATCCAGCATGGGAAAATGCCCTCGGATTCACCTGCTTGGAACTCCAGAATCAGCAGTGGCATGCACTTGTACACCCTGACGACCGGCAGGAGGCACTGACCCAAATTGAGAAACTGAAAACGGGCGAATGTGAAATTGTTGCCTTTGAAAACCGATATCTGTGCAAAGATGCGGCCTACAAGTGGCTGAGCTGGAGCGTCACAAAGCCTTCAGCGAAGCCACTCTGTTATGTTATTGCAAAGGATATTACCCGACAGCGGCAGTTGGAAGTAAGGCTGAGAGAAAGTGAAACCCGCTTTCAGCAATTGGCGGCAAAACATACACAAGAAGGTGATCTGCTGCATACGCTCATGGAAAATACCACAGACCAGATCTACTTTAAGGATACGGAGAGCCAATTTATTCGAATCAACCGTTCTTTGGCAAATAAATTCGGTTTAAAAAATCCGGCGGATGCAGCACGCAAAACCGATTTTGATTTCTTTACGCGAGAACACGCACAACAGGCATACAGGGACGAACGCAGCGTTATTGAATCCGGAAAACCGATTGAAGGCAAACAAGAAAAAGAGACATGGCCCGACGGACAAGATACCTGGGTCTCGACGACTAAAGTCCCCATCCGAGATAGAGGGGGGCGTATTAGAGGAACGTGCGGCATTTCACGAGACATCACTGGTTACTATCGCGCCGAGCAAGCCCTACGCGAGTCTGAAGCGAAATGGCGCTCTCTTGTTCAGAGCGCACCGGATATGATTGCAACCGTGAACCTATCCTATCAGATAGAGTTTCTCAACAGAATCCCGCCCAGCGTTGGGTTGACACCTGAGGATGTCATCGGAAAAAGCCTTTTTGATTTTTTGACTGCTGAACATCATGATCGGTTTAAAAAAGCATGTGCCAGAGTCATTGAGACCGGGGAGGTTACCACCTATGAAGTTCAGGGGCGAATGAGTGGCAATTGGTATGCCTCTTGCTTAGGGCCTATTAAACAGGATGGACAACTTGTCGGGTTTGTGATGACATCGACGGATATCACGCAGCGCAAGCAAGCGGAAATTGAATTGCAGCACAGTGAAGAACGTTTGCGCCGCGCCGTGCTTAACGCACCGCTCCCGATTATGATTCATGCAGAAGATGGGGAGGTTGTTCTAATCAGTCGCGCCTGGACAGAATTAACCGGCTATATGCTTGAGGATATGCCGACGGTTTCAAAATGGTTGGAGCAGGCAACCCCACAGAAAACGGCGGAAATTCAGGCACATCTCACACAACTGTATAACTCCACGGAACGCGTAGCCGAGGGCGAGTATGAAATTTTTACCAAAACTGGCAAAAAGCAGATATGGGAATTCAGCTCCTCTCTCCTGGGGGTGCTTCCAGGTAAAGGACACCTCGTTATTAGCATGGCACTTAATATTACTGAACGCATCAAAGCGCAACAAGCGATGCGAATTGCCAAGGAGACGGCTGAATATGCAAGCCGCGCGAAAAGCGATTTCCTCGCCAACATGAGCCATGAACTCCGCACACCCTTGAATGCAATCATTGGATTCTCCGAAATTCTCAGAGATGAGCTTGTCGGTACTATCAACAACGAACAAAAAGAGTGTGTCAACGACATTCGAGCGAGTGGTGAACATCTGCTTGATATGATTAACGATATCCTCGACCTTTCGAAAATCGAAGCCGGAAAAATGGTGCTACAGTTAGAGACGTTCGCTATTGTTGAAGCTGTCGAGGAAGTGAGCGCCATTGTCAATGCGCTGGCTGGAAAAAAGAATTTGAATCTAACCTTAACCTATAATCAGAACGGCATGATTGAAGCGGACCGGGTGAAATTTAAGCAGATCTTGTACAATTTGCTCTCCAATGCTGTGAAGTTCACCCCGGATAGCGGCAAGATCACGACACAGTTAGAGGTGACGCAGTCAGAACTGCGCGCCGAGGTCATCGATACAGGTATAGGCATCGCGGAAGCAGATCAGGCAAAACTATTCGCCCCCTTCACACAGATTGATACTTCAAAATCGAGGCGGTATGGCGGAACAGGCTTAGGTTTGGCATTGACGCATAGGCTAGTTGAGTTACATGGCGGGAAAATCGGCGTTAAGAGCCAGGAAGGGAAGGGAAGTAATTTCAGTTTTAGCATTCCGCTACAGCAATTACAGCCTGAAGCCGGTGATGAAAACAGGTAACTCACTCCGGCACGAAGCCTCAGGACTGCCAATGGCTATTGAATTTTCTCACAAATCTAGCAAATAGGAATCAAACGGCTCGCTTGAATTGAGGACAACACGTGAAAACTGCAAACGCACTGCCGGGCTTAAGTCGGACAGAGGCACCGAAGCATATATTGCTAATTGAAGACCAGGAGTTGAACCGCAAAGTTGTGCGGATTGTGCTACAATCGAAAGGCTACACGGTCGTCGAAGCCACGGATGCTGTGGAAGCACTTGCAAGTTTAGAAACCGGGGTGCCTCGGCTGATTCTCATGGATATCGCTTTACCGGGGCAAAGTGGCGAGGATTTGGCTCGGCAGATAAAAGCGAATCTGAAGTGGGTGGATATCCCGATTATCGCGCTAACTGCCGCAGCGATGTCTGGCGACAAGGAACGCATCCTCAAATCCGGATGTGATGATTATCTCAGCAAGCCGATTGACATCCGGGTACTTGTGGAACGTGTAGAAGCCCACCTCAAAGGAAACTCGAAATGAACCCAGAAGAACCAGCGAAAATTCTTGTTGTTGATGATGAACCGAGGAATGTGAAAATTCTTCAGATTCACCTCAATGCTCGAGGGTACACAGTTTGCACCGCCACCAATGGGCTGGAGGCACTTGAAACTGTCGAAAAGGAGATGCCCGACCTCATCTTGTTGGATATTAACATGCCAAAGATGGATGGTTTTGAGGTTGTTGAGCGGCTTCGCGCGAATAAAACCACTGAATTTATCCCCATTGTGATGATAACAGCCCTGCGCGATACGCGCGAAAATCGAATTAAGGCGATTGAAACCGGTGCCGATGATTTTATTGAGAAGCCTTTTAATAGCCTAGAGGTACTCGCACGAGTCCGATCCCTTTTACGTATCAAGCGGTATCACGATACACTTGAAAATCACAACGCCCGTTTGGAAGAAGAACTCCAAATGGCACGCAGCATTCAGGAAATTCTGCTGCCTCAGAATGGTGTTCAGGAGTTATCGGGGTTCCGCATCGCTTCACACTGTTGCCCGGAGATGGCTGTCGGAGGCGATTTTTTTGATGTCTGGGAAATTGAGGAGAACCGCCTCGGCGTTTTTATCTCCGATGTGATGGGACACGGTGTCTCCGCCGCTTTCGTTACAGTTTTTATTAAAACGATTTTAACTGAATTCCAGCAATTAGTCTCGGACAACCCAGGATACCTCCTTGAAATCCTAAACACCCGGTTCAACGATATGATTAGTTCCCGGCTGTTTATGTTTGCAACCGCATTTTGTGGTATCATCGATACCGCGAAGGGGCAGCTTGTATGTGCGAATGCAGGGCATTCATTCCCGTTTTTGTGCAACGGACATCAGCAGGCCTACCAGGTAATTGGCAATAAGAAAACCGGAAACGGATTAGGCATTTGGCGGGAATCCGTTTATGAAACCACCCATTATCCCTTCGACCGGTTCAGTCGACTGTTTCTCTATACCGACGGTGTTTATGAAGCCAAAAATCCGCAAGGTGAAGAGTTTACAGTGGAACGGCTCCAGAAGCTGGTAAGCACTTGTTCTGAACAATCCGCTGGCGGACTCATCGAGAGTGTATCCGCTGCTATTGATACCTTCACGGATACATCTCCGAAAGATGATGATGTGACGCTCCTCGCTGTTGAGGTTGTCAGGCAAGACTAACCAGAGACATGACAACGCGGCAAGCGTTAGCTTTGGTAGGTGTCTCTTCGCCCGCAGTGGCTTCCCAGCCTAATTTTCCCGATGAAAAATGACGCGGACATCGGTGCCGCCAGCCTCATTAGATGCCATTTCGTGGGCATCCGCGAGCGAGCGGACGATGAAAATGCCATGCCCGCGTTCATTGCTCGGTGCCCGCTTCGCCTCAATTTCCGAGAGCCGCTCAAGGGCTAACCAATTGTGTTCCCGCGTATCGCCACGTCCGGTATCCCTGACTAAAATCTCAAGTGCCTCGGAGTCTATACAAATTTGCAATTTAATACCCACCGTGGCATTAGCTGAGCCGTGATTTATGGCGTTGCTACAGATTTCATCAAGCACGAGTTGGATATCCGCCACACGTTTTCTGGAGAATCCGAGGCTTTGCGTCAAATTCCCGATAAATGCACGAACGGGTTCGATATAAAAAACGGTGCTCGGAATCTTGAGCTCAATATATGCTTTCTCCATGTTCGAAAATCTGCTCTGTTTTCGTTGTGAAAAGTACCGATTAAAATGCGGCAAGGGCACTCTTTTCAGATTCATAGATTTCGACAACACTCGAAGCACCTATCAGATTAAAGGTGCGCGTCAAGTTGTCCGCGAGCGCGCAAATTTTTAGATCCCCGCCGTTTTGGCGCAGGCGTTTCGCAACACCTACCAGCGCACCTACAGCGGTACTGTTGATATGACTAACCTGACTGAGATTCACGACAACTTTATCTATTTTCTCTGCTAAGAGCCCCTCAAGTACCTTTCGTAAATCGGATGCTGCGTAACTACTTAAGTCTGTCTTTATCTCAATAATTTTAACACCGGAATCTTCCCGGATGCTCATTAATTTCGCTGAATCCATAAAAATCACCTTTCCTAGATTAAAATACGTCATGATTGAGGGTGAATTATTAAGAATTTTATCTTAAATTGCTAAAAAAGTCAAACAAAAATCTTCAGTGCTGATTTTTCTCGCGGGAAACTCACCAGAAATCCTATGCCCGGACAGTTTCTCCAAAAACTGGCACGTGCCGAGAAACGAAATGTTTTGAATAAACGAAAGATTCCTGTTGATTTTCTATGTGGATTGTGATATACTATTAAGTAACCGATTTGAAAGTGTCAAAAGCACTTTGAATATTAAGGAGGAACTGGCGGATTAGCGCGGTTTCGCGTTTTTAAATGGACCAGGTATCTTAATGAACAACGAACAAGCAAATACAAATGAGTCCACTGTTGATGTGGAAGAAGAGAAGCCCTCAACTGAAGTGAATCAGGAAGCGGTGAGCGAGACGGAGACTCCTGAAGTTGTCCAGGCAACTTCAGCAACCGAGACAGAAGTTGAGGAGCAGGAGGAAGGCACGAGCGGGGCGGTCGACGTTCCCGTTCCCGGTGCCGAGGCCGAGGCCGAGGCTGAAGATGCGGTTTCGGTGACGGATACATCTGTCCCTGACGAGGCAGTAGAAGTCGATGTTGCTAGTGCTGAGGCCGGGGATGTGGAGCGGTTGACGGATGCGCCGGCTGCTGACGAGGCAGTAGAAGTTTCTAGTGTTAGTGCTGACTCTGAAGAGGCAGTTCCACTGACGGATGCACCGGCTGCTGACGAGGCAGTAGAAGTTTCCAGTGTTAGTGCTGCCTCTGAAGAGGCAGTTCCACTGACGGATGCATCTGTCCCTGACGAGGCAGTAGAAGTTTCCAGTGTTAGTGCTGACTCTGAAGAGGCAGTTCCACTGACGGATGCACCGGCTGCTGACGAGGCGGTAGGAGTTTCCAGTGTTAGTGCTGACTCTGAAGAGGCAGTTCCACTGACGGATGCGCCGTCTGCTGACGAGGCAGTAGAAGTTTCCAGTGTTAGTGCTGACTCTGAAGAGGCAGTTCCACTGACGGATGCACCGGCTGCTGACGAGGCAGCTGAATCGGACACGCCAGAAGAGTCCGTGGAGCCCATGAGCCCAGAGTCTCTGGAGGAGGCGTATGATAATTCGATCAAGGCGTTTACAGATGGGGAAATTGTTAAAGGCAACGTCGTAGAGGTCAGTCGCGATGAGGTCATGATTGATATCGGCTTTAAGTCGGAAGGCTATATCCCCGCGGCCGAGTTTGACACTGGCCAAGACGGTGCGCCCGCTGTCAAGGTTGGCGATGAGATAGATGTCTATATTGTGCGGCGGGAAGACGCAGAAGGACAGATAGTTCTTTCAAAGAAGATAGCCGACCAGACACTCGTTTGGGATGAGATTGCCACGGCTTATGAAAACGCCTCACCCGTAAAAGGCCGTATTACGGAACGCATTAAGGGCGGGCTCCGGGTAAGCGTTGGCTCTCTGCGTGGCTTTTTACCTGCCTCCCAAGTCGAATTGCGCCCCATTCAGCACCTTGAGCAGTATGTGGGGAAAACCTTCGACATGAAGGTCATCAGCCTGAGTAAGCGGCGGAGTAACATTGTCTTGTCACGCCGTGCATGGTTGGAAGCCGAGCTGGTGCAAAAGCGAGCGGAGGTGCTCAGCACGCTTGAAGTGGGACAACGCGTGACAGGTGTGGTGAAAAACATCACCGCTTTTGGCGCGTTTGTAGATCTTGGTGGGATTGATGGGCTACTCCACAAGACAGATATGGCGTGGAAGCGCATTCATCATCCCTCTGAAATCGTTTCCGTTGGCGAAGAGGTTGAAGTCCAAGTCACCGGTATCAGCCAAGAAAACGAGAAGATTTCATTGGGGTTGAAACAGAAGACACCGGATCCGTGGGCAAATATTGAAGAGAAATATCCGGTCGACTCAACCGTTCGGGGGACAGTTGTCAATATTGTCAACTATGGTGCGTTTCTACAGTTAGAAGAAGGTGTTGAGGGCCTGATTCATGTCTCTGAAATGGCATGGACCCGCCGCAACGTCGCCCCCTCCCGTATTGTCAATAAGGGAGATGAGATTGAAGCCGTCGTTCTTGAAATTTCGAGGGCGGACAAGCGGATTTCGCTGGGTATCAAACAGCTCAAACAGAATCCCTGGGAACTCTTGGCAGAAAAGTACCCTGTCGGCACAAAGATCACCGGGCGCATCCGGAATTTGACTAGCTTTGGCGCGTTTGTTGAAATTGAAGCTGGCATCGATGGATTAATTCATACCTCCGATCTTTCCTGGACGAAGCGGGGTGCTGCACCCAACGAATTCCTTAAAGAAGGCAGCGCAATTGAGGTAGTCGTCCTACAAATTGATGCTGCGGAACGGCGCGTCTCATTGGGCCTCAAACAGACTCAACCAGACCCCTGGCAAGATGTACCCGAAAAGTACAAAGTTGGCACTGTTGTCCGAGGCACAATTGTCAACCTCACTAGCTTTGGCGCATTCACCAAACTGGAAGAAGGCATTGAAGGCTTAATTCACATCTCTGAATTGGCAAACCGACGCATTGAAAAGCCGGAGGAGATTGTATCGGTGGGGCAAGAGTTAGACTTGAAAGTCATTAACCTGTCCTCCAAAGACCGGCGAATTGGGTTGAGTTTGAAAGCGCTCATTGCCGAACAAGAACGAGCCGCAGCACCTCAAGAGGAAGAGCCCGCGAGAGAACGCGCCCAGCGGCCAGCAAGACCGAGGCGAGAACCTAGACGGCAAAAACAGCCACAGGAAGAGGCCGTAACCACTTTGGGGGCTTTGCTCAAAGAGGAAATGGGGAAGTCGAACGCTGAGAACGCCGAACCGGAAAAGAAAACGGATGAGTCAACCACGGAGAACACCGAGAATTAACACTCGCGAGTGTTCCCCACGCGACGCTGATATGTGAAACCGGGGCAAAACCGGTTTCACATGTCCAATGCCTCCATTTTGTGCTCACACCCTATTTTGTCACTGTCCACGCGGAGTGGTATCCGATGGTGCAGTGGGTTTTCTCATGGCACAGTGAAATACCACCGAAATAGATACGCAACCAGGAGACCGGAATTGAGCAAGAATTTTCTGTTTACGTCCGAATCTGTCACCGAAGGACACCCGGACAAAATCGCAGACCAGATCTCTGACGCAGTCCTTGATGCCATACTCGCAGCTGATGAAATGGGTAGGGTCGCCTGTGAAACCTTGGTAACAACAGGACTCGCTGTCATCACCGGTGAAATCACCACGACCGCGAGCTACGACGCACAACAGATTGCCCGAAAAGTCTTAACCGATATTGGGTACACGGATATTGCTTACGGATTCGATGCACAGCACAGCGCGGTGATAAGCATCATTGATAAACAGTCACCTGATATTGCCATGGGAGTGAACCCAGGCGGCGCGGGCGACCAGGGATTAATGTTCGGATACGCATGCACCGAAACGCCAGAATTGATGCCTTTGCCTATTACCCTAGCGCATCAATTGACACGACGTTTGGCAAAAGTGCGCAAAGATAACACCCTTAATTTTATACGCCCCGACGGAAAATCTCAGGTAACCGTTGAATATGTTGACAGCAAACCCAAGGCTGTAACAACGGTTGTCCTCGCAGCACAACACCACCCAGATGTTGCCGATGCAGTGCTGAAGGAAGCAATTATTGAAGAAGTTATCAAAAAAATTATCCCTGAAAATCTTCGAGCACCAGATATAGAATATCATATCAACCCAACTGGCCGTTTCGTGACAGGCGGCCCGCAAGGGGATGCCGGGTTAACCGGACGAAAACTCATTGTCGATACCTACGGCGGGATGGGACGGCACGGGGGCGGTGCACTCTCCGGCAAAGACCCGACTAAGGTTGACCGGAGCGCGGCATACGCCGCACGACACGTCGCAAAAAATATCGTCGCCGCCGAGCTGGCAGAACGCTGTGAGATTCAGATCTCTTATGCAATCGGAAGGGAAAAACCGGTTTCCGTTATGATGGATACCTTCGGCACAGGGGATGATGAAGCACTCACAAAACTGGTCAACGCGCATTTCGATTTAACGCCGGGCGGCATTATTGAGCGTTTGCACTTGCGAAAACCTATCTATAAGAATACGGCGGCATACGGCCACTTTGGGCGCGAGGAACCCGGTTTTACTTGGGAACAAACCGATTACGTCGAAAAACTCTTGTAGGCGCGCCTGAGAAGGGCCCTATTGTCAGGGCAGAGCTCTGTCTCTGCCCGACTCCGTTTTCGAAAAAATAGAGAACAAGGAAAGGTGATGAACTACCATATTAAAACAACGGAACTGGCATCAGCTGGCAAACAACGGATTGACTGGGCGAACAGGTTCATGCCGGTGCTGGAGAACATCCGCACACGATTTGAAAAGGAACGTCCACTGGAGGGGCTAAGAATTGCCGCATGTTTGCATGTCACAACGGAAACCGCAAATTTAATGAAAACGCTGAAGGCAGGCGGGGCAGAAGCCGTTGTGTGTGCGTCAAATCCCCTCAGCACACAGGACGATGTCGCCGCATCCCTCGTCGTTGACGAAGAAATTGGCGTTTTTGCGATTAACGGAGAAGATACAGAAACCTATTATCAACACATTGATGCCACCCTTGATTTGCAACCAGGGATTACTATGGATGACGGCGCAGACCTTGTCTCACGCCTCCATTCTGAGGAGACTAACCCAGCACTGGTGGAACAGGTAATCGCTGGCACGGAAGAGACAACAACCGGTGTCATACGGCTCAAGAGCATGGCAGCGGAGGGGGTACTGAAATACCCGATTATCGCTGTCAATGATGCCCAAACGAAACATTTTTTTGATAACCGATACGGCACAGGACAAAGCACATTAGACGGTATTATCCGGGCAACCAATCTACTCATTGCAGGTACGACAGTTGTCATTGCTGGCTACGGGTGGTGCGGCAGGGGCGTAGCGAGCCGAGCCCGCGGCTTGGGCGCGAACGTCATTGTGACAGAGGTAACCGCTTTGAAGGCCCTGGAAGCTGTCATGGATGGGTTCCGGGTTATGCCGATGCAGAAAGCTGTGCGGGAAGCAGACTTGGTTGTGACACTCACCGGCGATATTCATGTCTTGCGTAAGGAACATTTCGAGGCAATGAAGGATGGCGCAATTATCGCCAATTCTGGCCATTTTAATGTCGAAATTGATATTCCCGCGCTTGAAGATTTGAGCGTTGATAAAGGCACCGCGCGCCCTTATGTAGAGGCTTACACCCTGGGAGATGGTAGGAAACTCTACCTCATCGGTGAAGGGCGATTGGTGAATTTAGCCGCCGCTGAGGGCCATCCTGCAAGTGTCATGGACATGAGTTTTGCCAATCAAGCTTTATCTCTTGAATACATCGCCAAAAACCAAGATACCCTTGAAAACCGCGTCTACGATGTGCCCCAAACGATTGACGAAACCGTGGCGCAGTTGAAGCTGCAAACGTTTGGCATTGAAATTGACACGCTCACAGCGGAACAAGAAAAATACCTCAACTCGTGGGAGATGGGTACCTAATTCCTCTTTTCCCTGTACAGGCGGATAATGTGGAAAGATAAAAAAGGCGATTGGCGAGCGACTTCAGATGCGCCTATTGCTAATATTAAGGGGCACCCGAGGTTCTTATGAAAAAATCAGAGATCTGGGAAGGAGCGTTGGTACTCCTTTCAGCCTTGCTATTGCTACCCATCTGGCTGGCACATTCTCAGCAAATACAACTCCCCCTGATATGGCTGAAGTTGCTGAAGGTCTTGCAGTATCCTGTTATTATCGTGCTTGTCGTCATTTTCGGTCGCCGGTTGCGTCGAATCATCCACGCAATGCGTGAGAACAAGAATAGACCTGGACGCTTTTGATTTGAAATTGTCAGGGCGGATGTCTGTATCCGCGTGTCTTCGTTTCTACAAAAATAAGGAATCAGTTTCACAATATGGCAGTTTTAGTTGTCGGAACAGTCACTTTAGATACGATAGAAATGCCTCGCAAACGGGTTGAAGATGTGCTTGGCGGTTCTGGTGTCTATGCTACTGTCGCCGCTAGTTTTTTTGAGTGCCCCGTTCGCCTCGTTGGCGTCGTCGGTGCCGATTTCCCACATGCATACACAGACTTCCTCCACACCCGAGGCATCGACCTCCAAGGATTAGAGCGGGTTGATAACGGCAGAACGTTTCGCTGGGGCGGCCGATATGCAGAAGACTATAACGTGCGGGATACGATTTTTACAGAATTGAACGTTGTTGCCGATTTCCACCCCGTTTTGCCTGATGTTTACAGGCAAACGCCCTACCTCTTTTTGGCAAATAACCCACCGCAGTTGCAACTCAGCATCATTGAGCAGGCGACAGCTCCGAAACTGGTAGTCTGTGATACGATGGATTTTTGGATTAACGAGGAGCGGGAAGCGTTAGAGGCACTCTTAGCACGCGTGGATATCCTAATCTTGAACGATAGCGAGGCGCGCTTGCTAACAGGAGATTCCAATTTGATGCGCGCAGCGCAAGCAATGCTACGCCACGGTCCAAAGCGGGTTATTGTCAAGAAGGGGGAGCACGGCGCAATCAGCATCACCGCCTCATCTTTTTTCAGCGCGCCTGCGTATCCGCTCACACAGGTAGCCGATCCGACAGGCGCAGGAGATAGTTTTGCCGGTGGCATGATGGGGTACCTTGCGTCTGTTGAAGATACATCAGAGGAAGCAATCCGCAGCGCGATGGTTTATGGGACCGTTGTTGCCTCTTTTAACATTGAAGATTTTAGCATCAACCGGCAAAGGCGCGTGAAATTTTCCGAGATTTCGGAACGGTATCAGCAACTTCAAGAAGCTGTCCATTTTTGAAAACTACTTTTGAAAACTACAGGGCATGAATCGCTTTCCCGTACGCGGCTTCAGCGGATTCCATCACCATTTCCGAGAGGGTTGGGTGCGCGTGAACGGTATGTGCAATGTCCATAGCAGAAGCACCCAAGCGAACCGCAACTGCAGCTTCATGAATCAGCGTGGATGCCTGCGCTCCCAAAATATGAACCCCGAGAATATCCCCGCTATCGGCATCAGAAACGGTTTTAACAAATCCATCTGTTTTGCGCATCCCCAACGCCTTTCCGTTCGCTGCGTACGGAAATTTTCCCACCGTGAGCGTGTAGCCCTCATCTGTCGCCTCTTTTTCTGTCATGCCGACATGCCCAATTTCAGGTAAGGTAAAAACGCACCATGGGATAGCTTGGTAATCCATCTCAGCGGTTTCCCCGAAGCAGTTTTGTACTGCAACCTTTCCTTCTGCCGATGCCACGTGTGCCAATAGGTAACGGCTGGCGACATCTCCAACAGCATAAATGCCGGGAATGTTGGTTTGCATCTGTGCATTCACGATAATTTTTCCGTTTTCTGTCCGGACTCCAACCCTTTCCAAACCGATGTTTGCTGTGTTGTAACGTCTCCCGATAGAGACAAGCATTTTTTGCGCGGTGAGTTGTTCTCCAGATTCAAGCGTTGCGGTAACACCTTCCTCCGATTTTTTGACATGCGTAAGTTTCACACCGGTACGGATGTTTATTTTTTTTCGCTTCATAAAAAGCTGAATGTGGCGGATGACGTGAATGTCTTCAGTTGCCAAAATTGTGGGGAGGAGTTCCAGTACTGTAACCTTGCAGCCCAGCGCGCGAAAGATAGAAGCAAACTCGCACCCCGACACCCCACCCCCGACGATAATAAGACTTTCGGGGAGTTCGGTAAGATTCAGCATACCTGTCGTTGTCAACACATGATTCTCGTCAATGTCAAAGATAGGTGGTTCTGCAGGTTCGGAACCTGTGGCGATGATAACATTTTTCGCCTGCACCTGCTCAGTTGTGCCATCAGGTTTGCTGACGACAATCGTGTTTCTGCCAGCGAGTGCTGCTGTCCCGTTAAGCGTGTGGATGCCGTTACCTTTCAGGAGCTGCGCAATGCCGCCTGTTAACTGCTGGATAACCGATTCCTTGTGCGCCAATACCTGTGGGTAATCGATTGTCGTTTCGCCGGCATTCAACCCGAATGCAGATGCATCCTGCACTTGTGTGGCGAGATTGGCAACGGCAAAAAGCGTTTTGGTTGGAATACACCCCCGATTGAGGCAGGTACCGCCCCATTCCCCTTTTTCTATGAGGCACACCTTGCCGCCGAGTTGTGCCGCTTTGATGGCGGCGACGTAACCGCCCGGTCCGCCCCCGATAATCCCAACATCGTAAATGGACATAGTCGCTCCTGTCTGGTGAAATGAAAATGTATTTAGTTTTTAACCGCCGAGCTCACAAAAAAGGCGATTGTACTCCAGTATGACTACCGGTATCTACAATCGCCTCTATGTTTGTAGTGTGATTATTTCCACAATAGCGTGAACCTCCAAAAATTTTTATTCCGCTAAACCGAGCCTTTGACACGCTGATTTCAGTTTGAACGTCACCTGTTTCACCAATTGGCTGACACGTGATTCAGAGAGATTCAACACTTCGGCAATCTCGCAATTCTGCTGATTATCACGAAGGCATCCGAAAATTTCTCGTTCGCGGGATGTCAGCAATTTCAGGAGTTTTGGCAACGCAGCCGCGAAACTGATGTCTCGCACCAGTTTATCCTCAAATTCAGCATGGGCATCTGGAACTTCCCACAATAGTCCGACATCCTGATTGACCTCCGCATCTTCATCTTCGTACGCATCCCATTCTCCATCGACATTGGGTATTTCACGGTGGTTGTGTGTGAGTTCCCTGCTTTTTTCATCCATCAAGGCTCCACAGATTCTGGGGCGGATGAAGGTACCGAAATTGGCACCACTGGGATGCACCGGATTGAACGCAGGCCCCTTCTGGATGAGGGTTAGGGAGGCGATTGATAACAAATCGCCCTGGAGGTCGGGGTGTTGCGGCTTAGCATACGCCATACACTCAGCACACCAGTTCAAATCCGGCAGAAGACGTTTTACCGTGTCGTTATCAGGATGGAAAATCCCTTGATTCTCGTAACGCGGGCATCTTATGCCAGTCAATTGACATCTCAATTTCATGAATTTGTCCTCCATGAAAGCAAGCCCTTGTCCTGCAATATGCTGCTTTTGGTTGTGCCTCTATCAAAAATCCACTTACTGTTTATCTATTATACATTTTTAAGGAAAAAAAAACAATGCTAAAATGCTAAATTGAAACGTGCACTATGCTCTTGGAAGTACTGTAAACTCCGAAAACAGAATGGCACACAAAAGTAGCCCCTTGCCGATGTCAGCAAGGGGCTACTTATGAAATGGATTGGATAGTTTTCATCCAAGCGTTGTGTCGTGTGTAGCGTTGGCACCTCACCAAACCGCGGGAGGTGCCAACGGAGTGTTGTACGGCTCCTAAACAGAGCCTTACTGCAATCGGTTTTCGAGACTTTCACAGCGGTGTCACTTGTCTGTGTCGCCGAAAACCTCTTCTATAATCTTCATTTTCGCATCATAATACCCCGGAGTTGTCGCACCGACTGTTTCCGCATCATGGATGAGCGCGCGTTTTACCTCCATAGCCGTTTGGGGATCAAGGGTTTTGAGGAGGCGTATCCCTTCTACCTCGCCGAATTCTTCTATGAACGGTCTGACAATCGGTACCAGATGCCGGAATGGATCCGCTGGGGGCTCACCAGGAGGGCCATACGTTGGATTATAGGGACGCCCTGAAACTTTTATTTCGTGTAGGTATTCAATACTACCTAGGGTATCCTCATCAGGCCATAGGGTGTACATTGCCTCGGCGCTTGCTATCGCTTCATCAATTGTCATCGGTATCTTTGCCCTAACTTTAAACTTTCTAGTGGCAAGTGCATCTGCAAGGACATCAATCTGTGGTACATCACTAAACTGTTTGATGATTTGCGCGCGAGAATATTCGGCGTACAACTCAGGGTCAAGCGTCTTCCGCCAATTTGGAGGCGGGTATTGGTTCTCTAGTTCGTTGCCCGCTGTCCCATCGTCTGGTGAACTGAGTTGTGCCCACGGGTCAACGTCTGTGTGGCTGTGGGCATGTTCATCATCGGTTCTCCAGTCGTAAGTCTCAGGTCTCTTTTTTCTTGCAGTCACTTGAGTTTGAACTGTCTTGTCGTGAGTATGCGATACTTCCGCCGGAGATGCGGCCTGTCTCTGTTGTTCAACAGCCGGTGGTTGCGGGGGCCTACTGATAAAATTCCTTGTGTCAATCTCCACGTATACTGCCAGCCCAATGCAAAAAAGTATAAGGACAATGGCAGAAACCTGCAAAATTCGAGTAACCATGTCTTCTCCTCCTGATTTCAAGTGTCACGTGTTGTGTGAAGTTGGCACCTCACCAGGCCGTAAATCGCGGAAGGTGCCCACGGTGTCTGATGACGCGGCCGTTTCGTCTTCATATATAGTATAGACATGAAACTGAAAAAGTTTATACCTAATTTGCACTTTTTTTTAGAATTTGTAGAAATTTTCGCAATTTTTTCATATTTCTGCTCAGAACCCTAAAAATCTGTGATATATCGACAGGGGAGGTGGCGCGGTGGGAGTCGCCCTCGCCCCTCTCTAACGCCTTTCAGCCGGAGGTGCCTGCTTTATCTCGCCCCACAACTTCGTCAATTTGCCGTGGGGTGAAACAGCTAAAGCACCTTGTATCCAATCTGGATTCCTCTCATCACTCGGCTCACGGGTTATTCGTCTGAGGCCCCGGGTCTCAAACGCATAGCGATAGATGTCATAATTCGGGTTGGGTTTATCCGAACGCTTTATTGAGAAAAGCATGGCACGATCCGCGTCCATCCAACTCGCGCCTGCGGCAATCCAATTGTTGCCGAGTCTCGCATTAATATCCGCAACTTCCTTTGCCCTACCACCGATGCGCTGAACGAAGTATCGATGCTTTTCGTGTTTCCCACGCCACTTGAATTCATCAAAGAGAATACGTTGTCCATCCGCAGACCAGCGCGGATAGAACCGCATAATGAGCGTATCGCCTTCTTGCGGATCGGGCAGGAGGGGCCGCTGGTGCTGCCCCGTCGCGGACATTACCCAGATATTTTTCGGGGCGAGCCCGTTGACGTTGAGCATGAACCGCTCATAAGTCATCTGTGTGCCATCGGGCGACCAGTCTGGCGCAGCGGACTGCTCCTTATCTCCAATGCCGGTTAGCTGTTTTACTGTCTGAGTCGCCACGTCGAGGACATACACATCAAGTTTCCCACCTCGGAGACTCGTAAAGGCGAGGTGTTGCCCATCGGGGGACCAGGACGGATCTGCGTCGGCGACGTTGTTGTGTGTGAGTCGCTGTGTGTGGGTTCCGTCTGCGTTCATGATGAACAGCTCCGACGACGTTTGTATCTTCTCCTTGTCCATGTATCGGGTAAACGCAATTCTTTTTCCATCCGGCGACCAGCGGGGGTCCGAGTCTGCCGACAGAGTGTTGTTTGTGAGCCTGCGTCTACCGCTGCCATCATCGTTCATCACGTAAATATTATCTGCTACACAAAAGACGATTTTGGCATCGATGGAAACCGTAGCGCCGGCGAACAAGAGGGCGCAGCTAGAGAACAAAAATAGTAGGATTTGTTTCTGACAGGCAGTCTTTTGCCAATTCATCTGTTGCCTCCTCATGCACAGGTTATGCTTTGAGGGAGGGGGCTGTGCATAAAGCACGCGCCCCCTCGGTTTTCGTGTCAAGTCGGGTTGGGGTTACCCCGCCCTACGGTCACGAGTGTCTTGCGTTATCAGGTGTTCCCTGATGGAGAAGGGCTAATCGATAACAATTAGGGTGGAGGTAGACGAATCCCACCCATCTTGTGTCTCCGGATTTCCATCGCCATCGAGATCCGCTTTGACTGTTAAATCCGTACTCGCGACAATCGAGTAGTTTCCTGCGCCTTTGCCTCTCATATTGAACGAGAAGGTTTGGGATATGGACCACCAATCCCTAGCCTCTATGGTCCCGTGGCCATCATCATCTTTTTTCCACTCGTCTATACCCGGGCCCAGGATTTCGCTCTCGAAAACGTAATAGTATCGGACAGGAATCGCGGATCTATACCCCTCAAACCCTGAATAATTGTAGACACTAAAAGCATGCATGCCTTTGGCAATTGGGAAGTTCCACGAAGTAAACACGGTGCTGCCTGCCCATACAAACTCCAAATTCCCGCCGGATCCACTGCTCCAATCGTATCCAGCGGAGAGGTTCGTTAGAAGTAGACAGGCCGTCGCGAAAAGCACCGTCAGTGTGAAAACAAAAAAGCGTTTCATTTTAAAATCTCCTTTTGACTCGCTCTCATGTGCCTTCATTTTCGCAGGAGACGTGATTTATCATAACACGTCTTCCGCTACGGTGTTCCTAGAACGTTTCGGGAATGAAAATCGGATATTCTCATTTCCTCTTCGCTTTCTATATAGTATAGACATGAAACTGAAAAAGTTTATACCTAATTTGCGCTTTTTTGTAGAATTTGTAGGAATTTTCGCACTTTTTTTCATATTTCTGCTCAAATTCTGTAAAAGAGGCTGTAAACTGATGATGGGGCGGTTTTCAGTAGAGAACCGATAACCGCCACAGGTTTAGTTGGATGCGGTGACAGGTGTCTGGGGGATGAATGAGGCGCGCGAAGCTGCTTTTAGCCGAGCCCACAGCGTGGTGAGTTTCTCACGCGCGGAAACAGCCAAGCTATTGTACGGTGTCCAATCCATGCCCCAGTTATCACTCGGATGGGGGGTGAGATTGGTTAGCTGCCCATTGCTGAGACGATACTTATAGATTTTGTAAATGTTCCCAAAACCCTTGGGCACACCTGCAAAAAGCACCGCATCCCCATCATCTGCCCAGCAAACTGTATTGATTTTCCAGCCTTGAGGCGTATCAAGCACTTTCGGATGCCGAGTCTCCTTGTTCACGACAAGAATGGAGTCGGCAACCCACCTATTGGGTACATACTCCTGTTCACTATAGAGAATATATTTACCGTCCGGAGACCAGCTGGCAAAACTACTTACTATGACTGAATTTCCGAATTGCCCCTGACGCGGCCGCCGCAGCAACGGGCGGACATTTCTCCCATCCGCATTCATCGTATAGATGTGCCGTCCTCTTGGGCCCTCGCGTTCAAAAGCAATGTGCTTTCCATCTGGTGACCAGTCTGGATCTACTGCGAAACCTAAACGCGTTAATTGCTGCACCTTACGGGTCGCTATCTCCATCATATAGAGCTCCCAACCCTCACCCCGAGTACTTGTAAACGCAAGCAATTTCCCATCGGGAGACCAGGATGCCCCCGCATCAAGCGCAGGATGTTGTGTGAGATTCCGTTCACCAGTGCCATCCGCATTTAGGAGGAAGATGTCGACTTGTTGGCGTTGGCGATGGTCCGCCGAATGCAGGTCCGGAGCATAGGTAATCTGGCGACCATCCGGCGCCCATGCCAGATCGCCTTTGCTAAAGGGGGTGTTTGTGAGCTGGCGAATGGCACTGCCATCATCCTGCATCACATACACATTGCTCCTTCCATCCCGGTCCGAGAGGAAGACGATATCCGCCACAGCGAACGTAGAGACGATCACAAAGAAACTGGTAACTAGCCAAAGTTTCCACATTTTCAAAACACTCCTTTTCTAAACAGACCGCGTTTTATAACCAATGAGAAAAATAAATTGACATTTCAGCGGATGACAGAACCCAAAAAGCACGCTGTAGAGGAGGCGAGGTTTCTACCCTCGCCCCTGATAAGGCGGATAGGGGGCCTCGCCCATTTACAGCATCCAAGTCATCCTAAAAATCTACTACAATAGACCCTACTGATGCGTAAAGCGGTATTCTCCACAGACATCCCATGAGGGTCCGCCGGTAACACGCAGTGCAGTGTAGGTTTTCAGAATATACTTTTTCCTCCGCCGCACAGTGGGTAGAGACGCAGCCCTCGTCTCGACATGCCATCCCGTGCCACCTGGTGCCACAGTATGAGATCCAAATTCGTGCGTCGTATCCGCAACAACATTTCCCCATCGATCGTCTGTGACAACGGTATGCTTGCATTCGTACTTATACTCTACGTCATTGTCCGTCCTATTTTCAATAGTCACTCGATGATGACTTTCCGTGTAGGTATCCATATGGTAATCCAGATTATAAACTTCAACCACACCCAAAATACCTTGTCGCGATCCGTTTGAGGGGTCTGGGCAGTTTAACGGCACTGGATTGGACAAAGTGGGAGCCCCCAAACCCAACAGAAGTAGACCTACAAGGGCTAGGACTGTTATCAAACTCAGCGTTCTCATTTCAAAATCTCCTTTTGACTCGCTCTCATGTGCCTTCATTTTCGCAGGAGACGTGATTTATCATAACACGTCTTCCGCTACGGTGTTCCTAGAACGTTTCGGGAATGAAAATCGGATATTCTCATTTCCTCTTCGCTTTCTATATAGTATAGACATGAAACTACAAAAGTTTATACCTAATTTGCACTTTTTTCATTTTTCTGCTCAGATGCCGAAAAATCTGTGATATATCGGCGAAATTTCCAAAATTTGACAAAAAAGATAGAGCATGCTATAGTGGTTTAAGCAGCCTGAAAGTAGGAGAAAGCGGATGTTTACGTAACACATCCAAAGTCAGAAATTTTCTTGACTTTTACCCGCAATTAGGGTATAATATTAAACGTAGAGTGATTTTGCCTCAAAATGGAAAATTGAAAACGGAATCCAACCATGCAAGCCCGCCAAGTCGATCGCGAATCGCCGTGGCTCACATCGCCAATCACCGTTGATTTCGGATTCTTCTGTCTATTGCCTAACGGAGTGCTGTCTCCGCAAAGGATACGGGTACCCAGTGTCCGATCTTAAGCCTGTGCAAGTGCCGTTTTAGGCAGCCTTGAAAGCGAACCGTTTTCCGATTTACCTATACCCAACGAAGTGTAATCAGCGGCAAATTCAGCGTGCCCTCTGAATTTGCGATGCGGGCATGAAGACAAATGCAAAAAAAACTTGAACAAAGTATGGAGAGTCAGTTTACAGATGTATAACGATTTGAATGAAAAAGATGCCTGTGGCGTTGGTTTTGTCGCAAACCGATTCGGAAGTCGGAGCCATGAGATTCTTAAATTGGCAACGCAAGCCGTAACGAATTTAACCCACCGTGGCGCGGTGGCAGCGGATGCAAAAACGGGCGACGGCGCAGGAATATTAACGCAAATTCCGGAGAAACTCTTTCGCAAAGTACTTGAGAAACTCGAAGTACGCCTAGATTCAATAAACGACAT
Organism: uncultured Poribacteria bacterium; assembly: GCA_958295855.1. Classification (GTDB taxonomy): domain Bacteria; phylum Poribacteria; class WGA-4E; order WGA-4E; family WGA-3G; genus CATQHH01. The sequence continues at coordinate 5,218,522 of OY282383.1, read as the reverse complement.
AGGTGTCGGGATGGTTTTTCTTCCAGGGAAAGACCGGGGTGCACAAGAGCAGGGACGTGCAATCATTGAAAAGACGTTACAACAGTACGGTGTTCCCCTCCTCGGATGGCGTTCTGTCCCGGTGAACGTGTCTGCTATCGGTGCTCAGGCGTTAGCAACCTTGCCCGAGATTCAACAGGTGTTGGTAGGCCGCCCAAAACAGCTCGCAGATGACGTGTTTGCACGACAACTTTATCTTATCTGTAAGGAATTAGAGCATCGTATTGTTGAAGCGCAGCTGGACGAGTTTCACATTGCCTCTTTTTCCCATCGTACGATTGTCTACAAAGGATTGCTGGTTGCCCCGCAGCTGGAGTTATTTTATCCGGACTTAAAAGATACTGATTTTGAGGCATCTTTAGCTGTTTTTCATCAACGCTATAGCACAAATACCTCATCAACTTGGAAGCTTGCACAACCGTTCCGGATGCTTGCACACAACGGGGAAATTAACACATTGATGGGAAATCGGAATTGGATGCGGGCGCGCGAGGCAGACCTGTACTCACCCCTATGGAATGAACACATCCAGAAACTCATCCCAATCATAAACCCGCAGGGCAGCGATTCTATGAGTTTGGATAACGTGTTAGAGCTGTTGGCACACTCTGACCGGAGTCTCCTCCATGCCATGATGTGCCTCATCCCCGAAGCTTATGAGCAAATTCCGGATATGCCACCGGCATTGAAGGCCTGTTATGAGTACCTCTCCTGTGTCAGTGAACCGTGGGACGGCCCGGCGGCAGTTGCTTTTACAGATGGGGTGGTGGTAGGGGCGAGCCTGGATAGAAACGGCTTGCGGCCCGCACGGTATAAGGTCATCGATGATGGTACCGTCGTCATGGGTTCCGAAGTCGGCCTGATTGCGTTAGATGAGAGTGCTGTGGTGGAGAAGGGGCGTTTGGGCCCAGGGCAAATGATAGCTGTGGATACAGCCACCGGGAAATTGCTGAAAGATTCGGACATAAAGCACAGCATTGCTCATCAAAAACCTTATGCCGAGTGGGTGCAGAAAGGCATCGTGACACTTCCTGCAGAGAAAGCAACGCCCTGTCCTTCAGCCGTACCTACTACTGCCCCTGAACCGTTGGCAATCTACCAGAAAGCATTTGGTTATATGACTGAGGACGTAGAGCGATTTATCAAACCCATGGTTATGCAAGAGAAAGAGGCAGTTGGCTCCATGGGCGATGATACGCCACCCGCTGTGATTTCTCGGCACCCACGCCTGCTGTACCACTATTTTAAACAACGTTTCGCCCAGGTTACGAATCCGGCGATTGATTCTCTTCGAGAACGGTTGGTGATGTCGCTGACAACTTACCTGGGAAGACGGCGAAGTTTGCTCACAGAAACTGAAGCACACGCACGATTGATTCAGCTGCCCTCACCAGTGTTGGAAAATGCGGATTTACAAGCGTTGCGGGAGTTAAACCTACCCGATTTTCAGATTGCCACCCTCTCTGTCTGTTTCCCTGTTGCCCCCGGCAAGCAGGCGTTGCAATCCGCGCTAGAACAGCTGTGCCAGAGGGCTTTGAAGGCAGTTGAAACAGGGAAGACGCTCCTCGTCCTGAGTGATAAAGGGGTTGATACCAACTTTGCCCCGATTCCGATGGCACTTGCCGTCGGAGCCGTGCATCATCATCTCATTCGGGAAGGCAAGCGGATGCAAGTGAGTCTGATAGCTGAAACGGGAGATGCGAGAGAGGAACACCATTTTGCTGTTCTCCTCGGTTATGGGGCTGCTGCTATCAATCCTTATCTCGCTTTTTCTACTATTACACAACTCGCCGAGCAGGGCGAACTTGAAGCCCTCACAGCACCCAAAGCCATCGAAGTCTATAAGACAACCGTCGAAAAAGGTATTTTGAAAATTATGGCCAAGATGGGCATCTCGACGGTGTCAAGTTACCGCGGCGCGCAGATTTTTGAAGCACTCGGCATCAATGCAAAGGTTATTGATAAGTGCTTTACAGGCACCACTTCGCGCTTAGGGGGCATCGGTTTTGAGGAGATCGCCGCGGAGACACTCCACTTCCACACAAAAGCGTTTTCCGAAACTACAGGCAGCAAATCGCTAGAAGAAGCAGGTTATTTCCGGTTTCGCAGAAATGGCGAATTCCATGCGTTTAACCCGACGGTGTTTAAGTCCCTCCATCGGTTTGTAAAGGCAGGTAAGACTGAGGATTATGAGAAATATGTGGATGCGGTGGAAAGCGGAGAACTCTCCAGTTTACGAGATCTGCTTACATTCAAGCCTAGCACCCCTATTGCCATTGAGGAAGTAGAACCCGCAGAGGATATCGTTCGCCGCTTTACCACCGGCAGCATGTCTTTTGGCGCGCTAAGCCGTGAAACGCACGAAACCTTGGCAATCGCGATGAACCGACTCGGCGCAAAATCTGGGAGTGGTGAAGGTGGCGAAAATAGCGCGCGCTTCAAAGAGAAACCGAACGGAGACCTTGCCTCTAGTGCCATTAAACAGGTGGCATCGGGGCGTTTTGGTGTAACACCCACATATCTCACCTCGGCGCGGGAATTAGAAATTAAGATGGCACAAGGTTCAAAACCTGGAGAAGGCGGACAGATTCCGGGGCATAAGGTGACAGCCGAAATTGCTTCTATCCGGCACTCTGTGCCAGGCGTGCCGTTGATTTCGCCACCACCTCATCACGACATCTATTCAATAGAGGACTTGGCGCAGCTAATCTACGACCTGAAGCAGGCGAATCCGCGGGCAAAGGTCGCGGTAAAACTCGTCTCTGAGTTTTTGGTAGGGACGATTGCCTCAGGCGTAGCGAAAGGCTATGCGGATGTGATTCAGATTAGTGGACACGAAGGCGGCACTGGGGCATCGCCACTCAGTTCAATCAAGAATGCTGGTACACCTTGGGAACTAGGGCTTGCGGAAACACAACGTGCCCTTGTGGAGAATGAGTTGCGCGACCGGGTGGTATTGCGAGCTGACGGCGGAATGCGTTCCGGGCGCGATATCGTTATTGCGGCGATGTTAGGGGCTGAAGAATACGGCTTTGGAACAATAGCCATGGTCGCGACAGGGTGTATTATGGCACGCCAATGCCACCTGAATACATGCCCAGTCGGCGTAGCCACGCAGGATCCGGCACTCCGCGCAAAGTACCCCGGTACTCCCGACATGGTTGTCCGTTTTATGCTAGGGATAGCTAACGAAGTCAGAGCAATCCTTGCGAATCTGGGCCACCGATGCCTGAACGATATTATTGGCCGCCCAGACATGCTTGAGCACATCGATCTGTCAGATTATCCAAAGGCAGCAACACTTGACTTGAGCGAAATTCTTATGCCCGCCGACCCGAGTGGTAAACTCCCGCGGTATCACACGCAGGAACGCAACGACCGGGAAGACACCCCTTTGGACGACGAGATTTTGCGGGATGCGGAAAAAGCCATCGCCCAAAAAGAGCCCATCAAGCTTTCCTACCCGATTCGCAATACACACCGAACGGTTGGGGCGAAGTTATCTGGTGACATCGCGATGCGTTATGGCGACGCTGGGTTACCTCACGCAACAATTCGGTGCGACTTTGAAGGCAGTGCCGGTCAAAGTTTTGGTGCCTTCTGTATCAACGGTGTGCAGCTTGTGCTGACAGGCGAAGCGAATGACTATGTCGGCAAAGGTATGGCAGGCGGTGAACTTGTCATCAAACCCGCTGCAACCGCGCGATTCCACACCCATGAAAATGCAATTATCGGAAACACGGTACTGTACGGTGCAACGGGCGGCACCCTGTATGCCGCAGGCAGAGTCGGCGAACGGTTTTGTGTCCGAAACAGCGGAGCCACCGCTGTGGTAGAAGGTGTCGGCGACCACGGTTGTGAATACATGACTGCCGGAACCGTCGTGATTCTCGGAGAAACGGGACGAAACTTTGGTGCCGGGATGACAGGCGGCACCGCCTATGTGCTTGACGAGGATGGACAGCTCAAGAAGAAATGCAACCAAGAGTGGGTTAAATTAGAACGCTTAACCGGTGCAGCAGATATTAAGAGCGTGGTGGCACTCATACAAAATCACGCGAACCTTACCGGAAGCCAACATGCCCAAAACATCCTCTCCAATTGGGATGCTTTCCTTCCACACTTTTGGAGGGTTGTCACACCGCCACCCCCGCCGCTTCCGACACCTGTTCTCCGTAAAAAGCGGAGGACACCGCGCCGGGCGCGAAAACAGTAGAAAGTCCTCAGGAGCCTCCCCTACAGTTAAATGGAAACATACGACTAAACAACGCCGTGCTTTTCGGAATCCAATTAGCACGGCGTCTGTTTTATTAACGTGCACGGTTTCATTTCCGCGTAACACTGGCGGACCTGATTTTATCCAAAGGCAGAGAAGGAGAAATTTAGGTGCCTAAGTCCTGTTGTACTGCAAAAAAAAAGGCAGCTACTGCTGCCTTTTACAAATCGCGTTGTAGTTCAATCCTCTTCCGACACCGCGAAAGCGATTTCTAGTCCCTCCGTTTTACTGGAGCGCTGTTTCGCGCGTTCCACCACGTCAATAACAACGCCGTGTTTTGCACGCTTATCCGCTTTGATAATCAGGGTGCTAATCTGGTTTTCGTGAGAGGATAGGAAAATTTCCATATCCTCCAGCGTCAACATTTCCTGGTCATCAATAGAAATACGGCCGTCACTGCTGATAAAAAGGTTATACTTTTTTCGGGTGAATTCATGTTGCGTTGCGGAATCGGGTAAGGTGATGGTGAAAGGCGGGGGTACCCGCATAATAGCTGACACCATGAAAAAGATTAACAACAAGAAGACACAATCGATCATTGGTGCCATCGGAATGTCATCATCGTCGCCTTTGTTCCGTCTTCGTGCCATGTTCAGAGCCATCTGACTTCTCCTTTTCTTGGGAATGCTATCGTTGCCGCGAAAACTTCCTCAGTCTCTAGCGACGATAGCGAACCCGATTTTATCAATACCTGCCTGTTTGGCAATATCCATGATCTGGACGATCTGTTCATGAAGCACATCTCGTTCGGATTGGATAATGAGCATGCTTGTGGCTTCCTCAGGCGCGTTGACGAATCGGGTAAACATTTCATCAATCTGTACCACGTCATCATTCAGAACCATAGTGCCTCTGTTTTCGCCAGGTTCCGGATTAGCGATTCGGACAGTGAGCCCTTTCGGTTTATCCGGGGAGGGTTTGCCTGGCGGGGGCAGTTGCACCCGGAGCCCTGGGATGGGTGAAAAGGTTGTTGACACCATGAAGAAAATCAGGAGCAGGAACACACAATCAATCATAGGTGCCATACTAAGTGTCGGCGGCTTGCGCTCCCTGATTTTGGTGGCAATCAGGCTCAACTTGGCTTCACCGAGTTGTTGCATTTCAAGCTCTCCTTGTATGTTAGGAGAGGGCGAGGGAAAACCACTCGCCCCCCTCCGAGATTAAGCGTTACCGGATTCCCCAACAATCAACTGGTTGATAATCTCGGTGGAGACCTGGGAGATCTCAACCATGTGTCTGTTCACCCAGCTATCAAAGAGTTGGAAGAAAATCAAGCACGGAATAGCGACTGTCAAGCCAGCGGCGGTTGTTAGGAGTGCCTGTGAGATACCCCCTGCGAGTTGTTGCGGATCCCCGGTACCTTCAAGGGCGATGGTAGTAAACGCACTAATCATACCTGTCACCGTACCGAGTAGGCCAAACAGCGGTGAAACCACGGCGACAGTGCCAAGCACCGGTAAGTTTCTTTCAAGTTCCGGAATTTCGAGAAGACTTGCTTCCTCAATCGATTCCTGAATTTCCTCTTTGGTAATACTGCGTTCCTCAATTTGGGCTTGGCTGTATCTCAGCAAACCGGCTTTAAGGACGTTAGCGAGCGGCCCCCCGGCTTCTTCACAGGTAGAGACGGCTTCCATAATGTTCTCTTTCCGCAAGGAATCGGCAATGCTCGCTATAAACTGTTCTGTCCCAATTCGAGACCGGCTCCGGACAAACGTGAAAAGCCTTTCAATAATAAAGGTTAATGCTGTGATCGAGCAGAGTGCCAGCGGCCAAAAGACAAATCCAAATTTCTGGAAAAAACTGATAATATTGTCTTTTTTCGTCATCTTGATTGCGATGTAGTGATCGCCACCGTTAACGACTGTCACGGGTTTTCCAAGCCGGTCGCTGTATCCCTCTTTATAGACACTAACGAAATAGCGGCCTTCAGGGAGGCCGGTACGTTCATACTCTCCAGATGCGTCAGTCGTTGCTTCATATTCCGTGCCCGCTGTGTCGACGATTTTGACATTAGCACTATCAATTGGACTTTGGGCTGTCGTTGTATCAATAATCTGGCCCCGGACGGTTCCGCCACTACTCGCGATATCGTCTTGCGCGAGGGCGATACCCGCGGACATACCCACACAAGCAACTAACATTAACACTAAACTTAAACGGGTCATTTGTTCTGTTCCTCCTTAGGGTAACTTGCCAATTCTTTCAGCAAGTTTCTAATTAATCAACTTTGATTATCAGGCTCCCATATTGTCGTAGGAGCCTCAGCTAGACTAGATAACGCTAAGACGTATCCAGCCGCCTATACAAAAAGGTAAGATTTAACGTTCTGTTCTCGCCAAAAAAACACAGATTGGCATTGGAACTGATGTTACGAACACGCTTCTAATTATCAACACCTAAGTGGTTAAAAAGTTACGCGTTTTGTTTGTGGGGGATGTGCTGGGCACGAAGAAATCGTGCCCAGTTCTCCACAAACAATTTAGAAACCCATCATCGCTCGAACGAACGTAGTGTTACTCGTCGTGTGTTCAAGCAGGATGGTGGTTCGTCGGTAACCTGCGAGAATAACAATGTTAAACCCGAGCCATTCCCCACGGTTGATAGCTTGGATTTCAAAGATACGGGTTCGCAGGTCCGGGCGGAAGAGCACCGGTGTGTCTTCATCTGCCGGGAATCTTGTTAAGTAGTTTTTGAAGTTATTATCCCGGTTGGTGAACTTCCGGTATTGGAAACCCCCGAGGATGTTCATTCTTTGCGTGAACTGATAATCGAGTCTCACGCCGAGAACGTCCTCACGACTTCTTCTATTGAAACGTAAGTATTCAACCGGTTCGTCATCAGTTGGGACAAATAAACGTGGGTTGAGTGCGTCCGAAATTTCTTCTGCACTTCGGTCAAAGGCACGATCCCAGATGTACTTCACCATAGGTGTCAGCGTTAAATCTTCACCGATTCTGTCAACGAAAGGCAAATCGCCGAGCGGAATCTCGTATCTAGCTTTGAGAATTGTCTGCTGATTGCGAATATTCCGTTCCGGGTAGCGCCGGTTCTTCCAGTTTGTGGAATCGTAGATTAGGCCTGGGTCGTCGGGGTCGAGTGCGTTAATCCCGTGGTCGGGATAGAACGGGTATTCCCGTTTTTCACCGGAGGCTCGGACCTGCTCAACGGGTACTAGGAAGTCAACGCGTTGATCGGCATTAAGGGCATCGCCTTCTTCTCCGGATCCCTCAACATCTAAGAAGATTGCGCCCTCTTCATCCTGCTCAAATTGTTTTTGTAGGACGACGAGGAACTTGGCTTCAAGTGTGAGATTTGGGACAGCGGTATAGAGGAACTGAAGCGTTGTCGTATTCACACGAGCGTTGTATAAATCGAGCTCGTCAGAAATTTGCACGGGTTCCAATTCACCAACACGTAGCGTAATCGTGTAATCCGGAATATCGTCACGAACTCGGACGAACCTGTTTTGGAAGAGCACGGTTCCAAAGTCTGGGATATCCCGTTGATAGGTAACGTGTAGGTATCTGGAGTCATTCTGCCGTCGGCTTGAGACTTGGCTTTCGTTGAGCCAACCGACTTTGAGTGACAGGTTATCGAGCAGGTCGTATTCTGCCATGAGATGGTAGCCGTCCCGGTCGACGCCGTATTCGTATTGGGGTTCAAAATCATCTTCGAGCGAGTCAATGGTGCCGTTGTTGTTCAGATCGACGAGGTCGGTGAACACAGGCGGATCGGCATCAAAGATGAGGAAATCTTCTTGGAAATCCAAAACCCCGTTCTGGTCTCTATCGTCAGCACGCGGGAGAACGCCATCAAAGTCTTCGTCATCTGGCCAGTCATCATCATCATCGTCATCTTCGATGAGGGCGTAATTCTCTGCATCCCACGGATCTTCTTCTGACTGTGATTCGGGGGTTCGTTCCAGCGAGTAGGTTTGATCCCTGTCGGTATTTGAACCGAAATTGAGGTAGGTAGTGGTGTAACCGGGATCGATATGATACCAGACACCTTCTAGGTACAGTTTCCCAAAACGCGACTTGAGTTGGACGAACCAGGCAGTTTCTCTATTGAGTTCTCCGTCGCCGCTTTCGTCGGTGCCGTCGCCACCTAATCTGGCTTCAAACCGTTCGCCTTCGGTTTCCGCGTAGGTTTCGACACCGTTCTTGTCTAAGGGCAAACCAGTGGCTGGGTCTATGGAGATGCCGGTTTCTTCTTCGCCATCTTCGCCAATGATAGTTGGCTTAATTCTGCTAAATCCGACTTTGTCTTTGGGCAGCGTGGGGTACTGTTTATATTTCCCGTTAATGGAGTAGTGTGCCCGGACAAAAACATTGCCGACGGTTCCTTCCAGGTCAAGCCCGTAGAGGAGCGCGGCGCGCGCTGCACCGTAACGGTATCGAACTTTCCGGGGCCTGCCTTCGCCTTCCCAATTGCTCGGATTATCTTGGAGGTTCGCCCGGTTGCTGGTGTAATCCGAGGATTGGCCATAGTTGCCGGGTGCCTCAATGACATCGCGGTATGGCATTTGAATGTGGCCATCTTCGGTTTTAATCCACTCTTCAATAAGCGGGTCAGCCCCTTCAGCGGCTTTGTTGGCCTCACTAAATCCGATAACAGCGATATTGTAATCTCCTGCGACAACCATGTCAAAGACAACAGATTTCACAGTGCGTGGGTCTATATCGTGGTCGGCAAAAATGAGATCATATTTCATTTTGTTGAAACCATCCACGATTTTCCACTGTCCGTCAACAGAATCGCGTATATCAGAAGGGAGCCCTCCTACATCAATCGGTGTAATCTCGTCACCGAAAACATCGATTTTTTGCGTTTGTTCAGGTTGACTCTTGGGATCAACACCCTCATCGATCTCTTCTGGGGTTAGTTCCTCAAGTGCTTGTGTGATAATCGTAATCGTCATGCTTTTGAAGGCCGCACCGACGCCGCCTTGAAGATGCCCGCTATGTTTTGCCTCATCGTAACCTGGAAATCGGGTGACGAGTTCATCATGATTATCTTCGGGAGAATCATCGCGGAAGACAACAGAAATACTTTCAGGGGGCGTATTGGCAACGGTACCCATATATGGGTTTTCAACGCGTTCGGGGTGTTCTTTATGTAGGTTGACATAAGTGAACCCGACGCGGAAAATGTCGCCTAAAAGGCCTTGTGCCCGGAATCCGACGAGTCGTGCGTTTTCAATGTGCCGTACCCCGGCATCTTCATTCAAGCCGTTTCGCCGCCCAAGGGTAGGTGCGAGGTTCGCCGCTCCGTCTGTCAATTTGACAGGGTTCGAGATACGCGAGTTGATGAGCGTGAAAAGGTGCCGTTCTTGCGCGAAAGAAAGATCCCAGCGAAGCCCGTCAAACTCCGTTTTGTAGAGAATGTAACGGTTTGGGAACAAAGTAGACGGCTTGAAACGCAGGCTATCCCCTATAGCAAACTCGGTGTATCTACCGCGAAAACTGTCTTCAGTCAAGACTGTACGGTCCAACTGGGCAGAGAATCTTTCACTATCTAGCTGGCCGGTCCAACCGAGAATCAATTCGCCATTCTGGTCAAATCCTTTCTGCTCGCGATAGTTATAGACCTCATTACCTTCAAGCAACTCTTTTCCAAATAGGTCATAGAAGAATTGGGGTTCTTCTTCCAATTGGAAACGGGCTGAAAACTTAGAACTCCCCTCAATTGTTGGCAATAGGGGTTCTTGAGGACCAAGGCTTTGTGCGCCACAACCGTAAAGCACAAAACCACTCAGGATACAGGTCACTACAAGTAAAATATCAATTGGTTGTTTTAACTTGTTCATTACTTTACTTTTCCTCCTTGGAGATAATTAATCGGATATTTGGGCAGAGTAGCTGGGACACAAAAATTGCATGCTTCGCCGCAATTGCCCCGCATCCGACAAAAACCTTAAAAAATGGACGAAAACTACTAAGCATGTAAACGAAAAGATTCAAATCTCCGTTACCTTAAAACGAACGTTCGGTTGAGTTCCCTTTCGTTATTGCTAAACCATCAGCTGCGTTCATCGCGGGTATGGCAAAATTGCGACTACCGCGCCGCGCGAAACGCAGCGAGCAAGTTTCCTCCCAACAAATTAAGGATTCGTTTTGGGAGAAATCCACATCAAAAATTGATAAAATTTCCGCAAAACTGTTCTTATTAAAATAGCACTCATACAATTTTCTGTCAAGTGTTTTAACAGAAAAAAATCTAATTGGCACGGTGGTAGTTTACGCACGATATAACAAATGTAATATCTTTCAAACTTTGACGTACGCACAAAGCCATCTGCCTTGAGAATCTTCCAGAATGTCCGTGTATCACTTTGGCGATTCTAGGCTACTTCCGAGCGCACGTGTAAATGCATGCCCGGTTTTGCAATGGAGGCGTGCCTGACAAGAATGCCACTCTCTACGCTATAGAACAACGCCTTGCCCTATTAGAACGTCTTTTTGATGGCAAGATATTTTTTGACACCATTCAGTGTCAACAGGAGTTATCTTGCGCCTCCTGACAGTGTGCGCCGGTCGAGCACATCGAGCGGCACACCTGCGCAAGTTGTGAAGATTTTCGAGATGTCGTAAATGAACCTCGCGCTTTATTGTCGTATATATTATACTACATTTTGAAAAAAATTTTAATTTTTTTAGGCGTGCCAAAACGGGTGTGAAGACAACGCATTTAGTTTTTTAGTTCCTCAGAAGCGCTACTGAAATACTCGATGAATAGGGCGGTAGTCACGCCCAAAGCCAAACCGACAATGCCAGCGATAATAACAATAAATTTAAGTTGTGGGCTAACGGGGAACTTCCTAGGTACAGCCCGGTCGATGATTTCGATACCACCTATCCGATTGCGGGAAGTAGTCACTTTAGACTCGGCACTCAAGATTTCAGCTTCAAGCGAACGTTTGGCTATTTCTTCAGTGAGCCCATTGTTTTTTTGAACCTTTGCTATCAGTTGAGTGAGCGTATATTGGTTTTCGGGAATTTGTTTTATCAATTGCGCCAATTCGGTTTCTAGCATATTGAGTTCACTTTTGAGTTGTTTGTACGCGTTTTCATAACGCGAGCGGTTGGGGATAAGCTCCAGGAGTTGATTTTGGATATAGGTATAATGTGCGGAAGTGCCGTAGGTAACAGTCGTCGTTGTTTGTTCAGTGCTTGCATCTTTCTTCTTGATTTCGGCAATTTGTGCATCCAGTCCTTTCAACTCGGATAAGTTCTTTCCGACTTTTTCAGTATCCGCGACCCGTTGGGATTCCAGGTTGAAGAGTTTCTCCCGCTGATAGAGCCAAACAGGATTGAAGGCTGTGGTTTCTGAAATCTGTGTCTGCTGTGGCAAAAGTGCCTGTTGTTCCTTCAAGTATGCAATGTGGACGCGCGTTGCGTAAAGCTGTTGCTCAGTTGTTTCCATCTGTTCCCTCAATCTTGCAAGCCGCTCCAGCAGGTTAGTGAGTGTGGGTGCCCATATTTCTGGGCTTCCATTTTGGCGAACAAATTGGAGGACAGCCTTTAAGTCTTCCTCGGTCTGAAATTCGATCTCTTGTTGCTTGTTATCAAGAAATTGCCGGAGTTCTACCAGTTTTGTTTCTTCATCTGCGCGCCGCAGCGTCTGCATATTTCGCCCAAGTTGGTTGACGAGGAGTGCCGCGTTTCGTTCTCCGCCTTCTGCCTCTGTTAATTCGAGTGATAGTTCAATATAGTTGGAGTCTGAATGCACTTGTGCCTTCAGCATGCGTTTGAGTGTGCCTATTGAAGGGAGGAGGCTTACCGCTGCCGCGTTTCCCGTTTCCTCAAGGTTTTCAATCGCCGAGTTCAGCATTGACTCTGTAGAAAACCGGGTGCTGATAGTCCCCATTTCTCGCCGGTCAACGCCGCCGGATAAGACGCTTTGAAACAGGTTCGTTGATGAGAGAGAAGGCGTGGAACTGGGCTCGACGAGTAGCATTAAAGTGGAAGCAGCATAGGTTTTAGGTAAACGGAGAGAGATAACCAGGGCAGTTCCTAAGACAAGCAAAACGCTCAAGCAAAGCGTAAAGTCATGCTTTCGTATGAGTTGAAGGTAATCACGTAGGTGCGCCTCCTGCTGCGACATGAGCGTCTGGAATTTTTGCCCGACGCTTGGGCAAGAAATTCCTCCCTCCTTTTTTGGAACTATAGGTTGTTGGCAATACGAATTTCTTCATCACTGAAGGCTTCGTCGTGCCACTCAGTGATGCGCCATTCGTTATTTCTTTTTTCAAAAATAAAAAAGTTATCGCCTTCGGCAAACCAGCCGGTATACCCACCTTCAAGCGACTCACCATCCGCTACAAAACCTTGAATTCTATAGTGATTCCGCACCTCAGCTTGATTGCCGTCATCATTTATGGTTATCTCAGGCGGTACGGAGAGCTCTATCTCAATATCTTGAAATGCCGAAAAGACGCGAATAGCGGCATCTCGCTCATCTCGAATATCATCGAATTCCAGATCGTCGGCTTTGTTAGCATCTGTACCCATGTCTGAAACGTAACGGAAGCCTTCTTCCCAATAGGTGTCTATGTAGGTGTCAACATCTTCCGTTTCATAACCTTCACGCCACCGTTTTAGTACTTGATTAATTTCTAGGAGCTCTTCAGGGGGAACCTGGTTAACCTTGTCAGCGTCCCCACACCCCATAAAACCTATGAGTAGAATGAGCACGCCACTTATTTTTCCAACAGCCTTGAACATGGTAAAATATCCTCCCTGCTAAAAGGTTTTGACGATGCCCAAATAAAGGTGTGAAGGGGTGGCACCGATTTGAATCCCCAATTTTTCAATTTGTTGCGCATCTTGTTGAATAGAACGAATTTGGGTAGTAGAATTGTAAAAGTTCGCGCCAACATAAGAATCTATAAGACTATAAGCCCAGACACCGATGCCCGCATAGAGAAAAAACATTCTAAGTTTGTATCTTTGATTTGCGTGGCTGTACTTTTCTAAAACTGCTTCCTCATTATCCGGCTCTAGACTGGCAAGTGTTGCGTATGCATTGTACCGGTTCTGAAAAGAACGCTGGGCTAAGAGTGCTCCGACAGCAGAACTCCCTATTCCCAATACGGTAAGGCTGCCGCGGAAATACCCACGGCTATAGAACTGCCCCCACCCCGGGAAAATGAAAGAACGAACCATAGCACCGATTGGCGAAACGAGCGCCGTCGATTTTTCGGCTTTGGAGGGTGTAGTCTTTTCAGTTTCTGTGCTGTTTTCAGTCTCTTCGGCAAAACTGTAGGGGAGACTTAACAGCACTAGCAAAATAATTAGCAAGAACCGCATGGGTTAGTATCCAGTAAGCGTGTAAAAAACGCGAGCCGATGCCCTGCCTAATTCAAGTAAATGTATAGGCTTTACGCAAAAGATTGCGCAAAGCCTAACCTAATCCTATTATCTTCTCCGCTTCGTCCGCTCCGTCGTCCGGCTACGATTCTCATCGTCATCGTTGCTACTTGAGCTAGAACGCGATGAACTTGATGAACTTGATGTTGTTGCCCGCTGCCGGGATGATGAGGTGCGGCTGGCGCGTGATTTGGTACGCGGCGTGCTGGAAGATGAACGGCTGACGCTTGATTTCGTGCTCGACCTGCTGGAAGTTGATGAACGCGTTGTCGAGCTCCGAGATTTCGTTCGCGAGGTGCTACTGGAACTGGACGAGAACGAACGGTTCGTAGAAGCTGTTGAGCGTTTGTAAAGTGGCGCAGTCCGCTGCATGCTTGTGGAGCGTCTATAACGGTTTGTGTCAACGCTTGAGGAAGTTGGATAGCGCCGTTGCTTGTCAAGCGGCCTAGCCGTGTAGCTATTCTGTCTGACATGGCTTCGCTGTCGTGCCGATGTGGGGGCAAGGGCTCGCTGTTTCCGAGAAATAATAGACTCGCGCGCCACGCGCGCTGTTGTCGCCGGTGTCTGTCGCCGGTGATTTTCGAGCGTTGTCCGAACGGTGTTTCGCACTGCTGTCCGCTCACCGCGTTGAATGTTCGCGGCCAATCGGCTTCGGCTATACTGCCGGCGCGTTGATTCGTGTTGCGCGCTCCACCGATTCAACTGCGTCCTTCGCTGATACACCTTAGGGGTACCGCGATAGGCACCATAATACGGCGAATAGCCACGGTAGTAAGCCCTCGGGTAGTGAGTGTGGTAATAGCCGAGGTACCCCCCATAATGCGACCGAATGGAAAGATAGCGGTGATCGTAGATGGGATAGCTCCATCGGAGGTAGTAATCGTAGTCCGTTGCGTAATAAACTGGCCCATCGTAAAAGTAGAGATAGGTGTAACGGTGCCACGGCCGCCACCGGTAGGTGGGGGTGTAGCGTTGAATCACGCGAATTTTGGGCTGCCTATTGTAGGTTGATACCTCAATGTATTCCACATCAATTTGCTCGCCACCTTCAGCGACGATATGGAGTTCCATCCATCCATTTTTCACGTGGCCGGTTGCCGGAATTTTGATGAGCTCGGAGCGGTTTTTCGCGCGAAGCACAAAGGTATCTCCGTAGCGTGTCTCATCAGCGTTTTCGTCGTGGTAGCCGCGACGCGTCGACTCGCGTTTGGTATTACGAATCCAGGCACGGCCTGCAATCGGCTCCTCATAATCTTCAATCTCTATTTCATGAGGTTCACCCTTGTAGCGAACCAAGAGCTCAATGTACTGCGTCCCTTGCGGAATTTCAAAGAGATAAACCGCGCTGGCGATGGCAAATTCGTAGTCATTTGTGTTCTGGGCATTATTTGCCCAGGCCGTGAGCCGGACACCGTCGTCAAAGCGAGGGCTGGCGGTAATCGTCGCGTTACCGCGTTCTATCCACTCATCAACATCGCTTGCAATGCGATGCTCGCGACTCAGCCGATTCGTGTAATAATCGTAATCCGCATTGACAGGCGTTGACAACCCAGCCACGAGCAAAAAGCTGAGGAGTCCGGCTATTGTCAAGGTTGAAACCCGGTTCATCATGAGAATTCCTCCTACATTTACGAGTTGTGCAGGTTCATCGCGTGCACCCCTATAAGCGTGGGTTCCGTGCGTGCCCGGCTGCGCCTGCTTGATTGTACTCAAATCTTAATTGAGAATCAGCTTGTGCACGTTTAAACTCGTGCAAGACGTACTTGTTACGGAAATTATACAATTTTTTGCGTTAAATGTCAAGTAATTCGTTCTTAAGCCACAGTTTAATACGTTGCAACGTCCAAATCTGTTCCAAAAGGGCTTAATTTCCCCCGCGCTTTGGTATCAGTTTAATGCCTCTTTTTTGCGCATCCTCACGAGCGAGGGGTGTAATAATCGCTGGATTTGTGTAGAACACCTCCTGTACACTTTCTGCAAGGTTTGCAACAACGGCAGCGCTAATAACAGGCCTGTCTAGCGTTGCCTGTGTCGCGAGGTTGCCTGTGCAAAGGGCATCGGCAATGTGTTCCATCGTTACCCATTGAACGCCAAGTTCGGATAAAATGTTTACGTACTCGCCTTCAAGTTTATGGAGCATGGCACCGGCGTTTATGAAATTATCACTTTGATTGAGCGCGTCGGCTGCCGCCGTAACCTTTTTTCCTTTACGAAGTGCTTCAAACACTAAATAGGTACAGGGCGTATCCACCAATTTTAACGCGAGTTTTGCTGCCATCGGATAAGAGAAAACGGGCAGCACAATCTGCTGATAGGTGTCAACCAGAGTGGATAGCGCGGTTAAGTTATTCTCCTGCAAGATATTCTCTTCACCAAACGCCGCGTGAATTGGCTTGAGGTTTAGCACTTTAGTTGCAAGTTCGGATAGAATTATTGTAATTTTCCATCCCTCCTGCATGCACCTCTGGAGCTGCTGGAGCGGTACGTCTAGTTCGAGTTGGGCAGCACCAAAGATAGCAAGCAGCCGTTTTTCGGGTGCAGTTTGCGCGGCGGTACGGGCTTGCGCTTGTTCTTCTAAGACCTTTTCGGTGATTTGCCTAATTTGGTCAATCAGTTCCTGATTCATAATTCATTCAAAGCGCAGTTGCGTCAGAAAGCGGGGCGATTAAATCATACGAAAGAATCGCGTACCAGTTCAACAGCTTCACCACCCTTTAGTCCTGCGGCGTTGGCATCGTCGGTGTCTAGGTGCATTTGAAGCACATAGGATTCGGAAATTTTGGGCCGAATATTTTCAAAGGTTAACGCTCGCTCACCGGGGATACGAACCTTTAAAAGCTCGTCTTCGCGAATCCTGAAGGCATCAGCATGTTCGGGTGTCATGTGGATGTGCCGTGTGGCGCAGATGGCACCTTCTTCTAAATAGACGCTTCCCGCCGGCCCGACGAGGGTGATTGCTTCGCATCCTGCGATGTCCCCGGAATCCCGAATGGGTGGGTTTAATCCGAGTCGAATCGCTTCCGTTTGTGCCACCTCGACTTGGGAATAGTCTCGTACGGGGCCAAGAATGCGAACAGCTTCAATCGCACGCATCCGTTTTCCGACGATGGTGAGTGTCTCATTCGCAGCGAACGCTCCCGGTTGATAGAGCGGGGCATAGACAGTGAGGTGGTGGCCTGCACCGTAAAGGATTTCGAGGTGCTCCTGTGTCACATGGGCATGTCGCGCGGAGACACCCACCGGAATCTTTTGTTGCTGGCTGGCTGCATCACAGGCACGATTCCCAGCAGGGCAGGTTCGCAAAGCACACCCGCTACACGACTGTTCCGTGTTTAGTCTGCTAACAACGCGGCGGGTAATTAACTCAACAAGGGCACGGTCTGGCATCTGTCACTCGCCTTTTTTTTCGGATATCCCGGACATGCTTTCGCAACGTGCGGTTAACCCGGTTACGGTTTACGCTTTGCCTAAGATAGTTTCGACTTCCGCGTGTGGGCGCGGAATCACATGGACCGAAACCACCTCGCCGACGCGCGCGGCCGCCTCGGCACCTACATCTGTTGCGGCTTTCACCGCACCTACATCCCCACGAACCATGACGGTGACGTAACCCCCGCCGATTTGCTCGTAACCGATGAGTTGAACGTTCGCCGCTTTCACCATCGCATCTGCAGCTTCTATACTTCCAACCAATCCCCTCGTTTCAACTAAACCCAACGCATCTCCAGTCATATTAATTCTGGTAGCCTCCTATTTGAAAAGTCGATGAAAGCAAGCCTACAGCTTGCACGCCTTTAAAATCTATTTTATTCTTCTTAAAGTATATCACAAATTTTTAATTTTTTCAACAAAAATTTAAAAATGCGTTCATTTGCTGCATTAGCATCGTTTTTCGCCTTATCGGTTACGCCCAATTTTTGATAAGCGAAGGCTCGCCAATAGTAAACCGGTATGAGCGCGTGCGGTTCTCCCTGCCAGTGCTGAATTTCTTCCGTTAGCAGTTCAACAGCGTGTATATAATCCGATTTCTCCGATGCTTGTTCTCCCAATTGTGCCTGGATTTGCGCCCTGCTGATATACGCCGGGACAAAACGGGGCTCTAAAGCGATTGCTTCATCCACATCAGCCAAAGCGAGTACCAGAGTGTTCCTGTTTTCGGGGCTTTCCTGTGAATTGAACAGTTGGCGGTAAGCGTTGCCGCGGTTGTAGTAAGCCGTTGCACTGGGCTGACGCTTAATCACAGCCCCGTAGTCCGCGATGGCATTTTGGGTGCTATGTAGTGCAAGGTAGGTTTGTGCCCGTTTCCGCATAACCCCGGCATCCCACCTTTTTTTCAGCGAGGCGGAGTAGTCGGCGATGGCACGCTGCGTGTCACCTAACGCGCGATACGCATCTCCACGGCTTGCATGGGCATCAGCGTGATACCTTTTGAGTGCTAAGGTTTGGGTGTAATCCGAGATGGCTGCTTTGTACTGCCCCAAACGGTAATAGGCGAGCCCACGTTTCACATACGCTTCGGCGTATCTCGGCTCAATGTCAATCGCTTGTGTAAAAGCCTTTATTGCCTGCGGAAGCTGCCATGTCCTGAGCATTCGGCTGCCTTCCATCAGGTGTACGAGGGCTTGCCTGTTCTCGCCTCTCACCGTTTCCCACGTTACAAAGCGAGAAGCGAGAAGAACAGTGAGAATCAGCACCGGTGTCATGATGTAAATGAGTGCACGCATGATGGATGCCTTCTCCTATAGGAACGTTCCGCCGGTCGCGATACCTTTAGCGCGGTTCGGGGTAGAGGTGATGGATATTAACCCCTAATTTGAGCGCGTGCACAGATGGATAGGTTTCAGCCAAGTCAATTTCAACATACGTCGGAACTCCGGGTGCGCCGCTGTAGCCTGTCGAAAAAATGAGTTGATTGTCGCCGAATGTAGCTACGCCGTCTCTGACGTTTTGCCTCGGAAAGTAGCTGATTGGGGTATGTCCAACGATGAGGAGATTGGCGTGGATGGCTTTGAGGAAATTTTGGGTATGGGCGAGGGTGTATCCACCGCTGGACGTGATAACCGGGCGATGCCAGAGTAGTTCCTCTAGGGTTTTGGGCCCCGCATCGACTAAGTCTGCTAAGCCTGTGAGGGTGCGCGCAGGGCCTGCGTGAACACCGACAAAGCCGTTTTTTCCAATAACGACCGTTGGAAGGCGCGTCAGGAATGCATAGTGTGCATCTGTCATTCTTTCAATGAAGTTAAACTGCTCATAATAGGCACCAGATGGGCTGTTGTACAACTGACGAATCATGTGGGGGCGATTTTTCGCTGTCATGCCGTGCCTTTTCAGCATCGCATAAGCGTCTGCCGCTGCAAATTCGTGGTTTCCTCTAAGATAGATGAGCCTTTTGCCTTTGTCGCCGAGTTGTTGTTGTAGTTCAATCACGCGATTAACAATTAGCGTGTCCCCGTAAGGGGGGTGCCTCGGTTCATCTGGTTTGTAGTCAATGGCATCGCCGAGTATAAGCCCATAGACATCTTCACCTGCTTGAATTCGTTCGATAAGTTGAGTCTGCTGCAACCACTGATTAAAATCGTTCCAGTGAGCATGCAGATCCGAGACAATGTAGATAGTCCCATGGTCGGGCAGAACAACGACGTGGCCCTCGCGGGTGAGTTCATCGGGCCAAGCCGCTATTGGCACACGCGCGAACTGTTTCGGTTGTGCAGTCGCTGCCGAAACGAAACAAGCGAGCCAAAGGGTCGCGTAAATTAAGGAGTCTCGCATTAGTTTTCACTCTCTAAAGAATGCATCCACAGTTTCTTCCTGTTGTGCAAGTTTATTTAGGTGCTGCCGCCGGCGATTCCAGCAGACTAGGTAGCCGAGCAGTGCCAGGCCTCCAAGCCCGCCCCAAAAAATGTAGGAACTGGACAGGAGGGATGCCCAATGGTAACGTTCCGCCAACGATTCATGCCATCGGATGTTGTACGTGGCCAAATCCCAACCAACGGCGGCTTCAAAAGCAGCAGTGAAGTTGTTACCGGCGTGGAGTTGCTCGATAAGTGCCCATAAAGTTTCAATGCCTTTGACTTCAACGAGCCAGCGGACTGCGTCTTGACTTTGCGCATACGCCAGATCTGCCCCAGCCTGTGAGCGTGGAAACCTATGAGTCAGCTCTTGGATTGGAATGATAGATTTTGAAAAAATATGCTTCAGCAAGGTTTCGTGGCGCCCCGGCATCCACTCATCGGCGAAGTAAATCGCAATGCCTTCCACAAACCATAGCGGAATTTCTTTGACTGCTTTTTGCGTATACTGCCCAAAAAGCACATGCGCAATTTCATGGCGGAGCACTTGCGCTAACTGAAGTTTCGCTAAGGCGATGTGCGTCGGATTTTGGATGACGATACGCCGACTCAGCGGAAAAGCACACCCAACTGCCCAATCCTGAATCGGAGCGTGAACGGAAGCCTGAAACGCTTTTTGCGTATCACAAACCCAAATGTCAATTACCCCGGCTGGCGTACGGCGTGTTAACCGCGACATTTCGGCATAGAAGTCTTCAGCAATCTGAAGAATTGACGCTGGTTCAGTCGTGCCGGCCTGATAATAGACGCGGAAATGTGGGCTTTCTGCTGATTCCCAGGAAGCAGATGCCGAAAATGCGAACATAAGCAATAGGATGAAAACAACGCTTTTTATTTTAATCATCGTATATGTTCTTGGCTCCACGCCAACGCCCATAAACAGCACCGTTTTTGTCTGGTTATCACGGCTGGGAAAAAGGTGTGCTGTTACAATTTCAGCAATACCTACTGATAAAGGTGTGCGACTGCGTCGGCGTAGCCGTTGTAAATTACTGTTGGGTGCCTATCTCCGCTGCCAATCATCCGCTCGGTGGCTTGCGACCAGCGCGGATGTGAGACGTTGGGATTGACGTTTGCCTCAAAGCCGTATTCTCTAGGGAGCAGGACGTTCCAAAAGTTTCGGGGCTTCCGGTCAGTTAATTCAATGCTGACAATGGATTTGATACTCTTAAACCCGTATTTCCAGGGCACAATCAAGCGAATAGGCGCGCCGTGCTGTGGTGGTAAGATATGCCCATAGATGCCGACAACCAGCAGCGTGAGGTCGTTCATTGCCTCCGCGAGTGTCAACCCTTCAAAATAGGGCCACGGCAGGCGAGAATTGTTTTGATGAGGTGCCACATCAGGGTTCATAAAAGTCACCATCTGTACATATTTCGCTGAAGATTTCGGTTGAACTTTTTCAAGCAGTGCTTTCATCGGGAAGCCGATCCAGGGTACCACCATTGCCCAAGTTTCAACGCATCGGAACCGATAGATGCGCTCTTCGAGCGGCATCTGTTTGATCAGCTCGTCCACATCGAGTGTCATCGGTTTATCTACGAGCCCGGAGATCTCAATCTCCCACGGCCGGGTCTCGAACTGTTCAACCAGTTTCCAAACGCGGTCCTTTGCCATCGTAAACTCATAGAAGTTGTTGTACGTTGCAGCGACAACCTCATCGGTCATCTGCCGGGTGACGGTAAACTGTGAATTGTGCGTAGCAGCGAGCGGTTGCGCGCGGAAGGCTTCCAGCTGCCCCTCAACCCCTTTTCCTTTCGCACACGCCGTTGTCCCGATGAGCGACAACCCGCCGATGCTGGCTATCCCCATCTTTTTGATGAACGTCCTGCGGTTGATATAGTCCGATTCAGGTGTCACCTGGTTTTCAGGGATTTCCCATCCCTTGGGAATCTTTATGTATGGCATTGGAAGCTCCTATATCGTGAATTCTTATTTTGCAATTTAAGAACTACGGAGAATTTCACTAGTGTTTCATCTAATTATACAGACTTTTCATTTTGAATGCAACTTTTTTTCGCGCAGCCATTTTTTCTTGCAACTTTTTGGGATTTTGGTGTATAATATCATAAAGTCTTTTATTCGCGTCCACTTTCTAGGGCATCGCGATTCGGAGATCGCTTCTACGGAAAAACTAAATGCCCCTGGCGCGCCGCCATTTTTTCTTGCAACTTTTTGGGATTTTGGTGTATAATACCCTAAAGTGTTTTATTCACTTCCACTTTCTGACGAACAGCGGAGTTTATTGAACAATGTTGCAAAAACATCGACAGATTTTCATCTTACTAGTGGGACTCGTGTACGTTTATTCCGTATGCCCGTTTCTCTGCGCGGCTTTTGAACAAAAGTTTTGCCACGACACCTCCCAAAAAATGCTGAGTAGAGCGACTGAAACCGGTTCAACCTGTTGCCAACGGGCTGAAGCAGGTGCCGCAGGGGAGGCAGAAACGCCATCAGAAAGTCGAAATCTGTGTTGCTTAATCGATTTAGAACTTGTGCATCCAAAGGATACGCACAGTAAAGACAACGTGCGTGAATCGGTTGGGCAGCCGCTGGTCGCAATTCTTCCGTTCTCAACAAGTTTACCTGTGGCACAGGCGGAGTTGTTTAACATCCGCCAAGCACCTTTAATCTCCATATTTTTCGCCAACCACTCTCTATCCCGCAGGGGACCTCCGTAACCCCTTTCCCATAGAAAACCGTTCAATTCTTAGTTTCCAAGTCTTGTAGTTGCCTTATTCAATTGCTGCCTTGCTGTGGGCGAGATAGGGGACTCGAGGCTACGGGATAACTAACTGTTCATCAGTATAATCTTCGCTATAATCTTCGCTAGACAGAGCTCGTATTACACACTTGGTGAACTTCCGCGGGACGCGTCTTTTGCGGTGCACCCGCAAGGAAGTCACTATTGTGAATACGTGTTCCGTTGGCATATTATCCTAACTGGCAAGTGTCCTTCGAGTTATGCTGCGTGGTGCGTTGCATCTGTCTGTTGGTATACTGGACGAATCGAGACCGGCAGACTTTCACGTAATAATACCGGACAACCAGTAAGGGAAAATAAAAAAGGAGAAACACATGAAAATGAAATTGACGCGGCGAATTGCCGCATCTGTCCTTGCAATCCCAGCCGTGCTGCTGTTCTCAATCTTTTCGCTTAAGGCAGAGGATGGACACAAAAAGCATGAAGCCCATCATCACGGCGAACACACGGCCGTTAATGACAAAGTACGTTGCACAATTGATGGCATGATGATGAAGACTTCGGCAATGATCGAAGTCGAACAGGATGGAAAAGCCTACTATTTTTGCAACGACGCGCAGGCAAAAATGTTCAAGGCGAATCCAGATAGGTTCCTGCAAACAATCCCATTGGGAAATTTGACATTCAAGCTCAACGTGTTGACTCTGGATGAGTACAAAGAGATGATGTCTCACATGGGGATGGCGGGCATGATAAAAACCGATGAGATTAAGGGAAAAACGCACTATTTTAGTGTCGTAGGGTATCAACCCCCGCAAGGCGGGGGCGGATACCACCTTCCGACGCAGGAGCGCGAGGAGATTGCGTTAGGCGATGTTAAACTCGCCCTTCAGGTTACCAATACCGAAGGGGAGACGAGGATGGCATTACTGAAATATAGCAAAATGATGCGCACCTACGAAGGGTTCATTGTTGTCCCAAAAGGTGAAAAACATGAGGTTCGCCTTCGCGTGACAAGCCCAGCTGCTAAGATTTCACTTTAATCTCATCAAGTCTAGTAGGAGCGAGTGCTGCGCATAATACCTCCGGTGGGAGGAAGTTAGGAACGCAGCTCCTCAAATTTAGTCACGTGCTTTGCACGTGACTAAATTGCCTCATCTCGTCAAGGAGACAACAATGCGTGAAATTAATTTACGATACCCATTGACTGTCGTTGTTATCGGAAGCATGTTGGTGTTAAATGCCCTGGTGCAAACGGAAGCGCATGGGATGACTCAGACAGCGTCATCCCTGGAGCAAACCGATATAGCAACGCGATTTGCTGAAACGCTTGAGCTGCCGAGCTTAATTCGAAGCGCCGTTGAGCGAAGTCCAAAAGTTAGTGCTGCAAAGGCACGGTGGCAGGCGACAATTGAACAGTACCCGCAAGTGACAGCATTGCCCGATCCGATGTTCATGTACGGTTACTTCGTGCGAAGCGTGGAGACCCGGGTCGGGCCTCAACGCCATCGGATTAGTTTTTCACAAGCCTTTCCATACCCTGGCACGCTGGATGCAGCTGGGCAGGTTGTCAAAAAGGCAATTGAGATTGAGCGCGTGAAACACGAGCAGGTGATACGTGATCTCATTGTTGAACTGAAACTGAGTTACCACGAGCTGGCGTATCTCCAACGAGCGGGCGAACTGACACGGCAAAATCAGGAACTGATAGCCTCTATTCTCACGATTGCCACTGCACGTTATGCCGAAGGAAAAACAACACTCAATGATGTGCTGAAGGCACAAAGTCAACTAGCACAGTTGGAATATGATCTTATTTTGCTGGATGAATTGCAGCTCGTTGAACATGCAAACATCAAGGGCATCCTGTCTATTCCTTCAGCAACGCCCCTTGGCGCAACGGTGCCTGTTGCCTACGAGCCGCTTGATGTAGCATTAGCCGATGTGGAAAAACAGGCATTATCAAAACGACAGGAGTTACGAATTGCGGAGCTCACCGTCGAAAAAGCCACCGAAGGGATTGCACTTGCAGAACTCCAAACTAAGCCCATGCTTAAACTTGATTTAATGACAATAGAAACGGGGGGCGCTTTGATGTTAGACACACCTGGCAGTGGTAAAAATCCGTTTACCATCGGTATTGGTGTGACAATTCCATGGTCAGGCCTGAAGAACAGTAGCAAGGTTCGCGAGGCTCAGCAAAATCGCGAGATTGTCGCGGCGAACAAGCACTCCCTAGCGGATGAAACGAAGGTGGCCCTCCGGAAGGTTTATTTTCGTCTTGAAAACGCGCGACGGCTTGTCGAACTCTATGAAACCACGCTTATTCCGCAAGCTGGTGCTGCTATTGAAGTTGCTGAGACGTGGCATCAGGAAGATGTCAAGAGCATTATGGGGTTTCTTGAGACGCAGAGTGTTTGGTTAAATTTCAATCTCGCTCGCCTGCGTGCGATTGCAGACTATCAACAGAATGTAGCTCGGTTGGAGCAGCTCGTTGGGGGAAAGATCGATGATTCACAGACTATGCAGTAGCGGCAGATTGCGGTATCTGTTTATAGCATCGCACCGCGGCACACGGACAAAGCCCCATCGGGGCGTTATGTTTATAGCCTCTGTTACCTTATTCATCAGCCTCATAATGCTCACTGTTTTGGTAGGCGGGTGTGCAAATCATCGACTGGAGACGTACCAAAAGTTGCGCGACACTGACATCCAACGACCGGCGTATTACTATACGGAAGTAGAAAAAAAGATTGCCAATACTGAAAGCGAACCGATTGGAAAACCAGATCAGTTTCTCAGCGAGGCTGAAGCGAAGGTGTTGAAATACCAGAAACAGTGGCAAGCGCAATTAGAAAGTGAAACACCGCAGGTGGTAAATACCCCTGCAAAGCAGGCGCTAATACCCTCTGCAAACCTGTTTTACGACCTTTCAAGTGACTCTGTGAAAGCCTATCGGGAATTGGCACGGGCACCTGAAGCAGCGAAGGCCCAGATGACACAACCTATTACGTTGGAACTGCTTATTGCACTCGGGTACGAATGGAATCCCGGTTTGAAATCTGCCCATGAAAAAATTCGGGCGGTACTGGAACAATATCCTCAAGCTGTTTACTTAGAGAATGTGTTACGTCAGTATAACGCTTTCACAAAACAACTGGATACGAAAGTTGGGCCGTTAACTCATAAAGAGATGATGGCAATGAAATTTCCGTTTCCGGGCACCTTAGCGTTGAAAGGACAGATTGTCACGGAAGATGTACTCATCGCCCAAAAAGAGTTTGAAATTGCCCTGCGAGATCTGGTGACCGACATCAAATTGGCTTACTACGATTATCTCTTTGTCACTGAGGCAACCCGTATTAACGAAGAAAATCAGAAATTACTGCAGCAGATGATTGCTATTGCCCAGGTAAAGTTTCGTGTTGGACATGGCAAATATTCAAACGTCATTATGGCACAAGTGGAGTTAGCGAAATTAGCAGAGGCAATTATTACGCTTGAACAACGACGGGAAACTATCATTGCGCGCCTTAATACGTTGTTGAACTCTTCTGCGGATTTGCCATTAGGAGTGCCTGTGCCAATTGAGGAACATCGTGTTACACTTACTTTGGCGCACCTGTATAAGTTAGCCGTTGAAAAACGTCAGGAAATCCAAAAGCAGAAGTTGGTGCTCAGTAAGATGGCCTTAGTTGTGGAAATGGGAAGGCAAATGACATATCCTGACGCGACCCTCGGTGCAAGTTACTTTGAAAACCGGCACATGGGGGACTTGAAACACACGAAAAAAGAGCCGACGACATTTTCCACACGACGAACATTGAATCCAGCAAATACAGCATGGTTCGCACACCGAAATTCGTACCTCCATGAAATGGATGTAAAAATTGAAGCGATGGAGCATCAAATTGAGCAACTCAAGAGCAATCTCCGCTTTGTTGTGAAAAAACATCATTTTGGGATGGAAACAGCAAATCGGAGTATTCGCCTTTATCATCAGACGCTGCTTCCACAAGCACGGCAGGCGTTGGATGCCGCGAATACAGCCTATCAAGCGGCGCAAATTGACTTTTTGAGTTTTCTTGATGCACAACGTACTTTATTAAATTTGCGTGTTGAGGAACAGCGAGCATTGCAAGAGTATCGCCAACACCTTGCACAGTTAGAACAGGTAGTTGGTGTGATACTACCCAAACAGCCACTGACCCGAGAGTAGCCTTTTCGTAGGAGTAGGAGCGATCTCCGAATCGCGATGCCCCTGCTTGTAGGGGTAGGCCTTGTGCCTACCCTTCCCCGTGGATTGCTAATTCCTTCTGGGAGGCGCGCAGTTAACCGATAAAGCTACACTGCAAACAATACAAGGAGTTCACAAAATGTCTAAAAATTTCTGCTGTCCAACCATACTGATAATTACCGTGCTTTTCATATTCGGCTGTGGTCAGCAAGAAAACGCTGAAATGAAGCACCGTGTTGGGGAAAAACTTGAAACAAAATCGAAGGATACGTCAGGCATGGATGAACACGCAGGCCATGCCCCACTGGTGGCATCCTCCGATGAAGCAAAAACGATTCGGTCCTGGACTTGTGTTATGCACCCCACAGTCCAAATGCCAGAATCTGGCAGTTGTCCAGTTTGTAAGATGGATCTGATTCCTATTTACGAAGGTTCAGGGTTGGAACTAACTGAGCAACAGAAGGCACTGATTCCAATTCGCACTGAGCCCGTCGCTTTCCGCGAAGTTTCGCGTGAAATCCGAACCGTCGGTGTTCTGGATTATAACGAGATACGTATGGCTTATGCTTCAACGCGAATTTCCGGATGGATTGAGGACTTGCACATTGATTTCACAGGTATCAAAGTGCGTAAGGGCGACGAACTCTTGTCTATCTACAGCCCGGAGTTAGTCACGGCACAAGAAGAATATTTGACAGCACTTAAAAGTATTGAGGAACTTCAAAACACAGAATACCCGGAACTTCGCAAATTGGTTGAACAGACACTTACCGCTGCGAAGTCCAAACTTGAATTGTACGGATTAACCTTAAGCCAGGTTGAGGGTATCCGCAACCGGGGAGAAGTCAGTACGACCTTACCCCTGTTCGCACCGATAGCTGGCACTGTCGTTCACATGAACGTTACACAGGGGCAGTACGTGAACAAGGGTATGAATCTTTACCGCATTGCCGACCTCAGTAGTTTATGGATTATGGCAGACATTTACGAATATGAACTGCCGTGGATTTACATGGGGCAAGCAGTTGAAATTACTGCGAAATCGATGCCAGGGATGATGTTTTCTGGCAAAATCACCTACATTTACCCATTCTTTGATACGCAAACGCGAACCCAGAAAGTCCAGATAGAAGTCCCCAATCTGACAGGCCGACTCCGTCCAGGGATGTATGTGACGCTTAAAATAAAACCGACACTTGCAGAAATCTATACCCATGGAGCCATCTCAAAAGCCCCGTATGCGTGCCCAATGCATCCATGGATTACGTCTGAGCATCTCACGCAATGTGAGATATGTGGCATGGATTTAGAGCCAACACAAGTTAGTCACGGATTGAAAATGCGTGATAATGCACCTGAAACGGAAGGAAAGTGGGCATGCCCGATGCATCCTGAGGTGCAGTCTGATGAATTCGGCGAATGTTCTATCTGTGGTATGGATCTCGTTGAAAAAGCGGAAGCACCTGCGGAGGCAGCAGCTGTGTGGACATGTCCCATGCATCCCCAGATCGAGCAATCTGAATTTGGAGAATGCTCTATCTGCGGCATGGATCTCCTCGAAAAGCAGTCCCACGCACATCAGGCCCTGTCCTCGCCTACTATCCCCGCAGATCTGCCACCACTGCCAAGCATGTTAAAATTCAAATATGTGTGTCCTGAGCATCCCGATGAGTATGCAACGGTACCGGGGGTATGTCCACGTGATGGAAAGCCCCTCCTCATGACAGGTGAAGTCCTAACTGTACCGAAGAGTGCTGTCATTGACACCGGTTTACGGAAGATAGTCTTCGTGGATCGCAGCAAATCAGGTTATGAACAGATTGAAGTTGAGGTGGGACCCGAAACTTGGGGAACATCAGGCGACTCAGAAACCAAACGCCGATACTATCCTATCGTTAGCGGGCTTACCCCTGGCGATATGGTTGTCACCCATGGCAACTTCCTAATAGATTCGCAGACGCAATTGACAGGTTCCGCATCAGGTGCTTATGGAGGGGCACTCGGTGGTGAAGAATCAAAACCCCCTGTCCATCACCATTAACCTGAGGCCCTATTTGAGGAAACGCCTTAGCCTCCATCTGGAATTGCCAGTACAGAATCCTCCGACGATATGTACAGTGTCGTGCTCGACGGATACTGCAACCTGATTACTCCGCAAGGAACAACAAAAGATCCTCCGACGAGAGCTACAGTGTCGTGCTCGACGTATACTGCAACCTGATTACTCCGCAAGGAACAACAAAAACATGATTAACCGAATTATTGAAATCTGTATGAAAAACCGCCTGTTAGTATTAGTTAGCTTTGTATTCATAACAATGGCGGGTTGGTGGGCATTGAATCATACGCCAATTGATGCTCTACCTGACATCGGTGAAAACCAGGTTATTGTCTTCGCGGATTGGCCCGGACGAAGCCCGCGAGATATTGAAGATCAGGTTATCTATCCGTTGGGTATTACCATGCTTGGAATTCCCGGTGTCAAAGATGTTCGCTCAACTTCAATGTTTAGCTTTGGCTACATTAACATTATCTTCAAAGATGATGTTGATTTCTATTGGGCGCGTACACGTGTGCTGGAGCGTATGAATCTTGCACAAAAAGACATGCCAGAAGGTGTTGTGCCGGTCCTCGGTCCCGATGCAACGGGCGTCGGGCAGGTATTTTGGTATACCGTTGAGAACGGGTACTATTGCCCTAATCATCCAACGGAAAGGTACGCGGAGCCGGGCATCTGTCCGGAAGATGGGGAGACGTTCATTGCCTCCAATTTAGAACTTCATGAACTTCGGACGCTCCAAGACTGGACGATTCGTTACTATCTCGCCTCTGCTGATGGCGTTTCCGAGGTTGCTTCAGTCGGCGGGTACGTCAAACAGTATCAGATCGACATTGATCCGAACACCTTATTAGCGTATAATGTGCCGTTATCAACGGTTTACAACGCTGTCCGTGGGAGCAACCTTGATGTAGGTGCCAAGGTTATTGAGGAAGGCGGCATGGAATTCCTGATTCGGGGGTTGGGCTTTATCAAAAGCATCGCGGACATAGAAAACATCGTTGTCAAGGAACATAACGGCGTGCCCATCTACGTCAAAAATCTTGGCACAGTCAGCGAAGGCCCCGACTTTCGGCGTGGTGCCTTGGACAAGGCAGGCATCCCGGCAACCGGCGGCGTGGTGCTAATGCGGTACGGTAATAATCCATTACGCGTGATTGAGAACGTCAAGGCTAAAATAGCAGAGCTCACGCCTGGGCTTCCATCAGGGGTGCGAATTGTCTCATTCTACGACCGGAGCCACCTCATTCACCGCGCAACAAACACGCTGAAAGAGACGCTGACAGAAGAAATCATCGTCGCAGCAGTCGTTATCCTGCTTTTCTTAGGACAAGTGTCAAGTAGCCTGATAATAGCACTTGTCTTACCGATGGGTGTTCTGCTTTCGTTTGTAGGCATGCGCGTTATTGGTTTACCCTCAAACATCATGTCGATGGGGGGCATCGCCATCGCGATTGGAGTCATGGTGGATGCCGGTATTGTCATGACAGAAAATATCACGCGACACCTAAGTGACAAAAGTCGCGAACCACACGCCGCCGAAAGCAAACTTCAGGTTGTAACCCGTGCGGCTAAAGAGGTAGGCCCACCTATTTTCTTTGCAATGCTCATTGTCATCGTTGCCTTCATACCTGTCTTTTCTCTGACCGGCCAAGCAGGTAAACTCTTCAAACCGCTTGCCTACACAAAAACTTTCGCTATGCTTGGCGCGGCACTCATCGCGATTAGCCTGGTGCCAGTTTTAGCATCACTTCTACTCACGGACCCAACCCGTACCCCGACTGGTACGATTTCCAAGCGAGTGGCACAACTTCTGGCACTATTAGGCTGGCCCTTAAGAAAATTAGCAGATGGAATTACGTGGATACTCAAAACTATCTATCGTCCGATTATTCGGTTGGCTGTAAAGAATATTTGGACTAAACTCATCGTTGTAGCCTTAGCAGTGCTAGCTTTTATTGCAAGTATCCCGCTGACACCGTTCTATAAAAATATTGGGCAAGAATTCATGCCGCCACTTAACGAAGGGGCACTGCTATTTATGCCGGTGCTGCTCCCCGGTGCCTCAATTACGCAAGCAAAAGATGTTATGGCGAAGCAGGATGTGATTATGAATCAATTCCCGGAGGTTTCTCTTGTGGTGGGAAAACTGGGACGAGCGGCAACAGCAACCGACCCGGCCCCAATTGGCATGTTTGAAACTATTGTCAATATAATTGACCCGGCGACGTGGCCTCGGCGGGCCATTAAACGCGACGCAACAAAGAAGCTTGTGTCCCACATTGTCCAACGCTTAATACGTGAAGGCCTTATGAGCAAGGAACATGCAAACCTTATGAGTACTGATTTTCTGGCTGACATTGTTACAGCAACCGTAAAACGATTTGATACCTTAGCGACAACATATCACAATTCTTATCTGTCAGTTGACGAGCGCGAGCGGCTTTATCGCATCTGGTTATTACGAATTCTTCTGGAAGAACTCCTCGCTGAAAAGCATCTTGTAGGGGGAGGCCTTGTGCCTACCCTTCCCCAAGTCAAAATTGGAGAACCTGAGACCGAGGCGAAACTTCATCGCATCGCCGAGGAAATCGAACCTACCCTCAAGCATAAGACTTACTTCCGCACCAAGAACCGCAACGAACTCATCACCGAACTGACAGAGGCTACCCGAATGCCAGGGGTTTCGCCTATTATGACACAGCCCATACGCAATCGCGTGGATATGCTTGCAACAGGCATACAAACTCCAATCGGAATTAAAGTGTTTGGTAAAGACCTCGCGAAGATTGAAGAGATTGCGGTGCGGATTGAGCAGGAACTCCTTAAACTTCCGGGAGCGCAGGGACCCTATGCCGAGCGCATTGGAAATAAACCGTACATTGAATTTCACATTAACAGGGAGGAAGCAGCACGCTACGGTATCCAAATCCAAACGGTACAGCAAATCATCATGACAGCAATCGGGGGCATGAATTTGACATATACCGTTGAGGGACGGAAGCGATTTCCTATTCGTATCCGTTACATGAGAGAATTGCGGGATAATATTGAGGCACTCAAGCGTGTCCTCTTGCCAACACCAAAAGGACTACACATCCCGCTTGAACAACTCGTGGAAATCAAAAGGCGGCCTGGCCCAGCGAAAATCGCGAGCGAAAATACGCTACTCTTTTCCCGCGTCTTTTGTGATGTGGATGTTGACACCATTGGACTAGTTGACTTCGTTACATTAGCCCAAAAGACGCTTGATGAAAAGATTAAGCCAACTTTGCCCCAAGGCTACTTCTACGCTTTTAGCGGGCAATACGAAGCTGAATTAGAAGCCCGAAATCGATTAACGATTGTCGTACCAGTATGTATCGCCGCCATTTTCATATTGCTATATCTACAGTTCAAGTCACCTTCTGCCATGTTCTCGATCTTCCTCGCAATTCCTTTTGCATTCATCGGCGGCATGTGGATGCAGTGGTTGATGAAATATATACCGGAGGTACTCGGCGGCGGTTACGCCATTAAATACAGCACAGCCGTGTGGGTAGGGTATATAGCCTTATTTGGTATAGCTGTTGAAGATGGAATAGTCTTAATTGGATACCTGCTGGAACGCGTCCGGGACGGTGAACCTATTGACGAAGCCGTGATTAATACTGGCTTATTGCGCGTCCGGCCCATCATCATGACCACGGCAACTACAGTTCTGGCTTTATTGCCAATCATGTTAGCAGAAATCAGCACTACCACCGGCGCGGAATTGATGAAACCTATCGCAGTACCTACCTTCGGTGGGATGCTCTCAGCAACGATGGCTAACCTTGTCTTAGCACCCGTGTTATTCTCCCTCTTCTATCCCGTTGAATGCTGGATTCGCCAACGATAGTAGTAGGCACACTAAGGGTGTTAACTCCTGCAAAGCAGGGGCAAATACCAAACCGCGTGCCGTTAAACACTTTACTAGGTTTGAGGCTTGACTTCACAACTATAGCCGTGACATCTGTGCACAACATCTGTCACTGAGAAATCAAGAAGTTTAACCACTATTGAAAATAGTGGCAAACATTGGAGGAATTATGAAACTTCTGATTACATTCAGCTTCTGTATACTTATTGGGATTGTAGGGTTACCAACTGTGGGTACTGCACTTGAACTTGCGTCAGAAACCTCCGACGAGAGCTACAGTGCATTGCTGTGCCTACCTTGCCACTTGAATTCTCCGCAAGGAATAACGAAAAAACTTGAAAAATACTCGCATGTTGCAAAAGGCGGTGTCGTCAGCATCGGTCGCGGGTTAGCGATAACCGATGACGAACTGGAAGCTGCACGTACCGAAGAATTCTCAATAGGATTTCAATTAACACCTGCACTTCGGTTCTCCGTGCCATTCAGTAGTTACGCTGTGGATACTCGCGGCGGCAACGCAGATGTCTTGCCCTTCGGGATGTTGGGTGTTGAGACAGCTGGCATGATGCTGACACTGAGTGGACGTGGGAAATGGGCACCATTCATTGGACTCGGAACAAATTTCTACAGCTTTACTGAACAATTCGATACACCCGCGAACATCCAGAACACTTTCGGCGTGGAAGCCTCTACTGGGCTCAAAATAAAACTGATTGACAGCATTTTTGAGGTGGCCCAGTTGCACGCATCATTCGGCTATCAGTTCAGTTTTTTAAGACCGAAGGTTAGCGTCCCTACTAGCCCTGACGTTGAAGCATTATCGTTAAACCGCCATAGCATCAGCTTCCGGTTAGAGCTCTTGGGATTGTAGTAGGAGCGATCTCCGAATCGCGATGCACCTCTTGTAGAGGTAGGCCTTGTGCCTACCCTTCCGGAAACCAGGTCTTCCGGCGGATCTGTAGGAGCGATCTCCGAATCGCGATGCACCTCTTGTAGAGGTAGGCCTTGTGCCTACCCTTCCGGAAACCAGGTCTTCGGGCGGAAAAGGTTTCTAAACATAGAAAACCCGACAAAAGTCTTTGAAAAAATAAGCATCTCTGATAAACTTGTAGGGATACTTAAAAAAGGAGACT
The DNA here is from genome assembly GCA_958295855.1 of uncultured Poribacteria bacterium. Taxonomy (GTDB): domain Bacteria; phylum Poribacteria; class WGA-4E; order WGA-4E; family WGA-3G; genus CATQHH01. Next base: position 5,184,953 of record OY282383.1, on the reverse strand, counting down.
CGTATGGCACTGGATGAGAATATTTCTAAGATATGCTATAAGAAATTACAGATGTTTTTTCAAATCTACCGCCCTAGGTGTATATCCGCTATGCTCATCGGTGGGGTTCTAATGTTAAGCGTGCCAATTTTCAGTCTGGCGGATGAAACAGAGTGGCCCAAGGGGGGGAGGGAAAGGCAAAAACTGGAGGCTATCTTCCCAAAAGCCAAGAAATTTGTTCGACGAAATGTTGGCCTTACGCCGGCTAAAATTGCATCAATTGAAAAAGAACTGGGGGCTAAGCTTCGGACAGAAGACCAGAAGCCGATTTTCTATATTCCAATAAGCAACAAAAAGAAGCCAATGGGCTTAGTCTTGTTCGCTGGTGCCCAGGGCCCGCGCGGTGTCATTGAAGGTGCCGTTGGCCTGGACATGAAAGGAAAAGTCGTGAAAGTGGCAGTCTATGAACACAAGGAATCAGATGCGATTGCAGGAGATGAATTTCTCAAGCAGTTTATCGGTATGGGCGTAGACGACGCTTTCAAGGTTGGGGAAGACGTTGAAGCTATTGGGGGAAATGAAGCTGCTACAAACGCCGTCGCTCTCATTCCAAAAAAGACGTTGGTAATGAGCTATGCCCTCTTTCTCAAACAGAAACCGAAACCTGATGAGGTTGAAAGATCAGAAACTTCCGACGAGATTTTCAAGGAGTTTCAAACTACAGCCGAAAGCGCTGGTGCTGAACTTAACGAAAAAGAGGAAAAAGCACCAGAACCTGATACACCAGAGGAAGAGATGCCCGAAGTGGAAGACCTGAAAGCACTTATGGCGTTGATGCTAGATGACTATTTCGTGGTGGTTGACTACTTTGATGACAAAGAGAGCAAAACGGGCGCCGTCGAGGCAGCGAAAAGGCTCGCCAAATATGCAAAGAGTATCTCGAACTTCGAGCCACCGAAAAACGCAGATCAGACCGAGGAGTATACCTACCTGCAAGACAAGTTTAGCGCGACCCTCGTTGAATTTGCTAAAGCACTTGAGCAGCAAGGCGTTTCTGATGAGACGCGCGCGCAGTGGGATGCTATCGTCACGTCGGTGAATCAAGCACACCTCCGGTTTAGCGCGGAGGAGATTGACCTGGACACGTATTAGCGAGTTTAGCAAGGCAGGTAGCGCACTATATGCTTTAGAGGGAAGTGGTATTTGCCCCTGCAAGCAGGGGTTGATACCCTTAAACGCCTTTGCCAAAATGCCAATCGTCATGTCCCCTGCAAAGCAGGGCGAATGACATCACAATCTGGCTTTAAGGTGCTAACACGCCTAAACTTTAATTATAGGAGTGGGCTTTCCGCCGACAGTTAAAACTGTGGGGCTCCAGCCCGAAAACTTGATGAAAAACTGGATGTGCTACATACTCACGGTGGGCGTATTGGTAATTAGTATCGGATGGGTTCTAGAAGCGGCAGCACAGGTTCGTCCGCCTCGGCGAAAACACCGGATATTGATAGACCCGGGGGCGAAGAAGAAGAATACCCTCAAGGCCGATATAGGTGCAAGCCTCAAGGACATTGCGAAGCGTGCAACACAACACTCTCAGCATACCAAGGTGGATGTGGTGTTCGTCGTTGATGGTGGCAGGCAGATGCTGGGTGCGATTGCGGAACTTGAGAAGCAGCTCGTCAACATGCTCAGCATCATAGAGGCAAAAACGATGGACTACAGATTTGCGCTGATTAGCTTTCAATCCGTCCAGGGCGAGCCGCGCGTCGTGCTTCATCAATGGACGATGGACTACCTCGGCATTGAGAGGGCATTGCGGCAGATACGGGCTGAATTTGGAGGAAAGAGCGTTGATTCCGGATATGGGTTAGATGGGCTCGTGAAGGGTTTAAACGAACTTGACTTCCGCGTGGATGTTGCGACACAGTTTATTGTGGTTGCAAACGCTCGGATGCGCACTTCGTGGCCCGGGGCGAAATCAAGGAGTAAGGTTGCTGAGCAGATTGTCAACTTGTGTCGTCAAAACAGTGTGCAACTCAACTTCATCGGAATCAGTGAAAAGGTTCAAGCGGAACTCACTGACGAAACGGGTGGCAGGTGGTATCCGATTAATGCAAATCAGCGACAGATGGATGGACAGCGCATTCGGAGTGGGGAGACGGTTGCGGATAAGGCCCTGTTACGGGTGGATGGCCTTTTCAAACGCATCGCAGAGAATCTTGTTGAAAGTAAACCCGGCGATGTAGATGTTGTCTTCGTCTTTGATTATAGTCTGAGCATGGTGCGTAAGGTGGATGCCGCGTGTGATGGCTTGGACCGGATGGTTGCTGTATTTAATGCAGCGGGGCTCAACTATCGGTTTGGGCTCATCCGGTTTTGGGCAAGCGTTGGCGGCGGCGAGAGCACTGTCGTCGTAACCAAGCCGCCGTTAAAGCCCGAGCAAGTGAAATCCCTCTTTCGCCTCCCAAAAATCGGGGATGAGCATCTACTTGATGCCATCATGGAAGGTGTCCCGAAACTGAGAACAGATCCGGCGCGCGAGTTGGTGCTCATCATTGTTACGGATGAATCAACGAGCAAACGTACGGAAAAGGGGTATACAGCAGGGAAGGCTATTGCCGTTTGCCGAGGCGCGCGAGCGCGGGTTTACGTCATCGGGGGTGTTACCTCCATGCGCAGTAGTTCCATTACAGATAATTTCCAACGCCAAGTTGCCCAGTTAACCAAAGGCGAGCACTACATTATGCCGGCGTCTACTATCGCTGATGAGCGGCGGTAGGCACTCGCCGTAACCGTAGGGTGGCACGAAGCGGGCTCCTTGTGCCTCGCATAAGGGCCGCTTACTCCGTTAAATCATCCTCCTTTTCGGCGTGGATTGCAATAAGTACAAAACAGGTAGACTGCAAGTTGGCAGTAGGTTCGGCGAGTTCTATCGGGGTATTGCTGACAAAACTGCCATCTGTTTGCCGCGTGCTTGTCAAATAATTGATAGCGACTCGGCTGGTGTTGAGCGGGTCGTTTCCTGCTGCGAGTGCCATAATCGCAACGGCAGTTATTTCCGCATCGCTGGGGCTGTTCTTATATCTTCCGAAGCCGCCATCGTCGTTCTGTAGCTGCTTTAACCATGCGATTTGTGCATCGATGTCGTAAACAGGAGCTAAGCCCTGCAGCACCCAAGATGTCAAAAAAACGTCGGACTGCATCCCACGTTGCAATGCCCAGCCGCCATCGGAATTAATGCGTTCCGCCAGCCAATCCGCGCCTTTAGAAATAGGTTCAAAGTTCTGTTTGAAACCGAGCCTGCTGAATCCGGCTAAGACAGCGGCGGTATAGAGAATGTGGTCGCGGCTTCGTTCTTTTTTCCCCCAACTCCCGTTGGGGTTTTGCACTGCTTTCAGCCACCGGAGGCCTTTAAAACGGGCATCCGCATCCGTCTCGGCTGTTGCTAAGGCGATGAGGGCAAAAGTAGTGTGCGCTGTGTTGCTGTTCCAACTGCCGTTATCTTGTTGGGCATGCCTCAGGTACGCCACACCCATTCGGATGACCCGGGAGCCGGTGCCCCACCCCGCATCGATTAACGCCCAGATGGCAAATGCCGTAATTTCTACATCGCTCTCTTCTCCCGGTATCAAGGGCCAGCCGCCATCTTCGTTCTGATGCTCCACAATGTAGGCTTTCGCGCCTTCTATCGTTTGGTAGAGCGGTGGAGCCTCTACCGCGTCTGCGGCAAAGCCTTGCGTTATGTCAAAGCATAAAAAGCACAACAGCATCTGGCAACAGAGTAGCATAAACACGCGTTTGCAATTTTTCATTTTTTTCCTTTCTGCCCCTATAACTTCTTTGAAAAGCAGGCAGGGTGAGGCACGGTACAGCAAGAAGTGCTACAACTGAGGTTCAATCACAACCTTATACACCCCTTCTTGTCCGAGCATATCAATGCCGGCTTCCAATTGGTTCAACGGAAGGTGATGTGTTACCAATTCATGCAGCGGCGCGCGCGTTCGCTGGAGAAAATCCAACGCTGTCTGAAATTGAATTTGTGGATACGCCCACACCCCGCACACATCCAGGTCTTTATTGCAAATTTGGTGGGGCTTCACTTGGATATCCCCGGAATCTGTGTAGTGCCCGACTTCGATAACCTTTCCGCCTCGCCGTACCACGTCGAGTGCCTCGGAGAAGACAACGGGCAATCCTGCACACTCAATCGCGATGTCTACGCCGACGCCGTTTGTGAGTGCCTGAATTTGCTCGACCCGTTCTTCGGGTGTCGTATCCCCGACATTGATAACCACATCTGCGCCCATCCGTCGCGCCATCTCCAATCGGCTATCAACGAGGTCCGTAGCGATAATGGTGCCAGCACCGCTATCTCTTAACACAGCAATCACCAGGAGCCCAATCGGACCGCATCCTAACACGCAAACGCGGCTCCCAATGCTTAAGCCGTCGCCTACCTGTGGTAGGCCGGGGGCACAGGCACGTTCAACGGCGCGCGTCGCAACCGCAACAGGCTCTGTCAGCACGCGAATTTCCTCAGGGATGCTTTCCGGTATTTTGTAGACCCAGGAGTTACCGTGAATGTAGGTATACTCGGAGAATTCGCCGTTTAGATAGGGCGGCGTTTCGCTGTTGCTAAACCCATAAATAGTTCGCCCCGAACACAAGGTTGGGCGGCCTGGCACGTGCAGGCAGTAATAGCATCTGCCACAGTTTTTTGAACCCGGTACCACCGTAATCCGGTCGCCAGTTTTGATGGGACCGCCCATCACATTCATAACCTGATTTGCATTTTTGCCAATCTCCGCAACCGTACCGACAACTTCGTGTCCTGGGATAACCGGAAATTTTAGAGCCGTGTGGCCGAGGTACATGTGCTTATCACTGCCACATATACCGACCCGGTCGACTTGCAGCAAAAGCGCATCATCTTTCGGGGTGGGCTTCTCAAATTCCCGGATTTCTATCTGCCCCGGTTGGAGCATCACCGCCGCTTGAACTTGCATGGTTAAGACTCCTCATTTTTCTATTGAAGCAATTTTGAAAAGGAATTTAACCTGATTTTCTAAAATTGCTTACACGCTTACCGCGCCCAGAGCGGAATCAATACTTTTGTCAACTGTGCCAAACTCTCCAAATTGTGCGCCGGGAGGAAATAGTCTACATAAGGCAATGCAGTGCGGATGCCTCGACAAATCGGTTGGTAGCCCTCACTGCCGAGCAACGGGTTGAGCCAAATCAGCCGATAAGCGTGCTGGTGCAACATCTCCATAGAGCGACGTAGCACATCCGTATCCCCGCGATCCCACCCATCACTGATGAGAATGACTACCGAACGATACGCCGAGAAAGCGGGAGCAAACTGCCGATAGAATTCAAGTAGACTCTCGCCAATCTTTGTACCACCCGACCAGTCCGGCACAGTATTTGCTACTTCATTCAAGCCTTCTGCTAAGCCCTTCCGCCTGAGAAGCCCTGTAATGTTCGTCAGGTGCGTGCTGAAGACAGCAACCTCAACTTCTCGCAGCTCTTGTTGCATGCCGTAGATGAATTGGATGAGGAATTTGGCATAGCAATCCATGGAGCCGCTCACATCACAGAGGAGCAAGATCTTAGTCTTCTTAATTTTCGGCTGTTTCCGGATTAATTCCAGAGGTTCACCGCCATGTGCGAGACTTTTCCGCCAACTCCGTCGGAAATCAATAGTTGAGCCTTTCCCGCCCGGTACCTTTCTGCGACTCAGTTTTGTCGCCAACAATGCCGCGAGTTTGGCGACGATGTCCCGTGCTTTCTCCATATCCTCCGTTGTGAACTCGCTAAAATCTTTTCGGCTCAAGACATCCTCCACGCTATAAGCGGTGGTGTCCTCGTCTAATTCCCCTTCTTCGTCTGCCGCTTCCTCGGAATCCACCCACTGCTCAAGCGTCTCTTCTGCGTCGCTTGCATCCGAGAGATCTTGCAGAGCTGAGGGTTCGGGTGCTTCACCCTCCGAATCCGCCGCTTGAAATTCGGGGCGTGGGTATCGCCAAAACAGGTTGAAAGCGAGGTCGAACTTCTCCCGGTCTGCCTCACTCGCGATGAGGTTCGTCCGCGCTGTATGATAAAACGCCTCACGCTCACCAATGTCGATGAGTTGAACACTCTGACACCAACTGAGCTGGTTGGTAGTACTTACATTAACGCCCTCATGTCGGAGCAGGCGGCAAAAGTCAGTAATCTGTTGGAGGAGGGTTTGTTCAGTCATTTTCCTGTTTCTCCAGGTAAGCGATGAAGGCATCTAGTTCTTTGGAGAGAGTGTTAAACAAGCCATCGACCTGCTTTGCATTTTTCTCCGTTTTTTCGTAAAGTAGTTCTTCTTCATAGAAATTATTGAAAACGTGGCGAAACGCTAAAAGTTCCTGCAAAAGCTCGAAAGTTTCTTGGGAAATCACGGGTTGCCGTTCAGCTTGTGGTTCTGTCATCTGAATCAGCAATTCCTTATGCCACATCCGTCCGTCAGGTATGCGTAAGTCAACATCAAGGGCAATTCGCTTAAAAACGCTCTCTATCCCCCTATAGCAATCAGCGAGGTTTTTGGCAATCGTCGTTTCTATCTCTTCCCTATATTCAATAGGGGCTCCTTTAATCTTTTCTAGCCGCTCTGCGATTTTCCCTACAGTCTCTGCTATTTTATGGCGTTCATCCGAGATACGCTGGATTAACGCCCTTCTGTCCACGTTGTAAATTACCCCTTTTTCAATTGGAATCAATTGACTCTGAATTCTCTCGCGAAATCGCCCTTTACAACTTTCAAAATCAACCAAGTCCACCTTAAACAATCCACTGATATCCTCAGCTTCCCATACTGCACGGAAATACTTATCAGATGGGATACCCCAAACCGCGATATCGATATCCGACCTTTTTGAGAACCAATCCCGTTCCGCAAGCGAACCGAAGACGGCGACCTGCGTCGCGCCGAAATCTTCATAGAGCAGGGCTGCTACCCGATGCGCGGTGTGCCAGGCGCGCTGCAGCAACGCCTCATCCACCTTCCGGTTTTGAAATTGCTCATCGAGCCGCTTGCGATATTGTGCCAACTCTTCGGGCGATAACTCTTTTGCGGTGCGATGGGTGTCTGTTGGGTGATGCATGTTAAAAACGCCTTAGAGAATAGGATAGCATGAAATGGTTTTGGATGCAAGAGAAGAAATTAGGCGGGGAATAAGCGCGCCTGTCCGGATGGAAAGGCGATACGCGCTCCGGCGTTGCTGATAGATGGCATTGTGAGTTTCCCAAGGTTTCAGAATTTATTTTGGAGGAGAGTTTGTTCAGTCATTTTCCTGTTTTTCTAAGCGAGCGATGAAGGCATCCAGTTCCGCAGAGAGACTGTCAAATATCTCACAAACCTGCTTTGCGTTTTCAACTGTTTTCTCGGGATGCAATTCAAATACGTAGATATTTCTGAGGCGGTGGCGGAACTTTAAAACGATGCCTAGAGCCGCAGCTGTTTTTGCAGAAATCACAGCCGGGCGCGATGGGCATGATTCTGCCATTTGTTTTAACAGCTCCTTATGCCACTCTTTTCCTTTCGGTTCATCCATGTCAATTTCTCGGGCAATGCGCGCGAAAATGTTCTCCAAGCCGGTGTAGAAAACAAGGAGGCGTAGGGCAACCAAGGCTTTGAGATCTTCTAAGTCTTCACCAGATGCGGATTCCATTTTTTTCAAGCGTTTCCTGATTTCTTCGACGGTTCGTTCTATTTTTCTGCGTTCATCAGCGATTCGCTCAATGAGGTTTCGCCTCTTCACTTCGTAAGTTTCCCCCCTTTTCGCAGAGGTTAATTTGTTGAGGGCTGTCTCCCCTATTTGAATAGAAACAGCTTGGCTCTGAATCCGAGCGCGAAATCGCCCTGTCGCACTGTGAAAGTTGACGAGATCGATTTTAAACTCTGGACTAAAGTTTCTGGTTTCCCAGACAGCATCAAGATATGTATCCCCCGGAAGCCCCCAGACTGCAATATCAATATCCGACCCTTTTGAGAACCAATCCTGCTCGGCAAGCGAACCGAAGACGGCCACCTGCGTCGCACCGAAATCTTCATAGAGCAGGGCTGCTACCCGATGCGCGGTGTGCCAGGCGCGGTGCAGCAACGCCTCATCCACCTTCCGATTTTGAAAGTGCTCATCGAGCCGCCGGCGGTATTCCTTCAACTCTTCGGGCGATAACTCTTTTGCAGTGCGATGGGTGTCTGTGGGGTGATGCATATCACAATCTCCTTAGAGAATAGGATAGCATGAAATGCGGTATAAATGCAAGGAAAGAAATTAGACGAGTACGGACGTTTCGTTCTATATCTACTCATCGGATTCCTGCTTTTTCAGCCACGTTATGAACACGTCCAATTCTTCAGAGACATTCGGAAATATCTCGTTGACTCGCTCGGCATTCTCCAGCATTCGCTCGTAGTCTAGCTCAGCCCCGTAGATATAGGTGAAAACGTGGCGAAACGCTAAAAGTTTCTGTAGTTCCGAACAGGTTTCTTGAGAAAGCACAGGTGGACGTGCCATTCTTGGTTCCGCCATTTGTTCTAGAAGGGCTTTATGCCATTCTGCTCCTATAGGCAGTGCCTCGTCGACCTCTCGAGCGATTCTCTCAAAAATGTTTTCCAATTGTTTATAGAAATCGTAGAGGTATCTAGCAATCTCAAGTTCTATGCTACGTCTGTAACGCGCCGGAGCATCTTCAATGTTTTGTAATGCTTCCCTGAGGAGTCCGACAGCCCCTTCTACTTTTGTGTATCCATCAGAAAGACGCTGTATCAACTCCTCCTGGTTCACTGAGTCAATTTCCTTTATCTTCATAAGGGTTGCTTGACAATTCGTTTCGCCGTTCTGAATCGGAACGGCTTGGTTCTGGACGCGCTCGCGAAATAGCCCTTTACAATTTTCAAAATTGATTAAATCAATTTTGAATTCTCGACTGAAGCCGATGGTTTCCGCAACGGCGAGCAAATACATATCGGATGGAATCCCCCAAGCGACGATATCAATATCGGACCCTTTTGAGAACCAATCCTGTCCGGCAAGTGAACCGAATACGGCCACCTGCGTCGCGCCGAAATCTTTGTAGAGCAGGGCTGCTACCCGATGCGCGGTGTGCCATGCACGCTGCAGCAACGCCTCATCCACTTTCCGGTTTTGAAATTGCTGATCGAGCTGCCGTCGGTATGCCTTCAACTCTTCGGGCGATAACTCTTTTGCGGTGCGATGGGTGTCTGCGGGGTGATGCATATCACAATCTCCTTAGAGAATAGGATAGCATGAAATGCGGTATAAATGCAAAGAAAGAAATTAGACGAGTACGGACGTTTCGTTCTATAGTAGAGATTCGGTAGCGGACCGAGGCTTTTGATTGTCTGAATCACTGAAGGAAGGTTTAGGCGTTCATTATCTACGCATCGGATTCCTGCTTTTTCAGCCACGTTATGAACACGTCCAATTCTTCAGAGACGTTGGGAAATACCTCGTAGACCCGTCTAGCATTCTCCAGCGTTTGTTCATAGTCCAATTCATCGGCGTAGATATAGATGAAAACGTGGCGAAACGCTAAAAGTTTCTGTAGTTCCGAACCGGTTTCTTGAGAAAGCACAGGTGGACGCGACGCTCTCGGTTTCGCCATCTGCTGTAGTAGAGTCTTGTGCCATTCCTCGCCGTGTGGTAGGTTGCCATCAACCTCTCGTGCAATTCGCCTGAAAATGTTTTCCAGACCTTTATAGAAATCATAGAGGCGGCGGGCAATAAGAATTTCCAAACTTTCCTTGTATTCAATAGGAGCCGTTTCGAGTTTTTGCAAATCGCCTCGAATTTTTTCAACTTCCTGCGTTATTTTTATGTGCTCCTCGGAGATACGTTGGATCAGCCTATTCTGGTCCACTTCAAAAATGTCCTCTCTTTTCATAAACGTTGCTTGGCAATTATCAACAGTCAATGAGATAAAGCCCGTTTCGCCGTTCTGAATCGGCACCGCTTGGTTCTGGACGCGCTCGCGAAACAGACCTTTACAATTTTCAAAATTGATTAAATCAATTTTGAATTCTCGACTGAAGCCGATGGTTTCCGCAACGGCGAGAAAATATTTGTCAGATGGAAGTCCCCAGACTGCAATATCAATATCGGACCCTTTTGAGAACCACTCCCGTTCCGCAAGCGACCCGAAGACAGCAACCTGCGTCGCACCGAAATCTTTGTAGAGCAGGGCTGCTACCCGATGCGCGGTGTGCCAGGCGCGGTGCAGCAACGCCTCATCCACCTTCCGATTTTGAAAGTGCTGATCGAGCCGCTTGCGATATTGTGCCAACTCTTCGGGCGATAACTCTTTTGCAGTGCGATGGGTGTCTGTTGGGTGATGCATATCACAATCTCCTTAGAGAATAGGATAGCATGAAATAGTTTTGAAGGCAAGAAAAAAGAGAGGCTCGCAGCGTTGCGAGCCCCTTTATCGGGACCAGAGGTCTTTCCTACTGGGCCGGGCTATGCCGGCAGCGCGCGGAATTTTCCTGCCACTTTCACAACGACAGGAAATCCCTCAAAAGTCGTTTCACTTTTGAGTTTCTGCGCGATGGGAGAATCGGATCCTGCTACATAAACCCGCAAAGCCTCGGAATTTGCGGCGCGGCCAATGCCTACGCCGACGAACCCTTCTTCGGAACGATAGCGTGCTCCGAAGCGTTCCTTTGCCTCAAAAATCGTTTTCATAAGGCTACCCATTTGTCAAGGGCTTAGGGACTGCGTGCTCTTGTAGGTAATCCACCAGCGATTGCGCGGAGGCAGGAAGCGTTGCATCATCATAGATGACAGAGATTGCCGAGTCCCCATCTTCAATGGTTATGTCATATTGATAGAGATCTCGGCTGGACTCCGAGAAAAACGTTCCCGATGTTACAAGCCCACTTGCATTAGCGATTTGCTCCAATTCTTGGGCCGTGTCCGGTGCAAGCCCTTCGGTATCAAGTTCACACCCGGTGAGCATCCCCATAAATCCGCCTGACTGAACAAAACTGATTTTCATTCACTTCCCTCAATATTTGCCCTGGATATTCGCTGCCGGTAGGTGTAATCTCCCGGGTCCGACTCCTCTTTCTGTCTGAATTGGCGATTTTCAAAAAGAGAGGGCTCGCCGCTTGCGAGCCCTCTATTGGCCGGGTTATGCAGGAAGCGCGCGCACCTTTCCCGTCACTTCCACGACGATAGGAAATCCCTCAAAAGTCGCTTCACTTTTGAGTTTCTGCGCGATGGGAGAATCAGCTCCTGCCACATAAACCCGCAAAGCCTCGGAATTTGCGGCGCGGCCGATGCCTACGCCGACAAAACCTTCTTCGGAACGATAACGTGCTCCGAAGTGTTTCTTTGCCTCAAAAATCGTTTTCATGACTTTATTCCTCTTGTCCAACGACAGTTACGCCGTAGTGTTGGAGAACTAGCTTTATAGGATTTGCGATAGTTATCTCGCCATCCTCTGATCCAGCAAAGAGCAAGGCAACCGGATCACGTGTCTCAGCATCCACAATGAGTGAACCAGAGTCACCACCTTGGGAGAAGAAACCTGAAGAACCCTTGTTCTTTACCACAATCTGGTTTTCAAACCATGCCCGAAGGTTTTGAGTACCGTCCCCATAATTTACCCAGAAGTCACCGCTAATATCCGATACGACACCGGTCGTGTGCCCTGTTGTTCGACCATACTTTCGGACGGTTTGACCCTCCATGGCCGTTCGCGGCGTAGAGTTAAGTCTTCCAATATCAATAATCTCTGGTGAGACGACATCTTGGTTACAGTCTCCAACCAATGCTATCGCTGCATCGATATCGTTAGACCTTCCGGTGAAATCAATCTCTTGGTACGGTTCAAGAGTCGCAATCCTATCATCAGGGAGCGTTCCACCATCCGCTGAGCAGGGTTGAATCACCGGATCCCCTTCTCTCGCGGCATTACTGTTAGCCAACACATGGTTGTTACTCAAGATGTAGTGATTCCCATCTCTCTCAACAAGGCACCCGAGTGTTCCTGCCGTAACGTCTGGGTGTCCAGCAGAAACACCACATGGAGTCGGACGGTGTAGATCTTGGTAAGCAACAATCTGACCTACTGCGACAACATCAGTCGGCAGATCACCGAACTGGTGGGGAAACCTTTGATTCGGTAATAATTCGCGTACGTAGACTCGAACTGTGGATTCCCCAGACAAAACCGTGCCATCAACGATTTTTGCCCCAATGCCCCAGCCGATTATATCTTCTGAGATGGGCCCGGGCTCTATTGATCTTCCAACTGCCGCCGCTGAGACAGACGGACCACGAAAGTACGCGGATACAGCCTGCTTTGCCTTAAGTTGTCTTGGAGTGAGCATGCAAACCTCCGGTTTGGTTTAGGCTTAATGCCTAACACTTATTATACCGAATTTTTCCACAAAAAACAACATTAAAATTTTCATGAAAGGCGCGGGACTAGCCCTCGCCCAACGGTGAAGAAGACGGTAACGCCCGCTGCATGGCGAGGGACAAGCCCTCGCCCTACGTTTCGCGGTAGGCGCGCTTTGAAAGCGCGCCTACCGACGAGAAATCGAGACCGGGAGGTCTCTCCTACTTCCGAATCAGCATCTTCTTCGTCGCTGAGAAATTACCCGCCTTCAGCGTGTAGAAATAGACACCGCTCGCGATGGGTTCTCCCTGTGCATTCCGGATGCAACAGAAATAGCCCGCTACGCAAAGAATGCGTGCGGGGTCGAAGACAAAACGCCGACGAAAGTCGTCGCTGTCTAGTGAAGGATATTTACTTAACGCCCGTGAATATAAGGGTGGGGGTAAATCCGCCCCTTGGGGCATCCACGAAAAATGCAATAAATGTCAAACATTTTTTTGCAAAAAATCGCCAAACTGTTCAAAACTAATCCTATTATCGCAAATTTCGCGTTTTTTGTCAACGTTAATGTCAATAGCAGTGTGCCATGCGCGGTGCAGCAACGCCTCATCCACCTTCCGATTTTGAAAGTGCTGATCGAGCCGCCGGCGGTATGCCGCCAGTTCTGCCGGCGATAACTCTTTTGCGGTGCGATGGGTGTCTGTGGGGTGATGCATATCACAATCTCCTTAGAGAATAGGATAGCATGAAATGGTTTTGAAGGCAAGAAAAAAGAGACAGGATGCACTTTTTGGCACTCCCGTCTCAATCATTTGTTTTTCCTTCTTAGGTATTTGACAACTACATGCCATAGCCAATTACTTTTTGGCTATAGCCATCCAAATAAATTTTACGGGGTTTACAGAGTTTGAGGAATCCTCCATAAAGAAATAGGCTGCTAACTCTTTAGGAATAACCTCAAGAATTGGTTTAATTTCAATGCCATCGCGCTTTTTGATTAGGCCTTCAATAGCTAAGCTGTTACCGAATTTTTTGTCCAACTCATAGCGGAATTTACCAAATAGGTCCTTAGTGTCTAGATATTTCGCACGCTCAACGATTAACATGACTGCCCCGGGCTTCATTTTTCTCACTATCTGTTCTAAGTTTTCAAGTAGTTGCTTATCCCTTGCATTGCCTTGTTCGTTTAGACAATGTTGAATGACAATTAAGTCGGAGTTGCTAACCCACTTTTCCGAATCATCGGGCAAAAAATCTCTTGCGTTGCCTACGAGATTTGACTTGAATTCGCGAACTTTTACGCGAGGTAATAAGTGCTCAAAGACAATTTTTCTGCCATGTTCCCAAGTCGCAATATCCAACATAGCTGCGGAAATATTAATACCTGATTGAGATCCGCCCAAGTAGTGCATAAGTCCGTAAAGTTCAGGTCCGGGACCGCATCCGAAGAAAGAGGCAGTCAATGTTCCATCTTGCGGTAGTTGACATGGAAAATCCTTTTTTAGAATTAGACGGTTGAGAAGGTAGGGAATAGGTTGGGAATATGGCAAAAAGTAGCGTAACAAATACGCTTCTTGATAATCCTGTCTGGAATAATCTGGTGAGAAGCACTGTGCCTGATATTCTTTCCCTAATTCCTCGGAAACTTTTCGTAGATGCCCAAGAAATTTCTGTCTTTGCTCGTCCGTTTCTATACGCTTTTCAGCGTAAATAGCATCAAGAAGCGTGTGGTACGCTGAAGAACCGGAAATTCTTAATTCCTTTTCAAGTTCCGTATTGCGTAGGCGTTCCTGCGCCAGTTGGTTAGAAAGACCTTCGTTGTCTTGACTAGCCTGCGACAATGAAGATCCAGAAATCCTTAATTTTCTTTCAAGATTCACGTTGCGCTGGTGTTCCTGTTTTAGTTCATTGGTGAGGCGTTCATTTTCGCTAGAGAGATGCTCTTCACGCGATTCCCGGATTGGGAGAGAGTTTGATTTCACCCGTTCCAATTCGTTAGAGATGTGCTCCATCTTTTGGTTAGCATGTGCTAAGTCACTTTCAATGTTCGCGTTGCGCTGACGTTCTTGTTTCAATTCGTCCGTGAGGTGTTTGTTATGTTGATGAGCCTGCTTGAATTTGTAGATAATAATGAGCAGGGCGACAATGCTACTGACAACGACAATTAGGTCCAACATGCTTTAGATTTCCTTTATGATTCTGAAAGTTAGATTGATTCTCGAACCTATTTTCCGAGTCCGTTTCGGTATCTGGTGTACCCAATGGTGTTGGGTACTTCCAGCCATTTCGAGATAACTACCATCTGGCAGGTCTCTGCTGACTGTTAGGGATTTGTCTGTTTTGTGTCTGAGTTGAAACGTCCTGACATCGCCAAAACTCACCGAACCAATTATCGGGTTTTTGCCCAACTCCGGTTCGTCGTCGCTATGCCAAGAGACACTATCGCGTTCGTTTCGGTAGTAGTTGAGCAGAACGCTGTTGAATGTCACATTTGAGACCTCCTCAACTTTGCTTTTGATTTCTAATAATGTTGGTGTCCATGGCTCCGGTTCAACAGTAATGCCGGAATACATATAGGTTTTTCCTTCATCGCCAAACCATGCGGTTAAGCGAGGTAACGGGATTGTTCGACCATAGAATTTGATTTCCTCCTGTTGCCAATTAACTTTCTCTTTTAGTTTTGTGAAAAAAGCGTTGCTTTCTTCCGGTGAAAAAAGGTGAGGATAGAGACGTAGTTCGCCATCTTGGATTGGAATTTCTTCTACTTCGTTTGGGTTTTCCGGGAATAGTTGGTTAATCATTATTTTCACCTTAACGTTTGGTTAGACAAGGTTGAGTGGCACTTTCAGACTAACACCCTAAAGGCAATTTCATAAAAATAGCCGAATCGTGCATCAACAGATTTATGGTTTTCATCTCAGTGAGTTTGTAGTTGTGGTTATTAGTTCTCGGGTTAAGGCCTCAACTGTTTTGTGGTTATGGGCTTCCTCCTTCTATTGCCCAAGCAAACACCACACGGTTAAGGTTTTAGTTCGTTCGTAGTTGTAAATCTAATTCTTTGTGGTTTTATTTTCAGTTTGAGTTGCGAATTGTCAGTATATATTTTTTAGGTTATATTCAGTGTGGTTTTTTAAATTGTCAGTCATGCATTGGTTTTTGTTCACCCGGCGGGGTTTGCGAAACACTTGGGTGAAACCCACTGTGGGTTTCCCAAGTGAAAAGTTTACCGGATCGTCTACGCCTCAACACTGCTAAAACCCCGTCACTTTTTGCCTGATACGGGCAGGCTAGTTTCCGAAACTGCGAGGCACTTTTTAGAATGCCACGCGCGTCTTCCGGATGTCCTGTAGGATTTTCCAAGCAGTGAAGCACCTTTATAATTAACATGAGTTTTATATAAGTTTCTTGTAGGTTGGGTTGAACGGATCTCAAAAGAGAGTGCAAACTGTGAAAGTGTGTGAAACCCAACGCTTCATATCGTGAGAGACGTTGGGTTTCACTCGGTTTCTCTGTCCCTGGATCCATTGAAAGGGTTCGGCTTTCTTGTACCGAGGTGGGCATCTCGAAGTGCCGTTCAACCCAACCTACAGTCTTATATTGTTCTTTAAATCCTTACATTAAACTCACGTTATTTACCTAAGCTGCCACCTTATGCCAAACGGACCGGATTTGTAGAGCCGGTTTCCCGTATGCCTTCAAAATAAAAAACACTGTAACAGTCTTTCCTGCAAAAACGGCGAAAAACCGTGCTTAAATGCTTAGGATCTGTTAGGTGGCAACTTGGGTATTAAACATAATTGCCTATTAACGAATTCAACGCGTTAAAAAGCATGTCTCTCTTGTAAAGCTTTCCAATTGGTATCCGGTAAGTCGGATTCTTCCAACCAGAAGCAGGATTCGCAGGATGGTATTCAAACTCATTAGGATAAGCAAATCCCTCTAATCTCGCCTTGTTTTCAGAGTGTCGTACGTACCCGACGTAAAAATTCGCCTGCTGTCTGTCATCTTTTACGGGTACGGCTAGCCATCTTGGATTTATTGTGTCAGGACAAACAATTTGAATAGTCTTATTTTTAAAGAAAATTAAATTTGGATATTGCTGCATGCTTTCACACCGTAAACGGTGGTTTATTAAAAAAGCCTCAAAACTTTCTTTACATTTCTCGGTCAATTTCAATTCTTTTGACATTTTTTATTTCCTTTTAGGTTTCAATAGAGATTTATGGTTTTCATCTTAGTAAGCTTGTAGTTGTGGTTATTAGTTCTCGGGTTAAGGCCTCAACTGTTTTGTGGTTATGGGCATACTCCTTCTATTGCCCAAGCAAACACCACACGGTTAAGGTTTTAGTTCGTTCGTAGTTTATAGTTTATAGGGAAGTCTTTTCAATCAGTTTGTGGTTATGGGCATACTCCTTTCGTTGCCCAAGCAAACACCACACGGTTAAGGTTTTAGTTCGTTCGTAGTTTATAGTTTACAAGGAAGTCTTTTCAATCAGTTTGTGGTTATGGGCATACTCCTTCTATTGCCCAAGCAAACACCACACGGTTAAGGTTTTAGTTCGTTCGTAGTTGTAAATCTAATTCTTTGTGGTTTTATTTTCAGTTTGAGTTGCGAATTGTCAGTATATATTTTTTAGGTTATATTCAGTGTGGTTTTTTAAATTGTCAGTCATGCATTGGTTTTTGTTCACCCGGCGGGGTTTGCGAAACACTTGGGTGAAACCCACCATTGGTTTCCCAAGTGAAAAGTTTACCGGACCGTCTGCGCCTCAACACTGCTAAAACCCCGTCACTTTTTGCCTGATACGGGCAGGCAGGTTTCCGAAACAGCGAGGCACTTTTTAGAATGCCACGCGCGTCTTCCGGATGTCCTGTCCTATAGGCTTGTCCGAAGCAGTGAGGCACGCTCTAATATAATAACACATCCGACATGATTCTGTCAAGTTAAAATGCACAAATTTTTGTTGGGTGTCCCTTTTGCCGGCCAGCCTCCAACTGACAATCTGTTTTGTTATCTATAATACGGATTTATGCCTCGCTTTGTTGCCACTTCCGTATGCGTTCTCCGGTTGAAACTCTATTCGGATTAAGCCTTTGGGCCTCCTCCAAGAATTTCAATGCCCCAGACACATCCCCAGATTTATACACCACTAACGCTTTACCTACAAGAAGTGAGTCAACGTTCTTTTTCCCTACTCGCGATGCTTCTTGATGGGCAAGATCAAACTCCCTTTGAGCCGCCTCAATTTGATTCTCCTCAAGATAAGCACATCCCATCAGGAAACGCGTCGACCATGGATGCCTATTTCCTTTGGATTTCGCCGCCCTATCTAAGACTCTCTTAGATGTCGAGATCCGCCCGGATTTTAACAGGGCCAACGCGCAGGTGTGGAGTACGTAAGAAGGAGCACCATCTAACCTCAAATTTTGAGTGTTTGTTCCAATTATAGAGATTGCCTCCTCGTAGGCACCTTTGCTGATAAAAATACGCGCAAGACGTTCCGCTATGAACCTTTTATCTTGCCTCGCTTTTTGGGAAGACCATTTGCATTTCAAAGCTGCCTGTAGATAACGTTCTGCAGTTTCACGTGCTTCAATAGCCTTAGCAGTTTCCTTTAAACCGTAGCCGCTGAGTATCCAATATTTCGCGAAAAAAAACTTGCCAATTGAATATAACTTGTTGACTCCTTCTTCAATACCGTTGTGCGATGCTAGTTTTTCCAGATTTTGTTGCATCTGTTTGACACCTTGCAAGAGCTCAGGAGGACAGTCAGTTTTACAGCATTTCTTGATCGTCTCTATTGCTTGGTTAATGCTCAACTCATCGTCTCGATCTATAACAGCCTGCTGGTTAGACCGAACATCATCTCGCAAGCTCAAAGCAAATACAGATTCATCCCAGTCTTGCTTCACTTTATCGTAGTAAGTTTGACTGAGTAAATAAAGTGATTTGATGTAGTTCTTTCGGTGCCTTTTACGCAAAGATTCATCCCACAGGTTTTCCCATAGTTCTTTAGCAGCCAATAGCGTTCGGATACCTTGCTCACGCAACTCATTGGCTCTCTTTGACTTCTCTGCGAAATCCCCGTAATCTTCATAGGATCTGCTCCACAATATTTGATTCGGCAAAACTTTGGTTAAAATGCGCCCTTTACGGTACAGGTCTTGGATACGCTTTGGATGAAGATTAAGGGTTTCATCAACAGCCTCCAGGAATTTCTCAATTTCTTTTCTTAAATTTCCATCTCGCCTGCCCCCTGGTTGAATCAGTTCGCTAACATTCTGGTAGTATGTGTAAGCGAGGTCTGATCGGTACCCTGCATTCTCTGGGGCAATCCTAATGCAGCGTTTTCTGGTTAACACTGCATACTTGCGATATTCCGCCTGTTGCTTCAAAAAGTCATTTTTGTCGTTCTGGTTTTTAATTGGGAATATCTCTTTTGATCCAGTTTCTGCCAGTTTTGCACATGCGAACCCAATATCACTCAGAATCTTGGGGTTATTCCAGATTAAATCATTCTGAGGCAATTCTGTTATCGGCTGGAATTTCCTATAGATTCCTAACCAATCGTTTTTTGACTTCAGTGTTTTTAACTGTTCTAGTAAGGTTTGAATGGCCTGTGTCATGTGTTTGTCCACTTTTAGTTATTGGACAGAGTGAAAGTTGTGTTTCCCGCGAAGAGGACAGCAGTAATGTCGCCACCGCTATCCGCTTGGGCACCTACAATTTTTTCCATTTTCAATACCTCCTCTTTTCTTCAAGTTAGAGTATCAAATGGGTTCCGATACGGGCAGGCAGGCTTCCGAAACTGCGAGGCACTTTTTAGAGTGCCACGCGCGTCTTCCGGATGTCCTGTCCTATAGGCTTGTCCGAAGCAGTGAGGCACGCTTTAATTAAGTATAACGCATTTATAGCAATTTTGCAAATGAAAATTTGCTAAAATTAGATCAGGCAATTTCCCATTGTGACGTACATTTCGCCCCGCTGGGGCCGGTGATTAGGGACATGCCGCTCTGCTATACACCTTTCGCCCTTATAGGGCTTTTGCACGATCGTGCATGCATCAATTCTTGCTTACGACAACAGCCATTGCGCCAATGTTTCAAGATGTCGGAACTGGAATGCTTACGCTTATCGGGATTACAAGCGTGCTTTCAAACGTTCCAATTCTTCTCGGAGGCGTGCGGCTTCGGCTTCTGCCTTGTGTCGAGCATTTGCTTCCTGCTCGGCTCGTTCTTCCGCTGTTTTTAGCCATTTCTGCGTGCTCGGATCATAAATACCAAAACCATCATCAAGCAAGTGGAATTCTAAGCCAAGTGTTGCAGCGAGAATCCCGCCATCAGCACCCGCGGATATTTCAATATAATTGTGCCCAATGAGCCGGAAGCCCATCAGCGGCGTGGGCAAATAGCGTCTATCCACATCGTAGAGGAAGTATTCGGGAATGCCGATGTCGGCGTAGAGTTGCTTCTTGCCGGTTAAGTCATGCCGAAAGGTGTTTTTGCTTGAGAACTCTAGGACGAAGTCGGGCGGTTTTCCCTCTTCCCATATCTTATAGGTGCGGCGTTCCTTTCGGCCGATGCCAAAGGCAACGAAAATATCGGGCGAGATAGCTTTGTGGTATGCGCCCTCTTCGTAATACATCATCATATTTCCGAGGACATAAAGGTCCGGTATGTGCGCGAAATGGTTTTCGATGCGGTTGAAATTCTTTAGGGTTTCTCTGAAATGGAGTTCCGTTTCAGCCATAGGTTTTCCATCCGATTCGGGATATAACTCCACTGTTTCTGTCGGTGCATAAGGGAGCGGGAGAGTGTTGGGGTATGCCATAAGGATATCTCCTTTTCCGTAGGTTTTTCGAGGCGAGATGTTCTCGCGTTTCGGCATCCTCCTTTTTTCAAGAGGGAAAATAGACTCTTTTCGTTTTACAGCGTGAGGCGTTCTGAAATAAAGTTTAACATATCTATGCCAATTGTGCAAATGGAATTCGCTGAAATCGGATAGTTTTTTGTCGCGCTGCACATTTCGCCCTTATAGGGCTGTAAAGGCACGATCGAATTCAAGAAAACGTTTGACTTTTGGGACTATTCGTGATATACTTTTTTAGGCATGTTTTGTAGCAAGTTCTCGCACAGACACCGCGATTCATAGGTAACATAATAAACGTGAACAGAAATCGCATCCTCCAATCAATTCGGCAGAAAGTCGTTACAGTTTACGCAACGGAAGATACACTATAATGAAAGCATTTGAATGTGAATATTGCAGTGGAGAGATTCGCCAGAAGAGAGTTACCGTCGATCATTGGTATGAAGACAAGTTAGTAATCATTAAAGATGTGCCAGTAGGTGTCTGCCAAGCGTGTGGGCAGCGGTATTATGCAGCTGCAACGTTAGATCGGCTTGATACGATGGCGCAGAATAGCGATACCGCGCCAGAAAGAATATCTGTCCCGGTCATGGTAATGAGTCCCTAATTATTAGTGCGCGAGAGCAATGCTGTGCCTATGGCCAGAAATTATACATCGGTTGTTGCGTCACAACACTAACGAGACTCCAAATCCCACCTACCGTGAAATCGCCGAGCATTAACCCTATCGCAAACATCACTAATTGTTGTGATGCCCGCGGGCCGCTGATTTTCAATACCGCCCATTTGACAACTGAACTCACTAACATGCAGCTCCACAAATACCGCATGCCCCAATCGCTTGAGACGACAAATCCGATCGGATGAAAGGGCCACCAGAAGAAACGTGTCCGCATAAACATCAGGAGCGTCGAAAAGAGCAAGCCGAAAACGATGCCGCCGGTGGCATAGAAGTTCGGCTCGGTAGGGTAATAGAGCCAACGTTGGAGCCCATTGAAGACGCGCCCGCCGAATCCAGTCGCCCAACTGCTGCTCCCGCTCATGTTCAAGGCACCATAAGTATAAAAGATATAGAGGATAACGCCGAATACCATCACAGCGGCGAACGCTGAAACGCCTAACAGCGCGAAGAACAAACGCCTCGGTGCAATTCCAGAACGCTCAGAGAGTTTGAAACCCTCTAACTGATGTGGCATCGGGTTGCTCGTGTAGCTCCGATTGAACCAACGGTAGAGGGTTAGGGCAACGAGGTTATTTGTTCCCAACGCTCGCGTGCCGAGGCTGTCGACGAGGATATGATGATTCGGCATGTTTTCCATTGCATGCACAGGGAACCCTTGCTCCGCCCGCATCCGTGTGAGCACTAAGACGATGATGAAATAGATTGCGAAAAAGAGCGGAATCAACCAGAGGGACATGCCGATGCGCTTGGAGAAGAGGAAAAGCAGGGCAAGCCCGCCAACGATGCCCCACAATGCAAATCGATAGGAGATGGGTTCGTCGGCATCCTCACCTGTGCGGTGCCGCGCGATACGGAATACACCACGAAAATGCCGCAGGTTCAGTACGAGCACGGAGATGAAAATTCCGATGGCGGCACCGAAGCACTGCCTGTCTATATACGGAAACCCCGGCAGGCTGGATAGCCCAGCGGCGCTCGCGAACACCAATTGCGCTTTGTAGAAGAGGAAGAAAAACCAACTTGAGAACGAAAGATCTAGCGGCATCAACAGCCCAAGTCCGATAACGAACGGATAGTAGGACATGCTGATGCCGCCGATAGCGTTCCATGGCTTTTCTGTGAACAGATGTCCAAACCCCCGCCATCCACCGATGCGCTTAATGGGTAGGGTAGGGAGTGTCGGATATAGAAAACTGAAGCCGTTGAGAATTGCAATGGATGCCGCAATCCCGAAGCCGAGCCATGTGATGCGGTGCGAGAAGATCGATTTCGTGTTATGCGTGACATGAAACGCGATGTGCGTAATCGGGTACGCGAGCCGTTCGCGCTCTACCCACTGTTTCCGCAGGATGACGTTGATGCACAACATCACGAGAACAATCACTGTCATGAACGCCGCCCAAGATAGCACCGGTACTACCCACGCCCCCAGTGCTTCTAGGGTGGAGAGGTTTGATTCTCCGGTATAATACCCTGTAAGCACTTTCGCATCGTCCACAAGCAGCCATCTCGGGAGGTAATCCCAGAAGAGTTGTTTCCATTCGTTTTCGGGGGTTGCAAACCAGAAGGCGTGCCCAACGGTTGTGACGAGAATCGTCATGAGTGTGATGGAAGGGAAGGCGCACGCGGTGCTGAGCAGAATGTATATCGTGAGGAGTTCCGCATCGGTGAAGAGGCGGCCCCGGGTTGTGCGATGGACAGCAAGATTGAGCAGGGTGAAAGCAAATACAACGAAAACGACGTTGTAAAACGGAACCGCGTACGTATTCAGTGCATAACCGACGAGGCCGACTTCACCTGCGATGATCCAATAGAAATTAAACGGAATCAACACGAGCGTGATAGCAATAGATTTCCACGTAACGCCAGGCGATTTCAGGGGAGTGTCCTGTTTCATTCGCTCGTGTCCATTTGCAAGAGTTGTTTGTAGGGAGGCAGAGGCATTCAGTTCTCCCGTGGGAACAATGTTTAGAGCTAGCAATGGTTTCCCTGTAGGCGCGTTCTCCAAATCGCGACTTCTCCGAGCGAACGAACAGGAAACCGAAAACGGAATGGCTCTGGTGGGGAGGTTCGCCCATAGGGCGTACCTATTCGCCGATAGTTTCTGTTTCCTGCTGCGTGAGAGAATCGGTGAATATATCTAGCTCTTCAGAAACGTTTGCAAATAGCTTGCCCACCCGTTTTGCATGCTTCTCCGCTTTTTCGTAAATCAATTCGTATCGATAGATGTTATTGACACGGTGGCGGAACTTTAAAAGCCGTTTTAATCTCCGGGCGCTCCTTTGAGAAATCACAGGGGGCCGTTCTTCGCGGCGTTCAGCCATTTGCGCAAGAAGGGCGTTATGCCACTCACCGCCACTCGGCATGTGCATGTCCACCTCACGGGCAATCCGCTCAAAAATCTTCTCAATACCGCGATAGACTTCGGCGAGATCTGCGGCAATTGTCCTTTCTATGTACTTCCTATAGCCGGGCGGCCCTCCCTCAATATCTTGTAATGCGTTCGCGATGCCTTGGACAGTTCGTTCTATTTTTGTGCGTTCATCGGAGATGCGTTGAATGAGTTTGTTTCGATTCATCTCGTAAATTTCTCCGGTTTCCGTGGATGCTGGGGGGACTCTTTCGTCCATCAATTTGAGAACGTCCATTTCCCCGCTATCAATAGGAATGGCTTGACTCAGAACCCGCTTGCGAAATAGCCCGCTGGACGTTTCAAAATCGATAATGTCGATTTTAAATTCAGAGCTCAAACCGTCTGTCTCCCAAAGCGCGTCCAGGCATTTGTTATATGAGATACCCCACACAATGATATCAATATCCGAGTTTTTGGTGAACCACTCCCGTTCCGCGAGAGAACCGAATACTGCAACTTTTGTCGCACCAAAATCTTGATAGAGGACGGCGGCAACGCGATGCGCCGCTTCCCAGGCGCGGAGAAGCAATCCCTCGTCAACCCGCCGGTTCTCCCAGTGGCGTTTGAGGTTTTCTCTGCATTTCGCGAGCTCGGATGGAGACATCCCTCTCGTCGTAGTTACGCTATGCATGCTTAAAACCGCCTGTTATCTATCCGTTTGCACCGAGTATCTGCAAATGTCCCTCGACGTTGGTTGAAAACCTCGCCTACGTTTACCGGAAACCTGCCACTCACGGCTGAATAGAGCCAGCATAAAGGTCATTCAGCGCATCTTCGGGAAGCGGTTCAGGGCTACTCTTGGCAAACTCTAGTGCGTCGTCAAGCTCTTTTGAAAGTTCTGTCTCAAGTGCCGAGAGCACCTCTTCGCTAACGCCCTCCTCTTCTATGAGGACTTGGGCGAGTCTTCGGATGGGGTCGCGTTGCTGTTCTTGCTGCTGCACCTCTTCGCGGTCGCGGTAGGAGGTCCCCGGATCTCCGATGTGATGCCCTCGGAATCTATAGGTATCGCAATTGAGAAGCGTCGGGCCGCCGCCGTCGCGGGCGCGCTGAACGGCTTGAGCTGCCTCAGCGTAAACCTTGAGTACATCGTTGCCATCAACGGTGACACCCGGCATATCGTAGGCTGGTGCACGCACGGCAATATCCTCTACTCGCTGATGCTCCCGTTGCGGTGTGCCCATGCCGAATCGGTTGTTTTCACAGATAAAAATGACTGGCAGTTCCCACACGGCGGCGAGATTAAGGGTTTCGTGGAATACACCTTGGTTCGTCGCGCCATCACCAAAGAAGGACACCGCCACCTGCTTCGTACCACGGAGTTTGGCAGAAAGTGCTGCACCGGCAGCAAGCGGGATGCCTGCACCAACAACACCGTTGGCACCCAAAATCCCGGTCTCTTTGTCGGCAATGTGCATCGAACCGCCCTTGCCTTTACAATAGCCGGTCGTGCGCGCGAACAACTCTGCCATCATGCGGGAGCGTTTGCCCCCCTTCGCGATGAGATGGCCGTGGCCGCGATGCGTGCTGGTAATATAATCGTCATTTTCGAGATGCACGCAAACGCCTACTGCTGTGGCTTCTTCCCCAATGTAGAGGTGGAGGAAGCCAGGCAGTTGGCCGCTCTGATAAAGCGTTCCAGCGGCTTCTTCAAACTGGCGAATTTCTACCATTTTGCGATACATCAAAAGCATCTGATCTTTGCTTGGTTTTGACATAATTCCTTTCCTATAAACAGAACGCCCTGAAGGGGCATATACAGCATGTTCAGTCCTAATTTGTGAAGCCGCCTATCAGCGAACCGGCACAAGCACGGCTATCTATTTCACCGTCGTTAACCTTTATTGTGCAAATCCTACGCAGTCTATATGGGAGCGATGCACTCCGGCGAATTATTCGCGGGGCGATTGACAAATCGCGACACCGGATATGCCTCCATCTCTTCGTCCGAATAGGGGATGAGGAGCGGTTGAAGTGCCGCCGCAGTTTGTTCATTCGGGGATAGCCACTGTGCATAGTTATCTGGTGACAGAATCACGGGCATCCGGTGGTGAATTGTCTCCAACAGCGCGTTAGGTTCGCACGTGATGATAGTGCAGGAACGGAGCGGTTCATCCATCCCATCAGCCTGCCACACTTCCCATAATCCTGCAAGCGCGAACGGCTTTTGTGATTTGAGACGAATGTACACCGGTTGTTTGAGTCTGTCACCGGGGATGTTTTGCCATTCGTAGTAGCCGTCCGCCAAGATGAGGCACCGTCTGCGTTGATAAGCAGTGCGGAAGGAGGGCTTTTCTGCAAGGGTTTCCGAGCGTGCGTTAATCATACGGTTCCCAATTCTCGGGTCTTTTGCCCAAAAGGGAATCAGTCCCCAGTGAAAGAATTCGACCTTATTCTCAGTGTTGGGAATCACAGTTACATCCTGCGTCGGTGAGATATTGTAGCGCGGTGCCATGTCCACCGGCATCTCAAAGTCGAGGAAGGTTTGTGTCAACGTTTCGGTGTCGCTTGCAAGAGTAAATCGTCCACACATGGCTATCTCCTTCTATGAATTCTGTTTCGGTTGTGGTACCAGAATGTCATTTCTCCAGCGGAGGCGGAAGGAAGGGCGCACGAGTGCTTCTGGCGATTGAAGCGTTAATCCGCCGTCGGCTGTCAACACGATGCCGGTAACGAAATCTGCCTCATCGGATGCCAAGAAGAGTGCGGCGTTGGCAATATCTTCGGGTTTTCCGTAGCGTCCGATCGGATAGCAGTCGCGCGAGGCTTGTTCTTCCAGTGTATCCTCAGCGAGCGAGGCTTCACCACGTTCGCCTACAATTTGGCCGGGGGCGATAGCGTTTGCGCGGATGCCTTCCCTCCCATAATCAAGCGCAATGCTCCGCGTCAAGGCATTCAAGCCGCCTTTTCCTGCGCCATAAAGTCCGAACCCCGGATTCGTAATCGTGGCGTTGACGGTAGAGATGAAAACTAAGGTCCCGCCACCGTTCCGAATCATTTCAGGGATGCAATACTTTGCACCCAGCCACGGGCCGCCGAGCGTTACCCCAAGGCTTTCATTCCATTCTTCATGCGTAAATTCAATCGCTTTTTTGGTATAGGAGTGCGCAGCGTTATGAACAAGGGTTGTTATTTTGCCATAGTTTGCCAGCGCGGTTTTGACAAGCGTCTGCCAAGTTGTTTCATCGGCGACATCGCCCATAACTGCGACTGCTTGTCCACCGGCATCTTGGATGCGGTTTACAGTCTCAGCCAGTTTTTCTTCTCGGCGGCGCGTGTTGACAACCACCTTCGCACCTTCACTAGCAAACCTATAGGCGGTTGCTGCCCCAATACCGCCCCAAGCAGCCCCTGCGACAATCACAACTTTTCCTTCCAATCTCATCATAAATCCTTTCCGTTAATGTTTTCCGGTATGCGTTTATGCCACCCTGTCGCGTTCAGGTGAATCAGACATTTTTCTGCTCACCACGCCCTTACCCGTTGATGTCCAAAGACTTTCTTTGTCCAATATGGCGTGTGAGTCTATTGAACACAACTGTGGAGACTAAGGGTTAGAATTTCACGTTTTGATTTTAATAATTTTACCACAATCCCCGCGAAATATCCATCCGATTTTCGCGTCTGCGTAAAGTTGTATCAACGCCTCAACTATCATACTATATTTTTTCTTTTCATGCTATAATGTTAACATTTAATTGAAGGGAGAACATTGCGTGAAATCAGCGATAAAAGAATGGCTTGACAATTGTGTGGAAAAACTCAGTGCAGGCGAATTGACAGCGGCAGATTTGCGTGGTATAACTGCAGTGTTGAATTCGGAACAGCAACTGATTCTCTATCTCTATGCCAAATCAACGCACCTGCGTTCGCCGCTTGGCGGCTGGGCATTGTATGACGCAACAGCACCAGATGAACCGGTACTGCCATCGCAAGATGCACCTTACGCCTCGGTGCTTGCAGCGGTTCGCGATGGCTGGCGGATTGTGCAATTTCCACGCCCTGAGCTCTATAATTTTTCGGATGTTGACAACGCCTATCTCGGTTTTGAGTTTATTTTAGAGAAAATTGTGTAAAGGAAGACACAAATGATTCATGTTGAACCAACGCTAAATGACAAACAAGTCATGCAATTTATCCACAACGGTTATATTACGTTAGAGAACATCATTGATGCCGATTTCAATCGGGAGTGCGAATCCGTACAGGGCGGACACCTGAGTGATTTTGTGCTCACGGATGAATTTCGCCGGGAAGTGTTACTTCACCCTGAAGTTGCAGGCGTTGCACGTTCGCTGTTAGGCGCGAATTTCCTCGTGCCAACTAGCGCGCACCATCACCTTTTTGAAGCAGCACACCGCGGGCAAACATGGCACTCCGATGGGATAACCGAATACGGGTACGGCATCACGCACCTCCAGTGCTACTACTACCGCTCTGTGGGATTTATACATTTCTGGTAAAACCTGCTCAAATCTGTCAGGCGACCGTCAGTGACCACACTTCCTCATTCAACATTCACTGCCTACCAGCGTAGGGCTTACACGAACTCCAGAGGCGTTTTACGTCTCGGCTAAGCTGTCCGCGACAAGGTTGTTAGACAGGACACAAATTGACCGCGGCGTTGATGTCGCGGTCGCATTCAAAACCACACTCGGTGCAATGATAGGTGCGTTCACTGAGATTTAACTCCGCTTTTTTGTGTCCACAACGACTACACGTCTTACTGCTGGCAAAGAACATTGATGCTTCCGTTATCGGGATACCACGCCGCACGGCTTTATACTTCAGCATCGTCAAGAATTTAGACAGCGCGCTATCCGACAACGCTTTTGCCAGCTTCCGATTTTTCAGCAAGCCTGATACGTTCAACGTCTCTATACCAATCGCTGAAGCCTTCCGAACGATGCTGGTGCTTGCCTTATGATGACTATCCTCTCTGATGCAGGAGATGCGGTAATGCACATGTGCAAGCCGTTTCCGTGCCTTATGCCAGTTGCTGGACAGATATACCTTGCGGGACAAGCCTCTGCCAGCACGCCTCAGCTGTCGCAGATAACGTTTCAGAGGGCGTGGGTTCTCATACGTCGTGCCATCACTACACGTTGCCAACGTATTGATACCCACGTCTACGCCTACCGCGGGCTTGTCATCAATCAGTGACATCTGCACCATCGTGTTCTCCTCATCAGTGCGAACCAAAATAGATACGAACCACTTATCATCTTTTCGAGAGACGACGACTCTACCAATCTCACCTGTCCAACGTAACTCCTCACGCATTCTCGCCCAACCTACCTTTGGTAGCCAGACACGCTTTTTGTGAACCCTTACTGAACCTTTGCCGTTATCCGCTTGGTAACTCTGTCTACCACTTCGGTTCTTCGGCTTAGGAAATCTATTCTGTCCACTCCGCCAGCGTTTCACGGCA
The DNA here is from genome assembly GCA_958295855.1 of uncultured Poribacteria bacterium. Classification (GTDB taxonomy): domain Bacteria; phylum Poribacteria; class WGA-4E; order WGA-4E; family WGA-3G; genus CATQHH01. The sequence continues at coordinate 5,156,182 of OY282383.1, read as the reverse complement.
TCGTTGAAATTGTGAATGGCGTTCTTGCTAGCATTCTGACTCATCGCATCGCACCAAGGAAAGACTTCACGCTTTTTGGCATTGAATTCCTTTTTGATGTCATAGAGTGTCTTCCAATTGCCATCATCTAATCCGCTCTTGAATGAGGACAGCGCGGCGTTGTAGGCAACACGGGCATAACCGCAGTGCTGTGCCAGCAGCGTCGACTGTTTGTTGTTCGGGTTGAGTTGAATCTTCTGCGTTCGCAGAGCCATAGCCTCACCTCTTGTGGAATCGTGTATCGTATCAAACCGGTTGAAGTAGGTGGGCAGGGCAACCAACGGAGATGTTGGCGCTTCAACCCCCGCCCGACACGAGACAACTAGACTACCACAGACTCAATTATACTACCACAGACTCAATATTTTGTCAAGGGCATTCTCAATGATAGATTTGTGTAGGTTTAGATAGATATGTGCAGATTTTACAACACTGCAACACGCCCCAAAGCGGTTAAAATTGAGGACGGGCCCACGATGATTCTACCCGGGTCGCACCATCGGCTTGTTGACAGAGAAGCAATTGCGCATTACGGCGACATCTTGGGACAACTCTCCCTCACTGTGCCAACTGGCACCGTTGCGATGACACGTTACGGCATCTGGCATAAAGCGGGCCCGAAACGCAATAACGACCGGCGCGGGATGATTAAATTCTCCTATTTCCGTACCGCGATGCCCAAACGAGATTGGGCACTGGATTCCGATGAGATTCCACCTTACCAGCACGCCGGCCGGCACCCCTATGTAACAGAGGTAGAGTCCTATCGTGACCGGCGCAGGGGCGAGCTCACGTGGCAGTGGTTGTGCGGGTTGACGAAAGTGGAAGAATCGCTCCCGCCGGTGCAGATGTTTAACAGCGGTATCCCGTTGTCAGAAATCCGTTTCCGTTAGGAGCGAGCCCGGGGGCGCATTCCCGCTTGCGATAGGGACAATTTTCCGATTGTGCGTGCTGCTTTGGTTAACGGGCACCACACGCTTGCAAGCAGGCTTGCATGTGTCCGCGCGATTCCGCGGCAATCGTGCAACACTGCGCTAAGCTGTATTCTCCCGCACCGATAACCTCCAGATTGAGAGGCCCGGTATAGTCGTTTTCATGTAGCACGCGGATATAGCCGACAAGGTCGATATCACCGCGCCCGTTCGCTTGCAATTCAGGTGCACCGGGACCGCGTTGTGTTCCCTTGCAGTCTCGGATATGCACATGTTTCACGCGCGAAACAACAGCGGCAATCGCCTCCACGGGGTTTTCGCCTGCACGATAAATATGCGATGGATCCATGTCGACACCGAATGCAGGCGACGTAATCGCTTCCATCGCGCGCAGGGTTGTCGGCGTATTATAGATGCTTGCCCCGACGTGCGCCTTGACGCACAGCGTCACGCCGTAGTGTTCTGCACGTGCCGAGAGCCTGCCCAAAGAGTCAATAACCTCAGGCCATGCAGCTTCATCGTCTGATGAACCACCGGGGCCGCAGTTAACAATCGGGATACCAATCTCAACCGCTGCTTGGAATGCGAGTTCCATTCTCTCCGGGTCGCGTGAGGGTTGCTCCATCGCCAACAGGTCGAGTTCGTACGCTTTCGAGAGGCGTTTAATCTCGTCAGCGAGTTCCTGCCAGTTCGCGAGAACGAGATGCTGGCTCATCCCGTCGATTGCAGAGAGTTCAATGCCGTCGTAGCCAGCCATGGCGATGTGCTTGAAAGCGGTTTCCATATCGTAACCGCCGAATAGAACCGAATTTGCGCCTAATTTCAAATTTTCCATTAATTTGCCTCGCTACGAGCACCTCGTTGGGTGCTCGTAGTTTTTGATTAAGTCTCTACTGTTCCCGTTCAATAGCATTCTGCGGATTGTCTGTAGGCACCCTTGGAGAAAAGACAAAGCACGCCTACCGGATTAGCGGAAAACTATCCGTTCAATGTGGGCAGCGGGTGCGGCCGCACCAAGATACCGCCCTGTTCATAAGACTCCATTGCTGCCCATGTATATTCAAGCGCAGCGAGCGCATCTCTGCCGGAGGCACGCAGTTTTTCTTTCGGCACACCGTTCGTGATGTCTTCTAAAAAGGCGTGAATCCTTAACGGGAAGGTTTGACCGAAATCGCTAATCCCGGATTCGGTGACAATAGGCTCTTCGGAAGCATCGGGGGCACCGGGTGAGGGCCAAAACGTAACCTTTTCGATGCAATTTTCAATGCAGAACGTGCCGCGTGTGCCTGCAACTTCAACACTCCACCAGCCGCCCAACCCGAATGTAGCGTCCCCGCGCTGGCTCAGCAGATAGCCGATGCAACCGTTTTGAAACCGGAGATGGATGCTGTTAATGGAGAGCATAACATCATTCTCGCGCCGCCGAAAATGGGGACGCTCCATAAAGGCTTGGACGTGCGTCACGTCGCCGCAAAAATGGCGCATCACACTGAACGGATGCGACAGGAACGCTTTCACGTGAAAATAGGGGAAGCCGTCGGAACGGGGTGCTTTTGATGGCTGATAGTTGAATTCGCCACCGGCAAACCCCATCTTGTGCATACAGTAGACCATCTCCCCAATCTGTCCATTGTCAATATATTTCTTTGCTTGCTCCGCGGGTGGCGTGAAGTAGTGATTTAGGTTACAGCCGAGGTAGAGCTCTTTCTCAGTTGCGCTCGCGACCATCTCGCGTGCCTGTCCGATATCGTTAGAGATAGGTTTTTCGACGAGCACATGCTTCCCCTTCTCTAATGCTTCCATTGTCGGTTCGTAGTGCCAACTACCGTTCTCATTTCCGCCAGTGCCGACATCAACGATGTCTAAATCCGGTTCGCCATCGATCATGTCAGCGACGCTGTAGTAAGCCTTAACGCCGAAACGTTCTGCTGCGCTGTCCGCACGCTCTTTCACAATATCGCACACTGCAACTAGTTCCGCTAACTCGTCCTGGGTGTGACAATTTGCATGGTTGTTGCCAATGCCGCTCATGCCGACAACACCAACTTTTAATGCCATTTTTTAATTCCTTCCAGTCGGTAAAATTTGCGCCTCGCCTGCTAGAGGCCGGCTTTCAATAGACTTTAAATCTAAATTATAAGGCAGTTTAGGATTTTGTCAACAAAATTCCACTTGACAAAAACGCTAGTCTATGCTATTTTCTCACATAAACTCTACGTAAAGGAAAAGAACAGATGAGTATCAGTGTCGGAATGGTAGGCTTAGGGATGTTTGGCCCGTCATTCATTCAATCGTTTAAGGCGCATCCGGATGTACATCGCCTCGCCTTGTGTGACTTACAGTCGGACAGGTTATCGAAGTGGGCAAAGCAGTTTCAGATCTCCGAAACCTATCCGAGTCTTGATGCTATTTGTCAATCGGATTTAGATGCGCTCGTAATTATCACGCAGCATTGGATGCACGCACCGCAGGCTGTTCAAGCGATGGAATCGGGAAAACATGTCTATACCGCCGTTCCCGCCGCCGTATCATTAGATGAATGCGAAAAACTTGTCCGCACCGTTGAACGGACAGGGATGATTTACATGAACGGCGAGACGAGTTATTTTCGCCCGGAGGCAGTTTTCTGTCGCCAGAAAGCCGCGGCAGGCGCGTTCGGGGAATTCGTCCACTGCCGTGCCGAGTATTTCCACGATATGAGCCATGGCCTCTACAATGTAGCGAAAAATCGGTGGGGCAAGCAGTGGGGGCGCGACAAGAGCGGTGCGATTCCGATGCACTATCCCACCCATTCGGTAGCGTTCCCTGTTTCTGTTATGAAAGCGCACGCTACTTCCGTTTCGGCGCAGGGATATGTCTACCCGAACGATGATTGGTTCCGGCAAGACACCATTCACCAGAATCCCTTCTCCAACGAAGTAGGACTTTTCACGATGAGCAACGGGGCAACGATGCAAATCTGTGAATTTCGGCGAATCGGCCACCCTGGGTGTGAGCGTGCCAGCGGTATCTACGGCACCGAAGCTAGCTTTGAGCAAAACTTGGCAGGCAAGGTTTGGGCAGATAAGCATGGGCATCAGACAGTGCAACCCCCGCAAATTCATGGTGATTTACCGGAGGCACTCGCAGCGGATTTGGGAGGCCATGGCGGCTCACATGCCTATCTCGTGCACGAGTTTGTGGACGCTGTCAACCGGCAGCGATTGCCTAGCCTTAACGTTTGGGAGGCGGTACGGTATTGCGCGCCGGGCCTCGTCGCACATCAATCCGCCCTTTGCAACGGAGAACTCCTACCGATTCCCGATTGGGGCGATGCACCGGGGCAGTAATGTGTACGGAGCAGATTAGCCATGGAGAGAAGGTCTTGTCGCTAATTATATCTTAAAAAACGTGACTATTGATACATTTTGTGGTATAATTAAAAATATGGGTAGTTACAATCTCCAGTGCAACCGACCGCGGGCAAAGGAAACCAAATCCGCATTCGCCCGGCACACATGGATTGATTCGACCTGCCGTTTTGACGAGGCAGGTATCCCGAAAAATCACTCTTGATTTCAGAATGAATTATAGGTATACTATATAGCAATAGGTTCGTAGTCGGGCGAAGAATCGCCCGAAAAGGAGTGTTTATGGAAACCATCGAACATGCGGGCCCCTATAACGCGGCGGCCATTCCGCCCGATGTTGCCCGTGCTATTGAAATTTATGAAATCCAACTCGGCCGGGTGCAAACCGGCCAAGTGGAAGAGACCCTCTTCACCGAATTTAGATTACGGCACGGGGTTTACGGACAGCGCGACGACAGGTCACAGATGATTCGCGTCAAAATCCCATTTGGCGGGCTCACCGCAGCACAACTCGAAATGCTCGCGGATGTTGCAGAAGAGTTCTCTGACAATATCATTCACATTACCACCCGCCAAGATGTGCAATATCACTACGTCGACATCAACAACACGCCGGAACTGATGCGCCGCCTTGCCAGCGTTGACATTACGACGAAGGAAGCGTGCGGTAATGTCGTGCGTAACGTCACTGCATGTCCCCTCACGGGGGTTTGCCAAGACGAATCGTTTGACGTAACACCCTACTCACAGGCGTTGTCCGCGTTCCTTTTGGGGCATCCGGACGCGCAGGATTTCGGGCGTAAGTTCAAAATCGCCTTTTCCGGGTGCGAAGAACATGCCTGCGGCTTGGCAAATATGCACGACATCGGCGCAGTCGCCGCAGTCAAAGAGGTTGATGGGGAAGTCAAACGCGGCTTTAAGTTCTATGTAGGCGGCGGCCTCGGAGCAGTCCCGCATCAGGCGAAAATCTTCGATGAATTTGTGCCGCCAGAGGAGCTCCTGCCGATTTCACAGTCAATTGCCAGAGTCTTCACCCGCCTAGGTGAACGGCGAAATCGAAATAAGGCACGCTTGAAGTTCGTCATCGCCAAATACGGCATTGAGGAATTCCGCAGGCAGGTACTTGAAGATCGGGCTACCCTGCGGCACGACCCGGCATGGACAGCCTATCTCGACAATCTCGACGCTTACAAGGAAAGTCCCCTCAAGGCACCGACGCAACTCAACGGCACCTCGAAACCGGAAGGGTTTGAGGAGTGGTATCAATCCAACGTGCGGTTGCAGAAACAGCCCGGCTACGCCTTTGTGACAATTACGCTACCGCTCGGCGACATTACTGCCGACCAGTCGCGTGCCTTGGCGGATGTCTCGCGGAAGTACGTTAAAGACACAATCCGCGCCACGGTCGAACAAAATATCGTCCTCCGCTGGGTGACGATGACCGATTTGCCTGCGCTCTATCGTGAACTGAAGGCTATTGGCTTGGGCGACCCGGGTGCAGAATCAATGGTTGATATTACTGCCTGCCCCGGCACTGACTCTTGCAAACTCGGTGTCTCCTCTTCGCGTGGATTGGCAGCGCATCTGCGAAACCATTTCATTGAAACCGGCGTGCAGGAGGAAATCAAGGGCTTTCGGATTAAGATTAGCGGATGTCCCAACTCATGCGGACAGCACCACATTGCAAATATCGGCTTCTTCGGCGCTTCGCGACGACTAGGCGGGCATATCGCACCCTATTATCAGGTGTTCCTCGGGGGGCACATGATTGAAAATGCCAGCTCTTATGGACTCCCCACCGGGAAAATCCACGGCAAGTACATCCCCGCGTTTATCGAAGAGCTGACCGGCAAGTACACTGCCGAACGGCACGACGAAGAAACCTTTACCGATTACATTACACGGCTTGGCAAAGCGCCAATCAAGACGATGCTGTCCAAGTATGATAAGATTCCTTCCTACGAGGAAGCACCCGAATATTACGTAGACACGGGCGACACAAAAGAGTTCCAACTCAAAAAGGGTGTCGGCGAGTGTGCAGGGCAGTTAGTGGCACTCGTATCCTTCAAGTTGGAGGAAGCGGACCGGCTTATCTATGAATCCGGCTTAAACTTGGAAAAACGGGCCTATCAAGATTCCGCGGAGATGGCTTTTGATGCGATGATTAAAGCGGCGGATGGCCTCTTGACAACCGAAGGCTTGCAATACATTGACGACGCAACCACCGTCAATGAATTCCGTGCTCGCTTCTTTGAACCCGGCAACTTCTTCGTAGGCTACGGCGCACATCTCTTTAAGGCGACCGAGGAGGATGCGTCCACCTTCAACCACGAATTGGCGCACCGCCGCGTGGAGGAAGCCACCCTCTTTGTTGAAGAATCGCATAACGTTTATGGACGGATGCGCATTAAGCAGGAGGAAGAGGAAGAGAGCCAGCGAAAGGCACGCAGAGCACGCCCCGCGCGGAAACCACAAGTCGTCAGAAAGACGAAACCCGTTGAGGAAATCGCCGATAGCCTCGACTTGAAGGGTGTCGCGTGTCCCTTTAACTATGTCCAAGCAAAGGTTCGATTGGAAACGATGCAACTCGGCCAACTCTTGGAAATCACCATTGACGATGGCGAACCGATTGAGAACGTACCGAAGAGCCTCACCAATGATGGGCATGAAGTTATTGATACGAAGAAGGTCGGACAGCACTACCGCCTTACTATCCGGAAAGGTGAGTAGATTTTCTAGTAAAGTCTAAAAACATCCGGACACACTCCTGTAGGCGCGGTTCATGGCCGCGCCTACAAGCGTGTATAAATAATTATAGGCTTTACTACAAGGCGAAACTTGCAGGTTTCGCCGTATTGCAAGAACGCTGATTGGCGATTGCTGCTCGTGTCCAAACGGTTTCGGAGCAGGCAATCGCCTTTTTTGCACGCTGGATGCCTAATACCCAATTAACCCGATTTTTATTGTTTTTTCGTAGTGGAAACTGAGCGGAGACTGCGCGCTGCCCTATTAATTTGGGGTAAGAGGAGTATCGGATTATGAATTCTAAAGAGATGTTTGAAGTACTTGAGCGTGTACGGACATGGGATGCAAAGATGCGAATTGACTTAGCTCGTCAGATTTTGGAGACTGTGGTACCTCCGCAAATACCTCCCCCACAGACCATGCCACTGGATGAAGTAATCGGAATTCTGAAGACAGATGCGCCAGCGCCCACTGATGAGGAATGCAAGAAAATTATTGAAGAGGAGCGGATGAAGAAATACGGATGATTCACGCATTATTGGATACAAACGTGATTCTTGATGCTTTGCTTGAGCGACTTCCATGGAGCACCGAGGCCACAACTATTTGGCAAGCGAAGCTTGACAGGCAGTTTACTGCTTACGTCACGGCGACTTCGGTGACCGATATTTTTTATATAAGTCGCCGCCACGCGGGGCGCGAGAAGGCGTGGCAAGTGGTTTACTCCAGTTTGGACCAATTGTCCGTTATCCCAGTTGGGTCCAAAGAACTACAGTTGGCAACAACGTTAGCAGGGAACGACTTTGAGGACAATCTGCAAGTTGCCTGCGCGATGAGCAGGCAACTTGATCTGATTGTGACACGCAATCTTTCCGGTTTTGCCGGCAATGACATTCTAGTTATTACGCCGCAGCAAATGCTTTTGAGGTTGGGCATAGACACCAGTTCACCCTAATCTAGATCTCCTGATCGAGGTCTTTGTGCCTGACGATTGTTGGTATGGTAGGGGCGTATTTTCATATTTACCCCTTTCGACGAGGAGTATCGAATTATGAATTCTAAAGAGATGTTTGAAGTATGGAATCGCGTGAGAGCTTGGGAGCCAGAGATGCGGATTGACCTAGTTCGCCGAATTTTGGAAACCGTGGTGCCCCCGCTACCTCTAACGCCTACACAGACTACGTCACCAGCTGAAGTGCAAACGAATCCGCCACCGACTACCGACCAGGAATATAAGAAGATTATCGAAGAAGAACGTCTGAAAAGGTCCCTAGGAGGCGCGTCTTGAGACACACCGATGAGAAACATGAGAACATGGCGAGAGTGCCTTATTGAAGATCTGGCTGACCGGGATGAGACGATTGGCTATCTCCAAGCAATCCTTGATGACTATTACATTTTTGGGCATACTGTCATAGTTCAGGAAGCCCTTGAAACCGTTGTTGCAGCACAGGGTGGCGTTTCCGAACTTGCCAAGCAAACAGGTATGGACGCACAAGTGCTTTCAAAAGTGCTCTCCAACAAGGAGACACCCCTGATAGACGCGCTTGGCACTGTTCTGAACGCGCTCGGATATCAGCTGGCAATCAAACCGTTGGAGAGCGAAACCGCTAACCTCAATTTCACCTCGGATGTGTTAGCCAGATGCGACTAAGACTCTTTCCTACTCGTAGGAATTGGCTTACAAGGAGACTTCAATGCCATCAAACAAAACAAAATTATTCCTCACAGACATGACACCCGCGCAGTTCCGCGAGTGGCTGCGCCCGATTATGAATGAGCCACTATTTGCCGACCGCGATAAACTTGTTGCCTTGCTGGCGCAGAATGCCGACCGGGAAACACTCGCAGAAGGGTTCCAGGAATTTTTTGAAGCCTACTCCTATGATCTGGCATTTGAGTTGGATGCTCAGGAAGCGTGCGTGCTTACGGTTTTGGAAGCGTGCAAAGAGTTTGCGCATCTAAAACGGCGCGTGACAGCAGTTGAAACGGATCGGAAAACCTCGGCTATCGGGCGCGCTGCGCGGCGACTGGGGGGAATCCCCAACGCCCCGGCACCAACGATAAAGGTGAGGGCGTTAACGGATGATGAATTCCGCGCACTTACCCAGAGACTCGTGAATTGGAAACTCTTTGCCGCGCAAGAGCGAGTGGTTAAGTTGATGGCAGAACCCGCATCGGCTGGGGGGCATGTACGGTTGCAAGCTGCATTTTATGAATTCTTTGTCTGCCATTTGGAATTAGAGCAGTTTCTGGAGAATTACCACTACCATCCAGACGAGGGACTAGAGATACGCCCAGAGGTGGCTGAAGAATTGGATCACAGCATCGCGTACGTAAAGGCAGGAGGCAAGACCTATTCTCTTGAAGAGGTTTTCGCAGAGTTTGAAGAAGGGTAGTCGTGTATACATTGGAGATAATCCCAAGTGCTAGATCGGAACTATCACAACACTTGTGTGTGAATCCATGGAATTGACAGAAAAAATAAGCGTTGACTTTCCTGCCAACTTACAGTATAATAAAGGAAGCAGATTATGATGGATCTAGGAGTCACGACCGCCGTTCAACAAGCCGAGATCGCCCAAGCTCTCAAAGCCTCCGGGGCGATTGTTCGACTTGAACAGGACGAGTTTCGGAAAATATTGTCAAAAAGCGAGAGCCCCCTCGTTGTCACGGCATTAGGCGGAGTTTTCTCGAAAAACTATCAATATCTGACCAGCTACAAAGGCTTGTGCTTTTATTGCAAATCGGATGCGCCGATCCGGCTGCCTTCTGATGCCGAGGTAGTTCAGTCCAAGAAGATATGGATTCCGGAATAGCAACGCTGCTATGCAGCTGTGATAAGCATCGGTAATTCCAAGGTCGTGGGATGTAAAATATCGCGGGCAAACGCTGCGCCCACAAGAAAAGCCCAGCGGGGCATTATGTTTAGAGGAAATTTTTTCGTATATGGATTTACAACAGATTAACATCAAGGTTTTCGCAACCGAAAATAGCAGTATCAACTATACTAACTTCATCAAGGTCTTCAACCGCTGGATGGAGGAAGACGACTCAGATGATTACCTGAACTATGCCGACTATTCGCATGTTGATGCAGGACCGGGCGTGCTATTGATTTTAAAGCAAGCGAACTATAGCATTGACAACGCTTACCATCAACCGGGATTCCTCTACAATCGGAAGCATGCGATGGAAGGCGACAACGCTGAAAAGATCCGCCACGCACTCACAGAGGTGTTGTCCAAATGTGAACAGCTGGAAGCATCGGCAGAATTGGAAGATGATGTGCATTTCGACGGCGCAGACATCCTGTTGATGATAAATAATCGCCACATCGCACCGAATACACCGGAGACAGCCGAATCTATTCAGGCAGCCCTGACACCGGTGCTACAGCAGATGTACGGCGATGACGATTTCACGGTGGCGCGCACCTCCGAAGATGCCCGCGAACGGTTCGCCGTTCGGATTTCCGCCAACTCCGATAAACCGATTTCAGAGCTCCTCTCTAACTTGGGAAATTGAGATGAACGCATAAGGTTGGGTAAAAATGTTTAACTTCAGCAATGAACAGATTGAGCGATACAGCCGGCATATCATCCTCAAAGAGGTCGGCGGGATGGGCCAGACGCGGCTGCTTGAATCAAAAGTACTGCTCATCGGCGCAGGCGGGCTTGGTTCCCCTGTAGGAGTCTACCTCGCCGCAGCCGGGGTCGGCACACTCGGCATCATTGATGACGACGTAGTCGATCTCAGTAATTTGCAACGCCAAATCTTGCACGGCACGAGCGACATCGGCATTCCGAAAACGAAGTCCGCAGCAGCCACTATCACGGAGATGAACCCCGATGTCAAGGTGATTCCTTACAATGAACGCATCACCTCAGAGAACGCCTTTCAGATTCTGGAACAGTACGATCTCATCGTGGACGGGTGTGACAATCTACCGACGCGGTATCTCCTCAATGACGCGTCTGTCATGTTGGGCAAACCGATTGTGCATGGGAGCATTTTCCAATTTGAGGGGCAGGTGACCGTCTTTTATCCGGGCAAGGGCCCGTGTTACCGCTGCCTCTATCCCGAGCCGCCACCACCGGGAATGGTACCCAGCTGCCAAGAAGCAGGTGTCTTTGGCGTACTCCCTGGTATCATCGGAACGATTCAAGCCGTTGAAGCGATTAAAACCTTACTGAACATCGGCGAACCGTTAATTGGGAACCTCCTGCTTTTCAACGCGCTAACGATGGATTTCAAACGGTTGAAGCTCCGTCAGGACGAAACATGCCCGATGTGTGGCGAGCATCCCACCATCCACGAGCTGATCGATTATGAAGAGTTCTGTCAGGTGCGGTGGTAGGTACCGGCGCAGTGCCAAAAGTCGTAGCCACTAGAGAAGGACAGTGCAATGGATTTTAGTTTTCGCGGCATCTTCACTGCTTTAGTTGGTATAGTTTGCTATTATCTTGTGGCGGTGTACAGAGAACTCAAGGCTATAAGAAAAAGTTTGGAGAAGATTGAGAAACATCTTGAGCAAACCAATGAAGCAGAAAGCGAATCGGTGGGCTTGTCTTTTCCTAATGGCACAACGTTTGCGTTTGATGTGCAACTGAAAGATTTCGGCCGTCAAAAAATACCTGTTATTAAAGAGGTTCGCGCCATTACCGGGCTTGGACTGAGAGAAACGAAGGAAATGGTTGAATCTGCCCCAGTCATTATTCAAAAGCGGGTGAGCCACACAGCAGCTGAAAACGCGAAGAAGCGATTAGAGGCTCTTGGGGCTGTCGTGGAAATTGTACAGAGACAACCTGTATAAACAAGAGTGCCTCACACAAGGATGAAATTCTCCCGCTGAGGTTTATCTTTCGTTGGATCGGGCCGCTTGAAGTCTCCGAAACTGTCGTGAAACCTAGCATTTGGTAACAAGGGAGCCGAATTAGGTTAAGGGATTGAGTTTCACCTGGATGCTGATATTGAACTCACGTCACTTAGGAAATTCACTATGCATAAAGCAATTCAATATCTTTTGGTTTTTGTTGCGATGGGAATCCTCATTTCAACCGCTCCCGCGCAAGATGCTTTTGACAAAGTCATCACACAGATTAAAGCCCTTGAAACTAAACTGGACCAAAACCGAAAACGCGTTGCGATGGAAACCGCCGAGTTTCGGAAGAACCACAAGAATAATGCCCCAAAGGTTATGTTTGAGTCTGATGCAATGTATGCGGAGCGTATGGCCAAATTGGATGTAACCGTCTCCGAGCATCGCTTAGCACTGTTGAAACAACACATTGAAGCGGATCAGATTGAACTCGCGCGTTTGCACCGAGAGCACATTCCATCAAGCGACGTTGAAGTAACGCTCGGTACTTATGATGCCAATGATGAATTTTTCCTAATCACCTTTGAGGCATCAACTGAGAGGTTCACCGAAAGGTTAGATATCAAGCGAGAGGATGCGCGTATCCTCTACAACAATTGGGATAAGGTGAGCAAAACCGTCTACCGCACGGTGGGACCGGCACCGACATATAAACGAATATTGGCAAAAGTGGCACTAGCATATCCTGACATGTGGCGGGAGCCGGTTACAGGGTACTTTAGCGACGCAGTCTTAATCCCCGCGGGAGACTTTGAAATGGGTAGCAACGACAGTGATGCACATCATAACGAAAAGCCGGTGCATACAGTCTACCTTGACGCGTTCTATATGGATAAGTATGAAGTCACCGTTGGGCAATATAAGGCGTTTGTTCAGGCCACTGGCCATCGTGCACCGGATTGGAATAGGGTTGCTGAATATTCTCCAACCGATCAGTATCCTATTATCTACGTGTCTTGGCACGACGCGATGGCGTATGCCAAATGGGCAGGCAAGCGACTCCCGACTGAAGCGGAATGGGAAAAAGCAGCGCGAGGCTGTTTGATTGGCGCGAAGTATCCCTGGGGGGATGCTCCGCCTAACGGAAGGCGGTGTAACTTCGCCGATAAAAACTTTCCGGGTGGGGATGAAAATGCTGATGATGGTTATGAATACACTGCACCTGTCGGCAGCTTTCCTGCCAATGGTTACGGCTTGCACGATATGGCGGGTAACGTATACGAGTGGTGTCTTGATGAGTATCAGGCGGATTTCTATTCAAGTTCTCTACTTCGGAATCCGATTGCGGGTGCGAACAGCGTCACAAAAGCGATAAACAACTTTAAAGATAACAACTTAACAAATGTTTCGCGCGTGTTGCGGGGTGGTTCTTGGAACTATAGCGCGCGGTACGTACGCGTCGCCAACCGCGACTGGGGTACGCCTACGGAGGCGGACAGCGACCTCGGGTTCCGTTGTGCGAGGTCTGTAACCCCTTAAATCTTTACCGCCTTACCCCTTCCGACTTGGGTAGTTATGCCAAAACCGCCCGCCGAACTGGCGAATCAATAAACAGCGAATCGCCGCCATCAATCGTCAATTCCAAGCCTGTAACCCATGCTGCCTCGTCGGAGCAAAGCCATAGCGCGGCATAAGCCACATCAATCGGGTTACCGAGTCGCTCCAACTGCGTTGCAACAGGGGCGATTTTCCCTTCCGGTAGTGCATCCCAGATAATGCCCGGACATAACGCATGCACACGAATGTTCTTATCGCACAGCTCTTTCGCTAAGTTCCGAGCCGCGGCGACCATCCCTGCTTTCGCTACAGCGTAAGCGGCATTCGCATCTTGTCGTACCCGTTCGCCTGCTGAAATAGTAATAAGGCACCCACCCCCACGTTCATCTAAAATAGGTACCAGCCGACGCACAAGGTTAAAGAGCGTCCCTAAATTGTTTTGTAATGCCCCATCCCAATACGCGGGTTCCATCGCGGTAATCTCATGTTCCGTTGAGAAAAAACCGCCCGCGGCGTGGATGAGGCAGTCGATGCCGCCAAATTCCGCTACAGCAGCATCAATGAGCGCGTCCACCTGCGAAGCCTCGGTCAAATCGGTTTGATACGTTAGCACGTCACCACCGTTGGCACGCATCCGGTCTGCTGTTTCCTGCATCGTTTCTGTTGTGCGTGCGGCAAGCACCACCTTCGCGCCCTCTTGGGCAAACAGGAGCGCAGTCGCCCGACTCATGTTGGAACCTGCGCCACCGATTAACACAACCTTATCCTTCAATCGCATTTTTCAATTTCCTTTTTGGTAATCTTGCTGGATGTACTTCCAAAGCGCGCCCACAGCGGATTATGAATTTTCATGACTGTAGGCTATCGCGGATTTCATAAACTTCAACGCCGTGTGCAGCTGCGGGAGCTCCTCAAACCCATAAGAGATGCGGAATTGCCGTTTCCCAATGTCAACCATTTCGCCTTTCGGATGGACGCAGTGTTCACCGGGGATGTAAATCACCTTGGGATGCTGCGCATCTAACGGGCCATCAATGTTTTCTTTCCCGGTTGTTCTCGTCAAAAACCTAAAAAAGTTAGATGTTGAATCTGTTGCAACGCTTGCCAGCGTCAGGTAGTAGTAGAATCCAGCACTTCCGCCCCGGCACTCCTGAAGGTGCTCACCGAGTAATTCTGCTATCCACGTTTTGACCTGTTTTGCCTTCTGCCGGTACCCGCCATTAACCTTCTCAATTTGCGCCTCAATACCGTGATCGAGCAGGTAACTTGCAATTTCCTGATTGATTAACGGTGCACTGAAGCCGATATCGCTTGTGCGTTGGATGATGCTGTTGAGAAAGGGCCCCTTGGATCCGATGAGGTAGCCGATGCGCAACCCAGGCGCGAGGATCTTCGACAACGTACCAACCTCATAGACAATGCCGAGTGCATCGTAACACAACGCAGATTCCACAGGTTCAACGGTGCTGTCATGCACGAGGTCGCGATAGGCGTTGTCAAAAAAAATTGGGATTTTCTGTCCAACATCGTACGACATTTGGGTAACAATCTCCACCAGTTCTCTCTTACGGTTATTGGACAGAATCGTGCAGGTGGGGTTGTTAACCGTCACAACATACAAAAAACGGATAGCCGCTTTTTCGTCACCGAGTGCCGCCAGTTTTGCCTTCAAAAGTTCGGTGTCAAGCCCTTCATCATCTTCGGGTATTGCTACCACCTTGAACCCTTTCCTCTCCAAGTCGTTACAGTAGATATAATACATCGGATCTGCGGTGAGGGCAATGCCGGCAGGGAGTAGGTGCGTGATGCTCTCCAACAAGCTCGTCGCGCCGTTAGCACCAATAACAATCTCTTTGGTGTTTAAGATCGGTTCGGTTATGCCGCCACTCCGGTTCTCAATGTGGAATCTTCTGAGCGACTCGATTAGATTTGGAGAACCTTGTGCCCCGCCATAATTGAGAGCCGCGCGGTACTTTTTGGGGCGAGCGAGGACTTCTTCGCAGGCGCTCTGAATCTGTTGGTGCGGAATTGTCCTTTCGTTGACATACCCCGCGCCAAGGTTGATATCGCATCCATCCCGAAAATCGACAGCAAAACCGGTCATCAGTCGATTAATCGGGGAAGGGACACTTGAGGCTTTTCCGTATTCAGAAAGCAAAACATCGCGAATTTTCATATTTATAGCAAGGCCTTGAGGGCAGACTCAAGCGTCCGATAGCGAAATTCGTAGCCGCTTGCCTCCGTTTTCTCTGGAAGCACGTTCTGGCTCAGCACAACAAACTCCGCGAACTCTCCCATCATTAGCCTTAATCCGAACGTCGGGACCGGAAACAGCGTCGGCCGCCGTAGTACTGCGCCGAGGATTTTGGTAAATTCTGTGTTTCTGACAGGGACAGGTGCTGTCGCGTTCAGTGCCCCGTTAATTTCTTCGTTTTCCAAAGCGTGCAGAATGATGCCTACCACGTCGTTAACGTGAATCCAAGACATCCACTGGGTGCCACTTCCAAGCTTGCCGCCAATTCCCATTTTAAAGGGTGGGAGCACCTGCTTTAATAGCCCACCCCCTAAACCTAATACAAGCCCAATGCGAACCGTGACTACCCGTATGCCAACCTCGCTCGCTTTCTGGGCTTCGGTTTCCCATTCTTCGCAGACTTCGGCGAGAAAATCGGTGCCTGCGGGCGATGCCTCCGTAAAGTGCGCATCGCCACTCTCGCCATAGTATCCTATCGCCGAGGCACAGACAAGTACAGCAGGCTTAGTGTCAGCATCGGCGAGCGAAGCAACGAGGTTCCGAGTAGAGAGAATGCGGCTGTCCCGGATTCGCCGTTTTTTCGCGGCGTTCCACCTACCCGCGATAGTTTCACCTGCCAGATGAATCACCGCTTCCACATCTGATATGGCTTCTGAAGAAAGCGGGTCGGTTTCGGGGTTCCAGCTGTAGACTGCTTTTGCTGAATGTAATTTCGTTTGTGCGCGGGCCGGGTTTCGAGATAACACATGCACCGCGTCGCCTTTTTCGTGGAGGGCATCACAGACTTGACTTCCGATGAAACCGGTACCGCCGGTGACCAATACAGTTGCCATTGTTTTTCCTCCATGATGTCTCTATTTTGACAGTTCAACGATAGCCGCCTCTAGTTGCCGGTAGTCATCAACAACAGCGTCGCTGAGTGTGTCGTTTGTTTCTGTTTTGTTGAATCCAGTGAAGCGAATAGCCTTCATCCCTGCATTTTTCGCGCCAACAATATCTGTACGGAAAATATCCCCGATATGCACCGCTTCTGCCGGTTCTACGTTAAGTTGTTTCAAGGTAGAATAGAACTGCACCACTTCAGGCTTTGTGTGTGCCGTTTCATCGGAGAAAGTGAATGCCGTGAAGAATTCCAAAATGCCGTCGCGTGCCATGAGCTGCCGGACAAAACTCCCCGGCGTCAAGGCAGAGTCTGAGATAATCCCCAGAGGATAGTTTTCGCTGAGCCGGGCAAGCACCAACTTGGCATCCGGTATGAGGATGGGCGGTGCCTCCAAGAACGCAGCACCCAAGAGCGACACGAGTGCCGAGAGCTCCGTTTCGTCAAGCGACAGGTGGAGCCTTTCTGCGAATGCCTCCATGCACGTCACCACAGCCACGCCAAGATGTTGATGCCACCGAACGCTTGTCAAATTGTAAGCCACATCCAGGCCGCCTGCAATGTCCTCAGGGGTGCAAGAATATCCACGGCCAACCAGGTACGTATGGCACAAATTCACGCGCACAGCCTGCCGGCTCTGCCAGTTTGTGTGAGAATCAGCATAAAGCGTTTGCCAAAAATCAAACGTGATTGCTTTGAGCATTGAATCTTCCTATTTCTTTCTTATAGATGCCTATAGAAATCCGCTTTTATGTCTGTGCAACTTCCAACGTACTTCCAGTTTATCCTATTTGCTCAGAAGATGTCAAGGGATATATCGCTTTGGCCTCGGGGCATTTCGTTTTTAGTAGATGCGACGACTTTATATCGAACTCGCATTTTTTTGAAGAAAACGAAAGCGATTGACAACTAACAGCACAACGTGAAGTAAGCCCCTATTTTTTGGAGAGAACCGAAGCGACTCGCAACGAGAAATGAAAAAGAGTCGTCCGTTTTTAGGGCGCGGTCGCCGGTTAGAAGCCTCTTTTTCTGAAAACCGACTACCGAAAACAAAAAAATGTGACACATTCCGCCAATTTTTTTCGCGCGGCGGTGCAGGATAAAAAACCCCCCGAACCTACGCCTCTACTGGGTTCACCAACAAATCGTTCAAGTGGTACGCCGCTGAAAAATAGGCGCAATGGAAACGCTGAAAACGAAATATCCCTAAACCAAAAGTGAATAGACTTGAAATTTCTTTTGTAATAGGTTATAATATTAACATACCGATATGTTGAGTCCGAGTTGTCTTAAGGGGGGCGAGGTTGCGACTGAAACGTAGAATTATCCCCAGTTATACAACTACCCAGTTGCTGTTCATCTATTTCATCGTCGGACTGGGCACGTTAATTTTTGGAGTTGCCTATTATGGACAGCAAATTTCGCAATTGAATGCAGATATAGATGCACAGATAGACATCTTAGCCAATTTAGCAGCAGTTTTGCCAAGCGTGGAAGACCGGGTGTTACAACAGAAGTTAATTGAGATTGTCAGGCAAGAATCATTAGCGGAAGGCAGGTCGCGTCCGTTTTCATTTATTATCACAGATGCTGAAGGAAACGTCTTGATTACGCGGGGCGTTGACTCGAAATTGGATGCGAAGGTCAACGAAAATGAAAGCGTTTCGTTAACAGAAGATGAGCGTGCTTTATTGGATTCAACTTTATCGCGCATGCGAGAAAAAAATGAGCCCCGCAGCCTAACTCATATCGTAGAAGATAGGCAGTTATACGGATATATTTACTACGGCGATGCAGCACCTAGCGCAATGGAACAACTACCGTTTGTCATAACAGATACATCGCACACACCACAGAAATGGCAGATATGGGACGATGTTGTCACCTTAGCAACGGCAACAGTCCAGGAAAGGAAGCGCGCTGAAATCTTTATCCAGAATGCACCAGCCTCTTCTGTGATTCAGACAACCCCTGCATGGCACAACGGTTACTTATATCATGAAAGCAAACCGTATTACGGGTTAGTGATGCCTCTTGTGGTCTCCCTGGTGCTGCCCGCGTTTGGAGTCGTCTGTTTTTTAGTCTATCGGCGGATAAAGTCTTATGAACATGCGGCGATTTGGGGCGGTTTAGCCAAAGAAACCGCGCATCAACTTGGCACCCCGATTTCGTCACTATTAGCGTGGACAGAACTCTTGCATGAACGGAGCAAGGAGACGTGCGATATAACGCTCGCTGAGCTCGCCGAAAATATGCAAAACGACCTGCATCGCTTACAGCAAACAACAGTACGCTTCGGGATGATTGGCACCCAGCCTGCCCGAACCGAAGTCAGATTGGAAGACGTGTTTGCAGAAGTACACGCATATTTTGAAAAGCGGTTACCGCAGATCAGCCGCCAAGTTGAAATTCAACTCATACGCCACAGGATACCGCCGATTCTTGCAAACGCGCAATTGTTACACTGGGTGTTTGAAAACCTAATTCGGAATTCGTTAGATGCTATGGATAAAGCAGACGGATGTATTCAGATTGAACCGGTTCATGACAAACGCCGCGCCGAAATTGCAATTCGGTATTCGGACAACGGAAGTGGGATAGCTCGCGAAAATCAGCAAAAAATTTTTGAACCGGGCATGTCTACGAAGGCACACGGCTGGGGGCTCGGGCTGACAGTGGTGCAGCGCATTATTAATGAGTACCATCATGGGAGCATTCGCCTGGTTAAAACTAGTCCAATAGGAACAACTTTTGAAATTCGCCTGCCGGTAGCACAGAAAAAAATAGCCAAAGCGGATAGACGGAGGCCCGGGTTCATACAATAAGAATCTAAACGAACGCTTGGCGAATTAGCGAAAAATATGTCACAACCACACCAAATCTTATGGATTGATGATGAAATAGAAGCGTTGCAACCGCACATTCTCGTGCTACGCGACCGCGGTTACGGTGTCACGCCTGCCACCAATGGCGAGGATGGCATTGCACTCTTAAAACGGCGCAACGTGCAATACAGTGCTATCCTACTCGACCAGGTGATGCCCGGAAAAGATGGGATGGCAACGCTTGATGCAATTCGCGCCATTAATCCACAAGTGCCAGTTATCTTTGTGACGCAATCCAGCGATGAACGATTTATTGAGGTAGCCCTCGGAAAGCAGGTAACTGATTTCTTAGTGAAACCAATTGGGGTAGCACAGATTGTCTCAACACTAAAACGGGTACTCGACCAGCAGCAGATAGTAGTTAATCAGATTCCGGGGCACTATACCGCTGACTTTAATACTATCCGTGCGATGAAGGAGTCGACTCCGGGTTGGCAGGAGTGGGTTGACATCTATGTTAAATTATTAGAATGGGATTTGGTTTCTGAGCGGTTGGTGGAGGGCGGATTAGAGGAAACACATTTGGCACAGAAGAAGGAGTGTAATACCGAGTTCTCCGATTTTGTTGAAGCAAATTATCCAGAATGGGTTGCAGGTAGCCCACAGGCCCCCCCGCTCTCGGTGAATGTCGTAGACCGGCATGTAATTCCCCAACTTCAGGCAGGAAAATCCGTTTACTTCATTGTGGTTGACTGCTTTCGCTTAGACCATTGGATGGCAGTTGAGTCCTTGTTGTACCCCTATTTTTCCATTGACAGGCAGTACAGTTTTTCAATTTTACCGAGTGCAACCATGTATTCACGGAATGCCTTGTTTAGTGGGTTGTACCCTGCAGACTTGGCAGAACGCTACCCACAGTATTGGCAAGAGGAATCTGATGGGGGTACCAGTACGAATCGGTACGAACGGCATCTGCTTGATGCTCGCCTGAAGAGCAGCGGCATTACACTGAAGCCGGGGCTCCAGTACTTCAAGATTTTCGATGCGCGCGGCGGAAATACCTACAAAAAGCGGGTTGCTGCCTCCTCGGGAGTCAGCCTATCGGCTTTGGTTGTCAATTTTATTGACATCTTGACACATCAACGCTCGCAATCGGATGTCCTACAGCAGCTTGCGCCAGATGAATCCGCGTTCCGCGCCTTGGCACGTTCATGGTTTTCGCATTCGGTGCTTTTCGATATTTTGCGCATGGTTGCCGCACAAGGTGCCACTGTGGTTCTCACAAGCGATCACGGTTCAGTCTTTTGTAACCGAGCTACCCGCGCTCGTGGCAATCGAGAGACTACCACTAGCCTCCGGTTTAAAATTGGTGCGAACCTGGGGTGCGAGAAGAACCAAGCTGTCTATCTCCGGAACCCGCAGGAGTATAGGCTTCCAGCGGAAAACGCAAGCAAGGATTATATTCTCGCGAAAGACGATTACTATTTCGTCTATCCGAACGATTTTTATAAGTATAAACGGCAGTTTCAAGGAGGGTTTCAGCACGGCGGCATTTCGATGGGTGAACTGATAACGCCTGTCGTAACGCTAACCCCGCGGCGCAGATAGCCCGCTTCTCTAGTATCCACTCCCACTGGACGGGCAACCGCACACTCGCACTTTTTGCTGAGGCATCCTGTGCTATGATGCACATGCCTTTTGCGAGGCTAACGCGCTAACAGCCCTAATATCCTTGAAAACATAGAGCCGCGAACGAACCGCTAGCTCTGGGTGTAATCTCTGGCGGAGAGAGAGAACATCTGTAGGCGGAACCTCTATTCGCGAGGCCTCAAGGCTCTCAATGTTTTTTACGGGGCTGCCAATTTTTAATATGACAGGATTAACCGAGGCGCCTTTTGGAAAAAAGGCGCGATAGGAGGTAATAATGGAAAAGGAGATACTTATTTCTGATGATGAGTATGAAACACGCTGTGCGGTGCTTGAAAAGGGAGTGCTGAATGAAATTTACATTGAACGGAAAGCAGCTACGCAGACCTTAGGGAACCTCTACAAAGGGCGAGTGGCGAACGTCTTACCGGGGATGCAGGTAGCCTTCGTCGATATTGGTTTAGAGCGGCACGCATTTCTTCATATTTCGGATCTGAGATACGATATTGGCAATGGAGACGAAGACGAAAATGGAAACGGGAATGGAAAATCTGCGAAGGCTGCAGCGGTATTGGATTTGAAGGCAAAGCGGCGCAAACAGTCACGCGGCGGACGCGGGTTCCCGTTTTTGATAAGCGACCTCATCTCGAAAAAGCAGGAACTCCTTGTGCAAGTCGGGAAGGAACCAATCGGAAGCAAGGGCGCGCGCGTGACAAGTAACATCACATTGCCCGGACGCTATGTCGTCTATATGCCTAATTCATCCAATATCGGTGTTTCACGCCGAATTGAGTCCGCTAGTGAGCGGGATAGATTGCGCAACATGGCACAGGCAGTCAAAGCGGATGTTGAAGGCGGATTTATTATCCGCACCGCCGCTGAAGGCTTGAACGAAACTGAATTCACAGCCGAAATCAGGTACCTAATCGACCAGTGGAAGCAGACCTGTAACCGCGCAAAGCGAAAACCCGCCCCCAGTTTGGTCAGTGAAGATCTGAGTTTTACCAACAGAATTGTCCGAGATATGTTCACTAAGGATGTGAAGCAGCTCCTAATTGATTCACAGGCCGGCTATCAGGAAACCATGGACTACGTCTCATCTGTTATGCCGAACTTACGGCCCCGGGTGTCACTCTATAAGGACAATACCGCCCTATTTGACGCATACGGTGTGGAGCGCGCCCTGAAGGATGCACTCAGTGAGAAGATTTGGCTTAAATGTGGCGGACACATTATTATCCAACAGACAGAAGCCATGGTTTCTATTGATGTGAACACCGGGAAATTCGTCGGAAAATCCGATCCAGATAATACGATCTTGAGCGCCAACCTTGAAGCCGTTGAGGAAGTCGTTCGCCAAATTCAATTGCGAGACCTCGGCGGAATCATTGTCGTTGATTTCATTGATATGGAAGAGGCATCGCACCGAAAACGCGTTTTTAAAATGCTACAGGATGCACTCCGCAAAGACAGGGCACGCACCAATATCCTCCATTTTTCAGATTTGGGACTCGTGGAAATGACGCGCCAACGCACCCGCCCCAGTCTGTCTACCTTACTTATGGAGCAGTGCCCCTATTGTGATGGGCATGGCACCGTGCTGTCAATTGAAACCGTTGCCATTCAGTTGTTCCGCGCGGTAAAAATGGCGCACCGCCAAACCCAGAATTCCGAATTGCGAATTATCGCCAACGACCATGTTATTTCGCATCTGAAGTCACAGATGGTTAATAAATTGCACGAGTTACAGCGTTCGTTGAAGCTGGAATTGACCCTGGAACCTGATGCCGACCTGCACCTTGAAGATTACCGAATCTTTGTCGGCAATAGGGAAGAACTGTTTTTAGATTAACCCGCGTTTTTCCGAAAAATGTAGATGTCTAAACACGAGTCTCGCTGAATATTTGAAGGCAGACGAAATCTAAATTGACATTGGCGCGTTTTTGCGGTATAATTTTGATGAGAAAGGAGTGATGATTAAAAATGTATGCAGTATTTGCGAGCGGAGGGAAACAGCATCGCGTGGAAATTGGAACTCTCCTCGATGTTGAAAAATTGGATGCCGCTGTAGGCGATACCGTCACCTTCCCATCCGTTTTGGCTGTTGTTGATGATGATGGCCAATTGCAAGCAGGCTCGCCGTATCTTGAGAATACTTCAGTTGCAGGCGAGGTGATTCAACAAGCACGCGCGAAAAAGATGATTGTGTTCAAATCGAAACGGCGTAAGGGATATAAGCGCAAATTAGGGCACCGGCAATCGTTTACACGCGTGAAAATTACCGCGATTGGCGCGGAGGAGGGAGAGACCAATGGCACATAAGAAAGGCGGAGGAAGCACCCGGAACGGACGTGACAGCATCGGAAAACGACTCGGAGCCAAACGATTTTCGGGAAACTATGTCACCGCTGGGAGCATCCTCGTTCGACAGCGTGGAACCCATTTGCACGCCGGCAATAACGTCGGTGTAGGAAGAGATTATACGCTTTTCTCAAAAATTGATGGGTATGTGTGGTTTGAGCGAAAAGACAAATATCGCCGGAAGGTGAGTGTCTATATCGAGCGTCCTGAATACTAGGGCAGATTGATATAAAGCGTAGCTTAGTCCATATTGCCCAGTCCACATTGAAAAGAAAGCCTCGCCTTGGGCGCAAAGTTGTGCCGGCCGAGCGGGGCTTTTTTATCAACTCCCCGTTTTCAAAACCCCATGCTTCAGCGTGGGGCTGTAGAAAACGCAAAAAAGGTATTCACCACAGGCAGTCACCACTATCTTTGATAGTGGTAAACGGCTTGAAAATAGTGAAGAATACCTTTCATTTGCATGACTTTGCAAAATAGTGTATAATACTCACAGCATTGTTGGTAGTGAACATCATCCGCGTCGCAAGGCGCGGTCACTACCAAAGCCGCATGCTGTCGGGAACAATGCTGGAGCAAACAATGCGAACCTTTAAATACAAAATACAATCTCATAAGCGTAATAGACACTTGATGTCTAACACGCGTCTCATCAGTCAGGTGCATAACCACTTCATTGCTCTGTCCCGTAGGCACTATCGTATCTACGGAAAGTGTGAAGGTTACAAACGCGCGAATTACTATCGCCTCGCCAAGCACCTGACGAAGTTGAAACGTCTCCCGAAATACTCCCACTGGAAAAAACCGTACTCTTGGGCACTGCAGGAGTGCCTGAAACGCATTGAACGTGGTTACATCAACTTCTTTGAGCGCCGGGCGAAGCGTCCCCCGAAATTCAAAGGTTGGCGTAAATATCGCTCCATGACGTTTGATGGTACCCATGTCAAAATAGAAACCGTCTCTGAAAAATTGTGTGACAAAAGACGTGTGCCTGTTGCCAAAATACGTCTCAATAAACGCTGGTATCGCTTTTGGCTGCACCGTCCCCTCGAAGGCAACGTCAAACGCGTGACAGTCAAACGTGACACACTGGGCGATTGGTATCTGTCCATCGTGACAGATGACGAAGGTTTGAGTCCCGAACCGAAGATGGGTCAGGCTGCTGGGTTCGATTTCGGTCTCAAAACCTTTCTCACTTGTTCCGATGGTAAGAAATATGAGTCGCCACAATTCTACAAACAGTCTGCTGCCAAGGTTGCAAAAGCGAATCGAGCGTTGTCGCGAAAAAAGCGCGGTAGTCACAATCGTGAACGCGCACGCAAACACTACGCCCGAACACACCGCAAGATCACGAGGCAACGTGAAGATCATCACTGGAAACTGGCATTGGCACTTGTCCGTCTGTTTGACGTGTGTTTCTTTGAGGATTTGAATCTCAAAGGTATGAAACGTCTCTGGGGGAAGAAAATCTCTGACCTCGGCTTCGGTGAGTTCATGAAAAAGATACGGTGGCAGGCATACAAACGATGCAAGCGTGTGGAAACCATCGGACGTTGGGAGCCTACCACACCGAATCGGTATTTATCCCTGCAAAGCAGGGCTAATACCTTTTTGCCACAACTGTGGACAGCGTGTGATGTTTCTGGAACTCAAAGACCGGGAGTGGTATTGTCATGTGTGTAAAACCCTGCATGATAGAGATGTGAATGCGGCAATAAACATTCTTAAGGTTGGGATATCAACCTTTGGCGGAGAGGGTATAAGACTCGCCTCGGCGAGCACCCCTTGTTGATACCACAATCCACCTTGCTGGCACGGGGTAAGAGGTTTCCCCACTGCTTCAGCTGGGGGAGTATATCACTCATGTTCGTCGTATTATTCGGACAAAAGATTCCTTTTCAATTTCGTCAGTCGTTTCAAAGCGGAAATCTTCTTTAATCCTTTTCTCGTCTTTGGCGTAAATGAGCGCATACTCATGAAGCGTGGAGAAAAAACGGCTTATAGCGGTTCGCGCTGACTTTGGGAAGGGCGCGAAAAAAAACAACTCAGCAACGCTGTCGCTATCTTCAGGAGGAACGAAAGGATGAATTCACCCGAACTTCACCCGTTCGCGCAAGAAATGCCGCCTCCCGGACACATCACGATGACGCTGGAGGAATTTCTTGAAAGCGGCTTGGAAGGGTATGAATACCTGAAAGGAGAAGTCGTGCAAATGTCGCCTACCTCAATGGAACATGGAGATATTAGCACTAACCTTGTCGTGCAGTTAGGCATGCACGTTCGTGAAAATCAATTGGGACGCGTCTACACATCGGATACAGGTTTCCGGGTGGGAACCCAAGTGCTGGTGCCAGATGTCGCCTTTGTCTCAATGGAGCGTTTGCCGGAGGACAGGAGCAAGGGTTCTCCTGTGCCGCCAGATGTGGCCGTGGAGGTAGTCTCCCCTTCAGATAAACAGGCGCGGGTTTCGGAGAAAGTCCTCGCTTATCTTGAGGCCGGCACCCGGCTGGTTTGGGTGGTTAACCCGGTGCTGAAAACCGTGGAGGTATATCGCCCCGGCAAAGACTTCACACTTCTCACAGACGTAGATAGGCTCACCGGAGAAGATGTCGTCAAGGGCTTTTCTTATGATGTCTTGCGACTTTTTGAATAATACGCAATACTGGGGGCTCGCGCACAGCATCCCAAGTTGTTTCTGGGGTGTTTGCACCGAAGAACTTCGCGCCAGCGAGCCATAGGCCCGGTGCTGCCGCCAGCTCCGGAACCTTTTTCACCGCGTAAGTCGGTAGTCTTGCTGTGTCTTTGGAGAAGGCGGCGGTTAAGGTTTGGTTTTGATGCGCAGCCGAACGTTCGGGCGTTATCACCCGGAGTTCCCGTGTTTGACGGCCGTAAGACATTTTAGGTTTGGCAACCCGGTTACAAAAACAGATGATGGAGGAATAGCCCGTGAAATGGATGGTTAGCCTCATCGCCCTAACCGTTCTGTTGGGGTGTGGCGGAAGGTTAAAGCAACTCGCCGTAGAGACGATGGAGAACGCCCAAGTGACACTCACTGCGGCAACGGAGGCCGGGGCAGAGGAAACCGCACTGACGACATGGCAAACAGCTCAGGAAATGCTCACCGGTGCACAAACGGCGATGGAAGCCGGGGCTGCCGAACGGGCGTACCGATTGAGCCTCAGGGCATACCTTCACGCACGCATCGCGAGAGAGACTGCCCTAGCAATACGACAAGAAGCACTTGTTCAAGAAGCACAAGCACAGTTAAAAATGAGCCTACAACGCGTTGCTGAGGTGCGCCAGAGGCTCGACACTGTTAAAGCCGAACTTGAAGCCTTGAACGAGCGATAGGCGCACTTTCTAATCTTCACTAAGTTCTGGACAAGTGGCATTAAGATGAAGGTTCGGAAGTGAATGGCGGAATACTAGGACATTGCCTTGGAGACAGAGCCCTCCGCTTTGGTGCGTTAGGACTAATATGTTTATAGCAAGGGTGACTCATGAGATTTTATGGATGCCTACTCTTATTTGCTTGGCTAACGGGCTTCGGATGTGCTGCCCCTAAGATTGATGGCGTGATGCTGGAGACACAGCTCCAAGGTGCCCAACGTGCGATTACCAACGCAGCGGAATTGAACGCAGAGCCCTTGGCCACTGAGGAATTCGGACGCGCTGTTAAGCTATTAGCCCTCGCTCGAAACTCACAGGAAAATGGAGCCATCGCCCAAAGTGCAGAGTTCGCGTATCAGGCAGAGCTGGTCGCGCAGGTAGCAGGCGCGAAAGCTCGACAACACCTGGCCAGGCAACAGTTCGTTAACGTCCGCGAACAAACATATCAGGAAATCATAAAGGAACATGAGCATGAACTGGAAATTGCCCGAACCCGCCATGCAATTACCGAGGAGCAGCTCGCGCACGCTTTGAGAGCAGTTGAAAAAGGCGAACAACAGGCGGGGACACTCACAACCGATATTACCGAATTAACAGCGTCCCTGCGACAAGCGGAGCTTCGTGGGACAATATCAAGTGCAGAATTACTTGCCAATATTGCTGCGCAAATCTATCCTGCTATTGAAGGTACTGCCAACTACGAACGTGCACAAGCAGCGATTGCCTTCGCGACGAACCGCGTAGAACGCAAGGAGTTTACCGAAGCAGAAAACGCTGCCCTTGAGGCGCAGAAACAGGTAAATAGCCTTTACGAACTGGCAACGCAGCAACTGAAAATCGAGACTGAGGCAAAAATGAAAGCACAAATTGCTATTGCCCAAGCAGAATTAATTATCCAGCGTGCGCAATACCTTAATGCCAGCCAGCATGCACCACAGCAATTACAGGAAGCGAGCGCGCAACTGAATAGGGCAAATAAGGAATTGGCGGCGAACCATTACGAGCAGGCATACCCTTTCGCACAACAAGCGCGACGAACCGCAGAAAAGGCAGCTGCAACTGCTGAGGTAATTGAATACCGTCAACGTGTAAAGCGCGAAGTGGATGAACAGGCAGCCCAAGCACAACAGAATGTGAATGCAGTTAAAGAAAGGTTAGCAGAACAGGCGAAAACGCAGGTGCCTCAACTGGAATCCCAACTGTATAACCTGGCAAATTCCGCTTATGAAGCCGCCCAGGCAGCTTTGGCAGCTAAGGACTATCAGGCCGCGATTGAGGCGGCATGGCAAAGTAGCGATTACCTCCAACGGGCTGTTGAAAAAGTTCAACAAATGACATCGGTGAAGGCGAATTTGCTCCGCGTAGCAAGGCAGATGCCGAAAGTTTCAGCGGTCCTTGAGCGGAACCATGGGGTACTCATCCGCATCAGCGGAAACCTCTTTGCATTCACCAGCACCGAACTCAAAAAAGATTTTTTTCCTACTTTTGCGCGATTGGCAAAGATTCTGCAACAGGAAGCTTTCATCAACTACGCTGTCCGAATTGAGGCGCATACAGATGCAGTGGGAGCTGCTGGCGTTAATGAACATATCAGTAAAGGCCGCGCACAGTCCGTTATGGAGTTTCTTGTTTCGGAAGGCGGTGTGGACGAAAAACGGTTGACTGCTGTCGGCTTAGGGGAAACGCAACCTATCGTCACAGAAGGAGAGTACAAACAGGAGCAGAATCGTAGAATTGATATAATTATAAGGACACATCCTTAAAACCGCTACGCCCAGAGTGGAAAAAAGTGTGGCTGAAGCGTGAAAGCGTGAAAGATTGGGGTGTGGTACTCCATCCTTCCATCCTTACATCTTATAGTGTCCCATAGTTCGGCCAGTGTTCATGCCTCTGTCCGAGAATCCGATGCCCGTGGGTAATAACAAACCTTATGTCATCAATCAGATTGCGCTGAATCTGTTTGGTGACAGATATATTATCATTTACGGAAATACCATCCAGTTCCACAACCATTGTTACCATGTACGCACGATTTGCGCACAGGGGCATCCGCACCGTGGATGCTACTATTTAGAGGACGCAAACACCGGCTTGGCTATGTGGAGTGATGTGGATTTCGCGCCCCCAGGGTACTATGGCGTGATTTTTGAGCCACAGACTGGCGAGATTATTGATTGTGAGCCATCACAATGACGCTTTATTAGGAGGGGTTTGTAACCCCGATGCCGCGCCGCGCTCAACCCAACCTACGCGCTAAGGACGAACTCACGTTAGGATAGCGTTTTAAGGTGAAAAGACGAAAACCTGATTTAGCCAACATGATTTACACCAGGAACACAAAAACAGAAAACGAAACCAATAGGGTTGTAAGCCCACATCAGGCAGGCGATGGGGGCTCGAGCCCCGGTGAGTCCAATCGCCTGATGCAGAAACAGCAGGACGCTATTCTCATTTTGGACTTTGGCTCGCAGTATACGCAGCTGATCGCCCGGCGCATCCGGGAACAAGACGTTTACTGTGAAATTCATCCCTATACGTTACCGCTTGACCGGATAGCTGCGTTTGCCCCAAAGGGGATTATTCTGAGCGGGGGACCCGCGAGTGTTTATGAAACCGATGCGCCAAAGATAGCACCAACGTTCTTCACATTAGGCATCCCAGTCTTAGGCATCTGCTATGGCATGCAGCTCATCGCACATACCTTAGAAGGTGGAAAAGTTCACCCAGCAACCGAACGGGAGTACGGACATGCATCCCTTCAGATAGATGATATCGATGAACCTCTATTGGCTGGACTGCCGCCGCGGTTCTCTGCATGGATGAGTCACGGCGATAGAATTGACAGACTCCCTGTGGGATTCCATGCGATGGCGCATACACTGAATTCCCCTATTGCCGCCATGGCAGATTCGGAGCGAGCCTTTTACGGCTTACAATTTCATCCTGAAGTTGAGCATACGCAGGATGCCGACCGGATTTTACGCAACTTCACGCGAGACATCTGTGGGTGTCGCGACACGTGGACAATGCAGGCCTTTATCGCACGCGCTGTAGAGCAGATTCAGAATACGGTGGGGGACGAACGAGTCTTGTGTGCAGTTAGCGGGGGGATTGATTCAATGGTGCTGGCCAAGCTACTCCATCAGGCGATAGGCGACGCACTGGTGCCGGTTTTCGTCGACAATGGGCTCCTCCGTAAAAACGAACCGCAACAGATCCGGGCAACATGCCAGGAACTCGGCATGCATCTTGTATTTGTTGATGCGGCTGAACCTTTTTTGAA
Source organism: uncultured Poribacteria bacterium (assembly GCA_958295855.1). Taxonomy (GTDB): domain Bacteria; phylum Poribacteria; class WGA-4E; order WGA-4E; family WGA-3G; genus CATQHH01. Next base: position 5,126,100 of record OY282383.1, on the reverse strand, counting down.
CGCTTTGACAGATGTTGTCGACCCGGAACAGAAGCGAAAAGTAATTGGCGCGCAGTTTATTGAAACCTTTAAGGCGAAGCTGAGGGACATCGGACATTGCCGCTTTCTTGCCCAAGGCACACTCTATCCGGATGTCATAGAAAGTGTATCGGTAAAGGGACCGTCTGCTACGATTAAGACGCACCACAATGTCGGGGGCCTTCCCCCCAACATGCCGTTTGAACTGATTGAACCGTTCCGAGAACTTTTTAAGGATGAGGTTCGGGCTGTTGGCGCGGAACTAAACGTGCCGCCCCATGTACTTGGAAGACATCCTTTTCCCGGACCAGGACTGGCAGTCCGCATCCTCGGTGAGGTGACGCGTGAGCGGCTGGATGTACTCCGATTAGCCGATGCAATTTTTATCTCTGAAATTAAAGCGGCGGGATTGTACGACGACATTTGGCAGGCATTGGCGGTATTGCTGCCTGTCCAGAGTGTCGGCGTAATGGGGGATGAGCGAACCTATGAGAATGCAGTTGCACTGCGTGCTGTCACCAGCAGCGATGCGATGACAGCAGACTGGGCAAGACTCCCTGACGAGGTTTTGGCAAAAATCTCCAATCGTATCATCAATGAGGTGCAAGGCATTAACCGCGTTGTCTATGATATTAGTTCAAAACCGCCGAGTACCATTGAGTGGGAGTAACTTGAATGTAGTTACATAAAAAGCCTTTGACGCGATTTTCAAATCTAATACGGAAAATGAATTTCATCTATCCCCGTTAGGGATGTTTCAAGATAGCATACCACGGCTTACCCAAAACTGTCATAAGCGAATATATTAATCGGCAATAGTATAATAACCACCTGCCCAATGGGTTGGCAGTTACACTGCTAACTTCGCCAAATCAACGTTGCACTCTTAAAACCTAATTCACAGGGAATACGCTTAATCACTAATCAGAAACCCGCTTTTGACAACGGAAAAAGCGGAGCAGAAACTGAATTAACGAAAATTTGACAACGGAAAAAGCGGAGCAGAAACTGAATTAACGAAAATTTGACAACGGAAAAAGCGGAGCAGAAACTGAATTAACGAAAAATCGTTAAAAAGTGAAAAAACCGCCTCTTATTCCCAGCACTCTTAAAACCTAATTCACAGGGAATACGCTTAATCACTAATCAGAAACCCGCTTTTGACAACGGAAAAAGCGGAGCAGAAACTGAATTAACGAAAGAACGAAAAAACGAAAAAATGAAAACGCCCTACACTGAACATCTACCTCATATCACCATTGAAAGTTCTAAGAGAGGAGTCTATAGCGTAGCCTTCAGTCCCGATGGAGCAACACTCGCAACTGACAAGAACAACACCATCCGACTCTGGGATGTTATCACAGGACAAGAAAAGAAAATGCTCTGGGTGGATATAGGGGGAAATTTCACTGCGGATATCAATAGCGTAGCCTTCAGCCCCGATGGACGAATCATCGCAGGTGGGATAAACGAACGTGAGACTATCTGCCTCTGGGATGCCGACACGGGTGAACAACTCAAAACAATGCGGGAAAATAGTAGTCAAGCGTTACATTGGGTGAATAGTGTTGCATTCAGTATTGATAGCAAAATACTCGCAAGTGGAAGTGAGGACGGTAATCTCTACCTATGGGACGTAGCAACGGGTGAGAAGTTGAAATCCCTCATAGCGGATACAGAGAATATCTTCGACGTTGTGTTCAGCAGTGATGGAAAAACCTTAGCAAGTGGAAATAGTGGGAACGTCATCCGCTTATGGGATATTGTCACGGGTGAATGCAAGAAAACCTTCATTGGGCATACAAGTTCTGTCAATAGCGTAGCCTTCAGTCCTGATGGGCAGCGGCTCGCAAGTGGGGCGAGGGACAAGACTGTCCGCTTATGGGATGTTGTCACGGGTGAATGCAAGAAAACCTTCATTGGGCATACAAGTTCTGTCAATAGCGTAGCCTTCAGTCCTGATGGGCAGCGGCTCGCAAGTGGGGCGGGGGATGGGACTATCTGCCTCTGGCATGCAGCGACAGGTGAACAATGTATGACAATCATTGGGCATACAGCACCTGTCAATAGTGTAGCCTTCAGTCCCGACGGGCAGCGGCTCGCAAGTGGTAGTAAGGATAGCACGGCGTGCTTGTGGCATCTCAAAAATAACACATGCGTTTCTTGAGGCATCAAATCGAACTCGCTTTGTAAATGTTAATTCTCAGTCCGGAGTGCGTCGACAGGTGAAAACCGCGCCGCCCGCATCGCAGGATAGATACCGAACCCCACGCCCAGAACAATCGAGAAAATAACAGAAGTCAGTATCCACGGTAAGGATAACACGACGGGCCACACATCCACAATTGGCACAATCCGCACCGCAAGCCGTGCCATGCCGTGCGCTGCAACCCAACCGCCCGCGATGCCGAGCACCCCACCGCAGAAACAGAGGCACATCGATTCTGTCAAAAACTGCCAGAAGATGTCAATCCGTTTCGCACCCACCGCAAGCCGTAAACCTATCTCCCGTGTCTTTTCACCGACAGAGACGAGACAGATATTCATGATGCCGATGCCGCTGACGAACAACGAGAAACCAGCAATGCTGCCCAAGGCGATTTTTACCACCCTTTGGATGTGCTCCAGTCGCCCGAACGTCAGTTTCGGTATATAGTGCGCGATAAAGTCATCCTGCCCCCGGTGTCTTTTACGCAGGATATCCTTAATAGAAACGATGATACTGTTAACATCGGCACCCTTTTCAAAAAAGACAATCAAATATTCAACGTGGCGCTCGCCTGTAAGCCGTTGTTGATATGTTGTCAAGGGGACACAGATGGCATCATCCAAGGAATACTCCCAGGTGAGGCTACGGCCTTTTGGTTTCATCACCCCCACAACGCGCATCCGCACTGGCTTCCGCCAATGATACCGGACCTTTACCTCTTGCCCGAGTGGAGACGTTTCTCCAAACAACTCATTGGCGGTGTCGGCACCCAAGACGCAGACCTGCGCGGCGGTCTCTATATCATTATCGGAGAGAAATCTGCCGGCCTGTAGTTCCCAACTCATGCCGAGTGCATAGTTTGCAGTAACACTTTCTAAAAGAGCCCTGGCTTGATTCCCCTCTCGGCTGGTAACCAAGATTTCAAAATCTTCAAAATTAGGCAAGACATATAGGACTTCGGGGCATTCTGCCTCAATCGCATAAGCGTCCTCAAGGGTGTATCGTTCGGTGGTGCGGACGAGCCGTCCGCGTTTGAAAATGGATGTGCGCGTCCAGAGTGTGAACTGATTTGCCCCGCCAAGTTTTTCGATGTCTTCGGCGATGAGTTTTTTCCCACCATCGCCGATGGCAATCATGCACAGCACACCCGCAATCCCGATGAAAATGCCGAGAATGGACAATCCGGCACGGAGTCTATTTTGTGCGAGGGGCTTTACACCCGCGGTGATAGCATCACGAAGTTTCATAAATGTGATAGTGCCGTTCTGTGGGACTTATACATATCTGATCAAACCTGTTCAAATCTAACAGGTTCTCCCATCAGTTGCCACACTTCCTCATTCAACACTCACTGCCTACCAGCGTAGGGCTTACACGAACTCCAGAGGCGTTTTACGTCTCCTCCGAGCTGGAGGCGACACGGTTGTTATGACGGGCAAAGGTTGATTGCTGCGTTGACATCGCGATCGCACGTGAAACCACACTCACCGCAGTGGTAGGTGCGTTCAGAGAGGTCAAGTTCCGTCTTTTTGTGCCCACATGAGCTGCACGTCTTGCTACTAGCAAAGAACATGGTAGCCTCCGTGACGGGGATACCACGCCGCTCCGCTTTATACTTTATCATCGTCAAAAAGCGGGACAGGGCAGCGTCTGCTATGTGCTTTGCCAGTTTCTTGTTCTTTAGCATACCCCTGACGTTCAACGTCTCTATACCAATAGCCGATGCTTTCCGAACGATGCTGGTGCTTGCTTTATGATGACTATCCTCTCTGATGCAGGAGATTCTATAATGAATGCAGGCAAGCCGTTTACGGGCTTTGTGCCAGTTACTTGAGAACCTCGTCTTCCGTGACAGCATTCGCCCAGCACGCCTCAACTTCCGTAGGTAAACCTTCAGCGGCCTGCGGTTTTCATACTTTGTGCCATCGGATAGCGTTGCCAGCGTATTGATACCCACGTCAACGCCTACAGGCAGGCGGTCATCAATCAGTGGCATCTGCACCATCGTATTCTCCTCATCAGTGCGAACCAAAATAGATACGAACCACTTGTCATCTTTACGGGAGACGACGACTCTGCCGATATCGCCTGTCCATCGCAACTCCTCCGTCATCCGCACCCATCCGATGACAGGCAGTTGGACGCTCTTCCGTTCCACGCGAACTGAATTCGTGCCTAATGGTATTTGCCCTGCTTTGCAGGGTTTATACCTTTACTCCGCTTGGTAACTCTGTTTACCACTTCGGTTCTTCGGCACGGGGAATCGGTTCTGACCGCTTTTCCATCTTTTCACTGCATCGCTAAAATGATGAATAGCATTCTTGCTAGCATTTTGACTCATCTCGTGGCACCAAGGAAAGATGTCCCGCTTACGGGTGTTGAATTCCTTTTTGATGTCGTAAAGCGTCTTCCAGTTACCATCGTCTAATCCGCTCTTGAATGAAGACAGAGCGGCATTGTAGGCAACACGGGCGTAACCGCAGTGCTGAGCCATAGCCGTCGCCTGCTTGTTATTTGGGTCGAGTTGAATCTTCTGCGTTCGCAGAGACATGTTCAATTCCTTGCTTCCGTGTTAATGAAAGTGGGCGGAGACAACAGCGGGAGGCTGAAGTTAACACTCTCCGCCCTTACACGATAACACTATTATAGCATCTCTCTATCAAAGATGTCAAGGAAGTTAACCTGACAGATTTGACTACGTTTGTCAAGGTTTGATTAGATGTTACGCCACTGCAACTTGCCCACCGCCTAAAGGCGGAGGTCTTGGCGTGAAGCGTGATAAAAGGTGAGTGCTATGACTGGTACTTTTCTGACTGCATTCGATAGAGTGTTGCATACACACCACCTTTGTTCATCAGTTGTTCGTGGGTGCCTTCCTCGATAATTTTCCCTTCGTCAATGACGAGAATCCTGTCTGCCATACGGACTGTCGAGAAGCGATGGGAGATTAACAACGTTGTTACACCTTGCGTGAGCATTTTGAACCGTTGAAAGAGCGCGTATTCGGATTCTGCATCGAGTGCGGCTGTGGGCTCATCGAGGATTAAGATTTGTGAGTCTCTCATAAAGGCACGCGAGATGGCGATTCTCTGCCACTCTCCGCCGGATAAATCGGTGCCGCCGTCAAAATGCCGTCCGAGCAAGGTTTGGTAGCCTTCAGACAGTTGTGAAACGACGGTATCTGCTTGCCCTTGCTCGGCAGCCTGAATCACAGCGGGCTCGTTGTTAATCTGCTCCACATTTCCCATCCCGATGTTTTCTCCCGCAGTCAGGAAAAAGTGTGAAAAGTCCTGAAAGACCGGGGCAATTTTCTGGCGTAAACTCTCAAGGCGATACTGATGTAAGGGGACATCATCAATGAATATCTGCCCTGCTGTTGGCTCATAAAAACGGCAGAGGAGTTTTATCAGCGTCGTTTTGCCGGCACCGTTTTCGCCAACGATGGCAAGCGTCTCTCCCGCGTTTATTGAGAAGGAGACGTTGCTGAACACGGTGTTCTCACGCCCTGGATAGCGGAAAGAGACGTTCCGAAACTCAACGGCTCGGTTAATGCGAGAAAACGCCTGGGGTGACTCGGCAGTTTTCAGCGTAGGCACCAGCTCGAAGAAGGACCAGAAAGTATGAAAATCGATTGTGGAACCGATCAGTTGCCCAGCCATCACGGTGAGCCCCCAGAAAGTCCGCTGCAATCCAGCCACAATGGAAAAGTACATTGCTACGTCCCCGACGGTAATTTTCCCTTGGAGCGAAATCAGCACGACGTAGATGTACAGGAATGTGAGTCCGATTCCATGTAAGAGTGTAAAAAGCACGGTGCTCTTGGTGTGTGAGATTTTGACGGACAGGACACGTTTGAAGACCGTGTCAAAAAAATCGCGATACCGGTTGATAAAGTAAGCCCCGACGTTAAAGAGTTTAATCTCTTTTACGCTCTTGATATTAAAAAGGAGGCCGTGGTAGTATGACAATTGACGGGATTCCGGCATTTGATCCCAGGTGGTGTCGTGGGCGTGTTTGTGATGTTGATATTCAGCGCAGAGGTGAGGTAAAGCGACAAGGAGCATTGCAAAGGGGATAAAAGGGCTGATTGTTGCCGTCAAAAACAAGAGGGTTATGAGTGTAATTCCGTTGCTAAGGGTGGATAACAGCAGCCAGAGTGTGGCTTCGGGGAGCGTTGTGTTTTCTTGGAGAAATCGGAGTCGATCGTAAAATTGGCTTTCATCAAAGTATGCCAGTCCGGTAAGTTGCGATGCCTTCTTCATGACGTTTTTGTCTATGTCGGCGATAAGCAAATCTGAGAGCGTGCTACGGATTGCCCCTGTTGCTGGCTCCAGAATGAAAGGGAGAATGTTACAGAGGATACAGCCGATGCCGAGAAAGACGGTTGTAGTCTCCAGCGGGTTTCCGGTCTTCACGATGGCTACCACGTCGTTGACGAGTCGCTTGAGCAGCAAGGCGGCAATCGCGGAGAGGCTGCTGGAAATAACAAGAGACAGCAACATAAAAATGGTCAGTTTGGGTGAAGTCTGCCAGACTAAGGCAAGGCTCTTCAGACTCATTTTTACGGTATCGACGATGCGTGTTTTCCAAGAAAGTAGTTTTTTAAACATCGTAATGTTCCGCCTGGAGGGTGTAGAGTCGGGCATATAACCCGTTATCTTTCATCAATTCCTCGTGAGTCCCTTCTTCGATCAATTTCCCACCATCTAGCACCAGGAGTCGCTCCGCCATGCGAACGGTTGACATTCGGTGAGAAATCAATACGGTTGTTTTCTCTTTCGTTAATTCCTGAAAGCGAGCATAGATATCGTGCTCACTGCGGACATCGAGGGCTGCGGTGGGTTCATCGAGGATGAGGAGTTGGGCATCTCGGGTGAGGGCTCGAGCGATTGCAATTTTTTGCCATTGTCCACCTGAGAGTTCTGTGCCGCCTTCAAACTGACGCGAGAGTATGGTTTGATATCCATTTGGGAGTTCGTCTATAAAATCGGCACCTGCTTTTTGAGCTGCGGCTTTGATGTGTTCTAATTCAGAAAGTCTATCAACATTGCCGAGTCCGATATTTTCCTGTGCGCTAAGTTGGTATTTGAGAAAATCCTGATCGACGACGCTCATTTGGGCGCGTAAATCGTCAAGATTATAGTGATGGATGGGAACATTATCGAGATAAATGTTTCCGTCACTCGGGTCATACATTCGTGTGATTAATTTGACTAAGGTTGTTTTTCCAGCACCGTTTTTTCCAACGATGGCGACGGTTTCCCCGGGGTGAATGTTCAAGGAGATACCGTCCAAAATCTTTCGGTCTGTGTTGGGGTAAGAAAAGGAGACATTTCTAAATTCGATGCCTTTTTGAAAGGGACGGGGTGCCGGTTTGGCGAATGCTTCGGGTACCATTTTAATGACCGGCTTTCTTTTGAGAAAGTCATAAAGGTGGGTTAAAAATCCCCCGACGCGATGCATGTAAGCGAAGTTGAAGAGGGAAGTGCTCATGCTTGTCCAGATGAGGAGGGTGGCACCCGCGTAGGCGGTGAGTTCACCGACACTTAACTCACCGCGAATCGTCTGTCGAAAAAGGGCAACATAAACGGCACACACAGCAGCACCGCCCAATAAGGCATAGAGTGAAAGCGTACGAAACTCACGCTTTCGGACCGACCAGAGTACGCCGAGAATCTGTCTAAAGATGTGCCGATACTTTCCGAAAAAGAAATCGTGTAGCCCAAAAATACGAACATCTTTGGCGTTTTCGTGAGAGAGAAACTGATTTCTGAAATAGTCGAGTTTTCTGGCTTCGGGTGCTTGAAATTGAAGCGCAATTCCAAAGAGGTTCGCGTACTTATAGTGCGCCAGGGCGTAGGGTAATGCACAAAGCATTAGCAGCAGCGGTGCCAGTGGATGAAATAAGGACAGGAAGAGGGCAACCGAAATCAACCCCCAAAAATCGCTCCCAGCCTGAAAAGCATGAATAACTAAGCCAGCACTACTTTGTTCAATATGCCCAACCTGTTGGAGTTGGTCGTGCAGTTTTGGATCTTCAAAGTGTGCGATATCTGGATGTCTATTGGCAGTCTCCATCACGAGGAGTGTCACATGCCGACGCATTTTATCGCCAAGGATGCTTTTCATCAAAAGGAAAATCGGTCCTATTATTTGCAAGACGATCGTGGCAAGTGCTAGTGCAATTAAAAGTGGAGCCACATCCCGAAAACTCTGATTGTTCGTATCTGAAATAGCGATGACCGTATCAATGATATCCCGACTTAAGTAGAGAATGAGTACCGGTAACAAACCCTGGATGAGCATCAACAGGAAAATCACCGATGCTTCGACTTTCCCCGCAGTCCATATCATGCCAAAGGAGCGGAAAATCGCTTTATATACAGGGCCCCATGCCTTAACAGGAGGATTCCACTGCTCCAGCTGAATATCAGGTTCTTTTTTTTCCATGAGTGTTGAAAGTATTGGCGGTTACGACTTTTATGTTAAAAGTCGTGAAGACTTCCCCGGCACGGGGCGTTAAGGTATAGGAGAATTTTTGAAAAAAGGACCTGCTTCTTGTTTAAACAGCGAGAAAAGCAGCTTTTAATATTATACCCTAATTGCGGGTAAAAGTCAAGAAAATTTCCGACTTTGGATCTGTTACGCACTCATAAAGGTCTGCGAATCCCAATTTCATTTCTCTGCTCGGATACTATTGTCTCAGAAATCAATGATACGAAACAGATGCGGCGGAAGTCGGAGACACGCACATCTTTCCGGGTCACCTATCAGCATAAACCTGCGCTGCAGCGTGCACCGCAGAACCGGGTTCAACTGCATGCCCAAACGCAATGAGCAGTTTTTCCAACGCAGTGAGCACGAGCATGACGTTCCGTTCGTTAGAAGATTCTCCCATCAAGCCGATTCTCCAGGCCTTGCCTGCAAAAATGCCTAACCCGGCACCGATTTCTATTCCATAGTCCTCTATTAAACGTTTCCGAATAGTCGCATCATCAATTCCTTCCGGAATGCGTAACGTAGTTAGCATCGGCGCACGGTAGCCTTCCGCTGCAGCTGGTTCCAGTCCGATGGCTTTTGCACCTGCTAGCAGCGCGCGCGCATTGTTTTCGTGCCGCTTATAGCGGGCGTAGGTGCCTTCTTCCAATACAACGCGCAATGCTTCCCGTAATGCATAGATGAGGGACATGGAGACGGTGTGATGATAGCGGCGTGCAGAGCCGTGCCAGTAGTTTTCGAGGAGCGTCATATCGAGATAAAAGCTCTGGATTGGCGTTTTTCGGTGCCGAATTGCCGCAACCGCGCGTTCGCTGAAGCTGATAGGTGAGAGTCCCGGTGGCGCGGCAAGGCATTTTTGGGTACAACTGTAAGCAATATCAATGCCACGTGCATCCAAGTCCACCGGTTGCCCGCCGAGGGAGGTAACGCAGTCTGCGAGAAACAGTGCATCATGTTCATGGGCAATCTGAATGATGTCCTCAAGCGGTTGGAGGATACCGGTAGATGTCTCGGCATGCACAAGCGCGACTAACTTTGGCGCGGTTTTCGCTATCGCTTCGGCCATTTTTTCCGCTGGAAGGGGTGTTCCCCAGTCGGCGTGCAGGGTTGTGACGGTGCCGCCGCACCTTCTTGCAATCTCTGCTATTCTTTCGCCGAAGTAGCCGTTGATTCCGACAACCACTGCGTCTCCGGGTTCAATGATGTTGGCAAGTGCGGCTTCCATGCCGGCGGTGCCGGTGCCGGAGACAGGTAAAGTCAGCCGGTTTTGTGTGCCAAACACACGCCGTAGCAGTGCCACCGTGTCATCCATGATATGGACAAATTCGGTATCTAAGTACCCCAGCATGGGGGTTGTCATGGCTTTGAGTACCCGCGCATTCGCTTCACTGGGCCCTGGGCCGAGAAGGACGCGCGGTGGGGCTATTAATTCATCGTACACTGTTTTGGCAGGCTCCTTTGGTTAGGGGTGTAAGAGGTTGGGCGAGCTCTATGGCATCGCTCCTACAACTGCTGAAAGCAAAATGTTCGTAGAGATGAGGAAGGTTAAAAACGTGGAAGGACTTGGCTGGAAGAATAGGGGGTTAGCACCTCCAATCTTCCAGGCTTCCATCCTTCCAAGTTTCTAATGTTAGCACCCGTGCTCGGGGTGAAACAGGAATCGTATACGAAAAAAGGCGAGCACGGGCGAAAGACAGTTATTCGCCACCGCCACCGCCACCGGCGGCATCCCGTATTTCCAGATTTTCTGACTTCATATAGTTCTGAATCTTCTGGATTTGGCTGATGGCGTACTCGAGTGCATCCCCGACTTTTGTGTCGACAGGGGGAACAGTCTCATATTTTGCCCACAGCAGGTTAAAATAATCCAGTGCGTCATTGAAGTACATATCGTCGTTAGCGGCTAACACCATATACGCTTCGCCTATCTGAACAAGGCAGAGATCTGCGTATCTGGTCGTCGGATACACGGAAATGATTTCGTTGAACTTAGCAATAGCGGTTTCCACGGCGGGCTTCTGCGCTTCACCGCGGCTGAGTTTTGCCTCATCCAGCAGATTCGTCGCCAGGTCGTATTCGTAAAAGGCCAGCGCGCTGGCTGTATCGTAGAGATAGCTTTGTGCCGTTCCTTTTGACTCATTACTAATGCCGGGGGTATCCATTGCCTTTTGGTAATTCTCAATTGCCAATTGATAGAGCCGGATGCGTTCGGCTTGTTCAAGTTCCTGTTCAGAACCGGCGTTGTAATACTTATTCCCGATGTTAATAAGTGCATCGGCAGTGTAAGGACTATTGGGGTACTCGGCCGCGAGGGTTTCGTTTGCCGCAAACAACCGGTCGTACCACCGTTGTTTTGTGGCTTCATCGCCGGCTTTTTCGGCGGCTTCGGAGAGCAGCTGGCAGCAAGTGGAAATAGCGTATAACGATTCGGGCGCGCTCTTGTGGTCCTTGTTCACCGTACGGACCTCATCGTATTCCTCGATGGCTTTCTCAAATTGCTGCGCGGCGTAGTAGGATTCCCCGACGTGGTACTGCCAGTAGGCGGCATCTTTAGCATTTGGATAGCGCCGCACCATATCCCGGAACACATCTGCGGCGGCAATAAAGTAATTTACCGCTTTTTCAGACATTTCGCCATCCTGCCCTAACTGTATCCGCCCGAGTTCAAAGTTGGCGGCGGCGAGATAATTCAGCGATGTCTCCGTGTTCTTGGTGAGGTTGTCTGATTTGGGGAAGAGCCCTTTATCAGCGTAGCTCACAAATGTTGTCAGGGGTGCCAGACAGCTGGTGAGGTCTTGAGGGAGCGTGATGCCAACGCCGACAGAATAGTAAATCTGCCCGGCTTGGAACAACGAATTCTGCACATAAGGGATAACGGTCTCTTTATCCGCTTGTTCAACGGGTGCAGCGATGGTACTCACTTCAAAGAACGCACCTGCCGCGTTCCGACTTGCATCGATGTAGGGTTGCAGGTCGGTGCCCGCTTCGCTAGAGAAGAGGGCGCGCGCTTTGTCGGAATAAAGGAATCCGAGGTTGTATTGTGCAGCGGCTCTTTCCGCCACGGTCGCTGTCGGGTTCGATTTTGTCCGGTCAAGTGCCTCAACCGCTTCGGCGATAGCCTCATCCAAACGTCCCAATTCAACGTAGAGGGTTGAACGGCGGATGCCAGCGTCCGAAACCATAGAGGCAACGCTTGCATTGGCGGAACCGCTATGTTCAGCAATTAAGGTTTGGAACGCCTCGAGGGCTTTATCGGGCTGTTTGAGTTGCTCCTGATAAATCAAGCCCATCCGATAATGGGATTGCGCTTTGACGACTGAATCTTCGGTCAGTTGGATAGCGTTCTGATAGTTCATCAACGCTTCCTGGTAGGCTTTAAGTTGTTCATCTTGCGCGAACGCCATTGCGAAGTAGGAGCGTCCCTTCAGGTCTGCCTCATCGGTGTTTTCAATAATATATTGATATTCTTGCACCGCGGCAGCGTAGTTTCCGAGAGTGCTGTTGAGTTCAGCGAGGCGCGAATGCGCTTGGAAGATGAGCGTCTTCCGCGCTTCATTTTCGGTTTTCCCTTCTAACGCCGTGACCTTCTTGAAGGCGTCGGCGGCACCTTTGGTGTCATCTAACCCCAGTTTGGCTAAGCCTTCTGTGTACCCTGCGCTAATCAGGTTGTCCGCATCGGAGGTGAGGGTTGCCACTTTTTGTGCGGCACTGACAGCGTTTTGGAGGCTGAGCTGTTTGCTACCCTTATCTTCGGCAGCTTGTGCGATTTGGTAATGACAGACTGCCGCTTGGTATTGTGCATTCGGTGCCAGTTCACTCTTGGGGAACATTTGCACAAAAGTGAGGTATTCTGCAAGTGCCTCTTCGTAGCGGTTTGCACCATAGTAGGTGTGCCCGATTTTCAATTGTGAGCGGCTGCGTGCATCTTCGGGGGCGCCGGTGTTATTGACAATTCGCTTGAGAGAGGCAACCAATGTGTCGACATCCGGCTCTTCGCTCGTGTTTTCAATCGCGGTGGCTTTAATCAACTCAATATGGCCGAGTGTCCGCAGCACGAGTTCATCGTCACTGCTGGCATATTTGTCGTTGGCTTCGTCAGCGATTTGCAGCACGCGTGGCCATTTTTCGGTGTCGCCATGTTTTTGGGCGGCATCGCGATAGGCGAGTGCCAAGCCGTAATAGGCTTCGACAGCGTTCGGGCTCTCTGCATAGTCGCTAATGACACGCTGGAAGGCCGTCTCAGATTGTGTGATGAGCGACGCATCCTCTGCACTCGCGTGGTAGTAGCACAGCCCGACGAGGTAGAGAGCATCGTCAGCGTATTCGCCGGTAGGATTACCATCCACGACCGCTTGGTATTGAACCGCGGCTTCTGCGAACCGTTTCTCTGCCCGGAGCAGGTCGGCGAGTTTAATCTCTGCCAAGGAACGGTTGTCCGCATCGGCGAGTTTAGCCAAGATAGAGTTGTAATAACTAATGGCGCCCTCTTTATCACCTTGCTTGACATGGCTGTTGGCGACAAGCAGCAGGGCGCGTTCGTAGTATTCGCTTGTCTCCGGAATAGACGCGTACCTGTCGCGCGCTTGCTCCCAGTTACCGAGCATTTCGTGGGAGAGGGCTTCGTTCATGACACAAGCTTCTACCTGCGCGCCGCGTTCACTGAAGTCATCGTAACGTTCTTCCAAGACACCAGGGAGGAAGGCTTCGTCGTTAAACATGGCGACGGCCTCTTGATAGGCTGCGACAGATTTCTGGAGGTATCTTTCATTAAAGTTCGCGTTTGCATCGCCTTCTTGATACCCTTCCGGTTTGGCGGCTTCGTAGTAGGAACGGCCTTCAAAGAACTTGCCCATCAGTTTGACGAGGTGGAACTTGGGTAGTGGCCGGTAGTCCCACAATTTGGCGTATTCTTCGGCGGCTTCAATGTACTGCTTAAATTCGGTACGCTTTATGTCTGCGAAGCGGAGTTGTACTTCGGCAGCGAGAATATCAAACTCGTTATCGTTCCGGTTCTTGTCGATAAACTCGCGCGCGACGGTTTCCAACTCTTCCTGACGTCCGAGGTCGTTGAGTGCCCATATAGCACCGTATAGGGCGTGTGGGGCGACTGCATCCTGGGGAAATTCGTCAATGGTTTTCTGATACCACTGCAAGGCGAGTTCTAGGGTTGCTATGGACTGTTCCATTTCGCCTGCCTGCTTCTCATTGGTGCCCAGTTTGTAATAGGCTTCGCCAATCTGGTAGGAGCAGTAGGGGATGAACTCGGTTTCGTCAGAGTGTTCGTTAATGACGCGCTCGTATGCCGCGCTGGCTTCGCTCCACCGTTCCAGGCGGAACTGGCCGTCGGCGATACCGAGTTTTGCCTCCGCAATAAAGTCGCTCTCCGGATATCCCTCAAGGAGGGTGGTGTAGGCGACAATCGCGTTTTCATAGTCACCCTGGTCGTAGTAAGTACGTCCGATGGCGGACTGAATTTCAGATTGGAGCGTCCGGTCGGCGGTATTTTGCAGTGCCAACTCGTAGTTGACGCGTGCGTTATCGTAATCCTTCTGTCGGGCGTAAATCGCGCCCTGGTCGAAATACGCCGCCGTGACGAATTGACTTTCAGGGAACTGCGTGATGAAGTTGGTATAGCGGCCGATGGCTTCATCGTCTCTACCGAGTTGGTTGAGGCTATAGGCGGCTTTATACATCGCTTCCGCTTGTAGCTGCGGATAGTTCTTAAACTCTTCGGTAGCAATCTTATCAAATTCCTGATACGCCTGCTCATAGTTGGATTCGTTGAGGAATGACTGGGCAATGAGGTGCTGGGCATCATCCTTAAAATCGGAATTCGGGAAACCATCCAGAACCTCTTTGAAGGCGCGTCGGGAATCTTCGTAGTTTTGCAGTTTATAGTTGAGCTGTCCGATAGCATACCATGCATGCTCAACGGAAAGGCTGTTCGGGAAGTTTTCAATCAGCTGCGTGAATTTGGGTTCAGCCAATTCAAACTGCTCAGTTCGGTAGAGAATGTGGCCCCAGAGGTAGGTTAACCCTTCTTGGTGTTTGGCAATCGTTGCTGTCGGGGCAACCTTCTCAATGTACTCAAGTGCCGTGTCGTAATGATTGACATCGCCAGATTGTTCGGCGAGCCGGGAATAGCTGACTGCGATTTTATAGTTGGCGAGAGTAGCGAAATCCTTGTCAATGACTTCTGTTTTCACACCACGTTTGGTTGATTCTTCGAGGGCTTCGTCATATTTGGCTATCGCGCCTTCATAATCCGCTTGTCCATACAAATCTTCAGCGGCTTGGTAAAGTTGTTCAACCTTTTTGGAACTCCCCATCATAAAAGGGGATAGGAGCGCGACGACCAAGGCGAGACCGCCGATAATACCCAAAATTCTGGGATTCATTGTATTCTCCTTTGGAAATTTATGTTGCGCACTTTGAAAGCACGCCCACAAGATTTAGATACGTTTGTGCGCTTTGAAAGCGCGGCTTGCAAAAATTAATTAATTGACTACAGTTCAATTGAATCGTGAACTTCTGTAATAGAGAGGATTTCTAATGGCACGTCTAACAACTTTCGTGCGAATCCTTTGAACCCGCTCCGTTTTCGTTTATATTGTTGTAGCGCGTGCCTTCCTCCCCTGATACTTTGAACCAACAGCATGGCATACGTGCCCTCGCTTAACACATCGCGGCCAAGAAGTTCCTCCAACAGAACACTCTGTGTTGGAATCTCGGCGTAGGCTATGAGCGCCGAATCAATACTGAAAAGACCCGGGAGGTGTGTTCCCTTATGGGTTCCTTCTCGGTTGGCCAAGGCAACGCTTGGTACTTCACCGGAACTGTTTTGGCGGTGTCTGGTGAAGATATAGCCTTCCGTTATGGGTTCATCGGTGAATTGCCAGAAATCGGTGCCCAACGAGGATACGATTCGCGACTCACCGGAAGAACCTTCCGACGGCGAAAGTGCCCGATTCATATTGTGATGCCTTCCAACAGGTTGCCCGGCATCCGTATCCTGTTCAATGACGAGCGTTGCTGCAGGGTGTACCGAAACGGGCGGATGGGTGTTTAGAGAACTATGAGGCACCTGTTTTAGCAGGAAGGGTACTACAAACAAGGTTGTCATCGTTAGCAAGACAATATAGTATGGTAGCGCTCGCTGTCTTATGAAGAGGTGTCCGATAGACAAGTACCGGTCAACGAACCGGTAGAGCCGCGTTGATAGCTGCCAACCCACGCGAGTGCTAACTGCGCGTAACAGTTGATGAATAGCAGTTGGCGGCATGTGTTCGATACGCCGCTGAAGCTCTGTCGTAAACCGAGTATAATAGGCATCGGGTGCCTCTGGTCCAACGTAGAAGTTTTCAATGAGGTTACACGTCTTTTTTAAGGCGGCTGCCTCGCGGCGACACGGTGGGCAAGCGCGGAGGTGCAACGCAACATCGGCTGCCTGCTGCTCAGAAAGCGTCTCATCTATATAATCAGATAAAAGGCGTTGTATCTTGTGACACTTCAGTTTCATTGAAATCGCCTACTCCATTCTCGCGTCTGCAAAGTGTGAAGAAACGGGGAAATCCGCAGAAACCCCTAGCAAAATCCGCTACATTCACGCGCCTACAACGGTTCAGAACTTGCATCCACGTAAGGTTTGAGCAAAGTTCGGAGCTCTTTCCGGGCGTAGTGCAAGCGGGAACGAACGGTGCCCTCGGCGCAGCTGAGAATTGAAGCGATTTCTGCGTGGGTTAACCCTTCAAATTCATGGAGGATAACTACCGTCCGATGCTTGAGGGAGAGACTGTTGACAGCCTCCGTAACCCAGTGGCGCAATTCAGCTTGCTCGGCTTGTACATGCGGGTCGCTCGCCATCTGTGCGCGGTGCCGGGCAACAGGATCGAACTCCGATTCTTTTGCCGTTTCGATTGCACATTCGCGACGACGTTCCCGACGCTTGACAAAATTAAGTGCTTCGTTCACAGTTATTCTATACAGCCATGTCTCAAAAGCGGCATCCTTCCGGAATGTGTGAATGGACTGATACACCTTAATAAAGGTTTCTTGCATCACATCGTCAGCATCCTCGTGGTTTTTCGTAATCTGCATCGCTAAGCGATACACCATCCGTTTATACTTTTCCACCAAAGGTGCTAACGCTGTCTCATCGCCTTCGCAAAGATCAGCAATAAGCAAGGCTTCAGTTCTTTCCACCGAACTTTTCTCCTTCAGGGCTTTGATTGATTAGACAACACCTTTTCAAAAACTGTTCAAATTTTTTCTGAGAATTGAAAATTTATTTCGGTTATCTCCGGGAGACGCGTTTTAAACGCCCTTACGGTAATAATTACCATTCGTAAGCGCAGAGCCCTGTCTCCGCCACTCTTCTCCGCAAAACTTCATCCGGAAATTTTACCCAAACCATTATAGCATGAATGCAAAAATTGTGTATAAAAAAAATGCGGCAGGTTCAGCAGCACTTAACTGTAGCCCAATCTGTTAGATTGTACCTCTGCGTGTGCAAACTGACAGGTTGCGCTACGAACCACGAACCCACTTAACTGGCACTGCGAAGCATAAAAAAAGGGCAACGTATCAGAGATACGCTGCCCTTGTAATCGAAATAGCCTCAAATTTACTCTTTACCCTTGGTGATAAAGGTGACACTGACCTCTAGATCGTTACCAGCAGCGTCTGAAACTTTACCTGCGATGACGTAGGTAGTCTCATTGCCAATCTCTGCGCCTGCGACCTTCGTGAGTTTGGCTTTGTTACCTTCAACTTTGCCGCCTTCCCAACGGAGATCTTTGCCGTCGTCGGTTTGCAGCGCGATGCTGCCAGTCACATCTTCGCTAAACTCAATCTCAATCCCGTCGGTGTTAATCGTTTCGGGATCAACATCTTCTTCGCCGTCTTCTACAGTGCCACCGGTGATTGTGGGTGGATCGGTATCTGCGGCGGTGACGGTGAAGTTGAGGGTCTCGCTCCCATCACCATTAGTCCAACTGACAGCCAGGGCGAGGGCACCTTCGGTGAAGGGGCCTGAGATAGTCGCTTTTTTACCTTCAACTTTGGCAGTACCTGGACTCACTGTGACATCACCAGGGGCGTTGTCGAAGGTAATAGTAATAGTTCCGTTTGATGCAAGCGTGCCACCGTTGGCCGGGACTGAACTAGTGATCGTGGCGTCTGGAGTTTCTGCTGTGTCCTCGTCGTCGTCGTCACCACCGCAGCCAATCATGTAAACAGCGAGCAAACCTGCCATCAATAAAGCTAAGGTTCTAAACAATTTTTTCATTAGAGTTAACTCCTTAAATTGTAAGGTTTATCAGAATGAACCCATAAAATGGGTAGCGCTAAAAACTTTCGGTAAAATAGGATTCGGTTTCAGTCCTGCTGTTGTTTGTACAATTCAACTGCGGCACTGAAGACCGGTCGTTGTATTCTCGTGAAGTCGAGTAACAAAGGGCTATTTCGTTTGTTGTCCCCTGCGCGGTAGCGGGGAACAAACCGACACGTTGAGAACATAACTTCGCGAGGGCCGTTAACATGTGAAAACACCATTGGATTGTCTTACGCCTCGCCCGAAAGCCAATATCCAAACGAGTACCTTTAAGTTTAGCAAAAATTGCAAACTCTGTAAAGGTGATATACTCCCACCGCTAAAGCGTGGGGAAACCTCTTTTGGCGGTTTCCGTGCCCGCAGTGTGGGTGGTATTTCCCCCTGCTTTGCAGGGGTTAACACCTATAGTGTGGTATCAACAAGGAATACCTAATGTTATGTCACGCTTTTCAAGCGTGGGCATAACAAAGACGCAGGTTTTACTTCCTCTCCGCCAAAGGTTGATATCCCAACCTTGTATGATATAGTATACCACATTCGCCTCAAGTTTTTCAACATGTTTTTTGCGTTTTCTACATCCCGATGCTGAAGCATGGGGAAACCTTGAAAACGGGGCGTTGGTAAAAATACGAATTTTCTCGAAATTATACAAAATTTCGTTGCTTTTGTCAAGAGAAAACTTCATTTTTCGCAAATTTACCATGAATTGAAACGTTGTCAAGCGCAAAAAGGTACACGTAATTATCGGAATTCAAGTTTAAGAGCATATATAGTATACCACAAATTAAAACCAAAAGCAATTTTTTTACTGACTTCCAACCGTAGCGGCAGATATTGTTCATATTTGCCGCTTTGAGGGTTGGGTGTTTGGGCAAATATGGCAATTTCCCCGGACTGACTCTCTTGTTCACCCTTTTTCAGTCTCAAAGAGTGCCATCTGTTTGCTTGAGGCCCCCAGAGTGTGCCTTTCAAGGTGTTCGGGATACGTTAAGGCCTCAACGGCTTTGTCAAGTTCCGTTGGCAAGAATGGAAACGCACCTGTTTTTATCAACGCGAGGGGCCCTTCACTCAGTTCGTGATGCGTTTCCCACCGGCATGCAAGTACCGGCCGGTCTTGCAGTTGGGCGTATCGCGCCGTGTGCATTGCCCCGCCTGTTTTGTGCGACTCAATAACGATTGTTGCCATAGAGAGGCCGCTGATGAGCCGGTTCCGCTGAATCAGATTACCGGGTGAAGGTGTTGTCGGGAACGGGTGCTCAGAAAAAAGGCACCCGGTCTCATAGATTTTCGCGGCAAGCTCGCGGTTTTCCGGCGGATAGATAGACGAAAAATCAGCTGACAGCACGCCAATAGTTGTACCATCTACACCTAACGCGCCGGAATGTGCATTCGTATCAACGCCGATGGCAACCCCGCTCACCACTGTAAACCCTGCCTCAACTAAGCGAATTGCAAGTCCTAGGGTAACCTGGATGCCTTCTATAGTTGGGTGCTTACTTCCTACAATTGCAACGCATTGCTCGCTAACCTCGGCTAATTTCCCTACCCTGCACAAAATCGCCGGGGCATCTGATAGGGATTTAAGCTGGCGCGGGTAAGTGGCATCTTCAGGGCAAAGCACCTCTACATTCTGGCTGTTGAGGGCTTTCAGCCGTTCCTGCAAGAGAGGAAAATTTCTTGCCACTGTCAGTATTCGCGAGGCTAAAACCGGATTAAAGGAGGGCAAGCGCGCAATTTCAGGGAGTTCCGCTTCAAAAATACGCGACACGCTCCCGAAACGTGTTAGCAAACGTTTTATCCGCATCCCGCCCAGATCTTCAACCGAAGCGAGCGCAAACCAGTATTCCAGACGCGTTTTTTCTTCTAAATGTGACATACTAAGTGCAAATGATTCCAACCAATGCTGAGTCGAATCCGAGCCCTGCGGGCCCGTCCATTTTACGTCATAGTGACTATAGCAGCTATGGATAAATTTTGCAAATGAAGTTTAAGAATTTAAACGGGTATTTTCCGGACACCCTCTTCAGGGAGGAGCCGCTTCCAGGGCACGATGCCTTGGAGAATGCCCGTCGCAGGTGTAAGAAATAAAAATGCACGTCGCATTTGGGCGCAGGTGGTATTGGTTTCCCCTGCAAGCAGGGGTTGATACCCTTACCCGCAAAACCGAATGCCCCCATTTATTTTTTACTCTTCATACGCAAAATCGCAAAACACCTTTGACGAATTTTCCCTTAAAAGGACAATAATATTATAGTATAATACCGAAAACAATTCAAGAAAATTGTGTAATTGTGTATGCAGAGGTATTCAGTTTTTGGAATGTAGACACTTGGGAAGCCCGCAGGATTTATAGCATTAGGTTTAAGGCTCCTGTCAATAGTATGGTGTTTAGTCCAGATGGAAAGATACTCGCAACTGGGATTAATGCCAGTAGAGTCTTTCTGTGGGAAGCGGAGACCGGCACGCTCCTACGCATACTTACCGGGCTTTCAAATCGCGCCTATAGCGTTGCATTTAGTCCGGATGGGAAAACACTCGCAAGTAGGACAGATGGTGTATCCGACACAGTCAATTGAAATGGAATGTGTTATAGGGGATGTAAACGCCGACGGTGTCATAAACCTTCAAGATTTAATCCTCAACGGCAGGCGATTTCACGGCAACACCGAAGATGATGATCCGGAAGTGATTGAAACTAAGCCTTGGGCAATTGCTGCACCAGAGTAGTTCCGGCGATGTTGCGTAAAACGCGCGAAATCCCATAAATCCTTCAAACGAAATGCCCTAAAAAAAAGGTTGACATTCTACTCCGAACAAAAGTATAATACTTGCATGCCATACTACGATGAAATTGTAAAGCACCTAATGGATCGGTTCCCTTATCCCTTCGCAGCGTTAGCCCTCAATACGCCACAGGTGGAAGTCGAAGCCAGACTCAGCACAGAGCAGCCGACAATTAAGATGCATCACAGCGATATGACATTTAAGATACGTCTCCCTGACGAGGAGGCGATTCTCCATATAGAGGCACAAACAGACGATAGCACCCATAAACCGATGCCGCTGCGAATGCTGGCGTATGCGGGTTTCCTCGCACTCCAACATGAGATGAACGTCTATTCCACGGTGTTGTATCTCCGCCCGACTGCTGGACACAGGGATCCAGGGTTCTACGGGTATGGCGACGATCGCCGTGGTGGTTTGTGGTTTAAGTATACTGTGATCCGGCTGCACGAGTTAGAGGGGGAGGCGTTTTTGGATGCCGAGGCTGTTGGGTTGCTGCCTTTCACCCCCTTGATGAAACCGCCTGCGGGTATAACAACTGAAGCGTGGGTTGAGAAATGTATAAAGACGACGCACACGGCTGCTGTGGACAAACAGACGCGTGCGACTTTGTTATTTGCGCTCTCGGTTTTCGGGAGTTTAGCACATCCCCCTGAACTTTTTCAGGCCCGGATATTGGAGGAAATCATGCGAGAGTCTCCCTTTTACGAACGTGTCATGCAACGCGGCATAGAACAAGGCATAGAACAAGGCATAGAACGCGGTATAGAACAAGGCATAGAACGCGGTATAGAACAAGGCATAGAACGCGGTATAGAACAAGGCATAGAACGCGGTATAGAACAAGGCATAGAACGCGGTATAGAACAAGGCATAGAACAAGGGGCGCGCGAAACGACTATTGAAAACACACTGGTAGTCCTCACCACGCGCTTCCCGAACGCAGATGTCGACACCCTAAAACCAACCCTTGAAGCGATTGCGGATCTGAAACGTCTGAAGCAGTTGAATCTAAATGCTTTGTTGGCACCCAGTTTTCAAGCATTCCAACACGGGCTAGAGGCATAGGACACAACTATACCTCACCTTATATTGGAGGAAATCATGCGAGAGTCTCCTTTTTACGAACGTGTCATGCAACGCGGCATAGAACAAGGCATAGAACGCGGCATAGAACAAGGCATAGAACGCGGTATAGAACAAGGCATAGAACAAGGCATAGAACAAGGCATAGAACGCGGTATAGAACAAGGCATAGAACGCGGTATAGAACAAGGCATAGAACGCGGTATAGAACAAGGCATAGAACAAGGGGCGCGCGAAACGACTATTGAAAACACACTGGTAGTCCTCACCACGCGCTTCCCGAACGCAGATGTCGACACCCTAAAACCAACCCTTGAAGCGATTGCGGATCTGAAACGTCTGAAGCAGTTGAATCTAAATGCTTTGTTGGCACCCAGTTTGCAAGCATTCCAACACGGGCTAGAGGCATAGGACACAACTATACCTCACCTTGCAGCACATTAGAATCGCAGATAAAAGAGATAATTAAATTAGGAGTTGAAAATGGCAGATGACACGATACGTATCCTGGCGACAGAGCAGTTGAGTCGACATTATGGCGGCGTTATTGCTTTGTCCGAGGTTACGATACATGTCCACCCGGGCCAAATTTTCAGTCTAATCGGTCCCAATGGTGCTGGAAAAACAACACTATTTAACTGCGTTACCGGGTTGGATAAACCTACACTGGGGAGCGTCAGTTTTTTGGGGCGGCAGATTACTGGATGGCGCCCGGACCAGATCGCGTGCCTTGGCATCGCCAGAACGTTCCAGAATATCCGGCTTTTCACCGATCTGACGGTGCTGGATAACGTCAAAATTGGCAGGCACCCGCGCACCTCCAGTAGCTTTGTGGGTGCAGTATTCCGAACTCAGAAACAGAAACAGGAAGAAGCGGCAATTACCGAACGCGCGCAGGAAATGCTACAGTTTGTCGGATTGGCGGACGTTAGCAACCAGACTGCAGGGAATCTATCCTACGGCGACCAGCGCCGCGTTGAGATAGCGAGAGCCTTGTCAACTGAACCGAAACTCCTCCTCTTAGACGAACCGGCTGCAGGCATGAACCCGCAAGAAACCCAAGAACTTATTGCACTTATCTATACGATTCGCGAACAAGGCATCGCGGTCCTCCTCATCGAACACGATATGAAACTGGTTATGCAGATTTCCGATTGGGTGACGGTGCTGGACCACGGGCAAAAAATTAGGGATGGCCTACCCGCGGACGTGCAGAACGACGAACGCGTCATCGCGGCGTACTTAGGAACATCTGACTATGCTTGAACTCAGGAACGTTCACATTTACTATGGAAACATCCGAGCCGTGCGTGGGATTTCGCTTGAGGTAAATGCTGGCGAAATGGTGTGCATGATTGGCGCAAATGGTGCGGGAAAATCTACCACACTGATGGCTATCTCTGGCGTTTATGCCCCTGTACAGGGGAGTGTCCACTTTGAAGGTGAAGACATTACGCACACTTTGCCAGAACGGCGGGTCGCGCTTGGCATTTCGCAGGTGCCGGAGGGGCGACTCATCTTTCCGGACATGACCGTTTTGGAAAACCTTGAACTCGGGGCGTATTCAAGAAACGATAAGCAGGGGATTCAATCCGATTTAGACAAAATGTTTCAGTTTTTCCCGGTACTTTCGGAGCGGCAGAAACAGCGGGGCGGAAGCCTCAGTGGCGGCGAACAGCAGATGTTAGCGATTGGGCGCGCGTTGATGTCAAATCCGAGGCTGCTCCTCCTGGATGAACCCTCTTTAGGGCTTGCACCCCTTATTGTCAAACAGATTTTTGAAATTATACAGCAGATTAATACAGAAGGCACAACGATTTTGCTGGTTGAACAGAACGCCCAACTCGCACTGAATTTAACGGACAGAGGCTATGTCATGGAGACAGGCGAAATTACAATCGACGGCCCCTCTCCCAACCTGTTGGCTGATGTGCGTGTGCGGCAGGCTTACCTTGGAGAATAATAGAAATGTACCCAACGCTCATTGATTTTGGCCCATTTGGCATCCACAGTTACGGGCTGATGTTAGCCACCGCGTTTATTACCGTTGTCATTGTGTTGCAATATGAACTGAAGCGGAAAGGGTTTGTGTCGGAACTCGCATCCTCCATCGTGATGGCTGCAGCTATCGGCGGAATTGTCGGCGCGAAACTCTATTCCGCACTCCAAGATGGACATCTGAGTGCGCGAGAGCTCTTCTCAACAAGCGGGTTAGTTTGGTACGGTGGCTTAATCGGCGGGTGTGTTACTGTCAGTTTGGTTATCCTCCGGTCGCCAAATCCCTATCTGCCAACAATTGATGCAATCGGGCCCACGCTGTTGCTCGGGTACGGTATTGGCCGCATCGGGTGTTTGCTGGCCGGAGATGGTGACTACGGGCCACCATCCGATCTGCCGTGGGCGATGGCATTTCCAAACGGAACTGTGCCAACAGATGTTCCTGTTCACCCGACACCCATCTATGAAACCCTTATCTCCTTCACATTCTTTGGTATGCTCTGGACACAGCGGCGTAAGTTTGAGGCGATTCCAGGAGCATTATTCGGTGCGAGTCTTTGCCTAATCGGGCTGGAGCGATTTGTGGTAGAATTTTGGCGAATCAATCCGCCGGTGCTTGTCGGATTGTCAGAGGCACAACTGTTTAGCATTGCCCTGTTCATTTCCGGCATCTTTTTTATCTTTTGGATGTGCAACCTGCCCAGGACGGAGGCGGCTGAAGCTTCAACACCTGCACCAGCAAGACAGCCTCAGCGTTCCAGAAAACGAAGACAGCGGAAATGAAAAATGTAACCACTTGACGAATAGTCGAATGATGGGTATAATTTATAAAAACATCAAACTGGCGAGGAAATCTTGATGACACTTCATGAACGTTTGGTTGAAGAGATGAAACAGGCGATGAAGGCGCGCGACAAGCTGCAGGTATCCGCGATTCGGATGGTTCGCAGTGCAATTCGGGATAAAGAGATTGAGAAGCGGACAGAACTAGATGATGATGGCATCTTAGAAATCATTGCCAATCAAGTAAAAAAGCGGAAAGAGGTTATCGCGCAGTTACAAAACAGCGGCAGGGCGGAGCTCATCGCCGCGGAGTCTGAGCAGGTACGGATATTGGAGGCGTTTCTTCCGACACAACTTTCCGAAGCCGAGATAACGGTGCTGGCAGAAAAGGTTATTAAAGA
Organism: uncultured Poribacteria bacterium; assembly: GCA_958295855.1. Taxonomy (GTDB): domain Bacteria; phylum Poribacteria; class WGA-4E; order WGA-4E; family WGA-3G; genus CATQHH01. The sequence continues at coordinate 5,100,992 of OY282383.1, read as the reverse complement.
GCTCGGTGCTACCTCTATGCGCGATATGGGCAAAGTAATGGGCAAACTGATACCGGAAGTCCGCGGCAAAGCGGATAGCGCGTTAGTTAGCCAAATCGTCCGAAAGCAATTAAGTTAAAGGGCGGGCGTTCCGTAGAAATTCATTCGTGCCATCGCTAGTGCCACAAGGAGTTTTTCCCACGATGAATGGGCAGAAAACCGTACTTATTGTAGATGCCGACAGGCGCCAATGTGAACTAGTTTGCCAAACCCTTGAAAGTGAAGGGCTACGCCTGGTGGTGACAGGTAACATGTATCAGGCATTTCATCGGATTGAACATCTGAAGGTAGACATCCTGATTGCCCAATTAAAGGCCGACCGGGTTGATGGGTTAGCACTGTTGAAAGCGGCAACACAGCACCATCCAGATGTAGGTGTTATTTTTATTACCGCCTCAAACGTTTTGGAAACGGATACCGGTATCAAAGCGATGCTTGCACATGAAAGCACCTATTTCCTGACGGAGCCCGTGAATCCTGCTCACTTGAAGGCACTCTTACACAGAACCCTTCAAAACCAACGTCTCACTTTTGAGAATAGGCAACTTCAATCGCAGATCGATGAGAAGGAAGGTTTACGCCGCTTGACAGGGCAAGCCCCACAAATGATACAGGTTCGCGAGATGATTACCCAGGTTGCACCGACAAAAGCGACAGTCATGATTTACGGGGCGCGTGGGACCGGGAAAGAATTGGTTGCACGGGCAATTCACCATCGGAGTTTGCGGCGAGGTTCCCTGATTGCCTTTAACTGTGCAACGCTCAACGAAAACCTTGCGGAATCGGAACTCTTTGGGCATGAACGCGGCGCGTTTAGTGGGGCGTATTATGAACGCAAAGGCAGATTTGAGCTGGCGCATGGCGGCACACTTTTCCTTGACGAAGTCTCGCAGCTCAGTTTATCCAATCAGGCACGCCTTTTGCGAGTACTTGAGGAACGCGAATTTGAGCGGGTGGGCGGCACCAAGACAATTCGGGTTGATGTGCGGGTGGTATGTGCCACTAACCACGATTTAGAAGCCGCATGCAAAAACAGAGAGTTCCTTCCAGACCTCTACGACCGGCTCAACGTCGTGCCAATCCACCTGTCTACACTTCAGGAGAGAGTGGAAGATGTCCCGCTGTTGGTTAAAGATTTTCTTGAAGAATTTTGCAAGCAAAACGGGAAAGCGCTGATGACGCTTACACCAGAGGCTATCAGAACATTAATGAAATATGACTGGCCAGGGAATGTACGAGAATTAAAAAACTGCATTGAAGGGCTTGTTGTGATGTCCACCCAATCGACGCTGCAGCAGGCTGACTTGCCGGAACGTATTCTCAAAGCAACTGGGGCAATCCTTCCAAATTTACCTTCAGCACCTACCGTGTGGACAATAGCAGATACCCAGAGCAGCAGCCCACGACTCAATGTGGAGCTCGGTATGTCACTGGAGGAGATTAACAAGGAAGTCCTGCGCGCAACTTTGGAATATGTAAACAATAACAAAGCGAAAGCAGCAAAAATTCTTGAAGTCAGTCGCCGGACAATTCAACGGAAATCCAAAGAGTACGGCCTGTGCAAAGATTAATTGAGGGTGTTGTGCCGCAACCCGTCGGAAGAGGTTTCTGATGTAATCAAAATATAAAACACAGTCGCTCCCTCGCTGCTTGTAGAGAGTCAGCTCGCTTTCCTTAAATCCTCAAGAGTTTCTGCTTATTTGCATAAACCTGTTTGTAGTAATCTACGCGTTTCAATTGCGAAGCCGCCGCCTCGTCAATTAAGACAACTGTTTGCGGATGCATTTGTAGCACAGACGCTGGCACCTCCGCTGTAATCGGTCCCTCCACTGCACGCGCAATCGCTAATGCTTTTGATTCCCCGTTCGCTAAAAGCAGACACCGTTTTGCCTCCATAATAGTGCCTACCCCCATTGTAATCGCCATTTTCGGTACTGCATCGACTGTCCCACCGAAATGCTGCGCGTTCGCCTCCAAGGTACTTTGCGTCAACGTCTTAATTCTGGTTCGGGACCCGAGCGAGGAACTGGGTTCATTAAAACCGATATGCCCCTCTTTCCCGATGCCGAGCACCTGGATGTCGATGCCACCGGCACTTGCAATAGCAGCTTCATACCCTTCACAGAACGCCTCGTGATTCTCCGCCGTACTCTGCGGGATATGACGGTTCGCTACCGGAATGTTGACAGCATTAAAAAAGTGCGTCGTCATGAAGGTGTGATAACTGCAAGGATGCGCGGATGGAATCCCGATGTACTCATCCAGGTTAAAAGTGGTTACATCTGAAAAATCGAGGCCGTTCTCTTTGTGCATTCGTACCAAAGTTTCGTAAAGCCCGATAGGGGTGCTCCCTGTGGCAAGGCCCAAAACGAGGTTCGGCTTTTTCAGGAGCGCATCCCGAATGATTTCCGCGGCGATTGCCACAAGTTGCTGATAAGTGGGTTGAATAATAACTTCCATAAAAGGTAGTAGCCCGGCTCCGTCGTGCCGTAACCATAAAAGGTAGCAGCCCCGCTCCGCCATGCCAGAACTTCATTGTAAGGGCAGAGCCATGTCTCCGTCCCCTTTATTACGCTTTTCCAGCGATAATTTTGTCCATATCCTCGCTAATCTGATGTACCGTGCCTTCCGGATTTTCCGCATCAACAGGGAGTTCTGCTGTCAGGTAGTCGTCATAACCGATGTCTGACAGTGCCTCCATGACTGCGTTCCAATCAATTGTGCACTCTTCAATCAAATAAGTAAACCGGCGTTCATCTGCGTTGAATCCTTTCACGTGCACTTTGGAAATACGGGAGCCCAAAGAACGAATCCAGTGTTGCGGGTCCCCGTACAGCACGATATTCCCGACATCAAAGTACGCTGTTACTGCGTCGCTCTCAAATTCATCAAGATAGCCGGCGAATTCTATCGGGCTAAGCAGAAATTTATTCCAAACATTCTCTATTGCAATTGTAAGGCCTTTTTCGGTAGCCTCCGGAATTAATGTGCGTATTTCCGTTTGAGAACGTTGATACGCCGCCTCGTATGGAGTCGCCTCGTTGACAACGGCGGGAACAAGCAGCACCGTATCTGCACCGATGGCTGTGGCTGTCGCCATTGAATCGAGCATTCCATCGCGCGATGCAGCGCGAACCGCGTCATCTGCATCAGAAAGTGGATGCGACCAGTGTTTCTGGTTCATCACGCTGAAAAGTTCCAAATGATGTTGTGCCGCGAGTTGTTTTGTTTGGTGCCGCTCGACATCATTTCCGAGTGTGCCGATTTCAACACCGTCAAATCCCGCGGCCTTCGCGAGTTTAAACCGAGCCTCTGTCGAATTGCCCGGTAATGAACCGATACATATTCCTTTTTTCATATTATGTTATGCCTTCTTTATGATTAAGAGTTCATGGGACGCTTTGATATGCTCCATTCCATTCTCAATCCGATTTTTGCCGATGCGGGTTTCGCCTTGCCCTAAGGTATACTGCCATTCGACCTCGAGAATCCGAAACTCGGCATACCACTTCCGTATCGTCTCGCAATCGTTGTAAGAAAGAACAAAGCCACTCTTGTGGTTATGGAGCAAGTCTCGGAGCAGTTCATGTTTGAACCCATTATGATGCACAGGGAAATTGCGTTGTGGATAGATACCCCGGAACATCTTGCCTTCATTAAGGTAGTAGGGCGGATCGCAGTAGAGGAAATCCTCCGGATGACAAGAGATAGTCTCCTCAAAACTTCCTGTGTGAACAGATAGGGAAGGGCATCGAAAATTGCGCACCCCATTCACCGAGCGGGCGTATTTCTCAGGCGACTCATAAATTTTCGACATCCATCCGAGAAACCCGGGGCCGTAAGAGAGGTTATGGTTGAACCAGTAATGTGCCGCCAGTTCTACCGGGTCTGCAATCTGCTTTTCACCATTCCAATGTGCCTTGAGTCTGCTCTTAATGTCTGCATATTGTGCTTTTGTAGGTTTCCATTGCTCCAAACGTGTGGCAAGTTTTTCACCAGCACTCAGCTGCATCTGCCAATAGTTTACGAGGATATCGAAGATGTCATAGGCATGAACCTGCACGCCAAGTTCTTTGGCACAGGCAATTTCAACGGCACCGCCGCCCATAAACGGGGAAACGAGTCTATCCAGGCCATCGGGCATTTGCTCTACGACGTGTCCCACACCGAGACTTTTCCCACCAGCATACCGCAGCGGAAGCCCTCGATAGCGCGCGTATTTGTACTTTCCTTGGCTCCTTAGGGACTGTAGGAATAACAGTCTTAGCGGTGTCCCAAAAAGGTCTGGATACGTCTCTTGCATATTACTTTCTTGTCCGTAGTTTGCTGTACCAAAAAAATAGTATAAAGGAAAATTCAAATTATGTCAATTCATTTACGGGAAAACTAAATAGTTCAGACTGTAGGGCAATTTCTTCTCCGGAATTTTACGTTGCTTTCTACTTTTTCTTTGCATTTTGCGCTGTCTGGATTTTCAGTAGCAGCTTTTTATATTCAGCGATAGTGGGTGCTATCGCAACCGCTTGATGGATTGCCGTTAACGCTTGTGGGTACTGTTGATTGCGGTAATAGGCATAAGCGAGCGTGTCGTAGTGTTTCGCCGTGGGTGCCAAAGAAACCGCTTTCTCAGCTAAGTCAATTGCCTGTTGCAGCTCTTTGCCGAGCCCCGCATAGACACGCGCTAAGTTGTTATACGCTTCTGCCTCAGTACTATCAGCCGCAATAGCACGCTGAAATGCCTGAATCGCCTGCGTAAATTGTTTTTGGTTGATATAGATAACGCCCAACTTCAGCCATGCCCGTGCATCGTCGGGGTGGAGCTCTGCGGCACTGCGATACACCGAGCTCGCTTTTTCCAGGGCACGCTGTCGGATGTACAGCGCGCCGAGGGAATGATAGGCGGGCAAAAACTCTGGATGCACCGTTATGGCACTCTGATAGACCTGTTCCGCTGACTCCAAGTTGTCATAAGATTCGTGTAGCTCGCCTAACTTGATGTATAGCATCGGCACATTCGGATTTTTGTAGAGTGCTTCCCGATACTGATGCACCGTATCCTCGTAAGTTGTCAGGTGCTTGAACTGCGCCATAGCAGTTTTTGCTTGCTCAGGGTTTTGCAGGCGGCGATAGGTGAGGGCAAGCCGATAGTGTGCCTGCGCTAAATATCGGTTTCGCGCGAGGGCAGCGTGGTAATATTCTAGAGCCTGCGTTAGCCGATTCTGCATCTCTGCCACTCGCCCCAACCCGTAATAGGATTCGGTATGCTTCGGATTCAGGCGGATAGCCTCACGATAAGCATTCTCAGCCGCGTCCAATTCACGTTGCAGAAGATATACATCTCCGAGATGGAGGTGTGCCTCCGCCACCAAGTATATCGAACGGTCAGAAAGTGCTGTCAGTGCTTGCTTGAGGTGGTTTTCAGCACGCTGCAATTGTCCCTGTGCCTTGTAGACAATGCCTAACTGTAGGTGCGCGTTTCCATGGATGTGTTGCGGCGCATCCAACGCCAAGGCACCGTGATATGCATCTATCGCCTCGCTCAGGCTATTTAGCTCCTGATAGACAATGCCGATGTAGTATTGGGCGAGGCTACCAACGCGCTCTGAGGTCGCAAATTGTTTTCGGATAGCCTGAAATTCGGCGAGCGCGCGGTCGTACTGCTCCAGTTTGAGGTAACGAACACCTTGTTCAAATCTGTTATCAATTTCCTGTTCAGCATCGCACCAGGCAGCTCTCGGTGAAGGCGCCGCGAGAAAGACAAAAAGAAGGAGCAGAAAGGGGGAAAGATGGAGTTGATGTGACATGCAATATGTGCTTGCTTTAGGGTGCCGCTTGCAAAGCACGCCCTAAATGCGCGCGCAGGTGGAAAATGAATGCGGAACGGCACAGGGGCCGTCCCGCCATTTCAAAGTGAGAAATTAGTCACGATGCCTTTTCAGTTGTCCCCATGTAACGGAGAGCTTGTCCTTTGGTTCAACGGGGAGCAGATTCCCATCCATTACTTCTACGACTTCTTTCTCACTGAGGGCTCTGTCGTAAATATAGAGATCGTCGAGGTAGAAGCGCGCTGAGGTATAATTACTTGTTTGACCGATATAGAGTTTCTCCTCACCTTGGACGTGATCTTTCGGTACAGTCTGTTCGTCGACCACTTTGCCATCAATGTAGAACTTCAATTCGGCATCCTCTTTGACGCCAGCAATATGGTGCCATTCACCGGTGTCAAATGCGTCGCCTTCGCCGTCGGGACCCACGCAATTGGGCCCCTGGTTTCCTGGGTTGAACCGGTAATGAATGTGCAGAGTAACGCGGTTACATGTCCATATACCCGGGGAACGGTCGGAACCGGGAGCCTTTTTCGCGATAATCTGGTCCCAACCACCGGAATTTGGTACGGTAAACTGGACCCAAAAGGCATAGGTATTATCCGTATAGTCTTCTAACGCTTTGAAGGAGTCAACTATCATACTGGAACTGGCTTCTTCGCACGCCAGTGCTCCTGTGCCGTAGACGACATCATTAGTAATAATCTCCGCATCCTCCAATTGTCCATCATGTCCGCCACCGGTTTCATCTTTAACGGTGCCACCATTTTCTTCGTCAAAACTGAAGTAAAGGATTAAGCCGTCGTCCTTGACTGCGGCATGCGTGGAGAGTGCGCCGCCTACCAAGAGCATGGCAATAGCGGACAGGTACATAATTAAACGCATGAGTAAACCTCCTCATGTGTGAAAGCAAATTTTCATCTCCGTTGTAAGGCACTGCTTACAGTGCCCATATTGCAAAGTTTATCGGAATCAATCCAGGTTCTGTCTGCGAACGTGGCTGCCTGATATGCTTCGCAACGCCGGAGTAGGGTACAAAAACTGTGCGAACCGCTTAAAAGCGGCTCGCTTTCTGACTCATAGAATTATTTTACCAAAAACCCAAAAAAATGTCAATAAAAAAGATCGGTTTTCGGTTTTGGATATAGTATAATGTTATCAGATTGCGCCGGCAGTGCATAAAAACTTTTTGACATACCGCCGTTTCTATGCTATACTCAAGCAGAATCTGAAAATCGTGGTATTTGCCCCCGCAGAGCGGGGGAATCTACCTTATGGGGAGGTTCTTAGCGTTGCGAGGTGCGCCACACCGAAAGCCTGTCCAACACGGTGGTGCAACTTTGAACGATGATGCTAGTTGGTAAGGCTTCGTTGCACTGAGAGCCCTACGAAAAATGCCGAATACCGATAATCAATCTATTTATGTTGTTGCCTTGTGTGGGAGCCTGCGGCAAGGCAGTTCAACGCACGCGGCCCTCCAAATTGCCCTATCCGGTGCCAAAGATGCAGGCGCAGAGGTTGAATTACTCGACCTGGGGGCATATCAACTCGTTTTCCAAGGTTCAGTCGCCAATGAAGCCGACTATCCGCCGGGGGTGTTCAAACTGCGGGAAAAGGTGAAACGCGCCCATGGGATACTCCTCGGCTCGCCTGAATACCATGGGAGTTTCAGCGGTGTCCTCAAAAGCGCGCTCGATTTGATGGGATTTGATGAATTTGAGGATAAGGTTATCGGCCTCGTCGGGGTATCGGGCGGACGAATGGGAGCAGTGAATGCACTGTCTATGTTACGAACAGTGAGCACCGCATTGCACGCCTGGGTCGTGCCGAACGACGTATCAATTCCGCGTTCGTCTGAGGCATTTGATGCGAACGGCAATTTACACGATGCTGAATTGGCTGCCCGGGTCAAAGCTGTCGGCCGTCAGGTAACCGAATTCGCCGCCCTCCGGAATTCCCGGTAGGAGCGGTTCGTAACCGCGAATACCAGTCGAATTGAGTGGTATTTGCCCCCGCAAAGCGGGGGAATTTACCTCAATGCCGCAGTCAAACTTATCCAACAATGGATTTCAAGCAGCTTCTAAAATGCACGTCGCTTATGGGCGAGGCAGTTGCAATCCCCGCGAGCGGGGAATGCACCCTTTGGCCGCAAAAATCAGGGACGGTAAATGAATCCGATACACAACTGGAATGCATGGATTGGCACAGACGAGGCCGGAAAGGGAGACTACTTCGGGCCACTCGTCGTCGCAGGTGTTTACGTCAACGCTGAGCACCGCAAAGCCTTTGTCGATTTGGGCATTGCTGATGGAAAAACCCTCTCAAACCGCCGCATCCGAAAACTTGCGAAACTGATGCGGCACCGCTATAAACAGTATATCTCTGTCGTGGAAAAGATGCCGCCCAGATATAATGCTCTTTACAGCCATCTACGCAAGCAGGGACAAAACCTAAATCATCTGCTCGCATCCCTCCATGCCGAGGTGATTCAAACGTTGGCAACCCGTGTTGGAGCGAAGCATGCCCTTGTTGACAGGTTTTCCAAAAACGATGTCATCACACCGCAACTGATGCAGCAGGCGGATAAAAACCCATCTCTACAGAACACAGAGATAGAGGTAGTACAGGTTCCAAAGGCAGAAAGCGATATCGCAGTCGCCGCGGCTTCAGTCATCGCTCGCGATGTGTTTCTGACAGGTATAGAGACATTGTCCCAAAAATATAAGATTCGATTGCCGAGGGGTTCATATAAGGTTACTGAGGCGGGGAGAGAATTTATCAAGTTGCACGGAACTCACGCATTGGGAGATGTTGCGAAACTCCATTTTAACTTAACAGACACTATCCTCCTCCCAAAACAATCGGTGTTCTTTTAGGTGACGCTGAGGCGCGGCGAAATACGGACAAGCGAGTTGTGCACGACAGAGGTTAAGAAAGCTAGCTAGGAAACAGCCGACGAGAGGAAAGTAATACCCCCGCTTTGCGGGGTCTAACGCTATAGGCACACGATATTTCATGCAAAAGGAAGCATATTGATGCATCATACAGAAGAACTGTTTATCATTCACTACGCTGAGGTTGGACTCAAAGGAAAAAATAGAGTCTTCTTTGAAAAGCGGCTTGCGCACAACATCAAGTTAGCCCTGCGCGACACAGGGTATACAGAAGTTCGGCGGCTCCATGATAGAATTCTCGTTCAACTTGGGCCGCGTGCCCAGCTCGCTGAAATTAAGAAACGGCTGTGCCGAGTCATGGGTATCGCCCATTTTGAACTCGCCTGCCGCACCGAAAATCACATCGCTGCGATTAAAGAGACAGCCCTGCAGCAAACCCAAGGGATAGAATTTGAGACGCTTAAGGTTGAGACAAAACGGTCAGATAAAACCTTTCCGTTAACCTCTCCTGAGATTAGTGCCGAGGTCGGGGCGTATCTCATCCAAGAGACTGGCGCGCGAGCGGATATGCGTCATCCCGAGCTGCGCTGCTGGATAGAAATCACACAAAATGCTGCCTATATTTACACAGAGAAACTTCAGGGGCTTGGCGGGTTGCCGGTTGGTGTGAGTGGCAAGGTGCTCGTCCTGCTCTCCGGAGGGATTGATTCGCCTGTCGCTGCGTGGCGGATGATAAAACGCGGGGCAAAGGCTGTTTTTATTCACTTTTACAGCTACCCTTACACCGACAAAGCCTCTTTGGAAAAGGTGATGGAGCTCACGCACATTTTAGCAGAGTCAAACTATCGGAGTGCTGTCTATCTCGTGCCATTTGCGGCACTCCAACAAGCCATCGTGACCGGCACACCTGCCCCGTTCCGCGTTTTGTTGTATCGGCGGATGATGACGCGAATTGCCCAACGCGTTGCAACCCTTGTTGATGCGGAGGCACTCGTTACAGGGGAAAGCCTGGCACAGGTGGCTTCACAAACACTCACGAACCTTCGGGCAATTGAAGCGATTGCAGAGATACCGATTCTCCGACCGCTTATTGGAGACGACAAGGCTGAGATTGTTGAGAAAGCCCAACAGATAGGCACCTTTGAGGTATCCACACTTCCGCATCAGGATTGTTGTTCCCTCTTTGTGCCCAAGCACCCTGCAACCCGTGCCTCGCTTGCGGATTTGGAGAAAGCAGAGGAAAATCTGGATATAGCGGCACTAGTTGAAATGGCAATGGACGGGCTTGAAAAACAGATTGTCACTTTTTCGTATTTTGGTCATTCCTTGCGGAGAATTGAGAATGCGGTATAGGTCTAACAATGCACTGTAGCTCTCGTCGGAGGTTTGTGACGCAAGGTTTAATTGTTTTTTCATCAATTCAGTTTCTGCTCCGATTTTTCCGTTGATTGCTTTTTCCCCGCAAAGCGGGGGAAGAAGCTGCTCAAAATCGGGTTTCGTAATGAGTTGTAGGGTGTTCTCTGCTAATTGCGGTATCTCGCGATTCGGAGATCGCTCCTACCCCAAAGGTTGCATCAGAAACCTCCGACGAGAGCTACAGTGCAGCACCAGATGCGTCTTGCCAATGGTATTTGCCCCTGCTTTGCAGGGGTTTTATGCCAATGCTGAATTCTCCGCAAGGAAAGACGAAAATGGAAAATATCCTGCTCATTCGACTCAGTTCACTCGGCGATATCGTGCTGACAACCCCGGCTATCCGAGCAGTACGCGCCCATTTCCCGCACGCGTATATCGCGATGCTAGTGGCAAAGCAATCGGCTGCCGTCCTCCGTGAAAATCCGCACCTCAATGAAATAATTCTGTTCGACAGGTTGGCGAAAGACAAGGATATAGGTGAGATGTTACGGATTGTCCGTACGTTGCGCCAGCGGAAATTCGATCTAACAATCGACTTCCAACGTAAGTTCCGCACGGAGGTGTTAACATATCTCAGTGGTGCCCGCGAACGCGTGGGTAAGGGTAACCTCTGCACTATCCGAGTCCCCGAAGAAGGTAACAAACATGCAACTGAACACTACTTCGATTTGTTGCGTGCAGTCGGAATTCCCGCCGAAAATCGAACATTAGAACTGTTTCTCGCCGAATCTGAGCGGGCAGCGGCTCGTCGTCGATTTGAAGTTGCAGGCATTATAGATGCGAGGTTAAAGATAGGGCTGTTTCCAGGTGCCGGCTGGAAGTTACGAGAATGGATGCCAGAACGCTTCGCCGCTATCGGTGACAGACTTGTTCAACATTTTAACGCCCAGGTGCTGATTTTCGGTGGGCAAAAAGAGGTTACGCTCGTGCACACGGTAGCCAATCTGATGCAAGCCGCTGCGATTCCGTTTGCTGGCAATCTGCAGATTCGGCAGTTAGCCGCGTGTGTTGAAAAATGCGATGTTTTTCTCACCAACGATACCGGCCCGATGCACATTGCGGCAGCGGTGGGAACGCCCACTGTTTCACTGTTCGGTCCCGGCAATCACATCCGATTCCAACCCCTCGGCTCTTTTCACACAACAATTCGCCATGATGTGCCGTGCAGTCCGTGTAAACAGTTTACGGATAAGTGTCAAGATAATATCTGTATGAAGCGGATTACGGTTGATGAAGTGTGGGATTCGATCTGTCAGTTTTTTCGTTAATTGGGTTTCTGCTCCGATTTTTCCGCATGAGGTATTTACCCCTGCAAAGCAGGGGAAACCGATACCCGGTTCAAAATCGGGTTTCTTGTTAGTTGTAGGGTGCTCTGTGCTAATTAAGGTTGCATAAGAAACCTCGGGCGAGAGCTACGGTGACGTGCTCGAGGTATCTTCGAATTTGTTTTTATGCAACACCTACATCGCAAGGCTCCGACGAGATTTTTGCGGCTACTGGTATATGTCCCCTGCTTTGCAGGGGCTAATACCCTCTGCGCCCATAAGCGACGTGCCTTCTAGTTGTTTACAACGCCATCAGAAACTTTCTGAGGTGGTATTTGCCCCCGCAAAGCGGGGGATAATAGCCTTATTTCCCCAGTTAAAAATGGTTAGCCGCAGGCGGCTTCAAAAACGCGGAGGTGATTTCCGCCAAGCACTTTTTGAATTGCCTCATCCGAGTAGTTTCGCTGACTTAAGCCCTCCGTGATTCTGAGAAATTCCGTTGCATCTTTGAGCAGGTCTCCGCCACCGTCAAAATCGGAACCGATGCCGACATGCTCCAGCCCCGCAATATCAATCGCGTATTCAAAATGGTTGAGAAGTTGCGCGAAGGGTGGGCTTTTATGCCATCCATCCTCCGTAATAAATCCTGGCACGAAAGTTATACCTACTACGCCCCCGTTGGCAGCTATCGCCTTGAGTTGCTCGTTGGTCAAGTTTCGAGAATGGTTGCACAACGTCTTGCAGTTGCTATGGGAAGCGATGACTGGTACCTCGGAGATGTCTAGCACATCCCAAAACCCACGTTCGCTGATATGCGAGACATCGACAAGCATGCCTAACCGGTTCATCTCTTTCACCAACTGAACCCCGAATTGTGTCAAGCCGCCGCCTGTTTCGCCTTCATCGTTTCCTGTGGATGCCCAAGTATTCGGGTTATGTGTCAACCCAATTGAGCGCACCCCGAGCAGATAGAGCGAATGTAGGATGTTCAAGCTCCGTTCAACGGCTTCACTGTTTTCAATAACGAGCACAGCAGCGAGTTGCCCGTTTGCCTTTGCATGCCGAATATCGTTGGCGGTGCGCGCAATGCAAATATCAGGAGCATTGGCTGCCACCTCTGCATCAAACCAGCCGAAAGCATCTAATGCATAGGCGAGATGGTTTTTCCACGCCCGGGTCACGTCAACGGCGAAAAAGGCGGCATCAACGCCGCCCTGCCGCATTTTCGGAATGTTCAACTGGATACCGATGGCTTCTTCTTCTGGGGGGACGGGCCCTCTGAGATAGGCGATGGTACCGATGTGTTCTACACTCCCCGCGGTTTGTTCATTCGCAAGGCTGATGTTCCCGCGACGAATGTGGGCAACGATGGCATCGTTGTGAGAGTCAATGACGAGTGACTGAGTGTGTAAATCACGGATAGAAGTAGATACTGACATTCGCGCGTTCCTTTTGATCTTTCATCAATTGGGTTTCTGCTCCGATTTTTCCCTATGGTATAAACCCCCGCTTTTGCGGCTAATAGGCATGAACCCCTGCAAAGCAGGGGCTAATACCCTCTGCGCCCAGATGCGACGTGCATCGCGGGGGTAGTAGCCTTTGTGTCAAAATCGGGTTTCTTTTTGGTTCTATGGCGTAATGTAAGAAATAAAAAAGTTGTTCGCTAGTCACTCACAACTTGGCTTGCAAGCTTCGCCAAAAATGCACCGGATGTCGCGGGTGAACTGGGCTTCATGGTGAAAATCTCCGAGATGTATTTTGTCGCGATTCGGACATCGCTCCTACCCCTAAGGTTGCAGCAAAAACCTCCGACGACATCTACAGTGTGTTGCTAGACCTATCTTGCATTCTCAATTCTCCGCAAGGAATGACAAAAAGGTGAACTGGGCTTCATGGTGAAAATCTCCGAGATGTATTTTGTCGCGATTCGGACATCGCTCCTACCCCTAAGGTTGCAGCAAAAACCTCCGACGACATCTACAGTGTGTTGCTAGACCTATCTTGCATTCTCAATTCTCCGCAAGGAATGACAAAAATTTGAAACGGAATCTTACCTGCATCGTTTTTAGAGTTAACGTTCGGAAAAGTATAAATATAAATGGAAGCCCTATAAGGCCGGATGAGAGTAAACCCCAGCAAAGCGGGGGTATTACTTTCCTACGCAAACATACCCAACGGGCGAGATGCTCTTCAGAGCAGTTATCAATTGGCCAAGCCCCTTTCCAATCAAGGCACAAGAAAAAATGCAATTTGCAGCGAGAACAGATGTAGGCAAGCTTCGCGAGAGAAACGAAGATCTATACTATTTTGATCAGCCGCTCCAGATGTTTGCGATAGCTGATGGAATGAGTGGGCATAACCGAGGTGACTTGGCGAGCCGTATTGCGCTTGAAACTATTCAGGTGTGGGCTGAAACCAAGGCGAGCTCCTATAGCGCCCTGGGGCCCATCAAAAAGCTCGAGGTTTTGGGCGAGCTTGCGGATGAAGCCAACCAGCGCGTCTATACGGCCGCGGAACGCCAAGGCGAAACCCGTGGCATGGGCACAACCCTCATCGCAGGCTTTGTTACATTCAGTTACATGGCTTATGTCCACGTTGGCGATAGCAGACTGTATGTCTTACGCGAGGAGACGTTCACGCAGATAACGACAGACCATTCGCTCGTTCAAGAGATGGTGAACAAAGGCGAAATAACGCCCGAAGAAAGCCGAGTGCATGCAAAACGTAATATCATTACACAAGCAGTTGGCTTGGCACCCACCGTCACTGCTGATGTCAATGCATACCCACTGGAGCCGGGTGACATTGTCCTTGCCTGCACCGATGGATTGCACGACTTAATTATTGACGATGCGGAGATCGCATCCATTATACGAACCGCACCTAATATTGAAGAAGCCTGCGAGAACCTTGTCAACACCGCTCTTGATTACGGCGGCACCGACAACGTTACAGTGCTCCTTGCTACTGTCGATTAATACGCAATTAAGAAGTTTGTCACGCGTGATTTATTGCGCCTGGGATGCACAATCCAGCTTATGAAAAGAATTTGGTATTACTCATCAAGCACTGCTTCCGGTTGAATCCCCAAAATCAACTCATTTTCATCGTATTCCGGGGCATCTGGAAGCGTTCGTGCCTCCAATTCCGGTAGTTCAATGCGTTCTGCTTCCGCCCATAACCGTTCTAGGTTATAGTATTCACGTCTTTCCGCGCGAAAGACGTGTACAACAAAATCGACGTAGTCTAACAAGATCCAATCTGCTTTGCGTTCGCCCTCTCGGTGCCAGGGCCGCTGGTCCCAGTTCTGCTCAAGTTCCTCAAGGATAGCTTCGGAAATCCCTTCAACTTGGATATCGGAGGCACCACTGAAGATTGCAAAGAAGTCTGTAAAGCTATCTAGTTTACGCAAGTCAAGGATAACGCCGTTTTGCGCGCGCCGACTTATCGCTGCTGCCGCTGCCGCTGTGACTATGTCTAACGTGTTATTTTTTGCCATTATGATTTTCGTATGGATTCAGACATCCGATGTGTCTTTGCCAGTTAAACGCCTCCCTCAAAATTATTTGCCAAGCAAAGCATGCGTAATAAATTGCGCGTGGTATTTGCCCTCGCAAAGCAGGGGATGATAGCCTTATGACTAACCTGCTCTCCACTATCTGTCTGTCAATTGTCAACTAACGTACTATTGTAGGTATGAAGCGTATTGGGATGAATCATCGTCTCTTTTTGTAAGAGATGCTCGATTTTAGCGCGCGCTACGTAATGCACAGCCTCTTCCAAGTGTGTGTAAGCCAGTTTCCGAACCACATGAACCGCTTTGTGTGTGCGCGTCGATTCAGCGAAATCCGCGACATAGAGTACCTGCGACATGACACCCATTGAAGCACTCCCGGTCGTATGATTCCGAATTGCTTCGAGAACCTCCAGGTCGGTTACAGCAAACTTTTCTACTGCGAGTTTAACGCCGACGATTGCGTGTAGTAACGCGGGCGTTACCTGTTCAACGGGATGGAGCTCAATGTCATAGCGGGCTGCGGTCCTGTATAACTGTTGGGCATCCATCCACTTCGCGCAGTCGTGGAGGAGTGCAGCAAGGCTGGCTTTCCAAACATCCGCTTTATGGCACCGCGCCAAGTCAACTGCCATTTCCTGAACAGAGAGCACATGGCGATAACGTTTTGCTGTCAGTTTGTTTGAGAGGTACTGCTGAATCTCAATAGACTTCGGGTGTGCCCGGAGTTCTATTAAAGTAGGTGCTGTTCCGTTGGCAAAGTGGGAGGGGTTTTTAGCCCCGATATGCGAAACGCTCTTACTCAGTGTCATCATCAAGGCTCTTTCCCAATTCCACGAGAAGTTCACGTTCTGTGTCGGACATCATGCCCGGCAATGGGGTGCTAATAAAGTATTCTTCGTTCATCCATTTTCCGAGATCTGCCGCCTTACACCGCGCACTACAGAACGGAAAACTTTTGGGTAACGGTGTGCCCTCTTCCCACTCAAATTCGTAAGTTGTTCCGCACATGCTACAAGTGTGTTGCACGTTTTTCCTCCTACAATTGTTTCGCGAAGATACGGCAAGAAAACCTTACCGATACAAGCCATGCCGATAGATGTATGCCCGAACGGCTCCTGGAACGAGATACCGGATCGAAAGCCCTTTCCTAATGCGTTCCCGAATTTCTGTCGCGGAGATATCCACACCGGTTATTTGAAAGATGGTAACCCGATTGCGAACGGCTAAAGGTACCCGATGCAAATCATAATTCGGGCGCGTTGTTGCAATCATAAGGCAACTCGCCAACACTTCATCAAAGTCTTTCCAGACGTTATACTCAATGAGCGAATCTGCACCGATAATCCATGCGAGTTCAGCAGTGTCGCCGTAAAGTTGTTGCAACGCCTTAAGCGTCTGGATTGTGTAAGAGGGACCTGCACGCTCCAATTCCATGCGCGAGACCTCAAAATGCGGGTTTTCCGCTGTAGCCAAAAGCACCATCTGATAGCGGTGTTTGGGCGGAATGATAGCGTCTGCATATTTATGCGGCGGCCTCGCTGAAGGCATAAAAAGGATTTTATCGTAACCTAATCCTTCACGTACCTCTTCAGCACTTAGCAAATGCCCGTAATGAATCGGATTGAATGTCCCGCCCATGATAGCGATTTTCATTTTTTAACAGCCCTTGCGGGGTACAACAGTCTCTGCGGTTGCGGTATCCACAGGAAAATCTCAGCAGAGGATTGGGAGGTAGTTTGTTGCAGAACGTCGGTGTTTCCTCCAGCTTTCGTCCATCGGACAATATGTTTATAGCAAGGCGGTGTCCGCCCACCTCTTTGCCCCGGGGACCTGTCTGTTTATCCTATCCAATTGAACCTGACTCGCACAAAAATTGTCCAAACTCTCATGACTTTAGTACAGTATACAGCATTATACACCACAAGTCAATACAAATTTGTGAGTTAGCTTCCCTGTACGCGAGCTTTGTAATCGTGATATGCTCTTTCGATCTGCTTCGCCGATTCTTCAGCACCAAGGAAATGGGAACTGGTCAGCACAACAGGTGGTTTGCCGCGTTCTGTGAGCAGTTGTGCTACCCGGCATTTTATCGCATTGCAAATGGACAGGGTACCGATACTGGAAGTCGGGCCGACCGGATAATCCAAATTCGGGATGTTCACCACAGCATCCCCCGGCGGATTGCAGTTATCAATCGTCAGGTCGGCGATTTCAAACAGCCGTTTGCCGGAGGCATGTTTTGAGGCAGATGCCTGACTGTGCGCGACAGAAGTGACCGCGGTGACAGGAAGGTTTCTCGCCTGCGCCACCATCGCTATTTCGATCGGCAGAACGTTCGTGCCAGAGTTAGAAAAGACAATCATGCAATCGTTGGAACCGAAATTAAAGTTTCGTAAAATCACCTCTGCGTACCCTGAGATGTTTTCTAAAAAAAGTGCTTGGCGTTGTCCGTTGCAACCGACAACTTGGTTGTGGAACGTCACCGCGAGTTCAACGATCGGGTAGAACCCGGGGAAGCTCCCGTAGCGCGGGAAAATCTCTTCCACTGCCATGCGGGAGTGCCCAGAACCGAACAGGTAGACGAGGCCGTCTTCTGCTATTGTCTCCGCGCATATTTCGGCGGCTTGTGCAATCGCATCGGTTTGGGTGGCCTCAATCCGTTTGAGAACATCCTGAGCAATTTGTAGATAACGTAGATGGGACATTTATGATTGTGCCTTTTTTGTTGCATACTGAAAAATTTTTTGATAGACAGTACTTTTCATTCGACATTCAATGAAGGTTTCGAGCGTATTCAATTTCTTTTCTTCGCGTACTCGGTTCGCCTCAAAGTTGAATGCGTATAGATTATGACATGCCCGGCGATGAATATGGTTTTTCCCATCCCGGTCTTCAAGATAGTCTAGGTAAGAAAGTGCCTCTGGAAGCAGTTGTCTTACTGTGCAGATAATATCAATTACTGTGCGCTTACTTCCATTACGAGCAAGCGGTGCTAAACTTCCGATACCAACATCGGAGATGCGATAACTAGCAAGTAATGCAGGCGTTTCGATTTCTGAAGCACCAATTTTCCGAGTATGGGATAGCACCGTTACTTCTCCTCATATACACGCTGATAAAGTAAGAGATTTAACTCTGGGAGCAGCCCGCCGGGAATGACATTTTCAGCACCGTATGTATCCTTTAATCTGTTGTAAACTTCCTTAACCTTAGCTTCAGTCAGTGGATAGTAAGGTTTATCCGCGTCTGGACAATCCTTGGGTAAACAAACCTCGCAATTCATTTTTTTTTCAAACTCAACCTGTCCCCAATGAATGTAAGCCTGCGCATACTCCAACGCGGCATCCTCATCAGAAATCGGAGCGATTTGAACGCCTGTTCCCAACCGGCGCTGGAGCGCAGGCGAAATCTGCTGAAGTCGTTCCGCAATTGGAGCGGTAGCAACGACAAACACAACGCCTTTCGGGTGACTGTCAAACAGATTCCGCAAATCTTGGGCGTACTGTGCTTGGCTTGTTGGGGATAGTCCCGAAAATGCCTTCTCAAACTCATCAATCAATATAATGACCCCTTTAAAAATCCCAACATGCAAAAAGATCTTAACAAGGTCGGAAAGAAACTTAATTGCGACCGTGGAGGACTTCCCAACATCTGCTGAAACATTACCCAACTGCTTTTTTTCACCGGCGGTAAGTTTTACGCCTTGTAGCCAGTTTTCTAGTATCCGATATGGTTGTAGTTCGTGCAAAGAGGCATCTGGTAAAGGTAATTGACCAAATTCTCTCCGTGTGATGTGAGTTAGTGCTCGAATTAACTCCGGGTTTATTCCGGACAATTTAGATGGAAGTTTGGATAGATCTATTTTACGCTGTCGGACTATTGAGAAGAATTCTGTAAAAAACATCGCGCCGAATTGGCTAATGATTTGACGATGTATCTCTAGATAACTCCCTTGTGGTTGTTCGACAAACACCGTAAACAGGTCTATAATTGCCCTATTTTCGGGACTGGGTTCTCGCCAACTTCTAAGTGTTTGTTCCAAAAACCGCAACAGATTGGTTTTGCCTGCGCCTGTGCTACCGAGCATCGTCATGATTTGTGACTGTGAGTCCGGATAAAAATCACGTAGTACTCGCGTAAATTTGCTTTTTACCGCCTCTTGATCGACGCAAATTCCGTAAAATTGCCCAAGGACAGGAAAGGGGTTCGATAAGAGGAAGAATTTTTCGTACGGATTTTTGGGTATCTTTCGACTGAACTCTTTACGTACACCGTCAAGAGTGAGGTCATTCAGATTTGAAGTACTCATTAGGGGACCTCCTGTTGACAAGCCATTACCTTAACCGGCTGGAATTTTACCATTTTCACACTCCGTCCACTGATGAAGACACCATCTTCCATAAAGCGTTTGTCTGTCCATTCAATCAGGCCATCGGTCCGTTTTGCCTGAGAACGCGATAAAAGCGTTTGAACCAATGATTTATTGGTTGGCGGACGAACAAGAGAGGTAGATGTCATATAACCGCGTCGTTGCAGACATAATTGAACGAAGAAATCCTCAAACCTGCTAAACGGAATCTTGAGTTCACGACAGACCCGGTCTGCCAGTTGTCCGACATTAGCAAAGCCATCTGCCGGTCGCATCTCTTTGTAATGGGAGTGAACGCTTTTCTCAAAGGTATCAAGCCTAGGGTGCTCGCCGCCCCAATAAATGTTCCCATCACCGATGTGAGATAGATAAACTTGGCCGACTGCCATTCCCCACCATTTAAACGTATCAATGCCGACAAAGGTTAACCTGATTTTATTTTTCCGCAACTGTTCCCCCATTTTATGCCGTGCCTCAGGGTTCGTTCTCGGTGGAACGGCAATAGACTTTTCGCTCCTTAAAAAATGCAAAAACGTATCGTAGGGCGGATAACGGCAAAAGAAAGCGTTTATCCCCTCCAGATCGGCAGCTTCCCAGTACTCGACGAACGTGTTTAGATCTGCACTCGGAACTAACAACTCGCCCTCACGCTGTGCTACTTGAAACCCTTCAAGCACTCGTCCAATTCCTGAAAAGTGCTTCTTTGTGACAGGCCGCTTGATGTTCAAATCGTCCCTTGTCACTGGTGCAGATTTAACTGCCAATAGATCGAGAACATCAAAAAGTCTCGGCAGTAGAACTGGATCCAAGGCTCCCTGTCACCTCCAGTTTATCATCAACCCAATCGTTTACAAGTTTGGTTGGATAGTAGTAGAAAAGCTCCAATTTTTCACACTTTTGCAAGTTGTCTGAACACTTCCTCACGCGAATTTTGCTAAAGACATGGGTTAAATCCCACAAGAAACGATGAATAGAACATACAACGTCGGTTTGAGATTCAGCGGAATATCGAGTGGAATTGATGCCATCGGAAGCTCCTTGAATATCTGGCAGATCTGGGTAAATTGTTTGGATTCCTTCAAGCCGAGCAAGCCAAGACATGTCTTTATCTCCAGACATTAAATAGACACCTTCCGGTAAATTGCGCTGGCGACGCAGATCTTTAATTCCCTCCAAGATTAAGCGATCATTGATAGAAATTCGATCTGGCTCTTTATAAGCGTCATCTCTTCTTGTTTCGTACCCACGAAAAGCCCGAAGCAGTTCTGGCACGAGTTCTAAAGTCTCGGTTGGAAAACGCTCTCTAATCCATTTCACTGCTTGAGACGCAATTGTTACTTGCGGACGACTCCGAATAAGGGCACTATTGCTTGGCCTAGGATTGTCGTTGGCTCTACTCTTTATAGTTGCAGCCTTTTCTCCAATTTCCATCAGGGTGACAGTGGGAATGATAATCCATAGTTGTGTTGTGGGAAATTGTTCTTGTAAATGGCGAACCGCACCATTGCGTAAGGCATTTGTATCCAGAACAACAACCGCAAATGGGCGTTCAGTAATAAATTTACAGTCTGATATTTCAAAATGCGGTTGCAAAATCCCCAATCTAACCATGGATTCGCCGAGTTGGTCTAGGATAACTTTAACCGCATTAGTCTCCGTTTTTTCATTTGAGTTTTCATCTTTCCATGCGTCATGGATACATTGTTTTAGGCACCCCCGAGACGGAGGATGAAACCGGAAAAAACTGTTTCCGTCTGGTGTACATCCCTCAATTTCAACCTTTCCAAGATCAAGGTAGGTACCTTTGGGCAAGTGAGTTCGGTCGTGATATTCAACAATCCAAGTGCCTTTAAAAAACCGAGCATCTGGTGAAGATGTAAATTCATCAAGCGAAAGAAACGCCATTGAAGTCCCTCAACTAATTCGGATTTGCAGGTTATCGGATGTACCGTACTTCTGTAGAACACCTTCCAACACAACACGGAGCCTGATGTGGTGTGGAATATCCATCAGAGTAGTCTTTTCAGTCCCGATATCGCCATCCTGCCAAACGGGAACATTCTGGGCATAATAGTTTTCCGGTTCGTCCGGATTTACAGCTTCAATAGGCCCTACTTCAGTTAACAATGTTTTCAGTTTTTCCTTTGCGATGCGTTCTCCAACATTTTCACGAAATGGTAGAACGCGGGACACATCAACATTGTCTATTTCGATTTCAATAGTAGCTTCGTCGTTAGCGGATTCAAACACTTCGATAATCATTGGTGTCCTCCCCACAGCCATTTTTTTAACTGAACCTGTTTTTTGCCCATCGGACCGGAAGCCACAAGTGAGTCTATACCCACCGGAACTAATTGTTGCAAGCCCTCAAATACCTTAAGGTACGTCTTCCCAAGCACAAAACAGATTGAAGCATAGTTGGCTCGTAGGATGTCTGAAAACATCGTCTTGACTTGCGGCCGCAACGCCACAACACGCAACGCATCCATCTTTTGGTCATACAATGGCGTTAGGAATTCCCCAGGGATAAGCCCATGGGCAGCAGATAAGATGTACACATCTAGTTGCTTTGCCTGACGCGGACTTTCACGAAGAAAACGACGTAAGACGAAAAATAGCGGACCGTTGTATCTCTCAATCGCAGGTAGCGGCTCAGGAGAAGCGTGTTTCCGCTGTGAACACGATAGGATAAGTAACCGGCGTTTGCAGTTCATGGCACCTCTGTCGACAAAATAGTCGAAATTAAAGGCTCGCGTTCATGTAATTGTAAACGAAACGCATTAATTTTTCAAGGAGAAAAGATATTTCTGAGGTCACGGCATACGGAGGTCTCCTACGACTTTGTCACGGCATACGGAGTATGCCTACTACCTTAGGTAACCCTTCAATAACCTTCACTGTCTCTAAACTGACTGTGATTACCTGGCCAAGCAAACGGAGGATATACTCCCCATCATCATCGCGATTTGGGTCGTTGACGATGCCGCTCCGTTTGTCTACCTTCACACGGTACCCATCCACTACCCACTCCAACGCAGAGCGGTTTCCTAACCGATACGCAAACACCTCCGCAGGGATGCCCGCTAAGGTGAGGAAGTCGTTGTAACGCAGCTGCGTTTTATCTTTGGAGAATTTCATTCTCTCTACGTGCCAATCTACCTGCATACCCGGGGTTTCAATCGGCTCGAGTTTGTCATATTCGGGCTGTGTCTCGTAGTTGACGTGCAAATCTGCGAGCTGCGCGCCGGCGTTGGCATAAGCCCAGAAGTCTTCGGCGAAGGGGATATGCGGCAAGTCGCGCTTGAGATTCATCTCATACCGTTCGCGATAATTGGGGTGATGCAGGAGTCCGTAGGTATAGTGGAAGATGTCCCACTTGCTGATAGTGTTATCCTCGTAATGCGATTGGAACTGTGCCAATGCCCAATCGGTGATATTTTCGCGGCGATTTGTGCCATCCTCATTGTAGGTGTAGAAAGGGAAACACTGCGTTTTTTCAAATCCTAATTCCGAGCTGGGAATCCTGTTTGTAGTCAGACACCCAAAACCTTTTCTATCACCAATACCCGCAACACAAATCACCTGATTTTCCCTTTCGGTTTCCGGGGTCGGAAAGATAGATGGGAACACGCATATTCCGTCTATCATGAATCTATCGAAGTAAAGCCGCGATTTTGTGAATGGCCGGTAGAGCGATTGTCGAATTTTAGTTTCTGCAAATTCTACAGTTTGCCCTCCTTTCAGTTTCCGTTTTAAGGTAGAACTCCACTTGATTTTCGCATCATCAGACACCACAAAATCATCAAGGTTTGCCTGCTTGTGTTTTCGTCTTTTCCACCTATCCACTTCCGTGTTGTAAGTGTCACTCATCCGCTGAACGTTCTCAGCAAGTCCGTCTCGGTTGAAATTGTAAGCCCACGCATCGCGATTCGTTATCACACCGAGGCTATAGGTTTTAAAAAGCGTTCCCTCCACATCCCCTTTGCTCGCCTTTGCCGACTTACTCCCTATCGGAATAAAGGTGTCAAAGTCGGTGTGGACATCTTCCGTGAGCCACGTATGCCGTTTATCGGGTATCAACTCTTGCCACGCTACATCGCCTAAGTGCTGCTTTTCTTCCAAAAACGCAAACGTCCGTTCTTTATTCAAATCTGCGACTTCACCGTGATAGAGAAGTCGCGCAGGCTGTCCTCGGTGCTGTTTTGACTTCACGAGAATATTGATGCTCACCCCAACCTGAATCCCAAACACGTTGGAGTCCCCAGGCTGCCCTTTGCGGATGTTCCCACCTAAATCCAGAATATAGAGCATGTCAAACTCATCGGCGAGATGGCGCCGCATGCCGTCAAACATCTGCGCGTCAACAAAACTGTTGTTCGTCACAAACACGACGAGGCCCTCATCGCCGAGTTTATCTGTTGCCCACCGAATCGCCTTCACATAGGGATCATAGAGTTTATTTTTCAACTGCGCGCTGGATGCTGCAGCGTACGTCGCGCGTACCCGCGCATCGACCGCCTCGTGCTGCCGATTCTTGTTGTTATCGTTTTCGTTTTTCTGTCCAGCATTGTAGGGCGGATTGCCGATAACGACAAACATCGGTGTCTCTTTTTGCTCCTCAACCCGCAGCGTGTTTTCGGGCGTGAAATAGGAAAATTCCCCGGTTTCGTGCGGTGCATCCATCAAGCCGAAGGTATCAAAAGTATCGACGAAGCAGATATGCGGGAACGGCTCGTAGGTGCCGGTTCTCTCAAAATAGGCGTGTTCAATGTTGAGATTCGCGATGTAGTAGGGGAGCAGCATCACCTCATTGCAGTGCAGTTCCTCGCGGTATTTCTGCGGCAACCTTCTGCCCTGAATGTCTTGCATCAGGCGCACGATAAAGTTGCCGGTGCCGACGAACGGATCGATGATGTGAACCCCCGTATCTGATAGCGAACGCCCGAATTCTGTTTTGAGGAGATGCTCAACACTGTTCACCATGAAGTCCACAATCGGTTGTGGCGTATAGACGATGCCGTGTGTATCTGCAACATCAGCGGAAAATCCCTGAAAGAACTGCTCGTAGACGGTGTTAAGGAAATGCTGTTTCTGTGAGTAGTCAGTGAGGGTCGCGGCGGTTTTCTCAATCGCAACGTAGAACGCATCCAAGGGCCGGAGGAACTCGGAACGACTCAGGGAGCGGTGCGTGAGGATACGGATAACCTTCTCAATTTCAACGGCGATGATGTTCCTGTTCGTAAAATCGGGATTGTCAAAGATGGTGCGAAAAATCCGCTCGGTGAGTAGGTGTTGGATGAGCATCTCCTCTACCTCTGCCGCAGTGAGGTTTGGGTTAATGGCCGCTTGGCACTGCCGATGGAAATTCGTAAACGCCTCCCGAAAAGAGGGGTTATCTCGCCGCTCGCTTTGGATGCGCTTCGCGACACCACGCCCAAGCACCGGCACCTTCTCTTTGAATTCGTCAACGGCGGCATACCAATCGGCGATGTTTTCTTCCTGATACCCAAAGAAGGTGTCCAGCAGATGGATAAGATTTTCCGGTTCGCTCATGTCTACATCAAGGCGGAGGGTGCCGTTTTGATAGAGGAGGGCATGGGTGGGCGATTGAATGATGATATTTTTGAACGGATACCCGGCTTCCGATTTCTTCTGTGCTTCGGTGGAGAGAGCGTCCTGTGTATCTTTTGCTTCCCAGTGGCCGTGTGGCAAACCGAACGCATCGACGACTTCGCCATCTAGCCGGATGCGTCTGTTCTGTTTTGTGTGGCGTGTCTTTTCGCACACGAGAATGAGGTCTACCTGTCTGCAATAGTGTTGGAGGAGACTTTGGAATGCGGTTCGGACGGTGCCTTCATGTTCTGCCCCGATTTTTGTGTAGGTGTCGAGTTCTGCGTAGTAGTTTTTGATGGGCTTGTGTGTCGGTTTGATGTTGAGATGTGGCATCTGTTTTCTCCGTGTGTTGTCAGTGATTGAATTTAGATAACGCGAATTATACACGGATTAGGGAAGGATTGCAAGGAGAAAATGCAGTGGTATAAACGCCTGCTTTGCATTGGCAATAGGCAGGCACAAGGCACTGCCCCTACAATGATATACGGGCGGGCCTTGCGGCACCGCCCGGACAGTGTATTTGGCAATGGGCAGGCACGGGGCCTTCCCCTACAATGATATGTAGGCGGGCCTTGCGGCACCGCCCCGACAGCAAGATGTGCATAGTTAGGATGTCACTGCACCCTCGGAGGCAGAGGAGACAGAGTTGGCGTATTTTGCCATGACACCGCGGGTATAGCGCGGTTCAGGCGGTGTCCACTTATCAAGCCGCGCCTGAATTTCAGCATCCGAGAGTTCAACGTCAAGCCTCCGTTTCTCTGCGTCGATGACGACTGTGTCCCCCTCTTGGAGGATGGCGATGGGCCCACCTTTCGCAGCTTCCGGGGCAACGTGGCAAATCATGAATCCGTGTGTTGCACCGGAGAATCTGCCATCGGTTAAGAGGGCGACATCTTCGCTTAAACCTGCACCGACGATTGCTGCTGTCACGCCTAGCATTTCGCGCATCCCGGGCCCGCCAGTAGGGCCTTCATAACGGATAACGACGACATCACCGGGCTGGATTTTTCCGCCTTTGATGGCGGCGAAGGTATCCTCTTCACGTTCAAAAATGCGTACAGGCCCGCGATGAAGTGCCTTGTCCTGCCCTGCTAGCTTGATAACACAGCCGTCTGGTGCAAGGTTGCCTCTGAGGATAGCAAACCCCCCAGTCGGTTTGAGAGGTACGTCGACTGGGCGGACAACCTGCTGCCCCTCGGTTTCGACAGCAGCGTTGGCTTCATCACCGATAGTTTTGCCAGTCACCGTGAGTTCGTCGGTGTGGAGCAAGCCGGCTTCAGCCAAGCGTTTTGCAAGCAACGAAATTCCGCCTGCTTGATAGAGGTCAGGTGCTACAAACTGCCCGCCGGGCTTGAGGTCTGCAAACACTGGCGTTCTCTGACTAATGGCTTGGAAATCCTCAAGTTCCAACGGAATTTGTGCTTCGTATGCAATGGCGAGGAGATGCAAAACGCCGTTGGTAGAGCCCCCCGTTGCGGCGATAGAGGTAATCGCGTTCTCAAGAGACTTGCGGGTGATAATTTGGCTCGGCAGCCGGTTGGCGGCGAGCATATCCATGACGAGTTGCCCGGCTTTGTATGCCTCCCGGTCCTTCTCTTCAGCGACGGCTGGGACACTGCCACTTCCCATGGGGGCAATGCCCAACATTTCAACGGCTGTTGCCATCGTGTTCGCAGTGAATTGCCCACCGCATGCCCCAGGCCCGGGGCACCCCTTGCTAATCAGGTCGTCTAGTTCCTCAACCGTTATTGTTCCCTCCGCGTGCTGCCCGACTGCCTCAAATACGTCTTGAATGGTGACATCGCGTCCCTGAAAGTTGCCCGGCATGATGGAACCACCGTAGAGTGTCAGCGAGGGAATGTCTAACCGTGCCAATGCCATGACGGTGCCGGGTACTGTTTTGTCGCAGCCACAGAGGGCAATAACGGCATCAAACATGTTACCGATGGAAACCAACTCGATCGAATCGGCGATGATTTCTCGGCTAATGAGCGAGGTTTTCATGCCTTCCGTGCCCATCGTAATTCCATCGGAGATGCTGACGGTGTTGAATTCAAGCGGGGTACCGCCTGCGGCACGGATTCCCTCTTTGACTTTGGCGGCGAGCCGTCTCAGGTGAAAGTTGCAGGGACCAATTTCGATCCATGTATTGGCTACACCGATGATAGGTTTGTCCAGGTCTGCCGGCGAGAGCCCGCTGTCACCGAACATGAGCATGGTGCGCGCGGCAGCCCGGTCGGGTCCGTCGGTAATGGCATAACTTCGGGGTTTCAGTTTATTGGACATTTTTTTGTCACCTTCTGTATATAAACCCAGCGTACTGACTGTACGAAGGAAAATTACGGAGCAAATTCATAGACGAGCTCTCCATCTAGGACATCTTCAAACCGCAAAACGATGGTGCCTGATTCCTGATGATAAGCCTCCTGATATAACGTTTTGATTGCGCCTAGTTCAAAATGATAGTCCTCGGTTATCCACGCCTCGCACATGTCGCCGTTCGCATTGTGGGCGAGGGACATGTTGAGTTGAACTGGAAATGACTTAAGAAACGCATCCGAGGCAACGAGGGTGAATTGATGGGCTTCACATCCACCGCTATACGACACAGTGATTGTAAGGGCATCGTCTGTTATCGTAGCACTGCTCAGTTCATAAGCATCACCGCCCCACTTTCCTACTGTATCTGTTCCAGCATCGGCAATGACAACCTCTCCGATTTTTTTGGGCGCACTAGGGACAACATCATCAACGGAAATAGAAACGGGAACGTCGGCATCATTGTCGGGTTCCGCTATCATGTGATTCTGTAGTTGCTGGCATCCTACGGCGAAGAGGATGATGAGGCTTAGTGCGCCTCCGATGGCGTTTGTTCGTTTCATGTTTGCGTTCCTTTGTAGATTCGTAGGCGTGGAGCAAATAAAGGCTACCCAACCTTTTTCGTCATTCCTTGCGGAGTAATATAATGGCAAGACATGTCTAACAAGCCACTATAGCTCTCGTCGGAGGTTTCTGACGCAAGGTTTACATAAGGGTTCTCGGACTATCGGGCATTATTGCAAGCCCAACCAACCGCTAAACGCACCGCCATATTTCGCGATGAGGCCGGCAAATACGACAGAAACCATAGTCATCAACTTAATTAAGATGTTAAGCGATGGCCCGGAGGTGTCTTTGAACGGATCTCCGACAGTATCGCCAACAATGGTGGCTTTGTGCTGCTCTGAGCCTTTTTCGCCGTATTCGTCCTTGTGGCTGCCTTCTTCAATGAACTTTTTGGCGTTGTCCCACGCACCGCCCGCGTTTGCCATCATGATTGCCAGAACGAAACCTGTTGCCAAACCGCCCGCAAGCAAGCCAAGCACGCCAGCGACGTTAAAAATTAACCCGACAGCGACCGGCACAACAATAGCAATGAGCGATGGGAAAATCATCTCCCGTTGTGCACCGGCAGTTGAAATCTCAACGCAGCGCGCGTAATCAGGCTTTTCTTCGCCTTTCATAATGCCGGGTTTGTCGCGAAATTGACGACGCACCTCTTCCACCATCGCCCCGGCGGCACGTCCGACAGCTTTCATCGTCAACGCACAGAAATAGAACGCCATCACCGCGCCGATGAACAACCCAATTAGGACTTGTGGGTTCATCAGGGTGACGTTGTAGTAATCCATAAATTGACTGACCGTCACCTTCAGTGTATCCACCGTGCCTTCGCCCTCAATGTTCAGCGTGGCCTTACCTGCTAAGTGGATTAGCCCGTAGCGAATTTCTTCAAGGTAGGCTGCCAAGAGGGCGAGTGCAGTGAGCGCAGCGGACCCGATGGCGAATCCCTTACCGGTTGCGGCGGTTGTGTTACCGAGCGCGTCCAACTGATCTGTGCGGCTTCGGACGCTTTCATCTAGTTCTGCCATCTCAGCGTTTCCGCCTGCATTATCTGCAATGGGGCCATAAGCATCCGTCGCAAGGGTAATACCAAGCGTTGCCAGCATGCCGACAGCGGCAATGCCAACGCCGTACAGCCCCATCAGCGGTTCCGTTGCCCCTCCGGGGAGGTAATAACTGACAGCAACTGCGGCAATAATTGTTATGACTGGAATCGCTGTAGATTCCATGCCGACGGCAATACCTTCAATAATTACCGTTGCGGGGCCCGTTTGTGCCTGCTTCGCGATTGCACGCGTCGGGGCGTAATCGTGAGAAGTGAAGATCTCGGTGACCTTCCCGATAATCAAGCCTGCCACAATCCCGGCGACAATTGCACCCCACACCTCCCACTTGTTGGGCAGATCCAGATAGATAAGCACAGGTAGGGACACAATAGCGATGCCTGTGGCACTCCCGTTGATGCCCAAGTTCAACGAACCCATCAAATCCTTCATTGACGCGCCCTCTTTTGTTCGCACCATGTAGATGCCCAAAATGGAGAGAATCACGCCGATGCCAGCGATAATCATCGGTGCTGAAAGATATTTAAGCTGGAGGGCGAGGTTATCGTGCTCTTTGGCAGCAACAGCGGCAACGCCGAGGGCAGCAGTTGCAAGAATTGAACCTGCATAAGATTCGTAGAGGTCCGCCCCCATGCCGGCGACATCGCCCACGTTATCACCGACGTTATCTGCAATGACAGCAGGGTTGCGCGGATCATCCTCCGGAATTCCGGCTTCAACTTTCCCAACGAGATCCGCGCCGACATCCGCTGCTTTGGTATAGATGCCGCCGCCGACGCGAGCGAACAGTGCCTGCGTTGAGGCACCCATGCCGAAGCTGAGCATAATCACAGTAATCTGCGGCAGGGGGTTTGCCTCTAAGAATCCGGGCAATATCTTGGGGAAAATGTAGTAAAGGATGAGAAACCATCCGGTAATGTCAAGCAGGGCAAATCCGACAACTATCAATCCCATGACTGCACCAGCGCGGAAGGAGACCTTTAAGGCTGCGTTGAGTCCTTGCATAGCGGCACTTGTGGTGCGCGCGGAGGCGTTGGTGGCTGTTTTCATGCCCAGGAAACCGCAGAGCCCTGAGAAAAAGCCGCCGGTGAGAAAGGCGAACGGAACCACTTTATTTTGGGCATCAAGGATAAAAGCCATGAAGAGAAAGATGAGGCAGAGCACAGCGAAAACGATGCCCACTACTTTGTACTGTTGTTTGAGATATGCCATCGCACCTTCGCGCACCGATTGCGCGATGTCGCGCATTGTTTCGTTGCCCTCGTCCTGTTTCATCACAGCGCGGTAGAAGTACAGGGCAAATCCCAAAGCGATGAGCGCGCCGATGGGTGCAACCCACCATATCGGTGGTAGGGCCGGGTGGGGTTCTGTTTGGGCAAAAGCCAGAGTGGCTAGATTCAAACCAAATAAGGATATCAGAAATGTTTTCAAACCTAGCCACTTCGTTTTACAATTGATTTCATGCATTAAAAACAACCTCTTTTTTTGTTTGTATTATGTTGTGCCAAATTAAGTGGCACTCCGCCCCTGCAAAGCAGGGGTGAATGCTCTCCTGCCATCTATTTATTCAAATTCGCCATCCAGCTTAAAGACTTTTAGTGCCTCACCGACGAGATAGAGCGAGCCTGTGATACAGATTAAATCGGTTCTCGATGCTGACGCTAAAGCTGTTGCAATTGCTTTTTCCGCCGTGGGACACGCGATAACTTTCTCGCACATGCCACGCCAGGCATCGCGGATTGTTTCAGCTGGCATCACCCGCGGGTTGTCGAACGCTTGCGTCGCGATGACAGAATCCGCAGTTTTCGAGACTATCTCCCCAATTGCGGTGAGGCTTTTGTCCTGCATTAAACTAACGATGAAAATCAGTCGTTCGTAACGAAAACTCTCACGGATAGCACTGCACAACGCCTGCATTGACACCTGAGAATGTGCGCCATCAAGCAAGACAATTGGCTCGGTGCGAGTTATCTGCATCCGCCCGTACCACTGCACGCGCTTGAATCCCGCATAAATGCTCGCTTTCGGAATTTTGTATCCGCGCTGTTTAAGGCATTCTATGGCAGCGATAGCGGTCCCGGCGTTTACCAGTTGATATTGCCCCAAAAGTGGCATGCAGAGTTGAGGATAGGTATCCGATTCTGTTTTTAGGTTAAAGCATTGTGCCACCGGGATGTCGCGGTTCGAAACCGCTCCTATAGGAAGAGTTTCGTAGTTAGAAACTGCTCCCACAGAAATAATTGGCGCGTTCCGTGCCGCTGCCACGTTTTCAAAGACTGCCTGCGCTTCCGGATGTTGTGGAGCCACGGCAACCGGGCAATTGGCCTTAATGATCTCCGCCTTCTCCGCTGCTATCTCAGCGTAAGTTTCGCCGAGGATCGCCGTATGTTCCAAGCCAATAGGTGTGATGACAGTGGCTACCGGTTTGACCGCGTTTGTTGCATCAAGTCGCCCACCCAAGCCGACCTCAACCACCGCAAAGTCTGTCGCTTCGTCCGCAAAATAGCAGAAGGCAAGGGCGGTGTATATCTCAAAGAAGGAGACTCGCCCGAATTCTGAATCGCAGACGCTTGAGATTGCGGGTTTGAGTTTCTCAATATATAAGGCAACGTCTGTCTCTGAAATCAGTTGGCCATCAATACGGCACCGTTCTCGCGGCGTGATAAGATGGGGCGACGTAAACAGACCTGTTTTATAGCCGGCACGAGTGAGAACAGACGCGATGAGTGCAGCTGTTGAGCCTTTCCCTTTGCTCCCCGCGATATGGACAACCCGTAATCTCTCATGCGGATTTCCGAGCTGTGCCAGTAAAAGCGAAATGCGATTGAGATTATACAGGCGCGTCTGCCGAGAAAAATCAGGGCTTCTCTCGTAGTCAATGAACTCGTCGATATAAGCGAGTGCGGCCTTGTAGTCCAATTTTAACATACCTTGCGCAGGTGGCATTAACCCCTGCAAAGCAGGGGAAACCGATACCCATACCGTTATGACAACAGATATTCATAGATTGGGAATTGTGCACACAGTTCTTGGACTTTTGTCCGGATGCGCCGTTTGATGGCGGCTTTCTGCCGGCCTTCAAGTGCCTCCGCAATAAAATCGGCGATAAGGTGCATCTGTTCCTCTTGCATCCCGCGCGTGGTAACCATCGGGGTACCAAGCCGGATGCCGCTCGTAGTTCTCGGTTTCCTTTTGTCGTAAGGAATACTGTTTTTATTCACAATAATTCCGGCATCTTCCAAATGGTCAGCTGCCTGTCGTCCACTTAATTTTTCATACTTGGATGTCAGATCCATCAGCATGAGGTGATTTTCGGTGCCGCCGCTCACCAGTCTGAACCCGTTTTCTGTTAACCTTCCAGCAAGTGCGACTGCATTCTTGACAATCTGCGCTTGATACGCTTTGAAAGCCGGCTCGCTTGCTTCCTTGAACGCGACAGCTTTCGCGGCGATTGTGTGCAGGAAGGGCCCGCCTTGCAAGCCCGGAAATACAGCCCTGTCGATCTTGTCTGCATATTCCGCTTTACACATAATCATTGCACCGCGGGGACCGCGGAGCGTTTTATGCGTTGTAGTCGTCACCACATCGCTGTAAGGGACAGGACTGGGATGCACGCCACCAGCGATAAGTCCCGCAATGTGTGCAATATCTGCGAGGAGATATGCCCCTACCGAATCGGCGATGCGCCGCCAGGCTTCAAAATCAAACTGCCGCGGGTATGCCGTCGCCCCCACAACGATGAGCTTGGGACGATGCTGTTGTGCAAGGCGGGACACTTCCGCCATGTCAATCCGCTCTGTCTTTGCATTGACACCGTAGGTTACGACATTGTAATAGCGTCCTGAAAAATTGACGTTGTCCCCATGGCTCAGATGCCCGCCGTGGCTGAGGGACATGGATAAAATGGTGTCGCCCGGTTCAAGGAGAGCGTAATAGGCTGCCATGTTGGCTTGGGTGCCGGCGTGTGGTTGGACGTTGACGTGCGCAACACCAAACAGATTCTTCGCGCGTTCAATTGCGAGCGACTCCACCTCATCCATGAACTCGCACCCGTTATAGTAGCGTTCGCCGGGGTAGCCTTCGGCGTATTTGTTGGCGAGAATACTGCCCTGAATTTCCATAACGGCGCGGCTCGCGTAGTTCTCCGAGGGGATGAGCATCAGGGAGTTTTGTTGGCGCGCCAAATCTTTTGAGGCTATCTTAACAATTTGCCGGTCGACTTCTGCTAATTTGAAAGCAATCCTCGGATTGCGAGATTCTAACGTATCCATGTTTGTTCAGCCTTCATGTAGATTGAAACCGTGTTGTGTAGGTAGCAAAAATGCCTAGTGCGTTGAAAATCTCGTCGGAGCCTTTTTATGCAATGTTAAAGGTCAGTTTCTCCAAGGTGTCGCGCCCTGGAGGTGGCTCCTCCCTGAAGAGGGCAAAGGCATTTACCCGCTTTGCGGGGCGATATGCCACCGCTGAAAATACCCGTTTAAATTCTTAAACTCCATGTGAAACTACAATTTTACCACAGATTTGCTACAAATTCAAATTTTTCGGAACTTTTGTCCATGCCTAGTGCGTTGTCTGCGTTCTGTCGTGTTAAGGGTAGGCACAAGGAAACCCTACCCCTACACTGCGTTTACAATCTCGTCAGAGCCTTTTTATGCAATGTTAAAGGATGGAAATAAAACAGAGGTTTGATGAAAAAAAGAGGCAGGAAGTCCAAACGGAGTTCCGGCCCTTATGTTATATCCGACATAAAGATCAGAAACCTCCGACGAGATTTTCAAGCAAATAGCCACTACAGGGGGAGGCACTGGTGCTAGGCAAGGCCGAAAGATCCACTTTGTTGTGCAAGGTCCCCGTGCCTCAGTAGGCCGCGAGACTTTTAATAGAGTTCTGTCACCCATTCTCCATCATGTGCAGGATTATAACTCAACCCCTGCTTCATGTCAAGACAGAGGTCTAGATCTGCTAATAGGATATGTCCGATGAGGACAGGCGTGCCTTCAGGTACGCCCATGACGGTAGTGATTCCTTCACGTGCCAAGAGCGTAAATTGTACCGGTGAATAAATCCACAGGTCTGTGATGCCGTTGACTGTTCGCACTCTCTCACTTCGGAATGGCGTTAAGCCGAGTTGCTCAATCAGGGAGGGCGGTAAACCGAGCCGTGTTGCACCGGTATCGACGAGTGCATCTTCGACGGTAATTCGCCGCACGTCTTCAGAGTTCATAAAACCTAATTTTACTGCAACCAGTTCATCGTTATTTGCGAGTTCGATTCTTGCTGTATGTCTCATTTTCAATTTTCGTCCTTCCTTGCGGAGAAATCAGAATGGTAGACAGGTCTGACAATGCACTATAGAGCTCGTCGGAGGGTTCTGACGCAAGGTTTACATAAGGGCTCTCCGAGCTTCTGCTTTCTTTTGGCTCTATTTTAACACCTTTTCACGAGGTTTGTCAAGGAAACATTTCAGTTGCGTTATATTCGGGAACGTGCTAAACTAACAGCCAATAGATTCATATTTTCGTCAGGCTCAGCTCGAGGGGTTCCTGCTGTAGTTTGAAATTGGTTAGAAATCTCGTCGGAGGTTTCTGATTTTTATCCTTTAAAAAGAGGCATTTATTCGTGCATATCATCAGAAGATTGTGGGCTAGAAAATACCTGATTGGGATCGTGCTACTCTTAGGGGTGTGGGCGTGCGATTCACAGGATAGCCAGCAGAAGCAGCATCCGCCCGCACCGGGGCAGGTCTCTCCCGAAGTGGCTGCGCCGGTTTCCGTGCCAAGTCCACGTCCAGATGACTGGCACATGTTCATGTACGACTTGGCATTCTCTGGGCAGAGTCCGGATAAAACGCTCAAGCCGCCGCTGACTCTATTATGGCGATTTAAAACCGGCGGTCCGCTCCAAGCATCGCCTGTCATTGTCAACGGGATTCTCTACATCGGCTCTACAGATGGTAAACTTTACGCATTAAATGCCAAGCAGTGGGAAATCAAATGGGTTTTTAATGCCGGCAGTGCTATCCGCTATGCTGTTGCCGTTTCTGGGGGTCGCGTCTATTTCAGTTCACGGGATAATAATGTGTATGCGCTTAACGCAGAGAGCGGCGATTTGCTGTGGCAGTTCAAATCAAAGAGTTGGATGGACGCGCCCCCTGTTATTTTCGATGGCAGGGTTTATATCGGTGCTTTTCCCTCAAAAATCTATCTGCTCAACGCGATAACAGGGGCACTTGAAGCAGTGCGTGAGCGCACAGTGCGGATTCGTGGCATCGAATATGGGTGTGCAAACGGCAAGTTTCGCCCCATCGCCCCCCGCTACAACGTGGATTTGTGGAGGGCGCAGACAGCGGGTAGCCAGAGTTATCCTGTCATTGCGAACGGAAGCGTCTATATCGGTGCACGCGATGGACACATCCATGCTTATGACGAAGCGTCCAAGACAGAGCTCTGGTCACATCAGGTCGGCGGTTTTGTTGATGCGGCTCCCGCAATTTCCGAGGGTATGCTCTACGCGGCATCTGGCGATGGCGCGGTCTATGCATTTACAAACGCATCGGTAGGCACGCTCTCCGAATCGCGACTCACAGAGGACGCTCGGCCGCAAGGCATTGTGGTACATGACGCGGCACCGGTTTACGCGACAAAAGAAGGTATGTCCGTGTTGTTACACCTCAACGACGGTGTGGTTCTGCCGATTGCACAAACCACGCCGGACTGGTATCAGGTCGAACTACCGAACAGCGAGCAAGTTTGGATGGATAAATTCGCCTTTGGGCAGTTTACGGAGACAGCTGGGGTGATGTTCAATACGAACTTCTGTGGCAAACCCCAGACCTTGGAATTGATTGAAGGTGCCGAATATCCGTATTGGAGCCCAGATGGCGAACGCATCGCGATGTTAAAAAGAAGTGATTTGCGCGGACGGTATTGGCAGGCAAACGAACTATGGATTATGGACAGAAAAGCATCAAGAGCGAGGAAACTTTACACCGGTCAGTTTTACAATCCGCATGTCTCCTGGTCGTTGGACAGTCGTCTTTTGGCTTATGAAGTTGACGAAAAGGGTGAACGTTACATCTACACGGTGGACTGGAAGTTGGGGCGTGTCAAAAAGTTGGTTCGGGGGGACGGGCCCGCCTGGTCGCCCCGCTCGAACCGGTTGGTGTTTAGAAGGCGCGACCTTTCTCAAACTGGGAGGCGGGATGTTATCTACCGTATCAACAGCGACGGGAGTGGTTTACGCGCCATTGCGCGTGTGCCGTTTGAAAGCCGCCAGCGTGCTTACACCTATTTGGCTGCACCCTCCTGGGACGCCGAGGGGGCTCGGGTGGCTTTCGGGGTAAATAATCAGAAATACGTAGGGATTCGCATCCAGGATGCAGATGGGCATCGCTTAAAGGAGATTCCGACGCAACATCAACACGTTCGGCATCTCCAATGGGCATCAGATGGCACCCAGCTCGCCTATGTGCTGTCCGGCAGTAACCGCCCGGGGCAACTCATTGACAAGCAGCTTCACTTAGCCGATACAACCTCTTCATCGACACATAGCCAAATTCTCAAGCACACCTCACCATCCTGGTCACCGGCGGGGAAGCGGTTGGCGTATCTGGAACGGGAGGACTGCGAAGGGCTGCGTTGGAAGGTTTGGGTGTATGATCTGGAACTTGGCAAGAAATTTCCGATTGCGCGGACTGCCATGAAACTGACTGCTGTTGTCTGGATGCCCGATGGGAAGCATCTCTGTGTGTGGCAAACGTCGGATTATCTGCGCGATAATGCCTATAAGCCTGCGGTGACGAAGGGGTGGATTTTTCCGTTATTCCTTGCGGAGAATTGAGCAATGGTATCTGCCCCTGCAAAGCAGGGGTAACATACCAATGGCAAGATACCAAAAACGCGCGCATTAGCGCGCCTCGTAGCTCTCGTCGGAGGCAAAGGCATTTACCCCGCAAAGCGGGGCGATATGCCACCGCTGACGCAAGGTTGTTTTCGTTATTCCTTGCGGAGTAATCAGGTTGCAGGATAGGTCTGGCAATGCACTGTAGATGTCGTCGGAGGTTTCTGACGCAAGGTTGTTAAAATGCCGCCTCAAATAAGTGCAGCATGTCCGTCTCCCTACATTCCCGCGGGTTGAATTTGTAACAGTGATCGAGCATGGCATCTGCTGCCAACTTGGGAATCTTTTCCCGGTCTAAGCCTGCTTCTCCGAGGCCGGCAGGCATATTCAATTCTGCGTTGAGTGCCCGGATTTCATCAATCGCGGCGCATGCCGCTTCGCCGTGAGACATGCCTGTCGTGTCTATGCCTAAAGCACTGGCGATGTCAGCATATCCCTCAATTGCATTGGGCAGGTTAAATTCCATGACATGTGGCAGGAGAATAGCGTTCGCGATGCCATGCGGGATAGGTGCGTCTGTGGAGAGCTGATGCGCCAACGAGTGGACTGCGCCGAGCCCCTTCTGAAATGCAAATGCTGCCATAGACGCTGCGAGCAACATCTCTCCGCGTGCTACAATATCCTCGCCGTGGTGATAGACAGTGCGGATATTTTTTCCCAACATTTTGAGGGCCTGCAATGCTACGCCTTCAGAGATAGGGTGGTACTTCGTTGCGACGTACGCCTCAACGCCATGGGTGATAGCATCCATGCCTGTGGCTGCGGTGAGTCCGGGTGGCATGCCGACTGTAATCCCCGGGTCAAGCAGCGCGAGGGCTGCCATGTTGAACGGTGTAACGATTGCCCGCTTTCGCCACCGGTCTGTTGTCTGTAGCGAGGTATCTGTAATTATTGCGCCCTGTGACACTTCACTGCCAGTGCCCGCTGTTGTTGGCACACATATAAGCGGTGGCATATCGCCGCGAATCCGTTCGAGTCCCCCGATATCAGCATAGTAAGGTGCCAATCCTCCCTCGGTAGGCGAGCTTTCCAAGCGCGCAGGCGACGTATGGCTTGCCAAAATGCGAATGGCTTTGGCGGCATCCATGACACTTCCGCCGCCGACGGCAATGACAACATCGCACGCTTCTGCTGTGTAAACCGCTGCGCCTTGTGCAACACTGATATCCGTGGGATTCGGTTCGATCTCCGAATAGGTGGTATGCGACAAGCCTGTCGCTTCCAAGGGTTCCACCGCTTTGGCGAATATCCCGGCGTTGATGATACCGGCATCGGTTACCAGCAACGGTTTTTTGCCATCAAACGCCTTGACATGTTCACCTAAGTTTTGGATTGCACCGTCGCCACATTCAATTCGTGGGGGTAAAAAATAATTGTGCATTTTTCGTTATTCCTTGCGGAGAATTGAGAATACGAGACAGGTCTAACAATGCTCTATCGATGTCGTTGGAGGTTTCTGACGCAAGGTTTACATATTCTTCGTTAATTTGCCAGCGTCCGCTAAGGCCAGATTGGCATACGAAACCCATTGCGAAACCCGTTTTGTACGTTGTCCAAAACTTATTGCATTATTAACGAAAACTTCTCTTGTAATTCTTGCATAAAGCGGCTCTGACGAGATTTTCAATGCGGTTAAGACTGCATAATGCCTTCAACGCTCAAGGCATTAACCAAGGTATCTAAATGGGCATGCCTAAAGAATTCAGATAGACGTTTCTGTTTTAGTTCTTTCGGCAATAAAATGAACCCCGTGTATCGTTTCTCTACGAGTGAAAATACTTCTCTGTATGCTTTGCTTGTCGCATATCCAATTGTGAGCGTGTAGTTGTCTCGATTTTTTTGGAGGTAGTCAATGAACCGGCTAGCACACAGCTGGATTTGTGCAGCATTCTGCGGTAGCAGTTGAAAATCGTAGCGGATGACAGCTTCCTCGGACTCAAATTCTTCAGGGACGGGCCCATAAAGCCCAGAAAGCGTTATTTTATGAATGCGCTGATGTTCTTCTCCAAAGGCCGTTTGCAGTCTGTTTGCAACAATCGTGTGTGTGCGGGACAGGGAGTACGGTTTTTTGCCGGCGCACGGAATCGCCAAGAGAATCTCTTTACCGGCCGGTGGTTGATACTCCTCAGGGATGCGAAAATTATCGGGGGTATAGGCGAGTGAGATGGTTTGCGGCTCACCTTCGCGGATAATCGGCGTTTCACTACTCGTGTCGCCATAAGTCAGCGGGAAGAGTTCTAATTGATTCGGATTCCGTTGTGCCGGTTCTGCCACCATCTTCATCGGCATCTGAATCAGTGTACGGGTTAATCGGATTGCCAATGCATTATCCTTTTCAGCGAGCCACGCTGTGGCACTCTGCAATCCGCGGGTGCGTTGATATTTTGCAATATGGCGGGTTAACCCCTCCACCGCATCGTCTGCCTGAATTGCCTCGCGCATGTCGGTGAGCATCTCTGTTTCTACATGGAAGTTGTGGAGTGCGATAGCAGCATAGTATTCGCTCTTAAACTTGCCTGTGGATGTGACTTTGTAGCTCTGCTTATCCATAAACGCCTGCTGAATTTCCTGGAGGGGGAAGGCTTTACAGATGTAACAGTCGCAATCTATGGCATCCATCTCCATGATTTTGAGTTTTTTTGAGGTTCGCGGCTGCACGTACGTGAGGCTTCTGGACGTTTGGATGTATGCAGAACTGTCGAAACTATCAATCCCGATATACGCGAGCAGTGGCGTAAGCGTGCCTGAAACCCCGAAAGCGTGAACAGGTGTGGTATCCCGTCGGGCATCCGGGATTGCCTGGACTACCCCGTTGAGCCGCTCCATGACTGCCGAATCATCTCTACCGCGCAAAGGTACGAGTGAACCGACAGCGAGCCCAAAAGATGGCAGCTTATCCCCAATTCGCTCAAAAACGTCAGTGACATAGTTCGCGATATCTTCTCCAGATTGTCCATGGCAGCAGGTGTAGAGATAAGGGGTTGTGCGTGCTGCGCTGTCTCCGTTATCTCTCCCTGCCAATTTTTCCGCAGCGCGGACAGCATTTGCGAGGCTTTGTTCCATCCGCGCCACCGCTTCGGGACGCGCCAAATTCGGTGGCAGTGGATAATCTAAAGAGGCAACAATATCCCCCTCAAAATCTAATTGCAAATCGAGGATGTCGTCGGCTTCTGTTTCCTTATGAATGCCAAACTCTTTCAAATCTAATCCGGTACTATAGAGGAGTTTGAATCCGCCTGAATCTAGGAATAGCACACCTTCATACTCACCGTTCCGTTCGCGATAATGCTCCCGCATTGACTTTTTACGCCACTTTGCGAGATATTTCCCAATGAGGTTAAAATCAAGAAAGTGCAAGACTTGAGACAACATCGGGGTTTGCCGCTGCATGAAGATGTGTAGAATATATTTCCAAATTCCGCCGCCGCGCGTGCTTGTTCCCGTTAGGAAGTTGATGACGGGAAATAGGACCGGCGTTAAGAGCTTTCTATTGTTGGTACTAAGCCTTAATTCGCCTACACGCCCGTGTGAGGTTTCAAAGAGAGTATGGTAGGTGGCACTGTGGTTCTCGGTTCCAGAGGGGGTATCTGCCCCTGCTTTGCAGGGGTTAATACCCTTATCCTTTTGCTGGTGCATAGTCAGTTTTCCATTTCTTATGTTATGATTAACTGCTGAATTGTTATTATAGCAGAAATGCAACTTTCATGCAAATGGGTTTTTTGTCTTGGGGACGTAAATTTTTGGGCATCCGTTCATATCTTCGCGCTCGCAGGGGAAAGATGTCTCCACGTTGCTATAAACATATCGTCCCTACGGAACAGAAGCTATATACGTTTCGCCCTTAAAAGGCTAAAGCCTCGGAGGAAAAATGCACATAATGAGGAAAAAACAATCCAGTTTTCAAAAGCAGGGGCAGATACCCTCTCCGCGCTTACATTTCAGCCGACTCGCCATATTTCCCCTGTGAACGCGGGAAACAGGCAATCCAGTAGTACCGAGGCTGTGTCACTTGCCCAGCAATCGACGAAACTGGATGCCAATTCGTCTGTTCGGCAACGTCCGCACAGCAACTGCAAAAAGGTTAAATCCGGAAATGCTGCATCCCCATCTTCAACTGAATCCGGCTTCCAGTTGGAGATATGGGTTATTCGTCCACGTTGGAACTTCAGGTGTATCCCGCTCCGATAGAAGTTAAACTTGAGTTCTCCCGTGTAACCTTCTGCCACCGTGCTGATGAGATGTTTTTCGAGTGCAGGCTGAATATGCTGCAAAAAGGCTATTAAATCTGGCACCCGGATAAACCACGCATAGCGTTCACCCTTTCGGACGAAATCTTTCGGTAACGCCCCGTACGCTGGATGCTCGCGTCCCAACATGAACTGGAGCCCGGTTACGTTTCGGTCCCTATTTTCTTCAACGGTGGGTGTCTTTTCCGCCTTTGCCCACAATGCCCGTAGCAGGGAGCTCATCAGGTACAGATAGCCCACGCCCGGTTTGAGTGCCAGTTGTGTAATGAGAAAATTATCGTAGCAGAATGGAAAATATTGCACATACCCTAGTTGGGTGCTGTCTATATCTTCAATAACCATCCACGCATACCGCCCTCCACTGCCTGGGGAACCGCCATTGAATTCATACGCCCACATTGACGACGACCGGGGGCATGCAAACACGTAACGCCGCGTCGCATGTTCGTAGATTTGCTGAATAAAGGCGTTGTCCTCGTTAGTTCGGGGGCGGAGGCGGCAGGTTTCACTTTTCCCCTCTTTTAACGGCGGAATGTGTAGCGCGTCAATAGTTCTTTCCGCCTCTATATCAAGTGCCATCTCGTAACCAAACAAGCGGTAGTACCACGGGATACCCGTGATACCTTGCATCAGTTCGCCTCGTGTGTCACTGAGGGCGTGAATTATGTCAAACTGCTTCCGCACCAAGCCTCGTCTGCGATATGCCGCCTCGGTACCGACGAATTCCGGTCGTCCCAATTCAAACGGAATTCCGCTGTATGTCCATGTCTGTGAAATGAGGCACATAGAGGAAACAATCTTTTGGGTCCGCGTATCTTCAACAACGGTGAAGTCGCTCGCTTTGCATGTGGGATGCTGCCCTGACATCAGGTCGCGAACAGACACTCCCGCGTCCACTGCTTCGTGGAGACGGGCATTGAAATCAATGAGTTCTTCAATGTCATCAGGGGTGGCGAACCGGAGCCTTAAGTTATCGCCCAAATCCAGGGGCATTTGTGCGAGAATGCTGTTTTTTGTCATGTGCGTTTCCTAATGAAAGAGGCGATTCCTGTCAATATCAATAATTTTTGATAAATAACTCGTTTCCTTTTGCAGCGGTAGCCTTCCGATAGTTGTTCATCCCGTATTGTAGCGTCCATTCGCGAATCTCGGCAAAATCGAAAAGTTCCCTGATAATAGGCGAGTCGTCGTAGGTGATGAGCCATTTGTGCGGGCACTTCTTCATATTTTCGGCGAATTGCCCATGGTCAAACGCGGTATGCAATGCCCCTCTTGTCCCGTACAGTTTTGAGTCTGTTGCCTTCCAATACGGGGGGTCCAGAAAGATAAACACATTGTCGCCCTGGTGGAAAAGCGCGTCGATATAATCTCCATTCGTGATTTTGGCTCCGGAAAGATAGGGTGAGATGTTTTTCACACGTTCGATAGACGAGTTTGTGAAACGCTTTTCATAAGCGGCTTGCGAATATCCGCCGGAATCCACGACACCGGAGAAGGTAATACGATTCAGTACAAAAAATCGCACGGCGCGTTCAAATTCGGGGAGCATATCGCGATGTTTATTCAACAAGTCTTTCGCCTTTGTCAATTTCTCAAACAAGGCGCGGCCCTCTGTAGGAGTTGTGCGTGTCTCTATTAGCGCGTCAACTAAGTCCGGCGCATTGTCTCTTACCTGCCGCCAGAAACAGTAGAGGTCGTAGTTCAGATCGTTAATCCAATAGGAGTCGATGCGGTTTTGAAAGAGGCTGCGAATTGCAAAAAAGACAGAGCCGCCCCCAACGAAAGGTTCACGGAATTCGGATATATTCAGCGGAACAAGCGGCAGAATCTGTTTTAGTGCCCTTGATTTACCACCGGGGTACCGCAACGGGCTTTTTGCTAACTTACGCATGGTGATGGGTTATCCATATTTGTAATTTATTATTTTTACTCGCCTCTTGATTGAGCAGGATGAGGCTCTTTTGATGCGTTTGCGTCAAGCGATTTTTTGCACAAAAATTAAGGATATCCTCTGTGGCACAAGGTAGGAATAGGCTACCCATGAGATCGCCTGTTAGTTTTAATCGGGTGATAAACTGGATGTTTCCCCTCTCATCAACTGTCACTTCTTCCATATTCGCAAAGAGAATCAATTTGAACAAACCATCCTTGATGTCATCTTTAGATGGGAGTTTGCCCGTGCTGCTATTTTTAGATTCTTGTATGACTAATTGGTTATTCTCCCAGTAAACCTCATCTGCTGTTAAATAATATTCCCCACCCAGATAATTTGAAATAGAGAAAATCCCTTTAGCATTTCCACCTAGAGATTCTAGTTCATGCGTCGTCAAGGATTCGCTACGAGTGGCAGCGTATGAACGAGGGAGACTCACTTCTTTGAGGAACGTTAGACTGAAATGACCGTCTACTTTGAATTTTTCAAGCGCGTCTAAGTGGGCCTGCGGATTGTGGACAAGGACGCTTTGCTCCTCAGAGATTTTCTCGTACCCTGCAACTGCATTCAAATAAATTGGTTCGAAATCTCTTTCAAAGTGGGTGGTATTCCAATGTAATGCACTCATCTGATACCGACTCACCTCAGTCAATTTTTCGCGTACACTTTCAACATTTAGGATTTGATTGGTAATTCGATCGATTGTCCCCGGTTTTTTCTCTGCATCTTCATACCAAGCTAAAATGATATAGATATTCAAGAGATTCATCCATGAAAATGTGATGAAGTTAATCCGGTCGTTATTTTGTGTGCCAGCTCCCTCGTCTTTGATGATTGGAATAATCGTGACCTTTTTTGTGTTGAGATGATAGGTGTTGTAAATCCGCGCAAAAGGATATGTGCGGGTTCGTTTGGGTGAAACCCATTTTGAAAATGCCAGATTATTTCTCGAGGTTCCCAAGTTAATCAACCCATAGGCGTGGGCTTTGTTCACATCAAATTGCGCTAAATCGTACACCTCCAATTTATCTGGATTGAGACATGGCGTGTAGATTACATCTTTCACGAAACCTTTCAAAGAGAGTGTCGTCATTTAATACCTCAGCACTAGAAAAATTTAGGGCTCACCTCAAATATATCTATTAGCGAATGCTTAAAGTATATCATACCTAGCGGTAATTTTCAAGGTGTTTCGTCAGAATTTCACCAATGCGTAACAGAGGCATTCAGTTCTCCGTGGGAGCAGTGTTTGAGGTTTCCAGCGATGGTGAGGTAGGAACCATCTTCGAATAGCGATGAAACCCCTAGAGAAACGACAGAAAACCGACGTTTCTCTAAATGGAATGCTCCGCAGTAAGACCGAAAAAAACTTGGATGTTTTCGGGGATATGGGTATAATACGAGGGACGTTCTTGTTAAATTATATCTGACAGAATCTGTCAGATAAAAGGTTTACGGAGAACCCGCGGAGCGGGCCTACTACTATGGTTTAACGGCACGCGGAGCGGGCCGACTACTATGAAACCACGCCCTGCGCTCTACTTCCTCATCCCGTATCTGCTCGGCATCGTCGCCGGTGGATTCACATCAATTCCGTTCCTGTGGCTCTGGCTATCTGTGCTGATATGCTTTATTGGTAGCATTCTGACGCGATCCCGGGCGAAATATCTCTGTTACGGGATGCTTCATCTCGCTGTGTTTGCAAGCGGAATCCTGCGATTGGAAATTGCTACGGATTCACCAATTCCTCCCCATTTTTATGACGAGCCTGTTAGCTTTTCAGGCAAAACTGTGTACCAACCGGAGCGCGGGGAAGCTTGGGCGGCGTGTTATGCTGTAGGACAAGTACAACTGTTGTCCGATCCAACGCAGCGGCTGTCAGCAAAGTTCTTGATTAGGTTTCAGGGACTGGTACCGCTTCGTTACGGTAAACACCTCACGCTGACAGGAGTGCTGCGCCAACCACAAACACAGAGAAATCCGGGTGGTTTTGACTATCAA
Source organism: uncultured Poribacteria bacterium (assembly GCA_958295855.1). Classification (GTDB taxonomy): domain Bacteria; phylum Poribacteria; class WGA-4E; order WGA-4E; family WGA-3G; genus CATQHH01. The sequence goes on along the minus strand of OY282383.1, from coordinate 5,056,027 downwards.
GCCTATCTCGCCCGGCAAAATGTTTTGGGCATAATCGACAATAAGGGATTACTTCGCATAGGAAACCAGCAGGGAGGGTTTCCACCGCTGCGTTGGATAGAATCTCTTCGCCTGCGGACTGAGCGTGTGATTGATAGTGCCTATTCACGATTGGACAGGCAGGCACAAGAAGGGCAGGCACAAGGCACTGCCCCTACGACTCCTACGGCAGGGGCATGGGGGTTGAATGGGCAGGCACAAGGCACGGTTTCCCCTACGGCAGAACACGCGCAGCTGCTTAAAGGCATCCTTCTAGGGAAGCGGAGCGATGTGCCATCGGAGACGTTGGACATCTTCCGCAACAGCGGCACTTTTCACGTGCTGGCGGTATCGGGTTTGCACGTTGGGCTCATCGCTGCGTTTTGTTATTTCGGACTAATGTATGCGCTGTCTATGTTTCGGGTGCCTCAAAATGTCCTTTGTCTGTTGACGATTGGAGCTGTTCTGATTTACGCATGCCTGGTCGGCTTCCGCCCATCCGTCTTCCGCGCATCGTTGATGGCACTCTTATTTCTATTCGCGACAGTTATCAACCGGGATGCTGACGTTTTCAATCTGCTGGCAGTCGCCGCCTTGGTTTTACTCCTCTTGAACCCGACACAGGTATGGGATGTTGGGTTTCAGTTGTCGTTTGTCGCGGTGGCTTCTATTGTCTATTTTGTTCCGAAGATGGAGAAACCTTTGCGGAGGTTGTGGGACGCGCAAGAATCTGGCGATGACGGGCAGGCACAAGACTTGCCGCTACACTACAAATTGAGGAACGCTGCGGTGAAATGGCTGGTGCTCTCCTACCTTGTGACGTTCGCTGCACAACTCGGCACCGGGCCGCTCATCGCTTTTCACTTTTTCCGGGCATATCCGCTGGGTGTCGTTGCCGGTCCATTTGCCGTTGGACTCGTTTCGTTGATCGTTGCTGTGGGGATGGTATCTGTATGTGCGGGGTTCATCTGGCTTCCGTTGGCTAAACTCTTTGCTGTATTCAATCACGCGATTATTTCCTTCTTTCTCTCGCTCATCGCAATTTTTGGGCAGGCTTGGGGTGTCATGAAGTTAACCCCGCCGACGTTTGGTTTCCTTGCCGCCTACGTAGCCTTATGTTTAGGTATAACGCATTGGCGATATGTCTATAGGCAGTGGAGAATAGCAAGTCTTATCGGGCTCTCGGTTATCACTATCTGGGTATGGGACAGGGCTTTCCATGAAGAGGGCCGCCTGCTGGAGGTGATTACGCTAGATGTAGGGCAAGGTGATGCTGCTGTGATTCGGTTCCCGGATAAGCGAACGATGTTGATTGACGGCGGCATCCGGCGGGTTTATGAGGATAAAAAGAAACAGAAGCTGGTTGACTATGATGTAGGCGAACGGGTTATTGAACCGTACCTTGACGCTCATGGCATTCGAGAATTGGATTTAGTGATGCTTACGCACCCGGACATCGATCACGGGGGTGGGCTTGCGTATATCTTACAAAACTTTGCGGTGAAGCGGGTTATCGGCATATCGGATGTAGCACTCAATTCCCAGACGCATCAGCGATTATGCCGTATTGTTAAAGAGAAGGGCATTCCATATTCTTATGTGTACGCAGGAGAAATTGAATTGACTCCCACAGCAAGGCTTAACTTGTTGCATCCGATTGATGCTGCGTCCACCAATCTGATGGACAAAGATACGAATGACGATTCCCTGGTCATGAAGGTTAGCTATGGCGAAGTAGACATTTTGTTCACAGGTGATATTGGCGAAAAGGGTGAATCGCGGTTAATTGCATCCGGGCAAGAGCTCCGGTCGGAAATTCTGAAGGTGCCACATCACGGCAGCCGAACGTCAAGCAGCGCGGCATTTTTAGATGCAGTTTTGCCGCGTTATGCTATCTTTTCACTCGGTAAAGGGAATCGGTATCAATTTCCGCATGCGGATGTTGTTGCGCGGTACCAGGCGCGTGCGTGTGTGCAATTGCGCACTGATAAACTCGGCGCGATCCGCCTGAAAACTGATGGCTTGCGGTGTTGGTTTCATCAATTTGCCAGCGTCCGATAAGGTGAAATTGGGTAATAATATCCCTTTGCGTTATCCGTTTTGTACGTTGTCCAAAACTTATTGCATTTTTTTCGTTGTTCCTTGCGGAGTAATCAGAATGCAAGACAGGTCTAACGATGCACTGTAGCTCTCGTCAGAGGTTTCTGATGCAAGGTTTACAGAAGTGCTCTCCTTTCGGAAGGAAACTATGCCGCCAACGCCGCAAATAGTGCTTTGATGTAACCAACGGAATACGCTAATCCTACATCGCCTTCCAATTTGGGAATATGGTCGGCGTTGATACAACCGTCAAACCCAACCTTTTGTAGTTCTCGGACAATTTTGAAAGGGTTCATATCACCATCGTCAAGGAGGACTTCCTCAAAAGCACCGGCTGTTGCAAGGCTGCCGCGTACATTCCGTAAATGCACCATGAAGATGCGCCCTTTGCGGCCGTAGTTGTTAATCTCGTCAAGCACGATGGTACTTCCCCCGGCTTCAGCGCGTGTCCCGCAGCAATAGAGATAGCCAACATTCTTGCTCGGGAACGCATCAATGACGCGGTGAAAGCCGAGGCTGCCGAGGGGTGTATCCGGGTTTGGTACATCTGATGGGTGAATCGCAAGCTTGATGCCGTATTCATCTGCAATAGGGACAAGTGCAGCGTAGATTTCGGTGAAACGCTTCCACCATTCTTCAAGTTCTTCCATTGTCGGGGTGGGAGGTGGATTTTTCGTTGCGGCGCGGCTTTCCCCACGGGAGGTATAGCCGCCTCTATGCACAGAGGCATAACGCGTCATCAGAGAGTCGAACGTATCTCCCCAGAACCGTTGTCGCGCGATAGGTATACCACCTGCTTCGGCGAACACGCGAAGCGCGTTGCATGTATTCTCTAGTTCTTTTTCGCCACCCGGTTGTCCCCGCATGAACTTCTCTGTGATGTTGGGAAGCGTCACGCGGTTGATGTCAAGCCCATAAGAACGGATGCGTTTCTTGATTTTTAGCACCTCGTCCAAGTGCGGATACCCCTGTTCGTTCACACCGGGGAAAGCACCGCCGTTCCCAAAATCTATGCAGTCGGCACCGAGTTGTGTAACCTGTTTGAGGTAGCTATCTGAAAGCCCACCATCCCAGACTGAAATTTTCATTTTTCCTCCTTTTAACATACCTTGCGGAGTACTATGCTTTCCGCTGTAGTTGGAAATCTATTGGAAATCTCGTCGGAGGGCTCTTATGTAAAGCTTGCATCAGAAACCTCCGACGAGAGCTACAGTGCATTGTTAGACCTATCCTGCAACCTGATTACTCCGCAAGGAATGACGAAAAAGCGGTAATGGAACGGGTTGCCCGCTTTCAACGGATTGATATGCGGCCAAAGCGATTTCGACAGCGGCACGGCCGTCTGCGCCTGTAATCGGCGGTGTTTTATCGTTTCGGATTGCGTCCACGAAAACGCGAATCTCTTGTTGCACTGGTGGCGGTACTTCAATATCTGCAATGTTGATATGCCGCCCTTCGCCATCAAAGGGTTTGATCCGGATAGTTGCATCACCGCCCCAAATTTGTGGAAAATAGATCGAGCCACCCTCACAATCGACGCGGCCGCCATAGCCACCGATAGCAGAGACATGACTGGAATGAAGCAAGCCAACAGCACCATTTTCAAACTGCAATGAGACCAGCACGACATCCGGATAGTCGCTTTCCTCTTGCACATACTGGCCACCAGCGGCATAGACAGAGGTAACCTCACCGCAGGTCCAACGCATAAAGTCAATTTCGTGAGCGTTGATTTCCATGAGGCTTCCGCCAGATTTCGCGCGTTCCAATCGCCACGGTGTATGATGCCCACCACTTATCCAAGGGCCGCCGATGCGATGCACCATCATACAGGCAGGTGTCCCCAGTTCACCCTTGTGTACAAGTTCGCGAACTGCGGAATGCGTTGCATGGTAACGACACACTAAGCCGATAGTGAGTTTGACCTTGTTTTCCGTTGCAGCATCGATCATCGCATCGCAAGCCGGCAACGTCGGTGCCATCGGTTTTTCGGAGAAGACGTGCTTACCTGCCTTCGCTGCATCAACGGCCATCGGCGAATGCAGGAACGGCGGCGAAGCGATGAGCACCGCATGAATCCGGTCATCGGCGAGCAGTTCGTGGTAATCCACAGTGTGGGCTACGGTGTGGGTTACGCTGAGGTCTTCGGCAAGTTTTTTTGCTAACTCTTCTTGCACATCGCTGACACAGAGCACCTCTATTCCTTCCACAGCGTGTGCATTGGTAGCGAGGCTTCTGCCCATGCCGCCACAACCGATAACGCCAATCCCAATCGTTTTCATAGTTTTTCCTTTTTAATATACCTTGCGGAGTACTATGCTTTTCGCTGTAGTTGTTAATCTATTGGAAATCTCGTCGGAGGGCTCTTCTGTAAACTTTGCGTCAGAAACCTCCGACGAGAGCTAGCGTGTATTGTCAAACCTGTCTACCATTCTCAATTCTCCGCAAGGAATGACGAATACTGCCACAAGGAAACTTACTGAGCGCAGGGCTTCGGCACAAGGCATGTGCCTGCTACCTTAGCTCTAAGTGGTCACGGCACGCGGAGCGTGCCTACTACTTTACGGCATACGGAGTGTGCCTGCTACCTTATTGTCGTCTGGTTTCCTTGATATGCCCCCACGTAACACTCAACTGATTTGCATAAGGGCTGACATCAAGCCCTGTAGCCCTCATGTTGTTCTCTACCTCTGCTGCGCTTAGTACGCGTTCATAGATACGGAACTCGTCAATATATCCTTGGATGGTATCGCAATCGCAGCCATCGGACCGGTCGCCGATGCCGAGCAAGAGTCCGCCTTTTGGGAGTTTACCGCCCTTCATCGCATACCTTTTCTTTTGTTTCCCATTTACATAGTAATGAACCGTTTCGCCATCATAAGTGCCGACAAGGTGAAGCCATTCCTCAAGCGCGATATCTTCCAAAACATTGTCTTGCGCGGCTTGTGTTGATTTTCCGCCTGCCCTTACGAAAAAGCCGTGCCGGTTGTCATCATCGTCGTAATAGAGGCTGGCAACTGCGGTGTTCGAGGGCATCTCGTCAAGTGAAATGATTCGGTTCCAACTATCGTCTAATGCATTGATATAGACCCAACATTCAAGCGTAATTTCCTCCCAGTCACGATCAATTGTGGGTGGATTGGAATCTTCCACGAGGAGTCTGTCAACACTGCCATCAAATAGAATGCACTCACCAACTTTGCAATCGGCGGCAGGGGCGAGCTCCGGGTCGCCTTCGACAACGGCAATCAGTCCGGAGAGTATATCCTCTGCCTGTTTCTTGATTTGCACTGTATCTTTGTCAAATGACCAGTAGGCTACGAGCCCGTCTTCAACTGCACCAACAATTGCATCAGCAGGTAGCACCTGCCATCCAAGTAGGAAGAAAAAGACGCAGCAGGCAATAGCCCCTGCAAAGCAGGGGTGCTTGCTCTTCGCTTGACAACTGACTACGCTCTTCAGAAACATGATGCTCTCCTTCTACAGGTATCTACTTATAGGCGCGGTTGGAATGGCATGTTACCCCTGCAAAGCAGGGGGTAATACCATCACCGCGATATTTGAGAAAAACACTTTTTTAACATACCTTGCGGAGTAAATGCCCTCGCCTCCGATGAGAGCTACGAGGAGCGCATTAGCGCGCGTTTTTGGTATCCTGCCAATGGTATTGGTTTCCCCTGCAAAGCAGGGGTTTCATACCAAGTTGGCCAATGAACAACTTTTTTATTTCTTACTTATGCGGATTACTCCGCAAGGAATGACGGAATGACGAAATCACCGCCTAGATCAGGTCGCGCATTGCGCGTCCCCGCCGATCGGCGATTTGACGTTCACGCTCCTCATCAGAAACCTCATCTCGCTGGGCGATGATTGGGCGGTACTCGGCAGCTTCGCTTTTCCGTTTGAAGACCCGGAAAAAGTCAAACCGCGTTAAAGTGGGCGGGATATTTCCTGGGCACAGCGCATGTAAGCCGACATTCACCTGATTTCCCATGCCGACATTGGTCTGCCCACAACTCTGCCACTGAATTCCATCTCCACTCGCGAAAGCAGAAAATTGGTTACCTCTGCGTTCCATTCGTAGGAAGAGTTCTCGCGCATTCCTGAGACCTCCGCCGCGGCCGCGCAGGTGAAAAGCCCGGTTGACATGACGTTCAAAGCGGACATCGCCTCTAAATGCATGCGGTCCCGAGGTTTTCTCTAATCGGAGGAACCGGGTCGGATTCTTCCATATCAGCAAGCCGCCGTGTTCCCGCTGTTGTGGCGAAATTCGCATCCGAGTTTCAATCGCGAAATCTCCCACCACTTCCATGAGAAGGCGTGGGGCACTCATGTCCCCACCTCTGCCGCTTGCACCGTGCCAGAGGTCTTGCCCGGGTTCGGTATGCATCTCCAAATATCCTTGGCGTTCTGCCCAAGAACCACCGCCCTTCGGATCCTCCCATCGCCATTCTGGGCGCATTTGGTTCCCAATAAATTCATCTTCAAACACCATTTCAGTGAACTCACCGGACGATGCCCATCCTTCAATTTTAATGGCGGAAATGGAATCCCCGAAATTCTGAGGGAGCAGATGGAGGTTCGGTAACTCCTTTTTATATTCCATGGGTTCCATGCGGACAGACAGGCTCGCGCCCTCAAATTCTGGGTGCTCGTAAAAGACTACGTCAACACCATGCGGTGGGAAATCAGGCCCCTTAAAAAGACGGATTGACGAAATCCTGTCCTCAAACCAAGTCCCGCCCTGTGCATCCCGCAAGTTTGCAATATCGCGCAGAATAGTGATTTTTCTGCCACGAAATTCAGTATGCTCATAACAGTCCACAATCAAGGGAATGGTGCCCCACTCCGGGCCAACCACCTCTAATGTGGAACCGAAGTTAATTGATGAGATTCTGTCTGCAAAGTTGTAGGCGGTGTCGTGCAAGTTTGGATAAAATCCCGGGCCAAGTGCTAACTTTTTGCCTCTGAAGTTAGCATGCTGATAAAGGATTACCTTATAGTTCGGGTTTGATGAGAAGTTTGGACCTTTGTAAATGCGAAGAGAGGAGATATTATCTTGAAATCCGATATGTCGGGTATGCTGGACCGGTTCAATAACATATCCCATTCTGCCTCGGAAGTTTGTATGTTGAAACACCTCAGTGACAAGGCGCGGTATGACGATTGGCATCTTTTTCTCCTTTTTTAACGGCACGCGGAGCGTGCCTATTACTTTTTTTAACGGCACGCGGAACGTGCCTATTACTTTTTTTAACGGCACGCGGAGCGTGCCTATTACTTTAGGTTATGGTATTGGTTTCCCCTGCTTTGCAGGGGTTTCATACCCAGTTGTGAATGGCCAGCCAAATGAACAACTTTTTTATTTCTTACTTATGCTGATTACTCCGCAAGGAATGACGAAAAACGTGTGTCTATTCCCCTTGGCTTCTGTCACCAAGGGACACCTCATAGATTTGGGCATACCCACTCCTATCCGAAGTAAACACAACATGCCGCCCATCTGGGCTAAAAGAGGGATGCGGGTGTGTGTGCTGTGGTGCATACACCTGAACCTGCCCCCCACCCAAGCCATCGGCATAAGGAAACGGGCCATTCCAATGCTCGCCGATAGACGAGGCACCCGCGTAACATAAAGTCTGCGGGGTGCCTATACCATCAAGGGGGTTAAACGTTTGAATACCGATATCGGGGAAGTTGGTATCCGCTACCATTAACGTCCCTGTAGGATTGCAGATAGCGTGCCACGCGTTGAATGTCGCTACCTGTCGCACGATGCCGGTGTCTGCATTGACGCATCGGACACCGTGGGGCCAATCAACGAAGGCGAGTTCGCGCGTCCCCGGAATCCACGTTTCGTGGGTAATCCACTCGTTCTTTTGGATATCACGGGCATAAAGGCGACGGTTACCACTTCCATCCCGCCGGGTCACCCAGACGCGGTCGGTGAGGGGCCCAGCGTAGTAAAGCAGGTTAGCGTCATCTGGGCAGAATTGGAGGTGCCCGATGCTATCCCGGCGCAGGATGATATCGTGTTCCCCGGTGTTCGTATCTACAATGGCGAGGGCTGATTCCTCACTGATGTTGAATCGGACTGCCCACCACCTGTCATCGTGGCTAAGGGCAGTTGTACCCATCGCGGCGGCTACCATGCCTTCTTCCTGCATCGCTGTTGCGGCGAGATTAACGAGTTCTCGCTCCTCAAGCGTCGCCAAATCCAATTGCCATCCGCTTGTGCCTGCGGTAAAGAAGACTGCCTTCCCGTTTCGCGATGGATGCACAGACCATTCGCTGAGGTCTTGCCTGTCTGTCAATTGGCGAAGTTCACCTGTTGTGCGTTCCTCGGCGAATATTTGTGGCGTGCCGGTTCGGTATGAAACAAAAATCAGCCGCTGCATTGCATTGTCATACGCGGGTATGATAAAAAAGGGATGGTGGTGCAGCGCGGACGCGGTTGTCACCTGTCGAATGCGCGCACCTGTGCATCTATCGTAAAACGTTCGAGATTCGGAAGGGTAAACCGTGCCTTTTGCCATTTTTTCGTTGTTCCTTGCGGAGTAATCAGCATAAGTAAGAAATAAAAAAGTTGTTCATTGGCCATTCACAACTTGGTATGAAACCCCTGCAAAGCAGGGGCAAATACCATTGACAGGATAGTTCTGACGATGTAGATGGGCAGGCACAAGGCACTGCCCCTACAGTAGCTCTCGTCGGAGGTTGCTGATGCAAGTTTTTCGTCGTTCCTTTATTCCTCAAAGGCAGCATCAAATGCGACGGCGGACGGTTCAAAATCATATCCCTTGACGGCACTGCACGATTCACGGGCCCCATGCTCCCGATCCATGCCGCTGTCCTCCCACTCAATGGAGAGGGGCCCGTCGTAGCCCATATTGTTGAGGGCTCGGATAATCTCTTCAAAATTGATATTTCCTCGCCCGATGGAGCGGAAGTCCCAGTTTCTGCGCGCGTCTCCGAAGTTCAAGTGCCCGCCAAAGGTGCCTGCCAATCGCGGTGTGTCTGCCCACCAGACATCTTTCATGTGGACATGGTAAATCCGGTCACTTAACCGTTCAAGGAACGCCACGTAATCCACACCCTGATACCCAAGATGGCTCGGGTCATAGTTAAATCCGAACGTTTTTCTACCGTTGAGTGCTTCAATTGCACGCTCCGCGGTGACGATGTCAAAGGCGATTTCGGTGGGGTGGACTTCAAGCCCGAACCTGACACCCACTTCATCAAAGACATCAAAGATTGGGTTCCAACGGTTGGCGAAATCTTCAAAGCCAGCATCAATCTGCCCCGGGGCGTTCGGTGGGAAAGAATATAGCAGATGCCAGATAGAGCTGCCTGTAAAGCCGTTGACAACGTTCACGCCGAGTTTTGCGGCAGCGCGCGCGGTATTTTTCATCTCTTCGGCAGCGCGTTCCCGAACGCCTTCCGCATCGCCGTCGCCCCAGATGGACTCCGATAGAATTCCCTGATGCCGGCTGTCAATATTATCACAAACTGCCTGCCCCACGAGATGGTTGCTAATTGCCCAGACTTTTAATCCATATTTTTCCAGCAGAGCGTGCCGGCCTTGGCAGTAGTTATTGTCCGAGAGGGCTTTGTCTACCTCAAAATGGTCGCCCCAGCAGGCGAGTTCTAAACCGTCGTAGCCCCACTCACTCGCTTTTTGTGCTAATTCTTCTAATGTTAAATCTGCCCATTGGCCTGTAAAGAGCGTTACAGGTCTGGTTTCCATAGTTGTTGTCTCCTTCATCGTAACCTCTTGATTATACCTGTCGTCATTCCTTGCGGAGTATTGAGAATGCAAGATTGTTCTCACAAAGCACTGTAGCTCTCGTCGGAGGTTTCTGACGCAAGCCTTACATTTTTCGCCATTCCTTGCGGAGTAATCAGCATGGGTATGAAACCCCTGCAAAGCAGGGGCAAATACCATTGGCAGGATAGGTCTAACAATGCACTATAGATCTCGTCGGAGGTTTCTGACGCAAGCCTTACAGAAGTGCCCTCCGACGAGATTTCTAATAGTTTTCTAACTACACGGGAAAGCATGGTACTCCGCAAGGTATGTTAAAAAAGATTGGGATTAAGTGCGTGTTTTCAAACGCGCGAGCTCCTCTCGAAGTTGTGCGACTTCTGCTTCCGCCTTCAGTCGCGCGGAGGCTTCTTGTTCCGCGCGCGCTTCGGCTATCTCGTCCGGGGTTTGGAGCCACTCGTCTGCAACCGGGTTGTAAATACCTAAACCCTCTGCCAGCGAATGGAAATCCAAACCGAGAATCGATGAGTGTACTCCACCATCAGCATGCGGCGGAATCTCTACGTAATCGCCACTCATCAGCCGAAAACCCATCATCGGTACTGGCAAGTAGGATGCCTCCGCATCGTAGAGGAAGTAGTCCGGAATCCCCATGTTGGCATAGTGTTCCATCTTTCCCGTTAGGTGATTTCGATATGTGCTTTTGCTGGAAAACTCCATCACGAAGTCGGGTGGCTTGCTCTCTTCCCACACCTTATAGGTGCGGCGGAGTTTTTTTCCGATGCCGAAAGAGACAAGAACATCCGGCGAGACCGCGGTACGGTGGGGCCCCTCTACGTCATACATCATAATATCACCGGAGACATAGGCCTCCGGCTTTTGTGCCAAATAGGTATCCAGGACTCGCAAAGTCCGGATGAGCTGGATTCTGTGAAGATCGCTAGCCGCCATAGGTTTTCCATCCGTCTCAGGGTAAAGCTCCGCCGTATCTGTGGGTGCGTAAGGGATGTGGTGCACGTTTGGGTAGGTTGCCATCGGTGTCCCTCCTTTTCCATGAGCTGCCTGAAAAACAGGCGTTTTGTGTGGCATATCGCCCCTGCCAGCAGGGTTAAATGCCCTTCGCGTTTGTAATACTATTCGCCTCGCAGGACTGGTATTAACCCCTGCAAAGCAGGGGCAGATACCCTAACAAAAACTTACGCGGGTGGTGTGTAACTCGCGTCGACCCACGCCCGCTGTTTGCCGCTCTCCACGGCGGCGTTGATGAAATGTACCCCGCGGGCACCGTCTTGGACGGTTGGGAAGTCTGTGTCAAATTCACCGGGGGCTTCGCCTGCAATTTTGGCTGAAATTGTGCGGGCGGCGTTCACATAGACATTTGCGAATGCCTCAATAAATGCTTCGGGATGTCCAAAGGGTATCCTTGAATTGTGTTGTACAATCTCCGCAAGATAGTCGTTACCGCGTTTGTAAACCTGCTCGGGGCCATCAGGAAAGCGAACGTAGAGATAATTGGGGTTTTCTTGTTGCCATTCCAGTGAGGCATCGGTGCCATAGATGCGGATGCGCAGGTTGTTCTCTTCGCCTACCGAGATCTGCGATGCAAAAAGCACGCCGCGTACCCCGTTTTCATAATGCACCAGTAGATTCCCATCATCCTCTAACAAGCGTCCTTCTACAAAAGTGGTCATGTCCGCGCAGATTTCTTCCATGTCGAGCCCGGTGATGTAGTGTGCCAAGTTTTCTGCATGGGAGCCGATGTCGCCGATACATGAGGAGGCACCTGCTTGCTTCGGATCGGTGCGCCAGACAGCTTGCTTTGCGCCTTCGTTCTCTAAAAACGTGGCGAGCCAGCCTTGTGGGTATTCTACGACGATTTTGCGAAGCGTGCCGAGTTTCCCAGCACTCACAAGTTCGCGTGCCTGCTTCACCATGGGGTAACCTGTGTAGTTGTGTGTCAGCGCGAAGACGACATCGTGGGTTTTGACGAGGTGGCATAGTGCCTCAGCATCCTCAACCGTCGTTGTCATCGGTTTATCGCAGACGACGTGAAACCCGGCTTCAATAAAGGTTTTGGCGACATCAAAATGGACGTGATTCGGTGTCACGATCGAGACAAAGTCGATGCGTTCGCCTTCGGGGAGTTGGCTCTCTTTTTCCGCCATTTCGTGGTAAGAGCCGTAAACCCGGTTTGCATCAAGGAAGAGTTCAGCCCCTTGCTGACGAGATTTTTCGGGTGATGATGAAAATGCCCCAGCAACGAGGTCTATTTCGCCATCAAGTGCGGCTGCTTTGCGATGGACAGCCCCGATGAACGCATCCGGGCCGCCACCTACCATACCGTAGCGTATTTTCCTATCCAGTGGCATGTTGCGTATTTGCTCCTTTTTCGTCATTCCTTGCGGAGAATTGAGAATGCAAGTCAGGTCTGACGATGCACTGTAGCTCTCGTCGGAGGTTTCTGACGCAAGGTTTCTGTCAAGCTTCGCTCTATATCGGATATTTCGATTCTGATATATATTATAGTTTATGTTACCAATTTTTTCAAGATTTTTTTGCAAACTAAACCTGAATTTGTGATATACTATCTACAGAATTGGGCAGGCACAAGGCACTGCCCCTACAAGGAGGGAAATTTGTATGAATACACCCCCAGAAAGAAAAGGGGAAGAAAGAAAATGGGACGCATCGATTGTCCGCTACCCTGACCCGGCAATTGAAGTCGTCCATCCCCGTTTTAAGAAATACACGATCGGTAATTCCGTTGTTGAACGATTGTGGACAGGGTCGCGCTGGGCAGAAGGCCCCGTCTGGTTCGGCGATGGTGGGTACCTGCTCTGGAGTGATATTCCGAACAACCGAATTCTGAAATGGGAGGAATCCACGGGCCAGGTGAGCGTCTACCGAAAACCATCGAATTATAGCAACGGGCACACGCGCGACCGGCAGGGCAGACTCATCAGTTGTGAGCACGGCGCACGCCGCGTGACACGCACTGAATATGACGGCACTATTACTGTGCTGATGGACAACTTTGATGGCAAACCGCTCAACGCCCCGAACGATGTGGCAGTCCACCCCGATGGACATATCTGGTTTACCGACCCGGGGTATGGCATTATGCTCAACTATGAAGGGCATAAAGCCGAATTTGAACTGCCAACCTGTGTTTATCGTCTCAACCCGGATAGCGGCGAAGCCACCGTCGTGACGGATGAACTCGAAAAACCGAACGGGCTCTGCTTTTCACCTGACTATGAAAAACTTTATCTCGTTGACACCGGTGTCACGCACACAGAGGGAACGCCGCGGCATCTCTTTGTCTACGATGTGGTAGACGGGGCACGTCTGAGCAACAAACATGTCTTCTGCGATATGTCGCCCGGCATCGCTGACGGCATCCGGTGCGATACAGATGGCAACCTGTGGGCAAGTGCTGGCTGGGCAGGCGATGGATACGATGGCGTGCACATCTTCGCACCAGATGGGACGCTCATCGGGAAGATTCACCTCCCGGAAATCTGTGCAAACCTCTGCTTCGGTGGTGTGAAACGGAACAGGTTGTTTATGGCAGGCAGCCAATCCCTCTACTCGGTTTATGTAGAGGCACAGGGGCTGCCGCTATTTTAACATACCTTGCGGAGTCCTGTACTAATGTAAAAAATAAAAAAGTTGTTTGCTAGTCGCGCACAACTTGGCTGTAGTTGGAAATCTATTGGAATGCACGTCGCATTTGGGCGAAATACGCCGCAAAATCTCGTCGGAGGGCTCTTCTGTAAACCTTGCACCAGAAACCTCTGACGACATCTACTGTAGGGGCAGTGCCTTGTGCCTGCCCATCTACATTGTTAGACATACCTTGCCATTATATTTCTCCGCAAGGAATGACGAAAAATGAACAACCTAGAACATATTAACTGCCCGATTTGCGAAGGTGATGAGACGGAACTCCTGTTCAATAAACATTCGCTATCCGTCGTCGCGTGCAAGCAGTGTCGGCTTCGGTACGTGAATCCCCGGGTGAGTCGCCACACGCTCGAAGAGAACTACGTCGAGACCTATTATCCGCCGGAGAAGGTCAAACGCATCCATACCGACACCATGGAGTGGTTACAGATGGCGGAGCGACTCGCGGAACTGGAGGCACAACTCCCAAGCAAAGGGCACCTGCTCGACGTGGGGTGTGGGATTGGCACATTTCTGCATCTCGCGCAAGAAAATGGTTGGCAACCTTACGGTATCGATCCGTCGCGGAGTGGGATTGCATTTGCACAGGAAATTCATCAGCTGGATGTGCGGTGCGGGGATATTTTCGATGCGAATTTCCCGACAGCCCATTTTGATGCGATTACGGCTTATCATGTGTTAGAACACATCTCGGAATTAAATCCATTCCTTGCGGAAATCCGTCGGATTTTGAAACCCCCAGGAGATGAAAAAAAAGCAGGAAAACTCGTTATTGAAGTGCCAAACGGTGGGAGCCTACAGAGTCGTCTTCAGAAAGCGGACTGGCCCTATGTCCACCCGCAGGATCATCTCTACTATTTCTCTGCTCGTTCCTTACCAAAATTACTTCGGAAGCACGGTTTTCATCATATTACCTTGGGAAGGCCGAGGCGCGTCAGCCCAAAAATAGGACTCCGTTTTGCGCTCCGCCAGGCGGCAACGGCGATGCTTGTGCGTTTCCATTTGGGCACCGTTATTCGGGTATATGCGAGTTAGGCAGCTGATAGGAAAAGGTTTGGATAACATCGTTCATGAGAAGCCTGTGGGCAATGGTGTCAAGCAATTCTGCGTTCAAAGCACCTGTGAGCCAATACTTATGTCCTGTGCGGACACCGGTAACACCGGTGATGCCCAAATCCTTTATGCCTTTGACAGTGCTATCGCCGACTGCGTCGGTGACACCGGGCTTGAATTGCACCTCCAACGTCCAGTCTTGGGAGGCTTCGTTTTGGGTAGCGAACGTATACGCTTGTGTAATCGGGTCGGCGAGCAATTCCCTGCTGATTCTGTCAACAGCTTGCGCATCAAGTGTGCCTTCAATCCAGTAGAGTGTCGCCGTTCGCACAGAATCAACGCCACTGATGCCGAGGTCGGCGATATCCTCAAGGATTCCCTGCCCAACGGTGTCGGGAACTTCAGGCTTATAGTAGACTTCAACTTTCCAGTTTTTCATAGTTTTATAGCGTCCCAGTCATCAAGGTTTCTGAGGCAATAAATTGCGCGGCTACCAACCTGCAGCAAGGAGTACAAAGTTCGCTTACTGGGAGAGGTCCCGCGCGGAGAAGGAGACAAGATATGGAAAAAAAACAGATACGCGTTTTAGTTTTCGGGGCACATCCCGATGACTGTGATATTAAAGCCGGAGGTGTCGCTGCGCTATATGTGCAACAGGGACATCGCGTTAAATTTGTCTCCGTTACCAACGGCGATGCAGGGCATCACGAAATGGGCGGCGGGCCTTTGGCACAGAGGCGATACGCAGAAGCGCAAGCCGCCGCCGAAGTTATCGGCATTGAATATGAACTGCTGGACAATCACGATGGCGAACTCATGCCGACGTTAGAGAATCGCTATAAGATTATCCGCGCAATTCGCGAGTTCCGCCCGGATGTGATTATGACACACCGCCCTAACGATTATCATCCAGACCATCGATATACATCAACGTTAGTGCAAGATGCAGCGTATATGGTGACGGTTCCCAACATCTGTGCCCTTACCCCACATCTGGAGACGAACCCGGTTATCGTCTACTTGAGCGACGGCTTTATGAAGCCCTACCCGTTTACACCGAATGTGGTTGTAGGCATTGACGCTGTGGTGGAGCAGAAGATAGATATGCTCCATTGCCACACATCGCAGTTCTATGAATGGCTTCCTTACAACAGCGGTACGTTAGCCGCAGTTCCCGCCGGTGCGGCGGCTCGGCGCGCCTGGCTCGCCCAAAGGTTATTCACTCGATTCAGCGATACTGCTGAAAAGTACCGAGATTTGCTCATAGCACTCTATGGCGTAGAGGCTGGTCTGCAGCTCGAATATGCCGAGGCATTTGAAGCCAGTGAATATGGTTCATCGCTGACAGATGAAAATATCCCAATTCTCTTTCCATTTTTTGAATAGTCGGCAGGTGCCGCACCCTTGTGTAGGGGCGAGGTGTCAGTGCACCCGTTTTCTTCTTCGTCCCGTAGTGCAACGCGAAACGGAATCGCCCATAGCTCGTAATCTTTTTGTCGGCGAGGTTTTCAACCGCGCGTCTCGCGAGAGCACGCTTACAACGCGCGCCTTCCCCACGCCAGCGGCACGGTATCTCTATAGAAAAAGTGGATGGGTTACGCAGGGGGGCGGTTTTTAGCTTCGCTTTTCAAGATCAGAGAAAGCACCTCTTTGATTTCTGCGTACCGACCTGACAAAATATCAAAACGCTTCTGTAAGGTTCGAAACTCTTCCTCTAGCTCGCCTACCCTGGCCTGTAGCCTGCTATTCTCTTCCTTCAGGGTGGCAATTTCTTCTTGATGTTCTGATCTCAGGGCGGCAATTTCTTCTTCATGTTCTGATGTCAGGGTGGCAATCCCTTCTTGATGTTCTAATCTCAGGGTGGCAATTTCTTCTTGATGTTCTAATCTCAGGGCGGCAATTCCTTCTTGATGTTCTAATTTCAGGGCGGCAATTTCTTCTTGATGTTCTAATCTCAGGGCGGCTGCTTCTTCCTTCAGGGTGGCAATTTCTTTCCGAAGGGAAGCGTTTTCCCTTAACAGCCATGCGAAACCGAAAATGCCAATACTTACTATGCCAACATCCACAACGGTGACACCAAACCAACTAAAATCCATTATTTTCTCCTTTTGAAATAGGCGGCGGACTGAACCATCCTCTAGTCTAAAGCGAATTGTGAAAAATATAATACCATAATTTGCAGTTACATGTCAATTTGTTATGGGTGTGTAAAATTTCTGGTCACGCAAGATACCAGCTCGGGAAGGGGATGCCCTTTTTTAAGATTCGCCAATTCTGCGTCAAGTCGGTAGGCGCGCTGCCAAAACACACCTACCAACGCATCTATGCAGTTTTCGGTGGCGACTCGGGAGTAGAAACCGTGGGATGTGTCTGCCCTTCTGCTTCCCTCGCTTCTCGCTCAAGCCTCTCACGAATAACCTTGTCTACTGCGCGTTGAATCTGTCTTTTTGTAAACTTCCCTCGTTTGGGTGGATATTTAATGGTTCTTTCTCTTGCCATGTGAATCACCTTTTAGTCCCGTAGGGACGATATGTTTATAGAAACGCGTCCCCTCCCCTTCTTTAATCCCGTAGGGAGGATACAAATAATCCCGTAGGGAGGATACAAAAAGCGCAGCCATAGATGCCAAGGCAGACACATTTCGCCCTTATAGGGCTTTGGGGTGTGGGTGCGTTTATATCTAGACACATTTCGCCCTTATAGGGCTTGGAAAAAATCCGCGTCATCCGCATCATCCGCGTAAATCCGCGATTCAGAAAAAGTGGTCACGGCACGCGGAGCGTGCCTACTACCTTTTATGCAAGATACCAACTCGGGAAGGGGATGGCTTTCTTCTTCAATTTCGCCAATTCCGATTCAAGGTTACACGTCGACTTTTTCCCACCGTGGATGCTTGGCTCCGCACAGAGCATCTCACGGAGGGTTTGCATCGCTTTAAGCACGCTGTCGTCTGTGATGCCTAACACTTCCGTCAGCAGGGCGGTGTCTAGCTCATGCCGAACAGCATCATGAGCACATTCATTGAAGGGCAGCATGCGCCGGTACTTCAACCGCTCAAAGACCTTTTCAGCGTTCGATACCGCTTCCGCAGAAAGGGTGAGGACATCCAATGTCGGTAAATCTCTTAATGCCGTAACCCATAATTTCCCGCGCCCAGCGTTTTGTTTGCCGCTATGCAGCCAGTGACAGAACAATCCCAATGTGGAATTGCACCAAAGCGTCCACGGAATCTCATGCCGTGGATTTTCAAAAGCCACGTTCGTTATTGAGGTTGCACCGATAGTGGGATTTTCGGTGAAGAGTGCTACGATTGAACACGCAGTAAATGTCGGTACCATGTTGTAGTGTGTCCTGCTGTTTCGCGCCAATCGCTTTTGCACCGCAGTTTCGGCGTTCTGAAGGGGGATAGCGCGTGAATCTGGTAGCACAACCATTGAACGTTGGACTTCGCTCTTTGCGTTCCATAGGCAGGGATATCCATCGCTTGCCCACCCACCCAATTTCTCCTTGCGCAGTACGCCCCTCACCTCAGCCAGCCCCAAAGTCGCAATATCCCCAACACGGCAGATTGGAATCTTAACAACTGTTTCTTGTGGTGCCTGCAGCGGGAGCTCCAACTTACCGTTCTTCAGGCGATGGGCAGATTGGAGCAGTGCCATCGACTTCACGCGCGTTGCAATCCACCCTTCGCCAAGGGGTAGCGGGCAATCAAGTTTATGTCCGAGAATCTGAGCGCCTACCGTTACCGCATCCCCGCCACTCGGTGTATCTTCTAAGTGGTGCATGTTGTTACTGCGGATGACTCGGTTTGCAATCTCAATAGCTTCAAGCAGGCTCTGTGGACGTTGAAACAGGCAGACGAACTTGCCACGCCCCGTGTTATCTCCTTTACCTTTTGTTGCTACGATGATGCATTCCGCCATGTCCGTATCGGCAGAGAAGGCGCAGTCGACTCCGCTCGCTTCCGCAATAGTTATCACAACCACATCGCGATATTCTGTCGCCCACATGTCACGTACCTTCTGCGAGGTTGGTGAGGCAATAACCGTAGCGGGCAATATAAACCCCATGGTGCCGTTAGGTTTAAGCATTCTGTCTGCCAATTCAATGAAGCCGGCACTTAGCCCGGCTTGTCCATCGGCAACCCGCGTTTCCTTGTTATTGAGGGCGGCTTGCATTGCCTTCGTATACGCTTGAGGCCGGTCGCTCCCTTGGAATGGGGATTTCGCACCATCTATAGATGCAGGATCTGCCCCTGGCTTCGTGAAGGGAGGGTTCTGGATGACGATGTCGAATTGCCCATAAGGAAATGCTCGCTGCAAGTCTACTATCTTATTTTCTTCGCCGCCGACCTGTTCTGCCTCTGCCTCCATCGTTGGCAACGAGAGGGTATCATGGAGCAGTTCAAGAGATCCGACTGCGTAGTCCCCGTTGTCTAATTTGCCATAAGGCGCAGTGAGGATGCGCGTGCCACCGAGTCTCATATCGGCATATCTGCTGGCGAGTGCTGCCGCTGTGAGGTGCGTCGCATTCGGCATGATATCTGCACCCGCGATGTTCTCCTCCAGCATCTTTTGATGAATATCTCTGCCGTTTCCACCGGATTGCTCATAAAAGGACAAGATACGTTGGTATACACCGTTGAGCAGCGCGCCTGTGCCGCAGGCGAAGTCTGCCACTTTCGGGAGTTTACCTTCGGGCAGCTCAGGCATCACAAGGGCTGACAACAGCACTGCACTCTCTGGCAGCGTGTAGTTTGCCTTCACGTACTTTCTGGCTGTGATTAGTTTTTGAAACACGATACCTGCGAGTTCGTGAATCTGTGCGATGCCAGTGTCAACAAGGTCTCTGGCGGCTTCACAAAGGAGGGTTAAAATAGGTTTGACGAGTCTATCATCGGTAGCGAGTGCCTCAACGAGATCCCGAGCATCCTCAAAGATAGGACGGTAGTTCACCTTGAGGATAGTGTGCCAGTCCGCGATGACATCGGCGTAGTTCACTGTGGGGAGCAGCTGCCTGAGTGAGTGGACAGATTCCATCTCTGCTTTACCTGCGAGGGAGCTCTGGAAGACGAAGGCATCGGTGATAATCAGTGCTGCCATGCGGAGGGTTTGTGTGTTGAGGTGTCGCGATTCGGAGCTCGCTCCTACCCCCAAAGCGTCTTTGGAGAAGACTTCTTGGTGTAGAATAGCCTCAATAGCAGTGCCGATAGTGGGGTGCTCGACAACAGCATTAGCAAGCAGCTGCGCTGCCCTGTTAACGCTGCGTTCCATTTCTGCTGCCGCTTGTTCTAAGTGAGAGTTAGGCATTGCGCCGATGTGGAGTGCGTTGGCGATGTCTGCCACTGTGCCGGTTGCCCACCCGTTTTTTGGGAAGTGTCCGACGGTGTCCCCCAGGGTGGTGACGAGTTTGTACTGCAGGTCGCCCGCTGCGCGCAAGCGTGCCTTGATGTCCCGGCCCCGCACCATTTTAAAACGCTCGGGGTATAGGATTGCCATGACGTTGTTGAGGGTGTTACCCATGGCGGCATATTCTACCTCGAGTTCGTTAAGGAGTCTGGATTCCGCTTGTGGAATGAGGTTACGCGCATTGGTAGGGGTAGCGAACTTGGCTTCAATGCCGACAGGTTCACGTCCGCGCTCAGTCATAAGTGCGTCTAACTCGCGGCTACCTTCCACAAAGGCATTGACTTCTGTTTCAATTTCCCATCCGTGGCGCATGTTTCGTAGGATGTTCACCAATTCGTTCGTGATTGTTGTTTCGCGTTGATTGGGCATGATGTTTCTTGGACTCCTCCTACAATGGGCGATGAATTGCACGACTACAAACCTGTCCCGTGGAAAGCGCGCCTACCGAGAAAAGAGCAAAGTATGTTTTTGAGTTGCATCACACGTTTTTTTAAGGTATGCTATAAGTGCATTCTTACGTTTTCTTTTGCAAAGTGCGATCGGAAAAAGAACAACCGATAAGGAGTTCCATTTTAGCCACATGCCAACAGAAGAAGCCAGTGCCAAGACGCTCATGGTGATTGTCTGCGTTATTGGCCTTATTTTCGCGATTGTTATGGTTATTCTCTTTTTCAACGCAGCCCCGGCGCGTTCTAACATTGAGGTGCATCGGCAATCAGAGGAGGCAGCTGAATGTTTGAAATGCCATTTAAAAGGGGACGAAAAATCGCCTACGATGCCACATCTCAATCTGGGCAGATGCGTTCTCTGCCACGGATTATCGAAGGAGGCTCCCTGATTTGCACTATGGGCTCGCGAGCTTCGCCGTAATCGCAACCCACGTTATCTCGTCTTCTGCTTCGCTCGCGACATGGACAACCCGAAACCTGTTCGCCTCCAAAACTTCTTGCACCTGTTTGCGTTCTGTCTCCAAAATTCCAGAGAAAATGACGGTGCCTTCGGGATGCAGATGCTGTGCACAGTCCGGAATCATAGGAAGGATTGCCTTCGTCAGGATGTTCCCAACGATAAGGTGATATGTGCCTTGCACACGCTTGAGCCCATCGCCCTGAGACAAGCTCACTTGCGGCGTGACACCGTTTGTGCGGAAATTTGCTGCTGCGATAGGAATTGCCGCGGCATCGAGCTCAATCGCATCAACCCGTTTTGCTCCTAACTTTACAGCGGCAATGGCTAATATACCGGCACCGGTGCCGATATCAGCGACATGCTGATTGGGCTTAACCGTTTGTTCCAACAGTGCTAACGATAAGCGTGTGGTAGGATGATAACCGGTACCAAATGCCATGCCCGGGTCAAGCCGAATCAGGACATCTGTCTCGTTAGGTGTGATGTCATCCCAAGTCGGAGCGATGAGCAAACGTTTCCCGATGCGTTGTGGAGGGAAGGCGGACTTCCATGCCTCCGCCCACTCCTCGGATTCAACCCGTTTTAAGTCGACCTTGGCAGGCTGTGATTGAATGCCCCACGTCGGGAGTTGAGAGAGAAAGTCGCGCAGTTTCTGCATTCGCGCGCCGACCCGGTCATCCAGGGGATAATAGGCGATGAGGCGTGCTGTAGCCGCAGATTCGTCTTTCAGTTCAACGCCAAGGGCATTCAACTCAAACAGATAGTTCGCGACCGCTTCGGATGCATCTTGAGAGGTAGTTACGGTAATCCTCGCCCAATTCATGTTTTTTCCAATGAATGCCCAAAAAAATAGCACTGCCCCCTGCTACATGGGTGCCGATGCGACAGGACCGGATGAAATTCTTATACAAGATTAAATTCTGATATTCATCCCTGTGCATTGTCTTTGTCATCGTCATCGTCATAATGGCGAAAGAGTTTGTCCCAAAATCCACCGTGATGCGCCCCCGGGGATTCACCCCGTAATTCTGCAAAATGTTCCAACGCCTTGTGCTGCAGTTCATTGAGATTCCTTGGCGTTTCAATTCCGATCTGCACGACGAGGTCACCGGCACTGGAACGTCTGTGATGCGGCACCCCTTTGCCGGGGATGCGCAACCGAGCACCGTACTGCGTCCCCGGGGGTATTTGCAGCTCTTCGGGTCCATCAATACCTTCAACCTTAATTTTGCCGCCGAGCGTTGCTTGGACAAACGAAATTTGAGCAGACGTAATCAGGTCGTTTTGTTCGCGTGTAAACCGTTCATGCGGCATAACATTGATAACAACGAGCAGGTCGCCTGGGGGTGCGCCGTTGGTGCCAGCCTCACCTTCGCCGGGCAATTGATACCTGAAACCGGTATCAACCCCTTTATCAATATTCAGTTTAATGTCACGCTTGACTCGGATGAGCCCCTTCCCATTACAGGCCCGGCACGGTTCTTGGATGATTTCACCCTCGCCGCGACAGCGCGGGCAGGTGCGGGACATTGTGAAAAAGCCCTGCGATTGGGTTACCTGTCCTCTACCGTGGCATTGGGGGCAGGATACAATTCGCGACCCCTTTTTCGCGCCCGTGCCTTCACACGTCGAGCAGGATTCCACTCGCGGCACTTCAAGCGTCACTTCCTTGCCATGGATGACATCCTCAAGCATGACTTCCAGGTTGTACTGTAAACTGCGCCCACGTTTTGGCGAGCGCTGGGAACCGCCGAATCCGCCCAACAGATCGCCAAACACATCTCCGAAAATATCGTCGAGGTTAACGCCAAATCCTAAGTCACTTCCAGCACCCTCTATGCCAGCGTGGCCGAACCGGTCGTACCGTTCTCGTTTTTCAGAGTCTCGCAGCACCTCATAAGCCTCTGTAGCTTCCTTGAATTTGTCCTCGGCCGCTTTATCGCCCGGATTTTTATCTGGGTGAAATTTAATTGCGAGTTTCCGATAAGCCTTTTTAATCTCGTCTTCATCAGCATCGCGGTTCACATTTAGAATTTCATAATAGTCACGTTTTTGCGCCATCTACTTCACCTCCTGAGTGCGCAACGTTGGCTCTCACTTGGCAACGTCTGTACTCTTAATTTCGTCCGATTGTGTTTCCTGCGAAGGCTCTTTTTCTTCTGCCGGCGGTCCCTGCGAGACGATAACTTGCGAGGCACGAAGCACGCGGTCGCGCAGCAAATAGCCGCGTCGGAATTCTTCAATCACCTCGCCTTCTGGCACTTCAACGGATTCTGTAGCAAATACCGCTTCGTGCAGATTCGGGTCGAACGTTTGGCCGGCGGCTTCAATTGGGGTGAGCCCGTGGGTTTTGAGCGCATCCAACAACTGTTTGTGAACGAGTTGCACGCCTTCGCTGAAGGTCGCGAACGCTGGCGAAGCATCCGTCACTTCAACTTTGTCAGCAACACTTTTCATTGCGGCTTCAAGGCTATCCAACACCGGCACCATTCCCTCCAGAATCGCCTCATTTGCGTACTTCAGTTGCCGCTGATAACCGGTCTCCAAACGTTTTTTAGTATTTTCAGCTTCAGCCGCTGTCCGCAGTAAGCGTTCGCGTTCCGCTTCATATTGTTCTCGCTCCGCTTGCGCGACCGCCTCTATCTTTTTCTTAAATCCTTCTTTGAGTGCTTCCAGTTCGGCTTCAACGGTTTCCATTGTCCGTTCTTCCGGTGCTTCGTCGGCCCCGGTATCGCCTTGACAGTTGGCTGGCGCGGGCTCCGGTGTTTCTTCATCTTCTATCTCTATTTTTACTTCTATGGGTACCTCTTTAACTTCAGACATTACGATTTACCTCCTATCGTTTTAAGTAGACGGATTTCTAACCGCGTTGTTCTCTTTCTGTCTTGTTCACCCGTGGACAGCATCAGCGAACTGCTTCATCAACGCAAAATCCCCACTTTTCTCTAGTATGTTTCCTGTGACGATAAAATCGGCACCTGCGTT
Source organism: uncultured Poribacteria bacterium (assembly GCA_958295855.1). GTDB lineage: Bacteria > Poribacteria > WGA-4E > WGA-4E > WGA-3G > CATQHH01. The sequence continues at coordinate 5,032,102 of OY282383.1, read as the reverse complement.
TATCTTTTCCGCTGCCATCTGTGGGGTTCGGATGCCGCCACCGACAATCAGCGGAATGCTAATTTGCGCTTTCACCGTGGAAATCATTGTATCTGGGACAGGAAGTTCAGCCCCGCTTCCTGCTTCCAAATAGACCAGCTGCATGCCGAGGTATTGGGCGGCGAGTGCATGCGGGCCTGCGATATCTGGCTTATTGCGGGGGATAGGCATCGTTCCGCTCATAAATTCAACGGCTGTCCGGGCACCGCCTTCTATCAGCATATAGCCAGTCGGAATGGGCTCAAGCGCGTAGCGTTGTATCCACGGGGCGGCTTTGACCTGTTCGCCGATGAGATAGTTTGGATTTCGCCCACTGATGAGACTCATATAGAGAATTGCATCGGCATAAGGTGTGAGGTGCATTGAATCACCGGGGAAAAGAACGATAGGGAGCTCTGTTTCCTGCTTTAACGCTTTCGCAATAGGATGCAAATCGTTCGTCAAAAAACTGCCGCCGAGCAAAATTGCATCTGCCCCTGCCAGCTTCACTTCGCGCGCAAGTTTCGCACACTTTGCAACCTCACATTGCTCCGGATCGATTAGGACGAGATAACCGGCGCGATGTTTGTCAAGTACCTCGTGGAAGTAGTTAAGAACCCAATTCGATGTCAAATCTAAACGTTCCTTATTGCTTTCAGTATTTTATGGGGGTGTTAAATCCATGCCGTCTCTGCGATGCGCCGATCGAACACCCGCCACTCTAAGACAGAGGCTGCCCCCGGATGAGAAGCCTCCGCAATTACTTTTCGCTCACAACCTTGCTTCATTTTTCTGACGTGCCAATTCATAGAGCAGCACGCCAGCAGCAACGCCTACATTGAGGGATGATTGCCCTCGTGCCATTGGAATGCGAACCAGGGCCGTACAACGCTGGCGTGTCTGTTCAGAAATACCGGTATGCTCAGCACCGACAACGATGGCGGTGGGTAGCCTAAATTTCATGGTGTACATCTGTTTTTCCGCTGTGGCTGTTGCGCCCAGCACAGTCCAACCTGCTGCACGCAGTGCCTCAATCGCTAGATGGGCTGTAGGTGCGTAGAACAGGGGAATCCGGCCAACTGCCCCGCGCGATGCACGAATGCAGTTTTTATGAAAAGGGCTTGCCCCTTCACCGCTGAGCAAGACAGCAGATACACCTGCCGCGTCCGCGGTTCGCAATGTCATGCCTAAGTTATCCGGATTTCCAATATTCTCAGCTATAAGCACCGTGCAATCCGGGCTCCAGTGAAAATTGAGTTCCCCCGATTCTGACAAAAAGGGGCGATAGTTGAGATGCACTGAAGCCACTACCGATGGCACTGGACGGGTTGTGGTGACGGAACCCATCACGCCATCGCTCACCTGATAACAAGAGAGATTCTCCACAGATGCTTGCTTGAGGAGGTTTTTCCCATCCGATGTTGCAACGAGCGTAGTCGTATAGAGTATCGCTTCGACAGGTAACCCGTCCGCAACTGCCCGTTCCACCATCAGGGGCCCTTCGACAACAAATTGTGAGTGTTCAAGTTTGCCTTTCAAGGAGGCTAATTTGCGGACATGAGAAGCGATTGCATCTTTGCGTTTAGAGACGATGCGTTGCGCTGCTACCGTGCCACTTCCGCGTTTAGTGCCGCGATAAAAGGCACCGCTATCTGTTTGGATGCCCTCACCTGCGAAGACCTCGCGAATGCCGTTGTCCATCCACTTCTCTGCCAAGTGAAACATTCCGGTGTATCGTCTCGGGAAAGCGAGCAGTAGTTCTCTCAAGCCCCGTTCGGTTGTAGCAGTTAGATAAACCCGATAGTCGGCATCAAAGACGTTCTCCGGCATCATCAGCATCACGCCATCCAGGTGCTGCCAGCCAGTGGTGAACACCTGATAGGTGGGGTGCCATTCGCCTGTCTTGGCAAAGGTATGATATGCCTGCTTAAAACAGGAAACCATTTCATCATTCACGTTCTCTTTTTCCAAGAAGGCAATAACCTTATCGTAGTCTACCAATATTTTTGTCATTCCTTGCGGAGTAATCAGCAAATGTAAGAAATAAAAAAGTTGTTGATTAAAATTCACAACAATGTAAGAAATAAAAAAGTTGTTCACTTTTCGTTCACAACTTGGTATGAACCCCTGCAAAGCAGGGGCAAATACCATTGGCAGGAGTGTTCTGACAGGCAGGCACAAGGCATGGTTTCCCCTACAGAGTAGCTCTCGTCGGAGGTTTCTTATGCCCCCTTAATTAGCAGACAACACGCTACAACTAATAAGGAGTCTAGTCACGCATTTTTGCGGCGTAATGGTATCAGTTTCCCCTGCTTTGCAGGGGTAATATACCACTGCGCCCATAAGCAACGTGCATTCAATGCGTGCTGAATTTCTCCGAATTGACGAATAATCAAAATGTGCCAAGGTAGATTGCGCCGAGTCCTACGAATATGTCCCATTTCATCCACCGTTGGATGAACGCGCAGCTTTCACGTGAGATATCCCTCCACAGTTGAATTCCGAAGCCGATTAGCACTAAATCAACACCAATCACCACAGCAACTAAATAGTGCCATGAGTACCACCCGAATAGATACGGGATAGGACTGAATAGGATAACCGATGCCATGAAACCCAATGCGATTGCTGCCGCGAGCCGCGGGTTGAGAATCGCGAGGGTTTTGACGTTGTACTTCAGGTCACCTTCTGTATCCTCAAGATCCTTGACAATCTCTCTCGCTGCTGTAAATAGGAACGCAAAAATTGCCGGAACCAGTGTGCTTTGTACGGAATCTATCGCTATTCCGCCAACAATAAAGGTTAAGCCAGTTAAACCGCTGACGACTAAATTCCCGACAAAAGGGGTTTGTTTGAGCCAGAGAGCGTAACTGACAACGGCAATGGATACAAAAATTGCAATGCCTGTTGCATGCGTATTAATAAGTGCCCCAAGCCCGGTGCCGATGATAATGAGAACTATTGTGAAAATCAGCGCGTTCTGTTTCCGAATCCGTCCCGAAGGGAGCGGCCGCTGCGGGCGGTTGATTCCATCTATGTTGTAATCACAGTAGTCGTTTATTGCGTTTCCAGCAGAGAGCAAGACGAGTGCAGCCACCGATACCAGCAAAAGCCGTATATCCGCGAGGTTTTCCAACTGTCCTTCGCTTGCAAACACGCCCCCTAGCCACACGGAGATAAAAGCAATAGTCCCATTAAGCGGGCGCGCCAACTCAACATACGCCAACAGCGTCTTCATTGTTTTTGTCATTCCTTTTTTTCGTCATTCCTTGCGGAGAATTCAGAATGCAAGACACGTCTGACAATGCACTATAGCTCTCGTCGGAGGGCTCTTATGCAACCTTAATTAGCAGGGAACACGCTACAACTTGTAAGAAACCCGATTTTGACACTGGTATGTTGCCCCAGTGCGGTGCATACCACTCTTTGCAGGGGAAACCGAATTTGCGGCGTAATGGTATCGGTTTCCCCTGCTTTGCAGGGGTAATATACCACTGCGCCCAGATGCGACGTGCATCGACGAAAAACCTACGAAGCATCTTCCAATTCTCGAAGTTTTGCCTCCAATTGCTCAACCCGCTTTTGGAGTTTGGTGAACTCGGGGAGCAGTTCCGGCAGTTTTCGGGTGGCGGCGTGAATCCGCAATTCCTGTCTATGGGGGCGTGCAGGAAACCCGGAGAGCCGGCTTCCGGCAGGCATATCCTTTGTGACAGCGGACTTCGCGTAAACCACGCTATCCTCGCCGAGTGTCAGGTGCCCAGCTGCGCCAGCGTGGCCCGCAATATTTACCCGGGCACCGAGCGTGGTACTCCCTGCAATTCCGGCTTGTGCTGCGAGGCAGCAATCTTCGCCGATGACGACGTTGTGTGCAATTTGAACGAGGTTATCGAGTTTTGTTCCGCGCTTGATAAGCGTTGCAGAGAGCGTTGCCCTATCAATCGTCGTATTGGCACCAATTTCAACATCGTCCTCAATGATTACTGTACCAATTTGCGGGATTTTGTGGTGCCGGTCGCTAACAGGTGCGAAACCGAAGCCATCACTCCCGATGACAGCCCCACAGTGAATGATTACCCGAGCTCCGATAGTCACTTCTTCGCGGATGTTGACGTGGGGGTAGATAAGTCCGTCGGTGCCGATTTTGCTCCCTTCGCCAATGTAGACGAAGGGCTTAATGACGGTATCGTCACCGATTTCAACGTTGTCACCGATATAGGTGAACGCCTGAATTGAGACACGTTCGCCTAGTTTAACATTCTCGCCTAAAATCGCCGTGGCATCAACCCCGGGACATGCCTGGTGATTTTTCTCCCACGAGAATATTTCCAAGACTTTAACAAATGCCCAATAGGGATCTTCAACGCGGATAGTCGGCTTTCCATTGCCAGAGACTCCACGGCCAATAATAATAGCAGCGGCTTGCGTTGTCGCAATAGCGGCGAGATACTTCGGATTGGCAACGAATGTAATCTGAGTTGGGAGTGCCTCTTTAATCCCGGAAACGCCTGTAATCTCAATATCGCCATTACCGGAAAGAGCACCATCTAGGTGTTCACAAATATCTTTGAGTTTCATACGCATTTTTCGTTATTCCTTGCGGAGAATGCAGAATGCAAGACAGCTCTGACAATGCACTATAGCTCGCGTCGGAGGTTTCTGACGCAACATTTTTCGTTATTCCTTGCGGAGAATGCAAAATGCAAGACACATCCAACAATGCACTATAGCTCGCGTCGGAGGTTTCTGACGCAACATTTTTCGTTATTCCTTGCGGAGAATGCAAAATGCAAGACACATCCAACAATGCACTATAGCTCGCGTCGGAGGTTTCTGACGCAACATTTGTAGGGGCAGCGCCTTGTGCCTGCCCATCCCGCCCTGCAAAGTTTACAGAACAGCCCTCCGACGAGAGCTCCAATAGATTAACAACCACAAAGGAATGTTAAAAAGGTTGCATAAGAGCCCTCCGACGAGAGCTCCAATAGATTTCCAACTACACCCGAAAGCATAGTACTCCGCAAGGTATGTTAAAAATCCGTTATTCGGAACTTTCGTTTATCAAGCCGATTAACCGCTGTGTCAAATCGTACTTTTCACTGACATAGAGCGTGATGAGCCGTTTCTCAAGGATGAGGTCAAAACCTTCGGATTCACCGACGTTGACAATCAGCTCCTGAAGCGTGTTGTAAACGGGTTCCATCAGTTCCTGCTCCTTCTTCAGCAAGTCTTGCTGGCCCCTTTCGACTTGAAGCTGATATTCCTGTTGTCTGAAGCGAATTTCATTGTTCAAATTCGCAGTCTCTGCGCCCTCTATGAATTGCTCTGTTTTTATCTTCTTCTCTTGGAGCGTCTGGATTTCGTCAGCCAACTGCTTTAACTTACCCTCCAATCGTTTCCCTTCCGATTTGAGGAGTTCAGCGGCTTCTGTCGCTTCTTTGTAGCCTTCTAGAACCTCTTGTGTGTTCACCACGCCGAATTTGAAGGATTCTTGCCCGATACTCCCCGACATTAAACAGAAGGCGGTAAGAGCGATAATTAATAGCGTTAGGTGTGCTTTGAAAGCACCCAACTGAAGTGAGTTCATAATTTTTAATTTCCTTTGCATAGCAAGATAGTAGAGGCAGTGCCTTGTGCCTGCCCCATCTCATAACACAAGGTAAATCTCTTCACCAACACCTCGTGCCTTGCAAGCTGTCAAAAGGGCATTTACCCCTTCCATCTTTCTTCACTAAATGCAATAAGTTTTGGACACTGGCATGTTGCCCCTGCAAAGCAGGGGAAAATACCCATAGCGTAAAGGCATTCATCAGCCACTCTGGCCTTATCGGAAGCTGGCAAATTGATGAAAAATTAGAAACCGGGGCCAACCGTGAAATGGAATTTGCCTGCTGGCTGTCCGGTAATTCGATCTAAGCCATATCCCCAGCCCAATCTAACTAACATGCCCAGCATCGTAAAACGTGCTTCAACGCCAAGTCCCCGTTTCATGTTAATTTGGCTAAAAATGTTCGTAACGCTTTCATCCCACACTTGCCCTATATCAAAAAACAGGGCGGCTGTGAGCTGCTGGGAAACCGGGACGCGATACTCGAAGTTCGCAAAGAAGACTTTGTCGCCTCCGTAGGGATTGATAACGCCGGATGCATCCGCATCCGGATAAATTTCCCAGTCCTCGTAGCCGCGCACGCTATCTACGCCTCCGAGGAAAAAGCGCTCATAGTACAGGTACCTGGGATCCGTGCTTGTACTGTGCATGTAGCCGGTGCGGGCATGCGCGGCGATGACGTGATTCCACCAGCCGCTGTAGAACCAACTGGTATCGGCTACGTATCTCTGGAACTCGTTATCCGCGCCCAAAAAACCGCCTGAATACTCGTAAGAGAGCGTGTGTAATGAACCGGCAGTTGGGTCGAAGAGGGAGGTGCGGTAGTCTCGCGTATCCCTGCTCAAGGCAAACAAAACACTTCGCGTGGAGCGCCTGTACTGTTCACGCTCCTCGTTGTTTAACGTCTGCGTGCTTGTCTCAATGTACTCGTTGCGGAACCGGACGGACGCATCAATGTCTTGTCCGATGGGGTGCCCGAGCGTCAAAGAAGCCCCTCTTCGGCTCCACATGTACCGGTCGTAGTTGTAGCCATACGGGCCGTAGGCACTACTCCGGAGCGCGGAGCCAACCGTGCCGTAGTAACGCCGGAAGCGTCGGTTGTTGTAAAGGCGGGCATTCAGCCGGGTGGGGGTTCCTAAAATCCAAGGTGTGCTAAAGCTGAGTTCGGCTGTGTGATGGTCGCGAGTGCCCAGTTCACCTTTTACGTGAACGCGATAGGCGCGCCCACGGAAATTATTTTGTCCCACCTCTGCCACGCCGAAGATGCCGCCCTCACTCCCGTAGCCACCGCCTAAACTCAGCATCCCCGTTCTCGGTGTCTCAGCAATGTTAACTCTTAAATTCTTTCGATTCGGATCGGCGGTATCGCTGGGTACAAAATCCACTGCCCGAATAAAAGGCCCCATTTGGAACAAACGTTGCCGCGCTTTACGCAAGGATTTCACATCCAATAATTCCTCAGATTTGATGTCTAACCAATCTAGTTCGCGCTTGACGACGAGCTCCTTCGTTTTTTCTAATCCGGTAATAGTCACGTCACCAATAATCATGACATCCCCCTGATTGATTCTCAAGCTAATGTTAACTAATCCATTAGCTTCATCAAAGGTGGGCGTCGGTAGGACTTCTGAAAGTAAGTATCCTTTATCAAGATAGGCTTGCTGTAATTTTGCGATGGATTCATCAAAGGTGCCCCGGTTGAAAATTTCGCCTTCCGCGGGGTCGAGCATCTGGCGAATTTTTTTCTCTGAAAAGACGGTTTTCGCCCCGGATTCCACTTCGAGTCTATATTGCCCGATAACAAACTCGGGGCCTTCATCAACGGTGATGTCCAGTATCAATCCGGTCTTATCCTCGGTGAAACGCTTTTCATGTCCTAAAACTTTCACTTGTGCGAAGCCCCGGTCCTGATAGTAGTTACGCAGGTTTAAGGCTAAGTCTTCCTCTTCAAACAACATCTGATCGAAAGGTTTACCGGTGCGGGTTTTGAGTTTCTTTCGTAATGTGTTGTCGGAAATTCGTTCATTCCCAATAAAGTTGATTTCCTCAATTCGTACCCGCGGGCCTTCATCTATTTCAAACGTGACTTGAACAGCATTGTCTTCCTCGTTTTTATCTCCGATATGGGTTTGGATGCTCACGAGGTAGTAACCCTTTTCGTGGTATAGTTGTTTGAGGGCTCGTTCACTCTCCCATCGATGCCGGTCGCTATAAATTTCAGAAGGGCGCAGCGTAATTTTATCCTTTAGCTTGCCCATTGCCAAATGTTCGTTACCGATGATGTTAATGCTCTGAATTTTAGGGCTTTCGACGACGTTGTAGATAACTTCCAGCCCGCTACCTTCAAAAGACACCACGTCTACGGAAAGTTCGGAGAAAAAGCCGGTATCTTTGTAAAGGCTCTTGATGTCCTCTGTGAGAAGTTCTTCAGAGATTTCATGTCCGACTTGGGTTTGGATGAGCGTCCGCAACATGTCTTCAGATGTGGTTTTTACGCCTTTAAAAGAGATTTTCCTGACAAGGAACATCTTATCAACGGCGGGTTTCGGTGAGTGTTCTGTCGCTTTCTTAGCCGCATCGGGCGCAGCGTTCTCGCCTGCCGGTTGTGTAGCATTCGCAGGCAGTTCGGGCCCCAACCCCGTAGGGGCAGTGCCTTGTGTCTGCCCATCCACTGCACAAACATTCATAGTGGTTAACCCGACAATTACAGTGATGATAGATAAAATCTTTTTTATTCCATCCATAGCACATATTCCTCCTCTTTCATCAATTCGGTTTCTGCTCCGATTTTTCCGTTGTCAAAATCGGGTTTTCGTCAATTGGGTTTCGTTGTCCCTGCTAATTAATGCATCGAATGCATGTCGCAAATGTAAGAAATAAAAATGCACGTCGCAAATGTAAGAAATAAAAAAGTTGCTTGCTTTTCACGCGCAACTTGGGCGAAATACGCCGCAAAAGTTGTTCGCTAGTCACTCACAACTTGGGCGAAATAGGCTGCAAAAACCTCTGACGAGATCTACAGTGCATTGTGGGACGTGTCTTGCATTCTGATTACTCCGCAAGGAATGACGAATAAATGGGTGTCCCGGTGTTGTTTGCCAGCTGTCGAAAAGCCGCGATAAGTTTCTGCGTCACCTTGCCCGGTCGCCCATCCCCGATAGTGCGCCGGTCGATGGTGACGACAGGAATAACTTCTGCCGCTGTGCCGGTTAGAAAGCATTCGTCAGCAATATAAAGGTCATGCCGCGTAAAAACTCGCTCTTCTACCTGCATACCGCTGTCACGCGCCAGTGCAATAACGCTGTTCCGGGTAACGCCCTCCAAAATCCCAATGTGGACCGGCGGGGTGCCCAGCACGCGCTTCTTCACCCAAAAAATATTATCGCCGCTACACTCAACAACATATCCTTCTGCGTTGAGCATCAACACCTCTTCTGTGCCGGCCTGTTTGCCTTCAATTTTCGCTAAGATGTTATTTAAATAGTTCAACGACTTAATCCGGGGATTGATAGCTTCTGGATAATTTCTACGGACAGAGGCCGTTACAATGTCCAACCCGTTTTCATAGAATTTTTGTGGGTAGAGGGTAATCTTATCAGCGATAATAATAATGGTGGGATTGGGGCATTTATCCGGATCCAACCCTAAATCGCCTACGCCGCGGGTTACAATCAGCCGAATATAACCTTCACGGAGATGATTTCGACGGAGCGTTTCCAGAACTGCTTCCTTCATCGTTTCAATGGGAATGGGAATCTGTAGCATAATGGACTTGGCAGAATCATAAAGGCGTTCTAGGTGTTCATCTAGTTTAAACACGCGCCCGTTGTAGGAGCGGATGCCTTCAAAAACGCCATCCCCGTAGAGCAAGCCGTGGTCAAATACAGAGACCTTCGCTTCTGCCTTTGGTAAAAATTCTCCGTCGATATAAATCAACATAAACGCTTCCTTTTTTCCTTATCCGTTATTCGTCAATTGGGTTTCTGCTCCGATTTTTCCGCATGAGGTATTTACCCCTGCAAAGCAGGGGCGGATACCCGGTTCAAAATCGGGTTTCTTACAAGTTGTAGGGTGTTCCCTGCTAATTAATGCATCAAAAACCTCCGACGAGAGCCACAGTGCATTATCAGAACTGTCCTGCCAATGGTATTTGCCCCTGCTTTGCAGGGGTTTCATACCAAGTTGTGAATGGCCAATGAACAACTTTTTTATTTCTTACATTTGCTGATTACTCCGCAAGGAATGACGAAAAGATCAAACAACTTTTCCATCAACGAGATGTACAACCCGGTCAGCTCGCTGGGCGAGTTCCTGATTGTGGGTTACAATAATAAAGGTTTGCCCGGATTTGACATTCAAATTCCACAAAAGTTCTAGGACCGAATCGCTACTTCGCCGGTCAAGGTTACCTGTGGGTTCATCAGCCAAGACAACTTTGGGCTGATTAATTAATGCACGTGCGATTGCGACGCGTTGCCGTTCCCCACCCGATAACTGGCTTGGATAATGCTCAAGTCGTTCGGACAGCTGCACATAGTCAAGCAATTCGCGCGCCTTCTCATAAACGGCCCCGCTGTTTGGCGATGTGATTAACGCGCCCATTGCAACATTTTCAAGCGCGGTAAACTCCGGTAACAGGTGATGAAATTGAAAAACAAAGCCGATGCGCTCATTCCGAAACCGGGCGACATCTCTATCGGGCAAATCAAAAACGTTGTGTTCTTCGTAAAAAACGCGCCCTGCTGTCGGCCGGTCAAGTGTCCCGATAATATGGAGCAGCGTGCTCTTACCAACCCCTGAGGCCCCGACAACTGCTAGTACTTCCGACGCGTACACCTCCAGATTAACCCCTTGAAGGACCGGCAGTTCTGTCTCGCCATCATAATAGGATTTTTGTAAATCTACAATGCGGATGAGTGCGTTTTTCGTCAATTGGGTTTCTGCTCCGATTTTTCCAGGGGGTATTAACCCCTGCAAAGCAGGGGAAACATACCAGTGTCAAAATCAGTTTTTCGTCAAGTTTGTAGTGTGTTCCCTGCTAATTAAGGATTAAAAAACTTGCATCAGAAACCTCTGACGAGATCTATAGTGTATTGTTAGACCTGTCTTGCATTCTGATTACTCCGCAAGGAATGACAAAAAATCTAAAATTATTCATGCTGCAAAGCTTCAACGGGCTTCAAATTTGCCGCTTGCCATGCCGGGTATAGCGTCGCAAGCCAGCAAATCAGAAAGGACAGCACGTTGATGAAGATAACAAAGAACCAACTCACCTTTATCGGCAATTGATTCATCTGGTAGATGTGGCTAAGGCCGAGCTCCACAAGCGAAATCGGCCGGACTGCACAGTAAAGCGTGAACGCTATGCCAACGAGCCATAAGAGCCCCAGTCCAAATTTCAAACTGCCGCGCAGCGACAACGTCCGTCGTAACGCAATCACCACCTGTAGGAGAATTGGCACAACAAGCACAAAGGCGAACCAGTAGGAGGGCCGTACGGTATTGGAAGCAAGTAGCCAACAAAGCACAATGCCTAAAGTGGTGCCCAGCGTCATACCCAGCATCCCGATTACCCCTCCCTGAATCATGAAGATGCTCATAATGTTTCCTCGTGAAGCACCGAGTGTCCGCAGGGTACCAACATCTTTAGTCTTTTCCATCACTGTCATAATCAGCGTGCTGGCAATGTTAAACGCAGCAACTAAGATGATGAGTGCTTCAATGAGGACTGTTGCAATCTTTTCCAATCGAAGAGCTGAGAAAAGCGGTGCATGCGTCTCCATCCACGTTGTAGTTGTCGGCATTCCTTCTAACACAGTAAATTGAACTGTTTCTTCAATACGTGCAGCAACCTGAGATGCCAATTCTGCCTCCTTTAGGCGGACGAAGATGGTATTCACACGGTTTGCTTTCTTATACAAGGCTTGGGCGGCATCTATATGAATAAACCCGAAGTTGTTATCATATACCGCCATTTCAGATTCATACAACCCGAGCACGACGAAGTTCGCCAGGTCCGGTAGGAGCCTTGCTTCGTCTATCGGGTGTTTTACGAGTTTAACGACAAACCGTAACACATCGCCTTTAGCGATGCCGAGGCGGGTTGCCAAGCGCGCACCGAGAATAATGCCACCGGTGATAGTCTCATCCCTCAGAAACGCCGCTTCTTTTATCAAGGGCGAGTTTTTAAAGTCAACCGAACCGTTCACAAATTGTGAGAAGCCGGTCACCGCGTCTTCCTGCTTCGGCTCAATGCCCTTTATATAAATTACATCCTGAATCGTTTCGCTATGTTCTGGAAAAACGGCGACTTGCGATAAAATGACAGGCGACGCGGCAACTACCTCCTCCATGCCTTCAATCTGCGCAACCCGTTCTTGATAATTACTAAAAAAATCATTACCGAACAGGCGCAGGACTACATGTGCCTCATTGGCGAGAAACCGATCCTTTAGCCCATGTTCAACGCCGTTTAAAACAGCAATCACAAGAATGACGGTAGCCACACCGAGGGCAACGCCGCCAATGGAGATGATGCTAATAATTGAGATAAAGGACTGTTTTCGCCGTGAACGCAGGTAGCGGGAGGCTACGAACCATTCAAATCTCATATATATCTTAAGATGAGATAGGAGCTAGTGAATTGAAATCCGTTTTTAGCATCCCGTATCTCATTAAATCCTCAAAGTTATCCCATTTTTTTGTATGTTGTCGGAGACATCCTTCGTAGCACATCCCGATTTTTTCCAGAACACGTCCGGAGGCCGCATTGCGTTTGAAATATTGAGCATAAATTCGGTTCAACATCAAGACTTCAAAGCTATATGCAACAACAATTCTTGCTGCCTCAGTGCAATACCCACGGTTCCAGTAAGGTTTCCCAATCCAATAGCCGAGTTCGCCATTCTCATTCCCGCGGTCGAGTCTCAGCTCTATCCCGCCAATTAAGTGCCTGTCTGTTCTAAGCGTAACTGCGAAGTTTAGTGCTTTGTCTTTTTTATACTTGTTGTAACAGGAGTGAATCCATTCCTCAGCCATCCCATCTCCATAAGGGTGTGGCATATTAGATAATGTTGATGCGACATCGTATTCGCCAGCAAGGTGTTGTATATCCGCGGCATCTTCAAGGGTAAGCGAACGAAGTATCAACCTTTCTGTGTGAAGTGTGGGCGCGGTTTTCATGTTAGTTTTCCGGGCGCATCTGCGGAAACAGGATTACGTCCCGGATGGAGTATTGGTTCGTCAACAACATCGTAAGCCTGTCTATGCCGATGCCGAGTCCGCCCGTCGGTGGCATGCCGTATTCCAGGGCGCGCAGGTAATCTTCGTCCATCATGAAGGCTTCATCATCGCCAGCCGCTAAACTGTTTGCTTGCTCGAGAAAACGCTGGCGCTGATCGACCGGGTCGTTGAGTTCACTAAAAGCGTTTCCAACTTCCATCCCGGAAATAAAAAATTCAAAGCGTTCAACGAACTCCGGATTTTCAGGCTTCTTTTTGGCAAACGGCGAGACCTCAATGGGGTGATCCATTATAAATGTGGGCTGAATGAGTTTCGGCTCCACAAATGCGTCAAAAAGCTCGGCGATAACCTTGCCCTTCGTTTCATCGCCTACCAGTTCAACGCCCACGTTGACTGCCGCTGTGTACAGTTCATCCGGGGATAGCGGGCCCGGGTCAATGCCGCTGTACTCTCGAACTGCATCAACCATGCTCACTCTGCGCCACGGTGGTGTGAAATCAATGTCATGCTCCTGATAGTGAATCTTTGTTGTCCCGTGAATGATTTCGGATGTATCCGCAATCAGCGTTTCGGTTAACGCCATTATCTGGTGATAATCTGCATAAGCTTGATAAAGTTCAAGCATCGTAAATTCGGGATTGTGATCCCGGTCCATGCCTTCATTTCGGAAGTCGCGCGAGAATTCATAAACGCGCTCAAACCCTCCGACTATCAGTCGCTTGAGATAGAGTTCATTAGCGATGCGCAGATAGAGCGGTTGCTCCAAGGTATTGTGATACGTTGTGAACGGGCGCGCGTTTGCACCACCATAGATTGGTTGAAGCACCGGCGTTTCTACTTCAATAAAACCTTGGCTGTTGAGCATGTCGCGAATCGCTTGGACAATTTGTGTGCGCTTGAGAAAAACGTCCTTCACCTCAGGATTCATGATGAGGTCGGCGTAACGTTGCCTATAGCGCGTCTGTTTATCTTGTAAGCCGTGCCATTTTTCGGGGAGGGGCCGGATAGACTTAGAAAGGAGCTGTATGGCACTCGCGAGAACGGTGAGTTCTCCTGTGCGAGTTCGGAAGACCACTCCCTCGACTCCGATAATGTCTCCACTATCGAAGCGGCGATATATTTTATAGGGTTCTGCGCCGACTTTGTCTCGACGGACGTAAATCTGAATTCTGCCTTCGCCATCCTGTAAATGTGCGAAACTGCTTTTGCCGTGGTCGCGCTTTGTCATGATACGGCCTGCGACTCGAATCGGCTGAGTGTCGTCGGGGGTTTCTTGAATTTCGCCAAAATCCTGGTGAATTGCAGAACTCGTGTGTGTTGGTTCGTATTTGTGTGGGTAGGGTTCTACACCGAATTTGCGAATTTCGTCCAATTTGTCGCGACGTTGCTGAATTAAATCCTTTGTTTCTTCCATCGATTCTCCCTCCTTTTCATTTTGTCTTTTTTTTTAAGAACGGGTTCCCTGCCTACCTACGCCTCACCATTTCCATGGTGTAGAGCCTGGCATCCATGCCGGTCCACTTTATAATTATAACGCAACTGCTGTGATAAAGCAACTAAAAATTTATAAGTAGGCGCGCTGACAAAGCGCGCCATCACAAAACTATTTCTGTTGCGCCTTCATTTTCAAGTAGCTCTCAATGAACGAATCCAATGCACCATCCAACACCGCGTCGACGTTGCCGGTTTCGACGTTTGTTCGCAAATCCTTGACGCGTTGGTATGGATGCAAGACATACGACCTGATTTGGCTACCAAAGTTAATCTCAGGGCGTTCGCTTCGCTCTTTGGCAAGTTCAGCTTCCCGTTCAGCGAGGTGCCGTTCATAGAGTCGCGAGCGCAGAAGTTTCATCGCGATTTCTCGGTTCTTATGCTGTGAGCGTTCATTCTGGCACTGCACTATAATCCCTGTCGGCTTATGCGTAATCCGGACAGCGGAGTCCGTGACGTTGACGTGCTGTCCTCCCGCGCCGCTTGCACGGTAGCAATCTATGCGGAGGTCATCCGTTCGGACATCGACCGCCACCGTCTCATCGATTTCAGGGGTAACGTCAACCGCGGCAAAGGAGGTATGCCGGCGATTGTTAAAATCGTACGGTGACAACCGAACAAGCCTGTGGACACCGGCTTCAGCCTGTAGGTACCCGTAAGCCGAGGCACCCGTAACGAGAATCGTTGTGCCTTTAATCCCGGCTTCCTCACTCGCTGCTAAGTCTACAATTTCGGTTTGATAGCCACGTAGGGCGCACCAGCGGAGGTACATCCGCATCAACATCTCTGCCCAATCTTGAGCATCGATGCCCCCCGCACCAGCGTGAATACTGAGAATTGCGTTATTCTCATCAAACTCGCCAGTCAACATTAACCTAAGTTCCATCTGTTGAAGGTGAGTGGCGACGCTCTCTAAGTCACTTGCGATTTCGGGGTGTAGACTCTCATCGTTTTCTTCGGTGGCAAGCGCGACCAAAGTCTGGATGTCTTCAATTTTTAGGCTCAACTTTTCATAAGTACTTATCTCATCTCGGAGAACAGCGATGCGCCTATTGACTTCTTGGACACGTTGCGGATTGCTCCAAAAACCTGGTACGATAGTTTGCTTTTCAAGTTCAGTTAATTCTTTTCGTTTTTTAGCCAGGTCAAAGATACCCTCCGAGTTCAAGCAGTCGGGTGTTCATCAATTCAACTTGGGTTTTCAAATCTACAAGCATATAATTCCTCAAATCTAAAATAAAAGGGCTGAGGTACAGCACCTCCCCCTATAGTCTAGCGGGTTGAACGCGGGCTGAGGCCCAGGGGGCCTTGCTCCAGCGGGGCGAAATGTGTCGAATAAAAACCAAAAATGAATGGGGAATGTAATGGTTCATTGTCTGAATCGCGGATTACACGGATTACGCGGAAAACGCGGATTTTAATCGTTCGCCCTACAGGCCACACGACGATTTCCTATTTCCTTCCTCTTAGCCCTGTCAGGGCGACATGTGTATAGTACCGCGTGCCTACCCTCCTGTTTAGCCCCAGCGGGGCGACATGTATATCGCCTCTATCTGAAAAGTGTTATTAATTTCTTGTTTTGTAGGGGTAGGCCTTGTGCCTACCCTGCGTCCCTACGGGACTAAGGCGCGGGGATGCGAAACGTTTTTAGCCCCAGCGGGGCGACATGTGTATAGTACCGCATGCCTACCCTCCTGTTTAGCCCCAGCGGGGCGACATGTATATCGCCTCTATCTGAATCGCGGAATGACGCGGATAACGCAGAATGACGCGGATTTTGGGCATCTCGCGGTGCAACATTTTCGGTAAAGTGTTCTTAATTTCTTTTTTTGTAGGGCTAGGCCTTGTGCCTACCCTGCGTCCCTACGGGACTAAGGCGCGGGGATGCGAAACGTTTTTAGCCCCAGCGGGGCGACATGTGTATAGTACCGCGTGCCTACCCTCATCCTTAGCCCCAGCGGGGCGACATGTGCCTAGTATTTAGGTGGCCCCGTTCAACCCACCCTATAGGCTTTCGCCCTTATATTTTCATGCCCGAGCGGTGTCAAGGTTATCCCAAAACGCAGCTTCCTCTTCATAAGTCGAAAACTCTGGGACTTGCAGCGCCTTCATTTTCGGAGCCTCCTAAAGTTTCGTTTCTCACGCTCAGTCATATTCCGCGCGGTAATAGGCTCATTGCTTTAAGTCTAACACATTCCAAATCTATTTTCAAATTAAAATCCAAATCTCTGTTTTCGCTACGGAAGGGGCAACCTGATACTATAAACATACCGCCCCTACGAGCCTTTGTCCGTGGGCCGCGCGGCGATGCTCCTCTTTAGCCCCAGCGGGGCGACAGGTGTATAGTACCGCGTGCCTACCCTCACTCTTTGGTTTCCCCAGCGGGGCGACATGTGTCTGATGAAAGCCAAAAGTTAATGGGGAAATGTAATGGTTCATTGTCTGAATGCACATCGCTTATGGACGAAACCGAACGAAGATTCGCCAACCTAGCCATCCGAGACAGAACAGCGCGCAGAGAATCGGAAACCAATCGCCATAGCGGGTATAAAGCGTTTGTTCACCTTCTCTCAATTGTACAGCTGCAACGAGAATCTCTTGGGCGGTGTGCGGGGTAACCAACGGTGTCGTTGTCCTGCCAAACTTATCAAACATGCATGAAAATCCGCCATTCGCACAACGGACTACAGCAATTCTGTTCTCAACGGCTCGGAAAGGTGCCATAGACAAATGGAGTTCCGGGAAGGCTGTTCCTTCAAACCAGGCATCGTTGATGAGGATGCTCATGACCTTCGCTCCTTTTTTAACGAACCGGCGAAAATGGTCCGGAAATCCGGATTCAAAGCAGATTGAGACACCAATCTCTATCTTTTCAACACTTGCATTTTTAACGTTGAACAGGGGCAAAAGGTTTACTGATTTTCCCGGTTCAGTGGGTCGAAATTGGATTAAATTGGGGAGGAAACTCGCCAAAGGCACATATTCGCCAAAGGGGACAAGGCGCATTTTCGCATACTTGCCGAGAATCTCCCCTTCTGGAGAAACTGAAAATGCCCGGTTGTACACCTTATCCACTTTGTTGCCCATAGCGTCTACCTTTTCATAATCTGTTGCCCCAATAAGCATCGGAATCTCTGTCTCGCGCAGCATCTGCTTAAACCTGCCGTGGTATGTTGGCCAATGATTTAATAACACTTCCCCTCTCACCGTGGTCTCGGGCCAAATAATGACATCGGGTGCGGCTCGACTCGCTTCATGTGTCAATGCTATATAGCGTCTGAAGATATCTGGAAATTCAGTCAGCTTCCATTTCCGAAGTTGTGAAATGTTGCCGGGGACAAGCCCAATGTTTAATGTTTTCGGGGACGCAGTTTTGACAGCTGAGGCAGGGGAAGTGCCAGGGCGCGATTTTTCTGCAGCTACTGAACTTTCAACAGAGCTCAGTTGGAAAACACCGTAACCGAAGCAGCTGAGCATCACAATCAGTGGTACCCCTATTGCCGCAATCTCCTGCCGCCACTGGCGGTGTGCGCGAAGCACCGTGGCAATACCCGCATTGAAAAGTACGATGACGAAACTGACACCATGCACACCAAACACTGAAGCTATCTGTATCCCCGGCAGATTGTTCCATTGCGAATAGCCGATGCTTCCCCAAGGAAACCCCGTTAGCAGCCAACTACGCACCCACTCTAAAGCTATCCAAATGCAAGCCGCTGCCACAGGAAATAGGACTCCGGAGCGCCACGGCAACAGCTGAACGAACGCCGCGAAAACCCCAAAGTAGAGCGCAGTATACCCTACTAATAATAGATAGCCCACCAGCGTCTGGTAGATATTCGCGTAGGGGTAGAGGAAAACGATAGCAACGAATAACCCAGCAAAAAAGAGGAAGCCCGTTAAATAGCCCATGCAAAAAGCAGATTTCCAACTTGTCGCGCGGTTGAGTGCAATGAAAAACGGTACCATCGCAAACCACGCAAGTGGGAAAAGGTTCGCGTTCGGGAAACTGAGAAACAGCAGTATTGCTGAGAGTACCACAAATATCCAATGTTGATAACGTTTCAAAAAGTCTTCCGTAGGAATCTCCTCCTTTTCCTGTAACCTTGCGTCAAAAACCTCCGACGAGAGCTACAAAGTATTGTGCATTCTCAATACTCCGCAAGGAATGTTAAAAAATTCGTACGTATTACATTAATTTTATACTACAGCAGTGCCCTTTGTCAAGAAAATTCTACGGCGTGGCATCTGCCTGTTCGTTATGAGATTCTTCGCTAAAAAAGTTCCGTTTTCAAGAGGTGTGCGATTTTGATAAACAGAATCCGCTCGATGTCGCCGTCCACATGTCGATTGTCATTGTAAACAATAAAGAAGGTGCTTTCGGGGCGATACTCATACGCAAAAAGCCCGAAAACGCGGCGTTCCCGTTCTAACGTAAATTCTGCGCTGGCTCTTGCATACATCCGTTGCGCGAACTGATACCCTACGACGAAGCGGCGCGTCCATTCCGAGAGATTCCATTGCGTTGAACCCGGGGATCTTTCATGGAGCCGCTGCAGAATGAACTCAAAACTGAGTTTCGAGGTGGGGCGAATCGTAATCTCAGGACGAATAAAGAACGTATCCTTGTCATCGCGCACCCCGAACGTTCCAGTGTTCCGGAGCTGAACATATTTGGGTGGGAACCACCCAGCGAAAAAGCGCACAGTTCTATCCGTAAACACCTCATTCTCTTCGTTGACGTGATAATACCACTGCGGCCCGAGGAAGAAAAAGAAATCCTTAACACCAAGTAGCCCACTAAAACTTGTGCGGTGATTGGTGAGTTGCCCTGCCTGGTTTGCCAGGCGTTCGTATTCCACTTCGCCGCGCAGCCTTTCAAGCGCACCCTTATATTGCTTGTTATAGCGACTTCTTACGACAACGCCCCGTCTATCCACGCGCGGCACGAAGCCCGTTTCAGGGTTAAAGTTCTCCCCGATGTCTGCGTAAACTGCATCCAACGAGAACACATTTGTCCGACGGGCGAGCTGAACAAAAATCACATCGTCCTCAATGCTGGGTGGGGCACTCACGCGCCCTTGGGTTACAGGAGGCTGCTGGAAACCGGCCTTCCATTCACGGGCATATTCCAGATTAAGATTCACGTCTGCCGGTAGCTGGATTCGCGCATCCAGGCCACCTGCCCGGTCGTAAGTCGCGCCGCGCTGCTTGTTCACTCCTAAAATGCCAACGGATGACGTTTTTCCAACTTCCCTTTGCAACCGAAAAACGGAGTAGTTATAGTTAGCAAGGGGCAGTTCGCCATCTTCTATCTCTCTCTCCATGTCCTCCGGTCCCGCGACTGCGCCCATGAGGGCGATATTATATTTGCCGTATTTCCCGATGACCTTTCCGCCCCCGAGCAGGTCTTCCACGCGTCGGCTATAAAACAGGTCAAGCGGCATTTGGAAGAGTTCGTTTCCCTCAAGGAAGAAAGGGCGTTTTTCAGGGAATCGGAGTGGAATGTCAGTTAAATTCACCAGGTCCGGGTCTGCCTCAATCTGGGCGAAATCTGGGTTTACTGTCAAATCTATAGTGAAATCCGCGATAGGATACCTCACATCCATCCCTGCATCCGCTTTGATGTTCATCTCCGCCTCACCGCCTTCAAATTGCGAAAGTTGCGGCTTCAACGTGCTATACGGCTTGAACTTCAAAGGCCGCTGGGTAACCACTTCCGTAAGCGGGAGGTCGGTTAGGTGTCCAAATTTTGAGACTGCATATTGGCGTTCCCCCAAATCTGCCCATGTCTGTTCTTCTGCGGGGGATTCATCGTTTCGCCAGAAGTTAATGCCCCAGGTTGCGGTTGCTATCTCCTTTGAAAAACGGAGTTCGGCAAACGGAATAGCAAACTCCGCTACCCATTTATCTGCCTCTTTTCCTGCTTGCCCTTCCCAATTGCAGTCCCACGAAATAGCGGTTCCGATAGCAGACTGCCCTGTCCGTCTGTTTGAGCCTTCATTAATAAGCCTCCGGTCAGTCTGCGTACCGAGCGGATTTAAAGCGAACGTATAGCAGTTACGGCCGTCAAGAAAGGTATCAATTAAAATTTCAACATGATCATCGGAAAAGAAGAAGGAGTCGCGTCGAGTCTGATTCGCCGCGAGATTGTCCATATCTGCCTTGAAACATTCAAAAGCGACATACAGATTGTTGGCATCGTAAGTGAGGTAAACATTGGTTGCCTGTGTTGCAGGTTTGCTGCGTTCGGGCTCAAATTGGATAAACTCACCTGTTTTGGCAACGTTTTGCCAACACCCATCATCCAATTTTCCATCAATTTTAGGGGGCGTTTCTGTCAAAACGGCTTTAATCTCTCGACTCGCAGAAACTTCGCTTGTAAATAACCCACAGAAACAGAGGGTTACGAAGGCTGCTAAAGCTATTCGCATGTGTTATATATCCATTCTCCGCTTTTGGTGTTTTGGTATCCGTTTGATAGCTGTAGGGGCGATGCCACAGTGCTTGCCCGACATCTCTACTTGTATAGGATTTTAGCACCTCACCCTTTTTTCTGTCAACAACAATTGCAGCGCCCAAACATGTCGCAATGCAATTAATGTAAACCGATTGACGCGATTTTCGTTATTATAGATGTTATACCAAATTAATTTAATTCGTATTGTTTTTCCACTGCAGAAAACGGCGGAGACAGGTGTCTTATACACCCCTGCAAAGCAGGGGATATATACCCTCCCGCCCTTACAAACCAAAGGAATAAGGAAAGAGGATGCGCTATTTTTCGTAGGTTTACCTTATGGTGATACCGCTACGACATATCGGCGCGCTATTGAAGGCTTGCACTTGGCAAGCGAGAATTAAAATTATGATCAGATTTTCCACACTACTTTTTTTAGGCTTAGTTAGCTTTCTGCCGCCGACAGTGTTGGCAGGACCAGGGCGGACAGGCGCGCAAATTTTGAACTTAGGCGGCGGCGCCCGCGCAAGAGCCCTCGGCGACGCGTTTTCAGCAATGTCCGGTGATGTCACCACATCGCTTTGGAACCCAAGCGGTTTGGCGGATATGCCCCAGAGCAAGGTTCGTTCCGGCCAAAAGGCAGCGCAAGCCTCAATGTTTTATACAGATTACAGTGGGCCTTTCGGTGAGGCTGGCGAAGGCTTATATTACACCTTCCTTTCGGGGGCGATGCCCCTCGGTAACGTCGGCACTATCGGGGCAACACTCCAAATGCAAGGACAAGGCACGATTGCTGTAACCACGGATTCCCCCGATGTGCTTCGAGAGGAAAGCCTGGGCACCAACTTCGCCTTGACATTCTCCTACGCCGACAGGATTACTGAGACGTTAGCCGCAGGCATCAACGGTAAGGTGATTCGGATGGTCCTCGGCAGGGAAAGTGGCAGCTCTTACGCTGTCGATTTGGGTGTGCAATACCTGCTGCCCTTCAATGTGATACCGACGACTGTTGGGGCAGCGATTCAAAACGTTGGGCCCGGTATCTCTTTTATTGATGAAAACCAAGCCGATGCTTTGCCTCGGTTGCTCCGGCTGGGCACTTCAATGAGCCTTTACCGCGATAGATATAACCACATCCGCCTCGTGAGTGGTATTACCGCGTATATTGATAAATTAGCAGAAAATGAAGAAGAATTAACCGTAGATCTGGAAAGGCTTAACGCGGAAAGAGCGGAAAAACTCACGCGGGAGCAACTGCTTTCCGACCGGGGTGTCGGTATCCGGGCTTTTGAATGGCGGCATCTCCAAAAGAATCTTGGGGTAGAGTATTGGCTCGGAAACCTGCTGGCACTTCGGGTTGGCTACAAAACTGAACCCGGCATTAACCTACCAGACCTCGCCGATTACTTCACTTATGGCATCGGGGTATCGGTGTACCTATTCAAATTAGATTTGACATACGGCCCGCGCTTCGGTCCCAGTCGTGAACGGCTCATCGAAGCAACCGGCGTATTCGTCTTTTAAAGGAAAACACTTTAAGTGGAACACCCCTGCAAAGCAGGGGGCAAATACAATGAAATCTAACACCCAAATTTTGATGCTTGTGATAGCACTCTGTCTAGCACCCGGTTTATGTCTTGCCTCCGGCACGCCCAGGGCAAATCCGTTCACGGCTTTCTACCTTGATTCGGCACTCGGAAACCGGTGGCTATCGAATCAATCCGCTGAAACAAATTCCATGGAACAAGGGCAACACGCCTCAGCCTATCTCAATTCGGCTTTGAAATCACCGAATGAAGCATTTCTCTATTCGCTTGTTCTACCTGGCGCGGGGCAACTCTACGCTGGGGCGAAGCGCGGCTACCTATACGCAGCCGCAGAAGTCGGTTTGCTTGCAACCTACTTTATCCTGCGAAACGCCGCCGTAAATACGCGCGACGAGTACCGCGATGTTGTCAGACAACACGTTATCTTCGACGGCCCCGGCTCCTTTGAAAACTGGGATCCCATCGAGGATTTTGAACACGCCACACAATATGAAAACTGGAACCATGTCTACGATTCAGAGGCGACCCGGGCGCGCACTGGCAAGTGGTACTGGGAGGATGCGAAACCCTTCAAAGATGAACCCGATGTAGACATTGAATTTGACTCGCGCGACCGGCTGGATGCTTTTGAATTAAGACAAAAAGCGAACGATACCTTTGAACGTGCGAAGTTCTTCTTAGGCTTAACGATTTTAAACCATGTTATTAGTGCAGTTGAAGCACGAATCACAACGAAACATTGGAACCTAAAGCAGACACAATCCAATACCCTTGAAATAGATGTGCAAACTGACGTGTCGGCAGGGGCCTTGGAGAGCGTATTCGTTTTAAGAAAAAGATTTTAAAAGGAGAATCATAATGGCATTAGAGTTATCGCTGCTTTTGGATGCACTCAATTCAGTTACAGCAATTCCTATTATCCCTTTCAATGGAGGCAAGATCGATTACGCAGGCCATGCGAAAAATGTTGACTACTTGATGCGGAATAACTACTTGGACCAGGGGCGGAAGCGCGTCATCGCTATAGCGGGAACCAGCCTCATTCACCACATCAATGAAACAGAACAACTACGCCTTATTGATAGAACAGGACAGCAAATCGGTGAGGAGGGTATCCTCGTATCAGGCATCGTGCCAAACCCTATTAATCAAGCTGGTCAACTCATTGAGGCGCAAGCTGAACTTCAAAAGCCACCAGATGCATATTTGTTGATGCCGCTAGCAGGCATATCCAGCCCTGAAGGCATCTATGAACAGTATATGGAATTCGGGGAGTATTACGGTAGCAGATGTAACGCGCGATTTCTCTACTATTTTCGGCAGAAGCGCGACATGGAGGCAGTTATCCGTCTGCTAAACGACTCACCGCATTTCATCGGCGTGAAAATCGGGACAGATGCCCAAGATGTCATACCCCTCGTCGAAGGTATCGGCGATAACGGTTTAGTCATGTGGGGTATCGGCGATCGGTGTACCTATCCCGCCCTGTTGGGCACGAAAGGGCATACCTCCGGCATCGCTGTCGCATTTGCACGTGCTTCGGATGAAATCAGCAACGCCCAACGCCGCGGAGATCACGAAACCTCAGCACGCATTGAAGCCGCTATTGCACCGCTCGAAGAAATCCGCTTTATGAACGAGCGCGTTTACAACTACTCCGCCGTTGTGGAGGCAATGATTTTAAGCGGTTTTGATGATATAGCGGCTGGTACCGGCGGGCCATTTAATCCGCGCGTTCCCTCAAAAATTAAGGAACAACTTCATAGCATAACGCAACAATTGAAACAGTATCATTAGGCACAGGTTCTGCTCGACCGCTTTTGTTGCTTTTTTCAATCAACCGCACACATCACTAAAGATTTTTCTCATGTCTTATGATAGCTTAGCCTTACGCCTTGTTACGCACGAATTGCGCCAAACCCTTTTGGGCAGCACCATCCGGCACATTGAACAAGCCAACCCACACACCTTTTCATTCAAGATCGGTCGCGCTGCCCAAACGCACTGGCTCACTTTATCTGCCCATTCTGTGCATGCCCGTGCCCATCTCATTCAAAAGCCACCCGAGGGGCAGAAGCAATCCTATCTGGCAGATTTCCTAACAACGCACCTCAGACGTGGTACTATTACCGCAATTGAACAACTCGGTTGGGATCGGATACTCAAGATAACTGTCCAACCCGTTTCTGATGAACTGATACACCCGTCACCGAAAGCAATTATTGCAGAGTTTATGGGCAAACACAGCAACATCATCCTCATCGACGCAGTTGAGGATAGAATTCTGGAATGTCTGAAACATATTGACGAAACAATGAGTCGACACCGAGAAGTTTTGCCCGGTGAAACCTACTGTTTACCCCCACAACAAGAGAAATTAGATCCGTTGAGCCTAGATAAGGCAACGTTTACTGAACTCTTTTTATCGTCCGGCCCTGTAGCCGTGAGTTGGCGACAACTCTTTAACAAAATTGATGGGCTCAGCCCGACACTCGCGAAGGAGATTGTCGCGCGGGCTGAGGAGACAGAACTATGGGATGCCTATCAGCAGGTTATCGCCTGTTTAGATCCGAGGCATGCCTCTCCACAACTGCTCATGGAGGGTACGGAGCCTATAGCCGCTTCCCCGATACCGTTGTACCAATTTCCGAATGCCACCTGCCAGACGTTTGAAACGATGAGCGAGGCACTGACTGCCTACTACGAGGCAATCACCTTGAAGGAGAACATCGCATCGGAACAACGCACCCTCACACAGGCATTGGAAAAACAGCAGAATCTGCTGCAGCGAAAAGCGAATGGGTTGCGTGCAGATTTAGAACGTGCCGAAAAATCAGAAGATTATCGCATTCAGGGCGAACTGCTTCTTGCAAATCTACACACCATCACCCGCGGGCAAAAACAGGTTGCGTTGCAAAATTACTATAGCCCAGAATTGGAAACGCTCTTAATTCCGCTCAATCCGGAACAGACACCTTCCGCAAACGCACAAACCTATTTCAAGAAATACACCAAGGCAAAACGAGGGTATTCGCTTATCCAACAGCGGCTTGCCGAACTAGAAGCGGCGGAAGAAGTCCGCTGCGTTTATGAAGCCAAAGTTGAATCGGCGGATACACTGGACTCGCTACGCGCGCTCCGTACCGAGTTTATTGAGAACGGGTACCTCAGGGCGCAACAGCGGGGTAAACAGCAACAGCAGAGGAGCGAAGGCCCTTTCCGGAAGTATACTTCCACCAACGGATTTCAGATGTACGTCGGGCGCAACAGCCAATCCAACGATCTGCTCTTGCGCCAGATTGCCAAGCCGCGCGACATGTGGCTCCACGCAAAGCAAATCCACGGGTCGCATGTCATCATCCGCAACCCAGAAAACCGCCCCGACATCCCGATGCCAACGCTCTTGCAAGCCGCCCAACTTGCCGCCTACTTCAGCAAGGCGCACCATGCCAGCCATGTCCCCGTTGACTATACATGGGCGCGCTATGTCGTTAAGCGAAAGGGCAACGTAGCAGGCTATGTGCATTACACACACGAAAAGACGTTGTATGTGGAGCCTGCCCTGCCATCGGCAGACAATAAATAAATGTCTTGCCTTCTTCACGTTTTTCTGGTATCATTTTTCGTCTGAATCGCGGATTTACACGGATTACGCAGAATAACGCGGATTTTGGGGGCGTTTTAGCCCTGTCAGGGCGGTATGTGTATAGAAACGCAGACTGCCCTAGATGCTCAGCCCCAGCGGGACACACGGTGGCACGGTGGGCAAGAGACGGAGGTTTCCCCTTGCTTTAGCAGTGGGAGTATATCACTAGGAATAAGGAGATGTCGCATGCCGGATCTGAGAAACACAATTTCGCATATTCTTGAACACAAAGAACACCTGACATATGCCAAAGAAGCAACCACCCAGCAATATGTCATCCTGCCCATTCTCCGGGCTTTAGGTTGGGACGATGCTAATTTAGCGTCTATGGAAGTTCTACCGGAATATAAGGTAGAGAGTGGAAGTGCTGATTACGCCTTACGCATCAAACAAGAACAGAATCCTGTTGTGTTGATTGAGTGTAAACGGTGGAATGAGCCAATCGCAAGATACGAGGAACAAACCTGCTCCTACGCTTATAGTGGAAATGTCCCCCTTGCAATAATTACAAACGGCAAACGCTGGCGATTTTACCTCTTTCGGTGGGAAGCCTCCAGTTTGGGCGACAGGTTTTTCTGTGAAACCGATATTGAAAATCGAGAGACTGCTATCTCCGATCTGGAGAAATACCTCTTGAAATCCAATGTGGCATCAGGTGAAGCAGAACTGAACGCAGAAATCGCACTAGAAGAAAAGACACGGGCGGTAACGGAGGCCAACAGGACAATAGCGCGGGTTAGAGATTCCGTACCCCAAGAACTTAGGAAACACTATGAATCAAAATATCCTGAAAAAAAATGCAGCGCATTTTACAGCGGGGTTGCAGAGATGCTGCATTTGATTGAAGAAGAAGGTTGGGAACTAGATCGGAAATTCTCGGAAGATCTTTGTAGTTTTGGGTTAAAAGGGTATAGAGAGGAAGTAGTCTTTGGCCTCGACATTACTTTTAGCCCTCCTCGATTCTTTGCCGAGATAGTGGAAGAAGAGGCAGAAAAATTGGGAAGGCAACATGGATGCAAGACTGCCTCGGATCGTCTCAATCACGGTAGAGCCTATTATGCTATTCCTGAAAATCTGAGAGAACTTCTACCCGTGCTTGAATTTGCCTATAAAAAATATCTAAAATCCAATGTGGCATCAGGTGAAGCAGAACTGAACGCAGAAATCGCACTAGAAGAAGCATCCGCACCCGTTATCGATCTGCCTGAGCCTATTGACTTTGAATTTACAGGTCAAGAATTGAGAGAAATGAGAATGAAAGCAGGCTTGACACAGGTTCAGGTAGCGGAGGAATTAGGTCTCAAGAAAACATCAAGTTCAGCGATTAGTGATTGGGAATATGAACGCGAGAACGTCCCGATCAAACACCAGGTGCCCTTGTTGGTATTGTATAACAGATAGAAAAATTATCGCGGAAATTGATGCCACTCAACGCGTGCGGCGAGCAGCATCTATGCGAACCTACCAAATTGTGTTGACCCATTTGCAATTGTGCTCTACTACACCCCACATTAACATAGGAGGAATCCATTATGAACGAAGACAAACGTTTCATTGAAGAGACCTTCCCTGTCAAAGAAGTCTCCGCCGAGGCCGCTCGCGAGAAAAACATACGCCACGGACATATCTCTGCCCTCCACATCTGGTGGGCGAGGCGGCCGCTTGCATCTTCACGGGCAACCGCCTACGCTGCCTTGATTCCACCCCCAAAAGATATTGACGAGTGGCAGCAGAAACGGAATTTTATCAGGGACCTCTCGAAGTGGGAAAATTCCCTAAATTCCCATCTAATTAAAAGAGCACAGGAAGAAATCCTTGAGGTTTCCAACGACGGTGCGCCACCGAAGGTTCTCGATCCCTTTGGGGGCGGCGGTGCAATTCCGCTGGAGGCACTTCGACTGGGATGCGACACCTATTCCAATGACCTTAACCCTGTTGCTGTCTTAATTCAGAAATGCACGCTGGAATACTCACAGAAGTACGGCAGCCCCGCGGGGGAACCGGGTGAAGGCATCCGTTTTGGTGAACCGGCGAAAAATCCTTTGTTAGAAGATGTCAAGAAATGGGGAGAGTGGGTGCTTGCCGAAGCGAAGAAGGAGCTTGGCACATTCTACTCTGAAGAGGCAGACGGGTCAATTCCGGTCGGGTATATTTGGGCAAGGACAATTCCATGTCAGAACCCGTCGTGTGGTATAGATATCCCCTTGCTGAAACAATTCTGGCTGGCGAAGAAGGCGAAAAAAAAGGTGGCACTGTATCCTGATGTTGAAAGTGGGCGTGTCGACTTCAAGATTGTCGGCGATGGGTATGAACAGATGCCTGACAACTTTGATCCAACGAAAGGGACTATCTCACGCGCTGTGGCGGTGTGTCCTGTGTGCGGTGGGGCGGTGGAAGCCAAGTTGACGCGGCGCCTGTTTCAGGAGGGGAAATCGGGACAGCGGCTGGTTGCCGTTGTACTGCACAAGCCGGGTACGACGGGTAAACGTTATCGTGTGGCGACGGATACTGACCTGGCTGTCTTTGCGTGCGCCACGGCGTACCTTGCGGAGAAGCGGGAGAAGTTGACTTTGGCATGGGGCATGGACGCGGTGCCAGATGAGCCTCTGCCACCGAAAGGCACATTAGGTTTTCGGGTGCAAGGCTATGGCATACTGAAATGGGGAGACCTCTTCAACGCGCGGCAGAAACTATCATTGATTACGTTTGCGGAGAAGGTGAGGGCGGCGTATCAAAAGATGGTGGCAGAAGGGGTTGATGCAGAATACGCGAAGGCGGTGGTGAGTTATTTGGCTTTAATCCTAAGCTGTCATTCAAGTTATAATGCGTCTTTGTGTTGGTGGCACCCTTTGGGGGAAAATGTTTACAATGTTTTTGGCCGGCAGGCACTCCCTATGGTTTTTGATTATTCAGAGCAAAATCCATCTGGTATTTTGACAGGGAATTGGGCTAGGCAAACTGATACTACTTTAAAAATTACTTCACATTTAAGTTCAACGCTTTTCCCACACAATGCTACAGTTACCCAATCCTCAGCCACCAACCTACCGCATCCTGACAACTTCTTCGATGCCGTTTTCACCGATCCGCCATACTACGATAACGTGCCCTATTCGTATCTCTCCGATTTCTTCTACGTATGGCTGAAGCGAACGTTGGGTGATGTGCATCCTGAACTTTTCGCCACACCGTTGACTCCGAAGAGAAACGAGGTTGTCGCCTATTCACACGGCCCAGGCGGTTTTGAGGAGGGAAAGCGGTTCTTTGAGGAGGCGCTCAAGCAATCTTTCCAAGAAATTCACCGCGTTTTGAAACCCAACGGTGTCACCGTTATCGTCTATGCCCACAAATCCACTGCAGGTTGGGAGACGCTGATTAACGCTTTGCTGGATTCTGGGCTCATCATGACTGGTGCTTGGCCCTTGTCTACAGAAAAGGCTACCCGACTACGGGCTAATGAATCGGCTGCGCTCGCTTCCTCCATCTACATCGTCGCCCGGAAAATGGCACGCGAACCGACAGGTTTCTACAACGAAGTCAAGATGGAACTGACAACGCACCTCAACGCGAAACTCCACAGACTCTGGGAGGAAGGCCTGAGCGGGGCAGACTTTTTTATCGCCGCCATCGGCTCGGCAATTGAGGTCTTCGGCAAATACGAGCAGGTCATGACTTTTGAAGGAGAGATTATCCGCGCGCATCGCCTGCTTGACGATGTCCGAGAAATCGCCACCGATTATGCCGTGCGGCAGATTTTGCACAATGGATTTGCAGGTGAGATTTCCGACATTACCCGCTTCTATGTCCTCTGGCGATGGGAATACGGCGAAGCGCGCGTTCCTTTTGACGAGGCGCGGAAATTGGCGCAGTCCTGTGGGGTGGATGTTGCACAAAAGTGGGGCGGAAAAGGGTTCATTGTGAAAGAAAAGCAGTTTATTCGCGTGCTTGGGCCACAAACGCGAATGCTTGACAGTCTTTCTGGTGCTGATGAGCTGATTGACGTGCTTCACCATGTGCTGTTCCTCTGGGAAAAGAGCCAACGAGATGAGATGATTCGTGTCCTTTTCGACAGTGGTTTTGGACGCAGCGAGGCGTTCTATCGTGTCGCGCAAGCCGTATCTGAAACGCTGCCGATTGAGAGCAGAGAGAAGAAGTTATTAGATGGTTTCCTTGCCGGTCGTGAAAGAGTTAGGGAAGATATGAGACAAGACAGACTCTTTTAGGCGTATTAGGATGGCAAAAAGGAAGAACTTGAGATGATGTCAGGTTTTAACTCCGGGTCATTAAAAAAATTGACTTTACACGCCGTGCATGCTATAATTAAGCATATCCAAATATTTAAATAGCGAATTACTCTAAAACCAATAGAGGAGGAATTCAATGCCAGCAAAGCAAATTATCTTTGACCAAGAAGCGAGGGTGGCACTCAAGCGTGGAGCAGATACCCTTGCCGATGCAGTGAAGGTGACCCTTGGCCCACGCGGGAGAAACGTCGTCATTCAAAAATCTTTCGGTGCGCCGCTGGTAACATGCGACGGTGTCACCGTCGCAAAAGAAATCGAGCTCCCGGACCCTTATGAGAATATGGGTGCCCAAATGCTGGAATCCATCGCAACCAAAACAAACGATATCGCCGGCGACGGCACCACCACCGCCACGCTGTTGGGGCAGGAAATTCTTCATGAGGGACTCAAGAACGTCACCGCAGGTGCCGACCCGATGCAGTTGAAAATCGGTATAGACAAAGCTGTAGTCGCTGCCGTTGATGCAATCACCGCACAGAGCCGTGAGGTGAACACGCATGAAGAAATTTCACAAGTGGCTTCCATCGCCGCAAACGACCCGGCCAACGACAGCAATATTGGGAACATCGTCGCGGAAGCGCTAGATAAGGTTGGAAACGACGGTGCCATCACTATTGAGGAAGGCAAAACTTCCGAAACTACCGTTGACATCGTTGAAGGCATGCAGTTCGACCGAGGCTTCTTGTCCCCCAACTTCGTAACAAACGCGAAGGAACAGATTGTTGAACTTGAGCACCCCTTTATTCTCATTAATACTGAGAAAATCACCACAGTGCCCGACCTTGTGCCGATTATGGAAAAGGTTATCCAACTCGGGCGCCCCCTACTTATTATTGCTGAGGATGTTGAAGGGGAAGCCCTCTCCACATTGGTAGTGAACAAACTCCGCGGCACCCTGCAGATTGCCGCAGTCAAATCCCCTGGCTTTGGCGACCGGCGAAAAGAGATGCTGGAAGACATCGCCATCCTAACAGACGGTCAGGTCATCTCTGAGGAGACCGGCATCCGCTTGGAAAACATTGTCGTCGGTATGCTAGGCACAGCCCGGCGCGTCGTTATTGACAAGGACAACACAACGATTGTTGGGGGCAGTGGTGCGACAGAGAACGTTGCCGGCAGAGTCGCGCAGCTCCGTACACAGATTGAGGAAACTACCTCCGATTACGACCGGGAAAAACTGGAGGAACGGCTCGCTAAACTTGCAGGGGGTGTTGCCGTCGTCAACGTCGGTGCTGCAACAGAAGTGGAGATGAAGGAGAAGAAGGCACGATTCGAGGATGCCCTCGCTGCAACACGTGCTGCAATTGAAGAAGGAATAGTCCCCGGCGGTGGTATCGCACTTCTCCGTGCTGCAGCGGGACTGGATACGTTGGAACTGGCGGGCGACCAGGGCACAGGCCTCAATATTATCCGCCGAAGCCTGCTCTCACCTGTCCGAGCCATCGCAGAAAATGCTGGAATGGAAGGTTCTGTTGTCGTTGCCAAAGTCCAAGAAGGCGAAGCCAATTACGGGTTCAACGCCGCTACAACCGAATACGGCGACCTGCTCGAAGCTGGCATTGTCGACCCAACAAAGGTTGTCCGCTCCGCGCTACAGAACGCCTCAAGCATTGCAGGCTTGCTGCTAACTACAGAGACTCTGATCACAGAGGTTGAGGAACCGCCGGGCTTCAATGCTGCTGCCGCCGATCCCCACGCGGGCCACTTCCATTAGACCGGGAATTGTAAGGGCGGAGCCCCATCTCCGCCCGCTTCTCATATAATAAGGGCACACCCCTATATCCGCCGGTAACGTGGTGCCATGCCGCTGTCCCAATCACAGTCAAGACAAAACATTTCTGCCGGCCCCAAATACTGGATGTTTTTGCTCCCACACTCTGGACACGCCGTTACCGACTTTTTTATTTCGTTCCCCTCATCCTGTTGGAAAATATTCAGATAGTACATCTTCAGCTGCCCCGGATAACGGTGCCCCATAGGACAACGAATTAGATTCGCGTCATCGTTTTCAAAACGCTCGATCAGCTCCCGAAGGAAGGTTAACCGGTGGTGACATACTGGGCACGGGTTGGGAACCAACTCCTTCACGATAACCACATCCGTATTCTCTGATCGAATGGAGACAGCCAAGGCAAGGTGATGCTCAAGTTGTATGCGGGAAATGTTTTCCGCCTCAAAAATTTCAGAAAGCTCCGAGACAATTTTCGCGTGACTTTCTGGGCTCAGCACCACCCCTGTCGGAACCAGAGTGCCCCCCCTTAGACTGGAAAGAAGCCTATAGATGCGTTCTAAAATGGAGGTTACCTCCTGCGCGCGCAATTGCCTTCACTAGACTGTCTTGCCACCGGCAGGTTCAGAGCCAAGCGTGCGCTCGACACTCCGTGCTAAGGGAGAAACACCTCGCTGTGACCGGTACGCGTCAGCCTGCTGATTCCGAAGCAAAATCAGATCTTCCCCGTCTCGCTCAATGATATCGCCCTGCATCAACGTCGTTTCAAATTTCCGCATGCTAGTCATGAAGTTGATAGTGACGCGCCCCGGCGCATTCAACTGGATACGCCAGCCAGTCTCCGTTTTAACTCGAGTAAAACGTTCGCTAATATCGATGGACTGCATCTGCGAGGCATTGATGATAACACCACTTTCTGCCTGCATCGGTTGTAGACTTTCAGATACATTGTCGTTACCGTTTTCTTCCGCCATGTTATGCTCCATTTCTACAAAGTTTGAAGTTTAGCACATTTTACCATAGAGAATTACCCATTGTCAATCCTATTTTTGACAGATTTCGGGCTATTTCGTTGGTGTCGCGCAGAGATGAGCAAAACGAAAATGGTGTTGACAGGAACACTGTAATCAGGTTATAATGTATGGTGAAAGGAATTAAAAAAACATGCGATTCACCTATTTTTGGCCGGGCTGGGCAGTTGCACTCGGTATCGCCATTGTAATTGGCACGACAGCATTCGTTTACCTACGTCTCAACCGTCCTTTGCAAGCGAGGCATAGATTTTTACTCATCGCCCTGCGGATTTTCGCCGCGTCGATCTTACTTGGCTGTCTGTTAGCACCCGTAGTCATCGAAAAAAAGGACATCACGCCACCGACACATCTTTCCATCTTGGTGGATACCTCGAAAAGTATGCAGTTAGCAGATGGAGAGTCTAGTGAAAATGCTGTGCCACGGATCGGTCAAGTGAATCAACTCTTGTTTGGTGAATCCAGTCAATTCCTGCAGGCTTTGCGTAACCGGTTCCAGGTTCATCTCTACCCTTTCGACACCAAGCTGCGTCAAAGTGTAGCACCGGCGCCAGACGTGAATGCCCCTTCGCCAGAGGCAAGCTTTCAATTTAATATTGAACCTGAAGGCACGCTAACCAATATTGGAACGGCACTCCGGGAAGTGGCAGACGCTTGGAAAGGACAACAGCGCGCGGGTGTTGTGCTTATCACGGATGGCGCACATAATTCTGGACAGTTTCCGCTTGAGGCACTTGTCGCATTAGATACACCTGTTTATGCAATAGGGGTGGGCAATGTGGAACCGCCAAAGGACATCCAGATTCAGCGGGTTGATGTCACACCGGTTGCCTACACAGGGCATGAGAGCGTCATCCGCGTGACGGTTGTCCAAACGGGCTACACAGGTGAAACAACACGGCTGTCCTTGAGGGAGGTGAATAGCAATCGTCTCGTGGACGCAGCAACATTAACGTTTACGGACGAACAGCGTCAGAATGTTGCCCCTAGCCACTTGTATTCGCCCCTGCAAAGCAGGGGTAATATCCTTATGCAAACAAAACAGGTTATTGAACTCAAGTTAACACCACAGACCGAGGGTAATTTTCAATATACTGTTGCACTGCCCACCCTGGACAGCGAACTGACAAACGAAAATAATGAAAAAACGTTCTCGTTAAAGAGCGTGAAGGCAAAACTGAACGTTTTCTACTTAGAGGGTAAACCGAGATGGGAGTATACGTTCCTAAAACGGGCCCTGGAACGGGATCCCGACATTGAGCCGACTTGGGCACTCTTATCTCTTCATGAAACCTCAAAACGCACCGGCACTGACGTTGTGCTAAGCCGTTTAAATGGGTATTATCCACAAGGTAGCCCTGCGTCAGAAACACCCCGTTTCCCCGAAACGCTCGCTGAACTTCTCACATACGATGTGCTGATTCTAGGCGATGTCACGGCTGAACATCTCACCCCAAGTCAACAAAGCGCGATTGTCGATTTTGTAGAGGTACACGGAAAGCCGATTATCTTTCTGCCTTCCGGGAACATGCTTGGCACGAACGGGCTCAGAAACACGGAACTGGCGAAACTTCTTCCCATTCACATTCCGATAAACGGATGTCGCATGTGGGACACAGAATTCACTGTGCAACTGACACAATCGGGCGCATTTCATCCCATGCTACAACTCGGATTGTATTCGCCCCTGCAAAGCAGGGGTAATATCCTTAACCAGACACAGCAAAGCAACGTTGCCCTTTGGCGAAACTTGCCGGCCCTCTCACGTTTCTTTAGTGGCTTCCGACTCAGGGGCGGGGCAAGAACACTTATGGAGACCGGAAAAAGCGAACCAAAGTTCACCACTATTGAAAATAGTGGCAAACCTCTTCTGATTTTTCAGAGAGCCGGCTTAGGCAAAAGCCTTCTCATTGCCGCAGAAGGCTTATGGAATTGGGATTTCGGCGCGCGGAATTTTAAAGACACCAACCGTTACACATTCTATGCACGCTTCTGGGCACAAGTCCTCCGATGGATGGCAACGAACACCGATGGAAACCGGCTATACCTTACCACGGATGCATCCACGTATGCAATAGGGGACACAGTAGCAGTTACGGCGCGGGTGTATTCTGAAACCTATCAGCCCCAAGCGGGGGCAACAATTCAAATTCAGGTTACACCACCCGAGGGCACCCCCTTTGCGCTCAGAACTCGCGCAGAAGCAATAGATGGAACAGCAGATAACGCTGGTACCTATAATGCCCAATTTGAAGCATTACAGAAGGGAACTTACCGCATTCGTGCTATAGGCGTAGGAGGTAACACCACATTGGAAGAAGAAAAAATCGACATTTACGTCCAGCCTCAACTCGCGGAGTTGGAGGCACCCCAACTCAATGAAAATCTACTTAAACAGCTCGCGGCGCAAACGGGAGGGGCCTATCTTGCTATAGCTGATGCGGAATCACTGCCTGACAACATTGAGGTAGTCCAAAACCCGGTTTTCGCCATGGCCGAGCGCGAACTCTGGGCACATCCACTCATTCTCATGACAGTTGTTGGGTTATTAGGCACGGAATGGTTTTTACGCAAACGCATGGGGCTCACCTAGGGTGAGGTGTATTCTATGAGACAATTAAGACATTGGGGCTCCTGGTGTGGCAGAGTGCGTGCCCCGTTATCCGTCCATCAAACAATATTCAAGAGGTTTGCCACTATTTTCAATAGTGGTGAACATCTGTTTTTAGTCTGTTGCCTCCTATTTTGCGTAGCAATCAGCACACAGGAGGCGGGCGAGCAGTTTACTATCGCCCAAATCCACTATGGCGGGGGCGGAGATTGGTACGGCGATGCGACTGCTATCAGCAATTGGCTCCACATCCTCCGCACACGGACAGATATTGAAACGGCCGAAGACCGGGTGATTCTGAAACTGACAGAGCACACCCTTTATCAATATCCGATGCTCTACCTCGTCGGACACGGAAATATTCGCCTCACTGAAAGCGAAGTTGAAGCGTTGCGGCACTACCTCACTAGCGGAGGCTTTCTCTTCGCGAACGATGACTACGGGTTGGATGAGAGCTTTCGCCGTGAAATGCGCCGGGTCTTCCCTGAGCAGAAACTACAACCGATACCGAACGCACATCCGATTTATCACTGCTTCTATGACTTGCCAGGGCTCCCCAAAATTCATGAACATGATTCGGAACCCGCGCAAGGGTTTGGGCTCTTTCATGATGGACGGATGGTAGTTTACTACGTTTACAGTGCTGACATCGGGGATGGACTTGAAGATGCCGATGTGCATCCAGACGATACACCCCAAGTTCGGGAACTCGCCGCAAAGATGGCTGTGAATATCGCTGTTTACGCGCTAACCCACTAACCGAGCTCGGATGGTAGTTATCCCCTGCTTTGCAGGGGTTAATAACGATTGCTGATTGCTTTTTCCCCGCAAAGCGGGGGAAGAAGCTGCTCAAAAGCGGGTTTCTGATGAGTGACAGAGCGTATCCCCCATGAATTCAGTTTAAAAAAAAGCAAGACGAGGAGGAGTACAAATGAACACACAGCATGTGAATCAGACATACCAATATCTTATTGCCCGGCTTCGCGCCTTTCGACGAACGTGGCGATGGCTCATTTTCTCAGCAGGTTTGCTGATGTCTGTCGGCATCCTCGGGCTCGTCATGACAGCAAGTCTCGTCAGTTTTCAGCTCCCTTTGCCGCGCTGGATACACCTCGGAATTGTCCTTTTATCCCTGGGCATCGGCGGCTACACTGCTATCCGGACGATTATCCAGCCGCTGTGCCGAAAACTGACAGACGCTAAGGTCGCGGCATATCTTGAGTTCGTAAATACGGAGGGCGAAGAAGCCTCCGAAAACCGAATCCTCAGTGCTGTGCAACTCTGGGGTACGTTAGCGGATAACCGGCTCGGGTATGCCCCAGAATTTATTGGACAACTGATTCTGCAGACCGGGCATGATATGGAACGGCTCCAATCGAAGCAGGTTTTTCAGAACGAATGGATGAAAGTCAAGCGGAATGCGGCACTGGCTATAACAGCTGTGGGGCTGCTGCTATTCACCAATTTCCTCTGGTTTCCTGCCGAAAACTCCATAGGTTTTGCCCAAATCTTCCAGACGTTGCCTAAAACACCCCAAGAGGGTACAATACAAATTGAGGAAGTTTACCCCGGCAACGCCCAAATTGAGCGGGGGACATCAGTTACCATAACAGCAAAAGTGAGCGGGCATCTTGGCTCGCCTATTGCCCTCTACTATCGCATTGGTAATGAAGTGGAGGGCGCAAGGATGGGCACGGGGACCCGGCCATGGCAATCGCTGGCAATGCACAGCGAAGGGGTTGGGTTACCCAACCCTTACCATACCTATCGCGCGACGATCGAAAATGTGAACCGTTCCTTACAATACTATGTCGCTACCAAAGCTGTAGCATCGCCGCATTATCAGATAACGGTGAGACACGAACCCCTTGTCAAGGAGTTCCAACTCCGGCTCAACTATCCTGCCTACACACAACTGTCAGCACAGACGCTAGAGACAAACACCGGGGATATACAGACGCTTTTCGGAACGGAAGTCGTGTTCACTGGCGAAAGCAACAAGCCGCTGGCGAAGGCGTACTTGGCGTTTGAAGAATCTGAGGATGTTTCTCTCGCACTCGTAAACAGGCCCCTCGAAGGCGAACAGGCACAGGAACCGGTGTCCCCTACAGTAGGAGGAAAAGAGGAACCGCAGATACAGGGCACCTTTATCGCACAACGAAGCGAAAACTATCGCATACACCTTACCGATGTTGAAGGCTTCACAAATCGCGACCCGGTGAACTATACTATCAATGTTGTCAAGGATACTGCACCTGAGGTTGTTATCCTTGAACCCGCTCGTGACAGCGTGCTGGACGATGCTATGTTAGTAGAGCTCAAGATAGAGGCGACAGATGACTACGGCATCCAAGCACTCCAATTAGTATATCGTGTTGAAACCGAAGGTGCTTTGCTTGTTAATGTGCCTTTAAAGCAGTGGGATGTTACCCAAAATTCTGTTTTCTTAGCGTACACGTGGGATGTCGACCGCGTTGGGCTTTTCCCAGGTGAGACGCTCGCTTACTATGTCGAAGCATTAGACACGGACAACATATTAGGGCCCAATATCGGCAAATCGCAGACATACACCCTCCGTTTCCCGTCGCTCTCCGAATTGTACGATGCTATCGCTGCCGAACAGGAAACAGAACAGCGCGGGTTTGAAGAACTCTTTGACGAGCAAGCGGATGCTACCGGCTTAGTTGATACCCTCCTTGATAAGATCCGAAAGAGCCAACAGCTCACCCTCAAAGATGAAAACCTCATGCAACAAGTGCTTGAAACCCAGAAACAGATTGAGCAGACAGCCAAGCAACTGGTTGAAGACATGAAGCAGACAGCGAAGGAAATGGAAAAGAATGAACTTTTTGACAGCGAGACTATCCAAAAGTACCAGGAACTGCAAGACTTGATGGACAAAGCCCTTTCCGAGGAACATAAGGCACTTTTGCAGAAGTTGTCTGAAGCGTTGGCACAACAGCAGTTGACTGAACAGGAAAAAGCGATGACAGCCGCGAATATGAACCAAGAGCAGTTTTTACAGCAGTTGGAACGCGCCAAATCCCTCTATGAACAACTTCTGCTGCAACAAGAACTTGAAGCTGCAGTGAAACAGGCAAAAGAGCTCGCTTCCAGACAGAAACAACTGATGGATACGTTAGCAAACTTGCAAAGCGATTCTACGGATGATATTGTAGACGCGGATGGCGAGGCGCATTCTCCTCGCTCTGCAACTGAGATGAAAGACTTAGCGCAGAAGGAAGACAGGGTAGGGGAGGAATTCGACCGGCTCAGCGAAAAACTGGAGACGCTTGGTACTGAAATGGGGCAGTTGGCAGAAAAGGCAGAAAACGCGCCACCGCAAATAGAACGCCTCGCTGATGAAGTCACGCGGCTCAACCAATTCGCGCAGGAACATAAACTGCCTGAAACCCTCCAAGCTACCAGTACCCACCTCCGAAGCGGACAAAGCGAACAGGCACACCAAGCGGGCAGAGAAGCGGAGCAGACGCTAACTGAACTGGCACAAGGCTTGGATAACGCCTTGGAATTCATGGAAGGCGCGAACGCCGATGAAACCTTAACTGCCATGCGGCAAGCTGTTGAAAGTGGACTTCACCTCTCCCACCTTCATGAAAAGGTGCTACGCCAAACAAACGAGCTCCTCACCACTGGGGTTGACAATTATCTTCCGAGTGAAATTCAGAGATTGCAACAACTCGCCGCAGATGAACTCAGCACAGCCGAGAGCATCACCCAACTCGCAGAGCAGCTTTGGGAGTTAGGCACGCGACAGATGGAAGTAGATCCCACTATTGTGTGGCACCTCAACGCCTCAAACGATGCCCTATCTCGCGCAGCACGTGCCTTAGAAGATCGGCAACCTAGCCTCGCTATGCCTATCCAAAAAGCAGCACTCGCGGACCTCAACCAGGCAATCTTTGAGCTCCTTGATGCAATGGCACAAATGAACCAACAGATGGGTGCCAGCGGATTGGAAAACATGATGGAACAAATGCAACAACTCGCTCAGAGCCAAGAACAGCTGAACGAGATGGCGCAAAATCTGAGTCAGCAGATGCGCCAACAAGGGAGAACACCCGGACTTGAGCAAATGCTCAGACAACTCGCCGCCCAACAGCAACTCATCCGAGAGGCAACAGAACGGCTCTCAGAAATGGCAGAGCAGATGGCAGAGATGCTCGGAAGCCTCGAAAATGTCGCCGAAGAAATGACAGAGGTTGAGGAAGCACTCCGGCAAGGGGCACTCAATGAACAGGTGCTTGAGAAACAGGAACAAATTCTGACGCGTATGCTCGACAGTTTAAAATCGTTGCAGAAGCGGGATGTCGGTAAGCAACGAAAAGCACAGGTAGCCAAAAGGTTTCCGTCAAGTCCTGCACAAGAAGTGCCACCCCTGCATCCTGAACTGCTAGAAATTGTGCGGAAGTTGGAAACTACGCCTGATGCAAAGGAGCTTGAAAACATCCCCTTTCAGTATCGGAAGCAGCTTCGGCAGTATTTCAAGGCACTTTCGCGGAAAACGCAGTAAATTGAAAGCATCACATCAAATGCAGCAGAAGTACGCTGGGGCATGAGAACCTTTATTGACAAAACGAAAGGAATTTAACATGAAAACAGCCGTTAGTATCGTTGACGATGCATTTTACATCAACGGAGAGATTACCTATCCGGGACGTTTTTACCAAGGCAATAACATCGAGGGGTTGCTTTTCAACTCCCGCATGGTGCAAGGCATCTTCGATGACCGGAACCCTGACACTGTACATCGCTGGACATATCCAGATACAGGTGAATGGGATGCAGAACGAAATACACGCGAATTTCTGTGCGCTATGCCGGAATGGCGTGCACACGGTGTATTGGCATTCACTATCAACCTGCAAGGCGGGAGCCCTGAGGGATATTCGAAAGCACAACCGTGGCACAACTCAGCCATCGAAGCCGATGGCAGCCTCAACCCAGATTACATGTCTCGACTGGCGAGGATTATCGACCGCGCTGACGAACTCGGCATGGTTGTCATTTTGGGCTACTTCTACTTCGGACAAGACCGGAGGCTCACTGACGAAACTGCTGTCACACGCGCAACGGACAATGCAACCCAGTGGCTTTTTGACCGTGGCTATACTAACGTCATCGTCGAGGTTAACAACGAATGCAATGTCAGGTACACCCATGAGATTTTACAGCCAGAACGGGTTCATGAACTTATTGAACGTGTCAAGGTTTCCACAGCGCGCGACGGTAGAAGATTACTCGCCGGAACCAGTTATGGCGGCGGTAGGGTGCCGTTTGAAAATGTTGTCCGCGCCTCCGATTTCCTGCTCGTCCACGGCAACGGTGTCAGCGATCCGAATCGCATCGTTGAAATGGTGCAACAGACGCGCGAGGTGCCCGGGTACCGGCCCATGCCCATTCTTTTCAACGAAGATGACCATTTCGATTTTGATAAACCTGAAAACAACTGTGTTGCCGCTGTCAGCCAATACGCCTCATGGGGCTACTTCGACCCTGGTGAAAACGATTATTTTAACGGCTATCAATCCGTACCTGTGCAATGGCAAATCAACACCCCGCGAAAACGCGCGTTCTTTGGAAAAATCCGTGAGATCGTCGGCGAAACCTCTTAGTCATTTTTACCATTCACAGCATCAGACACCCCTATTCATTTGAAATAAGAAAGGAATATCGAAAATGCCAGAAATTCAACCAACCTATTTCGCGATTGCGATTGTAATTATCATTCTGCTTGCGACAAGTATACGCATCCTCAAAGAGTACGAACGCGCTGTCATCTTCCGCCTGGGCCGCTTAACCGGCACCCGCGGTCCCGGCCTCGTCTTCCTGATACCCTTCTGGATCGAACGGATGCAACGTATCAGCCTCCGCGTCATCGTCAACGATGTCACCCCCCAAGATGTAATCACAAAAGACAACGTCTCCGTGAGCGTCAACGCAGTGCTCACCTTTAGGGTGACTGAACCAGATAAGGCGGTGATTGAGGTCGAAGACTTCGGCTTTGCTATTTCCCAAATTGCGCAAACCACGCTCCGCAGTGTCCTCGGACGCGCTGAGCTAGATGATCTGCTCTCGGAACGCGAAAAACTCAATCAGGACCTTGAGGAAATTATCAAAAAACATTGTGAACACTGGGGAATTGGAGTGCTGGCGATGGAAATCAAGCACGTAGATCTGCCTGCTGAAATGCAACGCGCCATGGCGAAAC
The DNA here is from genome assembly GCA_958295855.1 of uncultured Poribacteria bacterium. Taxonomy (GTDB): domain Bacteria; phylum Poribacteria; class WGA-4E; order WGA-4E; family WGA-3G; genus CATQHH01. The sequence goes on along the minus strand of OY282383.1, from coordinate 4,990,186 downwards.
AGGCAGAAGCGGAACGCGAACGTCGCGCCAAAGTCACACACGCCGAGGGAGAGTTCGAGTCCGCCGCGGTTTTAACGGATGCCGCTGAAATTCTGAGTAAAACCCCGACTGCCGTGCAACTCCGATTTCTTCAAGCTTTGGTAGAAGTCAGCGCGGAGAAGAACTCAACCGTTGTCTTCCCCATCCCGATCGATCTGCTCAGTCCGTTCCTTAACAAGGGGGAGGAGAAAGAAAAAGAGAAATGGTAGGTATGGTAGGAGTTTTGTGGGTTGTAGGGCGGAATGGCTGCCCGGCACCGCTGCTTGCGCGTCATTCAATACCGCCAATTGAGGACGCGCTCCTGTGTGCGTTTCTCCTTTTCGCCACCGGTGCTCATACCACTGTTCCCTTCGGATTACCCCGCCACTGCAACAAAATTTGCAGCAATTTTTCCACGAAAGGCCGGAGGTCACTCTCTTTTCGTTCAGCCTCTAACCGTGCGAGGATTCGGCAGACCTCCGGTGCCTCTCTACTTAAGTGTTCGGATAGGGTACGAAATTTAATTTTCGCTGTTTCTGGTGAGTCGGACACTGAGGCATAAGTAGCATCCAATTGATCCATTAAGTTGGACAGAACGCCAAGATTGGTGCCCAATTGCTCTGCATCAGCGTCAGAAATTTGTTGCAGTTTTTCCCAGGCCCAACTTTCCGGTGCCCCGCTACCGGGCAGGAACAATACTGGGATGCTGACACTATGTCTTACAGTTGCCTGTATTTTGTGTGCGATTTCACCATCACGCTGGTCACCGTCGAGAATGAAGATGGTGTTTTGAAGCTGACCAAATTTTTCTAAAGCACGAGCGTGCATAGGAAATTCACTCGCTCCCGTGTCGCGCCCGATATGGACAGATTCCCACTTAATTCTTTCTCTGGATAACAGCAAATCCAACACACCTTTTAAAATACCTTCAGCGATCTCGTCTTCACAGAGCAGTTTAAGCACTTCACTGGAGCGTCCATAGAGGGCATTCTGAATTACATCGCGATAGGGTGGGCGGACAACAACCTTGCCTGATGCTTCGTCCCGGTCAAGAAAAATACGCCCGCGGGCAGAGACTGAGTCAAGGACGACCGGGCTGTGGGAGGTTACGATGATTTGGAGGTCGTTGCGCAGTGCCAGTTGCTGTAAATGTAACATGAGAAGTTGCTGTACCCAAGGGTGCAAACCTGCTTCCACTTCATCAATCAGAACGAGCGCGCCATCAAGTTGCGTGATCTCTTGTGACAACCGCAATAGGGCGCGCTCACCAGCAGCCATGTGCAGTTCGGAGTAAGTGGCCCCGCCTTCCTGGGCAGCAAAGAGAAGATTTTTGTTACCGCTAGACAGATCGACGACCTCCGAGTACCTGAAGGGGAGCATTTGATGTACGAACTCAATCTGTGATGGTGTCATGGGTATTTCTTGCAGTTCAGATTTTAGGCGCGACATGCTGAGAACACCGCGCACCTCAGAAGGGTTACTTAGGTTGCTGAGTGTTCTAAGATAGATCTGCCGCTCCGGCTGGCTCGCGTTTTTGCGGCCGAAAAAACTACGGTTCCACCCCTTGGATCGTCGCCATCGCATGGAACGCATACCGTCTCGAGTCTGATAATTGAATTCCATAGTGATGTTTTGCTGAATATCCTGGCGCTCACCGAATTTAGGGCGAAAATCTGGAAACAGTGTGGAGGGCACGAAGTCCTTAACCCCTGCTCCTGGCACCTTATAGGCGCAGGCAGCTGCAAAAAGCACCGTTGACTTTCCGGTAGCATTTCCGCCTGCAATAACACTCACAGGATAGTCAAACAACACCCGCAAGTTATGAAGTCCACGAATACCGTCTAAGTAAATCTCCGAGAGAAAATGGGGTAGATGCGGTTTTTTGCTTTGCAAATTTTCCCAGAGTTCTCTTAACCGTCTTTCAATCATGAATTACAATCCTTTTTTCCGGTCCCTCAACGTTGCTGTTGCCAAGTCATCTCAGATGCATCAGGGAGGCCCTTCCCTTGTTCGTCAAGCGGTACTTCTGTAGTCGACTATTGGGTTTGTTCAGGCGCGTGTATTCGATCATCTCATCTGCGAGGAGCATCCGGACAACTTTGTTGAGTTGCCCGGAAACTGCCTTTTGTCCCAAGTTCCTGGACAATTCGGCTTTTTGCATCGGCTCGTTTGCCAGCAGGCTGAGTACTCTTGATTTGAGAGCTCCAGGGCGTGGCTCTGGCTGCGACTCTGGCTGCGACTCTGGCTGTGACTCTGGCTGTGACTCTGGCTGTGACTCTGGCTGCACCGTCATTTGCGCCGCCGGGGTGGCACGCCGAAGGGTTGTCATGAATCCACTGCTAGCGGTGAATTCCGGTTCTGGCAAACCAGCGTCGATGCATCGGCGGATCATGTCTAACGTTCCTGTTCCCATTCGCTCAATGTACGCGGCAAGGTATAAGGATTCGGCAAGCAAAGGGTTGCTGGGCACAGACGGGTGCGCGACTCGCAATTGCTCTAGCGTCAGCGGCGGTGGCAGTCGGCCGGGATTCCAGACTTCAAGCCGGTCAGCGAAGAGCATCACCTGTATGCTGGCGTTGCTGGTGTAGTCCCGATGGGCTACGGCATTGACAATCGCTTCAGTCACCACTTCTTTTGGAATCTCATAGGTGACCGGTACCTGAATGCTTTTCGCCCGCGTCCCCACCGCCAGCGCGATTTTGCTGAGTACGAAGTCTACTGCCTGATCTACGAGTTGAAACGCCGTGCCTTTGTAGACGTGATAGGACGGTATCGGCTTGGCTACCTCTGTTCCGTGGAAGTGGGCACACTTAACCTCGGAAGAGATCAGAAAGCGCTGTGGTGCCTTCCCGAACAGTAGCACCGCCGCGTTCGTCGGTCGGCCGTCGTTTCGGAGGTTGAGATGTACGAGTAGTTCCTCGGCTGATGCCCCTTCAGTCAGCGGGAACGCCCTAGTGCTGCGTGCCGTGCGGATAAACCATCCCATTTGTCCGGAGTCAAGATCGGTTAACGCCGCCTTCGTACACGGTGCCACGTCAAAGGGCTCAGAACGAACGAGATCTTTGCTATCCAGGTACTCGACTAACGCCGCATAGAGCCCCGCCACCAGTTCTTCCGGCGTGTTGAAACGTTTCCGAATCAGTCCGGTCTGTGCCTTACTGATCAGGGTTGTCATCTTCGGATGCCGGACGCTGTCGTTCGTACCCTTCACGAAGATCAGACGATGTACGCCAGAAGCGGTTGCTTGTTCAAACTCCCGATCTGTCGGTGATATTCCGTCCTCATCCTCGGTTCCGTAGTCGTTGCCGAACAACCCCACGTAGAGATCGGATTGCTCGACCTCGTCCAGATAGAGGGCATCGGGCCGGCGATCCGACGCTGGGACATCCTCGAACAGAAAGACATCAAAAAACCGCCGCATCAACGGATCTCCGTGCAGATAGTCGCGTAGTACCTCACGTTCCCGTGCGAATTCTCTTTGTACACTGCTGATGAAAATACGAATCACGCTCATTGTTGCGTTGTAACCTCCGGTTTAACCCGCCGCACCTGTCCTGTCAAATCAGATAGTCAGGAACTTCCGCTTTGGAAACAAGACACCCGCTGCCAAGCCCCGAAAACCGATAATCAAACATCACCCGCAAATTATTGAATCCGCCAACTCGTTTCCGCCTCCTCAATGCTGCCGATGTTATCAACGAGATATGCTCTGATGCTGGCATCGTTTAGGCTGAGGCTGGGGAATTGCTTCTGGCACACATCGCTGAAGCGTGCCTGTACCTTGCGACTGGTAGCCCCCCGATTCTTGAAGATGCCCAGAGAACGGAACGGGATATCCCACTCCTTGAACTGGTGCAGCGCAATCGTGGCATCACGAATCCTATCATTATTAGCGAGTGCATACACGAAAAGCGGATCCGGCATTCCGTTAATTCGACAATCTACTATGTAGTTTCTTTCCGCATCTCGCTCTGAGTCGCTCCAGTCGAAACGCATCCGCTCCTCCGGGACAACTTCACACAATAGGGCTCGAAAATCCTCCATAAATGTAGATTGCACGCGTTCTCTTGACAGGTATGACACGTCAGTTATCTTGAGAAGTGCTTGGGTAAAATCATACAGTGCGTCACCGTAATTTCCATCGGACACATCAAGTATTAATTCTCCATCGCGGTCATCAACATCAAACATGGAGAGTGCCTTCGCGATAATCTTCTTGCGTGTACCGCTATGAAGAAGTTTCTCATCAATTTCGTAGGTGAGGTGCATATAAGTATGTGCTTCGTCGGAAAGTATCCACCGATCGCCCACCTTTTTCAGGACGATGACCAACTGATCTCCGTCTTCAAACTGGAAGGGAGTTAATACGCGGAAACGTTCTTTGCCATCGGCTGAAAGCCTAACCTTTGCCGAAACTTTATTAATAAAGTCTTGTTCTATGGTATTGATGGACATTGCTTACGCCTAATTCTCTAAGCGTTTCAACCGTGCAAGTTCCTGACGGAGTCGTGCGTTCTCCGATTCGGCGCGCTGTGCGGCAGCTTCAGCACGTTGCCGGGCGATGGCTTCCTTTTCAGCAGGTGTCTTCAGCCATTCCGATGCACGCACATCATAAAAACCCAGCCCGGCAGGCAGTGAGTACAACGCCAAACCTAATGTTGATGACAGAATTCCCCCATCTGAACCCGCAGCAATCGGCACATAGACACCATCCCGCAGCGTAAATCCGAGCAGCGGTGCAGGTAAATAGAGATGTTCCACATCATATAAGAAGTATTCACGCACCCCCAGTGCCGACGCATAAAGCGTTTTCTTGGCGTTCAAATCGTTACGAAACGTCCCTTTGCTCGAGAACTCAAGCACGAAGTCCGGAGGCTTTCCCTCTTGCCACATCCGATAGATGCGCCGGGGATGTCGCCCTACCCCAAAGCTGACGAACACATCCGGCGATACTGAGTGGCTTGCCTCCCCCTTCGTATAATACATCATCAGGTTACCCGATACGTAGGCATCTGGTAGCGCCTTAAAATGTTCTCTGAGTAGCTCAATGGTTTTGAGAAGTTCATCCCGGTGCAGATCCGTTTCTGCGATAGGTTTCCCATCAGATTCGGGATAGGTATCCATCTCTTCTGTTGGTGCGTAATGGAGTCGAGGCGTGTTTTGATTTCGCATGGTGATGTCTCCTTTGTGTAGGGTTTTCTGTATCCTGCTTGTGTCTAAGTCTTATCAGTATACACGAAAAGATTAACATTGTCAATCTGAATCTTCAGTGCAATTGACGAGGTGCTAAAACGGAGCACGAGGGCGACAGGGCAGCTATAAGGCACTGCGGCGTAGATAAGTGCTGGCGGGTTTTCATGAAGATTAAGAATTTAATCTGAATCGCGGATTACACAGATTACGCGGATAAACGCGGATTTTAAGAGGGTGTTTTTGTGAAGTCACGTCACGCTACAAGCCTAGCAGCAATGAGGTGTTTATTGTCTGACTGCACGTCGCTTATGGGCGAGAAAATAACCCGCGATCGCAACCTCTTTAGCCCCAGCGGGGCGACAGGTGTATAGTACCACGGGCCTACCTGCTTGTTTAGCCCCAGCGGGGCGACAGGTGTCTCATGAAAACAAAAAATTAATGGGGGGGATGGAGGTGTTCATTGTCTGAATCGCGGATTACACGGATTACGCAGATTAACGCGGATTTTAAGAGGGTGTTTTTGTAAAGTCACGTCACGCTACAAGCCTAGCAGCGATGAGGTGTTTATTGTCTGACTGCACGTCGCTTATGGGCGAGAAAATACCCCACGATCGCAACCTCTTTAGCCCCAGCGGGGCGACAGGTGTCTGGTGAAAACAAAAAATTAATGGGGCAATGTAATGGTTCATTTCTGAACCCCGGAGTGGCACGGATGACACGGACAAACGTGGGGAAGAGCAGAGCCCTCTTAAAATCCGCGTCATCTGCGTAATCTGTGATAATCCGCGATTCAGACAAGAAAATAACCCGCGCGCAACCTCTTTAGCCCCAGCGGGGCGACATGTGTATAGTACCACGGGCCTACCTGCTTGTTTAGCCCCAGCGGGGCGACAGGTGTCTGGTGAAAACAAAAAATTAATGGGGAAATGTAATGGTTCATTGTCTGAACCCCGGAGTGGCACGGATGACACGGACAAACGTGGGGAAGAGCAGAGGCCCTCTTAAAATCCGCGTCTATCCGTGTACTCCGTGATAATCCGTGATTCAGACGAGAAAATCATCCGCGCATTCAGATGTAACGGCGATTTCCTATTTCCTTATCACCATCTTCTTCGTTGCGGTGAAATCTCCCGCTGTCAGCGTATAGAAATACACACCACTCGCAACAGGCTCTCCCTGTGCATTGCGGCCATCCCAATACGCCGCGCGTGCCTGCGTCTCATACACACCCGCAGGCATCTGACCTAACGCCAGCGTCCTGACTAACGTCCCATCCGCCGCATAGATGGAGAGCGTCACTTCAGCAGGCTTCGCCAATTGATAGGGTATCCACGTTTCCGGATTAAACGGATTCGGATAGTTGGCAAGCAGTGCTGTCTCTTTCGGGACCGGGAGGTCCCTCCTACTGAGCGTTGCCAAGATGCGTTCCAGCGCGGCAATCCCTGCGGGATCTGCCTTGGCTTCTTTGGCATCGCGGATCCACTGCTGCACATCCTCCGCCGATATGCTCCAGGTCTCGATATCTCCCTGCACGAACGCAGGCGCAGCCGCTGCAGCATCCACAGCCTTCGCTACCAAGAGGAGATCGTCAATGTCAACCTTTCCATCCTTGTTGACATCGGCGCGGCGGTTTGCTCCACCAGCGACGGTTTTGCCGTAACTCTTCACCAGTTCCGCAAGGTCATTGACATTGACAACTCCATTCCCCGTGACATCCACCGACAGCAACCGCCACAAACTGATATCTCGGTATCTAGGCCCCCCACCGGCGAGAGTCTGTCCGTTCGGCGAGAACGCTAAGCCATTGATGTTAGTCCTGTATTCCGTGAGGGTGGCTTTGAGGCTTCCGGTGTTCGGGTTCCACAAGCGGATGGTGTTGTCAGAACTCCCACTCGCCAGCGTCTGTCCGTTCGGATGGAACGCTAACGAAATGACAACCCTGGTGTGTCCCCGCAGCACGCGCCGAGTACCGTGCGTGTCCGGATCCCATAAACGGATGGTGTAGTCATTACTCCCACTGGCGACGATGCTGCCGTCCGGACTCCACGCCACGCAGAAGACACCCTCCGTATGCCCCCGCAGCACGGCGAAGTTGATGCCGTTGTTCGGATTCCACAACCGCACCGTGCCATCAAGACTTGCGCTGGCGAGGGTGCTACCATCCGGACTCCACGCCACCGAGACGACCGCATCCGTGTGGCCGTGCAACGTGCGCACATGCCGCAGGTTGTTTACGTTACCCACATCCCAGATGCGGATGGTTTTGTCCCTACTCCCACTCGCCAGCAGATAACTGTTCGGCTTGAAGGCGAGGCTAAGGACACTGTTTGTATGCCCCGCCACCTTGCCGCGCCAGTCGCCATCATCACTATAGCGCATCCGAATGTTATGATTGCCATCCCCACCATAGGCGATGAAGACAGGGTCATGCGTGGGGAGTGCAACGGCTTGGACGACATCGCCAACATCCTGTTGCCAGCGTTGCTGTCCGGTGGTAACATTCCAGGCGCCGAGAGTGTCGTCATAACTCCCACTGATAAGCGTCCCGTTATCCTTGAAGGTTACGCGAACCCAACTCGTGTGTCCTGTCAAGGTGTCGGTGTGTACGTATTCTTGTGCGGTGGCGGGTGTGAGTACCATCGTGGCGGTTAACAGCAGAGTCAAGCTGAACAACATTAATATTTTCATTGGATTTCTCCTTTTGCGTATCGGGCCCCGGTGGGCCCACCTACTGAGTTGTGGGCGGGCACGGTGCCCGCCCGTGTGTTTCGGTTGTCTGAATTCAGACGGTTCCCAAGGCGGATTGCCTACGATGAGACATACCGGACGATATCCGCCAACGTTAGTCCGTTGCTTCCTTGGGTGACGTTGCTATCTGGTTGCCAACCCTCCACGTTCAAGAACGTGTCGTGGTGGACGAGCATCGCGCCAAAGACCTCCATGAGGATAGCAGAGCCAACGGGCCCTAAATGATCACCGCCGCCTAGGACTCCTGCCTCCCGCATCAGATAGAAAAACAGAGGCGTGTGTGCTTCAAGTCTGTTCCGCAAATTCTCGTCCACACCGTCCCAGCGCGGAATACCTCCGAATTCCAAGTCTTGCGCGGGATCAAACTGGTATTGGGGTGCCAGTGCTGCCGCAACCTGCTGTCCGCTTGGCAGCCCCAGGACATACCCTCGGAGGAGATTCCGGAACGCCAAGGAGAAATCTTGCGGTCTTGCGTTCGGTCCCACGACGCGTTCGGGAAGTTCCACTAACTCATTCGCAAGTAGATGGTCAATGGCTTTGGAGTTCACGTAGGGCTGATGGGGGTTTACATCCAAAAGGAACCGCCAATCCACGGTAAGTTCTGGTGGTACCGGGCTGAGCCCAACGGTGCCGAATCGTTCGTCAAATATCTCGATCGACGGATAGTTCGGGTTCACCGGGTACCGGGAGCGCACGAGGGTATGTCCGAACCGATAGGCTGCCGCGGAAAACTCAACGGGCATGCGGAGGCGGTTGTCGTTGTCAACCAGAGAACTAAGGAAAAAAGGATAATCCCTTTCGTTTTCAGGTCTGTTCGCATTTTCCTGAATCATTGGCAGTGCAAAGTTGTAAATGCTTTCATTACAGATGCGCCTCAAGAAGTCGTGAAGCACGATGTACTGGTAGTGGTACCGCACATCCCTCTGCACGTCCTCAAAGCGAAGCGGAAGATGCTGCTGATTCGCGTCCTCAACGTGGCTGTTATCATGTCGAATAAGCAGATCAATGATGCGGCGATTATGAAAGCGTAAAAACAATAGGTGCATCTGCGAGAGAAAGATGTTTTCGTCGTTGCGCGGGTCGCCGATCAAGGCTGTGCCATCGGCGCGGCGCGGAACATCCTTGGGATTCTCAACGTCGCCAACCTGGCTGCCTACGAGCAGGTGCCACGGTTGCTCTCGGTGGTAGAGGTGCGGTGATATATCAGGCCCAAAGCCATACACGCTATCCAAGTCAAGCGAGGCGGAACGGAGATTCGGTAGTCGCTCCACATTCTCTCTGCTCAATACTTCACTTTCAAGTTGGCTACGTGCATCGAGGGTGATGTCGTGGTCGACGAACTGCGCGAAGAACGTGTATGCGGCGGGAAGAGTGCTGTTTCGAGACGTGTCTCTCGCGTCGTGCATGATGCCGCAAGGTTTGCCGAGCGTGGCCGCTACGGTCTCGGCCTCACATCGATTTTTAATACCGAAATCTTCCGCCCAAGTTGGTAGAGGCGGGCATTGTGGAGGCAACAACATGCCAAAATGGCCAAGGCGTAGATGGTCGTTCTCCCGGAGCCTGGCAATTCCGTGGCGGTTTGTTCTGTTATTCATTGTTTTTCCTTCCTTCAATTAATAGCGATAGGTGTATCGCGGTGTTATGAAACATGCGAAAGGACGTGACATCGTTTCGCGGCTGTTCGTGCGGGTTCGGCAAGGACTCAGCGTGTCTGAGTTTGCGCGAGCCCGCACGAAGGACAATCATTCAGTATCCGGCAGAGCCGGCTGGATCTGGGAATCCTTCCAGGTGATGGGGTGCAACTTTCCACATAACTTTTTCTGGTAGACATGATGCGGCAATAGTTTAAAAGCCTTGTCACCGTTAACAGTGACGCGCGTTACGTCCATCAATAGTCCATGTGTCCACACTGTCAAAATGAAGCAGAGCCCGCAGCAATCTGTACCGCGAAAGGCAGCGCGCGGAAATCTCTCGCAGCAGGAAAATGGAACAAACTGGGGACATAACAACAGATAGGAAAACATGCATCGGGACTGTCCCGATGCAACAAAAATAGCCCGCCACGCAAAGAATGCGTGCGGGGTTGAAGGCAACCAAACGGCGACAAACGCCGACGCTGCCGTGTTTTGTAAATATACTTAACGGAAAATAAGTACGGGGGGGGTAAATCCTACTTTTTCGGTGTCAAGGTGAACCGGAACGTGTGACAACGCGACGAAGGGGCCAGACGCACACTGAGGGTGCTGCGTACCGCGGGGCCCAAGCTGGGCTGCGGTGACCTGTTTTGCAATGAAATTGAGCATTCGCTGCTTCACTTGTGTCGTTCCTCGTTCCGTTTTGGTTTGCGGTACATCGCGATGCGGAAATAGATTCTATCACCAAAGTTGCAGTTAGTATCGCAAATAATGCAATTTCTGTCAAGTTCTTTTATGCAAAAATCTCGGAAAATTGCCAAAAACGTTCAAAACTGATGTTATTTTAGCAAATGTAGCGTTTTTTGTCAAGTTTTTTTTATGCAAAAATGGTTCATTGTCTGAATCGCGGATGACACAGATTACGCGGATTAACGCGGAGAAGAGCAGAGACGCTTTTAAAATCCGCGTCATCTGCGTTATCTGTGATAATCCGTGATTCAGACAAAAGCAGCTTCCCTACCAATCCTCATCATAAAACGGCGTACTCGGATAGCTGTAGACGTTGCCTTCGTAGTTCCGGAGTTGAATTTCATCGTCATCAAATGCCACAACCGGGTCGGGAATCAGGGCGATTTTCCCGCCACCGCCCGGTGCATCAACGACATAATGCGGTACGCCAAGCCCAGAGATATGCCCACGTAATGCCGCAACGATTTCTAACCCTGTCTTCACCGCTGTCCGGAAATGGTCTGTGCCGACAACCAGATCCGCTTGATAGATATAGTACGGCTTCACCCGGATGCGTAACAATCCCTTCATCAGTTCCACCATCACAGCAGGCTCATCGTTCACGCCTTTGAGAAGTACTGCCTGGTTACCAAGCGGGATGCCGGCATCGGCTAACATGCCGCACGCTTTCTCTGTCTCTGGGGTAATTTCGCGTGGATGGTTGAAGTGGGTGTTAATGTAAAAAGGATGGTGCCGCTTCAAAATTGCACACAACTCGGGGGTAATGCGTTGTGGCAACGTTACCGGTACTCGTGAACCGACTCGGATAATCTCTAAGTGTTCTATCGCCCGTAGCCCGCTGACAATTGTCTCAATTTTCTTATCTGTTAACATGAGCGGGTCGCCGCCGGAAATAATGACATCGCGAATCTCCGGATGCGCCTGAATGTAAGCGAGGCCAGCCTCAATGTTATTATCAGCGATGGAGTGCGGGTCCCCGACTTTCCGCTTGCGGGTGCAGAAACGGCAGTAAATTGGGCACATATAGTTGACATAAAAAAGTGCCCTATCGGGGTATCGGTGGGTGACATTTGGCACCTCGCTGTCATCTTCTTCGTGCAGCGGGTCCTCCACGCCTGTACTAATCAATTCACGTGGGTCTGGGACAACCTGTTTCCAAATCGGATCACCGGGTTTTTCTATGAGACTGAGATAATAGGGATTGATACGGATGGGAAATTCTTTGTGGATGCGCTGCATCTCCTCTACATCAACATCAAACGCGGCAGCTAGCTTTTCTGGCGTATTGACAGTATCCCTCACGAGGCGTTTCCATTCTTCCATGTTTCGTAAACCTCTCTAAATATTGATTTTATAGGAAAGAAAAAATCAGTTTTGTTCGGGCGAGTCTTTGAGCGTAACCTCAATCATTATATCGCCCTCTCGAAGCGCGGTTACTACGTCGTCTAGCCCTTCAATCACCCTTCCAAATGTGGTATAGTTGCCGTTTAGATGTGCGTAAATGCTTGCATCTGTGCTTAGACAAATATAGAATTGGCTTCCCGCTGAATCGGGGGAAGGTTTCCGAGCCATTGCAATAACGCCTTTTTCGTGGGGTGGCATCTTCGCCCGAAGTTCCGCATCTTGGAATTCGCCGGGAATTGTCCACCCTGGGCCTCCCATGCCGGTGCTATCTGGGGCACCACCTTGGATGACAAACCCTCGCACAAACCGGTGAAACGTCAAACCGTCGTAAAACCCAGCCTCAATTAGTTTCTTAAAATTGGCTACGGTTGCGGGGGCACTCTCCGGATAAAGTTCAATTATTATGGTGCCTTTATCGGTTTCAAGGGTTACTATAGGTAATTGTTCGTCGGAGCTCGCACTGACTGTAGACTTTTTTTTAGCAGGTTTCGGAGCCCTGCGAGTTGCGCCGAAAAAGGAATTTAATAAACTCATTTGCATCGTTTCTCACTTTTCACAATTTTAAATTTGATTAAAAACAACATAAAGCTGCTGAACATTCGCGCAAGAGAGAGCTGCGGGATGTGTTACTATCAGCAGGCACAAACAATAGTTGTTGTGCTTCTCCATACAACATGTACTCATTATACATTTATTTCGGCGTGAAGTCAAGGAAATTGTGGCAGTTTTTTGACGCTATAGCCCTACCCGACACCGAGCCATGTCGTTGAGGCGACAGGAATCTTGCGTAGCAGCTCCCAATTAGCAGATTCCCGGAACCACAACCTGATTTTTCTATAGCCAGTTTCAGAAACCTGCAAGCTACGCCGAAATTAACCTTGACACCGCACGTTGAAATATGATATTCTATTAAATGGGAGGTGGGTACAGTGCTGAACATTTCAACGGAAAATCAGAAGGAACGTGAACTCGTCGCTGCTTTGAAGTTGCTATCGCCAGGGACTTCTCTCAGAGAGGGCATCGATTTTATGATTCAAGGCAAAACGGGCGGCTTGATTGTCGTTGGGGATACGCCAGAGATTCTAGATTTGACAGAGGGCGGCTTCCGCATCAACTGCCGGTATACGCCGACGCGCTTGTATGAATTGGCAAAAATGGATGGGGCGATTGTCCTTTCTGAGGATATGAAACGGATTGCGCGCGCGAATGTCACACTGAGGTTGAACCCGAATATTCCCACGAGCGAAACGGGGCTCCGCCACCGCACAGCGGATAAATTCGCCAAACAGACAGAACACATAGTCCTCGCCGTGTCACGGAGCCGCAATACACTGACGTTGTATACGAAAAATCAGCACTATATTTTCCGGGAGCGTCCGATTCTCATCTCCGGTGCCAACCAAACTATGCTCGCGCTTACCCGGTACGTTAAAGCCATGCAAAACGCCGTAACAGTCCTGAATTGGGCCGAACTCAGCGGGAATGTTACACTGAAGGATGTCGTCACAGCTATCCAATTGTGTGAACGGGTGCGACGGACAGAACATGAATTAAACCGCTACCGGGTTGAATTAGGCACCCAGGCCCAATCGCTACAACTCATTCCCTCGGAATTAACAACTGAGATTGAGAGAGGGATTCTGATTATGAAAGACTACTATCAAGGCAGCCCGCGCGATGAATCCCAAGCATTTGAAAAGATTCTGGGGCTTGACGCGAACAGCCTGGCAACTGGGAGCAATATCAGCAGTGCCTTGGGGTACCCGCGTAATATTGGTAATACTTTAGAGGTGCTGGAGCCGCGCGGGTATCGGATGCTGCGTCAGGTACCACGTATTCCACTGAATGTCCTTGAAAACATTGTTCAAAGGTTCAAAACGTTGGCAGGGATTCAGACTGCCACCGTCGCAGAACTACAAGCAGTTGAGGACGTTGGAAAAACGAGAGCGGCTGCGATCAAAGAAGTGCTTGGACAAATGAAAACGGATGCCGCCCAACCCCATATTCTCGCTGTACCTGTGTTTGAATAACAACGAAAAGAAACCAAACCTTGAAATTTACGTTTATTGGTTATCAACTCCCCGTTTTCAAAACCCCATGCTTCAGCGTGGGGATGTAGAAAACGCAAAAAAGGTATTCACCACAGGCAGTCACCACTATCTTTGATAGTGGTAAGAGGCAACGTGAAGACCATCACTGGAAACTGGCATTGCACCTTGTCCGCCTGTTTGACGTGTGTTTCTTCGAGGACTTGAACCTCAAAGGTATGAAACGTCTCTGGGGACAGAAGGTATCCGACCTCGGCTTCGGTGACTTCATGCAAAAGATACGTTGGCAGGCACACAAACGATGCAAGCGTGTGGAAACCATCGGACGTTGGGAAGCCACAACTCCGAATCGGTATTTATCCCTGCAAAGCAGGGCTAATACCTTTATGCCACAACTGCGGGCAGCGTGTGATGTTTCTGGAACTCAAAGACCGGGAGTGGTATTGTCATGTGTGTAAAACCCTGCATGATAGAGATGTGAATGCGGCAATAAACATTCTTAAGGTTGGGATATCAACCTTTGGCGGAGAGGGTATAAGACTCGCCACGGCGAGCACCCCTTGTTGATACCACAATCCACCTTGCTGGCACGGGGTAAGAGGTTTCCCCACTGCTTCAGCTGGGGGAGTATATCACTAGGAACTTTTGCGTAAAGTGCGTATACAACGTCAACCAGAATTTCCGTTTGGGTAGGTTTGCTAGTAGCAGGAGCTTTGAACGTTACCACTATTGGGGGCACCCGCTCAGAAAGCGCACCTACAGCAGAATTTTCACGTAAAAGCTCTTTAGAGCACACTTAGAAAGAAAAAAGGAGTCAAAAAAATGAAACGGTTTATCGCTTTATCGCGAGAAGTGTTTGTCAAGGTTAACTCGGCTCCGAGCCGCATGCGGCTCACTGGTTTACTTCTTGTCTCACTCTGCTTTGCAGGGTGTGGGGGGCAACTTGGGAAGATTGAAGCACCAGAAGTCGACACCGTGCTCACGCGGGCAGAGTCAGCGATTGAAGCGGCGCGTGCAGCCGATGCCCCTTCGCTTGTTCCCGAAGCGTTTGAAGCTGCCGTATCCAATCTTGAGGAAGCGAGAACGGCATTCGCTGAAAAGAACGGGAGCGATGCCCTCCGACTCGCGCACCAAGCAATCGTTGATGCCAGAGTCGCGCAACGGAATGCTGTCAACATCACCAAAAACTCGGAATTAAATGCAATTATTCTCGAAAAGGAAGCAGGGGCGAAGACACTTCGCCAAAACCTCAACACTAAAACAGAACAACTCGCGATGGTGCAGGATGAGCTGCAGCAACTCACTCGTGAGAAAAAGGATTTGAAACAGACGATTAGCAACCTGGAAAAAAAGAGACGGGAACTGAGCAATACGCGGGAAAAATATGGCAAACAGGTTGCGGAACTTAGTGAAACCTTAAAGGAGATTCAGTCCCGCTCGAATCGGGCAGAAACCGCCCTCCGCAACTACGGTAAGGAAATGGCGGAACTTCGTCGCAAACTGGAAGTAGCTGATGTCATGGTGAAAGAAGAGGGACATCAGAAACGTGCGGCTATCGCCCAGGCCGAATCTATCAGAAAGCAGATGCGCGAACAGGCGCAAATCTATACGGAGAAACTGGCACAGGCGAACCAGCGGAGTGGTGTAGAAAAACATGCGGACTATCTGAAACAGAAAGCACAAGAGGCACGCGCTTATGTCCAGAGTCAACAGGCGAATGAGCCTGTCAAGACAGGGCGCACCTCGCTCTCCACGGAACAGATTGCTGCCGGCAAAACAGCACTCAGCAATTGGAATAATGCGTGGCATAGTAAAAACCTCACAGGGCATCTTGGCTACTATACGCCACACGTGGTGACCGATAAAGTGGTGATTCGGGAAAGCAAGGAAAATCGCAGCAAAATTGACCGGAGCCAACTTGAAGCCGCCCTGCGGCAGATGAACGCTCATCCCTGGCGTAAAGTTAAAACAGACACTCAGGTTGAGGGGGAAAGTGTCATCGGCGTTCACCGCTTGAGCCGTTTAGTTCGCCCAGCGGAAGACGAAAACGCGACAGCCCTGTACAATATATGGATTCGCGAAGTCTGGATGCATCAAGTGGGTAACGCATGGAAAATCCATCACGAGATCTGGCAGATCTACGAGAATGTACCCAATCTTTAAGAAGTTCACCACTATTGAAAATAGTGGCAAACCTCTTCCCACAAGCGCGATGGGGAATTTACCCCCGCTTTGCGGGGGCTTATACCACCCCCAAGCGCGCAAGGAGATTAAGCTATGAATAGCCCTAACAACGCGCAAAATGGCAAAAATAAATTCACTCTGCCGCGGCACCTGATGTGGGGTGGCGCGATTGCAGCTATCGTCATTGCCCTCGTTGTATTCGTCGTGATGTTCATGAGCTCCAGTGAAACGCCTATCGCCTTTTTGGCGAAGTGGAAAAGTGCGCTTGAATCCGGAGATGTGAAAAAATATGAAGCACTCTGGGGCACGAACACACGCCAGAAATCTGATACGAACTATCAACGCACAGTGGAACTCCTAAAAGATGATACAGTGAATTTTGAAGTCAACCTCCATGAGCAGGCTATTGAACCGCGCACGGACCCTCGATACACCAACCGCTTACGGATTGAAGGAGTACCGCTTATTGTACATTTTCGCGGTGAATCGCAACAGCAGCTGCGAAACCTTATTATTGAAAAGAAAGGCATCATTCAAGAGCGGTGGAAGATTATCAAGGATGAGGTAGTCGGCCAACAACTTGCTCCGGTGAGCACACCTACTGAGCCCACTGTGCCAACGCCCACTACGTTACAGCCCAAAACGCCTGTAGCACCCCTAGTCCTTTCATGGAAGGCCGCGCTGGAATCGCAAAATGTAAAGAAATACACTGGACTCTGGGATAAATCTGCCCTAAAAAAGCGGAAAGTAAACTTTCAACGAATCAAAGACATGATGTCCCAAGCCCATGTGATTGACTTAACGCAGGCTACCTATACGGCTGTCCCACAGCATAAAAATCGCTATGTGGTTGCCAACATCCGCGTAGTGCTGCAAAGTGATGACATCCCAATTGAATCACACTTCCGAACGCTTGCTATTGAGAAAAAGGGATTTTTTAGACGCAGATGGAAACTGACTAACGATGAAATCAGTGACGCATCAAGCTCCACAGAGATAGTGCAACATGAAGAGCCCGCCATGGACACTGTTTCCGGTGAAACTTCAGGCGGCACCTTTGAAGGAACTGCGCCACTTGATACCCAACTCAAAGTGAGGCAAATCTTGGGAAAATGGCAAACAGCTTGGGAGGACAAAGACCTTCAAACCTACATGGGCATCTATGCAGAACGGGCGCAAATCACGCGCGTCACCGTGCGAAACGGCAAGGAAACTTCTGTCTACCTGACAAAAAGGGATCTTCGCACAAAGATGCAAAAACTCAACAAAATGTACGGGGACATTCAGGTGTCAATTTCC
Organism: uncultured Poribacteria bacterium; assembly: GCA_958295855.1. Taxonomy (GTDB): domain Bacteria; phylum Poribacteria; class WGA-4E; order WGA-4E; family WGA-3G; genus CATQHH01. The sequence continues at coordinate 4,972,908 of OY282383.1, read as the reverse complement.
AACTTGCAGATTAACGGAGACAGGGCAGTTGCCGATGCTACATTCTTGCAAAAATTCACTGGAAGGCCTGCAGAAGGAAGCCGCCCTGCTTACGACGATTATGGCACAAAAAAACTGAATTTAATGGTAGATCCAGCGGATGGACACTGGAAAATCTATGCCGAAACGTGGAGCCACTATAAGGATGTTCCAAACTTCCCGAAAATGTAACTCCTCATAGCGTAGAGGTTTGCCACTATTTTCAATAGTGGTGAACTTCGGGAAGGCATTTTATCACGTGCAAAGCACGGGACTAAAGTTACAAATCCCTTCCACACAGGTATAGAATATGGCCGCGGTAGGATAATAAAAATGCGGACTGAATACCGAACAAAACGGAAAATTGAGTTTGCCGATACAGATATGGCAGGCATCGTTCATTTCAGTAGGTTTTTCGTGTTTATGGAATCTGCGGAACATGAATTCTTACGGAGCCTAGGCACCAGCGTCGCAACTGAGTGGAATGGGGATAAAATTGGATGGCCTCGCCTCGCTGCGTCGTGTGAATATCTACACCCCCTGCGTTTTGAAGATGAAGTGGACATCCTTATGTGGGTTTCGAAAAAAGGGACGAAGTCGCTCACCTATCAATTCTGTTTTACCCATCAGGGAAAGGACATAGCACGTGGGCAATTCACGACTGTCTGTTGTGTATGCAATCCCGGTGAAAAGATACGTGCTATCCCTATCCCCGATTTTATTTCTTCGTTACTCCTTGCGGAGAATTGAGAATGCGTTATTCCTTGCGGAAATGCACGTCGCAGAAACCCGATTTTGCAGTGGGTAAATACCCCGCAAAGCGGGGCGAATCCCACCACGGAAAAATCCGTAGGGGTAGTGCCTTGTGCCTACCCTTGAAACTGAATTGATGAAAACCCGATTTTGTAGTGGGTAAATACCCCGCAAAGCGGGGCGAATCCCACCACGGAAAAATCCGTAGGGGTAGTGCCTTGTGCCTACCCTTGAAACTGAATTGACGAAATGCCTTGATGTGAGTGTCTCTAATCAGATGGCAACCCCTTTGGTTCTTTTATAGAGGAGAAACGCACATTGATTTTGAGGATGTTCGTTGGAACTCATAAGAAACCCGATTTTGCAGTGGGTAAATACCCCGCAAAGCGGGGCGAATCCCACCGCGGAAAAATCGGAGCAGAAACCGAATTGACGAAAAACAGTACCCCCCTGCTCAAAGTTTCCAATCTTTCCAAGGACTTCGGGAAAATCCAGGTCCTGCGCAACATCTCATTTGCCTTTCGCGCGGGTGCCTCTGTCGCCATTACCGGTCCCTCCGGTTCCGGCAAAAGCACCCTTCTGCATCTCATCGGCACATTAGAAAAACCCTCTGGCGGGCGGGTCGAGATTAACAACACCGATCCGTTTACACTCACTGAACCTGAACTTGCGCGATATCGGAACGCGGTGATTGGGTTTGTGTTTCAGGAACACCATCTGCTGCCGCAATATTCCGTGCTTGAAAATGTGTTAATCCCGACGCTTGTATTTAAAGGGAAACCACCTGATGCCACACAACGGGCATACGAACTCCTCCAACAGGTTGGACTCACACACCGTCGCTCGCATCGGCCCGCGGAGCTCTCCGGTGGCGAACGCCAACGCGTTGCTATCGCGCGCGCGCTTATCAACCGCCCGGGCATTCTCCTCTGTGATGAACCAACAGGCAATCTTGATAACACAACTGCGGAGACTATCGCCAATGTCCTCTTTGAACTCCACAAGGCGGAACAGAACATCTTAATCGTTGTTACACATAACCTTGCATTCGCCTCCCTGTTTCAGAATCACCTCAAGCTCGCCGATGGTACCTGTACTGTAGAGACAGATATTGGCACTACAAACTCCTCTTCGGCATTCCTTGCGGAGAATTGAGAATGCAAGATAGATCTAACAATCCACTGTAAATCTCGTCAGAGGTTTCTGACGCAAGGTTTACAAAGGTAGGAGCCATCTCCGAATCGCGATTCCTACCGACTGAAAGAATATGCGCACATTTTGGGCATCCCATAAATACTTTTGGCAGATACATCTCACCGTTGCGCTTTGTACTGCGGTGGCAACGGGAGTGCTTGCCGGTGCCTTGATTGTTGGCGATTCTGTCCGCGGGAGCCTGCGTGCCCTCACGTTGGAACGCCTCGGCACAATTCAGCATGCCCTCATCGCCGACCACTTTTTTCAACCCGAGTTGATTATGAAAAGCAACGCTTTTCATAGTAAACTCCCGCAGGGCATGGTGCCAGCGATTCTGCTGAACGGCACAGTCGTTGTCCCGAAAACTGAAACCCGCGCCTCAAAGGTTAACATTTACGGTGTAGATGATGCCTTCTTCCAATTTTGGCAAAGGGCTGGTTCCCCCGCAAAGCGGGGAATACAACATGAGCAAACCCCTCCACCGGGAGGGGGGGAAACCACTCTGAACAAAACGTCAAACCAGCCCTTCGCTGCCATTGTCATTAACGAGGCACTCCAAAGCGAATTGAACGTTCAGGTCGGCGATGCGATTCTGGTTAATTTTCCGCAAGCAGTTGACATCCATCCTGAGTTTCTTCTCGGGCGACGAGAAACATCTGAGGTGATTCAAAGCCTCCGGCTAATTGTGCGTGACATTATCGGGAACGAGAATGCAGGCAGATTCAGTCTGCGCGCACATCAAAGCCTCCCTTTGAATGTGTTCATCGCACTCCCGGTTTTGCAAAAAGCACTTGGCCAAGCTGGCAAAGTGAACGCCCTATTCACGGCAGACGTTGCTCCGCTTTCACCGGACAACCTTCAGTTGACGCTAGCGGCACTCGGCTTAAACATTCAGGAACATGAGAACCACTTCGACTTGCAAAGCCAGCAGTACCTTCTCAAGCCAGTCCTGTCGGATACGGCCCTAACAATTGCGGCTGAAAACCACATCCCTGTGCTCCCTACACTCACCTACCTCGCGAATACGATAAGGACTAACGACAAAACTGTTCCATACGCAACAATCATGGCATTGCCAATTGACAAACTTGAAGCACCGCTGGTATCGGGGGGAACAGATGAAATTATCCTTAATACGTGGGCAGCGGCAGAGCTTGATGCCAAAGTGGGCGATAGTGTTGAGATTAACTACTATCGCGTCGACGCGGGTGAAACGTACACGATTGAAAAGGCACAATTCCTTATGAAAGGCATTGTTCCAATTGAGGGTATTGCCGCAGACAGGGACATCATCCCTGAATTTCCGGGCATTCACGACACCGCCGATATGTCCGAATGGGAGTCTCCTTTTCCGATTGATTACACCCTCATTCGTAGTCAGGATGAGGCATATTGGGATGAATACGGGGCAACGCCGAAAGCTTATGTTCCGCTGGAAACCGGCAAACGACTCTGGAAAAACCGATTCGGAGAACTCACCGCTATTCGATTGGAAACTGCACCGGGCACAGACATCCCTGCGACACGCGCGCTTTTTGAAACTGAATTCCTCAAAAAGATTCAGCCAGAACAGGTCGGGTTCCAGTTTTTACCGCTTCGCTCGGATGGGCTTGAAGCATCAGCAGGAGCAACAGATTTTGGCATGTTGTTTAGCAGTCTAAGCTTTTTTTTAATCCTCGCGGTCGCCTGGCTCGTTGAGATGTTTTTTTGTATCGGTGTCGAACAACGTTCGCGCGAGATCGGCATTTTACAAGCTGTTGGCTACCCACTTGCCAAAATCCGTCGCCGTTTCCTTTACGAAGGGGGCATCATCGCTGGTATCGGTAGTCTCTTAGGGTGCCTGCTGGCAATCGGGTATGCACAGCTGATGATATTCGGGCTACAGACGTGGTGGTTGCCTGCTATCGGCACACCCTTTATAGAATTTCATGCGAGTCTGTGGAGCTTACTCATCGGTATCCTGGTAGTATTCGCAGTCGTTATGATTTCTATCCTTAGGGCTGTTGTCAGGGTAGGGCGTGTCTCCACTGCCGCGCTCCTCGCCGGTGAAACTGATTTTGATGCCGCGAATGCCACACCGCTTAGGGTATTCACCCCCGCCAAGCGGGGGATAATACCACTCCCTCAAAATGCAAATGTATCAGGGGGTTGGGTAGCCAAAATTCGTATCTTTGTTAGTGGATTCATGCTCGGTATCCTGGGAGGTGGTCTGCTCTTTACGGAGGGATGGAGCGGACTTAGTACTATTTTGCTTGTGGTAGGTTTTAGCCTCTTCTTGTTGATCAGCGGTGATTTCCATCAATTCGTTTCTTTCGTCATCGGATTCGTTGTAGGTGTCATAACAGCCTATTTTCCTGTTGGTGCATGGATTCTGGATACGCTTGTTACATGGTTTATGCATCCGATTGTCCAATTTCTCCTGTCGACGCTTTTTATTCTCGGTGTAGGTTGGTCCGCCTTTAATAAATGGCTAAGTTCACAGCGTGTACCAAAGCGGCTGAGCAGGATGCGGTTTTCCCTCAAAAACGCCGCGTGGCAGGCAAAACGGAGCAAAGCTTGTGTTACAACGGTCAGCTTGGCGTGCTGTATTATCGTCGCAGTGGGCGCAAATCGGCACGATGCCCTTCCAGAGACAGCGTACGCTTTTGTCGCTGAGTCCGCGCTCCCTTTACACCACAGCCTGAATACGCCAGAGGGACGGTTTGAACTCGGCTTTTCCGAGAAAGCTTCCCAACTCCTGAGCGCATCGGAGGTGATTCCGTTTCGCGTACTTCCCGGTGAAGATGTGAGTTGTCTCAACCTCTATCGGCCCCAGAAACCGCAAATTTTAGGCGTTTCGGATGCCGTATTCGCATTGGGGGGAAGCGGGAGGGCGGGAACATGGCGGAAGCCAATACCGAACGCATCCGATACCGGCGGCCAGGTTATCGCCATCGGCGATGAAAAGTCGCTTCGCTGGATTTTACACCACAATCCTGACGATGAATTTATCATCCAAGATGAATTTGGAAAACCGCTCAGCCTTCACCTTCGCACGCTCGAGAACAGCCTGTTCCAAAGCCAGCTCATCATCTCAGAGGAGAACTTCATGAAATACTTCCCGAGTCAAAGCGGGTATCAATTTTTCCTCATCAAAACGCCACCTGAATTGATGGCAGAGACAGAACAAACGTTAGAAAAAACATTAGGCGATTACGGATTTGATGTTACGTTAGCATCGGTGCGATTGGCAAGCTACCGGGCAGTTGAAAACACCTATATCTCCACTTTTCAGAGCCTCGGCGGTTTAGGGGTGTTGCTCGGCACCCTCGGGTTAGCACTCGTGCTGTTTAGAAATATCATCGAACGCCGCAGGGAATTGGCTGCCCTGCGTGCCTTCGGTTTTCGCCGCCAGTTCCTCTCGCGGATGCTATTTCTTGAAAACTGCTTCCTTCTCACTGTGGGGATGCTTATCGGCATTGTCGCGGGGCTTGCAGCAATCCTGACTTCGCAATGGTATCTCCGTGCTTTTCCATGGTTGTCCCTCACAATTATCTTAGAGCATCTCCGCGCTTTGCCATGGTTGTCCCTCACAATTACCTTGCTTTCCATCTTCGTCTTTGGTATAATTGCAAATGCTGTTGCGGCTGCCTTGGCACTCCGCAGCCCCCTGTTATCAACCCTTAAATCTGAATAGCGGAGAACCATGCTTGCCAGTGTAGTTCGAAAGCCCTTACAAATCTCGTCAGAGGACTCTTATGTAAACCTTGCGTCAGAAACCTCCGACGAGAGCTACAGTGCATTCTTAGATGTATCTTGCATTCTCAATTCTGCGGCGTATTTCGCCCATAAGCGACGTGCATTTCTGCAAGGAATAACGAAAATGCTTGCTATTCTTATACTTGTCGCTGCGTTGCTAACCCTGAGCGGTTGTTCCAGCGACTCGGAAACCGATACGCCAACTGCCCTGAATTACACACAAAAGGGATGGCATGCCTATAACTCAGGGGACTACACGCAGGCATTGCTCAGTTTTGAACGCGCACTCAACTTCAACGCGGAACTTGCCGATGCACATAACGGTGTCGGGTGGAGTCACCTCAGTCTATCGCTCACCATCCCGATTGCACAAGAAGCGTTTCAAAATGCCGTTCAACTTGATGCAGCCAATGCGGACGCGTGGGTTGGCCTCGCAAATGTGCTCTACCTGCGGCACAAGGAGGCCTCCGATTTCAGCGCCGCTATCCGCGCAATTGATAACGCACTGCAAACTGACAGGCAATACCTCTTTCGGCACGATTACCACTCCAATGCCGAACTCTATACACTCAAAGCAGCGTGTTACTACTACCTGGGTGAGAAACAGGACGCAAAACAGGAGATTGCCAAGGCACTCCAAATTGATTCAGCAAATGGGAGCGCGCTTGTGCTCCAAAAACTTCTGAAAGAATAGCACCATACGGTAGGAGCGATCTCCGCATCGCGACCGGGTTACAAACCACTCCCCCGGGAGGGGGGGCATAAGGAGGAATAGATGGCAACAAACGTTCTTACATCCACAAATTTAACGCATTTTACCCCTGCCCACCGCGGCAAGGTACGCGATATCTACGACCTCGGGGATGAACTCCTCATCGTCTCCACCGATCGGATTTCCGCCTTTGACATCGTTTTGCCGAACGGCATCCCAGACAAAGGTAGAGTCTTAACCGGTTTGTCCAAATTTTGGTTCAATTACACCCAATCTGTCGTCGACAATCACCTCATTACGACAGAAGTTACAGACTATCCGGATACCTTACATGGTGATGCCGAGACATTAAACGGCCGCTCCATGCTCGTTCACAAAGCGGACCGGGTTGACATTGAGTGTGTGGTTCGCGGGTACCTCGCTGGCTCCGGATGGGCATCCTATCAAAAAACAGGTGACATCTGTGGGCAAAAACTACCAGCGGGGCTACGCGAATCCGACCGGCTGCCGGAACTCATGTTTACCCCGACAACCAAAGCGGAGCACGGGGAACACGACGAACCGATCTCTATTGAAGAGATGCAAGCCCAGGTCGGGGATGAACTTACCGACCGGTTGATTGCTGCCAGTTTCGCGCTATTCACCGCCGCCAGTCAGCACGCCGAAAACGCCGGCATTATTCTCTGCGATACCAAGTTTGAATTCGGCCAACGCAACGGTGATTTGATTCTCATTGATGAAGTTTTCACACCGGATTCCTCGCGCTTTTGGCCCGCTGACTTGTACGAACCCGGCAAACCACAGCAGAGTTTCGACAAACAGTTCGTTCGGGATTACCTCTCCGAGATTGGATGGAACAAACAACCGCCTGCACCTGAACTACCTGACACCGTCATCTCCAAAACAGGTGAGAAATATCGCGAGGCATATCGCCTCATCGTTGGCGAAGAACTCCCTGCATCTTGATGAGTGGTATCGGGAGACAGGCTTTTACCCCTGCTTGCAGGGGTAAATACCCCTTACAAACCTCGCCCACTCTCACAGGAGAAGTTAGAAATGGCAACCCCACTGGACGGAATAAAGGTTTTAGATTTAACCCGAGTTCTCGCCGGCCCCTATGCGACGATGCTGCTGAGTGACCTTGGTGCCGAAGTGATTAAGATTGAACACCCAAATGGTGGGGATGAATCTCGAAATTTCGGACCCTTCAAAAACGGGTTTAGCCTCTATTTCATGAGCGTCAATCGTGGTAAGCGGAGCATAACGCTCAATCTCAAAACCGAGCGTGGCCAAGCAATATTCAAGCGGTTGGTGAAGCAGAGCGACGTTGTGGTTGAAAATTTTCGCCCGGGAACGATGAAAAAACTGGGGTTGGATTACGACGCGCTCACAGCAGAACATCCTTCGCTCATTTATGCGGCGTGTTCTGGATTTGGACAGACCGGCCCCTATGCGCAGCAGGGGGCGTACGATATGATTATCCAAGGCATGGGCGGCATTATCAGCATCACCGGTGAACCGGACGGGCCACCGGTGCGCGTCGGTACCTCCATTAGCGACATCACTGCTGCACTCTTCACAACAATTGGCATTTTGTCAGCACTGCACCACCGGCACCACACGGGAAAAGGACAGCTTGTGGATGTCGCCATGTTAGATAGCCTCGTCGCAGTTTTAGAGAATGCTGTCGTCCGCTATTTCGCCACAGGTGAAGTGCCACAACCGCTCGGAAGCCGACATCCAGCAATTACGCCGTTTGAAGCATTCGCCTCTGCAGATGGACACGTTATCATTGCTATCGGAAATGATACGCTCTGGGCAAAATTCTGTGAACATGTCAATCGGCAAGAGCTCATCTCGGACGCGCGGTTCAGCACCAACGCGGACCGGACAGCAAACCACAGCGAACTCTTTCCTATTCTCGCGGAGGTTATGTGCCAACGCACAACGGATGAATGGATCGACGCATTGGGAAAAATCGGGGTACCATGCGGCCCCATCAACGCCATGGATAGGGTAGTCGCCCATCCACAGGTGCAAGCGCGAGAGATGATTACGCAGGTGGTGCATAATATCACAGGGCCGGTCGAGGTACCCGGTGCGCCGATTAAACTCTCTGAAACCCCCAGTCGGGTGGACGTACCTGCCCCCAGCCTCGGTGAACACACGATGGAGGTGTTGACCGGCGTGTTGAAAATGCACCCGGATGAAGTGGAAAGGTTAAGCCAAGAGGGGATTATTTAGTTTTTCGGCGTTCCTTGCGGAGAATTAAGAATGCAAGATAGGTATAACAATGCACTGTAAATCTCGTCGGAGGTTTCTGACGCAAGTTTTTCGTCATTCCTTGCGGAGAATTAAGAATGCAAGATAGGTATAACAATGCACTGTAAATCTCGTCGGAGGTTTCTGACGCAAGTTTTTCGTCATTCCTTGCGGAGAATTAAGAATGCAAGATAGGTATAACAATGCACTGTAAATCTCGTCGGAGGTTTCTGACGCAAGTTTTTCGGCGTTCCTTGCGGAGAATTAAGAATGCAAGATAGGTATAACAATGCACTGTAAATCTCGTCGGAGGTTTCTGACGCAAGTTTTTCGTCATTCCTTGCGGAGAATTAAGAATGCAAGATAGGTATAACAATGCACTGTAAATCTCGTCGGAGGTTTCTGACGCAAGTTTTTCGTCGTTCCTTGCGGAGAATTAAGAATGCAAGATAGGTATAACAATGCACTGTAAATCTCGTCGGAGGTTTCTGACGCAAGTTTTTCGGCGTTCCTTGCGGAGAATTTGGGAGGCAAGATAGGTCTGCCATGGTATATACCCCTGCTTTGCAGGGGCAATATGCCACCTGGACAAAACCGAGCAGAAACCCAATTTTCTGGTTTCCGTCGGGCAGGCACTGCGGTGCTGCCTGTACAATCTGTGCGACCGGAGGTCGCGCCCACAGTGGAGGTATTGAGGTTATGTCAAACAAACCTGCTCAAATATTACAAGGAACGAACCCTTTGACGTTGGAAGGTGCTCTCGCTGCGCAAATGGTTGAAGCCTTAGACGGCTACGTAACGAGCGCGGTAGCCAGTTCGGTTGAAAAACGGGAGGCGTTGTGGCATCGGGATTACAGTTCCCACAAGGCATACGCAGAATCTGTTGAACCGAATCGAGAAAGGTTTAAGAAGCAGATAGGATGCCTTGATGCGCGCGTGCCGATTGAGGAGCTCGCTTATGTAGCAACTACAAAAACCCCCGCGCACTTTACGAAGGGCGAGAATTACATTGTATCCCGCGTACGGTGGCCCGTTTTTGATGATGTCGAGGGCGAAGGGCTTCTCTTGGAACCGATGCACAACGTCCCGGTTATCGCCCAAGTCGTTGCGCTGCCCGATGCAGACTGGACACCAGAGATGATAGCCGGGGTAACAGATGCGTTGCCGCCGAACGCTCAGTTTGCACGCCGTTTAGCAAAGGCAGGGTGTCGCGTCGTTATCCCGCTCCTGATTAACCGAGAGGATACCTACTCCGGCAACCCAACACTCGGTGCACTGACAAACCAACCACATCGGGAATTCATCTACCGGATGGCGTTTGAGTTGGGAAGACACATTATCGGGTATGAAGTGCAGAAGGTACTGGCACTGGTGGACTGGATGTCCCCTTACGAAGAGCCGATTGGCGTTATCGGCTACGGCGAGGGCGGGCTGATAGCACTCTACAGCGCGGCAGCAGATACCCGAATTCAGGCAACAGTTGTCAGTGGGTATTTCCAATCGCGTCAAGAGGTTTGGCGGGAGCCGATTTACCGAAATGTGTGGGGACTGTTGCACGAATTTGGCGATGCTGACATCGCGAGTCTCATAGCACCGCGTCCATTAATCATCGAAGCGAGTCGAGGGCCTGAGGTCGCGGGGCCTCCACCGTTGCGCGACGGCCGCGGCGGGGCAGCACCGGGACAACTGGTTTCGCCGCCGATGGAATCGGTACAGGCAGAGTTTAACCAAGCACGTTCCTTTTATCAACAGCTCGGCAGTGAAGATGCCCTGCACCTCGTCTCTCCTGCGGATAGGTTGCCGGGCGATAAAGAAACGTTAAACGCTTTTCTTACGCAACTCGGCGTTGAAACTGCACATATTGACTGGTACCATCTCCTTTCTCAACCAACTGATGACACCTTTGATTACGAGACACGGCAACAGCGGCAGTTTATGCAACTCGTCAATGTGACGCAACGCTTTCTGCGGGAAGCAGCATCACGGAGGCAACAGTTCTTCTGGAAAAATACGATGGGACCGCGACAGGGAGCGGCTCCTACAGCTGAACGGTGGAAGGAGCTCTGTGCGGATGCCAAAACCTACTTCTGGGATGAGGTTATCGGGCGGTGCCCAGCTCCCGACGTGCCTGCGAATCCAAGAACGCGCCTCATTTATGATGAGCCCCGTTGGAAAGGTTACGAAGTGGTGCTTGATGTGTGGAAGGACGTTTTCGCTTACGGCATCTTGCTACTCCCAAATGTCCTCCAGCCGGGTGAGCAACGTCCCGTTGTCGTCTGTCAACACGGCTTAGAGGGCACACCGCAGGATACAGCCGATGCGAGGATAGAATCTGTCTACTATTCCTACGCAGCGCAGCTGGCAGACAGGGGATTTATTACCTACGCACCGCAGAATCCGTATATCGGTTATGATGCTTTCCGCGTACTCCAACGCAAGGCAAATCCGATTAAGTGGTCGCTTTTTTCGCTGATTATTCGCCAGCATGAGCGAACGCTTGACTGGTTGGCGGAACAACCGTTCGTCGATGCGGAGCGGATTGGGTTTTATGGGCTCTCCTACGGTGGGAAGACAGCCATGCGGGTGCCGGCACTGCTTGAACGATATGCCTGCTCGATCTGTTCAGCCGATTTCAACGAGTGGATTGTCAAAAACGCCACCTTTGATTCGCGGTATAGCTACATGTTCACTGGTGAATATGAGATGCCAGAGTTTGATTTAGGAAATACGTTCAACTATGGGGAGATGGCGGGGCTAATCGCACCGCGGCCGTTTATGGTGGAGCGCGGGCATGACGACGGCGTGGCTCCCGATGAATGGGTGGCACATGAATACGCAGTTGTGCGGCGACTTTACGTTCAATTAGGCATCGCCGATAGAACGGAAATCGAATTCTTTGATGGAGGGCATCAGATTAACGCCGAAGGCACGTTCCGTTTCCTGCATCGCCACCTGAATTGGCCCGAACCATAGGAAAAAAAATAGATGCTTTATTCAATTATTGTAACCGGGGGACTAGAAAATATCGCACGCGAGGAATTAGCCGAACGCTTTGAGGACACAGGACACCTGAAGATTATCGGGCGAAAACCACAGCGCATCCTCTTTCAGTATTCAGGAAACCCGCGAGATCTGTTATCACTACGGACAGCGGAGCATCTGTTCCTCGTTATCAAACAACTTCCGAAGATGACGCGCTCACGCCGCTCTTTAACTGCGCTGAGCCGTTCATTGGCGCGCTTCAATTTCGGAGAGGCGTTTGCGTGCTGTCGGCAGGTGGGCATTAGGGTGCGCAAGCGGATTACGTTTCGGGTGACAAGCCGATTGGCAGGACAACGCAACTTCCGAAGGTTGGATCTGCAACGGGTTGTTGAGAGGGCGTTGCTTGAGCGCGGTTGGCATAACACAGGGACAGGTGCCGCACTGGATGTCTGGGCAGAGGTGCATGGTGACGACGGATATATCAGCATCAGGCTGTCGCCTATAGAGATGGCGCAACGCCCTTACAAACAGGCGCACATCCCCGCATCGCTCAAACCGACGCTAGCCTATAGCATGGTGCGACTCTCACAACCGCGCCCAAACGATGTCTTTTTAGATGCGATGTGCGGTGCTGGCACTCTCCTGTTGGAGCGTGCATTTGCCGGCCGCTACCGCTACCTTATCGGCGGCGATGTCTCCACAGAGGCATTAGCCGCTACTGTGGCGAATTTCGGTAGGAAACACCAACCTCGCCAATTTTTTCATTGGGATGCACAAAATTTGCCGCTACAACCCAAAACGGTCGATAAAATCGTCTGTAACCTACCGTTTGGCGAGACTGTTGGAAACGCATCGCAGCTTGCGACACTGTATCAGAAGTGTCTTCGCGAATACCAAACCGTGCTCAAGCCGAGCGGCAAGATGGTTCTGCTGACTTCGCAACGCACCCTCCTAGATAGCCTGCTCAAACAACAAAGAGCTCTCAAGATAGCGCAGCGAGTGACAGTGAATGTACGTGGGAAGCGGGCATGGATATATGTCATCCGTAACCTCCAACATACCTTGCGGGTGTAGTTTGAAAGCCGTTACAAATCTCGTCAGAGGATTCTGATGTGAACCTTGCGTCAGAAACCTCTGACGAGATTTACAGGGCATTTTCAGACATGAGGTGCATTCTGAATTCTCCGCAAGGAATGACAAATACGCTTAGATTTCTGGCACCTGAACCGATACCTCTCTCCCCGCTTTATGCGAACGGAAAATGCCATCCATAATCACATTCGTCAGCATGACACCCTCCGGCGGTATCGGCGAGGGGCCGTCCGATTTGACAGCTTCCCGGAATGCAGTCATCTGCGCTTCCCAAACATCAACCGCCGGAAATCCCGAGAACTGTATAGTTGTCATCCCCTCCGGGGGGTTCGGTTCCGCCGTGAGCCCTTCTGATTCAACCAACTTCTTGAGTTCATCGCTGTATTCATCGGCATAGACGACGGCACTGTCTACTGAGATGCCAGATTTTGTACCCAGACAGAAGCTGCTGCCGAGAGAGTCTTGATGAATTGCCCACGAGATCTTAAACACCATTACGCCGCCATCTTCGAACCGAACCCACGCCGCGCCGAACTCCTCAACATCCATGATGCCACGAAACCTCGGGTCTTGCTGGGATATATAATCCTCCGTGATTGCGGAAACGCGCACCGGCTTTGGATAGCCCATTGCATACAAGGAGTTGTGCATGTTGTAAACCCCGATGTCAACTGTTGCTCCGGCACCCGCTGTCTTCTTATAGATGAACGTGTGCCCCGGATTCCCGCGCCGCCTGCATCCCACAGATTCAGAATAGTAGATGTCGCCGAGTAATCCTGCATCAACTACCTTCTTCGCAAACTGGAGTCTCGGATTAAACGTGCTGTGAATGCCAATCTGCAAGATTTTGCCAGACGCTTTCGCTGCGCGCACCATGGCAGCTGCATCCGGGAGGGTTGCTGCCATCGGCTTTTCACAGAAAACGTGTTTGCCAGCCTCCAACGCGGCGACCGTCGGCCGACGATGCCCTTGATTGTAAGTACACACGCTCACCGTATCGATGTCGTCCATTTCAAGCATCTTGTTGTAACTTGAGAAAACGTTCTTTTTCGGAACGCCCCATTCCTCGGCGGCTTGCCGTGCCTTGCTTTTGATCATGTCACAGACAGCAACAATCTCGAAACCACCCGCTTTCGCGTAAGCACTCTGATGCGCCCGCGAAATGCCACCTGTACCAACGATACCTACTCGGATAGCCATGTTGTTCTCTCCTCATGAGAAATGCAATTGAATTGATGCATGAGTTTAGACGAAGTTGGATTGCAATGCAAGAGAAAAATGTGATATACTTCAATGTACTTATGCTATGCGATGGCAGAAAGGAGGAGGGCATGAATACGAATGCCGACAAAAAGCGATTGTCACAAGCGCGGACACTACAAGATATGCGGCGCGACATGAAGCCTGGATATATATTTAAGCAATGCTATGATGATTTGCAAAAGGCGAGTCAAACACATCTCGGTTGGCAGTGGTTGCTTCCCTTGTGTATTGCCGATGCACACCGCCTCCAATCCTTGAGGATTCCCGCTACTGACGAACAAAGAGAATTTGATGGTTTGGTGCTAACCCTTTCCAAGATATTAATCGACTCCCTCAATGAAGAAGCACTGAAAAACCTGATTCCTTCTGAGAAGCAGGAGGAGTTGAAAGATAAAAGCGGCCTTGTCCTTCTGAAAACTGTCTTGAATTTGAACGACATTGAAGGGGCTGCTGCTCACATTGATTTTCTCCAGAAACTTCAGTGCTTTACATCCCGTGGAGGCGCACATCGAAAAGGGAAAAACTCTCTAAAAATCGCGAAATACTTTGGCATTGAAAACCAGAGTCTACGGTATGTCTTCGCTGACATTCTCAACAGTGCCTCAGATAGTCTTGATTACTTCACTGTCCTCGTGAAGAGCGGCCGAATCCGTGAAATCATCAAACAGAATCATAGGGCATCGGCCGACGCTATTTTGAAGGAGATGATTCGAATGGCGGAATCTGACCGGGCGGATGCCTCTGTCAACCACGATGATGTCATCTATGAATTGGAAACACAACTATGATTTTTGTTGATACTGGTGCATGGATTGCTATCTCTAACCCGCGGGATCAACACCATAGTGAAGCTGTGGCGATTTACAACGAGCTACGACACCGGGAAACCCAACTTTTAACCACTGACTACGTGATTGATGAGACCGTAACTCGCCTCAGGTATGACGAAAGCCACCACATGGCGGTTCTGTTCTTGAGGTATATTGAACATCTTGAAAGCGCGACTGATGTCATCGTTGTAGCAATTGATAACAACCTGTTTTTGAAAGCCAAGGCACTTTTTCGCCAGTATGACTCGGCACGGTTATCCTTTACCGATTGCACGAGTTTTGTGGTGTGTCAGGAAAATAATATATTGGAGGCTTTTGCTTTCGACCGGCATTTTCCGATAATGGGGATTGGTTTGCGGCGATAGTCGGTTTTACCTAACTTGCTTATGTGCGGCGTGAAAACGCCCGCCGCACTTTCATAAAACGCATTCACATACGTAAACCAAATACCGAAAACGAAATGCCCTACATTTTTTGCAAATTTCCTTGACTCCGAGTATTCGAAATAATATAATTTTGTTACATAGAATTTTACATAACGGAGGTAACAAGTATCCACGCAAAACCCACCATGTCGTCCCCAATCGTTCTGGAAACGGTTGGGCTGTTAAACGCGGAGGTGCTTCAAGAGCATCAAAATTTAATAAAAAGGTAATAATTATGTCAAATCAATATGCCGAAAACTTTTTTGAAGTTCCCACTGCCCTCGCTGCCAATGATAATTTACGGCACACTGTAATCAAACTCATTGAAAGCGAACCGATGCCGGGTAAGGTACTTGAAGATGATAACGAAAATCGTCTGCAAATATTCCGGAACATATTAACCGAGCTTGCCAATGGCAAGATTTGTTTAGCAACAGCCTATCAATGGACAGAAGTAGAACTTTCGATGCACACGTCACTTTATAGGTTTAACTTTCAGGTATTTTCTGATCGGTGGGCTGAACGTTTGGTTAGGACGCAATTCAGCCGCTTTTACAACCAGGCAGTTCTTAAGCAGTTGCTGGAGGCTGGCGTAGAAAACTGTTTTGTTCCGCATTCCGACGCGGAGAAACTGTCCTCTACTTGCACACAACAATTGGCTGGAAGGCAACACCCAGTCGCTGCACTTTATACACGATTAATAGATAGTTATTCAAAGGGCAAGTGGTCAAGAGAGACTAAGATTCCAAACCATCCGTATTGTACCGATGTGGTGAGACCGGCTTCGGAGAGTGATTAAGGTGTCTAAATGCATTACCGAGGGACAGGTTCCAAGCCTGTCCCTTTATCGATCTTCGTTTCTTGTTCAAATCCTCCCTTCCTCCGCTTGGCCCTCCGACCAAAACCGAATTCTGAAAAAAAGTGTGCAATCCAAATCGCATCTGTGATATAATCTTTGTACCTAGCATGGAAATTAAACGTTGTATTTCTTGCAAACACATTTTTGTTGAAGGAGCAAGAGCAGGGTAGAGGCTGCATTTTAATCGAACCAGTGTGGAATTGAAACAAAAGGAGGAATAGGACTCATGGTAAGTACGGTACTCCTCCGCCGCAGCAATAGTTTGTGCGAACCGTTCAGCGTGGTGGGAGTTGAAAGTGATAATCGCGCCCTCCACCGCAGCAATAATTTGTACGAACTCCCGCAGAGGAATAGGACACATGGTAGGTGCAGCCCCCTATAGCATTTTCAATTCGCGTACTCTTGATGACATCCATCGCGAAATTCAAAAGGTCTATCTTGAAAACGCGCGCCCGTGGGTAATCGGCTACAGCGGCGGAAAAGACTCCACGACGGCACTACAACTCATCTGGTACGCCCTTGCTGAGCTTTCTCCCTCAGAACGGAAGTACCCGGTCTACGTGATTTCGTCGGATACGCTCGTCGAAACCCCCGTAATTGTGAGTTATATCACGGGCACCCTGGAACGGATTGAAACGGTTGCTCGCGAACAACAAATGCCGTTTCAAACGGATATCGTCCGTCCAAAGACTGAAGACACCTTTTGGGTGAATCTTATCGGCAAAGGTTACCCTGCCCCGTACACACGGTTTCGTTGGTGCACTGACAGGATGAAAATTCAACCTGCAAACCGGTTTATCTTGGACAAAGCCTCCGAGCATGGCGAGGTTATCTTGGTGCTTGGGTCGCGTAAAGGTGAAAGCGCGACGCGAGATCAGGTGTTGAATCTGCACCGTATAAAAAATTCGCTCCTTTCGCGGCACACCACGCTGCCCAATGCGTTTGTTTATACGCCTGTCGTTGATTTTACAACAGATGATGTGTGGATGTACTTGTTGTCCGCGACTTCCCCCTGGGGAGGCGATAACCGCCAATTGCTGACGCTCTATCGCAATACAAACGCGCAAGGCGAATGCCCACTCGTCGTTGACGAATCTACGCCCTCTTGTGGAAATAGCAGGTTTGGGTGTTGGACCTGCACCGTTGTCTCAAAAGACAAAGCGATGGAGGGGCTCATTGATAATGGCGAGGATTGGATGCTACCGCTGCTTGAATTCCGAGATTTTCTCGCCGAAACCCAAGAACCGGAGAAGAAACCTGAAATTCGCGAACATAGGCGGCGCAATGGACAAGTGACTATCATCAACAATAAACTTATCCACGGCCCCTATACGCTGGAATTCTGTAAGGAACTTTTAAGGAAACTTCTCACCACCCAAAAACTAGTTCGCGAAGAGGGACCTGATCCAAATATGAAACTCATCACGGACGACGAACTTGAAGAGATTCGCAAAATTTGGCGAACCGAACGCCAAGACTGGGAAGATGCTGTCCCACAGATTTACACAGACATCGCCGGTGACCGGGAGTGGATTGTCGATGATACGACCTCTTTTACTGAAGACGACAAAAGCATCTTGGCAACAGTTTGTGAAGAAAATGGAATCCCCCTCACGCTTGTGGCAAAATTGCTTGATACGGAACGCCAAATGGATGGAATGAGTCGGCGTGCAGGGATACAATCCCGAATTGACGCGATCTTCCACGAGGACTGGCGTTCAGAAGAAGAAGTACGCACAGGCTTAGATGATAGCGGTTTTCAACAATGATTCTCCATAAACTCACCCTCAACAATGTCGGCTTGTTCCGCGGGAGACAGACTCTTCACCTCACGCCGAACGGTACAGGCCCCGTCATCCTCATCGGGGGGATGAATGGTACCGGTAAAACGACACTGTTAGACGCAGTCAGCCTCTGTCTATACGGCAGGCGGGCACTCGGCAGCCGCGTTAGCCGCAATGAATATCACGAGTACCTCTCCGCAATGATTCACCGGAACCCGACTTCGGCACTGCCGTTGAATCATGCTGCTGTGTCACTTGAATTTGAATATGCACACGGTGGGGAAACAAAGCAATACCGGGTTGAACGCGCCTGGCAACAGGTTGGTTTAAACCACCGCGCCGTTAGCGAAAACTTGACAATATCCAAAAATGATTGGTTAGATATTGAGTTTGAGGCAGAACATTGGCAGGACCATATCAACGAACTCATCCCCATCGGAGTATCCCAATTCTTCTTTTTTGATGGTGAGGATATCCAGAAATTAGCGGATGACTCCAGTCATGATCTGTTCCTCGCGGAGTCAATTAAAGCGTTGCTTGGGCTTAACTTAGTAGCGCGGTTGCAATCGGATCTGCGTATCTACGCAAACCGTTTAGTCAAGCGGGGCAGTCCGGAACCGGTGCAGAAAGAAATTGAGGCAGTAGAATCAGAAATCGCTACGCTTAAGTCGTCGCTCGCGGATGCAGATGTATACACAGGATCTCTGCGCGCCCAAATTGAGAGGTTAGAGACGCAAATTGCCCGGCAAGAATCCCGGATTGCGGCAGAAGGCGGCGGCTATGCAGAGAAACGGGAAGTTTTCAAACACCAGCAAGAGCAACTCCAGACTGAGATTGAAGAATTAGAAAACGACATTCGCGCCCTGTGTGGGGAGTTATTTCCGTTCACATTAGTGCCAGACCTGCTCAAGCGATTGAGGGATCGACTCCTTAAAGAGATGGAATTAGACGACTGGGAAGCGAAAAATCGCGCCTTGAAAACGCAAAACACGGCGGTACTTGAGACACTTGCATCTGGTACGTTTTGGGATGGTGCTTCCTTGTCAGCATCACAAATTTGGGCGGTTCGCACCAAGCTCACCCCGCTCTTAAAGACGCAACTGGAGCGTCCAGAGGGATTACGCGGTTTCGAAAAAATCCGAGACCGTTCGGCCTCGGAATACGAGCGTCTGTTCGCGTGGATTGATGCCGCTCTCAATGACGTACCTCAAGAATTTCGAGAATTGAACGATGCACTGAAGGAAGCGCAATTAGAACTGCAAAAGGTGGAACAGGCTCTCCAGAGAGCACCAGCCGAAGAGGTTTTGAAACCACTGATTGAAGATCTATCAACGTTAAACCAAACCCTTGGGCAACTACGTAAGCAGGAGCAAGATGAGGAAAAAGCCATCCGTTCCTTGTCGTATCAACTAGCAGAAGCGGAACGAAAACTAGCAAAACTGCATCACACCCAGCAGCTCGGGCAAGCACACATCCAACGCCAAGAACGTGTGAGCAATGTGCAGTCGGTGCTTTCCGCGTATACAACGCAACTCACACAAGCAAAAATCGCTACGTTGGGCAATGCGATCGTCGAAAGCTTCAATCAACTCTCACACAAACCGGATCGAATTAAAAGGGTTGACATCGACCCGCACACCTTTGCTGTGACGCTCTATGATACCTACAATCGCGCGCTCTCAAAGGAGGAATTGTCAGCAGGTGAGAAGCAAATTTACACAACCGCCCTCTTATGGGGCTTGGCGAAAACCTCTGGCAAACCACTCCCGATGATTCTCGACACCCCGCTTGGGCGTTTGGACAGTAGCCATCGCCAACTCCTTGTTGAACGCTATTTTCCATACGTCAGTCATCAAGTTGTTCTGCTCTCTACCGATACAGAAGTCAATCGCCACTTCCATTCGCTGTTGGAACCGCACATCTCGCAGGCGTACCATTTAGCGTATCAGCAGGATGAGGCTTGCACCACAATAGAGGAAGGCTATTTCGGGTAGTGTGTCATGCAGTTAAATCGAATTCACATCTCTGAGGATTCCCGTAATAAGTTGAGCCTTCTGAAAGGGCTCACGGAGCAACGCTTTGCAAGAATAATTATTTTTAAGTGATCGCCGGGGCTTCTGCTCGTGGATTTTAGCGTTCGCCTAATCGTTAAGCTTGCCGGCACCTAAAACGAAGATAAAAGTAAGTTGTAATCCATATCATCGAGCAGAAAACTACACTAACAACCCACACGAAGTTAAAACCATCATTTGAAAGCTCAATCCATATTTTTATTCCTGTGAAAAGCAGAAGGATTAGAGGGAAAATCCACGTATAAAGGATGTGGCTCCAAGCAGAAAGTGTTGGATAGTTCTTTAAATAAGATTTGCCTTCGCGGGTAAAAGGAATTCCGCTTGAAAAGAAAGGTACGAGTTCTGCTTCCAGTTTATGAAGGTAAGCATATTGCCTTTCTACTGTAACTGCTATTTGACAATACCTCACGACTAGGCCGAAGAGAAAAAACCAAGCGAAACATCTGACGAAACCAGCATCCAGAGTAATGCCATTTATCAGGTACTTTAAAATCAGCCTTAAAATAATAGCTGCTGTTTCGGCTGGTGACACTACCTCTAGAAACATTATCACCAAAGCAATAAACAGATAAAGACTAAGACGGTTGCGTCTCTTCAGATAGCCTATTTGGTAAGAAAACGTATCCTTGTAATGGTCGTTAAGGATTTCTAATCTTGATGGAGTCACAAGACAACTGATTCCTATTAGTTAGGGTATTTAGTTTCGCCATGATGAAGGTACCCACGCCCACGGTGGAAAAGACAGAGGAGTTCGCGAAGCGGGAAAACAAAATGTTTCCCGGCGAATGTCCTTGCCTTCGTCCCCCAGGTCAAGTAGAGTACTGTAGCGAGGCGCGGATAGAAGCATAGCATTTACACCCTCAAAGGAGA
Source organism: uncultured Poribacteria bacterium (assembly GCA_958295855.1). Taxonomy (GTDB): domain Bacteria; phylum Poribacteria; class WGA-4E; order WGA-4E; family WGA-3G; genus CATQHH01. Next base: position 4,952,054 of record OY282383.1, on the reverse strand, counting down.
AGTTGTAGTAGTCATCAGGCAATGCCTTGATTTTCGCCGTTAACGCAATTGCCGGTACGCTCCGGATACCAGAACCGAGGTGGACATAGAGTTTCACGATGTCTGGTGCATCCTCTAAATCGGGGTTCGTCATGGGACGAAACGGATAGTGTGGCGTTCAACGTGCTCGGCGATGATAACTTATTGGACAAGTCGGCGCATCCGGTTTAGCATCTCGGTATCCGTAACCTTCTCAACGCTAGCGTTGGTACCGGAGGTAGGGTAACGCAAGATCTGAACTGTCTGATCCGCACTCGGAAATTCGATGCGCGTAACATCACCGAAAACTGAATGTGCCAAGACTTATTATGCTTTGTTCAACGCTTTTACAATGGCAGCTTCATTAAAAGCCATTGCCCACGAAGCACCCGAATTTAACAATTCCTCTGGGGATTTATACGTCCTGTTAATTTTGACAGCAACGAGTTTATTCCCATTGGCCTTGCTTCTGGCTATTTCAAAATTTATCCAATTCCGATACCCAATTAGTCTGTGATCTCGGTGGAGCTTGTTCGCCTCTTTTCCGACAATCACAAGCGTATGTCTTGCGGAGTTAATTCGCCGAGTCAATCCCGCCTTGACTCTACCTACATTGTTGCTGTTGATTTCGCTAGCAGATCTGTCTGCAAATGAAAAATCAAACTGCTTATTTGCATCCCACGCTTGCAGCAGGGATTTATAGTGCCTGTCATTTTCGTAGTCAAAACTCACAAACACTTTTTTCTTAGCCATCGTAAATCTCCTTTTAGTACGTTATGCTATGTTCTGCAAACAGAGCATTTCTCAGCGGATTCCCTCGGATAGTCCGAGCCCACCCGTAAATCGTTGCAGCACCTTTGGGCAATCGAGCGGTGATTTATCTTTAAGGAGGGTACCCGTTGAAACGTTAAGGTCCCAACTCGCCTTCAACGCGGCGCAGAAGGCATCCTTATTTTTTAAATAAACCACACTAATTATCCCATCTAAAATTCATTTTGTCAAGGGCAATAAAAGAAAAACCATAGGCATTTAGTTATTCCGTGGTTTCCACAATTTCCTAGTAAGGCATCTTTATCTTGGAGGTTCCCCGGTTTCCCTGCGGAGTCCGGGCTTTGCCGGAATCTCCAGAGGAAACCGACAACTGAATTTCCCTATTTTCTTGCAACTTTTCTTCACTTATGGTGTTTAATATGATACTATATTGTTGGAATTAAGGAGGTATAAAATGTCACGAAAAACGCATCACGTCGTCCCCAGTAGTGGAGGGGGTTGGAACGTGAAACGAGGTGGTGCTTCGAGAGCGTCAAAGCACTTTGACACCAAAAAAGAAGCTAGGGAGTACGGACGGGAAGTTAGCCGCAATCAGAAAACTGAACTGGTCATCCACGGGAAAGATGGCAAAATTCAACAGTCTGACAGCTACGGGAACGATCCGTGTCCGCCTAAAGACACACGTTAGAAACGGGAGGACCGTTCGTTGTTATGGAATGGACCTTTTGTTCCTCAACCAGATTACCTATTTAATAGGACTTACGCACCCCGCCCCCAGCCGCCTGTCAAGGGGATATGGGGGTTGTGCGGTTTCCAACCTCGCGCTTTGTGGAATGTCCGCGCTTACAAACCGCGCCTACCGGAAATTATGACATGTGCGTAGGTCCTGTTAAATTAAGCACATATTGGAAGGTTTACCCATAGTGTTTTTTTTAACATCAGGACTTACGCACATCGGTAATTCGGTAGCGCGGTTTTCAACCGATTTTTTTATTTGTCAGGCGAATTAATATCCTCGCCATTTCCATGTATAGATGATGCCGTTTCTGTTCACTCAGAACATGCGTCCGAATGTCAACTCAAAAATGGCAGGGCGATTTCGTTGTGCAGGTTGAGTCCTTTCAACTCTACTCATTAGATAACCCGTGCCCGCAAATTATCGCCTCAGCACTTCCTCACGGTGCCACGCCAACGCATCTTGGGCTGGGTACAGCTGATCGTGTTCGGGCAAAAAGATCGACTTATCACGCAGTTCGCTTAGCAACCACTCCCTTGGTCCCTGTTCGGACATAAATTCTGAAACAATGACTTTATACGTTTTGCCCAAGGAGATTAATCCTCTGTCAAACGCCCAATGGTGCAATTGGCAGAGCGAGATGCCATTCCGTACGTCGTCATTCCCTGAAATGCTAAATGGGATAATGTGCGCAGCCTCTGTTACGCTTTCTCCGTCCATTGTAAGGACACGCAACCGGCAAACAGCACAAGTGTAATTGTACATTACCATGATTGCTTGGCGAAAAGCCGCCTTACGAATTGGAGTTTCGGCTTGGACTGGTTCTATTGGATTCTCAGCTGAAAATGCGTTTTCGACTTGTCTAAGCAGTTCTTGTCTGTGCTCTTTAATCTGCTCTCCTTCTGTAAGGAGGTTTTCGACGTCTTGCTTGAAATCTGGGAGATAGAAACGGATAAGCGTTTGACGAATTACCTCTCGATCGTGGGGATTCGTAAGTAAAACAAAGAGGTCGGTATCCAAACTCACATACATAACAACTTTACGAAACTGAGAAACCGACCTAATTCGACTGGCAACGCTCAACGCTTTTTCGTATCCAGCGTTTGCATGGAAATGCCAGAATCCCTCACTTTTTAAATGGAAAAACGGTAAGGTGATATCGGGCCTCCGATTCGTTACTACTTTTGACCAATACTTCAGGAAAGTCTCCGCCAACTCTGGGGAAAGTGTTATTTTGTTCTCATGAATTTGGCCTTGTTCAATCAATTCAATAACTGCTAATAGGAGTAGAGGCTTATGAGGTGCTGCACCATGTGCCTTATCCACTCGCAAGCGTTTCATCTTTTGGACATAGTGTTGTAGGATATTGGTGGACATATTTTTAGGGATGCTGCTATTGGTAATAGTGCCGAATAAAGGTTGCCAACCCGCTTGCGTTGAGAGCAAGACCGCCGCTGGTGAAATAGCCGACAGCTCGCCAATATCGCGTGGCGTTTCTCAGACACGGCGTATAAAAGTCTCTGACAAGGTTCGCCCCATCGGAGCGATATTCGTACTGAAGTGAGAGTTCTTTGAGTGACATAGAAGGTTTCCGAAGGCAAACCGCCCTCTAACTAAGGCAATTTTAACATATTTTGCAAAAAAAGTCAAATTTTTCTTGATAATTTTGTTTAGAAACCCATCGCAAAGGAAATGCAACGCATAGAGACTGCGCGCTACAGCATATTGGTAGGTGCTAACTGAACAATTGCGGTTTTTGATCAGGTTCTCTATTCTTCACAAATATAAAAACCTAAGAAAGCAATAACCCCGCTTTGCGGGGCGCTTGCTTATAGCGAAAACGAAATGGCTCTGTCAACTCCCTTGACAAGCCACCCATAAATTCGGTATAATAGATAAACAAGGGAGAACTGGGCTTTTGCGGCTAATAAGATACTACCCCGCTTTGCGGGGCAAGTATCCTCTGCGCCCAGATGCGACGTGCATCGGCGAAATTGAAACGAAACATAAAAAGGCCACAGAAGTCTATCATGGGATGGCCTGCCGGCTTGCCGTGTAAACTGAAGGAATTGCGTAAAAAACCTCCAACGAGAGCTATAGGGCATTGTCAGACCTGTCTTGCCACTTGAATTCTACGCAAGGAATAACGAAAAAATGGCATTTAGTGATTTCAAAACCATTGCTGAAGTTCAAGAAAGATTCAGAATCCGGTACTCGGAAAATGACTTCATTGAAGGTGAAGATTTAAACCCATCGGCACATTTTCTGCAAGAATTCGCCTTTACTCAGCAGCACTTTGATGTTTTCGCGTCCGAGGCCTCCCGATGTGAGGCAATTATCTTTCCGATTTTGCGGGAAATCTATAAAGGGCATGTTGATAACTACGCACTCTGGATAAAGAAATCCATCGCCTACGATGAGACGTTGAGCGGCACACCAGATTACTTCGTCTCTACAAAATCTGAACTAGGTAAAACCGTTGTCGGCCCTCCCCTCATCATGCTAGTTGAAGCGAAAAAGCATGATTTTGAGCAAGGCTGGGGCCAATGTCTGTCTGAATTAGTCGCCGCCCAAAAAATCAATGACCAGAGGGTAGATACCCCGCTTGCGGGGCAACTACCTTTTACGGATTTCCCCGTGTATGGTATTGTTACTGACGGAATATTTTGGCAATTTGGGAGACTCCTCGGCGATACCTTCACCCAAAACGGAACGAACTTCAGTTTAGATAATTTGCCGCGACTCTTTGGAGCAATAGATTTTGTCTTCAAAGCGACACAACAAGGAAAATTATGAAACACATTGCGAAGAAAGCAATAACCCCGCTTGCGGGGCAACTACCTTTTACGGATTTCCCCGTGTATGGTATTGTTACTGACGGAATATTTTGGCAATTTGGGAGACTCCTCGGCGATACCTTCACCCAAGTTGTGAATGGCCAATGAACAACTTTTTTATTTCTTACATTAACGGAACGAACTTCAGTTTAGATAATTTGCCGCGACTCTTTGGAGCAATAGATTTTGTCTTCAAAGCGACACAACAAGGAAAATTATGAAACACATTGCGAAGAAAGCAATAACCCCGCTTTGCGGGACGCTTGCTAGAAAACTGGGTGTCCTGTTTGCGATTCTACTCCTAAACCTGACACCTGTGTCAGCCGTTTTCGCCGATGAATGGGCGCAGTGGCGCGGTACAGACCGGAAGGGGGTATGGAATGAAACTGGCATCCTTGAAGAATTTGAGAGCCCGGAGATTCCACTCCGCTGGCGCGTGCCTATCGGCAGTGGGTATAGCGGCCCGAGCGTTGCTGATGGACGTGTCTATGTCACTGACAGGCTTATGAAACCGAAACAGGTGGAACGCGTGCACTGCTTTGATTGGGAGACAGGCGAATCCCTCTGGTCCTACACCTACGACTGCGTTTACAAGATTGACTATGCCGCCGGACCGCGTGCAAATGTGACTGTGCATGATGGACTCGCTTACGCGCTCGGTGCGATGGGACATTTGCACTGTTTCGATGCTGCCACCGGTGACATCGTATGGAAAAAAGAACTCAATACCGAGTATAATATTGAGATGCCTATCTGGGGCATCGCCAGTGCACCCCTTGTAGAAAGCGAGCATCTCATCGTCCAGATCGGTGGTAAGCCGGAGGCGTGTATTGTCGCATTTGACAGGAGAACGGGTGCGGAAAAATGGAAAGCAGTGGACGATACTGCCTCTTATTCGGCACCGATTATGATTACGCACGCAGGGCAACGCATCCTAATCTGTTGGACAGGCAATAACATTGCTGCGCTCGATGCAGAAACTGGGTCGGTGCACTGGCTTTATCCGTTCCCTTCTACCCGTTGGGAGATCGGCATCGCGACCCCGATTTTCTATCAGAATGAATTGTTTTTCACAAATTTCTATGAGGGTTCTCTGCTTCTGAAGTTGCCGCCGAATGAAGTGGCAGTGGAACTCGGATGGCACCGCGTAGGCAAAGACGAGCAGCATACGGATGCCCTTCAGACTACAATGGCGACACCGATTCGGGATGGTGGCTATATTTACGGCGTGGATAGTTACGGTGAGCTCCGCTGCCTTGATGCGGAAAACGGTGACCGGGTTTGGGAAGACCTCTCCGCAGTGCCCAAAGCGCGCTGGAGCAACATCCATTTTGTTAGAAACGACAATAAAGTCTGGATGTTCAATGAGCGTGGTGAGCTTCTCATCACGGAGCTTTCGCCGGGCGGCCTGAATATCATCAGCCGTGCCAAACTGATTGAACCGACGCGCGACCAGCTGAACCGAAGAGGCGGCGTTACATGGGCACATCCGGCGTTTGCCTATAAACACGTCTTCGCTCGAAATGACAAAGAACTCGTTTGTGCCAGTTTAGCGAAAGGCAAACTGCCCCCGCAAAGCGGGGGGACATACCCTTAATGGAAAATGAAAATCATGGAGGTTAAAATATTGGAAACTACCCGGACACCAGACGTAGACTTACGCCCCGGCCAACAACTTCACGGCTTTGACGTAAAAACTGTCACACCGATTAACGAATTGCGGGCAGTGACGATTGAATTGGCGCATCAACATAGCGGCGCACGCCTGCTGCATCTCTATACAAACGACACCGAAAACCTCTTCTCCATCAATTTTCCGACACCTCCGGCCGATGATACAGGGGTACCGCATATTCTTGAGCACGCAGTGTTAGCAGGTTCGGAAAAATACCCGGTCAAAGAACCGTTTTTTGAGATGATTAAGATGAGCATGGCAACCTTTATCAACGCCATGACTAGTTCAGATCATACCTACTACCCGGTGGCCAGCAACGTTAAAAAAGACCTGTTTAATCTAGCAGAAGTCTACTTCGACGCGGTGTTCCACCCGCTTCTCACAGAGGAGACGTTCAAGCGCGAGGGACATCATCTCGCCCCTGTCACTCCCGATGACCCGAGCGGCGATGTGAAGATAACCGGTATCGTCTATAACGAGATGAGAGGTGCTTTCTCCGATCCGGAATCGCGCCTGTATCGTTCAATGACACGCCGGCTTCTGCCGGACACGCTATACGCACGGGAATCTGGCGGCGACCCGGATGCAATTCCTGATTTGACTTATGCCCAACTTAAAGCATTTCACAAAACCTATTATCACCCCAGCAACGGCTACTTTTTCCTTTACGGGGATATTCCAACGAGTGACTATCTCGCGTTCCTCGCCGATAAGTTAGATAAAATTCCAGCGTCTCCTTATGGGCGAGGCCAAGGTGCGGCCCTACGTCCCCTCCGCCCAGAAGTCACGCACCAACCAAAGTGGAAATCCCCGCAGACCATGGCGGATACCTATCCGGTTGGGGCAGATGAACCGCTTAAGGAAAAGACGTACTTGATGCTCAGTTGGCTCATCGGCGATGCAACGGATCCGGAAGATGTTGCTTTGTGCCGCATTTTAAGCCGCATCCTGCTCGGCAACGAAGCGGCACCTCTCCGAAAAGCGATTATCGACTCGAAACTGGGCGCAGACCTGATTTACTCCGGTGCCAGTTCCATCGGGCCCACCAGCACTTTTTATGTTGGGCTCAAGGGAAGCGAAGCCGAGCACGTTGAGGCGTTCACGCAATTGGTAACCGAGACATTAACGCAACTCGCGGATACTGACATCGACAAGGCGAAGGTGGAAGCTGCGTTCCAACAAGCTACCTACCACTACCAAGAGGTTTCGCCGATGTTCCCGCTTCGGATGCTCTATCGCGTCATTGAAGCATGGATGTATGAAAAGGACTCGGATACCTTCTTAAAGATGGGGGAAAGCCTTTCCGCCATACGGCAGCGGTGGCAGGAGAATCCTGCAATTTTCAATGAGTTGATTCGAGAGCGGCTTATCGACAATCCGCATCGTTTAACCAGTGTGCTATCGCCTGATGCAAACATGCAGGCGAAACTGGATGCAGCCCTGGAAGCGCGCACGAAAGGAATCCGAGCACAGCTCACCGATGAACAGATGCGGCAGATTGCCGCAGACGCTGCCGAACTTGAACGCCTCAACGGACAGCCAAATTCACCGGAGGCACTTGCAAAACTTCCACAACTACAAGTCAGTGAACTCCCCGAAAAACCCAGGCACATTCCAACAAGTGTTGAGGAGGTTGGCGGGCGAGCCCTGCTACGGAACGATGTCTTTGCCAACGGTGTGAACTACCTGGTGCTGGACTTTAACCTCAAAGGATTGCCAGCACACCTCTGGACATATCTCCCCCGATACACCGATGCCGTTAGCAAACTCGGTGCCGCCGATATGAACTACGAGCAGATGGCACAACGGACATCGGCCGTCACCGGCGGAATTGGTTGCGCGCCGGGGTTCGGCACACACGCCCAAGATGCGAACCGTTCGTTGCAGAGCATGCGCTTTCATCTCAAAGCACTTGATGGCAAAATGGAAGAAGCGTTGGGTGTTCTACACGATGTGGTTTTCGCTGTGAACCCGCGCGATACCGAACGTCTCCGCGATGTGCTGGTGCAATCTGTCGCGGAATACCGCACAGAGATGATTCACGACGGCTCAAATACGGCAATTCATCACGCCGCACGCGGGTTATCCCCCCAAGCACACCTTGCCGAAAGTGTCTTTGGGCTCCCACAACTCCGGGGCAGTGAAACGTTGCTCAGTAGTTTTGACGAACTTAATGCGCACCTCATGTGTCATATTGAACAGATTCGCGATTTCTTGCTAAATCGTGGCCGGTTGAGCGCGAGTTTCACAGGTTCCGATAGTGCTTTTGAAACAACGCGCGCAAGATTCGGCGAGTGGCTCAATGCAATGCGCGATGAGCCTATAAATGCTGAACCGATTGCCTTTCAACCTTTTGATACACCACCGCGCGAGGGGTTGGCAGGCCCCATTCAGATTGCACACTGCGCGCACGTGATGTCCGCACCACACTATTCGCACCCGGATTCAACCCTGCTCAGCATCGGCGCGCACATCCTTCGGCTTGATTACATCATGAGTGAAATCCGCTTTAAAGGCAACGCTTACGGGGCGTGGTTTACCTATAGCCCGTTTGATGCCAACTTATATCAAGCTTCGTATCGCGACCCGCACGTCGCACGCACACTCAATGTCTTCGCACAGACAGCGGATTACGTCAAACAGGTGGAGTGGACACAAACAGACATCGACCGGGCGATTATCGCAACGGCGAAAAATGGTGAAAAACCCATCCGGCCTAGCCAAGCTGCAAGCAGCGCACTCAGTCAACACCTCACTGGGCAGACACGCGCCATGCGAGAGGAACGCTACGCCCAACTCCGTCGCGCAACACCCGCTGAGGTAAAACGTGCACTCCTCCAACTCTTGGAGGAAAACCGAGATAAAGCGGCGGTGTGTGTCGTTTCGAGCCGTGAAAAACTTGAAGCGGCAAACCGTGAGTTGGCAGAACCGCTTGTCATTGAGGACATTTTAGCGTAAACTTCCCGTTGTGGGCGCGCTTGGAAAGCGCGCGCCTCAAAAAACTGTTAGAAACCGAGCCTGGCGAGCACTACGGAAACCTCGCCCCTACAACAAAGGAATTAAAATAATGAAAAGAATTGCAATTCTAACGATGTGTATCTGCATTTTGGCGGCACTCGCGTCAAGTGCTGCACAACACACCGATTTTGAGAAAAATTGGCATCACTGGCGCGGGCCGCACGCCACCGGGGTCGCGATGGATGCGAATCCACCCACCACCTGGAGCGAAACCGAAAACATTCGCTGGAAAGTGGACATCCCTGGCATGGGACATGCTGCACCAATTGTGTGGGAAGATAAAGTCTTCATCCAGACGGCAATCAAAGGCGATGAACAGAAAATGGAAGCTGAAGAAGCGGATGATGACAATCCATTTAGCGGTTTCTTCCAACAAAGACGCGGCGGAGACGGCCCCAAAAACACGTATAAATTCGACCTCATTGCACTCAACCGAAGCGATGGAAGTATCTTGTGGCAAAAGACGCTGCGGGAGATTATCCCTCACGAAGGCACTCACCAAGATGCAAGTATGGCTTCAAACTCGCCAGTGACTGACGGTGAGCACATCTACGCCTATTTTGGTTCGCGAGGCCTCTACTGCGTAGATATGGAGGGAAATGTCAAGTGGGAAAAGGACATCGGCGAGATGTATAAGAACAATAAGTTCGGCGAAGGCAGCTCCCCTGTTCTCCACGGCAACACGATTGTTATCGTTCAGGACCACGAGGGCGACTCCTTCATCATCGCGCTTGACAAACGCACCGGGGAGCCCCTATGGAAAACCGCCCGCGATGAAAGGACTACCTGGTTCTCTCCTATTGTTGTTGAACACGATGGAAAACCTCAGGTGATTACTGCAGGCACAAATCGCAGCCGCGGTTATGATTTGGAGACTGGCGAACTTCTATGGGAATGTGCAGGGTTAGGGCGAAACGCTATCCCTTCACCGGTTGCTTCTGACGGGTTTGTTTACCTCACCACCGGATTCCGAGGCATTCTGTTGCAAGCGATACACCTTGCAGACGCTATAGGTGATATTACCGACTCCGATGCCGTTGTTTGGCAACACAACCGCGATACTCCTTATGTCCCGTCACCACTTCTCTATGGAGACATACTCTATTTCGTGAAAAAGAACGATGGCATTCTCTCCGCATTCAATACCAAAACGGGAGAAGCCTATTATGGACCCGAACGGCTACAAGGTATCTCCGGAGTCTACGCCTCTATTGTTGGTGCAGCCGACCGGGTTTACATCGCTGGACGGAACGGCACAGTGAACGTTATCCAACACGCCCCCGATTTTAAAATCTTGGCGGAAAACAGTTTGGATGAGAGCTTCAATGCTTCGCCTGCAATTGTAGGTTCAGAACTCTATCTGCGCGGGACAGACTACCTCTATTGCATCGCGGAATAGCAAGGGTGTAACAGGATGGCATGCTGGAGGATTGGAAGAGTGGAATGTTGGAAACACGACGCGTCCACCCTTCCCTTCCTCCATACTTCCAATCTTTACATTGTGTCTTAGTACGTTGCCCTGCCGCCGCTCACATCGTAGCACTGCCCCGTCACAAAGCTCGCTTCATCTGAGGCTAAGAAATTCACGACAGCGGCAACCTCCTCCGGTTGCCCAACGCGTCCCAACGGAATCTTGCTCACCATATAGTCAACAGTTGACTGTGCCATGCCTGCCAAAATCGGCGTTTCAATAACCGCGGGTGAGACTGCGTTGACACGGATGTTATAGTCCGTCACCTCTTTCGCCAATGCTTTCGTCAGACAGATTACGCCTGCCTTAGAGACCGAATACGGAATCAGCGTCGGGTTCCCCTCTTTCCCGGCAATTGAGGCAACGTTCACAATCCTGCCGTAATCCTGCTCAATCATCGTATCAATCACCGCTTTACAGCAGAGGAAAACGCCGGTGAGGTTTACGCCGATCACTGCATTCCAATCTGATTCTTCTAAGTCGGTTAACGGAAGCGTTCGCCCGGCAATTCCTGCGTTGTTGACGAGAATGTCAACCCGGTCAAGGTATGAAATCACCTCTCTAACAGCATCCTCGACCTCGGATGACAGCGACACATCTGCCTGAATGGGGAGTGCCTTACGTCCGAGTGCCTCAATTTCGCCTGCAACCTCTTCAGCTGCCCACAGGTTCACATCCAGAATGGCGACATCTGCCCCTGCGTTCGCGAGTCTGAGAGCAATCGCTTTACCGATGCCCTGCCCCGCTCCTGTCACAATTGCAATCTTCTCCTTTAAGTTCATCAAAATCTCTCCGTTCCAATCTTCTTAGTATGGGCTTGCCAGCTACGCCCTATCCTCTAATTCAATTCCGAATGCGTCTGCTATCCGATTGACGTAGTTGAAAAGCCCGACTACCTCCACAATAGCGAAGAGTGCCTCGTCAGTGAGTCCATAATTGCGGAGGCTCGCCAGGTCTGCCTGTGTAACGGAAGGTGCCGCTGTCGTCACCTTGACTGCAAATTCAAGGATAGCTTTCGTGGCATCGTCAATATCAGCAGCCCGGAAATCCGTCGTCAGCTGCGCAATCTGTTCATCTGTGAGTTGTTCCCGCAACTCATCCGCATGCGTGAGCGTTCAGTAGTGGCACTTATTCACTTGCGAGACAACGGTAGCGATTATTTCCCGTTGTGCGCGACTCAGCGGGGAGGGCTCATCACGCATCACCACTTTGTACAGTCCAAAAAATGCGCGCATGCTCTTCGGGCGCACACTGAAAAGTTTGACGATATTGGGAAGGTGTTCTGCCCGTGCGATCGCTGCGTCGTATTCTTCTTTCACGATGCCGGTGGCTTCCGCTTCATCCACAGTCTGTATCCATGCCATCTTTTACTCTCCAATCACCACGCCGTACTCCCCTACAACCGCGCCTTTGTGCCCACTCTGGTAGTGTAGGTGCCTTTCACCAATGATGGGTTGTGTACTTTGCACTTCAACCGTGCCGCGTACCTGTCCCATCGCCTGCTCATCTACATCGGCACAGCAGAACGGCTTAATCTGCCGATGCAGCTGCCGATGAATATCACCGTGTCGATTACGGACGATGATGTTGACGAAGGCATCTGCCTCTCCGATGTTAAGAAACCGGAACCAGTCTCTGGCACCGCTCGCAACTTCAGGGAAAAACAGCCGGATCCCAACATGTCCGCCCTCCGCTGATGCCCCCGGCAGGTCGATAATGGCGGTCCCGCTGTGCATGTGACGTTCTGCCACAATCGGCTGGTCACTACGTACTTCTACGGAGGATTTCACGTTAATCTCCTCCATATTCGGAGTCCAGCACTCGAAAGGGTTTAAGGGGTTACGTGTTTTTGTCCACGACACTTGTGCGTTATCATCTTTACGCGCAACCATCGTTATTTCCGATGGCTCTGTTCCTACATTGACGATGACAACCCAGTCTTGCCATGCGGGCCCGACCTCGGGAAAAAAGAGCGTGCGGGGTGCATCCGAAATCAACTGCCCAAATTGCCCGACGCATGTTTTTCCACCTTGATAATGCAGATGGCGTTCACCTACAATCGGTTGTGAACTTTGCATCTCAACCGTGCCAGTGACGTTTCCCATAACGCCTTCATTGAGATCCCAACAACACAACGGTCGGATAGCTTGGTGGCGTTGCCGCAGCACATCCCCATTCCTGTTTCGGACGATGACATTGACGTGCGCGTCCGCTTCGCCGACGTTTAATACCCGAAACCAATCATGGGATCCAGAAACCAATTCTGGAAAGAAAAGCCGCTGCCCGACTGTTTCATATTCTTCCGCCGCACCGATAAAATCAAGAACGTTCGTCCCTGAGTGCATGTGCCGTTCCGCCACAATTGGCTGATCCGCGCTAAATTGCATCGAAGAATTCTCTTTAATCGCCTCGACGTTTGGAGTCCAGCACTCGAAAGGACCTATCGTTTTCTCATCCGACCAGGTGGGGTTCCCATTGCCGGCATGCCGTGCTATCGCAGTCACACGTGCCTCTTCAGTGCCCACGTTAATAACTTGCACCCAGTCTTCCCACTGAGGGCCTACTTCTGGAAAATAAAGCGTCGTTGCACCTGCCATGGATTTCTCCTTTTTAATTATGCTTCGCACTTATGATGATTGCTGTAGTCGTAAAACCTGTGAAAATCTCGCTGGCGGCTTCTTATGTAAGGGTGTTTTCGTTAATTGGGTTTCTGCTCCGCTTTTTCCCAATGGTATACACCCCCGCTTTGCGGGGGTAGTAACCTTTGTGTCAAAAGCGGGTTTCATAGAATTACAAGCGTGAATCCTGCTAATTAACTGTTCTTTTTTCTTGGGCAGGCACAAGGCACTGCCCCTACAAGACTTGCATAAGAAACCTCTGACGACATCTACAGTGCATTGCAAATAGAATTACAAGCGTGAATCCTGCTAATTAACTGTTCTTTTTTCTTGGGCAGGCACAAGGCACTGCCCCTACAAGACTTGCATAAGAAACCTCTGACGACATCTACAGTGCATTGTTAGACCTGTCTTGCATTCTGATTACTCCGCAAGGAACGACGAAAAACCGCAAGGAATGACGAAAAATCGGTTTTTTTTGATGCTAAAAGGCGGCACGTCGCGATTCGGAGATCGCTCCTACCGGAGAACTCAATGCCCCTAAACTCTCTACTATTTTAATTGATTTTATTCTGATTTTCCACTATAATTTCAGCGGTATTCTGTTTTTAGCAGAAATTTCGACAATTGATAACCCAGAGCCCTGACTGAGGGGTTTCTTCAACGGAGGCGGTAGCCTCAATCTCCCGAGCGAGGTGCCACCCCCAACCGGAGGTTACGTGATGGCAGCAAAAAAACTCTCAGATGCTGAAATTCAGAGCAAACTGAAACAGGTTGCAGATTGGACTGTCAAAGAAGGCAAGTTGCACAAAGAATTCCAGTTTGACACTTTCGTCACAGCATTCGGATTCATGACGCAACTCGCTTTAATCGCTGAATCGATGAATCACCATCCTGAATGGTTTAACGTCTATAACCGCGTGACGATTGACCTGATGACGCACGACGCGGGTGGCATCAGCGAACTGGATTTTGAATTGGCATCGCACGCGGACGCACTGAGCAATTAGAATCCCTAAAAGGCGTATGGCTAAACTAATGGAAAAACGGAAGCATGGGAAATTCCCCATCTTCCACATTTCCCTTCTTTCCGACTGGAAGGATGGCAGTAGATTCCTTATGTCCTATCCTTCCACAAACATCCGCAGCGTGCGTAAGTTGTAAAAATTAAACCGCAAAAATGGAGGACACATGAGCCAAAAGACGTATCGTGCCGCGGCAATCGGACACACCGGTGCCGGAAACTTCGGACACGGCCTGCATATTGCATACAAAGAGATAGAAAATGTTGAATTTATCGCCATCTCCGACCCGGGTGAAACAGGCAGAGCAAAGGCCGCGGAGGAAACCGGGGCTTTGCGGAACTACGCTGATTATCGCGACATGCTAGAAAAAGAGACGCTGGACCTTGTGAGTGTCTGTCCCCGCTGGGTACCAGAGCATCTCGCGATGGTGACTGCCTGTCTTGAGGCAGGGTGCAATGTTTACTGCGAAAAGCCGATGACGATGTCGCTTGCTGATGGTGATAAAATCGTCCAAACCGCGCAAGAACACGGCTTAAAGGTTGCCGTAGCGCATCAAGCGGTTTACCTTCCCGCGACGCACGCCATCAAACGGATGCTCGACGATGGAAAAATTGGCACCGTGCAAGCCATCTATGCCAGCGGTAAGCAGGACAGACGCGGCGGCGGTGAGGATATGATTACCCTTGGCACCCACACGTTTAATATGATGCGCTTCTTCGCCGGCGATGTCGCGTGGATGCAGTCCCACGTCACGACAAATGGCAAAGAGGTCGCGTACGGGGATGCTCACGAGCCGACAGAACCTGTCGGGCCGGTCGCAGGCGATTGTGTCAACAGCTACTTCGCTTTCAAGAGCGGCGTTTCCGGTTTCTTTCTCTCCCGAAAGGACCAGGCGGGCACAGGCAGATACGGCATGGAAATCGTCGGCAGCGAAGGCATTTTTTCGCTCCGCGGCGATGTTGCCAACCGGCTTATGGTTTACCCGTACCCGGTTTTGCTCCCTTCAAATCCAGAGCAGGCGTGGGAAGCCATCGACTTGGACGACACACCTTTCTTTAAGGGTAACGAACTCGCAATTCGAGACCTGATTGATGCGATTGAGAACGACCGGAAACCGATCTCTGCCGCCGAAGACGCTGTCGCTGCACTAGAGATGATTCTCGGGGCTTATGAATCTCAACTTGCAGGGGGGCGTGTCCCCTTTCCGATTACAAATCGCGAACATCCGTTGGTTCGCGAAGCTTAAGCCTTTGTATGGAATTGCAGGCCATCCCGTGTCTGAATCGCGGATTAGGCGGATTTCGCGGAATTGTAGGGGCAGTGCCTTGTGCCTGCCTCTACAATTCTTTCGCCCGTTGCAACAATTCTGCCAACCGAGCGGCAAAACGGAGCTGGCTGTCGTCCTCCGGCGCATAGCCTATCACCTGCCGCGCATTGGCGATACTCCAGAACTTATGCGAATTGTCGCTAATGCCGTAGAAGATTTGAAACGGGATCCCATTTTCGTCCGCTATATTCTCTGTCTCAATGCTCTTGACGAAGAGTTGAACCTGATCCCGGACGCTCAAATACGCGCCAAGCCCGCGGTGCATCGCTTTCAAATCATCAGGCGAAGAATTCTCCATATCCGTCTCCCGCGGGCCGCCGATGCGTAACTGCACATTCTGCAGCTTCTTATCGTCAACATGCCCAGTGGCAAAGACAAAACCGAGATGCTCATAAGCCTCTTTTGCCCACCCGTAGAAGTTATCCGATAACGGGCGCATCTCTGGGGTTACCACATCCCACTTATCTGCCCAGATGAGACGTTCATAATAGTCGGCAGCGTGGTTAGAACTACACACGACAACGCGCCGGACATCGGTTTCAACGCAAGTTTGATAAAGGTTGTATGCCATCTGCACGTTGGCGAGTTCGTTCTCAAAACTGCCGCCCTTAAATGCACAGTGGACGACTGCATCAACGCCTTCAAAATAGTGTCGATATGCGTCCCGGTCGGGGTTGGTGAGTTCAGCAATCTGAATGCCTTCGACCTCTTGTCCTTGCCGATTTGTGGTTTTCACATCCAGCAGCACGAGTTCATAACGGTCACGAAATTCGGTGAGCATCCGCCCGGCGATATAGCCGGAGGCTCCGGTGATAAGGACTTTTCTGCGCCCATAAGCAA
This sequence comes from uncultured Poribacteria bacterium, assembly GCA_958295855.1. Lineage (GTDB taxonomy): Bacteria > Poribacteria > WGA-4E > WGA-4E > WGA-3G > CATQHH01. The sequence goes on along the minus strand of OY282383.1, from coordinate 4,935,718 downwards.
CATGCATTTTTGGGTTTCTCCTTCGCAATCAAACGCATTTCAATAGGCCCGTTTTGCAAACGCGCCGATGATTGTGGGTTATTTCCGATCTTTTGTCCTTGCCTAGTTCCAATAGTTTGGGGTGTAGTTATGACGTTGTGGCAGCTCTCGTCGGAGATTTCTGATCTTTTGTCGATTGACATCTCAAGATAATCCTCTACGGCTTCTTCAAAAGCAGCTCGCAGTTCAGGAACAGAATTCCGATGAAACCCGACAATGTCAGTGATTTCTGCGATATGGCAGACAAGACACCCATCTTCGTCGCTTCTCCTTACGGAATCGCCAGTTTCTCTTTACAATACCGCGCGAGCGTCTTCATTTCCGCGATGACCTCGGTTTCGGTTTGAATCAGGTGCCTGAAGAAAGGTGGCACGGGCCCGCCCGCCCGGTTCCTTTTAAAAAATCTGTCAAAAAAACCTGGGAGTGCTGCTTCCGGAAGCTTACTGTGTAAATCAACCGAGGCCTCCGGAACTATCCCCAAGTATTCAATAGACAAATAGTGCGTTGTCTGCTGTTCGGTGATATTGTTCTCGTGAATACTGCCAGTCGCTTTTCTCCCATAACTCACAGTATAACACCTGCCGCTGGGTTGGTTCAGAACGGTATAGCCGCCTGCATCGATTGTTTCATTCCAACACTTCTCAAACCCGTTTTTAGGGAGGCGTTCGCGAAGCTCTTGGGCTGAACGGACAACAAACCTATTTTGAGGGGGCGTTTTGCTGATAAGAAATCCCTCATCGTTCTCCTGCATGGGCGGTAATCCTGTGAGCAGATCGACATTATCGAGCGTCCAGCCAACGCCGTCTCGGATACCTTTTGCCAAGTTGCGGTGTCTTTCAACAATCTCCCCGTTGAGCGGATGCAGTTGGTATGTGGCAGTGTTGTTAAACGCTTCACGCAACTTTCGACGATGTGCTATAACTGAAAATCGCTTGCCAGGGAGTTGCATCTCCAGGCTGAGCTGATAGCCTATAGGCAAGTCGGTGGTAAGATTCAGTTGTGATTCACGGAGATTGGCTAAGCCTGTCAATGCTGTCTGACTTTTGGATAAGATGCGTCCAATGAGGTATTTCCGGCGAAGCCCCCGAATTTCTGCAGAGAGTCGTTCAAGCGTCGGTGCATCCAGTTCCTCTACCATAATTTTATGCTCCCATCGGGTGCCCCGTTCGTGTGCAAGGATTTGGAATTGCTGGGTATCCGCTGTTGTACGAATGTAGCCGAGAGTTGTCCACGGGTCAAAGGTTGCGCGATATCCGCCACTCCCATCGGGATTGTCGTTAGCCAAGATGCAATCGCGCCGTTCATATCGAGAATAGAGCCCGAATTGAAATTCAAAATCCTCAAAAGGTGCTAAAGTCTCGCGCAAATCGCGTGCAAACTCGCTCCCTCGCGTAAACTGTTTGAAAATCCGCTCCGTGCTTTGTGGGTGATTGAGCGCATCAAGGAACTTTCCTATTGGAATACCCCCTTCCTCTTCACCTTCGCCTTCCCCTTTTCCAAAGACCTTGGTTTTGGTTTTGAAAGGTGGGTTCCGTAGCGAGACATCCCGCTGAGAGACAAACTGCAAGGCTGTATCATCTGTCATATCGGCGAGTGTCGGTGCGTCACCGAGTATCTCTGCCAGTTTGGCATCGTCAATCTTTTCGGTTAGATCCGTCCCCTGTTTGAGTTCTGCGAAATGAATGATGTCGTCAAGGCTATACCGAAGCGGTGCACTCGAAGAGAGGTTATCGTAGTTAGAGCGGTGGAACCGGATTCGCGGCTTGATGCGAAACACTGGCGTAAGTCCATAATCCTTGAGTAACACATATAACGTCACGGTATAGGAATCTTCGTGAACCTTCTGTGCCAATATCCCTTCACGCTTTGTGTCATCTTCGACAATTAATAGGTCTTGGACAATGTGGCTGTCGTTGCCGAAAATCATCATCCGGTGTTCTTCCCTCTTATCATCAACTAACATCGGTTCCCCCTCCTACAAAAATCAAATTTTTGTATGGTTGCAGTAACACAGGTTTCTGGAAGGGTGGAAGACCGGAAAATTGCTCCCGCCCGGTTCCTTTCCTTCCATCTGTCCCCTCTGCTATCCTTTTGACCTTGGCCTTTCCCTGCCAATTTAAGGCTCCCGCCCGCCCGGTTCCTTTTAGCGGACATCGCTCCTAAGCCGCTTTGAACCGCTGTCTCGCCAGCGCGGCTGCCCCAAGAATACCCGCATCGTCCCCAAGTTTGGCTCTGACAATCTGGACACCGTTTAATGTATTCGGGAGCGCGTACTTCTCCACAGCAGCCCGGATATTGTCTAGAAATGTATCGTCTAGTGCCTCAACAACACCGCCACCTAGCACAATCATTTCCGGATTTAAGAAGTTCACAATAGAGCCAATGCCAACACCGAGGTATTTTGTTGCCCTTTTCAAGACCTTCAGCGTTAATTTATCCTTGCGTTGAATCGCTTTGGCTAAGGTGCCGCTCCGAATTAACCCAAGCTCACCGCCGGTGAGTTCTGAGAGAATGCTTTTTTTTCCCTTTTTCAAGATAGCTTTTTGAAATTGCTTCGTCATCGCGGTGCGGCTCGCCAGAGCTTCCAAACAGCCACGGGTGCCGCAGCCACAGCGCGGCCCGTCCGCTTTGACAATAATATGTCCGATTTCCCCGGCCGTTTTGCTTGCACCATGGAAAAGCTCACCCTGCATAATAATGCCACCGCCAATGCCGGTGCCAACAAAAATTCCAACCAAATTTTGAACGTTTTGCCCAACACCGAACGTGTGCTCGCCAAGCGTTCCGACGTTCACGTCGTTGTCAACAAAGGTGAGAATGCCGGTACGGGTTTCAAGTTCTGCTTTAAGCGGAACATCTTTCCATCCGAGGTTTGGTGCGAAAATCACGACACCTGTACCCGGGTCAAGCGGTCCCGGCGCGCCAATTCCGACTGCCTGAATCGATTCGGGGGCAACGCGGGATTTGTCAATTGCCTTTTGGATGCAGCTAGCAATCCGGTCAATCACGACAGTTGCCCCTTTGTCGGCTTTCGTTGGAATTTTCGCGGCGGCGAGGATGCGGCCCTCCGCATTAACAACGGCGGCGAGAATCTTGGTACCGCCCATATCTACACCGATAACGTTAGTGTTCATTGATTTATTAGTTGTCAGTTGTCAAAAAAACCGCGAGAAGTTTCCCACTATTGAAAATAGTGGTGAACACCTGATAACTTTCCTCCTTGATTCTTCCCAGTCGGGAGAGCAGTTCATCACGCATTGAAAATGCGTGGTATACCTATTGTCAAAAAACGCTTGTAGAAGAGCTTTGTAAACCCGATATTACAACGAAAATGCACGTCGCAAATGTAAGAAATAAAAAAGTTGCTTGCTAATCACGCGCAACTTGGGCGCAGTGGTATATTACCCCTGCAAAGCAGGGGAAACCGATACCATTACGCCGCAAAAATTGCGAGCAACTTCTGTTTGAAACCTTTTGCTGATAGGTGTTCCCATTTTTCCAAAAATGTTTCATAATCCGCTTTTCGGGTTTCCCTCGTCCGGGCGATGAGCGTAGCAACCCCCGGTGCTAAAGCATCCCGCGCCGCTCCATCGCCGCATCGATATGCATAATCGGTTAAAACGTCCAAGACGACATCACTGTCATGGACATCGCCGAGTATTTCTTGCAAATCAACAAGCACCGCGAGGCACTCGGTGAAACGTTTTTTGGGCTTGTAAACTACGCCAAAAAGTTCCATCGTATACCGGAGCCGTTTAATTGCAATTCGCATGTTGTGAAGTTCTTCGCGCCGCGCCGGATTACGAATAAAAGTCTCCCACATGTAAACTTCTTCAACCTTTTGCGGGAGAATTATACGTGCATTCGCGCAATAACTGTGCTGTGGCTCAACGCCGGTGATTTTGTGTGCTTTCGCCATTTTATGCCTCATTCCCGCCCGCCCGGTTCCTTTTGCGTTCGATCTATTCCCAGATCAAAGCCCCTCAAAGAATGTCAAAAACTTTTCCTCAAAATCGCACGCCTCAAGTTCTGCAAAGAGTGCCAACATCGGTTTTCGCGCTTCGTCCCGTTTCTGTCGTAAGTGTTCGATTAATCCTTGGATGTCGCCTTGTTCCGCTTCCGATAGGGTGGACAACTCCTTTTGAAAGTGGGCGATGAGGACATCCAGGTCGCGCACACATCCCATCGTGCGCGTGATGGCTTTCACATGTTTGTAGCGTTTTTTGAACGGTTTCTTTGGAAAGCAGTCCATAAAGTTGTCCATTGCGGCCCGCAATCGGCGCGAGGCAACGCGCATATCGTGGACACATTCAATATCCGTGCCATCCCTTGCGCCCTCTTTATAGGACATCATTTCTCGAAATCGAGTGGCGATAATTTGTCGGGCGCAGGTTTCCAACTTTTTGCCTGTGGCGCTACTCTTGATTTCCCATACTTTCGCCATTTTCTGAACCCCCACTAGGGGTAGGCACAAGGCCTACCGCTACACCGATGTGGACATTGCGTGAACAATTGCCCGATATTGACTATTACCCCTGCAAGCAGGGGTTATTGCCAAACTGCACGACACAAAAATCAGAAAAGCAATAGCGTCGCTACTAAAAAATAGGCCAAAATACCGAAGACATCAATCGCAGTGGTAACAAACGGCCCCGTTGCAATAGCCGGGTCAACTCGGATGCGCTTGAAAAACATCGGAATGATTGTCCCGACCGTTGCTGCAATCATCATATTCACCCAGATAGTGAGCGCGACGACAAGGGGCAGTTTCCATGCATGCACCCGAAATTGCGGAAAGATGCTCGCGAAACCGCCGAGTAGAAGCCCGTAGGCAGTGCCGAGTAAAGCCCCCGTGCTGAACTCACGCCACAGTACCTTCCAAGTGTCCTTAAGGCTGACTTCGCCAATAGCAATACCGCGCACGATGATAGTGGAAGATTGTGTTCCAATGTTTCCGCCCATTCCCATGATTATGGGAATAAACGCAGCTAAGGCGGCAATCGCTTGCAATTGTGTTTCAAAGATACCGATGACGTAGACAGCAAGGAGTCCACCCGCGAAACTTGCCAGCAGCCAAGGTAACCGCGCCCGTGTATTCCTAAAGATGGCATGGGAGGTAATATCCACCGCCCCGGTACCTGCCATCTTCAGCATATCCTCGGTATTCTCTTCTCGAATGACATCGACGACATCGTCAATCGTAACAATGCCTACCAACTGCCCGATGCTATTGATAACGGGGATAGCCAGCAAATTATAGCGCGCCACCGCACGTGCCACCGCCTCTTGTGGCATGTCCGTGTGAACGGTATAGAGGTGCGAAGTCATCAAATCCTTGAGCGGCGTATCGGGTTTTGTTGCTACCAACTGTCGTAATGATAATACTCCTTTCAGTTTATTTTCTTCATCGACAACATAGACATAAAAAACCATCTCAATGTCGGCGAGTTCTCGGATACACTCCGTGGCTTCAGCGGCTGTCGTTTTTTCGGACAATGCGAAGAAGTTCGGTGTCATGATCGCCCCTGCGGTTTTCTCCTCATATTCAAGTAGACGTTCAACATCCGCAGAAGTCGCACCTTCAATGAGATTAAGCAGTTCCGCCTTTTTCTCTACAGGCAGGTCAGAAAGAATGCGCGTCACATCATCTGCAGGCATCGTGTGCAAGATACCTGCAACAACAGGCGGCTCTGTTCCTTCAACGAACTCGCCGATATCCGCGCTGTTCAGCTCTCGTAGAACCTCCCCCATTCGTTTTTCCTCGACCAGAATCTGGAAGAGACTCCGCTTTGCTTCCGTACGGAGACGAGGAAACCAGCGAGCGATGTCGGCTGAATGTGTTTTGGCAATAATATTTCGGAGGTTCAGGAAGGCCCGCCGTTGAATCAGTCGAACAACTGTAGAAATAAACAGTTCATCGATATCGTGTGTGGTTATAATTGTTTGGCCTTCCATGTTACGTTCTCATCAATCTTTTTTGATATAGAAAAACCAGCACCCCACAGTTCTGCTCTTTCTTATCAGTTGCAGCAAAAACCTCCGACGAGAGCTACAGTGCATTGCCACACCCATCCTGCCAAAGGAAAGACAAAATATTACATTTTCAGCTTTGCATGCTGGCGAAGGAGATGGTCAGCGAGGACAAGCGCGGCCATCGCTTCCACAATCGCGGGGGCACGCACCAACACACACGGATCGTGGCGTCCGGTTGCCTCCAACGCCACCTCGTTCCCGTGAATATCAACAGTCTGCTGCGCCTTGCCAATCGTCGCTGTCGGTTTGAAAGCGACTTGGAACACAATATTTTCTCCGTTTGAAATCCCACCTTGCGTACCACCGGAATTGTTTGTGCGGGTGCGGATTCGCCCGGAATGCACGTCGCTTATGGGCGAATTACGCCGCAAGGAAGAGTCGGGATTACAATTCCCTCCTACCGATTCTTTTTCTACATAAAATGCATCATTGTGTTCAGCGCCTGTCATTGTGGTACCGTCAAATCCGGATCCGATTTGGAACCCCATCGTTGCGGGCAGAGACATCATCGCTTTCGCCAAATCCGCCTTGAGCTTGTCAAAGACCGGTTCACCGAGCCCAACAGGGACGTTACGGGCAACGGACTCAATAACGCCGCCGAGTGAGTCGCGGTCGCGCCGCGCCCGGTCAATCCGTTCTGCCATCTCCGGGCTAACACTCGGGTCCGGACACCGCACGGGACTGGCTTCTATCTGCTCAAGCGTTACCTTGTTTGTGTCCACCTCGGCTGCCAGCGTATGAATCTGTTTGACATAAGCAAGCGTCTCAGTTCCAGATGTCTCACGTAAGATTTGCTTCGCAATCGCCCCGGCAGCAACGCGGCCGATGGTTTCCCGTGCACTCGCCCTTCCCCCGCCCTGCCAATTCCGTATCCCATACTTCTGTTGATACGTAAAATCTGCGTGTGACGGACGGTATACATCTTTTAGATGTTTGTAGTCTGAAGGGCGCGCATTCTTATTCCAGACCAGCATAGAGATGGGGGTGCCGAGCGTTTTGCCTTCAAATAGACCTGAAAGGATTTCAACGGCATCGCCTTCCCGACGTGGTGTCGTGAGATAGCTTTGCCCCGGCCTCCGGCGATTGAGTTCAAATTGTATTGCGGATATATCTAGGGCGATTTGCGGTGGACATCCGTCAACCACAACCCCGACAGCACCGCCGTGCGATTCGCCCCAAGTCGTAATCCGAAAAAGGTGACCGAACGTGTTCATTTTTTTTTACCTTGCACGATGCGAGTATAAAAGGTTTCATCAATTCAGTTTCTGCTCCGATTTTTCCAGGTGGTATTCGCCCCTGCAAAGCAGGGGTATTATACCAGTGTCAAAATCGGGTTTCTTCTTGGTTCGAAAGCATTTCTTACCAATTAACGCATAGAAGCGAGCCTGGTGCAATCATGCTGGCCTCTCTGAGACCAGAAATTCCTAGCGAATGCACGTCGCATAAGTAAGAAATAAAAAAGTTGTTCATTAAAATTCACAACTTGGGCGAAATACGCCGCAGTTGTTTAGTGTTGTTAATTTTATATATCCTATGGTATACTATAACAGATTCTGGGATCAAGATTCAAGCAAAATCTGCTAGAGCCATTCCGTTTTTGCGGCGTTTTCATCAATTGGCCGGTTTCCTCCGATAAGGCCAGAGTGGATGATGAATGCCTTTGCGCTATGGGTATTTTCCCCTGCTTTGCAGGGGAAACCGATACCACCTGGAAAAATCGGAGCAGAAACCTAATTAACGAAAATTTGCTAAGGAAAGCACAACACGCTGCAAAGCCTACAGTAACCTCGTGAGGAATTATGTTAACACTTTTTAAACGTTATATTGCCCTGCTTCTAATTTTTATCGGTATCGGATTGTTGTGGAATACCATGTTTATGTACCCCCTTAAGATTTTTGTTGTGTTCATGCATGAAGCCAGCCATGGGCTTGCCGCGGTTGTAACCGGGGGGCGTATTGTTGAGATTCAGATTAATCCGCAACAAGGTGGCCATGCACTCACACAGGGAGGTTCGCGGTTTTGGACGTTGACCGCGGGTTACCTGGGAAGTCTGATGTGGGGCGGTATCATTTTGCTTTTAGCGGCGCGGACCCGCTTCGATAAAGCCATTAGCATACTTATCGGCATCGGTATGGTGGTTATATCAATCGGCTTTGGCAATGCCATGTTCACCTATCTTTTCGGCATCGGCTTTGGGGTGGCACTTATTGCTGTTGGCTTGTTCCTCCCGGAGGCCATCAACGATTGGATATTACGCATTATTGGCGTGACGAGCTGTCTCTATGCGATTCTTGACATCAAGAGCGATGTGTTAGATCGAGCCCATTTGCGCTCCGATGCGCGGATGCTGGCAGAAATAACAAATATCCCGACAGAGGCTTGGGGTGCACTGTGGATTGTCATTGCAATTGGGCTAACCTTATGGTTCCTCTACATCGCTGGCAAAACCTTGGACACCCAATCAACATCTACACCAGAAGATGCTTCTTAATTCCCATGACTTGTAGGATACACCAATTTGCGGCGTACACGCCCAAGAGGAACACAGGGTAGGCACAAGGCCTACCCCTACAATCAGAAATCCACTTGCTAAACTGATAAGAGGAACACAGGGTAGGCACAAGAACTACCCCTACAATCAGAAATCCACTTGCTAAACTGATAAACGGTTCAGATTCAACCGTACGACAGCACCCAAACCGATCGCAGGCATCCTGATATCCGAAAGGAAAATGAGCCACACACCGATTCCTAACAGAAAAAGCGGGATACAAATCAGCAGGATGAGAATGAGACACCCCCACATCCACGAACTTTGGGATTTGGTGCCAGTTGCCAGACGTGCAAGCAACACACCGCCACATATCATAATTAAAACGACGAGACTAAATACCGCCATTAACATCTTTCTTTCCCCGCTATGAAGCACCTTTCAAAAAGTCCTATCACACTACGCGCAACCTTAATTGGCATTATCCTCATTCCTTTTAACAGCTACTGGGTTCTACATCTCAGTTATATCTGGGATTCCAACCGCCCGACTAGTTTGGCGTTGCTCTTCAATGTGTTGTTTACGTTGCTTGTTCTCATTGCACTCAGTGCATTGTTGCGCCGTTTGCGGCCAACCCTGGCGTTTACCCAAAGCGAACTGCTGAGCGTCTATGCGATGCTGTGCCAAGCCTCCGTTTTCGCGGGGCGAGACATGGTGCAAGTATTGATTCCGTTGATGGGCAACGGCTTTTGGTATGCTACAACCGAAAACGAATGGGCACAACTCTTTCATCAGCATCTGCCTGAGTGGCTCGTCGCCGGAAACCAGCAGGAAATATTGAGAGGCTTCTATCAAGGCGAATCTACCCTCTATCTGCAAGCACATATTCAGGCATGGCTGGTACCGACGCTGATATGGGTGGGCTTCTGCCTCGTCATCGGCGGAACGATGCTCTGCCTCAATGTGCTTTTACGAAAACAGTGGCAGGAACACGAAAGACTCACCTATCCAATCGCACAACTTCCTTATGAAATCACACGAGCCGCTTCAAACGGAGGTGCCCTGCGAACTACGCCACATCTGTTTTTCAATAAGCGGATGATGACCGTTGGCTTAAGCATCGCGGCTGTACTGAACCTTCTTTATAGTTTACACCAAATCGATCCTGTTTTCCCTAAAATTCCGCTTTATCACGGATTCCGCCTCGCCGAAAAGCCGTGGAGCGCAATGAATAATCCCGGCTTCCGCATCAGTTTCTTCCCGTTTGCAATCGGCGTAGGCTTCCTGATTCCGCTTGATTTGGGATTTTCGTGCTGGTTCTTTCACCTGTTTTGGCACTTTGAACGGATTATTGGCGAGGGCTTCGGATGGCGAGGGGCCATCGGATTTCCACGGGAAATGGCACAAATTCGAGGCGTGTGGATGGCACTATTTCTCTGGACACTGTGGATGGGCCGCACACATGTCAAGGTAGTGTTAAAAACCGTTTTCAGTAGAAGCGCGCCTCCCTCTAATGACGAAGGGGAAGCGTTACACTACAGAACGGCAGGAATTAGCGCGTGCGTTGGCTTTATCTTAATCATAGCGTTCTGCCTGAAGGCAGGGATGTCGCTCTGGTTTGCAACGTTATTCTTCGCACTCTATTTCGCGATGTCGGTGACAATCACCCGCATTCGTGCCGAACTGGGCCCGCCGGCGCATGACCTTTACAACGCCGGTCCAGATCTCCTCTTAACAGATGCACTCGGCACACGGCGCATAGGCAATCGCAATCTGTCGGTGATGTCGCTATTTTTCTGGCTGAACCACCTCTCTTACCGCGCACATCCGATGCCGCATCAACTAGAAGCTCTCAAACTCGCGCATCAAACCCGTTTTAATCCTACGCAACTGTTATGGGTATTGGCAATTGCGATTTTCGTAGGCGCGCTGTCAGCGGCGTGGGGACACCTGCATCTCTCCTACCAGGTTGGTTTAGAGCAGGCACGTTCGTGGTATGCCCGCGCCGCTTTCAACCGACTCGCAGGATGGCTCTATAACCCCAGCGAAACGAGCATCAGTGGGTTACTCTATACCGCAGGTGGGTTTGCCTTCGCTGTCAGCCTCCTGCTATTGCGATGGCGGTTCATTCAGTGGCCCCTACATCCTGTCGGCTATGTTGTTTCAAGTTGGTGGACGTTTACCGGACTTTGGTTTCCGCTCTTAATCAGTTGGACGGTTAAACGCATCCTCCTCTCAACGGGAGGTGTCCGGTTATATCGGCGTTCTATTCCGTTTTTCATCGGGTTAGTCATCGGGGACGTGATAGTTGCCTCCGTGATTAGCATTTTGGGGTTGATTTTCGATTTTCGCGTCGTCTATCTGAGTTGGTAATGCCTCGAAAAAGGATGGGTCCGGTGCAAGAACATAGGCAAGACAACACCTTCGCACAGAAAACACGCCATCTACATACCTTGTAACAAATTTGTCATTTTGTCATAAAAAAGTAATATATTGATATTATCAAAAAGACTTGGTTTCCGTAAAACCCAACTTTTACGGTTGCTTTAGCAACTAATTCATTTACCAAATGCTCCAACGGCAACGGCGGATGCACCAGCAACGGCAGCTCCTATCTCTGGCACAATGAATAGGCCCGCCAACAAACAGGCACCTTGGCGATGACAGTGACGCTTTTTTTCTCCAACCAAACTCTTGACAAAAAGATGCGGTTTTGGTAGAATTTTACAAACATGGCAGAAATGTGCACGTTCTTTTGTTGACACATTCTGAGAGAGGTTATCGTATGTACCGTGATTTATTTTCCAATCGAGGGTTCCAAGGAAGTCTCGCGTTCTTTCTGTTATGCGTCGGCGGTAGCCTGCTGTATAGTTGGCATATTCAACGCACCACTGAAAGCGATATGGCACGGCATGACCGGTTTTTGCAGGCACTCGAAAAACAGAACGCGACACGCCCGGCACAAACGGCGAACGTTCCGACAAAGAACAAGCCCCCTGCTCTTGTGAACACGCCGGATGAAAACACGGACACACCGATGTCCTATGAGACCGAGGCGTTACCCCACGACATCGAGACGCTTGACTTCGCGGATGCCTTCTTACCGGATGAAACAACGGAAGAAAACACCGCCGGGGATTTTCCAGAAGTCCCCGCAGATTTTCCGGAGAATCTCACCCCTGTATGGGTGGATTTTCCCAACTATCAGAAGGGCGACATGCACGATCACGAGATGATCTATCGCGTTCTCATCAAACTCTGGAATCAAGGAGAACGTGGTTTTCTAAACGGTGTCTTTAGAGACAATAACCGCAGAGTCTATCCACTCTATCCAGATGTACTTTATGTTGAGTGGGATGACGAGATTGTTGGGGGACCCGATGGACCCCGTACCATTCGTTATCCAGGATCTGTTCTTGGAACACATGACCGCGGTTTTACGCCCGAGGAAATGCTATCGGGGCGGCTAGAGGAATTGTATCCACATCTAAAATTTGTTGAGATGGAGACAGCTGGGTATGATCCTGAAACGTTTCTCACAGATGAGGAAAAATAAAAGGGAGTTTCTTGTCAAGTCCCCCCGACTGAAGTCGGGGGCTTGTTGGGACTAACCCCAGCAAGCCTGTTGTAACAACGGGTTTCTCGTTTCACAGAGAATGGTATCCCATATCTCTCCACGAAGGGCGCAAGCCGCCCTGTTTAGAATGTTTAACGCCGCGTTGTGGTCGCGGTCAAGTTTGAATCCACAGGTTTTACAATGGAACGTACGCTCAGACAACTTCATTTTTGTATCCAAACGTTGGCAACAATTCGAGCATGTTTGACTGGTATAGTGGGCAGGCACCTGATGGAAATGTTTACCGTCCCGCTTGGCTACCCAGTGGCACCACTCGAAGAACATACCCCAAGACGCATCAGAGATGGATTTTGCAAGGTGTCGGTTCTTCACCATGTTGCTCGGCTTCAGGTTTTCAGCAACCACGGCATCAACCTGCTTGTGGTGGAAAAGATAGTATGCTGTCTTTGCAACGAAGTCAAGACGTTGGCAGGCAACAATATCATGAAGGATAGCCAGTGCTTTCTTTGCCTTATACCATCTGTGACTTCGGTATCTTTTACGAGACAAAGCACGTTGCAGTGTCGCCAACTTACGTTCTGCCTGTCGATAAAAGCGTGGATTCGAGATTGTTTCACCATCTGAAGTTGTCAGAAAATGCTGTGTGCCGACATCCACACCACAAGCGGACTTCGGCACACAAGGCACCGTGTCTGGCACATCAACTACGATAAAAGCATACCAAGTTGCGCGTGATCAGCAAGCAACTTTTTTATTTCTTACATTCCTCGAGCCGTCTTCTTCAACGTGACTTCTTTCGGGTCTCCGATGAGTGGACGGTGTTGACGGATGGCAACGTTACCGAGTTTAGGCACTTTCAACAGATTGTGCCGCGCGTTTGTTTTCTGTATCGGGTTCTGACGAACGCCTTTGGACTTCCGCAGACACCATGTCAACGAACGGACAGATTTCTTATAGTTCGGGTGGCCCTTATTTTCAGTGCCTTCTTTGCACCTACGGAAGAAGTGTTTGAAGGCTACGTTGACACGTTTGATAGTGGAAACTTGCATATCCTGGGCATGCTCGCTGTAATGCGTATTGTTTTGACGCAAATGTGCCAGATGGTTAATCTGGTCATAAAGCGAGACGGAGATACTCCCGTATTCCCACATCTGGGAACGCATCTGGAGCATGTAGTTTTGCAGTTCTTTTTGATGTCGCAATTCCGTAAACAGCCAGGCCTCTTGTGCAGGCTTTGGATATGCACGATATTTAAAGGTGCGTTTCATGGTTGTCGCGTGTCGCGCTTTTATCCCCTGTATAGTGGGAGGGAAGCACGTTACCGAGAGGTAACGCTATACATGCTTCCCAACGCGATACATCAAGTATACCACAAAATGCATCGTTTGTCAAATTTATTTTACGACAAGGAGCGGACTTTCCTCCCCCACCTGAAGGAGGGGGTTTCTAGTCCGAAGATTAGATGAAAATGATTCTGACTCCCATTGTGGCGGTTAAAAGGAGCACTAATGTTTCGATGACTATGACTGCTTGAACCACTCATTCTTATCTATTGAGTGTCTTCTATATTCGATAGCGTGTGACGCGGCATGGGAAGTGGCAAGTGAAATGTGTCGTTGTGATAGTTAACCTCGGAGCCCTTCACACCTTCTGAACTAGAACTCTCCAAATTACTCACTCGCGAACGGTTTTCACCAGAGCAATTCAACCGTGCCATGCAAACTTTGAATCGCTACGGGCCCAAAGAGGGCCTCCGCAGACTCAAAGAAGATGACAATGACAATCAGACACTTTCTCTAATGAAATATCAGACACCTCCGACGAGCTCTCCCACGCCATAAAAAAATATCAGACACTGTTTATACTGAAACCATACGAAAAACTTGACATTCCCAAGCACTTATGTTATCATGGCTCATTCCTTATATGGATACAACAGACTTGTCCCTCAACGTGAATATCGGCGGGATACAGATGCGAAACCCTGTCATGACAGCATCTGGGACCTTCGGCTACGGCAGTGAATACGTGGATTTCGTGGATCTGAACCGACTCGGTGCGGTTGTCGTCAAAGGCGTTACGAGCACACCGTGGCCCGGCAATCCGATGCAGCGCATCATGGAAACCCCGTCCGGTATGCTGAATGCCATTGGGCTACAAAATGTCGGGGTAGACGGCTTTATTACACAAAAATTGCCTTACCTCCGCGATTTTGATGTACCAGTGATTGTCAATGTCTGTGGCAAAACGGTGGAAGAATACGTGACGGTGAGTGAGAAGCTAAACGGGGCAGATGGCGTTGCTGGGATAGAACTTAATATCTCCTGTCCGAACCTAGACTGCGGCGGTATGAGTTTCGGTGTTGATGCAGAATTGGCATCTCACCTGGTCACAGCAGTACGTGCAAAGACACATCTGCCGTTACTGGTGAAGTTATCGCCGAATGTCACAGATATTACCGTTATTGCGCGCGCCGTTGAAGATGCCGGTGCAGACGCTCTCTCTGCCATTAATACGCTCATCGGCATGGCGATTGACGCAGAGACGCGTACCCCGGAACTCGCAAATGTGACGGGTGGGCTTTCGGGCCCGGCAATAAAGCCGGTGGCGTTGCGATTGGTTTGGGAGGTTTACAAAAGCGTCTCCATCCCCATCGTTGGCATGGGCGGTATTATGAATGCGACAGATGCGGTGGAATTTTTCATCGCCGGTGCGTCCGCTGTGGCGGTAGGGACAGCGAACTTCGTCAATCCACAAGCATCGATGGAAGTGTTAAAAGGCATCCCTGCCTATCTCAAGCAGGCGAACATGAAATCAATCAAGGAATTGGTGGGGAGTTTGCAGGTGGGTTCATAATCACTAATGAAAAAAGTTGATATTTCCTGACAATCCGGTGTATAATAACAATATGGCACAACACTATGATAATGCAGCCAAATATGTCATGCTTGAATACTCACAAGAATTCGCAGAGTTCATGGTAGGACATTCAGATATTACAGTGCTAGAAAGACTTGAAACCGAGGAGCCAACGATCAAGACACATCAAAATGATAGCACTTTGAAGGTGCAGCTCCCAAACGAAACAGCGATACTCCATACCGAGGTACAAGCAGACAACAGTAGGAAACCGATGTGGAGCCGCGTTGCAGGCTATAACGGCTTCCTCATTCATCTACACGAGATGCGTGTCTATTCCAACGTCCTCTATCTACATCCTAAGGCGGGTAGAAATGATAAAGGCTACTATGCTTACAAGGAGGCCGGTTACGAGTATACATTACGCTACAAGGTGATAAGACTGATTGAGATAGAGGGACAATCAATTTTGGAAATGCAGGCACCGGGATTACTGCCCTTTACGCCGCTGATGAAACCCCCGGAAGGAACAGACCCGAACCGCTGGCTGGAAAAATGTATTGACGTAACAGCGTCAGTGGGGGCGGACCGATATACCAGGGATACTTTACTGGCAGCACTAGGTGTTTTGGGCGGTTTGGTTTATGACCCACAATTGATTAAACGACTTTTACCGGAGGGCATCATGCAAGAATCTCCTTTTTTCCAACTCTACATCCAAGAGGCAAAAAAACAAGGGCTCGAACAAGGGCTCGAACAAGGGCTCGAACAAGGGCTCGAACAAGGGCTCGAACAAGGTATCAAACGGGGTGAAAAAAAGGGCACCATCGAAAACATCATGGCATTGCTCGGAATGCAATTCCAACCTGATGCCGTGCAAGCTCTAAAGCCGGCCCTTGAGACTATTGACGATTTGCAACACCTCAAGCAGCTACTACTCGCAGCCCCTCAAGCACAAAGCCTGGAAGCGTTCATGCAGTCTCTTAGCAAATAGAACGCGGGCAAAGTCAGAAGGTACACTGACAATACGCCCCAGAGGAGGAAAATGCGGCATCTGGTAACACTTGACGATTTGTCGAATTTTGAGATTGAACAGATTTTTCGGCTGGCGGCAGGGATGCAGTCGCAATTGGAGACGTGGGCAGGCATCTGTCGGAGTAAATTGCTGGCGACGCTGTTCTATGAACCGAGTACACGCACCCGGCTCTCGTTTGAAAGCGCGATGGAACGGCTCAACGGTGGCACCCTCGGCTTCGCCGACCCGCAGGGGACTTCCGCTACGAAAGGCGAAACCCTCGCCGATACCGCACGGATGGTCACGAATTATGCTGACCTCATCGTCGTCCGGCACAACTGGGCGGGTTCGGCGCGAGTCATGGCACGCTATGCCAATATTCCGGTCATCAACGGCGGAGACGGCAGCCACGCGCATCCTACACAAGCACTCGCTGACCTGTATACCATTATTCGGCGAAAATCGCAAGTGGCAGGACTAACCATCGGTATCTGCGGGGATCTTCAGTACGGCAGGGCGGCGCACTCGTTCGCCCTCGCAGTTGCGCGATTCGGCGGAAAACTCGTTCACATCGGGCCACATGGGTTCCAGATGCCGCCGTGGGTACTGGCACGGTTGGCGCAGCACCACGGGCAGAAACCCCTTGAGGTAGAAAGCATCACAGAGGTAATCGAAACGCTAGATGTCATCTACGTCAATCGCCTTCAGGAGGAACGGCTCCCGCCCAATCTAAATGCGGAGACAGCGCGCGGGAGTTATCTGCTGAATGCCGCGGTGATGAAACACGCCAAACCGGACGCGATGATTATGCACCCACTGCCGCGCGTCAACGAACTCGCCTATGAGTTGGACGATGACCCGCGTGCTGCCTATTTTGAGCAATCTGCCAATGCTGTCCCCATTCGCATGGCACTGATTGCCAGTCTCATGGGACTGGAACAATTGATCTTGACACAACCCCCTCAGCGAAACATCGTTGTAGCGGAGCATTCGTGCGAAAACTCTAATTGCGTCACAATCCACGAGAACTACCTCGTTCCCGAACGTGAAACGTTTAGTGGTGATGTTGAACTGCACGCTTGCGCCTACTGCGGAAGCCTATTCTCGTCATGATGAATACCGTACTGGCAGGTATGGAAATTCGTCCGTTTTCCGTAACAGCCGTGTCTACTCCCCTGCTAGTGGCTCGGCAGGGAATTCATCCGCTTCGAGAATTGCCCTACGAATAATCCTCCAAAATGGACTTTCAGGGCTAACAAGACAAATTGTGCTTGAATAGCACAATTTCAAACCTCGCGCGGCAAAGCACATAAACACAATCTACCTATCCTCAAACATTGGTGCCGCCGGTATCGTAGAAACCAATCCATCTTTTTCTAAGATTGCCTGTCGTGCCATTCGCCAAAATAGACTTTCGGGACCGACAGACTGCCATTCACCTTGTCTAAAAGTGACTACAACATAGTCCTTTTCGCTATCAGTAAGCATGTCAGGGTGCATCTCATGGGTTACCCAGTTGGTGTAGGTGACGGGTTCGCCGCTATCCCATCGCCATTCCCCTTCTTTTTCCATATCGGTAAGCCCAATCCAAAAGGGTTTGTGCGTAAAAACTACTTCAAGCCATTGCTGCTCTGCTTCATCGTTGATGGCGACAAGATGCGCATCTTCCTCAATAGCCTGGCGGTGCGCATCGTGCCAATCCTTACACTGAATCTTTTTGTAAGCGTGGCCATTTTCGGGGTTAATCACCCATACACTTTTTGTAGAGGCAGTGCCTTGTGCCTGCCCAACTGGCTCACGGAATCTAATGTTACCAGGGGCTTCAATACTATCGGGGGGTGGTTCGACCGCAATTGGCTTACCTTCAAGCATTAAGACAATCTCCTCAGGTTGCACATCATCTTTGAGTAAAAATGGACCCGTTCCTGCAGAAAGATTGTTATATTCTACAGACAATGTATAATACCCTGGCTCATCCATATACTGTATAAAGTACCCGTCGGCATCCGTAAAACAGTCTGTCCCATAGGTCCCGCCATGATTCGGACGGAACTCATGACGCTGTTTCATGGTGACATCTGCTTCGGCATTGGCGAGGGGTGTGCCATCGGCATAAACAATTCGAGCACGAATCCGAAGCCGTGGTTTGACGGTGACTTTGACGTTTTCAATGGTTACGCCGGGATTGAGCGCAAACGTGAGCCCTTTAAAAAAACCGAGATCTTCCATGTTGAAGAAGGTGACCTTTCCGATTTGAATAGAGAGAATCTTTTTATCTGGTTCATGCCTCCCAAGCCTCATTAATTCGTGAGGTTTCCCCGGGTCAAACATCTCAAGCACATCCAGCGGGATGTCGGGAAGCACGCTTAATTGAACAAGCCCCGGCGGGATATCGGTGACGGTGAAAACCCCGGCTGAATCGGTCTGCCCTTTGGATGCGGTACGAGGCATACTTGAAAGGTCTATGTCTTCAGGCTGTTCTGCAAAAGAGGGATAGTGAGGGAGAAACTTATCCACTGGCTCTAGAGAATTCTCGTGCATTCGCATAGGTTGAATGGCGAACTTGAATCCGGCAACGGCGTTTCCCTCTGTATCAACAACGTAACCGGACAGCCCACTGAGGCGTGGTAAGCTCTGCTCTACAGCTGCCTCTTCCGCTGGCATGCCTGTTACAGCAAACAAAAGTGTCAGTGTTAGCACCGCTAGTTTTCGCATGGTATAGGGACGGTTCATGTCAATACCTCCTTGTGCGTTGACTCATTCAACGTTTTGCGGCGTACTCGCCCGGATGCGACGTGCATTTTCGATGTCACCCTTTCGTTCAGGGGCCCCAATGACGAGATTCTCTTTTTCCAGGATGGCTCTTTCAGTGAAGCGGACGAGTGGATTCCCTTGACGTACCACCTGCCACTTCCCTGTCGATGCGACGAGGACAGTGTAATTCTGACTTGCATCACCGGTTTGACGTGCCTTTTCACTGTCAGCAGTCTCCTCTGGTGAGTGCCAGTTCGCATAGGTAACTGGCTCGCCGTTGTCCCACTGCCGCTCCTCTTTTGAGTCGACTGTCAGCCCAATCCAAAAGTTTTCTCTCCCAAAAACTTCAAGGAGCCACGCCTGTTCTGCTTCATCGTTGATAGCAACAAGATGCGCCCCTTGCACGATCGCTCGATCTTGTGCCTCCTCACGGGTTTCACAATAAATCCTTTTGTAAGCATGCCGGTTTTCAGGATTGACTGCCCACATACCTTCGCGACTCCGTTTCCACGCGGCTTCAAAACGTTCTACTTCGCGTATGCGAGCCACCGCCTGTTCGAGTTTAACAGGTTCCGGCTCACCCTTAAGGGTCAACACAAGTTCATCCTGCCGTTGTCCATCTTCAAGTAAAACCTCCTCAGATTTTGCGGACTGTCCCTGATATGTTACGGATACAGTGTAATAGGTAGGTTCATTCAGGTACCGTACAAAGTAACCCTCGGCATCAAGGGCTCTTGTGCCGCCACCGCTAGCTCTACCTCTGCCATCCATGTCGCGCAGGTGCACCATGAGCTCAACGCGTGCGTTGCGAAGCGGGGTACCGTCTGCGGAAAGAATGCGCCCGCGGATCCGCATCCGAGGACGGACAGTTATCTCTACGTCTTTGACATCTGCCCCCGGCGCGATAGCAAAAGTGAGTCCGCCCAAACCGTGCTGCCGTTGATCTAAGTAGAAGGGGACGCCCTCAATTTCGGCAGAGCGAATCTCATACGCTGCATGACGCTCAGGAAGTAGCATTAATTTTACGGAAGGTGAAGTAATGTCGCTAATCAAGAACTCGCCGGATTCATTCGTCTCGCTTTGTTGAGATGGAAGAAACACAGGTTCATCTTGGTCCTGGGGCGTGGTGAACCTGAATGCCGGAAGTGCTACTGTGAGGCCAGCAACGGGATTTTCCGCTTCATCAATAACGCGACCTGAAAAACTGGCCCCGAAACTCTGGAAAGATGTTGCGAGCAAAAGTGAGATAGTCCCGACGAAAACTGCAAGGGGTGTGAAGTGCGAACGATTCATCGTAAAAGCCTCCTTTTGTGAAGTTGGATGAAAACATTGAGGGTAAACCTATTGTAACATATAGTAGGAAATACTACAACATTATTCAGTGTTATTCTAGGGCATTTAGTTCTCTCGTGGGAGTTTTCCATGTTTGAATCCATCAATGGCTCGGTAGGAGCAATCTCCCCATCGCAACTTAGCCAATACAACTCCGCTATGTAGGACTTGCACAAATCTCACGAATGTGGTAATTTGTATACAAATCTATACAAATCTCACGTTCGTGTTCATTGTTGCCATACTTCCTCGTTCGACACTCGATGCCTGCAAACCAGGTCTTACATGAGCTCCGGAGGCGTTTCACGTCTCCCGCCAGCTGCGGGCGACAAGCTTGTTATGATGGGCATAAATTGATAGCGGCGTTGACGTCGCGATCGCACTCAAAACCACAGCTGTTGCAGTGGTATATGCGGTCGCTGAGTGTCAGCTCCGCTTTTTTGTTTCCGCAGGTGCTGCACGTTTTGCTACTAGCAAAGAACTGCTGTGCTTCATGCACGGGCGTGCCTCGCCGCTCTGCTTTATACTTCAGCATCGTGAAAAACTTATACCACGCACCGTCGGCGATATGCTTTGCCAGCTTCTTGTTTTTCATCATATTGGTGACGCTGAGAGTTTCGATGCCGATGGCAGAAGCCATGCGGACGATGGCAGTGGTTGCCTTGTGGTGCGAGTCCTCTCTGATGCAGGAGACACGATAGTGGATGCGGGCAAGGCTAACTAAAGCCTTATGCCAGTTTGCACTGCGCTGAGTCTTCCGTGACAGCGTTCGGCTCGCCCGCCTCAGTTTGCGTAATGCATGCTTCAGCGGCCTGGGGTTAGGAAACTTAGTGCCGTCACTGCACGTTGCCAGTGTGTTTATGCCGACATCCACACCGATGGCAGGGCGGTCGTCAATCAACGGTACCTGCACCATGGCATTCTCCTCGTCGGCCATCACCAATATGCTGATAAACCACTTGTCATTCCTGCGTGATACTGTGACACGCCCGATGCCACCCGTCCATCGCAACTCTTCGGTCATCCGCACCCAACCGATTTTAGGCAGTTGGACGCGCTTCCGTTCGACGCGAACTGAGTCCTTGCCGTTCTCTGCTTGGTAACTCTGCTTACCACTTCGGTTCTTCGGCACTGGGAATCGGTTCTGGCCGCTGCGCCAGCGTTTGACAGCATCGCTGAAATGATGGATGGCATTCTTACAGGCATTCTGGGACATGTCATCGCACCAAGGAAAGACTTCACGCTTACGGGCGTTGAATTCCTTCTTGATGTCGTAGAGTGATTTCCACTCACCATCCTGCAGTGCGTTCCTGAAGATGGTCAGCGCGGCGTTGTAGGCAACACGGGCGTAACCGCAGTGTTGCGCTAGCAGCGTCGCCTGCTTATTATTCGGTTTGAGTTGAATCTTGTGCGTTCGCAAACTCAATGTAATCTCCAGTGTGGTTCATGCACATGCCCATCCTCCTGCTATGAAGGTGGGAGCGGCAATCATCGGGTTGATGAAGTAGCATTCCGCTCCCAAACATGATGGTATAAGTATACCACAACACACAGCGAAAGTCAAATAAAACTGCACGTCATCTGCCTGTTAGATATGACGAGGTTTGTATAGATTTGTCACAGAAAAATCATGAAACTTGTTTCATTAGTTTTCTGTAAGGTTTTACGGCACTGCACCGAGCCCAGAAAACCGAAAACTGAATATCCCTGTGCCAGTTATATTAATTGTTGAAAAAATTTAGGGAAAATGGTAATATAATATCAAAAGGGATAAAATAATCCGTATAGTAGCAGGCACACGCCGATGTGCCGTAGCGAATTCAAGGGAGCCTCCATGAAGATAACAAAATTGGAAACATTTCTGGTCCAACCGCGATGGCTATTTCTAAAAATCCACACAGATGAGGGCCTGGTTGGGCTCGGCGAACCAATTTTAGAAGGCCGTGCGAAAACGTGTGCCCAAGCTGTCGATGAACTCGCGCCTTACCTTATTGGCGAAGATCCGAGACGCGTTGTCCACCATTGGCAGGCGATGTATCGCCACGCATTCTACCGAGGCGGCCCCATTCTTACAAGCGCATTGAGCGGCGTAGAACAAGCACTCTGGGATTTGGCAGGAAAATCGCTCGGTGTTCCCGTTTATCAACTTTTCGGAGGGCCCACCCGCGACCGAATCAGGCTATACAAGGGTGGAGGCGACCCGCAGGGGATTCAGGAGTGGATCGACAAAGGGTTTACCGCTTTCAAAACAGGGGTTGCAGGGGGCAGACCGGCACGTATTATCGAAAACAAAGCCTTCATCGACAGAGCCGTGAATCACTTTGCGGCACTGCGCGAAGCCGCAGGCACAGAAGTCGACCTGGCGATCGACTTTCACGGCGCAGTGAGCCCACAAACAGCGAAAGTGCTAATCAAGGCGTTGGAACCGTATCAACCCATGTTTGTGGAAGAGCCGATTCAGTGCCAAAATGTAGATACGCTCGCAGAAATTGCGCGAAGCACCCATTTACCGATTGCGACAGGTGAACGGATTTTCACCAAGTGGGGGTTCCGTGAAATTTTGGAGAAACAGGCAGCATCCGTCCTCCAACCCGACCTCTGTCACGCGGGAGGCATCAATGAGGTGCGCATCATCGCAGGCATGGCAGAAGCCTACTACGGCTGCATCGCGCCGCATAACCCCCTCGGTCCGATTTCCTTGGCTGCATGTCTCCAATTAGATGCTTCTATCCCGAATTTTATATGCCAAGAGCATACTACCCTCGGTGAGGGCTATTTGAAGAATCCGTTCGTCTTTAAAGACGGCTTCGTTGAACTCCCTACCGGTCCTGGCTTAGGCATTGAGCTCGATGAAGATGCACTTGAGGATAAAATCGACCACGATTGGAAGAATCCTATGACGTTCCATCCCGATGATGGTTCCGTTGTTGATTGGTAAGAAATAATTCTATTTATCTAACTACATCAGACATCTCCGACGAGATTTTTGCGGCGTACACGCCCAAATGCGACGTGCATTTTAATCTATCACATGTGAGTAGAAAACTCTCGTCAGAAACTTCTCTGCTGCAACCTGGTTAAAAACTATGAAATTTATCATGTTCACAAAGCATTTACAGGGTTTGGATGTTCCAGACATCATCGCCGCACTTCACTCCGTTGGCGTTGAAGGTGCCGACCTGTGCGTTCGCCCGGGCTACCCAGTGAATCCCGAAAATGTGAAAAAGGCATTGCCTGCCGCCGCGAAGCAGTTCGCGGATGCAGGTTTATCCATCCCGCTCGTGACAACACCGGGCGACTTTCTGAATCCGGATCAGGAAGAGACAGCGCGCGTCTATGCCGCCGCAGGGGAAGCTGGTGTTGAAAATATTAAACTCGGCTATTGGCACTGGCAAGCACCTGCCCCTGTAGCGCGGCATCCCCGTGCCTCAGCGCACACAGATTCAGAAAACGGTTACTGGGCACAGGTAGATGCTATTCGCAAGCAATTGGACAGGTTCGCGAAACTCTCTGAGCACTACGGCCCTCGGACATGCATCCACAACCATTCCGGCACTTCAATGGGCCTGAACTCATGTGCAGTGATGAACCTCGTGAAGGGTTTCGACGCGCAACATGTTGGGGTTTTTGCCGACACCGGGCATCTGTCCATCGTCGGCGAACCGATTAACATGGCACTAGATATTGTCAAATCACATCTTGCTGTCATCGCCTTCAAGGATCTGGCGCGTTCACCCGGGATGCGAGGAGGGACAGTTGTCCGAATCGGAAAGGGTTTCGTTGACTGGGAAACGGCAGTGAAGACGTTACAAGCGATGGGCTTTTCAGGGCCCGTGAGCTTCCACAGCGAATATAGCGGTGAGCCTATAGACACTGTCATCGACCTTGCCCGGATAGACGTACGCTTCATTCGGGGTTTGTTGGAGAAATAAATCTTTCGTATGCTTCAGCTCCGGTAGTTTTCTGATGTAAAACTTAACCAGGAGATCTTCAATCTTTCATTACGTGATTAGGGAAAAACAGAATGACACAATTTCAACTCGGGTTAAATACAAGCACAATTCGCCCCGCCGGGCTAATGGATAAGATTCGCATCGCTGCTGAAACCGGCTATTCAGCAATTGAGTTATGGAACGACGATCTAACCGCTTACGAGGAACAGGGCGGTTCGCTCGCCGATGTCAAAAAAGCACTTGATGACTATGGGCTTTCGGTGCCTACCGTTATCGCCTTGCACGGCTGGCTCAATACGACAGGTGCGGAACATCAAGAGGCACTCGAAGAAGCAAAACGGCGGATGGCACAAGCCGCCGATGTCGGCTCAACTTACATCATCTCAAGCCCACCGCGTGAAGTGGCTGACCTACAGTTAGGCGGCGAGAATTACCGTGAACTGCTTGAACTCGGACGCGAATTCGGCGTTAAACCTGCCATGGAATTTCTTGGTTTCGTCGACGGTGTCAACCAGGTCAAGCACGCTTGGGAAGTGATGGAAGTGGCAGAGCACCCGGATAGCACAATTGTTTTGGATCCGTTCCATATCTATCGCGGGGGTGGGGAAATAGAAGACATGAAAGGTATCCCCGGTGAAAAAATCGCAGTGTTCCACTTTAACGACGCGCCTGCACAGCCTGCCCGTGAAGCACAGACAGATGCAGACAGGGTTTACCCCGGCGATGGCATTCTCGACCTTGGGCAGATGCTCTCTATTCTGAAAGAGGCAGGATATGCAGGTGTCATCTCGCTAGAGTTATTCAATCCGAACTATTGGGCGGAAGACCCAGCAGAAGTCGCCCGAATTGGGTTGGAAAAGATGCGGGCGGTCCTAGACAATTGGAAAGAGTAAGGAGGCACTAATTGCAGAACGGACAAAAAACGATTAGCGAGTTGTTCGACGGGAGGAAAATTTTTAACATCCCAAAGTATCAGCGTGCTTACGCTAGTGAGTTCCTCAATTCGGAAACAGGTCGATGGGATAAGGTTTCTATTTCCAACAGAGCGGAAAAGATTCTAAAATTTGCTTTGGAACGTTGGAATCATCGGAGCGTTTAAACTGTAGGAGGAAATCCTTTTCCCAACCCCTACAGATGATCACACCGTAAGGCTTGTAATATGAAAACTCCTTGGGTATATTGCATTGGGTTTCACAGTTTCCGTTCAACCCGAGCTACTCCTAAATTGACGACTATGGATGTATAGAAACGCACCTCATACATTACAACAAAGCCCCAGCGGGGCGAAAGGTGTATAGGCACGAACACCCAACACACAACAAAGCCCCAGCGGGGCGAAAGGTAAACTCTTCCCTCAAGGAAAACACTATGGCTGATACCTACACCCAACTTTATATACACATTGTCTTTGCTGTCAAGGGTAGAGGATGCCTCATTCCAAAGCAGCACAAAGATGCATTACACCAATATATTACCCGCATAATCACCAACAAAAAGCAGACAGTGATTCGGATTAATTCCATGCCGGATCATATTCATCTCCTCGTCGGCATGGCACCAGACATTGCCCTCTCTGCTTTGGTGAGAGACATCAAGGCAAATTCGTCAAAATTCATTAACAAAAAAGGCTGGGTTGTCGGAAGATTCGAGTGGCAGGCAGGTTTTGCAGCATTCTCCTATTCTCATTCTCAGCTAGATGCTGTTGTCCGTTATATTAAAAATCAGGAGGCGCACCATTCCCATCGCACCTTCAAGGAGGAGTATCTTGCATTTCTGAAGCGTTTTAATGTTCCCTATAACCCGAAATACGTTTTTGATGCAGATGACGCGTTCGACCCGTGATACACCTTTCGCCCCGCTGGGGCTTAGGAGTGGGGGTGCTCCCATTTTCTATACACCTTTCGCCCCGCTGGGGCTTAGGAGTGGGAGTGTTCCCATTTTCTATACACCTTTCGCCCCGCTGGGGCTTAGGAGTGGGGGTGCTCCCATTTTCTATACACCTTTCGCCCCGCTGGGGCTTAGGAGTGGGAGTGTTCCCATTTTCTATACACCTTTCGCCCCGCTGGGGCTTAGGAGTGAGGGTGCTCCGATTTTCTATACACCTTTCGCCCCGCTGGGGCTTAGGAGTGGGAGTGTTCCCATTCTATACACCTTTCGCCCCGCTGGGGCTTAGGAGTGGGGGTGTTCCCATTTTCTATACACCTTTCGCCCCGCTGGGGCTTAGGAGTGAGGGTGCTCCGATTTTCTGCTTTCGCATTGAATAGAAAGCCGATGTTGGAAGCACTCGTCACCAATTTTGAGCCATCAGCACCGGGGCCGAGAAAAAACGCCGGTGAATTTGATGGTATGAAGCAGACGCTCTACAGTTAACATTTACTCGTAACAAAAAGCAAATAAAGGGGCATCACGCTGTCATCACACATATTCTTTACACATATTCTTTGACAACGCCTATTTTTTTCTTCCGCACAATTCTTCTTTGAGGCAGAGGGGGTGCGACAGGTTTGAAATGAATCACGGAATAACTATAAAAATGGATTTTTCTCTTGCTTTTTTAGGGGTATGTGTTATAATAATTGATAGTGAGAACCGATTTTTTGAACACTTCGTGCAATTGCAGCGGAATGTATTATATAGGAAACGAAATTATGACTTATGCTGATGGCTTATTGTCCTCGTTGACGCGCGTCAAAAAAGCACGCTCCTTACGTGCCTCCTCGTGGGATACGACTGGTAGGAATAATGATGCTTGGGATATCGCGCCCGGTGAAACCCGTGTTCTCGCGGATATCCAAGGCACAGGCTGTATCAATCATATATGGATGACGCAGCCAAACGGCTATCGGAACGTGCTAATTCAGATGTTTTGGGATGATGAGGAGCACCCAAGTGTCCTGTGTCCGTTGGGTGACTTCTTTGGGCTCGGCAACGAAATCGTTAATTCTTACGATTCAATCCCATTTTCCGCCTCTACGCACCGGAACAACAACTTTAATACAGGGTGTGCCCTCAACTGTTATTTGCAGATGCCTTTTAACCGCGCCGCCCGCATCGAACTTGTCAACGAAGGCGATACGCCACACCGCCAATACTTCTACATCGATTACGAGCTGTACGGCGAAGCTTGCAAGCCAATATTGCACAGTGCTGAGCCGCATGGCAATGATGTCGCCTATTTTCACGCACAATTCCATCGTGAAAACCCGTGTGATGGCTGGGGACATGAAATTCGCGTCAACACCCCAGAAGCCAATATAGCCAATGCCGAACGGCTCGCATGGGACAACAACTACCGCATCCTATCCGCAGAAGGCAGGGGCCACTACATCGGCTGTAATCTCTCGGTTACCAATTTCCAAGGCACGTGGTGGGGCGAAGGTGATGATATGATATGGGTGGATGGATACAAGTGGCCCCCTGATTTACACGGCACAGGTTCAGAGGATTATCTCAACCAAGCATGGGGTATGCAAAAAAATGCGTTTGCACATAACGGCTCATCCATTCATGAAAACGATACCGATGGCTACCAAACCTCTTATGTCTTTCACCTCGAAAATCCTGTCCGTTTTGAGAAGGAAATCCGGGTCACGATTGAGCACGGCCACGGCAACCACCTGAGCAATGAGATGTCTTCTGTTGCATACTGGTACCAGATCGAACCTCATGCCCCGTTTGGCGTGCTACCTGCAGCGCAACGGAAGCCGGTGTTGAAAGATGAATCCGGCGCATGGCAGATAGAGGCCGCGGCGCAAACACCCGCAAGCGAAGTTGTGCTCAACGAAGAAATGAAGCAGATGAAATCGAAAATTATAAAAAACCTCTGACGAGTTTTTCGTATAGTCCCTGATAAAAAATCAGAAATGGAGTGAGAAAGAATAGATGCTTACTGGCTTTCAACAGCTTTTCGCTACATGCCTCGGGAAAACAGACAGTGAAGAAACGCCCGAACAGGC
The DNA here is from genome assembly GCA_958295855.1 of uncultured Poribacteria bacterium. Classification (GTDB taxonomy): domain Bacteria; phylum Poribacteria; class WGA-4E; order WGA-4E; family WGA-3G; genus CATQHH01. The sequence goes on along the minus strand of OY282383.1, from coordinate 4,907,708 downwards.
CGAAACACCGCAAGGTGACAAAGTCAAAACCGACGAATTGGCACTTGCAACGGCTGACTTTTCTGGTGCAAGTTTTGGAAACCTGCAAGCTACGCCAAAATCTGCGGGCGACGCTGAATCTACAGATGAAGCGGAGGCACCCGCTCTGTCGGCCGAATGCGCAGCCGACACTGAGGATGCCCAAATTACCGGGGACATTACACCGGAAGGTAAAACTGAGCCAGAGCCGGAGGTACCAGAAATGACAGAAACAGGCAACCAAAAAGCAGAATCTGAGGAAACACCCGAAACAGACAAAAGGCCTGAGGATGCTGCCGAACCGCAAGTGCCTGAAACATCCCCTCAACCCGTGCCGTTAGAACTGGGTATCGTTGAGGAAATCTATGACTTCGTGGAGATGTTTGAACAAAGCACAGTTTCTGGGGCAGAGCATGTTTCTGCCAGCGGCACAGATTGTGCTGGCGGCGTAACAAAACCCGCACTCTTTGAGCACCCAACCCCCGCAGATGCAGCGCGAATTGACTACGCACTCTCGCTTCCCACCGTTGATGATAATGAGAAACTCTTTCTACATTTTAGCATCGGCTTACGGGACGGTGTGGTGTTCGACGATGCAGCGCACCAGCCAGGCGGTGTAAAGTTCGCCATTGAAATTTCTGGAGAACGATGCTTTGAATCGGTGTCAACAGCATGTCGCTGGGACGAGCAAGGAATAGAACTGACGCGCTACGCCGGCAAAGAGGTTGTCGTCTCATTTTTGACAGGTTGTAACATAGAAGGCAACAGCAACTATGCGTGGGCATTATGGGGTAAGCCTCACCTCATCAAACTGACACAAAAGCCACTCAGGAAAGCGAAAAAGGATGTCGAACCTGAACTCCGATGCGGGATTGCTGTCGCACAATTGGCCAATGAAAACCAGAGGCTGTTAGCGTTTAACGAGCCAACTTCAACCCCCGCATCTCATATTGCTGATAGCATCCGAACCCAACTTGATGACGAAATCCAGGCGTTATCTTTTTACGCCGCACAACCCAAATTAGAAATTGTGAGTGTCGGCACAACAGATGCTGTCGTTGCCTCAGGCGAAGATTTTGAGGTGCAATGCACTGTTCGGAATACAGGCGCCGCGCCGTTCGGCAAGGCGGACACCGCACGAATCGTCGTCAACGGCGTAAAGTTACGGCGTGGGCGGCATACACAAACTATCAAAGAACTTGAAACAGGCGCAGAAACCTCCGTTTTCTGGATGGTTCGCCGGGCATCACATCCGAGTTTAGTGAATTTTTCTGTCTCGCTTAAGTGTCAAACGTCCGCAGGTGAAGAACGCTACACTACCCAAGGACGCGTTGAGGTGCGTCCTGTGCTCCCGAAACTTGATAACAAAGTAGTGAAGGCCCTCCATACCTACACGTATGATGGCAATGTCGTGATGGGAAATAAGCACCTCCGCGTCGTTTTTGTCCGTAACAATGAGGTTACATCAGAAACCGATGATGAGATTGCTTCGACAACTCGCGATTCGGACAGCACTCCTACCGTGGCGGGATTTGAATACTACGCGCTTTTCGCCGCAAAAGGCGGCACCTATCAGCAGATAGCAACCTGCCCCGCGCTCTCCGAGGTTACCTACCTGGACACCGCGCAGAACCGTCAAACGTCGAGACTTACCCCGACAGACTACCAACTAGCAGGAAACAACTATGGTGAGTCCATTGTTATTATGAACGGCAAACACACCGATGCCGATGGTGTAACGTGGCACTACAAGATGCAGTGGACGCTTTCTGAAAGTGCAACCCGGGTGAAAACGGAACATCTTATGGAGACTGATGGAAAAAGGGAGCTCCTTGCATTCCACGGCCCGATGCTTTATGCGGGGCAAGGCCGCAATCGAGAAAAGAAAAAGGCAGCACTATTCCCTGGGCTGGAATTTTTAGAGGATGACGAACGTTCCTCAAACCCGCGCGACGCGGCACCGCCACTCAACAACCGCTTGGTTCCGCATCCCTATAAGATTACCGTACCCATCATGGCAGTAGAGATACAGAAAACAGTCGTCGGTATTATCTGGAATCCTCTCGACAACTGGGAGCATAGCCGCCCCAGGCAAGAAGCCCCTGATGAAAGTACGCAGCCGAACAGAATCTCCCAACAACCTCTCAACGAAGCGCAGGCAAAAAACAGTACGATGCTCTCCGCTATATTTGCTTCGCCCAATTGGCACCAACATCAGAAAAACCATTTAATGGGCGTGTTCCTTCCTAGTGTGCCAGAGTGGGTTGATGAAAATCAGCACGAGGCTTCTACCCCATATCCACTGACACCCGCGCATGCAGTCTCAATCAAAACCGAACTTATCGTTGATGGAAACGCCTCCATTTTAGATGCCTTAGCCCATTGGACTGATGCCTACGGCACGCCTGAACCACTCCAACCACCCCGCGATGATGAAGCAGAACTCCTGCTTTCGCGGCACGGGTTTATGCACACCACCTGGGATGAAAACTCACGGAAATCCCGCCACTGTGTGGATTGGAAGCCTAACAATGAACCCGGATTCGGAACCCTGCTCTGGTACGATTACCTCGCTACAAAAGATGAAAGCGTTAAGAAACGGGTTGAGGAAATCGCCAGAAACACCATCGCTGACAGCGGCACAGGCGGCTTGGCCGCACGTGGTTCGTGCCACATTTTGCGGTGGGCATTCCCTTTCTACGTTGGGCACATAGATGCAGCATTAGCTTACATGGAAGAAGAAACGCAACAACTCATCGCCGCGCAAACACCCGATAACAGTTGGAGATGGCAACCGACAAGCAAGAAAACCGCACCCCTTGGACAACCCGGGGAGGCAGTACTAGGCACATGTGCAGAAGCTGCACGTCTGCTCCTTACACACGCACGAATCACAGCCAATAAAACCTCGCTCGAAGCTGGGCTCAAGGCACTTGCATTCATGAAGCAATTCTCCGTGCCACGCGGCGCACAAATGTGGGAATGCCCAATGTACCAGCCCGATATTCTCGCCGCTGCGCATGCAATCGGTGCTTATGTTGAAGCTTACGAACTCACAGGCGACAAAGCACATCTCAAGCAAGCAGAGTACTGGGCAAAGACCGGGTTGCCGTTCCTCTACCATTGGCACCTGCCCGACCGGCCCGGCATGCAATTCGCCTCAATTCCTGTTTTCGGCACCACGTTCTATACGCACCCTTGGTTCGGCGTACCTGTGCAGTGGAACGGATTGGTCTTCGCTTATTACCTACAACACCTGAATAACCACACCCAAAATGAACGGTGGCACCAAATTGCTGAAGGAATCACCGTCAGTGCAATGTACCAACAGTGGCAAGATGGCGAACTCAAAGGCACCTATCCAGACGGATTCTACGGCTTCTGTACTGAAGGCAGAGGGCCGCACCTTAACCCTGAAGATATTATGGTGAATTTCTATACGCTCCGCGGGCTAGACCCCGGGATTAAAACCGCTATCGCCGACAGCATACATCTCAGCACCGGAGCAAAGGTAGAAGCATTCACCCTAGCCCAGTCCGGCCGGCTCACCTGGAGGCTCAGTTACGCCGAAAGCGAAACGAGCTATGCCCTCATTGTCGGCCATGGACAAACACCACAGCAAATTCGCGCGCGAAGCTTTTTGGCATCCGCCGCTGATGACACACAAACTACCGAGAAAGATGCAGAAAACGCAGGCCGGGCAAACAAATATATAGAAATCGAGATTCCTGCTGTGCAAACGCTTGAAGAAGTCGAGTCCGGCTGGCGCTATCTTGAAGCTAAGGACGCTATATTGATAAAATACCTGCACCCCGCTGTGGATGTGCAGTTTGAATTAAGTTAGAGCAAAATGTGCTTTTTGTAGGCGTGGTTAAAGACCGCGGTTTTCTAAAATTAAAGGAGGAACTGAAAATGGCGAAAAAGATTGTATTCACTACGTTCTGCGTGGTTATCGTTTCAATTGTTGCTCTCGTGCTTTTTGGACATAATGCGAATGCACAATCCGACGCGGCCACACCGGGGGAAATCCCCATGGTAAACTTCAAAGTCCTCGGCGGTTTTATCATCGAGGGCGTCGTGTTTAGCATCGTTGGGTTGATAATTCTGATGGTAGGCTACAAAGTCTTCGATGTGGCGACACCGTACGACCTAAACCGTCAGATTGCTGAAGAGAACAACACCGCTGCGGGCATCGCGGTTGCCGGTGTACTCGTCTCCCTCGGCATCATCGTCGCCGCCGCGATGAGTTAGAGGTAGCAGAATGGGACAAACACCTTACTTAGCCGGTCAGGTTGTCAGTGATGCACAAATTCAGGAATGGGTAGACACATTCCACCGGCAAGGCTTTCTGTTTCTGCAAAATGTCTTGCCTCCAGATTTATGTGCAGAACTTCGACAGGATTTAGAATGGGCTTTGGAAAACAACCCGAACGGCTTAAACAGTGGCAGCGGTACAGCGCACATGCATTTAAGCCATCGCATGTTTGAACACAGCCAAGCCAATCGCCGCTTGTTCGACCTGGAGCCGATTGTCACCTTCGCTGAAGCACTTGTCGCAGGGAACTGCCATGTCATCCACAACAATTCGTTCCAGACCTATCCCGGCGGCGGGATTACGACGTGGCATCAAGATGATGCACCGCACTACATTGTGACAGATGGCGAGCCGCCGAAAAACGTGCATCTGCCAGTGCTGCTGTTTACGGCAAATTACTACCTCACCGATGTTACTGACATCGAACACGGCGGCACAGAAGTTATCCCCAGTTCGCATCTTTTCGGTGCATCGCCACCGGGGCCGTTGGAAGAAACAGCGTGGGAAGAGAAAATCCGCTATAATCTCGGAAAAGCGGGCAGCGTCGTTATGTTCAACAATCAGGTGTGGCATCGCGGCGGTCCAAATCGGAGCCAGCGAACGCGATATATCACGCAGGTGACTTATGCGCGCCGCCTTGTCGGACATAAATATTATCCGTTTATCAACTATATGATGCCGGACTCTGTCTATCAGGATGCAAGTCCCCGTTTACGCCGCTTGCTCGGCTTCCTCAACCACGGTGCTTACGGTTAGATTTCCGTGTTGCTCCAATCTTGGTAGGAGCGGTTATAGGGCGTGTTTCATAAAACCAATATGAAAGCAGTTGTTTTCTCAGAACAGGGTGGAACGGAGGTGCTTCGGTATACAGACGTACCTAAACCTACACTTGACGCTAACGAGGTACTGATTCAAGTTCAGGCATGCGCGGTGAACTATCTGGATATCCACGCGCGGCGCAACCGGCCAGAGATAGCGGCAAAACTCCGCCGAGGAGACACCCCGCATATCCTCGGTTCCGACATCGCGGGGACAGTCGCCGAGACTGGCGAAGCAGTGAACGACATCGCTGTTGGGGAGCGGGTTGTGCTTGCGCCATGTATTCCGTGTGGCGTGTGTAGCGATTGTCATCAGGGGGCGGAAAATTTGTGCGACACGCAACAACTCATCGGTTTCCAAACGAATGGTGGGTATGCGGAATATGTGAAAGCCCCCGCGCAAAACGTTATTCGGATTCCACTCTCGCTGTCTTTTGTTCATGCTGCCGTCATGCCGATTGCGTATTTAACAGCGTGGCACATGTTGATGACGCGTGCCCAACTTCGCCCTGGGGAGGATGTGCTAATCCTTGGTGTAGGGGGCGGTGTGGGGAGCGCGGGGTTGCAAATTGCAAAATTGGCGGGCGCCCGCGTCTTTGCCACGGCGAGCAGCGAGGAAAAACTGGAGCGCGCCCGGCAGATGGGTGCAGACGTTACGATTAACTACAAGGCCCGAGATTTTTCGGAAGCCGTGCTTGATGCAACGGACGGACGAGGCGTGGACATTGTACTAGAGCATGTTGGTGCCGCAACGTGGGAGCAGAGCATCGCGAGTCTTGCCAAAAATGGGCGACTCGTCTCGTGTGGTGTCACAACAGGCAACATCGGGACAATTGACATCCGGAAGTTATACCAGAAGCAGCTGACTGTGATGGGTTCTGCGCTCGGCACAGTGTCTGAGCTTCGAACGCTTATCCGCCTCGCCGGGCAAGGGAGGCTGGTGCCTATTATCGACAGCACGTTGCCGTTCCGTTGCGCCAGCGAGGCTCACACATTGCTGGAAAACCGCCAAAATTTCGGAAAAGTGTGCCTATGCCCAGCAACAGAAAAAAGTTAACTTGGGATTTGAAGAAAGGAGACGATCTGGTTCGTCCGAGATAGACGAATTGAATGCTCATACAGGTGATAATTTTGAGAGAGAGAGCTCGTAGGGGCAGAACACAACGGTTGCTCAGGCTTGAGACGTTTCAGCATAGGCAGCTCCTGTTGATAGTCCATAGGTGTAACCTGACACCAAGCCTGCAAAGGCACTTCACCCTCAAGTGTATCAATTGCCTCGCGGCCAGAGGCGGCTTTCGCGCTAGATAACCGAAAAGCATAAGAGCCCGGATGGAGCAACTGCCCTTTGACGAGATAGCAGTCGCTATGTTCGCGAAACTGCGAGGAATACGCGAAATACTTGATGTGCCGATTCTCCGAAAAGACGATTGCACAATTAAAGTCACTCAACCGCGTGTAATGCAGTCCGGTACTCGTAAGCGATGTCCCGTACCGGTCTGCAAGTTGCACGATGGCTGGCAGCCCAACTACGGGGAGTGCAGAAGCATCTGCCACGAAGATAGGGGTTGGCATCAACAACTCGGCTGCGAATTGGTTCGCGCGCTGTTCATGATAGCGATATACACCTTGATGGGGAGACTCCGCTAACGAACACGATTGTGCAGTGTCACGTTCCAGGTGGTAATGTCCAAGTTCATGCGCAATGGTAAAGTTTTTCCGGGCATCAGACTGGATTGCACTGTTGAGCAGGATGCCCCACGCGGTGCCCACCCGCATAAGACATCCATCATAGCCGCCTCCGAATTCACGTTCCCACAGCGGAATACCGAGTTGGGCGGCAATCTCGCCCGGGTCAATCGGCAGGGCTTGGATGTTTAGGTGGCGCAACAGCTGCCATGCAGCCCGAGCAGGGACAGAGGCACCAGAGGTGTAAGCGGAATTCAGACTGGTTTCCGCTCGAAGCCGGGTGCCAGTTTTCCCACAGTCAGGTATTGCAACTCGCTCAACTTGGTTCTGTCTCGGATGTCGCTTTCGTTTTGAGAAATTCATAGAACTCATACAAGGTGTCCTTGTCTTTCTCGGTAAACTCCATCATCCCTCGGAACATGATGCTAACCTTCGGGTCGGCTAAGAGATCATCGTAGCGTCTTTCTTCTTTCCCGAGGAGGTAATCGGTAGTCACCCTTAAAGCATCAGAGAGACTAGAGAGCGTATTAAACGAGGGTTTGCGTGTACCTGATTCAAACTGCGAAATCGCAGCAGGCGTTAGATTCGCAACTTTCGCAAGTTCTGTCTGCGTCATTTTTAATTCGCGCCGACGCTGTTTTATACGGGAAACGACTTTATCTTTCTCCATGTTTGACTCCTTTCATCAGACGGGCAGGCTTTGTTGCCAGGCCGCAGAATATTTGCACTACCCGCGCAACGGCGGCATTTAAGCAGCGCACCTACGGTAATACCCGAAGCGTTAAGGTTCCACAGCGCATCACAGGGTGCAATGAACCATAAGAACGTGAAATATATTTTAACCTAAAAAAACTTTAAATGCAAGTTTAATTTGAAAAAAATTGGGATAGTGGTATAATATAGGTATATTATGTGTATAAAAGATGCCTAATGAATAGCAACAGCGGGCGGCAGCACTTTTTTCTCGCACCGAATTGAGTCCGGGAATAGACCCATTCGCATGTGATTGACATTAACCGCCCCTATAAAAACCTTTGGAGAAACAGAATCCTCCGGAATAAATAACACCACATTCATTTAATTTGTAAGGGCAGCACCCGGACTCGAACCGGCCGCACACCCATCCGCACCCAAAGTGAAAAAACGATTGGGATTCTTGTGATTTTAACCATTCGCGGTTAATGTGGTATAACACCAGAAAAAAGTGGGAGATTTTAATGATGAGAATTCGTATCTGTGTACTAATAAATGTCTTGATGTTTTTGGGCTGTGTTTCGTTTGTAGGCACGCTTTGCAAGCAGGCATTCGCACAAACAAGGACAGCAGGCATGAAAACTGCCGCAATCCAGATCCGCGATGACCTGTCTATGGGTAACATCCGGAAGACAATCGCACGACTGTCAAGTCTTGATAGCCGGGTTACAGGCTACCCCCAAGCAGCAAGTGGGAGTAAGTATATATTTGACCGGTTTGTCGACATCGGCTTGCAAAACGTGGAGAGCCGTGAGTTTTCTGTGACAGTGCCCATCGACCACGGGGATAGCGTTATCGAGGTGCTTTCGCCGGAAGGAAATGTCATTCATACATTTAAACTGACACCTTTCTGGCCCAATCTCGTGCGAACCCCACTTTTGGCAGACGCGATTAAGCACACAGTATTGGCAGGTGAAACCCTTGAACAGATTGCGAAAACCTATCAGGTCCCGGGTGACACTATTCTCGCCGATGAACGCAACAAATTCTTGGCGACACCGGTTGTGGAAGGTAGCACTGTCTTTATTCCAACAGGCGGCTTGTCGGGACCGCTGCTTTACGGAGGGGACGCAGAACTCGCGGATTTCAACGGGACGAATATCGGGGGATTTTGGCATAAACTCCAAAGGGGAGATACGCTTACCTCGCTCGCCCGGCGCTACCGGGTCACCGAAGCCAGCATCACAGACGACGTGCTCAACGAACACCTCCAGAAGGCTTCGGATGGCATTGACAACGACGAAGATGGCACCGTTGACGAATATGGTGAGATCCCGCTTTTATCGGAGATTCATGGATGGGCAACAGACGGTATTGACAACGACGCAGACGGCTGGACAGACGAAGTCCCAGGCGATGCAACGGATGGCATCGATAATAACAACGATGAACAAGTTGATGAATCCGGCGAATTTGTGGCGGCAAGTGAAGCGCACATCTTCATCCCCAAAGGCGCGATAGTACTCCTCGATTTTAATTCCAGCACGCGCTACATTAATGCAGCAATGCTTGGCGGCACTGCTGTAATTTTTATTGAACCAGAGACAACAATTCGGGGTGAAGCGGAGAACAAGTTTGGCACAGTACCAGCGAATATTCCGCGCTTTTGGATATCAAAAGCAGATGCAGCCGTTTTGATGACACTATTGGAACAGCAGACAGATACCGCCTTTTCCGATCTGCCGGAGACCGCGCCTACTGAAGGGGGAAATAGCGTCAACGTACGTGTCAGGGGTAAAATGACATGGGAACGCGGGGTCGGGCAGAATATACGCGGCTTTTTAGAGGGCGGAGATCCGAAGCTACGCGATGAACTGGTTGTGCTAACGGCTTATTACGATTCAATGTCCGTTGTGCCAGCAATAGCACCGGGGGCAGATCCAACGTGTGGAATCGCTGCCCTCATAGAGCTGGCGCGGCTGTTTAGCCAGCCTGAATATCGCCCCGGCCGCTCTGTCCTATTTGTCGCTGTGGATGCACATTTCCAAGGGCTCACCGGGATGCGCGCATTTATGGAGGGGATTGGGCAAGATATTGTGGGCTCCGCCACAGACTCACCCGGAACCCCGACGATGCACGGCCTCCGCCGAGGCTTGTCTACAGATATTATGGAGTTTGAGGAATTAGGCAGAAGGCTCCTGCTTTCAATTGACAGAAGCGTCCTCGTAGATCTGCCCGCGGATTTTTTCTATGGCATTCACACAGTCAAGTCAGATTTAGAATCACTTGCAACAACACTGGACGGTTTGGCAGAAACGCGGTCGCAGATTGATTCGCTAAACAATGAACAACGCGACTTCTCAGAACGGCAGAAGAAGCAGGCAGACAGAAATAGAAAGCGGGAAAAGCAGGGGTTTACAGGCGAGGAAAAGAGCCGGTTGTTGGCAAATTTGGCGCGTTCCAAGAAGGAATCCTTGCAAACAACGCACTTCCTCAGAGACATTGTGCAACGGTTAGCTGCCGTTCGCGCAGTCGCACTAGACACAAGCAGAGCCGCACAACGCGACTTGATTGAGAAGCACGCGCTGCCAATCGCGAGGCTCGATACATGGGCAGTAGATAAGTTGGTTCGTACACTTGCTCCCGATGCACCTAAAGGCGAGAAAACAAAACAATATGGCACGCATCCAAGTACCGCATACCTCCTCCCCGTAAAACGAGGTTTGAATTGGGAAATCCCGATACCCGAAGATCTCCCGGAAACGTTGCGGGCAGACATTGAGATGCTGAATGCAACGCTTGCAAATTGGGAGATGAGCGACTCGCGGAAATTTGCGTTAATGTGGACACCAGAAAAGATAATGGACCGGCACCTCGATTTGCACGGGCTGAACCGGGCGAAAGCCGCGCGGAAGATACTTGAAAGCGCGACCGACTCACGGGAAGTGGCAATTCAGCAAGAAACCCGTTTATTGGAAAAGGTGCTAAGACAAATCAGAGACAGCCGGCCCATTGAGAGTGAAATCAAGAAAAGCATTCGGAATTTAAAGGAGCGGCCGATAGAGCAAGACACAGACACCCTCATCTACGGCGGCAAGTACCTGTCGGAAGCCGCGTTGGAACGGCTGAATAGTATCAATACACAACTCCGGCAACGGCTAACCGAATCTGAGGATACCACCGACTCTGCTATCTTAATTGCCGACCTGCTCAAAGACAAACAGAGCATCTTTGAAATCGGACTTCGGAATGCGCGTTTGGAACGCACACGCATCCAGAACCTGCTTGCCAAACATACAACGTTGGGACGGGAATACTTGGAAGAAGAACGCCTGATTTTGAAAAACTACCTGTCAAACGATGAAGTGGAGCAGGCACGGGAATTACGTTCGCTCATCGCAGCGCACATTACGGAAACAGAAATTTCCCTTGTTGTGACACGACGCGCAAAGACAGATCTCGTGGCACTGGACAACCTCTTTGAACGGCTGCCCTCTTTGGAGACAGATCTTGATGAGGAGACGAAAGGCCTGCTACGGGATAACATGCTAACGCTCCGGAACGCACGCTTCCGTAACATCCAGAACCGCATTGAAAAGATGATGCGTATTGATGCAGACGAGTATAACCGTAAACTCGCACAGATTGAGGCGGCGGTCGCGCTACAAGATCTATTCAACCGTTACTATACGTCGCTCTACATTAGCATCGATCTCTCATCACAATCTAATCAGTTTGGTGTGTTCAACAAGGGCTGGTTCTACGATCAGCAACCCGAGTTTGTGCTGCGCCGCGAGTTCGCAAGCATCGGAAATAAACTGGCGGGTTATGCCGCCGATGCAGATTTCGGCGTGCGGGTCCGGAAACTCTGGCAGTGGACAGACGACCAGATTCGACAGGCAGTCATGGCACGCCAGTGGACGGTAGCGAACGGAATTTCAGACAAGGCAGCACTGGAAGGGAAAACGCTTGAAACCTTGCTGAGCTCCCACTACAACAAACTGACTGGGCTCAGTGGGGTGAGCCGCCTGATGAAGATGCAGTTCGAGCAGTGGCGCAATCGGGGCGAACCGTCGGAGGATATGCTCAAGGATATGGACTACATCCGGAAAGAGGTGGAGCGGTTTATCCGAAACGATGTGCGAACAGCGAAAAAAAATAGAAAGAATAATATCCGTACGCGCGAGCAGTTGGATGCAATGCTGCGGCTCCGACACGAAGATCCGGATACGTTCTCTGATGAAGAAATTGAGGACATCAAAACGCTGATTTCCATCGCAGGCCTCGGCGGAGAATCGAATTTCGTCAACGCAATAAGTGCAAGCGGGGGCAAAACGTGGAAAACTTACATTCCCGGGAAGATCGCGTTTGACAGTGAGGTAGCAACGCTCGTCGGGAAAACAGGCATCGCCTTTGCAACGATTGAGGATGCCCGCGTGTTAACCGATACACCGCTGGACCGGATTGAACGCGTCGATTTGCGTCACGGCGGCAACCTCCATCAGCAAGCACAGACGTTGGCATCACTACTCATTCAAGCACTCCGCGACCCAGAGATGCCCACAGCCGCACGTGTGGGAAATTTCTACTGTAACTTGTTCGGGGATGTGGTGGAGTTCGATGCACGGGAATCAGCACTGCCAAATAAACCGGTCCCCTACCCCATCTTGACGCTCCGCAGGAAACACAAAACGATGATGGGCGTGCGCGGCGATCTGTTCGTGATGGGCGATAACAAGGGAAATTTTGAAGTCGCCGGGCTAGCAATGGAGGGCAGAGCGACACGCCGACTTCAAGGTGCCCAAGAGGTTGAAGCCTATATTCTCGACCCGGATTCTGGGGACATCGTCTACGCACCGGATTTAGGGGATTATGGAGCGAAACTGCTACCCAATAAAATACCGATTAATACCCGTAGACGCGGCTGTCGCGTCGTGACATTTCCCTGTGTTTCAACGACTATCTATGATTTGGTAGATCAGCGGTACCTGCGCACGTTGCGGGAACTTGAGGTTTACAATGCCCTCACAGATAGCCCGCCTGAAAAGTTCGGTATGTCCAAACCGTGGCAACAAGAAGGTGTCTCCGCAGCCGAGCCACTCGCGCTCGTTTACAGTGAACCGCAAACCCGTATTAAGGTGGGGATGGCTTACGGGCAGATAGGAAAACGGCTGTTGCTGATTAAAGCGACAAAGAGTGGGATGAAGAACCCAACGCTGTACACCGGCGAAGGGTTTGTTGTGCGGGAAAACGGACAGATTCGCCTCACACCTTACGTCGTCGTACGGGATATGTGGTGGCTCGATGAAAACCGCTCGCGCCTGTACAAGCGGTTCGGTATCTCAAGCGACCGGCTCGACAAGCTACATCAATTTGCGAATGAATACCTCGCACGCGCCGAGACGGAACTCTTTAGACGCGACTATCAACAAGCACTCAAACTCGCACGGGCAGCATGGGGTTATGAATCGCGTGCCTACCCCGATGTGAAACAAACGGGCAACGATGTCGTCAACGGGGTGATGTTTTATCTCGCACTGTTGATGCCGTTTGCTTACTTTATGGAGCGGCTGCTGTTCGGATTCCCCAACATTCATAAGCAGATTTTAGGTTCGTTTGCCATCTTTTTGCTGGTATTCTTCTTTTTGAGTCAGGTACACCCCGCGTTTCAGATTACCACGACACCGGTGATCATTCTGATTTCTTTCGTCGTACTCGCGTTGACGGTGATTGTCATCAGCATTATTGTGCGAAAATTTGAAGAACAATTGGAAAAGATCCGGCAAGAGGGAAGCAAGGTTTACAAGGCGGACGTAGGCAGGTTGAGTGCCAGTGCCGCCGCCTTTAGTTTGGGGATTTCCAACATGCGGAAACGGAAGGGGCGCACTATTCTAACCTGTTGCACGTTGGTAATTCTGACATTTACAGTTATCTCATTTACGTCCGTACGCACGTTTATGCATCCGAATCGAACGAGCCTCCCGCAGGTAACGCCGCGGTACACAGGGCTTCTCATTCGAGATCAGTACTGGCGCCCGCTTGAAGAGCCGGTGCTTACGTCCGTGCTGAATGATATGCAGAAGACGCAAATCACGCTGACAGCGTTGGAGCGGCTTTTGGAACGGAAAAATGAGATGCTCGTCAAGCAGGGGCAACCGCCGATAAATACATCAGAAGCCATCGCCACCTTGGAACAAGGGGGGTTCATTGAACAAGTTGACACCCTTGATGTTGTGACTGTCCGGAACGCTGTAGCACCACGTGCATGGTACCAATCCTCCGGCACAGGCGATCAGTCGTTTGTACAGTTGACGCGTACGTCAAACGCTCTGGATACGTCGCCACCAACACATCCACTTACCGGCGAGCCATTAACGTTTGCGGCGAATATGCTAGTCGGGATGAACGAAGTAGAACCCGCAGTAAGTGGTATCAATCGGTACCTCCAGTACGGAAAGTGGTTCAACCCAGCAGATTCGGAAAACTGGCCAACGGAGTGGCCCTACTGCATTGTGCTCCCCAAAGGGATGGCAGAACTGTTGAAAATCACGGAAAGTGATATGGGCAAGGCAACCGTCTCTGTTTACGGCGCGGACTTCACCGTGGTTGGCGTTTTGGGCATCGGTTTCAAGGACTTGACAGATAACGACGGCGAAGAGCTCACACCGGTGGATTATCAATTGATGCAACAGCAACGCAGTCGTGGTGCTACCGGGGATGAGACGCTTGAAGGCGAACTACAGAAGTACCTCCACCTCACGCCAGACAGCGTAGCCATTCTGCCATACCAAGTGGTCATGAACCAAGGTGGGACGCTACGGAGCGTGGCGGTGAATATGGCACCCCAGGCGACTGACCCGAAGCTGTTAGGTGCCATCGATAAGTTAGACCTGATTATGGCACCGCTCATGAACCGCATCGCGCTCGACTTCTTTGTCGGCCGCGATAAAGATACGTACCTCTACAGCAGTATCGGGATGACGAGTTTTAGCGGCATGGGCAATCTCTTTGTGCCAATCCTTATCGCTGCGCTCATTGTGCTGAACACAATGTTGGGAGCGGTTTACGAACGGGTACGAGAAATCAGCATTTATAGTTCGGTCGGGTTAGCCCCTGTGCATATCGCGTTCCTGTTCCTTGCAGAAGCGTGTGTGTACGCCATCGTAGGTGCCGTCCTCGGGTATCTCATGGGGCAAGCAATTGCAACAACGCTTGTGCACTTCGGCTGGCTCGCCGGCTTGACGCTCAACTACTCCTCAATGTCCACTGTTGTGGCAACGATTATCGTGATGGTTGTGGTATTGCTTTCCACGATGTACCCTGCGATCAAAGCGTCACGAATGGCGGTGCCAGATATTGAACGGAAATGGAAACTCCCTGAGCCGGAAGGCGACGTGTGGCACTTCAATCTGCCATTTACCGTGCTTTCCGAAGAAGCCCTCGGCTTGAATGTCTTTATGCGAGACTACTTTGAGGCACATGCAGACGAATCCGCCAGTGATTTCTACACCGACCAGGTCGCGTTCAGCGAAGCGGAAGAAGATTCCTATCAGATTGGCATGATGGTCTGGTTAGCTCCCTATGACTTGGGAGTCAGTCAATCCATTCAGTTCGTCACCTCCCCTGTCGGGGGTGAAGAGGAGGATCTGTACAAAATTACGTTGGATGTGCATCGTGAAAGTGGCGAAATTGCATCATGGAAGCGGGTGAACCGCCGGTTCCTCAATCTCTTGCGGAAACAACTCTTGATTTGGCGGACGTTCAGTGTGGATATCCGTGCAGAGTTCCATGAACGCGGTAGAACAGAAGGCACAGACACACCGATGGATGCAGTACTGACACCGGCAGACTAAACGCCTGCGTATGGGGTTGGGTAACCCAACCCCTACAAGAAGTTTGGAAGAGTAGGGGAACGGCTAAGAAGCCTTCCATTCTTCCATCCCTATAGGAGAATATAGCGTGGAAAAATTAGCAAGCCTGATCATTATTATTGGCACAGTCTTATGGCTGTTCAGCATTATCGTCCTTGAAGCCCGTTGGCAGTGGCAGATGTTCTCAGCTCTTGTGTTGACAGTCGGCATCTTCTGTGCACATTTCTGGGAAGAGCTACGAGACACCGACGGCACAGGAGAGTCAGACGGCACAGAAGAGTCAGGCGACGAATAGTTTTCAGTTGTAGGGGCAGTGCCTTGTGCCTGCCCTTGTAGGGGCAGTGCCTTGTGCCTGCCCTTTGGCGGATGGAAGTTGTCAGTTCAGACACGTTGTGGCAGTTTTTTTAAGTACAAAATCACAGCCGTTAACTTCAATCAGAAAACCGAGTGAATAGTTTCCCTGCTTTGCAGGGCAACTACCTTGACCAAAAAAAAAGGAGAACATTCAATTTGGCGAGAGAAAGAGTATCACAAGCAGATGAATGGCAAGCTTGGGCACAGCGCTACGACATTGAAGGTGGTATCCGCACCTTTGAATCCGGGTTAACGGTCAAGGTGTTTGTCGGTGCACTTTTCGTTGGCTTGCTAATGATGCCAGGCTCCATCTATCTGAGTTATGTCTCCGGCGAATCCGGTGCTGGCGCAGCACCTTGGGTTGCCGTCATTCTATTCACGGAACTGGCGAGGCGTTCTTTCACGACTGCCCGGCGCCAGGAGCTCTATATGCTCCTCGGGTTAACAGGTGCCGCGGTCGGAAGTGGGCTCCAGTACCGGAACTTTATCTGGTACGCCTACTTTATCAATACGCCGCAGGCGGCTTCCTACGAAATCGCCGACAAAATTCCCGCTTGGATTGTGCCAGCAGGAGATTCTGTCGGGGTGCTAACTCGGAGCCTATTGCACCCGGACTGGTTCCTCCCTATCGCCGTCTACCTTGCCGGAAAACTGCTCGGTACGTTGCGATTTGTCAGCGGACAGTATATTTTGTTCAGACTGACGGCAGACCTAGAACGCCTCCCGTACCCGATGGCACCGATTAGTGCGCAGGGCGCGACCGCGCTTGCAGAAACAACCGGTAAAGAGGAAACATGGCGGTGGCGAGTCTTCTCTATCGGCTCCATGGCAGGCTTAATCTGGGGATTCCTCTATATCGGTGTGCCTTCACTCACCGGTGTGATGATGAGCCAACCCATTCAGATTCTAAAGATACCGTGGATAGATTTTACGCAAAGCATTGAAGGGTTCGCGCCGACAGGCGTTTTTGCCTTCCGAACAGACTTTGGGCAGATGCTTATCGGCTTTGTGATGCCGTTCCCGATTATCATGACAGAGTTTGTCACCGCGATGGCATCGCAATTTATCTTGAACCCACAAATCCTGTACCGATTTGAGATTCTCCACCAGTGGAAACCTGGATTGGATGTCCGCGGAGTTGGCTTGTACAATGGGCTCGATTTCTGGATGAGTTGCAACATGGGAAAATCTTTTAGCTTCGCCATCATCGGCATGGCGGCTTCAATTCCGATGCTCTTTAAACTCCGAAAGTCGAAAAAAAGGGCAGGAGAACGCGGTTCGTTCGCCACCCCACCCAACCGTGGCGATTTTCCAATATGGTTAATGGGTGCCATGTGGCTTATCGGCATGGGTGGGTTCATCTGGCTCATCCATTGGATGGTACCGAATTTCCCCATCAGCTTTTTGCTAGGGTATGCGTTCCTATATACACCGATTAACTCCTATATTACCGCGCGGACGTTCGGTGTTTTAGGCAGAGATTTATTTGAAATCCCCTACTTGCACGAGATTACCTTTATTCTAAGCCGGTACGAAGAAGTAGATATCTGGTTCGCACCGCTCCCCGACGAAGATTATGGGCGAGGTACACAGAGCTGGCGCGTGCTGGAATTAACAGGCACTACGTTTACCTCAAACCTTGCCGGTACCTTGCTCATCATGCCTATTCTGCTGGTGAGTGGGATTGTGGTGCTTCACTTTATCTGGAAAATCGCACCGATTCCCAGTGCACAGTATCCGTTTGCACAAATGATGTGGCCGATTAACGCCACAAACGAATGCCTATGGAAAACATCACTGCGGGACGGCAACAGCCAAATGCTCCAAGCCATCCGTGGCGATTATGTGGCAGCCGGATTCACCTCAAGCCTCGCTATCTACGGAATACTTTGGGTTTTTAAACTGCCATCCATGTGGTCCTACGGGATTATAGGCGGGCTCGGTGCCGACCCGGGGAGCATGGTGACGCGCCTGTTGGGCGCAATCATTGGACGGTTTTACATGATTAAGCGGTTCGGGATGAGACGGTGGTATATGTTCAATCCAGTGCTTGCCGCAGGCTTCGCTTGCGGAGTCGGGCTCATCGGCATGGGCACCGTGGCAATTGCACTCGTTTCCAAAGCCGTTATTGTCAAACCGTTTTAATTTTTTCTTGAAAGAATCTAAAGTTTGGACAATTGTAATCGCGAAAACCACATAGAGGGCCAGACGCTGAATAGTTTCCCTGCTTTGCGGGGAAACTATTCATGTGGCAATCGCCGGAGACACGCGCAAAAATTAGGCACGTGCGAAGCACGTGCTAAATCTTGGGAAAATAAGCCTTCTTGGCACCCGCATTGCCCAACGAGGCGATGCTGGAAGGCGGTGAATACACATGCACAAACCCGCTTTATCTTCATACCAGTACGAAAAATTTGGCTGGGCAGGCATACAACTCGACATCCCGACAACCTGGGAACTCAGCGGACTCAGCGGCGACGAGAAAACAGGGTACCTTCGCCTTGACGACGCTGACATGCCGCGCCTTGAACTCAAATGGGCGCATACCCGACGCAAAAAACCAGACCTCCATGCAACGCTTGACGAATACTTCAAACTGATTCGCAAAACTTACAAAAAAGGCTCCGAACTCTCTTTCCGACGGAATGTCAACCTCATCAAAGAACAGGATTTCTTTGAGGGACGCACCGTGCTCGGCTTTAGTTGGAAGGGGAGTATCCGTGCCAATGGGTTGATTTTCCACGCAGGGAAACGGATTACAATCGTACAGGTGATGGGACGGTTGAAAGAGAATTGGCGGCCCACAGTCGGGCGGATTTTTCAATCTATTGCAGACCGTGGGGATGCACCGCTGACGCTGTGGAGTGCTTATGGACTCAAACTCGGTGTGCCCAAAGCCTACAAATTGGAACGTCAGAAGCTGCTCAGTGGCTACCTACTGTTTACGTTTGTCGCAAAGCCCATGCGCTTTCAAGGGGCTATAAGGCTCGCGAAACAGGTAGGGAATCGCCTACAAAAGACGAACGGTTCTGTCGGAAATACGGATTTTTCTTCATCGGCCAAAGGACGACTCAGCATTGAAAGGTACGGCCCCGCAGAGGTGCTGCTTGGTGACTATAAAGGCGCACCGAACCCACTGGAGGCATGGTTTCGCGCCAAATACGCAAAAGCAATTCGTGGCTATGGATTTGAGGTAACCTCGCACACAGACTCGGAAGATGAACGCCTGACGCTTATTGGAGAACAGACACGACTCTACGATGGCGTACCCCTCACCCCCGTGTTGATGCTCGATAAGCTCTCCAAACGGACAACGCTCGTCTTTCATCTCTGGCGATGCAAGCATTCCAACCGAATCTATGTCATCCAATCCATCGGCTACGCAGATGCACAATCTACCGCACAGCAGGTCGCGCAAAGCATCGAATGCCATGAAAAGTAGTACGCAGAACCCGTTCTGCCAGCCGCATAATCACGGAACAACTCTAACGAAACAAAATGCTCAACAAAATCCTATACACCCTCAAACTTAAGAAACGCCCCGACGTGAACCGCACCCAGGTGATGAAATCGTTTCCGGTGCGAAATCAGTTGATAACGTGGGAAGTGGACGACAAGGGGGAAGCTTCACTCGTTGTACCACAGAAAGACAAACTCTGGTTAAAACTCGCCGGCAAACTCTTCATGCTCCCTAATAAACGGGTGATTGTGCTGGATTCTATCGGCACTTATGTGTGGCAGATGTGCGACGGGAAGCATACCATTTCGCAGATTATCACGGGAGTCCAAAAACAGTACCAGCTAACCCGGAAGGAAGCAGAAACGTCGCTCTTTACGTTTATGCAGCAGCTTGGCAAACGGAACTTCATCGGGTTCGCTATCCCTACAGAAAATAAATCGAACGCACCTGCAAAGCGAGAACCAGAAAAACGGAAGCGTTTCGGATTCCTACAGAAACCGAAACCTCCTATACCTTAGTCTCAGCAAAACAGATACCAGCAATAATACGCTGGACTCTAATATAACTACCGCAAGAACAAAACACCTGTTATGACTTTCATGAAAGGATGCTTCGCATGACACAAAACTTCTTAGAGAACACACTTTATGAAATGGATAATTTAGATGTGCTTCGGGGAATGAACAGTGAAACCATAGACCTCATCGCTACCGACCCACCGTTTAACACGAAACGAAATCGGAGTGGAACCGCAGGATTCTACGTCGATAACTGGAAATGGGGCGATACTGACATACTGCCTGACCAGTGGAAATGGAACGAAGTCCACCCCAAATGGCTCGAAGAAATCAAGGATGACCATCACGCACTCTACCATGCAATTGATGGAGCTAAACATTGCCAAGGGGAAGATACCGCAGCGTTCCTCTGCTTTCTCAGTGTCAGACTTATTGAAATGCACCGTATCCTAAAACCCACAGGTTCTATTTATCTACATTGCGACCAGACCGCAGGCCATTACATTAAGATGTGTATGGATGCCATTTGGGGCAAGAAGAACTTTCGGAATGAGATTGTGTGGTTTAAAGGTTTTCGCGGAACCCCCCGAAAAAACAGGTATCAACAGGAACATGAAACACTCCTCTTTTACTCTAATACGGATACCTACACCTGGAAAGATATGTTCAGTGAATACAAGGATCCGACTCTAAAAAGATACAACAAGGTAGATGATGAAGGAAACAGATATGCACTCGTCAAAAGAAAGCGCGCAAATGGCGAAGTCTACTATGGAAAAACGTATCCAAAAGGCAAACTTCAAGGAGATGTTATTGAGATACCCGTTTTAAGTTCAACAAGCAAAGAACGCACGGGCTCTCCCGATCAAAAGCCACTAAAACTCTACGAGCGTATCATTAAAGCCAGCAGCAACGAAGGCGATCTTGTGTTAGACCCGTTCTGTGGGTGTGCAACCACTATCATCGCTGCCCAAAATCTCAACCGACGTTGGGTTGGCATTGATAGGCGATGCGACGCGCGCTATCATATCATCACCCGTCTCATGGGCATCTCACGCAAAGAGCGGGAGCGTCTTGAAAAATACGCGGATGACAAAAAATGGCTTGAGAAACAAACGCATCGATATGAAATGCACTACCAGACCGAACCACCTACACGCACAGATGAAAACGAGCAAACTTCACCCGAATTAGCCCACGTCTATCCTATCGAAAACAAACACCAGCTGCGTCATGCAGAAATGCACGACATCCTCACAAACCAATTTGGACTCAAATGTTGGGGATGCAACTTCATCCCGCCCGACAAACGCTATCTGCATCTCGATCACATTATCCCAAAAACTGATGGTGGCACAAACGATATAGATAACCGCGCCCTACTCTGCCAACCGTGCAACACTAAGAAGTCAAACACGATGAGTCTTAACGCACTTCGCAAACAAAACAAACGGGATGGATACATACAATCTAACCCACCGATAGACTTACAAGCGGCCCTTGCATGGACAAGAAACTACTTAATACAAACGATACGAGAAACATGATACCAACCCAACTTCAACACATTCTAAGTCATAAACTATTCCTGGTAGGCGCAGCGTTACTTTTTTATGTGAAAAATTGTTTGACACCCCAAGCAAATTTGTGATAAACTTTAATAGACTCAAAATTTTAACGCTATAGTTAGGTAAACTGCTTTGTATCAACGCGCAAGGGGAAATTTTATGATTAAAGCGATTGATTTCTTCTGTGGAGCAGGTGGTTTAACAAGAGGTTTGTTGAATGCCGGAATCAAAGTGCTAGCAGGAGTCGACAACGATGAATGCTTGCAAGAAACCTACACTTATAATAATAAGCCAAGCCGTTTTATCAATAGAGACATCAATACAATTCAAATCTGCGAGCTCCGTGAAGAGCTCGGCATTCAAACCGGGGACACAACGCTTTATGCTGCCTGTACGCCCTGCCAACCCTTCTCGACGCTCAGCAGGCGAAAAGGAAACGATAGCCGAAAAATACTGCTTTTAACTTTCGCCCGAATTGTAGAAGAATGCCCACCTGATTTTATCCTCGTCGAAAATGTACCTGGGATAAACAACGCTTGTGGGAAAGAAATTTACGAAGCATTCCTCTCTGTTCTGAAGAAGCATGGATTTTTGCTCATGGCGGATTTGCTTGATGCGAAACATTTCGGGGTGCCGCAAACGCGAAAGCGGTTCATCCTTTTGGCCGCCAAACAAGGCTCAATTTCCCTTCCTATCCCGCAAACAGATGCAACCCAGTTGGCAACAGTGAGGGAGTGTATTGAGAAGTATCCTGAAATTGCGGATGGCGAAGAATCAAAAGTTTACCCGAATCATGTTGCACGGAAGCTGCAACCTCATCATAGACGCATTGTCAAAGCGGTACCGAAAGATGGCGGTAGCCGGCGGGATGTGACTGACACTTCTATCCTGCTAAAGTGTCATCAAGAGAAACCGAATGCACATACAGATGTGTTTGGACGGATGGCGTGGGATGCACCGGGGCCAACATTAACCTGTCGCTGTACAGATATTTACTCTGGACGCTTTACACATCCACAGCAAGACAGGGGAATTTCATTGCGCGAGGCGGCTGCCCTACAAACTTTTGGAGATGATTACAAATTCTTCGGTACATCCATTTCTGGTATCTCTCGTCAAATCGGCAATGCAGTCCCTGTAAAACTCGCCGAACAACTAGGGCAATCAATTATCAATTCATTTCAACACGGAAGAGAAACAGACTATGCATCATGACAGCGTTCGTTCTAAAAATCCGTATCGAATGGAGTTTGATGTTGGTACCATTAAGCACCTCGGTTTGCAGATGTACTCGACATTGCCCCCAGTCATTGGAGAATTGGTAGCGAATGGTTGGGATGCGAATGCCACCAAGGTTGAGATTACGATACCAGACACACCAATTGATGAACAGAGTTCAGAAATTATCATTAGCGATAATGGAATTGGCATGTCAGATACGGATGTGCGAGAAAAATACCTCATTATTGGTAGAGATCGACGCGAAAATGAACAAGCGGATCAGACACCGCCACCTTACAAGCGTAAAATCATGGGCAGAAAAGGGATCGGTAAGTTCTCGGCCTTTGGAATCGCTAAGGAAATCGTTGTAGAAAGTGTGAAGTGTGGCGATGTCAACCATTTCCGAATGAATTATGATGAACTCTTAGCGGAAGAGGCTAAGCGGGAAATTGAATTTCCTGCGCTAGAACCGACTGGCACCGTATCTGAGGGGACAAAGATAACCCTCAAATATATCACAAAGTTCAAAAATCGTCGTATTTCAATTGACATCATTCGCAGAGGGCTCGCCAGGCGATTTGCTGTCATTGGGGCACAGCGAGGCTTTGAAGTTGTGATTAATGGCACCCCAATCTCGCCTGAAGATCGAGATTTGAAACGCTTGCTTGCAGAAGATGTGAACGGACAGCCGTACTTGTGGGAGTACAACGAGCAGGAAATAGAACCCGAAACGGGATGGACAGTGTCAGGTTGGATTGGTGCCTTGCGGCGGAGTAGTCCAAGTATTGACAACATAGCTCGGGGAATCGCTCTGATGGCGAGAGGTAAACTTGTACAAGAACCGTTTGTTTTTGACGCGGTTGTTGGCCAACAGTATGCCCTTTCCTACCTCATCGGCGAACTTCACGTTGAATTTGTTGACGACGTCGAAGATACAATTGGCACGAGCCGAAACGCATTAGTATGGGATACAGAAGCAAATACTGCCCTCATGGAGTGGGGTAAAAAAGAGATTAATAAAATCGCTGGTAAGTGGGCTAAGAAACGTCACCAGGATAAGGAAAAGCAGCTACAAGGAAACGAACGCTATGTTAAATTTCAGGAACAAGCGGAGAAAACTGGCAATAAGCGCGCACTGAAATTGGCAGATCGGCTCGTTCGCCAAGCGATTGAGAAAAATCCTATTGCTGACGCTAACGAAGTTGAGCCACTCATCCAAACGTGCCTAGATTTTCTGGAGTTTGATGCCTTTTGGGAAATCGCTGAAGACCTAACGGAAACTGCGTTTGAGGACACTGAAACGCTCCTTAATTTATTCAGAGAATGGGAAATTGTTGAAGCGAAAGAAATGGCACGGGTTACCAAAGGGCGGATAACAACAATCGAAAAACTTCAGAGTCTTATAAAAAATAATGCCTTGGAAGTGCCGACACTCCACAATTTCTTAAAAGAATTCCCTTGGGTAATTGACCCGCGTTGGACATTAGTGGATGACGAAGTAACTTACAGTCAATTACTACAAGATCAATTTCCAGAACATGACGAAGTATTAGAGAGTAACAGACGGATTGATTTCCTATGTGTGAGGGAGGGCACAAGTTTAGTCGTCGTGGAAATCAAACGTCCAAAATCAAAGGCATCAGTGAAAGAACTTAATCAAATTGAAGATTATGTTAGCTTTATGCGAGATCGCATTTTACCCACCACCCCCGATGAAAAATATGAAGATGTCATCGGCTATCTGCTTTGCGGCGATTTAGTGGATACTTATCTCGTGAGGCAGAAAAAAAAGAATTTAGCAAATTCACGAATCTATGTCAAAAGATACGAGGATTTACTCACCATGGTCCAGCAGGTACATGCTGAATTCCTAGAGCGATATAATCAACTTCAGGAAGCAAAGCACAGCACAGAAAACCGTTCTGATTCTTGAAGTAGGCCAACCACTAACAACTTGGGTATGTACACCCGATAGGAGCGAAAAATGAACATGCAAACAGAAATCGGCGATGTTGGCGCAATCCTCGCCGAAACACCCGAACGCCTCCAGCGAATCCTGCCAAAGGAAAATACGGTACGCGTACGAAACCTCATCAAGCGCTACGAGATGGGAACGCAGACCGTGGACGCACTCCGCGGTGTCAACTTCCAAATTCAGCGCGGCGAATATATCTCTATCATGGGGCCCTCCGGCTCCGGCAAGTCAACGCTCTTCAATATGATTGGCGGACTAGACAAACCCACCGAGGGCAGAGTCTACATTGACGAAGTGGACATCGCACAACTTGATGCCTACGAACTCGCATGGCTCCGCTGCCGAAAAATCGGTTATATCTTTCAAGCGTTTAACCTTATCCCCGTGATGACAGCACTTGAAAACGTCTCACTCCCGATGATTTTTGCCGGCATGAGTGCCGACGAAAGCAGAGAAAAAGGCGTATCTCTCCTCTCTCTCGTCGGATTGGGCGACCGCGTCCAACATAAGCCCTTAGAACTCTCCGGTGGACAGCAACAGCGCGTCGCAATCGCGCGGTCCCTCGCCAACGACCCGGCCATTGTACTCGCCGATGAACCGACAGGAAACCTCGACACCAAAACCGGGCTTGAAATTATTGCCTTGCTCCGCCGCCTCAATGCCGAAAACGGCGTAACCATTATCACCGCAACGCACGACCACAAGATGTTAGATGTGTCCGACCGTATCTTCCACATGGCGGATGGAAAAGTGGAGAAGATCGAGTCGCGTGACGAGATCGACCTCCATGTCGGAAAATTGGACGGCGAGGAAGTCGGATAAAAGAAGGCACGAACATTTACACCCGACTCTCGATAGTGGGCGTAATTAGTGGGAATTCAGTGATTCCCCGACTTGGTGAAACGTAGAAATGAGCATCTACAAACGCTTAGGCATCCACACAGTGATTAACGGCAACGCAACGCTCACACGACTCGGCGGCTCCATCATGCCCCCTGAGGTTGTTGAAGCGATGACTGAAGCATCAAAGCACTTCGTTGACATCATCGAACTCCAAAAACGAGTGGGCGAAGAAATTGCGAGGCTCACCCATAACGAAGCCGCTTATGTCTCCTGCGGTGCCGCCGCTGCCTTGACGCTCAGTACGGCTGCGTGCATCACCGGACTTGACTCCGCCAAGCGTGAAAAATTTCCCCATCTTGACGCTTCAATGAAAAGCGAAGTCATTGTGCATCGCTACGGCCGCGTCGGATACGATTTTGCGGTGCGACAGGTCGGTATCACGATGGTAGAAATAGGCGACGAAAATGGAACAACCCCAGAAGAACTGGAAAACGCTATCACCGATAAAACCGCCGCAATCTTCTATTTTGCGAATCCGAGCAGAGAACACCTCTGGGTGCCTTATGAAAAAACTATCGCGATTGCCAAAAGGCATGACGTGCCGCTGATTGTTGATGCTGCCGCGCAGCTGCCACCCGCAGAAAATCTGTGGCGTTTCACCCATAAGGGCGCGGATTTGGCACTCTTTAGCGGCGGAAAAGGCTTATGTGGCCCGCAGAGCAGCGGCTTAATCGTCGGCAAGAAATCGCTGATTGAGGCTATCGCCTTCAACGGACCGCCGCACCCGTTCATCGGCAGGGGAATGAAGGTAGGCAAAGAAGAGATGGTGGGATTGCTCGCTGCAGTCACATGGTACCTGAATCACGACCACGGGCAATTACAGCAATCTTACGAAGACCAGGTTACCTACTATGCTGAGGCGTTCAAGGACATCCAAGGGGTTACAGTCCACCGTAGCTTCCCCTCTGAAGCCGGGCAACCGATGCCGCGCACCGACATCCGATTTGACAAAGCACAATTGGGCATCACCCGGGATGAAATCCTTCGACAACTTTTGAGTGGCGAACCCGCTATTGACATTGCAGGAACAGGCGCAGATGGCGTACTCATCAATGGACAAACCTTGATGCCAGGCGAAGTAGAAATTATCGCCCAAAGATTAAAGGAAATTTTACTCTCGGAGGGTTCGTAGCGAAAACTATCCGTTTGCGGGCCTCCGCTAACAGATCGCGCAACAAAAGAGGCACCTTCTCATCTAAAAAATAGGAAACACACAATGAAACTTAACAACGGTATTCAACTGACATGGCTCGGACATGCCACCTTTAAAATTGAGGCACACGGGCAAACGCTCCTCATCGATCCGTGGGTTACCAACAACCCAGTGTGCCCTGATGCGCTCAAAACCTTTGACACCCTTGACGTGATACTCATAACGCACGGACACGCCGATCACATCAGCGATGCAGTGCCACTTGCCAAAAAACATGCCCCCACAATAATATCCATTGTAGAAATCGCAGAATGGCTCGGAAACCAACAGGGAGTAGAGAACACAATAGGGATGAATAAGGGCGGCACTGTCGCAGTCGGAGGCGTGAAGGCGACGATGGTTTCAGCCAATCATAGCAGCAGCTTCACAGAAGAGGACGGTACAATCGTCTATTTGGGAGAACCGGCCGGCTATGTAATTACGTTTGCAAACGGCTATAAAATTTACCACGCCGGGGATACGAATGTCTTCGGGGATATGCAAATTATTGGCGAGATCTATCAACCGGATTTGGCCCTGCTGCCTATCGGAGATCATTTCACGATGGGACCGCGGGAAGCCGCTTACGCCGCACAATTGCTCAATGTACCAGCGATTCTGCCAATCCATTACGGCACCTTCCCACTATTGACCGGAACGCCGGAAGAACTGCGCCGATTGACAGCATCGCAGGATGTGGAAATTATCACGTTAGAAGTCGGGGAAACATTGGATTAAGGCAATTTTTGTAGTACACACTGCCAGTTTGTGCCCTACGAGGTACCATAAGCGAGGTGAGACAGTTTCTAAAACTCTCTTTCCTCGTCAACCCTTGCTTGCTCAATGTCCTCTTCCAACTCCTCCACATATTCATCAAGCCACCGTTTGACGTTCCCGTTCTCTTCGCTCTCCTTGATACGAAGCAGCTTGTCCTTTTTCGCCTCAAAGTGCAAACTACGGAGCCCCGTCGAGATTTCTGTTGAATAATGGGCACGTAGATTTGCGCGGACATCTTCTCGTTCCCCGTAATGAACAAGGAAGGCGCGTACGAGAGAATCTTGCCATTCCGCTGTCGAAAGGGTTTTAGGAACGAGTCTGTAGGCGAAATACCGGGCGCGATTTTCCACATCCCCATCGATCCACTCCCAGATTTTTTCACGCGGAATGAAGGTT
This sequence comes from uncultured Poribacteria bacterium, assembly GCA_958295855.1. Taxonomy (GTDB): domain Bacteria; phylum Poribacteria; class WGA-4E; order WGA-4E; family WGA-3G; genus CATQHH01. The sequence goes on along the minus strand of OY282383.1, from coordinate 4,879,943 downwards.
AATGCCCCTTTTTTCTCCTCTGCGGAATTATCCCCCTTGAGCCAACTTTCTAAGAAAACGTTATATTCCTCTAGGCGTTGACTCACTTTCTGCCACACCTGTTCAGGATACCGTTTTGTCATTTCGGTTAGTACTGAGCGTGTTTCCGTGTTAAATATTCCAAAAATGGTGTCCTTCTTTCCAAAGTGGGGAAGTACTCGTTCTGCAAGCTCTAAACCCCTTTCTGGATAGAGGTTTAGGAAGGCATTTGCGATCTCTGTCCAATAGTGCTCCATCCTGGCGTTTAACTGATACGGGTTCATACTCTCAAACAAAACTGGACGAACGAGCAACTGAAATGTCAAGTCACGCGGTAAAGCCAACTCTTGCTTGTTGTGAATATAGAAAAAATAATACAGCTTGAGCGCAATTGGTACAGCGAAATCGTCTGAAGAATTCAGCAGAAACGCAATCCACTCAGTGAAGACTTTGCCAGATAGTCCGTTTCTCGCGCTACCAAAGAAACGTGCGAAGGGGTTGATACCAATGACACCCTCTTTGGCAAGTCTGAGAAGCCGCAGCCCCGCCCGATCTGTCATCCCTGAATAGTGCGTGAGCTCTGGAATTAGTACATTGAGTCGGGTATCCCCAACCAGCGCGTCAAGTTGTTTTTCCCATTCTGCTATGTCGCTGTCAAAGAGTGCTCGGAAATAGCCGCTTAGAAAGAACGCGCTTGCATTGTCACCTGCTTCTCGTTGGGCATCAAGCAGTGTTGACAGCATGCCAAATCCATCGTCTTTTTCCCCAAGTTGATACCCAAACGCGAATCCGTTGCGTGCCTCAGTTGTGACGAGCCACGGTAATTCTGATTGCAAAATATGCGGGGCTTCAACAGCTTGCTGCGCGAGGACGTGAATCTGGGGATGGCCTTGCTCAAGGTAATTTTCGTTCTCGTCAAAGGCATCTACGCGTAAATTCATCCCGACATATCGTTGCATCATGGCGTGGAAGTCAGAGCCAACCAATTCATCCCTGAGGTTTTCCCAACGTTGTCTCCTGTCGTCGAGCAGCTCCTCGCCTCTATAATGAAGGAATTCAACAACAATTTTAATAAGTGGTCTGTTATCAACATAAGCTTTTTCTGAGAGCATCCGAATTGTGTCAACCACCATGTCGTTTAGATTCAGGATGCTTGCAATTCGAGGAGCCCGCTGCAGCAAAAAACCTATAGCCACTTCACGTTCATCTTCCAATAAATGTTCTAATTGTTGAGAGAGGAGATGCCATACGTGACGGTAGGCATCAAAAAGTTCGTCGTCTGTTTTAGGTTCCCAAAAGTCAGCAGCCCTGCGTAGCCCCCGATATTCTGCACCAGACATCCGTGAGAAATAATCTGACTCCAAGCCTTCATTGCACGCTTTCAATGCAAGGAGTCGTCGTTCTTTTGACCCGGATTCAAATGCTTCTTTCAAGACAGGCAAACGCTCTGCCGGGGATGCTTCGGTCGGTGCGACGCTGCCACGCGCCGGCGAAAAGAGTCTCGCAAACACACCACTGGCGTTGTTTGACCAACCTTCATTCTCCGCTTCGCCGAGGGCGAGGAGCAATCTCGCAGCAGCAACAAACAGATCGCGTTGCATAGCAATCTTTTCAAGAGCCCCTACAACCTCCATTCGGCCAGTTGTGAAATGGAACAGGGCCTCCCTATCCCAGGTCTCTATCGTTCGCCTCAGGCATTCTAAGGCGGATTTGGGATCTGCTTCAGTCAGTGCGAGAAAAAAACGGCTACCCAACCTTGTCTTCAGATATTCACTCTCTTGAAAGGGGCCGTTTCGACCGAGGAGGTCCCTGACAATTCTTGATGCGGGTTTTGATTCAGCGGCGTACTGAAACATTTCATGAAACCAATCAATCAATTTAGGCGGTAAACCTTTGGTGAAGGTTTCGAGGTCAAAGGCTTTTCCGTAAACTTCCCACCACTCTACCCATAACTTGATATGGAGTGCTTTTGGGGTAATGTAGAGCGTAGACTCGCCTTGAAGGATTTTGCGGTTCTTCAGCTCATCAACAATTTTCTGAAATCTGATCCAAGTGATCTGGGATTGAACTTTCTTGGCGATTGCTTGGGCATCAGCGATAACAGGCTGTCCAAAGCCAAATCGCTTAAAGAGCGCGATGTACTTGAGCACCAATTCCCTCTCTTGAGCTGCTTGACTATTTGATTCTTCTATTCCGAAATCAGTGTAGAAACTTTTGTAGAAACGGTCATCACGCAGCAGTTGAGAGGCATCACCTGGATGACTGGCAAGAACTTTACCTGTGTGATGTGCCATTCGTGGGGAACCATCACAGAATTCTATATATGGGTATGCTTGCTCTTTGGAGAGACTATATTCTATATATGGGTCTGTTTGCTCTTTGAAGAGACCATATCCTTGGATAATGGTGAGAATCTGAGCGTCAGCCAAACGCAACGTTTCCAATTCAAAAATACCGCTGCCAGCAACAGGATCGTAGTCGTTATAGATGGTAATCAACTTAATATGAGGCCCCCGATGTTGCAGCTTATTCCAGATCTCAATACGGCTTTCCGGATCACACTCATCAATTACGAGAATAACAGAGAACGGATTGTCGTCCCGGAGGATTTCACGCATCAGATCGCTACCACTAAACTTAGCAGCCTTGCAGTAAATTACAAGCGGTGCTAAATCGCCTGTCCTTGTGGCTTCCAAAACGAGTCTCGTTTTGCCGATACCGGGTTCACCCAACACCCGCACGTGGATCGTGTTAACTTTTTCCTGCAATTTGTCCCTGATTTTTGCAATCAGATCGTCCTGCGGTTCCCCAGAAACATAAGGAACTTGCATGTCGGCATCTAGCGCCCAACCCTGATGCGTTTGAAACGCCGTATCAGCACGTCCATTAACCGACAACGCTAACGATGGAAACACTTGCAGAAAGCCTATCAAGGTGTTCTGGCTCCACACCTCAACTTTGGGCTGCAGATAACCACACTGCTTTAGAAAATTCTTAACGTGTTCGAGAGCTTTTCTACGTCGGGGATCAACCAAGTCTATCCCCGTGCAAACCAAAACGTAAGTGCCATCAGCATCAGTGCCATCAGCATCAAGGCAGGCACGAATGCTTTCGCCAAGGTTCTGTCTCTCAGGCGTTTTTGTACCGAAGAGTTCTGCCTTAATCTCCGATTTTTGCCACGGTTTAAACGTTTCTCCCGATTTAATCTGATAACTCGTTTTGCCTGGCTTAATTAGCCCTTGGCCTCCTGCGATCTGTGCATTATCGACAGTCGCGTCAATACCACCATCCGCGATATTGAGACTTGACACATTAATCTTGCTGGTTTCTATACCAAGCCGCCGCGCTTCCGCCCAAAGCAGGTCCCTGAAGAAACACACAGCTTTCTTCGGGCTAAGCTGCTTAAGGTTTTCATTCCTTACGGTGAAAATATTCTCGCTGCTCATTGGATAACTCCGAAAAATTTAGGATATAGACAGGATACCATACGTCGCGCCCCGTGTCAAGGACATTTCTATTTGCCCCGCGCTGCCTCTTAAAGATTGCGCCGAGGCCTCTTCCCGCCACCAATACTCGGCTCCGCACAGAGCTTTTTGCGGAGCAAGGCAAGCCCTTCATGTACTTCCCGATGCGTCTCCTCCCCAAAACCGAGCACCTTCGATAACAGCAGCCGATCGAGTTCCTGCCGCACCGGGTCAAATACCATCTCGTTAAACGGAAGCATACGCTTGTGTTTTAACTCGTGGAAAATTCGCTCCGCAATTGCCAGCTGAGTCCCGGTTAACTGGGTAACATCCAACGTAGGCAAGGCCCGCAATGTCATTCTTCCGAGTATACCCCGCCCCTGCTGTTGTTTGCCCGCTTGCATCCAATGACAGAGTAGGCCGAGTGTTGAATTGCCCCACAACGCCCACGCGTACTCGTAGACTTCGTTAGGAAACGCAACGTTTGGAAGCGTATTGACACCGATAGCTTTCTGCTCAGTAAATAGCACTCCCACTGAAGCCGCATTAAACTGCATGGCTTGGTTGTAATGCACCCTGCTATTGATTGCCATGAGCTCCGCGACTTTTGCCTCCTTATTTGGGCGGGGCATCGCGTGCGTATCGGGCGAAACGAGCATTGCCTGCTGCGTGCGAGAATCGACATGCCATAAACTGGGATAATCCGCAGTGTCCGGGCACCCTGCTTCAATGTCGAATGCACCGCGTCCGCCATCCCCGCGTATATCCAACGGCCCTGGGCTAGTTTGAGCAATGTCGGACAATCGGCAGATGGGGATTGGGAGCGGCTCTATTTGCCGGGGAAGTTTCAGATGCCCGTTGGCGAGTTGATACGCAGATTGAACTATTCCCAGGTCTTTGACGCGGCACACTGCCCAGCCTTCTTCAAAGTCTGGGAGCGGGGCGTTCATCGCGTAACCCAAGGTCTCTGTACCCACTTTGATAGGGTTTCCGCCAGTGATGCCACTTTCAAGCTGTCGGATGTCCTTCAGCCTGTGAATCTGGTTTGCGATTTCAAGTGCCTCTAGCACGCTTGCGGGGCGGCGGTGGAGGCAGACAAAAGTGCCTCTGCCCGGCATCTGGCATTCTCCTTTGGTGGCAATAACGAGACACTCCGCGATGCCTGTATCCGCAGAAAATGTGCTGTTTTCAATTTCAGCATCCGCAATAGTGACGACGATGACGCTGTGGTATTTCTGCGCCCAGAGGTTTCGCACCTTTCGCCAACTTGTGCCTGCGATAGCGTTTATAGGGAGGACGACTCCCATCCTGCCGTTCCGCTTTAGCATCTTATCGGCGAGCTCAACGAAGTGTGAGGCGATACCGGCATTGCCGTCTGCCACGCTGCTTTTCTGTGCCTTGAGCGATTTTTTCATTGCGCTTTCGACCTCGGGATGCTTATCGCCAAACGTTGTTTTCGGGATTTCGGAGTTTTTATCCGTATTCCCTTTGGTATAGGGCGGATTCTGTATCACGAGATCGAATTCTCCGTGCCTGAATTCTTGCTGCGCGTGTGTTTCTGTGTCCCCGCGGCCACCGACCCTGCGGCTTGTTGTCATCGGGATGGGGAGGGTTGCTTCGGGGTTGCGAAGCAGATTTAGGGCACCAATGGCGTATTGTCCGTCGGGCCGCTGTGTGCCATAAGCCATGGCATAGATGCGTGTGTCGCCAATTTTGATGTCCGGGTAGGTGCTGGCAATGATGGATGCGGTGAGATGCACAGCGTTGGGCAGGATGTCACAACCGACGAGGTTATTTTCCAGCATGTACCGATGGATATCTTGTCCCTTTCTGCCCACTTGTTCGTGAAAACCGAGAATGCGTTGATAAACCCCGTTAAGGAGCGTGCCGGTCCCACAGGCGAAGTCTGCTACTTTAATCCCTTTCGCGTCGCCCTTCAATTCAGGTAACATGAGTGCGGAGAGGAGGGCTGATGATTCAGGGTGCGTGTAGTGTGCTTTGATAAACCGCCGATCTGTAATCAGTTTCTGAAAGACGATGCCCGCGAGTTCATGCTCTCGCGCAAGTCCCATCTGCTCTAAGTTCCGCGCAGTGTTGCGGAGGGTATAAAGCACTTTTCCGACGAGTGCGTCATCAAGTGCGATGGCGTTGACTAAGCCAATAGCGACATCATAAATGGAGTGATAGTTCACTGTCTGGATAGTGTACCATGCGTCAAAAACCAGATCCGAATCAAGCAAGCCGTTTTGTCCTCGGAGGCCGCTGAGCGAGGGCACCGCTTCCAGTTGGGGTTTCCCGGCGAGGGAACTTTGAAAGATAAAAGCGTTTCCGATAATAAGCATCGCCATCCGCGTTGTCTGTGGACAGGATTCTTGGTAGAGAATTTTTTCGATCTGATGCCCGATCCCCGGTCTTTCGGCAATAGCGGCATCAACGAGTTCTCCTGCGTTATCCACGCCACGTTCCAGAATTTCCGATGCCTCCTCAATTTTGGCAATTGGCATTGCGCCAACGCGGATAGCGGTTGCGATGTCCGCGACACTGCCGGTGAGCCAGCCCTCTTTCGGGAAGCGGTGCGGTTCATCTATGCTGAGGAGACAATAGGCGATGTCGTCTGCCTTCTCCATTTCTTCATCAAGCACCGCTTGCGCCATCACCCGAAACTTGTACGGAAATCGGACAGCAATGCCGGTGTGAATTGTTTGTCCTGTTGTCTTAAGCGTTTTGCCGAGGTAGAGGGATTTGAGTTGTTTTTCACCGCTGAGCGCGGCACTGCGTTCGCCATCAACTTTGTCTTCAATAGCAATCGGGTTCCGTTTCGGCTCGGTGACAAGGACATCAGGCTCCTTGTTATTTTCTATGAAGGGTTTCGATGGATGTTGGTTCAGCGTCCATCCGTGCCGCATAGGGCGGAGCCTATTGACAAAGGCAGTTGTGATGAGGTCTTCTTTGTTTGACATAGTTTTTTTGTTCCCAACAAGGACATCCAGATTCTATGGGGCGACATCTACGAACATTCACCCCAGTGGGTGCTAATGCGGGCATTCCTTATGAATTAAGTCCTGATGGACAGATATACGCAATTGTGATAGACGGTTCTATAGCTATCAGGGATGTAGAGAGTGGCATGCTCTTGCGAACCATCCCTGCGGAGGGAACTTTTCGGTACACAGATGTGTCTTTCAGCCCCGATGGACAGACGCTCGCCAGTGGTGATGACAATGCTACTCTGCATTTATGGGATGTGGAGAGTGGCACGCTCCTGCGAACGATGCCTACAAGGGATACTTCAGAAAGCGCAACACTTCAGCACACACGGGTGTATTTTAGTCCCAGCGGAGGCATGCTCGACAGTCATTTTAACGTAGTCGAAAATGGGCGATCGTATCACACCATACGTGTATGGGATGCCGACACCGGCACGCTGCTTCACACGACGGTGTGATTGATGTGGATGACTTGGTGCTAGTCGCATCTCACTTCGGCACACGCGCCGTTCGCCGGGCAAATCCAAATCCGGATGTCAACAATGACGGCTTCATAAATCGTGAAGACCTCCTATTGGTTGCAGATGCCCTGGAGTCTGAGGAAGACATCCCTGCTGCACCTGCCTTAACTGCGGCGAATCTACAGCGGTGGATACTTGAAGCGAAGCAACGGAACCTTGGCGATAAAACCTTCCAAAGAGGTATTGCAGTACTAGAACAATTCCTAACCCCGTTCTGTCCCAAAGAGACAACACTCCTGCCGAACTATCCCAATCCGTTCAACCCAGAGACGTGGATACCGTATCAGTTAGCAAAGCCTGCGTCAGTGACATTGCACATCTATGCGGTGGACGGCACCTTGGTAAGAACGTTGGCATTAGGGCATCAGCCTGCGGGTGTCTACCAGCGTCGGAGTCGTGCAGCGTATTGGGATGGCAGAAACACACTCGGTGAATCTGTAGCAAGCGGACTCTATTTCTATACACTCACCGCAGGCGATTTCACGGCAACACGGAAGATGATGATCCGGAAGTGATTGAAACTAAGTTGCGTAAAACGCGTGAAATCCCATAAATCCTTCAAACGAAATGCCTCTGAAAAAAAGGTTGACATTCTACTCCGAACAAAAGTATAATACTTGCATGCCATACTACGATGAAATTGTAAAGCACCTGATGGATCGGTTCCCTTATCCCTTCGCAGCGTTAGCCCTCAATACGCCACAGGTGGAAGTCGAAGCCAGACTCAGCACAGAGCAGCCGACAATTAAGATGCATCACAGCGATATGACATTTAAGATACGTCTCCCTGACGAGGAGGCGATTCTCCATATAGAGGCACAAACAGACGATAGCACCCATAAACCGATGCCGCTGCGAATGCTGGCGTATGCGGGTTTCCTCGCACTCCAACATGAGATGAACGTCTATTCCACGGTGTTGTATCTCCGTCCGACTGCTGGACACAGGGATCCAGGGTTCTACGGGTATGGCGACGATCGCCGTGGTGGTTTGTGGTTTAAGTATACTGTGATCCGGCTGCACGAGTTAGAGGGGGAGGCGTTTTTGGATGCCGAGGCTGTTGGGTTGCTGCCTTTCACCCCCTTGATGAAACCGCCTGCGGGTATAACAACTGAAGCGTGGGTTGAGAAATGTATAAGGACGACGCACACGGCTGCTGTGGACAAACAGACGCGTGCGACTTTGTTATTTGCGCTCTCGGTTTTCGGGAGTTTAGCACATCCCCCTGAACTTTTTCAGGCCCGGATATTGGAGGAAATCATGCGAGAGTCTCCCTTTTACGAACGTGTCATGCAACGCGGCATAGAACAAGGCATTGAACAAGGCATTGAACAAGGCATAGAACGCGGTATAGAACAAGGGGCGCGCGAAACGACTATTGAAAACACCCTGGTAGTCCTCACCACGCGCTTCCCGAACGCAGATGTCGACACCCTAAAACCAACCCTTGAAGCAATTGCGGATCTGAAACGTCTTAAGCAGTTGAATCTAAATGCTTTGTTGGCACCCAGTTTTCAAGCATTCCAACACGGGCTAGAGGCATAGGACACAACTATACCTCACCTTATATTGGAGGAAATCATGCAAGAGTCTCCTTTTTACGAACGTGTCATGCAACGCGGCATAGAACAAGGCATAGAACGCGGTATTGAACAAGGCATAGAACGCGGTATTGAACAAGGCATAGAACAAGGGGCGCGCGAAACGACTATTGAAAACACCCTGGTAGTCCTCACCACGCGCTTCCCGAACGCAGATGTCGACACCCTAAAACCAACCCTTGAAGCAATTGCGGATCTGAACCGTCTTAAGCAGTTGAATCTAAATGCTTTGTTGGCACCCAGTTTTCAAGCATTCCAACACGGGCTAGAGGCATAGGACACAACTATACCTCTTGTAGCACATTAGAATCGCAGAAACTGACATTTATCAAAACGGAGTATTCGCATGCGATTCAGGTATCTATTTTTTTACTTGATTGTTCTATTCAGTTTTTTGCGCCCAAACTTCGCGCAACAACCGATTGTCCTTAGACACGGCGGCACCGTCCAAACGGTGAAATTCTCCCCAGTGGATAATTCGCTTATCGCCAGGGCAGGAGATAATAATACCACACGATAGGAGGGTTCCTAACCGGTGTCCCCACCCGTTAAATTTTAAATAGTTTACTACATTGAGCTTAGGGTTGTCAAGGGAAATTAGCGGGTGGGTTAAGGAGGAGGTTGTCTTCGTAAACGGCTTTGATTAATTCCTCAATATCGGGTTCCTGAACCGATATGTCTACAATCTTGAATTTTTGGAGTATCGCCTTGATGAGGGCTGCCGTGCTAATCTCCTCTGGGGAGAAGCGATACTGAACGCGAGTGCCTTCTTGATAAGTCATGTGCGCGTTGGGGATACTGATGTCCGAGTATACTTCAGCGTAATCGACGATTAAAAGCCGTTCTGTTGAAAGCAATCGCCGAAGTGTCGCAAGTTCCCCATCAAAGCGGAGGCGAGCGTCGTCAATCAGAATCACGCGCTTGCACAATTTTTCGACATCGTCTAAGTCGTGCGTTGTCAAGACAACCGTGACCTGTCGTTCGGCGTTAATCTGCTGGATAAACTGGCGGATACGCGCCTTCGCGACAACATCCAACCCCACGGTCGGTTCATCAAGAAACAGCACATCTGGATTGTGGAGCAGCGCAGCGGCAAGGTCGGCACGCATGCGTTGGCCGAGGCTGAGTTGACGAACGGGTGTCTGAAAAAAATCACCAAGGCTGAGCAATTCGTCGAACATCTCCACATTGTGATGGTATTGTGCTTGTGGAATTCGATAGATGCGCTGTAGCAATTCAAACGATTCTTGCACCGGCAAATCAAACCACAGGTGGGAGCGTTGCCCAAACACAACCCCGATGCGTTTGGCGTTCTCTTTCCGCTGGCGATGCGGGATATAACCATTCACAGTCACGCTGCCTGATGACGGCACCAAAATACCGGTGAGCATCTTGAGCGTTGTCGACTTTCCTGCCCCATTGGGCCCTAAATACCCCACGATTTCACCACGCTTAACAGTGAAGGAAACCTGAGCAACCGCCTGAACAAGGCGGTGTTTGCGCGAAAAGAGGTTGGCAAAACTGCCCAAAAACCCCTTGCGATGATGATAGACTTTGAAAGTTTTGCTCAGGGCACGAACGTCGATGACGGTGTCCATTTTTTGTCCAATGGCGTGTTAGTGGCCGGTGCTTTGATAGTGGGAGACACCCCATTTCCAAAATAGAGCCGTGAGGCAAAGAAATAGGATTCCGATAAACGGCGCGAATTGCACAACAATTCGTGATGCCCCCGCCGGCTCAATCTTGTTAAGAAGAAACAGGGATGGAAAATAGTTGACACATGCCAACGGGACAATGAAGGTGAAAAAATGTCGAAACCACCGCTGATAAATTGAGATAGGATAGCTCCCCATAAAGATGCCGCCATGCGTGAAGATGTTGATAATCTCAATGGACTGCACAGTCCAGAAGCAACTTGCCGCGCCGATTACAAGGAGTCCAATAAAAAAGCAGGTGCCACCGATAAGCGCAAGGAATAGATACCCAAGCTTGCCCAGCGTCCACGAGATGTCTAAGTGCGAATTCGCAATCAGGAACACAACCAGGGCTTGGCTAAGCTTGCCCACCCGGCGGAGTTGAAACTCGTGTGCAAAGACTTGATAGAAGGTGCCGAGGGGCCGGATAAGCATATTATCAAACGCCCCGCGCCCAACTAGGCTTTGAAAGGTATCAAACCCTCGCGCAACCATTTCAGCCACAGCAAAACATACGCTAATTATCCCGTACAAGAGCCCCACTTCCCACAGCGTCCAATTTGCCAGCTGCTTGAAACGCTCAAAGAGGATAGCAATCATCAGAAAATCAATGACAGAGATACTCGCTTGGCTGAGGAGTTCCAAGGTAAAAGAAAAGCGATACGCCATCTGTGCGCGGATACGAAGCGTGATGAAATGGAGGTAAAGCGAGAGAGATTTCACTTTTTTGTCGTGTGTTTCGTCTATCCGCCTTGTATCACAAGCCGGGAAAACCCAAGGTTGAGGATGATACGCCCAATCGCACAGAAAAAAACGCTCCATATTAGCTGTTTTCCTATCGCCATCAAAATGGCAAACCCTGTGATTTTTCCCAAGTAGATGCTAAACGGAATATTAACGAGGCCTTCAAAGGGCAACCATCCCCCGATTTGTGCCAACCAGCCGGGCCACAGCGCGAGGGGAACCAACATTCCGGAAAAGAACGTGATAATGGAATGCGCGATGCCAACAATCCCGGTTGCATCCAAGGTCCAAAAGGCAGTGCCATAAACAGTGATAGTTATGCTAGTGCTCATGAAAATAGCGAGTGTCATTGACACTGCAAACGCCATTAAGCTGGCTGGCTGCTGCGGAATCGTGACTTTAAAAAAGAGGCTGCTGAGAAGAAATGTCGGCAGTGCCCGCATGAGAAGGTAGTAGCAGGCTTTACCTAATTCATCAGCGAACCAGTAGGTTTGAAAGTCAACGGGTTTGGTTAGCTGGAGTGCCACGCTGCCATCTTTAATGGCATTGGCAATTTCAGAGCGGGTTCCCCACAGCGGCATCAGCATCAGAAACGACTGGCAAAGGACGAAGTAGGTAATGATGTCGTTTAAGTTAAGGGGTTGCGGCCCGGGACGTGCTGCATAGAAGGCGGTATAGACAAAAATTTGCACCAGCAGAAAGAAGAAATTGGTAGTCAAGCCTGCAAGGTTGGCAACCCGATATTGCATCTGCTTCTGGAACGATTTCCTCGCAAACGCCAGATAGACGTGGCATGTCAGATAGCGGGGTTTCATTTACCCGTAGCACTCATATCAGTGATGCTTACGGACTGCCCCTTCTCGGCGGATTCGTAAATACCATCAAGCATCTGCATCAGCATGATACCCTGTTCCGCTGAGGAGATAGGCTCCTTCCCTTCCACTATGCATGCCACAAAGTGTTTTACCTCTTCGTCAAAACTGTTCATAGAAGGCGCGTCAATCGGTTTATCCAATTCCTTGCCATCTTCTTCCGTGTAAAGGGTGAAAGGGTTGAGACTTGCCCCTGCTTTCGTTCCCGCCACTTTAATGTAATTGTCGCCCGGTAGGTTCAGTGCCCACGTCGTTTCGAGGACAATGGTTGCGCCGTTTTCAAAGTAGATTTGGGCAAAGGTCGCGTCGTCAACATCGTATCTGACATTATCTGGCACCAGATGCCTGAAGTGAGTATAAGTCACGCCCATAACTTCCACAGGTTTCGGGGAGTTCATTAGCCACCAGACACAATCTAAGGCGTGGACACCGATATCGATGAGCGCGCCGCCGCCTGCGCGTGCTTTATCAACAAACCAGCCCTCTTTGCCGATGGGAATGCCGCGCCGTCGAACGTAACCAGCTTTGCCGAAGTAGACTTCGCCGAGTTCGCCTTCTTGTATCAAATGTTTGAGCCGCTGGGTGCTGCCATCAAACCGCTGCACAAGGGCATACATTAATGTCTTTCCGTTTTGGTGTGCCGTATCAGCCATCGCCTTGGCTTCCGCTGCGCTCCGAGCTGGCGGTTTCTCACAAAGCACATGCTTGCCAGCATTCAATGCGTCAATAGAGATGGGGGCGTGGAGGAAGTTCGGGAGACAAACGCTAACGGCATCAATATCCCCGTTGTCCAACATTTCTAAGTGGTTGGTATAGGTATGGGGTATTTTATATTGCACCGCGACCTGCTGGGCGTGCGTTTTATCCAGGTCGCAGACAGCGATGACTTCGGCACGGGCATCGGCGATATAGCCTTTGAGATGTTGTATTCCGGGCCAACCGAGGCCGATAACGGCGGCTCTCACTTTCGGGGTTGGGTTTCGCACGGGATTTATTCCTTTCAGTTTATTCGCATGGGAGGCGAGGGTGGCGGCATCACGGCGGTGCACACCGCTACTCATGGCGTAATGCTTCTGTTGGGGTAAGGTTTGCCGCTTTATTCGCCGGATAGATTCCAAAAAAGATGCCGATCAAGGCGGAAACGCTAAACGCGAGGCTAGCGGCTTGAATAGATACAGTAATCAGGAATTCGGATTTAATCACGAATTTTGAGATAATCCAACCTGAACCGGAAGCGAGCATGCTACCGATCAAAATGCCAATGAGCCCGCCACATAGACTTAAAACAATTGCCTCAATTAAAAATTGAATCAGGATGTCGCGGCGTCTCGCGCCGATTGCTTTGCGCAGGCCAATTTCGCGAGTTCTCTCTGTTACAGACACCAGCATGATATTCATGATGCCGATGCCCCCAACGAACAGCGCAATGCTTGCAACACCGCCAAGCAAGACCTGAATAATCCTGCTGACATTGCCGACCTCCTTTATGAGTTCTTTCGCGGTAAAAAATTTAAAGTATTTTTCAGAGCCGTGTTGCTGGCGCAGCGCGACTTTGAGTTCGGCGACAGCCTGGTCAACTTTCTCAAAACTCTCGGCTTGCACCCATAAGGTGAGGCCGGCTTTGTGTTTTCCGATAAAACGTATCTTCATCGTGGAGAACGGGATAACCACCCGGCTATCCCAACCGCCGGTTGCCATCCCATCCCCTTTTTTCTCCATGACACCGACGACGGTGAACCGCTCTGTGTTGATTTTCAACTCCTGCCCGATGGGATCTGCCCCCCGAAACAGGTCTTTCTGGACTTCAGAACCGATAACACAAACGGTTTCTCTTCTATCCATGTCATTCTGCGTAATAAACCGGCCTCTTTCAACGTACCAATTGTGAACTTCTTGGTAAAAAAGCGTAGCCCCCTGGACACTGAGGGTTTGATTGTTCTGTTTATGCGTCACAAGGAAGTTCGACCAGTATTGGTCCGCCGAAGCTGTGGCGATAGACGGACAGGTTTCTAGGACAAAAGCGAGATCTGCGTACTCAATATATGCCGGATGCTTATTCGGGACATAAGTCCCATCCGCTCTGCGAAGTCTATCCTGCCGAAAGCAGACAATCAGGCTTGTTCCGCCGATGCGTTCAAATTCAGCCATCACAATTGCCTTGGCGCCGCCGCCAAGCGAAACAACCGTAACCACAGCCGCGATACCGATGATAATCCCGAGTGTGGTGAGCACTGAGCGCAACTTGTTGCGCCTCAGTGCTGCGAGTCCAACGTTAACGCCTTGTGTAATCTGCATGATGTTCGTCCTCGCCCGGTGCGTCGGTTACTTCGGTTGCATGGATTCGCCATGCAACAAAAATGCACGGATGTCGTAACGCCCGGGGCGTTCGATGGGTAAATCGCCATTCGCAATCATCAAATCCAGCGGGTTTGCATGCGTACGCAGCGGCAATTGGACGACCTCGTGCATTCTTGCAGATTCATAGATTGCCATGATAATTTCGACAGCGGCGCGCCCATGCTTTGCTTCCCCGCGGTGTTCTGGGCCGCCTTCAATCCATTCAACCAATTCGGTTGCCTGTGCCACGTGTGGGTTCGTGCCATCGGAGGGGCGTTCTTCCCAGTCTGTGGCTTTATTGTTGAGGAGGCGCACGCGCCCCTCTGTCACGTCTGCGATGCCATCTGTGCCGTAAACAGTGCCGCCCTGATAGTTAGGCCTGCCGATCTCCTGCAAGAGCATGCCGATGCACCCGTTTGAAAAGCCTATAATTCCGGCACTCCGGTCTTCAATTTGAATATCGCGCTCGTAACGTTCGGTTTTGCGTTCAACGTTGCCGATAACCCACTGCGGTTCCGGGTCGCCGAGGACATAGCGCATCATATCAAAGAGGTGCGAACAGTCATTCAATAGCCCTTGTCCACCGTGACAGACAACCTGGCGTGGTTCCCCGATGGCCCCTTCAGCGATGAGGTTACGCGCATCTGTCCACGCGGAATTGAATCGACGTTGATGCCCAATCACTACCTTCACACTGTTTCGGTTGGCGGCGATTAACATTTCATCGCATTCACCCAGGCTCACGCCCATCGGTTTTTCACAAAGTACTGCCTTTGGGCTTCGTGCACAGGCAGCGATTGTCATTGGTGCGTGAAGTTTATGCCATGTCGCGACACTGACAATATCCAGGTTTTCCTTATCCAGCATCTCGCGCGCATCCACATAGCAGTTTTCACGAGAGACGCTGTAGGTGTCCGCAAACCTGTCAAGTGCTGCCTGGACCGGGTCGGCGAGCGCGACAATCTCTGTTTGTTCAACGCCCTCATATCCCCGGGCGTGGGCATTGGCAATACCACCACATCCGATAATTCCAACGCGATATTTAGATGCCATGTTTATATTTCCTGTATTCCTGCCTATTAGCAGGTATTACTGGCTGACTCCCATTTCTTCACCGAAATGCGACGCAACAAGGACTAAATCCCGAATATCCACCGTGCCATCACCGTTCACATCTCCCTTAAGAGATTCTCCGGACTGACCAAATTCGCTAGCCACGAGCACCAAGTCTTGAATATTCACGATGCCATCGTCATTGACATCCCAAGGTGTCGGGGGCGGTGGTGGCATTTGTATAGCCGTTGTGGTTGTAATTGCGGCAGTTTTCGTGTCATCTGCCCCAGAAATTGCTGTCACTGTGATTTCATAATCGCCGGGTTCTGTCAATAAGTCACCTTTGATATCCAGTGTCACAGCCGCAGAAGCATCGGGTTCAAGTGTGATTTCTGTCTGGCTGAGGGTACCAAGGACACTGCCTCCAATGCCGACTTCTGCTGAGGCCTCAAGCGTTATCGTATCCATCATATTGCCGGTATTCTTGACTGTGAGGGTATAACTCACGCCTGCAACAGCATCCATCGTGGAGCGTTCCTTGTCTCCTACAATTTCTAAAGAAACGCCGGCAACTACAGGAACGGTCGAGTCTGCCTGTGCTGTATAAATATAATCTCCCGCGGGTGTGGAATCACCATTGGTGGCGTTTCCGGCGGCGTAGAACGTAATGGGGCCACTATCAGCGTCAGGGGCAGTCCATTCAAATTCCCAACTGTTCTCATCGTTTGTACCCGCAGCAGTCCCTGCTATTGTATGCTTAATGTACTGCTTACCGTTTGCCTCTGAGAGCTGCGTATTCCCATCGGCATCGGCTACAAAGACACCTGCACGTGCACCGTCGGCATCCAACGCAGTCATTTCAAAGCCCCACCTGCTCTGCCCCTCACGCGATAAATTGACAACAATCGTATACACCTCATTCGGCACATAGGTTTCGGGGATTGTTAGCATTAATGAACCACCTGAGGCGTTGAGATCGTTGCCGCTATGGCAGCCCACAGTTGCACAAGTGTCCTCATTGGGAGCCCCGGTTCTCTCATCCGGAGGGCTGAATGAGTAAGCGAGCGCGCTCCCGGTGCTTGCAACGAAAAGTAGCATAAGCACTGCCCAAACAGGTAAACGGTTTTTTAGATAAATCAAAAGTTCTCCTTTGCGTATACGCTAAAAAACGCCCCACCGCCGGCTGCTAATCGGCGGTGATGCGCGGTTAGCTGAACCGGCAGGGTGGGACGTTTTCGTAAAGCATTTTTGGTCTAACTTGCAGGTTTCCAAAAATGGCTCGCTAAAAGTGCTGCCCTACCTACTTTAGGATAACCATCCGTCGGGTTGCAGCAAAATCAGCAGTTTGGAGTGTGTAGAAGTACATACCACTTGAAACACGCTCACCTAACTCATTCTTGCCATCCCAATACGCCGCACTTGAGGACGTCATATAGGAGCCAGTCGCCTGCCACCCCAAATCTAACGTACGAACAAGATGCCCTGAAATATCATAAATCTGGATTGTCACTTCAGTGGATTTGTTCAACTGATATGGAATCCATGTTTCAGGGTTGAACGGATTCGGGAAGTTCTGTGCCAGAATCGTATCCTTGGGTTGTACATCTCCAACTCGCAGCTGCACGCTCAGATAAGCATTGCGAATATCGGCAGTGGACACTGTCTGTTGGAAGGGCCCAGAGACGATTGTGCCGCGTTCATCGTAGAGTGCAATCTCCAGTTTATCGCCGGCTTCAACGACGCTGTTGCGATTCAAATCTGCCCACACGGCAGAGGCACGCTGCGTGTCGCTGGAGACATTCTGGGTAGTGATAGCGCCGGTGCGGAGGTTTTCAGCAACGACGGTGTAGGTGGTGCCGGCTGCCATGTCTTGTAAGTCGCTGGTGACGACGAACGCCCAGGCGCTCTTATAGCTGGAGAGGGCAGGGGCCGCTGGGGCTTCCTCTTCAGCAGGTGCCACTACAACAGGCTCCTCTTCAGCAGGTGCCACTACAACAGGCTCCTCTTCGGCAGGTGCCACTACAACAGGCTCCTCTTCAGCAGGTGCCACTACAACAGGCTCCTCTTCAGCAGGTGCCACTACAACAGGCTCCTCTTCGGCAGGTGCCACTACAACAGGCTCCACTACATCAGGCTCCACAACAACAGGCACCTCAACAACAGGCTCTACTACAACAGGTGTCTCTTCAGCAGGTGCCTCTTCAGCAGGCGGGTTCGCCCATGCCTTACCCGTGAACGTCACCATACCGCCAGCAGGAGTATTGACGATATACCCACTCCCACCATCAATACCAAAACCATCCGATGCCTCAGCAACAGAATACCCAACGAAACTCTGGCTCGCCGCATCGAGTTTGACCACGATCGTGGAACCTAACATCGCCGCAAGCGATTTCGCCGTATAGGGCACTTCGGGCATCAGTGGAATAGAAATCATGTTCAAGCCGGGTGCTAGCATCACATCAAAACCCGATACCTCAGGCATCATCGGCTCTTCAGCGGGCGTTTCACCTTCAGCGGGTGTTTCACCTTCAGCAGCAGGCGTTTCACCTTCAGCGGGTGTTTCACCTTCAGCGGGTGTTTCACCTTCAGCAGGCGTTTCACCTTCAGCAGCAGGCGTTTCACCTTCAGCAGGCGTTTCACCTTCAGCGGGTGTTTCACCTTCAGCAGGCGTTTCACCATCACCAGGTGCATCACCAGGCGCATCACCATCGGCGGGGGCATCGCCCCCTACGTCTTGGGCAGGTGCATCATCAGCTTGACCGTAACTAATCGTTGTAAATCCTAAACATATTACAATAGCTAATAAGGAAAAAAGGATTTTCCCATTAAAAATCTGGCCTTTCATAAGACCCTCCTTTATTATTCTGACTTGTTTGTCTCTACACTTAAGGTAAATTGCTCATCAAACGTGGCTTCCGTAAAAGATAAGTTTACCTTAATATTAAAACTTTGTCAAGTTAAATTCGATTCAAATCAGCCATTTTTTAGACAAAAATCAAAAGCGTTTCATCGCGTACACATTACAAAAAAACGCCCCCGCCGGATAAATTGGCGTTGATTCGCGGTTGGATCCGCCTGGGAATCGGGGCGTTTTCTTAAAGCATTTTCGCTGCTCTCCCTACTTTAGGATAACCATCCGTCGGGTTGCAGCAAAATCAGCAGTTTGGAGTGTGTAGAAGTACATACCACTTGAAACACGCTCACCTAACTCATTCTTGCCATCCCAATACGCCGCACTTGAGGACGTCATATAGGAGCCAGTCGCCTGCCACCCCAAATCTAACGTACGAACAAGATGCCCCGAAATATCATAAATCTGGATTGTCACTTCAGTGGATTTGTTCAACTGATATGGAATCCATGTTTCAGGGTTGAACGGATTCGGGAAGTTCTGTGCCAGAATCGTATCCTTGGGTTGTACATCTCCAACTCGCAGCTGCACGCTCAGATAAGCATTGCGAATATCGGCAGTGGACACTGTCTGTTGGAAGGGACCCGAGACGATTGTGCCGCGTTCATCGTAGAGCGCAATCTCAAGTTTATCACCGGCTTCAATGACGCTGTTACGATTCAAATCTGCCCAGACAGCAGAGGCACGCTGCGTGTCGCTGGAGACATTCTGGGTAGTGATAGCGCCGGTGCGGAGGTTTTCAGCAACGACGGTGTAGGTGGTGCCGGCTGCCATGTCTTGTAAGTCGCTGGTGACGACGAACGCCCAGGCGCTCTTATAGCTGGAGAGGGCAGGGGCCGCTGGGGCTTCCGGGTCACCGGGCTCATCAACAACTTCCGCTTCTGCAGTTTCCGCAGCAGGCTCTACTACATCAGGCTCTACTACATCAGGCTCCACTACAACAGGCTCCTCTTCAGCAGGTGCCACTACAACAGGCTCCTCTTCGGCAGGTGCCACTACAACAGGCTCCTCTTCAGCAGGTGCCACTACAACAGGCTCCTCTTCAGCAGGTGTCTCAACAGCAGGCGGGTTCGCCCATGCCTTACCCGTGAACGTCACCATACCGCCAGCAGGAGTATTGACGATATACCCACTCCCACCATCAATACTAAAACCATCCGATGCCTCAGCAACAGAATACCCAACGAAATCCTGGCTCGCCGCATCGAGTCTAATCACGATCGTGGAATCTACCATCGCCGCAAGTGATTTCGCCGTATAGGGCACTTCGGGCATCAGTGGAATAGAAATCATGTTCAAGCCGGGCTCTAGCATCACATCAAAACCAGATACCTCAGGCATCACCGGCTCTTCAGTGACCGGTTCCTCAGGCGTTACAGGCTCTACCGGCATTGCAGGTTCGGCAGCGGCTACCGGCGTGATAGTCAGCATTGCTGTGGGTTCTGCCCAGGCAAACGCTTCACTTACATCGCCAACGCCTTGAATTCCCTCGTGCGGTGCAATCACGCCCCCTTCTGTCGGAACGCGTGCATTGCTTCCCTCCGGATCTACTGCCGCTTCTAAACCAAGAGGACCCGGAATATCCGAAGCCATCTCTGTATTGTCTTCACTCCCTGCATCATAAGCCATCAAGTCGATGCTTGCGGAAACAGGCTCGCCTGCTTCATTAAACAGTGCTACGTCGGTAGCAGCGATGATCGCATCATTTGTTGACACTAACATTGCACCGACAGAAAGCGAAGAATTCGCTGCATCAGCTGTCACCGTAGCGGTAACAGAGTCACCGGGGATAACAACGCCATCTGCTACCACACTCTGCGCGCCCGCGGCGGCTGCAAGGGCAACAAGCCCGGCGACATCTCCACCTTCTGCAAGGGCAACAAGCGCAGGACTTGCGGGTTCACCAACGGGGACGAGATTTATACCGGCTCCATGCGTAACAAAGATCGGTGGTGAGAAAATTTGCCCACCCATGCCGGCTTCACCGGTAGTGAGGTTCGTGAGCGTAATTTCAAACATTTGGCTAACCGGCATTTCGGCGGGTTCCGTGCCTTCAGCAGGCGTTTCACCTTCAGCAGGTGTTTCACCTTCAGCAGGCGTTTCACCTTCAGCAGGCGTTTCACCTTCAGCAGGTGTTTCACCTTCAGCAGGCGTTTCACCTTCAGCAGGCGTTTCACCTTCAGCGGGTGTTTCACCTTCAGCAGGCGTTTCACCTTCAGCAGGCGTTTCACCTTCAGCGGGTGTTTCACCTTCAGCGGGTGTTTCACCTTCAGCAGGCGTTTCACCTTCAGCAGGCGTTTCACCTTCAGCGGGCGTTTCACCTTCAGCAGGTGTTTCACCTTCAGCAGGCGTTTCACCTTCAGCAGGCGTTTCACCTTCAGCGGGTGTTTCACCTTCAGCAGGCGTTTCACCTTCAGCAGGCGTTTCACCTTCAGCAGGCGTTTCACCTTCAGCGGGCTCCTCACCTTCAGCAGGCTCCTCACCTTCAGCAGGCGTTTCACCTTCAGCAGGCTCCTCACCTTCAGCAGGCTCCTCACCTTCAGCAGGCTCCTCGCCATCAGGAGGCTCTTCACCCTCGGCGGGTGTCTCCTCAGCGGCAGCGACAGTAACCATGCCATCTGTAGATGTGGATGCCAAGGCAATCCCGCCAGCACCAGAGAGCAAAACGCCTGTCAGGCTGATAGTAGATGCTTTTGCCTCAACAACTGCAAAGGTTACCGTCGCGAGTGTGCCATCGCCATCCGGCGCTGCGCCTGTCAGTGAACCTGCCCCGATTAGGACGCTACTGGCAGCCACAATCGGCGGCACCCCAAATGCACCTGCGGGCAGGTAGTCCGCGTTCGCACCAGCAACATAGCTGAGTGCCGTTGGATCAAAGTTAACAGTCACTTGATATCCAGAGACACCTGCGCCACCTGTTACATTAATACTGACTGTGAATTGTTCTCCGACCGCCGGAGATTCTACTTCCGCGGGTTCTACAGAAACAACAGCTTGACCAAAGCTCATCGCTGTAAATCCCAAACACATTACAACAGCTAATAACGAAAAAAGGATTTTCCTGTTAAAAAGCTGATTTTTCATAAGACACTCCTTCTAAATCATTTATATTCTGACGTTTTCTCTACCTTAAGGTAAAGATTCTAATTCCTCGTTTGACGAAAGATTTCACCGGTCATGCGGGATATTTTTCAAATCGGCATGCTGCCGTAAGGCGCGCAAAGGCATATCACTCAAACGGGGCTTCCGTAAAAGATAAGTTTATCCTAATGTTAACAACGTTGTCAAGCCAAATTCGGTTTAAATTCGGGCAATTTTTCGTAAATGTAGGAGAAACCCCCCTTTATTAACTTAAGTATACCACAAATCATAAAATAAAACAAATTAAAAATAACCTATTGGCTTGCACGGGGTGCCAGCGCGTTCCAGACATCGGCTAATTCCGAAACAGCCCGGTAAACCGGATACAGTGCCTCCCACATCGTTTGGCGTGCGGCGGTAGCGGCATCCACATCGCCTTCAGCAAGGGCAGTCTTCAGCTGCTGCCCCATCTCTTGCTGCACCGCTGCGCATGTTTGAGTCAGTTCTTCAAGCAATTGCGCTGCATGTATCTGACGCGCAACGAGTTCCGACACTGACACCTGCATATCTGGTTCCACATCGTACGCGCTAGCCGGCGCGAAATTGTGAGGGAACCGTTCGCCATCTTCCGCACGCGGCGTGTGCGTCGGGTGGATATGTGGCGTAACGGATAGATACATCGTCATCGGCTCATCACCGAGAACGCGCACTTGGTGGGGCCGGTCTGCCAAGGCGACGCACATCTGCCCCGGCCCCAACTCTTCTGTTTCTCCATCAATCTCAAATTCGACGCGCCCTTCCAAAATCAGGAAAATCTCATGCCCTAAGTCGTGACTATGGAGTTGCGCATGCTGCCCGGGCTCCATTTTTAAGAACCGGGAACGAATTTGCGGTGTTACCAATACATTCCGAATATCCGTACGGTAATCGTAAACTGGAAATCCCATTGCCTTTCCCCCCAGATACTTTTAAGGTAACTATACCATTTTTCCAAAAAAATCTCAAGACAAAATTGCCGGATGAGGAAAAAATTTGACTTATGCTGCGAAATAGGATATAATATAATAGATTTTATTTCAACTGAAAGCCAAAACTGCTTATGTTAACCCTATTTTCCAGCACCCACCATCATTCAATCCATTCCTGAGTAGGGCGGATTAGAATGATGTGGTAACTGCCGCATACCTCATCGTGGATACGCAGCAAGTGAGACTTGCTCGCACCCTAGTAAACTAACCGCTCTCCTCTGCGCCGAGCTATCGGCACGTCAGAGAAAGGGAGCCCTCTGTTTACTAGGTTTTTTTTTGAAATATAGCCCGTAAGCACGTTTCAAGAAAAATTTTGCATTAGGAGTACCGTCTATGGAAAAGTTTACGAAGCCCGCCGGCACGAACGATTTTTTACCAGACCAGATGGTTCGGAGAAATTTCGTTGAGAATATCGTTCGTGAAACGTTTGAAACATACGGATACGCGCAAATTCAGACACCGCTGTTTGAATCCTTCGCGCTTTTATCCGCGCAAGCCGGCGAAGAAATCCGTCAAAAAATGTTTACGTTCATCGGTTCAGATAGGGTAGATTATGCACTGAGACCGGAACTGACTGCCCCCGTCTGCCGACTCATCGCCAATGGCGCACTACAACACCTCCCTTATCCGTATAAACTCTACTACGTCGGGCAGTGTGTACGGCAGGAGCCAACGGCGGACAATATAGCCGTCAGGCGAGAATTCCGGCAGGCAGGCGTCGAACTCATTGGACCGGCAGCCGCCCTCGCAGACGCAGAAATTATTACGCTCCCTGTCCGCATCCTGGAGAAACTGAATATTCCTAATACGAAACTAAAAATCGGCAATACAGGTATCTTCCGACATATTTTCAAACAGGTCGCGCTCGATGTGAACGACCATGGTGAAATGATATGGGACATAGAGCATCTTGCACGGCTGCGCGCGGAAAGCCGACTGCAGGACATCGAAACGCTCCGAGACGAACTCAATATGTTACGCCGCCTACAAGGTTCGGATTACCAAGGCACCCACAAGATTGACACCGCCGCAATTCAGGAATTAACCGAAAGCACCCGCTCTACTTGGGTAGAGAAGTTGCCTCTCATTGCTGAGCAAACCTATAAAGCGAGATGGCACCGATATTTCAACATCTCCGAAGAAGCAGCGCAGTGGTGTATAGATGCGTCAAAGATTCGCGGAGACCGGCACACCGTCATGTCCGCGTGGGACACGCGGCTCGGGAACACCGCTAAGGCAGCACGGCAAGAACTCCTCGCGCTTTGTGACTGCTTACAAAACTACGGCATCATAGACTTTGAAATCAATTTAGGCATTACGCGCGGGTTTGATTTCTACACCGGCACAGTGTTTCAGATTGAATTGCCTGACATGCAACTGCCGCTCTGTGGCGGGGGCAGATATGACCGGCTCATAGAAAACTTCGGCGGACCGCCGCGCCCTGGGGCAGGGTTCGCGTTCCAATTTGATTTGCTCATGGAGGCGTTTGAGAAAACACAAAAGGCGACAATTCAGGCGAGAAAGGATTATTTCATCGCAACAGCAGCCCCTGAACTCATCCCTGAAGCACAACGCCTCGCTGAAACCCTGAGACGCACCGGCAAAACCGTGGAGGTAGAGCTGATGGAACGCGACGTGCAGGCACAGCAGGACTACGCAACCCAAGCGAACTACGAGTATGTGCTTCGATTAAGTCCGAACCAGCCCCTGCACCGCATTCAACTCAAAACCGGCAACATAGAAACGGTCGCAGCCGAAGAACTCGGAGCGTAATAGGGTAAGTTGCAAGCTGCACCCTACATTCATAGAGGAAACCGATTATGCAAACAGAAAGGATGCTGAAACTACTTTTACCAAAAGGCAGTCTACAGGCAGAAACCCTTGAAATGTTTCAGCGCGCAGGCTACGAAGTCAATGGCTACACGGAAACCGACCGGTCCTATCGTGCTGCCTTTTGCAATGATAGCGAATTTCAGATCAAAATTTCGCGCCCACAAGAGATACCGGTCTACGTCAGTATGGATGCCTCTTACGATTTGGGAATTACCGGGCAAGATTGGGTTGAGGAAACGGACGCGGAGGTTGAGGAAATCTTGCCTTTGGCATACGGAGATATCGATATTCTCCTCGCAGTGCGCGAAGAACGAGACGACATCAACACGTTCGAGGATTTGATGAATCTCTCGGATAGGGATATCCGCATCTCTACCGAATATCTGAACATCGCCGAGAAATATATCCTTGAAAAAACAGAAAACCGGGTCGCGCCAGCTATCTTGACCCCGTGGAAACGGCTCAACACACGCGGCAGCTACCAGTCCCCCATCACGTTGATGCTCTCTTTCGGGGCAACGGAAGGCAAACCGCCTGAAGAAGCCGATGCTATCATTGACAATTCGACTGCATCGCGGCGCACAATTAAGGCGAATGCACTCAAGGTGATTGAACTGTTGCGTAAAACCGAATCTACCCTCGTTGCCAATCCGAAGTCGCTCAGAGATCCGTGGAAGGCGGAAAAGATTGAAGAATTCAAGCAGACACTACAGAAAGGGCTGCGGAGACGGAGGAACCAGACACTTCCGGGGCACATATAAGCCATAAATGTTGAAAAACGAAGCGTGTGGAAGGAAATGGGAAAGGCTGGAAGGTTGGAAGGAACAGAGCCTTTGAAGGAGAAAAACTTATGTCAACCTTTATTAAACCGCGCGTGCCGCGCGGGATGCGAGACATCTTACCTGAACAGATGATTCGCAGGCAGTACGTGATAGATGTCATTCGCGATGTTTTTGAGGAATTTGGGTTCGAACCGCTACAAACGCCTGCACTTGAATTATCGGAAGTGCTCACCGGCAAATACGGGCAGGATGCCGAAAAACTCATCTACCAAGCAGGACATAGCGGCGGCAAGGAGGACATATCTCTTCGTTATGATCTTTCCGTGCCACTCTGCCGAGTTGTGGCGATGCATCCGCAGCTGCCGAAACCGTTCAAGCGATACCAAATCGATGCGGTGTGGCGGGCAGAGCGGCCACAAAAGGGGCGATACCGCCAATTTTTCCAATGCGACGCAGATACGGTAGGCAGCGATAGCATGTTAGCCGACGCTGAAAATGTTAATCTCATCTATCAGGTGCTTTCCCGCCTCGGTTTCAAGCAGTTTGAGATTAATATCAATGACCGGAAACTCATCACCGGGATTGGGCAATTTGCTGGCGTCCCTTCTGCACAACTCGGCGGCCTCTATCGCGCCATCGATAAATTGGATAAAATTGGGATGGCAGGTGTCCGAGACGAATTACGAAAAAATGAGATTCCAGAACCGGTTATTGAGAAATTGCTTGCACTGCTCCAGATCGAAGGCGATGCTGCGACGGTGCTCGGGGCACTCGGTGAACAACTCGGAGATTCGGCGGAGGCTCAGGAGGGTATCGTTGAATTGGCGGAATTAATCGACTATCTCACGACGCTTGGTGTGCCAGAAGAGTTCTACAGCGTAAACGTTGCCATGGTGCGCGGTTTGGAATACTACACGGGACCGATTTATGAAACGGTTGTTGAAGAACCCAAAATCGGCAGCATCACAGGCGGCGGCAGATATGATGAACTTATCGGGAGTTTCAGCAAACAGAGCTACCCTGCAACAGGCACGAGTTTCGGCATTGAACGGATTATTGATGTCATGGAAGAATTTTCTATGTTTCCGCTCACTGTGGGCAAGACTGTTACACAAGTCTTGGTAACCGTTTTTGATGAGGAATTGATGGCAGAATCCCTAAAATTAGCAACGCTCCTCCGTCAAGATGGGCTGCGAACAGAAGTCTATTTCCGCCCCGCTCGACTCAGCACGCAGCTAAAATATGCGGATACGAAAGGCATTCCTTACGCAGTTATCTTGGGCTCCGATGAGTTAGCGGCAGGCACCGTTGCAATCCGGCACCTTGCCAGCAGGGCGCAACAGGCTGTCCCACGGGAGGAGCTTGTTGCGCGAATTAGGCAATTGGCTGAATCAGCAGGCTAGTTTGTCGTCGCGCAATTTATTGTGCATCCCAACGAAGATGGGCTGAGACAGGGCGAGGCGACCGCGCTCCTACAAAGAACGCGGATTTTTCTCGTCTGAATCGCGGATTATCACGGATTACGCAGATTAACGCGGATTTTGGGGGTGTCCTCTCCATTCAACATTTTCGGTATCTTGCTATTCATTTCTTTGTAGGGGTAGGCCTTGTGCCTAGCCTATGTTCTTGGAGCCAGACGCGCCAGGCTCCTACGCGCAGAGAATTCAGACGAACCGCACCCTCCCCAAAGATGCAGAACCGCAAGACAACCCAAAATCCGCGTCATTCCGCGCACTCCGCGATAATCCGCGATTCAGATAAGGGGTAAAGATTTAAGGAGATACCGCCCTCACGCAGCGGAACCCGGTGAGGTAGTTCGAGTCCGCCGGTGAATTCCCGGCACGGAAGGCGACGCGAACGAGCCGAGCGTCATTGCACCAAGAGCCACCACGCAACACGCGCGAACTTTTAATGTTTGTGAAATCTGATGTTACTAATTCCAGATTCGATAACGTCTTCACATCACTTAGCGGATTACGCGCAGGAGATGAAAAATAGAAGTCGCTATCATACGCATCAAGACACCACTCCCATACATTCCCTACCATGTCATACAACCCATAATCGTTCGCCGCATAACTCCCCCCTACCCGCGTATCACCCACGTCCCCGCCAGCGTAGTAGTTCGCATTCATGCTTGAGATGGTATTCCCCCAAGGATACTTCAAACCCGCATGGCCCCCACGCGCAGCCTTTTCCCATTCAGCCTCCGTCGGCAAACGTTTCTCTGCCCACGCCGCATACGCCATCGCACCATACCAAGAAACATACGTCACGGGATAGTTCGCTTTACCTGCCGGATAGTTATTCCCGTTCCAATGTTTAAGGTAGTTGCGATTGTGGAGGGCCTCTGGAATCCGGTCCTTTTGCCACTGCGGATTTGCTAACACAAACCGCTTGTAATCCAGATTGGTTACCTCGTGTTCGTCCATGTAGAACGCATCCACATAGACGGTGTGGATGGGCTGTTCATTAACGCCGGACTCTGCATCATCGCTCCCCATCTCAAATTCACCAGCGGGGATAAGCACCATGCCCTCGGGTGGTGCTTCAGGTTCGTCGCAGACGCTTATGCCAACGGAAAACACGCAAAGTAGGATTTGGAAAGTGATGAAAACACCATGTTTTTTCATACCTTCTCCTTTTTGTGAGTGTAACAGGGCGAGGAGACCCCGCCCCTACGGCTACGGAAACCCACGGAGTGTGCCTGCTACCTTCGCTCACCGTAGGGGGAGGCTACGGCACACGGAGTGTGCCTGCTACCTTAATTCGCCCCTTTGCCCCTGAAAATGCCACATGTTGGCGGGTTTTCGCCAGAATGGCAGCGCATAAACCCATGTTTTTAACTTATAGTTACTATAATATGTAAATATATTAACTATAGTTTAAAACCACTAGGGTCAGATCTGCTGACGCAGATCGTAAGAGGTAAAGCGGTAAAGCCTTAAGGGGATACCGCCCGCGCACAACGGAACCCGAGGCGGTTGTTCGGGCTCGTTGGCGAATTCCACCCGCGGTTGGCGACGCGTACGTACCGAGCGCTCATGAGCCAAGAACCACCCCGCAACACGCGCGAACTTGTAACATTTGTGAAATTACTTATTACTTCTGTTATAGTGCCGCCTGAAAATGGGTTAGCACGCGGAGAGCTCGCATAAAAATCAGAATCCCATTCATCAAGACACCACTCCCATACATTCCCGGCCATGTCATACAACCCATACCCGTTCGCAGGATAACGCCCTACAGGCGCAGTATATTCGTAACCGTCATCTGCAGTCTGATCCGACCAATCATAATCCGTGTGCTTATCGGCCAAATTACACTGTGTGCCGTTCGGGGCCGCATCCCCCCACGGATAGGTTTGGCCCGACAAACCACCCCGCGCCGCTTTCTCCCATTCGGCCTCCGTTGGCAAACGCTTCCCGGCCCATCGCGCATACGCCATTGCATCATGCCAACTCACACCTACAATCGGGTGCTCATCCATAGGCGAATACCGAGAAACCCAAGCCGGTGGCGCGCGATGTCCCGTTTCTTGAACAAACCGCTTATACTCACCAACAGTTACTTCATATTTGTCCATATAGAATGCATTTAAATAGACGGTATGCACTGGCTGTTCATCGGCAACTGCGAGAATTGATAACAAGCCTTTGATGATATTTGCGCGTTCATTGGCAGCTGCCTCTGCATCATCGCTGCCCATCTCAAATTCACCAGCGGGGATAAGCACCATCCCATCGGGTGGTGCTTCAGGTTCGTCGCAGACGCTTATGCCAACGGAAAACACGCAAAGTAGGATTTGGAAAGTGATGAAAACACCATGTTTTTTCATACCTTCTCCTTTTTGTGAGTGTAACAGGGCCAGGAGACCCCGCCCCTACGGCTACGGAAACCCACGGAGTGTGCCTGCTACCTTCGCTCACCGTAGGGGGAGGCTACGGCACACGGAGTGTGCCTGCTACCTTTGGTTTTTAATATAGGTTAAAAACACTAGGGTCCGATCTGCTGACGCAGATCGTAAGAGGTAAAGGGGTAGCCTTAAGGGGATACCGCCCTCGCACAACGAAACCCGTTGGGGTTGAGCGAGTACGTAGGCGAATCCCCGTGGCGGTAGGCGACGCGTACGGACTGTGCGAGATTAGGCCAGGCACCCCCCCGCAACACGCGCGAAGTTGTAACATTTGTGAAATTACTTATTACTTCTGTTATAGTGCCGCCTGAAAATGGGTTAGCACGCGGAGATCGCGCATAAAAATCAGAATCGTATTCATCAAGGCACCACTCCCATACATTCCCTACCATGTCATACAACCCATACCCGTTCGCAGGATAACGCCCTACAACGGTGGTAACCCCAACATTCCCGCCATAGTTTGCCTGGCTCGCATCTATCGTGTTACCCCACGGATACTTTTGACTGTTCAAACCGCCACGTGCAGCACGCTCCCACTCCGCCTCCGTTGGCAAACGTTTGCCCACCGATGCCGCATACGCCATTGCACCGTACCAACTGACTTCAACAACAGGGTGATTCTCATAGCCGGCTGTCGCACGGTACACACCACCAACGCGTTCAATCCGTTCATCGCCATCGCCAATATCCAACCACGTGTGGCCCGCCTCCGCATGTTTCCCTTTGGCAGTGAGAAACGCGGCATATTGGGCATTCGTCACCTCATACTTATCCATGTAAAACGCATCAACATAAACAGAATGCACAGGTTGCTCATCAGAACCTTCCGCCTGATCGTTACTGCCCATCCGGAACTCACCGGCGGGGATAAGCACCATCCCATCGGGCGGTGCTTCAGGTTCGTCGCAGACGCTTATGCCAACGGAAAACACGCACAGTAGGATTGATAAGATATGGAAACGCTTTTTCATTTCACTCTCCTTACAAAGTAGCAGGCACACACCGTGGGTTTCCGTCGCCATAAACGAGCAGGCACAAGGCCTGCCACTACAAGAAATCTGAAAAACGGGCAGGCACAAGGCCTGCCACTACCCAATTGTCAGCAATTATACACGCAATTCTAATGCAGGTCAACTTTTTTTAAGAAAAATCGAGAATTGCCGCTCTTTTCCCGATACACGGTGCCATGTTAGCACAAATTCGGAGGTGATGTCAAGTCATTTTTATCTCGATAATGCATTGCGCGACGACAAGCCTTGACAGAAGAAAAACGAAAGCGGACTGGAACTTTAGTTCCTGCCCGCTTCAGTCACAAAATTAACGCTTAAGTTCACAACCTAGTTAAATTCAACGATACCGCCTGTGCCTTTGAGTACAATATCAGGCTTAAGCAAAATCTGTTCTTCATTTTCCAACTTTAGCCCCGTTGGATGGAGGATATAGGCGATTCTGAGTGGAAGATATTTACCCAAATCAGCGAGCCTATCTGTCTCGCTCTTAAAAATTTGCTGTCCACTTTGCTGCGTCTGATAGGCGTACCAATACTTGAGATAGGATCGGATGCGGTTGCTAAAAATCATCTCCGCTGAGCTCGCATCAATCACTTTTACTCGAATTTTGCCGAGGGCAGTGAGGCGCGTTCGGATGTAGGTGGATGTTCCGGAAATTCCTCCCTGTCTCCCCTGCTTCATAAGGATCTGGTCGTAATCCTGCCGGTCCAATTGGGGCTTTTCAACCCTCCCAATGATCAGCATGTCTACGTTGAGTGCCTGCCCCAATTTTGCAGCGAGGGCCGGGTCTGCATAGACTTGGTTGAGGGTTATCCCGAGCTCGGTGAGTTTATCGCCCACAGGTTTCACCTTGTCTGAGATGTCATAAACCCATTCAGCCTCTTTGAAGATGAGCTCTAGGCGGGTTGCGAGGTTGACGCTGATTCGGCTGCCGAGTTGGTTCGCTTCCTCTGTCTCCGAGAAGAATGAGGTAATGGCTATGCGCTTCGCTTCGGTAATCGGCGGTGGGGTGGAGATATCGATTTCGCCATCTCCGCCACAGCCTGCGCTTGCCAGGAAGAGAAGCGGTACAAATAGAATTGTAAAGAAACGCATCACTGAAGTGTGCCTCCTATGTCGAAAAAATAGATTTGGTATGCGGGCGTTGCTGAGCCCACGTTAGTTATAGTGGTTCATAAATCATTGCAACTGCGATGTTTGATAAAAGCCGGGCATCGAATTACGAAACCTCCGACGAGCTACATAGTTGCGAAGTCCCTAAAAGCATACCACAAATGACACAAAAAGGTCAAGTTTTTCGTACGGTTTGGGACGGTTTTTTCGACATGCCTTGCTGTGTCGCATGAAGTAAGACGAGCAAGGGGCAGGCACTATGGAAACCCAGTCCGTACCACATAACCTATTCTACACCGCAAGGTATGTTCGTAAAAAACCGCATTGCACAAAACAGCCTAACCTGCGACAGCCAATGCCCGGACTTCCCCGAATTCATGCGCGAGTTTCGTCCAAGAATCGCCGGCATCTGTGCTACGGTAGAGTTGCCCACTGACGCTACAGGCGATGAGGAAGTCGTTCACGTTGGGATTATGTGCAAAGCACCAGATGGTACTGTTGGCCGTTCTGCCGATATCTGCGCGTGTCCATGTTTTACCGTTGTCGCGCGTTGAGAAAATCCCGCCCTGGTCCCCGGGGGGCCCATTCCCGGCTCCGATAAACACACGCCCTGCGGTTCCGTTTAGAAAAAACGCCGCGCGGCAATACGGCCACGGATAATGCTCACGGACCTTGAGGGGTACCCAGTGGGTTCCCATATCCGTTGTCACGCAAACATCGTTGTTGGTAGCGGCGATGACGACTTTGGGTGCACCGGGTACAACGCAGAGTCCATGGATATCCAAGCTACTCAAGCCTTCACTGCGTTCTGTCCATGTTTCGCCGCCGTCGGTGCTGAGGTGCATTCCATCTATCTCAATCCCGGCGTAGATAGTCTGCGTATTCTCGGCATCAATGACAATAGTTGTGACGCGCGGAGTGATCGGTACGCCCTCGCATTCCTGTGCTAAATCCGCGTTGAGTTGCTTCCATGTTTCGCCGCCGTCGGTAGATTTGAAAAGCGCCGAGGGACAGGTGCCAGCGTAGAGGGTGTCTGGTGTTCCCGAGTCAATGGCAATTGCCCACACTTCGCGTCCATCCATGGGGCTGGGAAGATGGTGCCACTTTTCTGCGGCAGTGTTTGTCCGGAATATACCGTTTTCAGTCCCCGCGTAGAGGGTGTCTGGATTGCTTGGATTCACAGCAATGGCGCGTACATCGGCTTCGGGAAAGAGCCCGTTACTTGCTCGACTCCAGGTATCCCCGCTGTCAGTGCTCCGCCAGACGCTTTGTCCGATAGTTCCTGCATAAAGTGTCGGTTGCATGCATGCCTCCTTATGTGTCAAGTACCCCCGCCTAAAGGCGTGGGTTTCTTTCGTTCCTTGTCGGAACATTCCCCGCTCGTTGAAAACGAACGCGGATGCTGCCTTGATTTCGTCTAATCGTTGAGTTTGTAGGTTCGCATCGTTTGCTCCAGCATAACTTCCGACATCATTCGGTTCCGGTAGAGAACGCGCCAAGCGAGGCGGGTGATGTTCTCTA
Source organism: uncultured Poribacteria bacterium (assembly GCA_958295855.1). Taxonomy (GTDB): domain Bacteria; phylum Poribacteria; class WGA-4E; order WGA-4E; family WGA-3G; genus CATQHH01. Next base: position 4,847,451 of record OY282383.1, on the reverse strand, counting down.
CCAACTATGCTATCACAAATTCAAACAAAATGCAATTGTTTTTCTCATATATCTGGAAACCATAACGAAATAGCCCGAGTGATGGCTACTTTAGTGTACCTGTATCAACACGAAGAGAATCCAGAAAAATCTGCCAGGTGACAGATGCAGGTGCTATATCAGGTTCAAGATGAAACGAGAATCGATACAGCCCCCTGTCCTGTATCGGGTACATTGCTTGTGCTTCCTTGTGAATTCGGTTGTGTTGCAGGAGTGTTACCGTGGGCGTTATCCCAACAAGTGGTTCGCTAGGGTGCGTGATGATGTCCCAATACTGCGGATGCACGGGGTTCGGTAGAACAGAAGAAACAAAAGTGACACTCCCGCTGCGGGTGGCACTGTATTCATAAGTAACGCTGCGCGAGTCTGTGTTTGTTGCCTCTTGATGAAAACTAGGGACGAGGATAGCCTTCGTCACGGTATTCGGCATCGCCAACGAACCTGTACGCCGATTCGTAAGCAGTATCTCTCGCACCTGGATGGCTTCTCCGCTGCTATGAAATTCAATTGCGTGAACCGCACAACCCGATGCGGTGCTACTTGAGAAGCCAAGGGTTAAGCCTTTCGCATCTTCAAATACAAGGTAATCCGCTGAAAAGTTGCTAAGTGTACCGTTCTCTCCCGTGCTTGGATACGCGCTATGCCGACGGCTGGGAGAGAGGTTTAGACTCACATGGCGATAATCCGATAAGTAGTTCGCAATTTTCCAATCAATGAAAATATCGGATATTTGCTGGAAAACAGCACCGCGCGCCCGAAGCGCATCGGTAACCCCTATGAGCGACGTGCCGCGGTTGTGGACAATGGCCGCCAGCGTCTCTGCGCCCCCGTATTGTTCATGAAGATAGAGCATCCATAGGAAGGCGGCACCATAGTGTGCGAGTGAGCCGGCACCTCTAACCGGCCACTCAATAAGTGAGACAGCGGGCGTTTTTTCAAAGGCAGCCAGATGCTCCCGTAGGGTATAGCCGCAGAGAAATGCGGCATACTCCGCACAGCCTTCATCCACCCACGTTGCTTCCCGAGCGTCATGCTGCCAGTGGATGAGATGTTGGAATTCATGCGCGATGACGTTATGCGCCGCTTCGCTATTTGGGTTGAGCGGGCGTGTATCAATATAGAGCATGTCAGATTCGTTACTGCGAATTGGGAGGCCCCGGAAGCCTGGGTGCCTTAGCACCCCGCGGTGCTGGTCGGCCGGATTGAAAAAACCGGCGGTGTACTGGGAACCTGCGAGGCCCTGTGCCACATCCCGAATATTGAGTAGCAGTAAAATCACCCTGCCGTTTTCATCAGTATCCGGTGGTGCTCCGAACAGTTCCGTCAACGTCGGATAGATGCCTTGTTGTGGGTTTGCAGGGGTTTGGTGCTCAAATGCACGAACTATTGTTTCGACTGTTCGAGGGGTAACCCGCGTGTTCCACTCCGATTCTTCAACGAATACATAACAGAAGTTGCCTACACCGCGTAGGACAGCCGAGACGATGTATTGTTGCTGGCTTCTAAAGTCCGGTGCGAAGAAAGTCCGTTCTGTACCCACCGGGAGTGCGGGTGCCGCGGGGGGTGCAGTCTGAATAGCAGGCTGCTGTGAGGGCGGATTTAAATTTTCTATGCCAGCTTGGGCATCTGCCTTCCCTAGATGCGTCCCCGGCTTGAGGTAAGGCGTACCACAGAGGAACGCCGAACTTTCGGGGTTACACACCCCTCCCACAGCAAAGAGCAGTAGCATGCCAAAGAAAAGCAGCTTCGGCGTTACAAACCCCTCCCCAATGGTATGCTTCCCCGCTTTGCGGGGCAACATACCAGTCAGCTGATTGGGCAATTTGTTATTTACAAACGGCTTTTTCATCAATTCAGTTTCTGCTCCGATTTTTCCGCCCCCAAGGAACCGGGCGGGAGGGAAGCTTTGCAGGAGTTAATCGCCATAATGGGTGAGCTTCTGCTGCATCACCACGGAGAAAATTTTAAAGTACCTCGGTGTAACTCTGGGCTGATAAGGGTAATGCCCGCAAAGCGGGGAATCACCCTCACCGAGTGCCGAAAGCCATAAGACTACTGGGACTTCAGAGCGTCTAATTTCTCACGAAGTTCCCTATTGTCTGGTGCGAGCTGCACCGCCTGTTCAAAAGCCAGCGCTGCCTTCTGCTTTAATCCTTTCTGCAAATAGGCATCGCCAAGGTGCAAGAGGATTTCAGGTGTCTGGGGCATGTATTGGAGGGCCTTCTCTAAAGTGGCTATGGCTGCATCAATGTTTCCCTGCTTGAAATAGATGAGCCCTAAGCTATCAAGATAGGCACCAGATGTCGGCACAGTCTTGAGGGCGCGTCGCACGAGCACAAGTGCTTCATCCAGTTTGATGCCCTCTTCTGCATAGAGATACCCCAACGCGTTGTATGCATCCGGAACCTCGTCTGGCGACACGGCAATCGCCTTGCGCAAGTAAGTTTCCGCCCGTTCGACATCCCCTATACTATGATAGGCCATACCAATACCCATCATCGCGGCGATATTTTGTTCGTCGGTTGCCAAAACGTCGGCAAATATTTCCGTTGCCTGCTTTGGTGCGTTGAACCTCAGGTAAACCTGTCCGAGGGCGTAGCGGACATCTTGCAGGCGTTCGATAAATTCGGCTCGCGCCGCAGCATTCCCCGTCTGTTTTGCCCGTTCTTGCAAAAACTGTGCTGCTTTCATGAGGTGGAACTCGGCTTTTTCAAAATTGTTCAGTTCCTGATATGCAAGGCCACTGCCGAAATGTGCATCAATCTCCGCTGCGCCTCTATCCCGCGGCATCCGATTTCTTTGTGTTCCCGCGTCGCCCGTGGGCAAAGCATCCAAAATAGCGTGAAAGACGCTTACTGCTTTCATCGCGTCGCCAACCCGAAGGTAAAGTTGGCCAAGATGGTTTCGGGCTCCGGTATGTGCAGGCTGAATTGTCACGATGCGTTCGTAGGAAAGTATGGCATCCTGAATCTGGTTTTGCGCCTCATACAGATCTCCGAGTTCCCTATGGTATTGCCACTCAAACGGCATAATCCGGGTGAGTGCTTTAAAGGACGCAATAGCCAGTTCTGTCTGCCTTAGATCGCGCGCGATAGAACCCAGGTATCTATGCGCGTCGATATGGTTGGCATCCAATTCAACGACGCGCTTCAAAACGGCAAGCATCTCCTCCTGTAACTTCAACCCATTTTGTCCCGTGCGCGGTGATGAAAAAACGCGTTTGGTTAATATTTTTGCAAGGAGCCATGTTGCAGGTACGTTTTGCGGGTTAAGCGCAATCGCTTCTCTACAATCCAGCTCCGCGCCTCTTATGTCCTGCAATGTGTTCAACCGCAGTGCAGCGCGCTGCGTGTAAATGAAACTGGAGCCCTTTCCATCAACCTTTTTTGGGGCGATTGCCGCGCTTTTCTTTTTACCTCTATCGCCGACATCTAAAGAGTTAATACAAAATTCATCCACTAAGACATCATAAGCCGTTTTGCTTTTCCGAATATTGTGCTCGTCGGTGCGACAATAGACTGCCCACATCAAATGCGTATAAAGCGTAGCAGCACTTTCCATACAAGAGGGTGATTCCCCGCTTTGCGGGGCATTACCCTGTTGTAACATCGCCTCAGCATCCGGAGCTGCAACCGGCACTAATTCCGGCGTATCGGATGCCCATGCACAATAAATTGCGCTACTAGATAAGATATAAAAGCAGACCAAATAGTACTTCATCAAATCTTCGGGATGGAAACCCCTGTTTTTAGCTGGGGGCGGAAATCCCGCTCCTATAGTTGAAATTGAATTTTCATCAATTCAGTTTCTGCTCCGATTTTTCCGTTGTCAAAATCGGGTTTCTTTCTGGTTCTATAACATTTCTTGCCAATTAATGCATAGAAGCCAGCAACGAGGGTTTTACGGCACTGCCCCTACGATTTTCCCGACATCAACGAGCGTTTCGTCGGCTTGCAGCGTCATGAGGCGTACGCCTTGCGTGGTTCGCCCAATCTGTCGAATATCGCTAACTGCCATTCGGGTGACGTACCCGCTTGAACTAATTAGCACCAATTCATCCGCATCCGCGACGCGTTTTGCGGCGACAACGGCCCCGTTTCGGGTAGACTTTTTAATAGCAATGATTCCTTTACCGCCGCGCTTTTGGTGGCGATATTCGGAAACATCTGTCCGTTTGCCGTACCCATTTTCGGTAACGATGAGCAGGGAATGGGGGTTAGAACCCGCTACCACATCGAGGATATTTTCCCCTGCTTTGCCGGGGTTAATCGCCTTATCCGCTGCTTGTGGGGGCTGTAAGGCATCTTTTGTAGGGTGTTCCTCCAGTGCCGGTGCAGCACTATCTTCCTCATTCTCGTTCACTACCACCATCTGGACAACGAAATCGTCATCACTGAGGCGTATACCGCGCACGCCGCGGGCGTTGCGCCCCACCGCTCTGACATCGTTTTCGCTGAACCGAATCGCGACGCCGTTGTGGGTAACGAGGATAGCATCTGCTGTCCCTGCTGTTAGCTGTGCACCGATGAGCCTATCGCCGCTGTCCAGATTCACAGCGATAATGCCACTGGCGAGGGGGTTCTGAAAGTTCGAGAGGTGCGTCTTTTTGACAATGCCGTTCTGCGTTGTCATAAAAACGAATCGGCTTGCGTCAAATTCTCGGACAGGGACGAATGCGGTAATCGTTTCACCTTGGGCCAAGCGGAGTAGATTGACAACCGCCCGTCCCCTTGCCTGCCTGCGGCCTTCGGGAATCTCAAACACCTTGAGCCAATAACATTTCCCCATATCCGTGAAAAACAGAATGTACTGATGCGCGGAGGCGATGAAGATATGCTCTAAAAAATCGCCATCCTTGGTTTCAGCTCCCTTGATGCCGACACCGCCCCGGTTCTGGGTGCGATACGTATCAATCGGCAACCGTTTCATATAGCCTGCGTGTGAGAGCGTAACAACCATTTCGTCATCCGCAATCAGGTCTTCCACCTCAAAATCCTTGACTTCATCCGCAATTTGCGTGCGACGTTCATCCCCATATTTTTCCTTGAGTGCTTCAAGTTCGGTTCGGATAATATCCGTTATTAATGTTTCGCTTGCAAGAATAGCGCGAAGTTCTGCGATGCGATCCAACAGTTCGGTATATTCATCATGAATCCGCTGTCGTTCAAGCCCTGTCAACTGCCTGAGCGTCATCGTCAGAATTTCGGTTGCTTGTTGCTCACTGAGTTGGTAATTCTCTCTAAGTTGTTGGTGCGCAGCAGTTGGCGACTCAGCAGTTTGCACAATCTCAATGATGACTTCTAGATTCTGCAAAGCGAGGAGGTAGCCTTCCAAAATATGGGATCTACGTTCTGCGCGTACCAAATCAAACTCGGTTCGCCGCCGGACAACATTTCTCCGGTGCTCTAAATAGTAGCGAAGAATTTCCTCAAGCGTTAAAACTTTCGGAAGCCCTTGGACAAGACATAAGAGGCTCGCGCTGAAGTGCGTCTGCATCTGTGTGTGCTTATACAATTGGTTCAGAATCACCTGCGCGATTTCGCCCCGTTTGAGTTCAATGACAATGCGAATCTCTTTGTCGGATTCATCGCGAATATCAGTAATTCCGGTAATTGTTTTGTTCACAACAAGGTTATACATCCGCTCCAGTAGATGATTTTTCTTAACCTGATAGGGAATTTCTGTAATGACTATCTGTTCTTTCTCGTTCCTTGTTTGAGAGGTGCGCCGCGAGCCGGCATTGACGCGCTCAATAACGGCTTTGGCACGAATAGTGACACTACCCTTGCCGGTGGTATACATAGATTTGATGCCATCCCTGCCAACGATGATGCCGGCAGTGGGGAAGTCTGGCCCTGAGATGTACTCCATCAGTGTCGTAACTGCCGCGGTCGCATCTGCGAGTTTACACAACAGTGCATCCACAACTTCACTTAAGTTGTGCGGCGGGATGCGTGTAAGATACCCTACCCCGATACCGGTTGTGCCATTCACGAGCAGGTTCGGCAAGAGTCCGGGGAGCACCGTGGGTTCATCCAGTGAATCTTTGTAGTTGGGTTGGAAATCCACAACCTGCTTCTGGATGTCAACGAGCATTTCTTCGGCAATAGCCGTGAGCCGGCACTCGGTGTAACGCATCGCCCCTGGCGGATCATCGTCAATACTGCCGAAATTCCCTTGCCCATCAATTAGCGGATAGCGCATGTTGAATTCTTGCGCCAGTCCTACCAGTGTACCATAAATCGGGCCGTCGCCGTGCGGATGAAAGTTCTTCATCACTTCTCCAACAACAGCAGCGCATTTGTCATAAGCGCGGTTCGCGGTGAGGTTTATCTGCCCCATGGCATAGATAATCCGACGGGTGCTGGGTTTGAGCCCATCCCGGACATCTGGTATTGCCCGGTTGGTGTTAACACTCATCGCGTATGTTAGATATGATGTTTTGAGTTCATTTTCAATGTTACGTTCTTGGATGTTTTCGTGTGTATTTTCCTGCAATTCTTTTTATATCCTCCTGTTAAAAGAAGCGGGAGAGGGTAGGCACAAGGCGCTACCCCTACAGTTATCAGTGGGTTCACCACAGAGGGTAGGCACAAGGCACTACCCCTACGTGGACGGGCAAGTGGCTGGTCGAGGTTACAGCAAAACGCTCACTAAAAACTAAGTTATCAGCTACCAGTCGTCGGTTTGTCAGTTGTCGGTGACAGCTGACACCGACGATTGATAACCCCCTAGGCACCATACAGGTCAAGATTCACCTGAGTGCCGTAGCGTTCAATAAACGCGCGTCTCGGTTCAACCGTATCGCCCATCAGTAGGGTAAATACCCGGTCTGCCTCCACAGCATCGTCAAGCGTGACTCTCAGCAGGATGCGTTCCTCTCGGTGCATTGTGGTATGCCGCAGCTGATCCGCGTTCATTTCAGCCAACCCTTTGTATCGGGTAATGTTAAGCCCGCGGTGCGCCATCTCTACGACGTGCTGCGCCACTGCCAAGATGTCCTGTGCGTGATACATAGCCCCATTTTCTGACTGCACGGTAAACAACATTTTAACGTTACTTGCGGAGGGGGTGGTGTCAGATGGCAAATCTCGGTGGATGTTTATGCTGCCAGGGGTATCGGGGCTAGAAACCCCATCCACCGAAGGGAAGAAATCGGAATGAAAAATCTGAAAGCCCTCTAATAGCACCAGTTCCTTGCGCAATTCCGATAGCTCGTAACCCACAGTAGCAGCCACGCTCCGCGGGTTTCCGTCGCCAGGTTCTGAACTGACATCGGAAGGGCGCTCAACGTGAGTCCCATCTATTTCCAGCTGTAGGGGTAGCGCCTTGTGCCTACCCTCAAACGCAATTTGCGACACGTCCGCATCCTTGCTATTCACATCAGCCTCTATAGTAGCAGACACGCTCCCCGGGTTTCCGTCGCCATGTTCATCTAATAATTGCGATACATCTGTTTCGTCGCCTGCACACAACTGTGCACACATCCGTTCGGCGTCAATCGCGTTTCGCTCCAATTCGTCGAGAATCAGTGAAACCTTTCGCACAGCGTTTGCGATGGTACGGTATTCGTCAGCAGTGTAAGGCGTGCCTTTTCGTGCATTCGTGATCTGCAGGGTGTCAAGGGCTAAGGTCAGCAGATAGTCTTCCAGCTGCTCATCGTCTTGTAAGTATTGTGATTTCCTCCCTTTCCGCACCTGATACAGTGGGGGTTGTGCGATATAGAGATGCCCGCCTGCAATGAGTTCTGGCATTTGGCGAAAAAAGAAGGTTAACAACAGCGTTCGGATGTGGGCTCCATCAACATCGGCATCTGCCATGATAATGACTTTGGCATAACGGAGTTTTTCGAGGGTAAACTCTTCTGCCCCGATGCCTGTGCCTAACGCCGTCACAATATCAATAACTTGCGCGTTTTTGAGTATCTTATCCAGCCGTGCTTTATCAACATTGATGCCCTTTCCTTTCAGCGGCAGCACTGCCTGATAGCGCCGGTCTCTGCCTTGCTTCGCTGTGCCGCCCGCAGAATCGCCCTCAACAAGGAAAAACTCCGTTTGCGTCGGGTCGCGTTCGGAACAATCGGCCAGTTTTCCTGGCATCGAGGCCGAATCTAACACACTTTTTCGCCGGATGACTTCGCGTGCACTGCGCGCTGCCTCGCGGGCTTGTGCAGCTTGGATGCTCTTTTGAATTATCCGTTTTACCACCGTCGGGCTCTCTTCAAGCACTGTTTTGAGGCTTGCTCCGACGAAGCTCTGCACGATGCCTTCTACTTCCGTATTTCCAAGTTTGGACTTCGTCTGCCCTTCGAACTGCGGTTCTGGCACCTTCACGCTAATTACCGCTGTTAGCCCTTCCCGAATATCCTCTCCTGTCAGCGTTATTTTCGCATTTTTCAAAAGTCCGTTCTCTTTTGCATACCCATTAAACGCCCGGGTCAGCGCGCTCTTAAAACCACTCTCGTGGAATCCGCCCTCAGAAGTCCGAATGTTATTCGCATAAGAGAAAATGTTTTCAGAATAGGTGGTATTAAACTGCAACGCGATCTCAACTACCACCCCTTCGCGGGTGCCTTCAACATAAATCGGCTCTGTATGAAGCACCTCCTTATTCTGATTGTGATAACTGACAAAGGAGGCAATACCGCCATCATACTGGAAGACGCTTCTTAAAGCAGTAGAGGTGGTATTTGCCCCTGCTTTGCTGGGGTTAATGCCCTGTGTGCTCCGCGGGTTCTCCGCGCCTTCCGCGCTTCCAGCGTCGGTGCCTCGCCGTTCATCCACACGTTCGTCAACAAGGATGATACGTACACCTTTGTTCAAAAAGGCGAGTTCTCTGAGCCTATCCCGCAAAACATCGTGTGAAAATTCCAGCGTGTCAAAAATTTCGGCATCGGGCATAAAGGTTGTGAGTGTTCCCGTCTTTTCCGTGGTGCCAATATTTTCAATGGGTGTGGTGGGGATGCCGCGCTGATATGTCTGTTGATAGATTGCCCCGTTTTGTCGCACGCGCACCTGTAAAAATTCAGAGAGAGCATTGACGCACGATGCACCGACACCGTGCAAGCCGCCTGCGGTTTGATAACCCACCTGCTCCCGGCTGTCAAATTTTCCGCCTGCGTGCAAGGTTGTCATAACGACTTCCAGTGCGGAGACTCCCGCGGCATGCGTATCAACAGGGATGCCGCGGCCGTCGTCGTCGACAGAGACGCTCCCATCGGCGTGTAGGGTGACCTGTACGACAGTGCCGAAGCCTGCACTGATTTCGTCTATGGAGTTGTCCACTAACTCGGTAATGAGGTGATGTAAACCGGCGGGCCCGGTGCTGCCGATATACATACTGGGGCGTTTCCTGACGGCTTCTAATCCTTCTAAGATTTGTATATCACTGGCTGTGTAAGAAGATGTTGACATGTTTTTGACTTTCCTTTTGGCATGCTTCCCCGCTTTGCGGGGCAACATACCAACCTCTAGGGGCTTTTCGTCATTGCCTAGCTCCAACGGTTTCTGTTGTAGTTGTAAACTACTGGAATGCACGTCGCAAATGTAAGAAATAAAAAAGTTGCTTGCTAATCACGCGCAACTTGGGCGCAGGTGGTATTTTCCCCGCTTTGCGGGGTGATACCCTTTTAGCCGCAAAAATCTCGTCGGAGATTTCTCATGCAAGTATTTTAACCCTTCATTCGGCTTTCGGTGTGTTGGCTACAAGCACTACCGAGCGCCGAGTGCCGAGTGCCATTTGTGTCATGAAGAGCTGGCGCACCTGTAGGGGCTGTGCCTTGTGCCTGCCCTGAGTAGCCATCAGTTGTCGGCTTGCCGAGTGCCGAGTGCCATTCGTGTCATGAAGAGCTGGCGCACCTGTAGGGGCTGTGCCTTGTGCCTGCCCTTAGTAGCCATCAGTTGTCGGCTTGCCGAGTGCCGTGTGCCATTTGTGTCATGAAGAGCTGGCGCAGGGAAGTTTTTAATTCCGCATCGGTGATTTCTGAGAGCGTCTGCTCAATTGCGTCTAATGCCTCAGGTGTTAGCTGGTTTCCGCCGCCCCGGGCCTTATGCGCTCCTTGTGTAGTGCGGTTGGGCTTTTCTATATCGCCTTGGGGGTGGTATTTACCCCGCAAAGCGGGGTTATTGCCAACAGCTACAACCTGCCGAATCTCTATCCGGAGGTCAGTCAGCACAGCGTCTCCTAGCTCTGCATTCAGATTTGCTATAAATTTTTCCTTGTGGAACAACAACTCTGTCCTATAAGTCGGATGTTCGGTATAGAGTTTTAGGGTACCTCCCGAAAGCGATACAGGGTGCATATTGGTTGAAAAGGGTGGGCCCACGACTTTCCGCCACAGCGCGAAGGCTCTCTGTTCAAGCATTTTAGCGTCAAAGTCTCGCGCTCGGGCGATTGCAGAAAGCAGGCTCCCAATTCTGTGCGTCGCCGGATTTTTCGGAGGACTGTATGACAGCCGTTTTTTAGATTTTTGGGTATTTGCCCCGCAAAGCGGGGATGATACCTTATTCCGATTTTGCATAATGAAACTCTCAACGGGCAGGCACATCGTTATTAGCCCCTGCAGAGCAGGGGATAGCTACCAAAGGCACTGCCCATATAAATACAAGTAAATCGCAGAAGTCCCGTTCTAGGCAACAACCTGCCCATTCTCAACGATTAAGACAGACGGTTCATCCAGATGGAGAAGGAGAAGCTCCTGATGCGTTGATGTAATAAAAGTTTGCGCACTCAAATTTTGAATGACATCCAACAGATATGCTGTCCGTTTGTAATCAAGTTCTGAAATAACATCATCCAAAAGCACAATTGGTGCCCTCCCGGTCGTTTCTCGAATCAGTTCAAGCTCTGCCAGTTTCAGTGCTAAAGCGATGGTGCGGTGCTGTCCCTGCGAGCCATACGCTCGCGCTGCTTCTCGGATGATAGTTCTGCCTTGGGGTGCATCAAATCCGGTCTCCAATTCAAGATGGAAATCGTCTCGATGCGGTCCCACCGAAGTGGTGCCCCGCCGTACATCGGCTTCGCGCGAACCCTTTAAAGCGGTCGCGAAATTACTAGCAACTTCCTGTGGGTGCCAGTCCTTATCAATATCAAAGGTAGCGCCATTCTGCGGCTTGGGGGTACTTTTTAATGTCGCGCGGTTGGGAAACCTTTCAATACATCCTTGGGTACCTCCAAGCGTACGCGCGTTACTTCCTATTTGCTTTTCAGCGTTTGCCGGTCGCGGGTATTTCCCTGCGTTGGGTGTCCACGCCGGACAGTATGTTACCTCAAGCGTTTCGCGTCCTCCGGTGAGCGCGAGGTGTTTTTGCAGTGCATGGCTTTTCAATTGCCTGAAGACCGCCAATCGCTTAAAAATAATAGCAGTCCCATGTTCAACCAAGAGTTTATCCCAGACACCTAATTGTCCTGCGTCTGTCGCAGCAGCCCGAATCTGTTTGAGCAATTCGTTTCGTTGCTTGAGGACAAAACGATACCTCTGCGAGTGGGTTAGGTACGTGCTGTCAATCTGCGCAATTAACAGATCCAGAAACCGTCTGCGTATAGCGGGTGCCCCTTTCACTAATGTGAGAGATTCGGGCGAGAAAAAGACGACCTTGAACTGCCCAATCCATTCTGAGCGTTTGGATTGGAGCACACTGTTCTTTTTCAAGCGACACATCCCGCGCGCGGATTTGGCTGCCTCAAGGCACATCAAATCATTGTCAGTGCCTGTCAGTACCCCTTTGAGATAGAATCCTGCCTCGTTATGCCGAATCAATTCAGTATCAGGATAGGCACGATGCGATTCTGCAGTACAGAGAAAGTAGATTGCTTCAAGTAAACTCGTTTTTCCCTGTGCATTCCCACCGATAATTAAGTTCACCGGCTTTGGAAAATTCACTTCGCAATCAATATAGTTACGAAAGTTACGTAAGACGATGTGGTTTAACTGCATTCCTGATACTCACGACACCTGAAAGCGTGTGCTTTTTACCTTTTTTAGCACTCCCTATAGCGTGCCAAACTACGGTAGAAACCGCTGTTTACAAGGGCTAATACCACCCCGATTTTTTCAAATTTTTCAAAAATTGACACCACTCACAAGGCATTCTGTTTGTTAAGATTCCAGTTATGCACACCCTCTAATATTGTTACTAGTTACTATTAATATATAAATTGTACCTTAGTAGTAGTAGTAGAGGCAGTGGATATGTGGATAACTCGCCTAAAGCCTTATTGACATTGAATAATGGGTGTTGATAACCTGTGGATAACTTTCCGAGTTATCCACAGGTTATCCACAGAAGCCTACTACAAGTGAGTTATGCACAAGTTATGCACAAGTTATGCACATCTTTTCGAGGTGTTATGCACAATCTATCCACAGGGTTGTGCATAATTTTTTGTTATCGGAGTTGCGCCATCAAAACGTCAATCATTTCCCGCGTTTCGTTGTCCTTTTTTATTAATTCCTCTGTCCGTGTGCAGGCATGAATGATAGTGGTATGGTTTTGTTTATTAAACGCTTGTGCGATATTTGCGAAAGACATCTGTGTCATTTCTCTACATAGGTACATAGCGATTTGGCGTGGGAGCACCAACTCCTTGGTGCGTTTTTCCGAAACGAGTTCTGCCGCGTCTACGCCGAAGTATTCGGAAACGACAGTTTGGATTCCTTTGGCAGTCGCTGTTTTTCGCTGAGGGATGAGTGCTGGCGAAGCCACATCGTTCAACACCTGCCGTGCGAAATCCACGTTCAATTCCTCTTTTAGAATAGTAGATTGCGCTATGAGTCGAACTAACATTCCTTCAAGTTCTCGGATGTTGGTAGTCACTATCTCGGCGACATAGCTCAGTACGTCGTCGCTCATATTGTCCAATCCCTGGTCTTCGCATTTCTGCCTAAGGATTCCAAGGCGTGTCTCGTATTCGGGCATTTCAATTTTTGACACCATCCCCCATTCAAATCTTGACTTGAGCCGCTCCTCAAGATTTTCGAGGGTATCTGGCGACCGGTCGCTCGTCATCACAATCTGGTTTGAGTTCAGATAGAGGTCGTTGAAGGTATTAAAAAACTCTTCTTGGGTGCCCTCTTTCCGTTGTAAGAATTGAATATCGTCAATGAGGAGCATATCCGCCCTTCGGTATTTCACGCGGAACCCCTCGGCGGATGTGCGCTTCATGATTGACTCTACATATTCATTCATAAATGTTTCAGAAGTGACGTACAGCACTTTCTTTTCTGGGTAGTTCGCCGAAATCCGGTTGCCAATTGCGTGGAGCAGATGAGTTTTGCCTAACCCCACCCCGCCATAGATAAATAGCGGATTGTATTCGCGCCCTGGGTTTTCAGAAACCATTAAGGCAGTTGCGTGACAGATACGGTTGCTCGAGCCGACAACAAACCTATCAAACACATAGTTCCGATTTAAACCTGTTTCCACTTGTTGATTAATCTCGCTTTCAGGGTTTTCAACCTGCTCGGGTATGTCAGAAACAGATTCGTCTACAGTGATGATTAGCATGCATTGTGCGCCGATGAGTGTAGCTAACACGCTTTGGATAGCTGTTCGAAAACGCCTCTCAATCCTATCGTGTGTATACACAGAGGGCACTGCTATGCGCAACGCGTCCGATGTTATAGACAGCGGGATGACTTGCCGCAGATAGACATCTTGACGTGCCGTATCGTCAAGGTTTTCTAGTATTTCTAACCAGATGTTATCAGGAGTTTGCCGCATGAGCGTATATCCTAAAGCGCGCGCTGACAAAGCACGGCTATAAAACTGTCACACGGCTGCTCATCCGCTGTGATAGTCTTTTTGTTGAAACTTTTCTGCAAAGTGCGATACGTGTCACACATATCATTTAATTGTATCATTTTTATTTCACAATATCAACTTAATTCTTAACCTGATGACGGGGCCCAATTTTCCAAAAAGGTGTCTACAGCCAAATTTGAAATACCAGAGGGGTGAAGTCAAATTAAGGAGACATATTCATAGCACTATTTTGTATCAAAACCGAAATTTTATCAAGTAATTTTTGCTATTCCATTCTGATATTTAACAATTCACAGGAGAATTTGCCAGAGGTGAAATGTTTGATGTCATGTGAGAAATAAAAAAGTTGTTCGCTTTATCTAACAATTTGGAGCAAAAAATTTGACAAACTGCTGAAAATAGGGTATCATTTTTTAAATGTATTGAAATGCAGCATCACACGAAAAAACAGAAAGGGAAAACTCATGAAGCGAACATATCAACCGCATCGCCGCAAACGGAAAAACAAGTTGGGTTTCCGAAAACGAATGTCCACGCGGTATGGCAGAAAAACTATTGCCCGCAGGCGCGCGAAAGGGCGAAAAGTCCTGAGTGCGTAAGCGTGCTTTCCTAAGCGCGCGTTTTGCCGTAAATCAGAACGAAACGCACTTTTGTATCGGGGTTAAAAACCCGCCCACAAACTTTAATATGCATCTGCCTGTTGGAAAACTGAAACACGATTTTTTAAAACAGCTGCTGCCTTCGGCCAACGCAGGTACTGACGTGGTTGTTGGCCCTCGGCTTGGTGAGGATGCCGCTGTCATCGCATTAGGTGACAGCTATCTCGTCGCAACCTGCGATCCGATTACCTTTGCAACTGAAGATATTGGGTGGTATGTGGTATGTGTCAATAGCAATGACATTGCAGCGATGGGGGCTGTGCCGAAGTGGTTGCTGGTGACGCTTTTGCTGCCCGCAGGCGCGACAACAGCTGCGATGGTGCGCGATATTATGGCGCAACTCACGGCGGCATGCGCAGCGTTTGACATCGCACTGTGTGGCGGACATACCGAAGTTACGCCAGCTGTCACACAACCCGTTGTCGTCGGGCAGATGAACGGTGTTGCCCGCAAAGAGGCGTTGGTTACCTCCGCGGATGCTTGTGCTGGGGATGCCTTAATCCTAACGAAAGGGCTCGGTGTTGAAGCGACTGCAATCATCGCGCGCGAGTGCACAGCACAGTTACACGGAAAATGCGATGCACTGTTTTTAGAGCAGGCGAGAAACTACCTCATGCATCCGGGCATCTCGGTGTTAAAAGAGGCACAAATTGCGGTTGCAACAGGCGGGGTGCATGCGATGCACGATGTCACAGAGGGCGGTGTCGCGACTGCCGTACATGAGCTAGCCGCCGCAGCCGAGTTGGGGGTTATTGTCTATTCAGATAAACTCCTTGGTTCGCCACTATTGTATAGCGAGGTAACCCGTACACTGTGTGACATGTTTGAACTCAATCCGCTCGGTGTCATTTCATCGGGTGCCTTGTTAATTGCATCAGCACCTGAAAAGAGCGAAGCGATTTGCCATGCCCTTGATACTGCCGGTATCCGCGCGGACATCATCGGAAGGCTTTTGCCCCCCGAGCATGGGATGTGCCTCAAAGATTCAAAAGGCAGCCAACAACCGCTTCCTATTTTTGAGACGGATGAAATCGCTAAACTTTTTAACCAGGTTGCAGTATAGAAGTCTCTGAAAGGTATCTTAAAAAAATGCCTAGAACTTTTGAACTTCCGCACTTTTATCAGAGTCCCGTGATTTCGGTTGTCAAGCAAGCACGGCGCCAGACCGATGCCCGAAAACGCGACCTTTCCCCTTCCGTATTAGACTTCGGGCCTGTGCGTTTTAAGATTGCGCGTCACTTCGGGTTCTGTTATGGCGTTGAAAATGCAGTTGAGATAGCGTATCAAGCGCTTGAAGAGAATCCGGACAAACGGATTTTCCTGCTATCCGAAATTATTCACAATCCCCGTGTCAACGAAAACCTAAGGCACCGCGGCGTGCAGTTTCTCTCCGATACCGCCGGCAATGTTTTGCTCCCTTTTGATGTTTTGACCCCGGAGGATGTCGTTATCGTTCCGGCGTTCGGGACAACGCTTGAAGTGGAGGCAGCACTCAATGCCCGCGGTGTCAAGCTCTCTGCTTACAACACTACCTGCCCGTTTGTTGAAAAGGTCTGGAAGCGGAGTCAGGAGATTGGGAGGCAAGCCTACACTGTTGTTGTGCATGGCAAGCGGTATCATGAGGAAACCCGAGCAACATTTTCACATGCACAAGCGGAGGCACCCGTTGTTGTCGTGCGCGACCTCGCGGAGGCAGAAACGCTTGCAAAAGTAATACGCGGTGAGGCGGATGCCACCTTTTTCTTTCAAAAGTTCGCGGACCGGTACTCCCCCGGGTTCCATCCCGATACCCATCTCACGCGCCTTGGCGTTGTGAACCAGACGACGATGCTTGCCACAGAGACACAAGCCATTGCAGATTTGCTGCGACAGGCTATCATCACAAGATACGGACAAGAAAAACTCACCGAGCATTTTGCCGACACGAAAGATACGCTCTGCTACGCTACTAAAGAAAATCAGGATGCCACGCTCGCGCTCATCGCAGAAGGCGGAGATGTGGCCGTGGTCGTCGGAGGCTATAATTCCTCTAACACCAGCCATCTTGTAGAGCTTTGTGAGCAGCAACTCCCCACCTATTTTATCCGAGATGCCGAGGAGCTGCTCAGCCGCAAACGTATCCGCCATCTCGTGCTTGACACAAAAAAGGTGCATGAGACAGATAACTGGCTACCTGCCGCACATCCCGATGGAAGTCCAATAGACATAGTGCTTACAGCAGGGGCCTCCTGTCCGGATGTGCTACTTGATGAAGTGTTGCAAAAGATTGTTGGATGGTTCCCAAACCCGCGCTCAGTGGAAGAAGCACTCTTGCCGTATGGATAAGCACTGTAGGGGAAACCGGTCTTGTGCCTGCCCTCCCTTATCCAGTTTTGCTCACAAAGCGTTAGGGTTCCATCATGTCGCCTTTCATCGGTACTCTTCCGCTCCAGCGGAGCGGTATGTGACTGGACAGGGGTTGCATCCGCAATCATACCCATTCAACGTTTAGGCGTGTATTATATGAAGATAAAATCGATTAAGCTAGAACGTTGTGGAAAAAGCAGGCCTGACATGAATTCAGACACCATCAAACATGACATTGAGGCGAACCTCCGGCACTTCGATGAACACCCCCTCAGGGAAGCCGCTACCGCGTTCCTCAACACCCTCGGCTACCACAGCAGGAGGGTCGGAAACGACGGCATAGATAGCGACAGGTACCAACGCCTCAAGGCCGCTGCCGCAGAAACCGCCAACCCCACTCAAAAACTCCGCATGGACGACTGGCAGGCATTTTACCTCGTCTTGCAAGTGACGGATACTGAGATTAACGCGCAGATAACTCAGCAGAAATTACTCTTTGAGAGCACGGACATAGACGACACACTGATGCGTTCCTACATGTTCGTTGCCGTGCAACTTGCCGAGGGGAGTTATACACGTACACAACTCTCCGACATTACCCGCTTTATCAATAGACAACTCCCGCAGCCCATCATGGTGATATTTAGGTATAGTGCTTTTCTGACCCTCGCGATTATCAACCGGCGAAGGCACAAACGCGAGCCTGAAAAGCGGGTGCTGGAGAAAGTCACGCTCATCAAAGACATCAACTTGCATTCCCCGCACCGCGCGCATCTGGACATCCTCGCCGAACTCCACCTCAATAGACTGATTGAAACCGAAGGCGTTCATAACTTTGATACGCTCCATAAGGTGTGGGAGGGCATTCTCAATACGGAGGCACTCAACCGCCGTTTTTACCGCGACCTTGAGAAATGGTATGATTGGGCAAAAGCAGCCTGTAGATTTCCGGATGCAGCGAATGCGATGCAGGGCATCCGGTTGATAACGCGGCTCCTCTTTATCTGGTTTCTGAAGGAAAAGGGGTTGGTGCCCCCGGCACTTTTTGAGAAAGAAGGCGCGCAAGCGTTTCTGAGAGATGGCGAGCCCCATGCCAGTTCTACCGGGGACAGGTATGCTTCCCCGCAAAGCGGGGTAACATACAAGTGGCGAGCGCAGCTCGCTCCTACCGAAGAGCGTTCCGATTACTACCAAGCTGTCCTCCAAAACCTCTTTTTTGCCACCCTCAACACACCGATAAGTGAACGCATCTTTAGTAGGCGCAATAACCCCGATCATCGAGATGCGAGCAAATATCGCTACGCAGATCTCCTCCAAGATGCAGACGCATTTCTGGAGTACCTCAAGCATGTTCCGTTTGTTAACGGCGGGTTGTTCGACTGCCTGGATACGTTTGAGGCGCCCGGTGACGGTGGGGCGCGCGTTGATTGTTTCACTGACAATCCAAACGACAGGCGGAAACTACATGTCCCGACAAAACTCTTCTTTGACGAAGAAAACGGCATCTTTCCGCTCTTTTCCCGCTATAAGTTCACGGTAGAGGAAAACACGCCCATTGAGCAAGAAGTCGCCCTCGACCCGGAACTGCTCGGGCAGGTGTTCGAGAATCTGCTCGGCGCGTCTAATCCGGAAACACAGTCCACCGCGCGCAAAGCCACCGGCTCCTACTATACCCCACGGCAGATAGTTGATTACATGGTAGACGAGGCGCTCATCGCCTATTTCCTTCAGAAGGTTGAACCCTCCGACGGCCA
Organism: uncultured Poribacteria bacterium; assembly: GCA_958295855.1. Taxonomy (GTDB): domain Bacteria; phylum Poribacteria; class WGA-4E; order WGA-4E; family WGA-3G; genus CATQHH01. Next base: position 4,828,890 of record OY282383.1, on the reverse strand, counting down.
CAGGGAGGGCTTGGAAGGCCGGCTCCGCGAGGATCTCCTTGCCTATGACCGGCAAGGTACGGAAGATAATCCCAATAAACACCTCATCTATGAAGATGAAATCATGTCGATGATTCAAGCGATAGACGAACTCAAAATCATCGACCCGGCAGTCGGTTCTGGTGCGTTCCCGATGGGCATTCTCAATAAGCTGGTGCTGATTCTCCAAAAACTGGACCCGCAGAATGAACGCTGGAAACAGCGGCAACTCGAGCAGGCAGAAACAATTCCTGACCTGCAAAGCCGTGAAGCTGCACTTGCGGGTATCGAGCAGGTGTTCTCCGAAGCGAACCGCTACAACGACTACGGACGCAAGCTTTACCTTATCCAAAACGGCATTTATGGCGTGGACATTCAACCCATCGCTGTCACGATTGCCAAACTCCGCTTTTTCATCTCGCTCATCATTGAGCAGGTGCCGAACGAGAACCGCGCGGCAAACTACGGCATTCGGCCGCTGCCCAATCTGGAAGTGAAGTTCGTTGCTGCCAATACCCTGATTGGGCTAAATACAGACGCCCAGCAGCTGTTGCTTGAAACCGACAACATTCGGCAGATACGCGCTGAAATTGGTGCTATCCGCCAGAGGTATTTCAACGCGAACACCCGGCAACGAAAACTCCGGTACATCCGCCAAGAGGCACGCGTTCGGGAACAATTGAAGCAGGCATTGATAGCCCAGCATGTGCACTGGGTAGGGAGTGAGCAAAACAAGATAGCGGAACAGGTTGCTCAGCTGCAGACAGAACGGACACGCACTCAGCTACGTGAAAAACTTCAGAAGGCGTACACGGTTCGTGAGAAAAGGTTAAAAGCGAGTGTTGGAGAGGCCCAGAAAATTGCCAACTGGGATGCGTATGACCAGAATGCTGTCGCCGATTTCTTTGACGCGGAGTGGATGTTCGGTGTGAAAGATGGGTTTGACATTGCCATCGGTAATCCCCCGTATATTCGGCACGAGAAGATTCGCCATCTCAAACCAGCGTTGAAAACCCAGTTTGGTGACTTCTTCTCCAGCACAGCGGACATCAGCGTTTACTTCTATAAACGCGCCGCGGAACTGCTTCGCAACGATGGCATCTTAACCTATATCTGCACCAACAAGTTTATGCGGGGTGGCTACGGCAAAAACCTCCGGCGATTCCTAACGTCTGAGATGTCGCTGAAAACGCTTTTGGATTTCGGCGGTATTTCTATCTTTGACGCGGCAGTGGACACGTGCATCGTGCTCGTTGAAAAGTGCCTGCCTCCTGCAAATCATACCTTTCGCGCTGCAACGTTAAGAGAAGATTCCGAGGAGTTTAACGTCCGGGAAGTGTTTCAAGAACAGGCATTCCCGATGCAGGTAACTCATTTAGCTGCAGAAAGCTGGACATTAACACGTCCAGAAACCACCTTTCTGCTCGAAAAACTGCAAAACACCGGAACACTATTTGGTCAATACGTCCATCGGCAAATCCACCGAGGCATTGTAACAGGGTGCGATCAGGCATTTGTGATCGATGCAACAACCTGTGAGGATTTGATTTCTGAAGATACCAACAGTGCAGAAATTATCAAACCTTGGATTCGTGGAAGAGACATTCGGAAGTGGAAAACAACAGGAAAAGGGAAATTTCTGATTGCAATTGCTAGCAGTACAAATAAGACGTGGCCCTGGTCAGATGCAGAAAGCGATGCGGAGGCTGAACAGATTTTTGCCGAAACCTATCCGGCAATATATCAGCATCTGAACGGTTATCGGAAGCGGCTGATTGCCCGCGATGACCAAGGTAAATTTTATTGGGAGTTCAGATCTTGTAGATATTATTCTGACTTTGAGAAACCCAAAATTATCTATGCGGATATTGGAAAGTTCATTAATGCTAGTTATGACACAGTCGGGCGATTTTGTGGAGCTAACTGGTTTTTGCCAACCAATGACCTTTCTCTGCTCGCGATTTTGAACAGCACACTGTTTGATTGGTATGCCCGGCACAAGCTTCAGACTCTTAATGATCCATGGGCAGGTGGCGGATTGCGTTTCAAAATCACGTACATGAAGCATGTCCCGATAGCGGATAGGACATCGACTGAAAAAGCGGAGCTCTCACGTCTGGTGGAACAGATTCTCGCCGATCCTGAGAGTGATGAGGTGCCTGTGCTTGAGCGCGAGATTGATGCGTTGGTGTATCGGCTGTATGGGTTATCGGAAGAAGAGATTGCGTTGATAGAGCAGACGTATCGGGATGCAGGGATGTAGGTGTGTGGGGACTGGCATATGGTTTCCCCTGCAAAGCAGGGCAACTACAACAGTTTTTTCTTGAGCTTTTCTAGTTCCTTATGTAACGCCTCAATTTTTTCATCTTGGGCGCGTTGTGCTTGTTGCTCAGCCCGTTGCTCGTCCCGTTGTTTTTTTAACTGGATTAACTGGAGGGATATGATTGTCAACGGCACACCGACGACGGTAACAATAACGCATATCAAGGCGATGAGCATAGCACCCATAAAATCTAAGCGTTCGTCTACCCCTTTCATTTCGGCAGTTAATCGTTCGTTTGTTCCTTTTATTTCAGCAGTTAATCGTTCGTTTATTCCTCTTATTTCAGCAGTTAATCGTTCGTTTTGTGCATCAATTTTGATGTCTACGTACTCTTTGACCCGTTTCTCAGAGGCGGCGACTTCCTCTTTGACAATTGAGCGAATTTTCTCAAGGTCCGCTGAGCTGAGTTCACTGAACGCAGGGGCGGTAAAGAGCAAAAGCACACCGCTCACAATTAAGATGAACCTCATCTTGAACCTCCTTAACAGGTTTTAACGTTTAATCTCAGTATAACCTAAAATTTCAGTACAGTCAAATTAAAATTCAATTTTTTGCGGAAAGGGCATTCAGGAGGGCAGATGTATCTGACGGTTTCCCAACGCTAATGCGGATGTGGCTCTGCAAGCCCGGTGTGTTGAAATACCGTATCAGAATCCCTTGCTGCGCTAAGGATTCTTTCAACGCCGCTGCATCCCTTCCTACAACCCGACATAAGATGAAGTTCGCTTGGCTCGGGTAGGGTTGTAAAAAGTCGAACCTTGCTAAGGCATCGTAGAGGCGTTCACGCTCCGCTTGAATTTTTGCCACGTTGTCTAGCAGGTAGGCCACATCGTCAAGCGATGCCAACGCCGCTGTGGTTCCGGCAACGTTCACATTGTAAGGTTGCTTAATCTTCAACAGATGCGTCCCTATCCAGTGCGGGAAAATACCGTAGCCGATGCGTAACCCCGCCAACCCTGCCCATTTGCTAAACGTTCGGAGTACTATCAGATTTTCATGTGCTAAAACCCACTGTGCCCGACTTCCTCCGGAGAACTCAATGTATGCTTCGTCTAGCACCACAATTAGCGGAAGTGCCAGCAGTTTGCGAAGGCATGCGTCCGGTAGCACGCCACCATCAGGATTGTTCGGGCTCGTGATAAAGATGAGTTTCGGACAGTGCGGCATCGTGCGTTCCACCGCTTCGGTATCTAACGAAAAATCTGGGGTGCGCTGTATGTCAATGAGCGTGCCGCCGTTCAGTTCGGTGTCAAAGCGGTACATCCCGAACGTTGGGGGACAGTTGATGACTGCATCGCCAGGGGTGATGAATAGCCGAATGATGAGATCGATCAGTTCATCTGCGCCGTGCCCGACGACGATGTGGGCCGCGTTTACGCCTGTGTATTCGCTCAGTGCCTGACGGAGCGATGTGCTGCCCGGGTCAGGATATATGTGATAATAGGGCTCGTTTGCCAACGCTTGATAAACACGAGGCGAGGGACCGTAGGCGTTCTCGTTCGCATCAAGTTTAATGATGTCCTCAGCAGGAATGCCGAGGCGTTGGCTGAGCACATCAAACGGCACGATGGGCGTATAGGGTGCCATGTCTGCGATGTCTGGGCGAATCAGATTTTGATTCTGATGCAACGTTTTTTGCCTCTTTTTTTATGGAGGGATGTGGAAGCCTGGCAGATTGGCAGCGCGTTCCTTCCATCAATTCTTCCAGGCCTCCCTCTTTTCTTCCTTGTTATTGGCTCGGATTCGGCGAGGTGCGAACCTCGACTGCCTTTGGTGTGAGCGCGCCGAGCGGTGTTTCGCCCTTCAGCACCCGCACGAAATCATCCACAGTCATATCCGCCACGCGTAAGTTCGCATCCTTTGTCCTGCCTGCGATATGCGGCGTGTGGACGACGTTATCCCGATTGCGCAATTTATCATCGACAGGGACCGGTTCGATGTCGTAAACATCGAACGCCCCGGCGAGTTCGTCGTTCACAATTCGTTCCCGCAATGCTTCCATGTCGACCGCGTGAGCGCGCGTAATCACGACAACCAAGCTGCCCTTCCGCAGATGGTAGATACGCTCGCGATTCAAGAGGTGCCGCGCTGAGGGTGTCGGCGGCACTGCGACAAAGACGATATCGGAACTATCCGCGAGCGTGTCCATATCGGTACGTTGCACATCCCATTCGCGGAGCAGTTCGTCTGGTACGAATGGATCGTAGCCCATCACCGTTGCCCCGAAAACCCGGCACCATTTTGCGATTTTCCCCCCAATCTGCCCGAGCCCGATGACACCTATCCGTTTCGTGCCCAGGTCGCCGTTGACGAAATCCGGGGCATCACAGAATTGGTGTGCGACAGGGAGTTTATCGCTTCCCCATATTGGGTTTTCCCAATCCCACAGTACCTCACCTTTTGACATTTTCAGGTGCCATTGGGCTGTGCGGCGCAGGGAAGACAACGCGAGCCCGAAGGCACACTCCGCCACAGATTGCGACCAGGCACGGGTGGATTCGATGACAGGGATACCGCGTGCATGAAGGGCTTGGTAGGGGATACCGTGCCCAGAATTGTCTGTCATTGCGCCGAGCACTTTGAGTTTCGGGGCTGCGGCGATGCACGCTTCAGTCAGGTTTCCGCCGAAGTGGGAGATGCCGAGGGTATCGCTTAAGTCGACCTGCTCGTGGATGGGTACTCGGCTATTGGTGTTGAGAACGAGCGTTACGCCTAGTTCTTCTAACCGATTCACCATCTGTTCGTGCACGAAGGGCCAGGAATTTTCTAGGTTGGAATAGCGTGTAAATACAAATTCGGGACTTGCCATGTGGTTACCTCTTTTTTTTACCGCAGCGGCACAGAGGACACAGAGGTAGTTTATCCACGCATTGAAAATGCGTGACTAAACCTTGGAGAGATTTTTTCGTTTCTCCGCGAACCTCGGCGGATAGGTATTTCCCTTGCTTTAGCAGGGGGTAATACCACCTCTGTGCCTCGGTGGTGTGGGCATTCAGAGAATTCCTCTACAAGTTTAGCAGCAGGCGAGTACTGCGGAAACCTCGCCGCTACGATTGTGTGATGATAATGTGCGGTGCCGTTGGATATCTGCCGAGGCGGTTGCCGTAGAGGGCGAACCCACCCCTGTTTTCAGCATCCGCTTTGACTTCATAGCGCACGGTTAAAGTATCTGTTGTGCTCACCCTTGCAGGATGCAATTCGACCTGGCATAGATATCCGTAAATGCCGGGGTGTCCGTGGATATAAGAGAGTACGCCGCGTGCATCCGCTGGGCAATCGGGGAGCGTCACTGTTTCAATTTCAACACCGTTGACTGAGATAGTCACATCAGATGGGTATTTCTGTGGCTCCGTTTGACGTGCCTCGCCGTTTGAAGCTGATGCCTCAAAAACGAGTGTCATCTTCGCAATATCGGCCGATGCAACCCCTGTCGGCAGCGGTATCTTATATTCAGCGTAGCCGCACCCCTGTGCAGAGAGCAACTGTTCTGTTACCTCACATCCTGAATCCCACTGGCTGTCTGTTATGTCGCCCGGAAGGTGGCAGAGCGTGTCGGAGTTGGGTAACCCACCCCCTACAGAATCTGTGGCTTCCGCGAATATCTCAAAGTTGATGAAATTACGCGCGACCACTGCGCCCCTTTCATCAGATACCCAAATGTGTAGCGTTCCAACTGATGACTCAACATCAGGAATGTTGAGTTCAAGCGAATGCACGTGTTGTACCTGATACTGCGGAAACGGAATGTCAACGTTTCCAGACACCCGCCCGCGCGTCAGGTGCCCATTGGACTCAAGCGTATCCAGTTGCCAGTGGAGCGTTGTGCCTTTAATCGTTTTGTGTGAGAAATGGCTGGTGTAGATGGCGGCTTTTATGTTGTCACGGGGGGCGACCGTGGTGCCGGGGGGATAATCAATTGCAATAAAGTCGAGCGTATTGATGTCCCGGTAATCGTATCCGAATTCCTTTACCGACCGGTCGTAGTTCATGAAACCGTTATGCTCCCACTCAATATCCTGCAGTTCGGTGTAGACATAACCACAGATTTTGGGATGGATGCGCAATTCGTTGGTGAGATATTTGAAGCACCATGAAACATCCTTATCGCCTGCACCTGCGCCGATGCCGCCGTATTCACTATTGATGAGCGGGGCATCCGTTTGCGCGTTATCGCCCGTGTAATTAAACGTTGAACCCGGGTACGTCTGTGCCACAACATGTGCGATGTGCTCTTTCGCCCGCGCATAATCATTGATGTAAAAGTGCCATGAATTGATATCGGTTTCAACATGGTCGTATAGACAGGGCGAGTTATCTTCAACGATGCGTGTGCTATCAAGCGATTTCGCGAGGTGGTACATCTCGCGCACCCATTCTTGGCGAGATGAAAGCCGTTTGTATTCTTGTCCGCCGAGTCCCCACGTTTCGTTGAAATTGCACCATGAGATGATGGCAGGGTGATTGTAATCGCGTGCGATGTTCCCGCGCAGCGTTTCTTCAAATCGGGCTTTCGCTTTTTCCGTGTAGTTGCTGAAGTTGGGAATATCGCACATAAAGAGCAGCCCTAATTTATCAGCCCAATAGTAGAGGCGCGGTTCATCAACCTTTATATGGAGGCGTAGGAAGTTGAATCCGAATTCTTTGGCGCGTTCGACATCCCTTCGGATGGCTTCGTCGGTGAGGAAGGTATACACGCCTTGCGGGTTGAATGACTGATTCAGCGCGCCGAGCAGGTAGACAGGCCGGTTGTTCAGGTAGATGTATTGATAATCGCCGCCCGGTGCTTTCGCAATGGAGACTTTCCGCATCCCGAAGTAGGTGTAAACCCTATCAATCACTGTAGGCGCGGAATGATTTCCCGATTCCATTAATGTAAGGGTGACATCATAGAGGTGCGGTGTCTCCACATCCCAGAGATGGAGCTGTTCTGGTGGAATGTTGACGACAAACTGCAGTGTCTCTGCTGCAGCAACGTTCCCCGAAAGTTCGCCACACTTCCAGTGCAACGTCATCCCCTCGTCCAAATCCCCATTCAGTTTCACTGCAAAATCTGCGGTTGCGTTATCAATGTCCGGCGTGATGTGGCATTGTTTGATATACGTCGCGCTTCTGGGTTCAAGATAAACTGTCTGCCAGATACCACTCGTACGGGCGTACCAGTTTGCCTGTTTTCCGACAGGCTGTTCACCGTGTTCCTGTGCATCATAGACACGGACTACGATATGGGCATTTTTCGGCATTCCTTGCGGAGTAATCAGAATGCCAGTCTCATCGAGCGCTGCTCTGTAGATCTCGTCGGAGGTTTCTGACGCAAGTCGCGATTCGGAGATCGCTCCTACAAATTGAGATGCTGGATTTGTCTGACGTTGCTCTATAGCCCTCGTTGGTGGTTTCTGATTCAAGGTTTCGAGTGACAATGCACTAGAGCTCTCGTCAGAGGTTTTCTGGCTGGTAGGGGTGAGTGCATCGGTGATGTCGAATTCAAAGGGAAGGTATCCGTTTTCGTGTTCGCCAACGTATTGTCCATTCACCCAGACTTTTGCGTGCCAGTCGACTGCCCCGAATGTGAGGATAACCCGTTTTCCCTCCCAGGTGTTTGGGATGGATACGGTTTTGCGGTACCAGCCGATGGTGTGTCGCGGGGCTTCCCGGTAATTGCCATCGCGCGTCATCCCGCCACACGTGACGTCTTCTGGCGTGAGATAGGCATTTTTGCTCAAGTAGGTTGCGTTATCCGCATCCGCTTCTTCTCCCCAGGCGGCAAGGCTCTCCCAGGGGTAGGGGACCTGTATTTGCTTCCCTCCCGCCCGGTTCCATAAATCTGTGGTATGTTTTGCGAACCATTCCTCTTCTTCGCCGGTATCGTTCGCATCAAAGGCAAATCCCCATGTGCCGTTAAGGGTTATCCAGTCAATGCCTTCGGCTGTGCCGCGTTGGAAATCCGGACGCGGATATTCTGGGCGAGGTATAATTGTTTCTGCTTTTTTCATTTGTTGTAATTCCTTGTTTTTCGTCATTCCTTGCGGAGAATTGAGCAATGGTATCTGCCCCTGCAAAGCAGGGGTAACATACCAATGGCAAGATACCAAAAACGCGCGCATTAGCGCGCCTCGTAAATCTCGTCGGAGGCAAAGGCATTTACCCCGCAAAGCGGGGCGATATGCCACCGCTGACGCAAGGTTTCGAGTGACAATGCACTAGGGCTCTCGTCAGAGGTTTTCGGGCATAAGTTGGTGCGCCCGAAGGAGAATTAATATGAAAAATCTTGATTTTTCATATAACCTCTCTGGTGTTCGCCGTCCCTCCCGCCCGGTTCCATGCTGTTTCGGTAATATTTTGCAGTATACCATAAACCGTTTTTTGTCCTCAATATAAAAATGATGTTCCCTCCCGCCCGGTTCCATGATACCATCAGGCTGCAAAGTTACTGGAATTCCCCTCGGACGGTGAGGGCACTGGCAACGGAGAGGAAATCTCTGCCCTCTTCGACTCTGTCGTGGTTGTAGCTGAGGCCCAGATGGAGGTTGGCTGTTAAATGCGTGCTCAGTTTGTACCGCGCGCGTAACGTCGTCTCGTAGCGCTCAGAACGCTCCTCGCGGTTTGCGCCATATTCCTCTCTGCGGATTGCCCAAGAGAGCGTGTTAGTGAGCTCGAGGTCGTGCTTAAGTGGAATTCTGCCGAAAAATGGCACGCGGATGCCGCCCTCGGTACGATAGCGGTAATCGATGCTGAGATTGGGTGTGACGATAAAAACGGTGCTCTCAATCTCACTCCGTTCCTGCTCTCGGATGGTTGTGCGGATACCTAACGAGGTTCGGGTATCCTTTGCCCATGTATGAATCCAACTCAGCGACGGGTTGTGTCCTGAGCTGTCGTTGAGCGTGGTTTCTAGGTTGCTATTATTTCGCTTCGTAAAACTATACCGAAGTTGAAAACTAGATGCTTCTTGGGAATTCAGTTTGATGTCTCCCTCATAAGTCTGGGCGGACGATATGTAAGTGCTACCGGAGTTTTTCCGGAAGCTGTTAGAAGTGCTGACATTAGTGCCGATGGATATCCATGTCCACGCATCTACAGAGCTCCGGACGGTATACCGGCTGCTTCGCCGGGAATTGGTGCGTTCTTTGGCATCTCGCTCGAGTCGCCAGATTTCTATCAGAGACTGCCCGGCTGCAAGTTGTCGATAGGATTCTGTGGCGGTGAAATTGGCGTTGGTATTGATGGTAAAGGTTTTAAGGATTCGATGCAGGATGCCTTCCTTGGCGGCGGGCAGAGGTTGTTCTGTCCGGGTTTTTTGAGTGTTGCGTGTCTGCTGCCGTTCCAGTTCAGCTTTATCGCGGTTAATCCAATCGCCCCGGTTTTCCTCTAATTCTTGGATTTGGGATTCATCAATCTCATTTTCACGGAGCAGTATACCACTATCTTCAATAGTGGTGAACTTTTGTTCAATCTGTTGTTCGGCGTTGCCTGTCCGCTCCGAAGACGGCCTACTGGGTGCTGTGTTGCCCGCCCGCCCGCTCCGATCTTGTGGCTGCTTTCCCAGTTCTGATTTTTCAGGGATGGTATTTGCCCCCGCGTTGCGGGGGTTTGCATCCTTAGTGGTTGTGAAAAGCCACGCGAACCATTTTTGGATGCGGATATTCATGCCGAGGCTAACATTGCCGTTGAGGGAGGCGTTCTTCTGTTCGCTGAACCAGTTTTCTCGGAAACTCATACGGTTTGTGATGGTTGGGCGCATCCCAAGGAAGTCGCGATTGAGGCGCGGCGTTAACGAAAGCCGATGTTCTCGCTGCGCGATGGAGAAATCAGGAACCTCCTCTTCGGGGGTAGCCGGTGCCACCTCTCCATTGCTCCCCTCCCCCCCGGTTCCAAGGGAACCGGGGGTGCCATAGCGTCTTGATTCACGCCTTTCAAGCGTGCGGCGGACATCGTAACTCGGATTGAGACTAAAAATGTTGGTTGGGCTGAAGTTGATATTTATGGAGCCACTGTCTGTTTTCTCGTCTCGATTTCTGCCGTACCCGTAGCTATAGTAGGATGTAGGGGCTGCGGTTGTGTCTGTTGCTGTTTCAGGCTTTGCGAGGATATCCTCGTGTCGATACTGGACGTTGAACCCAAGTTTTGAACCGAGTTCATATCGAAAGGTGCTGGTGTAGAGGTGGCTAATCTGTGTACCTTGCCGCTCGTTCCAAAAATCTTGGTAGTTGTAGGCGAGCCCCAGGTTGGGGTAAGGGTTTCGGTTGAATTGCACCGAAATGTCCCGATTGCGCGTCTCACTTTTGCCGCTCTGAAAAGTACTGTAGCTGCCTCGCTGTGCCTCGGTTTCAGATTCCTGCTGACGGATAGAATACCGGATGGGCAACCATGGAAATAGGGTGACATCTGCATCAATATTGAAGTCGTTGTTGGTGGTACTATAGCCGCGAGACGATAGACGTTGCCTTCCGATTTCTCCTGCACCGCTTTCAAAGTCTTTGTCTTGGCTTGCGTAACCGCCCCGGAGCCTTATCAAGCTACCGAGGGAGACAGACATGTTGCCGCGGCGCGCCCACCCTGAGCGTACCAGCGGGTCGCCGAGGTGAATTTCGTTAACCCAGATTTCGCCGCTGATTTCGTGCTCGCTATCGTTTCGGATGCCGAGCAAGATACCGCCGATGTTTTTAATAGAGAGCTGGGAGCTTCTCGCCTGTGTGCCAGTGCCTCTGACGGTGAAGCCATCAGGGTGCCCATCAGGGTTTTTCGTCATTCCTTGCGGAGTATTGAGAGTGCCTGGTTCGTCTGACGTTGCACTAGAACTCTCGTCGGAGGTTTCTGATGCAAGGTTTCCAGATTTGGCTAATCCTGTAGTTCCTGATTCAGACGATTCCACCCTGTCGGGGTAGGCATTTCTGTGCTGGTCCCGCAGGTCGATTTCAATCAGTTTCCACCCGTCAAAGTCTATCGGCACGGTATATTCATAATAGTCTGTAAGATTTTCAAAAATATTGATATCCGCTTCTTGTTGGCTTCCATCTACGAAGGGATCGGCATTGTAGAAAGAACTGCGGTAGCCGGTGCGCACACTGGGCGCGAGTTGTAGAACGAAAGTGGTATCGCTTTTATCACCGTACAGCCAGAATCGGAGCGTATCGTGTTTGCTGAAGTCCTGCCCTTCGCTTTGCGTTAAGCCTTTTAGCTGCTTGGAGGTGATGCCGTAGGAGCCGGGGAAGAGGTAGTATTCCAGGCTAAGCGTCTGTTCGCGTTGCTGTTGTGTTTGAAAACCGAGCGACGTTGCGGTGAACGGGTGCAGTTTCTTGAAAAGTTCGTTATCCTCAATTTCGAGGTAGGCACTTTGGTATTCGTCATAACTGAAGTTGTCCTTTGTGCCAACGATGAACTTTTCTAATGTGTCTTCAACGACTGCCTGCTCTGAAAGCGTATCTGTGGAAGCAGTTTGTGTGACGATTCCTTGTTGCCACTTGTTTCCAACAATTTCGATAGATGCACATTGGAATGTGCCTTGCACGCTGCCGGGCCGGTTTTTGATTAACCAGAAACGGAAGTGCTGCACAAACACGAGGCTGGGTACGCGGGCACCTTCGGGCGTAAATTTAGAAAGCGGAATGCTGAGGAACATCCATCCATTTTTATTTTTGCTTTTAATCCATTCGTTGGGAATCTCGTTGAGCATGATTTCAATTTGGAAGTAGGCATCAATGCTGTCAAGCACACCGTCACCGTTCAGATCTTCGCTGTCCAGAATCTGGTTGTTTACGCCGACAGGTGTGGTTTGAAACTGCCCATCATGCATCCAGCCAGTATCTTCACCCGTATCTAATGCGCCGTTCCCGCGATATCGATGTTCATCGGGCAGGTTTTCAAGGTCCAGATCGAGAGCGTCAATGTTCCCATCACCGTTGGTATCCGCTAGCGTCTGTGGGAGGTCTTCGCTGTCGAGTCGGCGATCCGCGTCGGTATCTTCATTCAGAATGCCCAGGTTGAGATAGAGGGTGACAGCATCGTCGCCTTGGACGCGCATCCACATTTCGAGAAAACCGCGTTCGGAATAGTCTACGCCAGAGTTTGAGATGCCGTTTGAGAAGCCGCCCCACTCTTCAACCAGGTCTGTGAAATCGTAGCCGACTTCCATAATCAGGCGTTCTTCCGTAGAGAGGGAGAGTGGCTGAATGGAGGATGCGGGGACATCTCGATTGCGCATATAGTTTCCCACAGCTTCGGACTCCTCTTTGTCTTTCAGCACAACTTTAAAGAGGGCCCTATTCTCATTTGTGGGGACAACTGCACCCGCCCACTGTCCCCCCGATGCGACATAAGGCACGCTGCTCGGCTTCCAGTTGTATTTTAGCGTAGGCACATTTGTTGATTCCTTCGCGCCTTCCATGCTATCGATGAGGGCAACCCCGATACTATTCGGGTTGTTATGTGAGTACGCAGCTTCGCCGCTGAAGTCAATGGAGAGCGGCAGGTTGCGGATGTTAATAAAAGGCAACGGGTTTAGCAACCATGCCATGTTAAACGCCCTGCCGAAGCTAGTGTTAATATTGAACGCTTGCAATCGGTTCGGAACACTGTTAACATCAGGTATCTCTGCTGGTTTTTGCCCTGTATTCAGAATGTAACCAGTTGAGAGCATAAACCCTTTTTGAAAAACCGGATTGAAATAGTTCATGCCTGAACCGTACGTGCCGTAGCTCCTTCTTGAACGGCCGCCGAAACCACCGAAACTGCTATACCCGCCACCGCCAAAGCCACCGCCACCCCCGAAGCCGCCGCGACCAAAGCTGCCGCGACCAGAGCCGCCCCCAAAGCCACCCCTGCCAAAACGAGAGCCTGCTTGACCTAGGCCGCCTGAAAAGGAGTCTCGCTCAAAACCCTCGGCTCCCATCCCTGTACCCATCGTTTGGAGGTTCCCGCCCAATCGATTGAATCTATCCTCAAGGTTTTGTTCTCGTTCTGATTTCGGTTTCGGTTTATGCGTGTATTCTACCCACACGCCCGCGACTGCTTGTTGGGAGGCGCCTCCGAACGGTGTCTTTTCAAATTCCACAACAATTTCATCAAATTCATCCAGTTCTGTGAAGAACCGGATGCTGCCGACTTCATAAACCATCATGTAATCCGCGTCCCGCGTCAGCATTCGTCCATTTAATCGGACGGTTTCGCTCTCCGGTATGACGAACAACCCGACATTGTAGGTTTCCGATTGGTAGGAGTAGTCCGCAATAATTGTGTAAATCTGGTCGGTGGTGCGAAGGCTTTCGAGATAGATAGCTTCGTTGCTGAGCGATTCGCGGTAGCGGTAGTACGGGTGGCTCGGGTCGCTAATTTCAAACGGCTTGAAGTCGGGAAAGCGGAGTAGGCCTCTGTCGTAGTCGATAAACTGGGCATCGACGTTTCCATCGCCGTTCCTGTCTAACCCGAAAATTTCGATGTAAGGCACTAGCCCTGCATCCGTCTGAAAAGCTGCGCTCTGCCCTTGCCGGAGGATTGACAACTGAAAATCGCGAGGATTGATGTTGCGGTGGCCGAGGCTGTACACGTGGCTGGCTTCCGTACCGCGAAACCCTTTCCCTTTCAGTGTGATATATCCGATTTCTTCACCTTCTTCATCGATGGTGCCGTCTCCGTTTTCGTCTGCGAACACATTGTCCGGGTTTCCAACGCGCCCCCCGCCGGCACCGATGTATTCATAAGCGACAACAATCGTGTAGCTGGCGGAGATTGGAGATAGGAATTCTATTTCCCCTGTTTCATAGTCGATGTTGTAGTCTTGCCCGGGGAACTGTGGGTTGAAATAGCCTTGGCTGGTGCGTTTTCCGCCTTGGTTGTTGCCGACGACATTATCATCAATGTAAATTTCTTCGCTGCCAGTTTTGATGGGGAGATAGCCCGGGTCGAGCGTGCCATCGGTGGCTTGGTGGATGAGATAGAATCTGTTTTTGACATAGTTTGCATCGGTGATTTGGATGCCGCGCGGGCCGTAGCCGTACCCGCCACCGGCGCGCCGAGATTGCCCGCGAAACGTGCGCACCTCACGTATCCCCTTACTTCGTGAACCGAACGCAGTCACGCGGGTATTTTTCCATTCAAACACACCTTCCAGTCCAAACAGGTTACGGTTGATGTTCAAAAAGCGAGTATTCGGCAGACTTAGCGTGATGTCCCCGAATGAAATGGTTTTGATGAAACTCTCCGGTTTGCCTTCATACCAGATTTTAATTTTTTGTTCCCTGGCACCGCCCAAGCCATACCCACTGCCATATCCACCCCCGTAACCGCCCCCATAGCCACCCCCGCCACCGAACGTGTCACCAGCATTGTAATCCACGGCGATATGTGTCCGTTCACCGACGCGGCCGTGCAAGCCGATCTGCTGTCTCTGTCGGATGTTAATGCCTGTAGCGCGCGGGGTACCGCCACTGCCGTAGCCGCCATAGCCACCAGAACCGCCATAGCCACCACCGTAACTTGAACCATAGCTGCTGCCATAGCTGCCGCCGGCCCCTCCGCCAAATCCACTGCTGTAGCCGAAGTCCTCATAACCGTAGGAGGAGGTCAGCCCGAGGTCAAGCCCAGAGCCATAGCCGCCGTACCCGCCACCGTAGCCGTACCCGCCGTAACGGTTCAGGTCGCCCTCACCAAAGTAGTGTGTTTTGTTCACCTCTATGGTTACGGATTGGTACCCAGTTATCTTGAGATTGGAGTCCATGGGAAGCGCGATGCCTTTTTCGTCCTGCTTGGGTTTCGGTTTCCAATCGTAGAGTTCGTCAAAATCAATTAAAGTAGGCGCGTACTTCCATCTACGAAGGCTGTCTAGGTAGGATTGTAAACGCGCGTCCCCATGCTCGCCCACCCCCGTTTCTACAGGGGTTGTCGGAGCGGTGGGTAATTCGGGGTTCCAAACCCCTCGCCCGCTATCGGTTTGCCAGATGAAGCGTTGTTTGTCCACTGAGGAGTTCATGCGAAACATCCCATTTATCGTATTCGGGGTTCCATCCGCCCCCCACGTCGGGGTTTGTAACCCCGCCGACTTATGGACTGTCTTTTCAACATTTTCCTTTTCCTCAGCGATTTTGCCGACAGCGTGGGATGGGTTTGTAACCCCGACGATTACGATAAAAAGGAGGAGCCAAAAAAGGTTTGTGGGTGGGGTTTGTAACCCCGACAGTACTCTAATTTCTGATGTGTTCATAAGCTCACTAAAAATAATGATGTGCTTTTGTGTTGTTATTATGATATAAATAAACGCAAATTTTGCTTTGCAAGTTTACTTTAATTTCATATTACAAAACGAAGTAGCTCTATCAAACGCCCAGAGCCATTTCGTTTTCGAGAATAGGTTTATATTTGTGAAGAATAAATACGCCCTACGACTGATTCACACCTATCCTGGCCATGGGCTAAAGGGCAGGCACAAGGCACTGCCCCTACGACATCAAACGCCTCTTTTTTCTTGACACGCACGACAAACTCTGCTAATTTGTTTTCCAAAGTATACGAAAGAGCCACTTTTAACAACTATGCATTCAAATGCCTCTGCCTTGCGTTCCCTTATGCTGGGACGCGGTGTCACCGTGAAATCGGTCACCTTAGCCCTCATTCTTATCCCGATAAACTGCTATTGGATTATGTACACGGAAATGGTCTGGTGGGGCCTTTTTCCGACGACGATGTCGCTCTTTTTCAATGCAGTCTTCTTCCTGTTTACGATTACCCTCCTGAACCTGCTCTTGCGGCGAATAAAGCGGCAATGGGCATTGCGGCACGGGGAGCTGCTTGTCATCTATGTGATGCTTTGCATGGCGAGTGCTATCGCATCGCACGACCACGCGCAAGTGCTTATCCCAATGATTGGACATGTCTTCTGGTTTGATACGCCTGAAAACGAATGGCGAGAGCTGTTGTACCGATACATGCCAACGTGGGGTACAGTCCAAGATAAGCGCATTTTGGAAGGGTTTTATGAAGGGCAATCGACGCTTTACCGCATAGAAGTGTTGCAGGCGTGGCTAGGGCCGACCTTGTGGTGGACGAGCTTTATTGTGGTGCTTGTGTTTGTTATGGTGTGCATCAACGTTGTGCTGCGGAAGCAGTGGACCGAACGCGAGAAGCTCGCCTATCCGATTATCCAACTGCCGTTAGAAATGACGCGGCACAGCGGTGCCAACTTCTTCCGAGGCGGGCCCTTTTGGACAGCGTTTATCCTCGTTTCCCTTCTAAACCTTATTAACGGGCTTAGCTATCTTTTTCCGACGATTCCGATTATTGGCGTTCGGTTTCGGAATATCAGCCACTTTTTCACCGAAAAACCGTGGAATGCCATCGGATGGACACCCTTTTCCATCTATCCATTTGTGATTGGGCTCGGGTTTTTCATGCCGTTGGATCTGTCGTTTTCATGCTGGTTTTTCTATCTGTTTCGCAAGATGCAGCGTGTTTTCGGCGCGATGATCGGGGTGCGTGCGTTACCGGGGTTCCCTTACGACCGGCAGCAGTCGTTAGGGGCGTACCTTGGGCTTGCGATTTTCGCGCTATGGGCAAGCCGCAAATACCTGGCTGAAGTATTCAAGCAGGTAACCACGGGGCGCTCCAGCCTTGACGAATCCGTTGAGCCGATGCGCTACCGCACGGCTATCTTGGGCATCGTGTTCGGGTGCATCTATCTCATCGTCTTTTCTGTGAAGATAGGCATCAGCATTTCGCTGGGCATCGCCTTTTTCGCGATGTATTTCGCGCTGTCAACAGGCATCACGCGGATGCGGGTGGAGTCCGGTGCCCCCGCACACGACCTGCACTACATGGGCCCCGATTACGCCCTACCTACGATTTTAGGCACGCGTGGGATGGGTGGACCGAATCTCACCACGCTCTCGTTTCTCTTCTTTTTTAATCGAGCGCACCGCAGCCACCCAATGCCGCATCAGTTAGAGGGGTTCCAACTCGCTTCCCGGGCGCGGTTCAATCCGAAGCCGTTAGTCTGGGTGATGCTCTTGGCGGTGTTAGTGGGGTCGCTCGGCTCTTTCTGGGCGTACTTGCACGATGTCTACCGCTTCGGTTCGGCAGGGAGTTTTGCGCGTCACCCGTTCAATCGCCTTCAACAACAGCTCAATTTCCCGACAGGCACGAACATCCCGGAAGTGACGTTTATGGGCATCGGTATGGCGTTCACGTTCCTCTTGATGTTTTTACGGATGCGGTTCTTCTGGTGGCCCTTCCACGCCGTTGGCTACGCGGTCTCCGGGGCAGCGGATTGGTGTATGAACTGGCTATGGATTTCCCTTGTGATTAGCACGATTGCAAAGTGGCTGATTATTAAGCATGGTGGGTTGCAGTTGCATCGGAAGGCGGCACCCTTTTTCCTCGGCTTAATTCTAGGCGAGTTCGTCGCTGGCAGTTTGTGGAGTTTTTATGGGATGGCGACAGAGACGCGGATATTCCCGTTTAAGGATTGGTGAGCTATGTGGGAGGGTGCTGTAATCCCGATGCTTCTATAGCGGGGTTAGAAACCGCGCCTACAAAAAGAAAAGCACCTCAAACGAAATGCCTAGAATGCCTCTGATTTTCACTTGACAAAGGATACGCATTTTGCTAAAATTGCATGAGCATGAAAAGAATGTGCCTTTTTTAACAAACTTTCAAAATGGTTGCGGAATGCTTTATCCCTCTGAGAGGGCTGAAGGCCATTCCTGCCCTGAGATGCAAACGGAGTAAATCATGGAGTCTCTAAACGACTTTGCCTTCAAGCAAAGAAAGTATATGCCTGTCTTTCCCAAAGCGATTGGCAAACCGACCGTTTATATCGAAGGCTACCCCTATGAGGATAACGAACCTATGGCAGGGACAGGGTATCACGGGGAACAGATTGCCCTATTTTTCGAGCAACTGTCCCGGTATTTTGCAGTCAATGCGCACATCCACATTGGCATTGACAATTTCATCTATTATCGTGAAGGCGACATCACAAAGTTCGTCTCTCCGGATGTTTATGTGGTGTTTGGTGTTGCCAAATTTCCACAACGGCGGAGTTTTTATACGTGGTCCGAAGGCGCTGTTCCTGCGGTTGTTTTTGAATTTCTTTCGGATTCGACAGCGGCGCGGGATCGTTCTGAGAAAGTTCAGTTGTATCTGATGGATATAGGTGTTCAGGAGTATTTCATTCATCAACCGGAGATGAAGAAGCCGCCGGAATTTCGTGGGTGGCGTCGTAGTGCTTCAGGTGGCATCGTAGAGATTGTTCCGGCTGCCGATGGTGGTTTGTTCAGCGAGACGTTAAATCTCTCTTTTCAGTGGGTGGAGCAGCGTCAGAGCCATGTTCGGCTTTTACGTCCGTATTTGCCTGATGGCACTCCGATTACAACTTCTATGGAAGAACATCACCTGAGGATGGAAGAACATCACCTGAGAGTGGCAGCGGAGACGCTGGCGGCAGAAGAAGCAGCACGACGAGAGGCGGCAGAAATGCTGGCGGCAGGCGAAGCAGAACGACGAGAGGCTGCAGAAATGCTGGCCAGGGGCGAAGCAGCACGGCGAGAGGCGGCAGAAATGCTGGCGAGAGGCGAAGCAGAACGACGGCGGGCGTTAGAACTTGAGTTAGAACGCCTCCGTGCGGCGCTCGCTACCCGCCAAGACGAAAGCGCGTGATACATGCAATGAAAAGAATGTGCCTTTATTTTAACAAACTTTCAAAACGGTTGCGGAATGCTTTATCCCTCTGACAGGGCTGAAGGCCATTCCTGCCTTGAGATGCAAACGGAGGAAATCATGGAGTCTCTAAACGACTTTGCCTTCAAGCAAAGAAAGTATATGCCGGTCTTTCCCAAAGCGATTGGCAAACCGACCGTTTATATCGAAGGCTACCCCTATGAGGATAACGAACCTATGGCAGGGACAGGGTATCACGGGGAACAGATTGCCCTATTTTTCGAGCAACTGTCCCGGTATTTTGCAGTCAATGCGCATATCCACATTGGCATTGACAATTTCATCTATTATCGTGAAGGCGACATCACAAAGTTCGTCTCTCCGGATGTTTATGTAGTGTTTGGTGTTGCCAAATTTCCACAACGGCGGAGTTTTTATACGTGGTCCGAAGGCGCTGTTCCTGCGGTTGTTTTTGAATTTCTTTCGGATTCGACAGCGGCGCGGGATCGTGCTGAGAAAGTTCAGTTGTATCTGATGGATATAGGGGTTCAAGAGTACTTTATTCATCAACCGGAGATGAATAAGCCGCCGGAATTTCGTGGGTGGCGTCGTGGTGCTTCAGGTGGCATCGTAGAGATTGTTCCGGCTGCCGATGGTGGTTTGTTCAGCGAGACGTTAAATCTCTCTTTTCAGTGGGTGGAGCAGCGTCAGAGCCATGTTCGGCTTTTACGTCCGTATTTGCCTGATGGCACTCCGATTACAACTTCTATGGAAGAACATCACCTGAGAGTGGCAGCGGAGACGCTGGCGGCAGGCGAAGCAGAACGACGAGAGGCGGCAGAAATGCTGGCCAGAGGCGAAGCAGCACGGCGAGAGGCGGAAGTAGAACGACGAGAGGCGGCAGAAATGCTGGCCAGAGGCGAAGCAGCACGGCGAGAGGCGTTAGAACTTGAGTTAGAACGCCTCCGTGCGGCGCTCGCTACCCGCCAAGACGAAAGCGCGTGACACATGCAATGAAAAGAATGTGCCTTTATTTTAACAAACTTTCAAAACGGTTGCGGAATGCTTTAGCCCTCTGACGGGGCTGAAGGCCATTCCTGCCCTGAGATGCAAACGGAGGAAATCATGGAGTCTCTAAACGACTTTGCCTTCAAGCAAAGAAAGTATATGCCGGTCTTTCCCAAAGCGATTGGCAAACCGACCGTTTATATCGAAGGCTACCCCTATGAGGATAACGAACCTATGGCAGGGACAGGGTATCACGGGGAACAGATTGCCCTATTTTTCGAGCAACTGTCCCGGTATTTTGCAGTCAATGCGCATATCCACATTGGCATTGACAATTTCATCTATTATCGTGAAGGCGACATCACAAAGTTCGTCTCTCCGGATGTTTATGTAGTGTTTGGTGTTGCCAAATTTCCACAACGGCGGAGTTTTTATACGTGGTCCGAAGGCGCTGTTCCTGCGGTTGTTTTTGAATTTCTTTCGGATTCGACAGCGGCGCGGGATCGTGCTGAGAAAGTTCGTCTGTATCTGATGGATATAGGTGTTCAGGAGTATTTCATTCATCAACCGGAGATGAATAAGCCGCCGGAATTTCGTGGGTGGCGTCGTGGTGCTTCAGGTGGCATCGTAGAGATTGTTCCGGACGCAGATGGTGGTTTGTTCAGCGAGACGTTAAATCTCTCTTTTCAGTGGACGGACCAACTTCAGAGCCATGTTCGGCTTTTACGTCCGTATTTGCCTGATGGCACTCCGATTACAACTTCTATGGAAGAACATCACCTGAGAGTGGCAGCGGAGACGCTGGCGGCAGAAGAAGCAGCACGGCGAGAGGCGGCAGAAATGCTGGCCAGAGGCGAAGCAGAACGGCGGCGGGCGTTAGAACTTGAGTTAGAACGCCTCCGTGCGGCGCTCGCTACCCGCCAAGACGAAAGCGCGTGACACATGCAATGAAAAGAATGTGCTTTTTTTAACAAACTTTCAAAACGGTTGATGCAAACGGAGGAAATCATGGAGACTCTAAATGACTTTGCCTTCAAGCAAAGAAAGTATATGCCGGTCTTTCCCAAAGCGCTTGGCAAACCGACCGTTTATATCGAAGGCTACCCCTATGAGGATAACGAACCTATGGCAGGGACAGGGTATCACGGGGAACAGATTGCCCTATTTTTCGAGCAACTGTCCCGGTATTTTGCAGTCAATGCGCACATCCACATTGGCATTGACAATTTCATCTATTATCGTGAAGGCGACATCACAAAGTTCGTCTCTCCGGATGTTTATGTGGTGTTTGGTGTTGCCAAATTTCCACAACGGCGGAGTTTTTATACGTGGTCCGAAGGCGCTGTTCCTGCGGCTGTTTTTGAATTTCTTTCGGATTCGACAGCGGCCAGGGATCGTGCTGAGAAAGTTCAGTTGTATCTGATGGATATGGGGGTTCAAGAGTACTTTATTCATCAACCGGAGATGAAGAAGCCGCCGGAATTTCGTGGGTGGTGTCGTGGTGCTTCAGGCGGCATCGTAGAGATTGTTCCGGCTGCCGATGGTGGTTTGTTCAGCGAGACGTTAAATCTCTCTTTTCAGTGGGTGGAGCAGCGTCAGAGCCATGTTCGGCTTTTACGTCCGTATTTGCCTGATGGCACTCCGATTACAACTTCTATGGAAGAACATCACCTGAGAGTGGCAGCGGAGACGCTGGCGGCAGAAGAAGCAGAACGACGAGAGGCGGCAGAAATGCTGGCGGCAGGCGAAGCAGAACGACGAGAGGCGGCAGAAATGCTGGCCAGAGGTGAAGCAGCACGGCGAGAGGCGGAAGTAGAACGACGAGAGGCGGCAGAAATGCTGGCCAGAGGCGAAGCAGCACGGCGAGAGGCGTTAGAACTTGAGTTAGAACGCCTCCGTGCGGAGCTCGCCACCCGCCAAAACGAAAGCGCGCCTACAAGAAGATAGGAGAGGGATTAGGATAGCCCTCTCAAACTGCCGGTGCTATCGCCCAATTCGGCTAAATGAACATCCATCCGATTGAGCATGGACATCCAAAGATTGTTGAGGGGAGTCTCTTTTGGATACCGGATGTGACGCCCGCTTTTAATCGTGCCACAGCCATTGCCGGCCAGTAGAATCGGGAGGTCGTGGTGGCTGTGTCGATTGCCGTCTGCGTTGCCACTGCCGTACAAAATCATCGAATGGTCGAGCAGCGAACCGTCCCCTTCAGGGGTTGCCTCCAGTTTCTCCAAAAAGTATGCCAGCCGCTGTATATGGAAAATATCGATCTGGCGTATTTTTGCTTTCTTCTCTTCATCGCCACCATGATGCGACAAATCGTGGTGCCCCTCAGACACATTGATAAACGGATACGGCTTGTTGCTTCCTTCATTTGCTAACACAAACGTCACGATACGGGTTACGTCTGTCTGAAATGCGAGGACAATCATGTCCATCATCAGCCGAAGATGCTCCTGATAATCTGCCGGGATCTCCGCAGGGACCACATAGTCTGGACTTTGGAGCGGCGGGAACTTTTCAGCCGAATCGATTCTCACCTCAATATCCCGAATGGCGGAGAAGTACTCGTCGAGTTTGCGGATGTCATTTCCACTGACCTGACGGATGAGTTCTTTTGAATCTTGCCTCACAAAATCTAGGATACTTTTTCGCTGCTGATCTCGCTGTACCCGCCGAGCATCTGGCATGGCGGAGAACAGACGTTCAAAAGCGAGCTTCGGATTAACCTCTTTAGGGAGCGGTTGCGTGGCAGCCCGCCAGGAGAGAGATGAAGAATAGACACAACTATAACCGGAGTCGCAATTTCCAGCTTTTCTCCCGGGATCGATTCCGAGTTCTAGGGAAGGCAGGCGCGTTTGGTTCCCGAGATGCAACGCGGCAGCCTGGTCAACAGAAATTCCCGCGTGAATGTCGGCACCGTCCGTTTTACGGGGTTGTGCCCCGGTGAGGAACGCCGCCATCGCCCGGGCGTGATCGCCGCCGCCATCGCCGTTGGCGCGCGCTTTATCAGCGGTTAATCCACTGAGCACCAGCGTTTTATCTTTGACGTTTTCCAGTGGTTTCAAGATGTCTGTGAGTTCATAGGCTGCCCCTACCTGCTTCGGTGTCCAATCCTCCATATTTTTCCCGTTCGGTACGTACAGGAATGCCATCCGATTGGGAACTGTCTGCAACCCGCGCGTGGGCGCGTCTGCCCAAGCTGTCACGGGCCCCATTGCTTCCAGCCACGGTAGGGCGATACTGACACCCAGTCCGCGTAAAAATGTTCGACGTGAAAGTTGCTTTGATTTGTTCATAATTATTTCCATTTTATTGTAGGGCAGGGACTCCGTGCCCGCCCCTACGCATACGCTAAATTAAAACAGCGGTACCCCTTGTGCTTCCACATAAACGGAATAGAGAGATTGGCTAGCTGCCATAAAGAGTCTGTTCCGTTTCACACCGCCGAAACAGAGGTTTGCACAAATTTCTGGGAGATGAATCTTCCCGATAAGCGTTCCGTCTGGCGCGAAGATATGCACTCCGTCGTAGCCTTCGCCGCCCCAGCCTGCACTTGCCCACAGATTTCCATCAATATCGCATCGAAGGCCATCCGCAGCACCGGGTGCCATATCAGCGAATACCTGTTTGTTATTCAGCCGCTCACCGTTTACGACATCGTAGACAACAATGTGTTTTGGTGGGCCTGTATCCGCGAGATAGAGCTTATTGTAGTCAGGTGAAAAGCAGAGCCCGTTCGGTCTGTCGAGTTCATCTGTTACAACGGTTGCTTCCCTTGTGTCTGGATTGATGCGATAAACGGAAGTCGGCAATTCAAATTTGGCTTTATGCCCTTCATAATTGAATAGGATACCGTACCCTGGATCGGTAAACCAGATATGTCCATCGGGATGGACTACCACATCGTTTGGTGCGTTGAACCGCTTTCTGTCAAAGTTGTCGCTCAGGACAGTGATCGTTCCGTCATATTCGGTTCGTGTCACGCGCCGTGTCCCGTGCTCACAACTAATGAGCCTGCCTTGCCGGTCGCGCGTGTGGCCGTTGGTATAGTTAGAGGGTTTGCGATAGACGCTCACCGCGCCGGTGGCTTCCTGCCATTTCAGCATACGGTTGTTTGGAATATCACTCCAAAGGAGGTAGCCGCCATCGCCGAACCAGACAGGGCCCTCGCACCAACGCGCCCCTGTCCACAATCGTTCCACGACAGTGTTCCCAATTTTGTATTTGTCAAAACGCGAGTCAAGTCTTTCGATCGCCGGGTCAGGGTACCGGGTAATCGTTGCCTCGTTTGAGGGGATGTCTGCCCAGGCAGTCAGGGGTGCTATCGCTTCCAGCCATGGGAGGGCAGCACTGACTCCCAAACTGCATAAAAATGTTCGACGTGAAAGTTGCTTTGATTTGTTCATAACGATTTATTTCCTAAAAACTGTGCAGCAACGGAAACACACGGCGTGTGCCTGCTACTGTGCTGTACCACGACGTAACCGAAATGGTTCGCTTTTGACGATTTCTGTAATTAGTACGGTACTTCTGTAATCTTTGGCTTCAAGTTGTGCAACGATGCGTTCGAGAGTTGGCCGGTCGTAATATTCTAATCCCCTGCCTAAGGCGTAAGTTAACATTTTTTCAGTGAGGCAGCGTGCAAAGTGTTGTTTTCTCTCTTTGAGAATCTGTTTCAGGTCTGCTATGCCATGAAAAGAGGTGCCATCTGGCAATTCGCCGGTTGCATCAATATCCAATGTGCCGTCCTTCATCCGAAAAGCCCCAATTGCGTTGTAGTTTTCTAGTGCAAATCCGATCGCGTCCATTTTGGCGTGGCAGTTGGCACAGGCCGGGTCTTCTCGGTGCTTCTCAAGGCGTTCTCGCAGCGTACTCCCGTGAACCGCCTCCCCCTCTTCTTCTAATTCGGGGACATCCGGTGGCGGTGGTGGCGGTGGTGTGCCGAGCACTTGCTCCAGCACCCAGCGTCCCCGTTTGACAGGAGAGGTGCGCGTCGGATTAGAGGTTACCGTCAGCACGCTGGCGTGGGTAAGTATACCGCCGCGTGAGGCACCTTGCAGCGCCACGCGCAGAAACGCGCTACCTTGAATCGCTTCGCCCCCAGGTACGGTTTTTTTCTGCCCCATCCAGTTCCCCTGCGTATCCACAATGCCGTAATGGTTCGCCAACGGCTTATTGAGAAAGGTATAGTCCGCGTCAAGCAGCTCGAGTACGCTCCGGTCTTCCCGAAAGATTGCTTCCAGAAAAAGTTCGGTTTCCTTCAACATCGCGTCTCGCAATTTGCGGGTGAAGGTTGGAAATCGATCGGCATCGGGTCCAACGGTGGCCAGCCGTTGGATTTGTAACCATTGCGTGCCAAAGTTGCGTGTCAATTCTGACGCTTTCGCATCTGCCAACATGCGTTTAACTTGTGACTCAAGGTTGACAGTCAGCTGTTTTTTTTCAGCAAGATGCAGGAGTTCGTCGTCTGGCATGCTGCTCCACAAGAAGTAGGAAAGCCGAGAGGCGAGCTGAAACTCATCGATCGGGTGCGGCTCTGGGGAACCTTGCCGCCGGTCATCTATCTCCACTCGAAACAGGAACTTGGGCGAACAGAGAACGACTTTAATCGCCTCTTGAATGCCGGCTTCCCATGTCGCGCCGCCTGCTTGGATGGATTCTACAAACTGAGCGAGTTGTTCTACTTCGTTTTCACTCGGTGGCCGGCGATACGCTCGGCGAAGCAGCCGGGTTAACACTTCACGTGTCTGTTCTGCCTGAGGGATGCCCGGTGTGCATGCCAAAATTTTGAGTTGGGAGGCAGGGCGGGTGTCTAACGGCCCCTCCGACCAGAGCGCGCGGAGCATGAGTTTGGCAGTGGGTTCACCGTGCTCAGGCTTAACCAGTGCGATGCCTGCCTTTTCAACGTGAGCCATCCGGCTGACAAGCGTTTCAATTGTCTGGGGTTTTTTCCGGTCGCGGGCGGTAATCTCGAAGGTTTCCAAGATTTTAATCTTGGCGTTCGACGTGGCGTCAACGCCGACGAGTTGTGCGAGTTCAGCAGGGGTGGAAACCGCCTCCAGGGCTTTACCCTGAACGAATAGGGCAACCTCCACAAGTCTGTCGCTGGTGGTTTCAGCATAAAGCGTTGCACGGTAGCGGAGCTCTATATCCGGGAGGAACCTGAGATTCGCGCCACCCGTGGTAAAGGGGCCTGTTTTCCACGCTTCGGTTGCAGTTGCGTCTAGCAGGCGGAAGGCCTTGTAGGGCACATCAGCGTGGCGCGGTTCAAGCCGCTGCGCCCTTTGGTAGCGTTTGGATGGGGGCGGTGGGTTCACCAAGATGACGCGAGTGGCAATCGCTTCTGCCGCTTCAAGGTACCGTTCCATCAGGAGCGGTGACATCGTCAGCACATCACCGATATTATCAAACCCGTGCCCGATGTCGTCCGCAGGGAAATTGGCGGTGGGATCAAAATCAACGCCGAGCAAGTCCCGGACAGTATTTTTGTATTCAACTTTATTGAGCCGGCGTACCGTTATTCGCCCGGGATCGGGTTTCGCTGTCCGATCTGCATGTTCAAAGATGGCTTCAACGTGCTTAACAAACGATTCCGATTCTTCCATCATCGGCTGCTCGCTATCCGATGGGGGCATGGTGCCTGTTGTTAGCATCTCTAAAACCAGTTCCCAGACCTCACGCTTCTCGATCAACGAAAGGTTATCTTGAAATGCATCGAGAGCAAGTTCGGCTGCGGGCTGCTCGCCAGCGTGGCAGCCCAAGCAGTACTTCTCCAAGAATGGGGTGCCCGCTTGCGCAAAGTCAGGGGCTTCCTCCGCACCCAGGCTCAAAGTCAATGCAAGAAGGAGCACTAGTATCAAAATCAGGCGGCGGCATTGTGGGGTGTAATTGGCGGATGTCATTGACACGCTCTCCAAACTGAAGTATTGTTTTTTGTTTTTTCTGGGCATCGTTGGGTCTATTTTTCATTGGGCGACGCTATTAGTGTAATAATAATACCACAGAATGCTCTGTAAAGTCAAGTAAAAAATATTACCCCAGAGCCATTTCGTTCTCTAACGAAATGCCCATAGCGGAAAAAACATTTGACTTATTCTAAAAAATTAGGTATAATTATCGTTTCTTTTAACTTGCAAGCCAAAATGGGAACGCGCGAGCACTATAGTTCGCCCCTACAAAAAGCCAGCAAATCTGCCCGATGTGGAGACAATTATGCACCTAATTACGCTCAAATCCTGGTCAAAAACCGATATTCTTGAAACCGTTGAAGACAGCCTGAACATCAAAAACTATCCTGAAAAATATAGACACGCTGTAGGTGGGCGGAGCCTCGCGTTGCTTTTCCAGAAGACCTCCACGCGAACGCGATGCGCGGGTGAGGTTGGCATCACACAGATGGGGGGGCATGCACACTACTTGGACTGGCGAACGACGAACTTCGGGTTAGCCGACCTCGGCGATGAAATTCGCGTGCTGTCCGCGTATGTAGATGTTATTTTAGCACGATTCTTGAAACACGCAGAGCTCGTTACTGCATCAACATCGGCAGCTGTCCCGATGATTAACGGCTGTTGTGACAAATATCATCCAACGCAGGCACTCGGAGATCTGATGACGATACAAGAACACTTCGGCAGACTGGAAGGGATTAAGTTGTGCTTCATCGGCGTTCATAACAACGTCTGCAATTCGCTAATTGCTGCGGGGATGAAAGTCGGCATTGAGGTGACCGTTGTTGCCCCGGAGGTGAACCCCGCTGCTGTGGATAAGGCGTTGTGGGATGAAGCCGCTCGGAAAGGGCTCTATAAGACGCTTAATACAGACACAGCCACCGCAAGCGCGGACAACGCGCTCGAAAAAATCATCGCCACAAGCGATATTGTCTATACCGATACGTGGGTGGATATGGAATTCTTTACGGAACCGGCTTTTGCAGCGGAACGGAAACGCCGCTTGGAAAAGATGATGCCGTACCAATTGAACGCTGAGCTCCTCAAGGCGCACGGGTGCCGGATTATGCACTGTCTGCCTGCCCATCGCGGTTATGAAATCGCGGACGAATTACTCGACGATGCGCGCGCTATTATCTTTGAACAATCCGAAAATCGCCTTCACAGCATGAAAGCGATTCTTCTCAAGCTGCTCGCGCGTTCATAAGCACAGTAGCAGTAAAGCCATGAGAAACTATCTACAACATCTTGAATGTAGCCAATGTAGCGAGACGTATCCGCACGAGGTGCCGCAGAACGTTTGCACCTCGTGTGGGAAGCCGCTACTTGCCCGTTACGCGCTGAAACAGGTAGCAGGGATCTGGCAACGCGATGCCCTCTTGGCACGTCCTGCGTCACTCTGGCGGTATAGGGAGCTCCTACCGATAGGCGACGCATCGGACATCGTTTCGCTGGGTGAGACGATGACACCGCTCATCCATGCCAAAAGGTTGGGGGCAAGGTTTGGGCTTACGGAGGTATGGATAAAAGATGAATCTCGTTTGCCCACAGGAAGTTTCAAGGCGCGGGGCTTAGCGATGGCAGTCTCCAAGGCGAAATCCCTTGGCCTAACAGCATTAGCGATTCCCTCTGCTGGCAACGCAGCGACGGCTCTCGCACTTTATGCCGCTGCCGCAGGCATGACAGCACACATCTTCATGCCACAAGATACACCCGCCTTCAATAAGGAGACGTGTCGGCTCGCAGGCGCGAAAGTTACATTAATTGATGGCTTGATTACAGATGCAGGCAGAATTGTCGCGAAACGGAAAGCCGCTGAAAACTGGTTTGACGTGTCAACCCTCAAAGAGCCATATCGCGTGGAAGGCAAAAAAACGATGGGCTTTGAACTCGCAGAGCAATTCAGGTGGGAGCTGCCGGATGTCATTATCTATCCGACGGGCGGCGGCACGGGGATTGTCGGCATGTGGAAAGGCTTCGCGGAATTAGAGGCAATCGGGTGGATTGGAAACAAACGCCCTCGCTTTATCGCCGTACAAGCCGCTGGATGTGCCCCGATTGTCAGGGCATGGGAAGAGGATGCCGACGAAGCAACGCCGTGGCGGGATGCCGAGACAATCGCCAGCGGATTACGGGTGCCGCAAGCCATTGGCGACTTTCTCATCTTATCGGCAATTCGTAAAAGCCAGGGCACCGCGATTGCCGTCACGGATGATGCCATCCGTGAGGCAATGCAAGTGCTACCCAAAACTGAGGGGCTTTTGACGTGCCCCGAAGGCGCAGCAACGGTCGCGGCACTCAAACAACTCGTCGCAAACGGCATGATTGAACCTTCTGAACGGGTTGTGCTTTTTAATACAGGCGGCTATCAGGCGTAGCCTATAGGTTGGATTGAACGGCAACCCGTGACACCCAACAGTGAATGTTTCGTCGCCGACCGAACGTTATTTTTCCTCTTCAAGGTAATCGTAGGTGACCCCTTTTTCAGCGGGCGCCTCGTCATTCTTAAGGCGATAGCCGACATCATATTCGCGCACCGATACAATCGGGTAGGGACCATCAAAGCCCGCGATTACGCCTTTCACCTCTACCTCTTTATCACTGTTTGCAGCATCAATCCGCAGCTGATCGAACTCAGCGTTCGCGCTAAAAACGAACTTCTGATCTTCGCTGCCGGCTGTCATCGCGTGATGGATATTGGAGGTATCCGGCCGCCAGCGGCGCCACGAAGGGACATTGCGGAGATAGCTCCGGGCATAGCCAGGATGTGCAAACATGTGCCCGCGAATCGTAACCTCGCTTTTAAGCACGCGGGCGTGCCCCAGCCCATGGCGGCCCCGGAAACGAGAATCGTTGAGCTGCCGTATGATGTCATGCACATCGAAGGTATGCGTCTCGCTGTATTTAGAAGGGCCTTGCCTCGGTTTAACTTGAACGACGGTGGTGAAAAGCCGCTTTCTTCCGTTTTTGTCAACAGGCGTGTGGAAGGTGATGTTTTCTGAATCTGCCCACGGTTCCAGCAACCGCCGAATTTGCCGCGCATCCGCGTTGCTGACGACATCCGAAATCTCTATCTCCAAACTGGCAACTTCAGCCATGCCGCTCTCGCTCATGCTGAGTGCTAGGAGTAATGTGGAGAAGGCAATAGCGTATAGTGCAATATGGGAGCCGTGCAAGCTGCTGCCTAAACGTACGCGTTTCATGGGAATTCCTCCCGGTTTCAATCTGAGAATAGATCGAAACCCTCTTGCATAATCAAACATTCATTGTATTAAGTATACACTATTTCACCCAAAAAGTTCAAAAAAATCACTAGTGAGCCTTTTTTTTGCTAAAAAACTTGACAACGCCGACCGAATACGTTATAATGCTAACAGCATCTGTGTGCGGACAGCACCGATTCAGGCACGTGATGATTGCCGACATCGCCCCTCTTAGTCCCGTAGGCACACAGGGTAGGCACAAGGCCTACCCCTACAAGAAATGCTGACCCGCGAGGCACCCCAAAATCCGCGTCATTCCGCGTAATCCGCGCAAATCCGCGATTCAGACGAGAAAAATCCGCGTCATCCGCGTCAGTCCGTGATTCACTTTTTTGGTTGACATGACCGGCCATTCCTGCTATACTATTTATCTATGACAAAAGAGTCACGAAACAAAGGAAGAATAAAACAGATGACTACAGAAACCGATGCGCGCGACCTGCAGGAGGGCGCTGCGCATGAGGTGCTAAAGAAGGTGTTAACAGAGGCGATGGGGCCCTTGGATTCGCTGGATGCGGCACGAGCCGCTCAAACGGTAGCGGAATATCAAGAACTTTTGAAGGTTATAGTCCAGCATACGCCGGACATGGAGGTAGAAACTATGGCGCAGTCGATGGCCGAGGTGCTGATAGAGCGTGGCATGGCGCAAGGCATTGAGCAGGGTATGGTGCAAGGTAAAGCAGAAGGCATTGCAGAAGGGGAGACACGCGCCAAACAGATGAACATCCTCAAGCTGCTGCAGTTCCGTTTTGATACCATCCCGCAGGCACTGACCGACCAGATTACTTCGATCCAAAGCCTCGCCCTGCTTGACATGCTCTTTGAACAAGTGCTCGCTGCACAGACGCTTGAGGACATTCACTGGCAAAATCACAAGGAAGGGTAGGCACAAGGCCTACCCCTACAAAGGAAGGGTAGGCACAAGGCCTACCCCTACAAAGGAACGGTAGGCACAAGGCCTACCCCTACAAAGGCAGGGTAGGCACAAGGCCTACCCCTACAGAAAAGGCACCCCAAAATCCGCGTACTTCCGCGTCCTCCGCGTAAATCCGCGATTCAGATAGGGACGACATCTTTATAGCAACGCCGCCACGCACATGTCTTAGTCCCATAGGGACGGTACGTGTCTAGCTTTTTTTGCTAAAAAACTTGACAACGCCGACCGTATACGTTATACTATTAACAGCATCTGTGTGCTGACTGTACCCATTTAGGTACGTGATGATTGCCGCCGGCACGCCGAGGGATGCGAACTGGAACGCCTGCGAACCGAGACCCAAAACATTAGCCCTGAAAAAGTGAAACTCCCTCTTGACAAAAACGTTTTAATAGGTTAGGATTTAAATGCTATGAAGAACCTGCTAACGTTGCGTTACCTGCTGCAGCACCGTACTGCCCAAATCCGGCACACGCCGCACAGTCGACAAAGGTTTAGTATTTAAGGAGGTAAATGTGAATACTTTTAACAATTCTTTCGTGACCCAGTTTTTTGTTTGCCTGCTGATTGCGGGCATTGCTACCCTGGCAGCACCGATGGCAGTGCAGGCAGCTCCAGTGCACCTAGGGAAAGTTGAGATAATAAGTCAGGGCACACAGTCTGGCAATTCCTACTATTCTTTTGCCCGCCAACGCTTAATTGGAGATTGGTATGCAACTGAAAGTCCGGAAACTACGTATGTACTGAGAAATCGGGATGGAAACACTCCGAACAAAGCACTACTAATGGACGGTAACCAGAACCATCCCGACGGTCCTTATCTGATGGAGCCCGGGTTCTCCCCCGTAGCCACTCTAGGCGCTGGCCAACCCGTTAAATTCTTCAAGGCGGGCGACACCATCTATTTTAAGATGTCATTCTTCACTAGTACGGATTTTGACAATGCATTAGCTGTGGAGGTCATCGGTATGCCGAAGTTTAAGCTAGACTTCGACGGTAAGGTGACCAATGACCGAGTCGCAGTCTACGATAGTACTCATCCCGCTAACAGTGTCTTTAATCACCCCGTCTCCGCTAGACAGGGCAACGGGGGCACAGTAGTGTTCAAATACGTGGTGCAACCAGGTGACGAATGTGTCGGCGATGGGATTAATTTTGCCAAGGACCAAAAATATTACGCCCCCAACACCGTTGATGTCGAGATAGACCCCTATATTAGTACTGCTACTGATAGGATAACAAATAATGCAGGAAGCAGCAATAACTTTGAGATTGGCGCGAATCGCGCGGCTCGTGGTCAAGCTCATTCTTGGCTTATCGCATTTTATACGCGTGGTCTGAGCCCGCTTCCACCGTGGCCGCCACCCAGGACGACTGCTTATGAGCACGATGGCCTTAACCATCTTATAGATGCTGTACCGGCGAACGTGAGAATCACCGGCCTGATAAAGCCTGAGACTCATGAAGAAGGCGGTGTACGTAAAAACGCAGTGGACTTTAGAACGGGTGATTTTACAGCCGAAAGTCCCGATGTGGATGTTACCGAGCATGACAGTGTGACAGGGGCCTTTGATGTGGAATTCCTATTTTTCAATTATGCGGTTGGACAAGCCCGTGGGACTGGAGTAGACGATACGGATGTCATTGCGGACACCACGCAAGGCTTCACGGCTGCTGACATCGCGATCACTGGACAGGGCGTAAACCGGGCTGGCTGGACGGTCTCGGAGCCGGATTTTATAGGTTTAGACCATCGGGATCCAGGATTTCCTGGTGATATAGGTGATCCGCAAGGGCGCGTCAAACACTCTGCCTCGTTCAAGGTCTACAAAGCGAGAATCACGCCGCCTGCGGATTATACTGGAGATGTCAGGATAACGGTGCCTGCGGGTGCAACGATGGACATTGCAGGTAACCCGAACCTACTATCGAATACGTTAACGGTCCCTGTCGTCGGTGTCGCCACCCCTGACAGTATCGCCACCCGATTGGGTGTGCCGACCGAGGTTACACTGGCTTTGCCATCCGTAGAGGTTCTCTCAAAAGGTTTTGTTGTGCTAGCGCACAGCGGTGCGTCTGTCTCCAACACCGGCGTAAATCACAGGTTTTATCCTATAGTGAACTTGACGCACTTAGAAAACTTGTTCGGCCCCAACGGCAACGGTGGTACCCTTGAATTGGTTGACACGAGAGTCACAACGACAGTGAGTAAAAAAGTGGGTCCCATCATCACCGAAATCATGTGGGGTAGCGATCTGAGTCAAGGCGATAATTCGAAGTTTAGCCAGTGGATTGAGATTTACAATGCAGGTGCGGCGATTGCTGATTTGTCAGTTTACCAGTTGAAAGTGACACCCTTCAGCCCGGACACTTTCTCTGCCGATCCCAATGCGGTTGATACCGTAGGTAACTTGGGGAATGGCAAATGGCCCGTGCCGGGCCAAGGTGGTCGAACAGTGGCAGTGGAGGCGACTGAGGAGATGGAAGGTGCTGATGTTGTGCCGCTGATCTCTATGCGCCGTAAGGTTGATTTCAGCAAGGCGGCGAATGAGGTAAATAAGAATGGCACGCTTTCTAGTAGTTGGGAGGCCAGCACTACGCCTACGCTCAATATTGCGTCCAATCGTATTGCGACTCCAGGGGCGAGACCTGCCACGCAGATAACGGCGGCAAACAGAACCTCTATTCCGTATTCGCCTGTTATCATCAACGAGATAGGGCACAGTGACAACCCAGACCACATTTGGATAGAGCTCCGCAATGTGTCCACGGGTGAAGCCAATCTCAAAAACTGGCAGTTGAGCATTATCACTGCGGATCGTAAGGAACATCGTGTGATGCATTTCCCAAATAATAAGGGTGATTACAAACTCGGTGCTGGCAAGGTGTTGCTCCTAGTGAACAAAGATCCGTTGACCACGCCTTTGGCGCGCGGCAAAAAGTTTGGGGATTCTGAAGGTATGACTGCGGCAGCCGATCAGGAAAAGAGCGGTCTCCAGACGGATTCGATGTTCTATGATGCGAAGGGCACGATTGTTCTGCCCCATGCGGGTCTAAGTACTCTGCCTGGGAATGGTAAGTTCCTGTTAGTGCTGCGCAGCGAGCCTAAAACGAACCATGAAAAGATCGTCGATATCAGTGGTGAGCTCTTTTTAACAGATGAGGAGAGGAAAACCAGTATTTGGCCCCTTTATGCCACGCCCGCAGGGAACAGCAACGTGATTAATGGCGATCTTGCCAAGGGCAGAGTGTATAAGCGCAATAAGGCTGGTGAAGGTTTTGGCGAAAAAGTGTGGGATTATGCAAATTACCCCGGGGTCGGGTATGACCGGAGTGCGGGTGCCACTAATGCCAATGGCGGCACGCCTGGTTTCCCGAATGATGCGCTCAAGGCAAAACCGGGCGATCTTGCTAGTGGTGCAGTTACCATCAGTGAGATTATGGTAGTCTCCGATAACGGGCGTTATCCGCAATGGATAGAGCTCCGCAATAGTTCGCCCAGCCAAGGTATCAACCTTAATGACTGGCATCTGCGAATAGAAAATGTGGGCACTGATGTGGATTCCCGTCAGAATGTCACTATCAATCTGCCGGACGATTACATTATTGGCCCGAACCAGACGATACTGATTGCGACGCGTCGTGGTTCTGCACCGCAGCCGCTGAACTCCCAGCGCGTGATGCTCCTGTGGAACGACAGCGAAAGCGGAGGTGCGCGGCAAGCGTTAGAGGTTGACAATAGCCGTTTTACGATGCTGAGCATGAAAGGGTTCACGTTGGAGTTGTTCGGCAAAGATGTGGCGTTGTCAGGCACTCCCACCGACACAGTGACGATTGGTGCGGCGCTGTTGACAGCGGACAAGATTGGTAATTCGGAGCAACGTATCTCGCTTATCCGCGGCTATAACGGCGGAGTTGCAACAGACAACTGGGTTAGCGCGAAAGGTTCCTGGCAATTGACCGAGATTCCGAGCGACACCTACTACGGTATTGCAGACGATGTCGGCACACCGGGCTACTATCCAGGTACTGCTTTGCCAGTGTCTTTGTCAAGTTTCTTACCCAAACGTACGGATGCTGGTGTCGTTATCAAGTGGACGACGCAGTCGGAGTTGAACAATGCAGGGTTTAACATTCTGCGTAGTGCGACGAAGACAGGTGCGTTTGTGGTTATCAATCCCACGATGATTCAGGGTGCGGGCACCACAGGTGAAAAGCACACTTACAGTTACACCGACAAGACTGCCAAACCGAACATTGTCTACTACTACCAGATAGAAGATGTTTCGTTTGATGGGCATCGTCAGCGTCTGACGGGTGCGACTCGCTTGCGCGGGCATATCGGTGCTGCGGGTAAACTGCCGACGACGTGGGGCGATTTGAAGATTCAAGAGTAAGATTCAGGGAATATTCTAAAGCATGGCAGTGGACTTCGGTTCATTGCCATGCTTTTTTTTTCGTCTGAATCGCGGATTTACGCGGATAGCGCGGATTTACGCGGCTTTTTTTCGTCTGAATCGCGGATTATCGCGGATGACGCAGATTAACGCGGATTTTGGGGTGTCTTGCGGGTCAGCATCTTCGGTGGCTTGCGATTATTTTCTTTTCTGTAGGGGTAGGCCTTGTGCCTACCCTGTTTTTTTATTTTGAATCGCGGATTTACGCGGATAGCGCGGATAAACGCGGATTTTGGGTGTCCTTTCCATTCAACATCTTCGGTGGCTTGCGATTATTTTCTTTTCTGTAGGGGTAGGCCTTGTGCCTACCCTTGTTTTTTTGTGGGTGAGCTGTGCCGCGGCTCCCCTGACCAAAAAATGCTGACCCGCGAGATGCCCCAAAATCCGTGTCATTCTGTGTAATCCGCGTAAATCCGCGATTCAGACGCGCAAAATCTGCGTCATCCGCGTCAATCCGTGATAATCCGCGATTTAGATAGCGTCGCTACACATGTCGCCCCGCTGGGGCTTAGCATCTAGGGAGGTCTGCGTGTCTATACACATACCGCCCCGCTGGGGCTAAAGGGTAGGCACAAGGCCTACCCCTACAAGAAAACGTCATTCCGCGCGGCACCCAAAATCCGCGTTTATCTGTGTAATCCGCGTAAATCCGCGATTCAGACGAAAGAAATCCGCGTCATTCTGCGTCATCCGCGATAATCCGCGATTTAGATAGCGTTGCTACACCTGTCGCCCCTCTGGGGCTTAGCATCTAGGGCAGACCGCGTTTCTATACACATACCGCCCCGCTGGGGCTAAAGGGTAGGCACAAGGCCTACCCCTACAAGAAAACGTCATTCCGCGCGGCACCCAAAATCCGCGTACTTCTGTGTAAAACGTTCCCGCCTGTGCCTTAGTCCCGTAGGGACGGTAATAATTCTTCCAGTTTTTGCGAACGGTAGGCGAAGATTTTTTCTATATCCGGCTGCACAAACAGTCTGTTGACAAGCGAATTGCCCCACACGGCGTATTCTACCACATCGCCCACGACAACCCCGTTTGCTGTTTCACCGAAGGTATGCGTATGATGCCAGCGACGGTATGGGCCGCGGCGTTGTTCATCGGCGAAGGTATGCGGGGGATGCCACGCGGTTATCTCGCTCTGCCAGCGGATGGGGATGCCGTGGAGTTTCAACCGATAGTCTATTCGCGTACCAACTTTCATCTCACTCGGGGCAGGGGGCAGCACTTGGAGGTAGAGCCATGGGGGTGTAATCACTGTGAGGTTGTGTACATCAGAAAAGAACGCAAAGACCTCTTCTAGCGTTTGCTTTTCAAACGTCTGCTGTGTTTTGAAAAGAAATGTTTTCATATATAGTCAATCCGAATCGATTCGAAGGTTATTGATTGGTTTCTTGCTCCAATTGCGCCAGCCGCCGATCCAACGCTTTCTGTTGCTGGCCGAGTCGCAACACGTATAGCATAAACACCAACCATATCACAAAGTAAGCCCCTGCGAGGTATTTGAGGCGATTGCGTTGCGCTGCTTCCAGTTTCTCAATTGAGCGTTGGACGATTGGTGCGACTTCATCTTCATCAACGGGTTCTTGAGCCTCTGCAATCGCATCCGAAACAGCTCCATCTACTTCATCCGCAGTTAAGGTTACCGGGATTTGGGTTGCTAAGAATAAACCGAAAACAATCAGAAAAATTGCTAAAATCACTATTCGCATACCGTATCTCTCCTATAGGAGCGAGCTCCGAATTGTCACTGCTACGAGGAGACCTCCCCCAAGTGTTGCTGTTGAATTATCTCGTAGCGTGCCTCCGTCTTTTTGCTATGATACCGCAAAGCCAGTAAGAGGCTGAATAACATAATGAATGCCACCAGAGCCACCATCCATGTATGCCGCATTGTGGCTTCAAGGTTCCATTTTGTGCCTGTGCCTGGGTGCATTCCCCCTTGCCAGATACTAACGGAGTAATACACAATCGGCACCTCCAGGTAAGCGATTGTTCCCAACACGGCAGAATAGATCTTACGTTTGTCTTCAGTTAAAGCGGCGCGGAGGATGAAATAGCCGATGTATATCAGCCAAAGGATGAGCGTGCTGGTGAGTCTTGGCTCCCAATTCCACCATGTATTCCACGCGTAGCGTGCCCAAATCGGGCCGGAAAGTAATGCAATCGTGCAAAAGACGAGCCCGAGTTCCGCGGCGGCTGCTGCCAACAGATCATCGTTGGTTTTGCGTTGGATGAGGTACTTGATGCTAAACACAAAGTTGACACCGAACGCTACGAAGACCGTCAAGGCAGCAGAAACGTGGAA
This sequence comes from uncultured Poribacteria bacterium, assembly GCA_958295855.1. GTDB lineage: Bacteria > Poribacteria > WGA-4E > WGA-4E > WGA-3G > CATQHH01. The sequence goes on along the minus strand of OY282383.1, from coordinate 4,790,982 downwards.
GTAGAAAATCTTCTGTACTTCTAGCATTGATTTTTCAATCTGTGCATATCCGAAGATCAGATAGAGGGAGATGAAGAGCAGGAGTGCGGTAAGGATGGCTACGATTTTCATTTTTTTGTCCTTTCGCCCAGCGTGCGCGAGGCTATACTATACGTTGCCATGGCATTGTCTGTAAAAGTGCCGTTTTGCTCCGTTGTTGCAAAGCCTGATGCATTTTCATTCTGTCCAGATGGTGCTTCCTGTTAGAATTTCGGGCCCGTCAGAGAGCACCGCTACCGTATGCTCAAAAAGTGCAGACAAGGTACCGTCTGTTGTTGTAACTGTCCAGCCATCTGCCAAAAGTTCCACATCTGGGAGGCCTGCGTTCACCATCGCTTCGATGGCGAGTACCATCCCCGGCTTCAGGCGTAAGCCGCGCCCGGGGGTGCCCATGCACGGCACGTTGGGTTCTTCGTGGAGGTGCCGCCCGATGCCGTGCCCAGAAAAGTTCTGAAGTACGGAAAACCCTGCGGATTCTGCCACATGTTGCAATTGGAAAGAGACATCTCCGATGCGGTTGCCCGGTTTTGCCGCTGAAATCGCGGCATAGAGTGAGGCTTTCGTTGCTGAGAGTAAACGTTTTGCTGAAGGGGAAATGTTCCCAACCGGAAACGTAAAGGCATTATCACCGTGGTACCCCCTGAGACTCACAGCGGTGTCTATGCCGATGATGTCGCCTTCGCGCAGCAGTTGCGTTTCGTTGGGAATTCCGTGGATGACTACGTCGTTAACGGAGGCACATATTGTAGAAGGATAGGGCGTGTGCCCGGGGAAATGATAGCCCAAGAAAGAAGAGGTTGCCTTGAGTGCTGCAATGGTTTCGCGTGCAACACAATCCAGTTCTGCCGTGGACACCCCGGGCGTGATGGTTTCTGCAATGCGTTGTAGCACGATTGCGGCAGCTTGGCCGCTCTGCTGCATCTTCTCTATTTCAGCTCTCGTTTTAATTCTAACTTTTTGCATAGTTTTTTAACTTACTTTGCAGTGCATGAAGAACCTAAGTTAGAGCGCCCAACACACTACAAATCTCGTCAGAGGCTCCATATCAACAGACTACCGCAATAGCCTCCTCTGAGCCAAGTTATATGGAAAAGTCCTATGGATGTTCACAACCGCAAAGATTGTTGTCCTCCGCAAGGTATGTTAGAAATTTGCCCAATCAATGTATGCGCTGTGGTGTTGTTGACGCGAACATTGACGATGTCACCGATCTGGCTATCTTGCTTCGGAAACACGGTTGTTTTGAATCCATCAGTCTTACCGTGGTAATTCTCTGCATCTCGACGTGATTCGCCTTCTACCAGCACCGCGACCGTCTCACCTACCAGGGCGCGGTTGATGTCGGCAGAAATTTTCTCTTGGAGTTCAATAATCTCTTTTAAGCGTCTTCCCTTTTCTGTTTCTGGTACATCGTCGGGTAACGCCTTATGCGCCAGCGTTCCCGCCCGTTCAGAATACTTGAACATGAACGCCGAATCGTATCGGATTTCTGCCATGGTATGATATGTCTGCATAAATTCTGCTTCGGTTTCGCCGCAGAATCCGACGATAATATCTGTTGTGAGGACGATATTGGGGATGCGTTCGCGGAGTTTCTCGACTAAAGCACGATATTCCTCGGCTGTGTAGGTTCGGCGCATCCGTTCCAGGACTGCTGTTGAGCCGGACTGCAAAGGAAGGTGCAAATGTTTACAGACGCGAGGACAACTCGCTATTGCGTCAATCATACTCTCCGTAGCATCTGCTGGGTGGGGAGAGGTAAAGCGGAGCCGTTCTAAGCCGTTCACTTCGCTGACAGCGTAGAGCAGCTCGCCAAAATCGTGGCCATTGTCGCGATAGGAGTTAACGGTTTGGCCGAGCAGCACAACCTCCTTGAACCCCTGTTCTACGAGTTTTTCTACATCTTCGACGAGAAGTTTTAGCGGAAGGCTCCGTTCTCTCCCGCGCACGAACGGCACGATGCAGAAGGTACACATCTTATCGCACCCTCTCTGAATAGTTAGCCATGCGCGAATACCCTCTTTTCGGATGGAGGCGATATCGGCGTAATCCTCGCTTTTGTCCAGCCGTAACCCCAGAAACGGGTCGCGACTTGTCACCGCGTTCAGTGCCATCGGCAAGTTTCGATACGCATCCGGGCCCATCACCATGTCAACATAGGGGGCCACTTCCAAGAGCCGGTCTCGGAGATGCTGTGCCATACAACCACAGACGCCGATAATCAGCTCAGGGTGCCGCCGTTTCCTGTGGTTCAACTGCTGTAACCGATTAATAACCTTAGTTTCTGCGTTTTCCCGGATTGCGCAAGTATTCACGAGAACCACATCCGCATCATCTATATGTGAAACGGTCTGATGCCCACTTTGCGTCAAGATGCCCGCTATCAGTTCACTGTCACTGACATTCATCTGGCATCCGTAGGTTTCAATGTAAACGCGGCGCGCGTGTGCCTGGGGGACACCAGCAGATGTGCTGTCTTGCGATTTTTGAGGGGCGGGATGCGGTGCTTCTGCTCGCTCACCTTTATTATGCAGTGGGAAAAGCGTTTGGTTTTTCATGAGTTTTTATCTGTTTTGATATAGTCTTGATAATAGTCCCAGATGTCTATAGTAAACACGTCTCCGAGGTAGATAAGCAATCGGTACCTTAGCGTGCGCGTTGCACCTGCATCCACCCTGAATGGCGTGGCGTGTGCGAACAGAAAACCGGCAGAGGCATCTTCCGCGAGGAATCGGGTTTCCCCATTTTCAGGATGTGGAAAAATTGCCACACCTACAGCCGTATCTGTGGTGATGCCGCCCAGAGCGCCCCACTCCGATAGATGTCCGTTCACTTCCGACGCACCAATCCTTCCGCTTGCCTCCACTGCCTTTCTATACTCCATCTCCGCAGCGTGGTAACCAAGCCCGATGTCTCCCGCAAATGCGAGCGGACTGGAAGGCGCGTGGAGTGCCACTGCTACGTCAAGGACTTGCACATGGGTTTGACGGGGATAAACCGTCGCCCTGCAGGTTTCTACAAGCAGGAGTTCCGGGGTATGCCACCTTGTTGCTATCTCGAATTTGAGCAAGGTTTCCTCCGCAGCGGCGGGTTTCAAGGGGAAGTGCTCGCACGCCAGAACTTCTCGCTCTATCTCGCTGGACATTCCGGTGTCGCCGTTGACGGTTCCGAATGTGAAACAGATGCCTGGCGCATGCCGTTGCCCCGCATGTGCCCCCTCGGTTACCACTTGTCCATTCGGTGCGTAGAGCGGATGAAAGTACGGATGGCATGCCGAGTCGCCGTAGCAATAGGTGAGTATCGGCGTGCCTTCCTCTGCAATGGATAGCCCTTTTCCGGGAACTTCGTCCAACACGAATACCATATACTAATTATACCATGCATGCTTGTGTGAATGCAAACTTTTTGTATGGTTGCTACAGCGCACCTACAAAAAAAGTGTGCATTTCATACTAATATACCGTAGGGCGAGGCCTTGTCCCTCGTCCTCCTAAAAGTTGGTATCAAGTTTCTCAACGTAAAATTTAAAACGAAATGTCCCTGAATAGCCCTACAATTCACTTGCACCTTTACTGAAGGATAAGGTATACTCTAGACATAAAAAACGACTCGAAAGGAATCTATCACACATGCGTCCTATTATTGGTGTTACGTTTAAAAAAGATGTTGTAGACAATCATTTGAATAACTATACCAAGGCAATTGAGCAGAGCGGCGGTGAGCCGGCCGTTCTCTTCCCAGACGGTGCAACGGTCGACATCGCTGAGATGAACGGGCTTTTGCTAACAGGCGGCGGCGATATCCACCCAGACTTTTTTGGTAAGAAGTGGCATCCAGCCCTTAAATTTGTTGACAAAGCACGCGATGAATTAGAGATACAGTTATGTCGACAGGCATTGGAAGCTGACATCCCTGTTTTCGGGATTTGCCGCGGGATTCAGGTGATGAGTGTTGCAACGGGTGGAAACTTGTACCAAGACATACCGTCCGAATATCCGCAAAAGGCAGGGTGCCATACACAAGTTGGTAGAGTTGATTCTCGGCATGACATTTTTATTAAACCGGACAGCCTGCTAAATCAAATTACTGGTGAAAGCGTCGCTGAAGTCAATTCTGCACATCATCAAGCAGTGAATAAGAAAGGTGCGGGATTTGTTGCGACCGCGCGCACAGCAGATAACATAATTGAGGCTATGGAGCATCCATCAAAGCGATTTGTGCTAGGGGTACAATATCATCCGGAGCGGATGATAAACAGCAAAGATCCGGAATTTCGGCAACACGGACTGAACCTATTTGAGGCGTTCATCAATGCCGCATCCTGCTGATGCTGCGGGGACTCCGGATATGCTCGCGCGGCGCTAGTTCTTTTATCTTGGCCGAGTTAAGGGGATGAGTCTCCCCCGTGTCTCGCCATGCTAGCCTTTAGGCCGCGTTTGTGTGCTACCCTGTCTCCGCCCGTTGCTAAAAATTCGCAACTAACGAAAACCGATGCGTCAATCCCAAAACGCCGAAGGGCAAGAGCGCGTAATCAATTTGGAATCTCCGGAGCGTGAGCCCAAAACCACCTGTGAGCCCAGAGGTAGCCCCCAAATCGTTACCGCCCAGTCTGTATTTATAGCCCGTACGGAGTTGCAAAATGTTCCCTATGGTGTAGCCAGCCCCGACCCCGGCAGCAATGTCGTTGTCGGAGGGACGAATGATGTCCATCGTTAGGGTGAGCGCATCCGACCAGGGTTTGTACGCCGCGCCTAGCCTGAACGTAAAGGGTAGCCCAAAAGCATCCTCCACAAACTTCACGCGCGGGCCTATATGTTGTGCATTAAACCCCAGAGAGAGCGGCAGTGTCTGGAAGGTATACAACCCTCCAAAATCGAAGGCGATACCGCTCCCGCTTTCGTCAGCGATCTGCTCGCGCAAGAATTTGGCGTTCGCCCCAAAAGCCAGCGCGTCTCCGAAGGAGCGGGCATACGAGAGAATCAGTGCCAAATCGTAGGGGCGGAAAATGGCCGTCTCATTGCCGTCTCGATCGCGTCCCTGCAATTCGCCGAAGGACAAGAAATTCGCGCTTGCACCAATTGTGCTGCTAGTACCAATAGGCAGGGCGAACCCGACGAATTCGTGGTTAATACCGGCGAACCATTCATTGTGCATGAAGGCGAGTTGTGGCTGTTCTAGCCTCGCGAGGCCGGCTGGGTTCCAGTATGATGCGTAAAGATCATCCGTTGCGGCGACTTGCGATTCGCCCATGCCCATCGCCTTTGCCCCTACGCCGATTTTGAGGAATGTCATTGCGCGGGTGCCCGCGTTTTCGTGGATATCTGTGCTATCCGCGGCTGCGGGTAGGCACGCGAAGATGAGTGCTATGATGAGGGTGTAAGTAAAAAATTGGTTCATAAGATGCCTCTACTTATTTTCTCTAAATCTCTTCATGTAGGTGTGCTTTCCTAAGCGCGCTGCTAAACGCATTGAGTCCGCATATCTGAGGGTATTTCTTGCATCACAGGAATAACATAACTCCGGATCGACACACCGTCTAACGTCTCTGTCTCCACCCGAAACTCTGGATTCTGACGGTGGTCAAAGACGACATAGTATCCCTCAACAGCCTTCTCCAATTTGAGATACGCAGCGAGCTGCTGCTTTCCTGCTTGATAGCGGCCCTCGCCTCTCCAAATCTTTGTTTCGACGATGTATTTTCGGGCGTTATGCGTGATGAGGAGGTCTATCCTACCACGCCCGGTTTGCACTTCAAGGTACATGCTGCCCCCCACCGCCTGGACGAACTGGTCAAGATAGGTGAGGAGGAGGTGCCTGCCGACAGACTCTCGCGGCGTTTGGGGTACTTGCAGAATTCGGAAGCCTGCACGCGTGATGAAGTCCCGGAAGTTATCAAGTAACAGTTCCATGGCAATCTGTCCTGTGTCTGTGAGATAAGTTCGGAAGCCTGTGAGGTTGTCTTCGGGGAAGTAATCCTCCTCTAGGCCGTTCACTGTGGGTTTGAATGCTCGCAGAATGCGGTAGAGATAAATCGGATTGGCAATGTCACACATTCCATCAGCGCCTTTAGCGATGACACCGTAAGTTGCGAGTTCACTGATATTGTCATCATCTATGTTGAAAGGCACGCCCTCGTCGTGCGCGGTAATTCTCATGAGGATTTTTTCAAACCGCGGATCCTTGCGGATATTTGTTGTCAGATGCTCAATATTGGTGTTCCTGTTGTGGAGGAGTTGTGCGTGTGCCGTTGTAAAGTGCGCCATCGTAATCGGCTTGCCCTTGGGAATCTTCAGTTCTTCGGTGAGTATCTGCGCGAGCCGGTTGACGAGTACAGGTTGTCCGGCAGTCTGTTTATGAATAGATTCTATAACCTCTGGTACAAAAGCTTGCCCGACTTCGTGTGTATATTGTCCAAGCAGGTCGCGCACTTGTTCCCGCGTGAAGCTGGGCAAATGGAACTCATCTTGGATGTTAAACGGAGAGACAGAACGATCGTAGTCTAACTGCGCGATACTCTTTACGCCGATGATACCGACGCTGTGCGGGCACCGAGGCTTCCCCCGAACATAGATGTAGCGGAGGGCATACAGAAAATCGCTCACGACGGTTTGCGGGATACCGTCAAACTCGTCAATGATGACAACGACTCTTTTCTCTGTCAGAAAACTCGACAATTGCTGAAAAAACGTCATCACTGAGAAATCATCCGTTAGATTTGTATTCGCCAAAAATTGTGTGAGTGCCTCTGACTGCGTCTCTCCGCGCCTCCGAAAAACAATCTCTATTTCTGTGCGCATCAAGTGGTAGAGCCGTTTGTAAAAAGTCGCAGGCGCGGTGTTGCGTACGACTTGGAAATCTAACTGAATGGGGAAGTAGGTAGCATCTTCGGCTGCGAGTGCGTCGAGGGCCCATCGAAAAAATGTTGTCTTGCCGGTCTGCCGGGGTGCGAAGAGGACGATATATTTGCCATCCTTGACGCGTTTGAGGAAATCGGCAATTTCTGTGGTGCGCGGCACGACATAATGTTCTTCTGGATTTACAGGGCCTTGGGTTCCAAAACGTCTCATCTGTTGGCTCCTCGCCTCGGTGTTAGGGTGCTATTATATCATATCACCGCGTGGAAGTCAACGCGGAATGTGCCAGAAGCGTTGGTTCATAATTTTGCTCAGGTGTTTTCCTTCTCCTTGTCAGCCATATTTGAGGGTATTTCTTGCATCACAGGAATAACATAACTCCGGATTGACACACCGTCTAACGTCTCTGTCTCCACCCGAAACTCTGGATTCTGACGGTGATCGAACACGACGTAGTACCCTTTTGTTTCCCCCTCTAATTTCAGATACGCCGCGAGCTGCTGCTTTCCCGCTGCATAGCGCCGAGCTCCCTCCCAAATCTTGGTTTCGACGATATATTTTCGCTGGTTGTGGCAAATGAGCAGGTCTATCCGGCCGCGTCCGGTTTGCACTTCAAGAAACAAGGTGCCGCCCACGCCCCGGATAAACTGGTCAAGATAGGCAGATAGCAGATACTGGCCAACAAACTCCTGTGGGGTTTCTGGCACTTGCAGAATCCTGTACCCTGCGCGTGCGATGAAATCCTTGAAGTTATCCAGGAGCGGCTCCATCTCAACCTGTCCAGAAGGGGTGAGGTAATCAATAAAGTCCTTGTTGGCATCTTCGGAGAAGTATTCGGCCTCCAGCCCGTTAATCAGGGGTTGGAATGTCTGCATGATGCACTGCTGATAAATGGGGTTGACAATCTCACACATACCGCCAGCGCCTTTGCCAATGACACCATAAGTCGCGAGTTCACTAATGATGTCATTGCGTAAGAGGAAGGGTACGCCCCTGTCATAAGAGACGATTTTCATCAAGAGCGTTTCAAACCGCCGGTCCTTGCGGATATTGGTTACCAAGTGTGTCAGGTTGGTGCTATCTTCCTCAAGGAGGCGCGCGTGTGCTGTTGTAAAGTGCGCCATCGTAATCGGCTCGCCCTTGGGAATCTTCAGTTCTTCGGTGAGTATCTGCGCGAATCGGTTGACGAGGAACGGTTGGCCTGCAGTCTGTTTATGAATAGATTCTATAACCTCTGGTACAAAAGGTTGCCCGACTTCGTGTGTATATTGTCCAAGCAGGTCGCGCACCTGTTCCCGCGTGAAGTTGGGCAAATGGAACTCATCTTGGATGTTAAACGGAGAGACAGAACGATCGTAGTTGAGTTGTGTAATACTCTTAACACCGATAATGCCGACGCTGTGGGGGCACCGAGGCTTGCCTGCAATATAGATGTTGCGCAGCGTATGAAGGAAATCGCTCAGGGCTGCCGGTGGAATACCATCAAACTCATCAATGATAACGACGACATGTTGGGGGTTTACCAGACGCGCCAGTTGCCTAAAGAATCTTCGCAGAGAAATGTGGTTGGTTAGGCGTGTGTTTTCCAAAAAATCTATTAAAGCTTCAGAAGGCGATGTACCACGGCTTTGGAACACGCCCTCAATTTTCTCGCGAATCTCTTCATACATGCAGTTGTAAAAATCCGAAACGGATAGGTTTTTATAGATGTCAAAATTCAGTGACATTGGGAAGTAAGCGGTGTCTGAATATGCCTCCCCGACGAGTGTAGCGAGTGCGCGCTGAAAGAAAGTCGTTTTGCCCGTTTGGCGCGGTGCGAAGATGACGATATAGCGTCCTTCTTTGACGCGTTTGAGGAAATCGGCAATTTCTGTGGTGCGCGGCACGACATAATGTTCTTCTGGATTCACTGGGCCTTGGGTTCCAAAACGTCTCATCTGTTGGCTCCTCGCCTCGGTGTTAGGGTGCTATTATATCATATCACCGCGTGGAAGTCAACGCGGAATGTGCCAGAAGCGTTGGTTCATAATTTTGCCCAGGTGTTCTCCTTCTCCTTGTCAGCCATATTTGAGGGTATTTCTTGCATCACAGGAATAACATAACTCCGGATCGTGACTCCGTCAATCGCCTCCGTCTCTACGTGCGGCACAGGAGTCTGACGGTGATCGAACACAACGTAGTACCCTTTTGTTTCCCCCTCTAATTTCAGATACGCCGCGAGCTGCTGCTTTCCCGCTGCATAGCGCCGAGCTCCCTCCCAAATCTTGGTTTCGACGATATATTTTCGCTGGTTGTGGCAAATGAGCAGGTCTATCCGGCCGCGTCCGGTTTGCACTTCAAGAAACAGGGTGCCGCCCACGCCCCGGATAAACTGGTCAAGATAGGCAGATAGCAGATACTGGCCAACAAACTCCTGTGGGGTTTCTGGCACTTGCAGAATCTTGTACCCTGTGCGTGCGATGAAATCCTTGAAGTTATCTAGGAGCGGCTCCATCTCAACCTGTCCAGAGGGGGTGAGGTAATCAAAAAAGTCCTTGTTGGCATCTTCGGGGAAGTATTCGGCTTCTAGTCCGTTAATCAGGGGCTGGAATGTCTGCATGATGCACTGCTGATAAATGGGGTTGAGAATCTCACACATACCCTCAGCACCTTCTTTGATGACACCATAGGTAGCGAGTTCACTAATGATCTCATTGCGTAAGATGAAGGGTACGCCCCTGTCATAAGAGACGATTTTCATCAAGAGCGTTTCAAAGCGCGGCTCTTTGCGGATATTGGTTACCAAGTGTGTCAGGTTGGCGTTATCTTCCGCAAGGAGGCGCGCGTATGCTGTTGTAGAGTGCGCCATCGTAATCGGCTTGCCCTTGGGAATCTTCAGTTCTTCGGTGAGTATCTGCGCGAATCGGTTGACGAGGAACGGTTGTCCGGCAGTCTGTTTATGAATAGATTCTATAACCTCTGGTACAAAGGGTTGCCCGACTTCGTGTGTATATTGTCCAAGCAGGTCGCGCACTTGTTCCCGCGTGAAGCTGGGCAAATGGAACTCATCTTGGATGTTAAACGGAGAGACAGAACCATCGTAGTCTAACTGCGCGATACTCTTTACGCCGATGATACCGACGCTGTGCGGGCACCGAGGCTTCCCCCGAACATAGATGTAGCGGAGGGCATACAGAAAATCGCTCACGACGGTTTGCGGGATACCGTCAAACTCGTCAATGATGACAACGACTCTTTTCTCTGTCAGAAAACTCGACAATTGCTGAAAAAACGTCATCACTGAGAAATCATCCGTTAGATTTGTATTCGCCAAAAATTGTGTGAGTGCCTCTGACTGCGTCTCTCCGCGCCTCCGAAAAACAGTCTCTATTTCTGTGCGCATCAAGTGGTAGAGCCGTTTGTAAAAAGTCGCAGGCGCGGTGTTGCGTACGACTTGGAAATCTAACTGAATGGGGAAGTAGGTAGCATCTTCGGCGGCGAGTGCGTCGAGGGCCCATCGAAAAAATGTCGTCTTGCCGGTCTGCCGGGGTGCGAAGAGTACGATATATTTGCCATCCTTGACGCGTTTGAGGAAATCGGCAATTTCTGTGGTGCGCGGCACGACATAGTTTTCTTCTGGATTCACAGGGCCTTGGGTTCCAAAACTTCTCATCTGTTGGCTCCTCACCTCGGTGTTAGGGTGCTATTATATCATATCACCGCGTAGAAGTCAAATCAAAACGGAAAACAGAACGAACCCACCGACGAGCACTAAGGCATCGCCCGTATACATAAGAGGCAGTGCCTGCCCGATGCCCAGGTCAACGAGACACCCGTGATGAGTTAGAAACCGAGTCCACAAGAAAAAAGCAATGAAGAGGGATGCCCAACACGCCTGCTATCTCTAAAAATCAGTTGAATTTCCTACAAATATCCTGTATAATTTTAATAAAAACGCGATTCGGAGGTGGCTCTGATGTTTTTCTTTGACCCGCTTTATTTCGTATTCCTTGCACCAGGGCTTGCCCTGTCCCTATACGCGGCTTTTCGCACAAAATCGACATTCTCAAACTTCGTACCTGCAACGAATTTCAATTCATGGGAAACGCAATCGTGCAGACTTCATTAGACGCATTTTACACCAAGAAAGAGGTCGCGGCAGCGTGTTGGCAGCATGTCACCGAAACCCTTTTAACCCTAAACCGAACCGTCAACGAGTTCTTCTTTGTAGAGCCTTCTGCTGGCACCGGCGAGTTTTACAAACGCTTGCCCCCACAGCGAAGATTGGGCATAGACATCGCCCCGAAATGTGACGCTGTGACAACCCAAGACTTTTTTAAGGTTACCAGCCTTCCGTTCGCCCCCAAGGACACTGTCGTCATTGGCAATCCACCGTTTGGCAAACGCGGAAAACTCGCGATAGCCTTCTTTAACCATGCCGCCGCTTTGGCAGATATTGTCGCATTTATTGTACCGGTAAATTTCCGAAAATTTACGGTGCATAAGCAGCTTGATGCCAGTATGCGGTTTATTAGCAAATTGGCACTGCCGAGAGAGGCATTTTACCTGGATACCGGCAAATCGTTTTCAGTCAACACGGAGTTTCAGATCTGGACCCGTTTGGCAAGTGCACAGCAAGATATGCGACAACATAAACCCTTACCGATTTGTCATCAAGATTTTCACTTATGGCAATATAACAACACGCCAGCCGCGCTGAAAGTCTTTCAAAACGCTTTTGATTTTGCGGTGCCGTGTCAAGGCTGGCAAGATTATTCCCGTAAAGAGACAGACGAAAAGCGGTGCGAACGGAATAAGCAGTGGCTGCTTTTGAAGGCAAACAGCCCTGACGTTTTAGCACGGTTGAGGTGCATCGATTATGAACGCTTGGCACAAGAATGTGGCACGGCTGTCCCCGGTTTTCGGAAAGGTGACCTTGTGAAGGCGTACTTGCATCTTCTTCATGTTTCAAACACAACAGTACGAAAAATTTGAATAAAAAGCAATTCCAGAAGATTGCCAGAATCGTCTTACCGACAGGACTGGCGATTGTTATCACCTATCTCCTTTTAAAAGAGATTGATGTTCACCAGATACCGAAAACTTTGAGCCGCTTGTCAGTAAAGGCACTGTGCATTGGGTTCGGGTGCTATTGCTTGCTCGTGTGGACAAAAGCCCTCCGGTTCCGTGCGTTACTTGGATTGGATTGCCGTGTGCATCAGATTTTTCCAATATTAGCATTGCACACCTTTTGGGGTAATTTTCTCCCGATGCGGACAGGCGATGTCTCTTATGTCTATCTGATGCAACGGCGGCAGCAGGTAGATGCAACACAGGGAATCGCTTCGCTTCTCGTCGCAAGTCTCATCGACCTGGTGCTGTTAATTGGCTTAATGGTTGTTACCGCCTCACGCCTGGCCCCCAAACTGAGTGGGCAGCTTTCTTGGACAATCCTCTATCTGATTCCGCTGCTTATCGGCGCAGGGTTGATAACGGTGATGGTTTTCGCGTGCATCGCACCGCAGGTTTGCAACGCGCTCGCCCACAGATGCGCCACACCGCTACTGCGTTTGGGTGTTAGTTCTCGCTTACCAAGCCGGCTTTCAACGTCACTCACGTGGATTGCCAAGAAAGGCACCACGGTCATCCATGAATTCACCGTTTTTGCCGAGTTCAAGGCGCAAAGAAACTCTGCCCCTGCAAAGCAGGGGAAAATCCTTTCAGCGCAAAAAACTGAGAGCGGTAGCAGTGCCGAAGCCAAAGTGCCATTGAACACGCGCTTTCTGAAGGTCTGGGGATATTCCCTCATAACTCTCGCGCTCCGCTTCGGGTTTCAGTGCTACCTTGTCACGGAAATGGACATTGATATCCCGATGACCGAGGTGCTATTTGCACTCGTATTTACGAATGTCTTTAACCTGTTGCCCATCCAAACTGTGGGGAACTTCGGGACAACAGAATTTCCGTTTGCTTGGTTGTTGAACCATTTCGGCACATCAATAGAGACAGCCACTGTCACCGGGTTCAGCCTGCACCTTCTTATTCTACTTTACTGCCTGCCTTTAGGGGCCTACGGTTTTCTGAAAAAAAAGGAGAAATGAAATGAGAATTATCGATCCACATGTTCACGTGTGGAAGAACGACGCGCAGTTTCCATGGGCCCCTGAGACGACCGGCCCCCCCGCCGAAGATGCCACAGCAGAAATGTTGTTGGAATTGATGGCGGCAAACGGTGTTGAAAAAACGGTCTTGGTGCAAGTCATCCATTACCGTTGGGATAATCGTTACGCGGCAGATGTCATGAAAAGGTACCCCGATAAATTCATGGGCGTTTGTCGAATTAATCCGGAAGACCCGGCGGCACCCGAGCATCTCAGCCGCTGGACCGAGGAGGACAGATTCCATGGCGTTCGGCTGAGCCCCGCCGTCAGTACCGCAGGTGACTGGTTTGCCGGGCCCCTGATGCCGCCTATCTTTAGCCGAGCGGAATCACTCGGCGTGCCGATGCTTATTCTTACCGGCGCGGAACGACTCGTAAATCTGGTGCCACTTTTGGAACAGCACGGTGAACTGGATGTCGTGATTGATCACATGGCAGACTGCTCGCCCGATGCCCCTGAAAAACTACAGTTATTGCTGAATCTTGCGCGGTTTCCTCGGGTCTACGTCAAGATTAGCCATACCTGGTCGATTTCCAAGACGAGCTATCCGTGGGCTGATACCTACGAACAGGTTAAAAAGGTATACCACGCGTTCGGTGGTTCGCGTATCATGTGGGGCACCGATTGGCCCGTCTGTCTCAAGCGCGCAAGTTATGCCCAAACCTTGTCCGTTGTCCGCGATGAGATGGATTTTTTTACACCCGAAGACCGGGAATGGGTATTAGGAAAAACGGCACTGCGGCTCTGGCAATTTCCAAAACCTTGACAAATTCTGTCGCATGTGTTACCATAGAATGGACATAAACCCAAAAACTTTAGCACCCCTTATCTTGGCGGTGCTATCCCTTCTTGTTTAGGAGTAACTACGGGGATAAGTCTCCCCGTGCTTCAGCGCATCCTACTATACAAAGGAATAGACTATGCCCTTTTGTCCCCAATGCAAAGCTGAATATAAGGCAGCAGAAGTCTCAACCTGTCCGGATTGTCAGGTCGATATCCTCCCCAGCTTGGCACCCACCCAGGTTCCAGAATATGTTGGCTGGTACGCCGTTGAATCCGTGCCGAGTGAAGTTGCAGGAATTATCCTCAAAAGCGTGTTAGAGGAGGCGGGGATTGATGTCTACTTGCGATGCCATGAGATGCCCGCCCACGGCGGCATAAAGGGCAACGCCGGAAAATCCGAATGGGGCGATGTGCTCGTGCCTACTGATTGCCTCTCACGTGCTCAACAGTGCCTCAAAACCCATTTCGATTCACTACGGGAAGGTTAGCACTCGCGGGCAGCGTGCCCTGAAAACAACAGCACCTCAACCGGTAGGAGGGATTTGTAATCCCAAGCCTTCATCACTACAATCGGACAGACAAGAGAACACCCCGCAAAACGAGGAATACTCTTTAATCGGAAAACACTATGAGCTATTTTTTCCAAAGTTTACGGCACCGTTTTACCTCATGTTGGTTGCAAGCCCAGATGTTCACCACTATTGAAAATAGTGGGAAACTTCTTATTTTACTGTTTTTCATTGTAAGCACCACACTTTTCAGCGATGTATATCGCATTCAAGAAGGGGATACGCTCCTCATCGCCGTCATCGGCCAACCTGAATATACACACTCCGTGCAGGTACGCGAGGACGGCATGATTAGCTACTTCGGCGGTGACCTGGAAGTTGCAGGACAGACAGCTGCGGAGGTAACACAACGCATTCGTGAATTTTTGGTAAACGAAAACCTCGTCAGCAACCCTGTTATTATGGTGTCACCGGCGCTGCAAGAGCATGGTATTTTTGTCGGCGGCGCAGTGAAAACGCCGGGACGCTACCCCATTTCACCAGAAACCGACATCGGTTTATACCGTGCCATCGCACTTGCAGGCGGCATGGCAGAGAACGCGGATCGCCAAGGGGTACAATTGATACGCACCGAATCGACGCAAAAGGTTGAAACCTACAATCTCTCAACAAACCGACCCTACCGCAATATCCGCGTGAACGTCAACGATTTGGTGTTCGTCATGCCGCTCAGCGTCGTTGAAGTGCAAGGGCAAGTGCAGGTGCCGGGAAATCTGTTTATTCGTGGACAGATTAGTATTGAGCAGGCACTCGCGCGGGCAGGCGGTCTCGCCCAAGAAGCGGACTTGACCGCGGTGAAAGTGGAAAAAGATGGAAAACTCTCCGAATTCAATCTATCAGAACAGTTTTGGAAATCACCAGCCAATAGCAGCCCTCTCCCTACCCTATCAAACGGCGATGTATTGTTTGTCCCCAACGTATTTAAGGTTGAGCCTATCTACGTAACCGGCTATGTTCGCGCACCGGGTGCCCAACGGGTTCGGGGACCGCTGACAGTCAGCCAAGCTATCGCCCTCGGTGGTGGGTTCGATGCGTCGGCAGAGCGTGAGGAGGTGCTCATTCACCGGCGTGACGGTACAAGTTTAAAAATCCCCTTCACGCCCGGTACCGTTGAAGGCGCAGCACAGCATCAGGTTTTACTCTACCCGGGTGACATTTTAGAGGTGAAAAAAAAGTTTCAGATCAATTGGGGTCTCGTAACGACGTTCGCCTATATCACGCTCAGCGGAATAACCATTATACTGAACTTAACACAACAATAAGAGGCACCATGCCAGCACTCAACATCAAACCCACGCACAAGCCCATCAAAACATACTACGCCGAACTCGAAGCATACACACACCTCGGAGAACAAAACGAAGGCACCGTCCGAGCCGCATTCCAAACCGTCCTCCAACACTATTGCAACCAAGTCGATCTCACCCTTCTCTGTGAAAAAAGCCACTATACGCCAGAGAAAAGGCGAATCACACCCGATGGCGAAGTTGTTGACACCTTCGGCTTGCCACACGGACACTGGGAAGCAAAAGATACCAAAGATGATCTACACGCCGAAGCAGACAAGAAATTTGCCGCAGGCTACCCCTCCAAAAACATCGTCGTGCAATCCCCAACACACGCACTCCTCTATCAGCACGGGCAACTGCAACTCGACTTGGACATCACCGAACCGAGAAATCTCGTCCACGTGCTCCAAACCTTCTTCGCATATCAGGAAGAGAACATCTCGGCATGGCATACGGCAGTGGCGGAGTTCAAAGAGACGGTGCCAGAACTCGGCGAAAAACTGGCAGCGTTAATAGAGACAGAACGCCAAAACAACCCACACTTTCAGGCGGCATTCGCCCATTTCTATCAGCAGTGCCAGGCCTCAATCAATCCGAATCTGTCTGTCGCCGCTGTGGAGGAGATGCTCATCCAACACCTGCTAACCGAACGCATTTTTCGCACCGTCTTCAATAACCGGGATTTTACCCGCCGCAATATCATCGCCCGCGACATTGAAAACGTCATTGATGCCCTCACCTCACAGACGTTCGACCGCAACCAATTCCTCCAAAGTTTAGATGCGTTCTACATTGCGATTGAGAAAACGGCAAGCACGATTACAGACTTCTCGCAAAAACAGGGCTTTCTCAATACCATCTATGAGCAGTTCTTCCAAGGGTTTTCTGTCAAGACTGCAGATACCCACGGCATCGTCTATACGCCACAACCAATTGTGGATTTTATGGTGAAAAGCGTTGAGCACCTTCTACAAACCGAGTTTAACCGTTCGTTGTCCGATACAGGTGTGCATCTCATCGATCCGTTCGTTGGCACCGGCAACTTTATCGTGCGGCTCATGCAGGACATCCAAGGCACAGCGTTAGAAGAGAAGTATCGCCATGAGCTGCATTGCAACGAGGTGATGTTGCTGCCCTATTACATCGCCAGTTTGAATATTGAGCAGGAGTACTTTCAACGCACGGGGACCTATCTGCCGTTTGAAGGCCTCGCGCTTGCCGACACCTTCGAGTTGCTTGAGCAACGCCAGACAAAACTCTTCACGCGTGAAAACACGGAACGCGTTGAGAAACAGAAGGCGGCGGATATGTTTGTCGTCATCGGTAACCCGCCTTACAACGCAGGACAAGCAAATGAAAATGACAACAACAAAAATCGGACGTATGAGACGATGGATGCGCGCGTGCGGGAGACGTATTCGCAAGACTCCAAGGCGACGAATAGGAACGCGCTCTATGATCCGTATGTGAAGGCAATTCGGTGGGGGTTGGACAGGATTGGCGAGGACGGCGTTGTAGCGTTTGTGACGAACAACAGTTTTCTCGAGGGTTTGGCGTTTGACGGGATACGGAAGCATCTCGCCGCCGATTGCGACGCGAGCTACATACTTGATTTGGGCGGAAATGCAAGAAAGGGGTTGAAAGTCTCCGATGCGAATGTGTTCGGTATTCGGGTGGGGGTAAGCATCAACTTGTTTGTGAAAACGAAGGGAAATTCATCAAAAACCTCCCAGATCTTTTACTATCGCACCGATGAGTTGTGGAACAAAAAACAGAAGTTTGACTTTCTTACCCAACGTCAACACGTGGGCGGCATTACGTGGAATCCAATTCAACCGGATGCGCGACACACATGGCTCACCGAAGGGCTCCACGCCGAGTTTGATACCTTTATTCCAATGGGAACTAGGCAAGCGAAGGCAGTCAAAGGCGCGGCGGTGGATGTGATTTTCAAAACCTATAGCAATGGCGTGAAAACTAATCGTGATGCGTGGGCTTACAACTTTAACCGAAACACCCTGACTGAGAACGTTCAGCGAATGGTCGGCACTTACAACGCGGAAGCAGATAGGTGGAAACGACGAGAAGACAAGCAGGCAAACCTTGATGATTTTGTGCTCTCTGATGAGCAGAAAATCAAGTGGAGTTCTACCTTAAAACAGAAACTGAAAGGAGGGCAAACCGCAGAATTTGCAGAAACTAAAATCCGCCAATCGCTCTACCGGCCATTCACAAAATCGCGGCTTTACTTAGATAGATTCATGATAGACGGAATAGGCGTGTTCCCATCTATCTTTCCTACACCTGAAACTGAAGCAGAGAACCAAGTAATCTGTGTCAATTTGTCACGAGAAAAACCCTTCACATCTCTCATGACTGATTGCATTCCTGAACACATTATGACAGGTGGTTTTGGATCCGCAGGGCAATGCTTTCCGTTCTACATCTACGATGAAGATGGCACAAATCAACGGGAGAACATTACGGATTGGGCATTCGCACAATTCCGGGCGCATTACAGAGACGACGAAATCACCAAGTGGGATATCTTCCACTATACTTATGGAATTTTGCACCATCCCGACTATCGCGAGCGGTATCAGGCGAACCTCAAGCGCGACTTGCCGCACCTTCCCTTCGCGGAAGACTTTTGGGGCTTTGCCAACGCAGGGGCGGAATTAGCAACTCTCCACCTCAACTACGAATCCGCTCCGAAATATGAAAAGTTGAGATACTATGAACAGCCGGGGATGCAGGTAGAGTGGCACGTGGAAAAAATGAAACTCTCCAAAGACAAAACCTCGCTGGTGTACAACGATTTCCTGACGCTTGATGGTATTCCGCCGGAGGCGTTTGAATATCGGCTTGGCACCCGTTCTGCATTGGAGTGGGTAGTGGACCAGTACCGTGTCAAAACAGACAAACGGAGTGGCATCCTCAACGACCCGAATCGTGCGGACGACCCGCAATACATTGTCAAGTTGATTGGGAAGGTAATCACGGTGAGTTTGGAGACGGTGGATATTATTGAGAAATTGCCTGCCTTAAAGTCGTAGGAGACATCCGTATGCCGTGACTTCAAAGTAGTAGGCATACTCCGTATGCCGTGACCTCATTGTAGGGGCATTTATTTTCGATATTTTACCACTTTTAGGCACGGTATCGCGACATGGAGGTGGCTCCTACCGCGATGTGTCGGGATTAGGAGATGCGGCCTACGGAGAAACGAAAAGCCTAACCCTGACATTTTTACCTTGCAATCCTTCCCCAATCCGTGTATAATTCGCGTTATCTAAATTCAATCACCCACAACACACGGAGAAAACACTATGCCAACTCTCAACATCAAACCCACGCACAAGCCCATCAAAACATACTACGCAGAACTCGAAGCATATACACACCTCGGAGAACAAAACGAAGGCACCGTCCGAGCCGCATTCCAAACCGTACTCCAACACTATTGCAACCAAGTCGATCTCACCCTTCTCTGTGAAAAAAGCCACTACACGCCAGAGAAAAGACGAATCACACCCGACGGTGAGGTAGTTGATGCGTTCGGCTTGCCACACGGACACTGGGAAGCAAAAGATACCAAAGATGACTTGCACGCCGAAGCAGACAAAAAGTTTGCTGCAGGCTACCCCTCCAAAAACATCGTCGTGCAATCCCCAACACACGCACTCCTCTATCAGCACGGGCAACTGCAACTCGACCTGGACATCACCGAGCCGAGAAATCTCGTCCACGTGCTCCAAACCTTTTTCGCATATCAGGAAGAGAACATCGCGGCATGGCATACGGCAGTGGCGGAGTTCAAAGAGACGGTGCCAGAACTCGGCGAAAAACTGGCAGCGTTAATAGAAACGGAACGCCAAAACAACCCGCACTTTCAGGCGGCATTCGCCCATTTCTATCAGCAGTGCCAGGCCTCAATCAATCCGAATCTGTCTGTCGCTGCGGTGGAGGAGATGCTCATCCAACACCTGCTAACAGAACGCATTTTTCGCACCGTCTTCAATAACCGGGATTTTACCCGCCGCAATATCATCGCCCGCGACATTGAAAACGTCATTGATGCCCTCACCTCACAGACGTTCGACCGCAACCAATTCCTCCAAAGTTTAGATGCGTTCTACATTGCGATTGAGAAAACGGCCAGCACGATTACCGACTTCTCCCAAAAACAGGGCTTTCTCAATACCATCTATGAGCAGTTCTTCCAAGGGTTTTCTGTCAAGACTGCAGATACCCACGGCATCGTCTATACGCCACAACCGATAGTTGATTTTATGGTGAACAGCGTCGAACATATCCTCAATACCGAGTTCGACCGGTCGCTTTCGGATACAGGCGTGCATCTCATCGATGCGTTCGTCGGTACCGGCAACTTCATCGTGCGGCTCATGCAGGACATTCAAGGTTCAACATTGGCGGAAAAGTATAAAAACGAACTGCATTGCAACGAGGTGATGCTGCTGCCCTATTACATCGCGAGTTTGAACATTGAGCAGGAGTTCTTTCAACGCACGGGGACATACCTGCCGTTTGAGGGCCTCGCGCTTGCCGACACCTTCGAGTTGCTTGAAGAACGCCAGACAAAGCTTTTCACGCGTGAAAACACAGCACGCGTTGAGAAACAGAAGGCGGCGGATATGTTTGTGGTTATAGGCAATCCGCCTTACAACGCAGGACAAGCAAATGAAAATGACAACAACAAAAATCGGACGTATGAGACGATGGATGCGCGCGTGCGGGAGACGTATTCGCAAGACTCCAAGGCGACGAATAGGAACGCGCTGTCGGATCCGTATGTGAAGGCGATTCGGTGGGCATCGGACAGGATTGGCGATGAAGGCGTTGTCACCTTTGTGACAAATAACGGCTTTCTGGATGGCATCGCGTTTGATGGGATGCGGAAGCACCTCGCAGAAGATTTTGACGCGATTTACATTCTGGACTTAGGCGGAAATGCAAGAAAGGGATTGAAAGTCTCCGATGCGAATGTGTTCGGCATCATGGTAGGGGTGAGCATCAATCTGTTTGTGAAGAGAAAGGGAAATTCATCAGAAACCTCCCGCATCTTTTACTATCGCACCGATGAGTTATGGAACAAAAAACAGAAATTCGATGTTCTCACTGAACGTCAACACGTAGGAAACATAGCCTGGGAAACGATTCGCCCGGACGCGCGACACACATGGCTCACCGCAGGGCTCCATGCTGAATTTGACACCTTTATTCCAATGGGAACTAAGGCAGCAAAAGCAGGAAAAGGCGCGGCGGTGGATGTGATTTTCAAAACCTATAGTTGCGGTGTGTCAACGAGTCGCGATGCGTGGGCTTACAATTTCAACCGAAACACCCTGACTGAGAACGTTCAGCGGATGAGTGACACTTACAACGCGGAAGTGGATAGGTGGAAAAGACGAGAAGACAAGCAGGCAAACCTTGATGATTTTGTGCTCTCTGATGAGCAGAAAATCAAGTGGAGCCAAGGCTTGAAACAAAAACTGAAGAGGCGGCACATCGCAGCATTTGCCAACACA
Organism: uncultured Poribacteria bacterium; assembly: GCA_958295855.1. GTDB lineage: Bacteria > Poribacteria > WGA-4E > WGA-4E > WGA-3G > CATQHH01. The sequence continues at coordinate 4,769,759 of OY282383.1, read as the reverse complement.
AAAATCCGACAATCGCTCTACCGGCCATTCACAACATCGCGGCTTTACTTCGATAGATTCATGATAGAGGGAGTATACGTGTTCCCATCTATCTTTCCGACCCCGGAAACCGAAAGGGAAAATCAGGTGATTTGTGTTGCGGGTATTGGTGATAGAAAAGGTTTTGGGTGTCTGACTACAAACAGGATTCCCAACTTGGATTTAGGATTTGAAAAAACGCAGTGTTTTCCTTTTTATACCTACGATGAAGATGGCACAAACCGCCGTGAAAACATCACCGAGTGGGCGTTGGCGCAGTTCCGCACGCACTACCAAGATGACACTATCAGCAAGTGGGACATCTTCCACTATACTTATGGAATTTTGCACCATCCCGACTATCGCGAGCGGTATCAGGCGAACCTCAAGCGCGACTTGCCGCACCTTCCCTTCGCCAAAGACTTTTGGGGATTCGCCAACGCAGGCGCGGAATTAGCAACTCTCCACCTCAACTACGAAACGCAACAGGAATACGATAAGTTGAGATACTATGAACAGCCAGGGATGCAGGTAGATTGGCACGTAGAAAAAATGAAACTCTCCAAAGACAAAACCTCGCTGGTGTACAACGATTTCCTGACGCTTGATGGCATTCCCTCAAAGGCGTTTGATTATCGGCTTGGCACTCGTTCGGCATTGGAGTGGATAGTGGATCAGTACCGTGTCAAAACAGACAAACGGAGCGGTATCCTCAACGACCCGAATCGTGCGGACGATGCGCAATATATTGTCAAGTTGATTGGCAAGGTAATCACGGTGAGTTTAGAGACAGTGGAGATTGTTGGCAAATTGCCCGCGTTAAAGTCGTAGGAGACATCCGTATGCCGTGCCCTCTTAAAGTCGTAGGAGACCTCCGTATGCCGTGCCCTCCTAAATACGATTTACCTTGACAACCCTCAGCAATCTATCTTAAAATATGAAAAACTCAAACTATGCAAGAAACATACGTCATTTCCGTATGATTCCACAATTAACAACGAGTTAACCCAACTGAGCTGTTAAGGCAGGAAGGATTTTCGCTATGGAAAACATATTTTTGAGATGGTGGGGATGCGGTGCATTTGACGCGCGCTTCGGCGACGTTAACATCGCCTTCGACCCGTATTTGTTCAATCAGCACTTAGCTGATGCACAGCCGATATACGATTACATTTTTATCTCCCACGAACACTTCGACCATTGTCACCCCGCGACCTTGCGAAGGTTGTGTTGCGGCGCACGTTTTAAGAAACTGTTTGTGAACGCGGGATGCATTACGCCAGCACAACCCATCGCCCAGAAATATGGGGATGCCGCCTTTGAACGCGACCTGCCCATTACCAAGCATGTCCCCGCCGATAAAGTGCAGCTCCTCTACCCCAAACATCTCAACGAGAAGCAAGGGGCATCGCGCGCATTTCAAGGTTCAGACACGCTCGAGCTTGGGGATATCCGGATTGAGACGATTGAAAGTGGCGAGAATCAAACGCCAGATCTCCCGACAAACGGCTATCTCATAACCCACACGGCAAAGGATGTCTCTATCTTACACATCGGTGATTTGCACGAACCCTACTCGGCATTAGCAAACCTCCGCGGAAAGGTCGACTTTCTCATTCACATGAAACTCGGGCTCGGCGAAGGGCTTACCCCTCGGCTGATAGAACTCCTAAAGTTAATCCAACCGCGCTTCATGATACCGACGCATTATCGAACGGATAGGAAATCGGATCCCATCCCTGCGGGGCATTGGCCCCCAAACGTCACCGATGAAATGGCATTTATTGAGTCACTCCGTGAAATAGTGGGAGAGAGAACGCGCATTCTTCCCTTCACCGCAGGCATAGAATACGAGGTAAAAATGCCGCAGAAGCAGGTTATCTGGAAATGGGATTGGTTCAACACATGGGATGTTCCACCTTGGAGGGAATAAAATCCCGCAGCGGTTTGCGAAAAACAAGGAAAGGAATTTGCTCATGAAACTGACGAGATTTTCGATTTTAGCAATGCTTTTTGTTGGGACGGTAGCTCTCCCGAACGCCTTCGCCCAAGATTATACCCAATGGCATTTACCCGAAGGTGCCAAAGCACGCCTTGGTAAAGGCATAATAACAGGGAACATTGCGTATTCTCCAGATGGCAGTCTGCTCGCGGTGGCTAGTTCCATTGGTGTCTGGCTTTACGATGCGGACACCCATCAAGAAATTGACTTGCTCGTCGGACATACAGAGCAGGTTTCGGTCGTGGCATTTTCTCCTGCTGGCACCACGCTTGCCAGCGGAAGTTGGGATAACACAATTCAGTTATGGAACCCACAGACAGGCGAACACAAATTGACTCTCGAAGGCCACAATAACAATATTACTTCCATCGCGTTTTCGTCACAGATTAACGTACTTGCAAGTGGTAGTTCGGACAAAACGGTTCGATTGTGGTATACGGATACCGGCGAACATATAACAACCTTCAGAGGACATAAGATGGCGGTCGCTTCCGTCGCATTCAGTCCAGATGGACAGATGCTTGCCAGCGGCGGCGGACAGAGAGACAACACAATTCGCTTATGGAGTAATACAACAGAGGGTTTCCAATCCACTACCCTCACTGGGCACGTACACGGGATCGAGTCCGTTGCGTTCAGTCCGGATGGTAGGACGCTTGCGAGTGGGAGTGCCGATAACACGATTCGATTGTGGGATACATATACTTTTAAACACAAGGCAACCTTCACCGAACATACAGGTTCGGTCACATCCGTTGCATTTTCTGAAGATGGTAGGACGCTTGCGAGTGGGAGTGCCGATAACACGATTCGATTGTGGGATGCATATACTTTTAAACACAAGGCAACCCGCACAAAGCATACAGATTGGGTCACGTCTGTTACGTTCCGTTCAGATGGACAGACGCTTGCCAGTTCAGGTAATGACCAGGTAATTCAATTTTGGGACTATACCACCTTCCAACACAAATCGACCCTCACCGGACATACTTTTCCAGTTAATGATATTGCGTTCGCTCCTGATGGCAGGATTTTCGCAAGTGTAGGCGATGGCAAGACAATTCGTTTATGGGATGCACCCACAGGGCAGATGCGAGCTACCTTCACCGGGCATGGAGGGCGTGTCTTTTCTGTTGCGTTCAGTCCAGATGGTGAAACACTCGCCAGCGGCGGCGGGAAACCGGATACCGCAATTCGAGTGTGGGATGTACATGCTGGCCAACCGAAGGAGGCTATCACAAACCATAAGTTTGGCGTTGAATCCCTCATGTTCAGTCCGGACGGTAAGACGCTTGCGAGTGGAAGTTGGGACCGCACAGTTCGATTGTGGGATGCGGATACAGGCGAGCACAAGGCGACTCTCAGAAGGGATGCGGTCTATGCTGTAGCATTCAGCCCAGATAGTCGCACGCTAGCCAGCGGCGGTCGTGACAGCACAATTCACTTATGGGATGTAGAAAGCGGAGAACACCAAACAGCTCTGAGGGGACATTCGCGCTCTATTGATTCTGTGGCGTTTAGCCCGGATGGTGTCACGCTTGCGAGTGGAAGTTGGGATAACACAGTTCGATTGTGGAATGTACAGACGGAACAATCTTCCGCTACCTTCATAGGGCATGAGTCTCGTGTCAAGTCCGTTGTGTTCTTTCCAGAGGGTAGGATGCTTGCGAGTGGAAGTTGGGACAACACCATTCGGTTGTGGGATACACAGACAGGACAACTCCACGCTACCCTCACGGGGCATATATTGGGTGTTAACACGCTCGCGCTATCTCGAAATGGGGGCACGCTTGCCAGCGGGAGTGACGACGGCACTATTCTCTTGTGGGGCTTCACACCTGTTGTGCCACAAATAACGGTGGATGTGAACGGTGATGGTGTCGTCAACATCCAAGATTTAGTGTTAGTCGCCTCGCGTTTCGGACAAACTGGGGCGAATCCTGCTGATGTGAACGGTGATGGTGTCGTCAACATCCAAGATTTAGTGTTAGTCGCCTCGCATTTCGGGCAGGATTAACAGGAATTCGCCAAAAACCTTAATCACAAAAATGCGGAGAACCTTTATTGTGTCAACAACACCACGCGTTCGCGTTGCTATCTACGGCTGCGGGAATTTTGCGAACCGGACGCGCATTCCAAACCTATTGCAGACAGCTTCCGAAAAAGGGGCAGTTGATATTGTCGCAGCGTGCGATGGCAACCTGCAAGCGGTGCAAGAAACCGCCACGCGCTTCAATATTCCGCACACCTACCAAGATGCGCATGAAATGCTTGACACTGAAGCCATCGATGTGTTATACTCTATTGTGCCGGCGTACGTGCGCACCGATGTTGAAGTAACCGCCGCAGAAAAGGGCATCCACATCTTCAGTGAGAAGCCGCAGGCACTCACAATGCAGGTTGCCTGCCGAATTGACAACGCTATTCAGCAAGCAGGGGTTATCAGCACTGTGGGGTTTCGCGAGCGGTATCGTCCACTCTTTCAAAAAGCGAGCGACTATTTGGCTGACAAGCAGATTGTGCATGTCCGATTCCAGAGCTACGGAGGATTACCCCCATCTGCCACTGGAGCAGCCAAAACGTGGTGGGCTGAGATGGACAAATCCGGTGGGCGCGCCCTGGATTGGGGGGTTCATGCAACAGATTACAGCCGGTTTATGACTGGCTTGAACGTTGCCCGAGCGCAAGCGTTCTATTGTGAACGCCCAACTTATGCAAATCCGCTGTCTTCTTGTTTTAATTACTGCTTTGACAACGGGGCCACGATGACGCTCAGCTTTGTCTCAGCCGGGCCAAGCCCAAAAGCCGAGCCATGGTTTACCGTTTTTTATGAAGGCGGCTGCCTTGCAATTTATCAGTACGATAAAATCGAAGTAAACGGCGACGTGATATATCAGGCAGACGAATTCGATCCGTGGTTGGAACAAGATAAAACCTTTATCCGTGCTGTTCAGACCGGGGATGCAAGCCGATTGCACAGCGATTACCACGATGGCCTCTTCTCTTTAGCACCTGTTTTGGCAGGGTGGGAATCCGCCCGCCGCCAAGGGGAATGTATTGATGTAGCGTCGTTCATGGACAACACATAATTAGACGTAAATAAAGGAGAAAAACATGGATGCAAAATTGAAAAAGATTCAGATTACCCCAATGAAGTTTGACAAAGATGGCGAAGTGCAGCGAGAAGAATTCGCCACACTCACTATTGAAGTACCGATGGATAGCGCAGGGCAACGCACCGCAATCATGAACCTGTGTGAACTCCTCAGCCAAGAATGGATTGTCGTCGACGTTGAAGGCAAAACGGTGTTAGCTGTCGGTACTGCCTGATGTATTGTATAAGCATTTGGTGCGGTTTGTAACTGCCCTTCTTGGGCGCGCCCCTTATTGAAAAGGGGCTCGCGCCCGCCGAGACTATACATGAAAAAAAGTCTGCTCTTTACACCCGGGCCTACGCCACTCCCCCCCGAAGCGTTGTTGGCGATGGCACAACCCATCGACTACCACCGGAGCGAAACGGCTGTAACGCTAATTAAAGACGTTCTGCAAAAACTCAAGCACGTCTTCCAAACAGAGAATGACGTTCTTTTTTTAACAACGTCAGGCACCGGTGCTATGGAAGCCGCGGTCGCCAATCTGTTGTGTTGTGGTGACAAGGTGCTGGTAATTCGCAGCGGCAAATTCGGGGAGCGGTGGGGCGAAATCTGCACCGCGTATGGAGTTGAAATTATTCCAATTGATGTTGCCTGGGGAAATTCTGTTGCGCCGGAGGCAGTTGAGTCCCACTTAACCGCACATCCCGAGGTGAAAGCAGTTTTCGCCACGCTCTGCGAAACCTCAACGGGGGCTTTGCACGACATTGAGGCACTCGCGCGTTTGACGCGACACCGCCCAACGTTGTTAGTTGTCGATGCTGTCAGCGCGCTCGGGGCAGACGATTTGCAGATGGACAATTGGGGCGTGGATATGGTAGTCTCTTGCTCGCAAAAAGGGTTGATGACTCCTCCCGGGCTCGCCTTCGCTGCTCTGAATCGTCGTGCATGGAACGCAGTAGCGCGTTCAAACCTGCCGAAATACTACTTAGACCTCCGAAAGGCACATCAGAGTGGGTTGGAGGGTTCGGTGCCCTACACACCCGCCATCACCCTCCTCACCGCGCTCCAATGTGCCCTGAATCGTATCTGTGCAGAGGGCATCCGCAACACTATCGCACGTCACAACCGCTTGGCTGTAGCAACGCGAAGTGCCATCAAGGCAATTGGGCTACCGCTCTTCGCGATGTCCCCAGCCAATACGCTAACCTCAATCCGTTTGCCCGAAGAAATTGATGGAAAGGCGTTTATCAAGTTGATGCGCGAAAAACACGGTATCACTTATGCAGGTGGACAGAGCCACTTGAGTGGAAAAATCGCCCGGATTGCGCACCTCGGGTGGATGAATGAAAACGATGTTATCATCGCTATTTCCGCCTTCGAGAGAGGTTTAGCGGAAATCGGTTACGATACGCCACTTGGCGCGGGGGGCACCGCTGCCCAAGAAGTTTTTACAAGGTAGGCGCAAGCTGTGCTCGCGACAGAAAAATTGGAAGGATAGAAGGATGGAAGAAGAGTCTCTTCCCCCACTCTTCCAACTTTGCCGCGGTGGGAACCCCCGGGTCACGATAGACTGGACTTTAACGGAAACACAATATGGCTGAAACCACGCTTTTTGATGCCTCTTACGAACAACGAAAAAAGCCGCTGCTGACCCAAACCTTGGAACGGCTCCGTCCCATCTATAGCAAATCAGAGTTGAACGTCCTACGGATTGACAGCACGAGCCGAGAGGGGTTAGCCCAACGCTCCGGGCGCGGGTTTGTCAATCGGGATATCCTTGAAACCGTTCTCGGCAATCTGCTGGAGTGCGTCGCCCCCGGTTCGCACAATGCGCCGCATCTCCACCACCAAAAGCGGAACTTCTCAGAGGCGATTGAAGAAGTAGCGGATCAGTTGTATGCAATGGTCGCGCAATCCTTTTTGGCTGTTACGACAGACGAAATACACCTGAGCACCGCCCTTGAAACCGCCTTTTCACTCCTCTGGGAACTGCCGCTGCTCAAAAGCCGGGCCCTCTGGAATCGATTTGCTTCCCTCAAAGACCCGGCTGTCTGGGATGCGTACCTTCTCCACACCGGTATTTCTCGCGAAAAACTCGCAGCCCTTAACTTTCGCGCCCAAATTGATGCCGCCATTCAGGAACGAACCTTTGAACCATACCAAGACTACCTCGGCACTTTGAATCTTGCCTCCGTTCTGGATTATCAACTCCAATTGGTAGGCAGTACGTACCCAGGGTGGCGTGTGCTTTTTTACCACGATGTCGCGTACGCTTTGACGCGAAGCGAATCCCCTGAAGGAAATCCACACCTCCAGAGGGCACCGGTCCCGTTGTTGCCGCGTGCCATTTCGGAGCTCGGCGGACGCTACTACCAAGCCGATTTGCACCCAGAAACGCAAATAGGCGATGCCAATTTCCTTGAGCACCCGCATCGCGGCGTAACCACGGGACAAACAGGCATTATCGGCTATGGATGTGTTATTTACCCGTGTACCCTCGGCGGCTTGAGCGTCAAAGTGAAACAACGGCACCCCGTTATCGGCGACTTCGTTGAGATCGGCACCGACACGAGTCTCCTCGGTCCCGTTCAGATTGCCGAGCACTCCACCGTCGGCACGAACACTGAAATATACGGGTTTGTCGAAACCGGGCCCCGATGCCGAATTGGTTCTTCCGTTGTCATCGGAACCATCCGTGGTGCCGCCGAGGCACCCGGTAAAATCTACATCGGAGAAGCAGTCCGCATCGGAGATGGCACCGTCATTGAAAATACCTCAGAGATGGATTTAATCATTCCCGACAGGGCGCAGATTCCGGCGCGCAGCCACGTTGCAAACGATGGGTTTGGATTCCCTCGATACGTAGTCTGAACATGAAAAAAACAGATGAAAAATATTATAGAGATGCATCCCATTGAAGCCCTTGAGCTGCTGAATATCCTTGTGAACGATCAGATTTTCGCAGCGCGCGAGCGGCTTGTGGCACTGCTCAACGAAGCCTCTTCTGCCGCGAACAAACAGAAACTTGAGGCAGAGTTCCGTGAATTTTATTGTGGTTATGAAAGCCTCGCTTTTTTGCTTGAGAACTACGAGGCGAATCCACTTGAAGGGTTAGCACCGCATACACCGCTCGCCAAGAAACTAAAGCGGCATCGCGAATATATCCTCGCTAACCGAAAGACGACCCTGGAAGAACGGATGTACAGACGCTCCGGGGTTCATAAGGAAAGCGATGCGATGCCGGAGAAGAAAATATCGGAACTGCCGCCGGACGAATATAGAAAACTGTTACGCATGCTCGTCAACTTGGAGCTATTCCCTGTCCGCGAACGTTTCCTCGCGTTGTTGGAGCAGAATGCGCCGCTTGCCGAATTAGATGTTGCGTTTCGAGAGTTTTTCGTCGCCTACGAACTTTTGGAACTCGCATTGGAGGAATACCACTACGATGCAGACGAGGGGCTGGAAATGCGTCCTGAGTTTCTCGAAGAGTTCGATCGACGTATAGCCGATTACGAAGCCGGAAAAGCGAAACTAATTCTGATGGATGAGGTTTTCAAAGAGCTAGGGATCGAGTAAGTGTGTATACGTTAAACCTCAACTTTGATGTGGCGTATTCCGCTTGCACTTATCAAGTTTTTTAGGGTATTAGCCCCTGCAAAGCAGGGGTAACATACCATAAAAATAGGAAGAAATGTGAAAAAAATAGAACGTGCTTTAATCAGCGTTTATGACAAAACAGCTCTTTTAGAGATAGCAAACGTCCTCGCACAACGCGGTGTAGACATTCTCTCCACCGGAGGCACGGCTCAACACCTCCGAGACGCGGGCCTCGACATCCTGGATGTCTCGGACTACACAGGTTTCCCTGAAATGCTGGACGGTAGAGTCAAGACACTCCATCCGAAAATCCATGGTGGGCTCCTCGCCGAGCGGGATAATTCTGTGCACAATGCCCAAACAGAAGCACACGGCATAGCCCCCATCGATATGGTAATCTGCAACCTCTATCCGTTTGAGGCGACCGTCGCCACACCGGACGTGACACTCGCCGACGCGATTGAGAACATCGACATCGGCGGCCCGACGATGATTCGCGCCGCAGCGAAAAATTATCGGTACGTCGCAGTCCTTACAGATGCGAGCCAATACCCTCAAATTATCGCAGACTTAGATGCTAACGATGGCTGTCTTTCAGAGGCGCAGCGATTTGAATTGGCAAAAGCAGCATTTGCCCACACCGCTCAATATGACAGCGCGATTTCCACCTATCTCGCCAATTCGGATTCCGTTCGGAGTCGCGCAATTGATTGTGCAGGGGTACCCGATGACGAATTCGGAGAGACGCTCGCGCTCCGTTTCAAGAAGGCGCGCACCCTCCGCTACGGTGAAAACCCGCATCAGCGCGCCGCTTTCTACAGAACTGAAACCAGCCCAGGGGCATGCGCTGCGTGGGCAAATCAACTGAGTGGACAACCCCTCTCTTTCAATAACATCCTCGATTTAGAAGCCGCTTTAGAGATTGTCAAGGATTTCGCGCAGCCCGCATGTGCTATCATCAAGCATAACAACCCATGTGGACTTGCCACGGCTGACAACCTACAGGAAGCCTTCACGAACGCGCTGGAATGCGACCGGACTTCTGCCTTCGGTTCAATTGTCGGGTTAAACCGCAAAGTCACAATTCAGACAGCGAACACCATCCGCGAAGCAGCAAAATCAGGCGTGAAAATTGACGCGATTATCGCACCGAATTATACCGAGAAGGCGTTGCATGCGTTGTCTCGTGTTAAACGTCGCCCGATTCTCGACACCGGACTCCTGCAAAGTAGGAGGCACACGCCGGGTGCTGTAACTGGCCCTCTACAAATCCGAAACGTCACCGGCGGCGTGCTGGTGCAAGACGCGGATGTCCACGAATTAAGTGCGGAAGCACTAGCGGTTGTCACTCAGCGTGCCCCGACAGATGCAGAGATTAAATCCCTGCTTTTCGCATGGAAGGCATGCAAACATGTCAAATCCAACTGCATCCTGCTTGCGCAAGGCACGCAAAGCGTCGGTATCGGTGCAGGGCAGATGAGCCGCGTGGATGCCGCTATGATTGCTATCCGAAAAGCGGGCGAAAAGGTGAAAGGGGCAGTACTCGCCTCGGATGCCTATTTCCCATTTCCCGATGGGGTTGAAATTGCCGGTGAAGCGGGGATTAGTGCCATTATTCAGCCCGGCGGTTCTGTCAATGATTCGCCTGTCATCGAGGCCGCGGACGCTTACGGCATGGCGATGGTGTTGACAGGGGTACGGCATTTCCGGCACTAGTGAAGGGGAAAGCCAAAAAGACTCCGACGAGATACGTAATTGTTGATGAATGGACAGAGACACACCTGTAGGGGTAGTGCCTTGTGCCTATCCTCAGCGGTTGCTATAACCCATTCCACACTTGTGGTGAACAATAAACCTTTACAGGAAATTGAAAATTGCCTACGATATTAACACTCCCACCCACGATAATTACAGGCGCGGGGGCATCCGAGAACGTCGGTGAACAGGCGAAACGACTCGGCGCAACACACGCACTTATCGTGACAGATGCGGGTATCGCCAAAATCGGATACGCCGATAAGATTGCCAAAAATTTGCACGATGCAGGGATAGCGTCCTCATGCTTCTCTGATGTCACACCAGATCCAACGTTGCAGAACGTGCAGGATGGGTTAAAGCAATACCAAGACGAAGCCTGCGATGTGATTGTGAGCATCGGTGGCGGAAGTGCCATCGACTGCGGAAAAGGCATCGCCATGAAACTGAGAAACGAAGGCGATTTTGCCGACTACATGGGCGTGGATAAAATTCCGAATGCGGGGGCACCCCTTATCGCGATACCGACGACAGGCGGGACAGGCAGCGAAGTCTCAAAAGTTACCGTCATCACCGACACCGAGCGGAATGTCAAGATGATGCTGAGTAGTCCTTGTCTACTCGCACACGTTGCCCTAGTGGATGCACTGCTATCCCATACAACCCCGCCGCACCTGACCGCGGCAGTAGGCGTTGATGCGTTGACGCATGCAATAGAGGCTTATGTCTCCAAACGCGCCCAACCGATAACCGACGCGCTCGCATTGAAGGCAATTGCGATGATTTCGGGTTCTCTACGGCAGGCGTGGGCAGATGGCGAAAACATATCGGCGCGAACCGATATGATGCTCGGCGCGTCTATCGCCGGTATGGCGTTCAGCAATTCGTCTGTGGCTTTGGTTCACGGGATGTCACGTCCGATCGGTGCGTACTTTCACATCCATCACGGATTGTCAAATGCTGTGCTGCTCCTTGATGTGATGGCGTTTAGTGTTGTCGGCGCGCCGGCGCGCTTTGCAGATATTGCCCGTGCGATGGGCGAACCGATTGATGGACTATCGCCGATGCACCAAGCGGATGCAGCGGTTTCTGCGGTGGAAAGGCTCGTCACCGATATTCAGATGCCGCGCTTGGGCGAAATCGGCATTGACAGGGAACAATTTGAGGGGGCCGTTGAACAGATGGCGCAAGATGCTATCGCAAGCGGGAGTCCTGCAAACAATCCGCGTCAAGCCTCAGCCGAAGATATAGTTGCGCTGTACCATCAGTGTTTTTAGAAAGTAGTAGGCTGCTCCGCCGTGCTGTCTACGCTTGCAGAGTGTTATGTTTTTATTATCGCGCACCTTAATTTTAGCCAAAATAACCTTAATTTCTCTGCTGTACTTGGGGCTTGCAGGCTGTGAAACTTCTGATATTCTGCTTCCCGGTGGCAGCGAGCCAATCTATTACGGTACGATTGATAATATTGACAACGTCTACGATGGTGACACGATTCAAGACGTGTCTGTCCAAATCTACCCGTTTCATTCGCCACCCAGGATAAGTGAAGAACGATTGACACTCTGGCCCGGTATTGAACGTCGTGTCGATGGAATTTATAGCATCACAGACATTAGAATAGCAGGAATAGACGCACCTGAAAAACGTCCGACTCGCGCAGGGCGCACCGAAGCTTCCATTCAAGCGGAAAAAGAACGTGCTGAAGCCGCAACAGACTTTCTCAAACAACTCCTCCTCGAAAGCAGCGAAGAGGATAGCCCCCTCGGATTCATCATTCAGCATCCGCAGCCTGATAAATATGCCGGTCGAATCGTCGCGAATGTCATCTGTGTCAAAGAAGGCGTGCCTATCAATGTGGCTGAGGCATTATTAGAAGCAGGGCATGCAGTTGTCTATACTGGTGGAACGAAAACGCACGATTGGAGACTTGTAGGGGTAGTGCCTTGTGCCTACCCCAAAAAAGGAACAACTTGTGAACCGACTCAAAATTGTTGTCCCCGGTGATGCGCCACCGCAAATCCAGGCGTCACCGCATCTGGAACGCCTGAAACCTTATGGCGACGTTGTGCTCTACACCGACCGGCCGGAGACTGCCGAGGAGAAGCTCCACCGGGCCGAAGATGCAGATATCCTCATCAATTCACGTGGGCTTGTTAAGTGGCCCGCAGACATCTTACGGCATCTGCCCAAACTTAAGTTAATCTCGCTCTGCTCCATCGGCACCGATATGATTGCGCTTGATGAGGCAAAAAAGCGCGGTATTACCGTTTGCAACCAACCCGGTCGCACGGCTCCGGTTGTAGCAGAACACAGTTTTGGCTTGATGTTCGCCCTCGCCAAACGCGCCGCCTTCCTGACTGCCGCTATGAAAGCCGGCGGATGGCCCCGCATGGATAACGTCTATCTGCAAGGCAAAACTTTAGGGATTATCGGCACGGGGCACATAGGCGCAGAGATGGCACGCCTCGGACGAGCCATCGGGATGAACGTTATCGCATGGACGTATCATCCTTCTCCCGAACGCGCAAAACAACTGGGGATTCAATATGTCTCTTTTGAAGAACTGCTCCGTACCGCCGATGTCGTCAGTCTGCACGTCAAACTGACAGCGGACAGTCACCACCTTATCGGTGCTCGCGAACTGGGATTGATGAAACCGAACGCGCTTTTAATTAACGTTGCGCGGGGGCAAATAGTAGACACGGGTGCGCTCGTCGGTGCCTTAAACAGTGGGCATCTCGGCGGTGCCGCTATTGATGTCTACGATGCAGAACCACCCGATGCCGCCCATCCGCTGCTAACATGCGAGCAAGTGATTTTGACACCGCATTGCGCGGATATGACCCCGGAAGGTGTCGCCCTTCTTAACGAAGGCGCGGTTGACAATATCATCGCTTTTTTGGAAGGCACGCCGAAAAATGTGGTTGTGTAGGCATTGGAAGGAGAAGAATCGTAGAGGTAGTGCCTTGTGCCTACCCTTGAACAGATATGGAAGAGAGGAGGTGGAGAATTCATGAAGAAAATTGGTGTTGATACCGGCGGCACCTTCACAGACATCGTGATGCACATCAACGGTGGCTTATTCACGCACAAAGTGCTGTCTACGCCGCAAAATCCCGCACACGCCGTGATACGAGGCCTGGGCGAAATATTGCGCTTGCACAACATCGTAGGGGTAGCGCCTTGTGCCTACCCTGAGTTGGAGATTGTCCACGGCTCGACGGTGGCAACGAACGCGCTCCTTGAACGCAGGGGGGCACGCATTGCCCTCGTCACGACGAAAGGGTTTGAAGATGTTTTAGAAATCGGGAGGCAGGCGCGTCCAAGCCTCTACGATTTTTTCGCTGAACGTCCTGCACCGCTCATCCCTGCCAACAGACGCTTCGGTCTATCAGAACGAACCTTGTACACAGGGGACATCCAGACCGGGGTTGAATCCAGTGAGTTAGACGCGCTCGCAACACAACTCGCCACGTTGGAACTGGATGCCATCGCCATCTGTTTTCTCTTCTCCTACGTGAATCCCCAAAACGAGCAGATTGTTGCCAAACACCTCGAAACGCTTGAGATACCGATTTCGTGTTCACACCAAATCCTACCCGAATACCGCGAGTATGCACGTTTCAGTACTACCGTTGCCAACGCCTATATCCGCCCCACCTTGGAAAAACACCTTTCAACACTTTTACATGGTTCAGCACCTCTAATTTCTGCGGCACAGGAATCAACAGGCAAATCTCGTCAGAGGGCTTTGACGCAAGAAGAAATGGAGCCTGAACAGTTCACCACGTCGTTACGCTTGATGCTCTCTAACGGGGGCAGTATTTCTGCGAGAATTTTTCAGCTGCACGCTGAAAACTTGCCAGACCGAGGCCAGCGTGAAAACTTGCTATACGGAGGTGAATCGGCAGGCATCCGCACTGTGCTCTCTGGGCCTGCTGGGGGTGTCATCGGTGCGTATCACGTCGCCAAAACAGCCGGTTACGAACAGATCATTACGTTTGATATGGGCGGCACCTCCACGGATGTCAGCTTGTGTAATAACGGCATCTCGATGACTACTGAAAGCATAATCAGCGGGCTTCCAATCAAGGTGCCGTTGATTGACATTCACACCGTCGGTGCGGGTGGCGGCTCCATTGCAACTATAGATTCGGGAGGCGCAGTGCGCGTCGGGCCGGAGAGCGCGGGGGCAGCTCCAGGCCCCATCTGCTATGGCAAACAGGGAGAAAACATCACGGTAACGGACGCAAACCTGTTCTTAGGGCGCATTGCACCTACGCAGTTTTTAGGCGGGCAGATGTCCCTTGACTCCGATGAGACACGCACCTACATTGAAAAATTCGCGTCGCGTCTTGGCATCTCGCCCCTGCAAGCGGCAGATGGCATTCTCAAGGTTGCCAACGCCACAATGGAACGCGCTATCAAAGTCATCTCCGTCGAACGTGGCTTTGATACGCGCGATTTCACCCTCGTCTCTTTCGGGGGTGCAGGGGGATTGCACGCTGCCTTTCTGGCGGAAAACCTCGGCATCCACACGGTGCTTATTCCACCAAACGGCGGCTTGCTCTCTGCCTACGGCATGCTCTTCGCAGATGTCATCAAAGACTACTCGCAGACAGTGTTGTGGAAGTTTGAAAAACAAGACGAGGGCAGTACCCTCCATCTACTTGAACGGTTGAACACTGGCTTTGACACACTGTTAGCCCAAGCAGAAAGCGATATGCAAACAGAAGGGTTCGCCCCAGCGCAGCTCAAAATCGAACGTTCGCTTGATATGCGTTATGAAGGGCAATCTTATGAACTCAATATCCCTTATGCCCAGCACAGCGTGTCGCGATTCGGAGAGCACCACTACTGCGATGAATTTCACACCGCGCATGCACAACGATTTAGCTATGCCCGCCCCGAGGCAACAGTAGAGGTGGTGAACCTTCGGCTTACTGCTATTGGCGAAACCGAAAAGCCGACACTCCATGCTGAGCCCTTCACAGATGCCGAGGTTTCCGCTGATGCGCGCGTTGCGCAAAAGCCTGTGCTCTTTGACCGGAAAGCCCACCCAACCGATTTTTACCGCCGCGAGGCGTTGCGCCCCGGCAATCAGTTTGAGGGGCCGGCGATTGTGACAGAATTTAGCGCGACGACTGTCATACCGCCACATTTCTCGGCCAGCGTTGATGCATATCAGAATCTTATTTTGAGACACCGGTAGGTTTTATACCAACGCCACAATCCACTTATGGAATAGGGAGAGTTACCACCTTGAAAATCACAAACGTTAAAACCGTTTTGACCGCGCCCGATGGGATTCGGCTTGTCGTTGTTAAAATTGAAACGAGTGACTCCGGCTTATACGGAATCGGCTGTGCAACGTTTACACAACGCCCCCTCGCCGTTGCAACCGCTGTTGATGAATATCTAAAACCCTTTCTTATCGGGAAGGACCCTGGAAACATAGAAGACATCTTCCAGACCAGTTTTGTCAGCTCCTATTGGCGAAATGGGCCGGTGTTGAACAACGCGCTCAGTGGTGTGGACATTGCCCTGTGGGACATCATGGGCAAACGGGCCAACATGCCTGTCTACCAACTGCTTGGCGGCAAATGCCGTGAGGCTGCGACGCTCTATGCACATGCAGGCGGGGGCACTGTCGAGGAGGTAGCGGAGAGCATCCGCCGTTATATGGCACAAGGCTATCGCTATGTACGCGCACAGGTGGCAATACCGGGCTATTCTACCTATGGTGCAGGCGGTGGCAGACGCGGCTCACCAGCGTTTGAACCGACACCCTATGTCAACACCGTCATCAAACTCTTTGAGCACCTACGCACACAGCTTGGGGACGAAATAGAACTCCTCCACGATGTGCATGAACGCATCCCACCTATCCAAGCGATCAATCTCGCCAAGGGACTAGAACCGTATAACCTCTTTTTCCTTGAAGACCCGTTTGCCCCAGAGGATGTTGACTATTTCCCGCTCATGCGCCAGCAGACCAGCATTCCCATTGCGATGGGCGAACTCTTCAACAATCCCAATGAATACGTCCACCTTATCAAAGACCGGCTTATCGATTTTATCCGGGTGCATATTTCACAAATCGGTGGCATCAGCCCTGCCCGTAAGCTTGCAGCGCTCTGCGAATTCTTCGGCATACGCACTGCATGGCACGGGCCCGGCGATGTCTCACCCGTTGGGCATGCGGCTAATGTTGCCCTGGATTTAGCGTGCTATAACTTCGGTATTCAGGAACAGCATGTCTTCGGCGAAAACACCAAAGAGGTTTTCCCAGGTTGCCCTGAGATTCGCGACGGCTGTTATTGGGCAAGCGAAGCCCCAGGACTCGGCATTGATGTCAACGAGGAACTCGCGGCAAGATTCCCGTTCCCAGAACACCCACTCAATGGTGGCTGGGCACCGGTGCGCCGAATGGATGGCACGGTTATCCGACCTTAGAGGAAGAAGTCCTACAAGAAGCCGCTAATGCGCTTCATCAAAGCCCAAACGTTTTACTTCTGTTTGGAGAGATAGCCCTGTGTTTTCGCGCACCTGTGTTTGGATGTGTGCAACTAAATTTAGCACATCTGCCGCCGTCGCGTTGTCAACATTCAGGATAAAATTCCCGTGAACGGTTGACACCTCCGCGCCGCCGATACGGTAGCCTTTCAGGCCACATTCGTCAATCAGTCTTCCTGCAGAATCGCCGGGCGGATTTTTGAATATGCATCCCGCGTTCTCTTCGGCAAAGGGTTGTGTTGCGATTTTCTGCTTGTAGAACGCTTGCATCTGCGCCGTTACTGTCTCAACATCCCCGGGTTCAAGAGAAAGGGTCGCGCCTGTCACACAGAAGTAGGCACTCAATCCGCTGTGTCGGTATTCAAATTGTGCTTCGGCGTGGCTTAGCTCGGTGAGGGCACCAGTATCGTTCATCACCGTGACGTTCGTGACAACATCTCCGAAACTGCTTCCCCATGCGCCGGCGTTCATAATCAGCGCACCGCCGACTGCACCGGGGATGCCGAGGGTGAATTCGACACCGCTCAAGCCGCGTTGCGACATTGATTTTGAGAGCCGCGGCAGCGAAACCCCCGCTCCTACTGAAACCGCGTTTGCGTTTTCATCAATCTCTAACTTCGCTAATTCACCGATTAGCCGGACAGCAATCCCGTTGAATCCAGTGTCACTCACCAGCATATTTGAGCCCCGCCCGATAATTGCAACGGGGACTTCCCACTGGCGGTGAAAATGTGCCACTGCTGCCAATTCTGCTAATGTACCCACTTCAAAGTAGGCCGCCGCTTCGCCCCCAATGCCAAAAAAGGTATGTTTGGCCAGCGGTTCCCCGAAACGGAGCCGTGAACTCGGGTGTGTTACGATGTCTGGCAGTGCGTTTTTCCAATCCATGTGCCCCTCCCTTTTCTCTCTATTATAGCATATACGTTACATATTTTGCCAAGAATGAAAAAAATAAGGAAAAAAGCGAACCTTTTCTGAACAGATCTGACTAAAGAAGCGAAAACGAAATGGAAACGTCCTTGAGAGAAGGAAATTGATTGAGGGTTCGGTGCAGTGGCGTAAAATGTAATCAAATCTTGACAAATGTAATCAAATCTATCTGAAAGAGGTCGTCTTATCTGACAGATACAGAGGATGGTGAATGGAGCGTTAGTAGCGTTTCCTACTGCACGATGCGAAGTGGCACGCTGAACAGGCCTACCCCCCGTGAAAAAGGTATTTACCCTGCAAAGCAGGGCGAATACCACCTGCGGATTAAGAGTTGGCAATGCGACTGCAGAGCCGACGGTGGAGGTGGCGATAACACCTACGTGAGACCCCTAGCCAACAACGTCTCACTACAGCATCTGAGACGACACGAACAATCGTTACGACACGTCGCGGACAGCTTAGCCGAGACGTTAAACGCCTGTGGATGCTATGTAAGCCCTACACTGGTAGGCGATGGCAGATGAAGCAGGAAGTGTGGCAACTGATGGAAGAACCTGTTAGATTTGAACAGGTTTGACTAGAAATGTATAAGTCCCACAGAGCGGTTCAAGTGGCGTTCACAGATTTGTATATTAGCATCAGCAGTTTCCTGACGTAATCCATAAGAAAAAAATCTCGTTGGAGTCTTCTGAGGCTTTGAAAATTAAAATTCCGATAGGAGAAATGAAAATGAAGCAGAAATGGTTTGTGCTCAGCGCAATCGCGGCAATCGCAATAGTTGGTGTTTTCGTTTTTGAACATGCAACGTCAGCACAGCGGCCGGACCGGAATGCACAGAGTGAACGTGGAAATCGTGGTGGCGACCGTGGCAACCGTGGCATGATGGAGATGGTAAATCCCGTGTCCATTGTCGATAATTCTTGGGTAGACTTGACGTTTGCCGTGAAAGTTGACGACGAGACGCTCGTTAAAGCACGTCCTATCTATCAAGCGACGCGCTACACATTTGAAATGAAAATGAAAGAATTGCGAGCGTCCGGCGATATGCGAACGGTTATGGCTGAAATGCAGAAACTTATGACGACAGTCGGGCCTGAATTCCAAGCGAAACTCAAAGAGGTTTTGACTGAGGAGCAGATGACGAAACTCAACGAATTAACGAAGAAACGGCAGGCGGAACAGAAAAACCGCAGGAACCGCTGGCGTGGCGGCGGGGGCGAACGAAACCGAGGCGGTAACCGTTAGCGTAGGCGTTGCTCCTTGCCACTCGGGTCGGGCGTGTTTGCCCGGCCCTTTTTTTTTTGCATAAGCAGCACAGCGGCGCGGTTGGAAACCTCGCCTACAAGCAGTCCGCCCATAAACGAACGTTACATGCTAACGCTCAAGCAGATGGCTGAAATCGTCGGTGAGTTCTTTCAGCCACTGCCGGAGCTTTGCGGTGCGTACTATATCCCCTTGTGCCTGAAATCCTCTTACCAATTGCATCCCTGTGTCAAATAGAAGCGGCGCGTGCGTCGCTGATTTGCTATTTTTCGCTTGTTCGTATTTGGCAAGGGCGGCCTCGGGTTGTTTTCGGTGCATCAAACATATTGCAAGGGTGCAGTGTACCTTGACGAAAAGGCCGCCTTTTGTTTTCGCGGAACGCCGCCGGACAAGCTGCGATTCAAGCGATAACAGATTCCTATAAGCAGGCATGTTAATGGCATCTTTCTGGAGCACTGTTTCAAAAGCCGCAAATGCTGGCAGATATTCGCCCTGTACAAGGTAGAGATAGCCGATGATGTTGTAAATCTCAATATCGCGCGCCGGTTCAGGAATCGCCTCAAATTCAGCGAGGGCTGCAGCGTAACTTCGTTGCCGCATCAGTTCGTTTCCACGGCGGATCTGGAGGTTAATCTGTTCCACCTTTGCCTGTGGGTTGCGAGGCTCTTGCGCCAAAACGCTCGCTAATTCCGCAGCGGCACGCTGGTAATCCCCTGTGTTCTGATACGCATGCGCGAGACTCAAACGGAGATTGAGACGCGCGGCAGCATAGCCAGGAAAATTGCCACTCGGCATTTTTGGCACGAGACGAAGTGCCTCTTCAAGTAGCTGAATGGATTCGGCATAGCGTTCCTGTTGAATGAGGCTTCGAGCGTAGTGATGATAGGCAGCGATGAGGTTATGCAGTGCGTGCTCCGCGGTGGGTTCAGCATCGTAAACCTTTTGAAATGCAGACAGCGCGGCAGAATAGAATGAATTTGCATCAGAAGCCTCTGACGAGATTTTCCCCTGGATGTCGGGGCCTTCAGAAACTTCCGAGGCTGAACGGTACGAAAAATCCGCTTTTTTGAGATATAACTCCCCGAGCAGGCTGTAGATATGCGTGTCGTTTGGCCGGAGTTTCAGCAACGCAAGATAAGCGTCCACAGCTTCATCTATCTGTCCGGCTTCTCGATAGGTGTTGGCCTTTTGCCAGAAGGCATCGCTTAGGTTGGTTCGTGCGATGTGGAGCGTTGGCATCAACTGCAAAGCATTCCGATAGGCCTCGATGGCCTCATCCCATTTCTCACGGTTCCGCAACATCACGCCATAGTTGTTATAGCATTGCGCTAAATTCTGTTGGGTTAACGGGTCAACGGGATTAATTTTGATGGCTTTCAGGTAGTGCTCAATCGCCTTTTCGAACTTCCCAATTTGGGCGTACCCGTTTCCCATCAGTTGATAGGTGGGTGCATCAAGGGGTTTGATATGCAGTGCCTTTTCAAAAGCCTCGGTAGCCGTGGAAAAATCTTTTGCCGCCAACGCTTTGAATGCCTTCTCGCGGAGGAGCTGATGCAGGTTTCGTCTTGCGGCTTTGTGATAGGGTGCCAGCACAAGGGCGTTCTCAAAGGCATGCATCGCCTGTTCCACCTCTTTTTTGCCATAATAGAAGATGCCGAGGGTGTTATAGTCTGCTGGCGACGGTTTTTGTGCCGCCCGTTTCTGCAGGAGGTTAATCGCTTCAGTGGTTTTCCCGGTCTCTTGGTAGGCTTGCAGCAGTTTCTCTATTGCCGGCTGAAAGTTGGCATCAAGGCGGCGACATGCCTGAAAACAGGCAATCGCATTTTCCAAATCGCCCGATGATTCGCCTGTCCCTGTAGGTGCCCAAGGTCTGATAGAAAATCCCAAGTGCGCCCTGTCAAAATAGACAGTGCCAAGCAGGTAGTGAGCGCGCAAATCCTTCGGTTTCCGTTGAATCTCGGTTTTCAGGGCGTTGATAGCGAGTTCGTGCTGTGGCGTATTGAGCGGTGTGTTATAGAGTCTCCGTAACGTGTTTATATCGCGTGCTGTTGGCCGCTGCGCGGTCGCCGTAGGATAACTGACATCGCCAGGGTGTGGGCTGTGTCCCCACAACCCAATCGCGTGTCCGAATTCGTGGAGACATACCGTTCGCATCTCCTCCTGCGACAGTTCACCCACAGTCCCGTATCCTTCAAGCATAAGGACAACTTCGACCTTGAATTCTTTACGCGTGTTGCGTGCCTCCCCGTCAGTGATATTAAAAGCCGCCATCTCCTGAGCGAAATCGGTTTGTGTGCTGTCACCTAAACGCGTTAACTCCGCGCTGCCAAGCCGAGTATCCAGAATATTCATGAAGTTACTGTACCCCCAACTGACACGGATGTCAGCATGCGCTGGCACTTCGGTTTCTTCAAAGCGGAGTCGGGCCCGGGAGGGCCCGCCTACAGTGGCGGTTTCCCATTCCTGCATCGCATAGCGGATTGCTGCCAAGTACGGGGTTTCTTTGAGGACAGGCGAAATGTACACCTGAATCGGCATCTGTGTAAAGCGCGTGATTCTCCCATCTGAAAACAGGGTAATGTACTCGAAATAATCTGTCGGCGGGGACGGACGTGCAGCACTCTCCAAGGCATCCTGTGCTGGCACGTGTGTTATGAAGGCGATGGTTATGAGGGTAACAGTGAAAAAGGTTTGTAACGTTCTGATTGGCACAAAGAGACTCCTTGTTGTAAGTGCAATTATGTGTTGGATTTCACTTCGTTCAACCCAATCGACTCATTTCTCCATCGTTGTTACCACCTGTTTTTCCCGTTCAACCCCTCCTACATATATCCACAACAAAACTCACATTTATAGCTGCTCTGCGTCGAGCGAGAGTTCTTCCAAGAGTTCGGCAAGCGGGTTTGGTAGCACCTGTTCCGTGCTTGGATCAAGAATAGAATAAGCGATGCCATCCTTAAGATGGTAGACAGCGACTTCATCGGCATCTAACCAACATTCCTTCGGGATGCGTGCTGCCATCTTGGCGGCAGCCTCTGGGCTTTTTTCTGAAAGGGGCTTTGCAATTAAAAGATTTTTTAGCACTGCCAACAGATATGGGCTATGGGTTGTGATAACAACCTGGCTCTCAATCTCATTGAGCATCAAGGCTATGATTTCAAGGAGATGCTTCTGCGCTGTCGGGTATAGGTATGCTTCCGGGCCTTCAATTATGCGAAAAAGGGAATCGTTGTAAAGTATGCCTATGAAAATATCTTGTAAAATCCGTGTGACGATTTGCTCCCCTGTGGATGCGTTTTCTAAGAAAATCGCGCCCTCCCCTGTTGGCTGACTGACGAGTGCTTTTTTCTCGTTGACATGCCCATATTTGCCCGTTAAGATGTGAGAAATCTTTTCTACGAGCAGTTCCATCAAATCTTCATCAACTTCCGAGGGTTCACTCTTAGCCCTCTCCGCAAAAAGCCCCCGAAAATCGGCAGCGTTAAAGATAGCAAGAAGTTCCTCGTTTTTTTCGAGATAGCGTGCCATGACATAGAGGTTCGCTGCCGGATAAGTTCGGCGTGCCTTGTCGCGCGCGAGGATGTCACCTTTTACACCGCCATAAAAGATTCTTTTAAAGGCATCCGGGTAGTTCACGGCGATATTCCTATCCGCTGGAATGAAAACGCTCTCGCAATACGTACCGGCTAACTTATCAACAATGCGGCTAACGCCACTCCCCAGTTTAATCGCAAAAAAGAGTCGTTTGGAGCCTTTATCCGATAGGCTTCCCCACTCTTCGGTATCCTCTGTGCTATCGCTCCCTGGTTGGAAGGCAAAATCGAGCAACTCTTGCTTTAATTTTTTATAAGAGTCGTTAACTTCGTCCATAACAGCGGGTAGTTCAGCGCGGAGTATTCCATCGTCCGTTAAAGTGAGTGTGAGGGAACTTTCTTCTGTATAGTGGTAGGTGATTTCAAAATGCCCCAAGGGCGCGGGAGTGCCAAAAAACAGACGAAATTTACGGACAATTTGGTCGCGGAACACCAGTGACAGATGCGGTTCGTTTGACAGGTTTTGTTTCGGCAGCACATCATCGGGATGAAAATCGACTTTCCGGACGAATCGCCGGATGTCACGGATAACTTCTCGAAAAAAGTAGAGCAGTTTCGCGAGCGTGCTTTTTCCGCCTGCTTGCTCGCCGATAAAAACAACAAGGTTTTTAGCCATGTCAATTTCAGCGCAGCGGATATTCATGAAGTTTTTCACAACGAGTTTGGGCATAGTATCTCCGCAGCACGAACAACTGATGTAGGTTCGCAGTCGCGCACTTCATTGTGCGTGCATAGTGCAATGAATCACGCATGAGGGTACCAACCCCCGCTCGCAGGGGCAAATACCACCTGGCGATATTGTTTTTTAGCTCCGGCTAGCAAGTTTATTGGCGAAGATGCTGATTAACCCGCCGAGCATTATATATCCCAGGATGACTTCAAGGGTGACGAGAATGCGGGCTGAGGTATTGTCTGCGACGACATCTCCGAACCCCAACGTGGTAAAAGTCACAATGCTGAAGTAAAAAGATTTCCAAAACGTTAAGGGGTGCCCCATCTCGGTCCCAGTTGCCTGATGAAATTGGGGCACCACTTCCCGCATCCATTTTGGGAACCATGTCGGGACAGGCATATACAAGAGCGCGAAGGACAGCGCGATGAGCAGTGACCACAGGGCCCAAAGTCCTAAACTGCGTCCATAATCCGAACTCCATCTCCAAACTTGCCCCCAAAACGGATTCTTCGCTTTGAAAGCACGGATGAACTGCTGATCCCCTACGTAACGTTTGAAAAACGGATTTGAGACCTCGTTCACATTTTCACTATCCAAATAGAATTCAGTTGGCTGTTCAGACTGCCGTTTTCGCTTGTTGTAAAGCCATTGCGCTACCGTGTCTGGCGTGTAGCTTATGTCCCTATAAGATGCCGCAATAGCAAAGCGTGCGGAAGTAAAATCCAGCTTTCCGAGGAATCTGGCGTGATTGAAGGTTGTGGTTTCGGCGAACTGTGCTTCCGTGAAGTCTGACGCTTTACCGAAAAATGTGCGACTGAAATGCGCGGCATCTTGGAACATAGCATTTCCAAAAACCGCGTTATCACAAAATTGCGCCTCGTTGAAATCGGCAACCTTCTCAAATCGCGTTTGCCAAAAGTGCGCTTTGTCGTGAAAGACTGCCCCGCGAAAAATAACTGTGCTTTCAAACTCCGATTCCCCGAAGTCGCAGGAATTTTGAAACACAACCTCTCGGAAATGAACACCGTCTTGGAAAACCGAACTCCCGAAAAACACCTCCTTTTGGAAGAGCGTTTTGTCGAATCTGATGACGTTTTTAAACGTGCACCCGATGCAAACGATTTCCTTATCAACGATGCATTGTTCCCCGGCATCCGCTGCGGTGCCAGCTGAAAAGACAACTGCTCCTTCAATTATACAATTTGTCAAAAACACGCCTTCATAATCGGCCCGCAAAATGGAGAGGAAGGTGTTCGCATCAAGCGTCTGTTCAGCATTATGGTAAATTTGCATAGTATTAGTTGTCGGTTTTCGGTACTCGGTTTTCAGTACAAGAGGCTTCTGAGGCTTATGACAGCTAACAACCCACCACTGAAAACCTGAATCCCGTTTGTCTTGAAGCACAGCGAACTACTTACGCCAAAATCTCATTAACGACACGCGCTTTTTCCTCAACACCTGTTAACCTGTGGTCAAGTCCTTGGAACCTAAACGTTAACCTTTCGTGGTCGATGCCGAGTTGGTGGAGAATCGTAGCATTTATGTCCCGAACATGGACAGGGTCGCGCACGATATTGTAGCTAAAGTCATCGGTTTCGCCATGGACGACACCCCCCTTTATGCCTCCGCCCGCCATCCAGCGCGTAAAGCATTTGGGATGATGGTCGCGCCCATAGTTATCCTGGCTGAGTTTACCTTGGCAATAAACGGTGCGGCCGAACTCGCCGCCCCAGACAACTAAGGTTTCGTCGAGCATGCCGCGTTGCTTGAGGTCTTGCACAAGCGCAGTCGAGGGCTGGTCGATGTCGCGCGCCTGGTTGCGGATGTTCTTCGGCAGGTCGCCGTGCTGGTCCCAGCCGCGGTGGAAGATTTGGACAAGGCGAACATCGCGTTCCATCATCCGACGTGCGAGGATGCAACAGTTGGCAACTGTGCCAGGGGTTTTGACCTCGGGCCCATACATTTCCAGCACGTGTTCGGGCTCCTGCGACAGGTCCGTAAGTTCGGGGACGCTTGTCTGCATGCGGAATGCCATCTCGTATTGTGAGATGCGTGCATGTGTTTCTGCATCGCCTACCTCCTCGTAGAGCTCCTTGTTAAGTTCAACGAGGGTGTCTAACATCCGTTTCCTTGTTTTCTCATTGACACCTTGCGGGTTCGAGAGGAAAAGCACCGGGTCGCCTTGGCTGCGGAGTAGCACGCCTTGATGTTCCGATGGGAGGAACCCGGAACCCCAGAGGCGATTGTAGAGTGCCTGCGCGCCCTTTGGGCCGCTCCATGTAGCATTCATTACAATGAAAGCGGGCAGGTTTCTATTTTCACT
The DNA here is from genome assembly GCA_958295855.1 of uncultured Poribacteria bacterium. Taxonomy (GTDB): domain Bacteria; phylum Poribacteria; class WGA-4E; order WGA-4E; family WGA-3G; genus CATQHH01. Next base: position 4,743,994 of record OY282383.1, on the reverse strand, counting down.
GCCGAGCCCATAACTCAGCCAGGCCCCAAGGCTCGGTTTGCCGGGGCTTTCATTACCGGTACAGAAGAAGGTGATAGCCGGATCGTGATTAATCGCTTCGGTGTGTACCGTCTTGATAATCGCGAGGTCTTTCACCATGGACGCGGTATGTGGTAACAACTCGCTAATCCATACGCCATCGCCGCCGTTGTCATATTTCTTGAATTCAAATATAGAGGGTGCGATAGGAAACTTATCCTGTCCCGAGGTCATCGTCGTGAGGCGTTGCCCCATACGGACAGATTCCGGGAGATCTGTATCAAACAGTTCCCCCATATTCGGTTTATAGTCGTACAGATCCAGTTGCGAAGGTGCGCCAGACATAAACAGGTAGATAGCCCGTTTCGCCTTGGGTGCAAAGTGTGGCAGTTCTGGTAAACCTCCAAATCTCGGTTTTGCTTGACTGTCGAGTGCGTTGACAACGACGTTCGGTAGCAGTGATGCGAGTGCCGCGCCGCCGAGTCCTGACGCACATTTGCCAAAGAATTGGCGACGTGTTTCAAGATTTAGATATTCTTTAACTGGGTCCATGGGGTGTCCTCCTTATTTCTGTTGTCTGCATCGCGGATGCGCCTGATGTCGCGGTGGCATCGCGATAGCGTCTGAATATCGGATGATAGGCATTTTTGATTGCGGACGATACAAATGTCCCGAAGAAAGGCTACAGAACAACTGAATATGTCTAATTTTCTAGACATATATAACAACATTCGCAGGAAAAAGTCAAGCGCTTTTGAATAGCAAGTTTTGGAAACTTGCAAGCTTCGCCAAAAAAGACTTTTTTTCTCTGCATTGCGGTTCTCTGAAAGATGACAGAGGGGCCGCGGCGATGATTACCCTTTGTTCAGGACTTCATCAAGATTCAGGATGAGGTTCGCAATCATCGTCCATGCGGCGACTTCGATTGCATCTAAGGTTTCATCAGGTTCCGATTCACCGACCTCAATAAGTTGCTTGGCTGCTTCCGGGTCGGCTTCAAATTCCTGAGAGTGGGCTTGGAACGTCTCCAGCAGCAATGCTTCTTCTATCGGTTTCGGGAGGCGGGCAGTAGCCATCTCAAAGAGGTAGGCGATGCGCGCTTGCGGTGTCTCGCCACCTTCCTTAATGGTTCGCTCTGCGAAAGCGCGCGCTGCTTCAAAGAACTGCGGATCGTTCATCAGCATTAACGCCTGCATGGGCGTGTTCGTGCGTTCACGGCGAATTGTGCAGGCTTCACGTGACGGAGCGTCCAAGATATTCATCTGCGGGGGCGGTGCAGTGCGCTTCCAGAATGTGTAGAAACTGCGGCGATACACCTTATCACGTCCCGTATCTTGAACAAATGTGTCGGTATTGGAACCGGTAAACCCAACCGCTTTCCAGAGCCCATCGGGTTGCGGTGGCTTGACACTCGGGCCGCCGATGTGGGCGTACAATAAACCGCTGACAGCGAGGGCATTATCGCGCACGGTTTCGGCATCTAGCCGATACCTTGGACTGCGGGAGAGCAACACGTTGTCTGCATCAAGTGCCAGTTTTTCAGGCGTAACCCGCGAGTTCTGCCGATATGTCGCAGACGTAAGCATCAGCTTGAGCATCGTTTGGACATCCCAACCGGAGGCGACAAATTCAGTGGCGAGCCAATCGAGGAGTTCTGGATGCACGGGCGGCTTGCCTTGCGTACCGAAATCCTCTGCAGTTTCCACAATACCGGTGCCGAAGACATTTTGCCAAAATCGGTTAATCGCGACACGAGCGGTAAGCGGATGTTCCGGTGAAAGCAACCACTTGGCAAAACCGAGACGATTCGGTGGCGCATCTTCTGGCATCGCGGGAAGCACTGCCGGGGTTTGCGGATGAACCTGTTCCTCTCGGTGTTGATATTCGCCGCGCGCTAAAACGTAAGCACCGCGCGGTTCTGCTCGCTCCTGCATCACAAGTGTGGTAGTTAGCGAAGCGTCCAGTGTATTCCGCTTCTGTCGCACCTTCGCTAAGTCGGCAAAAAGCGTTTTCAAATCCGAAAAGGCGCGGTGCGCATTCTCATTTACCGTCTTATCAAGCGTGATGTTTTTCCGATAGTAATCCCTGAGCTGTGCTTGCTGTCCCGTCTCGCGTTTGCCGCGGGCGATGCTTGCGATATCCACAATGTTTGCAGGCACCATCGGGGTATCGGTTTCAACGCGGAAGTAGAAACCGGAGGGGCCAGAATAGTTGACGACTTTCAGGAGTAGCGCGTTGTTACCGGGCTTGAGGTGCACCTGAATTTGCTCCTGGTCTGCCGCGACATCCCGTTGGACGTTTTTGGCGAGGAGTTCCGTGCCGTTCATCCAGACCTTTAGCGCATCGTTGCTCCCGATGTGCAGCAGGGCTTTCTGTTGGGTAATAGACGCTATGTTCCGGAAAAGGTAGGTGGCACTATTTTCGCCAACGATGTCGTTATGCACCTGTTCGTCAACCCAATGTGTCTGCCTCTCCCATTTGATAGTTTTACCGTTCACTTCAAAAGTGTTATTTGTGTTGACGTTTCGCGTTTCAGGTTCATAGACGTGGTAGAAGGCGATATTACCGTGTTCTGCCGTAAACGGCCCGGCGGCATGCCAGGCTCCTAACGTGATTTTGGACGCGATGGGGTAGATAGTCGGCGCGTCTGTGGCAGCCAGCCGGAATCGACCAAACTGCTTCCGCCGTAAGTCATACTCATGCTTGAGGCGAATTTTTAACTTGCCGCCCTCCCTTCCAAAGGGTGCAGCAACGAGAAAGATGGCTTGCCGATTTTCGCTTCTTCTGTCAAGTGCCCATCCGGTCTCTGGTTTATCATCAATCGCATTTGCAATCACACCACCAACATTGTTGGGAGCGAGTACCTGCTCACGGTCAGCCCAGGCGTGAACCACCGGGATAGGTGCCCACGCATCCTCCCCTGGTAGGAGGGACTTCCCGGTCCCGAGTTCTTTATCCTCTTGTGGGACTTTTTCAGTGACGGGTATATCCCCGCTTTGCGGGGTGATACCCCTTTGCGCCGATTCTTCGGAATCGTTACTAGAGGTGTCCTCTACACGCGAGGCGGTATCGGGCCCAGAGGTGCCGCCTACAGGGGGTGCGATGTGCATCGAAAAATCTGTCAAAACGACATTGCTGTTATCACTTCTGCCAACCCCGTTTCTTGGCAAGGATTCGTGCGTGAGCCCTTCCAATCGAACAGCACTCCATTTGCCGGGGGGCAGTTCGACAATAACCTCGTAGGTTTCCTGCTCCGGATTGGTACCGCTGGCTAAAATGGAGTTGTCCTCAAGCACTTCCAACGTTGCGCCGCCTTTTGAGTGAACAGTGATCGGTTTGAGGAGGTGCCACTGCGGCATTCTCTTTTCCCAAGCAATTTGGGTTGCATCGAGCTCAGGAATAGATGCTTTTGTCTGGGCATCAAGCGTAGCAATTTGCTCATCAAACGCTGCGAGCTCTGCCTTCTGCTCTGGTGTGGGCAGTTTCACAACGGGCGGAGAATCTTTGCGGTTGCCGTCCATTGCTCTCTCGGTGATATTGTTGAAATACGCGTAGAGTTGGTAAAACTCTTTCTGCGAAATCGGATCGTATTTGTGATCGTGGCATTGTGCACAGCCAACGGTTAAGCCCATCCACACGGTGGAGGTAGTGTTGGCGCGGTCGATGGCATATTGGACATAGTACTCTTCGTCAATAGAGCCGCCCTCACTGGTTGTGACGTGGCATCGGTTAAAACCGGTGGCAATCTGCTGTTCAAGCGTGGGTTCGGGCAACAAGTCCCCTGCCAGCTGCTCAGTCGTAAACTGGTCGAAGGGCATATTTTTATTAAATGCCTCAAGAACCCAATCTCTGTAGGGCCACATTTCACGATAGTTATCTAAATGCAGTCCATGCGTATCTCCATACCGCGCGACATCCAGCCAGAAGCGTGCCATGTGTTCGCCGTATTCGGGCTTCGCCATGAAGGCATCAATTAGTTTTTCATAAGCATCCGGTGAATCATCTGCGAGGAATTGATGTACCTCTTCGCGTGTCGGCGGTAAGCCGGTTAAATCAAAACTGACCCGGCGGATGAGGGTGCGTTTATCGGCTTCCTGCGCGGGGTTCAAACCCTCTTTTTCAAGGCGTGAAAGGATGAACGCGTCGATTGGGTTTCGCCCCCAGTCTGCATTTTTGACAGTAGGGGGTGTTGGACGGCTTGGTGTCGTAAACGCCCAGTGTTCCTCCCACGTGGCACCTTCGCGAATCCACTGCGTAACGGCTTCAATCTGCTCTGGTGTGAGCGTTTTATTGAAGTCTGCGGGAGGCATGAGGTAGGTGTCATCATTGGAGGTAATGCGAAGATAGAGTTCGCTCTCTTCCGGTTTACCGGGGATGATGACCGGATACCCGCTCGGTTCAGACTTTTCAATATCACCGAGGGCCCCGGCTTTCGTATCAAGCCGCAGGTCAGCTTGTCGGCTATTTTCATCTGGCCCGTGGCAGGCATAACAGTTATCTGCCAGGATCGGCCGAATGTCAAGGTTGTACGCAATGGCCTTGCTGACAGTGTCGTCTTGTGCTGCGGATGCCATCGGTAGCATAACGAAACAGAGGCATATCCACGTAAGCATTAGATGGTTATTAGCAGTCTTCACTGAAATTTCTCCCATTATCTTTTTCTCTCTTTGACTATTGATGAGCCCAAAAGTTTAGTGATACGCTGATATTTTACGACAAGGTTGTTTTTTTGTCAAATATTTTTTGTTGACAGTTTCAAAAAATTGTTGTACACTCATTGTCTGAATCAGGATTTATAGGATTAAAGGATGGCACCGGAGGACTAACATCATGGCATTTAGTGATTTCAAAGCAATCCCTGACGTTCAGGAAAGATTTAGAATCCGACACGTGGAAAATGACTTCATAGAGGTTGAGCACACCGCGCGCCCTTCGGAACAATTTCTACAGGAATTGGAATTTAGCCGGCAATACATTGATGTTTTCGCCTCCGAGGGTGCGCGGTGTGAAGCGGTTATATTCCCTGTTTTGCGGGAGGTTTACAAGGCGTATGCTGAGCACTACGCGCTCTGGATAAAAAAAACCATCGCTTATGATGACATCCTGAGCGGCACCCCAGATTACTTTGTCTCAACACGCTCTGAATTGGGCAAACTCGTTGTCGGCACGCCGTTGATAATGCTTGTCGAGGCAAAGAAGAACGATTTTGAGCAAGGCTGGGGGCAATGCCTGTCGGAATTGGTGGCTGCGCAAAAAATCAATGCCGAGCTGGATATCCCCGTGTATGGCATTGTCAGCGACGGAACATGGTGGCAATTTGGGCGGCTTGTTGGCGATGCCTTCACCCAAAACAGGACGAGCTTTAGTTTGGATGATGTGCCAACTCTCTTTGGTGCAGTTCATGCTGTCTTCAAAGCGGCAGGGGAGGCCCCTAAGGACACCTCCCCCCGGTAAGCGCGCCTACCGAATTTGCGTAGAGCCTGAACCTATTTTCTCAAAAACGATAATATGTTGCCACGGCAGTTTATCGAGCGTTTCTACCCAAACCAGCGGATGAGGTGTCGCCTCCTTAATCACCTGCAGTGCACTCATCTTGTGCAAACGTTTGATTGGCACACTCGCATCTTCCGCCCGGTATTCAACGAAGACAACCCTGCCGCCCGTTTTCAGGGAACGACAGATATTCTGCATCATCTCATACGGATGCGAAAATTCATGGTAGACATCCACCATAATAGCCACATCCACCGAATTCGGCGGCAATTTCGGATCGGTGATAGTGCCTAACACCCCTTTGACATTCGTGATGCCTGCCTCCGCCATCTTCTCGGCAAGCAGGTCGAGCATCTCCTGTTGAATATCAACGCCATAGATGGTGCCTGTGTTGCCCACTTTGGATGCGATGCGGCGTGCGATGTAACCCGTGCCGACGCCGATATCCGCCACGACATCCCCCGCTTTGAAGTTCAGCAATTCAACGAGGCGATTCGGCATTTCTTCGCGTTCCCGTTCAGGACGTTCCAGCCATTCCGCCCCAAGATGTCCCATCACCTGCGATATTTCGCGCCCCATGTAGAACTTGCCGATACCGTCTCGGCTGGGTGTGCGTTGTTCATATCGCGTACTCGCTGGACGCTGTGTGTCTTGCGCGCTTGCGGCATAACTCAACAAGAGAACCACGCCAATAATCAACAATTTTAGATAGTCGCGCCTGCCAAGCGCGCCCGGTTTTCCAAGCATCGGTTTAACCCCCGTTTTTTATTTTTGTAAGTTCGTTCGTCCTCTTATCCGCGTAAATCCGCGATGTGCGACGTGCATTCAGACAGTAGCTTTACCACCTTCCGAGGTAGAGCCCTCGGTTTTCCATCGGTATCGGCACCCGCCTACCCTGCTGCCGTTGCGAGTCAACGATGGCGAAGACCATTTCGGTGCTCCGATGTGCGAGATGAATGTTGCCTTGCGTCTCGGTGTCGGTGTCAATGGCATCAACAATGTCTTCAATACACCCGACGGTGCCACTTTTTCGCTCAAAAGGCGGGAATTGTGCGTCTAAAATTTCATCAAACTGCCCTTGCCGTTTGCGCAGTTGAAAGCCGAGGCCGTTGTTAAGCGAACGGGCTGTACCATCACTACAATTCACCTCAAATTCATACGCCGTGCCAAGAATGCTGATGGCGTTGATACCGTTCTGAAAACGGATGAACCCCATGACAATTCCCGGGTCGCCTTCAGTGCGGTTATCCTCAAAGTCAGCATCTTCAACGGCAACGTTGCCTTGCACGTATTCTATGGGGGAATCGCTCGCTAAAAAGAGGAGCATATCGGCGGCGTGGGTATAGCCCCAGAGGGCAGAACCCCCGGTATAGGCGATGATAGCCCGCCGTTCCCCAAGCTGCCCGCTCTCAAGGATTTCGCGCATCTTGATATAGCCGGGTGTGAAGCGCCGTTGCGTGCCGAGATTAAACTTGACGTTGTATTTCTCGCAGACAGCCACCATCGCATCCGCCTCTTCCATAGAGGCACAAAGCGGTTTGTCGCAATAGATGCCTTTGACACCGTGTTCCGCGGCGAAGTGCGTGATTTCGGCGTGGTTGCCCGGGCGCGTGGCAATGCTGACAATATCCGGTTTTTCTTGTGCTATCATCTCGCGATAGTCTAAGTAATACTTTGGGATACGCCACTTGTCACAGACGTATTGTGCTTTTTCTTCGACGACATCTGCTGCGGCGACGAGTGCTGTCCGCTCGAAAGCGGTATAGCCGGCGGCATGCGAATACGGCAGGGCACCGTGCGGAGTTTCCCTGACTTCTTCATCAATCGTGCCGCCCATCCGGCCACAGCCAACGATGCAAACACGATATGGATTCATTACCATTCTATTTTCCTCCGTTTGAAGTCGCGATTCGGAGCGCGCGCATACCGCACCCTATGTGCAAGGAGAACTGAACGCCTCTAGGGGGAGACTTCCATCCTTCTATCCTTCCATTCACCTTCCCTAATTGGTTAATTGAACGACATCCTGTTTCACAATATCCTTCGTGTGCTGATACGACGCGGTTTGTACCAACTCCTGCACTTCAGGTGACAACCGGTTGATGATTGCCTCCGGCAGGCTCGGCTTACCCTCATATTGCGGCCGGTACCGTAAAATCAGGAAACGTCTATCCCGGTCCTTCGGTTTCCATTGTAACACACCGTGCGTCAGGAGTTCAGAGATGACGACAAAATCGCCTGCTTTTGGCGTGATATTGGTGAAAACGTCGTCTGGTTCGGGATCGATGCCGTCGGCTCCCGGGGTAAGCAGCGCTTCAGGTCTCTCAAATTGACTCTTATGTGAGCCAGGAATGACAATAAGCCCACCGTCCCCGGGGTGCACATCGGTGAAATAAAAGAACGCCACGAAATCGTTGCAGTAGATGTGGTTGTTCTTAATATCATAGCGGGTGAGCCAGTGTCGGCCTTCGCGGGCGCAGTGCAAGCCGGCGGGATTTGTCCCCGTCGGCTGCCGAGCTGGGTTGTGCTGTTCCAGCGTGAGCGTGCCAGTGACAAACCGCGGTTTATCGAAGGTAAATTCTTTGATGAGGGGCCAGGTCTCGGGGTGCACTGCCATCGCCTCCAGCGACCGGTCGAAAGCGAATCCGTGTTCGTATCTACCGCCCTTGCCGGGTTCCAAATCGCGCGGGCGCGTCGTAAAACCTTCGGGGCGTTCGTCAAGCGGTGTATGGATATACCTATCAGCGGCAGCCTGTGCTGCCTTTAGCGCGTCCCCCGTAACGGCGTTTTCTATGTGTAGGTAGCCTGTTACATCAAACAGATAGCGTTGTTCAGGTGTCATGTTGTGCTCCTTTTTACGGCAATTCACCGTTTGCTGGAATTGTATCATATTTTGTTATATTTTGAAACAAAAAAAATGTGGGAGGCAATCTGTGAGCGGGACGAGAAGGGGCGGCCTGACGTGGAGAGTTTATCGGATTAAAGGAGAGGAAATTGCTACGGAAACCCACGGTGTGTGCAGCTGCTATTTTAAATTCCGTATGGCTGCGGAAACCCACGGCGTGTGCAGCTGCTACTTTAAATTCCGTATGGCTACGGCACACGGAGTGTGCCTGCTACTTTTAAATTCCGTAAAAAATAAGGGCAGAGGGGTATGAACCCTCTGCCCCGTCCGGAAGGGCGCGACACTAGGTGCCACACCACAAGGGCGCGACACTAAATGTCACACCACCTCTGGTTTGCTAACATAACAAGCACCTCCTTTTCCGCATAGCGGTACAGGATACCATTATCATAAAAATGATAATGATTCACCTATACACATTTTTGGATGCACTTTTGCGGGCTATCGTGAAAAAAAATCAATTTTCCATTTCAAAGAATTCTTGGAGCGTTGCACTCAGCCGGGGTGCGGCACGTGGCTCACCTCCCGCGCTATTGTTTTCCCATTCGCCCCGGTCAACGCCCATCGTGTAGACCGGCTTCGCGGCTTCGGTGTAGTTGAGGTATTGGAATCCTGCATTCTCAAAGCATGTGAGCGCGGCTTCGTTGTCAGGTGCCACATGGAGCGTGATGTGTTCAGCCTCCAGCTGCTCAAACGCGTAGCGTACCGCCTCGGTGAGCGCGTCGGTGCCGTATCCACGTGCGCGCCGGTCGGGGCGAATCACAACGAATTCGACCGCAACGGTGTCTGCGTTACACTGGAGGAGCATAAATCCGAGCAGGAGTCGCGTGGTGCGAATCTCAATAGAGAACGGATGCATTTCCGCGCTTCCGGTCCACCGGTGCCAGTCTCCCTTAAAGGTTTCAAAAGGTACCCGTGCTGCGTATAGGTTGTTCCTGATGCCCGGTCGATTTATCCAACCCCAAATTCGGCGCAGTTCCTGCGATTCTGTCGGGCGGAGGTGAATTCCGCCGCCGTGGAGGCGTTCCAGTTGGCGCAATTCCGTGTGCAAACCCTCCAAATCGGATGAATGCATGCCGATTTGTGCGCTCGCGGTGCGAACCCGCCGTTGATTGGGCCGGGCCATGAATTGTGCCTGCTTTACCCGGTTTTGAAAGTACCCCAGTTTCCGCTCGCTTCTCTCAATAATCCGAATCAAATCTTGAATGGCAGCTGCCCACTTCGCTGAGTCAGCGTCAACGTCGTCGTGCGGTTCGGTTCGTTCGTCTTTTATCGGGGTTTCGTTCATACCTTCCCTCCTTAAATCCGGAGATACGGAGGTAGCTCTCATATCGGAGTGTACTGATGTTGCCGGTTTCAACTGCACGTTTGACCGCGCACGCCGGTTCGTGTTGGTGCGTACATGCAGCGAATTTGCACTCCGGGATATAGGGGTGCATCTCCGGAAAGTGGATATCTAACCCTTGTTCATCGTCAATTTCCAGTAAGCCGAGCGTTCGGATGCCCGGAGTATCCGCGACGAAGCCTCCGAATTCAAGCGGCAGTAGCATCACTTCGGTTGTTGTATGCCGCCCTTTGTGGATGCGCGCGTCCACCTCGCCGATGCGCAATTGCAGCCCCGGTTGTAACGCATTGAGCAAAGAGGATTTTCCAACACCAGATGAACCCACAATTGCTGAGATTCTATTTTGCATCACTTCGCGCAATTTGTCAATGCCGAAGCCTGTCACGATACTCGTATAAACCACTTTATAACCTAATTCTTCATATAAATTGAGTTCGCGTTGCACATTCTCAAATTTCGCCAAATCCAGCTTGTTAATACAGAGCACAGGTTCAACATCCGATGCTTCTGCAGTGACGAGGAATCTGTCGAGCATCCGCAATTTGAGCGTGGGGTGCCGCGCCGCGAAGATAATCAGCAGCATCTCAAGGTTGGCGACGATAACTTGTCGCCAACCATCCATGCGCGTTCTACCAAATTGGGTGGTGCGCGGCAGGCATGCCTCAATGTAGCCGGTGCCCGAGGTGGGTGCTGCAGTAGAGATGCTTACCCGGTCGCCGACAGCGACTAAATCAACGTACGGCATCTCTTTTGTCTCAGCGAGCCGCCGCTTTTCTGCTTCAATGAGGTGGTGCCGCAACGAACAAGTATAGCTGCGTTTGCCAACCTGCACTTCATAAGCACCCCCACGCGCTTTTATTACTATGCCTTCCATAATCCTTCCCGCCTGCAAAACGCAAACTTGTTTTCCTTACTGCCCGCGGTTACATGCCAGGATTCCGCCAGATAATGCGCCCACGCGTCAGGTCATACGGCGAAAGTTCAACGGTAACCTGATCTCCGGGTAGCACCCAGATTTTGTGCTGCATCATCTTGCCTGCAAGGTAAGCCACCACTTTGTGGTCGTTTTCGTCTAAATCCACATGAAATAGGTTACCCGGCAGAGATTCCAGAACAATCCCAGGCACGCGGATAGCTATATCTTTAACAGGCTGCTGGGGTTTGGGAGTTACATCTTTATTTCTCATTTCTTTATTTCCTTTCCTGTTTTAATAACGATATAGGTTTGTCATAAGTTTGTCAATCTTAACACAAGTTTGGATGCATCTGTTAACGGATTATGTGAGAAAAAAGTTGACATGAATCCGAAAAAAATTTAAGATATATGAACGAGACCTTCTGTTTTGTTTAATTGTATTAAGGAGAAAAAATGATGAGCCAAGCGTTACCACTGATAGCCTATTCCGACCGTGAGAAACAAGTTAAAGCGATGGAGGAAGATGGCTACGCCTATCTGCCGAAGGTGATTAATACAGAGCAGCTCGCAGAACTCCGCGATGCTATGGATGGATTGACAGCTATTCCTGCGAGCTTCGATAGACACAGCGTGCCAGACGTTTCACTGAAGGGGAACAACGGCTTCCTTAACAAACATATCAATAACGCCTTTAATCGCGACCCAGTTTTCCTACACTACCTTGATATGTCGCCAGTCATTGAGTTGGCGGAAGCAGTTCACGGGAAAGATTGCCATGTGATTGGAATGACGGCGTGGGTGACAGGGCCCGGCCGCCCCGACCAGGGTTTGCATACAGATTGGCTGCCTATCCCGCTCCCAGCAGATGTTTTGGCAGACACCCGCGTGAAGGTGCCGATTTTCATCACAACCGCACACTACTACTTGGATGACCTTTACGAAGACCTGGGGCCCACGAAGTTTGTCCCAGGAAGCCATCTCTCCGGACGGAGCCCTGATGGCGAAACGCAGTGGAAGGGCGCGCAGGAACAGAGCATCCTCTGCAACGCTGGCGATGTGGTAATTTTCCGGAGCGAGGTGTGGCACAGAGGCACTGCGAATCGGAGTAACCAGACCCGCTACTTGTTGCAAGTGCATTACGCGAACCGGATGATCACACAGAAATTTCCACCTTATCTGAACCGGTTTCAGTTCAATGAATCAATCTTGGAGCAGGCAACGGAACGTCAACAGCGGTTGATGGGTAACCATCGCCCCGGTGCCTACGATTAATGGCACGATTTAACGTTAGAAGCGAGGAACCCCGGGGCAATATTATCGCCCTTGTCTTGCTGCTGGCTTTTCTGTGGGGTGGCAATTCACTCTCTATCAAAGTCGGTTTGCAAGACATTCCGCCGTTGGCATTGGCACTTCTTCGCTTTGTGTTAGGGCTCATTGTTGTTGGCAGTTGGGCGTGGTACCGTGGCATCCCGCTTCGGCTGCGCCAAGGTGAATTGCCTGGGTTGTTGCTGCTCACAACGATTTTCATCTTGCAGATTATTACACTGAATATCGGTACTCAGCTGACAACAGCCTCACGCTCCACCATCTTTATCAACGTCTATCCGTTTTTCACGTCCCTGTTTGCGCATCTCTGGATTCCGGGCGAACGACTTTCTGTCACAAAAACATTAGGCGTTCTCACCGCTTTCAGTGGGGTTTTCGTCACCGTTGCCCCGAATCTAAGCGGTGAGGAGCTCAGCTTGCTCGGAGATGTGGTTGTGCTCGTCAGTGGGTGTTTTTTAGGCTTGCGCGTTGTCGTTACAAAATTGTTAATTCAGTCTATTCATCCCTACCGCCTCCTCGTCTGGCTGTTAAGTTTAAGCCTCCCCTGCTATTTGGGGCTCAGCCTCCTGCTGGAGCGCGGCGAATCCTTTCAGTTGACGTTAGCAGGGGGTGTCGCGTTGCTCTATCAAGGGGGGGTTATCGCCGGCTTCTGCTTTTTGGTGTGGACATCCGTGCTTGAAAGGTACAGCGCGAGTAAGCTTGTGGTGCTCTTTTTTGCTACCCCGCTGTCGGGCGTATTGTTTAGCCACCTGCTTTTAGGCGATGAACTGACGTTCAGTCTGTTGGTCGGTGCTGGCTTGGTGGCAGTCGGGATTTATCTTGTGAATATACGGCGTTGAGGCGTTCGTTGCTACTCGACTGTGCGGCCACATTGCAGGCCATCAAGAATTGATTAAGTCATCTAGGTAAGCTCGCTTATCGGTTTCAGGATCGAACGTGAACAGTCTTTCCATTTGCGCTGCCCGTAGAAGGCGTTTATCAGAACTCACGAGAACCAGATTATGTCCATCTGACCGCAGTTCGTTTGCTTTATCAAGTGCGCATTGAAGGATATCTCCATCGGCGCTGTTAATGGAGTAACCATCAACCCTAATGAATTGCCGCGCAGCCTTTTTTTGATCAACGGTTGCATGCACTTGTACCACTTCGGTACTATCGATGACTTCCGCCTCAAATTGCTGATTTGCCTGCTCATATTCCGGTAGGGTAATTTCCTTTCTATTTATCTTTTTGGTGATGACGAAGATGGTTTCGTTCATACTATCAAACAAACAAACTATTCGCTTCGCAGAAACACAAGTGAAAAGATGGTCGATTAGCTCTGTTCCTTTTTCTTTCACGTACCTTTTAGCGATAGCATTTGCATCTAACCAGAAATAATTCACGCGGGCGGCTCCTCACTTCTCTCGATTTTGATTTTCATCATAAAGAGACTTTACGAAGTCAAACCCGGCTTCTCCATATAGATTGCAAATCCGGTCGGCAACCGCCTTGTGCCCCGTGCTGTACAGAACACGGATGATTTCCTGAATATGTTCCTGGTCGTGATACGGATAGACGTTATGCGTTAGCATTCCCAGATAAATGTCCCCAACCGCCATTGGTGTTTTGCGAGCGTGCGGTAGCAGCTCCTCAACGAAAAACGCCGAATCGGTAAGACCCCTGATGTGCTGCGTGGACATTTTTAGCCATTTTAGCACTTCCGCGTCTATCTTATCAACAAGAGCGACCCATCCCGATAATCGCGATAAAACTTTCTGATATTCCGCTATATTGCTTTTTTGCGAGAGTGCCTCAAACAAGGCACGCCACGCCGGCCTGACTTTTGCCTTCATTTCCTCTGGTAGGTTATCACTCCGCCTCCAAAAAAAATGGATCAGCGCGGAGAGAAGGTTTGGGTTATCGCTATTCATCAATTGGTAAATGAGGCTTGTCTTATCAGCCAACCTTTCCAATCCCTTCATCCAACCGAGACAGATGTGGGAGACAAGTTTTTTCCGGACGACACCATCTACTGTCCAATCTATCTCTTGCCTATCAAGATAGACAACGGGTGTCTCTGGTAATACCCTTGCATCTACTTGCTGACTACAAAAATCAGAACTTATAGCCCTCTGATAGTGCCCATGTTTCTTAAACAGGGAATAGATAACTTCAGAGGATTGGCGAGAATAGAAAAGATAGCCCGAAAAAGCAACATGCCAATGATATTCATCATGCTGAGGAAAGATACCATCTATGTTTTCTATTAGCCACGCCTTATCAAGGTCTAACAGATTTGGGAGATACACCCCGAGCGTGAAGGAAAATTCAAAGGAGGGTTCAACTTTCCTGTCCAGTCTTTTGGTGAAATCTGCTCTGATCGCTTTTGGCCATCGACATCCTTGCTCAATATCGTTGGTCCGGGCGAATCTCAAAGCATAGTTTACCATTGCCGAAAACACTCTGCCTCTATCTGAATTCGCGAACGCAGCGGGAACACTTTTGGTGCTAGAAGGTGTCAATTCAACTTTCTCCACAAGAACCAAAAGGATTTTCTCAATAAGTGGCAAGCGTTGAACATCAAACGCATGCGTATCGTCTCTTGTACCTAATTCTATCAATTTAGCCGCCGCAAAAATCCAATCACTATGGCCAGAGCGTGTCTCGTGATGCTTAGTCCAAAACTGTTCTGAAGAAATGATCTGATGTATAAATTCCAGCACCTTTGCCCAATCAAATGCTTTCTTTTCGCGCCACGCTTCCAGGAATCCCTGCAATATACAAGACTGATAAAAATTTCGGACATCTTGGAAAGGTTGTAGGGTGTCCGCAAACCGCTGGGGGTTCAGTGCTACGCATTCCTCAAGTGTCTCCGCTAATCCCTGTTCCGTCGGAACTGAGGGTCCAGAAACTCTTTTCGCCTCAAAACCGTTTAGCAATACAGCGATTTGCGCGTTGGACATACCTAACATCTCACCACTTGTGGTTGGGCTCGCCTCTCCTTCCCAAGTCTCTGTCCACCAAAGAAGCCCCGGATGTTCAAGCTTTGCTGGATTAATCTCCTCATACGCTTGATAGGCGGAGACGACTTTTTCATTACCAGTCTCCATGAGTGCAGCCAACCATGCTCGTTTTCTGTAAGCCATCGCTTTAAGACGATTTTCATCATCTTCAGCGGATTCTACCCAATGTAAAATCTGCTCAATTTCAGATTCATCAAAAGTACGGCAGTTGGTTTGAAGCAATTGGTAAAGTTCAGGCTTCAGCAAAATGTCCTCAAGCGGGTTCCCTTGCCATCCCCAGAACAACTGTTTCAAATTAGGGTAATGGTGTGTGACAGCAGTGAGTGCAATACGCCTAAGGATCTCGTACGACTCTTGTAGTAAAGCTTCTACCGTTTCCGCAATGCTATCAGATTCCGCAAACCGAAACAGCCTGCTAGTAAAACGCACCAGTAGTTCTTCATAACCCAGGTAATCGTCTTGGGAAGAGTCAACTTCAATCGGCTGTAGGAGCACAAATGCATTTGCCTCCGCAGCAATGATATTTTGAATGTGCTTAAGTGCAACATGCACCGCCTTAACACCACATAATTCCACGATAGCTGCTCCCTGTTTTTCCACGACAGAGATGCTTTCAGAATCCTTGAGCATCGCCTCAAGTAGCACAAGCACTAACTCTTTGGTACCTCTATTGAGCAGTTTGGGAAGGAGTGTTTCACCGATTTCGTCCGTTACTAACAGTGGAGGGCCCGAGCGCAATGCCCAATCCATGAAAGTGATGTGCTGACGTTCTAACTGTTCTGTAGGAAGAATGTTGATAATTTTAACCAGGCGCAAGACTGTAGCGGAATGCATGATTCGTTCTTGATTATTGTCAATGTAGGTGACGACATCATTGACAATTTCTGCCAGAGTGCTGACTGTCTCATCACATGGATGCTCTTTGATATGATTGGCGACTTTTTCCACATACACCAAGGCGTCCCATGGAACGGGCGCGTACACCCCAGGCTGATTTGGTACTTCATAAACCGGTGGTCTGGATTGTAGGTTAAACCACCCCTCCTTTTTTAGCGGTTTCAGCCATGCGGGAGATTCAAGTTTGCGGAAGAAATAAGCGCGTCTAACTTCGGATTTTAGCAGGTTAGGCAAAGTTTTTATTATTTCCTCGGTTGGCTTCTCGTAAGCAAGGAGGCCATCTACTCTGTTAAGGAGATTCAGATAGGTTCCTACCAAGTCCCCCAAGACACCCTCAAATTCGTGCCACAGTGGTACAAAGGCTTCCCTTTCACGCGGTGCTTCCCACGCCCCGTGGCGATGGGCAGACTGATGAAATCGGGTAGCGACACTTATCCACCTTTGAGCAAGGGGGGTACGTAAATCATCAATGCCAAGTGCCGCTAGAATTGAAGCAATATGCCCTATACGATCGCTTAGTTCACCCAAATCCTCTTTTTTTAGTTGTTTTTGTATTTTCTTTTTCGCCTGCTTGCTTGACAGAACATCTCTTAGACCGCCCTCAATTTCCCGAGCAAGATGTGCCAATAGATAGGAAGAAGTTTCTAAGTCGTCGTTTTGTAAGATTCTAGTCCCATCGCGATAAAGAGCAGCGATTTCGGGACCGATAGCTTGCAAGTTCCGGTAAATTTCAGCCTGCCGTGGGGATAACTTAGGACCGTGGCTTTGAAGACTCGCGGATGCTTGATCAAATCTATTATCCATCTTAACCTGTTCCTTTAAACCTGAACATACACAGACAAGAGCAGAGATTACGTCTATTGCGTAACCATCTATGCAGTTCGGTTTGCACCTGCCTAAGCAGATGGAAAAACCCTCAAAGCACGCGAGACTTCCGATATGAAAATACCACGTGCGCCATTTAAATCCCTGCCACACTTATTACCGTCTGCCTCAGCAACAACTTTCGCTCCACCGAGTTTCTCTACAATTTTACCTGTCCAGCGGTGCTGGCTTGGTGGCAGTCGGGATTTATCTTGTGAATATACGGCGTTGAGGTTTTTATATCAATAATTTGGTATTCAAAAAATAATTCACGCGCTTCGGTTCTCCCGCTCTTCGGTAATAGCACTACTAAAAAGATTGTCCTCCGGGTTTATCCCATCCTCCAGAGAAACCTGCTGAAGTTCCTCAGCGGTGAGGGTTTTAGAGTCTGCATCTGGTTTTTCGAGTGCCTTTTCAATTAACGGACATCGTCTCTCATTCTGTGCCCGGACGCGGGCTAAACGCGCTGCCTGGTACTCTTCAGGCGTAAGCGACTTCATGAAGGGGGCTTGAAGTTTGACTAATTCCTTTTTCACCTCTGCCAAGTCCCATTCCAACTGCTCAATTTTGATGATGAGTTTCGTTATAGGGGGTATCATAAGGGTTATCCTCTATTTGTTCGTTACGCGGGTAGATATGGGATTTGCCCCGTAAGGGCTTCCTCATCTATGCTATCGATAAAACAGGCGAATCTGCTGCTTCATTTTAACATATTTCACACCACATGCCAACCCATTTTCCGCGCCTCTGCATCCAAATCGCACCGCGATTTCTTGCCACCATGAATGCTCGGCTCCGCACAGAGCTTTTCACGCAGCCGATGCACCGCCACATGCACATCATCAGATGTTATCTCTAAAACATCCCGCAAGAAACGCCGGTCCAATTCGTGACGCACCATATCCCGGTCCGCCTCATTAAACGGCAACATCCGCTTGTGCTTCATCTCATCAAAGATCTGCTCAGCATTCGCCACTGCCTCCGCAGAGAGACTCCGTACATCTAACGTCGGCAAGGTGTATAATGTCAACTGCGATAACTTACCTCGCCCCGATTGTTGCTTACTGCTATGCATCCAATGACAGAAGAGCCCCAATGTCGTGTTGCACCAGAGTGTCCACGCGATTTCATAACGTGGGCTATGAAAAGCGACGTTCTTTATTGAACTCACACCCAAAGTAGGCTTTTCTGTGAAGAGGGCAACGATAGAATTCGCATTGAATCCCAAATATAGATTGTAATGGGCGCGGCTGTTTCGTTTAAGCAGCTGCTGCAATTTGGCCATCATATTAGAACGAAGGATGCCGTGTGAATCGGGTTGCACAACCATCGCCCGTTGCGTAGGGGACTTTACTTTCCACAAGCATGGATAGTCGTCGCTGTCGGTGCACCCGGTTCCCATGTCGAACGCACCGCGTCCATTACCGCCAAAGACATCTAAATGCGACATCCCAAGCGTCGCGATTTTATCCACGCGGCACATAGGAATTTCTATTGGTGTCGTCTGCGTCGGTAACCACATCTCTCCGCCTGCCAAACGGTGCGCCGCTTGGATTAATTCCATCGCCTTCACACGAGCGGCTGCCCACGCTTCGTCTACCGGTAGCGGACAATCAAGCAGATAGCCCACAGTTTCATCGCCCACCTTGATTTCATCTCCACCACTGGGGGTATCTTCCATCCGCCGTGTGCCCTCCGTTCTGAGGATGCCGTTCCCTATGGCAACGCCCTCCAGTGCACTTCTGGGCTGGCGAGTCAGGGAGATAAACTTCCCGCGCCCGGTGTTCTGTCCCTTGCCTTTCGTTGCCACTACCATGCACTCCGCCAGCCCTGTATCGGAGGAGAAGGTGCAGTTGGAAGTTTTCGCATCTGCGATGGTAATCACACTCACGTCGTGGTATTCGGTTGCCCACATGTTTCGCACTTCTTGCCAGTGTGGCGAGGCAAGTGCTGTAGCCGGTAAAATGAACCCCATCGTAGCTCTGCCGTTGGATTTTAGCATTCTATCTGCCACATCGACAAAGTAGGAGGCGAGTCCCGCTTGTCCGTTGGCAACGCGAGTGGCTTCTTTTCGGAGGGCGAGCCGCATTGCGTGTGCATCCTCCTTTGGACGTTCACTGCCCTCAAACACCGATTTTGGGAGGCTGCTGCCACTATCCGCGTTCGGTTTGCTAAACGGCGGATTATCCACGACAATATCAAACTCGCGATGTCGGAATGCCTGTTGCCTGTTCACCGTGGCATCGCCTTCACCGCCGACTTGTCGAGCTTCGCTCTCCATGAGGCGGAATGTGAGGGTTTCCTCTGGCTCATTGAGCAGATCTAACGCGCCGAGGGCGTAGCTGCCGTCAGCCTGTTTACCGTAAGGCAGCGTGTGAATGCGGGTTTGCCCGATTTTCGTGTCAGGATAGGTGCTAGTCAGGAGCGCCGCGGTCAGGTGACTTGCGTTCGGCATAATATCGCATCCACCGATGTTGTGTTCCATCATGCGGCTGTGGATGTCTGCTCCGATGCCGCCTCCCTGCTCGTGCATGCTGAGAATGCGCTGGTATATGCCATTAAGCAGTGCGCCGGTGCCACATGCAAAATCGGCTACTTTTAACTTATGAACATCCGCATTCTGTTGATGCCCCATGGGAAGTACCACTGTAGACAAGAGGGCTACGGCTTCAGGGCGCGTGTAGTTCGCTTTAATATATTTTCGATCGATGATGAGGCGTTGGAAAACGATGCCTGCCAATTCATGGACGTGGGCGATGCCTCTGCTGACGAGTTCTTGTGCTGCGCGGCAGAGAATAGATAGCACCCTGCCAACCAGTTCGTCATCCGTTGCGATTGCATCCACGAGCTGGCGGGCGACATCAAAGATATGTCGGTAGTTGACTGTGTGGATAATGTGCCAGCCAGCCAACACGTCGCTATAATTCAGGGGCATGTCAGCCTGCGTGCTGAGCTGTGCGAGGGAGGGAACCTGTTCCATTTCGGGCTTGCCTGCGAGGGAGCTCTGGAAGACAAAGGCGTTCGTGATAATCAGCATCGCCATCCGCGCGGTCTGCTCACCGGGCCTCTGATGGAGAATGTTACCAATCGTTGTGCCGATGCCGGGCCGCGTTGCGATTGCGGCTTCCAACAGGAGGGCGGCTTGGTTGATGCGGTGTTCTAACAACTCAGCGGCTTCCTGAATTTTCGAATTCGGTGTTGCGCCGAGTTGGAGTGCCATGGCAACATCGCCCACTGTGCCTTTTGCCCAGCCTTCGCGCGGGAATCTGTCGGTGCCAGCACCCTCCCTGCTGAGGAGGACGTAGTGAATGTCGTCTGCCTGTCGGAGTGCGTGCTCAAGGGCGCGGCGTTCGACCTGTAGGAATCGTGCGGGGATGCGAAGTGCGAGCGCAGTGGTGAGCGTTTCTGCCACCATGTTCGGGGCAGGTAAGAGTTCTTCTCCGAGGTGTTGTGTTGCTTGTGCTTCCCCGCGGGTGTTGGGGCTTTTGCCATCAAGTTTCACTTCAATAGCGACAGGTTCACGCCCGATTTCTGTCACAAATATATCGGGGCATTTTTGATTGTTTTTGAACGGGCGTGCTTGTTCCTCGAGCGTCCACGTGCTTCGCATCCTGTTGAGGATGTCTACCAATTTCGTTGTAATCGTGTTTTCGTGTTGTTTTGACATGTTAAGTTATCTCTTGTATCCATGCGTATGGATTTTCCACGCGGACGCGAAGGTACGCGCTCAAGCGTTTTGCCTGTCTCAGCATCCTGTCAACTGTCGCAGGAACCTCATCTGCCCAGCAGGCCCCAGTTTCCCTGAAATCGCGCTGAGCCCAAACCGATAAACCTCAATATCTGTCATCTCACTTGCGTCTTTCGGCGGCTCATTTTTCTGCATCTCCTGTTTCTTCTGGCGGAGTGCTTGAATTCCCTGCATAATCGTTTCCATATCTAGGCTATCTAGCCATTTATGGCGTTCTGCAGTATAATCACCTGTAGCAGGCGCGCACTGCTCGAGAAACCGAATTGTCCCAGCATGCCCGAGTTTATCCAAAAGAATTTCAAGCCCGCGTTCATATACCTCGTTATCTGTCATCTCTCGGATGTTCATTTTCCGCTGCCTCCTGTAACCATGCGTATGGATTTTCAACGCGAACGCGAAGGTGCGCGCTCAAGCGTTTTGCTCGTCTCAGCATCCTGTCATCGGTTGTTCGGTTTATCCAACCGTTTATGTAGCTCTGCAGCGTAAGTGTCTTTGTCTGTATCAAACAGATGGACAAACCGGACGATTCCAAGGGGGCCGAGCTTCCCTGAAATTGCCTTGAGACCCAATTCATAAACCTCAATGTCTGACATATCGTTTATGTTTTTCGGCGTTGTCAGTTTTCGCTTCCGTTTCTCTTGAATTCGCTTGACGATAGTCTTGACATCCGGCGTATCATCTATCCATTTGTGGCGTTCGGCGGTATAATCGCCGGTGCACGGTTTGCATTGTCCAAGAAACCTTAATCTCCCAGCATGCCCCAATTTATCCAAAAGCACCTCAAGTCCGAGTTCATATACAGCCTTATCTGTCATCTCTCGGATGTTCATTTTCAGTTGCCTCCTGTAACCATCTGGGTTATCGGAAACGTTGCACTGCTACAACAGCCTGATAGACCTTCTTCATTTCCGATTTCGGAAACTCGTGGTGGATCGCCCGCAAGATTGTCGGAACATCTGTATCGGTAGGGAAATCGTGACGTTCAATCAACGTTCTCACTTTCAGTCTCCGGTCTGCGACTTCGTTAACGGCATCCACTGCTTTTTCAATCCGTGCATGAGAGCGTTGAATCTGATGCTCCGGAAACTCCTCACGCAGGTACTCGGTGACGATATCGACGGTGACTTTATCTGTTACCTCAAGTGCGTTTAGCGCGGTTGCGTGAATGACTTCTGATGAGAGCGGCGAGTTGGCCCAGTGAATCTGTTCAATCTGGTGCGGTTTGCATTTGAACATCTGCCACAAGCCTGTCTGCTTGTTTTGAAGATACCAGACCTGCCCTTCCTCGCCCGTATAAAGCATCTCTTGCGCGTCAATACACTTCAGGTTCTCATCTAACTTTCGTTGTTCTTCTTGGTAATGCCACACGTAATCCTGTTCGATAGTTGCAACTATCGGGGCCTGTGGCACATTTCCTGCGACAATTGTGTTAGGCAGGACAACCTCGCCTTCGCCTTTGATACCGAAGAGGAGCATAGGCTCCAGTTTGGCCTCGTACTGGATGAGGTGCGGATTATCGGCACCGTACATCTCAAAACTAAACCCCGAAATCCCCGGATTACGCTGAAAAAGCTTCGGGATATCAGGGTACCTCTCCAGAACCTCTTGCCACATCGGCAGAAAAGGATTGCGGAGGTAAGGGAAAAGCCGAACCTTATAGGAAATATAGGTGTTGCCTCGGCTGTCCCGGTATCGATACGCAAAGATATTGGTTCCGTCAACCTTCCGAAACGCAACGATTTTTGTTGCACTCGGAAAATGATAGTTCCGGCTCGGGCCAAAGGGGTATTTCAGTTTGGGCGTTCCGTAAATTGTTGGGTAATCAACACGTTCGCCATTCACCTGCGAGAGTGTCAGTGCGCCGTACCGGTCGTCCCGATGAAAGCTAACACGCCCCGCGACCTGATTGCCGGGGTTGAACGGGTCGCGTTCTAGGAAGTCGTAACCATCTTTAAATTTTGGCATGCTTCCACCTTAAATAAAGAGAGAATAAATCTGACTATCAGGCATCTCTAAAACGTTCATTGCCAGTCACCTGAAGAATTTGCATGCGTTTTGCTTACTTCTTAGCCTTTGCTTGTTCTGCCAAGTATTCCTGCTGCACCTGCTGGATTCCCGCGAGAACCGCCACCTTATCAAGTTTATCCAACCACTTGTGGCGTTCCGCTGTATAATCGGTTGTGATTGGGTTGCGTATCCTGGTAAACCGCGCCATTCCGACGGTTCCAAGTTCATCCAAAATTGCCTCAAGGCCGATTTCATAAAATGCCATATCGGGTAGCATGTCAAGGTTTCGGATATGTCCATTTTCTGCCAGAGATGGTTTGGGCGTGTATGCCTGAAAAACCTTTTCCCGAATGCTCTCCATCTCAAGTTGAGAGAGGCTCTGCCATGCCTCGGCGGCATCACCTTTGCGCGGTTTGCAAATCCTGAGGAACCGCGTTGTCCCTGCAAGTCCCAGATTCTTCGTCAAGATTTCTAGGCCACGCTCATAAATCTGAATATCGGACATCTCTAAAACGTTCATTGCCAGTCACCTCCTGTAACTATGTGTGAGGGTTTTCAACGCGCACGCGAAGTTGTGTGCAAGCGTGCTGCCTGTCTGAGCAAGCCGTTTTCTTCTGTTAAGCAGGCGTAAGGCGAAGCACGAAGGCCTCGCCATACGGCCGGTTCAGAAACCACACTTATTTGCGTACAGGTTCAGCGGCTATGGCTGGATAGATTTCAATATCAGCACGCGTGATGAGTGTCCCGACGTAAAAGGTTAGCCAATCCCCACAGCACTCAATAGACATCAGTTCGTCGTTATCGTTGAGGAATTCGTGGAGTTCCACCTCGAATTCCTCTTGCCCTTGGGCAGTGGTAACGGTGAGTGTTGCAGGGATAATCTCCTGTCGACTGTATTCAACCGCGATGTCTTCGTGCTCATTGTCCGGGTCTGGATAATAGAGCGTCATCACGTCTGGCAAGGGATCGCCGAGTTCCTGTTCCGCATCAATAATCCATCGGGAGATTTCGTATTCGTCTTTCGTTCCCGCGACGTGGTCGACTCCGACAACAACTTCCTCCTCTACATCTTGGATGTGATACATATAGCGCTGGAGGCTGTCGCCTTCGTATTTCTTTCTCGTGACGAGCTTAAAGGCGTGCGAGGTATCGCCAGTCTCCTCATAAGTGGCGATGTCAGAGAGTTCGATCATGCTGTCAATCGGAATGTCAACCAACTCGTGCCGTTCTGGCTTTTTTGGGGTATCGTCCTTCGGTTTGCCGAACAAAGATTTCCCACCTTTTCTACCAAATAGTGCCATGTTCTCACCTAAAAATAGCCTTTGTTGTACATCACTAACATGAGCACGCCCACAATGATAAGACCCGCGAAAATGAGAAGGAACCACGTTCCCCCCGATGTCTTCTTCTCTACGACAACTTTCTGCACGACGGGTGGTGCGCGTGCTGTCGCGGTAGTCGCTGTGGGCGTTTGGGCAGATGCGATGAGCTCCTGTTTCAGAGCCGCCTCATCGGGAAGTTCGTCCACAGTGAATACCTCTGCATTGTCGCCGTAAAATTCATCTGGATTCTCTTCAACGTAGCTTGCGGCGTAGTCTTCATCACGGTTCGTGCCGGGATCTACATAGTTTGGGTTGGGTTCAATGCCTTGGTTTTCGTAGTACTCCTTATAGTGCTCGTACTCCGCCTGCTTTTTGGCATCCCAATGCGACCGGTCATAATCTTGATGGTGATAGTGCCACATGTAGCTATGCCGAATCGCGTGGTTATAGCGGTCATGGAAATAGATACCGAACATGAGGTTGTTAAACGCCATGGATGCAGAGAGGCTGTACATTGAATAGCCCATCATGGGGTAGTACCCACCAAAATTGTTAACGTTGATAGTTCCTCGCTGGTCTCTGCGGGCTCGTGCAGTTGCGCGATCTGACCTTCTGACCTGGCGTTTCAAGCTGCGGTTTTCCGCCTTGAGCTGCCGCACCTGTTTCCGGTTCTTCGCTGTGGCTTGACGCGGTTGATTCCGCGTCGCGCTCCGTGTGGCAGTGTTATTTCGCGTTGAGGTAGTGCCGGTCGTCCTCGCACGGTTCGTCGCGGTCTGCCGCTGGCGTGCTGTGCTACTGGAGCGCGTAGAAGTGCTTTTTGATGTCCTGCTCCTGCTATAGCTGCTGCCCGTGCTTCTCGGACTGCGTGTCGTTGAACGCGGGGTAGTATACGTCCGACTCGTAGAGCGAGTGCTACTTCGAGTGCTACTAGTGGAACGTTTTGGCTTGCTGTAACTCCGTCGGCTAGAACTGCGACTAGAGCTACGGCCCCGGCGGCTTTCTACCACATCTGGCGCGAAACTGAATAAGAAGATAACAAGCACCGCGAAAGGCACTATGCGCTTGCAAGCTGCGCCGCCAATTGAGAGTTGCTGAAATTTGCGTTTCATCCTGATATTCCTCCTCAGATTTTTTCAGAAAAAAAAACTTGACAAACGTAATTGAATTTGGTAAACTATTAAGGACATTTTAAAATTTGTGTGCCTGTAGCTCAGTTGGATAGAGCGTCAGCCTCCGGAGCTGAAGGCCGGGCGTTCGAGTCGCCCCAGGCACGTCTAACATCCTGAAGTCTACCCTATTTCATAACAGAATACCATGAAGTAGGAAAGATGTCAAGGAAGAATTTTGCTCTTAATCGATGATCGAATTTTCTGAAGAAGGAACAATATGGCACTTGACGTACGCGATTCGCGGTTATTAGATTTAGTTGATGAGGCGGCGGTTGTTGAGCAACTGGCAACAGGCTGCCAATTTACCGAGGGACCGCTCTGGCATGCTGCAGGGCAATTTCTGCTTTTTAGCGATATTCCTGCGAATAAGATGCGGAAATGGGATGCGAGCACCGGAATGACTGTTTTTCGTGAACCCTCCGGAAAGTCAAACGGCTTAACTTACGATAAAGGTGGGCACCTCATCGCTTGTGAACACGCAAACCGCCGGGTGTCGCTAACAACAGCAGATGGACATGTTATCACGATTGCATCGCATTATCAGGGTAAACGCTTGAATAGTCCAAACGATGTTGTTGTGAAATCTGATGGCAGCATCTACTTCACCGATCCGCCCTACGGGTTAAGCGCACCGTACGGCGTTGAATCAGAGAAAGAGCTCGATTTTCAAGGTGTCTATCGCTTGTCGCCCAACGGTGAAAGCTTGACGCTTCTCGTTGATGACTTTGACAGGCCAAACGGGCTCTGTTTTTCTCCTGATGAGTCCATCCTCTATATCAACGACACCGAACGGATGCATATTCGCGCGTTTGACGTGGTCTCCGACGGCACCATTAGCAACGGTCGCCTTTTCGGCGAAGAAGAAGGCGAAGACGGGAAACCAGATGGTATGAAGGTCGATGTTCATGGGAATGTCTACTTAACGGGACCCGGCGGGATTTGGATTTTCGCGCCAGATGGCACACACCTTGGATGCATCCTCGTGCCGGAACGGGCAGCGAATCTCGCGTGGGGCGGCGATAGCTGGAAAAACTTGTTCATCACGGCGAGTACATCTGTCTATCGGGTAACATGCAAGGTAGCAGGGATAGTGGTACCGTGATGCCAATGAAAATTAACATCAAACGCGTAGATAAAACGCTTCCGTTGCCGAAATACGAAACCGCGGGTGCCGTCGGTTTCGATGTGCTTTGCCGCGAATCCGCTGAGATTGCCCCACACTCCATTGTCCTCATCCCCGCGAACGTTATCGTTGAAACGCCACCCGGTTATATGCTGATGGTGTGTTTGCGAAGTAGTACGCCACGTAAATGGGGCTTGCTGATGCCGCAAGGCTTAGGCATCGTTGACAACGATTACTGTGGTGAAGAGGACGAACTGAAAATTCAGGTTTACAATTTCACCGACCGGGTTGTGAACGTAGAAAGAGGCAGCCGCATCGCACAAGCAGTTTTTGTACGCGTCGATACGGCAGAATGGAATGAGGTCGAACAGATGCGCGCCCCCTCTCGTGGCGGGTTTGGCAGCACAGATCGGTAGGCATGGAACAGTATATAGAAAGGCTCCAACAAATATTAGACACCGGAGTTGACCGGGAGGGTAGAAACGGTGGCACCCGGGCAGTATTCGGCATGCAGATGCGATACAATTTGGAAGAAGGGTTCCCCGCCGTAACTACCAAAAAATTGGCATTCAGGGCTGTAAAAGCCGAACTGTTAGGATTTCTCCGAGGTTACTCTCATGTGAATCAGTTTCAGAAACTTGGGGCACAGATGTGGAACGCAAATGCGGAGGTGTGGGGGCGCGATGGTTCCCTTGGACGTATATACGGTGTCCAGTGGCGAAAGTGGCAAACAGAGAATGGCACGATTGATCAGTTAGGCAAGGTAATTGAACAGCTTCAGACAAACCCGTATAGCCGTAAACATATTGTCACAGCGTGGAATCCGGCGGAATTAGATGAGATGGCGTTGGAACCGTGCCACACGTTCTTTCAATTTTTTGTAGCAGAGGGCAGGCTATCCTTGCAGATGTATCAGCGCAGTTGTGATATGTTCTTAGGTGTCCCATTCAATATCGCCTCGTATGCACTTCTCCTGCACATGGTGGCTCAGGTAACGCAGTTAACGCCCGGAGAGTTCGTTCACACCTTAGGTGACGCACACATCTATCATGAACACTTTGAAGCAGTCCAAACCCAATTGAAGCGGAGGCCTTATCTGCCCCCGCGACTTGTGTTGAATCCGAAGATCAGGTCCATTGACGCTTTCAAAATGCAACACATGCAGTTAGAGGACTACCAACACCACGGTGCTATTCACGCCCGTCTGATTGTCTAGAAGAATTTGTGAGAGTGCCCAAATCAGCCCAGAAAGACATTAAAAGTCTACCAAGTGCAAGCGGATACGGGATACATGGGCGGAGGAATAGGGGAACGCGGGATTGGACTTCCCGACAATTGGATCGAACGGATGTCCATTGCAAACGTAGCGCCGCATGAAAATATAATGTGCATAGGAGTCGTTGATACTCCCACACGCTAAAGCGTGGAGATTCTTTTGCTCCTCACGGGAACATTACCGAGTCTGTGAAACACACTGGGTCAACCGTGGTGTTTGTCGAATGCCACGGGGCGGTATCATGGCCGCCGCTACGGGGACGACTTGTCCCAGATACTTTTTGCGAATGTTGATTGCACCAACACCATCGCGGTGGAATGTGAAGCCACATTCCTTACAGTGATAGTTCCGATGTCGTGGTTTATATCGGTGACAGCAGGCTGGGCAGCTTTGTGACGTGTATGCCTCGTCTTGCGAGACAACCTTGATGCCTACTGCCTTCAGTTTATAGTCGAGTAGCCATGCAATTCTACTGAATGCCCACTGGTGCAATTTCTGGTTCGCCTTTTTGCCATAGTTCATGCGTTTGCGAATGCCTTTGAGGTCACCAATGACAACTGTAGCGATGCCACGCCGCACACACACGTCACGGAGTTTTGCGGTAGCCTTATGAAGGCAATCAGCAATTTGTCTATCGAGTCGGTTGAGTGTTTTCCATTTGCGTTGGACAAGTTTCCGATACCGACGCGAGAAACGTGTCGTCCGCGAAATGAGGTGTTGAAATTGAGCATTGACCTTGTTTCGCAACTGGTATAGCGATCGAATATACCTACCGTTGAAAATCAAAGTCTCTTCGCCGTCGTGCGTGACCATGGGGTGAATTTCACCGATGTCTACAGCAAGAACACCATCACCAGACACATCGGGACGCTCATCGTCAAACCGATATGTGAAGTGGAGCGTCCATTCGCCATATTCATGCACTAAGTCGACGGTAGCAATTTGGTCTGCACAGGACATATCAAATGAAGTCGGCAAGAGAATGTCGAGCCGTTTTCTACCACGTCCCATAGCAAGGGATAGAGAATTGCCGAGCAAAGTTTTGTCAAAACGGATAGCCGTATAGTTCCAACGGGTAGTCATGAAACTCTTGCGTTTATGTGGCGGTCGAGCATCAGTGTTACCATTCCGTTTGTGAGTGGAATAACTGCGCCACGCTGCAAAATAGCGTTTCATGACAGCAAGCACAGAATGCGAGTGCAATGGGAAACGTTTTGCAAGTTTCTTTTGCATCCATTGCGGACAATCTTTCCCGAAATAAAAGCGGTTATGTGCGTGTGGATATCCACGTTGGTACTGATAGAAATCCATCAGGACTAAGCAGGTATTCCAAACGTCCGCTGACGTAGCATTTATCTCGGAATAGATGTGTTTCGGAGGTATCCGTAGTTTTTTGGTACGAACCATGGTTAGACACCTTTTTGGTTCTCAACGTATTTTTTGAGAACATCAAGTGTGACACCGCCCGTAGTGGAGACTGCCTTGCTTCGTGTCCACAGCGTTGGCAATCGTGTTTTCATAGCAGGGAATTCCTCACGAATTGTCTTCGAGGTGAATCCCTTAATTTTGCCGATAACCGATGTTACGGCAATGTGCGGCGGAACAGACAGTAGCACATGCAGGGCGTCAGGCATGACATCTAACGCCCGAATTTGGTATTCGTAGGCTTCTGGCTGTTCCATGATGAGTTCCTTGAGGCGTTCCTGAATGGCTGAGGACAGCACCTGTCGCTGAGACTTGGTACACCAAATGACGTGATATTCGCAGGCATACACAGCATGGTTGGTGGACTGAAAACTCAGGTCTGGTGTTTCAAGTTTGATAGACATTTCTACCACCTTCGTTATGTGATATGAGTATGTTATAACACATTTGGAAGGCAAAAGCAAAGGTATTCTTCACTATTTTCAATAGCGGTGAATACCGATCTTTTTTTAGTTTTGACGTTTGCGTGAATTCTAACCCGTTAGCATTTTCTACATCACCACCCTAAAGGATGGTGCTTTGAAAATGAAGAATTGGTAAAACACCTGAGATCTTCATTGCATATTTCCGCGTTTCCGCCAATTCTACCCACTGATATCGGAATCTCTTTGCTTCAGTTTTCAAGAGAGTGACTCGGATTTTTTGATGCACATTTAAAAATAAAAAAAACGGAATCCATGACGCGGTATTGAGCGAAACAATGGCACAAGAACAACGACACCAAGGAAACTTCGACAATTCAGAACACAACGGCAATCCCCAGGCTGCCGGCGAACTCACACTGCCAGAAGAAGCCGAAGTTCTAATTCACCTCGCTTTGGAGGAACTTGTAGATATCTTAGTCGACTATCCACATCACGCCACCTACTGTTTTGCCTCAATAACGCGACTGGCGCACACAGATGAAAATATTTCACACCTTGCACGGCGTTTCGGAATGTGGTTGTGGATTAAAGTACTCGCCTTTGAAATTGAAGAGCCCTTGTGTTTCAGTGAACTTGCCGCACATTTTGACATTGCGTTGAGAGAAGCCGAAACCGTAATTGACGAATTGGTGCGCGCGGGCGAATTTGATATGGAATGGGACGAGGAAGGGCGGCTCAAACTTGCTCCTCGCATGTTAAAAGAGACAGTTATCTATTTTGCAGAACAGGTGCTGAGTGGGATAGAGGCCGCAGAACGAGCAGAAGGAGAAGATCCGGAGCCCTAACCCTGGCTTTTGTGAAAAGCGTGACTGTTAACGCACATGGCTACCTCAGAAGTCTCTGATGAGATTTTCACTATATTTTGATTACCTGAACTCGCGCTGTATCTAGGCACATACAAAATGTTAATTTCAATGATTGCTGCGATGGATAAAAACCGACTTATTGGCAACGGACCCGATATCCCATGGCAAATGCCCGCCGACCGGCGGCATTTTCGCGACATGACCGTGGGTAAACCCGTCGTTCTGGGACGTAAAACCTTTGAGACGCTCAAACGGCCACTGGGCAAGCGGCGCAACATCATCCTGACACGCAACAGGGGCTATGAAGCACCGCAAGGCTGTATTGTTGCCCACTCCGTCGATGATGTGCTCGCGACTGTCAAGCAAGCCGAAGAACTCATGATATGTGGCGGCGCACCCATCTACCAAGCTTTTTTACCACACGCGAATCGCCTCTATATCACGCAGATTCACGCCACATTTGAAGGCGATGTCTATTTTCCAGAGTTTGATAGGGCGGAATGGCAAGAAGTGAAACGCAGCGACCGCGGGCCTGATGCGAAAAATCCTTATCCTTACAGCTTTTTGTTTTTGGAAAGAAGATAGAAAAGTGGTTTTTCACAATGTTTTTTTAAGATGAGGTACGAACCTGTGCTTAACCTGTGCATGCTTTCTGGTTCTTTTGAATATGACTCCGAGGCATCTTTGTCCATTTTCAAGACGTTCGTTGAGAAACACTACCCGCTCCGAGCGAATCTGGTTGTCTACAATTCAGAGGATGACAACCCCTCCTTGGCAGCATTAGATGATGCAGATGTCCTTTTAGTGTTTACACGCCGTCTCAATACAGCAGGGGTATCTCTCAGGCAATTTCAAGCGTATTGTGAACAAGGCAGGCCGCTCGTGGGAGTCAGGACAGCCAGTCATGCGTATCAAAACTGGCTGGAATTTGATAAAGTCGTGCTTGGGGGTGACTATCAAGGACATTACGGTGAGGGCCCCCTGGCTCACGTGGAGCGGATTGCCCCAGAACATCCAATTCTCAGTGGTATTTCGGCGTTTGATAGTTATGGGAGCCTTTACAAAAATCCATCGCTTCGCGACGATACCTCTGTACTGTTGATGGGACATACGGATGAACATTCGGAACCTGTGGCATGGACGCGTTTGCATAACGGCGGCCGTATCTGTTATACCTCATTGGGGCATCAGAAAGATTTTGAGGTAGAACCCTTTTTGAGATTTCTTGCACAAAGTATCTTGTGGGCATCAGCACCGGTATAAGGCATGGTAGTTTGCCACGCCTCTGTTTTTCAGTTTTTCAGCAGAGGAACTTGCAGATATGGAAACACTGACGATTGTGAATGGCGACATCCACACCCCGACGCATTACGGACAAGGGAGTATCGTCATTCAAGATGATACAATTTCAGAAATAACGACAGACAAACCTCCAACGTCAGGGCAGGTTATTGATGCTACCGGATGCCTCGTCATCCCCGGGCTGATTGATGGGCTAGTACACGGCGGCGGTGGTTGTGATAGCATGACCGGGGAAGTGGAGGACATTGCGACAATTGCGCGTGCACACGCCGCCAACGGTGTGACTTCGCTGGTGATAGGCATCTCCTCAGGGAGCATGCCGCAGATAAACGGCGCGTTGGCGGCAATCGCCCATGTCGTTGACTCGCCAGTTGAAGACGGGGCCCGCATTTTAGGTTCCTATGTCGAAGGGAAATTTGGAAGTGTCGCCAAAAACGGCGCGCAGAACGCGAAGTACATTACACCGCCGAACTTTGAAGAATTCCACGCCATGTGGGCAGCTTCCGATGGCACTTTAAAAGTGATTTCTGTCGCACCAGAAAACGATGAGAATTTTCAGTTTATTCAGCACCTTGCAGCGTACAGGACAGATGCTTATAACAACATCGTTATTGCGATGGGGCATACAAATGCAACATATCCACAAGCGATGGCAGCGATAGATGCCGGTGTGACGCGCGCCACACATACCTATAACGGCATGAGTGGCATGCACCACCGCGAACTCGGGGCAGTGGAAGCCGTGTTCGCGCACCCAGCCATTCATGCTGAACTCATCGTGGATGAACACCATGTCCAACCCTTTTGGGGAAAACATCTCATCCAGCAGAAAGGCATTTCAAATGTCGGATTGATTACAGATTGCACAGAGCACGCGGGCTTTCCAGAAGAAGAATGGCAGAAAGAGGCCGTCTATGAACCGCAGCTT
Source organism: uncultured Poribacteria bacterium (assembly GCA_958295855.1). Classification (GTDB taxonomy): domain Bacteria; phylum Poribacteria; class WGA-4E; order WGA-4E; family WGA-3G; genus CATQHH01. The sequence continues at coordinate 4,711,634 of OY282383.1, read as the reverse complement.
GATGCATACCGGCTCAATATAGCCTCAGATTCTGATACGGCCACTCCTGCGGCTACCGATAACCAGAAATACATAAAGAACGGCGCGATGTGGTTGGATGTCGGCAAGCCTACTGAACGCCTCGCTGGGGCGATGATTACCCTCATGGATGGCATCCGCAACGTTATCAACTGGGGATTTTCCATAGAAGAAACATTAACGATGGCAACCTTAACACCGGCGCAGAATTTAGGTATGGCAGACTCGGTAGGTTCAATTGCACCCGGGAAAACCGCGGATGTGGTTATTGTTGATGCACATTTGAACGTTCAAAGCGTGATTCTTCGTGGAAAATTGCTAAAAAGCTAAAAAAATACTGGAATTTTCGTTTTTTTTCAAATTTTCGTAAAAAAAATTTGACAAACTCTAACTTTTAGTGTATAATATATTGTTTTGTAAACCCTTAAGTGAATCTTTTTATTAAACAAGGGGCAATTTTATTCGGAAACATTCTAACGTCGTACCAGAATCCCACGTTAATTTGTTCTGTTGAGATTGTGATGCCCCGCGCGGGGCTTTTTTATTGACTTAAGCCCGTAGAATTGGTTGTCCCAACATGTTAGGTGCCGGAGGTACGGAATGCCAACAATTAATCAGTTAATCAAAAAACCGCGAAGAAAGTCCCGGAAGAAAACAAAATCGCCGGTGCTAGAGCAGTGTCCCCAAAGGCGCGGTATCTGTTTACAGGTAAAAACAGTAACGCCGAACAAACCGAACTCGGCTTTACGCAAAGTAGCTCGGGTGCGTTTCACCTCTGGCTATGAAGCGACCTGTTACATTCCGGGAATCGACCACAATTTGCAAGAGCACTCTGTCGTTTTGGTGCGGGGTGGGCGCGTTAAAGACCTTTCCAATGTGCGTTACCACATTGTCCGTGGCAAATTAGATACAGCGGGTGTTGACAACAGGCGGCAGGGGCGTTCTAAATATGGAGCGCGGAAGCCGAGTTAACCACCGGAGGGATAGAAAATGCCAAGACGTGGAAATGTCGTCAAGCGCGATGTCAACCCTGATGCCACTTATAACAGCAAGTTGGTGTCAAAATTTATCAATAGTCTCATGTTGGATGGGAAGAAAAGCACTGCTCAAGGCATCCTGTATGAGAGTTTTAAGATTATCGAAGAGCGCACCGAGGAAGACGGTTTCACCGTATTCCGCCAAGCCATCAACAATGTCAAGCCCGTGTTAGAAATTCGGCCTCGGCGCGTCGGCAGCCAAACCTATCAGGTGCCGATTGATGTAAAGGCTGAGCGGAAACAGCGCCTGGCTTTTAGCTGGATTATTCAATCGGCTCGCGCCCGTGGCGAAAAACGGATGACAGAACGCCTCGCCGGCGAAATACTTGATGCTTCGCGTAACGAAGGCGGTGCCATCCGTAGGAAAGCGGATCAGCATCGAATGGCAGAAGCCAATAGAGCCTTCGCACATTACCGATGGTAAAAAATGGGAGCGCACCCCCATGCGTGATTTAAAAGAGATAAAAGGAGTCGTTCAACCGTGACGGATAAGAAGCACACTACCCCAGCTCGCTTAGAATTGCCCCACGTGCGGAATCTCGGCATCATGGCACATATTGATGCTGGGAAAACCACCGTGACCGAACGGATTTTGTACTATACCGGCAGAGTCTATCGTATTGGTGATGTGGATGATGGCACAACCACCATGGATTGGATGGTGCAAGAGCAGGAGCGCGGCATTACTATCACTGCTGCGGCAACAACCTGCCAGTGGAAAAAGCACCATATCAATATCATCGATACACCTGGGCATATCGATTTTACCGTTGAAGTTGAACGTTCACTTCGCGTCCTTGACGGGGCAGTCGCTGTCTTCTGCGCAGTCGGCGGCGTTGAGCCGCAATCTGAAACTGTCTGGAGACAAGCCGATAAATACGGCATACCCCGCATCGCCTTCGTCAATAAAATGGATAGAACCGGTGCAGACTTCTTCCGCACCGTTGAAATGATGGAAGAGCGCCTTGGCGCAACCGCAATCCCCGTGCAACTCCCCATCGGTTCCGCGGAACAATTCAAAGGTATCGTAGACCTGATTGCCATGAAAGGCCAGGTGTGGAATGTAGGAGCAACCGCAGGGGGCGATGGTATGCTCATTCATGAAACGGACATCCCCAAGGAAATGGAGGAAATGGCGAACGAGTACCGTGAACAGATGTTAGAAGCCATCGCTGAATATGATGAAGCACTCCTTTTCAAATACTTAGATGGGGTTGAAATTTCACCTGAAGAGATTAAAGCAGGCCTGCGAAAGGCTGTCGTGAGCGATAAAGTTGTCCCCGTTCTTTGTGGAACCGCCTTAAAGAACAAAGGAGTCCAACCGCTTTTAGATGCGATTGTCTCCTATCTCCCTGCCCCGACAGATGTACCGCCAGTCGTCGGTTTTAACCCGAAGACTGAAGAAGAGGAAAAACGTTACCCGAGTGATAATGAGCCCTTCTGTGCGTTAGTGTTCAAGATTGCAACAGATCCGCACGTTGGCAAACTCACCTATCTTCGTGTGTACTCCGGGGTAATCAAGAAAGGGGATACGGTTTACAACAGCAAAAGTAGGAAGTACGAACGTATCGGGCGCTTGATGCAGATGCACGCGAACAAACGGGAGGAGCATCAAGCCGTTTACGCAGGCGACATCGCCGCAGTAATCGGGTTAAAAGACCTATCAACAGGCGATACGCTCTGCGCCCCGACAGCACAGATTACTTTAGAAACCATGGCCTTCCCCCTTCCCGTTATATCTGTTGCAGTGGAGCCTCGTACACAATCTGATATTGATAAGTTAAACCTCGCCCTCTCAAAACTAGCTGCAGAAGACCCGACGTTTAAAGTGCATCAAGATTCAGAAACGGGGCAAACGTTGATTTCCGGTATGGGGGAGCTGCACCTAGAAATCATCGTGGATAGGCTAGTGCGAGAGTTTAACGTATCGGCGAATATTGGTAATCCTGAAGTTGCGTACCGTGAAACAATTCGTAAACCGGTCAAATCTGTCGGCCGTTTCGTCCGACAATCCGGGGGCAGAGGCCAATTCGGGCATGTCGTCATTGAGGTTGAACCCCTTGAGAAAGGTGCCGGCTTTGAATTTACTGACGGAACCAAGGGCGGCGTTATTCCGCAGGAGTATGTGCCTGCAGTGCGTAAAGGCATTGAGAACGCCATGAACATCGGCGTTTTAGCCGGCTATCCGGTTGTTGATGTCGCAGTGAAGTTAGTTGACGGTTCTCACCACGCCGTGGATTCGTCAGAAATGGCTTTCTCCATCGCAGGTTCCATGGCGTTTAAGGATGCGATGAAACGAGCCAATCCAGCACTTCTTGAGCCGATTATGGACGTTGAGGTGCTTGTTCCTGACGAGTACCTCGGTAAAGTCATCGGGGATCTGAACTCTCGGCGCGCTCAGATACGTGAAACAGAGAACCAAGCCAAATCTCGGATTCAGGTTGTTCGCGTTGATGTTCCGCTGTCAGGGATGTTTGGGTATGTCAAGACACTTAGGTCTCTCACACAAGGCAGAGCCAACTACTCTATGGAGTTTACGCACTATAGCGAAGCCCCCACAAGTGTCACGGAGGACTTAATTTCATCTTAATAGGTTATCTTGCTGTCAGTTTCTCGGTTATCAGTGCGAGAGCGGTTCTGACGCGCATTAGAAACCTTTTACACTAATAACTGACAACTCATCCACGGTGTTCCTACCCCGTAACAGGCCCAAAAGCCTCTACTGGTTGGGAACCTTATAGAAATAGAACGGGAATGCGCAGGCCTCTTGGAAACCGCGCTTAGAATGCCCATAACAACAAACTTTTATTGGAGCTCGGACAAAAATGGCTAAGGAAACGTTTGAAAGGACTAAGCCACACGTTAATATTGGAACAATCGGCCACGTCGACCACGGTAAGACCACGCTTACAGCAGCGATTACCATGGTGCTCTCAAATCTTGCCAGCAAAGACTACGTCATGACGTATGACGAAATTGACAAGGCCCCTGAAGAAAAAGAGCGTGGCATTACGATTAACACAGCGCACGTTGAGTATGAAACCGAAAATCGGCACTACGCGCACGTCGACTGCCCTGGCCACGCCGACTACATCAAAAACATGATTACCGGCGCAGCGCAGATGGATGGCGCGATTCTCGTCGTTTCCGCCGCGGATGGCCCCATGCCACAAACGCGCGAGCACGTACTCCTCGCGCGACAGGTAAATGTGCCATCGCTCGTTGTCTTCCTCAACAAGGCAGACATGGTTGATGACGAAGAGCTACTTGAACTCGTCGACTTGGAAGTACGCGAATTGTTAACCGCATATGAATTCCCCGGTGACGATATTCCCATCATCACGGGCTCTGCGCTTGAAGCAATGGAAGCAGCGGGTGCCCCCGATAGCGAAGCATGCAAACCCATACGTGAACTCATGCAAGCTGTTGATGACTATATCCCTGAACCGGAGCGCGATATCGAAAAACCGTTCCTGATGCCGATTGAAGATATCTTCACCATCAGCGGGCGCGGCACCGTCGTCACGGGCAGAGTCGAACGTGGTATCGTTGAAGTCGGAAACACTCTCGAAATTGTTGGCCTCCGTGAAACCCAGAACACCGTCATTACTGGCGTTGAGATGTTCCGTAAGTTCCTCGACGAAGGCCGCGCTGGCGATAATATCGGTGCCTTGCTACGGGGCATAGAGCGCGACGCTGTCGAACGTGGGCAAGTATTGGCAATTCCCGGCACCGTTAAGCCGCATACAAAGTTTGAAGCCGAAGCCTACATCCTCACGAAAGAAGAAGGCGGCCGCTGGAATCCCTTCTTTAGCGGATATCGTCCGCAGTTCTATTTCCGAACAACGGACGTGACCGGTGAAATGCGACTGCCGGACGGCATCGAAATGATTATGCCAGGCGACAATGCACAGATTACCGTCGAACTCAATAAACCAATTGCGATGGAAGAACAACTCCGATTCGCAATTCGGGAAGGCGGACAAACAATTGGAGCTGGCGTTGTCTCTAAAATTCTTGAGTAAACAAACAGGCGGATGTATGAATCCGCCTGTTTACGTACAACGAGGTAGTATTTAACGAGGAGTCACAACCGGAAGCCCTGTCAAGTTCTTTGCTAACCCGATGCGTTCTACTTTACTGAAACGGCAGAACGGACTTTATTTCAAGTAGGGCTGTTAAGCGAAGCCCTCCATCGCACAGGCTTCTGTTCACTGAAGGCGATACGAAAAAATGGACAATCAAAAAATTCGCATTCGGCTCAAAGCCTTTGACTATCGGTTGTTAGACTTGTCGTCAAAGCAGATAGCGGATGCAGCCAAACGAACAGGGGCGGCTGTCTCCGGACCGATTCCATTGCCGACGAAAAAGCATATCTATACCGTCCAACGTTCAACGTTTAAAGACAAGAAGTCGCGCGAACAATTTGAAATGCGGATTCACAAGCGTTTGTTGGATATTTTAGAGACTACGCCGAAAACCGTTGACGCTTTGATGGGCTTGGATCTGCCCGCAGGTGTTGATGTCAAAATCACCCTATTGTAGCGGGTAGGCACGACGGCACTGCCCCTACGGCTAAGGCAGGTAGGGTTTATCGCACATCGGTGTGTGCCTACTACTTTCGGATGCGACGGTTTGGAAACCCATCTGGGCATCGGAGCAGGTGAATCACAAGATGGTTTTCAAATCATCAGCGGAGGAAAAAGAAAATGGTTAACGGACTCATCGGCCGAAAAGTCGGCATGACACAAGTGTTTGAAGAGTCAGGAAAAGCTATACCTGTTACCGTCATACAAGCGGGTCCCTGCTCAATTGTTCAACTCAAAACGCAAGAAAAAGATGGGTATCAGGCAGTTCAGTTGGGTTTCGGACAACAGAAAGAGAGTCGTGTCAATCACCCAAAGCGCGGCCATTTCGAGAAAGCGCAAGTTGAGCCTACCTTGGTGCTGAGGGAATTTCGGGTTAAGAGCCTCGATGAGATTTCTGTAGGAGGCACTGTGGATGCAAGCCTGTTTTCAGAAGGGGAACTCGTTGATGTAACAGGCACCTCAAAAGGGCGCGGTTTCGCCGGTGTCGTCAAACGCTGGAAATTCGCCGGCGGTAAAAAAAGCCATGGGGGGGAACAAGACCTCCGCCGCCCCGGTTCCATCGGGGCAAGTGCTACCCCGTCCCGCGTTTTTAAAGGAAAACGGATGGCAGGACGCTACGGTGCTAAACTGCATACCATCCAAAATTTGCCTGTTATCCAAGCCGATGCCGAACGAAACTTGTTGGTGGTGAAAGGTGCTGTTCCCGGGCCACCCAATGGCTTCCTTCTCATTAAGAAGGCATCCAAAGTTACACCGAATGCGTAGCAACTGAGACGCTGACTGTAGGCGTGGCTCTAGTGATATTACCGAGATGAATGTTTCTGATTGCCAAAAATATGCCCGTACGCCCTACAGAATAGGAGAGTAATTTATGTCAACATTAGACGTACACAGCAGGGCGGGGGATGTCCTTCGCGAAAAAGAATTAGCCGAGGCCTTCACGAATCTGCAGGTGAACGTTCCTGTCATCCACCAGTGCGTCGTTGCCTACCTTGCCAATCAGCGGCAAGGCACTGCATCAACGAAGAACCGCAGTGAAATAAAAGGCAGTGGGAGAAAATTATACCGCCAAAAGGGAACTGGCAGAGCACGGGTAGGAGACGCTAAGTCTCCAATTCGCGTACATGGCGGTGTAGCGTTCGGGCCCAAACCGCGTAGCTATCGGCAGCACACCCCCAAACGGTTACGTCGCCTCGGGCTCCACAACGCGCTCGCAGACAGGTTTCAAAATCAGCAGTGTATTCTTGTTGAAGATTTCACGCTTGAACGCCCCCGGACCAAGGACATGATTCACCTGCTAAACGCATTGAATGCCCAAGGAAAGGTGCTTGTTGTACTCGACGAACACAGTCCCAATATCCACCTCTCCGTGCGGAATATTCCGCAAGTCAATAGTTGCACGTGGGATATGCTCAACGTTTACCAGGTCATGTGGCATGATACACTCGTAATCACCGAGAAAGCTGCTGATAAGTTGGCAGCCAAATTTGTCGACACCCATTCAGATGCGGAAGGGTAAGCCTTATGAACGATATATACCAGATTATATTGCAACCGCAGATTACGGAAAAAAGCACGGTGCTTCGCGAGGCTAACAAGTACGCCTTTGTTGTCAATAGAGCCGCGACGAAACCCCAGATTCGCCGAGCCGCTGAAGAGTTGTTTGACCTCCAAGGGGATATCGTCAAAATCCACACGATGCGCGTTCGAGGCAAACCCAAAGGTAAAATGTCGCGATACCAACGCGGACGAAAAGTACATTGGAAAAAAGCGATTCTTACGCTAAGAGAGGGTGCAACCATCCAAGCGTTTGAAATGATATAGCACTGGATAGACTAAATGAGAGGATTTCAGAGTGCCTAAGACTTATTCACCTATAACGCCAAGCCGCCGGTTTATGACCGGGTATACCTTTGAAGAGATTACACGGAGCAAACCGGAAAAGTCACTCGTCAAAGGAATTAAGCAAAACGCTGGACGAAACGGTAGCGGCCGCTTGACGGTGAGACGACGCGGTGGCGGGCACAAACGCCGATACCGGGTTATTGACTTCAAACGAAATAAGTTCGACATCCCTGCCAAAGTGGCCGCAATCGAATATGATCCCAATCGTTCCGCGCATATCGCCCTCCTTCACTATGTGGATGGCGAGAAACGGTACATCTTGGCACCTGTCGGCGTTCAAGTCGGCGACATGTTGGCTTCAGGCGCAGACGTAGAAATTCGCGCCGGGAATGCTTTGCCACTTGAAAAGATTCCGTTGGGCTCTTCAATTCACAATATAGAGATGCGCCCCGGTAAAGGTGGACAGTTGGTGCGTAGTGCTGGCGGTGCTGCGCAGTTAGTCGACCGGGAGGGGAAATACGCTCGCATCCGCCTTCCCTCCGGCGAAATTCGGCTTATCTCCGTGAAAGCTATGGCAACGCTCGGCCAGGTAGGCAACGTCAGCAAGATTGTAATCGGCAAGGCGGGCCGTTCCAGATGGTTGGGAAAACGTCCTAAGGTTAGAGGTGTCGCGATGAACCCCATCGACCATCCGCATGGCGGGGGCGAAGGAAAAAGTTCCGGCGGTAGACATCCAGTTACCCCCTGGGGTGTTCCCACAAAAGGGTACAAGACGCGAAACCGGAAGAAGCAATCCAGTCGATACATTGTTGGGAAACGAAAATAGCGCGCTCGTATACGGTAGAGGAGAAACTAATGCCGCGTTCCATCAAAAAGGGACCTTACATCGACCCAAAACTCGCTAAGAAGATAGCGGCTATGGACAGATCCGGGACGAAAAGGGTGATTCGCACCTGGTCTCGGCGTTCAACCGTTACACCTGAACTGGTAGGACACACCTTGGCGATTTACAACGGGAAAAAGTTTTTTCCTGTGTATATTACCGAGAACATGGTCGGGCATAAACTCGGCGAGTTCTCACCCACTCGGACTTTCCGTTCTCATGCGGGCGGTTTAAGAAGATAGTCTTTTGTGGTGAAACCAGAAATTTTCTTTTGTTAGGAGCATCGTCCTAGCGCTTCAAAACACTGACAAGCACGGAGATGCACGACTCATCACACACCATTAGGGATGGCGGCGAGTTCGAGTCTTGCGTGTGCCATCGCTTCGCCTTGTAACGATAACCAAGTTGCACCTCTGCAAAAACCACGCAGACCGGCGAGGTAGAGCGGTTCACTGGCAGAAGACGAACCGTGACACTGTGAGTATCTGCTTTAAAAGAATAAGCGTCAGTGAAAACTGACTTTGTTGGTTCCCCCACCTAATTCCTTCGGGGTATGGTGCGTTGATGGGGAAAACCCATCGCAGGCCGGGCTATATTGATGGTTACACAATAGATGTAATCCCCGCTCTTGTCGGTGTATGCCCAGGATTAAAGGAACAGAACACTGATGGAAGCCAGAGCCAAGATTCGGAATGCTTCGGTAGCCCCGCGGAAAGCCCGCCTGGTCGCCGATCTTGTCCGAAATCAATACGTTGAGGATGCGTTAAGTCAACTACGCTTTACGCATAAAGCCGCGTCACCCGTCATTTACAAGCTGATTGAGTCGGCCTCCGCCAACGCGCAGTATCAGGATCCGAATGTTGATACCACAAATTTATACGTCAAAGAGATTCGCGTGGATGAAGGAGTTACGCGTAAATGGATACGGCCCCGGGCGAGAGGTATGGCAAACCGAATTTTAAAACGGCATAGCCATATCACCGTTGTCGTAGATGAGGAGAGTCCCGAAGATGGTGAGTAACAGCGTGCGTGCTTACAAAGCGAGCGCGGCCCCAGTTATTACGGAACTACTCGGCCTCCACGTCGCGAACGGGCAAAAGTCTGACAGGAGGTTTGCGTGGGACAAAAAGCTCACCCCCGTGGATTACGCTTAGGAATCACTGAAACGTGGGATTCAAAGTGGTACAGCGAACGAGAGTATGCACAGTGGCTCCATGAAGATTTTCAGATTCAGGAGTTTGTCAAGGTAGAACTTGCGCGCGCCGGTATTTCGCGCGTGGAAATTGAACGCGTAGCCGACCGGTGTAGCATTAATATCCATACAGCACGTCCGGGTATTGTGATTGGCCGCCGGGGCGCAGAAGCTGAAAGATTACAAGCGTTGTTGGAAAAGCGAATTGGCCGCCCGGTTCGGATTAATGTTTCCGAAATTAGGGAACCAGATCTGGATGCGCAACTTGTAGCTGAAACCGTTGCAACGCAAATTGAACGGCGTGCAAACTTTAAACAGGCCATGCGGCGCAATATCTTGGTATCAATACAAGCCGGCGCATTGGGCGTAAAAATTATGGTTAGCGGGCGATTGGATGGCAAGGAGATAGCTCGCACCGAATCCAGCATTGAGGGGCGCGTGCCGCTCCACACCCTCAGAGCCGATGTTGACTATGGGTTTAGTGAAGCCAATACGACTTATGGTAAAATTGGTGTCAAAACCTGGATTTTCAAGGGCGAAATCACTGGTGTCCCAGATAAGTTAAAGGGCGAATTGCCCGACCGGCGCCAACCAGGGCGGCGGGAAGACACCGGGTCGCGCTCCTCTGAACGGCGACGTGGCGACCGGCGCCGCTCTTCTCAAGGCCAGCAATCCCGACAACAGGGCGAACAAGGCAGAGGCAGAAGCAGCGGCAGAGGCAGAGGCAGAGGCAGAGGGCGGGGACCTCAACGTCGGGGCACGGGCGGTTCCGAGCGCAGTTGAAAAACTGCATCTATCAGTTTAAAGGAGGCATTCAAGGTGTTAACGCCGAAACGTGTGATGCACCGATATGTGCATCGCGGAAAACGCCGGGGAAAGCCTGTTAGAGGCTCAAAAATTAACTTCGGCGAGTACGGCTTGCAAGCAATGGAAGCTGGCTGGATTACGAGCAACCAAATCGAGTCTGCGCGTGTCGCGATTACTCGGTACGTTCGACGCGGCGGGAAAATTTGGATCAAGATTTTCCCGCATAAGCCAGTGAGCAAAAAACCTGCTGAAACGCGAATGGGCAGCGGCAAGAAGGGCCCGCCCGAATATTGGGTTGCTGTCGTTAAACCGGGCAGAATCCTTTATGAACTCAGTGGCGTTTCGCTTGAAGATGCAAAAGGGGCGATGGAAAGAGCCGCCCATAAATTGCCAATCAAAACCAAATTCGTCGCACGGAATGCGTAATTCTGTGCGCGATGCCGATGCTGACAAAATTGCCAGGGCGCAGAAGCAGCTTGGTGGTTTTGGAAATAGAGAAAAGGATAGAAAAACATGAAAGCGGCTGAGCTACAAAGCAAGACAACTGAAGAACTGGAAGGTGAACTGAAATCTCTGAAAGAGACTCTGTTTAACCAGAGGTTCCGAAATGTCTTAGGACAACAAGAAGATACAACGCGTCTGGGTAAAATCCGGAAGGACATCGCGCGTGTGAAAACTGTCCTGCGTTTACGCTCAAAGGAACAAGAAGGCTAGGGTTCGCATTTACAATGCGCGCCTACGGTAATCCGTTTTGGCTGGCATGGAGGAATAAGTTGAACGTGGAAAGGCGAAGGCATCGCAAATTTAGGACCGGCTTTGTCACTAGCAATAGTATGGATAAAACTGTTGCAGTGGCAATTGTTCGCACCTATCAACACCCTCTTTACAAGAAGGTAGTCCGGAAAACGAAAAAGATTCTGGCTCACGATGAACAGAATAGTTGTAACGTTGGCGACGTGGTCCGGGTCGTTGAAACCCGGCCGCTGAGTCGGCAGAAACGGTGGCGGGTGCAAGCGATAGTAACCGCAGTGCAGCCCGCAAACGATTAAGACGTGCCGCCGAAGCCGGGGTGCAGAGTTTTCGTCCTTCGCTTAGGACGAAAAGCATGCCCACGGCGGCTTGCTGGCACGCAAGAAGGAAGGGTTTTCGTCACCCACTCTGACGTTTCCAATTTCTTACAAGGTTCAGCCTCAGAAGTTTCTGAAGATTTTATATTTACCGACAGTTTGAAAACGCCAGAGGAGGCTATTACAATGGTTCAATCATACACTCGATTAACCTGCGCTGATAATACAGGTGCCCGGAAACTCATGTGCATCAGTGTGCTGGGCGGGACTCGCCGGCACTATGCACGCGTGGGCGACGTGATTGTGGCAAGTATCAAGGAAGCCGTACCGAATACGCAGGTAAAAACTGGTGAAGTTGTTCGCGCAGTTGTCGTACGCACTGCCAAAGAATATCGACGCGCAGACGGCTCCTATATCAAGTTCGACCAGAATGCGGCAGTTCTCATCGATCCGCAGAATCAACCACGGGGCACCCGTATCTTCGGGCCCGTCGCGCGAGAACTTAGAGAAAAGGCGTTCGCCCGAATTGTCTCGCTCGCACCCGAGGTTATTTAGGAGGGCAAGCATGGCACAGAGAAAACTCCATATCAAGAGAGACGACATGGTGGTAGTCCTCAGCGGCCAAGACCGGGGCAAGCAAGGTGTGGTTTTGGCGGTGTTCCCTGAGAAACAGCGAGCGATTGTCGAAGGCGTTCATATGATTACACGCCACCTTCGACCAAACCAGGCAGGACAAGGCGGAGTTGTCGAACGGGAAGGAACTATTCACGTTTCCAATCTCAAAAAAGTTGATAACTAACCCAACCCGAAGGTTTGAGACACCGAACACAAAGCGCACCTCAATGTGCATCTAACGGAATATTCGATTTCTTTCTATAGGATACAAGGCTCATGAGCCCATTTAAAGCATTTTATCAAACTGAAGTTATGCCCGCATTGCAAAAGCATTTTGACTACAAAAATGTGATGCAGATTCCGAAACTGGACAAGATTGCGTTGAATATCGGTGTCGGCGAAGCAATTCAAAACCCGAAAGCGTTGGAAGACGCTGTTGAAGAGTTGACTCTGATTGCAGGCCAACGCGCAATCATCACCCACGCCAAAAAGTCCGTTTCTGCCTTTAAAGTCAGAGAGGGCATGGCAATTGGATGTAAAGTCACCTTAAGACAACAGCGGATGTACGAATTTTTCAACCGGCTTGTTAACGTCGTCCTCCCGCAAATCCGGGACTTTCGCGGACTATCGCCGGACGCTTTCGACGGGCGCGGGAATTATTCCCTCGGCCTCACCGAACAACTTATCTTCCCGGAAATTGATTACGACCGGGTTAGCGATATCCGCGGCCTCAATGTAACCGTCGTTACGACGGCACCAACTGACGAAGAGGGACACGAGTTGTTACAATTGCTAGGAATGCCGTTTCGAAAATAACACGCAGGTGTGCTGACAAAGCGCGCCTACGGTAATCAAGGAAAGGAGCACCTGGATTGGCAAGTAAATCATGGATTGCTAGACAGAAAAAAACCCCGCGATTCCGAACACGAAAATATAGCCGTTGCAAAAGTTGCGGCAGGGCTCGGGGGTACTTGCGTAAGTTTGAACTGTGCCGTATCTGTTTTCGCCTTTTCGCACGCGCCGGTAAAATCCCCGGCGTTCGAAAGGCAAGTTGGTAGAAAAAGAAACCCGGCTGTCCAACCGCAGCCTACGACGGGAAACGCCACCGAAGCACCGTGCCTGCTTACAACGCGCACTTACGGCAGCCATTCACAAATAAGGAGAATCTTTCATGTCAATGACCGATCCGATTGCAGATATGCTAACACGTATCCGCAATGCCAATATGGCAGGACATGAACGCGTTGAAATTCCCTCATCAAAAGTCAAGATGGAAATCGCACGCGTCTTGGCCGATGAAGGTTTCATCCGAAATTATCGCTTGATTGAAGATGGGAAACAGGGGATTTTAAGAATTTACTTGAAATACGGAAACACCAAAAAAGAGAAGGTTATCACGAATATCAGACGCATTAGCAAACCGGGCAGGCGTGTATACGTCAAAGCCGCTCGTTTACCAAGGGTTTACGGGGGACTTGGGATTGCTATCTTATCAACTTCAAGTGGGCTCAAAACCACTTCACAATGCCGCAGTGCTAAAACCGGCGGCGAAGTCCTTTGCTACGTTTGGTAAAGGGTAGCCGTGCTTGTAAAACGACGAAAGTGCCCGTCGGACGGGCTGACGGTCTCGATGTCGCGTTAACAGTTAATTGGGAGAATAGTATGTCGCGTATTGGGCAAAAACCGATTCCGGTGCCGGACAAAGTTCAGGTTGCTTTAAACGAAAGGGACGTGCATGTCGCCGGCCCCAAAGGCAGCCTCAATTGGCAGCTCCCGCTTGGAATCCAGGTGACGCTTGAGGAAAACGTCCTAACCGTCCAAAGAACAAGTGAGCAAAAACAGTACAAAGCCTTACATGGATTGGCGCGGAGCCTCATCGCGAATATGGTCGCCGGTGTTTCAGAGGGCTTTGAGAAAAAGTTGAGGGTGGTTGGAACAGGGTATCGTGCCGAAGTTAGCCGTCAGAACACGCTAGTTCTTGAGGTTGGCTATTCACACACTGTAACTTATTCACCTCCCGAAGGGATAACGCTCAGTGTTGAATCCACTGAGACAATAGATGGACAACCGCACACGCCTGTTCTTGTGAGTGGCATTGATAAGCAGCTGGTTGGGCAGGTTGCCGCCTCTATTCGTCAAATTAAGAAGCCTGAAATCTATAAGCCTTGTAAAGGCATTCGGTACGATGGCGAACGCGTGCGGGATAAAGAAGGGAAAACTGCAAGCTAACGTCGTTGTAAGTTGCGCGGTTCTTGCCACCTACTCTGTGATTTGATAAATAGTTAAATAGTTATCAGTTATCAGTTAAAAGAGACATCTGATGAGCATCAGAACCCTCTTGCACTGACAACCGGCAACTCATTATCAGTCAGAGGCTTCAACGCTTTTGAACCCTCGGCGTGAAAGGTGAAAGGTGAAAAGCGCGCTTACGGTAATAAGGAGACCCCTTGGTACACACAAAAAAGAAACGCATAGGTCATGAACGGCGGCGGCGGCGCATCCGGCAAAGGGTGTGTGGCACAAGCCAAAGGCCGAGGCTCGCCGTTTTTCGGAGCTTAAAACATATCTATGCACAAATCATTAATGATGAGCTTGGCAAAACGCTTGTGGAAGCCTCCAGTTTGTCTCCGGAATTGAAGCCGACACTTTCAAATGGGGGGAATATAGCCGCAGCGGAGAGCGTTGGTGCGCTTATCGCGCAAAAAGCCAAGCAGCAACAGATTGAAGTAGTTGTTTTTGATCGGGGCGGACATATCTATCACGGTCGCGTAAAAGCCCTCGCTGAAGCTGCGAAGGAAGAGGGGCTTAGATTCTAACTGCCCCGCAAACCGAATTTTGATGTGGGAATATGTCAAAATTGCATGATAGGAGAATTTCTTGCTGAAAGATAAAATCAACCCTGATGAATTTGAATTTGAGGAGCGCGCGATTTCGATTAACCGCGTGATGCGGGTGGGTAAAGGGCGGAGAACACCTAGCTTTAACACGCTCTCTGTCGTCGGGAATCGCGATGGAATCGTTGGTATTGGCTTTGGGAGCGCGAGCGAAGTTACTGGTGCTATCCGGAAAAGCCTCGCAGATGCCCGGAAAAATCTGATTCGGGTACCGCTTACCGATGGTACACTCCCGCATGAAATCATCAGCGAATTCAAATCTGCCAAAGTTTTGCTAAAACCGGCGAGCCCCGGAACCGGCATTATTGCAGGGCATACCACACGCGCTATCTTAGAATTTGCAGGTGTTCGAGATGCACTGACGAAGTGCCTTTCCTCTCGGAATGTGAAAAATATCGCTGAAGCCACAATGCTAGGTTTGAAAAACCTTAAAGATGTCAACGAGGTAGCCCGGTTACGAGGCAAGACACCTGAAGAACTGCTGAAGCAACGTTAGTTAACCGAGTGCTTTGTCCATTTCCAAGGCGCAACGCCAGACGAATACATCCCTAATTTTGGGATGGACATAGCACTACCCGACAAGCTGACAACATAATGTTAAGGAATGGAGTGAATCCTGATGAAACTGAATGAACTCAAGCCCGCGCCCGGCGCGACTCGTTCTCGCAAACGCGTCGGTAGAGGAAACGCCTCTGGGTGGGGCGGTACATGCGGGCGCGGCCACAAGGGCCAAAAGTCCAGGTCCGGCGGCTCAATTCCCGCCTGGTTTGAAGGCGGGCAGATGCCGCTGGTACGCCGCCTCCCGAAACGCGGGCCGCGAAGAATTGCCCACAAACGACTGGCGTACGATGTTATCAACGTCGAAACCCTCAACCTTTTTGAGGAAGCGGCTGTTGTAAGTCCCCAACTGCTGCGTGAAGCAGGCCTAATCAAACGGAAGAACGCGCTAATAAAGATACTGGGAGATGGTGAGCTTGAGAAACAGCTGAGCGTGCAAGCCCATAGCTTCTCAAAAACAGCGATTGAGAAGATTGAATCCAAGGGCGGTACCACCGAAATCCTCGGCCTCCACCCTGACGTTAGCACGGTTGACTGAGGCGTTGCCTCTCTCGAGGGTTTTCAAATTTTTTAGAAGGTGCAGCCCCAGAAGTTTCTGAGGTATTTGTGCCATATCTGAAAATCTCGTTGGAGGTTTCCGATGTTTTTCAAATGGAGGAGGAAAAAAAATAAGTGATTAAGGCATTTCAAAACGCTCTTAAAATTCCCGAATTACGGAAGCGCCTCATTTTTACAGCGTTGCTCTTGATTATTTACCGCCTTGGTGCCCACATTACGCTCCCCGGTATCGACGACCAGGCACTTGAAGCATTTTTTGAACAACTTATGGAACGCGGCGGGAATGTCATCGG
This sequence comes from uncultured Poribacteria bacterium, assembly GCA_958295855.1. Classification (GTDB taxonomy): domain Bacteria; phylum Poribacteria; class WGA-4E; order WGA-4E; family WGA-3G; genus CATQHH01. The sequence continues at coordinate 4,695,278 of OY282383.1, read as the reverse complement.
GTTCATCGACCTGTTCTCCGGCGGTGCATTTAGCCAGATGACCATTTTCGCGCTCGGTATCCAACCCTATATTAGTGCCTCAATCATTATGCAGCTCCTCGCTGTTATGGTGCCCTCTTTGGAGAAACTGTCCAAGGAGCCTGATGGCAAAAAGAAGATTACGCAATACACCCGCTACGGAACGGTTGCACTCAGTATCATTCAGGGCATAACCATTAGCATCGTCTTGCGGAACCCAGAACAAATTACCGGACAGGTAGGACAGATAGTCAGGGACCCCAACCTGTGGTGGCACTTTCTGGTAGTTTTGACACTGACAGCCGGGACATCCTTCGTCATGTGGTTAGGCGAACAGATTACCGAACGCGGCATTGGCCAAGGCATCTCTTTGATTATCACCGTCGGTATTATCGCCGGGCTACCCAGCGGTGTCAGCACCGTCTTCAACAATTTGTTTACCAATCCGCGTTTTGGAATTCCGCAATTTGTTCTCTTAGTAGGGCTCATCGTCATAGCCGTTATGGGAACTGTTTTTATCACGCTTTCTGTGCGCAAGATTCCTGTTCAATATGGACGGCAGATTCGCGGACGCAGAGTGGTCGGCGGACAAACGTCGCACCTGCCACTACGCGTGAACGCCGCAGGAATGATTCCAATTATCTTTGCTGTCACGCTTATTCAGTTTCCGCCAACTGTCCTAAACCTACTGCCGCGCGACTGGGGGTGGGTTACCGGGGCTAGAGCCCTTATCGATCCGGGAACCCCGTTATACCTCACTGTTTACGCATTGTTAATCATTGGATTCACCTATTTCTACACAGCCGTGCAAATTAACCCGATTCAAATGGCAGAAGACTTGCAGAAATACGGAAACGGCTTTATCCCAGGCATTCGGCCCGGAAAACAGACTGCAGATTATATCAACACTACCCTGACACGCATCACACTCCCCGGCGCGATATTCCTCGCCGCTATTGCTGTGATTCCTATTATTATCACAAGCCAACTGGGAATCGGGAACATGGTTGAAGGGGCTTCTATCTTAATTGTTGTCGGTGTGGTGTTGGATACCGTGTCACAAATAGAATCCTACTTAACAATGCGCCATTATGAAGGATTCCTAAAAGACCGGCGCCTCAGGGGGCGACGGCGCTAAGCCGCTGCACCGCTACGGTACACAGAATTTAATCTGGAGAAATGCGTTTAATTTGTAAGAACGGCACCCCATCTCCGGTGTTCTGCCGTTCCTGATTAATTGAGCGGTTCATAAATAACAGCTGCGGCGTGGCGTGATGAGCCGAAGGTGAGTTCGCAGTAGCGCCAAATAATTATGCACCTCCCTCAGGTAATTTGATTTACATTAAGACGCAACTTCCTGAAAGGAGAAATATGAAAGTCCGACCTTCTGTAAAAAAGATGTGTAACCAGTGTAAGGTTATTAAGCGAAAAGGGGTTATCCGAGTGATTTGTCCTTCAAACCCTAGGCACAAGCAACGACAGGGATAACCCCGTTTAAACTTTTCGGACCCGCTTCGATAATGCCAAAATTACGGGCGCGGAGGGGGCAAAGGAGGAAACCATGGCAAGGATTGCAGGCGTTGATTTACCCCGAAACAAACGGGTGGATATCGCACTGACTGCGATTTACGGCATCGGCCGTTACGCGGCTTCGCGAATCGTCACCGACCTCGAAATCGATCCGGCGAAAAAGGTGGACAACCTCGCTGAAAACGAGATTAGTCAAATCCGAGACAAAATTACCGGGGAGTACAAGGTTGAAGGTGACTTACGCAGAGAAGTCGACCAGAACATTAAACGGCTGATGGATGTCAGTAGCTATCGTGGCTTGCGGCACCGCCGGCAGTTACCTGTTCGCGGCCAACGTACGAATACCAATGCCCGAACCCGTAAGGGTAAGGCGCGAACCATCTCTGTCGGTAGAAAAGCCAAAGAGGCAGCACGCAAAGGTGGCTAATTGAGAAATGGTTGTCAGTTTTCGGTTATCGGTTTTCAGACAAGAGAAACACTTTTCTTATTGAATACTGACAACCGATAACTGACTGCTGAAGGCTCATAAGAAAGGAGGACCGTTTTGCGCGGAAGAAGAAGAGAACGCAAGAACGTACCCGAAGGTATCGCACATATTCAGGCGACCTTCAATAATACAATTATCACAATCACGGACCTAAATGGAAATACCGTTGCTTGGGCGAATGCTGGCATGACTTTCACAGGTTCCCGGAAGTCAACGCCGTTTGCCGCACAGCAGACCGCGGAGGCATGTGCACGAAGAGCAATGGATAACGGCATGAAACGCGTGGAGGTGAGAGTCAAAGGGCCCGGCTCCGGGCGAGAGTCCTCTATACGAGCCCTCGCCGCCGCAGGGCTGGAAATTACTTTGATGAAGGACGTGACTCCTATTCCCCACAATGGATGTCGTCCCCCTAAGAGACGACGGGTTTAAGGAGAAGGAATGAGTAGATATTTAGATTCTGTTTGCAAATTATGTCGACGGGAAGGCGAAAAACTCTTTCTGAAGGGACGCCGTTGCAATGGCCCCAAATGCTCTTTTGAACGCCGAAGCTATCCCCCCGGAGACCACGGCCAGAAACCCCCCGGCCGTGTGCGCCGCGGCGATTTTCGGCGACAGTTGCGTGCAAAACAGAAAGCCAAACGCACCTATGGAATTTTCGAGAAACAGTTTCGCAACTATTACTTCAAAGCGGCACGTCAAACCGGCATCGCCGGCGAGAATTTAATTAGTCTCCTTGAACGCCGCTTAGATAATGTTGTTTACCGGCTCGGGTTTGCAACCTCCCGAAATCAGGCACGTCAACTTGTGAAGCACAACCACTTCACCGTGAATGGCAAGCGGGTTAACATTCCCTCCTACACAGTTCAGATTGGCGATGTTATCATGCCACGAGAACGGAGCCGCAACCTGGCCACCATTCAGGAAGCATTAGCCTACACACAGCAACGCGGCGCACCTGAATGGCTTGACATTGACCCGGACAAGGTGGAGGGACGCGTACAGGGAGCACCCGTGGTAGAGCAAATCGCTACGGATCTTGAAACACAGCTCATCATTGAACTTTACTCCAGGTAGGCACATCCCCATACCGCGTGAAAAAATTGGAAGAGTGGAAGACAGGAAGGAAAAAACATGGAAAAGGTACGTCCTCCCTTATGGGAACATAAGGGAGAACATACCTGAAAGCGGCACTTCCCCAATCTTCCACCCTTGCATCCTTCCGTTCATGTCGGTTCATCGCGGACAGGGAAAGTAGAGGAATGTACAAACATACTGCCACTAACACAAAACTTAATACACGAGCGCGCCCTTCTATCATCGACAAAGCGCCGCTACCGTACGTTTGTGAGTATTCACACACTAAAAGTTTAACCCTATAGGAGGAGATGAATGATAAGGCCCGAGCTAACAATCCCCGACCGGCTGATAACTGATACCGTGTCCTTACGGCCCGATTATGCAAAGTACACTGCTGAACCTTTTGAGCGCGGATTTGGAACAACCCTCGGCAATTCCCTCCGCCGAGTCCTCCTTTCCTCAATTAAAGGTGCAGCCATTACGGCTATTCAAATCGAACAAGTGAAGCACGAATACTCCACCATTGCAGGCGTAGTCGAAGATGTGGTACAGATTATTCTCAATCTTAAAGAGGTTCGTTTACGAATCGCTACGGATGACCCGATACGCTTGGAGCTAATAGCACGAGGGTCAGAGGAACTCACCGCCGCAGACATTCGTCCCAATGCTTTCGTTGAAATTATTAACCCTGACCAGCACATCGCAACACTCGACGAATGCGAAGGGTTGGATATGGAAATTCATGTGCGAACCGGACGGGGATACGCCCTCGCAGAGGAACGCAGGCGGATGAACCACCCGATTGGGTTGATTCCTGTTGATGCCAAGTTCTCACCCGTTGAAAAAGTTAATTTTTGGGTCGAGGAAACTCGCGTCGGCGATATGACTAACTTTGACAAGCTCAACTTCGAAGTCTGGACCGATGCTACCATCACACCAAAGGAAGCTGTCACACGCGCAGCGAAAATCTTGCTCCAACAACTCGAACTGTTCACGGAGTTTGACGAAAACTACGTCGAGCCAGAGCCGGAGATTGATGAGGCGAAACTCAGACGCGAACGCTACCTATCCAAGCCTGTCGCGGAACTTGAACTCTCGGTGCGAGCCGGAAACTGCCTCGAAACTGCAAATATTAAAACCATCCGAGAACTCGTCACAAAAGAGGAAAAGGACATGTTGGAATACAAGAATTTCGGGAAAACCTCTCTCCTCGAAATTAAGGACCAGCTCAACAACATGGGACTCACCTTTGGAATGGACATCGACGAACCCGAGGATGATGACACGGAGGATGAAGATGCGTCATAGAAAACGAGGGCGGAAACTCGGGCGAACCACAAGCCACCGAAAGGCACTTTTTCGCAACCAAGCAACCGCACTCTTTGAACACGGACAAATCCGGACAACGCTGCCCAAGTGTAAGGAACTGCGGCGCGTCGCTGAAAAGTTGATTACCTTGGCGAAACGGGGCGACCTGCACGCACGCCGCCAAGCCGCAAAACTGCTCTACGGCAGGGACCTGCACTCCCTACCTCAAAGGGGCGAAACAGGTGCAGCAGACAAACACGCCATCCTACAGATGCTGTTTGATGACATCGGACCGCGGTATCAGGACCGGAACGGCGGATACACGCGCATCATTCGAGGCGAACACCGAAAAGGCGACAACGCACAGATGGGATACATTCAACTCGTCTGAAGAATAGTTGTCGGTTGTCAGTATGCGGTTAAGAGGTTTATTTGTAACAAATCACCGACACGGGGCATCACCCAGCGGAAGGTGATGTATTACAAACTAATCTTTTAACTGACAACCGACAACTGGCAACTCTTAAAACCGATACGCCGCAGACACGAAAACCCGATGCGTAACCCGTTCCGTCGTTAACGCATTGGCATGCCACTGCCAGTTGCCACGCATATAGGCGAGATCAAACTTAAGCGCATCGTCAAAGATTTTACCCACACCCACCGTCAAGAAATCGCGCTCATTCTCAACCTCTGTCTCCGTAAACGGAAGCGTATCTCGAAAATAGCCGAGACGCACGTGCGTGTCAATCGCCGGTAACTGATACTCTGCACCCAGCCGTGCTTGGAGCGTCGTCGCATAGAACTTCTCAAAATTATCCTGTGAAATGTCCGCTGCAGGTGCCGGATTGTAGCGCGTCTGTGTCCAGTCCGTGAGCTGAATATCGCCCGCGAAAATCAACCGGTTGTCCAACAGTTTGACTGCGATGCCTGTGCCTATTTCAAACGGGCGTTCAATGTTAAACCCTTGTGCACCGCTCACCACATCGGATTGCTGCTCGCCATCATCATAAAACGCCACGGTGGATTCATACCAGAGCTCATCAACCGCTAACTCGACCGGCGCAACCAATGTGACACCGAGGCTGACAGCATCTGTCAAGTGAGCCAAAAGTCCTACCCTGCCACCTACGCCTGAATACTCCCTGTCTATTTCGTCATCGTATCTGAAGCGCGACAACTCACCATCGAGATTCCTGATGTCGGTGGCTGTCGTATCCAATTCATTGAGGCTATTGCCCTGCCAGAAATCCAACGAACCGCCAATGAGGATGTGCTTTGAGACGAACACACTCGCACCAAAACTCCAAATCCCGATGCCCCCCTTATTCGCGTTGGTTTCATCAACAGCAAGCCCCGTGAATTCAGTTCCGGAACCCGAGTCAATGCCTTGAATTGCGGTTTGATAATCGAAGTTCTGTGGCCGATTATAGCCGAAGCCGATGGCAAATCCTCCCTGCCGGGCAGGGACCGGGTAAACAAAACCGATTGAATTCGGGCGAGTCCGAGAGCGGCTCGTACCGGTTACCTCCTCGCCAGTGAAGAAGGTATCCGTACTCGCCATATTGTGTGAAAAACTGCTAAATAGTTCAAACTTCCGTATCTGCGCCATCCCTGCGGGATTCCAATAGAGCGCGGTGAAATCATCGGCGAGCCCCAGAGAGGCACCGCCCATCCCCATCGCCCGCGCACCAACACCAAATGTATTCCCGATAGCCATCTCTTCTACCTGCGCCGCACCCACAACCGCAAACAAACCAGTGGCGAGTAGGCACATAAAAGTTGTGTAAATTGCACGTTTCATCGTTGCAATTCCTCCCTTAATTTCACTTCCTATTTCTTGTTCTTCGCTGAGGCCGTTCAGATTTAGACCTCGGCGCAGTCACACTCCGTGAACTCCGCGAACGACGATTCTCCAACCTTAAATTACTGCGCTTATAGGTACGGCGTGAAAGCGGCGGGTATGTTCCGCCACGATACCGCCCATAATAATCACCCGTATAAGGATAATAGCCGCCATAATACCGGTAATAGGGAGCATGGTACCCATAATACCTGTAGCCGTAAAACCAAGGCGGTGCATAATACACCGGCGGGTAATAGGGATATGGATGCGGCGCATAAGGTGCCCAATAGACATCGTCCACCATCTCTTCATGTCGGCGCGGCTTCCTCCGCCCGTAATAGCTTTCCGATTCTTCCACATCACCATTGGAGGCGTGTTCCGACTCTTCCACATCCACTGATGTTCTCGCTACGGGTTGATATGCCTTACGCTGAAAATACGACGACTCATAATAACCGAGTTGCGTGTAACACCCCGCGAAGGGCAGCGTTGCCAAAAGCAATAGCAGTGTCAAAATGAATTGTAGTCTCATCTCTCCTTCTCCTTTGGTGCAAACCATAGTTCCAGTTATTATAGTATAGCACATCCCCAGGGGCATGTCCAAGAAAATTCCCTATTTCAGCAGAGGCATTCTGTCCTCCCGTAGGAGCGATCTCCGAATCGCGACTGCTTTTAACCTGCTTTTTCGGAAATATAACGCCTTGGTTCGCGCCTCCGTTGATGTGAAATTTCTGAACAACTTAGTCTCTCTCCTTCTATCATTGAGGCGGTAGTGAAACGTGTGATAAAGGATTGGAAGAAAGCCGCAATGGTGAACAGAGGGGCATAACTTTTCACTAAAATGGCAACACAGGTTGATTTGGGAACTTCCCTGCAATTTTTGATTGACAAAGATTGTATCATTTAGTAGAATTAATAGGGGAATCTAATGACGAATACATTAATTTGGGGACTTAAGCCATTCCGCTGCCAAATAAAGGAGGCATGGACATGAAAAGAGACGTATGGCTTGAAGAATTTCAAGCGAAAGCCGGCCGCCTTGTTTCGTATGGCCTTTTAACACTAGCGATACTATTTATAATCTTCACAGCCTATCAACATCAGAGAGATAAGGCACTCCGCGCAGAGCCAAGGAAAGTCTACAAAGCCGCGCCCTGGTCGCCCGAAAATTCCGCAAAAAAGCCTGCAACGGGAACAGGAAAAGCCGCAGTGAGTCAAGATGTCGCGACACCTACACCCGTGGTGACGCAGGAGACACATCAGCATCCAGAAGGAGAAATGCCGCTTGAATCGGAACCCAGTGAATCAGATGGCACCGTTGAATCTACTGTGTCGCAGGAGGAACCAGAAAACACCGAAGACACTGATGCCGCAAAGGCACGGGCAGAGTGGGAAGCACAGCAAGCCAAACTCAAAGAGCGCCTCGCTGAAACGGATGCCCTTTTAAACGAAAGTAAGGCGATTGTAGAGGAAGGCCTAGCCTCACTCCAACAAGCGGGCCCCATCCTTGCAAATCACCTCAATTCACTGTCGCAGGAAGAACAAGTCGCTTTCTTGGAACAAACCCGGAAGACGTTCATGAGCCAACTACCGCCTGATGCGGATTCAGAGGGCATAGAAACCGCGTGGCAAACATTTTTAGACTTCCTCTCACAGCACGGGTATGAACCAAAATAACCTGAAAAGAGGACTTCCCCTGCGTGAGCTCCTCTAACACTAGAGTGCTCACGCAGGTCGCTGGTAAGTTTAGTACTTTGACGGTACACAGAGGAGTAGAGTGCTAGACCCTGAAAATCCGAGTAAATCGGTATAAATGTCGTTTTTACTTAAACCTTGCGGAATAAATGTGGTGTAATGTAGGTATGAATAACCTAATGTCACCACAAAACGCTGCGCAGGTGTTGGATATTTCCATCGAGCACCTTCGCAGGATGTCTTCCCGCGGCGAAATCGACTGCGTGCGCACTGGAGGCGGGCATCGGCTTTAGGTATTTACCCCGCTTTGCGGGGCAGATACCACTACGATGTCCATAAGTTTGTTGATGCTCAACGTAAATCAGACATTTCTACCATTTGCTTCGGTTTCCGTGTCAGCGGGAAAGCGCAGGCGGACGCCCTCGCCGCGCAAGTCGCCTACATGCAGGAAAAGTTCCCAGAATCGGAAGTTATCCAAGACTTCGGCAGTGGCATCAACTTCAAGCGAAAAGGGCTCCAGAGGCTATTGGACAGAATCTTGCGCGGCGATAAACTCCGAGTTGTGGTCGCCCATCGGGATAGACTCGCCCGCTTCGGCAGCGAAGTCTTTCGATATCTTATCGAGCAAAACGGTGGAGAAGTCGTGGTTCTCAACCAAACTACTCACAGCCCCGAACAGGAACTTACTTCCGATTTGCTGGAGATTCTCCACGTCTTTTCCTCACGGCTGTATGGACTCCGACGCTACCGTGACGAAATCAAAGCAGATACAAATCTTACCCACAACGGCACAGAAAGCGATACTCCGTAGGTGGGAAGGTATCTCACGTTACGTCTACAACGAGGCGGTGAAGCAGTTTAACAAAGGACGCAAGGTGTATGCTCCCGACTTGCTGAAAACATTACCTGAGTGGACATCGACTTGTCCTCGACATATCCGTGTCGGTGCAGTGATGGATGCACAGAAAGCGGTGACTGCAGCACGGCGAAAGTGGAAGGAAACCGGTGAACCGCAACGCGTAAAGTTCCGCAGGAAGAAGAACACCACGAAGTCGTTTTACTTGTGTGCGCAGTTCATCAAAACTCATGGTTTCTATATCCGTTATCTTGGTGAAATGAAGATGACAGAACCGCTGCCTGCTAAGCCACAAGGCCGTGGTAAGAAAGCCGACAGAGACCATGAAAACGAAGTTAAAGATGGCCGTGTGCTGTTTGAGAATGGCCGGTTTTACATGTGCGTTGCCTACAAGGAAAAAATCAAACCGCGAGACTCAAGCGGAAATATCGTAGCTCTTGACCCGGGCGTTAGAACGTTCATGACATTGTTTTCAGAAGGCACATTCGGTTGGTTAGGACATCATGCTATAAATCGTATCCAGAGGCTCTGCCAGTTTGCTGATAACCTCTATTCCCGCGCAACGCAGGTGAAACGTCCGCTACGGCGTACCCTGCGACAATGTGCACAGAAGATTCAACTAAAAATCCGTAATCTTGTGATGGAACTACACAAGAAAGTCGCACACTTCCTCGTCACAAACTTTGACATCATCCTGCTACCGACTTTTGAAACGCAGCAGATGGTTAAGCGTGGCGCGCGGAAGCTCCGAAAGAAGTCTGTCCGTCAGATGTTGACGCTGTCGCATCACCAATTCAAAGTGTTTCTAAAACAGAAGGCACTAGAATACGGTGTGGTAGTTATAGATGCGAACGAGGCATATACGTCGAAAACAGTCTCATGGACAGGCGAACTCGTCGAGAACCTCGGCGGTGCGAAGGTGATTACTGATGCAGACGGTCATCGGTGTGACAGGGATTTGAACGGCGCACGCGGTATTTTCATATCGGAATTGTCACGTGCTTTGAGGGTTCTTCCAGCGAGATAATCGCTGCAAACCACACGGTCGAGATGGTAACGCAATAGACGTTATCTCTGCTCTTGTCACGATTTGTGTAGGTTCAAAGGAACAGATAGAAGATGTCAAAACAATGGCATATAACTTTCCGAATTTTCCTTTTTGTTTTTGTTATAGGAATTTCGGCGTGGCAAGCTGCTAATTGGTACCGGACAACTAGCTTTATTCAAGAGATAGCGACCGAATATGGCCAGCCCTCAAAAGCAGAACACGAAAAATTTCAGGCAGAACTCTCTGCGACTGTAATGCTACAGATCCCTCGCATTGTAGACTATCTGAATGCGTTGTCGGCTGATGAACAACATGCTTTTATTAAACAAGTGAAAGCAACATTACGTGATGCAGCACTGGAGCCTGGGGAAACAAACTTGGAGCTTTTAGATAAAAGTATGGAATTGTTTGTCAATCAGCTCCTTGAGGCCGGTTTTGAGCCTCGCTATTGATTCGTTGTGCGTACACCCTGATGCTCAGACATCGCTAGAAGATGATGGAAACTATGAACACGCAGAAAGGATTCGCGCAGTCACACAGCGAGCATAGAAAATGGAGACGAATTCTATAAACCTGAACCTATGGAGGACTACTAAATGCAAAGGAAAAGAGCAATCGCACAAATCGTTATCACCCTTGTTCTTACCACGATATTCTTAGGAATCTCGTTAATCATAGTTTATCCGGGCCTCAAACAAATGAAAGAAGCGAATCAGTTGTTACGCTCCAGAGAAAGAGAGAGACCTGCTAAGAAGTCCACACGCAAAACTGTACCGTCTACTCCCGTTCTTCCAAAAACCTCTGCTGAATCGCATAGAGAAGAAGATTCAACAATAGAGAACAGTACCCTCCCTGAAAACGAGCCCCTTGAAGATGAGGGCACACGGGACATACCTGTTGAAACGGGGGTAGAGGAAGACGTGGAAGAGGAAGCACCAACTGAGGAAAACCGGATATCACCTGAAGAACAAAAACTTCTAGAAGAGGGTGCCGCAATTATAGAAGAAGCTAAAGCCAGGCGGACTGAAATGCTTAAGGCCTGGGAACCAATAATGATTCAGATGGCAGCCCAATTGAATTCAATGTCAGGTGAGGAACAACGCGCTTTTGTTATTCAGGTGGAAGAAACACTGCGCGATACAATGCCCCTGGAATTAACAGAATCCGATTTTGAGGAAATGATGAAACTATTTGTCGATAAACTCAAGCATCACGGGTTTTCACCGCGTTATTGAGCACCAAGAAGAGAGGATTTTTAGATGAAAGGTACTCAATTTTTCCGCAATTGATATTGTTTTTGTGTTTAAGCATGTTCTCAGCCTACTGGCACTGATTTTCGCCTACGATGCCATCGCCGGCGAACGTGAACGCGGCACGTTACGTTTAGTCTTAACGCATCCGATCCGTCGCTGGCATTTCCTTCTTGCCAAATACATCAGCCTCAATCGTGATTTCAACACTGCAACGACAGATTTGCTATTGTTGGTGTTGTTTCTGGTAGTCCTTATATCGGGTGTGCATCTCGCCTTTGTGCCCGCAGCGGTGTAAGACCAGACTCTCCGTTGTTTAAAGAAGACTTTAGCCATGTGAAATATCGCGATCGTCGCTCACGAGATGGAAGGTTACTACGAATAAACTCATTCATGGGCAGATGTTGGATAAACTCCAACCCTGGTGTTAGAATGAGAGTGTCCACCGGATAAACAAAATGTTCTTGGAGTTTTGTCGCTAAGGCGGCTGCAGCAGCACCTTTTGCACCTGCCTGAAGTTCAGGGAACTCCCTTAGCAAAACCCAGAGATTCACATATTGTGCATTGAGCAATTTGACAATTTTTGGCGAGGAGAGCGGACCCGCTCTCATGGTGAACAAAGGGGAATAACTTTTCACTAAAATGGCAACACAGGTTGATTTGGGAACTTCCCTGCAATTTTTGATTGACAAAGACTGTATCATGTAGTAGAATTAATAAGGGAATCTAATGACGAATACATTAACTTGGGGACTTAAGCCATTCCGCTGCCAAATAAAGGAGGCATGGACATGAAAAGAGACGTATGGCTTGAAGAATTTCGAGCGAAATGGACGCGAATTGTTTTTTACATTCTTGGGGTAATGATAATATTCTCTTTTTGTTCCAGTGTCTACCAACATCAGAGAGATAAGGCACTCCGCGCAGAGCCAAGGAAAGTCTACAAAGCCGCGCCCCGGCCGCCTGAAAATTCCGTAGACACTGATGCCGCAAAGGCACGGGCAGAGTGGGAAGCACAGCAAGCCAAACTCAAAGAGCGCCTCGCTGAAACGGATGCCCTTTCAAACGCAATTAAGGCGATACTCCAACAAGCGGCCCCAATCCTTGCAAATCACCTCAATTCACTGTCGCAGGAAGAACAAGTCGCTTTCTTGGAACAAACCCGGAAGACGTTCATGAGCCAACTACCGCCTGATGCGGATTCAGAGGGCATAGAAACCGCGTGGCAAGCATTTTTAGACTTCCTCTCACAGCACGGATATGAACCAAAATAACCTGAAAAGCGGCAGTGGTATCACGATGCGAAAATCATCCAGTGATAGCAGCTGAGGTAGCAGCAATTGGATTGCTGAAATTGGCAATAGAACCCTGGAAGGCTGCCTTGGGCAGCGGCAACCCTTGGATTATTGCAGCAGCTTCAGCAGGCGTAGCTCTCATTGCTGCTTGCGTGACTAAGCGACTTAAACTTACGGAGGAACGTGTGAACATGACAGACAAGCGATCCAAAGACAAAAAAAGACTCGAGATGCAGGTTTTTTGGGGAGCGGTATTTGTATGTACCTTACTCTTTACGGTTATAGGACTCCAATTTTATATGGGGTTATCCGATAGACAACTTTCACCTGTCCCAGAAACACTTCTTCAGTTAGTCATATTGATATTCTTACCCGTAGCACTTTTCGCTGGAAAACGTTTGCATAAGACTATGTCAAAATATGTTGAAGAATATGGGTCGAATAAACGCCTTTTTGGTAAGGAGATAAAAATATCTAGTGATCGAACGTTTACAATTCTAATATGTGTTGCTTTTTTCATAATCATGATTCTCGCCTGATGAACAACGTGAACACTTCAACCAATTAAGGCATCTGATGAGTTCAACGGTGAGCGATATCGCAGCGACTGGAAAACTACCCAGAACCCGTGAAAAGACGAGTCGCTTGTTTTTCCTACGAAGACCAAACGACTCAAACTGATGGAGGAACGTGTGAGTATGAAAAACGAGCTGTCCAAACAGAAAAAGAAGGTTGGGCGGATTTTTTGGGGAGCAGCGGTGTTTCTACAGACGTTACTCTTCACGATTTTGGGACTCCTATTTTATATACTGGCACCCAATATACAACTTTCACCTGTCACAGAAAACCGTCTTTTGTTAGTTGTATTGATATTCCTATTCGTCGCTGTTTTCGCTTGGAAATTTTGGTATAAGCCTGCTCTGACGAAATATGATGAAGAATATGGGTCCGCGAAGAAATTGTGTAGTAACCTAACGTTTGCAGTTGCAATATGTATTATTATTTTGATATCAGCCGGAATCTCTTTTTGGTGTTTCTGACATCATCGCCCCGCAGAGGATGGAGTCGGTGTGGATTCACCGGTCATGCTATCAACTCAAACTCGGCTTGAATTTATCCGAGGAGATAAGGAGACAAAAATGTTTCGTCATCGAAAGTTTACAGTTGCAATATATGTTGCTGTTTTCATAACGGCCGGAATCTCTTTTTGGTATTTCGGGCATCATCACCCCGCCCAGAAAAGCCTTAAGGCTGAACCCAAGAAGGTGTATAAAGCAACAACGCCAATGACACCGAAAACCCAAACGGTGGAAGAGCGTTCCACCGAGACAACGACACACGCCGATGAGGCGGAGACTTTTGTAACACCCCTGGTTCCTGACACAGAAAACACGGATGCCCCTTCAAGTCCAGAACAGAGTGGTTTGCCGGAGAACGCCGGGCGAAGCGGAGACACACCTGTTTCCGAAGGGGAAGCGGCAGCGGAACACAAACACACCGCGTCTAAAGAGGAACAGGAGGCCTCGAAGAAACTGCTAGCCGAGGCAGAAAAAGCCTTAGAAAACGCCAAGCAAATCCGAAAAGAGGGGCTTGAGATGATGCGTGAAGCCATGCCCATCGTGGCAAATCATCTTAACACGCTGTCAACAGAAGAACAAATCAAAACGTTGCGGCAGCTTAAAACAACGATGTCAAGTCAAGTGTCACTGTATCCGCCAGAATTTCGAGCGCTGATAGAGGAGTCTGACGTTGTTGAAGAAGGATGGCGGATGTATTTAGATATGCTTGCCGAGGCCGGATATACTCCACCGAGGGGTTTTGAGTAGAGACACGCGCTCGCCGGTGCCAATTTAGCCGAAAAACAGACAGCCTATGCGGTAGTTGTTCGGGTTAACAACTTTCTTTGGTTTTCTTCTGAAGGGGGCGGTACATGCTGATAAATATCGCCTCCCTTTTGCAATCCGGCAGCAGCATCGGCATCCGACCTCATATCAAAACGACTCGCCTTTGTAAAGGAGGACAAAATGGATGTGCGTCAGTTACGGAATCGCCCGGAGTCAGGGTTAACGCAGTTCAAACAACAGTTAAAGTCTCTATGGATTGTGTCACTTACGTTTATATCGTTACAAACCTTAGCTTTTATACCCTCAATGAAAGTAGAAATGACTCGCAGTTGTCCTGCCGGCACAGGTTGCTGTGCCCCACGGGAATGCCTCTGTTCTCCAGGTAACTGTGAGTCGACTAGTGAGGAGACCTCTTATTGGCCCTCCCTTTATGAGCGGATTGTTATCTTATACAATGCTTGCGTTGATGTTATTGTCAACACAGCTAAAAATTTGTGGTTTGGTGATAACCTCCATACGGAGTAACCCCACACGGGAGTAGCAGCTTCTCTTGGATGCTCCCCAAAAGTAAAGAGGAAGCTGCACTCATCACCAGACAACAATTTGGAAGGTGTTTATATGAAAACTTTTCAGACAGATCTCACTATTTTACAACCGCGAGATATACGTAACAAAGACATTGCGGGGATATGCGGCGTAGCACGGATGGCAGATAAGGCGCGCGCCGCACACATTGGGAACCTCGGGGGGTACAAATATGGTAATGTCTCCAAACAAGATAAACGGATATTATCCTTCCTCGGTATCTCCGCCGATGAATTTCAGAATGCCGCCGTTAACAACCCAAACAACAGCATGCTCAGTGCATGGGTGCTGAACAACTGCGAGAAATCGCCGGAAGACATTAAAGTCTTCAATCAGGGCTGCGTAGCCCGGGGGGAGAGCCAACCCGCCGCGGAAACATTTACGGCGCACCGCCGCAATTTGGCAAAAAAACGCGTCGACATCACATCTTGGATCGGTGCCGTCTGGCGGTGGCGACTCTGGTTTGGCAAGTAAAACTAACAGTCCTTACCACGTGGGGACATATACAGTCAACACCCTCATAGTTTTGTGAGGACACTTCCATCAAGAAGAAATCGGCATTCTGTACGCGGTCGTTTCTGTGAGTTAATACGACTTTGCACCATTCTGTCCATCGCGTTCTGTATACGCATTCAGGGTATAGAACACCTCCCCGACGGGCAGTTCACCGAGACAGATGCCTATTTTCTACTGGCAGGCACAAATCGTTTCCGAACACGGACGGCTGCCAGAACGCGATATGCACCGCGGGGTAAATCACTTTTCTGAATCCCAATTTTATGGAGGAAACCAAGAAATGTTGAAAGATGTTTTGACCGGCCGGCTCTTTCTTGGAGCCCTTGCGTGCTTCATCCTCATCGTCGCGGGATGCACACTCTATCTTTGGCATGCTGAACGCGAGCTCGCACGCGACGAGGCACGCACAGCGGATATCGTCAAACGATGGAACGCTCGCAACGCGACACCGCCAGAGAACGCGCCCGTCGCATCACCGCTGCCTGCCGATTCGACGGCGCAAGGCGGACACTGGCATGGTGACAAGTGGCCCGCTGCACCGCATGCCGCACACTCAAACAGCGCGATGCCCACACAATCGGACACGGACGAGCGTGAGCGTAAATTGCAAAAGCGGCGTGAATTGCTAGCGCGTGAAAAGCGTTTATTGCAAGAGAACGCAGCATTGAAGGAAAAACTCGCAAAAATAAAGGCGGAGCGGGCCGAGTTTGCCGCCGCTAAGGCTGTGTTTGCGGAACTTAAAGCAGGAATAGACAGTTTTCCTGATGTAATGGGTATAACCCGTGAAGAGTTTTCAAGCATGTCAGACTCGGAAAAGGCCGCGTTTTTTCAACGTGTCAATGAGTTTGAGGCGTTTCGACTGGACATCTCTCCGAGAATATTAGCGTTGCCTGAATGGATATTGGGTGAACTTGAGAGACAAATACCCGGTGCACTTGCGGCTTTAACTTTACCACCAAAAGACGGGGTCTTGTGGCGTTTACAAGCGGAACGCTTAGGCGTACCTCACTTAGGAGGTACAAACTAAATATGAAAAAAGAGTCACGAATTCAGATTTGTTTTTGTTTTTTATTGCTGATAGGTTTTCTTTTCATGGTTTCTCAACCTCCGAACGCTACACGGAAGAACTCCCAATAAAAGCGATGGTTTCCGCGCGCTTAAACAAATCCGAAGTAGAAGCATGCTTCCCCGCTTGCGGGGTTACATGCTTTTCCATCAAAACGCACCTGTCCTTAGCACACCGCCAACTCCGAGACCGCCTGCGCCCCTACTTGCAAAACGAACCCCTACACTCGTATGGAGAAACTTAAAGCCATCCACAAAAAATAGGCAACCGTGAGTTACAAGGCTTCACAGTGGCAAGCGTTCGCCGGGCAGCTTCCTGCCGCACAGCGTTGCTGCATTGATTCAAGTTTGAGGACAGGCGGTTCAGAAGGCTGTGCAACTGGCTGACGTAGTTCCCTATACGCCGCCCGCAGAATAGAGACCGCGGACTTGAGAAAGATGCTTGTGATGAGCAAGCCTACTATCACGTCTGGCCATTTGGATTGGGTGACAGCAACGAGAGCCGCTGCCAAAATAACGCTTGTGTTCGCAATAATATCATTGCGGGAGCACAACCACGTTGAACGCATGTTTAAATCATCTGCTTTATGTTTGGACAGCAGAAACAGACAGCTAGCGTTCGCGGCCAAGGCGATGGCGCCCATAAAAAACATGAAGTGTGACACCGGGAGGGCACCCGTGAAGAACTTATAGCCGCTCTGGAACAATACCCCAAGGCCAAAGACTGCCATAATGCTACCCTTGAGCAAGGCTGAACCGGCAAGCCATCGGTTATTTCTACCAATTGCGTAGAGGCTGAAGCCATAGACCAAAGTATCGCTCAACATATCAAGCGAATCGGCTTGCAACGCCACGGAGCCAGCGAGGAAACCGACGAATAATTCTAAGCAGAACATAGCCCCGTTAATGCTGAGCACAATCCATAGCGTTTTTGATTGCCGTTCGCGGAGCTGTTCAAGTTCACTAGTTTTATCGTGACAGCAATTATCCATAAACTCATCATCCTGTTTCGGTGGGTTTTCCAAATTGATGGCATACGTCGCGATTCGGAGCTCGCTCCTACCGCGAAGAGCCCTCGATCGGGAGAACGAAATGCCCCTATTAACCGAACGTTTTTCTTGCATCCCACCCGTATCCATGCTAAATTGACACCATGAAAGTTTTTATCCAAATCGGACACGGCGTTATCGGTGCCGCCGTCATCTCGGCTCTATGCATCTGGCAAGCAGGCAGTTTCGGTGAAGCGAGACACACCATCAGCATCATCGGTGCCATCGCCATCCTCATTGCCAGCCTCTACCTCCTTCGTAGCCGTTGGATGCGATGGGGAAGTCGGCAGACATGGCTAAAATACCATCAACGGCTCGCTTCGTTGGGCCTGTGCTTAGTGCTGTTTCATTCCGCATTCCAACCGCTCGCGTGGCATTCATGGCTAACATTTCTGCTCGCCTTGTCAAATTTAGGCACAGGCGTTGCAGTCAGCCTCACTGCCCGCCGGGCACGCCAAATTTTGCTTCGATGCCATCTTATCCTCGCCCCGATTCTGCTCGTCAGCATCGTATTCCATGGCAACCAAAAACTGGTGCACGACGAATTCTTCCCACTCACCGATGTCCACGATGTCCCTTGCGCCAGATGTCACACTGCCGAACCCCTGCTGTTTCATGTTGACGCAACACTTCAGGGCGACTTGGACACGTCTGACACCGTTCCCGACGATATGCACTGGTGGTTCTCGCAGCACGAGTTGCAGATCCCACAAACGGCCCCGGTGTCACTGAAAGCAAAGGGCCAGGAATGGACGATTGTTGATGCCAACAATAACCGCACCTACGATGCGCGGAAAGTGGGGGAACAGATCGGCATCTACGCCGATACACCCTATCGGAGCTACACCTGCATCAAATGCCATGAACATAATACAGAAGAAATCCGCTTAGCACACGAACTGCACGGTGTCACAGATTTCCACAGATGCTTCGTCTGCCACCAAACCGAAATTAATGGTAAAACCTACGGCAGACAACGCGTCAATTGGGAGTACGATCCAAATTGGTAAATCTACTTGACTCCATCGCTGTAAGGGCGGAGCCCTGTTTCCGCCCGACTCCTACTATAGGCTGAGGTCAAAGGGATTGCCAGGCTCGCCTACTACCGTGCTTTAAGGCTTGCCCACGTCGTAGTGAGTTTCTCTGCCGGTTCTACGGACAGAAATTCACCCTCCATAACTTCCTGAATTTCATCTTCCGATAGCGCGCGGGCAAACATGTAAAATTCGTCCATCAGTCCATCAACCCAGCGACTGTTCTTATGGTGCCCGATTTCCGCTTGGAGCCCCCAGTTGTCGGAGAGTTCTCCGTCACCTTTTGCCGCGTGCGTCTCCTCCCCATCAACGTAGGTCTTCACATCACCGCTCTTGCTATCATAGGTTCCGGTAAAATGCACCCACTTCCCGCCTTTAATAACGGGACCGGGATTGATGTTGAATACCTCTTTTTCAGCACCATCTCGGTGGAACCATCTGAAGCCGTCCGGTCGGATTTCGACGTGGTAAAGCCCATTGCCGTGGTCTGTGCCAACCGCGCCAAATATACTCTGTGGGTCTGGCGAGTCGTTGTGATTCACCCACACTGCAATTGTGATGCCCTCAACTGGCACATTTTCAAATTCAGGACCGTTCATATCCACCCAAGTTTGGGGTTCCAATACAATCGCTTTGCCGATGACGCCATCTTCGCGTTTAACGTTCCCTTCGATTTTTCCATCGTTACCATGGATTGAACCGTCTTTGACAGTATCCCCTGTTTCGTCAAAACTATAATAGCAGGATAGCGTCGGATCACTCAGGTCTGCCTCAACTGAAATCACACAAGCCATGAGCATTGTCACAACCGCGAGGCAGCGGTGAAAGAGGCGTACCGAAGCCTGCCGGTTTCCAATATAGCAATACATTTTATTTCTCCTTGCATTCTGTAGAATTCCGTAGGATTTTAGGCAATCTGCGAACGCCAAAGCGACACAGAAATGCGAATTGCCTCCTATAGGATTTTGGCAATACTATAACATTGAAACGGCCAAAAACAAAGCAAAATAAGTTTTCCACTATTTTCAATAGTGGTGAACTTTTGTTAAGCGCGGTTTCATGAGGATTCACTCATCCCACCTAATTCATTCCACACCAAAATCAAATCGCCCACCTGTTCATCACGCATTGAAAATGCGTGGTATACCTCCTGTTTTACCTATTTGACAATTTGCCACACTCCGTGTATAATAAAGAATTTAACAGGACAAGAAGTTTCCCACTCTTGAAAATAGTGGTGAACATTTGATTTTTCTAGTTATTTCTCCTTGCATTGTTTTCTTGCAATTGTATTGCGCATCCTGACTGCTACAGAACCGCAAACGCTTATGCCGAAAATGCCAAACAACTTTTCTAGAGCAAGTTTTGGAAACCCGCAAGCTGTGCCAAAAGTCAGTCTCCGCGCCGTGCTGCTTGCACTCCTCGTCACTATTCCGAACTCCTATTGGCTTATGATTAACTGGGGTCCCACCGGTTACGGCAGTGGCCAGAGCTTTCCCACCGTGTCAACAGTCTATTTTAACGTTATTTTTATCGTACTGCTCTTAATGGGCATAAACCCGTTGCTCCGCGCAATTCGGCACTTTTTTCAAGTAAGTTTTGGCTTGCAAGCTGTGCCAAAAAACGCCAGCCTCAGCGATGGTGAATTGATGGTAATCTACCTACTCGTATCCATCGCCTCCTCCATCGCCGGCCACGACACACTCCAGATATTGTGGCCCCTGCTTACCTACCCTATCTGGTTTGCGAGCCCAGAGAATGAGTGGGGCGAGTTGTTCCATCGACACATGCCCGACTGGCTCACTATCAAAGAGCGGAGCATGTTGGCAACCTTCTATCAGGGCGACTCCTCACTTCATACGCTAAAACACCTGCAACTCTGGATGACACCCATCCTCTGGTGGTCTTCCCTTATCATTGTGTTAACCTGCATGATGCTCTGTGTCACGATTCTCATCCGACACCAATGGGTGAACCATGAAAAACTGAGTTACCCTGTCATTCAGATTCCGCTTCACCTGACAGAGGCCGGCGGACGCGTCCTCCTCACAAATCGGCTATTTCTGCTGGGGGCTGTGCTTGCCGGCGGGATGAACTTACTCAACGGGCTCCACTTTCTATTCCCTATGGTGCCGGGGCTGGGTGGGAGCCTCTACAATTTAGGGCAGTATTTCCAAACCAAACCGATGAACGCCATTGGCAGGCTTCCCATCGCCGTTTATCCGTTTGCAATCGGGATGAGCTTCTTCATACCGCTGGAGCTCTCGTTCTCTATCTGGTTTTTCTACCTTTTCCACAAACTGACGCGCGTGTGGGGTACGATGGCAGGCATCGGGCATCTGCCGGGGTTTCCGTTCCTCGATGCACAATCCTTCGGAGCGTGGTTTTGCTTAGGCGTTTCCGCAATATGGCTCACCCGAAAATTCCTTGCGCAACAGGTGAAAACCGCCTTCAGCGGAGAAAATGCCGAGGGCGCGCGCAGCCGATACGCCATTATCGGCTTGATATTGGGCGGCATCTTTATCCTCGTTTTCTTCAAAAGCACAGGCACCCCAATTTTCAGTATCCTCGGCTACTTCACCCTCTTCTTCGCGTTAGCCGTTGCGATCACGCGCATCCGTGCAGAAGTCGGCCCGCCGGCGCATGACGTACCGTGGCGACCGGATAAGGTGCTGGTGTCCTTCCTCGGCACCCGCCGCATCGGCGCGGAAGGGCTAACCACGTTCAGCATGTTTCACGGGTTCAACCGCTCCTACCGCTCCCATCCAATGCCGATTATGTTAGAGGGATTCAAGGTTGCGCAAGTGCGTGGCTTATCCCACAACCGTTTTATTGTTGCCATCATCTTGGTGACTATTGTCGGGACGCTCTCCTCCGCATGGGCATACTACGCCCAAGGCTATCATTACGGCGGCGCAGTCTACGGCGAGCAAGCCCAATGCCGATGGACGTACGAGCAATTAAAGCAGTGGTTGATTAACCCGCAATCCATAGATGTGGGTGCCGTCTCTGCCTCTAGTGGGGCTATCGCCTTAACCACGCTACTGATGATGCTACGCCGCCGCTTTATCTGGTGGCCCTTCCATCCTGCAGGCTACGCGTTATCGCTGAGCTTTTGGAATACCAGTTGGTATTGGTTCTCAATTTTCTTGTCTTGGGGAATAAAAGCGATTCTGTTTCAGACAGGCGGTTTGCGCACCTATCGCCGCGCGATGCCGTTCTTCATCGGCTTAGTCATCGGTGAGTTTGTCGTCGGTGCAATCTGGACGCTCATCGGCATCGCTCTAGAACGCCCCATGTATCGGTTCATGTTCTAAGGTAGTAGGCACACGCCGTGTGCCGTTTACGGAAATAGAAAACTCTCTTGCAAATCCTGCAGCCCTATATTACAATATCAATAAACTTTTAAGAAATACACCCTCTCTCACTATAAACACTGGAAAACCTGCAATGAAACTGAGTTGCCTCCCTGTCTCTCTTTACGACGATATCTTCACCGGTAAAAGCACCGTTGCCGACTGGATCCAATTTGGCGCAGAATTGGGGCTGGATGCAGTCGATTTTAGCATCAAATTCTTCCCAGAGCGCGACACCAAAACGGTAAGCGACACGCGCGCCGCCCTTGAGACATTCGAGATAGAAGCGTGCATGCTCGCCTGCTATTCCGACTTCACGCATCCCGATGCAGCGCAACGCGCCCAAGAACTAACCGAGCTCAAGGCGGATATCGCTTATGCAAAAGCGTTAGGTGCGAAACTTGTTCGCGTGACTGCAGGACAAAACCACCCCGGTACCGAACGTGCAGCGGGGCTCCAGTGGGTTACAGAAGGGTTTTGCCACGCCCTCGACGAAGCCGAAAAGCACGGCATCACCCTCGCTTATGAGAATCATACCAAAGGCGCACCGTGGCGTTATTGGGATTTCTCACAACCCACAGACATCTTTTTAGCGGTCTTAGACGCACTCGCAGATACGCCCCTCCGGGTGTGCTTTGACACTGCCAATCCGCTCGTTCTTGGCGAAGATGTCCTCGCACTTTTAGATAAAGTCATCGAACGGGTTGCCGTGCTGCACGTCTTTGACATGCGCGAAGCAGGAACATTTGCGCCGGTCCGCGTCGGCACCGGTGCCGCACCTATTCAACAAATCTTCACGCGTATGAGACAAGTAGGCTATGACAGCTGGCTCAGCATTGAGGAAGCCAGCCGTTTAGGAACGCAAGGTTTTACGCAATCCATTGCGTTCGTTAGAGAAGCATGGCAACAGGCATCACCCGCGTGATAGGGGCATTTCGTTCTCCCGGTAGGAGCGAGCTCCGAATCGCGACTTCCTCAAACGAAATAGCCCTACCCGCGTGACGGCTCACTCATCCGCTCCCGCGCTTGCCGTGAAAGTTCCGCGAGATGTCCATCGTTTGCCCGCACCTGTTCAAGGTGTATCCACCGTTCCGGTGTCGCAGTACGCACCATCTTCTCCCCATATTTCCGATCAATCCAGAAGCGCGCGGCGCCAGCGATATAGGCTTGCAGCGCGTCTAACTTATCATCTGGATACCGCTGACAGAGATTCATCGTAAACATGCGCCGCCGTTTGTTACCCCCGAACGCTGCATGCTTTGTGTTATGATTAAACAACACCACATCACCGGGGGTTGTCTCAAATACCGTCGCCGGCACATCCCTCCCGTGCAATTCCCACAATTCTTGGCTCCGCCCAACCTGCTTAGAGAGTGCATCCGCATAGTTATCCCCGAACAGATGGCTACCGGGAATAACGCGGAGCGCACCCGTATCGCGCGTCAGTGCATCTAGGTAGAACGCAATCTTAATGTGCATCGGATCTTCCAGTTTATGCCCACCATCCGAATGCCACCCGGTATCGCCGACGTAAAAATTGCCGTCGCTGCCCATGTAGTTGAAATCATCACCGAGCAGTGTCTTCGCAATCGCCAGAATTCTCGGGTCATCCAGCAGTGATGATAGCTCCTCGCTCTGATCTATGAACGGCACAATACAAGAACGCGCACTGCCTTCGTGCGGTTTACCGTTGTGGCCACCCCCACGTTCTGACCAGACGGCTTCAAACGCCTCTTGAATTGCCTCAAGCCGATCCGCCATCAGCTGCGGAAAACTCAGGTAACCGAACGTCTTGAAAAAATTAATCTCTGAATCGGTGATGCTGAAATCGTGTTGATTCATCTCCACATCCCTCCTTTGGACATTGATACGCTATCATACCACACCTGCCTTTAATTTTGCAATCTTGGCTCTTAAACGAAAAAACTGACAACCGACAACTGAATACCTCGAACTACAAATTAATTTTGCTTGACAAAAAAACGCGGATATAGTACAATTATTTTCAGTATTCTCACACGCAGGAGGTTTAGATGCTTTACAAAGGTTTCCAGCTAGATAGGTTTCAGGAGGAAGCCGTTGCCGCAATTAATCGGGATACCTCGGTGATTGTCACCGCCCCAACCGGCGCAGGCAAAACTGTCATCGCCGAATACGCTGTCGAAAAGTGCATTCAAGAAAATGGCCGCGTCATCTATACTGCACCGATCAAAGCCCTCAGCAATCAGAAATATCGCGACTTTTACGCCGAATATGGTGACAAAATCGGCATTGTCACAGGCGATGTCGTGCTAAATCCGTACGCCCAGGTGCTGTTGATGACGACCGAGATCTTCCGAAATACCATCTTTGACGACATAGAACGTCTACAGGATGTCTCATACGTCATCTTCGACGAAATCCACTATATCAACGATATTGAGCGCGGTACCGTCTGGGAGGAAAGCCTCATATTCGCACCGCAACATATCAAATTCGTTTGCCTCAGTGCCACTATTCCAAATATCAACTCCTTCGCAGAGTGGATGCAGAGTGTGCGGGACATCGACATCGAAGTTGTCGAAGAGCTAAAACGCCCTGTGCCTTTGGAGCATCGCCTCTATTTCACCGATTACGGCATCGGGACTCTTGAACATATCGTTGGGCTCCGCAGAAGGGCCGAGCGAGATAAACCCAAAAACGACCGGCGTGACGAAAAACGGGCCCGCCCCGACGAAGTAATAGATACACAATTGATTCCATATCTCCAAAGCGAAAAGCGGTTGCCGTGCCTCTATTTCTGTTTCAGCCGCAAAGGCTGTGAAGGCAATGCCCTCTACTATGCCTTGAGTTTACATCGCACGTTGCTCAATAAAAGACAAGAAGCACAAATTTTGGAAAAATTTGACGCGCTTTGTATCCAATTTGACATCGTTGCCGAAAAGAACATCGCGGAATTTCGTAAGCTAATCAGCAGGGGAATCGCCTATCACCACGCCGGCATGTTACCGACACTCAAAGAAGTTGTTGAACGGTTGTTTACTTCGGGTTTAATTCAGCTCCTTTTTACCACCGAAACCTTCGCTGTCGGTATCAATATGCCCGCATGCACCGTGGTATTCGACAGCCTTGAAAAATTCGATGGAATCGGCTTCCGGCATCTTAAATCACGAGAGTATCACCAGATGGCAGGACGCGCTGGCAGGCGTGGCATCGACACAATCGGCTATGTCTATGCCAAAATTGAACTCGGATACGCTGATGAAGAAGAAGTCCGGAAAGTGGTTGCTAATAAGATAGAACCGATAGAGAGCCAGTTTAATCTGTCTTATTCCAGCATCCTCAATCTTTATCAGAAATATGGCGACGACATTTACGATGTCTACACCATGAGCCTGAGCAATCATCAAAATTATACGAGGATAGCCGCACTCAACACGGAGATTAAGAAGTTAGACGAAAAACGACAAGCGCTGCCAAAACCTACATGCATCCACGACGGCATTGATGGCTTTGAACAGATTGAGAAGCACTATCGCATCAAGCGGGATGTAGAGAAAGAGCTCCAACGCTTCCACGTAGAAATAGCTAAAATCAGATCCGAAACGCGGGGGAAAAATAAGAAAAAACAACGCATCAAAAGATTGAACCCTATTCACAAAAAAATTAAGAAGATTCAAGCGGGGGCCGCAGAAAGCCTTTGTGACGGATGTCATCAGTTGAACAAATGCACCGGTAGGTATAAAGCTATTCGCAGACCGGAACAACGGATTCAAAAACTCAAAAAGCAGACGACAGTCATTGAGAATTATCCGCGCACCCAGATAGCGGCGCGCCTTAAGGTGCTACAAGAACTCGGCTACATCGAAGCGCAGACGCTCCTGCCGCGCGGAAGCGTCGCTGGACACATCTACGGCTATGAACTCCAGCTAACCCAATTGCTGTTTAGCGGTTTTTTTGAACAGCTGACTGAGGACGAAATTAACTGTGTCATGGTAGCAATCGTCTCTGAGCCACGCAAAGATGGATACTATAAGCGACTTAAGAACAAACGCTTGTTGGACACATTGTATGCAGTCAACTACGAGATTTCGATACTCCAGCACTTGGAAGTGAAGCACAAAGTCGCGGAAATCACACCTTCATTAGAACTCCGGCTCTGCACGGCGATGCTCGCATGGAGCCGCGGCTGTGAATTTGACAGGCTTGGAGAATACGCGGCCTTAGACGCTGGCGACTTTGTCCGAGCCTTCCGACTCGTCATCGACCAGCTCCGGCAAATACGCCGAGCCATGAAAGGGCATACCGCCCTCATTGATAAACTGAATCAGTGTATCGGAAAAATTAACAGAGACGTTGTTGATGCCGAACGGCAGTTGCGCATCGGGCAGGAAGAAGTCGCCCAACCCGAAACCGAAGTGGATACGGAAAAGGAAACGGAAGTGGAAACGGAAAATAACGGCCCGCTTCCCGAGTAAAGGCGACTTCCAACTCGAAAATCCTTATTTTTCACTTGCAATGTGAAATAAATTATATTACAATAGTTAAAATATTTTATAGCGGCTGGGGGAACCCACCGGCACACTCATGAACAACTAAAGGAGAAATTACATGGCAAACCAAGACTTCGATTTGACAGGCATGCTCAAAGTCCGATTGGCTGCGGAAGAGGATGCACAGCATTTACGGACATATTGCTTCCCTGAGGAAACCGAGAAGGGCGTCACCGAAGAACTACAAGCCGATTTGGCCGAAGGAAGTCAAACCCACCGACTCGTCGCTGAAGCGAGCGGATACGCTATCGGGCAAATCAAGGTGAAACAGCACCCTATGAATAACGAGATTGGGCAAGTTGGGGATCTGGCTGTGTCCGGACCCTTCCGGCAACTGGGAGTGGCAGACCATCTCATGAAAGCGGCTGAGGCAACCGCATCAGAAAACGGCATGAAAACGCTTGAAATCGAACTTGCCCCGACAGATGCACCAGTCATTCAGAGATATAAGGATTGGGGGTTCGCCGAGAAGCCCATCGTCACACTCCAAAAGGTGCTTGATGCTGAAGAGGAAGCAGAGGTGCCCGAAGAAAGCGACGGGAGCCAATCAGATGAGGCACCCTCTACCGGCGAACAGCAGGAACTCCTCGACGCATAAAAGCAACTTTTTGCTATGTTGCAGAATGAAGGAGACACGAGGCACCTGTAACAGCCTGTAAATCTCGCCAGAGGCCGCTTATGCAATAACGACATCAAAGCCCTCTGGCGAGCCAAGTTATATAGAAAAGTCCTTTTGATTAGAACGACTGCAGAAACTGCGGTATGCAACGAGGATAAAAAATCATGAAAAAAATCTGGCTTGCTTTCGGACTTGCCCTCTTTCTTGTCGGATGCGGCACCCAGAACGAAAACCTTTCCAAAGGGAAAGAATTGATTAAATCCGATAAACGGCGCAAAGAGGAACGCGCTGTCCGAGAATTTAAGCTGGCAATCCAACAACAAGCCGACAATGCTGAAGCACATTATCTGCTCGGATTTTACGACTCTCAAGAATTTTATGAACCCCACACCGCCGATTGGGAAAAAGCCTCGATGGCCGAACGCGGTAAACACATGTTCCAGGCCTATCAGGCAGAACAAGGCAAATACCTCGAAAGACTGATTTTTGAGACGCTCCGCGACGACGACATCGATATCCAAAATGCTGCCCTAGCGGCACTGAAGCTGATATATCAGAAAGGGGACAGGAATCGGCTCCTCAACCAGCTCCAAAAGGCGATTAAGTCTAAAGACAACCGCGATAGGCACGATGCACACTGGGTGATGGGACAAATTGGGAAAGATGCCCCGGAAACGTTCGTCCCTATCCTCGTCAAACTTCTGAAACACAACCGGATGGAAACCCGCTTGAACGCTGTCAAGGCACTCGGGGAAATTGGAAGTGAGCAGGCCATTCCCGCACTCACCGCCCTGGTCGCCTCCGGTTCCGCCAAATGGAAACGCCATCGTGAGAAACCTGAAGTCCGCCAACTCGCAGTAGAAGCACTCGGGAAAATTGGCGGTGCTGCTGTGCCAGAACTGGTTCAAATTGTGCAAAACAAGGGCTCGTCGTTGCGCGTTGATGCCATTCGTGCTTTGTCAACTCTCGGTGATGAAAAAGTGGTGGCACCCCTCTTAGATGCTTTGAAAGAACAGAGCCGCCGGGAAGTCATTATACCCTTAAATTAATTGAGGCTGAACCCTACAAATAAAATGGATAGGGGAAACCTTTCGTTCTACCGTAGGGGGGTTCTCCGAATCCCGACTCTCCACTAAAACGGACAGAAAACCGAAAACGAAAGAGCCCCACAAAACGGAAAAGGAGCCTTTATGCGAACACAGAGAACATGGGCTTGCAAGCGACACACACTTATTTTGCCGATTTTCATGCTCGTCCTGGGACTCGGCTGTGACAACCAGTATTACGACGAACGCTTGCAAATGGAGGTGCAACAACTGGACAACGACCTCGAGAACCGCTGGTCGACTAGCGGTGTCGTCGTCTTAGCTATTACGCAGAATGGGCCCGCAGATAAAGCCCAGCTCGAAATCGGCGAACTCATCTCTTATGTCATTGCGGAATACCCCATTCAAAGTACCAGAGACTTCAACACCGCGATGAAAAAGGCAATGGATGAAGATAATAACCTCATCCTTTATCTCAAAGATAAACCGCCACTCCGCATCGCTACTCGAAGAAGCGGGGATAAGGTTGGGTTGAAAGTTGAAGGGAACGGCACGGTTCGTGTCAAGGAGATTCAACATGGCACCCCCGCCGCAAACACCGATATTCAGGTTGGGGACATTGTTGAAAAGATAGTCGATGAGCGAAAAATTTACAGCCTCGGTGACTACAAGAAAACGCTGAAAGAATTCTCTAAACAGCAAGTTACCTTCCGAACTACTGAATTAATTGGTGTAAAAATTGCAGCTGTAAACGCGCTCGGTAATTTAGGAGATGTCCGCGCCATTGAACCCCTGGTAGCCCTCTTCAAAAATAGCACAGAGCTCTCGCTTCGTAAAGCTGCAGCGAGTAGTTTAGAACGCCTTGTCGAATTGAGCGCGCTAAACGAACTCTTTCAGCAATTCCAAAGGGCCAACGTAGACCGGCTGCCAGCCGATAGTCTGCAGGCACATCAGTTAGAAGCTGCCGCAATTCTCGGATTGCTCACCGTGGACCGTGCCGAAAACATGGCAACGCTCAAAGCACCCTTCGGCACGCAATTTAGGCACAGATCCGAAGCACTCTATCAGGAAATTAACGAAGGACAATTGGTAGAACTCGTCCAGCAATATATCCAACTTGACGTGGAACCCGAACAGGAAATTCGACGAGCATGCCTAGCGATGCTTGGAGTTCTTAAACCCACATCTGCAATTGATGCCCTCATCACTGTCCTCAAAAACAAGACGGAAATTCCCGGTATTCGCTTCCAAGCAGGGCTGGCACTCAGTCACATCGGGGAACCCGCTGTTGACGAACTCATTGCCGCTTTTGAAGGCGAAGATGCCAGCACCAGAGACATTGCCGCCTCTGCACTTGGCAGCATCGGCGGAACTAAAGCGCGAAATCGGCTGATTCAGGCGTTGGAAAACGCCAACGAACCCGCAATCCAACTCACACTTGTCGATGCAATCGCAAAAATCGGAGATGCGACTGCTATGCAAGCACTCGAACGCCAACGCGAACGGTTCCAACAAGACGACAGCGGCATCCGTATCTTTTTAGATGAAGTTTTTAAAAGTTTTTAACTGACTTTGCTGAGGATGCACGTCGCATCTGGGCGCAGTGGTATATTACCCCTGCAAAGCAGGGGAAACCGATACCATTACGCCGCAAATGAGAAACGCAAGACAGGGCCTAAAATCTTGGCGGAGGTTTGTGACGCAACTATGGCATGGGAAGGCCCTGACGATATTTTCACTGGGACATGATTGCATCAGAAACTTACCTACTGCACCCAGTGGAGGCTGTTTATGGGCATCATGGTGCCACGGAACCCGGCCCGTCATTAGTTTTT
Organism: uncultured Poribacteria bacterium; assembly: GCA_958295855.1. Lineage (GTDB taxonomy): Bacteria > Poribacteria > WGA-4E > WGA-4E > WGA-3G > CATQHH01. The sequence goes on along the minus strand of OY282383.1, from coordinate 4,665,387 downwards.
AGCAATGAAAATTGGACTCATTTCAGACTTGCACACAGATGTTACGCCGCGGAATAAGGAAATCGTCCCGCATCTCATCAACGCTGTTCGGGCAGCAGAACTTGACGTGTTTGTCATCGCAGGAGACTTGGCATGGCATTTAACTGAGCTTGCTGAAACTCTCAACGCCTTTCACCTCGCAGGTTTGACGTGCGAGAAACTGTTCGTCCCCGGTAACCACGACATCTGGGCAATGGAGACCGCGGCTGTTACAAGCAGGCAGAAATGCCGAATTATTTCAAACCTTTGTCAGGAATGCGGGTTTCACCCCCTTATTGATGAACCGCTCGTCAAGAAAAAGGTAGGGTTCTGCGGTACCATCGGTTGGTACGATTATACCCTTGCACCCAAAGGCTATCACTTCTCCGAAGCGCAATATGCGGACAAACAGCTGATGGGCGCAGTCTGGCGTGACAAGCGATACGCCAAGTGGATGGAGCCAGATGCCGCTGTTGCCCACCGCTTTGAGGCAGAACTCGGAGAACAAATTAACGCCATTCGGGATAAGGTATCGCGCATCATCGTTGTAACACACCATGTGCCGTTTCGGGAATGTCTCCACTATCACGGCAAATTACCGTGGGACTTTTTCCGTGCTTTCATGGGAAGCAAAGGCCTCGGGGCACGCTGCTTGAGCGAACCGCTTGTCACGCACGCCCTTTTCGGGCATACGCATCGGCACATCGACAGGCAAATCCACAGTGTCAGAGCCATCTGTGCACCTATCGGCTATCTGCACGAAAAACCGGCAGCAGGCTTGAAGGCTTATGCTGAGCAAAGTTTAGTTTGCTTCTCTCTGTGAGAAACGTAAAGACACCTAGCGGGGCGAGGTTTCCGCAAGGCTCGCCCGTTACCCATAACTGTAAAGGAAACTACGATGGAAATAACCTTAACCAATAGCAACGAAGCCGGTGCCCTTGAATTTCCGTGGGGCGCGATTAAATGGCTCTGCAATGAGCACATCGATGCGGATGCCGAGATGACCTTCGGCATCGTCTATATTAACGCGGGGGAAGGCAACCCTACCCACTACCACCCAAACTGTGAGGAGCTCATCTATGTCCTCTCCGGGGAATGCGACCACAAGTTGGGGGACGAAGTCATCCCGCTCAAACCGGGAATGATGCTGCGCATTCCACGCAATGTCAAACACAACGCTGTCAACACCGGCTGGCAACCCGTGACGATGATTATCTGTTATTCAGATGCCGACCGGCAGACTATCTTCTGTGAATAGAACCTAATGTTTATAGCATTGCTCTCCCTCTTTAGCCCCAGCAGGGCGAAAAGGGTTAGGTGCAGTGACGAAAAATGTAGTATAATCTGATGGAATGTGGTATAATCTACTATTTTAGGTTAGACAGTGTGCGTTCTGTTGCGTGAATAGCAGTTGTCACGCATTTTCAATGCGTGATAATGCTTCGGTTGGGAACATAGGAGAACCCGTCTACGCGCCTCCGCTGATGCAACAGGGCGAAACAGGTGGCGCACAGCTCATGTGACACATAAAACGCCTGTGGCGCTCGTGTCAGACAAAGCAGCAGATACGCTTTGGTGTGTCTCGGAGGCAGTGAGTGTCGAAGCAGGAAGTGCGGCAGCTGATGGACAACGCTAGATACGGCATTCAGTCACGCATTGAAAATGCGTGACTAAAGCCTTATGCTAGATAAGTCCAGATAATCTATGTCCCACAGAGCGGTTTCGATAGCCCCGGAACTTAAGGCAGAATAACGTTCAGTGCGCCTTCGGAAGACGGGAAGACGCGTTAATTCTGTAAGGTGTTATGTTGGCTATAGCAGAAAAAATGAACTATTACAAACCCAATACCCCAGATGCCCGATGCAAAGTCAAAATCTGCGGCACCACCTCCATCTATGACGCGCGGCTTGCCGCTGAGGCAGGCGCAGATTACTCCGGCGTTTTAGTTGACGTTGCCGCCTCAGAACGGTCGCTCTCTACCGACCAAGCTGTCGACATCGCAAGCGGATGCCCTATTCCGACGGTGCTTTTGCTATTCAATCGCACAACAGCAGACATCCAAGATGCGGTGTCACAGATTCACCCCTGCGCAGTTCAGCTCCTCGGCCATGAACCGCCCCAACAAGTAGAAACGCTTAAACGGACCGTGCAGGCTCAACTCTGGAAATCGGTCTACCTGCCTGCAGGCAGCCCCGAAAATGTAGACGTGCGTGCAACCCAAGCCGAGATGCACGCGTACCGGGAAGCGGGGGCTGATTTCCTCTTATTTGATACCGCCGATATGAGCCTTGAAACGCCGCGATACGGCGGCACAGGAAAAACCTGCGATTGGCACATCGCGGCGGAGCTCATAGCGTCTAGTCCACTGCCTGTCTTCTTCGCAGGCGGAATTCGGCCAGAGAACGTCAAAGCAGCGATTGAGACAATCCGTCCCTACGGCATCGATCTCTGCTCCGGCGTTGAGGCATTAAAAGGCATTAAAGACCAGCGCAAATTGGAACGGCTTATGGAACAAGTTGAAAAAGCCGGTTAACCTCTAGGAAATTGCAATTGTTCACCACTATTTTCAATAGTGGGAAACTTCTTATCAGGAGGAACAGATTTATATGAAACTCAAAGGATTTCGATTAAACCCTGTCTTGCTAATAGTGTGTATTGTATCCATTGCAGGACTCTCTACCGCCTTCGCAGACAGCCATGAAACTGAAGGTGAACCAGCGGAAGAAAAGCGGAGTACTTCCGGCTGGTTCCAGGTTGATGTCGATAGTTTAGGCACTTATTTCTTGATTGGTGCTTCCCATCCTATCGGTGGCATCTCAATTGATTCTAAGATCTACCTTAACGATACCCAGGGCGAGTTTGATATCGGTGTCCCAATTCCCGCTGTGACAGGCGACACCCTCTCTCTCATCATCCTCCCCATGCTCGGTGTCGGGTTTGATTATGAGACACCGGATGGACCGGCCGCGCTATTTCCGCAACTCTTTGCTTTTCTACCCGCCGGTGATGTCTATTTTTTCTCGTGGACAATCGGTACACTTTCTTCAATCTTTGATGACGAAAGTATAAATGAACTCTACACCCGTAATTATCTCACCTATTCCCTTAACGAGACTGTCGCTATTGGGCCGCAGGCTGAAGCGGCACTCGGGCTCGGCGATAACGGTGAGCTTTGGAGTTTAACTTTCGGTGGACGGATAAACATCGGTTATGGTGAAAACAACACACTCGGCATATATGTCGGGTATGAAACCCAAAAAGAGGAAGGGGAAACAGGACTTACCGGTCGATTGAATTTTACTCGAACATGGTAAAGAACGGGCAGGCACAAGGCACTGCCCCTACAGTTCATAACAATCGCGCGCCAAAAGGGCAGGCACAAGGCCCTGCCCCTACAACGTAGCACAATCTGTTAGATTGTGCTACATGGCGCAACTAGAAGGGCAGGCACAAGGCACTGCCCCTACGATATCGGTTTAATGGCAGGCACAAGGCACTGCCGCTACACTCCCATTCTACTCTAACAGATATATATGAATCGTCCTGTCCCTCGCCCTAGAAAATACAGGCAACGTTTCCACTAGATGGCCTCGTTCCCGAATCCACTTGCGCACATTCTGGTTTGCATCAAACACATTGAAATTCGCCACGTCTACGAGAAACCACAGCCGCCCCTTATCCGAAGCTTGCCACTGCGCCTCAAATCCCGCCGCATCCCTTAGCAACCCGTCGATGTCAACGACTGCCAATTCCGGCAAGTAATACACTCCCATCTCAGGCTGCGAGAGCACTACCTTATCAGTAGATTGCATCTCCGATCGGATAACCTCAAACGCCTCTCTCCATTTCGGGCGCCCGCCATTTTCAAGGTTAAAGTAGAGATAGTCTTGTGCCAGCAACACCATGATGAGGAGGGAAGGCAAGAGAAAGGGCAGGCACAAGGCACTGCCCCTACACAAATTGTGATTGTCGGGGTGGCATATCGCCCCGCTTTGCGGGGTACTTGCCTTTACGAATGTTTTCCAAACGCTGTCACACGCAACCGCCGCGAGGATAAAATAGGCTGGCGTTGTCCAAAATAGATAATAACCCGCCACATTCTGAAACTGCGACGCGACGAGAAACAGGCATAGGGGCACCCCAGCATAACATACTAGAAAACGCGTGGAACGATCAAACGGTTTCGAGACAGCAGCGAATAAGGCGGTAACGGCTACCGGAATGCTGACGCCTTGGACAAGCGTTAGCACAATATAGAGCGGACTGCGCTGCCATTCGTTGCGTCCCCACCCGGAGAAAAGGTAACCGCGAATGTGGGGGTGCGCAAGCATGAACAGCGGTAAAGCGAACGGTAGGAAAAAGAGAATCAGATTTAGCCACCGTTTTCGGTTAGATTTTTCTAATAGACAAAGCACTGCATACACCCCTAACGCCGGGACGATGACCGCGGAGAGCAGGTGTGATAGGATTAGACATAAACAGGAAAAAAGCGCGGCAACCGTCAAAAACGTCGAATCCCTTTTTAGGGACAGATAAAAAAACCACGCTGTCAATGCCGCAAAAAGAAAAGTCAGGATATAGGAGGAGCGAGCGTTCTGTGTCCAAAACAGATGCCAACTTGAGAAGGCCACAAACGCACCCGCCAGAAGGCCGACCCGCCAGTTGAATAGCGTCCTCCCCAATCCAAAAATTATCGGAATCGAGAGAATCCCAACCAGGCACGGAATGAAGCGACTTCCCCATTCGCTAGTACTAGCAAGCACTATAGATAATTTCACCGCGAGATACGGAATCGGATTAATGGGTGAGGTGTCAAGCGAAAACCTTTGTGCATCCAGCACGGTGAAAACTTCATCTCTCCAGAAACTCCATTGCCCCAAATCCCAAAAGCGGAGCGCTGCACCGAACAACACAACAGCACTCAACAGCACGATTTGCATATTTTTTGGGCAATGTTTTGCTGAAATTTTCATCAATTCGGTTTCTGCTCCGCTTTTGACAACGGAAAAATCGGGTTTCTTAATGTAAGAAATAAAAAAGTTGTTCGCTAATCACTCACAACTTGGTTCGAGGGTATTTCTTAAAGATTAACGGATAGAAGGGAGGCGGGCAATTGCTATGCACCAGCACTTACAAACGCTGGGCGGGTGCCTATAAGGGTAGGCACAAGGCACTACCCCTACTGATTGTAACCCTTCGCGCACCGCTCCATTCCTTTGTTTGATAGCACCCAGAACTGCTAGTACAACGCAATTGGCACGCATATTGCTTTAAGTATTGGCACGCATATTGCTTTAAGTAAAGACAGGTGCTAAGTAAGTACCGATTCTATCACAAGTTGATGCCAGAATCAAGACAAGTTTTCGCGGACTGGTACACAATGGGCAGGCACAAGGCGCTGCCCCTACAAATATTATACAATAAGGAGATTTTGATGAAAAGTAATGCGTTTTGGTTAACTGGATTGTTGGCACTCGTGTGTGTTCTCGGAGTTCGTAGTGCCCCCATGGTCTACGCAGACGCGCATGAAATGGGTGAAGAGATGGCAGAAGAATCAAGCACTTCTGGGTGGTTCCGGACCGATACAGATATCTTGGGAACACAAATCTGGTTTGGTGCCAGCCATTCCCCAAGCTTCCTCGGTAGTCTCTCCCTTGATACGGATATTTACGTTGTTGATACCTTCGGTGAGTTAGACATCGGGCTCGGCATTCCGGTTGTTGATAGCGATTCACTGTCTCTCAGTTTCCTCCCCATGGTAGGTATTGGGTTTGACTATGCAGCAGCAGATGGTCCCTCTTCCTTGATTGCGCCACAGTTATTCACCTATCTCACCGCCGGTTCCATCTATTTTGAATCATGGATACAAGGGTTCTTCAATTCTATGTTTGATGAAGAAGCCGGAGATTCGTTCTACACCCGTAATTTTCTACTCCTGTCGCTCAACGATACACTCTCTGTGGGACCCCAGGTGGAAGTAACACTTGATTTGGGCGATGACGGTGGGCTCGGGAGGATGGTTGTCGGGGCCCGCGCGAATGTTGGTTATGGCGAAAACAATACACTCGGAGTTTTTGTCGGATTTAAGACCGAAAAAGATGACGAAGAGACAGGAATTACTGGCAGAATGACTTTTGTCCGCACATGGTAGGAGGCACACGCCGTTGTGCCGTTCACCGCGAACCGGCGGCAGCGCAAATGCTTCGTGGTTCGCGATGAACACCCTCTACCCCTCAACGGCTCATGGCAGGCGAACCCAAGGCAGAGGCAAACGCCCGCTTTCGCCGTTCGCGACACGCTAATTTGTAAGGAAAAATTGACACAAAGGAGATATTCCCAATGAAAAAAATTGGAACACTAATTGTTATTTTATTCATGTGTGGCGTGCCAAGCCTAACGATGGCACAAGACGCAACAGCCCTCGATTCTGGCGACACCGCTTGGATGCTGACCGCAACAGCCCTCGTGCTGTTTATGACTATCCCCGGGTTAGCCCTCTTCTACGGTGGGTTAGTACGCGTCCAAAATGTGCTCTCTGTGCTCATGCAATGTTTTGCATTGACAGGGCTCATCACCATCTTATGGATAGTCTGTGGCTATAGCCTCGCCTTCAATACCGCTGGCATGGAAGCCGGAAAAATCACGTTGAATTCCTTTGTTGGCGGACTCGGGACATTCTTCCTGAAGGGTGTCGGCGTAGACAGTTTATCCGGGACTATCCCCGAAACTGTCTTTATCGCCTTCCAGTTGACGTTTGCGATTATTACACCCGCGCTCATCGCTGGGGCCTTCGCCGAGCGGATGAAGTTTTCTGCAATGCTGCTCTTCTCCGCAATCTGGTCGCTGATTGTCTACGCGCCTATCTGCCACATGGCATGGGCAGGCGACGGTTCGCTGTTTGGTAATATTATCGGCGCGCTCGATTTTGCAGGCGGCACTGTTGTCCATATCAACGCGGGAATTGCTGCCTTGGTCGCAGCAATATTAATTGGCAAACGGCTCGGCTATCCCACGACAGCGATGCCGCCTCACAGCTTGACACTCACCGTAGTCGGTGCCTCAATGCTTTGGGTAGGATGGTTCGGCTTCAATGCTGGCAGTGCCGTTGCCGCCGATGGGGCTGCCGGCATGGCGATGCTTGTCACCCAGATTTCAACCGCCACCGCTGCGATTACCTGGATGTTTGTTGAATGGGGCAAACACGGCAAACCGAGTACCCTGGGCATTGCAACAGGGGCCGTTGCAGGCTTAGTTGCAATTACCCCTGCCTCCGGCTCCGTCGGACCTATTGGTGCCCTTGTTATCGGAATCGCCTCTGGGGCGATCTGTTTCTGGGGCGCGGTCAGCCTGAAAAGACAACTCGGCTATGACGATTCGCTAGATGCGTTCGGCGTTCACGGCATTGGGGGGATTGTTGGTGCCCTATTGACAGGCATTTTTGCCGCAGAAAGCTTAGGTGGTGCCGGGTTGGAAAAAAGCAGCATGGGTCTGCAGATCTGGGCGCAGCTGCTCAGTATTATCGTCACCGTCGTTTGGAGTGGGGTGATTTCGTTTATCATCCTCAAAATCGTGGATGCCACAGTCGGCTTACGCGTTGAAGAAGATGATGAGCGCATGGGACTTGATATCTCTCAGCACAACGAACGCGGCTACAACATCTAAACCAAAATTCCTTGCGGAGTTTTGAGAATGCCGGGTTCGTCTGACGTTGCACTGTAGTTCTCGTCGGAGGTTTCTGACGCAAGTTTTGGATGGAAGGATGGAAGGATGGAAAAGAACCGCCCCTCAGTTTTCCACTCTTCCACTCTTCCACTCTTCCACTCGCGCCAGCGAAGGAAGAGATTTTCATCAATTGGGTTTCTGCTCCGATTTTTCCCAATGGTATAAACCCCCGCTTTGCGGGGGTAGTAGCCTTTGTGTCAAAATCGGGTTTCTTTTTGGTTGTATGGCTTTTTATGCGAATTAACGAGAAGAGGGGCGCATGTGCAATGATGCTGGCTCCTCATCTTGTAATACAAGATTTGGTGCTCTTGGGCGAACTAATTCTCTGTCCAATCACGCTGTTGTTACCCTCGCGACTATCTCAGCATCAGGCAACACACCCTTTTCCACAAGCAGCCGCTGTCCCGCGCCGATATTCCGGTACACCTCCTCAATCCAGCCCGTATCAAACGCATCGCCTGTGTTGTGGATGACAAGCGGTCGCGGGGCAATGAGTGTCCCGGCTGTCCGGAAATCACCTACTGTGCGGAGGCTTGGTATCGGTAGCGTTTCCAAATAGCCAGCGTCGTTGCTGTTATCAAATTGTGCGGCATCCACGACAACGTTTACGACATCCGCGAATCCTGCCGCGAGCAGCCCCCATAAACCCGCTTCGCCTATCCCGAGCAGGCTTACCTCTGAAACATCGCCTCTGCCCGTAAAACAGCGCAACGCTGTCAAAATATCCTGCACGCGTAACGCCGCGGTCGTGCGGTTGTAGGTAGTAAAATACGATGTATCTTCCGGCCTCTGATAATCGTCGTGCTCGCCTGTTCCGAAGACATCGATGAGGAGCACTTTGTGGCTTGCACGAAGCAGTGCCGCGATGAGCGATGAAGGCTCGCCTGTTTCCGAATCAATTAACCTTTCCTTGCCTTCAGGGTGAACGACGAGGGACACGGGATAGTGTCCCACTTGTGGTTCCGGGCTAAACAGCATCGCAGGAATGGCATCACCTATACCTTTTCTACCGATGACGAGATGTCGCGCTGAAAAGTTAGCATGATAGGTTGTCGGAAACGCGCCTTCAGGTTCAACAAGCGTCAATTCCCTGCTGTTTGGGATGTGTAATCCGAGTGCGTATCGTAACCCACTTCCCATCTCCTGCTGGAATGTCTGGCGTTCTGCTTCATTCATGGGTTTCCGTTTTTCTATCGCTTGCTGCGCCCGGCTCACCCAAGCGGGTAAGAATTCTTCCTGCTTCATCGCATGCGCAGGCATCTCACGCCCAGAGAAAACCAACAACGCATCATCTGGCTCAAACTGATATGCAACCTCTTTGAAGGCCGATGTGTCCTCCGCACCCAAAAACCATTTTGCGAACCAAGCATACACCGCTTCACGGCTCTCCTGATTGTAGTTATGTTCTGCATCCACCTGAACCTGATGCACCCTATCTTCTGCATCGAAGTGCGCGTAGATGCTTCGGATAGCGGGGTATTCAACCGTCGGCGTATTCACCGTCCAGTCGCCTGTTGCTGACACGAGGAGAAGTGGGCGCGGTGCCATCAGTGCTCCGATGTCGATGTTGCTGACATCCAACCGCAGATTCGGCGCGTTTTCGCAGAGACAGCCGCCCTGCATCGTTGCCGAAATCATGTTCACAGGTGCCGAGACCTTAATCCGTTCATCAACCGCTGTCAAGATAAAGGTTTGCGTTCCCCCGCCCGACGCGCCTGTGCAACCGATGCGTTCCTTATCTACATCCGGCAGGCTTTCTAAAAAATCGATGGAGCGAATGCCGTTCTGGAGTTGGAGTCCCATCGCGCTCAGCCCCCAGAGCCCTTCGTGCGCGCCACCGTAATGGTGCTCTATCTGTTTGCCGCTATCGTTGTAACCGAGCATATCGTAGGCGAAGATAACGTACCCCTGTTTCGCGAAGTTGATACAACGCGCCGGAATTGAACCGCGTTCAATATCCTCAAGCCTACCCCGCCCCCAATGTCCATGCGGACTCAGAATGCCCGGAAACGGCCCCGATTTCCCCAGTGGCCGGTAAAGATTCCCCGTTGTGAAGAAGCCGGGAAACGGTTCAAAAAACACCTTTTCCACGCTGTAATCTTCTCGTTCAATTTTTCCAAAAATCTGGGCGTTTAGCGGGGTAGGTTCATGCCTCGGCACTAAGCCGGTTGCGACGCGAATCTGCTGTCGTAATGCTTCTCCTTTTCCGGTCCATTCCGCTTTGGTATAACCCGGAAAGGTATAGGGTGTGTTGAGGTCGCGTGGTGCGCCGCCTCGTGCATCGTTAACACGCCGCGAAGCCTCAGCAAAAACGTGAGCGAGTTCGTGGTGTCGTTCTTCCATTATCAACGCCTCCATTATTGAGATGAATCTGATTCAGCCAATTGTGTCTGTACATTTGCGAATTTGGGACTTTCCACTTCCGTAGCGAGCTCAATATCAGGTGTTGTTTCCTCGTCTTTTAGGGGTTCGATCGACAGGCGGCACCCAAGTGCCCTGAGAATAGTTCCAAGTGTGTCAATTCGTGGTGCCTCCTCGCTTGAGAGCACTTTCAAGAGAATTTGCCTATCCATGCCAGTTTTCTTGGCAACTTCTTCAACCCCGCCCTGCGATTCCACAACGGCTTGGACTGCACTCACGACAGCAGCGGGATTCCCGTATATTTGATAATCTTCCATGACTGCTTGGAGGAATCCAATTGCTTCCTCCCGGTCAGCGGCAAGGCGTTCAATTAAATACTCTCGCCAGTTTCTCATTTTTCTCATCGTTGAATTTCCTTGTATTCTCTCCAGTAGGTTTTTGCACGTGCAATATCCCGCGTCTGTGACGACTTATCGCCACCACAGAGCAGAAGCACACTTGTGTTATCTACCTCACCAAAATAGACACGATAACCTGCCCCGACGTGGATACGGAGTTCAAAAACACCACCGACAGCGCGGTAATCGCCAAAATTACCGTGCTCAAGCAAGAGAAGTCGTGCCTCAATTCGGGTTTGTGCCCTTTTATCTCGAATTGAATCAAACCATTCGGTGAAAGGTATATGCCCGTTTGGAGCCTGGTAGGCTTCTATTTTTCGGGGATGTGTGTTACGCATTAATGATTTTCTGTATGTCAATGGGCAATAGTATTATAGTGCTAATCCACACATAGATCGAAAGGGTAAAGAGGTAAGGCGTTACTAACTTCACATGGAAACTCACACCATGTCCTCATTTTTCTTCCGAAGACATTTCCTCCTAACGCCAAAAGGTTCGTTACAACACGGTTACTTGAACTGTAAGACACACCAAGATGACTCTAACAGATTTGACTCACGTCTGATAGGGCTTAGCCCCACGATGGAAAATCAGACACCAAGATGACTATAACAGATTTGACTCCCTTTGTCAAATTCATTAAAACTGCTGATTCCCAAATTGATTAGGGACACTTCGTTCCCCATATTGCACATGCTGGCTTCTTTTCGTTAATTCGCATAAAATGCAATAGAACCAAAAAGAAACCCGATTTTGACAGGTAAAAATCCCCTGACGAAGCAAAGCGGGGCATTATACCTCAACGGAAAAATCGGAGCAGAAACTGAATTGATGAAAGACCGGCCACACGTACCTTTCACAAAAATAAACCTGTTTCTTAAAACTAAATCCCTGGAATTAACTTTCAACCTGCTTGCTTTTCTAAATAGACTGTGGTATAATACCATTAAAAAGGAATATATACATGAAAATTCTGGTTATCGGGCAGGGCGGGCGCGAACATGCCCTCGTCTGGAAACTCGCACAGAGCCCGCTCGCTGAAAAAATCTATTGCGCCCCCGGTAACGCGGGCATCGCCGACATCGCTGAATCCGTGCAGATCGGAAACGGACTAGCTGAACTCGCGGACTGGGCTAAGGCCGAAAACATCGCGCTCACGGTTGTCGGCCCCGAAGCCCCTTTAGCCGAGGGCATTGTCGATACCTTCCGAGAACGCGGTTTGAAAGCGTTTGGACCCGATAAACGAGCCGCACGGCTTGAAGCAAGCAAGGATTTCGCCAAACAGTTAATGGCAAAAAACGGCATCCCTACAGCGGCGTATCGCACGTTTGTGGATGCAGATGAAGCAATAACCTACATCAAAACCCGCAACGCACCCGTTTTTGTTAAGGCGAACGGGCTCGCCGCTGGCAAAGGTGTTATTCCAGGGAGAACCCTGGCACAAGCTACAGCAGCAGTCAAAACTATTTTGGTAGACAGGGCATTTGGGGAAGCAGGCGATAGCGTCGTGATTGAGGAAGAGTTGATAGGCGAAGAAGCCTCGTTTACGGTACTCACCGACGGCACTCACTGTGTCCCTTTTGTCAGCTCGCAAGATCACAAGATGTCACACGACGGTGACACCGGAAAAAACACCGGCGGGATGGGCGCATACTCTCCCGCACCGGTTATCACACCTGAACTGCACGACTATGTGATGGAACGCGTCGTCTACCCCACCCTCAACGGCATGGCGGATATCGGCAGCACCTTCAAAGGCGTGCTATACGTCGGCCTGATGATTACAGACACAGGGCCAAAGGTATTGGAGTTTAACTGTCGCTTCGGCGACCCGGAGGCACAAGTTCTCTTCCCACGCCTCAAAAGCGATTTGGTACCGCTGCTCATCGCATGTGTTGATGGAACGTTAGCAGCGTACACCGATTCGGGGTTACAAACCCCTCCCACAAAAAAGGGAGTAGAATGGCATGCCGAAGCCGCAGCAGGCGTTGTTATGGCTTCCGGGGGGTATCCAGACCCGTATCAAACGGGAAAAGTCATTACAGGTTTGGCAGAAGCCGCAGCCCTCGAAGGCGTTACTGTCTTTCACGCCGGCACCAAACAGAATGGCGAGCAAGTTGTCACGGCTGGCGGTCGCGTGTTGTGTGTCACCGCTGTGGGCGACAGGCTAAAATCTGCGATTGAACAAGCATATCGTGGCGTTTCCGCCATCCATTTCGCCGATGCACACTTTCGGCACGACATCGGACATCGGGCATTAGGGTAGGGACATCGCGATTCGGAGATGGCTCCTACCTAATGTCCATTCCGCAATTGGAGATGTATTCGTTTGTCATAGCGCAATTCATGGCGCATCCAGAGGCGGAATAGGCAGGTTGGTAGTCGTGCAATGCATTGCGCATCAGCATTGTAATGGTGTAGAGAAATGGTAGCGGAACTTACGTATAAAATTGCCAAGTGTTGCACCCCGCAAGAGGGCACCCCGATTCTCGGCTATTTCAAGGAGGATGGCACCATTACCGTCCATCACACAGCGTGCAGCGCGGTGCAAGGCTTACGAACCGAGCGACTACTGAACGTCTCATGGAGCGAGATTCAAACAACCCAAAACGCAGCGGAGGCAGTGCCAGTCGCGCCCGGGTTCTCCGAACTTGATGAAACCGATTACTTCATACTGAAGCACCATCAAGAACTGGGCATGGACTATTCCATTGTCGTTGCGGAAGCCTTAAGAATTCCGTTAGAAGAGATGCACCAGCGGCATCGGAAATTAAGGGAACTCGGTGGCTTAAAGCGGGTCGAAGGGCGTATCATCCACTATCGAAAGAATCTCGTCAAAGGAAAGTGGATTAAACATCGAAACCATACCTACTATGAACTGACACCCCAAGGTAAGGCATGGATTGAGGCTTTTGAAAAATGCCGTCAATGAATTTGTAAGGGTGGTGCCCTGCCGCCACCCGCGTGCCAGATTTGTAAGGGCGGAGCCACGTCTCCGCCAGTGTTCTGAATTGGGTATAACTACAAAGGCACAGAAAAACCAAATAAGAAGGACTACACCATGTTAGATAAACTGTCTCGTTGGCACATCAATGCACAACGCCGGAAAACTCGGCTGCGCTCGGTTATTTTATTATCTTTGATTCTACACCTGGTTATCGCTATCGCCTACCTTTTTCTACCGATGAATAGGTTAAGCGAGGAACAGGCGGACGCGCTTGCCATCGATTTAATTAAAGATGCAGAAACACCGAAAAAGCGGAAAGATAGACCGAAACCGCCGCTGACGAAAAAATTGTACGACCCGAGCCAGCAGCTCGAGAAAGATGCAATGGAAAAGAAAATCGAAGCCGCACGCAACAAACAGGACGAAGTCGTCAAACTCAGCCAACATGTCGTGCTTGAAGACGTAGAGGTGAACAACGCACCCTTGGGTGACATCATCCCAGATTTAATGACCGACGCGCAATTACGCGATGCTGAAGCCTCAAACCTGAGCCGCCTTATTGCCCAACCCGGCCGCACAGATGGCCGCGGTCTCGTCACTGGCAGAGTCCGGGCACGGGGCGACGGAATAGGCAGAGTCCGAGGTGATGGCCAGGGAGGCGGGGACGGACTCCTCGACAGCGGAGGCAAAGACGGAATCGCAGACCGGATGGGCATTATCGATTTTCTCAACGAATTCGGCGGTCCAAAAAATGTCGTTTACTGCCTTGATGTGTCAGCAAGCATGCAGGCTGCCGGACTCAACAAGTTGGAATTGGCAGTCAAATCCATCAAGGGTTCCGTGCTGATGTTAGGTAGCAACGATAAGTTGAACGTGGTAGAATTTTCTACTACGGCAAGAGCCATGTCCAAGAAAATGCTTCCGGCAAATACATCAAGCATAGAACGAACCTTGAAATATCTTGACAGCTTCACACCAGAAAAGATTCAAGACAACGAAGGAACGAATATCCTTGCCGCCCTTGAAACCGCCCTCATGTTCGATTCTTCTGTTATTGTTTTGATCACAGATGGCCTCCCCATGACAGTGAAAGGGCACGCTATTGAAACCGATACACAGAAGATTCTTGACACTGTACGCGAACAGAATTTCAAAAGCGCAATTATCTACGTCGTCGCGTTTGAGATCGATTTAAAACGCTCGCATGGCGCACAACTACTCGTCTCCCTTGCCGAAGAACACAACGGGAAGATAAAGGTCATTAATAGCGATCTGCTGCTTAAATATGCAGAGTCCGAGGGTTTGCCAGAGTAAATTAGCCGGAGCGTTCGCACCTGGGGTGTCAGCAAAGTCCGCACCCTGCTCAGGGCCCTCTAACACAAATTGGAGTTGAACATGAATCAGAAATCCTCCACCATCCAGCTATTTCGGTTGGATGGCAAGGTGAGCCTCGTCACTGGAGCGAGTCGTGGCATTGGCCGCGCGATGGCGGGAGGGCTTGCGGGCGCGGGCTCAGCACTCGCCATCGTAGGCAGAAAAATGGAAACCCTCAAGCCCGTTGCCCAACAAATTGCTGACGACACCGGCAGCACCGTTCTGCCAATCCAAGCGGATGTCGGCAATCTTGCGGAAATTGACGCGATGGTTTCGCAAACCGTAGAAACCCTCGGCAGACTTGACGTGCTTGTCAACAACGCCGGGGTCAATAGACGGAACCTTGCACTAGAATTCACCGAAGCGGATTGGGACTTCGTCACGGATATCAATCTGAAAGGTGCGTTTTTTCTCGCAAAAGCCTGCGGCAACGTCATGCAACAGCAGAAATCGGGCAAGATAATCAACACCCTTTCGCTCACCTCAGCAATCGGGCTGCCGACGAGTGTCGCCTACACTGCAGCGAAGGGCGGGCTCTTACAACTGACGAAGCTCCTTGCCGTAGAATGGGCAGAGCATAACATTCAGGTTAACGGCATCGCCCCCGGCTTCATCAAAACGGATATGACTGCCCCCGCGCGCGAAGACAACCGAAACGAATGGATTCTCAATCGGACACCCGCCTACCGCTGGGGTGAACCGGAGGATTTGGCAGGCTTGACGATTTTCTTTGCATCCAAGGCCTCCGACTTTATCACCGGCCAAATGGTCTTCGTTGATGGCGGGTTTATGGCAGGCAGCGACTGGAGGCGACGTTCATAAGATGGAAAAAGTGCGCAACACCTCGCAACGGCCAGGCACCCCTGCATTGGCAGAAGCAGAACGTGTCATGGACGAATTCCACCTTGAAGGCGCGTCTCTCTTCGACCATGCCCCGGTTTTACGAATACGGGTGTCAGAAGGGCAATTTGCGCGGGCACTCCAGGTGCGGGAAGCCTTAGTGGAACGGATAAAACCGCTCGGATACCGTTTCATCTCGCTTGACTTGGATGAATCGACTGAATAGCCCTAACAAAAAATTTGATTTTCACGCCATCATGTGGTATACTTTAATTTACTTTGCAGAGAAGCTAGCGGTATAAAATCCCTGCTTTGCAGGGGTATTTGCCACATTGCACATGCTCGCTTCTTTTCGTTAATTCGCATAAAATGCCATAGAACCAAAAAGAACCACGATTTTGAAGAGGGTGGAAACCCCCGCAAAGCGGGGAAAAAGCAATCAACGGAAAAATCCGTAGGGGTAGTGCCTTGTGCCTACCCTTGAAACGGAAAAATCCGTAGGGGTAGTGCCTTGTGCCTACCCTTGAAACCGAATTGATGAAAGACCGCCCACAGATAGGCTAATAACACAATGGGTATGACGCAAAAGTTCCCCGAAAGGGAAATGAGGAAGGAAGTCAGGGCTAACAAGACACGGTAAATCTCAGAAGAGGTTTGTGCTGCAATCGTAGAGAATAAGGAGAATAATGCCAAAAACTGGACAAGAACCCTCACCAACAAAGGACCTTGTCACTACATACCTCAGCGATGTTAAAAGCAGGGTTGATGCCTGTATCCTTGATTTTCTCCCGATTGCCCACGAGCACCCGGATGTGCATCAGTTGTACCAGATGATGTTAGACTACCCGCGCCGCACAGCGAAGGGGTTACGGCCTGCGCTCTGCCTGCTTATATGTGAGGCGTTCGGTGGAAATCCCGAACGAGCGGTGAACACTGCCGCCGCACTTGAACTCCTCCAGAATTGGCTCCTGATTCACGATGACATTGAAGACGGTTCCGAACTCCGGCGCGGCGAGCCCTGCCTCCATCAAAAGCATGGAATTCCGATGGCAATCAATGTCGGCGATGCACTACACTGTAAAATGTGGGAAATGCTGCTCCAAAACACGGAAATTCTCGGGCACCCGCTCGCCTTCCGAATTTTGTCTGAATTCATACAGCTGAGCAACCAAGTCGTTGAAGGGCAACACATTGAACTCAGCTGGGTCAGCAATAATCAATGGAACCTTGACGAAGACGACTACTTGACGATGTGCGTACAGAAAACTGCGTGGTACACCTGCATCACGCCGTGTCGGGTGGGGGCTATCATCGGCGGTGCGAGCGACGCGGACATTGAGGTGTTCGTTGAACTTGGCAAAAACCTGGGCGTTGCCTTTCAAATTCAGGACGATGTCCTCAATTTGATTGGAGATGTCGGCAGATATGGCAAAGAGATCGCAGGGGATATCAGTGAGGGAAAACGCACATTGGTGCTTATTCACCTCTTCAATGCCTGTACCCCAATAGAAGCACAGCACGTGATTGACATCATGGCACGGCCTCGCGAAGAGAAAACCGAAGCAGAAATCGAAAGTGTGCTACACTTGATGCAGAAATACAACTCTATTGAATATGCACAACGCCGTTCCAAAGCACTCTTACAAGAAGTTGCCGGACAGTTTAGAAACAATTTTGCCCACCTCCCTGAGGGACGGGCAAAACACCTCTTTTTATCTTTAATTCATTTTTTTGTTGAACGCGAATACTAAATAGTTATCAGTGAACCGAAAATCACTGTAGCGGCAGGCCTTGTGCCTGCCCCCTGTAGCGGCAGGCCTTGTGCCTGCCCACTGTAGCGGCAGGCCTTGTGCCTGCCCCGCGACCTACAGTCGCCAAAAGGAGATTTGAATGAACGATATTTCATCTGGAAAATTGCGTGGCATCACGAAACTCGCCGACGCCAACGGGCGGTTTAAAATGATGGCCATCGACCAGCGCGGCTCCATGGTACAGGCACTTGCCGATGTCCTCAACACCGGCAAAGCAAATGTCCAATACGAAGATGTCGCCGCACTCAAAACCTTGATAACCGGGGTGCTTTCCCCGAATGCCACCGCAGTCCTCACCGACCCGATTTACGGGCATCCCTACTCTATCACCGAGATTCCGCGCGATGTCGCCTTGCTATTAGCTTATGAAGAATCAGGCTATGTCAGCGAAGGTGTCAGCGAGAACGAGCGGCTCTCCAATCCTATTAAAAACTGGAGTATCGCAAAGGCGCAACGCGCCGGCGCAGACGCGATTAAACTCCTTGCCTACTACCACCCGGATGCCTCCCCAGCAACCCTGAAGCACCAGCAAGCCTTCGTGCGCCACGTCGGTGACGAGTGTGAGAAGCACGATCTGCCGTTTCTGCTAGAGTTAGTCAGCTACGCCCTAAAAGGCACCGCCAAGAGCGTTGGGTTTGCAAAGCAGAAACCAGACCTGGTTATCCGCAGTGTGGCAGAGTTTACAGATGCAAGCTACAAGGTTGACATTCTCAAACTAGAATTTCCGGCAGACCTCAAATACACCGCAGATTATCAAGAAAGCAGCTTTTATGCCGGAGACTCCGCGTATGAAATCGCCCAAGTGAAGGACATCTGCCAACAATTAGACGAAACCTCAACCTTGCCCTGGGTGATTTTGAGTGCTGGGGTAGATATTGAGGAATTTATCGAAAACGTCCACCTCGCCACAGAGGCAGGGGCGAGTGGATTTCTCTGTGGCAGAGCCATCTGGAAAGACGCTGTCCAATACTATCCTGATACCGATGCAGTCAGCCGATTCCTCGAAAACGAGGCGACGACAAATTTCAGGCACGCGAACGAAGCGGCGGAAAACGCGTTACCGTGGTTTAACCACCGGCACTTTGGCGGTGTGGAAAACATCCAGATTGCCAAGCAGTCCGCAAACTGGTATCAAGCGTATTAGAGTTTTCATCAATTGGGTTTCAAGGGTAGGCACAAGGCACTACCCCTACGGATTTTTCCGTTGATTGCTTTTTCCCCAAGGAACCGGGCGGGAGGGAAGCAAAGCGTGGGAAGAAGCTGCTCAAAATCGGGTTTCTTATGAAAAGCGGCTGGCATGGTGCAATCATGCTGGCTCCTTTGGGTGTGGTTGTAAAGGAGACTTGGCAATTCTAGAAGCGCCATAATTCTGGCCATCCACTAATCCTGTAATCCTGAAGCTCCTGATTCAGAACCCGATTAAATTCTTAATCTTCATGTAAGCGTATCTAGAACGGCTTCTACGCTAACGCGCAGTCGATTTTCTTAAGGATTTTGCGAGCAAAGTGGCGGGTTGTTTCCGCGGGAATTTTTCCGCCAATTTCCGCTACCAGCACAACGACAGTGTGCCGGACAAACAGAAAATTCGCACCTGCCTGCCAAACAATATCACCAAGGCCGTGTTCCTCATTCGGGGGCGGTTGATAGACAGAGTCGCGTCCGCCGAATTTTGGCACGGTTCGCGCAGAAAGCCGAGGTCTGCCTTCATCCGCAGCAGTGCGCGCTTCGTCAGGCGATTGGAAAAACCAGTAATTGATGACTAACTGTTGCGCCGCCGAGTGGTTCAACCACCATCTATCGCGCCAACCGAATTGCGCAACAGGCGGCTTCGGGGCTGTTGGAGAATAAAGCTCTTGGGCGGAAGCATGGCGTGCCGCCACATCCGACAAGTCCGCAACTGTGAGTTGAATCGATTCCAGCGTAAGTTTCATAAGGATATAATAACACCTCTGCAGCAAAATATCAAATTAAAAACAGGGTTTCCCGATGGACATTTCGGTTTTCTGTAAACTTCGCATTTTTTGAAGAAACCCAAAACGATTTGCAACTAAAACGACATGAAGAAACGATCGGAAACCACATTTTTTGAAGAAATCCAAAAGGGTTTGCAACTAAAGCTGAAAAGTGAAGCAACTGCATTTCGACGCTACACTTTCTGATGGCCTGTCGCAAACGAAAAGTTTGCACTATGAACACCGAACTCACGTTAGTACAGCATCAGATGCCCTGCGTGCTTACAAAACTCGCATACCGCGACATGTCTACAGCAGCACCAAAAATATGGCCACATTAGCACGATATATACTCAAAGAATTTTTTCCGCCTTTCATAATAGCACTGCTATGTTTCACCTTTATCCTTATCTTCGATGACCTTTTTCGGATGACGAAACTGTTTGTGCAGAAAGGGATAAGCCCGCTATACCTTGTCGAATTGCTCATCTATGTGATGCCTGCGACGATTGTGGTAGCCATCCCGATGGCAAGCTTAGTCGCAATCTTACTTGCGCTGGGGCGGCTTTCTACCCACAACGAAATTGTGGCGATGAAGGCACACGGTATCGCCTTCCATCAACTTATGCTTCCTCTTTTGAGCGTAGCCATGCTGTTGAGTATTGTCGACCTCGGATTGATGGACTACGCGCTTCCACAAGCGAATCTCGCTTATGCTGCCCTCAAACGTGATATCCGAAAGCACAATCCCGCGCTCGTTTTGGAAGAATCTACCGTCATGAAGGAGTTGGAAACCGAAGGCAAACTCTGGATGTACGAATCAACGGATGCCAACACCGGGCGGATGCAGAACGTCAAAATCTGGGACAGCATCTGGAACGGAAAACCCCGCTTCATCCACGCGCAAGAAGCCACACTCGGCTTTGAAAACGGCGGGGCACGCTTGAAACTTTACAACGGGCACACTTATGAACCGGCCACAGACAATTCACAAAATTTCCGTATAACCCGGTTTCAGGAACAACAACTTGCGCTTCGGTTAACCGAAGACTTGGAACGCGGCGAATTTCAGAGCCACACCCCGCGTACGATGCGCATTGCACAACTCAAGACATTTGTTGGCACTTTGCAAACAACACTAAAAACCAGTAAAAACCCGGGCTACGCACTCAAGAAACTCCGCTATGCTGAGGTGGAATATCACAAAAAGTTTTCCATCCCTTTTGCGTGTCTCGCTTTCGGGTTAATGGGTGTGCCACTCGGCTTAATGGTGAAACGGAGCGGCAGAATGATTGGGTTCGGCATCGGATTGGCGGTAATCCTCGTCTACTACCTCCTGCTCCAGGCCGGCCAAAGCACAGGTTTGAACGGTATGCTACATCCTGCCCTCGCCATGTGGCTACCGAATATCGTTATCGGAACGCTCGGAATTGTTATCAACATCGGCATGATAGGGGAAGGAAGACTGCGTGCTTGGAAACATCGAGACAGAAATATCCCGCTTGCCATCAACAGAAAAGTTGAATCTTAAGGGCGGGAGCGCACCAAGGGACGCAGAGGAAACTATTCTAAATTCTCTCTGTGTTCTCTGCGTCTCTGTGGTGAGGTTAAGGGCTCCCTTTTGATAGCGCAAAACGATGGTGAAAGAGCAGAAACCTCCGACGAGATTTTCAATTAATTTTAAACTACGGAAACCGGCATTCCTGGAACTGAACCTTACGAAAAACGCAAAAATACTGAGGATAGGACGCATCGCTTGAATATTCTAGACCGGTATCTGCTTCGAGAATACCTCAAAGCCTTCATGGTGGCACTCTGCTTTTTTATCGCACTGGTTGTTATCGTGCGCCTGTTAGATAAGGACATCAAGAAGTTCGAGGATGATATCGCCTATATCACCGCTGTCAAAATCGTTCTTTTTCAAGCACCCCGCCGGATTATGGAAGTCGTGCCAGTTGCCGGATTTGTCGCAGTCTTTTTTGTTCTCGGCAGGATGGTGCAAAACAACGAATTTACCGCAATGAAGGCAGGCGGTGTAAGTGTTTACCGCCTTATCGGCTTTATTCTTATTGCAACACTCCTTATCTGCGCGCTCTTCGCACTCTTTTACGACCGGGTTGCGTCCCCTGCTTACCATAAAGCAAACCTCTTGCAAAAGAAGGTACCGCCCCGACGCGGCAGGCATATCGTCTTCAAAGGCAAAGACTTCAAAGGAGGCGAACGCATCTTCTACTCACAGCGAATTGACTTGGACGCGCGGGACATCCACCAGCTAACCATTTACGAATACGATAAAGCAGAACAACTCGCTCGCGTCACTTATGCAAAGTCAGCAACATGGACACCCACGCAGTGGCAGCTGTTCGATGGATACGTCCGGCGGTTTGAGAACGGCAAGGAAATCGCCTACGAAACGTTCGCCAAACAATCTATCGAATGCCACGAAGATCCTGCACGTTTTGTTGGAAGCAACAAAGATCCGCGGGCGATGACCGTTAGGGAACTCCGGGAACAGATTGCCTACAAACAAGCAGCGGGCCAGATTTCGCGGAAGGAACAGGTAAAGTTGCATCACAAAAGTGCGTATCCGTACGCAGCGGTTGTTGTCGTGATGCTCGGCGCACCGATTGCTATCCGGTTTGGCAGAGCTGGCTTTTTCGCAGGCTTGGTAATCGCTTTTTTCCTTGCTTTCATCTACTGGGCACTCTCCTTCGCAACACTGGAAGGCCTGAGTGAGAGCGGCAAGCTCCCCCCATTTATTGCCTGTTGGGGTGCGAATATTCTGTACGCCATTGTCGGCTGTATCTTAATATGGCGCACACCCAAATAAATTTTCGTATCATATCGGAGCTACAAACCCTCCCACAAAACCTTGGTGTCGGTGGCAGTTTGTCCTGCAATGAAGTGGGGCATTGCATCGGGCAGACACTATTGCACTGCCCGTACAACCTCGGTAGAGCGGATGATTTTGATTAAAAACCCGCTAAACATTATCGTGACAACGCCCAAAAAGCTCGGCAACTTCTTCTTCAAAATCCGCAGTTTTACCCCAATTCCGTTCATCTTTGCCTTGCTCTATTTCGCCCAACCAACGTGGTACACAGTAGCGATTGGCACGCCGTTCATTGCGGTAGGTGAATTTCTCCGGATATGGGCAGTCGGATATGCGGGGGCCGCCACCCGCGCCCGAACCCTCGGTGCCGCCCGCGCCCTCGTCACAACCGGGCCCTATAGTTACGTCCGAAACCCACTCTATCTGGGCAATTTTCTGCTCAGCTTCGGTATCTGTCTTGTTGCCAATGTCTATTGGCTGGTAGCCGTGCTGATTGTCGGCTATTTCTCACAATACCTCCCTATCATCGCCTTAGAAGAGGCGTATCTGTTGGAAGCATGCGGTGCCATCTATCGGGCGTATCGGGAAGCTGTGCCGAGCCTCCTCCCCCATTTGCGTCCCTATCTGCATCCTTCTCCCCACGATTTTTCTTGGGGGCGCGCCCTCAAGAGCGAAAAACGAACCTTGACAGCCATCGTCTGTGTCATCGGATTAATCCTCGCGAAACAGATTGTATGAGGTTTCAGAATTTACAGTAAAGCGCATAATTGTAGGGTTTTTGCTAATCAACGTCTAAAGTAGGGAAAGTTTGCTCGCGAATTGCTCACAAAGTTTCCGAGGGTTTCAGAGAAAAATTCCCTACCGGGCAATCCGTTTTTCTTGCCGGACAGCTAACATATCTGGTATAATTACATCAAGAAAGGAGCCCCAATGCTTGATGAATTTGAAGACATAGCCGAGATTGCCAGAGAAAAAATACAGTGGTTTACCGGACTTTCCCTGTGTACCATCTTCCTCCTGGATTTTCACAGCAGGTTTACGTTGCTCATGGTTAGCCTAACATGGGTTATCTTAAGCCTTATGTCGCTGTTTGTTGGGCGCGTACCCACCTCTGTGAAAATTGCACGCGGTATCACACTTGCCCTCGTCGCCAGCATCAACGGATTAACGCTTTGGACCCTCTTAGAATACCTATTCGCCGATACTCCCATGCCGATAAAAGATAACTGGATACAGTGGGTAGTTTTAGTGCTCGCGAATCTCGCCCTTTTTCCCTGGATGTTCGTGATACTAAGAATTTTTCCTATAACCCGTTCGCTCATTATTAGCACAGGGCTTGTTGCTGTGGCAACCGCATACGTTCTCGTCTGTGGTGTGCAGGTTATCGTAGAAGCAACCGTTTTTGAGGAAACTTGGAAAGCAGCAGAGTGGGAACACGGGATAACACATATTTTAGGGAGTGTAGCCCTCATTGCATGGATGCATCTCATTGCACGGGAAACAGCACCCGACAGATATCGATTCTTTGTTCCAATTCTCATGGTTTACGGCGGCGGCTACATCGGGCTAGGAATTTCTCAGATTATAGCGGCAATATTCTCCCTGTGACAAAACGTACCCTGCTGCAAGAAGGCTAAAGCGGAGAAAAGCCTGATGTCCTCAGCAAAGGAGCCACAATGTTTGACAAACTGGCGAAAATGCCCAATGTCACATGGAAGACAATACAACTGAATCCATTTATTTTCGGTATTATGGGAATTCCCATAGATAGCAACAGCACACTCTCGTTGATTGCAACGAGCTGTGTATTAGTTGGTTCAAGTCTGATGCCCCTCGGCATTGCGCGCGTGCCGGTCTCTGTCTCCATTGCATGCCGTATCATATTTGTCTTAGGGTGCAGCATAGGCGGCTTGGGATTGGCTAACATATTAGAAAGTCTGTTTCCTAATTTTCCAACGGTGAGAGAATGGATCTGGGTGCAGTGGGTCCCTTCGATTTTGAGCAACCTGGCGGTAGTTATATGGGTATTCGTAATTCTGAAAATATCCCCTATAACCCGCTCGTTGCTGATTAGCACAGTGCTTGTCGCTGCTGCTGCCGGATATTCTCTTAGCTGCGATGCCAGGGCAATAGAAGACTTCCTTCTTTTCGATGTAATCCGGGAAGCCGCAAGATGGGAAGAAGGCGTCGCGTATTTTTTGCAGGGTAGCGCGTTAGTTGTCTGGGCACACCTCATCATGCGGAAACTCGCTACTTCCCCACTGGATAGGTCTATTCACAGAGGAACCCTATTGGTCGGAGTTGGCAGCATCGTATTGGGAATTGTTGGGATTCTAGGGCACATCTTTTCATAATCCCGAAACGCAGCACGTGAATGGAATATCAGCAGCACGCCGCGATGCACCTGTTTCCGAAAAAGCACACTACGTGTCGCTCGCATTTTTAAGGAAGGAGTGGCACCAACCCCGCACGCCCCCGGAAGCGATTGAACGTTTTCAGAATCCCTTGCTCCATCGTATAGGCAGGCGTAAAGCCCATCTCCTCAGCAATGGGTGTTGCATCGTAATCCCATGAAATCCCGAATACCCCCGGCTCCAATGTTATCTGGGCATCCGGCACCAACCTCTTGAGATACGCCACACCTTCCTTGACCGGACGGATGCCCCCCTTGACATTGAAGACGCGCGTCTCTGTCGTTGGACAGGTACACGCAGCGACAATTGAACGAGAGACATCCTCCACATACTGCCAATCCACAGCATCGTCTCCGAACGGACAGACATGCGGCTCGCCCAACGCCACCGCTTCGATCAGTTTCGTGGTGAATGAACTCATCCCCCGCGTTCTGCCCACACCGTAGACAGCAGTAAACCGAAGCCCAATTGAATCAACGCCGTACGCATCAAAATAGTGCATCGCATATCTTTCGTTGAGGGATTTGCATGCGCCGTAGATAAACTTCGGATAGTGCGGTGCATCGTTGAGAATTTGCTGGTTGTTGTAATCCTCCGGCGCGCCGAATACCGCAACACTGCTCGCCCAGACGACGCGTTGGAGATTGAAAATACGCGCAGCTTCCAATATATTAATAGTGCCTTCGCAGACTACCTTTAAAGCCTGCGGTGGGTTCGCGTTGCACGCCGGCACCTGCCACGAGGCGAGATGAATAACCCTGTCGATGTCGTGTGCTTGGATAGTGCGCAAAACGTGCGGCAGATCGGTAATGTCGCCCTGCACAAAGGTGAACGCTTCCAGCTGCTCATCCGTTAACACCATCTTTGGAATGGTTAAGTCGTAAGCAAAGTCGTAAACAACCACCTTTTCACCCGCGGCTAACAGGTCGCGAATGACATAAGTGCCGATGCATCCCAGGCCACCAGTGATCAGATTTGTCGTACCGGCACCAGGCGTTCGGTTAGGTATGTTTGACATGAGGAACCTCCTCGGCGTAATCTGTTTTCCCTTACACCATTTGATATTACAATGTGAGTTCGGAAACCTAAGCATCAGAGACCTCCGACGAGCTCTCTTACATGCCTCTAAAAACATCAGAAATGACGGTACTGCAACCTTATGAAACCCCTAGTGCGGTGCATCTACATTCACGAGGATATCCTCATCCTCAACCTTAACAGGGTAGGTAGGCAGACTCTCCTCACCCGGCCAAACGCATTTGCCGGTCGTCACATCAAATTCCCACATGTGCAGTGGGCAGGTAATACAACCGTTGTCTAAGAAGCCGTAACTCAAAACCCCACCGAGATGTGGGCAGATGTTGTTCATCGCGTAATACTCACCCTTTACATTGTAGATACCAATAAAAACACCTTCGACCTTTACACCGATACAACTACCGGGTTGCACCTGTTCGGTTGTCGCAGCTTTTACAAATTGTGACATAATTCCTCCATTTTTTCGCGTCGCTTACAAAACGCGCACTTGTTTTCTTTCGATAAATGGCAGAGACACAGAGCCCGTGGCGTTACGCCGTGAGAATCTTAAAATTGTGTTCTCCTCGCCCTTTGGGGCCTCCGCGTCTCTACAGTGAGTAGAATTGAAAACGGACAAAGCACTAGGCATTATCCATCGGATACAAGCTACACCCGCCATCCACGAGGAGCACTGCCCCAGTCATATAATCTGCCGCGGGGCTACACAAAAACAGGAAGGCGTTTGCCACCGAGTCAAGCGGTTGCATAGTGCCAAGCGGAATCGCCTTCTGTGCCCGCGCACGGTAGGTTGCATCCGTATCCCACTGCTGCTTTGCCAGCCCAACGCTGACAATTCCAGGGGCCACCGCATTCGCGCGAATGCCTTTATCCGCCAATTCCCGTGCAAAGGAACGCATCAACTGCTTCATCGCCGCCTTGCTTGCATTATACGGGCCAATCTCCGGCCACGGCACATCGGCAACCCAAGATGTGGTAAAAATGAGTTGTCCCTTCACACCATCTTCAAGCATCGAGCCGGCCGCGGCTTTGCCCAAGAGGAACGCTGTCCGCACATTGACTGCCATCGTCTCATCCCACTCTTCTGCTTGGTATGTTAACAACGGTTTCGGAATTACCATGCCGATATGACAAAGCGCGACGTGGATGGAACCAAATTGTTCACGCGCCACTTTCACCAACGTATTGGTTTCGTCCGCGAGCGTCAGGTCAGCCTTGACATAGTTAATTTTCCCCATGTCAATCCCGTTCTCGCTGAGCCGTGCTGTTGCAAGTTGATACGATAAGATATCGTTCACCGTTACGTTTGCACCGTGTTCCGTCAATTTTTTAACGATTCCAACCCCGATAGCGCCACACCCACCAGAAATTACGATATGTAGCCCTGCAAGGGCATCGTTGCAGAAAACCATTGCCTGCTCTCCTATTATTTCGCCATGACTTTGCCTTCGCCGCGCGGGTCCGTGCCACCGGCGTGGTGGCTGCCATTATCCGACAAGACGATGCCGTGTCCGGGGCCACCGATGCCCCCGCTCGCTGTGACTTCGTGGCCGAGCTGCCGCAACGCTTCAAGCGTCTCTTCGCCGGCTCGAGATTCGACCTGAATCGGTTCCGCGCCATCGGTGTGAAGCCTCGGCGCGTCCAAAGCCAGCTGAATAGGTGCCTGCAGGTTCATCAGGCTGACGCTGATGTGCAACTGGTTATTCGGAATCGTGCGGCCGCCGGGGATGCCGTAGGTGGCAAAGGGCAGCCCATCATCGCGCAAGGCGAGAAACGGTGCCATGTTGTGAAGTGGGCGCTTATCGGGACCGATAGCGTTCGCCAATCCAGGCCGCGGATCAAATCTGCCAACACCGTGTCCGAAAAGCAAGCCAGTACCCGGCACCGTCACCATCGAACCGAATCCACCGCCGTGCGTTTGCGTCAACGACACCATGTTGCCCTCCGCATCCGCCGTAGATATATGACTCGTACAATTCATCGGTTCGTAGTAGACCACCTCTCCAGGTTGCGGTGCTTCAAGGCCCGCCTTCAACTTTTCGCTGAGCGTCGCTATGAAATCGTCCGACAGTTCTGCTGCGATGTCTATATCGACGAACGCCGGGTCACCGAATCGGCGGAGCCGCTCGGGCCAGCAAACCTTCATCGCCTCAGCGAAGATATGGAACCGCTCAGCGACAGGCCTCTCCGCCATATCAAATTCCTCAACTAATCGGAGCATCTGTAACGTCGTCAGCCCGCCTGCCCCGAGCGGTGCAGTATACACCGAATAGCCCCGATAACGAATTTCATAAGGTTGCGTGATAAAAGGGCGATAGTTCTTGAGGTCTGCCACGGTCAAGCATCCCCCCAATTCCTGAATGTGATTCGCAATTGTTTCTGCTATCTTTCCTTCATAGAACGCAGCGTGCCCTCCTTCTGCAACCGCCTCCAGGGTTCGGGCGAGTTCAGGATTTGTGAGTGTTTCCCCTTTTTTCGGCGGTTTTCCATTTTTGAGGAAAACGCGCGCTGTCTCCGGGAATTCCTGTTTCCACCGTTCTGCATTCCCCGCGATACCGCCCCGGTTCGCACTGTTGGGCGCGTAGCCGTAGCGTGCCGAATTGATAGCCGGACAAAGTACATCAGCGAGGGGCAAACTCCCGAACTGCTCTAATGCCAAGCACAAGCCTGCGACAACCCCCGGCACCCCAATAGACAGTGGCCCGTGGACGTTCACGCGCCCTGGCACGCGATATCCTGCCGGCACATCGGGTGCCGCTTCAATCGTAAACATGTCTTCGGAAGCCGCTGCCGGTGCCGCAGTATTGTAATCTATCGCTACGACATCTTGCGTTTTCCGGCGATAGATGAGCACACACCCGCCGTAACCGGCGATGCCGTTATGCGAGGGCTCCACGACTCCCTCTGCAAACGCGGCAGCAACGGCGGCATCTACAGCGTTTCCGCCTGCAAGGAGCATCGCCAAACCTGCCTTTGCAGTGCGCGGGTGCGGGCCCACAACAGTCCCGTAGTCTCTTTTGTGTAAATTCACCTTCTCCTCCTTTCACTGAAAGCTAATGCTCGGAATTTTACGGGGTTTTTACAGAATTGTCAAGTATTTCAAACATGGCATTAGTGGCATTTCGTTTTTGGTTTTGTCCATTTTAGGCGGCGCGGCGCGAAGCGGAGAGGGCTCCTACCGAAGAACTGAATGGCTCTGCATATTTCCTTGACCTATTTTAAAAATGTGTTATACTCCCAAATTGTGGCGAACGAGACCGAAACAATCCGCGCGGTGGCCAAACTAGGAAAAAGGTTCTATCCCGTAACGGTTGGGTTTCTCACATTGGCACGAGAATTGCTATAAATAAAGTGAAACAGAAGCAGCGCATTCATGAAGCAGGGTTGTCTTCCGCTTAGGCAGACACTTGCAGAAATTTACCAAAAAGAGGTGCCCTTATGTTAAAAAACTTGAAAATGACGCGCCAGAAGGCAGGATTCTTTTTAGCCATTTTCATAATAATAGGTGCTTGGATATTATTCGCCCGGCACACACAGAAAATGCAATCCGAGATTCCTACCAACAATAGTATCTCCGAAACCCAACTCACTAGACAGGATGCCGATGCGAAAAATAGAACACCATCCAAGCATCCGTGGGATGTATGGTTAGAAGAACAAACAGAGGTCTGTGTCAAACTGGCTTTAGAAGCCTCCTCAACTCCGATGCCCGTTGAGGAACTCAATAAGCTTCGGAACCAAATCCGAACCGACCTTCAAGCACACGCGGAAGAGTTGAAAAAGGAATCCGACGTACCACCGCCGCTCAATTTCGCAGAACCTGAAGTGAAAGAAACCTATGACACAACCGGGAAAATATATGCCGGTCCCCAAACGGCTGAGGCAATCCTAGCGGATTTCTACGGTACCTATGGCTCAGAAAAGAGTCGGCAAAAACAGGATGCAGCGTATCCGCCGGAACCATGGCTGCAGATGATTCTCGACAGAGGAATTACCATTAATTCCTACTCCGAGTTCTGCGGATACATGGCCATAAGAGTCAGTTTAGACGTGGTGAAGGACAATGTGGTAAACAACCCCGCAAGAGCAGAATTTGGCGCGACGCTCAACAACTTACCCAGCCCTACTGAAAACTGGGAGGCGTTTGAAGCGGCTTACATCGACAAAAAAATTGCTGAAAACCAGATTCTCAATGATGCCATTCGAAATGACCCAAAAGTGATAGCCGGTTTCTTCACAGGTCCAAATAATGAAACCTTTCTGCCACTCACGTCTAATCGCGTTTACGTCAAAAAAGGCAAAACGGGGGCTGCTTTCGTTGGCAAAGACCTCTCTGCCCTGCAGAAATTCAGCCTCCTCTTTCTAGGAATTGAACCCCGTGGCTACGAAATCGTCTACATTGACAGCGATGGAAACACGCAATCGGAAAAACCGCAACCTTTCAAGCGCGAAGATTTCATAAAAGCCCAGGAAGACTCCCTAAATGGAAAGCAATCCCAACCAAATAACGACGGCTGGGAAGACACCTGGCAGGAAACACAGACAACTGACGCACAGGCACTATCAGAAACCGGGCAAAACCAGACGCTTGACAGGGCAAAACTGGCTGAAAACGAAGCGAAGGCTCTCAGAGAACAAGGCGAAAAAGCACTGCAGACTGCAGAAAAGTACGCCACAATGACAGATGCGGAGATTGAAGTCGAACTTAACAAATTACTGACACAGAATCTGCCCGACACGACTACCGCGGAAAACTTTGAAGCCGAACTACAGAAACACTTCAGCCCGAAACGCCTTAATGATGCGATGCGCCTCTTGAATCGCTACGGACCCAAAGAAGGACTCCGCAGAATCAAAGAAAGAAACCCGGAAGGCGCAGCACTGTTCGAACGCATCCTCCGCCAGGAGCGCAGACAACACACGCGCTAAAATGTGATGGTAGCGGCGGGGTTATCTGAAAAAGGAACGCCGGCATCTCTTACGACAAGCCAAGCCACACCTGCAACTCGGCAGATTCTGCCGAGTCTGCTAGGCAAAATCTGCCGATTGGGGCAATTTCTGCCGAGTAGGAAAAAGGTTCTATCCCGTAACGGTTGCGTTTCTCACATTGGCACGAGAATTGCTATAATGTAAAGTGAAACGGAAGCGGCGCATTCCTGAAGCAGGGTTGTCTTCCGCGTGGGATGTTTGCCCGGAGCTCCCGTGAGATTTTCTTTTTTGACAAAATAGTGTTTGTATTGGCAGCCCGCCTCTCTTTTGAGAGGAATTGCCGCACATGAAATGTTTCACGTTGATTCTTTTCGCGTTCCTTCTCACAGGCGCGCAATCGGGAAGCACCCAAATAGAGACGCAAAAGGAGAACATGCAGATGGATGCACAAACGTTGATTGCTATCCTGGGTTTTTCAAAGACCCTCATTCAAGACGCTGAATTCAAATTGCTCTGGTACGAGCATTTCCCAACTCCGCCGGAGGAGAAGGGCAAATATATGCAGACATCCATAGAATACAGCAAACAGGAATACCGGGACGCACCGCAGAAGACTTCCACTCCAGAAGAACTGCGAAAGGAAATTTTGAAAGACATTGAATACGTCAAAACCTATGGACATTTCCGCGATTCTGGCGAGTTCTTTGTTTTTCTAGAAGCGAATCTCGTCTTTCAGCGTCTCCCAGTGGCCGAAGGAAAAACACCCCAATGCAACTTTCGCATCGAAGAGATATTCCGTTTTGACAACTTTCCTTCTGCCAGTGATGCCCCCTTTCCATCCGCCGGTTTTGCGCGCTACTATGATGGTGGACGGCAAGAATATCGCGTCGTCAATGCCGATCAAAGAATCAGGATGACTCTACCGCATCAAATAAGCAACGCCAGGATCATCGGGAACGTTAGCGTGGACACCTTGGAAGGAGAGGATAGTTTGCTGAGCAGTTTCCCTGTCCGGCTTCCGCCGGTGGGCCTTGACAAAGACGAAGCGCAAATAGAACCTGCTGAAGTTGATGGAGAGGATGTCTTTGTCCTCACCTACTCCCCCTTTGAGAGAGTTCTGGCGAAAACCTATGTGCGTCTCGCAGACGTACCCCAGATTTTTCGCGAAGAATACTATTACAAAAGTGAGTCCCCAAACGCAAATGAAGACGGCTACTGGCTGCGATTAGTTGAGGAATATAGCGATTTTGTTCATCTTGAAACGCTCGGCATCGCCCATCCCAAACGTTTTGACGCAAAAGAGTACCGGTCCGACGGCTTTATGCGCCGGGCTACAACTACTACGGTTCTAGAAATGGCCTTTAATCAGGGGCTGCCGGCTCATTTCTTTGATTGGAATATACAGGAGTCTCTTAGTGGCTCCAAGAAAGGAGAAATACAATGAAATCCCGCTTTATTTTTATCCTCAGCCTCCTGTGCATCGGGGGTTTGATAGGACTTTGGCTGGCGAGAGAAAAGCCTCCGCCCGAAGTGATAAAAATCTATAAAGCCGCCCCATACGTGCCAAAATCAACCCGTGCCACAGCGGGTGAAGGCACTCACTCCCCTACATCTGTCCCGGTTGCGGAAACGGCATCTACGGCCTATTCTGATGGCATTCAAACAAATGAAGTGTTATCAGAAGAAGACGCTGAGCAAATGCCTGAAGAAGACGACTTCTGGGAATGGCTCGAGTTGCTGGAAACCGAACTCGCTGGGGAAAACCTCTCTGAAGAACGCGAAGATGTCGTAGAACCTGAGACAGACACCGCCACAGAAATTCCATACCCGGAATTAGCCAGAATGGTGGCAGACATATACGATATGGAATCGGTCCTCAATGAGTACGGTATCTACGTAGATGAACTTGGGAAAAGCACCTGTCCGAAATGCGCACGCACCGATTTTGTACTGATACAATCCCGAATAGATGGAAATAATCAATGGGCCTGTATGGATTGTGAATGGCCAGGTGGCGGGGTTACCGATTTTGTGGCGTGGATGGAAGGCATCGATAACATAGAAGCCACTCGGTATTTGGCAGAACGCGCAGGGCTGATAAAATAAGGAAAACAAGAATGACGCTCAAACTCTTAACACTTTTTCTCGCTGCAGGCTGCAGCATCGGAGGCACTCGTGACAAGCTGTAACCCCAACAGAACCCCGGAGATTGCTTTTGAAAGTATCTCGCATGAATTTCCCAACGCTTTCATCGTCGGCGAAAAGATTCTCAAAAGGTTTGAGTTCACGAACACAGGGAACGCCCCGTTAGAGATTCAGGAGATTCAGACCAATTGTGGCTGCGTTGCTACAACCTCTTCCGCAGCGCAAATTCCGCCCGGCGGCACCGGCAGCATTCAGATTGAGATAGATAGAGATGTCGGATACTTCCTGGAGCAATCCTTCGTCTACACCAATGATACAGACAAACCGATAATCCCCTTGCAAGTCTCTGGGGTTATCAAAGCCCCGATTGCCTTCCCCAAGCAAATAGATTTGGGAAAACTTGAAAAGGGGCAAAACGTCACCAAAAAGGTAACGCTCACCAACAACCTGCTCCAGCCGGTGGACATAACCGCGCACGCCGTGAGCGACGACAGCCTCGCTGTCACACTGCCTGCGCGCGTAATGCCAGTCGGCGGTACGCTCGACATTGATGTGGCACTCTCCCTAACCACGGTCGGAATCTACAGCGAAGTGCTCACGCTTTCTGGCAGGGCACCGGCGGTCATCCCTGGCACCGATTCAGAAACAATTGCGTTGCCAATTCAGTTCAAAGGCCGAGTGTTAGGGGATATTGTGCCGTTGCCCGC
This sequence comes from uncultured Poribacteria bacterium, assembly GCA_958295855.1. Classification (GTDB taxonomy): domain Bacteria; phylum Poribacteria; class WGA-4E; order WGA-4E; family WGA-3G; genus CATQHH01. The sequence continues at coordinate 4,631,901 of OY282383.1, read as the reverse complement.
AAACCTGTTTCTGGGCGTGATGTCCCCCAACCAGAGCGTCCAACGCGCCATCCAACTCAAAACCGATGGCACACAAGCGTTTGCTGTTCTCGGCATCACAGCGGACACCTTTGATGTTTCCGCAGAACTCTCCGCCGAAAAGCAGATTTCTCATGAGCTGTTAATCACCTTTTCAGCCGATGGCGCACCGAAGGGGTTAGTCGAAGACACCATTTCAATTCAGACAGACCATCCGGATGTTGCCTCGATTGACATTTCTGTCAAAGGTGTGTTACCATGAACGTTACCGGCGCTTGTCAGCAAAATGCACAAACACCAGAGGGACAACCCATGATTCATACCGAGAGGGTACGGATAGAAGCCGGCACCGTAGACGCATTCGGCACAGGAGAAACGGTCAGCGTTGACACGTTTTACCTTGATAAACATCTTGTCACTTATGAACAATACAATCAGTTTATAGAAGCCGGCGGCTATACAGAACAGCAATATTGGTCGCCCGAAGGACTTGAATTCCTAAAGGCTTATGAGTTTTCAGTCCCATCCACTTACCACGAAAAATATCTGAATAAAACCAGGCTGCCTGTCACGGGCGTGAGTTGGTATGAGGCAGAAACTTACGCCAATTGGCGGGGTGCCCGCTTGCCAACCGCCGCCGAATGGACGCTCGCCTGCCAAGGTGGCACCAAACAACGCTATCCGTGGGGCAACACGTTTGAGTTTGACGCTGCGGACTATCGGGCCCACTTAGTGCCTTACCCTATCGGCAGCCGAGAAAAGAACGTTTCGTCCTTCGGTGTGTTTGACCTCGTCGGAAACGTTTGGCAATGGTGTGAAGATGCTTACGAAGGCGAAGACTTCCGGCGCAGCGTCACGCCGACAGGCACATGCCCCGGCTCCCAGAAAATCCTCCGGGGTGGCAGTTGGATGTCCCTGCGAAAACACTTTGAATCGGATTACCTCTACTACGATAAACCCCATCACCGGCTTGCCTCCTATGGATTTCGATGCGCCAAGGATGCGGAGTAGCACCCTATGAGAAAATGAGTTTTTCTTTTTTGTCGACGATTGTCGTCAATTTTGACAAAATAGTGTGTTTGTATTGGCAGCCCGCCTCTCTTTTGAGAGGTGCACCGACAGTGGAATCAGCACCGATGCTGCGGCACTGCCATTGTAGGGAATGTTAGTAGTGACCGTTGAGGTACCTTATGTGGAAATTCATCTTTGCTACTCTGGCTGTCCTTTTGTTCGTTAGTGGTATGATTATCTACACGGAGTGGGACAGAAGGAAATTTCTCGAAAGTCTTCCCGAACCTCCAACCAACGTGACGGTGCCTGAAGTAGAGCAGCCTCGGAGTGTTGATGCTTTGCTATCACCAGTGCATCAACCCGTGGGGGAACAAGTGGAGACTGAGGGTGAGACAACTCCTGAGCAACATGCCTCTGACGATTACAATTGGCGAACCGATAATGATGCGCACCATGTCCATAATCCCGAGCGCGATCTCTCGGTACATAAGGACACTGCGAAAGATGAACCGCCACTGCCAGAGTCGGACGAAATGCTCCAGTCGTTGATTGAACGGTTTGGAGACATGCCGCAGGTTCATACACATGTGGAATTTCATCGCATCAGGTCAGAACGCAATCTAACACTTGACGAGGAGATAGTTCACCTTGAAGCGATGTTGTTTCTGTTTCCAAATGAGGCAACTCGGAAAACCCTTGTGCTTGCAAAATGGGAAAAGGCAAACGGTTTCATTTTACCAACGCAGGCAGATTTGGAATACTTCAAAAGCGAAGGGATCACAGTTCTCTACAATGAGGATGGTTCTCTCAAGAAGATTACCACGAAGTACTAAAACGCGTAACCCTTCAGATTGCCGCCGGTAGGTAAAAGCGCACCGGTGGCTTTTTTCTTCACTTCGTTTTGTCTACCTGCTAGCCTGAAAACATGACAGAGACCTGACACACTGAAGAACAAGCCCTCATCACACGCGCACTAAAATGTGATGGTAGCGGCGGGGTTACCCCGCCCCCACAGCCGACACACTTCATGCCACAGACACGCACCCTTGCAGAAAAAAGTGTTTGCGCTGCGCTACACGGAAGAACTGTCAATTACCCTGGTATAAAGCAACTTAACTCTCATTGGTAGAGTCCCAATCGGTAATTCGGGGTGACACAAACCCTTCCCACATAACCGTAGAAAGAGGCATCGGAAATCGGCTTCCCACCCAGACAGCAGGCTTTGCAGGCATTAGGGCGATTTGGTTTTCGGTTTTTTGTTGCTTCGACAGAATCAGTCGCGATGCGGAGATCGCGCCTACCGAAGAACTGAATGGCTCTGCATATTTCTCTTGACCTATTTTAAAAATGTGTTATACTCCCAAATTGTGGCGAACGAGACCGAAAAAATCCGCGCCCAAAATGTGGTTGCCCAAACACAGGTGGGTTAACCCTATCGGTCAAAAAAAAAGGGAAATGATGAAGATGCGGACGAAAACAGATAGTTTCACGGATCAGAACCACATTCTTATTGTTGGCGATGACTCCGAGGAGGTTGTGAGATTACGCGAGCTCCTTGAACAGCATGATTATCAAGTCTCTACTGTGTCTAAAGGAAGTGACGCACATCGCCAGATGCTGAATGCGGAACCGGGGGGTATAACGTTGGTGCCTCAGGTACCCGCGCAGCAAATAGACAGTGCCCCTATGGTGACAGAAAATGCTCAGAACCCGGCAGGAGAGATGTCGCTACCGGAGGGGGTTAGGGTAAGAGAAGAGTTGGATGGTGATTACGCCGGCATCATCGGTGGGAGTGCAGCACTTCTTCAGGTCCTGAACACTATTAACCTGTTTGCAAACTCGCAGGCAGCAGTACTTATTTCTGGCGAGACAGGGACTGGCAAAGAACTGGTAGCGCGCGCATTGCACAGAAACAGCAACCGCTCAGAGAAAAAGATGGTTACTGCTAACTGTGCTGCCATTTCGGAAAGCCTGATAGAGAATGAACTCTTTGGACATGAGAAGGAGGCATTTACTGGAGCGGATACGCAACACATCGGCCTGTTTGAAGAGGCGAATGGCAGTACACTGTTGCTTGATGAAATCGGGGAACTCCCCAGGGCGCTTCAACCAAAGTTGTTACGGGCACTTGAGGAAGGCGAGATCAGACGTGTCGGGGGGAACTCACAAATTCAGGTAGATGTCCGCGTTGTGGCAGCTACTAACCACGTCCTTGCGCAAGACGTTAAAAAGGGCACGTTTCGCCAAGATCTCTATCAGCGACTAAAGCCACTTGAGATCGTTGTGCCGGCGTTGCGCGAACGGCGCGAAGACATTCCCGAGTTGATCGAACACTTTTTGAAGACAGGGAGCCAAGAACAAGATGTAAAGAATGGCGGCATATCTTCACAAGCATTTGCGTTACTCCAAGGCTACGACTGGCCCGGGAATATCCGAGAGTTGAGAGGTTTCCTAACTCGCGCCCTCCTCTTTGCCAAAGGGGACATAATCTTACCGATACACTTACCGGCAGAATTGCAGGGGTCAGACGTGCGTCTAGAGCACTTACCCCAAGAAGGTTCTGACGACGAAGAACGCCTCACGGTGTCCTTCCCCATCGGACGACCGCTGAAGGAGATAGAGCAGGCATTCATCCTGAAAACTCTAACGTGGATGAACGGAAATAAGACAAAAACGGCGAAGGTTTTGGGCATTGCGGTGCGTACCTTGCGAGACAAATTAAAAACTTATGTCACTTCAGAGTGCTCGGTCCCTCAAAATTGCAACCGGAAGTTCTCTAATCCCGTAAATCCTGGTTCAGACAATTAGCTCTTCACCTTGATTCGGAGCTCCTTTTCAACATCTCTGAGGCGTAATTGCGATTTCCTGACTGAGATTCTCTGTCACAGGCGTAATTGTGTATGCTCTCTTGATTTTTCCGAGATTTTAGGTTATAATAGAGGTGATTAGAAATGAACGTTCGCAAAATGACCGGCCTTGAGATTTATGAACTCGGCATTGAACTCCTTATTGATAAACTCGGTCCCGGTGGAATGATGCGCTTCTTTTGGCAGAGCGCCCCCGGCAAGGGTGATTACGCCGTAGAGCGCCACAAACGCCCCCAACCAGATATGGAGACACTCGTAAAGGAGATTCAACGGGTTCAGGAGACAGAACAGCCCTGTAGAAAAGAATGGGGAGCTGCCTCTTGTCATAAGAATACCCAAAAGATGACAGATCTTGAGATTTATGAACTCGGTATTAAGCATCTTAAAGATGAACTTGGGCCCACGGGTTTTTCCCGGTTTATTTCACAATGTGAATCGCTTACCGGGGACTATGCCGTAGACATGCATAAACGCCCAATGCCGAGTATTGATATAGCGACTGAACAGGAAGCGTGAGCGACATCCGAGAACGCGCCTTTAGGCGCGATGGACATGGAAGCCAACCGCGAGAAAAATAGGTTGAAACAAAAGGAGAAAAGAGCCATGTTAAACAACAGTAGACACCCCGAACGTCAGAAAAAACTGGAGGCAGCCGACAAGCCTCCGTTTATATCCGGCGTGGCATTGAAACCCGCCCCCCTGTCGCGGCGCTCCTTTATCAAGGGCTCCGTGGGGCTTGCCACCGCTGCTGTCGCTGCAGGTGGGCTGCTGCGTCCCGCGCACGCACAGTTCGGGTTCCGAGAATATCTCCCTTATGATTCTGCCCACGATGTTCACTACGGCACCCGCTACGGTATCATTGAACACCATCACCCAGGGATGGATGCAACCGGCGAAAAGTTCACGTTTGTGAGGCTCAAGTACCCCGGCGGCGATTGGTATACAAACATTGTCAACTATTACCGCTGGCGCTCGGATTTGAAGTTCACCGAGGTCCTCGCCGAAAATACGACGATTGACGTTGAGGTGCGTGAGCATCCGCAATATGTCGACATTGACGATGAAGGGTTATTTGCCTATCCGTTCCTCTATATGACCGGGCATATCGGGATTCGGCTGTCGACTGCACAGGTGCGAAAGTTGAGAGACTATTTTGAACGGGGCGGCTTTCTCCACGTCGAAGATTGTGACGTACGCCTCAAGGGTGGACGCGGGGGGCTGCGTCCGCATATCTATGAAATGATGCGGCAGGTCTACCCGGAAAAGAAGTTTGAGCGATTGGAGATGAGCCACCCGATTTATCATACGCTCTATCCGCATGATGAATACCTCGGCGGCGATAAACGCATCCGTGGCATTTCCGATCACGATGAGGCTATCATGGAAGATGACCGGGTGATTGTCTATTTCTGTCCCAGCGACCTGAATTGCGCGTGGGAAGGCAGGCCGTGTAGCCCCGGCGGTGAGGAGCAACGCGTCTGGGCGTTTGAACAGGGAATGAATGTGGTAGCGTATGCCCTCACGCGGTAATAAGGTAGTAGGCACACGCCGTGTGCCGTTATCTAAAGGCGGGAAGGAAGAATGAAAGAAAAGCGGATAGAAGAGAAGACAGGAAGAGTGGAAGATTGGGAGGCATCGCGATTCGGAGATCGCGCCTACCTTCCATCCAAATCCTTCCAACCTTCCATTAAGGAGAGGATAAAAATATGAAAAGAAAATCCATTTTGCGTCGCCAGCGGTTTTTGAAGTGGACGCTGTTTTGCCTCATGTGTCGGCTAATCTTTCTTGCACCATCAGCAAACGCGCAAGAACGGTTTTCAGATGCAGTCGGGCCCGTTACCGTGCAAGAAGTAACGGCAATAACACCCCTGGTCGTGCCATATATCACATGGGGTGGCGAAGCGGCACTCTTCCACGCCAACGGTGGATTGACGACACAACCCGGGACGATTATGGCGGACCTCGGCATGAATCTCAAATTGGTGCCCGGCGACAATTTTCAGCAACAGGTGCGCGACTATCTCGCAGGAAAAACCCCCTTACTGCGCGGCACCTTTAGAATGATAGCGCAGGCAAGCGAAGCTGTCGGAAAAGATGCACGCACAAAGCCGGTCGTTTTTGGGCAGCTCACCTGGTCGGCAGGTGACCACTTCGTCGGACGTTCCAACATTCGGAAAATTTCTGACCTGAGCGGAAAAAAGATTGCTATCCAAAAGGGCGGGCCGCACGTCGGGATGCTCTATGATATGTTGAAGACTGCCCGGCTTTCAAAGCCACAGGTGCAAATCGTTTGGGTAGATGAATTAACAGGCGCGAAGGGCCCGGCAGAACGCTTCCGAAACGATGCATCCATTGCCGGCTGTTTTGTGATAACCCCGGATATGATTGGGTTGACAGGCGGGCCCGAAAATACTGGCACGGGGGCTGAAGGCACTGTCAAAGGCGCGAGCGTCGTAGTCAGCACTGCCACGCTCTCCCGCTCCATCGCGGATGTCTACGCCTGCCGCAAGGATTTCTACGACGCTTACAAACCTTTTATTGAACGCTTCTTCGCCGGCTATCTGAAGGGGGCAGAAGAGGTAATCGGCCTCAAAAAAGCCTATGAAACCAGCGGCTCCCAAAAATATACGCAGCTCCTGACGATGATGCAAACTATCTATGGCAAAGAGGTGCTGCCCACCCTTGAAGAGGATGCACACGGATTAATAGCGGATTGCGCCTTCGTTGGGCAACCGGGAAATATCGCCTTCTTCAACGACCCGAGCAATACCATCACAGGCTTTGAAGGCTTCAACAAAGCAGGGCTCGACATGGCAGTAAACTGGGGGTTTGCAAGGCAGAAATACGCGCTCATCCCCTCTGATTTAAATTTCAACGCGCCGACATTTACGAAGCTGCTCACTACAACCGTGACCGCTCCCGCGCAGCTGAAGCAACAGCGTTTCAAAAAAGAGACAGTTCGTGCTGAAATTGAGGCGTTTAATGAGGATGCAGTCCTTGACGAAAAGACGCTCATCTCCTTCACAATCCAATTTAAGGCGAATCAAGATACCTTTAGCGATGTCCAATATCGCGAAGAATTTGACAGGGTTGTTGAGCTGGCTTCAAAATACGGCAATGCTGCCATTGCGATAAAGGGCCACAGCGATCCCTCGCGAACACTGAGCGTGTTAGTGAAAACAAGCCTTCAAACAGGGATTTTGAAGCGGACCGGCACGCGCGGAAACTACAAATATTTTATGAACGGTAAGGCTTTTCGCTTGGAAGATACTGCCAATCTGATCCGGCTCATTCAGCAGAAGAAGTTTGACGATGGTAGCGACGTTGAAAGCCCCTACCAGGTGATGCGGGCTGCACTCAAACTCTCCGAGCAGCGGAGCCAAGCAGTGAAGCAGGCGATTATCGCTTATGCACGCCGCAAAAACGCACGCATAGATGCAGACCAGATTGTGCCAGTCGGTGTCGGGATTAAAGAGCCTGTTATCGCCAAGCCAACAAGCCGTGCTGAAGCCGCAGAAAACCGGCGCGTTGAATTCGCATTGATTAAAGTTTCAGCAGAAGCAGTCGCAGACGCTGATTTTGACTTTTGAATGGTTAACTGACAACTACTCCCGATATAGGGCATTTTTATGAAATCTATCATAGCAGCGAACTTCGGCGTGCGATGCATTCTCCTACTGAGTCTGCTCATTTTTGGTTTCCAGATAAGCAGTGCTGACGATGAGATTCATGGAGATAACATTGTTGTGATTCTCGATGCCTCCGGTTCCATGCAGGACACGTTTAGCGGAGACCGGACGAAGTCAAAGATGGAAGCAGCAAAGGCAGCACTACAGGAAGTACTTGCGAAAGTTCCTGATGACACGCGGATCGGATTGCTGGTGTTTAGTGGTACGAACATCCGGAACGAATGGGTGTATCCGTTGGGGGCAAAGGATACGCAAAAACTGATAGCAGCCATCCATTTACCAGTGCCCGGCGGCGGCACGCCCCTCGGGAAATATCTCCGCATCGGGGCGAATCGCCTCCTGGAACAACGGGAAAAACAGTACAACTACGGCACATACCGCTTGTTAGTTGTGACAGATGGTGAAGCCTCGGATGCCAGCAAAGTCAAGCACTATACGCCTGAGATTCTCAACCAGCAGCTCCGCATTGATGTTATCGGTGTTGATATGAAAACCGACCACATGTTGGCAAAGGTCGTGGATAGCTACCGCAACGCAGATAACCCTGGTGAGTTGGTGGCGGCAGTGTCGCAAATCCTTGCGGAAACCGGCGATACGGGAACGGATGTTGGCGGCGAAGATGTATTTGAATACATTACACCGCTTTCTTATGAAATTGCCACCGATTTAATTCAAAAACTCACAAAGCCGCCGAGCAATACCGCAATTGCTGTAATGAAGTCTGAGCAGGCAACGCCATCGCAACCAACAACGCCGAGAAAACTGACACACCAGCAACGTGATGATGACTCCGGATGGGGGAAAAACACCACATGGCTTGTTATCATTCTCGTCGTAGTCGTTATTGGCTTCCTTGTTTTCAGAAATAGGAAATAGAACATCATGGACGCTGACAAAAAAAGAAGCAAAATCATCATGGCAGCCAGCTGGCTCGTTATCATCGGCATCATCGGACTCGTCTATAAGTTTGTCGTTGAACCCCGGCTCCGAGGCGACCTTGTTAAAGAGACGAGCACCCAACGATATGCACACACTATCAAGGTGGCACACGACTCGTTTCCAGGGTATGCCATACTCCGTTCCCCTGCTGTTAAGAATCTGCTTGACCGGCAGGCGATTAAACTCACCTTCGTTGACGACAAAGCCGATTACGCGCGCAGAGCCCGCGACCTGAAAAGCGGTAAGGTGCAGATGGCGGTTTTCACAATTGATGCCTACCTCAAAGCGGGCAGTGCACTCGGCGAGTTTCCGGGTTCAATTATTTTGGTGATTGATGAATCCAAAGGGGCAGATGCGATTGTCGCTTATGAGCGAGGTGTCCCGCAGATTCCGAGTTTAAGCAATCCGCAGGCGCGCATCGTCCTCACGCCGGATTCGCCGAGTGAAACGCTCGCCCGCATTATGATTAACAAGATGAGCTTGCCAAGTCTACCCGCTTCGTGGGCAGTAGAGACAAACGGTGCCGAATCTGTCTATAAGAAACTTAAGTCCGCAGACCCGGATGCACCGCACGCGTACGTGGTGTGGGAGCCTTACGTGACAAAGGCACTTGCAATTGAAGGCGTACATCTGCTGCTGGACAGTTCAAAACTCAAGGGGTATATTGTCGATGTGCTTGTCGCACAGCGCGAATTTTTGAGTGCCCAACCCGAGCTCGTCACGCATGTCGTGCAAGCCTACCTGCGCGCAAACTATGATTACAACAACCAGCCAGAAGGGTTGCTGTCCCTAATTCAAGCGGATACAAAACAGTATGGCGGTGCACTTAGCCGACACGAAACTTCTAAACTGGTTGAGAGCATTGAATGGCGGAACACGGTTGAGAACTACGCACATTTCGGGGTGATTTCTGGGGCATCGGCAAAAGGCACTGACCGGCTTGAGACGATGATTGGTAAAATTATGCAGGTACTCGTGATGACACACTCGATTCCCGCGGATGCGTTGTCAGGAAATTATGAAACACTGTTTTATGAAGGCATTTTGCGCTCGCTCCACCATGATAAATTCCACCCTGGCGTGCTGAACACAAGCGGAAACGCTGATGGATTGGACGATATTTTCGCAGGGGTGCCTCCTGCGGAAGAGGTTCGAGAAACAGCAGCCCTCAATCCGTTATCGGCAGCAAACTGGGAAACCCTTGCGCCTGTTGCAACCATGAAGATAGAACCGATCCAATTCGGCAGGGGCAACGCCCGGATTTTGCCCAATAGCCAACGCGCACTCAAACGCATCGCCGCAGACCTGAAGTCCTTTCCGCACTACTATCTCAGGGTAGCCGGGCATACGCGCCAAGAGGGCGATGCGGCGGCGAATCGCATCCTCGCAGCGCAACGCGCATCCGCGGTTGCACAATTTCTGATAAACCTTGGCATCGCGAAGCACCGCATCCGGGACATTGCAAGCAACCGCACCTCCGTCCAGATGCAAGGCGCAGCGGCACAAAGCGTTACATTTGAACTGCTCGGAAAACCGTATTAGGGTTCGGTGCAGTGGCGAGAAATGTAGTATAATCTGATGGAATGTGGTATAATCTACTATTTTAGGTTAGACAGTGTGCGTTCTGTTGCGTGAATATCGGTTGGGAACACAGGAGAACCCATCTACGCGCCGCCGCTGATGCAACAGGGCGAAACATGTGGCGCACAGCTCATGTGACACATAAAACGCCTGTGGAGCTCATATAAGACCTCACAGCAGGCACACCGAAAGGTGCGTCTCGGAGGCAGTGAGCGTCGAAGCAGGAAGTACGGCAGCTGATGGACAACGCTAGATGATGCGAGATAAGTCCAGATAAGCATAGGAGCCACAGAGCGGCACAACAGCCAGTTACTCAGTTAGCAGATACGAAGACTTGATGTAGGGACGGTGAAGAAATCGATGGATCGGAAATTGTTTCGGAGGAAATTCCTACTTCATCTTTTTGGCAATTCTTACGTTATCTTCCCCGTTGCCGTGGGGGGCTCTCTCGCTTTTGCATCTTGGGTATTCAATTTAGAACCGAAGATTCTCTATCTATTTGGCAGTGCTGTCCTCAGCATCTTGGTGCCTATCGGTACCCTGATTAGCAAGTGGGCAACCGGTACAGAGGATATAGCCAAACAGGTTCACAATGAGATACTTCAGGAGGTACATCAAAAGCAGGAGGAAACACTGAACGCGCTACATGAACAACTTGAAGCCGATGGCGATGCACGAACTGAAAAGATGCTTGAAGAACTCCGCGCTTTGCACAAGTCCTTTCAAGAGGAAGCGGGCGGCGACGGATGGATGGGCACGCTCCCCATTAGCGTCCGGGCGGATATTACCGACAAAGTTTCTGAACTCTTTACACAAGCAGTACAATGCTTGAAAGACACGCTTAAAATGCATCAAAAATCAAGGGATACGCAATTGGCAACCGTCAAAAATGTGCTTGAACAACACCGCGAACAACAGATTGCAGACGTAGAACAGACGATTGTTCAACTCTCCCATCTCTACGCCCGCGTACTAATGCTCAGCCCTGAAAGCGGCAATGATGAAACAGAACTCACACGGCTCCGCGCGGAACTTGATGAAAGCCTCGTTTTTGCGAAGCAGGTTGATGCGAAAATACGTGAATTAACACCGCCGCATAACTATGATGTGCTTCAAGCAGAGGATGAGGAATAATATCGAATGAACATGATTGTATTGTTTTTTTTTCTTTCAGTTTCACCCCGGCCCATCGCAGTGCGAAGTCCCCGTGTGTCACGGTGCATGGCGAGGCACGGGGGGACTCATCCCAGTAGCCTGTCCGAAATCGCGGAGATATCGCACGAACAAGATAAGGGACACTACAAGTCGCATTAACTTAATACGGAAATAAAAAAAATGGAGGGAAATTATGAACCGCTACACCTGGCACTGCGACAACATCCCCAGCAGCTGGGAACCTGTTTTAGAACGTTTGAAGCAGTTTGAGGAACTCACGCAGCAAATCAACAAAGCAAAAGAAGCACAGGATACCGATTTAACCCAAACCCTTAAAACGTTCTACACACATCATGACGAGTTGGTGGCGGATACGTGTGCGCGCTTGCAACATACACCGATTGAATCGGGGTTACAAACCCCTCCCACGACCTTAGACAAGGTTTCTTTAGACATCGCCTTTGTTGAAGCCTTCTGGCTTTCGCTGGAATACTATCCTGCCCTCGTGCATCACACAGAGATTGAAAATCTGGACACTGCCGGCTCTAAAATCTTCACGTGCTTTACCCCAGATGCCCCAGCAGCACCGGACGAACGAGAACCACTGAAAACGCAGCTCCAACAAGTATTCCATCTCGATGCGGAAACAGTGGAACGGCTTACCCGGCAACTGTCCATACGGACGCGACCGCTCCGCCACCGGCATCAGATTATGCAGAGTTTAGAGAATCGATTCAATTTGGTGTCTGACAATCCGCAACTTGACACAGATGTCCTACAACTCTTTCAGGCTTTCTATCCCGATGCCCCTTTTGAAACAGGCGAGGTGAAGCTGGTGAAAACGGCCTCCGCGCTCTATTTTTGCTTGCCGAAGGGAGTAGAATCTTTAGAAGGTTTCACACACGCGGAAACCTTCGCCCGCCGTTGCACTGCAGACACCGAAAAATTTCTCCAACAAATTTGGGAGGTCGAACCTTTTGCACATTTTCCTGTGTTCGGAACATTTGACGCAGAACACCTGGATTTAACCTTGCGCAAGAAGATTGCCGAGGACACTGAACTGTCTTTGGAAGTCGTTACCGCAACGCTAACCCGGATGATTGGCGTTCTTCCGTTAGCAGAACTTGACAAATATCTAATTCACGATACCTGGGGGCATCAGTGGCAGGAAAGTTTGCTCGATTTTGAGGAACCTTATACCCAATTGACCCGGTTTAAACGCCCTTTATCCCTCACCGAAACCGCTTCGGTTCTGGGGGAGCAGACCGCTTTCACCGACACGTTCGTCAAAACGGAGACCGGGGCAATACAGCTCAATTCAGCGAAACTACAACAATTCATAGATGCGGAATTGTACGAACGCGCAATCATCGCCTTTACGCCCATTCTCGCAGAAATGCTGGCGGATGTGGTAGAATATAAATTCCTCCAACTACACCCTAAACAGGCACATTTGCTGCCCAGTTCCTCCCTACTCAAAATGTTTCCGAGCAAACTGGACTTGACGCTAGCAGATCTGCGTACCGGCTTTTCACACGTCTCCGAGGTCTTCCAAAATTGGATTACCTCCAAACCAACGCAACACCAATTATATAAAGAAATTTGCGAGAAAGTGGGGTTACAAACCCCGCCTACGAACGCAAACGAGGAGGCGAAACACAAGGAGCTCGCGCAAGTGCTCAGCACCGCAGTGCAACGTTGTCAGGCGCAGCTTCACTCTTTTTACCAACCGGAATGGGCGTGGGAGACTGTGAAAAAGGGCGAAGACAGTTGCTTGAAACTTAACGCGTTTAGCTTCGCTGCACTGAACTTCCTCCGAATTCACGCAGCACTCATTCAGACATACACAGTGCTCTCACATAATGAAACACAGCCCGGTTTCAAAGATGCGCTGGTACTGGCAGTAGGCACCTTTTTTGAAAGAAATCCACAAGAAAATATCTGGCACCTCGACAGTTTTTTAACAGACGCGTTTCTTCCACGCTGGAAAAAATGGGCCGCAGCAAACGTTACTGGAGGCGCGCTTTCCGAGTAAACACAAGAATGGAAGGATAGAAGGTATCCGCCGCTCTTTTCTTTCCTGTTTTCGCTATAGGTTAGGGCGAACCTATGCTGCTCTCAGAATCTGTGGAAGAATCTTTTCGCGGAGGCGTTCATAAGCCAGACTCGCCCCAGCGATGTTGCCTGCAGCAGGCCCGAGTTGAAGTTGGGCAATAGTGCCAGAACCGAATAGATTCTCAATCGGTTGCAGCTGTAAATCATTATCAAGCTGCGGTAGCCCACATACGAGCGGAATCTGGTGTTGCGCCATCAACTCCTTTAAAAATCCGTAATGGCGGAGAGTGAACTGATACCCCGTTGCAAGAATAATGCGGGACACATTCGCAATGAGCCCACGCGTTGTTTCAATCTGTAGCCCTTGTGCTGGCTTACATTCTCCCATCGCGACGATGTTACGGATACAGGTTTCAGGATAGATGTCAATGTTTGGGGCATTCCTCAATGCTTCGACAATACCGGGGGTGATGCTCCCTTCGCCCCTCACCTGCTGAATTGTTTCGTAACGTCGCTGAAAATCCAACTCGCTTGCAAATTCAGCCAGTGCCTTAGGCCCTAACCATACCGGCGGAAAATCGAACTGTTCTTCCTTCAACTGCTTCCGGGCAATCAGCACTACCGCTTGTCCGCGTTCGCTGAGACTCTGCGCCAAGGTGCCTGCTGTCAACCCACCACCAACAATAACAATCTTACTTTTCTTGTCTGGGCAAGTTTCAAATTTGTCTATACAAGTCACTGAAAATTGAGATGCGTGTAAAATCTTGTCGGGCCATTGGCGTTGCCATGCGGCAAACTCAGGTGGCATGTAAATGCAATCGTCTGCACCGATAGCGAGGATGACACAACGACTCCGAAACCCTTCATTGTCCATGGAGATGAGGCGGAACGGAAATCTGCCTGCGCCTTTGTCCCACCGCAATTTCGCCACCTCAAACGGATAATAGACTCGGCGCGCCGCGATTTCAGGAAGCGCAGCATTGCAAAAATCCCAAAAAAGTTGGGTAGAGGGTTGCGAATACGGCGGTGCCAATTCACTGGTTCGGTTGTGGCGTTCTGCGTATGCAACAATACCTAACGCATCGGGGGTAATGTGGTGGACAGCAGGGGAGCGGAGGAACGTCATGCCCTGGCGTTCCGTTTTGCGCCGCCAGGCTAAAAGCGGTCGCGGATGCCTATCAACAATAGCGAGGTGTTCCGCCGCTCTCGGCACCTCGCGAAGCAGCCGAAGCGCGATAGATACGCCGTGTATTCCCCCACCGATGATAGTAATGGGGATATTCCGATGTGCAAGGGTTTTCATCACTCTTCAGGAACTCAGATGGCAGGAACTTGGTTGGAAGGATGGAAGGTAGGAGCACTCTCCACCTCTTCCACTCTGCCAGTCTTCCACTCTTTTCCTTTTTGTTTTAATCCGTATTCGGTCCTGGCAGATGAACGCTCTTCAGTGCGAAGGTTTGTGAGGAAAGCGTATCGGTGGCGCGGTAACGGCTGTATCTATACTGGACAACCCCCACCGACGGTGCAACCCAATAAGCTGCAGGCGGACTAATCAAGAAACTTAACGGCTCCGCGCTATCCCCATAAACTACCTCTTCGTAAACGACATAAGTGCTGAAACTGCCTGCCGGCACCGTAATCTGCGCATTTTTCTCTACCACATAACGCGTGACAGTCACCGGTATGCCAACAATCTTCTCAAAAACAACCCATTGCTTTCCAACTTCCAACGGAAAATCCCACAGACGGCGCGGCGGAAAATGCTTTTGGTGAAATATCGGATTATCGATAGGAAGAAAAATGTCAAACGCGGATTCTACCAACGCTTGCGGGGTTTTGGAAAAGTAGGTGGCTAAAATCGGAAACGGGAACGCATCGTAAAATTCGGTGTCTAGCCGAAAGTAAAACGCATTCGAGGCCAAGTGTTCTACAGCCTCGTAGTTGAATTGATCGGGTTCGACAGGGCTAATGTCGCTGATAGTCATCTGCCGATGCGTTGTGCCGCTGATGTCCCGTGTGCCTTCGATGCGGCGTGTGAATTCCTGATTGGTGTCAACATTGATATACGTCCATGCGGAGCCTGTATCTGTTGGGAAATCAACAGCGAGAAAGCCTGTTGTGTCGGGCGGGGGGAGCGTGGTTTCGCCACGGTTTATCAACCCTTCTTCCCCACACCCAAATAGGAGCAATAGACACCATAAATAGGAAACCCAAGAAATAATATCAGAATTCTTCATTTTTCGTCATTCCTTGCGGAGTAATATAATGGCAAGACATGTCTAACAATGCACTATAGTTCTCGTCGGCGGTTTCTGACGCAAATTGTGTACGGCACGCGGAGCGTGCCTACTACTTTAACGGATAACTATTTTACCACACAGAATTTGCCGGTGCTTTGGAAGCCGTTTCCATCGGTTGCTCGGAAAAAGTATAGCCCGGTGCAGACTATTTCGCCGCTCGCGTTTGTGCAATCCCACTCGGAAGCACTGTCCAGCACCTTAATTAAGTTTCCCAACGTATCGTAGATTTCAACGGTTAAGCCCTTCGGATAGAAAGATAAGTGTTGGTTTCCTTGCCCCGCACGAAACGGGTTGGGTGCAACTGTGACATGTCTCTTCGCGTGGCTCGCGACATAGTTGAAGGTTTTCCCTTGCCAGATTCGGGTGCCTGTTAGCCCGTTAGCTGCCGTTCCGTGAATCTGGTAGATATAGGTGCCTGTGGGTGGAAATCCGTTCGTTCTGAGCATGCCCGACCATTTCGTTGATGTTTCTTGCCTCAGAAAGACGGTATAACCGTCCCTGTTGGGGCTTTCGACGCTCAAGGATGGCGCACTTTCCAGTGCCTGTGTGCTTCGCACTTCAACCCGCCATTCGCCAACAGCGCGCGGTTGCGTCTGAATAAAGAAAGCGGGGGCCGCAATGTCGGAGGGGTTTGTAACCCCGAAACTTGGCGTAATGCTGTTTGGGACGATGCTTGGTGTACCCATGAGGCCCAGCGCGTCAATAGGCACAACGGCGTAGTAATAGTGGATGTTGTTCGAGTCAAAGAACGTGCTGTTAGTATCAACATCCTGAAAGACAGTGGTATCCTCAAACCGGGTTTGCGCGATATCCACCCGCCCAACGACGGTTATATCGTCTTCCGGAATGCCGTTGCCATCCCGGTCCGCAGCAGCGAGGACCTCGGCTGAATTTTGAAAGGGTTGTGGTACATCTGTTTCGCTTGCCAACGTATAGCGTTTCCTCACGATTGCCACTTCTCGAATACCCATCGGGTTGTCAAGATTCCACGTCACAACGGGCCCGGCACCGCCCTGCGCCACCTGGGCGTTTGAAAGCATCCCTGTCGGCGGTGCGCCTGCGGTATAACTCACAGAACCCCCAAAACTCCCACCTGGAATTATAACCCGTTCAACATCGGGGTGCATATTGATAAGGACGAGGGTAATCTCCTGAATGTTCCCTCCGAAATCTTTAAACGTCATCTGTGCTTCTTGGGAACGGTGATAGGTGAATGCTTCTCTGATTTCAGTAGTGCCATCCCGTTTCCTGACGATAAATTTGGCGGCCCACCCGCGCAAACCGGTACCGTTGTGTCGGTTCAGTTCTGCCTGAATGTCCTCCTCATCATCAGGTGTCAGGCCGCGCATATCTATTGGCCCGAGGTCTGCGCCATCGATTTTAATGGCGAACTCTGGCATTACCCCGGCGGGCTGAAAAACAATATAACGGCAGGCAAAGTGCTCCGGCATGGATTCTGAATCGAAATCAGCGCGGATAGGGTAGACAGTGTGGACATCGTTCGGATGAATAGCGACCGGAGGAAAACGATGGGCGTTCTTATAGCCGAGGATGCTTGTTGCCGTATTGGCGCGGGTGTGTGTGAAATAATTCCATACCGTGAAGGTCTTGAACGCCTCGGCGAGGGTGGTGCCGTTGTTGGTAAAAACATCGTAGAAGTTCCCCATCTCGCGATAACTGCCATCGGTAGTGTTTCTGTAAAACTGCCGTACGATGTCGTAGCCGAACCGTTCTGCCATGTACAGTGTCCATATCACGGAACCATACTCGTGGTCTCCGATGCGGCTTTCCAGTGAAATATCGGGGATAAGAAACCAGCGGCGGAGTTGATGAATGTAATAGTTATAGGCATTGGTTTCGTTCGGTTCATCCGGATCCGGAAGGGTATCACCATCGTCAATTTGCCCGCCATCGTACGTCATCACCTCTATCCACGTTGCGGACGCTTCCATGAACCATGTCGGCATATAGGCGTTGTAGCCGAACTGGATGCCGTGCAGGAATTCGTGCGCGCAGGTTGTCTCAAGATAGCGTATCCCCTCCGATTTCCCGACATAATCGTAGATACGCGAGTTAATCATGAAATAGGGCGCGACGGTGAGTGCAGTAGATAGGACGCGTCCCTCAAACCAGTCCGCTGTTGTAATACCAAGTGCAGGAAAGGTGAACAGGTACACATCATATTTATGATTGCCGCCGTTCTGCGCCGCCCAAAAATCGATATAGGGTGTTTTAAACCCCATCAGAGCAATCTGAATGCGATAGGAACGTTCCATCGCGTCGGCACATAAGTCAACATAATCGGGAACTCCGTTGTGTGGGTGGAAATCCTCAAGGGGTGGGGCATGCGGGCCAACGCGTATGTAATGGAATCTGAAGTGTGGCGTGTTGAATTTTTCTGGCAATTCGATCTCACCGAAGAAACTGCCAGGGAGCCCGGGCCTCAGAAAAATGCCTTTGAGTTGCTGTCGATGGATAGAGGGTAGGTTTTGCCAATTCTTGGCGAGGGTGACAAAACTATCCGTTGCACATTCCGCTATTTCGCTTGGAGCATACCGAGGTTTGAGAGTGGCAAACTTGCGGGCAGTTTGTATCGCGCTTTGGAGTTCAGTGTCCGGTGGCAGTGCCTGCGCAACGAATGAGACTATTATAAAGAACGCGATGAGGATAATAAACGATATTTTCATATTTTTAACTATTAGGGTTCTGCTCGGTTTTTCCCTTGTCAAAAACCGGTTACTGCTTAGGGCTGTAGGCCTTCCGGCTATTTGTATTTTTTGAAGGATTCGTCCGACAAGAACAAAAACACCTTTGACACCAATGTATATTATACATTGTTTCAAGCTTATATGCAAGAGAACCTTTTCTTTGTTTCTGGCCCCCCGCCCGGGATACATTTTGTTTTCGGTTTTCTATGGATTCTCCGGGATACGTCACCCTCATTCTATCGCGTCTTCTATCAATCAGTAATACCGAAAAGGGGAGCCACGAGCAGGGGTTGCTCCGATAGGCGCACAAAATTCCCCGACGGGAAACAAAAGGGCACAAGTCTTTAAGCGAAATGGGTAGGTTTTCCATCCAAGCTGACGTGGTTGGTTTCTTCCCAATATGCCTTTACGCCTGCTTTGCCCTTCTTCATCGCCCATGTGTTCAGCTGTTCTCTTTCACCAACGTAATCATAAAGCGGCACTGCCATTCCACACGAGGTTTGCACCAGTTCAACGGTGAGGTCAAAGATTTGCCTTGCCCCCGGCAGCACTTGAAACAAGGGGAAAAGTTGCTGCCATTCTGCGTCATCGTTGTGGATAGCCCTTGCAGTGCCGTAGAGCCTGAGGATCATCGGGCTATCCTCAAAGGCGGTAAACATCAGTGTCATTCGGGGGTTTTCCTGAACGTGCGCGGCGGTTTCATTCCCGCTCCCCGTTACGTTTAACCAAACAACCCGGTTGGCATCAAGGACGCGCAAGGAATCCATACCCTTCGGAGAAAGATTGATTCGGCTGTCGGCTGTGGCTGTTGCAACAAAGAAAATCTTTTGATTTTCGATAAATTGCTGTAGTTTTTGAGAGATTCCAGTGTACAGTTTTGCCATGCTATTGATTCCCACGTTAGTGGGCGCGCACAGGGACCCGCCCTTACAGAGTTTTCGGGCTTGTGTGCAAGAAAAACCTTATTTTTTGAGCACTGCCCATGTCGTCGTCAATTTATCTTCAGGTTCAACGGATTGCGGCTCGGCCCCTTCGATGTCACTGACGAATTCGCCCTCATAGAGCCGGATATGGTCGAGCCAGACATCAACTTTCTCTGCACCCATAATGATGCCTGCACGTGAATTTACATCATCCGCAGGCATTTTGAACGTCACGAAAAACTCCTTCCACGCTTCAGAAAGACGGATCTGTTGAGTGGCGTATTCATTCCACGGATCGCCTTGATGAATAATGCGTATTTGGACAGTTCGTAGTTTTTCGCTCTTTGCCCACAAACTGTAGGTATAGGTAGTACCCTTCTCCAGCGTGAAGGGTTGCTGATAGAATTGGATGTGCCATGGCGCTCCACCTGCCTTACTGATTCTGATATAAGCCGCATTTTTTCCGGTGATCGGTTCCGCCTTTTTACCTTCGGTTTGGAAAAGCGCGGCGGCGGTTTCGTGCGTCCAGTGGTGCCACCCCTCAAGTTTAAGATCGAAATCGCCATTGTTGAGGATATTTTCGGGCAGTTTGTCGGCATAAGCAAGCATTGCAAATTGGAAAAGCGGTATTAGCACGAATAGACATGCGTAAAATATCTTCGGTACAAAGGCCTCGCGCTCAGCATTCGCGTTGACTGCCTTGTGATTATTGGTGTTCATTGTCGTCTTCCTTGTCATGCTCACCTTTACCTTCTGAGCCATGCTCACCGTGTTCTTCACCGTGGCTATGCTCGCCGGATCCGACTTCGGGATGGGCGCTCCACCGGTCAAAGCCGGTGCTTGTTGCGATAAGTTGAACCGCTCTTTTTTCACCGGGTGCGAGGTCTGCCGGGGTTGTTGGCCCGAGCTCTTTTCCGTTTGATAAGTGGACTTCAACTCGCACCTGCTTTAGCGTTTCGTCTGTGGTGTTTTCCACGGTGCCTTTGAAGGCATTGCTTTGCGCGTCGTAGTCTAAAATCAGGCGAGCCCCGTTTCGCACCTTATCGTAACGTTCATTTAGCGCGAGTTCAATGTTAGATTCCTCGTTGTTTTCGCTGATAGGCGGTTCATTTGTCCTTGAACAGCCGCTCATCACCGTAACCATCAACACGACGGCAACTGCGACGAGAATTATATGCATTTGATTCATAGTTTTCCTCCTTTAAAACGTCCTCCAATTTCAACATTGATGAGACCGGGCGAATCGTCAATAATTTCTGTATCGTCCGGTTCTCCAGTTTGCAAAGCCTGCAACTCCTTTTGGGCGAGTGCCGTTACTTCCTCATAGATGCCTTCTTCTTTGAGAAAATCATCAAAGCTGCTGCCGCTATATTTATTCTTTTTCATGTTAGTTTCTCCCTCTTTCCCATATATCTCTTCGTTTTCGTGCCAAACGCAAATCCCTCTGTCGCTTTCAAGCCATTCCCGGACAGGCTCATTCCCTGCCTCGGTACGGAAAAAACGCCCCGGAATTTGGGTTGCTCGTTCATAACCCAGTAACCAGATATGTCTCTATAGGTTTCTCGGCAGCGACCTACTTTCCCCCGGGGTCGCCCCCAAATCGGGGATGGGTACGGGTGGTTCCCCTTCGCTATAGCCACCGGAAATACCAACAACGTTTCTATTCTTCTATAGACAGATCTGCTACAGGCAAGAAAATTACGTCCCCACCGACTTTACTACGAAGATGCTTAAGTTCCTGAATGGCAATTAGTAAGCAAACTTGTTTGAATTTCATAAAAGTTTTTGGCACGGTTTCTTCCCCTATAGCCCTAAAAACGCGTAAGCATCAATCCCTGAAGTGTCTAGGTCGAGAATC
Source organism: uncultured Poribacteria bacterium (assembly GCA_958295855.1). Classification (GTDB taxonomy): domain Bacteria; phylum Poribacteria; class WGA-4E; order WGA-4E; family WGA-3G; genus CATQHH01. The sequence goes on along the minus strand of OY282383.1, from coordinate 4,610,797 downwards.
CAGTAATCGGCAGGGATGTCTCCATTTTGTAAACGTTCTATGCTCAGTTTTATGTCAAAGTCTGGACTTTTCATCACCGTCAAACCTGTGGAACGGCTTTCATGGTGTATGCTATCATAATACTTAACGTATGCAGATTTGGAATAAAGAGGATAAACTTTTCCATCTTTGTAAAATCCGCTGCGAACGTCTTCGCCTTCTTTCCACAATTTTATGAGAACTCTGTCTATGAGTTCGACGTTTTTCTCATGAGTTGCTGTTGCTGGATCTTTGCCAAAATTATGTTCATACCAAATAGGGATGCCGCGGTTGGCAATATAATCCGCCGGCACCTCTGGATACGCACCTAGGCCGAAGGGCGAAACCGATACCTCTCGGAAAAGTTCCTCCGCCGTGTCAACACGTTCGGCCTCCTCTGTCGTCAGCGGTTCTGTGGCATCAGACACCGTTTCGGAACCGTCGTCAGTTTCAATAGGGGTTTCCACTACCTGTTCTTGCGCGCCTTCGTCGGTTGGTGCCAACAGTTGCTGCGCGCGCGCCCGTTTGTTAGTTTCTAGCTGCTGAAGAAATCGCTCGGTTCGCGCCTCGTCTTCGCGGATGCCACGTTCGACATGCCAACGATAGAACAGGCTGCAGGCGACAATCAGCACGCAGAAGAGAAGACCGGCGAGAACAAGTTTGCTTGAAAAAATGCCTCGTAACATACGTCCCCCTTGACATCTCCAGGGCAGGCGTGGCACCCGCCCTTTAGATAGGTTTCCAGGCAGCGACCTACTTTCCCGCGGGGTCGCCCCCGAATTCGATCTGGGGTGAGATCGAATTTGTCTCTGCTTAAAACGCCTTCTCAGGTTGGTTACGGTAACTCTAGATACTCATAAGGATTTATGCCTTCCTGATCAAAATCTAGTACTCGAATTCCGGAGGGGATTTCTCCATCCCGCATTTGTTGGGGTGAAAGTCCTATACCTGCACTTTTTGTGTAAGTGATAGGTCTTGTGATGGTTCCATCATCATTTTCCACTGGTTCCCCATACAGGACATATAGGGTATTTGGATAATGTAGATAGACTTTTCCGTCTTCGATGCTGCCCCCCCGAAAACGTTCGCCTTCATTCCATTTTTGAATTGAAACACGAAAGAGTAACTCCATATCTGAAGAAATGGCGTGCCATGCTGAATGAGGCAGGACAGGGCATCCCTCGGGGATGTCGGGATAGGGCCCGAAACCATAAGGAGAGACTAGCACGTCGGCTGTTGTTTCCTCCGAGATTTCGTTTGCAGTTTCTCCGTGGGTTTGGAGGGCACCGGTGTCTGTGCCTTCAGGCACGGCATCAGGGATATCCGGGAACACTTCAGCAGCATCATCAGCATTAGAAACAGTTGTATCCGTTTCCCGCAGTGCTGCCTCGGTTTGTTCTGTAGTAGGAACTGCCTGCGCTGCTTGCCTTTCTTTCAGTTGCTGGAGGAATCTGTGGGTTTCTGCCTCTTGTTCGCGGAACTTGTTTTCTGCATGTTGCCCCCACAGGTAGATACCTGTACAGACAAGAACGCAAACGACAAGTCCACCGACAAACAAGCGGCTTGAAAAAAGCGTACGGAACATGTGAGGTTTCCTCCTTGCACCACGGGCAGGTGATGAACCTGCCCCTGAGAGAGGTTTCCCGGCAGCGCCCTACTTTCCCGCGGGGTCGCCCCCAAATTTGATCTGGGGGGAGATCAAATTGAACGAGATTTATTGGGATCTGCCCTTTGATCTTCTGATTCGGAACCATTGAAAAAATAGGTCAATAGGTCCAGTTGAATCTTCAGGAAGTTCATACGTATCATCTACTTCCACGACCTCACCGGCGCGTAAAGCTGCCAAACGCTTCTCAGTGAGTGCGGACACCTCCTCAAAAATACCCTCTTCTTTGAGAAAATCATCAAAATTGCTACCGCTATGCTTATTCATGTCACTTTCTGTTCCTTTAATCCTGGGTATACACCGATGTTCATAGCAAGAACGGATGTTTTATACTTTGCATCGTCTTATGGGAGAGAATGAGGAAATCCGGGGCAGGCGTGGTGCCTGCCCCTGAGATAGGTTTCCCGGCAGCGACTTACTTTCCCGCGGGGTCTCCCCCGAAGTATCATCAGCGCGGAAGGGCTTAACTACCGTGTTCGGGATGGGTACGGGTGGTTCCCCTTCGCTATAGCCACCGGAAAGGTTTTCGTATGACTCAGTTGTTTCTGAGCCGTTACAAGAATATTTGACAATTGCATAGGTAGTGAGGGGTCGGTAGGTTAATAAAGAAGTTATCAAGCCCTCGGCTTATTAGTACCAGTTAGCTGAACCGCTCGCGCGGCGTACACATCTGGCCTATCAACCTTCTTATCTCGAAGGAGCCTTACCAACTTAACGTTGTGGGATATCTTATCTTGAGGCAGGTTTCACGCTTAGATGCTTTCAGCGTTTCTCCTTTCTGCACATAGCTACCCAGCGGTGCCACTGGCGTGACAACTGGTGCACTAGAGGTACATCCACCCCGGTCTTCTCATACTAGGGGCAGCTTCTCTCAAATATCCTACGCCCGTACCAGATAGGGACCGAACTGTCTTACGACGTTCTAAACCCAGCTCGCGTGCCGAACTTTAATCGGAGGGCAGCCGAACCCTTGGGACATGCTTCTGCCCCAGGATGTGACGAGCCGACATCGAGGTGCCGATCCGCACCGTCGCTGTGAGCGCTCGGGTGCGACTAGCCTGTTATCCCCGGAGTACCTTTTATCCATTGAGTCACGGCCTTTCCACACAGCACCGTAAGATCACTAAGCCCTGCTTTCGCATCTGCTTGACGTGTCCGTCTCGCAGTTAAGCTCCCTTCTGCCTTTACACTCTACGCGCGGTTTCCAATCGCGCTGAGGGAACCTTAGGGTGCCTCCGTTACATTTTAGGAGGCGACCGTCCCAGTCAAACTACCCACCTGACACTGTCCTCGGTGTGGCTTCACACACCGGAGTTAGAATTCCAATGCAACAAGAGTGGTATTTCAAGGGCGACTCCACTGAAGCTAGCGCCCCAGCTTCGCAGTCTCCCACCTATCCTACACATGCAACATTAAAACCCAATATCAGGCTATAGTAAAGGTTCACGGGGTCTTTCCGTCTTGGTACGGGTAACCGGCATCTTCACCGGTATTACAATTTCGCCGAGTCTCTCGCCGAGACAGTGCCCATATCGTTACGCCATTCGTGCAGGTCGGAATTTACCCGACAAGGAATTTCGCTACCTTAGGACCGTTATAGTTACGGCCGCCGTTTACCAGAGCTTAAGTTCGGAGCTGCCAGTTACCCTTGACTCCTCGCTTTAACCTTTTGGCACCGGGCAGGCGTCAGTCCCTATACATCATCTTACGATTTAGCAGAGACCTGTGTTTTTAGTAAACAGTCGCATGGGCCATTTCACTGCGGCTTTTTTCGGTTTCGCGTGTGAACGCGGCATCTACTCAAAGCACCCCTTCTCCCGAAGTTACGGGGTCATTTTGCCGAGTTCCTTAGCGAGAGTTCTCTCGAGCGCCTTAGGATTCTCTCCTCGCCTACCTGTGTCGGTTTACGGTACGGACACCATGAGTTGTCCACTCGAGGTTCTTTTCTTGGCAGGCAGTTGGAACAGTTTGTATCCTTACGGAATCCTGTTCACCTTCCGGAGTGTGTTGCACCGGATTTGCCTGGTGCACTCCGTTGGGCTTAACCCAGCACTTCCATCCGCTGGTAGTTCCTAATGTCTGCGTCTCCCCTAGTTTCATCCGTGTCATGGTGGTGCAGGAATATTATGCCTGCTTCCCATCGCCTACGCCTTTCGGCCTCGGCTTAGGTTCCGACTAACCCTGGGGGGAATTACCTTGCCCAGGAATCCTTAGGCTTTCGGCGAACAAGCTTCTAACTTGTTTTATCGCTACTCATGCCGGCATAATCACTTCTAATTCGTCCAGAGCGTCTCACGATTCTCCTTCAGTCCTACTATAGAACGCTCCCCTACCATACCCCTGTGACGGGGTATCCACAGCTTCGGTAACACGCTTAGCCCCGGAAATCTTCGGTGCAAAGTCGCTCAACCAGTGAGTTATTACACACTCTTTAAATGGTTGCCACTTCTACGCCAACATCCTGGCTGTCTCAGCAACAAAACATCCTTTACCACTTAGCGCGCATTTAGGGACCTTAGCTGGTGGTCTGGGCTGTTTCCCTTTCGTCTATAGAGCTTATCCCCTACAGACTGACTCCCATGCTTTAGACAATGGCATTTGCAGTTTAACTGGAGTTGCTAACCTGGTGGGGCCGCGAATCCAATTAGAGCTCTACCGCCACTGCCGAACACATGAGGCTAGCCCTAAAGCTATTTCGGGGAGAACCAGCTATCACCAGGTTTGATTAGCCTTTCACTCCGATCCACGGGTCATCCCCCAATTTTTCAGCATTGGTGGGTTCAGGCCTCCACATACTTTTACGTATGCTTCACCTTGCCTATGGATAGATCACCTGGTTTCGGGTCTACTCCATGCAACTCAACGCCCTATTCAGACTCGCTTTCGCTACGACTCCGCATCAAAAATGCTTAATCTTGCTACACAGAGTAAGTCACCGGCTCATTATGCAAAAGGCACGCGGTCATGCATGTCACTTGCGTGACTTAGCACTACCACAGCTTGTAGGCTGTACGGTTTCAGGGACTTTTCACTTCCCTAATAGGGGAGCTTTTCACCACTTCCTTCACAGTACTTCGTTCACTATCGGTCGCCAGGGAGTATTTAGCCTTAGGAGGTGGTCCTCCTGGATTCCTACAGGTTTGTCTATCCCGTAGTACTTGGGGTACCCGTCAAGAAGTACGCCACCGCTTTCGCTCACGGGACTTTTACCCGCTCCGGTTGCTCTTTCCAGAAGCATTAAACTAGCGGCACGGTAACTTCCGGTGTGGCTGAACCCACACCCAACGGACCCCGCAACCCCCGATATACAACACGTTCAGGCTTGAACATATACCGGGTTTGGGCTGTTCCCTTTTCGCTCGCCGCTACTGGGGGAATCGAGGTTTTCTTTCTGTTCCTCAGGGTACTGAGATGTTTCACTTCTCCTGGTTATCCCTTGTGTTTATTAAAACACAAGTAGCAGGGATTAACCTGCTCGGTTGCCCGATTCGGGAATCTCCGGATCGCAGTTTATTAAGCAACTCCCCGAAGCTTATCGCAGCTTGTCACGCCCTTCATCGACTCCTGGCACCAAGGCATCCACCGTAAGCCCTTAGTAGCTTGATAAGGTGATATTATTCTACCGATTTACCCTCTCTATACAATTGTCAAAGAACTTCGCCAATCAGAAGCGCACTCGCTTCGCGGCGATGGAGATGAACGGAATCGAACCGTTTCCTGCCACGCTAAGGGCAGATGCTCGCCTCACTGAGCTACTCCTATTTTTGATAGTATATAGTATACTACAAAAAACAACGCTTGTCAAATTTATTTTTTTTTAATTAGGTTAGTCTACACCGTTCCTCTCATACCAGGGGCCGGACTAACCGGTTTCCGAGCACGCAACCTGCCACTCGGATGGAGATGAGCGGAGTTGAACCGCTGACCTTCTGCGTGCAAAGCAGACGCTCTCCCAACTGAGCTACACCCCCAAATAATGAATGATACATAGTATACCACAAAAAAACAGCTTTGTCAAATTTATTTTGCAACAGGATTAAGTATACTATAAAAAACGGCATAAGTCAAATTTATTTTGCAACGATATTAAGTATACCACAAAAAAGGACAGAAGTCAAATTAAAATGCAGATTTTTTCTGAGCCCGCCGAGTTCTCTTTTTTCTAAGGGATAGCCGCTATCCTGTCCCAGTAAACGCTTTGTGGGTTCCATGATAAAAGCAAGGTATTCCCCGCCGACATCAAATCTCAACGCGCACGAACGCAAGATAAGTGCTGGATAGCAGGACTATGACGAACAGTGTTAACAACAGCACATCCACCGCCGCTGTGTTGAAATCTCTGCTGAGGCTCAGCGTATCTTCAAATTTTGGAATCGCAGCCGGGCTGACAGACTTCTGCGACATGCCCTCACGAACCCCGATGATATGGAGGCTCTCCGCATCCGCTCTATCGGTGTCCACGACGAATTCGCGAAAGTGGCGGGCGTAACGCCGCGTATTCTCCACAAATTGCAGATGTCGTTCAAATCCTGTCCCAGCAAACGCCTCAAGAAGATGGTGAACAATCGCTACCGGTGAGACGCGAGTGATAGCACGTGCAAATTTAACCTGGCCAATCTTCTGCGCTAAGTGTGCTTCGCTCAAACGTTCCTGTTCTGTCGCTTCTTGGATGACGTGCTCACCTTCAAACCGCATTCTTTTAGAGGACTCAGATTCCGCTGGGAGATGAGCGTCGTACCGCGCCCACCGTTCCCGATAAAGCTCGCCTCGGCGCGCCCAAAGTTCATCCGAGGTCATCGGCGATGAAAAGCCACTCGCAATTGTCGCGAGGATGCTCGGCATAAAAACCACGAAGATCGCCCAAGCCAATAGGAGCATGACGAGCCCTACTGCACTTCGTTGAACACGGGCGGAAACGAGTAAACCCAACGCGATAAAAAGACAGGTGTAGAGAACAGCGATGAGGAAGATGATGCCTAAGCGTTCCCATATTTCCGTTCCAAGGTGAACATCGCTTGAAGTAGAAATCACGAGAAGGTTCATCAACACGGCAAGCGTGAACGGAATGTTAATACTGATTAACGCACCCAAAAACTTGCCGGTGAGTACAGTGTGGCGCGGAATCGGGTTTGCCAACATTAATCGCAAGGTACCCCGTTCGCGCTCGCCGGAGACTGAATCAAAAGTGAATAGGAGCGCAATCAGGCTCAAGACGTACCCGATGATGAATACCCAATCCACTTTGGTAACGTCCGGGCGAATATTTGTTAGATTGGGGGTAGCAGATGGATAGTTCAGCCGCCAGAAGCCGTTTAGACCGCCGCTGATGGACCAAAGGAAAGCCCCGCCAACAACATCTGACAGAAACGCCTCTCCGCCCTCTGCACAGAAATGGAGCGGGGACGGTTTTTTGTGAAGCAATCCGGGGCCCTGCTGCGCAATCTCATACAAACTGTCGTCAGCCCGAGACGTTAAATCCTTCAGAGACTCCCTGACAGAAGCGTGATATTTCTGTATTCGCTTTGGGTGCTCTCGGAGATGCACAACGGCGTTCGTCAGCATCAACCCCAGAAGCAACACCGTTGCAAGCGTAAATCGAAGGCTGTTCAGATTATCGTAAAGTTCACGTTTCGTAATATGCCATATCATTTTGCTATATTTCACTCTTGATAAAAATCAGAAATATTATTATGAACAGGCCTAGGTTAATTATTAACAGTAGAAACAGATCCGGTAGTGCTCGCTTTGCATTTACGCCGACATCGCTTCTTTGAAACGAAAACCGGGGCAGCGTGCTCCAATCGGCGGCCCCCTTGTCCGCAGAAAACCATTGTCGCGAGCCGAATGCCTCCCTATCGTAGAAATAGTCAATCACGGTCTGCCGGTACTGCCGCGCTGCGTCGAAAAAATCCTGGATGCCGAGGAGGTCGGTGCCTGCCCAGGCCTGCGTTGCGGCATCGTACATGCCGACTGGCGAGAGCTTCAACAACGTCCTATCCACGCTCGCCGGCTGAACGAAAATGTTTTCCAATGCCTGCCTTCGGACGAGCCACGTTCGCGCTGCGGTCCGGATAGTCAGTGGCACGAGGAACTGGTAATAATTTTGTGCGTGCGGCACTTGTGATTGAGATCGCTCATCAATTTCTTCAAAGTGTGCACCGGCTTGGTAGTAATACCGTAGTGTTGCTGAATCCTTGCGAAAGTGTCTGAAGTCAAACCCCATCCACCCTATGTCAAAATTTGTACTCTCCCCTGGCACCGGGTCATTCTCGAGGAACTCTCCACGTTCCCTGTCGAACGCCTCCCACATCTGTTGAATCTGAGAAAAAACCGCTTTCGTGCGAGGTTCTGCATCGTGCATCGAGTCGACCGCTGCAAGAATCATATTTGGATACACCAGCACCCAAAAACCCCAGACAAACATAGAAAACATCAGTGCGGTGCCGGTTCTGTGAGTTGTCGCCGAAATCAGCAGCCCGACGAGGTAAAAGACAGAAAGATACACAAGAGATGTTAAGACAATTCCACCGATACGCAGAAAATCAGCCGTTTTCAGGGAAATCGAACCTGCACTCGTCAGCAAAATCACCGCAAGGGCCAGGCTCATCAACAAAGGGATAAGCAGACACGCCATCGCGCTAATATATTTGGCAGCCAGGATGTGACTTCGACGGACAGGATGCGTCAAGACTAAGCGTAGCGTGCCAGCCTCGCGTTCCCCCGCAATCGCATCGTAGGCGAAGATCAGTGCCATTAGGCTCAGCACCACCTCAAAGATAAAAACAATGTCAATCGAAGAGAAGATATTGAGAAAGGTAGTATCCGACCCGTGCATCTTGGCATCCCAAAGCGTCGGCACAAACCCGTGATGAACGGCTACTTGGTTACCCAATCGTTTATCCAACCCAACATTGAAGATACTCAACGGATTCGGTGCCCGGTCGACGTTCAAGTCTCCCGCCGAATAGGTTTTCCTCTCCCGTACTTTCTGCTGATGCGTTTTGACAGCGGTGTTGTAGTTTGCTAACCGCCGCTCGTAGTCCTTGATGAGCACAGCGGTATTCGCCACCACAAGCAGCAACATAACGAAGACTGCTGCCGCGAAGCGGAATGTCATCAGATTGTCAAGCAGTTCTCGGCGGATGAGTGTTGTTAGCATCAAGTTTACCTTTATGAAAATTAAAATGGGGATAGGAAAAGGTGGGCTTATCTGGAATCGAACCAGAGACCTCGCGCTTATCAGGCGCGCGCTCTAACCGTCTGAGCTATAAGCCCACAAGGAGTGCTTTGGAGAGGAGAGACGTTTGCGAAAGAACAACTTGGCCTTTTTGTCAAAACACACTATTAATTATACACCCTGAAAAGGGGTTTGTCAAATTAATTTGTTAAGAAATAGACTATTAATCGCTTTTTCGCGGTATGCTAACGAACTTAATTGATAGAATCAGGTTGTTCCTATTCGTAGCGTGACGTGACTTTACAAAAACACCCTCTTAAAATCCGCGTTAATCTGCGTAATCTGCGTAATCCGCGATTCAGACAATGAACACCTCCATCCTCCCATTCATTTTTGGTTTTTAGTCGACACATGTCGCCCCGCTGGGGCTAAAGAGGAGGATAGGCACGCGCGGCTATACACATGTCGCCCTGACAGGGCTAAAGAGGAGCATCGCGACGCGTCCCACGTCCAAAGCCCCAGCGGGGCGGTATGTGTATAGTATCGCGACCCGGCCCATATCCAAAGCCCCAGCGGGGCGGTATGTGTATAGCCGCGCGACGCGGCCCGCGTCCAAATCCCCGTAGGGGCGGTATGTGTCTCTCCGCTTCGGGCATGAAAATATAAGGGAGAAAGCCTATAGGTTGGGTTGAACGGGGCCCCCTAAATACTAGACGCCTGTCGCCCCGCTGGGGCTAAGGGGGAGGGTAGGCACGCGCGGCTATACACCTGTCGCCCCGCTGGGGCTAAAGAGGTTGCGAGCGAGAAAAAAAGAAAGCCGCCGATGTCAAAAGACAACGATGGCTTTTAGGCTCTACTTAATAAAGTCAATTACAATAAGCGGAATGAAAAATAGAAGGCGCATCATAGTGGACAGGAGCTGTGAATACTGACACGCTAGCACTCACATATTTTACCGCCTTTGTAAACCCAGGAATTGATAAGGCTCAATTCCTGTCGTTTCGCGGTCAAGTACAGTAACATGAGGAGGATATCCTCTACCTTCAGCAAAATCAACTCGGCTGAGTCTGGGAACGTCTGGTCCCGATAAGGCAAAACCCGGGTATCGATGCACCTTTCCATGCAGATCCTTCACTTCGCGCCAAGCTACGTAGGTAACGCCCGGATAGATTGGGTAGACCTTACCATTGTCATCACCTCGAGTGACTCCTACGAAATCTTGATCTCCTTGATTCCAGAGTTTTATGAGAACTCTATGCATCAACTCAAAGTTCTTTTGTTTTCCCACTATTCTCTCTAACTTCTCTTCAGACCAGGTCCATACAGGCCTAAGGTTTTCAGGAAAACCTGCTGGGATTTCCGGATAAGGTCCGAAGCCGTAAGGTGAAACCCCATACGGAGAGACAGGAGCATCGCCGGTTTCAGGTGTTTCCTCAAGAGACAGCCCCACGTCTGCGTCAACGAACTCGGCATCATCTATAGGTAATCCATCCGTCTCTTCAGACATCATTTCGCGGGTGTCGTCGGTTACGACAGGTGCATCCGTTTGTCCCACTGTGTCAATGTCTGTATTTTCAGATGGCGATGTTGTGCGAGCAGGGTCGTTGGTTTCTAGCTGCTGCAGAAACCGCCGGGTGCTCGTTTCTCGTTCTCGGATGTCGCGGTTGACGCTTTCTTGATAGACAAGACTGCCCGCGATAAGCAGGAGGCAGATGATCAAACTGACGAGAAAGCCTTTGCTAGATAGCAACGTATGCCACATGTTCATGATACTCCTTTGGTTAGGACACCACCAAGAGAATCAGATTGTAGCCCAAGCATACTTTTAATTGTAGCCCAAGCATACTTTTAACGGATTAGCGATTTGTGGGTTCTAAATCAATAAGTTGTTTAAGGTACTTTGCCATGTCGGGGTCTGTTTTTTCAAGGCTGCGCATGCCTTTCTCTTCCAAAGTCCGTAAGGCATTTTCAAAACGTTCTGGCGTAAAGTCCTTTGGTTTTGGTATTGGATTGCTTAAGAAATCCTTGGACCCGTTGTCGTCAAGTTGTGTGTCAGGAATGAACACATCTTCAAAATACGATTCTAAATCCGTGTTTGCCTCTGTAGGCGAGTCTTCAGTGAGCGACTCTAAAAAATTCCAAAGTTCCGCCTCTAATTCAGGATTTTCAAGTGATTCAATTGCACGTCTAAACACTTCTGCATCCGTGTAGCGAGCGTCTCCATCAGCATCCTCCATGGCAGGCGTGCTCGGTTCAGGAGGTGCATCATGTACGATTGTTGTCGGTGTAGGATTGTCAAAACGTGTTTCCTCTTGTTCTTTAGTGCTCGGTTGCAGTGATTTAGTTCCTTCTTGTGCTGTTGTTGCAAAGGGGTAGCTATCTTTGTAAACCACCTGAAATCGAAGTCCATCATGTTCTGGCTGTGGGGGTGACGGGGCACCGGGCGGCAGTTTGCTCAGTTTGTCCAAATAGGCTTCAACATCTCGCTGGATTTTCGGGTCTGTAAAATGGAAAAAGTGTCCTGTAGAGACTTCTCGGACGGTTCCATCAGGATGATGTTCTCTCCGTTTCCGAATCGTAATCATATTCGGATAGATATTTGTAATCTCGCGGGTAAGAAGGTTCGTCCTAAGCCCTATAACTTCCGGGTCTGTCTTTCGGACTTCCATAAGCTGTTGGGCGTATTCCAATTCTGTCAGAACAGGATTCGCAGTATTCCTGCGTATCGTTCTGAGAAAGTTAAGAAAGTTCGCTGCATTTTCGGGTGAGACATCCCCGTCTGCCACATGTTTCTCAAAGTGTGCAATGTTTGCGTCAATTGCATCAAGCCTTTTCTGTATCCTTTCTTGTTCGGTTAAACTGTGCTCGTGGGTATGCCCGTGCGTCTTAGCCTCTATCATATCGCCTAATTTAAGAAGTTCAGGATTTGACCTGCTGAGCGCATAGGAGTGTTGCAACACCCGTTGGGCTTCCTCAGTTGGGAGTGGCGTTTGATTATGAATGGTTTGAATGGCAGCCATTGTCTCAATATATTCTTGCTTTTGTGCTGGGGTCAGTTCACCAGAAAGGGCGTAAAGCTTTTTAAGGTGTGGCTTCGCTGATTTTTCGAGTGGGTTGTGTAGATAAAGGAAAACAGCCCCTATGAGGAGGCAGAAACCCCCTGCTACAAGAATGTTTTTTTTCGTTAACATACGATTTTCCTTTAAAAGATAGGACAATATTCTTTTCATTGTTTACCTCCTTGTGGTAAATTGAGAAATGTATAGGGATTTATAGCCGCTTCTTCAAAAGAGACGAGTTTTATGTCGGGAGGCACATCCGCCTTGGTAAGGGATTTTCCCTTTTCAAATCTGATGGCATTCAGGCGGGCGCCATCTTCGGGATGCGCTATAACGTTGCTGATATATGTGACTTTCCCGGTCGGCCGCCAATACGACTTCCATTTAACATAGGCCGTCCCTTTGATGACTGGGTATACCAAACCGTCCTCCATATTTGTACCTACAACGTTGATACCCTGAGAGAGAAGTTTTATCCAAACGCGTCTCATCAATTCATGGTTTGCAGAGGGGGCTGGAAACGGACTGCTTGGAAATCCTACCGGCACTTCAGGATAGGGACCGAAGCCATAAGGCGAGACAGGCACCTCGGTGGGCTCTTCCTCGGCGGTATCGCTAAAAAAGAACACATCCGCCGTATCAATGCGCGCGGCACCGTCACTAGGTAACGCCTCTGTCTCTTCAGGCATCGTTTGAGCGTCATCGGATGCAACAAGCATTTCTGCGGGTTCAAGTGTCTCGGAGTCTGTCAAACCGCCTGCATCTTGTGCGGTGCGAGTCTCTTTTTTATTTTCTAGCTGCTGCAGAAACCGCCGGGTTCGCGCCTCGTCTTCTCGGATGTCGCGGTTGACGCTTTCTTGATAGACAAGACTGCCCGCGATAAGCAGGATGCAGATGATGAGTCCCGCCAGAAAGCCTTTGCTAGATAGCAAGGTTTGCCACATGTTTAAAATTCTCCTTTTGTGAACACAGCACCGAGGAAAATTCGGATGAGAATATAAGAGCAATTTGGAAAATAAACTGTTGGCATTCCCTTTAGAAAGATGTTCATGAAAGTTAAATAGTTTCAGTGTGCGCCTTGTAAGGTAAAGAGCGTCTGAACAGATATACTGTGTGAGAATACATCTGTTAATGCTCCTTAGAAAGGAGGTGATCCAGCCGCAGGTTCCCCTACGGCTACCTTGTTACGACTTCGCCCCGGTCATCGGTTTCACTTTCGAGAGCTCCCTCCCCGGAGGGTTGGGTCACCCGCTTCGAATGCTACCAACTCCCATGGCGTGACGGGCGGTGTGTACAAGGGCCGGGAACGTATTCACCGCGACCTGCTGATTCGCGATTACTAGCGATTCCAACTTCATGCAGTCGAGTTGCAGACTGCAATCCGAACTGGGGCCGGCTTTTTGGGATTGGCTCCACCTCGCGGTTTGGCATCCCTCTGTACCGGCCATTGTAGCACGTGTGCAGCCCAGGGCATAAGGGCCATGCGGACTTGACGTCATCCCCACCTTCCTCTGGCTCATCACCAGCGGTCTCTTTAGAGTCCCCAGCATTACCTGTTGGCAACTAAAGACAAGGGTTGCGCTCGTTGCGGGACTTAACCCAACATCTCACGACACGAGCTGACGACAGCCATGCAGCACCTGTCATAGTGTCCCGAAGGAAAACCATATTTCTATGGCGGTCACTGCGATGTCAAGCCCTGGATAAGGTTCTTCGCGTTGCGTCGAATTAAGCGACATGCTCCACCGCTTGTGCGGCCCCCCGTCAATTACCTTGAGTTTTAACCTTGCGGCCGTACTCCCCAGGCGGGGTACTTAATGCGTTAGCTACAGCACAGAGGGAATCAACACCCCCTACACTTAGTACCCATCGTTTACAGTAAGGACTAGCGGGGTATCTAATCCCGGTTGCTCCCCAAACTTTCGCGCATGAGCGTCAGTCTTAGACCAGAAAGCCGCCTTCGCCACGGGTGTTCTATATGATATCTAAGCATTCCACCGCTACACCATACATTCCACTTTCCTCTTCTAGACTCAAGTGAGGCAGTATCAAACGCAATGGTCCGGTTGAGCCGAACCCTTTCACGTCTGACTTACCCCACCGCCTGCGCGCGCTTTACGCCCAGTGATTCCGGACAACGCTTGCCCCCTACGTATTACCGCAGCTGCTGGCACGTAGTTAGCTGGGGCTTTCTACTACGGTAACGTCAAAACCGGTGCTTTATCGGCATCGGCCAATTCATCCCGTAACACAGAGGTTTACGACTCGAAAGCCTTCATCCCCCACGCGGCGTCGCATCGTCAGGGTTCCCCCCATTGCGAAATATTCTCGACTGCAGCCTCCCGTAGGAGTTTGGGCAGTGTCTCAGTCCCAATGTGGCTGACCATCCTCTCAGACCAGCTACCCATCGTTGCCTTGGTGCGCCATTACCACACCAACTAGCTAATAGGACGCGGGCTTATCTCCGAGCGGCAGCCGAAGCCACCTTTCATTGAAGAAACCTAAGTCTCTCCAATCGTATTTGGTATTAGCAACCGTTTCCGGTTGTTATCCCCATCTCAGAGGCAAATTACCCACGCGTTACTCACCCTTTCGCCACTTTCCACCGGGCCGAAGCCCAGTTTCTCGTTCGGCTTGCATGCCTCATCCACGCCGCCAGCGTTCGTCCTGAGCCGGTATCATACTCTCCATAAAAGTATTGAAGTACATCTTCAACGAATCGAAGTGCACTCACAAGCTGTAAATCGGCACGTCACGTTCACTATTTAACTTTCAAAGAACAACTTCACCTTTCTTGTCAAAAGGTAATGTTAATTATACACGCTAAAAAGGGGTTTGTCAAATTAAAATTGAAAAAAAATGCATAATTTACCGAAAAATTGCACTTTTTTTACGAATTTCTTACTTTTTTACGAATTTTCGGGGTTATTACCTAAATTTAGCACAATTGCGAACGTTTGTCGCGGCTTTTGGGGAAATCGCACGCGACTGCAACAGATTTATCCATTCGACCGAATAGCGCAGATGATGATGTGTATCAAGTTAATTCAGAATCCTGATGTGGTAGAGGTTCTGACATACCACCGCCTATGGCAGGGAGGAAATGGATCTCTGCGTCTTCCGCAATCCGTTCGCGGATGGCACCTCGGGTGAGAATGCCGTTGACATACACGGCAATGCCGGGCTTAATACGATCTGCCTCACACAACCGGGCTTTCATGCCCGGGTAGCGGTGCTCTAAATTATCAATCACTTCGCGGATAGTGGTACCGGGGAGTGTGACACTCTCTTCGCCGTCTGTGAGGTTACGTAGGAGGGATGGAATGGCTACATGTGGCATTTTTTAACGTTCCTTGCGGAGAAATTTCGCAGTGGGCGGATACAGACATCCGCCCTTACAGATATCGCGATTCGGAGATGGCTCCTACCACTTAGATTGTGCCTATCGCTTTCAGAAGCCGCTCGGGAGACATCGGGAGTTCTGTCATCCGAATGCCGACTGCATCATAGATGGCGTTGGCGATGGCAGCCGGTGGCGGAATAATCGGCACTTCGCCGACACCGCGCACACCATAGGGATGCCCCGGATTCGGAACCTCAACGATAACAGTGTCTATCATCGGTAAATCCAAGCAGGTTGGCATTCGGTAATCGAGGAAACTGGCATTGGTCATCGTGCCTTCAGCATCGTAGATGTATTCTTCATTCAATGCCCAACCGATACCTTGGACAACACCACCTTGGATCTGCCCTTCAACATAACTCGGATGGATGGCTTTTCCTGCATCCTGCGTTGCGGTGTAGCGTAGAATTTCAACCTTGCCGGTCTCTTCGTCCACTTCCACATCCACCACGTGGGTTGCGAATGCGCCGCCAGCACCACCGGGATTCACTGTGCCGCTGCCGACAACCGGCCCGCCGGTTTCGCCGAGCCGTGCGCACAGGTCGCGGAAACTAATCTGCTCCTCTTTCCCGTTAATGCATGAAAATTCGCCATCTGCAAACTGCACATTAGCTTCGTCAACTTCCCAGAGTTTGGCGGCGCGAGCAATCATCTGCCGCTTGACATCTTGTGCGGCTTCATAGGCGGCGTAGCCGGTCGCGTACGTTGTGCGGCTACCGCCAGTCACGGCAGTGTAACCGACAGAATTCGTATCAACAACGCTTGGGTTAACCGATTCGGCAGGGATACCGAGTACTTCCGCCGCTTGCATCGCGATGGAAGCGCGTGTGCCGCCGATGTCTGTGGAGCCTTCAACGAGGTTAATTGTGCCATCGACGTTGACGTTAATCGTCACGCTGGACTCCAAGCCGATATTAAACCAGAACCCGGAAGCGACGCCGCGGCCGTGATGTTTCTTCCCATTCGGTGCTGCATAGTGCGGATGCTGTTTTGCCGCTTCAACCGTTTCAATATAGCCGATGCGGGGGTAAATCGGCCCGTCCGCGCGCCGGTCACCCTCTTTGGCCCCATTCATCAACCGGATTTCAAGCGGGTCGATTTCTAACCTTTCCGCGAGCTCGTCGAGAATTGTCTCGGAACCGAAAGCGGCGTTCGTCGCCCCGGGGGCGCGGTAAGGGGCGGTTTTCGGTTTATTCACAACGACATCGTAGCCGTCAATGAGGACGTTCTCAATATTGTAAGGTGCAAAGATGCACATTGCGCCGGGGCCAACAGGAGAGCCGGGGTACGCCCCTGCTTCAAAAGCGAGATACGCCTCGGCAGCTGTCACCTTTCCTGCTTTGGTAGCACCCATTTTGACGCGAATGTAGGACGCGGGTGTCGGGCCCGTGCCTTCAAATACGTCGGTACGGTTCATCAGCACCTTAACCGGTTTACCTGTTTTCATGGCGAGCAGCGCGGCGACAGGTTTAATGTAGACGCTAATCTTGCCGCCGAAACCGCCACCAATTTCCATGGGGACAACCTTAATTTTGGAAATGGGGTACTGGAGAATTTCGGCGACCTGTTCACGGACAGTAAACGCCCCTTGTGTGCTACACCAAATCGTCAAATGGCCATCGGGGTTGTAAAGTGCCGTGGCGTTGTGCGGTTCAATATAGCCTTGATGGACGGTGCCTGTAACGAACTCCCGTTCAATAACGACATCCGCCTCGGCGAACCCTTTCTCAGGAGCGCCCTTTTTGTATTGGAGATGGCTTGCAACGTTGCTCGGTTCGTCAGCTGTTTCCCCCAGTGAGGTGGTTTTTAGGTTTTCGTGCAGGAGCGGTGCATCCGGCTCCATTGCTTGGCGCACCTCTAAGACAGGTGGGAGCACCTCGTATGCCACATCAATGAGCGTGCAAGCTTCTTCCGCGATGTGTGGGCTCGTCGCAGCGACAGCGGCAACGGCGTGCCCCTTGTACAACACCTTATCGCGCGCTAAGATGTTATCACAGAGGTATTTGAGATTGACTGCGCCTTCGCCCAGGTCTGCGACTTTGTCCGCCGGGTCAGGCAAGTCTTGTGCGGTGACAATGCCTTTAACGCCGGGGTAGGCTTCGGCACGGCTGGTGTCAATAGATACAATTCGCGCGTGGGCGTGTGGGCTCCGGAGGACTCTGCCGTGCAGGAGCCCTGCGATTTGAAAATCTGCCCCGTAAAGCGCGCGGCCAGTGACTTTGTCGACACCGTCATGGCGGATGGGCCGGGTGCCGATGACTTTATATTCTTTTTTTTCAGACATGACGTTTATGCCTCCGATTCATTTTTAAACAATTCGCCAAGCGTCCGGTCAAGAAGGTTTAGCAAACAAACACTCCTCGGCGTAACCGGTTTTGCCGTTGGCTATGATGTGCCTTTGCGCGGTTAGAAACCACGCGTACAAGAAGCGCAGCGGTTAAGCAGAAGCTTTGGCGGCATCCTGCACCGCTCTGACGATTTTATCGTAGCCGGTACAGCGACACAGGTTCCCCGCTAACCAGTACCGAATTTCGTGTTCAGTTGGATTCGGGTTGCTATCCAGCAGTGCCTTAGTACTCATGATAAAGCCGGGTGTGCAGATTCCGCATTGGAGCGCGGCGTTTTCTAAAAACGCATCTTGGATAGGATGCAGTTTGTCAGGAGCCGCAAGCCCTTCGATAGTTTCGACAGATTTGCCTTCTGTCTCTACACCGAGAACGAGGCATGAATTGACGAGCCTGCCATCTAGTATGACACTGCAAGCCCCACAATTCCCGTTGTTGCATCCCTCTTTGGCACCCGTGAGGTGGAGTTCATCTCTGAGGACTTCCAATAGGCTTTGTCTGGATTCGCAGAGGAATTCCACGGTTTCGCCATTAATTGTCGTTTGAACATGCGATTTTATCGCCATAGTGTGGGTTCCTTTTTTCTATAGACATATCACTCCGATGGAGCGAAAGAAGGTTAAGGTATCAGGCATCTAATACTCTCTGAATTGCGCCGTTTAATGCGCGCCGGGTGAGCACGCCAACGAGGTGTGTTCGCTGTTCGGCGGTGCCCCGCATGTCGCTGATGGGGCGCGCGATGGCTTGGGCAGCTTGGGCAGCCGCGTCAATGGCTTCGTCAGAGAGCTCGCGGCCGGCGAGCAACGCGCTGGCTTCCTCTGCGAAGAGTGGTGTCGGCGCAACAGCAGCCAGGGCAATGCGGGCAGAAACAATCGTCTGTTTCGCATCGTCAAGCGTCACAGATGCCCCGGCACCCACAACGGCGATATCCATCTCATTGCGCGGAATAAACCGGAGATAAAAAGAGCTCGAATTGTTTTGTGGTGCCGGTATCTTCAGCGCGACTAACATTTCCCCCTTTTCGAGTGCTGTCTGCCCGGGGGAGGTACAGAACGCTTCAACAGGGATGTCGCGTTCGCCGTTCGGGCCAGCAATGACGCAGGTGGCGTTTAGCACAATCAGGGGCGGTATACAATCCGCAGCAGGGGAGGCGTTACACAGGTTACCGCCGACACCGGCGCGTCCCTGAATTGCCGTGCCACCGATAATTTTGGTGGCATCGATGATCCCCGGATACGCATCGCAGATGTCTGCTTCTGCATAAATCTGATAACAGGGTACTGCTGCGCCCAGCGTTAGCCCGGCTTCGGCATCATAGGCTAATACATTCACCTCGGGGATAGCTTTGATGTCAATCATCCAGTCAACATCTCGCCGTGCCTCCCTCACCTGAACGATGAGGTCAGTACCGCCTGCTAAGATACGTGCCTTTTCTCCCTTTTCGTCAAGCAAGGCAACGGCTTCCGGTACCGTTCTCGCGGCAATGTACTCAAATGCTTGCATGACCGGATTCTCCTTTCGTTTTTTGTGTGTGGTTGCATGAAAAATCTCTACTGAAAAACAACACCAATCACGGTTAATTTGGTATTTTGAAATTATATTATAGCAAAAACGTAAAAATATGCAAGTTTTTTTTATCCTGCGCGTAGGGGCGGTGTCTCCCCGCCCGAGATTTGCGGCGTACTTGCGGCGTGTTTGCTTTCATCTGAATCGCGGATTTACGCACGCGGATTGCACGGAATGACGCGGAGTTTGGGGTGCCTCGCGGTTCAGCATCTTCGGTAACTGGCTATTAATTTCTTTTGTAGGGGTAGGCCTTGTGCCTACCCTTTGTTCTTGTAGGGGTAGGCCTTGTGCCTACCCTGTTTTCTTGGGGTGAGCTGTGCCGCGGTTTTTTTTCGTCTGAATCGCGGATTTACGCGGATAGCGCGGATTTACGCGGATTTTGGGGTGCCCTCTCCATTCAACATTTTCGGTAGCTTGCTATTAATTTCTTTTCTTGTAGGGGTAGGCCTTGTGCCTACCCTGTTTTCTTGTGGGTCAGCTGTGCCGCGCCCCTAAGCGCGGTGCTTTCATCTGAATCGCGGAGTATCGCGGATGACGCAGATAAACGCGGCTTTTTTTCGTCTGAATCGCGGATTTACGCGGATTTTGGGGCCCTCTCTATTCAGCATTTTCGGTAAAGTGCCATTAAATTCTTTTCTTGTAGGGGTGGGCCTTGTGCCTACCCTGTTTTCTTGTGGGTCAACCGCGCCCTAAGCACCGTGCATTCAGCCGAACCTCCCCTCCCCTTCCCAAAGATGCAGCCCCGCGACGACACCCCCAAAATCCGCGTCATTCTGCGTAATCCGCGTAAATCCGCGATTCAGACGAAAGAAATCCGCGTCATTTCGCGTCATCCGCGTAAATCCGTGCATTCAGAATCGAAAAAAGTCTTGACATTTTAAACTTTTTGTCGTATAATATTCAAGGATAAAGAAAGACTCACGCGCATCTAAGCGGTCAGTCTGTAACCGCGCCCGCGTGTCTGACGTTATTCTATGTTACAAGGTGGAACCACAACCAGTAAGTTTTTCCCTCAAAAATGTATGAACGCCAATGAACCATAAAAAGTTTGATAAAACCCTCAATGTAAAAGAAAAGTGCCTGCAACAAACGCGCCACCCCAAGAGGCTTGGGGGGTCGTATACTTGCAAGGTGCGGTTCGCGTGTTCACACGTTTTGGATGATGTGAGCTTACAGGTCGGTTTACCCCCCCCCGCATTCACATACGTTAAGTATAATCCCTATAAAACTTCACAAGCAATCTCTGTCGACCGCCACGGTCGGCGCATCTTCGCGCCCGCACCCTCTTCGTCTCAAACCGAGGAGTTCGTTGCGGGCGGTTTTGTTTCCGAAACCGAATTCAGGGAAAATCTCTTCGCCCATGTTCTCTAACATACCGAAAAACCGTGGGCAGCATCCGACGGTTTTCCTATTTTCAGATTAAGCTAGCGAACAATTAGTATTTAAGGAGGTAACTGATGAATACTAATACTTTAAAAAATTCTTTCATGACCAAGTTTCTCGTGTTACTGCTGCTTGCCGGCGTTGCTACCCTGGCAGCACCGATGGCAGTGCAGGCGGTTGCACCGACGGTAACCACAGTTGAGATAATACCTGAGGGCACACAGTCTGGCAAATCCCTCTATGCCTATGCACGCCAAAATTTACTTGGAGATTGGGACGAGTCTGCAACTAGGGCAGATCTAGTAGGAGGGCAGACCGGTACTCTTCTTGTTCGGCCGGGGTACTCCCTCAAGGACTCCTTAGGAGAGGGCCAAGCCGTTAAATTCTTCAAGGTGGGCGATGAGATAAAGGTTAAGGTGACATTTGACATGGCTGTGACCGTTGTGGGCAATCCGGCCCTGAGGCTAAATTTCGACGGTGAGTTGTCCGATGGAATGCTCAAACCACACGCAGTCTACGATAAACCGGCAACCGATGCCGAATCCAATAACGCGATAGTCTATTTCAAATACACCGTGCAAGCGGGTGACGACTGCTTCGGTGATGGGATTGGTTTTGCCAATGGCTCGGCCGCGGACACCAAAGCCTATGTTGCCGATGCTGATACTAATTACATACACGGTGCCGGCACTCCAGCAGACAAATTTGCACCCGGTCAGGGGGACTTTCATGCTAAGATTAACCAATTTTATTGGAACATGCGTGATAGTAACCCGGATCCACCGTGGCCGAGACCCAGAGGAACGGCTTATATTCACGATGGCCTTAAGTATCTCATAGATACTATAAAGGCGAGCGTGAGAATCACCGGCTTGATAAAGCCTGATACTCATTCTACTAATGATTTACGCACAGCACCGATGGACTTTACAACGGGTGATTTTGCAAAGACAGATGCCAATGTGGATGTTACCGAGACTGAAGATGTGACTGGGCCCTTTGATGTGGAATTCCTATTTTTCAATTATGGGATTGGAACCAAAGCTGACGGTGTCCTTGCGGATACCACGCAAGGCTTCGAGGCTGCTGACATCAAGATCACTGGACCGGGGGTAGCCGCGAACCAGGCAGGCTGGACGGTCGAGGGCCCGACGCTGATAGGTTTAGACCATCGGGATGCAGAATTTCCTGGGAAGTCAAATGCGGATATAGGGCTAGTCAAACACTCTTCAGGCTTCAAAGTCTACAAAGCGACCATCACGCCGCCTGTGGATTATGATGGCGATGTCATGATAACGGTGCCTGCGGGTGCAACGATGGACATTGCAGGTAACCCGAACCTACTATCGAATACGTTAAATGTCTCCATCATTAGTCTCGCTGCCACTTTGGGTGTGCCAACCAAAGGTACGCGTGCTTTGCCAGCAGTACCGGTTGACGCAAAAGGTTTTGTTGTGCTAGCACATGAAGGTGCGTCTATCTCCAACACCGGCTTAGCGAAGGGGTTTCATCCTACAGCGCACTTGCCGAACTTAGAAAACTTGTTAGGTCCCGACACCAACGGTGGTACAATTGAATTGGTTGACACGAGAACGCCTGCCACCAAAGGTCCCATCATCACTGAAATCATGTGGGGTAGCGATCTGAGTCAAGCCGATCCGAAGTTTAGCCAGTGGATTGAGATTTACAATGCAGGTGATGCGATTGAATTGTCCAATTACCAGTTGAAGATCACGCCAGCCCTCAGCGGCACTTTCTCTGCCGATGACAATGCGGTTGATACCGTAGGTAACTTGGGGAATGGCAAATGGGCCGTGCCGGGCCAAGGTGGTCGAACAGTGGCCGTGGCTGCGACTGAGGAGACGGCAGGTGCTGATGTTGTGCCGCTGATTTCCATGCGCCGTAAAATTAATATCGACAATGCGAAGGTTGAGGGTGGTGCCTTGAAGGGTGTGAATAATGGCACGCTTTCTGGTAGTTGGGAGGCCAGCACTACTCCTACACTCAATATTGCGTCCAATCGTATTGCGACCCCGGGTGCGAAACCTGCCACGCAGATAACGGCGGCACAGCGAACCAATATTACGTATGGGCCTGTTATCATCAACGAGATAGGGTACAATACAGAGACGCCAGACAACTTTTGGATAGAGCTCCGCGCCAAGAGTGCAGCGAATCTCAAAAACTGGCGTTTGAACGTTATCACTGCGAAGGGTACGGAAGAGCCTTTGGTGAGATTCGGCAATTTCGATATCAACCTCGGTGCAGGCAAGATACTGCTTGTAGTGAAGAAAGATCCGTTGACCACGCCTTTGGCGCGCGGCAAAAAGTTTGCGGATTCTGGTGGTATAACTGCGGCAGCCGATCAGGAAAAGCACGGTCTCCAGACGGATGCGATGTTCTATGAGGCGGGGAGCGAGATGATTGTGGAGAATCTGCCTGATAGTGGCGACAAGCTCTTGTTAGTGCTGCGCAGCGGGAATGATAAGGATCGCACCCCTGACAAGATCGCCGATATCAGTGGTAACCTCTTCGAACCCGATCCTGCGTTGAGCACCAATATTTGGCCCCTCAAGGCCACGCCCGCAGGGAACGGCAACGCGATTGCCGGTAACGCAGCAGGGTTTGAGAAGAACAAAGTCTATAGGCGTAATAAGGCCGATAAAGGTTTTGACACAGACAACGTGTGGGTTGTGGCAGGTTACACCGGGCTAGGGTATGACAGGAGTGCGGGTAACACGGCAGCCAATGGTGGCACGCCTGGTTTCCCGAATGATGCACTCAAGGAAAAACCGGGCGATCTTGCTGGTGGTGCAGTTACCATCAGTGAGATTATGGTAGTCTCCGATGGCGGGCGTTATCCGCAATGGATAGAGCTTCGCAATAGTTCGGCTACCCAAGGTATCAACCTTAATGATTGGCATCTGCGAATAGAAAATGTGGGCACTGATGTGGATTCCCGTCAGAATGTCACTATCAATCTGCCTAACGGTTACATTATTGGCCCGAACCAGACGCTCCTGATTGCGACGCGTCGTGGTTCTGCACCGCAGCCGCTCAACTCCCAGCGCGTGATGCTCTTGTGGACCGACAGCGGAGGTGCGCGGCAAGCGTTAGAGGTTGACAATAGCCGGTTTTCGATGCTGAGCATGAAAGGGTTCACGTTGGAGTTGTTCGGCAAAGATGTGGCGTTGACAGGCACTCCCACCGACACAGTGACGATTGGTGCGGAGCTGTTGACAGCGGACAAGATTGGTAATCCGGAGCAACGTATCTCGCTTATCCGCTACTATGACAGCAGAGTTGCAACAGACAACTGGGTTAGCGCGAAAGGTTCCGAGCAACTGATCCAGATTCCGAGCGACACCTACTACGGTATTGCAGACGATATCGGCACACCGGGCTACTATCCAGGTACTGCTTTGCCAGTGTCTTTGTCAAGTTTCTTACCCAAACGTACGGATGCTGGTGTAGTTATCAAATGGACGACCCAGTCGGAGTTGAACAATGCAGGGTTTAACATTCTGCGGAGTGCGACGAAGACGGGTGCGTTTGTGGTCATCAATCCCACGATGATTCGAGGTGCGGGTACCACAGGTGAGAAGACCACTTACAGTTACACCGACAAGACTGCCAAACCGAACATTGTCTACTATTATCAGCTAGAGGATGTTTCGTTTGACGGGCATCGTCAGCGTCTGACGGGTGCGACTCGCTTGCGCGGGCATATTGGTGCTGCGAATAAACTCACGACGACGTGGGGTAATTTGAAAGCTCAAGATTAAGATTCAGGGAATATTCTAACTAACCTAACCAAGGCGGGGCGGTGAACTTCGGTTCGCTGCCCTGCTTTTTTTTTCGTCTGAATCGCGGATTTACGCGGATTTTGGGGTGTCTTGCGGGTGAGCATCTTCGGCAGCTTGCGATTATTTTCTTTTCTGTAGGGGTAGGCCTTGTGCCTACCCTTGTTTTCTTGCGGGTCAGCTGCGCCGCGGCCCTAAGCACATAGAGGTGATACACATGTCGCCCCTCTGGGGCTTAGCATCTGGGGAGGCCTGCGTATCTATACACATACTGCCCTTACAGTGCTAAAGGGTAGGCACAAGACCTACCCCTACATAGGAAGGGTAGGCACAAGGCCTACCCCTACAAAGAAATTAATAGCCAGTTACCAAAAATGTTAAACCGCGAAGCCCCCAAAATCCGCGTCATTCTGTGTAATCCGCGTAAATCCGCGATTCAGACGAGAAAAATCCGCGTCATTCCGTGTCAGCCGCGCAAATCCGCGATTCAGACGAAAGAAATCCGCGTAATCTGTGTAATCCGCGCAAATCCGCGATTCAGACGAAAGAAATCCGCGTCATTCCGCGTCATTCCGCGACGGAAAGATTAAAACAGAAAACGATACATCGGACGATCTGTTGTGATGCCAATGAGGCTCCAGACGCTGCCGACGATAAACTCACCTAAGATGAGCCCCAGGAAAAACGGTATCAACTTCCGGTGCGCGCTGACACCGCCATGCCGAAGGATAATCCACTTGATGGCAGAACTCACGAAGATCGAAAACCAGAACACATTCATCGACCAGCTGCTGGAGATAGCGAACCCCGCAGGATGAAAGGGCCACCAAAAGAGCCGCATCCGCATCACCATCAGGAAACCGGTAATCAGGAAACCGATACCCATTGCGATAATCGCTGGTACATCCGGGGCTCTGGGGGAAGTGATCCAGCTTTGAAGTCGATTAAACGGCCGTCCTGCAAACCAATCGCGCGCCCCCTCAATGTAAGAGATATGATAGAACGACCAGAAGGAGGCGAACGTGCCGAGCGCAATAGCGATGCACATCGCAATCAGCAACCTTCGATTGGAAATCCCGGTGCGTTCTGCCAACTTAAACCCCTCTAAGATGTGTGGCATTGGATGCCCGCGGTATGCCCGATTGCAAAAGAAGAGGTATGCCATCATCGTCAGGTTTTGTGTGCCAAGCAGGCGCGTGCCAAAAATGCGCGGCATCATCTCATCGGGGCCGATGAAGTGCAAGTCGTGGACAGGTGAACCGAGTTCAGCGCGCATCCGCGTCACGGCAGTAGAGATAGCATAGTAGATGCCGAAAAATACCAAGATTGCCCATACGGACATCCCCGCGATTTTACAAAATCCTCCGATAAAGAGGAAACTCGCGATGAGCCCCAGCACCGCAGCGCGGTAGGACATCGGTTCAGCCGAATCATCAATTTCCTGTCTGGTGCTTCGATTCGCTTGGCTTGGCATGAACGTGCCTTGGCGTTTCTCGTCGGAGCCTTTTTGGCTTATATCTTCACGTCGGTTGTTTTTAAACAACTTTCGGCCCACCTGTGCAAGATGTTTGCGCGTTGCAATAATTGCGATGACAAACAGGCCTATGTACGCTCCAAAGGATTGCTCGTCTGTAAACGGGAAGTTCGGCATGCCGTGAACGCCCAAAGCATCGCCAAAGATGCGCTCTGCCTTCCAGAAAAGATAAAAAAACCAGCAGGAAAAGGACAGGTCCAACGGAATAAAGAAGGCGAGGCCCACAGCGAACGGAAATACGGCGATGGGACTCCAGCCGATGGCGCTCCACGGCTTCTGGGTAAAGAACGGACGTAAATCGTAGAGCCTTCCCCCCAAACTCGGCACGGTAGGGTAAAGATAGTGAAGGCCGTTGAGGATATCAATTGCCCCGGCGATACCGAAACCGAGCCACATCAGCTTGTTGGTGAGCAAGTTCGTTTTCCCGCCAATTGTCAACTCCAGCGGAAGTTGGATGATGGGATAGCTCAGTTTTTCGTGTTCGGTCCACTGTTTTCGGACGAGGCTATTAATACACACCATGAGGAACACCATGGCACATAGGAAACCACCCCATGCGAGCGTTGTCGTTAGCCAGCCCTCCACAACCTCCCAGCGGTAAAAGGTGGTTTCACCGCGATAATACTCCGTTAAGAACGTTCTGTTTTTGACAGCCATCCAGTCTGGGATATACCGATGAAACAGGTCTGCCCAGTCATTTTCTGGCGTTGCGTACCAGAAGGCGTACGGAATCATCGGGATTAAGACGCGAAGGACATCGTGGCCCGCCAGCGACGAGGCAATCGCCAGCATGACATAAATCGTCAGCAATTCGCCTTGTTGGATAGCGAAGCGTGAGGTGAACCGCGTCAAAACAAGGTTGGCACCCGTGAGCACAAAGATGCAGAAGACGACGTTAAAGTAGAGGGAGATAGTCGTCGGATACCCTTGCCCGGCGGAATCGAGGATCCAGTAGGTGTTCGGGACGATAAGGACGGTGCCGAGGAGAATGGCGCGCCAGGAGGCACCCAGTTGGATGCTTCGCTGCGGGGTGTTCCTGAAAATGTGAGGTGCTGAAGACGGTGTCAATTTATTAATACAAAATCTCTTTGAAATTTTTGGTATGTTTTGTATAATATCACATTAATTGCAAGGTGTCAATTAGAAAATTTCCTATACAAAAAAAGGATAAACAGATATATGGATACCACAGCTGTTTATGGTGAAGCCGCTGCCTTCACGCCGGAGCAGAAAGAATTTGTTGAGAATAACGGTTACCTGCTGATAAAAAATGCGTTGCCCCCTGATGTTGTGGCTGAAATTGATGCCGCCGTCGACGAGGTCTACGCCAAACAGGAAGCCGATGGCAATCTCGAAGCAGGCGGTAAGTTGAATCTTCGGAATTGCATCACCCACCACGAGGCATTCCTGCAACTGCTGGACTGGCACAAAACAGTCCCACTTGCTTACGGCGTGCTAAATTGGAATGTCCAGATGATCACGTCGCATCTGATTGTGCTGCCTTCAAAAGCGGAGCCGCCCGCTGAGGTAAAAAACCGCATCGGCTTGCACCGCGATGGCGGCACCTCACATGCAGAAATGCAGGAGCCGCATCCCCGCATCATGCTCAAGATCGCTTACGCCATCAGCGACCAGTCTGATCCGGCATCAGGCGCAACAGTGCTCGTGCCGGGGAGCAATAGATTAACAGGCAGACCGGCACTCGACCAGGAAACGGGTTGGGCACGGGGCGCAATTTCTATGAATGTTGCCCCGGGGGATGCCTTCCTCTTTGAACAACGGACATGGCACGGCATCGGACACAACTGGTCGGGGATGCCGCGCAAAACCATTTTTATGGGATACGCCTACCGCTGGGTAAAGCCGATGGATTACATCACGATGCCGGAGGAACTGGTTGCCAAATGCAACCCGATTCAGAAGCAGCTACTCGGAGTCGTCAGCGATCCGCTAAGCTATTATTTGCCCAAGGACCCGGATGTGCCGTTGAAAGCGGTGTTGAGTGGCGGCAATTAATGTAGGGTGGGCTCGGCGTAGCACAATGAATTGCGCTATGACAAACGAATAGGTGCCTGACTCAACCGGCCCTGTACGGGCAGTGCCACAGTGCCTGCCCGTTGCAAACGCTCATGGGCGCGCAGTGCGGTAGTGCTTGCCCGATGCAAAATGTAAAATCATCCCTACTTTTTACTCCCCAGCAGGGAGCAATTCTGATTGGCGTGAAAGACTATAATCAAGTAGGGCGCGGGCATACGGGATATTGTGGAGCCCATACCCGCTGTCGCCTTTCACCATGTCGTAGTTCAACTTCGCATCTGTGTAAGCTTGAGAGGTTTTGTCCGCAGCACTGTCTAGCATTGCTTTGACGGCCTGCATCTTCGCCTCAATCTCGGCGCGATACTGCGGGAGTTTCATCGCCATATCGTTGTCTGCGCTATCGTGGCAGCCCGCGTGGCTACACCCCGAAAAATCCGCGGCGAAGGTATGCCCCCCATGCTTTGCCACAGTTGTCGGGTCTTCCTTTGCCATGTGGCAGTGGACACACCGCTTCTTCATGGCGCGCACGTGCGGCGACGGCATCCGTTTCACACCCGCACCTTCACGGCCGAGGAACATCTCCGATTGAGATTGGTGGACAATGCCAGCACCGGCACACCCGCAGTCCATTTTATGGCAGGTGACACATAATTTTTTCGCCGGTTTCACTAACAGATGTTCCGATTGGCTGGCGTGCGAGTGGCACGAAGAACAGGCGACTGCATTCACCGCGGTGTTTTCGTTATACGTATGCCCCGAATACACCCGGTCGCTGAAGACTTCATACCCTGAGGAGTGGCAACTCAGACAAGAGGTGCGCACCTCATAGGTGCCCTCAAGAAGGTTGACAAGGGCGTGTGAATGCCCAGCCTGCATCCACTCTTGATAGGCAGGTTCGTTCGCATGACACTTGTTGCACCCTTCGGCAAAGGGGGTTTTTGTATTCGGTGTGGCGACTTCCGCTGTATCCGCATGGAGCGTCGCAATTTTGCAGATAGCAATCGTTCCCATCAGCAGGGCTAATGCTAAAAATAATACGGCTTGTTTCATACGCTTTAATTTTCCTTGCACGATTTTTGATTGTTTGGTTTTGAACTTTCCAACTATGCCATTTTCTGACATGGTGGGGGTATGCACGTGAATCGCGTTACAAATCGGGTTAATTTGGTACATTATAGGATACCTTATTTTACAAAATTTGTCAATAAAATTTTTGGGAGGAATTTTCATGTCTCAAAACGGAATTCAACTTTTTAATGGTAACACCATGGACGGTTGGCTCGCGAGAGGGGGCGCACCGGAGCATGAATGGGCAGCCGCGGGCGGTGTCGCGCTCAACCCAGACGATGCCAAACGCCTGGCAACCGTACCCGGTGAAGGTATTTTTTACAACGGCCTCACCGGACGCACCGCCGACATCTACACCGAAGCCGAATACGGGGATTGCGAACTGCACGTCGAGTTTATGGTGCCACAAGGCTCCAATTCGGGCGTTTACCTCATGGGCAGATACGAAATCCAGATACTAGACAGCTGGGGCGAGAGGGAGCTCGGATACGGCACGTGCGGCGGGGTGTATTGTCGTTGGTTCGATAACAAACCGGTAGATGGTGTGCCGCCGCGCGTCAATGCCAGCAAGCCTCCGGGCGAGTGGCAGGCGTACGACATTGCCTTCCGTGCCCCGCGATTTGATGCGACCGGCACGAAGGTTGCCAATGCGACCTTCGTCAAGGTGGTGTGGAATGGGCAGGTAATTCATGAAGATGTTGAGGTGGTAGGCCCTACGCGCGGGGCAATGTTGGCGAATGAGGCTGCGACGGGGCCCTTGATGTTGCAGGGCGACCATGGGCCTGTTGCCTATCGTAACGTTGTGTTGACACCGGTTTAGCGGTGTGCTTGGGACGCACGGCACGGGGCAGGCACAAAATCTGCCCCTATAACCGGTAGGAAGAAAAGCCCCTAAAAAAATTTGACATTAATAGATTATGTCTGTATACTATTTATATACGTATATTTTCGTGACCATTAAAAATGGTTGTATCCTCACGCGGGATATGCTAAACTAAAGGAAAAACAGACAGTGAAAAAAGATGACAGGGTTCCGATACTCAGCATTCGGCGGTTATGGGTAGATCTTGCCCTTAAAATATTTTCTGTGGAGGTAATCACTTACACAATTCTGGTAGTCCGGCATGAAGTTGCGCAGGGCAATTCTCCAATGGAGACGGCCCAAGTTATCGTTGTGCAGCTTGCTGCTTTTATAGTGGTGTCTACTGGTTCTATCTTCATTCTATTTCAAGGAGTTGATTCTATTATGTTTCTGACACAACTTTACAAAGAACGGCTTGAACGCAAGGTTAAAAAAGCCAAAGTGGAAGGCCTCGAACAAGGCCTCGAACAAGGCCTCGAACAAGGCCTCGAACAAGGTAAAGCGGAGGGCCTCGAACAAGGTAAAGCGGAGGTACGTCAGCAGTGGGCCGGCTGGAACACTCGCCGCGTGGAGGCAGAGGCGCAGGGTATCCCCTTTGACGAGCCGCCGCCTTCAAATTAGCGATACACCACTTCCCCTACATAATTCTGGTAGTCCGGCATGAAGTTGCGCAGGGCAATTCTCCGATGGAGACGGCCCAAGTTATCGTTGTGCAGCTTGCTGCTTTTATAGTGGTGTCTACTGGTTCTATCTTCATTCTATTTCAAGGAGTTGATTCTATTATGTTTCTGACACAACTTTACAAAGAACGGCTTGAACGCAAGGTTAAAAAAGCCAAAGCGGAAGGCCTAGAACAAGGTATAGAACAAGGCCTAGAACAAGGTATAGAACAAGGCCTCGAACGAGGTAAAGCGGAGGTGCGTCAGCAGTGGGCCGGCTGGAACACTCGCCGCGTGGAGGCAGAGGCGCAGGGTATCCCCTTTGACGAGCCGCCGCCTTCAAATTAGCGATACACTACTTCCCCTACATAATTCTGGTAGTCCGAACGGGGCAGGCACAAAATCTGCCCCTATAACCGGTAGGAAGAAAAGCACCTAAAAAAATTTGACATTAATAGATTATGTCTGTATACTATTTATATACGTATACTTTCGTGACCATTAAAAATGGTTGTATCCTCACGCGGGATATGCTAAACTAAAGGAAAAACACAGTGAAAAAAGATGACAGGGTTCCGATCCTCAGCATTCGGCGGTTATGGGTAGATCTTGCCCTTAAAATATTTTCTGTGGAGGTAATCACGTACACAATTCTGGTAGTCCGGCATGAGGTTGCGAAGGGCAATTCTCCGATGGAGACGGCCCAAGTTATCGTTGTGCAGCTTGCTGCTTTTATAGTGGTGTCTACTGGTTCTATCTTCATTCTGTTTCAAGGAGTTGATTCTATTATGTTTCTGACACAACTTTACAAAGAAAGGCTTGAACGCAAGGTTAAAAAAGCCAAAGCGGAGGGCCTCGAACAAGGTATAGAACAAGGTATAGAACAAGGCCTAGAACAAGGCCTAGAACAAGGTATAGAACAAGGCCTAGAACAAGGTAAAGCGGAGGGCCTCGAACGAGGTAAAGCGGAGGTGCGTCAGCAGTGGGCCGGCTGGAACACTCGCCGTGTGGAGGCAGAGGCGCAGGGTATCCCCTTTGACGAGCCGCCGCCTTCAAACTAGCGATACACCACTTCCCCTACATAATTCTGGTAGTCCGGCATGAAGTTGCGCAGGGCAATTCTCCGATGGAGACGGCCCAAGTTATCGTTGTGCAGCTTGCTGCTTTTATAGTGGTGTCTACTGGTTCTATCTTCATTCTATTTCAAGGAGTTGATTCTATTATGTTTCTGACACAACTTTACAAAGAACGGCTTGAACGCAAGGTTAAAAAAGCCAAAGCGGAGGGCCTCGAACAAGGTATAGAACAAGGCCTAGAACAAGGTAAAGCGGAGGGCCTCGAACGAGGTAAAGCGGAGGTACGTCAGCAGTGGGCCGGCTGGAACACTCGCCGCGTGGAGGCAGAGGCGCAGGGTATCCCCTTTGACGAGCCGCCGCCTTCAAACTAGCGATACACCGCCGCGCGTCAATGCCAGCAAGCCTCCGGGCGAGTGGCAGGCGTACGACATTGCCTTCCGTGCCCCGCGATTTGATGCGACCGGCACGAAGGTTGCCAATGCGACCTTCGTCAAGGTGGTGCGGTGTGCTTGGGACGCACGGCACGGGGCAGGCACAAAATCTGCCCCTATAACTGGTAGGGGTAGAGGAAGAAGGGTGCCAGAAAAAATTTGACATTAATAGATTATGCCTGTATACTATTTATATACGTATACTTTCGTGTCCATTAAAAATGGTTGTATCCTCACGCGGGATATGCTAAACTAAAGGAAAAACAGACAGTGAAAAAAGATGACAGGGTTCCGATCCTCAGCATTCGGCGGTTATGGGTAGATCTCGCCCTTAAAATATTTTCTGTGGAGGTCATCACGTACACAATTCTGGTAGTCCGCCATGAGGTTGCGCAGGGCAATTCTCCGATGGAGACGGCGCAAGTTATTGTCGTGCAGCTTGCTGCTTTTATAGTGGTGTCTACTGGTTCTATCTTCATTCTATTTCAAGGAGTTGATTCTATTATGTTTCTGACACAACTTTACAAAGAACGGCTTGAACGCAAGGTTAAAAAAGCCAAAGCGGAAGGCCTAGAACAAGGTATAGAACAAGGCCTAGAACAAGGCCTAGAACAAGGTATAGAACAAGGTAAAGCGGAGGGCCTAGAACAAGGTAAAGCGGAGGTACGTCAGCAGTGGGCCGGCTGGAACACTCGCCGTGTGGAGGCAGAGGCGAAGGGAATCTCCTTTGACGAGCCGCCGCCTTCAAACTAGCGATACACCACTTCCCTGTACGGGCGATGCGCAGGGCTCGCCATCCAAAACGGGCGGGCCCTGCGGCCCGCCCCTACAATAGGAAAAAGGGCGCTGCGATTACTGAGGGTTTTGGGTATGCAAGATGTGATACGTTGCCACAGCGAGCGCGACATGCACGTTCAAAGAACGCACTTTGCCATACATCGGGAGGTAGATAGCCAGATCGCACGCATCGAGCGTACGTTGAGAAACGCCGCGGTATTCGTTGCCGACGATGAGGCACACCTTTTTTGGGTACGCCACCGTGTGATACGGCACCGCATCGGAGGCCACCTCCAGGGCACAGGCAACATAGCCCGCCTCCCTATATTTTTCAACGGCACTGGCTGCGTACTTTGTCGTGTGCCACGGGACTCGCCGATGCGTGCCACGCCCAACCCCCGCAATCGTTGGATGTGGCGGGTGTGCACTGATGCCGGCTAACACTATCTCCCGAATGCCACACGCATCCGCAATCCGGAAGGCAGCCCCGACGTTCACCGCATCCTCCACATCTTGCAGCACAAAAACGAGCTCAGCCGCTGGCGCACCAGCCGCTTTCAAAAAACGTTTGACGGATTTACCTCGCAACTGTTTCATTAAGGAATTACCAAATTATGGAAAAACGAAGACTTGGCGTTATCGGTGCAGGCGGCATCGTCTGCCGAATGCATCTACCTGATTTGAAAAACGGCACCGATTTTGAGGTAGTTGTCATTGGCGGTAGACGCGAACACCGCCTCAAACATCAGTGTCAAGAATTTGACATTCCGCGCTGGACACAGGATTATGACACAATTATCGCGGACGATACACTGGATGCTATTCTCGTCGGCACGCCCCACCCCCTGCACGTCTCGTGGGGCGTGAAGGCGTTGGAAGCTGGAAAGCATGTGTTGATGCAAAAACCGCTCTGTGGCGATATGGATGAAGCGAATCAATTTGTTACGGCAGCCGAAGCTAGCGGTAAAACGGTGATGTGCCTCCCGCATTTCAACGCGGCTATCTATAAAATCCGCCAATTAATCGCCCAGAACGCAATCGGCCGAGTGTCGGGCGCGAGAATGCGGAGCAGCCACGGCGGGCCCGAAATTTACTACGCTGAAATCCGCGATATTTTCGGCGAAACCGGAGAAGACCTGTGGTTTTTTGATGCCAAACAGGCAAGCGTCGGGGCACTTTTTGACATGGGCGTTTATGCCGTCTCCGGACTTGTTGCGATGCTCGGCACTTTCAAACGCGTCACTGGCTTCGTCTCTACTTTCGACAAACCAACCGAGTTAGAGGATGTCGCTACGCTCGTGCTTGAGATGCAATCGGGCGGCATTGTGACCGCGGAGACGAGCTGGTGCGATCCCGCGCGCACTGGTGAAGCGAGTGTGCATGGCACCGCAGGCAAGTTTACGATGCCCGGCAAAGACGGAGCCGTGCTCAGTCAATGGACACCCACCTCTTATACGCGCGAAACCGCGCCCGTCGATGTGAAAGCGATAGACTGTTCTGATGCAGCACCGAGCGGAATGCACGCGCACTTCGCCGAATGCATCCGAGAGGGAACACAGCCACCGCTCTCCAATGTCTATACAGCACGGCACGTTACCGAAATCCTGCTCGCAGGCATGGCATCCTCCGAGACAGGCAGGGCGATTGAATTAACAACGCAAGCACACTCTTCTTGTAAGCGCGGTTTTTAACCGCGCACTTCACGCCTACAAGAAGAAATGTCTAACCTAAGCTGGCGTGAAATTCATACCAGTCATCAAGGTTGTTCAGATTAACAGCGTCTAAAATAGAGCCATCGTCATCAATGTCACTCGCGCCGAGAATGCTCCCCCGGGTCTCATCATCGTGATTATAGCCCGTAATCGCGGCGTTCAATTCAGCAACTGCGTTCTGATCAAGGCTACCACCGCTCTGCGCCAAGACCCAGGCTTCAAACTGCGGATACGTCGGCGAATTGCCCGCGATATATGCCAGCGTTGCTTCCTTGTCAAGCCCGAGCCCATCTAGTACCATCTGATCAAAGCCCGCACCGCACGCTGGGTAATCTTCGTGAAGCACTCCCTTAGAATCCATCAGTACTTTCGACCAGAACCGTGGGAGATGGAGTACGCCGAGAGGTCCGGAGACTCCGGAACTAATTGTCGGAATCATTCCTGCCATTTTCTTTCTCCTTCTGCTGTGGTTAGCAAAATAGGCACCGGTGCCTATTTTGGAAATTTCCACCCCATTATAGCAGTTTACAAAAAAAATGCAAGGAAAATTTCACGAAGCATCCCAATACAATTGCTATCCCTCACATTTCATGCTACAATAATAAGATACTACCTTATCATCAACAATAGGGGTCTTTTATGTCTGCCAGTCTTGCAATTGCCCAGATACTTTTAAGTACGTGCCTCGTAGTGGTTACCTTAATATGGGGCATCCGTCGGTATCTCCGGCGCAATCGACATCGCCGAGGTGCCTTTAAAGTACAGGCCTATCTGCTCTGGTGCTTGGGTGGCTTCATCGCGCTCAGCAGTTTTGTGCCGATGGCATACCTCTATACAGAGCATCTTTGGTTTGAAAGTGTCGGCTATGCAGATGTCTTCTGGAAGCTGCAAAAGACGCGGTGGGGCATCTTCGGTGCCTGCTTCATCGTCGCTGTCGGTTTTATGAACGTCAACGCCGCCATCGCCAACATACTCTGCCCCGAATCCCGGGAATTTAGCCGTTGGACGCACATCCGTACCTTCTCCTTCCATCGCACCGTGTTCTGCCTCATCTTTTTCGCCGCGCTCATTCTGGCAGCGCCGATGCTGCTCTTGGACGATGCATTTCTGCGGTATCAGAATCAGCCGGTTGCGGAAGCTGGGCAGGCACTAGCACAGTTGGAAAGCGAAACAGCCTCAGATGAAAGCGCGCCTACAAGCAGAGACGGAGCAGAAGGACAAGCGGAACAGGTGGGCGTGGCAGCGGAGACACCCCTATTTGGAAAGCATAGGAATTTCTATCTCTTTACCTTCCCGGTCTACCGATGGCTGAGCCTCTGGATAGAAATTATGTTGTGGACAACCTGCGTCGTCGTCGGGTTGCTCTATAATTTCTACTACCGGCGCGATGCACACACGATGGCGCGCGTCAAAAGACATATCATCTTCCACGGCTCCATCTTATGGCTGATGTTGCTTGCTGTCGGATTCTGGCGTGCTTATGTCAATCTGTGGAACAAGGTGTACACCCCATCTCTCTCTGATGCGCTTGCCGCGTTTCACGGCTTATTTTATGTGGATGCAAAACTTGCCGGCGCGACCCGCCTCTATGGCGGCGTGCTGTTCGGTGTCGGCATCGCCGTTTTGATTAACATCTTCTGGCGGAAACGGCTGTTGTGGTACACCACACTCGGTGCCTGGGGCGTGGGCTACTTGCTCCTCATCCACGCCTATCCGCTCGCCGTACATTGGTTGGAAGTGCGACAATACACATTCGCGCAAGAGGAAACCTATCTGGCACGCCACATTGAAGACACCCGCCGCGCTTTTGAATTAGATACCATCGCAGAATTGGACCGGGTCAAAGGGCTCGCCACGCTGGACATGGTGGAACGAAACGCCGAGGTCAAGAACAACATCCAGCTCTGGGATCGCCGTGTACTCTATGAGGCACTCCGAGACGTGGAAATTCAACCCCATTTCAACTTCCATCCATACACCGATGTGGATAGATACATGGTCGATGGCAAGTACAGGCAGGTGCTGATTGCCGCCCGTGAGACAGATCCCGATGACATTACCGACTGGGAGCGGCGGAAACTCGTTTTTACGCGAGGCTACGGTGTCTGCGTCGCACCTGTCAACGAATTTGTTGAAAATGGATCACCCAAACTCTGGGTGAAAGGCACACCCATAACGAGTGAATATCCCGAACTCACAGTCGAACGCCCGCATATCTACTACGGCGAAATGACGCACGACTACGCCATTGTCAATACCAGACATACGGAACACGATCCGCCGGATGTCCCCGCTCACGAATACAATGGCGAGGGCGGTATCCCATTGGGCGGCTGGTTCCGCAGGCTCTGTTTCTCTGTCCGATTCGATTTCTTGTCCATTCTCCGTTCTAAACATCTCACGCCAGAGAGCCGGGTCATGTTCTGGCGGAAAATTGGCACCCGTCGCGCAAAAAAGCTCGTTGCCGACCGCGTTTCCCACATCGCCCCCTTTCTTAACTACGATCCGGATCCTTATATCGTTATCGATAACGGCGAGTTGTGGTGGCTTATCGACTTCTACGTAACAAGCCGCTACTACCCCAACGCCCAAATCTATACAGACGATACGACCCAACTCCTAGAAAGTGAACAGTACGAAGAGCCTCATTTTAAGCGGTTTAACTACATCCGCAATTCAGGTGTCGCTGTCGTCAACGCTTACACCGGTGCAGTCAACTTCTATGCCATCAAATCAGATGAAGAGATTACGCGCACTTATCAGAAGGCGTTTCCGAACCTCTTTAAACCGGTTACCCAGATGCCCGAAGGGTTAAAAGCGCATCTGCGATACCCGGACTACCTCACCCGTATCCAAGCAAAAATGTACGGCGATTATCACCAAGAGACGGCAGACTTTTTCAACAAAGGCAAGCGTTGGCATATCCCAAAAGAGGCGTATTACTCCGAAAAGGCGGACCAGGAGATGATGCCCTACTACGCCATGCTCAAACTGCCACAAGAAGAAAGTGTCGAATTTGTCAACATGATTCCATTTACACCCCCCAAAAAGGTGAATCTCATGAAGGCGTGGCTGGTAGCCCGCTGTGATGCGGCGAACTACGGGCAGCGCATCGCCTACATCCTCCCAGAACAAGAGAGTGTTATCGGGCCCACACAGGTAGAGGAAGACATTAACAAAGCGTTCTCAGACAAATTCTTGGGCTGGAAAACGGCAAACGATGTCATCCGCGGCAACCTTCTCATCATCCCGATAGAGGACAGCCTATTTTACATCGAAGCCATCTACTTGCAGCCGAAGCGAACCGAGGATGCCGACCCGGATGACACGAAACAGAGCCGCCCTAAACTCGTCGTCGTTGTCGTCAAAGCAGATGCCAGCGAGCTTGCTGCCGCCTCAACCTTCGATCTTGCCTTGGAGGAAATCTTCTTAGGGCAGACGGTAGGCGCGCAATCCACCTCCGCTGAAGGTGAAGCATCGTCAACACTTCGGGATCTCGTCGAAAAAGGCATGGCCACCGCCGAGGAGAGCCGCCACATTTTCCAAGAAGTCCTTGATGCGTTAGATGCCGCTGAACAGCAGAAGTGAACAGAAAGCACTACGGAAACACCGCCCCTAAAACCCTATAACCTCGCCCTCCCTCCTCGTCAAATCCGCATACAATGCCTGCAACTGACCCGTCACCAAGCCGGCATCCCCAGATGCAATTCTTCTACCGTCTACTTCCAACACAGGACTCAGCTCACCCACCGTACCTGTCGTAAATACTTCATCTGCGGTATAGACCTCTGTCAACGACACATTCCGCTCTGTCAGCGGAATTCCCGCCTCCCGCGCGAGACGGAGCACCATGCCCCGCGTGATGCCCGGCAGACAGCTA
This sequence comes from uncultured Poribacteria bacterium, assembly GCA_958295855.1. Lineage (GTDB taxonomy): Bacteria > Poribacteria > WGA-4E > WGA-4E > WGA-3G > CATQHH01. Next base: position 4,572,341 of record OY282383.1, on the reverse strand, counting down.
TCCGCGTGCGGTGTTAGCACATGCCCCCGCTTCACCACAAAGATATTCGTCGCGTTCGTCTCCGAGACGTAACCGTGGATATCCAACATCACCGCATCGTCCACACCCGCTACATTCGCCTCGATCTTCGCCAGGATATTATTAATCAGGTTATTATGATGGATCTTGGAATCAATACACTGCGGCGGGTTCCGGCGGATTGCGGACGTAATCAGGCGAATCCCTTCTTGTGCATAAATCGGCGGTTTCCACTCCGCCAGTACAATTAAGGTAGTACCGTACTGATTCACCCGCGCATCCATACTCGACGTAACCTTTTTCCCCCGGCTGAGCGTCAAGCGAATATGCACCCCATCGTGCATCCCGTTGGCACGGAGCGTCTCAAAAATCGATGTCTTGATATCCTCGCGCGTAGGAATACCCGCGAACGCCATTGCGTGCGCCGAATCCAGCAACCGGTCGAGGTGTGCCTCCAGCGCGAAAATCTTTCTGTCATAGACGCGCAGCCCTTCCCACACGCCATCGCCCCCTTGCACAAGACTGTCAAACACAGACACCTTCGCATCTTCCCGAGGCAGCAGTGCACCATCTACGTAAATCAAAATATTTTCATTCCTTGGATCAGGTAATTGTGGATGCATATAATAGTCCCCCATTCGTAGTAGGGCAATTGATTGCCCATCCTGCACATCACCGAACTCATCTCTAAAGGTTTTTGCACGTAGCTATGCTTTGTGGGATTATGACGTTCATTGCCCGTTCATACACTTCACAACGCGCGATAAATCGCATGACTACAAACTGATGTACTTCAGAATAACAGATTACCTGATGGATGTCAATTTGTCGCCTCAATCGCCTCTGCCCGCAACACTGCATAATACTCCAAACACGCCTCCAACACATCCCGCAACCCCAACGGCACCCCCTCCAATTTCCGACGATACGGCGCAAATCCCGTACTCCGATGCACATTTCCGTACCAATACCGTGCCCACACACCATCCGCTGGATGCCCACCTGTCGGCCAGGACAGCATCCCTGCATCAAACGGAATACCCACCTGCTCACACAATGCACGCAACACACCGGACGGATTCTCTAATAACAACCGTGCATCCAAAACCGGCGGCGACTGCCCCAACCCCCGCAACTCCGACAACAATTCTGCCTGCACCCTCAACCCCGTATCCGCCAACGTCGGTGTATCCAAAATCTTCGCCAAAGATGGCAGCATATCCCGCGGGTCGCGGATCAGCAGGACATTCACCGTCCCCTGCAGAAACCCCCGGTCGATCGCCACCAGGTGATGTGCCATCTGTTTCATAAAAAGCACCGGCTTCTCGCACGGACCGAGGATGACATCCTGCACCACCGCCGCTCCATCTGTCGACATCGAAGCCATCACTTCTGCACTGCCCGGGTGCGAGGCACCTGTTACGTAGAGATAGTGAGCGTAGAGCGGTTCATCGATAACCTGCGTGTCTTGCCGCTGGGCGAAGGCGTACATCAGGGCCGTCGACACATTCCGCGGTCCCGACCAGAGACAAATCCGCTTTGTTCCCATAGTTTCCCTCTTCTGCCTAGAGGCGCGCTTACCAACCGCACCCTTCGTCTCCATAGTTTCCTTTTCTTGTAGGGGCGGTTCCCCAACCGCGCCCCACCTTATGATTCCTTTAATATACCATGCTAGACACAAGTTGTCAACACTGTATCAGGCAGCACCCAGAGCCCTTCGGTTTTTGAGCATCCCGCGTCTCTATATACATCACGCCCTTACAGGGCTAAAGGGTAGGCACAAGGCCTACCCCTACAAGAAAGAAATTAGTAGCAATCCGCGGGACACCCCAAAATCCGCGTTATTCCGCGTAAATCCGCGATTCAGAAAAATGTTCCCGCCTGCGCCTTAGTCTTGTAGGGACGATATGTGTATAGAATAATAGCATTTGACATTTCCCTTAACCCATGCTATAATTTAGGCAGGAGGAAAACCCTATGGCATTTAGCGATTTCAAAACAATTCCGGAAGTACTAGAGCGATTCAGAATCAGATATGCGGCAAAAGACTTTGTCAGGATAGAGGAAACTGAGGGGTTTCCCTCATCACAATTTTTGCAAGAATTAGAATTTAGCATACAACATATCAATGTTTTCGCATCTGAAGCATCGCGGTGTGAAACCCTTATCTTCCCTGTTTTACGGGAAGTCTACAAAGGGTATGCAGACACCTACGTGCTCTGGATACAGCAATCTATCGCCTACGATGAAACCTTAAGCGGCACGCCAGATTACCTTGTCTCGACAAGATCTGAATTGGGGCTCCCTGTTGTCGGCACACCCTTAATCATCCTCGTTGAGGCGAAGAAAAACGATTTTGAGCAAGGCTGGGGGCAATGTCTCGCGGAGTTAGTGGCCGCCCAAAAAATAAATGCGGCTCCGGATGTCCCTGTCTACGGCATTGTGAGCGACGGGAAATTATGGGAATTTGGGCGGCTTGCTGGCGATGCCTTCACCCGAAACAGAACGAGCGTGACTATGGATAATTTGCCAGCACTCTTCGGAGCAGTGGATTTTGTCTTCAAAGCCACCACCGAAGCCACTCAATCAGATTATTCATGTAAGGGCAGTGCCACACTGCCTGACTATACCAACAGTGAGGGCAGGCCGTAGTGCCTGCCCGATGCAAACCTACAAGAGAGGACACCATGAAACGATACTACCTGCTAACATGCCTCCTGCTACTGACACGCGCCCTCGCTGCGCACGCAGGCGGCCCGCCTACCTACAGTGAGCACATCGCCCCCATACTCCAAAAACAGTGCCAGACCTGCCACCGGCAAGGCGAAGTCGCACCCTTTGCCCTCGAAGACTACAGCGATGCCAAAGCATGGGCAACCGAAATCGCCACCTATACACAGGCAGGTGTCATGCCGCCCTGGAAGCCTGCACCCGGACACGGGCAATTCAAAAACGAACGCCGGCTCACCGATACCGAAATCCAGATGATAGCCGATTGGGAGAAGGCAGGTGCACCCCCCGGCGACCTAAATGCCGTGCCACCCGCGCCCAAATTCACGGACAGCTGGAAGCTCGGAACCCCAGATTGGATGGTTGAAATGCCCGTCGAATACGAAATCGAACCCGAAGGTGAAGATGAATACCGACACTTCATCATCTCTACACACTTCAACACCGATATGTACGTTCAATCGGTCGATGTGCAGCCAGGGAATCGGAAGACGGTGCATCACGTCATCGCCTATCTTGACGTAAACGGTGAAGCACGCAAGCTAGATGCCCAAGACGAAAAGCCCGGCTATGTCACCGAAGGGACGGGCCCCGGCTTCGACAGCATCGGCACGCTTGGCGGCTGGGCACCGGGTGTCACACCCTCTGTGCTGCCTGAAGGGGTGGGGTATCTATTGCCCAAAGGGGCCGACATCGTCATGCAGGTGCACTACTACCGCACCGGGCATCTTGAACGCGACCGTTCCCGCTTAGGGCTCTATTTCTCTAAAACCGCTGAGACAGCCAAACTGCACATCACCTCCGCCATCAACGACAAATTCGAGCTCCCAGCGGGCGCGGCGCGCTATGAGGTAGTCGCCTCGCGAAAGATCAAAACCGATGCTTACCTCTTAGCCACAATGCCGCACATGCATCTATTGGGTCGCGACATGCGCCTCAGCGCTACAACCCCCACCGGGGAAAAGCGAGACCTGATCTGGATCCAAGATTGGGATTTCAACTGGCAAGATATCTACCACTACCGCGAGCCCCTCTTCCTACCGGCGGGTACAGAGGTATCGCTTGTCGCCCATTTCGACAACTCGGCGGCGAACCCTGTCAACCCGCATAATCCGCCCATCCCTGTCGGCTGGGGCGAAAAAACCACAGACGAGATGTGCATCGGCTTCCTGTATTACGTAAAGGCCAGTGAGTTTAGTCCATAGGGATTTTAAATTTGCTATAAACATTCCGCCCTTATAGGGATGCTTTCTTTAGCCCCGTTAGGGGCGTGATGTTTATAGCACCAACGATGCACCCAAAGCAAGCCCCAGAGGGGCGAAATGGGTACCGCCTAAAACCAATGTATCAAACGACAACCATCACACATCATCCCAAAAGCTCCCCAACCGTAACTCCCTTCAGCATATCCCACTGACACCGAGCCAGCGATCCCAGTACCCGCACCACTTCCGGCGAACCAGACATCACCCCCACGAAATGCGCACCCAACTCACCCTCCACCGCCACCACAACGTCATGCAGCATAATCTCACCCAACGTCCGGGCAGGCAGATACCCGAGCGTATCGCCCTCTACCTCGTAGATGAGCCCCGCCGCCTTGAATCGTTCAAAACTCTTATGCACCACCTCTTCGGAGACACCGGCACTCGCGCTGACGTGTTCCGCCAAACACGCCCCCTTCCCCTTGTGAAAATGTTCCGCCACGATGAGAAACAGCGTGAGCACGCCAGCCGCGTTCAGATAATCCTTATTTTCAGAGCGCAGCCTACCCTGCATCGCACCATTCTGCCGAAAATGTTGCACTGAATTCGTCACCTCCGCCCCGAGCAGGATGACTACCCACGTCGCATAGATCCACATCGCCAAAATTACCACCATCGCCAGTGCCCCGTAGATGGCGCTATAGTTTTGCCACACCAGCCCAAAGTACCCCCCAAACGCTAGTCGTGCAATTTGGAACAACGTGCCCGCCACGAAAGTTCCCAGCAGTGCCGCACCCCGTTCCACAGAGGTGTTCGGCAACGCGAGATACATCAGTAAAAACACACAGTAGACGAGGAGCCAAGGAAAGACATGCGCGAACAACCAATTGGTAGCGGTAGAAAAGAAAAGCCAGATTAACAGCGGGCCCACCGACAACAGCGTATAAAAAACCGCGTACTTCTGGAACGCTTGAACCAACGGCAAGCGCCGACGCGCACCCCAGATATCGTTGAAGTGCTGTTCAACTGACATGAACAGCATCGTCGACACCAGGAGAAACGACAGAAACCCCACCACACCGAGCCTCCCTAAATTTCTGTTGGCAAACCCGGAGAGATGTGATACAATTTCCTCCGCACCGTAGCGAGGCAGAAAGTTGTTCAGCGCAGCGATGAGCGGCGATTCTTCATGCTCCACAACGCCGAATGTGTTTAGCAAGAACAGCGCAACCGCCGACAACGGCACAAGGCACAGCAGCGTGTTGAACGCAAGCGACGATGCCTGCTGCATACATTTATGTCGAATAAATTGATGCGACACATTCACCCCAACCCGCAGTGCATAGCTATGAAGCGAACGAAGGTGTCTATCGTATTTTTGGAAAAAGTTGTGCATTTATCACCACCACGCCTTACCGGCGTGCAAGCAGGTAGCAGCGCAATTCATTGTTCCCGTGCCTTGCCATGCGTTTTTAAAGCCACCTAACAAGGGCAGACACAGGGACCTGCCCCTACAAGAAAGGCTGGATATGCCAAAGCCACAGACAGAGCTCATCTCACGCGTCAAACGTAAACTCCGCCAAAACCGACTGCTTTCCCACCTCATGGGGTGCCCTTATCCGGCCCCACGCTGGAACCGCTGCGTCAAACGCCTTCTCCGGCACCTCAGTCCCGACGCGACTCTCCTTGACCTCGGTGCCGGCACCCACCGCCGCGCACCACACATCATTAACCTCGACATCGAGGCGACACCCCAAGCCGATGTCCTCGGCGATGGACACCTGTTACCCTTCAAAGATAACACCTTCGATGCTGTGATCTCTGAAGCCGTGCTGGAACACGTTCGCTCCCCGAACCTCGTCGTCGCAGAGATGTATCGCGTCCTCAAGCCCGGCGGGTATATCTGCGTCGCGGTGCCCTTCCTACAAGGCTATCACGCCTCCCCCCACGATTACCAGCGTTGGACAACGACCGGCATCGTTCAACGCTTCGCCGCCTTCTCCGAAATTGAGAGCGGCGCGTGTGCCGGCCCCACTGCTGCCCTACACTGGATTTTCCGAGAATATGTTGGGTTGTGCTGTTCCTTTGGTAACCTCTTGTTAGCGAAGGTGCTCTCGCTAATCGTAGGGTGGTTAACATTCCCGCTCGTGCTATTAGACTGGGTGCTGTTATTACACCCGCATGCCTACATCCTCGCATCGGCGGTATATTTCCTCGGACGCAAGCCGTGAGTGTTAACTGTCCGGGCAGTGCCGCAGTGACTGCCCATTTCCCATAGTGCCTGCCTGTCGCCAACACCACCATACGGGCAACCTAAAAAAAAACGCAGGGCACCGAAGCCCTGCGTTAGATAAAAACAAACGCTACTTAAACGTAATCTCGTCCTCATCCGCCTGCTCAACCAGGTCCCGGACAATCTGTAGTGTCAATATAGCCAATTTTTTCGAGAATTCAGCTTCAGAAAGCATCCGGTACCGCGTAGGTTGTGATGTTGTCAAGTGTTCGTTCGCAATTGTCAATGCGCGAGAAACAAGAGAAATCGGGACTTCAAGCGGCACAGGCTCACTTACAACAGGCGGTGGTAAGGGGATAAACTCCTGCTCAACTGTGTCGCCTGCCAAAAAACTTTCGCGCCGAGAATCAATTTCTGATAAAATCTGCTTAGAGGCTACCTGGTGTGCAAACTTTTTTGAGCCAGGAATCGGCTCAGGTGTCTCATGAACCCACTCCCCATAATGAACAGTGACATGCCAACTCGGGGCATCCGGTGGGCCCTGCTGCGTCTCGGTATAGACCGGCTGGCTCAACCCACGTTCCTGACAGTATTGAATCAAAAGCCCTTTATAATTTTGCATCGCTTCGCCAGTACCCCGCTCTGCCATGCATGCCTCCTTTCGTGGGCCCTAGCGGCCATTGTTATAGTACGACTGCGACTGCGGCCGGTATTCCATCCGGCGGGGTTTAACCTTCCGCTGCCGTTTCATCTCGATTCTGCGCCGCTTCTCGCTCGGTTTCTCATAGAAACTCCGCTTCTTAATTTCTGTGACGATTCCCGCTTTTCCGCACATCTTCTTAAAGCGTGCAAGTGCCCTATCAAATGCTTCATTGGAATCAACGCTAACTTCTACTTGAACCATTTTAAAAATCCTCCGTAGTAATTATGAAAACATTAATTATATTGTATCACATGCAGTACTAGATGTCAAGTATTTTTCGGTTTACAAAAACCAAACACTATTTGACACATCCCCCAAAATTCGTTATACTAACGCTATTATAGACACCTTTCGTTCTGCTCCCGAAACCAAAAACGACAAACTGAAAACCCAAAAGAGGCACTCCATCTACGAAATCATCATCTTATGTTTCGGCGCATGGCTCACCGGAGTCAGCAAAGCCGGCTTCGGTGGCGGCATCGGCATGATTGTCGTCCCAATGTTCACCCAATTCCGCGCAGCCCGCAACGTCATCGGGTTGATGCTCCTGCTCCTGTTCTCAACAGATGTCTTCTCACTCCGTCACTACTGGAAGCGGTGGCATCGCGAAAACGTTGTGCGGTTAGTACTCGGTGCCCTCGTGGGCATCGCCTTAGCAAGCCTGATTTTGAAGGATATTTCCGACGTTCACCTGAAGAAGCTCATTGGCGGCATCGCCTGTCTGTTCGCCGTGTTAGAATTTCTGAGGCCACATTGGCAACATCGGCTGGGGAACGCCGCCGCCCTGGAAGTAGCCATCCAGTTCAAAGCCTGGCACGGGCTTTTCGCAGGCATCCTAACCGGTGCATTCTCAACCCTCGCACACATGGGCGGGCTTGTCGTTGTCATGTATCTCCTCCCACAACGCTTAGGCAACACCACCTTCGTCGCTACAACAACCGCAATCTATTTTCTAATGAACTTCGTCAAAATCCCATTTTACTACCAGCTCGAACTCTTTTCCTTTGAACTCCTCGTTGAGGCAATCGCGCTCCTTCCCTTCATTGGGTTAGGTGTCCTGACAGGCATCTCACTAAACAACCGTGTCCCAGAGCGTCTCTTTTCCAGAATAGTGCTCTTCTTCCTCTTTGCTACCGGCGTGCATCTGCTGTTAACATAAGCCAATCGATGACTATAAATGCCCTAAAAAAAAACTGAAGACCGTTGTTGACATATTCCGTACGCTATGCTATAATTAAGATAGGAGGACAAATCCATGGCATTTAGCGATTTCAAGACTATTCCTGAAGTACTCGAGAAATTCAGAATCAGATACACGGTAAAAGACTTCGTCCGGATTGAGGAAACCGCAGGTACCCCTTCAGAACAGTTCCTGCAAGACTTTGAGTTTTGTATGCAATACATTGATGTATTCACATCCGAGGCCTCGCGGTGTGAGGCAATTATCTTCCCGATTTTAAAGGAGATATACAAAGGGTACGCCGAAAGCTACGCCCTCTGGATAAAGAAATCCATCGTTTACGATGAGACGCTGAGCGGCACCCCAGATTACCTTATCTCCACAAGATCTGAACTCGGCCTTCCCGTTGTTGGCACACCCCTGATAATGCTGGTTGAAGCCAAGAAGAACGATTTTGAGCAAGGCTGGGGGCAATGTCTCGCGGAGTTGGTAGCCGCCCAAAAAATAAATGCCGAGCCGGATGTCCCTGTCTACGGCATTGTGAGCGACGGCACATTGTGGCAATTTGGGTACCTTATTGGCGATGCCTTCACCCGAAACAGAACGAGCGTGACTATGGATAACTTGCCAGCACTTTTCGGTGCCGTGAATTCTGTCTTCAAAGCGGCCGGGACGAGGGACACAAACAAATGAAATTAAAATGGGGTGTGTTAGGTGCGGGGAGCGTCGCGCAACGGCGAGCGATGCCCGCCATCCAAAAGGCAGACAACGCAGAACTCCATGCGCTCCTCTCCCGCGACGCCGACCGCGCAAAACGACTCGCAACCGAATACGGTGCCGCTACAGCCTATACCACCATTGATGCACTCTTAGCAGACGATGCACTCGATGCAATTTACGTCTCCACCCCTGTCCATCTGCACTGCGAACAGGTGATTGCCGCTGCAGAACTCGGCTTGCACGTGCTCTGTGATAAACCGATGGCACTCACACCGCAGGAATGCACACAGATGATTTCAGCCTGCGATGCCAACGGCGTACACCTCCAGGTCTGCTTCCTGTTTCGATTCCACTCCTGCTTTCAGCAGCTCCGAACCTGGGTAAACGCCGGACGTTTTGGGCAGATAGTCCACGGACGCATGCCTTTCCTAAAACAGTACCCGCTCGCATTGGACGAATGGCGGGCGCAGCCAGAAAAAGGCGGGGGCGGCTGCTTCATGGATTTGGGACCTCACAGCGTAGACATGCTCCGTTACCTCATCGGTGAAGTCACTGCAGTCAGTGCCTTCTATAACAGCACAATCCATGACTACCCCGTTGAGGAAACAGGGGGCATCCTGCTACGTTTTGATAACGGCGCACAAGCGTTCACCGACCTCAGTTTTTCTGTCCCGCACTGTGACATCGTGCTGGAACTCTACGGCACAGAAGGCACCGTCTGGGTTTACAACGACGATGGCTGGAAAATCCGCACCCACTTTGACGGTGAGACACAATTAATCCCGTCTCAATACGAGGACCTGTATCAACATCAGTTTGAGCATTTTGCAGCATGCGTACAGCATGGGACTGCTCCAATCACCAGCGGGATGGACGGCTTAAGAGCAAACGAGATCCTCGCTGCGGCGTACCGCGCCGGCCAGACCGGCCAGGTTGTCCATTGCTGATTTTCTCTGCTTGTAGGCGCGGTTTCCAACCGTGCTATGTGCCAAAATGGCACACTTCGTTCAAGCATTCGCCTTTTGCGACAATTTGTCCTACTTAAAATAAGGCCAAAATGTCACAACTTTCGGGGCATCTGTGGGTACATAAGGGTTTTGCATATTGGCACAAATATTGCTATATACATGTATAATAGCAAGGAATTGCAAACGGATTCCTATAGGGTGTTTTTTCACTGTGTTTTCCCATCATAGGCGTCCTATTCTTGTCAACGCGCGTTTGATGCGCGCAAAACCTAAGGAGAAATTCAGAGACATGGCACTTGTACCTCTTGGCGATAGAATTCTCGTCAAACGTTCTGATGAAGCAGAACAAACAACGAGCGGTGGGATTATTATTCCTGACACCGCAAAGGAAAAACCGCAAGAAGGCGAGGTGGTTGCCGTTGGCGCCGGTCGGCTTCTCGACAGCGGCGAGCGTCAACCCGTTGATGTCGCCGTAGGCGATAGTGTGCTTTTCGCCAAATATGGCGGCACCGAAGTTACGTATGACAGTATAGAATATCTCATCTTGCGCGAAGATGACATCTTAGCCAAGGTTAACTAGAAAAGGAGTTAGGCACATGGCAGCAAAACAGCTAGCGTTTGATGAAGAAGCACGGAGTGCCATCAAAGCAGGCGTAGATAAGCTGGCGGAAGCCGTTAAAGTTACGTTGGGCCCGAAGGGACGGAACGTCGTCCTCGATAAGAAATTCGGCGCGCCCACCATCACTAAAGATGGCGTTACCGTTGCAAAAGAAATTGAATTGGAAGACGCTTACGAAAACATGGGCGCACAGATGGTGAAAGAGGTTGCATCCAAAACCAGCGATGTTGCTGGCGACGGCACCACCACCGCAACCATTTTGGCACAGTCGATTTATCGGGAAGGCTTGAAAAACGTCGCCGCTGGGCATAACCCCATGGCACTCAAACGCGGCATTGAAAAAGCCGTCGAAGTAGTCGTGGAAGCTATCCAAGAGCTCAGCAAAGAAGTCTCCGAGAAAACCGAAATCTCCCAAGTCGCCGCAATTTCCGCCAATAACGACTTCGCTATCGGGGATCTCATCGCCGATGCAATGGAAAAAGTCGGAAAAGACGGCGTGATTACTGTGGAAGAAGCAAAAAGCCTCGACACAACCCTTGACGTTGTCGAAGGCATGCAGTTCGACCGCGGCTATTTGTCACCTTACTTTGTCACAGATACCGACCGGATGGAAGCTGTCTTAGAAGACGTGGCAATTCTCATCCATGAGAAGAAAATTAGCAGCCTGAAGGACCTGGTGCCTGTTCTCGAACACACCGCGCAACAAGGCAAACCCCTGCTGATTATCGCCGAAGACGTTGAAGGTGAAGCACTTGCCACCGTCGTGGTGAACAAGATTCGCGGAAGCCTCCGATGTGCTGCTGTCAAAGCCCCCGGCTACGGGGACCGGCGAAAAGCCATGCTTGAGGACATCGCTGTCTTGACAAACGGCCGCGTTATCTCCGAAGACCTCGGCATTAATCTCGAAAACGTTACCTTAACCGACCTCGGCACTGCCAAACGCATCGTCATTGACAAAGACAACACGACGATTGTTGAAGGTGAAGGCAGGACCGAATCCATTCAGGGACGCATCGACCAGATCCGGCGCCAGATTGAAGACACTACCTCCGATTATGACCGGGAGAAGTTGCAGGAACGCCTCGCAAAACTCGCGGGGGGTGTCGCGGTGATTAACGTCGGTGCCGCCACCGAAGTCGAGATGAAAGAGAAGAAGGCGCGCGTCGAGGACGCAATGCACGCCACTCGCGCAGCCGTTGAGGAAGGCGTTGTTGTTGGCGGCGGAGTCGCACTCGTCCGCTCACAAGCCGCTCTCGCAGCACTTGAACTCAGCGATGCCACCGAGGCAGTCGGTGTCTCTATTGTCACACGCGCACTCGAAGATCCGCTGCGCCAAATCGCAAAGAATGCCGGCCAAGAGGATTCGGTCGTCATTGCGAAAGTTAAGGATGAAGGCGGAAACATCGGCTACGATGCACGTGAAGAACGCTTCATTGACATGTTTGAAGCCGGCATCCCCGATCCGACGAAGGTTGTCCGGGTCGCGTTGCAAAATGCCGCAAGCATCGCCGCGTTGATGATTACCACTGAAACCCTCATCGCGGAAATTCCGGAGAAGGAAGCCCCTCCTCCCCCGATGCCCCCAGGTGGTGACATGTACTAGCCCCTGTTGTCCAAAACTGTACGGGCGAGCCTCAGGGCTCGCCCGTCTTTTCTTGCCCGGCAGAGGTTTCCACAGGGCCCGCCTGTCTATCTATTGCGGCGCTACACACATTCGCACCAAGTTACCAGAACGACCTGAGCAGCGATATGATAGCCGCAACCGCAGAGCCCAATGCTATCCATAGGGCAGATTTTGCATTTTTGTTCGAGTGTGATTCCTGGCTGCCTTCTAATTTGCCCTTAATCCAGGCAACGTCTTTTTCGACAGTTATGAGTCTATTATCCATGCGTTCAGTGGTTCGTTTGAGCTCCTCGATGGCACTCAACACCCGCTCTTTGAATTCTTGATCTGACATTATTTTAACCTCCTTTGCTTGCAAGTCTAACATAAAAAGCGTAAAAAGTCAAACCGATTTTCATTCAAGAGGCCGCTCGCTTTGTAGACAATCCGAGCGATGATTCTGCTAGCTACGGAATCCCGCCAAATACATCTCACACCCCCGAAGCACTTCCGCTACCGCAATCGTATGCATACATGGCGATGTGCCATCCGGCAACGCTTGGCACGCATACTCAAATCCCAAATTCAGACAAGGACTACACGGGATATGCGCACAAACCGGATACGCCTCAGAGGTCCAAGGCCCCCACTGCACCGCATTGGTGGGCCCATGCAGCGCAATGATGGGTGTCCCTGCTGCCGCTGCAAGGTGCATCGGCCCACAATTTCCGCTAATCACGAGATCTGCGTGGGAAAAAAGCGCAGCGAGCTGATTAATGCCCGTTTTACCCGCAAGCATCACCGGTGGGTGTTTTGTGCGTACCGAGATCTGGTGTGAAACCTCTACCTCCCCGGGTGCCCCTGTCAAAACGATCTGTGCCCCATAGCGTGCGACGAGTGCATCTGCTAAGGCAATATAGCGTTCCTGTGGCCACCGCCGGCGCGGTTCACCTCGCCTGCCCGCCTCCGGATGGAATGCGACAAGCGGCCGCTCTGGCAGCACCTTTTCTGTCGCCAAGGTATCCAGCACCCACGTCCGGTCCCTCTCGCTGAACCAGACCTCGAGCTGCTTCCCACGCATTGGACACGCCAGCCGGCGCGCAATGTGCAAAAAGTTCAGCACTTCATGCTGTCCGGGATGGTGCGGCACTACCTCTGTAAAAAGAAAGTGTCTATGCTGCTTGGCTGCGCTAAATCCGATGCGCACCGGCGCGCCGCTTGCATAAGCCAGCAAAGCACTTAGCCGCGGCCAATGCTCCAAGTCAATCGCCCAATCAAAACGCTCACGGCGCAGCGCATAAAGCAACCGATGCACGGGAAAATGAAAGGCAACGCGTCTATCAACATAGGGACAGCGCGCCAGGTAATCCAGGTTCGTCGATGAAGCCAACATCGTTATTTCAGCATTGGGAAAACGGTACCGTATAGCCCGAAGGGTGGGCACAGCCAAAATCGTGTCCCCCAAAGCGGAGAGTTGGATAATCAGAATCTTTTTCGGGGAGTCGGAACGAGGTAGTGCTTTGCCGGGGCAAAACGCGCCGAATAAAAAACTCAGCGGAATGCCGAGGTACCGGTCAACATACTTTTGGAGACGATTGGACTGCATCAATTTGCTGCTTTCTGTAGGGGTGATGCCGCAGCACTTGCCCGTGAAAAATGTACGGGCGATGCCGCAGCACTTGCCCGATGCGTGATTTCAAAAACAGCCACTACGGCACTGCCACTAAGGTTTTGCCAATTCGAGGCAAAGTACCATTAGCCTGCAAAAAAGGGTGCCCCGCCCCCTTTGCGTTCATCCAACAAAGGCAGGCACGGGAACCTGCCGTTACAGAGAAAATGTGCTAAACTAGCGGCACCGCCTTCGTCTTATCGCCAATACGCCGCATGGTAATGTCCTGCACAACCGTTGGATCCGGAAGCCCTGTTTCAGCGAGCCTACGCTGCAGAAAAGCGTCCATATCGTTTCTCAAGCGTGCCACTACCTCGTCCGCCTCCTCAGCGAGATTGTAAACCTCGTCTGGATCTTCCTCAAGATCGTAGAGTTCTATCTCCGGCGTATTGTAAACCGCCGGTGTGCCGCCGGTTTCCACAATCAGTTTCCACTTCTTCGTCTGCCACCCACGCTTTTTCATCCACCCACATTCAGTGAGATAGATAGCCTCCGTCGTGCCATCGTGCGTGCCCCCCTCTATTATTGCACGCAGGCTTGTTCCCTCCATATTCTCACGTTCAGCGAGTGCGGACTGCCCTGCATAATCGAGAATCGTCGGCGCAATATCTGTCAAACGCACCAGTCCATCCAGCCGCTGGCCATCGGGAATGAGAGCGGGACAGTGAACCATCAGCGGGACGTGGCAATTCGTTTCATAGAGGCCGTGGTGGTCGTACCAGAGTTCATGTTCATCCAGTTCTTCACCGTGGTCGGCAGTAATGATAAGGAGCGTCTCCTCCAGCTGTCCAGAATCATCAAGGTATTGGAAAAGTTGTGCGAGACATGCGTCCATATAAGCGATTGCGGCATCGTATTGCGCGTTCACATACCGCCTATCTGTCCACAACCGCTTCTTGGCAAGGTTGTCCGCATCTGCTGCATCTGGCGTGCACATCCACTGCCGGAAATAGTCTGTAAACGGTTCACATGCATAAACTGCATCCATGCTCCGGTTGCTCGGGTCGCACTCGTCCCCGCTGTAAAACATCCGCTCAAACGGCAAGGGTGGCAGATAAGGGGTGTGTGCATCCCAATAATGAAGAAAGGCGAACCAGGGGTTATCCTGTACCTGCGCGAGGTGCAAGAGTTCCATCGCTGTTTCGTTGACTGCTTCCGCTTTTCGAGCATTGCGGTAACTGGTCTGCCACTGGGACCCGCGGTAGTGCTCCTCTGGAAATCCCCGCTGGAACCAGCGTCCCAAATTGTCTGCAGCTAGGGTGAAATAGCCTGCTTCACTCAGCAGCTCAGCAAGAGTCTTCACATCTGTTTCCAAGTTCAGTGTTCCACCCTGCGTGATAATTTGGTGTGACAAGACATCCTTGCCGGTAAACATCGTCGTATGGGCAGGGTGTGTCGGGATATGCGGGCTGATACACTTTTCAAAAAGCGTCGATTTTTCGCCCAGTGCATCAAGGTGCGGTGTTGTCAGATTGCGATGCCCATAACAACTCATGCTGGATGCCCGTAACGTATCTAATGAGATGAGGATAATATTGCGCAACGGTTCGCTCCTCTTTTTCGCGAAGCTTGCACGCACAATTCATTGTGGGTGCTGCTTCAATTTCCGAAATGCTGTACGATGCGCGTCAAATCCAAAATGTTAATCGCACCGTCTCCATTCACATCCGCGGCCTTAGTGGCATCCGTGACAGGTTGTCCGAACTTTGAAGCAACGAATACCAGATCCAAGATGTCGACGTTACCGTCGTTGTTTACATCCGCAGGCAAAGTCTCCGGCGTTTCCAAAGCATGAACGGTAATGACGCTATTTTGGAGGGCGGTTTCCAACGGCTTATCATTGGTATCAGAAAGGTTGGCCCCCAGCAACGCGATGGTACCCGGCTTCGCTTTAACAACTTCAAAGGTAAGTGTAGCGAGCGTGCCATCGCCATCCGTGGGTATGGTGTTTGCATCCGCTCCAAATGGCGATGAAGCCAAGATGGAGAATCTCCAATACTGCGCCCCTGGTGATGCGAACTCGGGCGGCGGATGTGTAATTTCAATCAAGAACTGCTCTATCGAGATCTCCTCATCTCCGAAAGTCACAGACTTTCCCGATGTGGTTGAATCACCAATGCTGAGCGTGATTTCATAGTTCCCATCATCGCCTACCCCGGGACTTATCCAAACGCCACCCGGCGGAAGGTAATCCCCACTCGTTGCACCAATATACTTCAGTGCGTTTGAATCAAAGACAATCAAGGGTCCGTACCCTGCCACGCCTTCGCCGCCCGTTATTCTAATGTCAATCGTCACTTGCTCGCCGACAGCCGGGGAGATGATGTCCGTCGTAGGCACTAGAGAAACAACGGTTTCACCATACCCCATTTTTGCAAACCCCAAACCCATAACAACTGCCACTAAGGCAAAAACTATTTTCCGCTCGAAAAATTGATTTTTCATATTAGGCTCCAGTTTTCGTAGTCCTGTTAATCTGCAGCGATATCCGCTGTAGAACCCTGTGCACTCCGGATGGCTTCACATAGGTAAGTAATCCCTTCAGGAATATCGCCTACATGGCAATAAGCGTACGCAAGTCGGATGGCCTTCACCGGGGCGTTTGCATAATGGAAAGCACTGCCGTTGCTATAGCCCACCCCCTTCGCCGAGGCAAGTTCCTGTAATTTGTCAAGATCTGTGGCTTCCGGCAAATCTATCCAGAGGAAAAGCCCACCGCGGGGCCGCGTCCACGTGCAGAGGTCACTGGCGTGCTTTTCAAGCGTTTCTACCACCGCGCGACACTTTGCACTGACAGCAGCATTCGTCTTGACAAGGTGCGTCTCCAGATGCTCCATGAAGAACTCCGCAACGATAGCACTCGCCAGCGCGCTTGTCCCGCCATCCCAGCGATTCTGGTGAATTTGCCCATAATAGGGCTGTCTCGCAACAAAATAACCCTGCCGCACGCCTGCCCCTAAGATTTTGGAGAACGTGGCGATGAAGATGACCCGATTCGAGGTGTCTAACTTAAAAAGCGAAGCGGGTGTCGGCGTTGACGTAAAGTCAATGTCTCCATAGCAATCGTCTTCAACAATCAGCGTATCATATTCCTCCGCCAGTGCCAACATCCGCTGGCGGCGTTCAAGCGACAGAATTGCCCCTGTCGGATTCTGGTGGTTGGATGTCGTATAGATGAGCGAAGGGCGGATATTTTGGCGTTTCAGTTCCTTCAGTTTTGCCTCCAGCGCATCCATATCCATGCCATCAACGTAATCCATCGGCACCCCGACGATATTCGCTTTGAAATGGCGCATGATACCGAGCGTGCCGCTGTAAGTGAATTCCTCTGTTAACACCGTATCGCCAGGGTTGATAAGCGTCCCTAACACCAATTCCAGTGCCTGCATGGAGCCTGAGGTTATCGACATGTTATCCACCGGAAGCGGAACACCCTCCCGCCGCTCAAATCGCATCGATGCCAGCTCGCGCAAACCCCGGTGGCCCGATTCACCCGGGTAATTAACCAGTTCGCCCCCCAACCTACGGAGTGCCTTTGCACTCGCGGCAATGAGCCCCTCTGTCGGAAATGTATACGGATCCGGCCGCCCGCCTGTAAAACCAAAATCTTTCATGAGAAATCTCCTTAAGGCTATTACCCCCGCTTTGCGGGGATTATACCACTAAAAATGCTTGGCTACATGCAATTATAGCAGACTTCGGAAAAAAAAGCAAGTGGTATTTGCCCCCGCGTTGCGGGGGTAAAATACCTTAGTGTGATTTTAAAAACACTAAAAGTTAAGTTAATTTTCTATTCCGTTTTCATGTGCAAAACACATAACACTTGACACAAAAAAACTGTGCATATCGTTCACCACTATTGAAAATAGTGGGAAACTTTTGAAAAAATTGACATTCAATTAAATTACAAAATGTGATATACTTAGAAAAACAGCATGAAAACAATGTTCACCACTATTGAAAATAGTGGGAAACTTCTTGCGGTGCCTTTGCACAATACTTAACCCCTTATCACAAAATATTCTCAGGAGGAACATTGCGTGATTCGTGAAGCCATTCAAAAGGTTATTGCCGGCAATACATTAACGGAAGCAGAGATGGTTGATACCATGAACGAAATCATGGAAGGCAAGGCAACAGATGCCCAGATTGCCTGTTTCCTGACTGCGCTTCGACTTAAAGGAGAAACGGTAGAGGAAATTACCGGCGCAGCGCGCGTCATGCGTGCGAAAGCCACACCTGTCCCTACAAAACAAGCGTTAGTTGTTGATACGTGTAGCACAGGCGGGAGCGGCTTGAATTCGTTCAACATTTCAACGACTTCTGCGTTTGTGGTTGCGGGGGCGGGCGTGCCTGTCGCCAAGCATGGCAACCGGGGCGTAACGCGGCAGTGCGGCAGTGCGAATGTGTTGATGGCATTGGGCGTGAATATTGAGCTGAGTCCAGAACACGTTGGGCGGTGTATTGACGAAGTCGGGATTGGGTTTCTATTTGCACCGATGTTGCACGGTGCAATGAAACATGCAATCGGGCCGCGACGCGAAATCGGTATCCGCACGATTTTTAATACCATCGCCCCGTTAACCAACCCAGCCAGGGCGCGCGCTCAGGTACTTGGGGTTTACGCGCCGGAACTCACAGAATTGCACGCCAACGCCCTCAACAGTTTTGGCAGCCACCATGCATTCGTGGTGCATGGCGCCGACGGTTTGGACGAAATCACAACATCGACTACCACGCGCGTATCGGAGCTGGCAAATGGCACTGTGAAGACGTATACGCTGAATCCGGCAGACTTCGGCATTCCAAAAGCGGCACCGGAGATGCTACTCGGCGGCACGCCTGAAGAAAATGCCGAAATGAGCTTGGATATCCTAAGATGTAACAAGGGACCGAGACGAGATATTGTTGTGTTGAACGCTGCCGCGGCGATTGTCGCCGGTGGAAAAGCGGATAGTCTCGAAGCAGGCCTGGCTCTTGCGATGGAATCTATTGACTCTGGCAGTGCACTAGCGAAGTTGGAAGGGCTAAAATTGATGTCGAATGTCCCTGATGTGCCGTAGTGCGAGTTTTTCGTTATTCCTTGCGGAGAAATCTAATGGCAAGGTAGGGCTAACAATGCACTATAGCTCTCGTCGGAGGAGAGGTTCAGCACGCATTGAAAATGCGTGACTAACTCTTGACGCAACATTTTTCTTCTACAAGAAAGGGGCCAGATTTTCCGGTGATATTAGACACTATCATTCAACATAAACGAAAAGAACTCAAAACTGAACAGGCACAGGCCCCCCTCGCAACGTTAAAAGCGAAGTTGCCAAGCCTGCCGCCAACGCGGGATTTCCGTGGTGCTATTCGTAATTCATGTACACCGAGCGCGGTTAATCTCATCGCAGAGGTGAAAAAAAAATCGCCCAGTAAGGGAATTATCCGCGAAGATTTCCATCCTGTCTCAATCGCCCAAACCTACGCTGAGAACGGGGCCGCTGCCATCTCTGTCCTCACAGACGAAAAGTTTTTCGCTGGAGAACTCGGCTATCTGTCTGCAATTCGGGAGGCAGTCGACTTGCCGCTCCTACGAAAAGATTTCACTATTGATGCGTATCACATCTATCAAGCGCGTGTAGCAGGGGCGGATGCTATTTTACTCATTGTGGCGGCGTTAACACCGGCTCAGTTGCGCACCTTCATGGAGGTCGCGCACTCGCTGTCGCTGGCATGTCTGGTAGAGGTGCATACAGACGCGGAATTGGCGATTGCCTTAGCGGCAGATGCGCAGATTATAGGTATCAACAACCGAGATTTGCGTACATTCCACACAGACATTGAAACAACGTTTCGGTTACGCGAGGCTATCCCTGAAGATAAGGTAGTGGTGAGTGAAAGCGGCATCTACTCACGTGCAGATGTCGCGAGTTTGGGGGAGGCGGGGGTTCATGCAATGCTCGTTGGTGAATCGTTAATGCGGAGCCCTGACATTGGCAAGCAGGTGCGCAATCTAATTTTTTAACATTCCGTCTATTGGGTTTCTGCTCCGATTTTTCCGCTGCCTACCCTCCTCTTTAGCCCCAGCGGGGCGACATGTGTATAGTGCCGCGTGCCTCCCCTCCTCTTTAGCCCCAGCGGGGCGACATGTCTCTCATGAAAACCAAAAGTTAATGGGAGGATGGCGGTGTTCCTTGTCTGAATCGCGGATGACGCGGATTACACAGATTAACGCGGATTTTGGGTTCTCGCGGTTCAACATTTTCGGTAAAATGTTCTTAATTTCTTTTTTTGTAGGGGTAGGCCTTGTGCCTACCCTGCGTCCCTACGGGACTAAGGCGCGGGGATGCGAAACGTTTTTAGCCCCAGCGGGGCGACATGTGTATAGTACTGCGCGCCTACCCTCTTGTTTAGCCCCAGCGGGGCGACAGGTGTCTGATGACACGGATGACGCGGAAAACGCGGATTTTAATCGTTCGCCCTACAGACCACACGGCGATTTCCTATTTCCTTATCACCATCTTCTTCGTGGCAGTGAAATCTCCCGCTGTCAGCGTATAGAAATACACACCACTTGCAACAGGCTCTCCCTGTGCATTTTTGCCATCCCAATACGCCGCGCGTGCCTGCGTCTCATACACACCCGCAGGCATCTGACCTAACGCCAGCGTGCGGACCAACGTCCCATCCGCCGCATAGATGGAGAGCGTCACTTCCGCAGGCTTCGCCAACTGATACGGTATCCACGTCTCCGGATTAAACGGATTCGGATAGTTGGCAAGCAGCGCGGTTTGTTTCGGGGTCAAGCGTGCGAGGAGTTGCTCCAGCACCGCAATGCCGCGTTGATACGTGGGGTTTGTGCGATCCAGCCGTTGCGCCTGCGCGAGCCACTGCTGCACATCCGCCGCTTGTAGGGATAGATTGCTGTATCCTGTCGTTGCGAACCCCGGTGCGCCAGCTGCCTCCCCAAACGCCCCCGCGACCAACACCAGATCCTGAATGTTGACAACGCCATCACCGTTGACATCGGCACGATTGTCTTCACTTGTCTGCCCAAGCTGCGCGGCGACGAGTGTTAAGTCCAGAATGTTGATAATACCATCGCCGTTGATATCTTCGGCGATGTGTTCCGGTGTGGGTGCAGAAGGTGTGATGTCCCAGAGGAGGATGGTTCCGGCCTGACTCCCACTGGCGAGGGTGGTGCCATCGGGGCTGAACGCCACGCTCAAGACAAAGCCCGTATGCCCGGTGAGGGTGTTGCGTGTGTCACCAGTGGCCACATCCCACAGACGGATGGTGGTGTCCCAACTCCCACTGGCGAGGGTGTTTCCATCAGGACTGAACGCCACGCTATAGACACTGCCCGTATGCCCGGTGAGGGTGTTTTTGAGGGTGCCGGTGGCCACATCCCACAGACGGATGGTGTGGTCAGGCCAACCACCACCACTGGCGAGTGTGTTTCCATCGGGGCTGAACACCACGCTACTGACACTGCCCGTATGCCCGGTGAGGGCGTTTTTGAGGGTGCCGGTGGCCACATCCCACAGACGGATGGTGTCGTCATCACTCCCACTGGCGAGGGTGGCACCATCCGGACTGAACGCTACGCTATAGACAGGGTCCGTACGCCCTGTGAGTGTGTTTAGTGTGTCGCCGGTGGCAACATCCCACAGGCGGATGGTGTCGTCATAACTCCCACTGGCGAGGATGGTGCCATCGGGGCTGAACACCACGCTAAGGACACCGCTGGTATGCCCTGTGAGGGGGTTGCGTGTGTCGCCGGTGGCCACATCCCACACACGGATGGTGTTGTCCCTACTCCCACTGGCGAGGATGGTGCCATCGGGGCTGAACGCCACGCTAGTGACATCGCGCGTATGCCCTGTGAGGGGGTTGCGTGTGTCGCCGGTGGCCACATCCCACACACGGATGGTGTAGTCAGGCCAACCTTCACCACTGGCGAGTGTGTTTCCATCGGGGCTGAACACCACGCTACTGACCCAGCCCGTATGCCCTGTGAGGGTGTTTAGTGTGTCGCCGGTGACAACATCCCACAGGCGGAGAGTGGTGTCCCAACTCCCACTGGCGAGTGTGTTTCCATCGGGGCTGAACGCCACGCTACTGACACCGTACATATGCCCTGTGAGGGTGTTTAGTGTGTCGCCGGTGACAACATCCCTCAGGCGGATGGTGTCGTCCAAACTCCCACTGGCGAGGGTGGCGCCATCGGGGCTGAACGCCACGCTACTGACATCGCGCGTATGCCCTGTGAGTGTGTTTAGTGTGTCGCCGGTGACAACATCCCACAGGCGGATGGTGTCGTCATAACTCCCACTGGCGAGGATGGTGCCATCGGGACTGAACGCCACGCTACTGACATCGCGCGTATGCCCTGTGAGTGTGTTTCGTATGTCGCCGGTGACAACATCCCACAGACGGATGGTGTCGTCCCTACTCCCACTGGCGAGGATGGTGCCATCGGGGCTGAACGCCACGCTAGAGGCACCGCCCGTATGCCCTGTGAGTGTGTTTAGTGTGTCGCCGGTGGCAACATCCCACAGACGGATGGTGTTGTCCCTACTCCCACTGGCGAGGATGGTGCCATCGGGGCTGAACGCCACGCTAGAGGCACCGCCCGTATGCCCTGTGAGTGTGTTTAGTGTGTCGCCGGTGGCAACATCCCACAGACGGATTTCTGGCCAACTCCCACTGGCGAGGATGGTGCCATCGGGGCTGAACGCCACGCTAGTGACGCTGTCTGTATGCCCGGTGAGCAGTGCCACTTCTTGGTAGGTTGCGGTATCGTAGAGCCAAATCCCTATGGAACTCGCCACGGCGAGCAGGGTGCCACCGGGGGAATACGCAATCTCCTCGATGCTGCCTTTGCCGAGGCGGAGGGTTGCACCTTCAGGTAAGTCCAACCGCTGGTAATCTTGGGCGGTGGCGGTGGTGAGTGCCATCGTGGCGGTTAATAGCAGGATGATGGTTAAAAGCATTAACGTTTTCATTGAATTTCTCCTTTTGTGTATACTGCGTTGTGGACAGGCACAGTGCCTGCCTGTGTGTTTTGTCTCATCGTTGGACATATTGTAGCAAATGTCGCGTTTTTTGTCAAGTACATCGCGATTCGGAGATCGCGCCTACCACCAAATCGGTTTTGCGGTATCTCGCGATGCGGAGATTTGTCGCGACGCGGAGATCGCGCCTACCGCCTGTCGCGATGCGGAGATCTGTCGCGACGCGGAGATCGCGCCTACCGCCTGTCGCGATGCGGAGATCGCTCCTACCACAAGAGTTGCAGTTAGTATCGCACATGCTGCGTTTTTTGTCAAGTTTTTTTATGCAAAAATGGTTCATTGTCTGAATGCACGTCGCTTATGGGCGAATACGCCGCAAATCATGGATGACGTAGATTAACGCGGGGAAGAGAAAAGGCACTCTTAAAATCCGCGTCTATCCGTGTACTCCGTGATAATCCGCGATTCAGACGAGAAAATCAGCCGCGCTCCCAACCTGTTTAGCCCTGTCAGGGCGACATGTGTATAGTACCGCGTGCCTACCCTCCTCTTTAGCCCCAGCGGGGCGACATGTTTAGATTTATCCGCAAGGAATGACGAAAATTCCATGCCGTTTCAGGAGTGCCGCGGTGACTCCATCCCCGGAGACAAGCGTACCGGAAAAGGAACCGTCATAGATATCCCCACACCCACAAGAAGGACTTCTCGCTTTCAAAACAACATGCGTCACCCCGTGCAATTGTGCAGTCTTTAAGGCATGACGCGCGCCTTGCAAGAATGCCTCGGTTACGTCTGTACCGTCGGCAGTCAACACTTTTGCAGTGCCGTCTAGCACGTCGCTGCCGTCCCCACCGACAATTTCAACAGGCGGTCGCGGCGTGGGCAAACCGCCTAATTCCTCTGGGCAGACAGGAATGAGCTCATTTGTCTCGTGGTGTTTTATCGCGATGTCGTCTCGGCTGTGGCCACCGTCGTACCGGCAGCGCACGCCAAGCAGACACGCGCTCATGACAATCTTCATTTTTCGTTAATTCGGTCGAATTAAGGGTAGGCACAAGGCACTACCCCTACAAGCCGTGCGTCAGAAACCTCCGACGAGCTCTATAGTGTATTGTCAGACGTAACTTGCCAATGGTATTCGCCCCTGCTTTGCAGGGGTTTCATACCAAGTTGTGAACGAAAAGTGAACAACTTTTTTATTTCTTACATTGTTGTGAATTTTAATGAACAACTTTTTTATTTCTTACATTTGCTTCATTCTCCGCAAGGAATAACGAAAAACCGCAAGGTATGTTAAACTTCGCGCCACGCCTCAAACTGATTCATAATTAACGCCGTTTTTCCCGCTTTCAGCTGCAGATAAGTATCCTCAAGCTGCTGCAGTATTGCTTGTAGGAGGGAGACGCGACAGACATCCACGTCGGGGTTCAAAGCGTTCCCTACCTCTGAAAGTGCCAACCGCACTGAGGTTGCGGTTTCGTGCAGTTCCGGCGGAAAGTCATCCAAAACGAGATTGACATTGACACCGAACCCCAGCACGAAAAACGGTTGATGGCGCGTGTCGTAGGCGAGTTCGGTAAGGACACCGGCAACCTTCTTTTTTCCGATACGGACATCGTTAGGCACTTTAATCCGCGCATCAAGCCTGTATGTCGCGTGAATTGCCCGCGCAATCGCGATTGCCCCGATGAGATTTGGCAGGGCAACCTGAGCACGCATGAGCCGATGCCTGAGAACAAGGGACGCGAGGATACACTTCCCCGGGGGTGCCTCCCATTTCCTGCCATACCTACCGCGGCCCGCGGTTTGGTGTTCAGCAATGATGAGTGTTCCTTCCGCTGCCCCTCCCTTCCCACGTGCAAGGGCAATGTCATTAGTAGAGGCAACTTGCACGTAGTGCTCAATCTCACCCCCAATGATTGCTTTTTCGCGCAGGGCACGCAAGGTATTGATGTCCATTATTCTCTCATCCATAACGGGAAGTCTCTTTTTGTTAATTTCCGAGTTCGCGAAGGTGCTGCTCCGCCTCAATTTTCCACTGCTCCGGTGGATTCAGTTCAAGAAAGCGTTTCCATTGGGCCATTGCTTGTTCCCTTTTCTCCCGGTACTCATACATCAGGGCAAGGTTGTAGTTCGCTGTCAAGTTTCCTGGCTCCAACTGCAGCACCCGTTCAAACTGCTCCGTTGCCGCACCAAGTGTATCCATGCTGAAGAGATTGTTGGCATAGTTAAGGAGCGTCGGGACGTGCGAGTTGTCTAAAGCGAGTGCTTTTTCTAACGTCTCTTTGGCAGCGTTGTAATCCAAGGCGTGTGCATAGTAAAGAGCTCCGAGACGTTGATACGTCTTGGTGGCAATTTCATCTCCGTCTCCTCGCTCGGTATCAATCAGCCGAACTTCTGCTTCATAGTGCTTAATCGCCTGCTTCCACTCCTGCTCCCATTCTGCAATCTGCCCCAGATGCATGTAGACACCTCTGTATTTGGGTGCATAAGAGTGCATTTTTTGAAAAGCCGCTTTGGCGAGCCGGTGCCTATCAATTTCTACATAAATTACCCCGACGTGGTAAGCTGCGTCCGCATTTTTCGGTTGCAGTTCCGCTACCTGTTTGAAATCCTCTAAAATTTGGCTAGAGCGGTAGAGCGTTTTGCCAATCTGTTTATAGCGAAGCGTGAGCAAGCCTCGGTAGAAGTAAGCATCCGCATACGCTGAATTGAGGGCAATCGTGGTGGTATATTCATGGACTGCCATTTCCGCATGGGTATGGTAGTCGTCCCCAAGCGTTTCGGCGTGCCTATCAAGCAGGCGGGCATAGCTGTAGTGCCACTCGAAGTGGCCCGGGTCGTACTGATTTGCCAGTCCGTAGTAGTGGATGGCATGCTCGCGTTCGTTTCGTTTCTCAAAGAGGACAGCAAGGAGATGATGCAGTTTGGGATGCGCGGGTTCAAGTGCCAGGGCGGGTGGGTAGACGCGGAGGATGTTGTCTTCGTCGTTGCGTTCGCGATAGATAGCCCCGAGGCGGAAAAACGGCTCCGCGTTGGTTTCATCAAGGGCAATCGTTTTCTCATAATGCACAATGGCGTTGTCTTTATCCCCTTTCTGTTCAAACAGTATCCCCGCTTGGTATTGCGCGGATACATTATCCGGAGTCAGCCTCACGGTTGCCAGAAATGCGGAGAGGGCAGCCTCGTGCTCGTTTAGCGCAAGCTGCGACAGGGCCAACAGATAGTGGGCTTCCGCGGTGTCGGGTTCTATCGCGATGATTTTCTGTAACGCGTCCACTGCCTGCGGATGCGCCTGCCGTTCTCGGTAGATGTGAACCATCTTGAAAAGCACATCGGACCGGATGCTTCCTCTTACCTCAGAAATCTCCGCCGAGGGCTTCCCCTGCGTCACAACTCCCTCAGAAACGTCTGGGGCTGAAGCTAACGAAACATCCAAGGCCAAAGTACGCTCGTAAAATAGGAGTGCGTTGTCTATGTCCCCGTTTGCCTCATAACTCTGTCCTAACAGATAGGCTGCGGCAATATCCTCTGGGAATAGCAGCAGGTGTGTGTTTAAAGGTTCAATGGCATCTGGATAGTTCCCTGCGTCGAAAGCGTTTTGGCCTTGTGTGATGAACATGTCCGCCAACGCTGGGTTTAATTCCAGGGCGCGTTCAAAGTAGCCTACCGCCGCTTCCACATCCCCCTGTTGGTGATAGAGCTCACCGAGTTTGAAGTAAACGTCGTTAAAATTCCCCAAGGGGAGTGCCATTTCCAGATAGCTGGGCTCCGCCGTTATAATGTCGATTGTCTTTTGGTAATGCGTGATGGCGGCTTGGATGTTGCCAGCATCGGCCTCCAAGGTACCGGCGTAAAAGTGCGAGCGCGCGTCGGCAGGGAGTACCACCTTCGCTTTCTCTAAAATTGACTTTGCCTCATCCGCTGTCATCACACCTGCGAAGTAGGGTTCAAGCGGTTCATAAAAAGCGTCCTTGAGGCGTGGCGTAATAGCGATTGCCTGTTGGTAATGTTGGCGTGCTGTCGCCGTATCGCCTTGGGCGTAGAAGATGTCGCCAAGTGCAAAATGGACTTCGGCATTCCCTGCTTCAAGCTCTAGGGTGCGTTGATACAGTTGAATTGCGCCGTTCGTATTGCCTTTTTCAGCGAAGATGACCGCGAGTTCGTAAAGCACCTCTGCTGAGTAAGGTTCATATTTCGCGCCCTTGGCGTATTCTTCCAACGCAGCGTCAAAGAAGCCTTCCGTGGCAAGCACCTGAGCCAGTTTGAAATAGGCGGGCGCGAATTTCTTCTTCTGTTGGCTGAGGTTTTCAAACGTCTCACGAGCGAGATTCAACTCGCCCTGCGCGAAGTGCACCAAGCCGATGCCGTATCGTGGGTATTCCCACTTCCGATTTAATTTTTGTGCTGTCTCAAAGGCGTGGCGTGCCTCAGTGTAGTTCTGTTGTTTGAGGTGAATTTCACCCATCCGATAGTAAACCGGGTAGTAGCTCGGGTTTAAACGAAGGCATGTCTCAAATTCTGCGAGTGCCAAGGTGTTTTCATCCCGTTGCTGATAGATGCCGCCAAGGTTGAAATGTGCCCAAAAGAGCCCCGGGTCAATTTCAAGGGCGTGTTGAAAGTAAGTCACTGCTTTGTCCAGAGTGACAGAATTACTGCTGTCTGTTTCAGGGGCGTGCCTGGCGTATGCATAGCCCAAGCCGTAGTAGAACGCTGCAGTGATTGTCGGCGTATTCTCCTTTTCTGCCTCATAAAGCATGAGCACGGCCTTGAGGTGCCCCGCCTTTTGCCATTTAACAATAAATTGACGATGTTTTTCTGCTGGCTTTTTCTTCTCTTTCAACACCTTGGCGAAGTCTTTTTTGAGGTTTGATTGCCATTTTTCTTCTGTAAACCCTTGCATTAGCATTGTGTTGCACAATAGGCATGCGATTAGCAAAACCGTTATTTTTTTCATCTTTTTATTTCCCCTAATTTTCTGGTGGGCAGGGCCCTTGTGCCCTCTTTTTTTCACAGATTTCCTAATAATCCTTCAGTTTTTGCACGCGTCGGCATAGAGGGGGTTGCACCAAGCACAGTGACGGCTGCCGCTCCCGCCGCATTTGCAAACACCACCGCTGTACGCAAGGTGTCACCGCTCGCTAACGCCGTCGCCAATGCGCCACAAAAAGCATCGCCTGCACCCGTCGTATCTACAACATCGACAACCAACGCGGCGACACTTTGGGATGTTGATGCCGTAGTCATTAAAGCGCCTCGTTCGCCAAGTGTCAGTACCACAGCGGAGGTCGTCGCATCTGCCAAGCGGGCGCGTAATGCGCGTGCTGCCCTGCCCGCTTCTTCACGGTCGCGCACCGGCATCCTTGACAACAGCTCAGTCTCGGATTGATTTGGGGTTAGAATATCGACGTGTGCCAGGAAACTCTCCGGGAGCGGTTGTGCTGGCGCAGGATTGAGTAGCACCGTTGTACCGTGCATCTTGGCAATCTCTGCGGCGCGTTCAGATGCTGCAATTGGGGTTTCTAGTTGTAGTAGCAGCACATCCGCCTTAGCGATGCTGGCTGCGGCTGCGTTTATATCTGTGGTTGTGAGTTCCATATTTGCGCGTGGCACGACGATAATACTATTGTCACCATCCGGCTCAACCACGATAGTTGCGACACCGGTGCCTGCTTTTGTACGTTTTATGACAAACTGACTATCGATATGTTCGGCCGCCATCGCTGAGAGAAGCATCTCTCCAAAAAGGTCGGCACCGACACTCCCTATGAGGGTGACATCTGCGCCCAGCCTCGCTGCTGCCGTTGCCTGGTTGAATCCTTTGCCGCCTGTAAACATATCAAATGCATTGCCGATGAGCGTCTCGCCTTTCCTCGGCCGCCGCAGCGCGTGGCTAACCAGATCGACATTCAGACTGCCTACAACTGTAACTTTCGGTCTCGAACGATTCATCAATACTCCTTATTCTCTTAACGCATTTACACAATTATAGTTGACCTCTCATGCGATTGTCAACCCTTGATTTACTGTCGCGTGTTCGTTTTAAGGAAATTGTGTCTTAATTCTTCTTGTAGGCGCGTTTTTTAACAGTGCTCTTTTTCATCCGCTGTTTGCAATATTTAAGGACTGCTGCTATAATCATTTCAATACGTGAAGCATCAGAAGCTGCGAGAGGTGAAAAGGATGAAAGTCGCGCTTGAGGGACAAGTAGCACTTGTTACCGGTGGTGCACAAGGCATTGGCCGCGCTATCGTAGACGCGCTCATCGAAAACGGCGCACGGGTCGCGATTGTTGATATTGACACGGCTGCAGGCACCGAAACCGCCGAAGAAATTCGGCAAACAGGCGGAACATGTCTGTTTGTCGAAGGGGATGTATCCAACGTGGCGCAGATGGAAGTCGTGGCCAAACAGGTTGCCGAGCATTTCGGAACAATTCAGCTCCTCGTCAACAATGCCGGAATTAACACGCGGCGTGATAGGGTGCCAATTCATCAATACGCCTTAGCGGACTGGCAACGCATTTTAGACATAGATCTCACGGGTGTTTTCGCGACGAGCCGTGCCGTTGTCCCGCACATGTTGAAAAACGCCACTGGCCGGATTGTTAACATCAGTTCTATTGCTGGATTGGTGCCGCTCCGCCTGCAGAGTGCTTATGTCGCGGCGAAAGCCGGGGTTGCCAATCTAACACGCTCCATGGCATTGGAACTGGGCCCGCAAGGAATTCTGGTTAACGCTGTTGCGCCTGGCTCCACCTTGACGCGCGGTACGGAAGCCCTCTTCTATGGAGCGGATGGGGCATATACGGAAAATGCCGCGAGCCTACTATCGCATATCCCCCTTGGGCGCCCTGGTAAAACGACAGAAATCGCGGCAGCAGTGCTCTTCCTCGTCTCACCAGATGCAAGTTATATCAGCGGTACTATCCTCACCGTAGACGGGGGCTGGACCGCCGGCTATATACGAGAGTGGTAAAACAGTATAATCCCAATCAAGAAGATGAGCGGAGACAGGGCTCCGCTCTTACGAATGAAGTTAATTTGGCATAAGAGGTAAAAGAATGGCAAAGATTACCATGTTTAAAGGGTATCAAGGTGAACCTCCGATTCCGAAACCATCACATCAAGTGCAAGCGAATGTCGTCACTGTTCAAGATGGGGTACCTGTGAAGTATCCGGAGTGCGATGGCATCGGCGTGCGTGTTGTTCATCCTGCCAACCCGAACGCGCCTGCACAAAACTTGGGATTGGTGATGTTTTTTGTGCCGCCGCACGTCGTCCTGGAACCGGGGAGTCATCACACAGAGGAGTGCTACGTCATTTTACGAGGCAAGGGGACAATGACACTTGCCGGTGAAAAAGTGCCGGTCGAAGCGGGGACGTTTATCCATCTACCGCCGTGGTGTGAGCACGGGATTGAAAACACAGGCGATGAGTCGATGGAGGTGCTGATCTGTACCGCCCCGCCGAACCCATAGGCACCCCGCCGAGCAATTTTCAAGAAGGGACCCTACCTCTTGAACCGGAAATGGAAGCAAAGAACAGGAAAAGGGGAAGGCTGGAAGATAGGAAGAACTCCCTTGCGTGCGGGAGGTTTCCCTTCTAGGCTTCCCAACTGTCTTTTTGCTTGAGGTTTCTTGTTTGCCGCTCTGTGGGACTTATACATATCTGATCAAACCTGTTCAAATCTAACAGGCGACCGTCAGTTGCCACACTTCCTCATTCAACGTTCACTGCCTACCCGCGTAGGGCTTACACGAACTCCAGAGGCGTTTTACGTCTCGGCTAAGCTGTCCGCGACAAGATGATTAGACAGGACACAAGTTCATTGCAGCGTTGACATCTCTGTCGCACGTGAAACTACACTCGGTGCAATGATATGTGCGTTCGGAGAGATTCAACTCCGCCTTTTTGTGTCCACATGAACTGCACGTCTTACTACTCGCAAAGAACATTGAGGCTTCCGTGATGGGGATACCACGCCGCTCCGCCTTATACTTCAACATCGTCAAGAATTTAGACAACGCGCTATCCGACAACGCCTTCGCCAGCTTCCGATTTTTCAGCAAGCCAGAGACGTTCAACGTCTCTATACCAATAGCCGAAGCTTTCCGAACGATGCTGGTGCTTGCTTTATGATGAGAGTCTTCACGGATACAGGCAATACGATAGTGGACATGAGCCAGCCGTTTACGGGCTTTATGCCAATTTCTTGACAGATAAACCTTCCGTGACAGCATTCGCCCAGCACGCCTCAGCTTTCGCAGATAACGTTTTAGCGGCCGGGGGTTTTCATACTTTGTGCCATCACTGCACGTTGCCAGTGTATTGATGCCCACGTCAACGCCTACAGCAGGCCGGTCATCGAACAACGGCACCTGTACCATCGTGTTTGCATCATCAGTGCGAACCAGAATAGACACGAACCATTTATCATCTTTTCGGGAGACGACGACTCTGCCTATATCGCCTGTCCATCGCAATTCTTCGCGCATGCGTACCCATCCGATGACAGGCAGCTTGACTCGCCTACGTTCCACGCGAACAGAATTCATGCCTAATGGTATTCACCCTGCTTTGCAGGGCAGATACCTTTACTCCGCTTGGTAACTCTGTTTACCACTTCGTTTTTTCGGTACGGGAAACCTGTTCTGACCGCTCCGCCAACGTTTGACAGCATCGCTAAAATGATGAATAGCATTCTTGCTGGCGTTCTGACTCATCTCATTACACCAAGGAAAGACTTCACGCTTCCGGGCGTTGAATTCCTTCTTGATGTCATACAACGTCTTCCAATTGCAATCATCTAATCCGCTTTTGAACGAGGACAGCGCGGCGTTGTAGGCAACACGTGCGTAACCGCAGTGCTGTGCCATCAGCGTCGCCTGCTTGTTATTTGGGTTGAGTTGAATCTTCTGCGTTCGCAGAGACATCGAGAGACCTTCCTTCGGGGTTCGTATGCACGTGCTTCGCTTCCGTGCTAATTGAAGTGGGCGGAGACAACAGCGGGATGCTGAAGTTAACACTCTCCGCCCTCACACGATAACACTATTATAGCATATCTCTATTCCCCGATGTCAAGGAATTTTACCTGACAGATTTGACAAGGTTTGATTAGATTTGTCAAGGTTTTACAGCACTGCACCGAGCCCTGATGCTATTGGCCCACAACGTGATTTTTCAGAACGCCGATGCCCTCAATCTCAATTTCAACGACATCGCCGGCTTTTAACGCGCTGGTTGTGCCGGGCGTGCCAGTGAACACTGCATCCCCGGGTTCAAGTGTTATCGCCTGTGAAATGAAGCTCACAATGGTTGGCACAGGGAAAATGAGGTCTGCCGTGGTTTGTGCCTGAACGACATCGCCGTTGATACGTGTCTCTAATTGCGCGTCCGTATAGTCAACATCGGTGGCGATGACTGGCCCCATCGGTCCGAACGTATCCGAGGCTTTGGCTCGCCACCACTGCAAATCGTTGCTCTGCCATGTGCGTGCGCTGACATCGTTGCCACAGGTTACGCCCAAAATATTGGCGGCTGCCTCTTCCGGCGTTGCCTTCCGCGTCTGCTCCTTAATGACGACAACGAGTTCGCCTTCCGCGTGAACTTCATCATCCCCGTCGGGTAGGACAATTTCGCCCCCCGGGTCGTTGATACACGAAGGCGTTTTGATGAAGATTTCAGGATTTCCTGGCTCCGGTTGTCTGCCCAAGTGACTACGATAATTTAACCCTACAGCTAACACCTTTGAGGGCGTTGTTGGTGCGAGCAGTTGGACATCCGCTAACGCGACGGTTTCCCCTGTTTCGCTATATTCGGTAAACGGGCTCCCCGATAGCACGCGCAGCCTGTCCCCCGATACAATGCCGTAACTAATTGTGCCATCTAATGTATATCGTGCAAATTTCATATTCATCCTCCTTTTTTCGCTATCTTACCTCACCTTCCATGCCGTGTCAACCTGTTTTATTGCCGCCCAACCCGCCACCGAGATTTTGTGGGAGGGGTTTGTCACCCCGATACCAATGGAATGCCGCTGGATGTGGCCCAAAGGTATTTGACATCTGCCCTAACATGTGCTATAATTCTTGTATAGCCTCTTAGAAAAGCACGGTGAGATATACATGATAAAAGTCGGGATTATCGGAGCCTCAGGGTATACCGGCGGTGAATTGTTACGGTTTCTCGTCAACCATCCTGGTGGGTTACAGGTGGCACTGTGTACTTCGGAAACCTACGCTGGGCAGCGCGTTGACAGCCTGCTGCCGAACCTCCGAGGCTTCCTCGCGCGTCAATTTGAAGCCTTAGATATTGATTCTCTTAAGGAGAGAGTGGATGTGGTTGTGCTGGCTGTGCCGCACAAGGTAGCCATGGCGTTTGTGCCGCAAATTTTGGCGCAGGGCTTACGCGTGGTCGATTTCAGTGCGGATTATCGGCTCAGGGATGCTGAAACATACCAAGCGTGGTACCATACACAACATACGAGCCCATCACTTATCCGGCAGGCGGTGTATGGGTTGCCAGAACGCTACCGCGATTGCATTCGCACAGCACATTTGGTCGCGAACCCGGGGTGCTATCCCACGAGTGCTATCCTTGCGGCGATGCCGTTGCTTGACAGGGGCTTGGTAGAATTAGATTCCCTCATTGTTGATGCCAAATCGGGCATCTCTGGTGCCGGGCCAAAGCCGAGTGAAAATACGCACTATCCCAATCGAGATGCCAACGTTGTGGCTTACAACATTGGCGTTCATCGGCATACACCAGAAATTGAGCAGGAGTTGAGCGCAGTGGCGGGTAAATCCATCTGCGTGACCTTTAGTCCGCACCTAGTCCCGATGACCCGAGGCATCCTTAGCACCGTTTATATGCGACTTACACAGGAGATGTCCACTGAAACTGTGCTTGATGTCTATGCGACATTTTACGAGAAGGAGCCGTTCGTTCGCGTGCTTCCGCCTGGGGCATATCCGCAAACGAAAGCAGTACTCGGTAGCAACTATTGCGATGTTGGGCTTGAAGTGGACGAGCGAACGCGCCGTGTCGTCGCTATGGCAACAATTGATAACCTCGGCAAGGGCGCAGCGGGGGCTGTCGTGCAGAATCTCAACCTGATGTTCGGTTTCAAGGAGACAGATGGGCTCTCTGTGCCGGGGATGATGCCTTAGGTGCTGTAGGGGTAGGCCTTGTGCCTACCCTAAAAAACTTGCATCAGAAACCTCCGACGAGCTCTACAGTGCATTATCAGATATAACACGCCAATGGTATTTGCCCCTGCTTTGCAGGGGTTTCATACCAAGTTGTGAATGGCCAATGAACAACTTTTTTATTTCTTACATTTGCTGATTACTCCGCAAGGAATAACAAAAAATGCCGACGGTTATGATTGTCGCGGGGGAACCCTCCGGTGACTTGCATGCTTCACATGTTGTTACCCAACTCAAAGCGCTTTGCCCCGATATAACCCTCTTTGGCATGGGCGGTGCCCTGCTGGAAAAAGCAGAGATGACGCTTGATTTTCATATCCGCGATTCCGCAGTCATGGGCTTTGCTGACGCTCTTACTGCCCTGCCCCACTTCCTACGAAAACAGGCGTATTTAAAACGGCGCATCCGACAGAGCCCTCCGGATGTACTCCTGCTCGTCGATTTTGCCGAGTTTAACATGCCGTTAGCCAAGTTTGCTCATAAGATAAGGGTGCCGGTTGTCTATTACATCCCACCGAAGGCATGGGCGTGGCGTGCTGGGCGCGCGAGGAAGTTAGCGAAGTGGGCAAGCGTCGTCGCCGCAATCTTTCCGTTTGAAGCTGAGTTTTACCGAAACGCCGGGGCAAACGCCGAATTTGTCGGACACCCCCTCATTGATTTTGCAAAGACAGCACTTAGCACGCAAGCCGCGCGTGAACGGCTCGGTTTATGTCGAACCGTAAGGGCGGATCCCTGTCTCCGGAACCGGGTGGGCGGGACTCCGGCGGATAACAGTCCCCCTATTATCGGATTGCTGCCCGGGAGCCGCCGTTCAGAAATCCGACACATTTTGCCAGTCATGTTGGAAGCCTCCGCGAACATCGCGCGTATCTATCCGAACGCTCAGTGGATTCTTCCGTTAGCCCCGGGGATTTCACATCAGCTCTTGGATGAGTGTAAACGCGGAATTTCGGACCTTCCCTCCATTAAAATTGTAGAAGGCATGACATATCCGGCGATGCGCGCGGCAACCTTATTGCTGGTTACCTCCGGCACAGCCACGCTTGAGGCGGCGTGCATCGGTACACCGATGATTATTCTCTTTCGCACAGTGCCGCTCAACTGGCGCATCATCAAGGCATTAAGCCCACTGGAGCGGAGCGGTTTGCCGAATCTTATCGCCGGACGAGATATTGTGCCGGAACTGCTTCAGACCGGACTCACGCCAACGGCTTTAACGGAACTCGCCCTGGATTTCCTCCGGAATCCACAGAAACGGGAAGCGCAACGGGAAGCCTTGCAAGCGGTTTATGCCCAGTTGGGAACAGCCGGCGCGGCTGAACGCACCGCCCAATTGGTGCTTTCGTCATGCCTTGCGGAGTAATCAGGTTGCGTGGTTGTTCTCACAATGCACTGTAGCTCTCGTCGGAGGTTTCTGATGCTGGGAAGAATGGCAAAGAATTTGAGTTGCTGGTTGTCGGCGCTGGGTAAGAGGTTCTTGAGAAGCATCAGAAGTCTCTTCGGGCAGGCACAAGGCCTGCCACTACAAATACGCATCTTGTTAATCCCGTTTAGTTGGCTCTATGCGGTAGGTGTCTGGGTGCGGAACGCCTTATACGCACGAGGGGTGTTCAAAGCGCGCGTATTGCCATGCACTGTCATCAGCGTTGGCAATATCGTTGTGGGCGGGACAGGAAAAACGCCAACTGTCATCGCGATTGCGAAGCAACTTCAAAAAGCCGGCGTGCGCGTCGCCATTCTGCTGCGCGGCTATAAACGACGTTCCAGAGAACAGGTGACAATTGTCTCGGATGGCGAAAAGCTCTGCTGTTCCCCGGTGGAAAGCGGTGATGAGGCACACATGATAGCGAGGCACCTCAGCGGAATTCCGGTGATTGTGGGTAGGCAGCGCTATCTGGCGGGAAAGGTCGCGCTGAAAAGGTTTAATGTAGAGGTATTGCTCCTAGATGATGGCTTCCAACACCGTCAACTCGCACGCAATGTTGAGATTCTCACCGTCAATGCAACGCAGCCTTACGGTACCGGTAGATTGTTACCTATAGGCACGTTGCGGGAGCCACGCACATCCCTCCAGCGCGCAGACATTATCCTTCTGACGCATACAGACTACACCGCCTACACCGCAAGGAAAGACGAAAAGTTGCATCAGAAACCTCCGACGACATCTACAGAGAATTGCCACACCTATCTACCATTCTCATTACTCCGCAAGGAAAGACGAAAAGCATTGAAGCAGTTGGCTCCGAACGCTTTGATTTTAGAGAGTGTCCATCAGCCGACACATCTCTATCGCTTAGAGGCAGAGGATTTTTACCCCCCGCGGGGGGTAAAATACCAACATGGCGAAAAGGTAGGAGGGAGCTCCCAAGAGTTGCAATCCCCGCAAAGCGGGGAATACAACGATTCCCGAATTCTCCCCCAATCGCATAACACCCCTGTTTACAGGGGAAATATGCCTTTGGCGCTGCTAACGGGCAAACGACTCCTCGCGGTGTGTGGCATTGCGAACCCGGGCGCATTTGTTACGACACTCATGCAGTATTGCCCAGAAACGGTTGAATTGCTGGCGTTTCCCGACCATCACGTCTACACCCAAGCCGACCTGCGGCAGATACAACGTGCCCTACAAGAGGTAGGGGCTGAACTGGTTGTGACAACGCAGAAAGATGAACAGAAGCTGGCCAGCTTTGCGGCACACCTGCCAATAGTGGTGCTGGCGATTGCGTTGGTTATCACCGAGGGGAATGATCTTTCGTCATACCTTGCGGAGTACTATCCTTTCTGCTGTAGTTCAAAATCTATTGGAAATCTCGTCGGAGAGCCCTGATGTAAACCTTGCGTCAGAAACCTCCGACGACATCTACAGTGCATCGCCAGAACTATCCTGCCTTCTCATTACTCCGCAAGGAATAACGAAAATCCCGGTTCTGACGCTCCAACCATTTGACAGAAAAATGGAGCAGGTTTTCCATAATTTTGCCGTTGATTTGCACATCCTCTTCCGTTTCGTTCTTCAGACTCGTCACGATGTATAACCCCTTCTGAAAGGGGAGTAGCAGCAATGCAGATGCCTCTTGAGTGCCTGTCCCTGGCAGGCGAGCATCTGTCCTATTCGTTTTAGCGAGGGAGGTCCATTTGCTGAGCGGATCTAGCCACATATCGTCCAGGCGAATTGAAGGCCGGTCTCTAGCATCCGCATCTGCATGGTGTCCATTCAGCACATTTGGGTATTGGAAGATGCGGGTGCGTTTTCCTTGGGATGTCGGAAGCAGTTCCTCGGTTTCCTCGCATTCAATGCCGGTGAGCGGTTCGGGAATCCACCCCGTGCCTCGTCGCTGTTTGTAGTTGGTTTTCACATCTTGCCCGGAGACGATGACAATTCCGCCTTGGCTGACGAAGTTCTTAATTCGATGTTCCGTATCAATGTTCAAGCGGTATCCGGATTTGTAAATTTCGCCGTTGCCTATCCACAAAATATGCGTTTTCGCCAGCTGGTCGGTGCGTAAATCCTGCACTGCGTTGTAAATCATGTGGTGTGCTTGAATGTATTCAAAACGTTCAAGGACTGGAAATTCCACTGTGGTTGTGTTACCGGTGAGTGCCATCACTTTGAGTGGCAACGCGTAGGGCCTTTGGGATTGCAGTATAAACCGCCACCGCGATTTTGTGGGAGGGGAATGATTCCCCGATACGAGACGTAGCTTCCTTCCTGAATTCACCGCAAGGAATGACGAAAAAACGATCGGTGCCAAGACAGCGTGTTGCGCCGGGTTGCCGTGTATCTGTTCAGCCAGCAAGGTGTGCGCGGTTATCTTCGTTCGGAGAAACGGAAGGAGTTTTTTATATACAGGGAACCCTCGGCGGAGTTTGTTATCAAAACGGCTAAACGCGTTTTCAACATCCCACCGTCGGCTGTAACTTGCATCAATTGTCTTCAGATCTATGCGTTCTTCGTTAATGTTAGTGACATATCCGTGAACAACATTGATGCCGTGGACAGGTTTGCCGTCCTTGTCTGTGATAGCGATGTCGTCGGTATCGCGCAAGTCCAAGATTGAGTCAGTCAATCCGGTTAAGCTGAAGAGTTCCGGTTGATATTTTTCTGCGCTTTCAACAATATTGCAATAGCGACGAGGGAAGACGATATCTGCCTCGCGAAATGAACGAAACTTGAAGTGAATTTTTTTGTAATTTCTGAGCGTGCGTGACACGCGCGAGGAAACCTTCTGAAACGGTGCTATTTGATGGGACGCAACCGGATGGACAGGGAGCTTTTGAACGCTAAAGGCACCAATGTGGTATTTATATTCATAGTTCCTGTGCCATGTCGGTGAACCATCCTTGAGAATAATGTGTCCCAGTTGTATTGTGTAGGGCGTATTATTCTCAAACACAATCTGATATCCGTTGGCATCGTTGCCTTCTGCACGGCAACGTAAACCGCGGTCGTCGCGATAGTTCAAATTAGCGATATCGTGTTTATATTCGCGTTCATATTCCCATTCATCCCTGTAGCCGTTGTTGTCCTTATCTTTGACATCCATGAGGGCCATGTGCTTTTCGTTGTAATCCTTGAGGATAGCGGTGTATTCACCGGTAGCCGATCGGACTTTGACGCGTGTGCCAACGAGACGTTCTATTAAACGTTCGTAGCTTTCTTGTTCCAAGAAATCTGTGGATTGCTTCTGAATAGCGTCAAGCTTTTGTTCGGTGAGACTACCAGCGTTTTTGCCGCCTTGTATCTCTTGGAATGCTGTATTATACCTTCCCAGGTGTGTGCCGGTAGTTTGCTTGATGCGGCTCCAAAGCATGTTGAAAGTTTGTTCAACGGCCTCTCTGAGGGCGATAAACATATTTCGGATTTTCCGCCCCATCCTGAAGAGAAGGGGGGGATGATAGACACGCTCGAGTTCCCAAACGCGTTCCCGCAGTTCCCGCTCGTTCATTGCATCGTGGTAGCGGATGTATGCAACGATGCCGTCATCGCGTTCCGCATTGGTAAAAATATAGCTGGGAGCATGGCCGCGTTGCCGGGATTCTTCCGATATAATTTCCATGCCTGTGAATTCAAGCCGCATGGTCCCGCGGTAACGGCGCCCGTCTTTCATCTGAAAGACGACGTACTTGTTAAGCAGTTTCTTTAGGAGTTTGTCTTTCTTAAAGAGGCGTATGATATAACTGATGCTGGTGAGAAGAAACATAATGATGCCGACACCGACGTAGACTTGCGTGTTCGACCAAAAACTTCTTACCTGTTTTTGGGCTTCGTCGACAACATTAGGCTCCTGCCCTATTGCTGCGTGAAGCAGGCAGAACAGGATGAGAATAGGGATTAGATGCGTCTTCCTTATGTTTTTAAACATGTTTTCGTCATTCCTTGCGGAGTAATCAGGTCGCATGATGGTTCTCACAATCCACTGTAGCTCTCGTCGGAGGTTTCTCATGCAACATCATCACAGAACCCCACAGTTCACGTCAGAGGCACCGAAAACACAGAGAATTTAAAAAAACTCCGTGTAACCCTGCGTAACTCTGCGTAACTCTGTAACTCTGTAACTCTGTAACTCTGCGGTAGCCCGCGCCTCTGCGGTTAAACGCGTAAGGCCGGTAAAAGGTTAAAATGTTTGAGAATCTTCTTGAATGATACCCACCCAAGTTGTGTTTGTAGCGGCAGGTCTCGTGCCTGCCCAGCAAACAACTTTTGCGGCGTAATGGCATATTACCCCTGCTTTGCAGGGGTTGATACCACTGCGCCCATAAGCGACGTGCATTTTTATTTCTTACACCAATTAGTAGATGTGAACGCCGTTTTCGACAGCAATTCTGCGGACATTCGCGTTGGCGAGCGGGATTTTCTCTACGGGAAGGTGTTCTATCAACCCGTAGCCGTCGGGGTATAGCGCGTCAAATCGCTTGAGTGCTACGCCGAGTGCCAGCTCGCCTTCGCCGGGGACCTCTTCATCAAGGTGTAGTACCAGGCCGTTCTGAACACGGATGTCTTTGATGTGCGCCATGGGTGCAATGTGGCCCATCACGTCGAAAATATGGTTTAGCCGCGCTTCGCTGTCATAAACCTGCCGAAGGGTTTGGAAGTGATTGACAAAATCCATAACGATGCGGAGCCGGTCAGATCCGACGCGTTCCACGACATCTCGGCATGTTTCTGGGGAATCCATAATTGAAACTGCGTGGGTTTCCATAACGAGTGTCAGTTCATGTCGTTCGGCATGTTCGGCAATGGGCTTCAGCGTCTCAATCAACCGTTCCATGGATATCGGGAGATGGTTATCGCGATGGGATGTCCAAGCACCATCACGGTTTAAACTGCCCGCGCGGAACAGGTAGTGGTGTGCCTTGAGTGCGACTGCTGTTGCCATGCCGCTTTGGACGCTTGAAATTGCGGTGTCGCGAACATCGGCATCCGGATGAAAGAGACATTCATCGTAGGTGATACCAAATTGCACAACATCAAGTTTGGCTGCTGCCAACATCTCGGTACAGCGCGCACAAGCTTCTGGTGGCACAGAAGGGATGTCCGCGCTGCGGAAATGGAAGCTTAACCCGGTAAATTCCAACGCGTGGATTTTTGAGATTTGGTGTGATGTAAGGGTGCGGAAGTCGCTGCACATGCCGACAACGCCGAGTCTCATCTGTTTGCCTCCAGTTGATTTAGAAGTTGCTTGGCTTTAACCAGGTCGGGAGTGTCGAAACCTTCAGAGAACCATGTGTAGATGGATTTTAGCAAATTGTATGCGGCTTCGCCCCGGTTTTGGTTCATCCACAATTCGCTTAAACTGAGGGCGGCTCGCAGTTCCCATGATTTTGCGCCTTGTCCTCGGGCGATAGCCAACGCTTTGTAAAAATAGTTTTCTGCCGCGTCTCCACTCGCGTTGGCAGGAACCGGGTGAGCGGGACTGTCACCTGGTTCGGTATTTTCAGTCTCAATGTCAAGGTGAACGCAGAGTTCGCCTTTGCGCCGGTAGAGTTCCGGGGCGTAGGTGCGTTCTCCCGTTCGTGTGACAACATCAATGGCAGAATCAAGAGTCTGTAAGGCTAAAGGGTATTGCCCCGCACGTTGGTATGCTTGAGCGAGTAGTGCGAGAAAGAGCGGCATCAACACTTCTGCGCGCGTCGTTCCCCACGCGGCGATGCCTTCTTGACACAGTGCTATCCCCTGTTCCGGCTGATTCTGTTCTGACATAGCCCACCCTTTCATAACCTTTGCTGCCGATTCCCAAACGGTGAAGCCGTGTTCCTGACATAAGTTCAGCAGTTGGGTTGCGTAGCGATGCACTGTGTCGACTTCGCCTCGGTACTGATAAAGCAGCGTTGTAAAATGGAGCGACACAGCTTCACTAAAGGGATGACTTCTGTCTTGGGCGATTGTTGCTGCCTCGCGAAGCCGTTGGACAGCTTGTGTGGGGTAGCCGATGCACCATAACAACGGGGCGGAATAAGAGAGCAAAGTCATTCCAGGTTCTGCCACGTAGTGCAAAAAAGCGGGTACCGGGTGTTGTTGGGGTTGATAGAGTGCGAGCCCTGCGTCAAGGTGGGCGAGTGCACTTTTGAATTCGCTGAGATGGTAGAGTGTGGCACCGAGGGCGCGATGTGCTTCCACTTCAAAGGCTTGATTTTCCTGTTGTTTGGCGATAACGAGGCACTGCTCACCGAGTTCACGTGCTGAGAGCAAGTTACCCCGTACCAGATAGAAGAGCCACAAACCGAACAGTACAGGAAATCGGAAAGAATTCACATCGATACCGTTTTGCCTCGCGTTCGCAGGAACCGGGTGGGCGGGAGCTGTGTCGAGCGTATCCAGCAATTCTCTCGCGCGGGTATAGGCAATTTCGACTTCGGTGGAGGCATAGCCTTTTGTCGTGATGAGTGCTGGGGCGATAGTTGTTTGCAGCTCCAATTCCCGTTGCGCCAATGTAGAAGCCGATTGTGAGTTGCCCATCAAAGCGTCTTCCGAGAGGTTTTTAAGTGCTGCAAGGCCTTGTGTGAGGTGGAGGATACCTTCCACATTTGCTGAATGTTCTAGGGCGCGATGCCCCGCTTGTTGCCAATAGTCAATTGCCTTTTCGAGAAGCCCGGCTTCTGTGTAATGATACGCTACTAATTCCGGTTGGGTGTGCGCAATCGTTCCGAACTTCCCTGTCAATACCGTTGCAATCTGTTGGTGATATTCCTGCCGCGTGCTTTTGAGCAGGGATTGATAGGCTGTCTCTCGAACCAGTGGGTGCCTAAACGTATAGATAACTTGATTGTCATGGGTATCGTTTCGATTGAGAATGTGAGTCTCTACCAATTGGTTGAGTTGGTTATCAAGGGTATCATTTTCTGTGAAGGCGGTTTGGACGTTACAACTTGTTACGACGTTATGAAGCAATTCGCCTGTCCATTCTCTACCGAGGGTTGCCGCCAGTTGGACAATCTCTTTCGCGGGCCCTAGCCGGTCTAAGCGTGCTGTCAGCAACGCTTGGAGTGTAACAGGAATTTCTGTTGCTTGGGGGCTTGAATCTGTTGGATGGGATGCTAAGGTATTTCCTTCAAGCATCATCCGAGTCAACTCTTCCACAAACAAAGGTACGCCTTCTGTCATTTCCGCAATCCGTTTCAGCACGTTTGATTGGACAGGGGTTTCGCCTGCAACACGCTGAATCATCGCTTCAGCTTGATGGGGTGTCAACCGTTCCAGCGTAAGGGCAGTTGCCCATTGGGGGC
The DNA here is from genome assembly GCA_958295855.1 of uncultured Poribacteria bacterium. Taxonomy (GTDB): domain Bacteria; phylum Poribacteria; class WGA-4E; order WGA-4E; family WGA-3G; genus CATQHH01. Next base: position 4,529,761 of record OY282383.1, on the reverse strand, counting down.
GCAGTAGCCCTTCCAGGTTCTCTCTATCCAGGGCGTACCTTGCCAGCCCATATTGCAAGTCCGAACGGCTGGTGAGCACTGTGAAAATTCGAGCATTTTCGATACGGGTGATTAACAGTGTAAGGAAGTCTATGCTAGATGGATCGATCCAGTGCAGATCTTCGACAACAAAGAGTATCGGTTTCCGTTCAGCAACAAAGAGCAAAACCTGCACCAGCATTTCTAACTGTTGTCTCCGCTGTCTTCGTGTCCACCCCGATGGATATGAATCCCTTTGTTGATTCCCTGTGGATGCCTCTTCAGGTTCGCTGTGCTTCTGTTTGTCAAAAGGTATTTCAAGTAATTCAGCAAGGCGCGGCAGTGTAGTTGTTGGTATGCCGTAGTCCCGCAGAAAATTTTCGAGTTTACTCAGTCGGGTTTTGGATGTATCGGTGTTTGTAAACTGCAAAAGGTGTTGCTGGAAAAGAGATAAAATAGGGTAGAGCGGGCTATTCTGGTAATAGGGTGAGCATCTGCATTCTAGTACATCCGCTTTGCCGCATTCGTACGTTTCATCCGCTTTGGCATTAACGTATTCCTTGATAAGTTGCACGCATCGAGATTTTCCGATGCCGGCTTCTCCCTCAATGAGCAGTGCTTGTCCTTTGGCGTTTCGTACTTCCGCCCATTGTTTCTGGAGCAGTTCGACTTCCTGTTCCCGTCCGATAAGCGGGGTTAACCCACTTTCTCGTGCGACATCAATGCGGCTTTGCGCGGGGCTTTCTCCAGACACTTGATAGACAGGTACCGGCTGTGAAATTCCTCGGAGTGCGGATGTCCCCAGCGCGTTGCAGTCAAAAAAGCCTTCAACGAGTTGATGCGTGGTAGCGCCGATAAGGATGCTGTTGGGTGTTGCCAATTTTTGCATTCTCGCTGCCAAGTTTGGCGTTTTGCCGACAATGTCTATTGCTTCCGGGGAATCTTCCTCTGCCATTTGCCAGACGACAACGAGCCCGGTGTCGATACTCAGTCGTACGTTGATTTCGACACCGTAGGTTGCGTGGAGGTATGGCTTGAGGGTTTCGAGGGCGGCTGCAATTTCTAAAGCCGCTCTGACTGCCCGATGTGCGGCATCTTCGTGCGCGATGGGGTATCCGAAGTAAATGAGAATGCCATCGCCGAAGTATCGAGCGATGTGCCCGTTTTGTGCTAAAACCACCTCCATGACACATGCCCGGTATACCTCCAACAGATTGCGAAGATCTTCCGGATCGAGTTTTTCAGTGAAGGCGGTTGAGTCTACGATGTCACAGAAGAGGACAGTGAGCTGGCGGCGTTCGGCTTCTTGAGGCGGGGCAGCCGGCTCCTTATGGTGCGAGGCCGGAACCGCTGCGCTACCCCCCTTGAGGTAGGAGAGCTCTCCAAATCCCGAGAGTGCCTGCCCGCATTCACCACAAAATTTGAACTGCGGATTCAGAAAACCACAATTTGGACAACGTTTGTTATACACCATGCCATTTTCTCCTTTTTTCGTTATTCCTTGCGGAGTAATCAGGTTGCAGGATAGTTCTGACAATGCACTGTAGATCTCGTCGGAGGTTTCTGATGCAACATGATGACAGAAAGTTGAGCATGTCTAATGGCTATAACGGGCGGGCACTGTAGCACCGTCCCTACCTTGCACGAATGCTTGGTGGAGTTGATTATGAAAAGCCTTGCTTTTCATAGTAAACCTCACTACTTTCTGAATTGATGCAGATATTCTTCAAGTTCCTCATCGCGCGGATCCAACTTATAGGCTTCTTGGTAATAATCGAGTGCCTTATCCGTTCTACCTACCTTCATGTAAAAGGATCCGAGGTTACGAAACGCGACACTGTGCGTTGGCTTGAGGTCCAAGGCACGAATATAATAGTCGCGAGCTTTTAACAAAAAGCCCTTGGTCTGCCCGATGAGAATATTGAGCATGATTTCATTTTCCCATCGTTGTCTGTAGACTGCCGCGCCAAGTTTTTTCGCTTGTTCTTCAATAGCGGCAGCGACGGTGTTATCCCTTGTTTTCAGCAGAATGCTCCCGGAGTCTGTTTTGGTAACGGCTCTGTTGAGTTCAGCCAGTGCTTCGTCAACGGAGTGTCCGCTGAGGTGTTTTTCCCATGAGGGCCAGCTGGGGCCTGCGTATTTGAGCCCTTGTTGGTAGTAGACTGCACCGAGGTCGTTATAGATTTCGGCGTTTTCGGGGCGCATTTTTATCGCCTCATCATAAAGCGCAATCGCTTGTTCATATTTCCCGGCGTTGAAAGCATCGGTAGCATGGGCGCGGAGTTGTTTAAACTCCTCGCTTTCAAGATTGACAGCTATGCTAAGTTCGGTTTTATCCTTGCCGAAGAAATAGATTCCGCCGATAAACAGAATGGTAACGCAGACGGCGATAAGCGTTGGTAGTTGTAATTTCATTTTTTTGCTCCATAAGGGTATCAACCCCTGCTTGCAGGGGCAAATACCACCAAGGGTATCAACCCCTGCTTGCAGGGGCAAATACCACCGTCGTGGATTGATTTTTCGTTATTCCTTGCGGAAATGCACGTCGCATAAGTAAGAAATAAAAAAGTTGCTTGCTTTTTGCGGCGTGTAGGTGATATCCCCCGCAAAGCGGGGCTAACACCTTTGCGCCCATAAGCGACGTGCATTCACGCGCAACTTGGTTTGAAGTCCGCAGTGAGGCCCTTCAATATAACGCTAGGCACCCACATCAGACACACCATGGCATCACAAACCTCTTTTCGTTAATTCAGTTTCTGCTCCGATTTTTCCGTTGAGGTATAATGCCCCGCTATTACCTCTGACACGCAAAAGACTTGCGGCAAAAACCTCCGACGACATCTACAGTGCGGTGCCGGAACTATCTTGCCAATGGTATTTGCCCCTGCAAAGCAGGGGTTTCATACCCATGCTGATTACTCCGCAAGGAAAGACGAAAAAGAGTGTTCCCGCCTAATTACCTCTGACACGCAAAAGACTTGCGGCAAAAACCTCCGACGACATCTACAGTGCGGTGCCGGAACTATCTTGCCAATGGTATTTGCCCCTGCAAAGCAGGGGTTTCATACCAAGTTGTGAATTTTAATGAACAACTTTTTTATTTCTTACTTATGCTGATTACTCCGCAAGGAAAGACGAAATGCTTTAAAAACACTTATCTCTGGCGATTGTTTCTATTAATTAAAAGTCACGAAAATGGTGTCATGCACCCCGTTTCGCTCAAAGTAGAGCTGGATGCGGTTTCGCTTTCGGATATTTTTATTCACCATTTTAAAAATTTCGAGCGAGTGAATTTTGCTGTTATTGATTTGGTATATGAAGTCCCCGCGCTTGAGGGTATCCGCTAATCCACTTCTTTTTTTAACGGCTGTGATAATAACGCCGGGCTGTTTATATTTTTGGGCCATCTGCCGGTCGGGTTGGGCCAGCGTTAAGCCCCACCCACGTGGTGTGTAATTCCATTGCAGGGTTTTTAGCTTCAATATGGTGTGTCTCTTTTTTTTATGTCGGATGTATTCACAGCGGATGGCTTGGTTGAGCGGGAGCAACCGTGTGAGTGCTTTAAAGTCTAGTTCATTCTTTATCCGATGCCCTGAAATCGCTACGATGACATCGCCGCGTTTGATGCCAGCGGTGGCAGCGGGGCTTCGTTTTTCTATTTTCGATACCAAGATGCCGGTTTGCCTCCTTTCCCCGCTTGCGTTGGAAAAGGCGGATACGTTCTGAGCCGCCGGTCCCAAAAGTTTTTCTGCCAATTCCTTAGTTATGGGTTGTATTTCTAGCCCGATGTGGGGTGGAATAACACTGCCATACTCGATAATCTGTTGGCTGACCTTTCTCGCTTTGTTCGCGGAGATAGCAAACCCAACGCCTTGTGAACCGCCGCTGGTTGAACGGATAGCGGTGTTTATGCCGATGAGTTTGCCGTGTATATTTACCAAAGCCCCTCCGCTGTTGCCTGGGTTAATAGAGGCATCTGTCTGAATCAAGGCTTCATGGAAACGGTTTTCTACCGTGCGGGTGCGTTGTGTTGCGCTGACAATCCCGATTGTCACGGTAGGTTGTGCATTGCCTATGGATAGTCCGAAAGGATTTCCGATGGCAATTGCCCATTCACCGATCATTAGGCTATCTGAGTTTCCCCACTCAATTTCTGGCAAGTCTTCTGTGGTATCCACTTTCAAAAGTGCGAGATCCGACAAGTAATCATAACCGAAGACGCGTGCCTCAAATTCACGGCCATCGGGGATAGCCACGGTAATGCTATCCGCGTCTTCGATGACGTGGTGATTCGTAAGTATGTATCCATTTTTGTCGATAATTACGCCCGAGCCGACTTCGCGCAACAAACGCCTGCGCGGATACGGAATTTCTCCCCAAAACAATTCATCAAAGGAGGTTTGTTGTTCACGGATGGCACTGATATTGACAACTGTAGGACTGGCGCGTTCTACCGCTGTCACGATTGCTGTTCTACGCGATACCGCAATCTCGTTTTGTAGCCTTGACTGACTGACTCCCGATGGGAGCGTCCAAAGGAGTAAAAATGCGATGCTACTACAGCATAGGCATAATAGTGTCCGGTGTGTCATATTGTGTTCCTTTTGAGCTCTTTTGTCTTTGCCTAGTTCGAATGGTTTGGGCTGTAGTTGTGACGTTGTGGCAGAACTCGTTGGAGGTTTCTGCTGCAAGTTTTTCACTAAGGGTAGGCACAAGGCACTACTGCTTCAATTTGAGGGAGATGCGATAGCCCTCCAACCCCGGGTCAGTGTCGACAATTTTCTGGACAGCTTCTGCCGTGCGGCGTTTTGCGGGAAAATTCTCGGCGTTCGCAGTGCGGAGTGCTATCCTTGCACCTACCGCGCTGGCAGCACGTAGATTTTCCAATTGCACCTTGTCCAGCGTATCGTAAGCTGTATGCCCGAAACCTCGCCCTGCGGGTGGTGCCTCCGCATCGCCCATGTGGCTTGAGGGCACGCCCTTGAGAAAAAACGGGAAATGGTCGGAGTAGGAATGCACCTTTTGTCCGACCGGCACCTCGGCATTCATCTGTTCACGTGCTTCATGAAAGAAAGGCTCCAGCGTGTCCCAGTGATGTAAGACAATCCCTTTGCGACTTGTGCCACCCGCTGCATCCATGTTCAGCATGAACCGGATATTATCTAACTCCGATGCGTGTGCCTCGACGTAACGAAACGCGCCTGTGAGTCCAATTTCCTCTGTTCCGAAAGCGATGAATCGAATGGTGCGTTTGAGCGAGTCGGCAGCGTAGGCAGCTAAGACGCGCGATGCCTCGATGACGGATACCATCCCTGAGGCCGGGTCGTGAGCACCTTGTGAGATGTCGTGTCCATCATAATGACACCCTAAAATCACAATCTCTTCGCTGCTTTCGTGTCCCGGCAAATCCGCTACAACGTTCCACGAGGTGCGCGGTTCGTTAATATCTGTTGTCTGAAGTTTCAATGTGACATTTCCATGTCGTGCCATCAACCGCGCTAAAAATTCGCCGTCCTCTTTACAAACGGAGATGCCTGGAATAGGTGCTGGGTTGTCGTTTTGAAGACTTCCAGTTTCAGGGCCGACACCGGGGTGTTCACTGAGGAAAATAAACGCACTTGCACCACCGAGGACTGCGCGTTCAAACTTTTCCTTTCGATGCACCCATCTGCCGAGGGCTGGCGGGGAAGCACTCTTTGCCATCACTAGTTTATCCACCATGGCATTGCCCAATGCACTATATTCTGCCGGGCTCCCGTATCCGGCGGAGACGAGTTCTGCAGCGACCTCGCCTGCGGGACAGTAGGGGAGCGAAATGCAGTGTAATGTCCGGTGAATCGGCGAGATAATCTCAAGTGTCGCTGTTCCCCGCGTCCAGCCTGCATACGGATACGCTTCCAGTCTGACGTTTTGGAGGCCGTATCGTTTAAAACACTCAGCGATGAAGTTGGCTGCCGCATATTCCTCAGGTGTTCCAGCAAATCGAGAGCCGTGTTCGTCGCATAGAACCGTCAGGTTTTCCATTACTTCTTGAGATGTATAGATATCTCCGACCATTTGCCTATCAAACTGCAAATAGGGATTTGTATTGTTCATAGTTTTTTCCTCGTAGATGCGCGCTTCTTCTTAATTATACCATGAATCTATCTACATGTCTATATTCTCGTTTTTTCGTTAATTCAGTTTCTGCTCCGATTTTTCCGTTGTCAAAATCGGGTTTTCGTTAATTCAGTTTCTGCTCCGATTTTTCCGCGGTGGGATTCGCCCCGCTTTGCGGGGTATTTACCCACTGCAAAATCGGGTTTCTTGTTAATGCTAGAGTGTTCCCGCCTAATTACCTCTGACACGCAAAAGACTTGCGGCAAAAACCTCCGACGAGATGTACAGTGCGGTGCCAGAACTATCTTGCCAATGGTATTTGCCCCTGCAAAGCAGGGGTTTCATACCAAGTTGTGAACGAAAAGTGAACAACTTTTTTATTTCTTACATTGTTGTGAATTTTAATGAACAACTTTTTTATTTCTTACTTATGCTGATTACTCCGCAAGGAATGACGAAGAACTTAATCCATCCTGTCTCTTTTCAGCATCCTGTGGCGGAAGCGTTTTCATTTTGGCGTTGGCGATCTTTTTTAACTGCCACGCATCCAGGATGTGAATTCGCCGATACCGCCGCTCAAGCACTTTGTGCTGTTTAAGTTGATTGAGGAGGGATTCTATTTTTTCCTCCGAACTCCCAATTAGCTGTGCCAACGCCTTGATTGAGAGTTTGGGTGTAGATTTTGCGCTTAAGGTAGTAATCCCCGCAAAGCGAGGGTAAGTTCCTTGCGGGGAAACTTGCGGGCGCATGGCTAGTTCTGCTAGGTTTTGTATCAGCAGCGCGAGCCGAGATGCTGGGCACCGGAAGGCGATGTTTCCAAATGGGTTTTTCAGACGGTTTCGCTTTTCGTAATTGGTATGATTCCCCTGCAAAGCAGGGGCAAATACCCTATTGGTATGATTCCCCTGCAAAGCAGGGGCAAATACCCTTAGCGTGGCCGATGTTTTTCGCGCCGCCTGAGGAGGGGGCCAAAAGTTTCTGACAGCATTTGACTGTGGGAAAAATCTCGGCGGAATAAACCTGCTGAGCCTTTTTGGGATGGGCATGGCTAAATGCGGTTTCCGTTTGAGGAAGAATAGGAAATTCCGGACGGTTACGGTGCCGATGACAGCCTCTGTAAGTGTCTCTGCGGTCACGTTTGGGAGTGCCGCATTTTCGTCCCACGCGACTGCACCGAAAATTTCGCCCGGTTCCAGTACTTCTCGTGTGACGTTTTCTGCTGCGTCAGGCGGGATTTCGTAGATTTTGACGCGGCCCTCCTTAATCAGATAGATGCCTTCCGCACAAAGAGATTCCCCAGTTTTGAAGCGTTTGAACGTGGTGAGTTGCGCGAGCGCGTTCGCATCGGGTTCGGCGAGGGCGCGGAAGATATTAATTTGTTTGAAGCACCAGAATCTTTCTGGAACAAAATGTTTCATTTTTCATTCCTCATTTGGTATTATGTTTTGCGAGCGAAAAAACGGTGATAAAAGAGAGTTGTCAGAATCTTATAGCCTGCTTTGAGCGTGCCGATGAATGTTCCACTAATCTTAGAGGTGCCGATGCGCTTTCGGTAGTGAACCGGGACTTCACACACCCGCATTCCCATCTTTGCGGCTTTGAGCTGCATTTCAACTGTCCAGCCGAAGGTTTTATCTTGCATGTCCAGTGCGAGCAGCTGCGGATATCGGATGGCACGAAAGGGACCTAGATCTGTATAGTGGATGCCAAAAAACAGGCGCATTAAGGCAGTCGCGAGCCAATTTCCGAATCGTGCGTGTGGTAACAACGCGCCCTTTTCACAATGCACTCGCGCACCGATAACGAGGTCTGCGGCCCCATCAAGAATCGGTTGAATGAGGTGTGCCATATCTGTTGGGGAGTCGCTATAGTCCCCGTCGAGAAAAACAACAATATCGGGTGCTTGCACCGCTGCGATTCCGGCAAGACAGGCGAATCCGTAGCCCTTTCTCGATTCGGTTACAACTCGTGCCCCATGCTGTTTTGCTACCTCTGCTGTCTTGTCCGTACAGTTGTTATCAACTACGATAATTTCCTGTACGAGGATTTGGGGAATATCGGTAATGACCTTCCCAATCGCTGCCTCCTCATTAAAGGTTGGAATAATAACTGAAACTTTCATCTTTTTTGTGTTGGTTTATATCCAGTGATATACTCCCAGTGCTAAAGCACTGGGCTTCTCTGGAAAGCCACCGTGCCCGCAGAGTGGATTGTGGTATCAACAAGGAATACCTGCATCCGCAGGCTTTACTCCCTCTCCACCAAAGGTTGATATCCCAACCTTGAGAATGTTTATTGCAGCGTTCACATCTCTATCATGCAGGGTTTTACACACATGACAATACCACTCCCGGTCTTTGAGTTCCAGAAACATCACACGCTGTCCACAGTTGTGGCATATCGGTGTGGTAGGCTCCCAACGCCAGATGGTTTCCACACGCTTGCATCGTTTGTATGCTTGCCACCGTATCTTTTGCATGAACTCACCGAAGCCGAGGTCCGAGATTTTCTTCCCCCAGAGACGTTTCATGCCTTTGAGATTCAAGTCCTCAAAGAAACACACGTCAAACAGACGGACGAGATGCAATGCCAGTTTCCAGTGATGGTCTTCGCGTTGACGAGTGATCTTGCGGTGTGTTCGGGCGTAGTGTTTGCGTGCGCGTTCTCGGTTCTTACTACCGCGCTTTTTTCGCGACAACGCCTGATTCGCTTTTGCAACCTTGTTAGCCGACTGTTTGTAAAATTCAGGCGATGGGTATTTCTTACCATCAGAACAGGTCAAGAACGTCTTGAGACCGAAATCAAACCCTGCAGTCTGACCCGTCTTCGGTTCGGGACTCAAGCCTTCGTCATCGGTAACGATGGTGAGATACCAATCACCCAGTGTGTCACGTTTCACGGTGACACGTTTCACGTTGCCTTCGAGGGGGCGGTGCAGCCAAAAGCGATACCAGCGTTTGTTGAGACGTATTTTGGCAACAGGCACACGGCGTTTATCTCTGTATTTATCAGAGACGGTTTCTATTTTGACATGCGTGCCATCAAACGTCATGGAGCGGTATTTACGCCACCCTTTGAATTTAGGCGGACGCTTCGCCCGGCGCTCAAAGAAGTTGATGTAACCACGTTCAATGCGTTTCAGGCACTCCTGCAAAGCCCACGAGTAAGGTTTCTTCCAGGGCGCGTATTTCGGAAGACGCTTCAACTTCGTCAGGTGCTTGGCGAGGCGATAGTAATTCGCGCGTTTGTAACCTTCACACTTTCCGTAGATACGGTAGTGCCTACGGGACAGAGCAATGAAGTGGTTATGCACCTGACTGATGAGACGCGTGTTAGACATCAAATGCCTATTACGTTTATGAGATTGTATTTTGTATTTAAAGGTTCGCATTGTTTGCTCCAGCATTGCGCCCGTTTGCATACGGCTGCGGTAGAGACCGCGCCTTGCGACGCGGATGATGTTCACTACCAACAATGCTGTGAGTATTATACACTATTTTGCAAAGTCATGTTTAATTCCTTTGCGTTTTCTACATCCCCACGCTGAAGCATGGGGTTTTGAAAACAGGGAGTGGATAAAAACAACGATGGGCAGGCACAAGGCACTGTCCCTACCGTGGGCAGGCACAAGGCACTGCCCCTACCGTGGGGGTGCACGGGGAGCTGCCCCTACGGTGGCCCCGGAAACAACGGGCGAGCGTTGTGGCATCCCGCTAATTAAGCATTAAAAAACTACTATCAGAAACCTCCGACGAGAGCTACAGTGCATTGTCAGAACTATCCTGTGCTTTGCAGGGGTTTGATACCAATGCTGATTTCCATACACATGTCGCCCTTACAGGGCTAAAGAGGCAAGACAATAGTTTTATCAAAAACCTCTGACGAGAGTTATAGTGCATTGTTAGCCCTGTCTACCATTCTGATTTCTCCGCAAGGAATAACAAAAAATTAGAATCGCGCAGCGGGTTCTTGGACTGTGTCAAGAAGGCGTTGGATAACCGTGTCCGAATCGACTCCCTCTGCCTCTGCATGAAAATTGGTTAGGACTCGATGGCGTAATACCGCTGGTGCAACAGATTTTACATCTTCACAGGAGGCGTTGTAGCGGCCTCTTAAGATAGCACGCGCCTTCGCCCCCAATATTAGATATTGCCCTGCACGGGGCCCGGCACCCCATCGCACCCACTGCTGGATGAAATCCGGAGCCTCCTTATCTTTTGGCCGGGTTGCGCGGGCAATCTTAACAGCGTATTGCACGACGTTGTCTGCGGCAGGTACACGTCGGACAATTTTATGGAGGGCTAGGATTGCGTCCCCGGAAAGGGCGGTTTCGAGTTCGGGTTCGTCTGCGCCCGTGGTTGCCGAAATGATGCTGTTCTCCTCTGCCTCTGTCGGATAGTCAATCACAATTTTGAACATAAACCGGTCCAATTGTGCCTCTGGCAGCGGGTATGTCCCCTCTTGTTCAATCGGGTTCTGTGTGGCAAGCACAAAAAAGGGTTGTTCCAATTGGAATTCGGTGCCGCCTGCTGTGACGTGATGTTCCTGCATCGCTTCCAAAAGTGCTGCTTGGGTTTTGGGTGGCGTTCGGTTAATTTCATCAGCCAGGAGGATGTTCGCGAAAATAGGGCCCTGGATAAACCGGATGGTTCTATGGCCTGTTGTCCGGTCTTCCTCTAGTACATCCGTGCCTGTAATGTCGGCGGGCATCAGATCTGGTGTGAACTGAATTCGCTTGAATTTGAGGTTCAGGATTTGCGCCAAGGTCTTAATCATGAGAGTCTTGGCGAGTCCTGGCACGCCTTCCAACAGGCAGTGTCCGCCGGCAAAGAGTGCCATTAACATCTGATTGACCACTTCCTCTTGTCCGATAATAACCTTTTTCAGTTGTGCCAAAATTAATTCTTGGCTATCCATGAGTTCTTCAATAGCTTGAACTTCTTCTGTTGCTGGCATTTCTTTTGTCCTTGCCTAGTTCTAATAGTTTCGGCTGTAGTTGTGACGTGAGGGTAGGCACAAGGCACTACCCCTACGGTTGGAGGTTTCTGATCTTTTGTCCTTGCCTAGTTCTAATAGTTTCGGCTGTAGTTGTGACGTGAGGGTAGGCACAAGGCACTACCCCTACTAACATTCTTCATACGCTGCAAAGTCAATTAAAAAATCGGTTAGGTACATTCGGTGTGCGCGTTAATCTTGCCTTAATATGAACCGTTTCGGTCCGCGATTTGAAGCCACTCTGACAACATTTTTGAGATGGTATATCTTGCTCGGTTCAACCGTTGGCGTATGGAAACGGACGGTCTGGTGCATTTCTGCCTTGTGCTTGGATTGGGTATAGTTCAAGTGAATTTCAGCAACCTCAGTCTTCAGCGTCTGTTCTTGAGGCACGATATCTATTATAAACGGGGCCTCTGCTTGTACGCTGACTTTGTCTTCAAAGGACAATGCCTTTCCGATGACAGTTGGATGCGTTCGCAGCTCTTCGCTTAAGAGTTCTGCGTAGGGGTGCTTGGCAAGGGGGAGTTCAAGCACAAATTGGCTGCCGATGGCGTATAGGTATCCGTCGCACGACCAGGTGAGTTCTACCTTTAACTGGCTTCCTAACCGCTCAAGCCCCTTTATTTTGAAGTGCTCCATTTTCGCGCGTTCGTCTAATTCCAATTCCTTGTGAAGGAACTTCGCTTGCTCTTCAGCACTATTAAATTGCAAAAGTTTGCTTCGGAGTTTTGTATTGAAACTCCCAGTCACTGTGAGCTCTTGGCGAACGAAGACACTCATATCTTTTTTTACCTGTACTTGGGTGTTAACCCGTTTCAGATTAGATGCTGCATCTAGGATAGGGCTCTTTTGAAAAGCATATAGTTGGTTCTGCATCTCTAGATGTGCAGTTGTTTCTCCTGTCTGTTTCGCTGCAGTGTCGACTTCTTCCTGTAGCGGTGGCTTTTCAGAGCCATCAGTATCGCGAGTTTCTGCCAGGAAGTCAGGATTAATAATGAGCGTCCACCTGTCCTGGTCGCCTGCCGGGAAATCCCCGAAGGCACAGGTTTCGGCAGTTGCGTCCAGCCAAATGAGTTCCCCTGCTTTACCATCTTCGACTGCGAGAATCATGTGATTGAAATAGGCTAACGAGGGCACCTCTTTGACAATTTTCCGGGCATCGCCTGCGGAAATGAGCACGGGATAGGACTTGATGCCTGCGTGTTTTAGCATGGTGGAGAGCAGGGTTGTTTTGTCCTTACAATCGCCTCTTCCTTCTTTCAAAACAGCGTCGGCTGGGTAGGGCTTAATTGCCCAGATTCCGAGTTCAAAGCCGAGGTATTGGATGTTCGTAGCGACGTATTCGTAAAGCCGCTTAATTTTTTGCTCCCGGGACCAGGTACCGCTAAGGAGTTCCTTCGTCTTTTTCTCAATTTGCGGTGTAATCGTATCCTGTTCCCGAATGAGCGTTGCGTACCATGTCACCAGTTTATCCCAAGAATCGAGAGACGAGATGCTAATGTTATATGCCACATCTTGTGGGGCTGGCATCAGATATTCCTCTTTCAGGGCTGGCACATCTCGTGCTTCAAAAGTGTACGTGCGGGTATAGTTGTTTTCTGCGACTGTTGGTTTGAGAGGTGGCCCCTGAACCTGATAATAGAGTTGTTTTTTCTTGGGGATGTGCGTGGTAAACCGATAATATTGCACAGGTTGTGAGGTTTGGAAATAGACCTGTCGCCAAAATTCGCCTTGCATGATGTGTCCAAGGTTGTTAGTAGAGTAGGCGTAGTCTATGATGCACCCATCGGTAAGTTCCGGCATTGTAAAGTACATTAAGCGTGCATCAACGTATAACCCCGCTTCAACAGCACTCGGGGGTGGGATGTCACGTATAATTTCGTTTACGTTAAGTTCAACGGTTCTTCCGTCGGGTGTAAGGGTTCTCGCGTGATGGATGGTGACATCATCTCTGCCGCGCATATAGGGGATGCTGACATCTCCGAGGTTTTTCCCGTTTTCATTGAAAATTTTGACGATGCGCCGTGTGGCATAGATGTACCGGCTATTTTCATCGATGTCAACGTCCACGCTTTCCCACAGCACAACGGCCCCCGCATCGGCATAGTCTTTTTCAGCGGGCGCGTTTTGAATGGCGGTGTTGATTGCTTTTTTGTCTGCGCTGCTAATAAAGTCGTAAGGCAGGGCATGAGGTGTCGCGCTCTGTCTGTTCTCGTGACTATGGGCGGTTGAAGGGGCATCCGGGCCGTGGGCGTGTCCATGTTCTTGATTAGGCACAGCGGTTAAACTGGGATTTTGCGATGTGCTTTGCGCTAAAGGAGAACGACGTTTTCCTAAGAACGTTTTTTCGGCGAGTGTTCCTTCACCTTGCGTCTTTCCTTGGCTAACGAGTGCTTTGCCTGAAGCCGTTCCATCGCCGTTATCGTCAAGTTGGGGATGCTCCGATTGAATTGTACCGTCTTGTTCGTACCATTCCTTGGTGCGTTCTTGAATCCAGAGGAACGCTTCTAGGAGAGAGATTGTGCCATCGCCGTTGGTATCTGCGGATGCTTGTGAGAGGGCATCAACGAGGATGTCGCCGAAGCCGGCGCGCGAAGCATACCCTTCATTCACGGAGTTGGATGTGATAATGATTCGTCCCGGCGCGCTGAGGCTCCGGACTATCTGTTCACTATAAGGGAACCCAAAGATTAAGATTTGCTGTTTGGCACGAATGCTATTAATATTCTGAGTGTATTCAACTTGGCTTATGTCACGCCCTGGCAAATTAAATTTCAATCCTGCTGGGGAGCGCGTTGCGTGCCCGAGCATGAGGAGGATAAACCGGTCTGACGGTTGCACCTTCTCTGCGAATTGGGCGAACGCCGCTAAAATCGGCTCGCGCTTTGCTTCGGCATTGACGAGCCCCGCTGTTTCGCCCTCATCCTCAAAGAGGAAGGTAATTTGTTCGGGTGCGTAGCCGTACTCCTCGGTGAGCAGTTGATGAAAACGGGAGGTAGCACTCCAGAAGGCATCGTAAAAGGATTTTTCGCCGCCAACCCCGCCGATGATAAGTGCGTAATCCGCCGCAAACCCTGTTGCGGAGATTAAAGAAACCTTTAACACGAAGAGGGTGAGAATTGTTATTAGTGTTCGACGCATTTTTCTTTCTCCATCCTTACAGTGCTTGTGTTTTTTCTGATGTGCAATGAAGTACGCGACTGCCAACCTGCCAAGCACTTGCTACTGGCGGGCATTAAAATCGTCACTTTTGCCACCTGTTTTTTTCACGAGTCTGATATCTGCGATAACCATTTCCCTGTCTACAGCTTTACACATATCATAGACAGTCAATGCTGCGACGGATACCGCTGTGAGAGCCTCCATTTCTACACCTGTCCTGCCAACCGTCTGGACTTCTGCTTCAATCTCAATTCGTGTACGGCAGAGCGGAGTCTGCCTACTCTCATCATCTACAATTGCCAGTTCAACCCGAACAGAGGTTAGGGCGAGCGGATGACATAGCGGGATGAGCTCACCGGTGCGTTTCGCTGCCATGATACCGGCAAGCCGCGCGACCTCCAAAACGTCTCCCTTTTTCATTCGTTGCTCGGCGATTAATCGCAGCGTTTCAGGGCGTGCTGTCACATGCCCTTGGGCGATGGCGATGCGCAACGTTTCCTCTTTTCCACCGACATCCACCATGCGTGCGGCGCCTTTTTCGTCAAAGTGCGTTAATTGTTCTTTCATTTTTCGTGCTTTTAACATACCTTGCGGAGTACTATGCTTTCCGCTGTAGTTGTTAATCTATTGGAAATCTCGTCGGAGGGCTCTTCTGTAAGGCTTGCCTCAGAAACCTCCGACGAGAGCTACAGTATATTGTTGTTACACCTGTCCACCATTCTCAATTCTCCGCAAGGAATGACGAAAAACCGGATGGGCTGCCATAATCTGCTCGTATTTTTCACGAAAGCGTTGGAGATATTTCCCATCGCCTTGATACGCTGTGACATCAGCAGGATTAGGTTGAACGAGTTCACCGCGTTTTAGGACTGCAGCACTAAATGCCTCAACGTCAAAAGGTTCAGCGATATGGCCACAATATGCTTTCACACCTGCTACGGCAGCACCGAGCGCGGCCCCTCCCTTTTCTACGGAGAGAACAGGTCTGTTCCAGATTCCTGCAACTCGCCGCATAATTTGAGGACTCTCTGTGGCACCACCTGTAACATATAAAGGGGCTTGTGATGGTTTTGTAAAAACCTCGGAATAGACATAAACAGCTGCAAGACTTGTCTCAATAACGCCAGTATAATCTTCTGCTAAGTTTGAATAGCAAGTTTTGGCTTGCAAGCTGCGCCCAAAATTTGAAGTTTGGGAGTCGGTTGTGCGTATCAAATCAAAGGCACCAGAGGCAGGAAAAGATTCCGTTTTTGGTTGCCAAAATGTCATGAATTGTCCGGGGGAAACGTCTTGCAAAGCAGCTTCCGCCGGTTCGTATGCCTCTTTTGCGAGTCCATAGTGATTTCTAACAGCATCCCACACCATAGCACCATTGGTACGACACCCGAACATAAAAGGGCGCCCAATGCCATCGTACATTGCGTTAGCAAACCCCTCCGGATCGAGCGTATTTCCGTCGGTTGAAACCATATTGACAAAACTAGTACCAAGGCTGAGAAGGTCGCCTGCAACAGGAACTTTCGCCTGGGGGTTATCCCCTGAACCTGCTGCCACAACGCATGATGCAGAAATCCCATATTTCTGATGATAGTACACAGCAACCGTTCCAACAATCGAGTCTGGTGGTTCAAGAGGTGGTAATTTATTCAGCAATGCACTCCAACCTCCGGGCAGTCCCTCGGCAGTTGCGTTTCCCAGCACATCATCCCACTCCTTCCTTCGATAGTTCATCAGTGACATGCCGCACGCATTGCCATAGTCTATTGGCACATTCGCATTTGCAGTTAGTACTGCGGGGATAAAACTGCTAATCAGTTGGATAACCTTTGTTTCTTCATAGGCTGTTGGAAACTGTTCTGCGACACGCCGCATCACTGCACCGGTGAACCGGAGGGGTGCATCCGATCCAGAGCGTTCAATCATCCGCGCGCTACCGCCCACTGATTGTCGGACGTGGTGTGTCTGCTCCGCTGTATTTGCGCTCATCCAGATGGGCGCAGTAGGATAGGCGAAACACCCCGCCAATATACTTTGTAAATTCTGTTTATCGTCGCCAGAGGGAAAAGGCGAATACACATCTGCGTCTAAGCGCCCAAGCAGCTGCGCTGCAGCATCACTTAAATAGACATGCCCGTGCTGTTGCCCCGATGTGTTAATGACAACGATATCCTCCATCGCAACCCCCGCCTCGCACATGTCAGTGAACATTGCATCAAGCGAGGCGAGAAACATCAGGGGCGGTTGCTCGGCTTCACCTTCAACTCGTGGCGGTAAGATATAGTCCTCTCCAATACCGAAGCCGTTAGTCCGCGTATCTGCGCGATAGTCAATCGAGTGCTCAAAGCACTTCTCGGCTTTGTCTATATCAATGACGATTGCTGACAAGCTCTGCGTGCTTGAATCTAAGCCGAGGGCGAGGCGTTGATTTTTGTAATTCACAGAAACAGTTTCCTTTTTTCGTTAATTCAGTTTAATTCTAGAGTGTTCCCGCCTAATTACCTCTTACACGCAAAAGACTTGCGGCAAAAACCTCCGACGACATCTACAGTGCGGCACCAGAACTATCTTGCCAATGGTATTTGCCCCTGCAAAGCAGGGGTTTCATACCAAGTTGTGAATGGCCAATGAACAACTTTTTTATTTCTTACATTTGCTGATTACTCCGCAAGGAATGACGAAAATATGTATTCTGCAACGGGTGAGCACTATGGCATCGCCCCTACGGAAAATAGCACGTAGGTTAGGTTGAACAGACATCAAAAATCACACTGTCGCCCCAGAAACCTTCGCATGTTCAGGGCAGGCACAAGGCCTGCGGCTACAAGGACACACAAATTTGTAGCGGTAGGCCTTGTGCCTACCCTCTTGACCTGCTTATGTCCCTCGCGTTAGTTACCACTCATGTCCAAAGTGCGGGCAAACGCCTCAAAGGTTTCTGCACGTAAAGCTTCCTGAAACAAAAACTCAAGGCGTTGCAGCTCATGGATGGTTTCTAGCGCGGGGCTAAGTGCGCGAACGGCGCGGGCATCAAACCGAAACTCAAGCACCCCAAAGAGAGATTTAATCGCGTTTTGCCGAGCACCCAATTCGGTGCCTTGTTGGAGCCCCTGTTGAAGTCCTCGTTGGTAACGTTCTTCCCCGGTTGTCTGTAAGAGATGTTCATAGACTGAAGATTCTTGCATAACTTCCTCCGATAGAAAACCACCAATTGCTTGATGTGGATGAATTAAACCGCTCATCACCCACTGCGATACTAGAAGGTTGCTCCGAATGTCCGAGGGCAGCGAGAGTGCTTTTGTCTGTCGGTTACATTGAACTGCCCACTGGAGCCCCTCCATCCCAGCAGGCGGCTGCATCAACGGCGCAAACGGCATGAGCCCAGTGTTTTTCGTCTCAAGGACAGATTGCCCATCAAGTTCAATGAGACGAATCACCTTGTATTCAACGATGAAGCGGTAGGCCTTGTGCCTACCCTCTTGACCGGCTTATGTCCTTCTATCGAACTCACGTTAGTTACCACTCATGTCCAAAGTGCGGGCAAACGCCTCAAAGGTTTCTGCACGTAAGGCTTCCTGATGCAGCTGTTCAAGGCGTTGCAGCTCATGGATGGTTTCTAGCGCGGGGCTAAGTGCGCGAACTGCGCGGGCATCAAACCGAAACTCAAGCACACTAAAGAGAGACTTAATCGCGTTTTGCCGAGCACCCAATTCGGTGCCTTGTTGGAGCCCCTGTTGGAGCCCCTGTTGAAGTCCTCGTTGGTAACGTTCTTCCCCGGTTGTCTGTAAGAGATGTTCATAGACTGAGGATTCTTGCATAACTTCCTCCGATAAAAAACCACCAATTGCTTGATGTGGATGAATTAAACCGCTCATCACCCACTGCGATACCAGAAGGTTGCTCCGAATGTCCGAGGGCAGCGAGAGTGCTTTTGTCTGTCGGTTACATTGAACTGCCCACTGGAGCCCCTCCATCCCAGCAGGCGGCTGCATCAACGGCGCAAACGGCATGAGCCCAGTGTTTTTCGTCTCAAAGACAGATTGTCCATCAAGTTCAATGAGACGAATCACCTTGTATTCAACGATGAAACGGTGGTTTGGCACGTTTTGCCAGTAGCCACCCGCATCATTGCGCCCGGCATTGGGCCGGAGATAGATAACATGGGACAGTATGGGCAAACCATATCTTTCATAACACCTGCCGAGATAGCCCACGTTGCGGCGCACCATTTTGATAGCAGTGCTGTCGCCCACCTGAAACTCAATGTGTATGAGAACCAGTTCATTGTCTAGTCGCACCTTTATGAGGCTATCTGTCCGACGCACTTCAACGACTGTGAATTCGCCATCAACAAATTCAAGAAACGTAAAATCGTTCCGCTCCAAGACTGCCTGCAGGATTTCTTCAGGGAATGCCTTCAAGGCATCCTTGGTCACAATATCGTATCTGCTGTGTGGCAATGAGGCGATGTCTGCATCCGGCTGCTCTCTTATATTAACCATGTTAATATTATACTCCGGTTTAGCAGTGAAGGTCAACGCTTTTTTCATGTTATCCTATCCAATCGCTACCGTAAGTTACTTCTGCCAATTAATTCCCCGGGTAGGCGCGGTTCTCCAATTCGGCAATGAACTTCTCGGAGGCGATAGCTGCAGCAGCACCTGTACCTGCCGCCGTAATCGCTTGCCGGAATACGCTATCATGCACATCGCCTGCGGCAAAAACGCCATCTATGTTAGTGCGTTGAAGGCTGTCTACGATAATATAGCCTTGTTCGTCCATAGTTATGACATCTGTGAAGAGCTCTGTGGTCGGGATATGCCCTATAAAAATAAACACACCGTCAATCGGGAAAAGTTGTGTCTCACCGGTTTTGACGTTTTTGAGGGTGGCACCAGTCACTTTGTCTGTATCGCCGTTTATCTCTTCGACAATAGTGTCCCAGATAAACTTGATTTTGTCGTTTTTGAACGCCCGTTCTTGCATAATTTGGCTTGCGCGCAGCTGAGCTCGGCGATGGACGATGTATACCTCAGCGGCATATTTGGTTAAGAAGATGCCTTCCTCTAATGCGGCATCACCACCCCCAACGACAATAAGCCGCTGGCCCTGGAAGAAAAACCCGTCGCAAGTGGCACAGTAGGAGACACCGCGCCCGCCATATTCCTCCTCACCGGGGATGTTGAGCGTGCGCGGGGAGGCACCGGTGCAGATGATTACAGACTTGGCATGGTATTCCTTTTCGTAGGTATTGACTACAAACGGGTGTTGTGCAAAATCAACCGACGTTACGGTGTCGAATTTAACCTCGGTACCGAACCGTTCCGCTTGTTCTTGCATGCCCTGAATAAACACAGCAGCTTCGTTGCCAAAGAAACCGGGATAGTTCTCCAAATCAAGCGTTAAGGAGAGTTGCCCACCGAGAGCATCTCCTGTAATCAGGACCGGTTCCAGCATTGCGCGGGATGTGTAGACACCTGCGGCAAAACCAGCGGTGCCACCGCCAATAATCACGACGTTTCGGCTTTCTATGTTGTTTGTAGGGGTTGCCATCGTATTTTTTTATTCCTTTTTCATGTCAGATTAGAATTAAATTTTGAATTGACATCAGCGCCACTTAAGAATGTGAATACCTTCGGCAATTTTCGCTTGGAGAAGGATAATACCCCGCTTTGCGGGGGTTATTGTTTGTCTTCGTTTTAACATGCTTTGAGGAAAGCAAGGATGACACCGATAATAGCGACTTCAACGCCAATTATCCATCGGAGCGTCGCAATACCGACTTCAATCCGGTCGAGGCGTTTCCCCAGAGTGTTAACATTTTCCTTAACCGCGCTGATATCTTCCTTAACCGCGCGGACATCTTCCTTAACCGCGCGGACATCTTCCTTAACCGCGCGGACATCTTCCTTATCCGCTTTCGTATCAATCTTTGCATCCAAGCGATCTAAGCGAATGTGTATCTGTTTTAAGAATTCGATCAGAAATTCGTTGAAATTCTTGTTATTCTCCACGAAAATGGCTCCTTTCTCAAAAAAACGTTTTTTCGTCAATTTGCCAGCGTCCGATAAGGCCAGATTGACTGAGGAATGCCTTCGCGCTATGGGTATTTTCCCCTGCTTTGCAGGGGCAGATACCACCTGCCGTTTTGTCCGTTGTCCAAAACTTAGCGCATTTAGCGAAGAAAGATCAGAAACCTCCGACGAGATCTTCAAGCAACCTCAAACTACAGCCGGAAGCACTGGTGCTAGGCAAATCCGAAAGAACGGCTACAAGCACAACCGGGGAATTCCCTTGTTAATCGGATAACTCCGCTGACACGCTTTGCACTGAAGCGTCTTCGCTGCCCATATAATTGTGCCTTTACACTGTGGACAGACGAGAATCTCTGGCAGCGTTTTTTTTTGCCTGCGTTTCCCTTTTGCCAAAAGCGATTTTGCGCGTCTTACAATGCCGAGCGGCACCGCGTTTTTAACAATCGGTAGCCACTGTTTCTGTATCGGTATCTTATCGCTCTGCGCAACGAGGGCTGCAATAGTCTGTGGGCATTCTAAATCAAGCGGTGAACGCCCTGGCGGCACTATCTCGTAGTCAATTTTCCTTTCCCATTCGTATTGAACGAGGAAGAGGTTATGATGTGTAATATGGAACCGTTTCCAGTACTTGTCTTTCGCCGCCAACGTGTGGAAAAGTTGCCCAAATTGAGCTCTCTGGTTGTTTTTCTGTAGCGTTAAACGTCCATCAATCAGGTTGACTACCCAATGGTGGTAATACCATCCGTAAATTTGCTCCCCTATCTCAGAGGGGGTTTCAATGTAGCCGCGGCTTGCAACCCGCATTAATTCAGAAATGAGAAGCACCGGATCTTCGACATGTTCTAACACATGCGAACATATAACATAGTCGAACGCTGCGTCAGCAAAAGGGAGGAACTGCCCATCTGCTTCAACGAGCGGCCGGTCGGCGACGATTGTGCCACCGCGTTGTTCGTCATCTTCTATGAATTTATCACATAAGACATCCGAGCGTGCTTTGGGGTTGTGCCCGCTTCCTATCTCTAAGACAAAATCGTTTGCACGAATGTTCATTTCTGCACAACCATAGTGATATAAGGACTCAGATATGGAAACGTGCCCGCGATAATTCTACCTTTTATCCCAAATCCAACCGCCTTTTTGACGATTGCGAACCCATTCAGTCGGAAAAATTGGGCGAGATCGATCGGGCTGGCATAGTATGCACTGTCTGCATCGCCGCCGATAGCATCTACTTGTAAATCTGGTTCTCGGTAAAGAAATTTCGGTTTTTTCCGCGCGAGTCGCTTCGTCACAGAAAGCCCACAGTTTTTGGCGAACTGTTGCAGGGCTTGCCGTTTCGTCTCTCCCCAGACGGGTCTGCCGGGTTTACCCCACATCAGGCTGAGCCAATCCAGAAACGGGGTTAAGGGTGAACACAGATTGGGCCCGGAGAGGATAATCTTTCCACCTTTCCGAACTACGCGACTCATTTCGCTCAATGCTGTTTCAACGTCGGGTAGGTGTTCAATGAGTTCATTTGAGCAGATAACATCGAACGTCTCCGTTTCAAAGGGGAGTTCTAGGACATCACATACCTGATACCGCAGATTCGGATTTTCCCACGTTTGTGCTTCTTCTAGGAACAGTGGCGAAATATCGGTGCCGACAACATCAAAGTCTGCCTGATTGAGCAACCGCGCGGAGATACCGTTACCGCACCCAAGGTCAAGGATCTTGGCACTCGGCGGTGCATAACGGATTACCAATTCTACGTAGTGTCGGAGATAGGTTTCGTCGTGTGCGGCGAGTAGCCCTTTGTAGGTTTCCGATGTTTCGTAGAATTCGCGCATCCGTTGGCGAAGGCGCACGTCCGCGCGAGTTCCGCCTGTTTCTGATACAAGTGTTTCACTCATATTTTCGTTATTCCTTGCGGAGTAATCAGAATGCGAGACAGGCACAGCAATGCACTGTAGCTCTCGTCGGAGGTTTCTGATCTTTCTTCACTAAATGCGCTAAGTTTTGGACAACGGACAAAACGGCAGGTGGTATCTGCCCCTGCAAAGCAGGGGAAAATACCCATAGCGCGAAGGCATTCCTCAGTCAATCTGGCCTTATAGGACGCTGGCAAATTGACGAAAAGTCGTGTTCTGGATTGTAGATTAATCCTTTTCGAATGTCAAGACAGAGGTCAAGCAATTCCAAAACAACGTGTCCAACAAGCACCGGTAAACCCTCTGGCAATTCCGTTACGTTCAGTGTCTCCGCTCGTTCCATGACTGTGAATCGAACCTCCGAATAAATAGTCCGCGCGACAATGCCATTCGTGGTTTTCACCGGTACGCTTCCAACCGGGGTTAATCCGAGTTGTTCTATAATCGGTTTCGGTAATGCCAACCGAGTTGCCCCGGTATCAACGACTGCATCTTCGATAGTCACTTGCCGAATTTCTTCAGGTTTAATAACTCCTGCCTCTGCCAAAAACTGATCTCCTCGATTCAGGAGTGCTATCTGGGTTGTGTGTTTCATGATGTCGATACCCCCGTGTCGTTACCGCATCGCGTGCACACGCTAGGAACGCAGCGTATTCCATGGTGCCTCATCGTAGACATCGATGAGTTGGTATCCCTCTGGGCCTTTGCAAGGGCTTAGAGTTACAAACAACTTTGCTGGCTGAGAGGAGACGTTAAATGAGGCGTGGACTATGTCTGCATCGATGAACACGGAATCACCTGCTGTCAATATCTGTTTTTTGTCTTCTAACCATTGTTCGATGCTGCCCGCTATAACGTAGATAACCTCCTCCTGTTCGGGATGCTTATGGAAGTCATGTCCATATCCAGGGGAGAGGCTTACTTCCATAGCGACGATATCTTTCGCACCTGTGCTCTCTGGACGGCTGAGCCAACCGATTGTTCCCCAGTCAAGTTCGTCTCGTTCTACGTCCGCGGACGCAATAAATTTTCCGTTCATGACGTTATAGGTTCTCCTTTTTCATTCGCGGTGTAGGCGCGCATGTAAGCGTTCATAATCAAAATCAGGGATTTTAATTATGAATTCTCCCGCCGCTTTGTAGGGGCAGTGCCTTGTGCCTGCCCCTACAACCGGTCGCGACACCTTGGAGAATGCACGTCGCATAAGTAAGAAATAAAAATGCACGTCGCTTATGGGCGCAGTGGTATAATACCCTTCGCCGCAAAACCGACTGAACCCATTTATTTTTATATCTTCAAACTCGCCACGCGCACCTACAGTTGTAGGGGCAGGCCTTGTGCCTGCCCAATAACCTGTTACCTTTGGGATTTTAGCGTCGCCCAAGTTGTGGACAACTTCCCAAGCGGCTTGACAGGTGTCGATTTTTCCATTTCTTCTTGGATTTCGCTCTCGTTGAGGGCACGATTCCAGATGCGGACTTCGTCAATCAGCCCGAGGAATTCGCGATTCCCTTCGTGGGTGTTTCCGACAAGCACACTCGCTGTATCGGCAGCACCCGGCAAGGGGTTTTGACCTGGGAATTCGCCAACATTGTTACCGTTGAGCCAATACCGGTGTGTGCCAGCCTCTACGTGTGCAGCGACATGTTGCCATTCATTGAGCACGATCTTTCCGGTACAGGTGCTTCCGCTTCCACCCGCACTGAGGTGCAAACATTCACTGGGCGATTCGGTATAGAAGCTGTAAGAACGCGGTGAGTTCCCTTTTGAGAGAACACCTTGCCACCGCTGGTCGTTGGGGCCGGTATGTCTCTCGGCGTTAATCCATGCCATCACCGTCACATTCGTATCAACGGTGAGAATCTCAGCGTGTGGCACTTCAACCCAGTCAGTTTCGCCGTTAAGTTTTAAGGCTTCGCCAAACCTACCAGCAACGAACTCAGGGGCCCCAGCAAGCGTGCCATGGTTCTTATATTGCGAGTGGTCGATAACCATGTCACCATCAAGCTCATCAAAAGAGAAGTAAAGGATGAGCGACTCATCAGATTCGTCTGCTGCATGAGCGAAAGATGCGACAAATGCGAGCAGTGTTAAGAATAAAAAAAGTGATTTCATTTTTGTTCTCCTATTGAGGATGTAATGAAAACATCTTGTGTTTTCATACTCTCTTCTTATTGAGATGTCAGACCCAATTAACCCGATTTGTGTTGATTTCCATTGTGCGAGGACAAGCATATACAGAGATTTGTCCTTACGAGTTAAGTTGAGGGTGTCTAAGACAACGTTAAAAACGTCCATCTAAGCCATGTATTTGTAGGGACATAAGGAAATTTGTCCCTACAAACAGGTTTTATCGTTTCCGGGACTTGAGTTGTCCCCAGGTGGTTGCCAATTTCTGGCGCGGATCCACGGCGAAAATTTCAAAATAGCCCATTTCCATCTGTTCTTTAACCTCTTCTTCGCTGAGGGCACGATTCCAGATGCGGACTTCGTCAATCAACCCGAGGAATTCACGATTCCCTTCATGCGTTTTTCCGACCAACACACTCTCTGTATCGGCTTTACCTGGGGGAGCATTCTTCCCTTCGAATTCGCCAACATTTTCACCATTTATCCAATACCGGTGGGTACCGTCGTCAACTTGCGCAGCGACATGTTGCCACTTATCCAATTCGACCTTTCCGTTGCAAACACTTCCGCTGTTATTGACACTAAGGTGCAAGCATTCACTAGGCGATTCGGTATAGAAGCTGTAAGAACGATTTGCGTTCCCTTTGGCGACGATGCCCTGCCATCGTTCGCCGCCGGGGCCCTGATGGCGTTCAGTATTAATCCAAGCCATCACCGTCACACTCTCATCAACGGTGAGGATGTCATCGTGTGGGACTTCAACCCAGTCAGATTCGCCGTTAAGTTCTAACGCCTTGCCGAATTTTCCCTCAACATGTTTTGGCGCACCAGCCATTTCGCCGTTGTTCTCATATTTTGAGTGGTCTATGGTATTTTCACCATCGAGTTCGTCAAAAGAGAAGTAAAGGATGAGTGAATCCTCTGGTTCGTTTAACGCGTGTGCGCTAGATGCCACAAACGCGATAAGTAATAGCATTATAAATAGGGGTTTCATTAGTACCTTCCAGATTTCAATAGGGGACGAGACTGAGATAGTATCGTCCTTTACTCTTTTAGATTTATCGGAACGATGTCGACACCTTCGACGGCTCTAAACCTTTGATTGACAGCGAGCTGTGTTGCCCGGTCAACGTTGCCGCTGAGCCAGCGAATCTCAACTAATTCAATCTGTTCCGATTTTCCTACTCCAAAATGGGCGCGCAAGTCGTGGAAGGATAGATAACTTCCGCCGCTCTGCACCTCCCTGTATTGGGTGTGTGTACTTGTCACAACCTTAATTCTGGCACCAAGTCCAGAACGGTTGCTTTTCTGTCCAACAACCTGAATTTGTATCCAATTGTTTTGGGTGCCGACTGCGTTTTGAAGCAGGTCTGGGCGTTGATTACAATTGGTGACAAGAATATCCAGGTCGCCGTCGTTGTCATAGTCTCCGATGGCAACGCCGCGGCTGACTTTTTTCAACGCTAAACCGTCATCCGCTGCGATAACATGGGCGAACGTGCCATCGCCTAAATTTCTGAACAGCAGATTCTGTTGCGGGTAAGTTACATGCTTCTCAAGCAAAGCGATGTTATCCATCAAGTGCCCGTTTGCGACAAAGATGTCTTGATAGCCATCATTGTCGTAGTCAAAGAATCTGATGCCCCATCCCAGGTAGCCGTGTGTTACCTCGGCTATGCCTGAGGTGATGGTGTTATCGGTAAAGAAGGTGCCATCGTGATTGTGGTAAACGGTATTGGTCTCCGTTTGATAGTTGCTCACGGTGAGATCGGGCAATCCGTCGTTGTCATAGTCTGCGAAATCTGTACCCATCCCAGCTTCTTCCTTACCCATATCATTATAGCACACGCCTGCAATTAATGCAACCTCAAAAAAATTACCGTCTCCTCTGTTTTGAAATAGAAAGTTCGCATCCTGGTCATTTGCGACATAAAGATCTGTATCACCGTCGGCATCGTAATCCGCGAAGGTTACGCCTAATCCGTGCTGAGGTATCAGATCCGGTGGGAACCGCAGCGTTGACACATCAGTGAAGGTACCGTTACCGTTGTTGTGGTAAAAGGTATCCTGCACTGCGGGATAGGCATGGGGGCCGCAGTAAACGTGAACGCCCCGTTCTTCACACCGTGTATCATGTTTCGGTGTGTATGCGGCGTAGTTTGCCACATAGAGGTCAAGAAAGCCATCGCCATCAACATCGGCGAATGCACAACTGGTGCCCCAGTTTGCATTGCCCACCTGGGCTTGTGTTGTTACATCTGTAAAGGAGCCATCTCCATTGTTCCGATAGAGCTGGTCTGCGCCAAAGTTCGTGACGTAGAGATCCATGTCTCCATCGTTATCGTAATCGCCGACGGTGCAGCCAGTGCCGTAGGCAGTGCTGCCCAGGCCTGCCCTATCCGTGACATCGGTGAAGGTGCTGTCGCCGTTGTTCCGATAGAGGGCGTTCGTCGGCTTGAATTCCGCAGCATTCCCGATTTGAATTGCGCCATTGACGAGGTAGATGTCCAGGTCTCCGTCGCTGTCATAATCGAAAAACCCACCGCCGGATCCGAGAAATTCATTGAACAGTCTTAAGCCGCTTCTGCCATCAGTATGCTCAAACGTTAAGCCTGCGGATTGGGTAACATCAATGAAAATTGGTTCCGCATGTAAGCGCGAAACGCCGCATGCTAAAAGGAGATATAGATAATAGAAGTGTCTTATTTCTTGCGTCACGGTTTTCTTAAGGGCATAGCTTGCAAACGTTCCAAATTGCGCAATGCCTTCCAAGCGTCTCGGTCATTCGGCTCAATTTGTGTGATATGGCGGTAGATTTCTATCGCTTTTCCGATGTGTCCCTGTTTTGTATAAATTTCGGCTAACCCGTGGTATGCTAACGTAAGTTTTGGCATTTTCTCTATCGCCGTTTGGAGATGCGATTCTGCCATTTTGAATTCCTTTAGTGCGGTATGGAGCCATCCCAATCGGACGTGTGCCTCTATGGCATTCGGGTTTAATGCCAGCACTTTTTGAAAGAGTGGGATTGCTTTCCGCGGTCTGTTGAGATTCATGTACAGTCGCGCCAACTTATCGTATCCATCTGTAAAATCTGGATTTAACCGGAGCATGGCTTGGTATGTAGCAATGGCCGCGGCTGGATGCTTATACTCCAAATGGATTTCTGCCAATTGCATTCGCAGCTCGGTGTTCATCGGAGTTTCCTCCAAAGCACTTTCAAGCGCGTATGTCCGATCAGAATAGGTTTTCATCTGTTGGAACCGCTTAAGTTGTTCCGTTGCTGCCTCTATATCTCCGAGGAGCCGATACGCCTTCGCAAGATTATAGTAGGCACTCTGAACGTAAGGCTTTTTCTGGATTGCAGTCCGATAATATTCCACCGCTCGCTGAGGCTGTTCGTGCATGAGGGCAATGAAACCGAGCCATTCGTAAACTTCCGAAAAATCGGGGTTGAGTACGAGGGCTTGCTTGAATGCCACGGTTGCCTTGTCCAGTTTCGCTTGGTGTGTGTAGATGTAGCCGAGGCGATAATGCGTGTCTGCCATCTGTGGGCATTGTTGAACGGCTACTTTTGCATGCTGTTCCGCCACCGCCAATTCGCTCTGCTGGCAATAGATTTCCGATAACGAGAGGTGGGCTAATCCGTATGCCCTGTCTGTTGCAGAAAGCGTGAGAATCGTGTTGAACGTTTCTATTGCTAATGCCAATTCGTCGCGCAATCTGTAGACACTGCCGAGTTGGAAAAGTGCGTCCACATCTGTCGGGTGCCGCGATAAAATGGATTTAAAGGTATCCATCGCCTGTGGGTAGAGCCGCAGTTTAACATACTCCAAGCCTTGTTGGAATGCTGAGTCCTGTTCGCTTCTGCCGACGCATGGCAGAAGCCACAAGATAACGAGTATTAGGACATAGTTTGGAGGTTTTTGACGTTTTTTCATGAAAAATGCTGTTGGGCCGATAACATAGAAGATGCCCGCGTGTGCTATACATTTTCGGATTTATCCACAACATCTTGGATCCAAGAGAGGGCAGCCATGCTCGCCGACCAGCCGATAGAAGTCACGGCAAGCAGTGAGACTTGCTGCAACTCCTCTCGCGTGATGCCCTCGCGGAGGGCTCGCCGAGCGTGTGAATGGACTGCCCCTTCGGATTTCGCGCCGATGGCTAAGGCAAGCTTGACGAGCCTCGCTGTTTTTGCTTCAAGGGGCCCGGCAGTACCACATGCTTCACCCAATGCCTGATACGCCTTCCAAACATCGGGATATTCTTCAATCACATCCTGAAGAAAATCGGGTAATTTATCCTTCATCAAAAATTCTCCTAAAAAAGTTTTTTGCATCCGCTTCCCCGTAGGTGCAATCTCCGAATCGTGACGCTAAAGGCACGCGAAGCAGAGGGGTTGAATTCCGGAGAAGCGCAGCACCGGTTTCTTCCTATCCTGTTTTCTCTTTTGGCGGCGGTTCATTCTCTGTTTGTGCTGTGGTTTCGGTTTCCTCTACTTTTTCTTCGTTGAGCCCAGCCTTAAAGTTTGTGACGCTTTTGCCGAGCCCACGTGCCAATTCAGGGAGACGTTTTCCACCAAATATGAGTAACGCAAGCGCTAACACCACCAATAATTCCCACGGACCAATGCCCATATTTCTCTCTCCATATAGTAATTCGTGCACTCAGGCGATGCACGATGATATTGTAGCAGATATTAAGGTTTTTTGTCCTTTTTCAGTTTCCGAACAATTATAATATTACCATATTTCAAAAAAAATGTCATCTAAAATCTTGTTGACAGGGTACGAGGAAGGTGCTATAATTTAATTCGTTTGTATGCCTTGCAGGAGGAAAATTAAATTATGAACAAAGTGCTGGTGAGCGATTTGCTCTCGCAGCGAGGGTTAGATGTTCTCATCGAGAGTGGCGATTTTGAGGTAGATGTCATTCTCAATCTCACCGATAAAGAGCTCCTGTCCCGGATTGGCGATTACAACGCCCTACTTATCAGAAGCGCGACGAGGGTGACGGCGGAGGTTATTAACGCGGCGAAGCAACTGAAGGTTATCGGCCGTGCCGGTGTTGGGGTAGATAACATTGATGTGCAAGCGGCGACACGAAAGGGAATCTTAGTCGTCAACACGCCGACAGGAAACACGATTGCAGCAGCAGAGCATACCTTCGCGATGTTGTTGGCTTTGGCGCGTAACATTGTGCCAGCCGGCATTTCCCTCAAAAACCGGGCATGGAAACGCAACGAATTCATCGGCGTTGAGTTATATGGGAAAGTTTTCGGGACGGTTGGGCTCGGCAGAATTGGACAGGAGGTGGCTCGCCGGGCGCAAGCGTTCAAGATGCAGGTAATTGCCTACGACCCTTATATTTCATCCAGCGCGGCAGAGGAAATAGGCATCCGGCTTGTCGCTCGAGAGACGCTCTTTCAGGAATCGGATTATATTTCTGTGCATACACATCTGAATGCTGAGACTTATCACAGCATTGGTGAAGCCGAATTCACACTGATGAAGCCCACCTGTCGCCTGATTAACTGTGCGCGCGGGGGGATTATTGACGAGAATGCCCTCTACTACGCCTTGAAAAAGGGACAGTTGGCTGGCGCTGCCCTAGATGTTTTTGAAAACGAACCTGCAATTGGTACGCCACTACTTGGCTTGGATAACCTGCTGGCGATACCTCACCTCGGCGCGTCAACTACAGAGGCGCAGGAGCACGTTGCTGTGGAAGTGGCACAGCAGGTGATGAACGCGCTCCGCGGGAAACCTGTCGCCAATGCTGTGAATCAACCCAAAATTGATTCGAGGATGCTTGATATTTTGGGCCCTTATTTGGAGCTCGCCGAAAAGATCGGCAGTTTCCACGCGCAAATTGTTGAAGGACAATTCTCAGCGATTAAAATCCATTATAGCGGCACCCTCTTCCAGAAAGAGGATATCACACCGATAACTGTCGCTTTACAAAAGGGGCTTTTGACACCGGTGCTAACGAACGTGAACTATGTGAATGCACCGTTTCTGATTAAGCGCCGCGGGATTCTAGTTACGGAGACGAAGAGCGATTCGGAAGCCAACTTTGCAAACTCCATTGCAATTACCGTCACAACCGACAAGGGGAACACGGTGATTGAAGGGACGGCTTTTGGCCGTAAGGACATCCGCATCGTTCGTATCAATCAACATCACATGAACGCAAAGCCGACAGGGTCTATTCTCCTTATATACAACCGCGACCAGCCCGGGATGATTGGCTTAATCGGCACAATTTTAGGCGATAGGGGTATTAACATCGCTGATATGACTGTAGGGCGTTCGCGCATCGGGGAACTCGCCGTGACGCTTATTAATGTGGATAGCCCCGTGCCGCGAGGCGTTTTGCAAGCTATCGCTGCGGAAAAAAAGATTGACTTCGTCAAACAGGTTTTTCTGTCAGAGCACGGGTAATACCGCCATGGACAGAAACGGGTACCGCCCTTACAAAAGCGGGGGCACCTGCTTCGCCGGCACGTTATTTAAAATCGTGAGGAGGTTTGGTTTGGATGCCAGACACAAATGTCTATTTATTAATGATGAAATTCCAAAGGCAAAATTATTTGAAGGGCAGAAGCGGGATGTCCATCCCGATTGCAATACCTCATGGCGTATCTCGCCGGAGCCGTTCTGGATTTTCCAGGAGGACTTACGCTGGTTTGAGGCACTGGGCACTCACCTCTTAAATTTTTATCGGGCGTGTAACCTACTCTATTCACAGAGCGCGCGGGGCATTCAGCCTACTTGGATTGCTGATTATTTAGAGCTCGGTAAACCTGAAAAGGTTATCCGGTATGGGCGGATGAACCGTTTTAAAAGCCAACTGCCCGGGGTGCTTCGTCCGGATATTCTTCCTACCGCTGACGGCATGGCAATTACTGAACTAGATTCGATTCCGGGTTTTATCGGCGCAACGGGCTGTCTTTCTATGCTGTATGCGAAACTAGGCTATCCTGTCATCGGTGGTAGCGAAGGCATGGTGCGCGGATACGCCGAGATGATTCGGGCTTTAGCGAAAAAAGAGCATCCCACGCTGGCAATTGTTGTTTCAGACGAATCGAAAGATTATTGGGCGGAGATGATATGGCTTGAAGCTGCGCTGTGTGAAGTGGGTGTGCGGACGCGCACCGTCAAGCCAAACGAGGTGATTTTTACCGAAGCGGGGCTCTTTGTGGCGGATGAGGTGGGCGAGAAGATGGCGGTCGATGTGTTCTACCGCTTCTATGAATTGTTCGATCTTCCCAATATTCCCAAAGCGGAGTTAATGTTCTATAGCGCGAAAAAACGCACCGTTGTGATGACACCCCCACCGAAAGCCTACCTTGAGGAAAAATTGTGCCTCGCGCTTTTCCACCATCCCGCCCTCCAGCCGTTTTGGAAACGCCACCTTGGAAAAAAAACCTACCCGTTTCTACAGAAAACGATTCCGCAGACCTGGATTTTAGATGCGCGCCCCCTGCCACCGCACGCCGTAATTCCTAACCTAGCGGTGGATGGAAATCCTGTAACAGATTGGCGGCAACTTAGCGATGTGACGCAGCGGCAACGGGAACTGGTTATCAAACCCTCGGGCTTTTCCGAACTGGCGTGGGGAAGCCGGGGTGTCGCTATTGGGCATGATTTGCCTACTGAGGCATGGGAATCCGCGGTCGAAAACGGGTTGGCGAACTTTGAAAAAACACCGTACGTGCTACAACAGTTTCACACTGCAAAACGGGTGCGGATGCAGTATTACGATTTCGACACGGGCGATATGCAAGAGATGGCATGCCGCCCTCTCCTCCGCCCATACTATTTTGTCACTGGAAATACAGTGACACTCGGCGGCATACAGGCCGCAGTCTGCCCCGCCGATAAGAAAATTTTACACGGCATGGTAGATTCTATTATTGTACCGTGTGCCATAAAGTCGTAGGCATAAAGTAGTAGGCACGCTCCGCGTGCCATCAAACCAAAGTAGTAGGCACACTCCGTGTGCCGTCAAAGTAGTAGGCACACTCCGTGTGCCGTCAAAGTAGTAGGCACGCTCCGCGTGCCGTCAAAGTAGTAGGCACGCTCCGCGTGCCGTCAAAGTAATAGGCACGCTCCGCGTGCCGTCAAAGTAGTAGGCACACTCCGTGTGCCGTCAAAGTAGTAGGCACACTCCGTGTGCCGTCAAAGTAGTAGGCACACTCCGCGTGCCGTCAAAGTAGTAGGCACACTCCGTGTGCCGTCAAAGTAGTAGGCACACTCCGCGTGCCGTCAAAGTAGTAGGCACACTCCGCGTGCCGTCAAGGTAATAGGCACGCTCCGCGTGCCGTCACACAAGGTAGTTTGATAATGCAATTAAATGAGACGCAGCTAGCTCAATTCCGGAATAAGGGATATCTTGCCATTGAGGGATTTTTTAGTCCCGTTGAGGCGAAAGCCCTCCGGCTTGAATTGGAACGGATTTACGACACTGAACTCAAACAGGGAAACGGTATTAATTGTGCAATACAAGCAGATGGCACTCCGCGGGATAACGAAGGCGAAAAGCAGAATCTTCAGGTGATTCCCCTCAATAACCGCAGCGCCCTGCACAAGGCGTTACCCTTTCATCCCAAGGTCATCTCCGTTGTCCAACAACTCATCGGGGATGAATTCATGTTAGAACTGGATCAGGCGTTTTGGAAACCGCCCAAGACCGGGATTGGCACGAGCTGGCATCAGGATAACGCCTATTTCAAAATTGCCGACCCGTTGCGCGGCACCGCTATGTGGATTGCTATTCACGATGCGAACGTTGAGAACGGGTGTATGCACGTCATCCCCGGCAGTCATCGTGAAAGTTATGAACATTACCGCGACCCGCTGAGCGACCATCACATTCGCTGCGATCCGCCTGAAGCGCGCGCTGTGCCGATTGCGTTGAAGGCAGGCGGTGTCCTCTTTTTCTGCTACGGCGTTGCACACTGCACCAGGGCGAACCTCTCCGATAAGGAGCGCGCTGGCGTTGCGCTTCACTTTCTACACAACGACTTCGGTGGAAAGGAGATTTGGGAGAAGCATAACGCCACGAAACCGATGCTCCGCGGGCCGCTTGCAACCGGTGGAGAAACGGAATTCGGTGAAAAATTTGAAGGCAGATGGGATGAGTTGATGAACGACGTGCTTGCCTCTGCATAGCCTACAAGCGCGGACTTCCAGAGTCGCCTCGCACCTGGGCACCAAACAGAAACATGTTGCTTTTTTTTTAGGTGTGTGATAAAAGGCGGTAATAATTTAGCAAAATGAAGGTAAAGGAGAACAAAAATGAGACAGTTATTTATGTATTTCTTGCTACTCGCTGTGATACTTTTGACAGCGACTTACGCGACAGCAGACCTCACTGAAGGGCTCGTTGTTTATTTCACGTTTGACAACGTGGATGGCAAGATGATTCTTGACGACTCTGGCAACGGGCTGGATGCCGATATCATCGCCAATACCGAAATTGTCAAAGGCAAATATGGGGATGCAATTCACATTACGAAAGAAGGTGCGGATTGTGTGAATGTGCCAGCCTCTGATAAATTGAAAATCACCGGCGAAATCACCATGGCAGCCTGGGTCTATCAGGAAGCTTGGAACAATGATTCGCAGTGGTTTGATAAAAACTGCCATAACGGAGGGGAGCATTCCTCTTACGGCATTGGTGTTTTCGAAGACGGCGCGAATTTCACTATGTTCCTAGGGACCGGCAACGCCAGACCCACCTTGAACAAGCCGCACTCGCTGGATGCGAAAACATGGCATCACGTCGTTGGAACATACGACGGGGCAACCATGAAAATCTACGTTGACGGCAAACTTGCAGTTGAACAGGACAATAAGCTTGATTTCACAGGCACCAATGATCAGGATTTACGCATCGGCTGCTCGAAGGACCGGCCGCAGTATGCCTTTGAAAACGGCTCTATTGACGAGGCTGCAATCTGGCGACGTGCACTCAGCGAAGATGAAATCAACGCTATCATGGAAGGCGGTCTTCTCGCAGTGTCACCTCTCGATAAAGCGGCGACGACCTGGGGCAATCTTAAGCGAAGAACGCTCACGCACTAAACGCGGATGGGCATAGACGCTTTGTCTTTGCTTTATATTCGCTGTCCCGCGTAAACGTTAATGGCATAGGTGTTACCCTTGTAGTACAAGCTGTTCGTTTGTGAGCACCTTGAAAGGCAGGCACCTATGCCTTCATCTATAAGGGAGAAAAAATGCTAAAAATCGGAATTGTCGGCATCGGATTTATGGGCATGATTCACTACTACGGCATTCAGCACGTCACTGGTGCCGAAGTAGTTGCTATCTGCACGCGCAACCCAAAGAAGTTGGATGGCGATTGGACAGCCATTCAGGGCAACTTTGGGCCGCGGGGTGGCATCGAGGACCTCTCTCATGTCCGAAAGTACAATGAGATTGAGGCACTCCTCGCCGATGAAGAAATCGACATAGTTGACATCTGCCTACCGACACACTTGCACAAACCTGTCAGCATGGCATCCCTCAAAGCGGGCAAGCACACGCTTGTCGAAAAACCGATCTCTATTGCGATTGCGGATGCGAACGAAATCGTTGCACTCGCGGAAAAGACAGGAAAACAGTTTATGGTGGGGCACGTGCTGCCCTTTTTTGCGGAATATGCCTACGCAAGACGATTGGTTGAGGAGGGGAAATATGGCGCGCTCCTCGGTGCGCATTTTAAGCGAATTATCTCCAAACCGAGCTGGTCGCGGGATGTCGCCGATGTTGAGAAAAGCGGCGGGCCCGGCATTGATTTGCACATTCACGATACCCATTTCATTCAACTGCTCTGTGGGGTGCCTGATGCCGTGTTTTCACAAGGTAAATTGGCAGGCGGTAAGTTTGTAGATTATTTGACGACACAATATATCTACAACGATAAAGAGCTTGCTGTGAGTTGTTCATCAGGTGCGGTTTCGCAAAGGGGCAGGGCCTTCTCACATGGATTTGAACTCTATCTTGAAAAAGCCACCTTGTTGTATGATTTCGCCACGCTCGGCGGCGAACCCACCACCGCTGTACCTTTGACGCTGCTCAAGGAGAATGGCGAGGTCGAACCGGTGAATTTGGGGGCACCGGATCCAATTGATGCCTTTACTGCGGAGATTCAGTACGCGGTTGATGCGATTGATGGGGAAGGCGAACCCACCGCGCTCTCCGGCGTTGGCGCAAGAGACGCGCTGCTGCTCTGTTATAAAGAGGCAGAATCGGTCCGCTCAGGTGAGATTGTAGCGATTCGTTAACTCGTGTGTAATGCTGTAGGAAGGGGCTCGGGAAAAAAGATGGAAGGAGAAACACAGTGGAGCAAGCAAAGATGAAAGAAGAGTCTCCTCCCCAAATCTGCCAGTCTTCCAATCTCTTCTATTTTGTTAGCAACATCGGCGAGCTCTATGTGCCAGCGGAATATCAAGAGATAGTGTTCGCGAGGGCGCGCGTCAAGTTGTTTGCGCACCGGGAGTTAGGGCACCTGAATCGCATCTTTACCCACATTCGGCTCGGTGGTGTTGCCGTTGTAGAAGGAGAATGGGAACAAATCTTGGTGGTGATGGAATATATAGAACGCCACAAACAGGATTTAATCCAAGAATCCCATCGGCATGCGAAACAACGAGCTCGGAGAGCGTCGCGTGGAAAATCAGCAAGCCATCTCTTGAAAGAAGCCTTAGCGAGACTCATGTGTTGGGCAGACGCTAACGGAATCTTACAGGTTGAGCCCGCGCCGCACCTACCCTATCTATTGGAGCTTGCAGGAGAGCCAGCAGCGGCGAATCAAGGCAAACCTTTTCTCCTGCCGCTCATAAAAATTCAACAGATTCAAGATGCCCTTGCACACACCTACCCTATCCGTGCACTCAATGCCTCGCTTATCGCTTCGGAAAACGTTCTCGCGCCTCGCTCTCAAGAGACAATTGAATGCTTTCAGGAGGCGTTACAGCATGTCCACCGAGAAGAGCCGGTAACAGTTGCCGACATCGGGTGTGGAAGTGGCTGTTTAACCTTGTTAGCACAACGGGAATTAGGTGAGCAGACTGAGGTGTATGCATCCGATCTGCTCCCGGAAGCAGTAGCGACGACAAAATTGAACATTCAACGGGTTTTTCCAAATACTTCAAGAAATATCCATGTCATGCCCCCCGGTGACCTGTTCTCTCCGTTTCCACCTAAGGTTAGATGCCCCGCAAAGCGGGGAATCTACCATCTGCAATTTGATGTCATTCTCTTCAATGCGCCGTGGGTTGTCGCGCGCGCCCGCAACCGAGCAGAATTGGCTATCCACGATGAAAAACAGCGCACGTTGAAACGGTTTTTCGAGCAGGCCCCAGACTTCCTAAAACCTGGAGGGGCTATTCTACTCGGCTATGCAGATGCGTCTGGTCCCAAGGCGATTGCCACCCTTGAAACCACAATTGCGGCGGCAGGTTTTGTGTGCAATAATCTTTTTAAAAGACGGATTGCGACACACCGGTCTAAACGGAAGTGGGAACAGATTCGGGTGTATGTTTTAGGCAGGGGGTAGGTTCACATCAGTTTTCCGACACAGGGACGAACCCTGCATCTCGCGAGATATGGGGTAGACGCGCTCCGCATCGCGATAAAAATTGCTTGACATCACCTCCGAGTTTGTGCTAAATTGTGTGTATAATTGGTGGCAATTGATTTCTTGTAGTGGCAGGTCTTGTGCCTGCCCGTTTATGGCGACGGAAACCCACGGAGTGTGCCTGCTACCTTGTGCCTGCCTGCTTATGGCAACCCACGGGGTGTGCCTGCTACCTTGTGCCCGTTTATGGCTACGGCACACGGAGTGTGCCTGCTACTTTGTAAGGAGAGTCAAATGAAAAAGCGTAAAGACCCCGATCTGTCCTCTATGGTGCTTATTCCCGCTGGTGAATTTGAGATGGGGAGCAACGATGCTGCGGCATTTGCCAGCGAACAGCCAGTGCATACCGTCTATGTGGATGCGTTCTATATGGACAAATACGAAGTGACGAATGCGCAGTTCAAGGCGTTTGTCGACGCAAATCCACCGTGGCAAAAAGACCGGATTGATAACCAGTTCCACAATGGCGATTATCTCGACAACTGGAACGGGAACAACTACCCTACGGGAAAATCAAACCACCCCGTGGTCTTCGTGTCTTGGTATGCCGCCATGGCGTATGCCCAATGGACAGGCAAACGCCTCCCAACCGAAGCCGAGTGGGAGAAAGCCGCACGCGGCGGACTCGGAGGCAAAACGTATCCCTGGGGCGACACAATCACCTCCAACGATGCAAACTACAATTGGCATATCAACGATACCACACCCGTTGGAAATTATCCACCAAACGGATACGGCCTCTACGACATGGCAGGAAACGTCTGGGAACGGTGTCTCGATACATACAATGACGGTTTTTATGCCGCATCGGTGCCGCCGCATAAGAATCCCATCTCCGGCGGACAGACACCCCAGTGGCTCCTTGATAATTTCAAAACTGTCCCAACCAGCCTCCGCTTCGTGGCGCGCGGCGGCTCTTGGCACACTAACGCGCGAGGCCAGCACACCGCCGCTCGCGGAGATGATACGCCAACGAACACGAACAGCTACCTCGGTTTTCGTTGCGTGAGGGCGGTAACCCCTTAAGTTTTTATGCCCTGCGGGCCGGCACAAGGTAGCAGGCACACTCCGTGTGCCGTAGCTGCCCCTGTGCCCTACGCACAGGAAATCGCCGGTGGGGTTGCGGGGCGTGTGCTCGTCTGAATCACGGATTATCGCGGAGTGCGCGGAGTGACGCGGATTTTGGGTGTCTGGCGGTTCTGCATCTTTGGTAAGGTGCGGTGAGTCTGAATGCCCCGCGCGTAGGTGCCCGGCGCGTCTGGCTCCAAGAACATAGGGTAGGCACAAGGCCTACCCCTACAAAGAAATTAATAGCAGGTACCGAAAATGTTGAATGGAGAGGGCACCCAAAATCCGCGTTAATCTGCGTCATCCGCGTAAATCCGCGATTCAGACACAGGGACGAACCCTGCATCTCGCGAGACATGGGGTAGGCGCGCTCCGCATCGCGGTAAAAATTGCTTGACATCACATCCGAGTTTGTGCTAAAATGGGACCGTGTATTGGGAAAAGACTGGCAATTCGCCATTTTTCTTAAAAAAAAGAGTTGACAAACCTTAAAATTACGTGTATAATTATAATTGGAATGCACAACGCGGGAAAATGCCACCCGCGCATTTCTCCAAAACCGAACGAAGGATGACGACCATGCAGCACGGACGCATCGATCTGAACATCGAAACCGCCTTTAGTCCCGTGATCCAATTTTGTGGATGCCCGGGTGAGGCTGCGCGCTGCTTCGTCTCGCCTTCACACCGCGGAGTTAACTCGAAGTTAACGATTTCCCCCCCCGCATTCACATACGTTAATTGTTAGAATTCACAAACTACTTTACAATGCAGCATCGGCGGTTATCGCCGCTGTTCTGCCTTCACGCCCGCGCGTGCGCTTTCTGTTTCACACGGAAGGTGTCATTGCGGGTTGTTTTGTTTTTATCACCCCTGCCAATTGTAAGGGCGGCTTTCCATATCTGCCCGTTTATGGCGACGGCACACGGAGTGTGCCTGCTACCTTGTGCCTGTTTATGGCGACGGCACACGGAGTGTGCCTGCTACCTTGTGCCTGCTACTTTACCAAAGGAAGGATTTTACAATGAAAAACTGTTTGACAACAACCCCGACACTTCTCATCTGCCTGCTTGCGATACTCACGGTGGGCTTCGCCCTCCACAGTATGAGTCAGGCACAACCGAATACCGACTTCGCTGGCGATATGCGCCAGATGAACCCGCCGCTTGACAGCAGGTTTGCCGCAGAACCCTACGCGCCCGGGCCCGCTGTCTCGCCTGAAAGGGTGCAGGGATGGTTGGATCTCTTGCGCGCCGAAAATGACGGTTCCGCTGTTTTTGCCAAGGGGATAGCCAACCTTGAAGCGCTGCTCAGCTCGCTGACACCACCGGCGCAGAGTGTGCTGCTGCCGAACTACCCGAACCCGTTCAACCCCGAAACGTGGATACCCTATCAGTTGGCGCATCCCGCCGAGGTAAAGGTGTCCATCTATGCAGCAAATGGCAGTTTGGTTCGGATGTTGGATTTAGGGCATCGAGCCCCGGGTGTGTATCAGAACAAGAGCCGTGCGGCGTATTGGGATGGCCGCAATGCCGCGGGTGAGCGTGTCGCGAGCGGTATGTATTTCTACACGGTTGAAGCGGGTGCTTTCCGTGCGACGCGCAAAATGTTGATAGTGAAGTAACAGCGATTCATAACGAAAGCAAAGGAGTCATTTATGCGAAAAATCACACTGATGTTCTCCGTTTTTGTGCTTTTCACATTGCCACTGACAGATGTGGCCGTGGCTGCCTGGCAGGCGAATACCGTCGAGAACCAGACGACAGAGAATGTGTATGTCATCTATTCCACTTGGCGTGGTGCGAAAGGGAGTATTCCAAGAGGGTATCGGACGATAGGATATTACCGTATTTCTCCGGGGCAGCAGCGTTCGTTTTATGCGGGGGCTAATAATAGTATCTATTTCCGTATTTCTCAATCCGGGGAGGCGCTGAAACCTGCGAGTGCCACAGAGACGTTTGCTTTTTACCTTCATCCAAGTGCCGCGTTTACTCTTGTTTCCGGGCAAATGAACGCTGCCGTGACGGCGGCACAACTGACGTATACAAACCATGCGCGTGGTACCTTGGTCCATGAGGATGGTTTTATGAAGTATGCCAATGGTGCGCGGATTTCAGTGTCCTCCGGGTGGGTGCCTGTCAACGAAGCGGTTACTCCGCCTGAAGAGGCATCAGTGGATGTGAACGGTGATGGCGTAGTTGATGCCTCGGATGTAGCGTTGGTAGCGTCGCGTTTAGGTGCGCGTGGTGCCAATGCTGCGGATGTGAATGGCGATGGTGTTGTTGACGCGACAGATATAATATTGGTCTCCAATGCGATAGGTACAACGGTCAGGCCGATCGGTACAACGGTTAGTCCGGAGGACGACGTTACCCAGGGTGGGGGCACAATCCCCGATGGGATGGTGCTTATTCCCGCTGGTGAATTTGAGATGGGGAGCGATGATACAGATGCGGAGGTTCATGAACAGCCCATCCACACCGTCTATGTGGATGCGTTCTACATGGACAAATACGAAGTGACGAATGAGCAGTTCAAGGCGTTTGTCGACGCAAATCCGCAGTGGCAAAAGGACAGGATTCCGCGCTCGCTCCACAATAGCAACTACCTCCACGATTGGAGTGGTAATAACTATCCTGCAGGTAAAGCGAACTATCCCGTGACGCATGTTTCTTGGTATGGTGCGATGGCTTATGCGGCGTGGGCGGGGAAGCGTTTGCCGACAGAGGCGGAGTGGGAACGTGCTGCGCGTGGGGGCCATGCGGGTTTGAAGTATCCTTGGGGGAATACCATCTCAAGCGTGAATGCGAACTACGGCTTGAACGCGGGTGATACGCGGGTAGTAGGAAGTTATGCGGCGAACGACTATGGTTTGTATGACATGGTAGGGAATGTATGGGAGTGGTGTCTTGATGCGTATGATGGCGAGTTCTATTTTTCATCTTTTCGTCGTAATCCGCTAAGTGATGTGAATACGTTATCGAATCTGGATTTGGTAACATCAGACTTCACAAACGTTACAAGTTGGCGCGTGTTGCGTGGTGGCTCTTGGTTCTTTACCGCACAGTCCGCACGCGTCTCCGGCCGCTTCGGGTTGCCGCCGACGGTCACGCTCCCCTTCTTCGGGTTCCGCTGCGTGAGGGCGGTAACCCCTTAAGCAAGGTAGCAGGCACACTCCGTGTGCCGTAGCTGTCCCTGCGGTGGGCAGGCACACTCCGTGTGCCGTAGCTGTCCCTGCGGTGGGCAGGCACACTCCGTGGATTTCCGTTGCAACCAAATTTAATTCTCTTTTCTCACAAAATGTCAACACAACCGATGTCCCAACGACATCACAAACCAAAGGAAGGATTTTATAATGAAAACAAGGATGATGACAACCCCGACACTTCTCATTTGCCTGCTTGCGCTACTCACGGTGGGCTTCGCCCTCCACAGCATGAGCCAGGCACAACCGAACAGAGGGCTGTCTCTCTTCTTCTCCGCTTGAGCAGGAGGGAGGGGAGTTGTGTCCTCGATTCATAGCAAAGGAGTCATTTATGCGAAAAATAACACTGATGTTCTCCGTTTTTGTCCTGCTGACGTTGCTACTGACAGATGTGGCCGTGGCCGCTTGGCAGGCGAATACCGTCGAGAACCAGACGACAGAAAATGTGTATGTAATCTATTCAACTTGGCGTGGTGCGAAAGGGAGTATTCCGCGGGGTTATCGGACGATAGGGTACTACCGTGTTTCTCCGGGGCAGCAACGTTCGTTTTACGCGTGGGCGGGTAATAGCATCTATTTCCGCATCTCGCAATCTGGTGAGGCGATGAAACCGCAAAGTGCCACAGAGACGTTTGCTTTTTGGATTCATCCGCGTCAAGCGTTTACGTTGGTGTCCGGTAAACTGAACGCTGCAGTGACGACGGCGCAACTGACGTATACAAACAGGGCGCGCGGTGACTTGGTGCAAGAAGACGGTTTCCTGAAATATGCGAATGGCGCGCGGCTCACCGTGACCTCCAGGTGGGTGCATGTCAGCGGCTCGGTCACGCCGCCGGAGCTGCCTGGGGATGTGAACGGCGATTGTGTCGTGGATGCCTCGGATATAGCGTTGGTAGCGGCGAGTTTCGGTGTGCGTGGTGCCAATTCTGCGGATGTGAATGGCGATGGTGTCGTCAACGTAGCAGATATAACCCTGGTCGCCAATGCACTCGGGACTGCTTGCGGTGACACACCACCTCCACCGCCTCCGCCCGAGGGCATGGTGCTGATTCCCGCCGGTGAATTTGAGATGGGGAGCGATGATGAAGATGCGGAGGTTAATGAACAGCCCATCCACACCGTCTATGTGGATGCGTTCTACATGGACAAACACGAGGTAACCAATCTGGATTACAAGCAGTTTGTGTTAGCAAATCCACAGTGGCAAAAGGACCGGATTCCACGTTCCCTCCACAATGGCAACTACCTTGACCATTGGAGCGGTAATAACTATCCGGCAGGTAAAGCGCACCATCCTGTGACGTATGTTTCTTGGTATGGTGCGATGGCTTATGCGGCGTGGGCGGGGAAGCGTTTGCCGACGGAGGCGGAATGGGAGCGTGCTGCGCGTGGGGGCCATGCGGGTTTGAAGTATCCGTGGGGGAATACCATCTCAAGCGTGAATGCGAACTATAATAGTCATGTTGGAGATACCACCGTTGTAGGGAGTTATGCGGCGAACGATTATGGTTTGTATGACATGGCAGGTAACGTTTGGGAGTGGTGTCTTGATGCGTATGATGGCGACTTCTATTTTTCATCTCCTCGTCGTAATCCGCTAAGTGATGTGAAGACGTTATCGAATCTGGATTTAGTAACATCAGATTTCATAAACGTTAAAAGTTCGCGCGTGTTGCGGGGTGGCTCTTGGTTCGATCTCGCGCAGGGCGTACGCGTCGCCTTCCGCGGCAGGCCTTTGCCGACAGGCACGTTCCTCAGCTACGGGTTCCGCTGCGTGAGGGCGGTAACC
Source organism: uncultured Poribacteria bacterium (assembly GCA_958295855.1). Taxonomy (GTDB): domain Bacteria; phylum Poribacteria; class WGA-4E; order WGA-4E; family WGA-3G; genus CATQHH01. The sequence continues at coordinate 4,486,700 of OY282383.1, read as the reverse complement.
CCTTAAGTTTTTATGCCTGCGGGCCGGCACAAGGTAGCAGGCACACTCCGTGTGCCGTAGCTGCCCCTGTGCCCTACGCGCGGGCAATCGCCGGTGGGGGTGCGTTGCGTGTGCTCGTCTGAATCACGGATTATCGCGGATTGCGCGGAATGACGCGGATTTTGGGTGTCTGGCAGTTCTGCATCTTTGGGAAGGTGCGGTGCGTCTGAATTCCCTGCGGGTAGGGGCCTGGCGCGTCTGGCTCCAAGAACATAGGGTAGGCACAAGGCCTACCCCTACATTGAACATAGGGTAGGCACAAGGCCTACCCCTACAAAGAAAGGAATAGCAAGGTACCGAAAATGTTGAATGGAGAGGGCCCCCAAAATCCGCGTTTATCTGCGTCATCCGCGTAAATCCGCGATTCAGAAAAAAATCCGCAGATACAACCCGAGGTGTGATGGTGAGTAGGCTTTTTGCCGAATGCTATCACACCTCTTTTTTGCGAATAACCACGCCTCCCAGATAAAGGTGGACATAGCAAGAGTTTGTGGATTCTTATGCCGGTTCCCTCTGCGTGTCTGTAAAAAAACGGCTGATCTGAGATGCATAAGCTTCACCTTGCTTCAAAAGCATCCGAGAAACATCGTACAATTCCGATGGGGGGAGTTCTTCATAGGGGTTCGCTATTTTTTGATAGCAGTCTAAAGCCATCTGGAAGAAAGCGAGAGTCTCCTTATCAATCGCTCCGTTCTGTTGTATCATGCGAAAACTGTGATATTTTTGGGACGGCAGAGTCTGTCCGCTAAATTCGATGATGACGTTATTGATGTCCACGGCGCGTTGGACAATCATCAGAAAACAGTTTTTAACATAAGAATGCGTCAGGCGTTCTGCCTCGATGTATTCTGTTTTGCTGGCAGGTAGCCCGTCACGTAGTTGTTCTAAACACTCTTGTAGGGATACCAATTTTGATTTCACCGGGTTGAATCGGCGAGATGTTGACTTCTTCATGGTGCTTTTTGGCATAACATGCTCCTTTCTATTTGTTCCTTTAGACGTTCAGAATCCTGAAAAGTTGTAGAGATTTTTGCGGATTTTGGGGGTGCCTTGCGGTTCAATCTTTTCGGTATCTTGCGATTAAATTCTTTTTTTGTAGGGGGTAGGCCTTGTGCCTACTTTTTTTTTAAAGAAAAGCGGTGTGAGTTGCAACAAAGTTAACATTATCAGGCAATCCCGCGAAAGTCTCCGATGATATTTTGTGTTGTAGTCCTATAGTCCCACTTTCTACACTGCAAGGCATGTCGAAAAACTTGGCATAACCTTTCCAAATGTGTTAAAATTGAGAGCGTGTCGTTGAAACATTCAAAGTTACTGCGCCCGTTACGAAAATTGGCACTCACGGGCAAAGAAAGCAGAAAAAACAATGAAAGCAATTATCAGAACAGGCGATGGTGCCCCGGATGTCCTGCAATTAGGGGAAGTGCCATCTCCCAAGCCAACAAGGACGCAGCTCTTAGTAGATGTCAAAGCGACAGCTTTAAATCGAGCAGACCTGATTCAACGGAGAGGCGGCTATCCGCCACCCCCTGGTGAATCCGAAATACTGGGTTTAGAAATTGCTGGCATCGTCTCCGCGATTGGGGATGCCGTAGAAGGGGTTGCGAAGGGTGACAAGGTCTTCGGGCTTGTCGGCGGTGGCGGCTACGCTGAACAAGCTGTCATTGATTACCGCATGGCGATGCCGATTCCTGACGAATGGAGTTTTGAGCAGGCTGCGGCTGTCCCTGAAGTTTTTTTTACTGCGTCTGAGAATATCTTCACGTTGGGCGGAGTGGCAGCAGGGGAGACAATTCTCATTCATGCCGGTGGTAGTGGTGTCGGCAGTGCTGGAATTCAGATGGCACATCATGCCGGCGCGTGTGTTTTTGTCACTGCGGGAACACCGAAGAAAATTGACAATTGCGTGGCACTCGGCGCAGTCGCGGGCATCAACTACAAAACCGCCGACTTCGTTGCTGAAATCCAACGGTTGACAGAGGGGCAAGGTGTTGATGTCGTTTTAGACTTTATCGGTGCGCCCTATCTTGCGCGGAACCTGTCCATTCTCAAAACCAAAGGCCGCCTCTTACAGGTTGGGTTGATGGGCGGCGCAACGACAGAAATTAGCCTCAACACAGTGATGCGTAACCGCCTCATGATTATCGGTTCTGTCATGCGCCCCCAATCGCTTGAGGAGAAAATCGCTATCACCGAGCGTTTTATGGCACGGTGGTTGCCAGAGCTAAAAGCTGGCACGCTCCGACCTGTTATTGATACTGTCTTCCCTTTGGCACGGGCACGTCAAGCGCACGAATATATGGAAGCGAATCGCAATTTTGGTAAGATTCTTTTGCGCGTAGATTAAACGAATAATAGTTATGAAAAACCTGACTCGTTCTGAAAAACCCTCGAATTTTCATAAAGGAATCCTAATACTCCTTTTCGGCTTATGCAGTGCTTTGCATCTCGATGCACGCGGCCAAGAGCACACTTCTATCCAACAAGTCACGTCAGCGGAAGGTATAAACATCCAGTTTCGTTTGCCCGCGTTGGAAATCTCCGATGTAAACGGGTTGCCGAATGGGAAATCGTATCAAAGCGTCCGTTACGCCGATTGTGGTTTCACAGCGGAACCGGGCAACCCCAGAGTGCCTGTCACGCGCGTCATGCTAGGCATCCCAGCGACAGCGGAAGTGGATGGCGTGGATGTCAGGGCGGGAGAAGTGCACACGCGTGCAGGGGTACGCCTCGTGCCTGTGCCACACACGCGTTGGATGGTAGAATCCCCTGCTTTGCAGGGGTTTCATACCAATAACAAATCGGGGTTAGTTAACCCCGAAGTGCCAAGTGCAGAACGCCGCTGGGAGGAAAAGGGGGGTGCATATCAGGCACGCCAGCCCTATCCTGGAAAGCCGCTCGCGCGCATCATTCGTCAAGGGACTATTCGCAGCCAACGCGTCGTCGTCTTAGCACTATACCCCGTCCAGTATCTGCCGCATACACGCCAGTTGCGCACCCATACATCCCTCAGCGTCCACATCCGCTTCCGGTATCCGAATGCGGCCCTGGGAACCTCCTACCGCCGGGAACCGGTGCAAGACTCCGACACTTTTGAGCGTGTCTTCTCACAGCACCTCCTCAACGCCCAACAGGCAGTACACTTCCGTACCCCCAAGATGCCACAGCAGCGAGTCCCCGCAGCACCCGCCCTCACCCCCAACGAGCCAAATACAACCCGCTACAAAATCTTCGTGGAAGACACCGGAGTCTACGCCATCACCGCAGAGCACCTCCAACGCGACTGGGGCATCACACTCCTTGGCACAAACCCTCATGCACTCCGCCTGTGGCAAGGACAAAAAGAGCAACCCATTTACATCAGCGGCGCAGCCGACGGCAGCTTTGACAAACAAGATGCCATCTTCTTCCTCGCTACAGGATATAACCCTGCAAAGCAGGGTAGTCTCCTTCACAAAACCCAAAATCCATACACCCCTTGGAATGTCTATTGGCTCACCGTGCAGAACAACGCAAACCAGATACCCGCGCGCGTGCCGCAGCGCATCGCCAGCCCCGGAGATGCAACCGCCACCCAAGTGCCCACCTTTCGTTCCGAACTGACCTTTGAAGAAGATTATCTCACCAGCAACCTTGAATTTGTCCCACATGAGACGGTGTCACCGGGGGATAAGCACGGGTGGTTTGATGCCTTAGACTTCTGGTATTGGGATGGCATCAAGAACAGGAGCGATGTCGACGAAATGCGCCTCGACTTCCCGCTTTACGATATCGCAAAAAGCTTCGATGCACCGCACATCTCCGTTGATTTGCAGGGCGGGACACCCGTACCGCATGAAATCTTAGTCGCCATCAACGGCGTGCGAATTGACGTGGCGAAATGGCAACAGCAAGACACTCTCACGGTGGCACGCGCCGTGCGCTCCTCCGATACATTTAAAGACATCGCTTCCGGAGAAGTCAACGTCTTGTCTTTAGCCCGCGTCGATGATACGTTTGAGGAGGATACGACGCGCTATCCGTATCACGTCTACCTGAATAGGTTTTCGGTTGTTTACACACGCCTGTTCCGCGCTGTCCGAGACGAATTGTGGTTTGCCACAGCTGCCCCAGAACGCACATCCACGCACCCCCGCAAATTACAATACAAGATTGAAGCCTTCCGAGATGCCAATATCCATATTTTTGAAACTGATGGAACACACCTCACAGCCCGCATGCAAGGCATCGCAATTGAAGAAACACCCGTCCGCGGTGAGATGCTTGCACGGTGGAAAAAAATCATAAACGCCCAGAATGCTCCCGACACACCCCCCAAAAAAGCCTTCAATGCCATTTTTCAAGTCGCAGACCGGAAAGCCCAGTTTATCGCCGTCTCTGATAGCGCATTACGGCGCCCTACACGCGTAGACATCGTACCACCGAGTGAGTTAACCACGACTCTGCACGGTGCCGATTACGTCATCGTCACCCACCCCAAATTCCGTACCGATGCTGACAGGTTGGCAGCATGGCGCAAAACACCCACTGGCGGAGGATACCGCACAAAAGTCGTGACTACCGACGATATTTACAACACATTCGGCGACGGAAGTGTCCAGCCGAAAGCCATCAAAGCCTTTCTCACCCATGCTTATGAACACTGGGCACCCCCAGCACTCACATACTGCGTGTTATTCGGCGATGGCACCTTTGATTTTCGCGGTATTGATAAAACACTCCATCCCGTACCACCTGAAACCGACGGCTACATACCAACCCACTATATTCATACCGACTCTTTTGGCCGGACTGCATCCGACCACTGGTATGCAACCGTCTCCGGCCATGATGAATTTACCGATTTTTATATTGGCAGACTCAGTGCCGAAACTACCCGCGAAGCCGACGCAATCGTTGATAAAATCATCGCCTACGAACAGCAACAGCCCAGCGGAGACTGGCGCAGAAAGATTATCTCGGTTGCAGATGACGAAATCAGCAACTCCGGCGATTTTATCTTCAAAAAGAGTCTTGATGAGATTGCAAAGGACCATACTCGCTTGGGCTATGAAACTGTTGAGATTTTTCTCGAAGACATCATTGACGAGTGGGAAGCCCAACCCGAGAAATATGCCCAGCGATTGCCTAAGCACATCGCAAAGGCCAGAATTATTGAAGCACTCAACGAAGGCGCAGTCCTCGCACAATATGCCGGGCACGGCGGCAGAGTTGTCTGGGCACACGAGGATATCTTTGATAACTCCGCGATTGACCGGGTTGACGAAACCCCCAAAATCCCCTTCATGCTTGTCCTCTCATGTTACAACGGCTATTTTGATAAGCCGGGCGAACCGAGCATGGCAGAGAAATTGTTACGCAAAGAGAAAGGTGGCATCATCGGAATGTTGAGTGCTACGCGCCTCACCTATGCCAGCGGAAACGACGCGCTCAACCGCATCATCTTCGACATGCTCTTTAAACGCAACATACGCCAACTCGGGCCCTTGAGCTTTGATTCAAAAGTAGAACTGCTGATAACCGAAGGCACAGGCCAGATAGATGTCATGATGGAATATACACTCTTCGGCGATCCCGCTTTGCAAATCGCCATCGCCACCCATGAAATCCGCCCAGCAATTCAGACGAAAACAGTCGCACCAGGTGACACCCTGCGTATCGCATCAGGTGAAATTTATAGTCAGCATTATGATGCACAAAACCGTCTCGAACGCCTTGTCCGCAATACCACTTTTGACGGAAATCTCACCGTCAAAGCCGTCTTCCCCGGCAAAACCGCAACAGGGCAGGGCGTTAATGGCCCCGTGGAATACTACACAGGCGATGTGATTGTCACCAAAACCCTGGCGGTCAAAGGGGGCGAATACCCTGCTGTCAGCCTCACCGTCCCCCAAAACATCGCCGCAGGTGATGCCCACGTCGAATACTATGCTGAAAACGCCACAACAATTGCTGTCGGTGGCGATGGATTTACCGTCAACGTGCCGAAGATCCTCGCCGTTCGCCCCGAATTAGTTAGCGAGGCGGGCGAAGACGCTGACAAGTTTCGTATCTCCGTTCAAGTCTCCGATGAGAAAGAACACCTCGCCGCAGTGATACTCTCTTGGCGCAACCCTGAAACCCGCCAATGGGAGACGGTTCGGCTCATTCCTGCTGAAAAAGAAGCTGAAAAAGAAGCCGGATGGTGGACAATACCAGAGCCCTTAACGGCACCAACCGACGGTTCGGCTATACGCTACGACATTCAGGTGACGGATACGGATGAAAATACTGTCACTAGTGAAATATACCGATATTATCCCTACACGTATCCGAATCTCTCTGTCGTACGCGCCGAGCGAGAGGATGTCATAGCCTATGGCTATCACCCTGCAAAGCAGGGTATTACCCTGAACCTCACCGCGGATGTCCAATGGCAAGGCGGTGAGATAACAGGTTTCCCTGTGGAAGTTGCCTTCTTTCTCGGCAATCCCGATACTGACGATGATAGGCTTGTAGATAGCCAAGCCAACCTTCTCGGCACAACCCGCATTGCGCCGACCGACTGGGTGCAACACACCCCCTTTATCCAGTCCACAGCGACAGGCGCCGACGGAGTGCCTGTCCGAACCGCATCGCCGCAACCTTATGAAAACGACCCGCTCAATACGCATCCCATTGCACAGGCAACTTTAAAATTAGCGGAAGGGGCATTGCCACTCGGCGTTCACGACATATTTGTCTATGTGGATGCCATCAGGGATGCATCCGAACGCCCAGGTGACGTGCTTGAAAATGACGAGGAAGATAATATCGGCTACCGACGCATCAAAGTAAACAGCCGTTTGGTAGGCCCAATGCCCAATCAGATAGTCAGTTTGGATTCTAACTGTGTCATCACCGCCCCACCAAACACCCTAGAGACACCGACAGTCCTAACAATCCAACCGCTCCAACGAGATGCAATCCGTAATCAGCTCTCAAGAAAAACTGACAACTATGAACTCGTGCCATTTCCCGGCAGCGCACTCGGCTACGACATCCTTCTTGCAAATCCTGCAGCCCCCGGGGAGCCTCAAACGAACAACGAGACAAAAACTCCCGTGACGATAGAGTTAAATGTCGACGCTGTCGCACGCCGCCAGCAATTAATCGGTGAACTCCTCGGACAAGAGGAAGGCGCAGCGGAAGCCGGCGAGGGACCTCAAGAAATATCTGCTACTGTTGACAGCGCAATTGCTGCGACGGCTGCCAGCACCGGCATCTACTTATGGAGTGAGGCGTTGGGCAACTGGACCCGGCTTGCATCGCTTGCGTTGACAGATGCAGCGGGAAACCTACTGGAACGCGTGCAGGTGACAGGCATCTCTGACGACAATGCGGGCACAGGCACACTTCGCGATGTGCGCATCCATCCCGATGGCGCGCAGACCGGCAAATGGGTGCTACTTTTTACCGGCCCCCGAACCTATCGCCTGTACCTCCTGCCCACCGTAGAAGCCGGTCTTGTGCCTGAATTGGAGCTCATCGCGCCAGAACGGCACCTGACAAACTTTAGTCCAGATGTCCCCAACTTTACCGACGGCCTCGCCCTTCACTTTCAAATGGACGATAACCGGGATAACTTGCCAGCAAAACCCTTCACCTTTGGAGATATGTGGACATTCCGAATCACCCGCCTCGACAATACCCCCGGGGATGAGAGCAATCTGAATACGCCAGGGGGAAATCAAAGGTGGTACGCATCCGCTTTCAGGGCAAGCAACCAAGGCACAGGGACAGTGAGTTACGTTGCCCTGAGGGATGCTTCCCCCATGCCAGCAGACCGGTGGGTTATCCTGTTTGTGACAGATACCGAATTTCAGGTAGAGGGCGAGAAGACAGGCGTTTTGCTCAACACAGAGGGAAGCCCCCACCTTGGAAAAATTGGCGCAAAGCAGGGTAACATACAATTCTTTTATCCGCCCTATGGATTGGATGTGCAACTCACACAAGGCGAACGCCCCTTTGCAGCCGGCGATAGATTTCGGTTTCAAACCCGCACCGTCGGCACATATCGGGCCACAACAAGCCGCCTCGGCCCTGTCACACTCTTGCACACAGACGATACCGTGCCGCCTGACATCCAGCTGACAATCGGTGCCCAGCAACACTTCGTCCCAGGCGATGCCACAGATGCTGCGCCCCTCATCCAGGCAACCCTCACCGACGACAGCGGGCTGGATTACATCACTCGCCCCCTCGTGTTAGAACTCGGCGGCCCGTCAGGGGATTATGGTACAATAGACGATGAAGCATATCAGGTGACGCATCACGCAGGTTCAAAGCAGCTGGTTTTGACATATCCCTCGCCAGAACTCGCACCGCGAGAATATGAACTGCGCCTCACTGCAAGCGACGTGCACGGAAACAGTGCCACAAAGCACATGACGTTTCGGGTTCACGGGAGCCTGCAACTCTTGTCCTTCCTGAACTATCCGAATCCATTTACGCGCAAAACTATGCTCACCTGCGAATTGACTGCACCAGCAGACTCCCTCGCAATCAAAATTTACACCCTCAGCGGCCGCCTCATCCGAGAGTTGTCCACGGACGCAACCGCTGGCTTCCTGATGGTTGAGTGGGATGGCACCGATGCAGATGGCATAGAGGTAGCAAATGGCGTTTACTATGCGAAAATTCACATCAAACGCACAGGTGAAAAAGACATCACCCAAATACTCAAAATGATGAGGCTGCGTTAGCCAATACCCCTGCAAAGCTATGAACAAAATTCACATCAGCATAACCTTCATTCTATCCTTGAACATCTTCTGTATGCCAGCCACAGCAAAGTACACAGCAGACTTCCTCACGCTAGGGAGTGGCGCGCGCACCCTCGCAATGGGCGGCGCAGGCACCGCAATCGCAGACGATGCCTTCGCGATGAGCTGGAATCCCGCAGGATTAGGGCAACTCCGCAGGAATGAACTCAGTTTTATGCACGCCAGAATGAATCAACTGGCAGCCTACAACTTCGTCAGTTATATCCATCCCATTCAGAGCCGCAAAGGGGCAATCGGTTTCAGTTGGCTGCGCGTCGGAGTAGATGACATCCCCATCACAAGCCTGCCCGTCGTCAGCCGCCCAGTCGGAGCGACAAACCGGCCGAAAGTGATAGGCACATTTAACAATACAGATAACGCCTTCAAAGTCGCATCAGGATGGGAGCTGCCATACCCGCGCATCGTCAGAGTGCGAGTCGGCGGAACACTCAAACTGCTCTACACGAGCGGATATAGAAATACTAATGCCATCGGAGGCGGTGCCGACATAGGGCTACTCATCACCTATCCCAGAACAGGCAAAGACGCGAACCCACCCCGATACACCCTCGGCATCCAAGTCGCCGATGTTTTCAAAACAAAACGCTATTGGAACACACCCCCAGAATCAGAAGGAAGTGCCCCCCACACCGAAACAATACCGCCGCATCTCAAAATCGGCATTGCCACCACACACGCCCTCCCCATCTTCAACAGCACCCTCACGCTCGCACTGGATACATACACCCAACACGGGCTAGAGTTACATGCAGGTGCCGAATATACCCTCTTCGACCTGCTGTCCTTGCGCATCGGGATGGATACCCGCAACGGTATTGTGCAGAGCCGACAGGTGACAGCAGGCGTAGGTTTACACCTCCGCTTCGTCACCGGTGCTGGTGCCGCGTTAGACTACGCCTTCGCCAACCACCCTGCGTTAGGTGCTTCCCATCGCATGTCCCTCCGAGTCCGCTTTTAAATGATAAAAAATGAGTCATTACAAGAAAGGAGAAAAACTATGTTTTCAAAACTGGTTACGAAAGCAAGAAAAGAGATGCCGATCTTCTTGCTGATCAGTGCTATCCTGTGGGTACCAAGGTTTGTTTCCAACTTCGACGGTAGGTTCACGCCGCTCTCTTGGGTGATGAGTATTGCCCTGACAGCATTTGTGACATTCATTGTCATGTCCGGTATTTCATGTCTATTTGTGAAATGCCGGTCTTTGCTATTTTCCACCCGTAGGGACACCTCGTAGCGGTGCAATGTAAAGCATGAGCCCAGAAAGGTTCCAATGTAGTTGCCCTGCTTGCAGGGAAGCTACATTGCCTGCAAAGCAGGGACAAACCTTCCTGGCGGTTTTTTCATGTCAACTGACTACTTAGTAGGAGGAGTCGTATGTTTAAAGAAAAGTTTAAAAATAGGATGATTAGAATGAGTCATCACCCAAGAAAACTAAGGGCACTGAATGCATTCACTATATTGATATGTTTCTTTGTAATAATAATGAAGGCAGACAAGTATCCCGACTGGAAAGATAGGGCTGCCATCGACGTAGGTGCTATTGGCACAGGGGTGGCTATCGTCGGTGCATGTGTGACATCCCCTGTATGGGGAAAGGCACTGTTGGTTGGTGGCGGTGTTGTGACTATCGCAGGTCTAGGTATCAGGATGTGGGATATGCTCGATGACTCCGAGGAGCCTGATGTTTGTAAGCGTTGTGGTGTGTATTATAAACGAGGGGGGCCTCATTACTGTATAATGGATTATACACATCGCGAGGGTTCTGAACAACAGGACGCGCAGTATGGCGAAGACCTCCTTCAGTGGCTGGAGAAAGTCCGGAAGGCACATGAAGAGATAAAGCCAGAACGTCAGGCACTTCTAGACCTGCTCTCAGATATGTTCCCTTCACCTGAAGAGTCTCTTGAACGCAGCGAGGCAGAAAACCTCGAATTCGTCGAGAAAGTACAGGCGCAGCTTGAAACACTTCACGAGCTGAATCAAAAGCAGGATGCGATTATGCAAGAAGAGCCTGTTCGCCCGACACCGCCTGAAAGCAACTAACACCTCAAACCGCTTCTAAATAAGCGTAGGTGGTATCTTCCCCTGCAAAGCAGAGGTGAATTCGGCATCACAACCGTTGTGCCCTCATGGCCACACAAACTTCCCCAGAATTTTCCGCACGGACGCGCCTGTCGCTGTAGGAATATTGCCACTATTCCCATGAAGTGCCTCATTCGCGAGGATTGCGAACGCGATCGCCTCTTTTGCGTCGCCTCGCATGCCTGTTCTGTCAATAGGTGCAACGGATGTGTCTGGCAATACCTCGCTTAGCCGTTTCATAAGCGTCAGATTGTGTGCACCGCCACCACTCACATAAAGCCTGTCTATGAGAACCCTACGCCTACAGTTGACAAACCGGTGGATAAACAGCGCGATTGACTGTACCGTCAACTCTGTCAGCGTGGCGATGCAGGCGTTGTCATCCAGCCCGTGCGTCCGGCACTCTGCGAGTGCTGTGGCAACAAACGCACTGCCGAACAGCTCACGGCCTGTTGTTTTCGGGGGGGCGAGTTGAAAAAAGGAATGTTTTAACCATTCGTCGATGAGGGGCTGATAAGCGGTCCCTAAGGCGGCGCGCTGTCCGGCGGCATCATACCGTTCCCTGCCGCCAGTTATCTCCGAAACGACTGCATCGATTGCCATGTTACCGGGGCCTGTATCGGCGGCGGTAACAGAATCCAGGGAGGCGTTTGCAGGAAGCACGGTGAGATTCGCGATACCGCCAATGTTCAGAAGCCCTATCGTCTCATGGCTGTCACGGAAAAGCAAATAGTCCGTATACGAAACTAAGGGCGCGCCCTGTCCGCCTGCCGCAACATCTGCCACGCGGAAGTCTGCGATAGTCGGAATGCCTGTTTCATGGGCAATGACAGCAGGCTCGCCAATCTGTAATGTGGAAGGGCAGCTAAGCCCGGCCTTACCACGGTTTCCCTCCGGCAGATGGTGAACGGTTTGACCGTGGGAGCCGATGAGCGCGATGTCTCTGGCATCCATATCGTTCTTTTGGAGGAGGTGCTTGACTGCCTCAGCGAACAGGTGTCCGAGGTGGAAATTCATCTCACATAAGTCGTCGACACGTCCTGTTTCTGGGTGGCAGAGCGCAAGGATTGCCTCCCGCACCCCAGGGGGGAACGGGAACGTCTCGAACGCGAGCAGTGCGACACGCGTTTCTACTCCGTGCCCTTCGATCTCTACAACTGCTGCGTCAATTCCATCGGCTGACGTACCCGACATCAAACCGATAACGCGCGTTTTCGTTTCTCTTTTCAGGAGTTCATACGTTTCTTCAAGTGCTTTCATATTTTTTGTCATTCCTTGCGGAGTAATCAGCATGGGTATGAAACCCCTGCTTTGCAGGGGCAAATACCATTGGCAAGATACCAAAAACGCGCGCATTAGCGCGCCTCGTAGCTCTCGTCAGAGGTTTTTGATGCATTAATTAGCGGGAACACGCTACAACTCATTACGAAACCCGATTTTGACAACGGAAAAATCGGAGCAGAAACCCAATTAACGAAATAACTCATAATACCGATACTGGGTTGTACTCTCATACCATGCCTGAAGTCCTTCCTCCCATCGCTGCTTTATCGTATCATAAGGTTTGTCTGCTAACAGGGCGTTGCGGAGCCAGTCGCTCCCAGCTAACTTATCGAAATGCGCCGGTAAAAACGCGAAATGTGCCTTATATTCGCGAATGAGAAAGGCTAACATGTGGATAGCTGTTTCGATTGGGCGAAAGCGTTCCCGGTCGGTGATGTGGATAGCAACGCCTCGGCATGTCTGATTCGCGTGCTTTGTACTGTCAGCGAGCCTTGCAGGCGTAAAAACAACCGGGCGGAACCGAACTCCGGGCAGCCTGTGTGCATTCATTGCCTGCGCCCACCTTTCCCCATCACACCAAGGTGCACCGATGTATTCAAAAGGTTTCGTGGTGCCACGGCCTTCACTCATGTTTGTGCCTTCAAACAGACACATGCCAGGATAGAGCGTTGCTGTCGTCAGCGTTGGCATATTCGGGGAAGGCGGTACCCACTGCAAGCCTGTTTCATCATACCATTTATCCCGTGCATAGCCCCGCATCCATGCAACTTTTAGCGAGACTGGCAGTCCTCGTTCTGATGTCAACAACTGTGCTAATTCCCCGATTGTCAGTGCATATCGCACAGGGAGGGCATGCACACCGACGAACGATTCAAATCCACGTGCTAATACCTGCCCTTCGACGGCGGTGCACCCAATCGGATTTGGGCGATCCGCCACGATGACCTCGATGCCGCAGTCGCCCGCAGCTTCCATCGCATATAGCAGCGTGGAAATATAGGTATAGTAACGCGCACCAACATCCTGCATATCGTATACAAGCACATCTATCCCTTCGAGTTGATTCGCCGAAGGCGAATGGGCGATATCCCAGCTTTGCTGGGTTATAGCCGATTGCGTTGATGATGTATACAGACTAAATACTTTTGCGAATTCTGTGGCACTTGAAGCAATGGGAGTACCGTCCTGTGCGGCACCCCAGAGTCCATGCTCCGGGGTGAAAATCGCGGAAAGCTGACAGTCCGGGGCATCTGCCAACAGGCGGTAGTTGCTCTGTAACGATGCGTCAACACCTGTGTGATTGGTAATCAACCCGATGGACTTGCCGCGAATCCAGTCACGCTTTTCTGTCAGCAGGACAGTGAGTCCTAATTCAACCATGTTTTATTCCTTCGGTGGGGTTGTCAAGCACACCAGCTCTACAATCCAAGTTTAACCACTATTGAAAATAGTGGCAAACCTTCCTCTGCACAGAGACACAGATGTCGTTTGGGTCTTATTGGGCTATATCCCAGCGAAGCTGGGCATTACGCTCTTCCAAAAACAATCTCATGAAACCTGTTCCGGCACGCGATAATCCCCTGCCGATGTGCATCTGGATGCACCCGATTTGTCAGCAGGATCGCCGCCAGTTTTCTCCTTAAACATATCCGTATTGAAGTACCCGTGAACCCCGTATGATACAGCATGTCATCTTCTGGCACACTCCATCCAATGGCGCGCCGTTCCCCAACTGCAGGAGTGACCTGGCACATCGCCGCCACGCTCTCCGGACGCAATATCTTCCCTCCGCCGGCCATCAGCATCTTGCAGAATTTGCCCAAATCTGTTGTCGTCGAAAAAAGCCCTGCGTTGCCGGAAACACCGCCCAAGAAATGTGCGTTTTCATCGTGAACCTCCCCCACAATCACACCCTCGCGCCAGTCATACCTTTGGTAGTTTACCATCCGGCGTTCAAAACTATTTGAGTCCTCCGTTGCTGCACAGCGCGCGCGCCATGCTGGCGGCGGGTTAAACCGCGTCTGTTCCATATTCAAAGGTGCGAAAATACGGTGGTGTGCTACTGCGTCAAGGGGTTGACTTGTTATATTTGCAAGCAGTTCGCCAAGCAGAATATAGCCCAAACAACTATAGACTACCTTTTGGCCCGGCCTGGATTCCAGCGGCACTGTACCGAGGTACGGGACTACGTCCGCTCGCGATGCCGCCCGTAAATAGACGGGCAGCCACGCCGGAAGTCCTGACGTATGCGTCAGCAGATGCAGGAGCGTTACATCTGGGAAAAGGTATTCGCCCCTTTTAGGTATTCGCCCTGCAAAGCAGGGTAAATACCCTATTGCGGGGTAAATACCATCTCTGATTTGAGGCAAATATGTGTGCGCGGGGGTATTGAGTGAGAGTTCACCTGTCGCAGCCAACTGTAGGCAAAGCGTTGCGACGACGATAGGTTTGGTGAGGGAGGCGAGATCGAACACGGTATCACGCTGCATCGGTAACCTTTTCGGCTTTAAACTGCGGAATCCCAACGCTTCGTGGTAAAGCACTTTTTCATCTTTGAGAATATAGACAGCAGCCCCGGGGAATACCTTTTCGGTTATGCTACTTTCAATGAGTGTTGAAATTGATTTTTTCATAATGTTTTTCGTGGGTATGGGCTATATCCCAGCAAAGCTGGGCTATTGCCCAGAGGCGGGGAGCATTGTCACGCATTGAATGCACGTCGCTTATGGGCGAAGAGGATACTCACCCCGCAAAGCGGGTAGTATCTTATTAGCCGCAAAAATGCGTGACTAAGATTTCTCCCTCAGCCTCCTTAGTTTATCAAATTCTTTGTCAAGATGTCAACAGCTTTTTTAACTGAACGCTCCGCGTGTTACAAGTTTTCTGCTTGCTTTACAGCGTGCTTATGTGATATATTATCATGTGTGATACGTTGTTAATTTTATCAACTCCCCGTTTTCAAAACCCCATGCTTCAGCGTGGGATGTAGAAAACGCAAAAAAGGTATTCACCACAGGCAGTCACCACTATCTTTGATAGTGGTAAACTGCTTGAAAATAGTGAAGAATACCTCTCATTTGCATATTGTTATTCCACGTTGTAAACAACGTGACATAACAATTTTGCAAAATAGTGTATAATACTCACAGCATTGTTGGTAGAGATTTGCATCCGCGTCGCAAGACGCGGTAAGACCGCAGCCGTATGCAAACGGGAGCAATGCTGGAGAAAACAATGCGAACCTTTAAATACAAAATACAATCTCATAAGCGTAATAGGCATTTGATGTCTAACACGCGTCTCATCAGTCAGGTGCATAACCACTTCATTGCTCTGTCCCGTAGGCACTACCGTATCTACGGAAAGTCTGAAGGTTACAAACGCGCGAATTACTATCGCCTCGCCAAGCACCTGACGAAGTTGAAACGTCTTCCGAAATACGCGCCCTGGAAGAAACCTTACTCGTGGGCTTTGCAGGATTGCCTGAAACGCATTGAGCGTGGTTACATCAACTTCTTTGAACGCCGGGCGAAGCGTCCTCCCAAGTTCAAAGGTTGGCGTAAATATCGCTCCATGACGTTTAATGGCTCGATGGTGAAAATAGAAACCATCTCTGAAAAATTGTGTGACAAAAGACGTGTGCCTGTTGCCAAAATACGCCTTGCTGGGCGTTGGTATCGCTTTTGGCTGCACCGTCCCCTCGAAGGCAACGTCAAACGCGTGACGGTCAAACGTGACACACTGGGCGATTGGTATCTCACCATCGTTACCGATGACGAAGGTTTGAGTCCCGAACCGAAGATGGGTCAGGCTGCTGGGTTCGATTTCGGTCTCAAAACCTTCTTGACTTGTTCTGATGGTAAGAAATACCCATCGCCACAATTCTACAAAAAGTCTGCTGCCAAGGTGGCAAAAGCGAATAGAGCGTTGTCTCGAAAAAAGCGCGGTAGTAAGAACCGAGAACGCGCACGCAAACACTACGCCCGAACACACCGCAAGATCACTCGTCAACGTGAAGATCATCACTGGAAACTGGCATTGCACCTTGTCTGTCTGTTTGACGTGTGTTTCTTTGAGGACTTGAATCTCAAAGGCATGAAACGTCTTTGGGGGAAGAAAATCTCGGACCTCGGCTTCGGTGAGTTCATGCAAAAGATACGATGGCAAGCATACAAACGATGCAAGAGCGTAGAAACGATTGGGCGTTGGGAAGCCACGACACCGATATGCCACAATTGCGGACAGCGTGTGATGTTTCTGGAACTCAAAGACCGGGAGTGGTATTGTCATGTATGTAAAACCCTGCATGATAGAGATGTGAATGCGGCAATAAACATTCTTAAGGTTGGGATATCAACCTTTGGCGGAGAGGGTGTCAGACTCGCCTCGGCGAGCAACCCTTGTTGATACCACAATCCACCTTGCTGGCACGGGGTAAGAGGTTTCCCCACTGCTTCAGCTGGGGGAGTATATCACTTTTCTGGGGCAATCAGGAGCGAATAGCCGAAAGCCATAAAGAGAACAAGCAATGACATCTATTGAACATCCCAAAGAATTACAAGACATATTCCGAACCGAAAAACCGTGGGGCGGCTTCATCCAATATGTCCTCAATCAACCTGTCACTGTGAAAATTTTAGAAATTCGGGCAGGCGAGCAGGTGAGCTATCAGTACCATCACCATCGAAGTGAGCTGTGGATACCGCTTGATGAGGGGGCGTGCTTAAAAATTGAGGGAGAGATTCAACGCCCGAAGCCGATGGAACCGGTTTTTATTTCACAAGGCGCAAAGCACCAACTCATCGGTGAATCCAGAGATTACCGGATACTCGAAATCGCTTTTGGGCACTTTGATGAGGAAGATATTGTTCGGATTTCGGATAAATACGGGAGGAGTTAAGGCGCATGGAGTCCTTGGAGAACCGTTATGGGTTAAAACTGGAAATTTCGGAACCTACGGAACTTCTTGTTGATGCAAATTTGGAGAAGATTTACGCCCTGTTCCAGCAGGAGACTGATGCACCCCTCGCCACCTTAGCGCGCAATAAAAGGGCTTGGACTCGCAGCCATCTCCAAACGGAACAAATTGAGCAGGTTATTACTTTGGCGACGCGCGCACGTCAGGAATTTTCAGTGCTCGTCACGATTGGGATTGGGGGTTCCGATCTGGGTGCTCGCGTCTTTCACGATATGTTCAACCATCCTTATCATAATTTAAGGGCGGTAACCGAACGCGATGGTGCGCCCGAAGTCTATTTCACAGGCGATACCTTTGACCCACGTAGGCTAATCGGGTTGATTGAGATGCTCAAAGGGCGAAATCTCCTCTACAAAACCCTCTTCAATGTTATTAGCAAATCTGGCAGGACAGGCGAAACAATCGCGACGTTGATGATTATCCGCGAGATACTCACCCAGAACGTGCCTCCCGAAAACAAGGGCTACACCTGGCAGCGTCAAGTCGTTGCAACCACAGGGTTAACTGAGGAGAGTACGCTGTTCGGCCTGCATCAGGAATCACCATTCTACGGCGACATATTACTCCCCGTGCCGGAGGGAGTCGGCGGACGTTTTTCAGCCTTTTCCCCAGTCGGTTTATTCTTTTTAGCGATGACGGCTGGTTCTGGGGAAACCCCTCAAACTCGCATCCGTGCTGCGCTACAAGGGGTGAAAAATGCTGACGACAACTTTAACCTTCCTTTCCAGCATCCCGACAATGTTGCGTATCCGTTGGCTCGATGGCTGCATCTGGCTGAAGCGTGTGATGGGAAAGGCACAATTGTCTTCTATAACTATTCAGACAACAGTTGTCTTGGCGAGTGGTTCGTCCAACTTTATACCGAATCGATTCAGGAGCGTGGCGGCGGTGCGAACGTCATTTCTGCGAAAGGGCCGACGAGCAATCACTCTATTCTCAACGGAATCATCGCTGGCCCCAGGGATAAGGTAGTACTGTTTATCCATTGGGAAGAGCTCGGGAACGATTTAACAATTCCCAAGCATACCGGAATCGGGGGCGAATTGGCTGCCTTTGAGGGGCAATCTATGTCTCAAATTCAGACTGCATCCTATCGCGGTACTGCCATGGATTTCGCTGAAAACGGGGTGCCCAACGCGACGTTAACCCTTCCAAAGCGTGACATCAACAACGTTTGTCAGTGCATGCGTACCTTGATGGATACCGTAGCTATCAAAGGGAGATTGCAGGGGTTACATATTGAGGATGAACAGGAAAGGCTAGAAAATGAGTTAACCTATCGCCAAGATGCTGTTGAAGGCTATAAGCGAAGAACACAAACAATCGCGATGCATAGCAAAAGTTGACTGGCCCTCGGATAGCCACAAGACTGCGGGATTAGATGAAAATGCGAAACAAGCTGTCATCCTTACAACTCCATGATAAAATCTTTTTAGCGTATAGTTTTGTCTTTCTGCTTATGTTCGGAGTTGTTTTTGGAATCACAAGTTTCCTAACTCGGTTGGCTTTTAAAAGGCAAATGGTAAATGATGTGGACGCGCTTGAGGTGCGGGTTTCAAATAACTACCAAGTTTTCGTTCAGGAAATTCGGAAGGAAGTCGCTGCGAAAGCGGATGAACCGGCTGTACGCCAAGCGATTTTGAATGGGGCACAGCTTCCCGGGAGTCTTGGAGAAACCGATTTTCTTATGATAGAGTACGGTACGGCAGATGGGCAACTCCTTTTCAGAGAATGGGAGGCAGATCCGAGGATTAAAATCAATGTGCCGCCAGAAAAGCCACACATCCAGCGCAGAAGGGTTTCACAGGATGGCGACATCGACTCAAGGTTGATGGTTGAAGTGACTGCGGTGCGAGAATGGGGATTCCTGACCGGAGGCTACTTTTTGCAAAAATGGCTAGAAAATGAAACGATTATCCAATCAGATGAGCACCCTATCTTCCTTGTGAAGGAAAGTACGGCTGTAGGGAAACACTTGCTAAACGAAGAGGCAGTGCTGGAGGAGTGGATTCCGCTAAACTATGCTTCACGAGGGGCCCTGTCGCTTCGAGAGGAATGGATGCGGCACACAGCAAAGCAACAGTTGGAAATTCAGAATACCGCCCGGCATCGAGATGTTTTTTTAGAATTGGAAGGGAATACCGGGGAAGAAAAAGGGCGACGTGCTTTCACTGCATTTCGCATCGCCCCCCTCAGCTCCCCTTTCGTGGAGATACATCGATTGCTTAAGGTTGAATTGGTAGTTGCCTACTCCCATCAACGCCAGAATGAATGGCAACGGCAACTTACCATAATTCTGCTGTTGAGTGGTGTGGGTGGGCTCGCCTTAGTCTACCTCATCAGTTATGTGATGAGCCGTCGGATTACGCGCCCAATAGCAGTGCTTCGCGAAGGCGTGGGTGAGATTGCATCCGGGAATCTCAACTATCGCGTCGAAATTCAATCAAAGAGTGAAATTGGACAACTTGCAGCTGGCTTTAACCAAATGGCGCGCGACCTGAAGCAAAGTTTAGAAGAACGGCTAGCTGCCGAACGGGCGGCAACCTGGCGTGATGTGGCACGGCAAGTCGCCCACGAAATCAAAAATCCGCTTTTTCCGATTCGGCTCTCCGTTGAAAACCTACAGCAGGCGAAAGCCAAACCGGAAGTTTTTGAGCAAATTTTTGATGAATGTACAGAAACCGTCATTGAAGAAGTCGATCGGATAGGCAAATTAATAGATGAATTCCACCGATTCGCGCGGATGCCCAAGCCACAAAGAGCACCTACCGATTTGAATCAGATTGTCAAGTCTGTCTTAACCCTGTACACTGGGGAACAGATACGGTTGCCGAACGCATCTAACGAGTTTGCGGTTAACCCAGATGATACAGATAACAGAGAGCAAGCATACTACCCGACGGTTAAGGTTGAAACCGATCTGAAGGTGCTGCCACAGCTCCCGCTTGACCGGGAACAAATTGCGCAAGCGTTAGGCAACCTCGTCAAAAATGCAATTGAAGCCATGCCTGATGGCGGGACTCTTAAGGTGAAAACCTATTTCACGCGAAACGAACAAGGTGAAGAAACGACGGAAGTTAACCCAGAAGCCTCCGGCAAGATACGCTCAAGACGCATCATGCCAAGCACT
Organism: uncultured Poribacteria bacterium; assembly: GCA_958295855.1. Classification (GTDB taxonomy): domain Bacteria; phylum Poribacteria; class WGA-4E; order WGA-4E; family WGA-3G; genus CATQHH01. The sequence goes on along the minus strand of OY282383.1, from coordinate 4,466,383 downwards.
GCTTATCGAAGAACGCTACGGAAAAATGCCAACAGAATGCAGGTTTCTGGTGAATCGATTTCGCTTGAAGTACAAGATACGGGCATCGGCATGTCCGATGAAACCTTGGAGAATCTTTTTATCCCATACTACACCACAAAGACAGATGGAATGGGGCTCGGCATGCCAATTGTGCAAAGGATTGTAGCTGACCACGGGGGTGAGATAGATGTTGAAAGCCGTGAACATGCCGGCACAACAGTCCGAATTCTATTTAACGAATTGAGTTTGTAGGAGAGGAGTTGTCAGTTTTCAGTCGTCAGTTGCCAGTTAACTTCTGTGGGCATCACACAAAACGCCACTGCCACAACACATCTTAACCGATAACTGATAACCGATAACCATAAAAAAATGGAAACGATTCTGATTGTAGATGACGAAAGAAATACGCTTAAAATGCTGTCCCAAGGCCTCAAACTGCGGGGCTACCAAGCTTTAACTGCCGTGAGTGGGGAGGAGGCGTTGCAACATTGTGCAAAAAACGATGTCGACCTGGTGCTGTTGGATATCCGCATGGAAAACGGCATGGACGGTGTGCAGACGTTGGTAAAGCTGCAGGAACAGTATCCGCAGCTAAATGTTGTGATGATGTCTGCGCAACAGGATATTGAAACGGCTGTTAAAACGATGGAACTCGGTGCGAAACGGTATATCACGAAACCGATTGGTATTGATAAAATCTTAGCCAGTGTTGAGCCTTTCTTAGAAATCTCGCGTTTATCCCAAGAGAACCAGATTCTCAAATCTAAAATTGTCGATGAGGATGAGATGGTGGGCAAGAGCGCTGCGGTTTTGAACCTCCGTTCACAAATTCGCCGCGTCGCCATCAGTAGGCTCAGCGTGCTCATCTCTGGGGAAAATGGAACCGGCAAACAGTTAGTTGCCAATGCTATTCATCAACAGAGCCGGCGTTCTACCAAACCCTTTATCCCGCTAAATTGTGCGGCGTTGCCTGACGAACTCGTTGAGAGCGAGCTCTTCGGCCACGAACGAGGCGCATTTACTGGAGCCGATTCCCGCAGACAGGGACGATTTGAACTCGCCAACGGCGGAACCCTTTTCCTCGATGAAATTGGCGATATGAGTTTAAAGGCGCAAGCAAAAGTCCTCCGCGCCCTTGAAACCGGGGAAGTGGAGCGACTCGGAAGCCATGAGATTCGGAGGGTTGACGTGCGAATCATCGCCGCAACGAACAAGAACCTTCTTGAAGAAATCGAACACGGGATGTTTCGACGCGACCTCTACTATCGACTCAATGTCGTGCCTATTGAGGTACCCCCGCTGAGAGAACGGTTAGAGGATGTACCTTTGTTGGTAAAATACTTTGCAGAACGATTACAGTTGAATATGGCATCGGCCGCAAAAGTTATTGACCCGGGCACTTATGCCGCTTTGCAATCTTACGACTGGCCCGGTAACATCCGAGAACTGAAAAACATCGTTGAACGCCTCATGATTATGGTGAACCGCGAAATCGTTATGCCAGCCGATGTGGCTGAAGTCTTGCCACTCACATCTCAAAAACCCGCGCAATCACGCAACGCCACACCGTATCAACACAATACACCGCTAAGTGCGATGGTTGATTCAGCGGAGGCACAGTGTATTCTAACCGCTTTGGAGGAGAATGAGTGGAACATCCGACAGACAGCGGAAGCGTTGGAAGTGGAGAGAAGCAATTTGTATAAAAAAATGAACAAATATAACATTCAACGGCCTGAGACAAGCATTAGTTCGTAGTGGCACAATTCATTTACCGCGCAGAAACTGAATTGATGAAAAAACGCTTGGAGAAGTGAAGGTGAAACAAAACAGCGGTATGACTCGCATTCAACTGCTTATTCTGGTGACGCTCACCGTTATCATTGGGGTGCTATCGTACCCACCCTGGTCGGAATATCGAAAAGTGAGCCAGGCAGACGCTGATGTCGAAACGATAGCTATTGCGCTCAAGAAGCACTTCAGACACACCCAGCGTTATCCAACACAATTGGAACAGTTGGTAACGGATTCCGGGGTGAAGGGGTGGCGCGGGAGTTATCTGGAATCTATCCCACAAACACCGTGGGGCGGAAGCTATGTACTTCGCCAGAACACTTATAAAGTTGGCATTGCGGCGAATCACCCGCGCGTACCGCCGAAATATCGGTTAGGCGGCATCGCCGAAATCAGTAGAGTTTACCACGCAGATGCCCAATTCGGCGAAAAATATTGGTGGTAAGTTATGTAGGTTAGGTTGAACGTAGCACGCCCTGTTAAATTGTGAGCAGAACAAACGAAGACCGGGATTTACCTTGTGATTCCACACCTATCCTACTACCTTAATTCTCCGCAAGGAATATTAAAAATATGTGGATACCGTTGTTCATTTTCCTTTTCGGTTTGGCAATTGGCAGTTTTCTGAATGTGTGTATCTATCGTATTCCTCGCGCGGGCATGTCAATTCATTCGCCGCGGCGCTCCTTTTGCCCTGAATGTAGCCAACCGATAAACGCTTACGACACTATCCCGTTTTTGAGTTACCTGCTTTTGCGCGGAAAGTGTCGGCATTGCAAAGCGAAAATTTCCGCGGTTTATCCATTGGTTGAACTCGCGACGGCGTTGCTATTTCTCGTAGTGTTTTATCGCTTCGGTTTCACGCTGGATTTTCTGCACGCACTCATTTTTATCACGCTGCTGATACCGATTGCTGTCATTGATGCACAACACTATATTATTCCGAATGGCCTCATCGTGACAGGATTGATTCTCGGTTTCGGCATCGTCTGTGCAATCGCGTATCAACGTGCTGATGTCTGGTACCTGCTCACGCGACTCATCGGTGCTGTTGCCGGTGGTACGATACTGTGGTTGATTGCTGTGATTGGGAGTGCAATTTTACGCAAAAAAGCGATGGGCGGCGGCGACATTAAACTGATGGCACTCAACGGATTGTTCTTAGGTGCGTGGCCGGAACTCGCGATGGTTATTGCATTCTCCGCAATAAGTGGCGCGGTTATCGGGACGACACTCATTATCTTTGGTATAAAAAATCGGCAAAGTGCTATCCCTTACGGTCCCTTCCTTTCGGGTGCTGCTGTGCTTGTTCTTATGTGGGGGGATAGCCTCTGGGAAAAATACTTACAGTTCGTTGGGTGGTATTAGGCCAAGATGTTCCTCTTTAGCCCTATAAGGGCGAAATGTTTATAGCATCTTTAGCCTTGTAGGGGCGAAGTGTGTATAGATTTGGAACAGACTTCTAATCGGGCAACCTGATACAATGGAGAAAATATGAAAACCTTCCACACCATTATTTGCCTACTGATGCTCACCTTGAGTTATCAGATTGTATGTGCACAACAACCTCTGGCACAACAGGTGCTCACTATCTTTGAGCAACACTGCTTTGACTGCCACGGCGAGTTCGGATCTTATAGCGATGTACTTACGATTAAGCATAAACATTTAATCGAGGATCGCTCTGTTATTCCGGGGCAACCTGATGCCTCCGAACTCTATCTACGTCTACTTGGCGATACGGATGCCGGTTCACAGATGCCGTTGGGGCAAGAGCCGTTGGATTCTGCGGCAATCGCCACGATGCGCCGCTGGATTGAAGCCGGGGCACCGGATTGGGAGGCGATGCCCAAACCCAAACGCCGTTTTATCACTACCGAGGCGATGCTGAAAACCATCTATATCCACGTGACATCGCTCACTACCTTTGACCGTTCCTTCGCACGCTATTTTACACTGACACATCTCTATAACGCTGGCGCGAGCGATGACAACCTCCGCGCCTATCGGAATGCCTTGTCGAGATTAGTTAACAGTCTCTCTTGGGGTTCCGAGGTCATCAAACCTACACCGATTGACCGCGAGAAGACAATCTTTTATATTGATTTACGGTACTACGAGTGGGACATCAAAAGTGACAAGTGGTATAAGATTGAACAGGCGTATCCGTACGGTATGCAGTTAAATTCGTCAACGTATACATCGGTATGTCAAGAGACAAACTGCGAGTTACCATTCGTCCGAGCCGACTGGTTCATTGCTACCGCTTCCCTACCTCCGCTCTACCACGAGATACTTGACCTGCCGAAAACAGATAAAGAATTAGAGATACAGCTTGAGGTGAACGTCGCCGAAAACTTAAAGAATGCCCCGGGGGTTCGTGTCTGGCGGGCAGGTTTCAACGAGTCCGGTGTGTCAATTAACAACCGCATTGTGGAACGCCACAAATCTCGATATGGAGCGTATTGGAAGTCATACGACTTTGCAGGTAATGTTGGCACACAGAATATCTTCACACATCCACTCGATTTCACACATGATGGTGGTGAGATAATCTTTAATCTTCCCAACGGATTGCAGGCATACTATCTATCTACGGCTACAGGTGAAAGGCTTAACGAGGCACCTATTAACATTGTATCAAACGCTGGGGCGAGAGACCCTATTGTCCGTAACGGGCTATCGTGTATGGGTTGCCACACAGAGGGAATGAAAACCTTTGAAGATCAGGTGCGTTCGGTAATTGAACAGAACCTTAACCCGTCTTATGACAAAGCACAAGCGTTGCGTCTCTATTCGGAGAAATCAGAGATGGACGCTCTCGTCCGCAAGGATACTGCGCGTTATTGGCGGGCAATTGCAGCTGCTGGCGGAGTCTTCGGCGGAAGCGAGCCGATACAGCAGTTGGTCAAGCAGTTTGAGGGCCCGCTTGATGCTGCGCACGCTGCGGCGGAGGTAGGGCTGGAAACCGCTGATTTCCTCCAAAAAGTTCGTGAGAATAGCACACTGCAGAATGCTGGATTGCTGGTGTTAGGTGTTGAAAAAGGTAATGTCAAACGAGATACGTGGGAATCACAATTTGAGAAAGTAGTTCATGGGCTGCCCCTTGATGAACAAAGTAGCCAGTTCCTGTCACAAGTTTCAGCGGAACGGAAGAAGCCTACCGGGGATTTTATTAAATTGAAAATGCCTCTGGAAGAAGTACTTACCAAAATCACTTTCATTGTTACAGATTTAAGTGGTGATTCAAACGAAGAGGTTGTTTTTGAAGGTGAAGGCGTAACCCGTGACTCCGATTACATACATCTGCGTAAGCGTGAAGGAGATTGGTACAGTTATTATACACTCCTAACTCAGCATGCTGTTGAAGGGAATCGGTATATCTTTGTGCCTTTGGCCCAGAGTGGCGGTGGTTCAGGTGTCTTTTGGGATCTCAATGTAGTGGATAAAAAAACGCTCAGAACAGTTGACGAAGTCAGCTTAGGAGATCGCACGGACGTTAGAGAAGTCATTTTGGCTGATGCACACAGCGACACTGTGACTATCACCTATATTAAGCGGGAGGTTAAAGGTATTGAAGATAGTTATAAAGTCGTATATGACCCGAAAAAAGCAATAAAGAAACACTTTAGAATGATACAAGGAACCCTTCAGGAGGTGGAAATCCCTAATAGAGTTCCAAGCCCATCATACACCGACATGGTGCTGATTCCGGTGGGAGAATTTCAGATGGGCAGCAACGACAACGATGCGGAAGACGACGAAAATCCTATGCACACCGTCTATGTTGGTGCATTCTATATGGACAAATATGAGGTGACGAATGTACAATATAAGGCCTTCATTGATGAAAGTCCGGAGTGGCGAAAAGATCGTATCCCTAGCAAATACTACGATGGTGACTATCTGAAACATTGGAATGGGAACAATTACCCGCGTGGCAAATCCAACCACCCTGTCGTTTATGTGAGTTGGTACGCAGCAATGGCGTATGCGAAATGGGCAGGCAAGCGTCTTCCGACAGAGGCAGAATGGGAGAAAGCTGCGCGAGGCGGCTTGATTGGTCAGAAATATCCGTGGGGTAATTCAATAAATCTCAGCAAGGCGAACTATGGTGAGAGCATTGGAGATACTACGCCTGTTGGAACATACCCTGCGAACGGGTATGGTTTATACGATATGACAGGCAATGTGTGGGAATGGTGCCTTGATGAATACGATGCAAATTTCTATTCTGTTTCTCCGCGTCGTAATCCTCTTGCCGGTGGAACTGTAAATGATATTTTCTCTAATTTTACAAATGTTAAAAATGCCCGTGTGTTACGCGGTGGTTCTTGGGTAAGTAACGCTAAGTTTGTGAGGGTTTCCGATCGCACAAGGTTCACTCCGCGAATTACGAACAAAGCTCGTGGATTCCGTTGTGTGAAGGCTGTAACGCATTAAATCCTTATCGGTTGAGATTGATAACCAACCTTACGACTTAATGACTCCTGAGGCTCATGATACGAAACAGCGGAGACAGATACAGGAATTCATGTTGGATTCCTGCAATTCGATAAAGTTATTACCCAATCCCAACGAAATACAGGTAAAGTATTTCTGGGGAAAAGATTCAGCACCTTGCAATTAACCACCCAATACGCTATAATTAAGGACATAAGGAGGCACTGACATAATGGATGTTAAAGACGCTATTCTTTCACGACGCACCATTTTTAAGTTCAAACCGGAACCGGTACCGAACGATGTCATCGAACAGGTTTTCAGCTACGGGATATGGGCACCCAATCACCATGTCACGGAACCCTGGCGTTTCACCATCATCGGCGAGGAGACGAAACGAACCCTCGCAGACCGGTACCGCAACATTAAGATTGAGGATACGCCAGAGCACGTGGATGCCGAAAATCTCGCCAAGATCGGCGAATTGGCTTACGAGAAGTTCATGTCTAAGCCTACGATTATTGCGGTTTCGTGCATACAAGAAGGCGATGAACAACGCCGACGCGAAGATTATGCCGCGGCCTGTTGTGCAATGCAGAATGTGCAACTCGCCGCATGGGATGCCGGGGTCGGGATGCAGTGGAGCACTGGTAGAATTACGATGGAAGAACATACCTATCGGTTGCTCGGGATTGATTCATCGCAAGAGTACATCATCGGCTTCTTTTACACCGGCTACCCCGCCGACATCGCGGCACCGAAACGGCAACCAGCTGGCGAGTTTATCCGCTGGGTTGCATAAAACTATCGGTAGGGCGAGGATGCCGTGCCTCAGCCCTACTACTGACCTTTGCTTAGAGCGATAGTTGATACGCCGCCTTGGCGTTCTGCCAAAAGAACTTCGCCTTGGCTGCGTCGCCTTTCGCACTGAAATAGTCGTTCACAATCTGTTGCACCACTGCGTACGGGGCAAAGCGTTCGGAGACGGGCCAGTTGCTCCCATAGATGAGCCTATCCTCCCCAAACGCATCCCATAAAACATCGATTGTTGGGGCATAAAAGGCTGCATCTTCAGGAGCAGGGATTTGCCCTGTATGTTCTGCTAACCCCGAAACCTTGCAGTAGATATTCGGATAACGCGCAACCTCTTGTATTGCCGATACCCACGCCGGAGCGGGAGGGTTCTCTGAAACCCGAACCCCTGCAATGTGATTAATGACAACCCGCATTTCCGGTGTATGTTCAACCAAAGGCGGCAAAGCCGGGAGCGTTTCAGGGTTAATGAGCAGATCTAAAGTGAGTGCTTTCTCTGCCAGTGTCTCAATATTCTTCAAGAAGGTGATGTCGCCAATTGCCCGAAGGTGCCCGGTACCGAGGCGTATCCCGCGAAAAAGTGGATTGGCAGAAAACTTCACCAAGTTATCCGCGAAATCGGGCTCGTCGGGTTCTAAATGTCCAACGAACCCAACAATAAACGGCTCATTTGCGCCGAGGTCAAGAATCCACTGGTTATCTTCAACCCACTTACTGGCTTCAACGACGACGGTACCCGTTACGCCTTCAGGCACTGCCAGCGTTTTGTAGTCGTCTGGCATCACAGTGCGGTAAAGCACAGCGTCATCCGGATTTGGCCACGGAACGCCCTGCGGCCGCGTGGGATCGTAGAAATGCGTATGTGTATCAATAATCATCAATATTCCTCAAAAAATTTGCAAGTGTGCGACAGTAAGGTAGAAGCGATCTCTGAATCGCTCCTTCCCCACTTTTGCAACTTTGTACTATTACTGGTGCTTTTCACCTGCCTGCTGTTTGGGTGTAATTCTGCGGATGAAGGGCAACAGCAGAAACGAGCACTCCAACGCGATGCCCTAAAACTCAGAATGGGGCAGGCACTCAACCCCACAGATCCGGTGGGACATATTCAGTTAGGGAAAGTCTATCGTGAATTGGGTGAATATGATAAAGCAATAGATTCCTTCCATTCAGCCATCGCGCTTGATGAAAAACACCAACATGCCTATAACAACCTCGGCTTGGTCTACATCGATCTCCGCCTGTTTTCCCAAGCGATTGATATGTTTCAGATAGCCCTTGAAATCACCCCGGGGAACGCTGCCTTCTACAACAACCTGGGTTATGCTTATGCTCGGGCAGGCCTGTTTGACCAGGCGTTTGCCGCCTTTCGCAGCGCAATTGAGACAGAGCCAACCTTCGTTGATGCCTATTACAACCTTGCGGATGCCTATCTCAACCAAGGCTCTTATCAGGACGCTATTCCGTATTACGTGGAGGCTATCGCGATGGATGGAGGCGACGCGACTGCCTATTTTAACATCGGCCTTGCTTACGAGGAGAGCGGTGAATTTCTCCAGGCTATCCAAGCCTATGAAAAGGGCGTATCTCTTGATGACAGTGAGGTGGAGGCTTATTACCGTCTCGCACAGGTTTATCAAAAAAATGGTGACCGGCTCATGATGCGTCGCTATCTGGAGACGTTCTTGAAACGGGCAAAAGGGATTCCCCATCTTGAAGAGCAGGTCCGCGCTGCAGAACGGATGTTTGATCGATAGCGTTCTTCCTCAAAATCAGCAAAAATTCTGACTTCATTCCGTCCGGGTTTTTGTTCTTACGCGCCCCGAATAATTGTCGCGTTTTAATCCTATCCTCATAGACCTTTTCAAACACGAAATCGCGTGCAGTAAAATACTCCGCCAATATTCGCCACAATTCAACCGTTATGCCATCGATGCGTGGATTACCGACGAAAATACAGGCGGCTGCGTTCGGTTTCAAGCAATTCATCGAATTTTCAAGCGCGTTCAACGTATGGCAGAAATAGGAATCAAGCCGCTGCTGGAGGTCTTCCCGAGTTAATGCTGCCTTGATTTTATCCAACGTTTCGGTGTGAATCAGCCGATCCGCTTTTCGATACGGGATTTCAAGCCGCGCGAACTCTCGAATCTCTGCCTCGGTGTGCCCTAACCAAAACAGTTCCATCTTCGTAGAGCGGATATATTCTTGCGCTTGAAGGTAGGGCGGCGATGTGATTAACGCATCACATGCTCGCGGCACAGCGAGGTATGACGAGTCAACGCCACCGTGGAATTCAACCTGCCCTAAATGCTGGTAGGAGCGATCTCCGCATCGCGACTCCCGCTGCTGCGTGTGCATCACGAAGTCGTTGAGGGCTCTTAACGTTTTCAAGGAGAGGCTATAAACCATCTTTTCTAACTGTTCCTGCCAATTTTCTTCGAGCAGTTCTTCTATCGCCTTCAGTTTACGCTTGGATCGGGCGAGTTTAGGCGTTCTATGTTCTGTATAGGAGAAGCGTTTGCTAACCTTCAACAATGCCGATTTGATAATGGCGGAATAAACGCCGCTGTCTATGCTGTTGACGAAACCCCAGTATTGCGATAAAACCGCTAAGATTTCGGGCGCGTACCAGTAAGCAACATTCGACCACGGTGGCGTAAAACGGTGGGCACTTTCCCTCATATCCGCTAACAATTGACACAGAACACCTTCGCGCAACCGCTCTTTTCCACGGTAGACCTTTAGCGGCATCATAGCATTCAGGAGCGGGTTCAGATCAAGTAACACTGCATTGCGTTTGCACAAATACGCCTCAACCCCTACGGTGCCTGAACCGGCGAACGGATCTACAATCCAATCCCCTTCCTTTGTGTAGGTATTAATCGCGTACCGGACGACCTGGGGGATGAATTTCGCAGGGTAGGCAAAAATGGCGTGTGTCAAGTAGCCGGTATCCTTGATTTCAGGGACTAACCCTCGGAACGAAACGAACTCGACCTCGTCAGATACAGTGGTATCCTTTGGAGCCTCAGGCGCGGTATCTGTAGGGAAAAGTATACTGTCAATATGGACTTGCAAGCTGCCCCCTGCTTATGCTTTCAGGTTGAATAGTTTTCAGTTTGTAACGGATAATCTCAACTGATAACTATTCCAACTCTTCCTCTGTTAACTGAAAATCAAATACCTCTTCCGCTTCGTCCGTTTCTGTCTCCGGTGGAGCGGCCCCTTGGATGTCCTCTGTGGATTGCGGTGCCGCCTGAGTTTCAAGTTTCGGCGAACTTGCCCCCAGGATTGTCAACCCCACAATCGCTACAACGCAGACGGTTGTGACCGTGAGTGCTACGGGGCGTTTCCAGAGGACAGCGCGCTCGCTTTTGTCTAAGAACGGGAGAAACAGCAATAGCAAAATGCCAACCGTCGGAATCACAAATGTGCCAATGATTTCAAAGGGCCCCTGGAAGTATTTCAGCAGTTGAAACAGGAAGAGGAAATACCACTCTGGCCTCGGGTCGTAATCTGCATTCGTCGCATCTGCGACATCTTCAAGCGGTACAGGGACAAACAACGCAACGGATGCCAGAATCAGGAAGAGTATTAGCATGCCGACAACGTCCTCAAACACCTGATCAGGATAGAACGGCTTGCCAGCCTTCATCTCTTCTTGTGTATTCTGTGGTGTGCCAGATGAACCGTAGTACCGCACCAAAAACAGATGAACCCCCACCAAGCCGAAGGCAAGCCACGGCAACCAGATTGTGTGGAGGGCATAAAACCGGGCCAGCGTCACTGCCCCGATTTCCGCGCCGCCGCGCAGCACTTTGGCAACGACTTCGCCTAATACCGGGGCAGTGCTCGCGATTTCCACACCGACCACGGTTGCCCAATACGCTTTTTCATCCCACGGCAGCAGGTAGCCTGTGAAGCCGAAACCGAGCACAACCAATAGCAGGAGCACGCCAACGCTCCAGGTTAATTCACGCGGGGCTTTGTACGAACTATAAATAACGACGCGGAGCAGATGCAGAAAGACGATGATTACCATCGCGCTTGCGCCCCAATGGTGCAAGCCGCGCACGAACGCGCCGAACGGGACCTCTTCACTGATATAGGTTACCGCGTTATGGGCGTGGTCTGGCGAAGGGGAGTAGTATAACGCCAGAAATGCCCCCGTAGCTGCCTGAAGCAAAAGCAGAAACATCGCTAAACTACCGAGAGAGAAAAGCAGGTTAATATGTTTCGGCAAAGGTTTGCGCAGATGCGTACCGAGCTCCGCTAACGGGAGACGTTCGTTGAGAAACTGCCTCATTTACGTCTCCTTTACGTACAAAATGCCGGCTTCAACTTTCGTTTGTAGTTTCTGCAACGGGCGCGGCGGCGGACCCGCAATAACAATCCCATTTTTGTCAAACACAGCACCATGACAGGGGCAGAGGAAAGATTCCTGCTTTTTATCCCATCGGACGAGGCAACCCAGGTGCGAGCAAGTTCGCGAAAACACAGTCCACTCCCCGTTCCCAGCATCCGTCACGTAGACAGAACGTTTTTTAGCCGCTTGGACCCAGCCATCTTTCGCTGTGAACGTATAATCAACCTTTTTAAAGCGGCTGTTTTTTAGCCGGTCTACCAATCCCAAGTCAACCCATTTCGATTCCCCTTTTTTAAAGGCGGGTGAGATTGCAAAGCCGATGAGCGGGATGCCGGCGGCGAGACTGATTAAGCCGCCGATGAACGCTGTCGCGATTTGTAAAAATGAGCGTCTATCCCTTTCTGCCATCTGTTTTCTCCTTTAACTGCAAACGATAGATTACCGTCGCCGTGTTTGCCCTTCAAACGGGGAGCGCAGATCATATCGCCCTTCTTCCAAGACAGGAAGCGTCCCGTCGTTAACCATGAGTTCAAGCGGTAATTCCTTCGTTTCCATCGGCATGGTGACGACATTTTTGATTCGCAAAGATTCATAAATAGCCATCATGATTTCAAGCGTGTAGCGAGCTTGAACGCCACTGCCCCGATGGTCAGAAATGTCACCCTCGATCCACTCAATCAATTCTTGAAATTGATTTTTAGGTTCTGGTGGTGGCGTAATGGTTTGCCATCCCTTTGCATCTCCGTTTTGAAGCAGGAGCGTTCCATCAGGGCCGTTGCGAATTTGCCCTTCCGTTCCAGCAATGTTCGGCATTGAGACAGGCGGCTCCGGCAGGTCGCCTTCATAGATGCCGCGTGCGCCGCCTTCAAAGCAGACTAAGCCCATACAGAGGTCCTCACAAATCGTACGGCGTTCCCACCGATCGGTGGTGCGGGAGGTCTGCCCAATAACCCATAAAGTCTCAGGATCGGACAAAGTAAAGCGCCAGCCGTCGATGGCGTGCGTGCCAGTATTCAGTAGCCCAGCGTGCTGTTTCGCGCGGTGGTGGAGAGTTGTTGGCTCACCAATTGCTCCAGCGGCGACGAGCTTGCGTGCCGCTATCTTTGCTGGGGCGTACCTGCCCTGGTGCCCGATGATGAGTTTGACATCGTTCTCTTCGCAGGCGGCAATCATAGCGTCGGCTTGCCCGAGTGAGGCTGCCATCGGTTTTTCACCGATAATGCCTTTCACACCAGCGTTCGCTGCGGCGACCGTGGCTTCCGCACGCGGTCCCTGCCATGTTGTAATACTGACGATATCCAAGTCCTCTTTTGCCAACATTTCATCAACGTCGGTGTAGGTAGCGGGGACATCGTATTCATCCGCGACCCGCTGTGCTGCTGCTTCGTAGATGTCCATTGCGGCCACAAGTTTGGCATTAGGGTATGCTGTCCAAGCCCTCGAATGGGATCTGCCCATCCCCCCACAGCCAATGATTCCGATACGGTATATCTGATTCGCCATCTGTTTAGCCTCCTTCTATATTAACAAAGATTCTATCAATTTTTCTAGTTGCTGTCAATTCTTTTTTCTCTAAAAAGTCTCTAATAGCAAAGGGATATGAAAACTTTCAACTTTTTAGCGAAATTTTCAGGACAGATTCCGAGTAGGGGTAGGCCTTGTGCCTACCCATAGTCTGCGAGACAGATCTGTCCTTGTCTTATCAGTTGTCTCTTAACTAACAACTGACAACTATTCCCTTGACAAACTTTCAGAAGTGTGAAAAACTATAGCAATGCAATATGGGCTTGCAAGCTTTGCCCTACAACGAAAGGGGATTATTCAGATGGCTGACTATGAAGATAAAGGTTCACAGATCCGAGTGACAAACCTTGAGGCTTTTCCAATGGGCGTGAAAGCCTACGTCAAGATTGAAACGAACATGGGGGTTACGGGTTGGGGCGAGATCAACAATATGGAGACGACCGTCACCTGTGCCTTGGCACGCTCCTTGTCGGAACTGATTATCGGTGAAAACCCGACGCGCATTGAGCATCACTGGCAACGCTTGTTCCGCGCGCACCGCAACATCCGCGGCGGCGGCTTGATGGTGCATACTATCTCCGCCATTGATATGGCATTGTGGGATATTGCCGGAAAACTCTGGGAGGTGCCAGTCTACCGTTTGCTCGGCGGCCCCTGCCGCGATAAAATTTGGAAGTACCCGAGCCCAAAAGCGATTAAAACGGGCCCTGGCGGTTCCAAGCCGTTTGCAGGCACTCCTGATGAGATCGCCGACTTGGTTCAGCGCGTTCGCGATGCGCGTGAAAAAGTCGGCTCCGATGGCGCAGTCATGTTTGATGCACATAGCTGCTTACCGCCGCCTATCGTCAAACAATTTGCGAGTTACCTAAAACCCGATGCCCTGCTCTTTTTAGAGGAGGCGTGGGTGCCGGGCAACATTGAAGTCATGCGAAAAATTCGAGAGTCCGTCCCCGTGCCCTTGGCAACCGGCGAACGCGACCGCACAATATGGGAGGTTCGCGAAATCCTTGAAGCACAAGTGATTGACATCCTTCAGCCAGATTGTGGGCATGGCGGGGGCATCACCCAAGTCAAGAAGGTTGCCGCCCTCGCCGAAGCGCATCACGTCCCGATTGCACCGCACTGCACGATGTCCTATCTCGGCCTCACCGCCAGTTTTCAGCTCTCTGCTGCGGTGCCGTTTTTCCTCATCCACGAAGGCTATGAGAACGTCCTGCCGGAGGGTGTTGCCCACAAGACGTGGGAGATGGACGAAGAGGGTTACGTTTCGCTTCCAGAAGGCCCTGGCTTAGGCGTTGTTGTCGATGAAGCAAAGGTGATTGAAGTCGGGCAGGAACAGGGTAGACGCTTTACCTGGCCTGACAGTCGGTTAAAAGACGGTTCCATCGCTGATTACTGATTCTACTGCGCTAAGGAATAGCCCCTTGTTTTTTAGGAATACCGGAGCAAATATAACCGGCCTAATGTAAGAAATAGATTTGAATAGCAAGTAATGTAAGAAATAAAAAAGTTGTTCATTTTTCATTCACAACTTGGCTTGCAAGCTTCGCCAAAAAAGTTGTTCGCTAGTCACTCACAACTTGGTTCATTTTTTGCTTTGATATTTTTTTGCAAAACGGGTATCCTTTTTAGTGGTTGTTACGGAGAACCCGCGGAGCGTGCCTACTACTATGGGATGAGGTAAGTTTATGCATACACTGTGGTTGATAATCCAGCGCGAATTCGTCTCAAATGTGTTGACATCTCGATTCATGATTGGGTTTCTGGTGTGTCTACTCGCAACGGCTGTTGCAGTTTTGGTGCAAGTCGACGATTACGAAAAGCGTTTGACGGCTTACAACACCGCCGTACGAGAGGCAAAGGCGGAGGCGCGGGAGTGGGATCTCTACGCCAAAATCAAGCCGAAAGCGCACCGAAAACCGAATCCGCTGGGTATCTTTAACGTGGGGACAGAGAACCTCGGTGCAAATACAGTCACCGTTGAATTGGCAAAACCCATCTTTGAATTCTCCTCTCCTATATGGATGGCACCAACCCAGAAACGAGGTTCAGACAACCCCTTCTTGTCCATGTTCCTGACTGTGGATGTGGTTTTCATCTTCAAAATCGTGCTCAGCGCGTTGGCTATTCTGTTTGCTTACAATACCATTTCCGGGGAAAGAGAGGATGGCACGCTGAAGCTCGTGTTATCCAATTCGATACCGAGAGACACGGTACTGTTAGGGAAATACCTCGGCGGGATGTTGTCGCTATTCCCGATTGTTGTGGTGAGTTTAATCGTGGCACTGTTAATGGCACTCTCTTCACCTGCCACTGCCTTTGATGGAAACGACATGTTACACATTCTGCTGATATTCGGTGTCTCGTTGTTGTACGTGTCAACGTGGTATCTTTTAGGACTCCTCCTGTCTGTTTGGACGAAGGAAGCCGCAACGACGTTGATTCTTTCGATGTTTATTTGGGTGATTCTGACAAGCGTTCATTCAAATGTGGCGACGTTTGCGGTAGCAAAATTCTCCCCACATAAGCCGCAATCGAAAAAAGAGGTTTTTCAACAGACTTCTCAAGTCTGGAATGATTTCAGAAAAGAACGCGATGCCTATCTTAAAAAGAGGGGTTACGATAGTCCAACGAAGACGGTTTCTTGGCGCCGCGATGCAGAAGGTAAAAAAGGTGGCTCTGCTGGTACTTCCTCTATGGCTGACGACTGGTTTGTTACAGAGAGTTATCACATTGGAAATATCAGGTACGCGGATGTTTCTGTTCTTCAGGAATTTTTAGGTTATCAGGAGCCACTTCGAATTGCGTATGCCGATAAAGCGGAGGCAATTCTCAAAAAACCTGGGGAAGAGCAAGAGCGGAATGCGAAGTTCGCAGACGCGCTCGCCCGCATCTCCTTCGCAGATGTATACCACTTCGCTGTCGGGGCAATAGCAGGGACCGACCGGCAGAGCTATAACGATTTTATTGAGGGTGCCAGAACCTATAAGCGTGAGATTGTTGAATATTTGAAGGATAAAAAGGCGTTTTCTTCGCGCGCGTGGTTTTCGACCGACCAAGGCAAGGCGGCGTTGACAGATCTGCCCCAATATTCAGAAGAGCGATATCGGCGACTCTCTGTCTCCCAAAGTTTCTCGCGCGCCGCTGTAGATATTTTGATCTTATTGGCGTGGAATATCGTGCTATTCATGGCGGCTTATGTCTCCTTCCTTCGATATGAGCTGAGCTGAGTAAAAGGAGAAACAGATGATTTGGCACATTGCAACGAAAGAGATATATCACCATTTTATGACGCTGCGGTTCGCCTTGATGATAATTCTTTTGCCGCTCCTGTTTGTGGCGAACGCCCTGATATACGGCTTAGGCGATGATGGTTATGCTGTGCAAAACAATGCCTATAACCGGTACGTCACACAAAATGACGCTCATATCAAAGAGAACGCGAATAAGAGTTTGGCGGAGTTAGCATTGGTGGGCCCCGGGGAGCTTCCGAAGAGGCCCAGCCGGCTGACATTCTGTGCCCATGGGGCAGATGAAGTGATACCGCGTTCTGTCATGATGAAAAGTGAGAGAAGTACCAGTCGAACCCGCGGTATTCCCGATGAAGATTACGCGTGGCGCCACCCGTTTTCATTAGCGTATCCGTTAATGAGCTCTTACAGCAAGGCACCTCAGCGTATCAAAATTGACTGGGTTTTCATCGGTATGCTGATGAGTTTCTTTGCGATTTTGTTCACGTTCGATGCCATCGCCGGGGAACGGTCGCGCGGCACGCTGAGCCTGATAATGTCTAACACAGTCTCACGGGGGCAGGTATTGTTGGGGAAATACCTCGGTGCGTTTTTGACGCTGATGGTGCCGCTTGTCATTGGCATTCTAATGAACTTGTTGGCTATCCTCCTCACGGGGAGCATCCTGTTTGACTCAAGCGATTGGCTGAGAATTTTGGGTATGGTGGGGCTTTTTGTGTTGCACGTCTCTGTTTTCATCTTTCTCGGACTGTTTTTCTCAAGCCGCGTCTCAAATGCGATTACCAGCTTGGTGTGGCTCTTATTAACTTGGGTCTGCTTGGCGTTTGTGTTTCCGAGTCTATTGGGAACTTTTGTCGGCAACCTGAAACCCATTCCATCGGTTGACGCAGTCTCCATGCGAAAACGGGTGCAATTGGGTCAAATCGATGCTGAATGGCGAGAGGGCCCCTCACCGAAGTTAAAAAAAGCACCTGCCATCGAAAGACCTTCCGTGACACGCCGCTGGGCGACATACTTCACAGCAATCAGCGACACGGAGACACAGATCGCCGATGGACACATCGACCAGCAGTTTAGGCAGGTACAGCTCGCTCGTGACCTCACCCAAATCTCACCGCTAGCGTGCTTTCAGTATGCGATGGAGGGGCTCGCAAACACGGGGGTTGTCAGTTATATGAATTTTGTCAAACAGGCACGCCGCTATCGCCAAACGTTTACAGATTTCATCAAAACAGAGGATAGGAGCGATCCGGAAAGCCTCCATATCTACCCTGTGAAAGAGGGGTTGTCCCAGAAACCGGTGACTCCGGCGGCAGTGCCGAGATTTACAGAGCATATCTCACATGAAAGTGTGCTTGTCCCCGTTGGGCTGTTGATTCTTTTCAATCTGTTGTTCTTTATTGTGGCACAGATTTCTTTTCTCAAAAGTGATGTGAAATAGAGAGGATATAGCAGGTTTTCCTGAATGAAACCCACCTACAACAGTGTGTCCACTCATGTTTAGATTTTACGATAAAAATTGGAGGAATCTCTCATGTTGAAAAGATTTCGTGTCGTTTTGAGTCTGTTGCTCATTTTTGGCTTCAGTGCGGCGCTGGTGGGGAAGGAAGGGACAGATGCCTACTTCCCACACGCAATCGGGAGTTACTGGGCAGGTTGCAGTGCCGTAAAATCTCGTCAAATCTATACAAATGTGGTAAAACCTTGACATTACCATCAAAAAAAGATTTGACAATCTATAGTCTGTGTGGTATAATTGTATACAACTCGCGTAGGCAGGCGTGTGTAGCGTTACCGCTTGGTAGCGTGCCTTCCCACTACACAGGGAATAAAAGCGTGAGAGCGAGGTTTCAGTCTGCAAAAAATCTAAAAACAAAAGCGTGCGTTCACTTGCATAAAACAGCAGGATCAAAAACCACAAGGCTTGAAAAAACACAAGCCTACTGCTGATGCAGGAGAACAAACTCTGTGGCGCACAGCTCTGGCGACACATAATCGGTATTTACCCTGCAAAGCAGGGCTAATACCTTAAACGCCTGTGGAGTACACGTAAGACCTACGCTGGTAGGCGGTGAACGATGAAGCAGGAAGTGCGGTAACTGATGGAATAACCTGTTAGATTTGTCTTGGTTAGACCAGATATGTATAAATCCCACAAAGCGGTTTACGAAGATGCAGATGGCAACACATTCACACGCCGCGCTGTGAAAGAAGAGGAGATTGAGGGTAAGACGTATTGTGCCTTCACCTATGAACCTACTGTGGAAGACTGGGCAGATTACGAGTATTACGTTCAACCCTATTTTTACCAGGGCGATGAGGCTTCGGCTACGTTCTTTGTCGGAGATGAGGTTGAAAAGGCAACTAAAGCGGTGCTAACCAAAGAGGTCGAGCGTTTCCTCGTACTACTGCGGGCAGAGGCAAATCGCAGAGTTCCCGGGGATGCTGAGGTCGCCTTCGATCTCATTTCCGATATCGACATAGCGGCGCAAGACTCTTTCTATTTGCTCCCAACTCCTATCACTTCCGACGAAGAATGGAACGCAATGGAGATAAATGTGCTTCTCACTCTGGAGGCGCAGGGGGACGTCGAGCAGCTCGGGGGAGCCAGTCAATTCCCACCACTCACATTTGATGCTACCATCGTCGAAACGGGCAAGGTCATAACCACAGAAACCGTCAAAACCACAGCTGGCACCTTTGAAGACTGTTTAAAAGTTGAGTACCGGACAGCAACCACGGTCAAAAAAGCAGAAGGTATACCTGAGTCAGCAGGGGAATCCGTTACAACGCTCTGGTTAGCCCCCAACATCGGGATTGTCAAGTTTCATCAAGAATCTGAGGATATACTTCTCAAAATGCTGCCTGAGTCTTCAGTCACTGTCAAGAGCCTTGAGTTAGCACGATACGAAATCAAATCCACTGATTCGGCGGGCGAATAAGCAACTTTCCGAGCTATCACCCCTACCTGTGCTCTGCTCGGTAATATCCCAGTTGTCCATAGAGGTGGTAGGCCGTTGCGATTCGGAGCTCGCTCCTACCTGTGCTCCGCTGCAGACAGGCGGAGACGGGGCCCTACCCTTACAATTATGCTAACAACACTTATCCGCCGGGAAGTGCTTAACAATCTGATGACGTTTCGCTTCGCCGCTGCCATGTTTATCACGTTATTGCTCGTCGTTGCCAATACCGCTGTGCTAATCAAGGAGTACGAGCGGCGATTGGCAAGCTACAACACCGCGGTCAAAACGCATCGGCAAGAGGTGGAGACAGAAACCTATTCGCACTACTGGTTGTACGTCGACATGCCGCCGAATCCCTTGAGCATCTTCAATGTCGGATTGGAGAAGCGACTGGGGAATTCTGTTAGGATTCATCACAGTGCTGTGCCAACGCTGTGGGATGCCGCTATGCACGGTTCGGATAACCCCTTTCTCAACCTCTTTTCTTCAATTGATATTGTTTTTATCTTTGAGGTGGTTCTCAGCCTGATGGCACTCATCTTTGCCTACGATGCCATTGCGGGGGAACGCGAACGTGGCACGTTACGTCTGGTCTTGACGCAGCCCATCCGGCGCGGTGACATGCTACTTGCCAAATACATCAGCGCAATGGCATGCCTGCTGATACCGTTACTGATAAGCCTGCTCTTGGCAATGCTATTGTTAACGTCTCACCGTTCGCTGTCGCTTTCTCTAGATGATTTTCTCCGCATCGGTGGCATTGTGCTGACTTCTCTGGCGTATCTGTCTGTGTTCTACCTCATGGGATTGCTGATTTCAACCACGGTTCGCCGAATGAATACCTCGCTGATGCTCTCCATGTTCATTTGGGGATTTCTGGTTCTCGTTTATCCGAACTTGACGCGTGCCACCCTTAACCCGATGCCGAACGCGCACGCGCACCTGAGCTCTGCAGCGAATCAAATTCACCAATTGTGGGACGAGTTTGAGCGGGAGCGAAAACTGTACCTCGCAAATGCAGGCATTGCAGCGGATAATCCGGTGCGTGAACTAACGCATAGGGCAGGTGAGAGTTGGAACTCTTTTTTTAACGTTAATCCATCAACACTCGAGTCTTATCATCATCAACGAAGCAACGTTCGAGAGATTCCGGCAGAATCCGAACTGCGCGTACCGCAGGTGCAAGCGTATTATGACTTCCTTGAACCGCTAGTTATCAGCACGGCAACGCGCGCATGGCTCATCAGAAAACAGGCACTCGAAGCCATTTTCGTTCAGCCTGCTACCATGGATAGAATGTGGTTGAAGCTCTCACCAGTCGGAATATACGATGCAGCAACACAGGCATGGGCAGGCACCGATCTGGATGGCATCCGAGATTTTTTCGCATCGGCACAACAGTACCGGCAGACAGTGATTGACTATTTCTACGCAAAAAAGGCGTTTTCTTCAAGGGAATGGTTTGCGTCAGACAAGGGAGGCGTTGAGTGGCGTACCTTGCCACACTTTGATTTTGCGCGTAGCGATGCATGGACACATTCGAAGCGGGCATTCCCGGATGTGTTGCTATTGCTGATGTGCAATCTTGCCCTGTTCATGACGATAGTGCTGATTTTCACCAAAAGCGAGGTGTAGAATGGTTTTTTGTCTTTCCTTGCGGAGTAATCAGCATAAGTAAGAAATAAAAAAGTTGTTCATTAAAATTCACAACAATGTAAGAAATAAAAAAGTTGTTCATTGGCCATTCACAACTTGGTATGAAACCCCTGCTTTGCAGGGGAAACCAATACCATTGGCAGGATACCAAAAACGCGCGCTAATGCGCGCCTCGTAGCTCTCGCCGGAGGTTTCTTATGCAACCTTAATTAGCAGGGAGGACTCAACAATGAATAAGAAACCCGATTTTGAACCGGGTATCCGCCCCTGCTTTGCAGGGGTAAATACCTCATGCGGAAAAATCGGAGCAGAAACGTAATTGATGAAAAAATGATTTGGCACATAACAAAGCGCGAACTCTACGATAACCTCAATAGCCTCCGCTTTGCCCTGACAACGTTATTGCTGTTGGCATTGATGCTAATTAATGCCCTCGTGCATCATCGGGAACACCCAGACCGGCTACAGAAATATCGCGAGAACGTAGGCGAATCTCTGAAAGTTTTATCCACGCGTACCGATAGTCTCTATCTCCTCGCTTCCGAGGGCCCGGGGGAACTTCACAAAGCACCCTCACAGCTCTCTTTCTGTGCAGATGGCGGCGAAGCATTTTTACCGACACATGTAGATGGATGGAACGAAATGTGGGTCTGGAGGATGACCTATCCCGCTGCGACACCCAACCTTCGGGACATCCGGCCCGACTTTACGAAGGTGGATTGGGCATTTATTATCGGTTATGTCTTGAGTTTCATCGCGCTCTTATTCACCTTCGATGCTATCGCCGGGGAACGGGAGAGCGGCACCCTCCGATTAATGTTGGCAAATCCCATCCCGAGGCACACCGTGCTCATCGGCAAGTTTTTAGGTGCCTTAATCAGCTTAAGTATTCCCTTAGCTTTAGCAGTGTTGATGAACCTTCTGTTAATTTACATATCGGGAGATGTGCAACTCGGTGCCGAGGCATGGATGCGGTTAGGCATGATTCTCAGCGTCGCGATGCTCTATATCTGTCTTTTTATCGCATTAGGTTTGCTAATCTCCGCCCGTGTGCGTGAAAGTGCAGTAAGCCTTGTGATTCTGCTATTGATATGGGTAGTCTTTGTGGTTTTCACGCCTTCAACCTTGGCATCTATTGCCAGTGGGTTTTCACCGCCGATGTCCACTGACGAATTCTGGAACAACCAACACCAAGCCGCTAAAGCACTTGAAGTGGCATACGAGTCTCGCCTACAGGGGGTGACTGAACCTTCCAGGAGAATGCAATTGCAAGCCGAGTACTACGTCAAAGATGCAGCGGACGAGGAGAAATTGAATGAAGAACACTTAAACCGACAGATTGCTCAGGTTGCTTTCGCTCGCACTATAAGCCGCATTTCCCCAGCTGCGGTTTTTCAGCACCTCCTCGAATCGTTCGCCGGGACCGGGTTTGAACGGCATCTGCAATTCTTAGAAAATGCGCAGCGTTACGCTCGCCAATTTCGTCAGTTCGTCGTTGACATGGATAGAGCAGATCCGCGGAGTCTCCATATCATTGGGAGTCGCGAGGGGATGTCGCAGCGCAAAATCTCAGCTGCGGCGATTCCGAAATTTGAAGATACGCTCAGCCTCAATCAGGATTTCAATACGGCAGCAACAGATGTCATGCTACTGGTGCTGCTTCTGATAGTGCTTCTATCGGGTGTGTATCTTGCCTTTGTCCGCGTAGAGGTGTGAGGAGTGTCTTGTAGGCAAGGAGTCTCGTATAAAATGTCAAGGATTGTAGTGGAATTTAGTTTTAAGATGCTTCACAAACAGAAACCTATTCCCGAAAACGAAATGTCCCTGGCATATCTACGTTTTTATTAAATGCATGTCAAATCGAGAGTTTTGTGCATTTTCTACCAGATTTGTGCGCGGATTCCCTAATTTTTTGCAGAATTAAGCAACCGTTCTGCCCCTAACCCGCGTCACTATATATCGATAAGGATGTTTTTTGTGAACACATTTTGGGAAACGCAACAAACCAATAAAGCAGCAAGAATCTGGAGAACTAAATGTCTCTGTTCCCAAGCCAAGTGTCCTTGACTTTTTTCTCACGGTTTGTTATGTTTTGCTTAGTTGGTTGCAGGAGTTGGGTATCTGCCCCTGCAAAGCAGGGTGAAATACCCTAGCGGTCGGAAGAGTTTCCGGCCTGTCCGCTGTATGGGAGGGCAGGCACAAGGCACTGCCACTACAGGAACACGACACCGGAAGATGGCGCTTGGAAGGCGTTGGGAGGGCAGGCACAAGGCACTGCCACTACAGGAACACGACACCGGAAGATGGCGCTTGGAAGGCGTGGAGAAACACCCGCGCATGTTTCTCCACAAGGCCCTGCAAGAAAAGAAAAGGAAGGAAATTGTCATGTTACACACATTGATACGCCAAGAGCTGCTGTCCCTTATGATGAGCGCACGATTTCTTGCCGCTGTCGTGATTACGCTCCTGCTTGTCGTTGCCAATACCGTTGTGCTGCTTGATGAGCACGAAAACCGAGTGGCAAGTTACCGCCAGCAAGAAACGATTCATCGGCAAAAAGCAGAGGCGGCAGAAACCTATTCGTTCCTAGAACTGTTTGTTGAGCGCCCCCCGAATCCCCTCAGCCTCTTTAGTGCAGGGTTAGACAAGCGACTGGGGACTACCGTTGAAATTTATCATGGCAGTGTCCCGACGCTTTCAAGTATGTCCTCGCGAAGCCTGGAGAATCCTTACCTGAATCTCTTTTCGCAGATAGACTTGGTGTCTATCTTTCAAGTGGTGCTGAGCCTTCTCGCGCTGCTCTTCGCTTATGATGCAATTGCAGGAAATTGGGAAAGCGGCACCTTGCGGCTGGTTATCTCGCACCCGGTAAGGCGGGGTTCCATCCTGTTCGCCAAATATATCGCTGCCATGGTCTGCCTGCTGCTGCCTGTGCTGATGAGCCTATTGATGGTAATGATTCAGCTATCCCTCGCCCGTTCGATTCAACTGAACACGGATGATTTTCTGCGCATCGGCGGGATAAGTTTCACGACTATTGTCTACTTGTCCGTTTTCTACCTGATAGGGCTGTTGATTTCCACAACGACCCGCCGTGCTGCAACGTCCCTGATACTCTGCATGTTTTTCTGGGTGGTTTTAGTGCTAGTTTATCCGAACTGGAGTCGGTTTACCCTCAATCCGGTAGGCGATATGCACGCAGAAGGACGATCCGCCAGTCAACAGATTGAACAGATTTGGGAAGAAGCCGACAGGGAAGAACAGCGGTTCTTAGCAAACAGTCCCCTTAAGGGGGAACCCCCGGAGTTTTATCTGGGTTCTTCAGGCTTCGGTTTGAACCAGAATTCAAGCGCCAGTTACAGGCGCGCTAGAACACGTAGGTTTAGCACGAGCATAGTGGACGCGGCTTCAGAGCCGCTCGTTCCGCATTTCCAAAACTATTATGCGTTCGTCGGTGCGACGCACATTCGCCTCGCAGAAAAGGCTGGGTTGGTAAGCGAACAGCGCTTGGCACGCATCGACATCCGGCGAGCGGTATGGGATGAAAGGTTGATGAAATTCAGTCCTGCAAGCCGCTATACCTTTGCAACTTCGGCCTGGGCCGGCACGGATCTGAATGGCATGTTAGATTTTAGTCGCGCCACCCAAGGATACCGTCAGACACTGATTGACTATTTCCAGGATAAAGATGCGTTCGCCAGCCGGCTCTGGTTTGCTTATGACCAAGGTGCCGTGGATTGGTGGGATTTGCCTCGGTTTCGCTTTGCGCGGGCAGGGATCTGGGAAAACGCACAACGCGCCCTGGCGGATGTGTCACTCCTGTTCCTCATGAACCTCGTGCTGTTTATGGTGACATTTCTGATTTTTATCAAAATTGAAGTGTAGGGGAATGGGTGTCGTGTCAGTCGTCAGTTAAGAGAGGGGTTTGTAACAATCTCCTTCTGCTTGGAGTACTTTAGGGGATAGATGGTTACAGGTGAACTTGACAACTGACAACTATAAGCAAGGAGACAACACGATGATCTTACATATCGTTCAAAGAGAATTCTTTGACCATCTCAATAGTCTGCGTTTTGCCTTAACTGCCTTTATCATGGCAGCCCTCATGGTAACCAACGCCGTGGTGCATCTTCAGAGCTACCCAGACGAGGTGCGGGAGTATTCCGAGAACGTTACCGCCGCCCGCAACAAATTGCAGTCCCAGACGCAGCTCTATTCCCTGCTGAAAAAGGGGCCCGGTGAACTTTACAAACGTCCATCTCCGCTGACGTTCGTTGCAGACGGTGGGGAGGCGTTTCTGCCGGGGTCCGGAACGACAGATAGAGGTTCTTGGATTAGAAGTACAGAATCCGGGGGAAGCGTGAACGAGATACAAGGCATCTGGACGCTGGATTATCCCACCGCCAACCCGAATGCGCGGGATCTTCGTCCCAAGGCGAACCAGATAGACTGGGTATTTATCATCACCTATTTGCTCTCTTTCATCCCGCTCTTGTTTACGTTTGACGCGCTCTCTGGCGAAAGAGAAAGTGGCACGCTTCGGTTGTGTCTGGCGAATCCGATTTCGCGTCCTGCGCTGTTAGTTGGGAAGTTCTTAGGTGCCCTGATAACCGTCCTCATTCCGTTTTATTTTGCGGTGTTGCTGAATCTGGCGGTGATTTCTGTAGATAGTTGGACGCAGTTCGGGGCAGCAGACTGGGGCCGTTTGGGAATGATCGTGCTGATAGCTTCAGGCTACGCCGGCATCTTCATTGCAGTAGGGCTGCTGGTCTCCGCCGGCACGCGAGATAGCCGCGTCAGTCTTGTCGTGCTGTTGATTACCTGGGTGGCACTCGTGGTGTTTATGCCTTCCACCCTCGGCACGCTTGCCACAAAATGGATGTCCCCTGTCCAAACCGTTCACCAACGGGAAATGGCAAAAAAGAGCGCGCTTGGGCAACTTAACGCAGATTTTGACAAGAAAATGTGGACTAAACAAAAGGCGCAGTTACAAACAGACGATCTTCTCAATCAACTTATGGCACTTGCGAAAACTTCGCCTGAAAAAGCAGAAGAATTGGCGAAGGCAAAGGAGGAAGAATTCAAAGCGGCGGTAGCGAAGTTCGAATCCCAAAAGGCTGATGAGGAGGAATTGCGCCTCAAGGCTGAGCTCGTCAACAAAGATGCGGAGATTCGGGAACGGCTGAACCGCGAGCATTTAACGGCACAAATCGTGCAGGTACAGCGCGCAAGAGGCATCACCCGGTTTTCGCCGGCGGCGATTGTCCAATACGCCCTTGAATCGATGGCAGGTACTGGGTTGAATCGCCACTTGCAATTCCTTGAAGGTGTGCACCGTCATATAAGACTGCTCCGACACTTTATTGTTGACGTGGATAGAGCGGATACAGAGAGCCTTCACATCGTAGGCATCCCTGAGGGCATGTCTAAAAAGCCGATTTCGTCAAGGGCTCTCCCAACTTATGAGGATAAAATCACTTTTAGTGAGACGTTCAACGCAGCGATGGTAGATATGCTATTGCTCCTTTTACTGCTCGGGGTGTTTCTTTTAGGTGCATTCCTCGTCTTCATCCGTTCAGATGTCTGAGCCACCACAATATTCACTGCGAAAAAGTGCAGCAATCTGTAAAGGTGGAAGATGAGGCATGGCTGGAAATTACACTCGCACCTGAAGAGAAGGCGGTTGAGGCAGTCGCTTCGTTGGTACCTGTGATTTTCCTTGGGATTACTAAGGACATGACGTTCGGTTCCCAATAAGATGCTTTTCATGTCCGCGTTGACAGCCAACGTGAGGACAACGCTGCAAGGACTCTCAATAGCAGGGGGAAGATGTCGACAATTTCCCTCTCTGCGCGGCCAGTAGGAATAGATGTATTCACTCACAGAAGGAGAAGGTAAAATGAAAAACCAGAACATCCCTTTCATGAAAATTACGGCTTTGGTGCTTTTCCTGTGTTGCGGAATAACGGCTTTAGCCTATGCCCAGACTTCCCCACAGCTTGTCAGGAGAGACTTTAACGTGAAGCCGGGTGGCAAGCTCACGGTTGACTCCGAACTTGGCACAATTGACGTGCAAACTATAGACAAGGATGAGGTTAAGGTTGTCGTCACGAAAGAAGCACGAGGAAAACTGGATAAGATAACTCAAAAAGCATTTAACGATTTCGAGATTGCGTTTGAACAGAACGGTTCCAATGTCCGCATTGAAGGAAAGTTCAAACGCAATCGCCAATACTGGATGAAAAAGGGGTACCCATTGCGGATTCATTTTCAGGTGAAAGTACCGCGTCAGTATAATGTGACCCTGAAAACTGCATCCAGCGGAAATATCCACGTCGGCAACCTTGGGGGTGCTGTGAGAGCCTCGACTTCTGCCGGTAACCTACGCTTTGGCGATATCGAAGGAGCAGTGTGGGGCAAAACCGGCATGAGTGGGAGCATTACGCTTAAGGCGTGTAAAAGTGATGTGGATGTGGAAACCTCAACGGGCAATATCCATCTGGGGCCTGTTACCGGTACAGTCACTGCCAAAACGGGCATGAGTGGCCGCATCACGGTAAAAGGATGTCAAAGCGATGTGGATGTGAGGACATCATCAGGTGATATCACGCTGGAGAATGTCAGCGGTGCTGTCATCGCGAGGGGCGGCACGCTGCAGATTGACGATGTTGGTGGCAAGGTAAAAGCGGTAGCCGCTATGAATGGTAAAATCACGCTTAGCGGGTGTGAAAGTGACGTGGATGTCGAATCCTCCACGGGCGACATCACCCTGAACACTATCACCGGTGCAGTCACTGCCAAAACGGGTATGAGTGGCCGCATCACGGTAAAAGGATGTCAAAGCGATGTGGATGTGAGGACATCAACAGGTGATATCACGCTGGAGAATGTCAGCGGTGCTGTCATCGCGAGGGGCGGTACGCTGCAGATTAGCACTGTTGGTGGCAAGGTAAAAGCGGTAGCCACTATGAATGGCAATATCACGCTCAGTGGGTGCGACAATGACGTGGATATCGAATCCTCCACGGGCGACATCACCCTGAACACTATCACCGGTGCAGTCACTGCCAAAACGGGCATGAGTGGCCGGATTCACGTCACCAATGTTGGGGGCGCAGTGAGGGCAGCAACCTCTACAGGCAATTTACGCTTCGACGATGTCAAAGGTACTCTCTGGGGAAGAACGGGCATGAGTGGCCGCATCACAGTAAAAGGATGCGAAAGTGACGTGGACGTGAAAACCTCCACGGGCGACATCACCCTGGGAAACGTCACCGGGGCAGTGACTGCACATGGCGGCACGCTTCAGATTGACGATGTTGGTGGCAAGGTAAAAGCAGTAGCCGCTATGAATGGCAATATCACGCTTAGCGGGTGTGAAAGTGACGTGGATGTCAACTCTTCCACAGGCGATATCGACTTGGACACTATCACCGGTGCAGTCACTGCCAAAACGGGCATGAGTGGCCGGATTCACGTCACAAACGTTGGCGGCGCAGTGAGGACAGAGACTTCTACGGGCAATTTACGTTTCGACGATGTCAAAGGTACTCTCTGGGGAAGAACGGGCATGAGTGGCCGCATTACGGTGAAAAACTGCCAAGGTGATGTGGATGTGGCAACCTCAACCGGCAACATTGAGGCTGAAATTATAACGCAACCGGAACACTCATGGACTTTGCACACATCGGGCAGTGGGGATATAGGTATCACGCTCCGGCCCGATATTGCCCTTGCCGTAGATGCCCAAACCCGAGGACGCATCTCAAGCGACATCCCTATTCAATCTCAAGGTATCGCCTCCAGAGATATGTTAAAGGGAACCCTTAATGGGGGCGGCCCATTGTTGAAATTGCGGACATCTTCCGGTGAAATCCGAATTAAAAAAAATAACACGTCTAACCCATTTCTCAAATAACGGAGTTGAGTGCTAGTATTGAGTCCGTTGAGATAGAAAAAGGAGGGGAAAACGTTGCATCAAGGGGGAGTCACGCATTTTTGGCGAGATTTTCACTGCATTTACAACAACATAGCGCGGCTACCGCAGTGAGGAACTTATACATATCTGGACTTACCTGCTCATATCTATCAGCAATGCCATCAGTTGTCACTCTTCCTCATTCAACGTTCACTGCCTACCAGCGTAGGGCTAACACGAACTCCAGAGGCGTTTTGTGTCTCCCGCCTGCTACGGGCGACAAGTTTTAGGGTGATGCCCCGCAAAGCGGGGAATTACCCTTATGTAGGACACAGGTTGATTGCAGCGTTGACATCTCTGTCGCACGTGAAACCACAGCTGTTGCAGTGGTATGTGCGGTCGCTGAGTGTCAACTCCGCTTTCTTGTTTCCGCAGGCACTGCACGTCTTGCTACTGGCAAAGAACATCGAGGCTTCCGTGATGGGGATACCACGTCTCTCGGCTTTATATTTCAACATCGTCAAAAAGCGGGACAGGGAAGCGTCTGCTATGTGCTTTGCAAGTTTCTTGTTCTTTAGCAGGCCACTCACGTTTAACGTCTCTATACCGATAGCCGATGCCTTCCGAACGATGGCAGTGCTTGCTTTATGATGACTATCCTCTCTGATGCAGGAGATGCGGTAGTGGACACTTGCCAGTCTGCTCTTCGCCTTCCGCCAGTTGTTAGACAGATATACCTTCCGTGACAGCGTTCGCCCAGCACGCCTCAACTTCCGCAAATGCACCTTCAGCGGCCGGCGGTTTTCATACTTTGTGCCATCACTACACGTTGCCAGCGTATTGATACCCACGTCAACGCCTACAGGCAGACGGTCATCAATCAGTGATATCTGCACCATCGTGTTTGCATCATCGGTGTGTACCAAAATAGACACAAACCACTTGTCATCTTTACGGGAGACGGTGACCCTGCCGATATCGCCTGTCCATCGCAACTCCTCCGTCATCCGTACCCACCCGATGGCAGGCAGCTTGACGCGCTTCCGTTCCACGCGAATAGAATTCGTGCCGTTATCCGCTTGGTAACTCTGTTTACCACTTCGTTTTTTCGGCACGGGGA
This sequence comes from uncultured Poribacteria bacterium, assembly GCA_958295855.1. Taxonomy (GTDB): domain Bacteria; phylum Poribacteria; class WGA-4E; order WGA-4E; family WGA-3G; genus CATQHH01. Next base: position 4,436,514 of record OY282383.1, on the reverse strand, counting down.
ATCTGTTCTGACCGCTTTTCCATCTTTTCACTGCATCGTTGAAATTGTGAATTGCGTTCTTGCTGGCGTTCTGACTCATCTCATCACACCAAGGAAAGATGTCCCGCTTACGGGCGTTGAATTCTTTCTTGATGTCATACAACGTCTTCCAGTTGCCATCATCTAATCCAGACTTGAACGAGGACAGCGCGGCGTTGTAAGCAACACGTGCATAACCGCAGTGCTGAGCCATCAGCGTCGCCTGTTTGTTGTTCGGGTTGAGTTGAATTTTCTGCGTTCGCAGAGACATGTTCAATTCCTTTTCAAGGGTTCGCAGGACGTGTTTTGCTTCCAGACTCTGGAAGTGGGCGGAGACACCAGCGGGATGCTGAAGGAGTCTTTCCCCGCCCCACACGAGACTACCAGTATAACTCACTTCCAAAATAAATGCAAGAGATTTTCATAAGGTAGATACCACTATTGAAAATAGTGGTGACTGCCTGTGATAAAATCTCTTTTTTCGCCTGAGAGATTTGATTAGATTTGTCAAGGAATGACCAGATTTTACGCCACTGCAACTTGCCCCTACTGCAACATAGTTAAAAGTAGAAGCATCGTTCCCCTACTCTATCCATTCCATTGTCTGTCGCAGCTTTTCCTTCGCTGTCGCGTAATTGCGGCGTTCCTGATAAAAGACGCGTTGCGCCTCCGTAAATCGTGCCTGCGCTTGGAATGCATCGTCAAAAGTCAACCCTCGATAATTTGGCAATTCCACAGTGACTTCATCAAGCACCCGCTCAATCGTGCGCAGCCGTTGCTCAAAGATTCTCACCCGTTTTTCCTCGATTTCCATCCGCTCTTGTGCATTGTCCACCTCGCGATAGTCGCGCCGTACTGCGACGCGAATCCGTTTCGCTTTCTCCGTATATTCAAGTTGCAGCCGTTCCAGTTCGGCGAGTTCAGCAGTGCGGAGGTTTTTTGTCTTGTTTCCATCGAAAAAGGGAATGTTAATATTGAAGCGCACCTCCCATCCGTCTTGTGTGCGTGGTGTTCGCTCGAAAATACTAGGCACATCTCGCTCCCGGTCGAGTATCACCGGGTCGTAGAGCGCGGTTGCATCCCAAGTTCGGTTCTGTTGCTGTTGTTCCAGCAGCACGTGGAAGTCCTTGTATCGTGCTTCGGCAGACAGTTCCGGAAATCGGTGCCACATCGTCTCCGCGACGAGGCGTTCTTGGCGTACAATGTCGCCCGCGAGTTCGTGCAGGTCGAGGCGGTTGGCGAGTGCGAGTGCAACGGCGGCTTCCAGCGTCAGGGTGTCATCGGGGAGGGGTTGCGACAGGACTACCTGTGAAAGCGGGTCGAGTCCTGTGATACGGATGAGTTCAGCGGTGTCCACATCAAGCCGGCGTTGGAGTTGGTTGAGCGCGAGTTGCTGTTCCGACAATTCGATTTCGGTATTGAGGCGGCTGAGAAAAGGGATGCGTTTTTTCTCATGCTTCATTTGCGTGCCTTTGAGTTTTTTCTCCAGTTCCGTTTCAATTGCGCGGCGTTGTTGAATTTCCTCCTGTGTGAGGATAATATTGTGCCAAATATTCCGGAGCTCCCCTACCACATCCTTTTTTGCGCGTTCAAATTCAATCTCTGCTTTTCGGACATTTTCCTGTGCTTCATCGAGGCCTGCAGGAATTTCGCCGAATTGGGCGAGCAGAACGCTCATCTGTGCCCGGGAGAGATAGTCTCTTTCGTCGATGTCGCCGTCCTTTTGGCGTTGATATTCGCCTGTGAGTCCCACCTGTGGCAGATACACCGCCTTGGAGACGCGGAGATTCGCTTTGGCACGTTCTACTACTTTTTCCGCTTTCTTCACCGATTCGTTGTTTTGTAAAGCGAGCTCTAACGCGCGCGTTGGCGAGAGAGAAATAAGCCGCTGTGCAAAGAGGCCCCCTGTGAAAAATAAAAGCAGGCAGAGTGCCATCCCTATACAAATGCCACCCTTATAGGACTTAGGTGGAAGGCTGGAAGGTTGGAAGATTGGGAGTGGCTCTTTTCCATCCTTCCATGATTCCGCTCTGCCACTCTTCCATCTTTCGTAGCCCAAACTGTGAGTTTGCGATGCTTTCATCCTTTCATCCTTCCAGGCTAACGTCTACTAATCCGTATCGTCACAATTACAATCCCAATCATCAGCAGTATCAACGCCCCAAATAGCATAGTCTGCACGGACAGCTGTGTCTTGGATTCCACCTGCACGGTAATGGAGCGGTCGCGTGCCTCATATTTGCGGTTATCGACGGTAACTTCTGCGTTGAGTTTTGCCTCATACTGCCCTACGCCGATATCCGAAGGGGGAATCAATGTCAATTGAATCTCTGTTTCTTCGTTCCGGCCGAGTGACGCAATCAGTTCCGGCACAACACTGTATTTCCAGTCAGTGGATGCCTCAACGAGCATCCGGATATCGACGAGGTCGCGGGTACCGATATTCCTTAGCGTCGCTGTCATTTCAACCGATTCGCCTATCTTGATGGTATGGAAAGCGTTCGGCACAAAGAGTTCAATCTCTGGTACGCCTTTTGGAATCAGTTCAAACCGCTCAATACCGCCTTGAATGTTAGCAATCGTTTCCGGTGGTAACTCAATCCGATTATTGACACCACCGAGTTCGCTCGCTTCCGCTTCACCAAGCACTGCTACGTAGAATTCCAGCATGCTATCCAGATAGGAGGCATCCAGTTCCTCTGGCAGGTAGACAATCAACGATAGATTCCGTTTCGACTGCTCCTGCGTAAACTTCACCTGAGACTGCCGCGACTTCGTCTCCGGATCTTGGAATTCAAAAGAGAGGCGGTTCAGCAAATTAATCACCCGCAACTGAAATGTATTCTCTGTCTCCGCTAACCTATCCAGAGTCAAATCGTAGGTGACACTGCTGCCAAGATTGCCCTCCTGCGAGAATCGCAAGGAACTCACGTTGACGACATCCAGTGCCGATTCCTTTTGGAGGTAAATCATGCGCTTCTCCGGTTCAAGCAGTTCGGGATAATCCAGTGACACCGTGACGCTTTCCACGTTTTTCTGGAGCTGGAACGTCAGTTCCACGGTCTCGTTGTAGCCAAGCACCGGGATTTTTTCCTCATACGGTTTGACGATGTTTGTGTTATCCACCACATCCAACAAGGAGACGTAAATCGACCGGATTTCATTTGTCGCTGCGATTTCCTCAGGTGTCGCATTGCTTGACATTGCCTCCGTCGTCGACGTATTCTTCAGTTGAATTGTCACCATCATCTGATTGTTAACCCGGAACTTCTTGGCACTGAGGATAGAGATATAGCGGGTGTCTTCTTCAAGGTGGATTTTGTACGGGTAGCTCCTGTCAAGATATTCCAGGCTGACGACGAGACTGTCTACGTTTCGCCGCAGTTCAAAGTCCAGGGTTTTGTCCTGTCCGTATTTGAGTGTCGGAATGCGGTATTCGTAGGGGTAACCTATGATAGCCGCCGTCTCATCCTTTATGGAGACCTTAACGTTGTTAATTTCTTGTGCCGTATTATACTGCCCCTTTTCTTCTGTCTCATCGCGTACTTCGCCATATTTAAGCACAACTTCCAGTCGCCGCCGGTCGCCTTCCTTGTAACGGCGTGCAGAGAAAACCGAGATGTACGGATCTTCCTGCCGGAGGTGAATATTGTGATCTTCGATGATATCATCTAGGTATTCTAAGTGGACGACCACATCGCGTACATCCTCTTTGATGAGCTCAAATTCTAAGTCGACTGCCTCACCCTCTTTGAGGGTGGCGATTCGGCGTTCGTAAGGCTGCGCGATGATGGTACCGCCGGAACCGTAACCCGCTTTCTCCTTAATCGACACAAAGATGTCGTCAATTTGTGCACTGACGAGAATCTCTCGCCCGAGCACTTTGGAACTCTCGACCAGTTTGACAGGCAAGGAACTATTCCGCAACCTAATTGAGAACAGTTCGCGGCCGTCCGGTGATTCATATAGGCTTGTCTGTTCAACCGTGATGTGCCAAGCATCCTTGAGCGAGTTAAGCTCTACCTTCTGTAGATTGAGTTTTGCCTGTTCATATTCATCGACCGCGCGTTCGTAGGCTTCCTCTGCTTTATTCACTTCGGAGACGGTGACGATGTTGTTTTCCTCCATCATCATCGCCTTCAGGTTTTCGAAGTCAACCTGCTTTTTTTTCATCAATTTTTCTGCCAATTCCATTTTCAGGCGCTCGGTTTTTATCTCGATTTGGCGACTCTGTTCCTCTTTGGTTTTCGGGCGCTCAACCTGAATGGGCGGCTCTTCCGCATGCGCAATAAATTGCGCGACTACCAACCCGCATGTCGCAATAATGAAAACCAACACAGGCATCAAAGACTGAAAGATTGGAAACCTAGAAGGGTGGAGGAAGGGAAGGGGGGAAGGGGGAAAAGTAACCCAATCCACTCTGTCACTCTGCCACTCTGCCACTCTGCCACTCTGCCATCTTTTTTTTTGTATATTCTTCCATCTCATATCTTCTTCCCCTTCCATCTTATAGTCGTAGGAGACATTCGTTCTGCCGTGCCAGAATCCTACTCAGTGTCCTCTTCCTCCTGTTCATATCCTGCAACATAGTGCAGATACAACGTCTCAAGGTTCTCTTTCTGAATCTCCTGGCGCGTCAACTCTCGCTCAAGGTTGCCTTGCACCAGAATACCGATCCTGTCGGCAATCTCCTTCGCGCGGAAGATGTCGTGCGTGGACATAAAGATGGATTTTCCTTCTTCCCGCAACTCACGCAGCAGATTCAGAAAATCCGCGCCGCCCTTCGGATCCAAGCCCGATGTCGGTTCGTCAAGCAACACCGCTTGCGCGTTCTTCATAATCGCAATCGCGATGCCCAAGCGTTGGCGCATCCCTTTGGAAAATGTCTTCACGCGCCGTGTAAACGCTTCCTCCGGCAAGCCGACACGCCCCAGCGTCGCGTCCAACTCCGAATTTGACACCTTTTTGCGGCCCCCCAGTTTGGCAAAAAACGACAGATTCTGCCGTGCCGTGAAGTTCCGATACAACTCAACATTTTCAGAGACGTAAGCGAGATGCTTCTTTGCCTCCAGCGGGAACTTCGGAATCTCAATGTCATCGATCAGTGCAGTGCCGCTCGTCGGCTCGATGAAGTTCAGCAGCATGGAGATAGTTGTACTTTTCCCTGCACCATTCGCACCGAGGACGACATAGATTTCGCCATCATCCACCTTCATGTTCAATTTGTTGACAGCTAAAACGCTCTCATTGTAGACTTTCGTTAACTCACGAGTTTCTAACATGATTTTTCCCCTTTAAAAAGTTCCTTCCAGCGCGCTGCATAGAACAGTGGCCTAGCAAACTTCGCCCTATAACGCCCTACATCAAGACATGGAATCCCCATCAGTATGCTATAAGTTTACCACCATCACCTATTTCATGTCAAGATATCCTCGTTTTTCAGGCAGAGCCAAAGAACCTGGATACCCGAACTGGTTCGGTACAAACGGCACTCTCCCGAAAAAGTTGGGCATCCCTAGTGTTTTCGTATTGTCCTTTTTGCGCGTGTGCTCTCCTGAGCGAGCGAAGCTAGGTTTTCTGTCGCCTCCGAATTCGTCAAAAATGGATGATAGGGCGAAAAACAACGTTATAGCTGTAAAAACTGCCTTTATCAATGGGCAGAGAGAACCCGCCGCGGGAGACCGCGCGCTGCCAAGAATGGCACCACGAATACGATGTATCCGCCAATCAGCTTGTTCCACAAGAAGAGGTCGCGCGGCAGAGCGTTTGCTAAGGTAATCCGCAGTGTTCCCGCTTCTCTCTCCCCGGCAACCGCATCAGTTAAACGCAAGTGAAACCTAACGAGATACCTCAACGGATTATGTTGGGTTTCACGGAGGGTTTCCGTTCAACCTAACCTACGTACTACAAAGGCGGATAGCGTGACTTCCTTTTCATGCTTCGGTTTGGCTTGTTAGGCGACGGTGTCAGAGGTTTCGTTCGTTCGAGTTCCGCCTTTATACGCTCAAGTTCGGTCTGAGTTCGCTCAAGTTCCGCCTTGATGCGTTTAAGCAGCCGAGGTTTCGTCCGTTCGAGTTCTGCCTGAGTTCGCTCAAGTTCCGCCTTGATGCGTTCAAGCAGCCTTTGATTATAGGGGGCCTCGAGTGCTATACGGTGCTCAATTTGTGCTTTAGTTCGCTCAACTTGTGCCTTGGCACGTTCCATCTGTGCCTTGGCGCGTTCAACCTGTTCTGACGCTTTCCGACCTCGGGCGTGCTTCTTGACTAGCTTCTCGATATAATCGGCTTTATAGGTTTCCCAGTTATCTGTCGGTGGAATGCCGAGAATCCCGGATTTCCGAAGATCCGGATTGTCTTCCAAAAATGCCAGCGTATGCCGCTTTGACAGGTAAACTCTATAATCATCGGAATTTTCTATGAGGATACCTCTATCCAAGAGCCGCTGAAGCCATTCCGCGCGCGGATATCGTGCATCTATCTCGCCGCTGATGGCGAGTTCGCTCTTATAAACACCGCCCCCCTGACGAGATGCGATGACCTTTGCCTTTGAATACCTTTGGTTGTACGCCGTATCAAACGCGTCCATCAGGGCCGGCACGGTTTGCGGCCCGGTGTATGCTTCCTGAGGGATATGGGGGGTTGGCACCTTAACTTCTATCATTTCCGCGAAGAAATTCGTTGTTTGCGACTCCCCCTGCAACCCAGAAAGGGTAACAAACCCCACAAGTAGCAAAAGTGCGACTATGCTCCCAACATTTTTACGTTGCATTTTCATTCTCCTTGGTTAGCGTAAATTGTAGAGGCGATTCCTCTGACTGTAAAGCAAGCGTTTGTGCCATCAATACTTTAGCACCTAATTATACAAAGGGTAACAAACCCCATAAGTAGCAAAAGTGCGACTATGCTCCCAACATTTTTACGTTGCATTTTCATTCTCCTTGGTTAGCGTAAATTGTAGAGGCGATTCCTTTAACTGTAAAGCAAGCGTTTGTCGCACAGTGCCTCTAGGTGTTGTGATGAGAAGACGTCGATTCCTCTGACTGTAAAGCAAGCGTTTGTGCCATCAATACTTTAGCACCTAATTATACACCGGCTGCCCAGGAAAGTTGCAAAAAATGATGTGTCTTACGAATGACGCAAAGGACAAGGGGGATTTTGTTAAAAGTTGACCGTTGCTGTTGCCTGTGAGTCGTGTGCGTGGCGAAGGACTCCGCACGACTATCGGCCTAACAACTCAACTTTATATGCCTCAACAATCGCCTCCAAAACGGACTCAGGGATATCCTCCAATTGCGATGCTAATTCTTCTTCAACGTTCACCATTAGGCTATGGTCGAAAGTTTCGCGTGCCGCGCACGGATCGAAGTCTTCACCGTGTGCTTCCAACAAAACTGCCAAGCGTGCCGGGGTCAAGCCTTCAGAGATGCCGTGTAACCCCCATGCTGTGCCTCGGTAGCCTTTCGCATAATCGGCACCGAGGTGTTTCTGTAGAATTTCTTCTCTTTCGGTGCCTTGGGCCCCGCTGTTTTCAAGCTCTTCCGCTGCAGCAATCGCTCTCGCATCTAGTTCCACTTGGAACGTGGTTGAAGCATCTGCCGCTGCGACAGGATAGATTTTATAGGTTTCCATTTTTTTAATTTACTTTGCAGAGAATGAAGAAAGCAAGTTAGTTCTTTACATACAAGGTTAATCTCGTCAGAGACTTCTGATGCAACACCTACCGCAGAGACTTTTGTACTCCGCAAGGTATGTGAAAAAAACGCTACACGACTGCGGAGAGCCCGCCATCAATATTGATAGCCGTTCCGGTAATAAACGATGCACATTCCGAAACAAGGAAGGCGACGAGGTTGCCCACCTCGCGTGGTTCGCCTAACCGTCCCAGTGGGTGCTCTGCGCCACGCGCCTCCCAATATTCCGCAAGCGTCCCCGGTGAACCCGCTGCTTTCCATGCGCGTTCTCCCTGTGCACTCTTAATTGAGGTAAGGCAGACTGTGTTAACCAAGATTTTGTGGGGTAAAAGTTCTTTAGAGAGCGCCTTCGTCAAGGCGATGCCTGCAGCGCGACTCACCGAGGTCGGACAGGAGCCCGCGCCCGGTTGTTTGCCGCCCGGATGCGTGATGTTAATAATCCTACCGCTACCGTTGGCTTTCATGTGCGGAATCACCAAGCGTGCACAACGAATCGCTCCCATCAACTTGAGCTCCAGGTCGTCGTACCACGCTTCGTCGCTCATGCTTTCAAAGTCGCCGCCTGCTGAGCGCCGCTCTGTGGGACTTATACATATCTGATCAAACCTGCTCAAAGTTTACCACTATTGAAAATAGTGGTTAAACTATTCTAACAGGCGACCGTCAGTTGCCACACTTCCTCATTCAACACTCACTGCCTGCCAACGAGGCCTTACACGAGCTCCAGAGGCGTTTCACGTCTCCCCCGAGCTGGGGGCGACAAGATTGTTATGAAGGGCACAAGTTGATTGCCGCGTTGACATCTCTGTCGCACGTGAAACCACATTCACCGCAGTGGTAGGTACGCTCGGAGAGGTCAAGTTCCGTCTTTTTGTGCCCACACGAGCTGCACGTCTTGCTACTTGCAAAGAACATGGTAGCCTCCGTGACGGGGATACCACGCCGTTCCGCTTTATACTTTATCATCGTCAAAAAGCGGTATAGAGATGCATCGGCTATATGCTTTGCAAGTTTCTTGTTCTTTAGCATACCGCTGACGTTCAACGTCTCAATACCAATAGCCGATGCTTTCCGAACGATGGACGTGCTTGTTTTATGATGACTATCTAATCTGATGCAGGAGACTCTGTAGTGAATGCTGGCAAGCCGTTTACGGGCCTTATGCCAGTTGTTAGAGAACCTTGTCTTCCGTGACAGCATTCGCCCAGCACGCCTCAGCTTCCGTAGGTAAACCTTCAGCGGCCTGCGGTTTTCATACTTTGTGCCATCACTACATGTTGCCAGTGTGTTGATACCCACGTCAACGCCTACAGGCAGGCGATCATCAATCAGTGGCATCTGCACCATGGAATTACCTTCATCAGTGTGTACCAAAATAGACACGAACCACTTGTCATCTTTACGGGAGACGACGACTCTGCCGATGTCGCCTGTCCAACGCAACTCCTCCGTCATCCGCACCCAACCGATGGCAGGCAGTTTAACACGCTTTTTATAGACTTTCACAGAATTCGTGCCGTTATCCGCTTGGTAACTATGTTTACCGCTTCGGTTCTTCGGCTTAGGAAACCTGTTCTGACCGCTCTTCCATCTTTTGACTGCATCGCTAAAATGATGAATGGCATTCTTGCTGGCATTCTGGGACATGTCATCGCACCAAGGGAAGATTTCACGCTTTTTGGCGTTGAATTCCTTCTTGATATCGTAAAGCGTCTTCCACTCACCATCCTGTAGTGCGTTCCTGAAGATGGTAAGCGCGGCGTTGTAGGCAACACGGGCATAACCGCAGTGTTGTGCCATCAGCGTTGCCTGCTTATTATTCGGGTTGAGTTGAATCTTGTGAGTTCGGTATGCCAAAATCCATCTCCATCTGTGGTTTTTCTTCGGTGACGATCTCTTCCAGTTGCTGTGCCATTTTCTGACTCTTGTGGGAGCGTCGTCCGTAGAGTTTCGCACAAAAAACAGTCATGATTTCCATGACGTCCTGGGTGAGTTCCTCTTCGAATGATACCTGTTCGCCTTTGTTTATGATAACCACCTCGATCCCCTTCAATTCGCATATTCTGAACAAAATCTCTGCGCCGAATCGAAGCAGTCTGTCTTTGTGCGTGATAACCAGACGGCTAATCTGACCTTGCACCATCATCTCCAGCAGTTGCAGGAGACCTTTTTTGTTGTAGTTCATGCCACTGCCTAAGTCTCTTATGATTTCAGTCTGCCAGCCGTTCTTGTTGCAGAACGCCTCCAGGACTGCGTGTTGCCGATTCAAATCCTCTTTTTGGTCGGCACTAGAAACTCTGGCATAGCCGATTGTGGGAAGCGTCATATCGTTCGCCCCAAGCAGTTCTTGCAGTGAGTATAGCCTCGTGCCACCGGGCGTGCGTTTCGCTGGGCGTATCAACCCGCCCTGCTCCCATCGCCGCAGCGTCTGCGGGTTGACACCCAGCAGTACGGAAGCATCGCCTATCTTAACCAATCTATCTTTCATGCTTAGTAGTATACCACCGCCGTTGGCATAAGTCAAGTAAAATCGCACATAGTATAGATATGATTAGGTTTTACCATATTTGTATAAGTATGAGGGGATTTTACGGCACTGCACCGAGCCCACAAATCGCGACTGTCGCGCCTTCTTCACACAAACGAAAGGCAATACCTTTGCCGATGCCCTCGCTGCCGCCAGTAATTACGGCAACTTTTCCAGTCAATCCGAGTTCCATGATTACTCCTTTTTTAATATACCTTCGAGATTTACCCTATGTTCACAGCCCTATCTTGCAGGCCTCATTCTCTGCAAAGTCAGTTAAAAGACCTGAGGCACCGCCTTTAGCACATCGCTTGCGATGAGTCCGTGCATCCCCACCGCTTCTGCTGCAATGTCTCCTGCTAACCCGTGTAGATAAACCCCAAGCACAGCCGCCCTTTCGCTTGGCACCCCTTGCGCCATCAATCCGGCAATGATGCCTGTTAGCACATCCCCCATACCCCCCGTTGCCATGCCGGGGTTACCCGTTGAATTCACCCACACGTCCCCGTTTGGATGCCCAATAACGGTAGGGGCCCCTTTAAATACAAGGGTTACACCGTGTTCATTTGCAAACTGCTGTGCGGTACGAATCCTGTCTGCTTCTAATGTAGAAACTGGGGTGTTCGTTAACCGAGCCATCTCGCCCGGATGCGGCGTGAGCACCGCTTCCTTGCCGAGTTGTAGGAGCAATCTCCGAATCGCGGCTTCACCAAGTGTGGCGTGTGCTAAGGCGTTCAACCCATCTGCATCGACAACCATCCGTAAACCGAGCCCTTGTTCCCGATTCTCACGAACCAATCGGTGAACGAGTGCCACCGTTTCTGAATGTTGGGAAAGCCCGGGCCCTATGGCAAGGACAGATTTCGTCTTTTCCGCAAATTCAAGGATGGCTGAGGTTGCTGATTCTGCTAAGCTGCCTGCTGCTGTTTCGGGCAGCGGCAACGTCATCACCTCTGGCAAAAGACTCTCTAAGATAGCGTTCAAGTGTTTCGGCGTGGCAAGTGTTACTAACCCCGCCCCGGCGCGCAAAGCCGCCTCACTTGCAAGTGCCGCCGCGCCTGTCATGCCTGTAGAACCCGCAACAACGAGGACACGCCCGTAACTGCCTTTATGAGAGGCGGGAGGGCGAGGGGGTATCCATTCTGTCGCTTGTGCTGCCGTCGTCCAGTTCACCTTGATGTTTTGTGAATCAACTACCTGTTGTGGAAAACCGATGTCCACAACTTCAAGATGCCCCGCAAGTTCGGCACCCGGATGCACCAACAACCCTCTTTTCGGCAAGCCTATCGTTACAGTTCTCTCCGCTCTGACACAGGCGCCTAATGGATTACCCGTATCTGCATCCAGACCGGAGGGGAGATCGATGGAGAGGATAGGGGTTCGGAGGCTATTGATGTCATTGATGACTGTCGCAATCGCACCTCGCACGGCACCGCGTAACCCTGTGCCGAAAATGGCATCCACAAGGAGTTCACAATTCGCCATCCAGTGCTTCCACCCCTCCACGCTTCCCTCCTTCCCACCTTCCTTTTCGCTCAGAATTTCCGTGATTCGCAACCTGCCTTTTGGCGGGGCTTGCAAGCCAAAACTTGCTGTTAAACGTTTGGCAATTTGGAGATTGATGTGTGCCTCCCCGGTGAAACTTTCTACCGGAGAGACGAGGAAGAGATGCACATCGCGCCCTGCATGGGCGAGTTGGCGTGCGATAACGATGCCATCGCCGCCGTTATTCCCCTTGCCGGCAAAGATACCGATGCGTTGGCACGCCGGGTAATGCCGTTCTATCGCGCGGACGATGGCACTCCCGGCAGTCTCCATAAGCACAATGCCGGGAATGCCGATACCTTCAATGGTGTCCTGATCGATGTGGCGCATTTCTGCCGCAGTCACGACTTTCATGTTTTTCGTCCTTGTGCCGAGCGAGCAACAACGGGATGAGTTTAACTGCGGTTTTAACATAAGTTCCGCAGGCCTCCGTTGTCGGCTTGCCGCAGGCATTTTTCATGAGATGTCGCGCTGCAGTGTATCTGCAAACGCTAACAACCGCGCTTCCATCTGCGGAATTGCCTGTTCTAAGTTTTCCTGCACTATCTGCATCTCTTGGACCCGTTCATCTTGGTGGGTTTGGAGACAGAAGTTCAGATTGGTGCGGAGATCGAACAGACTCTGCTGGATATGTTCTTGGAAAGAGCCGTCTGGGTACATCCACCGTCTGCCGCGCGTCTGCCGCAGGTTGAAGTGGCAATGCCCATTATCTCCGCCGAAGCAGTCGAAACGCATAATCTCATCGTCGTAAACGTACAACGATGCCGCTGGACCGCGGCCACCTGCATCGTCACGCCAATACACCTCTAATCGAACGTTATCCTGGATGGGGTATTCAACCAGGTCATGTTTTCTATTCGCCATCTGTAGGCCTCCTTGGGTGCTTCTGCGCGGTTAAAAAACTGCGCCTCCAATAATGGGTTAAAAAAGTGACTTGAATTTAAACTAGATTTGCGGTAAAGTATAGCAAACTCAAAAACAGAGGTCAACACTTAAAACGAAGATGGAGCGACAACGTGCATATTTCCGTTGATGCGGCGAGACAACTCGCGGAAAACTTCTTAGCGACGAGTGGGATGTCCTTAACGGATGCCACTATTATTGCGGATATTCTCTTAGAGGCGGAGCTCCGCGGGCGAAAAACACACGGGTTTATCCGATTACCCGGCATTAAAAGCCGCTATGAACAGGGCAGTCGGACCTGCATCCAGGTGGACAAGGTGCAAGCACAATGTCTACGGGTTAATGGTGGAAACCAGCCCGGCTACCTGGTCGCTTACCGCGCGATGGAACTCGCGATTGAACGCGCACAGCAGCACGGTTCATGCATCGTTGGTGTTTACAACACATCACATTGTGGCATGGCAGGGTATTATGTCGATATGGCGAGGCAGGCGGAATGCATCGGTTTGCTCTTTGCGGACTGTTTGCCGCGAATTACCCCCGAAGGCGGAACTGAAGCGATCTTAGGCACAAATCCAATCGCGGTCGGCATTCCTTCCAACACAGTGCCACTCTTGTTTGATATGTCTACCGCTGCCATTACCAACGGGGATTTGCTCGTCGCGATGCAGGAAGACACACCGATTGCCGAAGGAATCGCCTTTAATCCGGAGGGCGAGCCGACACTGAATGCAGAAGAGGCGTTGAAGGGAAGCGTTCGGCCATTCGGTGGACATAAAGGATTTGGGCTCGCCCTCATCACACAAATCCTTGCCGGTGCGTTAGTCAACGCGGCGACAATTCCACCCCCTGGCACAAACTACGGCTTACTCATAATTGTGCTGGATGCGAGTGTTTTTGTCCCGTTGGACCGGTTCAAAACGGAAGTGGATACCCTCGTTGCTCGCATCAAGGCGAACCGGCGAGCCACAGGGTTTACAGAAATTCTTATCCCCGGTGAACGCGCCTATCGTCAGAGAAAGCGGCATCTCACGTCAGGTCTTCAGTTAGATGCCTCCCTTGTGAGTCAATTAACTGAGGGCTGTGCATAATTCGCAGGGGGCGTAGCGCAAACTGTATGAGAATTAAAAAACAGAGTGCTAATTCTGTAAGAGATAGTTGTCAATCCTGATTCAGACAAGGAGGATTCGTAGTGGAAACTACTTTTAAAGCAGGTATTATCGGTTGTGGAGGCCGCGGCCGCGCCCATGCGCGCGGGTATCAGGTATCCCCAGATGTTGACATCGTCGCCTGTTCTGATCCGATTGAAAATGCACGTACTGCCTTCGCTGAGCAGTTTGAGGTGCCCAACACTTATGAAAACTATCAAGAGATGCTTGATACCGAATCGCTTGATTTTGTGAGTGTCTGCACATGGATTGAGCTCCATAAGGAAATGGTCATCGCTGCGGCAAACAGCGGGATTAGAGCCATCCATTGTGAAAAACCGATGGCCCCCACGTGGGGCGATGCGAAAGCACTCTATCAAGCGTGTGTAGATAACAACGTGGTGATAACGTTCTGTCATCAACGCAGGTTTGGGGCACAGTTCATCAAAGCGAAACGCTTGGCAAACGAGGGCGCAATCGGTGAACTGCGTCGGCTTGAAGCTGCCTGCCCCAATTTGCTTGATTGGGGGACGCACTGGTTCGATATGTTCTTTTTTTACAATAATGACGAACTTGTTGACTGGGTTATCGGTCAAATAGATGTGGCGGAAGAAAAGACTGTCTTCGGCGTTCAGGTTGAGACAAGCGGTATATCGTGGGTTCGCTGGAAAAACGGTGTAGAGGGGCTGCTCGCAACGGGTGGCACGTCTTTAGGCGGTTTCGCCAATCGTCTCATCGGTACGAAGGGCATCATTGATGTCGGCGGCGGCGCGCCGGTCCGTATGCTCCGCGAGGGCGGAAACGGATGGGAGGCGCCCGATTTAAGCGGTTTGGTCGCCGAACGCGATGCAACAACGCTCTCTGTGCTAGATCTTATCCACGGTGTAAAAACAGGACGTGAGCCGGAACTCAGCGGCCGCAAGGCACTTCAAGCAACTGAACTCATTTTTGCAACATATCAGTCTAGCCGACAACGTGCGAAAATTAATTTACCCCTCACGGTAGACGACTCCGCATTGTTGACGATGGTTGCGAACGGAGATATCGGTTAGTTAATTGTATCTGGCGCGTCTCGCGCCAGATGACGTTTAAAAAAATAGTTGGGGAATGCTGTATAAGACAGTTGGCAATCACAGAAACGCTATGATCTTGGCCATCTTATGTCATTTTCTGCAAAGGAAGTTAAAAGTAGCTTTTCTCAACCTAATTGAGATTTTTGCGTCTAAATATATCAAAGCGGGTCTTGCAGAGTGGCCAGATATATAGCTCAGCCATATCTGTCTGCCCCCCAGAAAACGTTAGAAAAAGAATCGGAGCCAAGTTGTGAGTGACTAGCGAACAACTTTTTTATTTCTTACATTAAATAAATACCGAGAAGTTGCCGGCACAGCCCGTTCAACGCCAGAGGCTCGTCCAGTGTGATATTCACGTGTGCAGTACGCGCGTGCGAGATGCCTTTTATTGTGTTGAAGAATGGATGTACCAAACACCGTGGCGGAGCGCAGAATCTGCCCGGAAAACTGTGAATCAACACGAATCACCGAAGCTTAGCAATCTTTTCGGGCTCGCGACAAGCAGGGAGAAACGAGTGCCAAAAAATAAACATATCTATAGCGTTGTTTGCAAGCCGATACACAAAAGTCTAAATCAATTCCCAACGCTTTTTCGTTGGGTATCCCTTCTTTTTATTCAGGTGTGTGTCTTACTCTTAGCCGTTCCGCCGCACGCTTTCGCAGGGATTTTAGACCTGTCTGTTACCAGTGCGAACGGTGATAATATTTTCAGAGGGAATCAGGACCGGCTGTTAATCAGTTTTACCGTTGATGAGAGTCCCCCGCCCACGGGGCATGCGTATAGTATTACTGCGGAAACGGCTTCATCTAAACGGCTCATCAAAGGAGGGACTGTGTTCAAAAATCAGACAGTGCCTTTCCGATGGAACGGGACCGTTGGTGGCAACCTGCTGCCGGACGGAAGTTATACGATTCGCGTCAAGGTGGGTGATGGCGACGAGGATAATGACAACAACAAGGCAGTTGATGCCGTTTTAGATTCAACTGCCCCGCGCATCTCCAGCATCAGTGCCAACGCTGATTCAGCCCTGTTGCTTTCGGACCGGGGTTTTATCAAAGTCCCCCTCCGTTCCGTGACGGTTACCCCGGATGTGGATAGCGGAAGTCCGCTTGATGTGAGTGGAAACCAAACGAAAATTGTGATAAAAAATGAACAGGGTGCCACTATCAGTGGTTTCCTCGCGTACAGTAGTGCAACGACGCAATTGACTTTGAGTTTAGGCAACCCTTTAGACACGCGTTCCGAAAACGGCAATTATACCCTAGCGATAACGCTAGCAGATACCGCCGGTAATACCTCTCAAAGCACCAGGAGCTTTACCTTTGATAACGTGCCTCCGAATGTGACAGCACTCGCCACCACCAGCGGTCCCCTGACTCCCGGTACGGGTGTTAATCAGCAGCTAGACTTTGTTGAAGTCACCTTCACAGATAACCTTCAAAACGGAATCAACCTTTCTAATTCCACGCTCCAGCTAACCGGCCCCGCGGGTGAAGTTTTGGGCAGGCAGACATTTCCCAAAAAAGACACCCTGCGGTGGGAGTTCCTATCTCCTTTGTCACCGAGGGATGGCCTTCATGATGGCGAGTACACGATGGAGATAGTTGGAACCGATAACGCAGGTAACCAGACTGAGGCGATTGTGGTGCCGTTTGTTTATGATAACCTTGCCCCGCAGCTCGTATCTCTGAGCCCTACGCAAGGCGGCCAAGCCTTTAATCAGTTGGGGGAAACTATTTACCACAATCAACCCTTGACACAGATTGTCGCCGCCTTTAACGATGGCACATCCGGAACTGGCGTGGCTTATGACAGGAACCGGGAGGGCGGGAAGAAAACCACCTACCTCCGCTTTAGCCGGAGTGAAGATGGCGGGGCGAGTGAGGAACTTCCAGGGCGCGCCTTTCTAGACACCGAGAACACGCTATTAACATTAGTCTTGGACAAACCTATCGTCAGTCAAGATGGGCACTACATACTCGATGTCCAGAGTGCAGATGTTCTTGGAAATACAGAGCAGCACACGTTTCAATTCCTCTACGATACGCAACTCCCGACACTCGTCTCTACGATACCCGCTGCGGATGAGACTATTTCAGATTTATCGCAAATTGAGATAAAACTTGATGAGATAACCAGCGGCATTGATTTCATTCAGAGCACCTTCCGACTCCTTGACGGCGCAGCGGAAGAGGTGTCTGTAAATATCACCAGTAACGGCAGGGATGCAGCCACCTTGACGCTCTTGCAACCTATTGCCTTGGACGGTTCGGATGATGGTACCTACACGATTGAAGTCACCCCCACCGACCTCGCTGGAAACACGGGGGCTACCGCCCGGCGGCAGTTCTACCTTGTCAGCCCAAGTCATCAGCCCGAAGTCCGATTAACAATGCCTGACACCTCAACAGTCAACGACTTCACCACAATTGTTGCGGAACTTATTAATTATATTGGGGCAGGCATTGATTTCGATGCATCAACACTGACTGTGACAGATGCCCAAGGTACCCCCATGCCACAGGCAGAACAGGAAGCGGGAGGGCAGGAAGATGAAGCAAACAACCTGTTAACGTGGCGCCCTGAAGCTGTCGTCGCCCGCGACGGGAGCGCAGATGGGGAATACACCATAACTGCAACGTTTATCGATTTTATAGGACAACGCTTCACACAGGCGTTCCCTATCGTCTTAGATACCCAATTTCCTGCAATTAAAAGCGTCCAGGTTGCAACGGAGGCACAAACACAACTTTCCGTAGATAGCATCACAGACATTGCTGAAATTTTCACCCAGATAACCGTTGCGTTTGATGAAGCCGCCAATGACATTAGCTTTGATGGAACAACTGTGTCTTTGGCAGGACCGGATGGTGCCGACATTCCCCTTAATCGGCTTGATGATGGGCAAAATGTGTTGACACTCAAGGAATTTTCCTTGACGCAGGGCGGTGAATACGTGCTCTCCATTACCCCGCAAGACTTGGCTGGCAACCAAAGTACAGTGCCCTTCGTCTACAGGTTTCGGATTGATGTCCCCTTACCCACAGTTAGTTCCGTTGTTATTGGTGGCAAATCCGGTGCACTCGTTTACCAAAACTTTGATACGAATGTATCAAAACCCAGCATAGTCGCCACTTTCGCGGATCTGAGCGGCGTGGGTATCGCCTTAGCCGAGGGGAGTTCTACTATCGTCGTCACCAATGCTGATGGACTAACCGCACCCGGCATGACGACATCCAACGGGACAAATCAGTTGACGTGGACACCCATCGCCCTCCCCACGGATGGGAGTGCGGATGGCAGATATACCGTTGCTGTCACCCCGGTGGATAAAGCCGGTAGGCAAGGCGCTGTGGTGTATCGTCAGTTCGTTTACGATACGCAAGCACCTCGAATCACCGACGCGACACCGGTGACGTTGAGCCAACCTGTTAACTATATCAATGGTGTGCTGACACAACTTCAGTTCACGCTTGAAGATGACGGCCCTGCTGGCTTAGCGTTAGAAGAACAAACCATATCACTCTTTGGACGCCGAGGCGAGCGTGTTGCCACCACGCTCACCGCAGACTCACAGAACGGCACAGCAGCGTCGGCAGCATCAACGTTCTATCTGACGCTTTCTTCCCCGTTTGCGCAAGATGGGAGTGCTGATGGCGAATATACCGTTCGGTTAGGCATTGTTGACAAAGCCGGCAATCGTTTGGATTCGGAATACACCTTTATTTATGACTCGCAAGTGCCTCGGCTCTCCTCTGTCATGGCAAACACCGAACCTGCTCTTCCGTCGGGAGGGTGGGAACTGGTGCCGGGGGAGATTGCTGATATTTCAGCATCGATAAATCGTCTCACCCTCGCCTTTGAAGATGCAACACGCGTTGATTTTGCCAATACGAGTCTGACGTTGATGGGGCCAGATGAGGCTGCCATTCCGCTCCTCTTGGCAGATAATGGCACGAGTACGCTCACTGCGAGTTTCCAAGCGTTGCGTCAGGTTGGGATATATACGCTGTCTGTGACCGCGCAAGATGTCGCCGGCAATGTCGCCTCGGGTGCTGTTCGTTACCAGTTCGCGCTAAATATAGCCCTCCCGAGTGTGAGTGCTGTTCTTATTGGTGAACAAACCGGGGATGTGGCTCAAGAGGCACCAATACAATACGTCAATGCGCGCAATGCGCGGATAAGTGCCACCCTCGTTGACGCAACCGGCACCGGCTTACTGTTCGGTGAAGGTGGTTCAAGCATCGTGGTGACAAATGCTTCAGGGGCTGCTGTGCCGGGGCAGACGAGCCCAAACGGCACGGATGGGTTGATATGGGAACCCGTATCTCTTCCCACGGATGGAAGTGCTGATGGCAGATATACCGTTGCTGTCACCCCTGTTGATAAAGCCGGTAGGCAAGGCGATGTAGTGTATCGTCAGTTTATCTATGATACGGAGAGTCCGCAGCTAACGTCTGCCTCTCCGTTGACATTGAATGTGCCTGTGTCTTATGTCAGTGGGGATGTGCGCCAGTTTATGTTTACCGTTGAAGATGTTGGGCCTGCGGATGTCGCTTTGGAGATGGTATCTTCCCCGCAAAGCGGGGTAAATACCCTGACGCAAACGATTGCGTTGCGCAATGCAACAGGGAGTGTTGTGCCCGCAACCGTGACACACTCACAGAACGACACAGCATCAACGTTCTATCTAACGCTTTCTGCCCCTTTTGCACAAGATGGCAGTGCCGATGGCGAATATACCGTTCGGTTAGGCATTGTTGACAAAGCCGGCAATCGTTTGGATTCGGAACACACCTTCATTTATGACTCGCAAGTACCGTTAGTGTCCTCCGTGCTGTTAAACACCGAACCGCCAGTCCTGCTCGAACAGCAGCGAATTACCCTGATCTCAGCCCCTTCTAATAAGAAACCCGATTTTGACAACGGAAAAATCGGAGCAGAAACCCAATTGACGAAGAGCACCATCACGCTTCAATTTGAAGAGGCGACGCGAATGGATTTTGCCAATACCACGGTTGCGTTAATCGGTCCGGGTGAAACCGAGATTCCACTCAACGTTTCCTCCGATAGTCTCACGCAACTCACTGTCCGTTTTGTCGAATTGACACAAGACGGTTTGTATACCTTGTCTGTGACACCTCAGGATATAGCCGGTAATGTTGCACAAGGGGCTGTTCGTTACTCATTTCTTCTTGATACAGAGGCACCGCAGCTAACGTCTGCCTCTCCGTTGACATTGAATGCGCCTGTGTCTTATTTGCGTGGGGATGTGCGCCAGTTTGTTTTTACCGTTGAAGATGTTGGGCCTGCGGATGTCGCTTTGGAGATGGTATCTTCCCCGCAAAGCGGGGTAAATACCCTGACGCAAACGATTGCGTTGCTAGATGCAACGGGGAGTGTTGTACCCGCAACCGTGACACACCAAAACGTTGATACAGCAGTATCAACGTTCTATCTGACGCTTTCTTCCGCGTTTGCACAAGATGGCAGTGCTGATGGCGAATATACCGTTCGGTTAGGCATTGTTGACAAAGCCGGCAATCGTTTGGATTCGGAACACACCTTCATTTATGACTCGCAAGTGCCTCGGCTCTCCTCTGTCATGGCAAACACCGAACCTGCTCTTCCATCGGGAGGGTGGGAACTGGTGCCGGGGGAGATTGCTGATATTTCAGCATCGATAAATCGTCTCACCCTCGCCTTTGAAGATGCAACACGCGTTGATTTTGCCAATACGAGTCTGACGTTGATGGGGCCGGATGAGGCTGCCATTCCGCTCCTCTTGGCAGATAATGGGATGAGTATGCTCACTGCGAGTTTCCAAGCGTTGCGTCAGGTTGGAATGTATACACTGTCTGTGACCGCGCAAGATATAGCCGGCAATGTCGCATCAGGGGCCGTTAATTACCGGTTCGTTTTAGATATACCCCTACCGAGTGTGAGTGCTGTTCTTATTGGGGAACAAACCGGCGATGTCGCTGTAGGGGCAGGTCTCGTGCCTGCCCTGCAGGGGCAAATACAATACGTCAATGCGCGCAATGTGCGGATAAATGCCACCTTCGTTGACGCAACCGGCACCGGCTTACTTTTAGGTGAAGGCGGTTCAAGCATCGTGGTGACAAATGCTTCAGGGGCTGCTGTGCCGGGGCAGGCTCGCCCAAACGGCACGGATGGGTTGATATGGGAACCCGTATCTCTTCCCACGGATGGGAGTGCTGATGGACGTTATACCGTTGCTGTCACCCCCGTTGATAAAGCCGGTAGGCAAGGCACTGTGGTGTATCGTCAGTTTATCTATGATACGGAGAGTCCACAGCTAACGTCTGCCTCTCCGTTGACATTGAGTGCCCCTGTGTCTTATGTCAGTGGGGATGTGCGCCAGTTTGTTTTTACCGTTGAAGATGTGGGGCCTGCGGATGTCGCTTTGGAGATGGTATCTTCCCCGCAAAGCGGGGTAAATACCCTGACGCAAACGATTGCGTTGCTAGATGCAACGGGGAGTGTTGTGCCCGCAACCGTGACACACTCACAGAACGACACAGCATCCACGTTCTATCTGACGCTTTCTTCCCCTTTTGCGCAAGATGGCAGTGCTGATGGCGAATATACCGTTCGGTTAGGCCTTGTTGACAAAGCCGGCAATCGTTTGGATTCGGAACACACCTTCATTTATGACTCGCAAGTGCCTCGGATTTCCTCCGTCATGGTAGGCACCGAACAGCCAGTGGTGCTTGAACCGCAGCGGATTACCGAGATTTCTGAGAGTCTCAGCACCATCACGCTTCAATTTGAAGAGGAGACGCGGATTGACTTCGCCAATACCGAAGTTATATTAATGGGGCCAGATGCATCTGGCGGAACTGATGAATCAGGCGCGCCTGTTGAATCGGAGATTCCGCTCACCTTACAAGATGATGGCGCATCTCAGATTACTGTGAGTTTCCTTGAATTGACTCAGATTGGTTCGTATACGCTGTCTGTCACACCGCAAGATATAGCCGGCAATGTCGCATCAGGGGCCGTTAATTACCGGTTCGTTTTAGATATACCCCTGCCGAGTGTTAGCTCTGTTATTATCGGTGAACAAACCGGCGATGTAGTTTACGTCAACGCAAGCAATATGCACATAGCTGCTATCCTCCTTGACCCAACAGAGACAGGGTTAGCCTTCGGGAGTGAAGCGTCTCGTATCACGGTGACAGAGTACGGTGAGACCACAATCGTTCCCGGTGCAACAGGTTCCAATGGGACAGATCTGCTCGTTTGGGAACCGAGAGGGCTTACATCTGATGGCACTACGGATGGACGGTACAGCGTATACGTCATACCTGTTGATAAAGCTGGACGGCGAGGCAGTACTGTTTATCGTGAGTTTGTTTATGATACACAAGCGCCAGAGATAACTTCTGCGGAACTAATCGATTTAAGTCAACCTGTCTCATATATCAGCCAGAGTTTAACACAACTTCACTTCACTGTCGCTGATGCCGGGCCCCAGGGTGGGCAGGGAGCAGAACTCGATTTGGAAGATCAGAAAGTTAGCCTCCGCGATGCAAGTGGCAGTTTGGTTCCGGCGCAACTCACTGACGATGCCGAGACACAGCTCTTTCTCACGCTTAATCAGCCCTTACCGCTTGATGGCAGTATGGATGGAGAATACACCGTTGTTGTTGAGTTGTCCGACAAAGCCGGAAATACGTTCAATGCTGAACACCTCATTGTCTATGATACGCAAGCACCAAGCCTTGTGAGCACAGTACCTGCTGACGGTGCCTTGAGCACCGAAGACATAACACAGGTACAGGTAAACCTCAGCGATGAAGGGGGCAGCGGAATAGACTGGACAACAACTACGGTGACTTTGATCGGCCCAGGGGCGGCGGGGGAAAATGGATCTGAAATATCAGGCGAACTTGTTAGTAACGGTACAACACAGCTCATTCTTAATACGAATCAGCTCGTTGAGGATGGACGATACATCATCCGCGTGCAAGCCGTTGACCGGGCAGGTAACGGGAACGCAACCGTCTTTGAACGCAGCTTCCTGCTGTCCAGACGCTTGCCTGCCATCGTTTCTACATCCCCCAGTACAGCACCAGAGGACGAAGCCTTTACGAATGAAGAAATTGAGCGGATAGAAGTCACGCTGGAAACAGATGACGAGAACCACTTGTCAACTCTCCGGTTGCTAAACGCCGCGAATCAGGTCATCGCCGGGCAGCAACAGCGAGAGTCTGACAGGTTAATCTATAACCTCGTTCGGCCGCTTGCGACAGACGGGTCCGAAGATGACACCTATACGATCGAGTTTACCCCAATCAGTGCTTCCGGCCGGCAAGGCGCGGTGCAACGATTGTCCTTCGTCTATGACACGCAGGCACCGGAAATTGAACCGGATGAAGCAATTCACCTTGTCGTTGCACAACCGGAGGTGAATAATTCGCTGATCGAGATTCGCGTGAACCTCACCGATAATCAATCCGGCATCGATTGGGAGAATCTTGATGAAGAGTGGCTAACCTTCGAACGGCTCTCGCCGGACGCAACTGAAATCGCAGGGCGAGTTGATGACGATAGCCAAGGCAATCTCACTTTCCGACTCACTGTACCCCTTGCAGACAACGGTTCCGCCGATGGCGAATACCGAATTACCGTTGTCCCGAAGGACCGCGCAGGGAACGGCGATGAACCCTATCAAAGGGTGTTTACCTACGACACCAGCCCACCGATGATTGATGCCAGCACGTTGCTTATCAATGATGCACCCTTGCTTGTTGATATCAATGCAACGGATTACCCAACCGCGGTTGCTACGACCGGCGGTGTTGCCATCCAAGCAAATATCTTTGATACAGGCTTAGGTGTCAACCTCGCACAGTCAAGAATTGTTGTCAGAAATTCAGATGGCACCGAAATCTCCGGTAACACGCAGCAAAACGGGGTGGACACCCTCCTTTTCAAATCGGATGGACTCACAGCCCAAGGGCTTTATCAGGTTACGGTCATCAGCATCGGAAACGACTCCGAACTGCTTGGATTCGCCCCAACGGATTCTATCACAACCGAATTTCTTTATGAGACGACTGCGCCTACTGCCACAGTAACCAGCGATGGCGGCGCAACAGAATTAACCGATGAGGCACTGCCCTTAGAAGGCACAGCCGCTGACCCGGCAGGCACGGTGGGAGACGGACAGATACAAGCATCCGGAGTCTGGCTCGTCGAAATCGTTGGCGAAGGCCCGGATCGCCAGCCAATAGATCCCGTACCCGCTACAGATGATAGCAACGCGGAAGAAGAACCCTGGAGCCGCTGGTCGGTTGATTTCCTCCCTTCCCGCTCCGGTGAATATGACTTGGATGTCCGTGTCACCGACAACGCAGGAAATTACGCCGTTTACGACATTGGCGAATACACCATGTCCGTTTCCCTCACGTTCCGCGGCGCAACGTTTGGATGGCCAAATCCGCTACGCCTCTCAAAAGGCGATGTTGCCTTTTTCTCCTTTGATGTCAACGTACCGCTTGGCGAAACGGTCGAACTCACCTTGAGCATCTATGACTGGGGTGGCGACATAGTGCTCTCGCAGACGTATCCGGATGTCGTCTCCGGACAGCGGAACGACCAGCTGATTAAATGGAATTTGGAAAACCAGGCCGGCACCCCTGTCGCACGGGGAATCTATGTCTTCCGCTTAGAAGCAGTCAATGCCACAGGAAATAGCACCAGTGCTGTCGGCAAGGTGCTTGTCGTTGACTAAGCTTTTTGCTCTGTTGCATGATGTAGGGGAAACCGAGCCTTGTGCCTGTCCTTCCCTGAGAAACGTATGATGTAGGGGCAGCGCCTTGTGCCTGCCCTTCCCTGAGAAACGTATGATGTAGGGGCAGCGCCTTGTGCCTGCCCTTCCCTGAGAAACGTATGATGTAGGGGCAGTGCCTTGTGCCTGCCCAGCAAACAGTTTTTTTATTTCTTACTTATGCGACGTGCATTCCAACCGTGCTGACAAGCGCGTAGGTTCGGTTAAACGCAGTGAAACCTGTTGTGTTTGTAGCGGCAGGCCTTGTGCCTGCCCAGATATTTTTAGATTTTACGATAAAAAAGGAGATAGATGATGCCCAAAAGCGCAGTTGTAATTGTAGTGGCATTTCTCATTATCCCACACAGTTTGGGGCCCAGTTGGGCAGTTGATATTCATGACAGCGCAGGCACTGCCGGGGCAGCTTTTCTCAAAATTGAGGGGGGAAGCCGACCGGTCGGCATGGGGGGTGCGTTCGCAGGACTTGCTAACGACATTAACACCATCTTCTGGAATCCGGCAGGGTTAACCGCTGTCCACGACCGGGAGCTCACTGCAATGCAACACTTCTCGTTCGCGGACATTAACAATCAATCCATTGGGTACGCCCAACGGGCGCATCGGCTAGTGTGGGGGGCGAGTTTCCTCGGCAGTTTTACAGAAATTGAACGTAGAGTGGGACCCACAGAAGAACCGGATAGCACCGTAACCGCTGGCGGTTTCGCCACAGGTTTATCCGTTGCCTACCCACTCGGGACAGGCATGTCCATCGGCGGCACTGCCAAGTTTATTTCCCAACAACTGGACATCCAGAACGCTTATGGCGTCGCGGCGGATATCGGCGTAATTTTTCAGCTGATTGGGAATCGGCTCGGCATCGGGGTTGCCGTGCAAAATGCCGGTGTTTTAGACGGCGGCGAAACCCTGCCGATGCTACTCCGCGCAGGGCTTGCTTATAGAACTTGGACACAATCGGTGACAGATGTACCGGAAGGTGAAAGGAAGGCACTTTGGACGTACGTGGCAGATGCCAACTTGCCGCTTATTGATGCAAAGCCTAGTTTTCACATCGGTGTGGAGCGGTGGTTTTACGATGTCATCGCAGCACGACTCGGCTACCGCATCGGTTTGAACCAGAATCCAAGCGATGGATTGGCACTCGGCATCGGTGTACGACGCAGCGGTCGAGATGCATTAGCCAATGTGGACTTCCAATTTGATTACGCTTTTGTCCCTGATGCTTATGTCGGCAATGCGCATCGCATCTCTGTTATCACACGGTTCTAATCGTTTTCAGTTGAAAGAGGGTGCTGATTCGCATCAGAACCCTCTTTAACTGAACACTGAACACTACTACACACTCGCTTCGAGCATCCGCTCAATGGGCGAACGGGCTTTGTCAATAACTTCAGCGGGCAACGTAACCTCATATTCCCCGAGCTCTTCATTCCTGTCGATGGCTTCCAAGATGTTCGCGATTTTGCTCAGACTCACCTTCGCCATGTGTGAACAGCGAACCGAGCACGCTGTCCAGAATTGAACATTTGGAAATTCTTGTGCCAGATTGGAGGTTAATTCACACTCTGAGGCAACAAAGGCGCGCTCTAACCCGTTATCGGCAACCCGCTCGGCAATATCCTTCATAATCTGACTGGTACTGCCGTAAAAATCTGCTTCTTGTAGCACATTCGGACGGCATTCCCAATGGGCGTATAGTTGGCGATGCGGATGCCCTTTTGGAATCTCAAACGATTCACGCACCGCAAGCAGGTCGGCGAGCGTGAATCTTTCATGAACTTCGCAGACCGCGCCGCGCGCCGTGTTGTTTTTACCCGGGTAAACAACCGTTTTTTCGCCCTTCAATTCTTCTTCCAAATTCTGTGCGAAGAAGATATCGGGCACAAAAATCAGCGTATCCCCCGGCATAGACTTTGCGATGTGCGCAGCATTCGCAGACGTGCAACAAATATCCGATTCTGCTTTCGCATCTGCATAACTGTTGACATAAATCATGACAGGCGCACCAGGATACAGGGCTTTCAACTCCTTAACATCTTCCGCACCGAAGTTATCGGCGAGCGAACATCCAGCCGTCTTATCCGCAACTAACACCGTTTTGTCCGGACTCAGAATTTTCGCGGTTTCTGCCATAAACGGTACACCGTTAAAGATAAGATAGGGTGCTTCTGCCTTTGCGGCATACATACTCAACCCTAATGAATCGCCCTGCTCATCTCTTTCGGACAATCCAAAAACTAGAGGTTCCATATAGTTATGGCCTAGCATCACAACATTATGCTTTTGCTTCAGTGTACGTATCTTCCAAATAGTTTTGGCATGGGCTTCTATATCCAGAAATGTTAAACTCGGATGATGCCGGTTATACAACTCCTGCTTAACGTCCTCAAGGCTGAGTTCTGTCGTGGCATTCAAGACATCTGTACTCTGATTATGTTGTTGGGCATGGTTTCCTTTAGGCATGCTAATCACGCTCCAGGTGCATCGCTAATCAACTTGTTAGCGAGTCTTTTTCATTCGTTCAAATTAGGATACCCTTAATTCATCTTTTTGTCAAGGTTAATACACGAATGTCAAATTTTTGTCAAAATTTCCATAATCGAAACAAAAAATGCTCCGCATTACCCTCATTGCAACCTTAATTTGGAATTTGAATTCACCGGCGGAGAGCCTTTCGGCAGGGCTCAATATAGGCTTGCAAGCTACGCCCAAATTCAAAGGAAAACTTGTCCTTGTTGGAATTCTTTCGGGGCTTGCCTACCTGACGCACTCGTTCGTCGAGCGCGATAAGCGGGCAGTGGAGACATTGCAGCACCAACTCGGCCCGCCTGAACGCGTGATTCAGTTTGAACGTGGATTTGACCGGGGGCGCGTGCACTGCTACGGGGAACAAGGCTATCTATTTCGGAACAACCGTTTTATTCAGAAGCAGACGCTGAAAGCCTTTTTCCTTGATGACGCGCCGCCAGATTCGATAACGTGGCTTGGTTGGCGGGCTGGGTGGAAGAAAAGAGGGAAGGGTGGAAGTATGGGGGAAAGGAACGCTCTGCCACGCTTCCAACCTTCTGCTTTTTCGCCTTTTCTCACCTATACGCCTGTTTTAGGAAACCCCAGGTGGTTGCCGCTTTCCCGTTGGCATCCACCGCGAGCCCTTCAAGCTGTATCTTCCGGTCATTATCGGTTGGTAGACGAACGTTTGCCTGGTCCGGTGCCGTGGCTTTTACGTTAGTCGTCACGAAAATTGCGTCTACCATTGTAGCATCTTCGCGCACACCGATACGCAGGAACGTCTCGCCCGCTTTATTGAACTTCCATTCCCGTTCGAAGGTGCCGGCATCTAGCCAGTGATTGATGCGGTCCCAGTGCCAAGCGGCACCGTGGGCAACACTCCAGCGGAACTCGGTATTCTGGGTGGCTTGCGCATCCTCGTCCGGGTCGGCGGGTTGCCACGTCACCCAAAACGAATCGCTGTTGCCATCCCACGCGATGACATGGCCCCACAGCGCGTACTCCCCGGGCTCCGGAATATTGATGATAAAATCCGCGTGGCCTGCACCGCCACCACCGACTACGGGCTCACCCTCCATCCAGATAAACTTTCCATCGGATGCGTTTTTATCGTCCGCAATAATCATCGGCTCTACAACCTCTTGTGCTAACTCGGCTTCAAGTGCAATCTCAACCTCAGCACCAGATGTCGCAATGCCACAGAAAAATGCTGTCAGTATAACCAGCAGCAAAATTATCCCGTATTTCATAAATGTCCTCCTTTCTGTTCTCTGAAATATGCGGGCAGATTTACCTATCCACCCGCAGTGCGGAAGCCCCGTTAACTATCTCCCGGCCTTGAGTTTTCCCCACGTTGTAGCCAGTTTATCCTGTGGTTCAACAGGTGTGAGGGAGTCTTCTGGGCCCGGGTCTCGTGGGTTCACTTCCGCTTCGTCCTCAGAGAGATTATCGGTGATGTAGATGACATCCAACATCGCGGCATCTTCCCGCACAGCAATGCGGAGCGTCGTCTCACCGGCATCTATCTCCCATTCACGCTCAAACGTACCGCCATCTAACCAATGATTAATCCGATCCCAGTGCCACTCTGCACTTTGGGCGACACTCCAGCGGAACTCGGTATTCTGGGTGGCTTGCGCATCTTCGTCCGGGTCGGCGGGTTGCCACGTCACCCAGAATGAATCGCTATTGCCATCCCATGCAATCACTTTGCCCCACAGCGCGTAGGTGCCGGCTTCAGGCATGTGGATGTTGTATTCTGCCCAACCTTCACCGCCACCACCTGTAACCGGAGGCCCTTCCACCCATATAAATTGGCCACCAGAAGCCGCATCATCGTCTGCTACTATCATTGGTGCTTCAATAGTGTCAGCCATTTCAGCCTCAATCGCCCGGTCATAACCATAACTCATACCGCTTGTCAGCAGTAAACCGAATATGAAGAATACACTCAATACTAATGTGTTGTAATGCATAAAAGTATCCCCTTTTATTCGTTGTCAGCTCTCAGTTGTCAGTTCTCGGTTAAAAAGGGGTCTGATTTGCATCAGAAGCCAAGTAACTGAAAATTGAACACTGAGTACTGAAAACCTTTGTATTATTGATTGTCCTTGTTTGCCGTCGCGTTCATACAGACGGCTCTCCTACGGGGCTCTGATTTTGCCCCACTGTTGTATCTGTAAGGCGGCCGGTTCTATCGGCAGCGCATTGACACCGCCGTACCATTTCGGTTGTGCTGCCCATGCACCGTTGTTAATCAGTTCACGGCGTTCGCTTCCATCCGCATTCATCAGATGGATAACCCATCTACCGTCCTGCTCAGACTGAAAGGCGATGGTGCCGCCATCGGCCGCCCAGGCTGGCACTGCTTCATCTGTTGGCGTATCGGTGAGGGCTGTTTGGTTCCCGCCGTCTGCGGCATCCATCAGGTACAGGTCGAAGTCGGCGAGTTCACCCTTGGGGCGCATGGAAGCATACACAATCCGCGACCCATCGGGCGACCAGGCCGGATAGGTGTCCATCAAGGGCTGATGCGTCAGCCGCTGTTCCTCCCGGCTGTTCACATTGATGATGTATATATCCCAGTTTAGTTCCCGTTTTGAGTGGAAAACCAGCCTGTTTCCATCGGGTGCCCAGGTTGGCACCTCATCTTCAAACGGGTTCGCTGTGAGGTTAACCACTGCCCCGCTTCCAAGATGGAGCAGATAGATGTCGAAATGCCCTGCACGATTTGACGTGAAAGCCAAACGTTTGCCATCCGGTGCCCATGAAGGTGCTTTATCGGTTGCTGGGTGATGCGTTAAGCGTCTCTGGTTGGTGCCATCAGCGTGCATCACGTAAATTTCGTGATTCGCATCGCGCCGGGAGAAGAAAGCGATCTCCGTGCCATCTGGAGCCCAGGTCGGATAGTAATCCGCAGCAGGGTTGCGCGTGAGATTCACCGGTGCCTTCCCTGTCGTGTCTGTCACATAGATTTCCCAGTCACCGTTCACATCCGAAGCGAACGCGATGGGCACAGGCTGTACCGGCTGACACAAGGCACTACTGCCCGCTTGCATCGTGGTAAACGCTAACATCAAAAAAAGACTACGTTGACATACTAACAAAATTCGCATTTATTGTAAACAAAAAAAACGTTTGTACTGGGTACCCGCACGATCAAAATGTGCCATCGCGTACCTCAAAATAGGTGGGTTTACTGAGCGTTGCTCCGCCCATCTGAACCGCTCTGTGGGACTTATACATATCTGGTCAAACCAAGACAAATCTAACAGGTTATTCCGTCAGTAAAGGTATTATCCTCGCTTTGCGGGGTAACATACCACTCCGCACTTCCTGCTTCATCGTTCACCGCCTACCAGCGTAGGGCTTACGTGTACTCCACAGGCGTTTAAGGTATTAGCCCTGCTTTGCAGGGTAAATACCGATTATGTGTCGCCAGAGCTGTGCGCCACAGAGTTTGTTCTCCTGCATCAGCAGTAGGCTTGTGTTTTTTCAAGCCTTGTGGTTTTTGCTTTAGCCTGATTCCCCGCAAAGCGGGGATTCTGGCTTTTCCTGCTGTTTTATGCAAGTGAACGCACGCTTTTGTTTTTAGATTTTTTGCAGACTGAAACCTCGCTCTCACGCTTTTATCCCCTGTGTAGTGGGAAGGCAGGCACGCTACCAAGCGGTAACGCTACACACGCCTGCCTACGCGAGTTGTATACAATTATACCACACAGACTATAGATTGTCAAAGTTCACCACTATTGAAAATAGTGGGAAACTTCTCTTTTTTTGAGGGTAATGTATAGATTTGACCACATTTGTATAGATTTGACGAGATTTTACGGCACTGCAACCTGCCCCGAATGCGACGCGAAGCGGGAAACTTCGTACCTCGCAGGTTTCCGCGTTTTCACACGGTGAACACTTTTAACATAATACCAAAAGTATCTTTCGCTGTCAATAGGGAAATGACGTTGAACTGAAAACCTCTGGGCAAGAAGGATAAGACGCTGGATAGCAAAATTTTGTGTTGAAACAAAAACGAAAACCTGCTATAATGTAGTTGAGGTGGAAAAGAATATCCATCTCTTCTCACTTCAATATAATGCAAAACTGTTTTCACCTTTTGGGCGAATATCAAGTCTGGCAGATAGTTGAAAACGAAGTTGTGTTTGTAGGGGCCGGTCTTGTGCCTGCCCAGCGAACAACTTTTTTATCCAATTTTGCACTAAGCCCCGAAGGGTTGAGGCTCAAGTCCCAGCCGTTCGGCTGACATACAAACAAGGAGGTTATCGTGAGAACATTGTTATTTTGGTTAGTTTTCGGTGCGGTTCTCGCGCTTTCCATGAACGTGGAAGCAATTCGGAATGACCCGGACCTGCTACTCTACTACTCCTTCAACAAAGATGGGAAGGAGGTCGAAGATGACAGCGGTAATGGATTCAATGCCGAAATTTCAGGGGCGGAATGGAGCAAGGAAGGCAAGTTTGAGGGGGCTATGGAATTTGATGGCGCGAAAAGTACTGTCAAAAGCCCACAAGACATTCCGGGGCTCACCGATGTCGAATTGACTCAGATGACTGTTGTACATTGGGTGATGATTAATGCGAGTACCGGTGACACCCAGCAAGTCTGGGAAGCATTAAACTCCGCAGGTGGATGGCCCGCCGAAACTTTCATTGAAGGTGCCGCAGATATGGTGTTTTACATCTACGACACCAAAAACACCGAACATCGGACACCCATTCCAGAGCTGCCGATTAAAAAGTGGGTGCATATTGCCGGCACTTATGATGGCAAAGTCCAGAAGTCTTATCTCAACGGAGAAGTAGTGAGTGAAGAGGATTGGAGCGGCAAATTCGTTATCTTCGCCGCACCGACTGGAGCTATTGTCCTCGGCAAAGACAATGAGGCAGACATTCAATATCTCAACGGCTTTATTGATGAGTTTGCCTTCTACACGCGCGCATTGAGCGAAAATGAGATTAAGGCTGACATGGACAAAGGGGTTTTATTTGCCGTCGACCCAGCGGACAAATTGAGCACCTCTTGGGGACGTATCAAGGCTAACTATTAGTTGAAAAGCGTAGGGGGAAGGTGCTGATACCTTCCCCTACCTGAACGCACCTTGAAAGACTAGAGAGAAAACGAAAGGCACTATAACTATGGCACGACACTCAAGACGGAACCCGGCGCAAACACAGCCATACCAACACGAAACAGAAACCCGACCGAATCTTCCATCCCCAAGCCTCGCACCAGATGGAGATATTGCGGAGATGCCACAGACAACCTATTACTACAATCCACATCTCCAGCCAATACTCCGATTTGCAGATACCGATGTTTCCCCCCCCACATTCCCCGTCATACGTTAAGGAGTTATTGCGGAAGGCACAACAAGAACCTCTGACTGATGACGAAGCACGGCAACTTGAAGACGCACTTCACGCCCAACCGTGGCTAGAATGGGCAAACAAACGCGAGGAGGGAGAATCCTTCACTGTTGAGTCGGTGCCACTTTTTATCCACGAACGGCTGAGTGCACAAGCCATCCTCGAAACAGCCAAACGCAATGACATCCAACGCGACCTCTTCGCTGACCCGCAGCAGAAATACCGAGAGGCAGTGCAATTCTATGAGCACGAGGTCCCGTGGGCGAACCGCCTTATTCTCGGCGATAGCCTGCAGGTGATGGATTCGCTGGCGAACCGCGAAGGCTTAGCGGGACAGGTGCAGATGATTTACTTCGATCCCCCTTATGGGATTAATTTCCGCTCCAATTTTCAACCGGATGTGTTTGGTACAAGCGGAGGGAATAGTGATAAACATCTCACACGCGAAATGGAACAGATTAAGGCGTATCGTGATACATGGAAACTGGGAGCTCATTCCTATCTGTCCTACCTGCGAAAACGGTTCGTTATTTCAAGGGAATTGCTCAAGGATTCTGGGAGCATCTTCGTGCAAATAAGCGTTAAGAATGATCATCATGTGCGCTGCTTGCTAGATGAAGTGTTCAGACCGGAAAATTTTGTGGGTGAGATTGTTTTGCGAACTAGAAGCACATCTACAAGTAAATACCTATCAACGCTGAATGATTTTATCCTCTGGTATGCGAGAGATATTAAACTGTTGAAGTTTCGTCATTTGTTTTTGGACAAGGAAATTGAAGGACGGTTCACCAAAGCTGAATTGCCAACGGGCGAGGTAGTTTCTGCTCCTCCTTCGCATCTTCTTGAAGATGCGAAATTCTTTTCAAGCAGTAGTTTGTTCTCTACTTCAGGAAATGATGAAACCGCTAAACCTTTTGTATTCCGTAATAAGACATATAAGCCTAAACCTAGTAGAGGGTGGCGGTGCAGTATTGAAGGTTTAGAGAAACTCGCAAAAGCGGAGAGGATAATTCCTCATGCCACTAACGTGGGATATAAGTACTACTTTTCTGACTATCCTTTCACTGAACTCACCAATTTTTGGAGTGAACAACTATCTGAAGTAAACAAGATTTATGTGGTGCAAACTAATGAAACTGCTATCCAACGTTGTATGCTAATGAGCACGGACCCCGGCGATGTAGTCCTCGATCCAACGTGTGGTAGTGGCACCACCGCTTATGTCGCTGAGAAATGGGGTAGGCGCTGGATAACAATTGACACGTCTCGGATTGCAATTACACTCGCGCGTACTCGACTTCTCACCGCAACTTATGACTACTACAAAGTGAAGGATGCATCAGAGGGTATCGGGAGTGGGTTTGTGCTGAAAACGGCTCCACACATCCAGCTAAGAGACATCGCAAACAACGTTGCACTGGATGCGATTTTTGCGAAACACGAGCTAATATTGGCAGAGAAGTTAGCGACTTTGAATGTGGCACTGAAAGAGGTTACGCCCGCGCTGAGAAAACAACTTAAACTGAAGTTGGCGCGCAAAAAGAAACGTGACGTTACGGAAGCAGATCGGCGGCGGTGGCATTTACCCGAAACGGCGTGGGAAGAGTGGGAGGTGCCATACCACACCGATGCGGCGTGGCCCGAAGCGTTGCAAGCGGCATTAATTGCATATCGGAAGGCGTGGCAAGCAAAAATGGATGACGTGAATACGTGCATTGCTGAATCTGCGAAGCAGGAGGAACTGGTAGATCGACCGGAGATTGAGAAAAACTTACTGCGGGTAAGCGGTCCATTTACTGTAGAGTCTGTGCAACCGCCTGCAGAATCATTGGATGAAGCCGCAACGTCTGTGGGGTTGGATACGGAGCCGACAAACGCTGCCGCGTATCTGGAGCAGATGTATTCGCTGTTGAAAACGAGCGGTGTTGATTTTGAAAATGAGAAAAAGAACTTCGCACGGCTAGACCGGATTGAGGGTGAGATTTTTCATGCAGAGGGGAATTTTGAAGATGACGACAAGGAAGTCGGTGTTGTGTTTGGACCACAACATGGCCCGGTAACCGCTTTGCAGGTAGAGGACTGCCTACGGGAAGCGAGGCGAATTTATGATGTGTTGCTGTTCGCAGGCTTCCACTCTGAAGCAGAGGCACAAGCGATTATTCAAGATGAACACCGACATCTACAAACACATCTCGTGCAGATTGCACCGGATGTCGCCATGGATGACCTACTCAGAAAAACACATAGCGATAAACTTTTTACTGTCATCGGGGCACCGCGCACAGAGGTGAAAGAGACAGACGATGGGCAGTTCAAAGTGATAATGGAGGGGCTTGATACCTATAACCCGGTGGATAATACGATTGAACCGACGCGGGCAGACCAGGTGGCGGCGTGGTTTGTAGATGCGGATTACGATGGACGGACGTTCTGTCCGACACAGTCGTTTTTTCCAAATAAAGATGCGTGGAAAAACATCGCCAGGTCACTGAAATCTATGATAGATGAGGAGAATTTAGAAGCATTTTCGGGGACAGAGTCGCTGCCGTTCGCAGCGGGTGAACACAAACGCGTTGCTGTGAAGGTGATAGATCGGCGTGGGAACGAGTTGATACGTATTCATAAGTTAGGAGAAAGAGATGGTTAGTAACCGAGAGCAACAGGAAATACCCATCCAGCCTGTAGCGGAACCAATTCTGTGTTCGCCTTATGAGGAACCGACTGCACATTGGGTTTACGACGCGGATACCGGTAGACCTGTTCGACAGGGGGGCCGCCGTGTTGCCGGTTATTGGATGGAGGCGTACGGCACAACAGACGAGCAATTGGCACTGAGCATCACTCGGGAAGAGGGGTGGAGTACGCTCCCGTTAGTAGAAAAACTCCGCAGTGATGTGAAACGGTGGCGTGCGTCTGGCTATAGAAACGCCACGAACGTTACGCGTCAACTTCTGCGGTATTGGCAGCGTGAAGGGAGGCAACGTCCGCTCTTCTTCTGCCAACTGGAGGCGGTGGAAACAATTATCTACATTGCCGAAATCCGCAGGGCAAAGCACCGTCTCGGTTTTACCCCGGCGCTTGAAGAGGAAGATGTGGAACACCTCCGGGACGCTGACTTAATCCGTTACGGGTGTAAAATGGCGACCGGGAGCGGGAAAACGGTGGTGATGGCAATGCTGATTGCATGGGCATTCTGCAATCGCGGCAAGGTGCGTGCCGATACCCGGTTTCCGTCTGCTGTGTTGGCCGTGTGCCCGAACCTTACTATTAAAGAGCGGCTACAGGTTTTACGCCCAGATACACCGGGCAATTACTACGATAAATTCGATGTGGTGCCATCGACGCTTGAGGCGTTTCTCAGGCGCGGTAAGGTTAAGATTACCAACTGGCATCAACTGGAATTGGCTTCGGGAAACACAGAAAATGGCACATCGTATAAGGTTGTAAACAAAGGTGAAGAGACTGTCGAAGCATACACCCAGCGTATCCTTGGCGAACTTGCCGGGCGCGGTGAAATTATGGTACTAAACGACGAAGGACATCACGCCTATCGCCCTCTGGAATCTGATGCAAGGCTTAACAGAGAAGAACGGGAAGAGCAGGAAACTGCCACCGTGTGGATTCAGGGGCTTGACCGGATTCAGCAAGCGTGTGGGATTCGGTTTGTGGTTGATTTGTCTGCAACGCCTTTTTATCTTTCGGGTAGCGGGCATCCGGAGGGTAAACCGTTTGAATGGCTCGTGAGCGATTTCAGCTTGGGCGACGCAATTGAGAGCGGTATCACCAAGATTCCGCGCATTCCAATCAGTGATAGTACCGGGCGACCGGAGCCGAAGTATTTTCGATTGTGGGACCACATCACCGACGCGCTGGGCAGGAAGCCGAAGCCTGAGGATATTTACGTCGAAGCCAACGACGCGCTGATAACACTTGCCAGTCAATGGAAAACGCAGTTTAATGAAAACGGAAACTCAGATATACCGAACTGCATGATAGTTGTCTGTTCAGAGACGAAGGTTGCCGAAGAATTTCATCGCGGTATCTCCGGAGAAACATTGAGCGGAGGTGAAGTTGTTTATGGGCACAGTGACCTTTTTCCGGAACTTGCAAACAGAGATGGAGATGTTAAGACATTTCGGATTGATAGTAGGAGGCTCGCAGAGGAGGGAAGCGATGCCGAGCATCTCCGAAAGGTTGTCGGCACCATCGGAAAAGAGGGAGAGCCCGGTGAACAGATTCGATGTGTCGTTTCGGTTTCAATGCTAAACGAAGGCTGGGATGCTAATAATGTCACGCAGATTATTGGGTTGCGAGCGTTTAAGAGCCAGCTGTTGTGCGAGCAAGTTGTCGGACGCGGGCTTCGCCGGATGAGTTATGACATTGACCCGGGGACGGGACTCCTCCCAGCAGAATATGTAGACATATACGGCATTCCGTTTACACTCATTCCATTCAAAGGACGTAATAGCTCCAGTACCGCTCCAGATAAACAGACCTATCGTGTTCGCGCCTTACCGGCACTGCGTGCACATGAGATTCAATTTCCCAACGTCGAGGGATATACCTTTGAGTTGCGCCATGATGCTATTACTGCGAACATTGATGAAATGGATGAACTCAAGCTTGAACTGGGTCCCGACGCAGTCTTCGCGGGAGGTATCACTTTGAGCGAAGGTAAACAGGTTTATATCGGAGAACGCCAAGTGCATGACAGACAGGCGTTTTATGAGTCGAATCACTTCCAAACTATTAAGTTTGACATCGCGCGACAAATTGTGGCTAAACTCCCAATAGATCGGTGGGAAAGAAAACCTGTGCTGTCTCGCAGGCAGCTCTTCCCGCAGATTTATCGACTTGTGGATACCTACACACGCCAGAAAATTAACTTTGTCTACACGAATCCGCGAGAATTGGGAAACGTGAAATATAAGAATCATATCGTCGGGCTTTTCTTGGAGGCCATTCAGCCAAATGCAGAGGCAGGCGAAGCACCGTTACTTCCTATCATCAATTCGAACAAGCCGCTCGGTAGTTCTAAAGATGTAGATTTCAGCACGACCAAGGCTTGCTATCCCACAGGAAAAAGCCATGTGAACTTAGTTGCAGTGGATAGCACGTGGGAGGCGAGTGCGGCATTTCGGCTTGAACGTTCGACATGGGTTAAAAGCTACGTTCGCAATGATGGGCTCTGGTTTACGATACCGTATCACTTCGCTGGTGCGTCGCACGACTACGTTCCGGACTTCATTGTTGATATGACAAACGGTATCCGCCTGATTGTTGAAATCAAGGGGCAGGAAACGATGCAAGATCAGGCAAAGCATCAAGCGGCACGGCGATGGGTTAAGGCTGTCAATCATTCCCAAAAGTTTGGCAAGTGGGATTTTCTGGTGTGCCGCAACCCACAGACCTTGGCATACGAACTTGAACAATATCAGGACAGCTAAGGCTGTCTTTTTTCTATATCAGGTTCCACAGTCCCCATCTACGTCTTTAAGCACATTTCGGTCCGCTGGGGAAACCTTGGGGTTGGGGTGCCTCGCGCTGCTATACACGGCCAAAAACCCAAAACGCAAGGTATGTTAAAAATGATGAGAGGCTTCTCCCGATTCTACACAAAATCGTCACTGCTGATTGGCGTGTTAATTGTCGCCTACCTGTTGCCTATCTGGTTGTTCCGCTATTTCCCAACGCAAGATGGCGTTAGCCACGTCTATAACTCGCAGATTTTGACAGAATACAGCAACACCGCATATCAGTTTCGCGACTATTACGAGATCAACTGGTACCCCTTTCCCAACTGGCTTTCCCACTTTTCGTTGGCGGTACTCATGTTCATCTTTCCGCCGTTAATCGCCGAGAAGGTTTTTCTCAGTATCTACATTATCTTTTTCCCACTGGCAATCCGCTATTTTCTTAACGCTGTTCAGCCTGGGCGAGATGCCTTAGTCATCCTCAGTTTCATGTTTATCTATAACTACCTCTTTTTGATGGGTTTCTATAACTTTGCTGTCAGCGTGCCGCTCTTTTTGCTGGCACTCGGCTACTGGTGGAAACACAAGGCCCAGATGAATAGAACCCGTATCATTCTACTCAACCTGCTGATTGTTATCACCTACTTCGCGCATCTCATCTCGTACGCCTTCATCTTGTTCTCTATCGCCTTGCTTGCCCTGCTCCATTTCAGGCGAGACTTCAAACGAATCCTTATCACAGGATGCTATCTCCTACCCGCAGCCCTATTGCTCCTTGTCTACCTCCCTACCTCTGACCTGTTGGCGGGGGAACCTCCTGAATTTGGATTTGGACGGGTCGAAGAACTGTTCGCTAACCTGCTCGGGATGCATGTACTTGTCGCCTACACCGACTCGCCGAGTTGGATTTCCGCTGCTGTCTCTGTCCTGTTACTCTTTCTCGCTGTTGCAACACTCTGGCAAAGTAGGAGGGGTACCACAGCAGTGCATGCTGGACAGAAAGCGTTTCTCTGCCTCACTGGGGTGCTGCTCGGACTCTATTTTATCCTGCCAAACGCTCTCGGACCCGGGGGTTGGGTCAATGACAGACTCGCTATTTTAGCCATCCTTGCTGTATGTGCATGGTTTCGTGAGTTTGATCGGCTCCGATGGAAACGTGTATTCACATCAGTAGTCACGCTGCTCGCGCTCATTAACGTCGTCTATATCGGCGTTCTTTTCAAAAATCTCAACGCCGAATTGCGGGAGTTTAACGCTTTTGTACGGCGGGTTGAGAAAAACAGCGTCATCCTCCCGCTCCACTTCGATGCGAAGGGCAGCTCCGAACGCGTGGGCATCTTTGTCAACGCCGCGAACTACTACTGCCTTGACAACGGGTGCATTAACCTCGGCAACTACGAGGTGCAGTTTGACTATTTTCCGATTCGCTTCACATCGAATTTTGAAACGCCAACCCAAGAGAAGGAATGGGTGCAAACTGTCCACTGGCGTGCCGAAGAGATTGACTTGTGTGGGTATGCAGATAATGTGGATTATCTGCTGCTTTGGGGAACCCCGGACGAACCTACCGTTGCCCAGGCGATTGAGGCGTGTTATACGTTGATTGCATCCGAAGGGAAATTGAAGCTCTTTAAGGGCGCGCGATAGCCCCGCTTAATAGTTTCCGCGCAGCGTTAAACTCACGGTACTGTGATTATAGTTGAGAAAATTGAGCAACGGGTCTAATTCGTTAGTGCGGTTTTGGGTGAATTGATAATCGGCACTCAGCGTCAGATACGAATTGAACTGCCAGTTTACCTGCGCAGCCACTCCTAATTGCGTATCGCTTCGATTCTCCGGGTTTTCCGGAATAAGCCCTATTTCGTCGCGAATCTGTCTGCCGTCAAACTGCACCCAAAGCCGGGAGAGCCTCAGCCGAACCCACCGGCCCGTATCAAACCGGTAAAAAGTGCTCACCGCTGCTTCGGTGCTGTCGAAGTTAAAAAAATCAACGTTAGAACGGTTTAGAAATAAATTGACCTCTTCCTGAAAAACGAAACGTTCTGCTGCGCCCTGTAGCAACTTTGCAGAGCCAAAATGTCGCCAATCGCTTCGGCGTTCGTCGTCTTCCAGGCCTGTAACCCCTAAGATGAGGTTGTTCAAATTGGTCTGGTAACCGCTCTGCTCAATTGCGTATTCCACTTTGCCGCGCATCGCTTTCAGCAGTCCGAATTGAAGGCGGCCTGTCGCTTTGTGACTCGTAGAGCCAATGAGCAGGAAATCCTCTCTGCGTGTGCGTTCATCGTCAAATCGGTGGATGCGCAGGTTATATTCCAGCACGCGGCCAAAGCGGATACCTATATCCCGTTGGGTGTTGTTATAGACATCCGATGTTCGCACTAAGCGTTGAAACTGATGCGAAGCAACCAAGGGAGGTAAGCTTGACACCGGGCGAAAACTGAGTTCAGTTAACAAAGCGTCACTAAACGCATCAAATTCGTTGAGTTTTCCCTCAGCACCGGTGTAGTCTTCTACCTGTGGTGCGTATTGCAGTGTGAGGCGAAGTTTGTCTGCAATGGGCAGTTCGCCGCGCAGGTTAACGCCGAGTCGGTTAATGAGTCCTTCAAGCTGCGGGTTTTCCTGTCCTGCGAGGCTACTAGTGTATGGATCAACGCTCAAACCGAGTTCAATGTGGTTGTTAAACGTGTTAGAGATGTGGGGGTCAATCGTCAGTTCTGCCGGGTTGGTTTCAGGCGTTTCGGGTTTTCTTTCGAGCAGGCGCTGCCCGAACTCCGGTTGAAATTGGGCGCAGAGGGAACTCGCGCCCAGATGTATAAAGGTGATGAGACATAGCCCCAAAGAGAAGACGTTTTTTCTCATTGTTTTTTCTCGGTGTTGCCGGACAAGGTTGAATAAGTTTGAGACACTGATTCAATTTGTCCTTTTGTCCTTTAATCGTTGTGTTTTTCCGTGTGCGCGTGCATCTCCTGGAGAACGATTCCCTTCTCAAGTTTATCCAGCCATGTGTGCCGATTGACGGAGCAGTCACCCGTTACCGGGTTACACTGCAAAAAGAAGCCGATTAGCCCACCGGGGGTAAGTTTCTCTGTCAGGATTTCTACTGCAAGTTCATAAAGTTCCATATCTGTCAGTTTTTGAACCTTTTTTGGCAGCAGTTTTCTCTCTCCGGCAAGAACTGTCTTCGCGAGGGATGCGAATTTGCGATGTGACTGGCCTGCCTCGCGTGCGATTTGAATCTTTTTGATTTCCTTGAGGCCCGTTTCCCTATCAATTTCATCGAGCCATTCATGCCGCTCAACCGCATAATCGCCTGTACCTGGTTCGCACTGCCTGAGGAACCGAGACACTCCAGTCGGACCGAGTTTCTCCAAAAGCGTTTCAATACCGAGTTCAAAAAACGCAATATTCGTCATCTCTAGTACGTTCACTCGCGGTTATCCCTCCTGAGCAACCTGTCGTCCGTTGTGAGGAAGACATCAGCTTTTCCCTAGGGTGAGAAACGCAACCCCCCAATTCTACGCAATCATCCCCACCTGTGGGCTTGAAGCTGTTGCATACAATTTT
The DNA here is from genome assembly GCA_958295855.1 of uncultured Poribacteria bacterium. Taxonomy (GTDB): domain Bacteria; phylum Poribacteria; class WGA-4E; order WGA-4E; family WGA-3G; genus CATQHH01. Next base: position 4,394,862 of record OY282383.1, on the reverse strand, counting down.
CGAGGGATGCGTCCTGCTAAAAACGCCGCCCTGCCGGCTTCGACCGCTTTTTTCATCGCCTCCGCCATTAGCACCGGACGATGTGCTTTTGCGACTGCCGTGTTGAGCAGAACCCCATCGCACCCTAACTCCATCGCAATCGCTGCATCCGACGCAGTGCCAACTCCTGCATCCACGATGAGCGGCACCTGCACTAGCTCTCGGATAATCTGAATGTTATACGGGTTTCGAATTCCCATCCCTGAGCCAATTGGTGCGCCCAACGGCATCACAGCGGCGCAGCCAATATCTGCTAATTTCTTACAAGTAATTGGATCGTCGTTACAATACGGCAGCACCGTAAATCCATCTTTTACCAGCGTTTCCGCGGCAGTGAGCAGCTGCGCCACATCCGGAAACTGCGTCTGTTCATCGCCGATAACTTCAAGTTTGATGAGCGTTGTCTCAAGGGCTTCCCGCGCAAGGTGTGCTGTGAGAATCGCATCCTTCGCAGTGAAACAGCCTGCCGTGTTTGGCAGAATCTTAATCCCGAGTTCGCGGAGCAACGCAAATACATTTTCACCAGACGTTTCGGTAAATTTCACCCGGCGCATCGACACAGTGGCGATTTCTGCCCCGCTTGCTGCAATGGCCTGTGTCATCACATGAAAATTAGGGTATCCCGCCGTGCCAATGAGAAGTCGGGACTGATAGGGCTGCTCTGCGATTTTAAATTCTGGCATCTGTTTCATCTTCAGTCTCCGCGTTGTGCGTAAGTCCTGTTGGTATTAGTATAGCAAATCTAAAACCTGTTTATCAAGCACTTTTTCTTAACCACAATCACCGAGTGGTGCGCGTGGATGAAGTTTAAGAAAAGAGTCCGGTCATTCTGTAATCCACAGGAAGATGTCAGCGCGCCTGCTCCGCATTATCCTCCTTGGACAGCGCGGATAATCTCAACCTCACTATTTTCGCGAAGCCCCTTAGTCTGCCACTCCGTCTTCGGCACGACCTCCCTGTCTACTGCCACAGCGATGCCGGGGTGCGCGGGATTAAGCCCTAGGTGGATTAGCAGTTCATAAAGATTTAAATTGGGGCGAACCTCTCTGTCTTCGCCATTAACGCGTATCTTCATTTTTTGTCATTTGTTGATTTTCAGTTGTCAGTAGGTATTCTGAAATCTTTTTTATTCGGGGTTAGAATGCACGTCGCATAAGTAAGAAATAAAAAAGTTGTTCATTAAAATTCACAACTTGGGCGAATTACGCTGCAAAACCCCTCCCACAAAAAATCTGTCTAACTGAAACGGTGCAATTGCCTCTGAAAGCTCGCCGGTGAGAATGAGTTTCGCTATTTCATAGGCAGTGATTGGCGTTAGTAAGATACCATTTCGATAATGCCCTGTTGCCAAGATGAGATTTTCAACAGAGGGGCGAGGACAGGGTGCCGCCCTTGCGAATGAAGTTAATTTGGGTACTTTGCCAAGTATTGGGGCATTGTCGCGACTGCCTGGGCGTAACCCGGCCCATGTCTCTAAAATAGGCAGTTCATAAACGCCCGGCACCGCTTCCCACGCGCCGCGGAGCAACTCAAACACACCGCCAGCCGTTAAACGCGTGTCAAAACCCATCTCCTCACTCGTTGCACCGACGATAAGTCTGCCATCGCTTCTCGGCACCAGATAGACTGACATCGGATACCTTGCCCGGATGGTGCGAATAACCGTTTTTATCGCGATGCCTGTTTCCATCTGGAGGGCTAACATCTGCCCTTTGACCGGACGCACTGGCGGACGGATGGCATCCGGCAACCCTTCAATCTCTGCCGCCCAGCACCCTGCTGCGAGCACAACTACATCTGCCTTGTGGAAACCGCCCTCTGTCTGAACGCCCGTCGCAACGCCATTTTTTATGGCGATTCTCTCCACGATGCTATTTTCATGCAACACACCGCCGCATGCCTGATAGGCACGCTGGAGGGCGTTAACCATCAGCCGATTATCAACCTGATGGTCGCGCGCGCAATGAATCGCCGCAGTGACGCGGGGCGAGAGCGCAGGTTCAATGTCACGCGCATCTCGACCGGTTAGCCAATTTACATCTAACCCTAAGTGCTGTTGTGCGGTATAAAGATGGCGAAGTTGATCGGTATCGTCTGCCTCCAACCCAACGATGAGTGTGCCTTCCACTCGATAGCCGATAGGCATCTGCGCATCCGCTTCTAATTCACGCACCCATTGTGGATAGCGTGCTAAGCTTTGGCAACCCAACTTGAGCAATTCAGGTTCTTCGCTATGCGCTTCAGCAAGCGGCGCGAGCATTCCAGCGGCAGCCCAAGAGGCAGCTCGTCCCGCCTTGTCGCGTTCATAAATAGTGACTGAAGCCCCGGCCTTGGCAAGTTGCCAGCCGATACCGAGCCCAATCACACCACCACCGATGATGATAACGTTTCTTTTTTCCATTAATCCACCGGCATTGCGTGTACTGGAATTTCAACACCTTGTTCGTTCCAAAACTTGTATGCGCCACGGTGAAGCGGAATGACGAACGCTTTCGGGCCGTTTTCTATTGTCATATCTGCCGCTGCTTGACTCATTTCCATTAAAGCCTGATGTGCTTCCGGTGTGTAAATATGCTTCAGCATCGCATAGATAGTCTCCTCCCGCACCGCTTTGTGGGCAATCAACACCGTAGGCATCAAAATCGTCTTCACCGGTTCAACTTTCCCTTCATAAGCACCCTCTGGCATGACACCCGGTAGGTAGAAAGGATACTTTTCATAGAAGCCATACTTCTTCGCAGGCGTGTCCAAGTCGAGCATGCGGATAGATTTAATAGTTGTCAACTGGATAACCGCGCTATTCGGGACGCTGACGAGCCATTGGAACGCTGCAACTTGCCCATCTTGGAGTGCTTCGGCACCGGCGGTACCGCCCTTGTAAATCGGCGTAAACTGCCCCCAGATTCCCATCAACTTAGTCAAACGTTCTAGCGTCTGTGCCGTGCCGGAACCGCTTGAACCACAGGCGATCTTTTTGCCGACAATGTCCTCCAGTTGATGGACATTGCTATTCGCGAGCGTTGAAAACTGGTCATAAGCAATAAAAAGCAACGTCACCATCCGGATATTGGTTTTGGGCCCCTCTTCTGCAAAAATTTCCTGTCCGTGGTAGCCCAGGTAGCTTTCAGCTGCAAAAACAACACCGAGCGTCTCTGGATTTTTATTGACGCGGCGCGTATTTTCGATTGAACCTGCGGAGGCTTCAATAGACATTTTAAGATGCGGCTCATGTTGTGTAACAATGCGACTAATGCCCCCTGCAAATTGCGAGAAGCTTCCGCCTATCATGCCACCCATAATTGAGAGCCATTCCTTCTCCTGCGCCTTGGAGGATGAACTGCCTTTGGTTTCGCCGTTTTTTTTCGCATCGTGCTGCTTATCACTGCATCCAGAGAAAACGCTCAGCACAACTAGCACGAGGGACATCCATGCGTGTAAAAAATGATGCGGCTTTTTTGACATAAAGAATCCTTTCCTATTTTTTTTTGTATAAGATAGTACGAACTTAACCCGATTTGTCTTGTTTTTTGGTAAGGGAGTCGGGGTTAGAATGCACGTTGCATAAGTAAGAAATAAAAAAGTTGCTTGCTTTTTGCGGCGTAATGGTATCAGCCCCTGCTTTGCAGGGGTAATATACCACTGCGCCCAAATGCGACGTGCATTCACGCGCAACTTGGGCGCAGGTGTATTTTCCCCGCTTTGCGGGGTGATACCCTTTTAGCCGCAAAACCCTCCCACAGACAGGGTGCTGCCCTTTGCCCAACAACTCGGATTCCATATCTTGCAAGGCGCGAGTTGTTGGTGAAGATTTAAGTGAATGTCGTCTAAGAAGATGATACCACATGTTGCGCGATATTTCAACAGAATAGTGAAGGTTACGTTTTCACACTTCTGTCACGTTCATGATGCAACAACGCTGGCACATTCACCGCGATGTCACCTGGCGGGATACCGCACCGACAAATACATCGCGCCCTACTTGAAACTCGCGCAAGCCAGTTGTAACGAAACCTACGCCGACAGCACGACTCAACCCCTGTTTTCCTGTAGTGAGAAACTCCAGATGACAGCGGCTTGTGTCGGTTTGGCACGGTAGGCCCCGTCAGTGTCTATTGCAAAATCAATCGCTCTGACAATATCACCTTGTCTCAACGCTTCTAGCGTCCCAAACTGTTCAACCGAAAGCGGGGTAATTTCCCATCGCTGTGACGCACCGTCTGCGCCTTCACACAGAATGACAAGGCTATTCAGCCGGTGGCCTACCGATGCAATCTGTAACAGTTGGCCGTTCAAGCATCCATACCGGTTTGTCCCCGGTTCGGGCGGTGGGCTGTTTTTCCAGAACGTGTCGCAAGCCCCTCTGAATTCACAAAGCGAACATCCTTCGGCGGCGTACTGCGCGAAGGTGGCAGGTGCATCACGGGCTGGTACTTTCTTATTATACGTTTCACGTAAGTTCTGGGCTTCTGCTGCTTCTGCTGCTCCTTTCTGCCTGTCGAGCTCAACAGGAATCACTTTGCTTGATTAACAAGAAACCCGATTTTGACAACGGAAAAATCGGAGCAGAAACTGAATTGACGAAAACCTTTCTTCACGAGCGGGCGATGCATCGGGGAGTTCGCCGCTCTTGTAATCGACAATTACGAGGCCGCTGGGGCGGCGAAGGACAAGATCTGGTTTCCCAGTGAACCCATCTTGAATACCCCTGAATTCGCTTTCGCTCGCGACAACCTGTGTCTCATAAGTCCCTTGACGTGCCATGATTTCTTGGCATCTCCGAAGCGTTCGTTCGCGTAGCAAGAAGTATTTTCGCCATTTCTGAATCGGCAACGCCTGTCTGTCAAGCGGCGAATGGCGCAATGCTTTCTCGATGTCGCTCACAGCTTCATCCCAGAGTTGACAGGCTTGCTCCCGGGCATTTTCGCGGTCTTTCCCCATTGAACGCGCTTTTTCTAACACGCGATGCACGAGTGTTCCGAGCAGTGCGGCTTTTGGCGTGCGAGTTGTCTGTTGCGCTTTGGCTTGGCGAAGGCCTGCCCGCAACGGACATTGCTTTAGGGTTGCGAACAGAGTTGGGGATAAGTTCGTAATCGGTTGGAGTCTGGGGAGTGGTTGCAGTTTCATCTCACTTTCCCCTTAGCGTATTCATCACGTGACTGACACGTCGGATGGCATCAAAAATGTTGATGTATCGGACTTCGGCCTCGGTGTCATCAAAGTCAGCGCGCGCGGCGGCCAGGCGAGGTCCCACCCAATCGTCTGTCTCCGCGAGCGGATGATGCAAAATGAAGGCTTTCTTCTCAGCACGCATCTCAAAAACAGGAACGCCGTGACGCTCCTTTGGCTCAAGTCCCGGGCGGAGTGCTACCAGATTCTTCGCGACCCGGTCCACAAGGGAGGCCCAGGCATCCTCTTGGAGGGCTAACGGAGAGTCTTTCTCGAGACAGAGTCGCGCGACATCCAGTCCCAACCGCCAATCTAGGAACGGATGATAGGGCATGTTAGCATAGTCGCGCATGCAGCCTTTGCTATAACAAGACGAGTCACACTCGGTGCCATGGGCAATCAATTCGCGTGCAAAGGGCTTCGTCGGACCGGTCATTTCGCGGAGGAGTTGAACGAGGCGGGGTTCGCCGTTGGCATCCTGTTCGCCGAGGTAGCGACAGTATCCTGCGCCATTGGCTAACGCGTCAGCAATAAAGATTTGCTGTTTGGTAGTGCCGCTGTCTTTATCAAGCACCGGCCGCAGTTCAACTCGCAGTTCGCTTGAGGAGATATCTAGGCGAGCGGCTGCGAATTGACGGAAGAGGAAACCGAAGGAATAAAGCGCGGCTCGCCAATAGACGTTCCCCTGGTCTTGCGTGATACCGATGGGAAGTTCGTCTACCTCGATGAGTAGCACGTCCGTGGTTTTGGCGGCGTAAAGCGCGACCTTCTGCGTGTTTCCGACTAAGTCGTTTTCCTCGTTGAAGGCGTATCGTTCATTTTTCCGCGCTAATTCCTGACAGACTTCGGCCGATACGAGTGCCTCGCTTTTCCGCTGTTTTTGGAGGGCAAATAACCGGTCTTCATTGGTATTAATGGAGAAAAGTTTCAGTTTACTCTCTGTCCCCCAGCGAAAATTAAGGTCTGTTTCCAAGGCCGCCGCCGAATCCGATGGGAGGCGTGAATAGGTAGCTCTCGGTGCCCAACTGAAACGCTCATGGGCATCGTCAGGACTGAAATTCGTCAGGAACCCTTTCGGTTCAACGGCTTGAATGCGTTTGAATGCCTCTGAACCACAGATGTCACAGTTCGTGCCGTTCTCCTGAGTGGTGAAAATGGCTTTGCAGCTCTCACAGAACCCAATTGAGTGCCGGTGCGCGATGCCGCTTTCAGATACAAGGCGGCCCCTGTCTGGTTTGTAGGAGACGATGCCGATAGACGTGTGGATTTTTTTGTCCTTCACCGTCTCGGAACCGGGCGCGAATTGGTTAATGGCGATTTCAAGGTCCCGGTCAACGACCCCGGATGTCGGCGGCGCGTTGGCACTGCGCGGTTGTTGATGGTACAAGAGCCGAACGCCGGTAGGAAAACCGAACATCGGCAACAATCCCGATTCTGCGAGGGCCTGGCTCAATTCGTCTTCATCAAAGGGATGTTCATCCGCTCGCTTATTGATTTCTCTCACCAGGTCTTTGCGGACCCAATCGATAAGTTCATCGGTTTGGTTCGCGATGGCTTGTGCTGTCTGCGCAGCAAGCATGCGCACCGTTTGCTTGATTTTCTCGGGATGCGTCTGGAGCCATTGCGAGAGTTTTTTTCGATTCGCTGCCCAGTCGGAGATTTTCCCGAATTCACCATGGACGTTTTTCTCGCCGGCATCCGCAGGGTGTGAGATGGCGTGGTGCAACATCTCCTTCGCCAGGACTCGTTTGATGATGTCGGGACTCCGCAAATCGAGATAGGGCGGGGGTGTCTCGGCGTTTGTGATTTCCCCGGTGTGGGTGAAATAGTGATCATCGTGGGTGCGCAAGCGGCAGAGCGTCAAGGCATACGCCAGTGGTTCTCCGCGGCGTCCCGCTCTTCCAACGCGCTGTTGGTAGTTGAAGCGTTGCGGCGGGACATTCCCCATGAGCACCATGGAAAGGGAGCCGATATCGACACCTGCTTCCATCGTTGTCGTCACGCTGAGCAGATCGATCTCGGCTGTCAAGCGATTTTCATCTCCAAGGATAACCCCTTGGAACCACCGCTGTCGGTTTGGGCGTTCCTCAGGATCGGTATGTCCTACCAGTTCTTCGCAATGGAAACGGTAGGGAGTTATATCAAGCCCTGTTGCATCGACTTGATACGCGTAGTAGCCGCCGTACTGTTCCAAGTCATCGGTTTGTTTGTCAACGGGCTCTAATGCGCCGAGGCACTTCGTGTTCGTGCAAATGCCGCTTGCCTTGTAAAGGTGCTTACGCCTGCACTTCGCACACCGGAAAAGTTTTCCTTCAGGTGAACGGAGGTTCAAGGCTTCAACGCGGAGGAGGTATCGCTTAAAACTGTCGGAAGAGTCAATCTGCGCGGCAACGGCACTCGTGAGTTCGTTTTCATCACACCCAAGTTGGGTTGCGGATTTCACCAGGTAGTCATGAAGGAACCGGGGCAGACTCGTTTGTTCGTCGTAAGGGCGGTAGACTTCGGTGTGTCTCCGCTCGCCGAGGATGCGGGTGACAGCAGACATCATTTCAGCAGCATCCACTGCGCGAAATGTCCACTTGTCCGAATCCATAATAGGTTCACACCACGCGAGCCCTAATCCCTCTAATCCCATGTCTTTCCGCGCAAAAAGAATTCGTTCGGTAATCACCTTTTTAAATTCCGACTCGATTTCCTTTATCAGACGTTCGAGGTGCGGTTCAAGCAAATTTGGGGGACGGAGTGTGACTGGCAGCGCGCGCCAGTCACATATCTCCTCCCACTTCCCTTTTCCCGAGGAACGTTCAACCTTGTCGCCGTATCCCCCGGGATTCATGCCCAGATTGATAAACGCCTCAAAGCAATGCTTTTGGAGAGAGGTGAATAGATAGTTAGTTCCTAATGCTGCCAACTGAGCCTTCTGAGCGGCTGTCAGCGGTTTGTTGTCATAGAACGCATCTTCAATCGAATTGAGCAATGGCTGTTGATGTGGGAAGTCTTCGCGGAGTTGACGAATGGCCTTCCGGGCAGGCCGAAACTCAACTTCCCCATTTTGGAATTGACGCAGGGTTTCCAAGTCTTCATGTCCCACCTGCTTTTTCATTGCGTCAACAGCAATCAAGCGAATCATGTCCTGATAGTGTGCCCATTGGATTCCAACGGCATATTTCGCTGCATCTTGGCGGCTATCAGAAAAGATAATCGTCTTTCGCTTTGAGGGCTCTTTCACAGGGGCCTGCAAAGTTTGGGTGAGGGTCTGGATAACTTTTTGCAGACCTGTGCCCATGTTACGAATCGGTGAACGTGCCTGTTCCTTGCCGTTGAAAAGCACTTTCGGCGTTCCCGGTAATTCCCATGCATCGTCACAATGTGGACAATACTTGGGTATCTCTGAGCACGATTCCTCTGAATTGTCGATTTTGTAGAAGTGCCCATTAGAGTACGCCGAGTCAGGAATAAGTGTCCCAGCAGTAGGGGAGAACTGGGCGGATGCCCAACGCCTTTTGAGACCGGATTTCTCCCAGGTGCTGCGTTGCGGCGTGTCGGTTCTCGGCCAGAAGATAGCGTAGGTATCGTAGCGCCGATCCCGAATCCCTTTTTCAGGCAGCCCTGCCAATTCTTGAGAGTCGCCGCTGAGGTACCACCCCGAAGACTTCTCCGAGATTTGCTCCTTATAGCCGCCGAGAAAGAGTTCGCCGCACGTTTCACAAGTGAGCAACTCTAAAACCCGTGAACCGCAGGCATCACACAAAACCCGCCGGGTTGCGAACAGTTTACCGATGGGCGCATCGTGGGTGCTGTCCTGACAATTGGGATTGCTGCATGCCCACAGTCCTTCAAAGTTTTTGAAGAAGTAATGGACGCGGAGCGGCAACAACGCACGCTCTTCGTTCGCATCCTTCTGTCGAATCGTATAGCGAATGATGCCACGGATAGTCGAATCGGAGAGGGGCGTTGGGCTCACCCGATTGGCGGCTTCAACCATTTCTTCAATCGTTGAGGCATGCAACTTTCCATGATGGTTGCAAAGCTGCCCCACGGCCGACTGAAGCTCGAGTTCGCCCCGGATTTCGTCTAACGGTGTGGCATCTTCATCCTTATCGAACGCCTCAAACTTCTCCGCGTGTTGGAGGCACTTCCCGAGTTCGGCACTTCGATCTTGGAACGGTTCGGACCTGATGATTTTGAATGCGCGTTGCCTCGCGAAAAATTGACGGAGATATTCCTGTCCTTCTTCACCGTCAAGGGAGGCACTGGACGCGATAATCCGCAACTTCGGCGAATCCGGTTCGAGGGCCAGGCGATCGAACAGCGTCCGCAGCAGATACGCTACTTCAGAACCGGCTGTCCCACGATACGAGTGCAATTCGTCCACGACGAGGTGGAAAACGCTCTCCTCGTTTTCAAGCCATGTTCGCGTTTTTTCAAACATCGGCTGTTCCAAGTCGCGGGTGAGCATGATGTTCAGCATCGAATAGTTCGTAATAAGCATGTCCGGCGGATGGTCTTGCATGTCCCACCGCGCCCACATTTCCGCCGTATCTCCATCGGTGGAAGGGAAGAAATAACGCATTTCCTCCGCGTCTGCAACCTTTTCGGCTTGGATACGGAGTTTGTCAAGTTGGGTGCGAAGTTTTCTGAGAGTCTTCTGTTCTTCGGGGCCGGGAACCGGTGTCAAACCGGTATAGCGACTAAAATAAAACCGATTGTTGCCACGGTTGTCATGGAGCCACTGGCGCGATGCTGGGCTATCACAAGCGCGCCGAAGCCGCATGAGCTGGTCTTCAACAAGTGCGTTCAGCGGGTACAAAATTAACGCACGGATGGCAGCGGGCCGATTCTCACCTTCACGTTGAGGGACACGTGTGCCAATGAGGCGCTCACCCTTGCGCCACCATGGGTGGTTGGCGTTCCGATGCCCGTAATCGTTCCAGTTTTGCGACTCATCGATGAGGTAACTGAAGATTGGGAGCAGGAAGCACTCTGTTTTTCCCGAACCTGTGCCAGTTGTGACGACGACATCTTTGCCTTCACAACTCGATGCCTTGATGGCTGCCGCTTGGTGTTGGTAGAGGGGACGGTCCCTCGGCGCGAGGCCGTCTTCACCGCCTTGCGCGAGGAAGTCGCCCAGTTCGGAAGCGAGTTGCAGCACTTGGCACAACTGCGCCAAAGTTTTCTCAGAGGAAGGGTAAGGAAAAATCGGTTCAAACCGCGGCTCTTGGAAAATCAGCCCCGGTTCCCGGAGCAGCCGGTCGCGTTCTGCCTCTAATGTATCGCTATTGAACCCCAGGGCTGTCTGGATGTAGCGAATGTAAGCATCGCAAAGGCGTTCATAAGTCTTAAAGGGTTCTTGCATCAAACTGCCTCCCACTTCTGATAAAGCGATTTGGTTAATCGGTATGCAACGCCGGCTGGCACGTCGGGATAGTAAGTGAACCGATTTTCCCATTTTGGCGGAAAACCGGAGCAGAGCGTTGCACACCGTTCGACAATGAGCGGCAGACGCAAGTTGCGCTTGACACGCCACGTTCGCGTTTCCCGCTCATAAGCAATCAATCCGGGCGTTCTGGAAAGCACCTGCCATTCACCCCAGTCACGCGGGACGCGTCGCTGGTCTGCCCCCGTTTTTAAGATGTAGATGGCAGGCCCATGTTGGGCGATTTTGTAAAGTCCGTCGCTACGCAGCTGCGAAGTGTCTGGCTCATATTTCAAGGTGCGCGGATTAAATTTGTCTTGTAAGTCTAAAAGCGAAGTGGTGTCTTGCGGGAAACTGGTGCGTTTTGGCACCGGGAGCACGTTTGACAACCTCGCAGAAAATGCACGGCTGACGTGAATGTCTAACCTTTCCACGGCCGAGAGAATTCTGTCTGACAATTCGCTGAGGACGATGGTTGTCGGGGCATCTCGTTTTGAAATTGATTGAACTTCTCCGCCAACTGCAGCAACACACGTTTGGAGTGCCCTCAGCAAACTCGGCGTGCGACTTCCTACGAGAACATATCGATTTGCTACGGCTGTCTCAACGAGCACCGCGGGGGCAATAACGACACCATCCCCCGACAAATTCGTCGGATTGTAATCAAGATGCCCTAACCGCGCCAGGATTTTGAGGTAAGTCGTAGCATACTTGAGATGCTGTTGATTTCCTGTCACGCGGTTGACTGCCTCTTTGAATGTTTCCCACCGCATCTTGCCTACGTGGGAGAGATAATGAAGGAGAGTATCAAAGACATTTGTTTCCATTCGGCTCATGCCTCCTCACGCGCCTGCTGCAGTCCCTCTTGGAAATGCGGGAGTTCTCGACGTTCCTTATCGATGAGCGTTTGCACGGCATTGATGAACTCATGTCTATTTCCGAGCCACGGGAGCAGGCGAAGCGTCAACGCCCAATCCAAAGCGCGGGTATTCGCCAATAGTTCCTGTGAGAGTCGAAGATACTGTTGAATATCCCGAAAAATCGGTTGGGGTACCGACATGCCATTGTTCTGGATTGCTTGTTGGAGTTGTCTCAGAAAATCTAAATGTTCATCGGTATCAGCATGAGGACGACACCAGGATTCCCACGCTGATAATGTGACGACATCCTCAGGTTTCAACTTGCGTGCCGTAGCCGGTTCTTGCGCCTGTGGTTTGGGAAGGCGTGCCACCCAGGTATAAATATCCTCGTTCGTTTCACACCGGTTTGTCCCCGAACAAGGCGTGAGAAAAATTTTAATGCTGTTCGGACGCGAGTGTCGACGGATCCATTCCAGAAACGAGGGAAGATAACTTTCCGGAAATGACCGGTCGTAATTCGCTAGGTGAATTGCCCACGGCATATTGCCTGTTTCAAGCATCTTTTCGATGGAGGCACTGATGTCCATTCGCGCCAATTCTTCCGAAAAACACTCTTGCGAAAAGAGCGTGGGAAACCAGTCCTGCACTCCGAGCCACCCCATTTCTACGTTGAGTTTTGTGACGTGCAGGTGATTGCCGCATATCGGCCGCCAAACTTCAATGACTCGGGTGTCGGCAATCTCAAGGACCAAGAAGGCTTTTAACGCAATGTGAAGTGCTGCCGCCGTTTCCTCCCCTATTGCGTTGGAACCTATTATACCGAACCTCTCTAGGCCAAAGGCTAGACGCTCCAGGTAGTCCCTCTCATTGTCGTAGTACCTTGTTTCAGGTCCCAGTTTCGCAGCATAACCTTCCGCAAGTTGTAAGGCTTGATACGCGATTTGTGGCTCACTGGTTGTTGGCTGGAGTCGGGCTTTGATGTCAGCAACTGCTTCGTCTAGCGCGTCCAGCCGCGTTGCCAAAGAGTGAATATCCTGCGGCATCTGCCGCGCTTGCCTTCCCAATTCACCAACCTGTTGCTTTAGTTTGGCGAATTCGGTTGCAGAAGGTTTAGTTGGAAACGATGCAACCGATGTCTGGAGCTCGGAAACCTCGGATGCCAGCGAATCAAGCCGCTCAACCGATGTTGTGAGTTCGGAAATTCGGGCCTCCAGCGAACCAATCCGCCTCAACAGGTTGACGATTTGGGTAACACTCGACTCCGTTTTGGATAGCCGTGCCTCAAAAGATTCAACGGCTGAGATTTGCCCAGTGACTTCCTTGAGCTGCGCTTTAGAGTCGTTCAAATCATGACACACTTCGGCAATGCGCCGGTCAAGTTCCTGTGCTGCTCCGTTAGCAGGGGCCTCGGTAGGCGTTCGTGATGCGAGGGATTTGACAGGGTCAGCTAACGCGTCAACCCTATCGGAAAGGGCGTTGACAGTGTCAGCTAACTCGTCAATCTCATCAGGAAGTGCTGCCTGTCGCTGTCTGAATTCAATCTCTTCGCGCGGGCGTGCTTTTGCGATGAGGGCCTCAATCTGTTCGTCTGCCTCAAAGTAACCATACTCGTAGAAGCGTTGAATCGTCTCCCGAGCGATGCGGTTGTCAAGGCTGGCTGCTAGCAAGATTTCAAAACATTCACGATCGAGTTCGCTATTCGGTGGCTTGACGCACTGGCCGTTCTCATCAAAATCGGCCGCATTGTCAACCAATTCAGACAAGATGTTGTTTAATTCAGGGTGCGAGCCGACCCAATGCTTCCAAGCGTTTTTGAATGCATGCCATCTGGCAGAGTCAGGGTAGGTTCGCTCTCTTTTCAACTGGGATCTCAAGCGTTGGACGGTTTGTGTGAGGGGAGCATGTCCCGGCCGAAATCCGGGGATGTTATACTGAAGCAGATTTTTCTGTATAACCTGCTTTCCGTGGGTTATCTCCTCCAAGAACGCTATAAAATCAGACACCTCCCGTCCGATTAAAACCGTTCGTTTCGCTTCAGGATACGGTTTCGCTTCCATGGGCATAGTTATTGCCCTCCACGTGCGCTGACACGTGCGCAGAGTTCGGCATACGACAAAGCCGTTCCGCGGTAGTCCCGTAATTTCTTCTCCACAAGTGCGCGCAATGCAACGTTCTGCTCGAGGTGTTCCAGTGCGGTGTCACACCATGCCGGCACTTCAGCATCCCCCTTCTTGAGAGCGATGGCAACCTTTACGACAGAGGAAAGGAGGTCTGCCGGGGATTTCACCTTGTCATCGTTTTCTTGACTGGGGGGCTCGCGCACATCATCCCAGGTTGTTTCCGGGATGTTTGCACCGAAGAACTTCGCGCCGGCGAGCCATAGGCCCGGTGCTGCCGCCAGCTCCGGAACCTTTTTTACAGCGTAAGTCGGTAGGCTTGCTGTGTCTTTGGATAAGGCAGCGGTTAAGGTTTGGTTTTGATGCGCCGCCGAACGTTCGGGCGTTATCACCCGGAGTTCCCGTGTTTGACGGCCGTAAGACATTTGATGGACTCCCGGTTCCAGGGTGTTCTCCAACGAGACAAGTCTATCTGCTCCTATAGGCAGTTCTTGCGAGTCTACCTTCAAAGGTTCGCTATCGGGGAATCCGAGCTCGGGGACGAAAACCGTTGGAAGACAGCAGTCAAGGTAACCCCTGCGCCCATCCCGGTCTTTCGCGGATAGCCCGCCAATGAGACGCATCTGTTTACTGGACTCAACGGAGAGGTGCCAAAGTTCCGGATCAGAACAACGCCAGAGTTGCGTGGGTTTCACGCGCAAATAGAGCCAACCGTTCCATTGGTTCCCTCTGACACGAACGGGCCTTGGCTTTTCACTCTCCTGTGTATAAGTCTGTTTGAGACAATTGATAACCCGGTGAGCCTGTTCTTTGCGGCACACTATCAAGTGCTCTTCGTACAACTGCATATTCCGTTGAGAAATCCAGTTATCGTCGCGTTCGGAATCTTCACGGAAAACCCAGATATCGGAAGGGCTTAGCGTATAAATGACGATGTGGGTTTCGTCTGTCTGCAATTGTAGGGGCTCTGTCAACTGCCAGAATGTGTCCTTATCGTCGGGGACCGGACGAAACCACTTTTCGAGGGCGGATGTCTGTAAACGTTCGATGCCTAGCAGATTGCTTTTACAGTCGATGTCACTCCTGCCACGTCTTGGAAGCCAATAGCGAATTTCTAGGTTGTCGTTGTCAACCGGGTCGAAGCGCAGTCCGACGGCAATGGCTGCACGTGTGTGCCTCGGGTCCGAAAGTGCCGGGGGAATGTGGCCGTCCCAGTGCGTCAAGAGTGATTTCACTTGGCGGAGAATAGACTCTTTGTAGGCTTCATGGGAAAGATACCGCGTCATTTTCGTCACGAGGGTATTTACCCCGCTTTGCGGGGCAGATACCACCGCCGATGAGGCCAGGAACCTGCGAAAGGCCACTGCGAGCTGCTTCTCCGGAATGGCTGTAAACGGTGTCAGGTGCTCGTTGCGAAAAAAACGATAGACGGCGCGCCGGTCATGTTTGCTGATGAGGCATTGCGAAATCGGATACCAAACATACTTGCGGTTCGATGGCCCTTCGCTCAAGTGGAGTTCTACCTCATAGTGCTCCTGTGCCCACTGCTGAAGGTGTTTCCATAACTTACCAAAATCGCTGCGGTTAAAGCCATGTGGTGCATTCGGGATTAATTCGCCGAATAGGACTTCGTTGAGGCGGATATAGTAGTTATGAGGCGATATGGAGTGCCCTTCAGCGTCCATGAAGCTTGCAGCCAGCACAGACAACGCAAGAAAGGCGACTTGGGGCGGCTCTTTCTCCCAAGCGTCTGCCGAGGGGTGGTAGAGTGGGTTTGGACGGATTGGCAACAGGCGAACCTGATGGCCAAAAACGACTTTGTCTTTGACAGCCCTTTTCAGACTCTCAGCAGCATCTGGGATGTTGAAGTTGGCAAACGCAGCGATGTCAGCAAGCGTTTCCTCATTTGTTTCCAGAAAGACAATCTGATTGGGCTCGCACTCTTCAAAAAAGTAAGAGAGTATTGCCTTGTTCCATTGCTCATAAGTTACCATGGCTGCTTCCTCTGGACACTTAGAAGTGTTGCACGAGGTGTTCCAATGTCGCGTTGACTACCTGCTTTCAGGTCCAAGCGCGGTGGTATTCTCCCCGCAAAGCGGGGTAGATACCATTACAAACGCATGCGAAGCATCTCGGCTTTTTCTGGGTGAAGGGTGCGCTGTGCACTTCAGAACAGCGTAAGAGTCCGAGTGTCGCCTATCAGCAGCGACGGTTCACGAGCCGGTGCCCTGATAACACCGTTCACCTTGTGTGCAGTCTACTACAAACCGCAAATATTTGCAAACAAAAAAATAGTCGCGAGATACCGCCAATACGTCATCACGCTGTTCATTTACCTCAAATCCACATTTTTGACGAATGTGTTTTTTGGCGCAGGATATTGCAAAAGTTGATTTTGCCCGAATCATTTGCACTCGGCACCGTTGTGGTCCTGCACGTAGGCAAGACTGCAGGGTTGCAAGTAAAACCCACAGCACTGCGGTGAGGCTGACGCATCGGCGGGTGTTTCTCGGTGGGCCTTCCGGCGGGACTTAGGGATGTGGCAGATGCACTGCGACAACCAATCTCATCACTCGTGTCGGCGCGAGCTCCCGCACGCGATGTCCACGAAATCAAGCGGCTCTCCGACAACGTTGCCGGAGAGCCGCTTTTGTTGGACAGCCTTTACGCCTGCCGCCGTCGGTAAAACACATCGCGGTCGCGGGCAAAAAACCGCCAATCTAACGACAGGCACCATTGCAAGAACGCTTCCTTGAGGCGTGTCATCGCGCTCGTGCCGAACCACATCTCGGCCAATTCCCACGCGGCAAACGACCGCGTGTACCCGATTTGAAGGAGATGGTCAGACAACTCCGCCAGAATCCTGTCATTCGCGAAGTGTTTCCCGCGTGAAATGCCGGGGTGTTCCCTGACAGAATACACGCGGCCATTTTCGGGGAGTGTCACCTCCACGTTTGGAACCGCGCTGCGCGCGGCTTCAGCTAACGCTGCTCGCGCCGCATCATCCCCGTGGACGAGAAACAACTTGCGGGGTTGCACTGGCTGAACCAACCCTGTCAGTTCCTTGCTGTCCGCGTGTGCAGAAAGTGAGTAAGATGTCACTTTGCACGCAACGTTCACGGACGTTCCGTCGTCCAATGTCCACACCCGTTCTTGTTCCAGTGCGCGGCCAGGTGTCCCTTCCGCCTGATAGCCCGTTATTGCAATCAGGTTTTTCGGTGCTTGGACGAGGTATTCGGCATAATAACTCGACATGCCGCCTACCAGCATCCCGGAAGATGCCACGATGCAACACGGCTCCCCCGACAGAATGCTATCGCTTTCTTCACGTGAGGAGACCGGGCGTATCGTCTTTGAATAAAAAACGTCTTCACCGCGTTTGACTTTGCGTCGCAGGGACGACGTGAGTTCAGCGGAAAAGTCCGAATACACCTGATTGACTCGCCGCACCATCCCGTCAACATATACGGGGAACTCCGGAACGCAGTTGCGCTGCATCGCGCGCTTTAAAACCAGAAGCACCTCCTGGGAACGTCCTACGGCAAAGACAGGAATAAGCACTTTGCCGCCCGCGGCAATCGTTTCGGCTACATCCCGCGCGAGTGCGAATTCTTGTTCCGCGCGATTCTTGTGCTGGCGGTTGCCATAGGTTGCCTCCATCACCATCACATCAGGGCGGCACCCTGTTGGCAACACATCAAGGTTGGGCAGCGTCCGCTGATTGGCGACGGACACATCCCCGGTTATCAAGAGGCTCTCTCGCTGCCCCTCAATGTAAATCATCGCTGCGCCGAGAATGTGGCCGGCAGGAATCCATGTCGCTGTCAAGGCACCGCCGCAAATCGGGACAGGTTCTCGCCACGGCACATCCACCATGCGTGCCAATGCCGCGGGCACCGCTTCGGGAGGATACAGGGGCTCCTCCCCCCGCTGTTCTCCCTCCCGACGTTGCCGTTTCACAGCATCTTCCAGCAAGACCTTCGTAATCGCCTTGGTTGCCGGTGTGCAGTACGTAAGCACCCCGGCAGGCAATATGCACTCCAATGCCGGCAGTGCGCCCGTATGATCTGTGTGTGCGTGCGTCAGGAGGACTGCATCAGGAAACCTGCCACGATGCCGCTCTAACGCTGTCAAATCGGGCAATTGCGTGTCTTGCCCGGGGCCCATCCGGATGCCCGCATCCACAAGGATGCGAGATTCTTCAATTTCAATCAACATGCAGGAGGCACCAACTTCGTTGGCACCACCCCAGAAAGTAATCATCATTATGGTTTCCTCTCACGATTGACAACAGAACTTTCTTCTGTGTCGGATACGGATGTGCGCAATCCCAAAGGGATCCGCATGAGGCTATTGAGCCTCAAAGCGTTCAGCGCATTCACTCATAACGATAGGCGTAGGTATTGCGCCGATAAAACCTACCGACGCAATACCTAGCACCTCTTATTTACCCTTTCCGCCTTTGGCAGGGGCGTTAGTTCTTCCGCCACCAGACGGGTTGCCGGTTTTGCTCGGCCACCCGCCGGCACCTCTGCCGCGGCTTCCACCTTGGCCACCGCTTTGGGGACGACTTCTCCCGCCGCTGCGGTTACCTTGTGATTTCGCCATTTTTCTCACCTCCTTTCTTATAGGGCTCGGTTTGATATCCTGTGCGCGGAAGCACCGAGGCGCGAATTCACGCCGTGATACCGAACTCGTGCAGAGCTGTGAGTGCCGCTTCAAGCACGGCATCTGCATCGAGATGACTTGTGTCAATCTCAATGGGCTTGAACGTCCGATACGTCTGCAGCACTGCCTCACGGCGGGCAATGTCCGCTGCAAGGTTGTGCTCTTCAGTTGTGACAGGCTCGCCACGCCCGTGCATCCGCTCCGCGCGATGTTCCTCGTCTACCGTCAGGAGGATAGCCGCGTCGGGTTTGCGGAGTTCTGGTGGATACCGTCCTTGCCATTCTTGAACAATATCCACGCCATCATCGAGTGCAGCGAAGGCCACCGTGCTGGTCCAGTACCGGTCCATCACAACGTGCCCTTTCTGCAAGGCAATTGCTGCCTGCTCGCTGCCGATGAGACAGGCTGCGCGGTAGTAGGCGCGCCGTTGCGCCGGGGGCTGCTCGTCAAAGTGTGCCCGGAGATCTCCGGTTAAGAATGCGGGAGCCTCCAGCCGTGTCGGCGTTTTTAGCAGTGTAGCATGGAGGCACACCGCCAACCGTTGCGCCAGCGTGGACTTGCCTGTCGCGTCAAGTCCCTCAATGACAATGAATTTACCAGTCATATTTCCCACCCCTCTCCAGAAACCGCTCGGCATCGACTGAGATGTCTTTCAGTGCCGCTTCAACCCCAACCGCCAGAATCGGGCGGCTATAGGTATGGAAACCCTTCGAGTTATCGAAAAAGCGACCGGCGGGGTCTATCATCACGTAGCTTCCTGTCATCAACTCGTTCGTCTCGGGAACAACAAGAATGCCATCGTCTTCAACACGGCGATTGCGTTGGACATACGCTTTGAATTGTTCCGGAGTGACGACGAACTTGTCAATATGCGCGTCGTTCTGCCCGTGGATAGGGAGAACTTGGAAAATCTTCCACCGTTCCGGTTGTGCGGCCCGGATGAAGTCGGTGAAATCTTCCTGCCATGTCTCCGAGGTAACGACAGTGTTGAGTTTCAGGCGGATCCCCTGTCGCTTTATCTCGCGGCTGATGTGCAGATATTCTGCCTCGCTCATTGGGGTTTTGCCACGAATCGCGCGGCCGAGACGGACTAGTTTTCCCGGGTCAGCGGTATCAATGCTCAGTCCAATCCAATCGAGGCTGTCGCGCATTTCGGCGAGCCAGGCATCGGTGAGTTTGGCACCGTTCGTGACGATGGAGGTAACCATGCCGCGTGCCTTTGCCCGCCGGATGAGGTTCGGCAAGAAGGAACACAACATGGGCTCACCACCGGCAAAGTTGAGTTTCTCGAAACCGGCATCGGCGAGCAGGTCGATGATTGAGAGGCATTTTGTCTCGGGCAAGTGCCCTTTGGATAGGCTCATCTCGTGTCGCACATCCTGAAAGGGGGCGAAGCAGAACCCGCAATCCATGTTGCACTGCCACAAGAGATGGTAGTTAACCGATGGAATGTCCAACGGAAAAACGGTTGGCACATGTGTCAGACTTTTAGAGGAATGAGTCAGCGTAAGCATTTTCGCTCCTTTTCTTAAATGACATTGGTAGTCTGTCTGAAGAGACACGTCATAGCAAGATGCCAGAAGGCATCAGGTGTGTGACTAATAAACCACGAAGTGCGACGCGTCAGCGAATCAGTTGTTATCAATACCTACAAAACAAACTTAGAAACTTCGGCTTTGCGAGTGAAGTGCTCCATTTTACGGCAGCAGCAAAACTATATCCCATGAACATCCGATCGACTCGGATACCAACCGTTAGGATTCCCAACGTGGGAAACGTCAGGACCGGAAGAGCGGCAAAGTGCCTCAAAGCGACGCAGTTGGATTTTCATGCACCATGGACAGGCATTGTCAACGCCTTGTATCAAGACCTAGGGGTTCGCTATTCAAGCGTTAATGCGAGGTCTCTCCCACAATTTGTGAAAATTCCCAATTCCATAGTGGCATTGATGTAAATTATACCACAAAAAATGACGTTTGTCAAATTTATTTTCGACAACATTAATGATACCACAAAAAGCGGCGTTTGTCAAGTTAAAATGTGAAAAAGTCTCCACGATTTTCCTATCGGAACCGATCGTCTTTTTCACGTGTCCGGTGCAACTCTTTTCGACGCGTGCGCTTCGCACCGTCTTCATTAATAGGGATTCCGAGCGTTGAGAGATGTGCCTGCCGGAGCCACCAAAACGCCTCAAACAACGGCCGGCGAGGCGACGCGCCCTTGTCGACATTGGCTTTGCGCCGGTCCAACTGCCGAATCTGTTTGTGCGCCTTTTTCGCGAAGTCGCGGACTGTCGCGTCCGGATCCTTCTGGGAGAGCCAGAACAAGGTGCGATGGGCCCGTCCGCCGGGGTTCACACGCAGTGCCGCCACTGCCTGCACATAACACTGTCTCCATGGGCGGCGCGGTTCAACAAAATCGGTGTCGGTGTAAGTTGTCGTTTCGGATGTTGTCCGGGTTTGGAGTCGACTGATGCAGAACGTGGCGAATGCTTCGCGCAGGTTTTGCAAGTGCGGGTCCCGTTCCAATTCGTCTTGTAAGTTCTGCGGATACATGGAGATGGCAATCCAGTGCGGCACCTCTGCGTAAGGATAAGGCGGCGGTTCGTCGCTGCCGTATTCGGGCCACGCGCGCAGATCTGACGTAACGGCTTGCTTTCTCATCTCGCTAAAGGCGAGTAATAACGGTTTCAGCCGATGCCACGGCGCAGCAAAGACTAACAAGATGTCAAACGCCTTCCGGTAAAAGTCAGAGACAGGCTCTGTGGTGAAAACCTCGGGTGCATCCCTCAAGATTGAACGCAAGATGCCGAGATGTCGGGCGGCACTCTTGATGAGCCGGCCGCTGAGTGCTTCAGGAAGTGCTGCTTCTAGCCCGCCCATGTGTCTCCCGTAAATGAGCTTGCCCAATCGCCACCATGCCTTGAGCAAGGCGGAGCGTTCCTGATGTGAATCGGGCTGTTTCGCATCAAGCAACTCCAAAAAGGGAATTAACTCGCGCGCAACAAGCTGCCATCCCTCGTTCAAAGAAGGACCGGGACCGAGTGCTTGACTCAAGGCATAACCGATTGCATGGAGGAGTCCAAGGATTTTGTCGCCTAAATCAGCTTCTGGCACATCGGAAAAATCGGGGAGCAACGTCTGCAGGCGGACGATTTTGCAACGTTCCGTGTTCGCTTGGAAACGCCAGATGAGCCAGAATTCCAGTTTGCTTGAGTCTCTGAAATCGTTGCTGCCCCAACTTTGGCGTTGAATGGGATTCAAGCGTCCCAGTTCGACGATTTGGTTGAGCGGCACGCCTGCTGGTTCCGGAAAAATGAACGGTAGCAGTTTATCAAAAGAGAAAGTCGCGTTGATGGAGTCTATTATCTCAAGGAGTTTGTGCACATTCGGGGGCGCGGTGCTGAAATGGGCGTGTCGTTGGAATTCACCCACCCACGCCGGTATCTCCTGGGATTCCTTCAGTGGGATGTTGGGCAAAAACCACCTGTCAAATCCGGGACCTAGGTCAAGCAGCTTGCTGAAGAGAAGAGCCAGGTGGGTTTGCCGGTCTGCCGCAACTGGCACCAGTTCTTTCAATGCCTTCAGGACGGTTTGGAGTCCCATCTCAAAGTCATCAAAATCGTCTTTGAACCGAGTGCTGTCATCGGGGTTTCCAAAGCAGTCCGGACGGAGAAAGAGGCGAACGAGCCAGCCCTGGTCTGCCTCGGAAAACCCCGATGCCTCAAGATACCCTGTGACAGCGGATACCTCCTCGAAAGAAGGTTCTTCTGTTGGAAAAACGAGTGTTGAGGCGTGTTCAGTTTTGCTCATGAAATGTTCCTTACGAGAGAATCGTCCACATTGGCAGAGATGCGTCCGGGAGCCAGTTGACGGTTTCCTTCGTTATCGACATTGTTGATATCTACGTTCTTGATGCTACCTTAGTCGGATATGGCCAAAATGGGAGATAGACTCATCCATGAATACTTCGAGATTCACAGCGGAGTCGTCTGGCAAACCGTTACCGACGAGGAGCGGATTCCGTGAGTCCAATCGTTAATCGCGCAGATTCTGAAAGACATGGAAGCGGCAAATGCGGGTGGATAAGCCTACATCGCGGGGACTTGCGTCTCCGGCGCGGGCGCGCAATTATTGTGCTATCTGGAGAGGTTCATCTTCCGCTGGAAGTCTCCACCCTCAAAGGGGCTTTTCTCTGTCACCTCTCCGGTTCTCAAGTTCATCCACCCGATAATCTTGCCGCTTCTCGTTTTCGCAGGCCTAAACACTTCACCGGTGACGGTATTTGTTACCGTGTCGTCTGCCGCGATGTGCCCCTTGGGAGTAGCATCCTGATTTTTCACTTCTTTCATGGCAGCCTTGACGATATTCGGTGGCACGACAGCTTGGAGGGCGTTCAACTCTGCCTCGGCATGCTTGAGACGCTTCCCTGCCGCATCAGCCCGAAGCTTCTCTGCAGTAACTTGCTGTTTCGCCCGCTGCTTTTCGTTTTCGGCACGATGAAGAATAGACTTTCCCTGTGTCTGGAGAGTGTGAATAGTGGCACCTTGCTCCTCGTTTCGCTTCCTTAATTCTCTTGCCTCATTTTGGGCATCGACTGCGCGAAGAGCTGCGTTTCGTGCGCGGTCCCTTTCAGCGTCTGCTCGTTGACATGCCTTAGCGATGGCCGCTTCAGCGGTGTCAGCGCGCCGGCGTTCCTTTTCGCATTCAGCCGCTGCTCGGTTTCGCTCGGCTTGACAACTCTCGGCGGCATCCCTTTCCTTCGCTAGTGCTTTCTCTAACTGCGCTTTCTCATCAAGAATCTCGCGCTTGGCGGCGTAGGAGAGGTACCATCCCCCGCCGAGAACTAGGCAGAGAATGATGACGACTATTTCCATGCGTATTCTCCTTTGTTCGGTGAGGCAGGTGGCAGTTTTGCACTGCTGGTGGGCATCTCGGTTCTCCACAAAAAAACAAGGCTACTCCCCCTTGGTTACCCTACGGTTCCATTCGCGAAGGCGTTTGATGTGCGCAATGCGCTCTTTCGATGCCGCCGCGGGAGCGATTTCAACGATTTTCCAGAGGCCCCTTTCCGAGAAAACCTCGTCTAACTCAAAACGGTGATTGCCGGCGGGCTCTGCGGCCCTGCCGAAGGTTACTGCCCCTTTTGATAGAACGGCACCGCCGCATCGAGTCGTGACATAATGTCAAGAGCGTCACGTAGCACCTCGTACTCTATTTCGGGTTCATCCTTCGCTTGTGCGAGGATTGCCTCAAATTCCCTTCGGACTTCGGAAACCGTTAGTGTGTCCGGTACCACGTCAGCCGGAGGCGTTGTCAGGGACTCGCGCAGCCGCTCACATTCCTCTTCAGACAACTTTTGGACCGTGGTAACAGTTTATCAAGCGTTACCGGTTCCGCAATGTGAATCATCGACATATTCTCCCGGAAAGTTTAGGGCAGCGCGTCTCCTGCACTTGGGCAGGGTTGGCTCTTCGGTTTTTTAAGACGCTAACATTTTCGCATCATCCTAATCTTTATGCATCTGAATTCTACCACAAATCCATTGAAATGTCAACGCTTCCTGAATGTTTTTTTAAAGACTTTGCAGGGAAGCCTATCCCTGGATGGACATGTACTACCGCGCCATTTCGCTTTTTTTGCAGTGTCTGCTACCTCATTTTTGAACCGCACCACCCCGTCAAATTTGCGCACGTAGGCGAGAGTGGGCGCGAGGAAGGTTGTGCTCTTGCCCGTAACAAGCGACAAGTCATAGGGTTGTTGTTATGACAACAACCTCGTTCTTGGGCGCAGCAGATTTTTTGTTGGAGTTGAACCTTTAATCCGTTCATGGTATTATTCTTTCTGTCAATCGGACAGAATAAACTTTTCGTGCAAAAGTGTCATAAGTACTTTTTTCACACTCGCAACGCGGTGACTCGCACAAGCATTGCGACAGCTGGCGACCGCGGGACATCATCGAGACGTTATCGGAAGACTTGCTCGTTCGCTTCGCCGCACAACCGCTCCTCGAGCCTTATGATGTCTACCAATGCCTCGTGACGTATTGGGACGAGGTGATGCAGGACGATGTTTATCTCATCGCCGCGGCGGGGTGGATGCAAGCGGCGCAACCGCGCAGTGTCATCACGGAGTTTTTCAACGGATTTGTCTTGCACCATGCTCGCTTCTATCCGTTAATTGGCAAGAAACGCCATAGAACCAAAAAGAAACCCGATTTTGAACCGGGTATCGGTTTCCCCTGCTTTGCAGGGGTAAATACCTCATGCGGAAAAATCGGAGCAGAAACCCAGTTGACGAATAGTTGTATCTCCCTCTCCGATGTCATCCTTGGCGGTGATATTTTGGTTATCCGTGTCCCAGAGGAGATTCTCAATGGGACGTTTCTTGCTTACACAATCCGGGCGAGTCACAATCGGGTGATGCAACTGGTTTCAGGGACGACAGGGTTTCACTTGTATGCTCGTGATATGGCGAACTTTAGATTTATTGTGCCGAGTGTCAGAGAACAAAATGCGATTGTCAGTATCCTGTCCGATATGGATGCCGAGATTGAGGCGTTGGAGCGGCGTAGGGACAAAGTGCGCGCCATTAAGCAGGGGATAATGCAGGAGATGCTGACGGGCCGGGTGCGGCTAGTGACATCAGAAAGCTTCGCCCAAGAACGCCAAATATTGTAATACAATATTTGTTAGGTGGTAGCAACCCCTGCAAAGCAGGGGTGAATACCCTGTGCTTTTTCTGTATACAGAAAAAGGCGTTCTTGGGCGCAGAGGCGGTTTAATTTATGATTGAGCAACGTTTAGAAGGACTTTGGGATGGATTGCAAGGCAAGAAACCGCATCTACAGCATTTCCTATCGGAGATGCATCTTGATGGGATTCGTGGCTTTCAGAACTTGCGGGTGAGATGTGACTATCCGGTGAGCGTTATCGCTGGCGGCAATGCGACGGGGAAGTCGACGGTGCTTTTCGCCGCAGCGTGCGCTTACAAGGTGCCGGGTGCGAGCACAAAAGACTTCGTGCCATCGACAGTATTTCCGAATTATCGCCCAAAACACGGGGGCCCCGGTGATGTGATAGCAGGGGTTACGATGGATTTTACCTATCAGACACCGGATGGCACGCGCGAGATGCGGTGGCGGCGCGGCAAGGGGTGGAGCCGGAGTTTCTTCGGCCGGAAAGGTGCCAAGCAGCCGGTGCGGCACGTCTATCTTCGGACGCTCAGCAACCTGAGCCATCCGGCGGAGGTGCGCGGCGTGCTCAGCATGTCACGACAGAAATCCAGACCGGAAGAACTTCCGTTAACGCCAGCACAGATTGATTTCGTCCAACAGCTGCTCCCGTTCCGCTATGCGGAGGTTCTCAAGCTATCCAGCGATAACAAAACCCTGCTCTTCGCAACGCAAGAGGGCGGCGCTGCGTATTCCGAGTTGCACATGGCGGCGGGCGAACGTGCCTTGCTGCGGCTGTCTCAGGAAATCGCCCAACTTGAGGGCGCACTGGTGCTGATTGACGAAGTGGAAGCCGGACTTCACCCGTGGGTGCAGCAATTGCTGATGTTGCAGTTGCAACAACTGGCACTGCGGAACAGCCTCCAGGTGATTGTGACGACGCACAGCCCGGTGGTGCTCAACTCGGTGCCGCGGCATGGGCGGATTTTCCTGGACCGGGACGAACCCTCGGGACAGGTTGTGGTGCGCGATGCCTATCGCGATGTGATTCAGAACGCGCTCTACGGCCGCGCACAGGATGCACTCAACCTGCTCTGTGAAGACGAGGCAGCGGAAGGCATGCTGCAAGGCATCTTTGATGTGCTGATACCGAGAGAAGGCCTCCAGTGCGAATCGGTGCGAATCGGGCGGGACACCAGCGCAAGCGAATTCCCCATGCATGCAGAAGCACTCCGAAAATTCGGACAACTTCAAAACACCGTCTTCGTTCTTGATGGAGACCAGGGCGATAGCGACATTGAGGGTAAAATTCAGGCAGCGGCAAAACGCCCCGCGCGCGTGTTATTCCTCCCCGGCACGGACGCGCCAGAAGGATGGGTGTGGGGGAAGTTGCGGAAACTCTCCGAAGCGGATACCGCACAACTCGGCATCCATAAAGGCGGACTCTTGGACTTAATGAACCAGTTGGACGCTGTCTACGCCTTAGCTGTCGACAGGAATTCAGAGGTAGCCAAAACCAAATTTCGGAACCTCTCTGAACATCTCAGCCGAAGTATTCCCGACATTTGCCGGTTTGTCGCGCGGATAGAAGCCACCCAAGCCGCCAGTGAGATTCAGCCGCTCGTGGGACAACTCTCCAACATTTTATCGGAATGGCGCGAGTGGCGGTAAGAAAGGAATAAGCACATGTGCAGCATCGGAGACAAGGAAGCCACTCACAAGAACGCGTCGTCGCCTTTTTCCAAGATGCCTTAGGCTATGTGTATCTTGGAAAAAGGCGGAACAGAAACCACCCGAACCGCAACGTTGTGCCGGAACGGCTCGCCGATTGGCTCAAGGACAGTGGATATGACAGTGCCATCGTCGCCAAAGTGCTGCGCGAGGTGGAACAGGCGGCCGCCCTCAGCGGCAGCAAAACGCTCTACGAGGCAAACCGTGCCGTTTACAGCTTGCTCCGGTATGGCGTGAAGGTTCGGCTCGCGTCTCCCCTGGATTCGGATGAAGTTTCACACCCTGAATGTCACACAAGGGCATAATGTCACCTTCGATTGATGACGAAAGCTGTGTTGCTCCCCACACATTCAACTTTCTCGTAAAACTTCATGCCCCTTTTGTCATAAGCGGCAATCAAAGACAAATTCGCTTGATAAATATTCCGTAATCTAGTAAACTAATAAACAGAAACAGCACCCAAAACACAAGGAGGCTAAAAACCAATGAAACGCTTCTTCTCATATCTGTTGTTAGCGGGATTCAGCCTGTACTTCATTATCGGCATCAGCTCTGTTAGCGATGCTACCGCAAAGCAACGCGTCGCTGTGCTCTATTTCGAGGACCACAGTCGTTTTGATTCCACCACCGGCTGTGGCTGTATCCCCGGATTCATCGGCAAAATCTTTGGCACCAAGAAACGGTGGGATTTGGAGGCAGGGTTTGCCAAGATGCTCAACCGAAAACTGGTAGAAACAAATGTCTACGTACCTGTGAGCAAAGATGAACTCCTGGATGCAATGGCACAGATGACGCTCTCTCGACACAACTTGAAAAAGTTAGATAAGGCACAGCGCGCAACACTTGCCAAACATCTCAACGCAGATGTTATTGTTATGGGAGATATCCGGAAGTTCAATCAGGAAAGGTTAAAAACCAACGCTTCGCGCACACTGAGGGAAGGCGGTAGGGAAACTAGGCAAGCCACTTCAATGAGTTACATGACCGGCATCCAGGTGCTGGGCTCTCTCCACCGTGCCACGGTGAAGCTTAACATGAAATTTTACAATGCGTCCGGCAGTGAAGTTGCCCAACCGCGAATTTCAGCGAGTCGCGACCACACGCACGCCGGTACAAGAGTCGCCTCTCTGGAAGCCAGTGTAACAGAAGAGGGAACGAACCTCTCATTTGGACAGACATCGGACAATCATCGAAAAAATCCACGCCCGATTGTCAAGCCAACTGAACTCAACAAAATTTCGTTTGCTACTACTCAGGCAGACGTGAATAACGAACATCCTCACCACTATAACCAGACGCTGCTGGGCATGGTAACGAATGAAGCGTTAATCAAGGTGGTGTTGGCACTCCGCGATAACGTCGGCCCCAATTTTATTACGCCCTGGGAAACACAACCTACAGCCGCACCTGAAACCGCCCCAACTGAGGGCGGGCCCATCACAGGCAAGATTCAATATGTCGATAACGAAGATCTGAATAACCTCTATATCAACATTGGATCTAACAAGGGAATAGCTATCAACCAGCTGTTCGCTGTCTATGGCAAGGGTAAACCAATCCGAGATGTAGACACCGGTGAAGTCTTGACATACCTCCCACGGAGAATCGGAACTGTGGCTGTCACTGACATCCTGAACGATAAGATTTCTATTTTCCGTATTGTCGAAGCGACGGATGCACTGAAAAGAGGTGATGAAGTTCGGGAGATAACCGCCGATGAAGCGGATAAAACGGAAGAACAATAAGGAGTTTGACATGACGGGCCTCTATGAATACGCAGTGAATTGCGCGACTACGAACCAAAAAAACGAGATGCTTGCCAGCAATCGGCTTGGGGACAGGCGGGCACTGCGGAAACCCTGCCCCTACCGATTAGGTGTATCGCTTTTCATCCTTTTGGCATGGTGTATCGCAGTGCTATATGGATGTACTGACCCGGCCGCCCCAAAGAAAACTGAAAAGCCTGATACCACTGCCAGCAAGAAGATAAAAATCGGCTTGTCCATGGATTCGCTGCGGGTGGAACGGTGGCAGAAGGACCGGGATATTTTCAAAGCCGAAGCCGAAAAACTCGGCGCGGAGGTTATTGTCCAATCTGCCGATGGCGATGAACGCCGACAAAACGAGCAAGCAGAGAATATGATTACGCAAGGCGTGGATGTCCTTGTTGTGATTCCCAAAGATAGTGTGGCTGCCTCGCAAATTGTCCAAGCCGCACACGCGGAGGGCATCAAGGTCATCGCTTATGACCGGTTGATTCGTGAAAGTGAACCAGATCTCTACATCTCTTTTGATAACGAGCAAGTCGGGTATCTGCAAGCGGAATACCTGCTTCGCCAAAAGCCAAAGGGAGATTACTTCCTGCTCGGTGGCGCACCCACCGATAACAACGCCCAGCTGCTCCGGAAGGGGCAACTTCGCGCCCTACAAACTGCAATCGATAACGGTGACATTCGCTTAGTAGCAGAAGGGAAACATTGGGCAGTCAATTGGGATCCGCGCGATGCCCTCAAAAAGGCGGAACAGGTCTTGACGCAGACAAACAATCAGATCGATGTGGTTGTTGCCTCCAACGATGGCACGGCCGGCGGCGTTATCCAAGCACTTGAAGGGCAGAATCTTGCAGGGCGTGTCCTCGTCTCTGGACAGGATGCCGAGCTCGCCGCGTGTCAGCGGATTGTGAAAGGCACACAAACGATGACGGTTTACAAGCCTATTCATCTTATCGCTACAAAAGCCGCGCAGGCTGCTGTCGCACTCGCAAAGGACGAACCTATTCAGGAGGCTACCCAAACTGTTAACAACGGCAAAATTGACGTGCCATCCATCTTACTCACGCCGATGCAGGTTGACAAAGCGAACCTAGACGAGGTTGTTATTAAGGACGGATTCCACACACGCGAAGCGGTTTATCAATTTTTCAACAATTCGCAGGGCGTTCGTTGAAGAAGGTTTCTGAAAGAAAAAGCCTCGGCGTTACTCGTTTGCTTAAGGAGAACAAATGGCGAACCAAAACCTATGCCCCAAGTTGGACGAACTCTTCAAGAAACTTGAGGCAGCGGATACAACCGGCCATCTTGGCCGTGCTGTTCGAGAGGTGCTGCTCGCAATGCGATGCGTTGTGGATGCAGTCATTGAAACCAAAACACGGCGCACTGAAACGAACCTAGAGAAGGTTACGATCGAATAACCCCTTTAATAAACTGTAGGGGCGTGGCCCCGCGCCAGCCTGTTTTCTGGCGCGGAAAAACGATACGAATCAAGTTAAA
This sequence comes from uncultured Poribacteria bacterium, assembly GCA_958295855.1. Taxonomy (GTDB): domain Bacteria; phylum Poribacteria; class WGA-4E; order WGA-4E; family WGA-3G; genus CATQHH01. The sequence goes on along the minus strand of OY282383.1, from coordinate 4,364,924 downwards.
CTGTATGCCTATTTTTTTATTCGGAATAGACACTGGAGACATCGGAATCGGTGACCGGCTCACCTGGGTCTGGCACTCCGATGCCTATCAGAATATCTTCGTCATCGCGTGCCTTGTTGCAGGCGGGTGGCTCATCCGGTACGCCGCGCAACGAGAATATTGGCGAAATGCTGCACGACAAATTCGCCGAAACCGGCTTGCTATCATCTGCTTCTGCATTATCACCGGGTATCTGCTAATTGGCGTGTTGGATAGCATCCGCTGGCGCGACCCTTTGTTTAATCCAGAAGGCAAAATAACCCGAAACGAAAGCGGAAGTGTTGTCTACAAACCGAGATCCCCGAGCGTTTTGGATAGGCTCTGCACCCCGCTTCGGGAAAATACCGAGAAGACCTATTCCGCGCCCTTAGCAACGCATCTGTACGCCAAAACTACTCTCCAGACACCTGATGGACGAACGGTTCGCGAGTATCCGCCGCTTGAACATCCACGAAACCACCTGTTAGGCACCGACAAGGTTGGCAGCGATGTCCTCTATCGTTCCCTAAAAGGCATCCGTACGGGACTGATTATCGGCGGCTTCACCACCTTAATTGCGATTCCGTTTGCGATTTTCTTCGGCGTTGTCGCCGGTTACTTCGGCGGTTGGGTTGATGATGGCGTGCAATACCTCTATTCGACGCTTGCTTCTATTCCATCTATCCTCCTCATTGTTGCCTTCATGCTCCTGTTCGGACAGGGCCTGTTCAATCTCTGCCTCATTATGGGCATTAGCAGTTGGACAGGGTTGTGTCGAATCTTGCGCGGCGAAACATTGAAACTCCGAGAATTGGAATACATCCAAGCTGCTGAGGCGTTCGGTGTCCGTCGCGGCCTCATCATTCTCAAGCACCTAATTCCCAACCTCATGCACATTGTGCTGATAACCGCCATCTTGCGATTTAGCGGATTAGTGCTGACTGAGGCATTGCTCAGCTATCTCCAAATTGGCGTTGATCCGACAACGGGGAGCTGGGGCAACATGATTAACACAGCACGTTTGGAGCTCGCGCGCGACCCAATTGTGTGGTGGAATCTGGCTGCGGCGTTTGGTTTTATGTTCGGGTTGGTGCTGCCGGTGAATCTATTCGGCGATGCTGTCCGCGATGCCTTAGATCCGAGGCTAAGAACGGAGTAGACAAACGATGATTGTTGGGGCAGATGCAGAAGTCCAACAGGAACAGGTAAAAGTCGTAAATATAGGTGGCCCTCTAGACAATCTCATCACACCTCGAAGCCTACGTCCGGATTTCAGACATGTGGCCCTGAATCATGGACTAAATACAATCGTCGCGAATGTCAATGAAGTGGAATTGAGAGATATTTTTGGAGAGCATGTTCGGTTCTTGCGAGCATCAAACGTTCCTTTCGTTGGGGTCCCGACGGGAGCATTTGTTGAACCAAGTGCTTTTGTCAGGCAGGCGCGCGGTCTTCAGGTGGATCGAATTGTTATTACGACAGGGTACTTTAGCGAGTTTCCAATAAGTGATGCCCTAAGTAAAGCGGGTTTCTCAGTACAGCGGAGAGTCATCCACCAACGAATATTCATCACAGCAAGATCTTAATATCAAGGAGGCTAAAATGTCAGTACCACAAATCATTCACCGAATAGACGAGGTAATTAGAGATACGCACACGCCTCGGGAAAAAAAGATTAAACATCTACAGAACCTTGCGATGACATGCTGGCGGCAGGTCGTTCCAGAATACGGAAATCCAGCAACCTTTAAAAAACTGGAATCTGATGAAGTACAAAAGCGTTGGGAAAAAGTCCGTGATGAAGTTGAGAAATACGAGACAAAATCCCAAATTTTGTATGTTCTTGACTGGCCGGCGGCTAGTGGTAATTTCTATTGGGTAAGTTGCTTTCTTGAAACAACACAAAAACTCTCACTCAGCTAGCAGTGCAAACGGATATGACACGCTGGAACGTAACACACGCTATTAGAGAACCACATCTATTTCAGTTATACGGAGGAAGACAAGGGTAAGCAAGTTGATAATCTTTAGGCAGATATAATCCCTTATGGGTGCTTGAAAACAAACAACGGGCAGTGATGCCCGCTGCTCGTTGTTCCGAAAACCTGTCTGCTGCCGGGATGGCATTAGTCCTTCTCGTATTCTTTGAGAAACCCGACAAACTCCCTCCGATGCTTTTCCTCGTCCGCGAGAAGCTTGATGCAGAGATCTTGCGTGACGTAGTCTATCCCATCGCACAAGCGAATAATCTTATTGTATTGTTTGATTGCGCAGTTTTCCGCTTCAATGACACCGTGGATAGCTGCCACAACATCTGTGGAATCTTCTGGCGGTTGAAGCGAGGCTTGTTCCGGCTTAAAGGCGGACGAACCGGGCACCCGCCCGCCGATCTCCTTAATGCGGTGCGCAAGTTCCTGTGCATGTGTGATTTCCGTTTGGACATCTGCGGCCAGAGATTTTTTTATTTCTTCCGCGCGGATGCCATCCAAATCAACAGAAATCGCCAGATAGTTAATCGTGGTTTCCATCTCTAACCAGTAGGCGTAGGTAGCCTCTTGGATAATTGCGTCTCTTCTGGCTTCGTCCATTGTGTTTCTCCTATCATCAGTCATTGTATTTCCAATTAGTATACCATACGTTAGGTTAGATTTCAAGGGAAAAGCGAGCATCTATGGGGGAATTTCGTTTCAGGTGACTCGTAAACCCAACTTTTCGCAGATAGTGCCTTACAACAAATCTAAACTCGGCATCTTCTGATTGTGACGTTGATGTCACGGACTAACCAATGCCCGCCAATGCGGTAACCGAACCCTTCCAATTGATTTTACCTTGCCTGTCTACCATTCTGATTACTCCGCAAGGAACGACGAAAAAGTTTACAAAGACTCTAAAAATGCAATGAGCGCATCACGTTCTGCTTTTGACATCTGTTCAACGGCTTGCCGGGAGGCTTCCGCTTCCCCACCGTGCCAGAGAATCGCTTCCATTAAGTTTCTCGCCCTGCCGTCGTGCAGGAAGTTGGTATGCCCGTTCACTGTTCTTATCAACCCAATGCCCCACAACGGTGGGGTTCGCCATTCGCTGCCACTGGCGTGAAAATCAGGACGATTATCCGCTAACCCGGGGCCCATGTCGTGCAACAACAGATCTGTATAAGGGTGAATTGTCTGGTTGCTGACGGAGGGAACACCGGATAAAACGCCGGTTCTTAAGGTGGGCACATGACAACTGGCACATTGTGCTTGGGCAAAAAGTTGTTCACCCTGCTTCACCTGTGGCGTATCCACATTACGCCGTGCCGGCACCGCTAAGGTTTGCACATAGAACGTCACCGCCTCTAAAATCTCGTCGCTAACCTCCGGTGTTGCTTTGTTTTCAGTGAGTTGCGGTTGTCCTGCCGAGTTTTCGATGAGAAACAGTGAAGTTGTCACGCCCATATCATCGTGATATGCCGAAGCTGCTTGTTGGAGAAGCGTCGGTTGGTTCGCTTTCCACCCGAAACGTCCCAAAGTGTAACGCTGCGCTACAACATCCCACACAAAGTTGGGCTTGCCCGATATGCCGTCTCTGTCAACATCGGCTTCGTCTGCATAAGCAAGAATTGCTTTTTCAGGAATTGCTTCTAGCAAACCGAGTCCAAAGATAGCCGGTGCGACGCGTGGGGATACTTCAACCGCCTCTGGCAGCGGCTGATAGGTTTCCGTAATGGAGTAGGCTGGAGAGCGCAGATGCACGCGCGTGCCATCTGCTGTTACCAGCGTCTGCTCGGTATAGTCAATTTTGACTGTGCCTTCTGGCGGCGTTCCAACGATGGCACGGTTGTTAAGTTGCCTCCCAAAGCCTGGGACAGGAATCGGCGGCTGTCTGTCTATCGAATCCGCTGTCTTCGGAAGACTGAGCCTGAAAAGCAATGACACAAGTTCATCTTCAGAGCCCGGCGGTCGCCCTCGCCCATCACGGGAATGGCAGTTGATACATGAAACGTTGTTGTAGATGGGACCCAAACCTGGGTTTACCACTGCAGGGGCTGTTACAAAAACGGCTTCAAATTCAACATCACCTTCCAGATGCTTCTCAAGTGCTGCTGCGGAAAGATTGGGCGCAGGGGTTGAAAACGCGTGGCTTGACGCGTCAAAGACGGTCGTCTCACCACCGGAAAGCGCGCTGGTGGAAAATATAGGCATTGATTCTACAGCTACGGGTGACTCTGAATCACACGCGCACAGTAGTACTGACACCAAGAAGGTTAGGTACAGTAAACTGTAAATTTGAATAGCAAGTTTTGGAAACCTGCAAGCTTCGCCAAAATGTTTCATTTGAGTTATCATTTGTCGGTTATCTGTTATCAGTGAAAGAGGTTTTTGACGAGTGTCAGAAACCTCTTTTAACCGATGACCGGGAACGGCACGGCGGTGCCAGTATGAAGGCGACGGCACGCGGAGCGTGCCTGCTACTTTAAGAAGATGTATATTAGTTAAACTCACTCGCTTGGACGAGTGGGAGTATATCCTGTTCAAGCGTCCGTTGCACCTTACTAACTGCATCAATCGCGGCTTGGACAGCACCCCTGTTCGCAGTAATCGAATCTCGGAACGGATCTGGAATTGCCCCGATAGTGTCGATGGCTGCCTGCACCTCTGCCTGAAAGCGCGAATCTAATTCAGAGTCTTTGCTGTTCACGAATTCGTTGAGTCCTTGTCCATCATTCATGAATTTCCCCATGTAGACGTTCTGAATTCCACGGAGATTGTCTTGGAAATCCGAGATGGAGTTGAAACTGAACTGAGATTCAACAAGGGTTGTGTCAGATTCGTTGTAAGGGTCAGAGATTTTGCCGTTGGCTACCTCGTCGGCGATGGTTATCATGCCGTTGACCATTTCTTGCACCGCGGCACTCTGCGATGGATAAACAGCACTTCCCGCGCCAGCTTGTGCAACAGCACTGCTGAAATTATCACCTTCAGGTGCCCACGCTAACCGCAGTTGTGAGGTACTTGCCTTGAGATTCTCGGTCGTCGAAACGAGGTACGCCAGTTCACGTGTAGTTATATCTGATGCTTTGCGTTGATTGCCCTCGCGGAATAGGAGAAACTCAATTGTGTGAAATCCCTTCTGTGTATCTTCTAACCCGCTGACAAAATCCACCGTTAATGCATCGTTACTGTCCAAAACAGATTGTAGATTAACATGATCGACGGGCCAACTATCTAACGCCGGGTCGAGCCCTTGGGTGTCAACGGGCCCGAACAAGAACGCCTCACTCTGTTCCCACGGTTTTCGCGTCTCTTTCCACGCTTGTTGTGCTTTTTCAAGATTTGCTTGTGTAGTGCTTGCTTCCAATGCCTTGACAGCCGCCAACAGTTCGCCTGCCTTATTGTCCAGGGCGGTATAGGTAGCTAACACCACGGTGTTGGAAAAGTCATTGAGCATCGTGCCTGCTTCAAAAGCCTCACCTTGGGCGCGGTCATCTTGCTCATCTGCTTCATCATCGCTGCCACATCCAACAACAAAAGCGAATGCGAGTAGCAAACAACAGTGAAGCATCAAAAAATGAAAGCAAGCCTTTAACTTGCAAGTCTCTAATCTATAGAACTTCATAAAAACTCCCTCTTTTCTTTTTATAGGCGCGGTGAGGGTATCAGCCCCTGCAAAGCAGGGGTATTATCCTTATCCAACCGCACTTGTTAATATTGAAAACCAAATCCCAACGCAAAAGTATTTTCCCTATTTTTATCCTTCGTGCCTAACCGTCGCAGTGAATAGTGGCTCTTGAAAACTATCTGTGGGTGGACATGGTAGTTCATGCCAAAAGTCCACGTCGTTCTTTCCCACCGCGGATTGTCAAAGATAAGCCCTTCAACACTCGCCATCGTATCGTAAAAATCGTAACGAGCGAACAGATCGAGGCTCTGCGAAGCCTCCTTTGCTGCGTTAAAAAACGATAGGACATCGTAGCCTGCTTCAAGATACCAGGCGAGGGCCGAGCTGCCTATCGGTGTGCGCTTCACATTGAGGTTATTAGAGAGGGCCCGGTTGACTTTGGAGAGTAGGTGTGCATTTTCGAGCGTTCCCCACAGAAACAGCCCCCGCACCTTCACCGCATTCACTTCATAAAATCCGTGAAGGCTCACAATCCCGACGTGCGCGTCGAAATCCACATCAGGTTTCGGGCGATTTGCTGCGGTGTCTCCGTAATAGCCCGAGATACCGACGGTTGCGTTCTCGTGAAACGCATAATCGAGCCGTCCAACGAATGCGGGTGCTTCAGCATTGGCTGTTTCAAAGCGCAGTTGGTGTCCGCGAACTATCCAGTGGCGTGAACTAAAACCGGTTGAATCCAGGCCGTTGACAATCTGCCCTTGGTAACTGAGTTTGCCAATCTTGCCGAAAATTTCAACACCGGTTTCATGCCAGATAGTCGGAATGAGATGTGCCTCCGCTTCGGGACGCGTAGTAGTAAAGTAGTGTTGGGGGCGATGTCGTTTCGCAACGAGCCCTACTGGCACTATAATATGCCCAACGCGGAAGTTGAGGGATGACCGGAAGGAGAAGATGGCGGCAAGTTTTTCGACAATCACTTCGCCACCTTTCTCGATCTCCATCTCAAATTCCCCGAACTCTTCAAATTTGTCAAATTCCATTGTGCTGCCGGTGCCGCCGTGCTCAAACTCCAGTTCCGCTTCCAGCCGGATGGTATCATTGAGGCGGTACTTCGGTGCGATGACGAAGCGTTCCACATCAATAGCGGCGCGCCTGCCCGGGTCGAGTTCCCAGTCGAAGTGGGCGTAGTTTATCACCCCGTATCCGGAGACTGAGAACGGGTTTGATTCAGCAAGGGCACTGGCACTTAGTAAGATAAACAGTCCCCAAACGATGACACCTCTTATAGAATTGGCCAATTGTTTCTTCATAAATATAAATTATCAAATATGATATTGAGACTCATTATCAAATAAAAATTGATAACGAATCTCATTATCTTAATGATACTCACAGTTCAGGCGAATGTCAAAAAAATCTCGATAAATTTGTAGGAAACCGCACGGAATTGCATTAATTATACCCACAATTTTCATCAATGTCAAGAAAATCTACAAAAAATATCAAAATTTCTTAATGAAATCTGGAATGAACCACATTGGAGATTCAGTAATAGCGTAACATGTGCCCATCTTGTTCTTCAATCTTTTGGACCATTTCTTACTACCTCACTGTTTTTCCCAGATTTGCACGTTGTGTCCTGGCACCTTGAACGGATATTCGGGATATGCAAGCAAAAGCGAGCCGTCGTCAGTCACCTTCCAAACAATGTGGAGCTGATGCGGTGAAACGCTTGTGTCCACACGTTCAAGGAATACAAGCTCCAAACCGTCGGCTGTCGTCACGTTTGCCTTCGTCCAAAGGATACCTTCACCATCCGTGTACGTTCCTTCAGACAGCAACATCTTATGGGGTATCTCTGGGGGTAGGGGAAAACTTTCACCTATCGTAAAAGGCGAGTTTGGATTCGTCTGCGCCATGAGTTTCCAAGTCCCGGGGACCGGCACTTCAACACCGTGCTCATCGACAACCCAAACGTGGGTGCGTTCCTCCAAAGGCGTTAGGACATCGGTCTGAGGAATTCCCGGTGCTATGACTTGTTGAACCCGATCGCAGGCGGAAAGCCAGACAACTAAAGTGATAATAGTTAATATATTTGAATAGCAAGTTTTGGAAACCTGCAAGCTGCGCCAAAATGTAAGTTTTCTGTCTTTTTTCACATTCATGTTAAATTCCTTAATAATACAGTTAGATTGCATACGCCTTTTGACAAACCTTAATTTAATGAGATTATACCTAAGCTGGGGGTGTATATCAATTCAGCCTCATTTTGATTGAATCAAAACTGCCCAATGACCTTCGGTCGGCGCAGATAGTGTTATGCTATCGCTGAAGGGAATTTTCTCTTCCTGTGTCCATTCACTTTTAGCGATATCTAGCCATTTTAGTGTGTTGGCATTTGCCCCTGCAAGCAGGGGTGTATGCTTCTCCGTTTTGGTATCTATCTTTCCGCCTAAGCGGGTGTGTTCCCCAGTACTCAGGTTGATATCGACCGAGCCTCCATTCGGAAAGTAGACAGCGTATTCCTGTCCCGGGTTTGCGATGGCATACGCGCTGTTTTCGGCCCTGTTGGAAAGCAGGTCTTTGTGAGGTTCACACATAAAAATGTCCATGCTGTCCGTGAGGATTCGCATACTCTTGATGTGTGCCTGTGCCGTTTTGTTCAAACCAACTCCACTATCCGGACGGTGAAATCGGGCTGATGCCAATCCGCCGAATATATTTCGCCAGAACCGCTCCAACCCATCTTGCGTGGTACCGTATCGCCCTGTATCAGCACCGTAAATCTTAACATTATTGATGGGACGGATGGGTGAGAGTTCTGCCCGAAATCTCTGTGCATTATCCCAATGTGTCTGCCCCTTCTTATGGTTGTTCTGTGATATATCGCAGAACGAGTAAGTTTCCGGATGATGGACGGTTGCTAGATGCTTTTTATCGGATATATCCCATGGATCCCACATCTCCGTAGTTTCAACGGTGCGCCCGGCTGCCGCTGCCTGCTTCTGGATATATTTTGCCCAGTATTCACCCCATGCAGGCGTGACAGCAGTCTCGTTGTCGATGCAGTAGAGCACATGTCCGTACGGAAGCGTCTCGGAGAGAAGTTTATCCACAAATTTTTCTTGGTATTTCAGAACGAGCTGCTGGTTATGCTCTTTCGGGACAGCCCAGAAAAAATTATTCTCCGTTGCAACGGGATGACTTTTGACAACAGTAGGTAACCCTGTTTCTTCTGCGGTGTAATTGCTGTTATTTTTTGGATTGAAGGGATTAGCATCCCAAGGCTCGCGGTAATAGTTGAAGGTTGCCCACACCTCAATTTGGACGATGATATCCGACTCGTGCGTCCATGTAATAAAGTTCCGAAAACGGTTCCAAAATTCGTCGTTCCACTGATTTAAGTCATATCGGGCACCAACTTTTTTGAAGGGTGGCACATCGCCTTCATCAACCCAACTCATCGTAGAGCGCACATAGTTGCCACCGACCGACTTCAACAGTTTAAGATGCGCTTTGAGATTTGGAATCTGAAATAGATTGTCCTCGACGGAACCGCCGATGAGCAGAATCGGTTCACCTTTATACTGCCAGTAACGTGGGTTTGCTGTATAAACCTGGATGCGTTTTTTTTGCATCTTTGTATCCTCTTCAATTTTCGTTTCCTGTGCTGCTGTGCAAAGGGGTAGGAATATAAGCAGAGCCAACACAAGCTTGCCGATTTGAGTTGATTTCGGTGAATGTTTAAACATGATGTTTGCTCAATAGCTCAAAACGGTATTAAGAATAAGCAGTCTCGTTAAGCACCAGTATGTATTATATCATAACATTTGGAAGTACACAAGCAGCCGGTTCAACTAAATAAACAGGCAGGAACGATATGTTCTTGCCTGTTTAATTTTCTGAGCAAATCCGACTTGTAATGCAATGACCTCTTCGAATAGCGAAATGACGCAGGCTTTTGTTCTTTCATTGCTCGTCCCCGGTAGAATCCACGAGCAGTTTGCGCTCATTCAACGGCTGTACCGGCCGGCTGTTATCATGGATAATCGCTTTAAATGCCGAGATTTGTGCTTCAGATATCTCAGTCGGGGTAGTCAGCACGAGCCATTTGACCCCTTCTGAACAAGGCGGGGTAGTCAGTGAACCGTCGTAACGATAGCAGCTCGGCAAATACTGCGGGGCCTCATCGGTTACCTGCCCATTTAGCGACAACATCAAGCGAGCATCTACGGTGACATTCTCAACGTGTTGCATTTCGCCTGGGGCTGTAGGCAAATGTGCCCAGACAGGGTCAAATGCGACGTTGTGACTACCCTTCTCAATTAGCAATCCAACGACAGCCAAGTTGCCATCCTCACTTTTGTGAACGAGGTGCATCTCCATATCAAACGGTTTCCCTGCTACCGTATGTTCGCTCGGCGCGTGAAAATGAAATTGGAGCAGCTGAAACCGCGTGCCATCAACCTCAATCCAGTTCCCTTCGGGGTACGCAACTTCAATCGTATGGCCATTGTTTCGGATGTTCATGCTTGTTGTCGAATAGTACTCGTAGGGAATAGCAGGTAGTTTTGCTGGCGTTGGATTCACAAGATCAATTGGCGATTGGTGCTTCCCTTCAGCACAAAGGACATATTCCCTACTGAGCTGCGCCCAAACATCCGGTCCATTCTCTGCTTCGTAGCCCCATTCCATCTTCTCGGTGTGGGGCATAACCCCCCGTGTTTTTGTACAACCTATCATACACATAAGAATACACATCATAAGAATGGATGCGTTTACAATTTGAGTGCGGGTGTTTCGCACCAAATAATTGGGTGATTTTGCAAAGTTATTCATCTAAATTACCTCTCTGTATTGCTTTATGAGCAGATGACTCATCTGGCGACACGCCGTAAAAGCGCCTCGCATTATGAGACCTTGAATTAGTATGTTTCCCTGCTTTGCAGGGCAACTACAACACGGAAGAGCCTATCATCACGCGTTGTTGATAATAGGCTCCAGCTATGTCCATTCCAAGGCAGCGCATCACTCAAAGACCTGAAGTTCTCCATCCTTGGCAATAAGGACAACCGAGTTGTATAATGCCTCTCCATTGGGATCAAAAGAGAAGTTTCCTAAAATCGTCGGAAAATCCGTAATCTGTGCCAATGCGTCCCGAATTGCGGTTGAATCTGTCGATTGGGCGTTGGCAATCGCCTCGGCGAGAATATAGAGGGTCGCGTAGGACTGCGCCGCCCACGGCTGAGGCTCTATACCGTATGCCGCGCGGTAATTCTCGACGAAGGTTTGGTTTCCCGGTGCGCCAGACATATTGGACCAGCTCGTAAAAGTTAGCACTCCCTCGGCGGCACCGCCCGCTTTTTGCACGTCGTCCCGGGTCAAATCTGGAACAATAAAGTGAACAGAGTCAGGGATACCGATATCTCGCCCTTGAACGATAATCTCAGTCATCTCTTGTGCGAGTGCGGAAATAAAGAGTGCGTCAGGCTCCATCGCCATGATATTGGTTAGTTGCGTAGAAAAATCGGTGTTGCCGGTTTGGAAGGTTTCCACAGTCAGAACGTCGACACCGTTCGCCTCAAGGGCACTTACCAACTCATCCTTGCTACTTGTAGCGTAGACATCTTTCTCATCATATATCGCCGCCACTTTTTTATAGCCGAGTTTCTGCTGAGTCGCCATCACACTACTCGGTATCAGTATATCTGTGGCAAGACCTGCGCGGAAAATAAAATCCCCAATCCCACTCAAACCAGCAGCGGCGGAGACCGAACTAAAAGCCACCACCCCATTTTCTTGTGCAATCGGAAAAGCCTCTTTGAGATAGGTTGAGAGAGCAACTCCGACAATAGCAGGGACACCTTCATCTACCAATTGCTGCACGGCATTCTTCGTCCCCTCTACAGTGCTCTGAGCATCCACGGTGATGAACGTCAGGCTCGCAGCACCGGGCTGTGCGTTATTAATCTCTTTTCGTGCCAACTCAAAGCCGCGTTGCATGGGGAGCCCATAAGGTTCAGCGTATTGCCCCGTTAGATCCAAGACAACGCCGATGGAAAGTTCTTCACCTGTCATTTGAGGCGTTTCCTCATCAGGTACTACTGAAGCGATCCTTTCGCAACCGGAAAGTCCCACAACCCAACCAACAATCGCCAATACAAACGCGAGGGAAACATACTTAACTGTTGTGATTCTTGTTCTATTCATGTTAAATCTCCTTTGTAAAAAATAAAAAAGTTGTTTGCTAGGCGCGCACAACTTGGGCGCAGTGGTATCAACCCCTGCAAAGCAGGGGTAATATGCCATTACGCCGCAAATACGCCGCAAAAAACTTAACCTTTGTCTATTCTTTCACAGTTAGAAGTTGCTGTCAACAAAAAAACGGAACTGCTGTTCACTACAAATGTCAACATGTTTTTGGCGGCTTCATCCGTCTGCCATTTCGGGATGTTTTTTACAGCCACGAATCGCCAGTGTCATTCGCCACTCCGCCTTTGGGTCCTGTCCATACCTCGGAAAAAGGGCGGAGACATAACTCCGCCCTTACAGCGCAAACGTTTTCTCGCACGCTGTCGGCGCGGTTTCCAACCACGCACTGTAGGTGCTGCCCTTACAGTGCAAACGTCTTCTCATCATCAAGCAGCATCAGCGCAAACCAGGTGTTGATATCTGTGCGGTCTGGTGCAATCCGATTCAGCATTTTCGCCATCATCGCCTTGTGCCTTTCAGTCGCAGGTCCCATTTGCTGCATTCGTTCATTATAGGCTTCGATGTCCGCTTCACTTTGTGAGTGGTTCGCTTGTAACCAGGCCTCAACGTCTGCATCGGTTGGCAACGTCTTGAGTGCCTCAGCGAATTCTGCAGCAGATATCCCAAGAAAAGCGAGCGTTGCCCTGTCAATCCCCGAATCCTCGCCATAAAAATAGGCACCTAATGTGTCGCTATTAAATGCTCTGCCCTTGTCAATCAACCGTGCGAGCTGAACCATCCCGTAGACATCCGTGTTGTAAGGGCTCCGTGGGGCACGGCGTTGAAGATCGACGATACCAAAACTCAGTTCATCGTCCAGGTCCTGAAGTGCAACCCATGTCGTGATGTCTGTGCGGGTTGGAGCTACTTCGCGACAGCGCGCTTCAAACCGTGCGCGGGTGTCTTCATTGGGAGCATAGTTTACCAACGTCTGATTGAACGCATCGATCTCGTCCTGTGATTTACCGCAGTTATCCAAGAGCCAATCGCCGAGTTCCAGGTTATTCGGGTTGTTGACTGCGGCCTCCTGAAAATCAGCGGCTGCAATTCCGAGGAACGCTAAGATGCGCACATCTTGCCCGGAATCTTCGCCGTATTTATATTCACCGATTTTGCCTGCGCGTTCGGCGCGTGCTTTATCTGCCATACGCGCGACACCACAGATACCGGCGACATCTTTGGCACGCGCGCTTCGCGGCGGGCGGTAGGTGAGGTCGCGCTGCCAGAAGCTTCCCCAATCATCAAGCTCCATGGAGTGAAGCACCGTCTTAATATCGGTTCGCCCTGGCGCAAACTGTGCGAGCCGGTCCTTGAGGCGCTGCGTGGCGGCATCTGTATCCGGCAATTGGCTGATGGCAGCTTCATTAAAAGCCTCAATCTCCGCCGAGGTCTTTCCGCTCGTCTCAAGCACCCACTGCCCGAGTGCAGAATCGTCATGTTCTTTAACCGCTTCTGCGTACGCATCGTCTGAAATCGCCAAAAAGGTTAAAACGCGCTTGTCCAAGCCGGATGTGTCACCATAAATATAATCGCCGAGGGTTTCCTCGTTATGTGCGCGTGCCTTGTCTGTCATGCGTGCCGCGCCGACAATCCCTGCAATACTCAGGTTTGTAGGGCGACGTGGGGGTTGGCGTGTCAAATCCATAATTCATTTCCTTTCAATTCAAAAATGTGGTATCATAGGAATGGTTTTCAGTTCTCGGTTCTCGGTTTTCAGTTTGTTTGTGGTGCCAGATACCCACTGATAACCGACAACTTTTTAATTTCTTATATTTATTATATCAGATTTACAGCGCGTGTCAACAAAAAACTAGAACGGTTCTCGGTTCTGCGTACGAAAAAAAATGAAAAACAGATTTATTCTCATTATTTCCATACTTGGTGTGCTGCTATCCGTGCTTTTGAGTGGCATCTATTTCCAGTTCTCTTACTTTGAACCGGACACCGTCTCATATCTATTTCAGGCGAAGTTGTTCGCTGAGGGCAAACTCTCAGTGCCAGCACCGCCCGAACATGGGTTCTCGTCTTCGCCGCATATTAACGTTCTGAACGGCAAATGGTATTCCAAATACCCGTTCGGCAATGCCTTGATGCTGATGTTTGGGGTGTTCATAAACGCTCCGTGGCTTATTCCTGCCCTCGCGACAGGCGGGGCACTGTTTTTGCTCTATCTCCTTGTGAAAGAAATCTATGGCAAACCAGTAGCGTTTATCGCCGCGGTGTTAGGCCTCATTTCACCGGCAACACTCGGCATGGGTTCGACGTGGTTCAGTGAACCGGTAAGCCGGTTTTACCTCACCCTCTATCTATTCACCCTTATCCGCACCTTGAATTGTAGGGGCGATGCCGCTGTGCTTGCCCGTATCGGCTATCCGCTTCTCTCAGGATTTGCTTTGGGGTACGCGTTCAATACACGGCCGCTCTCCGCAGTCGTATTCGGTGTTGCCGGTGCCGGGTTGGCGGTGTATCAGCTGGTGAGCCACTGGAGAAAAGGGGGGCGGAGACAGGGTTCCTCCCTTACAGCGGGGAAGTTGACTACTCGGTTAGGGCTTTTCTTAATTCCGTTTGTTGTGATGCTCGGGGTGTGCATGGCGTGGAACACGTATTTCACGGAAGATGCGTTCACGTTCACCCATACCGCTGCGCAACCCTACGATAAAATTGGGTTTGGCAAACGGATGGAAGGCTACGAGCCTGACCTTGCACAAGCATTTGTTTTTACACCGGCGTGGGCAATTAAAAGGACGTGGCGACATATTCTCCCGTGCATCAGTTTCAACGCACTCGGTTGGGGCAATTATCACCACAACCTACTCGTAGATGTTAACCTGTCCTTCAGGTTCATTATCGACTTTGTGCCATTGCTGTTGCCGTGGTGCCTCGCGCTGCTGCCGTTCTTCTATAGACAGGCGCAGACAGGGCCCCGCCCTTACAAGGCTTCGCGAAACAGGTACGATGTGCTGTGCCTCGCCCTACTTGTGGGCAATCTATTGCTTTACGCCTTCTTCTATTTTGAAGGCTCCACATGGGGCTTTACGCCCGTAAATGCGCGTTATTATACAGAATCGACCTTCCTTGCCTTTATCCCTTTGGTCGCGCGCGGCATGTTTATCCTCTACAGCCGCTTCAAGTTCCGCTTTTCTGATACTGATGCACCCCAGCGCACGAGGCTGTTAAGTGCCGCCGCGTGCCTAATCCTGATGTTGCTCAGTGTCAACATTGTGTGGAGTTACGTCCGCATCGGAGAGAGATACCAAAATTGGGGTCCTGTCTATCAGAAATTGCCGCCGATGGTTCGCGAACAAGGGATTCACAACGCTGTCATTTTCGTCGCCGAACACCGCGGCGCGCCGATTGGGGATTATCCGTTTCAGAATCTCCAAGCGGCGGATATTGTCTATTTTAAACTCGGTCCCGCGCCACGCTGGAAGTTGACAAACAGCGATTGGGAGCAGGTGTATGTGCAGTATTTCACTGGCAGAGATGCCTATCTATATGTGCCGCGGGATAACAGCCTTACGCCATTACCTGTTCCAAAATTTTTTTGACATGCCTTGCGGTGAGGTTAGGAAGCAAGTTGCATCGGGCAGGTACTTCGGTGGCGGTTTGTGATGCCATGACACATCGGGGTTGGAAACCCCTCCCATGATGCTAGTGAACCTGTTCTAAAATAATAATATCACCGGGGTTCCACGATTGCGCGATGATGTAAAACTTGCCGTCAATCTTCCGCAACACGGCACCGTGCAGATGTTGGAATGTTTCCACGCCGAGTTCTTCCTTCGGCATGACAGTCGAAACAAGGTTGTTTCCTTCCAAGATATAGAGCGGTGCGCCCTTATTCTTATCCGGTCCGTAGAGACAGGCAACGACGGCATATCCTGCTTCATAGTCAATGCTACACGGAAACGAACCTTTTATCAGCGGGAGGGTTTCCAGATAGGTACCCTCTGGGGAATAGCGTTCAACTTCTGCATTCGCCCGGTCGGAAATGTCCAACCGATTTGTTCCATAAGGCACCGTAATGTGATGCCCTGTGCCGAATTGCCCCGGTTCCTCGCCCTTACCGCCGAACGCCAACGGATACCAATCCGCCTCAAACGGTGAAAGATTCGTGATCTTTGCCCCCAAAATGTAATCTAAATCAGAGTAGCCCGTGGTCACGTATAGCATGCCATCAACATGCGTTACCCCGGTCGGCACAAACTTACCACCTTCACTAAAATAGATGTTGACTGCCTGATGCTCGAAATCTGTCATCGCGTCGGGGGATTCTAGCGTATGCACTAACTTTCCGCTTAACGTCGTCGTAAACACTTTGCCTACATCATTTGCAGGAAAGGAGAGGTAAGGCGTTCCATCAGTCGCAGCCCATACGGTGGTGTAGTGGGCATTTGCTTGCTTCAATGCAGGCGGTGTTTCAATCAGTTTTGTGGTTTTCAGGTCAGCACTGATTTGAATAATGCCGACTCCCGGTAGTGCAAAGTAGGTTTCACCTTTCCCTGGTCGCCGGTCTACATCAAACCCGCCGTGTGCCTTGTCAATTGCGGCGACAACTTCTTCTGGAAAGTGATTGCGAGTGTATAGCACCTTGAACTTAAGTGAACCCTGCCCGCTCACGTTATGGGTTGGTGTTTCGTGATGCGCGACGACTTGGGAGCCTTCTGGCAGTGGATGTCCATCTACGTGCGCGTAAGCGTTTCCAATTGCGAAGGTAACAATGCAAACCAAAGTCACAAAAATTAGGTTTCTGCTCTTGGATTTTCGCGTTTTTGCGGTGTATTTCGCCCATAAGCGACGTGCATTTCTCATTTTGAAAATCTCCTTTTCCGGATGTTGCTTCGTTAGCTAGTGCTGTTAGTTTTTGACGAAGGTGTTGTAGTTGCCCTGCGAAGCAGGGAAACATACGAAACAACGGGTTTTTAACTTCGCACGATGTGAGTATAAAACTTTCTGATGTTTTGCTAATCTGGTGAAACGCTCAGAAGAGACATCATGTAGTTTCGGACAACGGACAAAACGAGTCATGCCGAGGCTTTTGTTTGCTAGCCCTCTTTACTGAACGCTTGGCGAATTATTTAACGATCATTTTCCGAAATCTGCTGGTAAATTCACAACTACGCGCGATGCTCGCTACATCTTCCATCTTGTACTGAACCACGAGCGGCCCCGAAAAACCGATCTCCTTCAAGCCTTGTGCAAATGTCTCAAAATCGAAAACACCGCTGCCCGGTTCGCCGCGATTGCTCCCAGACACATGCACATCGCCCAAGCACCCCTTCATCGCATGTGCTGCCGCATGAGGCTCCGCGCCATCGTTGAAAAGATGATATGTATCACATGTCAGATAGACCTGTAACCCTGTGTCCTCAATAAACGTAATACCCTCGCGATAGTTATCAAGTGGGCATCCTTTCTCAAACTCAAGGGCGATTTTCATCCCGTGCTCACTGCACGGGGTTACCATGTGCGACAGGTTATCGGCGAGCGTATCCAAAGACGCTTCTCGCGACACATTCTCTGATGGATTCACCCAAACCCCGATAATCTCTGCGTCAAATCGGCAGGCGATGTCCAGCACAATCTCGAAGTGTTGTAACGCCTCAGCTTTTCGGGCGGGTGTTGTCAAAATATGATTGCCAAAGCCGATCGTCGGTGCAATGAGGTTGTGTTTCTCAGCGAGATTTACCGCATCTTCTATTTCCGCAGTTGAGAGTTCGCCAAGAAAACTGGAATTCACAGGAATGTTGATGCCTTCGTAGCCTGCCTCGGCGACGAGAGTGAAAATTTCGGCACGCGTAAATCTGCCTAAGGTGCCGGCATACGCATCATAACAAACAGGTAGCATTTTTCCTCCACGGGCGGATGTTTAAACAATTCGCCAAGCGTTCAGTAAAGATGAGTTGGCAAACAAAAACCCTTGGTGGGCAGGCGCAAGACCTGCCCCTACAAACACAATTGGGTATATGTTAGCGGATGTGCTATTTTCTGTCAAGGTTTTGGCTGCCTTCCAAACGGGGACAGTCCGAAGAAAATCGAAAACCAAGTTGTGAGTGATTAGCGAACAACTTTTGCGGCAAAGGGTGCATTCCCCGCTCGCGGGGATTGCAACTGCCTCGCCCAAATGCGCCGTGCATTTTTATTTCTTACATTAAGGCACAGGTGAAATTCGGTTGACACCTTTTGCCAGGCATGTTACTATTTTAAACAGCATTGTGAGCGTAGTAGCGGCAGGTCTCGTGCCTGCCCAGCACAAACCAAGTTGTGAGTGACTAGCGAACAACTTTTTTATTTCTTACATTAAGGCTCATGTGAAATTCGGTTGACACCTTTTGCCAGACATGTTACTATTTACGTATCAATATAGGCTTGCAAGCTCCGCCTTTAGCATCGTGAGGGTAAAGGGAAGTGAATGGACAGCACAAATCAAAACGAACCTAGCTCCGTTGGAGAAATACTCCGAAAAATAGAAGAAAAAGCAGACACGGGTGAGTACATCTACCGGGGCGAACCGGAACACTATCAGGAAGCCCCATACGATGGGAAAGTTTCTTCAAACCTCTATCGCGAGTTCCTGATAACCGACGACTTTGATGTTGAAGCAGAACAATTTGATATAGAGGTTGTCCAAGCAGAAATGTTGGAAACGGCTAAGTTTTTTGCCCGACAGACAACCGGCGAACTTGAACGCCTCGCGGAGATCCAACACTACGGTGGTAAAACTAACCTCATTGATTTCACGACGGATTATCTTGTTGCACTTTTCATGGCGTGTAACAGTTCTCTTGGTAAAAACGGTAGAGTCCTGATGCAAAGAAAAGAATTGATAGATTCTTACATTAAAGATCCTTACGAGCCAGTGAACCGCGTCATTGCCCAGAAGAGCGTATTTGTTAGGCATCCCGACGGCTTTATTCAACCGAACAAAGACGATGTTATCAATATTCCGGCAGCTCTCAAAAAGCCGATGCGAGAGCATCTGAAAAGGGCACACGGTATCTCTACCGCAACCATTTACAACGACATCCATGGATTTATTAGACATCAAAGCCTTGAACTAGAAACCTATAGAACGATTTACAAAGGCTTAGCGGAAAAACAAAAAGGAGATTCAGAACATGGCTAACAAAGCAAAGATGGCACACTATGAAGAAGCTGTCAAGCACTTTAGTAGAGCTATTGAACTGAGCCCCGGTTTTGTTATGCCCTATATCTACCGCGGCGAGGTTTACCATAAGATGGGCAAGTTCGACCTCGCAATTCGCGACTATACCGAAGCGATTTTCTGGACCAGCCAACCCACCAGGGCTTATCACGGGCGCGGTATGGCGCATGGTGCTAAAGGTGACATTGACAAGGCGATCGAAGACTTCACCAAGGCGATGCAATACGAACCAGACTACGCCGAAGCCTATTATCAGCGTGCCCATGCTTGTGTTATCAAAAACGAGTTCGATCTTGCCATCGAAGACTGTGACAAGGCAATACAGCTCAACCCGGATGCTGCCAATGCCTATCTCCTTCGCGGCAATGCTTATAGCAGCAAAGGTGATTTTGACTTCGCCATTATGGACTATAGCAAGGCAATACGACTCAAGCCAGATGATGCTGATGCCTATGTCCTTCGCGGCAATGCTTATGATGTCAAAGGTGACATTGACAAAGCTATTGCAAACTATAGCAAGGCGATAGAACTGAAACCGAATGACACCAATGTTTATGTTGTTCGCTGTCACGTTCATTTACTGAAAGGCGACTTTGACTCCGCTATCACGGACTGTGAAAGTGCGATAGAACGTAATCCTAATGCTGCCTATGCCTATGTCATTCTCGGGATAGTTTTCAGTAACAAAGAGGATTTTGACTCGGCCATTGTGAATTATACGAAAGCAATGAGATTGGAACCCGATAACGTCCATGCCTATTATGGACGTGGCAAAGCGTACAGCAGTAAAGGCATAGTGGATCGCGCAATTGAGGACTATACTAAAGTGATTAAACTAGCTCCACACCACCCTGAGTACTATGTCAGTCGCGGTATCGCTTATAGGAACAAAGGTGATTTTGACTCGGCCATTGCAGACTATAGCAAGGCGATAGAACTGAAACCGAATGACACCGATGTTTATGTTGTTCGCGGTCACGTTCATTTACTGAAAGGCGACTTTGAGTCTGCTATCGCAGACTGCCAAAAAGTTATAGGACTCAGACGTAAGGCTGCCGATCCGTATATCATTCGTGCTATTGCCTATAGCCTCCAAGGCGACTTTGACTCCGCTATCACGGACTGTGAAAGTGCGATAGAACGTAATCCTAATGCTGCCTATGCCTATGTCATTCTCGGGATAACTTTCAGTAACAAAAGGGATTTTGACTCGGCTATTGCAAATTATAGTAAGGCGATAAATCTGAATCCGAATGAGGCAATATTCTATCACAATCGCGGTATGGCTTACTTCAGCAAAGACGAGTTTGATCAGGCGCTCAAAGACTATACGAAAGTACTAGAATTAGATTCCGATTGTGTGCCAGCCTATTACAATCGGGCAAAGGCTTGGTTACACCAGCAAGAATGGGAAAAAGCCAAAGCAGATCTGACAGCGGTCAGGAACAGAGGAACCGATATCATCTCCAGGTTTCGCAAGGATTATCAGAGTGTAGCGGGCTTTAAGAGGAAAACTGGTGTTGAATTGCCGGGCGACATCGCTGCAATGTTGAAACAACACGATGAACAAGTCCCCACTCCACCTATGGAGAGAAACCTATTTGAATTTCAAAGCGGAACGGAACCTTACTCATTTGAAGACTTCGCAGTAATGCCTCTGCAACAGGCAGAGCAATCCCAAACTTCGCTTATGGAGATAAGCCAACTCCAACCTCGATACGAAATTGAACACCGTCCATTCGCGAGTTGAGACGCTGCGTCTCAACAAAAGAGGTTGCACCTATATACATTTAACGTGAGTTTGATATGGCGAGACCCGAGGCGGTTATCACTATTTGTAACGGCGGATCTCTGTATCCGCCAGTTAGGGTATCAAGATGCCTTCATTAAAACAGCAACCCAACCTCGTCTATGTCTTCGCCGATCAGCTCCGTTACCAATCGTGCGGCTATGCTGGCGATGCGAGTGCGATTACCCCTAATATTGACCGGCTGTCCAGGGAAGGCGCGAATTTTTGCAACGCGGTCTCTGGAAGTCCAATGTGCGCGCCGTATCGCGCTTCACTCTTCACCGGAAAATACGCAAGCAGCACCGGCATGGCGATTAATGAACTGCGTATGAACCCCAACCACGACTGTTTTGGACACGTTTTGCATCGCAACGGGTACCAGACAAGCTACATCGGAAAATGGCACCTGTGGGCAAATCAATTGGGGAAGCACGACGCTCCGAAGAATTCTTATATCCCACCCGGGCAGCATCGGCTCGGTTTTGATGGCGAGTGGTCGGCGTACAATTTTCATCATCGGTACTTTGACGCATATTATCACAAGGACTCGCCTGAAAAGATCGTACTTCCTGGGTATGAACCAGACCGGCAAACCGATTTGGCAATGGATTACCTGCAACGGGCATCAATAACAGACGCTCCCTTCGCGCTGTTCCTCTCAATCGGTACACCGCACGATCCGTGGACACGAGACAACGTTCCAGATGTTGATTATGAGCGGTTCCGTGACACTGACTTTCCTTTACCGCCAAACTATCGGGATGAAAATGATCCTTACGGCGATACATGGGCAATTATGTCCGCGGCAGAACGTGCTCAGCTGCCGGAGTGGATGCGCGGCTATTATGCCATGACTACCAATCTGGATCGAAATATCGGTAGGTTGCTGCACGCTATTGATGAACTTGGGGTGCGCGACAACACAATCTTTGTTTTCACGTCCGACCACGGGGAAATGTTCGGTGCCCAAGGCCGACGCGCGAAGAACATTTTTTACGAAGAAGCTGTGCGCGTCCCGTTTCTCATCCGGTGGCCGAGGCATATTCCTGAAGCACACGTGTCGGACGTGTGCCTGAACACGCCGGACATCATGCCGACACTGCTGTCAATGATGAATCTGCCGATTCCGGAGGATGTTGAAGGCACGGATCTGCGTCATGCTGCCGTACCCTGTGAAACGTCCCAACCGTTTGATGAACCGGCAGCCGCGTTCATGCAGGGAATGGGGTGTACGGCAAAGTGGGAAGATGGTTACGAGTGGCGCGCGCTCCGCACAAAGCAACATACCTACGCTGTTCATCGTCCAGATGGGAGCGAGAAGCTCTTTGATAATGTGGCAGATCCGTTCCAAACCCGTAATTTGATTGATGACAGTGCCTCGGCGGCACTCCGAGAGGAGTTGCGAGCGATGTTGAAGGGCCGCATGGACGCACTTAATGACACCTTTGAGGCGTGTACGTGGTATCGGGATAATTGGACAGCGGATCGAATTATCCTCCGTACCGCAACGCTGCCCTAACGGGAAATGTGAAGATTAAGAATTTAATAATGAAAAAATGGATGGGCACGGAGACCGGTTTCCCCTACGAATGGGTTGGTGGAGATGCGTAGTTATCCGCTAGCGCCTCATTCACCGTCTCACGCCACGAATCTTCAAATAGCATGCGGAAAGACATCGTTTTGTTATTGGGCGCGGCGATGTCCATCGTGCCGTGGAACGTTGCGTTTCGATAGGCCGTTTCTAGCGTCTCAATAAGTTTCTGTTTATAGGTGGTATCGCTAGCGCCTTCAAGGTGTTGCCCCTTGGTTTCAAAAATGCAGAGCCGTTGCGGTCCCTTTTCATTCCGTTGGAGGCACGCGATAAAATCGGGATAGACACGGTCGCGTCGCCAACCTTGCAGGAAATACCCCTGCTTCGCAGCGATGCGGTGCCACCACTGAATCGCGTTCCGTTTGTCCAAGTAGAGTGCGAAATCTGTTTCTAAATTGTTAAATTCGGCTTCAAACACCTGTTCAAATAGGTTAAGTTGTAACGCATCCCCGTGCGGATGCGTTATAGGTCTTGCTTCAGGTGCTAGACTCACCACGAGTGTTTTTTCCAGTTGGTAGTTTAGCGCGCCATCTGCTTGCAGGTTAAACTGAATTTTCCCCGCTTCCAACTTTTCTCGGAAAATGGCTTCAGCGAGTTTCTCAATACGGTCGCGCAACCGACGTTTCAGATACTCGGAGAGATATAACCGGTGCGTATACAACGTCTCTTCGTCAACACCTCCTCTACGGTAGGCAGACAGGGTCGCTTTCACGATGCGCGCAGCGTGCCACGGATTCGGCAGCACATCGCCCAGCCGCCGGACGAAAAACGCCACCTCCAAGTTGTGCGCTGCACTCTCTTGCAACTGTTTGTCGATGACTACCTCGTCTTGGAGATGGATAGTGGCACGGATCTCTTGAAGTTGCGCCTCCTCTCCCAAGTTGATAGGTGCTACCGCGCCGAGTTGATGCCAGTCAATTGCACTGAGGATGTCACGCTCATAATTGAGGGCCCGCCAGCTTCGCCCCTGCTTATGCAGTACGCGCGGTAGAAAGATGTCTATCTCGCGGTATTCTCGCTTACGCTCAATGGTTCTCTGGACGCGTTCCGCACCGAAACTTTCAACAAATTCACCAAGCCCGGTCAATCCCTCAGCCTCTAGACCCCTCTTGACGTTCCCAACCGCTGCACCGACTTCCTGATTGTAGCAGAAGATATAACAACTATCTAGTTCCGGATGGTTTGTGGCACGCGCGTAGGGTTGACGCATCACCCTACCGATGAGCTGCGTCATCGCAGTTTTGGCGGTGGTGTTGTCGAGGAGTGCCAAGAGATAGGCAAACGGGCAGTCCCATCCCTCCTTCAAGGCATCCTTCGTGATAATATAACGGACAGGGCAGAATGGACTCAGGAGGTCTAACCCCGCGAGTTCATCTTGTGCGGACGATTTCACCTTGACTTGTTCCGCTGGCACCCCCAGCGCATCAATGAGTTCTTCGCGGGCATCTTCGGCGTGGACTCGCACCCCGTCGCGCTGATTTTTGCCGGTGCGCTCCACCCGAATCACGGCGATGGGCCGGATATATTTGAGCGGTGCCAAATAGGGGCTTTCAGCTTCCTGAAACCGTTTCGCCGCCGCCTCAAGCCTATCACGTTCGATCTTCGTCTGTGCCAACGTATACTTCCAATCCGAATTCGGGAAATTTCGGAGTTGAATTGGGAGTTTAATCATCTCTTCTTCTTTGAGTGCCATGCCTGAGATATTAACGAGGATATTACTGATGCCGAGTTTGGGGGTAGCAGAAAGTTCCAACACAAAACGCGGGTTGAGTCGATTTACCGCTGCCACAAATTGCTGGTTATTCTCCGCGTTGCTGCTCCCGTAAGCCTTGTGCGCCTCATCTAAAATCACCGTTGGACGGAGCAGCTTTAGCACATTGAAGAGACTCTGTTTGATAAGTCTGTCTTCTGGGTTCACAGCGATGCGAGTCTGTTGTGGTTGATGCGCTGCTGCTGTCTCAAGGTCTGGGTGCTTTTCTGATAACGCCTGATGCTCGCGTATGTCGTCCTCAACGGGAAAGAACGATGCATAACCGCCCGTATCACGGAAAATCTTGAGGAATTCCTTGTTTCGGTTCCGGTTTGCAGCGGGGAGCATGAGGAGCATCACACAGAGGTAGTTCTCAACGTCTTGCTTCGTGAACCTGTTATCCTTTTCCAGCAGCTTGACGCGGCCGCCCGAAGCACGCTCCAGAATCTGCCGATACGGATGCTCTTTGTTGCGAAAAGCGTCCCATGTCTGTGTGTAGATGGCTTTGGTTGGCACGAGCCAGAGCACAAAGCCTGTGCCAAGCTTCAGGCGACGCCCTGCCTCCACGCCTAACAAGGTTTTCCCACCACCGGTTGGCACTTTTAGGCATACATGCGGAATCGGCTCACCGGCGGCACTCTCACGTGGCATGTGCTCTGGAATCCGGTTCTGTCCCTGTGCATCTGTGACACCCGGCAAAACGCCTGCTTTACGTAAGTTGTCCCAGGCAACGTATGGATAATCCTCCGCCTGCTTTACCAAATCCGCAGCCTGCTCTATCAAGAAGTCTGGAATTCCATCTGAGGCGAGATATGCGGTGGCTTTATCTGCTTGTTGGCGCGCATCCTTGAGTGCTTCCAGATAGCGTTCCAACGTATCCAATGCCTGTTGCTGATAGTCTTTGAGTTCCATTGTTTAATCACTTAACTGAAACAGTAAGTCAGTCTGACTATGGACGTGGGATGCGTAATTGCTTACAGATTTCCTTCGCGAGGCGATTCTAGAGCTCAGTGTGCCGAGGGATGGCAGCCTTGGCCCCCTCCTCTGAACCACCCCACACCGAGTGCTTACCCCCTTCGCGAATAAAATAACAGCCGTGCCTTTTAAGGTGTTGAATCAACGCTCGCCGTTTCATAGTGCGATTGTAACTTCCTCAAAAGACTCGCCCTCCGTTCGACGAATTGCCTCCTCCCGGTTAAGTTCCAAAATATCTTCAAGCCCGCTTTTAAGGCTAACCAGCAATTCTTCCCGAGTACGCTCTTGGCAATTAACCCCGCTGACTTCCTGTATCCAGCCGATCCACCAGTCTTTGTCCTGTTGAATGACAGCGGTATAGGTTTGTATCATCGGTTCTGTCCTCCTTTAAGATGATAGAATAAGTGTAGCATGAATGCACAGTCAGGTCAAATGAAACAAGGGAAACCTCGCTACACATCTGCAATGCGGTGGATGTTGTAGGGTAGTTGGCAGAAAGTAATGCCCATCTCTGTCAACTCTTTCTGACTGATGAACTTCTGTGGCGCATAGACGTAGGCTTTTTTGCCTTTCTCCTTGCACGCTTTGGCAATTTGCTCGGCCCGCGCGCCATCGAGCGCAGACGCGTTGCTCTCCAAAAATGCCAGTGATGGTTCATAGATGAGATAAAAACAGATGTGCTTGGTTTCACCGAAGCCGTAATCTTTTCGCTTTGCGATATAAGGTAGGGACGTGGTTACTCCGCCTCTGCCTGTTGCGGTATAAGCGATATAGTTGGCTAAAGCCTCGTAGGAGGGAAGGGTTTCACCGGTGAGCATGCCTTCCTCGTCAATCGGTTCACCGAGGGTGCAGTAGGTAAAGGTGCCGCCGAGTCCGTTTCGGAGGGTTTCATCTTTGGCGTTTTCAATGCCGTTTATGACGCGTCGGACGCGTTCAGCGGTGATAGTATCTGCGTACTCCTTGCATTCGATGAGGATAAACTTTCGGTTTCCGCCATCCGCTTTATTGAGCGCGAGGACAGCGTGGGCAGTGGTGCCACTGCCAGCGAAGGAATCCAAAACTATATCATCCTCGTCGCAAACCATGTTAATCAGATATTTTATTAACGAGGTTGGCTTGGGGTAGTCAAATTTATCAGTGCCGATAATTTCTGCCAATTCCTTATTTGCGTCTTCATTAGTACCTACTTGACACTCTTTTTTCGTGATTAAGTTTGATGGAATTTTTACTCGTTGGTTATGTTTCCGCTCATAACGAATAGAAAACTTGTCACTTTTTATGAGGAACTGCGTTTCGGCTTGAACCTCGCGTGTGACGGTTTCTTGTATCCACTTAAACCGCCCTTCCATGATGAGATTACTCAGAAATCGTCCATTTTCCACCTGAACCTCTTTAACAAGTCTAATTCTACCATAAGTTTTTGGCTTATAGATTCCATCTTTAAGATTCACCTTACCAAATGCTTCTTTTGGAAATTCGAGTTGGCGAACAATATTTGCCTCGTTAAGTAACGGCATATCTCCGCCTTCTGTCTGCCCACCGAAAAGATTCAGTTTTTCAGTGACCGATTTCCTGTAACAGAACAGGGGTTCGATTTTTCGGCGGACGGTTTTTGACAAGCTCGGGGGGGTTGCTGTTCTCATCCAAAAGAATTGCGCAGCGAAACGCTCTTCCCCGAAAATTTCATCCATAACAGCACGGAGATGATGCACTTCATTATCATCAATAGAGATAAAAATTATTCCATCATCGGATAACAACTCATGTAATAAGTGGAGTCGGGGCCACATCATACACAACCACTTATCGTGCCGTTCTAAATCCTCAACGTCAACAGGACTGTGCTTCTCCAGCCACGTTTGCATCAAGGGGCTATTGACGTTGTCGTTGTAAACCCAGTTTTCGTTGCCTGTGTTATAGGGCGGATCGATATAGATGCATTTGATTCTGCCGGCATATTTGGGTAGGAGTGCTTTTAGGGCGTGCAGGTTGTCTCCGTGGAGAATAAGGTTATCGTTTAGTGATGGATTGTTTTCGCTGGTAAGGGATTTTTCCGCATCTATCTGTAGGGTTCGGCAGGGTACGGTGAGGTGGTGTCCGTATATGAATTGTTTGCCTTTGAAGTCGAGTGTGGGCATGGGTGCTCCTTTTGGAACAGTGTAGGGCGCTCGCCACAGGTTTATCATGTTCTATCGCCAAAACCCAATGCTTTCGCGTTGGCATCGCCAGCGATCTCTAGTTTGTCCGACGATGGTGTAAAGGATTTGCCCCTGCAAAGCAGGGGAACATACCCTTTGAGAAAAAAGATTTATACAAACTATAGGTGAGTGTGGTATACTATATCATACAAGGTTGGGATATCAACCTTTGGTGGAGAGGGTGTCAGACTTGCAATTGCAAGCACCCCTTGTTGATACCACACTACAGGTGTTAACCCCTGCAAAGCAGGGGAAAATACCACCCACTCTGCTGGCACGCGAGGCTTCCGTTTCTTGCCCACTGCTTTAGCATTGGGAGTATATCACCTATTTAAACCTAATTGTAGGGGCGGGGTAACCCCGCCCCTATCGCGCCGGTGTAGGTTATCTTGTCGTAGGGGTTGGGTTACCCAACCCCTACGACGGTAGATTCGATAAACGCTGCGTACTCAGGCAACGGTATTCCAATTTCTTGTAGGTTGCAATTTAATTCTTGTTCGATACGGTGACGTTATGGGGACTTTGACCAATCTAGCGGCGTGCCACAGTATCCTTGATTTCCTAACGATCGAATCCAATCTACAAATTCGTTAACCATGTTGTCTGGAAAATTACTCTTGTGGCCCATGCGTACCTTGCGCAGATCAAAACCACAAAAGTTTAGATATGTTTCCGGTATCTCCGGACCTTCACCACCCCAATAAATGTAGTCATCGCTTATGAGCACTCTGTCAGTCTTGGTATCTTTATTAATATTTTTTATGTTTGGTGTGCCATCTGGATGGGTATGATGCGAGTCTAGTTGGCACCACTCGCAAGTAGCCGGGTCCTGATAATAGATATTATCTCCGAAAGCCTGTTTTTTGCTTCCTCTCAAGTTAGGTTTCTTTTGCTTAAATCTGGGATCCGACCAATAGTGGTTGAATGACATGACTTCTGTTACTCGCATAACAAAGACGAGGTGCCTTTCGCAGCCACGAGTTTTTGAACCTGTTCCAACAATCCAGTCCCCGACTTTAGCACACCTTCGGATTATAGGCTTACACGTTCCCAAGGTACAGAATCGATAAAAAGGGTTAGGAGCAAAACCAAAATCTCTAGCCACGACGTAAGAATACAACTTCATACGTTAAACCTAATCAACACCCATGCCTGCTTATGGGGCGATAGTCTCTTATTTCACCAGTTGGTTTATACCATGCCTCTGATTCTCCGGTAATGGCATCTATGATGCTCTCGCCATTCCATCCGACCATTGCATCTCCATATTTTTCTAGTGCTTCGGGAATTTTGCAATTTTTCGCACCGTATTGCCAAATGCCTACTATACGTTTCCCCAACTCATGAGCCCGTTCAATCTCCCAGTTTACCCATTCGCTTTTCCAAGTATCCTCTGACACATAAACAGCCAAAGTGCCCGCCCACTCGATTCGGGGATTCAGTATCTCCCGCTTTATGTAGTCGGGATTCTTAGCTCTGTTGGGTTTCTCCGAGGTGATCGATGAATCACGCATCTGCATCCCATGGTTGGCCACTAGATGCTTTACTTTAGGAAGCCCCTCATCATCCTCATGAATGTGGCTTATGAATACATTCTTAATTTCGTCTGACATAAAATATCCCTCCTATCGCTCACTCTTGGTAAGTTACCTTTATATGAAATTATATCACTATTTATCAACGAAGTCAAATTAAATTTATGAAAAATGCTAGATTTGCTTAAAAATGCGAGTTTGATATAAAAATAGCACAATACCGAGCATGGTAAGCATCTGGTGTTAGATCCCTGTTTCAGAATAGCAAAAAAACCTCCTGCATCGCTACTGACCTTTTATCTTGACTTCTCACACAAAGTCCGATATACTTTTAACGTATGAAAAAACCAAAAAGGAGACCCGCAAATGAGTAACAGACATCGAGTCTTTGTCAGTTACTACCATGATGAAGATCAAGACTACCGGGAGGCTTTTGAACACCTCTTTTCAGATATTCATGACATCTATGTGTCAGAGTCTGTCGAAATGGGCGACATCGATCCAAACCTCAACACGGAGACAATCTACCAAATCATCCGGGATGACTATCTTCGGGATTCCACAGTGACAGTCGTGTTAGTAGGAGCCCATACGTGGCAACGAAAATTTGTGGACTGGGAGATCGGCTCCAGCATCCGCGACACACAATACAACCCTCGCTCTGGGCTTTTAGGGATTTTGTTGCCAACATATCCCGGGCCGCCCGATAAGCCGAACAGTTATTACATTCACACAATTCCGCCAAGACTTCACGATAACATAAAAATAGGATGTGGTTTCGCGAAGATGCATAAGTGGAGCAACAATCCGGATGAAGTTCAGCGGTGGATACATGATGCTTTCAAACGGAGAACAGAGATATTGCCCGACAACTCTCGTGATTCGTTCGCAAACAACCGTTCGGACGAAAGGTGGTATGATTAAATGATGGAATTTGATGCTAACACAATTGCTATTTTGGTTGCCCCTCTCATAAAACTCGGAGTGGCTTGTAAGGAGATACTCCCTAAGATGGAAAAACTGCCAGCAGAACCAAACCCGATAGACAATAACCGAAAAGCGGCGTGGGACCTGTATGTTGAAATGGAAACCCGAATTACCACACAGCCCTTAGACCCAGAACACGGTGACGAGAAAACCGCGTTAGACAGCGTGTTTTCTCTCTTTCAAACCACGAGAGAGATTCTCCTCGCGCAAGGTCCAGATTGTGTGGTGTTTGCCAAAATCGCACTTGTCATTCTCAATCAAAAGGTGCGTCCGTTCACGGCGAAGTGGCACCGCAAAAGCCTGGCTGGTGATTTTGACAACCCCGCAGCATGCGATGAGTTCCGGGATGAGTTGGAATCGCTCCAAGAGATTTTACGCGCGTATACGCGCACGCTCGCCGTGATCGCCGGTATTGAAGATATAGCCAGCTTATCTGATACAGAATAGGATTAAAACAGTGCTTACGAAAAACCTTTTTGAAGTCGGGCAACGGAGCTTTGACCCCGACACGAAATCAATTGTGTTTATCTCTTACAGACGTGTCTATTGTGATACGCAAATGGCGCGAAAATGTGCAGAGATATTAGACGAGACCCCCGGGCTTCACTACTGGCTTGATGAAAATGATGAATGTATGCAGCATGCACAAGCCCAAAACGATGAGGTCAAAACCGCTCTGTGTATCGAGCAAGGATTAAATGTCTCCTCTGCTCTATTAGGTATCATAGGTCCAGGGACGTTCACCTCACCATGGATACCTTATGAGATCGGCGGTGCCCGCGGCAGACAGAGATTTTCTAAGCCCTTTGACACACCGCTGTCTGTGCCACACCCGCTGATCGCTCATCTTATCCATGATATAGATGTACGTAAAGTTCCCGCTTTCGTCGCACTCGGCATCCCTCTCACCTCGCTTGACGAAGTTCAGCAATGGGCAGCCTACATCGCCGCGATATTACAGAAAAGAAGCGTGCCACTTCACGAGGTTAAAAGTATCCAACGCCAACGCGGGATTCGAGACATCTATGAGCGGAATACACGCCGCTTATGATAGAGGTTTAGCACATCTCCTTCGACCCGCGCTGTTGCCTGTCTGCCATCGGTAAAGGTCAGCTGGAATTGCGTATCAGATTCCTGTGAAACCTCCTCCGCCTTTGGCAGCGGAACGCATTTCTCTTCTGCCCACTTTTGAATCAGTTTCGTGAGGGAATCTGCGTCACTCGGTGCGGCGGTGATGAGTTCAGCCACAGCCGCTGCACCAATAGCGAGTTATGTTTCTGAGATAGGTGCTAGTACCATGCCGCCTTATTGACGACGTTCTGCAACGGAGTGCCCTCAGCGAACCGGCGCGCGTTCTCCAAGAGAATCTTAAACCGCCGCGCCGGGATGTTCTCCGCATCTTTGAC
Source organism: uncultured Poribacteria bacterium (assembly GCA_958295855.1). Lineage (GTDB taxonomy): Bacteria > Poribacteria > WGA-4E > WGA-4E > WGA-3G > CATQHH01. The sequence goes on along the minus strand of OY282383.1, from coordinate 4,333,657 downwards.
AGCGATGTGCGGCGTTATCAACACATTGGGCAACTGCCATAACGGGCTCTCGGCAGGCAACGGCTCCACTTCAAACACATCTAGACCGCACCCCGCGATGTCGCCGTTCTCAAGTGCTGCAATGAGGTGCGCAAGTTTCATTGTCTTGCCTCGCCCGATGTTGATGAAATACGCGGTCGGCTTCATCAAGGCAAAACGTGCCTTATGCCACATCCCCTCGGTCTCCGGCGTGTGCGGGGTGGTGGCTATCACAAAGTCTGCGCGCGGAAGGAGCGTGTCAAGTTCTGCGGGTTCGTGTTTCTCTACAAAAGCCACCTCATATTCCCACCTCGGGTCAACACCGAGCACTCTCATCCCGAATTGGTTGCAGAGTCGTGCGGTTTCATGCCCAATACCCCCAACACCGACAATCAAAGCTGTCGCCTGCGCGAGAGCTATGTAGCCACTTTTGCGGGCATCCTTGTCCCAGATGCCTTCGCGTTGTGCATTCATATAATAGGGCAATCCACGCGAAAGCGCGAGTACGAACATCATGATATGCTGTGCAATATGGTCGTTGTAGATACCGCGTGGATTACAGGCAACGACCGGATGTTCAATCAATTCGGGGTAATAGTAGCCAGGGAAGGGACCTGCGGCAGGGTTCTGTAGCCATCGCAGATTTTTTGCCAAGGGCAGTTGTTCCGGCGACACCCAGCCGTAGACTGCATCTGCATCGGGGAGGTGTTCCGCTACGGCTTCGGCTGTCTCTGGTAAGACAACAGCATAAGCGGGCAATTCGCTATGAAGGCGTTCAGCCCATTCATGTGATTCAGCGTTCTGTGGTGGCATCATTATCAGTTTTGGCACGGTTTCTCTTCCTCTCTTTGAATGACTTTGACCAGATGCCTATATCTTATCACAGGTTCGTATGAAAATCAAGTCACGCGAAAAATAGGCGTTGATTTTTACACAGCGATATGATACAATAAGTCACAGTAGGAGCGATTCCCTGCTCGCAACGCTTCAGGGCAGGTGCCATCTACACGTCGCGCACCTTCTTAATAGCATCAGAGAGACTTCTTAATAAGGCGAGGGAAAAATGAAAACTTTTGGCACCCGAGGCCCGGTGGATGCGGTGAAAAACTATGTCGTTCAACGCACAGATGAGATTGCGGATTTCATCAACCGCGTCAAGGATGGACGCTACATGGTTATTTTCGCCCCGCGACAGACGGGCAAAACCACCTTCTTCTACGCTGCCATGGACATCCTTGCCGTCGAGGAGCCAACCTACGTACCTATTCACTTAGATTTTGAGGCATATAAAAACCTCGCGTCTTCCGATTTTTACAGCAACCTCACCGAAGATATTCGCGAGGAAATCGAAAATCTCTCCCAAAAACGCGGGGAGGTGCCTTCTGAAGCACTCACACAATTTTTGGAGAACACCACGCTAACTGATAATGTGTCAATGCTCAGAGGCTTTAGACAACTCGCGAGGGTCCTAAAAAACCAAAGGGTTGTCCTCCTTATTGACGAATTTGATAGCATCCCCCGGGCTGTCGTGAGTGACTTTCTGTATGCCCTCCGCCGCATCTACATCTCTCGAACTACACCCCGATGTCCCCACAGTCTGGGCATTGTCGGTGTCAAGAGCATCGCGCAACTCGACTACGATCACTCTATCTCTCCGTTCAATATCCAGGATGAGTTCCACTTGCCCAACTTCACGTTTGAGCAGATACACGAACTGCTTACGCAGTACACAGAAGAAGTGGGTCAAGCCTTCGCTCCAGAGGTTATCGCGTCTATTCATAAACAGACAGCGGGACAACCGTTCCTCGTCAATCGCCTCGCGCATATTCTTACAGTTGAACTAGACGTTCCGAAAACGGAGCCGCTGACGATGACGCACTTTGCAAAGGCACATAGGTGCCTCCTGAGGGAAGGAAACACCAACATTGATCATCTCAGAACTAATGTCCGCAGAGATAGACGCTTCGGAAAAATCCTGATGCGCATCGCCTCTTATGACAGAGGTTTGCCCTTCAACCCGGACGATGCCCTCATGAATGAACTCGTCACTTATGGTGTTATTGCTGAAGGCACAGCGGGTATGTGTGAAATCGTCAACCCGATTTATCAGCATCGCATCTTGCAGATATTCAAGCCCACCTTTAACGGGCTTGAGGATACCTACTTCCCTGAAGACACCGGGGTGGATTTTATTGATTACCTCACGCCTACCGGCCAACTGGCCCTGATGGCACTGCTTGATAACTTCCAGGCGTTCATTGCCCGTGCCGGGTTCCGCATCCTACAGGTGCCAGATACGCCACAGGAATATGTCGGCCAACACCTCCTCTACGCCTATCTCGACCATTTCGTCCGCATTGTCGGTGCAGATCTGTTTCTTGAAGTCCAAACGGGGCGTGGCAGGATAGATCTTCTCCTCATACACAACCAGCGAAAATACATTGTTGAAACAAAGATATGGGAGGGCCCAAGGTCCTATCACGCGGGTAAAAAACAACTGGCGGCGTATCTGAGATTGGAGGGGGCAGTGGAGGGATACTATGTGGTGTTCGATCACCGCAAGAATCCAGAACCCCGGACAGAAACAGAGGTTCTGGCGGGTTTGACAATTCGGAGTTATGTCATTCCTGTGGTGCAAGAACGTCCTTCTGTCGTTACGTAATGCGGACGGTGTTTTGGAGACGTTTCAGGGTAGGTGCCATCTACACGCGGCGCACCTTCTTACTACATCAGAGAGACTTCCTAATAAGGCGAGGGAAAAATGAAAACTTTTGGTACTCGAGGCCCGGTGGATGCGGCGAAAAACTATGTTGTCAAACGCAGCGAGGAACTTGCTAATCTCATCAAACGCATCAGGAGAGGACACTACATTGTCGTTTTTGCACCGCCGCAGACAGGCAAAACCACCTTCTTCCAGCAGGCAATTGACGCGCTCGCCGTTGAAGAACCAACCTATCTCATGATTCAACTCAATTTTGAGAATCGTGAAAACCTCTCCGCAGCGGATTTTTATCAAGCCCTTTCTATAGATCTTCGTGAGGAGATTAAGAAGGCTTTCCAAAAACGTGGAAACATGCCTTCTGAAGCGTTAACCCACTTTCTGGAAAACGCACAGATAGCCAACAATGTCGAAATGCTGCGCTTCTATAGAGGCTTTGAGAAGTTTCTGGAAAATCAAAAGTTCATCATCTTCATTGACAAATTTCACGGCATCCCTCTGGTGCTTGAAAATAGTTTCCTCGCTTCGCTGCGGAGCATATACAATAGGCATTACGAGCGGTGCCCCCAGAGTGTTATCTTTGAGAGTGTTGAGTGGTTTATCCAACGCGATTCACTCAGTGCTGTTTCCCCCTTCAATGTTCAGGATGATTACGGCTTGCCCAGCTTCACCCTAGAACAGGTGCAGGAACTCCTCGGGCAGTACACAGACGAAGTGGGCCAAGCCTTCACGTCAGAAGTCATTGAGGCACTCCATAAACAGACGGAGGGGCATCCGCTCCTCGTCAACCAATTTGCGCAGATTCTCACCGAGGCACTGGACATCCCGAAAACCGAGGTGATCACGATGGAACACTTTTCAAAAGCACAGTTGATGGTTTGACAATTCGGATGCGCCATGAATTGCGCGACGACGAGCGGCTGGAGTGCTGCCCTGACGATTCAAGTGAATGTCGTATTAGCCCTGTAAGGGCGACATGTGTATAGCAGCATCAGCACACATCTTCAAAGCCCCAGCGGGGCGACATGTGTATAGCATAAACGCGCCTAATTTTTTTGACATGAAACGAAAAAAATGCTACAATATAGGAAGATGGTTACAAAAAAATAAATTCAGATGGGCTCTGACAACCGCAGAGCCGACGTTGTACTTATTGATAGCAAAGGCAACCTCGCCGCCGTAGCAGAATGCAAACAGATTGGGTCGAAGGGCACGGTCCTCCCCAGCTGAAGTCTTACCTTTGTGCAACGGATACACCTTTCGGAATATTCGCCAATAGCACGGTCCCTGACGATTGGAAATCGTAAAAGAATATTGGCAAACATGGCTGAAATCAATGGGGATGGCAGATTCACAATTTTTACCGACGCAGGACGACCCGCAAGTCGTTATAAATAAGATTACAAAGTTCGTTTCTTCTGCCCAATAATATTCTGTACGCCAAAGGCATTACGCAATGGGAATAGGGTATCATGGCACCGTTAAAAATCAACTTTGACAAAGGCACCCTCATCCTACAAAACGTCCCAAAGCCACTGCAAGCGCAATTAGCGGACACCCACTGGGATGAACGCACCCTCACCTTCCGCGCCCCCGCCTACCGTTACCGGCAGATTATCTCGCAGCTGCGAGCACATGACATCCCATATCAGGACACGGCACGGCAGTTCACCCTCGAACCCTTCACGCTCCAAAAAACAACTCGCCCCTATTCGTACCAGACCGAGGCCATCGACGCATGGCATGCCAACGGCAAACGCGGTGTCGTTAGCCTCCCCACCGGTGCCGGCAAAACCTTAATCGCGATTCTACTGATAGCCGAGATGCAACGTCCCACGCTCGTGCATGTGCCGACGATAGACCTCATGCACCAATGGTATACCGTGCTCACAGAACACTTCGGGCAAGCCGTCGGCCTTTATGGCGGCGGCTACCACGAATTGGAAACGCTCACCGTCACGACGTATCAATCCGCCGTGATGCATGCCCCCTATTACGGGAATCGGTTCGGTCTCGCTATTTTTGACGAATGCCACCATCTGCCGGGTGAGCAGTATCAGTATGCCGCCCTCAGCAGCATCGCGCCGTTTCGTCTGGGGTTGACAGCCACGCCCGAACGGGTTGATGGGAAAGAGACCCGGCTCTATGCCCTCCTCGGCGAGTGTTGTTATGAGGCAAGGGTGCATGAACTCTCTGGAAAAACGCTCTCCGAATACCGCGTTGTCACCATTGCAGTTGAGATGGAAGACACGGAACGAGTTCAGTACGAGGAAGCGCGCCGCGTGTACTTAACCTTTCTCAAACAGGCGAAAATCAATATGGGCACACCGCGCGGGTGGCATACATTCCTCTGGAAAGCCTCACAAACCGAAGAGGGACGTGCCGCCTTCAAAGCATACCTCACGCAGAAACAGCTCAGTTTTGCCTCAACGACAAAGCGGGAGTGGGTGTGGAAACTGATTCAGCGGCATTGCGGCGACCGAATTCTCATTTTTACGCAGGATAACGATACGGCGTATCAACTCGGTACGCGTTTCTTTCTGCCCGTGCTAACGCATCAAACCAAACTCAAGGAACGGAACGCCTTTTTGAACGGCTTTCGCGACGGCACCTATTCCATTCTGGTCACCTCGAAAGTGCTAAATGAGGGCGTAGATGTACCGGAGGCGAATGTCGCTATCATCGTCTCCGGGAGTGGCAGTGTGCGAGAGCATGTGCAGCGGCTCGGGCGCATCCTCCGCAAACGCGAGGGCAAACAGGCAGTGCTTTACGAACTCATCTCCAAACAGACTGGCGAGCACTTTGTCAACAAGCGCCGAAGGCAGCACCACGCTTACCAAAGTAGTAGGCACACTCCGTGTGCCGTCAAACCAAAGTAGTAGGCACACTCCGTGTGCCGTCAAACCAAAGTAGTAGGCACACTCCGTGTGCCGTCAAACCAAAGTAGTAGGCACACTCCGTGTGCCGTCAAACCACATGCTGACGAAAAATCTACTCCGGTACAAAATTCAGAACGGTCGAATTCTGCCGCAATTTGTGAATCCAGCCGATAGCCAGTTATTGGCAATTGCCGAGCAATTAATCGCCGTTTTTGAAGCGGCGCCAAACAAGCCACGCGCAACGCTCCTGGAAACCAGCAAGCAAATCATTGATAGCACCCCGGGGGTGCCTATTGTCAAGCGTGGGCTTGAAAAACTTCTGCTGGATCGAACCGAGTTTGATACTGCCCCCAACGAAGAGCTGATTGCGTTTCGGCAAAAACTCTTTACGGAGACGAGCCGACTGCTTTCACGCGAAACCTTTCCTAACTACGCAGACTACCAGCTCTTCGTTCAAGCACAATTTGACGAGGCGGAACTCGGTACCAAACTCTATGCAGATCTGCCGAGTTGCCAACCGGTTTTGGCATTCAAAACGCTCTCAGCGGAACGCTTACTTCACCGCTACAACGCCGCACAAGTGCAAGGGTTGCTCCTCCATTGCAACACCCTCACACTAAAACTTGCTGATTCCATGACAGCCGAACTGCGTCAGTTGTTCAAATACCTTCGGTTTCATCAGTTATTGTGTACTATACAGCGTTCGGGCAGGCACGGAGACGCTCCCCTACAGAAACAGGAGAAACAAAACGAAAATTTATACCGCATCACCGTGGACGGACCGCTTAACCTCTTTTACAAAACGAAGCGGTACGGCATGAATCTGGCGAATTTCTTCGTCGCCTTGTTGCATCAACCCAAGTGGGAACTCACAGCGGAGCTCCAGTTTCGGAATTCGCAGCCTTATAGGTTATGTCTTGACGAATCGTGCGGCATCAAACCCATTTCACAACAGTTTCTCGCCTACATTCCCGAAGACATCCAACTCTTTCAGGCGATGCTCCGCAATAAAACAGAGGCATGGGACATCCGCCCAGGAAGCCAATTCCTTCCCTTAGCAGGCGATTTCTACTGCTTCCCGGATTACACGCTCGTTCACGAAAGTGGAGTCAGCACCGCCATTGAGTTGTTTCACCCGTGGCACCAAGGGCACCTTATCGCGCGTCTCAACACGCTTGCTGAACAGACCTGTGTGCCCCTCATCCTTGGTGTTTCAAAAGAATTGGAAAAAAAGCCGTTCATCGCGGAGGCACTGGCGGCATCGGCCTATTTCTCGCAGTTTGGCTTCACGTTTCGCGATGTCCCGACAATGGGTTCCCTGCTTCCGATTCTGAATTCGCTTGTCAACCAGTAGAAATGCTCTCCGCATCGCGCCCCTCCTTTCCACTCAATACGGCATTGCTATCCGCCACCGAAAACTAGGTCTTGACTTTACCCCCGCGCATCTGGTACAATAAACGCGGGACATGTGAACACCTGACGACAAGGAGAAAAAATGAGACGTTTTGGAACCCGAGGCCCCGTAAATCCGGAGGAAAACTACGTCGTCTCACGTGCCGAGGAGATTGCGGATTTCATCACTCGCGTCAAAGAGGGCAGATACATTGTCCTCTTCGCACCGCGCCAGACTGGCAAGACGACCTTTTTCAAACGCGTCCTTGACGCACTCGCAACTGGAGGCGAGGTTTGTAACTCCGACTCCGCAGCCGAAGCTCACGCCTACTTCCCGATTCAACTGAATTTTGACACCTATCTGGACCTCTCTGTACCCGATTTTTACGCGGGGCTCTACGAAGACATTCGCGAGGAAATTGAGAATATTTTTCAGCGGGGCGGCAGTGAGCCCTCCGAGGCATTAACAGAATTTTTGGACAACACTGAGCTCACGAATGCTTTCAGGCTGAGACGGTTCTTTAGCAAATTCGCAAGATTGCTGCACTCTGAATATAGTGGGCAGAAGGTTGTCCTCATCATTGACGAGTTTGATGGCATCCCTCAAGACGCTGTGAGCGGTTTTCTGAATGCGTTACGCCACATCTACCTGACTGGCAAAAACCGATGTATCCACAGTGTCGGCATCGTCGGTGTCAAGAATATCACGCAACTTGACTATGATCGCTCTATCTCTCCGTTCAAGATACAGGATGAGTTCAGTTTGTCCAACTTTACCTTCACCGAGGTGCGTGAACTGCTCTCACAGTACACAGACGAAGTAGGCCAAGCCTTTGAACCCGAGGTCGTCAAGTCTATTTACAAGCAGACTGCCGGACAACCCTTTCTCGTCAACCGGTTCGCGCAGATACTCACCGAGGAATTGGACATCCCGAAAATCGAGCCCATTCGCATGGCACATTTTTTAACAGCACACTCACAGATGCTTGAAGAAGGGAATACCAACATGACGCATCTTATAACGAATATCCACAGAAACCCGCGCTTTAAAAGCATCCTCATGCACATCGCCTCTTATGAGAGCCGCGGAGTGCGTTTCAATTTAGACAATCATATCATCAATGAACTCGCTACCTACGGTGTCATCGCAAGGGGGGCTGATGGGCTATGTAACATTGTCAATTCCATTTATCAACACCGCATCATGCAGGCTTTCAAGCCGCCGATTAACGGGCTTGAGCACGAATACTTCCCGGAAGACAACGATTTTGGAGATTATCTCACCCCCACCGGACATATTGACATGGCACGGCTCCTTGATAATTTCCGTGATTTTGTTGCACGCGCCGGCTTTCGGATACTCCAAGTCCCGGACACGCCGCAAGAGTACATTGGGCAGGACCTCCTTTATGCATATCTTGACCAGTTTGTCAGTATTGTGCGTGGAGCTATGTGCCTTGAAGTCCAAACAGGACGGGGCAAAATAGATCTCCTCATTTTCCGCAATGGGCAGAAATATATCGTCGAAACTAAGCTATGGGAAGGACTACGCCGCTATGAAGCGGGTAAAAAGCAACTCGCGGCTTATGTCAAACTAGAAAGAGCACCAGAAGGTTATTACGTTGTGTTTGATCACCGCAACAACCCAGTGCCTCTGAGTGAGACAGAGACAGTCAACGGTGTAACGATCCGGAGTTACGTGATTCCTGTCGTGCAAGAACGGCCTTCATCGGTTACTCGTGCGACATAGTTTTTTGGTATAGGAGAGAATCGGAAATCGGCGCAGCCACGTTCAGAAAAACGCGATAAAAATGACTTGACACCACCTCCGAATTTGTGCTAACATGCGACCGTGTATCGGGAAAAGAGCGGCAATTCGCCATTTTTCTTGAAAAAAAGTTGACCGCAATTAAAATTGTGTGTATAATTGCTGATAATTGGGGAGTGGCCTGTCTTGTGCCTGCCCGTTTTTCAGATTTATCGTAGTGGCCTGTCTTGTGCCTGCCCGTTTTTCAGAGTAAGGAGAGTCAAATGAAAAAGCGTTTCATATTTTCTCTAATTCTACTGTGCGTGCTGGTTTCCGTCGCCATAAGCGTCTGCGCCGAACCTGAAGCACCGCCCGATGGTATGGTGCTTATCCCCGCTGGTGAATTTGAGATGGGCAGCGAGGCTACAGATGCGGAGGTTAATGAACAGCCAGTGCATACTGTCTCTGTAGATGCATTCTATATGGACAAATATGAAGTGACTGTTGGGCAATATAAGGCGTTTATTCAGGCCACTGGCCATCGTGCACCGGATTGGGATTTGGTTGCTGAATATTCGCCTACGGATAAGCACCCGATTGTAGATGTGACTTGGCATGATGCAATGGCGTATGCGGCGTGGGCGGGCAAACGTTTGCCAACGGAGGCCGAATGGGAGAAGGCGGCGCGTGGCGGTTTGTCTGGACAAACCTATCCGTGGGGGGATGCAGCACCGAACGGCACACAGTGTAATTTTGCCGATAGGAACTTGGCTTTTGATTGGGCGAATTGGGCGGATGAGACTGCAGATGACGGTTACGAATATACTGCGCCTGTAGGGCGTTATCCTGCGAACGGGTATGGGTTGTATGACATGGTAGGGAATGTATGGGAGTGGTGTCTTGATGAATGGGATTCTGATTTTTATGCGAGCTCTCCGCGTGATAACCCGTTTTCAGGCGGCACTATAACAGAAGTAATAAATAATTTCACACATGTTAAAAATTTGCGCGTGTTGCGGGGTGGCTCTTGGTACAGTAACGCACGGGGCGTACGCGTCGCCAGCCGCGGTGGGGATTCGCCGGCGAACCCGGACCTCAACGACGGGTTCCGTTGCGCGAGGGCGGTATCCCCTTAAGGCTTTACCTCAGTGGGCAGGCACAAGGTAGCAGGCACACTCCGTGGGTTTCCGTAGCCGTCCCTACGGTGGGCAGGCACAAGACCGGTTCCCCCTACGGTGTGCCCTACTCTATCTGAATCGCGGCTTATCGCGGATGACACGGAATGACGCGGATTTTGGGTGCCTCGCGGTTCGACCTTTTCGGTATCTTGCTATTCATTTCTTTTTTGTAGGGGTAGGCCTTTGTAGGGGTAGGCCTTGTGCCTACCCTTTAGCCTTGTAAGGGCGGTATGTGTATAGCACCGCTTTCTTCCCTAGGTGCTAAGCCCCTTCGGGGCGACATGTGTAGTGTCTCTATTTGATACGGCTATACACATGTCGTCCCTACGGGACTAAGGAGAGGGTATGAAAAAATATGGTGTTTTTATCACTTTCCAAATCCTACTGTGCGTGTTTTCCGTTTGCATAAGCGGCTGCGCCGAACCTGAGACACTGACCGGTGGCATGGTGCTTATCCCCGCAGGTGAGTTTCAGATGGGGAGCAACGATGCTGAGGCATTTGCCCCAGAACAGCCTGTGCATACCGTCTATGTGGATGCGTTTTACATGGATAAGTACGAGGTGACCCACGCGGAATATCGAAGGTTTGTGCTTGCGAATCCAGAGTGGCAAAAGGCCCAGATTCCACGTTCCCTCCACGATGGCAACTACCTCCACCACTGGAGTGGGAATAACTATCCCGCAGGTAAAGCGAACCATCCGGTTGTTTATGTGAGTTGGTATGGTGCGATGGCGTATGCGGCGTGGGCGGGCAAACGTTTGCCGACGGAGGCGGAATGGGAGCGTGCTGCGCGCGGCGGTCGTGCGGGTTTGAAGTATCCGTGGGGGAATACCATCTCAGGCGTGAATGCGAACTATAAGAATAATGTTGGGGAGACCACCGTTGTGGGGCGTTATCCTGCGAACGATTATGGTTTGTATGACATGTGTGGTAACGTTTGGGAGTGGTGTCTTGATGCGTATGATGTCGACTTCTATTTTTCATCTCCGAGTCGTAATCCGCTAAGCGAGGTGAATACGCTATCGAATCTGGATTTAGTGACATCAGATTTCACAAACATTAAAAGTACGCGCGTGTTGCGTGGTGGCTCTTGGCTCGTTGATGCCAGGTTCGTGCGCGTTGCCGATCGCAGCGGGGATTCGCCGGCGATTACGACCACGGAGTACGGTTTTCGTTGCGCGAGGGCGGTATCCCCTTAAATCTTTACCCCTTATCTGAATCGCGGATTTACGCGGAGTGCGCGGAATAACGCGGATTTTGGGTGCCGCGCGGTTCAACATTTTCGGTAGCTTGCTATTACTTTCTTTTCTTGTAGGGGTAGGCCTTGTGCCTACCCTTTAGTCCTGTAAGGGCGGTATGTGTATAGCCCCGTGTTCTGCCCTAGGTGCTAAGCCCCTTCGGGGCGACATGTGTAGTGCCTCTATTTGATACGTCTAGACACATGTTGTCCCTACGATGTTCTGCCGTAGGGGCGAGGTCTCCCTGCCCTGTTGCCTCGGTCAATTTTTTCCAATAAGGGGCGGGTAACCCGCCCCCTACGATGTTACGTGCGGGCACCCTGTCCCCTCCCCTGTTTTCCCCAATTTCACATACCCGTTTCGCGCGTACGAGTTGACATTTAACACATTTTCTGCTAAAATGTAACGAAGACATGGAGGGAACACTATGACTTTTCTACATAATTGGGGCGCGCGCTTGTTCATCACGGGGTTGATGCTTTGCCTCACCGCGTGCGGTCCGAAAAAGATTCCATATTCACAAAGCACGGATATGCCTGAACCGAATGAGGCCGCGATAGCACACTACAATTGGGGTACGGAATATGCCGAGCAGGGGGATTTCGGACAAGCCATTATGGAACTTACCTTGGCAATTCACAACGAACCGGGGTGGGCAATGCCGTTTTTCACGTTAGGCGTTGTCTATGGAAATCAGGGAGAATTGGGCAAGGCTATTCAAGCGTGGGAGCGCGCGACGCAGCTGGATACGGACTTCGCGAAGGCACATTACAACCTGGCTGTCGCCTACTCGTTGCAGGCAGATAGGGCATTATCGATTGCGTCGCTGCGCGAGGCAATTCGGGTAAATAAGGCGGCACTTTCTTCCGCACAAGCGGAACCTGCTTTTGATAAAATCCGCAACACGCCTGAGTATCAGCAATTGCTGCAAGCCGCCGAAGCGAACCCCTAAGCTCGCGATGAAGGAGTAAGGCTACCAGACAGGGTATGGCGAACTATACAACCCTTTCACCCACAGCACTCGCGCGCATTGTGTCACATTACGCAATCGGCACACCCCTGGGGCTAGAAGCGATACCCGGTGGGCTCGGGAACAGCAACTTTAAGCTGAAAACCACAGATGGCACGTTTCTGCTGAAAATTTGCGATGAGAAGGATGCGGCGGAACTCCACATGCAAATTGCGCTGTTGGCGCATCTCCGGCAGCATGCGTATCCGACAGCCTATCCCATTTTGCAGAGAGATGGCGAGGCACTGCACGTTACCGAGAACTACTGCGTCATGCTCTATCCGTTTCTGCCCGGTGCCACGCCGCCCCCCTCTCAGCGCGCGGCGGCACAGATTGGCGGAGCATTGGCACAGTTGCATTGCATTCCACCGATTGCAGGGCTTCCCCGCTTTCCGATGGGGATTTCACAAATCGTCCCCTTTCTTGAGGAGGTGCAAGGAAACCCCCAATTTGCCACGCATCCCTTTGTCGCATGGTTGACATCGCAGCTGGAATGGATGATGCCGCAGCTGACAGCAGTGCTGCCAGCCGGGCTTTTGCACGGCGATCTTTTTCTGGATAATACTTTGTTTGATGGCGACCGGATGGTGGCAATTCTGGACTTTGAGGAGGGGTGTCATGATACCTTGCTAATTGATGTAGCGATGGCAATTGTTGGGTGTTGTTACACGGCGCAGCATCAATTGAACCTCGCGGCGGCGCAGCGTTTTTTAGACGCTTACAACGCATCGCGCCCTTTGACAGCGAGCGAGTGGGACTGTTTGGATTGCTTCGTTCATTATGCCGCGCTCTGCATCGCGTTCTGGCGATTCAGGCAATTCAACATCCGCCGGCCGGATGCGCTCCGCGCGAATACGTATCAGGAGATGATTACCCGCAGTGCCGAATGGCAGGCTGCGTCTAGCCCTTGGAGAACGTTTCGCTAATATTGCATTTGTAGCACAACATGTTAGTTTGTGCCCATTCAGAAGCCTCCGACGAGATTTACCGTGCAGTGCACGACCTAACTTCCAACCCTCATTCTCCGCAAGGTATGTTAAAAAAATGTCTTTAATACACTTAGAACACGTCACCAAACTGTATGATCCGGACCTAATTTTGGACGATATCTCTGTTTCAATTGAGCACGGAGACCGAATTGGGCTAATTGGCCGTAACGGAACCGGAAAAACAACGTTAATTAAAATTATAGGGGGGATGCTTGCCAACTTCAAAGGTAGTGTTGTCTCGGCGAAGGGGTTGCGTATCGGATACCTGAGCCAAGAACCCGAGCTCACACGTGACTGCACGTTACGGCAGGAGATGCTCAAGGTTTTTGAAGCACGGCGAGCACTTGAGGATAAGATGCTCCTGCTCGCAGAAGATATGGAGACTGCAGAATCTCCACTTCTGTTGGCACAGTACGCACGCATTCAGGAACAGCATGAACGGCTTGGCGGTTACGATTATGAGCATCAAATAAACCGCATCCTCGGCGGCTTAGGTTTCAGCGAATTGGACTTCAATCTCCCAATCCGCGTACTCAGCGGCGGTCAGAAGAGCCGGGCAACGCTGGCGAAGCTGCTCCTTGAACAACCCCACCTGTTGCTTTTTGACGAACCGACGAATCATCTAGACATTAACGGGATTCAGTGGTTGGAACATTATCTCAATACCGAATACAATGGCGCAGTCCTTGTTGTTTCGCACGACCGGTATTTTTTAGACAAGGTTGTGCGAAAGGTGTGGGAGCTGGACGAACATAAGATAAAAATTTATCGCGGCAACTACTCCAAGTACAGCGAAACCAAAGTGGTTGAGCAGTTGGTTGGGGCGCGGGCGTTCAAAAAACAACAAGCGTTTATTGCACATGAAGAGGATTTTATTCGGCGTAATCTCGCAGGGCAACGCACGCGTGAGGCACAGGGTAGACGCAAAAAATTGGCGCGGTTGGAGAGGGTCGAAAAACCGAAGCCCGATGCACGGACGCTCACACTCAACTTTACGCCTGAAACCCGCGGCGGAAACGACATTCTGCGATGCGAAAAGGTCGGAAAACAGTTTGGCGATAAGGTGGTTTTCACGAATCTGACCCTTGAGGTGTACCGGCGTGATGTTATCGGAATTATCGGGGCGAACGGTACCGGGAAAACGACGCTCTTCCGAATGATTTTGGGACAAGAACAACCTACGCAGGGAGAACTGTGGGTTGGGCCCACGCTCAAGTTTGGGTATTATACCCAAGAATTAGAGGGACTCAACCTGGATAATGAAATCATTGACGAGATCTGGGCACTTCGTCCGAACCAGACGCCGGAGGAAGTTCGTAGTTTTTTAGGCCGTTTTCTGTTTTCCGGAGATGACGTGTTCAAACAGATTGGGAACCTGAGTGGGGGCGAACAAAGCCGTGTGTTGTTGGCGAAGTTGCTATTAGAAAACGCAAACGTCCTGCTGCTTGATGAACCGACAAACCATCTGGACATTCCTGCGCGCGAGGCACTGGAATCAGCACTGGCGGAGTATCCTGCAACGCTCTTCATTATCTCTCACGACCGGTACCTCTTGAATAGCCTGGCAACCAAGTTGTTAATCTTTGAGGCCGGAAAAGATGGCGCAACGACACGCTTCTTTGAAGGCACCTACGCTGAATATGAAGCACAACAGCAACAAGCGAGTGCCGAGAAGCAAAATCCGCAAGAAAAGCACCAGCGCGGGAGTCGCGATTCGGAGATTGCTCCTATTGTAGTGCCGAAACCCAGGTCAAAATCCAAGCGAAAACGGAAGATAAAGGCACAACGCTTAGTTGGCAGCAATTAATCGGCGTTCTTTGCGGAGAATTTAGGTGGTAAAATAGGGCTGAGGTTTGTGGCGCAATGCTTTTTTATAAAAAAACGCATTTTTTGCATTTTAATTTGACATTCAGAGGAAATGAGTGTATAATTATTATATCGTATACGATGGAATATACCTCTGATATAGGACGTATTTAAACAATGTCTAAAGCCCGGGAGTTCAATCAAGAAATTGATGTCGTGATACGTGTGATGCGTCACGCGCAAGCGGCAGTTAAATCCAGGTTTATTCAAGAAGTAGTCCCCGATCGTTTGACGATTGTCCAGTTCAACGCTTTGCAACACCTTCATTGGTATGGACGTGAATCCGGCATGTCCGTTAGTGAGTTAGGTGAGCATTTGGGCCTTGCCCATAATACAGTGTCGGGCTTAGTCAGTCGGCTTGAACAACACGGTTGGGTTATCCGTCGTAAATGTGACAAGGATCGGCGGCGTGCCCGCATTCAGTTGACGCCGCAGTCCGAACAACTTTTCCGAGAACGTGTGGCACACGCGACCCACTTTTGGGAACGCACTTTTGGTCAGCTGTCCTCGGAAGAGCAGAAAAACCTGATTGAAAGCCTAAAGCGGCTGAAGCAGGTGATGGCGAAACCGGTGTGGCCGAGTTATGCACAGTTGCACCCACGCGATGCAGATCATTTGCAGAAACGGTTTGAAACCGAACTGGACGAACTCGCACAAGCAAAACTCAAGCTGGTCGGGATTCGGTTGATTCTCGCGCAAATTGCTGAAAAGCGGAATGAGCATGAACTGGCGGCATACTTGAACCAGGCCGCCTCTGAGGAGATTCGCCATACGAACCAACTGTTTGCGTTGTTGGGCCATGGGGAGAATTTCGAGATGCTGCTCTCATCCCTCGTCCAGGAAGACCGGGTAGTCTATGAGGAGTTGTTAGCTTTACTTGATACTGCCCCTTGTGCCGAAGACGATGAGGCACTCACCCTTCTACAACAGATGGTTCAAGATAGCCGGAGATATAAACGTTGGTTTCACAGTGTCCACAAACAAACAAATCAGTGACTTCTATTTTGTCAATGGCCACCCGTGCTTCTGCTTTTTGTCATTCCTTGCGGAGAATTTGTGTAGCACGATAGGTGTTACGAACACAATGTTAAGGATTCAGGAGCCACTTTCCCGGCCGATGACGCTTAAGAGGAGAATATGCAGCCCCAAAGCCCCGAAAGCGTTCCTCCAGAGTGTTATGATGATACGCAACTGATTGAGCAATTTCAGAGCGGCAATACCGCTGTGTTTGATACGCTCTTTACCCGTTACCAGAAACGCACCTATCGCCTGGTTCAGCGCTTTGTACCGAACCATGAAGATGCCCTAGATATTACACAAGACGCGTTCATTCGCGCCTATCAAGGGTTAAGTGATTTCAAAAGCCAGTGCCAGTTTTATAGCTGGCTTTACCGAATTACTGTCAACCTCTGTATTGATTTCTTAAGGAAAAAGGCGAGATCAGAAGTGATGGTGTATGAATCCGACGAATCGGATGAATTGCCTATGGCGAATGTCCCCGACCTGCGTTCAGATTCCCCGGCCAAAGCGGTTGAGAATAAGGAGCTCCGGGCCCAGATACAGAAAGCTATCCGTCAACTGCCGCCTAAGCAACGCCAAATCTTCATTTTGCGACACTGGGACGGCTTATCCCTTAAAGATATTGCGGCTGCCATTGGCAGATCAGATGGAACGGTCAAAGCTCACCTGTTCCACGCGCATCGCAATCTCCGCAAATATCTACGTCCCTACTTGAGAGAGGCAGATTTTTAGTCGGAATTGCACGACTTAAAAATGCTCGCGATTCGGAGAGCACTCCTACAAACCGTTCTTCATGCACTGCACGGCGGTAGAGGGATTACAAATCCCTCCGCCAGCCTGCAGCCTGGAAATGCAGCACATGTTGCAACCGCTAGGCTGTAGGCTATGCGTCTGTGGCATCCGAGGCAAAGAGGGCTTCAACGAAATCTGTCCTCTCGAAATCGCGTAAATCCTCAAGCCGCTCGCCAAGCCCGATAAACTTGACTGGCGCACCGAGTTCGGCGTTTACCGCGATGACTATGCCGCCTTTGGCTGTGCCGTCTAGTTTCGTGACGACAACACCCGTAATCGGCACCGCTTCGTTGAAGATTTTCGCCTGCATCAGCGCGTTCTGTCCCACCGTACCGTCAATTACAAGTAGCACCTCGTGGGGTGCCCCCGCATGCGCCCGCGACATCACACGGCCAATTTTCGACAATTCGTCCATCAACGGTTTTTTGGTATGGAGCCGCCCCGCTGTATCTACAATCAGCACGTCGGCTTCGCGATGTTTGGCGGCGTGAATCGCATCAAAGACAACAGACGCAGGTTCCGCACGTTCTCCCCCACGAATCAGTTCTACCCCCGCCCGTTCACACCAAATCGCTAGCTGGTCCGCTGCTGCTGCACGGAACGTATCGCCCGCAGCAACAAGCACGCTGTGGCCACCACGACGAAAACGCCGCGCCAGTTTCCCGATAGTTGTTGTTTTACCAGCACCGTTCACACCGAGGACTAAAATCGTATAAGGTTTCTCACCCTCAAGCTGCAACGGCACATCTTCTCCAAGCAGTTTCAGAATCTCCGCTTTTAGCACCGTTTCCAACTCCGAAGAATCGTCTAACCCTTTTACTTTTACGGCCTCTCTGACGTTGTCCATAAGCGTCAAGGTCGTATCAACCCCCACATCTGCTTGGATTAAAATCTCCTCAATTTCTTCCATCAGGTCTTCGTCAATCTTTCTGCCAACCCGCAGTAGTCCTGACAGCTGAGAGATGAGTTGGTTTCGGGTTTTCGCCAAGCCTGACTTGAGACGATTAAACCAGCTCTCTTTTTTAGGGGCATCATCTGATTCAACGCGGCTTTTATCGCCATCTTTAAATAGGTTTCTGAGCATTCATTTCTCCTTTAACTAATGACTCTTCTCACATGATACAATAAAAGAGGTCAGAAAGGCAACCGAAATTTAGCCTATTATAGGTTAAAGCGTGGGGTACAAATGTACAAATTATTTGTTGCAATATTTGCTATTTTGTAGTAAACTAAGCATTGTATATAATCCAAGTTGCCCGTAAAATGGATGGGCGTACCTTTCGTGCGGCGCGTTCCGCTGCGAAAACGTCAAAATGCGCTTAAGGATATTACCCCTGCAAAGCAGGGGCAAATACAATTCACGTTTCGCCCCGCAAGCACTAAAATCCAAGTTGTATATAGTCATAAGAGGAGAATTATGATGCAAAGCAAAAAACTTAATCTGAACATGCTATTGGGGATTGCTATGGTGCTAATTTCTTGCATGTTTTTCACATCTTGTATGGAAGAAGAGCAACTGGAAGAACTTGTTCAGAACGCGCAGGAAACGGGAACTACGCCGGAGCCTATTGAACCTGAAGAACCGGCTGTCGCGCTGCCCGGACTCCCTGAAGATGTGGCAGGCTATGAGCAGTGGCTAAAATTAAACGCTGAACCGATTCCACCTGTCGAGGGCGGCGACCCGCACCTTGGAACAAAAAACGTTTATGTGAACCAAACGCGGGAAACCATCGCACCTAATGGGCAACAGCAGTTCCCGTACCCCGACGGAAGCATCGTCGTAAAGGAAGCGTTCCGCCCTAATAAGGACTATGTCGGGCTGATCGCGATTATGCGGAAGGTTGCCGGCATCGACCCGGAGCACAACGATTGGGAGTTCATTGAATATACCCGAAATGCACCTGATGCTGAGTTTCGCGTAATTGCTTCCGACGGAATCTGTTGGGGATGCCATGCTCAAGTTGAAGATATAGATTATGTTTTTACAGAACTTGACTGATGGCATACCGCCGAGAGCGCGGTTAGGAATAGGAAGTAGAAGCCATAAATAAATAAGGAGAAAGTTTTTGAAATTATGTCACAATAGGTTTGTGAAACGTTTTCGCAACCACACTTTACTGCCGCGCAGACTGGTGGTACTCGCACTCATAGCGAGTCTCTGGGTGAGCCCTTTTTTTCCGAGGCTTGCGGATTCTCGTCCCGAGTTCGCCACGGAACTTGAAAAGGAGTGTAGTTTTTGCCACATCGACCCGGCCGGCGGCGGGCCCCGAAATCGGATTGGCGAAATTTTTGAAGAGAACTATTTTGAATTTCCAGAAGATTTTGACATGGAAGCCGTAACTGAAGAGGCGAAAAAGGTTGTCAAACAACTCACAACTTCGCTCGATCTTCAGACCGCTTTTATCAAAACTCCCCATGTGGATGCCGAGGAAAACACGATAGCCAATTGTAGTTCTTGTCATTCCTCGGCTGACAGATTTCTTCTCATGCAAGCGGAGGTGACATTCAATGCGCAAGCCTCAGAACGGGTTCGGTTAACACTTTCCAACAACGTCGGAACTACGCTCAATGCGTTCGCTACGGTAGATGCTATCCCAAAACATCTCTATGTCAAGGTGGGACAATTCCGGCTCCCGTTCGGCATTAAGCAGAAGGACCACAATATCCTCGTTCGACAAGGCTATGGCCTCGGTTCTAACGTACGGGATGTCGGCATTGAACTCGGCGGCAGCACAGCAAAAGTTTTCTACAACGCTGCACTTTTTAACGCCGGTAATGCAGCGAAAGGCGCGCTTGGCACTGTCGGTGGGCAACTGGGTCCAATTCGTGCAGGAGTTTCGTGTATATTTGAACAGCCTGGTGAAGAATGGGAACGACTCATCGGCGCGTTTCTGACGACCTCCTACGCGGGGCTGAGTGTGGAAGGCGAATTCAATTTTGGAAACAGCGGAGAGGTAGCCGCTTTTACACCTGAGGCTGTTGACTCGAAGGGGTACTATGTCGGGGCAAAGTACCGTATCTTCCCGCAGTTCACTGTGGCCGGCCGCTACGGCTTGTTTGACCCGGACAGAACTATTAAGGGAGATGCTGGCACGCGGGTGACGCTCAGTGCCCAATACAATTTTATGGAAAACGGCGCAATCTCGTTGTTTTATTGGGCAAATCTAGCGAACGCTGACCGGGCAGAAGATGAACGTATCAGCAACAAAGGCATGTTACGGCAGCTCCAAGGCACGGATCAGTTTATTTTAATGTCACGATTCTGGTTTTAACAATTGGGTGATGGTATTTGCCCCTGCAAAGCAGGGGTAATATGCCCTCACTGCTCCGATTTTTCCGTTGATTGCTTTTTCCCCAAGGAACCGGGCGGGAGGGAAGCAAAGCAGGGGAAACCGATACCATTACGCCGCAAATTAGGGAACAACTTTTTTATTTCTTACACCTGCGATGTGCATTCGCCCATAAGCGATGTGCATTTAGGAAGCAAGATTTGTGACGCAATTAATTGGGATTTTCTGTAGCCCCAGCGGGGCGAAATGTTTATAGCGCAGGAGGTGCTTCCATGGTTGCCAAGTTTTCCAAAACCTTCTTAATCGGTGTCATTGGATTTCTATCGTTCATCATCGTAGTGGGTATAATCTATATTGTGCTTGACAACGCGGACACGAAAACGCGATACAGCGTCAAGGCATTCACGCCCCAAGGCGAAGTACCACAATGGGTAGATTTTTCTATCACCTTTTCTGACGCAGTCATCGACAATTCTCGCATCGGCACAGAGGTGCCGGAGCAAGCCATCCAATTTACGCCTGCCGTGCAAGGCAAAGCGCGATGGATGGCGCGTGATAGAATCGTTTTCTTTTTAGAAAGCCCCTTAGTCCCCTCCGCACAATATACCGTCGAACTCTCACCGCATCTCAACCCATCGGATACCTTTGTACTCACCGAGCAGCAAAAATTTACCTTTGAGACGGAGCCTTTTGCAGTTCAGCAGACGGAGATTGAATTCCAATATGACGAAAATAGGGACAATGCGAAAGCAGTCGGCACGATCACCTTTAACTATCCTGTCACGATTGCCGATTTAAAAGCACATCTCTCTATCGAACTCCATTCGGAGTTTGAAACCCCTCCCACAAGAGAAATTCCCTATCTTATCCGTACGCGCACTGCCACCGCAACCACAGTCGAGCTAGAAACCGCCAGGATACGCTGCCACAGCAAGGACCAGGAGATAAAAATCCGGATTGAGAAAGGCTTCAAATGCACAGGCGGGCAAATCGGCCTCAAGACAGCAAGCGTTACGCCCATAATACTCAGAGGCAGGGGCACCCTCGGTGTGACTTATGCGACTGTTCGAGAAGAGGGCGGTAAGCCTTATATTTCCCTCCGTTTCAGCGCCCCGGTACGCAGTCAGACAATTGAACCCTATCTGCAGCTTGAACCTATGATAGCGTATCAGTTAACGCATCGCTATGGCGATGTGTTGATTCACGGTGATTTCAAACGGCGTACCACGTACACCGTCAAAGTTCGGCGCGGCGTGATGGCACAAAACGATTCAGTCTTGAAACAGGATTATACCGCGCGCCTCACAATCCCTGATGTGCCGCCGCATCTGCGGTTTGTCGGAGACGGTTTTTTCCTTGCCAGAACGGGGGAACTCAATCTAGGGCTCGCAACTATTAACGTTGAACGCGTCGACTTAGAGATCGAGAAGGTTTTTGCCAATAACCTCATCTATGTTTCTAAATTAGAGAACTGGGGACGCTGGACTCGGAATTTGGGGAAACCGATTCACGCGGAGGTGTTCGATGTTGCATCGCAACTGAACGAAGAGGTGACAACACCTATCTCCTTGGCACAGTACCTCACAGACGAACATGTGGGTGTGTTCAAAGTCGTTGCCCGGGACGCGGAAAGTCGGTGGATTAGCGCGCATCAATGGGTGCTGATTACCGACCTGGGTGTCATTGCTAAACGTGTCGGCGATACGCTGTCTGTCTGGGTGAAATCGCTCGCGAACGGCGGGCATGTGTCAGCGGCACGCGTCAAACTCATCAGCGATAATAACCAGACGCTGCTCAGCGGCACCACCAACAGTGTAGGGTTTGTCAAATTTACCGCTGTCGCCGAGAAAACAGAAGGCTTTACCCCCTTTATGCTCACCGTTGCTAAAGGCGATGACCTGGCATTCCTCCAACTCAACCGGCACCATATCGCAACAGCCGATTTCAACGTTGCAGGCCCTGCCTATTTAGATAAGGGCTATGAAGCCTTTCTCTATACCAGTAGAGGTGTGTATCGCCCCGGGGAGACTGTCCAGCTTGCCGGTATTGTACGCGGTGCGAATCAGGGAACGCCGCCACCGCTTCCAGTGCGGATTGAGTTGCTTGCGCCCGACGGCAGAATCATGCGCGAATTGCGGCATCAGACGACAAAAAGCGGTGCCTGCGACGTGCAGATTCCGATACCTGCATATTGGCAGACCGGCGGCTATATCGCCAAGATGCGCATCGCCGACAAGGTTGTTGGCCGTGTGCAATTTCAGGTTGAGGAATTCATGCCCGACCGGATGAAGGTGGCTGTCACAGCAGACAAAACCGCCTACGCACTCGGAGAAGAGATAGACATTGAGGTAGTGGCAACCAATCTGTTTGGGCCTCCCGCTGCCGAACGGAAGGTGAGTGTTTCATGCGAACTCGAGGCCGTCTCTTTCCCTCTTTGGAACCGGGCGGGTGGGAAAGCAGGGCGAAATGTTTATAGCGGGCGTTCCTTCCATTTCAGTGATGCGGGTTCAAACTTTGAGAAACAGCACACGGCGTTGGGCGATGCCAAAACGGATACTGAGGGGAAAGCGCGCTATAAATTTACTATTCCTGCCACATTAAAAGCACCTTCTTTGCTAAACGGTGTGCTCACTGCCACCGTTAGCGAAGTGGGCGGCAGGGCTGTCACCGCTACACACCGGGTGGTTATCCACCCTTACACGCATTATGTGGGACTCCGTCTAAGAAAAAATGGGCAGGCACAAGGCCTGCCGCTACGAAACCTCGTGGTGAAACGGAACGAACAGCTTCGCTTTAACTATGTTACTGTGGATTCTGATTGGGCAGTCACAGCAGGGCGAGCCTTACAGTTAACCCTCCACAAAGTCCATTGGAATACGATACTTCGGCAGAACGCCGAGGGCAGTTATCAGTACGTCTCTGAACCCCAGACGGTGCAAGTGGAAGCGCGCGCGTTAACCTCCACAGCGGATGTAGGAACGTTTCTGTTTTCCCCTTCAGCGTATGGCGAGTACCGTGTTCGCCTTGAAGACCTCGCTTCTGGGGCGAGAACAGAAATCGCATTTCACGTTGGCGGTTGGGGGGCACAACCGGTGTCGATGGAGCATCCTACCCGGCTGGATATGGTTTTGGATAAGGCTGCCTATCGTCCGGGCGAGACAGCAAGGCTGAGTATCAAGGCACCGTTCCCTGGCAAGCTCCTGCTCACCGTTGAGCGAGAAAAGATCCTGAGTTATCGGACAATAGCGTTGAAAGGGAACACAGCCACCTTAAACATTCCGGTGCAGTCTAATTATAGGCCGAACGTGTATATTTCGGCAACGCTAATTCGCGAGTTTTCACCTGGGGGAACCGGCACAAGACCGGCCCCTACAACTGCGCTTCCTGCGCGTGCCTTTGGTGTCGTCCCCTTAAAACTAGACGCTGAACCCAAACGTCTCTCCGTAGAGATGTTCCTCTCCCACATTGATGAGGCTGGTGTTACCAAAGAAATTCGGCTAAACAGCGCGGGCGACTTTGGTAAGTTAAAAGAGGTTCGTCCGAATAGCGAGGTGGAAATCGCGTTCCGGGTAAAGGGACCGCGTACTTGGCAAAAATACGACATCTGCATTGCAGCGGTTGATGAAGGGATTCTCAGCTTGACGGATTTCCAAACCCCCAACCCGCATGATTATTTCTATCGACAGCGCGGACTGCAGACGCATTCCTATGACGTGTATGGTGGGATTTTGCCTGAAATTGCGCATGTCACTGACAATTCCAGTACGGGTGGTGATAGCGATGTGCGGGCGCTGCGGCAGAGGCGGCTGAACACTGGTAGCATCATGCGCGTAACACCTGTCTCGCTCTGGTCTGGGTTCGTGAAAACAGATTCAAGAGGGCGCGGGACGGTTCGCTTCACTATCCCGCAGTTCAACGGGAGTTTGCGCCTGATGGCGGTTGCGTTCGCCGGTGCAACCTACGGTGCTGCAGAAGCGTATCTCACTGTCCGTGAACCTATTGTGTTAACCCCGACGTTCCCTCGATTCCTTGCAGGCGGCGATAGGGTGCGTATCCCTGTCACTGTTTTTAATGGTACTGGCGCGGATGGGACATTTACTGTTGAATTGCATGCAGCTGGAGACGTGCAGCTCCTCACCCCTTCTCAATTCAACGAGCGGATAGGGGAGGGTGGGCCCTCCGATGCGAATGTGACAGAAACCAATTATATGGCAAAGCAGGTTCATGTTAAATCCCTTGCGGAGAACCAGGTCTTTTTTGATATGCGTGTGCATGATGCAATAGGAGAGGTTGCTTTGAATCTGTCGGCTTATGGAAACGATACCGAGACGACACACCGCCCGGTACATCTCCCTCTGCGTTCTGCGGCACCACCTGTCACAAGAACGGGCCAGGGAGTTGTGCGCGCGGATGCCCCGGTTGATTTCATTTTTCCTGCAAATCTAATTGCGGATTCGTCCGAGTTTACGCTCACGCTCTCACCTTTTCCGACTATTGCGTTTGCGGATAGTCTTCGATATCTGGTCCGGTACCCACATGGATGTCTTGAGCAGACGACGAGCCAAGTGTTCCCCTTGCTCTACTTCAGCGATCTGGCACGAAGCGTTGAACCTGTGCTTGCGGGAGATGATGCAGTCAATGACTACATCACGGCGGGCATCACGAAACTGGAAAGTATGCTGATGTCAAACCAGCATTTTGCGTACTGGCCCGGTGGCACTTATGTCAATCTGTGGAGCAGTCTCTATGCATCTCACTTTCTAGTTGAAGCCCGGAAAGCAGGTTACGAGGTATCCGACCGGGTTTACGACGCAATGCTAGAAGGCTTGAGAAAACAGGCGAAACTCTCACGCGACCAGGACGCACCCACTGATAACGGAAAGATAACAGCGTCCAAGCCATCATCAGACACCTCGCTTGCAGCCTACGCTTGTTATGTGTTAGCCGCTGCGGGACATCCCGAAAAGGGCATGATGCACTACCTGAAAAACAGAGGCCTGGGTAGTCTCAGCCATTACAGTCATTTTCAGCTTGCAGGCGCGTTCGCGCTCAGTGGGGAACTGGAGACTGCCCTGTCGATGCTACCGGTGTCGGTATCTCCTAACAATACAGGAAAACGGGAAACAGGTGGAATGCTTGACTCCCCTGTCCGCGCCCAAGCCATCATGCTGGATGTACTTGCGGAGGTGAACGAAAACCATCCCTCGATTCCAACGCTTGTTGCAAATCTGAACGCGGCGGCATCGGAGGGAAACCGATGGGCGACAACACAGGAGAATGCTTTTGCTTTCCTCGCGCTCGGCAAAATTCTAAAGAACCAGAGCGATAAGGATTACACTGGCACACTCATTCTGAATGGGGAACACTTTGCTGATTTTGATGCAACGGACAAGCGGTACACCGACACAGCATGGGATGGGACACAAGTCCGATTAACCGTCCAAGGCGAGGGAAGTTGCTACTATTATTGGACTGCGTTCGGTATCCAGAGAGACTCCTTCATTGAGGAATATGAACGCGAGTTGCAAGTGCGCCGTCGCTATTTTAACCAGGACGGTGAAGAACGCACGCGCACGTTTTCGCATGGGGACTTAATCGTCGCAGAGATTACCGTCAAAGCCCTTACCGCAAATCTGGAAAACGTGGTGGTGGTAGATATGTTGCCCGCTGGCTTTGAGATTGAGAATCCGCGATTAGAGTCCCGGGCCGGTATTCCTTGGTTGCCCTCTCTCTATCGCTCTGGGCAGGGCTTCAAGCCTGACTATATCGACATTCGCGATGACCGGCTCATCTTCTTCGGCACCTTCCCACACCAACGTGAACGCAAATTCTACTACGCGCTCCGCGCAGTCACACAAGGTGAATTTACTTTGCCACCCATCGCAGCGGAAGCGATGTATGATGCGACAAAGTCGGCTGTAGCGGGGAGCATGCGCATCAACGTGCTTTCGGCATTCCTTGCGGAGTAATCAGGTTGCAAGATAGGTCTAACAATGCACTGTAGCTCTCGTCGGAGGTTTCTTCGGCATTCCTTGCGGAGTAATCAGGTTGCAAGATAGGTCTAACAATGCACTGTAGCTCTCGTCGGAGGTTTCTGATGCAAGCCTTACAGAAGAGTCCTCTGACGAGAGCTGTAACGGCCTTCGAACTACACCGGCAAGCAGAGTACTCCGCAAGGTATGTTAAAAATCTCGTCGGAGGTTTTTTACGCAACCTTTTTAAAGGAAAGCGCAGGCAGGAAGGTGTCGCGATTCGGAGATCGCTCCTACCCAATGCCTTAATTGGTAAGAAAAGCCCTAGAACTCATCAGAAACCCGATTTTGAACCGGGTATCCGCCCCTGCTTTGCAGGGGTAAATACCTCATGCGGAAAAATCGGAGCAGAATGCACGTCGCAAATGTAAGAAATAAAAAAGTTGCTTGCTAATCACGCGCAACTTGGGCGAGTACGCCGCAAAACTGAATTGACGAAAGAATGAAAAATAAAGACTGGCGGGATAAAGGATATTACCCCTGCTTTGCAGGGGCGAATACAATCCGCGCGGGCTACGGCACACGGAGTGTGCCTGCTACTATAAAATGGATAGCGGTGTTCTGCCTGCCACTGGCCGTTTTGCTGTTTATTATTGCGAACTGGTGTTTTCCGTTGCCCAAGGCAGCGCTCCATCCGCCCCCATCCCGTATCGTCTTGGATAGAAACGGTGAGTGGCTCCGCGCATTTTTGGCCCCTGATGGCATGTGGCGAATGCCACCGCCAGAAGTGAGTTCAAGAAAATTCGAGGTTTCATACGAAGGTTCCGTCAGAACCCTCTGGCGAGAGCTGCAGGGCAATGTTAGACCTATCTACCATTCTCAAGACTCCGCAAGGAATAACGAAAAACCGTTGTTACAGAAGGCGATGTTAACATCAGAGGATCGATGGTTTTACTACCACTTTGGCATTAATCCGGTGTCAATTGCAGGTGCCCTTTATGACAACCTCAAGGCTGGAGAAATTGTGCGCGGCGGTTCCACGATTACGATGCAGCTGGCGCGACTGATGGAACCCAAAGCGCGGAATATCCCAAACAAGTTTTTTGAGATGTTCCGGGCACTCCAGTTGGAGCTTGCCTATTCTAAATCGGAGATTTTAACGTTTTACTTCAACATGCTCCCCTATGGTGGGAACATCGTAGGTTCGGCGGCGGCATCTCGGTTCTACTTCAACAAACCGCAGCGCGCGCTCAGTCTCGGTGAAGCCGCGCTCTTGGCTGCCATCCCGAATTCCCCTGAACGCTTGCGGCCCGATAGATTCCCCGATAATGCCCGAAAAGCGAGAGAAAAACTGCTGAACCGTCTCCTCGCCCGCGGCCAGATTTCCGAGCCGCAGTGGCGAGAGGCACTGCAAGAACCAATTCCCACAAAACGCTATCCACTCCCCTTCAAGGCACCCCATCTTTCACGCATGGTGGCAAGGCGCGCTGCGCCGACGGATGATGGCCGCATCTACACAACAATAGACGTGAAAACACAGGATACCGCCTCGCGACTCCTACATGAATATCTTGAGGGGGCCCCTACAGATGTTTCAACCGGTGCAGTCGTTGTCATGGATACCAAAAGCCGCCATGTGTTAGCGATGGTGGGCTCCCATGATTTTTTCGACCGGGGTGCATCAGGTCAGGTGAACGGCGCGCTCGCGCCACGTTCCCCCGGCTCCGCGCTCAAGCCTTTTGTCTACGCCCTTGCAATTGAGCAGGGCTTGATTACGCCAGAGACGCTGGTATTTGATGTACCTGTGGCTTATGCGGGGTATCAGCCTGTCAACTATGATGGAAAATACAACGGCTATGTTACCGCCCGGCGTGCGTTAGCACGCTCTCTCAATGTCCCTGCAGTCAACCTCTATGCTCAGCTTGAAAAAAATGCGCTGCATACTTTTCTCAGACAGGCAGGCATGTCTACGCTTACCCCTGCGAAAAAGTATGGCCTCTCCCTTGTTCTGGGCGGCTGTGAAGTGAACCTGCTTGAGTTGACGACGCTCTATGCAGGGTTGGCAAACATGGGCGAATTCGCCCCGTATCAATTGACACTAAGGATGCAAACCCCCGCCACGCGGGGACAAATACCATCGGAAAAGTCTTCGGGTGTCAGTAATCAGTTGGCCGAATACCCAATACTCACAACGCACCCCCTCCGAGAGGAAACCTGTTTTATTATCACCGAGATGCTGACAACGCCACAACGCCCAGACTTTCCCACCGCTTTTGAAAGCACGATGAACCTCCCGAAGATCGCGTGGAAGACCGGCACCTCTTACGGGCACCGAGATGCATGGTGTGTCGGCTATTCACCGACATTCACGATAGGTGTCTGGTTGGGCAATTTTGATGGGAAGGGTTCACCCAGGCTGAGTGGTGCGGATGCAGCAACGCCCATTCTATTTGCGCTTTTTAACGCTCTCACTACGCAGGGCACGCACGAGTGGTTTACCAGGCCAAAAGGCATGAAAACGCGGGAAGTCTGCGCCCTGAGTGGGCATCCTGTTTCATCGCACTGCCCTACCCGTAAGCGCGATGTGTATATCGCCGGTGTGTCACGGGTCGGTGTGTGCACAATTCACAAACGCGTTTACATAGATAAGGCGACTGGACACAGCGTCTGTTCCCACTGTTGGAATGCGGAGACAAATATGTCTGTTATCCTTGAAGAATGGCCTGCAACCGCAGCGACATGGTTGGCAGAAAACGGGTTTGCCGTGCCGGTGTTCCCTGTGCACAACCCGCTTTGCACAGGCACGCTCGCAGGTGCGGCCCCGATTATCCTGTCTCCTGCAAAAGACACTGTCTATCACATTCGGGATGGGGTGCCACTGGAGCATCAAAAAATCCTGCTTTCCGCATCCATTTCCAATCGGACACAGCAGCTGTTCTGGTTTCTTGATGGGGAGTTGATTTTCAAAGGGCGGGCGGGGCAGCCTGTTTTTCTCACACCTGTCAAAGGGCAGCATGTGTTGACGTGTATTGATGGAGAGGGCCGCTCAACAAGCCGCCCTCTCCACATTAGAGGAATGGAAGAGGGATTTCGCTAAACGGGCAACTATGAAACAAATCCAACACGCATTGAAAATGCGTGTCTAATCTCGTTGCTTTTTCATTGCCACAGCTTTTACCGAGACTTTAACTGCCCCCAGGTTGTTGTTAATTTGCCACTCGCTTTAACAGCGAGTGCTTTTTCCATGCTGGATTTCACATCTTCCGCAGTGAATGCCACGCTCCAAATCTTAAATTCATCAATGCTACCGTTGAAGAAATTATTGTTACCTTGATTCGCGGCAATGGACATACCTTGGGTACCGAAATCCATGCGGGCATCACCACCAGCTTGTGCTTCGGCATCAAGTTCTCCGTTAAGATACATCACCGCGGTCTTTTTGCTCTGCGATGCGACAAAATAGTACCATTCCGGCTCAAACGCGTCAAGAGTTGTGAGTGCCTCTAATTCTACACCTTGCGTCGCAAAGTAGAATCCGAATAACACGCCTCCACGGTTGAAAGTAATATGAGGCCTCCCGCCCCCAGTGAGTCGATACAGCACATCGATGCGGTTACCACCCTCGATTTTCTCGTCGGGTTTGAACCAAAACTCAATTGTCATCTCCTTTGGCTCATCAATTTGGAGTGGGTCGAAGGTGACACTCCCATTGTTGAAATGGAGTGCCTGCCCAACGACTCCCTCTACCCATTTCGCGTTTTTCACTTCCCCAGTGAACCCATTGGGGGATGTATCTTTTGCGTTGTTACCTTGCCCTTCATCAAAAGGCAAATAGATGAGTAAATCCGTCTCCGCATCGGCTGCGTGCGCCAGCATGCAGCTCATCACGAACGTTAGTGCACTCAATAGACATAAGATTTTTTTCATTTTCTTTTTTTTCTCCGATTATTTTGTAAGAGCGGAACCTCGTTTCCGCCTTTCTGCCGCCGAGCAAAGTCGGCTTAATATTGGTAACGGGCGAGCACTATGGAAACCTCGCCCCTACAAAAGCGCGTATACTAACCAGCTACAGTTGTCCGTTAATAGGTTAAATTTAACTTCAGTTTTGCGGCATCATGGTATATGTCCCCTGCAAACAGGGGCTAATACCACTGCGCCCATAAGCGACGTGCATTTCCCCATGTTGTCGTTAATTTAACTTGTAGAGGTAGGCCCTGTGCCTACCCCCCCGGCACATACTATTCATCGTTAACCATAAACTCACCCATAAGTGCCGAGCACGAAACCCCTGGTTGACTTAATAGCAGGTAAGTTACATTCTCTAAAAGTGTAACAAATATTTTACACCAAAATGCGGAAGTTGTCGACCCGAAATAGATGAAGATGCGGGACATGTCACGCGCGCATCGCCGCGAGCGTCAGACAGCCCCAGCCAGCAATGAACGCCAACCCTCCAATAGGGGTAATCGCACCGAGCCAACGAATGCCGGTAAGGCTAAGCACATAGAGACTGCCCGAAAAAATCAGGATGCCGGCGAAAAAGCACCACCCTGACGCGGTTGTGATGTGGCTGGACCAGTGCGAATCCGCCCAAGCCGCAGCGAGTAATCCCAGGCTATGGTACATCTGGTACCGTACTGCTACTTCAAACGTCTCCAGCATATCCGGTGCAAGTTTTGCCCGGAGTGCATGCGCACCAAACGCACCAAAAACAACCGCAAGTAGACTGAAACCTGAACCGAATGCAAAGAAAAGATTTTGCATAGAAGCCTCCTTTCATAAATTCTATCCCTGACGCGCGTTTTCTCTGCTTGTAGGCGAGGTTTCCAACCGCGCACCTTTTTCCATAGGGGCGAGGAGACGATAGTGCTCGCCTGTTGCCAGATAACTCTATTTGCGCCAGGCCTAATACCAAGTTGTGAACGAAAAGTGAACAACTTTTTTATTGCTTACATTGTTGTGAACGAAAAGTGAACAACTTTTTTATTGCTTACATTGTTGTGAACGAAAAGTGAACAACTTTTTTATTGCTTACATTGTTGTGAATTTTAATGAACAACTTTTTTATTGCTTACATTATGCGTTTGAATTGTAAGGGTGGGGCCCCGGCTCCGCCCGGCTGCCTCCGAGCAAAACAATACGAATCAAATTAATTTGATATAAATTCCTTATTTAGGGTTAATTATAACATCATTTGTCAGAAATTAGCGAATAACTTTTTTATTGCTTACATTATGAGGCGTGCAATGTCAGTTATTTTTCTTGACATTTTCGCGATACTGTGCTAAAATAATTAAGTTTTAACGGCATAGTTTGCTCTATTCCGTGTGGTTAACAGCAAAAGGAGAGATTTTAACAGGTATGAAACAATACAGGACGGACCAGATCCGGAACATTGGAATTATTGCACATTCAGGAGCAGGCAAGACATCGCTGGTGGAAGCGATGCTCTGCAACGGCGGAGCCATTGAGCGCATGGGGGCTGTCGATAGCGGAAATTCTGTAGCGGACTATGCCGCAGACGAGATAGAACGCAAAACTACCCTCAACTGTTCGGTGTGTATTGCGGAGTGGGAAGGACATAAACTAAATCTGATTGATACCCCCGGTGCTGAGGATTTTTACGGAGACCTTCACAGTGTTTTGCGAATCGTGGATGCAGTTATCGTCGTCGTCGATGCAACAACCGGTGTTGAAGGGGGCACAGAAAAGGTATGGGAAGTAGCGGATACATACCAACTGCCACGGCTCATTTTTATCAATAAAATGGATAAAGAGGGTGCCAGTTTTGAAAACGCGCTGGCAAGTCTTGAGGACATTCTAGAGACGCGGCCCGTCCCAATGCAACTCCCGATTGGAAAAGAGGCACAGTTTGCCGGGGTCGTCGATGTCATTCATAAGGCTGCCTATATGCAACCTGATGGCAGCAAGCGCGTGGCAAAAGCAGAGATACCCGCAGAATTAGAGACGCAGGCTGAAGAGACCCGGGAAGCACTTGTTGAAGTTGCCGCCGAAAGCGATGATGAGTTGATTGAGAAGTTTTTTGAAGGCGAATTGTCTGATGAAGAAATTCAGAACGGCTTGCAAATCGGGATTTTCGAGAATCAGTTTGTTCCCGTGTTGTGTGGTTCTGCTTTGAACAATGTTGGGGTGCAACAGTTGATGGATACGCTGCTGAACTGTGTGCCATCCCCCGTGGATGTAGGTGCAGCCAAAAGTGTTGAGCAGGAAGAGGAGAGCCGCGAACCTTCAACAGATGCACCGATGTCCGCTGTGATTTTCAAAACAATTGCCGACCCGTTTGCGGGCCAATTGAGCTTCTTCAGAGTCTACTCCGGCAAGTTGCACGGGGATTCGCAAGTCAGCAATTCGACCCGAGGGCAGATTGAACGACTCGGAAAAACGGCGTTCATGAACGGCAAGAATGCGATTAGCACGCCCCATGTGGAAGCAGGAGATATCGGCGCGCTGACCAAACTCTCGGTAACCCAGACAGGTGATACGTTGTGCGCTACGGATGCGCCCATCCAACTTGCAGGCATTGAATTTCCGAACTCTGTCCTCTCTTATGCTATCCGACCGACGCGTGAAGGCGATGATGAAAAGTTGATGACAGCACTCACCCGAATGTCCGAAGAGGATCCGGTGTTCAGAATTGAGCGTAATGAAATCACCAAGCAACTGCTCGTCTCCGGGCTTGGCGACCTTCACATCACCGTAAATAGGGGACGAATGGCGGATAAATTTGGGGTAGAGACCGAGGTGTTACCACCGAAGGTACCGTATCGGGAGACGATTCGCCGGCGCGTCCAGAAGATCCAAGGAAGGCATAAACGCCAATCTGGTGGCAGAGGGCAGTTCGGAGATGTCTGGATTAATCTCGCGCCCTTGCAACGCGGCGAAGGTTTTGAATTTGTTAACAACATTGTGGGTGGTTCTATTCCGCGCAACTACATTCCGGCTGTGGAGAAAGGAATCCGCGAGCGGATGGATAGGGGATTAATTGCTGGATACCCCGTTGTTGATATCCAAATCGACCTCTATGATGGCAAATATCATCCTGTCGATTCTTCGGATATGGCGTTTCAAATCGCAGGTTCAATCGCATTTGCTGCCGCTGCGGAACAAGCCGACCCGGGCCTGCTTGAACCGGTTATGAACGTCACGATCACGGTGCCGGAACAGTTTATGGGAAATATCATCGGGGATCTGAACGGACGGCGTGGGCAGGTGATGGGTGTTGAGCAGATGGGGAGAAAGCAAATAATTCAGGCACAAGTTCCGCTTGCGGAGATGCTCCGGTATTCGATCGATCTGAAGTCAATGACGAGTGCGCGCGGCAACTTCACGATGGAATTCGCCCGCTACGAGGTCGTCCCTGATGATGTTGCACAGAAAGTCATTGCTGCCTCAAAAACGGAGTAGGAGTGCTCTCCCGAGCGCGACTTCGCTTCTGTCTGAATCGCGGATTTCACGGATTTCACGGATGACGCGGATGAAAGAGGTGCGTCTCGTATCAGTGGCGTGCTGCCGGGCCGGGCCACCTCTTTTCATAACACAGACGCGAACGCGTGTATCGAATGGGTGGAAAAACACATTTTTATCGGACAATCTAAAGCATCATACCCCTACACCCAAAACACGAAAAACGATGGCGGGCGATTGGCACAGGCATGGAAACCTCGCCAATCGCCCGCCGATTTTTCCTTGACGTTTTTAGGAAATTTGCTAATATGGATGACCCTATGTATAGGGTCCGGATTTTCTGTGAACACCAAAGTGAGGCAGATAAATGACAGACGATAAGCATCAACAGAATTTGGCAACAGAGATTGAAAACCACCGTAAATTAGGTGAATTTGAGAAGGCTTTAGAGATTAGCGAACGTGCACTAGAATCGAATCCGGCGGACTTGAAGGCTTACGGTTCTCGATGGAGACTCATCGCCGAAATGTTTTCAGAGCAGGACGCAAAAAAAAGGATTTCCCCTGAAATCGAAACGCTGCTGAGGACACAGCCAGAAACCCCTGAAGTATTAAACACAGCCCACTGGGGATATAAACGCCTCCCCGGTCGCGCAAAGAATGTCCCAAGCAGTTTGTTTGATAAGATGTTGCAATACCCCAGAACTAAAGTTTATCTGTCCGCACTGTTAGGGTTAGCCCAACGGAGCGAAGATGCATGTCAACAGTGGCACTATTACCAGCGCCTCATTAATGAGTGCACCATCTCAGATGGCCCATCGTCTTGGTATATGTTAGCCTATAAAAAAATGCTGGAGTTAGTCGAGCAAGATGCTTCTCTGGCAAGTGATGATGTTCTTGATGAACTTATTGATGGACTCTTGAACGCACATCTTTCCATGTGCCGGGAAACACAGCAGTATTTCGGTTGGGCGTATACTGAGGCAGTTGAACGGCGGCTGAAGTTTAACAACCGATTAGACAAAGCTTATGAAACGTTAGACCTTGCTGAAATCAGACTAGGGGAGGAACAGACGTGGCTCGTCGAAAACAACAAAGCATCCGTAGAAAAAGCGTACAAGAAGATCTCGCGTTTACGCGCGGAAATCTTTCTCCAGCAGGAACGATGGAGAGAAGCTTATGATGGACTTGTCGCAAACGCACCGGATTTTTTGGAATCCCTCTGGACAAGGTTCGACAAGAGTACCATCAATTACTTCTATATGTTGGGCCGGTCGGCAGAAGGAATCGGTGAATGGGAAAAAGCCAGGTGCTACTATGCCGATGCACACTTTGCGCAGACACCTCACGTGGAAGGTGTGGCTGGATTGGAACGTGTCTATCATCAAATAGCGCGAGGAGAAACCACCGATACGTTTGAAGCATTCCTCAAAGACACCGAAGCGGCATACCGGGGTCGAGAAGCTGCCGATCGCGAAAAAATCCGCCAGAAACTTATTACAAACAAACTTGATAAGAAAGCAACGGATTTTCGTTTAGAAACTTTGCAGGGCGAAACCTATACACTATCGGCGATGTCTGGAAAGGTTGTTCTGCTTGATGTTGGTGCTTCGTGGTGTGGCCCCTGCAACATGGCGCTCCAGGAAGTCAAAATTGTCTATAAGCACTTCAGCAAAAACGATGAGGTCGTCGTTTTGGGCATCAATGATGGTGAAACCCCTCAACAAGTGCGGAAGTCTTTAGATGAACATCAACCACCGTGGCCCGTTCTGCTTGACCGGCAGCGACAGGTGAGTAAGGCTTATCAGATTGAAGCGATACCCTTTTTTATCATGATTGATAAAGAAGGGAATTGGCAATACACTTTTAATAGTTCGTATCTCATAAACGGTCAACCCTTAATTTGGATGATTGAAGCACTTCTCTCCGATTAAGTATTTATAGAGCGTCCGAACAACAAGAGGCAAAATAAGGTGATGGTAGACTTTAGCGACATGCTTAGCAGTAGATGGAATGTCCCGGTGCAGGCACATTGGGATGCGATTGAAAATACAGCAACTAACTTGCATCGCTCAACAGAAGAAAAGTTTAATCGAGCCAAAACACAGTGGCCAGAGCCGGTGAATATGGCGTGGGAAGAGTGGTTGGAGTTGTTCAATCCCGGACCGGCACATCCGCTGAAGAACTACAGCACAGCGGATTTCCAAATCTTTCTCTCACCATCAACCGCTAACGTAGGGGATGTCTGGGACCTGGATGCGGAGGAGATTCTCCCCTTTCTTCGCCAGTTTCACCCAGGCGCAACAATGAATCTCAGACATGGTGAGAACGGAACGCAAGCGCATGGTGAGAACGGAGCGAAAGCGTGCTTACGGGCACTGTCGTCTGAATACGCTGACATTGTCTTCCGAATTCACGCGTGCTTCACACTGGACGCGTCCATCGGTGCCTATTTTATGCCAGCACAATTTGCTGGACATCTGGTAATCAATCTTAACCGGGGAACGGTTTGTCATTTTACGCTATCGCTTCCCACCCGCAATAGTAATGTTGCTATCGGTGCTTTTACATCTCACGATTTGGGGTTCGTTCCTCGCATGGAACTCTGCAATTTATCACAAACGCAACCAAAATCAATTGCTTGGGAAGCAGTCATCACTGAGGCAGAAGCCAGGCAAAGGTTTCAGAATGCCCTTGGGGAAAAATACAAGTTCGCTGAGATTGAGTGGACACCGATTGAAGATGCGGTTGAACTCGCGAAAGCATCGACTCGTCCGATTCATGCGGTACTTTTATTTGGTGTACTCGACGATGAATCGTGCTGAGGGAGCGGCAAAATTTTGAGAGCGGGTCCGCTCTCCTCATCGAAAATTATCAAACTGCTCAACACACACTTTGTGAACGTCTGGGTCTTGCTGAGGGAGTTGCCTGAGCTGCAAGCAGGTGCCAAAGGGGCAGCCGCTGGTGCTTTGGCAACGAAACTCCAACAACATTACACCGATTCTGTAGACATTCTGACACTGTCCCCCGAATTAGAAGTAATTGAACATCTACCCGGTAGGAGTTTACTTGCTCGTGATTATCTACCTCGTCATGAGCGGATACCCCTATATTTAGAGTTGCTAAAGTCATCTGCGAGTATAGACGGTGCGGTACAAAAGGCGAATCGGGATAAGGAGATGCTCCAACGTTTTAAGAAACTTGAAGAGCAGTACCCGGAAAGGCGCAGTATATCTCGGAGACTTGCCGAGCTCCATGAAGCGTTAGGCAACGCCGAACTAGCAATAGAATACCGCAGAAAGGCTGAGCCTACGCTGGCATTGATTGGAAAACCTGTGCCTGATTTTTGCGACGTGGATTCAGCAACCGACCTTGATGGCAATCCGATTTCGCTGCAGCAATATCGCGGGAAAGTCGTCTTACTCGATTTCTGGGCGGTCTGGTGCGGTTTCTGCATCGGAGAGATGCCGACTGTCAAAAAGGTTTACGATACCTATAAAGATGAGGGATTTGACATCATCGGGGTTAACCTCGACACTGATGAAACGAAACTGCGAAACTACCTCAAGGAAAATGACATCCCTTGGAGGCAGATTTTTAGCGGGCAAGAACGGCAGTGCCCCCTTGCACAACAGTATGGCGTTCTCTCTATTCCAGCCCGGTGGCTTATCGATAGGGATGGCAAGCTCATCTCTCTTAAAGCCAGAAGTTCTGACTTAAAACGCCTCGTAGGGGAAGATTTAGAACGGGTGGTGGCAGAGGCGGTGGCGGATAAATCCAAGAACCCGTAGCGGCGTTCTACGCAAAAGGCGCGGTTTCAAACCGCGCCTACAACCCGAAAATCAAGCCCTCCTGTAAGGGCGCAATGTTTATAGATTCTCTTTTGATGGGTTACGATCAATATGTCTATTACGACACGAAAACGAAGAAAGGAGCATATCAAATGAGCTTAATTTTGACCTTAGGAGCTGTCTTGGGTTTGTCGATTACTTCTGTAAGTATAGGCATAGCAGCACAAAAATCGACTGAAGATCCCGCTGCCGCAAAAAACCAGAAGAACATTGACATTTGCACCCAAAACCTGCTTGCAATTGGCAAGGCGGTTCAAGCATACCACAATGAAAACGGGGACTATCCGGAGTGGCTCTCAGTGCTTCACCCCAAATATCTGCCAGACGCGAACTTCTTGCTTTGTCCAGCAGATGAACTCGGTGGCAAGCCACTTTTTTCTAGCAACGCAGACCCGAAAATGCCCGTCAGTTATGGATACCAGTTTCATCCGGAATACCGAGCGGAGAAAATTGAACAACGCAAGATGTATGGCGATGCCATGCCGCTCGTCCGTTGTCGGCATCATGCAAATCAACCCTTTGACTGCCTCAATTTGAGTTTCTCCTTTAAGGTATATCCCTCATCGCATGTTTGGGAATCCGCACCGGAAGAGATGTATGGAACTCCCCAAAAAGCCATTGTTGCTTTGGAAAAGGGACTTCAGCGACAACCGGATAATGAAAGTTTTTTCGATGTCTATCTTACGCTTGCCCGCCTCTACATTAAAGCCGGACGTGAGGAAGGCATAGAAAGTCTAATTAACCGTTTCAAATCGGTTATCAAACCCGATAACATTAAAGCACATTTTTACCTCGCTGAGCTGCTTGAAATGATGAAGCGGGATGAAGAAGTATTTGAGACCTTCAAAAAACTTGAGGCGCAGGCCCCAAACGACCGGGGTGTTCTTAGAAAACTTGCTCATCTTCATCAGGAATTAGGTGAAGTGGAGCTGGCAATTGACTATCAACGAAAGGCTGAACCCTCGCCAGAGTTGATTGGAAAGCCTGTCCCCGATTTTTTTGCGGCGAACGCGCCCAGAAGCGACGTGGATTCAGCAACCGACCTTGATGGCAATCCAATCTCGCTGCAGCAATATCGCGGGAAAGTCGTCCTACTCGACTTTTGGGCAGTCTGGTGCGGTTTCTGCATCGTAGAGATGCCCAACCTTAAAAACGTCTACGATACCTATAAAGATCAAGGATTTGACATCATCGGGGTGAGTCTTGATGATGAGGAAGCGGAACTGCGAAATTACCTCAAGGAAAATGACATTCCTTGGCGGCAGATTTTCAGCGGACAAGGGTTTGAGAGCCCCCTTGTACAACAGTATGGCATTGATGGTATCCCTGCACCGTGGCTCATCGCAAGGGATGGCACACTCATCTCGACCGATGCCAGAGGTGTATTGTTAGAATATTTGGTAGTAGAAGCACTCCAGGACAAATCCGAGAACGAATAACCGCATCTGTCGAAAAGGCGTGGTTCCCAACCGCGCCTTCACTTTGCGGAACGGTGCACCCTTAGCCCGCGCCTCTTCTTCGGGCCATAGCACCAACCTGTCTATAGTAGGACACCCGCTCTTACTTTAGTTTCCCAGAATCTAAATCTTCTGATTGAGATTCTACCCGCATTTTCGCTTGACATCCTGTCTAAAATCGTGTATAATACACAATAGCGTACACGTAATGGAGAATACCTTCACGCAGTGCCAATAAAATTTAAGAATCTTTATATAACGTTTGGCTTCCAAGACTGCACCAAACAAGGAAATGTGATGTTACCTCGTAGACAATCGCGCATTATCGCGATGCAAATGCTATATCAGATTCAACAGACAGCCCTACCAGTGCAACTCGTCATAGAACGGTTTTGGCAGAGCCACGACACAGCAGTGAAACTTCGGCCGTTCGTAGAACAACTCGTTGACGGCACCACTGCCCATTTGGCGGCAATTGATGCGGTACTCCAAAACACCTCCAAAAATTGGAAACTCCACCGGATGCCAGTCGTAGACCTGTCTATCCTGCGATGCGCGACGTATGAAATCCTCTATATCAGCGACATTGATGCAGCAACCTCAATCAATGAGGCTATTGAGATTGCCAAATCTTACAGTACCCCGGATTCTCCGAAGTTTATCAACGGCATCCTAGATAGCATCCGAAAAAAACACATGAACCTGTCACCCCCCTAAGCCTCATGGCTAATATTTGAGTAGCAAGTTTTGGCTTGCAAGCTTCGCCAAAAAAGGAAAAATCTGTGAATACACACGAGGCCCAAGAGAGCAATTTGGCTCGGATTGACGATGAACGCTTCGCCGAAATCGCTGAAATGCGCGCGGAGAACGAAAAACGCTTCGCTGAAGCTGCCAAGATGCAAGCGGAAACGGGGGTGCTCGTTGCACAAAACACGAAAAACCAAGTGAAACTTGACGAACGCATGGATGAACTCGCGAAGGCACAGGCAGAAGCGGCGCGCCTCTTCGCCGAAAGCAACGTCAAAGCAGAGATGCACTTTATCCAAAGGAATGCAGAGCAGGACAGACTCGATGCCCGCATCAACAGCCTCAGTGAGGAAGTCCAAAAATTCACCGCATCTGTCGCAGAAAGCAGTGCCAAAGCAGAGATGCATTTTGCCCAAAGGGATGCAGAGCAGGACAGACTCGATGCCCGCATCAACAGCCTCAGCGAAGAAGTAGAAAGAGTCACCACAGCCATCACGAAAAGCAACGCCAAAGCAGAGATGCATTTTGCCCAAAGAGACGCAGAGCAGGACAGGCTCGATGCCCACATCAACAGCCTCAGCGAGGAAGTCCGAAAATTCACCGCATCTGTCGCAGAAAGCAACGCCAAAGCAGAGATGCATTTTGCCCAAAGAGACGCAGAGCAGGACAGACTCGATGCCCGCATCAACAGCCTCAGTGAGGAAGTAGAAAGAGTCACCACAGCCATCGCCGAAAGCAGTGCCAAAGCAGAGATGCATTTTGCCCAAAGGAATGCAGAGCAGGACAGACTCGATGTCCACATCAACAGCCTCAGTGAGGAAGTCCGAAAATTCACCGCATCTGTCGCAGAAAGCAGTGCCAAAGCAGAGATGCATTTTGCCCAAAGAGATGCAGAGCAGGACAGACTCGATGCCCGCATCAACAGCCTCAGCGAGGAAGTAGAAAGAGTCACCACAGCCATCGCGAAAAGCAACACCAAAGCAGAGATGCATTTCGCCCAAAGGGATGCAGAGCCGGACAGGCTCGATGCCCACATCAACAGCCTCAGTGAGGAAGTCCGAAAATTCACCGCATCTGTCGCAGAAAGCAATGCCAAAACCGAGTTACGCTTCGAGGACAACGAAAAGGTTCACGACAGAATAGATCGACGGTTCGACAACCTTACCGAAGAGGTAAGAAGAATCGCTGTAACCGTCGCAAAATTAGAAGGTGCACTGGCACCATGGAAGTTAATCCTTGGAGCCGTCGCAAGTATAGCCGTCGCCAACGTTGTGTCTGCCCTCGGCGCGAAAGCAATAGAGGCACTGTTGGCCCTGTTTTAGTCCCCTGACAAACGCTCCGAATGGGAGCGCGTGTCCCAACACATAACAATTGAGGCGCGATGAAGTGCGCCACGACGAACGATTGAATGGGCATATGAACCTAAAAAACTTACCGCTTTTCCTTCTGTTATTGATTCCGATGTACGTAAACGCCGCACAAGAGTTTAAATTTGTTGGCGAGTTCGGTGGAAAAGGAGAAGGAGAGGGACAATTCGCAAAAACCTTATTCATGGCGTTTGGACCCGACGGTGCCAGTTATGTTACCGATACAGACAACTTCAGAATCCAGAAATTCAGTGAAGCAGGGGTCTTTGTCTTTGACATCCAGATGAAAGATGCAGGCGAGTTTCGATTCATCAACCCCACTGCCATTGCCGTTGGGGCTGACAGTGCCATCTATGTCATGGATTGGATGCTGGTACAAGTTTCAGGAATAGATTTGCAAGATGGACAGAAAATCTTTAACTACGGTCCCTGCATTCACAAATTTGATGCACAAGGGCAGTTTGTTGCCAGTTACCCTCTTCAGGATTTTAGTCAGCGGCTGGATAACCTTGAAGCCGCCGCCCCCGGCCTCGATGCCGACGGCAAATACGCCCTCATCATCCCACAAGGCGACACAAATCGGCAATTTTTGCTCACAGTGGATGCCCACGGCACCCTCTATGTTTGCGACAGCAGCCTAATTTATAAACTGGATGCAAACGGCAAACCCATTGCGCGCTACGCTATCGCCCAACCCGGCGCGGGGCAAGCGATTCTGCCCGCGGATCTGACCGTGGACAAAGCAGGAAACTTCTATATTGTCGATGAAAAAGGGCATCGGGTGCTGAAATATGGCCCCGAAGGAAAGTTCCTGCTGGATTTCGGCGAATATGGCGACGCTGCCGGGCAATTTATCGCACCCTTCCGGATAACAGCCTTAGCCGATGGAACGCTCCTCGTCGCTGACACAGCCAAGTATTTAAAGGATTTCACCTCCACGCTGCCAAAACGACTGGATGATCCGGTGCTGCGCCATAACGGCGATACACGGCGGTTCCGCTACCGCCTGCGGCGCGTCCAACGCTTCACCACAGCCGGAGTGTATACCCAAAAACGGCTTATCCCCTTCCAACGCGAAGCTGAAACAGATGTCGCGCTTCAACTCAAGGGGATAGATACGCGCGGCAACCTCTACTATCTCAACCCAACGGCGTTGCGATTCAGAAAATATGCCCCAACCGCTTCCCTGCTTTCTTCAATGTTCCAAACCGAACTGAAACTCCGCTACACACGCGACCTACAGGACGTTGAAATTGACAATCAGGACGACCTGGATGCCGATCTGTATACCAAATCCGATTTTGACGAGCAGGTTATTCGTGACGCAGCAAATGCCAATTTGACCATCTCTTACGACTTCAATGAGGACTACCGGCTCGCGCTTTCCAACCGCCTCACTTACGTCCGAATGACCGATACGAGTTATTATCGCGCCCAGGATTTTGAGGACTTCCGGGGGAGTTTCAATCAAGATGACAGGTCAACCGAAACCTCTTGGGATGACCGGGTTCAACTTGACTTTACGTGGATAAGAAACCATAACGTCTACAACTATCGGGAGGCACGTGCCTTTGCTTACTTCAGCGTCATCCGCCTCGATTTCATCAACGATGCCCTCGATCGGCATAATGACCGATTCTTTGATTTCAGCGCGAAACTCTCCGACTGGGGCGGCGGCATCTATTATGACTTAAGCCGAACATTTCGTCTGAATTTTGAAATCACACACTTCTTTGGCGCGAACAATTACACCTATATTGACGAAACGAATGTCCTCTATGCCACAGGCTTCCAGGAAGCAGACACGATACGCGCAGTGCTGTTCATAAATGGGGTCTTTTAACCTCAGCACTGCACGCTAAAGGCACGTTCATGCGCTATAGGTGTGAAACGCCGCAATCTCTCCCAACAACGAAATGCCTTGAGATGTTAAAAAAATGTTGCAATATCTCTAAAAATCAGATATGATTATTGACAGCTTTTCGTCATTCCTTGCGGAGAATTGAGAATGCAAGATAGACAAGGGCAGGTGTCTGTAGTTCTCGTCGGAGGTTTCTTATGCAATCTCAAGCGGAAATACACGATGAGTTTTCGGTGGCGAACGAACCGGTGTTATAAAGGCGGAGGGAGGAGGTTTTAAACGATGCGCACGTATGCCTTATCACAACTCACCGAAGAAACGCTCAAGGCACTCGTGACACTGCACGAAGAGGACGGTGCTCCGGAAGCATGGGATAACATGCAGATAGCCTTAACTTCCGAAGAACGCATGCTAGTTGACTACCTCAAGTCAACCTTGCACCGACAACACTTGATGGTGCTGAACGAAATCACCCTTTGGTCGCGTGCGATTTATCCGTTGTTGTGCTTGGCGGAACAGGGGCGCGTTCGAGCGTGGGCAGGCGTTCCGCTTAAAGCCACGTACCCTACGTTTGAATTGGAAGGCGAAGCCGATGGGGCACTCGCACCCTCCGCTGGAGGTAGAATTCGCCCCCCTTATCTCGTAGTCCATGAAGCCAAGCGTGACGTTAATGCACCCGAACCGCAATTTCAACTCTACGGCGACATGCTCGCCGCCGCATGGCTCAATTGGAAAAATAACCTCAACGCCGAACAAGAAATTTTTGGATGCTACACCGTCAATGAAAGTTGGGCATTTGTCCGCGGAGTCGTCAGTGACATGGAGATCGACAAACCGACGTTCAACATTGAATTTGCGCCCGTATACAACGGCGTTTCGGATGCAGAACGCATCGTGCAACTTCTGAAGTTTATTGTTGCGAAGCAATTGTAGCAAACAACAATAGGAGAATTTCAACCATGCACACATACACATTCTCGCAACTTACCGAAGAAACGCTCAACACAATTGTGACACTGCACGAACGACCGGATGTGTCTGACAAATGGAGCGAAATGCAAATAACCCTCACTGCGGAAGAAATTGGACGACTCAACTATCTCAAATCTCTCTTGCACGAACGCCAACTGATACTCATGAACGAAGCCACCCTCTGGGCGCGCGCCATTTATCCTTTGTTGGCACTTGCAGAACAGGGACATATTCAGGCATGGGCAGGGGTACCGCTCAGGGCGAATTACCCTTCGTTTGCACTGGAAGGTGAAGCCGATGGCGCACTCGCACTCTGTATCGCAGGAAAGATGCGCCGGCCTTATCTCGTCGTCCATGAAACCAAAAGGGGCTTTAATGCGCCCAACCCACAGTACCTGCTCTACGGCGAAATGCTCGCCGCCGCACGGCTCAATTGGCAAGGAGACTCCAACGCCGAACAAGAAATTTTTGGATGCTATACTGTCGCTGACAGCTGGACGTTTGTTTACGGTGTTGTTGGCGATATTGAAACGGAGAAACCGAGGCTTACCGTTGAACTCTCCAAGACATACAACGGGGTTCTGGAAGCGGAATGCATCGTCCAGATTCTGAAATCTATTGTCGCTAAGCACGCATTTTCGTTATTCCTTGCGGAGTAATCAGCCTTGGTATTTCACCCCTGCAAAGCAGGGGCAGATACCATTGGCAGGATTGTTCTAAGAATGCTCTATAGCTCTCGTCGGAGAGTTCTGAATTCCTTAGATTAATATTAACATCAGCAACGAACAGGAGGCATCACCATGGCAACTTTTGGAACCGGTGACTATCAATACGAGGTTGTAGAAGGCTGGGGCATGATTCCGCAACTCGGACTCGTTTCCGGCGTAGCCTGTGACTCAAATGACCGGGTTTATGTCTACAATCGCAGCCCCCAACCGGCCATGCTCGTTTTTGAGGCAGACGGCACTTATGTCACCGAGTGGGGAAAAGATATTTTCCAAAAACCCCACGGTATCTGGATCAGCCCAGACGATGAAATCTATACCACCGATACAGTCGACCACACTGTGCGGAAATTCTCGCTTGATGGGGAACTGTTGCAGACGTTCGGCACCGTCAATCGGCCGGGTGCCCCGCGGAAACCGTTTAATCAACCCACGCGCGCTGTCCTCTCCGCATCTGGTGAGATGTA
The DNA here is from genome assembly GCA_958295855.1 of uncultured Poribacteria bacterium. GTDB lineage: Bacteria > Poribacteria > WGA-4E > WGA-4E > WGA-3G > CATQHH01. The sequence goes on along the minus strand of OY282383.1, from coordinate 4,288,676 downwards.
CGTCTCTGATGGCTACGGCCAATCGCGCGTTCACCGCATGACAGCGGAGGGCGAGGTTATCGTTTCGTGGGGCGCACCGGGAACAGGGCCCAGCGAATTCAACCTCCCGCACGATGTCACTGTGGACGCCAACGACCGGGTCTATATCCTTGACCGAGGCAACCTCCGGTGCCAGATTTTTAACAACAATGGAGAATACCTGACAGAGTGGACAGGCCTCCGCTCCCCTAATGATCTTTTCATTGACTCCGATAATATTATCCACATCGCCGAGGGTGGGCAACGCATCAGCATCATGACGCTTGAAGGAGAGGTTATCGGACGGTGGGGTGTCAAAGGCACCGCCCCCGGGGAATTCAGCGATTCGCCACACGGCATCTGGATCGACTCACAAGGAGACATCTATGTCAGCGAAGTCGTCGCTGATAGGCGTTTCCAAAAATTCGCGAGGCTTTAGTCAGTTTTGAAGAAACATTATTTCTATCTTCTCAGTCTCACGCTTATCGGCGTTATAGCGTGCGCGTTCGCTTTTGCTGACAGCGGGCATGAACATTCGGGTGAGCAGTTGAAAAAATTTATCACACAACCGCTCACGCTTCAACTCGCAGTTGCCGCTCTCATCGTCTCATTTGTGTTAGGCGGATTGCACGCCTTGACACCCGGCCACGGCAAAGCGGTTGTCGCCGCGTACCTTGTTGGCTCTAAAGGCAGGGTGATTGATGCCGTTTTCCTTGGGCTAGTCGTCACCTTTACGCATACTTTTAGCGTCATCGCCCTCGGTGTCATCATGTTGGTGGCGGAGAATTATCTTGTGCCAGAGGATATTGTTCCGTGGCTGAGTCTATTTTCTGGGATTCTGATTGCCTGTATCGGAGGGTGGCTGCTCGCCAAAAATATGAAGCAGTATTACAGCGGTAGCACACACAGCCACGCACACGGGCATCATCACCCGCATGATGATGACCGCCCGCACACACATGACGACGACCCCGGGCATGACGCTTCACACTCACATGATGACGACCCCGGGCACGCCCATTCACACGATGATGGACATGGACATACGCACAGCCACGTGCCTTCGGAACGGACAGGTTTCTGGGGGTTGCTATCGCTCGGTATTTCTGGTGGCATTGTGCCGTGTGTTGATGCGCTTATTGGGCTCTTATTTGCCATCAGCCTCAATAAACTAGTGTGGGGTCTGATTATTTTGTGTGCGTTCTCTTTAGGGCTCGCCGCAGTGTTAGTTGCGATCGGTATCCTGATGGTGCTGGCAAAACCGTTTATTGAGCGGTTTACAGGCGAAGGGCTTTGGTTACAACGGTTGCCGATTATTAGTGCCGCTGTCGTTATTGTGCTTGGTGCTGTGTTGGTATTCAAGGCTATCAACGATGTCGGCATTCAGATTTGAATGGGAGTCGCGCAGCTCCTTCTTCTTGTAGGCGCGCTTTCCAAGCGCGCTCTACTCTGCTCCTTCTTCTTGTAGGAGCGATCTCCGAATCGCGACGTATTCCGTATCAACCCAAAAATAGGAAGGAAACACAACTATGCCCAACACCATCGGCATTTTAAGCCCCGGCGATATGGGGCATACTGTCGGCACTGTCCTGCGTCAAAACGGTTTACGCGTCATCACCTGCTTGCACGGGAGGAGTCAGCGCACCCGGCAACTCGCCGAAAAAGCAGGCATCGTGGATGTGCCGACGTACCCGCAACTCGCCACTGAAGCCGACCTGATCCTCTCGATCATGGTGCCTGCACAAGCGATGTCCGCCGCAAAAACAGTCGCAGATGCCCTGCAACAAACGGACACAACCTTGACATACTCGGACTGCAACGCCATCGCGCCGCAGACGGTTCGTAAACTCGGCGAGGTTATCACATCGGCAGGCGGCACTTTTGTGGATGCCTCTATTATTGGCCCTCCGCCGCGTACCCCAGGCGCAACCCGTTTCTACGCCTCGGGCCCGCAACTCGAAACATTTTCGGAACTAAATCGGTATGGATTAGATGTGCGCCCCCTTGGCGACGCGATAGGGCTTGCCTCAGCGATTAAAATGTGCTATGCCTCGTTGACAAAAGGGCTCACCGCGCTTTGCACCGAATTGCTCACCGCGGCAGCTCTTTTAGGTGTTTCGGATGCGCTCACCGCGGAGTTTCAGCTCAGTCAAGCAGCACTTTTTGAACGGATGGAAAAAGGGTTGCCGAGCATGCCGCCCAAAGCCAGACGTTGGATCGGCGAAATGGAAGAAATCTCGGCGACGTTTGAACATGTCGGATTAACACCGAATATCTTGACAGGTGCAGCCGATATGTACCGCTTCGTTGGCGAAACGCACCTCGCGGAACTCCCGCCAGAGGCACGCGACCAGTTCCCGACGTTGGCGGAATTAATCGCAATCTTTGCAGAACATATTGATGGAAAATAGCCAAATTAATGTCCACCGAAATATAAGGTGGAAACGATAGTCAAATCCATGGGAAGTTCCGTTTTTGTATTTTGTGTGATATTTCAATACCTGAGAAAAGAGGTAGACTCACCCACATGATGCAACTCTTATCCATAAACGTTTCAAAACCCAAACCCATTGAATACGGCGGAAAAACTGTCCGAACTGGAATTTTCAAGGTGCCGGTGCCAGGCACCGTCATGCTCAGAGAAAAGAACATTGATGGCGACGGCCAAGGCGATCTGCGGGTGCATGGCGGCACCTATAAAGCTGTCTACGCCTATCCTATCGAACATTACGCCTACTGGCAACAGGAATTGCACAGAGACGACTTGACGCATGGACAGTTCGGTGAAAACCTTACCGTCGAAGGTATGCTGGAGGAGTCTGTTCACATCGGCGATATCTTTCTGGTAGGCGAAACAGCGAAACTACAGATTACACAACCGCGCGTACCATGTTTCAAGTTGGCATACAAGATGGGGGTGCCGGAATTCCCGAAACAGTTTTTAGAGAGCCGACGCGTCGGTTTCTACTTTCGCGTACTTGCAGAAGGAGAAATCACTGCCGGCGATGCGATTGCATGCAGTGAGGTTGCATCGGAATCGATGAGCGTCAGGGAAATACTGAACCTGCGCTATTTTGATAGGGACAACCACGCGAGGATGGCGCAAGCCAGAAAACTGCCCGCCCTCTCGCCGAGTTGGAAACGGGATTTTTTAACTATGTTGCAGTAGGGGTACCGCCACTAGGTAGTTGTAAGTGCAGTGAAAATCTCGCCGGAGGTATCTGATGCGATTCCATCGCAAGCCCAATGTGCCTCGGCTACATTTCATAAATCCTATTTTCACTAGAAAAATACGAAAATTTTAAGCACATGAATATTTTTAAAGCAATAACCAAGCAGGAAACCAGCGAAGCAGCGGCACACACCGCAAGCACAATACTGCGCGAGGCAATCACCGCACACGGACATGCCAGCTTCATCGTTGCCACAGGTGCATCGCAGTTCGATTTCCTCGCAGCACTCACCGCAGATACTGCTATTGACTGGGATAAAACGACGATGTTCCATTTGGACGAATACATCGGGATTCCAGAGACGCACCCTGCGAGTTTTCGCAAATATCTGCGCGAGCGATTAGTGGACATTGTTCAGCCGGGGACGGTGCATTTCCTAAACGGCGAGACAGACACGCCGCAAGCCGAATGTGCTCGGCTCAACCACATCATCTCGCAACACCAAATTGATGTGGCGTTTGTGGGCATCGGCGAGAATGGACACCTCGCCTTCAATGATCCGCCTGCTGATTTTGAAACGGACGCTCCCTATATTCTTGTCGAATTGGATGAAGCGTGTCGCCTCCAACAAGTTGGTGAGGGGTGGTTCGCTGGACTTGACGACGTGCCTACCCAAGCTATCTCAATGTCCATCCGCCAAATCATGAAGGCGAAGGCGATTGTCTGCACCGTACCGGATGAACGAAAAGCGGAGGCTGTCCGAAACTGTTTAGAAGGCGAGGTAACGCCGATGCACCCCGCCTCTATTTTGCAAACACATCCAGCGTGCACAGTATTTCTGGATGCGGGTTCTGCCTCCTTACTGGCTCTCTTGCCAAAATAAGCAGAACCTATCTCATAAACGGCCGAACCCCTAAGAGACTGTAGAACGAGGGCACCGTGCTTCGCAAGCGGTTTGGATAGATGCAGCAAAGGCAGGGACAGGTGTGGCATAACCCCCTGCTTTGCAGGGGCAAATACAATAACTGCCCTGACAAGAAGGAGGGAGATTCGCAATGTCTACACAACGCAACTCGAAAACACAGCAGCAAGTGGGACTCACACCACAACAGAAGCAGCAATTTCACGATGACGGCTTTCTGTTTGTCCGCAACCTACTGCCAAACGAAGCCCTTCAGCCGTTGATCGATGAGTTAGCACAACGGGCAAGTTGCAGTGGCGTAAAATCGGGTTATTCCTTGACAAATCTAATCAAATCTCTCATGCGAAAAAAGTGCTTGCATTTATTTTGGAAGTCAGTTCTACTGGTAGTCTCGTGTGGGGCGGGGAAAGACTCCTTCAGCATCCCGCTGTTGTCTCCGCCCACTTCCAGAGTCTGGAAGCAAAACACGTCCTGCGAACCCTACAAAAGGAGAAGTTTCCCACTAGTTTAACCACTATTTTCAATAGTGGTAAACGTCTTTTCAATAGTGGTGAACATTGAATATGTCTGTGCGAACGCAGAAGATTCAACTAGACCCAAATAATAAGCAAGCCACCTTGCTGGCGCAGCACTGCGGTTACGCCCGTGTTGCCTACAATGCCGCGCTGTCTTCATTCAAGTCTGGATTAGACGAGGATAACTGGAAGACGTTGTATGACATCAAAAAGGAATTCAACGCTCGGAAGCGGGACATCTTTCCTTGGTGCGATGCGATGAGTCAGAACGCCAGCAAGAATGCCATTCATCATTTCAACGATGCCGTGAGACGATGGAAAAGCGGTCAGAATAGATTTCCTAAGCCGAAGAACCGAAGTGGTAAACAAAGTTACCAAGCGGATAACGGCACGAATTCTGTTCGCGTGGAACGGAAACGCATCCAACTGCCTGTGATTGGGTGGGTGAGAATGCGTGAGGAGTTGCGATGGACAGGCGACATCGGCAGAGTCGTCGTCTCCCGTAAAGATGATAAGTGGTTTGTATCCATTCTTGTCCACACTGATGAAGGTAATTCGATGGTGCAGATGCCACTGATTGATGACCGGCTGCCTGTAGGCGTAGACGTGGGTATCAATACACTGGCAACGCTATCCGATGGCACAAAGTATGAAAACCGCCGCCCGCTGAAGGTTTACCTGCGGAAGTTGAGGCGTGCTGGGCGAATGCTGTCACGGAAGACGAGGTTCAGTCACAACTGGCATAAGGCCCGTAAACGGCTGGCGCATGTCCACTATCGTATCGCCTGTATCCGTGAAGATTCTCATCACAAGGCAACCACCGCTATCGTTCGGAAAGCTTCGGCTATCGGTATTGAGACGTTAAACGTCTCAGGCTTGTTGAAAAATCGGAAGCTGGCAAAAGCGTTGTCGGATAGCGCGCTGTCTAAATTCTTGACGATGTTGAAGTATAAGGCGGAGAGACGTGGTATTCCGATAACGGAAGCTGCCATGTTCTTTGCGAGTAGTAAGACGTGTAGTAGTTGTGGACACAAAAAGACGGAGTTGAATCTCTCCGAACGCACCTATCACTGCACCGAGTGTAGTTTCACGTGTGATCGGGATGTGAACGCTGCCATTAACCTGTGTCCTTCATAAAAGTGTGTCGCGGACAGCTTAGCCGAGACGTAAAACGCCTGTGGATGCTATGTAAGCCCTACGCTGGTAGGCAATGGCAGATGAAGCAGGAAGTGTGGCAACTGATGGAAGAACTTGTTAGATTTGAACAAGTTTGACCAGAAATGTATAAGTCCCACAGAGCGGTTGATGACAGCACACAGGCGGCAGTCAAACACGGCATCCTTGCTCTGGCGGATACTTATGATGACGAGCCGTTTGAAACGCGGTTAGGCATGGTATCCAATGCCTGTGCCAACCCGAACTGGATTTGGCAGAACTATTTCCGCGACCAGAAGATACGAACTGGTGGGATGTTCACACTCAGAACGGCCCCTGCGCTACTTGATGTCGTCGCATCTCTCATCGGGCAGGAAATTCTCGCGCATCCGCAGTTTAATTTTCGCGCCAAATTGCCAAACCAAGAAATTACTGTCATTCCGTGGCACCAGGATTTGGCGTATCTCATCCCCGAAGAAGCAGGGGATACATTAGTTGTGAATGTCTGGCTTCCGTTAGTGCGAGCGACTGAAGAAAATGGGTGCATGCAAGTCATCCGAGGTTCGCACCGCTTCAATCTCATCGCGCACAACTACCAGGATGAGACACCCGGGCATACCGGTGGCAAAGGCATCAGCGATATGGAATTACCCCCTGGCGATATCGTTACTGCCGAACTTGACGTGGGGGATGTTCTACTAACAAGCGAGCGGGTTGTTCACCGTGGGCTTCCAAACCGATCGAATACCGTGCGATGGAGCGTGGATACGCGCTATAGCCAAATTGGCTTGCCAACCGGCCGCGAACATGTTCCCGGCTTCGTCGCGCGCAGTCAGCGAAATCCTCAAAGCGTGGCCACATCTCATCACGACTGGAATCGGCAATTTGCGCAGGTGTGATTGCATCCTTCAAAAGATGTAGCACGCTCTGTTAGATTGTGCGCTATGGCGCAAACAGGCAGTTTTGCGGCTAAGGGTATTTACCCCGCTTTGCGGGGCGGATACCACCCTCGCCCAGATGCGACGTGCATCGCGCGACGAACCCCGAGCGCACGTTTTAAACAGGTTTCCCAATGTCTTTAGACGTGGATGCCTGACAACTCATACTATTTCTTCAAGGAGGCAACTTAGAATGTATCGGATATTACTTTCTCTTTTAATCCTCAGCGGAGTGGCGCTGATGCCCTTCCACGCTACGGCGTTAGACAAAAAAGATAACGATCTGCTGCTGTACTTTTCCTTCGGCGAAGGCAACGGAGATGCGGTAACAGATCTTTCCAAACAGAAAAACGATGGAGAAATCGTCGGAAACGCTGATTGGGTTGATGGTAAATTTGGAAAAGCCTTAGAGTTCAGCGAACAGGGCGAGGTCAAAGCTCCCTATATTGAACTGAACGAAAAGAGTTTTACTGTGACAATGTGGGTGAAGCCAGCGTTGAGCGGGGGCGACCTGCAGTGTGTTTTCACACAGACACAGGTTAATGCAGTAAACACGAGCCTGCACTACCGTATCTACAACAATGGTACCGTTCGCATGGGATTTTATGGGAATGACCTCGACGCGCCTAATGCAGTCAAAGCTGACGAGTGGGCCCATATCTGTTTCTGGCTAGATGTGAAGGGCAAATCCCGCAAGATCTACATCGACGGTGAAGAAAAGGCTGAAGACGCTGGCAAGGCTGGAATTGCCTACCTGGGAACGGCAGGTGATACGATGATTGGCTCATGGGGTGCGACCGGTCAAAAGTTCAACGGTATCATCGACGAAGTCATGGTATGGGATCGAGCTTTGACGGAAGCCGAAATTGAGCAGAGTATGGGAGACCTCGCTGCCGCCGTAGATCCCTCAGGTAAGTTGACAACCACCTGGGCCCGTGTTAAAAAATCGGATTAGGTTTCACTCGACGTTCGATGAAATCTCGATTTTCACTGATTCATCTGTCATGTTCCAAAACATGTTAGAGCGTAGTGGCGCGGCAACTGCGCCACTACACGACAACTATCCTGCAGAACCGCCATCACCTGTACAGGCAGGCCGCAGTGCCCGCTCGTTGTATCCGTTCCTCCAAAACTCAAAAATGGGCGAACACGCGAGAAACCTCCCCCCTACAAGTGTAAGTTGGCATAAGTTCTACTTAATAATGTAAGAAATAAAAATGCACGTCGCATAAGTAAGAAATAAAAAAGTTGCTTGCTAACAGGTATGCTTCCCCGCAAAGCGGGGTAACATACAATTCACGCGCAACTTGGGCGCAGTGGTATATTACCCCTGCAAAGCAGGGGAAACTGATACCATTACGCCGCAAAAGTTGTTCATTAAAATTCACAACTTGGTATTATATCTAAACATCTCCAAACTTCTTTCGGAACAGTGACACCGTATCGTGCTCGGGATGATTCGGCAACTCGGCGGGGGATGTCCACTCTTCGGCAACATCTGTTAATTTCACAGGCTTGCCATCATTTTCCAAGATCGATTTCCAGCCCGCGAGAAAAACCTGAGTCTTATGCAAAATCTGATCAAACGTCTGTGGCATCTCATTGTGCATTCCCATCTTTTGAAATGCCCAAATCGTCGGCACCCAGATCTCCGTTTTGTCGTACGGATAGCCAGTGCCGGTGTAAATTCTAAAATTTTCACCGCCGTAAGCCTCCTGCGTGTGAATCTGCACTGTCCCCCATGAACCGCTCACCTGATGGAGCGTCCCATAAAATTGGCGACCGGCACTATCAACATGCTCAAAAGTGAGGACACCGGGTGGGCTATGCCAGCTATCCGCTTGATATGCAACCGACACAACCGGATTCCCCGCCTCCGCAACCGCCTTGCAGACCATGTAGAGGCCATGGATGCCGTGTGTAGGATAGTCGTCGAACGAATTGGTGGCGGTATAGCAGACAATTTGTTTGTCGTTTGCCCACGCCTTGGCGCGTGAAATGGCATCGTTATGCTCATGGCTCGATGGCGCAAGGATGGTTGCGCCGTGTTTTTGCGCGAGGGAAATCATTCCCTGTGCTTTGGCAAGTGAATTGGCAAGCGGCCGGTTGATCAAATTCGGCAAGCCTGCTTCGAGATACGGTTCATGGAGGATGTGGTTCCACGGGTGGTTATAGTACCCACCTGAAATCACCCCGTCCACCTTCCCCACCATGTCGTCGAAATTCTTGACGACTTCACACCCGTAAGGTTCAGCAATCGCTTTTGCCTTCTCATATTCGATGTCCCAACAATGGGTGATGCGCATCCCCGTGAACGGCGTGTCTTTCTCACCCGCACGCGGATTGATGTGCGGTGCCCACAGCGGCATGTGCGAATACGATGAAACGTTTAGAAACCCAACACGGAAAGGTTCAAAATCGTAGGTTCGTGCTGCGTTGGATGCTGGCATGGCTGCCTCCTTTTTAAATAGTTATCAGTGTTCAGTATTCGGTTTTCGGTTAAGAGATATTTCTGATGCTCACCATAACCCTCTTGCACTGACAACTGACAACCGATAATAGATAGCTATTCAACTGATAACCATTCTCACATTGAGACCCAGGTCGAACCGTTCTCGCAAGACTCAACCGCTTTGTAGATGAACTGCATACCGCGCAACCCATCGTAAACTGTCGGAAAATCGTACGCCTCGGTCTTCATCGCATCACCGTCAATGTACCGCCGGATGGCTTCAACAACGCCGACGTAAATCGTCGCAAACGCCTCCAAGTACCCTTCGGGATGTCCTGTTGGGATGCGTGTGCTTGCCGCCGCCGCATGGGAAAGATAGCCCTGACCGCGGGTGAGCGTCTGCCTCGGTTCGCCGTAACGGTAGAGTTCAAGAGCGTTCGGATTCTCTTGCGCCCATTTCACCGCGCCTTGCTCAGCGTAAACGCGGAGCGTAAGCCGCTGTGTAGGACTTGCACAAATCTCACTAATGTGGTAATTTGTATACAAATCTATACAAATCTCACGTTCGTGTTCATTGTTGCCATACTTCCTCGTTCGACACTCGATGCCTGCAAACCAGGTCTTACATGAGCTCCGGAGGCGTTTCACGTCTCCCGCCAGCTGCGGGCGACAAGCTTGTTATGATGGGCATAAATTGATAGCGGCGTTGACGTCGCGATCGCACTCAAAACCACAGCTGTTGCAGTGGTATGTGCGGTCTGCGAGGGTCAGCTCCGCTTTTTTGTTTCCACAGGCGCTGCACGTTTTACTACTGGCAAAGAACTGCTGTGCCTCATGCACGGGTGTGCCTCGCCGCTCGGCTTTATACTTCAGCATCGTGAAAAACTTATACCACGCACCGTCGGCGATGTGCTTTGCCAGCTTCTTGTTTTTCATCATATTGGTGACGCTGAGAGTTTCGATGCCGATGGCAGAAGCCATGCGGACGATGGCAGTGGTTGCCTTGTGGTGCGAGTCCTCTCTGATGCAGGAGACACGATAGTGGATGCGGGCAAGGCTAACTAAAGCCTTATGCCAGTTTGCACTGCGCAGCGTCTTCCGTGACAGCGTTCGGCTCGCCCGCTTCAGTTTGCGTAATGCATGCTTCAGCGGCCTGGGATTAGGAAACTTAGTGCCGTCACTGCACGTTGCCAGTGTGTTTATGCCGACATCCACACCGATGGCAGGGCGGTCGTCAATCAACGGTACCTGCACCATGGCATTCTCCTCGTCGGCCATCACCAATATGCTGATAAACCACTTGTCATTCCTGCGTGAGACTGTGATTCGTCCGATGCTACCTGTCCATCGCAACTCTTGGGTCATCCGCACCCAACCGATTTTAGGCAGTTGGACGCGCTTACGTTCGACGCGAACTGAGTCCTTGCCGTTGTCTGCTTGGTAACTCTGCTTACCACTTCGGTTCTTCGGCACTGGGAATCGGTTCTGGCCGCTGCGCCAGCGTTTGACAGCATCGCTGAAATGATGGATGGCATTCTTACAGGCATTCTGGGACATCTCATCGCACCAAGGAAAGACTTCACGCTTACGGGCGTTGAATTCCTTCTTGATGTCGTAGAGTGATTTCCACTCACCATCCTGCAGTGCGTTCCTGAAGATGGTCAGCGCGGCGTTGTAGGCAACACGTGCGTAACCGCAGTGTTGCGCTAGCAGCGTCGCCTGCTTATTATTCGGTTTGAGTTGAATCTTGTGCGTTCGCAAACTCAATGTAATCTCCAGTGTGGTTCATGCACATGCCCATCCTCCTGCTATGAAGGTGGGAGCGGCAATCATCGGGTTGATGAAGTAGCCTTCCGCTCCCGAACATGATGGTATAAGTATACCACAACACACAGCGAAAGTCAAAGTTTAACCACTATTTTCAATAGTGGTAAACGTCTAAAACTGCACGTCACCTGCCTGTTAGATATGACGAGGTTTGTATAGATTTGTATAGGTTTTACGGCACTGCACCGAGCCCATTCTCCTCGCCGGTGGCGACTTGGCTAATGCTTAAAACGCCTTTCCCCCCGCCCTTGAAACGAAGCAGGGCATTGACATCCTCATCCAGTACTCTGTCAGGAAGAAAAGTGCTTTTGTCAGCACACAACTCGCTAATCGGGTCACCGGTGACGTATTCAAGCAGGTTTACGCAGTGCGTACCCACATCCCCCATCGTGCCACCGATGCCTGATTGTGCCGGGTCAACGCGCCACGCGGCTTGCTTCTGGCCGAGCTTTTTGTGCGGCACCATCAGGAAGTCCTGGAGGTATTCAACGATGCCCTTCCGAATTTGCCCCATCGAACCTTCAGCGAACAGTGCACGTGCATGCCGCACGAGTGGATGCCCCGTATAATTGTGCGTCAACGCAAAGACAAGCCCCGAATCTTCTACGAGTTTCACGAGAGCCTCGGCTTCATCAAGGCTGTATGTCATCGGCTTATCGCAAACGACGTGGAAACCCGCCTCCAAAAACGTCTTTGCGATCTCGAAGTGGGAGATGTTGGGCGTGACAATACTCACAAAATCGATACGTTCATTTTCGGGGAGCACAGCTTCAGCTGCAGCCATCTCTGCGTAACTGTTGTAGCAGCGATTTGCGTCGAGATATAACTCTGCACCAGTGATGCGTGTGTTTTCGGGATGGCGCGAGAAGCATCCGGCGACGACTTCAATCTGCTGGTCGAGCGTGGCAGCGATGCGATGCACGCCGCCAATAAACGCGCCCTGCCCGCCGCCTACCATGCCCATTCGTAATTTCCGTTTCCAAGATTCCATGATGCCTTGCTCCGATTCAGTTATCAGTTATCAGTTAACGAGCCTTCAGGTGGGTGTCAGTCTCCACCGGCAACTGTCTTTAATTCAAACCAAGAATATTCCGATTCCGCGCTACGTCTGTCTCACCGCCTGCAAAGTCATCGAAAGCGACATCGGTGGTTTCGATGATATGTTTGGCAATAAAGGGCGCACCTTCTGCCGCGCCCTGCTCCGGGCTTTTGATGCAGCATTCCCATTCCAGCACCGCCCAGCTGTCGTAGCCTGCTTCGGTGAGGTGTGTGAACACCTGCGTAAAATCCACTTGCCCATCGCCGAGCGAACGGAATCGCCCTGCGCGCCCAGCCCAGGACTGATAGCCACCGTAGATGCCTACCCGACCGGTGGGGCGGAACTCGGCATCCTTAACGTGAAATCCCTTGATGCGTTCACCGTAAAGCCGGATAAAGTCAATATAATCAAGTTGTTGAAGCAGAAAATGGCTTGGATCATAGTTGAGGCAGGCAGCCGGATGATTGTCCGTGTAGTCTAAAAACATTTCGTAGGTTGCGCCGTCGTAGATGTCCGAACCCGGGTGAAGTTCGTAGGCGAAGACCTGGCCGTTATCGTGTGCCACATCCAGCAGGGGAGCCCACCGTGCGACGAGCTCTTTGAACGCCTCTTCGATAATTCCATCAGGACGTTGGGGCCACGGGTAGACGGTGTGCCACGCAAATCCACCTGAAAGCACAGGAATGACATCCAGCCCCATATTCACCGAAGCGTGGATACATTTCGTCAATTCGCCTGTTGCCCAGGCTGTCCGTTCATCCCCACGCAAGCCGGGCGGGTGGAACGCCTCGAACATAATTTCATACGCGGGATGCACAGCCAAGACTTGCCCAGCGAGATAGCCCGCGACCTCCGTCGCTGCAAGTCCCATCTCGTTCAGCGTCCCTTTGAATTCATCGCAATAGGTTTTGGACTCGGCGGCTTTTCCAAGGTCAAGGACGCGGTCGTCCCAACCGGGGAGTTGAACCCCTTTGTACCCCAAGCTGGCAACCCATTTCCCAATATTTTCCATCGTGTTGTATGGTGCCTCGTCCCGCAAGAATTGGGCGAGGAAAATAGCGGGTCCTTTGATTTTCGGCATTGTTCCTCCTTATACCAAATTAACAGCGAGGGCCCCGTGCCTCGCCCGATGCTATTCTTGTAGGCTGCGTTTGTCTACAACAGGCAGCTTATTGCAGGCGTGCGCTTTGAAAGTGCGATAAGCATCAGTATACCATAAATGCGATGCATAACGTACTTTTTATGATTTTTTTGAGGTTTTTGCGTAAAATTGGTGTCTATAGTAATTGAAAGCAGATACCTAAACCGAGCGGTGCCTCGTGATCGCTTCACTGCTTAGGAAACGGGCAGGCACAAGGACACGCCCCTACGGGATAATACAAGCACACATCGTTGGTGTCAATTTAAGAAAGGTCTTCTTCATCGTAGGTGGGGGTGAACGAGTCACCACAAACGCTCTCAACTCATAGAAAACTGAGGCGTTGTTCAGACACCTGCTATTGTAGACATACCCAGTCAAACTCAACACCTACCTAAACACTTTGAACACACAGAAAACGCCAAAATCCGCGTCATCTGCGAATTCCGATAAATCCGCGATTCAGACTAGTTTTTCACCTTCCGCCGCTGCCCAGCCAACAACGAAAATAAGTAAAACGAGCCATAAAATAAATTGACGATACATTGAAGAATCCTCCTTCTTATGTGTTTAACTTTACATTGTAAGGGCGGTTATTGTAAATGCCCTGCAAAGCAGGGGTTTATACCACACCTGTCTCCGCCTCGCCGCGTTCCAAACCCTCGAAAAAATAATTACCAAATCTCCATAAACTTGGGGTATAATATATAAAAGTCCCCCTGATATGTCAATAGTTTTGGAGGATATTCAGCAAAGTATTTTCTTGTAGGGGCGGGGTTTCCGTAGTGCCTGCCCGCAACTAATTAGCGAAAGGAAAAAAGTGGAACAGCCACTCTATGGATTGACTGTCCGCGAGGTCTCAAAACATTTTCACCGAACCAAGCGGACAAATGAGAAACAACATTTTCATCAAAAAATTCGCCACATGTTCAAGCGTGAAAAAGAGACTATCCGCGCTGTTGACAATATCTCCCTTGATGTGGGTATCGGTGAAATTTACGGCATCCTCGGTGCTAACGGCTCTGGGAAGTCAACGCTGATCCGCCTCATCTCAACGTTACTCCTGCCCGATACAGGCAGCATCCACGTCTTCGGGGATGACGTTGTCACGGATAGCCTGAAGGTGAGAAGAGTGATGAACCGTGTCTCCGTTGAAGCTTCCTTCTTCAAACGTCTCTCTTCGGCAGAGAACCTGATTTATGCCGCGCGGCTCTACGGCATATCCGCAGCGGAAGCTGCGACAAAGGCACGCCACATTTTAAAAAAACTCGGTTTTGATACAAAGCGGATGGACGAAGCGATGGAAGATCTGTCGCGCGGCATGCAACAGAAGGTCGCGATTGCACGCGCCCTCTTAACCACACCGATGCTCCTCCTGCTTGATGAACCCACAACCGGGCTCGACCCGAAATCCAAACGCGACGTGCAAGCCTTTATTGAGGAAATCCGCGGCGAACGGAACGCCGTCATTGTGCTCACTACACACGATATGACGGAGGCTGAAAGGTTGTGCGATAGAATCGCGATTATTGATAACGGCAAGTTTATCGCTGAAGGGACAGTGAAGGAGCTTATCGCCAGTGTCCCACTACAGAACAATGCACCGGTGACATTGGAGGATGTCTTCATCGCGTTGACCGGGAAAGAGATAGCGGAGGAAGCCTTTTAAATTTATCTTGCGGAGAATGCAGGAAGCAAGTTACGTTTACAGACACACGGTAAATCTCGTCAGAGGGTTCTGATGCAACAGATTACCGTGATGGCCTCTGCTGAGATTTTCGAGTGGATACAAACTACGGCGGAGACTGTGGTACTCCGCAAGGTAAATTAAAATGCTGAATCTTGTGCGGGAAACCGTTGTTTCTTATGCGTTTATTGAACGAAACTTTAATCTGCTGAAGCGGTATTTGAGCTGGGAAATTCTTTTCTTCAGTTATTCTATTGTCAACGCGCTAACTATCGGCTTAATTATGGTGGGACGCGGTTCCAGCGAAGATGTGCTTTACCTCGTTATTGGGGCATTGATCTGGGGATTTCTCTCCATTATGATGCGCGAGGTCAGCGATGCAATTACATGGGAGCGGTGGGAAGGCACCATCGAATATACCTTCATGGCACCCATCTACCGCATTACACACCTCGTCGGCTCCTGTTTCTTCGCAATCCTGTATGGGCTTTTGCGCACAGGGCTAGTTTTGGCAATAATGCCCCTCTTTTTCGGCGAACACATCAACTTAGGAAACGCGAATTGGCTCACAATGGGCGTGACCGTCGCTGTCTCTAGCCTCTCTTTCATTGGCATCGGTTTGATGGCTGCGATTTTTCCCTTACTCTCACCGGAAAAAGGACAAGCCGCAACAGGGATTATCCAATCGCTGCTCCTCTTAGTCTCCGGTATCTACTACGAGATCGAGGTGTTACCCGAATGGCTACAACCGATTTCTCGAATTTCACCGGCAACCTATACGCTCAAATCCATCCGTGCAGCGATGCTAGAAAACCAATCGGTTGAGAGCCAAACCGGCAATCTGTTATTATTGTTCATCATCGGAATTGTGCTGATTCCACTTGGGTTTTGGGTTTTCCATTTAGGCGAAAAGTACGCCAAACGCGTCGGCAGGCTCAAACGGAGCGGATAACGTACAGAGGGCTTTGGCTTAGTGCTCTGAGAGAGAAATAGTTCAGAAAGATTGAAAGAAACGTAAAATTACTTATTTATATTGGAGGCGTAAATGTCAGGATATTATAGATTTCCAACAATTTATCAGGAGACGCTTGTTTTTGTGTGTGAAGATGATTTGTGGACAGTCCCCATTAGTGGCGGCGTTGCGCGACGACTCACCTCAAATCTGGGCGCGACGAGCTCCCCACGCTTATCCCCCGATGGAGAACTTCTTGCCTTTACAGGACGTGAGGAGGGACCGTCAGAAGTGTATGTCATGCCAGCCCTCGGCGGCGAGGCGAAACGGCTCACCTATCAGGGCAGCAACGCCGACATCATCGGTTGGAATTCCAACGGACAGGATATTCTCTATGCCAGTGGTGCAGGAACGGCGTTCGATTCGTGGATATGGTGCGTCTCCGCAGAAGGCGGCGAACCGCAACGCCTTCCCTACGGCCCCGCAAACCACATTACTTTCAGTGAAACAGGCGGCATTGTCCTCGGACGGTTGACTCGCGACCCAGCGCGCTGGAAACGGTACCGCGGCGGCACGGCCGGCCAACTCTGGGTAGACACAGAAGGCGATGGGCAATTTCAACCCCTTACGCCCGTGGATAGCAACTTCACCACACCGATGTGGGTTGGTGAGCGCATCTATTTTATCTCCGACCACGAAGGCGTTGGCAATATTTACTCCTGCCTTCCCACCGGCGAAGATATTCAACGCCATACACATCAAGAAACTTACTACTGCCGCGGCGCACAAACCGATGGCACCCGCATCGCCTACCACGCTGGCGCAGATCTGTGGATATACGACATCGAAAACGACGCGAATTACCAGGTCAACGTTGAATTTCGGAGTCCACGCATCCAGCGACAACGGAAGTTCGTTAGCACCTCGCGATATCTGCAAGAATACACGCCAACCCCTGACGGCCACGCACTCGCGCTGACCGTCCGTGGCAAACCCTTTACGATGGCAAATTGGGAAGGAGCAGTCCTCCAGCACGGTGTGCGCAACGGCACGCGCTACCGCCTCACCCAATGGCTTAACGACGGAAAATGTCTCGTCACCGTCTCTGATGCCGGCGGTGAAGAAGCACTCGAAATTCACACCTGCGACGGCAGTGCGGAAGTTGTGCGGCTGGACAACCTTGACATCGGGCATGTTCGGCAACTCTCAGTCTGCCCTCAGGGCAATAACATGAACGCCCAGGTGCTCCTCATCAATCACCGCTTTGAGCTCCTGCACATCAATCTGGAGACAGAGCAACTTCAAGTACTTGACAAAAGCCACTACAACCGCATCCAAGGTGCAACCTGGTCCCCCGATGGCAAATGGGTCGCCTATAGTTTTCCCGCAACCGAGACCACATTCTCGATTAAACTCTGCGAGGTTGAAACAGGCGAAACGACGTTCGTCACCCAGCCTGAATTCAGCGATTTCGTACCTGCCTGGGATGCAGAGGGAAAATACCTCTATTTTCTCTCCTATCGCGAATTCAATCCTGTGTATGATGCCCTCCACTTCGACCTCGGATTTCCTTCAGCGATGCGCCCCTTGCTCGTGACATTGCAGAAAGACCTCCCGAATCCGTTTGTCCCTCAACCCTGTCCGCTTGAGGAAGATAAGGAGAAGGCGGACAAAGAGGCTGAGGAGAAGCCTGACAAGAAAGAAGGGGACGCTAACGGGAAGGCTGAGGAGAAGAGCGAACCGATTACCATTGAGTTGGACGGCATCGCGCAGCGCGTTATCGCCTTTCCATATCCACAGGGGAGTTATGGACAGATTGCCGGAATTGAAGGCAAAGCGATTTTCACCTCTTTTCCGGTTCGACAGACGCTTAACGTCCCCGGTGGTGACGACAATACAGGTGCGTCCAAAAGTACGCTCCACGCCTATGATTTCAAAGAACAGAAAAAGGAGGTACTCGCCTCAGGCATTGACACCTTCCAACTCTCCCGAGATGCCAAAACCCTCGTGTATCGCACCGGAAATAGACTGCGCGTTATCAAAGCGGGAAAGAAGGCAGAGGATGACTCGAAATCCGAGAACAGGGGCCGCACGAACCGACAGAGCGGGTGGGTTGATGTCAACCGTGTCAAAGCTGCTGTCATCCCATCAGCGGAGTGGCACCAGATGTATCGGGAAGCGTGGCGCCTTCAGCGCGATTATTTCTGGACAGAGGATATGTCCGGTGTCGATTGGGAGAACGTGTATCAACGCTATCTGCCCATACTCGAACGCGTTGCGACGCGTGCCGAATTTTCTGACCTGATGTGGGAAATGCAAGGCGAACTCGGCACCTCACATGCGTATGAATCCGGCGGGGATTATCGCCATTCGCCACATTACGCGCAAGGATTTCTCGGCGCAGATTTCGCCTACGATGCCGAAACCACGGGCTATCGCATCACGCACATCCCGCACGGCGATGCATGGGAGGCGGCGAAGGATTCGCCACTCAACGCCCCGGGAATTAACATTCGCGAAGGAGACATTCTCCTCGCCATCGGTGGGCAACGCGTCAGTCAAGAAGTGTCGCCCGGTGAACTGCTCGTCAATCTTGCAAACCAAGAGGTGCAAGCCACCTTCCAAAATGCTGACGATGGTGAAAAACGCGTCGTCACCCTCAAGGTGTTGAGAAGCGAGAACGAGTTGCGGTATCGCGAATGGGTGTCGCAAAATCGACGGTACGTCCACGAAAAAACGGAGGGTAAAGTCGGGTACGTCCACATTCCCGACATGATGGGGCGCGGGTATGCAGAGTTTCATCGAGGTTTCCTCGCCGAAGTGAGTTATCCCGCGCTGCTCATTGATGTCCGCTACAATGGCGGTGGACACGTCTCGCAGCTGATTTTAGAGAAGTTGTCTCGCCGCCGCATTGGGTATGACGTGCCGCGCTGGGGCACGCCGCACCCTTACCCAGACGCTTCCGTGCTGGGGCCGATGGTAGCTGTCACCAACGAGAACGCAGGCTCCGACGGCGATATTTTCTCCCACTGCTTCAAGCTGATGAAGCTAGGAAAACTCATCGGGAAGCGAACGTGGGGTGGCGTTATCGGCATCGCCCCGCATCAGGCGTTTGTAGATGGCGGCGGCACAACCCAACCGGAGTATTCTTTTTGGTTTGTCGATGTGGGCTGGCGCGTGGAAAACTACGGCACAGACCCGGACATTGAGGTAGATTATCGTCCCCAAGACTATGCCACAGAAGGGGATCCGCAGCTTGACCGGGCAATTGCAGAGCTCCTCCGGCAGATGGCGGAGAGTCCACCACAACTCCCCGATTTCGGCGAGCGTCCGCGTTTAACATTGCCAACCTTACCAAAAGCGTGATAAGATATGCGGGAGGTAATTCCCTGCTTTGTAGGGGTAGGCCTTGTGCCTACCCTGTGCCCCTACGCGCAGGAAATCGCCTGCGGGGATGTCTAACGTTTTAGCCCTGTCAGGGCGCAATGTGTATAGAAACGCAGGCTGCCCTAAATGCTAAGCCCCAGCGGGGCGACATGTGCATAAACTTAGAAACACGCGCGGCTACCTAACGAAATAAATGCCCCCATACCTAAT
The DNA here is from genome assembly GCA_958295855.1 of uncultured Poribacteria bacterium. Taxonomy (GTDB): domain Bacteria; phylum Poribacteria; class WGA-4E; order WGA-4E; family WGA-3G; genus CATQHH01. Next base: position 4,269,263 of record OY282383.1, on the reverse strand, counting down.
GGATAAAAAACGATTTGACATCCCTTTTGGCATGCGTTAAAATGTTCGTATGAAGCGTTGACGAATCGGGTCTCTTCCCCGAAACTAACGGTGACTAAATGGCCAAGGATGGGGTTTTCGAGATGTGTCTCCACTTCCGCACGGGCTATCGTGTTTATTTCGGAGAAGTGGATAACACGATCGTGCTTCTGCTCTGTGGGGGTGATAAATCATCGCAAGCACGGGATATCAAACGCGCAAAAACCTACTGGCTAGAATACAAGGAGACACAACAATGAGAAAACTGAGAACATGGCGCGCATATCTGATTGAACGGTTTGCTGCCAATCGAGAGGAGGCAATGGGTTATCTCCAACTGTCCCTTGAAGAATATCAAGTTGATGGGGACACGCCTTTGCTTCTGCTAGCATTCCGGACCGTTGTAGAATCGCAGGGAGGGATTTCCGAACTTGCCAAGAAAACTGGCACCGCCCCAGAAACCCTTTCCGACATTCTGTCCAGCAACACTCCACCCCCGCTTGACATGCTGGGCACCATTCTCAACGCGCTGGGATGTCGGCTTGCGATTGAACCACTAGCGGCTGCGAACCCAAGTCTTGAACTCGCCAGCGCAGATTAGCAATAATACACCTTCTATTTGAGAAGAGAAAAACACCATGCGCATACTCTGTGCGAACGTAGGCAGCACCTCGTTCAAATACCAAATTATTGATATCGAAACGGCAAAAAGCGCGGTTGGAAACCTCGCTGTTTCTACAACCTCTCTTGTCAAGGGAGGCGTGGAACGCATCGGTAATTCGCCATCTGCCTTCACGCACGCGGTGCCGGGAAAACCGCCCCGCGAAGGCGACATCGATGCCCCCACGCATACCGATGCCATCGCCCACGCCATGCACCTCATCACCCATCCCGAGGGCGGATGCATGGCGCACCTGCGCCAATTGGACGGGGTTGGATTCAAAACCATCCTTGCCAAAGGGTATTGGCGTTCGGCACGAATTACGGAAGACGTGCTCGCCGCACTAGAAGCATCCACTCCACTCGCGCCGATGCACAATCCTGCCTATATTGCCTCTATCCGAGCCTTTCAAAAACTGCTCCCGAGGACGCCACTCGTTGCTGTTTTTGAGACGTGGTTCCATCAAACTATCCCAGATTATGCTTCTGAATTCGGCGTGCCTCGCTTCTGGATAGAAAAACACGACATCCGTCGATACGGTTTCCACGGTGCCTCACACCGCTACATCTCCGAACGCGTGCCGCAGCTGCTCGGGCGCGACACAGAGGTAGAAGGGATTTCTAAGCCCGACTCTTCGGAAGGGCTTCGGATTATCTCTTGTCACCTCGGCGGCAGCTCCTCCCTCTGTGCTATCAAAGATGGAAAATCTATTGATACATCAATGGGCGCGTCTACGCAATACGGTATGATTCAATCCACACGGTGCGGCGAGTTGGATGCGTTTGCGGTGCTGTATCTCATCGACAAAGAGGGGTTCTCTACTGATGAAATTCGTCGCCAGCTCATCGAGGACTCAGGGCTGAGGGGCATCTCTGGCACCAGCGGGGATATGCGCGATGTGGAGGCGGCTATCAAAGCAGGCAACGACAACGCCCGTTTGGCATTGGATACCTACGTTTACGGTGTCAAAAAGTATATCGGCGCATATATTGCCGCCCTCGGCGGGGTTGATGTCATCGCCTTTGCCGGCGGTATCGGTGAGAAGAGTGCCACGACGCGCGCGGAAATCTGCAAGGGGCTTGAGTGGTGCGGAATCCACTTGGATGCAGCAAAAAACCGGCAGCACACCGGCGAAGGCGATATCTCCGCGAAGGACAGCCGAACCAAAATTCTTGTCGTCTCCACGAATGAGGAGATTATCGTCGCTCGTGAGACTGCACGCGTCCTAACGGAACTGTAGGGGCACCCACCTCTATAGCAGGAGAGACAGGGGAATAGGGATGTGTTCCTACATTAAATACTCCCGCTCCCTGAAGATTCGGATAGCCAGCCATAGCAGCCCTGCCGTTATCAGGCAGACCGCCACAAACGCCACAAACGCCGACGGTGGTGCGTTTCCAAGCAGGTCATCTACCATGTTCCGTGGCAGTTTGTAACGTGGGAACAGCACGATAAGGTAATGCGAGATAGAAAGCAGCTTGATGCCCGGTGCTATAAATGGGCTTGTCGTAATACTTTCCCACCCCATCACAAACAACAACCCCCACAACACGGGATGCTTAAACTTCGCGGCCAAAAGCACTGCGAGGGCACCGTAGACTAACAATCCTAACGCCATTGATGCGGCATAGCGCAGGCTCATGCCGAGATGAAATAACACACCGTTCTCTAACTTTGGGTGTGTCGCCACAATGCCGGTCAAAATCAGGTGCGATGCAGCCACGAGTACAACAGTACCCGTCAAATACGCAGTAAACTTGCTGAGCACAATCACCGATTTGCGAAGCGGGCGCATCTGGAGATACGTCAAGCCTTTTCCTTCTATTTCATCGGAAATAATGGCTGTGCCGTAAAAGATCGCACACAAATTCGTCAAAAGTCCATACAAACTCATCGTCATCTGCGGAATAAAAAGGTTTACACTCCCCGCACCTCGTACCATGAACCGAAATACGAGCGCGATGACAAGTGCTAACAGGCATCCAAGCAGAATCAGTACTGTTCGCCGACTCCGGAACATCTGGCGGCATGTTACCTTAAAAAGGGCAAAATAGGCAGGGAATGAATTGAAGTTGACAGCCATCTACAGCCTTTCGTAAGTTAAATCAGGATTTACACAAAATATTAAGATTCCCCGTTGTGTTGAAAAATTAGGCGCGTTTTCGCCTCACGCGTGTTGATTCATCGTAAAAAACTCGGTTTCTTCCGTTACAAACCCTTTTTCTTATCAAGGTAGCAACTGGGGTTAAACAATAGTAACATGAAGTTGGGAATTTAGCAACTGTTTTAGACAACTGAAAAAAATTTGCCTCTTTTTTTCTGTTGTGCTATAATTATTTTGTATTAAATCCAAATTAATCACACAAGGAGGTTTCTTTATGCGAACTATCATCCTATTAACGCTTTTCAGCATCATTGTTTCTCCTGCATTCGCTCAGAAATACATCAGCTGGGAGGCAGAAAACTTTGACGCTGTAAATGGGACAAAATTTGAAGTCTTTGAAGTTCCTTCAGATCAGCCGGGCAACGCAGACGAAGGTGTTGATGATTATACCGTTGCTGAAGCATCCGGTGGTGCTTTCATCGGCTCACCCAACGGGGCCACAAACGACGGCGGTGACTGGGTGAAATATGAATTCTCGGTGGCGGGAGACGATTGGCACTTCTGGGGACGCGTCATTGCCCCATCAATTGCCGACAACTCCATGTACTGGGCAATTGATGTCGCCGATGGAGACGTTGCTTCTACGAACAACGCCACGATGAATATCTGGGATTTCTTTGAAGTAGAGTCACTCCGGGTTGGCTACACAACCGATTGGGTCTGGTTCCGATTGAACACACGCGACGGGCCCTTTAAGGGCACCGAGCTCGTCCAGCACGGCGATGATCCGGTGCCTGTGAAATTGTCTGATGGCGACCATACCCTGCACATTGCACATCGCGAAGATGGAACGTACATCGATAAAATTTTCGCTACGACGGATGTCGAGTTTAATCCAAATGAAACCGACCCGCAAACCGCTGTAGAACCGCAAAACAAACTCACCACAACTTGGGGCGCACTCAGAGGCGGATTCTAATTTTTCTTCTGGTTGCAATGGACAAATTAATGTAAAATCTTAAAGGCACCCCTTGGGTGCCTTTTCGTTATCAGCAACAACAAATCCCTTCATTTGGCACCTCACCTGAATTTTGCGAATTCCTCTTCTTGTAGGCGTAGTCCCCTGACGTTTTCTTAAATTGACACCTATGGTATAATCCATTCAATCACCAACACCCGAAGCGCGCTGTTGAATGAAGATTAACTAATTATTCTAAATTTTCATGAAACCGCGCCTACAAAAAGAGTCTGATCAATTTGATCTGTGTTGCGTTAGAAAGGACACACATGCTGAAAATTATTGATACCCACCAACACCTCTGGGATACCGCTAATTTGGAATACCCTTGGTTAGAGGGGTTTGACCTGCTTCGTAAACAGTATACCGCCCAAGATTATCGAGAGGCAATTGGCGACGTGAACGTCGTCAACTCGGTTCACGTTGAAGGTGATGCGGCTGAAAAGCATATCGTCCAAGAGGTGGCATGGTTAACCCACATCGCAGAGACGGATGGCATGATAGGTGCAATAGCTGCTGCGGCACCCCTTGAAAAGCCAAACGCCGAAGCTATCCTCAAACAACTTACGGCGTTTGCCCTCGTCGTCGGCGTCCGTCGGATGGCCTGGCATCTACCGGACAATCAGTTCTATGCCAGCCCTGAACTAATTAGAGGCGTGAAGTTATTGGCCAAATTTAACCTCTCCTTTGAACTCTGTGCTAAACACGCTCAGTTGCCTGCCGCTATTGAATTGGTGAAGGCAACCCCGGATGTCAAACACGCTGTTAATCACTGCGGGGGACCGGATATCAAAGGTGGGCAATTTGAACCGTGGGCAACCCACATGCAGGAGCTCGCTGCCTTTGAGAATGTCCACTGTAAGGTATCAGGTATTGTAACAACCGCCAGCGAGGATTGGACACCTGAAGAGTTGAAGCCTTACATCCGGCATCTAGTGGCGGCATTCGGCTATGAACGGCTCATGTTTGGAAGTGATTGGCCCGTTTGCACCTTGGCCGCCGAATATCACGAGTGGCTGGAGGCACTTCTCTGGGCTGTTGACGATGCATCCGATGCAGAGAAAAATAGGCTTTTCTACCAAAATGCGTTGGAATTCTATTCCCTGGATGTGCAATGAATTGCGCTACGGCCGGTCTCCGAAGCATGTTGACGCGTGGGGAGTCAATGGGTGTCTATGACGAGAAATTCCTTCGTGAATCACGCGATTCGGGGTTGCGCGGTTAGAAACCGCGCCTATAAGAAGAAGGGGAAGTCGTTTGTTATTTCAGGGCGATCAACACAGGCTCAACCCCTTGTGTTTCTTGAATGTGTTGTTTGAGGCGCGTTGCATCTTCTCGTGCTGTAAACTCCCCGATTGTCACTCGATGCACCGTTTTCGCGTTGATGGTAACCGTATATATCTGTACCTCCTCATTTGGCCAGTATTGTGAGATGGAGTGCTGCAAATTCTCAGCCATCATTCTGGCATTGTGGGGCTGTGTGAAAGATCCTACCATCAACGTTAACCTGCCTTGCGTAGCGGTTGTCTGGGTTGCTGCGCCGAGTGCCAACTGGGCTTGCTGAACGCTCTGATTCCCAGCGATGTCTTGAACGCTCAGCTTGCAGGTATACATTGCCGCAGGCTGCTGTAGTTTTGCCAAAACAACTGCTTCTGGTGGTGAGCCGTCACCTTCTCTTTCTTCAACGAGTTCGTTAGCTTCATCGAAAATTTCAAGTTTCCACTGTGCGATGGGATTGATATCCCACGTTTTCACGCCGATGGTGGCGGGTGCCTTCTTAAAGATTTCTAACGTCGTTGGCATGAGGTCCACCGTAACCGTTTCGCTGTTTCTGAGTTGGGGTGTGCCTTGCTTGTCCAAAACGTGCAGTTGTGCTTCGTAGTCCCCATCGATCACCAATTCGCCCGTATCTGCCATACCTTCCCAGACGATGCCTTCCGGCGGCGAACCGGTCCCGGATTGTTCCCAAACGATTTCGGTATATTCATCCCGAAGCGTTAGCTGCCATTTATCGTTCGGGCTGACTTGGAAGCGGAATGTGGTACTATCCGCGATGCTGTCATTGTTTGGTGAAATTGCGCGTTCGGAGAGTTGCAATCCGCCGACAGCATTTGTAAGTGCAGAGCTCTGCATCTGCCCGTTTGCTTCGAGCGTTGTCGGCATTAAAATCGGGGCAGCGTCTACTGCCTCGGGAACGTCGCTGCGCGCTTCGGGTGAGGCAGGTTCCGAGACATAAGCCGGGCGAGTGCCGCCCCAGCGTAATGTTGCAGAAATCCAGTGCAACCCCTGTTCCAACTCATTTCCACTGACATAAGCGTAATCCAACTGTCCTGCTGAATTTCGGAAGCTTAAGCCCCGCGACCATTCGCCGCCCCTGAACTTGTCGGCAGCGGTTAAAGCGTTATACCCCAACCGAAACCCGAATTGCCCGTTGAACAACCACCTCTCTGCGCCGAGATGCAACCGCATCCGGTCCCCCCAGTTCGTTTCGTTTTGTCCGTGGATGGCGATGTCCGTGGAGAACAGTGTGTTATCGTCCAACCGATATGTCGTTCCGAAGCGTGCGGCTAAAGGCGCACGCTCAATCAGTACCCCGTCTTCGCGAATGCCGCTGCTCAACTCCGACAGGTTCAAGCCGACTGTCACTGAATCGCCCAGTTTTTTCAACGGATAGGCAAACTGCATCCCCAAATCCACACTCCACAGAAAGTTTGTTCTGAGCGGGGTGTTGTTCTGATAATAGCGGAGGTTCGCACCCGCGGATGCCCGCTGGCCTAACGCAAGCCCGTACCCCAAAAGCACAATTTGTGTGGAATCGGTGGTGTTGTTCTTCCAGCCATCCAACCAAGATGCCACAGAGAGATTGCCTATATTTTTCTCCGTTAAGCCGAGCGTATAAGGGTTTGCCGCGAATGAGAACGCTTTGTCTGTGCCAGAGGAACCCCCCGAAGACGGAATTCCGCCCAAGTTCACTTCTGCCCCATCCATAAAGCCGAGCGAAGAGGGATTCCATAGAAATCCATTCGTTGCGGAGGGCCCTGCGGTGAAAGCACTGCCCATGCCGACTGCACGCGCACTCGCACCCACAAAAATATCCCGATGATTGATGCCTGAAGAGCCCGCCGCAATGGACAAGCTACCGAACATCATGATGCCGAGGACTATAATTTTCAAGATGGGCTTGCAAGCTTCGCCCTTCCGTTTTTTTGCATAGGCAGAAAACCGTGCCACCTTGTGCCAGAATGTCTCAAAGATAAAAAACTGTTTTCTCCTGTGTCTACGAGGAATTTTGAGCCGAATAAGTCGTTGTCTACGGGATGTCAACAAATTCAATTGCATCGGATACACTCCCTATCTGTTTTGAATCCTAATAGTATAACATACTCCTTAAGCGTTTAACGTCAGAATTACACATAAGGGTACAACTGAAAAATAGCGGAATTTAGGGAGTTTCTATAAACATGTCGTCCCTACGGGACTGAGGCGCGGGCGGGAACATTTTTCTCTTCTGAATCGCGGAATGACGCGGAGTTTGGGTGCCTCGCGGTTCAATTTCGTCTGAATCGCGGATTATCGCGGATAACGCGGAATGACGCGGAGTTTGGGTGTCTCGCGGTTCGACATTTCCGGTCAATTGCTATTTATTTCTTTCTTGTAGGGGTAGGCCTTGTGCCTACCCCGTGTGCTCTCCTTGGAGCCACACTTTCCAACCCTACTACAGAATATAACCCAGTTGAAAAACAAAACGGTGCCCCATATCCACCTCACCCTGACGGTGCGCAGCGTTTCGGACATGCTCCCATGTGTACCTCAGCGAAACATTCCAAGCATCTCGCGGACGATAGGAGCACTGCCCCCCGATTTCTGTGATACGCTCAACAACGCCAGTAGGAAACGGCAGTGCCTCGAAATCCTCGCCATAAAACCGGTCTGCGACTGTTCCCTCGCCGTTTCGGGACACAGCCGCGTTGAACTTTGCCTGCACATCCTGGGTAAACTGATAGGAAACTGAAAAGGTAAAGGTATCCGAATCGGTACTGATAGGGTGCCCAATCATGTCACCGAAGTGCGTAAACTGGTTCTCTGGAACGAGGTGTGTATACGCCCATCGGTTGACGCGCACATATTCTGTGTGAACCCCCAAGTGGCGGGCCCCGATTCGCTGCGGGTACCACTCAACACCACAGAGCCACGCGACAGCGTGCGGGTCGTTCGCCCCCGGCACATACTGGAAATCGTCGGCCAGCCATTCTCCGTAGAGCCGCAAGCCATCAATAGGCCGGTACGCCGCGTCAAAAGCGAACATAATATTATCGTCAGCCTTGGCGTTATACTGCAGTGCATAGTAGAAAGTAATAGGATTCGCATACTTCCACTCCAGCGTTTGCGCATCCCCACCGTATAGCACCCATTCTGAGGCACCAATTTCAAACCTATCGTTGAATTGATAATCAACGCGGTGCCCGCTGATATAACGTTTTGCCAAGTAGCGTTTTGAGCCATCATCGTACCATGTTGCATCCAACTGAGCCGTGAAGGCGGTAGCTTTTAACCTACCGAACGTGCTGCTGAGTTTAACCAGGTCAAACGGCGGGGAGTTATCCGAAATGCCGACGGAGGTGTATGGGCTTGCGCCCCAAAAAAGCCAGTCTCTGCCAACCAAAAGATTAAGTTGTCCGTCGTTGTTAAAAAGCGACGCTGAGGCACGGGAACCTTGCGCTACAACGATTTGCATGTAGCCCCTTTTGAAGTTGCCGGTATACCCCCCACGCCACCGTTCAACACGCTGCTCAGCTGTTTTCCCTTCCGGCAGAGGGCTATCAAAGTTGTCTCCCTCAAATTCGGAGTAGAGCGTTAACCAAGGGGCAGTAGACTTGCGTGTTTTTCTATCTTGTGGGAGGGGTTTGTAACCCTGATAAACAAACGCGCTTTCAAGTGCAGGTGCCACCTTATGGGAGGGGTTTGTAACCCCGACATCCATTGTCGCACGTAACTGCGGTAAAAACGAAGTTGCGCGCCTTGTTTGGTGTGTGAGTTCCGCTTGAAACTCACGTTTCAACTTCTCAAGGAGTTTCTTATCAATTTCTGAGGGCACAACGATGCCGGATTTAATTCTCGACTCCGCCTGTTGTATCACCTTGGCGACATCTGCCCGTGAGAGCGGGGCAGTGTGGCGGTGGAATCCGCCTGTGATGCCATCCGTCTCCAGTTTCGCGAGGGCTTCGGTAACCCACCCATCAAAGTTCAGAGGAACGTTGGGCGCGGCGTGCACATGAATATCGGGGTTACAAACCGTTCCCACTGCAAGGAGAGCGTATAAAAAGAAACCATGGAATGATGGAAGTCTCCCCAATCTTCCACTCTTATTTTGTAAAGCAGGACTCAGCAAGACTACGCCTCCAATTTCTGAACTATCGCATCAATTTGGCGGAACTGCCACGTCCAGCGCGTATTATAGAGGAACTGCCGCAGGTCGAAGCGATTATCGTCCGGCGAATAGGACTCAGCGTGGTAGGAAGGCGTTAACGTTGTCATTTTGTGTCGATTAATAGCGTAATATCTGAAGAACCGCTTTACCTTTTCCGCCACTTCACGTGGCGGCAGGTGGTGCCATTCGTGTACGAGTTTTTCAAACATGCTGACGGGAGCGCACTGCTCCATCTTTCGGAGTTGCCCGAATCGACTCAACTCCGCATAAGTCATTCCCATATCCTCTTCATCAGTTTGCGTGTAGGTTTCAGTTATCGGCTCCAATTCAGCAGTCGGCGGTGCCTCAACAATCTCGGCGAGGGCGGTATAGCCGAGGTGGTGTTGTGCCCAGGTTAGAAACCGGCGCAGGTCGCGCTTGCTGATACCCCCAATCGGGTTGATGTCCCCACTACTACAATCGTATTTGGTGAGATAGCCGCGCAGTGCCTCGTCTACGTTGCCCGTGCCTAAAACAAGCAAGGTGCCCGGGCGGTTCCGCACCCAAGGCATCATTTGCGCGAATAGATAACTGATAACCATTCGCAACCGTGCTTGTATGTTTTGGAGTGCCTGGTTCTCTGTATGCGTTCCGCCCTCAACTTTGAATCGGGGAGTCTTTCGCGTGATGCGGGTAAAAAGTTGTTGCAACGCAGTGACAAGCACATCCATGTTGATATTAAGATGATATGCCCTGAGCTCATCTGCAAGCTGCTTCGCGCGTTTTTGGGTGTCACGGGAACTATTTTCTGTGCCGATATAACACGTATACAGCAGCCGGTTGGCTAATACCCCCGGGTCTGCCAGCACATCCGGGGTTTCATCAGCCTCAAGCCACCGGTTGACATCGTGGAGAACCGCGGCATTATGGGCGCGAATTGCTTTGGCAACTAACTGACACATCGAACCGACGAGCGTAGCGACTGCAGCGCTGTCCGCACCACCAGAGAGCGGAATGAAGTACCCCGCTGCGCCGGAGCGGCGTAGATAATCCCAAAGCCAACAGGCAGGCCCGAGGGCTATCTCCTCTTCTGGTGTGTGATAACGTGGTTCAATGGGCACCGAACCCGCTTCCCTTGGGTAGCTATCAGTTTTTGGTATTCGGTTCTCGGTTGTCAGTTCCCGGTTGTCGGTTAACTGACAACGACGAAGTGGAAAATCAACCGCAACCTGTGGGAGCGGCTCCGTTTGGCTTGCTTGTACAACGCGGCTCGCCCTAGCCCCACGATAGGAGCGGACATCAAAAAGGTTTACCGTCGCCGTGACGACTTCCACATCGTTGAGTGAGAATTGTGAGCCTTGGGCTAAGATGTCCCCGTTTTGTGCAATTAAGGCAGAGCCATCGAAATAGAGGCGGCTGCCGTCACAACCTTGCTGGTTCGCATAGAGGTAAACACCCCCGTTTTTAGCAGTAGCGTTCCGGATGAGCGCGATGCGTGTATCCAGTTTTCGTAATTCGTGGTGTGAACCTGAGCCGTTGGCGATGATTTCAACCCCCGCATTGCCGAGGTGGATATGCGGGCTCATCGGGGCAAACAACTCCTCGCATGTCTCCGATGCCAAAAGCGTATCGCCGGTGGCAATCGCCGCAATCCCGATGGGTACCGTCCGTTGCCCGGTGATGTCGGAAATCTCGCGCGGGAGCGTATAAGGTTCGGTTGTCCAACGCTGTGCCCACGCTGCAAACCAGCGCGGCTCGCGATAATTGCCGTCTCCAGCAAGTATCAGTTTCGGCCGAATAAGTAGCAGTTTTCCATCTAAAACGAAAACTCGGCAGTTGTATCGGACATTTTTGTGCATGACAGGCATGCCGATATCGCAGAGAATACCCTCTGTGTGCCCACCTTTGAGGATGTGAGATAGCGATTCCCAACTGTGCCGCAAGGTATCCAACTCCAGAAAATGGTCTTCGCAAGAATACCCTGTGATTTCCAATTCAGGCCCTAAGCGATACCGCGCACCGCGCCCTTTCGCTATCTCAATGGATTCAATGATACGCGCGGTGTTGCCTTCAAAGTCAAGGCTCCATTGGTTTAGACTGCACGTTGCGAGTACTGCTTTCATTCTTTCGACATTCCTTGCGGAGAAACACACAGGGTAAACACAACCAAACACCATCGCGATTCGGAAATCGCGCCGACAAGAAGCAGTTACGTCTTCTGAGGTTTCTTCCGAGCGGCTGGAAACAGGATATTATTCAGTATCAATCGGTAGCCTGGCGAATGTTTGTGCAAATCAAGGTTGGTGGGGATTTTGCCCTCACCCACAAGGTGTCTATAATCCTCCGGATCATGCCCACCGAGGAACGTAAAGGTGCCTTTGCCTAATTTGCCATGGATGTACTTTGCATAGTTCGTGCCTTCAACCTGCCCTAAAATTGTGACAGCTCCGCGAATCCTATCCATGTTAAACGATGTCGTCTGCCCCAAGTAACCCGGGACAACACTGACATGGTTTTGCGTGAGCATCGTCGGAATCGGATCGTGTTTTGCCGCAAATTCAAAAAGCGTGAAATCCTCAACGCCACTCTGTGCATCCATGTCCGGCCGTGGGTTGTCTATATCTGAAAACTCGTATCGGCCCGGATTTGTGTAGAGGACGAAATTCTCAAACGCCAATGCACGCTGAAAGTCCAATCGTGTGCTGAAATCCGCATCAATAGGTGTCCCATCAAGCTCTGGCGCGACGATGTCAACAGCCCCCCCGCCTGTTGCTAAGGCGATGTCAAGGGTTTCCGGTGCGGAACACATTGCAAAGACAAATCCACCGTTGGCAATGTAGTCTGCGATGAGCTGCGCGGTTTGCCCCTTGTGCCGCGCCACCCGCCGAAAGCCTGCTTCTGCCGCGGCTTGCTCAAACATCAGCATCCGTTGCTGATACCACACCTGCGTCGAAAATGCGGCGTGAAACTTGCCGTGCTGTCCGGTGAAGTCCTCGTGGTGTAGGTGTAACCAGTCGTAGGCTTGCGCCTGGAGTGCCCCGCTCTGCACATCTTTATCCCAGATGAGGGCGTACGGGATTTGCGCGTAATCCAGGGCAATTTTGACAGCATCGTCCCACGGATCGCGGTAGGGTGAATCTTCCGACGGCGCGTACACTGCAATCTTCGGTGCTTTTTCCAACAGAATTTCGTCCATGTTGTTAGCGGCAAGGATAGACTCCTTGATGCTGTTATAGTCATCATGGCGCATCGGTTCAAAACGCACGCCCATTAAGACAGCACGCACTCGCACATCTTGAGAATCCGGCAGGACGAATGCACCGCCGCGATAGTTAAGCCACCAATAGCATCGGTACTCACGCGGCACCGCTAATGCCCAGTACGTCAAGCCGTACGCTTTTAGATGGTTGCTTTGCGCTCCCTGCTCCATCGGTATCAAAAGCCATTGTGCTGAAGCGGTTTGCACCCCTATTAAAAAGAGAAAGACTATTCGCTGGAATATCTTCATGGGTTAATTACCGCAGGTTCATGTCCGAACACAACGCGACCGTCGTGCATCAGAGGCGTTTCACTCGTCCCTGGGTTCTGCGTATCAATGAGCCAGAGTTGTCCGTTGTTTTCATAGAGTATCCAACGTCCCTCCGGGGGTATCCAAACAGGATGGCTTCCGCCATTTTGGGTTAACTGCTGTTCCGTCGGCTCGCCTGTGTTCGAGTACGTGACGAGCCAAATCTGTTTCGTCCCAAGATGGGCTTGCAAGCCGCGCCCTACATCCCCTTCAGTTCGTACAAACGCCAACTGATTCGGGTTCGCAGGCGACCAGGTCGGTGCCCCATCATTCGCTGGAGATACCACAATCGGTTCCACGCTGTTCGTCACCTGGTCGAAAGCATAGATATTCTGCGTCGTGTCAGCATCCGGGTTTTCAATCGTTCCTGCCGTGACGTAGGCGAGCAGTTTACCGTCTTTGTTCCATGCGGGTGTGAAGGCATTTTGTGCCGTTGATGGCACAACAAACTCGGCATCCGTACGAATATGCCGCATGACGAGGCGGCGCCGATTGCCAAATTCCGTACGTGCATAAGCAAGGTATTTTGCATCCGGCGAGATTGCAGCATCCTCTGCCATGTGTCGCCTGTCAAGCAACACGCGTCCCCGCGGCGCAACACTGTCCTGGATAATCATGTTCCCCTCATTGTCCTGATAGAGTAGCGTGCCATCGTTTGCGACCGTGGGCTTGCGCCCTGCACCCAAGGGAATAACACCCTCGTCCGGTGTGATACGCCAAATCACACCGTCATAAGCAAAGTAGATAAACAACGGATTGGAAGGTTGGAAGGTTGGAAGGTTGGAGGAGGTTTCCCCTTTTTTTTCCTCCTTCCCTTCTTTCACCCTTTCAGTCAAGAGGCTCTCTTTCAGGATAAAACTTTCTTCATCGAGGAATTCCCATCCTGCGCCAACGGCACGCCATTTAAAACCGATACCCTTTGTCCAATATTTCCACTCCTCGAACCCCTGTCCATTGCGGGTAAGTCTGAAAACATCTTCAGGTTCGCCATAGCGTCTTCTAATTTCCCAACGGCCGCCATCCTCAATTTCAGCCATATTTCCCTTTTCATCAATATAACTTGCGAACATTTCAATATCAATATGCGGCGTTGTGCGTCCAGGCAACACGTTGACAGCCGTAGGTTCACCGCGCGCGGGCCGGCGGGTGCCATATATCCCAACGCCATCAGATATACCCGTGGTACCGTCGCCGTTCGCGTCCATTACCGCCATGAGGTAGTAACGTCCCGGCAAAACGTCAACCTTGTAACGTCCATCCGCCGAAAGGGAAATCGGTATCGCAATCGGCGAACTGAAGTCGGGGGTGTAGGCGAGCGTCAAAATTCCTTGTCCAAGTGCTTGCCCATCCCAGGTTATCTGTCCTGTAATTCCCCCCTGTTGGATGTGCTTCTCAATGCTAGGCTGCACTGCGTGGAGATGTCCATCTGCATCATAGCGCGCGCTGAGCAGGATATCAATCGTGTGCCCCTGTGGGAAGTCACCTTCTTTCAACACGAACGGTGTTGGGGGCTGCGTGGTAATATCTACCGTGCCGTATGCACCCAAGCCGTCGCCTTCGCTGTACCTGCCATCTTTGTCAGCATCCAGATTGGCGATGAGGTAGTATTCACCGGGTGGCAGCGCGAGGCGAAATGTGCCGCTGGCATCTGTTTCAGTGCTTGCAACAGGTGTGACGAAGGCGGGTTCGTTATACGCTTCAATGCGCGCAGTCGCATCTTGTACAAGCGGCACGGTGCCTGTAACCGTTATGAGTTCTTCCTTTTGTGTCCGTCGGCGTGTTTGATACGTAGCGGTAATTGTTATCTCCAGCTCTTCGGTGAATTTGTTCGAGGCAATAAGTACAGGCTGTGGGAACGCTCCACGCCGCCGAATATTGTCAATACCGTAGAATCCAAAATCATCGCCTGAATCCAGTTTGTTCGTGTTGTTGTTGTCAACAATCGCCATCAGGTAATACTTCCCCGGTGGGAGGTTGAGCATCCATTCGCCTGAGTCTGCCACTCGCGCGATGCCGGCCCGATATTTCCACGATAAATCTGTATAAGCGAGAATTAACACCTTTTGTCCTGGCACCAAGCGTGCGGTAGCTTGAGGCTTTTTCATGGATTCTCCGAACGTCAGGGTACCACTACAGCCGGATGTGGCTTTGCGCAACTCCGTGTGAAACTGTTGGATTTGGCTCGGTTCGTACTGCGTTACAGGAACGGTTGTGAGTTCCCCATCAACAAGCACAGCGCGTGCCGTTATCGGAATATTTAACCCACTCACCTTTTGTCCTTCACGAACCTCAACCACCTGATAAGTTTGCCCCTGGTGATTCCAATCGGTGATGCCGAAGATACCTAAGCCATCCCCGGGATCAAAACTACCCGACCGGTCAACATCCACATAAGCAACTAGATAGTACCGATCCGGTTCCACGCGGAGCGTGAACCGACCGTCGCCCGACTCGGGAATCGCACTCGCGTAAAGCACATTCAGTTTTTTGTCCCGATACACCGACACGCTGGTGTGTGACAGATCTTGCCCATCCCAGATAACCTTTCCTGCCAGTGCTGCTGTCATCCGTTTTGTAGCAGCTACGCCTTCAGATTTTTGTGCAGAAGGGACCTGCTGGGCACAAAGCACCCTACTTACAAGCCCAAAGCAAATCGTAAGCAGTAACAGCATCAACTGTTTCATCTTTTATCTTCTCCATTTCCATTTTCTTTTGTCTATTGTGCATCGTTCTTATTCATGGTAGCATATCCCCGAATAATTTTCAAGGAAAGAGTTGAGACTCAAAAACATTTGACTTTTGCCTGCGTGTACGTTATAATATTTACAATTTACTTATGATGGTAGAAACCCCATTCGGTTTCTGTCCTGGAGATAATCCGCCGACGCAGGCTTTGCAATATGGAGCGCAAGCTACCCCTGATGCAGGTTGAGGTTTGCGAAGCGGAACCTTTAAAAGAATCTCCAGCCTTTTACGATAGAAAGTTGTCAACATCAAAAAAGAGGAGCATTGAACATGAGAGTGAAAGTTTATTATATTTGCACTATCTTGCTGATGCTAAGCCTATCGGCACCAGCAGTATTCGCGCAAGACGCACAATCAGACAACCTTGTTGGATGGTGGCTCTTTGATAGCGAAAAAGACGAAATGGGCAATTGGGATGATATAGCCCTCCACGGTGCCGAACTCAAAGATGGGCAACTGATTGTTGATACTGATAAATGGGCACACGCCCTTGAATACACCGGCCCCGATATCACAGAAAAAACATTGATGACCTGGGTCAGCTTGGACGACCTCGCCTCACCGGCAGGCTCGGCACTCACACTAGATAAAGTCACCGTAGATCAGTTTAACGCGATGGTCTACGCCGAACGTGAACCCAATCAATGGATGTCCGGGAGCAGTCATTTTCGCCGCACTGACGACTTCCCCAATGCAGTGAACGAAAAGAAAGAAGGCGAAATGGTTTATTTAGCCTTTACATACGAAGATAAAGGCGGAACTTACAAGATAACTGGCTACCGCAACGGGGCAAGCCTTGGTAGCTATGAGAAGGGCGAAATCAAAGAATGGCCCGCAGGCGATGCAGAAGCAATATGGGGATATCGGCATACAAATGGACTTACGGGCCCCGGAAACCTCAGCGCGCACATCGAGGAATCCCGAATTTATGCTGTCGCCTTGACCGAGGACGAAGTTAAAAGTATGGAAATCGGGACGCTTTCAGTCGATGCCAAGGGGAAACTCGCCACAAAGTGGGCAAAACTGAAAACCCGGTAATCTCCAGTAGATGTGCTTTGTAAGCATGCATTCAGCAATGCTACGCTGTTAATTTCTCCTTGGAGCAGCACTGGGCATTTGACGAAGATGCGGCGGACTGGACAGCCGCCAATAATACGTGGTTTCGTCCTTTTTCGCTACAAAAACGATTCGCAAACAAACCCAGTTTCCAAAAATTGTAATTTTTAATGTCAATTTTTTACCAATCGTTATTTTTAAAGGCTATTTTGCCCAAGCCCTATTTTGCAAGGAGCCAAAACGCTATAGGAGGTGCTTTATGGCAGAAGTAGGAAGTGCGTCACCAGATTTCACCCTGACAGGCGCGGTTAATCAGGAAGATACCGAAGTTTCATTAAGCGACTATTCGGGCAAAAATTTAGTCGTGCTCTTCTATCCACTCGCCTTTTCCCCTGTCTGTGCTGAGCAGGTGCCAGATTTCAACGAAAACCTCGCGGCAATTCAGGCGAAAGGTGCCGAAGTTATCGCTATCAACCGCGATTCAACGTTTGCGCACAAGGCGTGGAGCGAAGCACTTGGTGGGGTCGATTTCCCGCTGCTTGCGGATATGAACCTCGCTGTCTCCAAACAGTTCGGAATGGCACTTGAAGAGGTAGGCATTACCACGCGTGGTGTTTTTATTCTGGATAAGGCAGGAAACATCGTCTTCAAACACGTGGAAGACGCACCGCCGAACAATACACTCACAGCGGAACAAGTGTTGAACGAGTTGGATAAGTTGCAATAAATTTCGTTTCCCAAGCGACACTGCAAAGGCGGGCTTTTGACGAAACCTGCAAGCGGTTATTGCATGACAACGCCCGCTTTTCAGTTGGGAAACTCGCAAACCATTATTTAGGGCCAGTCAGTCTGTCAACAATTTGGGCGTGGAGATTTCCCAGACTTGTTCAGGGCAGCATACCTCGAACCCACCAGAAAATCTGCTAAAAACTGAAAACGGAATGCCTCTGGCCTGGCAATTGCAACTTAATTTTGATAATACTATAATAGTGTGGTATAATATTATAAATGCGGGTGTAGCTCAGCGGTAGAGCATCAGCTTCCCAAGCTGAGGGTCGCGGGTTCGAATCCCGTCACCCGCTTCAATACCGGGGGAAAATCATGGCACAAAGTGGACGACTGACAAAAGAAGAAATTAAACAAGACAAGTTTATTGAGTCAGTTCTGCAATCTTACGTGTTCCTGAAGGAAAACCTGACAGCTATCCTTATCGTTGTAGGCGTTGTGGTTGTCGCCGTGGCCGGCTATGCGGCTTATCGTCAAGATCAGGTAAACAGCCGTGCAAAAACGGCACTCGCGCTGAACGAAGCAACCCAAGCCTATCAAACAGCAGAAGAAAGCCTTTTCGATGCAGCGAAGTTGGCAGAAAGCGAAGCATTGCTTAAAACCGCGCAGACGCAGCTTCAGGCAGTGTTTCAGAAACATCCAAATACAGCCTTCGCTGACAAGGCACGTTACCAGTACGCGAAAACGCTTTATTATCAAGGCAACTACCCGGAAGCACGCTCGCAATTCCGGCAAATTACTGAGAAACATCAAGCGGAAAACCAGAGCTATAGTCTGTACGCGCAGAAAGCAATAGGCAATTGCTATGAACAAGAAGGCGACTACGAAAAAGCCATCGCCGCTTACGAAGCCAAGGAATTCCGTCCCTCGCCGCAACTCTCACCGGAGATTCGCCAGTTTGTGCTTGCTAACGCCAAATTCAACCAAGCACTCTGTTATGAAAAACTGGGCGATACGGCGATGGCACGCGCCGCTTATGAAGAGATTATAGATGAATTCCGAAACGCCCTCGAAGCAGGGATTGAACAGAAAAGCCTTGAAATGCTTGAAAACGCAAAATCAGTTATTGCCGCCATTGATGAACCGCTCGATGTTGCGGATGCTCAAAAACGGGAAACTGAAAAGCGTTACTATCAAGCCCTTGTCGCTTATACCGATGCAATTCGCACCTATAAGGTGAACAAAGACATTCAAAGCGGGTTATCCTCAGCACTGCGAAAACACATCGGCCGTTTTGAAAAAGGGGTACTGGCGATGATAAACAACGTTCAAATAGCCCGTCGCGCCGATGCCCAGAACAAAGAAAGTGCCGCGCTGTACAACTATAACCAGGTTGTTGAACTTGAAAATCTCGGGTTAAGTCGGCGCCTCTATGAGAATGCACTTCTCCATTACAACCGGCTTGCAACGGCTCAAAACGTCGAAAAAGGAAACAACAATGAAATGTAAAAAAGTTTTCCGTATGCTACTTCGGTTATCGCCTGCCTCTGAAACAACAAAGGACGCGCGGTTACAGAGACTCGCCGCTATAAGCGTTCTGATGCTAACCCTATGCGCCCTCGCTTCGCAAGTCGCAGCCGTGCCACACGGCCAAATTGCTTATGCAGTGAACGGATTTGACGAAAACTTGGGGCGCTTCGATTGGAATCTCTATAGGACTACGCTAAAGGGAACTAACGAGTCAACAGCTGTTGCTTTAAATCATAAAGGGATGTACCCAGCCTGGGGCCCGGAAGGCAAGCTGCTCTATTTCGTGCAATGGGATGCAGGCACCGCAGATGTCTATTCGATTAACCCAGAAAATCCTAAAAATAAAAAGCGAATTACGCAAATTTCTGGCACCTATAGGTTTCTAACCGTCTCGCCCAACGGCCAGAAACTCGCTTTCAACGGCTGGACAATGCAACAGGTACCCCAAGAAAGTCAGATTTGGGTGCTTGATGTCGCGACAGGTGAAATGGAGGCAGTAACTGAGGTGCCACATTTTGGATGGCCCTATTCTTTCTGGGGAATTTCCTGGTCGCCCAACGGCAAACGGCTCGTCTTTTCACTCGCTAGACCCGGGTGGTTAGAACAACTTTACCTTTTAGACATTGAAACGAAAGAGATAGAAATCTTAACGGAACTAAATAAGGACTTCTATCCGGTGTGGACACCCGATGGACAACGGGTCCTCTTCCTCAGATGGAATAGAGAATTTAATACATTCTGTATGATTGACATTGAAACCAAAGTGATAGAACCGCTGTTTGATGTTGACAAAGCCACTGGATACTGGAGTGCCTGGGGGCCTGATGGCGAGTTTATCGCCTATTCCCGGTGGGGCACCATTTACGCCTACGATCCCATCACTGCAGAAACAGAAGAGCTCGTGGAGGTAGACGGTAGTATATTTGTGCTCGCGTGGTTGCGGGAGGAGGCATTTCCTGTCAAGCCTCGACAAAAATTGGTGACAACGTGGAGCGAAATCAAGTCCCGTTCCGTTCAGAATTAATGTTTCCGCGGAGAGCGAACTGCGTTTCTTAAACAGAATCGTCTCTCAGGAAAAAAGGCAAAGCCATGTTACCCAGCGTTGAAAAAGCGTTAGAATACGATAAGATTAAAGTACTTTTGAAAAAGTACACCGCTTCTCAGCTAGGTGCAGCACGAGTCGATACCCTTACACCGTCTGATGAAGTCGGCACTGTTCAACACCTCCAGAAACTGTGCAGTGAAGCGAAAACCTTTCATCAACGCTATGGCGGGATTCCATTAGGTGGATTAAAGCACATCGGGAGTTTGCTACATCACGCCGCCAAGAAAGGTTCCATCCTAGATGCTGAGGAGCTTCTCAATGTGGGAAAAGTCGCACAGATTCCTTCAGACATCCACAGCGTGTTTGCAAGGCAGGACCGGGATAAGTTTCCCCTCCTGTTTTCCATTGTGGATGCACTGCCATCGTTTCCAGCACTCGTTGAAGCAATTTCGCAGTGCATTAATCCTGAGGGCATCTTACTCGACCGGGCAAGCCCGGCGTTGCGCACCCTCCGCCGCAAGCTGGGGCGTATCCGTGAGAATATACATCAAAAGTTAGAAGCGACGCTTCGCTCACCAGAACACCAGAAAGCAATTCAGGAACCTGTAATCACCTCCCGAAACAATCGCTACGTACTCCCAATCAAACAAGAGGCAAAAGCGTTTTTCAAGGGCGTAGTCCAAGGACAATCTACAAGCGGTGCCACCTTTTTTATGGAACCGTTAGGCATCGTTGAAATGAACAATGCGCTCCATGAAGCCGCAGAAGCAGAACACCGAGAAATTCGACGCATCCTCCTCGCCTTGACAGATGAGGTACGCGAACAGCTGCAGGAATTAACACTTGCCTTAGAACTCTTAGCGGAACTCGATTTTTTAAACGCAAAAGCACGCTTTAGCTTCGCCCTGAACGCCGTTGAACCCGTTCTGAATACCCGCGGGGAAGTCAAATTGATTGAAGCGCGCCATCCATTACTCGAATTCCACCTTAGGAACGTTGGCACATCCGCACACACGGAGGCTAAACATCCCGACACAGCACCGTCCAATTCGCCTGAACAAACATGTGCCAAACTCCCAGTGCGCGTCGTTCCTACAAATATTCATATCGGCAAAACGTTTAAAACCCTTGTCATTACAGGCCCCAATACTGGCGGCAAAACAATTGTTCTGAAAACGGTTGGCCTGTTGGCATTGATGGCACAATCTGGTTTGCACATACCGGCGGAACAGGGAAGCCAAATGGCGATTTTTCATCAGGTTTTCGCTGACATCGGCGACGACCAGGGCATCGAGCACAGCTTGAGCACCTTTTCCTCGCACATCACCAAAATTGCGGAGATGCTCAAAACAATCAAGCATGCTGAATCGACACACTCGCTTGTGCTATTGGATGAAATCGGTGCCGGCACAGACCCGAGCGAAGGCACCGCCCTTGGTATGGCACTCCTGGATTGGTTAGGAAAAAGAAGCGTCAACACTATCGTCACAACACATTACGGTGGCCTTAAAGCTTATGCCCATACACGGGAAAGTATGGAAAATGCCTCAATGGAATTTGACTGGACGACGCTGCGTCCGACGTACCGGTTGCAGGTGGGCGTGCCTGGCAGCAGCAACGCAATAAAAATTGCAGCACAATTAGGAATTCCCTCCGACATCCTCGCTGAGGCACAAACCCACTTAGGGGATAATAGTGTTGCTGTTGAAGAACTGCTGGTTCGGTTGCAACAGACACAACATGAACTGGAAACAGAGCGGGCCCGCCTTCACGATAAAATTCTCGAGACTGAAACCGCCTCCCAAAAATACCAGCACCTCGCTGAAACGCTCGAAACAGAGCGGAACGCCCTGAAGCAGAACGCTGAAAGCGAGGCTTTTGACATCGTCTCGGGCGCGCGGCGTACCATAGAAAATCTGGTTGCCGATATCCGCAGAGAACAAGCCTCTAAAGCCAGCATCCGAAACGCTTTCTCAAACATAGAACGGACAAAAAAACAACTCAAACAGGAACGCCCCAAAAAACAGGCGAAACACCCAAAGCTCAAAGTGGATATCGGCGACAAAGTCCGCATCAAGCAACTGAATAGATTTGGGGAAGTCATCTCCATTGTGCCGCAAAGCGATATGCCCCTTCAGATTCGGGTAGGCAATATGCACATGCAAGCCGCTTATCACGACATTGACTCCATCCAGCCCAAACAAAAAACAGCAAATATATCAACCTCTGTACTGGATATCCAATATAGCAAAGCCAACACAATCCAAAGTGAACTCGAGATTCGCGGATTGCTTGTAAGCGAAGCTGTAGATGTTACTGATAAATACCTTGACGATGCCTACCTTGCCGGCGTGCCCACGGTGCGAATTCTTCATGGCAAGGGTACGGGTGCCTTGCGCAAAGCAGTTCATGAGGAGCTGCACCAGCATCCGCACGTTGCCACATACCAATTAGCACCGCAAAGCCAAGGCGGCGAGGGTGTAACCGTCGTCACGTTCAAGGAGTAGGTTTGCATATCACCTTTAGAAGCAATCTATTTATAGTAGTGAACCCAACAGAGGGGCAAATTCACCGTGAACCGAACGCGTCCAAAAATCCAAGTTCCCCGAGAAACGATTGATGAAATTCGGAGCCGAAGCGATATTGTCGAAGTCATCTCCGAGTGTGGCATCCCGTTGCGCCCTGCCGGCCGGGATTACAAGGGGCTCTGTCCGTTTCACGATGAAAAAACGCCCTCCTTCACCGTCTCGGTGCAAAAGCAAATTTTCTACTGTTTCGGTTGTCAAACGGGCGGCAACGTTATCTCCTTCGTGCAAAAGCATGAGGGCAAATCCTTCATGGAAACCCTTGAGTGGTTAGCGGAACGGCTGAATATCTCCCTTCCGAATCAGGATGTGCGCGGCAGCCTCAACCGAAAACGGTTCACAGCACTTGAAGAACTCAACCGGTTTGCAGTGGAATACTACCACCGACAACTCCTCACCGAGAATATCGGCACCCCCGCGCTGAAGTACCTTCAACAACGCGGCGTACAACCGAAAACGCTCCGCCTGTTTCAACTCGGATATGCAAACGCTGCAAGGCGCAACCTTGTGAAAGTTGCAACAGACGAAGGTTTTACTATCCAACAGTTAGTCGATGCCGGGCTAATTAAGGATGAAGCACGCGGGCCCCAAGACCGGTTTTGGAACAGGATTCTTTTTCCGATTCAAAATGAGCGAGGGGTACCCGCCGGCTTCGGGGGACGCGCCCTATCTGAAGAACATCAACCGAAATACTTGAATTCCCCCGCCACAATTCTGTATAATAAAAGTAACATCCTTTACAACCTTGACAAAGCACGTCAATCTATCTACAAAAAGCAGACAGTACTCCTTGTAGAAGGGTATATGGACGCGTTGATGCTTTATCAGTACGGGATTGAAAACGTGGTGGCCTCCTCAGGTACATCCCTGAGTGAAAACCACGCCAGCTTATTGAAGCGGTTCACGCCCGAAGTCATCATCGTTTACGACGGGGATGCCTCCGGTTTCCAAGCGGCACAACGTGGGCTGCACCGGCTGCTTGCAGAGGGGTTACGGGTTCGGGTCGCGTTACTTCCCCAAGGGGAAGATCCGGATTCGTTTGCGCGGCAACACGGCGCCGCAGCGTTTACACAACTAACAGACAAAGCAATCAACCTTATCGAATTTCAGATTCAAGCGGCTATTCAACAACAGAACATCCACCGGACTGATGTGAAAGCACAAGTTATTAAGGAGATTAACGCGACGCTACTGAATATCAAGAACCGAGTGGAACGGAGCGAATACGTTAAATACGCCGCGAAGGAACTCCATGTAGATGTCAGCGTCCTTTGGCATGAATTGCGAGACTTAGGGCTTAAAGAGGCACCTGCCCCCTACCGTACAAGAAGAAATAAAACTGCACCGAAAAAATCGTCTCCACGGGCGCAAATTGAGACGCAACTGATTGAGGCATTAATCCAAAATCCAGAGCTAATTCCGTACATCAAATCTCAATTTCACTATAAAGATTTAACGGAGGCTCACCTCGTGAAAATCGCGCAATTGTTATGGGATGCGTGTACGGAAAACGAAGGTGTGGATATCCAAAACCTCATTAGTGAGTGCCCGGACGAGAAACTCAGAGCACTCATTTCAAACGCGCTACTGCGTAAAATGCCGTCGCCCAATCTACAAGCGAGGGTGGAAGGATGCCTTAAAAAACTGAGACATTTTCTTTTACAAGACTTAGAACAGCGCGTGCGTTCACACGCCCTCGCCGAAGGCGCAGATGAGATGGAAACACTCGAAGAACTGGTGAAACTCTCAAACCAAAGGCGAGCCTTAGCCGCGTATCCGTTTCATGAAACTGAATAATCTAGCGATGCAAGGGGAGGCACCTCACCTGCCCATCGCGGCATAAACCTAAAAAAAGGAGCAAGTTGACTATGAATTTTAAAGATCCGCATGCCCTCGATTTGCTTGAAACTGATGGCAACGATGAAATCGAATACGACGACACAACCGATTTGGCCTCAGCACCCGCCAACTTCACCGATGATCCGGTTAAAGTATATATGCGCGAAATGGGGAGATTTCCGCTGCTCGATAAAACACAAGAAATTGAGCTCTCCAAACGGATTGAGGCAGGGCACCGCGCTGCCCACGAAGCTACCTTCGGTACACGACTTGCCATTACAGAAATTCGGAAACTTCTCTATAAAATTGTGACAGCCAAAAAGCGCGCCTCCGACATTATCGATATGCCTGTTTCCAGCACCTCAACACAAGATAAGGAGCGAAAGTTGCGAGAACAGGTGAAGAAAGTGTTGCACGTACTAGAAACGTTAGAGGCTGAACGTCTCACAGCGGGGCCGAATGCATACGACGAAAACGGAATGCCTCACACAGAGACATCTGAAACGCGTACCAATCTCATCAACACCCTCGAAGAACTGATGATTGACAGAGAGGAGATTAGCAAAATTTCAGACCTGGTGAAACAAGCGGAGTACCAAATCAGCAACTGGGAATCGGAAATCCAACAACTTCAGCAGAAACATGAGATTCCCGCTGAATGGTCTAACGGCCCAGTTGGCACCAACTCACAGTTCAAAACGCCTGAAGCGAAACAGGCTTATGTAATCATCATTCGCTTGCAGCGCAATATTCGGCAACACATGAACGAAATCGGGATTTCCCGTGGCCAGCTTAAGCACCTCACCGCGCAAATTGACAAAGGCGAATCGGAGGCACAAGCTGCCAAAATGGCAATCGTTGAAGCGAATCTCCGCCTCGTTGTCAGCATCGCCAAAAGGCACAGACACCGGGCATCAGGGCTTGAGTTCCTTGACCTGATTCAGGAAGGAAACATCGGCTTGATGCGAGCCGTTGACAAATTCGATTATCAACGAGGCTATAAGTTTAGCACCTACGCTACCTGGTGGATTCGACAAGGCATCACGCGCGCAATCGCCGACCAGGGGCGAACTATCCGCATCCCCGTTCACATGCACGAGAGAATTAACAAAATCCGGCGGGTGCAACGTTCCCTGCTACAAGAACTAGGCAGCGAACCCACATCAGAGGAAATCGCCCAAGATATGAAGATTCCAACCAGTAAAGTCAACGAAGCTTTAGCCGTCGCACCAGAAGCAATCTCCTTAGAAATCCCAATCGGCGACGAAGAGGACAACCCCCTTGGCGATTTCATTGAGGATACCACCTCTGATTCCCCGGTAAAAGAAGCAGAACTGAACATCCTCAAAGAACAGATCCAAGAAGTTCTTTCTGAATTAGACGAACGGGAAAGGCGGGTTATCGTTCTCCGGTTCGGGATTGATGATGGGTACCCAAGAACCCTCGAAGAAGTAGGTATGATCTTTAACGTGACGCGGGAACGGATTCGGCAAATTGAGGCAAAAGCCCTCCGAAAATTGCGCCACCCAAGACGGAGCCGGATGTTGCGAGATTTTATCGAATAGCACCGCGCAGCACAAGCATCAGGGAACACCCACCTTACTGCCGTAGGATACCATCCTAATCACGAAGCCCCGTGAACACAATTCACGGTACCTGAAACACTGTAAATAACACCACACAACACATTAAAAACTTGATTTTTAGGGGGAAATATAGTATAATTTTAAAATTAAAATGTGAAGGGCCCATAGCTCAGTGGTCAGAGCCGCCGGCTCATAACCGGCTGGTCCTAGGTTCGAGTCCTAGTGGGCCCATATTTCTACATGGGGCGTTAGCTCAGGGGTACGAGCGCTACCTTCACACGGTAGAAGTCACTGGTTCAAATCCAGTACGCCCCATTGTTTCTTAAGCACCTTAGCACCCCTTTTTAATATGAGGAGGCAGCACCAGCGAAGGAGCAGAAATAGATGGACAATGAAGATGGGCTTGCAAACTACGCCCTAGGGACATCCCCTGACTTTGTACAGGCAGGGCTGAAAGCAATTGACTGCGACATTCACAACGAAGTTCCCTCCTTACAGACACTCTTCCCGTATATGTCTGACTTCTGGTGCGACTATTGTAGCCACTCCGGCTTCAGGGGCCCCGAGGCAAACGATTACCCTCGCGGTGCCCCGCTAACGACTCACCCGGATGCCAAACCCCCGTGGGACATAGATTTGGCGCATATACGTGAACAGCTGCTTGATGGCTGGAACCTTGAATACGGCATCCTCAATTGTGCCTACCGGGTGCAGAGCATCCACAATCCCGACCTCGGTGCTGCCATCGCGCAGGCGATAAACGATTGGCAGATAGAACATTGGCTCGACCCGGAGCCGAGGTTACGCGCATCCCTAGTCATTCCAAGCCAAATTCCCGAACTCGCTGTCAGGGAAATTGAGCGAGTCGGGGAGCATCCAGGGTTTGTCCAAGCAATACTGCCCGTGCGTTCGCGGACACCTTATGGAAACCGCATCCACCACCCGATTTATGAGGCAGCAGTCCGGCATAATCTCGCCATCGGCATCCATTACGGCGGCGCGCCCGGCAATCAACCCTCACCTACAGGGTGGCCATCTACCTACTTAGAGGAATATAGCGGGATGACGCAAGTCTTCCAAGCACAGGTTATCAGTCTAGTTGCGGAGGGTGTCTTCGATCAGTTCCCAGAACTCCGCGTTGTGCTGATTGAAAGCGGCTTTACCTGGCTGCCTGCTGTCATGTGGCGGATTGATAAAGAGTGGCGGGGGCTCCGAAACAACACACCGTGGCTTAAACGCCCGCCCTCTGAGTACATACGGAAGCACATTCGGTTTACCTTACAACCTATTGACGCGCCCCCGACCCCCAAGCAGCTCCTTCAGATCATCGGGCAACTTGAATCCGATGAGATGTTGATGTTCTCGACAGATTACCCACATTGGCAGTTTGACACACCGAATGATGCATTCCCCACAACATTGCCGGGGGCACTCGCCCGTAAAATTTTGAGTGAGAACGCACGCGCGTTCTATCAACTTTGAGAGGTGAAACGCAATGGAAAACACAACTACCAAACGTTCAAAATTGCCGGTTATTGATTGCGATATCCACAACTCTGTGCCACCAGGGGCTTTGTCCCCCTACTTATCTGAACGGTGGCAGGAACATTTCAAGACGTTCGGGCTACGCAGCCGGATAGGGGGTTACTACCCGCGCGCCCTGCGCAATGCCGCGCGCCAAGATGCCTGGCCCCCTTCAGGACTTGCCCCCGGTGCCGACCTAGGATTCATGCAAGAACAACTCCTGGATGCATGGAATATCGAATACGGGGTGCTTAATCCTTTAATCCCTGTCGGTGAGCAACTTAATTTAGAATACGGTGCCGCGCTCTCACAAGCAGTAAACGAATGGCAAGTTGCTGATTGGGTGGAACCTGAGCCGCGCCTGCGCGCCTCTATCGTCGTCCCGTACGAAGATGGGGATTTAGCTGCCGAAGAGATTCACCGTTGCGCGCCTCGCCCTGAGTTCGTCCAGATCCTGCTTATTGCTCGTACCAAGGACCCGCTCGGGAATCGCAAATATTGGAAAATCTACGAAGCAGCAGTTAAACACGACCTCCCGATCGGTATCCACTTCGGTGGTGTTGCCGGCCCGATTACGGGTGCAGGATGGCCCTCTTATTACATCGAGGACCACGGTGGTATGCCGCAAGCCTTCCACACGCAAGTTATCAGCTACGTCTGCGAAGGGGTCTTTGAACGCTTCCCGACACTCAAGATTGTCCTAATTGAAGGCGGTTTCGCGTGGCTCCCACCGCTCCTCTGGCGGTTAGATGCAACGTGGGCAAAATTGCGGTGCGAAGTCCCAGAACTGCAACGGAAGCCTTCGGAATACATTCGCGACCACTTCTGGTTCAGCACGCAACCCATGGAAGAACCCCCGAAGCGGGAGTACTTTGAGCAATTGCTTGAACAGATGGACATGGATGACAAGCTGATGTTCGCAACCGATTACCCGCATTGGGATTTTGATGCGCCCGACCGGGCCTTGCCGAGTTTCCTGAAACCAGAGCTGCGCCGGAAGATCTTAGCAGAAAACGCACGCGCCTTGTATTCGTTCGAGCAGAATTAATCTCACAAGACTTACGCACAACGCAGATCGCACCGGCAAAAGAAGGGATTTTGCGTAAGTCCTGCCTCATTGTTGTCTGAATCACGGATTACGCGGATAAGAAAAGAGGCTCTTTTCTTAAGCTCCGCGTAATCCCTTAATCCGTTAAATTTTTCTGTCATTGGAAAACGAAATGGCTAAATACGTAGTTGCAACCCCTGATGAAATCCCTCCCGGTGAACGCAAAGTCGTCGACATCGGCGGACGCTCAATCGGTATTTTCAATATTGATGGCGAATTTTTCGCTATTCGAAACAGTTGTCCACACCAAGGCGGCCCGCTGTGTAAAGGGCGTGTTACAGGCTTCTTAGAATCGTCTGTGCCTGGAACCTATACCTATACCCGCAAAGGCGAAATCCTTCGGTGTCCCTGGCACAGTTGGGAGTTTGACATCAAAACCGGACAATCGTGGTGGAACCCTGCCCAGCGGCGCGTCCGCAAATACGATGTACACGTGGAGAGCGGCAAGGATATTGACGCATCCAATTCTGAACGAGAAAAGGGACCTTATATTGCGGATACGTTCCCGGTCACCGTTGAACAACAGTATCTCGTTGTTGAAGTTGAATAAGCATCTCAAACTTGTACCGCATGATACCTCTGTGACAGGGTGAAGAGAATACGCTCCTACAGAAGCGAACGCCAAACGGAATGCCCTCCTACACTTTCATGAGCTCCCCCTGGTCAGCTGGGGAATAGAAATAAGATCCGGGTTTCCAGTCGCCGATATCCCCGATTAATCTGCGCTGCCGCGGCGTACACCGTTCCAAGAGTTCAGGCGATGCCTTTTCGTAGTCAAACGGCCGGAAGCAGTGATGGCTGTAGCAATAGATTAACGTTTTGCGGGGCTGTTGCGAGCGGTTTGCGACAACCCCATGCCATAACGCATGCGGGAAAACAGCGGCATCACCTGCTTTTACGCACAACTGTACTGCCTCAGGGAGGTAGGGACCATCTGGCACCCCTTCTTCCGGAAAGGGGCGATTGTGGCTCCCCGGCACGACAGTGAAATTTCCGCTGTCTGCATCCTCAAGATCCGTCAAGAAGTAGTGGATTTTGACTTGGAGTGGTGAACTTGTCTCGCTAACGCGGATGCCGCGCATCGCCTGCCCACCATCCGTGTGGAGATAGCCCTTGTCTTTCGGATTTGGCGGCCGTACGATAACCTCGGACATGCTCAGTTGCACGTAAGGCCCCAACAACGCAAGCACGATAGGAAACGTCACAGGGTGCTCCATCAGGTTCACGAAGATATCGTTGTCTTCCATGACGTTTCGCCGGTCGAAGACGGAATCAGCAGTGACGTGCTCCTGCTTGCGGAATTCAGCATCCATTTCATCTACCGTTGCCGTGAGAGTTTGCACCTCTTCCGGGGAGAGTACCCCTTTTAGCACAAGGTACCCCTGTTCCTGCCAATGTTGTTTCTGATCTTTCGATAGAATTCCCATCTCTATGTAGCCTCCTGATGTTATCATTGAAATTGGAATGTGTCTTTTAAACAATAAAATAGATGACAAATGAATTCATGTCAAGTAAAATAGAGTCAGTTCTTTTTGGCGTAACTTGCCAAGACAAAACTTGCTATTGAAAAACGGCAAAGAAAGGGAGATCTAATGATGCAAACGAATTCACACTTGAAAGCCGCCACCCAACAGGCGAGCAGCAAGCTGACTGACGAGCAGATGCGGGATTTCATTGTGAACGGTTACGTTACGGTGAAGGCGGATCTGTCGCGCAGTTTCCATGAGACTATCTACCGCAAAACGCAGGAGCTCACTGCAAAAGAAGGAAATTTGGGGAACAATATCTTACCCCGGGTTCCTGAGTTGCAAGCCGTTTTCGAGGAGCCCGCGATTCGTGGTGCCTTAAGCAGTATTCTAGGGGAAAATTATGTGATGCATTCACATCGGCATCCCCATCAGAACAGACCGCACAGTGATGGACAGGGATTTCACAAAGACAGTTATTGGGGCTATCAGAAGGTTCGACACCACCGCCCGCGCTGGGCGATGGCGTTCTACTATCCCCAAGATTCGCCAGAGGAGATGGGCCCCTCGGCGGTTCTGCCGGGGACGCAGTATTACAGCACCCGAATTGAGGAACATTTTGAATCTCGCGAGCCAAGGCCCGCTGTCAACGACGATGAATTGCCGCTCAGTGGCGAGGCTGGCACGGTAACCATCATCCACTTCGACCTATGGCATCGCGCGATGGCAAACCGCACTGACAAGACGCGCTACATGATGAAGTTTCAGTTTATTCGGATGGACGAACCGCAAGAGCCGGAATGGAATACAAGAGGGCTAAGTTGGAAATCTGTTGACTCTCATGAAGCAAGCGATGCCGCATCGCTTACGCATGAAGGCACCTGGCGGCATGTTTGGAATTGGATGACCGGGGAATCTAACAGCCCAAGAAATCCACAAAAGGCAACACAGTCCGCCAACGGAAATGCGAACAGAAATTTAGGGCAACGCATTGAGGCATTGGGTGACAATACCCCATCTGTACGCTCGCGGGCCGCGGACGAATTGGGCATGTCGGGCGAAGCCGCGGCAGAAGCAGTCCCCATGCTGATTCAAGCCTTGCACGATGGGTATGAACCGGTACGTTTGAATGCCGCGTATGCGTTAGGGGCTATCGGGGAACCGGCAGTGCCGAAGTTGATAGAGATGCTCAATGACAAAAATGCACCGACGCGACGGATGGCGGCGTATGCATTGGCAGCGGTTGGCGCACCGGCGGTACCAGCAGTAAGCGAAGCATTAGGACATGCTGAAGATACAACTCGGATTGAAGCCGCCTACGCGTTAGCACAAATAGGCAGTGCAGCGGAACCGGCAATACCCACGTTGATAACCTGCTCGAAAGACCCGTGTGTTGAAGTCCGGCGCTATAGTGCTGAAGCCTTCGGCAGTATTGGGGAATCTGCTGCACCTGCCGTGCCGGTGTTGATCGATATGCTGGCTCACGATGAAGACGCACAAACTCGCTTTGAGTCGGCGTTAGCATTAGCACAGATCGGCCCGGCTTCAAGAGACGCAATTCCAGTGCTGGCAACCTCACTCACTGATGAGAATAGGTACGTGCGGGACAACGCTATCCACGCACTGAAACGGATTGACACCCCGGAAGCAGAATCGGCGTTGTTCGATTATCTGCTGATGGCGAGATGGTGCCCAATTACCAATCACGAAAGCACGTTTTAGGGCTCGGAATTAACAGGGCGTAGGGCGAGGACACCGTGCCTCGCCACCGTCTTGGGGCACCCGACGCTCTAACACCTAACAGATAGGATTTACGCAAAACTATTCCTTCGGCGGATTAGCAGTAGCGTGTGGTGCGTAAGTAAGTTCTGACAAAATTAACTTGGTGAGGGCTTCGTGTATGAATTATGAACTAATCATTAAAAATGGAACCGTAGTCGACCCGGCGCAGCGCATCCATGCCCGCAAAGATGTAGCGTTCGCGAACGGGCAAGTGGCAGCAGTGAACGATGACATTCCTACATCAGAAGCGCGAGAGGTATTGGACGCAGACGGATGCCTCGTTACACCCGGCTTAATCGACCTGCACGTGCATGTCTTCTATGGTGTCAGTCATTTCGGGATTGAACCAGATCCAACCTGTTTGGCACGCGGCGCAACGACGGTGGTTGACGCTGGCTCAGCAGGTGCGGATACCTTCCCAGGGTTTCGTAAATACGTCATTGATGTTAGCGACACGCGGATTCTCGCGCAATTGAACATCTCTTCACAAGGCATGCTGACGCAAGAGATTGGGGAGTTAGAAAATCCTGCGTATGCAGATGTCGGCAAAGCCTGCCGTATGATAGAACAACATCGCGACGTAATTTTGGGGGTTAAAGTGCGCTTAACGCGGGAGTCTATCGTCGGTGCAAGGGCGGGAATGCTCCCCTTGCACAGGGCACGCGAGGCAGCGGATGCAGCGGGGCTACCTCTGATGGTTCACCCACAAGACGCATGGTGCCAATCGATAGATGAGATATTAGCGGTGATGGGCGAGCGCGATATTCTCACACACTGCTTCCACGATATGGCGTGTGGTATCTTGGACGAAAACGACAGAATTCGAGATTCTGTCCACGCAGCAATTGAACGCGGGGTTATTTTTGATGTGGGGCACGGTGCGGGCTCTTTCAGTTGGGATGTCGTTGAGAAAGCGATGGCACAAGGCGTTGAACCGACAACGATTTCATCTGATCTGCATATCTACAACATCAATGGGCCCGTTTACGACCTGGTTAATGTGGTCAACAAGTTCCTGCATCTCGGCATGTCGCTTGATGATGCACTGGCAAAGGTGACGCGGGTGCCTGCGGAAACAATATTAATGCCGGGGCAGGTTGGTACGTTCACTGTTGGCGCGTGGGGAGATGCAGTCGTTTTTGAACTTCGCGAGGGGGAATTTCAACTGGTAGATTCTCGCAATGAAGTCCGCATTGGGAAACAGAAATTGGAGCCTGTCGTTGTTGTCAAAGGCGGACAAGTGTACCGGCAGCGGCGGCCGGGCATGTAGGGTAACGTGCGCTCGTTTGCGTCACCTTTTCGTTCGTGCATGTTCCCAATGAATCTGTCAAGTTTGGCATCCAACGCCTGTAAATCTCCCGCGTGTTGGGGATTAAGGAGTCTAACAAGGATTATCTTCCGAGCCTCGTCAAAATGGAGAGAATCAGCGACACGAGAGCGACACCGCACGAGATGATGATACCACTGATTTTCCACCGCTCGTTTGTGTCTGCCTTTCGATCACGCATGTTGTCGATGAAAGCATCAAGTTTCATCTCTAACGTTTCTAATTTGCCCCCATGTCTGGTTTGATTCACCTTCATTTCTGTCGAGTCTTCTCGGATTTCCTTCAACTCAGAATCGACGCTGTTGAACCCGTCTTTCATCTCAGAATGGACGCCCTTCACGTCAGAATCGACGCTGTTGAACCCGTCTTTCATCTCAGAATGGACGCCCTTCACGTCAGAATCGACGCTGTTGAACCCGTCTTTCATCTCAGAATGGACGCCCTTCACGTCAGAATCGACGCTGTTGAACCCATCTTTCATCTCAGAATCGACGCTGTTGAAACCGTCCTTCATCTCGGAACGGACGTTTTTCAGTTCGGCATCCATGGATTCAAGTTTTTGTAAGATAAGGTCTTCTTTATTCATTCCGTCAGGTCTCTTTTTATCAAGCGTGGGTAATATTGCTAAGCAACACAGACATTTTAACACAATTCCGAACGCCAGTCAATCTTTTTTGCCGAAAAACTGAAAAAATGTTCAATCGTGTTAAGGATGCAGTTGCCCCACCCTCGGTTTTTCCTTAAATCTCCCGCGTGTTGGGGCTTAAGGAGTCTAACAAGAATTATTTTCCGAGCCTCGTCAAAATGGAGAGAATCAGCGACACGAGAGCGACACCGCACGAGATGATGATGCCACTGATTTTCCACCGCTCGTTTGTGTCTGCCTTTCGATCACGCATGTTGTCGATGAAAGCATCAAGTTTCATCTCTAACGTTTCTAATTTTCCCCCCTGTCTGGTTTGATTCACCTTCATTTCTGTCGAGTCTTCTCGGATTTCCTTCAACTCAGAATCGACGCTGTTGAACCCGTCTTTCATCTCGGAACGGACGTTTTTCAGTTCGGCATCCATGGATTCAAGTTTTTGTAAGATAAGGTCTTCTTTATTCATTCCGTCAGGTCTCTTTTTATCAAGCGTGGGTAATATTGCTAAGCAACACAGACATTTTAACACAATTCCGAAAATTGCCCGCGTGTTGGGGATTAAGGAGTCTAACAAGAATTATCTTCCGAGCCTCGTCAAAATGGAGAGAATCAGCGACACGAGAGCGACACCGCACGAGATGATGATGCCACCGATTTTCCACCGCTCGTTTGTGCCTGCCTTTCGATCACGCATGTTGTCGATGAAAGCATCAAGTTTCATCTCTAACGTTTCTAATTTTCTCCCATGTCTGGTTTGATTCACCTTCATTTCTGTCGAGTCTTCTCGGATTTCCTTCAACTCAGAATCGACGCTGTTGAACCTGTCTTTCATCTCAGAACGGACACCCTTCAACTCAGAATCGACGCTGTTAAACCCATCTTTCATCTCAGAACGGATACCCTTCAACTCAGACTCGACGCTATTGAACCCGTCCTGCATCTCGGAACGGACGTTTTTCAGTTCGGCATCCATGGATTCAAGTTTTTGTAAGATAAGGTCTTCTTTATTCATTCCGTAAGGTCTCTTTTTATCAAGCGTGGGTAATATTGCTAAGCAACACAGACATTTTAACATAATTCCGAACGCCAGTCAATCTTTTTTGCCGAAAAACTGAAAAAAATGTTCAATTGTGTTAAGGATGCAGTTGCCCCGCCTTCGGTTTTTCCTTTGGCGCGTTAGAATCTGGGCCGAAGCGGATGTGCAATGCAGCGCCTGGGGCATGTTCCTTTCCATAAAGGGCGTGCTTGATGCCCCAGAACGCCACTGTTGTCCCCACCATCACGGCTATCCCCCAGAACGACGTTTTCCAGATCCACTCGGTGAAGGAAAAAAGACTGCCTGTTTGTTGGGGAGTCGGGACCAGGAGGTCCCTCATACCGGTAGGAGTCGGAATCGCTTGCGCGCCTAACACCATCAGCACAGTACAGATAATCGCGTTGAGCGTAATCACGCCCTCTGTCACCAACCTATGCGGACTGAATCCGACTAAGGCACGTTCAAAGTTGAAAATAACCACCCACCACAAAAAGACGAAGTAGAGCAGTTGCCCCTTGCCTAACCAACTCGTCGGAATAAAGGCGAGCGGCTCTCGGAAGTTCACCGCCAAAAGCCAGACACAGGTGATGCCTATGCCTATATAAAAGAGCTCGAACCACCCTATCCATCCCCTTGAATGCCGAAACCAGCCGACGACTGGCAATCCGAAGAATCGCTCAGGTAACGCATCAACTAAGTCCACCCAGGTTCCCGCCGCCTTCCGATAATTGACATAAGTCAAGGCAATGAGCACACAGAACACCGCGAATATTTCCATCCACTGCGGGAAATTCGGATCAACTTCCACCCGTGGCGCGCGGTTGAGCAGAAAGCCGAACGTCACGGCAATGCCGAGTCCAAAAAGCAAACCCTGTGTCTGTTCCATGACGCTGTGCCAGTTGGTTTGGAGCCCGGTTCGGAGGTAGAGCAGCTTCAGCAATTGCCCAAATGAAAAGGCAAAGCCGCCTGCAAAGCCGGTCATCAGCGTAGCGAAGGCGACCCCACTGAGTTCGTAACGCCAGCAGTATCCCAAGACACCGATAACAAGCCCGACACAGCCTGCCCAATTGTCGCCGCGCGGCGGTGTCATGCGAAGACCCAGAACATTTACCAAGAGCAGAAATGCGGCGAACCAACCGATACCCATATAGAGCACAAGCGAGGTGCCCATGTCCAAACGTCCGCGGAACAGCGCGACGATGAGTGCCGCAACGATAGCAACGAGGGCAGCCAACCAATCGGTGTCATACCAATAGAGCGGGCTTTCGTGCCGTTGCATCCGTTTGTACGCAAAAACCCGGTCTACCACGACAGCCTGTAGTGCCCAGCCGATGAAGACAGCACAGATTGGCACAAAGAAGAGGGACAACTGCGTATGCGTCAGAAACGCTGGCAGGGCTGTCCCCGCGCCGCCGAGGGATGCCCACAAGAAACCGATGACAAATAGATTGGCAAACCCATAAAGCACCGTGGACGAGTGCGGGGAGTGGCTATAACCGACTACCTGCATGTACGACATACTGCCGCCGAACGACCAGCCGATTGCGCCAAACATCGCGAAGTAGTGAACCTGCCGCCACCAGTCTTCGCGACCGGAGAGCAAAGCGATTGCCATTGCGGCGAGCGCACCTGCGAGTGCCGCACCATATTCATGCCCGAAATTGCCGCGGATGC
Source organism: uncultured Poribacteria bacterium (assembly GCA_958295855.1). Classification (GTDB taxonomy): domain Bacteria; phylum Poribacteria; class WGA-4E; order WGA-4E; family WGA-3G; genus CATQHH01. The sequence goes on along the minus strand of OY282383.1, from coordinate 4,232,815 downwards.
CCCATCCAACACAGAGAGACAAGCCGCACAGAAAGACCATTTGCCATGGAATAGTTATCATGTCCATATCGCGAGCCTCCAAAGGAGTTTATGTGCGCCCTTCCACAGCGCGCTTAGAGAACAAGAGCCATTTCCCTTATTATGCAGCATTTTGATTTTGTTGTCAACCTGGCACTTCTCTTGGGTAAGGCACTTAGTTTTCCCGTAGGAGCAATCTCCGAATCGCGACACTTCTCCTCAAACCCACAGAAAGCCGAAAACTGACAACCGAAAACCGATAACTGGCCATTGCATCTATTTTGTGTATATGATACGATAAACACCTATACAGAGGATTATCTGCTGGAGGTTAAAAACATAATGAGCCGTGTACGGATAGGCGTTATCGGGTGTGGCGCAATTGCGCAAGTTCAACACATGCCGAACCTTGCCGAACTTCATCGGGAGTTTGAGGTGCCGATTGTCTGTGACCTGTCGCCCGGTGCCGCTAAACATGTCGCGCAAAGATTCCACATCCCCGAATTCGTGACAGATTACACCCAACTGCTCGAAACAGATATAGATGCGGTATTGCTCTGCCACGGTGACCCGAAAACGGAGGTGGCACTCGCCGCATTTGAAGCCGGTAAGCATGTCTTTGTCGAGAAACCGGTCTGTTTTTCACTGCAAGAGATCGACGCGATGATAGCCGCACAACACAAAGCTGGCACAATCGGACAGGCGGGTTACATGAAGGCGCACGATCCCGCTTTCCAACTCGCCAAGCGCGAAGTCAACACAATGGAAAGTTACCGCTTCGTTCAGATTAACCACCTGCATCCGAGTAATAACCTGCACCTCAGCCAATTTGACGTGGTGCGGTTCAACGATGTACCACCGGAGGTGTTTCAGCCAGCAGGTGCGGCGCGTGAAGCAGCACGGTTGGCCGCGATAGGCGATGTGTCCTCTGAAGCGGAGCGAGCGTTCTACCTGCTTTCCGGGAGTATGATTCACGACATTTACAGTCTGCGGGTGATGCTAGGTTCGCCAAGTGAGGTAATTAGCGCGGAAGTCTGGTCTCAAGGGCGCGGCGTGAGCATTGTGTTTGGCTATCCGAACGGTGCACGTTGTATCGCGACATGGGTGGACTTGCCGGATCTGTGGGACTTTAAAGAAACATTGGAGATTTATGGGGATAACAAACGGGTAATCGTCTCATATCCGACCGGTTTTTCACGTGGCATTCTATCGGAGGTGACGATACACGGCATAGATGCCGATGGAACAACGTATAGCAAGACCCCCGCTGTGGAATGGGAAAGCGCGTTTGTGCGAGAACTCCGTCACTTCCATGCCTGTATCACAAAGGGTGAAGGGTGTTATACCTCGCTGGAATCGGCTCGGCATGATATTGCGCTGATTATTGATATTGTGCGATGTTATGTGGGACAGGAACCGGTTGTGTGTAAAATGGAGTGATAGAGTCATTGGGGCGTAGGCGGCACAGGCAGCCATGTCCCACGCCTCCGTGTGTTTGGCACACCCGCGTCAAATGTTTCGACGAATGCGGCGGGCGGGTTTCAATGTTTTTCTGTTTTTACGGACGGTTTGTATGTAGTTATGGACTCTACCAATGTACTGTCCACCTTAAGTTTGTAGGCGCGGGTTCTAACCGCGCCTACAGAAACTTTGCAACGGATGACTTTCACAATTTCAAACTTGACAAAGCACAACTAGAAGGCTTCTCATAGATACCGGAGGGGCGGAGCTCCGTGCCTGCTCGATTTCTCGGTGAGAGAGCAAGGCACGAAGCACTGCATACGACGTGATTCCGAATTATTCTTCTTCTACGTCTGCCATGTCTTCGCCTTTTATCGTGACTGTCACCTCTTTAAAGCCTGTCACGATAAAGCCCTCGATAATAAGTTCGGATTCAACAGGCGGTGGCGGTTCAGACACCTCTGGAAGCGGGGATCCCTCAGGAAATGGCAAATCTTCTGGCATCTCACCATCTCCTTCACCATCCTCCTCGCCATCTCCTTCACCCTCTTCTCCATCTTCCTCGCCATCTTCTGGCATCTCACCATTTTCTGGCGGTGGGGTGCCTTCCGGTAGTAGGGAACCGGCCGGGAATGGGAATCCAGCGCCCGATGGTGTAAGCATTATTGTGATTAACCCTACATCCACCTCATGTTCCTCTATCCGTTCGATGAGTTCCTCCAGATTTTTGGGCACATGTCTCTCCCCTCCCGGAGAGTCAGGCGCGCCTGCAGAAACCGTGAGGCTTGCTTCGCCAGCAGGGAAGCCTTCAGGAATATCAAGCATAATTTCTCTCTGAATCGTGCGCTCAGCACCGGCAGTCGTCCAGTGCGGTACCAGGACAATCGAGACTGGGATACTTTCGCCCGGCATCACTTCATCCGGCACAATAACTTCGTCAATCTCCGCTTTGGCAATTTGGGGTTTGTCTGTGATAGAGATCGACACCTCCTTCAATGTGGCTTTGCCTGCGCTGTTCGTCAGTGTATCCGTGAAAAAGTTGATGATGTCTTCCGTGTTCATTAACACATCCTGAGACGGAGTGGAAGATGTGATGCGAAACGCCTTCGTATAGACACTCTCGGTCTCTTGAAAGTGAAGCGTCACAACTCCCTCAACTGTTGCAGCGTTCTTCTCCAGCCGAATTGCATCCATCGTCACTGACGCAACGACCGGAATATACCCCTCTTGGCCATAAGCCACAACGTGATGTTTCTCTATTGCTGCAGTACGGTTCAATGGATGATAAGAGACTTTCACCGGAATCATTGGTGGGGGCGCACCAAGTTCACCTACAATTGCCGGTGTGAGGTCTTTTGTTATCGTTCCGATTGGGTTCCCGTAAGCGGTTGCAGATTTATATGGTGCCACTAGGGTGGGAACGATGCCATTGACGACGGCTCTATATACCGGTAATGCGGACTTTCCACTGCCAGAAAGTGGATGGCCGAATGCCACAAATTTATTGTCATAAACTTGTGTCACGGTCCCAAAACCAATTGCAGTCATAACATCGCCGGTGGCTAGGGCAACACCAATCATATCCCCTGCAGCGAGTTTTGTTGTTGCACCCGCAGGCGGTGCAGCAGGGGCATCCCCAATATTTGCAAAAAATTCAACAAAATTGGATTTTGAGCCGGCGAGATGTGAAGAGATCTCTTCAATCCTATGCGTCTGGATTCCCGTAATCATCACAGGTGTTTTAACTGGCGTGTAAGTGGCGCGAATCCCTGCAGCGGGGGCAGCAGGAACAGGGGCTTGCTCAAGCAATTCACCAAACGTTACATGATCAATTGAAGCCTCCATTGCGTCAATGGCTGTAACCCAGAACCGAGTAGGTGAGCTGGAGAAATTTTCACCATAAGCCAGCGCGCCCATAATACGTCCAGGTGGACCGACTGGGCTCCCCGACATTCCTGCCGCAATACCGCCTAAAGCCTCTGCGGATTCATCCATCAATTCGCACTCGTAGAGTGGAAATCCAAAGCCGCGATTTCGAACACCACGAAACCGCGCATGAAGGACAACTCGGGTGGTGCCTTCAAGCACTGTAACGATTTGGACCGGTGTTTTATCTATCAGTTTCCGAGCTTCATCCTCATACATATTTTCTAGGACAACATCGCCAAGGAGCGGTGCAGCGTTAAACTCGGTTATTGTATCGCTCGCCACAGGATTTTCAGGTTGTGTCTGCTCTTCATCGGGGGAGCAACTCAGTTGGCATAGAATCGCGAGGGCGATGCCTGCGAAAACAAAAAAATTTTTCACTTTGATTCCTCCAAAAACAGCGGTTTCACCCCTGCTTTTATTTATTTTAGTTCGGGACTGGAGTCGCACCCACAGGTTTCCCACGGCGGTGGTTTCCTTGAAGTGTAGGAAACCTTTGTTGTAGCACGCTCTGCTGTATTGTACTACATGTCTCAGACGAACAGTTTGCACGACAAACACCGAACTCACGTTTTATTAGATTGTTGCAAGAATAATAGATATGACAATTGGTTAATCCGTAATTTTGCCAAAAAACAACCTGTGCAAGTTAACTGTACCGCCGATGCCTTTGCGCAAGCCCACAGGTACCGCCTATAAAACGCGTCTCATCCGCACAAGTTGTGTGAATGGGAAATTATACCAGGCATGAATCCAAGTTGTCAAGGAGAAAACACACGATTGCAAATTGTTCCCACTAACCTTGCCTGTAAAAGCGAAATCACTGAGTTTATTTGGAATTTTTGTTGCAATTGGGTAGGAAATTGTGAAGCAGTGCGAGGCAAGGGGACCTCGCACTACGCGGAAAGGAATGGGGAAATAAGGAAATTACCACGCTACCCAACCCCCATCAACAGCGATGGTTTGTCCCGTGACCCAATTCGCGGCTTCCGAAGCCAAGAATAGCACTGCACCGACAACCTCGTCTACTTCGCCGACGCGCCCCATCGGGATGCGGCGGACGACATCTTCATAAAATTCCTTCCGTTGCAAGAGAACATCCGCAAGCGGCGTACGGGTGAACGCCGGCGCAACTGCATTGACGGTGACGTTATGGGGTGCCCACTCCACAGCGAGCCCTTTGGTTAACAGCACAACGCCGCCCTTGCTCCCGGAATAGGCAGTACGCAATGGACCGCCGACTAAACCCATCGTGGAAGAAATGTTGATAATCTTCCCGCTCTCCCGCGCTATCATCGGTTTGACAAGCATTTGGGTTAAGAAAAACAAACCTTTAAGATTGAGGTCATAGATTGCATCCCAATCCTCCTCGGTGAGTTCAAGTGCGGGTTTAGGTCGGTTGGTGCCAGCGTTATTGACGAGGACATCGACTCTGCCCCACACGTCAAGAGCAGCCTGCGCGCCGCGGGCAATATCTGCCATATCGCTAACATCAAACACGACCGGTTCCGCTTCCCCGCCGTTGGCGCGAATCTCGGTGGCCACTTTCTTGAGGTCGGCAGCGGTTCGGCTGTTTAAGAGCACCTTCGCCCCCATCTGCGCTGCGGCGAGCGCGATACCTCTGCCGATACCCTTGCCGGAGCCGGTGATTAACATCACCTTATCGTTCAATTCAAATCCTGGGAATGCCATTGTCTATATCCTCCAATTGCCTGTAGTTTGACCGGTATGAAGTTTAAAACATTGTTTCTGTAATACTGTAGGCGCGATTTTTAACTGCACCTGTGATAAAGCGCGCTTGGATGAAGGTTAAAAACAGATCTGTCATTTCGTAGCCCATTACGCCTGGCGCCCGTACGAAACAGTGGCTAATTTCAATGTATTTTCTAACAACATTGCCCGGGTCATCGGGCCGACACCACCTGGCACTGGGGTAATAAAGCCCGCGACCTTTTTCACTTCGTCAAATTTGACATCCCCAACAGCATGATGTGCCACGTAGCTAATCCCGACATCAATAACAGTAGCACCTGTTTTCACCATATCTGCAGTGATGAACTCCGGTTTGCCGATGGCGACAACGAGGATGTCCGCTTTTTGGGTCTGCTCTGCGAGATTCTTCGTGCGGGAATGGCAATACGTAACGGTTGCATTGCGATTGAGGAGCATTAAACCTACAGATTTTCCGACGAGCGGGCTCCTGCCGACACACACGGCATGTTTGCCTTCAATGGATTCACCTGTCAATTCAATAAGCCGGATAATACCGGTAGGCGTGCATGGGGTAATGCATTCGCGATTGAGGAGTAAGCTGCCTAAGTTGACGAGGGTGAGGCCGTCGGCATCTTTATGGGGGGTGATGGTATCAATGACTGCGCGTTCATCTATTGTATCTGGCAACGGCATTTGCACCAACATCCCATGAATGTCCTGTCGAGCATTCAAGCCCTCAATGTGCTGAATGAGTGCGGCTTGGGTTGTCTCGACTGGAAGTCGATGAACTTCTGAGTGGAAATGCACTTTTTCACAATCGCGTTGTTTGTGCTTGATATAGAGGGTTGATGCCGCATCATCGCCAACTTGGATAACAGCGAGGCCAGGGGTAAACTTGCGTTTTTTTAGTTCCCGCCGGATTTGGCTACGGATGCGCTGCGCAAGGCGATTGCCATTAAGGATTTCGGCTGACAAGTACCATTTCCTCCAGTTTTTTTTATCAACATAAACATAGGGCAAGATTTCTTTGCCTTGGATGTTTGAGGGTATAGGTAATTATTATAGTACATTTTGCAATTTTTGTCCAATTGAAAATGGTTTTTCATCAATTCAGTTTTGCGGCGTAAACGCCCAAATGCGACGTGCATTCTGCTCCGATTTTTCCGTTGATTGCTTTTTCCCCAAGGAACCGGGCGGGAGGGAAGCAAAGCGTGGGAAGAAGCTGCTCAAAATCGGGCCCACCCGCCCGGTTCCATTTGGTTCGAAAGTATTTCTTACCAATTAACGCATAGAAGCCAGCATGGATGTCCGAAATTTGTCGGGCATCCTCGGACAAATTGTTGAAGAACTAAATAGCTCTGTCGCCCATGGGTGCGTAAAGTTTTGATTTTGTGTCACGAACTGTATAATCATGTAAATCCGGTAATCCTGCAAATCCTGGTTCTGATAATGAGACACCTAACACGGGTGTGGTGGGATGCGGATAGCCCGCCTACCGGAGAACGAAATGCACCTACCCAAAGCGCGCGTGGAAAGCTCGCCTACAAAAAGAGGGGCCGGCGCAATTAAAACGAAATGTCCGTAGTTGATGGAACAAAAATGTTGACTTTTTCTGAAAGGTGTTGTATGCTATACAAGACTCGCGCGAACGGATAGATAACAGCCTGTGCGTAAAACCTACTTCAGGCAAAAAACGGGAGATAAACATGATTCGTGTAGGTGTTGGACATTCTCAAAGCGTTTCTACTGCGGAAGCAGCGGCACGCGCAACGACGATGGCAATGGCGAACGCAGGTATTGCAAAAGCCGAGCTCGCTATCGTGTTTGCAACGATTAATTACCAAACAGAATATCAACAGTTGTACCAAGCGATTCACGCCAACTCCAGTTGTGATGAACTCATCGGGTGTAGCGGGATGAGTGTGCTCACCTCGGCGGGAGAGTTTGAAGGCCAACATGCGCTCGCTGTGATGGTTATCCGGGGCGATGAACTCTCCTCGGTATCGTTTACTGCACAGGGTACGGAATCGGAGATCGCTCAGCAGGTACAGCAGTGCGTTCACCCCGAAATGCGCGAGCACTCGCTCTTGATAGTTTTGCCCGATGTTCGCGACGTGAATCCTACAGAACTCGTGAAACACATCGGCAGCGATGGCGCGAAGCTGCCGATTGTGGGTGCTGCGGTGTCCGGAGATGCCACGGGTGCACAGATGTACCACTGGGCTGGCACGCAGGCCGCGGAGGGCGGTGTCGCCGGTGCCCTCCTGACAGGGAATTTCCGGACAGACATCGGCGTTGCCCAAGGGTGTCAGCCGATCGGCAAGCCGCGTGAGGTTACGAAAGCACAAGGGCGCATTATCTTCGAACTGGATGGCGAACCGGCGTTGGAAAATTTTAAAGGGACATTGCAACTACTCACGCAAGCGGATATCCGCCGGTCGGGTGGCACAGTTTTTGTCGGGATTGCCATAGATTCCGAAAACAAAGCACCGACGCGAGGCGATTTTCTGATTCGCAACCTCGTGGGCATCAATGAACAACACGCAGCGGTAGCGTTATCGGAGGAAGTTGCAGAGGGACAACTGGTGCAATTTCATCTACGAAACCCGGTTGCCGCCGCAGATGAAATCCGAACGATTATCGCGCGATTATCTGAACAAACGCGGGAGCATCCACCCGCATTTGGGCTCTATTTTAACTGCTTAGGCCGTGGCAAAGGGCTCTATGGCACAGCGAATCATGACATTGTGGTTATCAGAGAGAAGTTTCCAGAGTTACCGATTATCGGATTTTTCGGAAATTCGGAGTTTGCACCGATTGGGATGCATAATTTTGCACATACGTACACAGGTGTGCTGGTGCTTTGTTCAGATGTCTGAGGCACGTAAGGTTAGGATGTCTGAACCGTGGTTCAGAGCACATAGGCGTAGATGCTATTCGGTACCTAGGCGTTTCTGATGTTCTTGCAGAAACCGAATCACGCCATCGGCATCGGTGGCTTGGAAGCCGAGGGTGCCGGCTTCGTCTATAAGCATCCCCATTTGCACGGGATTATCCGTGAGGAGTGCTTCTGCCTTTTCGTAGAATTCGACAGCGCGTGCGTTTTCGGCCTGTTCTTGGTATATAACGGCGAGGTAGATGTAAGCCGCAGCAAGGCGTGGCGATTGTGTGCGGCTCTGGATAAACTCCTCAAAAGCGAAGCGTGCATCCGTGTAACGTCTGTCGTCGTAATGGACGCGCCCGATGCGAAACTGTGCTCTATCCGCAAAACTATCTTTATACCCCCCGGCAAGATAGCGGTCGCGCTCGGGGTAGCCAATCGTGGTTTGGTAAGCCTGCAAGGCTTCGTTGTAGCGCTGCAGTTTTCTATAGAGTTCACCTAGTTGAAAGTTTGCCATCATGGCTTGCAACGCATTCGGGTGCCGTGCGATAACGGTTTTATAGGCTTGGATTGCCTCGTTTGGAGAAGCGAGTTGTTCCGCGTAAACGAGCCCTATACGATAGAGGGCTTCGGCGGCATAAGCGGAGTCGGGGTGGCCCTTGATGACTTCCCGGTATGCCTGAATGACGCGAGGATAATCTTGTAATTGCCTTTCATAGATAGTGCCGATTTGCAACTGTGCGCGTGCCGTTTCAGCAGGGCTCAAAGTTTCGTCTTGAACTTGCGCACGCAGGTTTTGAATGGTTGCGCGGTGTTCAATTGAACGAAGTTGTGCCGCCGCCTGCTTTGCGTAAGCAGTGTTTGGCTCCGTGGCAATCAGGTGCCGTGCAATAGTTAACGCCTCGGCAAAGTTCTCTGCCGCAATTGCCCTTTTCAACCTTTCGGATTCCACCGCGGCCATCTGTTCGTCAAGTTTCTCAATCTTTGTCCGAATCTGTGCCTTCACTTCAGAAATGCTCTTGTCGTACATCGAGATCTGCCCTAAATACCCCGGGTCAAGGTGGGGTAGGTATGCATGAAGGAAGGTTTTAAAAGCCTCTACTGCCTTTGGGTAGTTCATATTTTTCTCATAGCATCCGCCTACCCAATAGAGCACAGCGTGCATATTCCAAAAGTTTGGATATTTCTGTTTGAGCGTTTCAAAGACAGCAATTGCCTGAGGGTATTCCTCAGCAGTGCGCCGGATGTTCGCGATCTGAAAGAGGGCTTCTGCGGCGAAATTACTCGTAGGGTAGGTATCGGCTACCGTCTGGTATGCTTCCATAGCTAAGGGCAATTGATTGAGCACAGTATGCCTTAAATGTGCAATTCGCCACTGCGCTTCCGGCGCGTTCATTGCGTCTGGATGTGCCCGCAGGAGTGCTTCGTATGCCACGACCGCCTGTTCCGGGCGATTGAGCTGGGAGTGATTCCTGTAGAGTTCGGCTATCTGAAATTGGGCGAGGGCAGCAAGCGGCGTGCCATGATACGTTTGGACAATCTTTTGCTGAACGTGCAGGTCTGCCAATGCGTTTTGAATGTCCCGAATTTTCTGTAAGCCTGTTTTATGGACGAAATGGGTAGGCGGGGCTAACCTAACAAGGGTACGATAGGTTTGGATAGCGTCTTCGTACCTTCCTACTCGGCTGTAGACATCTCCCTTTTTAATGAAGGCGAGGAAGAGTTCCGCCTTAGCCAACCCCTTTTTCTCAAGTCGCAGAATCTTGTCGTAAGCCTCCAGGGCACCGGCGTACTGCTGTGTAGAGTTGTAATATATTTCTCCAATCTGATAATAGCACCAACTTTGCACTGCAACATCTTTAGTAGCTCTGGCAAGTGCCTCAAGCTGATTGACAGCTTCTGAATAGCGTCTCGCCTGAACTAGGGCGTTCACCTCGTCAAATTGCGCGGAGGCGATAGAGAAGATTGTTATGCTGAAGAGAAATATTAACACAGTGTGCATCAAGCGTTTAAATCCAAGTTGCATAAAAAGACTCCGACGAGATTTTCAAACGTGTCGTATTGCGTCAAAAAACGAATGGGGCTAAAACATACGAAAAACGGCTTAGGCGGTGGCAGAGCTCATATCCTTTTACGTGCGTTCAATCGGAAAGCACTGTTGTGTTACTCGCATTTAATACCCCGGGCTGAAGGCGTTGCAAGTGTTTATTTGCTACCTTCACCCAATTAGTGCCGTGCGCCTGCTCCTTCATTCGCTGGAACTGACTTGCCGTTTCCCAAGTATCATTCCGGACGTGATGCGTAATCAGTGCTTCCTCTAAACTACGTTGAATATCCCGCTGTCTGTACTGTTCCATTCGGGCATCAGCGGATTGGGCTCTGGTTAACCGCAAGGCGGCTTTGGGCTGAAAGGGATTCCCAATGAAAACGGCTATTGCAATCAGAGCGATAGCAATAGTGCCGACCGCGGCGGTTCTATGCCCCTGCAAAATGGCACTGACTGTGGCCACGTAGGAACGGACTCGAGAACGCAAGGTTTGCTGATGCATGGGTGGCGCGGCAGCAAGCCGTTTGTAGACGTTCATTTCAATGTCCTGTAGTGCGAGTGCTGGCAACGTCACCGCTGCCTGTGCCTCATCTGTCACGCGAAGCACAACGGCAAGCGATTGAACGGCTTTGGTACAGGCATCACAACCCTTGAGATGCTGTTCAAAGGTAACCGCTTGCGCTTTCGGCAAGAGCTCACAAACATAATCAATAGCCTGGCCTTCAAAATTTTTACAACTTGACACGAACCGGCCTCCTTTCGGCAAAATAGGGCTAGCTGTAGAGGCAGTCGCGATGCGGACATCGCGCCTACTACTTTTGTTAACGAAACATCATATAAAAAGCGTACAAGTGTCTTCCGCTGCCTGTCAAATTTCATCGCCCTCCCACAACGGGCGTAGTATGGTTTGTAACCGCTTGATGGCGCGATGAAGGTGAATCTTGACGGTACCCTCAGCCATACCGAGCGTTTCTGCAGCCTCTTTCAACTGAAGCCCCTCATAACGCGTTAGCAGGAAAACAACTTTCTGCTTCGGTGAGAGCTGATCGACTGCCTCTCGGATAATACGCCCGCGTTCCTTCTCTTCCAGTTGCTTGACAGGGTTGCTAACGAGATCGGTGGCAATAAGTTTCGCTTCAGGAATGTCCTCATCATCCAATGCATAGACAGGGTGTCGCGCTTTCGCACGGTGGTAATCAATCGCAAGATTCGCCGCTATCTTGTAAAGCCAGGTTGAAAATTTGGCTTTCGGCTGCCAATTGCCTAAGGCGCGATATGCCTTGAAAAAGACTTCAATGGTGATGTCCTCTGCATCCTCGTAATTTCTCACAGAGCGTAGAAGATACGAGAAAATTTTGGATTTGTAGCGTTTCATCAACTCATCAAAGGCATTCTGGCGGCCAGATTGAAACTGAGCAACTAACATTTCATCATCAATCAATTTATCCATAATTCCTGTCACATTGCCAGGTCCATCTTAAAATGAAAAATTGAAATTGGACAAAGCACCTGAAGCGGGGGTGTTCGGAAATAGTATACTTGTTTTTCTTAAACGGAAGCACTCTAAATAAGTTTACAGAATTTGCGAGAAACTGTCAAGAATTTAATTCGGATTGGTTGGAAGGAGGAAGGGTTGGGGAATGGAAGGCATGAAGGATAGGGAAAGCCGTGCTTCTTCCACCCTTTCACGCTTCCAAATGAAGATTAAGAATTTAATTGGCTCATGTGAGTATTGCTTGTCTGAATCGCGGCTGACGCAGATTTCACAGATTGCGCGGAGAAGCGGAGGAATGAAGGGCACTACGACGATATTGGGGTTACAAACCCCTCCTCCCACTATACCTCTCATTTCAAGAGGGACACAGCACTAGTACTTGGATGCCCGGACTTGTTCGGGGTGCGGGGGCGCGAAACAGCCCCGAACCTGTTCGGGCATCCGCCAAGGCGGGCTCTAATGCCCCTCTCTACGCTTCCAGCGTTTGCAGGAACGTTTGAAAATTGGGCACAAGCACAGCAGACAGATGCAACTGCTTCAGGCGATGCAGGTCGGTAATCGTTTCAAGCGTTGGCTGCACGGTGTGCGCATCGTCCTGCGAGAAGCGCGCCGTGAGCACCGTGAGAATATTCTCTATGGTATTCTCACGTGCGCCGCGTTCAATACCTTGTTCAATACCTTGTTCAATACCTTGTTCAATACCTTGTTCAACCCCTCGTTGCATCACCTTTCCAAAGTGCACTTGGTAAAAGGGTGACTCTTGCATGATGTCCTCCGATAAAGAGGCGTGATAACATTCAGCACAACGCCTATGAACTATCACGCCCCCGTTTCTCGATGCAGCGGCTCTAGGCTTCCAGCGTTTGCAGGAACGTTTGAAAATTGGCCGCAAGCACAGCAGACAGATGCAACTGCTTCAGGCGATGCAGGTCGGTAATCGTTTCAAGCGTTGGCTGCACGGTGTGCGCATCGTCCTGCGAGAAGCGCGCCGTGAGCACCGTGAGAATATTTTCTATGGCAGTCTCACGCGCACCGCGTTCAACCCCTCGTTGCATCACCTTTCCAAAGTGCTCTTGGTAAAAGGGTGACTCTTGCATGATGTCCTCCGATATTGATTTTTCAAAGAGCTCCGGCGCATGCGCCAAACTCCCAAGCACAGACATACCAAACAACAACGTCGCACGCGTCTGCTTGTCAACCGACGCTGACTGCACCGCACCTACGCAGGTTTCTACCCACGCCGACGCTGACACACCCGCAGGGGCCGCCATTAACGGCGTGAAAGGCAACAACCCAACACAACCACTATCCAAAACGGATTGTCCATCTAACTCGCGCAACCGAATCACCCGATAGTTGAACTGCAAACCCAAGTCCGGCTTACCATAACTATAGTGCCCCGGGTCATTGCGGCCAGCCGTGGGACGTAGATACAGCACCATCGAATACACCGACATCTCATGTCGAACCACAAGGAAACTCGCATACCCCAGCATCCGCAGCGGCATCGGTTTGTCTGTGCTATCGCCAGTTTGTAATTCTATATGAAGAATCGCCTCTCCCTCATCTGGCAGGCGAACCTTAAACGTCATATCGTCGCGATGCACCTCGACGGTGGGTTGCTCGGTGTCCAGTTTCTCTAACACTTCAACCGCTGTGCCCTCAAATGCTAACGCTGCAAACTCTTCAGAAAACAGGTCAAGCAGATGCTTCGCTACGGGATCATATTGTAGCATACAACTATTATACCTCCGTTTGTCGAAAAATGTCAACATTTTTTTGCGCCTTCATTCTATACACATATTGTCCCTGCAGGACTAAAACATTTATGAAACGAGATTCCCAAACAAGTTGCGTCCCCTATACACCCGATAAAAGACTTGATTTTCAAGTGCGGTTGGTTTAGAATAGCATGTAATATGAGAAATGGAGGTATTTTCAGTGGCACACACACATAACGACTCGCAACCAAAACCTTTGGTGATTCCGGCATCGGCAACGGCAGCGCGGATGGCACAATCGGCGGCGAATTTCTTGGACACACTCACCCCATCATTACGCCAAAAGGCAGCACTACCGTTTGATGGAAATGAACGGTTCCGGTGGCACTATATCCCAATTGAGATGTGGGAACGGGAAGGGGTGTCTCTCAAAGAATTGAACACAAAACAGCAGGGGGCAGCGTTCGCGCTGATGGAAAGCGGTTTAAGCGCGAAAGGGTATCAGAAAGCGCGCGCGATTATCAATTTGGAGACAACGCTCGGCGCGATCGAACAAGCAGCAGGGGAAGCCCGCCTGATGCGAGATCCTGCACTCTACTTTTTCACCGTGTTCGGCGATCCGACAGGTAATGGCGCATGGGGCTGGCGCGCCGAAGGGCACCACGTCTCGCTCAACTTTACGGTTGTCAATCGCGAACTGATTTCTCCGAACCCGTTCTTCTTCGGCTCAAACCCGGCAGAGGTGCCGCAAGGCGAACAGAAGGGGTTAAGAGTACTTTCAGCAGAGGAAGATTTGGGACGGCAACTGCTCGGCAGTCTGAACGAGGCGCAGAAGCACCAGACGATAATCAATGCGGATGCCCCCTCCGATATTTTGACGCGCGCTGTCCCAAAAGTTGAGTTTGAAGCGGTTGAGGGATTGGCGGCAGAATCCATGGAAACACATCAGCGCGAATTGCTGATGGCACTGGTTCATGAATACATCGACCGGCTTCCTGACGAGGTTGCCAAGATTGAGCACCGCAAGCTGCGCGAGGGGCGCGTCAGCGATATCCACTTTGCATGGGCAGGCGGTGAGGCGCGCAAGACACCCCACTATTACAGACTCCACGGCCCATTTTTCTTTGTGGAGTATGATAACACGCAGAACAATGCAAACCACATTCATTCGGTGTGGCGACACATTGAGGACGACTTCGGTGTCGATCTGCTTCGGTTGCACTACCACAAAGCGAACCATCATGAGCGTTAGGTTCAGTCAAAAGCCGCCGTTTAAGGCGGCTTTTCTGGCTTCAACTATTCAATAGAAGCATCTGCCCTTACAAGGGCGAGGCACAGGAACATCGCACTACAAGAGATTAGGCGAAACTATTAGCGGGCGGATTTTAAAGCGCCCCACGTCGTTGTTAACTTACCAGCGGCTTCAACAGCGAGTACCTCATTGGTAAGCTTGACAAGCCCTGTATGTTCCGAATTCTTGTTAAACACGATAGAATGAGTATACCAACCACTCCATCCTTTCTGCCCTTCTTGTCCGGCACCTTTGTCGCCGTCGTTAACACAGATACCGAGTCCAAATTCAAATCCGTCGCTGAATTTTTTGCCTTTCACCTGCAATTCCTCCGCGGTGAATCTGAGTTCATAGTAGGTTTTCTTTTCAGCTTCGTCCCGGACAATAACCAAATCATCTTCGGGGACGATACCTGCCCCGCCGGGCACCTCATTCAAGGCTCCCGGCAGAATATTCTCGGCTTTATCGTCTAAGCCGGCATTGTAGAGCAACAGGTCTAGCCCGGGAGTGCGTTTGCCGCTCATTTCAAAGGCAAGCTGCGCGCCATCACCATTCCACGCGGCTGCTGCAGCGTGTTCATGCTCATCATCGGTGACGATGAGGCCAATATAAACGGCTTCTTCATCCCAGACGATCATGAAACAGGTCTCGTGGTCTGCTGCGCCCTTCCATTTGCCGCCGGCGTGTTCCTGAAAGACATTGCCGTCATATTCAACACCACAGAAGGGTTTGCGATTTGTGCCTGTTACCGTTTCCAGGACTCCATCCCATTCGGCAAGATCGCCATCAATTTTAACGTCAACGCCTGTGAGTGCGTTGTAAACATCGTGGGTTTTGCTGCGCCACTGTGCATGTGCCACAGCCGTGCTAATAATTAGGGTCATTGTGATAAGAATCAACTTGTTCATTTCAAACCTCCGTGATATACCTACCTGTCTGCCGAGGCAGCTCTATACCGGTCGCTTGAACCGATATAGAGCTGCCCGTTGGCGACAATAGGTGATGAATAGATTTCTATGTTTCGGGCGACATCTGTGGTATCAAATTCCCACACGATGTCGCCTGTTTCTGCATGCAGCGCGACCACCTTTCCGAGAGGCTGATGGGCACTATGAGAAAAACTGCCGGTGCCGAGCCCAAAAAAGACTAGGTTTTCGTACACACTTGGACTCCCCCAGATGGGATATGGCATCGGTTTCGCCCAGAGTTCCTTGCCGGGCTGCGTATCAAGGGCGTAAACGTGGTATTCGCTATAGCCCGTACCGAAGTAGATCTTCTGTCTACAAGAGATTAGGCGGAACTATTAGCGGGCGGATTTTAAAGCGCCCCACGTCGTTGTTAACTTACCAGCGGCTTCAACTGCAGTGAGTACCTCATTGGTAAGCCTGACAAGCCCTGTCTTTTCCGAATTCTTTCCATGCACGATAGAATGGGTATACCACCCACTCCATCCTTTCTGCCCTTCTTGTCCGGCCTCTCTGTCGCCGTCGTTAACACAGATACCGAGTCCGAATTCAAATCCGTCGCTGAATTTTTTACCTTCCCCCTGCAATTCCTCCGCGGTGAATCTGAGTTCATAGTAGGTTTTCTTTTCAGCTTCGTCCCGGACGATAACCAAATCATCTTCGGGGACGATACCTGCCCCGCCTGGCTTCTCATTCAAGGCTCCCGGCAGAATATTCTCGGCGTTATCGTCTAAGGCGACATTGTAGTGCCACAGGGGTAGCCCGGCAGTGCGTTTGCCGCTCATTTCAAAGGCAAGCTGCGCGCCATCACCATTCCACGCGGGTGCTGCAGCGTGTTCATGCTCATCATCGGTGACGATGAGGCCAATATAAATGGCTTCTTCATCCCAGACGATCATGAAACAGGTCTCGTGGTCTGCCGCACCATTCCATTTGCCGCCGCCGTGTTCCTGAAAGACATTGCCGTCATATTCAACACCACAGAAGGATTTGCCATCTGTGCCTGTTACCGTTTCCAGGATTCCATCCCATTCGGCAAGATCGCCATCAATTTTAACGTCAACGCCTGTGGGTGCGTTGTAAACATCGTGGGTTTTGCTGCGCCACTGTGCATGTGCCACAGCCGTGCTAATAATTAGGGTTACTGTGATAAGAATCAACTTGTTCATTTTAAACCTCCGTGATAGATTTACCTGTCTGCCGGGGTTTGGGCAGGCTCGTTTCTGCCGAGGCAGAGAATATACCGGTCGCTTGAACCGATATAGAGCTGCCCGTTGGCAACAACAGGTGATGAATAGATTTCTATGTTTCGGGCGACATCTGTGGTATCAAATTCCCACTCCACCTTCCCATTTTCAGTGGCAAGGGCGTAGATGCGCCCATCTTTTGTTCCAACATAAACAGCCTCTGTGGTGACAGCCGGTGAGGAAACAACTGCCCCGCCGAGGTTGGCTTTCCAATAGAGTTTGCCATCCGGTGCACTGAGGGTATACACAAACCCATCACGTGAACCGAAGGTGACGTATCCATTGTGGCTTGCAATCGCGGTGAGGACAGCATCCTCTGCTTCATATTCCCACACGATGTCGCCTGTTTCTGCATGCAGCGCGACCACCTTTCCGAGAGGCTGATGGGCACTATGAGAAAAACTGCCGGTGCCGAGCCCAAAAAACACCAGGTTTTCGTACACACTTGGACTCCCCCAGACGGGATATGGCATCGGTTTCGCCCAGAGTTCCTTGCCGGTCTGCGCATCGAGGGCGTAAACGTGGTATTCGCCATAGCCTGTACCGAAGTAGAGCTTCTGCTCGTGCACAACGGGCGACATGTCGGCATGAACCTCTGGGTAGTGCCAGATCTGTTCCCCTTCTAACGCGTCGATGCAGTAGACACCATCAGCACCCGCCGTGAAATAGAGTTTCCCCTGATGGATAAAAGGGGTTGACTCCACATGGCTGGCTGTGCGGAAAGTCCAGATAGGCTCGCCACTTTTTGCGTCAAGGCACCGGAGGTGACACCCGCTATCTTGGTGATAACCTTCGCCAATATAGACTCTGCCGCCTGCCACCGCAGGGGATGAGAAAATAGGGATGGGTGAAGTGTACCGCCAGATAACTTCGCGCGACTCGGTATCAATGCAGTAAGTAGCGCCGCCGAGTGAAAAGATTGAACCGTGCGAAGAGCCGATATAAAGCCGATTTCCCACAACCGCAGGCGACGAAGAAAAATCAACCGCCATCGCTTCTTCATCTCTGAAAACCCAGGCGAGTGTGCCGTTTGCGGGTCCGGGCAGGGCATCCACATGGCCTGTGCGGCTTTTTCCGCCCCGGAACGTTGTCCACGCACTATCCTTTCTCACACCGACTTGACTGCGGGGCCGAATGTTCGTGTCTGGGAGTGTAGCCACCGGGTTTCCGAATAGTGTGACGAACTGGTAGGTGCCCCAGGCGAACCCAGCAAGGATAATGACGCTGAGAAGAGTGGCAACAACTTTGTGTGCAACGGCGAAGTCTCGCAGCCGGTAGAAAAACATTTTGGTCGTCTCGCGCGCAAACACAAGCACGGTGATAACCGCAACGCCAACAAAGGCGAGAATCTGCGGAATGATGCTGAGCAACGCAGACAGCGGCCCGAGGAGTTGCGGGATAACAGCATGCGCGGGGCTCGCGAAACTGACGAAAACCAATAGAAAAATCAGCATGAATGTGGCTTTTCTCATGTGAGGTTACCTCTCCTGCTATCTAGATTCTCCCAGAAATTCTACAGCGAAATGCATCAGGTTCTCAAGCATCCGACGGTTTTTAGAAACATGCGACTTGTTACGGTTGTGAAGACTCGTAATGAGGTACATCCCTTTCCCATATTTCAGTTTCGCGACAACAATTTCCTTTCCATCATTGGTTGTTGCCAGCACTTCATATTTCTGATTCCATCCGTCCCAGGAATCGTCAAGGGCAAGCTGCCCGGAGCGGATACGGTGCGGTGCCTTAAAGAGTTCGCCGGCGCGGGATGTGGGTTCAAAATCATTGCGAGACGTGCTTTCAACACCACGGAGGGGTTCTGGTAACCAACCCGTTCCGCAGGGCCTGTCGGCATCGCTATCCTGCCCAGAGGCAATCACCACGCCGCCTGCGCGGACAAATTTTTTAATCCGATTTTCTTGGGATTTGTTGAGCCGGTACCGCCCTTCGGAGAGTGACCGGAAGCCGAGCCACAAGATGTCGGCTTCGCTGAGCCCCGGCAGGTCGCGATTCTTTGTCTCATGATAGGCAATCCAACGTTCGGCTACCGAATCAATGCGGAAAATGACAGGCGGTTCCGCCTCATAAGTTTCTGTTTTGAAAAAAAGGAGTTGGATTGCATCCGCCCCTAACATCGCTCGGAGTTCGCGCTGAAAATCGGGCGTTGACTCTCTTCTTGATACCTTGTCCTCATTGAGGTGTATCTCAAGGTGCGTAAACATCCACCAGACGCGGTTTCTATCCCCTCGATGTTGGGCTTGGGTTTGAAACCATTTCCCGTTTATGTGTCCGAGGCTGTCGATACGCGCGCCCTGTTTAAGGTAAAAGATAATAATTGGTTCGCCTCGTTTCATCAAGCGCATCAGTTTTCGCGGATGATCTTCCTGCCCAACATCAATCCGAATTTTGATCTCCTTAAATTCGCTGGTGCCTTTGAGGTTTTCTTCTACCTTAACCTTGGCCGTTTGCCGCTTGGTGTTAACTTCTGTGACAGTTCCAAATACGATATTGGTGCTTTCAGCAACGATTTGCCTGACAGTATAACGTCTTGAGATATATCCTTCCGCGTGCAGCTGCATGAACAGAAAACCTCCGACAGTAAGCAGGCTGAGAAGGTAAAAGGGTTTCCATATAGCACGTTGTACAGCGTAGCGTGGAGGCCTAAGAAGATTCCGGTCTATTCCGAGAGCGAAGCCTGCACAGGCCCGTATTAGATTTCGCATTGGTATTTCCTCTGATGTTTTTTCGAGTAGTTGGATGGATGGCTTAAGCTGTTTCTCGTTCAATCCAACCTACATATATCCTTATGGCGAACTCACGTAATTTTAACAGCAGTCCCGCTTGCAGTCACCATCAACATGCCGTTATTGGCACCAAGTACCTGATAGTCGATGTCAATACCAACGACAGCGTTTGCGCCCTGCTGTTGGGCGAGTTCCAGCATCTCTTGGATGGCGGTTTCACGCGCATCCACAAGTTTGCTTTCGTAGGTGCCTGAACGCCCGCCGACGAAATCGGTGAGCCCTGCGAGAAAATCTCGAAACACATTCGCGCCCATAATGGCTTCACCTGTAACAAGCCCTAGGTACTGACTAATCTGTCTGCCTTCAATATTGTGGGTGGTTGTTGCAATCATTAGATTCTCCTTATTGTGCCTTTCCTCTCGCGGCGATGTCCCACACAGATTCGACAATCCCGTTGCGGATGCCGTAATATCTGTCGTGGAGGTTAACAGTCGTACAACAGTGTGTGGGTAAAATTTCAAGTTTATCCCCCGGTGTGAGGGTGACGTTTGTATCTGCCTCTATTTTCCCATGCTCTTCGGACAAGCCTGTCATCTCTAACCCTGCGACACCGGTCGGTTGCGGAATACCGAACTCTTTGGCAAGCACTTTCAGGCCGGTATCCACTACGATGCGATTCGGTTGCGGACGACTCACAACGGTTGCCAAAACCGACAATGCGCAGCCAAACTGCTCTCCAACCCCTTCAACGTTGTGGTAGGTTGAATCCATGAAGATGTATGAGCCTGCCTGCACCTCGGTCATTTCGGGGATGCTTCCCGTGATATTAAAGGTGCCGGTGCCACCGCCGCTCATAATGGCAACCTCTACGCCGTGCTTTTCGAGGTAGTGTTTCGCGTCAACCAAGCGTTGTACAGCTTCGCGGGTGGCGGTATCGCGCTCAGCGAGGTCTGGTTTTGAGACGGTATGTCCCTCATAGCCCATTAATCCCTCAAATTTCAGGTTGGGACTTTGAAGGATGTGCTGTGCCAATGCCAGCGTCGGTTGCCCGGGTTCAACACCACACCGGTTCATGCCGATGTTGACTTCGACCAGGATTCTGACGCTTACGCCTTTTGTGGATGCCGCCTCGGAAATCGCTTGCACATTTTGAGGATTATCCACCGCCACCATAATCTCAGCATGCTTAGCGAGATTGATGAGCCGAGCAACTTTTTGTGTGCCGACTACCTGATTGGCAATCAGTACATCTCGGATGCCGGCGTGAATGACAGCTTCTGCCTCACCCAGTTTCGCGCAGGTCACGCCGATTGCCCCTGCGGCAATCTGTTTATGGGCGATAATCGGCGTTTTGTGCGTTTTGACATGCGGTCTGAGCCCTACACTGATATTCGTGAAGTAATTCGCCATTGTCTGGATATTAGCTTCCATTTTATCCAAATCAATTAGCAGTGCCGGGGTATCCAATTCGGTTTTGTGCATCCCGATGAAAGGTGCGTGGTTTCGCATCGGCGCGCCTCCTATAGTTGCCTCACAGGATTCGACAGCGTGCCGAACCCGTCAATTTCGATTCGGACGATATCGCCGGCTGCAAGCGGCAAATCGTTCGGTACGAGGATGCCTGTGCCGGTAGAAACAACAGTGCCAAGCGGTACGGGGTTATCTCGCATCAAGAATTCGGTAAGTTGTTCAAACTTCCAATTAATTTGAGAGGTGTTCACTTCGCCGGCGTAGATAACCGCTTCATCCCGCGTGACAGTACAGTGCATGTCCAGCTCGTAAGGGTTATCAACTTCGGAGGGGGTGACAAACATGGGCCCAAGGGCACAGCACCCATAAAAGACTTTGGATTGCGGCAGATAGAGCGGGTTTTCACGTTCAATATCCCATGCGGAAACATCGTTGCAGAGGGTGTATCCGACAATGTCACCGTCGCCGCCGAGGATGTAGGCGAGTTCCGGTTCGGTTGCGGTGAGCGCGGAGTCGCTGCGGATACCGATAAAGCCGTTAGGGCCTACACACCGTGCGGGTGTCGCTTTGAAGAATATCTCAGGCCGGTCGGCGTGATAAACGCGGCTATAGATATCCTGCTCACTATCGTCGTCGCGCATGTCGGCACTGCGTTTATAGGTAACGCCGCATCCCCACACCTCCGGTGCATCGATGGGCGGTAAGAGATGCGGGACGTTTTCATCAGGGGCGACATCCAATTTCTCAAACATCAGTCCATCATCTTTGGTTGATGCGGGTTCAACCCCGGGAACAGGCGAAAATCGCATTGGGGCAGGTGTGGAGACCTGTTCCTGGATATCCGCAAGTAGCACACCGAGACTTACGCGTTCTCGATAGGCGAGTTGCAGCACCTCTAACACCCCCGGTGATTCGTCGCTGGTTACGTCAATCACTTCGTTTTCGCGGGTGACAATCCCGACTCGCTTGCCTAAGTTGGGTAGATGAAATTGAATCAGTTTCATGGTGTCCTTTTTGTCTTCACTGAAATTCAAGGCGTGCCCATTGTGCGCCGTTCTTGACAACCGCGTCTGGTGCCATTTGTGAGCGGAGCAGATGGCTGTATTTCTTCAATGCCACAGTGCTCGCCCGTATGCGTTCCTAATTTTCTGTGGGCACTAAGTCAGTTTTCTCAAGAAACGAGACAACTTTC
Source organism: uncultured Poribacteria bacterium (assembly GCA_958295855.1). Taxonomy (GTDB): domain Bacteria; phylum Poribacteria; class WGA-4E; order WGA-4E; family WGA-3G; genus CATQHH01. The sequence continues at coordinate 4,210,650 of OY282383.1, read as the reverse complement.
TGCGCGCATTCTTCAAGAGATAACTCAGCAGTGTTCACAGTAACCTCTGGGTGCAGCGGCGGTTCGTAGGGTGCGCTGATACCCGTAAATTCCTTAATTTCTCCAGCACGCGCTTTCTTGTACAAGCCCTTCGTATCGCGTTCCTCACAGACATCAAGCGGGCATTCAACGAAAACTTCAACAAACCGGTCTTCAGCAATGAGAGCTCTCGCCTGCTCCCGGTCTGCGCGGTAGGGCGAAATGAACGCTGTCATGACGACGGTACCGGCATCTGTAAAGAGTTTTGACACTTCTCCGATGCGGCGAATGTTTTCCTCCCGGTCGGCAGGGGAGAAGCCTAAGTTTCTGTTCAGTCCATGGCGCACATTGTCGCCATCTAGGACATAGGTATGGTGCTTCCGCTGGTGCAACAACTGCTCGACTGCGTTTGCTAACGTTGATTTTCCAGAGCCGGAGAGCCCGGTAAACCAGATGACACAGCCTTTCTGGTTGAGCAATGCTTCTCTATCTTGCACAGTGACAATCGCCTGATGCCACGTAATATTGGTTGCTTTCTGTTGTGCCAATCGATTGTTCCTCGTGAATTTTAAAAAATTAAGGCTTTCAGCGCGTACCTTTACCATCATATTTTACTACATTATTATTATACGCGATGGTATTGGGTAATGTCAACTGTTTTTTCAAAGGTATTCGGTTTTCACTTGCTATTTTTCTGTGCATAGTTTATTATATGACAATAGGGCAGAAAATGCAAGGACTTAGATCTGGGGATTTGATTTGGGAATCGAACGAACGAAACTCTCTTGCACCAAAGGAGCATACAATTATGGCAGGAAAACTGAAAGTTGCAGCAGTTGGTTGCGGCGGCATCGGCTATCGGCACCAACAGGGCTATCTCCAGCATCCGGGGGCGGAATTGGTGGCAGTGTGCGATATAGATACTGCCAAAGCGCGAGCACGTGCCGAAGCACTCGGCATCGCCAAGTGGTATCCCTCCGTTCAAGAGATGCTCGCGAATGAAGAGTGCGACCTTGTGGACGTTGTGACAGCCGACCATTTGCACTTTGAGCCGGTGATGGAATGCCTTGAAGCGAGCAAACATGTCATCTCCGAGAAGCCGCTGTCGCTTTATATTGATGAAGCGGAAAAGATGGTTGCGAAGGCAGAAGAGAAGGGCGTACACCTCGCAATAGATTACAACCGCCGGTTCGCACCAGGTTACGTCCAAGCGCGGAAGTGGTTTGACGCAGGTGTTATCGGGCAAACCTATTATCTGGATATGAAGTTGTCGCAAGGCGGGCCCGCATCAACCTGGAAGGGTGAGTACTACCTGCTCTATGAACTAGAGACGCACGCAATTGATCTCCTCCGATGGTTCGGCGGTGAAGTTGTGGCCGTTTGTGCACAAATGGCAAAACCTCGGAAACATGAGGCGCGCGAAGGCGAAGATGCCTGTTACACCAGCATGGCGATTTCACTCCGCTATGAGACAGAAGCAGTCGCAACGCTGATGGCGAGTTGGGATAGCGATTTTATCCATCCGATCGAACGCTTGGAAATCTGCGGTTCCGATGGTGAAATCGTCGTCGATAATGTGCTGACGCGCGCCACCTTGATGAAACGGCACAACCAGGTAGTCGAAGAATACCGGCCCTCTATTTTTCGGGAGGAGCAATTGGCGTTTGATGGAACATTTGCCCTGCGAATGGCTGCCTTAGTTGATGATTTACTGGACGACCGGGCACCCGCGCCGACCGGGAGAGACGGCTTACAAGCACTGCGGATTACGGAAGCAATTGTGCAATCATGGAAGGAAAAACGGGAAGTTGAGGTTCGGATAGATTAAGTTTGTTGTATGGCTAGAGAGAGAATGAACAGGGCGAAAATTCCCAAACACGATAAGGAGTGAAACGATGAAGAACTATTCGGTTTTTTCAATTTTCGTATTAGCACTTTTGGTGATAAGCTGCGGGCCACCACCCCAAAGCGGCATGTTCCCATCTATAGCGGAAGTCCCAGCATCTGCCGAAAAATCGAAAAGCGGGACGCAATCAATGACGAGCCAAGCGAACTTACCCTCAGGCGGGAGAGTCGATTTGCGAAAGATGCCCTATGTGAGGAATGTATTCAAAGAGGTTGGCCCTGTGCGTAGGGGCGCGATTAACGATCTGTATGCAACAACGCGCGGAAAAGTGGATAATATCGCTATTGTCTCCAACTGTTCATTGGATGTGCTGAAGGCATTTATCGCACACGGATGGGCACCTATTGTGGTTATCCAATTCCAAGGGCGGAATCTGGAAATGTTGCCAGTTGTTCGCTACAACCACGTGTCAAGTGATATATTTCTTCAAAATCCAAACAATTTTGCTGAGCAGCGGGTTAGCGACGAGGATTTTGAGACGTATTGGGGTACGGGTTCGCGTAACCAATGTGCCTTAATTACACCACAGCAGCTTACGGAGGCGAGGGTTCGGGCGGTGCTGAGTAAATACCTGCCCGCAGCAGCGTACGAAGGGATTAGCGTAAGAAGCCGCTAACAGCAAAAGATAGGCGGAGACAAAGCTCCGCCCTTACAAGTATAAGGAGATACGCGCGTGTCCGTTTTAAAACCACTTCCGTTTACCGCTGTCACTATTGCCGACCGGTTTTGGGCACCTCGGCAGCGGACGAATTCGGAGACAACTATTCCGCATGAACTGGCGCAGTGCCGGTCAACAGGCAGGATTGATAATTTCGCGAAAGCAGCAGGCTTGATGGCTGGTAAATTTGAAGGCATCTTTTTTAACGATTCGGATGTCCACAAATGGGTGGAGGCGGCATCGTATACGCTGTGGACGCATCCGCATCCGCAGTGGGAAGCGGAACTTGATGAAGTTATCGCTAAAATTGCCGCGAGTCAACAGGCAGAGGGCTATCTGAATACCTATTTCACGCTGGTTGAACCAGACAAAAAATGGCAGAACCTTGGCATGATGCACGAGTTGTACTGCGCGGGGCATCTGTTTGAAGCAGCAGTAGCACACTATCAAGCGACAGGGAAACACACCCTATTAGACGTTGCATGTCGGTTTGCCGCTCTCATTGAAAGCACTTTTGGACATGGCAAGCGCGACGGACTTCCGGGGCATGAAGGGATTGAGCTCGCACTTGTGAAGTTGGCGCGCGTGACAGGCGAGGCTCGCTACATGGCCCTTGCAGAGTATTTTGTCACTCGGCGAGGACACTCTCCCTCAATTTTTGAGAAGGAATTGGAAACGCCTGATTTGCCCGGCGGGCTCGGCGCGTATCAGCACCACTTCACGCGCGATGGGAAGTTTGAGGGGAAATATGCACAGGCACATCTTCCGATACAGGAACAGACAGAATGTGTCGGGCATGCAGTACGCGCAATGTATCTCTACAGCGGTGCCGCTGACATCGCTTATGAAACTGGTGACTCGTCAATTAGCGACGCACTAGAATTGCTCTGGCGAAATGTTACGGAGAAGCGATTGTATGTGACTGGTGGCGTTGGACCGTCTGGGCATAATGAAGGATTCACGACCGATTATGAATTGCCAAATGTTTCTGCTTATGCTGAGACGTGTGCTTCGATCGGGTTGATATTTTGGGCACATCGGATGTTCTTGTTGTACGGCGAGTCGCGCTTCGTGGATGTGTTGGAGACAGCACTCTACAACGGCGCGCTCTCCGGGATTTCGCTTGATGGCAGGGGATTCTTCTATCAGAATCCGTTGGCAAGCCACGGCGGTAAGCATCGGCATGAGTGGTTTGGCTGCGCATGTTGCCCACCGAATATCGCTCGACTCCTCGCCTCTGTCGGACAGTATATCTACGCCCACGGTGAAAAAGATTTATGGGTTAACCTCTATGTTGGCGGTACCGCCGCCGCGACTGTAGCAGGGGATGTCTCTCTGAAATTGACACAGGAAACCGATTATCCGTGGGAGGGGGATGTCAAGATAACGGTAACTCCGGAAACGCCTGTAACATTCGCGTTAAATTTGCGGATTCCGAGTTGGTGTGACGAGTTTGAAGCACACGTCAACGGCGAAGCCTACAAGCCACATGTGAATTCCAACGGGTACCTCTCAATTGAACGACACTGGCATACTGGCGATACGGTGGAATTGGCACTCGCTATGCCGATTGAGCGGGTTTATGCGCATCCACTTATCAAAGAAAATCTCGGACGGTTTGCTTTACGCCGTGGGCCGCTGGTCTACTGTTTTGAGGATGTCGACAATCCCGATGGTGTTTTCCAGACGTTGTCGCTGGCAGATGATGCAAGTTTAGAAGCAGCGTTTCACAACGAACTACTGGGCGGTGTCACGCTTATCCGTGGTGCAGGCACAGTACTTAACGCCTCCGATTGGGGAAACAACCTCTACCTGCATGCAAAACCAAACTTAAAGCGAACGGACGTTACAGCGATTCCGTATTATGCCTGGTGCAACCGCGGTGCGGGGCAGATGGCAGTGTGGGTTTTTTAACCTTGCCGTGCCGAGCGGGAAAAGAGGGCATGTAAGGGAAGAACCCTGTCTTCGCCCACCTTCTTGAAGCGTAAGGCCGGAGTCCTGTCTCCGCCAAACCCCTTGGAGTGTAAGGGCAGCGTCTTGTCGCTGCCCGACCTCCACAGCACAAAAACAACACAAATCGCAGTTAATCTGGTATGAGAAAGGAGTCAAAATTTGAAATTTATGACGCTACTGATTGCATTAATATTCGGTGCAGTACCCCTGCTTACCGGTTGTGAACAACCGGCGATGGAAATTGTGAAGGAACCCATCATGGAAGTTGTTGCCCCTTCACAGAACGCTTTGGAAAAAGCGCGAGCGGCAATGGAAGGGGTTAATGAAAGACGCATAGCAGCATACCAAAAGGCAGAAGCAGCAGACGATTTTTCTACCGTATTCATTGCCTCTGAAGAGATCTTCAAAGAAGAACTCGGTTTTAGAAAGGAATTGTGGGTGGATTTGGTGGACATATATCGCCAAGAAAACCTCGATGAGCCCATCTTGTTGGAAAACCTTGAGAAACTCCAAGCTGCATTTGCTGAAAAGCTAGCAGACGGTACACTTGGCATGTTCTACTTTGAGTACATCAGCTCCTTCGATGCGCTCATCGCTGAATATCTCCGCTTGTCCTATGCGTTCCCTGAAAAGCGTGAGGAAGAACTTCTTGAACTATTCAGAGCCTCTATGAGAGATGGCAAAGTAACCGTAATATTTCCACTTGGGATAGTTGGTTCATCCGCGACGTAGTTCTCGCTGCGGATCTCTGCGTACACATATCCATAGACATACGGGATGATACGATAGGCGGAGTTACGCGCTTTGTAAAACTCTAGTGTCCCATCTGGGTTCTATCTAAGGTAAATCTAAAACTTCATAGGGATCTAATCCCCCCGAATCAAAATCGATGACTTTTATTCCTTGAGGTATTTCTCCCCTCTCCATCTGTTCAGGTGTGAGTTCTACATCCCCTGCCCCCTTCGCCCTGCGGATTTGACGGTAAACGGTTCCATCAAGGGGGTCTATTCGTTCGCCCCACTTTATGTATAAAGTGTTTGGGTAGTGTAGATAGACTCTTCCGTTGCTCATAGATGAGCCAAGGAATCTTTCACCTTCGTTCCATTTTTTTACAGCAACGCGGCGAAGCAGTTCCCTGTTGACGCTGTTCTTTTCGTCAAATTCGCCTATCGGCGCGCCCTCTGGTATTTCGGGGTATGGCCCAAAGCCATGAGGTGATAAGCGAACCTCGGCGGTTTCTTCCTCGTCTGCGAGCGTCATATCGTCTGGTAAGAAAGCCTCCCCAGAGCCAAGACCCTCGGAATTCTCATCTGTCACCTCCGCTTTCTCGTCAGACATCGGTTGCTTGTCATCGGTTTCAAGGAATGTTTCCGAGGGTTCGGGTGTCTCTGTGGCATCCCCAGCATGCTGTGCGGTGTGCTGCTCTTTCTTGTTTTCAAGCTGTTGTACAAACTGCTGTATTCTCGCCTCTGCTGCTTTGGTGCTACGTCGGACATGCCAACTATAGAGTTGGGTACCGCCGACGATTAGCACAAAGAAAACGAGTGCCGCGAGTACGCCTTTGTTTGTGAGAATATCACGTAACATACAGGACCTCCGGGTTATTATTCATTACAGGGATTTATGCAAGACGGAAGGACTTGGCAACCATAAAAACCTGTAAGGTGCTAACCTAAAGGATACGTTCAAAATATGCTCAAGAATGAATCTCTGGGTGTCCTACACGCAGCGGTTGATTAACGCTGATTTCGGGACATTTTTTCTATTTCCGATGCAATTTCCGGATCGTTCTCTTGAATCCGTTTTAATCCTTCCACAGGCCCGTGTTTCTGTAAGGTTTCTAAAGCCTGTGTTAAACGTTCCTGTGGAAATTGCGCGCGCAAGGATCCTGTTAGACGTTCCTGAAGATCTGTTTCATCTTCGGCACCAAGTAAATGTGCAGTGGCCGACAACCTATGAGAGACTTCCTCGGCATCTACCTGTCTCTCCGCTCCGGGGATGTCCACGGGGGGAGAAGGTTCATGTGTTGTCTCCCACGTATGTGTCGGGGGAACGTCGGGGATGGGTTGTGCGGGCTGTATTTCGGACTGTTCGGAGTAGAGAGAGTCCTTTGCCTCTTCATGCGAATTTTCATACAGCGTGGAGAGCGTCACGGAGTTGTCCGGGAGTTGTTCTAGGGATTCTAAGAAATTTTTATAATGCGCATCTACGCGCTCGGGGATCGTCGGGAAATTCTCAGAGAGGGGAGCGGCGGGCAACCCTTCATGTATCAACTCGAAGTATCGTGTGTTCACAAGATCCCATTCCGCTGGGGCATTTTCTTTCATCCACTTACGGATGAATATGATGGGCTCGATCTGTCGGACGACTTCGTCTCCTTCCCGGTTCCACCTGAGCCCCTCTTGCCCTTCGTGTAGGTTTTTTTCCTGTGCCTCGTTTAACCCGAAAAGTTTCTCCTTTAGTTCTAGATAACGAACGCCATCTGCTATGGATAAATAACTTTGGTTTCTATCCGGAAGCTCGTTGAATCGGATGTGGCCTTCGAGATGAAAGTACTCTGTCAACTCTGGGTCGCCATCTCCGAGTTCTTTTGCGATGTCGTGCATCTTCTCAATAGCAAGTCCGGGGTCTGAATCTTTCAACTGAAGCGCGGGTTGGTAAGCGGCGTGCATTCCCTTTTCCCCTAACTTCCTCCGTTTGGGTTTTTCTTCAACTGATTTCTCGTTTTCCACTGTGGTGCCGTTTGGTTCGGCGGCTTCCTTGCCCTTTTCCTCCGAGCCGGACACCTCTCTATTATCCTTTGGCACGGAGGTAGAAGGATTATCAGCGTGTGGATGTGGATGTGGATGTGGATGCTCGTCCGAGAATGTTTGTGATGGCAGAGGTGTCGGATGCGAGATGTTATGGGCATAGTAATAGCGGAAAGAAAAAGCGCCCACAAGGATAAATACAATGCCACCTAAAAACATGAACATCTTCTCTTTTTTCTGCTTTGAGAATTTCATGTGATTATCTCCTATGGTGTTTCCGGTGCATCTTTTAAGAAACGATGATACCAGGCATCTGCATCTTTTAAGAAACGATGATACCAGGCATCGGGATAATGTGAAGAGGTAACCTCGACGCCATCAACCCTATACCACGTGTATGAGTAAAGAACGGTGTTCTCTCCTTTGAGAGTGATTGTCGTCCACTCTTTGATACCCGTTTCAGGATTTACTTTTTCGATGGGGACCTCTTTTGTCCAAGGTACCTTTCTTGTGGCCACCCCTTGTCCCCGACTTATGACAGGTTTCTTTGTCACAGTGACAGTCGTAGTGTGCTGCTCTTGCTCTCGTTCTGACGGCACAGAGAGGCACCCGCTCATGACAAATAACAAGGTCAAAGAAAGGTTGAGAAAAAACAGTTTTGAGAATTTCATGTGATTATCTCCTATGGTGTTTCCGGTGCATCTTTTAAGAAACGATGATACCAGGCATCTGCATCTTTTAAGAAACGATGATACCAGGCATCGGGATAATGTGAAGAGGTAACCTCGACGCCATCAACCCTATACCACGTGTATGAGTAAAGAACGGTGTTCTCTCCTTTGAGAGTGATTGTCGTCCACTCTTTGAGACCCGTTTCAGGATTTACTTTTTCGATGGGGACCTCTTTTGTCCAAGGTACCTTTCTTGTGGCCACCCCTTGTCCTCGACTTATGACAGGTTTCTTTGTCACAGTGACAGTCGTAATGTGCTGCTCTTGCTCTCGTTCTGACGGCACAGAGAGGCACCCGCTCAGGACAAATAACAACGTCAAAGAAAGGTTGAGAAAAAACAGTACATGCTTCATAAATAGGTATCCTCCTCTAATTTCAAAATCGTCAAACGCCGCTGCATGAATGCGCAGCTTCCGTTTCACTTGACGTAAGTGCAATTATCGTGCCAATGTAAGAAACCCCACTGTTATGGGATAGCGGCATTTTCTAACTATGCAAAAATTTGCGCAGTATGCAAAAATTTGCATAGTTAACTCTGCAAATTTTTGCATAGTGGGGCGCGGGGCAGTGCCTATTCGTTTTCGAATTTCGGGGCGTGAACAGGTAGATGCAAACGCAAAACAGACCGCAGACGATGGCGCTCCGTTTTAGGTGTTTGGTGCACCTCTCATTTTCCGGTCGATCAAAAAAGCGATGAGAGCCAAAAGCATCTCGGCAGAAAGCATCCACACCCGACACACCAGCGCAACGAGCGTTGCCTGTGAAACCGGCATATAGTTTGCTAACAGCACGGCGAGCAATCCTTCCCGAATGCCTAAACCCCCGGGGGTCAAGAAACTTAAAAACCCAACACCCCATGCAAACGCAAAAATGGCGGTGAGAAGGTAAGCGTCTCTCCACAGCACGGGCGCGACACTTTTGACAAAGAGAAAAAAAGCCAGCCCTTGACAGCACCACAGCAGGAGATGGCTCACAAAGAGGAGCAGCCAGCGACGCCGAAACGGTTTTGAAAATAACGGTTGACCTGTGGCGCGGAGTGTTTTCAGAAAATGACGCGCTTTTGACGAGACGGCTGCCAGCAGAAACACAACCCCGATAAAAAGACCGACGACGGCGATCGGCAAAAGTGGGCTGGCGTTTGCACTCAACGTCTCAAAAACGCGGAGAACCGTTTCACGCATCGGCTCTGAAAACATCAAGGACACACCGATTAGTCCACCGAGTGCGGTTTCAATGCCGACATGTAAGGTCACGGCAGAGCCGACGGCGGTTTTGCTCAAACCGAAACGCTCACTCAGCGACAGCAGTCTCACAAAGCCCCAGATACGCCCGGGAAGGTAGCGCGTGATATTGGCAAGATGGAACAAGGTAAAGGCAGTGCGAAAAGGGACACGTGTCTCTCTCATCCCACTCAGCAACGTCGCAAAAGGAAAAATATACGCACTCCGGTAAAAGAGGATTGCACCAAAGGAACACAACAGCCAGAACCACTGTATACTAAACGTGGCACCCTTGACTTCGGTGTGTGTCTCCACAAACGGTTTGAGGAGAAAATAGAGAAGTATACAGGCAATGACGATGCCGATGTATTGGCGGAGGGTTTTCATTCTTTACCCATCTCTCTGAGATACGCCACCAGCAGTTCACCCAAAAGCCCCAGACCTGTCAGCAGAAAACCTGTCAACAGACAAAAACCTCCGGCGATGCCAAGAGGCAGACGTGGCAGTTCTATGAGCGGCAAAAAGTATAACGCCGTCAGGACAGCAAGCACCACCATGCCACTGAAGATAAAAAGACTCCCGATGCCCGCGAAAAAGTGCAGCGGCCGACTTTTGTAGTGCGTCAAGAACAACACTGTGATCAAATCAAAAAAGCCTTTGGGAATCCGTTTCAGCCCATATTTGCGTCTGCCAAAACGCCGACGATGGTGTTTGACCTTCACCTCACTCATGGAAAAACCCGCGGACTGCACGAAGATCGGGATATACCGATGCAAGTCCCCGTGGAGGTGAGGTGCCGCGGTCAGGGCAGTGAGGACTTCAGCTGTCGCATCCGTGCTGCCATCGTTGATAACGATGATTTCCGCAGCGTATCCGTGCGTCTTTATCGTGGCTTCTATGTTGCCGAGTAAATCTGGCAAAGACTCGGCTTCGTTATACGCCGGGATGATGATGGACATTCGGAAATGAGGCGTTGCTGCCATAAAATGGCTCCATTCACTTCACGGGGGTGACGTTTTCGTGTGGGGGTTCGGGGGCGTTTTCGGGCGGAGAATCAAGTATCCGATATATCCACACATAGTCGATGCCATTTAAGGTGACGACATGTTCAAGTTCTCGCTGTAAGGTTCTGCCGGGGCGCAGAAAACTATGGATTTGATAGTTTTCTGGAGCATCTCGCGGGATTTTCCCCGCGACTTGTTTATCACGGAGATACTCAATATCGTAGTCGAAGTCCTGCGAAGTTTCGTGAGTCTGCTGGTGCCGCTGTAGCATGTCGCCTACGAAGTAATTCCCAAAGTCTTTGCTGAACCACGTCGAACGCACCTGTATGTTTTCCGCATTTGGTTTTGCATTCAGATAGTCTGCTGCTAAGTCTAATCCTGCCCCAGTGATACACGTTGTATTTTCTGCGACCCACTTTCCAGATAATAGTGGGTGATAGTAGGTGCGATAATAGGGGTGGAGTCGTAGGACCGGCACAGCTTGCAAAAGAAAAACAGACACAAGTAAAGCATAACCGACCCATTTTCGCGTGAAATGTTGGGCAAGGTGCGTTGCACCGAGTGCTGTCAAAACACTCATTGCCGGTAGGAAAATCACAAGGTATCTTGATATTTTCTTTGCTGCGATGCTCAGTCCAATGAGGTAAAATAGGACGAACAGCACGAGTACAATAGTAAAACGAAACATGCGGTGAGATGAAAAATCGTTAGATTTTTCATTATCTCGTTTTGTGTTATTTTTCTTTTTGCGTTGTGCCGCTGCATTCCACACAGGAACACCTATCAGGGGCAACGTCAACACGCCACTCCACACCCCTGTGACGACGGGAAAATAGAGCCACCCAGGATTGTGGAGAATGTTCCCTAAAAACTGCTTGGGTAACTCATGTGACTCCGCCGCTGCGTGAAACATTCTCTCAAGAATAGTGGTAACCACTGGAGCACTTGCGGTGATAGTGTATCCCACGACAACGAAGAATATCCCGACGAGTACCTCAAAAGCCGTGTGCGTGAGTTTAGGCGTATCTGTGGCCGCGAGTGTTCGCCAACTCCACAGGAGCAGTGCCCCCCCGAAAGTGCAGAGAACCAACGTCGCCATGCGCGTCCACAGATACGGGCAAATGCCCACTGCTGTTGCGAGTATCATCATAAGCCAGAGCAAAACACTCCACATCATCCTGGACACGCAGAGATTATTTTCTTTAGCATACCACCCGCACACCAGCGGTATAAATAGAATAAGCGTGCAGGCATAGCTTTTAGTGAGACAGGCGAGAGCAAAGCTAATACCAGAAAAAACGATATACCGTCGCCGTGACAGATTGCTTTCGAGAGCGCACAACCATAAGAGGAGCGATAAAAAGAGAAAAAGTGCTGTCAACGCATCGGTGTGTGCGCGTCGAGACTCTGAAAGCAGAAAAGGCTCCACCGATAACAACGCAATAGATAACATTGCAGGCACTTTCCCAAAGAGGCGATACACGCAAAAACCTATCAGCCAAATTAACGAGCCTGTTACAACAGCGATGGGTAAACGGACGCGGGCTAGCATCGCAGGCGTGTAAAAGTCTGTGTCTTCAACATCGCTTTTGACAGGGGTATTCGTCAGATACGTGCTCCATAATGCTAGACTCCCAAGCCACATGGTTGGCACACCCGGATGATATGCGGGAAGCGTCTCTTTGAATTTTCCGTTTTTCAAGGCGAAAAAGAAGGTATGGGATCGCTGCATCCACAAATCTTCGTCGCTGGCCCAATGCTTGGAGAGCGAAAGTGTCCGCGGCAAAAACGTCAATAGGATGAGTGCCACTAGCACAAACAAGAGGACAACGCGCTGAAGTTTTATCATAATATTTTCGTTTCTGTCAATAACCCAACGAGTTGGGCATTGGCATCGGGTTGCGTGTTTATTTCTTATTTTCGTCGGGGGCTATAGGCGTATGTAGCAGTGCATACAACTTTCGTTTATCCTTTTCGCTTTTGAAAAGGACAGGAAGCGGGAGTTCGCTCTCGGTGACAACATAGGGGACTCCTCCGTTTTTTTCCACCTGGCGGCTCATTGCTTTGTAGGCATGTTCTGAGTAATAGGCGTGTGCAGTGAAGGGGGTGAGGAACATGAGGTAGTGTGCATCGCAATGGTCCGCAGGGTTTTTCCCATTAATCTCAACAAGGAGCACAGCGTTGGGCGGGAGATGTTTCTCCGCAAAAGTAGCGGTTTCCAACAACGTTTTCGTGTCCGCATTCCTAGCAGTTGAGTCGTATGCCATGTATATCGTCATGAGGCTAAAAAAGCAGAGTGTAACGAGCCACCCTTTTCTAAACCATCGATGCACACGCGTATCTTCAGCTTTTCGCTGGACTGTTCGTACAACGAAATCACCGAATATCAGGTAAAAAGCGGGCACTTTAATAAGCGTGGCACTGGGTGTTTTTGTCGTGGCAAGCAGAAAAGGAACCAGAACGCCGATGCCCCAAGCATACAGAAGTGTGCGTCCCATGTGTTTTTCTCGGAATAGACGGGTAACACCCCCACACACGGCTACAGCCACGGGTATAAAGAAGCAGTCGAATATCCGATCCGTGTAAATTAACACCCTGTGCCAAGGTGCACCCCAGAACTCAATATTCTCTGTCAGATGCCTAAAAATATAGTCATGTTCTATTTTGAACTCTATTGGAAACTGTATTGCGGTATAGAGCTTCCAAGGCCCCGCGACAACTCCTGTAATACCTAATATCGCTAGTAAATGAAACCAGTGAAGTCGACACTCCCCCTTTTTTGCTAACAAAAGTCTAGGGGACAGCAAGGCAGCGAGGGCTACACCTGTAATAATGAACGCGGGATATGTTTTAGAGAGAAATGCAAGCCCTTGTCCGATACCGGCCATCCATGCGAAACGCCATTTGCCTGTTTTTACCAATCGGATAACGCCATACATGCCCAATTCACAGTAGAACAGTAACGAAATGTCAACAGCATCTGAAAATTGGTAACCTTGCACCAAATTCATGATGAAGTATGAGAATGCCTGAGCAAAGGCGGCTATAAGTGCAGCACGGCGCGAGAAGAGTTGCTCACCTATCAGATAGGTGAGCAAAACGGCTAAGGTGCTTAAGATCGCACTCGGCAACCGAAAAGCAAACGTGGAAACCCCGCAAAAAAAGAAGGACAGGGCACCTTGCCATAGCGGAAGTATCGGTTTATGAAGCCAAACATGGTTGCCCCCCCACCCCGTCTCTGCGTAAAAAATATAAGGCTCATCAATCAGTGTCGGTTTAAAGGGGTGCTTGAGAAGGTTCTTCGCAACGAGTGCGTGGCAACATTCATCAATGGTCCCGAAACGGTGATGCCCAAGATGATTCAGTTTTAGGCTGAAAGATGACAGCAAAACGAATACGAGTATCAGTTCTGGGAGTCTGTTTCTCACTGAAAAGGATACGTTCAAAATATGCTCAAGAAGGAATCTCTGGGTGTCCTACACGCAGCGGTTGATTAACGCTGATTTCGGGACATTTTTTGTATTTCCGATGCAATTTCCGGATCGTTCTCTTGAATCCGTTTTAATCCTTCCACAGGCCCGTGTTTCTGTAAGGTTTTTAAAGCCTGTGTTAAACGTTCCTGTGGAAATTGCGCGCGCAAGGATCCTGTTAGACGTTCCTGAAAATCTGTTTCATCTTCGGCACCAAGTAAATGTGCAGTGGCCGACAACCTATGAGAGACTTCCTCGGCATCTACCTGTCTCTCCGCTCCGGGTACATCCACGGGGGGAGGAGGTTCATGTGTTGTCTCCCACGTATGTGTCGGGGGAACGTCGGGGATGGGTTGTGCGGGCTGTATTTCGGACTGTTCGGAGTAGAGAGAGTCCTTTGCCTCTTCATGCGAATTTTCATACAGCGTGGAGAGGGTTACGGAGTTGTCCGGGAGTTGTTCTAGGGATTCTAAGAAATTTTTATAATGCGCATCTACGCGCTCGGGGATCGTCGGGAAATTCTCAGAGAGGGGAGCGGCGGGCACCCCTTCATGTACCAACTCGGTGTATCGTGTGTCCACAAGATCCCATTCCGCTGGGGCATTTTCTTTCATCCACTTACGGATGAATATGATGGGCTCGATCTGTCGGACGACTTCTTTTCCTTCCCGGTTCCACCTGAGCCCCTCTCGCCCTTCGTGTAGGTTTTTTTCCTGTGCCTCGTTTAACCCGAAAAATTTCTCCTTTAGTTCTAGATAACGAACGCCATCTGCTATGGATAAATAACTTTGGTTTCTATCCGGAAGCTCGTTGAATCGGATGTGGCCTTCGAGATGAAAGTACTCTGTCAACTCTGGGTCGCCATCTCCGAGTTCTTTTGCGATGTCGTGCATCTTCTCAATAGCAAGTCCGGGGTCTGAATCTTTCAACTGAAGCGCGGGTTGGTAAGCGGCGTGCATTCCCTTTTCCCCTAACTTCCTCCGTTTGGGTTTTTCTTCAACTGATTTCTCGTTTTCCACTGTGGTGCCGTTTGGTTCGGCGGCTTCCTTGCCCTTTTCCTCCGAGCCGGACACCTCTCTATTATCCTTTGGCACGGAGGTAGAAGGATTATCGGCGTGTGGATGTGGATGTGGATGTGGATGCTCGTCCGAGAATGTTTGTGATGGCAGAGGTGTCGGATGCGAGATGTTATGGGCATAGTAATAGCGGAAAGAAAAAGCGCCCACAAGGATAAATACAATGCCACCTAAAAACATGAACATCTTCTCTTTTTTCTGCTTTGAGAATTTCATGTGATTATCTCCTATGGTGTTTCCGGTGAATCTTTTAAGAAACGATGATACCAGGCATCGGGATAATGTGAAGAGGTAACCTCGACGCCATCAACCCTATACCACGTGTATGAGTAAAGAACGGTGTTCTCTCCTTTGAGAGTGATTGTCGTCCACTCTTTGATACCCGTTTCAGGATTTACTTTTTCGACAGGAACCTCTTTTGTCCAAGGTACCTTTCTTGTGGCCACCCCTTGTCCTCGACTTATGACAGGTTTCTTTGTCACAGTGACAGTCGTAGTGTGCTGCTCTTGCTCTCGTTCTGATGGCACAGAGAGGCACCCGCTCAGGACAAATAACAACGTCAAAGAAAGGTTGAGAAAAAACAGTACATGCTTCATAAATAGGTATCCTCCTCTAATTTCAAAATCGTAAAACGCCGCTGCATGAATGCGCCGCTTCCGTTTCACTTGACGTAAGTGCAATTATCGTGCCAATGTAAGAAATCCCACTGTTATGGGATAGCGGCATTTTCCAACTATGCAAAAATTTGCGCAGTATGCAAAAATTTGCATAGTTAACTCTGCAAAAATTTGCATAGTGGGGCGCGGGGCAGTGCCTATTCGTTTTCGAATTTCGGGACGTGAGGGCGGTAGACTTCGGGGTTGAATTCCGGGTTATGCTCTCCCTGTGACCCCTTTATGCTGCAGTTGTGAACTCAACATTGGCATTTTCAATCATCTGCGTGACATCGCGGCGATGGAAATGCTTCGGTACCCGTAGGCGCGTTTGGAAAGCGCGCCTACAAGGGAAGGAACGATTTTTTACCGGTGGAAGCGGCGTTCCAATTCATCGCGCCCCATTTCAATGATAATTGGACGTGAGTGTGGACAATTGAAGGGGAGTTTCGCCTCGGATAGCTCCCGAACGAGGTTAATCATCTCCTTAGTATCCAATGTATCCCCAGCTTTGACAGCGGATTTGCAGGCGAGCGTTACCAAAGCATCCTCAAGTGCCTGGGGCATCTGCACGTCGGTATGTGGTTGTTCCGGGAGTTTGTCTAGCAAGTCAGTGACAGTCTGCGCGGCGACGCGGGTTGGCAGTGGCGACGGAATTGCTCGAATTAGGATAGTGTTCCCACCGAATTCCTCCAAATCGAATCCGAGTTTTTTGAAGAGGGCTCCGTGAATTTTCAGGGCACCGAGTTGCTGCGGTGTGGATTCTAAGGTGACAGGGAGCAACAGTCCCTGCACGGGAATGCCGTCTTCTTCTAACTGGTGGACGAATCGTTCATAAAGCACGCGTTCGGCGGCGACGTGCTGGTCGATGAAGAAGATTTTATCTTTTGCCTCAGCAACAATATAGGTTTTAAAGAGGTTCGTCTTCAGTTCAACAGCGTCAAAATCGAGCAATTGGAGCTTCGATCCTTCAGGAATTGGGTGTTGCGGTGGTTGCACAACAGTGCCGGTCGGTTTAAGTTCCTGCTTTGGTACCTCGTCTGCTGGGGAGGGTGTGGCTGCCGGTGGGTGATTTTCTGTAGTTTCTGCTCCCTCTGACTGCGGTGCCTCAGTTTCTCCGCCTGCTGGCTGGCGCGGGCGGTGCTGGAACGTGGAAATCTCCTTACCAGTGGTGCGCCCTTGATATGGGTGGGCAGTCGTACTTTTTGCCTCAGGCGAGGCTTGCGACGCTTCAATAGGCGTTTCGATTTTCGGGATATATTTCGCTTTATGAATAGCAGCACGCAGCATCCGGACGAGGCCGCTGTAAACCATGCGTTCGTTCCGAAAGCGCACCTCAATTTTGGCAGGGTGCACGTTGACATCGACCGCTTCTGGTGCTAGCGTTAGGAAAAGTAGGGAAACCGCGTGCCTATCCTTGGGAATCATTGCGCCGAGGGCTTCCGTGAGCACAGCACTGATAATACGACTGCGAATAGGACGCTGATTAAGGAAAAAGAGTTGATACTCACGATTGGGCTTGGTAAATTCGGGTTTTCCAAGTAAGCCGTACAGTTTCAAGTCTGGCAGTTCTTCCTCAAATTCGATGAGGTTTTCAGCGAATTCCTTGCCGTATAGGAGGCGTACGCGTTCCATGCGCGAATCGCAGGCACGCACATCCAGTATCGACCTGCTGTTGTGCGATAGCGAAAATTGGATGTTTGGATGCGCCAGCGCAGCCCACGTCACCTGATTCGTGATATGGTTCACTTCGGTGGTATCTGTCTTGAGGAACTTGAGGCGTGCAGGTACATTGTAAAAGAGATTGTTAATTGTCATGTGGGTGCCGGGTGAGCAGCCACTCTCTTGGACAGAGCGGAAGACGCCGCCCTCAACGTTAACCTTTGTTCCCTCAATAGCATCGGCGGTGCGGGTGAGAAGTTCAAACTGTGAGACGGATGCAATGCTTGCCAACGCTTCACCGCGGAACCCAAAGGTCTGCATCTTCTCAAGGTCTTCTATGCGATTGACTTTACTGGTTGCGTGGCGTTCCAAAGCGAGAAGTGCATCTTCCCGTGCCATGCCGGTTCCATTATCAGAGACGCGGATGAGGCGTTTTCCGCCGGCGCGAATTTCGACGCGGATGTTCGTGCTTTCCGCGTCCATCGCGTTTTCTACCAGTTCTTTGACAACAGATGCAGGCCGTTCGACGACCTCGCCTGCAGCGATTTTATTGGCAACATCTGCAGAGAGTATTTTGATTTTTGGCATGTGTCTCTTGATACCCTGTTCCTTAAAAACAGGGATTCCTCCATTTTAATTCAATTTTAGAAATCAATTCTGTATTTCAAGGAAGGTGGGAAGGAATTAAAAATGAAACATTTTATTTCAATCTCCAGTCTTCTAGCCCCTTCTTTTCTCACCGCTTGAAAAAATAAAGTTTAATACTGAAATTTGCTTAATTGGGTTTTATTCTCCATTTTGATACAGATAACAGTGGCATGAATGCGTCTGCGTGAAATTCGTTTCGTCTGGATACTTATCCTTACAATGGGCCATCACCTCCGGGCAACGCGGATGAAAATAACATCCCGCCGGGCGATTGATGGGCGAAGGCACATCGCCCTCTAATCGGATCTTTTCAACGCCAGTCTCTGGGTCCATCTTGGGTACAGCGGAGAGGAGTGCGCGCGTGTAGGGATGCTTGGGCGAATCAAAAATTTCTTCGGTTGTCCCCCGTTCCACAATACGTCCGAGATACATCACTGCCACCTCATCCGCGAGGTATTCAACAACGGAGAGGTTGTGCGTGATGAGCAGATAGGTAAGATTAAAGTCATTTTGCAGGGATTTGAGCAGATTCAGGATTTGGGCTTGGACCGACACGTCCAGCGCGCTGGTAGCCTCATCACAGACGATGAACTCGGGGGAGACAGCGAGACATCGGGCAATGCCGATGCGTTGCCTTTGGCCGCCGGAGAATTCGTGGGGGTAGCGCGTTACCATATCGGGTGATAAGCCGACGCGCTGCATCAGTTCTGCAACCCGCTCTCGGCGTTCCGATGGAGATGCCCCGATGTTGTGTGCCTGCATTCCCTCCTGAATAATATCGCCCACGGGCATCCGCGGATTCAGCGAAGCGTAGGGGTCTTGGAAGATGATCTGCATCTGCTTCCGATAAGGATGTAGTTGTTCCCGCGTAGCGGAGGCAATGTCAACACCGTCATAGACGAGGTCGCCTTTGACAGGTACGCCCAACCGGAGGATAGCTTTGCCGAGGGAGGTTTTGCCAGAGCCGGATTCGCCGACGAGGGCAAGCGTTTTGCCGCGCGGAATAGTCAGCGTCACATCATCAACGGCGTAGACATACCCAACAGTGCGTTTGAAGATGCCCTTCTGAATTGGGTAGTGGACACAGAGATTTTTCACCTGAAGCTGCGCATGATGTTCCGATTCTTGCGTCTGCCGCTCAATTGGTGCCGCCTCTTCTTGTAGGCGTGCTGTCGAAGCGCGCACCTCTTTATCCCCCTCTCCTTGTAGGCGTTCTGTCCAAGCGCGCACCTCGGTTGACGCGGCAAACGGCGGTTCAGGACTATACAGATGACAGGCGACGTTATGTCCTTCTTCAAGGGCATGCAACGTCGGGACAATGTGCTTGCATCCCTCCATGAACTCGGGGCACCGTTCGGCAAACCTACAACCGTCTCCATATTCGGTAGCCTTGGGTACTCTGCCTGTGATTGTGTGTAACTGGGTGCCGCGCTTATGACGCGCTGGTGTCGATTCCAAGAGCTTGAGGGTATAGGGGTGCCGCGGTGTCTTGTAGAGTTGTTGCCACGTGCCTATCTCGGCGATTTTTCCGGCGTACATTACAGCGACGCGGTCTGCCATGTTCGCAACAACCCCCAAGTCGTGCGTGATGAGCAGGACCGCCATCTGCAATTCCTGCTGGAGGCGTTGGATGAGTTCAAGAATCTGCGCTTGGATGGTGACATCCAGGGCAGTTGTGGGCTCATCGGCAATGAGCAGTCCAGGGCGACAGGAGAGTGCCATCGCAATCATAACGCGCTGTTTCATGCCGCCGGACATTTGGTGCGGGTATTCATCAGAACGGGCAACGGGTTCAGGAATACCGACGAGGTCCAACATCTCAATCGCCGCGTTCCGTGCGGCAGTACCGTGGAGGTTTTGGTGCTGTTGGATTGCCTCTGAAATCTGGTTGCCGATGGTGAAAACGGGATTGAGGCTGGTCATCGGCTCTTGGAAGATCATGGCGATGTCATTGCCCTGAATCTTCCGTTTTTCGATGTCGGGGAGGCGCGTGATGTCTTGCCCCTTGTAGTAGATGGCACCGCCTGCGATGTACCCAGTCGGCTGTGGAACCAGTTGAATGAGGGAAAGCGCAGTGACGCTTTTTCCACACCCGGACTCACCGACGAGCGCGAAAATCTCGTTCGGCTTGATGTCAAAAGAGATGCCATCAACCGCACGTGCAAGCCCTTCCGGGGTGCGAAAATAGGTTTTGAGGTTTTGGACGCTGAGCAAGGTTTCGTTCATGAGATTACTATAACATGGAAAACTGTAAAAAGCAAGAAAA
Organism: uncultured Poribacteria bacterium; assembly: GCA_958295855.1. Lineage (GTDB taxonomy): Bacteria > Poribacteria > WGA-4E > WGA-4E > WGA-3G > CATQHH01. The sequence continues at coordinate 4,190,635 of OY282383.1, read as the reverse complement.
ATTAAGGTTGGAAGAATTGCGAAAGCCCTATTGTGATTAATCTTGTTGATAGAATGCAGGAGACGTGTTACCATTCTTTTACTCGTTTTTGGCACATGTTGAATTTCTATCTAAGACACGATTACAAATGCTTTGAGGAGAGCCTTCCACACATCCCTCGTCAGTTAGAACCAACTATTCGTGTCTATGATGTGCCCAATTTAGGGTTCGACATCCCTCTCTATTACTAACCGCTTGAGTTAGAGAGGCTCCAACGTGCAGAAGAAACATTTACAAAGCGAGGGGCCGAACCGGCGGATAACGACGCAAAAATAGATAACGATAGGAGGCATAATTATGGCAGTACAGCGATTTTTGACCGCGGAACAGGGGGTTGAACAACTTCTGAAAGCAACGCCGCCCCTCCATTTCAACGGGACAACCAAGACGGAATGGCAAGCGTGGCGAAGGAAATTCCGGCGCAACCTCGTTAGCGACCTAGGGCGAAAGCCGGAAGCAGTGCCGTTAGAAGTTGAAACCTTGAAGCAGACACAACATGATGGCTACACACAGGAAAAGATCATCTTTAACCCAGATGCGTTTTCTTCGATTCCAGCGTACGTCTTAATCCCAGATAGTGCCAGTGCGGAGAACCCGGCCCCCGCGGTGCTGTGTGCACACGGGCACGGAGTCGGGAAAGATGGGGCAGTCGGCATCGTGCAGGATTATCAGAAACAGTACGCTGTGGAATTGGCGAGGCGCGGCTTCGTGACGTTAGCACCGGATTGGCGATGCTTCGGCGAACGGAAGGATCGAGATGAATGGGTGCGTCGGCCCGGGCGCGATGGATGCAACGTCGCCTATCTAGCACTCGGCTACTTCGGCTACCAACTGCTACAGTTAAATATATCAGACGGACAGCGGTGTTTGGATTATCTCCAGTCTCGCCCGGAAGTGGATGGCCGCCGCTTGGGGTGCATGGGGTGTTCGTTCGGCGGCACGATGACGACGTACATTTCCGCCTTGGATCGGCGGATTAAGGCGGCGGTTATCGTTTGTTACCTGAGCACATTGACGGACGCGCTGAATGACCGGGGACGTGGAAATACGTGTGGTTCGCAGTTTATGTTCGGGCTGCGGAAGGCGGGGGACATCGCGGACGTGGCAGGGCTTATCGCGCCGCGGGCGTGTATGGTGCAGATCGGCTCGGACGATTTGTGTTTTATTGAAGAGGATGCGTTGGAGGCGTTTGAGCAGTTAGAGAAGATCTATGCGGCATCGGGGCAACGCGGTCGATTAGTGTTGGATCATTTTCAGGGTGAACATGAGATTAATCTGGCACCGGGAATTGCATTTTTGGAGGAACGGTTGTCTTTTTTGTAGCGCAATCTGTGAACCCTACACATGAGCCAATCAAACGCGCCTACTGGCAGCACGCGCAACGCAGCCACACGCCTACACGTCAAACAGACGCAGATAGTCGTCTAACGTCTCCACGCGGCGGATACAGGTGAGGGTATCGCCATCAACGATATATTCCGGGGGGCGCATCTTCAGGTTGTAGTTAGAGCTCATAGCGTGACAATAAGCACCCGCGTCACAAACAACCAGCCCTGCACCTTCGTGAGGGGTGGGAAGTGCCCGCGCTTTGCCGAGAAAATCTGCGGATTCGCAGACGGGGCCGACCACGTCGTACGTTTCAACCCCTCCGTCAATAGGTTCGATAAACTGGATATGTTGATACGTATCGTACAGACTCGGTCGGATGAGTTCTGACATACTGCCATCCGTTACGATGAAATGCTTGTTACCGTTGGTCTTCACGCCCGTGACGCGGTTGACAAGCACGGCAGTATTGCCAACAAGGGAGCGGCCGGGTTCAATAATGAGCGTAATCTCTTCGGGGAGCAGATCGCGGATCGAATCGATGAGATCCGTCGGTGTCGGGATGTCTTCACCGGTGCGTTCGTAGTCAATTCCCAAGCCGCCACCGATGTTGAGGTAGCGCAGCGAGAAGCCCTCCGCCTGAATCGCCCGCATGAAGACAAGCATAATTTCGGTGGCATCTCGAAAGATTCGCACCTTCTTAATCGTCGAACCCAAATGGCAGTGAACACCGACTAAATTAAGTAAATTATCCTTGCGAATGTGGTTTAAAAACCAGTTAAGCCGCTCATTGCGGATGCCGAACTTGGAATTTTTGATGCCCGTGGAAACGTACGGATGAACCTCCGCATCTACATCAGGATTGATACGGATGAGGACATTTGCAGGTTTGTTAAGGTGTTTCGCTGTCTGCTGGATGTGCACCAAATCGAATTCGCTGTCAATGTTAATCAGCACCCCGTGTTCAACAGCGAGGCTGAGTTCCGCAAGCGTTTTGCCGTTGCCGTTTAGGATAGTTCGCTTCAGATCGAACCCTGCCGCGAGCGACATCCGCAATTCATTGCCGCTGACGAGCACTGCGCCACTGCCAAGCGTACTTAAGCGTTTGAGAAGGGTGAGGTTGTTATTTGCCTTAATTGCATAACCGATAATCGAGTCAATGCCCGCAAGTGCTTCCTGATATGCAGCATAATTCGCCTCCAACTGCGCGAGGCTGTAGAGATAAAATGGACTGTAGGGTACCCGTTCCTGAATGTCTTTAACTTTCAATTTTTCGCAGTAGAGATACCCATCTTTATAGTGAAAACTCATATAATTGTTACCATGCCTCGTCAATCCATTCGTTGTCGTGGTCTGGATTATAGATTAACCCTTTTCTGATGTCAACACAGAGGTCCAGTTGTTCTAAAACCATGTGTCCAACAAGGACAGGGGCATCCTCGGGGAGGTTTGTTACCGGGAGTGCTCCGTCTCGCTCCAATATTACAAACCGGACTTCTGAGTGATATACTCCCAGTGCTAAAGCACTGGGCTTCTCTGGAAAGCCACCGTGCCCGCAGAGTGGATTGTGGTATCAACAAGGAATACCTGCATCCGCAGGTTTTACTTCCTCTCCGCCAAAGGTTGATATCCCAACCTTAAGAATGTTTATTGCAGCGTTGACATCTCTATCATGCAGGGTTTTACACACATGACAATACCACTCCCGGTCTTTGAGTTCCAGAAACATCACACGCTGTCCACAATTGTGGCATATCGGCGTGGTAGGCTCCCAACGTCCGATGGTTTCCACACGCTTGCATCGTTTGTGTGCCTGCCACCGTATCTTTTGCATGAAGTCACCGAAGCCGAGGTCAGAGATTTTCTTCCCCCAGAGACGTTTCATACCTTTGAGATTCAAGTCCTCAAAGAAACACACGTCAAACAGACGGACAAGGTGCAATGCCAGTTTCCAGTGATGGTCTTCGCGTTGGCGAGTGATCTTGCGGTGTGTTCGGGCGTAGTGTTTGCGTGCGCGTTCTCGATTGTTGCTACCGAGTTGTTTCTTAGAAACAGCACGGTTGGCTTTTGCAACTTTGTCAGCCGACTGTTTGTAGAATTGTGGCGATGGGTATTTCTTACCATCGGAACAGGTGAGGAAGGTTTTGAGACCGAAATCAAACCCAGCAGCCTGACCCATCTTCGGTTCGGGACTCAAGCCTTCGTCATCGGTAACGATGGTGAGATACCAATCGCCCAGTGTGTCACGTTTCACGGTGACACGTTTCACGTTGCCTTCGAGGGGACGGTGCAGCCAAAAGCGATACCAACGCCCAGCAAGGCGTATCTTACCCACAGGGACGCGTCTTTTGTCACACGATTTATCAGATACCTGTTCTATTTTAACCTGCGTGCCAGCAAACGTCATGGAGCGGTATTTACGCCACCCCTTGAACTTGGGAGGACGCTTCGCCCGGCGCTCAAAGAAGTTAATATAGCCACGTTCAATGCGTTTCAGGCACTCCTGCAAAGCCCACGAGTAAGGTTTCTTCCAATGGGCATACTTCGGAAGACGCTTCAACTTCGTCAGGTGCTTGGCGAGGCGATAGTAATTCGCGCGTTTGTAACCTTCAGACTTTCCGTAGATACGGTAGTGCCTACGGGACAGAGCAATGAAGTGGTTATGCACCTGACTGATGAGACGCGTGTTAGACATCAAATGCCTGTTACGCTTATGAGATTGTATTTTGTATTTAAAGGTTCGCATTGTTTTCTCCAGCATTGTTCCCGTTTGCATACGGCTGCGGTAGAGACCGCGCCTTGCGACGCGGATGCAAATCTCTACCAACAATGCTGTGAGTATTATACACTATTTTGCAACTAAGTTGCAAATGTTTTTTGCGTTTTCTACATCCCCACGCTGAAGCATGGGGTTTTGAAAACGGGGAGTGAATAAATAATCCGGTCTACTATGCCATTTGCTGTTCTCGCCTTTGCTGTGCTTAAGGGAGTCAAACCAAGCTGTTCAATGAGTGGCTGCGGTAAGGATAACCGTGTTGCGCCGGTATCAACGAGCGCGTCTTTAACGGTGACACGGCGAACATCTTCACTGTTGATAACACCTCTATTTGCCAAAACTACGTCTGCTAGATTTGCGATTTCAATTTCCGTTGTATGTCTCATTTTTCTTCTCCTATAGAACCGACTGAATCAAGGAACATTTGGGAACAGCCGGTGTGGTGATGCTTTTTTCTCAACGCCTCTATTAAGGATACCACACAATGATTCCGAATGCAAGTTTTTTCAGGCCATGCCAGAGGTTTCCGTCGCGATTTCGTAGCGCGATGCACGTCGCATCTGGGCGAGGGTGGTATCCGCCCCGCAAAGCGGGGTAAATACCCTTAGCCGCAAAAATGTCAGTTTGCGACAGGTAACCCAATCTAACAGATGGTGCGACAACAAAGGTTTCCTACGCTTCAAGAAACCGCCGTGGACTTGAGGTTTTTCGTCCTTTTTAGGTTTCCGAACTCACATTATTAAAACGGGCGCGGGTATGGACAAGCACGTACGCCTGCCCATGTGGAACAGTCCGCACCTAATATTCCCGTTTGTGCCAATCGTCTTCCCAGAGGTTAAATGAACCTGCGCGATAGGGATGCTCAGCGATGAGGGCCTCATTCAACTCCATGCCGAGTCCAGGGCCATTAGGCAGGCTAAAATAGCCGTTAACCACTTCAGGACATCCTGTTGCGGCTTCCTTCACCCACGCCTCGGAGAAATCGTTGAAATGCTCCTGAATTTTGAAGTTGGTGGTGCAAGCGGCAAAGTGCAAAGCGGTTGCAGTAGAAACGGGACCGCCGACGTTATGGGGTGCTACCGTCATATAGCACATATCCCCCATCGCCGCGATTTTCTTGGTTTCCAACAAACCGCCTGTCTGCGTGATGTCAGGTTGCAGGATGTCCGCCGCCTGAAGGTTAATCAGCTCGCGGTATTCATACTTATTGTGAAGCCGCTCGCCGGTGGCGACAGGGAGGTTAATCTTGTCTGCTGCTTTTGCGAGCGCGGCAATGTTATCCGGCGGCACAGGCTCCTCCACCCAACTGGGTTGGAATTTCTCCAATTCCGCAGAAATCTCAATCGCCATATAAGGGCTGAACCTGCCGTGCATCTCAACGAGAATTTCGACATCCGGTCCGACAGCATCTCGGACTGCTTCAACGAGCGCAACGGATTTCAATTTCTCTTCATAAGAGAGTTCGTAATAGCCAGCACCAAACGGGTCGAACTTAAGTGCCTTATAGCCTTTTTCAAGCACCCTTTTGGCGGCGGCGTGAAACTCTTCGGGTGCGCGTTCCACGCGATACCAACCGTTGGCATACGCCTTAATCTGATCACGGCAGGCACCACCGAGCAACCGGTAGACAGGCTGGTTCAGTGCTTTGCCTATAATGTCCCAACATGCGACCTCAACGACGCTAATACCGGTCGCAACGATTTCACCTGCGCGCCCATAATCATTGCGAAACATCCGTTGATAAAGGTCTTCGGTGTTGAACGGATCGCTCCCGATGACGTGTCGGCGTTTCGCGCCATCAATATAGGCGACAAGCGCGTCTGTGCGGTTGTTCATCCGCACCTCGCTGATGCCGGTCAAGCCTTCATCGGTTTCAACTTTAACAAAGGTTAAATTGCGCCAACTTGTCCCCATGACTAGGGTTTTGACATCTGTAATTTTCATTTTTTTAATTATGCCTAGTTCCTATGATGCTTGCTGTCGTTGTAAAAACTGTGAATGCACGTCGCATTTGGGCGTAGGTGGTATTTTCCCCGCTTTGCGGGGTGATACCCTTTTAGCCGCAAAAATCTCGCCGGAGCCTTCTTATGTAAGACTGTCGTGCAAGCAGCGCGATTCGTAGTCTGGCGATTCATCGCCCATTCTTCATACCAAATTATCCAATTATTTGAAGGGGTTCATAATGCTTGGTGCCTGAATAGCGGATGGGCGCGGATTCAACGCAATCTAACAGATTCCGCTACAAAAGAGGCACCTTCTCCCTGAAAAAAATGAATTTATGACCCCCTCAATTAACTTCTTGCTTCTGCTTCGGAGACTCCGCGTTGTCCACCTCTCTGCGTGGGTGCCGGGTCGATTGTCGGAGCCTCTTCGCCTGCCTCCAGCATCCGCCGAATGAGTCGTTCCCGCATCACCGCTGTGACAATTTCATGGGATTGCAATCCGATGAGATTCCGCAACTCGTACGGATCTGCCTGGAGATCATAGAGATATTGCTCTACATACCGGTCAGAACCAGCATCTCTGCCGCCGCGCTTATTAGGGGCATCCACACCGTATTTCCAGCGTTGGGTACGGACAGCGCGCCCTACCTGTGCCTCACTAATTTGGACAAAGACCTCTTCCGGCCAGTCATCCGTTTCGCCCCGGAGGAGTGGCATAATGGAACGCCCCTGCATTTCACCGGGTACCACGAGGCCCGCGGCATCCAGCAGCGTCGGCGGCAGATCAACGAGGCTGACGAGCTCTTGAATTTGCCCACCGCCGATGAAACCGGGACCGTAGAAGGCAGTTGGCACACGAATCGAACTCTCATGGCATGAGCGTTTGTATTCGCTATTGCGGGTTTTGAAATGGCATCCGTGGTCGGAGGTAAAGAGGATAATCGTGTTATCAAGCAGGTTGAGACTTTTGAGTGCATCCAAAAGCCTGCCGAGTGCCTCGTCCAACCTTTTTACCATGCCGTAGTAGCCACCTAAGTGCTGGTGCGTTGACCCGCTCAGCGCGGCAAGGTCCGGCGGTATCCACTTCCCTGTATACCGCTCCCGATACCCATCCGGCGGTGGATAATCGTCCAGATGGTTTTGATGGTGCGGTTCAATGTATGAAGTGAAAAGATAAAAAGGCTCTTTCTTGTGCCTGTCAACGTACCGTATGACAGCATCGGTGAGCGCATCCACGCGATAACCGGGGAGATGCACGGGTTGATTGTCGTTATCGTAAAGGGTTGTTTGGTAAGCATCGGATGTGAATTCGAGTACGTTGGATGCTAACCAATAGTCATACCCACCGCGCTGCTCGGCTGGCACCGGTCCAGGTCCGGTGCCGCCACTATAGAGGTGCCATTTGCCGATGTACCCGGTGGCATAACCTGTCTCGCCGAAGTGGTGTGCGAGGGTCTTGAGGTTTGGCGATAACGGGATGCCGTTTCGGAAGCATCCGGTGCGAGTAGCGTATAACCCCGTTTGTAGGCATGAACGTGCGGGCCCGCAGACAGGTTGGCACGTAAAGGAGCGATGAACATGTGTCCCGCTCTGTGCCATCCGGTCGAAGTTAGGCATCAGGTCGAGTGGATTGCCGTGCAACCCGGAGGTATCCCACCGCTGCTGATCGGTGAAAAAAACGATAACATTAGGTTGATTTGCATCTTGTGGCATATATTTGCTCTCTTTTTTGTCGGATTCCATATAGATTTGCTGCCGTTCGCGTAGAACAGCAGATTGTCGAGGTTGCGCCCGAATCGGCGGGCATCGTTGTGGGATACGGCCCTGCGCCACGCCAGGTCGTTGCGGAAGTTTCGGCTACCGAACACCGCGTCCATCACTACCTTCAGATAGTGGACAGCAGTGTCGTCGCAGTGTAGATAGACACTCCCTGTCTTTTTCAAGACGCGTTTCATCTCTAGCAACCGCACTGCCATCATAATCAGATAAGACTTCATGCTTTTCCCGTGTGTGAGCTCAGCGGTGTGAATGGCTTGATACAATGCAGGCTCCCGGTCGGCAATCTCGCCGTGCCATGCGTTATCCACATCAGACAGGCTCCAGGTGTCTTTAAAGGCTGTCCCTGCTGCCTGGCTGCCGATAGGTGCGGCGTAGTTCCGATTGGAATTGAAGGGCGGGTCTAGATAAATCAAATCCACGGAGGCGGTATCTAAGCCGCGAAGAACAAACAGATTGTCGTTGGAAAAAATGGTTCGGTCTTTCATCAATTCAGTTTCTGCTCCGATTTTTCCAGGTGGCAAGCACCCCCGCTTTGCGGGGGTATTATCCTTTGTGTCAAAATCGGGTTTCTTAATGTAAAAAATAAAAAAGTTGTTCGCTAATCACTCACAACTTGGTTCGAGAGTATTTCTTACGGATTAACGAAAAGAAGCCTGCATGGTGCAATCATGTATGTATAAAACCTAGCAACAGATTCAACAGGTGCTACCTATCAACGAGCCAAAAGTCTCCTTCGCTTACAGTGGCGAGCTGTTTCAACATCACTGCACCCGGGAAATTGGGTGCCATTCCGATGCCCATGGCAAAAATGCGGCCGTTGCCTGTCGCGTGCTTGCCGACGAGGGTGAGATCCGGTCCCGCAATCGTAGTAGGGATGCCATCGCTAAAGAGGATAACAATGGTGGGCGCGGTTTTTGCTATCTCTGTCAACGCCGTTAACATATCGTGGTCGGTGCCTTTTGTGTGGATGTGCGATTTAATGTCGGCTAAATACGCCGCCGATGCAGTTACCCTCTCCTCAGTCACAGGGACAAACCCTGTTTGATAGAGGACAAGTTCGGTACTAAACGTCATGATGTTAAAGCTATCGTGCGGTTCCAGGAAAGTCAGCGAGTCGCGCATGAGGTTGACAATCTTTCTGAGTTTGTAATCGGGCAGGTTCTGCATGCTGTTAGACAGGTCGACGCAGTAGACAATGCGTTGTGGCCCTTCTTGCGCTTCAATGAACTTAACTAATCTGCTCTTAGGGCGCGTTTTGGCTTTCGGTTGCTTTTTAATCGGGCGTTCGACGCCCTTTTGCACACGGGGTACATCATCAAATTCAACAGCTGTTGCGGTGGGGCCGATAGGCTCGCTCAAGTTGTTGGTGTCAAACGGTTGGAACGGTGCGGGTTCCGCCGCAGAAACGACTCCTCGGTTGCTGACAGGCTGATTACTGGTGAGAATTTTGAGTTGCGGTTGACTCACGTCCCGCGTCTTTTGATGTCGGACTTGTGCCCGCTTTGGCGGTGTTACGCGTCTCACCTTCGGTTTTTCTTCCATGATAAACATGGCATTAATACCGGCAGCTTCCCGTGCCGGGTTCGTGCTAAACCAGAAGAAGAATCCGAGGATGCCAACGCTGAGGTGCAATAGGACTGAAATGAGTAGGGATTTGCTGGATTTTGATTTCATTTTTCCGGTGTAATTCCTTTGATTCCGGCAAAGAGGTCGATGAAGTTAAAATCGTTCATTATGCATAGAGTATAGCATATCTTATTGGCTGCGTCAAGTTTTTTCTGGTTGTCCCGTTTGTTTACTGTTGCGGTTTGGTAATATTCGGGCGAAATGTCTATACCCAAGAAGCGGTGCTGATTCTTGCACGTCTCATAGGTGTCAATTTAGCATGTAGGTTGGATCTTTCATCAATTCAGTTTCTGCTCCGATTTTTCCGTTGAGGTATAATGCCCCGCGATGGTAAATATCCCTGCTTTGCAGGGCATTTTACAGAAGGCGGGGATTTTTACCTGTCAAAATCGGGTTTCTTTTTGGATTGGAACGGAGTTGAAACCCAACTTCTTATGGCACACCCGGAGCTTTAAGTAGATGCCAAAATCCGCGAAATCTGCGACGCGCATTCAGACAAGATACCCTAGCAATCCGTTTTTTCACTCGCTCAAATCAACTCGGCTGTAGATGTCCCGCAAACGCAGTTCGCACGCAATTGAGACGAGCCGCATGACATCATCAAGTTCCTGAAATTCGGTTAGCGCCCACTGGGACCCTTGGCAAAGATAGTGTTCAACGTGAACCTTGTCTTGGGAAACGAGGACGTATTCTTGCAAGGACGCGAGTTGCTGATAATGCGCGAATTTCTCACCTCTATCATACGCTTCAGTTGAAGGAGAAAGCACCTCTACCACAACGATAGGGTTGAGGAGCGTGTAGAAGGTGCGATCTTCAAAGCGTGGTTTATCACAGACAACTGTAATATCGGGGTAGAAGTACGATATCGTAGCGCTAGTCTTCACGCGCATATCGCCCGTGTAGACAAGGCACCGCCCCCCTTTCAACTGGCCGTGAAGTTCAGCGAAGATATCCCCAGTGATGAGATTATGCGCGTTACTCGCTCCGGACATCGCGACTATCTCTCCGCTGAGGTATTCGTGTTTAGTAATCGCCTTATGTTCAAAAGCGAGGTATTCTCCGGGTGTAAGATAAGTTCTTGCTGTAGATGCCATGAGTGTCTCCAAGAATCTGTCTGCACAATCTTTTATCAAAGCGAGCCTATAGTATTCTACCCCACGATGTAACGAGCGTGTTGAAATAGCCAGCGTCCTTCAAATCCCCTCGCTGGGCATAATGGTTTGCACAATGTAATAATGTTTCCCGTGCCGTGCCTTTTTTGCTTTCTATTTATCACTTTCCATTCTTTCATGTTATCCATTTTTTAACAAGGGCGTTGTGGTTCTTCGGGTTACCCTGAAACCTGCGGAACGTGCCAGCTACCCTTCTCTCACTCGCTCAAATCAACGCGGCTGTAGATGTCCCGCAAACGCAGTTCGCACGCAATTGAAACGAGCCGCATGACATCATCAAGTTCCTGAAATTCGGTTAGCACCCACTGGGACCCTTGGCAAAGATAGTGTTCAACGTGAACCTTGTCTTGGGAAACGAGGACGTATTCTTGCAAGGACGCGAGTTGCTGATAATGTGCGAATTTCTCACCTCTATCATACGCTTCAGTTGAAGGAGAAAGCACCTCAACGATAACAGTTGGGTTGAGAAGCGTGTCAAATTGATTATCCTCTGCAAGGGGTTCCCCGCAAAAAACGACGACATCCGGGTAGAAGTAGGAGCTCGTTCCGCTAACCTTAACGCGCATATCACTGGTGGCAGCTTTACACTTCCGTCCTTTCAGTTGTTCTCGGAGCTCACCGAAGATATCCCCGGTGATGAAATTATGCGTAAAACTTGCCCCAGACATCGCAACTATTTCTCCAAGGAGGTACTCGTGTTTGGTAGTTGCCTTGCGTTCAAAAGCGAGGTATTCTCCGGGTGTAAGATAAGTTCTTGCTGTAGATGCCATGAGTGTCTCCAAGAATCCGTCTGCACAATCTTTTATCAAAGCGAGCCTTTGGACTGCGCGATACCCTCCGGCTATACACATTAATAGCATAGCGGGCACAGAAATCTGCCTCTACAAGAAACCAGCAACGGGCGAACACTACGGCAACCCCTACAAAACACAAAGAAAAATGGGCGGGCACGGGATCCCGCCCCTACAAATGCAAATGGCACAACTTACCGCATTGACATTCGCTCCTGTGTCTCTAGCTTCCGGCGAAGGACAATACCCCACTGCCCAACAACCCACAGTGCTTTACCGTCTTTGGCGCGGGTGATGACATAGAGGTCGTTGTCAATATCGGTATGTTCCTGTTCCCATGTGTCGCCGCCATCAGTTGAATGCAGGATCAAGCCCTTATCGCCGACAACATAGATTTCGGTTTCGGAGAGGGCAAGGATGCCATGGAGTGTGTTGGTTACGCCCGTAGTTTTCGCCTCCCAGTTGAAACCACCATCGGTAGTCTTTAAGACGATACCGTACTTGCCTGCCGCCCATCCTTTCCGCTTGGCGATAAATGAGACAGCCTCGAGATCGTAGCCCGTTTGAGTTTCGTGGAATCTCCAATAGTCACCGCCGTTGATAGTTCGCTGAATGATGCCGCTGTGTCCGGCTGCCCATCCGAGGGGCGCGAACTTCATATCCACACCGATGAGGTCTTTACCTGTCGTAGTGCGCTGTGGTGTCCACGTTGGGCCGCCATCTTTATTGTGGATGATTTGTCCATCGGCACCGACTGCCCAGCCTTCAGAGAATTTGCCGAAGTCAATATCGTTCATGGCAAAACTGCGAGGCGGATCGCCTTCAATGAAGGGTGGCCGCTCTGGCGTGTCACCGGGTGTCCATGTTTTTCCATCTGTGGTATACAGCACGGTGCCGTCGCGTTGCATTGCCCACCCCCACTTGGGTTCAAGGCTTGTAAAGTTGACTCCGACGATGCGTTGGCGCGTTCGGCTTGGGAGTTGTTTCCAGGTCTGCCCGCCATCTTGGGTTTCTAACAAGGTGCCGCCGTCGCCTGCTATCCAACCGTTTCTATCATCGTAGAAGAGGATATCCCGGAAGTTATCAAGTTGTTGTTCTCCGAGTTGACGTTCCCAAGTTTGCCCGCCATCTGCGGTATAGTAAATCCGTCCAGCAGCACCGACAGCCCAGGCTTGTTGTGTATTTAGGAAATACACGCTGGCGATTCGACCACTGCCTCTACGCCTGCCTCCTGGTTCTGGCGGGGGAGGTGGCTGTTGCTGATTTTGCACCGGTGCGGGACGAGTATCTTCTGCATCAGGCGGTAGTTCGCCTTCCGGCGCAAAGCGCCCAGGGCGTTGTGTCTGTTCCCGCAGCAGATTTTGGAATAGTTCAGCCGGATCTTGGTCAGTTTGCAGAACAGGGGTCTCTGCTTCCGCTTGCTCATCCTCTACAAGCCCTTCTTCGGGTATCTCCATTTCTGGTTGCTGCATAGCGAGCATATCGCCTTCAACTGCGACAGCAACGGATTTCCAATTCATCCCCTGGTCTTCAGTCATGAAGGCACCGCCCCTCCCGAGTCCCCAAGCGTGGGTATGGGAATGGAATGTAACGCGTTGCAAGCCCTGCGCGCGCTGTTTTGCAGTCCGCAATTTCCAGGTTTCACCGCCATCCTCAGTCAGCAGCGAATTACCGTTGCCTAAGATAACCCAGCCGTGTTTTTCATCTGCAAAATGGACAGCAACACCTGCCTGATTGGTCTTCGTCTGAATTTTCCAATAATCGCCACCGTCAAGGGTGTGCAGGACAAATCCCCCATCTCGCCGTTGGGGTGTCACCGCCCACCCTTCCTGACTGTTGATAAAATGCAAGTCAGTGATAGATTGCGTTGTTGTGCCAGTTTTCTGGAGTTTCCATGTCTTACCGCCATCTGTTGTATGCAAAGTTTGCCCGATATCCGCACCGAGCCATCCTTCTTGCGTATTGAGGAATTGCACGGCACTAATCCTACGAAGGTTTTGTACAGTTTTGCGAACAATCTGCCAACTCTCCCCGGCGTTTTCAGTGCGGAGTATGATACCCCTCCCGATAATCCAACCGTTTTTGGCATCGGCAAAGTGGATTTGCTGCAAGTTTTCAGTTACACCGCTATGTTGCGGCAGCCATGTTTGCCCCCCATCCTTGGTATGTGCAATAGCCCCGCCAGAACCGACAGCCCATCCCTTTATTGCACCGTGCGCATCCACAAAATGTGTATCTGAGAAGTTCGTCTGCCACGTTGCCTGCCGGATAATATCCCAATGGTAAGCAACAGGTTCGACAGGTATTTCTTCTTCGGGGGTTTCTGCCTCCGCTTCGGCGACAGGTGGCAATTTCGCTGGCAGTTCTGCCTCCTCAACCGAGTAGCGCATGGCAATGCCACCTTTACCGACAGCCACGACTCCTTCAGGAGAGAGTGCTAATCCGTAGAGGTCATTGTCTGTGCCACTCTCTTGAATTACCCACTTTTCGCCTCCGTTCACTGTCGTGAGCATGGCACCGTTATCCCCGACAATCAATCCGTGTTGTGTATCTGCAAAATAGAGTTTGTTTAGATTCTCTTGGGTGCCGCTCCGTTGAAATTTCCACTGCTTTCCGCCATTTTGGGTATATAAAATCTCTCCAAATTGCCCTACAATCCACCCCTTGTTCTCATCAGCGAAGTAAACGGCGTAGAGTTCATTATAGGTGCCGGTGGTTTGCGGTGCCCAGGTCAGCCCGCCATCTCGCGTTGTAAGGCAGATGCCGGGCCATCCAATTGCCCAGCCCTTCTTATCATCAAGGAAGAAGACCCCTTTGAGCATGTGAAACTCACCGGGTGTTTGCTGAACCCAAGATTCGCCGCCATCAGAAGTATGCAAGATAGTACTGAGGTCGCCGACAATCCAACCTTTCTTGGAGCTAATAAAGTGAACAGCGCGGAGGGTATAACCGCCCCCGCCAGTTTGGCGTTCCCATGTGTTTCCGCCATCTTTGGTATGAACGATAAGCCCGCGTTCACCAACTGCCCACCCGTGCTTATCCGTGGCGAAATAGATATTCCAAATACCGTCCCATATATCTGTGTCCACCTCGTTCCATGTTTGGCCGCCGTCGTTGCTCATTGTCATTGTGCCGCGTTTCCCGACAGCAATTGCACGGTTTGCATCGGTAAACTGGACGTTCTGCAAGTCGTTCGCTGTGATGCCGCCGGTCATCTCCCAGGTTGCCCCAGCATCCGTTGTGTGCAGAATTGTACCGTACCAGCCGACTGCCCATGCCTCCTTGGGGCCCGTAAACTGGATGCCTGTCAAATTGTTTTCAGTGCCGCTCTCCATCAATTGCCAGTTGGCCCCGCCATCTTGGGTGCGCGTGATAAACCCGACATCCGCGACAGCTATGCCGTAGTTCTCATCTGTGAAATGGATGCTGTTAATAGTGTCCCGGACGTGCCCATTAATCAGGGGGATACGGCTGTCTTGACGTTGCCAGTTGGCCCCGCCGGTTGTCGTATGGAAAATGGAGCCGTCACTGCCGGCGATCCATCCTTCATTCTCACTGATAAAAAAGACATGCTTGTTGTCGTTGATCAGCCGGTCACGTTCACCTGCAAAGCGATTGCTCTGTTCTTGCCATGCCTTACCACCGGTGTCGGTGTGGAAAATCCTGTCATATTCGCCGACAAGCCAACCTTTTGAATCATTAACGAACCAGACACCGTTGAGTGGGAATTCGCTGACATAAGGGTAGCGTTTCCACTCCTTTCCGCCGTTTTCGGTGTAGAGGACATCAGCATCCTCACCCACAATCCAGCCTTCTTTTGAATTCGCAAAAAAGACATCGCGGAGCATAGCAGAGGTGCCGCTTCTTTGGAACGTCCAGTGTCTACCCCCATCGTCGGTGGTTGCAACTAATCCCTCATCGCCAACTGCCCATCCATAGTTTGTGTTGGTAAAATAGACCGATTTGAAATCGCCGGTTGTGTCAACCTCCTGTTTGTTCCATGTTTTTCCACCATCCGTAGTATGGATAATCAAGCCTTCAAGCCCCACAATCCAGCCCTGTTTTGCGTTGACAAAATGCAGATCGGTGAAGTGGGTTTCCCAATCTGCTTTCCGAGTTGCTTCCATCTTGACACAGCCGTTAAAAAGGAACAGGATGCCAAGCAGAAACGCTGTAGTATAAAGGATAGAATGGGATTTGGATTTCATGCTAATTTTTACCTCCGGAAATGTCTCTTATGCTGTAACGGCACACGGCGTGTGCCTGCTACTTTTTTTCCTGTAACGGCACACGGCGTGTGCCTACTACTTTGGTTTTAGTAATTGCCTTCACCGAAGAAGCCTGAATGTGCAAAGGCAATTCCTACCGCAATGCCGACGCAAAGTGCTATTAATCCTATTTGGACAAGTGTAGCCTTCCGAGTACCGAGTCTCTGGACAGCTTCTATTTCGCCGACACGTGCGAAGGATGGTGACACTGCTAACAGGATAGCACTTGCAGCTGGTACTTCCGCATAAAAATAACCGTTCATCCAGAGGCCAGCAAATAGGAGTGTCACAACCGGCGATACACCAGGTGGGAAAACTTGCCAACGGCTATTGGCACCACGCTGTAAAACGAGCGTGAGAATCCAAATCGCTGCAAAAAGGGCGACCAAAATGCCAGCGTGCTGTGCCAGCCGCAAACTTCCCGAAAGCGCGAGGAGCAGGGCTGTCCCGCCGGAAATCCCAAAATAGACAAACGGACTGGAAGCACCAGATGGCAGCACTGTGAAACTCTGTTGCACCAACTGCCAAAAAATAAGAATCGCAACGGTAATGCACGCCCACCAAACAATTCCTTCCAATTGTCCCCACGTATACCGAAACATGGAATTCAGGAGAAGACGCGGTATCACAATTGAAAGGGCTACCTGCGCTATCAAACGCCACCAGCGGGAGATGTGCCAAAAACATCCTGCGATCATCGCACCCGCGGCACTATAGAAGAGCCAATGTATGCCTTCCCGAGGCGGAACCGATGGCCATCCTTCTAACCCAAGGTACCCGACGATGTACCCAACACCTAATGCCGCAACAGCAAGCCACTGCAGGTATGTTTTCTCTCGATGGCTCAGCCAGAAGTACCCCACAAGGGCGGAAAGTCCACCGCAGACGACAGCAGGCAAGAGCACGCCAAAGAACAGCGGTTTGACAAGGGACATGGATTACGCTCCTTGGGTTACAACTTGCTGATCAACTTATCCAAGAGCTCGTGATATTTTGTATCAAGTTCCTTGTATCGCACCTTCAAAAAGCTTATCTCCTGATCTTGCCTTTCGATCTGCTCCTGGAGTTTGTTATTCTGCTCCTGGAGTTGGATATACTGCTCTTGGAGTTGGATACACTGCTCTTGGAGTTGGATATTTTGCTCCTGGAGATGACTATTTTGCTCCTGGAGATGGGTATACATTTTCTGGACACGAGCATACTGCTTCCTGAGCACATTATATCTCCAAATCCCGATGATACCCAAGCCTATCAAACTGATATCAACAACACTGATGCTAAGCCAGTTAAGACTCATTGGTGATTCCTTTCTTATCTTACCCCTAAAATTAGACAGACAGGACAATAGCAAAGTCCGCGTTTTGTTAGAATGCGGGACAGCAGAGATGCTGCCCGTAAAGCAGCTACTTATTTATGCACCGCCTCCACACTGACGGTAATGCGGATGTCATCGCTGACAGGCCCCATGCCGTAGTTCATGCCGAATTCGCTCCGCTTAATGGCAAACGTCGTCTCGAATCCGATGAGGGATTCGCCCTGTTGGCCTTTGCCTCTTCCTGTAATTTCGACATCCACCGTGATAGATTTCTTCACGCCGTGTAACTCGAGGTCGCCCGTGACCGCCAGCATGTCCGCGTTGCCTTCCTTCATACTTACTTTCGTGCTTTTGAAGGTAACGACGGGGAACTGCTTGGCATTGAAGAAGTCAGGACTTCTGAGGTGCTGGTCGCGTTTTTCGTTGCCAGTATCAACGCTCGCCGTTTTCACCTCAAATGCCACGCGGCTCTTGGACATGTCGCTTTCGTCTATCATGATTTCGCCGGTGAACTCATTAAATCTGCCGTAGTTGTAACTGATACCGTTGTGTTTGGCGCGGAAAATAACCATTGAATGTACCGAGTCAATTTCGTATGTATCCGCTGCATCCGCCAGGTGTGTAATTCCAGCCAAGCCGACGATAAACAGTGCTAAAACAAGCACTCCAATATGGAAAACCTGCACGTTTCGTCCGAAGTCCGTTTTCATTGAAAAATCTCCTTATTAGCGTAGTTACGTTTTAATAAGTGTTTGTTGCCTATATTACCTATGTAAAACAAGTATATCTTATTTTTTTAAACATGTCAACGAAAAATTAGGGAAACCCATTCGATCCAAATTTCTCTTGAATTTCATTACGAAATTGTGGTATAATTATAAAATAAAGTATGCGAACTGCGCTGCGACCCTTTTGGTGCAGCGTACGAGAAAAACGTGCCGCAACCAGGGGGAGGGTTTTCAACGAACATGAGAATATCGAGATTAAGGTTTATGATCTATTTTGGGGTGTATCTGCTCTGTTTTGTTGCGTGGAGCTCGCTTGTAACGGCAGACCAGCACGGGGCAGCTGCATCGGTGAGTTACCACAAGCAGATTGTCCCGATACTCAAACGGAGCTGTCAAGGGTGCCATCACCCTGGTGACCCGAACGGCGACCTGATTGTGACAACCTACGCAGATGTCAAGCGGGGCGGGATGGCAGGCGATTCAATCGTCCCCGGGAAACCAGATGAAAGTCTCATCATTGAACTCATCTCCGGCGATGAACCGGCGATGCCGCAGAATCAAGAACCGCTCTCCGCCGAAGAGGTAGAACTGCTCCGGCAGTGGATTCTTGAAGGTGCACACGATGACACGCCCATGGAAGTTGATGATATGGGAGAAGGGAATTATCCAACTTACACGGTGCCTCCTGTGGTTTCTGCGCTGGCATATTCTCCCGACGGCAAAACGCTCGCAGTGTCAGGCTTCCGCGAAGTACTGTTATATGATGCAGCGAATTTTGAAATCAAAGCCCGGTTAGTAGGCAAAGCACGCCGGATAGAATCGCTGACGTATACTGCAGATGGAAAAATATTGGGCGTAGCAGGCGGCTCGCCTGCGCAATTTGGCGAGGTGCAGCTATGGGAGACAGCAACAAATACGCTCATCAAAGCGATGCGTTCCAGTTACGATACCGTGTACGGGCTATCTTTCTCACCTGATGCAAGCCGCGTGGCGTTCGGGTGTTCAGATAAAACGGTGCGCGTACTCTCCGTTGCAGATGAGAAAGAACTGATTAAATTCGACAACCACAGTGACTGGGTTTTCGGAACGATTTTTTCTACTGATGGCACGCATTTCGTGAGTTGTGGGCGCGATACTGCCCTCAAATTGGTTGAGGTAGACACAGGCGCATTTGTAGATGATATCAATTCAAGCAATAAGGGCTACGGCGAAATCAACACCATCGCACGGCATCCACACGAAGACCAGGTTTTGAGCGCAGGCGAAGACCGGATACCCAGGCTATACAAAATTTTTCGAGAAATCAGGAGAGATGTCGGCAATACGGACTTTAACCTCATCCGAGCATACGAAGCACAATCGGGCTCAATCGAGGGCGTGGCGTTTTCGGCGGACGGCAGTCTATTGGCTATTGGCACCGCAGGTGGTGAAGCGCGTATCTACAACGTAGCAGATGGGAAGCGTTTAGCAACAATGCAAGGCGATACAGTCGGTGTTTTCGCTGTCTCGTTTCACCCCGATGGCACACAACTCGCCACAGGCGGTTTTGATGGAAAAATTCGGGTATTTGACACTGCTTCAGGGAAATTATTGAACGCCTTTATGTCGGTGCCGATTGAGGCAACCGCAAGCGAGGATGTCGCCTTGGCGGTGACAGGCATGACGTGAGGGGCGTGTGTAGCCAAAGTGCAGGATGCACTGACACACCTCCAAGATGTTATTAGCGTTGAGGTCTCGCTGCCTGATAAAGCAGTCATTAAGGTGCGGAAAAACGCTGTCACCGCAGCTGAGTTAGCAAATGTCATTAAAGAGGCAGGGTTTAGCGCGAAGGTTAAATAGCACGCAAAGGAGGTCGGCGTTTCTCATGACAGTACAAGAACTTCAAGAGATTATGTCTCAGCGGTTTGATGTACAGGAACAGCACTTTAAAGCACTGTTTGCTGCACAGGAACAGCACTTTAACGCGCTGTTTGATGCACAAGAACAGCGCTTTAAAGCACTGTTTGCTGCACAGGAACAGCAGTTTAATGCACGGTTTGATGCACAAGAACAGCGTCAAGACGACTTTGAAGCGCGCATGGATCGCTTTGAAACCCGCATGGATCGCATGGAAGATAAACTCGACAAAGTGTTGGAGCTCGTCGCGATTCAGCACGGGGAGCGTGCATCTGCAGCGCGCTTTTGGAAGCATGCAGCGTGGTTCACGCCAACTGTTATTGCGCTTGCGGCTCTCATCAAGAGTTTTTTTCTCTAATCTCCGCGCATGAAGAGGCTGATGTATGGCTGCTAAAACACCGAATATCCTCTGGATTTGTACAGATCAGCAACGTTACGACACAATCGGCGCATTGGGCAATCCGTATGTGTCAACACCAAACATTGACAGCTTGGTTGCGGAGGGGGTTGCATTTACGCATGCCTATTGCCAAAGCCCTATCTGCACGCCGAGCCGCGCAAGTTTTCTTACAGGTATGTACCCGAGCGCGACGCACGCGAACAGAAACGGAAACGATTTCTTTCCAGGGACCTATCCGCTGGTAACGCGTACCCTCGCAGACATCGGCTACGATTGTGGGCTGATTGGAAAACTCCACCTCGCGAGTGCTTACCGCAGGGTGGAACCGCGCGTAGACGATGGATACCGCTACTGGCAATACAGCCACGCGCCACGCGATGACTGGGAGCAGGGACACGACTACGCGGATTGGGTGCGCGCGAAAGGATACATTTTAGGCGAGTTGAATCAGAACCCGGAAGGCGTGCCAGCGGCACTGCATCAGACAACGTGGTGTGCAGAAAAGACAATTGCGTTCATTCGCGAAGATCGAGATTGTCCGTGGCTCGCGAGTGTCAATATCTACGATCCGCATCCGCCGTTCAATCCGCCACAGACGCACCGCGAACGGTTTGATCCGGCGGACATGCCAGCACCGCTCTTCCGAAACAGCGACTTGGAACAACAAACCCGATTACAAACGGTCGATTTTCAATCTAAAGTTCGCACGCCAGATGAACTGGATATTCGGAGTCCAATCTTGCCGCAGACACCGCGCAAGGCAACGGGTACGGTTGGGGAAAGAGATGCGAAAACGCTCAAAGCCGCCTATTATGCGATGATCCAGCTGATTGACGAACAGTTGGGCAGAATACTTGAAACCCTTGATGAAACAGGGCAACGCGAGAACACCGTTATCATTTTCACAAGCGATCATGGGGAGACGCTCGGCGACCATGGATTAATCCAGAAGGGGTGCAGGTTTTATGAAGGTTTAGTCCGGGTACCGCTGATTTTCGCATGGCAAGGAGAGTTTGCAAGCGGTTTAAAGAGCGATGCACTCGTCGAACTCGTTGACAAAGCACCTACACTGTTGGAATTAGCGGGGTTACCGGTACCTGAACAGATGCACGGACGCTCATTACTGCCTATCCTCCGGGGCGAAGCGGATGCGAACCAGCATCGAGATTTCGTTCGGTGTGAGTACTACGACGCTGTCGATCTACGCGACCACTCTTTCGCAACAATGTACCGGGATAAGCGTTACAAATTGGTAGTGTATCACGGCCACAAAGAGGGCGAACTCTATGATTTGGTGGATGACCCGGGTGAGTTTGATAACCTCTGGCATATCCCTGAGAAGCAGGACATCAAAATGGACCTGTTGAAAAGAAATTTTGATGCCGCTATGTTTGCTATGGATAGGGGCCCCCGGCGGGTAGGACCGATGTAAACACACCGTCTATCTGATTTCTACGCGAAATCTAAAACCGATTGTAGATGAATTGGAGGAATTGTGATGGAATGGGTTGCAATTTTGACGCTTGTAGTATTTCTCACGGGGCTCGGGATAGTCGCTGGCAAAGCGATACACCACGCCAATAAAAGTTGAACAGGCCGGCGGCAGTGAAATAAAAGGGAATTATGCTGGAACGCAACACTATCCACTGCGGAGACACGTTTAACCTATTGAAAGAGGTAAAAGATGCCTCAATAGATTTGATTGTGTGTGACGGGCCTTATGGGGTAACAGAGGCTCCGTGGGATAAGATACCCTCAATTCAGGAGTTCAACCTCGCGCTCATCAAAGGTTTCGCGCCAAAACTGAAGGAGGGCGGTGCCCTGTATCTGTTCGGTAAGCCTGACTGCATTGACTTTATAGACTACCGGCAGTTCTTAAATCTACGTTCAAAGATTGTGTGGTACCAACCGAGCCGCCTCGCACAAGGACGGATTAATTATACCAATAACTACGACATTATCTGCTATTTTATCAAGGGCAAGAAGCCACAACGTTATAACCTCGATGCCATCCGAGTCGCGCAACTTGTTGAGTTAGCACATCGGCTGCGGTGTGAAAACGTGCCATCTGTAACGAACGGTAAATTCGGCAAGACGAAATACAATCCGAAAGGGAAAAATCCCGGCGATGTTTGGGGTGACATAAAACAGTTGACATATAAGTCAAAGGAACTCGTCTGTAGAGAAGCCCTCAACACGCTCCAGAAACCGGAAAAGTTAATTGAGCGGATTGTATTAGCGAGTTCGTCACCGGGGGATTTGGTTTTGGATCCCTTTGCGGGAGTAGGCACCTGTCCTATCGTTTGTAAGCGGCATCAACGGGATTTCATCGGATTTGAGATTGAGCCAAATTTTGTGAAAGCAGGCAATGAACGGATGCGAAAATGTGATGATGAACGAAATAGCGCATAATAAGGGAGAAAAAATGAAACGCAAATTTATATTTTGCTTGACCTTTATATTGCTTTGTGGTATAACTATCAGCAATGCGGCAGTGGAGCTCGGGTTTATCTACCTCGGCGATAAAGGCCCCTTTACTTCGCCCGCGTTGGAATTCGCTGAAAAGGTATTTGACACGACTCAGCTGGCAAAAGCTGACCTGAAAAGCACCAAATTCAAGCAGTTTGGCGTTATCTGGTGGCACGAAGGCGATACCGACCCGGGGGAATTGTCCCCTGCGGAAATCGATGCGTTTTTGGACTACGCTGAAAGTGGTGGGGCTGTCCTCTTAACAGGCTGGGCAATCCGTCACGCAACCAACTTCGGGCTTGAAAAAGCGGTCGCACGCCAGTTCGGTCCCGTTGCAGAAGACGGTATGAACGTGGGCATTACCGTGCTGAAAGAGACAATAGAGCTCGGATTGGTAGAGGGACTCGAAAACATTGATGGAAAGGCACCGCAGGTAGATGATAGGATTCAGGTTAATTCGACCGGCTTCCCAAAGAGCGGTGACTATTACGACAAAATTTGGAAGAATTTTATTACGCTTGCCAATGCATGGGGACCGCCTGCCGACGATTGGGGCGACCGGATTGCCGCTTTCGGCTATTGGGAAGCCGGGAATGGAAAGGTATTCAACATGAATTGGCGGCTCCCGAACTATCATAAGAACAACGAAGACATTGAGCAGTTGGAAAAACTCACAGAAAATGTTATCAACTGGCTCGCAAGTGAATCGGAATTTGCGGACGTGTCCCCCGGCGGCAAGTTGCCGATAGTTTGGGGACAACTGAAAAACCGGAAGTAGTGTGCACTTTCTTCGATAAATTATTGTGGTAAATGCAAGTACGATAAGAAACGTTTCATATCACATGTGGAGGATAATATGAAACCTGATCCAGTCAGGGATTTGACGAGATCGATTCCCTATGTTACTTTGTTTAACCTTGTACCGACACTCCTTGTTACATTCTCCTTATGTTTTGCGTTCCAGCTTACGGGGTGGAGTCAGATGGAGAAACCGGTGAGTGTCGAAATCCCGAAAATTACGGCGTTGAAGGTTCATCCAGAAGCACTGACATTGGCGCATGCGCGCGATGGCCGCAGGGTGCTTGTGTCAGGCCGGACACAGGATGGCAGATGGGTGGATGTAACGTCTTGGGCGGTGCTAGTACCTACCTCTGCAGGGGTTAAGGTGCAGGAAGATGGCTCTATCTACCCAATGACGACTGGCACGACAAAAGTCGCCGTTACAGTGAAAGGGCTAAGCACCGAATTTCCCGTGACCGTCAAGAGCATGGAGACACCGCCGGTGAGTTTTGTGCGGGATGTGATGCCGCTGCTGAGTCACGCCGGGTGTAATAACGGCACATGCCACGGTGCGGCGAAGGGCAAAAATGGGTTCAAGCTCTCGCTCCGGGGCTACGATCCGGATTTTGACTACGAACTGTTGATTGAGGATATCTCCGGACGGCGTTTTAACAGGGCGTTCCCCGAACAGAGCCTGATGCTCCTCAAACCAACATCGGAAGTGCCACACAAAGGCGGTCAGGTGATTGTGCCTGGTTCGCGCGATTACGAACTCATTCGCCACTGGATAGCTGAAGGAGTGGTTTCTGATGTAAAAACCACCCAGCGTGTAGAACGGTTAGAGGTTTTACCCAATTCCGCTGAACTGTCTATGCCCGGTACGATGCAACAGTTGATAGTGATTGCACACTATCCTGATGGAACAACGCGGGATGTTACCCGGGAGGCAAAGTTCACCAGTAGTGTCAATGATGTGGCAAAAGTAACGGACGACGGTGTAGTAACCGCTGAACGCCGCGGGGAAACCGCTATCCTCACCCGATATGAAGGTGCCTATAGCACAAATGGCATCATCGTGATGGGGGACAGGAGCGGCTACAAATGGGTTGAAACGCCCCAATACAACTACATTGATACGCACGTTCATAATAAACTGAAGCGGATGAAAATTCTGCCATCTGAGCTCTGTACAGATGAAGAGTTTGTGCGGCGAATCTACCTTGATTTAACGGGAATTCCGCCGACTCCCGCTCAGGTACGCAGCTTCCTCACCGACACATCAAAGGCAAAACGGGAGCAGCTCATTGATACCCTGGCCGAAACGCCAGAGTTTGCCGACCATTGGACACATAAGTGGGCAGACCTGCTACAGTCTAACCGTAAGTTCCTGGGTGAACGGGGAGTTTGGCTCTTCCAGCAGTGGATCCATCAGTCCATCTCACAGAACCGTCCGTATGACCGGTTTGTACGCGAGCTGATTACGGCTACGGGAAGTACGTATAAAAATCCTGCTGCCAACTATTTCCGCGTCTCCCGTGAATATACGGCTGCGGTGGAAAACACGACACAACTCTTCTTGGGCGTGCGCTTTTCCTGTAATAAATGCCACGATCATCCGTTTGAAAAATGGACGCAAAATCAGTACTATGAATTTGGCGCGTTTTTCGCGGATGTTCAGGTAAAGCGGGGACAATTGCCAGGTGATGAGGTAGTCTATGCCAATTATGCTGAAACGCCAGTGAAACATCCCCGAACATTAGCGGTGGTTGAACCGTCAGTACCGTTCGGTGAAGTGCGTAAGGACACAGAGGATAAACTACATGTTCTAGCAGATTGGCTCACATCTAAGGATAATCCGATGTTTGCTCGTGCAGGCGTAAACCGTCTGTGGAGCTACTTCATGGGACGCGGGATTATCGAACCTGTGGACGATATCCGCACAAGCAACCCACCGAGCAATCCTGAACTGCTCGATGCGTTAACTAAGGATTTCGTGGACAGCGGATTCGACATGAAGCATATCATGAAAACCATCACCCGGTCCCGAACCTATCAACAGAGTATCAAGACGAACAAGTGGAACCAAGCAGATACGATTAACTTTTCACATGCGGCTGCAAGACGTTTGACGGCAGAGCAGCTGCTAGATGCCATCGGTGTGGCAACAGGAAGCCGCCCGAGGTTTGAAGAGGTGCCGAAAAAATTCCGCGCGGTGCAATTGCCTGACAGCAAGGTCAAGGATGATGGATTTTTGAAACTCTTTGGCCGTCCTGAACGCGAATCTTCGTGTGAATGTGAACGTACCACGGAGGTCAGCCTTGCCCACGCAATGAATCTTATCAATGGCCCAACAGTCGCAGATGCACTCATTGATCCGAAAGGACGCATTGCACAGCTGCTCAAAGCGAATCAGGAGGACCGTGCCCTCGTTGAGGAGCTGTACCTTGCAACGCTTTCTCGGTTACCGCAGAAAAACGAATATGCCCTAGCGGTTGAACACCTCGCGAACGCTGAATCTAAGGAAGAAGGTGCGCAAGATTTGTTGTGGGCGTTAATTAACAGCCCTGCATTTCTATTCAATCGCTAAACAGTTGTCAGTTGTCAGTGAACTGATAACCACGAAAAAATGGAGGAAACAATAGATGTTATCGTTACCCCAATTGCCCGGAAGATTGTGTGATGGGTACTCACGTCGTGAATTTCTACGCGTCGGCGGGGCAGCAATGCTGGGCATCAGTCTACCACAGGTATTGGCACTTCAAGCCAAAGCGAATACGACAGTTGACCTCTCCAAGCCGCTCAACGGATGGGGGAAAGCCAATTCTGTCATTCTTCTCTTTTTGCAAGGTGGCCCTAGCCACATTGACATCTGGGATCCGAAACCGGATGCACCGTCCAATATCCGCGGTGAATTCAACCCGATTCCGACGAATGTGCCAGGGATCCAGGTGTCTGAGACAATGCCGCGCTTGGCACAGCAAATGGACAAAGCCTGCCTTATCCGCTCCGTAAGTTACACACCAGCAGGGCTTTTCAACCACACTGCGGCGATGTACCAGATGGTTACTGGGGAAACACCGGACAAGGTTGCGCCTTCGGGCCAACTCGATCCGCCTTCACCGGCAGACCATCCGAATGCGGCAGCGCATATTGCAAATTTCCGACCGCCAGATGAACCAATGTTGGCGGCAGTGCAACTCCCACGTCCGATGCAAGAGAGTAATATCATCGGCAAGGGCGGAAATGCAGGCTTCCTCGGCAGAGCGTATGATCCATACTTCCTCTTCCAGGATCCGAATCAGGAGATTAACCTCAACGATCTCACCTTGAGGCCAGAGGTACCCCCCGTTCGGTTGAAACGGCGGAAAAACCTCCTTGAAACGATTAACGCAGGGATGCCTGAAATTGATAAAGTCGCAGATTCTTACGCCTTGAACGAGTATTATGAGAAGGCGTATGATCTCATCTTGTCGCAGCGGGCACGCAACGCCTTTGATTTGTCGCAGGAAAGCGATGAGATGCGCGACCGGTACGGCCGGCATACGTTCGGGCAGAGCGCGCTCCTTGCTCGACGGTTGGTAGAAGCTGGCACCCGTTTCGTACAGGTGAACTGGCCCTCCGTTGCCAACGGCGATCCGAACACGACAGCGTGGGATACGCACGCGACTAACTTCGGTCCGCTGAAAAATCTGCACTGTCCGAAACTAGATAGCGCGGTGTCCTCACTGCTGGTAGACCTTGACGAACGTGGCATGTTGGACGATACGCTCGTCTTGGCTATCGGTGAATTCGGGCGTTCGCCGCGAATGGGCATTAGCACCTCCGGGAACAGCAACGCCCCCGATGGACGCGACCACTGGCCGTATTGCTACACAGGTCTGATTGCAGGCGCGGGTGTGAAAGGTGGGCAAGTCTACGGGAAGTCCGATGCAACCGGCTCAACCCCGCTTGAGAACCCAGTGCATCCACGGGACATCCTCGCCACGGTTTACCATACGCTGGGCATCGATCCGCATACTATCGTGCTAAACCAGCTAGAGCAACCTCGCGAATTGGTGAAAGGCGAACCGATTGCCGGGATTTTCTAAGAGGTTAGCACCTACGCGAGGTAGGCGCGGTTTTTAACCGCGCCTACAAGCGCGCTATCAGCATCGAATTGGCAGAAAACTCTTGCCCATGAGCAGACTTTTCACCATGCAAAAACGTGAGGAAATTGAAAATGCCTAATAAGTTATTTCGGCAGAGAAGGCGAGACAATTCACTACAGCCTCACCTTCTAATAACCCCGTACGCCA
This sequence comes from uncultured Poribacteria bacterium, assembly GCA_958295855.1. Classification (GTDB taxonomy): domain Bacteria; phylum Poribacteria; class WGA-4E; order WGA-4E; family WGA-3G; genus CATQHH01. The sequence continues at coordinate 4,163,032 of OY282383.1, read as the reverse complement.
TTCTCCTTCTAATTTTTCTTCTATCGATGGGTTTCGCACACGCGCAGGTGCAACCTGAACTGACAACTATCTCTCCACAAGGTGGGAAACAGGGCTCTCCCGTTGAGGTTACGCTGAAAGGCAAAAACATCGACACAGCGACAGCGTTGTGGTTCAGTGGGAGCGGTATCACTGCAGAAATTAAAGAGAAAACCGGTGAAGCTGCTGTCTTCTTTAACGGCGCGGGTGTCTCCGGACATATCCCGAACGACGCGCAGCTAGTGGCATCGCTGACTATTGCGCCTGACGCACCATTAGGCATACAAAAAGTACGCATCGTTACGCCCTACGGTGTTTCCAATACACAAAGCTTCGTCGTTGGAAACCTCCGAGAAGTGATGGAAGAGGAGGAGAGTGAAGAATCTGAAACACCCAACTGGCTCAACCTGCCAGTTACCGTGAGCGGCAAAATCGCCTCGATTGATGACGAGGATAGTTTCACGTTTAGTCTAAAAAAAGATGCACGGCTTATCTGTGACGTAACAGCGCAACGGATGGGTTCGCCGCTTGATTCCTACCTCGTTCTGCGAGACGCTGATGGCACTGAGGTCGCGAACAGTGGGCTCGGCAGCGGGTTCGATTCACTGCTGGATTACACGGCACCAGAAGCCGGAAAATACACACTTCACCTCCGAGATATCCGCTACAAAGGTGGCAAAGGATATAGTTATCGGTTAAACATCGGTGAATTGCCGTACCTTGAGACAATTTTCCCACTCGGTGGCAAACGTGGCACGGAAAATACGATTGCCATCAGGGGCGCGAACCTTGAAACGGTTAAATCAATACAGATATCGATAGGTGCCGGCGCGCCGACAGGCGAACAGTCACTGCGGGTGAGAACGCCTTCGGGCTTGACAACGAATGCACATCCATTTGCAATCGGAAATTTGGCAGAAAGGGCGGAGGTTGAACCCAACAACACGCTCGGGAAAGCCACCCTTGTAACAGTCCCGATAACGCTCAATGGAAAAATCGAAAAAGCGGGCGACGTGGACAGGTTTTCGTTTAAGATTACAGAACCCCAACATCTCGTTCTTGAGGTAGAAGCACTCAAACTCTCATCAAACCTTGATGCACTGCTTACGCTCTACGGACCGGAAAAGACGGTGCCGGAAGCGAGAAATGAGAAAGAAAAGGTGTTGATAGTGAACGACGATGCCAGAGGTGCGGATGCGCGCATTGAATGGGCATTCGCGGCAGCCGGCACGTACTCCGTTTCCGTGAGAGATCTGAACAACAAGGGCGGTGAAACTTACCCGTACCGGTTAAGCATCCGGCCGTTAGCACCGGACTGCGAGCTCAAGGTAGGCGCGCTTGACAACAGGAACCGGCTATCACCATTCGATAACCTTCGAGTCAGTCGTGGAAGCAGCGTCGCACTACAGATTGACGTTACCCGCCGCGACAGATTCACTGGCCCAATTCGCTTGCTTTGTCCCGAGCTCCCGAAAACGTTTGATGTGAGTCACACGATTGTTGAACCGGGACGAAACCGGGCACTGCTCACGGTGACTGCTCCCTGGGATGCACCACTTGGGCTGATGCCGTTCTCCGTTGTCGGTGTCTGTGCCGTCGGCAATCGCCAGATAGAACGCCCTGCTACACCCAACCCAACGCTGCTGACGGTGATGGATGCACCGCAATTCACACTAACCGTCGCAGAAATCGGCTTAAACATTGTTCATAACAAAGCAGCGAACCTTCACGTGACAGCAAAGCGAAACGAAGGTTTTGTCGGGCCCATCGAGCTGTCGGTGTCAGGACTCCCGAATCGCGTTTCTGCAAGATCCATTACCCTTGCTGAAGGCGAAACAACGGCGACGCTTTCGGTTAAAGCAGGAAGCTTTGAACGAAGAGAGGAATTCTCTGTCGTCCCGATACCCGGCACAAGCTATATTTCAGCCACCGGGACAGCGACTATCAACAGTGAGACAGTGAAACAATCAACCCCTGCTATTCCGTTGACTATCGTTGAGGCACCCTTCATTGTAACTGTGGAGCCTTTACGCTTCAGCATTGTCTTCCCTGCAACTGGGGGTAATGAGGCTGAGCCTGTAGCGATTGCCAATGCAACCGGTGATGCAACGACACCCCAAAGCGAATCACCCCTCACGAAAGAGGCGATGCTGACACTGAGTGTGGTTCGGCAGGGCAACTTTACGGATAACGTTACGCTTACGCCGATGGATGTGCCGGAGGGGTTCACCACTTCTGAGACAATAATACCGGTGAACGAAACCGAGGTCAAAATCCCTCTACAGGCCCTTGGGTCCTTAACGCCGGGTACCTACCAATTTACATTCCGGGGCTCGGCGACGATCAACGGCAAGGTGTTTGTACAGGATAGTCCCGTTCTCAGCGCGAAGATTATTCACTAACCAAGCGAAATGCGGGGTTTTAAACCCCGCCTACAGATACCTCTTCGGTAGCAGCAATTTTGAGTGGAGAAACGCTACTCGGACTTAGTGTTGCACAAGAGGTTTCTCATTTTCATGATGTAGCCAGTCGGGTTCAGTCTATTGATGAATCGAATGAAAATAAAGCAGAATTCAAATAACCTGGGGAATATGAAAGCAGCTAACAACCTACGAATCTAGGATGCTAAAAAATGCTGGATAACTTACAAACCACGCTCGATTTTGATGGAGACGGTGCAGTCAGTATCCAGTTAGCTCCCGCGCGCTCCCACACCGCGCACCTACCGGAGGGATACAAGGGGTTCGCCAATTTCCACAAATATTGGGGGAAAAAGCCGATTGAGGCGTGGCGGTTTTTGATAGAAAAGTTGACTGAACCCGATGATATTGTGCTAGACCCGTTTCTCGGCTCAGGGCTTATCGCCAGAGAGTGCGTCGTTCAAGCTCGCCGATTTATGGGTTTTGATGTTAATCCAATCAGTATTGAACTCACAAAACTTTATCTGCAACCGCCAGACTACATGGATTTGAGAAATGCCATTTATCGCGTCGAAAAACGCGTAAAAGCACTTATCAATGCTATGTACCTCCTGTCCGATGAAAATATCGCTACGCATATTCTGTGGGAAAATGACCGGATAACGCGAGTCTGGACGAAACGTGGCGGGAAACGGATTGAGCTTAACCCACCTAAAAGCGACATAGAGAGACTCCAAAGCGTAAAAATATATGAACCGCAACTCTTAAGGCATCTCCGATTATTTGACAATTCGCGAATTAACTCACAGAAAACCGGCAACTTTACAGAATTTTTCACGCCACGTGCGTTGCGAGCAATTGACTTAATCAAGGCTGAAATAGCGCAGTATTCCGGTGCCTTAAAGAGAGCGTTGCAGCTGATGCTTTCGGCATCAGTAGGGCAAATGTCCAACATGGTTTTCGCTATCTCAAAAAGAGGGAAAACCAAAAGCGTGAAGGGGAAAATGGACAAGTCCGTAGGCGCGCCTTGTGAGCGTGGAGACATTGAGGTGGGGAGTTGGGTTATCGGATATTGGAGGCCGGCTCAGCACTTTGAAATAAACGCGTGGAATTGTTACGCGACTAAAGCTCAAAAATTGTTAAAGGCTGTAGGAGAAGCAGGATTAACAAAACCTGTCACGATGTCGCCCTCTCTAAGCGGCTTCATAAATACTGCTGAAGCCGCTTATGTTCAGCAGGGCGATTCAGAAATGCTGCTGAAGGATATCCCAACAGGCACAATCAGAGTCATTTTAACAGACCCGCCTCACGGAGACAGGATCCCTTACTTAGAGCTCAGCGAAATATGGAATAGCATAATCGGACTTGAATCAAACTACGAAGAGGAGCTCGTTGTCTCAAACGCGAAAGCGCGTGGTAAAGACATATCCGCCTATAACAAAAAGTTAGCATCAATTTTTCACGAGTGCTCTCGGGTTTTGGCGGAAAATGGGGTTTTAGCAATCATGTTTAATGCGCGTTCGGCCCATTATTGGGACAGCCTGCGCGAATTAGAAGAAGCTTCAAGGCTGGCTTATATCGGGTGTTATCCTATGGCATACTCTGCCGGGTCTATTCTTCAAGACAACAGAAAAGGTGGATTAAAAACGGATTTTGTGCTGCTGTATGGCAAGTCTATGAGCGAGGAATATCGAATCCGAACCATAGACACTTTTAGCATTGTAAATGAATGGACAACCCGCTATCCCAAGGAGATTTATTGAAGATGTTAGACTTTAACAGGGCAATGAATCTTTATAGGAGCGATAGAATTCGCGAACTCTCGGAGACAGATGAAGGAATGCGGTTTTTGAAACTACGTTCACTCTCGCGAAAAAAATACCTTGAGTACCTAATCAACAAATTTGGACTAGAGATAGGAAACCTTAAGTCAAAGGAGTGGCTGAAGTTTGTTTATGAATCCGCCCTTCAATCAGAAGATATAGACGACATTATACAAGAATTGTTTGAAAACGAACGAAAAACTCGACGGCATAACGAACAGGAGTTGGTAAATGAACTGTATAAAATCCAGTCTTTTGATTGGGGTGGTTTACATCAGAATAGTTTAGAGGCAACAATTGTCAACAGATATGTGAAGCACATCACCTCTTATGAATCCTTGCACAGCAAAATAGACGGTGATCTTCATAATAGTTTGCGAGCTTACGTATTGGCTTCTTGGTACAACCATTGGAGCTCTCTCATCATTGAGGATATTTTTAAGGAACATGTCAACGTGATTCCAGCAGTTGGACAAATAAAAAAAATTGACTTTTTCGTTAACAACAAACCTTTTGACTTGAAAGTCACCTACTTGCCTGAAGGATATATTAAAGCCTATCGCAAGTCCCGCGGCCTCCGTCCTGAATTAACCTTGATGAAAGGCTTAGCCCGAAAACTCAATATCGGATTTGACGCATCGGCAGCAGAATCAGCATTGATTCCGGATTTATGGCGTAAACTTGATGACAATCCACATGAGAGTGCCAAGGAACTCATAACTGGACTACAAGAATGCCGGGAAACGTTGTTAAACGCCTGTATCGTGACTCCGGAACCACTGGTTCGGTGGCTTGACCAAAACCAAGGCGTGCGGCGTTTTGATGCTTCCAACCGGTTGTTTTTGGTGTTGGTAGATAAAAGCGACTTTTTTAATTCGTGGAAGTTAAAAAGGGCAAGAGCTCTAATTTCAGAACACGTGATTAATTATCTTGACGAAATCAGCCCAGACATAGGCTTTCAGTTGGACTTTCTCTGGGAGGGTGAAACTTACTCAGCCGAGGCAGATGTGATATTCGTGATCAAGCAATAGAATAACGCATCCAGAGGTATTCAGCCTACTATTTTTTTTAAAGTTGACACGAATTGGAATTGCGTGCATAATTTCCATGTTCACCTCAATCCACTAGTTCGTCAGAGAATACTACTCCTTCGGAGCGGTATGTCTTCACAGGGTGCGCATACTATAGATATACCGCTCCGATGGAGCGCGGGTTTCAGGCGTGCAGGTCTCTCCGCCGGGTGCGCGCTTGGATGAAGGTTAATATTGAACAAACTTCTGCAGCTCCGCTTATCCTGGCTAGTTTCGATCTGGGAATAGTCAGACAATCTGCCTTATCCGCGAAACTACAAACCGGACGTGTGCTAAATCGCACGACTACAAACATACGATTTTTCCCCTTGCAATCCTTCCCCAATCCGTGTATAATTCGTGGTATCTAAATTCAATCACCGACAACACACGGAGAAAACACCATGCCAGCACTCAACATCAAACCGACACACAAACCCATCAAAACATACTACGCAGAACTCGAAGCATACACCCACCTCGGAGAACAAAACGAAGGCACCGTCCGAGCCGCATTCCAAACCGTTCTCCAACACTATTGCAACCAAGTCGATCTCACCCTTCTCTGTGAAAAAAGCCACTACACACCAGAGAAAAGGCGTATCACACCCGACGGTGAAGTCGTCGATGCGTTCGGCTTGCCACACGGCCACTGGGAAGCAAAAGATACCAAGGATGAGCTACACGCCGAAGCAGCCAAGAAATTTGCCGCAGGCTACCCCTCTAAAAACATCGTTGTGCAATCCCCAACCCATGCACTCCTCTATCAGCATGGGCAACTGCAACTCGACCTGGACATCACCGAGCCGAGAAACCTTGTCCACGTGCTCCAGACGTTCTTCGCATATCAGGAGGAGAACATCGCGGCGTGGCATACGGCAGTGTCGGAGTTCAAAGAGACGGTGCCAGAACTCGGTGAAAAGTTGGCAGCATTAATAGAAACGGAACGCCAAAACAACCCCCACTTTCAGGCGGCATTCGCCCATTTTCATCAGCAGTGCCAAGCCTCAATCAATCCGAATCTGTCCATCGCGGCTGTTGAAGAGATGCTCATCCAGCACCTGCTCACTGAACGCATTTTCGCAACCATTTTTGATAATAGGGACTTCACCCGCCGAAATATCATCGCCCGCGACATTGAAAATGTCATTGATGTGCTCACCGAACGGACGCTGAACCGCTCCGAATTTCTTCGCCCTTTGAATCCGTTCTACGTTGCGATTGAGAAAACAGCCAGCACAATTACGGACTTCTCGCAAAAACAGGGCTTTCTCAACACCATCTATGAGCAGTTCTTCCAAGGGTTTTCTGTCAAGACTGCAGACACGCACGGTATCGTCTATACCCCTCAACCGATTGTGGATTTCATGGTGAAAAGCGTCGAACACCTTCTCAAAGAGGAATTCGGACGTTCGCTTTCGGAGAGCGGTGTGCACATCATCGATGCGTTCGTTGGTACCGGCAACTTCATCGTCCGCATTATGCAGGAATTGGACGCCATTTCATTGGAGCGAAAATACACCGCCGCCCCGCCCGAACTCCAGTGCAACGAAGTCATGCTCCTGCCGTACTACATCGCCAGCCTCAACATTGAACAGCAGTTTTACACTGCCACAAATCAATACGCCCCGTTTGAAGGGCTATGTCTGGTAGACACGTTTGAGGTGGCAGAAGCGCGGCAGACGCAGCTGTTTGTGCCTGCCAATACCGAACGCGTTGAGAAACAAAAAGAGACCCCGATGTTTGTTGTTATTGGCAATCCACCCTACAACGCAGGACAAGCAAATGAGAATGACAACAACAAAAACCGGAAATACGCGACGATGGATGCGCGCGTGCGGGAGACGTATTCGCAAGACTCCAAGGCGACGAATAAAAACGCGCTGTCGGATCCTTATGTGAAGGCGATTCGGTGGGGGTTGGACAGGATTGGCGATGAAGGCGTTGTCGCGTTTGTGACAAACAACAGTTTTCTCGAGGGTGTGGCGTTTGATGGGATGCGGAAACACCTCGCCGCCGATTGCGACGCGATTTATGTTTTGGATTTGGGCGGGAACATGCGGAAGGGCTTGAAGGTTTCTAATGCCAATGTGTTCGACATCACAGTAGGCGTGAGCATCAACTTGTTTGTGAAGAGAAAGGGAAATTCATCAGAAACCTCCCGTATTTTTTACTATCAAACAGACGACATGTGGAACAAAAAACAGAAGTTTGACTTTCTCACCCAACGCCAACACGTGGGCAATATTGAATGGAAACCACCGATTCAACCCGATGCGCGACACACATGGCTCACCGAAGGGCTCCGTGCCGAGTTTGACACCTTTACCCCGATAGGAACTAAGCAAGCGAAGGCAGTCAAAGGCGCGGCGGTAGATGTGATTTTCAAAACGTATAGTTTCGGTGTTAACACTGCCCGCGATGCGTGGGCTTACAATTTCAACCGAGACAGACTTGCTGAGAACGTGCAGCGGATGATTGACACTTACAACACAGAAATAGATAGGTGGAAACGACGAGAAGACAAGCAGGCAAACCTTGATGATTTTGTGATTTCCGATAACACAAAAATCAGTTGGAGCGAAGCACTAAAACGGAACTTTCAAAGAGGGCGAACTGCTGATTTTTCGCATCAAAGAATGAGGACATCCCTCTACCGTCCATTTACCCAATCGAACCTCTACTTTGACAGAATGATGACAGAGCGGGTATACGTTTTTCCCTCCATTTTCCCTACACCTGAGACTGAAAAAGAGAATCGGGCGCTCTGTGTCAATGGTATCGGCAGTAACAAACCTTTTCACGCTTTGATGGTTGATGTCATTGCGTGTGCCGGCATACACGATGTCAATCAATGCTTTCCCTTCTATACCTACGACGAAGATGGCACAAACCGCCGTGAAAACATCACCGAGTGGGCATTGGCACAGTTCCGCACGCACTACCAAGATAACACCATCAGCAAGTGGGACATCTTCCACTACAATTACGGCATCTTGCATCATCCCGATTATCGCGGGCGGTATCAGGCGAACCTCAAGCGTGATTTGCCGCACATCCCCTTCGCCAAAGATTTCTGGGGTTTTGCCAACGCCGGCGCACAATTAGCGGACATCCACGTCAACTACGAAGACGAGGACGAATACGATACACTGAAGTTCATCCAAACCCCGAACGTGCCCCTCAATTGGCGTGTGGAGAAGATGAAGCTCTCCAAAGACAAAACCTCGCTGGTGTACAACGATTTCCTGACGCTTGATGGCATTCCGCCGGAGGCGTTTGATTATCGGCTTGGCACCCGTTCCGCATTGGAATGGATAGTGGACCGGTACCGTGTCAAAACAGACAAACGGAGTGGCATCCTCAACGACCCGAACCGTGCAGACGATGCGCAGTATATTGTCAAGTTAATTGGCAAGGTAATTACGGTGAGTTTGGAGACGGTGGATATCGTTCACAAATTGCCTGCCTTAAAGTAGTAGGCACACTCCGTGTGCCGTGACCTCATAGAGGATAATCACATATATGGATGCCCTGAGGAGGTTAGTAAAGCCAACATGCCAAATATTAAAATCAAGTGGCTCATATACACAGTTCTCGTAGGACTAATACCTGTTCTTTCACGAGCGTTAATATGGTTTATATCACAGAATCGAACTATGGATTTCCTCAGCGCCTCAGACTTTGTGGCGTTCGGATTGATCTTACACATATCGAATATAAACGAGATAGAGCATTTCAATGATAGCGAAAAGGCATGGAAGACAATTCAAAATGGAATTTCAATTGCCTTTATATCATTCTATAGTGTCTTATTCGCCTGTTCCTTATTAGATCAATCGAACCCCGGGTTGATCAATGTAGGTGCTATAACAAGTTTGTCTATCGGGTTAAGTTTTACATCATTTCTCATCAGTTTCTCGGTATATAATAGACTCTCGAAGTTAGAACGTAACTCGTAAAGTAAAAATAAGTTTGACTCTGCGTGTGCAATGATGGTATTATATTCTTCGTGTGTGAATTTTAGCATCGGGAGAGCGTATTTACGGTAGGTTTTTCTGTACGCTCCCACATCATTGCTGCAAATTATTTGGGTTTTGCATAGTTTGCCTATCTGCTCATGTTACGCAAATATTTATAAGATAGGTTCCAATTGAGGATGAATCAATGACTGAAGCACTTATCATCACAGGTTCAATTCTTGCCATAGTAGGCATTAGCGTTTCTATTTGGTCCATCATAGACACAAGAAAACGGTATTATAAAAAGTATATGAGGCGGAAAGGCCGTGCAGAAGATTAAAAGTTTCATCTATCTGGATGAGTATAAGATGTACTCTATCTCGTCTCAGATTTTTGAGGGAATTACCGAGTATTTAATGAGTTATCAAGAGTCCACAACAGAAAGGTCCGATGGGTAGCGGTCGGATCATGGCAGATATCTTGAAATCCGATAACCTAAATCTAAATTGCAAGTGCCAAGAGCCAGGTCAAAATCCTGATTCAGACAATTTCTAACCGTGCCCCTTCCGCTTGTAGGTGCTTTCCAAGCACATAAAAAATCTGCTTGCAACATATCTCGTCATGTGCTAAAATAGGCGCAGATTTTACGAAATTTCAGGAGAAACTCCCAATGCTTAAAGCAGCGTTTATCGGTGCAGGCGGACGCAGCCAAGGCGCACATTATCCGAGCGTCAACCGGCTCGAAGATGATGTGGAGATGCTCGGCGCATGTGAACTGGATGAGGAGAAACTTGCCCAGGTCGCACAGAAATATGAGTTCCCGCACACCTTCACAGATCACCGGAAGATGTTGGATACGCTGGATTTGGACGTAGTCTATTGTGTGATGAACGAGAAGTGGATTTTGCAGCCGGCGTTGGATTGTCTGAACGCTGGCAAGCATCTGTTTATTGAAAAGCCGCCCGGCGCAACCAGCGACGAAACGCAACAGCTCCTTGATGCAGCGATTGCCAACGATGTTTACTGCATGGTAGGCTTTCAGCGCAGATATGCGGCAGTCACGCGCGAAGCAATGCAACGCGTCGCAGAAAAGGGACCCGTCTCCTTAGCCACTGTGACTTTTAACAAGCAGATGCTCGGCCAGAATCGCGAATTGACGACGACGTTGTGGAACGATGTCTGCCACGTTGTAGATCTGCTCCGTTATATGGCAGGCGGCGAACCGGTGGAAGTCACCGCGCATCGAGACACATTTGGCGCGGCGCAGCGAAACTTCTACACGGCGTTTGTTCGCTTCGATAACAATGTCACAGGCGTGTTGTTTGGGAATCGTGCATCGGGCGGGCGTGTGCTCCGTTCCGAATTGCACGGAGTCGGCATCGGCTGTTACATGAAAATCCCAGAAGAAATCGAAATTTATGAGGACAACAAGAGAAAGGTTATGGGAGGGTGGGAGGTCGACGGCGTTGATGAACGTGACACGGCGAACTATGAAGGCGTTCTCACAATGCATCGCCACTTCGTCGAGTGTGTACGCAATAAAAAAGTACCGCTCACCGACCTCCGCGATGTCATTCATTCTATTCACCTCGTCGATGAGATAGAGGGACCTTTGGCAGATTAACTAAGGATGGAAGATATGCTTGACGAACGACATCTGCAACATCAGATTACCGATGAACAGCTCCGAAAGTTGAATGAGGAAGGCTATTTCGTTGTTGAAAATGCCCTGCCACCGGCCCTCGTGGAACGGCTTGAAACACGGGTAGATGACATTTACTGCGAGCATCTGGAGGCAGGTTACGACCCGTACACCAAAAGCCGGATGACACTGCATCACAATTTTTTTTATCCGAACTTCCTCGGCACAGATCAGCTTTTTGTGAATATCTTGGATTGGTATAAAACCTTCCCGAAGGTGTGGGGGATTTTGGGGTGGAACATTTACTCTTACCACAGCCATCTGATTATCACACCGCCGCGGCCCGAGGCGGTGCGTGGAAAGCCGACACCGCTGGGGTGGCATCAGGATAGCGGCCGTGTCAACATTGAAATTGAAAGTTCGCCGCGGCCTCGCCTCTCCATTAAAGTTGCCTATTGGCTGTCTGACTGCTCCGAAATAGGACGCGGGAATTTTTATATCATCCCGGGGAGCCACCTGTGGGATACATTTGAGAAGCCGGTAGACGGTTCGCTGCCCGAAGGCGCGGTGCCTGTCTGCTGTAAGCCCGGCGATGCGGTTTTCTTCGATCGGCGTATATGGCATGCGCGCAGTGAAAACGATTCAGACATCACCCGCAAGGGGCTCTTTTACGGATACGGCTACCGATGGCTACGGAGCAAAGACGACATGACTATCCCACCGGGGTTGTTTGAGCGGAATGATCCGATTCGCCAACAGTTGCTTGGTGGCGGGACGAATGCAAATGGGCATTTTTCACCCAAAGATGCCGATGTGCCTTTGAAGGTGTGGCTTGAAGGGCACAAAGTGATATCCAACTAGGACTTTGTCCACCTTAATCTTGTAGGCGCGGGTTCTAACCGCGCCTACGGAAACGTTACCTTTCCCTACAATTTCAAACGTGACAAAGTACGGATGTTTGGTGCGTTGCCGCAGATTGGGAGTCGGCAATGCATTGTATGGAAATTTAAGATTTCATTGACATCCACAGCGAAAATAGGTATAATTCCTTTAAATCTATTTTTGAGGAATTGAAAAATGTTTCGAAATCTAACTGTTCAAAGTTTTGGGGCTGTCCTGCTCATCGCAGGCCTCTTGATTCCAATAGCTTTCGCGGAGAATGCAATGGAAAATTCAAATGAGCTAAAAGTGGGGATGGTGGCCCCAAGTTTTACGTTAAAAGATGAGACAGGCACCGAACGGAGCCTCAGCGAATTTTTAGGCAAGAAAAATGTGGTACTCGCCTTTTATCCGAAAGATTTTACCGGTGGCTGAACAGCGGAACTCAACTCGCTCCGGGATAGTTTGAGCGAGATAGAAGCAACGGGGAGTGTTCTTTTTGGTGTGAGCGTGGACAGCGTTGATTCACATAAGCGGTTTAGGGCAGCGCTGCAGTGCGGCTTTTCACTCTTGGCGGATACCGAGTTTGCGGTAAGCAAGCAGTACAGCGGTATCATTGAAAGCTTCAACGCCTCAAAACGGACAACCTTTATCATTGATAAGGCAGGATACATCCGTGCGATTGATAGAGAGGTGAAGGTGAAGACGCACGGCGAAGATGTCGTAGCACGGATTAAGGAAGTGCTGCCGAAGATAGCGGTCGGGCAACCCGCCCCCGATTTTATTGCAACCGATGGCACAGGGGAAACGCACCAGCTAAGCCAATTCAATGGGAAAAAGAACGTTGTTTTAGCGTTTTACCCGCGAGATTTCGGGCGCGGCTGAACGGCTGAAGTTTGCTCGCTCCGTGATGAGTCGAGTCATTTGAGTGAACATGATGTGCAGGTGTTTGGGGTTACGCATAATGATGCGGAATCACATCAGAAATTTTCGGCAGAAAACCGGTTGAACTTCCCACTCTTGGTAGACACTGGGCGGAATCTCGCCATGCTTTTCGGCGCAACATCAGCACCTGATGGGGCAATCAAGCGGTTAACCGTTGTCATTGATAAGGCAGGGAAAATTCTGGAAATTGACAAAGATGTCAATGCCAGCACACATGGTGCGGATTTAGTGAATTTCTTCAAAACGTTGGAAACGTCAAAGTAATTGATAACGCGTAGTTTTTTATCAGCAATTCCGGCACGAATTGCCTTGGGCATCTCTATCATTTTTAGCCCATTTTTCGTGCCAATTGTGACAACCGCCGTCGTTGTAGAAAAATATGCGGTAACCCGCCAAGAAGCACTGCTGTGGTTGGCAATCCTGGCGATGTTTGTTACCGTGTTACCTGTGCTATGCATTGGGATTCTGTTCCGGTTTTCTAGGGTGAGCGATTGGCACCTCAACAGCAAAGAGGAACGGTTGTTGCCGCTCTGCCTCACGCTGGGGAGCATGATTATCGGAACAGGTATCCTGTATTACATTGAGGCAGAACACCAAATCGTTTGGGCAGGCATCGCCTACATTGCGAATAGCGTTGTGTTCTCAGCGATTACCCCCATGTGGAAAATCAGTTTCCACAGCAGCGTGACGACAGGGTGCATTACGGTACTCGTCGTCCTCGTGAATGCCCAATTTGGATGGCTCTTTCTGTTCATTCCGTTGATTGCTTGGGCGCGGGTTTACCGCAAACGGCACACGCTCCTTCAAACCGTCGTTGGTGCGGTACTCGCCGCTGGCAATACTGCACTTGTTCTCCATTTTATGCCCAACTCTCTATAGAAAAGAGGGGGATGCCTGCCCGTCCGTTGGAGTCAGTGAGCCATCATGATGCTTATTTTAGCGGGGGCAGATTATCCCAGTTGCACTCAAGACAGAACTGCCCTTCTCTGCCGATGGATTTCACGCGCCCGCCGCAATCCGGGCAAGTCGTGAGCTGGTTGGCATTGATTTCTTCAGCACTGGGCGGAAACATGAGCAATTGTTCTATCGGCAAAGCCTGCTCACTTTCACCCGCAATTTCCAGTTGGACGCTCTCAATTATTTCGCGAGCATCTAGGGTAAGCGGCGGCGGCGCATTCCGCGTCAGGTTCATAAAACTGCTTCGGTAGACGTGGATTGTGTTGTTTTCCCGCACCTGCCGGACGAAAAGCGTATATTTCTTCGGGGCTACCAAATAGGCTGCCGTATCCAAAAGCTGCCTTCTGGCTGTGATCTCAAGTTCATAGTCGCCATAGTGCAAAACGGACTGGCTTGCATCGGGCTGCCGCTGACGGATTTCAAGCAACTCGTGGGAACGCGCAGCAGACAGAAGCAAGCAGTATTTTCGGCAAGGGTATTGCTCAAGCAGAGCGAACGGCAGAAATTCCTCCGGTTCCGCAGCACCTTGGAGGAAGGCAATAAATGCCTTATATGCCTTTTCGGTGACTTCTTGCAAGATCTGCCGCGGTGTCTCCGACGTGTTTTCGCTCCCCGCGTTAAGCTCCCGTGAGTAAAACTCAATTTGCACATCCACATCAATGTTTTGATTTTCGGCATTGATATGGTGAAGGCGTTCCACTGGCCGGTCCGCAATTTTGAGAACAAAAGGTAACATGGTAACTCGCCTAGCTCCTTAACCAGATATATAAAAAGTGTAGCACACTTCGCGGTTTTTGTCAAACCAAAGTTTTTTGGGGCTGACTCTCATTTAATTTTCGTTGTATCTTTTTTTCATTTGTGCTATACTATTTAAAAGTTTTATGTAAACTGGAGTTTTTATCTATTAGAAACCAAGCATTCAGAAAGGACACAGATTATGTCAGGACATTCCAAATGGTCGACAATTAAACATAAAAAAGCGGCGAACGACTCTAAACGCGGTAAACTCTTTTCAAAGTTGATTAAAGAGATTACCGCTGCGGCACGTATCGGTGGTGGAGATGTCGCCATGAATCCGCGGCTTCGCACCGCAATCGCGACAGCAAAGTCAAGCAACCTTCCTAACGATAACATTGATAAAGCGGTCCGGCGTGGCACCGGCGAACTTGGGGCCGATACCTACGAAGAGATACTCTACGAGGGGTATGGCCCCGGCGGCGTTGCGCTGATGATAGAAGTATTGACCGATAACCGCAATCGCGCAGTGGCAGCAATCCGACATGCCCTCGGCAAATACGACGGAAGAATTGGGGAACGTGGGTGTGTCGCATGGGGCTTCGACAAGTGCGGACTTATTGTCGTTGAGGTAGATAGCATTGATGAAGATGAACTTTTCATGGTTGCGGCCGAAGCAGGGGCTGAAGATTTAACCGCTTCAAATACAAGCATTGAAATCATTACCCCCTTTGACAGGTTTGATAGCGTCTTAACAGCAATTCAGGAAACAGAGGCAGACATCCAGGTGGCTGAGATTAGCATGATTCCGCAAAACACGGTGAAACTTGATGGCAAGGACGCGGACCGGATGCTACGCCTTATGGACAGCCTCGATGAACTTGACGACGTGCAAAAGGTCTATGCCAATTTTGATATTCCCGATGCCCTCTTAGAAGCGGCAGCGTAGTTATCAGGAAACGTGCGAGCACTGTGGCATCGCTCCTACATAAATCCTTGCGATGCCCATCAGCCCGCGCTGCGGAGCCCTCGCGCTTGCAATTTGTCATGTTCGTTCCTACAAAGTGCTTCAGCTCAGAGAAAAGGACGGGTAGGAATTATCTGTCATCGCGATGCTTCGGTGGCGCGTGCTATGCCCGCGAATATTAAGAACGAATGCGCAATCTCCGGGAGACGCGCTTTGTAAACGCGCACCCGAAAGGCAAACTATCAGCATGATTGCTTACATTGAAGGCAAAGTTGCCTCTAAAGATACCAAACAGGTTGTTGTGGATGTGAACGGTATTGGGTATGCCGTTGATGTGCCACCACGAACCGTGGGTGATTTACCGCCTGTGGGCGAGCCTGTCACCTTTTATACACACTATTACCAAAATCGAGACAATGAGATTACCCTCTACGGGTTCACTTCAAAAGATGCACTGAAAATTTTTGAACTGGCACGCACCGTCAAAGGTGTCGGGCCCTCCCTCGCGCAAAATATTGTTACGAAGTTGTCACCTTCGCAATTTCAACGCGCTGTCCATCAGGGTGATGAAACCACACTCATGCGCGTACCACGGGTGAGCAAAGAGATTGCCCAACTCATCATTATCAAACTTAAAAAGAATATCGCGAAAGTGAAACTTGATGGCGAGCCCGACCTGGGCCAATCTGGGACACCCAATACAGAGGTGATCAAAATCCTGGTGAATCTGGGTGCATCGGAGTTTGAAGCAGAACGAGCTGTCGAGAATGCACAAAAAATCCTTGGCGATTCTGCACAGCGAGACAATTTGGTTAAGCAGGCACTCCGCTATATTCGGAATTAAGTTCACTGGCTAGAAGCATAGGTAAGCGACAATGGATAACCATGAAACATCGGATTTCTCTCGCATGCAAGATTTGGCTGTTGAAGATGATGGCTTTGAATATAGCCTCCGCCCGGAAACGCTGAGGGAATTTATCGGGCAGGAAAGAGCCAAAGAGCAGCTGCGTATCCACATTGAAGCTGCCAAAAGACGGGGGCATGCCTTGGAACATGTGCTCCTCGTCAGCCCACCGGGGCTCGGCAAAACCACGCTTGCCAAGATTATCGCCAATGAAATTGGGAGCAACTTCAAGCAGGCTATCGGGCCCGTCATGGAACGCCTCGACCTCGCCTCGACCTTAACGAACTTGGAGCAGAGCGATATTCTATTTATTGACGAAATCCATCAGATGAAGGGCTATGTGCAAGAATCGCTTTACCCGGCGATGGAGGATTACCAACTGGATTTAGCCATTGGCCAAGGGGCCGCATCAGATGTCGTACAAATTTCGCTTAAGCACTTTACGCTCGTTGGGGCAACAACGCGTGAAGGCTTGCTTGCCGGCCCCTTTCGTGACAGGTTCGGCATCCGCATCCACCTGGATTACTATGAGGTGGCAGACATCCAGCAGGCTATCCGCATCAACAGCGCGAAACTCAACATTAATATAGACAAGGATGCGGAATTCGCCTTAGCCCGGCGGGCGCGCGGCACGATGCGAATCGCGAATAAGTTGCTTGCGAACGTCAGAGACTATGCCGAAGTTAAGGGCAGCGGCGTTCTCACGCTTGATATTGTGGAGGAAGCGCTGGAATTCTTCCGTATTGATGAACGCGGATTCAATACGCAAGACTATGCCTATTTTCGCATGCTTATTGAGAAATTCAACGGCAGAGCGGGCGTTAAGGCACTGGCTGTCGCGCTCAGTGAGGATGAACGCACTATCTCCGAAGTTTACGAGCCTTACTATATCAAAGAAGGGTTTTTGATGCTGACACCGGGCGGACGCGTCGCAACCGATGCCGCTTATGAGTACTTCAACTACCCTATCGGTTCACAAACGTCGCTGTTCTATTAGTTGCCTACTGCGTTTGGCAGAAACGACAAATATGAAACTCACGGATTTTGATTACGATTTGCCTGCTGACAGGATTGCGCAAAGCCCGCTGCAGCGGCGCGACGCATCGCGGCTCATGGTTATCAACCGAACCACCCGTGAGTTTCACCACACCCGGTTTTCGGAGCTCGGCGAATTTCTGCCGGATGCCGCACGCTTAGTGTTGAACGACACCAAGGTGATACCGGCGCGGTTAATCGGTAACAAAACCGAAACTGGGGGTAGGATAGAACTGCTTCTCATCCACGAAAAGGCACCTGATACGTGGGAAGTGCTTGCAAAGCCGCGGCGGAGCCTCCGAAGTGGCACGCAGGTTGTCTTTGGCGAGGGGGTGCTGAAGGCAGAAGTGCTCGCAAAACCGGACAATGGCCACTGTATCGTCCGATTCAGCTATAAGGGGCAGTTTTCAGATATCCTCGCAGCGGTAGGACAAGTGCCTTTGCCGCCCTATATTCGGCGCACACCGAGGGCAGAAGATAAGGTGCGCTACCAGTCAGTTTACGCGACTACCGAAGGTGCAATCGCCGCCCCGACAGCAGGCTTGCACTTCACACGAGAACTGCTTGAGAAATTGAAACAGAACGGGATAAAAACCGCAACGCTCACACTGCATGTGGGACTCGGTACGTTCCAACCTGTCAAAGTGGAGAATGTTCACACGCACAAGATGCACGCCGAATATATCCACCTTGCTGAAGCAACAGCGAATCAGATTCGTACCGCGCGCGAAGCAGGCTCAAAAATTGTTGCTATTGGCACTACGGTGGTGCGCGCGCTGGAAACCGCTGGCACAACAGGTGCTGTCACACCTTATCGCGGGTATAGTGAACTGTTTATCTACCCGGGCCATCAATTCAGAGTGGTAGATGCGTTAGTTACCAACTTCCATCTACCCAAATCAACCTTACTCATGCTCGTGAGTGCCTTCGCCGACAATACCTTGATTCAACAGGCATATCAGGAGGCACTCCGACAGAACTATCGTTTTTACAGTTATGGCGATGCCATGCTGATTCTTTAATCATCCCTTGCGGTGTGTACGCACGCAAGACAAGTCTATGGAAGCAGTGAAAAACTCTTCGGAGACTTCGGCAACCGCTTCTGAGATTTTCACTCGTCTACTCCGCAAGGAATCTAAAAAAAACAGAAGGAGATACGCTATGGAACAGATAGGCGGTCTGCTTGTTCCCTTTATAGCAATGGGTGCTATCATGTATTTTCTGCTATGGCGCCCCGAACAAGCCAAACGCAAAAAACATCAGAATATGCTTGAGAATCTGTCGAAGGGCGATGAAATCGTGACTAACGGCGGGTTGCACGGCAAAATTCTCGGACTCAGCAACGATAAGAATATCATTCTCATCGTTGTCGGCGAATTGAATAACCAGGAGGTGAAGGTTCAAATCTCACGGAGTTCTGTCGCTTTCCTCAAAAAGGGTGGCGAGCTCATCGAAGGGGAGTAGCACGGGCTATTGAGAGCTGGTAGCAAACGCCTTCATAAGTTAGCAACCTCGCGCGGGTGTTTTCTGGTAGCACAAGCACATCGTTGTGGTGCAGCACGACGCGCGATGCTGGCTGAGTGGGGTGCGTCAGCTGTACCGTAGCAGTGCCTTCCTCGTCCAGGAATCGATAGAGACAGACTGCTTCGCCAACGAGTTCGCTCTCCCTATCATCTTCCATAACGGCGAGCTGATGGGCTGCCTCAGTTAATGTCTCGCCTGCGGTTAAAATCGCAGCTGCGGTATCTACATGCGATGGCGTTTGGCAAACGGCTACTTCAACCCCCGCGTCACCTACGAGAAGCTCATAAGTGGTGTGATGTGGGATATACGCGACACCTGCATCGCCGTGAAAGACATCCGGGCGTTCACCCAAAGTCCCATGCGCCTTGTTGCCGTTATGGCCTACCAATAAGGTGCATTGCCCCCCTAACGCAATCAGGGCGACTTCGGTATCATCGGAATGGTCGAAAAAGGTTGCCTCGGCGGCGAGGCTGAGAATCCCGAAATGGAGTTTTGTGATGCCCAATTCGCCGGGGTTTACAAGGTTCGTGTAGCCTTCGGTAGGTGTGTAGTTTTTAGGTGCCACCACATGTAATGCCAAATGTACTGGAAGTGCGAATTTCAGCTACTCACAGATGAAATTCGACAGGTGTTCGACGAGGCTGGCTAACGGAAGGCCGACTACGTTGAAATAGCACCCTTCAATCCGTTTAACGAAAGCTGCGCCCTGCTCTTGAATACCGTAGCTGCCCGCCTTATCTAATGCTTCCCCGCTCGCAATATAGGCAGTCATCTCAGCACTGTGCAATTCCCGAAAGTAAACCTTGGTAGTTTCTGTCCATGCCACTTCGCGCCCTGTTGCCGCCTCAATCAGGGCTACCCCTGTCACAACATCGTGGCAGGTGCCGCTGAGTTGCGCCAACATTTCCAGGGCCTCGGCATCATCCGACGGTTTGCCCAAAAGTCTACCCTCAAACGAAACTAACGTGTCTGCCCCGATAATTACGCCTTCGGTGCGCTGGCGCGCAACACCCCTGGCCTTCAGTAGGGCAAGTGCTTGTGTTACCTCATTACGTGTATGTGCACCCTGCAACGCACTCGGCGGTGGTTCTGCAACGTCACTGGGACATATCTCAAAGGTTAACCCAATCTGCGATAGCAGCTTGGCGCGCCGCGGGGAGGCTGAGGCTAAAATAAGGTGTGGAATTTTCACAGCAAACATTTTGGTACCGCTGCTATTTAAGACAATACCACCTTGTATTTTGCCACTCTTGGATTTGCAACAAGTCTGCTTCAATCAGCTCTCTGATGCCGATGTCAATATCGGTTTTAGAGAATCCGATCTTTTTCATCAGTGCATCCCGTTTCGGTGCGCGAAACCACCGCGGCTTGTCGCAAGAAGGATATGCCTCTTTAAAAACTTCTAACGCGCTGTACAAGCGAAGCGTCTTCGCGGGTAGCCCGACGAGCGGATTAATGGTAATGAAGAATTGAATTGATTGATTCGGCATGACGCTAGTCCATAATAGATGAATAAAAATTATCCTTACATATATATAACGTTTCTATCTAGGGCTCGGTTACAAAAAAACGATCTTTTTTTAGAAAAAAGTGCTTTTTTTACTTTTGCTGCCGCGACTACGGGTAGGGTTGTTTTGTAGGGGTAGGCCTTGTGCCTACCCATAAACAGCAATTTCTGAATCACGGATTTACGCGGATTTTGGGGCCCTCGCGGGGTCAGCATTTTTGGGAAGGTGAGGGGGAGGTTCGTCTGAATGCACGGTACTTAGTTTGTCTGAATCGCGGATTTACACGGATTACGCAGAATGACGCGGATTTTGGGGGGTCGCGCGGAATGACGTTTTCTTGTAGGGGTAGGCCTTGTGCCTACCCTTTAGCCCTGTAAGGGCGCAATGTGTATAGTACCGCGGTCTTCCCTAGATGCTAAGCCCCAGCGGGGCGAAATGTGTAGCGACGCTATTTGATACGGCTCCCAATCGGGCGGGGAGACCCTGCCCCTACGGGACTAAGGCGTGGGTGGGAACATTTTTCTCTCTGAATCGCGGATTTACACGGATTGCGCGGAATGACGCGGATTTTGGGGCCCTCGCGGGGTCAGCATTTTTGGGAAGGTGAGGCGCGGCGCAGCTAACCCCAAGAACACAGGGTAGGCACAAGGCCTCCCCCTACAAAAAAGAAAATAATAGCAATTTGCCGAAGATGTTGAATAGAGAGGACACCCAAAATCCGCGTCCTTCTGCGTAATCCGCGTAAATCCGCGATTCAGACGAGAAAAATCCGCGTCATTCCGCGTCATCCGCGATACTCCGCGATTCAGATTTGTAGGGGTAGGCCTTGTGCCTACCCTCCCAAAAAAAACAATAGACAAAATTGTAATGGCTGTGATAATATAGAAAGAAAATGCCACATGCACAAATAATAAAAGGTAATCAATACGAATGCGTATCAAAAGCGGAGACACTATAAAATCCCATCGATGGCCCGAACCGATAAAAATAGACCTCCTACAAGAGATAGGGGAATATGTCCAGCTCGTCGGGGCCACCATCCACTCACGGGAACACATCGATCAGCTTCTTCACCGAGACGAAGTGAATGCGTTACAATCGCTAAAACTCGCACCGAACTTCACGGCGGAGGCACGCCATGTGTTCCTCAGCCTTGAGGCATTACGATATCGATATGCGGCGCGCTACGATTCACTTTTCGCCGTAAATGTTTCTAAGGTGGATCCCTTGCCACATCAGGTGGATGCGGTTTACGGGCACGTTCTCAAGCTACCACGAATCCGTTTTTTAATCGCGGACGACCCGGGGGCAGGGAAGACGATTATGGCAGGACTTATCATAAAGGAGCTGAAACTTCGCCATCTCATTAACCGAGTCCTGATTGTTGTACCCGGACATCTCAAGGACCAGTGGCGAAGGGAAATGAAGGAGCGGTTTGAGGAAAAGTTTGTCATCATGGATCGTGGACTGCTCAGGGCTCACCCCGGTGAGAACGTTTGGACAAGTGAACCGCATTTAATTACATCCATTGATTTTGCCAAGCAGGATGATATCAAAGCCTTGATTGAATCATCTCAGTGGGACCTGGTTATCGTGGACGAGGCACACAAAATGGCGGCGAACCTGTACGGAAACAAATTGAAAAAGAGCGCACGGTATTACTTAGGGGAGACGCTTTCCAGAATTTCAACCCATCTGCTGTTTCTGACTGCCACGCCACACAAGGGCGACCCAGAAAATTTCAGACTCTTCTTGGATCTCCTGGAGCCGGGCTTCTTTGCGAACAGTGAGATGATACGCGAATCAATTACTGCCCGCGACAATCCGCTCTTGCTTCGGCGTGTTAAGGAAGATCTGAAAGATTTTGAAGGGAAGCCGTTGTTCCTCCCTCGGCATGTCCAGACACTCTCTTTTCATCTTGGGAGGGAATCGCCAAAAGAGCAGGAACTCTACAACGAACTCTCTCGCTATGTCAATAGCGAGTACAACAAGGCGTTGACGAAAGATAAAAGGAACAACGTGGCGTTTGCGCTGGTAATTTTACAGCGGCGGCTGGCATCCAGCACTTACGCATTGCGCAACTCGCTTGTACGTCGAAAGGCGCGGCTTCAGGAGTTACTTGAGGGGGCAGAAAAGAAAAAGAGCCCTGTTCGGCCTATTGATTTTGAGACGATCGACGATTTGAGTGAGGAGGAAAGATGGAAGGAAGAGGAAATTTGGGAGACGCTTTCTGTTGCAGAAAACCGGGCAGAACTGCAGCGGGAGATCGAAATCCTTGGAACCCTGGCGGACAAGGCACAAGAAATTATCGACAGTGAATCCGAAATCAAAGTGCGGGAACTGAAAAAGACGCTTGATAACTTGGAATCGGAATTCTCTGGCGAAAAAATTCTCATCTTTACCGAATCGCGGGATACGCTGTCATATCTGCAAAGTAAGATGGACGCATGGGGCTATACCGTCACTGTCATTCATGGGGGTTTAAAACTTGAGGAACGGATTGAAGCGGAAAGCGAATTCAAAAACCACTCTCAGGTTCTCATCGCCACCGAAGCCGCCGGTGAAGGAATTAACCTCCAATTTTGTCACCTCATGATCAATTATGACTTGCCTTGGAACCCCAATCGGTTAGAGCAACGGATGGGGCGCATCCATCGCTACGGACAAACTAAAGAGTGCTTTGTGGTAAATCTTGTAGCCGAGGACACGCGCGAAGGGATGGTATTGACTGCCCTTTTCAAAAAGATCGAAGAGATCCGAAACGCCTTGGGTAACGATAAGGTTTTCGACGTAGTGAGCGAGGTGCTTTATGGTGTGAACCTCTCGCAACTCTTGCTGGAAGCCGCAGCCTCTGCAAAGGGCATTGAGGAGATTCTTGCAGAAATTGACGTTGAGGTGGATGAGGAATACATTACGCAGGTCAAAGAGAACTTGGGGGAAAGTCTTGCTACCCATTACATTGATTATACCCGCATTCGCGAAATGGCGGAGCGGGCGCGTGAACAGCGGCTCATTCCGGAATACACTGAAGCCTTTTTCCGCAAAGCGTTCGCGACCCTCAAAGGCAGATTGCACACTCGCAGAGATGGGTTTCTTGCGATTGAACGTATCCCTTCTCCTATCCGCAGGCTTGCCGAGGCAGATGCCTTTAAACGGCAACACGGTTCTATATTGAAAGCGTATCCGAAAACCACTTTCGATAAAGAAGTGGCGTTCAAAAACCCCGATGTCGAATTCCTCTCTTTTGGGCATCCCCTTTTTGAAGCCGTTCTCGAGTGGGTGCAAGATGAACTATCCGATTGTCTGAAACAGGGCGCAGTCTTTGAAGATCCAGATGGGAAAATGGATGGCGTGATTCTGTTTTATGAGGGCGAGATTCGGGACGGGCTGGGGCAAATCGCCGGGGTACGCCTGTTTGCTTTTTACCTGCAGACCGGTACAGGAACGATTGAGCCTATCGACCCGAAACTTCTCTGGGATCTCGTAGAAAGCACACAGCAAGTAGAATCAGTAGACCTTGAAACCTTGAAAGGGCGCGCTATGGCAGAGTTGGTGCCTGTCCTTGAAGGTTACAAGGATGAACTGGCGGCGGAACGCACACGGCAGGCAGAAATTAAAAATAAATACGGGCACGCTTCGCTTGAACGTCTCTGTCTTGAATTGGATGGAGCCCTGATTCAACTTTATACACGCCGGGACGCAGGCGACAACGTTGACCTCGCCATACATAATAAACAGGCACAGAAGCAGAGCTATGAAGCGGCTTTGAAAAAATTAGCGGAAACCATCGCCCAAGAACGTGCACTCACAATGAGTACGCCCAATTTTGTCGGTGCAATTCGGGTGATGCCGTCACCCATTACGGACGCTGCAATGAAAAGCGACCCGAGCATCGAGCAGATTGGCATGGAAACAACGATGCGTTACGAACGTGAACAGGGACGCGTTCCTGAAGATGTCTCCGCTGAAAATCTCGGTTTTGATGTCCGTTCAACCGATCCGGCGGGAGCCACACTGTACATTGAAGTCAAAGCGCGGGCGGGGCATGGCGCAGTGGCCTTGACACAAAATGAGTGGTTCAAAGCCAATCAGTTCAAATCCGATTATTTTCTCTATGTTGTCCTCAACGCTGCAACGCAGCCTGAGCTCTATATCGTTCAGAATCCTGCCGAACAGACACAACCGAAAGAAAAGATTGAGGCGGTGCGCTATCAGATCTCTTTAGGTGAAATTCGTGAAAAAGGGCTCTTGGGAAACAAGGAAACAGCAAATGCCGGCGAAAGACATTTACCATGACATAGTGAAGAACGCGCTGATTAAGGACGGTTGGACAATTACAGATGATCCCCTTCGTTTGAAGTGGGGCAATAGTCTTTTGTATGTAGATTTGGGAGCGGAGCAGATTTTGACAGCCACAAAAGAACATCAAAAGATTGCTGTTGAAATTAAAAGTTTCACCAGCCCTTCAAACATAGCAGCACTTGAAAACGCGCTGGGTCAATACATCTTGTATAGAAATATTCTTGAGGAAACCGAACCAGATCGGACACTATACTTGGCAATTGCCGAGGAGGTTTTCGAAACTGTTTTCGAGGAAGCGATAGGACAGATAGTTGTCCGCAAAAACAGACTCAAGTTGATTGTTTTTAGCAAAAACGAGGAGGTTATCGTCGGATGGAACGTGTAGAAAAATATAGAGAAATCATTTTGAAAGTCTTTCGCGAATGGACAGAAATCGCGTCGATTCCCAAGGAGGTAAAAGACGAAATCATCGTCGATCGAGAAGCAGATCGGTATCTATGGATGGCACGGGGCTATCAAAAACATAAGCTGATTCACGCGTGTGTCGTCCGTATTGATATTATTGATGGAAAGCTATGGATCCAACAAGATAACACCGAAGGCATCGCCCCTGAATTGGAGCGACATGGCATCCCCAAAGAACACATCGTCTTGGGATTTCGCCCCCCAGATATTCGCCCTTACACAGGATACGCTGTTGAGTAGTGAACCTCGAGACTCTGTTCGGTTCACATCCCAATGTTTGTGTTGCAATTTTAGTGCATGTTGGGTATGCTATGAATCATAAGCACCCTGACAAACACACGGAAACCATTGAAATGAACGAAGACAAACGTTTCATTGAAGAGACCTTCCCTGTCAAAGAAGTCTCCGCCGAGGCCGCTCGCGAGAAAAACATACGCCACGGACACATCTCTACCCTCCATATCTGGTGGGCGAGGAGGCCGCTTGCATCTTCGCGTGCAACCGCCTACGCTGCCTTGATTCCACCCCCAAAAGATATTGACGAGTGGCAGCAGAAACGGAATTTTATCAGTGACCTCTCGAAGTGGGAAAATTCCCTAAATCCTCATCTAATTAAAAGAGCACAGGAAGAAATCCTTGCGGTTTCCAACGGCGGGGTTCCCCCAAAGGTTCTCGACCCCTTTGGTGGCGGCGGTGCAATTCCGCTGGAGGCACTCCGACTGGGATGCGACACATATTCCAATGACCTGAACCCTGTTGCGGTGCTGATTCAGAAATGCACGTTGGAGTATCCACAGAAGTACGGCAGCCCCGCGGCGGAACCGGGTGAAGGTATCCGTTTTGGTGAACCGGCGAAAAATCCTTTGTTAGAAGATGTCAAGAAATGGGGAGAGTGGGTGCTTGCCGAAGCGAAGAAGGAGCTTGGCACATTCTACCCTGAAGAGGAAGACGGGTCCATCCCGCTCGGGTGGATTTGGGCAAGGACAATTCCATGTCAGAACCCGGCGTGTGGTATAGATATCCCCTTGATGAAACAATTCTGGCTGGCGAAGAAGGCGAAAAAGAAGGTTGCGCTGTATCCTGATGTTGAAAGTGGGCGCGTCGACTTCAAGATTGTCGGCGAGGGGTATGAACAGATACCTGACAACTTTGACCCAACGAAAGGGACTATCTCACGCGCTGTGGCGGTGTGTACTGTGTGCGGTGGGGCGGTGGAAGCCAAATTGACACGGAAACTGTCTCAGGAGGGGAAATCGGGACAGCGGATGGTTGCCGTTGTACTGCACAAGCCGGGTACGACTAGTAAACGTTATCGTGTGGCGACGAATGCGGACTTGGCTGTCTTTGAGGGTGCCACGGCGGACCTCGCGGAGAAGCGGGAGAAGTTGACGTTAGCATGGGGCATGGATGCGGTGCCAGATGAGCCGACCCCAGAAGGAAAAGGAAGCGGGGCTGAAAGAGCATTTTCTGTTCGCAATTACGGAATGAACACATGGGGAGATCTCTTCAACGCGCGGCAGAAACTATCATTGATTACTTTTGCGGAGAAGGTGAGGGCGGCGTATCAAAAGATGGTGGCAGAAAGGGTTGATGCAGAATACGCGAAGGCGGTGGTAAGTTATTTGGCATTGGCACTAGACACGACCGCGGCACTTAGCAATACACTTGCCCGATGGCGAAACAACTCAGAAGTAATCGTAAAACTTTATTCTAGACAAACTTTGCCAATGCTTTGGGATTATGCAGAGGTAAATCCGTTTAGCGGTTCGTCCGGGAGTTGGGACAGTGGATGGAAATATTATGTGAAGGCGATAGAGCATTGCTCACAGTCTAATGCCACGCCAGCGGGTGTTACCCAATCCTCTGCCACCAACCTACCGCATCCTGACAACTTCTTCGATGCCGTTTTCACAGATCCACCATACTACGACAACGTGCCCTATTCGTATCTCTCCGATTTCTTCTACGTCTGGCTGAAGCGAACGTTGGGTGATGTACATCCTGAACTCTTCGCCACACCGTTGACCCCGAAGAGAAACGAGGTTGTCGCCTATTCACACGGTCCAGGTGGTTTGAAAGAAGGAAAACGCTTCTTTGAGGAGGCACTCAAGCAATCTTTCCAAGAAATTCACCGCGTTTTGAAGCCCAACGGTGTCGCCGTTATCGTCTATGCACACAAATCCACAGAGGGGTGGGAAACACTCATCAATTCCCTGCTTGATTCAGGGTTGATTGTGACAGGTGCGTGGCCACTAGATACGGAGATGAAGTCACGGTTGAGTGCTATAGAAACTGCCTCCCTTTCTTCTTCTATCTACATCGTCGCCCGGAAAATGGCACGCGAACCGACAGGTTTCTACAACGAAGTCAAGAGGGAACTGACAACGCACCTCAACGCGAAACTCCACCGTCTTTGGGAGGAAGGGCTGAGCGGGGCAGACTTTTTTATCGCCGCCATCGGCTCGGCAATTGAGGTCTTCGGCAAATACGAGCAGGTCATGACTTTTGAAGGAGAGATTATCCGGGCGCATCGCCTGCTTGACGATGTCCGAGAAATCGCCACCGATTATGCCGTGCGGCAGATTTTGCACAACGGATTTGCGGGTGAGATTTCCGACATTACCCGCTTCTATGTCCTCTGGCGATGGGAGTACGGCGAAGCGCGCGTTCCTTTTGACGGGGCGCGGAAATTGGCGCAGTCCTGTGGGGTGGATGTTGCACAAAAGTGGGGCGGAAAAGGGTTCATTGTGAAAGAAAAGCAGTTTATTCGCGTGCTTGGGCCACAAACGCGAATGCTTGACAGTCTTTCTGGTACTGATGAGCTGATTGACGTGCTTCACCATGTGCTGTTCCTCTGGGAAAAGAGCCAACGAGATGAGATGATTCGTGTCCTTTCGGAGAGTGGT
Organism: uncultured Poribacteria bacterium; assembly: GCA_958295855.1. Taxonomy (GTDB): domain Bacteria; phylum Poribacteria; class WGA-4E; order WGA-4E; family WGA-3G; genus CATQHH01. The sequence goes on along the minus strand of OY282383.1, from coordinate 4,134,970 downwards.
TTTGGACGCAGCGAGGCGTTCTATCGTGTCGCGCAGGCCATCTCTGAAACGCTGCCCATTGAGAGCAGAGAGAAGAAGCTGCTCGACGGTTTTCTTGCCGGTCGGGAAAGAGTTAGGGAAGATATGAGACAAGGCAGCCTCTTTTAGGCGTATTATTATCAATATTATCTGGGACGTAGTGCAATTTGAACTTCCGATGCTGAAAACGCAAATTCAACACATCCTCAAGGAGAGGGGCGAATGATACCATTCCATACAATTGCTGTGGTGCACCGCGATATATTAGAACGCAGACTCACACTGAACGTGTTTGCTGCAGATCTGTGGGAAGTGTTCAAAGGGAGTGCACCGGATGAATACGGAGATCCCATACAATTCTTTCAGAAAACGTACGAGACCGAGGGGCTGAAGCACCTACTTTCGGTTGTTGAGGGACGGTTAAATGGGAAAGGCGGTGCCCCGGTAATTCAGCTCCAGACTCCTTTTGGCGGGGGTAAAACCCACGCATTGATTGCGATGTATCATAGAGCAAGTGACTGGAAGGTACAAAAAGCTGTGATTTCTGGGACACCATTGCGTGCCAATGATACATTATGGGGCATGTTGGAAAGACAGTTAACCGGCAGCATCGAGCGCTTTGCTGGGTTGACTTCACCGGGGCGTGATGCTATCTACGAACTGCTTTCGGAAAAACAACCCGTGCTTATCCTGATGGATGAACTATTAGAATACGTAACCAAAGCCGCCGGTGTTCAGGTAGCGGACAGCACACTCGCAGCCCAAACCGCCGCCTTTATGCAGGAGTTGAGCGAGGCGGCTAGCATTTTAGAAAAGGTGGCATTAGTTATCACGCTCCCATCAGGCACCATGGAACATTATGGCGAACAATCCCAACGCCTGTATGAGCAATTGGGGCATGTGTTGGGGCGGGTGGAGAAGATCTATACGCCAGTGCAAGAACATGAGATTAGCGAAGTCATCAGGCGTAGGCTTTTCTCGTCAATTGATGCGACTGCCGCGGGCAAAGTGATTCATGATTTCGTAGCATACGCCGATAAGGAATCCATGCTGCCTCCCCGAACAGAACCCTCAGAATACCGAAAACGGTTTGAATCCGCGTATCCGTTTCTGCCCGAAGTGATTGACGTGCTGTATCAGCGGTGGGGTAGTTTTCCAAATTTTCAGCGCACGCGGGGTGTATTGCGTCTGTTATCACTCGTACTTGACTCCCTTAGGGAGAAAACCATCCCTTATATTGCGCTGGGGGATTTTGACCTCGGTGTTCAGGAGATTCGACAGGAATTGCTGAGGCACATAGGGCCAGAATACGACAGCGTCATCGCCGCGGACATCACAAGTGGAGATGCCGGTGCGAAGCAGGTTGATGCCGGGGTGGGCAATGCCTATAAAGGCTTGAAGGCAGGCAGCCGAAGTGCTACGACTGTTTTTCTCTATTCGTTTTCAGGCGGTCCCGAAAACGGGGCAAATCTCGGAGAGATTAAACGCAGCGCTACCACAATGGTGAATCCCGCTAGCGTTATTGCCGAAGCGAGCAGCCAGTTGCGGAGTAAATGCTTCTACCTTCAGCACGACGGTGAAAGGGATTATTTTACCAACCAGCCCAATCTAAATCGTATTCTGCAAACCCGGATGGAGAATATCGGTGCCTCCGAAGTTGAGGAGTTTGAGGAAACGTTGGTGAAAAGCAACCTATCGGGCGAAAAACTCCAGACCTTTGTCTGGCCAAAAGACGGTTCAGATATGCCAGATGATATTGAACTCAAATTAGTGCTCCTCAAGGCGCACGACGATGCCCTGATGAAGAGCATGCTGGAAATGAAGGGCAATACGCCACGTTCGAACCGAAACACGCTTTTCTTTCTCATACCCTTGGAACGAGAGCGTGCTGTGTTTTACCATCAACTGCGAAGTATTATTGCCTACCGAACTATTGAAAGCGACAAAACCCTTACGTTCTCTGATGAACAACGGAAGGAAATCCGGACAGAGCGGAAAAAGGCAGAAGATGGAGCGAGCGATGCGCTGCGCCGTTATTATCGACACCTGTTCATTCCGACAAGAGAGGGGCTCAAAGTAAACGATTTAGGCATTCCAACTTATGGTGACACGAAGAAACTGGATGAAGTCGTCTATGACAAATTGAAATCAGGCGGGGAGATTCTTGAAAACATTCATCCATCGGCTATTAAGGAGCGGTACCTTAAAACTAACGAGTCCATATCTACTGAACAGTGCTATCAAGCCAGTGCAAAGACACCGGGCGCGGCTCGGGGCATCGGCCGGGACGCTTGGGAATCGGGAATTCGTCAAGGGGTGGAGCAAGGCTTGTTCGGCCTGGGTGCCTTGGAAGATGGCAAGCCTGTCTACCGGTATTTCAAGGAATATCCAGTGTTAGTCGCGCTTGCTGACAGCGAATTACTCATCCGCGAGGACATCTGCATCGCCCAGAAGGAAGCAGAAGAAGAGAAGGAACGACGGAAAAACGGCGGGGGTGCCTTGCCCACCGGTAGCACGGCTGAAACAGGTATTAAGGAAGAAGAAGGGGGTATTGGCCCGGACATTGCTCCTTCCCAACCGGTGTCGAGCGGGCGTAAAGAAGTTCGCTTGCAGTTCACCGTGCCCAAGGGACAGGTGTCGGGGCTCATGGGCGTGATGAACCTACTCCAATTGAATTTCGACACCCTCCAGATTGAGTTGCGTGCGGCCGGCGGAGAAATGTCAGAACAAGATTACGAAGATAAGATCAGAGAGGCATTTGCACAGTTGGGTATTGATGTGGGTGAATAATACCAAATCAACAGAGGACAATACACATTGCTTCCCACGACAGAAAATCGTATCTCAGGGCGTTCCCTCCTGCTCGGTATCTGTTTTGTGATTGCTATCTGTTGCATCGTCTCTTATGCAGAGTTGGTGATTACCTATATCCAAATCGGGTTTTTACAGCTGCCGCCTGCTGTCATCGGGCTGTTTTTCTTTTTAGTGCTCGGCAATAGGGTGCTCCAAAAGCTGAACCACCGGTTTGGATTGTCGCCGCGCGAATTGATGTGCATTTACTGCATGATGCTCGTTGCATCCATGATTTCGTCGCGCGGTGTCATGGAGAAATTGATTCCGGCACTCATCGCGGTGAACTATTTTGCCAACGAAACGAACAGTTGGGACACCCTCTTTTTTCCACATATCAAGCCGTGGTTGATTCCGTTTTCCCCAGAGCAAAAAGGACAGGCCCCTATTGCTATCAGTTTTTATGAGGGGCTGCCAACAGGCGATGCGCTCCCCTGGCGGGCGTGGGCGGAGCCCCTGTGCGTATGGGGTGTGCTAGTCTTTTTGGTGTTTAGCGCGTTCCTCTGCTTATCGGCGATTGTGCGAAAACAGTGGATTGAAAACGAGAAGTTGGCGTTTCCCTTAGTCTCCCTCCCGCTTGAGTTCGTACACGAGGGACGCGGTTTTTTGCGACACCGGCTCATGTGGCTTGGGTTTGCACTGCCCGCGTTCATCTTTACGTTAAATGGGCTGCATGAAATCTGGCCGCAGCTCCCGAGCCTGTCGTTGCGGTATCTGCTCAATCAATATCTCACAGAGCAGCCATTCAACGCTATTGCGTATACCCCAATTTTTCTCTCCTTCGCGGCGGTGGGTTTTTTTTATCTGCTGCCCACGCAACTGCTTTTCAGCCTATGGTTCTTTTTCCTGCTCACACGGCTTCAAGATGTTGTTGCCGCGATGTTCGGTTTACGGGTCAGTGGGATGCCGCTCTACCCAACTCGGCTTTACCTCGGCTACCAGGTTGCTGGAGCTTATATTGTACTGGTAATTTCGTTTATCTATGTGGGGTTTCCGCATTTCCGAGGCGTGTTTCGCCGCGCCTTTACTGCAAACAAAGCCGCTGATGCGGAGGAGCTTCTACCCTACCGCACGGCAGTTTGGGGGTTCATCGTCAGTTTACTGCTCGCGATAGGTTGGTGTTATACAGCAGGGCTGCGTTTAGACTTTGCGGCGTTTGAGATACTGGTTTATGTCTGCATTGTTGCTGTGGTGATGGCGCGTAGCACCGCCGAAGGCGGCTTGCTCATGACAGAGACATCGTTCCGGCCACTCGACCTCTATCAGTTAATTGCCAGCAAAACGACGCTGGGCGCGCAAAGCCTCACCGTGCTGTCCCTCCTTGATGCCATCTTCACCCGCGACCAGCGCGGATTAATCCTAACAGGCTTCCTAGACAGCTTAAAAATTAGGGACAGGCTCGGCATGTCCTACCGGTCGCTGTTGGGGGTATTTGTGTTAGGCAGTACGCTTGCGTTCTTATGTGCGGCTGTTATCCACCTGTGGCTTCCCTATACCCATGGTGCGAACTACATGTATAGTTATACGTATCGTGGGAATCCACTTTGGGCATTTCAGGACAATGTGCCGGCAATGGAGGGGCTGGGGGCAGATCTTCGCGCGACAGGCGGGCTCTTTTTCGGCATCGGCGCGCTGGTGACTACTGCCTTGGTCATCTTGAGAATGTTATATTGGTGGTGGCCCCTGCACCCGCTTGGGTATGCATTATCGGCTTCGTGGACACTTATCGTGTTCTGGTTTCCGGTTCTAATTGCGTGGGGTATTAAAACACCGCTCTTGCGTTACAGCGGCATTCGGCAGTATCAGCGGCTTCGGCCTTTCTTCTTAGGCATGGTCTTCGGAGAATTTAGCATGGCGGTTGTGTGGACGCTTATTAGTTGGGGTGCGAACGTACCGGCACCGTTTTTTCCCTGGCCGTGAGTGGTATATTCCGCCATTTATAAAATTTTCGTTGTAAATTCGCATTTTGTATTATATAATTGTTTTAACTTCAGTCTGAACTTATCATTACCGATAGCAGGGCGAGTTAGGAGAAATGACGATGAGAAAAATCACAGATACACAGCAGTACCCAAACGTCGACATCGCAGTCAGGAACTTTGGTCCGATTGCAGAAGCCACCATAGATCTGCGCCCACTGACGGTGTTCGTCGGTCCGAGCAACACCGGCAAGACCTATTTTTCCACGCTGGTCTATGCGTTGCACAGGGCTTTTGATGGTTTCGCAGGATTTCCCATTCCCTTTCTTAAAAATTTGCGCGGTAAAATCACTTATGACCTGCGACATTCCCCTTCGGAGGTTCCGCCAGAAGTCCACAGGGAAATTCGGGCATTCTTCAAGAAACTAAATACAAAAGGCGAAACGTTCAAATTTTCGGACTTGCCCCAGCCGGTGCGCGCCCGTTTGCAGAATTTTGTCTCAGAACGTTTCAAACACAAGGTACAGGATGAACTCAAAAATTGCTTCGATCTGAATTCCATTTCGGCATTGATGCGGTTAACTGGGGAACAGCATAATGAACTGACAGTGTCGCTGAAAGTCAATGAAGGAAATCAAGAATGCTGGAACATGAAGGCGAGGGTTTCCGAATCAGAGATTGTCCTTGATGCGTCAGCCAATGCGGACATGATCTTTACCCCTGAAGGGCGGTCAATATCCGGGGCCTTGCTCATTTTGCCCAGTGCGGTAGATTGGTTAGAGAGAAACCTGTATTACCTGCCTGCAGCTCGAAGCGGCATCATGCAGAGCCACCGGGTGATAGTGAGTTCTCTCGTGCAGCGCGCCACCCGGGTAGGCGTGGAACGCTTCCCAGAGGTTCCGACTCTGTCAGGCGTGATCTCGGAATTTATGCAACACATCATCCTTTACGAGGAAGACAAAATACCTAATAACGCAATGAGGGACATTGCAGAAGCACTAGAATCTGATGTGCTTGCTGGCCAGATACGCGCGCATCCCTCACGGAGTGGGTACCCTGACTTCCGCTACCGTCCACAAGGAGTGAAAGCGGAGATGCGTCTGAGCCAAGCCTCGTCAATGGTATCTGAACTTGCGCCCTTAGTACTGTTTCTCCGAGGCCTCATCCGCCCTGGTGATACACTGATTATTGAAGAACCGGAAGCACATCTGCATCCCGGTGCCCAAACTGAAATGGCCGCGACTCTGGGGCGCTTAGTGCGCGCGGGAGTGCGCGTGGTTGTGACAACCCATAGCGACTGGTTGCTTAAGGAAATCGGGAACCTCATTCGTGAGGGTTCCCTCAAGGAAAATGGCGTGGTGCGGGATAAAACGAATAAACCCGAGCGTTGGTTATTGCCAGATGAGGTCGGCGCGTGGCAATTCCACACGGGGGAGCCGGTGGAAGCCATCCAATTTACGAATCTTGATGGAATAGAACCTGCTGATTACGAGGATTTGGCAGAAAATCTCTATAACCGCTCAGCCGCGCTTCATAACCAACTTGAGGAAACGGGAGGTCTGACGAGCAGTGAATATGAGTAAGGTTTTCGACGACATTCGGAGACAAATGAATCCAGATAATCTGATTAACTCGTGTAGTGGAGAGGGATGTAATGTAGACATGACAGACCTGCCATCCGATCGAATTGTGATACATGTGGAAAATGAGTTTGAATGTCGGGGACGCAGGTATGAAAAGCGATGTGACAGACTCCTCTTCTTCATCAACACAGAGAAAAAACTTGTTGCAGTGCCAATTGAACTCAAAAGCGGCAAAGCCGGTGAGTCTGATGTCGTCGAAAAGTTGGAAAACAGTCTGAAATTCGCCGAGGAAGTTGCCTCAGAGACAGGGACTCGGACAACTGAATTCTGCCCGGTTCTGTTCCACGGGCGGGGCATTAAGTGGAATAGCCCCAAAGGGTTAAAACAGCTCATAGTGCAATTTCGCGGTAAGAAGTCGCAGGTGTTAATAGGGAAATGCGGTGAGAAAAAGAATCTGGCGCAGAAGCTGTCTAGTTATGACTACCTTTGATTTCGCATGCCGTGCTGTTTTCTTGTAGAGAGTACTGCCTATGTTTGCGTGTTCGTTGCAACGCGAGGACACACATACCCTCTCTACAGATTTCCTTCACTAAACGTTCCGATTTCGTGCAGTAACCTCCCACGTTTTCCGACAATACCTATCTGCATCTATAACATAGTAGAACGGATGCAACGCAACCGAAGGACAGACATGCGTAGGACAGACGTAAACCTCTTGTCCGATGTGCATCGATGTGCTTTCAGGGATGTTAATCGCCCAATGCTCCTCGTGTTGCTGGGCTACCTCAGCTTTGTCAATGTTCAAGATGATGCCTCGCACGCCATCTGGATCGGCGGCGATGGCTTTGTGGCCTAAATCAAGGGTGATACGGTTCGGTGCCGGCATACTAATCACACGGCTCAGGAGTAGTGCTGCAGGTGTAAAGCCAAGATCCGGGTAGCGGGTAGTGTAGCCGTAGTCATGGAAAATGAATGTCCCTGGCGATGCCTCCACGTCCGGTGTGTCGGCATAGATGGGGAATGTCGGGGTACCCCCCATCACAATCAACGGTACAGCAAGCCCTTTGGCAGAGAGCCTATTTTGCATTTCTTCCACCTGCGCGAGGCTTCGGTTGCACGCAGCACGTCGCTCGATTCTATCTTCATCGTGGATATGCCCATCGTAGACATGCAATCCGCAGGGATGCAATCCGTCTGCTTGTTCAATCTGTGCGTAGATGGCCACAGCGGCATCGCCGACAGGCACACCGGTGCGGTGCATCCCAACATCCAGGTCAAGCATGACTTTAGCCGTCACCCCATGCTTCACCACTGCTGAGGAGAGCGCGGTTACGGCTTCAGAATGGTCGACGATAACTTTGAAATCGGCATTCGGACATCTCTGCTGTAGCGCAACAAAACGGTTGATATTAGGGCCTACCATCTGATACGCAATTAAAATATCCTCTATGCCGTTCTGCGCCAGCATTTCTGCTTCCCGCAGCGTGGCACATTTGTGTTTGAGGATGCCAGCATCGCGCTCCATCGCGATAATCTCTGCCGTTTTATGCGTTTTCGCGTGGGGGCGGAGTTTTGAGACATCACCCCCCACAACAGCGATAGCACGTTCAATATTCTGCTGAACTTGTGCGAGATAGACGACGAGCGAAGGGCTCGGTATCTGAGCAACGTTCTGAATGCGATATTTTCCATCCATGTCATTACCTCTTCCACCTGTTGTAGGGACAGGGTTTTCGCAGTATGGTATGTTACCCCTGCTTTGCAGGGGGTAATACCCTAAGCGCCCATTTTTGTGGTTTATCGACCGTTAAACCGATTCATTGCGGTGAGAATGTCATCTTTGACGAAGGTTTCAACGGCATCAACCGCGCGCTCGATAGTATGCCCTATCTCAATTTCTTCGGCTTCCGAAAATTCAGCGAGGACATAATCGACGAAGTCTCCGGCAGGTTTGCCAATACCGATGCGTAAGCGTGGAAAATCCGTTGTCCCTAAGTGATGAATAATAGACTGCATTCCCTTCTGGCCGCCGTCGCTACCCTTCTGTCGTATCCGAATCGTGCCGATGTCCAAGTGAACATCATCGTAGACAACACAGAGTTCCATGAGCGGAATCTCAAACCGATTGATGAGTCCCGCGATGGCTTCCCCGCTGTTGTTCATATATGTCATGGGCTTGGCGAGGATGATGGATATGCCATGCCACGCGGTCTGCACGACGAGCGATTTGCAGAGGGAAACGGTGGTATCCGAACGCGCGCGTCGGGTGCGCAATTCGCTACCACTAGATTTCGTTTTTTCGTGGAGCGCGTCAATCACGCGAAAGCCGAGGTTGTGTTTGGTGCGTTCGTAGCGCGGGCCGGGGTTGCCGAGCCCGACAATGAGTTTCACAAGGCGTTTCTCCCTAATCGTATAACCCGCTGCTTTGCAGGGGCTAATACCCTAAGCGCGCAGCTACGGTAAGCGTTACCGAACCTGCCCAGTGCTAAAGCCTTAGGGGTTGTGACAGATGCAGATGCCCGGCGAGTGTTTCCACTGCCTTACCGTCAATTAGAATCTGCACCTGTTTTATTTCAGCGGGGAACGCGTCAAAGACAGTTTTGAGAATCGCCTCGACAGTCAAGCGTTCGGCTGTTGTGCCACCGATATGCCCGTCGGTGAGATGGCGTGAAAAATCCAAATAGGCAATCTTTTGGCTGTCAATGTAGGCTTCGGTGAGTGATGTTCCCCTCGGAATCGGATTTCTGAATGTAGGCGGCGTTTCCTGAATCAGTGCCCTGACAACCTGTTTCAAGCGTTCGGTAGTCTCTGTATAGAGCCGCCGTTCTGTTTTAACGGGGACGAGTGCAAGGGATGTCGCATCTAAAAGAAATAGATTTACCGGTTGTGGTGGCGGTGGTGTATCTGACAGATTGGCGGCGGCCGGAAGCGGGGGTGGTGCGCTCGGAAGCGCCGACTGCTTCGACCGGGAGATCAGGAAAAGGGTGACAGCAAGCCCGATTGCAATGCCAATCAAGGTTATGCCCCATATCACTAAGAGTCTTGAAAAGCCTGCGTTGCTATTATTTCTCACCATATTAGGTTAATCTCAAATTCCTTTATTGCCCAGCTGCTGTTGTCCTGTCCTGCTGATTAAGAGGGGTAGTGTACGTTTGGATAGCACGGGCGATTGCCCTCGTCATCTCCGCGACATGCTCAGGGTTAGAGAGTTTCTCTAAGTCCTCTACATTAGATAGATAGCCGATTTCTAAAAGGACTGCGGGCATGTAGGCTTGCGATAACGCAGCCAGCGGTAATTCTGTGATGACTACCGGCACCTCTGTTAACGAATTCAGTTCCCTCTGAAGCATGAACGCAAATTCTTGGCTCTGTTTCAGAAAGTTGGCTTGAGAGAGGATTTTTACCGGTTTTCCAGTGGGTGTCAAATTGGCAGTGCGTGGAAAACGGAGTTTCCCGTTAGGATTATTGACGTAGATGCGGATGCCTTTCTCATTGGGTGAAAACGATGCATTGCAGTGTAAGCTGAGAAAGAGTTGTCCCTGATGGTGTGATGCAGGGGATGAATGAGAGCTATTCCGAGGTCGAATTCGGTTGGCAAGTTGAACGCGTTCAAGATGCGTTTTTTTTACATCCGCTTCACGAGTGAGATAGACTTGGATTCCTTGTTGTCTGCTCACACGCTGGAGCTGTTTTGCCAGTGCGAAGACAACATCTTTCTCAAAGAGCCCAGTGCTACTTTCGCATCCACGGTCGTCGGGCCCGCCGTGTCCCGGGTCAACGATAACTACCCAGTCTTGCGCAGCATCCTCCTCAGCGGGTACCCGGGCAGTTTTGGACATTATCCGCACCCATTTCAAACTGGAATTGTAGACTACCTCGACATCATCGAGATGTGGGAGGATTTGCGTAAAAAAAGCGATGGGCAACATCGGGCGTTGCCCAACGACTATCGGGGGTGTGGAGAGGGTGTGTGTCTGTTTACCTGCATCAATGCTAACCGCCCGCATGCCTGTCTGTAAACGGAGTTGTTTGCCTTTGATTGTCAGGGTGAGTCGTTTTCTTGGCCGGTTGTATTGATACGTCATCGCCGGATCGAAAACCTTTTTCACCGTGTCAACTGGGAGGTAAATCTGTCCTGCCTGAAGGAAGGCCTGCACCTCAGCAAGCGTCTTCCCATCACCGTCAATAAAGCGTACTGACGGTTCTTGCGCGCGACTGCTGAGTACTACAGCCAGCATCGTGATTCCCACGACAATGAGTCTCGCAAGGAGGGCCTTGCTTTCAACGGCTTTGGCTTTAAAAGCCAAACGGAATCTGTTCAGACGAAATAGCTGAAAACCGCCCTTATTCCGCCTCGTTGTCATCGCGCCTGCGGGAGATAACCTCAGGTTCAGTGGGCTCTTCAGCAGCGTCTTCACCTTCACCTTCACCTTCGCCTTCGCCATCTTCAGCCTCTGTTTCTTCAACGTGGATGCGAGGTTGGCTCACCGTCGCAATAATCCGTTGCGCTTCATCCAGTACCTCAATTTCCTCATCCAGGCTTAAATCGCTAACGTGGATAAAGTCACCGACTTCCAATTGGCTTACGTCAACAGAAATCTCATTCGGAATCTGTATGGGCAAGCAGTGAAGCATCAATTGGCGGAGTGAGAATTCAAGCACGCCCCCTTCTTGAATGCCGGGGGGAGTGCCAACCAAAATCACAGGTACAGCTGAAGTCACAGGTTCATCTAAAGAGATTCTGATAAAATCTGCATGAAGCAGCACCTGTTTCTCCACAGGGTCGCGTTGAATGTCTTTGATAATGACAGGTTCGGGATTGCCCGCCGTGACTTCCATATTAATGATGACGTTTTCACCGTACGTTCGGAGGAATTGTTTGAAGGCGCGCGCGTTGATTTGAATCGCCACGGTGCCTTGCTTGCGTCCGTATAGCACTGCAGGAACATCGCCTGCACGACGGAGCGCACGCGCACTCTGCTTGCCAAAAGTGTCTCGTTGTTGAATCTCTAATTTCGCTTGTCGCATTTTGAACTTCTAACCTTTTTCTTGATTCCCATGTTTTGTCAGAGAAAACGGGCAGGCGCAAGGCAATGCCCCTACGATGGTTCGTAAATGTCTGGCATTCCTAACGCTCCGCATTTTCCCTAGCCTATTTTTAATCAGCGGTGTATTCTTCACTGCAGCGATAGCCTCCTCCAAGATTTTCCTATGGAGGCTAATAACCGCAGCGATTGTTGTACACCGCAAGGTACCTAAAAAATAGAGAAACAGGGCGGGTAGGATTCGAACCTACGCGTGCAGGTTCCAAAGACCTGTGCCTTACCACTTGGCCACCGCCCTTTAATTATCAATAGACACGCCGACAGGATAGGTTACCGTCGTCGTGCAAAAACCGACCCTGTTTTTGAAGTGTGATTCGCTCCGTTGTGCCGCTGCAGTGTCCTGCATCAGCGCGAACACCGTAGCACCACTCCCCGACATCAGTGCGCCATAACACCCAGCCTGCGTAGTTAACTGGGTTTTTAGCGCAGCTACCTCGGGATGTTTAGAAAAAACGGGAACCTCAAGCAGGTTATATAGATTCTTCCCAATGCCAACGATATCACGCTTTTCTACATGAGTCTTTATAATTATACCCTCTTTTTTCTCTGTTGTCAAGCGAAAATTCAAATTTTTGAAAACGGCTGCTGTCGAAATGTCGATGCCTGGGTTTAAAAGTAGGAGGGGAACTTCGGGAAGCGCGGGAAGGGATGTCAGCCGGTCGCCAATACCCTGCCCTAACGCCGCGCCACCGTGCAGGCAAAATGGGACATCGGCACCTAACTGAGCCCCAAGGCGCATGAGTGCATCCTGGGTGAAACCGAGTGCCCAAAGTTTATTAATGCCGTGAAGCACAGCGGCGGCGTTCGCGCTTCCTCCCGCAAGCCCTGCCGCAACAGGAATCCGCTTGTGGATGTCAATCGCAAGTCCGCCTATACCCCCCACCGCGGCGCTGATGCATTGTGCCGCACGATAAGCAATATTACGCGAATCACACGGCACCCCTGGATGTTCGCAGTGAACTGTTATGCCTTTTTCTGCTCGCCTGCGAATGATAACATCATCGTGCAACCCGATCGAATGGAAGACTGTTGCCAGATTGTGGTACCCATCATCGCGTTTTCCTACCACATCCAGATAGAGGTTAATTTTGGCGTGGGCGCGAACCCGTATTTTTGACATTGCCTAGCTCTGCTGGTTTCTGATGGCGGCACGGTGGCTCCGCGCGCGACAGGAGGCGGAAGGGTGCCTGTAGTGCGATGTGTATTGTCTGAATCGCGGATTATCGCGGATTTATCAGATTTCACGGATTTTGGGTTTTTCTGTGTGTCCAACGTCTGCCGTATCAACTAGCGTCGAGACACATACCGCCCCTCTGGGGCTTAGCATCTAGGGCAGGCCACGTTTCTATACACATACCGCCCTGACAGGGCTAAAACGCCCCGAATACCCGACCGCGATTTCCGGTCCGTAGGGGCGGCGTCTCCCCGCCCGTGCCTTAGTCCCAATAGTGTTGGGTTTTACTTTGACAATTCTGATAAGGGAATAATTTCGATGTCCTCGTTCAGAAACGGTTCAACCTTAAACTTGCTATCCTTAATCTCAACATTTAGTTGCACTTTGGCAATCTTCACAACAACCCGGGTCTGTTCCAAGGGACGTTCAATTTCAACCGTGTGCGGTCGGAGAATACCGCCTACCTCTCGATAGTCGGAAAATGCGGTGCGTTGTTGAAGCACACGGTTTTTGTCGTGGATGCTCCATTCCGTTACCTGCGGTTCATTCTCCCGCATAAAAAGGATAATTGTGTCGACGTTTCCCTCTTGAACACCGGGCCGCGTGATGATGAATTTTGCGCCTGAACTTTCAACGGATAGTGGTTTCTCAGCGTGTCTGTCAAGAAACGGATTGGCGAAAATAGCCCCTAACACATCCGAAACGCGCAAATCCACACCGAAAATTTCACGCAAAACGCCATCCGATAACGCACCAAGGTACGCTTTCTGCTCGTTCACAAGCACAAGTAGAAACTGATTTTTGTCTTGATTGGCAATTGCAATGCCTCTCGGTTCATTGAGTGCCCCCAACGCTTGGATGTGGAGAAGTTCTCCGCCGTTCTCCGATTTTTTGTACCACAGCGATTCCCGGAGTTCTTCACGCTGTTCCCCTTCCTCAATTGTTACCATCATTTTGGTAATTTTTAAGGAGCCGGTCAGATCATATCTCGCTTGCAGCGTGTCAAGTATATCGGCTAATTGTTCTGTCTTCACAGGTGACAATTGGACGTTGGAAGTGGTGCCTGCACATCCAACGCCGATTGCGAGTAGAAGGTAGCACGCGTATCGCGCGAAACGTTGCCACTTCTGCTGTTGGAAATCCACCAGGTAGCGCATTTAGAGAACCTCGGCCATCGATTTTTCAACGATATCAACAGCCTCCTCAACGTGCCCAGCATTGATATTGAGCGGCGGTAAGAACCGGAGCACATAGTCGTTGGTACAAATGGTCACTAACCCATTTTCAATACATTTGGCGGCGATGGGTTTCGCATCGACCTCCATGACGAGTCCGCGTAGCAGGCCTTTTCCGCGCACCTCTTTAATCGGATATTTGCCCTTGAGTTCCATCAGTCCGCCGGCGAGGTAGTTCCCCATTTTGACAGCGTTCACGGCGAGATTCTCTTCCAGAATGGTTTGGATGGTTGTGGATGCTGCCGCGGTGACTAACGGATTTCCTCCGAATGTCGCCGCATGGGTACCGGGCACAAAACTCTCTGCTATTTCCCGTTTTGCTAACATCGCGCCGATTGGCACGCCGCTCCCTAATGCTTTTGCCATCGTAATTACATCTGGCACAACACCGTAGCTCTGGTATCCGAAAAAGGTGCCCAATCTCCCCATCGCGGTCTGGACTTCGTCGAAAATAAGCACTAATTCATGTTTGTCACACAACTCACGTAACCCTTGTAGATACCCGTCACTTGGGATATTAACTCCGCCTTCGGACTGAATTGGTTCGACTAAAATGGCACAGGTCTTTGCACTGATAGCGGCTTCGGTTGCTTCGAGCTCATCGAACGGCACGTATTTGAATCCCTCAAGCATCGGTTCAAACCCGACGTGATATTTCGTTTGTGCCGTGGCTGTGATAGTCGCCATCGTTCGCCCGTGGAAGGAATTCTCCATCGTAATTATTTCGTAAGCATCTGTTCTGCCGCTGTCTTTCGTGTATTTCCGTGCTAACTTAATCGCTGCTTCATTCGCTTCTGCCCCGCTATTACAGAAGAAGCACAGGTCCATGTCGGAGTTGTCAACGAGCAGTTTCGCCAATTCTGCCTGCGGTTGGATGTAGTAAAGATTGGACGTGTGCAACAGCTTGCCTGCCTGCTCACGGATGGCGGCAACTACTTTTGGGTGGCAGTGCCCTAAGCCGTTGACAGCGAGTCCACCGAGGAAGTCGAGGTATTTCTTTCCGTCGGCATCCCACAGGTAGGGGCCTTCCCCCTTCACGAATGCTAAATTTCTGTCGCCATAAGTGTTAATGATATATTCCGTTGCCATCGCTTTAATTTCAGCGGTTGTCATAAAAGTTGCTCCTTGTTACGGCACGATGGTGCGTGCGTACTACCTTGCGTTACGGCACGGCGGTGCGTGCCTACTACTGTTTACCAATTTGTATAGGCTCCATCATCGCGTTGATACCCGGCCGGCGGGCCATAGTTCTGTGTTGACACGTTGGTAAGTGCATCTTCGTTGAATTCTATGCCGAGCCCAGGGGATTCGGGCGGCAAGAGATACCCGGATTCAAACGGTACTTGCACTGGGAACACATCCGTTAGAGAAGACATCGGGGCACGCGGAAGTTCCTGCACACCGACAAGCGACGATGCCAAACAGAGATGTAAACACGCGGCTGCGGATACTGGTCCCAACGGGTTGTGCGGCGCAATATGAATGTAATGCGTTTCACACCAGCCCGCGATTTTGCGTGCTTCTGTCAACCCGCCGGCGATGCACACGTCGACGCGGCAGTAGTCCATCAGGTCTTCCTCAATCACTTCACGGAAAGACCATTTGCTATCAAATTGTTCGCCGACCGCAATCGGCACCGAGGTCTGCTGTCGAATCCGTCTGAGGCTGGCGGGGTTTTCACTGCGAAGCGGATCTTCGATGAAAAACGGATGGTATGGGGCAACCTTGTTGCAGAAATCGAGGCTATCTGCAGGATCGAGACGGGTATGCACGTCAACGAGTATGTCGACATCGTCTCCTAGTGCATGACGGACAGCTTGCACTTGCTCAATGCCGTGCTGGATAGCACGTTTAGGTTCAAACGTCCCGGTGTCTGAACCGTCAGCCAAGCCCCATCGGACGAACTTCCACCCGGCTTTGTGGGTTTGGCGACAATTTTCAACAAGTGCATCAATCGTACCGCCGCCGTTGTGTGGATAGCAGACGACCTTATCTCGCGTTCGCCCCCCTAAAAGTTCATAGACAGGGACATTCAGAGCTTTTCCTTTGATGTCCCACAGCGCAATGTCTACGGCACTCACTGCCGCAGATTGGACTACGCCGCCGGGAAAAAAGCCACCCCGGAACATCACTTGCCACAGATGCTCAATCCGAAACGCATCTGCACCGATGAGAAAGGGTTCAAATGAGCGGATGACTTCGGCTAAGGCGAGGGCGCGGCGGCGCAGGCCGCCTTCACCAACACCGTAGATACCGGCATCGGTTTCTACCTTCACAAAGAAATGCCCATCCGCTGAAACAAATGATTTGACGTTAGTAATTTTCATCAATCCTCCTCCGTATAAAAGTTAACGGTTTAATCAGTTTGCGCGAATCGCGGTGTCGCTTTCAACGCTGCCGCTTTTGTTTGCGTGTCCACCTCTTCCCATTCCGGCGGGAGCGCCCCGCGAATCCGCGGGCGCGGGCGTGCTTCCCACGGGAAGCGTGTGAACCCGAGCCATCGGAAAAAGCGTGGGATGCGTCCGGGGCGAGCAATGCGGAGATGCTCAATTTCCGGCACAATAATTGGCACCGATTCCCATTGTCCCGCCGGATGCGCGGGGTTGTCGCGATGGTACGCGAGGGGTTGGGGTTCGGGAATTGTCTCGTCCTTGAGCACCCTTGCCTCCATGTAGCGTTCAATGGCGAGTCCTGCTTTCGCGAGTGCCTCGAGGGCTGTCTTACCGCGGACAACACAACCGGGCAGATCGGGGGCGATGAGCCGGTAGTGCTTCCGCCGTTTTCGATATATCAGCACCGGATAGTGACGGAGTTCCGGTAAAGTTACCGTCACCCAATCCCACCGTTGGAAGCAATCAAATTCCGGATCGTTTTGATGGAAAGCGATGTCTGTCGGTTCCGGAATCGGAGCACCATCAGTCAACATACCGCTCAAATGACATTTGATTGCTTCTGCGGCCTGAATCAGCACTTCCTCAACTGTATCCGCCCAAGTATAACAACCCGGTAAGTCTGGCACAATCATGCAGTAAGCACTACCCGGGTCTTTGTCAATTACAATAGGATAACGCATAAAACCATTCTGCTACAACGCCCGCCTAGACTGCATCCAGCGTTGGTACATTGTCTTGACAGTGAACCGGGCGGAAGAGCGTCTGGCGTTTAAACGGCATATCTTCGACATGCTTCGGGTGCGGTTCCCACTTATGCCATTTATTGCCAACCGTATTGTAGCAGTGGAAAATCGCGACGCGATCGGCTGTTTCGTCGGTCCATTTTGCACCGGTGTGCGTAATTGCCTCTGTGAAAATCAGCACGGAGCCGGCAGGACAGGTATAATCCTCCCACAGTGGAGATTCGCGATTCTCCGTTGACTTAGGGGCAGGAAACGCGCCTTTATGGCTGCCGGTAAGGAACATCGTGCCACCGCCCCCTTTTTGAACCGGATTAAGCTCCCAGACGACGCGCGTTAGCCCGCTGTGGGCCTTGTCATGGTGCAGATGATACGTATGAGAGTTGCCAGGGAAGTTGAGCATCCCACGCCCCCCGTGCGGTCGGAAGTTATCGTGCCCATTCTCCCGAATAGTGAGGAACGTGCCTTCCAACCGAAACCCGTAACAGTTCTCGTTGGCATAGCCCGAGGTCAAAAATTCGTTCATAAATCCAAGCACAACCGGATGATCGGTGAGCGTCTCCAGGGGCCCGCCGATGGACGAGCGGTGGTGTTCTGGGAGTGTGTGTGGTTCTTGTTTGAGCTGATAACAGAACTCGCGCATCTCTCGGGTCTCGGATTCGCTGAGTACGCCCGGAATCAGGAGCCACCCGCGGGTATCAAAGAGATAGCGTTGCTCCTGGGTCAGTGCTATCGGTGGTAGATTGTCAGCATTTGTCGTAGGGTTCGGCATAGTTTTCTTCCTTTCTAAAGCTGCCGGGTTGCATCGGTGTGTTTGTAACCCGCACTATAAACGTCACTTTAAGACAGAGCTCAATGGGTTCTTCTATTTATACAACCGCTCGGTTTCTAATGATAGCCAGGGGCCGTAATCGCGAGGCATCTCTCTTATTGCACCCAAACCAGCTTCGGCACGCCACCGCAGCAACGGATGTTCCCGGTTTTCCTGGGGCAACGCAACGCGTGTGCCGTAAACAGCAGACTCAAAAATCGCCATGAGAATCTCCATGACATGGCGGCCCTCTTCGCCGTTACACTCGTGTTCACGGTTCTCGTCTAATGCGTTCACATATTCTTCAACGATGCAGTAATCGTCAGCATTTGCACCTTGGCCCGGGTCAAAACTTTCAGGATAGATGGGCTCGAGTGTTTCCCACCGGTCGTGCGTACCGTCAGGAACAAAATGTGGCGTAGGCAGCCACCACGAACCTTTCAATTCCGACCAGAAGAGTCTGCCTTCAGTGCCGTAGAGCTCCATAGTGTAGGCATCCGTATCCACCTTCGGGAATCGGTGTTGAATGAGGGTGCCGGTGACATTTCTGTCAAATTGCAGCGTCGCTGTGACATATTCGCCTGCGACTGTGCCCATGCCAGCTGGTGACGGAAGCACATCGTCTGGGGTGAGGGCTCGGCCGCCTGCGGTTGCCTGTGTCACAACGCTTCGGCAATGCCCGCCGAAACGGAGCATATTGTTGACGACATGCGTTCCGATGTTCATCAACCCGTAGCCGGCGTAATAGCCCTTCCCACAGGCGTAGATATACCGCAGAGCACCGATTTTCCCTTCATTGAGTGCCTTCGCGACTGCCTGCATCGTCGGGGCGACACGCCGTTGATGATGCACAACGACGCGAGCATTTTTCGCCTTCGCCTTCGCCAGCACAGCGTCCGCTTGAACGAGATCGATGCAGAGCGGTTTTTCTACCTCAATATTCACGCCGTGTTCAAGGACGCGCATGCAGAGCGGATAGTGTGCTTCTGTCGCTGTCGGAATCGCGACAATATCGGGGGCAGTCTGCCGAATCATCTCATCTAAATCTGTGAAATGTGTTGAAACGTTCACAATGTTGCCGAGTGCGTCTAACCGCTCTTGAACCAGGTCGCAGAGTGCCACAATTTCTGTGCGCGGGTGTGCGTAATAGGCTTTTGCAGCCGCTGTGCCGCGGCTCCGGCAGCCTAAGATAGCAACGCGATAAGTTTTCATAGTTTTTTTAAATTCTGCTTTTTTGTCAGGTTACAGGCACTAAATTTCGGATACAACAGTATCCTCGTGAAAATCTCGTCAGAGGCCTGTGAGGCTATTCCATTTTTATGCGACAAAATTTGGATTTGTCCTACATTCTCCGAAAATGCCTTGATTTCGTTTAATATTAACCTATTTCGGGTACGCTGTCAAGTTTTTTATCGCGTCTTCGTTTTCAAAACCGCACGCTTCAACTTGGGGATGTAGAAAACGCAAAAAGGTTGACATTATCTTAAGATAATGGTATAATGTCGGAAGCAATACTGGAGGATACAATGCAAACCTACAAATATAAAATGCAAAATCATGAACGCAATAAGCACTTGATGTCTGACACGCGTATCATAGGCCAGGTGCATAACCACTTCATTGCGTTGTCTCGTAGGCACTATCGCATCTATGGACACTGCGATGGTTACAAAAGTGCTAATTACTATCGCCTCGAGAAACATCTGACGAAGTTGAAACGTCTTCCGAAGTTTTCCCCTTGGAAAACTCCACCGGCGTCGGCTTTGCAGGAATGTTTGAAACGCATTGAACGTGGTTATATCAACTTCTTTGAGGGCCGGGCGAAGCGGCCTCCCAAGTTCAAAGGGGAGCGTAAATACCGTTCCATGACGTTTGATGGCACACAAGTCAAAATAGAACAAGAAGGAGATGCCCTTAGAGATAAACGCCGTGTGCCTGTAAGTAAGATACTGCTTGCTGGACGTTGGTATCGCTTTTGGAAGCATCGTGATTTTGAAGGCACTATCAAAAGCGTGACTGTGAAACGTGACACACTGGGCGATTGGTATCTCACCATTGTGACAGATGACGAAGGCTTGAGTCCCGCAATCTAAGACAGATAATGCTACAGGGTGCGATGCCGGTCTCAAAACTTTCTTGACCTGTTCTGATGGTAAGAAATATGAATCGGTTGATACCACAATCCACTCTGCTGGCACGGAGGCGAAGGCCAGTGCTTTAGCATTGGGAGTATCTCACCTACGGATAAAACTGATACATCGTCGTATTCAAAAGCACGTTTAGCAGACTCCACGTGCTTCCCATCAGGTAATCGCCGAGCACCAGCCCCAAAAAGAACGGTATGATGCGCCGATAACTCTGGATACCGCCGTGACGTAAGATAATCCATTTTAGCGTCAATGCGATGACCAACGGCACCCACAGGTCGGACATCTCTTGGTTGCTTGCCATCACATAGCCGAGGGGATGCAAAGGCAGCCAAAAGAATTTCACCCGCAGGTAGGTGAGCACCATCATCACAGAAAAGCCGATGCCGATGAATATCACCCCGAGCCAGTCTGTGCCGAGCGGGTAGCTTATCCAGTTCGTTAATCTCCCGAAGTATTCCCTGCCGTAGCCGATTGCCCACGGGCCGAAATAGCCTGAGTCTGCCCCGAATTGGTAGTAGAGATGCAGTTGCACCCAAAAGGCGACAAGGCCGCCGAGAACGGTAGCGATGATAAGAGTGAAAAGCATCCTTCGTTGGTTTATATGCGCGCCCTCGGCAATTTTAAACGCCTCCAGTTGGTGCGGCATCTGTTGTGGGCGGTAATCTCGATTGAAAAAACAGACCGAAAGTGCAGTCAGATTCTGCGCGCCGATGCGGTGCGTCCCTAATATGGTGTTCAAGATATATCGAGGTGCCTGCCAATGATAGGCGTGGACAAAGATGCCGGATTCCGCGCGGATGCGGGTTGTTACCAAGGGCGTTATGAGGAACAACACAGCGAAAGTCAATGCGAGCCACATTGCCATGCCTGCTTTGTGGAGTAAGAAAGCGAACAGTAAGATGCCTATCACAAATCCCCACACAGCTACTCGATAGGGCATAGGTTCCTGTTGGTGCGCTTGAAAAGCACGTTGGTTTTCCGGCGGCTCTCTCCCCCAAGGCATCGCGTTTCTCAAAACCGCTTGGAAATGCCGTTTGCCTGTCCAACCGAAGAAAAAACATAATCCGATAAAAGCACCGATAGTTTGTTCATTGAGGTAAGGGAATCGCGGGATGCTATGCCACCCGACTGCTTGCGCCAAGGCGACTTCGTTGCGATAGAGAAAATAGAAAAGCGTTGTTGAAAAAAGCACATCTAACGGCATGAGAAACATAATACCGATGGCAAACGGGTAGAAGGCGGTGATAATAGTACCGTAGAGGCTGAACGGCGGTTCGTGGAATCTGAAGAAACGGCGTGTTACGGGGATGTGTGGAATTACAGGATAGAGGTGACTTAATCCGTTAAATAGGCTGATGCCCGCGGCAATCGCGAAGCCCATCCACATCCGCTTATTCCGAAAGAAGCCGGATGTCGAACCCGTCATTGCGAGCGGCAACTGAATAATCGGGAAGGTGAGGCGTTCGCGCTGTGCCCATTGCCGACGCAAGATGGTATTGAGGCACATAAAAATGAACGCTATCACCGTGAATAGCAACAACCACGCGCCAACCACCGGCCCCCAAACCCGGAGGTGGTGTGGGAGATACAGACTGGAATCGCCAAGGTAGTAATTGCGCAACGCATCTCTATCTGAAACAGTTAGCCATTGCGGCAGGTGGTGCCAAAATAGCGTTCGCCATTCGTTTTCCTCTGTGGCGAACCAGAAGCTATGCCCAAGCACAGACAGAATAGCTTGTAAGACATCGCACCCTGCTAACGACGTTGCGACACTCAGCGTCACATAGAGGAATAAGAGTTCGCCCTGCCCCAGCGCGGCACTTGCCTTTAGCAGGTGGATGATGCTGTTAATCAGCATGACTGCGGTGAGAATGAAAATCACATTGGACAGCGGCACTACCCATGTCGGGAAGGTATAGCGCACCAGTTCCATCTGGATGAGAAAATAGCAGTTAATCGGGGCGGTAATCGCGAAGATGAACAGGATGCGCCAGGTGAGGGCACGCTGTTGGGGGAGAGCCGTCAATTTTGTGTTGCCTCTGTCAATTTTGTAGAATGTCTTTCTGATTTTAGCAGAGATGCAACATAGATGCAAGCGAATTGTGTAAGGAAGCCAGCGAAAGATATGGATGGAGGCTGCAACTTGTTGCGTTGCGTTGCCGACTCGCACTGGCTTTCTCACTTAGTCCATTCTGCTACGTTTCAAGGCGATTTGTAAGGGCAGGGCACGGTGTCCCGAGGAACTACAAAACAACGTTGGCACCTTACCAACGCGCATGCACAGGTGTCTCCCGCGCTTTCTCAAACAATTCTGCCCATGCCTTGGAACCGTCATCAAAGGTGAGTTCCAGCCGCGCACCTTCAACCTGTGCATGCCCATTTCCGGCATTGAAATAGCTCAAGCCGTCGCCTGCCATGTGGATGCAACTTCCATCTGGATAGACAGCTGTCTTGAGTATCCGTGGCACCGGGTGAATGGTATACCCATCGGCATCCAATTTTTCAGCGGGAACGCGAAAGCGTTCAATCGCCTCTTCGTTCACCTCAACGCCTAACCCGGGGCCATCAGGAATCGTGTGGCACCCTTCTGAGACTTGAATAGGGCGGGTGAGCAGCGGCTCGCTGTAAAGGTTGATGCAGGTAATCGCTGGCCATGTTGCGTGGGTGAGGACGCTACCAAGATGCCCTGCCCAGGTTGTTGTCAACCCATTGCCGACGATTTGGAGCCAGAACGGCATATCTGCAGCGGCACTGAGTTGGCCTTCACGCATCACCTGAGACTTGCCGCCGCCGATGACAAACCCGCTGCACACGTCCTCACGTACGCAGGTGGGGTAGGGCGGTGAACCGAAGTGCATCGCAATTGGCCGAGCTATAGTTTGGCGAATCTGCTTATTTCCCTCTACATCGCTTTGTGGAATTGGTGTCTCAAACATCGCCACATTCGGGTGCGCCGCAAGTTTTCGCAAAATCGGGATAGCCGTGGCTGCATCGCGTAAGGAACTGTTCGGATCTAGATCCAATTTGAAGTCCGCTGGTACCACTTCTGCCACAGCCGCCACCTGCGCAACGATATCCCACCAGGGGCGCGGCTTGTTCTTGAAACTAGTGTAGCCGTTCTTCACCGCATCTGCCGCCTCAGCTGCCCAGTTTTCAGGCGATGCATCGATACTCCACCATGAGATAGGCACAGCCTTGCGACACTGCGTTCCGAGGAGTTGATAAACTGGTACCGCTAAGATTTTACCGACAACATCAAAGAGTGCCATCTGCAAGCCTGCGCCGAGGGAATCGTCGTTCATCAGGGCGGCAGGGCTCTCACCAAGCACGCGGGCCACGCTCTCGTCACTGACGCGGCGATAGGTGTAGTGGATAACAGTTTCGCCCCAACCCACATGCCCGGTATCTGTGGTAACCTTGCACAGTTCGAGGAGCGACCAGTTGTACACAGTTGACACGCTCTGGGTGGTAATCTGTTGTTGACGCGGGGTGAAGGGAACATCAACGAGGACACGTTCTACGTTTGTGACTTTCATGGGAAGACTCCTTGTTTTAAAGCAGAAGGTAACAAGCGGATGGCACGCCACCCATTATGAAACGGGCGGAGACAGAGCTCCGCGCATACAAAGTCAGGTGTTTACACAAACGGTAGTAACCCGCACGCTTGTAACCTTCGCAGTGTCCGTAGATTTTGTAGTGTCTACGGGACAGAGCAACAAAGTGGTTATGCATGTGACTGATGATGCGTGTGTCAGACATCAAGTGTCTGTTACGCTTATGAGATTGTATTTTGTATTTCAAGGTACGCATTGTCTGCTCCAGCCTTGCTTCCGATTCGGTTCCGGTCTTACCGCGCCTTGCGACGCGGGTGATATTCTCTCCCAACAAGGAATTTAATAGGATACCACCAAAGCCTCTAATTGTCAACTACGAGTTGATACACCAGAACGACACACAGGTTTAGACACACGCATAAATGCTTGTGCTTTTTAGCGATGTCCGTAAAAGTGCTGTTGCAATATGCCACACCGTTGTTTATTGCAACACAACGCGCTGTAACCTACAGCATCAACGCTTCCGCCACCCACTCCCACCAAAACTGTTGTATTTTGACACAGCCGGCGAAAAGACGACGCGAAGTCATTTCATCACCCTGCGGGCTGCCTATATAACCCGATGCTGCCTTGACACACAAGGCTACCCCAGGCGTCGATGCCAATGATAAGACCTGTTTTAACTATTGGCACGGTTCTTGCTCATGCTTGTTTAATGCGAGATGATGTATCGCCGTTGAGAGCGACATCCAAACCAATAAGACTCTATTAGCACCGTTCCTTACGGAGGAAACTATGATGATGAATAAATTGCCAAGACTTATCCTAACCCTGTTCGTTGCCGTTACCTTTTTCTGCAGCATTCTCCCTTTTGCTGAGCCTGTTTCTGTTATTCATAAGGCTTCCTGTCCCCTTTCTGACCCAGGTTATGCGGAGTCACTTAATTGGGGACCGCCGGAAATCGCTGATCACGCGAGAGAGATATGTGAGAGGGAGAGATGTAATCAGGAGAGACGTCCGGACAGGTGGGAGCCCCATAATGATAATGGGCCGCCGCCAAGCAATAATGAGCCGCCGCCAAGCAATAATGAGCCGCCGCCAAGCAATAATGGGCCGCCGACAGATAATGGGCAGACGACAAACGATAATGCGCCGGACTTTTCGGTGTACTTGTCGGCGTTCGGTAGTATTCTTTTCCTACTTTTTTGCGGTTGAGTTTCGTTGCAGCAAGTTTAACGAAGCTGCTATTTACAACACCGCCGCCCGTGGCAAAGCGAAAACAATTGTGCATACCGAGGCATCGCGAGTCGGACATCGTTCAACCTTCTACCTCCCTTAATTGAAATAGATTAACGAGTGTTTAATATTTAAGGTGTAATAAATGAATACTAATATTTTTGGAAATTTTGCAACCAAATTTTTTGTTTTTGTATTAATGTTAATTGCCGGTGTTGCTACCCTAGCAGCACTAGCCACCGCACATGAGGTTACTGTTACGGTGAGCGAGGTTAAGATTCGGTACGAAGGGACTGGCCCTGCCGGCTACTCCGGCGCGACGGATGTCATCAAAGATGAAATCCTCGATGAAGCAGACGATCAGATCTGGTTTAAGGTGACATTTAGCGAGAGCGTCATACTTGACCCCGGCGTGAAATTTGCAACTACCGCGTCGAGCGGGTCGAGAATTCCGCATCTAGAGATTGTGAACGCCGACGGTACAGCATGGACAACTAACGCTGATGCTCAGACAGAGTTTCACTTTCGCACAGGGGGCCTAACCAACCGTGGCACTCAGCTGCAAATCCGGGAGAATGCCTTGTATGGTATAAGTAGCAACCAGGGCAAAATCAAAGATAGTAGCGGGACTGCCTTGCCTTTTTCGACATCACACGCTGTTGTGAAAGATGCGGGTGCCTTGGCAAGTGGCACGAGCACAGCACCCTTCGTGGCTGACAGTGATAACGGTCAAACTTCCACTCCCTGGACCATACCTATTAGTTGGGGCAGTACTTCGCCGACTACTGTTACGGTGAGCGAGGTTAAGATTTGGTACGAAGGGGCTACCCCTGCCGGCTACTCTGGCGCGAGGGATGTCATCAAAAATACAATCCTCGGTGAAGCAGGCGATCGGATCTGGTTTAAGGTGACATTTAGCGAGAGCGTCATACTTGACCCCGGCGTGAAATTTGCAACTACCGCGTCGAGCGGGTCGGGAATTCCGGATCTAGAGATTGTGAACGCCGACGGTACAGCATGGACAACTAACGCTACTGCTCAGACAGAGTTTCACTTTCGCACAGGGGGCATAACCAGCAGTGGCACTCATCTGCAAATCCGGGAGAATGCCTTGTATGGTATAAGTAGCAACCAGGGCAAAATCAAAAATAGTAGCGGGACTGCCTTGACTTTATCGACAACAGATGCTGTTGTTCAAGATGCGGGTGCCTTGGCAAGTGGCACGAGCACGGCACCCTTCGTGGCTGCCAGTGATAACGGGAAAACTTCCACTCCCTGGACCATACCTATTAGTTGGGGCAGTACTTCGAGGACTACTGTTACGGTGAGCGAGGTTAAGATTTGGGAGGTAGCGACTACCACTCGCGGCTACTCTGGCGCGAGGGATGTCATCAAAGATGAAATCCTCGAAGCAGGCGATGAGATCTGGTTTAAGGTGACATTTAGCGATGACGTCATACTTACACCCGGCGTGAAATTTGCAACTACCGCGCCGACCGGGTCGAGAAGTCCGGAGCTAGAGATTGTGAGAGCCAATGGTGCGGCGTGGACAACTAACGCTGATGAGCAGACAGAGTTTCACTTTCGATACACAGTGAGCACAACCAGCCGTGGTACTCAGCTGAAAATCCAGGAGAATGCCTTGTATGGTATAAGTGGCAACCAGGGCAAAATCAGAAATAGTAGCGGGACTGCCTTGACTTTATCGACACCAAATGCTGTTGTTCAAGATGCGGGTGCCTTGGCAAGTGGCACGAGCACAGCACCCTTCGTGGCTGCCAGTGATAACGGTCAAAGTTCCACTCCCTGGACCATACCTATTGGTTGGGACGGTACTCCGAGTATTCCTGTTACGGTGAACGAGGTTAAGATTAGGGATGTAGACGCTACCACTGTCGGCTACTCTGGCACGAGGGATGTCATCAAAAATGAAATCCTCGAAACAGGCGATGAGATCTGGTTTAAGGTGACATTTAGCGAGAGCGTCATACTTGAACCCGGCGTGAAATTTTCAGGTCTGATAAGAAATCCAGACGATCCAAGTACAGTAGTGCGTCTAGCGCTTGTGAGAGCCAATGGTGCTGCGTGGACAACTAACGCTACTGCTCAGACAGAGTTTCACTTTCTACACACAGTGCTCCCAAGCGACCTTTACAGTGGCACTCGGCTGGAAATCTGGGATTATGCCTTGCATGTAACTAGCAACCAGGGCAAAATCAAAAATAGTAGCGGGACTGCCTTCGCTTTATCGAAACCAGTTGTTCAAGATGCGGGTGCCTTGGCAAGTGGCACGAGCACGGCACCCTTCGTGGCTGCCAGTGATGACGGGCAACCTTCCACTCCCTGGACCATACCTATTCGTATAAACAGTGCTCCGAGTATTACTGTTACAGTGAACGAGGTTAAGGTTTGGGAGGTAGCGACTACCACTCGCGGATACTCTGGCGCGAGGGATGTCATCAAAAATGAAAGACTCGAAGCAGGCGATGAAGTCTGGTTTAAGGTGACATTTAGCGATAGCGTCATACTTGACCCCGGCGTGAAATTTTCAGGTCTCATAACGCATCCAGCAGACGGGATAGCTTCAGAAGTGCATCTAGCGCTTGTGAGAGCCAATGGTGCGGCGTGGACAACTAACGAGAGTGCTCAGACAGAGTTTCACTTTCTACACACAGTGCGCACAGGCGACCTTGGCGATTGGCTGCAATTCCGGGAGAATGCCTTGCGTATAACTAGCAACCAGGGCAAAATCAAAAATAGTAGCGGGACTGCCTTCGCTTTATCGAAACTAGTTGTGAAAGATGCGGGTGCCTTGGCAAGTGGCAAGAGCACGGCACCCTTCGTACCTACCAGTGATAACGGGAAAACTTTCACTCCCTGGACCATACCTATTGGTTGGGACGGTACTCCGAGGATTACTGTTACGGTGAGCGAGGTTAAGATTTGGGAGGCAGCGACTACCCCTGTCGGCTACTCTGGCGCGAGGGATGTCGTCAAAGATAAAATCCTCAAAGCAGGCGATCAGATCTGGTTTAAGGTGACATTTAGCGATAACGTCATACTTGACCCCGGCGTGAAATTTGCAACTACCGCGTCGACCGGGTCGGGAATTCCGGAGCTAGAGATTGTGAACGCCGACGGTACAGACTGGGCAACTAACGCTACTGCTCAGACAGAGTTTCACTTTCGCACAGCGGGCATAACCAACCGTGGCACTCAGCTGCAAATCCGGGAGAATGCCTTGTATGGTATAAGTAGCAACCAGGGCAAAATCAAAAATAGTAGCGGAACTGCCTTGACTTTATCGACACCAAATGCTGTTGTTCAAGATGCGGGTGCCTTCGCAAGTGGCACGAGCACGGCACCCTTCGTGGCTGCCAGTGATAATGGCCAAAGTTCCACGCCCTGGGTCATACCTATTGGTTGGGGCGGTAGAGCTTCT
Organism: uncultured Poribacteria bacterium; assembly: GCA_958295855.1. Classification (GTDB taxonomy): domain Bacteria; phylum Poribacteria; class WGA-4E; order WGA-4E; family WGA-3G; genus CATQHH01. The sequence continues at coordinate 4,106,760 of OY282383.1, read as the reverse complement.
AGGACAGTACCCTCACCAGACGTACAGGAGATTACTGTTACGGTGAACGAGGTTAAAATTAGGGAGTTAGCGGATACCACTCTCGGCTACTCTGGCGCGAGGGATGTCATCGAAAATGAAATCCTCAAACTAGGCGATGAAGTCTGGTTTAAGGTGACATTTAGCGCGAACGTCATACTTGACCCCGGCGTGAAATTTGCAACTACCGCGTCGAGCGGGTCGAGAAATCCGCGTCTAGAGATTGTGAAAGCCGACGGTACGCCGTGGACAACTAACAATAGAGCTCAGACAGTTTTTCACTTTCGATACACAGTGAGCACAGACAGCGCTACCAGTCTTGGCACTCATCTGAAATTCTCGAATGATGCCTTGTTTGCCGTAAGGAGCAACCGCGACAAAATCAAAACTGATGCGGCTTCTCCCGTGCCAGATGCCAAGATTCTAGACGCCGGTGCCTTGGCAAGTGGTTCTACCGATCCACCCTTCGTGGCTGCCAGTGATAACGGGCAAGGTTCCACTCCCTGGGTCATACCTATTCGTATGGACGGTGGAACTCCTGCCTTCCAGCCGACGACGGGGATTGCCAGGGTGCCGGTGGATGCAAACGGAGTTCCGTACGATCCCGACCATGACATAGTGTATGGTTTGGCTTCTGACACCGTTGTGCCGGTAAACCAAGAGGCACAAGGCCCTGCGGTAGCGGGAGAGCCCTTCACGGTGTACATCGCTTTCCTTTTCGGGAAAGCCCTTCACCCGACGGATGTGCTTATTGCCAGCGATATCAAGGTGATGTCCGGAGGTAAAGAAGTTTCAAATGCCGTTTCGAACGTTCGGTTTTATGGCATGTGGGGCCGTGACACTACTGCACCACAGGCCGCGGTTTACCTTGCCACCATCACGCCGCCTTCGGATTCTAATGGAGATGTAGTGCTAACGGTGCCAGAGAAAAAGGTGCAAGACATTGCAGGGAACTGGAATATGGAATCCAATACGTTAAGGGTCCCTGTCATCAGTCCCGCCACCCTTTTGGGTGTGCCGACCGACTTTGTGCAGGCTTTGCCAAGTGGCGCGTTAGCCTCAAAAGGTTTTGTTGTGATAGCGCACGCAGGTGCGACTGTGTCACAAACCGGCTTAACGGGTAATTTTAAGACGCTAAGCGGCTTGCCGAACTTAGAGACGTTGTTCACCGGCAACGGGGGTACCCTTGAATTGGTTGACAGGACAACGAGTGCCACTCCTGGGCCCATCATCACCGAAATCATGTGGGGCACCGATCTGAGTCAAACCGACACGAAGTCGAGCCAATGGATTGAAATTTACAATGCTGGTGCGGATATTGCTGATTTGTCAAAGTACCAATTGAAGATCACGCCCTTCAGCCCATCAGTTTTCGAGCCGGATAACAACGCGGTTGACACCGTAGGTAACTTGGGGTATGGCAGATGGGACGTGCCGGGCCAAGGCGGGCACAGTCAGACACAGGCAGCGAGTACCAGAGAACCGGCCTACCCTGCGGTGGCTCTGATTTCCATGCGCCGTAAAATTGATTTCGCCAAGGCGACGGTTGATTCCGGTGCCTTGGCGTATGTAAATGATGGCACGGAATCCGAGAGTTGGGAAGCCAGCACGCCGCCTGCCATCGGCATTGGTGCCAATCGTATCGGTACGCCGGGGGCGGCACATGTCACGCAGATAGCGAGCACAGACAGAACTGTCATCCCTTACTCACCTGTTGTGCTCAACGAGCTAGGGAACAATACGGGCGACGCGAACGATTGGATAGAACTCCGAAATGTCTCCGATGCTGAAGTGAATCTCAGAAAGTGGGAGTTGAACGTTATAGTGCCGGACGGTGACGATACGGATAGCGACCCGGATGAGAAAAATCTGGTCTCCTTCCCTGACAAGGATTACAAACTTGGTGCCGGCAAAATACTGTTAATCGTCAACAAAGATCCGTTGGAAACGCCTCTGGCTAGCGGCAAAAAGTTTGGCGATGCGGATGGGATGACAACCGTAGGTGCGCATCAGGGACAGGGAGGCATCATGACAGATGCGATGTACTATGATGCGAAAGGCGGGCTGAATGCGCTGCCTGAAAGCGGTAAGTTCCTGTTAGTGCTGCGCAACACGAACAATAAAGAGGCAAGCCATGAAAACATCATAGATATCACCGGCACCTTCTTTCACCCTGATACGAGTCGGGCGACTAGTATTTGGCCCCTTCTTGCCACCCCCGAAGGGCACGGTGATGTTATTGATGGTGCTCCGCCTGAAGAGTTTAAGGCACCCTTCGTCTATGAGCGTAAGAAAGCCGACAGTGGTTTTGGCAGACATGCTTGGGGTGTGCGCGGCTACACGGGTATAGGCTATGACCGGGCTGCGGATGACAGTGGTGCCAATGGTGGCACGCCCGGCTTCCCGAATGATTCACTCAAGGAAAAACCGGGTGCTCTTTCTGACAGCGATTCGATTAGCATCAGCGAGATTATGGTAGTCTCCAATGACGGGCGCTATCCGCAATGGATAGAACTCCGCAATAGTTCTGCGACACAAGGTGTCAACCTTGATGCGTGGCGGCTGCGAATAAGAAATGTTGGGAAAGTGGATTCGCGTCGGAACGTGACTATCGATCTGCCGGACGAGCACCGGCTTCCGCCGAAACAGACGATGCTGATTGCGACGCGTCGTGGTTCTGCACCGCCGCTGCTCACCTCCCAGCGGGTGATGCTCTTGTGGAACGACGGCACTGCGCGGAGAGCCTTAGAGGTTGACAATAGCCGCTATACGATGCTGAGCACGGAGGGGTTCACGTTGGAGTTGTTCGGCGAAGATCAGCAGCTGACAGACACTCCCGTAGACGAAGTGACGATTGGTGCGAAGCTGTTGACAGCGGAGAATATCGGTGATTCGCAGCAACGTATCTCGCTCATCCGCTACTACCCGAACGGAATTGCAGGCAATTGGGGTAGCGCGAAAGATTCCAATCAGCTGAGCCGCATCCCCCACGAAACCTACTACGGTGCGTCGGATGATATTAGCACACCGGGCTACTATCCAGGCAGTGCTTTGCCTGTGTCGTTGTCAAGTTTCTTACCCAAACGCACGGATGCTGGTGTGGTTATCAAATGGACGACGCAGTCGGAGTTGAACAATGCAGGCTTCAACATTCTGCGGAGTGAAACGAAGACAGGTGAGTTTGCGGTTATCAATCCCACGATGATTCAGGGTGCGGGCACCACAGGTGAAAAGCACACTTACAGCTACACCGACAAGACTGCCAAACCGAATGTTGCCTACTACTACCAGATAGAGGATGTCTCTTTTGATGGGCATCGTCAGCGTCTGACGGGTGCGACTCGCCTGCGAGGGCATGTCGGTGCTGCGGGCAAACTGACGACGACGTGGGGCGGTTTGAAAGTTCAAGATTAAGGTTCAGGGCTATTCATTCTAACTAACCTAACCCGAGCAGGGCAGTGGACTTCGGTTCGCTGCCGTGCTTTTTTTCGTCTGAATCACGGATTTACGCGGATTACGCAGAAGTACGCGGATTTTGGGTGTCCTCTCTATTCAACATCTTCGGTAGCTTGCTATTCATTTCTTTTGTATCTGAATCGCGGATTTACGCGGATTACGCAGAATGACGCGGATTTTGGGTGTCCTCTCTATTCAACATCTTCGGTAGCTTGCTATTAATTTCTTTTTTTGTAGGGGTAGGCCTTGTGCCTACCCTATATTCTTGGGGTCAGCCGCGCCCCTAAGCGCGGTGCATTCAGATAGCGGCGAGACACATGTCGCCCCTATGGGGCTTAGCATCTAGGGCCGCTTGCGTTTCTATACACATACCGCCCTGACAGGGCTAAAGGGTAGGCACAAGGCCTACCCCTACAAGAAAACGTCATTCCGCGAGGGTGCCCAAAATCCGCGTCATTCTGTGTAATCCGCGTAAATCCGCGATTCAGACGCAAGAAATCCGCGTCATTCCGCGCATTCCGCGTAAATCCGCGATTCAGATAGCGGCGAGACACATGTCGCCCCTATGGGGCTTAGCATCTAGGGCCGCTTGCGTTTCTATACACATACCGCCCTGACAGGGCTAAAGGGTAGGCACAAGGCCTACCCCTACAAGAAAACGTCATTCCGCGAGGGTGCCCAAAATCCGCGTCATTCTGTGTAATCCGCGTAAATCCGCGATTCAGACGAAAGAAATCCGCGTCATTCCGCGTTATCCGCGTAAATCCGCGATTCAGAAGAGCACACGCCCCGCATCCCCACCGGCGATATCCTGGGCGTAGGGGCACAGGGTAGGCACAAGGCCTACCCCTACATTTGTATAAATTTGATGTGATTTTACGCCACTGCAACTTACCCTGGTCGTCTGCCAAAATGCGTTGAATGAGTTCAGCGTCGTTGGGTTTCATGTGCTGCCTCCAAGATAGGTTGTTTTCAGTACTTAAGAACGCGTTTTAGGTGTGCAAAGGTTGCATAAAATGCGATTTTTAAGACGAATTTTATCCTAAATCGAAAAAAAAGGAAGATTGGAAAGGGAAAGGGCGGGGGGCCTGCTTTCTTTTCTCACATCAAATTCGGGCAGGCACTGTGGCACTGCCCGGACAGGTGAGACAGAACATCTCTAAAAACGAAATGTTATGGTGTTACCAGAGGCGTTCCGTTTTGGGCGAAGTGCACTCGATGGGGATAACGAGGCTACAGGACAACGGAATGCCTCTGTGGCGTTACACTTTTTCGTTGACACAAAGGTGATGCAATGCTATGATGCGGCCAACAAAAGAACATGACTACCGTTGCAAAGTTTAATTGTTCTCGGCACCTTCATTGATCCAATCGATGAAGAGTTGGATCTGGTCGCCGTTTAATGGCGGACCGCCAGGGGGCATACCCCCGCCATCAATGCGTTTGACAACAAGGCTGCCTTTGCCGTCGCCTGCAACGAATCCGGGCCCGCTGTTTCCACCGTTTTTGAAGGTATCGTATTGACTGAGGTTGAGCCCCACGACACCGGGCGCGGCGTGGCACCCTGCAATGGCGCATCGTTCGGCGAGAATAGGCAGAATATCCGCGTTAAAGGAAACTTTCGGCTCTTCAACAACAGGTTCTTCAACAACAGGTTCCTCAACAGGTTCCTCAACAACAGCGGGTATTTCCTCCGGAACGGGTGGCTGCGTGACAGGAGGCGTTGTCGTGGGTTGAAGGACTTCTGTCATACTGCTGGTTTCTTCTTCGACAATATCGCCTTCGTCACCGCAGCTAGCGATGAAGATTGTAGTGAGAAAGACGCTGATAGCGAAAATGGAAATAGAAACGGCGCGCGCGTGTCGGTTAGGCGTACGATAAGAAGATAAATCAATCACAATAGGATTCTCCTTTTCTGGGAAATGTGTTTTTTGGCTGCAGGTTTCCAAAACTTTGCTCGGCAACTCGTCCCTCCTTCAAAGTGTGAGAAAAAGAGTTGACGCTCAATGTTAAACGTGCAGGAATTTTGCTATTTTATATATAGAATACCACGATATAGCGGAGATGTCAATATGAAAATTTTGATTAACACTGAGCTCACTTCGGAACAGCAGCACCAGATAGAATTAATTTCTGATGCGCTTCACCTCGTTAAGCCACAGGATTCGGAAGAGGCGTTGCACGAAATCGTTAATACCGACATTGTGTTCGGTGGGTTTAGCCGTTCGCTTTTTGAGAATGCCAAGCAACTCAAGTGGGTGCAAGTGCTTGCAGCAGGCGTTGATGGGCTCATGTTTCCAGAATTTGTTGCGAGCGATATTATCCTGACGAGCGCAAAAGGGTTCGTCGGCCCCCATCTGGCAGACCAGGCATGGGCGTTAATCCTCGGTCTGCTCCGAGGCATCGGGCGTTCGGTACGCGAACGCACCTGGGATAATCGCATGTCCATCCGTTTGGCGACCTGGGAACTGAGCGAACGCACGCTCGGCATCGTCGGCTTGGGCGGCACCGGGATTGATGTCGCGCGTCGGGCGCAAGGGTTTGATATGCGCGTCATCGCCGTAGATGCGGAGCCAGTGGAGGCACCTTCGTTTGTCCACGAGGTCTGGAAGATGGATCGGTTCCATGAACTGCTTGCAGCGTCCGACATCGTTGCCATCTGCACGCCCTTGACACCGGAGACGCACGGCATGTTTGACGATGCAGCGTTTGAACAGATGAAATCGCACGCGTTGCTCGTTAACGTCACGCGCGGCAAAATTGTTGACGGGGCCGCACTGCTCCGCGCCCTCAACACCGAAAGCATCGGGGGCGCAGGGCTGGATGTCACGCCAGAAGAACCCCTTCCTGCCGACAGCCCGCTCTGGGATATGCCCAACGTGATTATTACGCCACACGTCGCCGGGGGCTCGCCGATTCGCTTGGATCGGACGGTTGGGCTTTTCTGTGATAACTTGGAACGGTTCCTCGTTGGCAAACCGCTCCTCAGCGTGATTGATAAGCAGAAGGGGTATTAGGGGTGTCGCTCTTTTAACGGCTTGAATTTCAACGTAGCTCGGCGATATCGGCGATTTTGACTAGCTGTTTACCGATATTGCCCCCTTTTAGCATGCTGATGAACGCCGCGGGTGCCTTTTCTATGCCGCCTTCAGCAATCGTCTCGCGGTATTTCAGTTTGCCCTGCCGAACCCATTCTGCCATCTGGACGAGAGCCTCCGCATGCTGCCCTGCGAAGTCAGAAACGAGAAAACCTTCTATTCTGGCGCGTTTGGTGATCATGTTCCAGAGGAAACGCGGGCCCATCTCCGGTTTCTCTAAGTTGTACTGTGAAATTTGTCCGCAGATGACCGCGCGGCCCTTGACTCTTAAATTGGGAAAAACGCCATCCGTGATGCGCCCCCCAACGTTGTCAAAATAGACATCGATGCCATCAGGGAAAAGTCCCTCGAGCTTCGCCTGATAATCCGTAACATTTTTGTAGTTAAAAGCGGCATCAAAGCCGAGTTCATCGACAATATACGCAATCTTTTCATCGGTGCCAGCGGTACCGACAACCCGGCACCCTTTGATTTTCGCAATTTGCCCAACAACCGAGCCGACCGCGCCTGCTGCGCCAGAGACGAACACCGTCTCACCGTCTTGAAGCTTTCCAACCTCAAGCAAGCCGAAGTACGCTGTCAACCCCGGCATACCCAAAATCCCAGCACCTGTTGAGATAGGGGCGATTGCCGCATCCATCTTCCGTAACCCATCTCCGTTAGAGACACCGTATTCCTGCCACCCGATATGCGCGTTTACGATATCCCCAACCTGAAAATCGGAATGTTTTGACTCAATAACCTGAGCGATAACGCCGCCTATCATGACTTCGCCGATTTCAACAGTGGCGGCGTAAGATTTTGCTGCATTAATCCGTCCCCGCATATACGGATCAACCGAGAGGTAGAGGGTTTTTAGTTGCACTTGCCCCGTTTCGGGTGTCGGAATCGGGGTTTCCACTAACCTGAAATCTGATTCTTTCGGGTAACCGATAGGCCGCGAGGCTAGCGTAATTTGACGATTCATATTATCAACTCCTTTTATTGAATTCAACGGGATCTTCGCCATGAATTACAATTAACTCATGCTGCGGCGAATCCCAATCAAAAACTTTGACAATGGGAAGAATGACGCGGACAGCCAAGCCTATGCGCCGTTTGTCCGAGCGATTCGCCTCCGAGTGATGCAGCGTGCGTTCATTAAAGAGGACAAATTCGCCCGGTTGCATCTCCAGATTGACGACGTTGCTGGTATCTATAAACCCGAGGTCGCCCATCTGACCGAATGCCATATCCGATGTGGCTTTTACGTGCGGCACCACTTTGCGGTGCGAGCCCGGTACAATTTGGAGGCAACTGTTTTCTATTGTCGCGGAATCGACGGCAATCCACGCTGAAATGATGATGGGTGGTTCAAGAGGCCAGTAGTTGAAATCTTGGTGCCACGGAATCTCCTTCGCACCCGGTTCTTTAACGAAAAAGTTGGTTCGCCAGAGCAGCAGATCCGGTCCGTAGAGCGATGCCATCCGTTTGACGATGGACAGGTGTGTCGCGAGTTCGTGAATCAACGAACAATCAAGATGCCGGTTATGCACGACTTGGTTGTGATCCGGGGGTGTGGTTTCAAGCACCGTCTCAATTTCCGGTTGCATGGTGCGCATCTCTTCAGGGCTACAAAGTTTGTAAGGACCGAGGTAACCCTGCCTCCAAAATTGTTCCCTTTCTTTATTGCTCAACATGTGGTTTCCATTTTGCATTGTTAAAATTCTCCAAAAGTTGCAGGTACACGCTGTGGGTTTCCGTAACCAAGTTGCGAGGGGGTAGCGCGCAACTTTTTTATGGCTTACATTTTCATTTGGTATGACACGCGGAGACATCACTCCTGACAGACATGCACCTTAACCGCCCCTGAGGTTTTATCGGCAGACACGCGGAACGCTTCGCTAATCTCCTCAAGCGGGTAGTAGTGCGTCACCAATTTCGTAGCGTCCACCTTCCCGGAGTCTATCAGCTCAATTGCCGCTTCAAAATCGGTCTCCATCCCGCTATAGCCGTAGCAGTTAGAGCCTGTGATATATGCCTCCGACCAGACGAGGGGTGAGAGGTTCACCTCAAGCGGTTTGTAGTACCCCGCGACGAGGACCACGGCACCCTGTTTCCGAACGATAGTTGTAGCAGTGTTGAAGTTTTCTGCGCCGCCTACCGTTTCAACCACTGCATCAAAGCCTATGCCATCTGTAATGTCCTTGACGTATTCTCTCACATCGGTGTCCCCGATGTTAACGACATGATGCGCTCCGAGGGATTTTGCCAGTTCTGCCTGCTGTTCATACTTGACGGTAATCAAGGTCTCCTTAATTCCTGCTGCGACAGCATCCGCTAAGCAGAATTGGCCGATAGTGCCGCCCCCGATAATCGCAATGGTATCTCGGAAGTTAGCACCTGTGCGCGCCACAGCACGGTGTGAGACAGCGAGGGGTTCAACAAGCGCGCCCTGCTCAAATGTCATGCGATGCGGCAACTTAAACAGACCCGAGTGGTGCGTCGATGTATACTCGGCGAAGCCCCCGTGCATATTCGGGGAAATCCAGGCTCTATTGTGGCAAAGATTGTACTGCCCTGTTTCGCAGTATTTGCATGTGCCGCAGTGCGAAAAACATTCAACCGCGACCTTGTCCCCGATATCAAAACCGGTTACCCCGTCGCCGAGTTCAACCACTGTACCGCATGTTTCGTGCCCTGCGGCGTGTTCGTGCGATTGTCCCCAATTTCCGAAGTAGCTGTGCAGGTCGCTTCCACAGATTCCAGTCTGCCTGGTGTCAACAAGAACAAAGCCTGGCGGTGGTTCGTTTCGTTCAACCTCTTGAATCGCAATCTGTTCAATGCCTGTGTAGATAGCGGCTTTCATTTTCATCGGAATTCTCCTTTTTCACAATTGGGTTTTCGCTCCGATTTTCCGTTGTCACAATCGGATTGTCGACAAGTTTCAACAAGATTGGTTACGATTAAGTTTATCAAAAACCTTGACAAATTGTCAGAAGGGGCAGGGCACGTGCCAGAAGTTTCGGACAGCGGGCGAAACGGGTAACGCAAAAGAACTTCCGTGCCATTCCGGCTTTAACGAACGCTTGGCGAATTATTACAAAAACGCCAAAATAGCGCGTTTATCGGATTTTCCAACGCTGGTTTTCGGAATTTCATCAACAAAGACAAATCTGTCCGGGATCCAGAATTTAGGGAACTCGGAAGCGAGGTGCTGCTTCAGTGCAGCAGGCGTGCCCTCGTCTGCTTGTTGCGTGAGTACAATGATGGCGAGTGGGCGTTCTCCCCACTTTTCGTCAGGCACCCCGATAACTGCCGCTTCAACAACCTGTGGGTGCTTCATCAGCGCAGCTTCTAGGGCGACACTTGAGATAGATTCACCGCCGCTCCGGATGAGTGTCTTCGCCCGGTCCACAATCTGCATATAGCCTTCTGCGTTGATGGTGGCAATATCACCAGTTCGCAACCACCCGTCGGTTGTGAAATGTTCCGCAGTGGGTTCAATCTTGTAATAGCGGCGCGCTGTCCAATGACTTCTCACCTGCACTTCTCCCATCGTATTCCCGTCCCAAGGAAGTTCCGCCCCGCTTTCTGTTGCGAGCCGTATCTCAACCCCCGGCACCGGCCTCCCCTGCATCGCTTTAACCTTCCACTTTTCAGTATCTGACAACTGCTGATGTGCGCGGCGCAGGGTGGAGAGCGTGCCTGTAGGCGACATCTCTGTCATGCCCCAGGCGTGGCGCACCTCAACCCCAAGCTCTTTTTCGTAGGCTTCGATGAGCGTCGGGGGCATCGCTTCCCCACCAACTATTAACTGTCGCAAGGACGAAATATCCTGTGCCCTTTTCCGCAATTCGGGATAAGCCTGCGCCCAGACTGTCGGCACGCCGGCAGCGACGGTGACACCCGTTTCCGCAATGAGATTAGCGAGAGGGTTATCACCCCCGCAAAGCGGGGGGACTAACCTTTCCCGCGCAGGCTTGGCACCGGGTAACACGATATCTGCTCCAACAAACATGCATGCGTAGGGCAACCCCCACCCCATCGCGTGGTACATCGGAACAAGTGGCAGCACCACATCTGCCTCCGTTAATCCGAACGCATCTGCTTGATTCACCGCAAGGGTGTGGAGAAACATGGAGCGGTGCGTGTAGAGGACACCCCGTGGTTCACCGCTCGTGCCGCTGGTGTAACATAGCCCCATCGCCCAGTTTTCATCTTGAATCTCCCACGCATAAGTGTCGTCCGCTTGGGAAATAAGTGCCTCATATCTGGTGAGAGGTGCTCCAACAGGCATTTTCGATGCGCCATTAAAAATGACAGTATGCGGGCAGTCGATGTGCTGCTGCAATGCGGCAAACTGCGCAGCGAATGCGCCATCGACAAAGATGAGCCTGTCCTCAGCCTCACGCACAATCTCAGCGAGTTGGGTTGGGGCAAGTCGAACGTTGAGTGGATGGAGAACAGCACCAATACACGGAATCGCATAGTAGAGCTCCAGGTGTTGATAGGTATTGGCGGCGTAAGTCGCAACCCTATCGCCCGGCCGTATACCGAATCCGGTAAGAACGTTTGCCAGCCGCTTCACTCGCCCGTATAACACAGCGTAACTATAACGATGCACCCTTCCGTCGGGCAACAACGTGTGAACCTGTTTGTCCCCATGGATGCGGTGGGCATGCGCTAAAATCTGCGCGAGTGTCAATGGGTAGTTCATCATCAAACCGTGCATATTTGCCTATGAAGTTCTAAACGGAAAGTGAATAGCTTTTTCTTGCTGACATGTCCATTAAAATCAGTGGATTCGTAGTCGCACAATTCATTGTGTGGGTTTTCGTAGTGCCATGAATTGCACGACGACGAGATTGTTGACATTGTTGTAATTAGGGCGTAGCTTGCAAGCCCATATTGTGCAATATAACATAAAAACAGAGTTTGTTGTAAAAAAAACGAATGCTTATATGTTTCCACGCATTTAATTTGCATTTTGCCAAAAAATAATGTACAATTAAAAAGTGTTATCTTTGTAAGGGCGCATCCCCGCCCTCAGCCTTGTTAATGTAATCAACTTTCACGCTGCGTAAGTCTATAATATAGGCATTACGCGAACGGAAACTCTTCTTGTAGGCGCGGGTTCTAACCGCGCGCACTTAGAATATTAAAATAAAGGAGTTAAAGTGCTAATTTCAGAGAATAAACTGCATTTCTGGTGCATTTTTGCTATTGTATTGGGTATCGCATCAGTCATGCCATTCGCTGCAAGTGCAGCAGAACTTAAGGTAGTTATTCAAGATCAGAACGGGAATGCGATTTCCGGAGCAAAAGTCCAGATCGGTGCTGAGGAACAAACCGCAGACGATACCGGTGCCGTCATGTTTGACGTAACAGGTGCGCAGTCCGTGCAGGTAACGGCCATCGGGTTTTCGCCCAAGCGGCTGAATACCACCGCTGGGCAAACCGAAGTGACAGTGATGCTTGCCCCAATCCAAACCGTTGAATCGGTTGTCGTGGTAGGTACGCGGAGTATAGGCCGTCGTGCTTTGCAGGCACCAGTGCCTATTGACGTGGTTGATAGGAAACAGCTCAGTCTCACCGGACAATCTGAAACAGGACGTGTGCTACAGATGTTAGTACCGTCCTTTAACTTTTCGAGTTCAACAATCAGCGACGGGACAGATGCGTTACGTCCAGCAACGTTGCGGGGCTTAGGCCCAGACCAGACGCTGGTTCTTGTGAATGGCAAGCGCCGCCACAAAAGCGCGCTACTCCACGTGAATACGTCTGTAGGCAGAGGCACCGCTGGCACCGATTTCAACGCGATTCCGACATCCGCGATAGAGCGGATTGAAGTGCTCCGCGATGGTGCTGCCGCGCAATACGGTTCAGATGCTATCGCAGGTGTGATTAACATCGTGCTAAAAGACGATGTGGATACCGGCGATGCCAACGTCTATTGGGGACAAACCTACGAAGGCGACGGCGATACGTGGAGTGGAAATGCCAACTACGGCATGAAGGTGGGCGAATCCGGCTTCATTAATTTTACCGCAGAATGGCGGGACCGGTACCGCACCAACCGTGCTGGCCTGTCAGCTGAACGGCAATATGACTGGGTAGAAGAAGATCCGGGCAGGCCCGCAGATGATACCGATAAAGAGAAACCGGTGTGGTTCGACTCGCGCGAATACACCTTTGAACGACAGAACTTCCGCATCGGCGATGCCGACTCGGCACAAAAGGTCGGATTTTACAACTTTGGGCTACCCCTGATGGAAGGGTTGGAGCTCTATTCGTTCGGCGGGTACTCCACGCGCCAAAACAATAGTGCAGGCTTCTATCGCAGAGCAAATCAGGCAGACCGCACCGTGACAGAGATTTACCCTGATGGGTTCCTGCCGGAAATTAACACGAACATTGAAGATGTCTCCCTCGCTTTGGGAATGGCGTGGAAACACGAAACGACGGATTTGAATGTCGATGTCAGCGTCAATCATGGGTTGAATACGTTTGACTTTTTGGTTTCTAACTCCCTGAATGCTTCTTATGGTGCCAGCAGTCCAACCTCCGCGGATGCAGGTGGGTTTGAACTCTCACAGACTGCCTTCAACTTGGATCTCAATTACCCGATTGAATATCAATCCTCGCTCGTCAATTTAGCTGGCGGTGTCGAATTCCGGCGCGAAGGCTACGGACTTCATGCAGGTGAACCGCTGTCATGGATTGACGCAGGACTAAACCCCGGGGCTAGTGGCGGTATCCAGGTGTTCCCCGGCTTCCGGCCAGACAACGAAGTGGACGAAAGCCGAACCACTCTCGCAGGGTACGCAGATTTTGAATCGTATCTCAGCGGTGTGCCTGGCAGCGGCGTGCTGATGGGCGCTGCAGTGCGTGGGGAACAGTATAGCGACTTCGGAACCACCATTACCGGAAAAGCAACCGCCCGCTATGATGTTACGCAGGAGGTTGCGGTGCGCGCCGCAGGAAGCACAGGCTTCCGAGCCCCCTCACTGCAACAACTCTACTTTAATAACATTAGCACGCAATTCAAGGATGTGGATGGCGAACAAGTCGCGCTTGAAGTTGGCACGTTCCGCAATGACAGTGCCGCCGCTGAAGCCCTCGGCATCCCTGAACTCAAAGAGGAGACCGCTTTCAACGTTTCCGGCGGCCTTGTGTTGAAACCTGTTCAGAACCTATGGGTCACCGTGGATGGATTCATGATTCAAATCGATGACCGTATCGTTCTGAGTGGTGATTTTAGTGCCGATAACGTCGCAGGTTTAACCGCGGCGGGTGCCGACAAAGCCCAGGTTTTCACAAACGTTGCACAAACGCGGACGCAAGGCGTTGACATAGCCACCGGCTATTTATACGCTTTCGACAACGAATCCTTATTGAATCTGAAAGTCGCAGCAACATGGGCAGACACGGAGGTTATCGGCGATGTGGAGGCACCCCCAACCCTCGTCGGGTTTGAGGATACCCTCTTCCCATCACAGGAACGCTCCATGATCGAGGAGTGGCAGCCAAGTACCCGCATTAACATCAGCGCGGATTACATTGTCGGCGCCCTCACTATTGGCGGCGCAGTACGCTACTTCGGCAGCTACACCGTCCAAGAAGGGAGCGGCGATGACCCGGCACGCCAAACCTATGATGGAAAATGGCTCACCGATATCCAGAGCAATTACCAGCTCAATGAAGGACTTTCGTTGACTATCGGTGTAAACAACTTGTTTGACCAGATGCCAGATGTCAACGAAATTGGCCAGACACGCAGTGGCACTTTAACGGACAGCACGGGGCACGTCATTGCTGACTCGCCCGGAATCTTCACCTATTCCAGAAGGTCCGCGCCATTCGGGTTCAACGGTGGGCTTTACTACGCGAAACTATCCTATAATTTCTAGTGTTTCGTGTATCTTCATCTTGTAGGCGCGCGTTTCCAACCGCGCCTACGGAAACGTTCTCTTTCCTTGTGAAACGCAACACGTCATCACAGGCATGTGCCTTGGGTGGCGATGTTGGGTTTCACGCACAACCGCCTCAAGGATAGCCGTCTCGGAACGCAGCACCTCTATTTGGAAACCGGAAATCCGTTCGTTGTTTCCCCTTCAACCCAACCTACATATCTCCTTATATCAGACTTACGTTTCTTACATTCGCGCGCTCACAAACCGCGCCTACTAGGTGAAATAAAAAAATCATTGCATCTATCTGTTGCCTGTGCTAAAATAACCGTAATTTCAAAATCCATTGCATGAAGAGGAGCGTCCTGATTAAATGAATCGTAACCTCTTAATCTTAGGCTTAACCGTTCTTTTTCTGGGTACGTTTGTGGTTATCGGCATCCGCTCTGTCCAAAGTCAGAGTGATATGGTGCAGCGCGGAAAATACCTTGTGGATGCGGTGAGTGCGTGTGGGCATTGCCATACGCCGCGCGCCGGTGCTGAATATAATATGGACATGTATCTCGCTGGGCATCCTGCGAACGCGCCCTATCCACGTTACAATTTCAGCATGATGCAGCAAGGCATTTTTCTCCTAATTTCTCCACAATTGAGTGCCTTCTCCGGGCCCTTCGGAACAAGTTTCGCCTCAAACTTAACCCCAGATAAGGAGACGGGGCTCGGCGAGTGGAACGAGGAGATGTTCATCGGCGCCATGCGCACCGGACACCATCAAGGTGTCGAAAGCAATCGGAAGATTCTTCCCCCGATGCCAACGAAGCACTACGCCCAGATGAGCGATGCCGATCTCAAGGCGATTTGGGCGTACCTCAGAACCATTACGCCTGTTAAAAACGAAGTCAGCCCTGCATTAAATCCTCGGGGCAGGCCGTATTAAAAGTAGTAGGCACACTCCGTGTGCCGTCACCACAGAACCATTACGCCTGTTAAAAACGAAGTCAGCCCTGCATTAAATCCTCGGGGCAGGCCGTATTAAAAGTAGTAGGCACACTCCGTGTGCCGTCACCACTATCTATCAAAAACTTGGAGAATAGTTTATGGCATCACCAAAAAAACCGGTCCGCATCGCGGTTGTCGGGATGGGTATCGGCCGCCCGAATGGCGCGGCACTCTCAAGAAACCCGCGCGGCCATGTCGTTGCCCTCTGCGATCTGCTTGAAGATCGGATGAAAGGCTTCGCTGCCGAGCTCCCTGGCGAGGTTAAACTTTACACCGATTACAAAGCGATGTGCAAGGCACCCGATATTGACGCAGTGTTCGTTGGAACGCCGAATCAGTGGCATGTCCCGATAGCATTGGAAGCGGTGCGGAACGGGAAACACGTTATGGTGACAAAACCGCTGGCGGATTCTGAGGCAGCGGCGCAACAATTGGTTGCGGAAGCAGAAGCAGCGGGGGTTGTCAATATGATGTCGCTCTCCACCCGTTTTGGTGACAGCTGCCAATACCTCGGTAACCTCGCGCGCGATAATTATTTTGGCGAGCTCTACTACGCACGTGCGCGGAGTGTCCGCCGAAACGGTATACCCGCATGGAATCTCGGTTTCATCAAGAAAGGCGGCGGGGCTTTCCGCGATATGGGGGTTCACGTGCTTGACGCAGCCTGGTGGATACTAGGATTGCCAAAGCCGGTTGCTGTGCTCGGTGCCGCAGGCGCGAAGTTTGGACCGCGGGGCCGCGGCTATTGGAATCGAAGCCGCCCACCCAAGGAAACCTACTCGCAATATGAGGCAGACGACTACGCAGGCGGTTTCATTACCTTTGTCAGCGAACATGGAGAGAGGCTCGGCTTGCAAGTCGAAAGCTTCTGGGCATCACACCAACCGGATGAGTTTCAGATAGAACTGTTCGGCACAGAGGCAGGGGCGACGCTAAGTCCCCTGCGACTTTACCGAACCGACGACTCCGGCACAAACGAGGATGTCAATGTGAATTTGCCACCGGGCAAATATAAGGAAGCATGGGATGCCATCGCCGATCACTTCATTGCGTGTATTCTAGACGGTGTAACCTGCAAGGCACCGCTCCTCCACGGGCTGATTGTACAGCAGATGATGGAAGGCTTGCTCAAAAGTGCCGAGACAGGACGCGACGTTCACATTGAAACAGCCGAAGGAAGTTAAAAAATGAGGCCTGACATGACAACGCTTCGCAACGATTTTGCGAGAACCGGTTTCGCTATCGCACCGAACCTGTTTGAACGAAGCGAAGTCCAGCGGCTTAAATTGGAATGCATTGATATTCTGGAGGCGGCGAAAGCAGAAACGGGAACCGTCGCAGGGCACGGCGTTTATGTCGGCTTAGCGGCTCGAAGCCCTGTCTTTCAGGACGCAGTCGGCGATGCGCGGTTACTTGATATTTTAGCGGGAATCCTCGCACCAGATATTGAGTTTCTGAGTGACAAGGTGGTGTTTAAGAGCGAGTCAATGGACTTTGCAAGCCCGTGGCACCAGGATTGGCACTATTGGCACGGCGCGCATAAGCTCTCCATCTGGGTTGCACTTGACGATGCAACTGTTGAAAACGGATGCCTCAAACTGTTTCCGGGCTCCCACAAATCTGCTATCGTCCACGATGGGGATGCAGGCGATGGACACGGGTTTGGAAATCGCCTTCGCCCGGGTGCCGTAGATGAAAGCCGCGCCGTTACCGCGGAATTGGAAGCGGGCGGTGCCGTCTTTTTTCATGACCTGACACTGCATGCCAGCCATCCAAACCGATCCGGTGCTGAACGCTGGGTGTGGATTCCCACCTATCGGGATGCAAATGCTGAAGACAGCGACTATCCGTGGGCGGTTGCGGCGAAGGTTTTGCGCGGCGAAAAATTACGGTGATGGAAGAAGGAGCGCATGGAAGGATAAAAGTGGGCAAAGAACCGCTTCGCCAGACTGCCACTCTTCCACACTATTTCACAAGCAAAAAAGGAACAGAAATCATGTTTAAAAACCTGAGCACCGGTGCAATCGGCATCCGGGCGAATATGAAAGAAGGCTTAGCACTCGCAAAAAACGCAGGCTTTGAAGGCCTCGACCTGGATATTGGCGAAGCCAGTCAACTGGCAGAAGAACACTCTGTCCAATACGTCACGGACCTCTGGGCAGAAGCGGGTATTGCGATGGGCGGCTGGGGGTTCGGTGTCAATTGGCGTGGTGCCGATGCCGAATATTATGCGGGCTTAGCGCAATTGCCTGCGCGCGCAGCACTCGCTGCCGAACTCGGATGCTACCGCACAACGACTGTTGTGGGACCCGCTTCAAACGATATGACCTATCAGGAGAATTGGGATTTTTCTGTCAAACGGCTTCGTCCTGTTGCGGAAATTCTCAAAGCACATGGGCATTCCATTGGGCTTGAATTCATTGGACCGGCGACGAGCCGCAAAGCATCCACATACCTCTTTGCCTATTCAATGGATGCAATGTTAGGGCTTGCTGCCGCGGTCGGCACGGGGAACGTTGGACTGCTCTTTGATACATGGCACTGGTACACCTGCCGTTCCACCGTTGACGATGTGCGAAAGCTCTCCACATCGGATGTCGTTTATGTCCACATCAATGATGCCCCCGCCGGCATAGACGCGGACGACCAGATCGACAATATCCGCTGTCTTCCAGCTGAAACTGGGGTGATTCCCCTCACCGAGTTGATGCACATCCTGACAGACATCGGTTATGAGGGACCCGTAACCCCGGAACCTTTCAGCCAAAAGGTGAACGGCATGGCACCTGCTGATGCAGCGAAAGCCACTGCGGAATCACTCGGTCGCGTGTGGGCAAACGCAGGCCTGTAGGAGCAAGCTGTGCTAAGGTAGCAGGCCCACTCCGTGTGCCGTCGCGCCTTCTCCTTTTGATTGTAAGGTAGCAGGCCCACTCCGTGTGCTGTCGCGCCTTCTCCTTTTGATTGTAAGGTAGTGACGAAAGGAACGAAACGTGCAACTTATTGATAAAGATACCATCCTCGCCATCACGCACAATTGGGAAGGCGCTCGGTTTCCTGATGGCCGCCCACGCGTCTCCGATGATATCCTCCGGCGCATGAAGGCTATCACTATTGAGCAGGCATGGGGTGTCCTCAACGGCAACGGCTATAAATTTCAGTTCGCGGGCGATTGGGTGAATCTCCACCCTGAGCGAATTCTCGTCGGTAGGGCGGTGACATGTGCTTTTGTGCCGATTCGTCCCGATTTCAACGCTGCTGTTTCTGCACAAGGTGAAAAAGAGGGACGCGTCGGCGGGCAAAACTCGTGGGTGATTGATACACTTGTCCGAGATGATGCCATCGTCGTTGACCTGTTTGGCAAAGTGAAGGAGGGAACCTTTGCCGGTGACAACCTCGGCAACTCTATTTATGCCAAAACGGGGACAGGCATGGTAATTGATGGCGGCATCCGTGATCTGGATGGCATCTACGAATTGCCGGACTTCGCCACATTCGTGCGCGGCATCGATCCAACGGGCATCGCAAACGTCACGCTAACCGGTATTAACATACCTATCCGCATTGCCGAGGCGACCGTTTTACCGGGTGATGTCGTTTTAGGCAGGCGAGGTGGGGTAATCTTTATACCGCCGCACTTCGCACAGCAGGTAGTTGAACAAGGCGAGGAGGTTCAACTTCGCGACAGGTTTGGGCATCAACGGTTACGGGAAGGCAAATATACGCCCGGTGAGATTGATCGAAAATGGTCGGAGGAAATTGAGGCAGATTTTGCGAAATGGCGCACCAATCAAGATTAAAAGCAGCGCGCCGGTTAGGGTTTTCCGAAGAGAAACAGGTAATTGCATCCGAGGTGTCACCGTTCCTTGGTAGGAGGGATCTCCGAATCGCGCCTTTCATCCGTGTCCACCGGTTCAAAATGTCCGGGAGTTGTTCTGGGCGGAAAATATCCCGGCCCGAGGCGGTAAGACCCGAGTGCCACGGCGTGTGTCAGCATCGGCTCTAGGTTTCCCCGGATGGGATATATCCGTTTTACCGCTTGGCGCGTTGTAGCCTCCGGTGCTTGCTTTGGGGCGTGCCCGTTGTATAACCGGTAAAGCAGGCGAGGATTCCAACCACTGCGAGCGTGGCAATGCCGTATAGGAAGTGGATGTCTCTCATGAGATGTCCTCTTGGCAACTTAATATCGCGGTTGATACCCGTATTCGATGAGCGTATCTATAAACATTTGAATGTACTCGTCTGGATCAAACCCTGGCTCGTCATCCTCAAGAAGCGGCATCACGTGATTGACTAAAACGTTTCTGTACTTCTCCCAGTGTTCGCGCTGTTCTTCCGGCGACATTGCATTGAGAAGGTTTACGTATGGAATTACCTCCGCCTCCATTTTTGCTTTTGCCTCCTTACTATATTCCTGGGCAAGAAGTAACTCAAGTTTTGCTGCCTCAAGCCTTGCTGCTGCCGCTGGATCCGCTTCATGCGATGCACAGCCGCTTGTTTCGGTGGTTGTGCGAGGTGTCACAGTGCCTTGGGTTAACACATCGGTTTGACTGGCTACGGTATCCTCGGTGTCCGTGGTGTCAGAACGAGAAGGAGCGGTGCTGTTTTTCATCGTGGTAGATGACAGCGTTTGTGTTTCATGCCCCGTTGCTTCATCCGCGGACGTGTGGGCAACCTCAGGCGCTTGCTGTTCTCCTGTCGTCGTCTTCAGTGCCAATGGCACGGCTTTATAGACTTTCTTGGGTTCAGCCTTCAGTATTTTCTGAGCAGGGCGATGATGCCCAAAATACCAAAGGGCGGTTGTCCCTAGTAAGAAAAGGACAAGATAGGTTGGAATGCGAAACTTTTTCATTTTTGAGGGCTCCTTACTGAAAGAGTCGTCAGCATGCCCTTATTTGACGAATAAAAGCATGCTAATCCGTTATTATCCCGCTGACAGGTTTAATTACCACCGATTAGGAACATCCACTGTCACACCCACCACTATTAGCGCGGCATCATGATTTGCTTCCGCGTTGTTCAAGTTCCATTCTGCATTATACACGCTGAAAAAAGGGTTGTCAAATTAAAATTCAAAAAAGCCTGTTTTTTTTAGAATTTTTAAGGAATTCTATCACTTTTCTCAAACTTCGGGGTACAAGTGCAACTTTGGGCGATTGCGTAATTGGCTTGTCAGAGAGGCATGGAGAATTTTCCGACAAACAGGTGCTACGGAATGGCTATGCCCATGCAAGCAAAATTTGACTTTTCAAGGTATATATGTTACAATTAACTTTGCTGAGCGGACAATATTTGCAAAGTAGTAAGCACACTCCGATGTGCCGTAACCAGAAACAGATGAGAATCGCCAAAAACCTGACAGACCTCATCGGGAATACGCCAATGGTTCGCCTGAATGCCTTGCCGGGTAAAGAGGATGCGACTATCTTCGCAAAATTAGAATCTTACAACCCTGGTGGCAGTATTAAGGACCGGATTAGCTATGCGATGATAGTTGACGCTGAGGAGCGGCGTCTCCTCCGAAAAGGGGATACTATCGTTGAACCCACGGCTGGCAATACAGGGTTAGGGCTCTCAATTGTCGGCATCGCGAGCGGCTATCCTGTCATTTTGACGATGCCAGAAAATGTGAGCCGCGAGAAATACGAGCTGCTTTCTGCGTTCGGTGCCAAAATTGTGCTAACGCCTGAACACGGCGGCATGGCAAGTGCTATCTGGGAGGCAGAGGAGATTGTCAGGCGGCACCCACGGCATTATATGCCGAACCAGTTCACGAACCCAGCGAATCCGGAGATTCACCGCCGCACCACAGCTGTGGAAATTCTCAAAGCTGTCGGCAGTGAAATTGATTTTTTCGTCGCCGGTGTAGGGACAGGCGGCACATTGACAGGCGTTGGCGAAGTCCTGAAGGCGCAGTACCCCAAAGTTAAAGTTGTTGCTGTGGAGCCGCGCGTTTCATCGGTACTCTCCGGCGGTAACCCCGGTCCTACGCGAATCGATGGGCTTGGTGCAGGAATGATTCCTGAAGTCTTAAACGTAGATATCATCGATGAAGTCATGACGGTCTCCGAGGAAGTCGCTTATCAAACGATGAAGACGATTTCAAAAAGCGAAGGCTTATTAGTGGGCATGTCGTCTGGTGCCAATGTTTACGCGGCATTACAGGTCGCGAAAGCGCAAGGCCCTGATAAAACCGTCGTGACTATTCTGCCAGACACAGGGGAACGCTACTTTAGTCTGAGTCGTTATTTTGAAATCGAATCGGATATCATGGACACGCTACCGTAGAGGTACTATAGGAGAATATCCTTGCCTCAGGCATTAAAATGACACCTGAAATCAAAAGGCATTCAGTCACAAGTTTGAAGTATTCAATTGATGAAGCCCTCTGCCAAGAGATTCTGTTAGCAGAGGAACCCCAAGAAATTCTTTTTTGCCTCTTTAAGCGTTTCAAAGAGCGAGCCGCAATTGTGACAAGTGGACAACTTTCGGGCATGCTCTTAATTCACTTGGCTGCTGAAAACCGATTGCCGTTTCGCGTCTGTACGCTTGACACGCTGCGCCTCTTTCCGGAGACTTATGCCTTCCTTGAGCAGGTTGAATCGCGTTATGGCATTCAGATTGAGCAGATTCAACCCGACCGGCAAGAAGTCCAGCAGATGGTTACGCAACACGGCGAATACCTGTTTTTTGACAGCAAATCGAAACAGGAACACTGTTGTAACATTCGGAAGGTGCGCCCCATGCAACGGCTTTTGAAAACGTTAGATGTCTGGATTACGGGGTTACGCCGGGACCAGTCCGATGCAAGGCAGCAGCTCCCGAAGGCAGAAATCATTTCATCTGCGTCACACCCTATCCTGAAAGTGAGTCCGCTCATACAGTGGACAACAGAGAAGGTGTGGCAGTTTGCCCGTGAAAACGACATTCCGGTGAATCCGTTGCTTAAAGCGGATGCCCACGGGCACTATTATGAATCGCTCGGGTGCATCACCTGCACAACGCCAATTAGACCGGGCGAACCAAAACGCGCAGGGCGTTGGCGTTGGCAAAACGCAACACCCACGGAAGAAAACACCAAAGAGTGTGGACTCCACTTTTCTATTTGACTTTGCGTAGTATAGGAGCAACTTGCCCCTGTCGGAACATTTGGCATATCCGCCCGCAGGGGACACCACAAAACGGGCAGGTTTCCATAGCCGCCCAATAATAAGGAGAAAATCTATTCCATGGCTGTAACAGTTCGTATCCCAACCCCGCTGAGACGCTTGACCCAAAACTTGGCAGAGGTTGAGACAGAAGGTGCCAATATTGAAAGCATCATTGAAAACCTTGAGGCAAACTACCCAGGAATGAAGGAACGTCTCTGTGATGATGGCGGAAATATCCGCCGGTTTGTGAATATCTATCTCAACGATGAAGACATCCGCTTCCTTGATGGAAAAGCCACACCTGTCACAGATGGTGCTGAAATTTCGATAATTCCTGCCATTGCCGGCGGAAAAAATTGAACCTGCTTTTGCGATATGGGCTTGCAAACTACGCCCTAACTGTTTTTGCGTGTAAGGGCGGATCTCCATCCGCCCATAACCAATACACTTGAAAAAGGAACATTCCCTACAGAATACATGGTAACTTTGCAACCAGAAACCCTAAACCAGATGTATGCCCATGCAAAATCGGCTTTTCCCGAGGAGTGCTGTGGAGTGATTTTGCACGCGGATGCCAAGGAGTTTGTCCGCCCGTGCCGAAATGTCCAAAATGAATTGCACAGGGATGATGCAGTAGCATATCCACGCGATGCACGCACCGCGTACTTAATACACCCAGACGACCTCATCGCCGTTCATAAAGAGGCAGAGACACAGCATCGGCCAATGAAAGCGTTCTACCATTCACACCCGAACCACGAGGCGTACTTCTCTGAAAAGGACAAAGCGGATGCGATGGCGTGGGGCGAACCTATCTATCCGGACGTCGCGTATCTGGTTATCTCAATTTTCGGCGAAACTTGCGAGCCGAAAATTGCTATGGAAAAGCACAGCACCGAGCTCCGCGTCGTGAAGGCTTACGCTTGGGATGAGACAACTACAGATTTTATTGAAGTGCCAATCCAGATTGCAAACAAGCAAATATAAGAAATAAAAAAGTTGCGTACTGCTCGTTTGCAACTTGGTGTGAAACTTATTCTCGGGAGTAACACACATGACCTCTTTAAGGATTCGTTTGACGTTTCCGCCAGAGAAAATCACTGAGCCTATCATCTATAACATTGGGCATCAGTATAAGGTGGTTACCAATATCCGCCGTGCCAACGTCACAGAGGAAGCAGGCTGGGTTATGTTGGAAATACTGGGACCGCCGGAAGAAATTGAACAGGCTGTTGATTACCTGAAAAATATCAACGTGCAGGTTGAGCTCGTGGAAGGGGATGTCGTGCAATAACAGGTGTCAAATCAGGGCATCCCCCTTTTGCCTGTCTTGGAAAAAAGAAGAGAAGCCATGCAACACTTACGAGCCCATTTTAATCGATTTCTGCCCAACATGAGCATTGCCCACGCCACCGCCCTCCGCCCTTACGTCGGACTCATCGCGTTCTCTGCCACTTCTCTTGCAATCGGCTTAGGCATAGCACTCCGAAACCACCTCGTTTTTGAATACCACGACAATTCAGGCGTAGTCGGCTGGGTGAGCGTTAACCAGTACCCCAAACAGCAAGAATTTTTCTACTACCTATTAGCCCTTCTTGGCATCCCCACAGTGATATGTTTGTACTGGGTGGGATGGCGTATCTATTCACGCTGGACCGCCAAACTGACTGCACAACCGCTACTGCATGTGCTTAAAGCGAATGCCTTGGCATCTATCCCGTTGTGGCTCTGTTGGCTACAGGTTTATCACATGAACCGAGATGGACTAATCTGGTTATTCCTGCCGCTCGGATTATCCACCTTGGTCAAATTAGGGCTGCTGTACAATCGGTTTTTGCCCACCTTGTGGACAGCGGAGGTTCCCGTGGACAAACGGGCGAACCTGTCTCAACAAGCCGAATCGCCGCAACAGCCGAGCCCACAGTTTCGTTTGTGGCGTGCTGGCTTTGAATACATTCTGTTCCCAGTTTTTATCTACCTGCTCATGTATTCTGGGAATGTCCACCACGGCATCGATCTGTTCCACGAAGGCGAACGGCTCGCGCCCCTCAATGAGATGCAGCACGGTGGCATCCCGTTTCGCGATGTCTATATCCAGCACGGGCTTTTCCAAAACGCATACTTGGCATGGAGTGGCAGTAAATTCTTTGAACCGACGCTGCTGGGCGTTCGTTCGATGGAGAACATCTTAGCCCCGCTCGGCTATGTTGCTCTCTACCTACTCGGCTTGCAGGTATTCCGCGGGCGATTCTTAACCGCCTTTATCTGTGTCCTAATTGCCGCCGGTGCCAATTTTTCCGTATCAGCAAGGCACAGCCTCGGTTTACTCAGCTTTGCCTTCGTTGCTAACTACTTGACGTACCATCGGAACAACGGGCTTTTCGCAGGCTGGCAACGCAATGCCCTGGATAAAGCGACATCGAGCCGGTCAAGGATATTCCGCTTCCTTACATTTGGATGGAAACTTATCTTTGCAGGGCTTTTCACCAGTTTGGCGTTCTGGTATAGCACCGAAATTGGGCTTTATACGCTCGGCGCAATTGGGTTCTTTTTGCTGATATATAGTCTGCAAAGCGGGATTCCACTACGGATACGCCCGTTACCGTTCATCGGTTATAGCTGTGGGCTTCTGCTTGGATTTCTCCCGGTGGGCATCTATTTTCTGGCGCACGGTGCCTTAGCCGATGTCATCTGGAATTCCTATATCCAGTGCCGGTACCAGCTTGCGACGTGGGGGCTCGCTTTTCCTTCGCTATCAGAGACGCTTTCTCTCTTATCGACGAAAGGGTGGCGCGCTTTCATCTTCAGCAACGGATTTCGGTGGTATCTGCCGATTGGCATCTTTCTGCTTGTGGCCGCGTATCTAACATACCGACGGTTATGTGGGACTTACTCGGATGGTGTGATGAAACTGTTGCTCCTGCTACTCGGGGGCATAGCATTCTTCCGGACCGCCCTCGGCCGGTCAGATGGTGGACATTTGCATTACGGTTCAACATTTTTATGGCTTCTCTGCCTGTTTCCATTGGACCGGGGCATTTCAGGAATGCTTGGCAAACTTTTTGGCGGGAGCTCAGCTGTCGGCTTCCGTGCCCGCCTCTCTTCCCTAAGCGACAAGGCACGCTGGCACCGCGTATTGAAAGCGGCGTGGATATTCATTCCGACCGGAATTTTCTTTTGGTATGTTAACGCGGTACATCAGCCATTGATAGGCTTTGGTGAGAAGTGGGAACGGTTACGTCAGAATCCGTTGCCATCATATAAAGGACGCATCGTATCAGAGGAGTTAGCACGCGCGGGGCGAGTGGATATCCCGGATGCTCAGGTTCAGCAGATTCAAAAGGTAGTGGCTTATATTCAGGCAAACACATCGCCGGGCGAAAAGATCTTCGATTTTACGAGTCAGGGTGCGTATTACTTCTTCGCGAATCGCCCAGGCGTCACCCGATTTCACCAGGGCTCGTATGCTTCAACGCCTGCGATGCAGCGTGAGGTTATCGCAGCACTTGAACGCGACCAGACGCGTCTAGTCCTCTTCAAAACAGGGGGTTGGTTCGATGCAGTTGATGGGATTCCTGTTGAGGAACGCCACCCGCTGATCGCCGAATACTTGCAGGATACCTACGAACTTGCTGTTGACATTAACGGGACACAAATTTTACGCCGGAAACGACATCCCTAATTTTGTGGGAACGACCTCCTGGACGCGAGGTAGGCACGGAAACCTCTTAACCGCGGCAGGCGGGCCAAAAAACACCGCCTTCAAGAAGAATTACTTTCTTATCAGCATTTTGCCGGTGCCTGTAAACGCGCCCGCAGATAGGGTGTAAAAATAGACACCACTCGCCACCGGTTCACCCGCTTCATTGCGCCCATCCCAATACGCCGCCCGGCTTTTGCTTTGATAGATGCCGGCCTGCTGATGTCCCAACGCCAGCGTCCGAATCAATGTTCCGTTCACGGAATAGATAGTGAGCGTGACATCCGCGGGTTTGGCGAGTTGATAAGGTATCCATGTTTCCGGATTGAACGGGTTTGGATAGTTTGCCATGAGCCCTGTTTCTGCCGGAAGAAGCGTTGCCAAGAGTTGTTCAAGGAAAGCAATAGCTTTCACTACGTTTTCATCACTAGGGTCGCGTTGCTTAGCGGCGGTAATCCACTTTTGTAGGTCTGCTGAGATGAGTGTGGAAATCGGATGCGCCTGCGTGAAAGGGGCTCCTGCTACGGCATCTATTGCGGCTACAACCAGAATGATATCATCAATATCGACGATCCCATCGCCGTTCACATCTGCTGGATTTAGATTGGCCCCGGGAGCAACGGACTCGCCTAGGCGACCTGCAACTATTACCAGATCGGCAGCATCAATGATTCCATTGCTGTTCACATCTAAAGGGTTTTGAATAGCAGGCCATGCTTCATTTAGCAGGATAGGAAACTTCCCACGATTAGTGTTTCCATACACATCAATAATACTAAGGGTTACTTCGCCACCGGAGCCTACAGCTGATTTTGTAATGGTAAATTCAACCATGTCGCTTTGGCCGTTTAAGGATTTACATCCATGCAGTTTACCCCCTCCAGCTCCAGATGGGTCAGCATCTGTGGTTGGAATAATCAATTGGGCTTGATGCAGTCCATCAGCATCTGTCACCTCAAAGTGGAGACTTATAGCATCAGGCGGATATTCAAACAACGTGGGTTCATGAATTGTTGCAAGTTCATTGAAGTAATTTTGATAGGTGTTAAAGAATCGACTTGCATCCAACCACTCGGCAGAACACCAAGCCAACCGATCTTGATTTTGTCCGTAGGACATGATATAGGCATTGTCTCGGAAGTCGTGTTCCAATCCAAGGGCATGCCCGAGTTCATGGGCAATAAGCGGGATACCAGACCCTTGATCAAGGCACCTACCGAAGGCAGGGATTACTACATAGCGTTCATCAGCAGCTTTCCACCCTCCCACATCTTCAAACACAGGGTTCCAACCGACACCGCATGTATCTTCATCCCCAATTGTTTCGCTGCTAATATCTGCAAAGATGAGATAGAGGTTCTTCGACGTATCAAACAGTTCTCTGATTTCTCCCATGACTTTGTCATCCGTGTCCACATGATAGGAGTTGTCAGTAAACTTACCGTCTACCCTATACACCAAAGGTTCTCCGTTTTCATCGGTTTCAAACGTGAAGATTTTTCTACCGAATCCGTGGCGTTGCATCTCGTCAGCGAAGAACTGCTGTGTATCTTTTATCTGCTTCCGTAATTTTGTTTCTATGTTCGGTAACGGAGGAACGTCGCTTGGAAGAAAGTAAATCATCCGCACTACATCTTGTGGTTCTAATTCCTCTGGGACCAAATACGGTCTCAGATCCCAAATGCGGAGCGTGCCATCTTCACCGCCGCTGGCAAGGGTGAGGCCATCAGGTGAGATAGCAGATGCATACACCTCGCCGGTATGCCCTTTCAGGGTAACTAATTTTTTGCCGGTACCAACTTCCCAAAGCACTAACGATTCAGAGGCGGCACTAACAAGTGCTCTCCCATCAGGTGAAAATGTAATCCCATTAGGACTCGACCTGTCTAGGTGGGCCATTGTGCCAAGGCGCGACCAATTAGAGACAGGCCACAACTGAGAGGCACCCCACAGTTTAATTGTCCCATCAGCCGCGGAGCTTGCCAGGGTTCGGTTGTCCGGAGAAAACTGGACAGAATAGATCTCGGCCGTGTGTTCTTCTAATGTAGCGATAGTTTGCCCACTTTGAATATCCCATACTGTCACGGTGCGGTCTTCTTCAAGGGTTATAGCGAACCATTTCCAATCAGGAGAAAAAGTGATGTTCGAAACCCAATCAGCAGTTTCATAAGTCTCTATCTCTGTCAGGGTGGAGATATCCCATAACTTTACGTTCGGACCAGCCGTTGCAAGTTGTTCTCCATCGGGAGAAAATTCCACCCCCGTGACTGCTTCCGGAAATCCATCCACAACGTGTTTAAGTGTCGCTATAGGTTGTTTGCGAGACACGGACCACAATTTGACGGTAGCATCCTCACTCCCGCTGGCGAGAAGTTGCCCATCGGGCGAAAAAGCAATAGAATTCACGGCATCTGTGTGGCCATTGAGCGTTCCCACAGTGTTTTTCTGCAAATTCCACAGTTTGATGGTGCCATTTTCGCCCGCGCTCGCCACCAGGGAGGCATCCACCGGGGAAAATGCTACTGTCCAGACCTCACCTCCATGCTTAAAGGTCAGTTCCTGTGCGAAGGTTGGGATAGCAAGGCTTGCCAGAACTGTTATTGTAAAAAATGTAAAAAATAGACGCTTAAGCTGCATTCAATAGTTCCTTTCTTTATTGTTTTTCCAACTTATCTCAATAGAAGGGCAGCATTCAAAGTTCCCGAACTAAGACAACAAGACCGATTCCTCCAGTCGCTTTTTCGTAATCTGAATATAGTCCGCCTCCTTCTCAATCATCACCTATTTTCGGTTGTGTTTTGATGGAGCGCGACTAGGCGTTCCCGTTCCAGCGGACGGGTCAAGAATCAAATCGGCTTCATTTGTTCCCGCTAGATAGCACATCCCACAATTTTAATGTCAATCTCGTTAAGCAAAACTTAAGACATAGTATACACGCAGGAAAACAAAAATGCAACGCTTTTTTACGGGGAGCATAAGGGCATTTCGTTCTCCGGTAGGAGCCATCTCCGAATCGCGACCCTTCTCCTCTTCCTCCACAAGAGGACGTTCCTATCTGCTCTCTTGTTGCGCGATGAAGATGCGGTAGATGTCCTCAAACAATCGCACATCCGTTAGCGTATCTTCGGCGGAGGATCGGAACGGCTCAGGGTTTCGGAGGTTCGCAACAAAGTATTCCGCTTCTCTGCGATATGCCCAGCTCCAGGAAGGTTTCGGAATCGGACGGGTGATTTCTTGCTCTGTTCCGGCACGGTAAATTTCAACCTCCGCGGGCGTGTTCTTCAACAACAGCGGTGGTGCCCAGGTGTGCACCCATCCGTTCTCAAAGTAAATCTGCGAATGCTCATCCCAGCGGTAGTGGGAGACATGCCCGGTTTCCAGCGTCACACGGATGCCACCCATATCAAAGATAACAACGCCCGAATATCCGTTTTCGTCCAGATCTACGGCTTTGACACTGACATTGTCCCCGGCATCGAGAAACCAGCGCATCAGATTGATATTGTGTGTATACTGCTGGAGGTATCCTAAGTAGGAACTGCGCCATTGTTCCGGAATCCACTCTGGGGTTTTGACAGGTGCGCTCGGTTTCGATTCGTCTGTACCATCCATCTGGGTATCAAGATTGCACACCCAATCCCCACCAAAGCCATGATTGCGGGCATAAGTCAAGCGGCCGAGTTCGCCGGTTTCTCGGAATTGTGCTATTTTTGCCTTGACAATCTCGTTGCCAGCATCATAGCGTTTCATGTAGCCTACCATCAGTTTTTTGCCGGATTCGCGTGAAGCAGCGACGATAGCTGCCGCTTGTTCCACGGAGACAGCCATCGGTTTTTCCATGAAGACATGTTTTCCCGCCTGCAGGAGGTGCTTCGCAATCTCACCTTGTAAGGCGAAATCGGCGGATACCGCCACTGCTTCAATATCGGCGTTTTGTGCGAGTTCAATATGAGTTCGGTAAAGATGAGGGATGCCGAATCGATTTTGGACTTTTCTGCCGAGTTCGGAACGCACTTCCGCAAGCCCGATGAGCTCACAGTCCGAAATGCTCGTAAAATTCGGAATGTGGACTTTCTGTGCCATGAACCCACATCCGATATAGCCGAGTCGCATCTTTTCCATTTGACGTATCTCCTTTTCAGAAAAATTACCGAATTAAACGCTGAGTCTGCATGAAATCACGCCTATAAGAAAGAAGCGGTAGTGCTTTAATCTGTTGACAGGTGGCACGATTCTATTTGTTCAATCGCGGTTTGAGCACCCTCTCGCACGAGTGCTGAGGCATCGTTTCGGGCGAGCTGTTTCAGTTTTTGGAGGCCGGGGCTGGCTTCAAGTTTGCCGAGAGCAACTGCTACGAAATAACGGACATCCTCGTCCTCATCGTCCAGTGCTTCCAATAGTGTCGCTGTGTCCGAAACGGTGGCAAGGTGCCGGGCTGCATCGCCGATATTAATCAACGCTTGCGCGGCAATCCGCCGAGAGTGAAGATCGCCGTAGCGCAAGGATGCGAGCAGTTCGTCATTGCCGGCGGAGATGGCAATCAGGTTATCCCAATCACACTCCAAACAGAACCATGCGTTTTCATCTAACCGGTGGACATTCGCGTTCCCACACGCGGGGCATTCTCCAAACTCTTGCTGCTGATTCATGAGGTATTCATTCCTTCTTGTTCTGGTAACTCGCGCCAAATTTCGGGGCCTTCTGGCTTGAAATTAATCGTCGCGATGAACTGCATGCCGTGATAAAAGTTGATTTTGAACTTACCGCCGCCGAAATTCTGCTTGAGGTAATCCAAGGGGGATTCAATCAACGGTCCCATTTCGTCGGCGTGATAGAAAGCGAGGGGTTTAAACCGCACCGTGTTGCCTACCGGCTCCTGCACCAAGAGCTGCGCGGACGTAGCCGGAAAAAGCACTTGAAAGGCACCCCAGAGGTCGGCAACGGTGGGGTTTGGGTTCCCGATTCGCTTTTTGAAGTCGTTCTCAAGATATTCTGAGAACGTGTTGAAAACCCATTCCATGATTTTAGTCATCGGTTATCGGAGGAGTGGTTATCGGTTAACGCCTGTGGCCATCACACACAAGACTCTCCCACAAAACAAATTAACTGAAAACCGACAGCTGACAACTATTCCTCTGATAACTATTTCTCCATCTATAGTGGTGCCTTCAAGAAGTTCTTCCAGTCGACATTAGGCAGAGGGAACTCCTCTGTGGCTTTGCATTGTCAGAACGTGGCGGCTTTTTCAAAGAACTCAATATCCACGCGCTCGATGTGTGCGGCGCGGGCGTTTTCAGCCACACGCTGGACAACCATTTCCCTCACAAACGGGATGGGAATCCGTTTAACCCGATGCACCACCTCCTCCGTGCAAGGGACATTCGTGTTGTCAAGGAAGGGACCGTCCTGAATTGGGGTTTCATCGGGATGCTCACACGTCTCTGGGACTAACTGTTGTAAACGCATTGAAACATAATCGGTTACCCACTGTTTGAACTCTTCCTCCCCCTCGGAATTCCCTGCACTCACTTGAGGCCTCTGTGCCAATTTCTCATTGATGCTGATGAGCAGGATTTCCAAACTGGTTAAACGCTCTTCTACATCCCTGAGCCGTTCTTGAACTTGACTTTGTTCGCTCATATTCTCTCCTTAAATTATCAAGGTTCCGTAGCCGCCATCTCCCGATGGAGGGCTGCGGCACACATTAAATTACCCAATATTTCCAGAGATCCTCTGGAATTTCGTACTGAATCTCCTCCTTGCGTTTGTGGCCGTATCGAGCAAATATGCCAAAACGGGGGATGTCCCTCACGTTGGCGGACCCGGTATGGCACAGAAATGCATGCCACAACACAACATCCCCCGCTGCACCGATAAACTCACGAGGGCCCTCTGGCGATAAATCTGAAAGCACATGCCATCCCCAATCTTCGATATCGTAGAAACTGCCATCGATCTGCTCAGGATATTGAAGGAAGTATTTGTGCGTTGTGTGATGGCTGCCGGGCCAATAGACAAAGGCACCTCCGCCGGCTTTAACATCGTAGAGATAGGTTGTCGCACCCAGCATAAAAGGGCTCCAGCCGCCGGGGCCATAAGCATCGATGTGGCCGCTACCGGGCATTTCCCATTTTTCCTCTGGGTTAGGCCATTTCACAAGGGGCTCACCGCCACCGCCAGTGAACTGCCCACCGCCGAGCTGCTCGGTAATTTCTTGCATCGCAGGCAGCTGCCCCAACAGCGGAGAGAAACTGAAGTTTTGCACCACATAATCTTTGGGCCATCTGTCCGGTGTCTCTAGGCTAGAATTAAAATGCTTCCATACCTGTTCCCGCCAGCCATCAATTACCTCTGAATCAATGAGGTTTTCAAGGATGAGGTATCCATGTTCCTGAAAAAATGCTATCTGTTCTGTTGTTAGCATGCCAGTCTCCTTTCTAAATCATAGAACACTTTGAACCAGATAAAGTGAAATCGTCTCGCGTTCTTTTCCATAAGAGAGCCCTCTTGCCATCTGTAGAGCGAGGGTTTATCCCTCGCCATGCCCAGCCCGAAAACAACACGCTTCAGGTTAATGACAACGGGACAGAATAATCCGCGACATCCGCGACATCCGTGATTCAGACATCAGCTAACGTCGCTGTCGAAAAGATGGGATGCCAGTCTTATCAAACCGTTTTTTGACAGCTTTCATAAGTTCGGGCGTAATTTCCCGATAGCCGTGTTCGCGTGCGTATTTTTCAACGCTTTTGATAACCATCCCGCGCGCGAATGAAGGCACCCGTTTCAACCGCTTTTCTGCCGCATCGTTCCACTGCAAATCGTAATCGGGTTCCGTTGCGAAGGCAGTGCGTTTCTCAAATTGAACTGGTGGATTTCCCTGTTGCCCCGGTTGATATTCACAAGATTCATCTGCAGCGAGGTAGTTGCCAGTGGTGGCGTAGGCACGCGCTCTGCAACCGCCACACACCTCTCTGAATTCACACGCCCCGCACT
Organism: uncultured Poribacteria bacterium; assembly: GCA_958295855.1. Classification (GTDB taxonomy): domain Bacteria; phylum Poribacteria; class WGA-4E; order WGA-4E; family WGA-3G; genus CATQHH01. The sequence continues at coordinate 4,073,453 of OY282383.1, read as the reverse complement.
TGCCCTCAAGCAGATTCCGATTCCGCAAGTGCTGGAAAATCTCCGATTCATTCCAAAGTTCGACAAAACTTTCATCCTTGAGGTTGCCGACACTGACAGGTAAATACGGACACGGAGTCAATTCACCCTCAGGCGTGATGCGGCAGTAGTAGATACCACAAGGACACGTGCCACTGGGGTAGCCTTGTAGAAAGGCAGAATCCCACTGTTGTTCATAGATAACGCGTTTATAGTGCGGGGCGCATTTGGCGGCGATGAGCATCTTTCCGCTATAGGTTGCCTGTAACTGGAAAAGCGTCTCAAGCATCTGCTCATATTGCGAAGGCGTGATATCCATCACCGTTTTGCCTCTCCCCGTTCGCACGAGGAAATAGAGGTTTAGCACCTTCGCCCCCAGTTGGTACGCAAATTCCACAATCTGTGGGATTTCGTCATAATTCCACTGCGTCACCGAGGTCTGGACGAGGAAGTCAAGCTGCGCTCGTTTGAGAGCCTCAATGCCGTTCATCGTTGCTGTCCACGCGCCTTCCATCCCCCGAAACCGATCGTGGTTTGCAGGTTGGATGGAATCTAAGCTCAGCCCTGCGCCGGTGACACCGTGTCGTTGCATCTTCTCGACGACTTCGTCGTTCAGCAGCACACCGTTTGTGCCCATCACAACAAGAAACCCGGTCTCGGCGGCATACTTTGATATTTCCAAGATATCCGGGCGTAACAACGGCTCACCGCCAGTGAGGATGAGCAGGATATGCGGGTTGATTTCGGCTATTTCATCAATAATCCGGAAACATTGCGATTGACTTAATTCTGTATCCCTATGATAACCTTGCGGGAACTCATCTGTGTCTACAAACCCCGCGGGGAGATAGCAGTGCGTACATTTTAGATTGCACAAGCGGGTGATATTCCAGGAAACGGCTTGAACTTTTGTATTTTCCATTTAGTTTTTTATAAAAAATTAAGAATCTATTTCGGTAACGTACGGTGTTCATTGTCTGAATCAGGATTTACAGGATAAGAGGGCCACGCGCGCTTAAAAAGCATCCCTACGGGTTTATCCTCTTAACTGCAACGCGAGCGCGAAAACGATTAATCCTGAAATAAGCGTTAAATATCCCAATACATTGATATGTCGGGGCGTGTCTGCTGCTGTGATACCATCGGCTATTTTTTCTTCTAAGTACCTGCGATGGAGCGAACTGTAGAGCCCCCAAAACAGTGCCATGAATCCGAATGCCGCGAGTTTTGAAACAAAGTATACCATATACCTGACTTCAAAGTCCATATCGTTGTTCCATGCAACAATAAAGAACACCATCGCCCCTGTCGTCAGTAGGATATGAATCATCAACCGAATCCAGCGGCGGAACCGGTTGTGAATTGCCAACAGGTCTTGCATCGGTAAGTTTTGCTGCACAATCGGCATCGCAATTAGAGTAGCGAAGACTACACCGCCGAACCAAACAATCGCCGCAATCAGGTGAATACATCGGATAAAAAGTTCAACAATCGCCCGCATTTTTTTTAGTGGCTCCGTTTCAGGTTGGAACGAATCTTCGAGCGTCATGATGAATCTTCTATGAGAGGATGTCCTCCGCGCATTGTGCCCTCATCTGAATTGCCTATAGCGAGCGGACAAATCCCTTCAAATTCAAGAATGGTAGCGTCTCTGATTGAAAAATACTGATGCCGTCGCCCTTTGAAACGCACCTTTAATACCGCGCCTTTTTGCATCTTTTGATAGCGCGGATGCCAATGGTTTGCGCCATTCGTGCGAACCGGGGATTCCGCTGACTCTGCTAGTTCTAAATCCAACAGGCGGATGTCTTCAACTGTGTGTGTCAACTTCAAGCAAAGCACAGACACCAGATGGGCGAATTTCTTGAACTGTTCTGGCGTTTCCCGAAAAGCCCGGTAAAGTTGGGGGATAGGGGATTCATGGACTTCTAGGCCATTCTGATATTGCAATGAGAGCCCGTTACGCACCCGGTATTCCCCTAACCATGGGGTTGCAACGCTGAGTTTATCATCCAGAAGGATCCGCTTTGCGCGCAGTTCAGCAATCTGGTCGCCTGTCATTTCACCGAACCTTTTCTCATTATGTATACCTTGCGCTTCACTCTTTTTCAGCGAGATTTCCCAGCCAAAGGGAGTTTCTACAACTGACTGCGGTGCAACCCAGGCGGCATATTCCTGGTGCGCAAAAGCGATATCGCCGCTGTTCTGCTCTTTTAAGGCGTTTAGAAAGTCAATTTCTTCCGGTAACTCGGGCAGAAGTGTGAGAGAAATTTCGTCTGAATCCACGTGTGCCTTTTGCACCCGAACGAAATACTGTACCCGTTTTGTCGTCCGTAAAAGCACAAATTCACAAGGTTCGCTCTCAACAGGATCGGAAACGCATGTGCTCGACGTGTCATTACCATGGTTTGTGGAGGGCGCACATCCTCGGTACCTTTCCATGAAGGTAAGTTCATAAACATGTTGTGGCATTTCTTAAACCCTCCTCTGTTTTTTAACGCCGTTTTTGCTACGGTGCAATTGAGGGAGTGCAAGAATCAATAATCCTCAGCAGATGGCTAGCAAAGATTATTAATTCTGCTGCTTCTTCCGCAGTCATGGGTATATTTCGATGACTATGCGGATTTTTGTAGAGTCCAATTGCTCCCGCAAATAGATGGGCTGTAGATTCTCTTTCAGCTGGTGGTTGAGTCATATCTGTCAGTGTTCCCTCTTCACGATCGAATGCCTGTCGCATTAAGTGAACTCCATAGCTTGTGTGGGAATAGCCACTAGTATCACGAACGGCTACCTCCACCTCCTTAAACGCTAGAAGTACAGCAGTAGCATAGTTACCGCGTGAAAAGGAAAGCCAGACTTCGGTAGCTATCGCCGGGTGAAGGAGTTGTTTAGGCAACAGATTCGCTTGGCGATAGGCTTCCAAAGCAACTGCGTTTTTTGTGCGTTCTCCTTTTCTTGTAATAGAAACCATATCCGGCTGAAATCCCGGGGTAGGTATAATAAATCCTTCGTTTTGCAACCACATCCATGCTTCTCTGAGGGCTCTAGTAATGTCCTTCTGATGCTCCCCGGGATATTCCGCCACCGTATGTGACAAACTAAAATTATGGAAACTGAATTGACTATCTGACTCTGGAAGGGAATGAAGGTACTCCAAAACGACTCCCGCTAATTCCTCCGGCTCAAGGCTGAGCAAGAGTTCATGGTCTGGAATTAGTTCATAGATAGTTGACATACTCTTTCCCAAACAGGTGGTGTACATGAATCATTAACCACCTCCAGCAAGTCTTGCTGCACAATCGGCATCGCAATCAGGGTAGAGAAGACTACGCCCCTCGAACCAGATTATTGCAGCAATCAGGTGGATGCATCGGATGAAAACATCAGCAATGAGCTAATGAACTATGGAACCTATTTGGGTTATACAATCCAGCATACGTGATTCATCCGCCTAACACATCAAAGCGATGGCGTGGTTCACCTGCGTGAACCATGTTCGTTTATACATGGCGACTAAACCTTCGCAGCAATTAAAGCGGGAAATAGATGCTGAGGCGATACCCGCCAATCCTCTTGAATATCTGATAGTGGCGATGGAGGCGGAATAACAGCCCCTTCTTCTCGCAGTCCTTCAATATGAAATTCGATGGCTTCCGCAATCAATGTACACACTTCTTCCAATGTATCGCCTACTGCGACACAAACCGGGAGATCTGGAACATAGGCACTATAACCGTTTTCACTTTTTTCAAAAATAACGACGTACTGCATAAGTTTACCCATATCAATTCTTGAGATGCGCTTGCTTAAGAACCTTGTTAAGTATCCCAGGTGCTACATCTTTGCCTAAATTGCCGGCAACGGTTACGGTCCCAGATTTAATTGGATGTTGAAACTGCCTATGGCTGCCTCGTGTTCGTGCTAAATACCACCCATTGTTTTCGATCAACTTAATCAGTTCTCTGACCTTCATAGTGGGAATCTACTGAGATGCGGTTCGTGATTCATCTGCCCAATCGCAATTCTCTTTGCTAATTATACACTATTTTCAAGTTCATTTCAAATACGAAGGTAAAAAAGCATTTAGAACTGAGCAGGAAAGTTTCCACGGGCAGCATCCATGACTTCGCCTGTGATTTCAGGATGCCCGTTCTCTTTGGCGAAACTTTCAATGCCCATCTTTGCCATGGGACGGACAAAACTGGGAATTCTTTCAAGGCGTTCCAATGCCGCCGCTGTCCAGACAGGGCCGGTGGGTTCCGGTTCCGGTTTTTCCTCAAACGCCTCCGAGATTACTGAGGTAAAGGGGCACTTTCCACCTTCAGCCGTTTCACTTGCATCTGTTTCTGAGGCAGCTACGTTAGAGACTGAATCGCTCTTGGCAGTTTCCAATTGTGAACGCACCATCTGCATCGGTTGTGCTGCTTCGTTGGTGCCACCGAGTTGGAGGTCCAAGGATTTTAGCATTTGGGTTTCCCACGGGTTGAGGAACATGGCGATTTCTGTAAAGCAGTCGGGGCACTCAAAAACCGCGGTCACGGAGCCTTGTTCGGGACGGGTTACGTCTTTAAACTTCATCGCTGTGTCGCAGTCTCGGCATAAGAATTTCATTGTTTTGTCTCCTAAGGTAGATCTAGCAACGGGCGGACACTGTGGTTCGCCCCTACAGTTTATCAAAGAAACGTTGAATCTTTTGGGCAACTTGCATCAGGGCTTTGCTTGCGAGGCTATCTGAATATTCGGCTACATAAGGGGTTCCGTTGTCACTACAACGCGCGAGCCTCGGGTCAAATGGAATCTTGCCCAGCACTACCTGCTGGAATGCAGTCTCAGGGGATTCCTCAGTGGAGAAGAGGCTTTCCTCTTTGCCACAGTGTTGACATACATAGGAAGCCATATTTTCGACAACGCCGATAATCGGCACGTTGAGGAGTTGTGCCATCGTCACCGATTTTTTGACAATCAGTTGTGAGACTTCAGATGGAATTGTCACAATGATAACGCCGCCGAGGTTCGGAATGAGCTCTACCACATTGGGTAGCCTATCGGTGCCTGGGGGCAGGTCGAGCAGAAGATAATCGAGGGTGCCCCATTCGGTGTCGGCGATAAACTCTCGCAACGCACCTACCTCCATTGTGCTGCGCCACGTGAACGCGTCTTTCTGGGTGTGGGCATTCCAGAGCACCGGTGCGTCATCCGCTGCCAGCAGTAAGTCCATGGAGATAAGCTTCGTGCCGAGTGTAGTGATAGCGGGGTTCACCCCTGTAGGCGTGTATGCTAGTTCGGCGTTGCGTACTCCCATCATCTTAGCAAGCGTGGGGCCATTGATGTCAGCGTCGACGCCCCCGACGGTGTTGCCGTTTAGCGTGAGCGCGGTGGCGAGGTTTGCGGTGAGCGCGCTCTTGCCTACACCGCCTTTGCCACTCACGATGGCTACCGTGTGTTTGACTGAGACAAGTCGTTTTTGGAGACGGTTCGCCTGCGCCGTGACTTGCCCAATAATGTTGGAACCGGCATCGTTCGGTAGTTCTTTGTAACTTTTCATTTTTTTGTCGTTCCTTGCGGAGAATTGAGAATGCAAGATAGCTCTGGCACTGCACTGTAGCTCTCGTCAGAGGTTTCTGACGCAAGGTTTACGACTCTCTTTGCAAGCGAACAACGGCGGCTTGCGGCGCTTAAGGGAGAGACTTTGTTTAACCAAAACATTTAGTCACGCATTTTCAATGCGTGGCTAAACATCGCCCTTGCTCGCTTGCACCAGATTAAATAATCACCTTTTCCCACCGACAGCGTAAAGTGCTTCATAACTGCGCAGGTAGAGCGTGCCGTTTGCGATAACCGGCGATGCGGCAATGGTTTCTCCAAGCACATTGGTAGCGACGATTTCAAACTCGCGCCCTGCCTTAACAACGTTAACAACCCCATCCCGAGATGTCAGATAGATAAACCCGTTTGCATAGATGGGTGATGCGCGATGCTGTTGCCGATGTGTCCGCTCCCGGTAAAGTTGCTCACCGGTTTTGGCATCAAGGCATAACAGGTCCCCTTGCTCTCGACAGAGATAAACCAAGCCATCGTAAATAAGCGGGGAGGGAACATCCGGAGTACCTCGGCGGAGTTTCCATACTTGCCAGTGGCTGTCCGTTATATCGCCTTGGGCGGCCGGGTCTATCCCCAAAACCGGTCCGTTTTTGGCAGAGGGGACGACAATGAGGCCATCCGTTGCAACCGGAGACGCAACGAAGCGGAGGGAATGATTATAACTCGCCACCGGATTCAAGCCGCCACATCGCCAGATTTCACTACCATCTTTGAGGCTGTGTGCAGTGACATAGTCTGCGCCGTGGACAACGAGGAATTCACGTTCAGCATCACGGTAAAGAATTGGAGAAGTATAGGCATGTTCGCACTCATCGGTGGCATTGCTTTGGCGTTCATGCTTCCAGATCTCTGCGCCTGTCATTTTATCGAGCGCGAGCACTAGCCATGCATTGCTGTGGATAAGTTGAATGTAAAGCCGCTCTTTGTCAAGCAGGGGTGTAGATGACATGACAAAGCCGAGGTTGAACCTGCCATAGCGTTCCTCCAGATTCGTCTCCCATACTCGATTTCCTTCAAAATCGTAGCAGGCGAGGACACCGGTACCGATGAACGCCCACACATGGTTGCCATCTGTTGTTGGAGAGGGAGCAGCTGAGTTTCCTTCACCGCCACGGACAACGCGGTTGCCACGCCCCAAGGTGCGTTTCCACAGTACTTTGCCTTTAGTGCTGACACACATCAGCACAATCGCGCTGCCTTCAGCAGAAGTGAGGAAAATCTTGTCTTCCCAGACAATAGGTGTAGAGGCACCCTCGCCCGGTAGTGGCAAACGCCATCGGACATTCTCGCTTTGGCTCCATTGGATGGGAACATCGGTTTCAGTGCTTATTCCATCGTTGTGTAGTCCGCGCCACTGGGGCCAGTTTTCGGCAAAACTATTGCCGACGAAGATAAGTGCCGCAAATAGGAGAATTAAGGGCTTTCTCAAAACATATTTTTGCATGGTGAACCTCCGCTTTTCAGTGAACCTCGTCGAGGTGCCGCACCTAAAGCAGCAGTCTCGTAAGGTTACGGCACACGGCGTGTGCCTACTACTTTAGTGTTTCTTGTCTGTCCATAAGCCTCGTTTGGGCCCGTGCCGTTGGTAAGGAACTATTATTGATAAGTGCCCTACGCTGTAATCTGGAAACACATACCCTGCTTCGATAGCATAGCCTTCGTTTGTGACAGTGGGCAACGCTAGGTTGGCGAGAGAATCAACAGGCTCGATTTCCAGGGATGTATCGATATGACGCCTTGGTTTGTAAAAAAAATCTGCGGAATGGCTTTCATGTTTCGGAATCACGATCGTGCCGGATTGTTTAACGTCTCCGTCGGCCGCGCGGACCCTTAAGCCCACTACAAGGTCTTCAGTTGGCGGGGGATGTGATTTTAACTTAAACCATAAGCCAGAGATTTGGCCCTCGTATCCGTCTACATTTGGACCAAGGATTTGGATAGTGACCGTTGGAATCTCCTTCATGATTTATCCTCCAAAAGAAACTTACCCCGCTTTGCGGTGTGTTCATACCCTGTGTTTATTCCGGATTTAACTGCTGATAATACTGCCCCAGTACTTCATTAGCAAGGCTTCTGCCGTCCTCGATGACGCGCGCGGCGAAATCAAGTGTAACCTGCGTCATACCGCTTTCTTGGGCGCGCTGTTCAATGCGCGTTTGGGTGATATTTCGCATAAATCCGGCAGGCACTAAGTTCACCCGTTCAATTGCGTCTGCTGTCCACTGCAGGGGGCTTTCAAAGCTAGTCACTGTGCCAGTGCTTTGGGAATCGGATTGCGCCCGCGCTGTCGCGCCCACTGCTCTGAGTTCGGGGGCATCTTCGCGTACGGCTGCGGCTTCGTCCATGTTTTCATCAATAATCTGTGTGGCGAACGCATTCGTGATAGTGCCGATTTTTTGGGAACGTGCCGATTTTTCAATCCGTGCTTTAACGTTGCGGCGCATATAGCCCCGTGGCACACGGCGCAAGGCTTTCTTTGCCTGTTCCGACCATTGCAGCCGCACGCCATCGAAAGTCTCCTCTTCCGCAGCACCGCCTTCGTCAATAGCAATGTGCGCCAGCGAACGCTTATCGACCCGCTGAAAACGTTCCGGTGTCGCACTACAGACAGGGCACTTTATAGGCTGCTGATTGTGTGCAGCGTAGCCACATTCGCCACAGATGTAAGTCTGAACTGCATCAGATTCCAAAACCTTCTGCTCTGCAATCTCTTTGGCAACGCGCGTTAGTTTTTCAGAAGCACGTTGTGGCATAATCGCTTCCATTGCCTTGTCGATGACGCTCTCAGTAATTACAGAATGGCCACGTTCTATAGCAAACCGATGCACCGCTGTCTTCGCGATGCCGCGTACAAGGGGTGGGGCTTTTTCCATTCTATCCAACGCTTCCTGCGTCCACACGAGGATTTCCTCAGCCTTTACATCGATCTGTGGGAAATAACGTTGGCTTGATAGCAGAACGTTGCACGGCGCAAGACGCAGTAGATTCTCGGCGTTGCTGCCGATGTCCATGTCTTGCTCACTGTGTACTCCTATTCTGCCTAACACGAGGAGCCACGGCTGTGTTTTTCGGGTATATTGGAGGATTTTTTCATAGGCTTTGCCATCAAGCAGGGTAATTTTTAGCGCGTAGTCGTGTTCCTCTTTGGCAATAGCGCGGGCAACCTCTAGGTGTGACTGATAGATCTTCGCCAATCCGGTATCAATTACCTCTTCATGGAGTTGTTCCTGCTCTTTGAATCTGAAAGTTCTCGCGGCGCGTTCCGTTAACACGTTGACAACGGAGTTGAAGACAATATAGTGTAAATACGGATCGTAAACCCCTACAGCTTCCACCTGTTTGTTGAACTTATGTCCGAGGCGGATGGCGGTTTTCAAACCCGAAAAAGATTCAGGGCTCCCATCAATGCCGACGAGGATATTTCCTGTTGCTTCTTCGATAGGTTCAAGGTTTCGGACGACGAGCGTATCTGTGTTGATACGGCGCACCACGCGTTCACAAACGCCACCGACCAGGCTATCCTTGACAGCACCCATGCCGAGGGCCCCCATAATCACCAGATCATAGTCGCTTGCCTGAATGTCTTCCACCAATTTTATGAAGTGCTTGCCTTCGGGCATTTTCGCTTCAAACGGAATGTTAAACTTAGCACACTTCTGTTTCATCACCTCAAGATAGGAATCTGAAATCAGTTGTAGCCCCATCGTGATGAGGGTGTCGTGGATGCGGCGTTGCTTTTCGAGTTCGACCTCGTCCTGATACTCCTCCGGTAGGGTGTATTCCATCTGTTTAAAGCGCACATCGTGCATTTTTGCGGCGTAAACGTGCGAGCCCACCAACTGGGATCCAAATTTCTTGGCAAATGCAACGGCTAAGGCGATACTTACATCCGAGTAGTCGGAATTGTCAACCGGCACGAAAATCTTTTTCATCATGTTTTCCCTCCAAGTTGTGAGCGATATGCCCCGTCGGGGTTACAAACCTCTCCCACTCCACTTTTTTCTTCCCTACGTTAGTACTCACCCGCTCAATGCGCGTCTATATCCGTAACAGGTTTTTTGCGAGAGCCCCAGAATCCGCCAAGCAGATGCCCAAGTAGCGTTGCTGTCCATAAGTAAATTATCGCGGTTTGCCACTCCCAGTTGAGGATAAACCGCCGCGCAACAATGTTAAGCACAATCGGGATGTAGAGGCATCTGCTCCAAGGGCGACTGAATTTTTTAAACCGCACGCGAAAAAAACCGAACGGGAAGTGAATCAGAAACACCGTGACTGAAATCAGCAGATTTGGAACGTTGTTTATCATTTTTTTGTCGTTACTTGCGGAGAATAGGCATGGTGCTGCTATTCTAACCGAACGCCTGGCGAATAGACGAAAATTATTTTCCAAGGAGTGCGTTGACATCCCGCCGTAGGCGCGCCAGCGCGGCTTTGCTCCGGCTGTCGTAACGACCGTGGATATTTCCATCCGGCGTGATGAGAACAAAGCGCGCACTGTGTAAGAGCTCGCTTCCCCGATACCCAGCACCTAATTTGAACCCTTTTTGCGCCAACTGATGGATATGTTCCTTTTCGCCTGTTAAGAAATGCCACCGCCTCTCGTCGGCACCATACTGCGTTGCATAACGAGAGAGGACATCCGGCGTATCCCGTTCCGGGTCGACTGAGAATGAGACGAAATAGATAGGCTCCGTAGCGAATTCGGATTGCAGGCGTGCCATTTCCAGCGTCATCGCAGGACAAATCGTTGGGCAATGGGTGAAGATAAAATCCGCCACCCAGATTTTGCTCGCCATGTCGGACAACCCAAATGGATGCCCCTGCTGGTTTGTCAGGGTAAAGTCGGGCACGCTCGCAGCGGCAACCGTGGGCGTTGATTCAGGTTTCTTATTGAGTACCGACCACAGATTGATACCAGCGATGCCGACAATGAGAATACCTAACAGCACCCAAAGCAGCGTTTTCTTGTCAAGCCGACGTTCCTCTTTATTGAAACTACCTGTCTGTTTTTCCATATTTGTCAACACTGACGGTCCGGACAGACTCAGCACCGTCCCCGGGCTTTAATGAGAGGTATCAACAACTTCCGTTGCTGGCTTCGCGATGCCTTCATGACGTGTATCTGACGTGAGGTCCGGCATCAGCATAAAGACGAGGAAAACACAGATAAGAAACGGCGTTATCACGATGAGTGTCAACGTCCGTTTTTCAAACTTTAGATGCATGAAATAGTTGGCAACCAAGGCAGCCTTGGCACATGCCAACCCGATGAGCAGGATGGCTTTGAGAACCATCGCGTATTCAGGTATTGCAACACCAACCTCAACGACGGTTAGCCCAGCGAGCCACCAGAAAATATTCATGTATTTCGGATGCTCTTTGTGATGTGTATTTGCCATTTTTAGGTTCTCCTACAGAAGATAGATAAAGGTGAAAACCATAATCCAAATAAGGTCAACGAAGTGCCAATAGAGCCCGACGATTTCTACCTCATGGTTAAACTCGGCTGTGTATCTGCCTCGTAATCCGTGTATCAATATCACGATGAGATAAATCACACCGCCGGTCACGTGCATCCCGTGGAAACCTGTGATGGTGTAGAAAGTGGGCCCAAAAAGCGTTGAACCGCTAATCGCCTCGCCCGATAACCCGTGGGCGGGAATGCCGGTGAGCGTCAAGCCATGTTTAATCAGATGGTACCATTCATAAGCTTGTAAGCCGAGGAAAATTACACCGCCTAAGATGGTTAACCCGAGAAACGTGCACATGCGGGAAACATTGCCGTTCTGAATGGATTCCAGGGCTTTGACCATGGTGACGCTACTGCAAATCAGCAGGAACGTCATAGATGCAGTCAGGTTAATACCGAGTATAGCGGATGGGGGTACCCATCCTATTACACCTGCCCCTGCGCGAACTGCCGCGTAGACCGCGAGCAATGCACCAAACGACATCGTATCCCCAACGAGGAAAATCCACATGCCGAGCTTGCCAAGGCTATCCGGCGTAAGCGAAGGTTCATATTCGTCTTCGGTATGTTCTAAAGTGGTAGCGTGTGCCACTATGCTAAACTCCTTTATTAGTTGTCGGTTATCAGTTTTTTGTCATTCCTTGCGGAGTAATCAGGTTGCATGATTTTAGTTATATGAAAAATCAGGGATTTTGATTATGAATTCTCCTCTGACGATGCACTGTAGCTCTCGTCGGAGGTTTCTGATGCAACTTTTTCGTTCAACCTCCGTTTCCTGTCCGCACGCCGGTAATGGTAGAAAACGCTTCCGCCAACGAGCGCGAAAACCGTAAATGGCATCGCCATCATAAAAAAGATACTTGGATTAAAACCTCTGCCGCTCGGTTCGTCAAGCGTTTTACACGCCGGACATGCCTGAAGGAGAGCTGGCACAATCAAACCGACAATGCCAACGACTAAAATCCAAAAGAGAAGTCGACGAATCATAACAGCCTCCCCTTTTCCGCTTCAGCGGAGCGATATGTTTATAGGAGATACACCAAAACGTACAAAATTGGCCAGAGTGCGACAACAAAAATCCAGTAGATGGTGCAGGTTTCAACGCCGATGTGATGCACGGCGGAGAAACGGCCTGCTACCGCAATGCCAAAAACGATCAAAAGCCAAATAACCGCCCCAAGCACATGGACTGCGTGGCAGCCGATAAGCACATAAAATATGCCGCCATACACGCCAGATTGGAGCGTAAGTCCATTGTGAACAAGTTGCACCCATTCTCCGCCCTGTATTACCAAGAAGAGCAAACCGAGTGTTCCTGTGAGCAATAGCCAATTGCGGAGTTGCTTCACCCGGTCTTTCTGAATCGCTCGCAAGGCTTGAAACATCGTATAGCCACTCAAGATGAGGAGAACAGTATTGATGCCTGTCACCGCCCGCGGCAGCCGGAGGTCGATATGTGACGGGGGCGGCCAGGTGATATTTCCCATCCGCAATACGAGAAACGCCCCGATGAGTCCCGAAAATAGCATCATCTCTGCACCAAGCAGGATGAGTATCCCCAATCGGGCATTGCTTATCGGGCGTGCTTCTGATGGGGAGTCGGGAGCAGAGGTCCCTCCTATTGGTGTATCAGGTGACATCAGGCCCCTCCTCATCCCCGGATAATTGCCACGGTTGCAATGATAACCAGAACCACGAACACTAAAAGCAGGGTGAACCCGAGGCGGCGATTTCGTGTACGATTGTCTTGTGCGTTCATGAGTGTAGGCTTCCGATTAAATTTTGTCAAATGCCATTGTGATAAATACCAATGGCAGATACAGCAATGATGCGTACAAGAGATAGCGTGCGGCTTTCACCGAGCGTGCAATTCCTAAATAGATACCGAACGCCAGAAACGCCCCACCTGATAACAGTGCCGTGAGAAAGTAGATGCCGCCGGCAATGTTGTAAAGTGCGGGTAATAATCCGATTCCGAGGAGCGCGACACAATTAATCACAATTTGACGGCGCGTGCTTGCTCCATCCGGGTGAATAACTGGCAACAAACGAAGCCCCGCTTTTGCGTAGTCCTCACGGTAGATATACGCTATTGCCAATGAGTGCGGCAGTTGCCATAGAAATAGAATCGCGAACAGCACCCATGCCTCCCCTGTTAACGTTCCACGCGCCGCAGCCCACCCCACAACAGGTGGGAGTGCGCCTGGCACCGCTCCGATGAGCGTACACAAGGATGTTTTCCGCTTGAGCGGTGTATAGAGAAATAGATAACTCACCACTATCAGCGAAATCACGAACCCGCTTAGCGGATTGACGATGAGTGTGAGGTAGAGCATCCCGCTTCCTGTCAGTGCTGTGCCGAAAAGCAGTGCCTCTATTGGGAGCATCCTACCGCCCGGCAGCGGTCTTTCTTGGGTGCGTTTCATCTGTGCATCTATCTCGCGTTCAAGGTATTGGTTCAGCCCTAATACACCTGCCGCTGTCAAACCCGCGCCGATGAGTGTGTGCAGGCAGCGTATCCAATCTACCGTATATTGTGTGCCAATATAAAAGCCTGCGGCGGTTGTAATCAGTATCATCCCTACCAACCGCGGTTTCATGAGTTCGATAAAGTCCACCGCGCGGCTCACTAAAACTGAGTGTTTTGATGGCGGATTTGCCGTATCGGTGTTGTCTGGTAAAGTTACCGTTGTTGAACGCATTATATAGCTCTCATTCTGTAGCCAGTGCACCGCTCGCGGGTGTTTCGACAGTTATTGACGCATCAGTGAACCTGTAGATTTTCAGGGTTAGCACAAAACTGGTAACCAACATGAGCGCGCCCCCTGCAACATGGGCAGTGGTAATTGCCACTGTGAGTACTGTTGCCATGGTTTCACCGAGGGCAGTCAGTTTTGCGATAAATGCCCCGGTGCCGAGTAGTAGTTGAACGGCAAGCAATCCTACCAGTAGCGTTGTGGGCCGAAACATATCTTCCGATTGCCTTATGCTTCTCGCGAGCAGGAAGACATGAAGTGCCACCAAAAAGGCAAAGATAAGATGCGCATCAAGCCTGCTCCCTGTGTGCCGCAACACCGCGCCAAAGATGAGTTGAATATAAATCAAGCAGGTTGTGCTCAGGCTTAACCGCCTTAACTTCCGTGCTGGTAGGCCCACTTGGAACGCGCGCCTACCAGAACGATTTTCACTTTGACTTTCCCACCAGCCGCGGGAGGTGAACCATCCAATTCCGCACAGCAGTGCAAAAAAGGCTTGCGCGAGGCAGGCGTGCACTATCGCCAAGCCGAGATTCAGTTGGGTAACCCGCAGCCCGCCGAGAATTCCCTGCACACTCACGCCGACGAGGGCAATGAGCCCAAGCCACTTTAGCCACTTACGGGAATCTTTCGCCAACAGCCAGATGAACAGTATTACCGTCAATAGTCCAACCAGCGAGCCCATTAAGCGATGAGTATGTTCATAAAGGATGCCGCCCTCCATTTCCGATAATGGGTATAGGAACATGTTATACCCGAAGGTTGTCGGCCAATCGGGAACCGCCAAGCCGGAGTCGGTACTTGTGACAATCCCACCGATGACAATCAGCAGGAAAGTTGCTGCCGCTGTGAGGCGTGCCATTCTGTGTAACCAGGGGCTATAGTTGACGTGCTGCTTCATGCTAAGTTTCCACCACAAATCAAAAGCCTGGAAGATTGGGGATGGTTCTCTCTCCTTCCATCCGCCCGTTAGTCTCCGCTTGTTGCTGGTACATGTTCAGGTTGTGCTTGCGGAATCCAATCGGCTTCTTCACCTGGTACACTGTATTCGTACGGGCCGCGGTAAACGGTTGGGATTTGTCCAAAATTGCCGTGCGGCACGGGTGTGGGTGCCTCCCATTCTAACGTGTTTACATGCCACGGGTTCTTTTCCGCGACTTTACCACGATATATGCTCCAGAAGAAGTTAAAAACGAGTATCAACTGTGCAAAGCCGAGCGTGAACGCACTCATCGTGATGAAGATGTTCATGCCTTCAAATGTTTGCAGGAATTCATATTGCATCGGGTTAGAGATGCGCCGCATGTGCCCACCTACCCCAAGAATGTGCATTGGGAAGAAGGTGCAGTTGAACGCAGCGAATGTCAACCAAAAGTGGATTTTGGACAACGTATCGTTCATATAGCGTCCATACATCTTCGGGAACCAAAAGACGATACCCCCGAAAATAGCGAATAGGCTTCCACCGAAGACGACGTAGTGGATGTGTGCTACAATGTAGTAGGTGTCGTGGATGAAGATGTCTACTGGCGTGTTTGCCATATAGATGCCGCTCAGCCCACCAATCACAAACATTGAAACGAAAGCGATAGCGTGGAGCATCGGTGTTGTGAATCGGATGGAGCCACGGAACATTGTCCCAAGCCAGTTAAACGTCTTAATCGCTGATGGCACTGCAATGAGCATTGTTGTTGTCATGAACGCGGAACCGAGTGCCGGGCGCATGCCACTTTGGAACATGTGGTGCCCCCAGACAATCCAGCCTAAAAATGCGATGGCGATCATTGCGTAGACCATGGAGCGGTACCCGAAGACCGGCTTTCGTGAAAACACAGGAATCAATTCAGAAGCGATGCCCATCCCCGGCAAAATGAGAATATAGACCTCGGGGTGCCCGAAGAACCAGAACAGATGTTGCCACAGGAGCGGGTCTCCGCCCCCTTCAGCTGTAGCTGTGAAGAACGTCGTCCCTGCAAGCCTGTCGAATATGAGCAGTGCAAGGGCGGAAGATAGCACTGGGAAAGCCAGAAGCAACAGGATCGCGACGATAAACAACGACCAGATGACTAACGGCATCCGGAAAAAAGTCATTCCCGGTGCCCGCATGTTGATAATCGTCGTGATGTAGTTAATGGATCCTACCAGCGAGGAGAAGCCTTGAATAAGTAAACTTATTGCCCACAGGTTTTGCCCCCAATCAACGCCTGTCCACTGCGGATCGGATGACAGCGGCGCGTAGCCTGTCCACCCTGCCGCCGCGTGGCCGCCGGGCACAAAAAATCCGATTGCCATCACAATTGCAGCGACTACCGCGAGCCAAAAGGAGAGCATGTTGAGGACAGGAAATGCCATATCCCGCGTACCAATCATCAGCGGAATCAGGAAATTGCCGAACGCGCCAACCAAGATTGGCACAACCACGAAGAACACCATGATGGTGGCATGCATCGTAAACAGCATGTTGTAAAATGCTGGTTCGATGACTCCGTTGGGCATATTGACCTCAAGCCATTCCTCTTTCTCCGATTCATAAATCCGCTCCCACATCTTGTCCACCCCTGTCACGACTTCTCCTTCCTCAAGATATTGTGGAGAGGCACCTATGACGGGTAATGGCTTTTCGGGGTAAGCGAGTTGCCATCTAAAGAGCAGCGCGAGCCCGCCACCGACAAAGAACATGATCAGCCCGTAGATGAGGAATTGCTTGCCAATCATCTTGTGATCTAGCGAAAAGATATATTTGCGAATAAAACTTTCTTCGTGATGATGTGACGCGTGTTCGTTATCGTGCATCGTTATTTTACTCCTTTCACGACCTGAGGCCGCTACGACAGCAGCTACTGGGGCCACCGTTCTTTCACCCAGGCATCATAGTCTGCTTGTGTATGCACATTGAGGTACCCGAGCATGCCAGAGTGTCCGAATCCACACAGTTCTGCACACGGAATTTCATAACGCCCTGCCTTTATTGCCTTAAACCAGACATCGATAAATCGGTTTGGCAGTGCGTCCTGTTTCAGCCGCAATTGTGGCACGAAAAAACTGTGGATGACATCCTCAGCGGTTAGCCGGATATGCACGACAGCATCGACCGGCACATGCAATTCGTTTTCCAATTCCAGGTCATCGTCTGTCCCGAGTTCGTTGTCCGGTCCGGGGTAAGTCATATCCCAGTTAAACTGTTTTCCGCTGACTTGAACAACAACATCTGGATTTTCTGGAAAATCTGTCGGCGATTTAATCTTATTCCATTGGGGCAAGCTGAGCATTGCTAATCCAAATACAATCAACGTCGTCGCCGCTGTCCAGACGATTTCAAGCGTAGTGCTCCCTTCAATGTACTCAGCGCGGTGGCCTTCCCGGTGGCGGTACTTAATTAGAAACGTGATGAGCGTCGCCATGACAGCGATGAACACAACGACAGTAATCCAATAAATAAGTGTAAAGAGGTTATCAACGCCTTGCCCGAACGTTGATACGTTCTCTGGAAGCCATTGAAGCATCAAGTCCTCCTTTTCGGCGAATCTTGCAAGCCAAGTTGCGGTTGCGGGTGATTGTAGTTGTGGCGAGGGCGTTTGTAAGTAACAAATGACCCGATGGCGGGTTGTTATTCACAACCTGCTTCGCCAAAAATCGAGCGAGCAACTTTTTTATTTTTGACATGAACTTGCTATCATTTTACAAAATTGTAGGCACGTTTGAGGCGCACTTTTCGCAACAACTTAGTTCGTCTGTGAAGAAGCAGTCAGCGTTGCGCCCAAGTAAGTCAAAATACAAAACAAAGCAGTAATCAATATAGAAAGTGTCCACGGTGGCACGTCACCGACTGTGGTTGCAGTGTTAAGGTAGAGGCTGTGCCGGAACGCGGCGAGCCCATACGTTAAGGGATTCAGTTTCATTGTCCACCCTAACCAACCGGGCACTCCTGTGCTCGGAAAGAACGCGCCGGACAGCAACCAAATCGGGATCAACAGGAGGTTCATAATCGCATGAAACCCTTGTGTGGAGTCCATCCGCCACGCAATCAGCAGCCCCAAGTTTGTCAAACCAAACGCCAAGAGCAACATCACGCTGAGTGCCGAAAACAGTGACGCGATGCCGAGTCGGATGCCTGTCAACGGTGCAAGCCCCAACAGCAGCACGCCTTGTAAGAGTGCTAACGTTGTGCCACCTAATGCCTGACCGAGGATGATTCGCCACCTTGGCACCGGAGCGACAAGTACCCCTTGCAAGAAGCCTTCGCGCCGGTCGTTCACAACAGAGATTGTCGCGAAAATCGCTGTAAAAAGCAACACTAAAACGACAATACCTGGATAAAAGTACTCTATGTAGCCGGTTTCTTCCGATGCACCTGATGGCTGAAAAGAGGCACTCAAACCACTCCCGATAAGGAGCCAAAAGACTAACGGCTGCGCAATCGCGCTGAGAAGCCGACTGCGTTGGCGGTAAAACCTAATGATTTCGCGCCACCATATTGTTGCGACTGGTAGCAGCTCTTTTGTCATTGCCTAGTTCCGGCGGTTTCCGTGGAGGTGCCTGATGTTTCTCATGCTTATATGAAGGAACTTCCTGTCAGTTTTATGAATACATCTTCTAGTGTCGGTTTCCCGAACCGGACTGCCTGAATCTCCTCTGGAAATGTGGCGACAACATCTCGAACAAACTCATGTCCTCGTTCACATTCAACGCGTATCCGGTTATCAGTCAACACGACTGAAACACCGAATCTCTCGGTAATTGTGGTGCTGAGGGTTTCGCTGTCTGTGCTTTCTATTAGCACAACATCGCCGCCAACTTTGGCTTTGAGTTCGGCCGGAGTTCCGAGGGCGACTAACCGTCCCGCATCTAGAATGCCAACCCGGGTGCCTGCTTCTGCCTCATCCAAAATGTGGGTTGTAAGCAACACAAGAATATTTTCTGTTTTAGCGAGGCTTGTCATATAGTCACATAACTGACGACGCACGCCTACATCCAACCCGCTACTCGGTTCATCAAGGAGTAAAACACGTGGCGAATGCACCATCGATTTCGCAATTTCAACTCGCCTTTGCAACCCGCCTGAGAGCTCTTCAACGCGTTCATCTATCCTGTCAGCAACACCGAAACGTTCAAGAAGTTCATCAATTCGGTGCCGCAGCGTTCTGCCGGCTAACCCGTAGAGGTGCCCCTGATGCCGCAAATTCTCGCCCACGGTCAGCTTAGCATCTAACCCCGGATGTTGAAAGACAACTCCTAATAGTTTCCGGATCGCTTTCATCTCTGTGGTTAAGTTATATCCGAGAAAGTTAACGTTCCCGGATGTTGCGGGCATCAGCGTAGACAAAATCCTAAAAAGGGTTGTTTTCCCACTGCCGTTGGGGCCGAGGAGGCAGAAAATCTCACCGCTCGACACACTAAAGCTAACGTTGTCTAGTGCACACCGTGTAGGATATGTATGCGAAAGATTTTCTACCTCAATTGTGTTTTCCACTTTCTGCTACATTTTTTTTGAGCATCAGCGTGAAGTCTTGCTTGACAGTACCGCCAGCTTCGACCGTAACAGCAGCAGGGGACTCGTTATTGGTGCCGCACGCTTCGTGCCAATATCCTAGTTTATAGGTGCCGGGTGGGACATTTTCAAGCGTGAATTCGCCCATTTCGTTCGTCACGGCGAAATAGGGGTGCGGCACGTAGGCAATCCAAGCGGACATCCACCCGTGAATATCACATTTTACTGAAACGGGCCCTTCTGCTTTCTTGACACCGGCGAGCGGCATCTTCCTGCGATTTTTCGTCTGCTGTTTGTTAACCGGCTTGTTGACACTACTGAAGATATGGACGTTGTGGTTAACTCTGTCGTTATTCAGCATCGTCACGCGCACGCCGACCGGAACAATTTGGACATGTGGATTGAATTGGCAGCCCTTCTGATCCATTTCCAGTTTCGCTGCTTTGTCAAAATCTTTGCCTTGTGAAATGTCCATCAGATAGACAATCGTATTTTTTAAAGCGTTGCCTTCACCAACGACAAGTGTTTCATCAAACTTTTCGGTTGCGCCACACACCGCCTGGTCTTTGGTGATTTCCAGCATTTTCATTTCAGGCACGTCACCTTCAAACTTCACCACGCCGCTAATCGTGCCGCCATTGCTAACGCTCATGGCTTTATAGGATTCAGGGAACTGAAGCATTGTCATCTCCGCTGTTTCGTGATGGTCCGCGAAGGCACCACCGACGTAGCAACACGCGAAAAGAACGGTGAAACATGCCAACAAGTAGGTTTTCATTT
Organism: uncultured Poribacteria bacterium; assembly: GCA_958295855.1. GTDB lineage: Bacteria > Poribacteria > WGA-4E > WGA-4E > WGA-3G > CATQHH01. The sequence goes on along the minus strand of OY282383.1, from coordinate 4,053,340 downwards.
TTTTCTCCTTTAATTGATTATTCGTTATCAGTTACTATTCTTATGAATTTCTCCGCTGTACAAACCCGCGTAAACCCAATAGCAAGCCAACAGAGAGAAGTGCGACTAGAGGTGGATAAATAAACCGTTTTGAAGATGGAACGGGTTCCAGAACGAAAGCATACCAACTGGAGATGACCCGTTTTGTATTAATATCGCCGTTCGCGCCGTCCCATGCGGAGAAGGCGATAGGCACAAAGACACCAGGTTCAAGCTGGAGGTCTTTCTTATCGTCTGTTTTCAAGGCGCGTTTCACCCACAAGGTGTATTGTCCGTTCGTGTAACTTCCTTCTGCTTGGATGTCGCTTTGGACTGCTTGCGCCTCAGCGTTGTTGATGCCTTTGGCGGTGAGTTCCGTTACCTGGTCCGGTGCAGAGGCTTTCCACTGCCATAGATAAACAGGGAGCCTGCCGCCCCAGAGGAAATAGGGCTTCGGTGCAGTCGGTCCCTGCGGGATTTTCACCGGAAATTGAATTGCCAAGGCATCCTCAAGAATGTTGCCTGTTTCTTCATCCTCTTCAGCAGTGGTATGGGTGCGGTCATCCCAGGTAAAGAGAAAGGCAACCTCTGTGTCATTGTAAAATGATTTGACGTTAACCGAATCGATTGTCGGATTGAATTGCCGCGGTTCGATGATAACCTGTGCAACAAGCGGAAAATGGCTTGATTCAAGCGTATCCCAGGCGGCATCCGTTTTTGCTGGCAGGGCATCCGTTACATATTGGGACCGGAGTACGTTGTTGCCAATTGCTGGCTCCGGACGTTTTTCAGGTGCGAGGGATTTGACGTAGTTTGCCAAATGCCAACTCTTTTCATAAACCACTTTCATTGCTTCAGTGTAGGTTTGCTGTTCTTCTGCGCTCAACTCGGTACCCTCAGCGATATTGAGTGCAATATTGACAGCAGCATCCATTTTTTCGTAATACTGCCCGGACTCCTCTTCCTCAGCCGCGGTCATTTCGTCTCTGTTTTCCAATTCGGTAAGGCGTTTGGATTCTGCCGAGGTCAGCCCAAAGTTTAAAAAGCTGTCGCCTTCAAACGCGGGCATTGGAGAACCGGCGAGACCGCCGATGAATCGCTTAAAGATGTCTTCGGTGTCGCTGCCGCCCCTGAAATTCCAGCTCTGAGCGAGATTTGCTGGCCAGGTCTGAAAGCCCCATTCATCTGTGAGCGTAGGAGCGGAGGTGCCATCGCCGCGGCCGATGTTGCCGTGGCATTCAATGCAACCGAGTTCGGTATAAAGCCCTTTCCCGATCTCAACACTTTCTTCAGAGTAGGCAATTTTGCCTGCAAGGCTAATTTGCCGAGGTGGGGATTCCTGTTCTTTAAATCCGTCGTGAAATGTTTTGATATAAGCGACGACTTCCCTGCGTTCGTTAGCACTCAGGGCAGTTTCCCACCCCGGCATTGATGAGCCGGGCATCCCTTTTGTGATAATGTCCAACAAATCCTGGTCTGTTGGAAGTTCGCCTGCTTCCGTAGAACGAATTTTATACAAGCCTCGCGTAAAATCTCTCGGCTTCGGCAGGAGGTTTTCGGCAGCGCTGCCGTCTCCGCGCCCTTCGGTGCCGTGGCAGTGTGCACAACTCTTCTCATAAACCCGCTTTCCTTCCTCGGAAGCTTGTGGCACATTCTGTGCGTCTGCAAACTGAAGTACTGGTATAATTGCCAAAAAGAGGATTAAGTGGGTGATTTTGGTGTTAGGGAGAATTTGCTGTATGCGTATCATGTTTAGTGTCCCTCCCCAAACGTGCGAGGTTGATAGCCGGTATAATCGGAAAGAAAGAGAATTACGTCCCAAATTTCGTCTTTTGTTAGATAATTTTCCCAAATCGGCATTGCTGAATCCCACGGGGTACCTGCTGCGGGCAAGCCCGGGCCGCCCTTGCTAATCCGCCAAAACAGGAAAGATTCCTGGAAATTCGGGATGATGCCCGGATCTTGGAAATTCGCGGGAAGCGGTTGGATGTGGGGTGCAAAGTGCCCCTGTCCATCAAGGTCATCCCCGTGGCAGTAAAAACAGTTATCATAATAGACGCGTTTGCCGTTCTCCACATGCGCGCGAAATGCCTCCGGGTCGTCCTTTTCATAGTGCCGGAAAGGATTCTCTACCTCTTGCGTCGCTCCGATAACCTCGTCCTTATAGGTAATCTCAAGCGGTGGAGAAGGGTGTGCATCGCGTGGATTGCCCGGCGGGTTCGTTCGTTGTGCGATAATCGAATACGTATACCCGAGCAAAAACAGCGGGATGAGCACGGCGATAACTCGACGACGGACACGCCGGTTGTTATCAACGAGTGTTTCGTGGATGGGACGTAGGAACTCCCGAAATCGTGTGTCTTCGACAGAGATATGCACCAAGATGGCGACGATAATCAGTCCCATATACATAGCGATGACGCTACCTGGTATCGGCACTGAGATAACATTGCCGACGATAAATCGCAGGAATACCCAGCATCCAATGAAAATTATGAGACATTTTGTGAAAAGCGACAGCCTTTTCATGGCTCCCTCCTCAGGCAAATTCGTAGTAGTGTAATTTATTGTGCATCCAAAACGCGCTTTTGTAAGGCCGGAGCCGAAATTCTTAACCTTGCCTTAGTGCTCTCCAGGCCCAATCCGAAACGTACTTTTGGAAGGGCGCAGCCTCGTCTCCGCCTATCTTCTAATTGTAAGATGTGTATTGTTTTGTTATTCTGCGGCAGCTTCACCTGCCTCCTCCGATTCAGTTTCCGCTGTTGCTGTTTCGCCAGTCAGTGTGCTTAAGAAAGCCAGCAGATGACTCATATCCGATACCGAGAAGAGATGTGGGAAGTTTTCTGGCATCGGTGACGTAACCAGCAGTTTCTTGCCTAACGCGCGTGCGTAGGTAGCTTCCTCAAGATCGAAGGTATCAAATACCTCTTCGCTTCCATCAACGATTAAGATGATTTCGTCGTCGTCCATCGTTCCTGAAACATATTCGCCGACAATTGTATCGCCATCAAAAGTGATAACGGTCATCTGGCTTTTCACATCTGCATCCGCTTTAGAAAGTGTTTGGGTTTCTTCGCCAATCTTGAGCGTCACTGTGTCGTCGGTTTCCTCAACGATTTCCCCGGTTCGCGGGGCATCAGCATCAGCGGGGGTTAGCGTTAACGTAAAGTAGCCGTTCGCTTTCAGATTTGCAAGGTCTTCAATCGGTTCATCGTCTAGTTCGCTGAGCAGGATGGTGTGCTCCTCTTCTTGTCCGTCGGCTGTTTTGGTTCGGACGACAATCTTTTCTGTATCTTGCGAGACAAGCGTTCCCTGAAAGGTTGCCCCCTTAGCCTGTACGGTGACGGCCCCGTAACCGCTTACAATTTGCGCGCCTGGCTTCAGGATGGACTCCTCAAGGTACCGCATGTCGTTAAAGGCGGCGATTTCCGAAAGTTCAGGGGCGGTGACAACTTCAAAGTCTTGAGTAGTCTCTCCAACTACTGGGCTCTCTATCCCCTTTACCACGTGACACGAGTGACACGCCGCCGCCACAAAGACTTTTTTCCCGAGGGCTGCATCGCCGGTGAGCAAGGGTGGAAGTGCCGCTGCTACTGTGCCTGCATCTGCCCTATCAATAGGCTCATCATACGGAGTCGGGTCTATCTCGCCCCCCTGGCTCTGTAGGTATGCAATGACGGCTTCAATCTCTAATTTTGACAACGCGATGGGGGCTTTCCATACATCCGGCATAATTTTCCCATAGCCAGGCACCAAATACTTCGCTGGTTCGTACAGAGATTCAATCAGATACGTTTTTGCATCCATGCCGGGCTGTCGGTTCGCCGCGTGCACGCCAATGTCTGTCAAATCAGGACATCTGCCTTTGGGCGCGGAGGTATCCACGGTGTGACAGGCACTGCATTGCCCTTTCCCGTTAAAAACTAAGGCACCCTGCTCAGCCACCGCATCCGGGTCGCTCCAGTCCAGTTCAGTCAAATTTACTGCTGTTGAACTTTCCGGCACAAGCCCTGCCACAAACGCATAAAACCATATCACAGCCAGCGAGAATGTCAGCAATTTTATGACGCTGTGCCACAAAATGATGTTTACCACTACCGAGACGATAAACCACACCGACCAGGGGAGTAAGTTCTCCGAGGCGATCGGAAACGCGGATGCGCCAGCAATATAGGCGATGAAACTCACCACCATTATGATTAGACTTGCAATTTTTATGAGCGTATTTGTTGACATTTTAGACAGAACTCCGATAACGTTTCTTAGGAAGTCAATCGCAAGACAACTGGTTTTTCCTGATTTTTGATAAGGTAATCCATGCCTCAACCGCCTAGTAACATATCATCGATAATACTTAATCATCCTCCGTGGCAACGTCTGCTGCCGCAGGAGCTGCTGCTTCCTTCTTCTTCTCGCCCCACAAGCCGAGCCAGAAGATAAACCCGACGAGAGCGAAGAACATTACCATGATAATCGCTACGATGTTTACTGCCTCACTGAGGAGCGGCGTAAACGCATCGGGTGAGGTATCTTGCATCACCCCAAAGATATGCCATGCTTCCCGAAGCCCGGAGCGCGCGTAACCCATCAAACCCATCAGGGACGTAAACGTAATTGCGAGGAGAATTAACACGTACTGTGACCGGTCTGTCATTTCACCCCATTTGATAGTGCCAGACATTGTCGCTTTTCGGTACATGAAAATATCAATTATTGTCACGGCAACCATCACGGCGAGGGCAATCATCACCTGATAGGGTGTCAGCACATTGACGCGGAGGTCGGTTGGGACTGTAAACCCAACGATGCCGATAACCACAATTGAGACAACCGCGAAGAAGAAGATGGATGAGATGGCGATATTGCCAACTTTTTTCCAACTCGTTGTCGGTGCCTTACCCGAACGCCTGTAAAAGAGGAAACTCACGAAGGTTGTCAGGATAATGATATTCACCGCCGTATTTTTGGCAGTCATTAAACCGAACAGCCCAAGGTGCGGGTGGTTTGCGCCGCCCATAGCACTCAGTTCACTTGAGGTAGAAATTTTAGACAAGGTGCGCGGTGTCATCCAGATAGCCACACAGATAACGATAATAGCAATCATATAAGGGCGGTAGCGGGCGTATATCTGCGCGCCTTCAATCCGTCCCATGCCCGACCAAAGATAGTAGTTCGCACCGATGAACAACACCCCAATCATCACTGCCTGAATGATAAACAGCCACGAAAATAGGCTGCCCATCATGTTGATGCCCATCGTGTTGTTGAACATGTAGATTTCCCTGCCGAGCCAGTAACCAGCGAAAGGCAGCGGAATTAGCCCGCACAACGCGATGAAGTTACCTGTGTACCCCATCCAATCGTAGTGTGCCTTGTCCTCTTTGGTTTTGGCAACGAGAAATCGGAATGCCGCGTACGCTGCCACAATTGAACCGCCAAACGCGATATTTCCGATGAGGCGGTGAATATTAACTGGCATCCACGTAAAGTTGTTAACTGCTTCCCAGACAGTCGCCAAGAACTCACCGGTTGTTTCGTTGTGGAGTGGAATCACTGTTGCATCTGTTATCCCTTCCATCGCCTCGGCCCGGCTCATCTCTGGATTCTGTGCCAGCTTTTGCTCCAACCAGGATTGCCGCGTACCCTCAGACAGCTTGCCGTATTGTGTGCCAGGGCTCGTCTGATAAGTGAGCCACGAGTTGGAAACAAACATAATCGCTGTACCGAACACGTTCAGCAGCACACCGAGAAATAGGTGCCAGCCTTTATGGCGCCCCTGCATTTTATCCCACCCATAGGAGTAGAGATAAAGCGTAAAGGTTTCCCCGAAGAACAAGGCTACGTAAAAAATCATCGTCGGCCCGAAGATGCCGCTCAACTTGCTCATTACCTTCGGGTAGCACCATATAAGGATGAAAACGAGAACGCCGCCGAGCAACGCTGTCGTCGAAAACGCGCCCATACAAAGTTTAATGAACTCTTGTGCCATCCGGTCGTATCGCGCATCCTTGGTTTTCCATCCGATAAATTCGATGATAACCGCGAACATCGGGACACCGAGGATAAAGGAGCCGAACAACAGGTGAAGTTGTGCGGCAATCCATGCCGCGTTTCGGCTCCCAATCTTCGGGAAGGGGCGGTATTCTGCCTCGCTCATGTCCTGTGCAAACGCCGGGGCGATGGCTAGCAGGGCATAACTGAGTAGCACTAACCCAAGTATGAGGTAGAGTTTCTTTTTAGGCACTGAGTCTCTCAAGCCGAGGCCTGCTTTCATATTTTTGTCATTCCTTGCGGAGTAATCAGCAAATGTAAGAAATAAAAAAGTTGTTCACTTTTCGTTCACAACTTGGTATGAAACCCCTGCTTTGCAGGGGCAAATACCATTGGCGTGGTTGTTCTCACAATGCACTGTAGCTCTCTTCGGAGGTTTCTGATGCAACTTAAGGGAGACAGGTGAAGCGGGCACTATTTTTTCGCGCGCTTTTTGAAATCCGCACTCGTAAAGTTTACCGCGATGTCGCCACTTGCAGGTACTTCAACTTTTTTTCTCGCGGAACCGAGTTCTTCATGCCAGGCAATGACGTTAACTCTACCCGCTGGCACATCTGCGATTGTATAATTGCCAGCGTCTGCCGATTTTTCATAAGCGTCTGAGCTAATCCATCCGCCTTCAGCGTCTTTGTAACCGGTGACTGCAAAAAAGTTACTATTGACAGCGACGATGTAGCCGGTCATCCACGCGTGAATATCACATGTGAATTTGATTTCTTCCGGTTTCGCTACTTTGTGCGGAAAGAGTTTCCCGGGCTGCGGAATCTGAAAGTTTATTGCTTCATTCTTTTTCGCGTGGGAGTGGACATTATGTGCCACCGGATCGCTGGAGGTAAGATCCACGGTAGAACCTGCAACGACTGCGAGCACATGCGGGTAGTAAGCGCATCCCTTCTGGTCCATGACAGGGTTTGTCTCTGGCACAGTCACTTTTGCACGGGGGACGCGCGCGTAAATGACAACGTTCTTGATGCCATTCTCTTTTGAGACAACGAGTGCCTCGGACTTTGTGCCTTTTACTGCGTCAATGCAATGCTGGTCCTTGGTAGCTGTCAATACAGGACGCGCTGGGGCATCGCCTGAATATGTAACTGTGCCGGTGATATTGCCAGCCATCGCGCCGCTCGTGAGCATGCCAATAACAAGCAGTGCGACTAGGCCATGAGTTTTGAAAGACATGATTTTTCTCCTTAAGGGTGTTAACCCCTGCAAAGCAGGGGCAAATACCAATATTTTTTCGGGTGAATGTTCGTATAATATATTAACACCAGAGGATTCAAAAAAGCAAATAGTAAAAGATAAGCGTCACGGATATCCGTGTATTTATGGGCGAAATCTCTCCTTAATATATGTGAGAATCTCCCGTTGTTCTTCACTGCTGAGGTAGTAGTGGAACGCTGGCATATCATTTTTCCCTGCGTTGATACTATCAAGCAACTGTTCGTCATGATGCATCGTCCACAAGTTGTCATCTGTCAGATCTGCTGGGTCCAACCTTTTAAAGCGGCCAATCCGTCCGCTGCCTTCACCATTGTTCCCGTGACACCCGGCGCAATATCTCGCATATTTGTATTCTATCTGAGAGTGGTACTTTGTGCTCGGGTCGACTTGCTTGCCTAACCAGATTAACCCGTTGAGCCATACGATAATCATGACGATGACAACAGCAAGGTGTTTCATATTTTTGTCATTCCTTGCGGAGTAATCAGCATTGGTATGAAACCCCTGCTTTGCAGGGGCAAATACCATTGGCGTGGTTGTTCGCACAATGCACTGTAGATGTCGTCGGAGGTTTCTGATGCAACTTTTTGGTTATCATCATCTTCCCAACGAAATGAGATAATCGCGAACGAGCCGGATCTGTTTTTCAGCGTCGTCACCGGCGTAGCCTTCAATTGGCATGTGCTGTCCACCGACGAGGGGCCATGCCTGCGGCATTGCGGTGCCGGGTTGGAACGCCTGCGGATTTTTCATCCACTCAATTAGCCAATCCGCTTTAAGTCGTTCTTTCGCCAAGGAGAGGTCCGGTCTTCCTGCCTTGTCACTGCCATCTGGAATTACCTCACCTTTGGCAGGGTGACAGGAAATACACTGCAGCGCGTCAAAGATCTGTTTGCCGACTCGCAATTCTGCGCGGGTTGACAGTGGCGGTTCAAGTGTTTCATAAGGGAACGGTTCATCGTCTAGGGCTGAGAAGTATTTGACAAGCGTCGTGGCTTCGTCATCTGACATTCCGAAGGTGGGCATCCGAACCTTGAGCCCGTAGCGGATATCGGTGGGCTCTTTGAGAAACGCAAACAACCAGTGCGGATACACCCTCGCGCCCTCAGCTTGCAAGGTCGGTGGCGAAAACTGCTTCGCCGTAATCTCGTCTAGGCCTTCGTGTGCTATCACAACCTCTTTATAGCTGCCACCTTTTCCCTCAATCTCGTGGCATCCTGTGCAGTTATATTTTTTCGATAAGCGTCTGCCAGCATCGATGCGGTTCAGTTTTTCGACCTGGGTCGGCTCCGCGGCGTGCTTGTAGATATAACTGAGCGGGTACTGTGCAGATTGGAAACTCTTCAGAAGCACAGCGAGTGCTTTTGCGTCTTCTTCGTCTACTTGGAAAACCGGCATCCGTGAGATAATCCGACGCGTTTGGTAACGCCGTGGATTTGTGATTTTCCCCAGCGTCCAGCCTGTCCAGTTATGCTCAACGTCCACCGTATCACCGAAGTCGAATTCCTCAGTCGTTTTTGAACCGAATTCACCCAGATCTGCACCAACTTTCGATTCATTTTCAAAGCCAGGAATCTCGTGGCAACCGAAGCATCCGTAAGTCCGGGTGAGTGCCTCGCCTTCGGCTACATCTACTTCGCCGATTGACTCCGAGACGGCGGAAGGCATTGCCTGTTGTAGGCTCATCAGATAGGCAACGACGTTGTCTATTTCATTCTTGCTCAACCGCAAGCTGGGCATAGTTGTATCCGCATCGTAGGCTTTCGGATCGCTAATCCACTGGCGTAGGTAGCTCGCCGTAACTTTTGTGCCAACGCTGTCCAATGCCGGTGCGAAATCGCTACCCAACCCATCAACTGCATGGCAGGTGAGACACCCCACCGTTTTCACAGTCTCTTCCCCCGCTTTAAGGGCGCGTTCAGATGTGGAATAGTTTTCAGACGATTCGTCGAGAAGCGGATCTGTCATCTGCGCAAGGTAGGCGGCAATAGATTTGACTTCGTCAACAATTCGAAGAACGTAATCATCGGAATAAGGATACTCTGTGCCATCGTCCGTTTTAATAACGATGCCGTTGGCGGTTTTTGTAACAGCACCCGTGCGCTTCCCGCCGTTCTTAAGGTAGACAACTTGGCTCATGCCTTCGGCAGGAAAGAAGTTTGGCATTGTGGTATTGGGCAGGTATGCTTCCGGTTTCTTAATCCAGTTTTCAAGCCATGCGGTATCCTGTACCTTACTTCCAACTTTTGCGAGCGATGGTGCGACTTTATCTATGTTTTCGAGCGTGCTATACCCTTCTACGGCGTGGCATCCGTGACATCCAAGGTCCTCGAAGAGTGCCAACCCTCTGGTAAGATTCGGCGAATAGTCCTGCTGTTCTCCTGTTTCCGGGTTCGTGTAATCTAACATCATCATGCCATCGTGGCATCGGCGGCAGTTAGACTCCATGTAGCCCTTTGTCTCTTCGGATGTTCTGCCTGTATGTTCATCTAATCCTAGCACGGGGGTGAGCCAGTATTCCGCGTGCGTTAAGGCGTGGGCAGCCTTCGCTGTTAGTGCCTGTCCTTGTCCCCCGTGGCATGGCGTACATCCAAATCGATCGACAGGGTGCTTGGCGAGGAGGACATCGCGATGGGGATGCGTCTGAAGCACTGAGCGGTAGCCGGTCTCGTACGAGATTTCCACTTCGCCGAAAACATCCACATCGGTGAAGGTGAGGGTACCGTTTGCGGCTAATGTATACTCATCTTCTTCCGCCTCAAATCCATCGATGACAACGTTTTCACTGCCGACTTTGACGTTTGCGTGCTTGAGGCGATGGGCAACAGGGTTTTCGCCGTCGCCTTCGACTTCAAATATTTCTTGCGCAGCCTGTTCATAGCCGATTCTGTCTGCGGAGAAGTGGCATGTCGCGCACCTGTCAGCGGTATAGTCGAACTCTTCGAGATAATACTGAACGATGGTGCGGGTTTTGTGAAATGGGTTCTCTAACAGACTTCCGAAAAAGTTTCGCTTGATGCCGCCCAGCGAATCCAGTTTTTCCTGGCTGCGGGCGACGGCTTCATGTCTTGCTTTGTCGGCTTGAAGCGATTCCAGTTCGGTTTGCACATCGTCGATGCCTTGGGTGATGTCTGCATCTTGCGGCTTATATTTCTGCGCGATGAGGTAGGTGCTGAGCGCGTCCTGCAGGGCACCGTTGGTTTGGTAGAACTGTGCCAACGCTCTGTTTGCGTCCGCGAAGACGGTTTCGGCGTTCAGGACTGCTGCTGTCAGGGTGCCTTCAATCAGGGATTCAAGTTCAGCCAATTTCTTCTGCCATTTTTCGACCGTTGCACCGTGCCCACTTGTGTCATGCGCTTTGGCTTCGTGGAGACTGTGCTGATATTTATAATTAATTGCGTCGGATTCGCTCTGCCGGAATTTCCGTTCTTGCAGTGCTTCGTCAAGCGCGACCTGCGCGGTTTCCACAGCCTTCGTCAAGCTTCTCAGCACTCTCGGGTCAACCTCTTGCGGCTCGGGGAGTTCGGGCAAGGTGAGCTTGGCATTCTCCAATTCTGCCTGTGTCTTTTCATATTCGTATTGATAAAAATGTTGCTGAATCTGCTTCCACGGACGGCGGGTAATCATCTCACTCCAAAACCCCCATAAGGTGACTAATCCTAACAGTCCTGAAAGAAGAAAGAACAAAGCAGAATACGATTTACTTTCAGCGGGAATCTCTTTTTTGCTCCTCACGAAATGTTTGACCTCCAAGTTGCGAGTGATTAGTGAGCAACTTTTTTATTGCTTACATTGTTGGTTGATTCGTAAGGGCGGCACCCTGTCTCCGCCCATCTTTATTGAGCACCTGCAGCCTTACAAAAAACTAGATGTTGAACCACGGCGATACCCAGACGTACTTGATATTCAAGCCCAATCGCAGTACCATTTTAATGGGCAATGCAAGCATGGTTAAGAACAGAAAGGAGACAAGGATATATCGAACGAGTCCAAGTTCTTGTAAAAAACGACTGCTTTTCTGTTTCCATACGTAAAAAATCGGACCGAGGGCGTAGTACCCTGCAACCACAACAAACCCGAAGAAGTTAGCTGTCGGCTCGTCGCGGATCCCGAAGAGGTAGGACAGATTCACGTTCGTTAACGGCACAACAAGGTGTGGATCCCACTTTTGCCATGGCGCAAAAAAGTTCCAACCCGGCCCTCTCAGGAAGGTACCCACTACCATCAAGACAATCCATAAAATGATAAACCCGAAACAGAACACTGCCAGTGCGAAGGGCCGCTCCTTTATTGTATAGTACCCTTTCCCTTTTGGGTTAATATCTACGTAGGGAATAGCGATGAGCCCTGCGATAATAAGCCCCGGCAACACCACGCCCGCAACCCACGGATCGAAGTAGACCAGCATTTCCTGTAGCGCGAGGAAGTACCAGGGCGCTTTAGAAGGGTTTGGCGTTTTCGTCGGGTCGCTCGGTTCTTCAAGCGGCGCGTCAATCGTAATAGACCAGATACCGAGCACCAGCATCACGATAATTGCACAGATGAACTCATTCCGGCACAAGTAGGGCCACACGTAAACCTTATCGTTAAGCGCGGCATCCGATGGGACACCAGCCAGGTCCGTCTGGCGGGCTTGCCGATACGAAAGCCAGAGAAAATAGGGTATCAAAAAGAGGATAGCCACGATGGGGACATTATCGGGCTTAGTCACCAGTGCTATAAAATGCTCCATATTCAGCTCCTTTGCGCGGGCAGTGTTTTTCTTCCTATAGGCACCGGCGTCTAACCGTGCACTTGCTTCTTATAGATGCCCAAGGTTATATTGAAAGGTTTCCCAACCGCGCGCTTATCGCGTTATAGGGGTCCAGATATACCACCATCTTTACGGACGCGCCAGAAATGCAACGCCATCAGCACGCTCGCTAACAGCGGTACCGCAACACAGTGTAAGATATAGAATCTTAGCAGCGTGGACGGGCCCACAATTGTGCCAGCCAGCAGTGCGAATCGGACATCATTCGCTTGCGTAATGGGTTCCGGGGCGAACGGCCCCTCGTGCCCCAACACGGGTGTTGCGCGTGCCATGTTGGTGCCGACAGTCACAGCCCAAAAGGCGAGCTGGTCCCAGGGCAGCAGGTAACCGGTGAAGCTCAAGAAAAATGTTACGAGCAGCAGGATGACACCGACTCCCCAGTTGAACTCTCGCGGTTTCTTATACGACCCGGTTAAGAACACCCGGAACATGTGTAGCATGACCGAGATTACCATACCATGGGCTGCCCAGCGGTGCATATTGCGCAGCAGCATCCCGAACGGAATGTCAAATTCGAGGTACTGCACATCGCTGAAGGCATATTCAGCTGTCGGGCGGTAGTAGAACATCAGCAGTACGCCTGTGACAGCTGTCACCAGAAACATGAGAAAGGTGATGCCGCCCATACACCAGGTGAAGCGGAAATTGAGCGCGTGCCGGGAGACCCGAGGGGGATGGAGATGCAACCAGACGTTTTGGAGCACCTGTAACGTATACCGGCGACCGGTGTTTTCATATCCGTGGCGGAATATAGAGCGCCAAATATCGGAATTCGTAATCTTTTCTTTCAGCCCTTTACGTTCTTCGTTCATATTTTCCTATCGCTAGCAAGTTTCGGCTCGCATGCTTCGCCACTCTTCCATCTCAAGTTTTGGCTTCGCAAGCGCCACCAAGTTGCGAGTGATTAGCAAGCAACTTTTTTGTTTCTTACATTAAAGCCTTTCTCGTACAGTTCAGCATCCATGTTTTCTGTCTGCTTGTAGGCTCGCTTTTCAAGCGCGCGCTTACATTGGACGCTTTGTTAAAGTGCTTGCACCGGAGCCAGACACAACCCATCTCTAGTCTTTAAACCTTCAAAAAGGCACCTAGGTCGCCCCACTGATCCTTCTCGCCTAAAAACTTCACAGACTTGTCGATCTCAATCTGACCGTCTTCTGCCAATGTAATTTTAACGCGTTCGAGGGGGCGGGGCGCAGGCCCTTCGTAGTTAATGCCATCTCTGTCGAATCCGCTCCCATGACATGGACACTTGAACTTATTTTCAGAACCCAACCATCGCGGTGTGCATCCGAGATGCGTGCATATCGTTAATAAAGCGTAGAATTCTCCATCTTCCTTTCGGACAATCCAAACGCCAAACGGTTCTTTTTTAAACTTTTCGCTAACGCTCCCTGGGGGGTATTCTGCCGGGAAGCCTGCTTTAAAAATAGAGGACGGTTCAAACAGCACACGTGGATAGAGATACCGAACCAAACCCGGTCCGAAACACAAGCCCAGTGCTGCGGTGAAATTTCCCCAACCGAGAAATTTGAAAAATTTACGTCGAGATACCACTTCGGCCCCCAATTTCGTAGGAGTTCCGTATTCGGTTCGGTGCCGAATGCCCCGGCTCCTACAAGTGAAAATTAAGATCAAAGGTAAACAGTAAACGGCATACATTATAGCCGAATCCAAATAAATATCATCGAAAAAATCGCATTAATACTAAATTAGTATACCATGTCCTCCTGAATTTGTCAACCGTTTTTCGTTTCACTCACGGAATCACGTGACCGGGATGTTCGGATATGGGCAGGCCCTGTGGCACTGCCCGTGCATTATCTTTCTCACGGAAATCCTTAGGTGCATGAAAAAAGTTTGCGCCAAACGTCTTATTGAAGGTTTAAGGGAAACCTTAGAGACGGGCGGATACAGAGATCCGCCCTTACAAAAGAAATGGTCAGTCTACCGGAAAACCTCATCAAGCCGCCAGACGAGCTTAAGTGCATCCGACCAGCCTGTTTTGGCGAAAAGATCTAATAGACTCAGCAGGTCTTCCAAGCCTTCGCCATCGCACACTTCATCTCGATAGTCAGCGAGGACAATTTCGACGAATTCGACGACATCGCGAACCGCTATGGAGTCGAGCGTATAACCAAACCGTTCACTTGAAATCGTGACTCCCGCTGCTAAGTGCAAAACCTCTTTCGGATTGCAGCTGAGAAAACTTGTTAGGACTTGCATGAAATAGTGTGCTGTCGGCGCGAACATGATACCGCTTTCTGGGTTTTGCGCGAAAGCAATAATCTGTTCCATCAGCGGCTTGACTGCTTTGTAGAAACGACAGCGCAAGTCGTAGGGAATTTCCTCTGTGGGTTTCTCGGACGGCCCTCTGGCGTGTGCTACCGTAAAGTAAAGCCGCATGATAACCTTATCAATCACTCTGTAGGTGTCGTGTAACTTTTTCTCTACTTTTTCTGTTCTCTGCTTCTTGAGGGTGAGACACAACTCCTTAATCCCATCGGAGGCTACAGTAATGGCTTTGCTTACCCATAAAATGGCCCGTTCTATCCTTTCGCATCCATCAGGCGTTTCAAGGTTTTTCGGTGCCACGTAATCTTCCATGACCCGAGCCACAGCGTGAGCCAAGGGATTAGCAAACCGGATTGGGTCTTTGAAAAAACTATGTTCGATTGTTTTCAATGCCCATGAATTCTCACGGTTGATTGCCAACCACATCAACAAATCAATAAGCGAATCTGATGGCTCCAACCTTTCTGTAGAGAGCGGTGTGTGCCTAAGCAGCTCCGCCAGGACGCGGATTGTTTTAGCTTCATTCTCTTTTTCTCTTGCGACGACCCGAGTCAATGTAAAGTAGAGATATTTTTGCACGCTGCGGTTTCGTTCATGTGCTGCCCTCTTGTCCATGATGTGCCAAAACCTCTCCGGTGCTTTGACGTAAACCTTCGCCAATTCCATCGCTGTTACCATCCGCACAGAGGGCACGGGGTCAGCCGCAAGTCTCTCTATTGCGTCCAATATTTCCGCATAAGGTTGGTGAAACGCAAGGTTGAGTAGCCCACTAGCCGCTTTATGTCGTGGAAATGGAGAGTAATCTGAAGTATCAAATTGTGCATCCCGTTCGGGATTTGGTTTGGGCAGCTCATGCGTTGCACTATGTAGGAGCACCTGTCGGCAAAAAGTATATGAGTCACGCGCAAGCTTATTAGCAACTCGACCGAGGATTGCCGCACAATCGGCTAAATGATGCCAGAGTAAATTAATCACTTCTTTATCGGCGTGCGTGTTGCTTTTTAGAGCGGCGTACACTTCCCGTAACCGTGGTAAAATCAATTCAGCGGCTTCAGGAGTTGGCACATCATTTCGCCAATCTGAAATGAATTTATTAAGCGGCTCGGAAAATCGGCGTAATTCTTGATTTTCAGGCTTAGTCGTATCAATGCCCTTGCTTTGAAGCCACTTTTCCTCGGTAACGGTTTCTGATGTGGTACTGAAACTAACCAGCGGTTGGTTCTCTGGAACACTGTTTTCACGCTCCATCTCTTCCCGGATTGTCTTTGCCTCATCAGTACGTAGCAAATTGATCGGGATTTGTGAAAGGAGTCTATTTCTACGATGTTCGAGAATGCGGCGACATTTCTCACCAACTACTTTCCTTGGGAGTGACAAGATACTGCCCTCAATCTGACGAAGTGCGTCTAACGTAAACTCATACGCAGCAGCTTTTAAAAACAGACAGAGTTCGTAAACGACATCGTCACTTTTCAATATCGGTTTCGCGATGCACAATTCAAACACACGTGGTGCGAAAACCTTAGGAAACTTTGATGCTGTGTTTAAGAGTCGTTTCCAGAAAAACGCGACCCACACCTCATCACGAAAAACGTCAAGCAGTGCATCAAGACGTGCATCTTCCGACATAGCCAATTCTTCGATGAATTCAAACAGCGTATCTGCCATTTCAATCGGTTTATTTGAAAACTTTCGCGCATCCCATATATAACTACTGTCTTCCACAAAGTACGCGGGTTTTCCGCGAAAATTGAACGTCTCTATCAAATCTTCAAATGCCACGCCTTCTTTGGGGTATCCGATGATATGTTCTCTAACAATAAAGACGTTCAAGCTTTGAATCACGGCCCGTGTTGCATCTAATGGAAAGGCTCTAAGAAAATTAGGAAGATGTTTTATCAACCGATATTGGCACATGCCGTAATCCTGGCTCCGATAGGTTGTTATGGGAAAAACAGGGCCGCCTCGTTTCGTCTCTCCATCGCTGTCGAACTGGTGTGAAAAAACAGTGTGATAGATTGAGATGACAAATTCAGCATCATGATCCCAAATTTTGTCAACATGTTCAGTCAACCATGACAGGAAGGCTATCGGGAAATTGTCCACCTGCGTCAATTCGAGAACCTTTTCGAGAAGTGTTCGAGACTTTTCGATGTTCGTACCGTACGTTTTAGCAACAAGCGGCACCGCCCAACGCCCCCCCAACCGATTATACCAATTGTCTTCGTCTGTTTCTTTCTCTTGCCATACCCATTCAAGTAACCGCCGGCCAACCTGTCCGCAAGCATCTATGATGGCTGTGCCGGCCTGTGTCGCCCGCTCAAGGATTTCCGAGGTGAGGTTTGCCAACTCCCAAGCAAAGTTGGCATGCAAGTGTGACGAAACCTGATCGAAAAATTTGCTCCAGAGTTCGTCACGCTTAATTTGTAGGGCTTGAAGTGACTGCAAGAGGCGTGTTATTGCCTCGTTTGCGATTTCTTTATTTTCCTCGTTCTGTAGTTTATCTAAAAGCGGGGTCAACTGGTCAAGCTCACGTGCTTCGTTCGCGATAACGCTTGTCGGAATTAAGCGGGCGACGAGGCGCAGAGGTACAGACTGATCGCTTGGGAAAATGTGCCAAAATGCCTTCCAGAAACTTTCCGGGTTATAGTACCAGAGGCGAGTGAAAAAGTAGGTGAGACTCGGTCGCAGAAAGAGCGGCCGCGCCGAATCTTCAAGAATAAACTTTTCGAGGTGTTGCGGATCGTCTTCGATGAGCAGGACGCTAATTGCGTAGTCAAAGAGAATGTTGTGTGAAAAAGCAACCCGTTGTCCGGTTGAAGAGACCTTTGCCAAGATTTCATCACTCTGGAGTTTATCCCAAGCTGTTTTCCCCATTAGTTTATCAAGATCCGCATCGTCATAAATGTCATCCACCTTGACAGTCAATGAACGTTCTTTAACCATTCTGCGTGAGATTCGCCGCAAAACGTGCTCACTGCTTTCATTGTCAATTCGGCGTTGCCAAAATAGACCTAGGAGTTGGACTTCAGAACTCACCTGACTAAAATCGGGCAGATCCTGTGAAGTTTTTAGAATCTTTTCCAATAGCCAGAGATTAAACGGGTTAGCAAGGATGTTCTTAAAGTCCTGAGAACTATCCCTATATATGGATTTCGGGCACTCAATTTGCTTAAAAGCTTGTAGAATCTCATGCTCATCAAAAGGCGGAATTGTGAAATGTCGGCATAAGATGTCTTTGCTCTGGTATGCGTTACCATCAGGGGTGCCAAACAGATCCAAAAGTTCGCGAGATTTCTTTGCGTCATAGGTGCGTACTGTAACGACGACATTCCAAGACTCGCTAAGTTCGTGAATTGCTCGGTGGATCAGGTGTAGAAAACGTTTGCGCGTCTGTTCATCTCGAGCGGCATCAAAGGCATCAAACAATAAGATTGCTTTCTGATCTGAAATAGGAATAGATTTCAGTTCTTCAATCAGATCTTCAATCAGATTGCCTTCATCAGACAACTCGTGCTGTAAAGTTTCGTCCGTGCCATCTCCGAGCTGGTCAATAGGTAGTAAGAGTTCCGGTATTTCAGCAGCATCTAAGCTTCGGCGGAGTTCTTTCATTAAGTACGTTTTTCCAACGCCCGGGCTGCCGATAACGACCCCATTTCCCCGCAAGGCAAAGTCTTGCAAGTCACTCAGTAGTTTCTTCCGCTTAATTTTCATCGTCTATTCTCCTTGCTATACGTCGGCTTACTCGTCTAAGCCAAGTCGGTTTATCTTTCGCCCTACTTGCGACGGATTTCGGTTTCTCATCTTCGGGACGCTCACTATCGCCTGACAAGTCTTGACCCGTAGTCGTTGATGGACTCTCAACATGGCACTTTTTGTCAATCTCAGCAATGATACCATCCAGACCCTGATATGATTTGTCAGAATTATCGTAGAATACAGTGCCAACACCGTACTCTTTTCTGAACATTTCAGCTTTATCTTTTGAATCCTCGGCACTTTCAGAGGAGATATCCATAATTGCAAAGTGAATGGATTTGTCCCATATCCACAAGTCTGCACTGACGGTTTCTAACATCTTATTGAAATAGGGATCATTCATGCTGAAACCGATAAAAACGACGCGGCGAGTCGCCAATATAGCCCATAGTAATTTTCGGTGCAGCGTCCATTCAGAATCCCTCTGCTCTTGATTTGCAGTAAGCCTAAAACCATAAGTTCTGCGGTAGTCTTTAATACCTAGGATAATACTATCTGACCTATCAATACTCTCGTGCAAGTATGCTATCCGTTGAGGAATTCGCTTATCATTGTTCATTGACATCAGAAATTCATGAACGCGAATTGCTGGATGACTGCCGATTACTAACGTATTGTCGTGTGCGCGTGTAGGATCTTTGTCATTTAAAGCGGCTTCGAGGACGGTGTCGTAATTTGTCGTTAATATTCCTCTGAAAGGCAACGAGACAAGCATCTTGTGAAAACCATCAAACGAAGGGTGTCTCGGTTTAAACAGTTCATACAGCAAAGCATAGTATCTGTATAGATTTCCCTTTTTATTCATAATATGTGATTTGATGTCTTCAGCGTATGCTAACGAATCATTCTTGCGCCTTTGATTGAGGCCGTCACCACATTCATTGGCTAAATTCTCCAATTCCTCCAGAAGACCGGCCCAAGTCACGTAGCCAACACGCACGCTACTTCCGGCACCAACGATGAGTACAGCTTCTCCTGAAGCAACAAGTTCAATCAGTTCACGCTTTCGCTCAATGTTTTCGTCTCGTTCTTCAGGTGTAAAAATTTCTTGATTGTTCATGTAAAAATCTAGAATAATCGCACAAGCATCTAGCGAAAAACCTCATTGCAGAAGATACATGGAAAATTCATTTCAACCGCTCGTCCGTTAAAATAATAGCACATTTGACAAGAAGCATCAACGAAAAAATATTATGACAATGCAGTGCCAAGGGCACGGAGAACCCACGGAGGGCTCCTACGACTTTAAGGCGGGCAATCTCTCAATAATATCCACCGTCTCCAAACTCACAGTGATTACCTTGCCAATCAACTTGACAATATATTGCGGATCGCCGGCATGATTCGGGTCGTTGAGGATGCCGCTCCGTTTGTCTGTCTTCACGCGGTACTGATCCACTATCCACTCCAATGCGGAACGGGTCCCTAAGCGGTATTCATAAGCTTCCGCAGGGATGCCATCAAGCGTCAAGAAATCATTATATTTCAATTGTGTCTTGTCTTTGGAGAGTTTCATTTTTTCCACGTGCCACTCTACCTGCATCCCCGGCTGTTCATAGTATCTCAACTTTTCATATTTCGGAGCGGATTCGTAGTTGAGGTGGAGAGTTGCTAATTCCGCCCCTGCGTTGGCAAAGCCCCAAAAGTCTTCCGCGAAGGGAATGTGCGGCAGATCACGCTTGAGGTTCGCCTGATACCGATCGCGATAATCGGGATGATGCAAGACACCGTAATTGTAGTGGAAGATGTCCCACTTGGAAATGGTATCATCTTGGTAGTGCGTGCGGAACTGCGCCAACGCCCACTCGGTGATGTTTTCACGGCGGTTCGTGCCATCCTCATTGTAGGTGTAGAAGGAGAAACACTGGGTATCGCCTGTGATGTGGCAATCTGGAATTACATCAACTATCAACACGCGAAAAGGTTGGGTTGCACCTGGGGAACTAACACAGATTACTCTATTTTCTCTTTCAGTTTCCGGCATGGGGAAGATGGATGGAAACATGGATACGACATCGTTCATCGTCCGGTCAAAGTAGAGATGCAATTTGGTAAACGGGCGGTAGAGGGATGGCCTAACCTTATTTTCCGTATATTCAGCAATTGTCCCACGCTTCAACTTCACCTTTAAGTCCCGACTCCAACTGATTCTGGTGTCATCATACGCCACAAAATCATCAAGGTTTGCTGCCTTGTCTTCCCGCCGTTTCCACCTATCTGCTTCCGCGTTGTAAGTGCCAACCATTCGCTGAACGTTCTCAGTCAGGGTGTTTCGGTTAAAGTTGTAAGCCCACGCATCACGATTGGTTTTAACACCGTTGCTATAGGTTTTGAAAATCACATCCACCGCCGCGCCTTTGACTGCCTTCGCTTTCTTAGTCCCCATCGGGATAAAGGTGTCAAACTCGGGATGGAGCCCTTCGGTGAGCCATGTATGCCTCGCGTCCGGGCGAATCGTTTCCCAGGCTATATTTCCTACATGTTGACGTTGGGTGAGAAAGTCAAACTTCTGTTTTTTGTTCCACAACTCATCGGTGCGATAGTAAAAGATGCGGGAGGTTTCTGATGAATTTCCCTTTCTCTTCACAAACAAGTTGATGCTCACCCCTACCCGAATGCCGAACACATTCGCGTCGGAGACTTTTAATCCCTTTCTTGCATTCCCGCCTAAGTCCAGAATATAGAGCGCGGCGCAATCATCTGCGAGGTGTTTCCGCATGCCGTCAAACGATATCCCGTCAACCAAACTATTGTTTGTGACTAAGGCGACAACGCCGTCCTCGCCAATCCTGTCCAACGCCCACCGAATTGCCTTCACATACGGATCGTAGAGTGCATTTCTGAGCGTCGCTTTGGAGTCTTTTGCGTACGTCTCCGCTATCCGCTTGTCCATCGTCTCATACTTCCGATTTTTGTTGTTGTCGTTCTCATTCACCTGCCCCGCGTTGTAAGGTGGGTTGCCGATGACGACAAACATATCCGCCGCCTTCTGTTTCTCAACGCGTGCTGTGTTTTCACGCGTGAAAAGCTTTGTCTGGCGTTGCTCAAGCAACTCAAAGGTGTCAGCAAGCGCGAGGCCTTCAAACGGCAGGTATGTCCCCGTGCGTTGAAAGTACTCCTGCTCAATGTTCAAACTCGCGATGTAGTAGGGCAGCAGCATCACCTCGTTGCAATGCAACTCATGGCGATACTTCTCTTCTAACGCTGTGCCTTGGATGTCTTGCATGAGCCGCACGATGAAGTTGCCGGTGCCAACGAACGGATCGATGAGATGCACGCCGGTATCCGAAAGCGCCCGGTCGAACTCGGTTTTGAGGATATGTTCGACGCTGTTCACCATAAAATCAACTATCGGTTGTGGCGTATAGACGATGCCGTGGGTATCTGCAGTCTTGATGGAGAAGCCTTGGAAGAACTGCTCATAAACAGCGTTGAGGAAGCCCTGTTTTTGTGCGAAATCCGTAATTGTGCTGGCTGTTTTCTCAATCGCAACGTAGAAGGGATTCAAAGGGCGAAGAAATTCGGAGCGGTTCAGCGTCCGTTCGGTGAGTACATCAATGACGTTTTCAATGTCGCGGGCGATGATATTGCGGCGGGTGAAGTCTCTGTTATCAAAAATGGTTGCGAAAATCCGTTCTGTGAGCAGGTGCTGGATGAGCATCTCCTCCACCGCATCGACAGACAGATTCGGATTGATTGAGGCTTGGCACTGCTGATGAAAATGGGCGAATGCCGCCTGAAAGTGTGGATTGTTTTGGCGTTCTGTCTCTATTAACGCCGCCAATTTCTCGCCGAGTGCCGGCACCGTCTCTTTGAACTCCGCCACTGCCGTATGCCATGCCGAGATGTTCTCCTCCTGATATGCGAAAAAGGTCTGGAGCACGTGGACAAGGTTTCTCGGTTCGGTGATGTCCAGGTCGAGTTGCAGCTGCCCGTGCTGATAGAGGAGTGCATGGGTTGGGGATTGCACGACGATGTTTTTGGAGGGGTAGCCTGCGGCAAACTTTTTGTCTGCTTCTGCGTGCAAGTCATCTTTGGTATCTTTTGCTTCCCAGTGGCCGTGTGGCAAGCCGAACGCATCAACGACCTCACCGTCAGGTGTGATTCGTCTTTTCTCTGGCGTATAGTGGCTTTTTTCACAGAGAAGGGTGAGGTGGGCTTGGGGGCAATAGTGTTGGAGTAGGTTTTGGAATGCGGCTCGAACGGTGCCTTCGTTTTGTTCGCCGAGGTGTGTATATGCTTCGAGTTCGGCGTAGTATGTTTTGATGGGTTTGTGCGTCGTTTTGATGTTGAGTTCGGGCATAGTGTTTTCTCCATAGATGGGCGGGGACGGGGCACCGCCCTTACAATGGTTTTCCTTCACATCGTGATACTGTTGCTAAACGGTGCGGTGGCACTCCCGGAAAGGAGGTAGCATCCACCGCCACGATACCGAGCTGTAGTCATTACACCACAAATACCTGCGGTTGTCAAATCTTTTTTGAGGAAAGGCATTGAACCGAGAAGCACCCCAAAATCCGTTGAGGTCACGGCATACGGAGTATGCCTACTACTTTGAGGTCCGGCATACGGAGTATGCCTACTACTTTGAGGTCACGGCATACGGAGGGCTCCTACGACTTTAATGCAGGCAACCTCTCAACAATATCCACTGTCTCTAAACTCACCGTGATTACTTTTCCAATCAACCGGACAATATATTGCGCATCGTCTGCACGATTCGGGTCGTTGAGGATGCCGCTCCGTTTGTCTGTTTTGACACGGTACTGGTCCACTATCCACTCTAACGCCGAACGAGTGCCAAGCCGATAATCAAACGCCCTCGGCGGAATGCCATCAAGCGTCAGGAAATCGTTGTACACCAGCGAGGTTTTGTCTTTGGACAGCCTCATCTTCTCCACACGCCAATTGAGGGGCACGTTCGGGGTTTGGATGAACTTCAGTGTATCGTATTCGTCCTGGTCTTCGTAGTTGACGTGGAGGGCTGCGAGTTTCGCCCCTGCTTCCGCAAAACACCAGAAATCTTTGGCGAACGGGATGTGCGGCAAATCACGCTTGAGATTCGCCTGATACCGCCCGCGATAGTCGGGATGATGCAAGACACCGTAATTGTAGTGGAAGATGTCCCACTTGCTGATGGTATCATCGCCGTAGTAGGTTCGGAACTGCGCCAGTGCCCACTCGGTGATGTTTTCACGGCGGTTTGTGCCATCTTCGTCATAGGTGTAGAACGGAAAGCATTGATTTCCATCTATAGCAGTTATCGTCAAATTCGGAATTACATTTGCTAAATAGCACCAAAAACCCGTACGTCCACCTATACTCGGTACACAAATCACCCGATTTTCCATTTCTGTCTCAGGTGTAGGAAAGATGGAAGGAAAAACGTGAACTCTTTGGTTCAGAACGCGATCAAAGAATAGGTTCAATTTTGTGAATGGCCGGTAGAGCGATTGTCGGATTTTAGTTTCTGCAAATGCTGCGGTTTGCCCTCCTTTCAGTTTCTGTTTTAAGGTAGAACTCCACTTGATTTTCTGCTCATCAGAGAGCACAAAATCATCAAGGTTTGCCTGCTTGTCTTCTCGTCGTTTCCACCTATCCACTTCCGTGTTGTAAGTGTCAATCATTCCTTGAACGTTCTCAGTCAGGGCCTTTCGGTTGAAGTTGTAAGTCCATGCATCACGGCTCGTGCCGACACCGCAACTGTAAGTTTTGAAAATCACATCTGTTGTTTCACCTTTCGCTGCCTTCGCTTGCTTAGTTCCCATCGAGATAAAGGTGTCAAACTCGGCATGGAGCCCTTCGGTGAGCCATGTATGTCGCGCATCAGGTTGAAGCGGTTTCCATTCAATAGCGCCTGCGTGTTGACGTTGGGTGAGAAAGTCAAACTTCTGTTTTTTGTTCCACATGTCGTCTGTTTGATAGTAAAAGATGCGGGAGGTTTCTGATGAATTTCCCTTTCTCTTCACAAACAAGTTGATACTTACCCCTACCATGATGCCGAACACATTCGCATCGGAGACTTTCAATCCCTTTCTTACATTCCCGCCCAAATCAAGTATGTAGATGGCATCGCAATCTTCTGCGAGGTGTTTCCGCATCCCATCAAACGCTACACCATCCAGAAAGCCGTTGTTTGTCACAAAGGCGACAACGCCTTCCTCGCCAATCCTGTCCAACCCCCACCGAATCGCTTTGACATACGGGTCCGACAGCGCGTTTTTATTCGTCGCCTTGGAGGCTTGCGAATACGTCTCCCGCACACGCGCATCCATCGTCTCATACGTACGATTTTTGTTGTTGTCGTTCTCATTCACCTGCCCTGCATTGTAAGGCGGGTTACCGATAACCACAAACATCGGTGTCTGCTTCTGTTTCTCAACGCGTTCGGTATTGGCGGGTGTAAATAGCTGCGTCTGCCGCGCTTCTGCCACCTCAAAGGTATCCACCAGACATAACCCTTCAAACGGGGCGTACTGATTTGTGGCGGTGTAAAACTGCTGTTCAATATTGAGGCTGGCGATGTAGTACGGCAGGAGCATCACCTCGTTGCACTGAAGTTCCGGCGGCACTGCGGTGTATTTTCGCTCCAATGAGATGGGGTCCAATTCCTGCATGAGCCGCACGATGAAGTTGCCGGTGCCAACGAACGGATCGATGATGTGTACACCGGTATCGGACAACGAGCGGTTAAACTCGGTTTGTAGAAGGTGCTCAACGCTTTTCACCATGAAGTCCACAATCGGCTGTGGCGTATAGACGATGCCGTGGGTATCTGCAGTCTTGATGGAGAAGCCTTGGAAGAACTGCTCGTAAACGGTATT
This sequence comes from uncultured Poribacteria bacterium, assembly GCA_958295855.1. Lineage (GTDB taxonomy): Bacteria > Poribacteria > WGA-4E > WGA-4E > WGA-3G > CATQHH01. The sequence continues at coordinate 4,028,362 of OY282383.1, read as the reverse complement.
GAGAAAGCCCTGTTTTTGTGAGAAGTCGGTAATTGTGCTGGCTGTTTTCTCAATCGCAACGTAGAAGGGATTCAACGGGCGAAGAAATTCGGAGCGGTTCAGCGTCCTTTCGGTGAGCACATCAATGACGTTTTCAATGTCGCGGGCGATGATATTGCGGCGGGTGAAGTCTGAGTTATTGAAGACGGTGCGAAAAATGCGCTCGGTGAGCAGGTGCTGGATGAGCATCTCCTCCACCGCATCGACAGACAGATTCGGATTGATTGAGGCTTGGCACTGCTGATGAAAATGGGCGAATGCCTCCTGAAAGTGTGGGTTGTTTTGGCGTTCTGTCTCTATTAACGCTGCCAACTTTTCACCCAGCACCGGCACTTTTTCTTTGAATTCTTCCACCGCAGCATACCAATCGGCGATGTTCTCCTCCTGATACCCAAAGAAGGTGTCCAGCAGATGGATAAGATTTTCCGGTTCGCTCATGTCTACATCAAGGCGGAGGGTGCCGTTTTGATAGAGGAGGGCATGGGTGGGCGATTGAATGATGATATTTTTAAACGGGTACCCGGCTTCCGATTTCTTCTGTGCTTCGGTGGGGAGAGCGTCCTGTGTATCTTTCGCTTCCCAGTGTCCGTGTGGCAAGCCGAACGCATCGACGACTTCGCCATCTAACCGGATGCGTCTGTTCTGTTTTGTGTGGCGTGTCTTTTCGCACACGAGAATGAGGTGGACCTGTCTGCAATAGTGTTGGAGGAGACTTTGGAATGCGGTTCGGACGGTGCCTTCATGTTCTGCCCCGATTTTTGTGTAGGCGTCGAGTTCTGCGTAGTAGTTTTTGATGGGCTTATGTGTCGGTTTGATGTTGAGATGTGGCATGCTGTTTTCTCCGTGTGTTGTCGATGATTGAATTTAGATACCGCGAATTATACACGGATTGGGGAAGGATTGCACGGGGGAAATTCGCTCGCTTGGGAAAACTCGCCTATAAGAAGAAAAGGCAGGCGAGCCCTAAGGCATCGCACGTATATCTTCAACTAAACAAAAACCTGTATTAAGACTTGATTTTCTGAACATGTCATGGTATACTTTCTTGTGATGGCCCAGGCGAAACAAAACTGGGCGGAGACAGCACGCCGCCCTTACAATGTGCCCCGCACTTTTGACAAGAGAGGAATTCCTTGAACAACAAACTGAAAATTTTGATGAGTGTATCCATATTTTTCGGGATATGTTTTTTCCTGATGCGGCAGGGTTCTCAGGTTGCAGTGGCTAATCCGCAACTCGTGTGGTATAGCGTTATTCCGCCGCTGCTCGCTATCATTTTGGCTGTGACGACAACCCGATTGTTTCTGAGCCTCGGCGTGGCAGTCGGTGCTGGATTCCTTCTCGCGTGGTTTCAACAACCCCTGTCCTTTGGCTCTTTTTTTTCAGAACTCGTCTGGTTTGCACGTGCCGTAACCGTTACCAACGATGGCATAGATCTCTTCAACATCTGGGTAATCCTTTTTATCCTTCTCATGATGTCCATGATTTCGGTGGTGGTAGCGTCGGGCGGGATTGCAGGCGTGATTTCACTGTTATCTCACTTGGCAAGGGGCCCGCGTTCGACCCAATTCATCACCGCCTTGATGGGGACAGCGATCTTCATCGGTGATTATAGCAACGCCATGCTTGTCGGGCCAACGATGCGGCCCATCACTGACCGGTACAAGGTGAGTCGGGAAAAGTTAGCGTATATTGTGGATTCCACCAGTGCACCGATTGCAGGGCTCGCCTTTGTTAGCACATGGATCGGTTATGAGGTGGGGTTGTTTGACGGCGTTGCGAAGTCCATTGGCTTAGCAAGTGATGGCTACTCAATGTTTTTTGATGCGTTGGCATTTCGGTTCTACTGCATTTTAACTATCATTTTCGTGCTCATCAACACATTTAGCGGGCAGGATTACGGGGCGATGCGGCGTGCACAAGCGCGCGCCCGGAACACAGGAAAAGTCTCAGATTCCGATGCGGAAGTCATGGGTAGCGCCACTACAGACAACAGCACAGTGCATGCCAACACCCAAATCTTTTCAGCGTTCATTCCGCTCACCCTCCTTTTCGGCTTAATCCTTGGGGGCTTATGGATAGATGGCGAGGGGACCGGGTCCGTTTTCTCGCTGACTGCATGGCGGGACGCGCTTTCAGAAGCAAATAACGTCAAAGTGATTGCTATGGCGGCAGGCAGTGCGTTTATTGCCGCGATTGTCTGCGCGCGATTTTTCTCAAAGATGCCCTTTGTAGCAATCGGCACAGCCGTGCGGGAGGGCGTTTCAGGAACGCTGATGCCAGTCATGATTATCTTATGCGCGTGGGGATTAAAAGCGAGTTGCGATAAACTGATGACAGGGCAGTTTATCGCTGCGATGCTAAGCGATGTCGTCTCACCACTGTGGTTTCCGGCCCTTGTTTTTCTTGTGGCTTCACTCATCTCTTTTGCAACCGGCACCAGTTGGGGAACGATGGCTATTCTCATACCCACAGCGATTCCTGTCGCCTACTCCCTTGACAACGGCAGCTACGGCATCACCACAATCATCTGCCTCGGTGCGGTGCTTGACGGCGCAATCTTCGGCGATCACTGTTCGCCTATTTCGGACACGACTATCCTCAGTGCGATTGTCAGCGGGTGTGCTCCGATGCCTCACGTGAGAACGCAATTGCCTTATGCGTTAACCGTTGCAAGCATCGCATTAGTGTGCGGCTATCTTCCTGCGGCACTGGGTGTGTCCTCTGCTATCGGCATTGCAGTCGGAACAGGGATTATTGTGCTGTTGTTTTATGGGCTATCTCGTTTGCGGAGAGATTAAAGATTATACCAAACAACGACAGACAGAGACAGGACTCCGCCCTTCAATAACGGCTTTCTATATTGATGCTCGCCGGGCTCTTGCTATGAATTCCTATCGGGAAACCGTAAAAACCGCTTCGCATTTCCACCCATAATGTCTGCCAGTTCTGATTCAGATAAATCAGGCAACATTTTTTCTACAATAGTTGTGAGTTCACCATAGCCCGGCTCCGCCAAAATCCATGGAAAATCGGTTGCCCACATCAACCGCTTCGGGCCAAAATCGTTTAGCAGACTCCGATGCCACCCCGCCAGATCTGGGTATGGATACGCCTCCTTGCTGAAGGCGTAGTGACCGGAGATATGCACAGTGACGTTCTCAAAGCGCGCCAAGCGATAGGTTGTGTGCATAGCGAGGTTGTAGCCTGTCACCTCAATTCGCGGTCGCCCCAATTCATCCCAAGTGAATTTGCCTTTGCCTGGGCACATGCCGAGGTGATTCAGGACAATCCGCACTTGTGGAAATGCTTGTACCAGATGGGGGAGCAGGTGTGCATCAATGGCGCGTGGATAGAGCCAAAGCACATAATCGCGCTCGGCGGCATACTCCCAGATACGGTAAGTCTGAAACGTGCGAATGTCGGGCTTCTCGAAAATATCTCTGGGGCCGCCGATAGAGGAGAGGCGAAACCCGATAACCCCTGTGCCATCTGCCAATTCTGCCATGTGTTCGGTGGCGTCCGGAGCGTCAGGCGGAATCAGTCCAATCCCCAGAAACCTATCGGGGTAGGTTTTTAGGCAATGCAGCAGATAGCGGTGCTGTTCCAAACTGGTGCCGCCGATTTGGACGAGGACAGCCCCATCAATGTCGTATTTTTCCATCTCAACTAGCAGTTTTTCAGCCGTTTCCTCGCGCTCGGGAGGACAAACAGGTGTTGGTTCACGCGGGAATTCGGGGGATACTTTTGCAAAGACGTGTAGGTGTGAATCAATTCGTGGCATAACAGATCGCTCCATTAGCGGTTCTAAGGTGCAGATAAATTGCACGACTACAAGCGAGGCAGTATTTCAAGCTGTTAAACTAAACAATTGGCGCCGCGCGGGGGTGGTGCAATACTCGGAGATAGCGGCGAACTGCGTCGGGCTAACGCGCCCCGGGGTGCGCTTCTCATAAATGAGAATAATCGACTTGCGCGGGACATCAGAGTGGTTGTCCATAGAGACATGCCATCCATAAGAATTGAACATAATCGCTGTGCCGGCTTTCCCGGGGAAGGTTTTATGCCCCGGCATGCTCTCTTGCCGCAGGGGCCGTGTATAAGGCCCGGCATCTGGTTTATGGCTGCCCGGCAGGTATGCAAATTCGCCACACCGCGGTGGCACATCGTTGACGTAGATTTGCACCTTGATGTGGAGCGGGCTGCTCTGTGGTACGTCGGGATGCCACGCCGTATAACTGACTGGCCACGGTGCCACAGTGCGAACCTGCGGTCCCAACAGAATCACATCATCGTCTGTGAATTCCATCAACGCGCCATAGTAGCTTGGGTAGTCAATGATGTCAATGAAGACCGGGTGTTTTTCAAGCGGATTTGGAATGTCATAAAAGGTTGCGGCAGCCTCCCCCGCTTCAACTCTATCCAACCATTCCGCCTTACATGCGTCTGCCCAATAATCAAATGCAGTTTGAAGCCGTTTCAAGTCCTCGCCCTGAATTGCGTTTTCAAAAACGAGATATCCTTCTTCTTCCCAGTGTGCTTTTTGCACAGGTGTTGGTCGAATCATGATTTTCCTCCTGTTATTTTACCTGCCCTCGGCCGGCAATTTGCCAGATGGCTTCAACGTTATGTCCTCGTACGGCTATCAGTTCATCGTGAAGGTTGCTCGTCATGCCTTGGTGCAGCGGAATAACCGAGATTCGTTCGCCGACCCGAAATCGGTGCGAACATTCACTGACATCCACATGCCCATGTTCAACGGACATGCCGTAAATCTTGGCATCTGGGTATTCAATGATATGTCCATAAGGCGTTGGGGGGTAGCTGGTAAAAGTCTTTTGCCCACCATCGACAATAATCCGCTCAGGCGTTGGTGTGCTGACGACGGTGACAAGGACGCGTAGCACACATCGCTCCGGTGCTAACATCTCTGAATTCCCAATGCGCGTCATGCCTTCGTAGACATAAGAGCCACTGCGCGTCTCCGTGCAGCCGAGTTCTTTTGATGCTGCCTCTGCCCCCGTGCCACCGCCGCTGATAATGCGAACAGGAATCCCATCGCGCGTGAGGAGGGCGACCGTCTCGGTGATAAACGGCTTCGCCCGGGTGTTGCTCGGATAGAGCATCACGCCTTGAAAATCGATGCCTGGCATTTTCATAACCTGCTGTGCGAGGCATCGTGCATCCTGCGGTGAACCAACGCCGCATCGTCCACCGCCGGTATCCAGTTCCAGCACAACAGGGACCACACACCCATCCGCGCTCGCTTGCTGAGAGATACCGGTCGCTGTCTCCTCCGAATCAAGCGCGACCGTAATTCGGGCGCGTTTTGAGAGTGATGTCAACCGTTTGAGTTTCGGTTTTCCAACGATGTTATACGGAATGAGGATGTCGTCAATTCCAGCGTCCACCATCGCCTCAGCTTCGCCTAACTTCTGACAGGTAATTCCTTGCGAGCCGGCGGCGAGTTGCAATTTGGCAATTTCTGGCACCTTATGCGTTTTGGAATGAACGCGCAGCGGAATGCCAATGTGGCGGCAGTGCGTTGCCATTTCGTTGATATTCCGTTCCAGCACATCCAGGTCAGCGATGAGTGCGGGCGTATCCAGGGAAGCAATGTTCACTTATGTTTTTCTCCAATAGATTTGTGGCTTTCGTTTACCCGTTGCCTGCTTTTCTGTTTTGTAGGGGTAGGCCTTGTGCCTATCCTGCCATTCTTTCAGCCTGTCCTGCTGTAGCGCGCCTGCCATAGCCACCACAAGACTGCGGGAATCATCTGTTTTGTAGGGGTAGGCCTTGTGCCTATCCTGCCATTCTTTCAGCCTGTCCTGCTGTACCTCGCCTGCCATAGCCACCACAAGACTGCGGGAATCAGTGGAAGAAAAGCCATCCCCCACAAGACAAGCCTCACATCCTGAAGCAGATCTATTGCCGCGCCGACAATTGCCGTGCCGATGCCCCCCATGAGTGTAAAAAGTGCAAATTCAGTGCCAAAAATGCGCCCTCGAATTTCATTTGGGGCGCGGTGGAGGAGGAGTTGCGTTGAAAATACCCACACAATTCCACCGCCGACACTCCTGACAAATCCACCGAGCAGCACCGCTGTCCAATTAAAAAGTGGGGCGGTCAGCGCGAGTCCAAGGGTCCCAATCAGATAACCCAGACTAATGCTTATCCGAAGCGGTTTATCCCGGTCGCCTGTCCAACTTCTCGCGAGAATCGGTCCGATGCCACTGCCAACGCCATTCACACCGTACATCAACCCCAGACCGATAGCACCCCCAACCCCGATAACAAAGTAATTCTTAGCAATCTCAACCTGTGCGACTTGAAAACCGGAAGACATTAAAAGGGCTATCGAGGCCTTATGCATCGCAATAAACAAAATATCAGGATGCTGAAGCATGTAGCGCAGTGCTGACTGTCCAGAACGTGTTCGAGCCCCTGCTGTGGCAGATGACGCCCCCGGCAGGTTAATCCCAAGCAAAAAACCGGCTGAAACGAGAAACGTCAATGCGTCAACAATCAAGGCGGTATAGATTCCAAAGAGCCCTGTTGTTAATCCACCGATCATCGCACCGAGCGCAAGCATTACAGACCAGGTTACAGCACCGAGGGCATTCGCGGTACCAAGTTCGCGGGGGGAGGCAATATCTGGTAGTATTGCACTTCGTGCAGGGCTGAAAAAGCCGCTGACCGCGAATAGGAGCCCTGTGAGCATATAAAGTAGCCAGATCTGGCTTTCGCTTCTGACGAACAGAAACCCGAAAACGATGAAGGCACGCAGAATGTCGGTGATGATTAAGAGGTGTTTTCGGTTGTACCGGTCTGCACAGATGCCAGCGAGCGGTGCTACGGTGAAGGGCGCAAGCATCCGTATTGTAAACAGAAAGCCCACTGCCAAGCCCGACCCGGTTAACTTCGCAATCAACGTCGCAGAGGCAATGGTGTTAAACCAATCCCCTAATAGGCTGACAACCTGTCCACCCCAGAGCCAGCGAAAGTTTGGATTAGATTCGATAAGCTCGATATATCCGACCGGTTTTCCGAGTGCCGTAGCCTCGCTATCCCGGTGGCGGTCCGCCGTGGGCTTTATTGAAGAACGTGCCTGTTTCGCCAATTAGAGCCCCCATCGTTGGTTGATGGGCTCCTGGTACACCTCAATGTTCCCTGCTACCACGTCCTCATAGTCTACTGCCTGTCCACACGCATTGGATTCGTAGATGGCTTCGCAGATTGATTTTGCGCGGAGCCCCACCTCGGCATCAAGTTCGGGCGGACGATTGTTTTCAATTGCGTCTACAAAATCGTAGCATTCAAGCACCACACCATCTGTGAAATTGTGTGGGAAGAGCCGATTTTTTTCTTCGTCGGATAGGCTGTCCATATAGTCGGCGATGAGGCTTTCCATAGCATAGCGAGTGCCATCTTTGAGAATGACTTGCGCGCCATCAAACGGCCCGTGGAAGATGTCTCCGTCATCGAGCAAACACCCCTCGCTTCCGTAGTAGACGACGTGATTCAAAGCGTGCCCAACTGCCGCCCATGTGCATGTCCATAGCCCGATGACACCGCTTTTGAAGTTGATAGTCGCCACCCACGTGTCCTCTTGTTCATTCTTGACGAGTTCACCATTTTTGGTGACTTGCAAGTTCTCAAATTGGCAGACACGCCCATACACGGTGCTCGGGTCGCCGAAGAGGAAGCGCAATGTATCGCAATAGTGTGCCCCAGAGTCCATCACCATTCCCCCGCCGCCGAGTGTCAGATCCAGCCGCCAGTGCCATTCACTCTGCGGGTCTGGTGTGCGATAGCTGGCGTGTTGCGCGCTGAACATCCGCATGTCGCCGAGCATCTGTTTTTCGTTCATGAGCCATTCTGCGGTGCGCCGGCTCGGCATGCGGCGGATATTCTCAGCGGTTGCGGCGATTCTGTTATTCGCTTTCGCTGCAGCAATAATCGCATGGCTGGCTTTAACGGTAATGCCCATCGGTTTCTCTACCATAACGTTGACACCGGCGTTAAGGCATTTCAGGGCGTTGATATGATGATGCGCGTGCGAAGTGCAAATATCTACCCCGTCTAAATCTACCTGTGAGAGCATTGTATCGGTGTCATCAAACACCGCAGGCTTTTTACCCGTTACTTCTTTGACACGGTTGGCGAACTGGTCTGCCCGGGCCTTGACTTCATCGCACATCGCGACGAGTGCCACTTTCCCGGGCTCCGTTTGATGAATTGTAAGATAGGCGTTGAGATGGCCGTTTGCCATGCCACCACAGCCGATAATCGCGACACGAATTGCCATGGCATCCTCCTTTTTGTAGGGGTAGGCCTTGTGCCTACCCCGCGACACATTAAAATAAGAGACTCAGCTTATGATACCATAGATTCGGTTTTTTGGCAAAAAGGAAACCGTTCATCCGCTCATTCAACCTTAACAGGAGGTCCCTGTGACACGCGTGCTTCCGCAGCAGGCACAGACCACGGATGATTTGCGGCGTAATGGTATCGGTTTCCCCTGCTTTGCAGGGGTAATATACCACTGCGCCCAGATGCGACGTGCATCCTGGAAAATCCATTGACACGACACCGTCATTAGTGGTAAACTTGTACAGCACAAGTGAGGATTCCACGGAGAAAAAGAATTGTTACATAATGAATAGGAGACACGCTTATGAACATACACAAAATTGATTCCACTAACAGAATTGATTACACCCTCAAGACAATTGAGCTGGCAGGGCGCGTGCCGGGCATTGATTCGATTGAGTTCCTGCGTGTAGAAGAACCTTATTGGCAAGGGTATAGACTGGGTCCCCTCGTGCGGGTGCGATACGCCCTCAACGGTGTTGAACAAAAGAAAGCTTTTCCTATGGATGTGGACAAGGGCATCTTCCTTGCTATTTACGATGATGAATTGGCAGAAAAACTCCGACCCATTGCCCCAAAAATCGTTAAGATTCTTCAAGAGCATGCCGCGCAATCCCATGTCGAACGCTCTTTGTAGGGGTAGGCCTTGTGCCTACCCTGCGCCCTGAGCCAATCCAGCCAGAGGATTTGTAGGGGTAGGCCTTGTGCCTACCCTGCGCCCTGAGCCAATCCAGCCAGAGGATTTGTAGGGGTAGGCCTTGTGCCTACCCTGCGCCCTGAGCCAATCCAGCCAGAGGATTTGTAGGGGTAGGCCTTGTGCCTACCCTACGGAAATTTCCCTTTCAGTAGTAGATGGATGCAGGGAATGGAAGTAAGTCCAGTACACCTCTCATTTTAAGATGGACACAGCACGAGTTCCCTGTAAAAAAACAATTTTTGCGAAAAAAAGAAACGTTGCCCCTTATCGCAGGGGCAACGTCAATATCAAAGGTGAATGCCAAGTTTGCGACACCTTTTGCGAATCTTATTGATCGCACCGCCGACCTGCTTACCGTTCCTTGTCACACCAAAAAGGTGTTGACTCACAACGCGATGCGAAATACCTAAGATGCTCCCAATCTCCTCCTGCGTTTTCCCTTCATAGAAGTAGAGTTGGACACACTCGGCTTGGCGGCGAGTCAGCTCGGTCGCGATAATCTGACGAATCTGTTCTAACACTTTCTGCCGTTTGACACGACGCGCCGCCGTATACTCATCAGCCGGGGGCCGGTACCCCAGTGCGTCTTCCGTCGTCAGTTGCTCAAAATATTCTGGGGGTACCGGAATCTCCCAAAAATCCGGATTAAATTTGGACATAGATAACGACTCCTCAGTATGAGGCGAGGGCACCTATGCCATTCCAATTAGTTTATTGATAATGGACAGAGGCACCATCGCCTTGCACATAATACGTTCAGATAAAGTGTGGCGTGGTTTAGACATAACATAACAGGTACCTCCCTATTTGTAGGGGTAGGCCTTGTGCCTACCCTTCGGTGCGGTGCAAGGGTGCCGATAAGGTATCGGCAAACACTGCCGCTTGCAAACGCTGTGCGATAGTATACTAAAAATGCTAAAAATAAACCGCAAAAATTTTGTAGGGGTAGGCCTTGTGCCTACCCTGCTGCCAGGTGTGTTCGCGGTTGCCTTAATTTTCTGTTTACCACTTATACACATTTTTGGATGCACTTTTGTCAGTTAAGCGTCATCTCCCCTGCTTTGCATAAATTCCCTGATTTTTCATATTAATTCTGGTTTGAATTGCGTAGCGTGCTATTAAAAAAACTTCAAAAATTGTGGAATTCGTAGTATACTCTCTGAAAAGCGAAACGGAGGTCGCGTGTGAAACTCGGATTTGTGAGTGCAATTTTGCCGGAGCAGACATTGGCAGAAGTCGTTCAGGTTGCTGCCCACACAGGCTTTGATTGTGTCGAATTGATGTGCTGGCCGAAAGGAAAAGCGGAACGGCGTTACGCCGGTGTAACGCACATTGATGTCGCGACGCTTTCTGTAGCGCAAGGTTCGCGTGCCTCAGCACAGGAAGCTGAAGAAGACAAAATCCTGCAATGCGTCTCGGATGCAGGGATAACGATTAGCGGTTTAGGCTACTATCCGAACCCGCTAACACCTAACGAAACTGAAGCGGCTATCTATAGCGAACACCTCAAAAAACTGATTATGGCCGCAGAACGTCTATCGGTAGGCATCGTAAACACGTTTATCGGCAGGGACCAGACGTGCACGATAGATGAGAACTGGGCCCGTTTTAAGCAGGTGTGGGTGCCCTTAATCCAATTCGCCGAGGACCACGGTATCCGCATCGGCATTGAGAATTGCCCCATGTTTTTCACGGAGGACGAATGGCCCGCCGGACAAAACCTTGCCTATTGTCCTGCGATTTGGAAACGGATGTTTGAGGAGATTCCATCCCCGAATTTCGGACTTAACTTCGACCCATCCCATTTTATTTGGCTACAGATGGACTACCTGAAACCGCTCGTTACCTTTGCCGACCGAATCTTCCACGTACATGCGAAAGATGCACGGTTAGATAGAGCCAAACTTGACGAGGTTGGCATTCTCGCAACGCCTTTGTCGTATCATACGCCGAAGCTGCCAGGGTTGGGTGATGTCGGCTGGGGAAGTTTCTTCTCTGTCTTGAGCGATATCGGTTATGAAGGGGCTGTCTGCGTTGAGGTAGAAGATCGTGTTTATGAACAGACATTGGAGACGCGGCAACGTGCCTTGCGGCAAAGTCATACCTTCCTGAGACAGTTCATCGGGTGAGAGAGGCAAACGTTTTTGATGAATAGCCATGACTTTTTGGAAGCAGAATGCACGGCACTCGCACAAGCGGGCTTGCTACGCCACCTTCGCACCGTCATGAGCGCACCAACAGGGACAATTAATCTTGATGGCCGCGAGGTTGTGTTGCTCGGCTCAAACAACTATTTGGGGTTAAGCACACACCCCCGGGTCATCGCCGCCGCTGTTGAGGCAACGCGAATTTATGGCACAGGTGCAAGCGGCTCCCGCCTAATTTCGGGAAATAGCGAACACTACACAACGTTGGAATCCAACTTGGCCAAGGCAAAAGGCACCGAAGCCGCGCTCGTTTTCAGTTCGGGCTATGCTGCCAATACAAGCATCATCCCCGTGCTTGTAGGCGACGGCGACCTGGTCTTGAGCGATGCGCTCAACCATGCCAGCATCATAGACGGATGCCGCCTCAGCCGAGCCACTAAAAAGGTCTATCGTCATTGTGATGTGGAACACCTCAGGGCCTTATTGTCCGAATCCGCTGCATGTCGACGACGGCTTATTGTGACAGACGGTGTTTTCAGCATGGATGGCGATATCGCACCCCTGCCCGATATTTGGGAGGCCGCCGCGCAATACGATGCAATGGTATTGATAGATGACGCACATGGGTTTGGCGTATTGGGGCAAGACGGGAGCGGCACCGTTGCACATTTTGGGTTAGAGGGAAAAGGCATTATTCAGATGGGCACGCTCAGCAAGGCGGTTGGTGCATTGGGAGGCTATATTGCGGGAAGTCACGCCTTAATTGAATTGCTTATCAACCGGGCGCGCGGCTTCATGTTCACGACAGGGCTCCCGCCTGCGACGTTAGCCGCCGCAACTGCCGCGCTGGAAGTTATGCGCGCCTCACCGGAATTACGGCACCGCCTGCTTTTCCATGCCTGTCGGCTTAAAACAGCGTTGGTGGCCTTAGGGTATACCCTCTTGCCGAGCGAAACACAGATCCTCCCCGTTGTGTTAGGCAGTCCAGAACGGGCGACAAGCGTTGCGAGGGCATTACTCGTGGAGGGCGTGTTTGGACCGGCTATTCGGCCCCCAGCTGTTCCCCCTGGCACGAGCCGTTTAAGGCTTACCGTCATGGCAACACACACCGAAGCGGAAATACAGCAGGCGATTGCGGGATTCGCGGCGGTTTTTCCCACATAAACCTATTTCTTTCGCTTAAGGCTTGCGTCAGAAACCTCCGACGAGAGCTATAGTGCATTGTCAGACCTGTCTACCATTCTCAATTCTGCGCAAGGAATGACGAAAACTTGAAATTTTTGTCTGTTCATGCTAAATTAAGTCAAATCTTAAGAAGAGAGACCGATTAGCAATGAGCACAAAAGCACACGTAATCAATTTTGAGAAACAGAATCCTATCGACCGGGGCACTGGCGTGAAAACCGTACCCTTAGCCGGAAAGTGGCTTGATTCCACATCACTCACGAACGGCGTGACGATGTTTGAACCCGGTGCCGCGATTGCACGTCACTATCACAACTGCGATGAATCTGTCACGATTCTGGAAGGCGATGCCGCCTGCGAAGTTGATGGTGAGGTTTTCGCAATGAAAGCCTTTGATACGACCTTTGTCCCCGCAGGTATTCCACACCGGTTTTGGAATGAAAGCACCGCACCTATGAAGATTTTGTGGACTTACGCCTCTGTCAACGTGTCCCGCACTTTTACAGATACTGGGGAAACGGTTGCACACTTGTCCCCGCGCGACCAGGCGGTTGTTAAATGACAGATACCGTAGCTTTAAGGGATGTCGAAGGAGACACTAAAATGTCTGTCCAAACCTATATTAAGGACAATCAAGCCGCGCTTTGTATCTTGCTCAAAGAGCTCGTCAGAATCCCCACCGTCAATCCGCCTGGCAACAATTATGCCGAGATTGTTGCGTTACTTGAGGTGAAGTGCCGGACGCTGGGGATGCAAACCCAAATTGTGCAGGTTCCTACAGCGCGTGCCGAACAGGTCATCTCAAATGCGGAGAGCCATCCGCGGTTGAACCTTATCGCGCGCTGGGATGTTGGTGCAGAAAAGACGGTGCATTTCAACGCGCACTACGATGTGGTGCCGGTTGCGGGGGACTGGCGTTTCAAACCGTTCAGCGGTGAAATCAACGGCGAGTGGTTGTACGGGCGAGGTGCAGATGATATGAAGGATGCTATAGCGGCCCTCCTGTTTGCAATTACAGCCGTTCAAGAGGCAGGGATAAAACCGCAGTTCAACGTTGAATGCTCGTTCACGTGTGATGAAGAAACCGGTGGGGAACTGGGCGCAGGCTATATTGTCGAACAAGGGTTGGTGAACGCGGATTACGTTGTAAACTGCGAGGGGGGCGGCGGCATGAACATCGGCAACGGGCATAACGGTGTGCTATGGCTGGAGATTGCTGTGAATGGCAAAGCCGCACACGGCTCACAACCAGACAAGGGCATCAACGCCTTTGAGAAGACAGCGGAACTGGTGACTACATTGCAACGGCTCAAGCAGGAGTTTACATTGCCCGAGCGTGCCTTCATGCTCACCGATGGCACTGAACGGCATCCGACGCTAAACATCGGGGGCACATTTCAGGGAAGCGCCGGAGACAAAGTCAACACCGTGCCAGCGCAGGTGACGTTCTCAATTGACCGGAGGATTATACCCAACGAGAAACTCCGGTTGGCTGAACTGGAGTTGCGCGAGGCAATTGCCAGCGCGTGCGAATATTATCCCGATTTGAATGCAGATGTACGGGCTATCTTGCGGATTGAACCGTGCTTGACAGAGTCGACATCGCCGCTCTCACAGGCGTTTGCGGAAGCCGTGCGGATTGTCCGCTTTAATCAACCTCAATTTAAACCAACCACGGGGTTTACCGATCTGCATTTCTTTGTAAATTCAGGGCTACAAGGAATCGGCTACGGCCCGCGGGGCGAGGGGGGCCACGCCATAAATGAGCGCGTGCATATTCCCGATCTCGTTCGAACTGCTGCTATCTACGCCACCTTTATGACGCGTTCAGCATTGTAGTGCCATTTTTCGTCATTCCTTGCGGCTTTTTGTTATTCCTTGCGGCTTTTTATTATTCCTTGCGGAGAATTGAGAATGCAAGGGGAGTCTAAGAATGCACTGTAGATCTCGTCGGAGGTTTTTTACGCAACCTCAATTAGAAGGCAACACGCTAGAACTAATAAGAAACCCGATTTTGAAGAGGGTGGAAACCCCCGCAAAGCGGGGGTATATACCTCATGCGGAAAAATCGGAGCAGAAACTGAATTGACGAAAACTGAATTGACGAAAAATGATTATCAATAGACTTATTGCAAAAAACTGGCGGAATTTTCAACAGATTAATGTGCCACTCAGGGAGCGTCAGTTTATCGTCGGTCCAAATGCATCGGGCAAATCCAATTTTCTCGACATCTTTCGCTTTCTCGGCGATATTGCCAAAGCAGAAGGGGGCGGTTTTCAAAAAGCGGTCGAGGGCCGGGGTGGTGTCTCCAAAATCAGGTGCTTGTCCGCGAGGCAAGATCCAGAAGTTGCAATCGAAATTCATATCTCGGCCGCGCCAGACGAGCCTGCTACGTGGCGATATGGCTTGGGGTTTCGCCAAGAGCCCCGAGGCCATCGCCCAATCTATCTCACACATGAACGCGTGTGGAGAGAGGGAGAACTGCTTCTTGATCGGCCGGATACAGATGACAACGCGGCTCCGCATCGTCTCACCCAAACCGCGCTTGAACAGCGTGCTGCCACTGCAAAGTTCCGAGAGATTGCGCGATTCCTCCGAAACGTCACTTACCCCCATCTGGTGCCGCAATTTATCCGTTTTGCTGACGCAATTCAGGGCAAAACTATGGAAACCGACGATGCGTTTGGGCAGGGGTTTCTTGAAAGGGTTGCGAGTGTACATCCAAGCACCCGCCGTTCCCGTCTCAAAAAGATTGAACATGCTCTCAAAATTGCGGTGCCGCAATTTGAGCAATTGGAGTTTATTCGCGATAAACTCACAGGGCATCCGCATTTGCAGGCGCGTTATTCGCACTGGGAATCAGATGAAGTTTGGCAGCGCGAAGATGAATTTTCGGAGGGGATGCTCCGGCTTATTGGGCTTTTGTGGACACTGCTTGAGAGTGACTCGCTCATCTTGTTAGAAGAGCCGGAACGCTCCTTAAACATAGGCATTGTCTCTCAACTCGCACCCCTGTTTGCCCGTACACAGAGAATTCGACGGTGTCAGGTGTTAATTAGTACCCATAGCAGTACCCTCCTTGCAGAACCGTGCATTGATGGTACGGAGGTGCTTTTGCTAACACCTACAAGGGAGGGAACATCGGTTAAAGTGTCGTCTGATATTGATGACATCCGCATTCTTCTTGAGAATAGGTTTACAGTTGGTGAAGTCGTGCTTTCACGAACCAAACCAAAGCATGCTGCGGGGGTGAGTTTAATCAAATGACATTAAAGCACGTCATCCTTGCAGTTGAGGATGAGCTCAGCGAGGCAGTTTCAATTCAAATCCTCAAGAAGTTTGACATCGACATCTGGAACGCAATCCGAGGTGAAGGGAAAACTTATCTTCAACAAAAAGCTCTTGAGTTCAACCGGTCTGCTAACGGCGCAGCGATTTTTATGTTGACAGATTTAGATTCTCCCCAAAATTGCCCGCCAAGACTTATCAAATCCTGGATTAAAGGTCATCTCAATCCGCGGTTTTTCTTCCGCGTTGCTGTCATGGAAGTTGAATCTTGGGTGATGGCAGACCGGGACGGTGTCGCGAATTTTCTATCAATACCTGTCCATCGTGTCCCTCGAAACACTGATGAGATACCTAATCCTAAAGAATTTCTTGTCTCACTTGCACGCAGAAGTAAAAAGAAAACATTACGAGCAGCGTTAATTCCGGCACAAGGAACGATTCTTCCTATAGGCAATGAATATAATTCTCTTTTGAGCGAATTCGTGCGAAATCATTGGAATTTAGAACGCGCCGCCACCGTATCGCCAAGCCTAAAACGCACTTTAGACCGGCTTAGCCAAGAAAGGAACGCGGGGACTGATTCGTGAACAAGAAATTCCAACGTCACATTGAAGATTTTACCTGTGCACATTGTAGCGCCTCGGTCCAGGGAAATGGCTACACCAATCACTGCCCGGAGTGCCTCTGGAGTCAACACGTCGATGTGAATCCCGGCGACCGCGAGGCGCACTGTCACGGCTTGATGGAGCCGGTGGGGTTTACTATGAAACATGGCGATTATATTCTTATCCACCGTTGCACCACGTGTGGTATAGAAAAAAAGAATAAGACCTCAAAAAATGACAGGTTTGAGGCCATTCTTAACCTACAAGGAGAATTAAATGTCTAAAAAGGGAATCCTTGCAATCGTATCTATCAGCATTGTGGTGCTTTCAGCCATCGTTCTGGCGGTGCTGCTGCAGTCGACTTCTGGCACACTCAAACAGACGCAGGCAGAATTGGGTACTACCAAAGCCACATTGCAGAAAACTGAAACGGCCAGAACCGAGCTCGAAAAAACGTTAACCGAATCCCAAACCACGCTGGCGGAAACACGCTCAAAACTCAGCCACACACAAGAGATTTTGCAAAATGCAAGTAAAGCCGCCCGAAACATCGCTGTGGAACGGAACGCACTCCAACAGGATAAAAGTGCCCTTGAATCGGAAAAAGAGAAACTCCGCGCAAAACTGACAGAGATTGAATCGGAATTACAGCGAATTCGCGTACAATCGCAACGCTCAATCACCGCTATCCAAGAGAAATTTAAGGACACCGTCGGTGCAGTGTTAGATGACGCGGGACAGCTGAAACTTGATGTGAAAGGGAAAATTCTCTTTGAGACTGGCAAGGCTACCCTGAGTCAGGAAGGGAAGGCACTGCTTGATGCGATTGCTGAGGAAGTGCTGCTAAACACGCACTATGCAAATTATGCGGTGCGCATCGAGGGGCATACCGACGACGCGCCTATTGGCGGTTCAGCACTCCGAAACTGGGATCTGTCAACCGAACGCGCAATCGCCGCTGTAAAATACCTACAGGTACATGCCGGTGTTGATGCACAGCGTCTCGCAGCAACGGGGTACGCCTTCTACCAGCCAATAGATACCGCCGATACACCGGAGGCGAAAGCGAAAAATCGGAGAATCGAAATTATACTGGTGCCGCCCCAAGATTTTTTATCCGAACTCTTAACTTCTCTCCAAAATGTGATGGAATCTATTGAGGCAAAATAGTAGTCTGTTTTCTGCTTCTATTCTGAGTCCTCTTCTTTTTCTGTCGTCGTACGTCTGGCTTGGCTCACGAGTTTTGTCACGCGTTGGAGCAGGCGTCTCGTTTCATCAAGCTGCTCGAGCATCTGCTCGTTTGTCCACGACACGGAGACAAGATATCGTAATTCATCGGGGTTGTTCAATGTCTCAACACCAAGCGCAACCTGAAGCCCACTCATTGCAGTATGCCGCACGCCAGCGTTTACACCGATACCATCAAACTCTAAACTGAGCGAGATATCGCCTCGCGCAAAAGCGGGTTGGAGTTCCGTGTCTACACCGGCAAACACCCCGATAGGTGACTCGCTGGGGGCAAAACGGTGATTCCCGACACCGATGTGCCCGGAAATGTGGTGAATCCGCGGCAGATTAAAGGTTTTACTAACAACAACAAACGCCGATTGAGACTGTACCGCAGGCGTGCCAGCTGTCTGTTGTGCCATCCCCTTGGGAATCTTATCGCCGAGATTTTCAATCCCCACGGCGACACTCGGAATTACCCCTGACTCCTTCAAGAGTTGTACTTTCAGGGCGGCTACTTGAAAGTTATCCTGTTGATGCCACAAGTGTGATAGCCCCACCTCAGCCCTATCGAACAACCCAAAGTTGAGGCGAATTGCGACCGCGTCTGGGAGTGAATTCTGGAAGGCGACAGAGGTGCCTGCTTCGAATATCCCATGTTTTAGTGCCCTGCCCGTTGGAATATCCACCAACCCATTCTCTATAAATATTTCACCCCTAACGGGGCTAGAAGCCGTGAGGAATGCAGAAACTAGCAAAAAGAAGAGAATCCGGCATTGATTCCCTGTATTCCATCCCATTAATGCGCTCCCATGTATTGTATGCCGGAAGGCGTACCGATGATAACTGTGTCTGCGCGATTCACAAAAATCCCGTTCTCCACGACACCGGGGATGTTGTTCAATTGCAATTCAACCTGTTCAGGTTCAGCAATTCCATCAAAATGGCAGTCCAAAATATAGTTCCCGTTATCCGTAATCAACGGGTGTTGAATTCCGCCCCGCAACTTTGCCTCGCATAAGGATTGCCCACATACCCGATTGAGTGCCTTCTGCGTTGCCTCCCAACCGAACTGCACAATCTCCACCGGGAGTGGAAACGAGGTGCCGAGCACGCGCGATACCTTGCTCTCATCGACGACAATCAGGAGTCGTTTGGAGGCGTTCGCAATAATCTTTTCTCGCACTAACGCCGCGCCCCCGCCTTTAATCAGGTTTCGGTGCGCATCCACTTCATCGGCACCATCAATCGTCACATCTATCGTGGGATAAACCGCCAGCGTCGAGAGGGGAATGCCCTGCTCTGTGGCAACCTTCTCGGTGCTGACAGACGTAGGAATGCCGACGATCTTTAGCCCATCGCGAACCATAGCACCGAGTTTTAAGAGCGCGTAATAGACCGTGGAGCCTGTGCCTAATCCTACAACCATTCCGGCCCTGATTTTCTCTGTCGCCTTCTCTGCAGCAATTTTTTTTTGGGTTTCAGTGTTCATAATTTTTCGTTATTCCTTGCGGAGAATTTCGTTATTCCTTGCGGAGAATTCAGAATGCAAGATAGGTCCAGCAATGCACTATAGAGCTCGTCGGAGGTTTTTTACGCAACCTTTTTAATGAAAGTATATCAGAAATTCGTTCTGCAATCAAGTTTTTAATCTGTGGGCGGGTTTGTAACCCCCGAATTACTAAGTCGCTATACGTGCCGAACACAAATTTGACTTATGTCGAGGTTCGTGTTAAAATAACAGGTATGAGGAATAAGAAACGCCCTAGCAAACTCGTGGTTGGGCAGTTAATCGCCGAACCCGGCACCCGGCTGGAAGGGCACCTAAAGGTAGGCAGTATGCAGGATGGAACGGCTGTCCGGCTGCCTGTCGTGCTAATCAACGGAAAACACCCCGGCAAAACGCTCTACATTCAAGCCGTTAGCGATGGAAACGAACTCAACGGGCTCGCCGTTATTCACAAAGTTCTGGCACAGCTTACCCCAGAGCAATTGCATGGCAAGATTATCGCCGTGCCACTTGTGAATTTCCACGCATTTCACGCAAAACAGGCGTTGAGCCCCGTTGACAATGTCAAAATGAACAGGTGCTTCCCAGGCAGACACGACGGCACTTCAAGCCAACGGATAGCGTATCACCTATTTCAGCGCGCAATCCTGCAAGCCGATTACTGCCTTGACTTGCACCAAGGCGGTGTCCATCCTATGATTGACGAAGTACGGGTGCGCGTAGACGAAAAACATACGCAGCACACTGCATGCCTTGAACTCGCACGCGTTTTTGGCATCGGGCATATCCTCAACCAAAAGGGCCCTGAAGGCCAACTCGCGCAAGCGGCACCCGATATCGGTATTCCGACAATAGACCCGGAATTGGGCGGAACGCACGGGTGGGACGCGGCAAGCATCGCTAAAGGGGTGCAAGGCGTTTTGAATGTGCTGAGGTATTACCACTTCATCGCTGGAGAGGCGCAAATTCCTGAACGGCAAATCGTTGTGAAACGATTTGTCCCGCTGCTCAGCAATACCGGGGGGTTTATCTATTACAAAGCCGAATTGTATGAACAAGTTGCAGCCTATCAACCGGTTGCTGACATCTGTGACGTATTCGGGCATGTGCGTGAATCTATTCGCGCGCCAGTGGAGGGTATCTTCTGGGCAAAGCCTGTCTATCCAATGGTAGCCAGCGGCGGCATCATCGGCAAAATAGGAACACCCATCGACTATCTCTGAAGCGTTCTTTGCCGCGTACTTGCGGCGTATTCGCCCAAGTTGTGAATTTTAATGAACAACTTTTTTATTTCTTACTTATGCGACGTGCATTCGCCCATAAGCGACGTGCATTCAGCACAACGATTATTTACTTATCGCAGAGACACCTACATCGATTTTGAGGATATCCGCTTGTAACGTACAAGAAACCCGATTTTGAACAGGGTATCCGCCCCTGCTTTGCAGGGGTAAATACCTCATGCGGAAAAATCGGAGCAGAAACCCAATTGAC
Organism: uncultured Poribacteria bacterium; assembly: GCA_958295855.1. GTDB lineage: Bacteria > Poribacteria > WGA-4E > WGA-4E > WGA-3G > CATQHH01. The sequence continues at coordinate 4,007,796 of OY282383.1, read as the reverse complement.
GAAAAACGGAAAAATCGGAGCAGAAACCCAATTGACGAAAAATTGACGAAAAAAGGAGAAATATATTGCATAAACAGAAGCGAAAAGCCTTTATTAAAAAGATGGGACGGGGAGGTGTTGCCATCTTCGCGAGTCGCGCCCCCGCGATGCGAAACCACGACACAGAACATCTTTATCATCCCGAGCCAAATTTTTATTACCTTACGGGATTTGAAGAACCGGAGGCGATGTGTGTCATCGCGCCTGAACATCCGAAACACCAATACGTTCTGTTTGTTCGCCCCAAAAACAAACGAGCGGAAATTTGGAACGGAAAGCGAGTGGGTGTCTCCAACGCCCGCAAACACTACGGCGCAGATAAAGCCTATCCAATAGAGAAATTCGGTGAAAAAATTGGGGAATATCTACAAGGGGCCGAAAGGCTTTACTATACGTTCGGTGCCAATGAGGAAATTGACACCGAAATCCTTACCCTATTCACCCAGTCGGTCCGGTCGAGAATTCGGGCAGGCAAAGGGATAGCGACGCTAGTCGACCCGAGCCCTATTCTCAGCGACATGCGATTAATCAAAAACGAGGAGGAACTCCGCCGGATACAAAAGGCGACGAACATTACCGTGGAAGGCCATCTGGCTGCAATGCAAGCAGTTCGCCCCGGCATGTATGAATACGAGTTGGAAGCTATCGTTGAATCCACGTTTCGCAGGAACGGCGCGAGCGGTACTGCCTTTCCCACTATCGTTGCGAGTGGTGGAAATGCTACCACGCTCCACTACACAACAAATGACTGCCAGATCGAAGATGAAACGCTTGTTCTTATTGACGCAGGCGCGGAATACCAGCGATACTCTGGCGACGTGACCCGCACCTTCCCCGCAAACGGCACATTCACTGAGGCACAAAGAGAAATCTATCAACTTGTGCTTGAAGCGCACTATGCCATTATTGACTGTATTCGCCCCGGCGTTTCCATTGACGAGCCACATCAAAAATCGACCGAGTTGTTGACAGAAGGCATGCTCAGCCTCGGCCTTTTAAAGGGAAAAACAAAGAAATTGCTAAAGAAAAAGGCTTATGAGCGGTTTTACATGTATCGAGTCGGGCACATGCTCGGTTTAGATGTGCACGATGTCAATTGCGTCCACGAAACGGATGGGGAGTTTAAAACCTTCCAACCGGGCATGGTAATGACTATTGAACCGGGGCTTTACGTCGCCGAAGGTACGAAGAAGGCACCACCCGCCTACCGCGGCATCGGTGTACGCATAGAGGACGATATCCTTGTCACCGAATCTGGTTGCAAAGTGATAACAAGTGGTGTTCCGAAAGAGATTGATGCCATCGAAGCACTTGTGCGCGGCGCAAGGAAGTAGCCACACGCATCAGCGGTCTAAGTGTTCCTTTGCTTTTTTTAAAACTGAATTTTCGTTATTCCTTGCGGAGAATTTGCGGCGTATTCGCCCAAGTTGTGAATGGCCAATGAACAACTTTTTTATTTCTTACATTTGCGACGTGCATTCAGAATGGTAGATAGGTACAGCAATGCACTATAGCTCTCGTCGGAGGTTTCTTATGCAACCGGAATTAGGAGTTCGCGATTCGGAGATCGCTCCTACCAATGTCGCGATTCGGAGATCGCTCCTACCGATAATAAGAAACCCGCTTTTGACAACGGAAAAAGCGGAGCAGAAACCGAATTGATGAAAGATCTAAAACACGAGGCGTTTTCAGACGGTAGAAATGAACCTAGCAGTCCCGCGAACAGATACAATTCATATCGGCGATCTTCAGCCCGGTACATCACTCCTTGACACATATCAAGAGCAGGAACGGGTAATCCGTCGCGTCGAGTCACACGACACGTTTGTCCAACTCTTTTTTGAGAATGACACTGTGTCATTTACCTATTCTATCCAGGAGCTGCAAACCCGTTTCAAGATTGTATCCGATGCTTTTCGGGCAGATGCGACCCTGGTGAGACTGGTTGCTGAAGCGCATCGCCTTCGCCACGCCTATTTGTTCAATCCTATCTTTGCAACAGAAACATCCCTCATCGATGCGTTGCCGCATCAATTCATCGCAGTCTATGAGCATCTAATGAACCATGCCCCGTTGCGGTTTCTGTTAGCTGACGATGCCGGTGCTGGCAAAACGATTATGACAGGGCTCTATATCCAAGAACAGTTACTCCGGCGGCAGGTAGAACGGGTGCTGATTGTGCCGCCAGCGGGCCTGATTGGCAACTGGGAACGCGAATTACAGGTCTGTTTCCGCCTCCAATTCCGTATTTTGGCTAGTGCTGATGCTGCAAACACAAATCCCTTTGTAGATGCGAAAAATCGCTTAGCCATCGTCAGTCTTGATACATTACGGCAAAAGCGAATGCAAGACTGTCTCTTTGAAGCGCAACCTTACGATCTGGTAGTCTTTGACGAGGCACATAAGCTATCCGCGCGATACGAGTTGGATGGTACAATAAAAAAATCAAAACGATACGAGCTTGCCGAACGGATTGCCGCGCAGCAAAAAAATCTGTTGTTGCTCACGGCAACGCCGCACATGGGGAAAGAGGATGCCTATTATTTTCTGTGGCGACTGCTTCTACCTGAGCATCTCGCCTCACAAAACGCGTTTAAACGGTTGGATGGCGAAGAGAAATCTAAACATCTGCTCCGGCGTATGAAGGAGGAGATGATTACCTTTGATGAGAAACCCATTTACCCGCCTCGGTTGAGTCGGACTATTGCCTATCCACTCAAGCAGGGCGAAGTGAGCGAGCAATCACTGTACGATGCTGTCACAGCATATTGTGAGAAATATTTCGATCTCGCTGGCCAATACAACCGGAGCGCGGCAAAGATGGCAATGATGGTGCTACAAAGACGACTTGCCAGTTCAACGTTCGCGCTGTGGCAGAGCCTTATCAGACGTGCGGAAAAACTCCAGACGACGCTTCATAGTCTCCAAAACGGAAGCTTGTTAACGGCGCAGCTAGAGAGAGCACAAGCGAAAATGTCGGGCAGTGACATCAGAGAAGAAAAGACGAGCGATGAGGAAGAAATTATTGATGGAAAGGAAGAGGCGGAGCAGTTTGATGAGGCGCTTGCGGAGGCGACAACCGCTCGCTCACTCGCAGAGCTTGACACGGAGCTCTTTCACGTTCAAAAACTCACCGAGTTAGCGAAGAAGGTTTACAACCTCAAAGCCGAAAGCAAGTTTGAGAATCTATGGGAGGCATTAAAGGAGTATCCAGACACAAAAGCCCTGATTTTCACCGAGCATCGCGACACGATGATTTTTGTCATTGAACGCTTAGAGGCGTTGGGCTTTACCGGAAAAGTCGCCCAAATCCACGGCGGCATGAAGTATAGTGAACGCGAAGAACAGGTTGCGTTTTTTCGGGATGCGAACGGCGCACAATATCTCGTCGCAACCGATGCAGCAGGCGAAGGCATCAACCTTCAATTCTGTTGGTTGATGGTGAACTACGATATTCCGTGGAACCCCGCTCGGCTTGAACAACGGATGGGACGGATTCACCGATACAAGCAGGCGCGCACGGTTGTTTTGCTAAATCTCGTTGCCGAAGATACCCGTGAAGGCCGCGTGTTGAAAGTGCTGCTGGAAAAAATGCAAAAGATGCGTGAAGAATTGAATGCCGATAAGGTCTTTGATGTCATTGGACAACAATTCAGCAAAATTTCTTTGTCCGAGCTTATCACGAAAGCTATCACAGAAAATCAAACCGATGCTTCAATCCAAGCCATCAACAATCAATTCACGCTGGAGAACGTCAAAAAGCAGCTTGAAGGGCAGCAGAAATCGGTGGCTTGTAGCGATGTCAAACGTTTACTCGGCAACGTTCAGGCGCAGAGAGAATCTGCCGAAACGCTTCGCATGCTCCCGGCTTATGTCCGAAGTTTCTTTGAAGAGGCAGCACCGCATCTCGGTTATCGCATTGATGGAAACATTGAAAAGCGTTTCACACTCACACCTTTTCCAAGTGCCACTATGGAAGGGATTTGTAATGCCGATGTGCAAAATGCAATTGATGAATATCCTCCGCGTCTCCGAGCTCAACTAACATTCTCACGCGAACTCGCACTGCCCGCTGGATGCGAGAAACCAGAAGCAATTTTTCTGCACCCCGGTGAACCAATTTTTGACGCACTGCAGCGCCGTTTTTTGGAAAAATTCAACGCCGAAGGTGAACGCGGAGCAATCTATTTCGATGCACATGCGGATGAGCCGTATCTATTCTATTTCGCGAGGGTGCCTGTGATGCGCCAAACGGATGACGAACCTCACCTCCTTGATGAAATGCTTGTGGGTATCAAACGCTTTGCAGATGGACGGTATGAGGAAACACCGGCGCATCTATTGTTGACATTAACACCGCAGCAGCCGATGCCGACACAAGGCAATGTGCCTACCCCGCTAGCCCCTGAATGGGTTAACCGCGCAGCCGAAACGCAACCCGTTAAAACTTTCATCAGGGAAAACGTTGGAGAGGCCAAACTTTCGCGTATTCGCAACGAACTTCAGGCCGAACTGGATAACAAAAGGAAACAGATCCGGATTTCATCTAACTTGCGGAAGTCAGAACTTCTTGAACAGCGGCGCACCCTCAAAGACGCTGTCGCCAAAGACGTGCCTGTCGCACAAACAAAACTGAACAACTGCGAGCGTGAACTCAAGGCACTTGACACGAAACGCAAGGCGGCTGAAGCGAGCCTCATCAAGGACATCGAAAATACCCAATTGGGTCCCGTAACTATCTATGTTCGAGCCTTCGTCACCCTACCCCCACTTGAGATGGAACCGGGCGGGTGGGCATCAAAAACACTCCGAGATACCGAGGCTATCGCGCTCAAAACTGTTATTGAATATGAACGCAAGCAGGGAGCCGAAATTAAGGATGTTTCTAATCCAAGCCTCAAAAAAGGGTTTGACCTGCAGTCGAGACACCCAACCGGTGAGGTGCGTTACATTGAAGTCAAAGGGCGCACAGGAATTGCGAACGTTACGTTGACAGCAAATGAATGGCGACAAGCCATCAACCACCGGGATCGCTACTGGCTCTATGTCGTCTATCATTGTGACACCGAACCACAGTTATACCGATGCCAAGACCCCTTTGGCAATCTGATTGCGACAGCTACGGGAAGCATCCGGATTAATGCCAGTGACATTATGCGAGAATCAGAGCGTATATAATACAAATCACGAGATAGAGTTTACAGAGACATTCAATTTTACATCAGGAAGGAAAAAACGACAGTGCCACGTCGACTTATTGAGGAAGCCTTCCCACTCAAAAAGGTTTCCACAGACTCAAAACACGAAAAGAATGTCCGACACGGACATATCTCCACGCTCCACATCTGGCCCGCACGCCGCCCCCTCGCTGCATGCCGCGCCGTCACGATAGCCACATTGCTCCCCGATCCCGCCGATGCACCTCGAAAAATAAAGGAAGAATACACACGCCTTTGCGGATCCCCGTTACCTGACAAACAACGTGAATATCTCTGTAACGACCTGATTGCTTCGCTGACCCGGTGGGGTGACGAAAATGGACAAGGCGACTGGGACAGAAAAGATAAAAAAGGACGCTGGCTCAATAAACTCCGCATCGCCCGAGAACTCATCCAGATGGCTTACAACGGACACCCACCGACAGTGATGGATATGTTCGCAGGCGGGGGCGCTATCCCGCTTGAAGCGATGCGGCTCGGTTGTGAAGTCATCGCCAACGACTATAACCCTGTTGCCTGGTTTATCCTCAAATGCACGCTTGAATATCCGCAACGGCTCGCCGGAAAAACGACACCACTCCCTCAGCTCACGCTTGATGCACAGCCCGAGCTGAAAAAGGGAGATCTGGCTGAGCATGTCCGTTTATGGGGACAGTGGGTTTTAGAAAACGCCCTAAAAGAGCTGGTGCAATACTATCCCGTAGTTGATGGCAAACCGACGGTCGCCTACCTCTGGGCCCGAACTATTCCCTGTCAGGACCCGCAGTGTGGGGCGACGGTGCCGTTGCTCAAGACGCTGTGGGTTTGTAAGAAGCCGGAGAAAATCCTTAGAGACACGCCCGAAAATCGGGAGCGTCCTGACGTTCTCAGGCTCAAAAAGACAAAAAACCAGACGAAAGTCATTATCAACGGCAAGCGTGCACTCAAACTCTGCCCTGATTCCAATACGAAACGTGTCCGATTTGAGATTGTCGCGCCGAAAAATGACAGCGAGGTTGATAAACCAACGATGTCCGGCACATCGGCGACTTGCCCCTTTTGCGGAGTCCAGCAACCGAAAACCTACATCAAACGATGCGGACAAGAAGGCACCCTCAAAGCACAGATGACCACGGTTATCTATCAGGAGACGTATGGCAAGGAATACCGTTCCCCAACCCCAGCGGATATGAGTGCCGCAGACATACCCGCGGAAGTGTTGGAAACGATTGCTCAGGAAATTCCGCATGGGATTCCCGATGAACCGTTGCCGAGCAAAGATCGGCACCGGGCTGTCGGCTCTCAGTTACCCGATTATGGATTCAAGACGTGGTCGGATCTGTTTACGGAACGGCAGTTGCTAGCGTTGATGACTTTTGTAAAATGGACACGAAGGGCGCGGGATGAGATGGAAAGACTTGGGTATTCAGCAGAATGGATGGAGGCAGTTGATAAATATCTCGCTATTAATGTCAATCGCCTTGCCTGTTATAGTTCAATGCTTTCGATTTGGGTTACAGTTGGTGAATGTCAGGGCCAAACCTTCGCTCGTTACGCGCTTCCTATGACTTGGGATTTCTCTGAAATTAATCCTTTTTCGGAAAGCACCGGTGATTTCTTAGGCGGGTTGAACTGGATTCAACGTTTTCTAGCTCACGCGTTGAAAATCAGGAACACTCGCTCGCCTCATATTCACCAACAGTCTAGCCAGCACTTAAGAGTGCAATCTGTTGATGCCATCGTCACCGATCCCCCTTACTACGACGCAATTCCTTATGCCGATATCTCCGATTTCTTTTACGTGTGGTTTCGACGTGCTATCGGCAATCGATTTCCTGATGTTTTTGCAGATGCGCTCACACCGAAATCGGAAGAGTTGGTTCAGCAACACAAAACCGGTAAAAGAGGAAAGATCGGCAAAGAATTCTGCGAGAAAGGCATGGCTGAAAGTTTCCGAACCGCACATGACTCATTGAGTGACGATGGTAGAATGGTTGTTGTATTCGCTCACAAAGAGCCAGACGCTTGGGAAACTCTTGTGAAGGCGATGCTTGAATCAGGTCTAGTCGTCACCGCATCTTGGCCCATTGACACTGAAAGACAAGGAAAATTGGGCGCGCAGGGAACTGCCGTGCTTGCAACTTCACTGTGGCTCGTCTGCCGAAAGCGGGCTGCAAAGGCCAGAGTGGGGCATTACGGAAAAGTCAAGCGTGAGATGCAGGAACGCATTACCGAACGCCTCAGATACTTCTGGGATGTGGGAATCCAAGGCCCAGACTTCGTCTGGGCAGCAATCGGCCCCGCACTGGAAAGCTACTCTACCTACAAGGAGGTCCGCCGCATGAACGGGCAAGCGTTCACGGTGACTGAATTTCTCACAGAGGTACGCCGTATCGTCACGGACTTTGCATTGGGGCAGATCCTGAAAGGCGCAAGCACAGAAGCGTTAGACGAATGGACCCGCTACTATCTGATGCACCGGAATCATTTCGGGACAGAGAACGCGCCGGTGGGTGAGTGTATCCTATTGGCACAGGGATACGGGTTATCACTTGACGAGCTACGGGCGGTGCACACCGGCATTTTGCGGAAAGCCGCGTCGGGCAATGCCCTGAAACTATTGGGACACACCGAACGCCCTTCAGACCGGGTTGGCGACGCGCACACGTCTGGCAGAATACCTATGATAGACATCATCCATCGGCTCATGAAACTCTGGGATGCCGGCGAAAAGTTGCAAATCAACGCCTCCTTCGACGAGCACGGCCTGCAAGAAAATGCGCTTTTCAAGGCTGTCGTTCAGGCACTGATTGAGACGAGTCCACAAGGTTCTGGGGCCAGATCGCTTTTGGAGACGCTGATGCATTACGCCCCGGGAAAATTCCCAGGTGGCACCGGCTCGGGTCCCTCGGGAACCACCAGTGCGGAACAGCAACTCACGCTTGATGGAGTGTCGTCATGACAATGGTTTGCTAAAAATTGACAAACCAACTGACAGTTTGTGCTACAACATTTTCCGATTTTCGGTTGACATCGACGAGCGATTCATGATAAACTAGCTCTATGCTACAGGATAATAACAGATCCAGATTTTCGAGACAGAGTCCTTACCGCCTTGGGGGTTTCCTCATGATTGCAGAGCTAAAAAAAATAATCGCAGAAGATAAGGACGAAATCCGCCAGCAGTACAAAGCCCAGGTTAAAGCCATCTTCGGCTCCTACGCACGCGGCGATTTCCATGCAGACAGCGATCTGGATCTCTTGGTGGATTTGGATGCTGGTGCCAATCTCTTTGATCTTGTCGGGCTCCAACACTTTTTGGAGGATAAACTCGGATGTAAGGTGGATGTTGTGCCTCGTGAGTCACTCCGAGAGGAGCTTCGTGCTTCCGTATTCAGCGAAATGATAAGTTTTGAAATCGGCACGGAGGACTTCGCCACGTCTCAATCGCGCTGCTGTGTTAAAACAAGCGATACACTTATGAGAAACTACCGACTTTATCTGAAGGACATTGTTGAAGCGATGGGTGCTGCTCAGACATTCGTTGAAGGAATAGGTTTTGATGCGTTTGCCGCTGATGATAAAACCGCTTCTGCTGTCGTCCGAAAACTTGAAATTATCGGGGAAGCAACGAAGAATGTTCCCAAGACGATTCGGCAAGAGTACCCACAAGTGCCATGGCGGCAGATGGCAGGAATGCGAGCTCGGATTCTCCCTGTGTACTTTGATGTTAACGACGCTATCGTCTGGGAAGTTGTTACGGAACTGATTCCTCCGCTTCAACCTATCATCGCGCAGATTCTCAAAGACTTGGAAGAGGAATGAACCCATGGGCAGTAACGCCTGGCACGAACACTGTATCTTAAGAGATGATGTCCGACAAGGCACGCTTGAACTCGCCGAGTTCGCCGCCGACCTCTACGCTGTGCGGACAAGGGAAGCCCCCAACGTCTATCGGGTACCCAATCTCTTTTTCGACCGCACCTATCCTACCTATAATCTCAAAACCTTGGCGCGAGACGTACTCCAACGGTTAGCCGGACAAGGCGGAAACCCGGTCATCAGCGTTCAAGTTGCTTACGGCGGCGGCAAAACCCATGCACTCATTGCGCTGCTGCATTTGGCGGAGCGCGGCACCGAATTGCAAACACATGCCACCGTGCAGGAGTTTCTGGGATTCAGCGGTTTAGACACAGTACCGCAGGCGAGAGTCGCCCTCCTCCCGTTCGATAAATTCGATGTAAAAAACGGGCTTTCAGTCGTAAGTCCTAAGGGTAAGCAACGGCAGGTGCGAACCCCGTGGGGTGCCTTGGCATATCAACTTGCCGGCGATGAAGGCCTCGCCAAGGTCGCCTGGCATGAAGCCAACTACATCACACCCGCTGAACCCCTTCTTGTTGACCTCTTGAAAGCACCGACATCAGAAGGGCTTTCCACTCTCATCTTGCTAGATGAAGCACTCATGTATACACGCGGTGCTGTTAATGATGACCCGAGACGGTTCGGCATCCTCCAGGATTTTTTTCAAGGCCTGACACAAGCCGTCGGCAAAGTCGATCGCGCGGCAATCGTCGCAAGCCTCATCACCTCCGATATTATCGCCGACGATGCGACCGGCGGTCGCGTCTTAAATATGCTTGAAGGTGTGTTTCGGCGTTTGGACCACACCGTAGAACCTGTGTCGCGGAAAGACATTTCGGAACTGCTGCGCCGGCGCTTGTTTGAATATGTCCCGCCTGAGAAAACACGCCGTGCCATTGTGGATGGCCTCATCGCTGCGAGACAAAAGCTCTCACTCCGCGATTCACACAAGGGACAGGAGGCTTATGATGAACTCTTGCGCTCTTATCCATTTCACCCAGATCTCATCGAGGTTTTCTATCAAAAATGGACACAGTTGGATAGATTCCAGGGGACACGTGGGATGTTTCGGACATTCGCGCTGCTGCTGAAAGCTGCTGCCGGAAAAGACACCGCGACGTTTGTTGGACCGAATGCACTCCTCACCACCAATACCGAACTGTCGGATGCCGTTCAAGAACTCATTAACGCCTGTGATGAAGGCACTCAGTGGACACCAATTCTCAGAGGTGAACTCGAAAAAGCTCGCAGCATTCAGAAGACATTGCCCCTCCTCACATCCAGCGAAATTGAAGTCGCAGTCCTTTCGACCTTCTTGCACTCACAACCCATGGGGCAAAAAGCAGAATTGGCAGACCTGCATCTGCTGCTCGCACACGCCGACATTGACGTGATGTCGGTAGAGAAAGGGCTTGCGGAGTGGCGCGCAGCCTCTTGGTTTCTGAAAGAAAACGAGCGCATCTGGGCTCTGGGGACAACGCCTAACCTCACCAACATGCATGTCCGCGCAATGGCGAGACTCACCGAAGACCGAATCAACGAAAATCTGGTGAAGCGGATAAGAGATGCCGCCCTCGGTAGGAACGAAAATAAGGTCAAGGGGCACCTGTTGCCCCAATCACCTACCGATATTCCGGACACGCCAGAACTCCACTTCGTCATTATAGGCCCTGAACATGCAGCGGTACCGGGCGAGAAGATTTCGCCAGCACTGAAAGCCTTTTTTCAGCGGACTTACGGGAACAGCGTCATCGTTCTTGCCCCCGAAAACTCACTCTTGGCAGGGTTGCGCCAACGCATTCGGAAAATCCTTGGCTGGCAAGGTATCGAAAGCAGTGATGAGATGAACCTTTTGAGCGGCACACAGAAGGCACTCCTCCTACAGCGCAAGCAAGCGGATGAAACTGGTATTTTAGATTCTGTCACATCAACTTATGGCGTGCTAGTTGCAGTTGACGAAGATGGCGACATTAGAACCCGGCTGTTACCGCCGGGCCCAGAATCACCTTTTGAACGCGTGAAAACCTTTTTGATGGAAGAAGAGAGATTGCTCATCACCGCGCTGGATCCAGACCTGCTCACACCAGATAGCTACTTTGCGTTGTGGGGAGAAGATGAAACCGCAAAACCTGTCCAAGGGCTCCATCGCATGTTTGCTAGTCTCCCCCGCCTCCCTCGCTTGTTGAATCGACAGGTATTCGTTGACACCCTTCGGCGAGGCGTTACGGAAGGGCAGATCGTGCTGCGCACCGTACGTCCAGATGGCTCGCAGCATACCTACTGGCGAGAAGCACCCGCTGCTGATGAAGCCTATTGGAAAAAAGAGTTAGAAATCGTTCCGATTGAACATGCGGAACTCCAAAACCTCACTCCTGAGTTTTTGTGCCCCGGCCAATTGCCGGGCATCTGGCAAGGCGAGAATGTCCCGACAACGGTGGCGGCAATTCGGGAATTCTTTAACGGAAATGAGGCACCGAAACTCGCATCTGACAAGGTTCTCCTGGATGCCATTCAGGCCGCGGTTCAGAACGGTTTACTGATGGCCCGCGGTGACAGCAAAGCCTATCTTAAAGAGGTCATGCCTGACGCGGAGATAACCGATGATTTGGAATTACTCGCGCCGCTAGTGCCCATCAGCGGTTCCGAACTCAGCCACAAGGCCCTGCCTGATGCCTGGGAGAACGAAACTTCTTATGTCAGTAAATTGATGGACGCGTTAGCCACACGCAAGGGTTCACCGATTCCGTGGCCAGTGATTATCGATGCTGTCAACGAAGCATTGGCTAAAAATCTCTTTGAATTTACCAATAAAGCGGCCAAGTGGCCTTGTGATGCGGCTGAAGCCGATCGAGTCGGTTTAAGGGTATCCCAAGCACCAGTAACCATAGAGCCAAGTGACATCATTGGCACTGACGTAGAATCCGCTTGGGAATCTGGCCAGCCAACGCTCGCGTTGATTAAAAAGACACTTGAAGCCAAGAGGGGCGTTTCCATTCCTGATGATGTGTTTCGCTACGCTGTAGAATCCGCTATTAAGAATGGCATAATCGCCTCAGATGATGAGTCTTTAACCGAAACCGACGGCTTTTACAAAATTCGGGTGCGGCAGCCGGCGTGGATGTGCCATGCTGAATCGCACCTCACTGAAATCGAAATTCAAGATTTGGCTGAAACGGTCAGCCATCTCGCTACCATCGCCCCTGAACTTGACTTTAAGTTTCGCATTGCAATTACCGCCGAGGGAGAATCCCCATCGACTGAGGTGCTAGAAAAAATAAACGAGGCACTCCGCAGAGTCACGGAGCAACTGAAGTTTGATTGAGAAAACCTGTTAGTCCTGATTAACCGTTACGAACAAACCAGAGGAAACAGATGGCAAAACGAAACAAGTTCTTCGGCATGAACAAGTATCAGAAGAAATCACACCGGCGGCGCGAAGATCGGTTGCGTGGCAATGAGCCAGTCAGCCACGATTACGAGACAGAGTTTGAAACAAACGGCACCAAACGTTTCGTCCTCGTCTGCGAGGCGTGCGACACTGCCTAAACCGCTGGTTTTGGCAATCTTAAACTGACAGGATTCCATGGCAAGCAAAAATCAATTATTCGAGAGTCGAACCCAGTTCATTGCAACACGGGGCGTTAAAGAATACCGCGAAACGATTCCGGTGTGGGTACATTCGGACGATGTTGTGTTGGAAATCGGCTGCGAATGGGGGACAACAACGACGTTGATTGCCCCCCAGTGTAAAAAAATTATTGGCACTGACATCAGTTCCAAATGTATTGAACGCGCAAGAAAAATGTACCCTGAACTTCATTTTCAAGTCCTTGATGGCTTCGATGTCGGAGCAGCACTTGAGTTGGGCGAACCGTTCACCAAAATCTACATTGATATCTCCGGCATGTCGGGCTACAATGCTTTGCTTGATACAATTGCGCTGCTGACTTCGTATGCCACGGTACTGCGTCCGGAGGCAATCATCGTTAAAAGTGGTGCGCTAAAACGCTTTACGGCACACTGTACTGCCTGGCGGTCGCCCAGAAATTAACTGATAATTTGGTATTAATTCCTTTATTCGCAAAAAAAATGAAGGAAGCGAAACGCTGATGCAACAAACTAGACAATATCCCAACAAGTTGGTTTGAAAGCAACAGCTTGCAAGGCGAGAATTAAAAATATGATTCCAGATGATGTTTACGTGCAGAAAGCAGTAGAGGGCGATGCTGAGGCATTTAATGAGTTAGTCAATCGCCACCATGCCAAGATTTATGGGCTGGCCTATCGGATGCTCGGCAACCCGGAGGACGCTGCGGATGCAACGCAGGAAACCTTTTTAGAGGCATACAAGTCCATTCAATCGTTTCAATTCAAATCACAGTTCGGAACGTGGCTCTATCGCATTGGCATCAACACGTGCCAGCAGTCGATTCGAAAAGCGCAATCCCGCGACCGAAAGATTGCCGCTTACACCGAAGAAGTTGAAATCCGGGATATTGCTTCCGACAAGGAGTCCCCCGAGCGCGTGGTACTCAAAGCGGAGCAGAATGAGATAGTTCAGGAAGCCATCAATTGCTTACCTCCAAAGCAGCGCGAGGTGGTTACGTTGTACTATATGCAACACCTCAAGTACCGGGAAATCGCCGAAGTCTTAAACTGCGCGGAAGGCACGGTAGCATCGCGGTTGAACAAGGCGTTGAAAAATCTCAAGGTGAAACTGAGCAAATACTACCTCTGATTTTAATCATGGGATTGCGAAGTGCAATACGCCCCTGCTTTCATGCGCAGCTTAGCGCGGCAACGCCCAAACGGAGAGTTTCAAATGAATTGCGAACAGACTCGTAGAAATCTACCCCATTTAATATTGAAAGCCCACGAGCAAGATTCTATAGCAAAGGGTGTGTCACGCAGTGCCTTTTTGCAACATTTGCGAGCCTGCACGGCGTGTCAATCTGAGTATGAAGGGTTATGGCAAACCGCAACCGTATTAGAGAACTTAGCAGCACCTCTCCCCCCGCCGGAACTCGTTAGTAACATTCAGCAGCGCGTCCGGAATCTGCACAAACGCCGACACGTTGCATTCTTCGCGAATCCGATAGCGTGGAGCCTTGAACTGTTAAAGGTAGAGATATCCCCCAAGTTTGTCAACGCCATCGCCCTGCTCTGTTATCTCATTGCTACAGGTGTCCTTGTACAACTCGCGCTTTTTACGAACCCACAGCAAATAGAACCCAACTTGACAGCGATGGAACAAACGCGACTCCGACACTCGCGCATCTCACCGGCTTCTTGGGCACTGCTTAAAGACACCCAAACAGAAACGGACACCGGACCGGTTGCCAGAAATACATCACAGCGCGAGGCAATCGTTGCCCGGCCCAGCCTCAACCACTTCTTTGATGCAACGTTAAATTCTGCAGAGATGTGGAGCACCCGCGCCGCAGATACAGTCAAGGACACCGTCGACACGACTTTTGCTGTCTATCCACCAGGCACTGCCAACGAAAAATTAACGGTGTTTTGGAGCCACATTAAAACAAAGTTGTAGGAGCATTCACTATGGTATTTGCCCCTGCTTTGCAGGGGTGTCATACCTTTAGCCGCCGCTGAATCAAATATTGTCGGGCCGAATGGCCTTCATATCCAACCGCAGTTCGTTGAAAATTTGAATAGCAAGTCATGTAAGAAATAAAAAAGTTGTTCATTAAAATTCACAACTTGGCTTGCAAGCTTCGCCAAAAATGAACTTGCACAACCTATATCTTCCAAAAAGGAGCACATTCATGAATCGCATTCACAGCATTCTCGCCGCCATTGCCATCGTATTGGGGGTTGCCATTATTAACGGCTGTTCAAGGACAAGCGAACTGCCTATTGGCGACCAAGGCGAAGAATCTAACACTGAATTCACGCTAAACGAGCAATACGATAAGGTTCGAAACGGAGCGCGACTGATTTTAGCCTACGACGCGCAAAGCAATTCCTTCAAAGGTACCGTGGAAAATACAACCTCCGAAACTTTGCAGCAAGTCCGCGTTGAAGTTCACTTGTCAAACGGAAAAGAGCTCGGACCGACGACTCCAGGCAATCTCGCCCCCGGTGAAAAAAGAGCCATCGAACTCGTAGCAACCAGCACGGACTTTAACGCGTGGACTGCCCATCCCGAAGTGGGCACCAGCGGAGATAGCGGTAGCGAAAGCAAGGGTGAGCATGACGCAGAAGGCGACAGTGGACACAACTGATACCACAGACCTAGTTTAGGTGCTTCATCGCCTGTCCATTTTTTCGTTATTCCTTGCGGAGTATTGAGAGTGCAAGATGGGTCTGGCGCTGCACTGTAGTTCTCGTCGGAGGTTTCTGATGCAACATTCTTACGGAATTAAATTTTTAACCTTCATTTAACCGCGCTCTTCTTTTTCAACCTGGATTTCCCTTCTCTGCCTTCCATCCCCACTACAAACTGCCTGGAAGGAATCGAATTCCAGGCTTCCTGTTCTTCTCGAAAAAACAGACACCCCCCACAGCAACTGCTATCAGTTCTCAGTTTCCACACTGTCGTAAAATTTAGAGAAAACAGTTGACACACAACCGTGTTTTGTGTAGAATAACCCAAGTTGTGAATTTTAATGAACAACTTTTTTATTCTGTTGGATGTGTTATGAAAAACTCTTTGTTAGAAATTTCTGGGTTAAAGACGGTATTTCCAACGGACGACGGCATCGTAAACGCTGTGAACGATGTCAGTTTCTCCATTGCACGTGGACAAACTGTCGGTGTTGTCGGTGAAAGTGGCTGTGGGAAAAGTATCACTGGGCTCTCACTGCTCCAACTCGTTCCATCGCCGGGGCGGATTGAAGCGGGCGAAATTCGGTTTTATCGCAACGGAAACCCGGATGAACCTTTGGACATCGTGCAGGTGTCCCCGCGAAGCGAGTTGATGCGCACTATCCGCGGCAACGAAATTGCCATCATCTTCCAAGAGCCGATGACTTCCCTCAATCCCGTGTATACCGTCGGAAACCAGATTGCCGAAGCCATTGTATTACACGAACATGTCGACAAAAAAACGGGGCGTGAACGTGCAATTGAGATGCTCGCACGCGTCGGCATACCTGCCCCAGCACAACGCGTTGATGAATACCCGCATCAACTCTCCGGGGGTATGCGCCAACGCGTGATGATTGCTATGGCACTGTGTTGCTCGCCCGCGCTCCTCATCGCAGATGAGCCGACAACCGCACTGGATGTCACCATCCAGGCCCAGGTGCTCGCCCTCATGCAGGAACTTCAAGCCGAGATGGGGATGGCGATTATGCTCATCACCCACGACCTCGGGGTTATCGCAGAACTCGCTGACGAAGTCGTCGTGATGTACGCAGGGCGCGTCGTCGAAAAAGGAAGTGTGGATGACATCTTTTACAAACCGATGCACCCTTACACGCGCGGCTTGCTCCAGTCTATCCCTGCACTCGGCGGAACGGCACAGAAAACCTTACCCTCTATCCCTGGCACTGTGCCACATCCGTTGGCACTTCCTGTCGGATGTTCATTTGCGCCGCGGTGCCCCGAACGGATGCCTGAATGCGGACAGATGCCTGACCTCGGCGTAATCAACACAAAAAGCAACTCCCAACCCACCCTGGGGCAGGGGACACAAGAATCTGTAGATAGGGACAACGGAAAACACGCGGTGAGGTGCTGGCTTCACGCAGATTAGTTATTCGTTATTCCTTGCGGAGTATTGAGAGTGCAAGATGGGTGTGGCGCTGCACTGTAGTTCTCGTCGGAGGTTTCATAAGAACCTCAATGGGGTTTTCAGTGACTTAGAAATCAAAAAAAAACTTTACTGGACGCAGTACTGACAACGACAAAAAAATGACAAAACTCCTTGAGGTGAAAGACCTCCGAAAATACTTTCCTATACAGAAAGGCATCTTTCAACGCACCGTAGGATATGTCAAAGCGGTAGACGGCATCAACTTTGATGTCCAACGCGGAGAAACCCTCGGGCTCGTCGGTGAAAGTGGCTGTGGAAAGACAACTGCCGGGCGATGTCTGCTCCGGTTAATGCCACCCACAAGTGGGAGTTTCATCTTCGGTGAGGAACAGGTGGATCTGGCACAGTTGACGCATCGGGAAATGCTGCCTTTCCGCCGGCGTATTCAGATGATTTTCCAAGATCCGCACGCATCGCTCAACCCACGGATGACTGTCGCGGATATTGTCGGTGAACCGATGCGCGTCAATCGCACCGCAAAAGGGCCAGCACTCGAAGATCGAATCGTTGAACTCCTCGACTCCGTAGGCTTGCGCCCGCAGGATATGCGCCGATACCCGCACGCCTTTAGTGGCGGGCAACGCCAGCGCATCGGCATCGCGCGCGCCCTCGCACTTCAACCCGAACTCATCGTCGCTGATGAACCGGTGTCCGCACTTGATGTTTCCGTGCAAGCACAGATTCTCAATCTGCTCGCGGAACTCCGCGAAAAGTTCCAGCTCTCCTATATTTTTATCGCACATGATCTGAGCGTTGTCGAACATATCAGCGACCGCGTGGCTGTGATGTACCTCGGCAGGATTGTGGAGATTAGCGATGCAGCGACGCTCTATCAGTCGCCCAAACACCCCTACACAGAGGCGTTAATATCTGCCGTGCCACTCCCCGACCCGAGTGCGCAACGCAAACGGCAACAGATTCGACTTGAGGGCGATGTGCCAGATCCGTCCCAGCCGCCCACTGGGTGCCATTTTCACCCACGGTGCCGTTACGCAACCGACTTATGCAAGACCGAAACACCGCAGCTCCAAGAGGTGGCACCGGGTGTCCAGGTGGCTTGCCATCACAGCGATACACTGGAACTACAGGGAGTTTAGTGATGCCAAAATCTATTTTTCGTTTGCAACATCAGACAACACAAAAGATGTCTCCAGAGGCACTTGTTGCCTGCAGAAATCGGCTGGAGCACCTCTGGAAAAGCCGAAAAGTGGATGATGCATTGCTCCGCCGCGCCTGGCACACTGCACATCAGGTGGCTACGCTTCTTTATGAACAGTTCGGCGCAACCCAGGTCGCTGTCTTCGGTTCACTGACGGAGCCGATTGGGTTCACCAAAGCATCGGACATTGATATTGCCGTGTCGGGCCTCTCTCATGATGTATACGATAAGGCGCGCAGAACGCTTATGAATTTTGAGTCAGATTTCAAAATAGACATAATTAATTTTGATATGTCGACAGGGCTTTTTCGAGCGCGGGTCAAACACCAAGCGATTCCGATAGAAAAGGGGATGCCTCCTGTCCTGTGGCGGGGGCTGTACAAGCATCTTCAGTGCCAAGTTTTCCCCACCGAGGCGGGAGAGATTTACGAAATGAACCGAAAAAGACTGACACAACGCATCAACGATGAACTTGCAAAAATAGAATCTACTGTTGGCGGAATCGCGAAAGCACTGGAAGACATCGACGTGCTTCCCGTTGCCGCCAAACCCTATATAGAAGAATCAATAGTGAAAAAACTCGCCGCTGTCTATACGGGTATAGAGAAAAATTTTGAGCGGATTGCCCGTGAGGTAGATGCACAGGTGCCGGCCGGGGATAGGTGGCACAAAGACCTGCTCGCACAAATGGCGGAACAGCGACCGGAACGCCCACCCGTGATTTCCCAAAACACATTTCTCCGATTAGAAGCCCTTTTGGACTTCCGACACAAGTTTAATAACATCTATGGTGAAGAATTGAGCTATGAAAAAACCGAAGCACATGCAAAATCCATTGACGAACTCTTTGCAAGCGTCTCTCAAGAATTAGGTATGTTCACTGATTCGCTCGCGAAGCGTGAGGAGGACGCTTGAGATGCACAAGGAAACCATAGAAATCCCTCGGGCAGCTCTGAATTTCATTAGCGTACTGCCCATCGCATTTGGGCGCAGAGAGGTATAACCCCCCTGCAAAGCAGGGGGAACATACCCTTTGCCGCAGTATTGAGAGTGCAAGATGCGTCTGGCGCTGCACTGTAGCTCTCGTCGGAGGTTTCTGATGCAACATCAGACAACACAAAAGATGTCTCCAGAGGCACTTGTTGCCTGCAGAAATCGGCTGGAGCACCTCTGGAAAAGCCGAAAAGTGGATGAGGTATTGCTCCGCCGTGCCTGGCACACTGCACATCAGGTGGCTACGCTTCTTTATGAACAGTTCGGCGCAACCCAGGTCGCTGTCTTCGGTTCACTGACCGAGCCGATTGGGTTCACCAAAGCATCGGACATTGATATTGCCGTGTCGGGCCTCTCTCATGATGTATACGATAAGGCGCGCAGAACGCTTATGAATTTTGAGTCGGATTTCAAAATAGACATAATTAATTTTGATATGTCGACAGGGCTTTTTCGATCGCGTGTCAAACACCAAGCGATTCCTATCGAAAAGGGCGGGCACCCGGTCTTGTGGCAGACGCTGTACAAGCATCTTCAGCGACAAGTGTTCCCCACCGAGGCGGGAGAGATTTACGAAATGAACCGAAAAAAACTGACACAACGCATCAACGATGAACTTACGCACATAGCGGAAACGCTTGAAAGAATCCAGAGAGGGTTGGAAAATATTGACGTGCTGCCTGTTCAGGCGAGAGAATTCATCGAAAATACGATTGCCACAGACCTCGCCGATGTCTACAGAGGCATAGAGAACATTTTTGAGCGGATTGCTCGGGAGGTGGACACGCACGTGCCAACCGGGGATAGGTGGCATATTTTTCCGGAAGGCCTCCTCGCACAAATGACAGAACAGCGACCGGAACGCCCGCCCGTGATTTCCCAAAACACATTTCTCCGATTAGAAGCCCTTTTGGACTTCCGACACAAGGTCAACAACATCTACGGCAGACAGTTGATTTATGAAAAAGCCGAACTGCATGCGAAGTCTATTGACGAACTCTTTGCAAGCGTCTCTCAAGAATTAGGTATGTTCACTGATTCGCTCGCGAAGCGTGAGGAGGACGCTTGAGATGCACAAGGAAACCATAGAAATCCCTCGGGCAGCTCTAGAATTCATTAGCGTCCTGCCCATCTTGCTAATCTTCATTGCGGGGTGTTCAGATTTTTTCCAAAACAGGGGGTTGGAAGATATGTCTGATTTCCCAAACGGGCTTGAGGCGAAAGAGGCACCGATGTGGGCAAAACAGGTCGCGGAGGGCACACTGGCCCCCCTTTCAGAGCGACTGCCGCAAAATCCACTCGTCGCCAAAACCAATTTTGATGGCTATGAACGCCCTGGCCCTTACGGGGGCACGTGGCACCGATTCCACATACATCCAGAGCTAGGTACGTGGAAGATGACAGCAGGCTATGCACCACTCATCCGGTGGAAATTTGATGCCTCCGGTTTGGAACCCGGCTTAGCTGAATCATGGGAATTTAACGAAGACGGCAGTGTGCTGACGTTATACCTCCGCAAGGGTGTCAAATGGTCAGACGGACATCCGTACACTTCAGAATCGTTCGCTTTCTATTATGAACTCTGCCTTGATGAACGGAACAAATACCCCGTGCCTGTCTGGTGCAAGGTAAACGGCATGCCAATGGAAGTCGAAACGCCCGATGACTACACGATTGTGATGAAGTTCGCCGGGCCGAACTGGCTCGTCCCGCTTTGGCTGGCGACAGGTTTTTGGTGGTGCAACAAATACAACATCCCGAAGCACTATATGACGCAGTTTCACCCGGATGATACGGCGGCATATTCAGACTTTATCCAATTTGAGAAGAAAGATTTGCCGCACCAAAACCCCGAACGTCCGACGTTGTGGCCCTGGCGCATCACCAAATATGAAAAAGGCGGATTTCGTGTTGAACTTGAACGGAATCCGTATTACTATGTCGTGGATACACTCGGCAGGCAACTCCCTTACATTGACAAAGTCAAAACCAGTTTGGTACCCGAACCCCAGGTGCGCGTACTCAAAATCCTCGCAGGGGAGATCGACTGTCAATATAGAGGTATGGAGTTGCGAGATTTGGCACTCTATCTGAAAGGGCAGGAGAAGGGTGGGTACAAAGTTCGCCGATGGAAAAGCACCGCTGGCGCACAACCCGCTATCTTGATTAACTGGACAGCACCCGACCCTGTGCTAAGACAAATCATCCGCGACCAGCGGTTCCGGAAGGCTCTCGCCTACGGCATTGACAGAGAAAAATGTAACGAAATCGCATGGCGCGGCTTGTTAGAACCACAGGCAGCAACCGTGAGCCAAGAAGGATGGCACTTCGCCGATGAAGACGGGCAAACGTTGTTTGAGGAATGGAAGAAAGCCGATGCAGACTTTGATATTGACGCGGGAAACCGCCTCTTAGATGAAATGGGGCTCACAGCACGGGATAAAGACGGCTATAGGCTGCGTACAGATGGCGAACGGATTGAGATGCTCATGGATGTACCCAGTTCCAATCGAAACAGCCAACAGAACGACATCGGGCTAATTATTCAGGAAGGGTGGGAACAGCTCGGCTTAAAAACACTGCTCTATACACCCCCCGGTGCCGAACTGAGTCTGCGCCGCACGCTCGGCAAATTCACAATCAGCATGCACGGCGAAGCAGAAATGGATCTGTTTACCTATCCGGATTGGGTGTTTCCGACGTTGGCGAAGTATTGGCACCCCAAAGTAGGCAAATGGTATGAAACCGGGGGCGAAAAAGGAGAACCACCCACCGGGCCGCTAAAGCGGTTGCTTGACTTATACGATGCGATTAAGCGAGAACCCGACGAAAAACAGCGGCATCAATACGTTCGGGACGCAGTCCGAATTCATATTGACGAAGGGCCGTTTCACCTCGGTTCGGCGGGACGTTCCCCTTCACTCCTGGTCGTCGCGAACCATTTTCATAACGTGCCAAACGATGGGATTTTGGGGCCCTGGGCGATTGTCACACCCGCCACCAGTTACCCCGAACAGTGTTGGATAGAGGAGGCAAAAAAATAGTTACGTATATCATTCGCCGATGTCTGCTCGCGCTGCCAACACTCATAGCGATTTCTATTATCTCTTTTATTATCATACAGCTCCCGCAAGGCGATTACCTCGACCGGGAAATTCAGCGGTTGGAGGAGGAATTCGGCGATAGCAGTTCGCTTGCACACGTTGAGGAACTGCGCGAACGCTATGGCTTGAACGAGCCGCTGTGGAAACGCTACCTCATCTGGATCGGTGGCTTTGTGCGCGGCAACTTTGGCGAGTCCTTTGAGTATAAACGCGAGGTGCATGAACTGATATGGGATAGAATTGCGTTCACGCTGATTATCTCCATCGGTTCGCTGATCTTCACCTACGTTGTCGCTATCCCGCTCGGCATCTATTCCGCAACGCATCAGTACAAATGGTCAGATCACTTTCTCACATTCCTGAGTTTTGTCGGGATGTCATTGCCCTCGTTCTTGGTGGCGTTATCATTGATGGTGTTTGCGTTCGACATCTTCGGCGTTCCCCTATTTGGGCTATTCTCCTCATATTATGAAGGGGCACCGTGGACATGGGGCAAGTTAACGGACCTTTTCAAACACCTCTGGATTCCTGTGATTGTCGTCGGGGTTAACGGCACTGCAAGCTTGATGCGGATAATGCGTGGTAACCTATTGGATGTGCTCGGACAGCCGTTCGTCCAAACCGCGCGTGCAAAGGGGCTTAAAGAGGTGATTGTTGTTGGGAAGCATGCGGTGCGCATCGCGATTAATCCGCTCATCAGCATTTTGGGGATGAGCTTACCGGGCATCCTCTCCGGCTCCGCGATTGTCTCTATTGTATTGGGGTTGCCAACAGTCGGTCCCATTCTCTTACAGAGCCTGCTGAATGAAGATATCTACCTCGCAGGAACGCTGATTACGCTGCTCAGCCTGCTTTTGGTTATCGGCAACCTGCTGGCGGATATAGCACTGGCTTGGGTCGACCCGAGAATTCGTTATGAATAATATACAGACCTCTCAACAAATAGAACCAATGGATGCGGAACAGCCCTCCGCAGAAATCGGGCAATTGAGCTACCGTCAACTTATATGGCGGCGGTTCCGCAAAAATCAGATGGGCGTTATTGCCGGTGGGCTCCTACTTCTTTTTTACATTGTCGCTATCGGCGCGGACTTTTTCGCACCCTATCACTATAACGAAATTAACATGCGCCTGCGGCACGTGCCGCCCCAACGCCTCCATTTTTCACCTCGCGACGGCTTCTATGTCCACGGCTTAAAATCCGTGCGCAACCCGGAAAGCCTTGAGTTAGAATTCACCAAAGACCTCACACAACGTCATCCAGTGCAATTCTTTTTCAAAGATGCAGCGGGCAGGCAGCATCTGTTCAGTTCCGCGGGACCGATGTTCCTGTTAGGCACAGACCGGATGGGACGCGACCTGCTTTCGAGGATGATATATGGCGGGCGCGTCTCCATGACCCTCGGCCTCGTCGGCGTGTTTTTAAGCATCGTCCTCGGCTCTATCCTCGGCACCATCTCCGGATACTGGGGCGGTTGGGTAGACAATCTTATCCAACGTATCATCGAAATCCTGTCAGCATTCCCGGACATCCCGCTTTGGATGGCACTCGGTGCCGCGTTGCCGCCCGGCTTGTCCAGCATCCAGATCTACTTCGGAATTACGATTATTTTGTCAATTATCCGATGGGGTGGGTTGGCACGGCAGGTCCGTGGAAAGGTCTTGGCGTATCGGGAAAGCGATTTCGTGCTGGCGGCGCGCGCGGCAGGCGCAGGACATTGGCACATCATCACAAAGCACTTGCTTCCAGGGTGCTATAGCCATATCATTGTTATCGCCACACTCGCTATCCCCGGTATGATTCTGGGTGAAACCGCGCTGAGCTTCTTAGGATTGGGCATCCGCCCGCCAATGACGAGCTGGGGCGTGCTGCTGGAGGAAGCACAACGCGTCACGGTGCTGCTCCATTACCCCTGGTTGATTTTCCCAGCACTCCCCGTACTCGTTGTCGTTATCGCCTTTAACTTCTTAGGAGATGCCCTCCGTGATGCTGCCGATCCGTACTCAGATTAAAAGTAGTAGGGTTTTTAGAAAGCCCACAAAATAGTAGGCACACGCCGTGTTCCATCCACATAGGAGAAACAACATGCCAACACACACAGACCTTGGATTCTTCGCAACAGACGTTTCACTTGAAGACACTGCCGCAATCGTAACAGGCTCCAGCCGCGGCATAGGGCGCGCCATTGCCATCGAATTGGCACGCCAAGGTGCCGACGTACTCATCAACTACAACCAGAATCGAACCGCCGCCGAGGAGGTCCAAAACGCTGTTGAAGCCCTCGGCAGAAAAGCCGTCATCATACAGGCTGACATCAGCGACCTGGATGCACACCCAAAATTGCTTGACACCGCACTTAATGCCTTCGGGAAGGTGGATATCCTCATCAACAACGCTGGCATCACCCGCATCGCTGACATTCTTGAGGAAACGCCGGCACAGTTCGACCTGCTCGTTAATACCAATCTCAAGGCACCCCACTTTCTGGCACAACGCGTCGCGAATTACATGGTGAAAAACCAGATTCGCGGGTGCATTATCTACACCCTCTCAATTTCCGATACGATGGCATCCGACAATCGCACCGCCTACTGCATCTCAAAAGCCGGGTTAGAAATGAGCATGCGTGCCTATGCCGGACGGTTGGCTGCGCACGGCATCAAGGTAAACGGCATCGCTGCTGGTGTCATCGATACCGACCTCTCGCGCGTCCGTATCCCCGATTATGAAGAGGCAGCGGAGAAGGGTTACATTTTTATGGTACGCCCTGGCACCCCCGAAGATGTCGCGCATGCCACCATTGCTGCAATGAAACTTTACGATACGGGGGTTGTCCTCCCCGCCTCCGGCGGCGTGATGACACCGCTATTGAATCTCAGGACCATGGCAGCCCTAGAAATGAACCGCCATTGACTGTAGTGTCCCTCTCAGTGTTCATCAGTTGGCAGCAGCCCAATGTCCTGCAATATTGACTTTTTGATTTTACACACCATCGTATACGCGGGATCAAACACATTGCCCATATCGTACTCTACCGCTTGCCCCAACAAGATGTGCGCCGCGCGTTTCTCCAAACCGAGCTCATCCAACCACTTCAGCAGCTCTGTTGTCGCATGTTGCACCGCCTGATGCAGCGGTCGCGCGTTACCCGCCGCGAGAATATAATCCGAGTTCTCGGCGCGGGGCCAGTTGATGCTTTTGCCCTTGCGTACTTCTACCGTAAACTGCACATCAAAAGAGATTTCAATGCCAGTGCCAACAATTTCACCATCGCCCTGCACGGCGTGGCCATCACCGAGGTGAAAGAGCGCGCCAGGCACAAAAATGGGGAAGTAGACGGTAACCCCCTCCTGAAAACCGCGATAGTCCATGTTGCCGCCGTGCGTAGCGGAGGTTGCTGTCGAAATCGCTTGGCCGCGCGGCGGTGCAACGCCAAAACAGCCCACCATTGGTTCAAGCGGCAGCGTTAACTTGCCCAACTGCGTTTCCGGTGAAACTAACGTCGCTGTCCACGCCTCAACATCAACGTGCCATTCCGCACCACCCCCTTGGGGCATCTCGGACGCTACATAGTGCGGATCCAGCACATTCGGCGCGACGACAGTCGCAGCCCGCCCGATTTTCCGATTTGGAACTATCCGATCGAAGTGAACTGCCAACGTATCACCGGGCTCCGCAGATTCAATGTAGAATGGCCCTGTTTGCGGATTCCCTCCGGGGGTGACCTGTGTATCTGTAGCATCGTACCCTGCATTATCCACGGTTGTGGTGAAAACCGTATCCCCGCTATCAATATGAAGTACCGGTTCGTGTGCCCCAATTGCGGTATGATAGACTGTAGGTTGAAAGTGATGAATTGCCATTTTAAAACTCCTTGTGCAGGAGCAGGTACGCCCCCTGCCAATGCCATGAAAAAATTCTCCTCCAGAAGAATATAGCACATTTCAAGGCTCTCGTCAATTGTTTAGGAGAGTTATTTAGGACTATTTCGGTTTCGGTTTTCTGTTGTTTCTACAGAATACGTCGCGAGTCGGAGAGCACTCCTATCGTTTGCGCCCCTTGAGAGCGAAAAAACTTGACATCTACACCCCGCTATGGTAAACTCTTTAAAAATTACAAAACGAATCTATCTATGGAAAGGTGAGCACAGTTCTCCGTATTCAGTATCAGTTGGTAGGTTTGACTGCTTACCGCAGTGGTAAAATCCCCTGCAAAGCAGGGGTATTATAGTTTACCGAATACTGAAAACTAACAACCATTATGAAACACATTCTTCAGAAAGCCCTCATCTGCTTGTGCATCTTTGCGTGCTTCACTGCAAACGGGAGTGCTGCACACAATTGGACCGAACAGATTGCCGCCTTCAAACCTATGGTGGTGAATGTGGAAACCTCCTCCGAAGTCGTCTTTGAAACAGAAACAAAAGGTACGAGCTTCGCCACCGGTTTTGTTGTTGATGTAGAACGTGGAATCATCGCAACGAACAAGCATGTCACAGGTAGTAGCCCCGCTTATGTCAAGATTAACTTTCACGACGGCAGTTTTACGGAAGCCCGCATCCTCTACTATGATCCGACACACGACTTCGGGTTTTATCAAATTAATCCCGCCGAAGTTGAATTTGAATTGCAAGCTGTCCAACTTGGCGCATGGGATGAGCTGTCACTCGGCGATGAACTCCTACTTATCGGCAACAACGAGAAAGAGGAGTATTCCATTAAATTCGGCACGATTGCGAACCTCAATGTCAATAAAGGCGACAGACACTCTAGCTATATCCACACCACGTTTGACCGGACGGGCGGTTCAAGCGGAAGTCCCGTGTGGAATACCGCAGGGGAGGTGATTGCGATTCATGCCCGCGGCACGGATACCTCTAGCTTTGAACTGCCTATCGATTACCTCTTTGATGCGCTGGAACTGATTCGGAACAAGATGCCAATTGAGCGTGGCGAAATCGGCGTGGATTTGCATCTCATCTCTATCGGCGAAGCGATTAAACACTTTAAATTCCCCACTGCTTTGCGAAAAGAAATAGGGCCCTCCAAAGCAGGAACGCCCAAGGTGATTCAAATTGAATCAATTGTGCCCCGCACAACCGGTGAAATCATACTCCGCGCCTCCGATATTATCTACCGTATCAACAACGAACTCATCCGGGACGACCTGTATACCTTCGATGCTATGTTAAATCAGCATGTTGGCAAAACGGTGAACTTGGATATTTATCGTAACGGCGAAAACCTCAGCCTGGATGTGCCTGTGGAAAACTTAGAGGAGAAGAAGGTTCGCCGATTTGTCCGATTTGGCGGTGCCGTGTTTCACGATATTACGCCGCAGTTACGCCGCATACTCTACTTAGAAGCCGATGGCGTCTATTTGCCACATGCCGATGCAGGCAGTAGTTTCTCGCGCGTCGGGCTGCAGGAGCGAAACGGAAACTCTAAGGTGGTTATCCTCGATATAAACGGAAAACAGATCCGGAACCTGGACGACTTCATTGAGGCATGTCAAACGATTTCTGATGGGCAACACACCTACGTTGTCGTCCGAGACTTCAACCTGTTTGACAGTTCACCAACGCCGAAAAGTTTGACCGTCAACCTCAAATTTGGGCCATTGCAACAGTTTGAATGGAATTCAGACGCATTGGATTGGGAAACTGTCTCCCCAGAATAAGGCGAGGTAGGAATCATTTCAAACCGTGAAAGCACGAAGGAGAAACTATTATGAAAACGTTATCTTTTTCCATTGCTGTGCTTTTCTGCTTTAGCACGGCTGTGTTTGCGGAGTTAAGCGTCTCTGATTTAGAGAAGATCCGCCAGATTGTCAATGAAACCGAGGTGAGGATAGAAAAGCGCATCGAGGAGCAAGGCAAACGTTTCTCTGCTGAAATCCAAGCGCAGGGAAAACGCTTGGACTTTCATGGCGCATTGCTTATCACACTCATTGGCGCAATTATCGCGTTTGTGGGGGTGCCCTTGGCGTTCATCACCTATCAGTTCAACACCTATCAGTTCAACAAACACAGCGTACGAGAGGCTGAAATTAAGGCGTTGCGCGAGAAAATTGAGGCACTTGAAAAGAAGCACATTCTCAGTGCTTAGTGCTGTCATGCTGTAGGTTAAGTGGAACAAGCTGTGAAACCCAACGCCACACGAAAAGGCACCAAACTTTCGTAACATAAGAGGAGAACCTGATGCCCTTAAACAAACAAAATTACCCCTCACAGAAAGCATGACACCCGCGCAGTTCCAAGACTGGCCCCACCCGAACGCTGAAGATAAGCCCTTAACCGCACTTTTTTCTTGCTTTTCTATGGTGTTAAAGGTATAATTAACGTAATTTTGATATAAGGAGATATTAGGTTGGGTTGAAGGGAACATGAAAAATCAGCCGTATTCGGCGCGCAAAATTTCGGATTTTCATGCTTTCTGAGGGTGTCCGTAATGCGCGTGAAACCCAACACGTGATGATTATGGCAACCGAAGAAAGGGAAATCCGCCATTTTTTTGACTTTTCGATTGAACACTTTCCTGACCGAAGTGCTCGGTGGCTGCTCCAAAACTGGGAAAACGTGCGGGGTTTGATAGAAATCCTCGCCAGCGAGCTCGCGCCACTGATTGATTTTAGCCGTCTGGTGCCGCTGAATAGGAGTTTTATTCCGGACACGCTGCGCGAGCAGGAGTCGGATCTCGTTTTTCGCGTGCCCTTTAAAAGCCCTGGGCGCAGCGATGATCTGCTGATTTATATCCTGATTGAACACCAATCCACGGTGGATGCGACGATGGGGTTTCGAATGTTATTTTACATGCTGCTGATTTGGGATGCGCAACGCCGGGAGTGGGATCAGAAGAAGGTGCCGCAAAGTGAGCGGCGTTTGCGTCCGATTCTGCCGATAGTGTTTTACACCGGAGACCGGCGATGGGAAACGCCGCTGGGGCTTGAGTCGCTCATGGACATCCCAGAGGAACTCTCTCGGTTCGTCCCGAGATTTGACACGCTGTTTCTGAACGTCAAGGAAACAGATGCAACGACGCTTACGAAGGCAGACCATCCGTTTGGGTGGTTGCTCACCGTGCTTCAAAAGGAAGGCGCGACGAAGGAAACGCTAAGCGAGGTGCTAATTGAGGCAGTGTCGCACTTGGACACGCTGGATGCGGCGCAAGCGGCTCAAAGGCGGGAGGCAATATTGTATCTGGTATCGCTGATTTTGTACCGCCGTCCTGCAGAAGAACACCAAGAGCTGGTCTCCCTGGTAGAGCGGCATACACCCGACATGGAGGTAGAAACAATGGCCCAGTCGATGGCAGAGGTGCTGATGGAACGCGGCATTGCACAAGGCATTGAGCAAGGTATTGAACGCGGTATTGAGCAAGGCATTGAGCAAGGCATTGAGCAAGGTATTGAGCAAGGTATTGAACGCGGTATTGAACGCGGCATGCGCGAAACCACTATCAAAAATATCCGCTCGGTACTTACGGCGCGGTTCCCGCAGCACAACCTACAGCCCGTTGCACAGGCACTTGCATCGATACGAGACACCGAGCGCCTGACACGGCTGCATCTCACGGCCGTGCAGGCACCTAGCTTTGAGGCGTTCCTACAAGCGTTGGACACATAATCCGCGCCATTTTGCAACCCCTATTTATGCACTACCCTCAGTTGTAAGAAGCACAAAACTAGAAAGGTACGCGCCAAGAACTGCCGGGCTAAAATCGGAATTCCGCAGAAATAAAATCCGATCCGAAATTCTTCTCAAAAATGTGGGCATAGTTGATGCAAACAGTTTTCCATGCACCGCCTATCCCGGCAGTCAACGCCCCATTTGAACTGCCGAGCCGAATAGGAAGGAAGGGAAAAGGAGCCCACTCGGCACCGATGTACAACTCTGGGCTTGCCCCCTCGGTAGAAAGCGCGACATCCACCGAGAATTCGCATAAGGCATAGCGATACGCAGTGCCGAGCGTCACCCACTGAATGCCGTAGCCGTCAAGATTCTGCAAGAGGCACCCGAATTTCAGATGCTTGCGAGGTTTGAAAAGCGCGCCAATATCATACGCAGTCTGATAGCCGAAAAATTGATAAAAGTCGGAAGGGTGCCGCCGTTTGAATTTGAGACTCATGCCCACAGCGGTGTAAGAACCGACTTGACATGCAACGCCGTAGTAGTTAAAATCAGGGACACCGCTATTTACACCAAGGGCGATTTTGTTACCCCAAAAGAGGCTGTAACCGCGCCAACTATACCCGATGCCCTTTGGGTCGAACCGGTAATCACCCCGGTCGTGAAATTTGTTGACACCGAATAGTTTTACACCCTGCCACTGAATGAGCCCGGCAGGGTTCCAAAAACCGGCAGTTGCATCGTCAGCAACGGCTGTGAAGGCGTTTCCCATGCCCAACGCGCGGGCACCAACGTAGAGCGGGCGCGCCGATTCAAACGGAAATACCGCATGTCCACACACAGGAATTATCAACCACAAAAAACACACAGCAGCATAAGCGATTTTCATATTTTTTTAGCGTGGTATTCACCCCTGCAAAGCAGGGGACATACCCTTTTATGTCTAGTTGCTAGATGCACACGGTGGTGAAAACACAGTGAAAATCTCAGAAGAGCCTATTGCTGTTATCAAATTGCATCACAAACCGTTTGTAAACGAGATTTGCCTTTGGGGATGGGCAGGCACAAGGCACTGCCCCTACAAACTATCCACATGCTCTGCAAAGCATCATAAAATTTTAGCACAAAATGCACAATATAGCAATCGGCTGTCGGCTGCCAGTTGTCAGCACTCGGCGCTCGGGTAAAAGCGATCTCAACCCCTGATAGTTTCCATCAAGCCAACAGCCGAGAGCCGACAGCCATTAACAAAATGCAGAACACACCAGTTGGTACGCTTTACCTCGTCAGCACACCCATCGGCAATTTAGAGGATATTACCTTGCGCGCACTGCGCATCCTCAAAGAGGTTGACCTCATTGCTGCGGAGGACACCCGGCAGACGCGCCGGCTGCTAACGCATTACCACATCCAAACGCCAATAACTAGCTATTTTGAAGCCAACCAACAGGCAAAGGCTGAGAAACTCATCGCACGCCTGAAAGCCGGAGAAGCGATTGCACTCGTTTCAGATGCCGGGACACCCACGATTTCTGACCCGGGGTATCCCCTCTTGCGGGGGTGCATTGCTGAAGAAATTCCGATTGCCCCGATTCCCGGGGCATCAGCGGTACTTGCCGCTGCCTCCGTTTCAGGTTTGCCCCTCCATAACTTTACCTTTGAAGGCTTTCTCTCCCCAAAAGCAGGAAAACGAAAACGCCAATTAACCGTACTCGCCAGTGAAGAAAGAACGTTAATCCTTTTTGAGTCACCCCATCGGCTTCCCCGTTTCCTTGCGGATGTCCTCGAAGTGATGGGTGAACGGGACATCGTCGTTGCACGCGAACTGACCAAACGCTTTGAAGAGATATTCCGTGGACGAGCCAGCGAAGCACTAGAGAAATTCCGATGCACCGCGCCGCGCGGCGAGTTTACAATTCTTATTGCCGGTAGAAGGAGAAAAGATGACAACTGATGATTCGTATGATTCAGCTCAGGGAAGTTGCCGCGGTCGTGGCATGACAGAGAAAATCTCGTCAGAGCCTTCTGAAGGTTTTCCAATTGGAATTGCGCACATCGCGGTTATCGGCGCGGGCCTGATGGGACACGGCATCGCGCAAGAGTTTGCAACCGCAGGCTATGACGTGTATCTGCATGACGTAACCGACGAAAAACTCGAAACCGCGCACGCGCAGATTGAGAAAAACCTTGGCATGCTCGCCGAAAACGCCGTTATCGCAAAGGAGGAGATTGTGCCTGCCCTGCAGCGAATTCACACATCCACAGAACTCGCAGCAGCAGTCGAAACCGCAGATTTTGTCGTTGAGGCTGTCACCGAAAACTTGGCACTCAAACAGCAGATTTTTGAAAAATTAGACGCAATCTGCCAGCCGCACACGATTTTGGCAAGCAATACAACTGCCTTAATGCCGAGCCAGATCGGCGTGAAGACGAAGCGCAAGGATCAGATACTCAATACGCACTATTTTAATCCACCCTATCTGATTCCCCTCGTAGAACTCATCCGCAGCCCTGATACATCCGATGAAACAGTGGCCTTAACCGTTGTGCTCCTGGCAGCTATCGGCAAAACGCCTGCGGTTATTGAGAAAGAGGCCCTTGGATTTGTCGGACCGCGGTTGCAAGCCGCCCTTATCCGGGAAGCGTTCTCCATTGTGGAGCAAGGCATCGCCAGTGCCGAAACCGTTGACCTCATCGTACGCAACAGTTTCGGGCGGAGGCTCAGCGTCGCAGGGCCCTTTGAAGTCTTTGAACTTGCTGGATGGGACCTGGTGCTCGCTGCATTTGAAGAAGTCTATCCCGACCTGAACAACTCACCCAACATTAATCCCCTGCTCCGAGAAATGGTCGACACAGGAAAACTGGGGGTAAAATCCAACGAAGGCTTCTACGATTGGACAGACGACAGGCTACAAGCCCTTCGCGACCGAATGAATCACGCATTGATACTACATGCAAAAAATGTCTAAGGTAGTCGGCATACTCCGTTCCGCCGTTCACAAAAAGCGGCGCATTGTGTTGTTACTTGTGACGCTAATTGGACTAATTTTTATCGGTGTCTACCCTAAACAGATTTGGGAATTTCTGCTTGAGATTTTCGCCGCTTTTCAGAGTATTGAGACAGCACGGGAGTACATCAAAAGTTACGGTGCGTTTGCTCCTGCTGTATCCGCCCTGCTCATGGTTTTTCAGAGCGTTATTGCACCGTTACCCGCATTCTTCATTACCTTTGCGAATGGAGCCCTCTTCGGAGTCTGGTGGGGTACCCTCTTGTCGTGGAGCAGTGCGATGCTCGGTGCCGCAGGATGCTTCTACATTGCACGCACCCTCGGGGCCAGACATGTCGCCAAACTTATCAGTCAACAGGCAGTTGACAAGACGAATCAGTTCTTAGGAAAATATGGAAACTACGCCGTTCTCATCGCGCGCTTAATCCCAATCCTCTCTTTCGATGTTGTCAGTTATGTCGCAGGGCTGACGCGGATGAGATTTCTTGGATTTTGGATTGCTACAGGGATTGGCCAACTCCCAGCAACTGTGGTTTACGCGTACCTGGGAGAGAGAATATCTGTACACACCAAATTGATGCTGTGGGGTTTCTGTATCCTAATTTCAATTTCTATTATCATAAGGCTCGTGAAAACCAACATATCCTCTCGTAGGCGCGCAGCCTCATCCCCTAGTAGGCGCGGTTTCTAACCGCGCGACCTTCTTCTTGTAAGCGCGGCTTCTAACCGCTCTACGAAAAAACAAAGGAAAACACAACATGATTCGAATAGGTGTCATCGGAGTCGGCGGCATGGGAAACGCCCATTGCAACTCACTCCCCAACGTTGAAAATTGTGAATTTGTAGGCATAGCGGATCTCCGATTGGCCGCGGCAGAAGCCGTCGCCAAACGCCATCAGATTCGTGCGTTCCAAGATTACCAAGACCTCTTACCCCTCGTTGACGGTGTCATCGTAGCCACGCCACCCGTTGCACATACAGAAGTCATGGTCGCCGCTGCAGAAGCAGGCGTGCACGCCTTCTGCGAAAAACCGCTCTCCTTAACGCTTGACGAAGCAGATGCGATGATCGCGGCTTCGGATAAGGCAGGCACGCATTTGATGGTAGGGCAGGTGCTCCGCTTTTATCCTGTCCATGTCCTCGGTAAACAGATGGTGGAGGCTGGCGACATCGGGGACATCGTTTATATCGAAACTGACTATACAGGTCCCTACAACGCGCCGCGCACCCGGCCGGATAGCTGGTACGGCACCGTCGGTGGGCTGTTAGAAAACGGCATCCACAAATCCGATCTGATTAACTGGTTCGGCGGCACTGCCCTCACCGTTGCTGCTGAAGTGGGCAGCTTCTCAGGCCATGACGATTGGGAGGATTACACCGTCTCACTCATCCGTTATGATTCAGGTGCAGTGGGCATTTTGCGGTGGGGCGGCTTCCTCGGCGCGCGGGGTACCAACGAAACCATCATTGATGGCACGAAAGGCTCACTCCGGCTCGATATGGCAGCCGATCTTGCCTATCTTAAAAAACGGGGTGGTGACTGGGAGGAAATCGTTCCAAATCGCGAGGGACCGCACGGTGTCGTCGGTGAATTAACCCACTTTGTTGACTGCATCCGGGATAACAAAACCCCGATGATTGATGGCAGAGGTGGAAAACACGCAGTGGAGATTGTGTTAGCAACGTACCACTCAGCGAAAGAGAAAACGAAAGTCGCGCTGCCGATGGAATAAGTGCGTTTTAAGGTATCTGCCCCTGCTTTGCAGGGGCTAATGCCACATGGCAAAACCGAGCAAAGGCACTATCGTTAAAAATGCTTTTCCTTGCTTTCAACGTTATCCTACTCTCCGGATTCGGATTGATTCTCAAGCACGCCAAAAACAACCAACAACGCGTAAACAACCCCGGTTTCCTGAAGGAAACCGGGGCTTTTGATAGTCGCCGGTTTCCAAGCGACACCCTCGAAGGTTAAACCGTTTACTACACGAAATACGATAGAAACGTGCATGCTGGACGTGGCAGCCCATACGATGTCTCGGATGCGCCCCAAGTCTGAGTCCCCTCGGCATGCATGTGTGGATGGGGCAGCATAGACTCTACGGAGATTTACGAACTATGTTCGTTCCTGTGACATACAAACGCAGGAAACTGCGGTAAAAACTATGGAGGTGAAGCATACGGGACCTGTGCAACTGGTGCTATGGTAGGCTACCTAAAGGCTGCCAAGCATAAATGCTTGGGTTTCTTTTGCTTATCTGATGAAAGTGGAGAAGAATACGCCTAGGCAGCCAGCGGCTTTTACCTAATTCACCTGCCTGTGGCTGTCGGCCGCACGAAGATAGGTACTTCTGTCTCTGTGGATATGCCTACGGAATTCGTGGCGGCCTCTCATCTACTGATGCCGCCTCCTTACTTATCACCTCTACGAGATGATAGGCGTACCGTCCCACATCCTGGATGTCCGTCCCCCGGTCCTCAAGTCTGACTTTAAGTTGGTAGATATACCCCGGCTCATAGTCAAACCCTTGGATGCTTTCATAGAAAAATTCCCACTCCTGGCTCTCCTCGTTGAATTCCAGAAAGCACGTCTGCTCAATGAACCCTTGACATGTTTCGGTATAGGGCCCGATTGTGAGGCGTTCTATATTTTCCTCGTTAGGGGTTATCAGGGTTCCGGCGCGTGTGGTTTCCCGGTCACATCCGATGGTGAGCGATAGGAGGATTAAGGTAGTGATTGAGAGTAGCCGTTTGGTTGAAAATGGCATGTCTTTTCCTATTTCCATTTTTTTTATGTTTCTGATTTGCTATGCCAGAATTTGAAGTACCTTTTCAGCGCGGGCCTTCGTATTATCATCGCCATCATTTCTATCCCGTAGGGCGAGTGCCTGTGCCTCGCCAGGCACAGATCGCGGCGGACAGGCCCCCGCGCTACGCTCCAGGGACGCATCAGGCTGTAGGGAAACCAGATGGCCCGATATGGACCCGTTCGGACATCATTTCAAAATCAACATCTTCCGCGTCGCTGCAAAATCCCCCGCCTGCAACGTATAAAAATAGACTCCGCTTGCAACCCGCTCACCCAACGCATTCATTCCATCCCAATACGCCGCACGAGGCCGGCTCGCGTAGTCTCCCGCACGCTGATGCCCCAAGGCCAACGTCCGCACCACCATACCGTTCGCCGCGTAAATCGTCACCGTCACCTCGGCAGGGGTTGCCAAGTGATACGGTATCCACGTCTCCGGATTGAACGGATTCGGATAGTTGGCAAGCAGTGCTGTCTCTTCCGGTATCAGGCTCGCCAGAAATCCTTCCAGTTTTGCTATCGCCCGCTGAAACGCAGGAGAACCGGTGTTTTCTGCATACAAGACATCCAGGGCCCGCGTCACCTTTTCAAGCGTGAGCCCTGCAGGGAGTGCCGCTTGTGACGGTGCTGCGGCTGCGCCTTCACCGAGGGCTGCAGCGACACGCTCGACATCTTCACCATCAACAACCCCATCCCCATTCACATCTACGCGGGGGTTCTGGACAGGTTTGACTATCGCTATTGCGACGATAATCAGATCTGCGATGTCTACCACACCATCACCGTTGACATCTGCAGCGAGTTGTGGTGCGGCTTCTGTCGCGACAGCCGTAAACAACACCCAAGACAGAATTCCCCCGGCAGTCGCCTTGACTTTGTTTACTCCCGCAGCCCGCCCGAGCGTGAGGGTTATCTGTGCTTTCCCCAGGGCATCCGTTTTTGCGATTTGAGCACTGAGCGTCCCGCCGCCTTCAAGAATCTCAAACAGAACCGGCTTGCCGACTATCGGTTTGCCCAATTTATCTGTCGCTGTGACGACAAACGGGTTTGGCAACGCCGTGCCTCCCGTGCCTTCCTGTCTATCGCCAGAGGTTTTGAGAAGGGCCGTATGCGCGACGTTGTCAAAGGCGACGGCTATCCCCTGCGCCTGCAGGGCAGGAATATGCGTGTGGATGGAGGCGTAACTCAGCGGACAGTCAGTAAGCCACAGCCCTCCCAGTAGTGTAAGGTTTGCAAGCGGCGCCACATCCGATACCGCAGTGTGGCTAAGATGCAGGTCTGTCAGGCGTGTGAGTTTTTCGAGGGGTCCCACATCGGATACCGCAGTGTCGTCAAGATACAGTGCTTCCAGTCGTGTGAGAGTTGCAAGCGGCGCCACATCCGATACCGCAGTGTTGCCAATATCCAGCTCTGTCAGTTGAGTAAGGTTTGCAAGCGGCCCCACATCCGATACCTCCGTGGAGGAAAGATACAGCCCTGTCAGGCGTGTAAGGTTTGCAAGCGGTGCCACATCCGATACCGCAGTGTGGCTAAGATACAGCTCTGTCAGTTGAGTGAGGTTTGCAAGCGGCCCCACATCCGATACCGCAATGTTGTCAAGATACAGTGCTTCCAGTCGTGTGAGAGTTGCAAGCGGCGCCACATCCGATACCGCCGTGTCGTCAAGATCCAGCACTGTCAGTTGAGTGAGGTTTTCGAGGGGGGCCACATCCGATACCTCCGTGGAGGAAAGATACAGGTCTGTCAGATTGGTTGCATATGCCAGTCCGGTGAGGTCTGTTATCCCAAGATCCGACGCGTTCAGCTCGCGTAGTTTGAGCATTGTCGACGTGGTGATTGGCGCGCCAACAGGCAAGCCGGAGGCATCGCGGATGGCTGCGGCTAAGTTGACATCCGGGATGGACACAACTTGGGCAGTGGCGTTCGGGACAAAAATAAAGAGTGTGGCCGTTAAGAGCAGTGTCAAAATTGCAATGAGCGTCTTTTTCATGTGAATAGATCTCCTCGTGAATTTTCGCGGCAACGTATCGAAGCGCGCGCCGCGGGGTTTCAGATAAAGTTCCTGATGGAATCGTACCAAATTCCACAATTAAAATCAAGTTTTTTATTCAAATCATGGCGGCCTAAATATTTCTATCATTAACATGATAACAAATCTCATGAACAGGTGTCAACCAATGTGCCAATTTTCACGGAAACTTGGGCATTTCGTTCGCCCATCGAAGGGATATCCGAAAAGCACGCCTGCTCAATGAACCCTTGACAGGTTTCGGTATAGGGCCCGATTGTGAGGAGTTCTATATTTTTCTCGTTAGGTGTTATTAGGGAGCCGGCGCGTGTGGTTTCCCGGTCACATCCGATGGTGAGCGATAGGAGGATTAAGGTGGTGATTGAGAGTAGCCGTTTGGTTGAAAATGGCATGTCTTTTCCTATTTTCATTTTTCTGTGTTTCTGATTTGCTATTCCAGAATTTGAAGTGCCTTCTCAGCGCGGGCCTTAGCATTATCATCGCCTGCCTTTTCCGCGAGTCTCAAAGCGGCTTGGAAATCCTGCTTCGCCTCCCACTTGCGATTCAACAAAGCCTTGGAAACGCCGCGATTGATGTATGCATCGGCATAATCGGGTCTGAGTTGTATCGCCTTATCATAATCGCTGATCGCAGTAATGTGTTGACCCAGGGCCCTCTTTGTAAGGCCGCGATTGTTGTATGCCATGGCATAATCGGGTTTGAGTTGTATCGCCTTGTCATAATCACTGATCGCAGCAATGTGTTGACCGAGGCGATGCTTCGCACCGCCGCGATTGTTGTATGCATCGGCATAATCGGGTTTGAGTTGTATCGCCTTGTCATAATCACTGATCGCAGCAATGTGTTGACCGAGGCGATGCTTTGCAATGCCGCGATTGTTGTATGCCGTGGCCTCATCGGGTTTGAGTTGTATCGCCTTATCACAATCGCGGATCGCAGCAATGTGTTCACCGAGATTACTCTTTGCCAAGCCGCGATTGCCGTATGCCGTGGCCTCATCGGGTTTGAGTTGTATCGCCTTATCATAGTCGCTGATCGCAGCAAAGTATTGACCGAGATCCCCCTTTGCCACGCCGCGATTGTTGTATGCATCGGCATAATCGGGTTTGCGTTGTATCGCCTTGTTGTATGCTACAATCGCCTCTTGATAGCGTTTCAATTCATACATCATGTTGCCCCGCAGGAAGTAGGTCTCGGCAGATACGGTCTGGTTCCCATGCGCCAAAGGTTTCGCAGGTTTTGAAAGCGTGAGTAATGTTTTGAGGTAATTTGCAGGGATGGCAAAATTAAGATTCTGCCCACCTTCAATCGTCGCGTAGGCGACCCCGATGACTTCTCCTTTACTGTTTAGCACAGACCCGCCACTGCTCCCTGGAGAAATCGATGCTGTCATCTGGAGACGTTCTTTGGTATACTTATCGCGGCGACTGCTGATAATACCATCAGAAAACGTGCCTTCTAACCCCATTGGATTGCCTGCGACGTATACTGTCTCGCCAATTTTGACATCCGTGCTATTGCCGAGGGGTAGGGGTTTGATACCATAAGCGGTGACCTTTAGGAGCGCGAGGTCGTTCGTCTCATCGGTTGCGGTGAAGCCTTTGATTTTATAGGTAGTGTCTTTGCCAACCAATTTTGCGGTGCCGCTGGCTGCCCCTGCGATGACATGGTAGTTGGTAGCGATCAGATTTTCACGGACGAAGAAGCCGCTACCAAATGCGAGGGTTTTGCCGGTGCTATCCTTCATCTCTAAATATACCGTCGCTGCTAACGTTTTCTCCGCAATCTGTGGGACGTTCTGGGCAGGTGCAGTGTTGATTGTGCAGCATAGTAGAAATGCAGCAAGTGTTGCTAGAGACAGTTTCCACACTGAGCTGTTCTGATATTTCATAGGAATCTCCTTTCGGCAGGGGAATCTCCACTCGTTTCAGGGCGACCTAAATATTTCTATCATTAACATGATAACATATCTCATGAATAGGTGTCAACCAATGTGCCAATTTTCACGGAAACTTGGGGAATTTCGTTCGCCCATCGGAGGGATATCCGAAAAGCACGCCTGCTCAATGAACCCTTGACATGTTTCGGTATAAGGCCCGATTGTGAGGAGTTCTATATTTTCCTCGTTAGGGGTTATCAGGGTGCCGGCGCGTGTGGTTTCCCGGTCACATCCGATGGTGAGCGATAGGAGGATT
Source organism: uncultured Poribacteria bacterium (assembly GCA_958295855.1). Classification (GTDB taxonomy): domain Bacteria; phylum Poribacteria; class WGA-4E; order WGA-4E; family WGA-3G; genus CATQHH01. The sequence continues at coordinate 3,967,999 of OY282383.1, read as the reverse complement.
AAGGTGGTGATTGAGAGTAGCCGTTTGGTTGACAATGGCATGTCTTTTCCTATTTCCATTTTTCTGTGTTTCTGATTTGCTATTCCAGAATTTGAAGTGCCTTCTCAGCTCGGGCCTTCGTATTATCATCGCCTGCCTTTTCCGCGAGTCTCAAAGCGGCTCGGAAATCCTGCTTCGCCTCCCCCGTGCGGTTGAGCATTACCTTGGCAATGCCGCGATTGAGGTATGCCGTGGCATAATCGGGTTTGAGTTGTATCGCCTTATCATAATCGCTAATCGCAGCAAAGTGTTGCCCGAGATCCTTCTTTGCAATGCCTCGATTGTTGTATGCCATGGCATCATCGGGTTTGAGTTGTATCGCCTTATCATAATCGCTGATCGCAGCAAAGTGTTGACCCAGGAGATGCTTTGCAATGCCTCGATTGTTGTATGCATCGGCATAATCGGGTTTGAGTTGTATCGCCTTATCATAATCACTGATCGCAGCAAAGTATTGACCCAGGAGATCCTTTGCAAGGCCGCGATTGTTGTATGCCTTGGCATCATCGGGTTTGAGTTGTATCGCCTTATCATAATCACTGATCGCAGCAATGTGTTCACCCAGGTTACTCTTTACCACGCCTCGATTGTAGTATGCTGGGGCATAATCGGGTTTGAGTTGTATCGCCTTATCATAATCACTGATCGCAGCAGAGTGTTGACCGAGATTATGCTTTGCCACGCCGCGATTGTAGTATGCCGTGGCATAATCTGGTTCGATTTGTATCGCCTTATCATAATCACTGATCGCAGTGCCATGTTGTCCAAGGTGGTACTTCGCACCGCCGCGATTGTAGTATGCTTCGGCATAATCAGGTTTGAGTTGTATCGCCTTGTTGTACGCTACAATCGCCTCTTGATAGCGTTTCAATTCAGACATCATGTAGCCCCGCCGGAAGTACGTCTCGGCAGATACAGTCCGCTTTCCATCTACCAAAGGTTTCGCCGGCTTTGAAAGCGTGAGTAATGTTTTGAGGTAATTTGCAGGGATGGCAAAATTAAGATTCTGCCCATCTTCAATCGTCATGAAGGAGACCCCGATGACTTCTCCTTTACCGTTTAGCACAGGCCCGCCACTGCTCCCTGGAGAAATCTGTGCTGTCATCTGGAGACGTTCTTTGGCATACTTATCACGGCGACTGCTGATAATACCATCAGAAAACGTGCCTTCTAACCCCATTGGATTGCCTGCGACGTATACTGTCTCGCCAATTCTGACATCCGTGCTATTGCCGAGGGGTAGGGGTTTGATACCATAAGCGGTGACCTTTAGCAGCGCGAGGTCGTTCGTCTTATCGGTTGCGGTGAAGCCTTCGATTTTATAGGGAGTGTCTTTGCCAACCAATTTTGCGGTGCCGCTGGCTGCCCCTGCGATGACATGGTAGTTGGTAGCGATCAGATTTTCACGGACGAAGAAGCCGCTACCAAATCCAACGGTTTTGCCGGTGCTATCCTTCATCACTAAAGACACCGTCGCAGCTAACGTTTTCTTCGCAATCTGTGGGACGTTCTGGGCAGGTGCAGTGTTGATTGTGCAGCATAGGAGAAATGCCGCAAGTGTTGCTAGAGACAGCTTCCACAATGAGCCGTTCTGATATTTCATAGGAATCTCCTTTCGGCACTTGTAAAAATGCGTATTTATTGTAGACTCAGCATTTCGGTGATGTCTTCAGGCAATTTCACATCGTTTTCTTTCTCAAAGTCTGCAACGCTTTCATAGGTATTATGGAACTCGGCGGCGATATCCGCTTTCAGAATTCTAGCAACAGCCAGGTTTAATTTCGCTTCTTGCCAATTTTGCCTTTGCATCCAAACCAGTCCGAGATTATAATATGCTGCAGCATCGTCAGAGTTCAGTTCTATTGCCTTGTTATAGTCTTCCATAGCCTTGTCAAGTTTACCTTTCTTACTATAAGCCTTGCCGCGAATGACATAAACATTAGCATCGTCAGGTTTCAATTCTATCGCCTTGTTATAGTCTTCCATAGCCTTGTCAAAATCATCTTTCTCAAGATAAGCCTCACCCCGAGTAATATAGGCATCGGCATCTTCAGGATCCAGTACTATCACCCTGTTATAATCTTTGATGGCTTTATCAATCTCGCCTTTGACGAAATAAGCATTACCTCGATTATAATACGCTTTGGCCAAATCTGGATCAAGTTCTACTGCTTTGTTCCAATCTTCAATGGCTTTGTCAATGCTGCCTTCATCCAAGTAAACGCAGCCACGATTATTATAGAGCAAAGCATCATCTGGATTGTATTCTATCGCCTTGTTATAGTCTTCAATAGCCTTGTTATAGTCTTCAATAGCCTTGTTATAGTCTTCAATAGCCTTGTCAATGTCCCCTTTGTGATAGTAGGCATTGCCTCGACTGTTATAGCCTTCGGTAATATCTGGTTTCAGTCGTAGGGCTCTCGTGTAGTGCCTGACGGCTTTTTTATATGCAGCTTGTTTTTCTTCAGGTGCGCCCACCTCATTCCCTCTCAGGTGATAGGTAAGTCCTCTATGAAATTCCAAGTAAGCATTTTCATGGAAGGATTGGTTTGTAATAAATCCATGGAGGTCGTTGTAGATAGTGTCGGTAGAGATGCTGTGGTACTTTCGCAGGTGTGCCAGCATAGGCTGTTTGAGACATGCCGGAATCGCGATGATGTCTACATCTTCGGGAGCAAGAAAACCATCGGGATGTCGTACAAATACACTTTTCTGGGCGATGACGCGATGACGTGGATTACGAGGATGCAAAATCAGGTCTTTCCACTCATCAGTTTTTTGCAAGAGAATCAACCTGCCATCTTTTGTAAGCGAATCTGAGTTGTCACAAGCGAAGAAAAGGGCGATGAGGTAGTCAGTCGTAAAGTCAATTAGGTTAGTTTTACCACCGTGATGTTGGAGCTGCGTTAGGATTTCAATGGGATCGTCTGTTTCGTGACTGTACGCTTTAGCCTCTGCCAGAATCTCTTCCTGAACTACCTCTATGTTAAACTCCTCTGCCTCAATCCGAGCATATTGGCGGTAAAGGCTTGAAGAAATTTTGCCATAGTATGGAAATTCCTCGTGATGTTCAGGTTCACCACGGTAGATGTAATTGCCATCTGCCGAAATAGCCTCTATTTTCCGGATAATGTTCCTCACGTTGTGCAGTGTGTCATGTGAGGTAGTAGATTGGTTAGCCATAGTTATTCACTTGCATCCAAGACGCTACTTTCTGCTGAAGTGACCCTGTCAATTAAATTTCATAGGGCAATAGATCTTCAGTTTTCCTTGTTGTGAATAGCGAATCTTGTGAAAATCATTCGGTTTTCTCATGAAAGAATCGTGACATGAAGGGGTACTCCCCCTGCAAAGCAGGGGTGATACCCTTACCATGTAAGCAGTACCCGCTCGGCACTGCTACAAACTTGCATTATGTCAGTTAACAGACGGAACAGCGGCAGGTGTCTGCTTATTTCGCTGCTCCTTTCCGCTTAATAGTCTCGACTACCGCTATGCTTTTGCGCCGTTTGGCACCCGTGACAGGTATAAAGCGGCCTGTTTTTGCATCGCGACCGACTTGGGTAGTCACAGCTCTTTTGCGTGCCATCTAAACTCACCTCCTTTTTAAAAAAGAAGCGACTCTACTACGATAGGGGAATCGCTACTTGTTTCAGGGCCACCTAAATATTTCTATAATTAACATGATAACATATCTTATGAACAAGTGTCAACTAATTTGCCACAGTTTTCCTTGTTGTGAATAGCGAATCTTGTGAAAAGCATTCGGTTTTCTCATGAAATAATCGTGACATGAAGGGGTACTCCCCCTGCAAAGCAGGGGTGATACCCTTACCATGTAAGCAGTACCCGCTCGGCACTGCTACAAACCTGCATTATGTCAGTTAACAGACAGAACAGCGGTAGGTGTCTGCTTATTTCGCTTTCCCTTTCCGCTTAGTAGTCTCGACGACTGTTGTGCTGTTGCGCCGGTTGCCATCCTTGATAGGTATAAAGCGGCCTGTTTTTGCATCGCGACCGACTTGGGTAGTCACAGCTCTTTTGCGTGCCATCTAAACTCACCTCCTTTTTAAAAAAGAAGCGACTCTACTACGATAGGGGAATCGCCACTCGTTTCAAGGCGACCTAAATATTTCTATCATTAACATGATAACAAATCTCATGAACAAGTGTCAACCAATTTGCCAATTTTCATGGTGTTTTGCCACGCATTTTCAATGCGTGGTTAAACCTTATTGGGGCATTTCGTTCGCCAGTCGAAGGGATATCCGAAAAGCACGCCTGCTCAATTTTCCATTTTTTTATGTTTCTGATTTGCTATTCCAGAATTTGAAGCATTTCCTCAATTTTGGCTTTGAGGTTTGCATCGCCTGCCTTTTCCGCGAGTCTCAAAGCGGCTTGGAAATCCTGCTTCGCCTCCCACGTGCGCTCGAGCTCTAGCTTTGCAATGCCGCGAACGCAGTATGCATGGGCATCATCGGGTTTGAGTTGTATCACCTTATCATAATCACTGATCGCAGCAAAGTGTTGACCCAGGGCACTCTTTGCATTTCCCCGATTGCCGTATGCCGCGGCATAATCGGGTCTGAGTTGTATCGCCTTATCATAATCACTAATCGCAGCAAAGTGTTGCCCCAGGGCACTCTTTGCCAAGCCGCGATCGTTGTATGCATGGGCATCATCGGGTTTGAGTTGTATCACCTTATCATAATTACTGATCGCAGCAATGTATTGACCCAGGTCACTCTTTGCATTTCCCCGATTGCCGTATGCCGTGGCATCATCGGGTTTGAGTTGTATCGCCTTATCATAATCACTGATCGCAGCAAAGTGTTGACCCAGGGCACTCTTTGCATTTCCGCGATCGTTGTATGCATCGGCATCATCGGGTTTGAGTTGTATCGCCTTATCATAATCACTGATCGCAGCAAAGTATTGACCGAGGAGATGCTTTGCAATGCCTCGACTGATGTATGCCGTGGCATCATCGGGTTTGAGTTGTATCACCTTATCATAATCACTGATCGCAGCAAAGTATTGACCGAGGAGATGCTTTGCAACGCCTCGACTGATGTATGCCGTGGCATAGTCGGGTTTGAGTTGTATCGCCTTATCATAATCACTGATGGCAGCAGAGTGTTGACCTAGATCCGCCTTTGCCCTACCGCGATTGTGGTATGCCGTGGCATCATCGGGTTTGAGTTGTATCGCCTTATCATAATCACTGATGGCAGCAGAGTGTTGACCTAGATTACGCTTTGCATTACCGCGAGTGTAGTATGTCACGGCATCATCGGGTTCGATTTGTATCGCCTTATCATAATCACTGATGGCAGCAGAGTGTTGACCTAGATCCGCCTTTGCAACGCCGCGATTGTGGTATGCCGTGGCATCATCGGGTTTGAGTTGTAGTGCCTTATCATAATCACTGATCGCAGCAGAGTGTTGACCTAGATTACGCTTTGCATTACCGCGAGTGTAGTATGTCACGGCATCATCGGGTTCGATTTGTATCGCCTTATCATAATCACTGATGGCAGCAGAGTGTTGACCTAGATCCGCCTTTGCAACGCCGCGATTGTGGTATGCCGTGGCATCATCGGGTTTGAGTTGTATCGCCTTATCATAATCACTGATGGCAGCAGAGTGTTGACCTAGATCCGCCTTTGCCCTACCGCGATTGTGGTATGCCGTGGCATCATCGGGTTTGAGTTGTATCGCCTTATCATAATCACTGATGGCAGCAGAGTGTTGACCTAGATCCGCCTTTGCCCTACCGCGATTGTAGTATGCCGTGGCAAAATCGGGTTTGAGTTGTATCGCCTTATCATAATCACTAATCGCAGCAAGGTGTTGACCCAGGTCCCACTTTGCCAGGCCGCGATTGTTGTATGCCGTGGCAAAATCGGGTTTGAGTTGTATCGCCTTATCATAATCACTGATGGCAGCAGAGTGTTGACCTAGATCCCCCTTTGCATTACCGCGATTGTAGTATGCCGTGGCATCATCGGGTTTGAGTTGTATCGCCTTATCATAATCACTGATGGCAGCAGAGTGTTGACCTAGATTACGCTTTGCATTACCGCGAGTGTAGTATGTCACGGCATCATCGGGTTCGATTTGTATCGCCTTATCATAATCACTGATGGCAGCAGAGTGTTGACCTAGATCCGCCTTTGCAACGCCGCGATTGTGGTATGCCGTGGCATCATCGGGTTTGAGTTGTATCGCCTTATCATAATCACTGATGGCAGCAGAGTGTTGACCTAGATCCCCCTTTGCATTACCGCGATTGTAGTATGCCGTGGCATCAACTGTTTTGAGGTAATTTGCAGGGATGGCAAAATTAAGATTCTGCCCATCTTCAAACGTCGAGGAGGCGACCCCGATGACTTCTCCTTTACTGTTTAGCACAGGGCCGCCACTGCTCCCTGGAGAAATCGGTGCTGTCATCTGGAGACGTTCTTTGGTATACGTACCGCGGCGACCGCTGATCCTGCCATCAGAAAATGTGCCTTCTAACCCCTTTGGATTGCCTGCGACGTATACTGGCTCACCAATTTTAACATCCGTGCTATTGCCGAGGGGTAGGGGTTTGATACCAGAAGCGGTGACCTTTAGAAGCGCGAGGTCGTTCGGCTCATCGGTTGCGGTGAAGTCTTCGATTTTATAGGTAGTGTCTTTGCCAACCAATTTTGCGGTGCCGCTGGCTGCCCCTTCGATGACATGGTAGTTGGTAGCGATCAGATTTTCACGGACGAAGAAGCCGCTACCAAATCCAACGGTTTTGCCGGTGCTATCCTTCATCTCTAAAGACACCGTCGCAGCTAACGTTTTCTCCGCAATCTGTGGGACGTTCTGGGCAGATACAGTGCTGTTCTGATGTTTCATAGGAATCTCCTTTCGGCCTTTGTAAGGATTACGTTCTATTCTCATCAACAAATCGCTGTTTGCCTCATCGCAAACTGTTTATCTAGTGGTTCGCCTTGCGGAACGGCCAATTGCATTTCCGCTACGCCATCCAGCATTCTTTTAGTTCGCCTATATCGCGGTAGGAGCAATCTCCGAATCGAGACGTGCCGCCTAAAACGGACAGAAAACCGAATGCACGTCGCATAAGTAAGAAATAAAAAAGTTGCTTGCTAACAGGTATGCTTCCCCGCAAAGCGGGGTAACATACAATTCACGCGCAACTTGGGCGCAGTGGTATATTACCCCCGCAAAGCGGGGCAAGTTTCTTAAGGCAGGGGAAACCGATACCATTACGCCGCAAAAACGAAATCGCCCTAAGAGATAGAACGGGGACCTTTAGTTTTCCGTTAGGCAGACAAGAAATTCCGAATCACGTAATCCAAAATCCCGCCGTGTTTGTAGTATTCTACTTCCACAGGCGAGTCAATTCTGACGCGCAGTTCCGTTGTCTGCATTTCGCCAGATGCCCTGACAATCTTCAGCGTCGCCATCTGCCCCGGCTGGAGGGCATCGGCAAAACCTGTGATGCTGATAATTTCGCTGCCATCAAGGTTGAGCGTTTGCACATTTTCCCCCGGCTTGAACTGCAACGGCAAGATGCCCATGCCGATGAGATTGCTGCGGTGAATCCGCTCATAACTCTCTACGACAACAGCTTTGACTCCCAAGAGTTTCGGTCCTTTCGCCGCCCAATCGCGGGAACTTCCCATGCCGTAGTCCTGTCCAGCGAAGAGAACGGTTGGCACTCCGTTTTCACGGTAGTGGAGTGCCGCTTCATAGATAGTGGTGTGCGTACCTTCTGGGTGTTGAAGGGTAAATCCGCCTTCCACATCGGGTGTCATGAGGTTCCGAACGCGGCGGTTAGCAAACGTCCCGCGGCTCATCACCCGGTCGTTGCCGCGTCTGGCACCGTAGGTATTGAAATCTTGCGTTTCAACGCCGCGCTCCAGGAGGTACTGTCCCGTGGGACTCGCTGCCGCTATCGCGCCTGCTGGTGAGATATGGTCGGTGGTGACAGAATCGCCGAAGATGCCGAGGACGCGTGCGTTAACGACATCTGAAATCGGTGCTGGTTCGCGTGAAAAGTTCTCAAAGAAGGGTGGATGTTGGATATAGGTGCTTTTCTCATGCCATGGATAAAGTACACCTGTGGCCCCTTCAAGCCCTTCCCACTCCGGTGCCTGATTGCCAATTGATTCATATATCTCTCGGAACGTCCGCCGATCGACTGCTGTGCCGCTCATGTCGGCAATTTCCTGGCGGGTGGGCCAGATGTCCTTCAGGTAAACAGCCTCCCCCGCGTCGTTGTGGCCGATCGGCTCTATAGCAAGATCGATGTCAATACGCCCTGCAAGCCCGTAGGCGACAACGAGTGGCGGCGACATAAGGAAGTTGGCTTTTATTTCAGGATGCACGCGTGCCTCGAAATTCCGGTTACCACTCAAAACGCTGGCAGTGACGAGGTTTTCTGCATCAATTGCCGCTTGAACGACTGCATTGAGCGGACCGCTGTTACCGATACAGGTTGTGCAACCATATCCCACCACATTGTAGCCCAGTTTTTCCAAATAAGGCAACAAGCCTGTGTTTTGTAGGTATTCTGTTACCACGCGCGAACCGGGGGCCAAACTGGTTTTGACGTAATCGGGTACACGCAATCCTTTCTCAACCGCTTTTTTGGCGAGCAGCCCCGCGCCGATCATCACGGAGGGGTTACTGGTGTTCGTGCAGCTGGTAATCGCGGAGATAACAACGCATCCGTGGGTTATGCTGTCGCTATCGCTTGTGTTTTCTGTCACGCCAAATCCATCTTCTGCTATAGGCCGTGTAAGAAGTTCCGTAAAGGTCTCTTTGACATCCGACAAGGCGATTCGATCTTGTGGCCGCTTCGGGCCTGCGATGCTCGGTTCGATGTCCGCGAGGTTAATTTCAAGTACATCGGAATACGCAACTTCTCCGAGGCGTGGAATACCGAAAATTCCCTGCGCTTTGAGATAGGCTTCTACGAGATTAACATGTGCTTCGTCTCGCCCGGTGAGCCGCAGGTATCGCATTGTTTCCGCATCAGGTGGGAAGAATCCGATGGTTGCGCCGTATTCGGGGCACATGTTAGAGAGCGTCGCCCGGTCGGGTAGAGAGAGTGCTTCTACGCCTGCACCAAAGAATTCAACGAATTTGTCCACGACGGCAGCGGCTCTAAGCCGTTGCGTCACAGTCAACACCAAATCCGTTGCGGTTACGCCCTCTTGGAGCTCGCCTTTCATGTGAACGCCAAGCACTTCCGGCGTCAGGATGTAAACCGGTTGCCCCAACATTGCTGCTTCGGCTTCAATACCGCCTACGCCCCAACCGACGATGCCTAAGCCATTAATCATCGTGGTATGCGAATCGGTGCCGACTACGGTATCGGGATAAGCAAGCGATTCTTCCGTAGAGTCGGGGGTACAAATCCCCTCTGTCTTCATAACCACTTGCGCGAGGTATTCCAGATTCACCTGATGCACGATGCCGATAGAGGGCGGAATGATATTGAACTTTTCAAACGCCTGCTGTCCCCATTTCAGGAATTCGTAACGTTCCTTGTTCCGTTCAAACTCCCTGCGGGTGTTGAATTGGAAGGCATTCTCTGTGCCGTACGCATCGACTTGAATGGAATGGTCAATCACCAGATCTACGGGGACAATCGGTTCGATTGTGCGCGCATCGCCTCCGAGTGCTGCGACAGCGGAACGCATCGCCGCAAGGTCGACAACAAGGGGCACACCTGTAAAATCCTGGGCTACCACGCGTGCCGGTTTGAACGGAATTTCTGCGGCTTTTGGGGCGCGTGCATCCCAATTTGCCAGATTGACAACATCTTCTTCGCTAATTTGATGCCCGTCGTAATTTCGCAGTAATGATTCAAGCAAAATGCGAAGGCTGACAGGTAAAGTAGTTATTGAACCGATGCCGGCTTCTGCTAAAGCAGGAAGCGAATAATAGGTACAATCAGGTCCTTCGCTTTCAAGGGTTCGGCGTGTATTAAATAGGTTGTGCGTGGGTTGGGGCATGTGCTAACTCCTTTGTATGGTGGATGCACGTTATAGAAAATCACAACAAGTTGCAACATCCAACAGAGCTCGCTCCTAAGGCTTTTGAATGTTGGTTAACAACGAAAAATTGCAACAAGTTGCACTGTCCAAGGTAAATGGGATGCCGGAAATTATGCTAATAAATTCTTAAACTATTTTATCACAACTTGAGCCGAATTGCAATTATTGTAGCAGAAATAATAGCCACCAAAAAAAGCCTTTTTAATTTGACTTTTATAGAATTGCCGGGTATAATTTCATTATCTCCTTTCTGTCCCCTTAACAACATGAGGATTGGTTACCCTCGTGTTGGGCGTCGGGATTAACCGAAACCCGCGGATGCCACTCCGTGGGTTTCGGTTTTTTACTGTCCAAGAGACAGCGGCGGCATTAGGCCTGGCTTCTACCGAACGTGGCAGCGTCATTCATCCTGTCTGTCGCCTGAGTGTTAGCGGTTATCTTCCGGGCTGTGCTTTCGTTGGAGTCTTGCGATTTCATCCAGTTGTTGACGCGCATGGACGACGATAACATTTTCAGGATAGTTCGTGATGAGTGTTGTGTAGGCAGACGCAGCGTTGGCGAAATCGTCCTGGTGCCGGTAAATTTCGGCAATGTTTATCAACGCTTTCGTCGCGAGCTGGCTTTGCTGCGCGACGACCTGTTGATACGCCTCAATCGCGGCCGCATCTTTGCCCGCTTCGCGATAGATATCGCCGGTGAGGTACTTTATGTCATCAACAATGAGGGATTGCGGATAAGCCTCAAGCGTCTGCTCACACTGACGCAAGGCGGCATCTGTTTGTCCGCTCAGATAAAGTTGCAAAGCAGCGGCGTAATCTGTGAGTGGGATTTTGAGATAATCCGGGTGATTCTGGATGAGGACAATTCGTTCCAACGCATCGTTCGTTAGCCGGTCGGATTTTGATGTGCGGATGGCCTGTTTGTAAGCCTTGAGGGCGTTCTCAAAGTCGGCTGCGAAGAAGTAGGAATCGCCGATGAGTTTTCGCGCTGCTGCGCTGAATCGGTTCGTGTTATCAGCAATGGGCGCGAGGACTTCTCTCGCGAGCGTGTACCGTTTCAGCAGCAAATGGCATTCTCCCAAACCCAATTGTACTTCCATTAATTGGCTGGCGCCCAAGCGTCGAGCAAGCAGCGGTTGGAACGTCTGATGGGCGGCTTTCGGCGCGTAGAGGCCGTGCAATTGCATCTGTCCAAGCAGCAGTTGGCTGTTAACAGAAGCAGCACCGGTGCTGACGAGTTCCTTCAAGAGCGCTACGGCTTCCTGCCACCGCTCCATTTTTTGGTAGAGCATCGCGAGGTTATGTTGGGCATTTCTGATGTGTGCCTTGTCTTTGGACACCTGTATGAGTGTCTTGTAGAAGTCAATTGCCGCTGGCCATCTAGAAACGTGATTGCGTTCTAGCACCATCGCGTATCTCTCTAATGTTGTGTCAATGTACCTTGGATAGTTTCGATGGAGTTGTGTGAACGTTTTAAGTGCTTGTTCAAGGTGCCCAGCATAAAAAAAGAGTTCTCCTAAAGTCAGGGTGAGGTGCGGATTCTGTTTCCCACCCACCCTGGTGCCATTGCGTTGTGCCTTTTGCAGTTGGGCGATTAACTTTTCCCGCAGCGGTTTTTGGTTCGCGCCTTCATAAATTTCAAGCATCGCTTCCCATATTGCTTCGCGTTGATTTCCCCCGAACAGCCCTACCGGAGCTGTTCCTGTACCGCTTCCTTGTCCCACGCGCTGCTTGGTATTTGCCCCGCTTTGCAGGGTTATTGTTTGTAAGGCATCAAGGTAGATTGCTGCGGCTTTCTCAATCTCACCCTGAATTTTGTAAGCTGCCGCCAACTGAATATAGAGGGAACTGTTTTGTGGGCTCAGCCTGATGGCTTGCCGGTAAGCCGCAATCGCCTCAGGGTACATCTTGTGGGAGAGATAGATTGCGCCGAGTTGTTGATGCCGGTATGTGAGATTTGTCTCACCCGTTACCAGTTTTTGCCATTCGGCTACCGCTTGTTTCGTTTTTCCAAGTTCAACATAGAGCGTTCCTAACTTCCTACGGAGGCTTGTATTTCCCGGATTCTGTTCAATTGCCCTGCGGTAGAGTTCTAGTGCCTTCGCGTGCTCGCCCTGTTGTTGGTAGAGTTCAGCCAGCTGTTCTAAAACGGTGATGTCAGCCGGGTAGCGTTGCATCCGTTCTACAATGAGTTTCTCAGCCTCAGCATAGTGTTTGTTTTCAGTATAAAGCCGAATGAGGCTATTCACGGCACTTGCGCGATAGGGTGAGCTCGGAAAATTGTCCAGGAAATCCTTGTAGCTATCCATCGCTTTCTCATATTTGCCCTCAGCGTGTTCATATTGCGCAATAAGGAAGGCGGCAGCGCCAGCAGCACGAGTGTTTGGATGCTGCTTCAAAATCTGCTTGCATTGCGCAATAGCCTCTCTGAACTGATACCGTTGCCGGTAAAGATTGCCGAGTCGATGGACTGCTTGTGTTGCATAAGAACCACTGGGATTTTCGTCAATAATCTCTTTAAAGATACGACGTGCATCAGCGTCTTCACCGAGTTTCGCGTAGCTCTGGCCTAACATAAGCCGGAGTGAATCCTTTTGACTCGGCTGAAGTGAGGTTTTAAGCAACGCTTGATACGCCTTAATTGCTTCCGCGTACCGGCGTTCGTGATAGTGATTGTGCGCCGTTTCAATTGCGTTTATCTGTATTTGCCCCTGCTTTGGAGGGGTATTATCCTTTAATGCCTGCCGTTCTGTGGTGATGCCCTCGCCACGTTGTGCTTGTGCAAAGGCCAATGTGGCCGCTCGGTAGAAGCAAACACCGCTCTCGCCAAAAAAGAGTAGTGCCATAATAGGAATAGTAATTGAAAATTGCTTCCAGTTCCCGCCCGCCCTGTTCCTTCGTATTGATTGTTGCATTCCGGTCTCCATTTTTATCAAGAATTATCGCTATGAGCAAGGTTGCCAAATCTGGCAACCTTCGAACCCGCTCGGCTTGTCGGACAAGCAGCGTGGCGAATTAGAGGCGTTAATGACCCCTGCAAGCAGGGGTTTCTAATCTTGCTGCGCTTACAGTGCATTGAAGCAGGTGTTAACTATCTCTTCAAGCGTTTGGGTTCCGTCCTCCAATTTGAGTCTTTCAACTGTTTCACTGTCGAGCTCCGCTTGTAGTTCTTCGATGGCATCGCCTACCGCACGTGCGTATAAAGGGTTTGTCGCCCCAGTTTCCGTATAGATACGCGCAACGCTAAGGAAAAGGCGCAAGCTGAGATTAAGTTGCCCTTCTGCACGAAACAATCGGCCGAATTGATAGAGTGAGTCTGCCATCTCACGGGGTTGGCCACCTTCGTTCCGGTGTTGCAGGCTTTCTGTGTAGTATCGCCGCGCTTCGGCGTACTCGCCGTGACGGAGTGCTATTTTTCCGAGGCTATCCAAAAGATAGGCGATGCTGGTTGTGGCAGCAGAGAGTTCACGGGCAATTTGTAGGCTTTTGGTATAGTACCGTTTCGCTTCTGCGTCGTTATGTTGCTGATACGCGATTAACCCTAGGTGGCTCAATGAATACGATATCCCCTGCTTATCTCCGAGTTCCCGCTGAATGTGCAGGCTTTCGGTGTGATAGCGGCTGGCTTCAGCATAAGCCTCTTGGCGATACGCAATCAGGCCGAGATGGTTAAGTGAGGTAGCGATGCCGCGTTTGTCGGCAAGTTCTCTACGGATTTCTAGGCTTTCGGTGTGATAGTGTATCGCTTCCTCGCGCAAGCCTTGCCGATTTGCAGTTTTCCCAAGGTTGTTGAGGGAATAGGCGATGCCCCGTTTATCGCCCAGTTCGCGAGCCAGGTGTAGGCTTTCAGTGTAGAGTTGTTTTGCCGCCTCAAAACGGCGATGGTGATAGGCTGTAAGCCCTAAATTATCTAACGCATAAGCGATAAGCCATTTATCGCCTAACACTTTCGCGAGTTGTAAACCCTCCCTGAAATGTGCCTCTGCTTCTTCGTGAGCATCTTGGTACCTCGCGATAATTCCGAGCAGGTTTAACGCCTTGACAATACCGGGTTGATGGCCCGTTGTTCTGAAAATCTGCAAACCCTCTTCACACAATTGGCGGGCTGTCTCGCAATCCTGTCGAGCATTATAGAATTTTGCGAGGGCCACCTGGAGACTGGCTAACAAATTTTCGGTGTCAACACCTTGCTCCGCATCAGCCTGGCGTTGCCCGTGTAATTGTAGCACAAAGCTCTTCTGAGATTTACCTTGTGTCGGCAGATGGATGTTGCTTCCTAACTTCTCGGAACCCGCATCTTTGATGCGTGTTGGCTTTAGTCCTGTTTCTGCCTGTTGCAACCACGTTACTCCTTCGCTCCATAAACCGCGAATGTAGAAAAACTGGGACAGCGCAACTGCGAGTTGACCGAACAAGGACCACGCTGCGGCCTCTTGTGCCCACCCAAACGCCGCTCGGAAGTTATCTAGTTCAATTGCCATCTCTGAAAGCGCAGTGCTCTGTTCTGCACCTTTTAATTTCTGCGCCTGTTCTTGGGCTAACAGGAGATAGTAGTGCGCGTGGGCTTTTCTGAACTCTGGCGCGGCAGGTTGCTTTTCCCGCATGTAGCGTTGTAGCGGGACAGAGAGACGATAGCGGATTCGCCCCTGATGCTCCTCAGTGATGAGCAACGATTTATCGTGTAGACTGAAAATTAAGTCAAGTAAGGTAGGCGACATCTCCGAATCGCGAACAGGCGCATCACAATTTTCCCCGAAGGTGGCAATATCCCCCGCAAAGCGGGGGTTTGCACCCTCAGCGCTACAGATGGTTTCCACGGCTTCTAAGAAAAATCCGCCTGAAAAATGGGTGAGTTGGCAGAGCAATCGCTGTTCAACTGTTTCCAAAAGTTGGTACGACCAGGTCATCACTGCGCTGAGAGTTTGGTGTCTGGCTGGCACATCGCGATTCTGTGTTGAAAGCAGCGCGAACTGCTTTGACAGCCGCTCAAGAATGTGGTGCGGTGTCATCCCACGGACGCGAGCAGCAGCGAGTTCAATAGCGAGGGAAAGCCCATCGACAGCGCGGCAGATTGCACCGACAGCACCGGCGTTTTCGTCTGTTAATGTAAAATTCGGTGAGCCTTCTTTCGCACGCGCCAGAAAGAGTTGGACGCTCTCGAAGTGACAGAGGGCTTCGCAGGCTGCATCCGCTGACGGAACAGATAGCGGGGGTACCCTAAACGTTTGTTCACCAGAAATTTGCAACAGTTCCCGAGACGTGACTAAACAGTGTAGCGTAGGACAACTACGCAAAAGTGTATTGATATGTATCCCGGCTGCCATCACGTGTTCAAAGTTATCCAAAACCAACAGAAGTTTCTTGCCCGCCAGATACTGGACAACCTGTCTCAGGACATCTCGTTCCGTTTTTTTATCTCGTTCCTCGGTCGGGTAGGTGCCATCTCCGACGCGCGACGG
This sequence comes from uncultured Poribacteria bacterium, assembly GCA_958295855.1. Lineage (GTDB taxonomy): Bacteria > Poribacteria > WGA-4E > WGA-4E > WGA-3G > CATQHH01. The sequence goes on along the minus strand of OY282383.1, from coordinate 3,952,438 downwards.
AACCCCCTTTCGGTTGCGTATCTCGTCGGAGTCTTCCGCACTAATTTCGGTTTTCATGGGAATAGCGAGGGCTGTCGCTATTTCTGTGATGACATGCTCAGGTTGCACCAAATCGGCTAAAGGGACGAACCATACACCATCGGGGTAGGTATCAAGCACTTCTGTGGCAACCTGCAAGGCAAGCCGCGTTTTGCCGATGCCACCCGCTCCTGTCAACGTTACGAGGCGCGTCTGCCCATCGATGAGGTGCTGCACGATATCGCGGACTTCACTCGCTCTACCTATAAAACTGTTCATTGGGGGAGGCAGATTGTTCGGGAGATTATCGACAGTTTTCAACGGCGGAAACTCGGTTTGGAGGGGAGTCGCTCTCCCCCGCAAGGCGGGGGTTACTACCTCTGGCGGAATTTTGGTTTTTCCGGTAGGAGCGGTTTGTAATCCTGATGCCTGACTATCAAACCATCTACATTCATCGATGCCAAGCGCGTTGAGAAAAGTCAAAATATCCGTGTGAGGGGCAGGAAGTTGAAAAATTTGTTCGGGATACTGGATGTTTTTGAGGTGATGTTCACCGAGGTCTAGAAAACTACCACGCGGAAATTGGGCTTTGACGAGTTCATGCGTTGCCGCGGAGAGCAGAATCTGGCCGCCGTGCCCGGCATCGGTGATTCGCTTCGCGAGGTTCGCAGGCATTCCCTGATATTCATCATCAAGGAGGAGGAGGTCGCCGGTGTGGATGCCGATACGAATCCGAAGCGTGTTGGCAAGCGGAGACCACGGATAAGCATTAAAGGCAAGTTGTGAATCCAGCGCGCACCGCACCGCAGCTTGCGCTGTGGAAAACACAAAGCAGAAGCCATCCCCTTCATTGTTAATCTCTTGCCCATCCCATTCGGCGTTTGCTTGACGCAAGATTGCATTGTGGGCAGCGAGAACATCAGCCATAACCTCATTTCCGTATTGTTCCCACAGCAACGTCGACCCCTCGATGTCGGTAAACATCAAGGTGCCTGTTCCGACTTGTTGATGTTGAGGCGAATGGAGTACTGACACAAAATTATCCTATATTGGTTTTTCGTCAATTGGGTTTCTGCTCCGATTTTTCCGCATGAGGTATTTACCCCTGCAAAGCAGGGGCGGATACCCGGTTCAAAATCGGGTTTCTGATGGGTTCTAACGGGCGGGCAGGCACAAGGCACTGCCCCTACAATCAATCTTTCGGATAACTGGTATCCGATAACCGATGCCGAAAAAACCTTACTGACTGGTTAACGCGAGGCTGACGAGCAGTGCCATGCCGTAAATCATACACCTTTCATCAATATCGAACTGCGGATGATGGCACATGTTCACAATACCTTTCTCCTCATTTCCCGCGCCTACCATCACGAAGCATGCGGGAATTTTCTGTGAATAATACGCGAAATCTTCGCCGCCGAGTATCGGAGCCATCGGGAAGATGATATTCTTTTCTCCAACCAATCCTCGAGCCGTGGAGACTGCCCTGGTGGCGCAAGGTTCATGGTTGTACGTCACCGGACACCCCTCCTGATAGGCATAAGTGTAAGTTGCGTCGTGGGCAGCTGCCATTCCCGCGACGTAGTTCTCCAATTGCCCTTTGACTTTCGCCTGTACCGCTTTTTGTAAAGTCCGCACCGTACCTCCCAGCTCTACCGACGGGGGGATGACGTTTAGGGCGCGACTCGCACCCCCATCTTGCAACGTGACATCCCCACCGTGGAACTGCGTGATGCTGACGACTGCTGAGTCTAGCGGATTAACGTTTCTTGAGACAATGGACTGCGCTGCCGTTACAAACTGTGCCCCAATGACAATCGAATCCACGGTGAGATGTGGAAATGCAGCATGTCCACCTCTGCCGGTGAACGTAATCTCAAAGGTATCCGACTGTGCAAGCATGGGGCCAGCACAAGTGGCGTATTGCCCCACAGAATAGAGTGGAAACACATGTATCCCGTAGATTTCGTCAACATCTTCCAACGCCCCGTCTTCTATCATCGCGGGCGCACCGCCGGGGAACGCCTCTTCGCATGGCTGGAAGATAAATCGGACATGTGCTTTAAGACTGCTTCTGAAATGCGAGAGAATTTTCGCTGTACCGATGAGCATCGCCGTGTGTGCATCATGCCCACACAGGTGTGCTTTGCCATCAATTTTTGATTTATACGGCACATCAGTTTGTTCCTGAATCGGGAGCGCGTCCATATCGGCCCGTAGCGCGACTCGCTTTGTTGCCCCCGGAACCTCCAAATCCCCGACAACACCTGTCCTACCGATGCCGGTTTTCACTGGAATGCTGAGCGCGTGAAGTGCTTTGGCGGCAATGCCCGCGGTGCGCTCAACGGCAAACCTCAATTCAGGGTGCTGATGAATATCGCGTCGAATGGCAACGATATCCTTAAAATGGTGATGGCACTGTTCAAAAATCTGTTGTTTCATTTTTGTTTGCGGCATGTCGGAGCGTGCCTACTACCTTTAATAGGTTAATGTCCTGCGGAGGATGCTTTGATGCCCCTGCTCATTTTCGAGACGATAGATGACGGTGTAGGTACCCGGCATTGTTTGGAACGCTGCACTGTTGAGTACTGGAGTCAATTCTATCTTTGTTGAACCATCCTCCGGAATGATTCTCTCCTCCGTGAATGGGCCGTAGCACCTTTCCCCCAAAGGATTGAGCACTTTCCAGGTTAACCTTAACGTTTTGGGACGCGGCGGATTGTTAATGTAAACCGTAATTTTATCGTCCAATTGTTTGTTGTTAACATTAAGTGTGCCTAATTTGGAGAACATCTTCACCGTTAAAGTTAACGGCGGCACATATTCAAGATAGCCTCTGCCGGGGATAGCGCGCCAGGTGCCACCTGTTGCCATTGCAATTTGCTGAATTGGCAGATAATCAATGCCGATAACGTCAACACGAATCTGCTCGCTTTGTAATGTTTCAATGACTGCATCTAAACTATAGGCAGATCTTCCATCGTAATCTGCATCGTGGAAAGCCGCGTCACTCGCGAGGACAAAGAAGCGTTGCGCGCCGCGGCGAAATTTTGTCTCTGTTACGGCTGTCATGAGTGCATCTAAACCTGCTTCTGCCATGTCACCACCACCGTCAACCCCTATCTTAAAAAGCCAGTTTTTGAAGGCCCCGAGGTCGGCGGTGCGGCCGTGTATTTTTACCTTATCTGTGAATGTCACCAGTCCAAAAGTGGCATCGTGTCCATCTCGTTTCAATGCATCAAAAAGGAATTCCACGTATGCTCGGATCCCGCGTATGTTGTCTATCATGCTTGCCGTTTCATCAAGAATAAAAACAACATCTACGTTCTTACTTGTCGCTGCCGTTGCGAGCCCTCGGGCGATGTCCTTCATCATCTGAACGTAAATACCCCCCACATTAGTACTGCCCGAAGGACTTCCACCGCCCCATGAATTGCCCATTCCTGTGGCTCGAAGTGCATCGCCGCGCCGACTGCCGTAGTAAATCTTCGGTGCTCCCACCGTTGGCGAAGCGGCATTTAAGGCATCATCGGAACCCGCATCTTTGATGCGTGTTGGATTTGGTGAGCTCGTTTCCGCTTGCGGTGCCATATTCGCTGTTTTGGAGGCAGGTGGTACTGCCACCATTACCCGATTAAGCGAATGAGTTGTTCCCGCCCGCCCTTTTCCAACCTTGACATGCTGCGATGCTGGGGGTTTCGATGCAAGCGAGGAACCCGCATCTTTAAGGCGTGTTAGCTTTGGTGATGTTTTCAGCCAAATTCGGGCAGTTGTAACGTTTTCCTGCCTGCGGGTGCTGCCCTCCTCGTTGCTACGCGTTGTTAGCCACGCTGCGTTCAATCCGGGCTCCGGCTTTGCAGGCGCGGGCGGTTTTTCGGAACCCGCATCTTTGATGCGTGTTGGACTTGGTGAGGGCTGTTCAACAGGGGGTGGGAATTCAACCCGCTTTGGCGGTTCCAAGACAGGTCTCTTTACGTACTCTATCGAAATATCCAGCCAGTCATGAAATGGTGCCAAGGGTGCCTGCTTCGGCAATAGCCACCACACACCAAGTAATAGCAAGCAGTGGATAAGGAGCGAATATGCTAGATATGGGTGCGTTCTTTTTCGGTTTCTCATGGTATCAACCTAGCGTTTAAAATCGTATTAATTACCCCGTTACTATAAACATATCGCCCCGCTGGCCCGCCCGCCCTATTTTCATGCTTTAGTCGTCTACAAATGAAATTCAACCACGTCTCCATCATAAACGACATCGTTCCGGCTGACAGATTGGCCATCGTGCCATTGCGCTCCCCAGATGCGCGCGAATCTGAATTCGGCGAAATCTTTGTGTAAGCCGAGGGCGGCATCGAGTACGGTCGCGCCGTTGGGGAGAACAATCGGCTCATCGTACTCGATCTGTTTGCCGGGTGCCTTGGGATAAACGCGCAAGATGTCCAATGTGTCATAGAGTCCTCGCAATAAAGTGTTTCTACCCGCGCCGGTTTCGGCAGAAATCGGGTAGATGTGAAATGCGTCGGCATAAAACTCTTTGAGAATGTCGAGTCTCTCGTCTGCTCCTGCTGCGTCTAGTTGGTTCGCGACGATGAGGGAACCATTCTCCGGCGTGTCGATATCCGCCTCGTTAAGGAGTGCTATTACCATGTCCAGGTCATCCAGTAGGTTATCACTAGCGAGGCTCAAGACTACCCAGCGCAGATCTGCGTTTCGGGCAAGCGTCAATACGGTTGGGGAGACAAAGTCCTGCATAATAGAGGGGGTGTCGATGAGTTGGAATTGGATATTTTCATAACGGAGCATCCCCACCGTCGGTGTCGTTGTCGTATAGGGTGTCGGGGAAACATCGGGTTTCGCTTTTGTGAAGTTTGCGAGTATATTGGATTTGCCGCCGTTTGGCGGCCCCAATAACACAATTTGCCCAGCCCCCTGCTTTGAGATATGCTCGCTATAGTTGCCCTTTCTACCCGAACGCTGCCCGCCGGCAGCAGAGGCACCTTTTTTCAACTTGGCGATACGCCTGCGGAGATCAGAAACCACCTTTTCTGAGCCTTTGTGTTTCGGGACAATACGCAACATCTCCTCTAACAGACTCAGCCGTTCCTCATCCGTTTTGGCAGCTTCATGTTGATGTTTGAGTTTATAGTATGTTGGGGGAAGATTTGCTGGCATTGTGATGCTCCCAATTTTTGTTTGCCCAAATTTTTATTGCGATGCCTTAAAAAATCTGTTAAAATCAAAGCTGCTATTGTCTTAAGAGGGTTGGGGTCTATTTCCAGACCCGAGCCCGCAGATGTTAGCGCGTTTGACAACCTCGTATAGGCAATTACCCGAATTTTAAGAAACATAACGTCGGTACTTTTTATTTTTCATGATACCAAAATTTTATTCTTATGTCAAGACAATTTAAAGGTGTCGTTTGCAAATTTCCCATATTGCAAATCTACGCGATTTTTTTATCCATGCTGTGCATTGTATTTGCAGGGGCGGCGGAACGAGGTGATGAACTGCTCACGCTGGTGCAGTCCGAAGCACTTGAGGCACGTGTTTTAGCATTGCAGGAAAATGTCACCTCTTTTCCGCATCAGTTTGCGTATCGTACGCGCAGCGCGCATCACCGGGAAGCGACAGATAATATCGTGCGCTACATTGCAAGCCAGTTTCGCCGTTCCCAGCGACTACAGGTGCGCGAGCAGATTGTCGGCGGCATAAGGAACGTCGTGGCTGTACTCCCGCCGAAGCCGACTTCGGCTAGCAAGCGTATCTTTATTGTCTGCGCCCACTACGACACACAAGCGGTGCGTGAACCGAATTGGAATCCGTTGGCATCAAGTGCACCGGGTGCGAACAACAACGGCACGGGTGTCGCAGCGATGTTAGAAATCGCACACCTATTAAGTCAATATGAGTACGAGCACGAGTTAAGATTTATCGCGTTAGGCGGCGAGGAGCTCGGCTTCCTCGGCAGCCGCCACTATGTGCAGGAGGCAATTAGAGGCGGGAATGCGGAGATAGCCCTCGCTCAGGAGATGAAGGCTACCGACAAAAGAGAAAACATCGTTGCCGTTTTCAATTTGGATATGCTCGGTTTCAATTGGAAAAGCGACCTGGTTGAAGTGGTTACGAACAAGGAGTCCGCATGGATAAGCAGGGCACTCATCATTGCCAATACCTGGTACAACATTGGATTAAAGATTCGCCGCACCCAAGACGAATTCGTTGATATTTCCTCGCACAAACCCTTCTGGGATTCCGGGTATGCCGCAGTCACGTTAATTGAGAGTTCCACGCCGTGGCGAGATTCGCAAAACTACGATGCCAACTCTTTTTACCACACGTTCCGCGATACTGCCGATAAGGTCAACTTCGGTTTGGTGAGAAAGGTAACGCAGCTGGTGCTGGTGACGGTAGATAGCCTCCTCACCCACATGTTCCAAACGGACAGGCAGATACCACAGGTGACTTTCCAGTTACCGCCCATTGTCAAAAAGAGCCCGGTGCAAATTAAGGGGACATTTCGTTCAGATTTCCCCATTGACATCATCGTTCATCCCAGCAAAGCGGCCGCTGAACTAGATAGAACAACGCTTACCTACACAGCAACGGTGCCGTTGTCGCCGGGGGAGAACGTCCTCCTTGTAACGGTGCGGTATCCGCTCGGTGCTACTTCAGTGAGGCAATCGGTTATCCTAGAGCAGGCGTTTGCGTGGAAAGATGTCGTGGTGTTTCCGAACCCGGCCCGGGCGGACAGCGTCACCGAATTCCGCGTTGAGGCGAATGTGGATATGACAGATATGGAGGTGCGCGTCTATGACGCTGTGGGCAACCTGATAAAACGGATTGAGGGTGTCGCCGACCGGCTAGATGGGCGCGTCTGGCGAACGTGGTGGAATCAGCAGACCTCTTATGGGCTGGCAGTGTCACCGGGGGTGTATATGTGCCACATTTCAGTTGTGTCGAAGGGGGAAACCTATACCTATCTGAAAAAGTTGGCGATTTTGCGGTGAGGTGTCAAATTGAAAAACGGTTGACATTTTGATTTCAGCAACCTCTATCTCAACATTCCGAAATGGAGCCAAGCAGGTATAAATGCTGTTCTCTTCTGGCGATGTTTGTGCAACAATGGCACCTGGGAGCCGTTCTCGGAAAAACACGCAGAGGGAAGAGGAACAGGGCGGGCGGGCCCGATTGAATGGGAAGTTAGGTATAGACTTTCATACGGTGATGTGATACAATAGATTGCTGAGGATGTTAACGACAAGGAGGAAAAAATGAAAACGTTTGGGACGCAAGGCCCCGTGCATCCTGAGGATAACTATGTTGTCCCGCGCACCGAAGAGGTTGCCGATTTTATCAACCGGGTGAGAGAAGGCAAATACATCGTCCTCTTCGCGCCGCGCCAGACCGGCAAGACGACCTTCTTCCAATACGCTCTGGACGCACTCGCAGCCGAAGAACTAACGTATTTCCCGATGCAACTGAATTTTGAGATTTATGAAGACTATTCGCTGTCAGCCTTTTACAGCGATCTCGCCAAAAGGATTCGCAAGCAAATTGAGAGTGTTTTCCAAAAACGCGGGCGTATTCCTTCCGAGGCGCTAAGACAATTTCTGGATAGTGCTGAACTCACAGATCACGTTTCGCTGATGGATTTCTTTGAAAACCTCGCGAATTTTCTGGAGAATCAGAAGGTTGTCCTCATTATTGACGAGTTTGATGCCATTCCCCGAGCCGCTGTAAGGGGTTTTCTACATTCGCTCCGCTACATCTACCTCTCGCGATGCGGTCCCCGATGCCCCTATAGCGTCGGCATCGTCGGGGTCAAGAGCATCACACAACTTGACTACGACAGGTCTATCTCTCCCTTCAATATCCAGGATGAGTTCCGCTTGCCCAATTTCACGCATGGCCAGGTGCAGGAACTGCTTGCACAGTATACGGCTGAAGTCGGCCAAGCCTTCGTGCCCGAGGTTGTTGCATCTATTCATAAACAGACTGCCGGGCAACCTGTGCTGGTGAACCGATTCGCGCAGATTCTCACCGAGGAACTGAACATCCCGAAAACTGAGACGATTACGATGGTGCACTTTACAACGGCACACACACAGCTCCTTCGCGGCCGGAACACCAACATCGATCATCTGACAGCCAATATCCGCAGAGACCCGCGCTTTGAAAGAATCTTGATGAGAATCATGGCTTATGATGACGGTGTGGATTTCAACCTGCGCGATGAGCTCATTGATGAACTTGCCACTTACGGTGTTATCTCCGAAGGGGCTGACAGCATGTGTGAAATTGCTAACCCACTTTATCTGTATGCCATCTTGCAGGTGTTCAAGCCGGCAGTGAACGGGCTGGAGCAGGAGTACTTGCCAGAAGACACCGGCGAGGGTTTTCTGGATTATCTCACCCCCGCGGGGCAAATTGACCTGGAACCGTTACTTGATAACTTCCGCGATTTTATCGCACGCGCAGGCTTCAAGATACTGCAAGTCCCAGATACGCCGCAAGAGTCCGTCGGACAGCACCTCCTCCTCGCGTATCTTGAGCAGTTTGTAAAACTGGTAGGCGGTGTTATGCACATTGAGGTGCAAACCGGGCGAGGCAGGATGGATCTCCTTATCACCCACAATCAGCGAAAATACATCGTCGAAACAAAGGTTTGGAGAGGAAACATCCGCTATCAGGCTGGCAAAAAACAACTTGCCGCATATCTGAAGTTGGAAGATGCAGTGGAGGGGTACTATGTTGTCTTTGATCACCGCACGAATCCAGAGCCGCGGGTAGAGACAGAGTCGGTGGGCGGTTTGACGATTCGGAGTTACGTCATCCCTGTGATGCACGGAACAGGGCGGGCGGGAACATCAACTGAGGCAGAATGTTGCTCTCAGAGAGAAGGGGCATCGCAATCGGGAGATCTCGGAAACCATAGAAAAATTGAATAATTCTGGTAGGCGGAAAACGCCTTGACAAATTCTCTGCAACCATGTTAAAATATACTATACAAAAATAGACATAAAGGAGCAGTGAAAAATGGCTGGACCCCCGAGTTATAGAGAACAGACCGAATTCATGTGTGCCTACCTAAAAGACTACCATCAGAAACCTCCGACGAGAGCTACAGTGCAACGTCAGACATACCCGGCCACCTGATTACTCCGCAAGGAATGACAAAAAACCGAAAAGCATTTGACAGAGAGAGGCAATTTGATGAAAGCAATTATAAGTGTCTATGTTGTCCCGCTACTTATTGTTCTCATGGTTTCTTCGTGTGCCCAATCAATCCATCGCCAAAGCGATCTGGAGTTGTTGCGTTCAGTCGAAAACGCCTTTGTTAACATCGCGGCACGAAGCAAGCCAGCTATTGTTGGGATTATCGCCTCAGATTTTCAACAAGCCGAACACCCTAATCGGTTAGAAGGCTCTGGGTTTATTTTTCGGAAAGAGGGATACATTCTAACGAACAACCACGTTGTGCATGGCGCGAGACGTATCATGGTGAGGTTGTTAGATGGTAGCCGGCTTGAAGCAGAAGTAGTCGGAACAGATATGAACACTGATATTGCCCTTCTAAAAATTGAGGGAAAAAAAGCATTTCCGGTTCTTCCGTTGGCGGATTCAGCAAAGGTTCGGGTGGGGCAATTTGTGATTGCTATTGGCAATCCGTTTCAACTTGATTACACCGTGACGACAGGTATTGTGAGTGGTAAAGGCCGTTCGATTCTCCGGGAATGGGGTATCATTCGATACCAAGATTTCATCCAAACGGATGCTTGGATTAATACTGGCAGTAGCGGGGGCCCGTTGCTGAATATATACGGTGAGGTTATCGGTATCAACGCGTTAATTCGGAAGGTTGAAAACACGCCTGCCCCGGCAATGGCAGGGGCAGGGTTTGCCATTCCGATTAACCTGGTCAAGACGATTGGAGCTCAACTGATTGCTAATGGCAGAGTTATCCGTGGTTACCTTGGCATCAGCATGGGGGAGGTGCCGCAAGGTATCCGAGTTAGAGCAGTCGTATTAGATACGCCAGCACACCGGAGCGAGTTACAGCGGAACGACATCATCATTGAATACAATGGGAAAAAAGTCAAAAAAACCGTTGAGCTCCAAATGCTCGTTGCGGAATCACAAGTAGGTAAGCAATCTGTCATCAAGGTTTTGCGGCGAGGGCATGAAAGGATAATCAATGTGACCATCGGTGAAATGCCGCCGGAATTGATGGGGCACGCTGTTGAAATTGAGTCTGTCGCGTGGAAAACGCTCGGACTAGCGGTGCGAAAGTTAAAGCAGAGCGATTTTGAAAGATACACCTATCTCACCGACGAAGATCAGGGCGTTCTCGTTGAAAAGGTTAAGGAGAAAGCCCCCGGATTCAACGCAAAAATTCCGCGGGGCGCGCTCATCGTTGCTATCAATGGGCAAAAGGTCACGAACGTTCAAGCTTTTGACGCATTTCTCCAAGCGAAACAGGATGCCCGAGAATTCATCCTTGATATTAAAAGCAGTCACGGCACAGAGCAGGTAACGGTTAAACTAAAAAATTAGGAACCTTTGTAGCGGCAGTGCCTTGTGCCTGCCCGATAGATGGCTTATGACACAAACACCGAAAACTCTCACCCTCAGGGAAATCTTTAGCCCTGGCGGGTTCATCTCGCAACAACTTGAAGGGTACGAATTCCGCCAGGAACAACTAGACATGGCGAACGCTGTCGCCCGGGCGTTTGCTGCATCCGAACACCTGATTGTAGAAGCCGGCACCGGGGTGGGTAAAAGTTTTTCGTACCTGATACCCGCCATCTCCCTTGCGCTCAAGGCAGAGCAAACGGTTGTCATTTCAACCAACACGATTAGTCTACAGGAACAACTCGTTACCAAGGATATCCCCTTCCTTCAGCGTGTACTCCCACGGGATTTCATAGCAGTGCTTGCAAAGGGCCGCCGTAACTATCTCTCACGTAGAAGGTTCGGCAGTTTGCTTGCTTATCAACGAGGCCTGTTTGATACCCGAGAAGAGGTGGAGGAAGTCGCGGAGATTGTGGAATGGGTGAACCTGACAGAGGATGGGAGCAGAGCTGACATGCCGAGGCAACCGCTACCCCAGGTTTGGGATAAGGTCGCGTCCGATAGGGATAATTGCCTCGGACGCAAATGCCCTACCTACGATACCTGTTTCTATTTCAAAGCACGCAGGGAGATGTATGAAGCCGACCTGCTGATTGTCAATCATCACCTCCTCTTCAGCGATCTGGCAATCCGAAAAGACAGCGAGGCCGCCGGAATTTTACCCGATTATGACTACCTGATTATTGATGAAGCGCATCATTTGGAAGCGACAGCAACCCACCACACGAGCCTTGAATTCAGCAACACCCGCGTCAAATGGCTATTCGATGCTCTCTACAACGAGCGAAACGAGGGCGGTTTGGCAAATCGGTTTGGTGCATCGCAACTGATGGTTCAGGTCGCGCAGGCACGCGAGCAGGCGAACATCCTTTTCGGCACAATTATCGATAAATTCGGTGAAGATAACGGAAATACCCTCACAAAGCGCATCCATCAAAGCAATTTTGTCAGAAATGTATTGGATGCACCCCTTTCGGAAATTGAGAAAACGCTGAAACGGCTCCAGGACGAAGCGAAAACGGACGATGATGAACAAGAAATTACTGCGCAACACCGCTACTGCCAACGTATCCGTGAAGAATTAGACCTCATGATTCGGCAAGCCGACCCGGATTATGTCTATTGGGCTGAAATCTCAACATGGGGGCGGGCACCAAGGATTCGCCTAAATGCCACCCCGGCGAATGTGAGTCAGATGTTGCAAGATAATCTGTTCACAGCCAAAAATAGTGTTGTGATGACAAGCGCAACGCTTTCTACCAACAACAACTTTGATTACTTTAAAAAACGGGTAGGGATAAATGAATGTCGCGAACTGCTTGTGCACTCCCCGTTCAACTTTCAGCAACAGGTGCAAATTCACATCCCACCCCTCCGAGGGCCGCGCTCTATGCCACACCCCAACAGTGCAGAATTTACACCGGCAGCGATTCGCGAGATTAAGCACTACCTGAAGTTGACACAAGGGAAAGCGTTTGTGCTGTTTACCAGTTACAAGATGATGGATGAGGTTTACGATGCTGTCGCGCCCTACCTAGAGGAAATCGGGATTGATGCTTTCAAACAGGGTGCTGAACTCTCACGCACAGATATGCTACAAGCGTTTCGTGAGGATACGAACTCAGTTTTGTTTGGGACTTCCAGTTTCTGGGAGGGTGTGGATGTACGCGGGGAGGCACTGAGCAACGTTATCATAACGCGGCTGCCATTTGAGGTGCCAACGCATCCCGTGATGGAGGCACGCGTGAAACAGATTAAGGAGCGCGGCGGGAACGAGTTCTTTGAATTCAGCTTACCCGAAGCTATCCTGCGGCTCAAACAAGGATTTGGCCGGCTCATCCGCACGCAAACGGACAAGGGTATTGTTGTGATTCTCGATCCGAGGATTAAAACAGGGCGTTACGGCAAGCAGTTCTTGGCTTCGCTCCCCGCCGGAATCCGCATCTTTGATGCGTATTAGATTTTGTAAAAAACAGATGCTCGCCGTGTGCCCACAGGGTGGGTGTGAGCGAGCATCTGTAGGTGTGCTAATAGCGTTTAGGGGATGGCTGCGACACGCGAATCCCTCTGTCGTGCGTAAAGGGAAATACAAACTCTACGGTTTGATAGCGTTGTGCTGCCCCCGGCGGCGGTGCCTTTTCAATCGGCAGGATGACGCTGAGTTCAAGGGCGTTCCACTTTGTCTGCACGAAAGGTACAAATCCCTCCGCGCTTTCGCCCGGGCGAACGCCTGTGCGGCGGGTCCCAACCTGCTTTTCAACGATATGCATCCGCTTCTCGATTAAAATTTCCCGCGCTTTTGCGAGGCCATTTTTGACGTAGAGCCCCGTCGCGCGTGCCATATAGAGGAGGCGCTCCTCTAAGTCATTGTAATCCAAACCGTGGTAAATATTCTCCCCCTGGTCAACGATGCGGCACTTTTTGACATCAAAGATGATATTTTCGCTCCGATTGTTGGTAATCTTCACATAAAACACATCGGTTTTGTCGCCCTGGTGGAGTGCCTCGGTTTCGTAAAACGGTGAAAATGCGTTGCCGCGATTGTATTTCCGGTCCAGGTCTGCCCGCCGCCAATAAGCGATAGAGACGGTGATGCCGTCTTCGGTCTTGGTCAGAATCGGTTGTCTCGCCTGAACCTGAAACAGTTTGGGATAGTTGGACATCAGTACAACATCCACCACCTTCTTGTCTTCAGCGCCGCCGCCCATTTCAATCTGAGTTCTAGTGTCCACCCACTCGCCGAGGAAGTTATGCCATTCTTCCTCGGAGTAGGCGTATTCACCAAACTTTAGGACGTACGTTAATGCTTCCATATTGGCATCGCGCGAGGCCCCAATCCGGAACCCCGCGGTCTCCATGCCGTACCTGTCTAGCACCGGTTTCGCGAGTTCCTCCGAAGGAACAGCTGGAACAACCACCTCTTGGTTGGGATTGTCGATTTTTAACATCAACGCGTCCGCTATATTCTGCACCGGTTGGATCGGGGCCAAGTTGCTAAGTGCTGTACCGCAACCGGCAACGCCGAACATGAGTGCAAGTAGCACAGCGACATTGAGTGCTGTCGATGTGGCGTAGCTATAACCCGCATCTTTGATGCGTGTTGGATTTGGTATGGACTTCTTCATTGATAATATTGCCTCCTATAACCCGCATCTTTGATGCGTGTTGGATTTGGTGTCATGTCGTTTTTCCTTGAGAGGTATCACCCCGCTTTGCGGGGAACATACCTTTTGCACTCCGGGGATATTCAAAGTATCGGAAAGCAAGTATCTACGGTTGATTTTGGGCTTTTGATACTCTAGGGCCAGAGTAGGATACAGCTAGTGTGCCTAAAGGCGTTCATTTTAAACTATCATAACTACAATTTTTAGTCAAGAAATATGTGACAAGAATTTATTTCGCAACACTCACTCTCCCAATTTCTTGAATATGCACATCCGCTTGTGCGGCAGATATGCGGTAAATGTATATCCCCGATGCGATGGGGCGGCCGCTACGGGTTTCGCCGTTCCACTGGAATTTCCCCGGCGTGAATACATTCTGATGCATCTCCTTGTAAACCAGGTCGCCGGTAGGTAGAAAAATTTCAAGGCTGACGCTATCGGCAGATTGCGAAGCGGCAAGCTGATACGCGAATGTCGCTGTGGCATCGCCGGCGCGCAGTGGGTTTGGATAAACCCGCGTATCTGCGAAGGCAAAGGGTTCTGGTGCCAGTTGTTCCACGCGCAATCTGTAGGAATCAACACTGCTGAATCCACCGTTAGATTCGACGATCAGGTAAAAGGTTCCCGTTGCCTCAGGTTGATAATGAAGTTTCAAACCTGCTACGTCGGGCGCGCTTTCACCTATCGCCCCTGTTTCTCCTGTCGCTTTGAGGAGAGACAGGCGGTACCCCTGCCCGGGTGGAATATCAGCCAATATCACCCGAATAGTTACACCTTTGACAGCTTCTACTTGGTAAACATCGCGCGTATCCCCTGCATCGAAAAGAAAGGATTCGTAAGCGTGTCCATATTCAATTGGGAAGGCAGACGCAAGGGTATCGTTGGGTTCGTAGGTATCGCCAAACGACACGAGTATTGGCATAGTAAACCCCTCCGAACCGATATTGGTGAGTGAGATGCCGGAGACGCGCCCGTCGTTGGCATGACTGTTTGGCACGGTGCCGGGCGTAAAGGCAGTTTCGCCATCGTCAGCGGAGTAGGCAGCACCGTCGGTTATCGTTTGTATATCTATAAGGCCCGGGTTATTTTTATCAATGCCCAGATGTGCCGCATCCGCAGGATCTTCAAGCCATATCTGTTGAGCGGCATCATAACTACCGGGGGGGCGCACCCACGTCTCATCAATGTGCCAGATGAGAATGCCGGATTCAGGCAGGTAGGTATCAAACATCGCACCGGACGCTTTGTAACGGTTCTCTATCAGGAAGAATTCCCGTGCCTCGCTGAATTGTATTTGCCCCTGCTTTGCAGGGGTAATATCCTTTTGCGCTGGTGCTGCTACATAAGGAATGTCAATTTTGAAAAGTTTGTTAGTTTTCGGTGGCAGTTCAAAACTGGGAACAGCAATCTGCCCATTTTGTGTGATCTCAACCGGTTCAATCCAGCCGACGCGCCCATTTTCAGGCCGTGCATCGAAATCCCATTTGAGGTACCCCATGATATGGCTGGGTGCTAAGCCGTTTCCGAGCCCGAGAACAGCGGGCCCCTGATAGGGGCCAAAAGCACCCATCAGGCCCCACTTGTGGTCGCTGGCATCTGTGAAGAAAAGTCCGTAAACGTCCGGTGCCCCAAAGTCGTGGAAAAATTCATGGAAATAGATGCCTAAGTGCGGTTTCTCAAAATCCGGTTCTTCAGCAACGATGACGGCGGTATCAATGCGCACACCATCGTGAACAATGTTAACGGCAGGTGTAAGCACCGACCAGATGTCATCGTGGACAGCAGTCGAAGCTTCATCATTACCGGCATGAATAAGGAAAATATGATCGACGATTCCGTCTTTGTCCCTATCGTATTCCGAAAAATCAACCGCAGCATCCACTGCTTGGCACGCCTCGCTGATGAGTTCCCGGTAACGTGCGATGTTTCTGGCCCCCTCGCCGTAATAGCTCATCGGCTTTTTGGCACGAATCCATGCGTTGCCAGCCGGGACAACTCCACCCATCGGTCCGGGCTGGATATCCATTTGTTGATATGAGTTTTCCCGGTAGTATGTTTTCAGGGAAACACCCTCTGTGGCAAAAAGGTATTGATTCAGCTCAGTGCTGCTTCTCCTTCCTGGCATGTCAGTGAAATCAACTTTCAGGGCGAGGACATATTCTATGCCGTCGGGTTGCAAAATGCTTTGTTCTTTGGCGAGGCAGCAGCCATCCAGTGCCTGGAGATATCTTGATGTGCTTTGAGGTGACTTGGGGTGCCATTCGCCGCTCACCGCATCTACATTGAAAAAGTGATAAGGGCTCGGCGGGGCAGCGAGGCATAGCGGCGCAAAGAGTATAACGCTTAATGCCAAAAATAGAATATTCGTTTTTCCTTGCGGAGTAATCAGAATGCAAGATGCGTCTGGCGCTGCACTGTAGATCTCGTCAGAGGTTTCTGATTTTTTGTCTTTCGTTATTGCTATCATACAAATTTTCGTCAATTTGCCGAGGTTTAGACACGCATTTTTGCGGCTAAAGGTATGTCTCCCCTGCTTTGCAGGGGTAAATACCACCTGCGCCCAAGTTGCGCGTGAATGCACGTCGCATTTGGGCGTTTACGCCGCAAAAAGCAAGCAACTTTTTTATTTCTTACATTTGCGACGTGCATTCAATGGGTGCTAAAGTTCGACGTTGGAAACCGGTGATATGGCACTGCGTTATGGGTAGTTGCCCCTGCTTTGCAGGGGTAGATACCACCTGCCGTTTCGGATGTTGTCCGAAACTTGACGCATGCGGGCAGGCACAAGGCACTGCCGCTACAAACCCTTCTCATTAATCAAACTCGCCTCCGCACTTTCGGCATAGGATGTAGAATTGAATGTCATCAGATTGCGCGTGTTGTATCATGAGGTCAACCGCCTGCTGCGGCAGATCTGCCCCGCATTTGGGGCATTTATAGAGGGATCCCTCTGTTTCAGGAAATTGGGTGATATCGCCCCACATGTCGCGAAGCCAGTATTTAAATTCCCAAGGTAATTCGGTTTCAACAGCAGTTGCTATCTGGACAGCATGGCGAATCAGTTTTTGACATTCGGCAAGGGCGACAGGCTCGTAGGGGTGCGGTAAGCTCATGATTGGGAGCGGTTTTCCGCCTGTCTCGGTTTCAGGGTTGAAATCACGGGAGCGGGTGAGCAAAATCTGGTCCAAACGCGACCCAGGCTCCCTGCCCTTGGACCAGAGTTGATAGTACCCTGTCCGTTTCACCTCAAAAAAATAGGGACTGATGCCTGTGTTGTTATTTACGCCGGAGTCCCAAAGCCAGTGTCCCCACTGGGCGGGCGATTCAGCATAAATTTTAATGGCACCGGGGCCGCCTTTCCTATTCCAAGGGTGCGGAATTGCGTCATCCATGCCGATCCACAAGGAATCTTTTCCACCGCCGTCAAAAAGCACGCGGAGCCAGACATACCATTTCCCTTTTTTAGGAATGAAAATCTCATGGACTGCGCGTGCACCCCTGAGGCTGTCAATGGCTTGCCCGCCGGAGGCTTCTTCGTGTTTGACGATTCGCACGCCCTTATCCAAGTGGATTGCGGCATCAGCTTCTATAACGAGCGTATTTTTCGGCAGACGAATCAACTCTTCGGGTTCGGACGCGTCATCCGGATAAGCAGATTCCAAGAGGTTATAGTCTTTGCCAATTCTCTGCGCGACCCGTTCAAACTGTTTTTCAGAGAGGTTCGCGTCATAAAAGCAGTTCCGAATGCCTTTTTTCCAGAGGTCGAGCAGGAGAAACATCGCTTTCACGTTCCCATCAGGGCGTTTCCGGGTGCCAACGACGATTAACATGCCAGTGTCTTTGGAACGGCTGACGAGACACCGATGCATCGGAAAATCGGGAGGCTTATGCGTCCTGCTTGATACAATGAGGGGTGTGTAGTAACGGCATCTCTCATCGCACCCAGGAATCTTGGCGCGCTTCGCTCTACAACATTCGGGGCAGATTAACATGCCGTTGAGCGCAGGGCAAATACGTTTCCCGCTATCAGAACGACAGGTGCGACACCGCTGCCGCTTGGACCTTCTTTTTGATGTTGGGCGTTGCTGATGGCGCATGGTTGTTTTCTTCTTTCCTTTCGGTTTGAATTTTCGTCAATTTGCCGAGGGTTAGACACGCATTTTTGCGGCTAATAAGATGCTACCCCGCTTTGCGGGGTGAGTCTCCTCTTCGCCCAAGTTGCGCGTGAATGCACGTCGCTTATGGGCGCAGTGGTATATTACCCCTGCAAAGCAGGGGAAACCGATACCATTACGCCGCAGAAACGTAATTAACCGAGCTCCCACCCAAAAAAGACATCACCCGTCAGCAAGACTATAAACCCGAGGCTCATTATCACGCTAGTTATCAGACACCAATGATATATCCACTTATGCCATCGTGGAAACTTTGTAATCCAGGTACCCGTTCCTGTCCGAAAAATCCATGTCCAGAGCCAAGAACTGATGCCAAGCGATACGACAGTGATTAGCCCGCTGTCAGTTAGGCGATGCTGCAGCGTGCCAAAGAGCATCAAGAACGAGGCAAAGTATACGAGAGCGGTATGCATAAGGCACTGCGGAAGGGGAACCGGCACAAGGCTCGGTTTCCCCTAATTAAGGGTAGGCACAAGGCACTACCCCTACAAGACTTGCATCAGAAACTTCCGACGAGCTCTTGAATGCGATTACAACTACATAATGCGGTGAAGGTACTAGGCATAGACGAAAAAGTTTAACTCGGGCGATTCACCAGGTCCGCCAGATATTCAGCGATTTTATCCGTAATCTGTTGTGCATCAACATCGGCGAAATTGAACAACTCCTTGAGCATAGGGGAGATAGCACCTGTGTCGAGTAATGCATTCGCAAGCCGCCCCATATTGCTCCGGTTGATGCCGCCTCGCCCATCGTTGTTCCCCATATCCAAAATCTTAATGCTGTCGATTTTCTCAACAGGCTTCATGAGTTCCTCTATAATATCAGGGGCTTCTTCGATGAGCTCTAAGATTGCCTCTTGGACGAGAACGCGCTGTTCCGCGACATTCCGCGCTTCGTATTCTGCCATTTCGCCTTGTGCTTTCGCACGCGCTTCGGCAAGTATCGCATCGGCGAGGCGTTCAATGGGTTGTGCCTGTGCTTCTGCACCGATGATAGCTACCTCGCGTTGCCACTCTGCCTCTTTGACCTGTTCGGTCGCCGTCACCTCCACTTCTGCACCCATGCGTTCGGCTTCCGCAACTAACTGCTCCTTCTCTGCCAACGCCGTTACCTGCTGTTTGTTGGCAATATCGATCTTTCTGTCTTCGTCCGTGAGAGCGACGCGCAATTCCTGCCCGATTCGGGATTGCTCGACAGTTAACGTTCTGGCAATTTCAGCGAGTTCCACTTGCCGCATCTGGTCGATTTGTGCGGTTTCAACGACGAGATTTTTCTCAATTTCGCGTTGTTGCACCTGTTGTTCTTGGCTGAAGCGTGCTGTCTGCACTGCCAATTCGCGCTCAATGTCTCGTAATGAGACACCCTCTTCTTGTCCAATCTGTGCAAGTTCTACAACCAGTTGCTTTTCAATGTCTCGGGTTTCCACATGCTGTTCTTGTGCGATTCGGGTTATCTCGACGGCTAACGTTTTGGCAATTTCAGCGAGTTCCACTTGCCGCATCTGGTCGATTTGTGAGGTTTCAACAACGAGATTTTTCTCAATTTCGCGCTGTTGCACCTGTTGTTCTTGGCTGAAGCGTGCTATCTGCACTGCCAATTCGCGCTCAACATCCCGCAACGATACACTCTCTTCTTGGGCGATACGCGATTTCTCAACCGTCAACACCTTTTCTATCTCGCGGACCTCGAGGGTTTGCTCTTGCTCAATTTTCTGCATCTGCACAGTGAGGTGCTGCTCAATTTCGGCGAGTTGGACAACTTTGGCTTGCTCAATCTGTTGCGTCTCAACGATGAGATTCTTCTCAATTTCACGTTCGGCAACAATCTGCTCTTGTTGGACGCGTGCGACTTCGATGTCGCGGTTCATCTCAATTTCGCGTTCTTGGACGACCTGTTCTTGTGTGATGCGTGCGCGTTCAACCTCCTGCTTCATCTCGTATTCGCGCTCTTGCACACCCTGTTCCATCTCAAACTGAAACTTGAGGGTTTCTGCTTCCCGTTCGGCGGCATAAATGGCGATATTTTTCTGCTGGTCGGATTCTGCCCAGGCCTGGTGCTGCTCCGCCTCTAGTTTCTGGATACGGGCATCCACCTCAATTTGAACGATGGCGACCTCTTTTTCCTGGATGATGCGTTCTTTTTCACGCTCTTGCTCGGCGGTGATTTCCGTGATTTCTCGGATACCGACGGCATCGAATCGGTTTTCTGCATCCAGCGTTTCAACGGGTGTCTGATCTACGCGGATAATTGAGACAGTTTCAAGCGTTAGCCCGTTTTGCGTTTCTAAGTCGGCGCCGCATGCGTCTAGCACTTTATCAGCGAACTCTTTGCGTTTTTGGAGCAGGTCTTGAATATCACTTTCAGCGGCAACGCTTCGCAAAGCCCCTTCCAGTTTCGGTTCAATTAATTCACGCACGGTCTCCGGTGTCATTGATTTGTCGCCGAGGGCTTGCGCAGCGCGCAAGATAGCAGTGATTTCGGGTTCAACTTTAAGATAGAAGACTACTTCAACATCGCCGCGGTTAAAGTCGTAGGTAATCAACGCCTCCGATCCCTCACGTACTACCTCGATTCGCATCGTATTGAGAGAAATCTCTTTGATTTCATGAAGGATAGTGTTAACCCAGAGTCCGCCTGTAATACTAATTTTTTCTTTCGAACCGCCTGTCCTAACGAGCGCGACATCGGCTTTCGGTATCCGGTAGCGGATGACTGTTGCGGCAAATGCAATCAAGATTGCGAGCAATACGAGGACAACAGCTGTCAGGGCGCGCATTACTCCGCTCTGCCCCAAGCCATCGAGGTTTTGATAGGCGAACCACGCAACAGCAATAGCAACCGCTAGTAAGAAAATGATCACAGCAATAAAACGCATTCAATTCTCCTATGAGGGCTGTCAGCTGTCGGCTATCGGTTATCGGTAAGAGGTGTGCTGTAACCTCCATCTTCCCTCGGCGTGCGCCTTCCCCCCCGCCCTCAAGGGTGGATAGATTGTTACAAACACAGTCCTTTACTCACAGTCGATTGTTGGTAGCCGACTGCCATTCTACGGCACAGGTGCACTTTTTGAGCATACCTACACTTATTTTACCGGAAAATTGTCGTGCTGCTGAGGTGCGTCCGGTATCGCCCCTTGAGCGGTTGGCGCGGCGAGGTCTGCCACGCAAGGTTTGCGAGATAACAGAGAGCATTCTCAATGAGAGGTTTGGCGATGGTTGTCCGGTACGCATCCCGAGTATCTACAGCAAAAGCGACATAATAGCCTTCGCCCCATTGCAACTGGATACTGACAGCATCGCCGTTATCCTCTCTAACTGCCAGTTTGCGGTAACTCGGGTCGTCTGTCACCCAATGATCATCGGTTATCAGTGCATCTACATTAATCTTATGCGGCCAGGTAAACATTCCCGTTTTCTGCCCGTTGTCGGTAACTTGCACGTTGCAATCGTTGGAATTAATCACGCGGATCGGATGCTGGTTCACGGGCAGCCAGTCTCCACGCCACTGTGGCTCGGTGGTATGCACACCATCAGGTGGCGTGATGTTGTTGTCCATAGCAGAAGCCCAGACGATGCCGCCCTTTCGCACAAAATCCTGAATTGCCTCATCCGCATCTTCAAGGAAATATTCGCCATCATGGCCCGTCGCGAACCACGTAAACCAGATGATGTCGTACTCAGAAAGCGTGATACTTGAGAGTTTGATGGCATTGTTGACATCGCCACGATTGTCAGGGTTATCGTTAATATGCACCGTTGTAAATTGAAATTCCAGCCCTTCAAGTGTTGTCAACGATTCTAATACAGCAGGCTCCCCAGTCTGGTTGTCTCCTACAACAATCAGCACCCGGAAAACACCTAAAGGCACAATCTTTAGGGAAGAAATAATGTCTGAAAACGATTGAGAATGTGGGAGCGAACGGAGGTTCCGGATTGCCAAACGGAATTCTCGTGAACTCAGGTTAAGGTTCAGTCGCCTGCCTTCAAAATTCACGTGTTCGTAGAAAATAACATGACACCCACTAAACGGGAAGCTTGGACCGCGTTGTATCCGAATTGACGAAATCGTATCGTTCATGCCGATGTCAAACATTGAACTTACATCCCGCATGATAACGCTTCGCTCGCCGCTGTAGTCAACATCACGAAACACTTCAATAATCACCGGGACCGCCCCGTACTCCGGCGGCGTAGGATGGGCCGATGGACTAAAACTGATAGCCGTAATCGTATCCCCGAAGTTGTAAGGAATGTCGTGAATATTAGGATAGAACCCAGGGGCTAAGACGAGCCGCCGCCCCTTATAGCTCTCGTGCTCATGAAAAATCGCTTTATAATTCGGTGACGCGTTGAACCCCGGGCCCTTGTAAATCTTAATTGAAGAAATAATGTCTTGTGCCCCAATTTCCCCAGTATTCGGAACAGATTCAATCAGCGTCACTTTGCGCCCTTGAAAATTCACATGTTCAAAGACTTCAACGACTAACCTTGGCATGTTCGTCATAAGCCCTCCTACTTTACTTTGCAATATTGGCTTGCAAGCTACGCCTTTTAGATAGAATACCATTAGCATGTGCAATTTGTCAAGAAAAAATACTCTTTTTTTCGAAGATTTCGTTTGATGTGCGGTGTTGCGCGTGTGACAAAGCACTGTGAGATGTTTTCGTTAATTGGGTTTCTGCTCCGATTTTTCCGCATGAGGTTCTCGCCCCCGCTTGCGGGGGTGTGAACCCTCTTCAAAATCGGGTTTCTTATGCATGACGAGCTCTCATTCTGAAATTAAGCGGTTTTTTTCGGGGTGTGGTGATGTCACGGCTAGGCCCGTAGCGACGATATGTGTGTGAATCGGAAGGGGCAAGGGAAACCGGCACAAGGCACTGCCCCTACAAAAATAAAAACGAAGACTTAAACACGCTTTGAAAAAGCGTGTAGAATTCCCCTACAAGAAGTTTTGCTTGATACCTCTAAAAAAATGTGATAGAGTCTAGAGAGCTGACTTGAGTTTGTGTAGCGTAACAGTGGAGGAACACCGATGTCCTATAAGAGAGTGCTCATCATCATTTTAATTACAGGTCTGAGTGCTGTCCTCGTCTATTTGATTGTCCAGATGGAACGATCTGCAACGAAACAGACAGCGGAATTGCGCCCTATCCCGCTGCCCTATAACTGGCTCGGCAATATCACCAAAGTGCCGATAGCTGAACCCTCCGGCATCACGTATCATCCACTGCGGCGTAGCCTGTTCATTGCTGATGATTCAGGAAGTATTCATGAGATACGCATGGATGGCACGCTTGTTCAATCGAAGGGATTGAACGAAATTGACATAGAGGGCATTACCCTTAACCCTGCTACGGGCTGGCTGTATGGTGCGATTGAAGATGACGAAGCCATTTTAGAAATTGACCCGGAGACGCTTACCGTTCGGAGAGAGTTCACAATTGACCGGGTTTTTGAGGGAGAACAACTCTTGAAACAAGGCGGAATGGGGATTGAGGCTATCGCTTTTGTTCCTGACACTTCGCACCCGGAGGGCGGCACCTTTTGGGTTGGTAATCAATCGTTTAGTCTAAATCCGAGAGCTGAGCCTTCGGTTGTATGTGAAGTGGTTGTCCCACTCCGTTCCTCAACGGCGAAAAAGGCGCAAGGCACCATCGTCCAAGCCTATCGGATGAATTTCATTGATATTTCCGGGCTCGCGTATGATGCACAGGCCGATTGTCTCGTGCTGATTAGCGATACAACAAACCTTTTGGTGGAACTCAAACAGGAAGGCACTGTGCTGAGTCAATACCTGTTGCCAGGCGATGAACAGGAGGGGGTTGTATTGGATGGGCACGGCTATATGTATATCGCGCAGGAAAGCGGAGAGATTATTAAACTGGCAGATCGACGGCTCCGTTAATGCCTAGCTATCAGCATTTTGGAGGCGGAGCACAACGATTCCCGGCATCAAATCCAAAACAGGATTGAGGGAAGAATACTGCTCCGCCGTATAGCCGATATCTACTCTCCACAAGACTTGAACATTCCCCTCATCATAGATAACGCCGGTTGCCAGCTTCCCGCCTTTAGCGTCTTCTAACTGAAAGTCTCTGCGTCGTTTCGCATCCATGGTACTTCCTCCGTTATGTGCATTTTTCGTCAATTGGGTTTCTGCTCCGATTTTTCCGTTGTCAAAATCGGGTTTCTTATTAAAAGGGGACGGGCATGGTGCAATGATGCTGGCCTCCTTATTCGGAATAGGTGGGGTTTCGGAATAAAAATAAGTCACGATTTGGAGCGAGCTCCTACCGAGAGTCGTCGCGTTTCGGAATAAGTCGCGATTCGGAGGGGGAAGGGCAGGCACAAGGCACTGCCCCTACAACCCGGCGTGTCGCGATTCGGAGATCGCTCCTACGGGAGAACTAAATGCCCCGCACAGGCAAGTCCTGTGGCGTAGGGCAGGCACAAGGCACTGCCCCTACAGGGATGGAAGCGTAACAAAATCGGCATCAACGCGATGGGGGATTATGCCAGCTTCATAACCTCGGTTGAGCAACGCACGCACCCCCGTTCTGCCTTTTTCACCGTAATCCAGCGTATAGTCATTAACGTACATCCCGACGAACCTGTCTGCGAGCGCAGTCTCCATATCCCGTGCGTAGGTCATCGCGTATTCAAGCCCGCGCGCACGATGTTCAAGTGAGTACTGGATACTCTGTTTGAGTAAAGCAGTTATGGGACGAATTTTATCGGGGCCGAGGGTGCGGCGGATGACGTTAGCACCAAGAGGCAGCGGCAGCCCAGTCTCTTCATACCACCACTCTCCCAAATCGATGATTTTATGAAGTCCTTCGCGTTCGTAGGTTAACTGGCCTTCATGAATAATGAGCCCTGCATCGACTTTGCCTTGCTGGACAGCATCTAAAATCTGATCGAAGCGGTGGGTTTCCACCTCAAAATCGGGTTGCCCAGAAGTGCTAGCGAAGAGCCGCATCGTCAGGTAGGCAGTCGTCATCTCACCGGGAATTGCAACGCGTTTCCCGGCCAAGGTGTCCATCGGTGCTTTAGAGACAACAAGGGGCCCATACCTATCGCCAATACTGGCACCGCAGGGCATGAGCGCGTAATCTTTTGCCACATAAGCATAGGCATGTACCGAAATTGCTGTAACTTCAAGTTCCGCAGCGAGCGCGCGCCGGTTCAAGCTCTCAATATCTTCAATAACGTGGACAATCTCAAACGGCTCGGTTGAAATAAGCCCTTTGGCAAGTGCATAAAACATGAAAGCATCATCGGAATCAGGGCTGTGCCCAATTCGAATTTTTTCTCTTTGCGACATAGTGTTCCTTTCTCTGACGAAAAATGGATATTTTCAGGGCACTGTGGTATAATTTTGCCAAAATAGATTTTTCATCAATTCAGTTTCAAGGGTAGGCACAAGGCACTACCCCTACGGATTTTTCCGTTGATTGCTTTTTCCCCAAGGAACCGGGCGGGAGGGAAGCAAAGCGGGGGAAGAAGCTGCTCAAAATCGGGTCCACCCGCCCGGTTCCATTTGGTTCGCGAGTATTTCTTACCCATTAACGCCTAGAAGCCAGCAATGAATAAGCAAAAATACCTTTATCTTACAGCGACACCGGACCAGCTCACGGCCCTAGTCTCGGCAGAATGCGTTACCTTAACGGCAGCCACCCCAAATGAACATGGCATCGCCGTTTCGGAAACGTGTGTGGATGTAAGCCGTGGTGCGTATCTCAAAAGCTGTACCGGGCTCCTTTTTGAAGCGACAAGCCTCGCCGAGCTCTGCGCGAACATCCGATCTGCCGATTTACACGCGGACGCGTTTCGGGTGTCCATCGTTAAAAAACCGCGTCGCCTCAATGTGAACTCTATGGAGCTGGCGCGAAAAATAGGCAGTGTTATCGGCGGTAAACCGGATTTGACGCATCCACGGGTAGTCTTTCTCACCGTTGTCACGGCGGAGAAAATTTGGTTCGGTCGGCTCCTCTCCGAATCCGATGGCATGTGGCTTGCACACAACCAACGCCCTCACGTAACTTCAAGCTCGCTGCCAGCACGGCTTGCGCGTGTGCTTGTCAATTTAGTAGTTACCCCCGGTGATAGCCTACTTGACCCGTGCTGTGGTACCGGTACCATTGTGCTGTCCGCTGCACACAACGGCATCCGGGCAGTTGGTTACGATATCAATCCACGGATGGTAGGCGCGACAATCAAGAATCTTCAGCATTATGGGCTTGAGGCTGAAGCTCGGTTAGGCGATGCAAGACAGATTTCCGAAAAGTTTGATGCTATCGCCACCGATCTGCCGTACGGCATTAGTCTCGTCAAGGATACCTTTCAAGAAGCGGAGATTTTAGCGAACCTGCGGACACTCGCGCCGAAAGCAGCCTTTGTTGATATTCGAGATCTCAGTAAACCCCTGGAGGACTTAGGCTATCAAATAGAGACTATCATTCCTGTTCCGAAGCAGACTATCGTTCGGCGTATTTTCATTACCGCCAACGGTGCTCAATAGTCATCGACATCTTCATAAAAATCAATTTCTGGCAGATACTCCTCTTCGTTAAGTTCTTCTTCTTCATGGGATGCGTATTCGTTTGGGCTGAGAAGCGTTTCAAGTTCCGTTGGGCTCTCAATACGGAGTTTACAAACCCAGCCATCGCCTTCAGGAAAACGGTTGATGAGTTCAATATCGTCTTCAAGGGCCGTATTAATTTCGTAGACTTCACCGCTCAGGGGCGTGTAGATATAGAAATTCTTACCATCAGAGGTTTCGATACGCCCCAGAATTTCCCCCTGCTCAAATTCCCCTAAGCTGGGCAATTCCACAAAAACAATTTCGCTATACACCTCCTGAATGCGTTCTGTGATACCGATGCTACACTCTTCACCAAAAATCTCAATCCACTCATGCGTAGTCGTATATTTCACCTTGCTCACTGTGAATTCCTCCGACGAGTCAAAACCTCAATGTCAACATATTCTTGGAAGTTCAATGCCTTGGAGCTGTGACTGGAAGGTTTCCAGAGCGTTTTGCCGAATCCGAATCTCAATGATTGGATGCGGGGCATATTCTATATTTATTACGTGCCCACCCAAGCGTTTGCACAGGGTGACAACGGTGCCAATGTTTGAATAGTGTACTTTTAGTTTTAATTTTTCATAAACGATTCGGGTTTCAATCGTGGCATTTTGGAGACAATCCCTTGCACACTTTCCGTAGGCACGAATTAATCCCCCAACACCGAGTTTGATGCCGCCATAGTAACGGGTCACAACACATAAGGTATTACACAATTCGAGGGCCCGAATTGCGGGTTTGTATTTGCCCCTGCTTTGCAGGGGTTAACACCCTTAGGGATAGAGGGGCCGGCAGAATGGGTTGGTTCTCCTGCATCTGTTGCATATTCACGTACCGCCTCGGCTTGGTGGTATTTGCCCCTGCAAAGCAGGGGATACATACCTTTAGCGACGCTGTAAGCGTAGCAGTAGGGCGAGGCATGAGGCCTTCTTTTCTGCACCTGCGCCAGAAATACTTTAACCGCCGCTAGACTATGCACGTATGTCGCCTCACCAAAGAACCGTGATTTTTTCACAACGTGCTTGGCATGGGCAATTCCTACGATTGTTCTGTATTGATTTTTCATCAATTCGGTTTCTGCTCCGATTTTTCCTAATGGTATATACCCCCGCTTTGCGGGGGTTTCCACCCTCTTCAAAATCGGGTCCACCCGCCCGGTTCCATTTGGTTCGCGAGTATTTCTTACCCATTAACGCATATCAGAAAGTTTGCCCGATTGAAAAGGTGTAAACGGCTTCCCCTTGGACGATGTAAATGCGCTCACCCTCTAACACAGTCGGTTTGAATTGGGGGATATAGGCAGCATTCAGCGTAAAACTGCCGAGTCGTACGCCGAGTCCGAAGCACAGGCCTTCTGCTTTCCAGAGGCGCTCCTCTATTTCAAAAGTGGCATCTTCCAACAAAAGCACCGAGGCATAACGCTTTTCAGTGTCCCTGAGGTACCCGATTCTGCCCCCAATGCGTTGTCGGTACCAAGCTTCAACCCCCAAGTTTGCGCGGATACCAGAGGGATGAATCCCCTGCTTTGCAGGGGTTTTATCCTGTAACGAAAAAGGTGGATGTATATCTAAGCCGAGACGTAACGCTACGTCCGAAACTTGGCGGTGATAGGCGATGCCTGCGACAAGGTCGCGGTGCATCGCGTCCGGAATAGCAGCATCGGAAAACGACAACCCGTTACTCAAATTCCGCATAACAACACCAACCTGGATTGCGTCCCCAAGTTGCTGAATAATTCCAATATTATAGGCGTAACCATGCCCCAAGTGCTCGCTCCCTGCTGCATCGGCTACTTTAGAACGTAACCATTTCGCATCAAACCCAACAACGCAAAGGTATTTGCCCCGCTTTGCGGGGAAGATACCACCTGCCCCGAATAAATTTAACCCATAACCGAAGCCGATAGCAAGGTTATTTTCTGGAAAACTGTTGAGTGCTTTCCCCTCATGGTTGACGCGGCGAAAGGCACCTTCCTGCTCGAAAGCAAGCGCGAGCCCAAAACTGCCAAATTTACCCATCGGGAATGCCCAATTCAACGTTTCAATGCCAGTCGCCCGTTGTTCATACTGACTATAATCTTGATAGTTTTCATCAAAATTCGGTTTGGAAAGCAAGGCGATAGTATGCGGAAAACGGGTCGCGTGAATAACAAATCGGTTTCCCGCCGCAAGGCTGATACCTGCCGGGTTGCTACCGAGGGCATTCGCACCGCGGGTTGCCCCAACAAAACTGCCACCCATCCCATGATGTTCAGCACCTAATAACTGTTTGAGAAACCCGTCTGCTGCCGCTATTGTGTTTGCCGCCGATGCAACGCTACTCCAAACGAAAAAACAACATAATAGGGAGAATAAGGATTTGCCCCTGCTTTGCAGGGGAACATACCGATGTGTAGTTGACATCCAATTGTGCAAATCTTTCAATTCTTTTCTCCTTCTTCTGGCCTCATGCTAAAAGGGTGAGCGTTGGCACATCGTCCCTATAAGTCCAAGAGTCGGACAGGCGGGCAGATTTGAAAAATCGCTTCTGCTGCTGTGGATATCGTAGAATGAAAGGTGTAGTGGATTGGTATTTGCCCCTGCTTTGCAGGGGTGAATACCCTTAGGGGTTTGTAACCCGGCCATCGCCGTTGCGTTATTTATTGTGCCTTGGGACGCACAATGAATTGTGCTACGACGCTCCACTTACAATTTCAAACAAGACACACCCCTACAAACATCTAAGCGGAACAAAGCGTGACCTGGGCCACAGCGTAGTCTACTGTGTGCGACAAACTGACGAAGGTTGCGCTAATACCCAGTGCTGCAGCGTATCGCTTGACTTCCCCGTGCAAAATGAGTTCTGGTTTTCCGACAGCGTTTGTGCAAATTTCAACATCTTGCCAGCACATTCCAACAGTTAATCCGGTACCCAGTGCCTTCAATGTTGCCTCTTTGGCAGCAAATCGAGCAGCGAGCCTCGCATACCGCGTAGGTGTTTCCCCACAATACGCTAGTTCCTGATGCGTATAGACGCGCTGCTCAAACCGGTGCCCCCATTGCAGAGAGATGCGCCGAATGCGTTCTACTTCAATAATGTCAATGCCAATCCCTTGAATCTGTTGTTGAAGCATCGGTCTTTCATCAATTCAGTTTTGCGGCGTAAACGCCCAAATGCAACGTGCATTCTGCTCCGATTTTTCCGCTTGTTGTATATACCCCCGCTTTGCGGGGGTTTCCACCCTCTTCAAAATCGGGCCCACCTGCTCGGTTCCATTTGGTTCGAGCGTATTTCTTACCCATTAACGAAAAGAAGCCAGTCGGTTTTTGAGGGGCCCTTTCGTCTTATCTATAAAGGCACCTTACCTATAAAGGGCATCTATCATTCGCGCTGCGCGTACGGTTGCCTGCACATCATGAACGCGCACAATATCCGCACCGTGGATGATTGCCCAGCACACCGTTGCAACGCTACCTTCAACCCTTTCAGTGACCGGAAGATCTAACACGTTTCCGATAAAGGACTTCCGGGAAGTGCCCACAAGTATTGGTTTGTTTAACCCTCGATATTCTTCAAGGCGTTTTAAAATCTCTAGGTTATGTTTCGTCGTTTTGCCAAAACCAATTCCCGGGTCAATAATAACGCGTTCAGGGGCGATGCCTTGCGCTTCAGCCGCCTGAATCCTTTGCTGAAGCCACGTGCAAATCTCGCCAACGACATCGTCATACTGCGGTGTGCGTTGCATAGTACGCGGTGTCCCTTTCATGTGCATCAAAACTACTCCCGCTTCCATTTCCGCTACGACTGTTGCCATTTCTGCGTCGCCTTGAAGTGCCGTGATGTCGTTGACGAGGTGCGCTCCCGCTTCAAGGGCGTGCCGAGCCACCTGCGCTTTATACGTATCAACCGAGATGAGCGCGCCAACAGCGTCGGAGACTAGGGCACTGATAACTGGCGACACGCGAGACAATTCCTGAGCCGTCGACACAGGCATCGCCCCCGGACGAGAGGACTCGCCCCCCACATCAATGATAGTTGCCCCTGCGGCTACCATCTGTTTGGCATGGGCGACAGCGGCGTGAACATCCAAGAAGTCCCCCCCATCAGAAAAAGAGTCGGGGGTGACATTTAAGATGCCCATAATATGGGTGACCTCGCCAAAAGAGAGCTGTTTACCGCGGCACTGAAAGGTATTACCCCGCTTTGCGGGGAACATGCCTGTCATGCGAAAGGTTTGGCAGGCAACTCTGGCCGGGGGCCGAGGATTTCCTCAATTTCTTCAGTGATAAGTGTTTCGCGTTCTAACAGCGCGTCCGCAAGCCGTTTCAAGCCATCAAGGTTTGTGTCTAAAATATCCCGCGCCTGTTGGTAACAATCCATCACGATGTCGTTAACCGCTTTGTCAATTGCGATGGCGGTTTGCTCACTGTAATCCTGGTGAACAGCTAGTTCCTTGCCGAGGAAGACTTGCTCGTCTCTTCTTCCAAAGGTGAGTGGGCCCATGGGGCTCATACCCCATTGCGTCACCATTCGGCGTGCAAGGCTGGTTGCCTGCTCAAAATCGTTCTGAGCCCCAGTTGTCTGTTCCCCGAAGATGATTTCCTCAGCAACGCGACCGCCGAGAGCAAAGATAATATGGGCGAGGAGCCCCTTCTTACTCATGTTGTGCCGTTCTTCAAGCGGCAGTTTGGCAGTGACACCAAGTGCTCTGCCGCGCGGTACAATCGTGCATTTATAGTTTGGGTCACTTTCTGGCACGAAATGCAACATGAGGGCATGTCCTGCTTCGTGATAGGCAGTAATCCGTCTTTCATCCGCACTAATAACAAGGCTGCGGCGTTCGGGGCCCATCAGCACGCGGTCCTTGGCTTCATCAAAGCAATTCATGTCGATGTGCTCTTTGTCGCGTCTGGCTGCGAGCAGTGCCGCTTCGTTCGCCATATTTTTCAGGTCTGCCCCAGAAAAACCCGGTGTTGCCCTCGCTAATATCTCCAAGTTGACATCCTCAGAAAGTTTATAGGGCTGTTTTGTGTGAACCGCAAGAATTGCTTTTCTGCCGCGTACATCCGGTAAATCGACGATAATTTGCCGGTCGAATCTTCCGGGGCGCAGCAACGCCGGGTCAAGCACATCGGGACGATTTGTTGCCGCGATGAGAATAACGCCTTCAGATGCTTCAAACCCCTGCATTTCAACGAGCAGCTGATTTAAAGTTTGCTCACGCTCATCATGGCCCCCGCCGATGCCTGCGCCGCGGTGGCGTCCGACAGCGTCCAGTTCATCAATAAAGATGATACAAGGTGCATTTTTCTTACCTGTCTCAAACAGGTCACGCACTCGTGAAGCACCCACACCGACAAACATTTCAACAAAATCGGAGCCGCTTATGCTGTAAAAGGGAACATCGGCTTCCCCGGCAACAGCTTGGGCGAGCATCGTTTTTCCTGTGCCAGGCGGGCCCACTAACAATACCCCTTTGGGGATGGTGCCGCCGAGGCGCTCGAATTTCTTGGGGGCTTTGAGGAATTGGATGACTTCCTCAAGTGCTTCTTTTGCTTCATC
This sequence comes from uncultured Poribacteria bacterium, assembly GCA_958295855.1. Taxonomy (GTDB): domain Bacteria; phylum Poribacteria; class WGA-4E; order WGA-4E; family WGA-3G; genus CATQHH01. The sequence goes on along the minus strand of OY282383.1, from coordinate 3,920,319 downwards.
AACGCCAGCGACATCTTCAAAAGTCACTTTGGTTTGATTCTCCGAATGGAGCCGGGCGCGACTTTTTCCAAAAGAGAGCGCGCGGTTGCCGCTCCCTTGCATCTGCCGAGACAGGAAAATCATCAAGCCTAAGAAGATGAGCAAAGGCACCACAGTTACACCGAAAACTTGCAACCATTGAGGGAAATTAGAGGGCGGCTTTGCATTATACGGAATCTGGTATTCGTCGAGTTTCGCCTGAATACCATAATCATCGTTCGGATCGCGGCTCGCTTTAAAATCACCTTTCCAATCTGGCGGAAACTGGGGTTTTCTTCCCTCCATTGTTGCGCGAGCCGCAAGTTCGGGTTCGATTTCTTCTTGCGCTACCTTTTCGTAAAATTTTCCCTCAATCCACTCTTCATCCAATACCAGATACCCCTCAAATAAGTCAGGACCTTGCCTTATATATTCATGAAAATTAGATGTTTCCAGTTGATAAACCTGGTCTCTCCGGTTGATTAATTGGTAGATGGTAACCACAGCGATAGTTCCCAAAATCACCCACCAAATCAACATATTTTTTGTATTCTTATTCACAACCAATTGCCTCTCTGTTAAGATCTGAGCTCAGACGAAAATGCGATTTTAAAACCTATTTTAAAGTATACCAGATTTTTTGATAAATTTCAACTGAAATTGCAAAGAATTCTTAAAATGGGCGTTTAAATTCCACCGCTGATAATTTTTCCTTGATAAACAACAGTTTTTTAAGGTATACTTTTAAGCAAACGAGTACAAACAGATATAATCAAAAATAGAAAAGATTTTCCCCTATGGACTATCCTTTTAAGGAAATCCCAAAAAGGAGGGACGGATGAACGCTAACAAACAGATTATTTTGACAAGCATCCTGCTGCTGACAGCCGTGTCTTATGCTTTAGGACATCTCACTGGCGGAGGCCTTCAAAATTTCCAATATAATGCAGAACTCGTCTCAGTTGCCCCTATCGTAGACGGCTATCTCGACGATCCTGTTTGGGAAGCCGCGCTACCCGGCAAACTGGAACAGGAGTTGATGAACGGGCAGCGGTGGCCAGAATCCCCTGATTTTACAGGCTCCTTCGCAGCAGTCTGGCGGGGTGGATTCCTTTATATCGCTATTAAACTGGCGGACGATCAGCTTGAAACGCGTCAAACCAAACTCCTCCGCGAGGATCATCTGATCCTCTACATCGACCCGCACCACACGGGCCGAAAGGAGGAACTCTACCGTTATACAATCCCGATTGGGAAAGAGACAAGCGAGCTGAAACCGCCCTTGACACGGGTTGCTTGGGGAAGCAATGGGCAAACGTGTGAATTAAGCTTCCGGCTTGACAACCTCGCCAAGAAGGGCAATAGCGTCGGGTTCATTATCGCCTATAACGACGTTGATGGCGGCCGTTTGCAACATAAAATCGCCTGGGCACCCCAAGGTTATACTGAGGCTGACGAAATGCTTCCTGATCTGGTTTTCACAGCGAAAATTGAACCGAATACGCAGCAAAAATTGATACAGTGGGGACGCATCAAAAGCCTTTACTAGTGCTATGTTCATTCCGAAATGAATAACGGGACAAGGTACTAGTCTTTCATTGTTGTGCGAGGTCTCCGGGCCTCGCCACCATGCATAAAACACTACCATACAATATTGGAGAATTTGTGTATTATATTGGGAAAACTTTGGAATTGATGGGCATTGCATGTTTAGGTGCGGGGCTCTACTTAGGATGTGCCAATCCCTACGGATACAGCGAAGCCAAAGCGATGGGCGTTGAAATGGGCTTTTTGACGCTTGGCATTTTACTCTTTTTTCTTGGAAGACTCATTGAGAAGCGTTTTTAGAAATCAGTAATTGACTGTCCGCTGTGAAAAAGGAAAAAGTTGGGGATAACATCGGGCAGTGATATTTTGAACGCATTGCAGAATCTGACAACAATGGATTTCACATACCTTCCAATCCCTTAGGAAAACCTCCCCCAAAGTTTGCTTGTATCAGGCACATCAAAATCGGTTAGGCGGTTAGTTGCATAATTGCAATGCCCTGTTCGCCTGCAACAGAATAGAGCATCCATGTTTTCCCATCCTCACAATAGATAGCCGGGTCGCGGAGTTCATGCACGCGCTCCCGATCTAACCCACCTGTTGACGGCCTAATCGGCAGATTCACACCCTCAAAATCGTATTTCGGCGCGATAACCTCCATCGGTGCAGCCGGATGCCAGTCATTCCAATCATCTGTTAGCTGTACAGTACTTTTTCGGATGCACTCCGGGCTATCGCCATACAGTGAGTAATAAACGCTCAAGGTGTTGCCTTCAAGGAGGTTTGCCGTGTGGCGCGGGAAACCGGTGTTGTCTTCAGGTGACTTGCGCGGAAAGAGCGGCGTGTCTCGTTGAATGAAAGGTGCTGTCCATTCCGGTGTTTCAGCGCGGCTCACCCAGCCGTGATATGTTGCATAGGGATGTCCTTTCCACCAAAAGACACGTAAATAGGCACCGTTTCGTTTATCCAATGTATCCGAGGCCGTGTAATTCACACCTTCGGTAGAGGTTGCCCAACAACTTGCCTGCCCCCCACCGTAGTTTCCGTGAAAATACATAAAGAAGCGGCGGTTCTCTTCGTCTATGTGGACATCCGGCGAAGCAATGTGGTCGCGTCCCTGAAAGACGGTATTGTCGCGATGCAAAGCACCAGGGCGATAGACGGTATAAGGTCCCTCAATTGCATCCGCGTAAGCCAAACGGATATAGGCACCGCGATGGTGCGCGAAGTATAGGTAGTATTTACCTAACGGGTTGTCTACCCACTCCGGCACGCAGACGAGCGACGGCCCATTGATATTCGAGAAGCCGTGTTCCCGATCAAGTTTAGGTATATCTGGATGAATAAGCAGGGTGCGTTTCATATTTTTCCTCCCGTTTTATCGTTTCTTAATCATGTGCCTGAAACCGGTACATCTCTTGTGTTGCCTCGGACATGTTTGCCCATATTTCTTCTGAAACCCGTGTGCCAAAGATTGTCGGGGCATCGGGAAAATGATGAATCCGCCGAAAATAGACGAGGGCAAGCATGTGGCGGATAGTCTGCGACCGGTTCGGCATTGCCCGGTGCCAGCACCGCATATCCCGTACCACGACGGAACCTGCCGGCATCACTAACTGAAAAGAGGGAAGTTGCGCCGCGCGCGCCTCATCACAGACATTATAGGGAGTATTGCGCACTGCCGCGTCATCAACGATCAGGTGCGAGCCGGGCCACACCTCTGTTGCACCGTTTTCCACCGTAAAATCGACGAGCGGGATGTTAACCACGATTGTTGAAACGGGCAGCGCGAAGGGCAGTTCCGGGAAAAGTTGCCCCGAATCTCGGTGAATCCATTGTGTCTCGGAGCCAGGGACGGTGCTGTTGCATCCGTAGGGCAGATACGCGAAAATCTTTTCCCCCATCGCCGCTTTTAGAATCTGCATTGAAAAAGGGTTATCGATGATGCGCGCATCCATAAACGGCATTTTTAGCAGCGGGTGCTCGCCGTTTGGGACATCTGCTTCTTCCCTATCAAGCACTGCTTGCATCGCGACGTTAACCTCTGCTATCCAATCGCGCGGGAGTACACTTTCGATGACAACTAATCCTGTCTCGCGTAAGAGGCGCGCACCGGCATCAACGCTTTCGGGCGTAGGTTTACCTTCAGCGCGTTCCTGCGGGGAAATTTCTAATTTGGGGATGTTTACTGTTGTTGCGGGCATATCCTAAACCTGCCTTTCTGAAATGTAAGAGGTAAAAAAGTTGCTCGCTAGTCACTCACAACTTGCTTTTGGCGGAGTTTTCGTTCTGCTCTAACCCCTTGCCGCACCTAAGGGCATACCTGCATCGCGTCCCAAAGAAACCAGTCGTTGTAGGAGACGCGATCAGCAATCTCTTCTGGGGAACGCACCAGCACATAGACATCTGAATCTTCTGTGGGCGTGCCATAGGCGTAGGAGCCAAAGAGAATAACCTGCATCGGTGCGAATTCACGCACGATGTCATCACAAGCCGCTTGAATGTCTTTTCGAGTAATCATGCATTCCCCCTCCTGTTTTTGCCAAAGTATAACATAAAACGTGAAGGAGGTGAAGCAAAGCCACCGCCTATCCCCGCAGAAATCCTGTCTGTTGAGCGTCAAAGTGACGCTTCGACTTCCGGGTTGGACGGATTCTCCACTCAACTGGCAATCGGACGTGGGTGTTAATGGAATCGGGGTTTTCAAAGTATGTATCGTCTATCTGCCAGAATTGGAGGCGCGGGTAATTTCGCCCGTTATGTGTAAAACTGCCCATATTCTCCGCCTGTTGGCGCATGCCAGCACTGATAGGCTCAAGCGTGATAAAGATGCCAATTGCTGCGTTGTTTTCGTTCATGACTTGGCAAAAGGCGCGCACCTGCGGGAGGGTAGGTTTGCTGGTTTTGACCTCGGCGAGAATGCGTGCATTCGTCTCTTTCATTACCTGCGGACTCCATAACGTCATACGCCAGACACCATCGTGGCCGCCATCGCCGACATCTTTTGTCGGTTTCAGTCCAAACCGTGTCACCGCCCAATTCGAGAAGTCGTGATACTTGCGTTTGTCACCCTCTTTTAAGAGTTTGCGAACCTCCTGCATGTTCGTCGGATAGCCATCAATTTGGTAATCTATAGAAGGTTCTAACTTGTGCCGGTCCTTCAATCTTTGCCGCATCGGATCCAAGGCGAGGATTGTTATATCTATGCCGATCCACTGCCGTTTGAGGGTGTGTGCGGCATCAATGGTGGTGCCGCTGCCGCAGAAGGGGTCGAGCACGATGTCGCCTTTGTTGCTGGAGGTCTTTATCATACGTTCGTAGAGGAAGCGAGGTTTTTGTGTCGGATAGCCGAGACGTTCTGTGGAGGTTGCATTTTGCTGGAAAGACATTATGTCTGACCAGACATCTGTTAACGCGACACCTCTTGTTTTGTCAAGATATTGGCGAGCGCTATTGGGTCTGTCATCCCGATAATGCCGACCGTGTGGGTCAACTTTCCTGAATCGTCTAATATATTCCGGTTTATGGGGTTGGAAAATTTTGTTAAACACGAAGGCCCCCGTGCTTTTTGTATAATAGAGAATGACATCATGTCCTCGTATAAATCCATTTACTTGGCGTTTATAGTCTGAGGCTGTCTTCAAATTCCAGATGATTTCTCGCCTAAAATTATCTGCCCCAAAAATCGCATCCATCACGCCTCTGAGATAATGACTTGCAGTTGGGTCGCAGTGCAAATAGATACTTCCATTTTTGGTGAGTACTCGGTGCATCTCAGCAAGGCGAGGGCCCATGAACGCGAGGTACGCGCGCATTCCACTCCGACTCCCGGACACAGCGTTTTGCAGAACGAAGTCGTATCCCTTGAGGCAATTATCAAGTGCTTTGTAAGTATCGCTGGTGTAGGCGCGATGCTCAATATCCGCCCGGGCATCTTGTGCGGCGGTGTCCCATGTCCAGGTATCGGTGAAAGTTTTCTTCTGTGCGAGGGAGTCGCCGATGATGGCGTTATAGTCGCGTCCGCTGTTGAATGGCGGATCTGTGCAGATGAGATGAACGCGTGTGTCTTCCATCTCGCGTAGGATTTCAAGGTTGTCGCCGAAGTATAGTTTATTCATTGGAGTTTACTAGGTTTCGCGAATCTTTAGCACTTTTTCGTGAATTTCTTGCACTTCGTTGGGATGGGTCATAAACCACTCTTTTCCGGGAGCATTCTGCATGTGCTTGTTGCCAAGGAATTCGTGTATCGCCCACTCAATCGTATCTGGCGAATCTGTTCGGATAATGAGCCCAACTACGGGATTTTCTGGAAGTGCCGTGGCCGTTTGCGAATTAATTCTGATAGCTGGGTCGATGGATTCACTCTTACCAATCTTGCATGGCCAATCCGTTTCTCCCTGGGATTCTGCAAAGGACCGATAAGTCGGATAATAGTAGAGATAAACTGAGTTTTTACCCGCACCAATAGTCTTTATAGAATCTAAATCGGGATTAACTAATTCTTCCTTGGTTTTAGGAGACTGAAGTGACTCAGTATGAGGCTCGGGATTTGCTTTTTGTAGGATATACCAAAAACCAAGTTCAACGTTTTCCGCAACTCCGGATTCTTTCATGCTCTTTAGTGCTGATTTGATAACATGCAGGCGAACCCCTGAATTCCCTCCACCACGTTTATGATGCACTTCAAACACGGTATTCACAATTTCTCTTCTACGAACGGTCTGGCCTTCAAATAGTTCTTGGATAAGTTTCCGAGCGCAATCGCTTGTGAGATCTCTTCCAAAACATTGATATCGGTTATTCACGATCTTCCTTTAGGTGTGAGGGATGTATATGTTGCAACCCATAGCATGCTATGCCTGCCTTGTTCCGAATTAGCATCTTGCGCGTTGCAGTCATTAGAAACTCCATCAGACAGTGCTTAGAGCAGTACGTCTTGCGTCTCTTCCCTAATTAGACACATTTATTATAGCGTATTCACCGTAATTTTTCAACAAAAATATGGTTTTTGTTAAGGGCATTTCGTTTTTAATATTCGGTTAAGGGCTTCCGAAGGGGTGCTGCCCACCAGTCATGGTGTTGCAGCATAAACTGTTTAGTTTGCTCTGCACAAAAAAATGTTGTTTTCTCAAGCAAATTTGTGTAAAATAAGATTAATTTCTAAAGTGTAAAGGAGCGATTGAATGACACCTGAAGTCGCCTTAGAAAAACGGAAGCAGATGATTGAAGATGGATTCTGCGTTATCGACGATATTCTGACTGAGGAGTTCTTGCAGGAACTCCGAGACGAGTCCGAACGCCTGATCGCAGGGCACGTGCAACCAGATGATGTCATCTATCAAGGACAGCACGTCAATGTCCGCGGCGAAGATAACGCCTACATTCAAAAATTGTTGGCGTGGCAGCCCTCACGCGATGCACTTGAACAGATTGGGTTCGGGGATTTCACAGCCTCCGGTGGAATTATCATCTTGACGAAAGACCCGGGCGCACCCGCACTCTACTGGCACCAAGATTGGATGCGCTGGAATGACCCGCTCAGTTGCGCACCCTGGCCACAAACTATTTTTCTCAACTACTATCTAAGCGATACCACACCGGAAAACGGCTGTTTAAAGGTTATTCCCGGCACCCATCGCAGGCGTATTGATTTGCACGACAGACTCGTGCCTGCCCATGAACAGGGCGCGAGGTTTGTTGAGGAAGACCATCCGGTTATGTTCAGCGACCATCCGCATCAGGTAGACGTATGCGTAAAGGCAGGTTCCTTAGTCCTAGCGGACGCGCGCATCTTGCACTCCGCCTACAAAAATCATACAGATGTTCGACGAACCTTGATTCTCGCCTGGCACAGCCGCCCTAACACGGTGCCGGACTATTGGGATGAGGTAATTCCGGAACCCGTTGCCAATCGAGACGAGAATGCAGGCTATGTCGGTTCCCGCATCCCAGGCAAATATTTAAAATGATTTCAATGGATCTTGCCAATAAAGTGGCAGTCATTACCGGCAGTTCAGGCGCATTAGGGCGCGTCATGGTGAGGACCTTGGCACAGGCGGGTGCCGACATTGCAATCTGTTATTACCGAGACGAAGAGATGGCATGCCGTCTGCAAGCGGAAATCACCGAGATAGGCGTGCGGGGCATGGTTGTACAGGCGGATGTCACGGATCAGGATTCGATAAACGCCATGCGCGATGCCGTCTTGGAAACACTCGGCCCAGCAGACATCATCGTTAATAATGCCGTTGTTCAGTATCGCTGGACATCCGTTCTGGAGCAATCGGCCGAAGATTACGAAAGCCAGTTTCAGTCGTGTGTTTTGCACAACGTCTATATGGCACAAGCGTTTGTCCCCGCGATGATCGAAGCCGGGTGGGGGCGCGTCATCGGCATCAACACCGAATGTTCGATGCAGAACTTTGCTGGCCAAAGTGCGTATACATCGGGTAAGCGGGCATGGACGGGGTTTTGCGGGTGCTCGCTAAAGAGGTAGGCGCGCATGGGGTAACCGTCAATCAGGTTGCGCCGGGGTGGACTGTCAGTGAGAAGAGTGCAGCAAGTGAATCAGATGAGCATTATTGGAGCAAGGTGCCCATGCAACGCCGCGGTACTGCACAGGAGATTGCAAACGCTGTACTCTTCCTCGCCTCGGATTTAGCCAGTTATATAACGGGTGCGTATATTCCAGTGTGCGGTGGGAATGTGATGCCTACAATCTAATCAATTTGTCCTCAATACGTTGCGGGACAAATCATGTTTATTGAGGTGAATATGGAACGACATAAACTCCAGTACGAGGTACTGAACAACCACAATCCGAATGGAGAAACGGGACAACACTGGGAAGTGGAAGTGCATGCCACACCCGAAGAATTAGAGGCATTTGCCCAGAAGGGTTACCTCATCCGAGAAGGACTGTTTCAAGGTGAGTCGCTCGAAAAATTGAGAGATGCCCTTGAGCGCTTGGAGAAGCGGGAATGGGAAAAACGAGAGAGTGCAATTGCCGAAAATAAAGGTTGGGGCTTCATTCCGCGCCACTTGATGGATAAAGATGAAGTATTCTTGGAACTCCTGAAGTTTCAACCGACTTTATCAATTGCCCGTGCGATGATGGGACCTCTGGTACGCTTACGTGGTTTAAGTGCACGCGTCACTTATCCCGGTGATGAGCGGGAGCACCAAACACCATGGCACCAACACCTGCGAGTGATTTCCAACCCGATACCGCCGTGGTTTTCACGTCCGCATTGTATTGATTGTCTCATTTATCTCGACGATTTGAACGAGGACACAGGTGCAGTCGCTGTTGTACCCGGCTCACACGATTGGTTGGATAAAGCAACGCCGAATACTTACGCACCTGTGGACAGCGAGGTGGAACTACGAGTGAAAGCCGGGGGTGGTGTGCTTATCCACGGCAATCTCTGGCATCGTGGTTTGCCAACGCTGAATGCTAAGCGTAGCATGTTGATTTTAAGTTATACGCCGACGTGGCTGCGAAAATCTCCGCACGGCGGTGCACAGCCCGAAGACGGGTTAACCCATGCCTTTCTCAAAGAAGCAGAGCTGGAGGAACGGATGCTGTTGGGCGTGGGTGGATATTCCTAAAATCTAAAGTAAGGAGTGTTTTGTCAGTGAGATACAGTTCATTTTTCCCACTCTTGTTTATTTTTTGCACGTTATCACTTTTCGTGATATGTGTTCCAGTCTATGCTGTGCACCCGGATACTGTGGGTATCTGGCCTTTTGATGAAGGCTAAGGCCTCGGTTTTAAGAAAATCGGCATTGCGAGAAAACATGTGAAACTTGAGGGTAGATTTTATGACGCGGTTTATCTCGAAAAATTCCTAAATGACGCATGAGTTCTCACCCGCTCACGGTTGGCATCATCTCCCAGACATCCAATCTGTTCACGACGACGGGGGCCCCGCGCGCGAAAACCGACACACCGAGGCTGTCAGGCCGGGTTGGATAAATACGCTGCGTGAGACACTGCCGGGTGTTCGCGAAAACTTCAAGTACCGACCGGTCTAAAAAGATATGAAGTTTCAGGGGTTCGCTGCCTGCCAACTTGAAGGGTGCCTCCTGCGAGTTTGTGTAGGGTTCGGAGCCATCGTCATCTTGGGGTGTGAAGCGCGAATATGTCACCGCATCATCTAGGGTTGACTTTGTCATGTCGATCTTCAATACGCCGGTCGTTGGCATGCATACAATAGCAGTCTCCTCTTCGCCATCTGGAGAACGGCGTACCTTAACGCCACATTCGGTCGCGCGCCCCGGCGCAATTTCCAACTGAAGTTCGAGGCAATCGCCACGTACGTCTTCAATATCCAGTTCTGAATCTGCGTTAAGATGCATCGATTCTCTATGGCGGCGATTGATGCGTAATTTTTCTAGTTCTGGCACCGGTGTAATGCGGAGGCTTCCATCTTCGGCCAACGAGAGCCGCCTCGGCAAACTCATCACCGAAGCCCATCCATATTGTTCCCAGGGGCGGGCTTCGCGAATCCAACCGAAGAAGATACGCCGTCCTTCATTATCCCGCAGCGTTTCAGGGCCAGAAAGTTGGCCACCTCGCCAATTCATACGTCCATGCGTTTCAGGATAGAACTGCTCATCTTCATAACGCCCCAGGTAGTAGTGCGCCATGCCGTAAGGACGGTGGCCGTGCATCAGAAGCATATATTTGTCGCCGATCGGAAAGAAATCGGGGCAGGCGCAATCCTCAACCTCAGATGTCCAACGCCGCGAAGATTTGTAGAAGGGCCCGCGGTATTCCCAATGGATACAATCGCCTGAGCGGAAAAGGCTGGTAGCGTCGCCTTCGTATCCGTGCCGACTGTTTTTGTTGCCGATCAGGGCATAATAAACCCCATTTTCATACCAGGCGCACGGATCAAAGACGTGATACTCTTGCGGTTCAGCCGGTATCGGAATGACAGGATTGGCCGGTGAGGGAGTCCAGTGAGTCAACTCGTCATCGTCGCTCGTTGCAATGCAAGTGCCCTGACCGGGGACGTGATAAATTAGCGTTGGCGTTGGTGCGTTCTCAATCGCATCCCCGCTGTATATGCCGCGTGGCATCGATGCGTCAGTCGCAGGTTTTATCGCAGGTGGGTGGTGTATCCAATGCACCAGATCGCAGCTGGAGGAATGGTCGAGGACCGGCAGCCATTCATCTGAGTTTGGGTTTGGCATACGTCCAAGATAAAAGACGTGGTATCGCCCGTTCCAGAAAATCGTGCAATTTGCATCATTGAAAAACCCTTCCGGTGGAATCAGGTGATAGCGTGGCCGGTGCGGGTCGTCGGATAGCCGTTCCCGCAACTCGCGTGCGTTCCCGATGAGTACTTGGAGATTTTCGATCGTCGTTGCTGAATTCATCTGTTTTTCTCTCCCTTCGCATTTTTTGATAACCCCTTGTATAACGCCAGAATGAGATTATAGCATGTTTTGAAATAAAGGGCGAGAGAAATATCGGTTTCTGTAGACGAACCGACAAATAGATTTGGCTTTTATCTAAAAATATGTTATCAACTCCCCGTTTTCAAAACCCCATGCTTCAGCGTGGGGATGTAGAAAACGCAAAAACATTTGCATGACTTTGCAAAAGAGTGTATAATACTCACAGCATTGTTGGTAGTGAACATCATCCGCGTCGCAAGGCGCGGTCACTACCGAAGCCGAATGATATCGGGCGCAATGCTGGAGGGGCCAATGCGAACCTTTAAATACAAAATACAATCTCATAAGCGTAATAGGCATTTGATGTCTAACACGCGTCTCATCAGTCAGGTGCATAACCACTTCATTGCTCTGTCCCGTAGGCACTACCGTATCTACGGAAAGTATGAAGGTTACAAACGCGCGAATTACTATCGCCTCGCCAAGCACCTGACGAAGTTGAAACGTCTTCCGAAATACGCGCCCTGGAAGAAACCTTACTCGTGGGCTTTGCAAGAGTGCCTGAAACGCATTGAGCGTGGCTATATTAACTTCTTTGAACGCCGGGCGAAGCGTCCCCCGAAATTCAAAGGTTGGCGTAAATACCGTTCCATGACGTTTGATGGTACCCATGTCAAAATAGAAACAGTCTCTGATAAACGCAGAGATAAGTGCCGTGTGCCTGTTGCCAAAATACGTCTCAACAAACGAATGTAAGAAATAAAAAAGTTGTTCACTTTTCGTTCACAACTTGGTATCGCTTTTGGCTGCACCGTCCCCTCGAAGGCGACGTGAAACGTGTTACCGTGAAACGTGACACACTGGGCGATTGGTATCTGTCCATCGTGACAGATGACGAAGGTTTGAGTCCCGAACCGAAGATGGGTAAGGCTGCTGGGTTCGATTTCGGTCTCAAAACCTTTCTCACCTGTTCCGATGGTAAGAAATACCCATCGCCACAATTCTACAAACAGTCTGCTGCCAAGGTTGCAAAAGCGAATCGCGCGTTGTCGCGAAAAAAGCGCGGTAGTCACAATCGTGAACGCGCACGCAAACACTACGCCCGAACACACCGCAAGATCACTCGCCAACGCGAAGACCATCACTGGAAACTGGCATTGCATCTCGTCCGTCTGTTTGACGTGTGTTTCTTTGAGGATTTGAATCTCAAAGGTATGAAACGTCTCTGGGGGAAGAAAATCTCGGACCTCGGCTTCGGTGAGTTCATGCAAAAGATAAGGTGGCAAGCATACAAACGATGCAAGCGTGTGGAAACCATAGGGCGCTGGGAGCCTACCACACCGATATGCCACAATTGTGGACAGCGTGTGATGTTTCTGGAACTCAAAGACCGGGAATGGTATTGTCATGTGTGTAAAACCCTGCATGATAGAGATGTGAATGCGGCAATAAACATTCTTAAGGTTGGGATATCAACCTTTGGCGGAGAGGGTATAAGACTCGCCACGGCGAGCACCCCTTGTTGATACCACAATCCACCTTGCTGGCACGGGGTAAGAGGTTTCCCCACTGCTTCAGCTGGGGGAGTATATCACGATTCAGTTTGCATTTCGCTTTTAAATGTCAGCTTCTACGGTGTTTGCGTTTTACAGCATCGTGTCAGTGACCTGGATTAATCCGCGGAGAGGCGTAGATCTTTACGCAGGACTTTGAACTAGAGGACTTGCCGTTCAGTCTGAAGGAAAACTCGCTACCACCTGGGGACACCTGAAACAGAACGGGCAATAAATGGTTTCCCTACTACGAACTTTGAGGAATTTAGCCATGACAAGATGTGCACTTATCAGCGGTAGAGGTATGGGTTTGATGCACGGCGGAAACTTCCACAACCACCCGGACGCGGAAGTCGTCGCAGTGTGCGATATGGATTCGGAACTCCTCGCGAAAGCGGAAGAACAATTTGGCGCACCGGGGTATCCATCAATTGAGGAACTGTTAGCCAACTGTGATGCGGAACTTGTACTCCTGATTGTCAATGAAACCCGGCGTATTCCACCATTGCGCCAGCTGCTTGCAGCCGGACGAAATGTGTTCACAGAGAAACCGCTGTGTGGATTAGAGGGGCAATATCGGTTACGGGAACCGGACCTCGCGATTGCAGCACCCGCTATCTCAGCATGGCGAGATTCCGAGTTAAAGTTCGGCATTGATTTCAACTACCGCTTTATGCACCATTTCCGAAAACTTCACGATGATGTTGCGGAAGGGCGGTTGGGTGAGGTTCGGATGGTACACGCCCGCGCACACTTCAACTGCTGGTCGCACGTCATCGACCAGATCCTCTGGACGATGGGCACGCCGGTGTGGGTGAGCGTTATCGGGGATGCGAATGAAGCCGGCGGCTGGCGACGGCTGATTCACATGGGATGGGAAAACGGTGCCATCGGTTCGCTGAACGGCACAAATCTATGGGGGCACGACGACCATCCGTTACGCGTTATGGTGCTTGGAGATGAAGCCTACGCCGAAGCGCGCGGTTTAGAAGGGTGGTACTGCCGAAAAAAAGCGAATAGTTCTGAACATCTGGAACTATGGGAAGCCGAGGCGGGCAACCCAGAGATGCCAGAGTCTTTCAAGCGGATGGCTGATGGCGTGATTAAAGCGATGGCTACCGACAGCCCGTTCCCAGCAGATGGAGAAGCCGCGTGGAATGAACTGCTGTTTGAAGCAGCTGTGCATCGGTCCGCCTTGCAAAATGGTGCGCGTGTATTCCTGGCAGACGTGGAGAGCGCGGCGTTCGTCTAACCGGGTATACACTGAGCAACTGTGCTTGTAGGGGCAGGTGTTGTGCCTGCCCTACAACATATCTATCAACCGCGTTTTAAGCAAGTCCCCCTTTAACAGCAATCTTAATCGTATCTTTCCCATCTAAGTGATAGCTGCCGTGAAGCGCGTCAAAGCCTTTGGAAACATCCGCTAATGGCAGTATGTGGCTCACAAACCCTTCAAAGAGCGATGCATGCTTCTCTAGCATCGGAACGGCGCGCAGGAAGTGCTTATTCTCAAATCCCCACCCGGCTTCCAATCGGAGGTTTTTACGCATTAACATCTGATTCGGATTGCACTCAAAAGTCCCTACATCCACAAAATGTCCATATACAACGTAAGTTCCGCCGTACCTGATATAGTCCAAGCCTTCGGGGATAGCGGCAAGGAAGCCGGTGCATTCGTAGACGACATCTGCACCTTTGTTCTGTGGTGTATTTTCTCGGATAATCTTCTTCCGCTCTTCTGGGTCTGGCACTTCAGCGATGTCAATGGTGAGGTCTGCCCCCAATCTCTTCGCCATTTCAAGCCGTCCCGGTGGGCCACCGACGACGATAAGTCGTCCGGCACCAGAAAATCTTGCCCAGTTAAGCGCAAGCAGGCCGATAGGGCCGCATCCCTGAATTACAACCGTATCGCCAAACTCGATCCTGCCGCGTGACACACAATGCGCCGCACACGCAGCCGGTTCGGCGAGAACGGCGATTTCCGGCGACAGGTCGGTTTTAAGGAATATATTTGTTGATGGGTTTGAAAGGTAGATGTACTCGCTGAAGCCCCCGCGCAGATACGGTTCTTCTTCCGACCGGGAAAAGCCGAGCCCACCGCTGGGAGAGAGTGCTATTCTGTCCCCCTCTTTAACCGGATTCCCGAGGTAGTCTGTTTCAACCCCTTCCCCTAAAGCATCAATTACGCCCACATTCTCGTGTCCAAGGATAATATCGTGAGTGATGCGCTGAAATTCCCAGTTGTGTAGGTCGGTCCCGCAAATACCGCCCAACTCCTGCCGTACGAGTACCGTACCGGGCGCAGGCTCAGTTATCGGATACTCTCGGACTTCAAAATTTTTGCCACTCATCACAGTGGCGCGTGCAGTTCTCGCCATTTCAAAACTCCTTTTTTCTTGGTAGGAACGCTGTCCTCATAGCGACGCTCTTATTCGGATTTGATTTTGACAATTATCTTTCCTAGCTTTTCACCCGTAAAAAGCGCGATAAACGCCTTTGGCGCATTCTCCAAGCCCTCTACGATCGTCTCTTCCCATTGTATTTTACCTTCGGCTATCCACTGGCGCATATCGCGGTAAAATTCAGCATTACGCGCCATAAAATCAGTGACGATAAACCCTTGTAATCTAATCCGTTTACCAATAGCAGCACTGAGGTTTGTCGGACCGGGGGTGGGTTCAATATCGTTGTATTGGGAGATCATGCCACACAAAGGGATACGTCCGTGCATGTTCATCACTGCGAGTGCGGCTTGGAGGTGTTTGCCCCCCACGTTCTCGAAGTAGATGTCGAGCCCATCTGGGCAATGTTTCCTGAGCTCGGCTTCCACATCATCAACACGTTTATAATTAAAAGCCGCGTCAACACCTGCCTTCTCCAGCAGCCATGCTACTTTCTGATCAGACCCCGCACTCGCGACAACTCGGCATCCTTTGATTTTGGCGATTTGGCACACAATTGAACCCACCGCGCCCGCCGCCGCCGAAACGAAAACTGTTTCCCCTGCTTTAGGCTGTCCTATCTCCAAAAATCCGAAGTAGGCGGTACGTCCGGGCATGCCAACTGTGCCTAAAAATGACTGAATCGGTGCAATCGTCGTATCAACGGCGGTGACGCTGCTTGCTAGTGCCACGTAGCAGTCTCGCCATCCTAGCATACCTGTTACATAATCCCCAACCTGAAACTGGTCGCTGTTCGATGTGACGACGCGCCCTGCACATCTGCCTTCAAGCGGTTTACCGAGCTTGGCGGATCGCATACCACCGCGCATATACGGATCTACTGACGTGTACAGATTTTGAACGAATACCTCCCCTGCCGCGGGTTCAGGAAGGGAAACCGCCACGAGTTCAAAATCATTTTCCTTGGGCATACCGACGATTCGGTTCTTAAGACGAATTTGTCGGCTTACAATATTCGACATCTTTTTCTCCTATTGGCTGATAGCCTAATCTCATTTGAAAGGTGTTGAGGTAATCATAGCATATATGAGAAAAAAGTCAAGATTAGGCGTATTTGACATTTGTTTGTGAATGTGGCATAATTAGTAAAGTGAAAGATAGGCCTGCACAAGGAACGTCCTATCTTCATATCCTTGAGTCAACTCAAACTCAACGGCGCGAAGGACACATGACATGCATCGCGCTTACTTTATCCAATTGTCTCGCTGAATACCATAGTTGTTATCGTAAGCAACTCTGCTAAAGTTCTGACTGAAAGTTTATCTCACTTGCTGCTCATTTCAGGGGGAAAGAATGAACTCTCTCTCCAATGAATTTCTTAGAACTGATTTCGGACACGAGGTATATGATGGATGGTATCTTGGACATGGCAGCTACAATTTCGAGTCGCCAGAATTTGTAGAAAGGCATTTTCCTTTCTATAAAAGGGAGAATATGACGAAGCGAATGATATAGAAAGATACACTTGGCTTAAGATAAATCTAGAGACGCAGAAGCATTACAGATGCGACTTCTCTGTTAAGCACCTCCCACCGGACGAACTTAAAAACTGTTTTGGGGAGGCAGGATTTATGGATTGCCATTTCTATAAGAAGCGTAGGCTGGGAGAATTCCATCCGGGGAATGATGATGGATTTTCTGTGGTGGCTAGGAAATGATAGCAACAGTGTGCAAATATGAAAGTCGCAAATAGAAAGATGGCGCTAGTGAAAAGAATAGTTAGGGGTTATTGCTATGAAAGTCGAAAAACCGAAAGAGAAATATGATCAATTAATCGCAGACGGCTATTGTGTTATTGCAGATGTTTTGAAGAAAGACATGCTTGCACGGCTTCGGTCGGTGACGGATCAACTGCTCGATACACAAACGGAAGACGAACGCGCTGCCTATCGCTCATCCGGCAGTATGATCAGCGTCTATATGCATCCACTGTTCGCGGAACTAGTCAGTTATCCGCGTGTGCTGCAGGTGCTTGAAGCTTTAGGTTTCTTGAGACCAAAATGGTCGTCCGGGTACGTCATCAGCAAACCGCCTCAAAGTCCACCCTTGTTTTGGCATCAAGACTGGTGGGGTTGGAACGATCCGTGCAGCTACACGGCGTTGCCTCAACAGCTGTTTCTCATGTATTATTTGGTTGACACAACACCGTATAACGGGTGCCTCCGTGTGATCAAAGGTTCGCATCTCAAGCGACATCCGCTGCATGATATATTGCCCAACGCCCATGGCGAAGCACTGCAGCGCGTTGAGAACGCCGACCATCCTGCATATCGGCATTTCCCTAATGAAATCGATATATCGGTAAAAGCGGGGGACTTAGTTATCGGTGATTCGCGGCTGCTACACGCTTCACACGGCAACCAATCAGATGAGTGCAGGACTGTGATTACGCTCTGGTACCATCCATTCTTTGCGTTGTTGCCTACAGGAATGCAAGCACATATCGGTAGGCTCCGGCAGAAACTCGCCTGGTCGGATACGGATTGGGCGCGAATTGCCGAACTCGCGCCGGTCTGTGGAAGTGACGTTGAACCGTTAAAATGGAATCGGAATCCGGGACCTGAACTGAGATAATTGCGTCCGATATAGCAAGATTTAATAGTAAATTTGACATGCTTGAAACCGAGTTTTTTGTGTCGAGTCATCTCGCCACCCGTTAGGACCAACGGCACCGGTCGTGCGAATCTCTAAACAATTATTGGATGCACCCTGTTTATTGGAAAGTGCAACTTGACAAGTGAAACATCTAAATGGTATAATTGTGTAACACAATTATACAGGGGAAAGCCAGATTACTCTTGCCGCCTCAGTGACCAATACCTATCGGGCGAGACTCATTTTTCGGAGAATTCGCTGGCTTTCGCCTTGAGAATGATGGAGGAGGTAATAAAAGATGAAAACCACAGTCGCAAGGTTAAAACTATTATGTGTTAGTTTAATGGTTATTAACCTGATGTTTGTAGGTATCAGTTCTGCTAAAATTGACTTTGAAACTTGCGTCGGAATGTGGCTATTTGATGAGGGGCGTGGTGATGTAGCCAAAGATTCCTCTGGGACGGACAATAACGGCACGATTGAAGGTGGTGCAAAATGGGTTGATGGCAAGTTTGGCAAGGCTTTGAGTCTTGATGGCTCGGATGATTACGTGGAAATTGCTCACGATGATTCTTTAATGGTTGGAGGCGAACACACGATTGCCCTTTGGTTTAAATTAGATAATCCTCCCGCTGGTGGCATGGCTGTTGTGACCAAAGATGATTGGGCTCCTGGATTTTGGTGGGATGGGAGTACAATCCGACATCACACACACGACCCACCGGCCACGCTTCACTATATAGATGCACCTTGGGATCCAGATACAGAGTGGCATCATGTTGCCGTTACCTGGGATGGTGAAGAGTTTGGAGTATATATGGACGCTGATCAGATTAGTTCTGGTGTCACTACGGCAAACTTAGGAAGGAACGCGTTAACCGACAAACCCGTTTTAATAGGTATCTATCTAGCCACTGGAGAACATGGGCAGTGGGGTGCGTTTTTTCCTGGAATCATTGACGACGTTGTCATTTTCAATACGGCGTTGGCCGGTGATGATATTGAAACCATCATGACTCAAGGATTAAAAACAGCAGCTGATATTGAACCTTCAGGTAAGCTCGCAACGACCTGGGCTGCCATTAAGGCCCATTGACCTACTCCCAAACCTAAAGATTGCGTTGGTTGGCAATTTTCCGATGTTTACGGGCAAGCTCGTGTCTTGCCCTCACCCGGATGGGCAGGAAGGGGAGGTTGGCAAACCCCGGGCAACCGAGCAGGGAGTGCTTGTTTCGCGGCAGGCGGCTCTTTGAAGTCTGTCTCTATATTGATGGTGACAAGACTGAGTGTGGTTCAATACTGGGCACCCTCGGTCTTGTCGAAGGTATCACTAAACGGGAGGAGTTTTTTATGTCACAACCCCCGATTTTTCAGTTTTTTATGTCACAACCCCCGATTTTTCATGATTACACCTTCGGTGCTCAAGAGCGAAAAGAATTAGATCATGCCGGTCATTACGTGCTTCCCGGGCTCCTTACTCCCAATGCTCAGGAACGATTGACAGAATCATTGTCTCGGATTCAAACACTCATACCTGGTTGTAAGGAAGGGCATGAACCCAACCGATTTTCTGCTGAATATGATAGCTACCTCGAAAGCCTGATCGGACACCCTCAAATGCTTAAACTCGCGCGTCAAGTGCTTGGTGAAGACATCCGATACGATCACTGCGTGAGTCTAAACCGCCCGGGCGGCAATCGTGGCATTGGATGGCATAGCCACGGGTATTCCGATGACAATCCGCGCTTGGGTTTCGTCCGTATCTTCTTCTATGTCAACGGATTTGAGCCGGATGACGGCGGTTTGAAAGCTATTCCCGGAAGCCATCTATATCGAGATGCCAAGATTCATGCACATTCCGATGAAGAACTGCAAGAAAGTTGGTTAGCAGGAAAAACGCATCCAGAAACAGGGGAGCTTCTGGCGATTGAGGCGTTAGCTGCGCCGCCAGGAACAGTCGTGCTGATGTGGACGCATGCAGCACATGCAGTCAACCCAAGAAAACCACATAGCGATACCCGGTGGTGCGTGGTTTACGCCTACCGGAACCCAGGAAAACCTTCTGGTGCCCGCTGGATCACCCCCGAATTTGAGCAAAAGCCGATCCCCGGCACAGAAGGATTGATGGCCCTCTATTAAATGTAGTAGGCATACGCCGTATGCCGTAACCCTAAAGCAGCCATGCCACAAAACAAACCGCACATTCTATTCCTCATCAACGACGAACACCGTCCCGATATATTGCCAATCGAAGGCGACACGACCATCCGCACGCCGACACTTTCTCGATTTATGGATGAAGGCATCTACTTCCGCAACGCCTATACCCCCTCACCAATCTGTGTCCCCGCTCGGCAGAGTTTTCTTTCAGGACTTTATCCGCGCAATTGTGGAAGTCTCAACTTCGGCGATGCGATGCCCACAGAGGTCCGAACGATTCCGGGGCAGTTAGGGAACTATGGGTACTACACCTGCTGCGCGGGCAAGATGCACTTT
This sequence comes from uncultured Poribacteria bacterium, assembly GCA_958295855.1. GTDB lineage: Bacteria > Poribacteria > WGA-4E > WGA-4E > WGA-3G > CATQHH01. The sequence goes on along the minus strand of OY282383.1, from coordinate 3,900,239 downwards.
GTCGGAACTGATGTGATGCACGGCTGGCGCGAACGGGTAGGCCGCGATATTGTTGGGAACAACGGCTATCCTTATTCCCCTGTTAAGGATGAACACCACGCACGAACTGAACCGGAACCAGGCACTGGTCCCAAACAGAACAAGGTGATTCAGGAAATTCGCGACGCACAACCCGGCTTGGGCCGTTGGATGCTCCATGACCAATACAATGTGGACGGTGCGCTGCTATTCCTTGAGGAATATTTTGTCGATGCGCCTTACGATCGGCCGCGATCAAATCCTCTCTGTATGGCGGTAAGCCTCATAGCACCACACTATCCGTATCAGTGTCCACTCGACCTTTTTAACTACTACATGCAGCGGGTGGAGCCGATTGTCGAAGAACCGAACGAGCAGTTTGAATACGACGATTTTTTCAGGGTGCGAGTCGGTCAAGACGTTACCTACCGGCAGGCACACCGCGCGACCGCGGCATACTACGGCATGATCGAGTGGATGGATGCACAATTCAACCGAGTCATTGAGAAATTGGAACACTTGAACCTCTTGGACGATTTTATCATTGTTTTCCTATCCGACCACGGTGAGATGCTTGGTACAAAAGGATTGTGGGAAAAACAGAGTTACTTTGAGGCTTCGGCACGCGTACCGCTTGCTATCTGGTATCCGAAGCGGTTTGGGCGAGAACCGAGAATCATTGAGCAGAATGTATCGTTAGTCGATCTGTTCCCTACCGTGTGTGAGTTAGCGGGGATCCCAGCACCTGATGAACTTGATGGGAATTCTTTCGTGCCGCTGATCGAAGGGGATACGGCGAATTGGCATGATACTGTGTATAGCGAACTTTGGCGTGCCCAAAACGGACCGTCCGTGATGGTCAAAGAAGGCAGTTTAAAGTATTTCCGATTTGACAACGGCAAGGGGTGGCCCGAGCAACTCTTTGATCTCTCCAAAGATCCGGACGAACGAAACAACCTAATTGACACGCCGGCCTACGCAGACCCGCTCTCAAAGCTGCGAGCGAAAGCCGATGCATTGCCCCCGCCGCGCCGGAAAGATGAGAATAACTGTTTCATTGACGCACATCGGCCGATCACACTATCGAACTAAAGTTCCATTGTGCTCTAACTACTTTGAGAGCCTTTCAGCCGCATCTATTTCTGTTTCGTGCTTTAGTTTTCAGCTTTCTGTATCTTTAGAAGTATGGGTGCACCCGGTATCACAGCGCAGTTTTCACCTCTAAAAATCACCATTTTCTATAAACATATTGTCCCATCGAACTGAGGAATACGGAACGAAATACTCTCGCATGTCGCGGGATTTTGCTTGCACATATTTCACTTTAATAGTATATTGCTAGACAACTTTGAGAAGAGTAGGACTTGGTTGATGTACGGAGTCGAGGACAGGCGAGCACTGCGGCATCGCCCGTACACAAGAAATGGAGGAAACATTTTATAATGTCACAGACACAGTTATCACGTTTACATGCTGCGATATGGGGACGCACCGATTGCCTGAGTTTTATAGTAATCCTGATAGGACTCACCATCGCACTGCAGTCCGCCGATGCCGAACGGATTCGGTTCGACCGGGACGTGCGACCGATTCTGGCGGATAAGTGCTACGCGTGCCACGGGCCAGACCCGGCGCAGCGCCAAGCCGAGTTAAGGCTTGACATCAAGGAGGGTGCCTTCTCTGCCCCAAGCGGTTATCCGATTATCGTTCCGGGCGAGCCGGAAAACAGCGAACTCGTTATACGCATCACACATCCCGAGATAGAACAGCGGATGCCACCGCAGACTTCTAATCGGCAGCCAACACAGGCGCAAATTGATACCCTCATCCAATGGATTGCCCAAGGTGCTGAGTGGGAGGAACACTGGGTGTACAATCTGCCAGAATGGAGTGAACCGCCGGCGGTTAAGAACACCGACTGGGTTCGCAACCCCATCGATGAGTTTATACTCGGAAAATTGGAGGCAGAAGGGCTTGAACCCTCAGCGGCGGCAGACAAACGCACGCTCATCCGTCGCCTGCACTTTGATCTCACCGGGCTCCTGCCCACACCTGCCGAGGTCAATCAGTTCTTGCGAGATGAACGTCACGATGCCTACCAATCACTCGTCAATAGACTTCTGGCTGAACCGCAATACGGCGAGCGGATGGCAATGTACTGGCTGGATCTGGTGCGCTATGCCGATACAAGCGGCTACCACTCTGACGAGTCTGTCAGCGTCTGGCCCTATCGAGACTATGTGATTCAAGCGTTTAATGACAATATGCCGTTTGATCAGTTCACACTGGAAAATCTAGCGGGAGACCTCTTGCCTAACCCAACGCTGGAACAGAAAGTCGCCTCAGGCTACAACCGACTGAACCAGACGACCGCGGAGGGAGGCGCGCAGGCGAAGGAATATCTCTCGATTTATGCAGCCGACCGAGTCCGGACTACAGCATCCGTCTGGTTAGGCGCAACGCTCGGCTGTGCACAGTGCCACGATCACAAGTTCGACCCATACACTGCAAAAGATTTTTACAGTTTTGCTGCGTTCTTCGCAGATGTTGAAGGCCCAGGTGTGTATGGAGGCGGCAGCAAATGGGCTCCCGTTGTGATGCTACCGACCTCCGCGCAGCAGTCGGTATTGCGGGAAATTGACGACGAATTAGCAAAATTGCGTAAGGTGTTCAAGACATCATCGCCTGGATTAGAGGCGGAACAGTCGCGATGGGAAGCGGAAATCCGTTCGCTTCTCCCTTCAACGGAGGCAGCCGATTTCGCATGGGTGGATGACGAACAAGCAAACGGTGGCAGAACGGATGGCGTGTGGGAGTTTGTCGGCAAAAATGAGGCACCTGTTTTCAGCAAACTATACTCACGAAAGCAGACAGCAGGAGCCGGAAAGACAGTCCAACACAGTTTCCGTGGTGCCAAACGCACCTTCACTCTTGCTGAGGGTGACCGGCTGTTCGCTTATGTCTGGCTGGATCCCGCGGCCCCTCCAGAAACAGTCATGCTCCAATGGAACGACGGAAATTGGGAGCACCGCGCATTCTGGGGCGACGATAAAATTAACTTCGGCGGACTCGGAGAGGATACACCTGCACACAAGCCCATGGGCCCCATGCCAGCAGTCGGCGAATGGGTGCGGCTTGAAGTCGATCCCGCTGCGGTTGGCTTGAAACCCGGGAGCGTCCTAAACGGTGTAGCATTTGTCCAGCACGGCGGCACCGCCTATTGGGATGTTGCTGGCATTGCAACCACTCGCGGCTCCTCCGTTAAACACACCTACACTAAAGCAGTTATTGAGGCGATTCAGGTAGACACCTTTGTTAGAACCGCAAGTCAGAGCGAACAAATTGCAGCGGAGTATCGCCGTATCACGCCAGCACTTGACGGGATCCGGAATCAGATGGCGGATTTACGGAAGCAGAAAGCCGACATCGAAGCACAGATTCCCTACTCGCTTACAACGGTATCCACGCAACCCCGTACAACACGCGTACTACCGAGAGGCAACTGGATGGACGATTCCGGCGACATCGTAGAACCGATGATACCGGGATTCCTTGGCGATTTAGGTGTCAAAAACCGCCGTCCAACCCGACTCGATCTCGCAAAATGGGTAGTGTCAACGGATAATCCGTTGACAGCGCGTGCATTTGTGAACCGTCTCTGGGCACTTTTCTTCGGCACAGGCATTTCCCGCGTGCTCGATGACCTTGGCGCGCAAGGTGAACCACCGGCGCATCCAGAGTTGCTTGACTGGCTCGCCGTTGAGTTTATGGAGAGCGGCTGGAATGTCAAACATATGGTGAAACTCATCGTCACCTCTAATACCTATCGCCAATCCTCAAAATCCACTGAAGTGTTGCGTGAACGGGATGCTTACAATCGCCTTGTCGCCCGCCAGTCGCGCTGGCGACTTGATGCGGAAGTTGTCCGAGACAACGCCCTCTTGCTGAGTCGGCTGCTTATTACCAAAATTGGGGGGCCAAGCGTGAGACCGTATCAGCCACAGGGTTACTACGCGAATCTAAACTTTCCGAAGCGCACCTATGTCCACGACACCGGTGAGAGTCAGTACCGCCGAGGGCTTTATACGCACTGGCAGCGTACCTTCCTGCATCCCAGCATGATGGCGTTTGATGCGCCTAGCCGGCAGGAGTGTACCGCCGAACGCTCAACATCTAATACACCGATGCAAGCACTAACCTTGCTCAACGATCCCACCTATGTTGAGGCTGCGCGTGTCTTTGCCGCGCGGATTATCCATGAAGGGGGAGCAACCCTCACGCATCGCATCAACTGGGCATACCACATGGTATTGTCTCGTCCACCGCAACCGAGGGAGTTGGAGATTATGACAAGCCTGTACGAAAAGCACCAACGCGAGTACACTGCCAATCTTGATGCTGCCAGTGCTTTGGTAGCAACAGGCGAGGCACCTGCAACAGAAGGTATTGATCCCGCCGAATTAGCCGCATGGACTTCTGTCGCGCGGGTGATACTCAATTTGCATGAAACGATTACCCGATATTAAGTGAGCAACGAATAGGTAGCCTCCGGTAGGGGCACTTAGTAAAGTGCCCCATAAACGTATTCACTTTACCGGTGAGTCTGGATCGGATAGAATTCCGGCTACCTTAAATTCTGGCAAATTGCGTAAGTCTTCATCTAAAAACAGGCGGCATTAAAAATGGAACAGACAACGCAAATTGAACTTGCAAATCAGGACGATCTAGTCGCGGTTAGATTAGGCGTTATGAAGCTCGACGACGTACGGCGAATTACTGTCGAAGACGCACTCGTTGATACCGGCGCAACCGGGCTCTGCTTACCGAGCCCGCTCATCAAACAACTCGGACTCACGCCACTCAGAAAGGTTCAGGCGCAAACCGCCAATGGCATCGTGGAGCGCGTCAGTTATTCAGAAGTGGAATATACCGTATTGGAACGAAGCGACTCTATCCGGGTAACAGACCTTCCTGAGGACATGCCTGTCCTCGTTGGACACATGATCTTGGAAGCCCTCGATCTCTGTGTTGACATGAAAAAAGGATTAATCCATAACCCTGCACATGATGGGACATGGATGATAAAGATTCTCTGACAACTATAAAAGGAGGAATCAGACATGCCTATAGATATTCACGAAGAGACCCATCTTCACCTCACGAGGCGCACTTTTTTGGGGAAAAGCGTGCGTGGCATCGGCTCGCTTGCACTCGGGACGCTGCTTACACCGTCGCTGCTCAATGCTGCACCGCAGGTTGAACGATGGCCCGGTATCATTACGGCACCGCATGTGCCCCCGAAAGCAAAGCGCATTATCCACCTCTGCATGGCAGGCGGTCCGTCGCACTTAGAGACTTTAGACTACAAGCCGAAACTTGCGGAACTCCACGGGCAATCGATGCCAAAGTCTTTCACCGAAGGCCAGCCCATCGCGCAGCTCCAGGGCCAGGCACATGCACTCAAATGCCTCGGGCCCACGCACAAATTTAAAAAGTGGGGACAATCGGGGCAGGAGATGAGCACGGCATTTCCGCACATCGGAAGCCTCGCTGACGATATCTGTATCGTGCGTTCGCTGCGAACCGAGCAGATTAATCACGACCCGGCGCACACCTTTATGAATACAGGTACCGCCATCTCTGGACGGCCCAGCATGGGTTCGTGGCTGCTGTACGGGCTTGGCAGTGAAAACGATAACCTGCCTGGCTACGTTGTCCTTATCTCCTCAGGCGGTGGACAAGATCAGCCGATTGCGACGCGGCAGTGGCATAGCGGGTTTCTTCCCGGTCAATTCCAAGGTGTCCAATTTCATTCAACCGGCGATCCCGTTCACTATGTCTCCAACCCCGGCGGTGTAAACACAGCGCAGCAGCGAGACGTTGTGGATGCCGTGCAAACGTTGAACGGCATGTTCAATGAAACGGTGGAAGACCCGGCAATTGCGACGCGCATCAGCCAGTATGAGATGGCATTCCGAATGCAGACCAGTGTGCCGGAGTTGACCGACATCTCCAAAGAGCCGCAGCACGTCCTTGACATGTACGGCGCAAAGCCAGGCGACGGCTCTTATGCATCTAACTGTCTCCTCGCGCGACGGTTAGCGGAACGCGGCGTGCGGTTTATCCAACTCTACCATCGCGGCTGGGATCATCACGGGGGTATTGAGAATGCCATCAAGACGACCGCGGGCTATGTTGATAAGGCGACCGCGGCACTCGTCACGGATCTGAAACAGCGTGGCATGTTAGACGAAACCTTAGTCATCTGGGGTGGCGAATTCGGTCGGACACCGATGGCGCAAGGTACTGGGCGCGACCATCACATCCGCGGGTTCTCAATGTGGATGGCTGGCGGCGGCATCAAAGGCGGCACTAGCTACGGCAACACCGATGAATTGGGATACAATGCCGTTGAAAATATCGTGCATGTCCATGACTTCCACGCCACAATGCTGCATCTATTCGGCATCGACCACGAAAAGCTGACCTATCGTTTCCAAGGGCGAGATTTCCGCCTCACCGATGTCCACGGCCACGTCGTCCGCGACATCTTGTCTTAAAAGTAGTAGGAAGGTTTAGTCACGCATTTTCAATGCGTGGTGAAATCCTCCTCCGTTGTGCAGTCTGCTTTTCTTCTTATAGGCGCGGTTAGATGAAGATTAAAAAGTAAAAAAGCAAAACCGCCCAAGTGTCTTTCACACCGGACGGAAACCTTGCTGCATACGAACCTTTTAAGGACAAGGTACGAGGCCTAGTAATACGACCAAGAATGTGAAATGTTCTTACCCGGCGGGAGTAAGGCAAGCGACTCACTGTATCCGCAATTACCACAGTTGAACTCTTGCCTTACTCCGTGTCGCTCGGTGGCTCGGGCAAGGGCTCAGCATCTGTATAATCCACTATCCAGATATGACCCAGATCTCGGTTATAAGTCACACCACAACGACTACAAACCGCATCCTCATCGGAGTCATCGAGATCATCGCTGATAGCGATACCCATACCGATAGCACCGACGAGGATTACAGCACCGCCACCAGCAGTAAGTATACGTCTCCATACAGGGGATGTTGTGAGTCCACCGGCGATAGCCATCCCTCCGCCAACAGCACATAAAACGATGCCAACCCACTCTCTCCAGTCGGAAAAACCGAGGGGGGACAGTATTATCATTATCAAGAAACACATCAACGGAATGACTGCAATCATAGCCCTCAGTTTTCTTGATTTTATATGAAGACTTCTAATCATTATATAACCTCCTTTAATCAATTCTTGCCCGCATCCGACTTAACGCTTGTTGAAATTCAACTTCCAAAACACCAAGCACCGCGTGTGCAAATTCTTTCGGAAGCTGATTAAACAGCCTCTCAAATTCATCTAAAGTCTCCTCTATCATGGATTCAACGATGGGGGCGGATATCACCCTCGGCGCACCTAAAAATATAGGCAGCTGCCAGTTCATAAAACTGTTATATAAAAAATGCTAAAAATTGTCAAGCTTTTTTTTGGCATAAATGGCATTCTGTCAGTTGGCATCTTTTTGCGGGAGGACTGTGATGCGTAAATGTTTGTTGACTTTGGATAGGGTTGTGGCGATTTGCTCAACTTTTGAGAAGGGGCTAACGGTTGCGGAGACGGCGCGGCTGATAAAGCTGAGTCCGCTGCGTGGGCGGGCAACTTGATTGTAATAACAACCAAGTCTGCGGGTGGGCGTAAATTGGGTCATTTGGTTTCTCCAAGGCATCGCGATCTGGAAGTCGCTCCTACCTGAAGAGAGCAAAGGCATTTACCCCGCTTTGCGGGGCGATATGCCACCGCTGAAAATACCCATTTAAATTCTCAAACTTCATCTAACCGCGCTATCGCGCTTAAAAAAAGCGTTGCATTTCCGATGTGCATAAGATATACTTTTTGTCGGTCCTGCAAGCCGACGCTTCAGTAAGAAAGCATTTCTCTGTGGTGTCCGCCACATTCCGAAAACACCAAGGCGGTGCTTGTTCACACCTTGACTTTCGCCTGCACCAGCACCTTTATGGCCCAATGCCCAAATAAGCAACGGAAGTTGACTCCCTGAGCCCTAACCGTCTTACACGAAACGAAATCAAGGTGACTGCCTATGTCAAAAGAAAACTTCAACGAAAAACTCATCGCACTGCTCAAAACCGAGCCGCGCTTTGTTGACGATGCAGGCGAACTTATCCCCGCCGCTGTCAGGGACCACGCATGGAGGCTTGACCATGGGCTTATCAGGTTATTGCTGACCGACAAAGAGATAAAAGCAAAGTTTTTTGACGACATCGAGGCGCATTGGATTTTCAACCACAACACCTTCATTAACTATATCACCCACAAAAACTTCCTTGCTAACTCCTACACTCAGTTCCGCAACAAGATCGGCTTGAACATTGACGAAAAATTCCTCCCCGAACGCGGGGAGGTGGCCCTTGTCTGGCCCTACAAAGATTGCGTGTTGGAGGGCGGCCAGACGCGGGAAGAGGAGAAGCGCAAAGAGATTTTCTTTAACGAAATCCTTGCCCAAGACGAAATCAACCGGATGTTCGATCCGAAAGTCCTAACGAATTGGAAACGCCATACGGCTGACGGCGAACAACGGGTGTGTGACATCAAGCGGGATGAGAACGGCGCGATTCGCGAAAATCTCATCGTCAAGGGCAACAATCTCATCGCACTCCACTCTCTCAAAAAGCAGTTCCGCGGGCAGGTCAAACTGATTTACATCGATCCGCCGTACAACACCGGAAATGATTCGTTTGGCTATAACGATAACTTTAACCATTCCGGTTGGCTGACGTTTATGAGGAATCGCTTAGAGATTGCTCGCGAACTACTCACTTCTGATGGATCAATTTACGTTCAACTTGACTACAACGAAGCACATTATTGCAAAGTTTTGATGGATGAGATATTTGGGCGAGAAAACTTCCAGAGAGAAGTCATTTGGGATATCTCTGTTCTGTCGGGCTATAAAACCTTGACGAAAAATTGGATTCGTGGACACGAAACCCTCTTATTTTATTCAAAAATGCCAGATTTCTACTTTAACAAACTCACTGTGCCTCATGATGAAAAATATCTCGCTCGATTTGATAAAGTTGATGAGAATGGCGAAAGATACTTTGATGGCAGAGGTAAACGAAGATACCTGCGAGATGTCATAAAAAAAGGCAAAGCTATTGGAGACGTATGGTCAGACATCATGTCTTTTCAGCAGTTGCCAACATCAAAGGAAAAACTGGATTTCGATACTCAGAAAACGGAGGCTTTGCTGAACAGAATAATAAGCGCAGCGACTCAGGAAGGAGATCTAGTTCTTGATTTCTTTTCCGGGAGTGGAACGACTGCAGCGGTTGCACACAAACTTAAGCGTCACTGGATAGCCATTGAGCAACTTGAAGACCAGATCAATATCTTCCTGAAACGTCTTCCTAATGTAATCAATGGAGACTCGTCAGGCATCTCCAAACAGGTTAATTGGCAGGGCGGCGGTGATTTCATCTATTGTGAACTGCTGAAATACAACCAAGCCTATATGGACAAAATCCAAGCGGCACGCTCCTCCGAAGAACTTGTAACACTCTGGCAAGACATCGCCGAAAATTCGTTCCTGAACTGGTACGTCAATCCCGAAATGCCGGAGGAAGCAGTGAACGATTTCATTGCCATTGATGATGTTGAGACACAGAAACACCTGCTGGCGGTACTGCTGGATAAGAATCAACTCTATGTTAATCTCTCCGAAATAGAGGATGCGGATTTTGATGTCAGTGAGGAAGATAAGGCGTTGAATAAAGCGTTTTATGGTTCTGCCACTACTGACATTTAGGTTGACTTTTTGCCTGAGATGGGGTAAACTTAAAACAGACTCGGAAATGAAACCAGACGCGTCCTGTGACGGTTTAGAATAAGGATAGGTTACCCTAGCGGAATGCTCACGGAAAATCAACAAACTGTTTTTGACTGGCTAAACGACGTGCTCCAACTGCCGGTGTTTGCTGAAGTGTACAGAGGTGCATTGGACATCCTGGCCAAAAAGTCGCCTGGCTATATTACGTTTGTATCTCATGCAGGTAGGGATTTGATGAACATCCTTGTACCGACTGTGAGAGGCACCAAGCGAGTGCAGGTTCAGTATGTGCAGCTCGTGGAGGAACTCAAAAACGATTGGAAAGATGAATGGAGCGCGGCAGAATCCAATACGTCAGATAACGCCGAAAACAGACATCTAATCCCTTATGACTTATGTGAAAAGATAAAAAAACTCATTGATGAACACAAAGCGGGCCGCGATAGAGCCACAGAGGCGGATAGTTCTTTTTTTATCACATTTTTGGGTTATGCCAGCCAAGAGGAGATTCCCGCTCATTTATCCCAGCAATGGCGGAGCGCAATCAAGTGGTTTCGCGCCCATGCCCATTTACGCGTGGACTCTTTTGACATGGCTGTGTCTTATGAAGTGGAACAGCATTTTCAGACACTTAGCGACTTCCTATACACCGCTGCAGGCAGCGCACTTGAACAACTAAGGAGTATCCATGAAATCTTGGAAGAAGCCAACAAATGAACTGATAAATAAGGCACTGCAATCCACCAAAAAAGTAACCGCTCGCAAGTATTTTTTTTCTCGGTTGGAAAATCCGCTATGGCTCCAACCGCTTGTCGAGCGTGGCTGTTTTCATTCACCTCCGAACAGCATCCGTTGGGATTATGAGTCTGTTCTATTTCCTTACTGGCCAGAGATTCAGTACCTCAAGAATGTGGCTCGTTATGTCCCGCATGAAGTTATCAATTTGGTTCTGAGCCTGCCTGAAGTTGACAACCCGCACGTCTATGATGGCATCTTGGATATTGCCTTGCAACTCCACGGGGAACAGTCCGCGAAACTAAAACCCAAAATGCTTGAATATGTAGGAATAGAGCACCAATTCTTGATGCATAGATTCGCAGATCTGTTGGCGCATTGGACAGCGGAGAATCAGACATCAGCCGCGCTGGAACTTTCAAAGGCACTCGTTGCACTTGCACCCCACCTGCAATCAGAGGACAATCAGAAATGGCTCAGAGAAATTCCAGAGTGGGAAACATTACCTGAGCCGTTTCCCCGAATGGATACTTGGGATTACCGTGATCTAATGTTTAAAGGAGTCTGTCCACTTGCCGAAAGCGAACCCTACAAAGTTGCCTGCCTCCTTATTGATGCCACGGCGAATATGATTCGTTTGGGAACACATCAGGAGTACCCTGGGAAAGAGGAAGATCATTCCGACATCTGGTGGACTCGCCTCCGTGAAGCAGATAGTGACTATGAAGGCCCCATGGAGGGGCTTGTTCACACCTTGACCTTTGCGTGCGAGAAAGTCTTTGAAAAATCACCCGACGAAGTTGTTGCTTTGGACAAGGTGTTGCGAAAGCAACAGTGGAAAATTTTCAAACGCCTGCACCAGCACCTTTATGGCCCAATGCCCAAATAAGCGACGGAAGTTGACTCCCTGAGCCCTAACCGTCTTACACGAAACGAAATCAGGGAGACCGCCCATGTCAAAAGAAAACTTCAACGAAAAACTCATCGCACTGCTCAAAACCGAGCCGCGCTTTGTTGACGATGCAGGCGAACTTATCCCTGCCGCTGTCAGGGACCACGCATGGCAACTTGACCATGGGCTTATCAGGTTATTGCTGACCGACAAAGAGATAAAAGCAAAGTTTTTTGACGACATCGAAGGACATTGGATTTTCAACCACAACACCTTCATTAACTATATCACCGACAAAAACTTCCTTGCTAACTCCTACACTCAGTTCCGCAACAAGATCGGCTTGAACATCGACGAAAAATTCCTACCCGAACGCGGGGAGGTGGCACTCGTCTGGCCCTATAAGGATTGTGTGTTGGAGGGCGGACAGGCGTGGGAAGAGGAGAAGCGGAAAGAGATTTTCTTTAACGAAATCCTCGCGCAAGACGAAATCAACCGGATGTTCGATCCGAAGGTGCTCACCCACTGGAAACGCCACACGATAGCCGGCGAACAACGGGTGTCGGACATCAAGCGGGATGAAAACGGCACAATTCGCGAAAATCTCATCATTAAGGGCAACAATCTCATTGCACTCCACTCTCTCAAACAGCAATTCCGCGAACAGGTCAAACTAATCTACATCGACCCACCGTATAATACTGGTAAGGATTCGTTCGGATATAATGATAATTTTAATCATTCCAGTTGGCTGACGTTTATGAGGAATCGATTAGAAGAGGCTTGGGCCTTTCTCAGAGACGACGGTCTATTTTGGATAAGCCTTTCAGATAAAGAAGCCCAGTATTGCAAAGTATTGGCGGATGAAATCTTTGATCAAGAGAATTTTGTTGCGGATGTGATCTGGCACTCCACCAAATCGGTAACCAATACAGCGGTTATCTCTAATGCACACACTCATAATCTGCTTTATGCTAAACGGCTTTCTGTTTTAAAAGCGAATAGGACTTCGTTTCGTTTACCGGCAAATGAGCAGAAGTTTTTGAATCCGGATAACGATTCACGCGGGAAATGGGTAGCCGATCCGTTCCAGGTTGAGGGCATCAGACCCAATCAACAATACGAAATAGTGAATCCCAAAACAGGCGTTGTCTATAGACCCAATCCGGGGTGTAGTTGGAAAAATGAAAAAAAAGTGTTTGATGAGCTGCTGAAAGATAATCGAATAGTTTTCGGGATTTCCGGTGAGGCAGGACCTCAGCGAAAACGGTTCTGGTCTGAAGCAAAGGAGCGCGGCAAGGTTACGACTACCTTATGGGCAGATTTACCTACAACAACGAATGGCACACAGCATTTAAAGCGACTTGGTTTGGTATTTAAGAATCCGAAGCCTGAGGGATTATTAGAGCGAATTATTCAGCTTTCCACCGATGAAGGCGACATTGTCCTTGACTATCATTTAGGTAGCGGAACCACGGCGACGGTTGCCCACAAAATGGGCAGACAATATATCGGCATTGAACAAATGGATTACACCGAAACTCTTCCTGTTAAACGATTAAACAAAGTGATTGCGGGTGAACAAGGCGGCATCTCCAAACAGGTTAATTGGCAGGGCGGCGGTGATTTCATCTATTGCGAACTGCTGAAGTACAACCAAGCCTATATGGACAAAATCCAAGCTGCACGCTCCTCCGAAGAACTTGTAACACTCTGGCAAGACATCGCCGAAAACTCGTTCCTGAACTGGTACGTCAACGCTGAAATGCCGGAAGAATCGAGAAACGATTTCATTGCTATCGGCGATGTGGAAAAGCAGAAGCACTTGTTGGCGGCACTGCTGGATAAGAACCAACTCTATGTTAATCTCTCCGAAATAGAGGATGCGGATTTTGGCGTGAGCGAAGAAGATAAGACGTTGAATAGACGATTCTATCGGATGGAAGAATCGCCGGCAGATTCCTGAGGGGCACACATCTCTGTATCTGCACCTACAAAACGGTTGACAGCCTAACTGATTTCGGGTATACTTCATGGAGGGCATCAATCACTCAAGGCACCATGGAACCGCACACACTATGCCCCGCTATGGTGGTTTGTTTAGAAAATTCTCGGGTACCGTCATAAAGTCCATGAAGACTAGACTGAACAAAAAGCATCAAAAGACTTTGACAGCGATTTTCAGTCAGCCGGTTTCATCTACGCTGCAATGGCGACGCATTGAAGCCCTTTTTACCGCACTGGGCGCAAGAAAAGAAGAGAGAAGCGGCTCGACGGTGCTATTTCAACTGAATGGTGAGAACGGTTTGTTTCACCGTCCACATCCTCGGAAAGAGGCTAGACAATACCAAATACGGAATGCACGCGATTTTTTAGGACGCGCAGGAATCACGTTATGAAAACCATGACATATAAAGGCTATACCGCGCACATTCACTATAGTGACGAAGACGGTTGCTTTGTCGGTCGTATCGTTGATATTGATGCCATCGCCGGATTTCACGGTGACACTGACGCGGAACTGCATGCCGCTTTTGAAGACATGGTGAACCTCTACATTGAAGTCTGTGAGGAACCCGATAGACTACCACAACGGCCCGAGAAGGGCACGCTGCTGTCCCGCGTGTGGCAAGCCTTCCACCAAAAATTACCACGCCTATAGGCGCAATTTGATGGCGAAACACCTCAAGAATCCACTTTTAACAGGACACCAACATGCCAAGAATCTTTAACGAAAAACTCATTAACTTGCTCAAAACCGACCGCCGCTTTGTTGACGATACTGGCGAACTTATCCCTGCCGCTGTTAGGGACCACGCATGGCAACTCGACCATGGGCTTGTCAGGTTATTGCTTACCGACAAAGAGATAAAAGCGAAGTTTTTTGACGACATCGAAGGACATTGGATTTTCAACACCAACACCTTCATCAACTACATCACCCACAAAAACTTCCTCGTTAATTCCTATACGCAATTCCGCAACAAGATCGGCTTGAACATTGACGAAAAATTCCTACCCGAACGCGGGGAGGTGGCACTCGTCTGGCCCTACAAGGATTGCATACTAGAGGGCGGCCAGACGCGGGAAGAGGAGAAGCGCAAAGAGATTTTCTTTAACGAAATCCTCGCCCAAGACGAAATCAACCGGATGTTCCATCCGAAAGTCCTAACGAATTGGAAACGCCACACGATAGCCGGCGAACAACGGATGTGTGACATCAAACGCGCTGAAAACGGCACGATTCGCGAAAATCTCATCATTAAGGGCAACAATCTCCTCGTGCTCCATTCGCTCAAACAGCAATTCCACGGCAAGGTGAAGCTCATTTACATCGACCCGCCCTATAACACGGGTGGAGAAGCAAACATCTTTACCTATAACAATTACTTTAACCATTCGACCTGGCTAACTTTTATGAAAAACAGGCTGGATATAGCGAAACAACTTTTGGTGGATGATGGATTTATCGCAATGTCCATAGATAGTTATGAACTCTTATACTTGGGCACTTTAGCCGACGAAGTTTTTGGTAGAGAAAACCGCATCGCAATTTTGACTATCATTCATCATCCAGCGGGTAAGACGAATAACAATTTTTTCGCGACAACAAATGAATTCCTATTAGTTTATGCAAAGAATAGGGAAAGGGCAAAGATAAACTTTTTTGAGATGTCCGAAAAGACTGACAGAACTTTCGTCCACGAAGATGAAGTATCGCGATATAAACTGGAGAATTTAATGCGGAAGGGGGAGACCAGAAACGCGCGGCGCGAAGACCGGCCCAAGCAGTTTTATCCGATTTATGTGTCTGAAGATCTGACCCAGGTTTCGTTAATCAAAAAGGACGGTTATTCTGAACTGCTTCCAACAGAAAACGGCACAGAATGGGTCTGGTCAAATTCTCCATCAACTTTACAAAAAAAGATCGATAAGGGAGAACTCGTAGCCCGGCGGCACCGAGGTGGGAACATTCAAATCTTTTTTAAGCGGAGAATCACTGAATATAAAGGACAGCGCCCCAAAACGACCTGGGCTGATAAAAAGTATAATGCAACCTTTTATGGCACAAGGCTTCTTGAGGACATTCTGGGGAAGAAAGCATTTTCCTATCCGAAATCCTTGTATACGATTTTGGATATCGTAAAAATCACGACAGATGCAGGCGATATCATCCTTGACTTCTTCGCGGGCTCAGGCACAACGGGACATGCTATTTTATCACTTAACAAAAATAAAGGGGGGGGGAAACAGACAATTTATCCTTGTCGAGCAATTGGACGAACATATCGCTGTTTGCAAGGAACGCATCTGCAAGGTCATCGCTCAAGGCGGCTTCAATCACGAAGAGTTCCTCTATTGCGAACTGATGCCTTACAACGAGATGTTCATGGAACGCATTCAAGCCGCGCAATCCTCCGAAGAACTTGTAGCACTCTGGCGAGACATCGCCGAAAACTCGTTCCTGAACTGGTACGTCAACGCTGAAATGCCGGAAGAATCGGTAAATGATTTCATCGCTATCGGTGATGTGGAAAAGCAGAAGCACTTGTTGGCGGCACTGTTGGATAAGAACCAACTCTATGTCAACCTCTCCGAAATAGCGGATGCGGATTTTGAGGTCAGTGAGGAAGATAAGGCGTTAAATAAGGCGTTTTATGGTTCTGCCCCTACTGACATTTAGGTTGACTTTTTGCCTGAGATGGGGGTAAACTTAAAACAGATATGACTTATGTGAGAAGATAAAAAAACGCATTGATGAACACAAAGCGGGTCTCGATAGAGCCACAGAGGCGGATAGTTCTTTTTTTATCACATTTTTGGGTTATGCCAGCTAAGGAGTATCCATGAAATCTTGGAAGAAGCCAACAAATGAACTGATAAATAAGGCACTGCAATCCACCAAAAAAGTAACCGCTCGCAAGTATTTTTTCTCTCGGTTGGAAAATCCGCTATGGCTCCAACCGCTTGTCGAGCGTGGCTGTTTTCATTCACCTCCGAACAGCATCCGTTGGGATTATGAGTCTGTTCTATTTCCTTACTGGCCAGAGATCCAGTACCTCAAGAATGTGGCTCGTTATGTCCCGCATGAAGTTATCAATTTGGTTCTGAGCCTCCCTGAAGTTGACAACCCGCACGTCTATGATGGCATCTTGGATATTGCCTTGCAACTCCACGGGGAACGGTCCGCGAAACTAAAACCCAAAATGCTTGAATATGTAGGAATAGAGCACCAATTCTTGATGCATAGATTCGCAGATCTGTTGGCGCATTGGACAGCGGAGAATCAGACATCAGCCGCGCTGGAACTTTCAAAGGCACTCGTTGCGCTTGCACCCCACCTGCAATCAGATATGGCCCAATGCCCAAATAAGCGACGGAAGTTGACTCCCTGAGCCCTAACTGTCTTACACGAAACGAAATCAGGGAGACCGCCCATGTCAAAAGAAAACTTCAACGAAAAACTCATCGCACTGCTCAAAACCGACCTCCGCTTTGTTGACGATACTGGCGAACTTATCCCCGCCGCTGTCAGGGACTACGCTTGGCAACTTGACCACGGCCTCCTCCGCTTGTTGCTTACCGACAAAGAGATAGAAGCAAAGTTCTTTGAAGAAGTCAACGGCCGCTGGATTTTCAACCACAACACCTTCATCAACTACATCACCCACAAAAACTTCCTCGCCAATTCCTATACGCAATTCCGCAACAAGATCGGCTTGAACATTGACAGCAAATTCCTACCCGAACGCGGGGAGGTGGCACTTGTTTGGCCCTATAAGGATTGCGTGTTGGAGGGCGGCCAGACGCGGGAAGAGGAGAAGCACAAAGAGATTTTCTTTAACCAAACCCTCGCCCAAGACGAAATCAACCGGATGTTCGATGCGAAGGTGCTCACCCATTGGAAACGCCACACGATAGCCGGCGAACAACGGGTGTCGGACATCAAACGCGATGAAAGCGGCACAATTCGCGAAAATCTCATCATTAAGGGCAACAATCTCATCGCACTCCACTCTCTCAAAAAGCAGTTTATCGGACAGGTAAAACTCATTTACATCGACCCACCGTATAACATCGATGGAGATAGTTTTGGCTATAACGATAGTTTCAGGCATTCAACGTGGTTAACCTTCATGCGTAACCGCCTAGAGATAGCGCGGGATTTGATGCAGACTCATGGCGTTCTCTTCGTTCACATTGACGACCGGGAGATGCACTATTTGAAACTGGTAGCGGATGAGATATTCGGTAGGGATAACTTTATCGCCACGGTTCCCCGAAAGACTCGAACCGGAAAAAGTGATGTGCCTTACAAAATGTCAAGGGATTTTGACTGGATGCTAGTTTACACGAGGGGTGCCTCAAAACAGGATGCCCTCTTCCGGCGCGCTGTTTCGCGCAAGTATTACCAAACGCCTGATTTTCCAGGTGATGAATGGCGACTCAGCCCGATGACGACACAGCGTACGATTCAAGAACGCCCGAATTCAGATTTCACGCTTATAAATCCAAAAAACGGGCAAGAATTTCCGGTGAATCCGAATCGGTGCTGGGCGGTTACCAAAGATACATTTCATGGCTATTATAGACAAGGGAAAATCGTTTTCCCCGGTGATTACGATTTTCTCAACATGAAACAGCCTGCCATGCGGATCTTTAAATCTGAAGAAATTGAAAAGAAAGGCGACGATTTTGATAAGGCTTACGTCTCAACTGACTTTCTCAATCACGCCACGGATGAGCTGCTGAAAAGCATGGTGAACAAAAAAGGGACAGACGAAATTGTGGCACTTTTCGGTCGGAAAGCGTTTGCCTATCCAAAAAACGAATTGCTGATGCAACGCATAATAGAGTACACCACGATGGAAGGCGATATTGTCCTAGATTTCCATCTCGGCTCCGGTACAACTGCCGCGGTTGCCCACAAAATGGGTAGGCAATATATCGGCATTGAGCAGATGGATTATGTAGAAACCATCACGGTGGAACGGTTAAAAAAAGTGATTGCTGGCGAGCAGGGCGGCATCTCCAAATCGGTCAACTGGCAGAGCGGCGGTGATTTCATCTATTGCGAGCTGCTGAAATACAACCAAGCCTATATGGACAAAATCCAAGCCGCGCAATCCTCCGAAGAACTTGTTGCACTTTGGCGAGACATCGCCGAAAATTCGTTCCTGAACTGGTACGTCAACCCCGAAATGCCGGAGGAAGCGGTAAATGCCTTTATCGCTATCGGCGACGTAGAAAAACAGAAGCACCTGTTGGCGGCACTGCTGGATAAGAATCAACTCTATGTCAACCTCTCTGAAATAGAGGATGCGGATTTTGATGTCAGTGAGGAAGATAAGGCGTTGAATAAGGCATTTTATGGTTCTGCCACTACTGACATTTAGATTGACTTTTTGCTTGAGATGGGGTAAACTTAAAACATGTTGGGAAATGCAAGACGCGCCCGGTGAACGTTTCAAACGAGGAGGAGTTTTCTCGCAGAATGCTTACGGAGAATCAACAGTCTGTCTTTGACTGGCTCAACGACACGCTCCACCGGCCGGTGTTTGCTGAAGTGTACAGAGGTGCATTGGACATCCTGGCCAAAAAGTCGCCTGGCTATATTACGTTTGTTTCCCACGCAGGTAGGGATTTGATGAACATCCTTGTTCCCACTGTGACAGAGCGTGAGCGGAAGCAGGTTCAGTATGTGCAGCTTGTGGAGAAACTAAAAGACAGTTGGAAAGATGAATGGGCCGAGGAAAACTCCGATACGACAAGTAGCACTGAAAACGGACATCTAATTCCCTACACAACTTGCAAAAATATAAAGCACCTGATTGATGAACACACAACTGGCCGTGATAGAGTCGCGGAGAGGGATAGTGCTTTCTTTACCACCTTTTTGAATTATCCTGACAGAGAGAGTATTCCTAGTTATTTATCTCAGGAATGGCGGCGCGCAAGAATGTGGTTTGGCGCACATGCCCATCTACGCAAGGGCGAGTTTGAGATAGAGGCCTCTTATGAAGTGGAAAGGCATTTTCGGACGCTTGATGACTTCCTATACGCCGCCGCAGGTAGCGAACTTGGGCAGCTGAGGAGGATCGATGAAATCTTGGAAGAAGCCAACGAATGAATTGATAGATAGAGCCCTCGGTTCATTTAAAAAGTACCACTACCGCAAGCATTTTTTTCCCCGATTGAAAAATCCGCTGTGGCTCCAACCGCTTGCCGAGCGCGGTTGTTTTCAGTCACCGCCACGGATTAGGCGTTTTAACGGTTACATTCAATTCCGTTCCTGGTCAGAGCTTCAATACCTCAAAAATGTGGCTGGCTATGTCCCCAACGAAGTTATCAATTTGGTACTGGGGCTCCCTGAAGTTGATAACCCACGGGTCTATGATGGCATTCTGGACATCGCGCTGGCACTCCCCGGGGAACAGTCCGCGAAACTAAAACCCAAAATGCTTGAATATGCAGGGCTAGAGCACCAGTTCTTCGCACATAGATTCGCAGATTTGTTGGCGCATTGGACAGCGGAGAATCAGACATCAGCCGCATTGGAGCTTTCAAAAGTACTCGTTGCGTTTGCCCCCGACCCTCGATTCAAGGACAAGCAGAAACTCCGAAGAGAAAATTCAACGGATTGGGGCGCGTTGGCGGTGCCATCACTTCATCCGGTTCCCAAAATCGGTCACGAGGCATACGCTTGGATAATGGCCAAGGGGGTACGCCCCCTTGCCGAAAGCGAACCCTACAAAGTTGCCTGCCTCCTTATTGATGCCACGGCGAATATGATTCGTTTGAGAACACATCAGGAGGAGCTTGATAAAGAGGCAGATCTTTCGAACATCTGGTATACCCGCCTCCATGGATCCGATTCTCACCATGAGCGTCCCGAGAAAACACTCGTTCATACGCTGACTTTTGCATGCGAGAAGGTGTTTGAAAGATCGCCCGACGCAGTTGCGGATTTGGACAAAGTGTTACGAAAGCAACAGTGGAAAATTTTCAAACGCTTGCGTCACCACCTTTATGCCCAATACCCAAATAAGGAAACCAAACCGTGGATGCGGGAATTAATTCTGGAGCATCAAGGCTATGGTTTGTGGGAACATCCTTACGAATTTCAGCAGATGATACGACATGCCTGTGAGCACTTCGGTGAAACGTTACTCACAAAAACGGAACGTACCGATATTTTTGATGCTATCCTTGAGGAGCGTTTCCAAGAACGCCAGGCCCGTTTCCATCAGATGCAGTTTGCTCCCTTCGCGTCGGTACTGTTTGGCGAATATAAGACTGACTTCAAAAAATTAGAAGCTGAAACCAATGAACCAATTTCAGATGAGGATTATCCTCCATTTAAAGTGAGGAGTGGATCGGTGTCTAAGCGCAGCCCGCGCTCACCCGAAGAACTTGCAAATCTTACGGATGAGACGTTGCTTACCGACATAAACGAATGGGAGGAAGAAGATGAATTTTACGGGGAAGGCGAGTTTGTAGAGATCAATATTGAAGCACTCTCGGAAGCTTTTCAGACTGTTTTCAAGGAGGCAATCATTCCCGATGCTAACAGAATCAGGTTTTGGATGGAAAATCGTGAAAGAATTGAACGTCCCATTTACGTGCGGGCAATGATTAATGTAATGCAGGCGGAGGTAAAAGCAAAGAATTTCAACAAACTCAACGAGTGGTTGACCTTCAGCGAATGGGTGCTTATACACCCCGACCGGGAGCCCGAACGTGACTATAGCGGAGGCGACAAATCCCGAGAGAATCCTCATTGGTCCAGGGCGCGGCGAGCCGTCGCGGACTTAATCAGCACATGTCTGGAAAAGGATGTGGATGTACCAGTTACCGCCCGAAGACAATTGGCGAACCTTTTGGAAATGCTTTGTACACAATTTGATTGGCACTTAGATGGGGACGAACCGGTGATTGTGAACTATTCCGACTCACTCACCGCGGCCGTCAATACTACCCGGGGCATCGCTCTGGAAAACCTAATCAATTTCGGTTTTTGGTTACAGCGGCATGATGCCACATCCGATCTCTCTGAGGTAACGACACTTCTTGAAAGACGCTTCAACCCGGAAACCGAGCACCCTTTGACACTGCCGGAGTATGCCGTTCTAGGTAGAAACTACCCTTGGATTGTTAACCTCAACGAAACATGGGCAATCAAGCATAAATCAGACTTTTTCCCACAGGGCACGTTGCCGGCATGGCTAGCTGCATTTGGCAGCCTTGTGGACTATCGTCGCCCATTCGAACTTACCTTTAAGATTCTTCGAGACGACTTTGATTTTGCGCTGCAACATCTAGCCGACTTCAAAAAGCCCGATGGCTCCGGAAAAGAACTAATTGATATCCTCGGAGAACACTTGTTCACCTATTATCTGTGGGATATGTATCCACTCGAAGGAAACGAAAGCCTGCTTGAAAGGTATTACCAACAGACTAATAACGACCGGGAGCACTGGGCAAATTTATTCAACAATGTTGGTCATCGCTTGTGGAGTAGAGGAAAGTCCCTAAAGCAAAACCGAATAGACAAATTCATTGCCTTCTTTGAGTGGCGGTTGGAAGTTAAAGAGCCGACAGAGTTCCGACAGTTTACCTTATGGCTCGAAGCCGAGTGTCTAGCGGCTGAGTGGCGGTTGGATGCATATTCCAAAGTCCTAGACGTGTGCAGGGTAGAAGACAGGGTCATTCGGTTGCAAGCGTTGTGCAACATGCTCCCAGAGCACACTGCGGAAGTGGTTGAGTGCTTTGCTAAGCTAACCGATGGAATCAAAGATGACAACCTCTACATTCTGACAGAGGAAGCAAAAACCATCCTGAAAGCAGGCCTCAAAAGCAGAGACAAAGATGTGCGGCAGAAGGCAGAACAGGCCCAGGAAGGCCTGCTTCGGGAAGGCAGATTAGATTTATTGCATCTGGATGATTGACAACTCAGTGCGAGCATAGTGCCACGGCAGCCGGTCGTAAAACCACTCAGCGAGTTACCCCCTGCAAAGCAGGGGCAAATACCACACCTGCCCAGAAAGGTGCTGATACGAGGTATATGATGCCCGAAAAATTTTTATACGAAAAGACATTAGAGGAATTCGGACGACGAGAGATCCAAAACATCCACATTCCGACGTACCTCACCGATAACCTCAACCCCGCTTTTGAACTTCGTCCCTATCAAGAAGAGGCGTTGGCGCGGTTCTTCCTTTGCCTCAATAACAATTTTCCGGGAGAGGAAAAACCACTGCACTTTCTGTTCAACATGGCAACCGGCAGCGGCAAAACCCTCATCATGGCAGGGCTGATGCTCTATCTCTATGAGCAGGGGTACCGCAACTTCCTCTTTTTTGTCAATTCCACCAATATCATCAAGAAGACGAAGGACAATTTCCTCAACCCGCGTGCCTCAAAATACCTCTTCAATGAGAACATCCATTTTGGGGGGAGGCAGGTAACCGTGACGCAGGTGGACAATTTTGATGGTATCAATGAGAACAATATCAATATCTGCTTCACTACGATTCAGAAACTCCACTCGGATCTGACAGCAGAAAAGGAGAACGCCTTAACCTTCGAGGATTTCAAGACAAAGAAAATCGTTCTCTTGGCGGATGAAGCACACCATATAAACGTCCAAACCAAATCCCATCAGTTGGAACTAGCACTGGCGGCGCAGAAACCGAGTTGGGAAAACACGGTGGAGCACCTTTTTAACGCAAACGAAGCCAACCTGTTATTGGAATTCACCGCCACGCACGATTACGAAACGCCTGCAATGGTGGAAAAGTATCGGAACAAGGTCATCTACCGCTATGACCTGGTGGACTTTCGGAACGACCTGTTTTCAAAAGAGGTTGTCATCGTTCAATCCGATTTCGATTTGCGGCAACGCATCTTGCAGGCACTCATTCTCAATCAGTACAAGCAGGAGGTGGCGGCGAAAAACGGCATTAACCTAAAGCCTGTCATCCTGTTCAAGGCACAGCGGACAATCGCGCAATCGCAGGAGAACAAGGAAAATTTTCACGAACTGATTGATGGACTAACCGGCAGCCAAATTGACAGCATTCGCCAATTTTCATTGAAGGCGGGCCTTGAGATTGTTCAACGTGCCTTCCGCTTCTTTGATGAAAATAACATCGGTACCGAACAGTTGGCACAACGCCTGAAATCGGAATTTCGCGAAGCATACTGTCTCTCGGTTAACAAAGAAAAGGAGAAGGAAACCTATCAACTCCTCGTCAACACCCTTGAAGACAAGGACAATCCGTTCCGTGCCATCTTCGCCGTACAGAAACTCAATGAAGGGTGGGATGTGCTGAACCTTTTTGACATCGTCCGCTGTTACGAAGCGCGCGATTCGGGCGGTAACAAAATTGGAAAAACAACGATATCCGAAGCGCAGCTTATTGGGCGCGGCGCACGCTATTTTCCCTTTGACCTGCCGGAACACACAGACCGGTTCCGCCGTAAGTTTGACGAAGACCTGACTAATGAACTGCGCGTGCTGGAAGAGCTCCACTACCATAGCATCAACGATTCGCGTTATATCTCTGAAATCCGCACTGCCCTCGTCGAACAAGGTATGATGGACGAGCGCGTCGTGACTCGCGAACTCAAGTTGAAAAACAGGTTCAAGCAGACCTGCTTTTACAAATACGGTGTTATCTGGCTCAACAAACAGGTGCCGAAAGATTACCAACATGTCAAATCTTTTGCGGACCTAGCGAATCTGAGTGTGAAAGAGAAAAACTATGAACACACTATCTATACAGGAGCCGGAGGCGCAACTACCGTCATGGAGAACGGTGAGACACTGGTGCTCCAGGGAAACCAAAACAGTCGGGACGTACAGGTAGTTGACATTGAGCAGAACATCGTTAGATGCGCCATTGCCCGCAATCCGTTTTTCACGTTTGCATCGCTCAGACGGTATTTCCCACAATTGGCATCCATGCGCGAATTTATCACCTCGGAAAACTATCTGGGTGGCTTGGCAATCACTTTCAAGGGGAACCTTTCTTACTGGGAAGAGAATCGTGCAGCGAAACTCGCCGCATGTTGTGGACTGTTAGGTAAAATAGCGGCAGAGGTTCGCGAGCAAATCACCGAATACGAAGGGACAAAGCATTTTTTGCCCAAACGGGTTCACGACATCTTCAGAGACAAACTCCTGAGATTTGACATACGAAACCCACGCGCCGCTATCGATGGGCGGTTTGAGGATAAACCTTGGTTTGCCTTCAACACCCTTTACGGCACGAGCGAAGAAAAAGCCTTCGTGGAGCTGTTGGTCAGGAAGATTCAGATATTGGCCGAAGACTACGACGACATCTACCTACTTCGTAACGAGAGGCATTTTGCTATCTACAACTTCTCCGATGGACAAGCGTTCCAACCCGATTTCGCCTTGTTTCTCCAAGAGAAAAAGGGCAAATTTGTCAGTTACCAGTTCTTCGTCGAACCTAAAGGCAAATTTCTCCAAGCGCATGAACAGTGGAAAGAAGATCTCATGAGGGATATTACTGTTGCGTTTAAGGATAAACTTCTGACATTTGATAGCACAAAATACCGGTTGATTGGTTTGCCATTCTATAATGAGGAAAATGAAAATCCATTCTGGGATGCTCTTGATGATGCATTAGAGATGTAGGTTGGATTGAACGAAGTTGGGTAGTCCGATGCGAGATGCCCAAACACGCCTCAAATTCAATGTGCTGTCATATCCATCTACTTCAAACACACCTTTCAGTCACTACATGCCACACAGTGATTCCAACACCCAAGTTTCCCTCCTCAAGAACATCCTTATTGTTGCGCCGCTCAGCGTGATCGGACGTGCTGGTACATTTCTTATCTATGTCGTCCTCGCCAATTGGTTCGGTGCCCCGGCGGAGATGGATTTTGTCTACTATTACTGGGGCATCGCTGTATTCCTGATTGAATTGCTGAGTGCTGCCTCCGCCTATTCTGTTCTTGTTCCGTTGTTAGCTGAAGCACGCGCAAAAGGCGAAACCGAAGCACAACGTTGTGTGCAATCCATTTTTCCCCGCTATATCACACTGATGCCCGGGCTATGCTGCCTCCTCGTCGCCGTTTCGTGGGCGCTCGCCCAATTCTTTTTGCCGAACGCGGGCCTCGCGCCTTCTAGCACAATCACGATTGTGTGTGGATTCCTCTGCTTCACGGTTATTGCATCAGTCCGCTGGATGCTCAAGGCAATCTTGGACACTTACCAAGCGTTTCATCTACCGGTCATTGTGCAAGGGCTCCGTGCAGTCATCGTTATCAGTACTATCTATCTGTGCAAACCCGCTCTAACCTGGTTTAGCATACCGCTTGCGCTGAGCGTCGGTGAACTTTTCCAAGTGGTTGTGCTTTTTCCACGATGCTGTGCTGTCCTGAATCTGTCGGTGCGCCAAATGTTCAAAGGAAATCGGCATCATGAATCCCTCCTGCAGGAGCCTACCTATACAAAACAGTTCCAGCGGCAATGTCTTCTGATGATGGGTGCGGCGCTCTCGGACGGTTTAAACCCTGTCGTTGACAGGAGTATGGCAAGCGGACTCGGTGAAAGTTCCGTGTCGAAACTTGACTACGCGCTCCGCCTGTGTGCCATCCCGGAGACGCTCACAGGTGTAACACTTCCTGTCTTGCTTTCGCATTGGGCGAAGATTTCCTCATCCGGGTCGCGCTCAGAAAATGCGGAGCAGCTACAACGAAGCGTCTGGCAAGGCGTTGTCGCCTTGCTGGTGCTGATGGCGCCGTTCCTGTTAGGTTTTTATCTTTTCCGAGCGGATATCGTCGCTGTGTTGTATGGGCATGGCGAATTGTCCGAAGCGGGACAGACGCATATTGCCGCGTTGCTAGGCATTTATCTGTCTGGGATGCTGCCGCGTTTAATGAGTCGGTTGCTCATTCGCGCACATCTGGCGCGTCAAGCGCACCGAACCGTTGTCACCGCAACGCTCATTAGGCTTGTGCTGAATCCGTTTCTCAATTGGCTTTTCATGCGGTATTGGGGGTTAGAGGGAGTCGCCTGGTCGACAGCACTGTTGTCTTTCCCGATTCTTGGGTATATTGCGATTGCGTTTTGGCGAGGGCGTTAAATTGTAAAGAAAGTGCTGTTAAAAACTACGCCTACAAGAACACAGCGGAACTAAACCGATGCAAATCGCTCAGGGTGATTTGAGGTGATGCCCTGCACACCGAACCCTTTCATTTGGCGCATGCGGTCGAGGCTATCCACTGTCCAGCTCCATAGTGTGATACCGCGCCGTCGTACTTCATAAGCGAATTCAGCTGTTATCATCAGGTGGTTGACGTTCAGTAGACTGCTTCCCAATTCAGTCAATTGCTGGCACAGTTGTACAGGAGATTCGCTACCGTTGTTGTTTCCGATGAGCCATCCTGTCGGAATGCGCGGCTCTACTGCGCGGACGTTTTTTAAAAGAGAGGCGTGAAAAGAGATGATAACTGCCATCTCAAGCATGTTCGCCTCGCGAATTTTCGCTACAACTGCTTCGCCAATCAAAGCATCCTTAATTTCCAGCACAGCAATAGGGGCGGGCTTACAAAGTGCTCCGCCCGAAGCAATGCATTTGAGTGCCTCAGTCAGTGTCGGCACCGGTTCACCGGTAAAGTCGGCATCGAACCATGCCCCGGCATCGGCACACTTGATACGTTCTAAAGTTGTTTGGTTAATCGCACCGCGGATGTTTGTGGTTCTATTCAAGGAATCATCGTGTATTACCACAATCTCACCATCGGCGGTGCCGTGCAGGTCGAGTTCAACGGCATCCACGCCGATTTCCATTGCCTTCTTGAACGCCGCAAGCGTATTTTCCGGGGCACTCCCCGATGCGCCACGGTGCGCGATGCGAATCCACGAATTCATGATGCGATTTCTCCTATTAAGCAATTTTCATTCCCGATTCAAAATGTAAGGTTGCTTATTCGTTATCGTTCTGCTGTTTAATCTTTTTTATGAGCGTCGTTCGACTCATGCCTAACAATTCCGCTGTTTTGCTATGGTTTCCCGAAAATTCATCCAACACCAGCTCGATGAGTGCTCTATCTAACATCGCGACGACCTCTTCGTAAAGTCCCTTTCTGTTTTCGGCGATAGCCGTTTTTGTCATGTTTTGTAGCATCGATTTGAGGGAAGTTTCTAGCTGTGCTGCATCAGTTGTGCCTGCACTGTGGCCTGTGCGGACTTCCGGCGGCAGGTCGTCCGGTAGAATTACATTGGCTCGGCAGAGTGTTGCAGCACTTCTGACGCAGTTCTCAAGTTCTCGAACATTGCCGGGCCATGCATAGTCTTGCAATAGTTTCATCCCTTCTTTAGAGATGCCGCGAATCGGTTTACCGAGTTCGTCCTGAATTAGTTGCAGGAAATGTGTGATGAGCAACGGAATATCTTCTTGTCGCCCGCGCAAAGGAGGTAAGTGGAGCGCGATGCGTTTGAAACGGTAGTAGAGATCGTCCCGGAATTTTCCGAGCCTAACCATTTCTCCAAGTTCCTGATTGGTAGCGGCGATGACGCGCACATCCACTTTAAGTGTGCGGGTGCCCCCTAATCTTTCAATTTCTTGTGCTTGCAATACGCGTAGCAGTTTCACCTGTAGCGCGGGGCTCATGTTTGAGACTTCATCGAGGAAAAGGGTACCGCCATTTGCGAGTTCAAATCTGCCCGGTTTCCCTTCCGCTTTTGCACCTGTGAACGCCCCCGCTTCATAGCCAAACAGTTCGCTCTCCAGCAGTTCATCCGGCAGTGCTCCACAATCCACCGGTACAAATGGCTTCTCTTTTCGCTCACTTCCCACATGAATTGCACGAGCAACCAGGTCTTTTCCGGTTCCTGTTTCTCCCTCAATCAGCACTGTCATTGTATTGCTCGCCATAACGCCGATGAGTTTGTAAATTTCGCGCATCTCACTGCTTTTTCCGACGAGCCGGTGCATAGGGCGCGCTGTTAGCGAGTCGTCCACTATCTCCATAGGCAAGGTGCTACGGACAGATTGCGTCCGGAAGGCACGTTCAAGCACGCTTTTTACGAGCTCCAGATCGATGGGCTTTGGGACAAAATCGAACGCTTGTAGACGCATCGCCTCTATTGTGGTTTCTACATCGTCATAGGCTGTGATGATAACTACAATTATCCAGGGATGGTGGGCTTTGATTTCGCCCAACGCCTCGAGACCGCTCATCCCCGGCAGCTTCACATCGAGCAAGACGACATCTGGCTTGTCAGACGCAATACGTCGTAAGCCTTCCTCAGCGTTGTTGGCGATGCTAGGGGCGTAGCCTTCGCTTTCTAAGAACTGCTCAAATGCCCAACAGATTTTTTCATCGTCGTCAATTACCAATACATTTTTCATTTTTTAACGATTAGGCTCCTATTCCGAAAAAACGCTGTATCGGGGGCTACGCGCTGTCCTCGGGGCGTTTGCCGCCCTCTATTGAGATGAGAAACTTTTTGCCATCTTCACTCATCTCGGTTTCACCGGCTTCTGCTGTTTTCTCCTCCATTTTTCGTTTGATAACCGGGTAAGCATCCACAATCGGAATCTCGCTGAGGGGTGTCAAAGGAGATTTACGCGCTTCAGCTGCCTCAACTGCGTCCGCGAGTCGTTCATTTTTTCGAGAAACATGCACTACGTCTCGCGCCTTGAAATCCGGTAAAACCTGCTCAGCAAAAAGTTCCAGGGATTCACATATATCTTCATGAAGGTTGGCACCGGCCTGCTGAATGAAGACAACCTGATCTACCCCGGCATCCTCCATTACCTCCAGGTGCTCCCGCACCTGGTCGGGCGTGCCAATTCCTGCTCTGCCTTCGGTTAGAAAGTGAAGGCTACGCCCCTCCGGTTCTTGTGTTGTCTGTTTATACAACTGCCAAATATCGGTTTTACCAGGAATCTGTGAACCGCCATAATAGTAGTGTGCGAGGGCAAACCGGAAGAAGCGAAAACCTTCTAAGCCACGGGCGATGGCAGTCTGTTCATCAGCGTGGCATGAAAAGCCCGATACCATCGCGATGTTCGGGTTGAGCCTTTGCGTCAAAGGGATGCACTCCTTTTCAAAGATTTCATAATACTCTTCGACCCAGAATTTGGCTTCGTTTGCATCGACGAAGGCGAAGGTTAACGCGCCGAGGCCGTGTCTGGCAGCGTATCGGAGGCTATCGCGGCTGGAGCAAGCTACCCACGGCGGTGGGTGCGGTGTTTGCAAGGGTTTGGGAACGACATTGCGAGGCGGCATCGAAAAGTATTGTCCTTCATACCCTGCATAAGGCGATTGTGTCATCATTTTCGCTGTCTCGCGCGTGCATTCCGCCCACATCTCCCGTTTGTGCTTTGGATCTACGTTGAATCCGCCTAGCTCTATATGCGAAGCCGATTCGCCCGTGCCCCATTCCACCCTCCCGTCGGATACCAGGTCAAGCGTGGCGATGCGCTCAGCGACGCGCGCGGGGTGGTTGTACGCCGGTGGCATCAGCACAATTCCATGTCCCAGTCGAATCTGTTTCGTTCGCTGGCTACACGCCGCGAGGAATACCTCCGGCGCAGAAGAATGCGAGTACTCCTCAAGGAAATGGTGTTCAACCTCCCAAATATAGTCGAACCCTAGTTCGTCAGCCAGTTCCACCTGTGCTAACGCATCTTGAAAAAGTTTATGTTCTGCTCCATCATGCCACGGGCGTGGCATTTGATGTTCATAAAACAGTCCGAATTTCATACGTTTCGGTATTTTCCTTTCTTATAGCCCGAAATGTCTGGCAACACACGGCAAAAGATGGGTCCAGCCTATTTCCAAACCGAGGGTTCCCGACTACTTTTTAAGGACTCTTTTTTACTAGGCATGATAACCAATTCCGAAAAAAAGTCAAGAAAAAATAGCCGGCATTTAGGGTAATGTATATCAATTCTCAAAATATGTAGACATCTCAGTGAACTATACCTCGCCCCCTTCCTAGTATAGGTAATTGTAAAATCCACTATAGTTCTCGGTTTTGGCGAAATTTTCCGCATCTGACTCTATAAGGTATAATTCTTCAAAGGCATAACGACTGAGTATTTGTAAAAAAAGATAAAAAAAAGTTGACAAACGCTGAGAATTAGTGTATACTATTAATAGACTTTGGGTCGAGTGGTGGAATCGGTAGACACAACGGACTTAAAATCCGTCGCCCATAAAAAGGTGTGAGGGTTCAAATCCCTCCTCGACCATGTCTTGGAACGATATCTTGGCGCAGGGTAGAGCAGTCTGGTAGCTCGTCGGGCTCATAACCCGGAGGACGTGGGTTCAAATCCCACCCCTGCAATCTGCTTGAATCTCTTTGTGTTTACGGTATGTTTATAGCCGTATCAACTAGAGGCACTACACATGTCGCCCCTCTGGGGCTTAGCATCTAGGGAAGCCTGCGTTTCTATACACATACCGCCCTGACAGGGCTAAAACGCCACGCACACCCACAGGCGATATCCTGCGCGTAGGGGGCACAGGGTAGGCACAAGCCCTACCCCTGCAAAAAAAGAAATGAATAGCAATTTACCAAAAATGCTGAACCGCGAGGCACCCCCAAAATCCGCGTACTTCCGCGTCATCCGCGATACTCCGCGATTCAGAAGAAGTTGAACCGAGCACCTCCTCCAAAAATCCGCGTCATTCCGCGCAATCCGCGATACTCCGGGCTTTGCGGCGTAAGGGTATCGGTTTCCCCTGCTTTGCAGGGGTAATATACCACTGCGCCCAAATGCGACGTGCATTCAGACAGAGGCACTACACATGTCGCCCCTCTGGGGCTTAGCATCTAGGGAAGACCGCGGTACTATACACATACCGCCCCGCTGGGGCTAAAGGGGAGGCACAAGGCCTACCCCTACATAGGAAGGGTAGGCACAAGGCCTACCCCTACAAAACACCCTTAGTCCCGTAGGGGCGGGGTCTCCCCGCCCGATTGGGAGCCATATCAGATAGCGTCGCTACACATGTCGCCCCTCTGGGGCTTAGCATTTAGGGCAGTCCGTGTATCTATACCCATACCGCCCTTACAGGGCTAAAATGTTATACAGACCCATGAGTGTGAAACAGAAAGAAACGTGACATCCAACACCCCACCAAAGAGGTCGAACCGCGAGAATACCCCAAAATCCGCGTATTTCCGCGCAATCCGCGCAAATCCGCGATTCAGACGAGACTCGCCCCTAAGCGACGTGCATACCCCCTATAGGAAAGATAAAAACATTTGACTTTTCGGAAATCATGTGTTATACTTAATATTAGACTCTTAATATGCCGGTGTAGCTCAGCGGTAGAGCACACGACTCATAATCGTGCTGTCCGGAGTTCGACCCTCCGCACCGGTATTCCTCTTTTAAGGGGCTCCCCATGACATCCCGTTTTGTGCAACAAATGCACCGCTTCATTTTGCAGCACACAATGATTGAAAATGGAGAGACGGTGCTCGTTGCAGTCTCAGGGGGAGCAGATTCGCTTGCCCTGCTTTATGGGCTGCACGCGCTACGTGCACAGTTAAACTGCCATCTCCACGTTGCGCACTTAAACCACGGTCTGCGCCCCGATGCGGATGCGGATATGGAATTTGTGCGCGAGCAGGCAGGGCGTTTGGAATTGCCGTTTATTGGCAACACCATTGAATTGCCGCGTTTGATAAAGCAGTGGAACCTTTCTGTAGAAGCTGCTGGCCGGAAAGCGCGTTACCAATTCTACGAAGATGTTGCGAAAGAAATAGGCGCGACCAAAGTTGCGCTTGGACACCATCAGGACGATACTGCCGAAACAGTTTTGATGAATCTACTTCGTGGTGCCGGCACCATTGGGTTAAGAGGGATATCCCCTGTCAGAGCCGGTCTGTGTGATATGGGAAACCTGCAAGTTACACCTTTAATCATTCGGCCCCTCACGCCGTTTACACGCCAGGAAATTGAAGCGTTTCTTGCGTCGATGAGCCTTGTGCCTCGACATGATTCAACCAATACGGATAAACGTTACCTTCGCAACCGTATCCGCCATGAGCTCATGCCGCTGCTGGAACGCAACTATAATCCGAATATCAAAGCAGGATTGAGCCGAACCGCTGAGGTGCTCGGTGCGGAATCGGAATACCTTGACACGTTTGCGCGCGAGGCGTTTGAGGCATGTCGGTTGAAACAGCGGAGTAAGGAAAGCGAGGCACGCGGAACTCGCACTACAACGCCGGTTAATTTAGTGTTAGACAGGGGCGTGTTTCTCCAATATCATATTGCGTTGCAGAGGCGGATTCTGAGGCACAGTATTTCTGATATGTTAGGGCAGGTGAGCGATTTCTATTTTGCACACTGCCAAGCGATTCTCAACCTCATCACAAGGGATGCGCCCAACGCTGTGTTCGCTCTCCCGAACGGTTTGCAATTTCGCCGGGCGTATCAGCAGCTGATCTTCGAGAGAAAGCCGGTTGAGACAGCAGATTTTGCCTATCCGCTTGTTGTCCCCGGTCAAACGTTTGTCTCGGCTTTAAATGCGGAAATCACGGCATATATGGGTGATATTTCACCAGGTGCCGGTATCCCTTTACCTGATAGCAGGTTTGAGGCAGTGTTCGATTATGACGCGATTGACTTGCCGCTGACGATTCGCAATCGGCGGGAGGGTGATAGGTTTCAGCCTTACGGCCTAAGCGGAACGAAAAAGATTAAGGACTTTTTGATAGATGCTAAGGTGCCTCGCTGCGAACGTGATAGCATTCCAATGCTTGTTCACGGCGATGAAATTTTATGGATTATCGGTTATACTACTCATGAGCGGTTTAAGATTCATCCCCAAACTCGAAAATGCCTTCACCTCCATTATGCCAGAAATGAAAGCCCCTCCGCACTCCGTTCTAATCTCTGAAGCCGAGATTCAGGAACACATTCGCGAGCTCGGAGAACA
The DNA here is from genome assembly GCA_958295855.1 of uncultured Poribacteria bacterium. Classification (GTDB taxonomy): domain Bacteria; phylum Poribacteria; class WGA-4E; order WGA-4E; family WGA-3G; genus CATQHH01. The sequence goes on along the minus strand of OY282383.1, from coordinate 3,866,778 downwards.
GATATCCAAGGATTACGAAAACCAGGAACTCGTCCTTCTTTGTGTACTAAGAGGCGGCGCTGTGTTTTTCACCGACCTGGCGCGTGCTATCTATAGGGCGCAGCCTGCAAGCCCTTATGGAGAAGTACCGCTTCGCTTTGAGTTCGTGCAATTGGCGAGTTACCACGATATCACGCAGCCCTCGGAAGTTCAACTCATTCGAGGGGGTAGCGATCGCGTGGAAGACATGAATATCCTTATTGTAGAGGATATTGTTGACACCGGGCATACCTTGAGGTTTCTCATTGAACACCTCCAAACACTAAACCCGAAAAGCGTTAAGGTTTGCACACTTCTTGATAAGCCTTCCCAACGCCAAGTTCCTGTCACAGTTGATTACACCGGTTTCAAGATTCCAAACGTCTTTGTCTTCGGATACGGCCTTGATTACGCGCAATGGTGTCGGAATCTGCCACACATTGCTGTTTTGGAATCGCCGTTGGAAGATGTTCAGGGCCGCTGAATCCACGGTAATCGGTGGGCTCTAAGGCACATTTCCAAGTGTGTCGTTCTGTTTTTACGTGCCCACTTTCCCTGAAAATAAGCAATTTTTTCTTGACAATTAATCGTATATTTGGTAAAGTGTTAGAAATACTTAAGCATAAGGAGATTCTTGATGCGTAAATTTGTTTCGTTTTTGTTCATCGGCGTTCTGATAATAGCAGTCGCACTTTTAACGCACGCCCAAATGTCAGATAAAGCCCAACTTGGCCGGGAACTTTTCCACGATCCAACTTTTAAGGGAACAATTAAACCGGGTAAGCTGCAAGGCTCCGCGACCGGGCTTTCCTGTGCGAACTGCCACGCAGATTTTGATGATATGTCAAATCCTGATGGTTTGATTCGCGCGGGCCACAGCGTTGTGGGTGTCCCCCATCGCGGTGAGGCAAAAGGTGGGATGATTAAAGGTGCCGATTTTGCGCGTGCTGCTGGTGGGGGTGGGTTCTGTTATCAGCACTTTTTACAGCGTGTCTCCAGCGATAAGGTGAATCCTACTGCGATTCCGGCAGAACATGCAGAGGCCCTCATGGCTTATTTTGAAGCGATTTCAGGTGATAATACAGGCCCCGAGTTCACGATTGAGATGCTGGATGCCGATGCCAAAAAGGCAGCTGGTGAGAAAATCGCTGCGATGCGTGGCGATGCACAGAAGGGTTGGCAACTTTTCGGGCGCGCCTGCGCCGTCTGCCACCCAACACCTTACAAACCCGGTATCGGTCCGCGGCTTGTCACGTCCAGAGTCCCCCGCGATATTGATAAAGCGATGATTCGTTGGGCTACGAAGATTCGCGGCGGCGGTTCGCTAATGCCGTTCTATGCCTCCGATATTCTCAGTGACCAGGACATTGCCGACATTCTTGCCTTCCTGCGTGAGCAGATCGAAAGCACAAAGAAATAACCGATTGTTGGATGCTCTCATCCCTTTGTTGTAACCGTCTTTTCACCTATTCGTTTACATTAACAGGTTTTTAGAAACGATTTTAGGCATGAACAGCTTAAAATAAAGTCGGACCTGTTTCTTGCTAAACATAGTTGTTTTGTGAGGTGGGTAGCGTGCATGCGTCTCCCCCGAACCGAACACGAAGAGAGGATAGAGTCATGAGAGCATCTCAATTTTTGGTATTATTTTTTAACATTCTCCTAGTTGGTTTCGTATTAAGCATCGCAGGTTGCGGCGGTAGCAATCTAAATAACCCCGTAGCTGCGAAAGATACGGAGGCAGATACTACAGAAGGCACCGGCGACGATGTCGTTGAATTAACAACCAACAAGGATGCAGAGAACGCGGAGCAGGTTGGCAACCTTGACGTGAAGATCACTGTTACGACAAAAACGGTGCAACCGGGCGAAGAGGTAGAACTAACTGCTTCGGTGAAAGGGGTTAGAGGTAGTATTGTTAAGTTGAACTGGTTGAACATCACCCAATACGGCGCGCTTTCGGATGCAGATGAAAATGTAGTGACATGGACTGCTCCCGACACGTTGGACACGGCTAACATTCAGGTTGAAGTACTTCAGCTGATTGTGACTGTGATTACCGAGGTGGTTTCAGTCGGTGATTCTGGAATTGATACCGATACCCAAATTTTGTCAGAAACGAAAAATGTATTGCTGACCGTTAGAGACGATTAATTGAGGGTGGTGCCTAATGATTTGGCATCGCACCGTTTGGTGCCGCTCGATAAATTGCGCGACGACGAACAAGCCTGTTGCTCATCACGTCACCGCGCAGCGATTATTTATGAACCACCACCCTTAATTAATTAGTATGAGCAGATTCTGTGCATTCAGGGCAGAATTTGTCTCGGGTTTACATTGTTAGGGTATCACATGAGAAAACAGATTCATATTCTTATAATTTTTTTATTGGGAGTGTCCGGGTTTAGTCCTGTTTTAGGCGCGGGTTTGCAACATCAGGTTCAAAAAGGGGAAACGTTGTGGGGGATTTCGCGGAAGTACGAAGTGCCGCTCAAATCTATTCTCCAAGCCAACAGTTTTCGGCCAACGGAACACTTGCAGATTGGGCAGAAATTGCTAATTCCCGGAAAATCCCCTGGGGGCGTTTGGTATCAAGTTAAACAGGGAGATACGTTGTCCGGTATCGCCCGGAGCCATAATCTGAAGTGGCGGGAACTACAGCAAATCAATAGCATCTCCTCCCCTCACTTGCTCCAAATTGGCAGTCGGATTTTTATTCCGAACGGTAGCAGTCTTGGTTTTGGAAAACCGTTGCGAATTCCTTTGCGTGTAACATCGCGGTATGGCTATCGGGTTCATCCAGTGACGGGCCGCCACCGTATGCATGAAGGCATAGACTTCCGCGCTGCTACAGGGACGCGCGTTTACGCAGCACAAGCTGGCAGAGTTATCTATACGGGGTGGAAAGGTGGTTATGGTAAAGTGGTAGGCATCCAACACCAAGGTGATTTTACTACCTGGTATGGACACTTGTCACAAATCAGAGTATCCAGCGGAGAATATGTGCATTTTGGAAAAGTTATCGGTCTGTCCGGTAATACGGGAATTTCAACAGGGCCTCACCTACATTTTGAAATTAGATACAAAGGCAGAAGTGAAAATCCAGCACCCTACCTTACCCACCGGTAAACGCGAATGGTTTCTTATAGGCATCTTTTTTGTCTTAATTACGTATTTTCTCTGTGAAAGGAGCACATTGTCAGATAATCTCAACCTGAGGCCTGAAGTTGGGACGCGTGGGCTCGGGTTGAGTGGAGCGTTTGTCAGCAGTGCAGATGACGCAACTGGCGCGCTCTGGAACCCTGCCGGCCTGGCGACGCTTGACTACGGGAACCTGATTTACGACTTCTCGCAAGGCGCATTCTCCCTCGCTTACCCTGTCAAACCACTCGGGACATTCGGGTTAAATATACTCGATTTTAATCCCTCCGACCGTTTTCTCGTAGAACATGCATCCAACCCGATTGGCACCTTTGAACTCGGGAACAATCAAGTGCTGCTCTCCTATGCAAGGAAGCTCGGGCCAATACAACTGGGGGCTAACACAGGATATAGCCGGGCACCTTATCAGGGCAGCCTCTGGGCTCCAAATTATGATGTTGGCGTGCTGGCGAAACTCAACCCTTACATTGTGTTAGGCATGCGGTTTCGCGATATTTCTGGCGTGCTTATTCGGCATGAAGATGGGCGGCTTTTGCAAGTCTTTGATTCACAATGTAATCTCGGTGCCACGCTGATACCGCACCCACTTATTCGGTGGCATAACCGTTTTGATGTTACTTCGCCAGGCTTCGGCACGAGTTTAGAAATCGTGACGGGCCCCATTTCCGCCCGAGTCGGTTCAACCTTTTCCTTTGATGCCGAAAATCCTACCCAATCGTGGAGCTTAGGGGTTTCACTCGACGGGTTGGGAAAACAGACCCATTATACCTATCTCAGTCAAGATGATTTGGAGCATAAACATCTACTTTCGATTGGCATAACCTTTGATAGCATGCAATTGATACCACAGTCACCAAAAACTGCATCGAACGCCGATGGGACAAACGCTGATATTTCGCAATCAACATCACAAAAACCGGGGCCAGAAAAAAAAGGTTCAAAACCCAACTTCTCCAAATACACGAGTATCCAAATCGCGAAACAGTATGATGTCGATATATCGCTTCTGCTGGCTATTGTCTATGTTGAATCCAATTTTAACCCCAGTGCAGTGTCGAAGACTGGGGCAGGTGGTTTAATGCAGATGGTGCCGGGAACCGCCAGGGAACTCGGCCTCAAAGTGCCGCGGTACGCGAATAAACTTAAACCGAATCTCGATGCGAAGGTAGACGAACGATTTCACCCGCAGAAAAACCTGCATGCAGGTTTGACCTATTTTAACAAACTTTTAAAGAAATACCTCGGCAATGTGACATTGGCCCTGGGAGCCTATAATGTCGGCCCCGGTAAGGTGAGGGTACGCGGTCCGCTTATCAGCCGAGGCAGAAAATATGCGAAGAAGGTACTAGATCGTTCTGCGCTCTACCGCAAAGACGCAACGCAAATGGAAGTTGACGTGAAAAGGTTAGAAGCCGTACTGAACAAATAGGAGCAGCACATGGATACAATTCGATTGGCAATTGTTGGATGTGGTGGTATGGGACACCGACACATGTATGGGTTGGCGGAACTCCATCGCGCGGGATGGACACGGTTTTCGCTTGTCGGGGCGTGCGACCCGGTTCTCGCCAATGCTGAGTCACTCGCTGAACAAGCAGAAGAACGTTTCGGCGAAAAGCCTGCCGTCGTTGGCAGCCTGGAAGAACTTGCTGATGTTGGCGTTGACGCTGTGGACGTGACTACCACGCCGCCTTACCATCATACTGTGGCAGTTGAAACACTTGAACGCGGTTGGCATACAATGGTTGAAAAACCGATGGGTTTAACCGTTCGCGCCTGTAACCTCATCCGCCGTGCAGCGGATGCATCCGATGCAATCTTGAGCGTTGCCGAAAACTATCGCCGGGATCCCATCAACAGGCTTGCAAAGGCACTGCTCAATGCCGAAGTCATCGGGAAGCCTCGCTTTCTCATCCATCATGCAATTGGCGGCGCAAACCGCATGCTCATCTCGGTATGGCGGCATCAGAAGGATCAGAGCGGGGTGTTGCTTGATGTCGGCGTTCACTATGCTGACATGATTGAGTATCTGCTCGGAGAGGTTGACACCGTCTATGCACAAACCCGGCTTCACGAACCAATTCGGCACAACTCCGCTGCAGTCAGCGGAGAATCCGGCTCTAATCCCGCTGGAGTCTACACGAAATGGCAACGGAAGATGCCTGCCGAATTTGAGGCGACTGCCGAGGATGCTGCGTATGCAACGCTGACCTTTAAAAACGGCGTTGTCGGGCAGTATATCGAAGACCACGGTGCTTGGGGGCAGGGCAGCTGGCTCCGGCAAATCCACGGATCAAAAGGCTCAATGACGCTCCCCGGCGACCGGGGCGGTGGCATCATCTCACTCCGTATTGATGGCGAGGGAGTCATTGCCGATGAAAACCTCTTGTCCCTCGTTCCAGATTTCCACCTTGATGCCGTGACAACTGACCTCTTCGGCGGTGACCGGCTGTGGCACTATGAATTCCCGTTCCCAAAAACCGACGCGAAGATTATCGCGATTGAGTACGGCGATTTCGCAGAAGCGATTGCTGGCAACCGCACTGTTGAAGTAGATGCGCATCAAGGCACACGTTCCGTTGCTGTTTCGTACGCCCTCCTTGAATCTGGCGCAACAGGTCAAATCGTGAAGATGGACGCGATGCTAGATGAATCTATCAATACCTACCAGCGCGAAATTGACGAAGGGTTGGGGATTTGACATGAGGTGCAGCGTGCTGGCTTCGCCCGTTTCCCATCATCAGTAGCCATGAGGGTTGGGAACTTGGAAAGGTGGAAAATTGGAAGGAAAGGGGAGCGATTTCTTGTGCGCGTTCCATTCTTGCGAAGTTGAAGAAACACTGGAATTTTAACAGCATACCAACGAGGAGCAAAGTCCATGAGCCATAGGCATAGTCTCGGTATCGGTTTAATTGGCTTGGGCATCGGACAGCAGCACCTGCTCGGCTATCAACGCAAAGGCTTACATGTTGCTGCAATCTGCGACAAAGACGAGGCGCGACTTAACGAAGTCGGCGACAGATTTGGAATCCAGACGCGGTATACCCGTATTGCCGCCCTGATTGCTGATGCTGACGTTGGCATCGTTGACATGGCTGTGCAACCTTGGATGCGTTCTCCTATCGTCAAAGCCGCTGCTGAAGCTGGCAAGCATATTCTCTGCCAAAAACCGTTCGCAATGTCGATGCAACAAGCCGTTGAAATGGTAGATTTATGTGAAAAACACAACGTGCAACTCATGGTGAACCAAAATTCCTGCTTTGTTCCAGGCTTCCTCGCTATTGAGCCCTACATAAACGCCGAACACCTCGGCGAGATCTACCACGTTTCCATAACCTGCAACGGATTTTTCACTACCTTCCCCGAGATGCATCTTATTCCTGCAATGCAGGTGCATCACATCGGGCTCGTCTATAAATGGTTTGGCGAATATGAGAGCGTTTACTGCCAGGCGCACGGGCATAACCGGTCCATTGCAGAGGGAGAAACTATTTCTGTCGCGCTTTTCAAAAGTCGTAACGGCATACAAGGCTTGCTTTCGTGCAACTGGGCGTTTCTTGCCAACCCTGGCCGCAACCTTCAGCACCCGCACGAAGAAATCCGTATCCAAGGCACTCAAGGAGCCATCTACGGAAACAGCGAGGACATGACGGTTCACCTCACGGAAGTAGGAGGCACCTCTGGTCCCGATTCCCCGGAGCCGCGTGAGATTAAACCGGCGATAGAGGGCACGTGGTTTCCGGATGCCTTCGGAAACGCGATGGCACACTTTCTGGAGTGTTTGGAGACAGGCAAAAAGCCGATTACAGATGGGCGTGGCAATCTCCACGTCGTCCAAACCCTTTTCGCCCTGCACCAGTCCGCTCGATCCGGGGAGATTGTCATGCTTGATGATATTTCGCTGGATGGCGATTACGATCTGAGTCCGCATCCTGTGCATAGTGCTGATGATGTGAACGTTTTGCAGTAATTTGTATTGTAAGGGCGGCCACCGTTATGTTAAGCCGTATATGTCCGCGTAAGGAGAGAAAAATGTTAAAATTCAAGACTTTCGTTCTGCTCAGTATCTGCTGTGTAGGTCTACCATCATTGGTTATCGCAGCATCCCTTGAAAAGGCTATTTTGCTTAATGAACATGGATTAACAACTGATGCTAAGCGTGAGCTCATTGACTTAATTTTTGAAAAGGGAATCAAGGCTGCTGATAAAGCACAAGCCTACTATTTACTCGGTAACATTGCTTTTGGGGAAGATAGAATCAAGGCTGCACTTAACTCGTGGCAGTATCTTGTTGATAAGTATCCTAAGTCTGAGGAGGCAGGATTGGTACGGGATAGAATCGCCGAATTATCCGAAATTGTAATAGGAACTGCTAAGGAGAATTTAGATAATGCTGTTGCGCGTTCATATTTGCGGCATGCGGACTTCTACTCTGACGATAAAAGCGAGATATTTAAGCTCGATGCGAGTGGGATTTCCAATGTAGAAGCTGCAATAAAATGGTATGATAAAGTCATTACGGAATTTGCAAAAACGGAGGCTTCCCGCATTGCTTATGAAGGAAAATTGAAAACATTGCTTGGTTGGAAAGAACCGGGCAGCGGCGGGGCCTCCTACGGTATCATGGCTAATTTCAGCAAGTATCTGCCAATTCTGATTCAAACTTTTGAGGAGTTTGAAAAGGATCATCCGGATGCATCAACGCTTCAGGCATTCCGTTATCAAATTGCTCAAGCCTATTGGGTTAATTCTCTGCAAACTAAGAGTCTAGCTGAAACCTATCGGGAACTTGCAACAAGCTCTCGGAGATTCGCAACATTAGGGGAAGAGAAAGAAGCTGAGGCAGCGGATAAAAAAGTTCAAAGGCTCTTGGAAGATTCGCCGAAGTACTTGAAAGCGGCGGAAGAATGGCTAAAGAGAATTATAGATATAACTGGAGATCATGATAGTTTCTATCGTGATCTTGCCGAACGGCGTTTAAAAAATTTAGATCCTCGTTGAAGGTCTACCATGGAGGCATATAATATGTGCAGAAAAACGCGAGGAGTTAAAGATGTCTGGAGCAATTCACGGATGGTGGTGTAATACCAAAACATATCCGACACAACGAAAACCAGATCAATCTAAACGAAAAACCGAGGAAACCTCGATGGGATTAGCGTTGCGAAAGGTAATGGAGAAGCCAACCTCCGACAATTCTTAAACCTCCTAGTCCGAGACCCTGATGCCGAGGATGTACCATGGCACCGTCTGGTTCCACTTCCGCGTTTCTATAATTCTTAAATCCGCTGGAAGAAAAAATGGGAGACAGAACATTCGCGTGACACGCGACCGCTGCCTCCCACTTTTTATGGCACTTTACCTAACCGATTTAAGATGTGCCCAGGTCGTTGCGAGTTTGCTTTTCGCATCAACAGGCAATGAGGGCCCGTCAGGGCCGTAAACAACCACGTCGTCATACTTCGCAACGGTGCTCCACGTTGCAAGGCCAATCCGCCCGACACCGCCTTCAGTATCATCGTCAACTGTGGCAACTTCTTCATCGTTGAGGATGACCGTGTAGTTTTTGGGCGTATTGACAATCTTGATGTTATACCAATCTTTTTCGTCAATGGTGTGGCCGCTATTGGCACCCGCTTTGCCGCCCCACGACTCTACCTGTGAGCGGGAGTTTCCCCAACCGCCCAGATTCCACCAGTATTCTAAGGAGGGTTTGAGTTTCTCCATGCGAGGTGGATGGTCTTCGAGAGCTTGCCCACGGGCTTCCATCGTACCTTGGCACCGGAACATAATCAGGAAGCCTTCGGCACCACTAATTTTACTGCCTCTCACCTCAAAGGTGTATTCGTTCCAGGCATCATCCCAAAATTCGTCAGCAACCACACTCATGCAGTTAGGTGTGTCTTGGAGTTGATGGTATTCATCATTTTTGAATTCCCATTCTCCGAAGAGGGCGACCCATTTATCTTCAGATGCCTTTGAGTCATCAAAATTATCCTCAAAATAGGTTTGTGACATTGCAACGGCAGCGATGCCGATGGTGATGCAACAGGTAACGATGAACAGATTACGTTTTTTCATGATTAAATTCTCCTTCAGGAATGGGCGGGCACCGAGGCACCGCCCTACAATAATGGGCGGGCACTATGGAAACCCTGCCCCTACAATTCTCTTAATGGTTGAGCGAAAACTCAGCCGAATTTAACAAAACCCAATAGAGATCTTCGTAAGCCAGGTCTTTGTTACGATACAAACTACGTTCTAAGTAACGTTGGAAATAGGTTTTCTCTTTACTGGTTGGCAGGCGTGACAGCACGGTGAGGTAGATATACTCCATCCGGTCTCTCGGTTCCCGCCATTTTTCAAGGACATAGTGGATAAAGCTCCCACGTTCTTCGTGATTGGCACTATCGTTGACTACGGGCCCGTTAATCATCATGAGGGCTTGTGGGACAGTCCCGTTGAAGGCTTCGATCTCTTCCATCTCGCCGTTATTGAGTAGAAAGAGAAACTTTTCGAGGTGCTCCCGTTTCATGCTTTCAAGCCGACGTAGCATTCCCTGCCGGTCCTCGCCGCCTCGCCGCGTCATACCTTCCATCTTGACGTGTTGGAGTCTTTCAAAACCGGTGGCTTGAAGGAGCGAATAGAAAAACTGTTCAGCACTTAGCGGTTTCACATAAGCATGCGAGTAATAGCGTTCGTCCTCTTTATTACTCTTATTTGTCTCTGAGGTGCGCTGATATGTCTCTGAATTGAGGATTGTCCGCATCAAGTGTTGTAGATCGTAGTCGTGGATGACGAAGTCCTCTGCCAGCCACGCCAAAAGTTCAGGGTTGGTGGGTGGATTCTCTTCTCCGAATCCGTCAACAGGTTCGACAAAGGCGCGTCCCATAAAGTGTTTCCAGATGCGGTTGACGAGTGCGCGGCTAAAATAAGGGTTAGATTCATCGGTTATCCATTGTGCCAATGCCTCACGTTTTTTGACGAGGGAGCCTTTGTACTCTGTGCTGTCTAGGAAGCGTGGTGGCACGGAGGTCTCCAACCTTTCGACGTAAATATCCCTTTCCGGCTTGTTTGTAATGAGATGATTCTGCATCCGCCGCTCATTCCCTACCATGTCCGTGGCTTGGATGTACCCCATCTCCTCGCTTTCTATGCCGGTAAAGAAGGCAGCGATGCCGTAGAAGTCCTCTTGTCGCCAGGCTTCTGTCTTGTGGTCGTGGCATTCTGCACACTGCATCGGGATGCCCAAAAACAGGCGCGAGGTATGGGAGGTGAGAAAAACAGGCGAACGATCGTACCGCAAGACATAGTTTCCTGCCCCGTTGTCCCGCAATTCTCCGTCAGCTGCGATGAGTTCTTGAACAAACTGATTATAGGGTATGTTTTTGGCGAGTGCTTCGCGCACCCAGCGTGTTAAGCCGATGCGTTGTTCATCTCCATCCCCGCGCCTTCCGATTAACCAGTTCACCCAGAGTTGACTCCAATAGCCAACATAGCCCTCTCCTTCAAGCAGCAATTCAATCTTTTTATGGCGTTTGTTTGGAGAACCGTCTTTGAGAAAATCCAACACTTCTTCTGGAGTAGGGATTTTTCCGGTCATATCCAGATGGATACGGCGCAAAAACGCTGCATCCTCTGAAACTTTTGAGGGTTGAATACCTTCTCTTTTAAGCACTGCGTTGATGTGCCGGTCAAGGTGTTTGGTACTTGATGGCACCCGCCAGGTCGGTGTCTGCGTAACTTTGGTGCAATTCAGCGTCAAGAAGGTAAAGCACAGTAGGGTAGCCCAATAAAGTGTTCTCATGACAGATGAACCTCCTAACTAGGTGGTTTATGGTTCGGATGTGTTTCTTATAGCAAAAATACACCGTTGTAAGGGGGTTTCAACCCTCCACAAGCGCGTGTCCATTTCTGTTTAGATTTCGCTTACTATAAAAGTTTAACCTACTATCCACTGATTGTCAAGGGAAAACGCGTCCACTCAGGATGGTACATAGTTCCTCAGAAAATCCGCTGCTTTGACAATTGGAATTCCTTGATATGAACGAAGAGCAAGTGAATGACGGCCACCGCTGTTATCACATCGGCTTTCACCACCGGACGCCTGTCGGAATGATACCGACATCTTCACCACGGCGCATCGCTTCGGCGGCATCGAGAATGCTCGCCAAGTCGTGTTGCGGTTCATAGTCCAATAGGGCTTTGATTTTGCTTAAGTCAAACGCAAAATAGTTGGATTGCGGGAGTGTCACATCGACAAAATCCATATCGTACCGTTCACATAGGTACGGGATAACCTCTTCATATTTGAAAACGCCATTTCCGCCCAGGGTGAATTCTTCACCGATAGCCGCCTCCTTCTCAATCCCCAAAACTAACCCCTGAACGATGTCGCGCACATCGGTAAAATGCTCCTTGTAGGGGCGTCCGTCTGGATTCCGTTTGAGTATGAACTTTTCTTGCCCATCCCACAGGGATTTCACTACGTTTGCTGTCTCTAGTTCAGTGGGGTTATTTCCTGTGTAATTCTTGTAGCGCTGATAGAGCGGGCTAAAGATGAACTGCCGCGGCAAGCCATCTTCGTTGAGATATTCGCTCGGCTCAATCACCGTCGTGAACCGGAATACCGTAGAAGGCACACCATATTGGTGGTGATAGGTCATACACAGTTCTTCGCCGATCCATTTTGTGAGGAAATAGGGCATGTGATGGTATTTAGCAACCATGTCCTCGGTAATTAAATCATTGAAAAGCCTGCCGCTTTCGGTCAACCGCCAATAAATAGCTTCGGTACACGCGTAGACAAGGCGATGGATGTTGGGATTGAACTCGCGGACACACTCTAGAATGTTGAGCGTGCCCATGCCGTTGATAGCCAAGTACTGACGGTTATCAAACGGCCCGCCGAAGGCGGCGGCGATATGATAGATGGCATCTACCCCTTCAACAGCTTTTTTCACATCTTCGTATTCGCGCAGGTCGCCGAGCACCGTCTCGACGCGTTCATAGCTGTCCCATCGTCCGACACGGTTGACATCCCCCGGATAGACAAAACTGCGGATGTCGTGTCCCTTTTCTAATAGTTTTTTAACAAGATTCGATCCGATGCGGCCTGTGCCGCCTGTGACTAATATTTTCATGGTTTTTCTTTCATCTATCTTTTAGGATAAGTGAGAGTTTATGAGGCCTACGTTTTCTAAAAACTGACAGCATATCCATCGGTTCTCGGGTCGGCACCGCCGATGAGTGCGCCCGATTCGGGATGGACGAGGATAGCTTGGGCGCTCCCCGGCCCGCCCCAATCGCCTACGAGTTGGAGTTCATGTCCCCTCTCTGCTAAACCCTTTTGGGTATCTGAAGAGAATCGGCTCTCCAACTGGAGGTTATTGGAGCAGACATGCGGGATAGTAGATTCCATCGGGTTCTGTAAGCTGCGCCAGCGCGGTGCAGAGACTGCCTCTTGGGGTGTCATCCCAAAGTCAAGGACATGCGTCACTAACTGTAGGTTCGTCTGCACCTGTGTATCTGCGCCAGGTGTGCCGCACGCTAAGAATGGTTGTCCATCTTTTGTAACAATGACAGGGTTCATGGTGTGGCGAACACGTTTGCCTGGCATCAAGCAGTTGGGGTGTCCCTCTTCCAAATGCCAATACGTCATCCGGTTGTTCAGCAGGATGCCCGTATCTCCAGCGATCAAACTGGACCCGAACCCGGATTGGATGCTCTGAAGTACGCAGACAAGATTTCCTGCGCGGTCTGCCGTGCAGAAACAGGTGGTATCTTCATGTGCTTCCGGTGCGCCTGCTGGCACGTCAACTGCTGCTTTGTCCAGGTCGATTCGTTCGGATTGTTCGGCGGCGTACGCTTTAGATAACATGCCTTGCAACGGAATATCCACCCACTCCGGGTCTGCCGTATGTTTTTCCCGGTCGGCGAAGGCGAGTTTTTTCGCTTCAACCATCAGATGTACACTTTCGGCGGTATTGCATCCCAACATTTGCAAATCGAACAACTCAACGATGTTTAATTCCTGCAACAGAATATGTCCGCTTGAATTGGGCGGCATCTCATAGACGTCGTATCCGCGGTAGTTGACGTGTATCGGCTCAGCCCAGTGGGCGTGGTAGTTAGCGAGGTCTTCCGCTGTCAAAAGTCCATCGTAGGCGTGGCTGAATTCGGCGATGGCTTCGGCAATTTCCCCTTTATAGAGCGTTTCTCGTCCCTCTTTTGCGATGTTTCGGAGGGAGGTGCCGAGGTTCTGATTGGCGAGGAGTTGGCCGGGGGCGATGGGTTCGCCGTCGTTTGTGAAGACAGCGCGGGTGTGTGCATCGGCAGCGAAGCGCGCGTTCTCTCCACGGAGCCCGTTGGCAAGTCTATGGCTCACTGGAAATCCATCTTCGCAAAGAGAGATTGCTGGCGCGAACACGTCCTCTAACTTGAGTGCGCCGTAGCGTTCATGCGCGAGGAGCCACCCATCAACAAGTCCAGGCACAGAAACACTCCGCATCCCTTTCATCGGAATGCCTCCGTTTTTGAGGTAAGTTTCGCGAGTCGCGGCACGCGGTGCGGGTCCCGTTGCATTTACCGCCGCGACCTGCCCTGTTTCTGCCCAATAGATGAGAATAAAGCCGTCGCCGCCGACCCCGGAGCCGGCAGGTTCAACAACACCGAGCGCGGCTGCGGTTGCAATCGCTGCATCAACAGCGTTGCCACCGGCCATCATCGTCTGAATGCCGGCTTGTGAAGCAAGCACGTGCCCTGATGTAACTACGCCGTTTCTGCCCATGACAGAGGGACGAAACGCTGAAGCGATAATGCCATGTGGAGATTGCATGTGATTCCTCCGTTTTCAATCCGAACGTTGCTAATGAAAATCTACAAGCCAACGTGACAAGAGACTGCACCGTATCTCGCCCGTATCATTTGAGCATCTTTGCGGCAAACGCTTCCACGTCAACCCGTTCGTGCGTTCGTGCGGATTCGTTGCATGCCTCCATCAACACCCATGTCCCCAGCGTTGTTTCCTGCATCCAGTCTCGATCTGTGCCGTTGGCAACCGCCTGTGCAAAGGCATCAAATTGAAGCCGGTCATCCTCTATTAAGCCAGCATGCAAATCTTGGAGGGATAAATTTTCAACGGTTTTGCCGAGCCGGAAGAGTTGCAGGTGCCCTGCGTCTCGTCGAATGTCTCCATTCTCACCGTGAAAAGTCCAGTTTCCGCTCCAACCGAAGGAATTGGCATGCCCTGCGCGCGTTCCGGCATAGGAAAACGGGGCACCGTTTGCATACTCCATGAGCGCGTTGCCGCCTGCTGTACCCCAAGCCTCAATTTGCCCTAATTCTGGGTCGCGGCGGTTGTGGATATGCGCGGTGACATACTTAGGGAGCCCTTTCGCTGCAACGAGCTGGTCGAGTTGGTGACTTGTGCCAGCGTGGAAGAATAGTCCATCCACATAAGCATCGGGTTGGCGGGAATCGGGTGACTTAATGCTCTCCTCTATTCCCGGATTCGGCCCGGTGTACAGATTTTGGCGGATCCAGAATCGGCACTCCCCGGCTAACATCTCACCGATGCCGCCTTTTTCCCTGAGCCATTCCCGCATCTTGGCCGCGGCAGGGTTCCACCGTTTGTTTTGTCCCTGCACCAACATCAGCCCTGGGTTCGCCTTGTGTGCCTGGATAATGTCGTGGAATTCTGCCTGTGTCGTCGCGATGGGTTTGACACAGAGGGTATGCATGCCGAGGTTTAAGCTTTCAACAATCAGTTTGGCGTGAACCGTTGTAGACGCGTAGATGAGGCATGCATGTGCGTCGTGTTTTTCCTTGGCTTCGGTTATCGTCGTGTAGATGCGTTCACTCAGGTATTCAGGGATGTCCCCCTCTAAACTCGCTACGCCTTTGCGCGCCGCTTCAAGGTTAATATCGACACACGCAACAGGCTCAAGTCCGTTTGAATTGATTTGTGCTTGTAGGCGGCCGTGCGCAAAATGGGTACAGCCTACGTGGATTGTAGGGATTGGCATGTTTGAATCTCCTTGCTATAAGGTTAGGCTTAAGAAACCGCGGGATAACTGAAAACTCCCAAAAAGTGGTGCGGCTTGCAGGTGCGTTGGCAGCTCAGGACACTTCAACCGCGGGTGGGTTGATGAAATCGTGATACTTCTGCGCGACCTTGCCAACGGTTGCATCGCCAGCATGAATAAGTACGCGGAACCGGAAGTGCATCTCCTCACCCTTTTTTAAGGTGTAGGAGCCGTCTTTGGCCGGGTCCCCTTCAAAGGTGCCGCTCCCAAAAATGTTGCTTCCCATTAACCCGTAGTTGCGAACATGCCAATACGTTGGATATCGCGGATTGGCGATATGGTCGTACACAGCAATCCCCACAGGGGTGTCGTCAACTACACCTGAATAATCACACCAATTGGCGCGTTTACCCCAGGTTTCCGCTTCATTGATACCTCCAAAGGCGTTCTCGATTCTCCCTCCATCTGAAGCATTCATTGAAGGATGCACCCGGAGTGACATGATGCCGCCCTCTTTGGTGTCTCCAAAATGGACATCTCCCACAGAGGCGATAAAACTTAAATCCAGGTCAAGAATTGCGGCATCTTCAGGGAGGTTATAGATGCGAAAATTCTGTTTATCCGCCATCAATATTTCGCCCCCCTGTGTCTCCCAAGTATTTTCAGTATAAATCCTGCCGGCAACAGCACCACCGTGTTTTTGTGTGAAACCTTGGTGTACAACTCTGCCGGAATTGCTACCTTCGCCCCACAGATCAACGTCGTTAACTTCCCCATAGGCGACGTAGAGGGAGCGGTGATGAACGTGATCCCTCGAGATGTCGCTCGTTTCCCCGCGCGTCAATTCTCGGCCGTTAGGCCCCAACACGGGAAAGAAATAGGGACGAAACTGCGTTTTACCGTAGCGGAAGGTTGTAAAGGAACGCCCGTTGAGCGTTACACCAATCGTCTCGGCTTCAACTTTTAATTGAACGCCAGTTTCTCCGGCAACGCTTCCCTCCGAAAGGGTATAGGTGCGGGAAGTACCAGCGGCGAGGCCATCAAGTATCCACGCTACGGTGGTAGATGTGCTATCGTCGCTGGTGTAGCACTGTGCTGAGATGACATCGCCGCTATCTGAATCGGTTAAGATGACATCGCTGTTGGCGAGTTGGATTGCCCCGGGATGGCTGATATCAACAATAACGGGGCACCCATCCCGGTTGTGGGGGCCAGCGTTGACATTGAGCGTCGGGCGATTCTGATTTGCCATGAATTTCCTCAATCCTAGTTGCAAGGGTGATAAGACTTAAGTGACCAGCCCTGAATTACTCAGGTTTAACTGCTGGCGGCACTTCAAAACAACAGCAAGGTTAGAAAACCTAAGCCTGTCCGTTAACCGAAGGTGGTTCTGCAAAGTCGCAATGCGCCATGAATTGCACGACGACAAACAGCAATTATGCCCACCTTCCGCTAACTATTGTCCGAGTTCATCGCGAGGATTGCTTCCTCTTCACTATCATAACTCTCAAAAACGGTCATCAACCGTCCGAGGACGAGGAGGTTTCGGATATGCGCGCCTGCGTTGACAATCGCTGTGCGTCCTCCCTTGCGGGAAATGTTTACATGCACGGAAACGAGGGTGCCTAGGCCGCTACTATCCATTCGGGTAACCTCTTCAAGGTTAAAGAGAACTTTTGGTGCGTCGAAATGCTCCTCAAGTTCCTCATTAATTTGCTGTCTAATTTCAGCATTTGCCGCACCGATCATGCGTCCGGTGGGGCGAATAACAATCACACCTTCTCTTTGGCGTATTTCTGCTAACATTTGTTGTCCTTTCTTGAATCTTTCTAGGTTTCAACCTTTCTGACACTCAAGGCAGTGGATGCCGTTTTGGCCTGCCTTGCGGAAATGTTTGATAATTCGACCTGCATCGGGATGCAATACGCTCTTTTTCGCGCGTCGAATTCCATATATTTTCTATTTTAACAAAATTGTCCGATTCTGTCAAGAATGTATCAATCGCGCTCAAGGAAAAGAAAAGTTTTCCTTAGATTTTAAAAGGGTTTATATCCAATTCCTACATCACCCATTCCTTACACAATACCTCGGCTTGTGCCAAGACAGTTTCGGTGGCTTTTACCTGTTTGTCGGGAGGGTAGCCGTATTTACGAAGGATGCGTTTTACCATCACCCCCAATTCTTTTACCGTCATTTTTCATCTCCTTTGTTATAAGAGCGATACGCTAGCAGTGCCGATCTGCCGGTAATTCCGACGATGCACGCCACTAATTCTTTTCCTTCTGCATCGGTGAGGCGCACATCTTCACCGGGAATGAAATGCACCGGCTGCGGTTGCCCGTCGTTAATGGTGATGTTGGAGGCATAGAGGTAAGCGCGCTCGTGTGCATCGCGAATCGGATTCAGACGGCCCGTCAAACCGGGGAGACTCCCTGTCGCTTCAGGAAAGATAACCGAACCTCCATCGGGCAAGGTTTGCATTTCAATTGCAAGTGCGCCTTGCGCGGGCACCCAGTCGTATTCAACGTGTGCGGCGAAACCGGGTGCAGCTGCAAACACTGTCATCGGTAAATGCGTGGCGTGCAGTTCAACGCGCGCCTCGCCAGCGTCGTCAGTATGCACGTGCCTCCACGTCTTGTTCGGAAAAAGTGCCAACAGTTCAACCCCCGGCAGCGGTGTGCCTTCGTGGCGTGCCGAGATAACGGCGTTGGCCAGTGTTGCTTCCGTAACGGCGGCGGGTATCGTCAGGAAAAGATCCGCATCATCAATGAGCCGATACTCCGGAGACTTCCCACTCAAAGCGCGCGTCTCACGCAAAATAGTTGGCACCCCGTCTCCACGCCGCTCCATGAAGAACAACCTGTCGCCAGAACCTCGAATGTTCCTAACGGGGATGCGTCCGAGAGCCGATGCGAGTGCTTCGTTACGCGTTGACTGACGCAATTCCATGCTATCAAGCGTCAGATTATTCGGCAAGTCCCCGGGCGAATTGATTTCAAGGCTGTCCGCGAACATTGATATACGGATGCGGCTGCCGCGCATGGAATAATCACGGTGCACGACAGCGTTGACGATTGCTTCAAAGAGTGCCGCTTCGCTATACTGTGGCAAGTCTGTGCGAGTTGGGTTTTTGTAGGCACCGACGCGCATATTTCGGATAGCAAAGGCGAGGGCAGTCTCAATTTGTTGGTTCAGCGGTCCCGTAATTGTCTGAGCATCTATCTGGCCGGATGCGCGATCCGTGCCTCGGTAACAGGCTGCGGTGATGCAAGCGTTAGGTAACCACTGCTCCGGCGTGCGGCTGCAGAGCAGCACGCCGGCTACTGTGGCTCACGTTACCCCGTTTGCGTCGCTAGTCAGCATCCCCATCTTCTCCAGGGCCACTTCAGGCGCAGCAGCACCTTCGGCACTCAACAAAGGTTTCCAAAGGGATTCATCTAATGAGCCAAACCCTGTCCCTGGAACTGGCTGTTTGTCGAACCAGAGGAAGCGTGCCTGTCCGCGTCGCTGTGCCAAGCGGAGTTGCTCGTCGCGTGTCATCTTGCGCTTTGTGCTTCCCACGCGGAGATAACTGCCGCCCGGGCTTTCGTGCACATCCGAGCCTTGCGGGACTTCGACGAGCAGGAACGGTTGGCCTTCCGCTATTTCTCGGCGAAGGATGGCAGGCCGAATCGGCGGTTTAATCATGTCGGTGCAAACCTCCACCAAGAGGCGTTCCAATGCGTCCATCTGCTCGCGCGACATGCCTCGAACATCGCCGCTATCGGTTACACCACACAGCACCACCCCGCCATCCGTATTGGCGAAGGCAGCGAGTTCGTCCGCTAGCTCTGCGCGACGAGGGCCCTTGGGTTCGTTTCCAGCGAACGCAATCTCCTTGAATTCCCAGTGGCTGTCTTCGCCTAGACGCATTTGGCGTTTGAGCTCTTCGTTACTGAAACTCATGAATTCTCCTCAACGGCAGCAATCGGAGATGGACTTGCCGACATTCAACGCCCTGCAGACGGAGGCGGTGGCCAATGGAGCCCGCGTTGGCCCGATAACGCGCGGTTGGGAGAGGGATTATATGCCCGGTCGGGTAAGCCTACGAGTGTGCCATCTTGCACCCAGTTTTCATCACCGCCATAGAGTTCGCCTATGAGATGGTTTGTCAGGCGTTCAACGGTGTCAGCGTGTGCAGGCGAAGCCGCGAGGTTATTCAGTTCCCTCGCATCTTCTTGCAAATCAAAGAGCTGCAGGTAGTTCCCGGTGGCGTAGTAGATGAGCTTGAAGCGTCCGTCATGAATCATTCGGGTTGAACTTCCACCTTGGCCTACTTCGCCATACAACCACTCTCGCTTTTCGTCACCTACCATCGGAATGCCTTCAACTGTCTCAGGGATGTCAATACCAGCAAGATGGAGCAGCGTGGGCATTACGTCCTGCCATCCGACGAGCCGACTATCAATACGGTGATGTCCGACGCGTTCATCGCCGGCGGTGCCGACAAGGAGCATCGGGACATTGGTAGAATCTTCATAAAAGAGCCGTTTCGCCCAAAGCCCGTGGTTGCCGAGCATATCGCCGTGGTCGGATGTAAACAGCAGAATCGTGTTGTTCAACATACCTTCTTCCCGCAACGTACCGATAACCACGCGAAGCTGATGGTCGATGTGCGTGCAGAGGGCATAAAACGCTTGTCGTGCCGATCGAATCAGATTTTCTGTAAAATGTGCATCTTGTCCCCGTCTGGATTTCAGCGGAAACGGCAATTTTTCTGTATTTGCCGCCCATTCGCCGTAATAGGGCATGTCCACATCAATATCGCGATACATGTCCATGTAGCATTGGAGCGGTGCCAAGGGGGGATGCGGGTGACAATAAGAGAGGTACCAAAACCCTGGGCGGGTTGGGTCGCGCCGTTTCATCATCCGCACCATCTGTTGCGTGCTCCAGTTGGTAACGTGGCAGTCTTCGGGGAGGTGCCAAGGGCGGTTGAGATAATCGTTGTTACACATGCCGTGTGCAAATTGTTGCCCTGCATAGCCTCGGTCGCCGAGAAACAGCTCATAGTCATCTACCACGCCGTGTTGTAATCTGCCTTCTTCGCCTAACAGTACATCGTCGAACCCGATGCGGTTGCGTTGCGGATGAACATGCAGCTTGCCGACAGCATAAGCCTGATATCCAGCATCCCGAAATGTCTGTGCAATTGTCGGAAGCCCGTTTAAGCCCTGCCTATCGTTGAAAACCCTATCTTTATGCGTGCGCGGTGTTGTTCCTGTCATCAACGTCTTTCGCGCTGGGACGCAAACCGGGCATTCACTGTAGCCTCGCGTGAAACGTGTGCCGGCACGCGCGAGCGCGTCTAGCGTCGGCGTTTGGATGGCAGGATGCCCACTGACTCCCAAGAGGGAGTTGGGCCAGTGATCTGTCGTGATTAGTAGTACGTGCGGTTTTTCAGCCATCGTTGCTCCTTTCACCGGTCATACCGCGCAAAGTAGAACGTTTTGAGCGGTTCATTTGTGTCATTGATGAGGCTATGCCCCGGATTTGATGAGGCAACAGAGACAGCATCGCCTGGCATCTGGCGATACACATTCCTACTGACAACGTGGATACCGTTGCCTTCAAGCATATACCACACCTCGTCCATGTCTGGCCCGTGGCCGTGCGTATCCGGTGTTTGCATCGCTTCAATCCGCACCACTAGCACTGAATGCAGCGTCACCAAGCCGTCGTCCTGACTGAAAATTGGATGTACGAGATGTGTCCAATGCCCCTGCCCTAGGGGACGTTCCCGGTAGTTTCGGATGAGCACATCTTTCCGGGGTGCCTCCACACTGTCCGGGATAACCTCTTCCAAGATTAGGAACTCCAAGGGCGCATTTTCCAGATTATTCAGGACGTGGGTGAGGCCCGGTGGGATTAAGATTGCGTCTCCTTCCCCAACCTGCTGCTTCAAGTCTCCTGCC
Source organism: uncultured Poribacteria bacterium (assembly GCA_958295855.1). Taxonomy (GTDB): domain Bacteria; phylum Poribacteria; class WGA-4E; order WGA-4E; family WGA-3G; genus CATQHH01. The sequence goes on along the minus strand of OY282383.1, from coordinate 3,845,618 downwards.
TCAAATATACCGGTGCCATCAACAACGTAAAAAATAAGCTGCCGGTCGTCTAATGCCGTGGGAACTGATGCGATTCTGGGTTCAAGGTAGCATCGCGAGAAGCTATCCACATACCTTAGAATCGCTCCCTCTTTATCTGTGGTGTCTGCGGTGCGTTTGCTAAAAATCTCACGTTTAATGATATTGCCGTGTGTCAGACTTGAAGGACTCTGTAACCAATGCCGCATATACATTGCGAAGTACCTCCGATGGATGTAACTTGGATGGATAACGCTCGCCAAATTCTATCTATTATCATCTTATCAGAAGTTGTGACAATTGGCAAGGGAAAAGTTCATATCATAGTCCCCCAATCTGCTAAAGGGTATCGGAGCTATATCGGCATTACCGTAGTATTTGTTAGATACGGAGACTCAAAGTGTGTCATGTCGCCTGCTTTGAGGCCTGGCACGGGAAAAAGGCGCACCGATAATGGCTTGCTGAGCTGGGTGGAGAGCGTGGCAACATCGCTCAGCATAGCGGTGAGTTGAGATGTAGAAGCATCGCCGGGTACAGGAATTGTGTCCAAGCCGGTGCCGCAAACTGCAGAATAGAGCAGGAGGCTGTCTAGGTTAAAATATCCGGCTTCACTGCGTTTTCCCAATCCAACATCTTCAAGCACAGGGAGCATTAAGCCGGAATATCCACACAAAGGCAGCGCAAGCGAGCGGAGTGTTTTTGTCAAGCCCGCAGCGACTGTCAAGGTGCCGCGTTCGCCAAAGTACCCGGGTAGTTGTTCCTCCATGGCGTAGGCGATGCTTTCATCGCCCATCGGTGCAGGTGACACGTCTATACCGACAAATTTTATACCCCACGCCTCCGTAAACGTTTGTGCGAGCGCGACAATCTTCTGTCCTTCTGCTTCCATCACGGTTTTCAGATTTTGCAAGCCGATTTCCAAATTAGGGGCATCCGTGAAAGCATGTTGCACAACGTCTGCCGCCTGCCATCCGATGCCGAAGTTCGTCCGAGTGTCGTGCCAGAATGCCGCTGGAAAGAAGGGTGTATTTGGTGGGCAGTTCATCAACGCTGCAAAGCGGAGGTTTCCGTAGCCAGCATCGGTTTGATGTGCTATCTGCTGAATGACCTTCGCGGTGCTTTCCGCGATACCCGATGCTACCTGTCCAGTCTGTGTCGTAAGGGTGACGGTGGCGAAGATTAGCTCACTCTGGATAATCACATCGGCAACACGAGCGAGATTCGCTTCGGTGTACCGTTTCTCCGGCAGGATTGTACCCAAGTTAAGGAACGCAATTCCTAATGCCCGTGCGTCGGACTCTAACCTAAGGATTGTATCTACATCTCGTGCCTCATTCCAGATTTGACAACTGACACGTGTTGTTTGTACGTCGTAACCGTTGGCTTCAAAGTAGGTTTGGCAGGCGGCGTTGAATTGTGCCGCACGTTGAAGTTGGTATGGGGAAAAAGGGAACGGAATGCCTGTGGTAATCGTACGGATCTTCATGTTTTTCGTATTATACCAAACGAAAGCAGGCGGGGACAGGGCTCCGCCCTTACAATTCAAGTGAATACGGTATCAGTTTATCAAGCAGGATCTTCGCCATAAAGCCCGATGTGCCGGTAGCGTTCGTATCGCTGTTGGATGAGTTGTTGCGGTGTCATCTGCATCAATTCGGTGAGGTGTTTGCGTAGTGCGCGTTTGACATTGCGTGCAGCAGCATCTGCATCTCTGTGCGCGCCGCCGAGCGGTTCACGGACAACCTGGTCGATAATGCCTAATTTGATTAAATCCGGGGCGGTTGGTTTATAGCCTTCGGTGGCTTCCGGTGCGTGTTCACCTTTGTCCTTCCAAACGATGCCGCTACACGCTTCGGGCGGTGCAACGCAATAGACAGCATACTCCATCATTAGGACGCGATTTCCGACTGCAATGGCTAACGCGCCACCGCTGCCGCCTTCGCCAATAATAACGACGAGAATCGGGACGCGCATCATCATCATCTCCGCGAGGTTTTCAGCAATTGCCATCGCTTGCCCATACTCTTCAGAACGCAGATCGAAGTGCGCGCCGGGCGTATCGACAAAGCAGATTAAGGGGCGATTAAACTTATCTGCTAACTGCATCAAACGTCGTGCCTTGCGGTAACCCTCCGGATGCGTGTAGCCGAAATTCATCGCCTGTCTCTCCTGAAGGTTCGTGCCCTTTTGCTGTGCGAGGTAGACGACGGGTTGCTCCTCAAACCACGCTAAGCCTCCAATGAGTGCCCTGTCGTCGCCATATAATTTATCGCTGTGGAGTTCGATGGGTTCATCGAGGAGTGCCTCAATATAGCGGGAGGCTTGCGGGCGCTGCGCATGCCGCGCTAACCGAACCTTATCCCAGCGGCTTAGTTTTTTGAACGTTTGCTTTGTCAGCGTCTCCACATTCTCTTTTAATGCCGCAATGCCTCCCGTGAGATCTAACTCCGGATGGGTGCCCGCGAAGCTATTCAGCTGCGCAAGGTGGCGTTCCAATTCGATAAGCGGTTTTTCAAATTCTAACTCTGTTGAATTCATATTATTCATCGCTAAGGTACCTGGGGCAGTTAAAATGGGGCTGCGTATCCTGTCTGAACGTTTCAAGATAACTTTAAAACTCGCGGCAGGTATCCTAAATAGAATGTTTGGCACGCAAGCCCCGGCCTTTATGCAAAATAGGATGTCTCCTAATACGTGTGCTGTCGAGTTCTGCGTAGATGACGCACGACAAGGTGTTCCGCTACCTAGTATAGCCTATACGGATTTAAAAAGCAAGCGGCAATGCGATGCAAAACGCCCGACCTTCTTTTAGAAGATCGGACGTTTCGGCTTTATCCTTCCAAATGACAGTGGAATAATCGGGAATCGCATTCCGCCCACCGAGGCGAACTTTGCCAAGCGGTGAGACAATCAGGCCCACATATCGTAAGGGATTATTTTCATATCTGTCCCACCGATACGCGCTTCATAAATCAACGCGATTCACGCACTTCCTTACGTAGCCCAATCCAGACGCACACTCCCATTCCCACCAGGACAATGGCAAACGGGAAACCGGTTGCGAGGGCGGCAGCCTGTAACGACTTTAGCCCTCCTCCAAGGAGTAGCGCGATGGCAACCAGCCCCTCGACAGTACACCAGAACACACGTTGCGGTACCGGTGCGTCAACCTTGCCCCCTGCCGCGATGATGTCAATGATGAGGGAGCCGGAGTCCGATGAGGTAACGAAAAAGACGATTGTCAGCGTCATACCGATACAGGAAAGCAGCGTCGTCCAAGGTAACCCTTCAAACATTGTGAACAGTGAAAGTTCCGGCTTATAAGCTTCAACTATCTCGGTTACGCCGGTGTACCCCCCCGTGAGGAATTGGTGAAGGGCGGTGCCGCCAAAGGCACTAAACCAGAGTAAACACAGCAACGTCGGTAGAAGAAGGACGAAAATTATGAACTCGCGCACCGTGCGTCCCTTTGAAATTCGGGCAATAAAAGTGCCGATGAACGGTGCCCAAGCAATCCACCACGCCCAGTAGAACGTTGTCCAACCGTGCAGGAAACCAGTATCCTCGCGCCCGATCCAGTTGCTGAGCGGCACAATTTTCATAATATAGGTGCCAAGTCCAGTGAAGATACTCCGGAAAATATAGAGCGTTGGCCCGAGGACGATGACAGCAAAGAGCAACAAAAACGCGAGAATGATGTTGAACTGGCTGAGACGCTTGATACCTACATTAATCCCGGTCACCACTGATACCATCGCGATGGCCGTAATCCCTACAATCAGCAAGACCATGGTGAGTGTGTTCGCCGGTACTCCAAACAGATAGTTAAGCCCATGGGTTACCTGTTGCACCCCTAAGCCGAGCGAGGTCGCGAGCCCAAAAATACCTGCAAAGATGGCAAACGTATCAATGATGTGTCCAGGCCAGCCCCATATACGGTCACCGAATATGGGATAAAAAGCCGAGCGGATGAGGAGTGGGAATCCCCGGTTGTAAGCATAAAACGCGAGGGTAAGCCCGACGACTCCGTAGATTGCCCAACCGTGCAGCCCCCAGTGGAAGACTGTCGCTGCGATACCCAAGGAACTCGCCGCCCGAACCTTGGCATCCGCAGTATCGGGGGTATTTTCAGCGTTGTAGACGGTCTCCGTGTCGTAAACCTTCTCTACGCCCAGTGGCGGGCTCTGAAAATAGGTAACCGGTTCTAACACGCCAAAAAATAGGAGCCCAATACCCACGCCTGCCGCAAAGAGCATAGCGAGCCATGTTAAGTAGGAATACTCGGGTTTCGCGTCGGCTCCCCCGAGGCGCACCTTGCCAAGCGGCGAGGCCGCTACAAACAGACAGAACAGAACGACAAAATTGGCCGTGATCATGAACAACCAATCAAGGTTGGTGGTTAGCCAGACTCGGGCATCTCCAAAAAATTTTGTGGCACCTTCCTGGAAGACGAGTGCCCCGATGATAAAAGCAACGATGGCGATACTAGAAATCACGAATACAGGTGTCAGGTAGATGTCTAACCCGAAGAGTTTCTTGTATTGCCTTTCCTCCATGTATTGCGGCTGTTTTTCTTCTTCGTTCATTTCCAAAATCTCCTTTTTCAAACGGCTGTCAGTTGCCGGTTAAGAGGGTTATCTGTAACAAACTACCTACACTTGGCGTACGCTAAGGGGAGGTAGATTGTTACAATCTGTCTCTTAACTGAAAACTGACAACGACTTAGAAGTAATAACCGAAGTTAAAATTCATGCGCCAATTCCATGCATCATTGCCATTGGCACCAAAGTCACCGGCACCCGTATAGATGTTGGCGTAGCCTTCTTTATTTCCGTCGGCATCGACGTTCCCGACAAAGGAGTTGCCGTTGGAAAGTGCAAAATCGCTGTAAAGATAGAGGCTACCCAGGAGCGTCCAGCTGGCCCCCACCGTCACGAGGGTACTGTCGTTGAAGTCATCTACCATTTTCATGATGGTGCTCCACTCAACATAAGGCGTGACGCTGTCGATCCATGAGATGCCTGATGTATCTATTCCGCCGTAGCGCAGCGATAGCCCGGGTATTAATCCCTTGGAGGCGACCGGCCAGGCGAAATCGTAGGCACCCATGGGAATTAAATCTCCGGTGCCCCAGGGCGTGTTGTCCGCAATGTTATGCGCGTAATAAGAGAATTGTGAATAGAGGGTGAAATCCGCAGCGGTGTTCTTCATGTGCGCGGAAATCGCATAGTGATCGCCACTATCGTCGTCACCCACATCTGTTCCCTTCAAAAGCCCGTATTGCAGCGACACTCCTACATCTGCGATATTCTCAAGTGCATAGATTGCGCGCAGGTTAAATTGATGCTGTTCATCAAAACCGTTTTCACCTGCCCCCCATTCAACGTCACCCTTTGCATCAGCTTTTTCTTCCCATCTAACAATGTCATAGCCGTATCGCGAGCTAGCCAGGCTATCTCCATCAGTCTGGAATTCACTCTGAAGATAGTAAGCCGCATCAAGTGTGAGTTTATCCAGGGTGCTGCTCCATCTGATTCCCACATCGGGATCGTCGGCGAGCCCGACATAAAAATGCTGGTCGAAGAACCAGCTCGTAGAAATCCCGTAAGGGCTAGGTCCGAAGGGAACCCGCACAATACCTGCCTTGAGTGTGCCGGCATCACCGAAATTATACCCTAACCATGCGGTATGTATCATGCCGTAGGCATCATACCAGCGGTATTCGAGTCGACTGATGATGTTCTGATAGTCCAGGTCGGCATTGAGGCGGAATATCTCGAGATCCACGTCGCCGATCTTTTCGCCTCGGCGGTGGGGGTTGTCGTCATCGCCGTAAGTACCGTAGGCATAGTTTACTCGCATTGCCCCGCCGATCTTAAGCGGACTTTTCTTGGGTGCTTCGGGTTCAACAACTTTTTCGGTTTCTCCATCTGTCGTATCAGCCATCGCGAACGAAGCAAAAATTAACAAAAACGCGACACTGAAAGTGAAGAAGTGTTCATACTTCCAATTTTTCACGAAAAAACGGTTAATCAAATCTAAATGTTTCTGCATTAATTCCTGTTCCTTTAATCCTGGGTATACACCGATATGAGCTGAGATAACATCCATTGCGTTACTATCAATGCAACCCGGTCTGCGATGGGTTTTCCCCATCATCGCACCATATCCGTGAGGAGTTAGGTGGTGGAACCAACAAAGTCAACTGTCGTTGACGCTATTTTTCAATCAGCAGATGCTCACAAAATCGCAGTTCGTCTTCTGCCAGTGAACCGCTCTACCTCGCTGTCCGCTTGGTTTTTTCCCTTAGTCCCTGCAAGCAGGGGTATATACCATTGCGGATTTGCAACTTGGTTATCGTTGCGATGCAAGGCGATGTCACACGCGAGACTTGAACTCGCCGCCCACCTGCTGGGTGTGTGCTCGTTGGTGTATCTCGACGTATCTCTGTGCTTTCAGGCGCTAGGACGATGCTCCTTTGTTAGACAAGTTGCCCTAATTTTCCCTAATTTTCATAAGTAGCTCGCCCACAAAGTCTTTGTAGGCGAGCTAGAAACGAACCTATTGCATTTCCCCCTGCATCATCGCAAACATTTGGAGAACTTGTTTGAAATCACCAAGCGTGAGGAGCAGTTTCGCGCCGATTCCGCCATCCCGTGCTTTGGCAGAAAAACCGATGCTATAACTATCTGGCATATCCATAAACATTCCGGAAAACAGTTGCATTGCAGCTGCATCGTTCGGATTGCTTTCGCCTTTTGCCAAGATGGGAATCACACTTTTAATCATCATAATGGGTGAAAACGCTAAAAAGACGTTGTTCGTTGTCCCTAATTTCTCGGCTAACCTCTGATAGGTCGGGTTTCTCTCAATATTGGTGCCCGTGCCTGCCTTCCTATCTAGAACCGTTTTTAGTTGTTGTGAACTATTCCCCATTGCAACCAGTAACTGCCCCTCGTGAAACGCGTAATAGCAGTTCCATTCCGTAGGCATCACGCGCGAAACTTCCCTGGGCAATTCTGCAAAAACTGCTCCAAAATTGGGAAAGACGTAGCTTTGAATCTCCACGCCTTCGTAGGTTTCAGACATTCCGGGGTGCGCGTCTTTGTACATGGCAAGTGCGCCTGGCGTGCTCGCCATTACGCCTTTCATCAACTGCCTTGAGGCGTGAAGCTGGTCGAGAAGCATCTCCTCCATATAGGCTTTCGCCTTCTGTTCATCTCGGAGTTCATAGATGGTAAGAGTGTTTGGCACGAGACTCTCGTGGAAATCAACAGAAAAACTCATATTTTCCTTAAGCGCATTATAGAAACCCATCATCTTCTGGATATGGGCCTCAACCATTTCTTGCTGTTGTGGAGTATCTTCTGCGAAAAGTTTGAATCCGAGCGTGTTTACCTCAAGCAGTGCCTTTGCATCCATCTGGAGGCCCCCTTTGAAACTTGCCTGTTCGGGTAAGTTTGAGAGGAGCGTTAATTCACTCGGCATCTCTCCGATAGCCTTGTGAAGGGTGCTGTCGCTTTTGAATGTCAGAAAGGGTGCAACTTGCACCTCAGTCCCTTCAACCTGAAGGGTTAAACTGAGCGTGTTTAGCTGCTTAACCAGCCATATCCCTGTTTCAAACATTTTTTTAACGAATGGCGCGATTGCCATGGCTGCCGGATCACTTTCCATACTGTCGGTGGTTGATTCCAATTCTCTCTGAAGCGATGCACTCAGTGTAGGTGCAATTGATTCAAAATCAAGGTGAATAGCGAGTTGATTAGTGCCTTCCAAAATATCGGTGAGGAACAAGCTATAATCAGGGTTGGCTGAGATAGACGGCATGGTGCCGTTATAGACATCAATGACGTTTTCACACACTTCAGGCTGCTGCGAGAAGACAAGGGTATCCTCCAAGAGAGCGAAACTGCCGCTGCCGTGGGCTGCGTTCCAGTACTGTACGCCGTTATATTCAGTGGGTATACTGCCCTCCGCTTCCATCTCAATCACCTGCATGATAGCTTCGGGTTCGGTTACATGCACGGTTGCGGAGAGCCGCCACTGCCCCATTCCCAAATTTGTGATAAAGATTGCAAAATCCTGGTTCAAATCTAGCCCGATTTCTTCCAGTTCTGCTAAGCTCTCAAAGCCCGCCCCGAAGCGCTCGGCTAATATTTGGGCGAGCACCTCCGGTGGTTCTCTTGTAGGCATCAGGTCTGTCACCAGCATGTTAATACGGTTATCCAATTCAAGCAAACTAGGACAGTAAATCAGTCCTACAGTTTTCTCGGGAATTAGATTTAAAACGCTACCGCTTGGAATCTCCACCATCGGCATTGCTGCTTCAGGTTCAGTTCCATCTTGTGCTAGCGGTTCTTCCGGCGATACCTGGGGTGCTTCAGTTTCTGCTGCCTCAGGTTGTTCCGGCATAACTTCCGGTTCTTGTGTGGATGGTGCTTCGGTGATGGCCGGAGCCGGTGGGGTTTCTTTCGCGCCACAACCGATGAATATAAGCGTTGTCAGTATCGCCAACGCGATGAGTGGTAAACCTAAACATCTGTTCATGATTAATTTCTCCTAAAGTAGTAGGCAGACTCCGTTATGCCGTTACATTCAATTACATTCAATTTTGCGTTTTTGCGATTTTTTCTTGGAGTGCATCGATCTCCGCATTGGAGGTGAGCACGCCGATTTCGACTTCGTAGTGCCTGCGGCCGCCGGGCTCAATATACTGTAAGGTGCCGCGTTCGCGTTCCTTCGCCCTGCCCTCAACCCAACAGTTTGAGGGTTCCAGGCCTATCACATAGGAGCCTTCCCCGCACATTTTCCACTGGACGAAGTGGGGGAATTGCGTTTTGTGGTATCGTACAGAGATGCCGATGCCTTGTCCGTTGTTAAAGCTGCGGTTCACAAGTGCAACGTAGATGTGATTATCCACGTCCGGTTCCATTTCGTGATAGTAAACCTGTTCTTGAAAGTCAACGGTTGGAGGTTCACAGAGGTTGTAACTATTCAAGTTCGCGGCAGCCTGCTCGTCTCGTGGCGTTATGTGCGAAGACGGTGCGAGCAGCTCACTCCCTTGGGTGAGAATCGGGAACCCGACATTAATATGGAAGAGATACATGTGAGGCGAATCTTGATACCCCAAGTTTTCGACAATGTCCTCAATATGCAACGTATGTGAGCCCAACTCGGTCCAAATCCTGCGGGTGCGACAAAGGTTTTCGCCCAAGGCCGCGGTTTCAGTAACCTTGCCTTGTGCCCATAGCATATAGCGGTGTCCTTCCCACCGGCTGTCAACCCAAACGTTTTTCGCCGGGATATGTGAGACGCGCCCGTGAAGCCCTAATGCTTCATCGTCATCGTGCCCCGGCTCCCCAGCTTGCTGCATGCCGCAAGTGGTTAACAACCCGCCATAGAAGCTCCGCAACCAACCAAGCCCCTCCGGTTCATAATGTGCAGGACTTACATCACCGGTACTTGAACGCCAACATAGCGGAATGCCCTGATAGGCCGCGTAAGAAATATCTAAGCCGCGGCTCGGTAGGACAGTAAAGTTCAAACCGCTACCGGTTCGGAAGTCAATTGCATCAACGCCCTTTTCACTGCCATCTGTCAATTGGTACAACTTGGCATGGGCAATTTGTGATACATCTCCGACGTGGCGAAGCAGTTGCATTCTATCATACGTTGCCCCATATAGGTTTATCAAATTAACGTTCTCCTTCGTTTTGAGGGATATGGTATCAAAATTACAGTTGCTAAAAACAAATTATAGCATAGATGCTGAAAAAAATGCAAGAAGAAAAATTACTGTCTTAAAATGAGAGATGTACCTGCAATCTTGAGGGGGACAAAGCACTAGCCCTTACCACTTTTTATTTGATTTGATTCTCTCTTTGTGGTATTCTTAACACTGTTGAAAACGAGTTGTGCTATAGAAAGCATGCATGCTTTTTATAGCACAAGGCGTTACCGCTGAATTGTTCACGCAGGGAGCCTCATTTTATGAAAGCAACAATTGATTTACCGGACATTATTCCGGACGCTGTTTTCGATTTAGGAGAGCTCGGATGCGGTGACCTAATCATTGCGTTACTGAAATCTATGCGAACTCTTGAATCAGGACAAATCGCACGAGTCCGCGCACTGGATGCAGGTGCACCTGTGGACATCGCGGCATGGTGCAACATGAAAGGCAACGAACTTCTCGCAGATTGCTGCGGCGAAGAAAACGCCTATTTTTTCATTAAGAAAGGAGACAATTTCTAATGGCTAAGCTGATGATAAGCATTACACACGCGAAGGACAACACCGACAAAGCGACTGTCGGTTTTGTTGTTGCAAACGCCTCCGTCGCATCTGGCGTGGAAACGGTTGTGTTCCTCAGCACAGAGGGTGTGCATCTTTCGCAGAACGGTTATGCTAATGATATTCACGAGGAAGGCTTCGCGCCGCTACAGCAGCTCATGGCAGATTTCGCCGAAGTCGGCGGGACAATCTGGGTCTGCTCCCCGTGCTTCAAAAAGCGCGCCCTCGATCAAAATAACTTGGTAGATGCCGCCCTAATTGTCGGTGGCGCAAAGGCTGTCGAATTCTTAACCACTGGCGGTTCGTGTATCACCTATTGACATCAGGAACGGGCGTTTCTGCCTCGCGTGGCAGAGGCTTCCTTATGGGATGGGTTTCATCTCCAATTTGATCTGGGATTAGATCAATTTGATTCCTTGTATTATACTCCTGATATGAGAATATTCCTCCCGCTGTGGAATAGGGTTCCGAATCCAAGTTCCTTGAATATATCCGTTATGAAGATTAAAAAATAATCCGGAAAATACCCGTTTAACTTCTTAAACTTCATTTCCTTTGTAGGTGCGGATTTCCGTGGGAGGGATTCTCATTTCTGAGTTCATTGTCTAAATCGCGAATTTCCAAGATTATAGCCCATCTTTAATTGAAACTAACGGCCGGAATTATCTAAACTATTTTTAAAACTTCCTTAAAGCGTACTTACGGATACCTAAAAATATATTCTTTTTGGAAAACATCATGCGAGAAGAAGATTTACAAGCATCAGATACCCTTCATACACCCCATATATGCGAAGGCGGGAATCTTGACTGCGGTTCGGGGTTATTGCTACTCATTCGCACATCGATGGAAGCAGTGCCGGACGGTGAGGTCTTAGAGATTCGCAGTACGGAAATCAGCGTCAAAGAAGATCTCCCGGCGTGGTGCCGAATGACTGAAAACCCTTACCTCGGGTGGCGGCCGGCAACAGAACACAATAAATACTTCGTGCAGCGGGGTGAAGCCGAGCAGGATGCAGGTGCTGCCTTCGAGCAAGCGCGAGATTATCGGTGGCAGACGCGCATTCATTGGGATGGCGGGATGCAGGCGAAGGTTTTCTGCCGAAACCATTCCTGGTTGGTAGGGCAGCCCGCGAGTTTCGATGTGCGGGATGCTGCGCCCAGTGCAGTGGAGTATGTCCTCGGTGCGCTTGGCTCCTGTTTGGCGATGGGGTTTCAGATTCGGGCATCGCAGCAGAAAGTAGAAATTGATGAACTGGAGATTTCGTTAAGTGGCCAGATCGACAATATCTTCGTCTTTCTCGGCACGGAACAGGGGGGCCATAGCGGTTTCAAAGAGATTCGCGGGGCAATTTATGTCGCATCGGATGCAGATGACGAGGTGTTGGAATCGCTTTGGGCGGAAACGCTGGCTGCGTCACCTGTGACGAATACGTTGACGCGGGATGTGGCTATAAATGTCGAGCTGCGCGTGATTTAAGCCTTGTACTCAAAGTCTGTGCTGACATTAAAGCCGGGCGTATCAAAAAGATTGGGGTTGGGACTGAAACCTATCTTCGTAAAGGAGAAAATCATGAAAAAAATTGCGGAGATGAACCGCGCTGAATTCCGCGAGTTGCTCCACATTCTTGTCAATGAGGAACTTTTCAAGTCGCGGGAACGGCTCGCCGCAGCCCTGGCGAAGAATAGCCCTCGGGAGGCACTGGAAGGGGCGTTTTTCCACTTTCACGGTGACACAGAAGATTTGGGGTTTTGGTTTGAAGAATATGAAGATGATGCGCTCCACGGGCTAGACGCGTCCACACCACTCGCCAAAAAGCTCAAACGGCAACGCGAGCATATCCTCGCGAACCGCAAGACGACACGTGAACAGCGAATCTTTAGACGCATGGGAATCTACTTAGAAAGCGATGCGATGCCAGAGAAAAAAATTGTCGCGTTGCCTCCCGCTGAATTCCGCGAGTTGCTCCACATTCTTGTCAATGAGGAACTTTTCAAGTCGCGGGAACGGCTCGCCGCGTTGCTTGAACAGAATGCCTCAACCGAGCAATTGGATGCTGCATTTCGGGAGTTTTTCGTCGCCTATGAACTTTTGGAACTCGCCATGGAGGATTACTATTACGATCCGGATGAGGGGCTAGAGATGCGGCCTGAATTCGCAGAAGAGTTCGACCAGCGCATAGCAGATTACGAAGCTGGAAGGGTCAAATCCATCCCAATGGAAGAGGTTTTCAAAAAGTTAGGAATAGAGTGACAATGTATACGTTAGTGATGGACCCGCGTGCCGAATTGGATTTGGCGCGTTTGCCTCCTACGATAGCCCGGCGGGTTCGCAGGAGACTGGAGCGGCTGTGCGAAAATCCTGACGATGAGCATCACAAAGCACTGAAAGGCAAACACAAAGGAAAGTTCAGTTTAAGAGTTGCTAAACATTATCGAATCCTCTATTCATTTGATAAGCGCGCTAGAGAGGTTATCGTTCACCAAATTGGGCACCGTAGCAAAGTCTACTAGGTTTAGCGGAGGAGGTTAGCACATGAAAAATTTACCACAGTTTCCCGTGACCGTCGTTGGGAGTTTGCCTCGCTCACGGACAGTTTCACGGGCATTACGAAACAGACAGAGAGGTCGGATTGCGGCCACCGACTTTAACGCCATTGCAGACGAGGCAGTCCTTGAAAGTCTCAAACTGCAGGAGACAACCGGTGTCGATATCGTCAGCGATGGTGAACAACGCCGCGACAATTTTTATTCCTTCATCACCGAGTGTATTGACGGGATCCGGTTGATGACGCTTGCGGAAATGCTTGATTATGTTGAGGATAAAGCAGCATTTGAACAATTACTCAATGCGTTGGATGTCCCCGCGTTTGCACTGAAAAATCCGGTAGTTGATGGAAAGTTGGCTCGCATCTCCCCACTCGTGTTGAATGACTATCTATTTCTCAAACGGCATACGACAAAACCGATTAAAGCCACGCTGCCAGGGCCGTATCTCTTGACCCGTTCTATGTGGGTGAAGCGGCTCTCCTACGAATTTTATCCCGATAAAGAATCGCTGGGGGACGATGTGGTCGCGGTGCTCCGCGCGGAGTTGCACGAACTACAAAAGGCCGGCTGTCAATTTGTTCAGTTCGATGAGCCAGTGTTAACCGAGGTGGCTTTCACGGGACCGCATGAAACCCACACGTTTATGTGTGCGGCACTTTCGGAGAAAAGCAGTCCAGAAGAGGAACTCAATTTTGCTGTGGAATTGATGAATCGCGTGGTTGATGGGATAAATGGGGAGATGAAAACTGCACTCCACGTCTGCCGCGGGAACTGGAGCCAGCAAGAGGAGGTGCTGCTTCGCGGCTCTTACGATCTGCTGATTCCGTATTTTAGCAGCATGAACGTCGATCAGTTTGTGCTGGAATACGCGACTGAGCGAGCGGGAAGCATTGATGTGCTCGGCGAGCTGCCTCCGGATAAAGAGATAGGGCTGGGCGTTATTGACCCGCGGACCACGGAGGTGGAATCTGTGGATTTCGTGTTGGACAAGGTTCGCGCACTCTTAAAGCATCGGAGCCCTGAACAGATCTATCTGAATCCGGATTGTGGCTTTGGCACCTTCGCCGATCGGCCCGTGAATACGACAGAGATCGCTGCGCAAAAACTGGGTGTTATTCATGCAGCTGCTGAGATATTGCGTTCAGAATAGCAGAGGCGAGGAGGGCTATTCAGTTGTTCTGTAGTCAACAGCGAACTGAATAGCCTCGTCTTAATCAGTGACTCTCTTGAGGTCGTTCAGCTAACCACAAATCGAGGCTACGGGACAACTGAATGTCTCTGCATAGTTTCTAGTGCGCTGAGTCCGCATCGGCTTGTCCCCGGTCAAGCCAACCAGGCAACTTGATGTCTTCCGATAGCTGCCACGCAGTTAAATAGAGTGAAGCTGTCCAACGCACCGATTCACGCGCCCGCTCATTTGTAAAATCAACCAAGGCAGATGTAGGGTTTTTCAGATCTTGCAGGTCTGCCGCTAGTGCGTAAACGCTATCTACCAAGCTGTGTCCTGCCTTAATCTGTTTCATAATCGCTGGCATCAAATCGCCGACGGATTCAATCTGTTGTTCTGTCGCCAACACTGTTGGATTCAGTTTTAAGTACTCAATTGACGAATCGACCTTCTCATGGATGCCGGCGTGCAGGCGGGTTCCGTCTTCCTGAACAATGCCATCAAAATGAATGGTCAGATGCAAGGGTTGGCACATATCTTGGGCATAATGCGAAAGGAATCCTGCGTAGACAAAACATTTGTTCTGAATCATCGTATTATCGGGCCATTTGCGATGCTCGGCGAAAGCGACTGCGAGTCGCTCAGTCCATTCCGCCAGTGCGTATGGAAGTGTGCCTATCTTTCGCGGGCTAATTCCCAACTCTGCACACAACTGAATATGTGCCTCGCGTCCCTCTGGAATTGGGTGTTCTTTGAGCAGTTCGACATCAAAGTAGTGTTCGCCGTACTCAGCTTGCCGAGCGTGTGGCGTACTGGGCCCCTTTGATAAGTCCGGGTCGTAAACACAATGCGCGATCATTTTTTCGGCGGATCGGAAAAATTCGGGCATTTCTTCCGGCAGTGCTTTCACTGATGCTTGTGTGAGGATATCGTGTCCACCGCCCCACCACGTCCACGCAGGGGTCGCGAGGATAAGTAAACACAGAATCAACGCATTACGGGAAAGTTTCATAGTTCTCCTTATAGGCGTGTCGCGATCGGGAGCTCGCTCATACCGGGCTAGCTGGCAGCAAGATATTCCGTAGGACTCGCTTCCTGCCATTGGAATTGAAGTTCAGTTGTCTCATGCGGCTTAAACGATGTCGCGACCGTATCCACACTGGGGCCGACTATGTCAATCTGGCTTAGATCTGCGGTGCCGTAACCCATTTCGTTTGCGTAATGGAAGAGCCCAATCTCCAACGGTTCAAATCCCATGGCTTTTGTGGTAACGGCATCTGCGGCGAACACATCGCCGCTCGCAATTGCGATACCGAGTGGGACCGAATCAGTGCCGCCGGGGCCGTTGCCCTGTAATCCAACAGTGCCATCAACGACAGCAATATCGGGTTTAAGGTGGCGTGAGAGGCGAAGCAGGTTGATATTGAGCGTCTGTGCTTCGCGCGGCAGCACCCGGTCTGCGTGGCTATGATAGCCGTGCATTTTAATCCGGTCTGCCGTGTGCAGCGTGCCCATAATCATATTCTTCATGGCAAGTGTCACAACGCCGGCATCATGCGTTTTGGCAATTGCGACAGAAATTGTGCAAGGGCAGTCCAGCACCAACTTTGGCATTCGCACCGTATCTTCTTCCCGCCCGGCAAGAAAGACCTTGGTTTCTACCCATCCGGTCTCTTGATGCAAATCCACGAGTCGGAGCGGTATATCGTATTCTGCTTCAAGTGCCTCATAGCCGAAAACCTGGAAGGCTTCACCAGAAAATTTTTCATTCGCGCCTTCCGCGATAATTACTTCTTTCGGTGGTTGAGGTGTACTCAACAGGAAGTCAAGTGTGCCCCGCATCGCATCTACATGCGATGAAGCGAGTTGATTTGTACTGGAGAGGAAGTTCGGTTTCAACAACACCTGCTCACGAACTTTAGGTGCGAGTTCCTCTCGGATATTGTCTAACGCCTCAAAAACGTTAGAACGTCGCCTGCCTGTCTTGGCAAGTCCTACTTTCGTAGCCTTCGTAGCCATAAGGTTTCTCCTTCAAGCCCTAAAAGGGCGTTATGCTTATAGGGGATGTTGCCTACACGTCCCTGCCCTCTGCTAAAATTGGACGCAGGAATCCCCTATGTTTTTCTAACAGCGCGATAGCGTCGTTTGCGTTCATCGCTTTTGACAGCATCACAATTGCCACCTTCGCGCGTCCGGCCGCCTGCGCTAAAGTTGCTTCGGCGATGGCAGCCTCAACCCCGGTAACTGCCTGAACAATCCGGATGCTCCGCTCGACCAGTTTTGCGTTAGACGCATGCACATCCACCATCAGATTGTTGTAAACCTTGCCCATTTTTACCATAGAAACGGTTGTGAGCATGTTCAACACTAGTTTTGTTGCTGTTCCCGCTTTCAACCGGGTTGAGCCAGTAATAACTTCCGGTCCGACAATGGGCGTAATGAAATGAGTTACAAACTCCTTCAATTCAGTTGCGGGTGGCACACAAGAGAGAAATATCGTTGTTACCCCGATAGCATACGCCTCCTTCAAAGCACCTAACACATAAGGGGTACGTCCACTACTTGCAATGCCGACGAGCACATCTTTCGGTGTGAGTTGCTGTTCTCGAATGGCTTGTGCCCCGCGTTCAGATTTATCTTCTTCGCCTTCCACAGCGCGACGTAGAGCGACATCCCCCCCAGCGATAATACCTTGTACCATCTCCGGGGCAGTGCTGAAGGTTGGCTGACATTCAGAGGCATCCATCACCCCGAGTCTACCGCTCGTGCCTGCGCCTACATAAAACAGCCGCCCCCCGCGACGAAACGCAGCAACGACTGACTCAACTGCTTGGACAATGGCATCTGACACAGCCGTCACTGCTTCGACGGCTTTCCGGTCTTCCTCGTGAAAAATCTGAACGATTTCTGCTGTTGACTTTAGATCGATGTCGGTTGAGTTCGGATTTCGCTGTTCTGTAATCATTTTATACCAAGTTGTGAATTTTAATGAACAACTTTTTTATTTCTTATATTATTAACCTGATTTGTCTTGTTTGTGGGAGGGATTTCTAACCCAGATTCACTGCACCGCCCTTACGATTCAAGTCATGTGATATGACACCTATTACTGCGCCGGGGGTGGCGATACCCACTCGCTCCTAACGAGAAAACTACAAATTCACCTGTGCTAATAACACCGCGCCATACGCCGGTTCGTGTCTCGGAAGCACCACTGATGCAGTCTGTGTAATTGTCCCAAGCCGACAGCGGAGTTTGTCTGCAAACATCGGCTGATGCACGAGATTGCCGCCACTGAGAACAACATCAAAAGGCATTGTGAATTCCAACCCTTTAATCACCACATCTACGGCACAAGCAAGTTCATCAGCTGCCGAATTGACAATCTGTTCCGCAAGGGTGTCCCCTGTTTCTGCCACCTGAAACACTATCTCAGCCAACTGTGCAATCGCATCCCGGCTTGCCGCGTGTACCCAACGAATGAGTTCATTCGGTTCGTTCAGTTCAAGGTTATTGAGAATTCGGTTTGTCAATTGGGTTGGGCTCCCTCTGCCATCATCGGCACGAGCAACCGCGCGCAGTCCTTTTATGGCGATGTCGTAACCGCTTCCTTCATCACCGAGCAGATATCCCCAACCGCCAGCGCGTGCTTCTTCACCATGAACGTCGATACCGTAGACAATAGAGCCCGTCCCAGAAATGACGATGACTCCTTCCTGCTTCCCGGTGCCGCCAATCAGCGCGATGTGTGCATCGTGCGTCAGAATCCGCTGGCTGATGCCAATCTCATCACAAATCTGTCCAATGACTTTTCTATCTTCGGCGCGCCCCAAGCCTGCCATTCCTAAACAGAAGCGGATAGGGCTGGTTGGCGGAATACCTGCTTTGTTACAGAGTGCCTTGACGACGCTTTCCAAAACAGCCTGTGTTGCTGCTTCACCAACGACATGGTAGTTTGCCGGTCCCGATTGCACTTGTGCGAGGAGTTGCCCCCTCTCTGTTGATAGGATACCGACCGTTTTTGTCCCGCCGCCATCAATTCCGATGATGTACATAATACGCTGATGTAGTGCTCCTAAGGTGTGTGAAGTTTTTGGAAACCAAGTTTTGATATGTTTGTTAAAAAAGAACGCTGGGGAGCGGTTTTGGGCCCCACACGCCGAAGCGGCTTAGATTTTTATGTCAAATTTTACACACCTGCACTCCTAGAACAGGTTGGTGAGTTGATTGGGTGGCGTTCTCTTGTGCTTGATGGAGACTTCGAACCCAAGAATACGCACCAAATCACAAAACAATTAAGGTAGGAGGGATTTGTAATCCCGACACACAAGTTAGCCAGTGCATCAAGTTTCGGACAACGTCCGAAACGGCAGGTGGTATCTACCCCTGCAAAGCAGGGGCAACTACCCATAGCGCAATGCCATATCACCCACCAATGTCACCTTATCGTACGCTGGAAAATTGACGAAAAAGCCCCACCCGTGCTCTCTGCTCTTATTTCAAGATGGCAACGACGACGGCGCTGACAGCGACGATGATAGAAATCGCTGTTAGGACAACATGACGTGTCTCCGCCCGGCCCTCTAACTTTCCTCTCATCCATGCCATATCGGATTTGATATTGGAAAAGTCAGCGCGCATGCTCTCTAACGTGGACACCACCATCTCTTCAAATTTGTCTTGGTTCATTTTCGTCTTCCTTTGGCTGTCCCCCAGTTATGCCAGTTTTGACTCGCTTGTCACCGAGAGCGGGGTAGCGCCGCGCCAAGGTGTCGCGGGTGACAAGCCGAGCTCCCATACCCGAACAAGTTCGGGACAGGACACTGGGTTGTAACCAGAAATCTGTTCAAAAACCAAAAACGGAATGGCTCCGGTAGCACTCCTATAAGACTTGACAATTCACCGCGAATTTGCTACAATGTAGTTTAGCACGATTCAGCAAATAGATGCAATAAAAATTTTATTCTGGAGGGACTTGAAATGCGAAAAAAGAACTACTTCGTGCTTATTCTCTTATGTGGAAGCATTGCGTACCTCGGTTGTTCCCAAGATACAGTTCAATTTGAGTGGAAAAAGGTTGAAAGCGGCACAAGCGAACATCTTTATGGTGTCCATTTCGTAGATGCAAAACGTGGGTGGGCAGTCGGCACAGAAGGCGTTGTCTTAGCCACCAACGACGGCGGAACAACCTGGGCATCCGCATCCGGTGCAAAATCCATCTCCAAAGATACGCTAACACAGGTTAATTTTACGACACCAAACAACGGTTGGATTGTCAGCATTGGGACGGTGCACTATACCGGCAGCGGCGGAAAATCATGGAACTTGCAAAACGCGAGTACTAAACGGGGACTCTTGGATTTGCATTTTGTGAGCACAACCGAAGGCTGGGCCGTTGGCGGGCGCGGTACGATTCTCCATACACAGAATGGCGGTGCCCGATGGGAAAGCCAGAGAAGTCCTTCAGAAAAACACTTGTGGAGCATCCATTTTGTAGATACTCAGCACGGCTGGATTGTCGGCGAAGAGGGAGAGGTGCTCTATACACCAGATGGCGGCGAACGGTGGCTGCAGCAACAAAGCGGTGTCGAGCAACCGTTATTCGCTGTCCATTTTGCAAATCTAATGCACGGTTGGATTGTGGGGTCAAACGGGTTGATTCTCCATACTGCCGATGGTGGGAAGACGTGGCATCGGCAGAAGAACCCGGTGAAGCACAGCTTGCGAGATGTGGTGTTTCATAACGAGAGTGAAGGTTGGGCAGTTGGGGAAAAAGGGTTAATTCTTCACACAACAGATGGCGGCACTACGTGGCATCGCTACGCTACGCCTGCGAAACACAACTTGCAGGACATTTATCTCTTCAAAAATTCGGGTTGGATTGTCGGCGCGAAAGGCACTATCTTGCGGAGTGATTAGGCTTCATAGGTATAAACATAGTACCCTAACGAGGCAAATCAGAGGTGAAACGCCACTTATGATAAAATGTACTGCTAACGTTACCCCAACAAATTCTTAATTTTCATGAACCAGATAGATAGGCAAAGGATAATCCCGCTGATAACAATCAAATTTTGGGTTAGGGGTGAACGCCGGGTCCAAGTGTTTTTTAACCACATTGGGAAGAATGCTGCTGCAATAGCCAATCCAACAACTACAAAAGAGAACGGGTGGTAACCCCATGCAGCATCGAATTTCTGTTGAACTAAAGCGATGCATGCCCGTGTCATGCCACATCCAGGACATACCACATCTGTCAACGAATGAAATAGACACGGAATCAACGAAACCTCTTCAGGTGGTACTTCAGACACTGCGGTATAGATTCCGACTACGCCTAATCCGATAAGAAATAGACGAGAGAGAAAAGTATGATTAAACATTGGCACGTTCAGTATAAAAATTATTGATATGATGTTGTTGGATAGCGGTTGTAACGAGCCCCAAACCGAAAAGTGTCAGGAGAAGACAGATGATGGAAAGATTCGACGTGACAAAGAAATTGTTTTTAGACTGTACTGTGTTGATACTCTGTCCCATCTTGTATTCGTTATAAATCGCATAGATACCGCAGGTAATGATGGAAAGAAAAAACCACTTCCAAAAAGAGAACTCGTTGCTTCCAAGCCAAGCATTCAGTATCTCCATCTGCTTGTATTGCCAGTAAAGCCCATAGATACCGCAGGTAATCAAGGTTAGCAAAATTCCAAGCCCTATACTCCGCCTGCCCTCGTATTCTGGATACGGGTATTCTTTGATCATAAAACTCCTCACTTCAATTGTGTGCGTCGCATAATTACACGTTTTTGAAAGGAAGACACAAAACTCGTCAAAAGTCAATTGTTTCAGGCAAGAGCGAAGAGATATTATAACTATTGCCTTTAGTCGCCGCAAGGACAGGCGAGGAAACCTGTCCTACAGCAATGCTATTACCGGTTCTACTCGCGCGGGAGTGAAACCTGATTCGGCACCACAATCTCGCCAGCAATGATGTCCGCCTTCAGCGATTCAACGGTTGCTACGATGTCGTCTGAAAGTAACGGCTGGTTGTGTTCATCAAGGGCATAACTGACACCGCCATCTTCGAGTCCTAAGTATCGAACCCCTGCCATAAAATTGCCGTCAACGGTTTCACGGATGATTTTCTCCACAGAAGCCGAAAGCTCTTTCACCATGCTTGTCAGGACTATCCCGGGGGCGAGGTGGTTACCGTTGGAGTCAACCCATATAATATATTTTTCTTGCGCTTGAGCGGCTTCAAGCACTCCCTGACCGGAGCCGCCAGCAGCGACGTAAATCACATCAATTCCGCTCTCATATTGTGCTAACGCCAGTTCTTTCGCTTTATCCGGTTGCCTGAAACCGGTTGCATCCTCGCTGATGTATTCTATGGAAACTTCCATGTCTGGATTGATAGCTTGAATTCCAGCGACATAACCGGCTTCAAATTCTTGTAATAAGGGAACATCCGCGCCGCCAATGTAGCCGATTTTACCGCTTTTCGTTTTTAAGGCCGCAATAGCCCCTACCAGAAATGAGCCTTCGTTTGCCTTATAGTTGATGGCGGCTACATTCGGAACATCAAGCGCAACATCAAAAATTGCAAACTTGACATCGGGAAATTCAGCGGCCACGCGAGAGAGGGCCCCTTCCATTTGGTAACCTGCTGTTAAAACGAGGTCGGCATTTTGCGCAGCCTCCCTCAACTGCATTTCTGCCACTACCGCATCGCTTTCCATCCCGCTAATCTCAGTGAGGTTAATCCCAAGTTCTGCTTCAGCACGTTTGACACCGTTATGGAAACTATCACAGTAAGCCGAACTGCCAACACAACCGGTTGGATATACCATGGTTACGCGAAGCGGTGCAGTGTCTAGCTCACTCGGTGATTCAGAAAGGATTGTGTTCTGAATTGTGTCACAACCACAGATTAAAAGTACCCCTAATGCGAAAAAAAGATTTATTCTCAAAATGCGAAAACTTTGCATATTTTCTCCTTAAGTTTTGCTTTCGGACAAAAATGCATGACGAGGCATAGGGCCCTCGCCCTACAATATATCCTGAGTTATTTCAATTATTTATGAGATAGGTTCTAGAAAGTTTTGCCAGACTACACACCTATCGCGTATCCATCACGCCGCGGATCTGCCCCACCCATGAAACTTCCCTCTGCGGGCTCAAAGGCGATACCGTGTCCGCCGCCCACAGTGGCTGTCCAATTGGGCAACACCTCTACATCATGTCCACGTGCTTCTAACGCTGCGCGGACAGCAACAGGAATACGGCCTTCCACACTGACATGCGTGCCCGGGTTTACCAAGCGAATGCGCGGTGCCTCAATCGCCGCCTGAATGTTCATCCCGTGCTCAATTAGATTCAACACCATCTGCAGCGTTGTCTGAAGGATGCCGTGGCTCCCCGGTGTGCCAATCGCGGCGAACGGAGTCCCGCCTTTCCAAACTTGGCACGGCGACATGCACATCTCTATCCGTTTATGCGGGCCGACAGCGTTCGGACTCTCTGGGCTCCGGTCAAACCAGTTCATAAAATTGTTGAGAAACATTCCTGTTGAACCGAGAATCACCCCTGAGCCGAAGGGTTGTCCAAGACTCTGCGTTACAGCGACGATATTACCCGCCGCATCAGCGGTGTCAAAGTGGGTTGTGCATTCGGTTGTCCAGTCGTTAGTGCGGATTTCACCGGGGAGTTTGTCCTTTGTCCAGCGTTCTCCGCCGCTGACTGCGGCTTGTTCGCCGATGCGCCCGCGTTGTGTACGTGCATAGCCTTTTGATAACAACCGTTCGATCGGCGGATTGGGGTGCGGGGCGTGTTCTGCCCTATCCGCGCTCGCCAGCTTAATCGCCTCAATCAGCAGATGCAGGTATTCAGCACTATTGTGTCCCAGTGCACCGAGTTCGTCATTTTCTAAAATATTCAGCGTCTCTAAGTACTGAAACCCCGAACACGGCGGTGGCGGACAGTAGACTTCGTAATCTTTGTAGGTAATGGAGACAGGTTCCTGCCACTGCACCTCAAAGTCAGTTAAATCCTTTTGGGTGATTAACCCATCCGTCTTTTCAGAGAACCGGACAATCTCTTTGGCAATGTCACCTTGATAGAACGCTTCTGCCCCGCCTTCAACAACTTGGCGGAACGTCTGTGCCAAATCCTTCTGCACCAAAACCTCGCCGGGGCGGGGTGTTCTGCCCCGCGAGGCGATAACTTCCTCAGCTTTCGGCGAAAAATAAGGCTGTGCACCTGCGATGAATTCTGCATTCTTCACCGTAACGGCGTACCCGTTTTCTGCCGATTCAATCGCTGGGGCAAAGATGTCTGCACGATGCATACTTCCGTAACGCTCTAAGAGTGCCAGCCACCCACCACATCCACCGGGTACCATACCTGCTCGAATGCCAACTTGTTGGCTTTCAAGCGTCGGAAAGGCATCCAGCGTTGCTGCATAAGGTGCAGTACCCATATAGTCTAGCACGCGGTGTGTCTTCTCTTTCGCGCTGTAAAGCAACATATACCCGTTGCCAGCAATGCTCGACATATACGGTTCAACGACATTGAGCGTTGAGGCAACGGCGACTGCTGCGTCAAACGCGTTGCCGCCGGCAAGCAACATGCGCGCGCCGGCAAGGCTTGCAAGCGGATGCGCGCTTGTCACCATGCCTCGCGTGCCTGTTACCGTTGAACGGTGCGTTGTACCATGTGATGGAAATGCCATGGTTATCTCCTCAGATTCTGACTTATGTCGGGATTACAAATCCCTCCTACCTTGTTACGGCACAACGGCGTGTGCCTACTACCTTGCTTGTGTCGGGATTACAAATCCCGCTTACCGGTGAAATGCCTCCGAAACCACTGCCATCGCAGCTGCCAGATTAACTTCCAATAGACGACGCGATGCACAAACAGGGGGTGCCCATCCAATTCAAGCACAGGAATCATAAGTTTATATTTCGTAAATAGCCCCAGATTCTTCGTGATGTCAATTTCTTCCACCACAATAAACGATGCCTTCGCGCAGATGCTTTGCAGCACTGATTTTGCCTCGTCACAAAGTGGACAATCCGGTTTCGTGTAGAATTGAAGTTGAATCGGTTTGGTTTTCATACCTTCATCCCGTGAGTCGTCAGGGCTGTCGGCGATTGCAAATCGTTTGCGCTGTTAGGCCACTCATTCCAACATACCCTATATTCTATCATAACACAATCTGCGCGTCAAGGGCGGTGACAACAAACGCGCCCCGGCAGCATCCCGGTTGCCGCTTTCGCCTCTAGCGACAGCATCAATACTCCCTGCGGCAAGTGCTTCAAGCAACTCCGATTCACCCAGTTTGTCTCCAAGATAGATGCCCTGTTATTTGGGATGGTGGTAATTCAATGTGTTATACTTTAAAAAATAAGCCAGTGGACAAAAATTCGGCTCCATGCCGTGTGATTGCCGGGCCGCGGTTCGCGCAATTCTATATCTCTGGCTTTTCTCATTTTTCGGGGCCATCTGCAGCACTGTTGACATAGAATCCGCGCAAATACAGATTTTCCCCCAGAAAAACTTGACATTACGGCCCAGATATCTTATACTTAAGAATAAGCCAGGGACGAACGGCTCCATGCCGCGTGATTGCCGAGCTGCGGTTCGCGCCATCCTGTTATATACTTGTCCCTGGCTTATTTATTTCTGTTCTCTCCACCTTAGGCATTCCGCTGTGAGTGGCTTGCTTTGTGTATAAGACACGCCATAACCCGCTTCTCGTCTGTCGTCCGTATCGTGAACTAGCCGGACAGCCTTCCATAGATAGGCTAGGTACCGTTCTTCGCCCCGCTCATAGAGTCTCTGTAATGCCCAAACAAAGTAATCAACCGCTTGCAAACCGGCATGTTCCTTCGGGGTTGCTAAAGATATGTGAACGGTGGTATCGCCTGTCACGTTCGATTGTGTGGTTTTCGATGGGATGCGGGCAGCTTCAACCAACTCCCGCAAAGAAGCAGATCTGTCAAATCTGTCGCGTCTTGAGAGTATAATATCACATCTACCAGGCTGACGTAACCTTTGTTTGAACAAATGCTGTGTCAAATAGTCGTAAAGGTCGTTGGGACGATAGTGATAATTGGGCTCTCGGTCCTTGTTGTGGCGTACGTATTCCAAGACACTCAATTTGTCCGTAACAGCAGCAAAGAACTTCAAGCCTTCAGTTTCACCTAAAAGCCTGAAAACATCTCTTCGCACTTCCGGGAGGTCATCCTTAGCGTGAAATGCGAGGGCAGTTTTTCGTGCGTTCGATTGCATAGATGGCACGCTTTTAAAATAGGCATCACCCATCAGTTGGGCCCGCAGTTCATCTACACGGTACTGTAACGCTTCTGGATTTGGGACATCCAGCAAGCCCACTATAAAAAAACGAGTTTTCATCAATTCAGTTTCTGCTCCGATTTGTCCGTTGTCCAAATCGGGTTTCTTATGAAAAAAGGCTGGCAGGGTGCAATCATGCCGGCCTCTTTATTTTGTGATGACGATTACGGCACCATATCCTCAAAATCTATTTCTCCATAAGAGCCTTGTTGAGTCCTTTTTATTGCGCCTCGGCGTTCCACATCTGGGCGCGGTTCATGAATACCGAAGGATTCTGTAACCACTCGCCATAACCGATGTTTTTACTATCGGTGAGGTAATTAATCTTTTCATCAATACACACGGCAAGTTCGGCATCTTTCAGGGCGAGGGTAAACCCTCCATATTCAACCTGCGCGTCAAGGGCAGTGACGACAAACGCGCCCCCAGAGGCCTGGACAGCATCACGATTGCCTATTTCTCCTCTGGCGACGGCATCAATACTACCTGCAGCCAGGGCTTCAAGCAACTCCGATTCACCCAGTTCGTCTCCAAGATAGATGACGTGGGGCATATTCTCGGCAGGTGGGTAGAGATGGCTTCTCCCCGCCAAATTCGGGGAAGCTTCGGCGGCAGTAATCCTGTAATCCGCTGTGCCATCAGCAACAACAGTGCCTTGTAGTGTCTCAATGCGTGTTCCCTCCGCGAGAACACCGGTAGCATCAACAAGCCCTGTCAGTTCCAGCAAGCGTGCTTCTCCTGTCGTACCGGAAAGCGCGCCAACGCGCACATCTTGAGTCAGTTCTGCATGTGTCGCGAGGCGTTCTGCATCTTCGGTGCGAACGAGCAGGGATTGGCGAAACTTGATATGGCCCGACGTAAAGGTGACGAGCGGGGTACCTGTCTCATCTTGGGTGCGAGACTCCAGAATTGTGATGCCGCCGCCGATGATATCGTATTCTGGCTCGGCAGACTTGAGCCAAATGCCGGGCCATTCGGCGATAGCCGTTCTAGAAAAGGACAAACCTGCACCTTCCATGGCTTCAAGGGCAGTCAACAGGTCTGCTTCATAACCCCGATGCGTGTTGAATTCCTCGGAGTCCGCATTTTCGTCAGCACTGTAACTGATGGGGGCGAAATAGGCATAGAAGCCTACGTTGAGAACGCGCGTGCCATCTGTACAGGCTTTGCTCGTTGTTACCTTGTCAGGGGCAACGACCTGTTGCATCTTCTCGCATCCTGAAAACATTGCTGTCATTAACAAGAGTAAACCAAAAATCCCGCGTAAGGTTATCACCCCCGCAAAGCGGGGGAACCTGCCCTTTGCCTTTGGGGATTTATGGCATCGGTGGGGGGTATACTTATCTCTAGGCAACATCGCTAAAAGTTGATATATCATTGGAATTCTCCTATCTTGCCCCGGGCGGCAGCAAAACTGCATAAGGCTAGTGCCCCCGCAAAGCGGGGAACCTGCCCTTTGCCTTTGGGCGAATATAGTAACAATCATTCAGTAGCATTGGGTTTGGCAATTTTAAACTTAATCTCGCCGGGTTTAATATAACCGAGTCGTTCTCTGGCAAGACGTTCTTTCGTTAACTCGTCAATTTTCAGCATTTCGACGTGGTGCTTGAGTTTGTCGCGCTTGGCTTCAAGGCTCTCAATCTCGGCGCGGTAGCTTGCCTCGGCAAGTTGTGCCTGTTCCCAGTCGCGATAACCTTTCATGAATTGATCAATGCTCACCAACAGTAGGGCGAGCGTGATGAGAAATAAGATGAATCGAAAAATGTGCATAAGACGTACCTTAAACAGGACGTTTTGGGACAGCACAACGGCTGTCTCTGTACTAATACCAAATTGAGTAGAGTTTTCGTTATTCCTTGCGGAGAAATCAGGTGGCAAGACAGGTCTAACAATGCACTATAGATCTCGTCGGAGGTTTCTGACGCAAGGAAGAATTAATAAGTTGGCTTTCCCAAATTATAGAAGACCCGGGCACCATCAAATATCGCACTCTCACCGAGTTCTTCCTCAATGCGGAGGAGCTGGTTGTACTTACAGACGCGGTCGGTACGGGAGAGTGAACCTGTTTTTATTTGTCCGGCGTTCGTGCCAACGACGAGGTCGGAAATAGTGGTATCTTCCGTTTCGCCCGACCGGTGTGAAACGACAGCAGTATAGTTGAAGCGACGGGCAAGCTCAATCGCATCAAGCGTCTCTGTTAACGTGCCGATCTGGTTGACTTTGATCAGGATAGCGTTGCCAATGGCCTCGTCAATTCCCTGCTTCAAGCGGGTAGTATTAGTGACAAACAGATCGTCCCCGACAAGTTGAACCTTATCGCCGATGGCCTCGGTCAATTGTTTCCAGCCTTCCCAATCGTTTTCGTCCAGGCCGTCTTCAATTGAGATGATTGGGTATTTCCCACAGAGTTCCGTATAAAATGCAACCATCTCTTCGGGCAATTTTACCGGTTGTGCCTCTGCTTTTAATTCGTAGGTGCCGGTATCCCGATTGTAAAACTCGCTGGAGGCGGCATCCAATGCCAAGAGGACATCGTCCCCGGGAATGTAATGTGCCCGTTCTACCGCTTCAAGGATGACCTGGATGGCTTCTTCGTTAGACTGTAGATTGGGCGCAAAACCGCCTTCATCGCCGACTGCCGTGTTATAGTTGCGCGCCTGCAAGACCGCCTTGAGATTGTGAAAGATTTCGGCACCCATGCGCAGGGATTCAGCGAAGGTGTTGGCACCCGCTGGCATCACCATAAATTCTTGGATGTCAACGTTGTTGTCGGCATGGGAGCCTCCGTTGAGAATATTCATCATCGGTAACGGGAGCATTTTGGCGTTTGTTCCGCCAATGTAGCGATAAAGGGGTTGTCCGAGTTCATCTGCCGCTGCAGTGGCAACCGCGAGGGAAACGCCTAAGATCGCGTTCGCGCCGAGATGGCTCTTGTTCTCGGTGCCATCAAGTTCACACATTGCAGTGTCAATCTCACTTTGTGCAAAGACCTCTTGCCCGGCGAGGGCATCGGCGATGACAGTGTTGACATTGTTAACAGCTTTCTGAACGCCTTTGCCCAGGTAGCGGTTCGCGTCTTGGTCGCGAAGTTCAACCGCTTCGTGTTCGCCGGTGGAGGCACCAGATGGGACAGCCGCACGCCCAAATGCCCCTGATGCTAAATTAACGTCAACTTCAACCGTAGGGTTACCCCGTGAATCCAATATCTCTCGTGCATGGATGTGAATAATTTCTGACAATTTACTTCTCCTTTAACTATTCCTCAATAACGGCATCGGCGAGTAGATACGCGGATGCCAAAAAGACGAGACTACACCCCACCAACAGCTTCAGCCAAAACCCACCATCCAACCCACCAGTTACCAAAAGAGAAACGGTGCATTTCGCGCCGCCCATAATAATTGGGAAGACGAGCGGAAGTAGAATAACGGAGAGCAGGCTTTCGCCGCCGTTTGCACTAGTTGACATGCCTGCTAACAGCACACCGACTGCACAAAAGCCAAGCGTACCGAGGCTCAACACACCAAGCAGTTTCAGCAACATTGTCACTGTCACCATATCAAGCAGATCTAAGAACTGCAGTGCGATAGGAGTGATAACAACTTCCAATAGGGACAGAAAAACGAGGTTGCTGACGACTTTGGAGAGGTAAAGATTGCTGGCATCAACACCGGTAAGCCGTATGCCGTGCAATGCACCGTTCGATCGTTCAACTGCAAATGAACGATTCAAGGTAATAATTCCTGCAAAAATGAATGCTGCCCAGAGGACACTGGCGGTTAATTTGCCACGTTCTACCTTTTCAGGGAAAATCGGACCGAATGCAAAAGCAAAAATGAGGACAACCAGCACACTAAAAACGAAGATTAATGCCAAGGTCTCCTTTGAACGGAATTGGAGCGCAAGGTCTTTGTGAATCAGCGAGCCAATTTGACGCAGTGCCTTCATGTTTTTCGTTAAGCTCAGCACCAGTGCTTTCGGCTGTAGTTTGAAAGAATGTTTCACCACTATTTTCAATAGTGGCAAACCTCTTGAAAATCTCGTCGGAAGTTTCTGATCTTTCAACCTCGAAATTATGCCGATGGCGCACGGTTTATCAATCTATCCTCATACAAATGCAGTAATGTTTCCGATGAGATCTCATCTTTGCTTGCAACCTCCTCAAGTTCGCCGTTCACCATAAAGAAAAACCTTGTGCCTGCGAGGTATCCCAACTCCGTACTGTGCGTCGTGATGACTACGCCTTTGCCGTTCTGTCGTTCTTGTGCAATGCGCCGGAGGACAAACTCCTTGGCTACGGCATCTAGTCCAGAGAAGGGTTCATCGAATAATAACACCGAAGGGTGATGGAGCAGGGCTCTGGCTATCATAAAGCGCTGCGTCATGCCGCGTGAGAAGACATGAAGCGGTTCATGTACAAAGCGGCTTAACCCGACTTCAGCAAGAAGCGTTGTACATCGTTGTTCTAGCTGCGCAATCCCATACATGCGCCCGAAGAACTTGAGATTCTCATAAGGGCTCAATGCAGTGTAAGCCAAAGGTTCATGAAGTATTGCACCGAGTACACTGCGAACCTGCAAGGGATGCGCAATAGCATCCGTGCCTTCAATCTCAAGCTGTCCAGATGTAGGGCGAAGGAGGGTTGCGAGAATTTTGATGAGTGTCGTTTTACCGGCACCGTTGGGCCCGAAAATCGTCACCACTTCTCCAGGCTGTACGGCGATAGTGACGTTTTTAACAATTGCGCGGTGCCCGAAGTTCTTTGTGATATAGGAAGCACGAAGGCGCATGGCGTGAACGATTCCCTAAAAGTAGCAGGCCCGCTCCGCGGGTTCTCCGTAAGCACACAGGCACAGGAGTATGAACGATTCTCTAACCGGTGAAAAATGCAAAGGCTGGAAGGCCAGATGGAGAGTGTGTTTCCACCCAATCTTCCCACCTTCCAGTCCTCCAATTTTCCACATTTCCGCTCTTTCCCGGTTCTTTACATCATGCGCCGAATAATTGCTTCACCCTGTTCCTCAGTAATACCGAGGGGTTGATGCGCCATAGGCCCATTTTCCAGAACAGGCTCCATCTCATCCAAGGCAGGGCGGCTGGTATCCTGATAAAAGAGGCCGATCGGAATTTCGTCTCCCCACTTGACTGCCTGTTCCAAGGCTGCGCCCTTATCGCTCGTGTCGTGGGTTTCAAGTTCCTTGACACGCGGTTTGAAGAAGTCAAAGGTATTATCCAGATTGAAGGTAACACATGGACTGAAAACATCAATGAGGGCGAATCCGCGGTGTTGCATGCCTTCGTACATCAAGTCAGCGAGTTGCCTTGGGTTACCACTAAAGCCTCTGGCAACGTAAGTCGCACCAGTGACAATTGCCATAGCAATGGGATTGAGCGGTGCCTCTATGTTGCCAAACGGAGTGCTTTTAGTTATCATCTCCAACATACTGGTTGGTGAGGCTTGGCCAATGGTTAACCCGTAAATCTGGTTGTTCATGACGATGTAGAGGAGATCTATATTCTTTCGCATCGTGTGAACGAAATGGTTACCACCGATGCCGTATCCATCTCCGTCCCCGCCAGTCACCACAACGTTCATATTGTGATTGGCGAGTTTGGCGCCGGTCGCTACTGCCAAAGCACGGCCGTGCAAGGTGTGCATCCCATAAGTTCTGACATAGCCAGGGGTGTTAGAGGAGCATCCGATTCCGCTTACGGTGAGGTGTTCATGATTCCCACGTCCCGATTTTGCATAAGCATTTTGGAGGGCACGGAGAACCCCGTAATCGCCACATTGAGGACACCAATCGGGCCGGGTATCACTCTGAAAGTCTTTCGCTGTAGGTGCACCTTTGATACGTCTTTCTCGTTTCGCCATCTGATTCATCCTCCCTTGTTAGACAACAATTTCTTGGTATGGCACGTAGAGGTCGGTTTTGCCGGTTAAAAGTTCACGGGTGCCGTCAACGATATGGTGCGGCATGAACGGTTCGCCATCGTACTTACGGATGTGGCTATCGGCCGTAAAGCCGGTCTCACCTCGCAGGAACCGTGCGAATTGACCTGTATAGTTGCATTCAACGATAATGGAGTGCGCGGATTTTGCAAGCACTTCGTTGACTGCATCCTCGTCCATCGGATAGAGCCACTTGAAATGGATGTGATTAGTGGCAATGCCGGCTTCGGTTAGCAACGCAGCGGCTTCCCCAATGACACTGTGCGTGGAACCCCACCCAACGAGTGTGACTTCGGCATCTTCAGGGCCTTCAAAAGTCGGAGGAGGAAGGAGCGCAGTAATGCCATCCATCTTCCGTTGCCGTTTTTCCATGATGTCGCGTCGCTTATGCGGATTGGTGAATTCATCGCTAATCAAAGTGCCGTCTTCATCGTGGTCATCGGTAGCGGCGACGTGCAGGTGGCCAGGGGTGCCTGGAAGTGCTCGCGGTGAAATCCCGCTATCGGTAATTGCGTAACGTAGGTATTCTCCATCCGGCTGCACAGGGCCACTGATGAGGGCACCCCGGTCAATTTCCGGTTGCCAATTGATAGCGTCTGGTTCAAACGTCGTAAAGCCCATGGCGAGCGTCAAATCGGAGAGGACCATGGCAGGGCATTGGAACTTATCTGCGAGATTGAAAACCTCCGGGATGGTGTCAAAGCCGTCTATGATGCTAGTAGGAGCGACAACAATCTTCGGGAAATCGCCTTGGCTTGCACCGAGTATCTGCCACAGATCGCCCTGTTCCGTCTTTGTGGGCAAGCCTGTGGAGGGGCCGCCGCGCTGGACGTTAATGACGACAATAGGAATTTCCATCATCCCGGCACTGCCGATGGCTTCCGACATGAGAGCGAAACCGCCACCGGAAGTAGCGCACATCGCGCGGCATCCAGCATGTGCAGCACCGATGACCATATTCACAACGCTAATTTCGTCCTCACATTGGCGTACCATGATGCTGAGATCGCGAGCGTTGAGTGCCATCCAGTGTAGGACACCCGTTGAGGGGCTCATCGGGTAGGCGCAGTAGAATTTGACACCAGCTGCAGCACCGCCCATTGCCATCGCGGAATTGCCATCAACCACAGCGAGGGCCGGTTCCTGTTTCTGAAATTGCGTGTCAAATGCTGTGAAATGTTCGGCTGCGTGATTGTAGCCCGCACGCGCAACACCGACGTTCGCGTCGACTACTGCTTGCCCTTTGCGTTTGAGGAATTGGACAGTAAGCATGTCCTCAAACACCTTTAAATCTCCGCCCACCATTTTCATCGCCGCACCGAGCATACAGACATTTAGCATCAACTTTTTTCTATCGGTGTTGTTAGACAGTTCCTTATAGGACAGAGGTGCAAGCTGTATGTCATCGCGTTCCGGTGCCTGTTTGACATCGTCGCTGTTATAGATGAGTGTGCCGCCGGGGGCAACGTGTGGGAGGTGCGTCTCCAAGCTGTTCCGGTCTAGGGCAATAACCAGATTCAACTTGTCGCCATGGTTGGCGACTGGTTCAGAACTGATTCTGGCAGTAAGGAAGGTGTGCCCGCCGCGGATGAGGGATTGGTAGGCACTATAGGTAAAGATGTGCAAACCGTGTCGGGCACAGATTCGAGTCAAAACCTGCCCGACAGAGTCTATTCCTTGCCCAGGTGCCCCTCCTACAGCGATTACAAAATCGTATTTTGCCATCTTGGCTCCTTTCTGATTGTAGGCAAATGCGTTTGGCTATTGGTTACCTCGCTTAATTCCTGCTTTCTTAACGAGGCTTGTGAGATCATGTTAGTAAACAATTGATAGATTCTACTTTTCTTAATTATACCATATTTCGGTGCCGTTTTCAAGTTTTTATTTTAATGTCACAAATTTGCCACAACGTTTATCGGGCAGTACGTTTTCAGAAATAGCAAATTTCATACACCCGCGCCTCCTATCATGGTGTGTCTGTTCAAATTGCGTGTAGCTATGTCCCACTGCGCTAATTAAACTCATTGGATATGTTCCCTCCGCCGAGGTTTTGTTTTCCTGACATCACTCCACACTGAAATTGAATACCGTAACCACGCTTTGCCATCAAGTTCATTCGCACGTTTTCGAGGGATGCTATCCTTTTTTCCACTATCATGTTTCTGTCTTGCTTCAGACATGATTTATCTCCTCTCTGGCTACAACAAAGCTCTGAGTGCTGCTTGTGCCTCCGGGGTGCCAATCTTATCCAAGGCAAAAGCGACGTGCTGCTGGACGCGTTCGGAATCATCTTCTAGGGCAGTGATGAGGGCAGGCACCGCTTCCGCTGCATCCTCTCCGATGTTCGCGAGCGCGTACGCCGTATAGGTTCGGACTTCCTCACCGGGATCGCTGAGTGCTTGTATAAGAGCGGGTAACGCGCCGAGCGCCGCGTGCCCCATACTGCTGAAGGCACGAACTACATATTCCCGAACCTCTTCATCTATATCGGTTAACGCCGCAGTCAGGGCTGGAATGGCAGTTTTGCCAATTCGGGCGAGGGCTGTGCTGATACAGAGTGCATGGTGTCGCCCGACAGTCTCCAACTGCTCCATCAGAGCAGGCACTGCAGGTTCGCCGATTTCCGCTAAAATATCGGCAGCCTGGTCTGGGATATCCCAGAGGTTTTCGGCGAGGGCCTCGATGAGTTGTGGGATAGCAGGTTCGCCGATATCAGCCAATTCTGCCTTCGCAGCATCGCGAACGTCGTCCTCTATATCCGACAAATCGTCAATTAAGTCGGCTATCCGGTCTTCGCTGCACATTTACTCTCCTTTTTTGACGGATGCCAACATCGCGATGAGGCGGTCGGTTTGCTTGGGGCGAAAGTATCTGTAAAGCCATTCCGAAAATTCTCGTTCGGCTCTTGTGAGTTCTGCTGTAAGCGCAGGAACGGTAGCCTCTCCGATTCGCGCCAATACTTCCGCAGCTTGATTCGCCATCTGTTCCATGTAGGCTGGAAAAGCGGATTCTTCGATGTGGGTGTAGAACTCGGCACCGTACCCGGATATGTGCCAGCACTCTTGGGTAAGAACATCAATGAGCTGCGGAACGGCTGGTGTGCCGATAGCAATCAATTCTGCTTTAGCAGTGTTCCGAACGTTTTCGTCCATGTGGCCCAACATGACAATCAAATCAGCGGTATGGTGTTTGCTAGTCATCTAAACCTCTTTTTTGTATTTCTATAAGGGCGGGCGGTGTTCTGACATGATACGAAATCGCCAAAAGGCTATCACCCCGCTTTGCGGGGGAATCAGCCCTCTCGGACATCGCGCCTACTGATTTAAGCCGCGCGCCTTGCGTTGCGCGAGGAGCTCGGTGAGCCGTTCGGTCTGCTCTCTGCGCAATCGGTTGTAAACCCGTTCCGAAATGTCCTGTTTTTCGTGCATTTCATCAAGATAGGCGATGAACTCCAGCCTAGCAACGCGCACATGCTCGAGGTCGGCATCGCTAAGTTTACGGAGCCAACCGACATCGGTAGAATTCTGATTCTGTCCGTTTCCTTCTGTAGAAGAGACACGCTGATTTCCCGCGCGCCGGAGTTTGAAAATTGCAACGGCGAGAAACCCGCCAGCCAGTGCAGCCGCAACAGCGATGAGTACCATCTGCCCTAAGTCTTTTGCTTGCAGCGCCTCCGGGTTAAAGATTTTCAGTTTGAAGTCAACCGTCGCGCCGGCCGAGAAACTGTCTGCAGGCGCATTATGGTAAATTGTGTAGTTCCTATTGTGAATCATTTCGCGACGCTCTAAACTGAACCGCTTGGATTGTGGTTTAAAGTTGATTCCAGCAGGCACAAAGATATAAGCGAGTTCGGTTTCAAAATTCAGGAAACGGGATAAATCAAAATCGTTTCCTTCAACGTGCAAAATGTACGCGTATCCTAATTCCAATGTGCCAGGCGGTAACGGATTGTTGAGAATAACCTGCTGCGTCTTCGGATTTACCGCAAGTTCATGTTGCGTGTGAACCTGGAATGCTTCATAACCTGCAGGGATGCCTAAATGCAGTCCGACAGCTTGGTTGTCGTGCTCGGTTTGAAACGGCATGTCACTCTTGTTCTCAACCTGTAGCACCTCCATAACGGAGAGTGCCCCATCCGGCGCATGGTCGGGGGGCGGGGGGCCGATGACAACTGTATGTGCTTTAATCTGAACTTTCGACCTGTCATCTGTAAACGCACCGATTTCAAAGTTGACTGTGAGATTTGGTGCCCAGGTAGACAAAACCAGGTCTGTCTCTGTGTAGTCTGTGCCTTCGTAAGCGATAGAGACGGTGTAATGGATACTCGCATCCAGCGGCAAATCTCCAAAACGGTAGTTCCCACTTTCATCCGTTGTTGTTTCCTGAGTCTCAACGGTATCAACCTGATGCATATTTAAGGTTACAGGATGTGTGACGAGCGGTTTTTCGTATTTTTTGTCAATAAGCTTACCTTGAATGTGGCCAAGTTTCGTTTGGGCGTAGGTAGGAGAAAGCCACAAAAGCATTGTGAAGGCGACAGCCAATAGGGTGCCGATGCCCCAAACCGTTACGGAGCGTTGCAATGTGGTGCCATCTTCCGAGGTTCTTTCGTCATGAAAGCATAAAAATGGGTTCTTGTGCATGTTTACTATATCGCGCAAAGACTATCACCCCCGCTTTGCGGGGGAACTTGCTTCCTGCGGCGAGCGCCTCCTACCTACGTTGTTGTTTTTTAAATCTTTCAATTTCAGCTTCGACTTCTGTCATAGTACTACTTTCAAGTTGCATGATAACGTGTGCAGTCTCTTGCAAGAGGTCGGCGCGCAATTCCTGATAATCCGCTTTTGAGAGTTTTCCGGTCTCGTAATCTTCGTCAAGATCCGCCAAAGCGGCATAGCTGCGTTCGCGTTCTAGAAAGAGGGTTTGCTGCCGTTCTTCAATTATATCTTCGGACGTTGCAACGCGTTGCGAGGCGGTTTTCGAGAAGAGCGGAAATCCCAGATACACAAGGAGGGCGATTCCAAGGATTATCATCCACAGGAGGATAAGCAAAAACATGTAAAACTCCTTTTCGACACACAGGCAACTATGAAAAGGTTTCCTTGCTTTTTCATTGCCACCTTGTGGCTTAATTTTCCTGCTTGTACCTTTCGAGTTCGGCTTCAACCTTTTTCACGGTTTCATCAGAAACCTGTGAGGCAGCCTGTCCATGCCTGTCCGTGTGGTATCTCGATGCGGAGAGTGCTCCTACCTGCCTCGATTTTCGTAGCACCATGAAGGCAACGCCGCCGAGCAGGATAAGAATGACGGCCGGCATAATGTAGGCAATCAAATTGATACCTTTTGCTGGCATAACTGCGTAAAACTGCGGTCCGTGCGTTTCAAGATAATTGGTGCGAATCTGCTCAACTGTTTCGCCGGCGTTCAACCGAGTGCTAAAATCGGTTTCAATCATCTCCGCAGTGACGCATACACATACCTCAATTGTCTCCCTTTCACACCCGCAGTAACAGTAAACTGTGGTTAACAGTTCGTCTAACTGGGCTTCAAATCCCGGACTATCTTCTGTCTGTGCCTGCACAGTGGCAGTACAAACAGCGAGCCATACAACAAAGCACAGAAAAAGAGGAGAGCAGGATGTCTCAATGGGTTGAAATCTTTGAGTTTTCATGTGTCTGCCTATTCGATTAACGTGCGCGATTTGCGCTGATATTTTTCTGCAAAGGCAACAATGCCGCCCAACACCATTACAGCGACACCAATCCAGACTACCCCGATGAGGGGGTTGTGATATACCTGAACGTTCACAACGCCGCCTGCGTTAATATTTGGCGGCAGATCGCCGAGGGCGATGTAGAGGTCGTTCACACCGAAATGGCGTATTGCAGACTCAATGGTATCTTGTTCTCCTTGCCCTGCCTTATGATAAAAGTGGCGTGCGGGTGTCATCGTTGTGAGTTGTCGTCCATTCTTTTTAACATCGAAGGCAACTCCCGCGCGAATGTAATTTTCGCGTTCTTCCTGAAACCCGTTCTTCATCGTGAGTTGAAACGCGCCTACCTGCATCGATTCACCGAGCTTTAGGCTATCAGATTCAAGTAGAAAGTAGCCTTTTGACCCCATAATACCTATGTAGAGGATAACAATACCGATATGAACGATATAGCCGCCATATCGCCGTTTGTTACGCTGGATGAGGAGATTCAAGCCGTTGAGGAAGGAGGTCTCCTGTCGTTTCGCGCGGAGTTTGGCACCGCGATAAAATTCGGCAAAAATAGCAGCAAACACGAAAACGCCTGCAAAGCTGCAAAGCACGGAGTAGATTGGGGCAGTGTGCCCCTTTAAAGCGAGAATCCCCCACGTCACCGCGCCCCCAAATAAACCGATAGCCATCGGCCACAAAAACATCCGCCGGAAATTGTTAGGCGTAATTTTTTTCCACGAGATAATAGGCCCGGCACCTGTCAAAAAGAGGAGAAGCAGCCCAGGAATAATAACAACTTTGTTGAAAAAGGCTTCCGGGACAGATGCCTTTTGACCGTTTATCGCTTCGGAGATGATAGGCCACAACGTTCCCCAGAGGATAATTAGCGTTAACCCGACAAATAGCCAGTTATTTAGAATAAAGGCACTCTCGCGAGAGAGAAGGGATTCTAATCGATTAGCACTTTTGAGCCGTTTCCATCGATAGGCGACAAGCCCTAAGACACCGGCTGTTGAAGCCAAGATGAAGCCGAGGAAATACCCCCCAATGTCGGATTGTGCGAACGCGTGCACGGATGAGATAATTCCACTTCGAGTAATAAAAGTGCCCAATAGCGTAAACTGAAATGCTAAGGTAATGAGAAGGATATTCCACAGCTTGAGCATATTCCGCTTTTCTTGAATCATCACGGAGTGTAGATAAGCGGTGCCGAGAAGCCACGGCATAAAAGAGGCATTTTCAACCGGATCCCAGGCCCAATACCCGCCCCAGCCAAGTTCGCGATATGCCCAATTGCCACCAAGCGTGATACCGATAGTCAAGACAATCCAGGAGAACAGCATCCACCTTCGGGAACGAAGGATCCAGTCGCTTCCGATTCTGCCGGAGGCGAGCGCGCCCACAGCAAACGCGAACGGTACTGTGAGGCTAATCCAACCGATGTATAGGGTGGGGGGATGAAATGCCATACTTGGTGTCTGGAGGAGGGGATTCATCCCTGCGCCATCAGGTGCTATCTGTCCATTCGGAAATCGGGCAAGCGGATTGTAGACACCCTCTATCAGCCCGGTAACAAGTATAATGAAGAAAAGCTGCACAATAGCGATGGGAATCAGGGCGTAATCAGCAAGGGAGTCGGTGGTTTCCTTGCGGTTTTGCCAGATAACAACTGCGCCTGCTACGGTAAGCAGCCAGAGCCAAAATAAAAGCGAACCGGCCATTCGCCCCCAAAGTGCCGTGATTTTATAGAGCAGCGGTTGCGCTGCACTGGATACTTCAACGACATAGCGCATTGAGAAATCGTCTGTCACAAATCCATAGATTAATGCGCCCGTCGCGATGCTAATGAGAACAAAGGTGGCGATAACAGCGTTCCGGCCGCTCTGCACGGCGTTTGGGTTTCTCTGACGTAATCCAACGCAGAGTAAGCCAATTGCCCATAATGCGGA
The DNA here is from genome assembly GCA_958295855.1 of uncultured Poribacteria bacterium. Lineage (GTDB taxonomy): Bacteria > Poribacteria > WGA-4E > WGA-4E > WGA-3G > CATQHH01. The sequence continues at coordinate 3,806,626 of OY282383.1, read as the reverse complement.
GAGTATGGAGAGAAATATCGCAGCTTGTCCGATTTCGGCAGTCATTTGTTTTTATGCCTCCTCATCGGGGTTACAAACCCCAAAGGGCTGATGCCCCCGCTTTGCGGGGGAACTAGCCACCTGCACGACTTGTCATTGTAACGCTTTCCGCTCCCTCGTATTTGGAAGCACACTTCGTCATCAGCTTAGAAGCGACAATCAGGTTTTGTGTTGCATCGTACCTACCTTCCACAAAAACGCTGCCGCCATCAGTAAAGTTATCCGGTTTGAGCCGGTCGGCGTAAATGACGTTGACTGTCTCGCTACCTTCCCGTTCTCGCACAGCAAAGGTTAGCTCAAAATTAACCGCGTCCCATTTGGAACTTCCCTCCAAAATAATGCCATCGACCTGAACCTTTTGATTGTCAACTGCGTTTGCATTCGCTACAAGCGCAGCAGGTGTAAAATGCCGCACACTGGTACTTCTAATCCCAGCCACCACCAAAAATGCCATAGCGACGAGCAAAATGACACTGGCAGCGATGATTTTAAGTCGTCTCTGTTTCATGTGAACACCCTCCAGGAATACGAATGATACGAAATCGCCCAAGGAATAAATCTTCTCTTTAAAATAATACTTGACTTTGCATTCAAAATCAAGTTAAAATAAGGTTAAATTGAAAAGTATTACGGAATTCCGTGTTTATCCGTGTAGGGCAGTGCGTAAAACGGGCCTTTGACGGTATCGAGATTCGGAGATCGCTCCTACAGCGTCTTTATATAGGCGCGAGGTTCTTGTGCCTCAGCATTTCTCCTCATGCGTCATAAGGGAGGGAATAGATAAATTCATGAATCTGAATTGGCAGCATCATCCTTGGGCAGGCGTATTTCCGGCAACGCTCTGCCCCTTTCATCCAGACGAATCAATTGACGAAGCCGGGTTGCGTCAATATATGCAGGAACTCGCCAGCGTTGATGGCATAAAAGGCGTTGTCTGTAACGGGCACACCGGCGAAATTATGTCCCTCCGTCCACACGAACGACAGCGGGTTACGCAAGTCACCGCTGAAGCTGTCGGTGCCCAGGTTAAGGTGGTTTCTGGGGTTAGCGCGGAAGGAAGCCTCCCAGCGATTGATGACGCGTTGGCTGCGAAGGAAGCTGGGGCGGATGCTATCCTGCTAATGCCTGCCCATCACTGGCTGCGGTTTGGACGCACACCTGAAACCGCGGTCGGTTTTTTTCAAGATGTTGCAGAAGGCGCAGACATCCCTATTATCGTGCATCAGTACCCTGCATGGACAAAGGCGGGCTATAGCCTTGAAGAGATGTTGGAAATAGTGAAAATTCCACAGGTTGTATGCATTAAGATGGGAACGCGCGAGATGGCACGGTGGCGATGGGACTATGAACAACTGAAAGCGGCAGCACCACACATCCCCATCCTCACCTGCCATGATGAATATCTGCTCGCTTCGCTTTTGGAGGGCAGTGACGGCGCACTCATCGGTTTTGCAGGGTTTGTTCCCGAGCTAATGGTTGCCGTAGTACACGCCGCACTCAACGATGATTTGCTGGGTGCTCGCAAAGCGCGCAAACAGGTGGATGCATTGGCAAGGATTGTTTACAACTTCGGTGAGCCGAGCAGTGATGCTCATCAGCGGATGAAGTGTGCACGCTGGTTGATGGGAAGATTTCCATCAATCACCATGCGCCGGCCACTCCGCCAATTGTCCACAACTGAAATAGACAAAATCCGAGCAAATCTTGAGGCAGTCGGCTACCCGTGTGTTAACTAAACAGAGTAGTAGACCCGCTCCGCGGGTTCTCCGTGACCCAGTAGTAGGCCCGCTCCGCGTGCCGTAACCCAGTAGTAGGCCCGCTCCGCGTGCCGTAACCCAAACGGAGTTAAAGTAGCAAAATGTCACGTCTAAAATACGCCTTAATCGGCCACGGCAGACGTGGTGCCGCGCATCTGTCAACAACTGCTGCATTAGAGGACACCTTTGAAGTAGTCGCGGTGTGCGATGCGCACCGGGAATCAGCAGAGAGGGGCGCAGCGAAACTCGGAGTCAAAGGCTACACCGATGTCCGGAAAATGGTTGACGAGATGTCACCGGATGTGTGCAATGTTGTAGTGCCTGCACCGCTTCACCATATTGTTTCCTGCTATCTCTCCCGTTGTGGCATCTCGCATAACGTTGAGACAGGGCTCGCGCCGACGCTCGGCTTGATGGACATGATGATAGCGGATGCCGCCGAAAACGGGATTAAACTCCAAACCTCCGAGAATTTTCCGTTTGTCCCTATTGAACAGTTTGTGTGCAAGCTTATCAGAGAAGGTGTAATCGGTAAGGTTCACAAATGCTATAGGCTCTTTTCAACCACTGGCTACCATGGGCTTGCGGCGATACGGTGCCGTATGGATGCTGTGCCGACAACCGTGAGTAGCATCGGGCATACGATGCCAGTAGTGCCTTACGTTGACAGAGCAAAACGGGATTTTAATTCAGAAAACCTTGAATTTTATGCCGTCGATTTTGACAACGGTGGGCTCGGTATCGCGATGGTAGGGAATAAGAACGGATGTCTCGGACGGAATAATCTCGTCGGTTTTGAAACGTGCGGGGAACGTGGCACCATCATTACAAATGGCAACCAAGGGGCTTCCGGCGGTGAAACAGTCAACGTTTGCACGGATGCGGACATCACACAACGCGCGGGGAAAGCACAAACGTACGAATTTCAGAGAGAATATAGCGAGAATGGCGTGTTGCAGCGCATCTTTGTAGAGCTTCCCGCATCGTTAGGTGGCACTGTTGAGTGGGTAAATCCCTATCGGCATACCCAAATATCGGAGGGAGGTATCTCATTGGCGACGATGCTCGACGGCATCGGGCGCGCGGTGCGCGAAGACACGCAACCCCTCTGGACAGGAGAAATGGGCAGAGCCGATCAGGAGATGGTGATTGCCGCGCACCGTTCTATCCGGATGAATCGCCAACCGGTGCAACTCCCACTTTCGCCCGATGCAGACGAAGAGGCCGCGTTCGACAGGAATTTTGAGGCGCAGTTTGGGATTCATCCGCGAGCAGATATTGAGAAAGCGTTACAGGTTAATTTTAAGGCACGTTAACTGGGGTAGAAACCCCGCCCGCAAGGAGAAAAATGAAAGAGGTTAAAATCGGATTTATTGGGTGTGGTGGTAATGCAAATGGGCACATGAATCAGTTATCAGGTGTGGAAGGTGCACGTATCGTCGCCGTGTGTGATGTTCAACCGAACCGTGCCCAAAGTGCAGCGGAAAACCACAACGCACAAGCCTATACAGTCCACAGTGCCCTCTTGGAACGAGATGACTTGGATGCAGTCTACTTAAGTCTCCCCGTTTTCGCCCATGGCCAGCCGGAGTTAGATGTGATTGCGCGGGGGTTACCGTTTTTCGTTGAGAAACCAGTCGCAATCAATATGGACATCGCCCGTGAGATTGAAGCAGCAGTGGCGAAAGCAGATTTGATAACCTGCGTCGGCTATCAACTGCGCTACCTCGGCTCAACGCGGATAGTGCGGGACCTCCTTCAGGACATCCCGCTTAACATGGTTGTTGGCAAGTACTGGTGCGGTACCGGCCACGGAGACCCGGGCGCATGGCTCCGGCAAATGAACAAATCGGGAGGCCAACTTGTCGAACAAGCGACACACACAATTGACATGATGCGTTACCTCGGCGGAGAAGTGGAAACCGTTTACGCAATGCAGGCAAACAGGGTACTGAAAGACACCGATTGCCCCGATACCAACAGCATCGCAATTCAGTTTACGAGCGGTGCTATTGGTGCATTGACTGCCACGTGGGCGTATGATCCGGGCGACTGGTCGCAGGCAAACGTCCTTGATATCTTCTATGAAGCGCAGATGCTCAATTGGAATCCCGCAAGAGTCTCAGTACGAGAATCCGGAGAATGGGTGGAGAAAACAGCACCGGGCCCGACAATTGATGAAATTTTTGTCGAAGCAGTCCAGAGTGGCGATGCCGCTAACATCTTGAGCCCTTACAGTGATGCTGTCAAAACACTCGCAATATCACTTGCAGCAAACCGATCTGCCCAAGAAAACAGGCCGGTACCCGTGGCAGAACTACTATAAATGCGTGCCTAATTGTGGATTCACAACGCGCATCGCAGCGACGCTCTAACAATAAGGAGTAGGCTATGTCTAAATCTCCCAATATTGGCTTGCAAACTTTGCCAAGATATCGCGTAGCAATCGTCGGGTGTGGCGGTATTTCTCACGCACACGGGAACGCGTGGCGTGCGCTGCCCGACATCGAAATTGTAGGTGCCTGCGATGAGAAATTTGAAGCACTTTCGCGCTTTGCTACCGAATATAACGTTCAGAACACCTACAACGAACTTCGGCAGATGCTGGAGAAACAGCAACCCGATGTCTTGGTAGTTGCAACGTGGCCCTCAAGTCATCTCAAAAATGTGTTGGAAGCGGTGCGATGTGGCGTTAAGGGCATCCTCGTTGAGAAACCGATCGCTGTTAACACCACCCAGTTAGAACAGATGATTCAGGTCACGGCGCGCGCCGACATCTGCTTAATGGAAGCGTTCATGTATCGGCATCACCCGTTGACACTCGCGGTGAAGCAGAAGATTGAGGAAGGCGCAATCGGGGAAGTACGCTATGCACGCTCTACTTTTTCAACAGGTTTAGGGCGTAGCTTGCAAGCCCATATTCGGAAGGCAGACCGGCAAAATTGGCGATTAAGAGGCGACCTCGGTGGTGGTGCTGTGATGGACCTGGGATGTTACTGTATCAACATTATACGCTACCTCGTCGGAATGGAACCCCAGTTTGTCTGGGCAACGGGCAAGTTCGAACCCATTAACAACGTCTGGGAAACCTTAATTGGGACATTAGATTTTGGAAACGGCATTACGGGGCAATTGGATTGTAGTTTCGGTTGGACGTGGCGAGAATCTTACGAAGTTGCTGGAACAGAGGGAAGCCTCTTCGTTCAGAGTGCATGGGGCAACGGAGAAGCGGAATCGCATTTCATAGTGAACGGGGAAACCTTCAGCGTTGCCGGTGTCAATCCTTATGGCGCTGAAATTTTGAATCTGTGTGAAGCGATAGAAACTGGCACACCAACCCGCTTACCGATTGCAGACGCGCTCGGAAATATGCGCGTTATTGATGCATTGCATGAATCTGCACACTTATGTCAACCTGTCAGGCTATCCGCATCAGGTGTTTAAATTGACCTTGTTTTCAATCGGCTGTAATATATGTAAGGAGAGAGGCTTTATTTTGGTACCGGGCTTGCGGCTTAATTATCACCAGTGAAGCCCCGGTTTCATCAGAAACCCGATTAACCTGTCAGGTGCATCGGTGAAGAAGCCCAATTATTAAAAATGTTTGAAAAACTGATGAAATACCCTATCGACGTTTTTCGAGAGGGAAATTTCTCGTTAGGGGTACCTTTACCTGGGCTCCTTATTGTTGTTCTGTTAGGTGCACTTGTTGCCGCTACGATATGGGCATATCGGAGCACAAGCGGCCGCACCGGTCGCTGGTTCCGCGGATTTCTCATTTTTCTTCGTACAATTGTGCTCTGTTTCCTCGCCTTCTGTCTGCTTAAACCGTTCCTAACGATTTACCAAACCAACCCTGATGATTCGTATCTGTTGGTGATGGTTGACAAGTCCAAGAGTATGCAAATTACGGATTCTGCTGATGCGGTAACGCGACTGAGCCGTGTGAATACGCTGCTGTTTGGAGATGCGAGTTTGGAAAGCGCGACGACAAAAAAAGGGGAAGAAGGGCTCCTTGAAAAACTGAATGCGAAATTCAAAGTACGGCTTTTTGGATTTGACACCACTGCAAAACGCATCCCGAGTGAGGCACTGACTAGCGCGGAAGGCGAAAGTACAAACATTCCGCAGGCACTGAACGAAGCCTTGGACGACCTGCAGGGAGTCCCACTTTCGGGGCTCGTGCTGCTGACAGACGGGGTTGACAGAAGCGGCACAGACATCGCAAAATTCGCCATGCAAATCCGTGAGCGAAAACTGCCTATCCACACTGTTGGAATTGGCTCAGAAGAGGGCCCTGCTGACCTGGAGTTAGTCAAGGTAGATGCCCCGCGCACCGCAGAGGAAGATTTTCCAGTTGAGATGTGGGCGACGGTGAAGCGGCAAGGATTCAAAGGGAAGAAGGTGAAGGTTCAAGTAACGAGCAACGGGCGGCTCCTGGATACGGTAGATGTTGATAATGACACGCAAGCAGCACGTGTGCCACTTAAGTTCATTCCTCGTGAACCGGGAACCCAAAGATTTGAAGTACATGTTCAGTCGACAGAAACTGAGGCGGTTCTGCAAAACAATACAAAAACGTTTCTGATGAAGGTGGCACCTACCAAACGTGTAAAAATTCTATTTGTTGATGGGAAACCGCGCTATGAATTTGGGTTCATCAAACGCACGCTCAAAAATGACCCGAACATCCAATTAACCGATCGGTATTTCACGAGCGATAGCCTTTATGGCGGTACTCATACAGACACAGGGCACGCCTTTAGATTCTATCCGGAGTCAAAAGAGGTGCTTTTTGATTTTGACGCTATTATTTTTGGTAACGTGGATGCCTCCCAATTTACCAGGACGCAACTAGAGAACACAGTGGAGTTCGTGCGAACGCGAGGCGGTGGCTTTCTTATGTTAGGCGGCACGAGCTCTTTAGGCAATCACGAGATTTCTAAATCCTATATCAACACCCCGATTGCGCAATGCCTCCCTATAGAATTGGAGTTAGGCTCCCCGCCACCTCCGATAACGCCTAGGCGACGGACTGCGCGAGGTGCCAATTCGCAACCGAGCGAAGACACAGGTTACAAATTACAACTGACGCCGGAAGGGAAAATGGAAACGTTGATGGCGTTGGCAAGCAGCCCTGCGGAAAATCTTGAACGTTGGACAAACCTGCCCCCGCTCATCGGCTATAGCAAAGTCAAACGTGCGAAAGCGGGAACCACCGTGCTTGCACAACACCCGAGCGAGCGCAATCAATTTGGCAATCGTATCCTCATCGCCACCCACAATTACAACGCGGGGCGCGTCATGGTGTTTACCCCACACAGCTCATGGCACTGGCAGATGGGCAGGCCGCACGAAGATGATAGTTTTGAACGCTTCTGGCGGCAGGCAGCGAAGTGGTTGACAACTGCGCCAAAGGAACACCTTAAACTTGATATTGCAAAAACAGCTTACACCTTAAAAGAGCCTGTTGTGATTGAAGTCACCGCTATAGATACACAGTTTGAATTGACAAACAAGGCAAAACTACGGGCCGTTATTGTTGACGAAACAGGGAAGCGTAAACAGTTGACACTTGAGCAAGTACTCGGTAAGGATGGAGTCTACACGGCGCGTTTTATCCCAAACCGATACGGTGAATATACTGTCACCGCAACCGGTACACTTGAGGACGAAGACCTCGGTGAACAGCAAGGTCTCTTTGAGGTGAAAACGTCTTACGCCGAATTTAGTAACGCAGAACTCAATGTTTCCCTGCTCAAAACGCTTGCTGAAGGCAGCGGTGGAAAATACTACCCGATTGAGGAGGCATCCCAACTGGTAAATCAGATTCCACTTGTGGAGAGTGCCACGTCAAAAATTACAGATGTGGATATCTGGGATATACCGCTAATCTTCGGTGCAGTCATCGCGCTACTCGGCTTTGAATGGTTCTTGCGAAAACGGGGCGGTTTGGTGTAAAGCCTGCTATTCTCAAAACTTCGCTGTTCCACAAAGTGACAACTCACATAGAGAGGTGCCCGCTTCCCGTAGGGCACGATGCCAGTATCATTCTGTTTTCTTTCCGATTCAAACACAATACCCCCGCTTTGCGGGGGTACATACCAATACGAAATGTTCTGTTATACAATGTTTTGAGAAAAAACGTGGCATTTTTACGAATTTTGTGGTTTAATATCCTCGACACTGTCGGGGTGCAAGCTGTGCAACGCTGTCATCCTGACAGTGCCTCGCACTGCCTCGTAAGATAAGGTTAATGGACACAGGTAAGATTTTCCGAGGAGAAAAAACATGACAGTCCAAGAGTTAAAAGAATTTATCCTCGCGCGTTTTGATGCGCAGGACAAACGGATGGATGCGCGTTTTGATGCGCAGGACAAGCGGATAGACGCGCAGGACAAGCAGATGGATGCGCGTTTTGATGCGCAGGACAAGCAGATAGATGCGCGTTTTGATGCGCAGGACAAGCGGCTGGAGGGCATGGAAACACGCCAGGGTCGCTTGGAAGATAAGTTTGACAGAGTGATGGAAGAGATCGCCGGCTTGCGCAGCGATATTGCGTTTTTGCGCGGTGAGCGTGCCTTCTCTACGCGCTTCTGGAAGCATGCCGCGTGGATTACACCGACAGCAATCGCGCTGGCGGCATTGGTTAAGAGTGTTTTGGGTTGAGCTTGTTAGCCATCGCTTGTTTTTTTAAGAAAAAACCTGACCTGCCACACATTTTGCACTCTCATCAAAAACACGTGAAGTTCTTTCGCAGCAAAATTTGACTTCCGCGGAAGAGAAGGCACTCCTATTCCCAACTTTTCAAAATTGCCAGAAGCCTACTACCCGACAGGGTCCTTGCAAACAGGAGAAACAGACACATGAGACATACGGCAAGAATAGCACTCGTGAATCTAGCGGATCTAAATGTGGCAGATGCAGGATTTATCAAACCCGAAGAGATTCGGCAAGTCATCGTCACAGATGCGATCGTTGATACTGGGGCAACGCGTTTGTCATTGCCCCAACCGCTCATTGAACACCTCGGTTTGACTCCTGTCGGCAGCACACGGGCGAAGACCACGAATGGCATCGTAGACCGCATCGTGTATTCGACGGTCCAATTTACACTCTTGGAACGCAAGGGAACGATGGATGTAACGGCTGTGCCAGCGGATGTACCCGTTCTTATTGGGCACATCATTTTGGAACTGCTGGACCTCTGCCTTGACATCAGAAAAGGGCTCATCTACAATCCAGCCCATGACAATGAATGGATTGAAGAGGCATGGTGACAGGCGCGCTAGGGGAAACAGGAAGCGTCACTCGCGCCTTAAAACCTCTGACGACATCTACAGAAAGGTTGCCACTATTTTCAATAGTGGTTAAACTTCCTGATTACTCCGCAAGGAATAACGAAAAACCGAAACTCTGTCTGAGGAGAAAAAACATGACAGTCCAAGAATTGAAAGAATTTATCCTCGCGCGTTTTGATGCGCAGGACAAACGGATAGACGCGCAAGGCAAGCAGATGGATGCGCGTTTTGATGCACAGGACAAACGGATAGACGCGCGTTTTGATGCGCAGGACAAGCGGCTGGATGGCATGGAAACACGCCAGGGTCGCTTGGAAGATAAGTTTGACAGGGTGATGGAAGAAATCGCCGGCTTGCGTAGCGATATTGCGTTTTTGCGCGGTGAGCGTGCCTTCTCCACGCGCTTCTGGAAGCATGCCGCGTGGATTACGCCGACAGCAATCGCGCTAGCGGCATTGGTTAAGAGTGTTTTGGGTTGAGCTTGTTAGCCATCGCTTGTTTTTTAAGAAGAAACATGACCTGCAACACATTTTGCGCTCTCATCAAAAACACGTGAAGTTCTTTCGCAGCAAAATTTGACTTTCGAGGAAGATGACGTGTAGTCTAATTAAGAGCGTCTAAAATTAGCACAACGTGCAAACGCAATTTTGCCGACGCGCGGCAAAATGTGGCTTTGCTTTACATTTTCAAAAAGGATCCTGAACGTAATGAAAACAACACGCTTTCTCATTGTGACGTTACTCACGTTTTCAACCTTTTTTCTACCAAACGTCTTCGCCCAAGATTTTTCCCACACCTTGCTCACAGGGCATAGGGACTCTGTCATAAGTGTTGCGTATTCACCGGATGGCACCACACTTGCCGGTGGGAGTTCTGATGGCACGGTGCAGTTGTGGGATGCTGTGAGTGGTGCCCCCAAAGCCACGCTCACAGGGCATACGGGTGCTGTCACAAGTGTAGCGTATTCCCCCGATGGTGCCACACTCGCAACTGGGAGTCGCGACAGCACGGTGTGGTTGCGGGATGCTGTGAGTGGTGCCCCCAAAGCCACGCTCACAGGGCATACAGGCTATGTCAACAGTGTAGCGTATTCGCCGGATGGCACCACACTCGCCAGTGGGAGTGATGACAGCACGGTGCGTTTGTGGGATGCTGTGAGTGGTGCTCCCAAAGCCACGCTCACAGGGCATACGGACGCTGTCCGCAGTGTAGCGTATTCGCCCGATGGTGCCACACTCGCAACTAGGAGTGGGGACCACACGGTGCGGTTGTGGGATGCTGTGAGTGGTGCTCCCAAAGCCACGCTCACAGGGCATGGGAACTCTGTCACAAGTGTAGCGTATTCGCCCGATGGTGCCACACTCGCAACTGGGAGTCGCGACGGCACGGTGCGGTTGTGGGATGCAGTGAGTGGTACCCCCAAGGCCACGCTCACAGGGCATACGGGCTATGTCTACAGTGTAGCGTATTCTCCCGATGGCGCCACACTCGCAACAGCGGGGGGTAGGGACGGCACGGTGTGGTTGTGGGATGCTGTGAGTGGTACCCACAAAGCCACGCTCACAGGGCATGGGAACTCTGTCACCAGTGTAGCGTATTCTCCCGATGGCACCACACTCGCAACTGTGAGTCGCGACGGCACGGTGCGGTTGTGGGAGTTGCCCGACACCCGTGTTCGCATTACTCCCTCCCCTGTGGAGTCTCCGGCTATCGGCGGACAGTTAATCGTTAACGTCAGCATTGTTAACGGGGAAAGCGTCGGTGGATATCAGGTCACCGTAGGGTTTAATACCACCGCTCTCCGCTATGTTGAGAGTGACAACGGTGATTATCTGCCAGCGGGCGCGTTTTTTGTGCCACCGGTTGTAGATGAAAATCACGTGACGCTTGGCGCAGCCTCGCTTGTCGGTGTCAGCAACGGTGAGGGTACGCTCGCAACCCTCACGTTTGAAGTGCTTGATATCAAAGCATCAATCCTTAGTCTATACGACGTAATCCTTACTGACGGTGATGGAGAACGTCTGCTAAACTTCGCTTTGGATGGGCTGGTGGTTGAATCCCCTCTACGTGAGGATGTCAACCAGGATGGCGTTGTGAATATCCAGGATCTGGTGTGGGTCGCCTCCCGTTTTGGGCAAAGCGCAGAAGGTAAAATAGATGTCAACGCGGATGGGGTTGTTAATGTTGTGGATCTCGTCAAGGTTGCTGGTGCGATAGGGAAGGCGGCGGCTGCGCCTGCGGCGTATCGCGACCTGGAGGGCACTCCTACAAGAGCCGAGGTGCAGCAGTGGCTCACGCAAGCGCGGCACTTAAACCTCACGGATGCGGTGTCGCAACAGGGCATTCTGTTCCTTGAAAACCTCTTGGCGGCGTTAACGCCGAAGGCGACCGCCCTCTTACCGAACTATCCAAATCCGTTTAACCCGGAGACGTGGATACCGTATCAGTTGGCTACGCCTGCGTCCGTCACGCTGACAATCTATGCGGCAAACGGGGCAGTGGTGCGCACCTTGGCGGTGGGGCATCAATCTGTAGGCATCTATCAGAGCCGGAGCCGTGCCGCCTATTGGGATGGCAGAAATGCACAGGGGGAACCCGTTGCGAGCGGTGTCTATTTCTATACGCTGTCTGCGGGTGATTTCACAGCAACGCGGAAGATGGTGATTCGAAAGTAAATTTTTCACATTGTCTACTCTGGTAGGCGCGCTTTGTCCGCGCGCCTATCCTTCCTTCTTTCGGAAGAATCGCAACCATTTCCTCGTTCCCACCTAAAAAAGACCCCATCAGAAAATCGAGACTACAAACAGTAGAAAGCGAAACGTCACCAGGTGCTCATGATTTTCCCTTGACAAACTTAGCATGAGATGTTACAATAGTTTTTATGCAAAATTAGCCGAGATCCGAGGAACTTCCATTACGTAAAGATGTATACTGAAGCGAAGCAGGCGGAAACAGGAGAATATTTTGAATGATAAAGACTGGCTTTCCAATTTTATCGGGGAAGACGATACGGTGTCCGTGCTTGGGATGTTGATCCCGCGTAAAAAATATAACATATTGCTCCTTCTATACGGAATTATCTTTTCTATAGCAGCAGTAGTTCTCACAACTTGGGAGTTTCTTGTGGATCAACCTAAAATTGTTGCAGTCAGGTCGACGCTTTCCTCATTGGCTAGATTTGGGTTTGTTGAAGCCGTATTTTTTATGATACTCCCGCACATGAGGAGGATGATTATGTATTGGGAATTGAGAAAGAAGATGCCAGAGATCATCGAGAAAGCGACGCAGCAAGCTGTAGCGAAAGCTTTAGCGGAAGCTGTGCCGAAAGCTGTGGCGGAAGCTGTGCCGAAAGCTGTGGCGGAAGCTGTGGCGGAAACGAAACAGCAAGAGCGCGCGCGCTTCAAGCAGTTCTGTGAGAAACACGGCTATCCGTATAACGAAGACGAGTGGGCAGACGAAAATCTCAATAGCGAAGACGCATGACGCGCTCGTCATAACCAAGGCAGTAAGTGTTTGTACGCGATACCTACCGCCTTTCTTTTAAACAAATGTTGGCGCGTTTGGAATCTTGAAAGTGCGGCAGCCTCGAGGAAGAGCCCCATCCTTCCATCCCTCGCTTCCTTCCAGTCGATTGGAAGCCTAGAGGCCCTGCCTTTCCTCCTTTCAGCCTTCAAGTATCCGCGTTGTGGATTTATCTAGGAGAATCATGAACAATTCCTACAAAAGCGTTATGTTCGTTATTGCGGACGATTGGAGCCGCATCGCAAGGTGTTACGGCAATGAGGTTATCCGAACCCCCAACATTGATGCCTTTGCGACGCGCGGTGTCGTGTTTGACTACGCCTTCTGTACAAGTCCCTCGTGCGCAGTAAGTCGCGCCTGCATCCTCACAGGGCAGCATAGCCACACGCACGGGCAATATGGGCACTGCCACGGGATTCACGGATTCCGGACGCACGAACACATGCAATCCGTGCCAAAGATTCTCAGAGCACACGGCTTTGCAACGGCGTGCATCGGAAAGAAGCACGTGGAGCCCGCGAGCGTATATCCGTTCGATTTTGAACCGAAGGTTGATGCGCGAAGTCCAATTGACATGGCAGAGAAGGTTCACTATTTTCTCAACCAAAACAGCGATAAACCGTTCTACCTACATATCGGGAGTAACTACCCACATCGTGCAGGAAAAGGTTTCGGAAATGACCGGACGCATGCTGGCATAGAACCGGGTGCCTACACGCCTGATGAGGTAATTGTCCCGAATTTCTTGCCGGATGTCCCGGCCGTGCGCGAAGACCTCGCGGACTATTACGAGAGTGTCTCACGATGGGATGCTGTCGTGGGTGCGGTTTTGGACGCGCTTGACGCTTCCGGACGCGCAGACGAAACGCTCGTCTTTGTCACAACCGATCACGCGATGCCATTTCCGGGCGCAAAGGCATCTAGCTTTGACAGCGGGCACCACTGCCCGTTGATTATCGCTAGGCCAACGAACCGTGATGAAGCACAGGGACCTCGCGCTACAGGAAAAAGTGACATGCAACAACGGCACGAGATTCACAATCAAGCACTTGTCAACTGGGTTGATTTCTGCCCAACCATGCTAGACTGGTGTGGTGTTTCCCACCCTGATGGCACAGATGCACTCCCCGGCCGGTCACTGCTTTCGATCCTTGAAGATGACAGCCCGCACCCTGGCAATGGAGAATGGGAGGAAACCTACTTCTCCCACTGCTTCCACGAGGTGACCAACTACTATCCGTATCGCGTGTTACGTGGCAGAAGGTATAAGTACGTCCGCAATCTGGCGTATCAACTTGAAACACCGCTTCCCAGTGACCTGTTTCGTTCCATTTCATGGACAGCCGTGCGAAACGACAACGTCCAGCAACTCGGTGAGCGACAGCGGACCGGTTTTCTGCAACAAAGCCGTGAGGTGTTGTTTGATATGCAGAACGACCCGGCGGAGGCTCAAAATCTCATTGACGTGCCAGAGTTACAGGACATAGCCAACGAAATGCGCCGAAAGGTTATTGAATTCCGCCAGAAAACTGCAGATCCATGGCTTGAGCAGTCCTTCCAAGAAGGTGAAACAGCACCTTTTTTCACCTAAAATCTAACCAAGGTAGCGGAGCAGGATGGAAAGATGGGAGTTTCTGCTTTCCTAATCTTCCAATCTTTTTCTGCAAATCCACAATTCAGACACATGCAAAACTACGATTTAGAAGCAATGAACACCCGCATCCAAGCAGATAGTGGGCTCATACAACAGATTCTCACAGAGACTGGGAAAGTTATCGTCGGGCAACGTGCGTTATTAGAGGGGCTGATTATTGGGTTGCTCTGCAACGGCCACATTCTGCTTGAGGGGGTACCTGGGCTGGCAAAGACAACCGCAGTGAGCGCGCTAGCACGAACTGTTGATGCCTCCTTCAATCGGCTCCAATTTACGCCCGATCTGCTCCCAGCGGATGTCGTCGGCACGCTGATTTACGACCAGGGGCAGGGCGATTTTTACACGAAAAAGGGACCCATTTTCGCTAACGTCATCCTTGCAGATGAGATCAATCGTGCACCTGCCAAAGTGCAAAGCGCGCTCCTTGAAGCGATGCAGGAACGGCAAGTCACGATTGGCGGTACCACCTATCCACTTGACGATCCGTTTCTCGTTTTAGCAACCCAAAATCCGATTGAGCATGAAGGTACCTATCCCCTTCCCGAAGCACAAGTCGATCGGTTTATGCTAAAAGTCAAGGTGCACTATCCTTCGCATTCAGAGGAATTACAAATCCTCCGGCGGATGACCCGGGAAGAGATTCCCTCAATTCAGAAGGTGATTTCCCCCGAAGATATTATCCGATTCCGCGAGATAGTGCGCAACATCTATATGGCGGAACAATTGGAGAACTATATTGTGGATCTGGTGTGTGCAACGCGCGACCCAGAGGCATATCAGTTAGACGAATTAAGCACCCTGATCGAGTACGGTGCATCGCCGCGCGCAACCATTTTTCTTGCACTTGCTGCAAGGGCTCGGGCGTTTCTCTCCCAGCGCGGCTATGTTACACCTGAAGATATCCATGCTGTCAGCATGGATGTGCTCAGGCATCGGATTATCATCAGCTATGAAGCCGAAGCAGAGGGACGCGATGTTGAAAGCATTATTACACAAGTGTTTGCAAAGATTGAAGTGCCTTGAAAAGGAGACATGATGAAACAGGGGAAAAGATTATTTACTTACTTCGTACCCTTGGGATTTTTCTTGTTCTGTGCAGTAACCGTGGCAACCGCACAAACGCCGCAACAGATCGCCCAAAAAGCGTTCCGCTCTGCGGTACTCCTCGTTATGGAAGATGCCAACGGTGAACCGCTGTCATTAGGTAGCGGATTCTTCGTAGGAGACGGCCAGATTGCGACAAATCTCCACGTTGTAGAAGGTGCTGCAAGAGGCTATGCAAAACTAGTTGGCAAAGAGGCAAAGTTCAACATTGAGGGTTATACAGCAATCGACGAACAGCGGGATTTGATAATCCTAAAGGTGCCTACTTTTGGCCCAGAGATTATTTTACTCGGCAATAGTGATTTGGTGCAGGTTGGTGAGACTGTTTATGTTGTAGGTAACCCACGCGGCTTGGAAGGTACTTTCTCGGATGGCATCATTAGTAGCATCCGCCTGCTCGATGGTGATAAACTGATTCAAATAACTGCACCGGTTTCGCCCGGAAGTAGCGGAGGTCCCGTGCTCAACCGAAAGGGCGAAGTGATAGGCATTTCGGTTTTGAGCGTCCGTGATGGACAGAACCTCAATTTCGCGATTCCCTCAAACCATCTCAAAAATTTACTTGCCAAGGCAGGAGTCGCGAAACCTTTGTTTCAAGCCTTACCTCTCACCGAGGCACCTACCATAACAACACAACCCATAACAACACAGCCAGATGGTAGGACAATGTTACTCATTCCTGCGGGTGGGTTCCAGATGGGTAGCAATGATCCGGATTCTGATGCTGATGAGCAGCCCATCCAAACCATCCACGTAGATGCATTCTACATGGATATGCTTGAAGTGACGAATCTGGACTTCAAGAAGTTTGTGTTAGCGAACCCGCAGTGGCAAAAGGGTCGTATTCCAGAGGCACTGCACAATGGAAATTACCTAAAACATTGGGATGGTAACAACTATCCAATTGGTAAGGCAAACCATCCTGTAGTGTATGTGAGTTGGTATGCGGCGATGGCTTATGCCGAGTGGGCAGGGAAACGTCTGCCGACGGAGGCAGAGTGGGAGAAAGCAGCGTGTGGTGGACTTGTGAGTATGAGGTATCCGTGGGGCAATACGATTGACAGCACGTGTGCGAACTATGCGAACTCCGTGAATAATATGGGCGGTACAAGATCCGTCATTTCTTATGGTGCGAATGGTTATGGTCTGTATGCTATAGCTGGTAACGTACGGGAGTGGTGTCTGGATGAATCAGTACCTCGTAATCCGATTTCTGGAGTGAATACAATGGTGAATTTAGATTTGCTTACAAAAAACTACACGAGTGTTAAATCAACTCGCGTAGTTCGGGGCGGCTCCTGGATCGATTCTGCACGCTTCGTGCGGGTCGCCAATCGTTTCCAATCTACGCCGCCGGAGGCGAGCGGCCACCTCGGTTTTCGTTGTGTGAGGGCAGTAGCCCCTTAACGTCTTGTCCCGATTTACAACGTGAGCTCCGGGAAACATTTCACCGATAATGGAATGGTGTTGCAGACATGTCCAGTCCCTTTATCCCACAAGCGGGAGGAGATCGGCCCTAACCTCTTAGTCCCCACGCGAGTGCGGGAGATGGACCCCTTGTGTTTGCTGAGCGACTGCCGATGCCCGCGCACCAACGCCAAGTACCGCTAAAAAACCCTCCGAATCCGCGTGATCGAAGTCACCGATTGCCTCCATAGACGCGGTCGCTTCGGAGTAGAGCGAATGCGGTGCGCCGCCGGCTGCATAAAACGCCACATTCCCTTTGTAGAGCGCGACCGTGATAGTCCCACTTGCCAAGCGGGTGAGTGGTTCAATTGAAGCCAGCAACGCCTGCGTGGCGGCATCAAACCAGTAGCCTTGATAAATCTGCTCAGCGATTGTGGCGGCTACACTATCAAAGTACCGGCGTGCGCGTCTATCTAAAATCAGTTGGAGTAGGTATTCGTAACACTTCCCTAGCAATTCCATCCCCGGAGATTCATAAACGCCGCGGCTCTTAATCCCGACAAACCGATTTTCAACGGTGTGAATGCCGATGCCGACTCCGTTTCTCCCGCCAATGCGGTTCGCCTCTAGCAGGCTCTGAAGGGGTGTAACAGGGCTTCCGTTGACTTCAACAGGCATTCCTCGCGCAAAGGTAACGGTGAAGTGTTCTGCCTCGTCAGGCGCGTCTTTCGGATGCACCCCCATGCCTGGTGTAATAAACCCTGCCGGGGTTTTCAGCGATTCAAGTCGTCCGGCTTCATGCGTTAATCCCAAAAGATTCGCGTCCGTTGAATATGGTTTTTCATGTGTGGCAGTAATCGGTAAGCCATGTCCTTGACAGAAGTCTATCATCTCTTTTCTGCCGCCGAACACTTTGAGGAACTCAGCATCTCGCCACGGCGCGTAAACAGCAAAGTGCGGGTTGAGCATATTGGTAGCGAGTTGAAACCGCACCTGGTCGTTGCCGCGCCCCGTTGCCCCGTGCGTCAAAATAGCAATGCCGAGTTTTTCCATCTCTGGCAAGATTGATTTCACCGTGACGTGTCGCGCGATGCCGGTCGTATTCCAATAGCCGCCCTCATACATCGCTTGGCACTGGATAAGGCGGATGCCTTCTGCTGCAAGAGCGTCTTTGGCATCTACAATAATAGCGTCTTCGGCACCACATGCTAACATCCGCTCCCGAATCTCGGAAACGTCCCGTTCATCAGGCTGCCCGAGGTCCGCCGTAAAGCAGACGACTTTGACTCTGTTATCAACTAACCACTTGGTGATGGTGCAACTATCTAAGCCGCCTGAAACAGCGGCTCCAACCGTTTTTCCTTTTAATGTATCAATATTCACTGCAGTCTCCGAGGTATTGTATTTTAAATTCTAACGGAATTATACTACTTTTTGGCGAAGCTTGCAAGCCAAAACTTGCTGCAGAAACTCAATTGATGAAAGCTGTGTTTTCTCCGTGAATGCGAGGGAGTCACCGAGGAAGGAATTACAGTCGCGTCCGGAGTTGAAGGGTGGGCAGGAAAAGGGGGCGCGCTTGCCATGAGTTCCAAAACGCGTGTCTCAATCGTGACTCGCTCCTATAGGAAAAGGGGAGCGTGCTTGGAAACCGCGCCTACAGCAACAGGAGGTAGGCGTGCGTTGCACGGTTGGAAACTGGGCCTACACGAACAAGAGTAGGATGCCTTGCGCGGTTGGAATGCACGTCGCAAATGTAAGAAATAAAAAAGTTGCTTGCTAATCACGCGCAACTTGGGCGCAAAGGGTGTTAGCCCCCGCTTTGCGGGGGATATCACCTACTCGCCGCAAAACCGTGAAGAAACATCCAAGCAAAAATCCTATAGAAAGAAGAAGTGCTTTATTCTGAGGGGGCTTGTGGGGGCGATGGAGGTGGCTCTGTAAATTTCTCTCCACGTGCTTCCGCTTCCATTCTGCGGGCGTTCCACGCTGCCACCTCTTGATAAACCTCAGTTTTGCCTTCAACTTTGCCTTCAACTTTGCCTTCAGTTTTGCCTTCAACTTTGCCTTCAGCTTTGCCTTCAGCCCTCACCCGATCGAGTTTTTCTTTGTACGCAATGTAGCGAAACATGATTTGATCTATCCCATGTGTTACAATAACGAGACAGCCAAACGCAACGGTCATAAAGACAGAGACGTTCGTGAAAATCGCATTGGCGGTTGTCATCGGGTCTTTACCTTTGGCTATCTCATGCTGAACTTCTGGAATTGTATAAGCGATAACCAAAAGGGAAAAAACTGTCAGGACGCGCTCTATCCAGGCGCGTCGAATACTTAGCCCTGATATGAGTTCGTCTCGTTTATCTTCATCTTGGTTGTTTTTCAAGTTTTCCTCCGCGCCGCGTTTTTTCTCTTACCAAATAAATAGGCAGGGCAGCCTCCCTATCAAATAGTTGGTGAGTACCTGTCGGCGGAATATATATAGTATAGCGTACGAAGCAGGCACAGTCAACTTTTCGTCATTCCTTGCGGAGTAATCAGGTTGCAGGATAAGTCTAACAATACACTGTAGATCTCGTCAGAGGTTTTTGATGCAAGTCTTGTAGAGGTAGTACCTTGTGCCTACCCTTAATTAGCAGAGAGTACCCTAGAACTAATAAGAAACCCGATTTTGACACTGGTATAATACCCCTGCTTTGCAGGGGCGAATACCACCTGGAAAAATCCGTAGGGGTAGTGCCTTGTGCCTATCCTTGAAACCCAATTGATGAAAACATTTCATTTTGCAGTGTGTCGCGATTCGGAGATGGTGCCTACGGGAGAACGAAATGCCCTAAAATGCGGTAAAAAATCCTTGACATCCCTCCCAAAACCGTATACAATGAACCCCAAGTAAGCTACGTTTTATGCGGAGGTTTCTCATGCCGACAATCGAAAAAGTTTTTGACTCCCCAGGGCCTCAACCCAACGGAATGCAAGCCACCGAAGAGGGGCTCTGGATTCTCGACCAGCAGACGAACGAGGTGCATCTCGTCTCTTATGAGGGCGTTGTGAAAAGGACGCTCGCCACGGGCTCCGATAGGGGCAGCGGTATTACAGATACAGGCGACACACTCTGGCTTGCGTCCACCTATAGCTGCGAAATCCTGTCAACCGATCCGGCGGATGGTAAAACGCTCGCCTCTTTTAATACGCCCGGTGCAGGACAGACAGGCGCACACGGCTTGGAGTGGCGCGACGATAAACTCTGGATAGCAGTGCCACCCTCTGCCACTATCTATCAAGTTGACACTCAGGTGCTTAACCCCTGCAAAGCAGGGGGCAAATACAAAGAAAACGATTTCAAGGTGATTCACACGCTCCCTGCCCCTGGCGACCGGCCACACGGCATCGCATGGGTAGGCGACGCCCTCTGGTGCGTTGAGACGAACCATCGCGCAATCTTCCATCTCAATCCAGAAGATGGCAGCCATCTAAACAAAATTGAGATTCCGGAACCGCATCCTGAACCACATGGCATGACGTATTGGGATGGGTATTTCTGGTATTGTGATGCACATACTACAGCGGTGTGTCGCGTAGCGTTATGACAAGGGCAACAATGCATTACGCGGAATGCGAGGCACAGGACAGAAGGTTGATTCCCCCGCTTTGCGGGGGTAAATACCCCCTCCCGCCTGAAAGGTGTCGCTCTATAGGTGAAGCCTCCGGACGAATCCTGAACATGGGAAAAAACGCCGCGGCGATGAATATGGCAGTTGATGAGGCAATTCTGCTCGCGCAGAAAGAACACCCAAATCCGACGCTGCGGTTTTACGCTTGGGCATCCCCGGCTTTCAGTTTCGGCTACTTTCAAGATATTGCATCAGAAGTGGACGTGGCGGCGTGCCGTACAGATGGAATCGAATTGGTAAAACGGATGACCGGCGGCGGCACCGTCGTGCATGGGTGGGATTTAACCTATACGCTAATCCTTCCGCGCAGCGCCGGAGAAATGAATGTTTCTGACGCGTATCAGCGTATTGGCGCGTGCCTCGTGAAGGCGTTTAAGAGACTCGGCATTGCCGCGCAGTGCTACGGCACAGCGGCCTGCGCCCGCTACGCTGATGCTCAAAATATATGCCTGACAAATCCTGCTGAGCATGATGTGATGTACGGTGGGAAGAAGTTGGCAGGTGTTTCTGTAAGGCGCAATCGAAGTGGCATGATGTTTCAAGGGTATATCTCGTTGGATATGCCGCCGTCGTTTATCCTTGCGAGCGTCTCAAAACGCCCTGATGTTCAGCATAAGTTGCGCGAAAAATCGACGGCCATCAATACGGAGGGGCGTTTTGTAACGAGGGACGCGCTCATCCGAGCAATTTGTGAAACATTTGAACTCGGAATTGCGTTTAAGATTATTACCCCGCAAAGCGGGGCAATTGCCAATAATTCAGGAGAACTGTTACCCGCCGAGCGTGCGCGGGCAAAGATTTTGGCTAAAACCAAGTATGCTACCGCGGCGTGGAACTTCTAGCCGTGTCTGCCTATAAAGGGTAGGCACAAGGCACTACCCCTACGGAAAAGGGGATTTCTATATCCGCCCAATTAAGGATATTACCCCTGCAAAGCAGGGGCAAATACAATTAAGGATATTACCCCTGCAAAGCAGGGGCAAATACAATTCTCAGAAGCCGGTGTTGTCCGCCAGCGGGCACCCCTGTATCCGCCCAGCAGGTATGTAAAGGCTGGGCCTGTTCATGAGAATATAACGAAAATGGAGGTTTTTAATGGACTACCAACAGAGTACTTATGAGAGAACTATTATGAGCCGTATAACGGTTTGCGTGCTTGTCGCATCATTCTTCGTCATGAGTTTGATGTTTTCCGCCTGTGAGCGCATCCAACAAGGGGTTGCCCCCGGAGAGCACCCCATGGTTCCTCCGGACGACGGTGACGAGGTAATCAAAATCGGCATGCTCTATTCCTCACCTGTCCCAGGAACCACGCTGCCTGGCGCGCAGGTGGCAGTCAACGAGTTAAATGCGGCAGGCGGTGTCAATGGGGTGCAGATAACCCTCATCGCGAAAGATGACACCAACGACCCGAGGCGCAGTGCGGAATTAGCGACGGAACTGATTGCCGAAGGCGTGTTGGGCATTATCGGGCCCGACTGGGATCCGCAGTCCCGGGCTGTTGGACCGCTTGCCCAAAGTGCCGAGATACCTATGGTGACGACGTACCCGACTAACCCGAGTAACCCGGATGCTGGGAACTTTGTGTTTATGAGCGCGTACACCGATAACTACCAAGGCGAATTGATTGCTAAGTTTGCGATTGATTCCCTAAAGGCAAAGACTGCGGCTATACTTCGCGAACAAAGCACTGCCTACACAGGAGTCTATGCGGAGGGATTAACGCAATTCTTCACTAACAGTTTTACCGCTGGCGGCGGTACTATCGCTATTCAGGAATCTTACGCGAAAGATGCTACTGATTTTACGGCACAATTGACAGCCATTGCTGCCGCTTCGCCCGATGTCGTCTTTGTGCCCGGCTTCATGCCTGAGGTTGCACGCGTAGTTCGGCAAGCGAAAGAGGCACACGGCATGACTGCAACCTTCCTT
Source organism: uncultured Poribacteria bacterium (assembly GCA_958295855.1). Classification (GTDB taxonomy): domain Bacteria; phylum Poribacteria; class WGA-4E; order WGA-4E; family WGA-3G; genus CATQHH01. The sequence goes on along the minus strand of OY282383.1, from coordinate 3,784,239 downwards.
GGTGGCGATGGATGGGATAATTCGGAGTTGATTCCCGTGGGAGGAGCAGCACTTGAAGGGAGCTTCTTCGTCAATCACTTCGCGGCACAACCGGAAGCCAGTCTGACTACGGAAGATGCGAAACAATTTGTGGCTGCGTACACGGCAATGTTTGGGGGACCGCCCGATGGTCCTGCCTCTCTGGGATATGATGCTGTTCGGATTTTAGTACAAGCGATGCAGCGCGCGGAAACCTTGACAGGCCCTAAAATTCGCGACCAGATCGCAGCAACGATGAACTATAGCGGCGCAACGACAATCGCCCGCTATGACGAAAACCGCTACGCGATTAAAAGCGGTGTCATCAATACTATCAAAGAGGGCCAGGTGCAGTTACATCAAGTTATTGCACCGTAACCACTTTTTCAAAAAGCAGGGTGCTGCAGGCATGATGGTTTAGGGTATGTGCCCCTGCAAAGCAGGGGTGAATACCATTCCGCAGCATCCCTGCGATTGTTATTTAGACAAAACGCTCAGGTTAATTGGGTATTACGCCTAAAAGGATACTTTTAATGAACTATGAACAGGATACGTTTAAGTGCCTTGTTATGCGTCGCATCATGGCGTGCGGGCTTGTTGCATCCCTCTTCCTCATGAGTTTGATGTTTTCCGCCTGTGAACGCATCCAACAAGTGGTTGCCCCCGGAGAGCACCCCATGGTTTCTCCGGACGACGGTGGCGAGGTAATCAAAATCGGCATGATCTGGACATCTCCCCTACCCGGCACCACTGTGCCCGGTGTGCAATTGGCCGTCAGCCAGTTAAATGCAGCAGGCGGCATCAAGGGGATGCCTATAGAACTCATCCTTAAAGATGACATGAACGACACACAACGCAGTGTCGAACTGGTACAGGAATTGATTGCGGAAGGGATAGTGGGACTCATCGGCCCCGACTGGGCTCGGCATGCGATGAGTGTTGGCCCCATTGCACAACAGAACGAGTTACCGATGGTGACGGCCTATCCCACCAACCCGAAGGTTACGGAGGCAGGTGACTTTGTGTTTCTGAGTGCGCTCACCGATGCCTACCAGGCCAAATTGCTGGCCAAGTTTGCTACGGAAACGTTAGGGGCGAAGACTGCAGCACTGCTGACTGAAAAACGGAATGAACCCGGCGAAGCTTACTCGGCGGGATTATCGCGATTCTTCACCGAGAACTTTACTGCGCTCGGCGGCACTGTCGTAGTGCAGCAATTTTACGTCCCGGGCGATACCGATTTCACGGCGCAATTGACTGCGATTAACGAAGCCGCGCCGGATGTCGTTTTTATCCCCGGCTTCGTGGCTGAAGTCGCGCCAGCGATTCAGCAAGGAAAAGAGACACTCGGGATAACTGCAACCTTTATCGGCGGCGATGGCTGGGATCATCCAGACCTGATTGCTAAGGGCGGCGCGGCAGTTGAAGACACCTACTTTGTCAGCCAATTTTGGGCACTGCCTATAACCGAGCTGACTACGGAAGATGCGAAACAATTTGTGGCGGCTTACAACGAAATGTTTGGGATGAACCCCAAATTAGGTGCTGCCATGGCGTATGATGCTTTTATGATTTTGGCACAGGCGATACAGCGCGCGGAAACCTTGACAGGCCCTAAAATTCGCGACCAGCTCGCAGCAACGATGAACTACAGCGGGGCAATGGAGCTCTCAAGTTATGATGAAAACCGCCACCCGATTAAGAGCGGAGTTATCAATATCATCAAAAACGGGCAGATCCAATTGCACCAAGTCATTGCACCGTAACGCTTTCTGCTAGGCGGGATGTCCTTGTCCTATCTATTAATGTAATGTGTTTTGCTTCGCAAAACGAAAGTCGTTCGTTGCCCACTCACGACTTAGTCAGGACTTACACTCAGTTACCTCCGTAGTTTGAGATTATTGTTTTGGTTTTAACCCGCTCTCAAACACAGTGAGAGTCGCGTCCCGCGCTACAACGCGATACGATTTTCGGAGCTAGACAGGGCTCGTTCCCTACAATCTTGGGTTAAGCTAGTTTCGCATGAACACTCCTGCGCGTCCAGCGTCGGATATTTTTTAATTTATACCTGATGAATCAAAAGAATAGCCCTGCCAATAGTGTTCTCATTCCACCGGGTGCATTTATCATGGGCACCGATATTGAACCATTCTATGGGACAACACTGGCACACTCTGAACATGCGAAGTTGGACGAGGCACCGATGCACGTCCGCTTTCTGGAGGCATATCTTATTGAGCAGTATCCGGTCACAAACGCTGAATACGCTACATTTGTGCAGGCGACGAATCATCCGCCTCCCTCGCATTGGAAAACTGGCACATTCGCGCCTGACGATGCCAATCTACCCGTTGTGCAGGTAAGTTGGTATGACAGCAACGAATATGCGCAATGGGCAGGCAAGCGATTGCCCACAGAAGCAGAATGGGAGAAAGCGTGTAGGGGCCCCGACGGACGGATTTATCCGTGGGGTAACATTTTTGCACCTTCCAATGAATCTGAATCCGGGGAACAGTCAACGGAATTCTCGCAGATTTTGACATCGCACCTTACACCCGTTGGTGGGCGACCCGCCACCGTAAGCCCTTATGGGGTTGGCGATGCTGCGGGGAATGTGTGGGAATGGACCGTGGATTGGTATCAGCCTTATGCTGGCAGAAAGAAGCGTAAGAAATCTCGTTTACCTGTAGTGCTGAGTCCCCGTGCCTCGCGTACCTTGCGGAAGGAAGACAATAAACAGAAAACCTTGCGCGGGGGTTCATGGTTGGAAGTGCGCGATGGAACGGCGGAACGCTATTTTCGGTGCGCGAACCGGTTACACGCCCCGCCGGATTGCACTGCCGGCAACATCGGATTCCGCTGTGTACGAGATGTACTGCCGGGGCAAATCAATTCGGTGCATGTTCCCATAGAACCGCTTACTGAGTATGTAAAGGAACGGAAACTGAGTAACCTGTGTCTCCTTCAAAAACGGGCACAACGAAATAGCCTCAAAGATAGCATCATTGCTGTTATCCTCATCGGGGGTGCAGTTTATAGTATTGTCGTTAAGCCGGAATTGGTATTGGGCAGTATGGCCGCGGGTATCATCGGTGCTGGCTTCCTTTTCAGTGCCGGGGTAAATTTTTGGCGACAATGGTGTGCTGTCAAACGGCGGAAGGAGATTGGTGCTTAATAGAAGAACCGGGGAGTTTTGGCGACATAGACAGAGCCATTCAGTTTTTGGTTTTTTGCGGCGTAATGGTATCGGTTTCCCCTGCTTTGCAGGGGTAATATACCACTGCGCCCAGATGCGACGTGCATCGAGCAGATTTCCCGTGACAACTCAGCCTACTGGCCCCAACAAGTTCGGGTATCCTCCCAGGCAGACGCCTGGATGTCCGAACTTGTTCGGGAAGAACTGAAGGCCCCTGCGACATAGAAATTTAGTATTGACGAAAGTTGAGATTCTGTGTAAATTGGCGAGTAAACTTTTGGGGAGGAAAATGATGAACCCGCTATGTTTAGAGCACTGTTTGACCGAAACAGAAAAACAGCAATTTGAAGACAACGGTTTCTTGGCGGTTGAGGATGCCATCCCGCAGGAGATGGTTGACAAACTGATTGCGGCTGTCGACCGGGTCGGGGCGGAACACCTGGGCGAAAACGAGCTCCCCGACGATGCTCGCTTCAACCTCCTTGACTTCGTTGGTAGGGATGAAAGTTTTATAGAGTTGCTGGATTGGCACACAACGTTTCCAAAAGTATGGGGAATTTTGGGATGGAACATCAAACTCTACCATTCACACCTCATCGTGATGCCACCGCTGCCGCCCGAAGAACGCACCAAATCGCAACGCCTCGGTTGGCACCAAGATAGCGGGCGCTTGAACTTTGAACTGGAAGGAGACCCGCGGCCACGTGTATCGCTGAAGGTTGCCTTTTTCTTGACAGATACGTCGGTGCCGGGGCGTGGCAACTTCTCTGTAATACCGGGCAGTCACAAGTTCAATACAATAGAGATGCCTGAAGACAAAACCGCCGACCCTGGGCATGCTACACCTGTGTTCGCAAAGCCGGGAACAGCTGTTTTCTTCGATCGCAGGTTGTGGCACGCAGCAGGCCGCAATACTTCTGACATCACGCGTAAGGTGCTGTTCTACGGTTATAGTTATCGCTGGTTGCAGCCACGGGATGACATGACGGTGGAACATTTCATGGAACGCTCTAACCCGATTCGCCAGCAGATTTTGGGCAAAAGCACGGGCGGACATGGTTATACGTCCCCGGGTGAAAAGGATGTGCCGCTTCGTTCGTGGATTCAGGAGCATTTAGGTTCCGAAGCGGTTGCGCGCTAGAATCATGCTCGGGAGATGGTTCCTGCAAATAGGGGCGGGTTCTGACTCCATCCCCACCTTGGTTTTTCCAAAATCAGGGAAAACAGACCATTTCATTTGCTGCAAGGTGGAATGTCCCCTCTTGGATGAACCTGTCCAGGAGGGGATTCATCCGTTGAACAATTGTCTTTCCCGTGGATTTGTAACCGAAGAGCTTAGCAGTTTCGGTTATGAGGGCATCAGATTTGATGGCACCCTGTGAGGTGAGAACTAGTTTCATTGCCGCTGCAATTTCCTCGTCGCATATCCACTCAATTTTGGGAGATTCCCGCCGGCGGACCTGAATCGCCCGCGTATCTTTAGCCCACAAGAAGTCGCCTTCTCGGCGAATTCCGCCACTTTGTTTGCGCTGCGCACTCAGGATTCCCCGGCCAATCGCCTCCTTAATTCGCTTGCCAGCTTTCTTTGCTCCCCACAATGAACGGATACGGAGCACAACTTCGTCAATATGGACAGCACCTTCAACCGCTACTACCTGCGAGACAGCTGTCGCAAGCTGAGGCGTTGTCTGCTCAGGCAACGTGCCTCGTATCTGAATCCCTAGTTCCTCACAGAATTGGTAGTCCAGTACCTCAGATGCAAGAGAAGGTTGCTCAGCGGAAGTCGGAGTAGATGGCTCCGGATTAGGGAGTTCTGGCGGGACTACCGGTTCTGGCGGCTGAGTTTGAGGCGCAACAGTTTTGGCACGTTCCACAGCTGCTAACAGCCGCCGGCCCGTCTCTGCCCGGTTGCGATACCAATCCGTTGACCAGATGCGATGAAGCGTCCACCCTAGCCCTTCCAACACCTGCTGCCGTAACCGATCCCTATCTCGTGCCACGGGTGAACTATGATACTGTGCACCATCGCACTCAATACCGATAAGATAACGCCCCGGAGCATTCGCATCAACCACTGCGAGGTCGATCCGGTAACCCGCACACCCAACCTGTTTCCTGACAGTGTACCCGTGGGTTTTCAGGAATTCATAGACAGCATCTTCAAACGGCGAATCAGTATCGTCGCCTGTCGGTAAGGCTGTCTGAAGGTTCCTGTTTTTCGCATAATCCAGAAAGACTTTCAACGCCCTGGCACCAATGGGGGCATCGGCATTTAGCTGGAGGTCGCTGGCAAGGAAGTTGGAAAAGACGACACACTGCTCTCGTGCGCGTGTGATTAGGACATTCAAGCGGCGTTCCCCACCCTCATGGTTGAGCGGCCCAAAATTCCGATAGAGCCGTCCTGACGCGTCTTTTCCATAGCCAATGCTCAGAAAGATAACATCCCGTTCATCGCCCTGAATAGTCTCCAGATTCTTGACGAAGAAGTGCTCATCCCGGGTGCTTGCAAAGAATTCCTCCATTTCCGGGTGTTGGCGCAGCTGCACCTCAACCTCGTCAAGGATGGCTTGCTGCTGTTTCATGTTGAACGTCCCGATGCCGAGGCTCTTTTTCGGATATTGGCGGTAGTGCACAAATGCGGCTTGCACAACCGCCTGGGCTTCTTTCCGATTGACAGAACTCCGTCCTCTATCGTAGACAGCATCGGGAAGATGAACAAACTTCAAACCCAAGTGCTCTACCTCATCAATCGGCGAAGGGAAAATAAGCAGGCGGTTGTCATAGAATTCCTGATTGGAAACAGCGATAAGCGATTCGTGTCTGCTCCGATAGTGCCATTTCAACGTTTTGGTCGGAAAATTCTGCCGGCATTGATGCAAAATGCTTTCAACGTCAACGAGCGCGGGAATCATGTCATCTTCATCTACCTCGGTATCCTCAACGATGCTGTCAAAGAAACGGGTAGGGGGGAGTTGTCGCGTATCGCCAATTACAACCGCCTGCTTTCCGCGCAAAAGCGCGCCGAGTGCATCCTCCGGTCGGATTTGGCTCGCTTCATCGAACACAATGACATCAAAGCGTATCATCTGCGGGTCACAAAACTGCGCAACCGAAAGCGGACTCATCATAAAGCACGGTTTTATTCGCTGAATTAACTTACCTGTTGTTGATAACAGTTTCCGTATGTGCATGTGCCCCCGCTTTCGGTTGAATTGTCCTTTGAGGATGCCGAGCTCAGAATGCGGAGAGGAACCCTCAACGTGGCCCGGTTGATTTTGATACAACTGGGTTGCGAGCCGTTGCTGATTTATTTTAATGCTGGTGCTATCAAGTTTATAGAAATCCTCTATCTTTTTTTCATGAAGGTCACGGACAAAACCACCCAGAGGAGGCCGGTTAACAAGTGCTTCGTCGAGGAGTGCGTCTGCGAGATTTCCTTCAAAACATGGCACCACATCTTCAGCATCCAGGGCCTCGAGGTGGCCAACGAGAGGTGCGGCTATTGTCTCTTGACACGCTTCGCGTTGTGTCATGAATTGCACCCACGGTTGAAGCTGCTCGCGTTTGTTCTGCCAGAGTTCGAGGCGCGAACGCAATTCTGCGAACGGCACCTTCTCCTCTGCTACGTCAAATAGGGTGTTGGTGTCGGTGCTGAGGCGTTTGAGGGTGGCATCGCGTTGTGCCACAAAATCGTTTTCGGCGGATTTGACTTTCTCGACGAGGGCTTCCACCTTTTCCGATGAGACACCTCCGCTGGAAACCATAGTTACTGCCCGTTCGGTCAAAACGTCCTCACGCAGGAGTTTCCGAAAGTCCACAACCCATTCGGCAAACTCACGTAATCGGTCAGGTTCGCTCTCTTCCCCGCGCATAAGTTTACCAAAGAGAGCCTGTCCTGTCTGTTCGAGTTTTTGTAATTCCTCTCGTTGCTTGATACAGTCTGCCAATTTCGATAAGTCCGCGATAATTTGTTCAGGCTTCCGGGGAGGTTTTGCTGCGCGGTAGCATCTGCGAAATTCACGTTCGATATAGCGGTATCTGCTGTTGAAAGTCCTCAGCCACTTTGTTGACAAGACTTTATACTCACTGAGGAGTCCTGCAATGTCCAATGCTAGTGCTTCTGGGGTAAATTTGGCGTGGGCTGCGGCAAGGGCTTCTTGCACAGCTTCAACCTTCCGAATGACTGATTCTGCCTCCTCATTCGGGTGATTCCATGCCGCATTCAATAACACCTCTTGTTCAACGGGAATTGATTTCACCATCACGTCTGCCCCTTGCAAGGCGCGCTTCGTAGCCTCCAATGTGGCGGGAATGTGAAACGCACACGCCTTTGCAAAGGCTCTGATTTCGCCTTCCAGAGTGTCCAAGGTGTCCTTGCACGTTCCAATCAGCGTGTTAATTTCTTCTTCAGTGAGGGGTGTTATGGTGCCGGCGGGGGCGCATCCGCGCCAGGGGTGTGTATCAACGCGCATCACGTTGGGTAGGAGAGTTGCTAACGCATTTAGGTGTAGCACCGCCGTGGTCCAGTCGGTTGGTGAACATTCCGTGTTATCAAAAGTGATCCGCGGCATTGAGCGATGGACCTTGGCGAAATGCCGGCGCGCAGTTTCCCCTATGCCGAACAGTGCGTACGGGGACTTCCCCGTCTCGCCGATTGATTCATGTAAAGCCTTGACATACGCATTGAGTTCTGCCTTATGGGAATCGACTTGGTTAAAATGCTCGTCCTGCCAATTCTCTTGTGGGGACTTTACGGCGAGCGTCCTTTCAAGTTCTTTTACCACTTCTCGCTTATTGGATTTGTGGCTGTGCAACTCCAAGCAGAAATCGCCGAGGCCTACCGTGTCAAGCCGGCTTTTCACGACTTCAAGTGCGGCCATCTTTTCACTGACAAAAAGAACGTTTTTCCCGGCGGCGAGAAGCTCTGCAATGATATTCGTGATGGTTTGAGACTTGCCGGTCCCTGGCGGGCCCTCAACAACCAAATTCTTACCGCTTTTAATATCCTCGATGACTGCAATTTGCGACGAATCCGCGTCCATGACGTGATAGACATCCTGGCTCAGCTTCAGGTCAACCTCTTCCGGTCTAAACCCGCCATTTCCAGATACACCTATCCGTGTTTCTCCAAGCATCTGCCCGAGCAGGGGATGAATGTCAATGTCCCACTTCTCCGGCTCCAAATCTTTATACATCACTAATTTGGTAAAACTGAAAAAATCGAGGTAGATGTCCGGCACAACGCTCCAGTTATCCCGCTCGGACACCGCCTCGCTCACTGTCTGAAAATAGGCATCAATGTCGGCTTTGGCCTCAGGCGTTTCAAGCGGAGGAAGTTCTACGCCTTGCTCGGCGAGTTTTGTCTCAAGGGAGAGGTTCGGCAAGAGTTCGGCACCGCTCCAGCGGAGACTGAATCGGGTTCGCACCTTTTGGCGCTCTAATTCAACAGGGATGAGAAAGAGCGGGGCGCGGTTGGTGCTCTCAGCACTTGCACTTTCAGTCCACTTCAAGTATCCAAGGGCGAGATGCAGAACCGAATGGCCCTGCTCCTCAAGGACAGACCTCGCCTGCTGATGAATGTAATACAACCGCTTCTGGAGTTCTTCTTTCGCGAGCTCAGTCTGTAAAATCCTGTCGGTGTGATGTTGAGCAGGCTCAGCTTCCTGCAACCACGGCAATGGTGCAGTCTCTTCCTCATCCTCAAAGAGTGATGGCATTTCTTCTTTAGGTTTCTCGGAAGGTTTAAACTGCATCACCCGTTCCTTCATAACGAGGATGTCGAAAACCTCTCGTGGGTTTTCGTCAATAACCTTGATAGTTCTGCGTTTTGTCGGGCGGTAGTTCAGGAAACGGTTCCGGCCCGTTAGGTCCAGGAGGCGTTGCCGTGCCTCCTCCAACTGTTTTTGAATATCTGACATAATACCTCTTACCAATTCGCCCTTCTATCGTCCCAGAGATGCGCTTTGGCTGCTTCCTCGTTGAGCTCGGTACCCCAGCCCGGGCGGCCTGGGATCTTCATGCAGCCAGCTGTAATGTCTGGGGCATGTGTAGTCAAATCGTCTTTCCACGGCACATCATCAATATCGATTTCCATAATCCGCACATTGGGTAACACAGCACAGAGGCTCGCGCTCATGTGGGTAGCGAGGTGGCTATAGTAGTTGTGTGGCGCGACGTTGAGTTGGAACACATTCGCCAGGTCACCGATCTTCTTTGAGGGGGCGAACCCGTTCCACGGCACATCTATCATAAAGACATCGGCGGCGCGACATTCAAAATAGGGAAGATATTCGCGCATGTAATAGAGGTTTTCGCCGGTGCATATCTTTGTCGTGGTAGAATCCTTGATGTGGCGGATAGCACCGTGGTCGTACATATCGATCTCCAACCACAACATATCAAACTGCTCCAGCACCTTGGCGATGCGCATACATGCCTCCGGTTTAAAGTTGAAGTTCAGATCGAGGTTGATGCCGACATCGGGGCCGACTGCCTCTCTAAAGGTGCCAATTAAGGTTTCAATGTGTCTCAGGAGTTGAGAGGTTACATTTCCATCAGTAGTGCCGGGACCTCCGCCGAAGCCTCCGAAATAAACCGAAGCCGGGTCTCCGGGGGTAACGATATTGGTTTTGAGTGCGGTGAACCCCTTCTCAACCACCTCACGTCCTAATGCAGCGATGTCATCCATCGTTCTTAACGGCGGTACCCCGATGAGTTCAAAGTGACGCGCCCGAGAGGTGCCACAGTGCGACCAGTAGACGCGAACCTCGTCCCGTGTGGGGCCTCCAAACAACTCCACAACGGAGATTCCCAACGCCTTTGCTTTGATGTCCACGAGGGCACATTCAATACCCGCGATGGCTTTCGCAGCGATGCCACCAGGGCTTTGCCGAGAGCCCCGAATCATGTCCCAAAACCGCATTTCATAAGCGCGTGGATCTTTCCCAATGAGCAACGGCGTGAGGTCTTTGATGGTGCCCGCCACGCCGTTAGGGCTCCTGCCATCGCTACATTCGCCATAGCCGGTGACGCCCTCGTCGGTTTCCACCTTGACGAAAATCCAGGGCCGCCACCCTGCATCCACAATAAACGTTTCAATATTGGTAATTTTCATAATTTTTCTACTCCTCTTGTAGGGCGCGGGGTTATCCCTCGCCGTGCCCCGACGCAAAACGACATGCTTCAGGTTCTTATGGTAGAGGTTTGCCACTATTTTCAATAGTGGTGAACTTCAGGATTTTGCCCGCCCGCCCTGTTCCTTCCTTTGCGAAGGGTATCTGCCCCTGCTTTGCAGGGGTAAAATACCACCTCTCAAAACTTGTCGGCATTCCGAACACCTCTTATCTGCGAAACCCGCGAGTCAGAGCAATGCCTACCCTCTTCTTCGCCCCTGTCCAATCCTGTGAGTCTGCCGAGCTCTTTTAGAGTCGTATTAGAGCCTGACAACTTCCCCTCGCCGATGAGATTCAAGTAGTGCATCACAGACACGCATTGTGTCAACAGCGACATCGGGCCACTGCGGCTCAAGGTTTCCAGATTGCACGATGTGTGAGAAACGCTCAATCATCGCGACCTCCTGAATGCACCCGTCGATGGTGTTACGTTCATTGCCCTCCGGTCCATGAACCCAGAATCGGGCAGTGTCTTCGGATGTGGGGACGGTGAAATCATCACAGACGATCGAGGCATGCGTGCCTGCTATCTCGAACCACTTCCGGAGCCCCGTATCAAACCCGCAATCCAAGGTAGCGATGCGTTCATCCTCAAACCAGAGAATGCCAGCGAGGTTGAAATCGACACCTACTTTGTAGCGTGCTGTCGCGAAAACCTGCGTCGGCATCGCCTCAAACGCCCAGAGAATCGCGCGGATACAATAGTAACCTAAATCGCCGAGGCTTCCACCCGCGAATTCTTTCATCGCGCGGATATTGCCCACAGGAATGGTATCCCAATTGAACGTAAAGGCGGCGGTGACTCGGCGAAGTTGCCCTAGGGTGCCATCTGTTAATTTCTGCTTCATCGCCGCGGTACGTTCATGGTGTACCCACATGACCCCGTCCATGAGTTGCATCCCGTTTTGGCGGCAGGCATCTGCCATGGCGACAGCTTCATCAGCATTTGCGGCGAGCGGTTTCTCACAGAGGACATGTTTGCCTTGTTCCGCTGCCTTGATTGTCCACTCCGCATGAAGTGAAGGGGGTAAAGGGATGTAGATTGCGTCAAGCGATTCGTCGGCGAGGAGCGCGTCGTAGGTACTATACGCAGTGGGGACGTTGTGCTCTTTCGCCCAGGTAGTGGCGCGTTCTTCCGTTCGGCTCGCGACTGCAATCAAGTCGGCGTTCTGGGCGAGTTGAATTGCACGGGCAACCTTCGTGGCGATGTTTGCTGTGCTAAGAATCCCCCAGCGGAGGGGGTGTTTCGCTTCAGTTTTCATAAGGCTCCGTTTCTTATGAACATATCTATTCCTACTGTTGGGTTCACTATAATATACCCCATAACAGAAAATAGGTCAAGGGTATAGAAGTTAGCTGTAGGGGTAGGCCTTGTGCCTACCCATAGCCGGCAAGGTGCCCACTTTATCTTGACTTTCAGTGCAAAAATGATATAATAAGAAAATTAAACGGAGTAGGCACACGCCGTGTGCCATCAATCGATAGTTAAAGTAATAGGCACACGCCGTGTGCCATCAAAAGGAGTTTTATGAACATTAAAAAAATCGCAACGTTTACGTTTATATTGGCGACTGTCTCGCTAATTGTAGGACTTTCCGCCTGCGATCGGATTTCGCAAATTGTCCAACCTGCCATACCTAAGATGGAAGATGAAGAGATTTCCATCGGGGTTGTCTTACCTTTGACAGGGCGGCTTGCTGATTCGTTTGGTAACCCAATGTCACAAGGGCTTGCGTTAGCACTCAATGAGATTAACAACACAGGTGTGCCAAAACTGAATTTCATCATTGAGGATGATAGAAGCACCGTAGAGGGGGCAGTTGAGGCGTTCAATAAACTGATTCATCAGGGAGGTATATCTGTTATCCTCGGGCCTGCAACCTCAAGTCAGACTAGGGAAGCTTTTCAGGTCGCGCAAGAAAATCAGATCGTGGCGATTGGCCCGTCATCCGCGGCTCGCGGTCTGAGCGCGATTGGGGATTTTGTCTTTCGCATCTCGCTTACCACAGATGTGCTTATCCCGAGTGGTGTTGAAGTAACGCATGCAAAACTCGGCTATCAACGGGTGGCTACGATATATGATGAAACCGATCTCTTCTCCACGGATGGGGACGAGGCGTTGCAGGAAACACTCGCTGCGAACGGTGTTGAAGTACTGACTACGGAGACGTTCCAAGGCGGCGATACGGATTTTTCCGCGCAATTAACCCGGATAAAGGCGTTGAATCCTGATGCCATCTTTGTCTCAGCCTTATCACCAGAAAAGCCTGGGATGCTGATGCAAGGGCGAGCACTCGGTTTATCTGTTCCGTTTGTTGTTCGCACGTTGACTGATGCTAATGTGCAAGCCGCGGGGGCAGCCGCCGAGGGGGCACTGACTTTTGTAGGCTGGGTGGGCACAGATGACACACCGGGAAATCAAGCCTTTGTCCAGAATTATAGAGCGACATACGGCATGGAGCCGAACAACTACGCCGCGCGCGCGTATGTCGCTCTCTATGTTCTAGCGGAGGCGATTGCAAATGTGCAATCAACCGATTCAACCGCAATTCGAGACGCGTTGGCGAATATCAGGGATTTTGACACAATTTTCGGCAAGTTCTCTTTCGATGCCACTGGGGATGCGGTTTACGAACCGAAAGTCCTGATTGTCAAAGATAGCGAATTGAAACGCTTTGAGTAATCCACGTGTAGTGTTTTGCTAAGCGGTTTCTTCGCCCTTGTAAAAACGCCAAGGCGCACACTTCTCTTCTTGTAGGCACGGTTTTGCGGCGTAATGGTATCGGTTTCCCCTGCTTTGCAGGGGTAATATACCACTGCGCCCAAGTTGCGCGTGAATTGTATGTTACCCCGCTTTGCGGGGAAGCATACCTGTTAGCAAGCAACTTTTTTATTTTTTACATTTGCGACGTGCATTCTAACCGTGCCCTACGCTTGTAAGGAAAATGGAAATGAAAAATAGAATCTACTTCGGCGACAACCTTGAAATCCTACGCGAATTCCCAAGTCAATCCGTAGAACTTGTCTATCTCGATCCGCCTTTCAACAGCGGCCGCAACTATAACACCTTTCTCCGCCAATCTCAGGCACAGAAGAAGGCATTCACCGATATCTGGAAATGGGACGATGCCGCCAGAGAAGCACGCGCTTTTGTCAAAGCACAAACCTCGGGAACATACCAACGGCTTGACAAATGCCTCTACGGATACGATCAGGTTCTTCAAAAGGCAACCACCGGCAATAAAGGTTCAACGCGTGCCTATCTCGCCTTCATGGGGCCCCGGCTGGCAGAACTGCATCGCATCCTAAAAGAAACCGGGTCGATTTATCTGCACTGTGACGCAACTGCAAGTCATTATCTCAAGGGGATTATGGATGCTATCTGGGATGAGAAGAATCAGACAAAAAATGAACATTTCAGGAATGAGATTATTTGGAAACGCACTGGAGCGCACAGTGATGGTAATCAATATGGACGGATTCATGACACTATTCTGTTTTATAGCAAGAGCGGGCAGACTATATGGAATCCAGTCTATAGGGCGCACGATTCGGAGTACATCAAGAAGAATTATAATTATGAAGACGAAAGGGGTTACTATCAAGTCGTTTCTCTAAATGCGGCCGGAGTTACGCAAGAAGGTGAATCCGGGCAGCCTTGGCGAGGTGTCAATCCAAGTGATGTCGGCAGACACTGGAGTACGCCACAAAGAAAAGCCTGGCCAGAAGACGTTGAACCTCCGGAAAATTATGAGTCGCTCTCAGTCCATGACAAACTTGATACACTAGATGCGAAGGGCTTAATTTATTGGCCCCCCAAGGGTAAAACCCCAAGATTCAAACGATACTTGTCTACATCAAAGGGAGTTCTCGTTCAGGATATAATTACTGACATAAATCCCATTGCGGGAAATGCCAAAGAGAACATGAATTACGACACCCAAAAGCCGCGTGCTCTTCTGGAACGAATCATTAGTGCCTCCTCCAACGAGGGCAATATCGTCCTAGATCCCTTCTGCGGTGGCGGCACAACGCTTGATGCCGCCGAAACACTCAACCGACGCTGGATTGGAATTGACTTAACTATCCTCGCGCTTGACCCGGTGCAGAAGCGGCTACGAGATAGACATGGGCTTGAACCGTCTATTGATTATGAAATCAACGGCTACCCCACAAATCTCCAAGAGGCGATTGCGCTTGCCAATCACAACAAGCGGTATCACGACTTTGCAAACTGGGCAGTTACGCGACTCGGCCTTGAACCGACACCAGATTCTGGGGATGGCGGATTTGATGGCACTGGCAATGTTGTTATCTGGGAAAACAGACTGCTCAAGGAAGCTCCGACGAAACTAAAGGTCATCGCTGAGGTTAAATCAGGAAAAAAGCCTACCAAGGCGGACGTGAGAGCGTTCTGTGCCTCGATGCATCACAGCGATGCAAAATTCGGCATCTTCATCACGCTCCACCCTATCACCAAGGGCATGCGCGACCTGCAAGACCGCGAAGGCACGATAGTGCACAACGGAAGACCTTACCCGCGCCTCCAATTCTGGCAGATTGATGATGCCTATTTCGACGCTCCAGAATCGCTCAACCAGATCGTCAAGCTGCCGTGGCGCATTGAATCTCGTCCCAAATCGGAGCGGCATTTCGGGGGAACACAGCAGGAGATAGCTCTCTAAACAGTGTTTGTCTACTATAAACATAACACCCTTACAGGGAAACCAAAGTGTATCATCAGATTAACGGGGCTTTGAAGCGTTCTTGATCCATTGGACAAACTCATCGCGGGACAGCTTTCCAGCGGCGAGTGCTAACATCGTTTGTTCTGCATCATTGATATCTGCATTGAGTTCCCAGCCGTTGAGATCCAAGAAAGTCTCCATTGCAGCATGTCCGGTCCGTTTATTCCCATCTATAAACGGATGATTTATGACTACAGAAAAACAGAGAACCGCCGCCTTTTCCTGAATTGTTGGATAAAGTTCCGTGCCTCCGAACGTCATGCGCGGCTGGGCAAGCGCAGATTCTAAAACCCCTAAATCTCGGATTCCTGTGCTGCCACCCGATTTTTCGATTACAAGTTCATGCAATTCGCAAAGTTCGGGTATAGATAGGTACAGCATTAGCTGAGGCGTTTGTATAATTCTTCGTTTTTCTCTACAACGTGATGGGCAGAGCGTCTAAAATCTTCGCTGGGGCGCGAGAGAAAATCGTTAAGCGCAATTCGTACCAATTCTGAAGGATGAACCGATAAACGCTTTGCAAGTTGCTCCAATTGCTTAACTTGTTCTTTATTCAAATCAATCGTTATTTGCATGGAAGTTTCTCCTCTTTTATAGAAACGCTGGGCTTTTCAACGCGCTGGGGGCAGAGACAGCATTCAACCCTTACAATGGCAGCCCAAGAGAGCCAACGTCTTAGCCTACCCAAACCGTTCCGGGCGATAGGGCGCGAACCAATCCACCCGCGCACCGTCCGCAATTTCCAAAGTTGCCATTTCACCTACCAAGGGTGCCAACGTCACTCCGCTGTGCATTAGGGCGATATACAGATTTTGCACTACTTCGGTAAACCCGAGTACCGGAAACCCATCAAGCGGCATGGGGCGATACCCAACCGGGGTGGGAATTGCTTCGGCATCTGCTATTGCTGGCAAGTAGGCTTTGGCACGAGCAAGAAGGGCATCGGCGTGCTGTTGCGAGGCATCGCGGTTTATGCCTTCCTGGGTGCCCTGCCCGATTCTGAGACTCCCATCAACCAGTTGCCGAAGGTGAAGGTGTTGGTGGTTTTCATCCGTGGGCGGCGCGTGAATAACCGCTATATGGTGTAAAACTTCGCCACACGGCGTTGTCTTAATAACAATGCCCGGGCTTCGTTGTTGGGGAATATAGGTATCTGCAAGGGATGCCAGTTCGGTTGTTTGAACCCCGCTCGCTAAAACGACGACATCGCACGGAAATTCGGCATCGGTTGTTTTGACAGCAGCAACTCTGCTGTTGCGGATGACCAGGGCACTGACTGTGGTTCGCGGATGCACGACTGCTCCAGACTCGGACGCGTGCCGGAGGCAAACGTCAATGAACTTGTCGGTTTCCACGTGGATATCTGCTTCGGAGAGAGAGGCAGCTAAGGTAGTCCCTGGGCACAGGTGCGGTTCCAGCGCCAACATCTCGTCGCGCGTGATGATGCGGCAGGGATATCCCCACGTTTGAAGTTGCCGGATACGCTGACGCAACTGTGCCGCGCGTTCCGGGCTGTTTTCCCAGCGCATTTCACCGCCGTAATGGATGCCAATATCGGTGTCAAGTTGATGCGCCAACCGATACCACATGTCCAGCGAACGCCGGTTGAGGGCGTGGTACTCGCGCGGATCTTTCCCAAAAGCGTTCGCCCAGGCAAAGGAATGTCCCGACGCACCTGCGCCCGGTATATCGCGCTCAAGCACCGTTACGGCAATGCGTGTTCGCTGTGACAGATGATAAGCGAGCGCGGCACCGATGATGCCTGCACCCACTATGACAACGTGTGTGTTTCGCATGTGTACATCACTTTGTCCAGTAGAGCGCACTAGCGATGCGCGACGACAATAAACCCTGTCAATCCTGCAAGCAACAGTTGAAAGCCTGTCTGGTAAAATAGCATCAGAAACGGTTGACAAAGGGAAATCAAACCCAGCGCAATTAAGCCGATGGAGATGCGTTCACAGAGGGTTTTCTGTGAGAATACAATTGAAAAAACGGTTATCCCCGGTAGAAGCAGATGGAGTGCGGTGCTGCCAAGGCTTGGCAAGAAGGGTTGATAGAGAAAGCCCATGCCGATAACGGCAAAAAGTGCGGAGACAGCGGCTGCGAGCTGCTTCGCAGCGGTTGTCATACCAAAGGCAATTGCACAGGCAAACAGGAGGTGAAATGCAGCACCTCGCAAGCTCGGCGGAACAGGCAAATAGAGAAACCCTAACCCGATTGCTAATCCAAGCCCTGCTATGACTTCAATCCGCCGTTTGTTGGCGAAAGAGGTTCCGGCTAGAATCGCAGAAATACTCAGCAGTACCAGCGAGATGCCCTTGAGCAGGATAATCTTTTGATAGAGAAAGAGAATTCCGAGCCCGAATAGCCCGATTGCAATGCATTGATTACGTCTTTCTTTTCTCATAGCAATATTCAAAAGCGGCCTTCCATATCTACCTAGGCTTGTTCAATTTCGCCGATGGAACAAGCGATCTGTCCAAGTTCGAGATTTTTCCTCTTTCAATTGTTCTGTTAAGTTGTTAACCCGGGACTGCAAATCCGCTTTTTCAGCTTGAATGGATTCAATTGTTTCGCGGAGTTGCTTGTTTTCTGCGACAAGTGCTTCATTGTGCGTTTCCAATTTTTCGCCGGTTTCTTGTAGGTAAGCAATATGAACAATCTGGCAGCTGAGATTTTCAATAATGTCATCCGTTGGGATATTGTATGTGAGCTTTTTAATAAGTGGCGAAAGGCCATCAACCCGTAGCTGAATTTGTGGCTTCGGGGCACCGCCCACTTCGTCGGACGGTGCTGAAACGACGCGCAGATACGGTTCAATCTCCTTGTCTCTACGTTCTAATGTACGTTTGATAATGTCCTCGCCAACGCCGATGGTTTCAGCGATTGTGGAGGGAGGCAGATAGATATCCATTCCTAAATTTTCCTAACCCTCTCTTTTGTCTCAACACCCTTATTATACACAATTTTTGCGGCTAAGGGTATTTACCCCGCTTTGCGGGGAAACCGATACCACCCTCGCCCAAGTTGTGCGCGACTAGCAAACAACTTTTTTATTTCTTACTTATGCGACGTGCATTCAATCACATAGCGTTTTTGCCAAGGTGTTTTTTCGCGCTATGGAAACGCGCTGTTGCACAACGAAACGTTCTTGGCCACGCGTTTCTATAAAGGGCAAACCTTATATTCCTTGTGCAAGCAAGAGTTTTATTAGAATGAACACTGCCGCCACACTCGGACAGAACAAGAGGCTTTCCAGCGGAAACGCTAAAAACCTTGATAAACTCGACCTGCGCCAATCAAACATTGCTTGAAAAAACGCCTTCCAGCGCACCGATGTTACCTCCTACTTGCGAAATTCACAACGATTTGGCATTGTGCAGCGGGAGAAGCTGCACTACCGGGGGCGGTATCAATTATCGCTGCGCGCAAACCATAAATCCGTTCTCTTCAACCGCTTTTTGGTAGGGCGTTTCGTCTAGATTCAACCCGAAGCCGGGGGAATTTGGGACGTTCACGTAGCCCTCGGATATGGAATAACCGGAATCATCTAACCCCGGGGTTGTGGCATGATCCCATTCGACGAACTCAAATCGCTCGACCTTCGCGGCAAGGTGACATGAAACGTAATTGCCGTAGTGGCCGCCGTAATGATGCGGTGCCGTGCCAACGTTAAATGCATCCAGCTCGGGGCCCAACTCAAGCCATCGTGAGAAACCGGGATAGAAAATATCGTATTGGACAATGTCAATGAGCCCATCTTTCGCCCAACTAACCAGGTTTGGTGAGGCACCGCCTTCGCCATCAGCGATGCGGGTTTCCAAGCCTTCCGCATTCAACCATTCCTTCAGGAGACTATAGACACGTGCATCCTCGTGGAACGCCTCTTCCACCCAATAGACGTTTGCATCGGCGGTGCCGCCCAATACCTGCTTGGTAAGGTTGAGGTTATAGCCGTTGTTTGCATCTATCAGGATTGTGGCATCGGTGCCCACAGCATCGCGTACGGCATGGATGACATCGATATCCCGTTGCGTGCCTTTGTCGAGGGGCATGTGCATAGCACCGCGGCCAACCTTGATTTTGAACGCCTTATGCCCGCGCGCCGCACCCTCCAGGGCCTCGGAGGCGATGAGTGCCGCCGCTTCCGCATTGTCCTCAAGGTGCAGGGCATCAATGTAGAGGGAAGTATCGTAACACGGGGCGCGAAAGTCACCGTCTGTGTCGGAGAGCATCGCATATACAGGCTTTTGCTCCAACTGCCCCACCAGATCCCAGATGGGATACTCCAGCATTCTAAATTCTTCGGTGACACCACTCTCTGCGTCAAATGCGTCACTGAGTCGAAACCCGACGATGGTGTCTGCTTTTTCGCGCGAAATTGGAGAAAATCCGATACCACTAACACCGTCAAAGGTGGTTATCCGGGCGATAGCAGGCCGGACATGTAATCCATGTTCGCCGAGTCGCGAGTTACAACCGGCTTTGCGGGGACGTTCTCCTGTCAAGCGCGCCCATTCAATACGTTCAATTTTCACATTGTCCATAGTCATTATCCTCAACAGTATTACTCATCGGTGTATTTCACGCGGCTGAACAACAAGGGGCCAGACGCTGCAGCACGCCTTCAACAATTTACATTTGGGTTTCAAGCAAGGCGAAACTCGTCGCATCTAAGCGGTGATAGTTCTCAATTTCGTAACGATTGCCATCTGCATCCTTAATAAACACTCGCCCGCTGTCAAGGGTGACGACATCGTATCGGGTGCGCAACCCAAACTGAACCGGCCCGCGGTTCGTCTCAACATCCCAGCGCGTAACGCCGAACTGCCCCTCTAACGCGTGGATTTTGGTAATCTTCGGCATAAAGTACCGCTTCTGCAACTCCGATGCTAACACCTTCTCCGAATTTCGGGAGAGCTGCTTAATATCCTGAATGATGCCCAGTTCCTCGCCTTCGCTATCCAACAGCGCAATATATTTGTTGGAATCGGTTAATGGGAATGTTCGGACAGCCTCAACGCTAGTGTGGGTTTCCCCATCTGGTAGTTTGACAATCAGTTCCTCAAACGCGCTCCGCGTAACTTTGACCTTGGATGCGTCAAGGAATTGCACCTCATCTGTAATCTGCATTGCTTCTTGCATCAAATTAGTTCTCCTTAGAGTTAAGGGCGGATTTTTTACAAGCGTGTTGTTGGCTACCATGCCCGAATCTTCGACAATTCTGTCTGCTTCTCACACAAGCTCGCATAAGTCCCCTCTTTAGCAAGGAGTTCCTCATGCGTACCAATTTCGTCAATTTTCCCATTTTTCAGCACGACTAGCCGATCTGCATACTTGAGCGTTGACAACCGGTGCGCGATAGCAAACACGGTACGCCCTCGGACGAGCCGTTCCAATGCTTCCTGAATGTTGGATTCCGTTTCGGTGTCAACCGACGAGGTAGCTTCGTCTAAGATGAGGATGCGCGGGTTTTTCAGAATCGCGCGCGCGATGGAAATCCGCTGGCGTTCGCCTCCGGATACACGTGTGCCCCGTTCCCCTACCATCGTATCGTAGCCATCTGGGAACTTAACGATAAAGTTGTGCGCATTGGCGGCTTTCGCCGCAGCGATAATTTCATGGCGAGAAGCCCCCGGCTTGGAATAACCGATGTTGTCTGCTATTGAACCTTGGAATAAGAACGGATCTTGAAGCACTACGCCAATTTGTTGCCGCAACGCCTTCAGCTTAACCTGCTGGGTGTCGTGCCCATCTATTTTTATTGTCCCTTCGTTTGGATCGTAGAAGCGGGTAATCAAATTGATGAGGGTGCTTTTTCCCGCGCCGCTGTGTCCAACAAGTCCAATCATTTCGCCCGGTTCTGCACCGAAACTGATACCGTTCAGGGCATTCTTTTCCGTGTCGTAAGAGAAATAGACATCCTTAAATTCAACTGCCCCGCGAATGTTTGAAAGTTCAACCGCCTCTTTTCTATCCGCAACGCTTGGTGGTGTGTCCATAATCTCAAACACTCTATCCGCGGATGTTGCTGCGCGGATAAACCGTTCGTTCATCTGACAGAGGGTGTAGACTGGCCGGAAAAAGCGTCCCATGAGTCCATGAAACATCATCAGTTGCCCTAGCGTTAACGCGCCGCCAAAAATCTGCGAACCCCCGACTAACCAGATCAGGATGGAACCAGAGAAGATGATAAATTCCATAATCGGGCGGTAAAGCGTCCACAACTTTGCCGCGTTCATTTCGCCTTGGAATACCTGATAGGTCTGTTCGCTAAACCGATTGATCTCGTAGCGTTCGCGTGCAAAGGCTTTGACAACGCGCACTCCAGGAATTGTGCTCGCCAAGATGGAACTGATGTCGGCGTACCGTTTCCATAACACCGAAAAGACCTTGCTCATCTTCTGGCCAAAAAAGATAGTAAAAAAGATAAGGCAGGGTAGCGGTATCAACGTCCAGAGCGCAAGCCGCCAGTTTTCGTTGAACATCAGGGCGCAGATAAAGATGAGCGTTAACGAGTCACCAATGAGATCTTGCAACCCGTTCGCAATGAAATCCCGAAGCCTCGCCACATCCTCTGTGATTCGTGACATCAGGTTCCCGGTATCGCGATCATTGTAAAAATCGAGAGAGAGGGCGTTGAGATGCTCATAAGTCTCGTTCCGGAGCCGTCGCGTGATATTTTGGCCCACCCATGCCATCATATACCCTCGTACCGCAGAAGCGGACATGGTGAAAAAGTTGAAACCCACCATTAAAAGGATAAGCGTTACGAGATGTCCCCAACTCCCGGCGACTGGCAGCGTCATCCATTCCGCTATTCCATCGACGATACCGCTCAGGTGCCCCCACGTCGGTGGCGGGATTTCTGCACCGGTCTGGGTTACCGTAGCACCGACAACAGCCCGTTCTGCTGGTACCAGAACGTTATCAACAACCTCTTTGCTGAGATAAGTCGGATAGAGCGAAACAAAGCGGATAAGCATCATCAATGCGAGTGCTGGTGCCGCGACGTGCCAGAAAGGGTACGCATATCTGATGAGTCGGAAAATCAGTTTGCGCTTTTCAACACAATTGACGCAAACCCCCGACCAGCGCGGAATCGGGTGTCCGCAGGTTTCACACTTGTCCTTATTCTTACCCGAACCTTGCGGACGGTGGGGCGCCTCCTGTTCCGCGTTTGGATTCGCTTCGCTTACTAGTGTTGCCAGCTCCGGCGTTGCTAGGTCGAACTTTGGCGAGACACGGCGCGAGTAGCGTGCTACCTCTACCGCGTTCTCCGGCATCCGAACTTTCAGGATGTTGTTCCCGTGCATCTCCACAATCTCAACCGCCTCTACGGATGAAAGCGAAATTTCCCGAAGTTGATGCTGAGGGGTACTGTTCTGGTTAAAAGCGATAAGCCTTTTGTCTGTAGCAATTACCCAATCTTTGCCGTAGGTGCCGTCAAACTGCAGATCGGTTGAAATGGCAACCTTAATTTCTTCCCCGTTTGCTAGTAGTGCCTGTGCCCGATTCTCCAATTCCTCGGGCATTTCCTCCATTGTTGTTAACTCTTCGTCAGCCTGTTTCTCAAATGCGGGGTGCCCATTAGAGGGGCTCTTCCGGAAAAATTCCCGCCTCACAGATGAACCCGGCCTCATCCCGTGCATAAATTGAAACTCCCACAGAGATTTAAAGATGTTTATTTAACGAAAATATCAGAGAATGGTTTAATAAAATTTAGAATGAAGTTAATCTGGTATTGGCCCCGTTGGCAGTGAAATGTGTATAGGAGCTTTTCAAAGAAATATCGTTGTTTTTTGATCAAAATTCTGGTAAACTAAGCACAAGACAAAGAGACGGTAGAAATTAAATGATATAGGCAGCCTAAAGGAGAAAAAATGCATTTCAGAAATCTATTTCTTCTATTCACAGTCTTGGCATTGGGTATCACTGCTTCGGTGAATACATCGGCGGTGCTGTTGTTCCATGACGATTTTGAAAAAGATGATGTCGGCAAAGAACCAGGAAAATGGATTGTCGGGCACGACGGAAGTACAACCGCTGAAGTTGTTGCAGATCCAAAAGATGCGAACAATAAGGTGCTGTTGACTGCCGACAAGGCATCTAATGAATCACGGCATGATGTCGGCGGCTCCATTTATGTCATTGGCGATGCAAACTGGGATGATTATGTTGCTGAATGGGATATGATGTTTCCCGATGATTTCTATATGGGTGTTGTCTTCCGCTTCCAAGACGGTGAGAAGTTCTATCTGAGCGACCGGCGGCAAGGGGGTAGAGATTACCACTTTTACAAACGCCAAGGCGGTTGGGCACAAATCCAGGCTGGGATGGTGGAAAATGAACCCGAGGTCTGGTATCGTGCACAACTGATACTCTCAGGTGATGAATTCACCTTCAAGTTGAAAGAGCGGAAGGACAAGACTTCGTTTGACAAAATCGATCCAGCGACAGAAGGTGAAGATGGAGACTTCAAAACCGGTAAGTTCGGCCATTACGGCCTCGTTTATCTCGATAACATTTTTATCGGAGATGCCGTTGAAGATCTAGTTTTGCCTGTAGAAGCACAGGATAAGCTAAGCACAACATGGGGCGCGATTAAGGGAGGCTATTAGAGCTAGATGTGCTCAGGAAAAGCGTGGCAGGCTGGAAGGGGCTCGCACAAGGTAATTCTTCCATCCTTCCGTTTTTCCATTACAAGAAATTAATGTGTCTAGGAGACAGAATATCATGTCAACTTACATTGCCCACGGTGGAAAAGACACCGTGATTACAGCCGAAGTGAAACGCGCATTGCTACACGAGGTACTCCTCAAAATCGGGACCAGACGTCCCGCCTACCGGGGCGGTATTCCGAAAAAGATTTTGGTGATTCCGCCCGATATAACACGCCTCCACTCAAACGCTGGCGAACTCACCCGGCTTCTCTACGAACTGTGGGACGCTGCAAACGGCACCACCTTCGACATCCTGCCTGCCATCGGCACACACGCACCAATGACCGAAGCGCAGATTGCTGAGATGTACGGCGATTTGCCCAAGGCAACATATCATGTCCATCATTGGCGGACCGGGCTGTACCATTTTGGTGAAGTGCCATCCGAGTTCGTGCAGGAAGTTTCGGGAGGCAAACTTGATTATAGCATTCCTGTCGCTGTAAACCGCCGACTCGTGGAAGGGGACTACGAACTTATCATCTCGGTTGGACAAGTGATACCCCATGAAGTTATCGGCATCGCCAACGGCTTTAAGAACGTTCTCGTCGGCACAGGCGGCGTTGAGATGATTAACAAATCCCATTTCTTGGGGGCCGTGGATGGAATGGAGCGGCTGATGGGCCGCACAGACACCTCAGTCCGAAAAGTGCTGAACTACGCGCATGCACACTACCTGAAACAACTTGGCATTGTGTACATCATGAGCGTCATGGATGCCGATATAAGTGGGAAGCGCGTGATGCGCGGGCTTTACATCGGTGATGATGCGTGCACTTTTGAGATCGCTGCCGAATTGAGCAGAGCCGTTAATATAACCTTCTTGGATGTCCCGCTAACGAAAGTAGTCGTCTACTTGGATGCGAGGGAGTTTAAAAGCACATGGCTTGGCAACAAGGCTATCTACCGCACGCGGATGGCAATGGCGGATGATGGCGAGTTGATTATCATTGCGCCCGGACTACGTGAATTCGGTGAGGACGCTGAAATCGACCGGCTCATCCGAAAGTACGGCTATCGTGGTACACCCGCGACGCTCAATGCAGTCTCAGAAAACCCGGAGCTGCAAGAAAACCTCTCCGCCGCTGCGCACTTGATTCATGGCAGTACCGAGGGACGTTTCAAGGTAGTCTATGCGACAGAACATCTCACCCAAGCCGAAATTGAATCCGTCGGCTACCAGTGGGCACCTGTAAAGGAAGTACTCGCCGAATACAACCCGGAAACCCTCGTTGATGGATTTAATGACAACTTTTTCTACATTAGCGAACCGGGGCAAGGGCTGTGGGCATTGCGCTCGCGGTTCAGCGAGTAGATGCCGGTCAAAAATATCATCAAATGGGAAATAGATGCAACCGACGCATGGTGAATTCTGGTGATAAACCCTCTTACGAACGGTTCATGGAAGCCATGATCCGGATCCCTTACCACGGATGTTGGGCATCAAAGCAGATGCATACAAATAATTAATCGAGCTGAGTCGTAATTAATAAGCAAGGAGGAACAATCATGCGTATACTTTCTTTTTCTTGAATGAGAGCAAGTTCTGGGTACGGGTTAACGCGAAGGACGGCCAACAAATTTTCGCTAAAATAATTAGAAACCGCGCTTCCTATTCTTTAAACACGGAGAAAAATTTCGGCTGTGGTATTTGCCGAAGCATAGGCCGCATCTTTTTTCCAATCCACGTGAGAAAGAAAACAAGACAAAACGCTCCAAACGCAAGTGAGCATACAAGAAACACGTGGACCAAGATCTCTAGCACAAACGGTTCCTGAAGGCCCCTGCGAATGATGCTACGCACGGCTACCACAGAAACAAGTATGATGGCAAAACAAAGAAGCTGCTGCTCTACGTCAACGGTGAACTCGAAGTTGTAGGGGCAGTGCCTTGTGCCTGCCCTTACTAACGAGGTACATCATCCTGAGACAGCAAGTGATTTCACAGCGACACGGCAGATGTTGATTCGGAAGTAGGAGGCTTTTCATCCGAACGAACTTCACAAACGCGGCGGTGGCAATTCTCAATGTTCATAAAGCATACTCTTTAAGCCGCTCCGGCAATTCCTCAAGACTCTGGATCGTCTCGTTCCATGTTCCTGCCTGTGTACCGTCCCGGTCGATGAGTATCGGACGAATGCCCACGTCTCTTGCCCCGACGATATCCGCCTCGTAGGTATCCCCAACATGGACAGCTTCTTCCGCCGAAACGCCGACCGCCTCTAATGTATAATTGAAGATATGCGCATCTGGCTTTGCAGACTTGACGCGTTCATCATGCGAAGCGATAATTGCGTCAAAATAGTCGGCAATCCCCAACCGTTCTGTGAGCGGATCCAACGGTGTATCCCAGTTTGATACAATGGCTAGTTTAAATCCCTCGGCCCGCAAATGCTGGAGTGTCGGTACGACATCGTCGTAGAGCGTGGCACTGGTGGCAGCAAAGAGCGAGTGTTCAGATTGTAGCAGTTCCCACGTCATCTGTTCCACATGCTCTTGAATGCCGAGCTGCCTGACAAATTCGCAGTAACTCTCAACGATTTCCTGCATTGTTCCAAGAAGTGAGTGCGTGGCAGGATCCGACGCTGATGCATCCGCATAAAGATTTTCCCGTGCCGTTGCATAATGTTCCCAGTCAATTTCAACGCGATATCGCGCAGCAATTTTTTTGAGGCTTGCTTTAAGCGGCTGTCCCCAAACACACAAAGTCTTGTAGAAATCAAAGAAGACTGCTTTTACCATAGTTTACTAAATACCTTCTGTAAAGGCAGAGGGGCAGCTGCTTCCAGCGTGCCTCCTATTTAAAGAGTATTTCGGTGAAGGCTTCGGGGCTTTTGGCATTAACGGCGGTGAGAATCAGCTGTTCAAGGCGTTGCAAATCGTCTATATTTTCAAGTGCCGGTGTTAGGGCACGCACCGCCTCTGTGTGGAATTTTGCGTTAAGTACTGCCATGAGGTTTTTGAGAGTGGCCTCTTTGGCCCCTTGTGTGATACCTTGTGTGATACCTTGCGTGATACCTTGTGTGATACCTTGTGTGATACCTTGCGAAATGAACTTTTCGCGTTGGCGTTGGAAAAAAGGAGATTCTTGCATCAGTTCCTCCGGTATTTGCTCAAACAAGCCTGGGTCATGTACGAGACTCCCGAAGAGAGAGAGCCCATAAAGCAACGTCCCTTAATTTTTTTGAGGCTTGCTGCAAGTGGCTGTCCCCAAACACACAAAGTCTTATAGAAATCAAAGAAAATCGCCTTTACCATAATTTTTCGGATTAAGTCTCCTGTGCCTTTACATATTGCTCCCACGAACCCGGACACGCGTGTAAACAGCGTACCATTTAAGCCCACTTTTCTCCTATGAAAGGGAGCTGAATACCCTCTGTAAAGACAGAGGTATCGCTGCTCCTATTTAAAGAGTATTTCGGTGAAGGCTTCGGGGCTTTTGGCATTAACGGCGGTGAGAAGCAGCTGTTCAAGGCGTTGCAAATCGTCTATATTTTCAAGTGCCGGTGTTAGGGCACGCACCGCCTCTGTGTGGAATTTTGCGTTAAGTATTGCCAGAAGGTTCTTGAGGGTAGCCTCTTTGGCCCCTTGTGTGATACCTTGTGTGATACCTTGTGTGATACCTTGTGTGATACCTTGTGTGATACCTTGTGTGATACCTTGCGAAATGAACTTTTCGCGTTGGCGTTGGAAAAAAGGAGATTCTTGCATCAGTTCCTCCGGTATTTGCTCAAACAAGCCTGGGTCATGTACGAGACTCCCGAAGAGAGAGAGCCCATAAAGCAACGTCCCTTTCATCGGTGGGGCAATAGGTGTGGCTATCGTTGTGTCAATGCAGTGTCGCACCCATCGCTCAGGAGTCATCTCCCCAGACGGTTTCATCAGCGGTGTGAACGGCAACAGCCCCGGTGTCTGTGCCTCTAAAATCGATTGTCCCTCTATCTCAATGAGCCGTATCACCTTATAGTTGAGCCGGTAATCGTAGCCATTCCAACTATATTCATAACACCCCGGGTCGTTTCTTCCTCCGTTTGGGTGGAAGTAAATCACGTTGGAGTAGACATGCATCTGGTGTTCACCGACGAGATATCCGTGATAGTGCGCGTTCCGGGCCCACATCGGTTTTTCCGTGCTGTCACGGAGTTGCAGTTCGATGTGTAGGACAGCTTCGTGGTTGTTGCAGCGGATGCGCTTTGTGATATCTGTGCGAAATGCGCGCACCACTTGTTGCTCGGTGTCAAGGTCTGCAAGCACTTCGACATGCGGCACATTCAGGACGAACCGTGCGATTTCATTGATGCGTTCGTTCAGGATGTCTTTTCCTATCGTATCGTATTGTTGTGCCATGGAGGTATTATACAATAGATTGGTGGCAAATGTCAAGGATAAAAAAATTGTCAGACATCAAGGCACGTCTATAAGAAAGTTGTGGCACCCTATTTAGCGGTAACGCGTCGGATCGGGGATGCGTGCCACTTCAAAACCTTTCTTTCGGAGCAAACAGCTATCGCATCCGCCACACGCCCTACCCTCTGCATCTGCATCGTAGCAACTCAACGTGAGACTATAATCTACACCAAGTGCTGCGCCAATTTGGATAATCTCCGCCTTCGTTTTATCAATAAGCGGAGTACGGATTGTCAATTTCGTTTTACCTTCAACCCCTGCCTGTGTGGCGAGGTTTGCCATCGTTTGATACGCGTGTATATATTCCGGGCGGCAATCTGGGTAGCCACTGTAATCAATGGCATTGACACCCATAAAAATGGTATCGGCTGCAAGCACCTCAGCCCATGCAAGGGCGTAGGACAGAAAGATGGTATTTCGGGCAGGTACGTAAGTTATCGGGATGCCGGCCCCCATTTCCGCATCAGACCGGTTTTTGGGAACATCAATATCTGCTGTCAACGCTGATGCACCGAAAATACGTAGGTTGATGTCAACAACGGTGTGCTGTTTTACATCCAATGCCGTTGCGATATCCGCTGCGCACTTCAGTTCAATCTTGTGCCGTTGGCCATACCGAAAACTCATCGCATAGATATCGTAATTTTCATCGCGCGCGATAGCAAGTGTTGTTGTTGAGTCTATGCCGCCACTTAGTAGGACAACTGCTTTTGGTGTATCTTGCGGATTGCGTGTTGTTTTTGTAGTCAATTCTTTTCCTTTTCAGCAAAGTAGTAGGCACGCTCCGCGTGCCGTACACAAAGTAGTAGGCACGCTCCGGTGCCGTACACAAAGTAGTAGGCACGCTCCGCGTGCCGTACACAGGCCCTGAATGCTCATCGCTGATAGCGATTCTAAACGGGACGGCACGAAGCCGTCCCTACAAAGCTTTCGTGGGTTATTCCCGTTCAAACTCTAATTTCGCGGAACGGAGGAAAATACCGCCGCCCGGTCTGCCAAAAGGCCCGTTGACGGCCAAGCAGGCGATAACATGTTTCGCGCCGGGTTCTGCACTTTCGGTGACGACGACGCGTTGGGGCGCGTTGAAACCGGAGGCAGCACCGCGCCCTGACTCTCCAAAAGCCACATCAATGTCGCCATCAACCCAGACTTCACCGTAGTCGTCAATGCACGTGTGAAACCACACCTGCGAGCCGGCAACCGAAACCCCGTCAACTTCTTCTGGGAGCGTCACGGTAATCCGATACCAACCGAAGCATAACCCCTTTGAGACCGCTGCTCGGATATCCTCGCAGGTAGCCCAGTTTGAGTCATCATAATCGGCGAGACGGGCGGGCGTTTCTGTCAGCTGATCTACCAAGCCGCCGTTCGGTTCGCCCGGGACGAGTCCATCGGCGTAACGCCACTGCGCGTTCGTGAGTTCAAGGTGTTCTGCCTTTTCTAAATTAAGTTTTGCAATAATCATGTGCGTTCCTTTCTGAGTTAAGACTTACGCAAAATCCGTGCCTTTGCTGGCGCGAGTGGAAGGCTAGAAGCATCGGGGAGTTCTTTTCCACCGTTCCACCCTTCCATCTTTGCCTCTTCTGTCCAAGGCGTGCTAGCTGCGTAAGTCCTGCTTAGTTTAAAGTAGCACAAACTGTCAGTTTGTGAGCCCAATGTTATTGTGCCAAAGTTTATAGGCAATACCTGTTGAAAGAATCAGGAAAATTCCTGAGACAATAAACGGTACCTGAATAGAGATGTTAATCAAAAATCCACTTGCAACGTAACCGAGGAGAAATCCTGTACTCCATGCTAAGTGCGTGAGACCAACCCCGTGCCCCTTCTCATCGGGTTCGGTGAATTCGTTGATAAACCGCGGGATAGTTGTTGATAGCCCCCACGCTGCACCCGCGCCAAGTACCCCGAAAACTTCAAGTGCAACTAACGAGTTATGAAAGAACGCTACACCAAAAGCGAGGAGTGTAACGATTGCATTTGTAACGAAGGCCGGTGCGCGATGCCCAACAGTATCACATATTCTCCCTACAGCCAATTGACACCCGAAAGCAAACAGGAGACTGACTGCACCGTAATAACCCGTGGTCTTCACCCCGGCAATTCGCGCAATCAGCACGGGCATCAGCAGATTTACGGAACCCCAATAGTAGGTAGGGAAGACGCGTAAACCGATAAGTAAACGCATCTCGCGCCGTCGGCTCAAGTTTATATATGCCCCAAGCGCGCCTAAATTCCGGGTTGTAGTGGCGGGTTTCCGTGTCTGTCCCTTGTTCCCTAAGGCATGGCTGAGGCACGGGGCCCTGGCCCTACCCCTCGGTGTTTCCGCACTAGAACGAGGCGGCGGCTTCAGCTTTGGCAAAAGGAGACACGCGCCAAGAAACAGGAATCCTGTCAAAAACACAGCACCGCCACCGAAAACACTATAACCGATTCGGGTTATGACTTCACCCGCTACAGCATTGCCGACAGCATTCCCCATCGTCATACTGATAAAGTAGAGGGCTGTCGCCAAACCCAACTGGTTTTGGGGAACAGCACTGATAAGGTACGATTGCCCGCCGGCAGTTTTAAAGCCGGAGGCGATGCCTTCATAGCAGAGGATACCCCAGATGAACAACGGTGTTTGTGTCGTAAAAAGGCCGCCTACCGCCACAGCACCTGTCATTCCGATGAGCAATGTTAACTTCCGCCCAAACCGGTCGCTGAGCGTACCGCCGATTAGTGCCGAGATGCCGCCCAATCCAATCGGCAGGGCGCGCAACAACGCGGCAAACAGCGTACTTTCCGCTAAAACCTCCTCAGCGTAAACCGGAAAGAGCATCAGCACAGGGCCTGTTACCAAAGCGACAACAAACACGACGAGGCAAAGCAGAATAAACCCGCGAGATTTTTGTATGGGCACGAAGCGTGTGTTGAGCGTTTTTGATGCTATAACGTACTCCTGTGCTTCAGCATGAGAAGACTTCTCGACTATCAATAGGGGCTTGCAAGCTACGCCTTTAGCCGCATCAAGCTGTCTGTAATATTTGGTGCAGCAGTGCCGAGTCCACACGCGCTCGTTGCCTTCATGACTGCTCCGATCTCTGAGATCAGTGCCTCCGATGTCGGGTGCAAAGGCGCAGATAAAAGTTCGGTAAGCCGATGCGTGCCGATACGACACGGAAAACACTTTCCACAAGATTCCTCGGCGAAAAACTCCATCGCGTTACGCGCTACATCGAGCATGTCTCGCGTACTATCAAACACCATAATCCCCGCTGCGCCGAGCATCGCGCCCACCTTTTGGAAACTGGGTTCATCAATAGTAATGTCCAGCTCATTTCCAGCGATAAACCCCCCAGATAGTCCTGCCGTTGTAATCGCTTGAATTGTACGGCCCTCCGGCGGACCGCCTGCCCACTCATAGAGCAGTGTTTTTAGCGGCATCCCGAACGGCACTTCGTAATTCCCGGGGCTCTGGATGTCACCGGAGAGGCTAATGATTTTTGTGCCTGCCAAGTTTTCATCGTAGCTGAGGCTTTTATACCATGCCGCGCCATGTCGCAAAATCTGTACAGCAGCAGCGAGCGTCTCCACATTGTTCACTGCAGTAGGTAAGTTCTCAAACCCGTGTGTCACGGGGTAGGGCGGCCTATTTCTCGGAAACGGATGTTTCCCCTCAAGACTGTTCAAGAGTGAACCTTCCTCACCGCAGACGTAAGCACCAGCACCGCGTCGGAGGTGGATATGAAAGTTAAATTGTTCTCCGAGTATAGCATCGCCAATCAATCCGTTTTCTTCTGCTTCCGCGAGTGCGCGCTCAAGCGTTTTAAGGGTTTCCGGGTATTCATATCGGAGGTAGATAAAGCCGCGCGTCGCGCCTGTTGCATAAGCGGCGAGCGTCATGCCTTCGATTACTGCGTGCGGTGCATAATCGAGAATAACTCTATCCTTGAAACAGCCGGGTTCTCCCTCATCCGCGTTGCACACAACTGCTTTAGGTTCGCCGGGGGCGTTCAAAACCGCTTCCCACTTTGTGCCTGTTGGAAATCCTGCCCCGCCTCGTCCCGCAAGTTGGCTTTCCTTGAGTGTGGCAATCACCTCTTCTGGCGTAAGCGTTGTTACAGCACGAGTCAACGCTTCATAGCCACCGGTATGTCGGTAGCCTGCGAGTGTATTGCGTCCGGGTTCTCGAATTTCGGCGAAGATACATTCCTCGCAGTTCCCCGGGTTTGGCGGCGGCAACGGTGAAGGTTGTACAGAGAGTCCGTTTGCCTCCTTACCGGTGAAGACTTGATGCCCTTTTAGCACTGGCACACAATCGTCGCACCTGCCAGCACACGGCATAGGTGTTGCCCCCTCGCTTTTGAGTGCCGCAAGGATTTCCAAGCCACCTTGCAAACGGCAAACGGGCCCGGTGCAGACGCGCGGTGCGTTTTGTCCTGGCGTTTCACGGGAAAAATGATGGTAGAACGTCAAGGTGCCAAAGAGTTCTGCGAGCGGAATCCGAAGCCCTACTGCGATGTCGCGAAGTGATGCCTCAGAAATAAACCCGTCCCGGTCGTGGAAAGCGTGTAGCAATGCGAGCAGCGGTGCGGGTGCGTCGCGCCATCGTGCAATCAGTTCTGGATTCGTCGGGGCTGTCATCTGTTTCTCCAATGATGTAAAGCAAAGCCAAATTCTGTCGCCTATCAACAGAATTTGGAATTAATTTCTTCGCGTATCTTATCATTTTTCCAAATTCGCGTCAACCATTTTTTATCGATTGAGGGTTTAATTCAAGAGAGAGTATTGAACAGGTTGATGTTCCTTGAAAACGACATGCTACAAGTTAAATTGCAAAAAGACTTGACGTTCTGTGGATTCTGTGTTACAATCTACTTGAGATTTAATAAGAATTGGAGTAGTTTGCCACTATTTTCAAAAGTGGTGAACATCTTACATTTTTTCTGAGTCAGGAGATGGACGCCTTGCGCAATTATGCCGAAATTACAGCACGCGTAAAAGATTTAGACATGCCGGTGGCACTGCTCGGTACCATCCACGATTATCCGATACACCGGATTAGGTTAGAATCGTCGGCAAATGCGCCTAGATATGTTCTTGTCACTGGCGGTGTGCATGGCGATGAACCTGCAGGTGTTGCGGCAACGTTACAGTTTCTCGAGCGCGACAACACCGAGCTCTTGAAACAGTTCGCGTTTGTGGTAATTCCGTGTGTCAATCCCTACGGTTACGTTCATAATACGCGCGAGAATCGTGAAGGTGTAGATATTAACCGCGCTTTTGAAACGGAAGATGTCGCCGAAGTGGATATCGTCAAAAAAGCCATCGCCCAAAGAATCACGACCGGGATGTCTCTCCTACAGCCGCAATTCTCGCTCGCGATAGATTTCCACGAAGACTACGATGCAACCGGCTTTTACCTCTACGAAGGCAAACGGGACGAACAGTATATCGGCTCGGAACTCGCCACTGCTGCCAAAGCCACCGGTCCGATAGATGCCGAAGATTCAGGCGAAGACGCACCCGGTATTGCCGAAGGTGTCTACAAAGTTGCCTCGGCGTGGGGCACGCAAGGCTTGGCACCTTACCTGTTACATTTTCACAGCGAACATGTTATCATCTCTGAAACGCCGACAATCTGGCCGCTTGAACAACGCGTCGCGCTCCATTTAAGTCTGCTAGATACCGCTTTAAAGAAAATTTAACGTATCACTATTGGTAGGAACCATCTCCCTATCGCGACTCCCCCACTATGGAGAACTAACACATGCTATCAAATGTGAACACCGCTTCTCGGCCTTCGGCACTGAAAATAACCGACATGCGCATTGTCCGAACCCAAGTGGGCGGCCCTATCGTGAAACTGGATACGAACCAAGGCATCTACGGGCTCGGCGAAGTCCGCGACGGTGCAAGTCCAACGTACGCCCTAATGCTCAAAAGCCGCATTTTGGGCGAAAACCCGTGTAACGTTGATAAAATCTTCCGGCAGATTAAACAGTTTGGCCACCATGCCCGACAAGGCGGCGGGGTTTGTGGGATTGAAATGGCACTGATGGATGTGGCGGGAAAAGCCTACGGCGTGCCGTGTTATCAACTCGCAGGCGGGAAATTTCGAGACAAAATCCGGTGCTATAGCGATACACCGTCGCTCAAAGATCCGGAAGCAATGGCCAACAAACTCCAAGACCGGATTGACAGAGGGTTCACCTTCCTGAAGATGGATATCGGCGTTGGTTTGCTTCGTGGAACTCCCGGTACGCTTTCCGCACCGCATGGAAATTTAGACACTGCTAACCTGATGCACCCGTTTACCGGCATTCGGCTAACAGAAAAAGGCATCGGGATACTGTGTGAATATGTAGAAACGGTTCGGGACATCATCGGCTACGAGGCACCCCTGGCAGTTGACCATTTTGGACATATCGGTATTGAGGACTGCATCCGCCTCGCGAGGGCATTAGAGAAATATAACCTCGCATGGCTGGAGGATATGGTGCCGTGGCAATACACCGACCAGTACGTCCGAATCTCCAACTCATGTGCGACACCTATCTGCACAGGCGAGGACATCTACTGCAAGGAGGATTTTATGCCGCTGTTTGAAAACCGGGCGATTGCTATCTGCCATCCAGATATTGCCACATCGGGTGGGATTTTGGAGACAAAGAAAATCGGTGACCTTGCTGAAGAACACGGCATCGCGATGGCACTCCACATGGCAGGTACCCCCGTCTGTGCGATGGCGAGCGTCCACTGCGCTGCAGCGACGGCAAACTTCATGGTGTTGGAAAACCACTCCGTTGATAACCCGTGGTGGGATGAAATGGTAACCGGTTTGCCGAACCCTATTATCCAAAACGGCTACATTGATGTCCCAGAAACCCCAGGCTTAGGGATTGAACTCAACGAGGAAGTAATTCGGGAACACCTGCATCCGGGGGAGACGGCGTACTTCGCTCCGACGACAGTATGGGATACGGAACGTTCGCATGATAGATTGTGGAGTTAGGAGAGAGACGAATACTAGGAAAGTTGGATGAGCGTTTACCAAATCAAAACAGCACATCTGCTAACTTTCCGCTATACGTTTATCATAGACATCAAACAGATATACGCCACCTCTACCTCTTCAAATTACCCCACAGTGCTGCCAGTTTGCCGCGGGCGGAAACAGCAAGCGTATCGTTGATGATTTTCTGGATGTCTGCCTCAGAAAGCGGATAATTGGCTAACATCAGTTCATCCATGCGGCCCTGAAAGAAACGGGGGCAACACTCGTTGTTTTCACCGCCGAATCGCAACGCTTTATTCGGCATACTGCGACCGGGGCCCTTTTGCGCGATGGCTTTGCCTCCAGATTCTCCATTAATATAGAAATGGGCTTCGCTGCCATCCCACACAAGGGCGACATGTGTCCATTCTTTTGCCTTCACCTTGCCATCAGAAATATGGTAACCGGGGTTATTGGTGTCGTAAAAGTAGTAAGCGAGTTGTCCGGCACCCGGTTCAATTTGCAGATAATAGGTGTTCTTGTAGAAGATAGTGAATTTGTTTTCCTGCCCTCCTGCGGGGAGTTCATCAGGGTAAATCCACACCATCATCGTAATGGCTTCGTCCATATCCACCTCATCGGAGTGCGGCACTTCTATGAATTCGGCTTTGCCAACCTTGCCATCCATTTGCACTGCGTTCCCGGAAATGCCTTCAGCCCATGCGACATCGCCGTTGAATTCACCGACTAAGCCAGCAGTTGCCTCCTTGGTCTCTTTCCCTTTTCCTTCGTCGAAATGCCAGACATAGAGTTTTTCGCCGAGTTGTTTCACGTTGCCCTTTCCACCTGCGGCGAATCCCGCTTGGCAGAGAGATAGGCTGAGAAAAACGCATAGCATTAGATAGATTTGGGTTTTCATTAGTGAGTCCTCCGTAGAAGATGGGCGGAGGTTTAGTCACGCTTTTTTGCGGCTAAAGGTATGTCTCCCCTGCTTTGCAGGGGTAAATACCACCTGCGCCCAAGTTGTGAATGGCCAATGAACAACTTTTTTATTTCTTACTTATGCGACGTGCATTCAATGCGTGCTGAAGTTCTCTGCGGAAACCCCGCCCCTACCACCTCTTTTTTCTTGTAGTGTCCCTTATCTTGGGAGTGCTGCGCCTCCCAATTTAGGACTGGCTGCGGGGATGAGTCTCCCCCGTGCCTCGCAAGGTTGACGATGCAGCCAAGCAGGTACGGGCACTACATTTTCAGTTTGCTCCACGTTGTCGCCAGTTTGCCACCGGGGGACACAGCAAAATAGACCCCCTTTTTCCATATCCTGGTTGATTTCATCAGCGGTGAGGGCACGATTATAGATTGCAACCTCATCAACCAAGCCTATCATGCCGGATAGCCCTGTTTGCCCCTTGCCGATGCGGAAGACTACCTCAATGCTGTTAATCTTACCTGCCGGCGGTTTGAATTCGACATCCAACTTGCCATCAATGTATTGGCGAATCATATCGCCATCGTAGGTAGTAGCGACGTGGTGCCATTCTTCCAACGCCGGCTTAATGGTCTGTTTATTCCGTGAGCCCTGCCACCCACCGATGTTAATCCATGTCTCAATTTGCGGGGCACCGGTAAACTGCGCGCTCCACTGGAGGCAATAGCCGCCGACGTTTTCTTGGCTCCTGCGTCCCATCAGGTTAGAATCGCCCTGAGATTCTTCAGGAAAAAACCATGCCTGCATGGTGAGTTCATCGGTGATGTCCAATTCAGGGACTGGCTCCACTTCTACAAACTTTTCGCTATCTTCAAGATAGACTGCCCCGCCAATTTTACCATCTTTCGACCAGGTTGCACCTTGAAGGGCACCTTCAAGGTTATTCCCGCTTGCATCTAGGGCTTTTGCGCCGTTGCCCTCGTCGAAAGTGAAATATAACATAAGTGCCTTGTCATCGTTTAACGCCCAAGCATTAACTGTCAGGCTTAGAACGATGAGAAGAACGCTGAGAGTGATTTGTGCCTGCCAAGTGCAGGCTTTCAAGGGTTTCATAATGTTTAGTCTCCTTAAATGCGGGCGGAACAAGTCCACTCCCACAACAGAATTGGGCAACAGGCGAGCCCTGTGACATCGCCCCTACAATAAAATGACGCAGCAGGCGGAAAGGTCTGTTCCCCCTGCTTTGCAAGGGGTTGTTGCTTTCTGGGAAAAACCCTGCCCCTACAGTTGTTTAAAACGTGGAAATCTGAATTTCCTTGGCCGTGATAAACTCCAGTAGCGCGGGAACCCCTTCCTGCGTTTTCTGGATGCCTCGTTGGATAGCCGGAATAATCTGGTCGGGTGTTTCGACACGCTCACCGTAGCCACCGAACGCCTTCGCCATGTCTGCGTAGTTACCGGAAATGTCTGTAGACCGGAATTTTTCGGTAGACACAGGCATGATTGGAATCTCAATCGCCATAGAGAAATTGTTAAAAAGGACGGAGAGGATCGGGATTCTCTCACGCACCGCCGTCTCGAAATCCATGCCGGTAAAGCCAATGGCGGCATCACCCCAGACGTTAACGCAGAGTGCATCGGGTCTAGCGAGTTTCGCACCCATTGCGAGTCCAAGGCCGTAGCCAAGCTGTGTCGTTTTGCCCCAACCTATATAGGTGAGTGGCGCAACAGACTGCCAGAAGGGTGACATTTGGTCGCGTGGACTCCCCGCATCGTGCGTAATAATCGTGTTTTTGACATCAACAGTATGCAGCAGGTCCCAGATGACGCGATACGGAGTCATCGGCACCTCGTCAGAAGTGAGCTTAGGTTTCCACTGTTCGAGCCACTCCGCTTTAACCGCACTAACTTCTTCGGTGACAGCTGCCGTGCGCTCTTTGGATGTACCATTGGAACGGTCGCGGACCGCTTCTACTAACCCATCTAAAATTAAACCTGCATCGCCAACAAGGGCAGTTTCAACGGGAACGTCCTTGTTGATATCCGCGGGATCTAATGTCGCGTGAATAACCCGTTTCCCTGCAGGAATCCTGACACCGAAACCGGTTCGAGTGAAACTGCATCCGATACCAAAAATCAGGTCAGTTTTTTGGAGATAGTGATGCACCGGTTTGGGAATGGCACGTCCGCCAGAACCGAGGGCTAACGGGTGCTCTTCCGGAAAAGCACTTTTACCGCCCAGACTCGTTGTGACAGGTGCCGCGAGCAGCTCCGCTAATTCTTTCAAAGAATCCCAGGCTTGAGCATAATGTACGCCCTGCCCAGCGTAGATGACAGGACACTCAGCGTCAAGCAGAGCCTCTGCTGCAGCTTCAATGGACGCGCTATCAGGCCCGTAGCGCACGGTGGGAACAGGTGTCGGCTCAAAAGGATCGGGAATCTCTTCACCAAACAGATCCGACGGAAATTCAACGAGCGCGGGACGTGGCCTACCATTCCGAACTTGGGTAAAGGCACGCCGCATCGCTTCCGGGACAGCCTCAGGCAACGTAACCTGCTCACACGATTTTGTTACGTGTCGATAGTTTAAGGCAGAATTGAAATTCGGTTGGATCTGTGTCAGGCTTCGGGAATAGCCACCCGGCAAAACTACAATCGGCGCGGAATCGCCATACGCTTGGGCGACACCACCGAACGCGTTTTCCGAACCCGGGCCGCTCTGCATACAGAACACACCGATCTGCTGCCCGGAGGTGATTCGGCTCATCGCGTCTGCCATGTGAAGTCCAATACGTTCCTGTCTAACGATGATGGGACGAATGTCTAACTTCGCCGCCGCTTCAATTATCGGATTAACCGGATACGCAAATAGGTATTCTACGCCTTCTGCCTTAAGCACTTTTGCAACTGCATCAACAACTTTCATTTTTTTCTTCCTTGCGGTTCGTTTCGGAGGGTTGTGTCAAGGGCAATCCCCTGCGTATACCCAGCCCTCCCGTTGGTTGGACTGACACGCTCTTATTAAAACTATGAGATAAAAAAGGTTTAGGCACTGGGGCTCGTGGGCTTCCCTGCATCCATCACAAGCGGAAAATGGTCGCCTGCCAACTTATCGCCATCATCAACGGTAACAAAGGGTTTCATAACATGGTTTCCACTCGCATCGTAGAGGGTTTCGCCTGTCATATAATGCACCGCAATCGCTCGCCGGGGACTATTGCTCGCGTTGTCATGCGAACCATGCCATGTCAAAGCATGGTGGTAATGGACATGTCCCTTCGGTACAGGGCAAAGTGCCACCTCCAATTCATGCGCCTCAAAGCGATCCGGCATCGAATCGATGTCTTTGACAGAATGCAGAAACGGAATCTGATTGCCCCAATGATAGGAGCCGGGAACCATACGCATACACCCGTTACTTTCATCAACATCGTCTAACGCAACCCAAGCCGTTACCTGACTCGTTTTTGGCGTAAGAATTGGCCAATAGGGGGAGTCCTGATGCCACATGTTGACACCACCGACTTGCGGCGGTTTGTATTGGAT
Source organism: uncultured Poribacteria bacterium (assembly GCA_958295855.1). Taxonomy (GTDB): domain Bacteria; phylum Poribacteria; class WGA-4E; order WGA-4E; family WGA-3G; genus CATQHH01. Next base: position 3,744,523 of record OY282383.1, on the reverse strand, counting down.
CTGGTCGTGCCACACGCGCAACTCTGTCGCTGAGGTGAGTTGCCTAATCTCTTCCACGACAATTGGATTGTGAACGAGTCGATGATAGGCAGGACTCGCCTCCCAAATATTAACGACTTGCCACACCAGACTCTCCTCTCTACCACCAAGGTTGACGATATGCACAGGCTGCGGAACATCGGCTTTTTCGTAGTCATCAATAACGCGTGCCAATTCCGCACGCAATTCGTTAACCTGTTCATCACTTAAAACACGGTTTCCGAGAAGAAAACCTTTTTCACGAAATGTGTCAATCTGGGTTTGGTTGAGCATATTTACCTCCAATAGAAAAGACTTATATCTTCGGCTTCGTCGGCTTCCCTGCATCCATCACAAGCGGAAAATGACCGCCTGCCAACTTAGTGCCATCATTGACGGTGACAAAGGGTTTCATGATGTGATTGCCGTTTTCGTCGTAGAGGGTTTCGCTCGTCATATAATGCACCGCAATCGCTCGCCGGGGGCCACTACTTGTGTTATCATGCGAACCATGCCACGTTAATGCATGATGATAATGGACATGGCCCTTCGGCACAGGACAGAGTTCTACCTCCAACGTATTATCTTCAAAGCGATCTGGCATTGTATGGATGTCCCCGACTTCCCGCAGGAACGGCATCTGACTTCCCCAATGATAGGAGCCTCGAACCATACGCATACATCCGTTGCTTTTATCGACATCGTCCAACGCAACCCAGGCACTCACCTGACTCGTTTTCGGGGTGAGAATTCCCCACAGCGGTGAATCCTGATGCCACATATTGACACCACCGACTTGCGGCGGTTTGTATTGGATCTGGTCGTGCCACACGCGCAACTCCGTCGCTGACATGAGTTGGCCAATCTCTTCCACAATGCTCGGGTTATGAATGAGTCGGTGGTAGGCAGGGCTCGCCTCCCAAATATTAACGATTTGCCAGACCGGACTCTCTTCTTTACCACCGAGATTGGCAATGCGGACCGGCTGCGGGACATCAGTTTTTTCGTAGTCATCAATGACGCGCGCCAATTCTGCACGTAACTCGTCAACTTGTTCATCACTCAAAACACGGTTTCCGAGGAGAAAGCCTTTTTCACGAAATGTGTCAACCTGGGTTTGGTTAAGCATCTTTATATTTTTTCCTTCTATAAGGGTGAGGTTTCCCTAGTTCTCGCCCGCGCCATCGCCTGCTACTTTATGCGCCGATGATGCGGTTCTTCAGTGCCACCCATTCTTCATCGGTAAGCTTCGGGGGCCACGCTATCCGCTCGCCAATTAGCGCGGAACGGTACGCTGCCATAATCAGATCGAAACCGAGTAACGCGAACGCTAACCGATTGCGATGGGGTTGATTCTCGTCATCAAGCCATGTAGCAATAGCTTGTGTAAACGCCCGTTGTCCGAATTTGTCATCTTCTCCAAAGTGGGTTTTCTCAACGAACGGGTGTGCCATGCTGTCTAACTGATACCCCCATGAACCGTTTTCTCGCCACCACATGCGTCCTTTCGTTCCCCAAAAATCGAGGTTGCACCGCGGATTGCTGCCGGGGAAATCAAGCGTTCCGAACGCTTTTCGGGCGGACTCAAAAAAGACGCGAGCACCGTTCTCAAACGTATAAATCGCCATCAAATTTTCAGGGCAGTTTCGGTTCGGAATGTGATAGGTTTCTTCGCCTTCAACGGCACCCCACACGTGTGTAATCGGGATATCTTTAAGCGCGAAAAGCACGACATCCATCAAGTGGGTATCCATATCGGTAATATCGCCTTCGGTGCAAGCGCGGATGAAGTGTATGTCACCGAGGCTGTCCTCAGCAAAAAACTCCAGCAGCTTTTCGGCGAAGGGCAGGTACCGCCGTTGATGATTGACGATAACCTTTAGTCCCGTTTTCTTCTGTGCAGCGGCAAGTGCCTCTGCTTCCCTGGGTCTGAGTGCGAGCGGTTTTTCTATCACCAACGCTTTAACATCGGCTGCTGCAGCAGGCTCCACCCAGATATGCCGTGGCACCGTCGGCTCTGTCACAGCGTGAACAATATCGGGCTTTTCCTTTTCTAACATCTCGCCGTAGTCTCTATACCCCGGGACGTTCAGTTCTGCCACTGCTGCTTTTAAACGTTCGTCGTCAATTTCGCAGATGGCAATTACCCGCATGTTTTCAATGCCTTCATAGCGTCTGGCATGGTGTACACCCCGCCTTCCCCCGACGATTGCAGTTCGATACATCACCATAATGTGCCTCCTCGTTGCAGCGTGCAGTTTGCAGGTTGCCGAAATTTGCTATTTTTATAGTAGCATGTTCACAAATTTGTGTCAACCGTTTGATTGCTGAAGGATAGCGGCATTTAGTTTTCCTATAGGAGGGATGTCCGAATCCCGACTGCCTACTATTGCAATAAAAAAAGCCCACCGTCAAACGATGATAGGCTTTTCTTTTTTTCGCAATTAGAGTTATTCTTGGTTTCGTTCTCTTTTCAGTTCTTTGAATTGCGTTTGAATTTCAATCCATGAATCCCATTTGTAGTTTTTCGCTATATCCATGGCAAACCTTTTTGCATTGTCCTCAAGGGCCTTCACATTTTCCGCATCCACATCAGCGGAATGTTTAACATACAGGACAATAGTCTTTCCGTCATCTGCGGGTACGTATGCGTATTCAATGTCTTCGCCCGGCAGCATATTTACATACGGAATAAAGGAATTCAGCAGAACCACCAACCACTCTAAACGCGAGGGTGTATAATCTTCAAATCCTGGTGCTTTTTCTGACATCGTTAATCTCCTTTGTTAACTCAGAAACTTAACAAGTAGGGTGACGATAAGGCTGGAGGCAGCAATTCCACCTGTAACAAAGATGCCTATAAACCACCTCAAATCTGAGAGTCTGTCCTTGATTTCCCCTTTGAAGCTGTCTTGAACTTTCTGGATGTCCCCTTTGAGGTCGTCTTGAACTTTCTGGATGTCCCCTTTGAGGTCGTCTTGCACTATCTGCAGGTTGTCCTGAACTTTCTGGATGTCCCCTTTGAGGTCGCCTTGAACTTTCTGGATGTCCCCCTTGAGGTCGTCTTGAACTTTCTGGATGTCCCCTTTGAGGTCGTCTTGCACTATCTGCAGGTTGTCCTGAACTTTCTGGATGTCCCCTTTGAGGTCGTCTTGCACTATCTGCAGGTTGTCCTGAACTTTCTGGATGTCCCCTTTGAGGTCGTCCTTAACGTATCTGAGGTCGTCCCTGAAGTCTGTCTTGACATCTCTAATGTCACCTTCAAGGTCAGTCTTGATTTCTTTAACTCGATGCTCCAAGGGTGGTCTTACATCAATTAACTCGCCATTAAACCCTTGTTCTTTTTGAGTCAGATAGTTTCCAAGTATTGTAGTTATTTCCTCACCATACCTTGTGTTTTCCATGAGTTTCTCCTATGAAGTGGTGCTTTGTAGTGATGCCTCAATTGGACAATTATAAGTATATCACAACAATGGAAAAATTGCAAGCCTATAGTGCTCAATTCCCTAACGAACAAGCTTCAATAGGGGTGCGATCCACATCCCCTGGGTCCCTACGCGCAGGAAATCGCCGGTGGTGCGGGCGTTTTAGCCCTGTAAGGGCGGTATGTGTATAGAGACGCGGGCGACCCTAGATGCTAAGCCCCAGCGGGCCGACATGTGTCTTGACGCTAGTTGATACGGCTCCCAATCGGGCGGGGTGACCCCGCCCCTACGGGATAAGGCGTGTGCGGGAACATTTTTCTCGTCTGAATCGCGGATTTACGCGGATTACGCGGAATGACGCGGATTTTGGGGTGCCGCGCGCATCCAGCATTTTTTGGTCAGGGGAGCCGCGGCACAGCTCACCCACAAAAAAACAGGGGAGGCACAAGAACTACCCCTACAAAGAAATGAATAGCAAGCCACCGAAGATGTTGAATGGAAAGGACACCCAAAATCCGCGTAAATCCGCGCTATCCGCGTAAATCCGCGATTCAGACGAAAGACAGCCGCGGCGCAGCTGACCCGCAAGAAAACAAGGGTAGGCACAAGGCCTACCCCTACAGAAAAGAAAATAATCGCAAGATGCCGAAGATGCTGACCCGCAAGACACCCCAAAATCCGCGTTAATCTGCGTAATCCGCGTAAATCCGCGATTCAGACGAAAAAAATCCGCGTACTTCCGTGCATTCAGACGAAAAAAAAAGCAGGGCAGCGAACCGAAGTCCACCGCCCCGCCTTGGTTAGGTTAGTTAGAATATATCCCTGAATCTTACTCTTGAACTTTCAAATCGCCCCACGTCGTCGTGAGTTTACCCGCAGCACCGATATGCCCGCGCAAGCGAGTCGCACCCGTCAAACGCTGACGATGCCCGTCAAACGAAACATCTTCTATCTGGTAGTAGTAGACAATGTTCGGTTTGGCAGTCTTGTCGGTGTAACTGTAAGTGTGCTTTTCACCCGTGGTGCCCGCACCCTGAATCATCGTGGGATTGATAACCACAAACGCACCTGTCTTCGTCGCGCTACGCAGAATGTTAAACCCTGCATTGTTCAACTCCGACTGCGTCGTCCACTTGATAACGACACCAGCATCCGTACGTTTGGGTAAGAAACTTGACAAAGACACAGGCAAAGCAGTACCTGGATAGTAGCCCGGTGTGCCGATATCGTCTGAAATACCGTAGTAGGTGTCGCTCGGAATCTGGATCAGTTGCTCGGAACCTTTCGCGCTACCCCAGTTGTCTGTTGCAACTCCGCCATCATAGTAGCGGATAAGCGAGATACGTTCCTCTGGAGTACCAATCTTAGCCTCTGTCAGCATCTCCGCACCAATCGTCACTTCGTCGGTGGGAGTGTCTGACAACGCCACACCTTGGCCGAACAACTTCAACGTGAACCCTTTCATGCTCAGCATCGAAAACCGGCTATTGTCAACCTCTAAGGATTGCCGCGCACCTCCGCTGTCGTTCCACAGGAGTATCACGCGATGCGAGTTGATCGGCTGCGGTGCAGAACCACGACGCGTCGCAATCAGTATCGTCTGGTTCGGGCCAATAATGTAATTATCGTTAGGCAGATCGATAGTGACATTCTGACGGGAATCCACATCATCACGGCTCTCATTTTCTATTCGCAGACGCCACGCATCAAGCTTGACACCTCGGGTAGCCGAACTATTGCGAAGCTCTATCCATTGCGGATAACGCCCGCCATCGGAGACTACCATAATCTCACTGATGGTCACTGCACCACCAGCAAGATCTCCCGGTTTTTCCTTGACAGCATCATTCGGAAAACCAGGCGTGCCACCATTGGCATCAGTGTTACCCGCACTCCGGTCGTACCCTAGCCCGGTGTAACCTACCGGCACCCACACTTTTTCGCCAAAACCTTCACCGGCCTTGTTACGCTTATACACTCTGTTATGGGCAAGATCGCCATCAAAAGCGTTGCTGTTTCCCGAGGGAGTCGCAATCAGTGGCCAAATATTGGTTTTCTTCGCCTCATTTTCTATATAGAGCTCACCACTGATATCGACGATCTTTTCATGAGTGTTATTCTTATCTTGCCCGCTGCGCAGCACTAACAGGAACTTATCGCCATCCGCACCCGGCAGATTCTGTATCCCGCCCTTCGCATCATAGAACCTTGCATCCGTCTGGAGACCGCTCTTTTCCTGATCTGCTACCGCAGTCATACCATTCGCGTAATCCCCAAACTTTTTGCCGCGCGCTAAAGGCGTGTTCAACGGATCTTTGTTCACTAGGAGCAGTACCTTGCCTGCACCAAGTTTGATATCCTTATCCGGGAACTTCATCACAACCTTTTCATCATTCTCCCCAAGGATAATGCTCAACTGCCAGTTTTTGAGATTCTGTTCACCCGTGGAGACATTGCGGAGCTCTATCCAAACGTTGTCTGAGTTGCTGCTGTTCCCTATCTCGTTGATGATAACACGCGAATAATTAATATTGGTTCTGCTAGCCTGCGTTATCTGCGTGGTATGTTTCTTCCCCGGGGTCGCAATACGATTGGGCGCAATATCGAGCGCAGGCGTAGTGCTGGCCTCCCAACTACTAGAAAGCGTACCATTATTCACCTCATTCGCCGCCTTGTTGAAATCAACTTTGCGGCGCATGGAAATCAGCGGCACAATGGGGGCAGCGGCAGTCCCAGTCCCTGCCACAGTTCTGCCACCTTGGCCCGGCACGTCCCATCTGCCATTCCCCAAGTTACCTACGGTATCAACCGCTTTGTCATCGGCAGAGAAAGTGTCCGGGCTGAAGGGTGTCACTTTCAACGAGTAAACTGACAAATCAGCAATATCCGCACCTGCATTGTAAATCTCAATCCACTGGCTATACCTCGAAGGGGATTTGCTCAGATCGGTACCCCACATGATTTCGGTGATGATGGGACCTAATGTCTTAGTTCCATCTCTTTTGTCAATCAATTCAAGGGTACCACCGTTGCCGGTGAACAACGTCTCTAAGTTCGGCAAGTTCGCTATAGTATGAAACCTCTTCGCTAAGCCGGTGTTTGAGACAGACGCGTCTTCATGTGCTAGCACAACAAAACCTTTCGCGGGAAGTGCTACTGATGGCAAAGTCAGCGTATCTTTGACAGGCACACCCACACTAATGATGGAGACCCTTAACGTATTGGATGCCAGATTTCCGTTACCCGCAATGTCCATCGTTGCACCCGCAGGCACCGTTATCATGACATCTCCGTCATAAATCGAAGGCGGCGTAATGGTCGCTTTGTAGACCTTGAAGGCTGCCTCGTGTGTGACTTGCCCCGGCGTACGAGTCTCACCAGGAAATCCTGGATCCCGATGGTCTAAACCTATCAGCACCGGCGAGACCGTCCAGCCAGTCGCGTCCGAGTCTACCCCCAGTCCAGTGATCTTGATGTCAGCAGCCTCGAAGCCTTGCGTGGTGTCCGCAATGACATCCTTATCGTCAGTGCCAGTCCCATAATTGAAAAATAGGAATTCCACATCAAAGGGCCCTGTCACATCGTCACCCTCGGTAACATCCACATTGGGATTTGTGGATGTAAAACCACCCGTGCTAAAGTCCACCGCTGCTGTGCGTAAATCACCAGTATGAGTAGCAGGCTTGATTATGCCGGTGATTCTCACGTTCGCACTTATACTTCTAGTATCTATGAGATACCGTATGTTCGAATAAAATTCGTTAATCTTATTCTGAAATATCGTAATATTATCCTGGGAAGTGCCTCCAGGGTTATATGTGTCGGGAGCGCCGTCCTCCTGTATGCGATTACTAACATCCCAAAAAAGGGGGTATGCCGGGTTATTGCCCACGCCCGGCATATTGGGAGCCGGGCCCGTGGGAAAACCAATCCCATCACCGAAGCAGTCGTCACCCGCTCTCACGGTGTATGTGAAAATTACTACCTTGTTATCGCCTGCAGCAGTGGTCTCCGCTGCATCGTAGACTGCGCGTGGATCATTAGTGGGCCGCGCACCGTCGAAACTTAGCCTCAGGGCCGGAGTGCCGTGAACGATCACAGCGCGGTCAAATGTCACCTTAAACTTTATCTCATCGCCCACCCTGAAAAACTTAACGGCTTGGCCCTCTCCTAAGGAGTCCTTGAGGGAGTAACCCGGCTCAACAAGCAGAGTACTGGACTGCGCGTCTATTAGATTTGCCCTATTTGCAGGCACGGCCCAATCTCCAACTAAGCGTTGGCGGGCAAAGGCATAGAGGGAATTGCCAGACCGTGCAGCCGGGTGCATATCTATTATCTCAACTGTGCTTAACCTCGGTACAGCCTGCACTGCCATCGGTGCTACCAGGGTAGCAATGCCGGCAAGCAGCAGTAACACGAGAAACTTGGTCATAAAAGAATTTTTATTCATTTATTTCCTCCTTAAATACCAACTGTTAGTGAACTTATGTGAAAAGAGGAAAACCGTGGGCGGCATCCCACGGTTTTCCGGTGTGCTAGGTAACTTGGGGAAGAGATTTTCCCCAAATAATGCTTGTGGCGGCGTGTGCCGGAGTTGGGCAGCGCGGTGCCGCAGCAGGTAACGCAGCGTGAACCGGTTTCGGTGTGGAAGAGTGTGGAACAACGCATCCCTTGGAAGGTGCCCGATGTGGGGTTCCAAGAGGTATATCGGGTGTTGGAAGTCAGAGATGGAGTGAATGCGTTCTCCCAGGTGCCGCAGGGAGAGGGTGCGCGGTGCGCGACTTCAGGTGTCCGTTGGGGTGTGGGAGAAGGGATATATTTTAACCTATTGTTAATACGGGGGGGGTTATACGTTAACTTTAGGTAATATATAAAGGCGCGTAAAGGCGCGAAAGCACCTCGCACGCTTGAAACAGAAATATTCACGTTAAGATGGTGTGTTCGGTTCTTCATAACATTAATGATAATATATTAAAATGTTTTTGTCAAGGGGTGGTTTCACTTTTTTGTCTGAATCGCGGATTTACGCGGATGACGCAGAATGACGCGGATTTTGGGGGTGTCTCGCGGGTATGCATCTTCGGGAAGGGGACGCGCGGCGCGGCTGACCCACAAGGAAACAGGGTAGGCACAAGGCCTACCCCTACAAAAAGAAATGAATAGCAAGCTCCCGAAAATGTTGAATGGAGAGGGCACCCCAAAATCCGCGTACTTCCGCGTTCTCCGCGTAAATCCGCGATTCAGACGAAAGACAGCTGCGGCACAGCTGACCCACAAGGAAACAGGGTAGGCACAAGGCCTACCCCTACAAAAAGAAATTAATAGCAAGCTACCGAAGATGTTGAATAGAAAGGGTGCCCAAAATCCGCGTACTTCCGCGATACTCCGCGATACTCCGCGATTCAGATTTTCTCTGTTGTCAAATTTCTGTGCCTGTGATACAATACACTCAGGCAAGATAAAACTAATTCTAACAGGACGGATATATGAAAATTGATAAAATTGAATCCTTTTTCATTGGGAATGGTTACGTGATTCGGATTCATACGGACACGGGTATCAGCGGCGTGGGGCAGACCGCCTGCTGGGGCTACCCCGAAGCCGTTGAGAAGATTGTGAACACCTTTGAGAAATACCTCATCGGGCAGAACCCGTTGCGAATTGAGCATCACTGGCAATACCTTTATCGCATGGGGCCGTTCCGTGGGACTGCACTGAGCGGTGCTATCAGTGCGGTAGACATCGCTTTGTGGGACATCAAGGGTAAACATTTTGGTGCCCCGATTTGGGAATTGTTAGGTGGGAACTGTCGTGATAAAATCCGCCTGCATCTCCTCGGTGGTGGAAGCACACCGGAAACGATGTTTGAGGCAGCGAAAGCCGCTGTCGACGAAGGCTTCACGGCACTCAAATTTGACCCGTTGGTTGGCAACTTCCAAGATATGGCAGTCGATCGGCTCGTCAAGACTGCCCGTGATCTCGTCGCCGCTGCGCGGGAAGGCGGAGGCCCGGATCTGGATCTGATTGTTGAGGTGCATCGGAAATTGACACCGATGAACAGTATCGTCTTAGAATCAGCATTGGCACCCTTTAACCTCTATTTCATTGAAGATCCGATTCAAATCGATACTATTACGACACAGGGACAACTAGCTAAGCGGATGACAACCCCCGTGGGTAATGGCGAACGATTCGTAAGCATCTGGGAATTCCGTGAACTTCTTGAATCAGGCGGCCCGCAATATGTACGCCCGGATGTCGGTTTGGCAGGCGGCTTAACGCACTGTAAAAAAATCGCGGCGATTGCCGAAGCGTATCACAGCGCGGTTGTCACGCATAACTTCCTGGGGCCCCTCATTACGGCGGCATCGCTGCACTTGGATGCCAGCATCCCGAACTTCATCACACAAGAATATAGTAAGGTCGATGAAGCCCCGGAATCCGCTGTCTATAAAGTGGCGTATCAACGGGAAGGTGGATACATTCCCATCCCCGAGGGACCGGGCTTAGGCATAGAACTTGACGATAGCTTAATCGAGCAGACTCCGTATCAACCGATGAACACCGGCACGACTCCTTTGCGTGAGGACGGCTCTGTTGCTTACGCCGTGTAATAAAGGTAGTAGGGTTTTTAGAAGGTTTCGCACACGCGGAAACCTTCTCCCACCGTTGTGCCGTAACAAAACGAGGTGGAAATCGAAATGAACGCTGATGAAAAATATCTGTTTGATTTGAACGGTTACCTTGTTATCAAAAATGTGCTAACACCTGAAGAGGTAGCACTCGCGAACGAAGCCATTGACAAACATAGTGCTCAGGCGCGCATCCGCCCCCGAGACCAGACGCTTGATGGCGGTTCCCCAGAACTGAGGGGTGAACAAGGGAGAGGCGAGCTCGGCGGAATGCTCGGCTGGGCGGAACCATGGTGCAACCCGTTCCGACACATGCTTGCGCATCCCACAATTGTGCCTTATCTCAATGTGATATTGGGCCAAGGCTTCCGCATGGATCACCAGATGTTCCTCATTTCTATGGACAAAGACGCGGAAGGGTTTATTTTCCACGGCTCGTCCGGTCCCGGCTTCGATCCGAATCAGTACTACATTTTCCGCGATGGACGCATGCACAACGGCTTGACTGTTGTCACATTTCAGTTGACCGATGTGCCACCCGGTGCCGGAGGCCTGATTGTTATCCCAGGAAGCCATAAGAGCAACTACCCCTGTCCGCAAGAGATGCGATTGTACCAGCAACATCAGGAGCACATAAGGCAGTTAGTCTGTAACGCTGGCGATGTCGTGATTTTCACGGAGGCGGTAACGCATGGCACGCTGCCGTGGGCCGCTGAACATCCGCGCCGCTCCATTTTGACGCGCTACACTGCGGGCAATATGGCTTATGTCCCCGCCTATCCAATACCGGAGTGGGCAAATGAACGGCAACGTGCTGTTATGGAACCGCCCTATCATTCTCGACTCAATCGGCCCACCTTGGAGGCGTAGGTAGCAGCGCGCTATGCTCGTGATGCCGCTTGGATGCCCGAACAGGTTCGGGACTCTTTGATAGGACTGATTTGTGATCGTGACATAATACGAAATTAACCCGATTTGTATTGCTGCGGAGGTTTCCGGGCGGAGACAGGATGCCGCCCTTACGAATCAAGTTAATATCGTATAAGACGAAAGGAATATCCGACATGGCTACTTCAACGAGTGCAATCCTTGGCTTAATTTTTTTAGGACTCGCGAATGCCTCCGTGTTTTTGATGTTTAAATTATGGGGCTACCCGTTTGACAAAGAAACGCGTACAAGCGAGGCCCCGCTCGCCTTGATGCGCCTACATCGATTCCTCGGTTATGCGTACGCGATGCTCTATGTCTTTATGATGTGGCACATGGTGCCCCGCCTCTGGAATTACCAAGTGGAATTGCCCCCGCGCACCGTCGCACATCTGATGCTTGGCATTACTATTGGCGTGCTAATTCTCGTCAAGATTGCCATCCTTCGGTTTTTCCGGCACTTTGAAGAATCGATGCCATATATCGGGGTAACCCTGCTCCTATGCACATACTTGTTAATTGGGCTATCGGTGCCGTTCACATTTCGTGAAATCGCGTTGCGAACACAAGCGGGGGCATTTAGTGATGAGGGCATCGCACGAACACGTCAACTTATCGAAAACGCAGGATTGCCACCTGAAGCACCGCTCAACCAGTTAGCATCAAAGCGAAAATTGCGGGAGGGGCAACGCGTGCTACAGCGCAAGTGTGTCGTCTGCCATGATTTACGGACGATTCTCGCGAAACCACGCACCCCTACAGACTGGGTCCGCCTCGTCAACCGTATGGCGATAAAGCCTATGATTGGTGAGCCTATTTACAAAGAGGAAGAGTGGGCGGTCTCGGCGTATCTCATCGCTATTACGCCGGATATTCAGACTTCGGTCCGACAACAGCGGCAAGAACAAGTACGCGCAGATGAAGCAAAGGCAGCTGCCGAGATCGCAACTGCAACTATGGAAACAGAAGCTGCAACCGATACAAGGGTAGACACCTATGATGGAGCCGCAGCGAAAGCACTCTTTGAGGACAAATGCTCGCAGTGCCACCCGCTCACCGATGTCGAAGACTATCCACCTCGTTCCGAAGAGGAAACAACCGAGATGATGACGCGAATGATAGAGAACGGGCTCTATCTTGAAGAAGAAGAGATTGAGCTGATTACCCGCTATATTAACGACAACTATCTGGAGCAGTGAAGCTGTTCAGACCTTCTGTATGGGCGGGTTCCCGTGCCTGCCCGTGCAAGGAATCACCCATGCACAACAACCGCACGCTTATCCGTGGCGATAACCTAGAAGAAATGCGGAAGCTATCCGATGAATCCGTGGATCTCATCGCTACAGATCCGCCGTTCAATTCTAAACGCGACTACTTCGTTCCGTATCGCGATGAGCGGGGACAACAACCCGATTCCCTCGTCAAGGCATTTACCGATACGTGGACATGGGGCGAGGCTGCAGAAGAGACCTGCGAGCATCTCATTGTTGAAGAAGGCGGCCAGATAGGGGCAACCATCCAGGGTTTACAAGTCTTCTTAAATGAAACGCCGATGATGGCATATCTGGTGATGATGGCAGCTAGAATCGTTGAGATGCACCGGCTCCTCAAGCCGACCGGCTCACTCTACCTCCACTGCGACCCAGCTGCCAGTCACTATTTGAAAATCATTTTGGATGCCGTTTTTGGGAATCGGAATTTTCAGAACGAGATTGTCTGGGCATATCAGCGATGGACAGGGGCTACAAACCAATTTCAAAGGATGCACGACATCATTCTGTTTTATGCAAAGGACAGAAAGTCACTCCAATTTAACACCTTGACAGAGCCGTATAGTCCGAAGTCCAAACACAAAGGGAAGCGAGTGACAACTGTTGATTCTCGCGGTATTTTGGAGCAGACTTACACGGAGGATACAAGTCGGCAAAAAGCGATGCGCGATATATGGGAGATTTCCTATCTGAATTCACAATCCAAAGAACGCGTAGGCTATCCCACGCAAAAACCGATAGCCCTCTATAAGCGCATCATCCAAGCCTCCAGCAACGAGGGCGCCCTTGTATTAGATCCGTTTTGTGGGTGTGGTACGACACTCATGGCGGCCGAAGAGCTCGACCGCCGGTGGCTCGGCATCGATCTCACCTACCTCGCAATAGGTGCAGTCAGAATACAGGTAGAGAAATTTTTCCCACAACTGCGTGACAGCGTTATTATCACTGGCACGCCAGAGGATGCTGAAACAGCGTTAGCACTTGCCCGCAGCAATCCCGCAGGTTTCGAGGAGTGGTGCGTGACGCACGTCTTGAAGTTCAAATCAAATGCGAAGAAGGTAGCAGATGGCGGCATTGATGGCACTTTCACTTTTCCGGTGGGTAGGGTGAAAGGCAGGAAGGCGTATGGCGATATGGTCGCCCAGGTTAAAGGCGGCCGATATACACTGAGTCATATTCGAGACTTCCGCACCGCGATGCAAAATGCGCAAGCCGACCTCGGGGTCTTCGTGGTGACGAGGCAACCGACGCGAGGTATGCAAGACGAGGCACGGCGCGCCGGTACGTACCAGCATCCCGTTTTAGATATGTCTGCACCGCGCCTACAGATTTATCAGATTCAAGATTATTTTACGGATATTCTCCCAAAAATGCCCCTCGGCGAAAGGGTTTTGTTGTAAACGAAACTCCTATAGCCGAATTTTCTTAAAAGCCTCGATTTGCGCGGTAATCGCACGCTCCGTCGGCAAGCGTTCCGCACTTGATGCACCGTAGAACCCCACAACACCCTTGGTATTTTCCAAAACGTACGTCGCATCCTCAGGTTCAGCGATGGGACCTCCGTGGCAGATCACGAGCATCTCCGGGTTGACTCCTTTCGCTGCGTCATGGATGGCTTGCACCCGTTTGGCGGCATCCGCAAGCGTGAGCGAAGTTTTCGCACCGATGGAGCCCTTCGTGGTCAGCCCCATGTGCGCGACGAGGATATCCGCACCTGCATCCGCCATCTGCTCCGCCTCGGTTTCGTTGAACGCATACGGTGTGGTGAGCATGTTCTTATGATGTGCAGTGCGAATCATCTCGACTTCAGGGCCGTAACCCATGCCGGTTTCTTCAAGCAGTTGACGGAAAGTGCCATCAATCAGCCCCACCGTGGGAAAATTCTGCACACCGGAAAACCCGAGTGCATCTATCTGACTTAAAAAGACATCCATCAAGCGAAACGGGTCCGTGCCACAGACTCCCGCGAGGACAGGCGTATCTGGGACGACAGGGAGCACTTCGCTTGCCATCTCAACGACAATCTGGTTTGCATCGCCGTATGGCATCATACCGGCGAGTGAACCCCTGCCTGCCATTCTGAATCTGCCGGAGTTGTAGATAATGATGAGGTCAATGCCGCCGGCGGCTTCGCATTTGGCGGAGATGCCTGTGCCTGCTCCAGCCCCAATGATCGGTTTGCCTGCATCAATATTGTTGTGCAATTGGGCTAAAATTTCTTCGCGTTTGAATTTCATTCTTTGGGTATCCTTCTTCGTTTTTAAGTTTCCGTAGCGCCAGGTCCTTGTGCCTCAGCGATACGTTAATAGTGGCGCGTGTGCGAATTATACCAAAATTATAGATTTCGTGTCACACAATTTTCTGATTTGCCTGTAGCCTAAATCTCCCCCTCGACAGAGGCATTCCGTTCTCCCGTAGCCGCGATGTCCTGATCGAGGTCTTTAAGCGTGCGTCTTGATCCCCGATGCGCAGTCTCGCGCTTCTGAACGCAGAAAACCGAAAACTAAATGTCCTTGAGGACTGAAGCCTTTTGAATTTGACATCGGGATGGCAATTTGGTATACTAGGAGAAATTGGTTTTTGATAAGTCATGAGGTGTTTGCCATGAAAAACTGGGTGCTAGGGGTGTTGTTTCTATTTGCTTCGCCAGTGTTTGCACAACTCACGCCCGCGGAGTTCCGAGCCATCGTCAGAGAGGAAGTAAGCGAGGCTGAAAAGCGGTTGCGAGAAGAGATAACCGCGTCTGAAAAGCGAATGCAGGCAGAGATAACCGCGTCTGAAACGCGGGTGAAAGAATATGTGGACCTAAGAATTGGGACACTTGACACTAAATTCACCACACAAATTAAGGCACTTGACACTAAATTCACCACACAAATTAAGGCACTTGACACCAAATTCACCATACGAATGGATGGATTGGAGAAGCAGTTGAGCCTTCTCGTGATCATGGTAACGAGTCTGATAGCCTTAGTCGTACTGACAGTGGGTCTCCCGCAACTGATTATTACTTTCAAGCAACGCGGGCAAAGTGAGTTTCAAAAAGGGCTTGCGGACGTGCAAGCCGAAATTCAACAACTGCGTGAAGAGTTTGTAAACCTGGCGCAGAGCCGCATCGCCAAACCGTAAACTCGCGTGATACGCGGGAGTTCCTTCGGTTTCACTGAAAACGCCGGGCATTTGGTTTATAGCAGTGCGGTGCCACGCTTTTGGGCCGTAAGAACTATGTGCTTGTAGCACGCGGCCCTCCCCGCGTTTTTCTGGTAATGAGGAGTCTAAAATGGCTACGCTGGAAGGCTTTAGGGTAAGAAACTTCGGAGTTCTCAAGGATGTGACACTGGGCCGCTTGTGGGACCGACAGAAAACAGAA
The DNA here is from genome assembly GCA_958295855.1 of uncultured Poribacteria bacterium. Lineage (GTDB taxonomy): Bacteria > Poribacteria > WGA-4E > WGA-4E > WGA-3G > CATQHH01. Next base: position 3,728,880 of record OY282383.1, on the reverse strand, counting down.
GCACTTACGCCGATGACAGCGGTAATCGGTAAAAATGGAGTCGGAAAGAGTGCACTATTTGATGCGTTCGGGTTCCTTGCCGATGCCCTCAAGTCCGATGTTGAGGAGGCTTGCGACGTACGTGGACGCGGCGGCTTTGAGAGAATTCGGACACAAGGTGCAACAGGACCTATTGAATTTGATGTGTACTACAGAGAACACGGAAATGCCAGGCCCATTACATACCAGATTGCTATTGCGGCAGACAAGTTCGGCCGCCCCTACGTCCTGCGAGAACGCCTTAGACAGAAACGAAAGGGCCAGAAGAGCGGGCAGCCGTTCTCTTTTTTAATCCTCAATAACGGCAGCGGTGCGGCATGGAAAGGAGAACAAGCAGGACACCAGATCGATGAAGAAACCGAGGACTCACAACTACTCCTGGAATTCATAAAAGCAGAGGAATCTCGAGAAACAGAGGCTATTGAATTAAATGACCCGCGTAAACTCGGTATTGCCACAATCGGTGCCTTAAAACAACATCCCCGAATTTCCGATTTTCGCCGGTTTATTGAGAGATGGTATCTCAGCTACTTCACCCCGAACGCTGCGCGCAGTCTGCCGCTGGCGGGGCCCCAAAAACATCTCAATAGCCACGGCGATAACCTCGGCAATGTTGTGCAATTTATGGAGCGCGAACATCCACGGCGTTTCCAAGCGATTCTGAAAAAGATTGCCGATAAAATCCCTGGTATAGACCAAATTGATACCGAAAAAACCAGTGACGGCCGGTTGTTACTTCGGTTCAATGACAAAAGTTTTCAGGACCCCTTTTACGCCCAGCAAATGTCCGATGGGACACTCAAGGTATTTGCCTATCTCTTGCTGCTTGAAGATCCGACACCGCCCCCGCTTCTCTGCATCGAAGAACCAGAAAACGGCCTATATCATAAACTTTTAGAGACCTTAGCCAATGAATTCCGAGTGCACGCCACCAGATACAGAGGCGGCTCGCAGGTTTTTATTACGACGCATCAGCCATACTTTGTCAATGCGTTAGAGCCGAAAGAAGTCTGGATTCTGGAAAAGGGTACAGACGGGTTCGCCAGAATCCGTCGGGCAAGTGAGGATGCGCTTGTAAACAACATGGTCGAAGAAGGGGTGCCGTTAGGAAGCCTCTGGTACAGCGACTATTTTGACTCGAGGTGATGGATGCACTTTGAGATACTCGTCGAAGACCAGTCTGGCAAAAAGGCCCTTGACATTCTGATGCCGAAGATTATCGGCAACCAACATACATTCAGGGTTATCGCTTACCAAGGAATCGGCAATCTTCCTAAAAACCTCACAAGTCATACGGATGCGAACAAACGCCTTTTGCTCGACCAACTTCCCAAACTGCTCAGAGGATACGGAAAAACATTTGCCAATGCCCCTGCTAACGCGGTGGTTGTGGTTTGCGACTTGGATGATAAGTGTTTGAAAACATTTCGCCAACAACTCTTCACTATCCTGAATGCGTGCAACCCCAAACCAGAGACACTGTTTTGTATTGCCATAGAAGAAGGTGAAGCGTGGCTCCTCGGCGACATTCCCGCAATCAAGGCAGCATATCCAAAAGCCAAGGCTGCTGTCCTGAACAGTTACAGGAACGACTCCATTTGTGGTACGTGGGAACTGCTGGCTGATGCTGTATGCACCGGCGGCTCAAGTGTGTTGAAAAAGAAGGGATGGCAGGCAGTCGGCAGGGAAAAATCTGTCTGGGCGGAGAAAATCGCACCGCAGATGACTGTAGATAAAAATGCATCTCCCAGTTTCCGTTACTTTCGAGAGAAGGTTCAAGAACTGACCTGAGCCGGTGTCAACCTAAAAAAGGAGATTTTATATGGCCACTGTTGGCATTTTTTTGAGTTTTGAGTTTGACAGGGATGAGGAACTTCATCAGAATTTCTACGAGCAAGCACGCGAACTTTCGTGCTATAGGGTTAAAGATTGTTCCCTACAGGAGCCCTATCCGCCCCATAATGATAGGGAGTGGTTAAGGGAGGCCCGCTCGTTGATTTCTCAGTCGGACATCGTTATCGTGGTGGTTGGGAAGGACACGCATACTGCGCCGGGGGTTGAGGAAGAGGTGAATATTGCAAACCAGGAAGATAAGCCGATTTTTCAGATTCGCCCGCAGAGTGGTACAGCGGGCAGTGTCGAGGATGCCGGTGACATGATTCCGTGGGAATGGAAACGGATTGATGAGAAGATCTCCGAGTGTTTAGCGGAGTGACGCAATCAGTATATTGGGGTAGAGGTTGCCACGATGAACAATTTTGCGGACAACCTCTACTACCCACTTGTCATTTTTCCCTCCCTTTGGATGGAGTATTATCTCAACCTCCGCTTCTGCATCTGACTGCCTGCCTCTGTGCAAATTTTCTGCAGAGTGCATCGGAAATTAGGTATGGATTTTCATACGGCGATGTGATACAATTGCTTGCCAGGATGTTAACGACAAGGAGCAAAAAATGAGAAGTTTTGGCACCCAAGGCCGTGTGTATCCTGAGGATAATTATGTTGTGCCACGCACGGAGGAGACCGCGGATTTCATCAGCCGCGTCAAAGATGGCAAGTACATCGTCCTTTTCGCCCCACGCCAGACCGGCAAGACGACCTTCTTCCGATTGGCTCTTGATGTGCTCTCTGCCGAAGATCCAACCTATTTCCCAATTCAGTTGGATTTCCAAACAATGCGCAATGCCACACCTGCCACTTTTTATCAGCAGCTCTCCTACATGATTCACCGGCAAATTCGTCGCGTTTTCCAACAACGCGGCGGCGTGCCTTCTGACGCGTTAACCCAATTTCTGGAGAATACAACGTTAACAGATCATTTTTCGATGGGCATGTTTTTTGAACACCTTGAAAGTTTTCTGGACAGCGATTCTCACAAGGGGGTGCATGCTTTCAAACGGGTTGTGCTTCTCATTGACGAGTTTGATGGCATCCCGCAAACTGTCGTGAGCGATTTCCTGTATGCACTCCGGCACATCTACCTCTCCGGTAAACCTCGATGTCTGCACAGCTTAGGCATCGTGGGGGTCAAGAGTATCGCGCAGCTCGACTACGACCGGTCTGTCTCGCCGTTCAATATCCAAGATGAGTTCCGTTTGCCCAACTTCACGCTTGAACAGGTGCGCGAGTTGCTGGAACAATATACGGAGGAAGTCGGGCAAGCCTTCACCCCAGAGGTTATTGAAATTCTCCACAAACAGACTGCCGGGCAACCTTTCTTAGTCAATCGACTCGCGCAGATACTCACCGAGGAACTGGACCTTCCCAAAACGGAAACGATGACACCAGCACACTTTGCAAAAGCACATCAGCAGCTCCTTGAGGAAAATAACGCCAATCTCACGCATCTGACAACCAATATCCGCAGAGACCGCCGATTTGAAACCATCCTCATGGAAATCCTCTCTTACGATGAAGGTGTGCTCTTCAACCCCCGGGATCAACTCATGAGTGAACTCGCCACTTATGGAGTCATCACCAAAGGCACAGATGGTATGTGTGAGATTGTCAACCCGATTTATCTCTATTGCATCATTCAGACGTTCAAGCCAGCGGTGAACGGGCTGGAGCGGGACTACCTCCCTGAGGACAACATCACCGGCTTTCGGGCGTATCTCATCCCCAGCGGACATGTTAACATGGAAGCGTTACTTGATAACTTCCGAGATTTCATCGCCCGTGCAGGTTACAAGATACTACAGATGCCAGAAACCCCACAAGAGTATGTCGGCAGACACCTGCTCTTCACCTATCTTGAACTCTTTGTCCGCATCGTAGGGGGCGGTATGTACATTGAAGTGCAAACGGGGCGCGGCAAGATGGATCTTCTCATTACGCATAACCAGCGAAAATATATTGTCGAAACAAAAATTTGGAGAGGCGCAGTCCACTATCAGGCGGGCAAGAAGCAACTCGCAGCGTATCTGAAATTGGAGGGTGCCGTGGCGGGGTACTATATGGTATTTGATCATCGTCAGAATCCAGAGCCGCGAATAGAGACAGAAACGGTGGACGATGTGACGATTCGGAGCTACGTGATACCTGTGATACAAGCACAGCCCTCATCCGTTTAAGCAGATCTGCATCTGACTGACTGCCTCTGTGCAAATTTTCTGTAGAGCGCATCGGAAATTAGGTATGGACTTTCATACGGCGATGTGATACAATAGATGGCTAGGATGTTAACGACAAGGAGCAAAAAATGAGAAGTTTTGGCACCCAAGGCCGTGTGTATCCTGAGGATAATTATGTTGTGCCACGCACGGAGGAGACAGCGGATTTCATCAGTGGCGTCAAAGATGGCAAGTACATCGTCCTTTTCGCCCCACGCCAGACCGGCAAGACCACCTTTTTTCGATTGGCACTTGACACACTCACAACCGAAGATCCAACCTATTTCCCAATTCAGTTGGATTTCCAAACAATGCGCAATGCCGCACCTCCCACTTTTTACGCGGAACTCTCCTACATGATTCACCGGCAAATTCGGCGCGTTTTCCAACAACGCGGCGGCGTGCCTTCTGAGGCACTCACGCAATTTCTGGAGAATACAACGCTAACAGATCATTTTTCGATGGGCAGGTTTTTTGAAAACCTCGACAGTTTTCTGGACAGCGATTCTCACAAGGGGGTGCGTGCTTTCAAACGGGTTGTGCTTCTCATTGACGAGTTTGATGGCATCCCGCAAACCGTCGTGAGTGATTTCCTGTATGCCCTCCGGCACATCTATCTCTCCGGTAAACCTCGATGTCCGCACAGCGTCGGCATTGTGGGGGTTAAGAGTATCGCGCAACTCGACTACGACCGGTCTGTCTCGCCGTTCAATATCCAAGATGAATTCCGATTGCCGGACTTCACGGTGGAACAGGTGCGCGAGTTGCTGGGGCAATATACGGAGGAAGTCGGGCAAGCCTTCACCCCAGAGGTTATTGACATTCTCCACAAACAGACTGCCGGGCAACCCTTCTTAGTCAATAGACTCGCGCAGATACTCACCGAGGAACTGGACATTCCCAAAACGGAAACGATGACACCAGCACACTTTACAAAGGCACATCAGCGACTCCTCATCGAAGGAAACACCAACATTGATCATTTGAGAACCAATGTCCGAAGAGACCTCCGCTTTGGAAAAATCCTGATGCAAATCGCTTCTTATGAAAGCGGGGTGCTGTTCAATCCAGACGATACCCTCATGAATGAACTCGTCACCTATGGCGTTATCGCGGCAGACGCTGCCGGTATGTGTGAGATTGTCAACCCGATTTATCATCATCGCATCCTGCAAATATTCAAACCGACTTTTAATGGACTTGAAAATACGTACTTCTCTGAAGAGAGCGGGGTGAATTTTATTGATTACCTCACACCCGCAGGGCAACTTGAGATGGTGCCGCTTCTCGACAACTTCCAAGCGTTCATCGCCCGCGCAGGCTTTCGCATCCTACAGGTCCCGGATACACCACAAGAATACGTCGGCCAACACCTGCTTTACGCGTATTTGGACCACTTTGTACGCATTGTGGGCGCGGCTATGTTCCTTGAAGTCCAAACTGGGCGTGGCAGAATAGACCTGCTGCTCCTCCACAACCAGCGAAAATATATCGTTGAGACCAAGATATGGGAGGGGGTTCGGTACTATCAGGCGGGCAAGAAGCAACTCGCCGCGTATCTGAAATTGGAGGGTGCCGTGGCGGGGTACTATGTAGTATTTGATCATCGTCAGAATCCAGAGCCGCGAATAGAGACAGAAACGGTGGACGATGTGACGATTCGGAGCTACGTGATACCTGTGATACAAGCACAGCCCTCCTCGGTTTAAGCACATCTGAATCGCGGATTAGGCATCGGACACGGATGACGCGGATAAGAAAAGAAGCAAATGTAGGCGCGTCGATGCCTATTCCTATATCACAGCGGGTTTCCATCATAAAATCCGCGAAATCCATTAACAAGCACCCACAAAACACCTTACCGCCGTGCATACTGCGATTCCGCAGGCGCGCGGTATTCAACATCAAGATGTGGCGTTTCTAAACGCGCCTGTCCTTGAATGCGCGAGGTGAGACAACTCTCCAAGGCACCGCTCACCAACAAGGTCCGCTCGGCCGGATAGGGCGCAACGCCTGTTTCAAACAATTCCTCGATCTTCGCGATGAGACAGGCAGAATAGGTGACGTTCGGAGTCGGGGTTAAGAAAAACTGTGTTGACACCGGCAGTGGGTTCCCTTTCAGCCGTGCAGCGAAACAGTAGTCACGGACCGCGCCATTGAGCATCAGAAGTGTCCCGCGCAGCCCATCTTCGTAATCAATGAGGTAGAGAGATGGATTGTCAACAAGTTTCTCAAGTTTACTCTTCTCTGTTCCCCGCGGTCTCCGTGCCTCAGGTTCGCTGGTGTCAAGCAGATCTTGCGTTCTACCATCTTCAAGTGTTAATCCGCACGGCGTATCGCTTCGGGAGAGCGCAGCTGCTAAGAGTTCATACGACCAGGCACCTTCCTTGCCTGCTTCCCAGACTGCATCTCCCTCTAACATTTGAACGGCATACACACCGGTTTCGCCCCCCTTTCGGCGTTCCACCATACATTGCATCGCTTCTAAGGCGTGATAATCCATCGGATCGGAACCGCCAACGCCTACCATCAGCGCGTTTACTATTTCGCAGTCAAGTGGCAGTTCCACATCCGGCAATCGCCACGTGACAGGGAGCGAAGAGCCTGCGAGCAACCCAAAGCCGAGGCGGTGCGCGTCGTCCACCATCTCCTTCGCTTTCTCAAAACTGTAGGAGAGATGTTTGTCGTTAAAGATAGGCACGGCACGCCCATCTTCTTCAAATACCTTGACGCACGCCTTGAAAAATTCATACCGCGGATAAAGCACCTGCCCTTTTTCATTGTGTGGATAATCGCCGTGTTCCCCGATGAGCAGCACCGCGTCCACAGCGAGTTTGTCGCCACCGCACCGGAGCGCTTCGGCAATCGTGGGATAGACAGAGAAACCGAATTCTCTGGCACGGTCGAGGCTCTGCTCACCTTCTGGCTGCTGGTCTACGAATAGGGAGACGATTTTCATATCCGGGCGATGCCACCTGCCCTCAATCGGATAGCCGACGAGGAACCGGTCGGCGAAGTGTTGTGCATGCGATAGGTAACGGTAGATAGTCGTGATAACTGCAATTCGTTTCATGATTTTTTCTCCTATGCAAGGTAGTAGGCACGCTCCGCCGTGCCGTAACAGGGAGTAGACACGCTCCGCCGTGCCGTAACAGGGAGTAGACACGCTCCGCCGTGCCATAACAGGGAGTAGGCACGCTCCGCCGTGCCGTAACAGGGAGTAGGCACGCTCCGCCGTGCCGTAACAGGGAGTAGACACGCTCCGCTGTGCTGTCCCCCGTTTATGTCCGCCAGAACGTTGACTCCTCGGTGGGTTGATAGGCTATATCTAAATGCGGTGTCTCCTGTTTTGCGCCTTCCGTAAAAAGGCTATCCACTCCCGCCGCAACGAGTCCCGTTGTCAACAACGTGCGCTCAACCGGATAGGTTGCCTCGCCTGTCAGAAACATTTTCTCAATATTGTTCACTAAAGGTGAGAAGAAGTTTGCCAACGTCGTCCGGGCAGGGGGCATCGGGAGATACATCTGTGTTGAAAGAATTTTGTCGTCCGACCCGATAGAAGCAGCGAAGTTGAAATCCTGCACCAGCCCGTTCATCAGAATCATGGTAGATTTAAGCCTGTCGTGATGCTCGTATTGATACGCTATCGGATCTTTCACAATTTCTTTCAGTTCGTCCAACGTCGGAAAGTTATTGTTAAATCCGGGGCGCGACGGCGTGAGGGTATGACTCCGACAAAGGGCCGCTTCAAAAAGTTCCCGGGACCAGCACTCGGTGTGATGTGCTTCCCAGAACGCATCTCCGCGATATGCTTGTAGCCATTTCACACCGCTTTCGCCACCTTTGCGCCGTTCTACCATACATTGCAGGGTTTCCAGCGCGTGGAAATCGTAACTATCCACACCGCCGTAGCCGACGCAAACTGCCTCTGAGACTGGCACGCCGAGCGGCATATCAATTGAGGGCGTGCGCCACGTAACGGGAAGCGAGGAGCCTGCCATAAATGCGAAGCCCATGGAGTGAGAGATGTTGTACATCTCGCGCGCCCACTCCCAATTCCATGAGAGATGTTTGTCGTTAAATGTCGGCACACCGCGCCCGCTTCTTTCGTAGACCTCAGCAATCTGCTTGAAGTGCTCATAGCGGGGGTAGAGCCGCTGTCCCTTCTCATTGGTGGGATAATCCCCGTGTTCGCCGATGAGGAGCACGCCTTCAACGGCCAATTTGTCTCCCCCGCGCGTCAGTGTCTCCGCAATTGTAGGATAGGATTCTACTAACGGGTAGCGTTTCAAGCGTTCGCGGCTCAAGTCATTGTCTCCGATCTGCTCAACATAGAGAGAGACGAGATCCATGGGGGGATAATGGTGGCGGCTGTTCCACCCGTAGCCATCTAAAAACCGATCCACGATGTGTTGTGCGTGCGAGTATTTGTGATAAATCGTCGCAATCGCTGCAATTCTGGGGCGTCTTTGCATTCTTCCTCCTTTAGACTTCACGGCGGGTTCATTGCCCTTCCCGCAATTCTAATAAGGCATAAATTAACTGAGAGTGGTTCATAAATAATACCCCATGAACCTGAGGTTTACAAGACGAATGAACTGAAGTAGGTATAAAAACTGGCAGCGTGGTGCAATGCGCAGCCCGCAAACTGACAGTTTTGCGGCTAAGGGTAGATTCCCCCGCTTTGCGGGGGTAAATACCTGTCTCGCCCAGATGCGACGTGCATCGCGCTCCGACAGCTCCGCTAATCAAGTTACAAGGGCGAGACTTTCTCTCCACATGTCGCACCGCTGGTGCTTTTGGTTTTGGGCTCGTGCGGCGGCTATACACATGTCGCACCGCTGGTGCTTTTGGTTTTGGGTCTGCGCGGCGGCTATACACATGTCGCACCGCTGGTGCTAAAGACTCGGAGAAAACAATACCATTTGTAAGTGACAACCTGGGTAGCACTCTTGCAATGTAGACACACCCGATCGCACCGCTGGTGCTTTTGGTTTTGGGTCTGCGCGGCGGCTATACACATGTCGCACCGCTGGTGCTTTTGGTTTTGGGCACGCACCGCTGGTGCTAAAGACTCCGAGAAAACAATACCATTTGTAAGTGGCAACTTAGGTAGTACTCTTGCAATGTAAACAGACCCTAAATCATGCTTTAGGGGACGCACCCAGTAAAGCAACACCCTTTCTACGGCGACGGTATTGTGGAATCGACATTCAGGGGTTTCTCAATCAACACAACCGGTGCCTGACAACAATAGCAATTTCCTGGGGCAACGGTGCGGATATAGCATGTGTCGCAGTAGTAGTAGAGTTCATGTACAACGCCATCCTTGATAGCGGAAAAACGGATTATCTCCAGCAATTGTGTTTTGGGAAAAACGCGACCTTTGATAACCAAATCTTTCTCATGTAATCGCTTGTCAACAAAGAGTGCCTCGGCTAACGATGTGCGCAAAAAGGTGTAGTATGTACCATCCTCTGTTTTGACACCGTATAGATGTTCATGGGTTTTAAAGAGTTCTACGTTATAATGCGTGTGCATCTCCTCTGCTAAGCATACGATATTGCCGCGGCATTCAATCTCCTTCGGTTTCTGCTTCTCAGTTGGCGGTTTAGCACCGCTCATGAATAGGGCGAGCATGAGGAGACTCAATATTGATAGACGCACCTTGCGCGGTTGGTGTCTCAATATAACTGGGGCGCGCCTACAAGAATGTTGGCGTAATTCATGCATTGTGGATTTCCTCTTCTGCCCATCGTTGCGGGCCTGGACCGGGTTGATGGGTGTCGCGAATGTGCTTAAACGCTTCAGGTGTGGTGATAACATCTTCAGGATGCAGGCGGCTCCGCGCAAGGAACCCTGCTTCGGGTTGATAGCCTGTCGGTTTAGACGCGTCCTGATAGCGGGTATCAACACTCCACCTGACTTGGTTACTGGTATTTGGAATGGAGCGGTGCGGTGTCAAATTTGTGAAAAGGAGGACACTGCCAAACTTCACAGGAATTATCACTGGCTCTGCTTCGGGCAATGCGTCTAGCGGTATATCAAGATAGAGCCGGGCCTTGACACTGCGATGCCGGAAAACGCCCTCCCGATGTGCATGCGGAATCACCTCAAGACACCCGTTTTCGATAGTCGCATCTATCAGCGGAATCCAGATAGTGAGTTGTAAAACCGAATCGCAGTCAGGCTCCATATAACCTGCATCCTGATGCCAAGGCACTAAGGTGCGGGCGTGTTCAGGGAGCTTGGGACGCACCCGGTATGCTGGATGACACATAATCTCCGGCCCGACGAGCGACTCGGCGATGTCAAGTAGTTTCGGATTGACGAGCAACTCAAAGAGGGCGGGGCCGGTGTGTGCACCGCTGAACAATTTTTGAAACACGACAGGGGATTGCGCCGTAATTTTTGCCAAACGGGTGTCAAACCCTTCTGTTTTGAATGTGGAGTCAAGTTCACCTTCTCCGTAGAGCTCTGATGCCCCTGTGTCAACAATCTCTTCAAACTCGGCAATAAGCGGATTTAAGTCGTCGGGAGAAAGAGCATCTTCGACTAACAGATAGCCCTTTTCGTTAAAATCGTGGATTTGGGTGTGGGTTAATGCTTTCATAACGCCTCTCATATTTGGACCAGTTCAATCAGAATACCATCTGGATCCGGCGAGCACGCCACGCCAGCGGCATCGGGGGCGCTTATGGGTTCGGATAGGAATTCTACGCCGTTCTGTTTTAATATGTCAACCGTTTTCTCAATATCCTCAACAAAAAAAGTAAGCCAGCGGACACCTGCTGGAAACGCCTCTGTGGGTGTCGGTGGTGGCGATTCAATATCCATGAGTTTGATGAGTGTGTTTCCGGCTTTAAGCCGAACCTGCCGAAAGCCTGTCGGGGCAAGCCCTACCTCGCGTGCAAGCGTCTCTGGAATCTCCAACTCCAGCACAATTTCAAACCCCAACTTTTTGTGATAAAAGTCCAGCGACTCTGCAAAATTGCTACAGGTAATGGCGATGTCCACAGTGGGATGTGATAAGTTTAGCACGTTTTTTTCAGCTCCTGCTGTTACGGCATAACGGATTATGCCTACTACCATTGAAAACGAAAATTGCTTCTCGGAATTGGCCGAGCGGGCGCGCGTTATAGGTGATGTCCACGGGAATCACGACTCGCATTTGTCCCTCGCTTTCAGCTATAGGGTGAGTCTGTTCGCCTTCTTTGACTGTAGGGCGAGGGCTCCGTGCCTCGCCATGCACCAAATTCGCCACATCAGCCCTCGGAATCGGAATGGAAAAATTAATGTGTCCATCTGCTTTTGGTGGAATGGTTGTTTCAACATGCTCGATTTCCGTATGCCACGATGCTGGAAGAATCGGTTGAGCGGTCGCGGTTCGCGGTTCAAGTGAATGATTTGTTATCTCTACGCGCAATTGGACTGTTGCCCCTGGCACGACTTCCTGTTGATATGGATAACAGCGCACCCAATGTTCGTCCATGCCGTAGTTTGCGTAGTCCCAAGGGAAGAGCGCGGTGTAGCATTTCTCACGTTCGGCGAGCGTCTCCAACATGTACTGGATTTCAGCATCGGTAAAATCAAACGCCGGGTCAACATGGCAGTTGAAAAGATGCGTCGGTTTGAGGTGTTGAATTAGCCGCAGGCACTTTTCATACCCCACGTCTTTGCCGAGCAGATTCCGATTGCCAGAGCAATAGTCATCAATTCCTGCCATAGTGAAGGAATCCCCGGCAAAAAACATTCGCACACTTCGCCCCTCCACGAGCAACCCACCGTGATAATAGGTCTGGCCAGGGAAATGGTAGGCAGTCATCGTGAATTCATTCCACTGCCATGAATCGCCATCGTGTGTGACACGGTCGAGTCGAGCGACAGCGGGGGAGATACACGGGATACGGAAGCCACTCGGATTTGTGATGACTTGTGCAACAACTGCATCCGTTACGGTTTCACAGGGGAAGGTTTCCTGGAATTCGGGAATGGCATCAACGTGATCATCGTGGTAGTGCGTCACCCAAAACTGGGTAACCTCCGAAATGTCGCCGTCCGTTTGCAACTGCTGAATCTGTTTGATAACATGCGGTGAGCCGCAATCCATCACGAACGCCTCTCCTGTCTCGGAGATAATTAGCCACGTTGTACCAAAGTGGCGTAAGAATTCGGGCGGCGGCTTGCCTTCTCGGATAGGCATGTGTCCGGCACGTCCTTCAAATTCGGTATCTTCTCTTCCGGTAGGAGCGCCCTCTGGTAGCGACTCCGCAAATAACTTTGGAAAATAGTACCGAAGTGCAGAAATCGCGACGTATTTATCGTAGCAGTGCTCCAGTTGTTTCAGGAGTGTGTCAATTGCCCGGTCGGGAGTGTTCATGACAACGCCGTGGGTAGGAATAAGAGCCGTTGGCGATGCACAGCGGATCTTCTCAAGGCTCTCCGTTAATTCGTTTCGCGCCCCGAGAAACCCGTGGTAGTCGCTCGTCTGCTGCCCTTTTTGTAAACTATAGAGTTCCCACAACGTGCCTTCGTCGTAGATGAGGTCACCACAGAAGGCGAAGCGTTTGTCGTCAACATCAATGAGGTAGGTGACGCTCTCATCGGTATGCCCTGGCGTTTCAAGGACTGTCAGCGATGCTGCGCCCCACGCTATCTGCGCGCCTTCAGTGTATGTATCGGTTACGCGGATAGAATTGGCGAGCATGAGGTTGTGCGGCCGATAGTTGTAGAGATGCCATCGGTACTTTGGTTCATGCCAAAACGCCTCGACATGAGAGAACCACTCTCTCCCTTTAGCAGGCACGCCGACGCGGGCATCATCTGGTATCGGAAATCCAGAAACGCTATCCCGATGGTGGTGCGTAAAGAGGATGTGCTCAACCGTCGTGATGCCTAATTCTGCGAGTGTGGTGTGCAGCGTATTCCCGCTCGCATCGATGAGCAGCGCGCGGTTTCCATCACGGAGAATGCCCGTGTTGACATGCCCATGATGGACGTAAAGATGATGGCTGAGTTGTGAAAAGCGGGTTTTCATTGGGTACCTCCGCCGTAGTATCGCAATTCATTGCGCATCCATTTTGTCGTGGTAGGAACGATCTCCGAATCGTGACTTCTCCTATAGTTTGGACAATTTTCAGTAGGTTCGGTTGAACGCCAGTGAAACCCAACCATACTCTCTACTACCAGCCCGCCTCTCGGCATTCAGACAAAGACTGCAGGGGCAACCTGAAACCTTTCTGCTAATGCGTGAATATGCGCGACTGTCAGATCCCGCGCACCGTTGAGGATTTCCAACACAATGTCGGGAGGCCCCAGTTCCGGCAGCTCTGACGGTTCAAGTTGATGTTCCTTCATTAAAAACTGAAGCACTTCAACCCCACTACACTCAGGTATGGAATAATGTTTCTCCTCATAAGCATGTATGACTGTACCGAGCGTATCAAGGAGCTCGTAGAGCGGGTGTTGTTCATCGGTCCCCACTTCGTCGATCAGTGCGTTTAAGCTCGCAACGGCTTTATCGTATGCGGCCTCATCACGAATTGAAAAGAGCGGCTGAACAATGTGCCAGTGTGCCTGAATATCTTCTGCAATAAGGTATGTTCCCCCTGCTTTGCAGGGGGTTGTTGCTTTCATGCTCATGTTTTCCATCCTCCTCTGCTATATTCCGGGTGTGTCAACACATGGCGAACATAGACTTTTCCGCGATTGAAATGGATGGCAGCAATAAGCCGATACTTGTTGCCACTGATATTAAAAACAATCAAATCATCCACTAGATCCACGCTTGGAAATACTGCGTGCAATTCAGAAAAACGTCCAAACGACTGCTTGGTAATGAGTTTGAACCAACGCCTGAGGGACGTTTGGCTGTCCGGATATTTTTCCCAGAATTCGCGCAATGCTTTTTTGCTAATAACGTGCATCCTTGCCTTTTATTACGGAAACCCACGGCGGGAGAAGGTTTCCGCGTGTGGGCTTTCTAAAGACCCTACTACTTAAAAACTACACCTCAGCGAACTGCGGCCTGCCGAGGGCATCTGTTCTGCCTTGGCGTTTGTAGTGAGGCAGATGTCCCCCTGCATCGGCTAAGATGCGCTCCTTGGCGAGGGCAATCCGCTCGGCACCCCGGTCGGCAATGTTGTGCTGACACGCTACGTCTGCCTCGAGGTCAAACAGCCGTATACCGTCTTTAAAATCGACGCTGGAAAAATACCAACTCGTCTCGTCTTTATACCAGACAGAGTTGACATAGCGACAGGTTAGGTATTCACGCGACGTAAAACCGCTTTTGCCTTCAACGAGGGGCAGTAGGCTCTGTCCCTGAATTTCGCCGGCAGGTTCAACTTGGCTCGCTGCCATGACAGTGGCAGGCACATCAAGCGTATAGACGAATTCATCGCAGGTTGTGCCAGCGTTCACACCGGACGGATGGCTAACCATTAAAGGAATGTCCATTGTGCCGGGGTACATAAAGTTAGCTGGTTTTCCGGTAGCTTTATCTGGGTTCTCTGCGAAGTTCGTCCCATGGTCGCTGAGGAAAATAATAAGCGTGTTGTCACGCAGCCCGAGGCTATCGATGGTATCTACCAATCTGCCAAACCACGTATCCACGAGCGTTACCAATCCCGCGTAGTTGGCTTTAACGCTTGGCAGTCGTTCCTCAAGTTCCGCATTGTTGAGCGAGCCGTAGGGCAGGTTGAGGCAGACAGGCTCCCTGTCCTCTCGCTTGCCGTAGAGATCGTAGTAGTGGATGGGTGCCTCCCATGTTTCGTGCGGTGTGAACCCATCTACGTAGAGGTAAAACGGGGTGTTCTTATGATTGTGTTCCACAAACTCAATTGCGGAGCGGAATAGCCTTGCGGCAGGCCATGTTTCCTCCGGACGTTCGGGTTGAACGTTGACGATGTGGGCACGGATGCGCTCAGGATTGCCGCGGTAGCGAGAGAGCAAGGCAGGGTCGGCGTGCGCGCCACCCCGGTACCTGTCTTCGGCTTGGCCCCGGACAAACTCCCACTGCCGAAACCCACGCGTGAAGTTCATTCCAGGTACAAAATAGTGCGGCACATCGGCGAAAAAGCCGGTGTGATACCCATTTCGGACGAGCGATTCGGCGATTGCCGGCTCATCAGCAGACATCGGTTGCCACCCGGGGGTATAAACATTGTCCCACGGCACGGGCGTATAGGTGCTGAAGGGATAGGCGCGCCTGCCTGTATGTAAGGTGCGGCGCGTCGGAATTGTTGGCAGGCACTCCGGGTGCGCATTGGTAAATCTGACACTCTGTTCGGCAAATCGTGCTAAATTCGGCGTATGAACCCAATCGTTACCATAAGGACTAAGATATGCAGTGCGAAGGGTGTCTGAAACAACAACGATAATGTTCCAACTCATCGTTTTGACCTCCTGGGGGATTTGAGTTTCAATATAAGAGGGGTTCTGTCTATTCCCTGACCGCGGCAGGCCAAGGGCTTTGTGCCTCAGCCCTGCGTGCCATTTTAAACTGTATAATCAAAAACGAGAACGTCCTCAACAAGCGGGCGAATATGTTCACCTGCCACTTGGCGGTGAAAGGGGTGAGGCAGATACGCGTCGCGCGCCGTTTCGTCTGTAAACTTCACTATAAAACCGTACGTATACCCCTGACTTTTGCCTTCAGGGCTGTTGTTGGTGCCAGCCGTTATCGATTCAATGCCGGGGATTTCGTCAGCCATGCCGAGCAGTGCATCGGACAGGGTTTCCAGCTGCGCAGCGGTAACCCCCGATTTTAACTTGAGCAGGACGATATGTTCAACCATTATGATTTCCTTCTTCCATAGAAAAATTTGTTTTGGCAAATTAGAAAAAATTGTTATATAACCCGGGCCAGCCGCTGTAATTAACGGCGAGTGCTGTAGATTTAGAAACTGTTCACTTTTGAAGTGGGTTGAATTTGTAGAACGACGTTTGGCAATCACCGCTACAATCAATAACGCGGGCCCTGTATATTATACATATTTCGCCCTTATAGGGCTTGAAATATGGCGGGCAACATGGTGCTATACACATACCACCCTTATAGGGCTAAGTGCCTCCCTAACCCCGCCGGCTACCACACGTGCTCCGCGAGGGAGACTTAACCTTAGCAATAGGGCAATACAAAACGCACGAGACGACAAAGCCCCAGCGGGGCGATATGTTTATAATACGCAGGGTACCCCAAAGTATTTAGCCCCAGCGGGGCGGTATGTGCATCAATTGCAAAACAACGGCAGAATCAACAGGAAATCGCCGGATGCAAAAAATCCTGCAAATCCTAATAGATAATACACGCCCCACCAGCACAGACACTCCCCGTTTTCTGCGTCACATCCCCTGCCACACTATCCTCTTCACTCGCCTCAAACTCGCTGAAGAGTTGCGCCGCCTTATCCGTAGACTCCAATAGGTTGAGTTGTAGGGTGTCGCTTGACGTGAAGCTCACTGTGCATCCTGAGAACGCAATCGCGATGCCGAATAAGGCAACGGCACAGCCGTAGAGGCAGTGCCTTGTGCCTGCCCATCCCCAGCCTACTACCTTGCAAAGTAAAAGTTTATGTTTCATGGATCAGACCTCAATTTTTTGAAGATCCACATCGTCAAGTGTATTACTGCCTAAACCGAGTCGACTCGCCGCGTTGATATGGTTAGCAAATTTAGACATGGAATCGAGTGCCATCTCTTCGCGTTTCTGGTTGACAGTCTGAAGCACCAGCACGTCGAGGATGACCGGGTCGACACTCACAAAGAGCGTGCCATATTGCCATGTGCTTTCGGCGTGATACGTCGGCCCACGGTCGAAGGAGGCTACTAGCCCATCAACGATATTCAGGATGAGCTTATCCTTCAACACCTTATGCTCCACAATCTCTCCAATGGCAGGGTTGCAGTAGAGCGGTTTGGCATGGAACCTGCGTGTATTATCAACGCTACCGAAGGCGAGATTTTTTAAACATCCGCTCACACCAGCCATTTCATGGTGCTTCAGAACGGGGACGTTAATCAGCACATCCACCTGTTGCGTGACAATTTGGGAGTAACGGGAGCGGGTGCTCTGGTTTTCCCGGCGGACAACACTGTCTTTTTCGGTTTCATAAAACACTTCGTCGTCATAACCGATGCCCTCCGTATCGGAGGCCAGAATTCGCACATCCCCCTCATCGAGCGTAATCGGGTAGCCAGCGTTCAGCAGATGGTTCTCAAACCGATCCCAGACAATAATCTGTTTCCTGAGAACACCCGCGCCGTATAATCCTTCAATAATTTTATCAACAATAATAGAATGGGTGCTCAACTCGGGCCCGCCGAGCGGGTTAATCTTTATGCCGACGGTATCATCGGGGAGGACAACATCTCGCCAGGCCTCTTTGGCGGAATCCCGCCCGGTGAGTTTCATCATCGCCCCATCGAGCAGTTCACTCACAGCTTCTTCATTGAGCCGGTCGCCCTCCCATACTTGTTTACCGACTGCTTCAACGACCGGCGTGAGAGGTTTCTTCTCTGTGGTGTCGGGCTGTAATTGGCCACTACTCAGCTGCGCGAACGCTGGGAGTGTGCTAAGCGCACCACCGATGCCTCCGACATGCGTGGCAAGTCGAGTTAAGAACGCTCGCCGGTCAAGCGTGTCTCGGTCAGGTGGTTCCGGCCTATTCCCAGACCGAAACCCCTCTTTGCTGTCTGCGAGAATGTTTGCAGTAACGGTGTCGTAAGGTTTCATCAGCGTTTTCCCAATTCTGCGAGAATTTGGGCGGTTGGCACACGCACGCCCACGGTATTAAGGGATTTCCAGGCCACCACGCCATTCTGCCCAAGGATATAGGTTGCAGGACGTGCTATTCTTTTGTTGACTGCATCCACGACGTTGTAAGCAGCAATTGCCTCTCTATCCGTATCAGCCAGTACCGGGAATTTGAGCCCGCTGTTTTGCACTGTCCGTTCGGTATCGCCTACGTTATCGGAACTGATAGCGATAAGTTCGGCACCTGCGGCTTGAATGTCAGCATAGTTCTGTTGCAACTCGCCGAGTTGCGCTCTACAAAACGGTCACCAGCCGCCGCGGTAAAAGACGAGCACCACCTTTTGGGTGCCGACATAATCCGCAAGCGCGTGCAATTTGCCTGCACTATCCGGTAATTCAAAGCCTGGGGCCTGGCTCCCGATGCTTAATCCTTCGCCGGGGGCTAACTTCTGCGGTTCGGGCAGTGGCGTGAGTTCGATATCCAGTTCAAACGTCTCGGATGCGGGTATCGGTTGCACCGCCACTTCCGCAGCTTCATACCCTGCGTGCGCAATCATCAAGGTAAACGCGCGTGCCACCGGGAGGTTCTCAAAAGTGAAAACGCCTGTTGCTGTCGTCAAGGCTTCGTAAACCTCGCCCGCTTTATCAGTAAGTTGGAGGTTAACTTCGCCGAGAGGTTCACCGGTCGCTTCATCCGTTAAAACGCCGCGTAGATGTGAGACAGGGGTTTCTAACGCCACAAGTGTCATCTTATCCAGCGTAACAACCTGTCCGGCGACAACTGTGACATCGATGGCTGTTTCTTGGTATCCCTTCGCTGAGAGCTGGAGGGTGTAGTTCCCGACTTCTGCATTAAATTCGTAGTTCGCCTGTGCCTCCGTTTGTGCCAAGAGCTGCCCATCTTTTAGCAAGCGTACCTGAATTAGGATGCCTTCAATTGGTTGAACCTCCCCACGCAGTGTACCTGTCGAAGTTTCGCCTGCAGGTGAACCTACTATTTCTTCAACAGGATTTTCTGTCCCGCAATTCAATCCTGCTAACAGCAAGAGTGCTAAAGCGAGGAGTACCTGTATCTGCTTCATATTAAATTCCTTTAAAGTGCCGTTTACTGGGCAGAACGCTGTTTAATTCTGCTCCATGTTGTTGTGAGCTTACCAACCGCGTCCACAGCAGCGGCAGTTTCAATACCGTTGTTCATAATTGCTTCCATATCTTCTTCCGCTAAAGCGACGTTGAAGAGTGCCACATCATCAATGATGCCTGCGGTATACCGGTCATAGTGCCGCCCGATGTGAAACACCCCTTCGCTGGTGCCGTATCCATCTTTTTCGTTAAAGTCGGCTTCTGCCTCCATTTTGCCGTCGACCCATATCGAAGACTTGCCAGTGCTTGCATCCGCTCTGCCAACGATGAAGTGCCATTTGTCGTCGCCAACAACGGTTGTGCTATCTGCTCGGAAGCTTGTTCCGGCACTATCGCGCAGGAAGAGGGTTACCTTGTTGCTGGAGCCGTCGTCCCAAAGCAGGTACCACGGCAATGCCTGCGATGTATCCTCATAGTTTTTTCCGACAAGCGAGCCACCGACCTGGGTTCCTTTAAAATAAAGGGCGATGGTGAAGGAGGTGCCTGCTTTAAACCCGACAGTCTGTGAATGCGGCACTTCAACCCAATTGCCAACGCCATCGAATTCAAGGGCTTTTCCAAATTTCCCATCGACCCACTTTGCACCGTGGATTTCGCCATCGTTTCCCTGTTCTGACGAATCGGTGGCGACACCACCTTTTCCGTCGTTAAAGAGCCACATCCCCATGATGTTCTCGCTATCTATCTTCGCGAAGCTGGGCAGTACTATCATCAGAAAGACTGCCATAAAACTCACTGCAGCTAGTCGCACTGTTTTAAATAAAGGCATGCACGGTTCCTCCTTAAAATCGCTGTCAATGTTTGCCACTATTTTCAATGGTGGTGAAACTTCTCACAGATGAGCAATTTCTATGCCATCCGTTTTTCTGCCTCAAGCGTGAGATTCTGCACGCACTGGGGCAATTTTCGTGCCAGTTTGCACAAAAAGGGGAAATTTATTAACACAAACTATAGTATACCATCAATAATAGGTGCGTGTCAAGGGAAAACATTGTAGCAATCAGCACCATTCAGTTTGCGGTAAAGGACAGGTGTCAATCAAGAAGCGTCTCTAATCCTGCCAAGTTTGCCACTATTTTCAATGGTGGTGAAACTTCTCCTGATTCACACAATCAACACCCTACATTCACGTGAGTTCGGTGTTAGAATCGTTGTCAAAAACTTTACATACCCGTTGACAAAGAGACAACTTTTTGATAAAATGATGTGTGCTTTACCAATTCTATCAGAATCTTGTGGAGGCAGACATACGAAAAACGCGAACCGCTCTCCTTATGCTATTACTGAGACACACGCGATGTCTGCTGTTCGTGCTACCCTTGTTATTAACAGTGCCGATAAACGCACCTGTTCACGCTGCGTTTGAGAATATTGGACTCATGGCGGGCCCGAGCGGGATGGGGGGTGCTTATGCGGCGGTGGCACGTGATACGAGTGCACTGATATGGAATCCGGCAGGTTTGGCACGGCTGCCCGCCCCCGAAATTGGCGTAAACTATTTGGAACTGTACGGATTGCTTGGCTACAGTGTCGTCGGCGTGGCGCACCCAATCCGGAGGGAACAAACCCTTGGTGCAGCACTCCTCAGCTCAAGCGACACAGAGGGGCTCTCTCAAGAACGCATCGTGCTGTTGTCCGCTGCAACCCGCGTGCGGAAGCACTTTCACGTGGGCATCAATGCCAAATATTTTACCACCTCGGTGAATCTTGAACATGTCCCGTTAGGACGCGGTGCGGGATGGGGCGCCGACCTCGGTATCCAGTACGCCCTCATGGCCGGGAAGGTTAGAATCGGCGTGGTGTTCCCGAATCTGTTATCAAACCTCTCTTATCGCCGGACCGAAGGGACTGCAGCCAACGGTGCCTATAGCGAGTCACTCTTGCGTGAATGGCGTATCGGCTCGGCTATAAAGCTCAATCTCGGCTCAGATGCGTCAGCCAGAAAATCAGATTCTGTGTTAGCCGCCTTCGAGATAGCAAACGGCACCCCGCTCATCGGATGTGAGTACCGGCACGGTGCCCTCGCGCTTCGGTTGGGATGGCGGTTCACCGAAGGCTTGGCACATGGGCTCACCGCCGGATTTGGCTATCAGTACAGCAACGTAGCATTAGATTACGCCTTTGTGAGTGGCAGATATGGTTCGCAAACCTCGCTGTTTTCAGTGCGGCTTTTCTACTGATGCACTGCGACTACTAGCGGCTCCCGACGTACCCCTTGACATTTTGCGCCGTTTCGCGTACGCTATTAAACAGACAGACAGAAATTAAAACATTTCACCGCAAAGGAGTCACAACATGGATGTGCGAGACTATTTTGAGTTCATCAGTGACACCGAGATCCGCATCAAGGGACATCGCATCTATATTGATGACGTGTTGGAAGAGTATCTCTTTGAGTGCAAAACGCCGGAAGAACTCCTGTACCGATTTCCAACCTTGAATTTTGAGAAAATTCATGCCACGCTGCTCTATTATGAGGCAAATAAGGCGGAGGTACAGGCATTGCTTCTCCGCGTCAAAAAATACCGGAAAGAATCATATCAGCGGTGGTTGGAAACCGAAGGAGCAACGCCAGAGGTTGTTGAGCGGCGGGAACGCTTGGAAAGATATCGACAGAAAAAAATTGCTGAGGGAGATTTCTACTTCGTCTGGATGAGTTACGAGTGATACCGATCAGATGCGTCAGCCAGAAAATCAGATTCTGTGTTAGCTGCCTTCGAGATAGCGAACGGCACCCCGCTCATCGGATGTGAGTACCGGCACGGTGCCCTCGCGCTTCGGTTGGGATGGCGGTTCACCGAAGGCGTGTCACATGGGCTCACCGCCGGATTTGGCTATCAGTACAGCAACGTAGCATTAGATTACGCCTTTGTGAGTGGCAGATATGGTTCGCAAACCTCGCTGTTTTCAGGGCGGCTTTTCTACTGATGCACTGCGACTATGGGCGGCTCCCGACGTACCACTTGACATTTTGCGCCGTTTCGCGTACGCTATTAAACAGACGAACAAAGATTAAAAGGTTTCACTACAAAGGAGCAAAAACATGGATGTGCGAGACTATTTCGACTTTATAGATGACGAAAACATCCGTATTAAAGGGCATCGCATCTATATTGATGACGTGTTGGAAGAGTATCTTTTTGAGTGCAAAACGCCGGAAGAACTCCTGTACCGATTTCCAACCTTGAATTTTGAGAAAATTCATGCCACGCTGCTCTATTATGAGGCAAATAAGGCGGAGGTACAGGCATTGCTTCTCCGCGTCAAAAAATACCGGAAAGAATCATATCAGCGGTGGTTGGAAACCGAAGGAGCAACGCCAGAGGTTGTTGAGCGGCGGGAACGCTTGGAAAGATATCGACAGAAAAAAATTGCTGAGGGAGATTTCTACTTCGTCTGGGGGAGTTACGAGTGATACCGAGGTTCCTTATTGACGAAAACATGACGAGGAAGTTTCGGAGAAAACTTGAGGACTTGCATCCGCTGCTGGACATCCGGTTCATGGGTGATGAAGGGGCACCAGCCCTGGGAACACCCGATCCAGACATCCTCATCTGGATTGAACGGAATGATTACCTCCTCGTCACCAACAATCGCATCTCAATGCCACATCACCTTAGGGAGCATCTAAGGCACGGGGGCCATGTGCCGGGAATCCTCTGCTTTTCCCGACCCGTACCAATTCATGCCATCATTGAAAACTTAGCGTTGGTTTGGGGGGCTGCTGATACCGAGGAATATCACGATAGCATAGAATATCTTCCGCTGTAGAAACCAAAGTCAAAGGAGACAAAAAATGGATGTGAGAGACTACTTTGAATTCATTGATGAAAATACTATCCGAATCAAGGGGCATGCCCTCGGACTTGAACATGTGTTGGAGGATTATCTACAGGGAGCCAGGGAATTCGACATACAGCAACGTTACCCAGACCTCTCCCTAGCAGACATCCACGCCGCCATCCTCTACTATATCGTAAACAAGGCGGAAGTGACGGCATACCTTCAGCGCGTCAAGGCACGCGATGAAGAAGCATGGCAGAAGCGACAACGCGAACCAGATCCGTTCCTCATCGGCTTTCGGGAAATTTTGGAGAACCGAAGCAAAGCGGAGGATGCGAAACATCTGCACGCAGCACAACAAGATACCATATAATGTTAACACAACAACAAAACCCCACAACCCAAGCACTCAACACCCTTCGCGAAAAACTCCGCGAGATGTTTCACTTCGCGCATAATGACCTGGATTTCGGAATCTTCCGTATCCTCAAAATCAAGCGCGATGAAGTCAATCGCTTCATTGACGAAAAGTTGACTGACATCGTGAACGAAGCACTCGCGGACGTTGCCGATGCACTTTACGACAGCCAACTCGCCGAGGTCAAGCAATACATTGAGGAAGAGGG
Organism: uncultured Poribacteria bacterium; assembly: GCA_958295855.1. Lineage (GTDB taxonomy): Bacteria > Poribacteria > WGA-4E > WGA-4E > WGA-3G > CATQHH01. The sequence continues at coordinate 3,705,421 of OY282383.1, read as the reverse complement.
AGGAACAACCGAAAAAGCCTACCTCGGAGACGTTCATGCAAATCGGCAACTTATCATCGATTTTCTCACATATAAACAGCAGGACGAGCTTATCGCACCACTCCAACTTGACCCGGGGGCACTGAAATCCAAACTCGCCTTCCGCGTCTATAATCACGTCTACAACTTTTTTGAACGCTACTACCGAGATGGAGACTTCGGCTACAACGACAGAAGCACCACACTCTATAAAGTGGATTATCCCGACGAGGCAGACTACGACGGGACAGATACCTTGTTCCATTGGAAATGCCGGGATAGCTACTACGTCAAAACGGCGACCGGCTTCAACAGCATCGCCTTTGAGGTCGAGGGCAAGCGCATCGAATATCGGTTAGAGGGAAAAGCAATCACAAGCATCGCGCAAAATAACAACCACGATGATTTCAAGCATTACCGGTTGGATAGGATAGAAAGAGATGGGCAGACACGAGGAGCTGCCTCGACAACCGAAGATGGAACCTGGCGCGTCATCCTCCACTTGGCGGAGACCTCAACGCCAAAAGTCGAGCTCTACCGCGAAATGAACGCCCAAATTTTCGGCGAGCTGGACGATGCTGACATCTATCTTCATGAACGCCCTAAAAAAGGGGAAGAACAGCAGAAGCCAATCTTCAAAGAGCTCGCGGATACGTACGATAAGGTACAGAACGGTCGGTTGCAAGGCACTAAAGCATTGCGGCTTACCTTAATGGACTACGCGGCGAAATTGGCAGCCCTCCCCGACTTCAAAGCACTCGGTAAAAACAAAACCCAGCGGCAAGCCGCACTTGAAAAAAAAACCAGAGTGAATAGGTTCCACACCTTTGACAAAAACCTGAACACCTTCTTCGTCGGCATGGATTCGGACTACTTCATCCACAAGGATTTAGACAAATTTCTGAAAACCGAGCAACGCCGTTATATCCAGAACAGCATCTTGGGCGATGTGGAAACGCTTTTGAACCTCAGCCCTGAAAACACCACTTTTGCAGTGGCGAAAGCGTTCCGCAGCGTCACCGACGAAGTCATCGCGCTACTCGTTACCGTCGAGACGTTCCAGAAGCAGCTGTTTCTGATGAAAAAGAAGGTTTTAGAGACAAACTATCTCATTTCTGTGGGTAAAATTTCAGAGGCGACGAGAGATGACACCGCCCAACGCGAAGCACTCATCTCGCAGATCCTGGCAAACAAGACACAACTCGCAGACTGGCGTGACACCTTCGGGATTGACATTACCGAGCAGCTGCCGTTGCTTGAGGGGTTATATCCGACGCTGCCGCTGGACACGCGGTATTTTGACGAGAAATTCGTTGATGAACTCCTCGCACTGTTTGACAATTTAGAAGAGCACATTGATGGCGTACTACTCAACAGCGAAAACTTTCAGGCGTTAGCCCTGCTGATGGAAAAATATCGCAGCTCCATAAGGTGCGTCCACATCGATCCGCCCTATAACACGAACACAAGCGGGTTTCTCTACAAAAACAATTATCAGCATGCCAGTTGGTTAACGATGATGGAGAATCGGCTCTCCCTTGCCGAGCAGTTGATGGCCCCCGATAGTTGTATGCTTTGCCACATTGATGAGAACGAATATGAAAACCTGTTTCAGGTGTTTAACGTCCTGCCGATGAAAAACCAGGGCACTATTGTTTGGGACAAGAGAAATCCCGTTTTTGGAACAAATACCTTAGCCACGCAACACGAATATGTTGTATGCCATTCTAAGGGAACTGTAAAACTGAAAGCCAGACCGCTCAACCGCGAAGCGATTATGAGAAGGGCTGCCTCTTTAATAAAAAAGCATGGAGGGGTCACGCAAGAATGCCGCAAAGAATTTAGAGCGTGGATTAACAACAAGCCTGAGTTGAGTGGCGGAGAGAAGGCTTATTCAAGGCTTGACGAGGAGGGACAGGTTTATACAGAAGTTGGCATGGGGGCTCCGGGGTGGCAGCAAGACCCTAAATTCCACCAACCTTTGATTCATCCAATTACAAATAAACCGTGTCCTATTCCAGCAAATGGCTGGAGTAGAACGCCAGAAAATATGCAGCGGTTATTGGCGGAAAACCGGATTATTTTCGGTACCGATGAAACAAGGATGCCTCAGCGAAAACTTAGTTTAAAAGATTATCTTGTCGGTGAATTATCGTCCGTGATCTCTTCAGGGGAAAGAGGCAAACATCAAATGGATGCTCTCGGACTAAATTTCCCCTATTGTCATTCTGTTGGATTGTATGAAAGTCTTGTTTGGGCGGTTGCGCCGGAGGGAAAGGGTGTGACGCTTGACTTCTTCGCGGGCAGTGGTACAACGGGGCATGCTGTCCTCAGACTCAACAAAGCCGATAACGGCAATCGTAAATTTATCCTCGTTGAGATGGGAGACTACTTTGAAAGCACCTTGAAAGAGCGCATCCGCCGTGCCATGTTCTCTGAAAATTGGCAAGCTGGTAAACCGCATCCAAAGAAGGAGATTGATGGCACCGTCGGCATCGTCAAGTATCAGCGGCTGGAACAGTATGAGGATGTTCTCAACAACCTTACGACTTCATCTCCGAATTATGACACTAAAGTAGAACTTCCAGTTCAATACCTCTATCGCCCCGAAGAACAGCAGATTCGGCTGATGATGGATATGCGTGCCCCGTTTTCTAATCGTATCACTTATGGCAAGGAGAGCACGGAGGGCGTTGTAGATGTGCTGGAAACCTACTGCTATCTCAAAGGGCTTCCAATTCAGCGTCGGCTGCGTTTTGATTTTGAGGGGCGGGTATACAAGGTTGTCCGAAGTGTTAAGCGTGTGGTGGTATTCCGCAACGTGCTCGAGGGGGTGGACGATACACCGCAGTTGTTAGCGATTCTGGGAGATTCGCGGTTAGCGGGTGTCACGCAGTTAGATGTTAACTGTGATGCGAATCAGAGTGCATTGCTTGAGCATCCCGCGCTGCGGCAGGTGAATTTTATCACAACCTCGGATTTTGATACGGATGCGGTGTGGGATACCGTGGAGGTTTAAACAGTGTTGAGGATTCTGTTTAAATGTGGTATACTCTTAATGTAAGCGACAGAAACGAACGAGGTGGCTACCCCGGCACCTCACATCTGAGAACGAGGTAGAACCACGATGGAAAACGACACAAACGAGCCCTCCGGACTTTACACTGGGCCCATTGAGCAGTTTCCAGATCACAGTATCCGCCTGCTCCTGCAGGATGCGGCTAACGTCCGGGGCCTCATAGACATCGTTGCCGGTGAGCTTGCTGCCCGGCTTGATTTTAACCGGTTGACACACGTCAACCCGAACTTTATTCTCGATAATCTCCGGGAACAAGAGGCAGACCTTGTGTATCGTCTGCCGTTTCAGGGTGCGGCACAGACAAAAGAGGTGCACATCTATATTCTGATTGAGCATCAATCCACGGTGGATACCCACATGGCCTTTCGTCTGCTGTTTTATATGGTGAACCTGTGGGACACCCAACGCCGTGAGTGGCACGCGCAGCAGGTTCCGTCGGCTCAGCGTCGGTTCCAGGTGATTTTACCGATTGTGCTGTACACGGGCGATAGGCCGTGGCATACGCCGCTGCGCCTCAGTGCCATGATGGACGTTCCGAAGGAACTAGAGGCGTGTGTTCCGACGTTCGAACCATTCTTTCTCAATGTCAAAAGCAGCGAGAAAGCGGCGCTGACAGCGACTGGTAATGCGTTCGGCTGGTTGCTGACGGTTCTTCAAAAAGAGCGGGGCGACAAAACAGAATTCACCGCTGCGATTCAGGAGGCAATACCCCATATCAACCGCTTGGATGCTTCCGAGGCCGAGCGGTGGAAGCATGCAATATTGTATCTCTTCCAGTTGATAACGCATCGTCGGCCGAAGGAAGAGCGTGAAGAGTTACACGCTGTGCTGTCGCAGCAAATCCGTGGGCAATCCCGGACAAAGGAGGTGGAAACCATGGTAGAAACCTGGGCGCAACATCTGTTTGAACAAGGCAAAACAGAAGGCATAACAAAAGGCAGAGCCGAAGGCGAAGAACTCGGCAAAATGAGTGTCAAACGCGAGGTAATCCTCAAACTGCTCCATCGGCAGTTTGCTGATGTCCCCGACGACATCACGCTCGCCATCAACACCACCGAGAGCCATGCGCGTCTGGATGCGCTCTTGGATGAAGCCCTCAATGCCGAGACGCTTGACGATATTGAGTGGGACACGTCCCGGAAATAATTCCATTGTGTCCCCGCGCCTGAAAAGGCGCGGCCTGCAGAGAGGCATCGCGAGTTTGTACATCTCTCATGGCGGGGTGGCTGTGCCTGTCGCAGCAAATCCGCGGACACTCCCAGACAAAGGAGGTAGAAACCATGGTAGAAACCTGGGCGCAACATCTGTTTGAACAAGGCAGAGCCGAAGGCAGAGCCGAAGGTAGAGCCCAAGTTAGAGCCGAAGGCGAAGAACTGGGCAAAATGCTTGGCAAACGCGAGGCTATCCTCAAACTGCTCCACCGGCAGTTTACGGATGTCCCCGACGACATCACGCTCGCCATCAACACCACCGAGAGCCATGCACGTCTGGATGCGCTCTTGGATGAAGTCCTCAATGCCGAGACGCTTGACGATATTGAGTGGGACATGCTCCAGAAATAATTCCGTTGTGTCTGCGCGTCTGAAAAGGCGCTGCCTGCAGAGAGGCATCGCGAGTTTATACATCTCTCATGGCGGGGTGGCTGTGCCTGTCGCAGCAAATCCGCGGACACTCCCAGACAAAGGAGGTAGAAACCATGGTAGAAACCTGGGCGCAACATCTGTTTGAACAAGGCAGAGCCGAAGGCAGAGCCGAAGGCAGAGCCAAAGGCAGAGCCGAAGGCAGAGCCCAAGTTAGAGCCGAAGCTAGAGCCGAAGGTAGAGCCGAAGGCGAAGAACTGGGCAAAATGCTTGGCAAACGCGAGGCTATCCTCAAACTGCTCCACCGGCAGTTTGCGGATGTCCCCGACGACATCACGCTCGCCATCAACACCACCGAGAGCCATGCACGTCTGGATGCGCTCTTGGATGAAGTCCTCAATGCCGAGACGCTTGACGATATTGAGTGGGACATGCTTCCGAATTGACGGTGTTGAGAACGCTGTTTAAATGTGGTATACTCTTAATGTAAGTAACAGAAACGAACGAGGTGGCTCCCCCGGCACCTCACATCTGAGAACGAGGTAGAACCACGATGGAAAACGACACAAACGAGCCCTCTGGATTTTACACTGGGCCCATTGAGCAGTTTCCAGATCACAGTATCCGCCTGCTCCTGCAGGATGCGGCTAACGTCCGGGGCCTCATAGACATCGTTGCCGGTGAGCTTGCTGCCCGGCTTGATTTTAACCGGTTGACACACGTTAACCCGAACTTTATTCTCGACAATCTCCGGGAACAAGAGGCAGACCTTGTGTATCGTCTGCCGTTTCAGGGTGCGGCACAGACAAAAGAGGTGCACATCTATATTCTGATTGAGCATCAATCCACGGTGGATACCCACATGGCCTTTCGTCTGCTGTTTTATATGGTGAACCTGTGGGACACCCAACGCCGTGAGTGGCACGCGCAGCAGGTTCCGTCGGCTCAGCGTCGGTTCCAGGTGATTTTACCGATTGTGCTGTACACGGGCGATAGGCCGTGGCATACGCCGCTGCGCCTCAGTGCCATGATGGACGTTCCGAAGGAACTAGAGGCGTGTGTGCCGACGTTCGAACCATTCTTTCTCAATGTCAAAAGCAGCGAGAAAGCGTTACTGACAGCGACTGGTGATGCGTTCGGCTGGTTGCTGACGGTTCTTCAAAAAGAGCGGGGCGACAAAACAGAATTCACCGCTGCGATTCAGGAGGCAATACCCCATATCAACCGGCTGGATGCTTCCGAGGCCGAGCGGTGGAAGCATGCAATATTGTATCTCTTCCAGTTGATAACGCATCGTCGGCCGAAGGAAGAGCGTGAAGAGTTGCACGCTGTGCTGTCGCAGCAAATCCGTGGGCAATCCCGGACAAAGGAGGTGGAAACCATGGTAGAAACCTGGGCGCAACATCTATTTGAACAAGGCAAAACAGAAGGCATAACAAAAGGCAGAGCCGAAGGCAGAGCCGAAGGCATAACAGAAGGCGAAGAACTGGGCAAAATGAGTGGCAAACGCGAGGTGCTCCTCAAACTGCTCCACCGGCAGTTTGCTGATGTCCCAGACGATGTCACGCTCGCCATCAACGCCACCGAGAGCCATGCACGTCTGGATGCGCTCTTGGATGAAGTTCTCAACGCCGAGACGCTTGACGATATTGAGTGGGACATGCCCCAGAAATAATTCCGTTGTGTCTGCGCGCCTGAAAAGGCGCGGCCTACAGAGAGGCAGCGCGAGTTTATGCATCTCTCAGGGCGGGGTGGCTGTGCCTGTCGCAGCAAATCCGCGGACACTCCCAGACAAAGGAGGTAGAAACCATGGTAGAAACATGGGCGCAACATCTGTTTGAACAAGGCAGAGCCGAAGGCAGAGCCGAAGTTAGAGCTGAAGGTAGAGCTGAAGGTAGAGCTGAAGGTAGAGCTGAAGGTAGAGCCGAGGGCAGAGCCGAGGGCAGAGCCGAGGGCAGAACAGAAGGCAGAGCCGAAGGAGAAGAACTGGGCAGAATGAGTGGCAAACGCGAGGTAATCCTCAAACTGCTCCACCGGCAATTTACGGATGTCCCAGACGACATCACGCTCGCCATCAACACCACCGAGAGCCATGCACGTCTGGATGCACTCTTGGACGAAGCCCTCAACGCCGAGACGCTTGACGATATTGAGTGGGACATGCCCCGGAAATAATTTCGTTTTGTGTGGCTTGTCAGAATCACGGATTATCACGGATTTATCGGATGACGCGGATTTTAATTTGTTTGTAAAGAGTGATAGGGCTCCCGAGCGTCTCTTTCATGCAGGGTATTTGGAAACGCAACACGCGATTATCCGAATTGATCGAGGCTTTAACCTCTTCAAGCAAACTGGAGGATTTCGGCGACACTTCTTTACGCTACATAAGGCGGAAAGTTCTCACTTGAAAGAGTGTCGCGATTTACCGGCAGCAGATTTTGATGACGCGTCTGAATAAGGCTTCTTCGGTTCCCAATGTTGCCCAGCGGCTTCCACTTGAACTTAAGCGGCCTGACGATGAACTTAAAAGTCGTGATTCACAGGAAATTCGCAGGATGCGATAAGTGTATCTCCGTTTCCGCGGGGACGTGGATAAGCGAAGGAGTGAAAATCATGAATTCACAACGGTGGTTAGCCGTTCAGAGTTTTGAGGAGAATCAAAAACTTCTCTCTGCCATCAATACCCTGTCGATTCATACTAAATTGGAATTCGCAGGGCACCCCGACGAGGAAAGAGCAGAAGCATCCGAAAAAGCGAAGGATGAACTGTCCTTATTCTTGAAGGAACTTGAACCTATAGTGCAACGCGCAGAAGATGTAGGGAAACGACCGCTGCTGGGAGTTAATCGCCGCAGAGGTGAGTTTGTAAGGAGTTTTGTCGATGCAAAGCAAAACTATTACCAATGTCGCTCAACGCTTTTCCGCGAAAAACTCTCGTGTATTGCCGAGCAGTTGTACTCTGACGTGGAAGTAGACAAACAGGCGATTCTGCTCGTTTTGGACGATCTACGAACACTCCTTGAGGAACATCTTGCTCACGACGTGGCACAGCTCTTTGGAGGTTTTTAATTGCAAGACCTCCTCAAACAGAACAACGTCGCTTTGCGCTCTGATATTGAGCAGCTACAACGCATCCTAAATGAGGAACGGAACAAGATTCCGACGGAACTCAACGCCTATTCGGATTGGGTTACCAACAGGTGCGAGAACATCCACCAAAGGGTTCTTCAAAATCTCAAAGACCTTGATCTTGGACAAGAAGATGTCCTCAAAGACATTTTGAGCAGCACGCGATTGGTGACCCAAAATTTCTATTTTCTTGATGCACATCGGGTGAGCCCGATTGTCCGCGCCCGCACTTCAGATCGGCTATCCCTAAAACTTTTGTTATGGCTGCACGCGACTCACCCCAAAACAAAGAATATTCCGGTTGCATTACAAGATGGAGAATTCAGTGTCTGGCTCAGTGAACCTATTGAACCCATTATTTATTTCACACCATGGACCTCACAACAAGGGGTGCGCAATTTGCCCTTCTTCTTCCATGAGTTCGGGCATCTTCTCTACGCTTGTCATCGACATGAGATGGATGATTTAGCCTACGAGTTGCAAGTTAACATCGGTGATTTGCTGCAGCCTCCCGTAGAGCGAGACGACAAGTATACAGAAGAACTGGAGAGAAAACGAGATGTGATTGTTGATACATGGTACGAATGGACACAGGAATTCTTCTGTGATGCGGTTGGCTTCGTCATAGGTGGCCCTTCCTACGCCTACGCTTTTTCGATGTATCTCAGAATGCTTGGGCGGAGCGAGTACCAAGTGCCGCAAGAAAACCTCGCTCGTAGCAGCCATCCCGTCACTTGGATCCGCATCCAACTCCTTGCCGACCGCGCGCGACGGATGAGCTATAATGCAGTCGCTACCGATTTGGAAGAAAAATGGAATGAGGTTGCTACTGCACTGGGAGTCATTGAAGACTACGACGGTTTTTATGACCCAGCATTTCTTCCTGTGATTCAGCAGAAACTGGATGATATGCTCATAGAAACTGCGCCACGCGAATTTCAGAAATCAGAAGTATCAAAGCAAGAAACGGACCCAACTTTTACCGCCCCAGTCGCGCTGTTGAATGCGGCATGGCAAAAGTTTCAGGACGATGTGGAGAACTATCGCGAGTGGGAAGAAAACGCAATTGCGCACTTTCTTGATGCTGACTTTTGAACTTTTCTATAAACATATTGTCCCTAACGGGACTGAAGAATAGTGAAAGACACGATGCTATAAATCTTACACTTTATCCATCAATAATTCTGAACACCTGTTTTCGCTACGCGGCAAAAACGCACCCGCATTTGTAGGGCAAGTCTCCCGTGCCTTAGTCCTACGCCTCCCATGGAAAACCAATGCCACTTTATCAAGAATACGAAACAGAAATCCTAACCCAAAATGGAATCGACACCCGAAATGATGGAATAAAGAGGGATATTGAGTGGTACGACCCGCATCAGGCGTTACGCCTACCTGTCGAACCGTTGGAGCAGATTCGCGAATTTTTAGATGAGTACAACTCCCTGACTGGTAATAATTTCAAACTCCGCTACTATCAGGTGTTGGCCCTGCTTTTTACGGGGTGTTTTTTGTCTGATCGAAAACGGGCTGACACTATGGAAACCCCGCCCCTACAAGAATCTGGGGAGGAACAGCGGATGCTGGCATACTGGATGGCCACCGGCAGTGGCAAAACCCTCGTCATGCACCTCAATATCCTCCAATATCTGCACCATTTCTGTCGAAAAGATAATGCTCGCCTCCAAATTTTCCTCACAACCCCCTTGGCAAATCTGATGAAACAGCATGAACGCGAGTTGCACCCCTACGTCCGGCAACTCAATCAAACCTATAATAACCGGATTGAGCTCATAATTGACACTACACAGGGGCTTTTGCAGAAGGATGACGACTATTTCCAATTGCCAGATGAGGGAGAAATCCGGCGGCTTATTTTAGTAGACGAAGCGCATATCGGTTTGACTAGCCAGCAATCCGGTAAATTCAGAGAACTCCGGAACCGGCTCAACGTAGGTGCCTCCTTCCTATTTGAGTATTCCGCTACCTTCCACAACGTCGCCAAAGCATTGAAAGACGAATACGATGACGCAATCATCTATCGATACGATTACGCCCGATTCTACGCTGATGGGTACGGCAAAGATCATTTTTTCAAACCCATCGCCGCAGATACAGTGGCTGCCGAATCTGACGCGGAAATTAAAGATAACTTAGACGAATGTTTCTGGGTGATGACAGAAAAACTACAGACGTTCAAAAGACTGCAAAATGACGAACAACAGGACGCTGACTTGACTGCGCATCGCCCGTTGATGGCATTCATGGGGCATACGGTGGAAAATCCGAAGGACGAAGGCAAAAACGATGAAGTCTCGGACATCCAGAAAGTGCTGGATTACCTTGCCGCACTGAGCGGTGCCGAACGCAGCCGTTTCAGCACCGTTTTCGGTGGAGACATCACCGGCCCCCTGGTCGTCGCACGCAATCCGGACAACAATAGTGAACTGCTCCTCTCTTATGGCGAAGGCGAAAAGTGGGGGATGATTAACGTCGGCGATGGCGCGAGTTTTTATAACAGCATCGACGTTAAAACTTCGAGGCCACGCATTGAAACGCGTGTCGAGGCAATCGCTAATCCAAACCTCCACTTTGAAAACCTTGATAACGAAACCTGCCCCATCAATGTGCTGATTGGGAGTCGCAAGTTTGCGGAAGGATGGAACTCCTACCGCCTCACTGTCATAGATCTGATTAACTTGGGAAGCTCCAAAGGCAACCTGATTATACAGATTTTCGGGCGCGGCGTTCGGCTACGCGGGAAGGGCGGTGATGGAAAACGGCGGTATATTGAACATAACCCAGACTATTACCTCCTACGACAAAGAGATAGGAAAGATGATATTCGGCGGTTGGAAACGCTAACCGTCTTCAGTTTGCGCCGAAGCTACCTTGAACATTTTCTTAAGGAAATACACGCGGGAGGCATTCCGCTTTATCACACCTTCAATATTAAGGTGAATCCAACCTTTTTCAAGGTGGATAATCGTACAACCATTCACTTTGACGAATATAAGGACAAATTGCCTATCTTTAAGCAGACTGGTAGCAGCGATAACGCAATCAAGCGGGTCGCGCTTAGAGAAGGTGAAATTCACTATACCTATTTCAAAGATGGAACCGAAAAACACGGCGTTATTAACAATTGGCGCGCGCAGGTGCTAGATTACCGAACGGACAAGGAAAGAGAAGCCCCGAATGTTTACGAAGACTTACGGCGCTATAACAAAGCATATTCCAACTATCTGAATAGAGCAAGGCTTGCCATCGTCATCCGTCGCGAAGCGGAGGAAAACCAGCTACAACTCTACAGTGACAGAAATCGCGAACCCACTATCTCGAATTTCCTAGCACTCGTCGGGGAAATTCGGTATCAAAAAACGGGTACAGACCTAATAAGGTGGACAGAGCGGCTGAATCGCCAAGTGGTAATTGATGTCACCCGGAAGCTGCGAAACCGTATTAACGCCCATATCAATAGCGCAAACTACATTTACGAACCTTTGAAGCGCGACGACTTTATCTACGAATACACCGTGACGAAGGAATTTGAGACATCCGAAGCCTACAACGCTTTTAGGGAGCAGGCTAAGGAAGAAACAGACACTCCTGAATCACAGATTCGCAGGCACCTGTCAAGGGTTTTACACAGCGGCCATCGGCATATCTACGAGCCACTTGTGCGTGACCCAGGCGAGGAGAAAGGAAACGAATTCAACTCGATCAAAGTCTCACCAGATAGACTCAACACCGGCGAACGAAAACTTGTTGAAGATCTCACAGATTATATCAAGCAGCACTACCGTGGGAATGAGCGGTACCAATTCTACCTGTTGCGGAATGTGAAAAAGATAGGTATCTATTTAGAGAGTTACGATGGGAGTTATTATCCCGATTTCGTGTTGTGGGCAGTGGATGAGGAACAAGAGATAACACACATTCTCTTTATCGACCCAAAGGGTGCGCGCGAGATTATCGGCGGTGCGAGAGCCAATTATCAGAACCATCCAAAGGTGACACTTGCTCGAAAATCCGAGGACCAGACGCTCGTGACCCTTGAAAAGCGGTTAAAGGCTGAACACGGTCGGGCATTCTGTCTCAATTCGTTTCTGCTGCTGCGGGATAGTTCCGAGTTAGGAAAGGAGCAACCCCCTGAGTGGGTTGAAGAGAACATGTTGGCACATAATATTCTGCGGCTGAATTGGCATGAAAAAACAGAAGACGGTTCCACCAGTCGGCTTTTCAAGGGTCAAAAATCGTATTTGGATTTGATGTTTGAAAAAGTTGGGATTCGGCGGTAAGTTAAGGAGTCTGCGTGTGTGGGAAGTTCCAAAATGCCACGGGAGCCGAAGGAGAGTTAATATGAAAAATCTTTAATTTTTCATATAACCTCTTCCGGGGGCGTAGCGCGATGCACGTCGCATTTGGGCGAAATGCACGTCGCAGGTATAAGAAATAAAAAAGTTGTTTGCGAGTCGCGCACAACTTGGGCGTGTACGCCGCAAAAATGTGTTGGTTTCGTGTCCAATACAACCGATTGCAATTCGCATGCGCAACATACCTTGCGGAGTTTGGTATATGCCCCTGTAAACAGGGGTTAATACCATACCATGCTTGCCGGTGTCGTTCGAAAGCCCTTACAAATCTCGTCAGAGGGCTCTTATGTAAACCCCGCGTCAGAAACCTCCGACGAGATCTTTCGTCAATTCAGTTTCTGCTCCGATTTTTCCGCATGAGGTATTTACCCCCGCAAGCGGGGAATGCACCCTCTGCAAAATCGGGTTTCTTATTAGACACCTGCATGTGTCTCTAATTGAGGTTGCATAAGAAACCTCCGACGAGATCTACAGTGCAATGCAAAATCTATCTTGCATTCTCAATTCTCCGCAAGGAAAGACGAAAAACCGCAAGGAATGACGAAAGGACATTTCACACCAACAAGAGGTACGGATCTTGAATATAGCCCGCTACTGTTTGAAGGAACTGTGCTGCAGGTGCCCCGTCTACAACTCTGTGGTCAAACGTCAGGCTTAGCGTCAGCATGCGCCGGATAACAATCTCATCGTTATGGACTACTGGCTTCTTCAGAATCCGTCCTACCCCAAGGATAGCACACTCCGGCGGATTGATGATAGGCGTGAAGGCATCAATCCCGAAATTTCCGAGGTTTGTGATGGTAAAGGTGCCGCCCTGGAGCTCGCCAGGTGTCAGTTGATTACTGCGTGCCCGCTCGGCGAAACTTTTTACCTGCACAGAGATGTCCGATAACCGCGCCTTGTCCGCATTCCGCATCACCGGTACCACCAGTCCATCTTCCAATGCGACTGCCACCCCAATGTTAATTTCGCCTAATAGGTGAATTCCGTCCTCCGTGAGTGTGGCGTTGAGCCTCGGATGTTCCTGCAAAGCGTTTGATACCACTTTCACAAGCAGGTCGGTGTAGGTGAGGCTAACTTCTCTTGCCTGCAGCTTAGCGTTGAGCATCTCGCGCAATTCGACAAAGGCTGTTGCGTCGACCTCCGTGTGGAGTGTGACGCTCGCATTCGTTTGCACGCTCATTGTCATGCGTTCGGCGATAATTTCACGGATGCCGCTCAGAGGAATAACTTCTGTTGCCTGCTGAGGCGCAGGAGCCTCTAAAACAGGGGGGGTTGGTGCAACAAGGGTTGCAGCGGCAGCTGCGCTGGCTTGTAACACGTCGTCTCGGACGATTCTGCCATCGGGGCCTGAGCCTGCAATAGCACGCAGGTCGATGCCGTGCTCTTTCGCCAATCGTCGTGCCAGCGGCGATGCCTTGAGACGTGTGGATTCAGCCGGTGCCGGTGCCCTCAAGTCAATATATCGCTGCACATCGCTTTCAAGGATACGGCCGCCGGGGCCAGAGGCTTTCACCTGTGTCAAGTCAATAGCGAGTTTTTCGGCAAGTTGACGTGCTGCCGGAGAGGCTTTAGGGGGTGCCGCTGATTGCGCTGCTTGCACTGCAGCCCTTGGGAGGGGGGCAGTGGCAGGCTTTGAGGGTTCAACAGCCAGTTTTTCAGAGGTTTGAGTTGCAAGTTTTGGCTTGCTTGCTTGGCCAAAAGTTTGCTGTGCTGCTGCGGGCTCTACTTCAACGCGTGCGACTTCTTCACCCGGTGCTGCAATGATGGCTAACAAGGCATTAACAGGGACATCCCTTCCTTCTTCCGCAAGTAATTGGGCAATAACACCAGCCGCTGGCGATTCCTGTTCATGGACTACCTTATCGGTTTCAATCTCCAGCAAGGGTTGCCCCTCCGTCACAATATCCCCCTCGTTAACAAGCCATTTTCCGATTTTCCCTTTCGTCATCGTCTGATCCATTTGAAGCATTCTCAATTCAACTGCCATCAAAATCCTCCGTTTGTTAGCACTCGAGGTCGTAGTTAAACGCTCAACGCTGGCAACTATTCCTCTCGATGAATTCAATCAGCAACTCAACATTCGCATCTTTTTCCAAAATGAGGGCGAATTTCTGGTATTCGTCCCCTTTGCCTTTGAACATGGCCTGAATAAACGGGCTAAAAGCAATCAAAAGTTGACTGCCCAAAAAGTTCAGCGGCTTGCCGGTCTCTAAGAAGACAATTGCTGGCGCAGTTAAACCGCGCCGCACAACCCACGTCGCCACCTTCTCGAGTAGGGCGCGCTGTTCCGATTCTGGAATGTCCTCAAGGACGCGCGGTATTTCGTGGTTTGGATTGAACATAGTTAGCACCTATCCGCTGTGCAGCCTCCCCCGGGCACGAGCACATAGTCCTTAGCATTCCAAGTCGCTCAGGTAATCGGCGATCTGTTTGGGTTGCCCATCAAGGGTTGTCTCCATTGCGGCGATAACCAGCACGAAACTCTTGATATTGTCCTCAATCCGCGTGTCGGAAGGTTCACCGCCGTCAAGCCAGTTTAAAAATTCATCAAACAGATGTTGATGTGCCTGATAGGGGATGGCAGGTGCCTCGTAGACTTCGGTTTCACCGCCGGCCCGGTGGATAGTCATCTGGTTTCCGCCCGCGATGTCGACAGCACCTTCTTCAAATTCTGCGCGGTAGTGTTCATGGTTCCAGCAGTTGACGATGCCAGCTGCAGAACTGTTCCCTTCATAGGAGGTGTGGACACCGTTGTCCATCCGCAGGATATAGAAACCGCTGGAGTAATGCTGAAAACTCGACCATTCTGGATTCCATCCAAACCCGATTAAGGTTTCGCAGTCCCCACCGGAGAGAAACCGAAGCATGTCAAGATGATGGACAGAGCCTTCAAAGAGCAATCCGAAATCCATATCGTGTCGCCAGGCTTTGCCCCATGAAAGATACCGCCGGTAATCGCAGGCGTAACGCCCTACGATGTGCTGGAGCCTGCCCAATCTGCCTTCATCCCGGATGCGAATCAGTTCTTGTTTGTTATCGGCATAGCGGTAATTTTGAATAATAGCACACGGCAAATCTGTCTTTTGCGCAGTCCGGACCATTGCCTTGGCTGCTTCCAACGTGTCGGCAATCGGTTTTTCGCAGATAACCGGCATCCCATTTTCCATAGCAGCGATTGCAGCGGGACTATGGAATTGCGGTGGGACAGCAATGCCACAGAAGTCCGCTTTCACCTCAGCACAAGCGTCGTTAAAATCTGTGAAGAGCTGTGAGCTGCTTAGCCCTAATGCCTCTCCCTGTGCTGATAGCACATCTGTATTGACATCTGCTAATCCAACAATTTCTATCCGATCGCTGAAATTATTTGTAAAGTTGTTAATCCAGCCACCAGCCATGCCACTGCCACCAATCATTAAACATGTTCGTTTTGCCATAATTTTCCTTTCTGTTAACTATTCCTCTGATGCTCCTTAAAGCATCAGTTTACCGCGTAAAACGTAATCATCTTTGCCGCTTCGTACGCGCTCAAGTTCAGTTTCTGTCACTTCGCGCCGTACCTTTGCCGGCACGCCCATTGCGACAGTGCCGGGCGGAATTTCCTGTCCTTCTCGCACAAGCGTGCCAGCGGCAACAACGGCGCGTTCACCAATTGTGCTACCTGTGAGCAGAATCGCGCCCATCCCGATAAGTGCTTCATTGCCAATAGTGCAACTGTGAAGAATCGCGCCATGCCCGATAGTAACATCGTCGCCGATAAGGCACGGAATCTCTTTATCCATGTGTATGACAGCACCGTCCTGAATGTTGGTGCGGCATCCAATTCGGATGGGTTCTAAATCACCCCGCAGCACGCTGTTAAACCAGACGCTTGATTCTTCGCCAATTGTTACATCCCCGATAATCATTGCCCCCGGGGCAACAAAAACAGATGGATGCACAGTTGGCATCACTCCTTGATACGGTATCAACATATTCTTTTCCTTTGTAGGAGGCCTCCGAATTAATGCTGCAGCGGTAATGTAAGAAATAAAAATGCACGTCGCATAAGTAAGAAATAAAAATGCACGTCGCATTTGGGCGTTTACGCCGCAAAAGTTGCTTGCTAATCACGCGCAACTTGGGCGTAGTGGTATATTACCCCTGCAAAGCAGGGGCTGATACCATTACGCCGCAAAAGTTGTTCATTAAAATTCACAACTTGGTTCGTAGCCGTGCAATTTATTGCGCGACTCCGAGCGGTGCAACTTGAAATGATTATGCGAGTCTTGTCACGCATTTTCAATGCGTGCTGAACTCCTCCTCAATTAATGCGGCGCAACCAACAACTTTCGGAGGTTGCCAATTCCTAGCTTGTAAGCTCCCGCAAATACACCGGCGAGAAATATCATCAACACACCAAACCAAGCGACACCGCCAAGATGCCAAGTCATCATCGGCGCGATGACGAGTGCTATATCAGCAAGCATCGTGAACATAAAGGTTAAAACCCGCAACAGCGGTTTCGGTTCGTGGCTCAACTCCGCCATCCACGGTAATGTGCCAATTGCCGTATTCAACGCGCTCGCTGCTGTAAGCGTTGGGATAGGTATCAGGAGAATCGGCATCCAAGAGTCTACCGGAATTTGAAGCAGCTTTACACCTATCAGCATCCAGAATTCGGCATAAATGAAAGCGCAGAGCAGTGCAGTCAGGAATTTGCTTGTGAACATCAGTTGAGGTGTGACGGGTGCAGATTGCAGCATCCACCATGTTTTTGCCTCCTCTCGAAACCCGCTGCAACTCAGCCCAAAGGAGATGAGAAGGCTGTAAAGCACTATCTGCACAGCGATAACCTGACCGGTGTTCACATCCGCAATGCTACCTTGCGCGAGTAAAATGCCGATGTGGACTCCCAAAAAGAACGTGAGCATGAGAATGGCAATGAAACGTCCACTGTGCCTGATAAAGACGACAAAGTCTTTTATCATCATGGCCTGCATTCTTCCTCTGCCGAGTGTAGATACGAGGAAACTCAGTTTTGAGGGGGCACTTCGCGCAGATTTACGCTTCGTTTTCAATTGCTTGATATTTTCCCACCCGCGCTGATAAATCTGCAGCGCCACAAGTGTTGCAAAACCAGCAGAGCCCAGACTTCCAGCGATGAGGAGAAACCCCCACCATAGGCGTTCGTCCACCGAACTTCCTTGTATGCCCGGGGCATCCACCCAACTGAGCATCAATTTCCCCATCCATTGATGCGGATACCATGTAGCGTTTGTGAGCGGGTTTGCCAGATGGCCCGTTTCTGCAGAAGCCCAATCCAAAAAAACCTGCTTCACCGTCGTTGACTCAAATTCGGCGAACAGCGTGAGGGATAACAAGAAACCGACTGCCACGCCTATTGCAGTGCCGAGCATCTTGAGTGCCGAAAGAAGCCCGCCTGACGAAAAGAAACGCGCAATCAGCATCATGCCAACGGTAACATAACTGGCAATGATGCTCAGCAGACACAGGCAGGCAGGCAACAAGACAGCGTAAAAATGCCATGGCAGCTGGAATATCAAACCGAACATCACCCACGGCGGTCCCAAAAAACAGAGCATGCTCAGAAAGCGCGTAGCAATGAGATGGACAAATTTAAATCCGAAAATTGCGACAGGCTGTATCGGTAATGCGCGTAACAGGGAATTGTCCGGGGCCTCATAAAAAATTTTCAGCGAATTCTCCATCAACTCTTTTGCAACGATAAGTGCCCCAAACATCATAAACCCGTTAATCACCGAAAACACAAGCGTAGGGTGTGCGTCCGTCAACTGCAGATGCCTGAAAATGGAGTTTCCCAGCACGGATAGGGCGACGATGAAAACAAGGTACCCGAGCAACTTTAAGAGCAGTTTCCGCTGCGTCTCGCGCTGGTGTTTAAGACTATTGAGCCACCCCTGCCAATCCGCTTTGAGCAGAATTTTTGTCGGTGTTAGCACTGTATGTATCATTTCGTTGCAGACGGCACAACGGCGCGTGCCTACTACTATTCCGTGAGATCGAGGAAAATATCCTCTAGTGTTGCGGGCTTAGGGGTATCACCCCGCAAAGCGGGGTAGTATCCCTCTGGCGCGCTTATACCGTGGGGATGCTCCTGCATGCTGGATGCGGAGTCCTGTAGCTGCTCGCGCTTTTTCTGTAATTCGGTTAGGGTTCCGACAGCAATAAGTTGCCCTTTACTGATAATCCCTACCCGGTCGCAAATTCGCTCGGCAACCTCAAGGATGTGCGTTGTCATAAATACGGTACAGCCATGCTCACACCGTTCCCGCAAAATTTCCCTGGCGGTGCGGGCACTTCTTGGGTCGAGTCCACTGGTAGGTTCATCAAGGAAAAGGATGCGCGGGTGATGCACCAACACCGAAATCAGCAAGATTTTCTTCTGCATGCCGTAGGAATAGCCCTTAATCCGGTCGTCCGCGGCATCGGCAAGTTCAAGTTGTTCAAACAGGACGCCCATCTCTTTTTCAGATTGCTTCGGGGCTACCTCATACAGATCGGCAATGAGGCGAACAAACTGCCGGCCGCTCAGCGATTCATAGAGTTGTGGCGTATCCGGCATCAATCCAAGAATCGCTTTTGCTTGTAAACTTTGGGTTTGAATGTCATACCCGCTAAGCGTTGCTGTGCCAGATGTGGGACGGAGTAAGCCTGTCAGCATGTTGATTGTCGTGGTTTTTCCCGCGCCGTTGGGACCGAGAAATCCAAAGATTTCACCTGATTCCACATGCAGGGATAATGTATCTACAGCGCACAACTTACCGAAATATTTAGTTAAGTTTGAAGTCTCAATCATTTTCGACTACTGCCCAGTATGTCGTGTTTGAGTGCTGCGAGTGCTTCGTCCAGGTTGAAACTGTCACCCGTTTTTTCCACGTGAGTGGCAGCTCGGCGATTGCGTTCTTCCCAGATTTCCGCTTTGGCCTCGGTTGCTTTCAACTTCTGCTCTGCCTGTTCAAAAGCGGGTGCTTCACTACGTTCATTAAATTCTGCCAGTAGCTTATAGATTGCTGCGCGCGTCTCCGCCTGTTTTTGACGATGGCCTAGCGTTTCAGCCAGTTTTGCCGCGTTTTGGAACTGCTGGTAAAATTCGTGGAGAGCCGTTTTCAGGGATGCGATGACTGCTTTCTGAGCAACAATCTGACGTTTATAGCCATTGGCGAGGTGGAGTTGCTGTTGCTTGCGGTGTCGGGCTTGGGTTGCGCGTTCTATGTCTCGATGCCGCAAAGCAGCGTCTGCCTTTTGACCCCATTCCTTCGCAGTATCAACAGCCTCCTGATAGGCTTTCAGCAGCTTGTGCTCCTCTGCCATCGCTGTAGCCACGAGTTGTTTCGCTTCTGCAAGCCGCTTTTTCATATCTACGATGGTTTTATTGAGCGCGGATTCAGCACCTTCTGCCTCTAGCAAAAACTGGTTTATGTTCTCTTTAAGCTGTTCTAGCTTTTCTAGATGGGCTTGTAAGCTGCGCCCTAATTGCTTAAGTTTTTCCATTTTCAATGCCTCCCTATGCCTATTGTACCAAACCGAGATTTGTACTGTTTTTCCGTTTCGTAAATCGGGCGGAAACAAGATGCCGCCCTTACAATCAAGTTAATGTCATATTATACACGATTATCCGCTGAATATCAATCGGCATTTGCTATCAAACTACCGTAATCAGCATTGACGAGTTTAATACCGTAGACGGCTAACCTTTCCATCATTGCCTGCATTGCAGGGACATTGTTATCCACCAAAATTGAGGAACGATTGTGCATCGCCGCGGCTTCTCCAAGCGTCCCACTGCCAGCAAAGCAATCTAAAAGCGTCTCCCCCGGTAATGAATGCACTTTGACGATGCGATTCAGAATTCCGAGCGGTTTTTGCGTCGGATACCCAGTCTTTTCACCGCCATTGGTGGCGACAATGGTATGCCACCAGACATCGGTTGGTGTTTTGCCGCGCGCTGCCTTCTCTTTGCCCACCAACCCCGGTGCCATATACGGTATCCTATCCATCTCATCGAAATTGAAGGTATACCGGGCGGGCGTTTTGGCGTACCACAGGATGTTATCGTGCTTTGCGGGCCACCGTGTCTTCGGCCTCCCACCGAAATCATAAGCCCAGATAATCTCATTCATGAACGACTCTCGCCCGAAAATCTCATCCAGCATCACCTTACAATAATGCACCTCCCGGTAATCAATATGCAAGAAAAAGCTGCCGTGCTGATGAAGCACTCGGTATGCCTCTTCAAAGCGGGGCCGCAAAAACTGCAAGTAGGCATCAGAGTTCTCAAACTTATCGGCGTAATGTGTGCTTTTACCTTTGACTGTTCGGTAAGTTTTGCCTTGAAATCCCACCCGGTCCCCTTGTGCATCCTGTCTAACCTGTAGTTCTGTCCGCTGCTGGCGTTTTCCAGTATTAAACGGCGGATCGATGTAAATCAGGTTGATGCTTTCATCATCAATATACGCCTGAAGAATTTCGAGGTTATCGCCATAGTAGAGTTGATGGTTAGCCATTTGATTTGTAGGTACGATAGGCTATTTTACCGCTTGATACCCTTTTCCTCTCTTTTTTATAGCAAAATTATAGCAAAGTAACCAGAATTTATCAAGTTTTTGTACGTAGGCTGGGCATTCAGTAGATTTTTCTTGACTATACGCAACTTTTCGTGTAAAATTTTAAAAGTGGTACGGAGACGCTGAGAAATCAGAAACTACAAAGTTATAGTGAGGATGGCTCTGTCATACGAAATCCCTCATGCGCATTCTGAACCTGAACCGTAAACTCAAAAGTGCAAAGCGCCTTCCGGAGATTATTAGCGTTTTCGCAAGGCATGGCTTCGGGCACATTATCTCTCAAATTCTCGATAGTGGTAGGGCACCTCATTTCAGATTCAAAAGGAGGCCCGCCCGTAACGTGAGCGAAGAGACCGGCTCTTACAAGCCGAAGTGGTGGCATTTCGGCAGAACTAAAAGCGGTTTAGATGAAAGTCCCTCGGAGACACCGCTATCCGTTCCGGAACGGTTGCGGCTTGCGTTTGAAGAGTTGGGGCCAACCTTCGTTAAATTAGGACAGGTGCTCAGCACACGCGTGGATATTCTCTCTGAAATCGTTGGGCAGGAAGAAGCGTTGGCGTGGACTGCCGAGTTCCAGAAGTTGCAGCGGCAGGCACAGCCCTTTGATTTTTCAGAGGTTCGCGCGACTATTGAACAGGAATTTAAACGGCCGCTTGAAGAGGTTTTCCCGACATTTGAACAGCAGCCCTTCGCAGCAGCTTCAATCGCGCAAGTACATGCAGCGCTGCTAGAAACGCAAGAGCCGGTAGTCGTTAAAGTCCAACGCCCGCGCGTCACGAAGGTAATTCAGACAGACCTCAATCTGTTGATGGAGTTAGCAGAACAACTTGAAAACCACAGTCCTGAGACGCATCTTTTCAAACCAACGGAGCTCGTCCGCGAATTCTCACGCTCCGTTCGGAAAGAAATTGATTTTACCATGGAAGCCGCCAATACAGATGCTTTCCACCATAGGTTCGCAAAGTCGTCAAAGATTAAGATTCCCAAAGTCTATTGGGAGTTCACAAATCGCCGTGTTTTGACATTGGAGCGGATTGATGGCACCCCGATTGGCGCGATTGCACAGTTGGACGCGCTGGGATTCGATCGCGCGCGGCTGGCTGAAGTGCTTGTTGAACTATTTTATACGCAGGTGCTCAGGGATGGTTTCTTCCACGCCGATCCGCATCCAGGGAATGTCTTCGTTTTAGAGGACGGCCGGATTGGATTGGTTGATTTTGGAATGGTAGGCAGCATCAGCGGCGACATGCTGCAGCATATCTGTAGTTGGTTGAGTGCAGTGTTCGCACAGGATGTGGATGCTGTGGTAAGAAGTTATATTCGGATGGGCATCCTTGGCGACGAAACAGACATCGCCGCGCTGAAGTTGGAAATGAACGATTTTCTGGAACGCTACTTCAATATGCCGGAGAACAGACTTCGCCTCGGCGAGGTGATTCATGAAGTTTTTAATGCCTCTTTGCGGCATCAAATTCATGTACCGCCAGCGTTTCTGATGCTGGGCAAAACGGTGGCAACTGTGGAATCGGTTATCATGAAACTGAACCCGCAGTTCAATATCTTGGAATTCAGTCGCCCTTATATCGTTCAATTCCTCGCCCAAGGTTTGGGAAGCAAACGCTGGGAACGAGAGTTGTCGGATTCTGTAGAAGATTTGGCGAAATTGGCACACGATATGCCCCTCCAACTGCATCGCATACTGCAAAAATTACAGCGCGGCACGCTCAAATTTGAGTTGGAGCATCTAAGCCTTGAATCAGTTCTCAAGGCATTCGACCGGGGCATCAATCGCGTTGCCTTTAGCCTGATCATTGCCTCACTTATTGTGGGTTCATCGATTATCCTACAACATGTTGCACTCTGGGAATGGAAATTTTTCCTTGGCATTATGGGGTATCTGACAGCAATGTTCTTTGGATTCGGACTAGTAGTTTCTATTTTACGTTCTGGACGGTTTTAGCGGGGGTAGTTCTGGGATGCCCTCTACAACGATGCTGCTTGTCGGCGTGATGTGTAACCGCAACAGCGCAAACACTAAAGAGAGTTCATTATGGAAATTTTACTGGGATTGGATGTCGGCGACACACGAATCGGCGTGGCACTCAGCGATGCGCTTGGGGTGAGTGGCCACCCACTGTGTACGCTGACTCGGAAGAATCGAAAAATTGATTTAATCGCTATTTCAGATCTGGTTTCTATCCACAAGGTTGAACGCGTTATCATTGGATTACCTATCTCACTTGACGACACAATCGGCCCGCAAGCACAGAAGATTCAAAAATTCGCGCACCACTTGGGGAGGGTGATTGATGTCCCTATTGAATTTTGGGATGAACGTTTTACAACTGTTGAAGCAGAAGAGATTTTGCATAAACTCAACAAAAATTCGAAAAAACAGAAGGATATTATCGACCAGGTAGCTGCCGTAATTATCCTCAACGAATACTTGGAATGTAAAGGCAGGACCTAATTGCGGTGTTTCTGTGATAGCGAGTGCCGTTCTTAAGTTTTCAATAGACTTGAACGCCCGTCGCGAGTTCGCAAAACAGCACACCGAAACCGTTATGAGAACAAAGTGGCACAAAATCGGCATACTTACTTTCAGTGGGCTCGGAATTCTCTGCTTCATCACTTTGCTGATGGGGGTGTTCTACCTGTCACCTCCTACCTCTTCGGAAGAAGTTGTTAATTTCAGCGTGCCAACGGGGAGCAATTCACGGGCCATCGCGAAGCAACTCGTTGCTGAAAAGTTAATTCGGAGCGAGTTTGCGTTTCATCTTATCGTCCGGTACCGAGGCATTGACAAACATTTACAGGCAGGCAATTATCAATTGCGGCGAGGCATGTCCTTGAACCAAATTCTTGATGAATTTCAGAGGGGCCACGTTGCACTGGAGAGCTGGACAGTCCCAGAAGGCTTAACAGTAAGTGCTATCGCAGCACTTTGGGAAACCGCAGGTTTCGGCACCGCTGAGGCGTTTCAAAAAGCCGCTGAATTGCCCCGATTGCTCCAAAAGTATAACCTTGAGGGCAAGCGTGTAGAGGGATACCTTTTTCCAAATACCTACCGGTTCGCGAAAGGTACCACAGCGGAAACAGCTGTGGAAATGATGCTTTATGAATTTAATAGGCGGTGGAATGAAACGTTAGCCGAAGAAGCCCGTAGCTTGGGGCGTACCCGCCATGAAGTGGTAACACTTGCTTCTGTAATTGAAATGGAGGCACAATCCGAATCGGAACGTCCTCTTATAGCGGGTGTTTTCCACAACCGTCTCGCTCGAAACTGGCGGCTACAGGCGGATCCAACAGTCCTTTACGCGTTAGGCAACCCCGAGCGACTGCTAACGAGGGCGGACCTTAAAGTTGATTCGCCTTACAATACTTACCTGCATAAAGGATTACCTCCCGGGCCGATCGGAAACCCGGGCATGGCTTCACTTATGGCGGCCCTGCGGCCGGAAAAAACCGACTATCTCTATTTCGTAGCAATAGGGGATGGAAAGCATCACTTCTCAAAGACGCTTGCCGAACATAATAGAATGGTTTGGAAAATCAAGCGAGACAAAGCGAAGAAAACAGGCATGTAACCTCGCTGCTTCTTTTGGGCGTTAGCGTCTGCCTCATCAACGCAACGTTTAAGAATACAACCCCTGCAAAGCAGGGGCAAATACCACTAAGAATACAACCCCTGCAAAGCAGGGGCAAATACCACCCGCAAATTGCGGCATGAAAACGATCGGAGTAACGAAAGAAAATGGCAAAGGCAGCTTCACAGCAAACAGTTCAGAAAGAAACAACAATTTCCGGGAAGGGGTTGATGCTAGGCGAGTCCGTGACATTAACCATGAAACCGGCTCCCCCAGACTACGGCATCGTCTTTCGGCGTGTGGATATAGCAGGGGCCCCTGAAGTCAAAGTGTGTCCGGAGAATTGGGCAGACATTCTTCCGCGGTGTACCAGTTTACGCAGTGGTGATACAACCGTTAGCAGTGTTGAGCACATTTTGTCCGCATTGGGTGGGCTCAGTATTGACAACGTAACGGTGGAACTCAATGCCCCTGAACCGCCTGGGCTAGACGGCAGTGCTTTTCCCTATGTCGAAAAACTGCAAAAAGTAGGGGTTGTTGCGCAAAATGTCCCACGTCGCTTGATTGAGTTGTCGAAGCCCTTTGCGCTTTCTGAGGGAAATAAACAGATTGTTTTGCTGCCTTCTGATGCATTTGAAGTTACGTTCGTTTATGCCCACCCACAAACGACACCGCAAGTGGCTACATGGCAAATAACCCCGGAATTATACGCTCGTGAAATCTCACCAGCACGGAGTTTCTGTTTTGACAATGAAATTGAGGCACTTCAGTCACTGGGTATCGGAAAAGGTGCCAGTTATGATAACGTGCTGGTTATTGACGGTGAAGGTGCACCCAGCACACCACTTCGGTTTACAGATGAATTTGTCCGCCATAAAATCCTCGATCTCATCGGCGACCTTTATCTTGCGGGACATCTGCCCAAAGCGCATGTCGTTGCAATACGCACTGGGCACACGTTCCATGCCAAATTTGTTCAAGCCTTCTCAGCACATGAGCACCTCCAACACTCCCCGGTTCAAAAACCCGTTGAAGTAACAGAGATTTATCGAATCTTGCCGCACCGGCATCCGATGTGTTTGCTAGATAGAGTCCTTGAATATGAGAATGGAAAACGCGCAGTGGGTATCAAAAACGCGACGTACAACGAACCGATCTTTGAGGGACATTTTCCTACACAGCCTGTGATGCCTGGCGTTTTACAGGTTGAAGCACTTGCACAGCTCGGTGCATGGCTAGTCCTTCAGGAAATTGGGAAGGAAGGCCAACTCGGCTATTTCCGTTCTATTAACAAAGCGACGTTCCGGCGCGCTGTCATTCCCGGCGACCAGCTCCGCTTGGAAATAGAGGTCGTACAGCGAAGGAGCAACATCGCACGAATCCAAGGGTGGGTGTACGTAGAGGACGCACTCGCTACGGAGGCAGAACTGTCAATTGTATTGGCTTCTACATAAACTGTTCGTCTTTCCTTGCGGAGTAATCAGAATGCAAGATGCGTCTGACAATCCGCTGTAGATGTCGTTGGAGGTTTTTGACGCAAGCGTTACAAAGGTAGGAGCCATCTCCGAATCGCGATTAAGGTTTTTACATAAGAGTCCTCTGACGAGATCTGTAACGGCTTTCGAGCTACACCGGCAAGCATGGTACTCCGCAAGGTATATTAAAAAATAAGGGAATCAGGAAGTATATAACGTCTGAAGCGTCAGGCAAAACATTGCGTCACAAACCTCTGCTGAGATTTACCTTGTGTCGGTAGCCCTGACTTGCTTCCTAAATTCTACGCAAACGAACTTCATCACGCATTAAAAATGCGTGACTAAACCTCGTCGAAAAAGTGGAAAATGATGCTCGGAAAGTAGAGGTACATCTGTGCTAGAGACAAACATTCACCCAACCGCGATTATTTCTCCCAAAGCCATGTTGGAAGAGGGCGTTTGTGTTGGCCCCTACAGTCTTGTTGGTGACTATGCCCATATCGGGCGCGGCACCGTTATCGGCCCGCATGTTCAGATTGACAAGTGGACAACCATTGGTGAAGAATGTAAAATCTTTTTTGGAGCGACTCTCGGAAATCCATCAAAAGACTTGAAGTATGGCGGCTGGCGGAGTTATGTCAAAATAGGTAACCAGAATACGCTACGCGAGTACGTGTCTATCTCCAGATCCACCTTTGAAGAGGGTGCTACTATTGTGGGCGACAGCAACGTGTTAATGAATTGGGTTAACATTGCTCATGACACTGTTGTCGGCAATAGAACAATTATGGCGAATTTTGCCACGCTAGCAGGGCATGTAACCATTGAAGATGATGTGAGGCTGGGTGCTCATGCTGCGATTCATCAATTTGTCCGTGTCGGCAAAATGGCGATGGCAGGCGGCTTCTCAAAAATTGTGCAAGATATTCCCCCCTTTGCGTTGTCGGCTGGACAGCCAGCACGCGTCCGGAGTTTAAATCGCATCGGCATTCACACTTCGCAAATCAACCCGTTGTCGCGGATTTCCCCGGAAACGCTCGTCTTGCTTAAGAGGGCGTTCCGCATTTTGTTCCGCTCCGGCATTCCACTGAAGCATGCCGTTGCCAGAGTCAAAGCGGAGCTGGAAACGAACCCCGAAGTTGAGTATCTACTCCAATTTATTGAAACCTCCAAACGTGGCATCGGATTTAGCCACCCCAATCGTCCTTTGATAGGTTAGCAGTAGGAATGTCGAAAAAGTGGAAAAACTGGGTATTATTGCAGGAGCCGGAGAACTACCGGTGCTATTGGCACACGCCGCCGTAACCCATGGTCGGAAACCTATTATCGTCCAAATTACAAAGCCGGATGTGCAACGGTTTGCTGGAATTTCGGATGAGATTCACACTTGTGGTGTTGGACAGATTCAAAAAATTACTCGTACACTTCTTAAGTCAGGCGTAAGAGAAGTGGTGCTCATCGGCAAAGTAGAAAAAAATATCCTGCTGCGCCCATTTCAAGTTGATGCGACTATCATTAAGATTTTAGCACAGCACCGACGGAAAAAACCTGCCGCAATCATTTCTGCGGTACTTGCCCACCTTGAATCCTCTGGACTTTCTATCCTCACACAGGACCGGTTTCTCACTCATCTTCTGCCACAACCCGGCGTTTTAACAGCGAAAGAACCAACGGCTAACCAATGGGCAGATGTAGAACTCGGCATCACCATCGCTCGCCAGATAGCAAACCTGGATATCGGGCAAACCGTGGTGGTTAAAAATCAGATTGTGCTTGCGATGGAAGCCATTGAGGGCACGGATGCGACGATTCAGAGAGGGGGTGTCTTGGGGAGAAAGGGAATAGTCGTAGCCAAAGCTGCCGCCGAGAACCACGATTTTCGTGTTGATGTCCCGACAGTCGGCATGCAAACGCTACAGTTGTTGCATCAAGTCAGAGCAGATGTGTTAGCAGTGGAAGCGCGACGAACCTTTGTGATGAACCTGGATGCCCTTATTCAGCAAGCAAATAGGTGGAAAATGTCAATCGTTGCTGTGGAATAATATTGCGCCTTCGTTAATTCAGTTTTCGCTCCGCTTTTTCCGCATGAGGTATTTACCCCTGCAAAGCAGGGGCGGATACCCGGTTCAAAAGCGGGTTTCTCATTAGTGCGCATATTCCCTGTGAATAAACAACTTCAAAATGGCTTGCAAAAACGCATCACTAAACCTCGTCAGAAAAAGAGACGGAGGCAGTGTTTTGTAAAGTACAGTCGCAACAGTTTCTGATGTTTTCCCCATCCTTATGAAACTCTCAGAAAAAGGTTCCGATGTCATTCAGCCAAATATCAGCCTCCGCCCTTCCGAAAGCGGTAGGAGCGCTCTCCGAATCTCGCCTTCTTACACAGCATCTATTGCAGATGTTACCTGTGCCGTGGTTGGAAACTGCCCGGTATCTAACTTGGAGTAGAGCAAGGTGCCGTTTAGCGAAACTTCAAAAGCCCCGCCACTTCCAGGAATCAGTTCCACCGTCTTAACCGCCTCGCCATATTTCTGTTTTAAGGCATCTGCCAAACTGGCTGCCCGTGGCTGGTAGTTTCAGGCGTTGCAGTACTCAATTCTCACTTCCATTAGATATTATCCCTCCTCATTTAATTGTTGATATATTTAATTTTACCAAAAAAGTTGAAAAATTGCAAGTTTTTTCTTGAAATCAAGCGAGTGCTATGTACATCCCGAGTGGCACAGAATTTGCTAACAGTTAAGTGACAAACGGATTGAAAATAAAACGTTACAACATTTGCTCGTAGGTGCAATAGCTAATAGAAACAACCTGAAGCAACGACAAGGAGCAGGCCCCGCGTCGGGACGCTCACAGACAGGTGTTTAGATCATGAACAAAGTTGTCCAATTTCTGAACAAATCTATAATATTATCTATCTGCCTTCACCTGATAGGTGTGGGCATTGCCTCCCTGTCTATCGTTGGTACAACAGATAAACATGGCGATAGTATTGTTGCTGAGTTTGTTTCTCTGCCGAAGACAAAACCTATTCTTACGCCACGTCAGGTAAAACAGGCTATCCCGGAAACGACTCAACCACACCTGCTACACCCCCCACCGCCGCGCATCCGGGTGATTGCGACAGTCGCTCATGTGCCACAAACAGACGCGCAATTTTTGGTGGCGACAGTACCGGTTTCTACTGTTCACGCGACTGCACCGTCAGAAACAGGCAACGCATTAAACGGAGTTCACACCGGCTTAACGATGCGTCGTACACCTTTGAATGCAGAGTTGACAAAGTTTGCACTTAAACCGATACCACGCCCCGAGTTAACAAGTTCAAGTACGGCAGCAAGTTGTGAGGTAGCAGAACTTCCAGAAATTCTGACGCTTTTGGACGAGCCAACGCAAAACGCTCAGTTTTTCCACAAAGTTGAACCGATATATCCGGATTCCGCGCGTCTTTCCCATAAACAGGGCGTAGTCCTCCTTGAAGCGACAATAGGTGTAGATGGAAAGGCGAGAAATATCAAAGTTATCAAAGTGATTGAGGTTAGCGGATTAGGATGTGAACAAGCCGCAATTAAAGCACTCAAAGCGTCACAATTTGTGCCAGCGAGGCGAGGCGAAGTGGTTGTCAGTCAACGTCTTCGCATTCCTTATCGTTTCCAGTTTAAGAATTAATTGCAACATCCTTTGCAGAAGCGTTAAAATACTTGCCTCAGAAACCTCCGACGAGAGCTACAGAGCATTGTCAGAACCATCACGCAACCTGATTTCTCCGCAAGGAATAACAAAAATCTGCAAGAAACCCAAACCTAAGGTGAAAACAATGCATATTCAACTCACAAACAAGGTGGCCGTAATTACCGGGGCATCTACTGGAATCGGTGCGGCAACAGCGATTGAATACGCCAAAGCAGGCGCGACAATTGTCTTTGGTGATATTAACGAAGAAGATGCCCGAAAAACGCTCAGTACTATTGTTGAGAACGGCGGCATTGCGAAGTTCCGACGCACGGATGTCACTGTGGAAAACGAGGTAGCAGCATTAATGGAAACCGCTGACACGGAATTTGGCAGAATTGACGTGTTAGTGACTTCAGCCGGCATCCTACGCGGTCCAAGTGTCCGCATTGACGATTTTGAAACTGCCACCTTTGATTCGGTTATTGATGTCAATCTCAAAGGCACTTTTTTTGCTCTCAAACATGCTGTTCCAATAATGGGAAAAGGCGGGGGCGGTGTTATCCTCTGTATTGCTTCAGGCGCGGGTGTCCGTGGTGGGAGTTCCTCGGTTGCCTATGCTTCTAGCAAAGGCGGCGTTAACGGGCTCGTTATGACAGTAGAAAACCAGGTCGCTTCGCTTAACATTCGCATGCACACTATTTGCCCGGGTGGGCTTGCAACCCCCCTTAAACTTGGACAGATTGCAGAGTCAGCGAGGCGAGGGGGGCAAGATGTGGATGCTGCTGTTGCCAACGCGCGGCATTCTCTCGGGGAACCAGCTGGTGTTGCACGGGTGCTGACGTTCCTCGCTTCTGATGAAGCTTCATACACACGTGGGCAGATTTTCACGAGATAATTTGAATAGCAAGTTTTGGAAACCTGCAAGCTGCGCCAAAAGGTAGGAACCTGCGGTAGCACAATTCAGTCCACGGTTCTGATGTTTTGCTAATCAGACTTTGAGTTGAGCATGTAGTCGAAGTTCAGCCACAAGCTTCTTGAATAGGGGTAGAAAAAGACTGGGAAAAGAGCGGAAACCGCGCCCCACACCGCTAAATTAATCAGGAAGGGGATAGGGGTGAAGACTTCAAAGACAAAGTAACCGGGAAAGGCAATGAGAACGGTTGCGCCATAGTTGAGGTACATCGCCCCGACAAAATAGCCCTGTTCCCGTTCAAACTTCAAGCCGCACTGTGTGCAGTGTGAAAACATCTTGAAACGTTTTTGAAATAGGGCACCTTTGCCACACCGTGGACATTTTAGCCCAAAGCCACACCGCAGAATTCTACTGAATTTGCCAAGCGTTATCTTCATATATATGCACTTTTACTATAGGCGCGCTTTCGCTGCTAAATATATAGCTGCGGCGCATAGCCTCGCGGTTAGTAGGTGTTGTTATCCCAAAAAACCTTGAAGGTGCGGAGCAGTATTTTGAAATCGTTCCAGAGGGAGATATTCTCGATGTATTCCAGGTCAACGGGAATTCCTTCGCGGATTGAACCTCGCCGGCGCGGGCTTAACTGCCATAGCCCTGTCATTCCTGGACGGACGAGGTGACGTTGATTTTCCCACGGTTCATAATGCTTAGCGAGAAAAGGCATCTCCGGGCGTGGCCCGACGAGGCTCATTTCTCCCTTGAGTACATTGAAAAGGTTCGGTAACTCGTCTAAACTCGTTTTACGGAGCCATTTGCCCATCAGCGTAATGCGCCTGTCGTCAGTTGAATTAGGTTTCTCTGAATAGGATGGCGTATCAATATGGAGGCTCCGAAACTTGTAAATGAGAAAGAGCTGATTGTTTAACCCAACTCGCTTGTGCGAGAAAAAGATGGGGCCGCGCGAGGTGAGTTTAGTAAGTATCATAATAACCGCCATCAGAGGGGCAAACAGAAGGATTAAGAAAAAAGCGGATACAACATCAAACAGATGTTTGCCGCGCCGTGCATAAAAAGAGGAGAGTCGTTCCACTAGAGTTCCTGCTGTTGTGTCGGTGATGTATGGGAGCCCGGTTTTCAGTAAATTCAAAATAGGATACCTTATTTTTTTTGGAGTTTTTCAAAAACATCAAGATATTGTTGTGCGATGTGTTCCCAATTGAATCGGTTTCGGATCTGCTCCGGGGCCCGTTGTCGAAAAGCTTCAACCTGCTCTGGATTTGTCTCTAACGTCTCAATTTTCGCTGTGAGGGAGGCGGCGTTTTTGTCAAAAAGAGTGCCGTAACGTCCTCCACCTAACACTTCATCGTTGAAGGGCGTATTCAGTGCTAGGACGCAGTTAGAAAACCCCAACGCCTTCAGAATGGAGGGATTTATACCACCAAACTGATGGCCGTGAATGTATGCGAAACAGTGATGGTGAAGTTCTTTAATGTGCTCAGAATTGTCAATGTGGCCGAGAAATTTCACCTTGTTTGGGCTGGTATTGGCAATTCTTTTCAATTTATCTAAAAATTCGTTTTCCAGTTTGTTGCCTTTGTAATCTGCCCCGCCAGCGATGGCGAGTTGCTTTTGACTGTTTGAGGCAACAAACGCCTCTAAAATCAGGTCGGCATTGTTATCCGGGACAAGACGACTTGCAATCAGATAGTAATTCCGGGGTTCAAGGCCGTACGCCTCAAGCACTTCTGGGTGTTCTGAGGGTTCAATGTTCGCGCCATAGGCGATATAGGTAGTTTCGGCTCCCAATTCTTCGAGGTAGAGTCGTTTCATTTCACAGGCATCTGTGATAACAACGGGAAACGCCGCTGTTGCCATCTTTGCTGCCCACTTGAAATAGATAGCACCTAACCCTTTCCACTTTGGGCGGAGCCACTCCATACCATCAACATTAATGACAGCGGCTTTGCCTGCAACGCGAAAAAACCAGCCAAAGGGGCCATTGCCTGCATTCCATGTCAAAATTACATCGGAGGAGGTAAGGGAAGCGTGCAATGTTGCGAAAAAACTGTGGCTGAGGGTACTGAACATCTTATGCTCAATGCTGGGCAAATAGACTAACTGGATGCCCTTCCATTCATCCGGTCTTTCCTTGAAAAGTGCTTTTCGGCAGTAGACGATAACTTCGTGGCCAGCCTCTACCCAGCGCGGGGCAAGTTCGCCCATGATAGTTTCCAATCCACTGTAGGTAGCGGGAAGCCCGCGAATGCCCAGTACGCGAATTTTCATGTTTTTTAATTTCCTTTGCAGAGTTTTCATCGTTCCTTGCGGAGAATTGGGAATGCAGGATAGTTCTGACGCTGCACTGTAGCTCTCGTCGGAGGTTTCTGACGCAAGGTTTAGATTGAAAACGGCTACGTAAACCCGCGGAGCGTGCCTGCTACTTTGTATGACGGATGCGCTATTGACAACATCAATAGCCTCTTTTGAGATTTCATAGTGGATACCGGTACCTCTTGGAAGGGTAGGCACAAGGCCTACCCCTACAGCTTGCAAAGTAAGACAAAGATACGTTTATATATTATACCCACTTTAGAAACCAAAGTCCAATTTCTTTTTCGTTGATTAAAGCGGCGCGACTCTTCATTTTTTCGCAGGAAAATAGCGTTGCGGTGCTATTTTCTAAAACCGATAGAGGGCTTTTGCTTGAATTTCATTGCCATTTTCATGCACGCCTTGACGATTTCCCAAGTTTCGCCGCCACACGCGCGCCCACTCGGCATAGAGTGAATAATGCCCGAGTGCAACCCAGTTAAACCCAACCTTCAGGCGATGCTCACTCTGTGTCATCCCGGATAAGGGTGTCCATACGTCATCTTTGGGCGCATCCGGTGGATGCCGCTTATCAATGTCTCCTTCACCGTGCCGCTCCAGTTCATAACTGAAAACGGTTTCAAGCTTATCCGTAAATCGACGACGGAGTTGAAGCCACAAATTGTCTGCATCGGAACCGATGTGGTGGCCGATGGGTGTGGTAAAGTGTTTGTAGACGTTTATAGGGTTTTCATGTGTATACGCATATTGATTGATAAAAGCGTACTCAGCGTGGAAATCGGTATCTGCCAGCCCGAGCGGGTCGGTTAGGTAAATTCCACCAAGGATACCAAACTTGTTATCCCAATGTTTAAAACTGGCAGCCGGATTGGCATCGTCAACCATCAATTCGCCGTAGATTTCAAAATTGTTCACAAGGCGGAGGCGCACATCCACACTGGCATTTACGTTATCACCACTGCCAGGGGCTCGACTATCAGCACGTGAAATTGTCTGCTCGTTAAATAAGTAGATATTAACAGGGTTCAGGTACCCTGGCTCAAAACGGTTGCCGTAGACGACAACCTCAGAAAGCCCAATACCGAGCCGATTCCAGAAGTAGCCTTCAATCCTGTGTCCCGAAATATATTTCTCATTGATGTCGTCCGCCATATCTTCCAGGACACCGGTGAATCCAGTGAACGTCACTGTTTTGTAAGTGGCTTGCAGTTTTAGCATGTCTAGGGCTATCGGCTTTGACGAGATTAACAAGTTGCCATGATAGCCAGGGCCCCACTGGAGCGCATCCGTTCCGAACTGTAACTCAAACCACGGTAGGTTGAATTTGAGGTAGCCGTTAATTGCGGTGCGGTTTCTCAGTTCCCCTTCTAGCTGCCTATATTTCGATTCATCAGGGAATACATCGTCAAAGAAGGCCCCATATAAGAATCTGTATGCCATATCTGTTGTGAACGCGAAGTGTTCTTCAACCTGTCCGTAGAGATGTGGAAGCCATGTTGTGACGAGCATGTTTCCCTCAACCGGCGGCTCTTCGGACACGTTATCCACCAACCGCGTGATTGTTCGCTGTGAACCCCTTAAATCGAAGGAGAATCGGTAGTCTGCGTTGTCGGTGAGCGTCAGCAGGTGCAATCGGCGGTGAAAAGGGGTTGGCGTTCCTGCCGCCGGGTCCTTTTCTATAGCAAGTTTCCGCTCGCGAGCTTCACGGAAAAATGCTAACAACGCCTTTAGCCGTTCCCGGTCGTTGGCACTCAAAGTCACTTCGCCGTTCTGCTGTTTTCGAGACACTTCCACCAAGAATGATGCCACCTGTCCTCGCGTGAGAGGCAGCGAACCGCGCGGTATGCCGGGTAACACCCGTTTATTAAGTAAACGATGAATAAAGCGATAGGTTTCACGATTAAAATCGGAAAGAGCTGGGTTAAGCGGAACGTTGATAAGCGAGTCGGCTTCCGCGCTCCCCCCCCGCCCTGTTCCCCATAGGGGGGAAGACAAGAGGTGTATAATTATGCAAAAAACAAAAATGCACGTCGCATTTGGGCGACATACGCCGCCAAAGGTGCGTAAAGTCATCAGTAGGAGCAACCTCCGGGATGTGGTTTTGATCGATTCTATTTTATAATTACCATTTGGCGTGTGGCTTTAATTTTCCCCGCCTGAAGTGTGTAAAAGTAGATACCGCTTGCAACGGCTTCTCCCGCGGAATTGCGTCCATTCCAATACGCAGCACGCGACCGAGTACGATAGGTGCCAGCGGTTTGAAAGCCAAGCGATAACTGCCGGATAGATTGTCCCTTTAGGTTATAGATGTGGATGTACACCTCAGCAGCTTGTGCCAAATCGTAAGGTATCCATGTTTCTGGATTGAAAGGATTCGGGTAGTTGGGCAAGAGGACGGTTTTTTCCGGTATAGCAGAATCAAGCAGCCCTTCTAAGGTTGAAATGCCATGACGAAAAACAGCAGAGCTATCATCGGCTAGATAGGCTTCAGTAAGCCACTCCTCTACCATGTCAAAATGTTCTGGACGAATATTGGCGTATGTTCGTGGTTTGGTATGAAACCCCTGCTTTGCAGGGGCAGCATCCCTATCTGCTGCATGACTAGATTCACCGAAATGTGCAGCAACGAGCAGCAAGTCAACGATGTCAACTTGACCATCCTTGTTTACATCAGTTTTTGAGTACTCTGGGGTCTCTACGCTAAAACTGTTTGAGACCAAGA
This sequence comes from uncultured Poribacteria bacterium, assembly GCA_958295855.1. Taxonomy (GTDB): domain Bacteria; phylum Poribacteria; class WGA-4E; order WGA-4E; family WGA-3G; genus CATQHH01. The sequence continues at coordinate 3,669,948 of OY282383.1, read as the reverse complement.
TAAGATCACGGATATCAACAATACCATCGCTATTTATATCCCATGGTAAGGTTTGTGGGACCTGGATTTGTTGCTGCATATCCGGCAAAGCGGCTCGCCATCCGGCGTGAAGTTGTTCGCTGAGATGCGCGACGAGTTCTTCGTTTTCAGGGTAGTCAACGATATTGACGGTTTCATCTGGGTCGACATCATAATCGTAAAGTTCTCTGCCGCGCTTTCCCTTGTTTCCCCACTCGGTGTATCGGTATTGTGCTGTGCGTATAGAGTACCCCCTGGTGCCACTTCGGCTGAGTTGGCTAAAAGCGGCAGTTTTCCAGGGGTGTGTTGGTTCCGCAATGACAGGTGCCATGCTTACCCCTTCTAGTTCTGGCGGAATAGGCAGGTGACACATATCACACAAAGTTGGATAAATGTCAACCAGTTCAACCAGGGCATCAGTTTTAGTACCAGGATTGGTTTGCCCCGGCACGATGACTATTAACGGTGACCGGAGGGAAACCTCAAAAAGAGTGTTCTTCAGCCATTTTCCATGCTCCCCAAGATGAAACCCGTGGTCGCCTGCAAAAACGATAACTGTCTTTTCGGTTAGCCCAAGCGCGTCTAGTTGGTCTAGAACCCGTCCAACTTGTGCGTCCGTATAACTTGTTGATGCAGCATACGCCCGAATCAATTCCAACGTTTTCGCATCCGATAAAGCCCCTTCATCGGGGACATCTTGGAAATCTCTGATCCCATCTGAATTCCCTGATGCAATAGCTGGGGCATCAATGGGAGGGTTGGAAGAGGATGGAAGACTAAAGTTTTCACCTTCGTATAATTCGTAGTACCTCTTTGGCGCGTAGAAAGGTAAATGCGGTTTACGAAAGCCAACAGCCAAAAAGAAACGTATGTTTTGAATTTCCTTCAAAACCTCTACTGCGTGCTTTGCAGCCTTTCCATCCCTGAGCTCATCGTCTTCAACGTCAAGTGCCTGCCAAGAAGGACTCACTGACCGCTTCGCGTAACGCGACGGTTGTGTCCACGAAGGGACACTCCACGAGTAGGTATCATCTTGCCTTTCAAGGTTTTGTGCAACTTTACCAACAGATTGCGTGTGATAGCCGTATGCTTTAAAGTACTGTGGGAGCGTCACAGCCTCCGGTAACTTCTCTCGAAATCCTGCTGAGTTGGAAACGACTCTTGTTGTCTCAGGTCTTAATCCAGTGAGCATCGATGTCCGGGATGGGTGACACAAAGGATACTGACAGTAAGCGCGGTTGAATACGGTTCCTCGCTGGGCAAGTCTATCAATATTAGGCGTGTGCATCTCTGGATGTCCATAGCAGCCAAGCAAAGGCCGCAAATCATCAACAACGATAAACAACACGTTGTATCGCCCCTCAGCATTAACATCACCTTTCGGTAGTAGTCCAGTCGTAAAGGCTGCTGCTCCTACCTTCAAACTCGTTGAAAGGAAGTCGCGCCGACTCAACGCACGTGTGAACGGGCAGGCACAAGGCACTGCCCCTACAATTTGTTGTTTAGCTTCTTTCATGGCTTTTGACATTTGTGGCTTTCCTTATTTTATAATTACCATTTTGCGTGTTGCTTTCACTTTCCCGGCGTGAAGTGTATAGAAATAGACACCACTTGCGACAGGTTTGCCAGAAGAATTGCGTCCATCCCAATGTGCTGCACGCGACCGGGTCCGATATGTACCAACAGTTTGAAAGCCGAGCGATAACTGCCGGATAGATTGTCCCTTTAGGTTATAGATGTGGATGTACACTTCAGCAGCTTGTGCCAAATCGTAAGGTATCCATGTTTCCGGATTGAAAGGGTTCGGATAGTTGGGCAAGAGAGCTGTTTCTTTTGGTATCGCGGAATGAAGCAGCCTGTCCAAGGTTGCAATACCCTGGCGGAAGATGGCGGATCCGTCGTCGGCTGCGTGTGCCGCAGTTAACCATTCCTCAGCGAGGGAAACATGTTCTGGACGAATATCAGCATGTGCTGGTGGTGCGGCTCCCGCCCACCCGTTCCTGCTGGTGCTGTTAGATTCACCGAAATGCGCAGCAACTAGCAGCAGGTCAATGATGTCAACGCGACCATCTTGATTCACGTCAACTTTCGGGTGAGCGCGGTTGCGCTGCGTTTGGTCAAAACTATTTGAGACGAGGAGTAAGTCTTCGATATCGACAATACCATCATTGTTTATATCCCATGGTAACGTTTGTGGAACAGGGATTTGTTGCTGCATACCCGGCAAAGCCCCTCGCCAGCCAGCATGAAGCTGTTCGCTGAGATGTGATACAAGTTCTTCGTTTTCTGGGAGATGCACAATATTAACGGTCTCATTAGGATGCGCGTAATAATCGTAGAGTTCTCGTCCATGTTCACCGTTGTTGCCCCACTCGGTATATCGGTATTGTCCGGTACGCATGGAGTAACCATCCACAGAAGTGCTATTCAAGTCTCTTGTCAATTGACTAAAGGCGGCTGCTTTCCATTGTCGTGTCGGTTCTTCTATAACAGGTACCATACTAATTCCTTCAACTTCTGTTGGAATGGGCAGTTGACAAGCCTCACATAATGTTGGATAGATATCGACCAGTTCAACAAGTGCATCTGTTGTAGCACCAGTATGGATTTGTTTAGGCATTCTAACTATCAACGGTGAACGGACAGAATCCTCAAAAAGCGTGTTTTTTCTCCAGAGCCCATGTTCACCAAGATGAAAGCCGTGGTCCCCCCAGAAAACGATGACTGTATTTTCGGTGAGATGGAGGATATCTAATTGATTTAAGACGCGTCCTACCAAGGCATCTATATAACTGACATTTGCCGCGTATGCCACAGTTAATTCCAAAGTTTTTTCTTCAGAGAATGGGGGGTAACCCGAAATATCTTGGTACGCTCTCATTCCTTTAGGGTTAGAGGCTATATTCGGGGCATTTCTTGGTAGACTCGAATCAGGGGGGAGCTTGAATTCTTGTGTCGTGTATAAATCGAAGTATTTGCTTGGTGCATAGAAGGGTAGGTGTGGTTTGTTAAAGCCGACCGCGAGGAAAAACCTCAGGTCTTTAATCTCGGTTAGCACTTCTACAGCAGCGTTTGCGATTTTGCCATCTTCTAACTCGTCATCGGTAACATCAAGAGCTTGCCAAGAGGGTGACGACGGTTTATGAATGAACTGCCACGGCTCCCGCCAAATCGGCGCACTCCAAGAGCGTTCATCCTCCCAGGCAGCACCTCCGTGTGCGATTTTACCGACGGAGCGAGTATGGTAACCGTGAGTTTTGAAATGTTGGGGTAATGTTACAACCCCTGGAAGTACCTCACGAAAATCCGTGGGATTATCATGCACGCCAGTTGTATCCGGGCGCAACCCTGTAAGGACTGAAGCACGGGAAGGATTGCAAACTGGAAATTGGCAATAGGCACGGTTGAAGAGTGTGGCACGTTGGGCAAGTCTATCAATATTAGGCGTGTGCATCTGCGAAGCACCGTAGCAGCCTAAGAGAGGCCGTAGGTCGTCTATAACGATGAACAACACATTGTATTGGCTATCAGCATCTACAAGGTTGGGCAAAAGCCCGGTTGTAAATGCGGCTGCGCCTGCTTTCAAACCCGTTGAAAGGAAGTCACGCCGACTCAACGCACGTGATTTTGAATAGCAAGTTTTGGCTTGCAAGCTGCGCCAAAATGCCCTCTGTTGTTTAGCCTCTTTCATGGCTTTTGACATTTGTGGCTTTCCTTATTTTATAATTACCATTTTGCGTGTTGCTTTCACTTTCCCGGCGCGAAGTGTGTAGAAATAGACACCACTTGCGACAGGTTCGCCAACAGAATTGCATCCATCCCAATAAGCTGCACGAGAGCTCGTACGGTATGTGCCAACAGTTTGAAAGCCGAGCGATAACTGCCGAACAGTTTCGCCTTTTAAGTTATAGATGTGGATGTGGACATCCGCATCTCGTGCCAAATCGTAAGGTATCCAAGTTTCAGGGTTAAAAGGATTTGGATAGTTGGGCAAGAGGGCTGTTTCTTTTGGTATCGCGGAATGAAGCAGCCTGTCCAAGGTTGCAATACCCTGGCGGAAGATGGCGGATGCGTCGTCGGCTGCGTGTGCCGCAGTTAACCATTCCTCAGCGAGGGAAACATGTTCTGGACGAATATCAGCATGTGCTGGTGGTGTGGCTCCCGCCCACCCGTTCCTGCTGGGGCTGTTAGATTCACCGAAATGCGCAGCAACCAGAAGTAAGTCAATGATGTCAACGCTCCCGTCATGATTCACGTCGGCTTTAGGGGTTGCAGGAACCTCTGCACCAAAGTTGTTAGAGATCAGGATAAGATCTTGGATATCGACAACGCCATCGTCGTTTATATCCCAGGGGATTGTCTGCGGAACAGGGATTTGTTGTTGTTGCATCTCCGGCAAAGCACCACGCCAGCCAGCCTTAAGCTGTTCGCTGAGATGTGCTACGAGTTCTGCATTTTCTGGGAGATAGGCGAGATTAACGGTTTCATCCGGGTCCGCATCATAATCGTACAGTGCTTTCCCAAGCGAAGGATTTACTTCCCGCTCAGTATACCGGTATCGCTGCGTGCGAATGGAGCGTATTCCATATTCTTTCCCAATTTTGCTAAAGGCAGCAGATTTCCAAGAAGAGGTAGGTTCTCGAATTACAGGAACCATACTAAGCCCTTCTAGTTGTTCAGGAATAGGAAGTTGACATGCATCACATAAAGTAGGATAGATATCAACAAGTTCAACAAGTGCGTCCGTTTTGACACCGATATGTTCCTGCCCAGGAATGCTAACGATCAGAGGGGTCCGAAGTGCCACTTCAAACAAGGTTCTCTTCCCCCAAGTCTCATGCTCACCAAGATGAAAGCCGTGGTCTCCACAAAGAAGGACAATTGTCTTCTCTGTTAACCCAAGCGTGTCAAGTTGATCTAAAACGTGTCCGACTTGTGCATCCATATAACTTGTTGCTGCCATATACCCCCGAATTAACGCTAACGTTTTTTCTTCAGAGAGCGCATCTCCACCTGAAGGAATATCAGAATAGGCTCGTATTTCATGCCTGGAATGAGGAACGACATGTGGAACTTTATCGGTAATAGGAGAATCATACAATTCGTAATATTTTGTTGGAGCGTTGAAAGGCATATGCGGTTTACGGAATCCAACAGCGAAAAAAAACTGTAAATCCTGTACTTCCTCTAAGGCTTCTACAGTGTGTTTCGCAATTTGGCCATCTCTGAGTTCATCATCTGCTACATCAAGAGCCTGCCAAGAAGGTATACCCGTATACGACCGTGGTTTTTTTGCCTCCCAACTCGGAACACTCCAGGCAATTTCATCATTCAATGGTCCATGCATAATTTTACCGATTGAAAGTGTATGATAACCGTGTGCTTTGAAATGTTGCGGGAAAGTGACTACATTAGGCACTGTCTCACGAAAATGTCTATAATTATCTTGGACACCATTTGTCTCCGGACGCAATCCGGTAAGTATAGAAGCACGAGAAGGATTGCAAACTGGAAATTGACAATAAGCCCGGTTGAAGAGCGTCCCTCGCTGGGCTAGGATATCAATATTGGGTGTGTGCATCTCTGGATACCCGTAGCATCCAAGCAGCGGGCGCAGGTCATCGACAATGATGAATAGAACGTTATATTGTCCTTGGGCGTTAGTCTTTCGTTGCGGTAAGAGTCCGGTTGTGAAGGCGGCTGCACCTGCTTTCAAACTGGTTGAGAAGAAATCGCGCCGGGTAAACGAGCGTTTTTGTTTTTCGTCCATGCCTAGTACCTTCACCCCATTATGTAGTCTTAACCGCATTAAATGCACGTCGCATAAGTAAGAAATAAAAAAGTTGCTTGCTAATCACGCGCAACTTGGGCGCAGGTGGTATTTACCCCTGCAAAGCAGGGGAGACATACCTTTAGCCGCAAAAATCTCGTCCGAAGCTTCTCTGTAAACCTTGCGTCAGAACCCTCCGACGAGAGCTATAGAAAGGTTTAGTCACGCATTTTCAATGCGTGGTTAAACCACGTCAGACTTATCATGCAATCTGGTTTCTCCGCAAGGAATATTATTATACCCTAAACTTGCCATTGTGCCAAGGAAAATTGGTGCCATTTTCGGATGTAAATCAAAAGGTGCTTTAGATGGCACTGGATGTAAGGTGTGCCTGGCATAATCGCTAAAGGTGCTATCTGCTGGCAATTCGCAGAAGTCACATAGTTTTGAGAGCGTTTCATCCGGAGCTGATGTGACATCTTCAAAACGCACTATGTGAGTACAATCGGGGGAGGTTTGCATTAAACGGAGCCCTTCGCGCATCGTAACTACCCATTCTACTGCAGCCCTATCCAAATGCTGATTGAAATGCTTAACCTCATAAGCGATGTCGGTGAAAGCAGCATCCGTTGTAACCAGTTGTTCTACTAACAGCCGCCACTTCCGGTCATCTATACCCCACCAGTCATGTTTTTCGCCTTTGACCCGAACGCCAAGGCGTTCTGCCCAGGTTGCAATGGAATGGCACGTATCCCATCCGTTTCGTACAAGAAAGATAAAACGGGCATCGGGAAACAAGGAACGCACGAAATCCACTCTGAAGATGAGTTCGGGATACTTATCTACCAGCCGTTCTGAACGGGTCGCTGTCAAATAGGCACCAAACATCTGGGTGGCGCGTTGGCGCATCTCGTCTGTCGCATCTTCGGCGGTGAGACGATACTGGGCATCGGCTTGGCTGTAGTTCCCGATGATGTCTTCATGCGGATGGATGAGGTGCCACATCGCTTTCGGTTCGTTGAGGTAGCCGACTTCTCTGTGCATAGAGAGGACGATACCGAGTATCGTGGTCCCGCTACGCCCGGTGCCTAAGATGAAGATCGGTTTCTGAACAGGTTTGTATCTGCTTTTATTCGCAGAGACTGCCTTCAAAATAGAGAAAACGAGTGGATTTATCCAGCGGCCCTTTGTGGTTACGGGACGTCCTTCAAAGAACGCATAACTCATGAGACGCGTCAGTACCTTCATTGGGCGTGTTTTAATATAGAGCGGATCTATTTGTGCAATCATATTTTTTGTCATTCCTTGCGGAGTAATCAGATAGCAGGACACATGGAGCACGACACTGTAGCTCTCGTCGGAGGTTTTTGCTGCAAGAAAAAAGAAGCCAGCATGGTGCAATTATCAGTTTAAGGGGCTCTGATGCCTGTCAAGTTTTCCCTTTTCCCCTTTTCTTCCATCAGAACCCTCTGACGAGAGCTACAGGCACCCTCAAACTACAGCCAGAAGTACCAGAACTAGGCATAGACCAAAAATCAGAAACCTCCGACGAGAGCTATAGTGATTTTAGGTCAACTAAGATCACCTGAATTCACCGCAAGGAATAACGAAAACGTCTTTTTAGGGTTTCACGGATGTTCTTCACCCGATCCAGGTTAAAAAGAAATGCCCCGGCTAATTTCATGGGGAACGTCAATAGATGAAGTGCCAAACTCGCGATATTAGGCCGGACTGACACAGCACTATAGTTATGCTTCTTCATAAGGGCTGCGGTTATGGTTTGGTTGAGGTAAATTTCAGCAGAACTGAGTTCCCCCTTAGTTGTGTCGCTGCGCCAACTGTGTGCTCTACTCGGATTTATACCAAGTTGCTGCGGCTGATCTTCTGCAACGGAAGAACCCACCTGCGGGACTTTGAGCATAGAATCGGTATAGGTGATGCCAACAAATTCACAGACACGCAAGACGGTTGTTTCAGGACGTGCGAGAAGTTCCTCAAAGTAAATGGAGATAACCCGTTCGTGCTGCACAAATTGCTCGGCGGCGTTGACAGCGGTGCACCATATATGGCTGATAGTTATCGGATGATAGTTCATCCAGTCACGAAACGTTTCTTTTATAGGCATATCGGTACCGCCGAGGAACCGGCGTTTCCACTTCCGCTTTTGGGAGAGTAGCACATCGCGCGGGTCGCGAATCATGTTAATAATCTTCGCCTGTGGGTAAAATCGAAGGATTTCATCAATATAAAAGACATTGCGCGGTGTCTGGTCGCAAGGGACAGCTTTGTTGTGCTGAAATGCCTCGTAGTGGAGAAATGCCGAAAATAGAGCGTCTGGCGTTGCTTCCCCCCCGCCCTGTTCCCTGAACTCAGGCAATGTACCCAGGAATGTCCGTGCCGCTTCTAGGAACCGATGGGGGTTTCCATGTGTGCGATAGCCTTCGCGTTGAATGCAAAGCAACTGCGAAGCGAGTTCTTCTGCTGCCTGCCTACCCAACGTTGATGAAAATGTCGGTGCCCATAATTGTCCAAAGAAGTGGAGTTCGCCGAAAGTGTAAACGTCCGGATGTTTTCCCAAGATACGTCCCATCATCGTTGTTCCGCTTCGGCTGTTACCAACCACAAATAGAATTTTATCTTGCATCAGAAACCTCCAACGACATCTACAGTGCAACGTCAGAACTACCTTGCAACCTGCCTGAGGTTCTCGCCCCCGCTTGCGGGGGCGAGAACCCTCTGTCTCCGCAAGGAATAACAAAAAACCAGACACAGGTGACTATGAAAAAAGCAGGTGACAATGAAAAATCTCTGATTTTTCATTGTTGCCTGTGTCACTTTCCCACCTCAAGCACGCCAAAACTGTTTTTGGGAATTAAGAGTTTCTTAGAATTCCCTGTCCATTCCCGAATGCTCACTTCGATTTTACCAGAACCCTCCAGCTCCGCGTTGCCACCGTTTGTTGCGGTGAGGCTTTCATTGGCAACGTAACGATAGGTAACTTCGCCTTTAAATTGTTTTCCATCAATTACAAGCTGTGGCGTGTGTTCATCGCCAGTCCGATTACTCACTAAAATGAAAAGGCGTTCAGTATTTCCTACGGCCTGGGCTTGAATACCCTGCATCTGCTGCGCTCCATATTCCAACTGTCCTTCAAGGAGTGGTGAGTTTTGTATGGCCAGTGCGAACTGTGTATCCGCTAATGCGAAAGCTTCCCCAATTAATTGGAAAGAATAGTAGACAGTGCGCCGAATTGTACTTCCAAAGTCAGATTCAGGTTCACCACCATATTTCCAGAAGGTGCCCGGGGTTATGGGGGTTATCGGTGAAAATACAGGGAATCCTTTGCCGGGACCTGTAATGACATGAAAGTTTGCCTGCCTAATATTTGGTATGCTTAGCATTTTGAGAAAGAAATCGCCTACGTACATTGCATGCAGTTGCGTATTCGCGACGCGGTTTGCAGGGTTCGCGATATTCCACTCTGTCACCCACATCTCCTTATTTGGGAATAACTTCTCATAGTAATCCAGAGCCTCTTCAACGCCAAAGTGAATCCACCCGAAGAGATAGCCTCGCATCTCCTCGATGTCTTTCTTACGGACAGCTTTGTACGCATAGACGTGAACGGTGTAGGCATCATACCAGCTAGAGGTTGTAGAGCTAGTAGCTGTTGCCAATCCCTCATCCCATTTGCGTTGGTATTTGTTTATCAGCCAGCCCTCTTTGTGGAAAGCAACCGGCGTGGCACACACCGAAACTTTTATATCGGGGTTAACGGCTTTCATCGCTTTGGCGTGTTCTTTGGCGCGGGCTATATAGGTTCCAACGGATGGATACTTGTTGATATAATGTGGCAGATAATACTCATTGCCGAGTTCCCAGTGTTCAACGTGATACCCTTTCGTTTTCGCGTAGTGTACCCACCCGGCACTCTCTTCTGGGCTTCCTGTCCATAAGTTGACAACCACAATGGGTGTTATATCTAGCTCTTTGCACAACTGCATAAAATCGTCAAAAGCAATTTTTCCGTCCCGCCGCCTCTGAAGTTTAACGTAATTTCCCTTGTTTCGTTTATTAAGTTTCGGCTTGAGGGTGGATGCCATTTCATGCTCAAGGAATCCTGCGATTTTCCAATGGTAGAAGTTACCGACGGTACCTCCGGGAAAGCGCAAGGTTTTGGGCTGTAAAACTTTGGTGAGGGCGACAAAGTCTTTATCCAGATATCCGTAATCCCCACTCATCATATTTGTATTGAAGCCGTAGAGCTCCTTACGGAGCGGTACCGTCTTGTGTGTATCAATTTCTAAACGTAGGGTATCGGACACCGGTTCTTCCTTATGACATCCGAAACTTATCGACAAAATTAGCAGGCATACACAGAAGAGGCGTGTTGCCACCTGTGGGGCTTTTGTCGTTCCTTGCGGAGTAATCAGATGGCAGGACACATCGAGCACGACACTGTAGATGTCGTTGGAGGTTTTTGATGGCTTAGTGAATGCTTGTAGTTTTGCCCAACCAGGCAAAGTAGCAGGCACACTCCGTGTGCCAAAGCCTAACGCTTGGCACCAGGTTAAAAAACTCATAAGGTTATCCTCAGTGGTTTATAGGTTTGAAGTGAAGCATCGCTGGCGAACATCAGCCCAGCGCACAGCCAAAAGTAGAATCCGTAGCCGCGAAACTCAAGCGTTCGGTTGAAAAACAGCAGGAATACAGTAACCGAGACCAGGCAGAGCATCACCATTGCAATCTCTTTCGTGTATCTTTTTTCGGGGTTACAAACCCCGTCTACTTCTGCTCGCTTGTAGAGGTTCAACGCAGCCGTAAAGAGTCGGTAAAATATTAGGAAGAACAGCCCTAATCCCAATACCCCATAAAAACAAAGGATAGCAGCCCAATACACATCCTTGAACCCGCTCTTACTGAGTATTTTCAGAAGGAAGGAGCGTTTGCTCATATTGAGTTTCTCAATCGTGCTGTTCTGGTCTGCGCCATATCCTAAAATCGGTTTGTTTGCGAGCACTGTCGGCACATTCCCGATTAAAGCACCGAGCCGCTGTTTTTGTGCAATGCGTACGTATGAACCGGAAAATACGCCTGTTAGATTCCCAACCATTCCAATCTTTGCTTTGCGCGGATTAATGTACTCCAGATTAAACGGGTTCACCACTGCTAATACAAGGCCGAAGACAAGCACCGTTGCTAGCGATAAGCGGAGTGTTTTTTTCCAACCGTATTGGAAGTAGTACCACGCAACACAGGCGAGGAGTGCAGAAAAGGTCGCTGCGCGTGAATACGAACGCGCAATAAACAGCAGCAACACTGACACACTTAGCAAGTTCAGGTACTCAAGTCGCTTGACGCGGGATAGATAGATAACAAGGACAAGAATCATAAACACCCCATAAATCACCGTATCACCTAAGGTGCCGTAGATACTGCCAATTTCCCTGCCGAGTTCAAGTAATCTGTATTCTTTTGTAAATCCACCGATGCCGAGCGTTGACTCACGTGGTAGGAAGAAATCGTAAGCAGCGGAACCGCCTACCCACTGAATCATGCCCGCCGTGAGTTGTGTTATGCCAACGCCAAGAATTATCCGTAAAAGCGTTGCGATTCGTTTTTCGGACAGCGGTGAATTGGCAATGAGATAGAAAAGCACGACGTATCGAGCAAATGGTCGAATATTATAAAGACTCCCGATTAACGGAGACCTGTTTACCAACATTGAGAGCAACACCACGGCATAAAAGCCGATAACTGGCAAATCAATTGCTGTCTTGACAAATGGAATCCCTCTGTAGAGTTTATGAATGACGAGTTTCCCAAATGCCACATAAATAAGCATTTCTCCTAAGAATCTTAAGTAGGAGTAGGTGGCATCGCTAACCGGTAGAAACTTTAGCACAAACTCCTCAAAAGCGACATATCCCGTGAGAAAATAGATTGTTAACATTAATTTGTCGTTCCTTGCGGAGTAATGAGATTGCAGGACACATCGAGTACAACACTGTAGATGTCGTCGGAGGTTTTTGATGGCTTGGCTTCGGCACACGGAGTGTGCCTGCTACTATGTGTGCCAATGGGTTAACTCCCTGTCTAATAATTCTTCTAATTGCTGATTAAACGGTTTAAAATAGGCGACTAATTCCTCGCGTGTCTGCGCGTCCATCGGCGGTGGCGTGAACGGTTTGTCGTTCCAGTTCAGCACTGCCTTTCTCAATTTGTAAGCGGTAGCATCCGGAACGAATTTGCGAATTGCGCGCCTGAGCGGATTATGAGATGCCATAAATCGGGTAAACAGAAAACTGAAGCGTTCGGAACGCGGCATAGCGGCTTGGTTGTGCCGTTGCTCTATTACCGGTGCAAAATCATTACGGATACATAAGTGGTTAAAAAGTTGTTGGCAAACGGTTTGAGCATCGGCGTTCAACGTTTCAGTAAGAATGCAGTGAACCTGGCTGGCTCCAAACTGCTCGATCAAATTTTTGACATGTGGGTAATAGGTGCTGTTGTGTCGATAGGCGCACTGTCGCCATTTAAACCAACTTTCCTTGAGGCGTGTCTCCTCCGCATCGAGTGCTTCTTCAAACGTTTTGATAGTTTCCCAACCTCTGCGCCGTGCCCACCAATAGGCGGAGTACGCGCGTGCTACAGGCTCCCGCAAGAGAACAACGAGCTGTATCATCGGGTTATGTTCATAGATGCGTTGCATAATTTCCGGCGCGTGCATCACCATCACATTTTTGGCAATGAGCTGGTTATCTTGCGAACATCCATCAAAGTATTTAGTGAACGCCCATTCATAGCCACGGGTATATTCGCGTTCTTGAAGGAAAAACGTCATCTCTGGCTGTGCGTGTGTCTCAATATCGGGATGTTGTGCCAAATACCTCAGTAGCGAAGAGGTTCCTGATTTCTGTGTCCCTACGATCATAAGTTGAATTTTCATCGTTCCTTGGTTTTTCGTCATGCCTTGCGGAGAATTGAGAATGCAAGATAGGTCTGGCAATGTACTGTAGATGTCGTCGGAGGTTTTTTACGCAACCTTAATTAGCATCAGAGAGCCTACAACTCATAAGAAACCCGATTTTGACAACGGAAAAATCGGAGCAGAAACACAATTGACGAAAGATCTCGTCGGAGGTTTCTGATGCAACTTTGTTGCGGGCAGGCACAAGGCACTGCCCCTACAATTTACGGGAGAAAATCCCACGGTGGTGGTTTCCCAATTAATTCTGCAAGTTCATGGGCATCGTGTTTGTAATAGTCAACTAAACGGTGTCGCGTCTCTTTTGAGACGTGGACGTTTTCAGTTGGACGTGTGTTCAAGCGAAGATAGAGCGGTTCAACAGCACGTCTCATCACTCGCAACGGGTTATGAATTATCGGTTTGTTATGTGTCCACTGACGCATCCAAAACCGGAACGCTCTATATTTCCGATGAAGCCCCGAATTTTTCATCGTCTCTGTGCGATTTTCGACCTGAAATGCGTAATCCCTATAAAAATGGGTATCTATGCCAGCAAAGTGACAGATTTCTGTCAAAACGTTTGATGGATGTGCAGCCAGGTCTTCGTAAAAGAGGATATGGATGCGCGCTGCCCCGAGTTGTTCAAAATAGGGCTTCAAATATATAGAATAACATCCCTGCTTGAGTGTTTGCAAGTACTGTTCGTGCCCCGGATTTTCCTCGGTATGCGTTCTCTCGGAACCTATAAGGTTGTTGCGTTCCCCCCCGCCCGGTTCCTTTCGCGATTCGGAGATGGCTCCTACCTTGGTTGTACCCTGTGGTTTCGACCCGACAACATTGAAAAGCCGTTCGACATAGGCATCAAAACTGAGGGATTGTGGCAATTTCCCAATCTGTTTTGCGAACCTATACCACGAAATTAACCGTGAAATCGGTTCACGAAGGCTGAAAACTAACTTTGCATGTGGCAGAAACGCGGCGATTCTCTCAAGCGCGCGTGGGCAATACAAATAGTCCGGCGTTGATTCCAGGCGGAGCTGCGCTTCATCACTGTGAGGAAACAAGAGTCCGTATTCTTCCACATCGCCTTTATATCTATATTTTGAGGGGAGTGGATAATCACTGTCGAGAAAGAACCTTGTCTCCTTGTAGGTGGCACCGCAAATTGATGGATGGGCGGCGAGATAGGCGAACAACGATGTTGTTGCAGCCTTCGTAGTGCCTCCGACAATCAAATAGCGGTAGTCACAGACTTTTCTTTCTAAAGTCATCTTTTTGTTATTCCTTGCGGAGTAATGAGAATGCAAGACAGGTCTAACAATGCACTGTAGCTCTCGTCGGAGGTTTCTGATGCAACTTTGTACCTGCGACAACATTACGGAATTACGGAAAGCTGACAACCGATAGCCATTTCTTACAAAAATCATAACCTCAGCCCCGCGTATACAATGAAATCCCGGTTTTTCGGAGCAAATAGGCTAGATTCGCGACAGCAAGAACTGCAGTGATTGAAACAGTTAACGCGATGCCGAGAAGCCCCCATGCTACCACAAATCCGTAAGCCACGCCAAAGTTTAAAACTGCCATCGTCACCATGTTTCTAAAAACGAGCCAATAGGCTTTTTGTGCATAGAGACCGGCGTTCAGCACCGGTATCAGACAGGAGAATACCGTGCCTGTGCTGAGCCAGAAGAGGAGTTGGGCTATCTGCTGAATTGACGCTTCATCAAATTTATCGCCGCGATACAGAAGCGATATTATTTTTGTGTGGCCTAGGAGGAGCAACAGTGTTACTGGCAGCGCGATGAGTAGTACGACACGTGCGTTTCGATGGAGTATGCGTCTCAACTTGTGCCTATTGTCGGCCACATCGGGCGTTGCCATATCGGGCAAACTTGTTGTGGCAATGCTGATACCAATGAGCGTCTGTATCGCTGAAAAAATCCGGAAAGCACTGTTGTAGAGTGTAATTGCGCCTTTTCCGAGTTGTGCTACCAAATACACCTCAACGAACAAGCGGGCAGTCACCTGCCGGATTGCGAAGCCGAGCGTTGGCAAAGTAATTGTGTTTTTCAACGAACGCAGGATATCCAGAGAGACCCACGTTAACTGGTATCGGTGCCCCGTTCGATGCACCCCAATGCACAACCACCCAAAGTATGCCACAAAGCCGCTTGCATAAGCTATCGCTACCCAATGCGCAAGATTTTCCGTACCCCATAGCAGTAGGAAGACCGCGGTGGCTATCCCTGGCGGCAGTGCATTGCGGAGGGCAACAGTTTTGAAACGTCTCTGACTGTTGAGAAAAGCACCCAGTATCGTACTCCCACAACCAAAGATAACCAGCGGTGCACAAAGTCGCAATAAGGTTGTCATTTCCGATCGTGCCTCCATGGGCAATCCACTCGCAATCCATGGGGCAAAGGCTTCTATGAGGAGCACAATAACCACGCCAACACCGAGTGAAAAATTTAGGATGCCGTTCGTGAAACATTGATACTTGGCACTGACTCGCAAGGCTGCCTCATTAAGGTATGTCCCCTGCTTTGCAGGGGCAAGTTCTTGAATAAAAAGCGGGACAAGGCTAAACTTAGCACCTTCTCGGACAATGGTATCAACTAACAGCGCAACCTTTAATGCGGCAATCAGGGCATCTGCAGTTTCACTTCCGCCGAAACGGGTTGGAATTAACACATGGAATATGAGCCCCAAGCCCATTCCAGCAGCAGTAATCACCATCACCCAGCGTGTTGGAGAATGCCAAGTTTTTTCCACAAAGCTGCGAAACCCATTCATAGTTTTTTGTCATTCCTTGCGGAGTAATCAGGTGGCAAGACAGGTGTGACAATGCACTGTAGCTCTCGTCGGAGGTTTCTGACTCAAGGTTAATTAGGAGAGAAAATTCTAGAACTCATGACGAAACCCGATTTTGAGCAGCTTCTTCCCCCGCTTTGCTTCCCTCCCGCCCGGTTCCTTGGGGAAAAAGCAATCAACGGAAAAATCCGTAGGGGTAGTGCCTTGTGCCTACCCTTGAAACTGAATTAACGGAGATGCTCTACTGATTCCAAGCCTCTGGCAGATTTTTGCGAATTTCAATCGCGCTAAACTCGGTAGCCGGGCGAGGCCCAACCGATTGTGCCCACGCTGCCATCCGATGGAGTCCCTCCTCAAGCCTAACCTGCGATGAGGTTCCGAAAACCTGCTGAAACTTTTCATGGGAGCAATAGGCGTGTTTAACCTCATCTCTTGCACGAAAATGCTTTACAGCGACTTCCTTTTGCATAGTTGTCATGACAAGGTCTGCTAAGTCATTGACAGATACATGTTTATCCGAACCGACGTTAAAAATCTCACACGAGGCTTCCGGTATATCCACACATCGCGCAATATGCGGCGCGACATCGGCGATATGCGTGAAGGCACGCGTCTGCTCACCGTCCCCAAAGATAACTAACGGTTCATCCTGCATGATGTTATTCATAAAAATGCCGATGACGTTCCGATACTTGTCACTGATATTCTGAAGTTCCCCATAGACATTGTGGGGCCGAAAAATAGTATAATCCAAGTCAAAAAGCCGTTTAGAGACGATGAGCTCCTGTTCCACCGCGTATTTAGCGATGCCGTAGGAATCTTCGGGCAGCGGCATAAGTGCTTCATGCATCGGAAGTTGGTTTGCACCATAAACAGCGATGGAAGAAGTGAACACAAACCGCTTGACATTATAGTTCACCGCGGCGTTTATCAGGTTGACGCTACCGATGAGGTTGTTCTGATAGTTAAATCGCTTGATGAAGTGGCTGAGCCCCTCTGCGGCATACGCGGCAAGATGGTAGATATAACTAAATTCATACTGCTCACAGAGTCGATTTACCAGTGAAACATCAAGGATGCTGCCTTCAACGAACTTTGCCGCAGGGTTAACGTTTTCACGAAAGCCACCGCTCCGGTCATCAAGCACAACCACGTGATGGTTACCGTCGCGAAGGAGTTCATTGACAACGTGGGCACCCATAAAGCCTGCGCCCCCAGTAACCAATACGTTTTTTTTCATATTTTTTGCCTCTTTTATTTTAGTTTTTTGTCATTCCTTGCGGAGTAATCAGCATGGGTATGAAACCCCTGCTTTGCAGGGGCAAATACCATTGGCAGGATACCAAAAACGCGCGCTAATGCGCGCCTCGTAGCTCTCGTCGGAGGTTTCTGATGCAACTTTATCCATGTCTCGGGCTTAAAGGGATTCGGATAGTTCGCATGGAGTTTCGTTTCCACAACTCCTTCAACAGGCATCAACAGCTGCCTTAAGAAGCGTTCAACTAATGCTATTAGTGTAGCGTCGGCTGATATCTCTTCAATTTTAATGATTCACGACTCTGTCTTCATTGACATCGGCAGAGAGACGCTTGCCCCTTCAGGTTCAAAACACGTAATACTTGGTTTACCGGCATATATGGTAGAACTGGCATGGTTCCTCAATCAGGAAACCGGGAAAATTACAAGAGGCGGAAACCGAAATGCACGTCGCTTATGGGCGTTTACGCCGCAAAACTAAATGGTTCTAGTGTAAAATGTAAGAAATAAATGCACGTCGCATTTGGGCGCAGTGGTATATTACCCCTGCAAAGCAGGGGCTGATACCATTACGCCGCAAAAAAGTTGTTCGCGAGTCGCTCACAACTTGGTATTACTTTCGGATGATGGTTTTTCTGGTAGCCATGAAATCACCAGCAGTGAGCGTATAGAAATAGACACCACTCGCCACGGACTCACCCAACTCATTTCTACCATCCCAATACGCAGCGCGGGATTTGCTGTGATATACGCCAGCAGGCAAGTACCCCAACGCCAACGCTCGAACAAGTTGCCCATTCGCAGAATGGATGGAGATATTTACCGCCGCTGGTTTCGACAACTGATACGGTATCCATGTTTCAGGATTGAATGGATTTGGATAGTTCGCCAGCAGTGCCGTCTCTTTCGGCAGCTCCTCTCCCGAGGTTAGGGCTGCTAAGAGCTGCTCCAGAACAGTAATTCCCTTTTGCGTGTGAGGCTCTTGTGTATCAAGTTGCTTGGCAAGATGTATCCACTGCGTGAGATTCTCGGCAGTGAGGTTATGTGTCTCCATTGGATTTTTCCTGAGCGTGGGAGCGGCAGCCGTAGCATCTATCTCCGCAGCGACAGCAACCAAGTCTTTCACATCAACAAGCCCATCGGCGTTGACATCCGGATAGATGCCAAAACTATTAGAATCCGCAAAATCAGGATTGCGATAGCTGGATGCAACTAAGGCGAGATCTGTCACGTTCACAACGCCATCGCGGTTCACGTCTGTTGCCTTGAGGGGTGGCACTGTTTGGTTGCTGTTATCATATTCAACTAAATTCCCTATCAATCCGGCGATCGGAGAAAAATCCGATATCTGGTTGCCACTAACATCTAGCACTGTCAGATTTGTCAAAGCTTTGAGCGGGACTACATCCGATATCTGATTACCGTCAAGATCCAGTTCTGTCAGCCCTATCAAATCTTTGAGGGGAGACACATCTGATATCTGATTGTCATCAACATCTAGGACTGTCAGATTTATCAAACCGCTGAGGGGGGACAAATCTGATATTTCGTTATCGTGAAGATCCAGCATTTTCAGATTTATCATACCTCCGAGTGGGGATATATCCGATATTGTGTTGCCATCAAGATCCAGTTCCGTTAATCTTGTCAAAGCCCTCAGCGGAGACACATCTGATATTTCATTACCATCAAGATCCAGATATGTAAGATTTGTCATAACGCTGAGTGCGGATATATCCGATATCTCGTTGTCATCAACATCTAGCCACGTCAGATTTGTCAAAGCTGTAAACGAAGACACATCTGATATCTCGTTATCGTCAAGATCCAACTCTATCAAATTTATCAAATCTTTGAGCGGAGACACATCTGATATGGGATTGTCATCAAGATCCAAACGTCTCAGATTTATCAAATTTTTGAGGGGAGACACATCTGACACCTGATTGTCCGAAACATCCAAAGTTGTGAGTTTTGTCAAATTTTCAAGTGGGGATATGTCCAATATCTCGTTACAGTCAAGATCCAGCCATCTTAGATTTGTCAAAGCTCTAAGTGGTGTCACCTCCGATAACTGGTTTTCTTCAAGATCTAGTTCTCTCAGATTTGTCAGGTCTTTGAGTGAAGAGACATCAACTAGCCGGTTACCTCTGAGATAGAGTCGTGTCAAGTTCGTCATATTACCGAGTAAGGACACATCTGATATCTCGTTTTCGCGAAGATATAGAATTGTCAGATTAATCAAATCTTTGAGTGAAGACACAGTAGACAGCCTATTGTGCCCAAGATCTAAGGATGTCAGGTTTGTCAAATCTTTGAGTGGGGACACGTCTGATATTTGGTTCCAGTTAAGATCTAGTTCTATCAAATTTATCAAATTTTTGAGTGGGGATACATTTGATAATCGGTTTAATCTGAGATACAGACGGGTCAAGTTCGTCAAATCTTTCAGTGGGGTTACATCCGATATCCGCAGGTTGAACCCAAGGTCTAGGTATGTCAATTTCGTCAGTTTTTTGAGTGGTGCCAAATCAGATATCTGATTACGCCCCAGATGCAGCTCTTTCAGATTGACAGCAAACTCAAGCCCTGTTAGATCTTGAATGCCAGATTCAAACGTATCATCGGTAGCCCTGCACACCCATCGATGTCGCACATCTGGCACCGTTTCCGACAACGCCAAAAAGCGACATCTGCTTGCTTGAAGTGATTGTAAACTCGCCATATCCGCCTGCGTGATGTCTTCACCCGGCTCTTTGCCCAATGCCAACGCAAGAGCAGCACGGAGGTGGGCGTCTGGAATACGTACAGTTTGTGCAGCGGCTATCCGATATGGTGTCCAAAAAAGCATGCACGTGATAAAAACAAAAATGACGACACGAGTAAATTTTAAGTTATGGTTTGAGGTTTGAGTTGCAAGTTTTGGCTTGCAAGCTGCGCCAAAATGTAGATGCGGTGATGCGTTATACGATGTAAAAAGTTCCAAGAGATTTGTACTCCTAAGAGGGCAGGCACAAGGCACTGCCCCTACGTGATGGTGAAGAAACGATTCTTCACTATAAAAGGGCTAACTGAGCGGTTCTGGCGTAACCTCGTCTTACTTCCGGATAAGCATTTTGCCGGTAGCCGTGAAATCTCCAGCCGTGAGTGTATAAAAATAAACGCCACTCGCCACTGATTCACCCAATTCATTTCTACCATCCCAATATGCTGCGCGGGATTTGCTGGAATACACCCCAGCAGGCAAGTGTCCCAAAACGAACACCCGAACAAGTTGCCCATTCCCAGAATGGATGGTGATATTAACATCCGCAGACCTTGCCAATTGATACGGTATCCATGTCTCTGGATTGAACGGATTTGGATAGTTCGCTAGCAGGGCGGTTTCTTTCGGTGGTACCACTTTGAAGGTTAGAGCAGCTAAGAGCTGTTCCAGAACAGTAATCCCCTTTTGTATTCGTGGTTCTTGTACCTCCAGCTGCTTGGCAAGTAATATCCACTTCAAAAGATTCCCGACAGTGAATGGAGTTGTCTCGGCTGTTTTTTTCATGAGCGCGGGGGCAGCAGAAGCAGCATCTATCTCTGCAGCGACAGCGACTAAGTCTCTCACATCCACAACACTATCCCCATTGACATCCGGATAGATATCAAACTGAGCGGAATTAGCAAAATCAGGATTGCGATAATTAAGAGCAACTAAGATAAGGTCTGCCGCATCCACAATACCATCACGATTTACATCCTCCACCTTGGTAAGCGGTTCTGTTTGATTGCTGGCATCGTACTCTACCAGATTCTCTATCACTCCGGCAAGCGGCGAGAAATCAGATATTTGGTTGTCGCTCAGATGCAGCACTGTCAGTTTTGTCAGACCTTTGAGTGGTGTCACGTCTGAAATCCGGTTGCCATCAAGATCTAACTCTGTTAGATCTGTCAGACCGTTGAGTGGGAACAGATGTGATATCCTGTTGTCGTCAAGTTCTAGCCTTCTCAGTTTAGCCAAAGTCTTGAGCGCGGACAGATCCGATATCTCGTTGTGGGCAAGATCCAAGGTTGTCAAATTTGTTAAATATTTGAGAGAAAATATATCCACTATTCCGTTGCTGTCAAGATCCAGCCCTGTCAGATTCGTCATATCTTTAAGTGGGGACACATCTGATATCGCGTTGTCGGAAATATCCAGGTGTATCAGATTCGTCATATCTTTAAGTGGGGACACATCCGATATCGCGTTGTCGTCAAGATCCAGATGTTTCAGGTTTGTCATATCTTTGAGCGGGGACACATCCGATACCCGGTTGTCAAGAAGATTCAGTTGTATCAGATTTGTCAAGTTTTTGAGCGGGGATACATCCGATATTTGGTTATCTCTAAGCGAGATATACGTCAGATTTGTCAAGTTTTTGAGCGGGGATATATCCGATATTTGGTTGCTTCTAAGGGAGAGGTGTGTCAGATTTGTCAAGTTTTTGAGCGGGGATACATCCGATACCCGGTTGTCAAGAAGATCTAGTTCTCTCAGATTTGTCAAGTTTTTGAGCGGGGATACATCCGATACCCGGTTGTTTATAAGAGAGAGGTGTGTCAAGTTTATTAAATCTTTGAGAGGGGACACATCCGATATCTGATTACGACTAAGCTCCAGCTCTATCAGATTGGTAGCAAACTCAAGACCTGTTAGATCTTGAATGCTGGATACATACGTATCATCGGTAGATTCGCATATCCACCGTTCTGCTACTGGTGTAAACCATCCCTTTTCTGACAACGTCAAAAAGCGGCATCTGTTGGCTTGAAGGGATTCCAGGCTCTTCATTTCCGATTGCGTGATGTCGACACCTGCTTCTTTACCTAATGCCGCCTCAATAACAGCACGAAGACCGGGGTCCGGAATGTCGACGGTCTGTGCAGTTGCTGGACGATGTAGTGCCAAAAAGAGAAAGCACACAATGAGAGTCAAGTTGACGACAGGTGCAAGTCCCATGTTTTGGCTTGAGAGTTGTGTATCGGCATAATTGAAAAGTTTCAAGAGATTATGCTCCTGTTATTCCTTGCGGAGTAATGAGGTTGCAAGTTAGGTTTGGCAATTCTCTGTAGCTCTCGTCGGAGGTTTCTGATGCGACTTTTAATCCTAGCGGTTGTGAAAGCGTCGGAATCGCTGGAAGTTCTGCTACCTCACAACTTGCTGCCGTACTTGAACTTGTTAACTCGGGGTGTGGTATCGGTTTAAGTGCAAACTTTGTCAACTCTGCATTCAAAGGTGTACGACGCATCGTTAAGCCGGTGTGAACTCCGTTTAATGCGTTGCCTGTTTCTGACGGTGCAATCGCGTGAACAGTAGAAACCGGTACTGTAGTAACCAAGAATCGCGAGTCTGTTTCTGGCACATGAGCAGCTGTCACAATCGTCTGGATGCGCGGCGGTTGGGAGTGCAGCAGGTGTGGTTGAGTCGTTTCCGGGATAACCTGTTTTAACTGACGTGGCGTAAGAATAGGTTTTGTCTTCGGCAGAGAAACAAACTCAGCAACAATACTATCGCCATGTTTATCTGTTGTACCAATGATAGACAGGGAGGCAATGCCCACACCTATCAGGTGAAGGCAGATAGATAATATCATAGATTTGTTCAGAAATTGGACAACTTCGTTCATGATCTAAACACCTGTCTGTGAGCGTCCCGACGCGGTGCCTGCTCCTTGTCGTTGCTTCAGGTTGTTTTTATTAGCTATTGCACCTACGAGCAAATGTTATAACGTTTTATTTTCAATCCGTTTGTCACTTAATGTTAGCAAATTCTGTGCCACTTTTTCGACATTCCTTGCGGAGAATTTAGGAAGCAAGTTGGGGCTACTGACACAAGGTAAATCTCAGAAGAGGTTGTAATGCAATGTTTTGTCTGAGGCTTCAGACGTTATATGCTTTCTGCTCATTGCACCTCCCCATGCGCCATGAATGACGCGACGACAAACGCATATATCCCTCATTTCGGGATGGACATAGCACTCGCTTGATTTCAAGAAAAAATTGGTAAAATTAAATATGTCAACAATTAAATCAGGAGGGATAATTTCTATCAGCATGAGGGCATACGGTGAGCACCAATACAGAGAGTGGCACCACCCAACCTTCATTTTCGGTATAACCCAAGGCCCCAAGCACAAAATGTAAGAAATAAAAATGCGACGTGCATTCACGCGCAACTTGGTATTACTTTCGGATAAGCATTTTGCCGGTAGCCGTGAAATCCCCTGCGGTGAGCGTATAGAAATAAACCCCACTCGCCACTGATTCACCCAACTCATTCCTACCATCCCAATACGCAGCACGGGATTTACTGGAATATACGCCAGCAGGCAAGTACCCCAACGCCAACGCTCGAACAAGTTGCCCATTCGCAGAATGGATAGATATAACAACCTTGGACGGTCTTGACAACTGATACGGTATCCATGTTTCAGGATTAAACGGATTTGGATAATTTGCCAGCAGTGCTGTCTCTTTCGGTAGCTCCTCTGCCGAGGTTAGGGCTGCTAAGAGCTGCTCCAGAACAGTAATCCCATTTTGCATTCGCGGGTCTTGTGTATCAAGTTGCTTAGCGAGACGGATCCACTGCTTGAGATTTTCGGCAGTGAGGTTAGATATATCAACGGTACGTTTGCTGGATGAAGGCAAGCCCCGCTTTGCGGGGTAATAGCCTTTTGTGGGAGCAGCAGCTGAACCTATCTCCGCAGCGATGGCGACTAAGTCCCTCACATCAACAACCCCATCACTATTGACATCCGGATAGATGTTCATCTGTGCGAGTGCCGCCAAGTCGGGATCGTCATAGTTGGATGCCGCTAAAACGAGATCTAAAATATTTACAACACCATCGCGATTGACATCAGCTGTTTTGGGGGACGGTATTGTTTGATTGCTGTTATCATATTCAACCAGATTCTCTATCAACCCGGCGAGCGGGGAGAAATCTGATATCTGGTTGTCGTGAAGATCTAACACCGTCAGGTTTACCAAACCACTGAGCGGAGACACATTCGATACCTCATTGCCATCAAGATCCAGTTCTGTCAGATGTATCAAATTTTTGAGAGGCGAAATATCCGATATCTGATTGTCGTCAAGATCTAGCACTGTCAACTTTATCAAGTCTCTGAGTGGAACAATATCTGATATTTCGTTGTCGTGAAGGTCTAGGAGCGTCAGGTTTCTCAAAACGTTGAGCGGAGACACATCTGATAGCTGGTTACCATCAAGATCCAGTTCCGTTAATCTTGTCAAAGCCATCAGCGGAGACACATCTGATAGCTGGTTGCCATCAAGATCTAAGTATGTCAGGTTTGTTAAGTTCATGAGCGGAGATATATCGGATATCTGGTTGTCGTCAAGATCCAGCCATCTCAGTCTTACTAAATCTTTAAGTGGTGTCACATCCGATATCTGGTTGTCGTCAAGATCCAGAAATACAAGGTTGGTCAAATTTCTGAGTGGTGTCACATCCGATAATGGGTTGTCGTCAATATCCAAGCGTCCCAGTCTTATCAAATCTTCAAGTGAAGACACATCCGATATTTCATTGTCGGAAATATCCAAGCGTCCCAGTTTTGTCAGGTTTTTGAGTGCGGACACATCCGATACCACGTTGCTATCAATGTCAAGAAAAACCAATTTTGTCAAATTTTCGAGTGGGGATATATCCGATATCCGATTGGATTGAGCATCTAATGCTGTCAGATTTGTCAAGTTTTTGAGGGGTGTCACATCCGATATCTGGTTATCTCTAAGACTTAGGTGTGTCAATTTTGTCAAGTTTTCGAGTGGGGACACATCCGATAGTTCATTGTCGCGCATCCCTAGAAACATTAGATTTGTCAGATTTTTGAGTGGGGTTAGATCTGAAAGTTGATTGACGTGAACGTCCAAGTCAACCAGTTTTGTCAAACCACTGAGCGCGGACACATCTGATATCTGGTTACCTCGCAGATTTAAGAACGTTAAGTTTGTCAAGTTTTCGAGTGGGGACACATCCGATATGCGCCAGTTAGCACCAAGATCTAGGTAGGTCAATTTTGTTAAATTCTCGAGTGGGGATACATCCGATATCTGATTACGCCCCAGATGCAGCTCAGTCAGATTGACAGCAAATTCAAGACCTGTCAGATTTTTAACGGCAGATGCAAACGTATTATCGGTAGGCTCGCATATCCACCGGTTCGGTGTTCCCCAATTTCCTGTATCCTTTAGTCTCACAAAGCGACATCTACTGGCTTGAAGCACTTCCACACTTGCCATATCTATCTGAGTGATGTCATCACCCGCCTCTTTGCCGAGTGCCGACTGAAGAGCGGCACGGAGGGCAGCGTCTGGGATGTGGACGGTCTGTGCGATTAATATCCGGTGTGGTGTCAAAAAGCTCACGCACACAGTGAGAATTAAACTGACGACATGGAGGAGTCCCAAGTTCTGACTTGAGCGGCGTGTGCGCATTAATTTGGTATATTTGAAAAGTTTCAAGAATGCACCTCGCATTTGGGCGCAGTGGTATATTACCCCTGCAAAGCAGGGGAAACCGATACCATTACGCCGCAAAATTTATACACCTTCGAGCAATCCTAGAAAATCAATTTTACACTTTAGAGGAAGATTAGAGGAAGACTGGAATGCACGTCGCATTTGGGCGCAAAGGGTGTTAGCCCCCGCTTTGCGGGGGATATCACCTACTCGCCGCAAA
Organism: uncultured Poribacteria bacterium; assembly: GCA_958295855.1. Lineage (GTDB taxonomy): Bacteria > Poribacteria > WGA-4E > WGA-4E > WGA-3G > CATQHH01. The sequence goes on along the minus strand of OY282383.1, from coordinate 3,644,391 downwards.
AGACAGGAAGAATGGAACAAACAGCAAAAGGCTATTACCCCGCTTTGCGGGGCTTGCCTTCGTGCTGTTTGCTATCTTCCAATCTCCCAGTATTCCACTTGTCAAACCGAGTCGGTCACTTCAGAAGATAAGCTTTAATACTTAGACTTCACTGAAACAACTTTAGGTAGTTATTCGGGTGCTAGTTTGTCATGTTTGGTGCCCCAGGCGTCGCCTGGACAACTTGGAAATTGCCTGTGCCGTTCGGCCAGCGTCCAAAAGCAACGTCCATCTCCTGCTCTCCGAATGTAATGCTATCCAACACTTGATTGCCACGGGCATCGGTATCCACAAGCATGACCATTTCGCCGCCTTTAGACAGTTTGAAGTTAGCATGCAGCCCTTCTGGTGCATCTTCACCGTCCTCATCTAACCACACAATCAAGTACCCATTTGCTGGAATCTCGGTGTTTTCAGGAAATTCCCATTTTGTGGGATCGTCCTCTTTGTCAGTAAGATACATTCCGGTGAGCAGCACAGCATTATCGGCGGGGTTGTGCAGCTCAAGCCAGTCGTCATAGTCCCCCTGTGGATCAGCGAAGGTATTGTCGTTGTCTGCCATCAGTTCGTTAATAACGACAGAGGGCTCTGTCACAGATGAGTCGCCCATATCTGTCATCTCCATCACGCCGCCGGGTTCCATCATGTCACTGGGTTCGATCGTGTCCTTATCCGGCATAGCCGGCCCTACTAATTGCTGTGCACGTTCGCAGGATATGAAGGCAACACAGCCGATTAAAATAGTCATTAAGGTTATCTTAAATTTTAGCAATGTTAATTCACCTCATTTTGAATTGTAAATTAAAAAGTTACGAAAGGCGGCCAATTTATTAGCGAGGCTTGAAGAAACGAAGCCCATCACTATTAAGTAGGCAGCCCTTTACTAATAAATTATACCATATCGGGTTTCAATTGTCAAAAAAAACGATGCTTACCAAAGATTCTTACGAACATCTCATAAACAGTTGTAGAAGTCTTCTGCACGAGGACACCGTCTAACAAAATCATATTTAAGAGATAGCTGCTACAAAAATTGTTGATAGACATCCATAATCTTTTGGTAGTGAATGTCTGCATTAAACTCTGTTTCCATCTTGCGTCGACCCGCGCGCCCCATCTCTACAGCTTCGTCTTTATGTTCGGACATCCACAGCAATTTATTTCTCAAGGCTTCCGTTCCACCGGAAGGAACAAGAAACCCATCAACCTCATCGTCAATTAGTTCCGGAATCCCGCCAATATCAGCCCCGATGACCGGTTTGCCGTAAGCATAGGCTTCTAAAACGGACATGGGACAGTTTTCATACAGCTCGGATGGCAAGACCGTACAAATGCTGTTCAGAATCAGTTCACGGAGTTCATCGCCCTGCTTAAAACCGAGAAGGTGAATATGTTCACATCCCTTCTGTTCAAGCATGCGCTGGGCTTCAGGCACCGCTTCGCCATCTCCGACGATATAGAGTGGTACGTGCTTGAGTGGTGCTGCTGCCGCTATCAGCGTCAAAATTCCTTTGCTCCGATGCACCCGCCCGAAATAGAGCACATAGTTCCCTCTATCGAAACTCGGCGTGATGTCGGAGACATCAACAAAGTTGTGAACAGTTGATATTTTATCTTCAGGAATACCGTGTGACATCATCTTTTTCCGGAGGAAGTGAGAGACTGAAATGAAATGATCGAACTTGCTAACTGCACCAAGCATCTGAGAGACATAAGACTCGGTAACGCTCAACGCAGTGCGTGCAAGTGAACCCCTATTGCATCGTTTCGGGAGCGCTCGCCAAAAGTGTTTACCTGCACACGCCTCACAAATCTCATCGTTTGAGAGGTGACTATAAACTGGACACGTCAACTTATAATCATGTAACGTCTGAATAAGCGGGATACCCGCTTTTTTGAGTCTGTCCAAAATTGAGGTAGTCAGTTTACCGTAGTAGATGTGGAAATGTGCGAGGTCAATTTCTGTGTCATTTAGCAACCGGCGAATCGATTTAACAGCATCGCGTGAATATAAAAAGCGCAGCAAGTCACCTACCCCCGGTTGCTCAAAATCCGCACCGCGTGGGAAATAGTGTTCCCATTCAGACGGTTCATTTTTAGCACTCGCCGCTGTAAACGGGATGACTTGATGTCCGTGCTTTTTCAACAACTCGGCGAGCATAAAAAAGTAGCGGTCGGAACCGCCGCGTACATAATGGTTCTGCGAGACATTCAGAATAGTGTTCATTCTTTTCGTCATTCCTTGCGGAGAATTGAGAATGCAAGACAGGTGTGACTCCCATCTAGGTGCGAACAAACTCAGAAAACACATCTCGAACGGGTTTAAAGCCAGGAAGCATATACTTTGGGCGTGCTTGCAGTTTGAGCGGTGGATGATTTTCACCCAAAACAGCCGCAGCCGTCGTTTCAGTATAGAATCCGCCATCAGTTAACTTTGCCAACTCTTTCACCTCAACAGCTTGTCCTGTCCCAACATCATAGGTGCCGGTGATATTTAACTCTTCAACATAGCGAACCGCACGAACTACATCCTCTACGTGGATATAGTCCCGGCGAAAGGGATAGAACACATAGCGAAGCGTCCGCCGCATGAGTTTTTCAGGTACAGAGTGTTTTTCAGGTGGGCGATGGTCCTCGGCACCGTACACATTGTAGAGTCTCAAAATGCAATACTTTTTATTGTTTGCTTGGATGTAGTCCTCAGCAACTCGTTTGGACCAGCCATATAGCGAATTCGGAGCGATGGCTGCGCAGGATGATATAAAAATCAGAAAGGTGTTTTCCTGACGCGCTACATCGGCAATTTGCTTTGTCGCTTCGTAATTCCACTTGAAGATGTCAGGATTTTGATAGAATGCATCCGCTATTGCGCCGCAATGAATAATCATTGTTGCTTGTTCTATCGAATCGCGCGTTTTGGCAAACAACGTCTCCCAACGCTGAAAACACTTATCTTCATCAAGTGTTTTCGCCGGCGGGTACGCCCGAGACAAGTGTCCTCCAATGTAGCCTCTGTTACCTGTTAGGAAAACCATTTAAACCACCTCCCTACAAAATATAGGGTTTCGCGTAAATAATGATGCGGAAGCGATAAATTTGAGGAAACCTTGAGGAACCTCAGGTTCAACCTGCAAATATTGTAACATACCGAACAGAAAATGTCAAGCAAAAATTACCTTCGGAATCTCCCTCTAGGTAGCGTCTATACTCAGTGCATCAAGGTCCATTGCCTTGTGCCAGGTTTTAATTGCCGGTAAGCGTTCTTAACGTAGACACGGTAGGATTTTGTCAACTTATTTTCTCCACGATAAAGAATTTATCCATTTACTAAGCCGTTGCGGAATTGTCGTGAGTTGGGCGCGGAAAAGAGTCAGGCCAGCATCATCGGCGATGGGAACCACCTTCAGTCGATATGGTGCAGTCTCTAGCGTGTTCCATCCTATATCTGTGGTGCGCGCAGAGCGGAATCCGCCCGAGCGCACAATCTCAATATCGCGTTCAGTATAATCGCCGTTCGGGTAACTGAAATGAAAACATTCAATCCCCAAAAGTTTCTCTAAATCCGCTTTGCTACCAAGAATTTCTTGCCTACATTCCGTTTCCGTGCAGTGCGGAAGGATTGGATGGAATTGGGTATGCGGTTGAAAGTCAACACGCCCTCCCATCTCTTTCATTTCCGCGATATTCAGGGCTTGCCTGTCTGGATACGTCTTTTCAGGTTCAAAGTTAAACGCATGTCTAAGGTGTGCTAACCTTTCAGCATTCGGGAGCCCTTTCAGTTTTTCTCTCTCCGCCTTGGATTGGCCCGCTATTTTGAACCAGAAATGCCGATGTGTATTGATAATCTGCGTGCAGACATAGAGTGTTGGACGAATGTGGTACTGCTTGAAAAGCCTCAAGAGCGCGATATTACCCGCGTGCCCATCGTCAATTGTAATCACAACGCTCTTCGAGGGAATCCTTGAAAAATCCTTTCGGTGGATAGCAGAGACAAGGGTATCCAGTGAGATAACCGTGTAATGGCGTGAGAGATAGGCGATATGCTTCTCGAAAACCGCCGGCTTCGCATCGTGATACATGAGAATGGCAACCCGGTTCCGGCAAACCCACTCCCGAATGAGAATAGGCATGCCCGATAGACAGACAACAGTTGCCACCACATTTTTCAGAAAATTACGCATCTATTGCATTATCCCATCGGTGCCCATGTTTTTGTAACAACACACCCATCGTGAAAAAGTCCCGGTCGGAACCGCCCCGGATATAATGATTTTGCGAAATGTTCAGAATTGTCAGCATAACTGCCTTACTCCCGTGTAAGAAGTCGCGATGCGGAGACCGCCCCTACCGTGGGCCCGCATCGACAATACGTGTCTCTGCAATCGGTTGATAATAGACGTTGCCTACCTGTTTATTAATGATGTCCCGGTCGCTTGCATCTAAAATCACCCTATCTATTTCTTCAGTGACAGGTGTCCCCCACCAATTGTTGGCTATCTGCAAGTCGAACTTTACTTGTAAACGTAGGGCGTGGATATTGCCGTTCAGGTTATTGTCTCGAATGATGGACTGCACATTTTCGCAGATAATTCCTGTTTCGTTTTTGGTAACGTTATTTTTCTCAATTTGTGGACGGGTTTGGCGACCGGTGGTGCTAATCCCAGTGTTGTTGTCAAGAATTTCGTTGTGTTGAATTTTCGCGTTGCTACCGTCTAAAGCGATTGCCGTTTTATTCAAACGAAGCGTGCAATCTACCACGGTGGGGGAAGTCGTTTTGATGTCAAGCGCGACGGTTGCGTATTCTACGATTGTTCCCCTCAGAAAGCTCTCTAAGTCATGCGTGTGGTCGAAGAGAATGCCCTTCCAATCCCCCGGTTGCGGTCCGATATTATCTGAAGTTAGGTGTACCGGTTCGCCTAATCCGCCTTGTGATAGGGAGGTTCCCACCTTTAGCACGCCTCTCACTTTGACAAGGGCATCGCGGCCGAATTTAACGGTGGTACCAGGCAAAATCTCAAGCGTTACATCGGGTGGAATTTCCAATGTTCCATGTACAGTGTAAGTTTTCTCAGGGTGCCACGTCTCGCCCTCAGCGAGCAGATAGTCTTGAAGCACGACTTCGGAGTCGTTTTCTGGCTCGCCAGCAATAGGAGCCGGATCATTGCATCCGCTAACGGCTAAGCTAAAACTGAGGATTAATAATATGTTTAATTGAAAACGTTGAATCTTCATTTGTAGTCTTTGTTGCAATTCACGCCGATTTTCATCAAAAAAACATTGAAGAAAGTAGCCGGCACACTCCGTGGGTTCTCCGAAGCCATATCTAAACCTTGCGTCAAGAGTTAGTCACGCATTTTTGCGGCGTAATGGTATCGGTTTCCCCTGCTTTGCAGGGGTAATATACCACTGCGCCCAAATGCGACGTGCATTCAATGCGTGATGAACCTCTCCTCCAACGACATCTACAGTGTATCGTCAGACCTATCTTGCACTCTCAATTACTCCGCAAGGAATAACAAAAAAACGCTTTTCCAAACTGCTTCAGCACGCTTGGATATTTATGGGATATGCATCAGAGTCTTGGATCGACTGCTTCACTTTCGAGAGCCAAAACGCCAAAAACACATTCATGAACACGAGACAACGGCTCGCGACAAACGAAACGCTCAAGTGCCTCAACGCCTAATGCAAACTCTCGAAGCGCGAGGGAGCGTTTGTGAGAGAGCCCGCGGGAACGTAGACGCTCTAAGTTGTGAGGCAATGTGTATTCAGGGCCGTAGATTATCCGCAGATAGTCGCGACCTCTGCATTTTACAGCGGGTTGTACCAACCCGCGCTTGCCTTGAACGATAAAATTCAGCGGTTTGATGACTGTGCCTTCACCCCCGCTCTCCGTGAGTTCTTCCCACCGCCGAATCGCTTCCGTTTGGCTTGTGTTGCCGGTCAAATCTACCGTTCCGTACCGAGTTGCGAACAACAGGGCATCCTCAGCACTTTGACAGAGTTTCGTAAGCGTTTGCATGTGCCACAAGTGGGATTTGTCAAAATACACCGCACCTTCCGTCGCAAGGAGGTGGAACGGAGCCAGCTTTAGATCTGCAATGGATTGGACAGGCCAGCAGTATTGCTGATAAGCGCTGCTATATTCGCTCACGGATTCTGCGCGCTGGCGGTAGTCCTCCAAGAGACGATTCACGTCAACGCCTCGTTCAGCAGTAGTTTCTATGGCGGAAATCGCTTCGCCCAAAGCGACACGAGCCGATGTCCCTACCGGTGCATATTGTTGTCGTAACAGTTCCTGTGCCTTAACCGACCAGGGCATTAACTCGCAATCAAGACAGATCCAATCTGTATGGAAAGTCTCCCAATAATTGACCTTGTCTATTGCTGCTTTTACGTGTCTCAACAATTCGGTTTCAATCGCGGTATCATCAAAGAAACGTCTACCTGTCCGTGTGTAACAGATGCCAAGGGTGTCGTCTGCAATACGAAATCGCTTCCTGGCAGTTTCTATATCTCGACAAACAACAACGATAGCGCGCGACCCCATGTGTTTTTCTTCCCAGATGACGTTGGCTACACCCTGTTTGTGATAATAAGCGAATCCCTCGGCTGGATGTTCAAGTAAACCCGGTCTGTTCGTTGTTTCGGTTGGAGACATTGTGGGTGGAAGATATATAAGCCATTTTGGGTTTACAGCGAAACGGCTGATAGCCTCCAGCGCGGTGATCGTATTCTCTTCACGGATTGTCACGTTGCGATGTAACCGCGTGCTGATAACGCGCTTTCCAAGCACATCATTGATGTCTAGGATATCATCATATACCTGCGTTTTGACAGAAGCTAGTTTATCCACTTCATCAAGAAGTGGTTTCGTCGGTTCATAATATGTCTGGTGTGCCGAGACAGACACGAGCTCTTTTTCAGGGTATCGTAACGCTGTCAAGTTGCCGCCGAAAACACAGCCGGTATCAATGTTTATTGTACGGTTTACCCATTGCGGCTCGGTGACTGGCGTGTGCCCATAGACAACCATGGCGGTACCACGATACTCCTCCGCCCAATCGAGCCGAATCGGTAAGCCGAACTCATCGGTTTCTCCGGTAGTTTCGCCATACAGTGCGAATTCTCGCACGCGCCCCGATGCCCGTCCTTGTAATTCCGCCTTCATCCCGGCATGTGCAACGACTAACTTTCCGTCGTCAAGCACGTAGTGACTCACCAAGCCATCTAGAAATTCTGCAATTTGCGTTTTAAATTCGGTTGATTCTTCCTCTAATTGAGCTAGTGATTCCGCCAGCCCGTGCGTCGGCTTCACATTTTTGCCGCGAAGTGCCCGAACCAGTTTGACATCATGATTCCCCGGTACGCAGATTGCCACGCCAGCCTTGTGCATCCCCAGGACAAGGCGCAATACTTCGACAACCTTTGGCCCCCTGTCCACAAAATCTCCAACGAAAATTGCTTTTCTACCTTGTGGGGGCTCAACAATAGTGTTGCCATCCATACCTATTGAAATTTGATAACCGAGTTTTTCGAGCAACTCAGCAAGTTCATCAAAACAGCCGTGAATATCACCAATGATGTCAAAGGGTCCCAGTTCGTCTGTGCGGTTTGGCCACAGTGGCTGCCGTTCCACGCAGGTGGCTTCAACCGCTTCCGGCGTGGACATTAGATAGACGAAGTGCCGAAAACCTTCGCGTTTGAGACCGCGCAGTGAGCGACGAAGTTGATGGCTCTGTTGCCGTACGACATGCGGTTTTAAATCACGGTCGGGACGTGCCTCGTTTCTTTTCTGACAAAGTTTTGCAGGCAAGTTAAACACAATAGCAACAGTTAAGTAATGATATTCGCGCGCCAGTGCAAGCAAGGGTTTTCGCGCGTCGACCTGGACGTTGGTTGCGTCAATGACTGTCAATTTCCCGGCAGCGAGCCGTTTTGCTGCGATGAACCGCAGCACCTCAAACGCATCGTTTGTTGCCCCTTGGTCGGTTTCATCGTCCGAAACAAGACCTCGGCAGAAATCGGATGCAAGCACCTCGGTCGGCTTAAAATGCTTATGTGCAAAGGTGGACTTGCCTGAGCCTGAAGCTCCGATGAGGAGTACAAGGGAAGGTTCAGGAATTTTTAGAATCATGTTATTTCCTCTTCCCGACCTTCTCGGGTAAAGACTGCCATCTGCGTCGGCGAGCCAACGTCTTCAGCCCTTGGTCCAATGGGGTGAAACACGACTGCGTAACCGAAGCGTTTGGAAGTACCAGCTGCCCAAGACTGAAACTCGTCTCTTGTCCACTCGAAACGGTGATCTTTATGCCGAAAGTGCCCGGCCTGTAGGTTCTCAAATTTCACGTTGTATTCTATGTTTGGTGTCGTCAACACAATCGTCCGGGGGCGGGCAAACTCGAAAAGTACTCGCTCAAAAGCCGCAAGTCGTGGCACATCTAAGTGTTCGATTACCTCTATAACCGCAGCTGCATCGTATCCAGCGAGGCGTTTATCTCGATAGCCGAGCGAGCCTTGGAACAGGTCAAGGCGTTCTTTCTGCTTTTCTGGCAGCCGATCGTAATGGAGCCGGTCTTGTGCGATTTTTAGTGCGCGATGTGAAACGTCCATCCCAACGATGTTTTCAAACTGTTTTTCAGCCAACAGCCTGCGGAGAAGTTTTCCCTCTCCGCACCCCAAATCGAGAACGCGTGTCGCGCCACACTGTTTGAGGACCTCGGTGACCGTTCGCAAACGGACTTCGTTCAGACCGATTCGCTCTTCAACCTGCGCTTCTTCTTGTGCCAGAATTGCCTCGTCAGTTTGTTGAGCACCTTCTTCGCACAATTGGGCAAGTGCTTGATGGGTAAGCAGGCGTTGATGTTTCAAGTAGCGACGGACAATGGATTCTTGTTCTGGATGAGCGGTGAGCCAATCTTTACCATGTTTTAACAGTTTTTCGATTTCCGCCTCGCCAACCCAATAGTGTTTTTCATCATCAAGCACAGGAATCAAAACGTAAAGATGCGTGAGGAGTTCGCTCAAACGACATGTGTTTTCCAAGGTTACCGTGAAATAACGGCTCTCGCCCCAATCCGGGAATCGTGCATCTAGGATATGTCTCTCCGCCCTTATCTTATAACCGAGCGGCTCGAAAAGTCGCCGCAACAATTTCTCTCCGCCGCGACATGGGAGGATGGATAGCTTCGCACTTAAAGGAATCGCGGTCTCCGCGAGTTGTGGGCGTTCTTTGCTTTTGCCCGACAACGCGCTGCTAAACACCTGCGCGATTGCGACGCTCAAAAACGACGAAGCAACGTAAGGGCGATCGCTGACGTACTGTGCCAGCGCGAAATTTTCTCCAAATTGCCCTTGTGGGCGGCGGATAAGTCCAACAGAATCGACATCCAGAAGCAGTGCAGCCGTGCACCTCTCGGTACGCGCTTCTGGATAAAAGACGTGCGCTTGCCCAAAAGCTAGCCCAAAGGATTGAATTCGCGCTGGATGTTTATGCAACAGATACCCAAGGTCTGTTGCTGGAGCATATTGGGTTGATATTGTTAAAAGCATGGCAATGTATCGAGGAATCAGTGCGTTAAAAGAAAATATTAAATTCATTATACGATAACTTGGTAGTGGTGTCAACCGAAAAATGCGAAGTTTATAGAAAAACGAAATAGCAAATAGGAACAGATACATTGAAAAATATCATTTTACTGCGTCAGATGTTTGTTTTAAAGGGCAGAATGTGGTATAATACCAAATTAACGAGGGTGCCGAAGGCGGCCAGAGACAGGGCACCGCCCTTACAATTCAAAATAACTTGGATAGTGCTTTTGCTAGTGCCAAGCTTACGCATGCCTAAGCACTTCCCTTGCAATTTGAAGTAACTTCGTATAATAAACTCAACCTGATGCTGAAAGAGGAAGTATGAAAGATGTACACACCGCAATACCCGGGACCCAACCCTGAACTACTTGAAGCGCAAGCACGTGTTTGCACCGGGCCACACCAGACGCGCCCGTTAGGCATAAAACCTTCCGCCGGACCGCGGCCTGACGCAATTCTTGAGACTATTTTACAATCTGTGGAAGGCAAGTTGGCAAGATCGGAGACGGTGTCCGCGGCACAGATGGGCGCGTTTTTCGCCGCGATGACGCTCCGCGCCTACTTCCCAAAAGCGACCCGGTGGAGCCCGGCAGAGCGAGAAGCGTTTCATAAATACCACCCGTTACTCACAAAGCAACTTCCACCAGAAATCCAATACCTCATGAACCCTGAGCAAGGGTACATACCGGCGAATCCGACAGAGGCAGTTGTCGTGAACGCGCTGGAAAAGATTTTGCGGGCAAAACATTTAAGTTACGTCGAAACCCGTGAGATGTGCAAAGCCATTCTCAGCGATGATGTCAGCCCCGCACTCAAAGGTGCCGCGCTTATCGGGCAACGGATGAACCGCGAAATCTATCAGGAGGTGCGAGGCTATCTTGATGCGTTTTTCGGACCGGAGGAGGTTCAACCTATTGACGTTGCAGCATTAACACATTTTGGGCAGCCTTACGATGGTGCCACGCGCTATTTTCGCCCGACGCTCTTTGTAGCGGCTGTCCGTGCCGCACTCGGAGAAGCCTCCCTTCTTCATGGTGTAGATGCAATGCCCCCGAAAAATGGTATAACCGAAGAATCGATTTTGAAAGCACTCGGCGCAAATACCAATTTATCTCTCGCACAAACCGCCTCGCTGATTACAGACAAATCAGTCGGGTTTGGGTACATCAGCCAGCGCGAGTATTGCCGCACCGCTTACGATTTGCGCGAATTGCGGGTGCATATCAAGAAACGTCCACCTTGGGCAGCAACTGAGAAGGCACAGCAATTCTTTTCGGCGCGAGAAGCGAACTATATGGTGCTTGGCTACTACCATATCGGTTATGAAAAACCGCTACTCCAATTGGCGTGGGAGCGCGGGTTCCAGGGCGCAGTCGCGGTCAAGGGCGAGGAAGGCACAAGCCATTACGCGCTCCGCCTCGGAAAGTCCTCCACCAAAAATAGAATGGCGGTTAACTATTCTCAAGGCTTTCGCCGGAGTGATGGACAGCGCGAAGACTTTGCGATGGATATCAATCCAGCAACTTACGGATTTCACTACGCCCGGAGTCCGCGTCCAAACATTGTTAGCGCGCACGCTTTTGCTGAAGCAGGAATAGCCGCTCTCTCCGGACAGAAGGGGCATATCTACGATAGGATTCTCCTCAACACAGCGATGGTAGATTACCTATTAGGACTATGCCCAGATGCGGAGGATGCTATCCGGCGAACAAAATCAGCGATGGATGATGGACGCGCGTTGAAACATCTGCGGGCGTATATTGCGGAAAGTCACCGCTGATGCGTTGTTGGCGATTATTCCTTAAATATACCCGGTTGAACCGTCAGGCCGGATAGGACAGGTGCGTTGCCAATGGATGTATTCGTTGTCCGTAATCGCCGCTTCGTTCACCTCTATGCCGAGGCCGGGCCGGTCGCGCAATTCCAAATATCCATCTTTCGGTAGGTACGGCTCGCCTACCCAAGCGTTCCATTCTGTCTCTGCCGGCAGAAGATACTCCAAGATTTTGAAGTTTGGGGTTGCCGCTGCGAAATGAACGTTGACAGCTGTGGCAAGCGGACCCATCGGGTTGTGGGGTGCAACACTGACGTAGTGTGCCTCTGCAATTGCGGCGATTTTTCGCATCTCTAGCAACCCACCACACACGCAAACGTCCGGCTGAATGATGTCAGCCCCCTGTGCCGCAATCAAATCTAGAAACTCAAAGCGGGTGTAGAGAGATTCCCCTGTTGCAAGTGGCACCTGCATCTGGGCACGTAAGCGCGCCCAAGCGGGAATATGTTCCGGGCGGAGGGGCTCCTCGTAAAAATAGGGATCGTATGGCGCAAGGGCGTTGGCCAGTTGCAGTGCGCGAATAGGCTCAAAGATTTTCGCGTGCGGGTCGAAAGCAAACTCCCAATCCTCAGGAGTATTTTCTCGGAGTTGTTCAAAATAGGTTGTTGCAGCGGCACAGACACGCCCCCACCGATCTGCATCGGGATTGAGTTGATAGGGACTAGTCTTGAAAGCAGTGAACCCCCAATCTTCGTGGAGTTTGTGTGCTTGCTCCGCGGCTTCTATGCCATCTCTGCCGCCAATGCCCCGGTAGACGCGGATGCGGTCCCTGGCATGCCCGCCGAGGAGCATGTAGACCGGTAACCCTGCCGCCTTTCCACTGATGTCCCAAAGGGCATGGTCGACTGCGGAGATAACAGCGAGTCCGGCACCGCCTGGTGGGAAACGGAACTGCTGGTGCAGTTTCATCATGATATATTCAATGCGGCGCGGATCATCGCCCTGAATCATCTCGAATATGTAGTTAGCAATCGGTTCAACAGAGAGATCTGGCCCCGTGGAGTAGGCTTCACCCCACCCGCAGAGCCCCTCATCTGTTTCGACTTTAATGAGGCCGCGGGGCCGGTTGCCGAAGCGTGCCATAAAGGTTTTGATAGCGGTAATTTTCACGTTTTTAACCTTGTGTTGAGGTTACGGTGGTTTGAATAGCAAGTTTTGGCTTGCAGGCTGCGCCAAAAGGAGGTCTCCCTACGACTTTCGCCTTCTGCTGCGGAGGGGTAGTTACCCCCGCGAAGCGGGGGAATCATTTTGCACTGGCAGAACGGTGTGAGAAAGCCGCGTATGGGAAACCTTCTAATTTCTCACATGGTTGGGCCCCTACGCCTTTCGCAGGTTTTGCGTGAACGCCTCTAGGCTTTGTGTGTCAGGGGCGGCGAGGAGTAACTGCTCAAGCTGTTCTAAATCGTCGATCGTCTCAAGCATCGGCTTTAGGGATTGCACTGCATCGGATTGGAATTGTCTCCGTAACAATGCCAAAATTGAGTTGATGGTGCCCTCTCTTTGTCCGCGTTCAAGCCCGCGTTCTTCTGCCTCTTGAAGATATTCTCGGAAAAAAGGAGATTCTTGCATAATGCCCTCCGGTAAACGTTCGTCTATCAATTGCTTGTCGTAAACCAAACCCCCAAAGATGCCTAGAGATGCCAGTAAAAGATCGCGACTCACCTTATCTACGCGAGCGTTAAATGTTGCATCAACACATGTTTCCAACCAGCGAGTAGGATTCATCCCCTCAGGCGGTTTCATCAACGGTGTCAGCGGTAACAAACCCGGCTCCTGCAACTCCAAAGCAGAACGGTGTGAGAAAGCCGCGTATGGGAAACCTTCTAATTTCTCACATGGTTGGGCCCCTACGCCTTTCGCAGGTTTTGCGTGAACGCCTCTAGGCTTTGTGTCCTGGCAGCTGCCAGATGCAGCTGCTCAAGTTGTCCTAAATCGTCGATCGTCTCAAGCATCGGCTTTAGGGCCTGCACTGCCTCAGACTGGAATTGATCGCCGAGCAATGCCAAAATCAATTTGATGGCACTCTCTCTTTGTCCGCGTTCAAGCCCGCGTTCTTCTGCCTCTTGAAGATATTCTCGGAAAAAAGGAGATTCTTGCATAATGCCCTCCGGTAAACGTTCGTCTATCAATTGTTTGTCGTAAACCAAACCCCCAAAGATGCCTAGAGATGCCAGTAAAAGATCGCGACTCACCTTATCTACGTGAGCGTTAAATGTTGCATCAACACATGTTTCCAACCAGCGAGTAGGATTCATCCCCTCAGGCGGTTTCATCAACGGTGTCAGCGGTAACAAACCCGGCTCCTGCAACTCCAAAATTGATTGCCCCTCTATCTCAATCAACCGAACCACTCTATACTTGTGTCTGTACTCGCACCCGTGTCCGATGTACTCATAGTAGCCCGGGTCATTTCTACCCGCCCGTGGATGCAGATAGAGCACACTACAATAGACATTTATCTTGTGTTCCCTGAGGAGAAATCCGTGATAGCCTGCCATACGGAGGGGCATCGGTTCCCGGCTGTCATAAGCTTGAACCTCGTTATGAAGGATAGCGATTTCATTAGGGAACTGCACTTTCAGTGTGCTATCTGTCTGACGTGCTTTGAGGGTGACCTGCTCAGTCGCAAGGCTCTCCAACACCGTGACATTTCGATATCCAAGGATGAGGCCTGTAAAAGGCTCGGCATATTCAGTGGTCACAAATTTGGCTACATTGTCATAACGTTGTCTCATAATTTGAATAGCAAGTTTTGGCTTGCAGGCTGTGCCAAAAGGAGGTCTCCCTACGACTTTCGCCTTCTGCTGCGGAGGGGTAGTTACCCCCGCGAAGCGGGGGAATCATTTTGCCCTGGCAGAACGGTGCGAGAAAGCCGCGTATGGGAAACCTTCTAATTTCTCACATGGTTGGGCCCCTACGCCTTTCGCAGGTTTTGCGTGAACGCCTCTAGGCTTTGTGTCCTGGCAGCTGCCAGATGCAGCTGCTCAAGTTGTCCTAAATCGTCGATCGTCTCAAGCATCGGCTTTAGGGCCTGCACTGCCTCAGACTGGAATTGATCGCCGAGCAATGCCAAAATCAATTTGATGGCACTCTCTCTTTGTCCGCGTTCAAGCCCGCGTTCAAGCCCGCGTTCAAGCCCGCGTTCTTCTGCCTCTTGAAGATATTCTCGGAAAAAAGGAGATTCTTGCATAATGCCCTCCGGTAAACGTTCGTCTATCAATTGTTTGTCGTAAACCAAACCCCCAAAGATGCCTAGAGATGCCAGTAAAAGATCGCGACTCACCTTATCTACGCGAGCGTTAAATGTTGCATCAACACATGTTTCCAACCAGCGAGTAGGATTCATCCCCTCAGGCGGTTTCATCAACGGTGTCAGCGGTAACAAACCCGGCTCCTGCAACTCCAAAATTGATTGCCCCTCTATCTCAATCAACCGAACCACTCTATACTTGTGTCTGTACTCGCACCCGTGTCCGATGTACTCATAGTAGCCCGGGTCATTTCTACCCGCCCGTGGATGCAGATAGAGCACACTACAATAGACATTTATCTTGTGTTCCCTGAGGAGAAATCCGTGATAGCCTGCCATACGGAGGGGCATCGGTTCCCGGCTGTCATAAGCTTGAACCTCGTTATGAAGGATAGCGATTTCATTAGGGAACTGCACTTTCAGTGTGCTATCTGTCTGACGTGCTTTGAGGGTGACCTGCTCAGTCGCAAGGCTCTCCAACACCGTGACATTTCGATATCCAAGGATGAGGCCTGTAAAAGGCTCAGCATATTCAGTGGTCACAAATTTGGCTACATTGTCATAACGTTGTCTCATAATTTGAATAGCAAGTTTTGGTTTGCAAGCTTCGCCAAAAAGAGTATACCTCAGCGTGCCGAATCCTGTCAACGTTTTCTTTTGGTATTTGCCCCTGCTTTGCAGGGGTTAACATCCAGTATGTGCTGTAGGGCGTTTCGTTCTAAGAAATTTGTCGGATCGGTCGGATTTTTATGCCTCATACGCTATTCGCTATAGGGATGCCCCCCTCCCACAGGGGTGGCATCCCCAAAACCGGGCGAAAGCTTAGTCACGTGCTTTGCACGTGATTAAATGCTTGTGGAAAACTAAATAGCCTTAACGTGCTGACTATGGCAATGTAAGAAATAAAAATGCACGTCGCATAAGTAAGAAATAAAAAAGTTGCTTGCTAACAGGTATGCTTCCCCGCAAAGCGGGGTAACATACAATTCACGCGCAACTTGGGCGCAGTGGTATATTACCCCTGCAAAGCAGGGGCTGATACCATTGCGCCGCAAAAGTTGTTCATTGGCTATTCACAACTTGGTGCGGAAAGGTGATGCAGGTAGCCCTTCTTTGTTCACCAAATTGGGCTCCGCATTTTGATGCCAGCCGAATCGGACTGCGATCGGATTCGCAACGGCATCGCTGGAGACAACAATTGTGTCACCATCAATTGTTGCTTTCGCCTCAACGAATTGCTTGTCTTCGCCTGCAATTTCAAACCATGTCAGTGGCTTTTCATCTCGCGCCATCAAGCCACCCTCAACAAAGTCAAAACTGAGTCGGATTATGTTCCCCTCTACCGTCATCGATTTGTAAAGCGGACCAGAGTAGGACACGTCTTCTCTGCTGTATGTCTTGGCAAGAGCCCACAACGCCAGTCGTCTACCGACTTCCTGCTTGTTTCGGGGGTGGATGTCTTTGAGGTTACCGATGTCTGTTGTCACAGCCATGCCGGTATGCGGTACAGCTAGCGTCGCCATTTGTGCCTCCCAAATTTGCGGGAGGAAGAATGGACTCGCGTTCCGTCCTCCGTAATTGAAGGGTGCTAGTTGTACAAAATAGAAGGGGAAATCGCCCTGTGCCCAGACCTCGCGCCATCCATTGATGAGTGCTTTCATTTTCTCGTGGTAGAGCATACCGTCCCGGAGGTTCGATTCGCCTTGATACCAAATCGCGCCGCGGATGGCGTAAGGGACGAGCGAATGCACCATGCCGTTGTAAAGCCCAGTTGGCCTCGCGTGATGGGTTAACGGGTGGACATGCTGCGGCATCTGCGTAAGGCGCGCGCCGGTCTCCAACGCCTTCCGTGTCTCCGCTAGCCAGGCCTCAATTTCCTTCATCTTTTCGGGAATTTGCTGGCGATAGGTCGCGTGTGTCTCTTCAATCTCTTTGGATATAGTTTCCAAGGCAGGCACACTGGCGAAACCGGCAGGCGGTGTCCACGGCTCAATGCGGGTACCACCCCATGAGGTATTAATCAACCCGATCGGTACATTGAGGTTGTTGTAAAGTTTTCGCCCAAAGAAGTAGGCAACTGCGGAGAAATTCGCAATTGTCTCTGGGGTAGTTTCATACCAATCCGCTTCCACATCTTTCTGAAGCAACCCTGAGGGTCTCCGCGGCACATCAAACAACCGGATAGTTGGATAGTTCGCTGCGGCGATTTCTGCTTCACTGTCTTTTGAAGCACGGACAGGCCATTCCATGTTTGATTGCCCAGAGCAGACCCAAACTTCGCCGAAAAGTACGTTTGTAAGTTCAAGCATGTTGCTGGCGGTGAGACGGAGTGTGTAGGGCCCTCCGGCTTGCATCGAGGGGAGGTCGATTCGCCAATTGCCTTTTGCATCGGCTACTGCACTTACTGCATGAACAGGCTCATCATCGTCATGTTTACTGAGGGTGACGGTAATATTTTCGTTCGCCTCAGCCCATCCCCAAATCGGAACGGACATATCGCGTTGCAATACCATGTTGTCGCTAATAACATGCGGTAATGTAACCTCGGTGTGCCCGAGGAGTTGCATGAAACATAATACGTAACCGGTAACTAATATCATAAGCCCTTGTCTTTTCATATTTTTAACCTCTCACATGTGAGTATAACAGTTTTTGATATCAGCAGTTCCAAAGGAAGCTCTCGGCGGAGTTTTTCGTCGTTCCTTGGAGTTTCTTTGAAACTGTATCGGTCAAGACATGTCTAACAATGCACTGTAGCTCTCGTCGGAGGTTTCTGAGGCAAGCCTTACAGAGGGCTCTCCGACGAGATTTCCAATAGATTTCGAACTACAGCGGAAAGGATAGTACTCCGCAAGGTATGTTAAAAAATTTGTTTCCCGCGAGCAGAAGTTCGCCTTCTCCCTCCCTGCTGCGTAGGTTCTACTAATTTGGTATACCGCTCTGTGGGACATAGATTATCTGGCATAATCTAGTCTTATCTGACTAGTGCCATCAGCTGCCACACTTCCTGCTTCGACACTCACCGCCTCCGAGACACGCCTTTCGGTGTGCCTGCTGCTTTGTCTGACACGAGCTCCACAGGCGTTTAACGTCTCGGCTAAGCTGTCCGCGACGTGTTTTGTCCTGTTGCATCGGCGGAGGCGCGTATACGGGTTCTCCTGTGTTTCCAACCGATATTCACGCAACAGAACGCACACTGTCCAACCTAATGAAAGTAGATTATACCACATTCCATCAGATTATACCACATTTCTCACCACTGCTACGAACCCCTTTGAATTCGTTCGGCGAGGTAAGTGTTGCGTTCCATCACCTGATTGTTGCGGATACAGATTCCGAGTGCTTGTTTGGTACCGACTATCACGACGTGTTCCTTCGCGCGGGTGATGCCGGTGTAAAGTAGATTCCGTTGTAACATGAGATAGTGTTGCGTGTGCAAGGGAATCACAACCGCGGGGTACTCGCTGCCCTGCGCTTTGTGGATAGTTGTCGCATACGCCAGGACAAGCTCATTCAGGTCTGCCATGTCATAAGCGACCTGTTTATCGGGGAACTGAATCCTCACCCTCTTGTCAACGGCATCAATTCCAATAATCCTGCCGCTATCGCCGTTAAACACTTCGTAGTCATAGTTGTTGCGTACCTGCATCACCTTATCGCCGACGCGAAAGGCTTGCCAGCCTCTCACAACTTGTTCAGCATTTGAGTTAAGCACATCTTGGAGGCGTTTGTTGAGGTTTTCAGAGCCGAGGATCCCGCGCCGCATCGGGCATAGCAGTTGGATGTCGTCTATAGCGTGATAGCCGTAGTACCGAGGCAAACGTTCAGCAATCAGGTAAGAGATAAGTTCCGCCGCCGCTTCCGGGTCTGCCTCTTCAATAAAGAAGAAATTTCGATCCGTGGTGCCTGTGAGTTTCGGAAATTCCCCTATGTTAATCCGATGTGCATTCGTGACAATCATGCTCTCTTTGGCTTGGCGGAAGATTTCTGTCAGTTTGATCACCGGTATTTTTTGGGAATCGATGAGGGCTTTGAGGACATTGCCTGCACCGACAGATGGAAGCTGGTCGGTGTCACCGATGAGGATGACAGTGGCATTGGGACGGATTGCCTGCATCAAGCGGTTCATTAGTACAAGCTCTACCATAGACATTTCGTCTACAATCACCACATCTGCTTCCAAGGGGTTTTGCCGATTGCGTTTAAACCCGTTTTCTTGTGGTGAAAATTCAAGCAGCCGATGTATCGTTTTCGCCTCTCTGCCCGTCGTTTCGCTGAGCCGTTTCGCCGCGCGCCCGGTGGGAGCAGTCAAGGCGATACGTCTCCCGTCTGCCTCAAATAATCGAATCATGCCGACTGTGGTTGTGGTTTTGCCAGTGCCAGGGCCTCCTGTGAGAATCATTGCTCGTGTAGTGAGTGCAGTGTGAATTGCCTCCCCCTGCTGCGGTGCAAAACGGATGTGCATCTCATCTTCCAGCTGCGTCAGCGATGTGTTAATGGATAGTTGATTGACATTCGGTTTTCCACTTGCTAACAGTCTCAATAACTGGTTTGCGACACCGAGTTCAGCGTAGTAAAACGGCGCAAGATAGATGGCGGAATGATTATCAGTGCTCAGTTGGCGGTTGTCAGTTGAAAGAGGTTTTTGAGGCGCGTCAGAAGTCTCTGAATGGGAACTGATAGCTGAAGACTGACAACTAACATTGTAATCGTCCTGCATCTCACCCACGCTGACCTGTGCGTCGGTGTGGATAATTTCGTCTTTTTCAATGAGGGCCCGGATACCTTGCTCAATAGCCTCTGGCTTCTGCTCAAGCATAGTTTGGCACGCCTCGATAAGTTCGGTGTGGTGTTGAAAGACGTGTCCGTCATCCGCCTTTTGGCTGAGGACATATTTGATCCCAGCTTGCACACGATGTGGTGCGTCCTTGTCTACGCCCAGTTTTTGTGCGATGGTATCCGCCGTTACAAACCCGATGCCGTAAATGTCGTCGGCGAGACGATAGGGGTTTTCAGTGACAATAGGGATCGCCTCATTTTGGTATGTTTTGTAAATCTTCGCTGCGTGTGCTGTGCTCACATCGTGAGATTGCAGAAAGAGCATGACATTCTTAATCTCACGTTGTGCCTCCCATGCTTGCTGTATAAGTTTAACGCGCTTCCGACCGATGCCCGGCACTTGTGCTAATTTTTTAGGTCCCTGCTCGATCACATCCATCGTATCCATTCCGAACCGGTTCACAATCCGGGTCGCCATCTTTGGACCGATGCCCTTAATCAGCCCGGAACCGAGGTACTTTCTTAACCCGACGACATTCGCCGGCAGGATGGTTTCATACTTGTCAATCTGAAATTGTCGACCGTATTTCGGATTGTTTATCCATTCACCCTTCAGCAACAGGCTTTCACCGGGGTTGACAGCTGCCAAGTTGCCGACAATAGTGACGAGTTCCGGAAAGCCGCGCGCCGAAAACCGGCCGATAGTATACCCGGTGTCAGGGTTTTCAAAAACAATTCGTTCGAGAATGCCGTGAAGCGTTTCCACTTTTTGTTATTCCTTGCGGAGCAATCAGCATGGGTATGAAACCCCTGCAAAGCAGGGGCAAATACCATTGGCGTGATGGTTCTGACAATGCTCTGTAGCTCTCGTCGGAGGTTTCTGATGCAACTTTTATTGGCTGTACCCCCTGCAAGCAGGGGTGATACGCCAACATTGCTATGGCACACGGAGTGTGCCTGCTACTTTACCCGGAGATTCTCTCAGGGGGTCAAAGGCCGAATTCCTCAAACAGTAGTACGGCCGGGCAGGAAAACCCTGGCACCACAGCCTCACCGGTGAGTGTATCGGCGCGCGTGAGTGTCTCAATGTCTCTCTCAGAACGATACACTGTCACTGTTTGCGAGACAGGTTCAATAACCCAGACGAGACGCGTTCCCGCGACACTTAGGCAATGTTCGTCATCAACTTCCGAAAGGCATTCAACTGTGGGGCGATGATATGTGGTTCATCCGTTCTGTTTTCAAGTGCTTCCACGGTTTTGAGCCCGTTGCCTGTAATAGCGACAACAATTTGTTCGTCACGTCCGATGTGTCCACTCTCAATTAGTTTTTTTGCCACAGCGAGTGTAACGCCGCCCGCTGTCTCAGTGAAGATGCCCTCTGTGGCAGCAAGGAGTTTCATCGCTTCAATGATTTCGTCATCGGTTGCATGTTCGCCTGCACCGCCGGAATTGCGCACTGTATCCGCCGCATAGATGCCATCGGCTGGATTCCCAATTGCCAACGATTTGGCGATGGTGTTCGGTTTGACTGGTTTGACAAAATCGCCCCCTTCTTTGAGGGTGTTGACAATTGGACCGCACCCTTCCGCTTGGGCGACGTGAATTTTGGTATTCGGTTTGTTAATCAGATCCAACAAGTGAAATTCTTTTAGGGCTTTGCCAATCTTTGTGATGAGGGAGCCGCCAGCAGCGGGGGCAACGATATGGTCTGGTGCCTCCCACCCGAGTTGCTCAATTAATTCAAAGCAGAGCGTCTTCGAGCCTTCCGCGTAGAAGGGGCGGATGTTAATATTCACAAACGCCCAAGGGTAAACACCGGCGATTTCACTGCACAACCGGTTCACTTCGTCGTAGGTGCCCATGATGCCTACCACCGTCGGGGCGTAAACAAGGGAAGCGACGACTTTTCCAAGCTCGAGGTCGGCAGGGATAAAGATGAAACAGTTTAGATTCGCGATGGCGGCGTGCGCGGCAACCGAATTCGCCAAGTTGCCTGTGGAGGCACATGATACGGTGTCAAAATCGAATTCCTTTGCCTTGCTCAACGCAATCGCCACAACCCGGTCTTTGAAAGAGAGCGTCGGGTGACACACCGAATCGTCTTTGATATAGAGTTCTTTCACGCCGAGCGCGTCGCCCAAATTTTTCGCCCGAATGAGCGGTGTAAAGCCGGAGTTGAGCCCATCTGTTGGCTCTCCATCAATCGGCAAAAGATCTACGTATCTCCATAAACTTTGTGGTCCCTTCTCAATTGTGCTTCTTGAGATGGACTTTTGAATGACTTCATAGTTATAGTCTACTTCCAGCGGACCGAAACAGAATTCGCAAACGTGAAGCGGCTCCTTAGGATATTTCCGTTCACATTCGCGGCATTTTAAGCCTAAAACTTTTTCCATGTTCCCCTCCAAATTCCTTTTTAACCAGGTGGCAGTAAAGAAGTCTCTGGGGCCTGTAGAACCGAGAGGAATGCACGTCGCATTTGGGCGAGGCAGTTGCAATCCCCGCGAGCGGGGAATGCACCCTTTGGCCGCAAAAATCTTGTCGGAGACTTCTTATGCAAATTGACTACGTCAGGGGAGAACTTCAACACGCATTGAAAATGCGTGTATAAACCTCTCTGAGATTTTCACGCGGTGTCTCTGGCCTCAGATATTTCTCTACCCACATGTGAAAGGTTAAAAAATTAGATTGTCAATATGACT
Source organism: uncultured Poribacteria bacterium (assembly GCA_958295855.1). Lineage (GTDB taxonomy): Bacteria > Poribacteria > WGA-4E > WGA-4E > WGA-3G > CATQHH01. Next base: position 3,622,194 of record OY282383.1, on the reverse strand, counting down.
TCAAAATCGTTATTCCCTGGTTGCAACGCGAGGCGTATAAACAATAGGTATTTACCTATCCATGTGACAGCTTCAGTGTTCGTCTCGGCTAATTGCAAGCCACCGTGGTCGCCCCAAATCGCTATACCGTACGGCATCACCTTAGTGGATTCGATTGTAAAGGTGATGTACAATTGTGAGCGTTGCCGATTTGGCACAAACCGGGCCACTTTCGGTAAATGATACTCAACGCCGTGGATAGACGCATTGTGGCCAGAAACTCCTCCGCCTGCAGCATCCAAGACAGGCGGTGAAATATAGTTTTTCATTTCAACGGGTTCCATTGTGCCTTCCACAAAAGCAAACTGACATTCAGCATCGTAATAGAAAAACGCCTTTTCCTCCAGGTGGCAATTACCCCTGCTTTGCAGGGGTTTTATCCTTTTAGGCTCGGTTGATGCCTGTTTCTCAGGTGTCACAGTCGAATTTGATTCGGCAGATTCTGGGCTGTCCTGACAAGCCGGTTTCGCCCCAAGATGGCAATTACCCCTGCTTTGCAGGGGTTTTATCCTTTTGCCAGATCTAACCCTGTTTGCAATATATGTAGGTTCAGTTTGTTGGCAGTTTGTCCAGTAATCGTCAACCATCTCAGAGAGCGGTAGAAGTTTGGTATTTTTATTACCAGCCACATGCGCGAAGTATGCGTCCAGTTGTTCTAGTGTTTCCTGCCCGAACTGTGTTACCTCAGTCGCGCGGATATGTTGCACATAACCAAGCCACCGATTCCAAGTGCTGTTTTCGACATAAATATCGTAATGCTGCTGTGCTGTGCCGTTTAAAAGCGATGCGCGGAGGGTATCCGTATTGTTTACCACATGTTCGGCTGTAAGATAAGGGAGGCCAACGATGCTACCTGCTGCAGGCGCACTGAAGTTATGCTGTTCTGCCGATGGATAAAAACATCCAAATGGGCACCCCCGGTCAGCCGCTGCCAACGAATCACGTTCATTCCAGCGATACCCCCATAGCCCTTGGAAACCGGCCTGTTCGAGTGCATGAAGGAGCACATGATTTTTCCATACTGCGCCTGCGACACACGGCACTGTCCACGCCATCGCCCGCTTGATCTTGTTCCATTCCGTGGCGACGTACTGTGGTAACGTCTCCCGCATTTTGACGAGATGCTCCGCCATGTCAGCAGCACTTAAAGAGGTAAGAGCAGATGCGGATGTGCCTATATCTTTGCTCACACTCGGTGCAGGTTCGCCGCTAAGTCGCCCCCAATTTTCATCCCACAACGGCTTGATGTCTAACATGAGCAGCGGTTCATCTCCGTACTCAGTATGCCATGTCGACAACGCATTTGCCACCAGACGCGCCGCATCTGCCGCTATCGCCCATGTTACCGGGATGTCGTATTTATGTGCCATTTCTGCCAATAGCTGCATACCCTCCTGCAGTTTCTCCCGGTCATCAGCAATGGCTGTGCTTACGAGTCCATAATTCAACATTTTTAATCGGCATCCGCCCTTATGAGCCTATTCTAAAAAGACAGTAACACCCATGGCCGCATATTTTTCGCGCGTGCTTGGATTGCCGTTCCTAAAGCAGACAGCAGTTGGGCTTCCTTCCAATTCTTTGGCGACATACTGCACACAGGCATCTACCGTTTGGATCGCGTGATTCGGATGGCTTTCGATGCTGAACGTCAAATCTGCGGGCCCAAAGGAGAGACAATCTACACCTGCTTTGGCGAGCCGCCGAGCGTGGGTTACCGCCTCTATTGACTCAATCTGCATCCAGAGGATGCCATAATTATTCCACCAATCTGCATAGTCGAGCCGCTCTCTACCCGCCGAGTTTTTTCGCGCAGCACCACCCCAACTCCGGATGCCCTGCTGTGGGTAGTAGAACGCAGCAACCGCCTCATTTACTGTGGCATCTAATTCTACCTGCGGCACCTCAATGCCGGAGGGGCCCAGGTCAAGGTAGTTACCGATGAGATAAGCGTTTCGGGTGTGCTTAATCCGAAAGTTAACTGGGATATCCAATTCATCTGCCATATCGCAGAAGGCGACGAGCCTGTCTTCACTGAACGCCGAATGTTGGCTATCCACGGCGACAAAATCGTAACCGCCATCCTCAACTCTGGCAACAAGACTGTCACGAGGTGTCATCATTGAAACAGAAACCCCATAGACATGCTCTCCATTGCGAATACGCTCTTTCAAATTGGTTGTTGACATAGCTATCCCTCCATTGTTAACCTATTTCAGCGGTCGCGGCTTGCAAACCGCCTCTTGCAAAGTATCGTCTTCCGCGCGGCCCCAAATCCTGCTGTGGACACGCCCCTGCGTGTTCCAAGATAATCCTATTAATTATACCCTAAGAATCGTTTTCTGTCAACGGATTTATCAGTTTCACCGCATCTTTATTTTTCTTATTCAACTTGCCAATTTCCCCCGTTTATGCTTTAATAGTTGTCATCTGCCAGTTTTCAGTCGTCAGTGAAAGAGACGCTTGATGCACATCAAAACCCACTTTAACTGATACTTGAAAGTGAAGATTTAGACACCGTATTTCAATCTCACAATTGAGGTTCTTTTAGTACGCAGCCCAGCAAAACACTCAACTCTGGAGTGAGATTTTTTATCTTCAAATGTAATTATGTGACATTTCAATGCAGAAGTCAACAGGAAATGCGACACGAGGGCAACCCAGTTTCGGTTTATCAATGTAAGAAATAAAAAAGTTGCTTGCTAATCACGCGCAACCTGGGCGCAGGTGGTATTTACCCCTGCAAAGCAGGGGAGACATACCTTTAGCCGCAAAAGTTGTTCATTAAAATTCACAACTTGGTGAAGGGCATCTTCTCTATTGTGATTCGTGACGGTTACACGGCTGTCAACGAAATCGGCTTCGCTACTATTGATTTTTCCATAGTGCTGAGAGCGGAGCATCACCGGGTAGACGATACAACTCCCTTGTCAGAATAGGAAACGGCTCATCTTCGCGAACAACTAACACTGAGATCTCTATGGCATCTTTCAGCGAGCTCGCCCTCAGATTCCGGCTCTTTACAATGGCTTATCGCTACCAGCGTTACGACACGTCACCGAATACACCGCTGCGCCTGCCGTTAAGCCGATGTCGCGTTGCACTCATCACCACTGCTGGCTTTCATCTCCCTGAACAGCCACCCTTTGATGAGACTGTTGACAGCGGAGATTGTTCCTATCGTGAAATCCCAAACACCGTTGACACGCAAACGCTACCTATCGCCCATAAAAGCCATGCTTACGATACAACGGATACAGAAATCGATGCGAACCTTGTCTTCCCGCTTGATAGATTCCGAGAATTGGAAACCGAAGGGAAAATCGCATCCCTGAACTATAGACACTTCAGTTTCATGGGCGCGATTACCAAACCGAGGCAGCTGATTCGACAAACCGCACCAGAAGTCAGTAGGCTGCTGAAATCAGATCAAGTAGACGTTGTGTTTCTGACACCGGTCTGACCGATGTGCAATCAGTCTGTAGGATTGATACAGCGTGCTGTCGAAGAGGCAGGTATTTCGACAGTCTCCATAACACTTGTTGAGAGCATCGCAAAGCAGGTTAAACCACCACGTGCATTAGTCGTTCCGTACCGTTTTGGACATCCCCTCGGCGAACCGAACAACCCTACGTTACAACACGCAATCATCGCTGAGGCACTTGCACTTCTAGCGGACAAGACACCTCCCCCAATCCTTCGTGTCTTTGTTGAGCCAGTATGACTGAAACAATTTTTTAAACTTCATGAAAGCGCGTCTACCGGAGAGAAGTTTGCTAATTACAAAAGGAGAAAATCCATGGATAAAATCAGAGTTGGCATCATCGGATGTGGTGGTATCTTCCGCAACCTCCATGCCCCCTATTACCAGGAACCGACTCGCCGCGCCGACATTGTCGCAATTGCCGACATCAACGCGGCATCTGCAAACGAACAAGCAGACCTGTTTGACGCGGATGCCTACACAGATTACCGCGCGCTCCTCGACAGACAAGATATAGACGCAGTTGATGTGTGCGTCCACCCGCGCCCGCACCTTGAAATTACCCTCGCCGCCGCTGAGGCCGGTAAACACATCTTGATGGAAAAGCCGATGTGTTGCAACGTCACGGAGGGCGATGAAATGGTCTCCTGTGCTGAAAATGCAGGTGTCCTCCTGATGGTAGCCTACATGATGCGGTTCGATCCGGGATACATGAAACTAAAATCTCTGCTAGAGGACGGTACACTCGGCACATTGGAGATGGCGTACTCTAATCAAGTCGGTTGGTTTTCGCCCGAACGGCATCCATGGCTCTTCGTCAAGGCAGAATCAGGCGGTATGCTGGTGGAGCAAGCCATTCACAACCTCGATATCTGGCTGTGGCTATACGGCCCCGCCGCCACTGTCTACGGTTTCACAAGCCATGTCCCACTCGGCGGCACCTACCCATCCCCTGAGCAGGCGGTGGAGAACAACGCCCTGCTGACGGTGCATTTCAAAAACGGGGGTGTTGGCATGATGATTAAGAGTTGGGCGGCTGAAATTGGAAATAGCGGTAACGGGCTCGTCACGAGCACGGGTTCTGCAACACTGATTCGGCATGGCCTCCGTTGGAAAACCCACGATATGGCATCCGCAGAAGAGTTCACTGCGCCGGTGCCGGATGATGACACCTACCGCAATGTCCCAGCAGCACAGCGTGAGCAACGCTATTGGGGCATGGCAGCGAAGGGCGCGAGCATCGATCATTGGCTCCAGTGCATCGCTGGTGAAGCGGTGCCAACGACCGACGGCCGCATCGGGAGAGATGGCATTGAGTTGGCAGAGGCAACGTATCGCTCCTCCCAAATCGGCGCACCGATTTCGTTACCGCTGTAGAAACACAATTCCGTTCTTGTAGGGCGAGGTCTCCGTGCCTCGCCTACAATCTTGAAGGTCGGGCGGGCACGGGGCCCCGCCCCTACAGCAAAAGAGAGCGCCGGGGATGTTCGGAGAGCGGTACTCACCCCCGCTTTGCGGGGGAGATACCCTCTCTCGCGCCTACAGAAGAGAGAATCCTAACTATGCTTTTTCACATCGAAATCCCCAATAACCCCCGCGTCAACTGAAAATCCGTATTCCCTTTTCCGTGCAACTTCGGAGTATACCGACGCGAAGCCACCGCCACAATTAACGCTAACATGTCGTCAACATCAACAGTCACCACATCCAGATCATCGCCGTAGTTGGCTTGCGTTGCGGAATCGGTAGACACTTGAATGAGCGGCACCATCACATGCGATTGTAGCGGTGCGCCGACGATGTGTACAAGTGCCAGATCTACGCCTGTCGCCCCTAACCCGGTTAATGTCTCTGTCGGCTGGTCTGTCGGTGTCTCCATGATATGGAAACCAGCTTTTTCGACCCGTTGGCCGTACGCCAAAGTAGTAGGCACACTGTGGGAGGGGGTTGTAGCCCCGGACGTGCCGTAATACATAAATGCCGCGTTCGCTGGGACGACAACCGTGCCACCCGCATCGACGATTCCCCGAGTCAATTGCATCAGGGAGCGCGAGACTTCTTCAGTCGCCGCACCTGTTGATGTTACGGCTATGCGGAGGTGTTCTAACCCTGCATCGACGACAGGAACAGGCGGTTTATCGGCAAGTTTGTCCGCAAACCAGTCTTGCACCTTAGCAATAACAGCGTCGATGCCGCCATCTAATTGCACACTCGCCCAGCCGTACCGTTCTGGTGCTATGCCCAGTTTCTGAATTTCATGTCGGACATGGTCGTTGTGGGTTTTTTCACAGCCGTGTTCGAGGAGTAAACCGAGGGCAACCGTCGGATGCGTGAGGTGTCCAATCATCGTGCGGGTGTAAATTTCTTCAGAACGTCCGCTGGAGACACCGCACCCCTCCGTATGCGGGAGCGCGACAAAACGGGTAATTTGCTGCTGCAGTGAGGACGCTGAGGCACGGGGATGGGCATGTGCCCCCGCTTTGCGGGGGTAACTACCCTTTGCTCGCGCTACGGAAAGAAGTTGTTCGTTGCAACGGTGCGCGATTATCTGTGCAATCTGCCCGGAACAGAGGCTTGTTGGCAAGATTAACCCAACCTGATCACTGCGATATCCCTCCTCTGTTTGGAAAGCACGAAAAGTCTGTTTGGTGCCGGTAGGTGCCGCCGGTGATATGGAAACGTCCACGTGCGCATGTGCCGGCGGATTTGATTGCAAGTTTTGGCTTGCAAGCTGCGCCAAAATTGTTTCAATTGAAAGGGGTTGGCCGGACTTCAATTCGGATTCTGTCAAGAGGGGAGTCAAATCTGTGGGGCCGGTCTGCTTCCAATCGCGCCACAACGAGACTTGGGAATGCCCCGCTTTCTCACCCACTGAACGCTCACCCGACGCAACATCCACCGTCAGGTCCAGCATCGATTCGCCGAGTTCTTCCATCGGTGTGCCATCAAGATAGGCACCGGCGTTTACGTCCATATCCTTGGCAAGCATCTCGTATCGTCCTGTCGTGGTGACTATCTTAAGCGTCGGCACGAAGGGGAAATTGGTAATGGATCCGTTGCCTGTCACAAAGAAGATTATGTTGGCCCCGGATGCCACCTGCCCGGCGATGCTCTCTAAATCGTTGCCGGGGCTATCCATGAAATAGTAGCCCGGTTTCTCCATCAGTTTGCTGTAATTAATGACGTAGTCAAGGCATACCTCGGGATGCCGTTTCATCGCTGCACCAATTGATTTAATGGCGATGTTATAGAGCCCACGGAAATTGTTACCACCAGACGGATTCGCCTCTGTGGAGTGCCCATGCCACGCCGCGCGCACCTTGAAACGTTCAATCGTATTGAGGAATGTGCGCGCCGTCGGTAAATCGCGGACGTTCTGAAGTACATAAGCCTCTGCACCAATGAGCTCATCCGTTTCTGCAAGGTTGGCACACCCGCCGTAGCGGATAACTTCCTTCGCAACGTAAGCAGCAAGCGGATTGCCGGATACACCAGAGAAGGCATCGGAACCGCCGCACTGCAAGGCGATCTTCAGATTCTCCAGAGGTTGTTCGGTGCGCGCGACGCTGTTCACGCTATCCAACCACCCGTTAATAATCTCCGCGCCGCTCGCCAAGTTTGCATCAAAGCTCCCCTCCAACCGGAAGAAATGATGGACAACATCCCCCAAGCTATAGCCTTCGTGCAGCATATAGTCCTTCAGCATCTCGTTGGTAACCGCTTCGGTGCCATAGTCAACGAGCATAATCGCGCCGACATTGGGATGCACTGTAAAACCCGCGAGCGTTCGGAGCAACATCTCCACATTATTTGGCGTTTTGCCTTCTCCGCCTTCTGTGTGCGTTACGGACACCACCCCATCTACATTTGGATACGCTTCGGCATGCGCTGCGCATTTTTGAGCGAGTCTTCTCGCGAAACCGGAGGTACGTGAGGTTGTCCCCATGACGACGATATAGTTTCGCGTGCCAACGCCCCGATTCCCTGGCCGCTGATAGCCGAGAAAGTGGCGTTCATGCGCATAACGCGCCACCTGCTCACCCGGGCGGAATTCTGTTTCATCCAGCACATAAGGGGCCATCTTGTCGCTAAAGTTAGGGGTTGCTGGCAATGCGAAGGGCAGATTTCTAATGGATAACGAATCTATCATCTTCTGATTGCACACATAGTCGCCAGGGGCAATAGGACGCGAGGCAAAGCCAAACGGCAACCCCCACGAAAACAGCGGTGTTTCCTCTGAAATCGGCAGGATGGCGAAGCGATGCCCCTCTAACACGGTGTGCGATAGGCGAAACTGCGCCCTGTCGTAGCGAATCTCTGTGCCTGCGTCCAATCTTTGGGTAGCGATAGCGACGTTATCATCTGGCGAAGGTAACCGAGCGACAGCAGTAAAATCATAATCCATTAAGCGTCCTCCCTAAAGATGTAATCATGGGTTTTCAATAACTGATAGCCGTTCCTAATGTCGATAGATGCTTACCTCAATTGCGTCCTGTTTCACCCACGGCAGGTCAATGTCAAACCAGTGTGTTTCAGATTCATAATGCTTTCGGACGTGCTCTAGATAATCTGCCATCGACTCTGCACCGATACCAACGTTGTCAGCTACCACCGTCGCTGGATTGGTTAGGCGCGATTCAATTGCCTGAAAACAGGGAAAATAGTTGCTGAAATTGTTATCAAGGAGCAGAAAATCTACAGGCTCTTGGATACTTTTGAGCACCTTCTGTGCATCCCCAATGCGTGAATCCACTAGGCCCGCCATCCCTGCACGTTCAAAATTTGCGCGCGCTTGCGCTGCCCGGTCAGCCTCTATCTCAACCGTTATTAAGCGTCCGGTGCCTGCCGATTTTAACACGCGTAACATCCACAGACCTGAATAACCGATAGCTGTTCCGCATTCAACAATCAGGGACGGCTTTGCCTTCTCAACGCAGGCGGCGAGAAATTTCGCCTTTTCGGGACCCAACATCGGGATGCGTTCTGCCCTACACTGCGTCTCAACCTCTTGTAAGACCTGATCAAACATGTAATCCTCCACCGGAACGCAGTTGTTCCGTTCTAAATTTGACTTATGTTAGCAGATATGGTAAATTTTTATCGCATTGAATGTAAAGTTCAGACAAATTTGATCTAATCCCAGATCAAAAATGTAAGAAATAAAAATGCACGTCGCATAAGTAAGAAATAAAAAAGTTGCTTGCTAATCACGCGCAACTTGGGCGAAGTGGTATATTACCCCTGCAAAGCAGGGGAAACCGATACCATTACGCCGCAAAAGTTGTTCGCTAGTCACTCACAACTTGGGTAACAGCACCTATTGAAATCATCATACACCAAGACCGTTTTCCGGTCAAGCATCGAGAATGCACGTCGCTTATGGGCGAAATGCACGTCGCAGGTATAAGAAATAAAAAAGTTGTTTGCGAGTCGCGCACAACTTGGGCGCAGTGGTATCAACCCCTGCAAAGCAGGGGTAATATGCCATTACGCCGCAAATACGCCGCAAAAGTTGGAAGGACGGAGGTTTGGAAGCGTGGAAGGTTGGAAAGTTGGATTTTTGTTATTCCTTGCGGAGTAATCGGGTTGCGTGATGGTTCTGACAATGCACTGTAGATGTCGTTGGAGGTTTTTGATGCCTTAGCAGTTCTCCATTCTTTCGCTCCTCTTTCCTTCTGTTCAATGTAAAAAATAGATTTGAATAGCAAGTAATGTAAGAAATAAAAAAGTTGTTCATTAAAATTCACAACTTGGCTTGCAAGCTTCGCCAAAAAAGTTGTTCGCTAGTCACTCACAACTTGGTTCAACATGTAATACGATAAGGGTTTGACTTGTAAGGGCGGTGCTCTGTCTCCATCTGCCTTTAATGTAAGAAATAAATAAAATTTCTTAATGCATGAAAAACCTCGGACGACCTCTACGAGGCGCGCTAATGCGCGCGTTTTTGGTATCCTGCCAATGGTATTTGCCCCTGCAAAGCAGGGTTTCATACCAAGTTGTGAATGGCCAATGAACAACTTTTTTATTTCTTACATTGTTGTGAATTTTAGGGTGATTCCCCGCTTTGCGGGGCATTACCCTAATGAACAACTTTTTTATTTCTTACTTATGCTGATTACTCCGCAAGGAATGACAAAAAGGGAAAATTTCAAAAAAAATGCAACCGAATCGGAAATTAGGTGTATATTATAGGTAAGCACCTTCGGAGGAACCTGATGTCTGAATTAGACGATGAGTTAATGCAACGCTTCCAAAAAGGCGATGAGGGCGCATTTACGCTCTTGGTGCGCCGACATCAGCAGCCGCTGATCAATTTCATCGCTCGGTTCATCAATGATAGAGATAGTGCCGAGGACCTGGCTCAGGAGACGTTCATTCGCATGTTTAAAGCAGCGCACCGCTACCAACCGGGACGCGCACGCTTTAACACCTGGATGTATCACATTGCTTCTAACCTGTGCAAAAATGAGCTGCGAAACCGAGGGCGGCGCGACCGGTACCGCGTTGAGAACGTCGTCAGCAACGGAAGGGACGCTGACGGGGACACCGAACAAGTTGACCTGATTGCGAGCGCGCCTGCCGATGCCTCCTTCCAACCAGATGTCCAGCTGGAACGCAAGGAGTTACGCAAAGCTGTCCAAAAAGCAATCGCAGAATTGCCTGAAGAGTATAGACTGCCGCTTGTCCTCCGGGATATCCAAGGGCTAAGTTATGACGAGATTAGCAAAGTGCTCGAGCTCCGAAGCGGCACAACCAAATCCCGCATCAACCGAGCTCGGCTAATGCTTAAGGATAAATTAAAATCTTTTATGGAGCCATTATGAACTGTTTACAAGCTGAGGAACACTTCTCTGCTCATTTTGAAGATGCACTGGATTATCAAACGTTACAGGCTTTTGAAGCCCACCTCGCGGCATGCGAGGGGTGTCGGCACGAGCACGCCCTATTTCAGGAATCTGTGATAGCGGCACAGCAATTGCCGCAAATTGGTACCTCCCCCTACTTTATGCCGGCGTTACAGCAGCGACTTGCTGAAGAACAACCCGAAAGGCTCTCTTTCTGGAGACAGCTGATACAGGTAGTCAACCGACCTAGGTGGGCATTCAGCGGCATGATGTTATTGATTTTCGCCGCTGCCAGCATCTATTTTTATCACAGGGACATAGTCGATTGGAACGCTCGCCCAACAGCGATACGCGATACCCAAACATCTCAACAGGAAGGACAGGTAACTCGTCCCTTGCGTACCGGGTTGTCTGCTGTACCGACGTTAAACAACAGCAGACAATTCTCGCCCGGAAGTTCTATGTCTTCCCAACCGATGCAACAGCATTATGTCCTAAAGACGGTAAGTTATGCCAGTACACCGACCCGGGGAGGGTTATAATATCTGGTTTTTTAACATACCTTAACATTCCTTGCGGAGTACTCTGCTTTCTGCTGTAGTTGGAAATCTATTGGAGATCTCGTCGGAGGGCTCTTAGGTAAGCCTTGCATAAAAAACCTCGGACGAGCTCTATAGTGCAACGTCAGAACTATGATGCATTCTGATTTCTCCGCACGGAATGACGAAAAGACGAAAAAAGGATAAACGCATGCGTTCAGAAAAATTGAAACAGATACAATTCGTAATAGCACTGCTCAGTCTCGTTTTCTATGCAGTCGCACCGAGTTTCGCAAAGGAAAACGTACTCCAGTTGCTTGAAAAAGAATTTCAGAAGGTAGTTACATCTGCACGGCCCGCCGTTGTTAAAGTCGTCTCGACACACGGCACAGCACTACAACTCCAGCCCGAAAAGGGTAGTAACCCCCGCAAAGCGGGGGCAACTTCCTTGAGCAAGAAATTGTTGATTACCCGTCAAAACATCGGTTCAGGTATCGTGATTGACACCGACGGACACGTTGTGACAACGATGCTTGATATGGACGCTAATAAGATTGAAGTCATTTTCAACGACAGCACGGTTTCCCCCGCAAAACTGCTTGGGGTAGATGTACTTACCGATATTGCCGTGCTTCAGGTTGAACGCAAAGTACCAGTGCGGTTAAAGCGGGGCGATTCCTCAAAAATTAATACCGGTTCTTGGGTTGTCACAATGGGCAGTTCGTACGGCAATAACCCAATTATCTCGTTCGGTATTGTCAGCGGTTGGGACACCTTGCCAGACCAGTTCTGTGCGAAACTCATCAAAATCAATGCCCCAGTTACACCGGGTAACAGCGGTGGTGCAGTGGTAAACACAGCAGGAGAGGTGGTTGGAATGATACTCGCTGTCCTCACTGAACCCACCGGGTGGAACCCTCACCTGAATGCCATTTTGCCGCAAGTGGTGAATGACGACATCACACAACTTTTCGGCATGGGGCATGCCCCCCCGCAAAGCGGAGGAAACAGCCATTTATCCTCAACGCAGGTATGGAATAATCAAGAAATCACTTTTGCCATCCCTATAGAGACAGTTAAGGCTGTTGCTACAGAAATTATAAAACAGGGCAAGGTGGCGCGCGGCTGGCTCGGCGTGCAGATTGAAGCAGGTGAATTCGGCATCTACGTTACAGAGGTGATTGAAGATAGCCCCGCACACAAGAGCGGCCTTCTCGCGGAAGACATTATCCTTGAATTCAACAATGCACCTGTGCAAACCTACGGCGAACTTTTGAGATGTGTGGGGAGCACCATGCCAAATACAGACATTATTCTTAAAATCTACAGAAACGGGCGAGAACAGCACTATACCGTAACGCTGGGCGAACGTTAATTTTTTGTCGGAAAAATTCTATCAAACTCCGCCAGATATGCCCGCGCAATATCGTGATTTTCCCTGATGATGAGCAGGTTCTCGCTGTTTCGCGTCTCAGCATTTTTGGAGAAGTTGTACGAACCAGTAATCACCGTCTCTTCATCAATAATAATCACCTTGTGGTGCATACTGCCTGTATTCCTATCCTGAATAACAGGGATTCCCGCACCTTTCATTGACTCATATTCGGAGTACGCATTAACCTGGCGTTCTTCAAATACGCCCTGCACCGCCACCCCGGATTTAAAGCTGTCTCGCATCGCCTGTCCCAGCGCATCATGCGTAAACGAAAACGCCATGAAATGAATAGACCGTTTCGCAGACGCAATCTCCTTCAATAACGGTCGGATAGTCGCATTTTCTGGCGCGAAATAGGTAGAAATCTGTGTGCCATCGCTTAGCGTCACGTGCGGATATTGAACAAACGGATCAGATGACTTACCGAACTGTTTGGCAAGAAACATCTCCCGAAATTCTTGTGTGAAGTTATACGCGAGCGACACCGAATCGATCCAGATGACATTATTATTGTTCTTGTACGCGCCGTTATAGGTAATGTTATAGGAGCCTGTCCAGACATATCGTTCGTCAATCACGATAAATTTGTGGTGCATTAGGCCATCATGTCCTGCATCGTCAGCAACAGGAATGCCTGCCGCTTGCAACCGTTTAATTTGCGATTCGTCTATATAATCGGTTTCGGTGACAAGCCTAACCCTCACGCCGCGGCGGTGTGCCTCAATGAAAGCATCAGTTATCGGTGCAGAATTCAACTGATAAAGTGCTGCATCAATCTGTGCTGTCGCTGTGGTGAGTTTGGTAACAAGCTGTCTTTCAAGAGAGTAAGGATTATCTTCAGCAAGCCTCCCTGCATACACCTCGCTAAAGTACACCTCCCATGAGGCACCAGTCGCTTCTTGGGGTTTCTCGTTGTAATACCTAAGGCCGAAGCCGAGCGCAACAGCGCCGCATAAAATCAGAAGGAACGGTATAAATTTCGCGCGACCCTTCTCGGGTTTCGCACTATCTACGCTTGAATCAGAATAAATATCCATATTTGCCTCGGTTTTTCCTACAAGGTGGGGATACGCCCAACTGAGTTTTCCTTGTAAGATGGATACAGGGTGGGTGGGCTGTCTCCGCTTGTTTTCGCAATGTAAGAAATAAAAATGCACGGTGCTTATGGGCGAAATGCACGTCGCTTATGGGCGCAGTGGTATATTATCCCTGCAAAGCAGGGGAAACCGATACCATTACGCCGCAAATACGCCGCAAAAGTTGTTCGCTAGGCAGGCACAAGACCTGCCCCTACAAACTTGGTATAAGTTAGACTCCCCACCTTTGTCGCGACTCCTCCAACCGTTCAATCTCTACCTCGTTCTTCTTCCACGCGTAATGCCCCTTCGGTTTTTCGCCAATCCATCGTTCATCTGCCGGTTCCGCAGCGAGCTGATAGCGGGTATCCGCCGTTATCCGAATTTTGTCGGAAGTGTTGAGCAGGGAGGCGTGCATGAGGAACATACTGAAAATAATCACGTCGCCCGCTGAAAAGGTTGTCGTCGCCCAGCGGCCCCCAAATTTCTCGACAATTTCAAGCGGATTATCGCTGAAGTGTCCCTCAATGAGGTCCCGGTCAACATCCGCCTGTCCATAAGTCGCCCGCACTTGTTCAAATCGGTTAGATGCGAGACAGAAAACGATAGGGCCCATATCCAACGACACATCGCCGAAGGGTGTCCAGCAGGAGTAAAGATTTTGCGTCCCTCTGCCCATAAAGACGATATCGCAATGAATGGGGGAACCTGCGCCGGGGCCTGCGGTACGGAGCCATTTAAAATCAAACGTCAGCGCGTCACCACCGAGGAACTGCCTAAAGAAGTTCATCACCGGTGTGCCCTCAACCACCGCTTTGAATGCCGGCATCTGCGTCAACGCCTTATTTCCCATTGAACCAGTGGACGTAGGTTCTGGGTAATCCGGGTTGAAGATGCCGTCCATCAACGGCGTATTGGGAGCGAGCATTCCTTTCGCTGCCAGTTTCTCCAGAATCTGCCGCCGCGCAGCAAGTACTGCCTCCCGGTCGTGTAGCCCACGAATAAGCAGATACCCCTCCTCCTCCATCCGCTCCTGAAGAGCTTCAGCGTTATTGAGTAGGGTATTGCTCTCGCGCAAATCAGTACTCACTTCCACTTCCTGATGCAAAAAGGGGAGTTTCATGTTAATTCCTCACTTTCGACGGTGGTAATTCTTTCAACCACGCAAGGTTAAATCGATAATGTTGTCGACTGCTAATCAAGTGAATTATTCCGTTTTTGCCTTGGCAAACGGCGAGGTAACCGCCCGGTTCAGCACTGTGCAACCCCATTTTAAAGAGCCGCCCATCCATCGTTTCGATGTCCCGGTCTTCGCTGTCATCTGTAATCAAACGGGTATGTTCCCACGTGTCGCCATCGTCATAAGACAACGCACCGAAGAGCCCCGTGACGAGGCGTTCATTTCCAGAGGCATCGACAATCGGCATCGGTGTCGGTGCCCGCCGAGCGCCTGTAAAGGAGGCGCAAAAAATCGGGCCCTCCTGGAGTCTTAGCAGCACGCACCGTTGCCCACCGGCAACTGGTGGAAAAGGACTCGCGCTGTAATGCCACGTCTTGCCACCATCTGAAGAGAGGCTCTTCGGCATCCGTCCGTCAATTGTATCGCCTCTGCCGTAAGCCATCAGTCTTCCATCCGTAAGTTCAACCACAGCGGCGTGAATACCCGCTATCCAGCCGCCGCTTTTTCCTGCGGCAAATTCAGGAACGGGTTGTCCGGCCCCCGGATCGTACCATGTGTCGCCGTTATCATCGCTGAGCCATACAGCAGTACCGCCGTCGCCACCGCTCACCGCATCGCAGGCGAGGAGTATAGAGCCATCCTGCCTTCGGAAAACAGAGGCAATCGGCATGTGTCGGAGATGATGTTCCGGTGAGATAAAACGCGGTGTCGACCAAGTCGCGCCGTTATCATCGGAATACCGCATCACCAACGCCAACGGCCCCCACGTCGCAGCAGCGGAGAGCCCGTTGAAATGATAAATCCGCCCATTTTCATCGCGCCATAGAGAAGTTGCATGATTGTTCCGGTCGGGCGGCCCCCAAAACGGCTCGGCCGCATCCCATTCTGTTTCACCAAAGCGCAATCGACTCGCGGCAACCGTCAACTCGCGGCCCCGCTCTGTCACGCATGAATACCACGCCGCAAACATATCTCCGTTCGGGCATTCTACTATCGCCGGTACGTGGTTATGCGCTGAAAAAAGCGGTCCATTTGAACCTTCCGGAATTTTAATGTATGTAAGGGGCTCCGCAAAATAGGGTGTTCCCTCCGTAGGCGCCCCCAGTAATATGGAAACGTCCAAGCGTGCATCCGCTGCCGTTTCGCTCACCTGTTTGACATTACGTCCCCATAATGCCACCTTTGAAGCCGGTATCGGCGATGTATCTGGCATTACACCACAGACGACTCGAAACCCGATGTACCAGTGTTTATCTTCAGGCACTGCCCCCATCCGATTGGCGGAACGCAGATAACAGAGCAGCGTCGAATGGCTGCCGCCCCGTGTCACACGATACAGCCCCGCTTCCCTTCCGCCCGGGTCAACTTGTGGATGCGGCTCGTACTGTCCATACCAATCCTGGCACCATTCCTCCACATTGCCGTGCATATCGTATACACCCCACGCGTTCGGTGTTGTGCATCCGACATGTAAAGACATAATTTCTTCTGCCCCGCGACTCCGGCCTGCATCTGGGTACCAACTCTCGCCAACGTTTTTATGGAATTCAGGCGGCAAGGTATCACCGGTATGAAAATGGGTTGTTGTACCTGCGCGGCATGCATATTCCCATTCTGCCTCCGTTGGCAATCGGTACGGGAGGTTTTCTTGCGCGGAGAGCCATTCGCAGAAGTGCGTGGCATCGTGCCAGTCCACGAACACGACAGCTTCATCATCTTCCCGCGAAAAACCCAGCTTCCCCCGGAGTTCACTATGTGCAGGCTGAAATGCCTCATACTGCGCGTTCGTTACCTGAAAAACGCCGATGTAGAACGGTGTGCTGAGTGTCACCCGATGCACCGGATGCTCATCCCAATCGCCATCGCGTAGGTGTGCCTTGCTATTTGTTAGTTCATCCGATAGACATGCATTCTCTGAACCCATCATAAAACTACCGGGTTCAATTCTAACAAACTGCATCCCTATCGAATTCATAAGTGTCTGCCCTTCAATCGCCAACTTTTGCATAGTCTCCTCTTTTTTTCTTCACAAGTTGTAATATGGGCTTGCAAACTACGCCCTAAATTCACTTCCGCTGATGTTATTATACCAACTAACACTGCATTTGTCACATAAAAAAGCGAGATTTCCACCCCACGTGCTTCCATTCCTCTTGTAGGCGTGGTTTCTAACCACGCTCTTCTCTTGTAGGGCGATGCCTCAGTGAGCACCCGTTGTCGCATCTGGTTGTACGGTTTTGCTAGGAGTTTCTTCGCGATTTCTAACCGCGTTCTGCGGCGTACTCGCCCAAATGCGACGTGCATTTTTCAAATTTCCCAAATTCTGCCCTTAATTAGCAGAATTTGTCTTTGCTTTACATTTAAACGCTTGACTTTTTTTTTCACTTTTGCTATCTTAAAATTGTGTTAAGCGTTCATGGCTGTTCAACCAAGGGCGAAACTTATAACCCTATATAGAAAAGGGTTGACATCTAAACGGATATCGCTTACAATTAGATTAACATCTATTTTATGGAGGAATCGAGTTGTGAAACACAGTGCTATTTTTGGGATACTTTCTCTTATTTTGATAACCATAACAGGTGTCTGCGCTGCGCAAGAGTTGGTACTGCACCTCTCCTTTGATGAACTGGATGGGAAAGTGGCGAAAGACCTGTCCGAATTCGGGAACGATGCAACCTTTAAGGGCAATCCAGAACTGATTGAAGGCGTTTTCGGGCAAGCGGTCGAGTTTGATGGGAAAACTTCGGCACAAATTCCCGATCATGCAAGCCTCGATATTGTTGATGAGCTCACCATTGAATTCTGGGCGATTGTCAACGGCGGGGAAGCAATCCAGAGCGGCGTTGAAAAAGGTACCGCTTGGGTAGCAGGGCTGTATAACCTCGCTGCACTTTACAACGGCGGCACGATCCTTCAATTCTTCGACCTGCCAGAACCCTGTAACGACGATAATATCGGCCCCAGCATTCAGGATGGGAAATGGCATTTTCTCGCCGGAACGTGGGATGGCGATGCCATCCGCCTCTACATTGATGGCGAATTGGAAGCAGAGATGGCGTGTAAGGGGAAACTGGAACCCAACAATGATCCACTGTTTATTGGAGCACGCGGCGGAAGTGTGCGTTTTCTCACTGGGGTACTTGATGAGATCAAAATGTACAACTACGCCTTAACCAAGGAGGAGTTGCTCAAGGATATGGATGAACCGGTAACCCTTGCTGTCAATGCACACGGCAAATTGGCAACCGTTTGGGCACGCCTCAAAACCCGCTAACTGGCACAGCAAAGGAGAGGTGATGAAAATATCGGCTTATCTATTTCTAGCGTTACTTGTGTTACTAACCTTAAACGGTTGCGGGCTACCCTTTGGTGGGAATCAATCATCTCGAGAGCAGGTGGCAGTTATCACAACCGACAAAGGCATAGTCGTGATCGAGTTCTACTCCGATTCTGCCCCCGTGGCAGTAGAAAACTTCAAAAAGTTAATTACCCAGAAGTTTTACGATGGCTTAACATTTCATCGGAAAGTTGACGCACCGGGTTTGAATATTATTCAGGGCGGGTGCCCGAAAGGCGATGGAACCGGTGGCCCCGGTTGGACTATTGTGGACGAGTACACAAATCCAAATCAGCGGCCGCACATAAGAGGGACGGTGGCGATGGCGCGGGCAAACGCGCCGAACTCCTCCGGGAGCCAGTTCTATATCTGCCTGAAACCGCAACCCCATCTTGACAGACAGTACACCACCTTCGGCGGTGTAATTCAAGGGATGGATGTCGTCGATCAGCTCACGATAGGCGATGTCATGACAAAAATCCGATTGGAGGCGAAGTCAAAATATGTTAAGGCGACAGAAGAGTAACCAACGCAGGCAGTTTGTATCCGCGGCACTCTTAGTTTTGGCAGGCATGTTTGCTACATTCCTGCTGAGTTGTGCTCAGGAAGATCAGAAGCCCCCTGCCCCGCGCGCACGCCGCGCTGGCACAGGTACAACTGTAACCCAAGCAAAACCGCAGATTGATCCAGCAATGGTAGTAGCTGTCATTGAGACAGCAAAAGGCAACATTGAATTTGAATTTCTTGCAACGGAAGCACCGGAAACTTCCAGGAATTTCATCAAAAACGCGCGGGTGATGTATTACAAAGGTGAGAAGTTTAATCGCGCAGAAGAACTCCTCATCCAGGCAGGCTCAGCGCTTGCCGCCGGAGAAACACTCCCCATTGAGAACGGTTCGCAAGAAATGTCCCGAGGCGTTGTTGCTATGGCAAAAGAAGAAGGCGCAAGTGTTTCGTATGCATCCGAATTCTTTATTTGCCGAGGGGACACGATTCTTGATAGTGATTACACTATTTTCGGAAACGTCATCAGTGGGATGGATGTCGTTGATAGCATCGTAGTGGACGACGTAATTACGAACATCACCATCCGAGACAAAGAAATGCCCACTGAGTAAGGCAAGAACAAAGGAGAGGAAGATTGGAAGGTTGGAAGATTGGAAGATTGGCGCACCTGTCCCTCATCCTTCCATCCTTCCACCTTTCCTCCTTCCAACAGCGTGGCCCTCAGAAGCAAAACTTTAAGACTGAAAATTGATGAATACACGGAGGAATGTATGGCATTAACAGTTATCCGCACAGCCCGGCCAAGCCCCGTTTGGCAGGAAAGTTACGTACGCGTTAAAAAAGGACAACGGCTCGTTATTGATGCGGAAGGCGCATGGTCGCCGGATTTGCAAAATCGTACAGGATGGTGCGGCGGGGACGGCATCCCCAAAACCCCAGGGGGCAGCGGTTATCTGCTCCCCGGTGCCAATATCGGCGCACTCATCGCGAAGATCGGCAGTGTCGTTTTTGCTGTCGGCTCGCGCTACGACAACCCCGCCCCAGCCGACGGCGTTATCTTCCTCGCTATGAACGAAAATTCAAACAACAATAATCAAGCGGGAAGTCTACTTGCACAAATCATTATCTTTGACGAATAATTGCACTTTGATAAGAGGGCTTGTGCATGAAGCTACTTATGCCTATTTCGTCGGAGATGCTTTAGCAGTAAGGAGAGATTAAATGGAAGAGACTGTGGCTCAGGAGGAAGCACAACAACTCCCGCCTGTCAATTTTATCAGTTTTCTCGCAGATTTGGTGACGACCGCCCAACTCTACTTGGAAGGCATCCGCAATCCTGAAACGGAAGAGGTTGTTATCAATCTTGGGTTAGTGAAGCGGATTATTGATAGCATTGAGATGCTCGAAGAGAAAACGAAGGGAAATCTCACTGCGCCAGAAGCCAATTTTTTGGCAAATACACTCTATGAACTGAGAATGGGATATGTCCGTGTTATCAATAGCCAGGAGGCTGCAGCATCAGAGGAGGCTCCTGAAGAAGAAACCGATTCAACAAGTTGAAATGTGTCACGCGTTGGCTGGATTAAGTGTAGAGTCTCCCCTGAACCTTGGGGCACTATCGCTGTCTGCTGAACAGGTGCTCCGATTTCCATGAATTATATGCCAAAAGTAGGGTTAATTCCTATTAGATTTCTCAAAAACGAGAGGAATAACTCATGGAATTCTATCACGGCACAACGTTAACGAGCGCGCGAGGCATTCTTGAAAAAGGGTTTCGCCCACGCGGCGGGGCTGTCTGGTTCACAACGCAGTGGAACTATGCGAAAAACCGCTCGGAACAAAAGGCTCGACGGAAACACGACCGGCCCATCGTCATTACATGCGACTTGGACCTGGAAGCACTCCGCACGCACCTCGGTAAAGGTAGCATCCAAGGACAGGGAGGTATTGTTGCTGTTAACGAGCGTTTGCCTGTTCAACTGCTGCAATCTAATTTTTTTGAACTGCTCGCATGTCCAACCGCGCTGTCACAGTGGATTAACCGCCAGTTGGGGCTCTTCCCCTACAACGGCGTGAGTCAGAAGCATTGGGGCATCGTGCGATTAGCACCTTGGATGAACAATAGGATGATGTCTGGGACCGGAAACCGCATCAGTCGGCAAGAATTTTTCGAGAAAGGCCAACAATGGTTACCGGCGTTCTTTGACAAAATGCCGTTTAGCCCCACAACACTGCCTATTGTGCATCTTAAGAACAACACGATTGCAAGCGACATTAGGGGCAGATAGAAATGCCGCGCATCGTTAGTGCTATGTCCACCTTTATCTTGTTGGCCCGGTTTCCAACCGCGCTTACGGAAACGTTACCTTTACCTTACAATTTCAGCGTTGACAAAACAATAGGCTACGTTCCCAATCTGTATAGAAAAGTTAAAGCTCGCCTATAGGCTTTCATCTGGGAAGAGATCAAAGCCTTCTTGCAATTCCGCGAACGTGAAGATGAATTATCAAGGCAAAATTGTAATCGCTTTCATACTGTTGATTGCCCTTATCACTACCGGAACTATCGGTTATTTACTGCTAGAACAGGATAACCCGGAAAAGGAGTGGAAACTACTTGACGCGATTTATATGACCGTTATTACGTTAACAACCGTCGGTTATGACAACATGGGAATGAGCGATGCAGGACGTATTTTTACCCTATTTCTGCTCCTCGGCGGGTTTGGGGTGTTCACCTATAGCGTTGGTATCGCGACAGCTTTTTTTCTTGAAGGGCAATTGCAAAATTTTTTCAGACGAAGACAAATGATCCGAACCGTTGATAAATTATCAAATCACTATATCGTCTGTGGCCTCGGCAATACGGGTGTGCATGTGCTTGACGAAATGCTGAAGGCAGAATCAGATTTTGTCGGCATTGAAGCCAATGAGGAACGATTAATCCATCTGACAGATACACGAGACTTTCCATACCTCCAGGGCGATGCAACCGATGACGAGATACTCACGCGAGCAGGCATTGAGCGCGCGGCAGGGCTTGTCACCTGCCTCAGCCGAGACCAGGATAACCTGTTTGTTGTAATCTCCGCGAGAAATCTGAATCCACATTTGCGAATAGTGTCTAAAGCCGTTGAAAATAATTCACCGGCGAAACTCATCACTGCAGGCGCGGACGAAGTCGTTTTGGCAGACCATATCGGTGGTATCCGTCTCGCATCCGGGATACTCCAACCACATCTCGTCGGGTTTCTGGAAAATATCACGCAGAATCGAAACGGGCAGCAGTTTACCGAAACTGTTGTTCAAGAAAATTCACCTATTGATGGTATTTTTCTTAAAACCGCTAACATTCAAGAGCAAACTGGGTTGGTTGTCATCGCAATCCTGGATAAGGAGGGAACGTTCCTCTATAATCCCCCCGGAGATAAGCGAATTGAAGCCGGTGACGCACTGTTAACAATAGCCAACCAGAGAGAGCTACAAAAACTATACAAACTTACCGGGGATTCAAGTTAAATTGCAGGATAGGCGCATTTAGTTTTCAGTAGGCTATTTCTTCACCATGTTTCAAAGGGTTTAATTTTTCAGGTATTGGGGCTGTCCAATTCTGCATGGATGCCTTGAAACTGCGCCAACGCGGTCTCTAAATTCTCAGCGATTTCTGCCACTAACACCTCAGGTGCAGGGAGATCTGCTGCATCTTCAAGCGATTCCGCTTTTAGTTCGCGGAGGATTTTGAGATATTGCGTCTCTAACGAGGCACCGCTCTCTTTGAGGAGGCTCTCCCAATCCAAGCCGGGCGGTATTGTTGCGGGTTTGTTGAAGGGGTGGCTTTGTCTGTTCGTCAGCGAGTTTGAGGAACAGCAGATAGGTGAGTTGTTCGACGTAATCGCCGTAGCTGACACCGTCATCTCGGAGTACGTTACAGAAATTCCAGAGTTTCTGGACGATTGTTGTGGAGTCGTTTGACATGGGCGTACCTCAATGGCGTTTAGAACTGGAATCAGTTATCTTCGGGCGGTATAACCAATTTACTGGAACGAGCAAGTTTGGCTGCGAGGACTCGCCGCGCTTTCCTGGTCGTAGGATTTTCCTCTATTGGAAAAGGAGTGATATTCGCATGCCTTGGGGGTGGTTCGTCCTGAATAACTTCAAGATTATTAACATAAATTATAGCATCCGAAAGATCTGCCCTCGCTTTTACAGGTGTCTCTTTTGTCTGAATGTATTGCCTTCCAATTTCCCACACCTCACTGTCTGAGAGTTCTTGGCTGTCAGGAAGTTCTGATATGCGAAACACAGAGACATCAACGCTATTTTTATGTGGAAGAAAAGCATCAGGTTTGACTCTGTTAGTCACAACGGAAAAATGACGGCCATAACGAATAAAGCGAGTGAGCTTCTCACCCGGTGAAACCTTCATATCAAGTCCTTATTAATTAAAAAAAGAGGAGACTTAACAGTGTTGCAAGAAAACCTGACAGCAGAGCAGCATCTGATAATTCACAGATTCCTTCGACCTGACGTTTTTCTTCAAAGAACGCAGTGTAGATGACAAGACCATCCCCATATATGCCCATTGTCACTACGCCGTCTTCTGGAAACCATTCAAAACTAAGACTGCCATCTTCTGCCCAGCCGATGTCTGGCATAGGAATACCCGAATGGAAAAGAATCTCCAGAAAAGAACGAGCATCATCGTATGCCGATTCCGGTATAGGGTCAATTTCGTGATCCAACCTAAAGGCTTCCTCAGCCTCTTGACGTACTTCTTCTAATTGTCGTCGTGCCTCCTCTTGCGAGAAGACATTTATGTTGGCTACAGAAAACGGGTTAATCACAGGCTCGTCATCTGATACTAGAGGACTGTACTCATGAGTCTGTAGGACTACACCGTAAGACCTTGATTCTCCGCCGCGGCTCCCCAGGCGTGGTGCTGTGTTCGGCGGCAAAACGACACCGTAAGACGTTGATGGATAAATCCCGCGTACGCTCATAAATTCCGAATCCAATCGTTCTTGAAGACTTTGGTGGGACAAGACGCGCCTATTACTTCTGAGCATCATTTGCGCCCCCATACTCGTGTTTGAATATCTTCTGTAAACATACTGGTGAATTTTTCGCGAATTCGATCACGCGACAATTTAAACCATGTTTCCATTGCGTCTTCCTTGTTCTCCGGAAAACCACGCATCGTGAGATCGGTTTGGAGCGTTTGTTTTCGTTCAGGTATTTTTACCTGATTACCAATCCCAAGGTGTAACCTACCGTGTAAATCCGCAATTGGAAATGATGTCCGCAAATTCAAAAATTCGGCATCAGCCCAAAATGGATGCGATTGCAGCAAATCAGCAAACATATTGTAAATTCGCGCGATGTCATCAAGAGTATTCCAACCGTCTCCATGCAGAAGCTGGTTGATATAGCTCAACTCATACTGCAACGGGGTTATCTCGCCAATTCCCTGATTTTTGAGACTCTCCCTGAAACAGGTATAGAAATCTTCAAAACTTGCAAAAATGTCCGAAAAACCAGGATATCTTTGTCCGCCCTCAATTTTACGCCAATTGAATGTAAATCGATCGCGTTGAACCTGTAAAATTTGGTCTTCACCTTCGTGAATAAACAGGATCCGATCAAAGTCTGGAACATTACTAATGTGGACATGAGGCTCTGGGATTTGATCTGAAAACGACTCAATTGCGGGCGGAACAGGCCCCTGCGCGGTGGTGTACACAAAACCAGATTTTTTAAATTCCTGCCAGATCTCACCAAGATGTGGAGCCAAGAACCTATCAAGAGGCTTGAAAAGAACACTTAGCACCACCTCATCTACCGGAGGTCTCGCAAAATCAAGTTTCTTTTTCGGGACATCCATAACGTACTACCTATCGGAGTTTAAGATTAATTTACTACTACTCCGTATATTTTAGCACAGATTCTTCATTCAACGCAATACCAATTTCAGTTTTAGTGCGTTCAAGCAAACTGCTTGCTACTGCATACAACTTCATCAAAATCTTTCAACGTACTCTTGACTTCAACTTCTAGCGTTTCTGCCGTGAGGTTGTCGTCAAGGGGTAATGTGTATCGAATTTCAACTTCATGTTGTTTGTAAATCATTGTAAAGGAAACGGAAACCGTTTTGCAAAATGTACTATTCCCGAAAGAGTTCGCTTAACATTGTCAAAAAATTAGGTAATAGAACAAGATCTGATAGGGCACACGATCCCCAGATGTCACGCGCATCTCCCCAAGTTGCACCGAAAATAACTTGATTATCCCCATACAGGCTCATCGTAACGATGCCATCCCCTGGCCGCCACTCCAACCCGATCCCGCCATCTTCTAACCACATCATGTCCGGCATTGGAATATCACGGGGCATCTGCTCCAGCAAAAAGAGCGTTTCGGCGTACGCTGGTTCTGGTACAGGTTCAACGTCGCTAACCACCGCACAGGTCTCCGCAACTTCCTCGCGAATTTCGTCTAGCTCGCGTTGGATATGTTTCCTAAATAGTTCCTTATCTGCTGGCGGCAGAGGGAGTTTAAGTTCGTTTTGCAAGGTTTCCATAGTGGGTTACCTATCTGAAGTTTCAGAATAAGCCTACTATATTCAATATTTTAGCATGGATTTTCATTCAACGCAATACCAATTTCAGTTTTAGCACATTCAAGCAGGTTGCGTACGAATTTATGCAGCTTTATATCTAAGGTATCACCGTTTTGCAAAATGCACTATTCCCGAAAAAGTTCGCTTAATATTTTCAAAAAATTCGGCAATAGAATAGGGTCTGATAATGTGCAAGTTCCTTTGACTCTACCCGTGCCCCCTAAAGATGCACCATAGATGATGTGATTGTCACCATATATGCTCATTGTTCCTATTCCTTTGTTTTCCTCGAACCGCCATTCAAACCCAATGCCTCCATCTGTCAACCAGCCAATGTCAGGTATAGGAATGTTATTAGAAAGCATTGATAGCAAAGAAGAGGCATCATCGTACGCCGAATCCGGGACAGGGTCAATTTCACTATCCAACGAACAGGCTTCCTCTGCTTCTCGGCGTACCTCCTCCAATTTGCGTTGCACATGTCTGTTAAACGCAACCCGATCTTTCTCATTCATCCTCATCTCCCCATAATTCTGCTAATAACGCGTCACCAATATATTCGTCGTGGCGTTCACCTATGTCTGTGACATCACATTCCAGCGTTCCTGCCAATGCAAGGAGCGGATCGGGGTTGTCTTCATGTGCTCCTTTAACCACGCGTATCTTTGGACTTACGGGATCACTGTAGTGTTTCTTTATGTCTGTGACATCACATTCCAGCGTTCCTGCCAATGCAAGAAGGGGATCGGTGCCGCTGTCCGGTGTTTTTGATTTCAGCATAGTCTTTTCCCGTTGCTTTGGTTGCTGACGCTCCTTCTCGCCCCGAATCTGCTCCAGCAATACACTTGCCTGTTCATCATCCGCATCTTGTGGAACAAGTTTGCCAGAGAAGGCGTGCTTCAGAATAGACTGTCGTAAACGTTCCGCACGTGTCAATTCAAATACTATTGTCATTTCAACCTCATCAGCAATTGAGAGGCAGCGTTCAAGTTCAGAGACGATGTGTTCTTGTTCGGTAAGGAATGGAACCGGAACATCAACCTTTGTAGGGAAAATCCTCGCCAACAAAACTAGTTTTCCCGGTTGTTGCACCATCTTTCACGACAAGGATGTCGTTTGGATAAATATGTCCATAGTTCAAAGACTCGAAAAACTCCTCATGAACATATTTTACCTTATCTAATTTCCGCCCGAATTTGGCATCGCCACGTCTTGCACCTGCGTTGCGTGGTTCGTTAAATCCCGTATCGCTTGCAAGATGCTGTTCATTGTCTGTTCGTCAACAGGCTGTGGGCCTTTGATAGTGCCGTCGTTAGCGATACCGAGAACCAAGAGTCCCCCTGCCCTATTACTATTCGCGAAGGCAGACACGCACTCCACAATGCGCGCTTTTAGCGTGTTAATCTGGTTTCTGGTGTCTACCCGAACCTCTTTCCGATCGAAATACTGCCCTTCAAAACCTTCGGACTGTAGGAAATCCAGATATTGCAAAGGGTTGTCAAAAATTTCTTTTGGGTTGGGCATTTACGAATTCCTATTTTTACACATTCTAAAATTGGAGCAAAAGCATCACCACATAGCTGAGGTATCTGCGGATGCAAGGCGTTTTTTCTAAGACAAGCTATCCTCTTTTCATGCCGCGTACTATCTATGGTGTGTCGTGCTTTGCGTTCGGGAGTCATTTTTGGATAACGAGGGGAAGTGGGCGGATACAACTATCCGCCCTTAACAGTATATCAAGTGCCCTGCCCTACGAGATAAGGGAAAAGCATGCTTAGACGTTACACACATCAAAAGCGTGTTGCATCGCTTCGAATGCATCGCCTTTGGGCCCGAATTCATGTCCTACGTAGAGGGAGTATCCGGTATTTGCGATAGCCCGCATCACGGCAGGATAATAGATTTCCTGCTCGTCATCCAGGTCATGCCGGCCGGGGTTGCCCGCCGTATGGAAATGCCCGATGTAGTCAATGTAGTCCGTGATGTTACGGATGAGGTCGCCCTCCATAATCTGCATGTGATAGATGTCGTGGAGCAGCTGCGCCCGTGGCGAACCGACTCCTTTGCATACCTCAACACCCCATTCGGTCTTGTCACACTGGTAATCCGGGTGGTTGACTTTGCTGTTGAGCAGTTCGATGCAGAGGTTGACACCCTTCTCCTCGGCGGCTTTGGTGACGCGCGATAAACCTTCTATTGTGTTATCACGTCCTTCCTCTTCCGATTTCCCTTCTCGGTTACCAGAGAAGCAGATGAGGCCGGGGATGTCGTTTTCTGCGGCGATGTCAATATTTCGGAGGATCTCGTCCTCAATCCGGTCGTGGTTTTCGCGCTTGTTCAAGCCATCGGGGAGTGAAGCATGCCCGACGATAATCGCAACGCGCATTCCGTTGTCCTGAACGACGGGCCAGAGCTCCGCAGGAAGCATTTCAACGGATTTATAACCGATTTCAGCGGCTTTTTGGATCACCTCTACCGGGTGCCTGCCACGACTGAAACCGCCAAAACAGATGGATTGATTAATTGGCATAATTCTCTCTTTCTTTGGGTTACGGCACACGGCGTGTGCCTACTACTTTTTAAAGGTCAACAGCCTTACCGGTGCGGAAGGAGGTACTCGCTGCGAGCATGATGCGGAGCGTCTCCAATGCATCGCTGTAGGGCGATAGGATCTTCGAGCTGTCGCCGCTCTTCACTGCGTCAATAAAGACGCGATCCCGGTCTTGTCCGCCTGCATTTGAGAGGGGTTCGGTCTCTCCACCCCGGTTCACTTCGTTCGCACCGCCGACGGTGACAACAAGCCCACGCGTGAACACTTCAAGGTGAACGCGGCCGAAACCTTCCATCGCACAAGCAGAAACGATATTGGCGACAGCACCGTTCTTAAATTCAATGTTCACCATGCTAATGTCGTCTATATCATAGTTTTCAATATGCGTCATACTGCCGCTTGCGGCAACACCGTGGACGCTCTGGCCATCACTGCCGACGAGAAAGCGCGCTAAATCGAAGATATGCGTCGTCTGCTCAACGTGCTGGCCGCCAGATTCTGCGCGCACACGCCACCAGGGTGTGCCGGGCATCCCGCCTATCCAGTATCCGAGCGCGCCGAGGATTTGCGGTTGCGCTTCCAGCATCGCCTTGGCATTCTGTGCATTGCCGCCGTAACGCCAATGGTAACCGACGCTCGTAATCACGCCAGTCTGTTCAACGTAATCATTGATGATAATTGCAGGTTCCAATTCGGAATGAATCGGCTTCTCAATAAACATCGCGATGCCCTGTTCGCAAGCAATGCGCTCTTGCTCGCCGTGTGCAAAGGGCGGCGTGCAGATATAGACAGCGTCCAAAACCTCTTTGTCGTACATCACACGATAGTCTATGTAAGCGTTTCCGCCGAATTCCTCGGCACGAGCCTTCGCGCGGTCTTCCGAAATATCACACATCGCACAAAACTCAACATCCTCAAAGTTATCTTTGAGGTTGCGCATGTGCGCGCCAGCCATACCGCCGGTTCCGATAAAACCGAGTTTCACTTTATCCATATTTTCTCCTTAGTAATGAGTAGCTACGGAAAATCCAAAAGTTATATTCATTATAGTTTACCAAAAATTGCGTATTTATAGCAAGCAATTTAATTTCAAATTATGGTATACTATATTCGTGCGCGGCTGAGGGCGAATTGTTTCTGTTTATAACGTGAGTTCGACGTAAGGATTTAACGGAACCTACAACACACGCCTAAACACGGTAGGGCAGTTTCCTAACGCTTCTCGGAAACTTTCCTTAAAAACCACTGTATCTTCGGGGAACTCCTGCACGCAGTAGGCGTGCTATGTGTTCGGGCCAGGTGCAAAACTTTGATATGTTACATCAAGTTTAGGTTGTTTATAGGTAAAATCTGAAGTATGCAGACAGTACAGTGAACCAAAACCTCCACAAACGAGTAGAAGGTTTCGCTAGCAAGGTTTTAAACTGTGCGCGCAAAATATCTAATTCATTAGAGACCTTACTATAAATGCGCCTAAGTTCGCATGAAACGAGGAGAAATTCTGATGGACATTCCGAAAAACAGTTATGAACAAGCAGAGGCATCCCTCGCACCCATAGAAACTGATATGACGCTGGAAGAATTCCTTGAAAGCGATATAGAGGGATATGAATACGTCAAAGGAGAATGGGTTCCGATGTCACCACCGACGATGGAACACGGTGAAGTCAGTATGAACCTTATTTTACCATTGGGTGCGCATATTCGTGAAAAACAGTTAGGGCGCCTGTACCCGGCGGATACGACATTTAAGTTAGGTGACCGGTTGGTGAAGCCGGATGTTGCGTTTGTTTCAACAGCACGATTGCCTGAAAACAGACGCCAGGGATCTCCAGTGCCGCCGGATCTCGCAGTTGAAGTTGTCTCACCGACGGACGCACAGTATAGCGTTACTGAGAAGGCATTTGCCTATCTGGAATCGGGGACACGCCTCGTCTGGGTTATTGAGCCTGTCGCAAAAACGGTGACAGTGTATCGTTCAGAAACAGACATTGAGGTGTTGACGCGCCAAGACATCCTCACCGGTGAGGATGTCGTCCAGGGCTTTTCATGCCAAGTGGTGAAACTCTTTGAATAACGTAAATGCAAACGACTTGTGATAGTTAACTCGTTGTTTTGTTGAATTTCACAATTATCGCAGTTTTATGAGGCTGACTTATGATTTAATCATCGTTTCGCTATCTTGTGAGGATATTCTTGCGTATTTTTCTCTCTACTAGAAAGAGAAGCAGAATGAAGGTAAACTGTCAAATCTCAATCGCTAAAGGGATAACAACGTAAAATCTAAAGACACGAAAAGTTAACTAGCACAACGTGTTTTTCTCTCTACTACTTAAGTGCAAGGAAGATAGTATAATTTGCCATGATGAAAAGTACCGGACGCGCTTCCGAAGTGCGTTCCCCACTGACATAAGCGGAGGAAACACTATGGGTTTCAAATTTGGATATAGCACGTTACGCTGGCAAACGCCAGATTTTGAGGAACTTTTGACGCAGTTGAAGCACGCCGGTTGGGATGGCTGGGAGATGCGCCAATCCTTGGACTGGACAGGCACCCCAAAACACATCCGACAGGTGTGCAACAATGCAGACTTACCCGTCGCCGCCGTCACAGCCCGTGGACTGCCCATCGACAAAAACAGGGAACAGATGGAACTGAATAAACGGCGAATCGACTTCGCTGCAGAAGTTGAAGCCGACTGTTTCATGTTCATGGGCGCAGGAAAACCGAGCGACCGGCCCGTGAATCATGCCGACCTCGCCGCGCTCGCTGACGTGTCCGAAGACTGGGCAGAATACGCTTCACAATATGACTTAGATGTCTGTTATCATATTCACACGAACACGACAGTGGATTCTATTGACGACTGGGCGAAATATATGAGCCTACTCCGAAAGTGTAAGCTGTGCATAGACGTTTCGCATTCTGCACTCTGGGGCTACGAGCCGATTGAATCCATTCGCCGTTATAGCGATGTTCTCGTCTACGTTCACCTTCAGGATTATTGCGGTGTGACAGGCGGCGATGGTACCCCGTATGATGTGGATTGGGTGGATGTCGGCAGCGGCACTGTGATGGATTTCCCCGGAATTATGTCCACGTTAGCGGAGCTCAGCTATGACCGGTGGGTTACAGCATGCCCAGGGCAGGTTGAATCCCGGTCGGATGTTGAACGCATGTCGGTGAATCGGGAGTATCTGCGGCAATTGGGGTATTAGGAAAAATCAAAAGGCAGTGCACGGTTGGAATGCACGTCGCAGGTGTAAGAAATAAAAAAGTTGTTTGCTAGTCGCGCACAACTTGGGCGCAGAGAGGTTTTACCCCCTGCAAAGCAGGGGGAACATACCCTTCGCCGCAAAACCGTGCCTACAGGAAGACAGGAGCCGAAGTTTATGAACACACCGGCGGGGGAGCTCCGCTCTATTTTAGCCACAGATTGTGGCAGCACAACGACTAAAGCGATTCTCATTGAGAAGCGCGGCGATGAATACCAACTCATCGTGCGCGGGGAAGCCCCCACAACCGTTGAGGCACCCGTCGAGGACGTAACAGCGGGCGTTATCAACGCTATCACTGAAGTCGAGGAACTCGCAGGACGCAAACTCTTATCGCGCTCGGGAGATGGCTCCTACGGGGACAGCGTAATCATCAAACCGCATCGCGGAGACGAAGGCATTGACCTCTATATTTCAACTAGCAGTGCTGGTGGCGGGTTACAGATGATGGTGGCGGGCGTTGTGCGCAATCTGACAGCTGAAAGCGCGGAGCGTGCTGCCCTTGGCGCAGGCGCGATTGTCATGGATGTGATCGCATCTAACGACAAACGCCTCCCTCACGAAAAAATCGAGCGCATCCGACATCTTCGCCCCGACATGCTCCTCCTCTCCGGGGGAATTGATGGCGGCACAACCTCCCACGTCGTTGAGTTGGCAGAGATTATCGCTGCGGCGCGGCCACAACCCCGATTAGGCATTACTTATGAACTTCCGCTTATCTACGCGGGAAATAAAGACGCGCGAGAACTGATACGAGAACGCTTGGAAGGTGTGATGGCCCTGGAGATGGTAGCCAACCTCCGCCCAGTTTTGGAGCGTGAAGACCTGATGCCCACCCGGCACAAGATTCAGGAACAATTCCTGGAACACGTCATGGCACACGCACCGGGGTACAAGAAATTGATTGACTGGACCGATGCGCCGATTATGCCCACGCCCGGCGCAGTCGGCGAGATAATCCAGACCGTTTCTTCACAACAGGAGATTGAGGTAGTTGGTGTGGACATCGGCGGTGCAACGACGGATGTGTTCTCGGTTTTCAAGAACCGGGAGGCAGAGCCGATTTTTAACCGAACTGTCAGCGCAAACCTCGGCATGAGTTATAGCGTCTCAAATGTTCTCGCTGAGGCCGGGCTAGAAAATGTTTTGCGGTGGGTGCCCTTTGATATTGCGGTGGGTGCCCTGCGGAATCGGGTGAAAAACAAGATGATTCGCCCGACGACGATTCCACAAACCTTACAGGAATTAATTCTGGAGCAAGCAATTGCGCGCGAGGCACTGCGGTTGGCTTTTGAACAACACAAACAACTGGCAGTGGAATTGCGGGGCGTGCAGCAACAACGCACTATTTCTGAAGCCTTTGATCAAGCGGAAAGCGGCCAAACCCTGGTCAATATGCTCTCTTTAGACATGTTGGTAGGGAGCGGTGGGGTTTTGTCGCACGCGCCCCGCCGTCAGCAAGCAATGCTTATGATGATAGACGCATTTCAACCTGAAGGGCTAACGCATCTCGCTGTCGACAGCATTTTCATGATGCCGCAACTCGGTGTGCTGGCACAAGTCAACGCGGAAGCCGCCACCCAGGTCTTTGAACGGGATTGCCTGATTCATTTAGGCACCTGTATTGCGCCTGTTGGCGTTGGAAAGGAGGGAGAAGCGTGCCTCTCCATTGAACTCCGTTTCGCCGACAAACCGCCCATCACCGAAGAGATTTCCTGCGGTGAACTCCGGTTGTATTCGCTGGCATTGGATGAAAAGGCAGCCGTGAAACTGCAACCCGCGCGGCGGTTCGACCTCGGTGCTGGGCGCGGGACTGCTGTAGAAATGGAAGCGATGGGGGGTGTCGTCGGACTGGTTATTGATACCCGCGGGAGACCGCTTGAAATCCCAACCGATTCTGCACAGCGTGTGACACAACTCAGCAAGTGGCAGGAGGCCTTGGATGTATATCCATCTTAATTTTTGCTTGACAAATTTTTGTTAAAATTGGACAATACGAATAGGGCCGGGCGTATGCTGGAGAAAACTGAGCTCTCAGCGAAACTACATACGACTTCCTAGCGTGAATCCAAAGGTGCAATGAATTGCGCTCCTACGAACCGTGACTTGTTACCCATAAGTCGCGCTCATGTCCCCGGCCCATGATGCCCATGCCCAAATCTGGATTAACGGAGAAAAATCGACAGGTGCCGCGCAACAGGTTGATTTCAATATTGAAGTCCAGTTGCAAAAAGGGGTAAGTTGCAGTGGCGTAAAATGTAATCAAATCTATACAAATGTAATCAAATCTATCTGAAGAGGTAGTCTTATCTGACAGAGACAGAGGATGGTGAATGGAGCGTGAGTAGCGTTTCCTGCTGCACGATGCGAAGTGGCACGCTGAACAGTCCTACCCCCCGTGAAAAAGGTATTTACCCTGCAAAGCAGGGCGAATACCACCTGCGGATTAAGAGTTGGCAATGCGACTGCAGAGCCGACGGTGGAGGTGGCGATAACACCTACGTGAGACCCTAGCCAACAACATCTCACTACAGCATCTGAGACGACACGAACAATCGTTACGACACGTCGCGGACAGCTTAGCCGAGACGTAAAACGCCTGTGGATGCCGTGTAAGCCCTCGTTTGTGAGGCAGTGGCAGTTGAAGCAGGAAGTATGACAGCAATGACCACAAATGTGAGTTCGGTATTTACCCCGCAAAGCGGGGATAATACCTTTAATGTATAGATTTGTGAGATTTGTATAAGTTCTACAGAGCGGCAAATGTTGTTTTTTACCGGTGTGGATAGTCCGGAGGGGCTGCGTACATCAATTTGCACTTTGACGATAATACGCACGAAGTTTGCAAAAAAGGTTTTCTCACGTGCTTTGCACGTGGCAAAACTCTATCCTGACAAGTCCAATGACCAGATTGAAAGATAATGGGGAGGTTGCGAATATTCAGGACGGAGAAGACACGCACATTGATTTTGAGGATGCCGGTTAGAACGTATAAGAAACCCGTTTTTGCAGTGGGTAAATACCCCGCAAAGCGGGGCGAATCCCACCGCGGAAAAATCGGAGCAGAAACTGAATTGACGAAAAATCCGAAAGATAAATTGACGACTATTCACACAGATATCCGGTATAATAATGGTATGTGGAACAAGATGCTCCGTTGCTCACTTATGATGGTTCTCGCTTTTGCTCTGGTTGGATGGTTCGGCAGCTGGGCGCGTACCATGAAAACCGGTACCGAGGCGTATTGGCACGGGAACTATGACGCGGCACTTGATGCTTTTCAACAGGCAACGCTCCAGAAACCTGATAACGCCATCGCGCGCCATAACCTCGGCACCGCCCTCTACAAAAAGCACAGGTTTAAAGCGGCGGCAACGGCGTTTCAGGAGTCAATCTTAACGGGGAACGTCCCAGACGAAGCCGCCGCCTATTACAACTTAGGAAACGCCCAATTTCAAACAGGCGACCTTGGCAGCGCAATCGAATCTTACAAGCACTCGCTCCGGCTGAATCCGCAGGATGCGGATGCACAGCACAACCTCGGATTGGCGCTACAGTTAATGAAAAACCGACAGGAAAACGCTACACAACAGCAAGCAAACAAAAATGCGGCACAGCAACAGGAGCCAACGAAAACTGAGCCGAGCAACATTTCCGAAGCGGAGGCACTTCGGCTTCTAGAACGTCTTAGCAAGAATGAAAACAAGCTACGGCAAAAATTACTTCAGCAACAGCGCAAAAGCGAATATCGGCGTGAAAGGGATTGGTAATCTTCAGAAGAGAAGGTTTTCTCACGTGCTTTGCACGTGGCAAAACTTGTGGGGAATCATCGCGGGTATTGCTTTCATCTCCTGCGCGACGGCGGCACAGAGCCAAGAGATTAATGTCGCCGCCGTGGTTAGCCCGCGTCACATCCAATTAAATGAGAAGGCAAAGTTAGAACTCACAATTTCAGGGAACACGTTCATAAAACACATTGATGTCCCAACGTTCAATTTCCTTCCTGCGTTCCTCGCGGTACCACTGCACGCCTCAACCACGCCGCGGTTGATAGAAAACAAAATTGCAGTGTCCATGGCGTGGGCTTACGAACTTATTCCGCAGAAAGTGGGCGACTTCGCGTTATCAGACATCCGCTTCTCTTACCAAGGTACCCCCTACTTTGCAAATCCAGGGACTATCCGCGTGACCGGCACCGACACCTATGTGGATGTTTCAACAGGCGGTATTCATAAAGTTGAGGCCGTGGTCGACACGCCAAACCCGTACCACAACGCGGCTGTCACCTACACCTTCCGTTATCTCTATACCACTGTGCTTCCCACCCGAGACTCGCCGACCCCTTCACTCCCGGCGTTTCCCGGTTTTTTAGTGGAAGAACTGCCATCAATGCCCACGCAAACGAAGCAAATTCGCGGAAAGATGTTTCGGGTGCAAGAATTTGCGAGGCGATTATATCCACAGAAAACAGGACGTATTGTGATTGAACCAGCGTCTCTGACGCTTCCGCTTCCGCGAGGGCGTAAAACGTTGCGAACTGCACCGCTGACGCTCACTATCCAGCCGCTGCCAGAAATAGGCAAGCCGCCGCAGTTCACCGGTGCAGTGGGTGAATACCAGATCTCCGCGCAAACCGCCCGGGGCAAAGTGGAAGCAGGCAGCGCGCTCACGCTGTCAATACGCATCTCTGGGCGAGGAAACATGCAAACGGTAACTGCCCCGAAGATGCCGCCACTATCGGGTGTCATTGTGAATGGCCCGAATCGTGGCGAAGGGGCTACCCCGGAAAGCCATGTTTACGCGTACGCCCTTCTTCCAGCGCGCGTCGGAACGCTACAGATACCCGCAATTGAATATGTCTACTTCAACCCACGCCGCGGCACTTATGAAACGACACAAACAACGCCTATTCCGATAACTGTGCTGCCACATCCGAACGACATAGGCGACAGTGAACCGGACAACACAGCGTGGCGAGCGTGGATACTCCTGCTGGGACTCCTATTCGTAGGTTTAGCAACAGGGGGCTACCTATGGTATCGTACCAGATCAAGAGCGGCTGTAGGGACAGGCCCGGTGATTGAAAAAAGGGTATCGTCTGTCGCTGCAGGTGAAGCACCGACATCGTCCACAGCAGAGATGGTAATTTCTGACCTCAAAACGTTAGAGGATAGTAACACCACAGAAAACGCGACAGCGTTCGGCAATGCACTTGCCCAAACGCTATATCAGTATTTCGATGCAACGTTCGCTCTATCACAACGCAATATCGCCTCGGTTCGTGCGGTTTGTACACAAGCTGGCGTATCAGAACCGATTCTTCAGGAATTGGTGGATATCCTAACGAAGTGCGACTATCATCGGTTTGCCCCCGTTCCGCTCTCTGCAGCCGAGCGAAAAGCGTTAATCGCTCGCGCGGAGGCAATTATCCACCACATTGAGCACCTTCAAAACCCCTGAGCCGCCGGGTTTGTAGTAGCGCAATTCATTGCGCAAAGAGGTTTTACCCCCTGCAAAGCAGAGGGAACATATCCTTTGCCCACCAAAATCTCGATCAGGAGATTGAGGCTACAGAATAAAGGAATATCACAAATGGAAATACTCTCACTCTTCGTTCTCTGGTTACATGTTATCGCCGCTGTTGTATGGATTGGCGGCAATCTCATTTTAGGGATGGTGATTGTCCCTTACTTCAGGCAAAACATGCCACCTGTCCAACGCATCCAGCTCTTGACGCAGATCGGCAAAAGGTTTGAGCCCATCGTGTGGAGTTGTGTCGGGGTGCTATTTTTCACCGGTATTGTTAATATCTTCACCGCAATAGACATCGCTTCTCCCTCTGAGATGCTGAGTGCCTTCATGCGAACGCTGTTCATCAAACTGACACTCTTTATCGTTCTGATTATTCTCACTGCGCTGCACGGCTCTGTTTTCGCACCGAGGCTATCCGCAGCGATTGAGACATTAGACCCAATGCTCGAAGAACTCCCACCAGAGATTAAGCCACTCCGTTCCCAAATGGCGATTGTGTCCAGCCTGATGGGCGTTGTTTCACTGCTTATCCTGCTTGCGGCAGTCGCCCTGCGGATGGGCTTATGAAAAAGTAGCAGGCACACGCCGTGTGCCGATGCCAAATGGAGATAACACCATGCGAATCCAAATCCTCGTCGATGTGGGTAAAGGCATAACCTTACCCATCAACTATAACCACCTGCTCGCGGGGACAATTTATCATTTCCTTGCCGAATCGGACGCTGCGTATGCAGACTTTCTGCACAATGAAGGCTACATCGCTGCGGAGAAACGTTTCAAACTCTTTACCTTCTCACAACTCATGGCGGAACGCCGTCGCGTAACCGGGGCAGAGATCCATTTCAGTTCAACCTTGAGCTGGTGCGTTTCTTCTCCTGTTGAGCGATTTCTATCGCATTTTGCCGATACATTGCTAACGTGGGGCAGTTTGTACCTGGGCTCGCACCAGTTACAGATTAAAGACGTGACAGTGCCGAGTGTTCCCAATTTTAGGGAAGAGATGCGTTTCCGGTGTCTCTCTCCGATTGTGATGTCCACCAAACGCGAGCGGGATGGAAAACTAGTGATGCACTATTGTCTGCCCGACGATGCAGCGTTTGCTGAGCTCATCCGTCAAAACCTAATTCGCAAACATGAGGCGATTTACGGGCGCGCGCCCCACAACGATGCGTTGACATTTCGCTTCGATCCGGCATACATCCGCAGAAGACAGGGGCGTGTCACCCGTTTAGTGGATTACAAGGGCATCAAGATTCGTGGCGTGCTATGTCCATTTCATGTGTCGGGCAGTCCTGCGCTCATCCGCGTCGGTTACGACTGCGGGTTTGGTGACAAAAACAGTGCCGGTTTCGGCATGGCGGAAGTCTAAATATATTTTAACTTGACATTTATTAATGGATGTGGTATTATGAGTGCTTAAGATTTTTTGAAAGGAGGTATTTGATGTGGCAATCTACGAAAAGTTGATGGGCAACCCGTTTGTTGATGCGGGGGTTTGTGGCATCTGTGAATGGTTAGGGCGCAGCGTGCAACCGGAACAGATTACCACCGATGACCTTGAGAAGGTTGTTGCAGAAGTTGTGCCGATCATGCAACCTTTTGACAAAAAGAGGCCCCAAGCACACGGTTGGAGAAATTGGGTTTCCATCTTCACAACGAACCATCCGTTAACAAATCCTTCTAAAAAAGGTGATCGCGCTGCAGACTTTAAAGAGATGCTCCTTAGCCATATTACCAACGCTGAGAACTTGGGCCAAAGCGGTGATTGTGTGGGATGCGGCCGACGCGATGCGAATACATGGCTTTTCCGAACAGGTGTCCCTCTTACTGGTTCTGGGACGTTGCGTAACTTCTTCCCGACCTTCGCTGAAGGAGTCGGTTACTGTGCAGCGTGTGCGCTCGCAATCCAATTGTCGCCACTAGTTTTTGCCGCGTCCGGAGGAAGGTTTCTCATGCTTCACTCCAATTCATGGAAAGCACTAAGAACTTGGTCCCGGAAATGCCTCGGAGATGTTCGTGCGCAACAACTTCAACAAGAGGTAACCGGGTGTTTTAACCCCGGCTACGCAAATCCACGCAACGGTTTGTTCTACATGACTCAGGAAATGGTTCAATTTCAGGAGATGCGACCCGATGAAGATGCCTCGATGCAGTTCTACTGTTTTACAAACTTCGGGCAGAAACCTGAGCTTGAAATCTTCCATCTACCCGCTCCTGTGTTCCGATTTTTACGCTTCGCCTACCAAAGCGAGTTTAAAACGGATTGGGGGAAAATTATCCTAAGCGGTTACTTGGTCAATTGGACGAAGGTTAAAACCGAGGAAGATTACAAAAATCGCATAAACCGTGTGTATGAAAACCTATTGGAAGGTCGCTCAATTCTCGGATTTTTTCTCAACCGGCGCGCCCGGAAACCCCGCGGAAATTGGGAATTGCTTTCTCTTTATTTAAAGGAGGTTAGAACTATGGAAAAATCACGACTTGAAAAAATTAAACAGGTCGGCGATCTTATCGCGGAGTGCATCCGCAAATCTGGACGCGATAGGCGACTCCTCCAACTGGAACGTGCCAAAAGTTACGAGGCGTGCCGAAATGTACTGCTATACATCATTCGTGAGAGAATTAGACAAGGATCTCCCGAACCCCTCTTTTCACTGGACGATTATGTGGAACATCTCTTCCCGGAAATCGATGATTTTGCGGCCACGCCGTGGAGAGAGACTCGCGATCTGTTACTCTTTCGGATTTACGAAATGCTTCACAACTGGCTGCAAGAGCAAGGTTTTGTTGATTTTGATGAAGATAACGCATCGGATGCAGACGACGCATCCGAAACCGAACCCACCGAGGAGAATTAACCGTGTCTAAGCACCTTATCGGATTAACCTTAATTGACGCACCCCATTCTGCCCTAAATAACGCCGGCGCAGAAGCCTCTCAGGCAACAGAAAACATTGTTGTAGTCAAGAAACTTCAGAAAGGGCGAAATACCTACCCCTATGTCTCCGGCCAAGCCTGGCGAAATTGGTGGCGCACCACGCTCGAACAAGAATTTGACGACTGGAAAAGTTCACCGATAAAGAGGGAGAAAAAAATCGCTTTTACCGCTGCAGACCCGGTGACGTATGACGACGACGATGTTTTTGGTTACATGCGGGCGCAAAGCGAAATGCAAGGCAAGAAAAAGGTTAACGTAACGGTAACCCGCTTGTCGCCTCTCAAATGTTCTCCGCTCATTTCTATCGCTCCACAGATTCCAACGAACGATTTTGGCGTGATGGCGCGCCAGGAAGGTGACCCAGTGCCTTATGAACACCAATTTTATGCATGTGTGCTACAGGGCATCTTCTCTCTAAATCTCGGCGCAGTTGGCGCGTTTTCAGACATCAACAAAACGGGCTATAAGAACATCGCTGCCAGTTACGTCAAGACCATCCAAGACGAAGGTGGCACACAAGAAAGTGAAAATTCCCCGTGGATCCTCCCGAAGGACATCCGAGTTAGACGGGCCCGACAAACGCTTGAGGCACTTCCGTTGCTCAGCGGCGGCGCGAAATTGACATCACATCTTACCGACGTAACCCCCAAACTGATTATTCTGTCAGTGCTTAACGGGGGAAATCATCCATTTATGAATCTGGTGGTTGAACAGGATGGAGTGGGGCAACTGAGCCTTGCAGCACTGCGCGAAGTTATAGAGGACTATGCTGACCGGTTCTGCGATTCAATTTACATCGGCAGACGCAACGGATTTATGGATGAACTGCACGCCGAACTGAGTGAATTCGCAGGTGATACATCTCTACCCTGCAGCGTTGTTTATGATTCGCCAAACAAGGTGATTGCCCAACTCGCACAAAAGTTGGATGGACACATCGGAGACTCACCATGAAAGTGATTCGCATTCACATTACCGGCTGGGTCACGTCGTTCCGGAATCCGTTATTCATTAGCGGATTCCAACCGACGCTTCCCTTGCCTCCGCTGTCGGCACTCTACGGGCTCCTCACCGCCGCAAAAGGGGCGTGGGTTACGCCGCACGATGCCTCGGTCGGGTTTGTCTTTCAGAGCAATGGAAAAGCAGTTGACTTAGAAACCGTCTATGAGTTTGAAGGTAAGCCAAAGCCAAATAGAAAAGAAATTAAACTTACGGGCGTGAAGTCAAACATCAATAGACGTGAGTTTCTCGTTCAACCACAACTCTATCTCTATACCCCCGATCTGTGGTTAAGGGACGCGTTTGAGCGTCCGCGGTATACGTTGCTCTTGGGACGTTCCTCTGATCTGGCAACCGTGAAATCTATAGAGGAAATTGAATTAGAGAGCAAGCCGGAGACAACCTATCGAGATACCCTCATTCCCTTTCCCGACGCGCAGCTTTATGGACAGGTGCAAGCACTGCCTACCCATTTCACAGCAGAAATTCCGCGTAGACCTTGTGGCACCCGCGCTTATTGTCTGGTAACAGAGGAGATTCAGTACCATGGTGATGTCTTGCAGGATCCGGAAAAGGAGTGGGGAGTCTATTTACACGAACGCATTCCCGGAGATTTTCCGATTCCAATTGAACAAAGTCTGCAAGGCAAGAAACCCGTTGACAAAGACTTTGAAGTCCCCAACGTGGCTGGAGAGCAGATGCAATTCCCTGGCCTCTAAACGCTAACATACCGTAGGGCGAGGCGAACCCATCCCGTTGTTAGTTTGGGGCGAGGGGCCAACTGCCACCCAAAAAGAGGTGCCTCGTCATGCTACACTTTATCAGAGAACTTCTAAACAAATTAATTTGGTATAACTGACTGGAGAAAGGGATATGCCCACTCTATTAGCCAAAAGCAACCCCAGAGAAACCCTCCGTGAACATACAGAGAATTGCCTCGCGGTATACGATAGCCTCCGAGAGCGGATGCCTTTCTTAACCGATGTCGCAAAAGACCCTGATTTTTTTAATCACCTCTTCTATGCTATTGCCCTTCACGATTTTGGAAAAGCAGCGACAGGTTTTCAACAGCAACTCACCGACGGCACGCGATGGCCCTATCGCCACGAAATCCTATCCGCTGGGTTTGTCGTCACCCTTCAATTTCCACAAGAAGCAAAACAGGCAGTCGTCCTCGCAATTTTAACGCATCATAAGGATATTGGGACACTCGTGGATAAATATCCGTGCTGGCCCGAAAATCCGCACGGCCATCAAGAGTGGAAAAAGCGAATTGCAGAACTTACTCCGAATTGGGAGGCTTTGATGGAAATTCAGGAACAGGTCCCTCGTTGGTGTCCGACAGAGGAATGTTT
Source organism: uncultured Poribacteria bacterium (assembly GCA_958295855.1). GTDB lineage: Bacteria > Poribacteria > WGA-4E > WGA-4E > WGA-3G > CATQHH01. Next base: position 3,580,486 of record OY282383.1, on the reverse strand, counting down.
TTGGGTTCCTGTCGCTTCAACTGAGCAACTCATTAACGGCTATCGAGAATTCCTAGCTCCCTATCAGAATGATTTTGATGACTATGAATTAACACCCTTGCACGGCACCTATGGCATGCTTCTCCGCGGGTGCATGATTGCTTGTGATCATCTTGCTTCCGCAGGGAAAAACGAAATCCACACAGCACTCGCAAACCTTGAAGAACGCCTCACACAACATGTCGAAGAGAAGGCAAAACAGAACAGCCGACAGTTTCACGGATGGGAGGGTTTTCAAGAAACGTCTGGGAAAACCACAGGGCAGTTAATGCTTTCCGCGCCCACCGGTTCCGGAAAAACGGAAGCAGCACTCCTCTGGTGCGATAAAAATCAAACGGAAACCTTGGGAAACCGCGTTTTCTACGTCTTGCCCTACACTGCCAGTATCAACGCTATGTATAAACGCCTTACAAATCTCGTATCTGATGACAACATCGGTGTGTTACATGGCAAAGCCCCCTACTTCGTTTATCAGCAACTCGTCGACAAGGACTACACGCCCCGAGATGCCGCAGCCGCAGCCCGGGAAGAGCAAAACCTGACTCGGAAAATCTGTCGTCCTTACAAAGTACTAACTCCTTTTCAGCTCCTAAAAGCCTTCTTCGGCATACGAGGTTTTGAGATGCAGATGGCAGAAATGTCCAAGGGGCTCTTTATCTTTGACGAAATCCATGCGTATGATCCGCATACAACTGCACTTATTTTGACGATGGTGGCGAGGCTCCGTACAGATTATGACGCAAAATTCTGCATTATGACCGCCACAATGCCCCAGTTTCTCAAACAGATGGTGAACAAGGCACTTGGAGAACTGACACAGGTTGAAATGCCACCTGCAGCGCGAGATAAGTTCACCCGTCACCGCGTACAGTTGCTTGAGGGGAATATCCACGATGCAATTCCGCAAATTGCAGAGCGACTCGCAGACAAAAAACGTGTGTTAGTTGTTTGCAATACTGTCCGGCAGGCACAAACGGTGTTTGAGGCGTTGCAGGACGTAGCTGAAAACGCCAAACTCCTTAAACTTCTTCACAGCCGATTTATCCTCCGAGACCGAGAGCGGATTGAAAAGGAACTTGACGACGCGGATCTCCTTGTCGGCACACAGGCAGTAGAGGTCTCATTGGACATCGATTTTGACTGCCTTTTTTCAGAACCGGCACCAATAGATGCGTTGATCCAACGCTTCGGGCGAATCAATAGGAAAGGTCAAAAAGGCATCTGTGATGTCTGCATCTGCAAGGAGGGTGGTGAAAACGACCCCTTCATCTACTCCAGAGACAAGGTCGAACGTACCCTAAATGCCTTCGCACCGATCGATGTCTGGCATGAATCGAAAATCCAGGGCCTCATTGATGAAGTCTATTCGGACGGTTACGATGAGAAGGAGAAGGAAAAGTTTGATACGGCAAAACAACTGTTTGAACGACACTTACAAGGAATCGTACCCTTCATCGAAAACGATTCAAGCCGCCAAGAATTTTATGAGCTCTTCAAGAGCATTGAAGTTGTACCAGCGTGCTATGAAGAGGATTTCTGGGAGAAAATTGAGAAACGCGAGTACTATGAAGCCAGAGCTTACATCGCCCAAATTAGTCACAACCAATTTGCACGTCTGCACAAAGATGGCCAACTCTATGAGGTTAAACGCTTTGGGCAGTTAGGGCAGTGGTTCATAAAGGTTACCTACGATGAAACGCTTGGGTTGGTCGTGGATGAACATAGCACGAATATCCCATAACTTTACCGCAGCGTGTAGGTGTTGCCGCTTTCGGTGCGTCTGCGTAAAAGGGGGCTTGTTTGACCCGGCGCGGTTGAAAACCGTTCCTGCGGAATTACCGACACAATTGGTTAATTCTCATCCCGGGCAAGACCTCAATCTCAGAATTGGTATTTTTTACTTGACACACTGAATATTTGCTGCTATAATTGCTTTCAACTGCCCAGATTATCGAACTGAGATCATAAGGACAGAACCCATTGAAAGAACAAGAACTTTTACACCTCGCCGCACTGCTGCACGATATCGGCAAATTTCGGATGCGACATACGCAACCAGGAAAACGACACCAAGAGCATAGCTACGAATTCGTCAACGATGAATTCGCTGATTTCTTCTCGCCCTGCGAGGACATTTTCAAGAACGCTATTCGACATCACCACCCAGAGCGTTACCCCGACATACGCCCAACCCAACTGGAACATGTCATTGAGAAACAGGTGACCTTGGCAGACCGTCTTTCTGCCTCGGAACGCGAAGATGAAGAAAGAGAGCGAGAGTATTTTGGCAAATCCGCTCTCGTCTCTATCATGTCGCGCCTCAAAGGATTCAGTAAAGAATATCGTTATGGCCTGAACCCGCTCAACTTGGAACGAGATACCATCATGCCGACCGAGGGCGCAGAGGTAGACCGGGACGCATACACAAGACTATGGACGGTTTTCACTTCTGATTTTAAGAAATTAGCCGATCGAGAGAATTACGCGCCAGCCGTTTATCAAGCCGTTGTCGCCTTAATCCGCAAATACACATCCCGGATGCCCTCCGCAACGCCCTGGGGAGCAAGCGAAAAAAGAGCTGTTCCTGATGTTTCCCTTTATGACCATCTCCGCACAACCGCCGCCATTGCCGCTTGCATCGGGCGAGAACTCTCCGAAGCCGACATTGATGTGCAACTGAGCAACCGAAAAGACGCACCGGACAAAAAGATATGCGCCCTCATAAAAGGCGACATCTCCGGCATTCAGAATTTTCTCTATCAGATTTTATCTGAGGGTGCTGCCCGTGAGTTGCGGGGCCGCTCTTTCTATCTCCAACTGCTAACCGAGGCAATTGCACATTGGGTGTTAAAGCAGTTCGATCTACCCATCACGAATCTGCTGCTGGCGAGTGGTGGGCACTTTTATATCCTTGCCCCCTATACCGAAGCCAAAGAAAAACTTGATACGATTCGCCAAACGATCTCCCAAAAACTCTGGGCACTGCACAAGGGCGACCTCGCTTGCATGCTAGCTGGCATCTCAATAAAGGCAGGTGATTTTGCAGCCGAGAATTTTTCACGCAAATGGGATGCCGTTTCAGAAAAGGTTCAGCAGAGAAAACAGGAAAAATGGTCGGAGATGGGCACACAGGAGATGTTTGAAAACTTCTTTGAACCCCACGCGTACAAAGAAGTTCACTGGGATTTTGATGAACTCGGTCAAAAGCTCCGAAATGCCGCGTACCTCGTCGCCTATGAAGTGCCAGAATCACCCAGAAAGGTTTCACCCCCTGCAAAGCAGGGGGAACATACCCTACCAGAAAAACCCGATTGGCACGCAGCGATCAAGGCGTTCGGATTGGATGTTCACATCCTTTCAGATGAGGACGAAAAGCCTACAGCACCGGAGCAAGCCAAACGTGCAGTTGTTTACCGCCTTGGATGTACAGATTTTCTTACGGATAAAGTACTTGAAACCTTTCAGTGGGAAGACCTGCCCGTAAGCTACGACTTCCGGTTGTTACCACAAGTGATTCCGCATAAAGCCGATGGAACTGCTGCCGATTATGATTACCTCGCGAATGCCTCGGAAGGCGTGCAATGGCTCGGCGCATTGCGGATGGATGTCGATAACCTCGGGGCCGTTTTCAAAGATAAACTTGAGAATGCAACCATCTCACGCTTGGCAACCCTGAGCGAATCGATACGCCTCTTTTTTGAAGGCTACGTACCAAAACTCTGCCGTGAATACAACTGCAAACAAGAGAAACAGATTCTGGAACTCATCTATGCAGGCGGCGACGACCTCTTCCTAGTGGGTGGCTGGAGTGCATTACCGGAGATTGCCGAACAGATTCGCTCCGAATTTCGCGCGTTTGTCACCGGCGACCATGTCACACTTTCCGGTGGCATCGCTATTGAACACAAGAAATTCCCGCTGTATCAATTTGCTGCGCAGAGTGGGGAAGCGGAACAGAAAGCAAAGCAGCTGCATCGATTAAGTCCGGATGGCAAAATGAAGAGGAAAGATGCCATCACGTTCTTGCGAAAACCGATGGCATGGGGAGACTTTGAGGAAGTGCACAACTGGCATCAACAGTTTTTGAAGGCAATGCGTACTGACAGCAATCCACTGCCACACGGGTTCCTAACCCGACTCATCCACATCTACTCGGCAGAAGGGTTAGCAGGGCATAGGTGGGCGTGGCACTCTCTCTACTATTTCAGCCGATTACAGGAGAGATATAAACCGCAAACGCTGTTTCTCCGCAAATTACAACACGAACTTAACCACGAAAAATTAAGGGATTTTATCCACATCGTTACGAGGTGGACCGCTTTACGAATTAGAGAATAAGGAGGACTAAAATGGGAAATTATTCAGGTAGAGACCGGAGAGGTCCCCGAAACCAACCGCATGGCGACAGCCGCGGTCGGGCGGCTCCTTACAAATTACCAGATCGCGTGATTGAGGAAGGCGGAGAACCCCTTGTCACAGCTGCTGAGAATTTGGGGCGGAAACTTGCTCGCAATCTCAAAACCTCTCAAATCAGAAAAATCTACGGGGCGGTTAAGAAAATTCAGATGAGCGACAAGTTTGACCGGAAGGATCTTGTCCTGCTGAAACCGAAATTGGCTTATGCCGCAGCACGAAACACTGCTGTGACGGACCTGAAGGACGCTTTAACCCAAGCCATCGACCAGGTAGGCGATGACCGGGAGAAGTTCAAAAACTTCGTCGATTTCTTTGAGGCAACGCTTAGCTACCACAGAGCCTTCGGAGGCGACTAAGGAGGAGACACATGCCAAGCATTCAACTACAAGGTAAAATTTTTCTGCAAGGTACGATTAACGCGCTCACCGGTTTGCATATCGGTGGAAATTCTGGGGAGTTAGACATCGGAGGTATTGATAATCCCATCATACGCAATACCTTTAACCGGCAACCCTATATCCCAGGATCGTCTTTACGAGGAAAGATGCGCGGCTTGCTCGACCGGCATTTTAATAACCCCTTGGAAAAGCGAGTTGGAAGAGACGTGAGGGTGCATGAATGCGAAACACCAGCCAATTATAACGGGTGTCCAGTTTGTCAAGTCTTCGGTGTCGTCCCAATACGGCAATTGAGTGGAAGAACGATGCCCACCCGATTAATCGTCCGAGATACCTTTTTGACCCACGAATCACTACAAGCATTGGACAGGGCGGATACCGATACGGATTTCACTGAAATCAAAACGGAAGCCGCCATTGACAGGATTACCTCTGCCGCAACACCACGGCAGCAAGAGCGCGTCCCTGCGGGTGCAACTTTCGGTCCCTTTCAGATCGTCCATAGCCTCTACACCCAAAATGGAAACGACCTGGACAATCAACTTCTAACGGAACTCCAACTTTTTGACACCGTGCTTAAAGGCATGGAACTTTTAGCGGATGACTACCTCGGCGGCTCCGGATCCCGCGGGTCCGGGCAAATCGCGTTTGAGAACTTAAAGTTGACCTTCAAATCACGAGAATGCTATGAAAAAGTGGATCTGGCACCGATAACCATCGCTGAAGATGTGGCGATTAAAGCGTTGCGTCAATCTGATTATACTGAGAACGTCCTGAAGGCGATATCCGCTGAATAGGAGCGAATATGGGGACTCATACCGTCTATCGCTTGACATTTAAGACTCAATTGCATCTTGGGCGCGCCTCAGGGCCCGCGCAACAAGGCAATCTCGGCTTAGAAAAGACCGAGACCTACGTATCTGCGGATACGCTCTTTTCAGCAATCTGCCAAACCTGGGCACTCTTTTACGGGGCTGAGGATCTCACTGATTTTCTCAATTGCTACATAGGAGACAGCACAGCCTTGCCGTTTACGCTCACCTCTGCGTTCCCTTTTGCCTATGATGTTTACTTTTTTCCGAAACCGTTGACCTGCCGCGGAAGTGAAGATCTCGCTGAAAAAACCAAGAAAAAAATAAAGCGGGTACAATTTGTTTCCCGGTCGGTTTTTCAAGACATCACCGCTGGAAACCTGCTAGAATTCAAGGCAGCCCCGTTGATTAATGGTGAAAAGGTGTGGGTGACTCCTGAAGAAAGAAAAGGACTTGAAAGATCAATTGACGCTGAGTCAACCATCTGGAAAACAGATACCCGACCGCGGGTTAGGGTAGGCAGCCAAACCGCGGAATCCGACATCTGGCATATTGAAACCGTCCAATTCAACACGGGCTGCGGCCTCTGGTTTGCTGTCCACTTCGATTCTGACGAAACGCAGCAGAAAATTGAAACGCTGCTGCGGGTGCTTGGTGACACCGGCATCGGTGGGGAAAAGAACGCAGGATACGGCTTATTTGATTTTACGCCAGCGACTATTGAGATACCCTCGGCGGAAGCGGGAAACCAATTTGTCACACTCTCGCCGATATGTCCCAAGTCTCCAGGGCAGCTCAAGCAGTTTCTCACAGGCGATGTCGCCTACACCCTAAATTCATTAACAGGATGGGTAAGCACCAGCGGAACCCGCTCTCGCCGAAAGCAGATCAGCATGTTCGCCGAAGGCTCCGTATTACACGTAAGTGACGAACCAATTGGGCGGCTAGTTGATTTAAAACCGGATGCCTGGCCGCATCCTGTCTATCGTTACGGCTACGCGTGGCCAGTTGGCATAAAAGGAACATCCGAATGAAACAGAAATATCAACTCCAGGCTGTCACACCTATTCACATCGGCTCAGCCGAGACACTGAACCACATAGATGGCTACTACGCCAACGGCAGGTGGTATCATATTGATTTGGACCGGGTCTTGGCGCACCCGAGTACCGATCTCAACGCTTTAACAAGTGATATGGGGCGGCGTGACTTCCGATGGCAACGCTACATTTCGGGACGTAACATCGATCCAGCGGCACTTTCCACCTATAGCCTGCCTTGTCCACAAAGCCCGGAGGAAGTTGAGATTCGGGAGGCAATTAAAACGGTTGGCAACCGCCCCTTTATTCCCGGCAGCACCCTCAAGGGCGCGATGCGTACCGCACTGCTAGGGAAGATCCTCAGTGAGAGTCATGAGGTCTATGAAAAGAGCCTAGAGGCCTTAAAAAACCGCATCCATCAGGGACCCAGGGGAAATCCAAGGAGAGACCAGCCTGCACGCCAGATAGAGAATGTCGCTCTCGGCAAAGATCCAAATCACGATTTGCTTCGCGCTTTACAAGTCAGCGATACTGCACCCATTGCGAGTGATTCTCTTGAAATCGGAATGGCGTGGACTGTTACACTCAACCAAAACAACCAACTTGTACAGAAAATAGATAGAGGGCGGGAATACAAAAACTTTGTCCAGCAAATTCAGGCCGGGCAGCGGCTGACATTTACCCTCAAGATTGACGAACTACTCTTCCGAGAGGAAGAAAAAACGCGCCTCCATTTTAGCGATTTACAAGAGGAGAATCTCCGAGATATCGCAAAGGTGTGTCGCTTTGAAGCAGACCAGTTCATGCAAGATGAACAGGGTTTTTTTGATTACTATAACCGCCCGGAAATCGCTAACTTCTACGATAAACTGATTCTTTTAAACAACACCCTCCCTGAAGGGGCGTTCCTGCTACAGGTTGGGTGGGGAGCGGGCTACCACGCGAACACCGTTACTGCTACATTTACAGAGGACGCAGAATCACCTGTAGACTGGATGGACCTGCGCGAACGTTTTAAGTTAGGCGAAAGCCGTTCTCAGCGTGGACATTACGATGAACGCGAATTCCCAAAAACAAGACGGATTTTATATCGCGGCCAAAATCCCATTTGCCCATTGGGGTGGGTGGAAATTTCACCACTTGAAGAGGTAGAAGCGGTCTCCTGACCGCGGCAGATATGATTCTTTTACTCAATTCCGCTGTCATGCCCACCGAAGGCGTGTATACGCTAAAACAGATTTCAAAATCCAAATTCCGAGCGATTTTGCAGGAAGCCGCCGCAACAGGCGCCTTCCGAAGCTATATCGGTTACCCCGAAACTGCCCGTTTGATTGAACAACTCACAGGCATTGAGATTGAGGTATCGCGGGAACAGGCAGTATTAGCAATCGGAGACGTTATGTTGATTGTAAAGTTGCGCCACCGAGTCGCGGATGCGTCCACCAAAATGACACTTCAACTTTCAATGGATGCCCTTGAATTTTATCGTTGTGAATGGAAACCTTTGGATGAAGGAGGTATATAAGAATGAAGGCACTCTCTTTTCTTGGTACTGGACCGCGGGATGGCTATCAGCCGACTACCTATATCAAGCATGATGGCAGTAAATCTTGTGAAACTCATTTATTTTCGGAAGCCGTTGCGAAACTCTATACCCCCGATCAAGTCATCGTTTTTATCACACCTTTAGTGCAGAAAGACGAAAAAGGCTACTTAGAATATCTCCGTAAAGTGCTTGGTCCCGAATTTTCTACAAGAGACATCCCAAACGGCAACTCTGAAGCGGAACTGTGGGAGATTTTTCAAACATGCACCGATGCGGTTGAGGTGAACGATGAGATTATTCTCGACATTACGCAAGCGTTTCGTTCCATTCCCTTGCTCGTTTTCATCGTTGCTGCCTACTTGCGGCAAGTTAAAGGGGTCACACTCAAACATATTATCTATGGGGCATTTGAGGCACGAGATGTGGAAACAAATCAGACCCCGATTTTTGACCTAACCCCTTTTGTGGAACTGCTGGATTGGATGAATGCTGTTAATGTCTTCCAATGTTCCGGGGATGCTCGTCCGATTGCAGGCTTGAAGGGCGTAGGGAATATTAAGGACTCGCTGACAACTTTGTCAGAAGCCCTTCTCACAAATCGTACCCTTGAAGCACAGCAGGCGGTGTCTAGATTTACAAGGCAGCTGACTAACCCACAGAATTTGTCTAGGCAACCCGCGCCATTCCACATCTTGACAGACCAGTTGAAGGATACCTATCAGGAAATGAGCGTTAATAGACCTAATGAAAATCCAAAGGAAAGTCTTAAAGCGCAGTACGTGCAAATCAAGTGGTACGTTGAAAATCAGCACTATCTCCAAGCGATTACCTTGATTCGCGAATGGTTGATATCCTGGGAATTCCTTCAAACGAATCCAGAAGATCCAGGTTGGTTAGGTAGCGAGAATCGAGAATCCGCTGAAGAAACCTTAAATGATCGGTTCCATGCAAATTCTACGAAGCCCTTGGATGAACTTTGGGGGGATTGCGTGGATACCCGAAATGACCTTGCCCATTGCGGTATGCGCGACCAAAACGTCCGAAGGACCAAGAGGGCAATTACGGCTATTGTGAATCTTTTTGATAAATTGGAAGAATTTGTCCAGGAAAATTTAAGGTGATACTCCCTAATGTTGAAGTTTTCTTGTAGGCTATTTTGGGTGAACCGCCCCCCACAGATAGGGATTCGATTTGTAAGGGCGGAGCCCCGTCTCCGCCCGGACTTCGGTCTGGGAAGAGACCCAAGTCGCATTCGATTTACATGCCTTACTTCCGCTGCTTGAGAAACAATACCAATCAAGTTAATGTGGTATTAGTTTCAGTCCCATGCATAACCTTAAAAGGAGATACCTATAATGCCAAACCCAAACCAACCCCACATCACCGGCACTGCCATCAACTACCTCCACATCTGCACACGCAAACTCTGGTTCTACCAAAACCACCTCGAAATGGAGCATACCTCCGAATATGTTGACCTCGGACAACTCCTTCATGAGGAGAGCTATTCCCGAGAAAAACGGAGAGAGTGGATGATTGCGGACCTGGTTCAGATTGACTTTGTGGACAAACATGGCATTCTCCACGATATTAAATCCGGACCTGCTATGGAAACAGCACACATCATGCAGCTCTGTTATTACCTCTATCTGCTCAAACAGCGGGGCGTATCAAATCGCAAAGGCGTTATCAACTACCCACGCCAACGCCAGACAACCGAGGTCGAACTCACACAGGAAAGGGAAATCGAACTGGAAATGGCCATTGAAAAGGTAAGCGAGATTGCTGCACTGCCTACGCCACCGCACGCCGAATATATGAAAATTTGCAAATCGTGCAGCTATCAAGAACTCTGTTGGAGTTAAAAGTAGTAGGCACACTTGCTGGTAGGCCCCCTTTGTAAGTCGCCGATCGCAGTGTGCCGTTATCATCGGAGGTTTTTTAATATGTCCCGCAATTACTACATCAGCCAACCCGGCAGACTTCGCCGGAAAGATAACACACTTTACTTGGAACCAAACGACACACCCCGCATCCCCATCCCCGTGGAGGACATTGACGCGCTATACTTTTATGGCGAACTTGACATGAACACGAAACTGCTCAACTTCCTCGCACAGAAGCAGATTCCGTTCCATGTGTTCAACTACTACGGCTACTATTCAGGAAGCTACTACCCGAGAGAGTATCTCAACTCTGGCTCGCTCCTCGTTAAACAGGTGCAACACTACGAAAAGCGCGCCAAACGCATGTGCCTCGCACAAGAGTTCGTTGCATCCGCTGTTTTCAACATGCTGCGAATTTTGCGCTATCACACCAATCGCGGTAAGGATTGCACCGCACAAATCAACACAATTGAAGGGATTCTTGCAGATAGCCGTTCCGCGCAAAACACAAATCAGTTGATGGGCTATGAAGGACTCATCCGAGACACCTATTACACCGCTTTCAACACAATCCTGACCCTGAATTCCCCGTTTGAAAGACGGGTTCGGCGACCGGCAGACAATCCGATTAACGCTGCCATCTCCTTCGGGAATTCCCTGATGTATGCCGCCTGTTTAACTGAAATCTATCGGACACAACTCAACCCGACTATCAGTTTCCTCCATGAACCGGGTGACAGACGTTTTTCACTCAGCCTCGATCTCGCCGAAATTTTCAAGCCCCTCATCATCGATCGAATTATTTTCCGGTTGTTCAACCGGGGGCAGCTCAACGAGTCAAAGCATTTTGAGGCGGAAGTCGGTGCATGCTACCTCAATGAGAAAGGGCGAAAACTCTTCATTGCTGCCTTTGATGAACAGCTGAAGCAGACGGTTGCGCACCGCAAATTGAAACGTAAGGTCTCGTATCAGCGGTTCATCCGCTTGGAATGCTACAAGCTCATCAAGCACTTAGTCGGTATGGAGACGTATCAAGCACTGCGGCCTTGGTGGTAGGGGTGCGCTCCGAATCTCGGTAATTTGGAAGCTTGGAAGGAGGTTTTCTTCCATTCTTCCCCCTCCCACGCCAAAATTTAAAAACTGGAAGACTGGAAAACGGTTTCTTGCATCCTTCTATTCTTCCACCCTTAACACCTTTTAGGAGGATTTATCCACAATGTACATCATTCTCGTTTACGACATTGAAGTGGAACGCGTTGCAAAGGTCTGCAAGTACCTCCGCCAACACCTCAACTGGGTCCAAAACTCCGTTTTTGAAGGGCAGTTAACCAAAGCGCAGTTCGCGCGCGTTAAATCTGGACTTTCATCAATCACTGAGCCGGACAAAGACTCCGTAATTATCTACCAGCTGCGCGATGCAAAGTGGATGAATAAAGAGGTTCTGGGCGTAGATAAAAATCCGGGGACAAACTTACTCTAGTCAAGGTGCGCGCGGAAATTCGGTGTGGAAATCTGCTGTCCATCTCCGCAAAAGAGATGGTTTCTGGACACATTCGATGCACAGATTCTCGGAAAAAGCGTGCATGACCCGTTGTCCATAAGCATCCGTCGACCTCCGGGGGAATTCACACTACCGGAGGTCGACAGCAAATCGATGTCCGCTAATCAAAAAACAAAAATTAACTTGACAATGGCCATGCGGATGTGTCATAATATATATGATGTTTTAGCATAGCCTTTTAATCGAACCAGTGTGGAATTGAAACTCGGGCGCGGAGAACATGTAGTAAGCGATCGATTCTTGCTTTTAATCGAACCAGTGTGGAATTGAAACCCTCAGCGCGCTCTATCAGGGTGCCGCGAATATCCTCTTTTAATCGAACCAGTGTGGAATTGAAACAGGGCAAGATTGAGCAGAATAAGCTCGTATCCTCGCTGACTTTTAATCGAACCAGTGTGGAATTGAAACTGCCCTGCTGGCGAGGGGGCGGTTTAGGTTATTCGCGGCTTTTAATCGAACCAGTGTGGAATTGAAACCCATTGCAACGGCAATATGTTATCCGCACAATTCCTAACTTTTAATCGAACCAGTGTGGAATTGAAACACACCTTCGACGAGATTGTCCCCGTAGAGCGAACGAACTTTTAATCGAACCAGTGTGGAATTGAAACCTCTCACACGTTCACGTAGGCGTTCAACATCGCCCTCGCTTTTAATCGAACCAGTGTGGAATTGAAACCGTCCCTCGCCCGATCAAGGATAATCGAGCCTACAGGGCTTTTAATCGAACCAGTGTGGAATTGAAACTAAAAATCAAGAGGTAAGCCCTGACTCGCCTGAGGTAGCTTTTAATCGAACCAGTGTGGAATTGAAACACCGTGATAATCCCGCGCGGTGATTTAAAAGAAAACACTTTTAATCGAACCAGTGTGGAATTGAAACTGAGCTTTCCCTCATTGGTTGTGGCACACAAGCCGCTTTTAATCGAACCAGTGTGGAATTGAAACCATCCAGCCCAGCCGTCATAAGGCGGGAGACCGAACTTTTAATCGAACCAGTGTGGAATTGAAACTAAACGGCTGCGGCTCCGAAGAGACAAAGTAATCACCTTTTAATCGAACCAGTGTGGAATTGAAACGTGTTTTCGCCCATACCACATCAGGTTGCGCGGCCTTTTAATCGAACCAGTGTGGAATTGAAACGACTCTACTGCCATGTCCAATGCCTCTATGCCCGCAGACCTTTTAATCGAACCAGTGTGGAATTGAAACGACGTACGGTGAAACATGCCCGTGGTCAATTCCCCTGTCTTTTAATCGAACCAGTGTGGAATTGAAACAAAGAGCTACTCCCAACCATCACGAAGTTCTGCGAGGAGACTTTTAATCGAACCAGTGTGGAATTGAAACCCTGCTCATAGACCGCTTGGCTAATCACGCTGTCTGGCAACTTTTAATCGAACCAGTGTGGAATTGAAACGTTAGCTGCGGTTGTTGGGCGATGGCGATTGTTGTGCAAACTTTTAATCGAACCAGTGTGGAATTGAAACGACGCTTTTTCTAGCGTAAATAACACACTAAATCCACCTTTTAATCGAACCAGTGTGGAATTGAAACAGAAAACTGACGGCTTTGCCAACTCGGACTTAAGAATCTTTTAATCGAACCAGTGTGGAATTGAAACGCATGCTTGGGCGGTTGTCCCCGAACCTGCGAAGTAGTCTTTTAATCGAACCAGTGTGGAATTGAAACGTCACCTTTGGGAGCATAAGAGCCTGTCCCCCTTAGCCTTTTAATCGAACCAGTGTGGAATTGAAACACTCCCGCCACACTGCTACCTGTGTCAAAAACTACACCTTTTAATCGAACCAGTGTGGAATTGAAACGTGCGCAATACGGAATTACCTGCAATTCGTTGCATTCGCCTTTTAATCGAACCAGTGTGGAATTGAAACGCCTCCATGCCTCCATGTCACGGCATGCCAGCGTTTTTCAACTTTTAATCGAACCAGTGTGGAATTGAAACGCGATTTCGTAAATGAGGGTCAACACCTCAATATCGCCGCCTTTTAATCGAACCAGTGTGGAATTGAAACGAAAATATTGGGCAGCGTGTTGTTGCGAATCTGATGCACCTTTTAATCGAACCAGTGTGGAATTGAAACGTGCAGAGTAATTTGACGCTTGATTTGTCAAGCACTGCCTTTTAATCGAACCAGTGTGGAATTGAAACCTGCTCTGGGGCCGGATAATTCTGCCAAATTCACCCAGCTTTTAATCGAACCAGTGTGGAATTGAAACTCAATTCGGTAGATAACGTGCCTCTGGTGGCATACGGTCCTTTTAATCGAACCAGTGTGGAATTGAAACCATGCATCATGGGATGTGTCGGAGCCACGCCGCGCGTCTTTTAATCGAACCAGTGTGGAATTGAAACGAAAGAAAAATGCCACACGTTGCGTTGTGTGGCATTCTACTTTTAATCGAACCAGTGTGGAATTGAAACGAGCGCCCGAAGATTGTTATGTGGAACGGATATAGGCGACTTTTAATCGAACCAGTGTGGAATTGAAACTTTTTTGGTGGGGGTTGTATTGAGATGAACCTTGCACTGCTTTTAATCGAACCAGTGTGGAATTGAAACGACGTTAACAATGAAAGCAATTCGTTCGCCCCGTAGCTTTTAATCGAACCAGTGTGGAATTGAAACCCTGAAGTGCAACACGAACTTGAGAGCATGTATGGTATCTTTTAATCGAACCAGTGTGGAATTGAAACCCGGGCGATAATCAGGTCGTCACTTATGATATGCCCAATCTTTTAATCGAACCAGTGTGGAATTGAAACCGGGGAACATGCGTTGGTCAACGAAGTCGAACGTGCCACCTTTTAATCGAACCAGTGTGGAATTGAAACATGGATATGCCAGACATCAGGTCAGAAGAACCGCTTGCGCTTTTAATCGAACCAGTGTGGAATTGAAACAATATACGGTTAGCCCAGTGCACCCTGTGGGGATACTTTTAATCGAACCAGTGTGGAATTGAAACGGCGAAATCTCATCACGACATGAACGAAAAAATCAGCCTTTTAATCGAACCAGTGTGGAATTGAAACCTTTTTCAAATCTGTTGTCTTCGTTATCTATCCGCTGAACTTTTAATCGAACCAGTGTGGAATTGAAACCCGCGCTCCAGCGACATATCTGGCAAAGTTCGCTCCGACTTTTAATCGAACCAGTGTGGAATTGAAACCGGACGTGGGCTGAGATGGAGCGTTTGATCGAAGCACTTTTAATCGAACCAGTGTGGAATTGAAACGCCTCCAACTCAGCCCGCGATGTCGCATAATCATACGCTTTTAATCGAACCAGTGTGGAATTGAAACAAAGGAAGTCAAATGAAACAAATTAGCGACAACCTTATCAACTTTTAATCGAACCAGTGTGGAATTGAAACACAACACCGCACAGAAGGCGTTTCAGAAGGTGGATGACTTTTAATCGAACCAGTGTGGAATTGAAACGATTCGGCATAATGCGTAACCACTCATAGAATTCCGCCTTTTAATCGAACCAGTGTGGAATTGAAACGTGAAAATCGCCCCATGCACAAACATCGAACGATACCTTTTAATCGAACCAGTGTGGAATTGAAACGCATACAGCTGGTGCAACCGCCTGCCCTCAAGTTTCCAACTTTTAATCGAACCAGTGTGGAATTGAAACGCGCAACATCGAATACGCCAGCTCCGTCGCCTCAGCCACTTTTAATCGAACCAGTGTGGAATTGAAACTCTATACAAAAATATATACTTCACATCATGAATGTCAACTTTTAATCGAACCAGTGTGGAATTGAAACAAAGATGAGTATATCGCGGCCCTCGAACGCGGTCTCCGCTTTTAATCGAACCAGTGTGGAATTGAAACTAAAATACCTCTTATTGGTAAATGCCCGTGCCAACCCACTTTTAATCGAACCAGTGTGGAATTGAAACAGAGAGGTTTTTTATGGGACGGTTCAGTTTTGACAGTAACTTTTAATCGAACCAGTGTGGAATTGAAACCAAAGTCGAGCTCAACGCCCTCAAAGACGCAGCCCAACTCTTTTAATCGAACCAGTGTGGAATTGAAACTCGTCGCATCCGGATACACCCGATGCCACTCCTCTTCGCTTTTAATCGAACCAGTGTGGAATTGAAACTCGGTCACGAGGAGGCTTGCCATTTGAAACGATTGCACTTTTAATCGAACCAGTGTGGAATTGAAACAAGAATTCGTAGTATTTGTCGTTTGCTACCATGCGTTCCCCTTTTAATCGAACCAGTGTGGAATTGAAACGAGAAGGGGGCATCGCCTGTGAACACAGGGCTGAGCGATCTTTTAATCGAACCAGTGTGGAATTGAAACTCGGTGCCTTTCGTTGTTAGCCCGTTTAAGTTTTGATAGGCTTTTAATCGAACCAGTGTGGAATTGAAACGCTAGACGTTGTGATTTCAGAAGCGTATACAGAAGTCTTTTAATCGAACCAGTGTGGAATTGAAACACCCCTTCGCAACAACCGGCACAATGCAACCCGCAGCAGACTTTTAATCGAACCAGTGTGGAATTGAAACTCGCAGCATCCAACTGCTGCTGCACAGACATCGGCACCTCTTTTAATCGAACCAGTGTGGAATTGAAACCACGCCTATCCTTCAAAGACAACATGCAAGACAACCTTTTAATCGAACCAGTGTGGAATTGAAACGTTTCCTTTTTTTGAACGGATGTCACAGGAGCCTTATGACTTTTAATCGAACCAGTGTGGAATTGAAACTAGGGCGGGGTTGACGGGAACAATATATGTTCCGCCTCTTTTAATCGAACCAGTGTGGAATTGAAACCGACACTTTTTAAAAGCTTTGCATTTTGTGTGGATGCTTTTAATCGAACCAGTGTGGAATTGAAACACGCACATCCAACGCAGTCCGCGACAACTCCGCACGCATCTTTTAATCGAACCAGTGTGGAATTGAAACCCGCAACATAGAGAAGACTAAATCCGTAGCCTCCCCCCTTTTAATCGAACCAGTGTGGAATTGAAACGCTTGTTTTGTGTGCGATGGCGTTTCAGATGGGCGAGCTTTTAATCGAACCAGTGTGGAATTGAAACACAGCCGTGCCAGCCTCCAACTCAGCCCGCGATGCTTTTAATCGAACCAGTGTGGAATTGAAACCCGTCACGAACTCGTTAGCCAAAGCACCGAATTCCACATCTTTTAATCGAACCAGTGTGGAATTGAAACATTTTGGAGCAGAATGGTATAGGCGAGGATCTTTTATTCTTTTAATCGAACCAGTGTGGAATTGAAACGCGACTCCTCCTCCGAGAGCTCCTCGAGCTCCCCCACGCTTTTAATCGAACCAGTGTGGAATTGAAACACACCTGATAAGGCACCCCACGCCCCATCCGCAGCAGGAGTCTTTTAATCGAACCAGTGTGGAATTGAAACCGAGCGAGCCACCCGCGCCAGACGATACAGATTCTTCACTTTTAATCGAACCAGTGTGGAATTGAAACGATCCCAAAGGGGCGGGGTATGTGGATGATACCATGTACTTTTAATCGAACCAGTGTGGAATTGAAACACGTTGACCAACCAGGATGGCATTGCGACGGCTGTGCTTTTAATCGAACCAGTGTGGAATTGAAACTCCAGCTCGTCAAGCGTGCTGGCAGCCGTGCCATCATCTTTTAATCGAACCAGTGTGGAATTGAAACTGCTGGTGCAGCGTCTATACTGACGGCCACAAAGACTTCTTTTAATCGAACCAGTGTGGAATTGAAACGCGTTCCCAACGTCCCTGTCTGCAACGCCCAGTTGACGCTTTTAATCGAACCAGTGTGGAATTGAAACGATTAAACGTCGCGGCTATAAGAAATGGGGCGAGGACTTTTAATCGAACCAGTGTGGAATTGAAACCAGAATTCCGCGCAGTCACATGCACTTCACGTGACAAACTTTTAATCGAACCAGTGTGGAATTGAAACACCGCTTAAGTAACTCTTTTTTGTCTGCGAGCTCCACCCACTTTTAATCGAACCAGTGTGGAATTGAAACTGCTAACTTTGGTAGCGTGAGGGATATCCATGACGTGCTTTTAATCGAACCAGTGTGGAATTGAAACGGTATGTGTAGCCGTGAATCGCTGTGTATAGAAGGGATCCTTTTAATCGAACCAGTGTGGAATTGAAACAGAGGTCAAAAGTAGGTAGAGACGCAAAGTCAAAATCACTTTTAATCGAACCAGTGTGGAATTGAAACTCGTGACAATAGACTGTGTCGTTGACAACGCCCAGTGACTTTTAATCGAACCAGTGTGGAATTGAAACCGATGCCTGCTCGGTAGTCAATCATCTCCCATATCTTCGACTTTTAATCGAACCAGTGTGGAATTGAAACCGCGTCAGCACTGTGGGGTATGTCCAGAGAAGCGGCACTTTTAATCGAACCAGTGTGGAATTGAAACGCAGTTCGGCTTTCTTTGCCCGGTCTGCTGTCTTGACTTTTAATCGAACCAGTGTGGAATTGAAACGCGACGCTGCCAAACCAACCGGGGGCGGTTGCATCATTTCTTTTAATCGAACCAGTGTGGAATTGAAACCCGTACGTCTTTTGGCCATCCTCGCCCCATTTCTTATACTTTTAATCGAACCAGTGTGGAATTGAAACGCGACGCGCGAAAGCCCCGGGTCCGCGGTTGATGTGCTCTTTTAATCGAACCAGTGTGGAATTGAAACCAGTGGCAGAGCCTGACGTACGACTCTCTTGACGGCAACTTTTAATCGAACCAGTGTGGAATTGAAACAACAAATCGCCTTTCTTGTACATTAATCATTTTCTCCTAGCTTTTAATCGAACCAGTGTGGAATTGAAACAGCAGGTTCGGATTGATGATGGCGATGAGATCCATTTCTTTTAATCGAACCAGTGTGGAATTGAAACTATTCATGAATCAGCGACAGCCGACCGCGGACACCCACACTTTTAATCGAACCAGTGTGGAATTGAAACGCTCGGGGACGACATCCTCAATGCGCCCCACACAAACTTTTAATCGAACCAGTGTGGAATTGAAACTGGATTTCTCCGTGGATACGGGGGGGAGCGTGCAAATCTTTTAATCGAACCAGTGTGGAATTGAAACCAGCAGAAGCCTCATCGCCTGTCGGCTGGCTACCCCCCGCTTTTAATCGAACCAGTGTGGAATTGAAACGTTTTGATTCCGATTCAGAAGCGTGCGAATTCGCTTCGCCTTTTAATCGAACCAGTGTGGAATTGAAACCTGAATCCTACAATTGGCGAACTGTTCACATACCGCTGCCTTTTAATCGAACCAGTGTGGAATTGAAACGCGGAGAGAGAAGTGACCTTTACCTTGACCGATACTTTTAATCGAACCAGTGTGGAATTGAAACGTGAGAAAATCCTTTCGTACATGGCACGCTCAACCTCAGCTTTTAATCGAACCAGTGTGGAATTGAAACGCTCGGGGACGACATCCTCAATGCGCCCCACACAAACTTTTAATCGAACCAGTGTGGAATTGAAACGTTTTGATTCCGATTCAGAAGCGTGCGAATTCGCTTCGCTTTTAATCGAACCAGTGTGGAATTGAAACGCTGCGGAATTGACGTTTGCCACGGCACCAGCTGGAGTGCTTTTAATCGAACCAGTGTGGAATTGAAACCACAGCAGTTCGGCTTTCTTTGCCCGGTCTGCCGTCTTCTTTTAATCGAACCAGTGTGGAATTGAAACGATCGGCACTGCGACAGCCACACTCCCAATTGACGTAAACTTTTAATCGAACCAGTGTGGAATTGAAACGTAAACGTCGGTTGGGGCCGCGCTCGCAGGATCAGATCTTTTAATCGAACCAGTGTGGAATTGAAACTTCTGATCGACAACCCGAACCACGAACGGAGACTGGCACTTTTAATCGAACCAGTGTGGAATTGAAACACGTTTACGGTGTCTAACGCAGGGGATATCAGAGATCTGGCTTTTAATCGAACCAGTGTGGAATTGAAACTATTCGCAAGGTTGAAACCATCGGGAATACGCCCATCAGCTTTTAATCGAACCAGTGTGGAATTGAAACGATGCCCGTTTGTCTCAAGATTAATGCCCTCAATCTCGACTTTTAATCGAACCAGTGTGGAATTGAAACGTGGGGCTGATTTGTATGATGAGGACAAGGATGCGTATGACTTTTAATCGAACCAGTGTGGAATTGAAACCCAACACCCGCATCGAGCGCATCAGCGGAACACCCTCTTTTAATCGAACCAGTGTGGAATTGAAACTGTTTTATCCTTCATGTAGGCCGACGAGATCGCTTCGCTTTTAATCGAACCAGTGTGGAATTGAAACCTCAACCGCAAATCATCCACATGGCGAACCGCCCCTTTTAATCGAACCAGTGTGGAATTGAAACGTGAGAAAATCCTTTCGTACATGGCACGCTCAACCTCTTTTAATCGAACCAGTGTGGAATTGAAACCAAATCATCCACATGGCGAACCGCCCGCACAACATCCGCCCTTTTAATCGAACCAGTGTGGAATTGAAACGCCATCAGGCCGCTCAATAGAAGGCTTAGAGAAACTTTTAATCGAACCAGTGTGGAATTGAAACTTCTCGTCAATATGAGCGTCTATCTTTTCAGAAAACCACTTTTAATCGAACCAGTGTGGAATTGAAACCAGCAGGCACATCGTCAGCATCAAAATGATGCATCTCTTTTAATCGAACCAGTGTGGAATTGAAACCTCAAAATCAGGAATCGCATATCCCCGCCGCGCCTGCAACTTTTAATCGAACCAGTGTGGAATTGAAACACAATCGCAGCACCCGCAGGAGACGAACCTAACCCACGCTTTTAATCGAACCAGTGTGGAATTGAAACCGTCACAACGAATGCAGGGTTGAGATCATCCAAACGGTCTTTTAATCGAACCAGTGTGGAATTGAAACTGCGTTCTGGCAAATGTGCCATAACGAAACTTGTTCTCTTTTAATCGAACCAGTGTGGAATTGAAACCCTCTTTTGTATGTAAGTATAACAGAAAATTATCTAAACTTTTAATCGAACCAGTGTGGAATTGAAACGCCCAGGTTCCCGAAGCCTATATTTTTAAAACTTTCAAGCTTTTAATCGAACCAGTGTGGAATTGAAACGAGAGGAGAGGCACTCATCCCCTGTGCAGCAAGTTGTGTCTTTTAATCGAACCAGTGTGGAATTGAAACAGACTGCGTCAACGATGTCCCAGCTCAGGCTTGTCCAGTCTTTTAATCGAACCAGTGTGGAATTGAAACTCGCAACGCTGCATGGATAAGACAATTCTTTCTCATCCTTTTAATCGAACCAGTGTGGAATTGAAACGCAAGTTTTGCGAACGCGGTGGGACACTCATTCGCCTTTTAATCGAACCAGTGTGGAATTGAAACCACAATTCTATGTGCGATTCAACCGCACAGGGGGGACCTTTTAATCGAACCAGTGTGGAATTGAAACCAATCCCCGACAGCTCCACCGACAGCTCCACCTGCTCTTTTAATCGAACCAGTGTGGAATTGAAACCCCGTCTTACCGTACGTCCGTACCGTCGCCGAAGAACTTTTAATCGAACCAGTGTGGAATTGAAACACGTCGGCGGACGATACCACGGATGATCTTCCGCCCACTCTTTTAATCGAACCAGTGTGGAATTGAAACGTGACTGGGGTTGCGGGGTGCGAGACGTATACGGTACTTTTAATCGAACCAGTGTGGAATTGAAACCGCAAATCTGACACGGGCTACTTTGGAAATTACTTTCTTTTAATCGAACCAGTGTGGAATTGAAACAGGGTCGCAGACGATATGGGGATTTACGAAGACGGCCTTTTAATCGAACCAGTGTGGAATTGAAACCAACTTTGTGACGCAACACACACACACACACTTTTCCGCCTTTTAATCGAACCAGTGTGGAATTGAAACTGCACTCAGGGGGACTCACATCCAAGGTTCCGACATCACTTTTAATCGAACCAGTGTGGAATTGAAACAGTTGGACGGTATAGGGCCGAATTCAAAATCTCTGACTTTTAATCGAACCAGTGTGGAATTGAAACGTGGCAATTCTTATGACTGTCTGCCAAAAAGCCTTTTCCTTTTAATCGAACCAGTGTGGAATTGAAACGTTTTGAAACGCTTGATACGCCCCATTTCGTGTAATTCATCTTTTAATCGAACCAGTGTGGAATTGAAACATGTCTCCCGTTTTTGGGAACCTGCCCCAACTTGGCCCTTTTAATCGAACCAGTGTGGAATTGAAACGGATGGTTGATGTCAAGGTCAAGGTAAAGGATGAAGAGCTTTTAATCGAACCAGTGTGGAATTGAAACGTACGCTCCGCCCTGGAGCCTGTATCACCAGCAAGGTTTCTTTTAATCGAACCAGTGTGGAATTGAAACTGCTAAAAGCCTCTCAATTATGAGATTTGGATACACGGACTTTTAATCGAACCAGTGTGGAATTGAAACACGGTACCAAGCGCGATGTCAAATTTCATGTTGTCCACTTTTAATCGAACCAGTGTGGAATTGAAACCCGTAACTCAAGCGGTTGTAGGCATAGCATAAAACCCTTTTAATCGAACCAGTGTGGAATTGAAACGCCGGCATGTTTGACTTGTTGCCCACTCCCTGCAACTTTTAATCGAACCAGTGTGGAATTGAAACCCGTGACTTTTGACTTTTCATTCTTTACTCCCCTTGTCTTTTAATCGAACCAGTGTGGAATTGAAACTCATGAACTTCTACGAAGAAATGAACAAAACAACCCCAGGCTTTTAATCGAACCAGTGTGGAATTGAAACACGAACTCCGCGTAGCAACCGCCTATCCCGCGATAAAACTTTTAATCGAACCAGTGTGGAATTGAAACCAGGCATACCCAATTCCCGTCTCCTCTGCGACCCGGTCTTTTAATCGAACCAGTGTGGAATTGAAACTGGTATACCTTCTGGCGGCTGATTTGCGAATGGGGTGACACTTTTAATCGAACCAGTGTGGAATTGAAACCTACTTTAAAGTTTGCTTCGCGACGTTGCCTGCGTAGGCTTTTAATCGAACCAGTGTGGAATTGAAACCCTAGGACATTCACCCAGAGTTGGATACTATGCGCCGACTTTTAATCGAACCAGTGTGGAATTGAAACCGGTTTATCACGGAGACTTTATAGAAACCTGTGCATTGCTTTTAATCGAACCAGTGTGGAATTGAAACCGCTTTGTTTTGATGAACCGTATCCGCTCGTGGCCTTTTAATCGAACCAGTGTGGAATTGAAACGCACCATGGGCGAACATGTCGCGACCGAATTCCTCCCTCTTTTAATCGAACCAGTGTGGAATTGAAACAGGCAACCTCATCCCCGACGGAGCCGACAGCACCACCTTTTAATCGAACCAGTGTGGAATTGAAACCACCGAACGCGCGCGCCATGAAGCGATCCTCGCCCCTTTTAATCGAACCAGTGTGGAATTGAAACGCGGGGTAGGCTTGCCGAATACGATGAAAGTCAAGTCCGCTTTTAATCGAACCAGTGTGGAATTGAAACGTAGCCGTGATGCTTGGTTGGGTTTTCTTTTGGATACTTTTAATCGAACCAGTGTGGAATTGAAACCAGCATGCCCTCGTCAGCCCCTCTTGAGATTGACTCTACTTTTAATCGAACCAGTGTGGAATTGAAACAACCGTTGGTATCTTTTATCACATTAGCATCAAGAATGGCTTTTAATCGAACCAGTGTGGAATTGAAACGACACCCCATCGCCAGACACCCCATCGCCAGACGCACCAGCTTTTAATCGAACCAGTGTGGAATTGAAACGGCTAGATACAGATAAGACACTTGTGAGGTAAAAATGACTTTTAATCGAACCAGTGTGGAATTGAAACTGGAGCTGATTGCGGCTTGGGCGACTGTGAATGTGCTGAGGGCTTTTAATCGAACCAGTGTGGAATTGAAACATGCTAGGGCTGCCTGTTTGGCTGCGTTGAGGATCATGCTTTTAATCGAACCAGTGTGGAATTGAAACGCAGCCCTCCAGCTCCTGCCCATTATTGCAGCAGGCGTCTTTTAATCGAACCAGTGTGGAATTGAAACGCAACTTGACCGACGGCAGTTTTACGACAAATACATAGACTTTTAATCGAACCAGTGTGGAATTGAAACACCGAACTCGTCGCTGAGCTCGAAGAGATTGACGCTTTCGTCTTTTAATCGAACCAGTGTGGAATTGAAACGTTTGAGTAGTGAAAATAAAATGAAAAAAAACTTGACACTTTTAATCGAACCAGTGTGGAATTGAAACGAGGAAATATTACCTGAAGGCACAAACGCACAGAAACAGACTTTTAATCGAACCAGTGTGGAATTGAAACCTGTTCGCAGGGGGCTTTACTAACAACGAATAGGAGACTTTTAATCGAACCAGTGTGGAATTGAAACCTGGGCACGCGGAGGCGAACTCGGCTTCTCAGACAATGCTTTTAATCGAACCAGTGTGGAATTGAAACGCCGGCATAACCCTCGCAGACGGCATAATCTCCGGCCTTTTAATCGAACCAGTGTGGAATTGAAACGCGCCATTGTCGCAGGTGCAGGCGACGGACAAAGTTTCCTTTTAATCGAACCAGTGTGGAATTGAAACATGCTATGCCTTGGGCGTAGGCGGGGTTGAAACCTCTTTTAATCGAACCAGTGTGGAATTGAAACGCATGTTCGAGGGTAATGCTAGTATACAAACTGAACTGCTTTTAATCGAACCAGTGTGGAATTGAAACTATAGTTGCCTACGCGGCACGGCTCTGGGCATGGGACAACTTTTAATCGAACCAGTGTGGAATTGAAACGAAACGAAATAGATAGTTTTGACTTGTCAAGATTCGCTTTTAATCGAACCAGTGTGGAATTGAAACCCTAATTCGCAGGTCACAAAAAGCGTTGAATTTGCTGACTTTTAATCGAACCAGTGTGGAATTGAAACTAACCGTTGGGGCACCTTAGTGAATGATGAGGGATTACTTTTAATCGAACCAGTGTGGAATTGAAACATGAGAATAGTTTGAGTACTCAAGGGTAACCCATGTGACTTTTAATCGAACCAGTGTGGAATTGAAACTCCTGCTACCATCGGCGTACCCCACGTTTACCACATTCTTTTAATCGAACCAGTGTGGAATTGAAACTAGAAAGTCTGCTGTGTGCTTGCTAAATCAGATTGCACTTTTAATCGAACCAGTGTGGAATTGAAACGGCGTTTTTGGTTTCGTGCCGGAGGTGATACTTGGAACTCTTTTAATCGAACCAGTGTGGAATTGAAACTGTTGCATACTGTGGCATTCTATACCTCCAATTTTCATAGCTTTTAATCGAACCAGTGTGGAATTGAAACTGTGATAAAGCGGTTATGATGGAGTGCCGTTTTTGCTTTTAATCGAACCAGTGTGGAATTGAAACGTTGCTCTTTCAAATCCCGTTGCGTTTCCGTTGACTTCTTTTAATCGAACCAGTGTGGAATTGAAACTTTACTCCCCGTAATCAGCACCTTGCGCTTTTTGACCACTTTTAATCGAACCAGTGTGGAATTGAAACTTAAACCGAACACGGCACGCAGGTCGCGATTGATTACGCTTTTAATCGAACCAGTGTGGAATTGAAACGGCGTTCCCACAGGCTACCATCGCGCTGACGTTCGATCTTTTAATCGAACCAGTGTGGAATTGAAACGAGGCTCCTGCGGTGGGCGTTGGATGGTATTGAAGGTCTTTTAATCGAACCAGTGTGGAATTGAAACGGGAGATGTACGTCCCATGCCTTGCGAAAATTGACCCAACTTTTAATCGAACCAGTGTGGAATTGAAACAATGAAATGTAAAGGGATTACCTAATGAATATCACACCGCTTTTAATCGAACCAGTGTGGAATTGAAACGCAGTAGCCGATGACTTCGTAAATCAACCGCGGTGCTATCTTTTAATCGAACCAGTGTGGAATTGAAACTCGGCTATTATGAGCCACGCCTGCTGTCTCTATACAGACTTTTAATCGAACCAGTGTGGAATTGAAACCGGAAAGCAGACGTAGTCTATATTGAGATGCTTTTTTTGCTTTTAATCGAACCAGTGTGGAATTGAAACTCTTTACGGCTATCCCCTAAATAGCGATATACTTGCCTTTTAATCGAACCAGTGTGGAATTGAAACCCGCTCATCAGTTGCCTCCCGCAGTGCCTTAAATACGGCTTTTAATCGAACCAGTGTGGAATTGAAACGGCTGGGGCGTTGGGTAAGGCGACGGTTCAAGTCGCCTTTTAATCGAACCAGTGTGGAATTGAAACGAAGGTTTCTGATTTCGGCGCGACGTTTTTCTGATGCCTTTTAATCGAACCAGTGTGGAATTGAAACGTGGATTTCACGCATCAGTTGAGTATGGGTTTTGAAAAGGCTTTTAATCGAACCAGTGTGGAATTGAAACGTACCCCTTCGAACATGTAGTACGCCTTGAATTCTTGCAACTTTTAATCGAACCAGTGTGGAATTGAAACGCAGGACGTTTCGTTGAAAACCTTGCGCTTTACTCCCCGCTTTTAATCGAACCAGTGTGGAATTGAAACGAAAACATATACCGTCACAGCTCGCGACCGGTCAGCAGCTTTTAATCGAACCAGTGTGGAATTGAAACGGAGTGTCGGTAAATTCACTAAAGATTGGATATCAGCCTTTTAATCGAACCAGTGTGGAATTGAAACGAAAATCCGCACGATTTGGTAAATCGCATATCCCGCGCCTTTTAATCGAACCAGTGTGGAATTGAAACCGCAGAATTGACCCTGGCCCCTTGTCAGCAGGTTCCGCTTTTAATCGAACCAGTGTGGAATTGAAACGTTTTTGTTTTTGTCGTATTCAAAGTCGTATTCCTCATCTTTTAATCGAACCAGTGTGGAATTGAAACGCGTCATAAAAACCGCGGCTGCGGGGCAATGGGGTGACCTTTTAATCGAACCAGTGTGGAATTGAAACCGTTCCTCTGCTATGCCGTAGATAGCCGTGAATGCCTGTCTTTTAATCGAACCAGTGTGGAATTGAAACATGCCTATTGAGAAAGGCTCCATGGGAGTGCCGTTATCCTTTTAATCGAACCAGTGTGGAATTGAAACTTCCTATCTGGTTCTGCGCCCGAACCACAAGGTTAAAACTTTTAATCGAACCAGTGTGGAATTGAAACTAACCATTCGCGTGGTAGTAGGAGGTTTTGCTAACCCTTTTAATCGAACCAGTGTGGAATTGAAACGGGATTGGGTGCTCCCAGATTTGCACGAGTCCTTCATGTCTTTTAATCGAACCAGTGTGGAATTGAAACATGCCGCATTTAAGGAGAAAACTATCTCCGCAATGCTTTACTTTTAATCGAACCAGTGTGGAATTGAAACAGAAAAGTGGCAATCCAACCCACCGTCTTCCCCGCTTGGCTTTTAATCGAACCAGTGTGGAATTGAAACAGGGCTATTTCGCTTATGCTCTTGCCTTCCGTCATTCTTTTAATCGAACCAGTGTGGAATTGAAACGGGCGAATCAGGTTCAGGAGGAATGTTAGGGGCGCCTTTTAATCGAACCAGTGTGGAATTGAAACGGCTTTGGTTGTTATGGGCTTTCTGTTCATTCTTATGACTTTTAATCGAACCAGTGTGGAATTGAAACTTTTCTTTCTGCTCGCTGTGTGTTTCTATCCATTCTGTCTTTTAATCGAACCAGTGTGGAATTGAAACAATTGCCCAGGTGGCGTACGTTTACCGTAAGGCGACTGACTTTTAATCGAACCAGTGTGGAATTGAAACGATGAAATTCGGGCGATTGAGGAGCATTATGTAAGGAGACTTTTAATCGAACCAGTGTGGAATTGAAACTAGTCCTGCCCCAGCCACCCAACCTTTGGGCTAATCAGCTTTTAATCGAACCAGTGTGGAATTGAAACATGTTCACTGTATGGAGCGATAGAGTGGACGCGATCTTTTAATCGAACCAGTGTGGAATTGAAACTAACGGCTCCGCGTCAGCTTGTTAAGGAGTGTTTTCAACTTTTAATCGAACCAGTGTGGAATTGAAACCACGCGATGACCACTTTCTCGATTTATATTTACGTACTGACTTTTAATCGAACCAGTGTGGAATTGAAACCCATGCTATTTCGTAGATTAGCCGACTCATCTATACAGCTTTTAATCGAACCAGTGTGGAATTGAAACGCCTGCGTGTCAGACATGGGGATGATGGCCTCGTCGTCTTTTAATCGAACCAGTGTGGAATTGAAACGCGCCGTATGCGAAAGTGCCGTTTGCGATGTCAACGTCACTTTTAATCGAACCAGTGTGGAATTGAAACTCGAAAGTATCAATCTCATCGCGGTTGACGCTCTGCGCCTTTTAATCGAACCAGTGTGGAATTGAAACGCCCGAACCTCTGCTGCAATTAGCCTTGCTAAGTCCCGACTTTTAATCGAACCAGTGTGGAATTGAAACCAATCCTCCCACAACCTGCCGCGTCTCAAAATCTCGCCTTTTAATCGAACCAGTGTGGAATTGAAACCTCAGCACAAAGGCATGGAAATGGAGCTCATCGCCATCTTTTAATCGAACCAGTGTGGAATTGAAACTGACCACGATAGTGACAGTGCCGCGCGGTGATTTAAACTTTTAATCGAACCAGTGTGGAATTGAAACCCCATGTCAATAAACTGTAATGCAACCTCCCCGAATGACTTTTAATCGAACCAGTGTGGAATTGAAACACCAAATTCGCAATGCTAATCCCAATAACACAATTCCTGCCTTTTAATCGAACCAGTGTGGAATTGAAACAAACAATTCAAGTGGGAGGAAGCAAAGTGAACGATCTTTTAATCGAACCAGTGTGGAATTGAAACTAATGCAGTCGGCGCTGGCATACCTCATGGATGTAGTGCTTTTAATCGAACCAGTGTGGAATTGAAACCCATTCGCACCCCCGAGTTATATAGCAGCCATTCGCCTTTTAATCGAACCAGTGTGGAATTGAAACCTTGATTTTGAAAGGGATGAGGATACAGGCGTTTACTTTTAATCGAACCAGTGTGGAATTGAAACGGAGGAAACGTCCTTGACGTAGTTCTCCTGCTGCAGCTTTTAATCGAACCAGTGTGGAATTGAAACCCTGAAATGCTTTGAATATGCAGACCGGTATTGCCCTTTTAATCGAACCAGTGTGGAATTGAAACAAAAACGTGTTGTTTACGCAACCGTACCAGCAGGGCTTTTAATCGAACCAGTGTGGAATTGAAACGGGGCCATCGACATGCAGTTGCTTCAACTCGGCAGCTTTTAATCGAACCAGTGTGGAATTGAAACCAATAATTTTGTTTTGAAAGTGCCGGGTTTTCCTGCTTTTAATCGAACCAGTGTGGAATTGAAACCTCAACAATCTCGTCTTGAATGGTTCGCCCCGTCTGCTTTTAATCGAACCAGTGTGGAATTGAAACTCGCGTTTTTGTGAGGGTGTGGGTGGTGTGGCTGCGATCTTTTAATCGAACCAGTGTGGAATTGAAACGCATACATCTTGCCATCGAGTGTATCATAGGTGAGCTTTTAATCGAACCAGTGTGGAATTGAAACGGCAGAAACGGCTGCCTTAATACTCTATGAGAGAGGAGTTTTTAACGATGCCACTTAAGGAGTTGAAGGATAGATCCTTTAATAAGGCAGATGACCGACTCTTTTATAAGTTATCGGTTATCTCCAAAAATGAGGCGACTTGGTCTCCGGAAGCATTCGAGGCGGCTTTAACAGCAGTAAAGGACAATAATGTCCTCGGCCTTGAAATGCCTAAAGATCAAGATAGCATGTTTGAGTACGTTAAGCAGATGAATACACGTGCTGAAGGTTTTACAGGATTGATAACTATGGCAGTAACCTTGATTGGCATAGGTGCGGTTACAAGAGAAGAGTTAAACTGCGCCATCGATGAGATGCTAAAGGATACTAAATTAAGAGATAGACTTAGGAGGATATAATAATGAAGAATGGGATAGTTAGAACCGCAATAGCTGGGGTATTTGTAATAGGCGCAGCAATTAGTACAGGTTGTGATACTGCCCGTAACTTAATAGCACCTGTAGACAACACTCCTATAGAGAGAACCGGTAATACTAATTTTGAGATTGTTGTTAAGCCTGTGGGCGATGATGGCTACGAGACAACAATTAGACTTACCGATCTTATTATTTATGATGGCGATGGCAATCAGTTGACGGGTATAAGCATAGATGATATAGTTATTGGTACCACTGGTAACCAGGTAGTTGCAGATAACCCGAATGACGATTGGGATTGGTTAGCAGACCTAATTGGGAAATCGCCAGGGTATAAAGGTTTAGATTGTGATACTCAATGGACTTTTGCACAATCTAATAGAGATCCTGATACTACGCACGAGCATTGGTTTAATTATTTACATACTCATGAGTATTGGTCTCACCATCACTACCACGAGAGAGGCAAAAAGATAGAGAGGGTAAATGACCCCTTAGATAGGGTTGCAAAAGATGAACACTCGCATCAGATGCACCTTAAACATTCTCATGCGCATAAACCCTGGATAGGACCTCCTGAAAAGTTTCATGCACATGAGTGTAAGTAGTGAGGAAGATGAGAAGTAATGGCCAATTGCCAGTCGTTTTTAGGTTACTGCAACACAAGCCGATTAACTCTTAATTAACTCAGCAATAATAAGCCGTGTATACATCGTATATGCGGCTTATATGCCGCTATGGTCGCACTTTACCTATAAGTCCGCCTTATTCCTATGAAGTTACGCTTCACCTATTGTAAAACTTACTCTTCTCTGGTTAAAGAAGCCGCCATCTTTTAATCGAACCAGTGTGGAATTCAAACATAGCGAACTATCGCTGATTGGTAACCTAAACCCGTACTTTTAATCGAACCAGTGTGGAATTGAAACCTGTTCCAGTTTGAGTGAAAGTAGTGAAAGCATAGTAACTTTTAATCGAACCAGTGTGGAATTGAAACCTCTTCTGCTAACATGATTGTTAGGGTGCGGTAACCTTTTAATCGAACCAGTGTGGAATTCAAACTTGTTTCTTTCGGCTTCCCAATCCCCTATAGCTGCCTTCTAATCGAACCAGTGTGGAATTCAAACAAAAAAACTTGACAAAGACGATGACGATAGTGTATCATCTTTTAATAGAACCAAGGTGAAATTCAAACCACTCAAATGTTTAACGGCACGCGGAGCAGGCATACTCCTTTTAATCGAACCAGTGTGGAATTCAAACAGGTTGATGTCAATCTCTACCAGTTGCCGTAAATCTTTCTTTTAATCGAACCAGTGTGGAATTCAAACCATGCACAATTTAAAAGCGTTAACGTTTTCATGTGGACATTTTAATCGAACCAGTGTGGAATTCAAACCAACTAGTGGAGGCCTTTCGGGCAGAACGCGACGCACTTTTAATCGAACCAGTGTGGAATTCAAACCAACTCCTTGATTGTGATGTCTGCGAGGTTTGCCAGATTCTTTTAATCGAACCAGTGTGGAATTCAAACGAAAACAAGCACAATTCCTATAAACATTGAAGTACTTTGCCTACGGATCCAATCTCAATATCAAACAGATGCGGTACCGATGCCCTGATGCCGTACAGCTCCACCCATTTACGCTGGAAAATTATCAACTCGTTTTTCGGCACTACGCTGATATTATTCCTGTCGCCGGGCAATCGGTAACAGGTGGACTCTGGGAAATCTCCGAAGCCGATGAGGGACACCTGGACTTATACGAAGGCTACCCAACCTTCTATGAAAAATATTACGTAGACGACATAATGTTTTACCGAATGTGTGAGAACGGACGAGACTTTGAATTGCCAACACCCGGATACCTCGCCGCCCTCCTCGAAGGAATGGATGACTTCGGACTCTCTATTGCAGACCTGAACAATAACCTGGGCAAGCCACACGCCATCATCACAGAGAATGAGGAACGTCTCCAGCAAGCAATGAAAATGGTCGCCGCAGCCCAAGCACACCTAATGAATGGGTTTGAAGTGTAAGGACAGCACCCTGTCTCCGCCTGCCTTTGTTTGTAGGATTAAAGTGCAGGCTTTTCGCCTTCAAATCGCGGCACTCATATATAGAATAACAAATCTATTTGTCATGGAGGACATCGCTTTTTCCTTGACCTCAAAGCCCAAAACGAGTAAACTGGATAACACGGCCTGTGAAACTGTCAACAAAGGAGAAAAATTGATGAAAATCGTAACCGCCTTCGGCATTTTCGTTCTGATGCTCGTTGGCTGCACCAGCGTTGAATACCAAAAGATGCAGGCAGAACGCGATCAATTACTCAAAAATTACGAGGATGTCCGCCAAGAACACGATGAACTCGCACTCAAAGACGACTTAATCAACGCACTGCTGGGAAAGTGGAAATTTCTGAACCTTGACATCGAAGCCATCGATGTCAGCGAAGAAGTTGCGGCAACCAAAGCGGCTCTTTATGCCCTCGAACTGAAGAATCTCACGCTCGAATTCTTTGAAAAAAAAGGTATTTACAATTACCGTGGCAAAAACGGTAACACGGATGTGTTTGGCCAATTTGCCATTACCACCGTACGTTACGGTGATGAACCGTTCCCTTTCATCCGATTCATTAGACGCTCCGGTCCTGAGATGCGACAACTGCTATTCGCAGCAAGCTCGGATGGAAAGCCGCTCGGATTGCCAGGCGCGTCGGGGCTTGACACAGCGAAGGCGATTAGTATTTCAGTTACGGCGGACAGGTTATATCTCACAATGCACGGCAAGATGCAATTAAGCCCCAACGGCTGGGTGCAAAGCGGTGGCGTGCGTTGTTACCTTGAAAAAGTTGAAGAATGAAAATACGAACAGCCTGCAGCCTGCTCATGTTGATTTTCGCAGGTTGTACCAGCACGAAATACCAATAGGTATTTTTTCTTGTAGGCACGGCTTCCAACCGCGCCCCTGCTGCCGAGACACGCACACTTCAACAAACCTATATTGAGGAGAGAAAACTATGAAAATGCTAACACCGCTTGCTATCTTGGCGATAGTGTTTACAAGTTGTGGGGTGCAAACAGCGCAAGAAACGCGGGAGGAACGAGAACGTCTCATCGCGGTTTATGAGGCTGCGCGCCAAAAACACAATCCGGAAAGAGTCAAGGAGGCAGTAAAGGCCCTTCTCATTGGCAAGTGGCAGTATATGGGGTTGGAGGTAGAAGAAGGCAACGTCACAGCGCAAATGGCACGCCCAACAAACAATAGGGCGATGCCACTGCAGGCACCAAAATCGCCGACTGCTGCTACAGAGGGCCCCGCCAAGGTTGCCGCCAGTGAACAGGCAACAGCATCCACCGCGCCGGAACAAGCGGCGGCACCAAGCTCGCCGAATCCGGAAGGAAACGAACAGAACTCGGCGGAAAACGTGCCTCGCCTGCCGCCTATTGAAGTAACCGATGAAAAATCCAATCAACAGATATTGGGCGCAAAAGCGGCACTCGTCGCATCTACCCGTCAAAACCTTATACTCGAATTTTCAGAGGAGCGCAGCTCGTACTATTACAGCGGTAGCAATCGTGGTAGGAATACCACGGGGCAATGTTATATCACCACCAAACGGTACGGAGACACTCCGTTTCCATTTATCAGGTTTAATCGGCGGACAGGACCCGGGATGCTTGAATTCCTATTCGGTTCTGAACCGGTAAAACAGATGGTTGTCAGGAAAAAACGGACGGATGCGGAAAGAATACGCCGAATAGGAAGACAATTTGGACGGAGTGCCTCCGCAAAAACCTCCTATGCAATCGCCTCACTGGCAGGAATTACGGTGACGGAGGACAGACTCTATTTGGTCTTGTACGGGGATATGGTATTAACACCCCAAGGCTGGATGCGAATCGGTGGACTGCGATGCATCTTTAAACGCATCGAATAAAACAACAACCTTGTTGTAGCACGAGGATGCGGAAACTTCCATCTGGGAATAGACCTAATTTGCATTCGAATTTATAACACGTTCCTTTGAGAAAAACACATGAAAAACTTAACTGCACTTAGCCTTCTGATTCTGCTATTCACTAGCTGCACCAGCGTGGAATACCAGAAGATGCGGAACGAACGTGAACGGCTTCGCGAGGCGTATGAAGATGCCCGAAGAGAAAACGACAAACTGCCACTCAAGAATGCTTTATATGAAGAAGTACTTGGAACGTGGCAAATTCTCGGCATAGAAGTGTTAGAAGGCGATACGAGTGAGGAGATTTTAGCGGCGAAAACCGCGCTTACCAGTTCCAGTCGTAAAAATCTCACCTTTCGCTTTTTTAAACACAATAACATCTACTGGTACGAAGGCAACAACGGAAGTATCAACATTTCGGGTGAATTTGCTATTACGATTAACCGTACTGCGGCGAGGCTGTACCCCTTTCTTAAACTTTCGCGCGGTTCGGGAATAGCACCACCGGAGTTCTTGATTAATGCATCTGGGAACAATCTGTCTGCAGGCATTTCGGTGAGAGACGAGCGGCTCTATCTGCTGTTCCACGGTAAGATGTTATTAAGTCCCCAAGGCTGGATTCAAAGCGGGGGCCTCATATGTATCTTCAAAAAGATTGAATGAAGAATAATAGTTGCGTGCAATTCATCTATTACTCGTGAACTACCCCCATTAGATTAAGGGCGCACTGTCCGCACCTGCCCGCGGACATCCACCTGTACCTTCCAGTTATTCCAGCGCGGCAGCAATACCGTACTCAACGCCGGTTGACGGATGCCGCGCTGCCATCGCAGCGTGACTAATTTTTGGGTAGGATAGTATGCCACGCTGAACTTCGCACCGTTGACAGAAAACTCCCGTGGATACTGCGCCTCTATCTCAGCGATGGTAGCATCGTCTATTTGGGTAAATGCCAAGTCATTGGCGGAGAGGAGTTGCCACTCCTCGGCTACCTCTACCCCCAACGTGGCAAGCTGCGACACTAACCACGCGTGTGGAGTCAGTTCTGCTGGCGTCGATGCATTTCTATCGGTGTTGAGCGCGCGATACAGTCGCCACGCATCAATCGCTTGGGTGAGCTGCGCCGCGACGCCTGGAAAAAGTTTCCCTGACAGAATGAGGGATGCCAACGCCTCTCGCAGCAACGCCCCGCGCAGTGATTGGCGTTCCCGGCCAATTTCTCTACCCGCGTACGTCGTCACCACCTCCGCCACAATGTCGTCATCCTCTACCTTCGGTGTAGCCACCTGGGATGTTCCGATG
Organism: uncultured Poribacteria bacterium; assembly: GCA_958295855.1. Classification (GTDB taxonomy): domain Bacteria; phylum Poribacteria; class WGA-4E; order WGA-4E; family WGA-3G; genus CATQHH01. Next base: position 3,545,423 of record OY282383.1, on the reverse strand, counting down.
CCCGCCGCCACAAACTCTGCGAAAGTGCAAGGCATCGCGGTCCGCCCCATCAATTGAACGCGCGTGCCTTTGGCAATGCCAACGGTTTCCAAGATTAAGGCGGCATGCCTTTTGTCTGGCACAAACGAATCCGAATCAAGCAGTACCTCCTCTTGTCCATTCCCCCATCCCTTTCCTCTACGCCTTCGGACGTACGCACAAGATTCCCACTCTTGTAAGAGATAGGCAATCACCGCCGCCCGGTCAGGCTGCGGTGAGGCTGTCTCTTTCGTTAAGGGTGGCAACTGAAAGAAGGCGCGGAGCTGCGTCGCGATTCTGCGACATTCGGCGAGGGCAATTTTGTGGAGGTGGTGCCGTTTCACATCCCCACATCGCAACGTGCGGATGGCCGCCGTAGCATCGCACGCGTCCCGAAAAAGCTCCTTTTGACGTGCCGCCTGCACCGCCTCCTGCTGTTCAATCGGCATGTGCACTAACCGTCGCCATAAGGGGGCAGGGCGTTCCAACGTTGCAATCAGATCAACCAGATCGCGCCGAAGAGATGCTGGGGCCTTTACCAACAATCGGGCGTAAAGTGCATTGACAGGCAATGTGCAGAGCTTCGTCCCCTCTGTTGTGAGCATGCCATCGTTGGAGAGCACACCCCAACTTTTCAATTCAGTCTGCGCCCGCTCCACTGCAAAATCTGGCGGGGCATCCAGAAACCTCAAATCCTGAGGACGATAGCCGGTTGACGCGACAGCAAGCACGAACTGTGTTAAATCTTCCCGCCGAATCTCTGGGAGCGTTTCCTGTTCAAGTTGCCCGTGCTCTTCCCATAACCTGTAGCAGATACCCGGGCCGAGGCGGCCTGCGCGCCCGCGGCGTTGTTCTGCTGAAGCCTGCGAGATGGGGCGTAACGCCAAAACGATGCGTCGGTTTTGATGAATGCGCTGCCGCACCAACCCAGCATCCACAACGGCAGTGATGCCGGGAAGCGTGATTGACGTTTCGGCGACGTTGGTTGCCAAGATAACCCGGCGGCGTTGTGATTGCGTCTCAAATGCCCGATCTTGCTCATTGGGCGGCAAATCACCGTGTAACGGCAGAAGCTCTACGTGCCGCAATTCGCGAAGGGCATCATGACACGCATTAATTTCACCCTTGCCGGGTAGAAAAACCAATACATTCCCCGAGGTTTCCTTGATGGCACGGCGTACCCCTTTTTTTATGCGTTCAACCAAGTCTCGGGCTGTTGGCACCACGGTTCCACCGAGATATTGAAGGGCAACAGGATAGACGCGTCCCTCCGCGCGCAGCACCTGCCCGCCAATAAATTGCGCCAGATGATGTGCCGCTATCGTAGCAGACATGATAACCAGCCTCGCATCGCGGTGCTTCTTGAGGCAGATGGAGAGAAACAGATCTGTCTCCACACCGCGCTCGTGAAATTCGTCCAAGATGATAGTGCCGTATCGCTCCAGCTCCTGTCCCGCAGCGTATCGCAAGGCGACCCCGGGCGTGACAAAGCGGATGCGGGTTGCCTCATCGGAACTGACATCCTCAAACCGCACCGTATAACCGACAGAACGCCCTAACGGTTCACCGTGTTGTTTCGCTACCCACCGCGCCAGCGAACGGCACGCCACGCGCCTCGGTTCCACAACCAGCACTGGTGCGTCTGACAATGCAGCACACCACGATGGAATCTGCGTCGATTTCCCACTGCCTGTCGGTGCCACAACAACCACAGCACCTGTGGCAACTGCCTCCTGAAATGCTGCTTTTAATTTTGTAATTGGAAGATTATTTTCGTGCATCACAATCAATATTATAACCGATAGCGACGCTGCGGGCAATCAGAAAATCAAACTGTTGGAGCCGCCTTTTCTTGTAGGCGCAGTTTCTAACCGCGCACCTACAGAGAAACTGGAAACCAAAAACCGAGTGCTGAAGACCGCGAACAACGCAGCAAATACTCTTGACATTTCACCAGATTTCTGATATTATATTTTTGTACGCATTAATCCAAATTTTGAAGGGACACCATGCAGAAAATACATCTCCTTTTAGGACAGGTTTCCCATATTGCACTGCCGTTGATAGGGTTCGTCTCTCTGCTTCTGTTTTGTGCAAGCCTTGCCGACAGCGAACAGTACGTCATCGTTGACGGTGAAAATGGCGATAGACTCACAGGCCATTGGCGAGGTGCCACCGAAACCCATTTTGAGATTGAGTATTACGGACAGGTTTTAAGGCTCCCGGTGGCAGGACATGCGCTCAATTTTACATCAGAACTCGGAGAGGTACCCAGTCGTACCGCGGTAAAGTATCTTCGCGATGGGCTTTACTTCTTGGAATTAGAACTCCCTGAGCGAGCGAAAGGGCGATTTGAACTCGCAATGGAAGAATTTCCGAAATATGCAGAGGCGCACTATCACTTGGGGCGACTTCATAAGGCAAATGGCGACACCGAAAAGGCACTGGAGCGATTCCGTTCAGTGGTACTCCTAGATGCGGAGAGTTTCGACCTCGCACCGCTACTGCGGGAAATTGGCGATGCCGCCCTTGCCACCGAAAACTATGCAAAGGCGATTGACATCTACGAGATGATTCTAATGTACTATCCTGAACACGCCGCCGTACCAGAACTGAGCTACCTCACGGGATTCCTGTTCGTGGAAAAACTACAAGATTATCCTTCCGGACTGCGCCTGCTTGAATCGGCAATCAAACAGGCCCCCGATGTGCCAGCCCACGAAAAAGCGTTTTTCCTGATTGGGAAACTGCAAGCCGAGACCGATCAGCTGGAAAATGCACTCTACACTTTAGAGGGATTTATTACGCGCTATCCACAGAGTGAGTGGGTAGATGAAGCACATCTTGTTCGTGCCGTTGCCAATTTGCGCCTCGGTAAAACGGCAGAAGCGGCTACCGAAGCAACCCAAGTCTACGAACGCAGTGCAGATACAGCGTTAAAGGAACGCGCCAATCGAATCCTGGCTGAGAGCGCATGGACAGTTTACACCCAATCAGATGGGCTACCCCACAACCACATCCAAGTCGTCGCGCTGGATCTGGATGAAACTTGGCTCTGGGTAGGTACGCCAAAAGGGATAATGCTCCTCGCAAATGGCGAGGAGGGGTGGACACCGATCGAAACCATCGCGCAGCATATTAACACCTTCTCGCCCACTGTGCCTGATGTCCGAGCCATCGCTGCAAATCCGCAAGAACTGTGGATTGGCACACGACATCAAGGGGCACTTCACTACAACAAGGAAACAAACGAAATTCAAACCTATGCGTCACCAGACAAACTCCCCAGCGTCTGGATGCGGGATATCAAGATGGATGAGACTGAAATCTGGTTCGCTACCGATGCCGGCATCGTACGGCACAAGCGCGACACAGGCGAACGCTTCGATTACAACACCCGGAACAGCTTCATACCCACAAACGACATCCAGACCTTGGCGATAACTCCTACAACGGTGTGGGCAGCTTCATCAACAGGTGAACTGGCAACGTTTGACCGGCAGACTGAAACATGGGACTTCGATCAATTCACAGAAATTGAACAAGGTACCGCAATTGTCAGATTTTATGTCAAAAAAGAAAAACTCCTCTTTACGTGGTTTAATGCCGAAGAAAAAGCGAACGGTTATTTCCAAGCAGACTGGAATGGGATTAATGGAAAATCGGTGCCGCTGCTGATAGGAATAGAGGACAAAACAGATTTAGGTAATATTTATATTGCAGCGGTTGTGGACACTGCGCCCACAGAGACCGAATCCAACCAAGCAACGTCTGAATTTTCTCCCGAAATAGAGGAAGAAGAAACAGAAGGAGTAGAAGCACCACCGGCACCACGTATGCCTTTAGTACTATGGATAGCAACGAACGATGATGTTTACACCTATTATACACGTTCCGATATGTGGCAGACAACTGGAACCCCCCGGATAATCATGGGTGAGCCAACGGTGCAATGCATCGCCGTAGCGAATAATAGAGCATGGATAGGCACCACGAATGGGCTGGCGACAATAAGTACACAAAGCCTCAAGTAACGTGGCCATTTGTAGGAGGGTTTTGCTACGGTGCTTCCGCTAAAAACTATGTCTCAGCAACCGACGTGCACAAAACTTATTACGCGCTGGGTGCAGTCTCAACCGACACACGTTGAAGACGAACTTGTTGTCGAAGAACCGCTCGAGATTCGGGTGGGGCAACAGAGCTTAATTGTTGTCATGCGCACCCCGGGACACGATTTTGAATTGGCAGCAGGGTTTCTTTATACGGAAAGCCTCATAACATCCGGCGACGATATCGAAATCATAGCCTATTGCGATGAAGGTGATGCTGCGTCGATGCAGAACATTGTCAATGTTCACCTCGCACAGGAACTAAATCTCGAGGAGCAAGCTGGGTGGCAGCGGAACTTTCACGCGAATGCCAGTTGTGGGCTCTGCGGTAAAATGACAATTGAATCCGTTAGACATCAGGTGCCGCCCCTAAATTCGGCGTTCCGTGTGAATCAGGCACTGTTTTACCACCTCAACGACCTGTTGAGAGCCGCACAATCGGTTTTTGAAAAAACAGGTGGGCTCCACGCTGCCGGGTTGTTTGATGAAAACGGCGAACTTCTGATTGTCAGAGAGGATATAGGCAGACATAATGCGGTGGATAAGGTTATCGGGCAGGCAGTGCTGGCTGACATGGTTCCGCTCGACCGGCACATTTTGATGGTGAGCGGGCGCGCCAGTTTTGAAATTGTCCAGAAAGCATTATTTGCTCGAATCCCCATAGTCGTGGCGGTTTCGGCTGCCTCCACACTCGCCGTCGACCTCGCGCAAGAAGGAAATCTCACGTTAATCGGTTTCATGCGCGGGCAAAGTATGGCAGTCTATAGCTACCCAGAGCGAATTAGCCATGGATAGACCAGTTTTTGCTATCTTTTTCAGATGGCGTGTCTCTATATTGATAACTAAAACTTAAAAGGGGTGAAATTCTCTATGTTTTTCTTTTTGAGCGGTATCCAATCGATGATTAATTTGCTATTCCTGGTGATTGTGCTGGGCACTTTAGGCGTTTCATGGGTATTCGCACAGCGGTTGCGAAAACAACACGGTGCAGATTTCCCGTGGAATAAAGCCGCCGGTATCGTCGGGATTGAAGTCCTAATTTGGATCGGGTTTAACATTTTCTGGGAATTTTTCAAAGTGTACTGGTTGCCAATTTCCATCATCGCGATTGTTATTATATACATTCTCTCGCGAAAGAAGCGAAGACATGTCTGAAAGGAACAGATAGATATGAGTCGAACAGGGAGAGCCGTGGTCGCCCACGGTCAAGATTTTGAAATTCGTGAATATCCGGTACCTGAACCTGCCCCGAACACGGTGCTGCTCCGGCAAGAGTTGGCAGGTATTTGTGGTACCGATCTGCATAACTGGCAGAACGGCTTTCAACGGGAAATCCTGTTGGGGCATGAAAACGTCGGCATCATTGATGCCATTGGGGAAGACGTAGAAACCGATTATGTCGGTAACCCGATTAAAGAGGGAGATCGGATTATCTTCGCCCCGGGCACCAACTACGGCGGTTACGGCTTCCAATGGAATCCCGATGAGGCCCCCCATTTTCGCGGTGGGTTTGCGGATTACATGTATCTCACCTATCCAAACACCTGCTTTATAAAAACCGAGGCATCTCCCGAGGTTGCAGTGCTTACAGAGCCTTTTACTGTAGGTGTTCATGCCGCAATGCGGGGCAACATAAAACTCGGCGACACCGTTGTTGTGCAAGGTTCAGGGGCCATCGGATTGGTAACGCTTGCCTGCGCAAAATTGAGTGGGGCCGCAAAAGCGATTATGGTAGGTGGCCCCGCCGGGCGATTGGCACTTGCAAAACGCCTTGGTGCCGATGTCACGATCGATATTGAGGAAGTTACCTCTGCCGAAGAGCGAACAGAACTGGTAAAAGCCGAAACCCCACGCAAAGCAGGTGCCGACGTTGTTTTTGAATGTGCAGGTTTCCTCCCCGCAACGCCAGAAGGGTTGGGTTACACCCGACGCAGCGGCACCTTTGTTGAAGTGGGTCACTTCGTCGATATGGGTTCCATTGACTTTAACATCAACCAACTGCTGATGCGCAAAAATCTTCGGGTGGAAGCTATCTGGGGGAGCAGCTATGAACACTTTGTCCGAGGATTGCCACTCCTTGAACAGAGCGAACTGCCCTTCGCCGACATGATTAGTCACCAGTTGCCACTCTCACAGGTTGAAGACGGCTTTAAAGCACTTGATAGCGGCTACCGCATCAATGGCGAAACGGCAATTAAAATTGCTATTCGGGCTGAGGAATAATACTGTAAGGGCGGAGCCCTGTCTCCGGCTACCTTATTTCTCGCTCGTGAATATGTAGAGACAAATCGCGCGCTTCCAAAGCGCAACTACAGGAGGCATAATTCATGTCAAAAACCTATCGCATCGGCTTCGCTTCGCTAGTACACGACCATGTCTGGGGCGAGCTTCGTCACTGGAAGGCACACCCGAACGTCGACATCGTCGCAGCTGGCGATGTCAATGCGGAACTCCGCGACCAGTTCAGTGCAGAAACCGGGATTCAAAACGTCTATAACTCTTGGCAGGAAATGCTCGAGAACGAGGAATTAGACATCGTCCAAGCAGCATCAGAGAACAACGCCGGTGCAGACATCGTTGAGGCAGCAGCGGCGAAAGGCATCCACGTTGTTTCTGAAAAACCGATGGCTGCCCGACTCTCCCAAGCCGACCGGATGCTTACCGCAGCGGAGAATGCAGGCACCCTGCTCATGGTGAATTGGCCAACTGCGTGGAGCCCCGTGCTGAATACCGCAATGAATCTCATTAAAGAGGGAGCCATCGGAGACGTTTTTTACTTCAAATGGCGTTCAGCACACAACGGACCGAAGGAGATTGGCTGCTCCCGCTATTTCTACGAGTGGCTCTACGATGAAGAAAAAAACGGTGCCGGTGCTTTGATGGACTACTGCTGTTATTGTGCCGATATGTGTGCCTACCTGCTTGGCCTCCCACAACAAGTGACAGCCTTCCGCGGCACTTTTGTCAAAGATTACCCAATTCCTGACGATAACGCCGTTATCCTCATGAAATACGGCAACGCATTCGGAATTACGGAGGCCTCTTGGACCCAAAAGGTCGGCTATGTCACACCAAACCCGGTTGTCTACGGTACGGAAGGGGCATTGATGGTAAGCGGAAACGAAGTGCATCTGCACCCAGCTGGCGGCGATGCTCAAGTAGTGGAGCCTGAGGCACTGCCTGAGGGTAAACGCAACGCGGCAGAATACTTCATTAACTGCCTAGAGACAGGCGAACCTGTAGAAGGTTTGTGCAATGCCAAAGTGAGCCGGGATGCCCAGGAAATCCTCGAAGCAGGACGGGTTTCCGCCGATAGCGGCCAGGTCGTCAACTTGCCTATGACGTAAGGATTTCTATGGGTTTGTGAGACTTGTAGGCGCGGTTAGAAACCGCGCCTACAGCAGAGCAAAGGGGGAGGGAGACTAAAATGAAATCAATCTTGATTTTAAGCGGGATACTCCTGCTCTTTACCGCATCCGCGTTCGGAGAACTAACCCAAGCAGACCTTGAGAAAATTCGCTTGATTGTTGAAGAATCCGAAAAGCGAACTAAGGAATACGTCAAAATCAGAATTGACGAGTTGGACTCGCGCTTGAGTGGTAAAATAGAAGCATTAGACGCGCGCTTGAGTGGCAAAATAGAAGCAGGAGACGAGCGCTTGAGTGGTAAAATTGACGAGTTGGACGCGCGCTTGAGTGGGGAAATTAAAGGTTTGGACAAACGGTTGGACCAGATCTTTGCACTGGTGATGGTTTTAATAGCTTTCATTGCTGTAGTTGTCGGTGTGCAGCAGATCCTCGTCGCAATGCAGCGAAAAAACGAACGTATACAAGACGAGAAAATTGAAGCGCAGCAAAAACAGATTGAAGCGCAGCAAAAACAGATTGAAGCATTACGACATGAAATAGCAGTGCCTGAACATGAACGAATTGTGCCACATTAACGAGGCTATCACTTAAAACCTGAACCTGTTTCGACAAAACCGAATTTCAGACAAGGAAAACGCTATGAACAATAGAATTCCGATTGCGTTACAACTGTATTCTGTGAGAGAAGATTGCGCCCGCGACCTATCCTATACGCTGCAAGCAGTCGCACAGATGGGCTACGAGGGTGTTGAATTTGCCGGCTACTACGACCGGACTGCTGAGGAATTGCGTGAAATGTGCGACGACCTCGGGTTAAAAATTGTCGGTACACATACAGCCTTGAGCACACTCCTCGACGATGAACTCGCCAAAACGGTTGCGTTCAACCAGATTCTCGGCAATCCATATTTGATTGTGCCGGGGTTACCCGAAGAGTACCGGCGTTCGCGGCAGGCATGGCTGAACACGGCGAAACTCTTCAACGACATCGCCGAAAAAATTGCCGACCAGGGTATGTTCACCGGCTACCACAACCACACGATTGAATTTGTACCAATAGCGGGCGAAGTCCCGTGGGATACGTTCGGCAGTAACACGCGCAATGATGTCGTGATGCAAATTGACATCGGGCACGTACTTCGCGGCGGTGCCAACCCTGTGTCGTTTCTTGAACGTTACCCCGGCAGAGCAAAACTGGTGCATCTCAAAGAGTATTCCGCCACGAATGACGAGGCACTCATCGGTGAAGGCGAAGTTCCATGGGACGCTATATTCCATGCCGCTGAAACTGTCGGGGGCACCGAGTGGTACATTGTTGAGCAGGAAAGCTACGCCTACCCGCCTATTGAATGCGCTGAACGTTGCCTTGAAAATCTGCGAAAGATGGGGAAAATTTAGGTTTGCGCGAATCCGATGCATCGCGACCGGCCGGTCGTCCCGACACTGTTGAAACGGACCTTCTGCTCTGGTGGGAAGATTTTTATCTGCCCGTTTTTGAGTATGTCCTCCCTAAAATGGGAACGTTGGAAGGGAAAAAGGTGCTGGAGTTAGGCACTGGGACAGGGGGAACCGCGACGCTGCTTGCCAAGCAGGGGGCATCTGTCGTCGGAATTGACTTGCTGCCCTTCCGACTCGCTGAAGCAAAAGAACGGGCAACACAACACAACGTCGCCGATGCAGTTAACTTTTGCCTGATGGATGCCACACAACTCGCCTTCCCGGACAATACCTTCGATGTCGTCATATCCAAATCTGTGTTGGTTTTTACGGCGCACACGCAAACTGCACGCGAGTGTTACCGCGTTCTCAAGCCGGGGGGAAAGGCAATTTTCATTGAAAATATGCGAAACCACCCGGCTGTCTGGCTCTATCGGAAGATGTGGCTGAAGTACTCTCGCAAACTGCACTACTTTTCAGTGCGCGACATCGAAACAGTTGGTGCCGAATTCAACACGTTAGAACATCGCGAGTTTCATCTCTTCGCAGTCGGAGCACTGTTCTGGCAAAAAGGCATCCCTATCCCGGCATTTTATCGATGGACGCTCCGGCACCTCAACACAATGGATGCATATCTCCTAAGGCGGTTCCCGAAGCTTAAAAATCTATGCTGGATCACCGCCATGATTTGCCACAAAACCTAATGAGGGCACGGAGAACTTTAACGCGGGCAATTTGCTAACAATCTCCACCGTCTCCAAACTCACCGTAATCACCTTCCCAATTAACTTGACTATATATTGCGGGTCGTCCGCATGGTTCGGGTCGTTGAGGATGCCGCTCCGTTTGTCTGTTTTGACACGGTACTGATCCACTACCCACTCCAACGCGGAGCGGGTGCCAAGCCGATATTCAAACGCCTTTGAGGGAATGCCATCAAGCGTCAGGAAATCGTTGTACACCAGCGAGGTCTTGTCTTTGGAGAGTTTCATTTTTTCCACGTGCCAATCTACCTGCATCCCCGGCTGTTCATAGTATCTCAGTTTGTCATATTTCGGAGCGGATTCGTAGTTGAGGTGGAGAGTTGCTAATTCCGCCCCTGCGTTGGCGAATCCCCAAAAGTCTTCCGCGAAGGGGATGTGGGGCAAATCACGCTTGAGGTTCGCCTGATACCGTTCGCGATAAGCAGGATGGTGCAAGAGCCCATAAGTGTAGTGGAAAATGTCCCACTTGCTGATGCTGTCGTCTCGGTAGTGCGTTCGGAACTGTGCCAATGCCCACTCGGTGATGTTTTCACGGCGGTTCGTGCCATCTTCGTCGTAGGTGTAGAAGGGAAAGCATTGGGCATCGCCTGTGAGGTGGAAATCTGGAATTACATCAACTATCAACACGTGAAAAGGTTTGTTGCTTCCAATGCCCCTGACACAGATCACCCGATTTTCACTTTCAGTTTCCGGGGTCGGAAAGATAGATGGGAACACGTATACTGCCTCTATCATGAATCTATCAAAGTAAAGACGCGATGTTGTGAATGGCCGGTAGAGCGATTGTCGGATTTTAGTTTGTGCAAATTCTGCAGTTTGCCCTCCTTTCAGTTTCCGTTTTAAGGTAGAACTCCACTTGATTTTCGCATCATCAGGCACCACAAAATCATCAAGGTTTGCCCCCTTGTCTTCTCGTCGTTTCCACCTATCCACTTCCGTGTTGTAAGTGTCACTCATCCGCTGAATGTTCTCAGCGAGCCTGTCTCGGTTGAAATTGTAAGCCCACGCATCTCGGCAGGTTACGACACCTCGACTATAGGTTTTGAAGATTACATCCCCGCCCTCACCCTTTGCTGCCTTAGCTGCTTTAGTTCCCATCGGGATAAAGGTGTCAAACTCGGCATGGAGCCCTTCGGTGAGCCATGTATGCTTTGCATCAACGGTCACCTTTTTCATCGGAACGTTTGTATAGTTCCCGAAATCGGTTAAAAGTTGCTGTTTCTCGCGCGCTTTCAGGTAGTCATCAACCGAATAAATCCAAACCTCGGTTTCCGTATCAGCGTGCACTTTTCCTTTCTTGATGAAGAAACTGATGCCAACGCCAACCCGAATCTGATCATCAAAAACATTGCCGCCCTCTTGTCGACGGCGTTCACCAGAGGTGCGCGCATTCCCTTTGAGGTCAATGTGATAAATTTTGGTAAAATCCTGGGCAAGATGCTTCCGCATCCCATCAAACGCTATTCCGTCGAGAAAGCCGTTATTTGTCACAAAGGTGACAACGCCTTCCTCGCCAATCCGGTCTGATGCCCACCGAATCGCTTTGACATAAGGATCCGACAGCGCGTTCTTATTCGTCGCCTTGGAGTCTTGTGAATACGTCTCCCGCACGCGCGCATCCATCGTCTCATACTTCCGATTTTTGTTGTTGTCGTTCTCATTCACCTGTCCTGCGTTGTAAGGCGGGTTGCCGATAACCACAAACATATCCGCAGCCTTCTGTTTCTCTACCCGTTCCGTATTTTCGCGCGTGAACAATTCTGTCTGGCGTCGCTCAAGCAACTCAAACGTGTCCGCGAGAGCGATGCCCTCAAACGGCAGGTATGTCCCCGTGCGTTGAAAGAACTCCTGCTCAATGTTCAAACTGGCGATGTAATAGGGTAGCAGCATCACCTCGTTGCAATGCAGCTCGTGGCGGTATTTGTGTTCCAACGCTGTGCCTTGGATGTCCTGCATGAGCCGCACGATGAAGTTGCCGGTGCCGACGAACGGATCGATGAGATGCACACCGGTATCCGAAAGCGACCGGTCGAACTCGGTATTGAGGAGATGCTCAACGCTGTTCACCATGAAATCCACAATCGGTTGAGGGGTATAGACGATGCCGTGCGTGTCTGCAGTCTTGACAGAAAACCCTTGGAAGAACTGCTCATAGATGGTATTGAGAAAGCCCTGTTTTTGCGAGAAATCGGTAATTGTGCTGGCTGTTTTCTCAATCGCAACGTAGAACGGATTCAAAGGGCGCAGAAATTCTGAGCGGTTCAGCGTCCGTTCGGTGAGCACATCAATGACGTTTTCAATGTCGCGGGCGATGATATTTCGGCGGGTGAAGTCTGAGTTATTGAAGACGGTGCGAAAAATGCGCTCGGTGAGCAGGTGCTGGATGAGCATCTCCTCCACCGCAGCGACAGACAGATTCGGATTGATTGAGGCTTGGCACTGCTGATGAAAATGGGCGAATGCCTCCTGAAAGTGCGGGTTGTTTTGGCGTTCTGTCTCTATTAACGCTGCCAGTTTTTCGCCGAGTTCTGGCACTGTCTCTTTGAACTCCGACACTGCCGTATGCCATGCCGCGATGTTCTCCTCCTGATATGCGAAAAAGGTTTGGAGCACGTGGACGAGGTTTCTCGGCTCGGTGATGTCCAGGTCGAGTTGCAGTTGCCCGTGCTGATAGAGGAGTGCATGTGTTGGGGATTGCACGACGATGTTTTTGGACGGGTAGCCTGCGGCAAATTTCTTGTCTGCTTCGGCGTGCAAGTCATCTTTGGTATCTTTTGCTTCCCAGTGGCCGTGTGGCAAGCCGAACGCATCAACGACCTCACCGTCGGGTGTGATTCGTCTTTTCTCTGGCGTGTAGTGGCTTTTTTCACAGAGAAGGGTGAGGGCGGCTTGGGGGCAATAGTGTTGGAGTAGGTTTTGGAATGCGGCTCGGACGGTGCCTTCGTTTTGTTCTCCGAGGTGTGTGTATGCTTCGAGTTCGGCGTAGTATGTTTTGATGGGCTTGTGAGAGGGTTTGATGTTGAGTGCTGGCATGCTGTTTTCTCCGTGTGCGGAAGATCTGGATTTAATTGGTAACATTATGAATTGCTTCGCAAACGTCCTGAATGAAATCAACGGTACTTGCCGAGTCTGTAGGAGAAATTGGCCAACGGGTTCCAGACCCGGGATAGCTCGGATCCAAATCTGCTTCATGGGCGATTTGATTTCGGCGGTTAATTATAGCACGAAGCCGATCTTTCACGTCTTGGACTGTTAGATTGAGTTGCACAGCAACAGACGGCCATAACTCACATGATGAGAAGAGCCGAACTGCATTAGCTATATTGTCCGGGTGCTGAAAAGTTTGGTACCCATGCCTTTCTCGGATTTCTGTGTGAAGCCATGCATTATTATTTGATGTGGAAATTCCCTTCATGGCCGCGCCCATAGTCACTTGAAAACGCAAGAAAGCATTCGTCTGCGGACGTGTCCCGTCGTACACTTCTAACATCCCGACTCGCGTGATTTCATGGATGTACTGGTCAAGCGCGCTGACAACCATAACGATTTGCGCGCGTAGCAGATCTGTCAAATCTACCGCGGGGGTCGTCAATTGGCCAAAGGCTGCGTGCAATCCACCGAGGTCTCGTACTCGTGCTATATTTTCTCGAAATTGTTCAATAGGACTCAGCATTCTCAGTAAGCGTAATTATTCGATCCGCACCATCAGAATATAGCGCGCGAAATTTTTGCATAGATTTCTTGGTTATTTCAAGTACTACGCCAACTTGCTCAAGTTGCGCGTCGCTCAAATCAAAAACTGGAGCTTTATGTTTTTGTGAGAGGGCGATCAGACTGTTGAAGTCTGACACTTTGAAGAGTGGACAACTTATAGCCGAATCCGAGAAAAGCATGGCTTGCCTCTGTGCGATTTCACTTACCTTTTTATATAATTCATCTGGAAGTAGCATATCATTTTCACGTAACACCGGTATGAGCCTTTTCTCAACGCCTCTTTTTATTTCGTCAATCCACTTTTGGAAGGCGGCAGAAGGGACACCCTCTCTAACTCGATAATTCTGAATTATGGTTCCAAGAAATTTGGGTTGCTTATCAGGGAAAGGGTAAATCGCCTCTTGTAGGAGAGACAACTTTTTACCTTGTTTTGCCCATGCTGCCCATTTCGGTAAAATGGAGGCGAGACTCTCCGTTGCCATCGCTGAGAAGTAGTCAGGAAACATTGGAACAATGAAATAGTCGCTCGTCATTAGTAAGTTTTGGTTAATAGGTCCCAAACTTGGGCTCATGTCTACCAAGATAAAATCAGCATTGTACTTTTCAGCCGTTTTGGAAAAAAGGTAATGCAAAGCCCCTGGCAGATTCTGGAGCGTTACCAGTGAGTTGGACAGTTCTTGAGCAATCCCTAAGGTTACCTCGTATTCGGCAACACCCATGTGCCCTGGTAACAGGTGCATGTTCGGTTGTCCGTTGATTGGTGTGCAGTGTACCGGTTGAATGAGGGCAGGGCGCGATTCAAAAGCAGGTGCTAGGCCATCTCGGATATTCGTCACCGAATCTGACGCATACATCGATGCAAAACCTTCGGCATCCTTGAATCCAAGCACCATGCCGGTGAGGTTACACTGCGGGTCGCAATCAACGATGATGACCTTCTTGCCCTTGTTTGCCAGCATCCAACCGAGGTTGAAGGTAGTTGTTGTCTTGCCCACACCACCTTTGTGGTTGAAAAGTGCAATCTGTTTTCTCATATTACGTCCTTTGCTCAGACTTCCCTTTATCATGACACCTGCCTTTTTGCAGAAACGACACGAACATAAGTTAGGTAACCTCTTTTATTATACATAACAAGTCTCCAATTTGCAAATGAAAAAGCAACACGCCTGCTATCTCTAAAAATCAGTTGAATTTCCTACAAATATCCTGTATAATTTTAATAAAAACACGATTCGGAGGTGGCTCTGATGTTTTTCTTTGACCCACTTTATTTCGTATTTCTCGCACCAGGGCTTGCTCTGTCCCTATATGCGACTTTTCGCACAAAATCGACATTCTCAAAATATTCGCAAGTTGGGTCGCGTAGCGGGTTGACCGGGGCACAAGCCGCAGCACTTATGTTACAACGGCATGGTGTCAGCAACGTGCGAATTGAACGTTCCAGCGGATGGCTGAGCGACCACTACGATCCGTCCCAGAAGGCATTACGGCTGTCTGACGATGTCTATTCAAGTCAGTCGCTATCTGCCATAGGCGTGGCATGTCATGAGGCGGGACACGCCATGCAGGACGCACACGGCTACGCCATGCTAAGCATGCGCACCGCCCTCGTACCTGCAACGAATTTCAGTTCACCTTTCGCTTATATCTTTATGATAGTAGGCATCTTTATTCAACCCTTCCTCCTACTTGGTGTAGGGCTATTTGCAGTAGGCGTTGTCTTTTCGTTGGTAACGCTTCCCGTAGAATGGGATGCGAGCCGGCGCGCCAAAGTTGCAATGGACGAGGCTGGGATGCTCTCACCCGAAGAAAATCGTCATGCAAGCAAGGTGCTTAACGCTGCGTTTTTAACCTATCTCGCTGCAGCAGTGACAAGCCTGCTAACACTGCTCTATTACTTATTCCGCCTGGGGCTCTTAGGTGGTGATGAGTGATTTTTACAACAGGTAGTTTCCCCGCAAAGCGGGGATCTACCTATAACTTCTTAAACTTCATGAAACCGCGCTCGCAAGAAGGGCGGTCTCGCGCCTGTTAGCTTTTGCTCTGGATATCAACCCCCGGCCACTGGTCTGCCTGTTCAGTAATATCAACGACGATGCCATCCGGGTCTTCCACCTTGAAGGCTTCTGAAGGCAGTGTATCGGAACTCGGGTCGTACGGTTTGCTACCGTCTAAACCTTCCCATGTGATTGCAAAGCCGAGGGCTTCACACCGCTTGGCCGCTTCTCGTAAATTCGGGACACGGACACCGATGTGGAGGTAGTCTAACATTCCGCCGACGTGCTTCGGGCGGGCTGGCCCGCGGTGTTGAAAGACGCGGAAGTTGTGATACCCATCAGTGAGGTCGTAGCAACCATTCATTGTTGAGAAGACGTGCAAGCCGAGCGCATCGCGCCAGAAACGGATGCTTTTCTCCAGATCCGTCGTGCGCACGCCAATGTGCACAAGTGTTGTTGACATAAGAGAATCTCCTTTGTTGTAATTAACGGCACACGGAGCGTGCCTACTACTTTAAATCCAGACAGTCGGCTCCCGATTTTCAGCGCGGTGCTCATAGAGCCGTTTGACATCATCCGGGAATTTATCGAACGTCGTGCTGGAAATTGTTGCGGTGTTGACACCGAAGAGCTCTAAATTCAACCACCACGGGGCGTACCTGACAACGACTGCTGTTCGCTTGCCCGCGCTTGGGTTTGCCGCATTAGAGTGCCAAATTCGGCTGTCCATGATGAGCACACTGCCGGCACTGCCGGTTGCCTGCATTTCACCCTCAATTGGGTTCCGGTCGCCGATGTTGTCATTTTTACCCCTTGGGTTCCTGACATCCACATGCGTTTTCGGCACAATCCAGGTGCCGCCATTCTCTGTGGTAAACTCGGAGAGCATCCAGAGGGTAGTGATGCCGATGACAGCACTCGGAAACGGCTGCGGAATGTGCCACTTTTGGTTCAGGTCATAGGGGAAGTCGGAGTGGTATGCACGCACCAATTCGTAATGCGGGGGGCGAGTCTTATACTCTGTTTGTGAGATACGCACCTGCGGGCCCAACAACTGCTGGATGACAGCGAGGAGCCGCTCGTTCGCGAGATGCCCAGCAAATTTGGGGATGAAACTGATAACATTGCGTTTCCATCTGCCGTTCTCTTTGCTGAATTCATTATAGTCCGCTTCTGAGGTTTCGACCTCTTCACGAACCGCATCGACGACATCGGCGGGGATTACGTCCTCAAGGACGCACCAACCTTCTTTCCGCAGCTGCGTAACGGAAGGTTCCATTGCTTCTGACAATTCTGATAAATTATCTACAGCCATTTTAGCCTCCTCATGTGAGAAATAAAAAAGTTGATCGCGCGTGTTTTGGGTAACTTGGCATGTTGATAGGCAAATACAGGGCGCAAGCAACGTGCGAGCACTGCGGCATCGCCCTTACATTTAGCAATCAGGCACGTTCCTTGTTATGGCGAATTGCCGTCTTGATAAGCGGGGTGAGGCGCATAATTTTACCAAGTGAGCCGCTAACCCCGATTTCACGCTTGGTAATAGCACCCATCACATTGAGCTCACCTGTCCAGAAACGATGAGCGACATCGCCGGTCATCGTCAACACAACATCGGGGTTCACATCACAGGCACCACAGACGATGGTGGACTGTCCTTTGTCTGCTGTTAACGTCATCGTCGCATCCGGGTCAGTGTAGTTAAACCGGACGGTCAGCGTCAAGGATGCGAGTGCCGCTTGTGCTTCTGGGAGCGGGGCGATTTCTTCAAATAGTCCACTGATGTAACGATAGAGTTGATCTGGTGTTTCGAATATAGCCATAGCTTGCGGTATAGTATACCGTATAATAGATTGAAGGTCAAACAAAAAATGATAATGAATCCATTCAAACAATTTCGTGAAGAAATTCCGAAGGACGTGCCTTTTGACGTGGAATCTTACGAAGGCACACGAAATTACTTTGCTTCCCGGACTGTTTCCTACCAGTCTCCCATGGGGGGTATGTGCATCGTTGCGGCAGATCGTGACAACATTTCGCATGTTTTCTTTACCGATAACTTTCCATTCGATGAATCGCGATGTCCTCAAATACAGTACCCTGTGCTCACGCGGGCGCAAGAACTGCTCGATGGCTATTTTGCCGGTGAACCGCTTGATGCCTCCGAGATTCCAATCCAAATAGACTGGGGGACGTACTTCCAGGATGCTGTTTGGGGTGCCATCCGGCAAATTTCTTATGGCGAGGTGCGCAGCTACAAATGGATTGCAGAACAGATAGGGAAACCGAAAGCGGTTCGGGCTGTTGGCAACGCGGTTGGATCAAATCCTATCACTATTCTGATGCCTTGCCACCGCGTCATTGGCAGCAATGGCAAATTAGGGGGCTACGGTGGCGGTTTAGAACGGAAACGCGAATTATTAGCCCTTGAAGGTTACCCCGTAGAGAGGTTAAAATGAAAAACAAGAAAAACTTAGGTAAGGCTACCCAGGCCATTCATGCAGGTGAGGCTCCAGCAAACGCTGCCGCAAAAAGCGGGATACCGTTGATACCGCCTCTCTATCAGAACAGCACTTTCCGTTTCACATCGGCGGCGGAATGTGCAGCGGCATGCACAGATGAAGAGAGTGGCTATATCTACACCCGCTGGGGCAATCCGACACAGAGGGTGTTGGAAGAAAAACTTGCAGTGCTGGAGGATGGCGAAGCGGCACTCGCAACGGCATCAGGGATGGGTGCAGTCAGCACGGCGCTGCTCACCGCCTTAGCTGATGGCGGCCACGTCGTCGCTATGGAAACCCTCTATTCCGCCACGCACCATCTGCTGAGTGAAGACCTCGTACGCATGGGTATTGAGACAACGTTTGTAGATGCCACAAACCCAACTGAAATTGAACGTGCCATCCGGTCAGACACAAAGGTTATCTACCTTGAAAGCCCAACAAACCCCTTACTCAAACTTGTCGACTTAGGGGCTTGCGCTGAGATAGCAGAGGCACACGCCTTAATCTCAATCCTTGACAACACGTTTGCAACGCCTTGCGGCCAGCAGCCGATTGCCCTCGGAATTGATGTGGTAGTCCACAGTATGACGAAGTATCTGAGCGGCAACGGGGCAGTCATCGCTGGCGCGATTGTCGGAAAAAAAACGTTCGTTGAGCGTGCACAAAAAGGGGCATTGCGCAATTTCGGGGCGGTCATCAGCCCGTTCAATGCGTGGCTAACACTCCACGGGATAACCACCTTGCCGCTCCGGTTTGCACAACACTGCGAAAACGCGGGACGCGTCGCTGCGTTCCTTGAAGCACACCCTGCAGTGGCGTGGGTGAGCTACCCCGGGTTACGCAGTCACCCTCAGCATGAACTCGCCAAACGCCAAATGGACAAGTTCGGCGGCATGATCACGATAGAGCTCAAAGGCGGTAGAGTCGCGGGGGAACAGTTTGTCAATCAACTTCAGCGCTGCGCCCTTGCCGTGAGCTTAGGAGATGTGCGCACGCTGCTCTGCCATCCGGCATCAACAACGCATTCCCCAGTTCCAACCGAAATTCGACAGCAGACCGGCATCACGGACGGCTTGGTCAGAATTTCGGTCGGGTTAGAAGATGTCGAGGATATTATCGCGGACCTCGCCCAAGCGTTAGAGCTCCTTACTTCTTAGGTTTTGGATATAACTCTCATCAAT
Organism: uncultured Poribacteria bacterium; assembly: GCA_958295855.1. Taxonomy (GTDB): domain Bacteria; phylum Poribacteria; class WGA-4E; order WGA-4E; family WGA-3G; genus CATQHH01. Next base: position 3,526,331 of record OY282383.1, on the reverse strand, counting down.
ATTATTTGAAGGATGCGATCCCTGTTTATGCGGTTCTGGAAAATTTGTGCGCAATTTCTGGTACGCGACTATCGCTTGTTCAATATCCCCAATTTGCTCATAGATTCTACCTACCCAGTACTGGGCTTGCATGCGGTTGTCGTAATCATACGTCCTGTTATCTGCCACCTTTTGATAGGCTGCAATTGCGCGCGCCGTATCCTGGTTCGCATAAGCAATCTGCCCGATGTAAATCTGCGAGTTGGCGGCGTTCTCGTTGCGCGGGTACATGTCTATAGCGTCTTCAAGTTGCGCGATGGCTTCATCATACCTTCCCAGTTTTTCATACGCCCACCCCATATAGAAGTGTGCATCCCGCCCAACTTGCGAATCCGGATAGAGGTCTATCACCTTTTGGTAACCCGCGATGGCCTCCTCATATTTCCCCTCTGCAAGGTAGGTCTGCGGAATACCGAAACTGGCGAGGGGTGCAAAACTCGGGTCGCCGGAGTCCACAACGTTGGTGAATTCAATGCGCGCGTTCTCATAATCCTGCTTTTTGAGGTAAATTTCGCCAGTGACGTATAAAATCTGGTAAAGCAGCGGGCTATCGCTGAGTTCGATTCTGATATTATCAAACTGCGCCAGCGCGATGTTCAAATCGCCCTTGCCGTAATAGCACATCGCCGTATTAAACTGCGCGTGTTCCTCCAATTCACTGCCGGGGTAGGTGGCAATGAGTTGATTAAAAAGGGCGAGGGCCCGGTCGTAGTAGGCATCAATGGATTCAAGCGTGCCAGTCTTTTTTAGCTCCTCCGCGATTAGATAAGAGGCAATAGCGATGGCGTACATTGAATCATCTGCCAACTCGCTGTCCGGATAATTATTGATGAGTCGACGGAACAGCGCGAATGCTTCTTCATCCGTGCGCGCAAGGCGTGAGGCGAGCTGATAGATGGCATCATCTGCCCAGAGGCTGTCTGGATAATTATCAAAAACAGCGCGGTACGCGGCGCGCACCTTACGCAATCGGTTTTCATCGGGCTCATCAAGCGTTAAGGGTGGATTGTCCAATTGTTGGACGAGTCCCCATGCCTTGTCAGCGTTGTCGTAATAGTGCGCGTAACTGGTATCGGTGCTTGTAATTCGCCCTAACCAAAACCCGCCAACCAGCGCGATAATGACGCAAATTTCTGCGATTATGAACTTTTTCATTGGTCCTCTCCTTGACAAGATTGATACCCCATGTTAGCACAATTTTCAAAAGGAGTCAAGTGTCGTTTCAGAGGTTGCCCGGAAAATACCCGTTTAAATTCTTAAACTTCATTGTTCGGGAAGAACGAAATGCGCCTACAAGTGATATTAATTCGCCAGAGACGTTCCGTTTTCCTGTAGCCCCAATCTCCTGAGCGAAGGCTCTGCACGCTCCGAATCGCGACAGAAACCCCATAAACACGCCAGAAAACCGAAAAGAGCATTTAATCACGTGCTTTGCACGTGACTAAATTGAATATCTCTGTTAATTCCCTTGACAACATTGGGCCAGTCTTATATAATGTCTAAGAACTACAAAAGAAACTTTTAATAATTTTGGAGGATTTTTGTGTTTAAAATTTTGTTTCGCGTTTCCGCATTAGTGTTAGCGATTACCTTGGTGGTCCCCTTACTTGCCAGGGGTGAGGAAAGTGCGCTGGACAGGGTGAAAAATAGGGGGCGGCTGATATGTGGGGTGAACAAAGAATTGCCCGGTTTCGGTTTCCTCAGTCAGGATGGTGAATGGAAAGGCTTCGACGTAGATTACGGTAGAGCGCTTGCTGCTGCTGTTTTGGGCGACCCGTCCAAGGTTGAGTTCCGCCCCTTAAAGGTGCCGGATCGTTTTCCCGCCCTTCAGACAGGCGAAATAGATGTGCTAATTCGCAATACCACTTGGACACTGACTCGCGACACGGACTTAGGTGCTGACTTTGCTCCGCCAATCTTCTATGATGGGCAGGGGTTTATGCTCCGCAAAGAGCTCGGTATAACATCGCTCAAGGAGTTGGCTGGTGCCACTATCGGTGTCAGCGCAGGCAGCACCTCTGAGTTAAACCTCGCCGATACGACACGCACCTTAGGCATTAAAGTTGAAGCTGTTGTCTTTGAGGAGACAGAGACGCTTTACCAAAGCTACGATCAGGGGCGTTGCGATGTGGTGACAAGCGACAAGTCTAACTTAATCTCCCGTCGCCACTCCTTAAAAGACCCCGATGCACATATTATTCTTGACGTAACCATTTCAAAGGAACCGCTAGGGCCTGTTACCATCCACGGAGATAATAAGTGGAATGATGTGGTGAGTTGGGTTGTTTATGCCACGTTCTTTGCTGAGGAACACAACATTACGCAAGCCAACGTCAGCACCTTTGAAACAGAGAACCCCGAAATCAAGCGTTTCTTGGGTATAGATGAAAGCGGTGGTATGGGCGAAAAGCTCGGGCTATCGAAAGACTGGGCTCGTCAAGTCATTGCTGCTGTTGGCAACTATGGCGAGATTTTTGAACGTAACCTCACCCCGCTGGGGCTGCCGCGTGGCGTCAACAAGCCGTGGAGTCAGGGTGGCTTACTCTACGCGATGCCGTTCCGTTAGATAGACCGCGCGCCTGCAACTCGACAGTGGCGTTTGCGAGTGTCCATTGCACGCCAGTTACAGGCCGCACGTTTTGATTGCTGTGGGACAATGCCTTGTGCCTTGTCCCTGCAACAAAAGTTCAACACGCATTTCCAATGCGGGGTATACCTCTTGTGCAACGCGGCACTTGAAGATACACAACAGCATTATCCTTCGACAAACAACATTGCTCGGAGTGTAGTTGCAATCCCCGCAAGCGGGGAATACAACGATCCTGAGGCTATGAAATGTAAGGGACGTTTCCTAGTGCCCTATAGGTAAAAAGATGGAAAATAATTCACCGTTAAATGCCTTATCGGGAAAAATCCCCTTTTGGCGAGACATTCGAGTTTTGCGCATCCTGTTTCAGGTCGCCTTCTTGCTCGGTGTGATTCTGTTGTTAGTTATTCTTTACACGAACATGTTAAAGGGGCTCCGCGGGCTTGGGCTAACGCTAAACCTCAATTTTCTTCAGAATGAAGCCGGGTTTAACCTTTCGGAGGGAATTTCCTATGAACCTTCGGATACGTATCTCAAAGCATTCTGGGTTGGGATTGTGAACACCCTTAAAGTCGGCATCATAGGGATTATATGCGCGACGCTCCTCGGAATCTTCTTCGGCATCGCCCGGCTGTCGAGCAACTGGTTAATCCGAACTATAGCGACTGCCTATGTCGAATGTTTCCGTAACATTCCGCTCCTGCTTCAGATTCTGTTTTGGTATACCGCCGTAGTAGGGCAACTGCCTAAGGTGAAGGAGAGTTTTTCGCTTTTCGGCGGCGTGTTCATTAACAACCGGGGCATATACCTACCTTCGCCTGAGCCGACCTCGGGCATGAAAATTTGGATCGGCTTTCTCGGTGTAGGTTTGCTCTTGGCAGTGATTCTCTATGTTGTGCGGTGGCGGAAACTCCAACAGTTGGATCGGCCTGGTTTTCGCGCGAAGTGGGCACTGCCCGCCTTCCTTATCGTTGCACTTTGTGGATGGTTTCTCACACCAATGTTCACCACTATTGAAAATAGTGGCAAACACTGGCCGTTGACGCTGGATTTACCCATATTGCAAGGTTTCAACTTCCAAGGTGGAATGCGCTTTTCACCAGAGTTTTCTGCACTTTTAATTGCGCTCTCTGTGTATACAAGTGCTTTTATTGCCGAAGTGGTGAGAAGTGGCATACAAGCGGTAGTTAAAGGGCAACGGGAAGCTGCGAGAGCCATCGGGTTGAATGAAGCCCAGACATTACGCTTAATCGTTCTACCGCAGGCTGTCCCTATCATCGTGCCGCCGCTCACAAGCCAGTATCTGAACCTCGCGAAGAACTCAAGTTTGGCCGTTGCAATCGGTTTCCCCGACCTGTTTGGCGTAGGGAATACTATAATGGCTCAGACTGGGCAATCAATTCCCGTTTTTGCGATGATTATGGTAAGCTATCTGGTTATGAGTTTGACAACATCAGCAGCCATGAATTGGTACAACCGTTGGATCAACCGAATTGGACGCTAAAGGCAACAAGGTAGTTAAATCTAAACCTTGCGTCAGAAACCTCCGACGAGATCTTTCGTCAATTGTGTTTCTGCTCCGATTTTTCCGCATGAGGTATTTACCCCTGCAAAGCAGGGGCGGATACCCGGTTCAAAATCGGGTTTCTTACAAGTTGTAGCGTGCTTCCTCCTAATTGAGGTTGCATCAGAAACCTCCGACGAGAGCTACAGTGCAGCGCCAGACCTATCTTGACCGATACAGTTTTGAGGCGTAAACGCCCAAAACTCCAAGGAATAACGAAAAAGCCGCCTGCTGTCAACCCGCTGAATGCTAAAGGCTTAACAAATGTATACCACGCATTTTCAATGCGTGATGAACTTCTAGAGGAGCATCAGAAATTGGCTGAATTAGCACGTAGGGAAGAAATTAGACCCCCCCAGAGTTCAAAGGCGGTTTTGCCGTGGATGAAAGCAAACCTCTTTAGCACATGGTATAACAGTCTCCTAACCCTCGTCGCCCTTGGGTTTTTACTCCTGGTTTTTAAGGGGTTTTTGACATGGGCATTCACAGGAGCAAAGTGGAGCGTTATTCCCGCTAACCTTCAACTCTTTGCAGTCGGCTCGTATCCACGGGAACAGATCTGGCGCGTATGGGGTGTTGTTTATATTTTGAGTGTGCTTCTAGGTTTGAGTGCTGGCATGTGGGGTGGTTTGGTTCTCCGATTTGCCCTTGTTCTCGGTGGTGTTTGGTTCATCGGTGTTCTTCTCCCCTTTGAATTTTCAACGCGAGGCGGGTTTTTAGGCGCGGTAGTCGCAATCGCAGCCGCTCTTTTTCTTGGCCGTGGCAGAACAAGTTTCCGCCCTTGGATTTTGGGAGGGTGGCTGCTCTCCTTTCCGCTGATAATAGTGGTGTTACGTGGGTTCGGGGAGAATGGTGTTCTAACAAGCAATTGGGGCGGGCTTTTACTGACACTGATTTTAGCAATTGTCGGTATTGTGGCATCTTTCCCGCTAGGCGTGTTTTTAGCACTCTGCCGCCAGAGCAGCCTTCCTGCCATCCGATGGGTTTCAACGGCTTATATTGAGACGGTTCGCGGTGTGCCGCTGATAACAATCCTATTCATGGGGAATGTCTTGATACCGATTTTTATGCCAGATGTTGATATTAACCAAGTTTTACGGATGATGCTCGGAATAACTTTATTTTCCGCTGCCTATATGGCAGAGAACGTTCGTGGTGGGCTTCAAGGGATTCTCAGGGGGCAACAGGAGGCTGCCCAAGCCGTAGGCCTCAACTACGTGCAGACGATGCTATTTATCGTCTTACCGCAAGCACTCCGCGCAGTCATTCCAGCGATTGTTGGGCAATTCATCGCGTTGTTTAAGGATACATCCCTCGTCTCTATCATCGGCCTCATTGACCTCTTGGGTGTCGCCAAAAGCGTTATCGCCAATCCGGACTGGCTCGGCCTACAAGCCGAGGTATACCTATTCGCTGCAGTTATCTATTTTATTTTCAGTTATTCAATGTCTTATGTCAGTCAGAAAATTGAGACAGCATTGGGGGTGGGGAATACTTAGGTAGGTTTTTTGTCATTCCTTGCGGTGCAATCAGGTTGCGTGATTCGTCCGGCACCGCACTGTAGCTCTCGTCAGAGGTTTTTTACGCAACCTCTTTAAGAGAATAAGAAACCCCTTTTTGACATTATGTAGTGCAACAAGTTTCGGACAACGTCCGAACGGGTTACGCAAAACAATTCCATGTACTTTTATCACCTTATCGTACGCTGGCAAATTGACGAAAACGGACAAATCGGAGCAGAAACGCAATTGACGAAAAAAGGAATCTAAAAAATGGCAGAACACGAAAACGCCCCAAACGCCCCAATTATTATGTGTGAGGATGTACACAAATGGTTTGACGATTTCCATGTCCTTAAAGGGGTTACCACCTCGTTTCAAAAAGGCGAAAAGGCGGTAATCTGCGGTCCCTCCGGCTCCGGGAAGTCCACGTTCATTCGGACGTTGAACCGCCTGGAGGCGCATCAGCGGGGCAAAATTATCGTTGATGGGATAGAACTCAGCGATGACCTCCGCAACATTGACCTTATCCGTCGGGAAGTGGGCATGGTGTTCCAACAGTTCAACCTATTTCCCCACCTGACGAACCTACAGAATATAACCTTAGGTCCGATTCGGGTGCGGAAGCTGGCGAAAAGCGAGGCGGAGGCAGTGGCTTTGGCACTGTTAGAACGGGTAAATATCGCAGACCAGGCGCATAAGTTCCCCGCGGAAATCTCGGGCGGGCAACAGCAGCGCGTCGCAATCGCAAGAGCCTTGGCAATGGAGCCAAAGATTATGCTCTTCGATGAACCAACAAGTGCCCTCGACCCGGAGATGATTACGGAAGTGTTGGATGTGATGCGTGAGCTCGCACGCTCCGGCATGACGATGCTCGTTGTGACGCATGAGATGGGGTTTGCGCGTGAAGTCGCAGACCGGATTCTCTTCTTCGATGAGGGTGCCATTGTAGAAGACGCAGCACCGGCCGATTTCTTCGATAACCCGCAGCATGAACGTACAAAACTTTTCATCTCGCAAACGCTGCAACATTAGCGGTTTTTCGTCATTCCTTGCGGAGAATTGAGAATGCAAGATAGCTCTAACATTGCACTGTAGCTCTCGTCGGAGGTTTTTTACGCAAGTCTTGTAGAGGTAGTGCCTTGTGCCTACCCTTAATTAGCAGAGAGTACTCTAGAACTTGTAAGAAACCCGATTTTGAACCGGGTATCTGCCCCTGCTTTGCAGGGGTAAATACCTCATGCGGAAAAATCGGAGCAGAAACGCAATTGACGAAAACCCCCACGAGAAAGATACAGGTTAAAAACAGATGCGATTGAGAGATAAAGTTGCCATTGTCACAGGAGCAGGACGCGGTATTGGCAAGGCGATAGCGGTTCGCTTCGCACAAGAGGGAGCCAAGGTAGTCGTTGACGACGTGAACGCTGCCATCGGAACAGCAACCGTTTCTGCCATCATCGAGGCAGGTGGCGATGCCCTGTTTGTCAACGCCGATGTCTCCTATGCCACCGAATCAGAAAGACTCATCACAAAGGCTGTGGATACTTACGGCACAGTGGACATCTTGGTGAACAATGCTATCTGCTCCACAGCCGACGTGCTAAACAACAACTGGGAGGCGAACTTGGCAGTTGCCCTCCGAGGCACAAGCCACTGTACCGAAGCGGTTATCCCCACGATGCGGCAAGGGGGTGGCGGCAGCATTGTCAATATCGCTTCTGTCAATGGGCTCATCGGGTTACAGAGTATTCATGCCTATTCTGCTGCGAAAGGGGGCGTTATTGCCCTAACCCGCTCAATGGCAGTTGCACACGGAAAAGATAACATCCGTATTAACTGTATCTGCCCCGGGACGGTGCAAACCGAAGTATGGGAACCGATGCTTGAACGCAACCCACACATTTTAGACGAGATTACGCCCTGGTATCCGTTAGGACGGATTGGGCAACCCATTGACATCGCGAACGCCGCGCTCTTCCTTGCATCCGATGAAGCCGGTTTTGCAACAGGCGCAGTTTTCGTCATTGACGGTGGGTTGACCGCGGGTAATCATCAATTTCCAATCTGACAACTGGTAGGACAGAACTATGTTAGCGACTTTTCCTAACATCACGATAGGGGTTTTTATTTCTCCGGTAGGAGCGATCTCCAAATGGCGACTTCCGATATGAACTCAGAAAAAACCCAAAATGAAAGGGTTTCCCTAACATGACGAAATTAGGACTTGCCCAATTTATGACATTGTGTCATGATATGAAGTTATCATAGCTTACACAAACAAGATGAAGTCGGTGAGCCTAGAAAAACAAAAAGAGAAAAGCAGATAATGTCTGATTAGTTAACTTTTGCCAGCCGGAGAAGCGTATAAGTGGGTGAGTTAGTTCAATTTATCTTTAGCATTGAAGAGAAAACAAGTAGCAGCATTGTACGGTTGATTCTCATCTTCTTTGGGATTGGGGTTCTAAACTACCTTTTTCATATCGCGTGGATACGGTTATGGGAAAGGCTAAACCTGAAACGTGCACAAACCTATTTCAAAACCAATCAAGCACCCGTGGCTGTTTCTGATTTACTTGCTGGGCTCCGCAAAGCGCGGGTCTCAAGTAGAAGCATCATTTATCGGAGAACTAGCGATTTCGTCCAAATTAAACAGAAAGGCGGACAAATTGATAATGACGCGCTTGCCGATATCCTCATCGGTGAACAAAGCAGAAAGGCAAGTTTTTCAAGCTATATTCTCGGCATTCTAATAATCCTCGGTCTAGTCGGCACATTAAGGGGATTAATTACCGCAATTGTTGAAGTCCAACCGCTACTGCAAGATATTCACGACCTCGACCAACTCCCTATAATCTCTGATGCCCTTCGCGAAACACTTGCTGGCATGAACACCGCGTTTGTGACGACGTTAGCAGGTTTACTGACGACACTCGTTTTAAGTGCCGTTGGATGGATTTTTAATCGAGAGCAATCGGCTTTTCTCACGCATTTTGAGAGATTTGTGTCCACAGAAATAATCCCGCGCTTCACGCAAACACCGGAAACGTCAATTGAAGCCGCCATCGTACAACTCACCCAATGTACCGACACTTTGAAGTTTGCAACGGACGAAAATGTGCACGCCATGAGACAAGCCATTCAGCAACTCACCGACACCTCATGGGGTGGGCAGCTTGAGCAGCAGTACATATTGACAAATAAGTTTGGCGAAACTGCTGAGAATCTCCTTGAGAGTTTGGAAACGATAGGTGAGCATCAAGTTCTTATTGAAGCCACTGTTGACTCCTTTAAGAAATTGACAACGGCATCAATGTCTCAAATTACGGAATATCACGACACACTTCGTCATGGTTTAGAAGATTCTGTGCCAAGGTTGGAAGAAGAAGGCGAGAAATTAAAAAAGGCGATTGAGGCGTATCAGCAGTCACAATCGAAATTTATTGACGATCTCTCCAGCACATTACAGAGGCAACTTCAATCCATCACGGAAAATCAGCAGGGGATGGTTCATGTCCTTACGCAATTGGCGGATGAGCTTCAGATTCGCTCAGTGCTTGAGAGACAGAATCAAATTTTTGAGCGTATTGAAACCCAATTGACAGAAAATCAGAAAGAGATGGTTCTTGTTCTGAGCCAATCTGTGCTTGAGGGACAAAATAACCTGTTTGATGGTATCAAAACCCAGTTGACAGAAAGTCAACAGGAGATTGTTGGTGTCCTTACGCAGTTGACAGATGAGCTTCAGATTCGCTCAGTGCTTGAGAGACAGAATCAAGTTTTTGAGCGTATTGAAACCCATTTGACAGAAAATCAGAAAGAGATGGTTCTTGTTCTGAGCCAATCTGTGCTTGAGGGACAAAATAACCTGTTTGATGGTATCAAAACCCAGTTGACAGAAAGTCAACAGGAGATTGTTGGTGTCCTTACGCAATTGGCGGATGAGCTTCAGATTCGCTCAGTGCTTGAGAGACAGAATCAAATTTTTGAGCGTATTGAAACCCAATTGACAGAAAATCAGAAAGAGATGGTTCTTGTTCTGAGCCAATCTGTGCTTGAGGGACAAAATAACCTGTTTGATGGTATCAAAACCCAGTTGACAGAAAGTCAACAGGAGATTGTTGGTGTCCTTACGCAGTTGACAGATGAGCTTCAGGTTCGCTCAGTGCTTGAGAGACAGAATCAAGTTTTTGAGCGTATTGAAACCCATTTGATAGAAAACCAGCAGGGGATAGTTCATGCCCTTATGCAATTAGCAGATGAACTCCAGATTCGTTCCGCACTTGAGGCGCAAAATAAAGTGTTTGAACGTCTCGAAAACCATCTAATTGGGCACGGAGACCTGGTTGCTGAACAGAAAGCACTTATACAAACGCTGATCGCGAACGTGCAGCAATCTTCCCAAACGCTCCCGGTAGGGACGAAACCAACCCCGGGGGAAGATTCATCGCATCAAATTCTTTCACAATTGCTGAATCAAATCTCTCTAAAATTGGATACACTTAACAATACAGTGCGTCAACCCGGCATATACCGTTGGATTTCAGAAATCCGTCGCTGGTTTGGGGGTTCCCGCTAACCGGACATAAAGTCGTCGGAGGTATTGCAATGGACCTGCGGATGCGGCAGACATCTGTTTTGAATATCTGGCCCGCGTTTACCGATGTGTCAATAGCGATGCTGCTCATCTTTCTGTTTTTCCTCTTCATTCAATTTGTTTCCAACAGCAAGTTGATTTTGAAAATTCGGATGGAGAAAAAGCAGGACACTCTCCAAGAAGCATTTGAAAAGCAGTTTGCAAATGAGATAAAAAGGGGCATCATTGAAATTGAGAGAGACGGCAACTTGCAACGTTTCATGTTTAGTGACCGGATTCTCTTTGAAACCGCCCAGGCGAAACTACAACCCCTCGGGCGGACAACCTTAACCGCCGTCGGGGAATTATTGCAGCGTTATAAAATAGATGCACAAGGGCAAAAATTGTATCAGAGCGTTCAAATTGAGGGACATACGGACAATGTTCGCATTGTCACACTGCAATTCCCATCAAATTGGGAACTCTCGTCAGCACGCGCGATTGCGGTCTTACGTCTTTTCGTTGATGATGTCGGCATTGATCCGCAAACGCTGATCGCGACAGGGTATGGGGAATATCATCCTGTCGCGACAAACAAGACTGAAATAGGCAAGGCGAAAAACCGCAGAATTGAGATTGTGTTAGTCTATTCTGAAACGGAGGAAAGGCAGTGAATCTGATTCACGATTAAGTTCTTTCTTGCAAATAAATTGAAAATTGTGTTAGTTTACTCTGATGATAGCGAAGTCAATGAACAAATGTCCGTTTTCAAATGAGAATATTGCTTGCGATTTGCCGCCGCCAGAAGCCGGACAAACCAAAAGGGGTATACCAGCGGTAGGTTATTGCCGGCAATGTACCCAAGTCGCCTTTCGATGTTCTGCTGGCCACTGGAATCGTGTTTTTGCCCGTTTTTGTACGCAATGTCGTCAAAAACTCGAAAAACCGGCGGTGTGGGATATGGCTTCTGCGAATCCACAGCGCACAGCGACACTCCCACAAACATCGTCTGTGGACTATCTGGATATCAATTATGGATTTGGCTCTTGGGTGGTTGGTACACCGAAAATAGAAACGGGTCAACACCTACCCGGGCTAATCGCAATTGATGGACTCATTGTTGTGCCGAACCCTGGTGAAAATAGGTTGGATGCCTACACAATTGCGAAACCCTCGCATCAAAGGCACCTAGGTTTAAAATGGAGTGCTGTCTTTGATGAACCGTTAACATACGGGACTACGCCAATCTATCATGGGCTCCACCTCTTTTATGTTGTGTCAGGTGGAATTCAAAGGAAGCCTGTTTTGGGCGGTGAAGCCCAAGTTGTTGATACTAATGGTGTAGATGCTGTGCAGATTGAACCTGTTCCTGGGTGTGCACCGCTAAAATGCCATCTGGCTGGTAGCTCGACAATGATTGCAGGCTTAAAACAGGGTGTGTTGCTGTTTAACCTCATAAACCAGGATGGAATCTGTATTGAACACAAGTTCTTCAGTGAAAACAAGGTGATGTCCCCAGTGCTGTGCGGTGAGCGTATCATTTTCACTGGGCAGCAAGGGCACATCTTCTCGCTCAACATCGGAACAAAACCTTATAAAGTACGGTTGAAATCTTTTCGAGGGATATCCTTCTCGGCCCCCGTTTCGTTGGGGGATGCAGTCTATTTTGAAGCGTTAAGCGACCCTGGCGAGCGAAGCCTTGCCCGTTATGAACCGATGGCAGATAAATTGTCAAAAGTTGCAGATTTGGATCAAGAACCAACAAGCAATTTAGACCAGCGTCGCTCACTCTTTGTCCACCCGCCGCTCACCGATGGAAAAAGGTTGTTTCTATCTGATAGATACGGACAAACAGTCTATACTTACGATAGCGATGGCGATTTCTTGGCAGAGAAGAGTCTGCCTAAAAACGACACTCAACTACGGTTTGTACCACACCGATCGATTGCGGTGGACAATCATATCTATTCTGCCAATTCGTCTGGTGCGACTATTCTCTCGCTTGAGCCCAATTACGCCGTGTCGCATCGCGGATTGGCGATGGGGCACCCTAATAATCCGGAGCCTGTTGCCAGACCCATTCGGTATGGAAACAAACTGTTTATTCTTTGTAAAGACCGGCTCATTTGTTTAGACTCTTAAGAGATTGGTTGTTTATGAGACACTTGCTGAATATTCGACTATACACCCTTATTGGCACCATTTTGCTCGTCTCTCTCTTACTTTTAACTTTAGCGGATGCTAAACACATCATCGTGATTTATGATGTGTCTGGTAGTATGATTCGCCTTAGAACAAATGGCAACGTAAATACGTACATGGAGTCCGAGGATATCCGTCGGGTTAATGATTATTTGATAAACCTCCTCTTTACAGATGCTTCGCAGTCTTTGCGAAATATAGATGATGCGCAAATCAAGGCGTGTGAATCTGCGTATGTTGGTAAACCGCTCTACGAGAATGGTGATATCCTCACCTACGCGGATTATGCGGATCGGCGATACGAGAAACTCCGTAGAGAACAGGTTCGCCGCGACGAATTTCATCGGCAATTGCCAGATGCGATGAATTTGGCGAGTGCCTTCCACGGACAGGTTTCTTATCTCCTTCGCGCTGAAGTTGAGGTGTACGAGGCGTTGTACAGCGAGGCGGACGACGGAACGTATTGGATTTTTGTGACGGATGGAGACATTGATAACAGCGGCAAAAGCGATCCCGGCATATCCGCTGTTCTGCAGCGATTGGCAGAAATTGAAGGGGAGTATTATGCACCAATGGTTTTTGGTATCCTCGTTAATAATCATGTCAGAATTCAAGTCAGACGACTTCAAAGACGGCGGGATATTGATTCTATTTTCATCGCCACGCCTACGAATCCAAAAGAACAGGTGCGAAATATTCAACTCTCAAGGGATGACGAAGGACACTTCACCAGCGAAACGCTGACCGTTAACACGGAGAGCTCCGCGACATCGAAATTTAAACTCAACAGTGTGAATGTGGAGGTTGTTGATAAATACAACAAGCCTCTTCAAGTTGTGAACAAAGACAACACAGTGAACATCTTGGAGGTTGTCTCCATCTCACTCCATGGAAATCCACCGCCGTGTGAATTCCACATCCCATTTCCTGCAAATCCAGAGATACCCGCGCCCGGCAATGCGTTAAAACTTGAAGTCACCTATAGTTACAACGGGGTTGACAAAGACCCTTATTCAGCACCGCCCATGAACTACACAGCGGTGATTGATAGCATCTATGTGTCTCCTCCTGAACCGGAACTGCATTTCCAGGAAGGCACGTACTTCGGCACCTTGGTTGTTCAGAGCGAAAGTCCGAACAAAAAGGCATTCAAAATCAATCAAATTCGGTCTCACGTTCAATACAAAGATGGGCGAAAACTTTGCGACGCGAATGTTTCAAGCATCTCGAAGCACCTAGATGAAGCTTTTAATATCGTGATTCCTAAAGAGGACCGCTTGGATTGGTACGGAAACAAACTCGTATTGGATATTGACTATCATTATGAAGGCGTTGCCAAATCCGCAACCCTCGGAACCCCCTTTAAACTTCGAGGGGGTGGCGATAGGTTTCCTATATGGCCTTTGATCGTTCTTTTAGTCGTTCTGTGCTGTGCAGGAATATGTTTTCTGATTATGCACATTTGGCCACGGCCAATTGAGTATCATATCGCGGTGACCGAAGTCAGCAAGGCAGGCACGACGCCATTACACGAAACAGAGTACTTTCCACTCAAGAACAAGACAATCCTCGAATTTGGACCTCGGGGTACCGATGAATTGCGTTTTGATGTTGGAAGTCCTGCTTTCTTACATTGTGTCAAGAAACATCTTCTGCTTTTCGCGGATACTGATGATGATGGACGAATCTTAGAACTCCCAGAAACGCTAACATTAAGGCGAGGTGAGGACAATGAGGTTTACGTAAACGTTAAATTCGTGGATGAGCAATCTGACGAATCACCGGGGGATGATGAATCTATTTTTACTGCGAATTCTTCTGATGATAATCCACTTGATGTATGAAATCAGTACACAGAAAATATAAAACGAAATGCCTTTGAAAAATATTTGTTGCAATTTCATTTTGTTTATGGTACCTTATTTGCATGGAAACCAGAAATTCTGCCGAGACGGTGATCGAATAGATGAACATCCGTGATGCAACATAGGATAAATGCCCGCCTTTCTGATGAATCGAAAGGAGATTAAATGCAGTTCATTGCTGACTTTTTTGTAGATGCGCTGGTTGTACCTGCTTACTTCTATTTTCTCGCGTACGGTATCGTATGGGTTATCGCATTTGTGCTCGCCCGGTTACTTATCAAGCAAAACGGGGTCGAGCGGGCCACAACACAAGCATGGCGTATTGCAATTGTTGCACACATGTTTTTTGGCACAGTTCTTATCGTCTGGATTTGTTTCCGAGCAATCCCACGAGTCCCTGAATGGTGGCATATCCCTTTTTATCTCATTCTCTATGTGCTGATTGTGATTGTGGACCTATGTCTGTTAGTATCACTTCCAACACAGAGGCCGAGTAAATCCCGTAACCCCAAAAAGAAGTAGTGAACCTAGAAGGAGAAATTTATGATTCGACCGACGCTATTTGTTGGACTTGGCACAACCGGAACAAAGATTTTAAAAAGCCTTCGCCAGCTCCTGTTTGAAGAATACGGACACGCGGGTTTGCCTGTCTTCCGTTATATTTCTATTGAGACAGATAATGATGAAAAAGGGCAAGACCCGGGACTGCAGTTGACTAATCAGATGCAGGACTATGAGCGAATCACGGTTGTAAGCGCAACAATTGCAAGCACAGCACCGATTCAACTCAAGCTGACCCCTGGCCATCCAAGGTACAATAGACATTTGGCGGACTGGCTCAATCCAGAACTATTGAAAGTTGAGACGCACGGCTTTGAAACAGGGGCCAAAAATATTCGTATGGCAGGGCGGTTGTGTTTATGGGAAAACTGGCTTCAGATGGAGCAAAAGGTCACGAGCGCGCGGGATGCTATTATCGCCCAAGGGACAACTGATAAAACCAAGGATATTCTGACGCGATATTACCAAGCCAAAAGTCGACAAATTCCGCGGGGAAAACTGATAGACGATGGGGCCGTTAATGTTTATATTGTAGGATCGCTTTGCGGTGGCTCCTGTAGCGGTATGATGATTGACGTGGCATACTTTTTTAGAGCTCTATTCGCGGGCCCAGATGCATCAAAAGTTTATGGTATGTTTACGATGTACGACAAGGATCAAGCGACAGGACAGGCAGCTGACACGACTGTTCGTTCGGCAAATTGCTACGCGAGTCTTTTGGAGTTAAATTACTATAACCATACGGATACAACTTACGATATTACCTTTCCTACCGGACGCAAGGTTGAAAAGATGCGGAGAAAACCTTTCGATTATGCCACTTTTGTGTCGCGTAGCAGCAGGACACCAAACATCAAACACGTTTTAACGGGTGGTGATTTTGATGAAGACGGCCTGAACTTGATGGTAGCTTTGAATCTCTTTGCTGAGAGCGCCGGCGACACCGATGGACAGAAAGAAGCTATCCGCACAGATTGGGAAGGTTACGAGGGCGTTTGGGGATTGAAACCTGTCATCAAAGGTGAGATTCCCTTGATGGTGAAATACATGGCCAGTTTTGGTTTGACTGCGGTATGGTACCCTAAATATCGCATTGCTAGCGCGTCAGCATGCTTAGTCAGCCAAGGTTTATGCAAAGTCTTGTTAGGGAAGCATGTTCCTCAAGCTACAATTTTGACCGAGGCAGCGAATCAATGGCAGACGATTTTACGCCCCAATATGGATATTTTGACTAATCCCAAAGGGCAGCCACCGCTCAGGAGCCGAATTGAGTCTGAACTCAATCTGGTTACCTCAGGCACTCAATTACAGAAGACGATGGAGACATCTTCAACACAAGATGCTTTCCGCCAGAAATTCGATCAAGGCGGAGAGTATTCTGAATTGATAAAAATTCAAGTGCCGGATTGCGAAGATGCGTTCCGCAATGCCATTGAAGAGGCTTTGAATAATCGGCTAGCAGCTATTGATTTTCAAGGGGAAAGCGGTTTAGGCGACGTGCAGGCATTCTTTGAGGCACTGGATAAAGAGATTGAGAAGACAATTCAGTCACTCCCCGATCGCTTGCCTCCTTTAGACTTGAAACTTGATTGGACTCCGATACGGCGGGCAGAAAATAACCTTTGGACGAAACTCATTGGCCTGCGAGAACAAGCGATTGACGAATGTCGAAAAGAATTGATTAAAAAATATCGTGCAGTGATTCTCGGGGATAAGGAAGCTGCTTACCAAAAGGTGCGGAATTTCTTTCTGCGTCCAGTTTTGCAAAGAGTCCGGGCAGAACTCGGTTTTGGTGTGCAACCGCCGGATGCCGATGCACCCAATTCGGCGAGGACGATTAAACAGAGGTTGGATCAGATGGTGTCAAACCTGAACACCTGTGTTAAGACATTCCAGAACAATTACGAAACTGCCAGCAATCTGCGAAATTCTGCATCTGTGAAGATCGTCACCGACAATCCACAGAATAAAATTGAGATCGACGCAGAAGCACTCAGGGCCGAAATTGCTAATATGGACACTCTCAGCACATTGCTCTGTCAAAAAACGATGGGGGCGTTTTTAGCAGAAGGGCATGAAGCCATAACGCTTCGGATGACCGAAACATACCGTAGTTTGTCATTAGAGCAGATTCCCGTCAAGGATGTCGTTACGAAGGCTAGAAACATTTTAGAAGCCGGCGGAGAGGAAAACGAAATTATAAGCATGGCCAGTCGCTCTAATCCTTACCAAACGTTCCATAGTAATTATGTACCAGCTGAACTTGATACACCACCGAAGATTATCTGTGGAGACGATTCAACCAAGGATGCCCTAACTGACTTAAGGGACAGTTTAAGTAGCAAGGGGCCACACTTTCCACGTTTAGGCGCATCTTCTGTCGATCATCTCCTCTTTTTCTACGAGGAAGAAGCCGGTTTTGCATTAGATGACTTGGATGCCCACGCAATGCTTGAGCAGAATTTTCTGAAGAAGCCCGGGATTTATGGGCATCTAACCCATCAAGATCCCGACCGTATTGACCTTGGACTTCACCAAAAAAGCGAGCGGCTAGCGCGATGGTGTAAGGGATTGGCGCGTCTGGTTCCTGAAATCTGTAACCGCATTGGGAGCAAGGTGTTTGAGGGAGTGTTTCGGCTTGATAATGGCAGATACGTTTTTGAATATTATGTTGATGGCTTACCCCAAACACTCGCGTTGTATGATGATATAGATGGGATTAAAAGACTTTCCTGTAGGGAAAACTCCGACGCTTACAGGGCTTTTATCGGGGACATCCAATCAAAATTCGCTCAACTGAGTCGGCCAAACATCACTGAGGTAGTTCGTCAACTACTCTGGACTGTTGCAGACCTCGACCAACGTGGAAGGCTCAGTGACTTTTACGGTAAATTTTTGAATGAGGTTTATGCTAATAGTGAATTGACAAGTGAAACTGGCGCCGATTCAGGAGCAGAACCGGATGAGCCTTTTTTTCCGCCAACACCGCAAACACGCGTGGACATCCCTCCCGACGAACCGACACCAAACCAGCATGTAGAGGCTGAGCGCTCCACAAACGCAACGGTAGATGCCGACGGTTATGAAGAAATCCCCTCTGAAGATGCTGAGTACAATGCAGGAACTTTTACTGAGATGAAGAGTGAGAACAGCTCTGAACATTACGGTGAGTCTACATCTCAAGACCCGATGTCGCAACGCGGCACTGCGGATGCCGATGGAGATAAACGTGTGTGGGCTGAATCCGAACCCCATGCGGAACCCAATCCTACAGATGAACCGGCCGCGGAAGTCCGAGATGAAGAGCCCTTTACGGAACAAGGGCAGCGAGCAGAAGGCACCCCTGCAACCCATGAGCAGAAGAAACAAACGCAGCCGCCTAAAGAGTTCTCTGTCGCCGATTTTGACGTAAAGCAGTTAATGCGTCGCGGAAACACGCGTAAGAAGGAGTAATGGGGTATGGCGGACACTGTCTGTTCAAAATGCGATGTCGGTTGGAAGATTCACTCACATGAGCGGTATTGCGGCTATTGCGGCTGTCAAGTCTTTGACTTTTCAGTGAGATGGGAAGAAGAGCCGCTGCTTTATACGGGTGACAGGATGGATACTTTTGAACTGACGATTCTTGTAGAAAACAAAGGTGCCTGTCCCATCAAGTTTGAACCGATTCAAACGAAGCGAGAGAAGGCCATTCTGTTGCCACAACGCGCGAAGAAGTCGTTTGAAGTCAAAGCGGGTCAATCACACCCGATTGCGTTCCATGTGAATCCGGCAAATTTAGCACTACACTCCGAAACCCTAACTGTGCGTACGCAAGAGGCGTTGCCCAATCTTGAAGGTGAAAAATCACTTACCCTGCACGCTTTGCCGCGTCCGGATTTTAAACTGACACCGAGTCCGGCGGTCCTTCGGTATCGGAAAGGCACAGAAAAGGAGACGGTAGAACTTCGTGTTGAGGTTTTGCAGAGTCAATTTTCTATTGATACCATCAAATTCTCGTCCGGGTGGATTCGTCGTGTAGGTTTCTCCAGAGAACGCCATGAAAAAGACCGCGCAAGGAAAAGTGTTCACCTAGAGCTCTATTGCAACAAACTCACCGATGGACTTAATGCAGAGACCTTACGCTTTGAACTCCGCGGGTTTTCCGAACCTATTGAACGGACGGTTCAGGTTCAAACAGAGGTAGTGCCAGAACCACCGAAACTGTTCGTCCAGAGAGTGAATCTGGAAGTGACGCAGGATCGGTCGAAAAGTTGCACCTTAACACTTCAGAACAGAGGTGAGCTTCGGTTGACGGTTCAGGACATTGCTATCATAGATGCATCCGGCGATGCGTCCGGCTCAGTCCGCTTGCCAAATGTTAACTTTCCAATAAACATTGAAGCCGGGGAGCATGAGGACGTAGACATCGTGGTTTCTGCGGATGGTATTGAACCCGGAACTTACCGCACCAACTTTACCATCATCTCCAATTGTGCGACGGCACCGCGGTATCAAGATATCCTGAACGTAACGGTCAAACAACGAGAAGAATATCCGTATTATCTCGCTATTGACTTCGGCACAACGAATTCCTGCTGTGCCTACGTCGATGATTCAGTTCACGATGCCCCTCAACTTGTCCCATTGGATAGCAAAACGAATTCACCGTACATTATGCCCTCGTCAATCATTTACCATACTCAACCTAAAAACAGGAAGACATATCACGTCGGATCTGCTGCCGAAGGCACCCGTACCAGTGAAATTGATGGATGCTATTATATTACCTCCGTGAAACGCTGGTTGGGATCTGAGTGGGATCGCCTATTTCCTAACAATTGGAAATTGCAACCGCGCGATGTCGTCGCCGATATTCTCAAACACATTATCGACCAAGCAGAAGAACATCTGGATACCCTCTCTACGAAATCAAAGATTACAAAATGTGTAATTACGCATCCGACAATGTTTTCTCGGAAACAGCAAAAAGACTTAAGACGAGCGTTTGAGAAAATTGGTATCACCGAGCTTATTCTCATTGATGAGGCTTCAGCAGCTTCTCTCGGGATCCTCTCTCAATATCGTAAGACACACAGAAAACTGGAAGGTGACTATAGGTTGTTGGTTTATGATTTCGGAGGCGGTACCATTGATATCGTCCTTTCGCGAGTGACAAGCGATGATAACGAAACCACCATTGAACCACTTGCCAGCGGCGGAAACCCCAAATATGGGGGCGATGACGTGACACAGGCAATCGTTGATTTTGTGTTGAATGAATTCAAACAGCGAATCCAAAACGCAAATCCCGAGCTCCGTTTTGACATCCCATACCTTAACCCGAGAAAAATCTGGGAATCTTCAGAAAATCCAAACATTGATAAAGCCGCACAACTCAACACGCTTTTTTTATATGATAGAGCAGAAGAAATGAAAAAGGAACTCAGCGAACAGAGAGAAACAAATCGGAATTTCTCTTTGAGTGTCAGAGTTGGAAATTCTGTTCAGTCCCTTGAAAACCTTGCACAAAATGTGATTAACGTGAAAATCTCCGAGCAACAATTGCAGCCTCTTATTGAAGAGGAATTAAACAAAACCTTCACCGATATTGACACAATGATCGCTAACAACGACGAGAAAATACCGGACATCGTAGTCCTTGCAGGACAGTCATCGAAAATGCCCACGGTCAAGAAGATGATGGCAGCCCACTTCCAAGCAAAGTACAAAACAGACCTTAATATTCACCTCGACGAACAACCAAAAGCCTGCGTTGTAATAGGCGCAGCACAGTACGGCTTGACTTATTCATTGCCGACTAAAGATTGGATTGAAATCATTAACCCGCCTAAAACACACTCTCGCCTCGGTATCATGCAAGTAGATGGGGGAAAACATGTATTCAGTGAAATTATCCCTAAAGGAAAACTGATACCTGACGAAAGTGTCGGTAGTACGGATTTCTCGATGCGCGCGCATACCGCTTTTATTGATGTCCGAGAGCATTTCGGCACAGACGATGAACTATTAAATACCTCACCAATTGACAGTTACACACTCACTTTGCCGGAAGATGTGCCGAAGATAGCATTGCGAAAGACATGCCTGAAAATGGCTGTTGGAGTCAACGGTGAAATTGAATTGATCGCGATTGTGGGAGGCACTGAGTATAAATCAACTGTGCGAAAGACGAAACCGGAGTTTGTGGATAAAATTTGAGTGAGGGCTAACTCGACTCTTGGCCCGCTCGTTTTCTTGACGATACACCAGCTTAACTCGTTTTATGAAATATCATGCAGAAACGTGTGTGCATCATCGATCTGTCTGCACCCGAATTTCGGGTAGGGCTTTTAATTGACGATAGATTTGAACCTATTGATGTCAATCTACCGTGGGAGGTAGGGTTTCGGCAGGAAGCCGATGGAACATTGGTAAGATGTTTCGGCGATGCATTAGATCGGCTTGACCCAAACCAACCAGAAGAAGTTCTATTTACGGAATTAGATGTGCATTTCAAGGAAATTACCGATACAGCGACCTTGGAATGCTTGTTCCACGCATTTTTTGAAGAGATTTTCCATCGACGGTTACCCGAGCATGGATATGAACCAGAAGCAATGTGGGTGTATCTCATTACGCCTTATCATTGGAAAACCGCACATCGCCAACAATTGCGGAGGACTCTCAAGCACATTGAAAACAATTCTCGGCGTGGCGGGCTCAACCCGCCAAACGTGACGCTTCGCGGTATGCTCAGTCAGGTGCTCTGCCTTGCAGTCCATTATCAGCAAGTTTGGGAGGACTTACTCGCCAATGTAAGCAAACTTCACCTCTTTCTGATAGATTTTACACGTCACGATTTGATACTCTATCAGTTATTTTGTGAACAGTCGGCAGATTACATAACAATGGAGTTGTGCAATGTCTTGCGGCTCCCTGACTTTTTCATGGATATAGAGAAACAAGTTTCAGATATACACCACGCCCTGAAGGCGGTTGGAGAAACAGTACCCGTTGTAGTCGGTTTTTCTGGCACAATCGATCATTCAGGCAGAGCGATTATTGAATTGTTGCAAGCCCGTTGCAGGGTGAGTTTCCTTGAACTACAGGAGGCTGCTGCACTTTTGGGTGGCGCGAAATTGATTCAGCAATTTGAGCCCCCGAAAGCTACTGGGAGGTGCCTCGCAAAGCCACTTCACTTCATCTACCATTTCTGCTTTGGTGTGCGGTTACCTGATGGACAATGGATTGAACTGGTGTCGAAAGCGTGGAGGCCTCCCTATCATCGCAAAAAAGTTTTTCGCGTCAGGGGGACTCTTGAAAAATTCGATATCCATCTTTTTTGCGGTTTATCCTTGACAGATAACAGTGATGTACACCACCTCGCTACACTTGAGATCGGTGTTCCGGAAAACAGTAATTTTTCATCTCGCAATCCGCGGGAGTTTATACTTTCGATTACCTTGGATGATTCTACGCACGGCACGTTTGCTGCCCATTTGCCTAGCGAGCCTGAGCCGAAGTCTATCGAATTTACGTTGCCGGTTTTGATGGACTAAAAACCGGGGCAAGATGAACATTAATTAAAGCGCTAACTGAGGAACCGCGTTTTTCAAACGCTCTTCCAGACAGAAGGAAATCACCATGCATCAACAATTTAGATATGCACTGTTACTCCTAGCATTAGCACTGTTTGGGTTCGCCTCGGTGGGGTATTCACAAGATGCCAACAAGCAAGCAAATTCTGCTGGGCAATTAAACGAAGAACCAGATTCTTTGGAGACTCGGTTTAAAAATTTGGAGTATCAGCTCAATGTTTTGCAAAGCCAGTTCAACGCTACGAAAACCCGTCTCAACGCTTTGGAAGATGCACCGGGAATTCCGTTCCAGACTTTTGTCATGATTTTTGTCGTGCTTGTCATCCTAGCCTTTGCCGTTGTTATCTTTTTCGGATTGCGGATGGTTCAACAGCATCGGAGAAGATCCGATGAAATAACGCAACGGTTGCAGGGAAAATTAGATGAAAGTGTGCAAGGATTACAGAAAAGTTTGGATTACGTTCGACAAGGTGGCAGAGATAACACCGAAAAATTAAAGGAAGCGGAATCCAAGCAATCCTTGATTGGCAATGAACAGGAAAATATTCATAACGCCATCGCCGAAATTAAAGGACAGATAGACAAGGTTGACCTAACTTTGGCGAATTTGGAATCTGACGGAGAAACGGATAACATAATTGACTATCAACTAAAAGTAGAGTCAATTGTTCAAGAGACACGGGCGCAGGTGGTAGAATTAGCGCGTGGCTACACGAACGGCGAACCGATTGACTTCTTTAGCATCGAAACCCCAACGCCAAGTCAAAATGTGCTGCTGATTTTAAATTGGATAGCGCGCAATCTAGGCATGTGGATAACCGAATTAGAACAGGTTGGTACAGCGAACCCAGATCTCATTCAAACCCTTGGATATGCGGAGCGGGCCATCAAAGACAAACTGAAAACCCTTCGTGGAGAGGTGCCTCCTTCACCAACTCCTCTTGCTCTGGGAACCGAGGGCAGCACAGATACCGAGTTTAGTGAAATCCAGAATCAGTGTAGTGCTTACGTAGCGCGCTTTGAAGGGATGCTTTTCGGATATCAATTGGGATGTACAATAAACGAAGCAGAGTATAACCAGTTCATTCCGCAATTCATCAAAGACCGGCTATTCAACGGCATAGCAAGATTCGTCCCATTCGACCAACTACCTGAACAGGTGGATGAATTCTTACAACTTGTGGGCTATGAAGTGGTGCCCATTGAAGTGGGTACAACGAAAGCCGAGGCGCGTGTGCATGAGATTCAGGGCTCACGGCAGACTGGTGTTGAACCTGGAACGATTGTTGAAGTTGTTTTGCCAGGGCTGCGGCGGAAAACAGATGGTGAAATCGTGCAAAAACCGGTTGTGATTCGAGGGGAATGAGTGGATGAGACGAGAAAATGCAGGAAGTGACAGCATTCGAAATGGAGACAGTCCCTCTAAGTCAGTTAAAATTGGAGATATTTCTATCTCAGTCCAATGGGAAAATAATCAGGTAATTCTAATCCTAGAAAATTGTGGGCTCAACGAAGAAAAGATTGACATTCACTTTCAGGAGTCTAGCAGTAGCGGCACGCAATTATTGAAGCGTTTTCAGTGGTCCTGTGAAGATCCACAAACCTTTGAACATCAGCGAACCGTGGCATTACCCAAGGGATTCAAGAAATGGGAAAGATTCTACTGTCAACAGCGGCCTCCTGAGAGCGTAGATTTAAAGGAAGTAGATTTAAAGGAACTGGTGGATGAGACTGAAAGGCAGGCGAAGACTGAACTTTCCCAACCTGAAACCGAACCGTCAAGATTCAATCCCGAACGGTTGAGTGACTCTCCTCTTAAAATAGACGAAGACTCAAAACCTGACATAGAAACGAACAATGAGCTGGAACAGGCACCAATTGACTATCAGCAAGAAACAGAGGCACCTGTTCAAGAGACACGTGAACAGATGGCGGAATTAGCGCGTGCCTACGAAGACGGCGAACCGATTGATTTTGTTGACATTGAAAATCCAACGGCAAGTCAGAATGTGCTGCTGATTTTAAATTGGATGGCGTGTGAGCTAGGTGAGTGGAAAACCGAATTAGAACAATCCTATATGGCAGATGCGGGTCTCGTTCAAACCTTGAGGTATGCTGAGCAGGCCATCAAAGATAAACTGAAAGCCATTCGTTCTCCAAGTCTACTTGCTTTGAAAACTGATATAAGCAGAAACACCAAGTTGAGTCGCATCCAGGATGAGTACGCCGTTTGGGTGACTCGGTTTAAACGCAAGCTTTCCGCCTATGAAATGAAACATAAGGTGTCCGAATCTGAATACGACCAATTCATTCCACAATTCATCAAAGATCGACTTTTCAACGGCGTGGCGAGATTTGTTGCGTTTGAGCAGCTACCTGAACGATTAGATAAATTCTTGCAACTTGTGGGCTATGAAGTAGTTCCCATTGAAGTGGGTACAACCAAAGCTGATTCGCGTGTTCATGAAATTCAAGGCTCAAGGCAGACCTGTGTTGAACCTGGAACCATTGTTGAGGTTATTTTGCCAGGGTTGCGGCGGAAAACAGATGGTGAAATCGTGCAAAAACCGGTTGTGATTCGCGGCGAGTGAGTGGCTATGAGCAGAAAAGGATAGCACATTATGTACATCAAGAGCCTTATCGCACTGCTTCTGAGTAGCCTTCTTATAAGTGCAAATAGTTTTGCGGAAGATGCGCTCAGTTCAGTCCAGATTATGGAGGGAATCAACCAGCAGCGTCCTCCGAATACACGCAAGACAATTGGGCGGCGATACGTGTGGAATTTTCGGGGGAAACACTATACCGTACTGATGACAATCGACTTAGAGCGGTATAATTCCTACTCCGGTAAAGAACGCTACGATATTCCCAAATTAGTCGAAGAGGGTAGAACAACAATTGGTAATTTGACGCGTGAGTTTCAGAGAACCTTCAAACAGCATCGCGGTTGGTCAAAGCAAGATGGCGTCGATTTCGTATTGAGTTTTGTCCAATCTTTACCGTACACGCTTGATGACGTGACTACGGGTTATGATGAATTTCGGCGATACGCTATCGAAACCCTGATTGAAGGTGGCGGTGACTGCGAAGACACAACTATCCTTGTTGCGGCTATCCTGCGTGGCTTAGGGGAATCAACAGCACTCATTTTCACACCCGGACATATCGCGATAGGCGTGAGCGGCAACTTCACAGGCACCTCGCTTACTTACAACGACACGAAATATTACTACTGCGAAACAACCGGAACCGGTTGGGCTGTTGGCGTGCTGCCTGCGTCTGTCGGCAAAACTGTGGACGCAATTGTGCCTTTAACGCCCTCTAAACTAGGGCCCGCGCCGAAACCAGACAAGGTAACGGCTCCCGCTCCTGTGCGTCCTACACCGGCACCAAAGATTACGGAGCCGACACCACAAACGCCGCCTATAAAACCCGCGCCCGAAAAGCCAAAACCTGAAAAACAAGCTAGCACAGACTCGAACAACGTCGTAGGCAGTGTCATCGCCATAATCTTTATCCTTGTCGGCATTGGTGCCCCGATTGTATATCTCGTGTACCGTTTCATCCTCGCAGAAAGAGATAACCACCGGCAAGATGGCGATGCTGAATATGAAGATACGTTTGATTCAACAGATTCGTCCTCAACAAGCGCGTTAGATAAGTAATCTCGTAGCCGACAGAAACCATACATTCATCTCATCACATAACCGGACTTTTTCCATGATTAACCATTTGAAGGAAATTCATCGCAAGTTGTACCTGCCCAGAGCCCCGGATTCAGCGAAGCCTCCGTTCAAGGTTACCCCCATCGATGAACCGTACCTTTACACGGATGCCTACCTCCATGTGGATACCTTTGATAACCCGAACCAGTCCGTGAAGGTTGCGGCATTAAATGTCGGGGGCGGAACACTACAAGTAGAGCGGATTCGTATCCCGCGTGAGTTCGGAGGATGGGTGAAAAGAAGGAAAAAATCGATTCCCGCTGCGCTAACAACAACATCGGAGCCCCTAGAGATTGAACTGGAACTTGCCTTGAAGGCGCTGCCGAACCCTTCAACTGTGAATGTCGCGGAGCTGAACCTAATTTCCAACTCTAGGAGGAAGGCGTTCAGCAAGGTGTTGTTAGGTGTTCGTCCCCCTGAAGACCAAGGCCCTAAAGTGACAGTACCAGAATATATCAACTTTAGAGAAGTCACTGTTTGGCGCGTCTCGTTTACCGATAGTCGGAAAGATGAAACAGCAGAAAGGGTTGATTTTTCCTTAGTATGGCATTTGGGACTTAATCCGCCAACACGCCTTGAAATTATACAGAAAGATGAATTCTCTTTTGATGCCACTCTTCGTTCGCAGCAACACCAGCTCTGTTACAGACTAAATTTGCAGACACCGGAGGTTGTGATGCCACAACAAAAAAGAGGGAGGCTTAACCTAAAATATTTCCGACAAGCAGCTTCGATTGCCAATGTCAGTCAATATAAGTTTTCGGGGCGGGTTACATCAGATGCCAAATGGCTGACAGCACCTCGTGAAATCAACATTGAACCGTATAACATAACCAAATTTCCTATTTCTCTGAACCTCGAAAAACTCAAGCCGGGACGTAATTTTGGGCAACTCGTTGTATCTGATAAGAGCATTCCGGTCTGGGCATGGTATAAAACCGTTGGAGAAACAGCGTTGACGTTAGAGCAAGATCAACCCAATATTCATCACGTTGAAGAATTCCCTGCGCAGGGAAAACCGCTGCCCATTGAGGTGGTAACAGCGCACGACTCTCATCAATCCTTTATGATTTTTGAAGACGTGGATTTCCAATTTCCATTGGAGAGAGAGGACCGCACAGGGTATCTAGTAGGTGATTTTAATCAATGGACACCGCGTACACTCCTGCTCGAAAAACGCTCTAACGGTTTCGGTGTCACATTGGGTATTCCAGACGGTACGTATCTTTTCCGTGCTGAAATTGATGGCGAAATGCGACTAGACTCAGGTCATTTACATGAGATAGTCTGTTGTTCACACGGTTTGGCATCCAGAATCCAAATTGAAAGGCGTGAACAGAAGATTACGTTGCGGAATAGCTCAAGGCAAAGGTTAAAACTCCGACTTCAGTCTTTAACAGAATGGATACAAGTTGCCAGCGATGCAATTCTACTTCCAGCGGATGGACAGAAAGACGTTCCCGCCATGCTTTCACCAGAATCCCTCCAGCCAGGTCTTAATTTGGGGTGGCTTGAGATGGAAACCGTGGGAAAATCCAAAAAATCGCTCCGCGCACCGATTTTTGTAATGGGTATGACAGATGGTGCGGTTCCTATTCTCCGAAATACCGAACTCGCATTTCCGAAATTTGAACAAGGGAAACCTGTGGATATGCCTCTCGTGCTTAACATTTTTGGCAAAGGCGAACTGAAGGGAGAAATCCAACCATCCACAGTCCTTCGTTTTGCCGATGAAGGCGGTCTGCGCGTTCAAAACGAAGCAGCATTTGAATCAATAGAAGTCGCACCACTTATGCAGGTTTTAAGTGATAAGCCGTCAAACGCCTACCGTAAACAGTGCCATGCAGCGTTGGTTACGGACTGCTATCTCGCGAACCGGCGTGTCCTTCCCTTCATCGCAAGATATGACATGGTCCACCTGATTCCAGAACCGCCTGCTCTCTATTTTCCCAAAGTTTTTCTGTTTGATGAACCACAACAGGCTGATATAATGGTGAGGCGCAGTGATGGTAAGATTGTTGAATGCACCGCCGAAATCTCTGAAGAGTTATCACAATGGGGATTCCTAAAAGTTAAGGGTAAAACCGAAAAAAATAGGACTAACCGGTGTGAGTTTGTTCTTAATCCGCGAGTCGTAACAGCCGCTGGGAACTTTAAGGGAAACTTGCGTCTTAAGGATGAAAAATCTGGAATGACACTCCCAATTACATTTGGAGCGAATATCATAGGAAGTCACGCGGAGATTCAAATCGGAAGTTTTACACAAAGGTCACATCAATTGGATGGAATTCCAGTGGTAATTACCAACATTGGTGAAACAGAAATGAGAATTTTCGAGGTGAAGTTTAAGGCGAGCGAATTCTATTATACGCCACATCTAACTCAGAACCTAACCCTTTTGGGCGGTGAATCTCTCAATTTGCTTGTAAAAGTCAGAAAGCAGTTAGGATTTTTCCGTGGTACCGTAGTTAGAGACACCCTTATTATTAGACTCAACGATTCGCAGTTTCGCCAAGGTCTCTTTGAAAAAGAAATTGCGGCTGAGGTTCGAGGAATTTTCTGAATTTTGGGGATTTGGATTTTTGGGGCTTACGCAAAATCGCGGAACATGATATAATCTATGATGACGATGCTGGTGTGGATACAGTTGGCTCAAATGCCCTACGGACTCACTTTACCATTTATTACCTCAAAGAGTCACTCCTTGCAGTCTATCTCCACGAGCAACTGCTTGCCCCGAACATTCAGATGGACCTTGGGAAAGTTCTAGACAATATCACACACGGAGGAACACAGTGGTAACACAAGAACAGAGCTATTTTTTTCAGGAAAACGGGTATCTCAAGTTTGGAAAGGTTTTAGATAGCACCGGTGTTGAAGCCATGCGCGCAGGGTTAGATGCCGTTATCCAATTGGAACTTGACAAAGGCGACGATTCCTCACCAGAGTTCAAATACGGACATGACAGGCGGGGAGATCGGCTCAACAGGGGCGGTGGCCACCCCCGTGCTATCCATCAATACGTGAACATGTGGAAGCGGCATCCCCAGTATGAGGCTGCCATTCATCACCCGCTTGTTGCTGGGACAGCACGCGCCCTTTTGGCAACGCCCGAAGTGCGCCTCTGGCATGACCAGGTTATTTCCAAGCCGCCTCATGACAACGGACATTTCGGCTTTCACCACGATTTCTTCTTTTGGCCCCTCAGCCCACCGAACATTGTGAGCTGCTGGCTCGCCTTGGACGATGCAACAGTGGATAGCGGCTGCATGCACGTTATGCCGAAGAGCCACAAAGATGAAAGGTTCTCTGTTTCAGCGAAAACACAAGCGGATGCGGAAACTGCTAAGGCACGCAAAGAAGGGCGTGAACCGCCCCCAGACGCGTGGGCAGAAAGACGGGAGCTGGACATCAGCCATGGTGTGCCAGTGGAATTGAAAGCAGGCGAGTGCATGTTTCATCACTGCCTGAACTTTCACGGCACGCCGCCGAATGTCACAGAGCAGCAACGCCGCGCGTTTGTGATGATTTTCATGGCACAAGATGTCTGCTATAACAACGCGCAATCCCCGAACCACGTCCTCGTTCCAACAATTGAGGTTGCGGATGGCGAACCGCTCGTCGGTGACGGATTCCCGGTAGCGTGACGCTGCATGGAATCGGGGTAAACATATTCAAGAAACCCGATTTTGCAGTGGGCAAATACCCCGCAAAGCGGGGCGAATCCCACCGCGGAAAAATCGGAGCAGAACCTGAATTGATGAAAGCCCCTCCTACAGCAGAGATACCGAGGTAAGGGTAATGACATGAAAGATTCAACGTTTATTACAAGAGTTGTTTTAAAGAACTACAAGAGCATCGCCGCATGTGATGTGCAGCTGCGTCCCTTGACGTTCCTTGTCGGACGCAACGGCTCAGGCAAGAGCAACTTTCTGGATGCGCTGCGATTTGTTGCTGATGCGTTGAATTCATCGCTGGACCATGCGATACGCGACCGTGGCGGCATTAACGATGTCCGCCGTCGCTCTCGGGGGCACCCAAACCATTTTAGCATGCGCCTTGAGTTTACTCTGCCCGAAGGTTTTACGGGGCACTACGCTTTTCGCATTAGTTCTCGACGCCCTGGAGGATACGAGGTTCAGACTGAAGAGTGTGGCATTCAAAATGAACGATGCCTCACGCCAGGGGCATACTTTCGTGTTGATAATGGTACTGTGGACACGAGTGTGAAGATGGCGCCAGCGGCTGCACCCGATCGGCTCTATTTGGTAAACGCTTCTGGGCTGCCTGAATTTCGCCCTGTCTACGATGCATTTTCTCGAATGGGGTTTTATAGTCTCAACCCCGATAAAATCCGAGAGCTCCAAGCCCCTGAGCCTGGCAGCGTGCTTAGTCGAGATGGGAGTAACCTTACGAGTGTCCTCGCACAACTTTCACCCGCTGTAAAGAAACACGTTGAGGAGTATCTAGCCGTGGTCGTCCCTGGCGTTCATGCAGTAGATGTCAAGGGGTTTGGACCCAAAGAGACATTAGAGTTCAGGCAGGATGTTGCAGGGGACAAACACCCATGGCGATTTCTCGCAGACAATATGTCTGATGGCACACTCCGCGCCTTAGGGATTCTGGTAGCACTGTTTCAGGGAAAACACGACACACAACAGCGCGTGCCTCTCGTCGGAATTGAAGAGCCAGAGATCGCCCTGCATCCGGCAGCATCAGGCGTGTTGCTTGACGGGCTTCGGGACGCTGCCCACAGAATACAGGTTATCGTCTCCAGCCACAGTCCAGACCTGCTTGATGATAAAGACTTGGATGTGGATTCAATTCTTGCGGTCGAAGTGCATCTCGGAAACACAATACTTGCTCCTATAGATAATGCAAGCAGATCTGTGTTACGCGATAAACTGTTTACTATGGGAGAACTCTTACGTTGTGACCAATTGCAACCCGATCCGCTATCTGTAATTTCCGATGAAAAGGCGAAACAACTTCCTCTGTTCGATTTCAAATTCAAAAACAGAAAATTCAACAGCGGAAAGAATAAGAGATAGCACAAATGCAGATGAAAATCGGTTGCATTGTTGAGGGGCATAGTGAGGTGGAAGCAGTGCCAGTCTTGATTCGCCGAATCGCGACGGAACTTTATCCAGAATTCGAGATTGACGTGCCACGCCCAATCCGGGTTCATAGGAATAAGGTTATTCAGGCAGGTGAACTTGAGCGAAAAGTCGGATTAGCCGCGCAGAAGATTGGTGCACAAGGAGCTATATTCGTCATCTTGGACAGTGACGATGACTGTCCAGCGGAACTGGGCCCTGTGCTTCTTAATCGAGCATCACAAGTTCGAAGCGATTTACCGATTGCCGTTGTCCTCGCAAAGCGCGAATTTGAGGCGTGGTTTCTAGCGGCAGCCGAATCGATTCGTGGACAAAGAGGGTTAAAAAATGACATTCATCCTCCGGGTGATGCGGAGGCCATTAGTGATGCAAAAGGGTGGTTGGACCGACGAATGGAGAACAACGAATCGTATAATGAGACAACCGACCAGCCTGCACTTACAGCACTTTTTGACATAGAACAGGCGCGTCAAGCGGATTCGTTCGACAAGTGCTACCGGGATATCGTTCGCCTCCTGAGAGAATTGCGAAAAGACATCCAAACAGAGTAAGCAAGAAATACAGCCTATCGTACCCATTTTACCGATTTTTCGTTATTCCTTGCGGAGTATTGAGAATGGTAGATAGGTCTGGCACTGCACTGTAGCTCTCGTCGGAGGAGAAGTTCATCACGCATTGAAAATGCGTGACTAACCCTTGACGCAAGGTTTACATTTAAGATGGAGAATTCAATATGGAAACCAACCAACCAAATGTGATTTTTATTTTGACAGACGACCAGGGCCCGTGGGCAGCAGGCTGTTGCGGCAACGATGAGGTGCGGACCCCATATCTCGACCAGTTGGCTTCAGAAGGCACCCGCTTTCCCAATTTCTTCTGCACAAGTCCCGTCTGCTCCCCAGCGCGCGCAAGCCTCATGACCGGGCGCATCCCTTCAGCACACGGCGTACACGACTGGATTCGTGACGGAAACATGCCCCCAGAGCCCGCCCAGTACTTAGATGGACTCACCTGCTATACCGATGTGCTCGCAGCGAATAACTACACGGTAGGGTTGAGCGGCAAGTGGCACCTCGGCGACAGTTTGACACCGCAACACGGGTTCAGCCACTGGTTTGCTTTGCTCACGGGCGGAAGCAAGTACAACGACGCAGATATGATTCGAGCCACACCCACTTCAGAAGGGCAGGTTGAAATGCAACCCGGCTACCTCACCGACGTGATCACCGATGATGCGCTGGAATTTATTTCAGCGAATCGCGAGGGACCGTTCTACCTCAGCGTCAACTACAACGCGCCGCATACGCCGTTTACAGGACACCCGCAGGACATCGTTGACTCCTATGACGATTGTCTGTTTAAGACATGTCCGCAAGAGGCGTTGCACCCGTGGGCGGTACAGGGCGCGGCGGTTCACATGGGAAATCGGGAATCGTTGAAGGGCTATTTCGCAGCGATAACCGCGCTCGACTTAAACGTTGGACGGATTTTAGAACGGCTTGCGCAGTTAGGCATCCGCGAGAACACACTCATCGTCTTCAGTAGTGACAACGGCTACTCATGCGGGCATCACGGGTTTTGGCATAAAGGCAACGGAACATTTCCGTTGAATATGTACGAAAATTCTGTTAAAGTGCCGTTTATTGTGAGTCATCCGGGCAATATCCCAGAGGGGCGCGTCAGTGAGGCAATGGTGAGTCAATACGATTTCATGCCGACACTGCTGGATTATCTCCGCTTGCCCGATCCGAATGACGATATGTCACCGGGCAGGAGTTTTGTCTCCGCACTTTCAGGGGAAACGAACGACGCGAACGATGAAATCGTGATTTTCGATGAATATGGGCCCGTACGCATGATTCGGACGCAGGAGTGGAAATATGTACACCGCTACCCCTATGGACCGCATGAGTTATACGACTTGGTGAACGACCCGGGCGAACGCAAAAATCTGATAGGTGAAAAGTCTCAGCAGGCGAGGGTAGCTGACATGCGGCAACAGATGGGAGCGTGGTTCAACCGATATGTCTTGCCGGGATTGGACGGTGCCAGATGTTCCGTTACCGGTGGCGGCCAGGCAGCAAAGATTGAGGACGGGCAGTGTGGCGAAGGCGCGTTCCATCCGAGGTACGCTGCGCCTCGACAGAATGTGTAGAAAGGAATCAAATGGCGAGTGCGTTTGCCCCTGGCAATATTTCGTGTGTCTTCAAGATTATTCCGCACGCTGACGCAACCCGTATGCATTCACTCGGCATGGGCTTTACGGTGAGCGAAGGTGTGACTGTTTCCGTGACACGCCACGATACCTCGAGGGTGCTGTTTAATGGAGAAATAATTGATTTCCCGACAGTACAGGCGGTTGTTCACAAGCTAGTAGGTTGGGTTGAACACAGAGAAACTCAACAAGCGATGTCCGAATCGCAACTTGAGGTTGAAAGATCAGAAACCTCCGACGAGATTTCCGTGGCATTATCCCCTGCTTTGCAGGGGCATATACCATTGCAATTTCAAACTACAGCAGGAACCCTTGGAGCTGAACCTTGCGAAAAACCGATGGGGCGAGCGGGAAGAGACAACGCTCTGTTTCCCTTACAGTTTAAAGTGGAGATAACCTCCCCGCTTCCCCTCGGTTGTGGCTTTGGATTGAGCGGTGCGGCTGCGCTGGCAACAGCTTACGCGCTAAACGAACTGCTACGGCTCGGCAAATCCTCTGAAACACTCGCAATGATAGCGCATGTGGCCGAAGTTGAAAACCGAACAGGGTTGGGCGATGTCTGTTCGCAATACCACGGCGGATGTCTCGTCAAGTTGAAGGAAGGTGCACCGCTAGTTGCAGACAGGTTACCAATCGCAGAACAGCCCATCTATTACCGCTACTTCGGCCCTATTCAGACAAGCGCGGTACTGGGAAACGCGGAACAGACAGCGCGCATCAATCGGGCAGCCGATTCAGCGTTAGCCGTATTGCAAACGCTTGTCAAAGCAACAACAGGGCTGAAGCACGGAGACCCGGTTTCCTTACAACAAGAAATGTTTACTGACTGTTTGGCGGTGGCAAAGCAGTTTTCTGTGGAGAGTGGCCTGCTCAGCGATGCACGGGTAATCAAGACGATTGCACAGATTGAGGCGGCAGGCGGCGTTGCATCGATGATTATGTTGGGCAATGGCGTTTTTAGCACACACGCATTTGATGGCGCAATAGAAACGCAGTTATGTCAAAATCCTGCACGGATGCTTTTTCGTCAATTTGCCAGCGTACGATAAGGTGATAAAAGGACATGGGATGGTTCTGCGTAACCCGTTTCGGACGTTGTCCGAAACTTGTTGCACTAGATATAGTCTGGCAATGGGAAGGATGCTATACACATTTCGCCCCTCTGGGGCTTATCATCTAGGGATGCCTGCGTTTCTATACACATTTCGGCCCGCTGGGGCTTATATTCAGAAACCTCTGACGAGAGCTACAGTGCAGCGCTCGATGTGTCTTGCATTCTGATTACTCCGCAAGGAATGCCGAAAATGCGAAAAATATTGATAATCCTGGTTCAGACAACGCTTACCGTATCCTTAGCTTATGGCGAGGTGGCGTTTGAGGATGTGACGTTTGGGTTCAACGGCGGTTACAAAGCGGGCAAGTGGGCACCCCTGAATGTCACCGTGCGGAGTCAGAATGAACCCGCCACGTTTACCGGTGAACTTGCGGTTGAGGTTCGCAACTTTTTCTCGGGCGCGCTAATTCAGCGATATGCTACACCGCTGCAGCTCAGCACAACCGATCGGCGGCAGAAACACCTCTATGTCTACTGCCCCAAAATCGCCACAAAACTCGTCATTCAACTTGTGCGTACAGAAGAACACACGAAAGTAGCCGGCACAGGCCTTGTGCCGAAACCTAGGAGGTTGAAAGATCAGAAACCTCCGACGAGATTTTCAACCAATTTCAAACTACAGCAGGAATCCCTGGAGCTGAACCTTGCGAAAAACGCGATACAAGAGATTTCACCGCAGACTCCTATCGCACGTCAAGACTATTTCGTGCTGGCATTGGCACCGAGCGGCGACAGGTTACAAAAATTTATTGACAAAAAAGAACTGGAGGACACCGGCGCGCAAGGGTACGTCAGTTACCTTCCGAACTCACGCGCGCTGCCTACACAATGGATCGGCTACAGTGCCGTAGATGTGCTGGTGATTCGAGAGGTGTTACTGACAGAAAGACGTGTCTCTAAAGCACAACAGACTGCACTGCTAGATTGGGTGCAGCGGGGCGGTACCCTTGTCGTCTCTGGCGGCAGAAATTTTAACTATCTGCGCGGCAGTTTTATAGAACCCTTCCTCCCGGTCCAATTGAGCGGCGTGGAAACAGTGGATACAATCCCACCCGTCTTGCGACAACAGCTCGGCTTTAAACGCGTAAACGACGATGGCGATGCTGCCAGTAGTGTCCCTACTCAGGAGACTGAAACATCAGAAACCTCCGGCGAGATTTCCGTGGCATTATCCCCTGCTTTGCAGGGGCATATACCATTGCAATTTCAAACTACAGCAGGAACCCCTGGAGCTGAACCTTACGAAAAAGCTGAACCGTACGAAAAATTTGAATGCATCCAGTTTGCTCCGAAAGCGGGATGTGAAACGTTGCTCGGCACAGCGGAACAGATTTACGTCGCAAAACGGAACTTTGGAGATGGGCAGATTCTCTGTCTTGCGTTTGATTACAACGCACCGCCCTTTGGCGTAAGCCAAAAACATAATCAAAAGCAGGAACAACAGGTAGGTGAAACATTCTGGCGCGGATTACTGAGCAGACATGGTAAATCACCCCGGCATCTTGTCGATCGGTACGCCCTTGCGCTCCAACATGAGGAAAAGATTTATCGGCAATTTCTATCGAAAATGCCGACACAGGTGCCGCTCATTAAACTGCTATCTATCATATTACCGATATATCTGCTCAGTTTTGGCGGTTTTTTATTCTATTTTGGGAAGCCGAAGCAAAAGTCACGCACCTATTGGATAGGGAGTTGCCTCCTTGTTCTGCTTTCAGTCAGCGTAATTGCGGTGGCGAGAAACGTATTGCCGAACAGCATCACGGCAGACCGGTTGTCAATTTTGTCAGTCTACCCGGCGCAGGGGCGCGCCCACTTACAAAGTTATGTCTCCCTCAGGGCAACGGGACGTACCCAAATGTCCATTGCTTTTTCAGAAGGGACATTTATTCGCCAGCAGGAAATTGAACGCTCTGGTGCTGAACCGCCGCAAAAGATTGGCACATTGATTCAAGGTTCACAGGTTCAACTCCGACATCTATTTGTGGGACCGTGGCACCCTACGACTTATGTGAAAGACACATTTTTGACTTTGGACGCGCAAGAACTGGCGCGCACCCTTGAACATAAGTGGCGCGTTACAGGCAAGGAGATGACTTACTTAGGAAACGCCACGCTCGGTGACGAGGCGGAATCCGAACCTTCAACAGCACCTATCCGGCTGCAAGTGACAAAAAAAATGCTGCCAGATCAGGAACTGGGCGGTACACGAAAGACCTTCGCGCAAATCCTACGGAGCGAGTATGTGCTACGATATCTGGCGGAAAATATGGATGCGAACCCCTACCTCATTGGGTGGACTTCTCAGGGAAACCTTACTGATATGGCAGTACATGGAAATGTTACCACTTATGATGAAACGTTAGTGATTTTTCGGCCTGGTGCCAGGCGTTTTTGATTTGTAAGAGCGGAGCCAGGCTTCCACAGAGCAAAAGCAAGATGAATCAGGTTAATTTGGTATTACAAGAGACTTCTTCCTACTGAAAACCGATAACTACTAAAGAGAGGTAGACGGATGGATGTGCTATCGCTCGGCATTTATGTTGTTGACGTACTCGGACGGCCGATAGATACGTTTCCCGAAAAGGGAAAATTAGTACTCTTTGAGGAACTCGAAATCCATGCCGGGGGATGTGCCAACAACACAGCCATTGCACTCGCACGCTTGGATATCTCCGCCGGCGCAATGGGTAAAGTCGGCAGCGACGCGTTCGGTGCCCAGCTCTTGCAAACGCTCACAGACAACGGCGTGGACACGGCAGGCATCCAACGGGATGCACACACCAGCACGTCCTTTACATTTGTCGCTGTTGCCTCCGATGGCGAACGCACTTTCTACCATTACATCGGTGCAAACGGCGAACTTTGTGAAACTGACCTGAATTGGGAGCTCATCAAGAGTGCCAAGATTTTGCACATTGCAGGTGCACTCGTCATGCCCCGTTTTGATGGACAGCCAATGGCGAACGTACTCCAAAAAGCGAAAGCGTTGGGCATAACCACATCACTTGACACAGCGTACGATGCCACCGGAAAGTGGTTAGAGACACTGGAACCGTGCTTGCCCTACATTGACATTTTTCTGCCAAGCATCGTTGAAGCGCAACAGCTCACAGGACTATATGAGTGCCGTGAAATCGTTCAATTTTTTCGGAACAACTACGATATCCACACCATCGCCATTAAAATGGGTGAAAACGGCAGCTACGTCTCCACACCTGAAGCAGAACACGTTGTGCCAGCGTATCCTGTGAACGTCGTTGACGCGACAGGGGCAGGCGACGCTTACGTCGCTGGTTTTCTCGCAGGAACGATAATGGGTTGGGACCTGAAAGCAACAACAGAATTGGCATCTGCAACCGGTGCCGCCTGCGTAACGGCTATCGGCACAACCGCAGGTATCCAAAACCTTGAAGAAACCTTGAAAATTAGTAGAGGCGGCGCGTAATCCGCTCGTCTATTTTTCTTGTAAGTGTGGTTTCATGAAACTTAAAAAATGTTTGGTAATACTTTAGGCGCGGTTTCTTTACCGCCCGTTATGAAGCGCATTTGAAAAGCATCAGACAGCGGGAGCCTGTAAACCTTGCGTCAGAAACCTCCGACGAGAGCTACAGTGCAATCTTAGCAACCACCTTGCATTCTGAATTCTCCGCAAGGAATAACGAAAACATGAATAACACAGCAATCGTTCAAACAGAAAATCTATCAAAATGGTACGGCGAGGTGATGGGCGTGAATGACGTATCTCTCACAATTCACCCCGGAATAACCGGTTTATTGGGCCCAAACGGTGCTGGCAAAACCAGTTTAATCAAGCTCATGACAGGGCAACTCAAACCTAACAAAGGCACTCTCAAGGTGCTGGGCCAACCCGTATGGAATAATCCCCGGCTGACGCGGCGAGTCGGCTACTGTCCTGATATAGAATTGGCATATCAATTCATGAGTGGATTTGAGTTTGTCACCTTTTTCGCGACGTTAAGTGGATACGACAAAGCAGAAGTAGAATCTCGGAGTCTACGCGTGCTTGAAACGGTCGATATGCTTTCGGCAAAGGACAGACCTATCGGCTCATACAGCAAAGGGATGCGGCAGCGTATCAAACTCGCGCAAGCCCTCGTGCATGAACCGGAGCTCCTCTTCCTCGACGAACCGCTCACCGGTCTCGACCCGGTCGGCAGGCGACATACGCTCGCCCTGCTTTCGGAACTCGCAGAACAGGGCATCAGCATGGTAGTCTCAAGCCACATACTCTATGAAATAGAAGCGATGACAGAAACGATTCTGCTCATCCACCAAGGGCGCATCCTCGCGGAGGGTACCATCTCCGATATCCGTGCGCTGATTGATGAACACCCACACAAGGTTTACCTGAGTGCTGACGAACCGCGCCGCTTGGCACAAGTCTGTCTTCCCTTTGAAGATATTCTGAGTGTTACCTTTGGCGATGAGACAGGCGATGTTATCCTTGAAACCACCAAGCCCGACGCTTTTTACGCGCGCCTTCCTCAGATTCTCATTGAAAACAAATTGAATGTCTCCCAGCTCTATTCGCCTGATGACAACCTGTCTGCTGTGTTTAAGTATTTGGTTGGGTAGACTGCCCTAACTTCACCAATGTCCCAATGTTGTTCGGTGTTCCGCTTGGTTTGCAGTCGGGCGAATCATCGTCTATTCTTCGGTTCGTGGTTTGAAGTTGCGCTCTGGCTGTTGCGCTGACAAGCTTAGCAAAACTTCCATCGCAGATAGCGTGCCGAATCCCGCGCATGAGGCTGAGATAAAAATGCAAATTGTGTAGCGTGTGCAGTTGTGAACCGAGGATCTCATTTTCAATGTGCAGGTGCCGGAGATAAGCGCGCGTGAAATTTTGACAGGTATAACAAACACACGCTGCATCTAAGGGGCTAAAATCACGCTTGTATTTGGCATTGCGAATTCGCACAATCCCCTCTGTCGTAAACAGGGAGCCGTTGCGCGCGTTCCGGGTCGGCATCACACAATCGAACATATCAATACCGCAGCGGACTCCGTAGACCAGGTCTTCAGGCGTGCCGACCCCCATCAAATAGCGCGGTTTATCTTTCGGTAAGAGGGGCGCAGTATAGGCGAGTGTCTCGTACATCACGTTCTTCTCTTCTCCGACGCTCAAGCCGCCGATCGCATACCCCGGAAAACCAATCGATACGGTACCTTCCACGCTCGCCTGTCGCAGGTCTCGCACCATGCCGCCTTGCACAATGCCAAAGAGCAGCTGATGCGGATTCCGATGTGCCTCCCGACACCTCCCTGCCCATCGCAACGTCATCTCCATTGAATTCTTAAGATACGCGTAGTCGTTCGGTAACGCGGGGCATTCATCAAACGTCATGATAATATCTGCGCCGAGCGCATTCTGGATTTCGATCGAACGTTCAGGGCTAATAAAGTGTTTGGTGCCATCTATCGTGGAACGAAATGCCACACCTTCCTCAGTAATCGTGCGCAGCGGACCGAGGCTAAAAACCTGAAACCCGCCACTATCGGTTAAAATCGGTTTCTGCCATCCCATAAACGGATGCAAACCGCCCGCTTCGTGGACAATCTCGTGTCCGGGACGTAGGTAGAGGTGGTAGGTATTGGCGAGAATAATTTCTGCGCGAATCTGCTCAGCGAGCACTTGGGGTGTGCATGCTTTGACAGTGCCTCGCGTGCCGACTGGCATAAATATCGGCGTATTCACAACACCGTGTGCGGTGTGAAGTTTACCAACGCGGGCTGCTGTCCCTGTGTCTTCGTGAATAAGGGTGTAGGGGTTTTGTATCATTGCCAACCCAACCTATCAAGAAACCCTGTTCCGTAGCACAAACTGTTAGTTTGTGATGCGACAGCTGCAATCTAACAGATTGCGCTACATTCGGTTTCTGAATTACAAACAGATATCCCACAGGGTTCTCAGGAGCGCGAAGCAAGGATACGGCTGTACAGCGTCCCGCCTATCCGCGAACCAGATACGCCTATCGGCACCGGTGGACTCACTTCCCATTTGAGGATTCCAATTGATGCGTGAATTCATTGAGGCTACGGGCGCGTGCTGCTTCGCGAAGCAACTGCTTGAGAGGTTGCAGTTGCGCAATAGAGTCAAGTGCCGGTTTTAAGGCTTGCACTTCATGAGAATGGAACCGCACCTCAAGCACATCAAGAATGCTTTCGATGGTGCTTTCGCGAGCACCTTGTTCCAGCCCTTGCTCCAGCCCTTGCTCCAGCCCTTGTTCCAGCCCTTGCTCCAGCCCTTGCTCCAGCCCTTGCTCCAGCCCTTGTTGCAGGTAGTGTTGGACAACAGATGATTCGTACATGAGTTCCTCCGATATAAATTTCTTAATGATTTCAAAGTCAAGCACTAACCCACTCAAGATACCCATCCCCGCAAGGTAATCGCCTTGGTCAGACACATCCTGCGGGATGGACTTGGCGGCTTCAACACAGTGAGCAAACCACTGCTCCGTCGTGACACCCGCCGGCGGTTTCATCAACGGCGCAAACGGAATCACCCCTTTCACCTTCGCATCCAGAATCGGCTGTCACAGCGTCCCGCCTATCCGCGAACCAGATACGCCTATCGGCACCGGTGGACTCACTTCCCATTTGAGGATTCCAATTGATGCGTGAATTCATTGAGGCTACGGGCGCGTGCTGCTTCGCGAAGCAACTGCTTGAGAGGTTGCAGTTGCGCAATAGAGTCAAGTGCCGGTTTTAAGGCTTGCACTTCATGAGAATGGAACCGCACCTCAAGCACATCAAGAATGCTTTCGATGGTGCTTTCGCGAGCACCTTGCTCCAGCCCTTGCTCCAGCCCTTGCTCCAGCCCTTGCTCCAGCCCTTGCTCCAACCCTTGCTCCAGCCCTTGTTGCAGGTAGTGTTGGACAACAGATGATTCGTACATGAGTTCCTCCGATATAAATTTCTTAATGATTTCAAAGTCAAGTACTAACCCACTCAAGATACCCATCCCCGCAAGATAATCGCCTTGGTCAGACACATCCTGCGGGATGGACTTGGCGGCTTCAACACAGTGAGCAAACCATTGCTCCGTCGTGACACCCGCCGGAGGTTTCATCAACGGCGCAAACGGAATCACCCCTTTCACCTTCGCATCCAGAATCGGCTGTCCCTCTACGTCGCACAGACGAATCACCTTATACTGGATGCGAATCTGATAGCCGCTGATATTCTGCACATATTCCCCCGGGTCATTGCGGCCTGCCTTCGGATGCAGGTAAATGACGTGGGAACAGACCTCTTTTTCAAAGAATTCAAGGCATCTGCCTGCATACCCTGCGACGCGATAGGGCATAGGTTTCTGTGTGCTGTCGTGCGTTTGCACCTCAAAATGCGCGATGATCTCCTTGCCAGGTATCTCCGCTTCTATGAAAATATCTGCGCGATGCGATGTGACAGTCGGCTGCTCGGTGTCAAGCACTGCGAGGGCCTTTGCTTCGGGGATGCCGATTGCGAATCTGATCCAATCATCGGCATTGTTATGAATGATGTCTTTTGAGGTAATATCAAATCGCCGTGCCGGCACAGGCGGCTTTGGTTTTTGTGTCATCGTTATAGCATATCCTCCACTCCTAATTGTACCGAGATTGCAAGAAAATGTCAACTGCTTTTTTCACCAAGAACGTGTAACCTTAGCGGACATTTCACGATAGCCCTCTAAAAACACAACTCTTTTTTCTATTGACTTTCTAGGCGGAATGTGCTAAAATACAGATAAGACTTACGCACATTCAATAATTCGCAGGTAGGCGTACTTTCCACGTGCGCGCCCCGCAGAAAGCGCGCTTACAACGCACCGCTACAGCATTCATTCCGTGGAAGTCCTGACATACCTAAGGTTTACTGAATTTTGAGGAACTGAATCAATGGAGTGTCTATTTTGTGCAATCGTTGCAGGGGATATCCCTTCAACCAAAGTGTATGAGGATGAACACGTTCTCGCTTTTATGGACATTGCACCCGCGAACCCGGGGCACCTCCTCATTATACCGAAGCAACACTACCGAAATATCTTTGATATGCCCGCAGCGGTAGGCAGTAAAATTATGGAAGCCGCGATACCGCTCGCAACAGCGATGCGGAAGGCATTAAACCCCGATGGGCTCAACCTGTTCCAGTCAAACGAAGCGGCAGGATTTCAGACCGTGTTCCATTTCCA
Organism: uncultured Poribacteria bacterium; assembly: GCA_958295855.1. Classification (GTDB taxonomy): domain Bacteria; phylum Poribacteria; class WGA-4E; order WGA-4E; family WGA-3G; genus CATQHH01. The sequence goes on along the minus strand of OY282383.1, from coordinate 3,483,496 downwards.
TCTCCACCTGATTCCGCGCTGGGCGGCTGACCCGTTGCGGTTACCATGGAAACCGAGTGAAGGAAATTTAGAGGAGATTGGGAACATTGCTGCGAAAATTCGAGACGCTTTGTAGGGCAGGTTCGGCTAAACATGACCGGATGAAATTCTTAACCTTCATTTAATCGCGATAGAGAGGAATCCCATGAATGTTTTGATTACCTCGGCAGGCTCTGAATTGGCGCGCAGATTGGCGGCAGCGTTGGCTGATGCACACACGCTCCGATTAACAGAACTGCACGCAATTGATAACGCCAATGCTCTTAACCACGATTTTGTGCAAAGTGCACTCGGCCATGACGAATCAACTAACGAGTTGGTGCGTGGTATGGATGCTATTGTCCACATCGCGGAGATACCCCCCGATACATTGGCAGCCGCAGACGAGCCGGAGAACTACATTATTGATTACCAAACACGTTGCACCTATAACTTGCTGATGGCAGCATCGGCGGAGGGCGTGAAACGTTTCATCTATGCCAGCACGCTCCGCCTGTTTGAGCAACACGGTGAAGACTGGACCGTTACAGAAAACTGGAGACCGCGGCCAACTGTGGATAGCTTTGTGCTCTCAAAGCATCTCGGCGAATTCACATGCCGGGAATTCGCGCGGGAAGGAAAACTGAATGTAACATGCCTCCGGCTCGGCACCATCATCACTGCCGAGGAGGCAGCTGGAGCGGAATTCAATTCAATGTGGCTTGGCATCAACGATGCAGTCGCCGCCTTCCAAGGGGCACTCGCATCACCTTCACAATGGAACATCTACCATATCCAATCGGAATTTCCAGAGGCTCGTTTCTCTGTCGGCACAGCAAAGGCAAAACTCAATTTTAATCCGCAATTTGTGCCACCAATAAAGTAGCAGGCACACGCCGTGTGCCGAGCGCAAACACGATGAGGAATAGCAATGAAAGTGCTTATTTTAGGCGGTAACGGCTACCTCGGGCCGCACGTCGTTAAGGCATTGGAGCCCTATTACACCTTGCGCGTAACAGACATCAATGAGATTGAGACGAAACATGAATCGATGCACATTGATGTCGGTTCGTTGGATGACGTGATGCGCGCGACTGAGGGAATGGACGCAATTCTTAACTGCTCCGTACTCCGCCAGGACCGGCAGTTGGCATTTGATGTCAGCACGCGTGGATGCTATAACACAATGCGCGCCGCTGTTGAACACGGCATTCGCCGTGTCATTAATACCGGGCCCCACTTCACAATTCAAGGCGATTCTTATACCACCTACGATTATGAGATTAACCCGGATGTTCCGCCCCACACGAGCACCGGTCTCTACCCGTTGACAAAGGGGCTAGGACAGGAAATTTGTAAAGTGTTCACTGAACATTACGATATTTACGTGCTTTGCTACTTGTTCCTCAGCTTCCGAGAGAATGACGACGCTGCAGAGGGTACGGATGTGTATCCGTTTTCGGTAACGTGGCGGGATGCAGGTGAGGCATTTCGGCTGGGGTTGGAGATTGATTTGGCGGAACTACCGTCGCGCTGTGAAATTTTCAATATCTTCGCGGATTTGCCGCATCAGCGGTTCTCAAATGTCAAAACGAAACGGATTTTAGGGTTTGCCCCGCAGGATAACTTCGAGCGGATGTGGCATAAGAAGAGGTAGGAGCGGTTTGTAACCCGGATAGCACCCCCTACGCAGAGGAGCTTGCAACGTGCGGCAATCTATGTTAAACTTATCAAATAAGAAATGACGGGTAGGCACGAGTTGTGCACGCAACGCTGATCAAACGGAGGCATAGTGATGACCGGGATTGAGCACTCTACAGAACTAAAAGCAGAAATTGGTTGAGCAATTAACGATGAAAATGCAACTCTTCGCACATCGCGGCGGTATGGGACGCGCACCCGAAAATACCCTTGCCGCCTTTCAGCGAGCATTGGCAGACGGGGCCGATGGATATGAGTGCGATGTCTGTCTCACCCAAGACAAGCAGCCCGTTCTCCTTCACGTCGACTTCAACCGAGACGATATTCGGAAACCCACCGGATGTCCGACACCCCTCAGCAAACTTACTTGGAAGGAAGTACAACAACTGACAGTGGAGGCATCTGACGAACCCGTTGCACACCTCGATGACGCGCTCCGATTCGCACAGGAAAACCAGATGCCCTGCTTCGTTGAACCGAAGGGTGATTCTGCAGAACTGCTTGATATTATCGTAGAACGTATCCGATACTTCGATGTCGTTCACATCGTCAGCATTCTCACTTTTTATTTCAACAAGCAGCTGCTCGTTGATACCAAACGGTTGGAACCCAAGCTCCAGACAAGCGCGATTCTCATCAACCCGATGGCGAACTTCCTTAAAGCGGCGACAGCGATTGACGCAAACTGCATCATCTTGGGATGGACTCGCATCAATCACTTCGCGCTCTATAACGCCTTTACACGCGCTGTCACTCGCCAGGTCAAGCAACTTCAAGCGAACGGGGTTGTTGTGGAAGCCGGATTTATTCGGACACCGCGAGATGTTGCGTGGGCAGTCAAAAATGGCATGGAAGGGTTGTGGGCAGATGATGTGACTTATATTAGACGCTGTGTCGAAGATATTGAAAGCGGAGCGAAATAGTTATCAGCGGAATGGTTGTCAGTCATCGAAATATTAGAGAACCGATAAATATGAACATTACTGTACACAACCCATTGTTAAGAACGCCCCTGTCACTTATCGTTGACGATTCGTGCCCGGTGATTAACCTCACCTACTACTGGATTCACCAACGGCACGCGTGGAAAGCACGACATCAGCCGGGCATCCCCCCTGAACGCTGGGAGGGCAACGCCGCTCAACTCAAAAAAATACCGCCAACAATCCCCGCAGATTTTGCATGGGAGTGGGCAGAATGGTGTTGGGAAAACGGCGTGAAAGGCAAATTTAGCATCATTCCCTACCCCGCCGGAGTGGGGCGCATCGATGAGGGATTTCCCGATTTTTCGACCGTAGAATATCAGGCGTGGCTGCGAATTTACAGAGAAATTATCTGGCCAAACTTCGATTTGACACCCGAGATGCTCACCCATACCGCTGTCGTCAATCTGGACACATTCACACTCACCGAGGAATGGGAACAGGTAGAATGGGTGCATCCGCCCGTTGATAAACTCACAGACTATATCATTACAGCCATGGAAATACTCGATAACGTCGGCATCCCGTGTGAAGGCGTAACGAGCCCCGGCGCATTCGGAAAACGCCAGGAGGCGGCATACGCGAAAGCAGTGCTAACCGCTTCGCAGCATGTCAATAACAACCCGCGCCCCTTCTATTTTCTCTGGCTCAAACACGACGAACTGCCAGATGTACCTATCTGGAACGCTGAAAAGGAGAATGGCCTCGCGATTGCCAGCATTGTTGCATGTGCCGGAGACTGGTTCGGCGGATGGACAGGCTACGATTTGGGAGATGCCGACCGGTTTATCACCGAAGACTTACAGGGCGGCCGCTTGCCACACATCATCAAAACGGAACGCCCATGTATCCTCGTCGGGCATTGGCCCGGATTTTATTTCAACGGCGAAAAATGCGGGTTTGACGTGCTGAAAACTGTCAAGGCACGGCTGGATAATTATGACCCGGGGGGCACTAAAACGCTCTGGATGAAAACCTCCGAGATCGGCCACTACTGGATGGCGCGCAAACTCACTGATATTTCGGTCGAATGTTACGGCACAGGGACTCCGCCTAATACCATTATTCACCTCTCTACCCAATTCCCGACGGCAAACTTCACCTTGGCTATCAATGCACCCATCCGCTTTATGCAAGTCAACGGGTGGGCACTGCGTGAAGTGCATTCCCGACGCGACTTTCAGAGCAACACGTTCCTCTGTGAGGGCAAACAGACGTTCGTAGCGTTTGACCTAGAAATCGGCGATACGCAGCTTGAATTGACACGTTAAACCTGTGTATTTTTCTGTAGGCACCCCTTAGTTATATAGAAAAGCCAACCGCGCACTTACGGAATCAAAATCCGTCCCCCACTTGCAATGACCGTGGCACCTGTCATATAACTGGATTCCTCGCTTAAGAGGAACGCTATCACATTCGCCATCTCCTCCGGTTCACCGAGCCGGCCAAGCGGTGTCGTAGACCGGAGCTGCTCCACCATTTCTGGTGAGGCTTCTCCTAACATATCTGTGGCAATCGCCCCCGGTGCAACCGAATTGATGCGAATGTTGTGCGGTGCAAGCGGGCCGCAGCACGATTTCGTCAGTGAGATTACCCCCGCTTTCGCCGCCGCATAAGGCAGTTGATTCGGACGGACTGCCAACGCGGCAATCGACGACACGTTGACGATACGCCCAAACTGTTGCGACATCATCCCCGGCTTGACTGCCCAGAGCACGTTGAAGGGACCCGTCAGGTTAACCGCGATAAGCCGATCCCAATGCTCTGGCGTGAGTTCTTCAAATGTCATATACCCGGTATCCCCAGCGTTGTTCACAAGCAATTCAATTGTGCCGAGCCCTTCTGTCACCGTCTCAACCATCCGATTGACAGCTTCTCTATCCGCAATATCCGCTTGCACAGATATCGCTTTCTGTCCCAAACCTCGAATCTGTTCGCAGACTGCTTCCGCTTTCGCAACCGCGCGGGAATAATGCACAGCGACGGTTGCACCTTCGCGTGCCAGTTTGAGTGCAGTTGCCTTGCCAATGCCACGGCTGCCGCCGGTTACCAATGCAACCCTTCCCTGAAATCTCATCAAATTTTACTCGCCTCCCCGCTATACATATTTCGCCCTTACATTGTAGGGGCATCCCTTGTGGATGCCCATAAATCTTGTGGCAAGAGAAAAAATGGGAATTCCCGCCATTTTTGCAAAAAACTGCGATTCCCTAAAAAAATGCCATTTTTTATACAGGCTCGACCCAAAGGGGTATTTTTGAAGGGCTTGTTATATGAATGGCCACAAAACATCTCACGAACCTCTCAACGGAAGAAGTGCCGCGAGCGTCTCGGCGTGTCGCGTCCCTGAAAAAAGAAAGGATAGTGCAATTCAACCTATTTATTGTTGTTTACTTTTAATTTTCTTGACACCTTTGAAAGGAGAATGTATCATGTTTTTACGGCTAATAACTTAAGGAGTAGAAAACCATGTTGGAGCAGCGGTTAGATGACACGCTCTTATTTTTAACCATCGTCTTCAGTGGGACATTCATTGGCTTTTTAGTCATAGTCGGAATTGTTTTATGGGTCTATAACAAACTCAAGTGAAAACACGTAGGCATCAGATAACGATGAAAGAAAGTTTGCAAAACATCAGAGACATTATCGTAAAACCGAGTGCGGCGTTCACACGCCTTAAATCCGAGCCAAAGTGGCTTTTGGCACTCACACTCTGTTGCCTCGTTGCAGCTGTAAAAAACTACGCCGTGCTAGACGTTTTCGTCGTTTTCGTCGTTTTCGCAATACCGGCATTCCACGTTGTGCTAAGCGTGCTTCTCACAGCCGCTGCGCGCATTTTCAAGGTAAACAAAGCTGTCAAGTTTAGGCATATCTTTGCCAGCCTTATACACGTCACATTCCTTCCCTTTCCCCTCCGCTTACAACAGTGCCTCTAACTGCTCCCACACATCATCGGGAACCGGTGTCATGGAGGCATGGAAATTCTGCTCCACCTCCGCCGCATTTTTAGAACCCGTCAGATTCGTCGCAATCCGCGGGTGCCGAAGGCAAAATTGGAGGGCGAGGTTCAGCAGATTCAAATTGTTGTCAGTTGCCCACTGCCAGAGTTGATGTGCTTTTTCGGCATCTGATGTGCCTAAATGCATCCTGCTGGCCGACACATCTGGCTCAAGCCCTGAAAGCAATCCCATTGCAATGGGGCTTCCGTTAATAATCCCGATGTCGTTTTCAGCAGCAAGGGGTAACAGCCACTCGTTTGCAGTTTGGTTCAGAAGCGTGTAATCAAGATAGGTTAAAATCACATCCACCACGCCGGTTTCGATGGCAATCTTATGGAATTCGTGTTGCCGCACGCCGAGCCCGATAAACTTAACCAGGCCTTCCTCGCGCATCCGTTGGAGCTCATCCAGGGCGCCGCCTTTTGCGACAACAGGGGCCATACTATCCGGGTCATGCACTAAACAGACATCCAGAGAGTCAGTACCTAACAAACGGAGGCTATTTTCGACACTGCGGCGAGTGCCAGCACCACTAAAATCGCCGCGCCATTCGGGATGGGTGCCAGTTTTCGTGGCGAGATAAATCTTGTCGCGCCAGCCATCAGCGAGTGCCAGCCCGACACGCCGCTCACTTTCACCGTAGAGCGGCGCGGTGTCAAGGTAGTTTATCCCTAAGTTAATGGCTCGGTGTACCGCCTCGATGGCTTCATCGTCGGTGACATCGCCTCTGCCGAGGCCTGCACCGCCCATACCGAGGCATGTGACTTCTAATTCGGTTCGTCCCAATCGTCGCCGCGGCAACGGATGTATTTGTGTTGACATGGTCGTCCCTCCTTCCGGAAACCCAACGGCGGGAGAAAGCCACGTGTGGGAAACCTTCTAAAGACCCTACTACCTTATCGATGGAGATGCCCACGGCGCGCATCAGCGTGAATCACACTCACCCACTGTACCCCTTTGACGACATCGTCCGGGATATGCCCATGCTCAACGCCCTTAGGTGTCACGACTAAATCCCCCGCGCCGACGCGATAGGATGCCCCCTGCCCATCAGCTGTTCGGAGCGTCACCGTTGTTGTGCCTTCGGTAAAATACCAATACTCATCGTAATCGTGATAGTGAAGTTCAGTCGGATGTTCCTTGGATACTACAAAGGCCCCAATCGTCGTCATATCTGGTGTATCCAAGACGTTTCCAAGCATTTCGCCAACCCGTTCCCCTTCACCCAGTCGAATAACACAGAGATTCGTATCCATTTTTATCTTCATGCCTCCTCGTACTTGCGATGCATTCTGTCCTCGAGCTGTGATGAGATTTCGGGGTTACAACCCCATTCTTAAAACCTAATTCTATGGAATACGTTTGATAACTCATCAGAAACCCGCTTTTGCAGAGGGTGCATTCCCCGCTTGCGGGGGTAAATACCTCATGCGGAAAAAGCGGAGCAGAAACTGAATTGATGAAAGACCCCTCCCGCCTATAATGGTTAAAAAAGACTATATAACGCCAATATCTTTTAGATGTTGAAACGAATCTGCCACGCGCGCTTTAACACCTGCTTCGTCAAGATTTTCGCCCTCAATGCCTTCCAGTTCCATTGTGAAGGGACCGTAGAAATCGGCATCGTTCAACGTCTGGCATACGGTTTTGAAATCGACCACGCCTTCACCGAGTGTTGGGAAATGCCACGTTCGATACCCACCGTTTGTATCCTTGAGGTGAACGGCACCGACGTGTGCAAGAATCTTCTGCATCTCCGCAACAGCCGTCACATTATGGTTGTAGTAATAGACGTTGCCGGTGTCAAAATTGACGCAGATATTCGGATGCCCAACCGCGTTCATCGTTTCCAAGGCAATGTCGCCGTTGTGTGCCATATCCGGGTGTGTTTCTAAGCACACTTTAATGCCTGCTGGTGCGGCGTTCTCACCGATGGCGCGGAGCCTGTCATATACGGCGTTCCGGTCAGCGTCCCCCGCGTGCACGCTGACAAAGATAATCTTCACGTCCATCTTATCAGCAATGTCGAGCGTTGCCTGGAAGTCCGTGACAACCGTTTCTGATTGGACATCGCAACTGCCAAGCAGACTGGTTGCGGTGAGTCCGTGCCCGGTCAATTCTACGCGAACCGCCTCAACGGATTCAGCGGAAGGCACACCGATTTCCACATTCGTCAAACCGATTTCTGCCAAGTGTGCATACGCCTCGGCACGAAACTGTCGGTAACTCCCCAAGTTACATGCAATGATATTTGCCATTCTTGTCTCCTATTTTTTGTCTAATTCACGGAATTTTCCGAAGCACTGTGTTGCTCAATAGAATTTCTATCCCCAGCAGCAGTGCTGCGGGTATTAGGACATAAGCTGCCAACTCCTTGTGCGCAACATAATTGATAACCTCAAATTTCGTCTTTTCAAACTGGTCAATCTCTGTATAGATGCGCGTCAGCGATTGTGTGTCTGTGGCGCGGAAATAACGGGCACCTGTGATATTGGCAATCTGCTTGAGGGTATCCTCGTCAAGATAGGTTAAAACCTCGCGATACCGCTTGCCAAATGTGGTATCCTCATAAGGGATAAGCGCGCCCCCCGATTTCCCCATGCCGATGGTGTAAACCTTAATACCGAAGGATTGCGCGAGTGTTGCTGCGGTGCCCGGGTCAATTGTGCCGGCGTTGTTTTCGCCATCTGTTAAGAGGATAACAATTTGGGTCTTCGCCTGCGAGGCGCGCAACCGATGAACCGCAGTAGCAATTGCATCACCGATAGCCGTGCCGTCCTGCAGCTGCCCACCCATTGACACTGTCACATGGCGGAGCAACTCTATCAACACCGGATAATCCAAGGTGAGCGGGCAGAGCGTAAAACTTTCACCGGCGAACACAACCAAACCTACCCGGTCATTTTCCCGATGCCTGAGAAAGTTGTCGATAACCGCCTTAGCCGTTTGAAGCCGATTTTGATTTGGGGGTAGATGAAATTCCGTTTTTTCCCACATTGTTGTGCCCTCAAAATCTTCTGCCCGCATACTCTCAGAAATGTCAACGGCTAAAAGGATATCAATACCTTCAGCAAACCGCTGCGCCCGGCTTTGAGAGAACTGCGGCCGAGCAAGCGTCAAGATGAGCAGGGCTATTACGATGAGCCGCATGCCCTTAAGGAAAGGTAGGGCTTTGACAGCGAGCGTGCGCGGCATCTGTCGAATACTCCCAAGCTCGGAGAACCGGATGACAGGCACAACTGCACGCTTCCGGAGCCACGCTAGATAGACTATCAGCAACGGCAATATGATGAGCAAACCGAGAAAAATAGGGGAATTTAGTTGCACTGCTACCCTACCCTTTCCGCCCAATAGGGATGTCTGTCCGAGCGTTGCCTGAAGCAGGCCAGTAAACAGAGCCCTATTCCGATGATGTTGACAACAAGAAACGCCACCCAGTCAATATACCGTACCTCAGTTGCCATAAAATAGAAAATATAGCCAAAAATCACCGCAAACGGTTTTAATCGCCCGGCAAGGAGGGTGCTCCCGATTAAAAAGAAAATAGCGGCTTTTCCAAATATTGCCAACGGCAGCAAAAGGGCAATACCCAACAGCAGGCATGGCACTCCAACAATTGAAAGTGTCAGTGCCGCGAACAGTATCGACATCACAACTAACATTAGGATGCTAAATAACACACTGCCGATGGGCCTATGCGCGAACAGCGTGCTCAGTGCGTTTACCGGCTTTGGAAATATCAAGACTACGAGCAGATATGTTAAGAGGAAAAGCACAAACTTGACGATTGTTAACCGGAAATTTCCCGCCTTGCTGATACCCCAGACGTTGTGCGGATGCATCAGAAGTTTAGCAACTGCTGGCACCATCCCCCACCGATTGCTCACGCGCAAATCCTGTGCCGCTTTCACGTTACCCAGGCAATGCCCCCCGATAATCTGGAGCACCCCGTTCACCTGTGCCCCTGGTGCAAGTTCAACATCCCCGCCGAGCACGAGTACATTCCCTGTTACCGTCCCATGTATTGTCGCGTCCCCCGCAATCATGACGAGCGTTGTTAAGACTTCATCCGCTGCCAAATGATAATCGTTAACAACCTTTAGCATTCGCCGCTTGCCCTCCCATCTCGCGACTGCGGGCACGGGCGTGTCAAGCGGTTCTTCGGGTTTCAAGGCACCTGGTGCGGAATCTGCCTCCTGCTCACCGCTGTCTACAGACATCTCTTCTTGCTTTGATGCCGAAGCGCCCTCAGTATCCTGTGGGGCCCCGTCCACAGATGTCTCTTTTTGCGTTGGAGGCGAAGCCGCCTCGGTCTGTAGTTCTGTTAACTGTCCAAACAACGGTTGGACACCAAAGAGTAAAATAAAAAAAATAAGTCCTATTCGCTTCATGTCCTCTTCTTCGTTTACGAACGCTTGGCATAAGTGCTTACGTGCGAAGTTCGCCGGTGCATTCCGGGCTTATAGCTTTAGCCGTTACAGATTTATTCGTCTCCCACCCTTATTATTATAAATGGAAATTGCTTTGGTGTCAATTGTTTTTTCAGCGTAAGATATGGAAAACGAGATTCTCTCAACATTTTGCAGTTTTTTCTTGACATATCCACCTAAATCTGATATGATTTTTAATTATGTTGCAGAATTAAGAGAACACAATGCAACAATGCACTGTAAATCTCGCCAGAGACTTATGATGCAACCCTAAGAATGGAGATATGTAACGTTTTATCGGGCGATTTACTCCCTAATCACTCATGTAAGCAATAAGAAAGTTGCTCGCTCGTGTTTTTGGCAACTTGGTGGGAGTAAAAACCATTGATTTATTTATCATCACTAATAGGAGGTAAGCTGTATGAATTTCAGCGTTGTTAGAAACGCCGGTCTCGCTTGTTTGAGCCTTATTTTTATTGGCATCTTGTTAGTTTCCAATGCTTCAGCCGCAATAGATCCGGCGACTGTTGTCGGGATGTGGCTTTTTGATGAAGGCACAGGGAATGTTGCAACCGATGCGTCCGAAAACGGTTTAGATGGCGAGTTTGAAGGCAAACCTAAATGGGTGGAGGGTAAGTTCGGAGAAGGACTTGAATTGGATGGTGCTGGAGCTCATGTCGTTATTCCAGCCCATGAGAACCCAACAGAAGCGATAACCGTCTCAATCTGGGTTAAAAGTCATACCGATAATTGGAACCAGCACGGCTGGATGGTTGAAAAACGGCCCGCCTATATCATCCATCCTAACGGCGATACCAAAAACGTTTCATGGCCGATTTGTAACGGCGGCTGTTGGAATAAGCCCGGTGGTTGGCGCGACGGCGAAGTCGGTCCCGAAGATATTACCGAATGGCACATGTACACCACCACCTTTGATAGCGATACCGGTGAGTGGTACATCTATATTGACGGTGAAGAAGAAAGCGCAATGGATCTGACGAAGAATCCGATTGATTTGGATAACGGCCCGGCCTACATCGGCAATGACACTTGTTGTGCTGGCCGCTTCGGCGATGCTACCGTTGATGAAGTTGTTATTTTCAATGTCGCTCTGGCGCAAGAGGACATTCAGAAATTGTATAAAGATGGCCTCTATTTTGCAGTCCTGGCAGTTGACCCGGCTGACAAAATGACAACCACTTGGGCAGACGTGAAGATTAAATACTAACCCCAAGTAAGCACGTTGTAGGCGAGGGCTTGGTGTTCACCGCGCCCTCGCCTATAGCAATGCCTTGCTAAGTCCACGCGTTGGAAAAATAATAGGAATGCACCGGGAGGCTTGTAGAACCTCATAAGCACTTCAAGGGCTGTTGGCGTAATAAATCGCGCAACGGCAAAGCACCCCGGCCGCAAGGTAAGTCAGATGGTTTTGATCTATTTCCAGATTCGAAGCCTTCATAAAAACGAAAAAAAGAAACGGAGAAATAGATGAAATTCAATATGGACGAAACTGAGGCGTCTGATGAGAAAGAACACGAACCTTCACCAGATGAGGCGCCTGACGATGCTTCCGATGTTGTTGGTGAAAACGACGATGAAGAAGGATTCGTTAGTGATGCCCCCCCTGATGAATCAGAAGAACCGGATGACGACTCTCAGGCAGACGAGGAATCAGAAGAGGTACTGCCGCCCCCGGTTTTACCAACGTTTATTGAGGTAGAGCCATTCCGGGCACACGAAGCGGATAACACCGCCTATGCGGCCGCGGTGGCTGCCTACTATGAAGAGAAAAATTATGAACTGGCAATTGAAAAATTCGGCGATGCCATCGAAAACGAAAGGCAACAAACGGATGGCAGCCGATACGAGCCCAATGAAATCATAGCCAAATCGCTGTATTGGCAGGCGGAAGCTTACGTCAAAATGCAAGACATCTCGCAAGCGATTGTGATTTTTGAAAGCCTCATTCAAACCTGCCAGGGGCATTACCTCACGGTCGCGGCAGAACGCCGGGCAGAGCGGTTGAAGTCAACAAACGTGGTTTCTGATTAGAGCGAAACGTTTAGAACTAAAGAGGAAAGGATAAGCGAAATTTGTGGAAACCTTGAAGAACCTTCTCAAACAAAAAGCGACTAACTTACGCATTCACGCGATTGTCTCCACATCAGAGGCTGGCTCCGGGCATCCGACGACGTGCCTCTCTGCTGCAGATATCGTGTCCGCGCTTTTTTTTCACGCGATGCGCTATGATTGCACGGACGCACAAAACCCCAACAACGATAGGTTCATCTTATCAAAGGGGCATGCCGCGCCACTGCTTTATGCTGCCTATGCTGAAGCCGGTATCATCCCAACCGAGAATCTGCTGACGTTGCGGCAAATAGACAGCATCCTTGAGGGGCACCCCACACCCCGGTTTGAATGGACAGAAGTGGCGACAGGCTCCCTCGGACAAGGCTTGTCACTTGGGCTCGGCATGGCACTCAACGGCAAATACTTGGACAAATCCGATTACCGTGTCTATGTCCTCCTTGGCGATGGAGAAACCGCTGAGGGGGGCGTGTGGGAAGCCGCCGCCTTGGCAACGCATTACCAGTTGAATAACCTCATCGGGATTGTGGATGTCAACGCCCTTGGGCAGAGCCAGCGCACTATGTACGCCTTCGATATTGATACCTACTGCCGACGTTTTGAAGCGTTCGGTTGGCAAACCATCGGCATTGATGGACACGACTTCGATGAAATCCTTCCCGCTCTGGCGCAAGCCAAAGCCTCAACCGATAAACCGACGATGATAGTCGCCAAGACGTTTAAGGGGAAGGGCATTTCATTCCTTGAAAACGCGGATGGATGGCACGGAAAAGCCATCCCCAAAGGGGAAGAGCTTGACAAAGCGTTAGCGGAACTCGGGCCGTTGCATGCAGAGGTACCGCTCCAGATTGAATTGCCGAGTCCTATAGATGGCGAGAATCTGAACGCTGCCGTAACGGAATGTGAAGCACCGGACTATATACCCGGTGAAAAGGTAGCGACGCGCGGCGGCTATGGCACCGGACTTGCTAAACTCGGCAGTGCGAACCTCGCTGTTGTCGCCTTGGATGGCGATACCAAAAATTCAACTTATGCGGAACAATTCATGGAACGCCACCCGAATCGGTACTTTGAGATGTTCATCGCAGAACAAAACTTAGTCGGGGCGGGCATCGGTTTGGCAAAACGGGGTAAGATTCCGTTTGTCTCTACGTTCGCGGCGTTCTTATCGCGCGCCTACGATCAGATACGGATGTCTGCGATTTCCCAAGCCAATATTAAATATGCCGGTTCGCATTGTGGGGTTTCAATTGGCGAAGACGGGCCCTCACAGATGGGGTTAGAGGATATTGCAATGTTCCGCGCACTGCCGGAAGCAGTGGTGTTGTATCCGAGCGATGCTGTTGCTGCGGAAAGGCTTGTCGCGGAAGCTGCGGCACACGAAGGCATCGTTTACCTCCGAACCTCTCGCCCTCAAACACCGGTTCTCTACGATGCGGCAGAACGTTTCCCCATCGGCGGGTGTAAGGTGATTCGGAAAAGTGAGCAGGATAGCGTCACTGTGGTTGCAGCCGGCGTAACCCTTCACGAAGCGTTGACAGCCTACGAGACGCTGGCCGCAGAAGGCATCGCCATCCGCGTGCTGGACCTTTATTCTATCAAGCCGATTGACACGGAAACGCTACAGCAGGCAGCTGCCGAAACGAACAACACCTTAATCACCGTGGAAGACCATTATCCTGAAGGCGGTTTAGGGGACGCAGTTATGGCGGCTGTCGCTACGGAAGGCGTATCCGTTCACAAACTTGCTGTTAAGGGGATACCCCGCTCCGGCAAACCAGAGGAACTATTGGAATACCACGGCATCAGTGCAGACACCATCGTGCGGAAGGTGAGGGCCCTCGTCTGATAATTTTTCGACATTCCTTTAAGGGCGGAGCCCTGTCTCCGCCCGAAATTGAATGAGGTTCGTAAAAAATGCAACAGGCTATTGTTTGGATTACCGTGCTAGGTGTCATCCTTCTGGTAGGAATTGGCATGATTTACGCGCTGCGTGCCCCACGCGCTGTGCCTAAAACCTATCCCGCGGATAAGGGCACCAACTTTATTGATGTCTCCGCCTATCCGCCGAAAATGCAAACAGCTTACGAGGTGTTTACCCGCAAATGTAGCCGATGCCATACCGTGGCACGCCCGATTAATTCAAGCTTTACACCCGAAGAATGGCGAAAATATGTTCATAAGATGATGCGAAAACCGGGCTCTGGGCTGAACCCGAAAACTACTGAGGAAATTATTGAATTCCTTGTTTACGACGCGCAGCATCGCAAGAAGGAGACACCATAATGCACAGCACCTAATGTGGGAGGCGTTTGTAACCCCGATTTCGGTTCCCCAACCCTCTGTCAAAGGGGAAGCAGGGGTTCTCCATAAGTGTCAATTTAGGTTGGGTTGAACGGATATACAGCGGCATTCCGTTTTCCCCGGTAGGCGCGGCACAATCGTTTCCGTTAGACTGGCGTGCAAGGGACAGGCACCTCGCATGACAATCTATTTCTTATCCCGAACTCACGTTACTTAAAGGCGGCAACCTGGGAATCTAATGTCAATTCTTCCGAACCCAGCCGAGTTTCCAACGTTTCTTCAGATTCTTCAAATTGATACTTTTCAACAATGCCTGCACACACCCCATCACCCCAAACGTTGACTACCGTGGCGAAGCGATCCATTAGCCAGTCAATAGCAATAATGTAGGTAATACCTACAAGCGGCAGCTGCAATGTTCTCAAAAGGACTGTTGTGCTCATCAAGGTGGCCCCTGGAATACTGGCTGTACCAATAGCCAAAAGCGTCGCAACCAAGATGACAAGGCATTGTTCTACCGGGCCGAGTGCGATGCCGTATACTTGCGCAATGAACATCGGCACCACAGTCAGGTAGAGTGAAATGCCGTTCATGTTAAGCGTTGCGCCCAGCGGCAGCACAAAAATGGCAGTCTGGTTTGAGATACCGTTGTTACTCTCTACACAGTCCATCGTGAGGGGCAAAGTCGAGCTCGAAGAAGCGGTTGAAAACGCAGTCAATAAAGCAGGTTGCATGCCTTTTGCAAAGGTGAATGGATTTCTGCCACCGATGCCCCAGAGCAGGAGGGGTAACACCACCATACTGTGAACGAATAATCCCAAAAGCATCGTGGTACTGTATTTTCCAACGGCTATGAATTCTGGCAACAAATTGGCGAAACCGCCAGCCTCACCAATCTGCCCGGCAATCAAGCCAAAAATACCAATAGGCGCCATGTACATTATCCAATGAACAAATTGCATAATGGAGTTGTTTACGACAAAGAGCGCGTCAATCACAGGCACCGCCACCTCCCCTTGCATCAACAAGGTATAGCCCATGAAAATCGAGAAAAAGATGAGCGGCAGGATATTGGTTTCTACCATGGCATTGAAAATATTCTGCGGCACCATGCCTTCTCTGCCGCTTGCAGCATGGCCGAGCAACAACCCTTTTAACGTGTGAAGTATCCCGTTTTGCGAGACAGCAGGCTGGGAGCCAACAATCGGCAGCTTGAACGCAAGCCCTTTTCCTTTTTGTTTGAGTTTCACCTGAGGCACTATGTTTTCAACAAACAGCACAGGCGCACCTGTCTTGGAACGGATATAAACAGCACTTTTGGATAAGGCCACCCAGGATTTCACTGTCACGGATATGTCTGAAACGGATGCAATATGCCCAACAACGTTTTGGTCCGCGAGTGCAACGAGATATTTGTTGGAAAATTCTCTCTGCCGGATGCCGGGTACAACGACTGTGCGTAAGCCTTCACCGGTCAATGTATACTGCACATCTGGATATTCCTCGCTCTCCCATTGATTGACGGTATTTCCTGCCCCTGGCACTTCCATTGATGTTGGAGAGCGAGCTGAATCCTGGGCACTCGTAACACTCGGGCTGAAATTCTTGCCCGGCTGGATAAAGTTGACGACAACCAAACCGACCATGGCAGCGATGACAGTCGTGGCAAGGAAGTACACCCCCGTTTTCCATCCGATAGCATAGAGCGTGTGCAGATTGTCAAGACTCACTATGCCGACTATCATGGATAACATGATGAGTGGCACCACAACCATTTTGAGGAGGTTCAGAAAGATATCGCCCAGAATAGCGGTATGGACGGCGTATTGCGGGGAAATGCCGCCGAGCAGTATCGCCGCTGCGACAGCAATGAAGATGCCGTAAAACAAACCCCGCGCACCTTTGTTATTTTTAGACATATCTGAATTGTCACCCTCTATACTCACGTTACTTAAAGGCGGCAACCTGGGAATCTAATGTCAATTCTTCTGAATCCAGCCGAGTTTCCAACGTTTTTTCAGATTTTTCAAATTGATACTTTTCAATAATGCCTGCACACACCCCATCGCCCCAAACGTTGACTACCGTGCCGAAGCGCTCCATTAGCCAGTCAATAGCAATAATGTAGGTAATACCTACAAGCGGCAGCTGCAATGTTCTCAAAAGGACTGTTGTGCTCATCAAGGTGGCCCCTGGAATACTGGCTGCACCGATAGCCAAAAGCGTCGCAACCAAGATGACAAGGCATTGTTCTACCGGGCCGAGTGCGATGCCGTACACTTGCGCGATGAACATCGAGACTACAGTCAGGTAGAGTGAAATGCCGTTCATGTTAAGCGTTGCGCCCAGCGGCAGGACAAAAATGGCGGTGCGGCTTGAGATACCGTTGTTATTCTCTACACAGTCCATCGTGAGGGGCAAAGTGGAACTAGAAGAAGCGGTTGAAAACGCAGTCAATAAAGCAGGTTGCATGCCTTTTGCAAAGGTGAATGGATTTCTGCCACCGATGCCCCAGAGCAGGAGGGGTAACACCACCGCACTGTGAACGAATAAGCCCAAAAGCATTGTTGTACTGTATTTTCCAACGGCTATTAATTCTGGCAACAAATTGGCGAAGCCGCCAGCCTCGCCAATCTTCCCGGCAATCAGGCCAAAAATACCAATGGGGGCCATGTACATTATCCAGTGAACAAATTGCATGATGGCGTTGTTTACGACAAAGAGCGCGTCAATCACAGGCAGCGCCACCTCCCCTTGCATCAACAAGGTATAGCCCATAAAAATCGAGAAAAAGATGAGCGGCAGGATATTGGTTTCTACCATGGCATTGAAAATATTCTGCGGCACCATGCCTTCTCTGCCGCTTGCAGCATGGCCGAGCAACAACCCTTTTAACGTGTGAAGTATCCCGTTTTGCGGGACAGCAAACTGGGAGCCAACAATCGGCAGCTTGAACGCAAGCCCTTTTCCTTTTTGTTTGAGTTTCACCTGAGGCACTATGTTTTCAACAAACAGCACAGGCGCACCTGTCTTGGAACGGATATAAACAGCACTTTTGGATAAGGCCACCCAGGATTTCACTGTCACGGATATGTCTGAAACGGATGCAATATGCCCAACAACGTTTTGGTCCGCGAGTGCAACGAGATATTTGTCGGAAAATTCTCCCTGCCGGATGCCGGGTACAACGACTGTGCGTAAGCCTTCACCGGTCAATGTATACTGCATATCTGGATATTCCTCGCTCTCCCATTGATTGACGGTATTTCCTGCCCCTGGCACTTCCATTGATGATGAATCCTGGGCACCCGTAACACTCGAGCCGAAATTCTTGCCCGGCTGGATAAAGTTGACTAAAACCAAACCGACCATGGCAGCAATGACTGTCGTGGTAAGGAAGTACACCCCCGTTTTCCATCCGATAGCATAGAGCGTGCGCAGGCTGTCAAGACTCACTATGCCGACTATCATGGATAACATGATGAGTGGCACCACAACCATTTTGAGGAGGTTCAGAAAGATATCGCCCAGAATAGCGGTATGGACGGCGTATTGTGGGGAAATGCCGCCGAGCAGTATCGCCGCTGCGACAGCAATGGAGATGCCGTAAAACAAACCCCGCGCACCGTTGTTATTTTCATTGTTATTTTCATTTTTAGACATATCTGAATTGTCCCTTTTTATACTAAATCGGATAATTATTTAGACACTGTGGTAGGCGAGGGTGGTTACGGCACGCGGAGCGTGCCTACTACCTTGCTGTGAGAATCCGAGATTCAGACAGAATCGTTATGAACTACCCTCAGGGATATTGCGCCTTTTTTCAAACAAGGGACGTTTTTAGGTTGCAACTTAGATAACCGACACCAAAGCGAACCCAACCAGGCCAATAACACCAGGGTCAGCAGTGGAGAAAGAGTATGAAGTAACACCGAAGCGAACGCCGACATGTCCACATCATTATCGCTCACCTCAGCAGGAGCAGCAACAGTGTAAGGGAGGCTGCTGCAGAAAAAAATAACGGCAACTAACAGGGTTAAGATAGGTCTTGGCAATCTATTCATCGTAGTTTCCTCCGTAATAAACGGTGCTAATATCGTCTGATTTGTAATCCCGATTTCGGTTCCCCAACCCTCTGTCAAAGGGGAAGCAGGGGGGTTCTCCATAAGTATCAATTTAAGAAAAGACTGGCTCGTAGGTTGGGGTGAACGGATAGGATGCGATGATGTCAATCGCATATACAGCGGTATTCCGTTTTCCCAGGTAGGCGCGCGCTCCGACTCGCGATGCCTCGCTATGCACAATCGTTTTCACTTTTCCACGGGCTGCGGTGTGGTAAATAGCAACTTCACGCCACAAAAGTAGAAAAAGCATATCAGGTAACGCCGAAACGAACGCCGACATGTCCACATCATTATCGTTCACCTTCACCAACAGGCTCAGCAAAAGTGTAAGGGAGACTGATGCAGAAAAAGATAAAGGCAACTAACAAGGTTAGCATCTCAATTCTCGTCGGTGGCATCTGCATCATGAACATGACGCAGAAAAAGAGAGACGCAGCTAACAAGGTTAGGATAGGTTTTGGCAATCTATTCATCGTAGTTTCCTCCGTAATGACTAGTGCTAATAGAGTCTCATTGGTTTGTATTTCGCTATCAACAGCGAGACGGCATATTCACATCTTAAAGAAGCATGTGCAAGAACCGTGCCAATAGGGAAAACAGGTGTTATAATTGCCATAGCCCGCTGGGATAGCCTTGTATGTCAAGGCAGCATCGGGGAATACATGCAGCCTGCTGGGTGGTGAAATGACTTAGCGTCGTCTTTTCGCCGGCTGTGTCAAAATACAACAGTTTTGGTGGGAGTGGGTGGCGGAAGCGTTGATAATGTAGGTTACAGCGCGTTGTGTTGCAATAAGCAACAATGTGGCATATTGCAACAGTGCTTTGATGAATGCGGTCACGGCACGCGGAGCGTGCCTACTACCTTCGAACTCACGTTACTGGTGCTGGCTATATTTCTTCAATTTCCGATGAAATGTGGATCTATCGATGCCCAATGCCCGTGCCGCATGGGAGATATTATTGCCTGCCACTTCGAGTGCGTGGACAATGGCTTTTCGTTCAACCTCGTCAAGCGGAAGAATCTCGGTGGACTCCGGCGGGCCACTTGTGGGGGTTTGTGAAATCACTTGTAGCAGATGCCAGGGGAGGCTACTCGGGCGCAGCAGGTGTGTTGTCTCAAGCAAAACGGCACTTTCAATGACGTTCTCCAACTCTCGGACGTTACCTGGGAAATCATACCGCATCAACACTTGTAACGCCTCAGTGGAAATAGCGCGGATGGATTTTTCGGCGGTTGCGACATATTTTTTCAGGAAGTGATTTGCCAAGATGGCAATATCTCCGTGCCGTTCCCTTAGCGGGGGAACCACGATAGGGAACGCGGCAATGCGATAGTACAAATCCTCACGGAAGTCGCCCCTTTGGACGGTATCCGCTAAATCCCGATTCGTGGCAGTCAGCACACGGATGTCGGCGGAGATGTTGTGTGTGCCACCGACGCGCTGAAACTGTCGCTCTTGTAGTACGCGCAGCAACTTCGCTTGCAAAGCCGGTGGCATATCGCCAATTTCATCGAGAAAGAGCGTCCCGGTGTTCGCTTGTTCAAACTTCCCGATGCGCCGCGCGTCCGCGCTGGTGAAAGCCCCACGTTCATGCCCAAACAACTCACTTTCAATCAGCGACTCTGGTATTGCAGCGCAATTAATCGCAACAAAAGGGCCCGCTTTTCGAGGGCCGTTATAGTGGATTGATTTCGCGACCAGCTCTTTGCCGGTGCCACTTTCCCCTTGAATCAGAACGGTGATATTGCTCTCCATCGCCCGTTGAATCCGGGTGTACAGCTCCTGCATCTTTTCGCTTTTGCCGATGATTTCATCAAAGGAATAGGTAGTTTCGAGTTCAGCCCGTAAGGAGATGACTTCCGCTTTCATCCGCTGAATATCCGCCTCTCTTGACATGTCCCGATAACTAACAACTTTACCAGCCACACTGTCCTCACCCTCTTTAACGGACATGACTAAACGATAAAACGACCGCGGCTCGGCCCGGTCGGGGGCTCCAATTTCTTCCAAAATGCTTTCGACATTCTCAATGGGCTCAACGCTCTCCGTCTCGAGCTGCTTTAACTTTCGGAAACGGGCCTCGACGCGTGCATTGAGTTCCTCCGGCGTTATCTGTCCGAGCTGGTCCTTCAATATGTCAAACAGTTGGCAATACCCTTGATTCGCAAACAGGAGTCTGCCGTCACTATCGAACATTCCGATGGCATCCCCGGTAGCGTCGAGTACGGTTTCAAGCCTTTGATAGCTAAGGGCGAGTTGCTCCTGCTGTCTTAATGACTCCTGTTCAATATTCCACTTTTCGACAAGAGAAAGCGTCATCTGCTGAATCTCCTCCCGTGCAACAGGTTTACGGACATAGAGCAATTTGTGACGCAATTCCATATTCCTGATAATCTCAGGCATCAGTTTATCGGTGTAGGCAGTCATGATAACGATTTCGAGATCCGGCTCAAATTCTCTAATCCGACGAATAGTTTCAATCCCATCTATGCCGGGTGGCATCATGATGTCTATATACGCAACCGCGAAGGGCCGGTTCGATTCCTTTGCGGCTTTGACAATCTGGCATGCTTTATCTCCATTTGAGACGTGCGAAAGTTCAAACGAAGGCGGATAGGGCGCGGCGCTCTTGGAATCTACTGGCGTAAACGCGTCTGCCAAACTATCCGAAAGGAGATTTTTTTTGCTGCCCAACATCTCTTGAAAGTCGACATGGATTTCGCCTTGGTCGTCAACAATTAAGACACGTGTGTTAAAATTGTCCATCTGTCTCCTCCACCCATTCTAAATCCTGATGATTATCTAACTGAATCGAGGAACGCCGTAACATGATGCACATTGTTGCACCTTTCCCTATCCCTTCGCTAAATGGCTGGATTTTCCCGCCACATCTAGCCATAAAATTTGCGCTTGAATGCAGCCCCAGCCCGTTCCCATGTTTTTTCGTCGTAAATCCTACCGAGAAAATTTTCTTGATGTCTTGGGGCGCAATCCCTATGCCATTATCCGTAATAGCAATGCAGAGAAAATCGTCATCAATGTAGGCTCGGACTTGAATACGAGGGAGTTCACTCGCTTTACCCGATGTCGTTAAATCATCAATCGCTTCAATCGAATTTTTGATGAGGTTCACCAGCACTTGGTGAAATGGGCTTTCCTGAATCAGAATCTCTTGGGGCGCATTTCCGCAGTCAATCTCAATTTGAATCTGTCTCCTGTCTATTGAGTTTTGCAGTATCTTGATTGCGTCTGAAATTGCAACTGCGAGGTTTATAACTTTGCGCCCCCTGCCCGTGCTCCTATACATCCGCTGCGTTCGGATAATATCAACGATATGTCTCGTCCTGTCCCTGACGCGCTCTACCGTCTCCTTAAACCCTTGGTACGTATTGGCGAAATCAGAGGAAAGCATAAGAAGGAACGGGACGACGTTCTTTCCCTGCGGGTCGTTCTTGATGTAACTGATTAAGTCATCTTGATGTTGTTCGATAGCGTGAGCTAGCGCGGCGAGTCGGTTAACAAGCCGGTCTCTAGCAAGCTGCTCGCGGATGGTGTCGATACCGACAGCGACGCTGTTGATTGCGTTGCCGATATCGTGGAGGATAGTATCAACAACCTCTAATCTCCCTTGCGTAAATGCTTGATTCAACGCTTCTGCATCGCGGACTCTACCGGTCACATCGTGAAAAACGATGACGCCTCCCTTGTAACTCCCATCCCCGCTCTGCAGCGGTCTACCATTAACGTTGATATAAACCCCATCTGGCACCTCGCTATTTTTAACAAATATTTCAACGTCGTCTGTCGATATGCCATGGAGTGCCTGCACGAGTGGCTGTTCTTCAGGCGGAAAGGGGGTGATTCCATCAGGATAAAAGCATTCATGGAGGTCACACCAATCCTCGAGAACTTCCGAAGAAATCGCCACTCCGACAATTCGTTCCACACTCGGATTAGAAATCGTGATACTACCGGTTTCATCGGCGACCAACACTCCATCGCTGATGCTATTAAAGATGGAGTGCAGGAGTTCGCTCTGATCTGCCAATTGATTGTTTAGGGCTTGCAACTGCGCCTCTGTCTCTTTCAGCGTTGATATATCACAGATAACCGCAACCCCACCTGTCACATCCCCCGCTTCGTTATATAGGGGTCTGCCACTTATACTCGCATATATCCCCTGCGGCAGCTGCGGATTGCGTATCAGCATATTAACTTGATTAGCAGGCTCCCCCCGGAGTGCCTGTGCGAGAGGCAGTTTCTCAGCAGGAAAAGGCGATTGCCCATCTGGTTCAAAGAGCCCAAATTGTTGGGGGGCGTGCTTGATGTATACGTTGTCAAGATTCTGACCTGCCATTCGTTTGGCAGTTTCATTAAAAAGCACATATTTCCCATTCTTATCCGCAACGATAACGCCGTCACTGATACTATTGAAAATGGCATCCATCAACTCAGTCTGATCCTGTAGGTCAGTGATAGTTGCTTCCAGTTGCTTCCGCACCTCCCTGAGTTCGCTGACATCGCGGAGAACGATAACGCCACCTATCAAACTACCCGTTTCGTTCAATAAAGGTCTCCCGCTGACACTGATAAAAACACCATCCGGTCTCTCTGTATTGCGAATAAACAGCTCAACATTGTTAGTTATCTCTCCCTGCATGGCTTTGTAGAGCGGGAGTTCAGTCGATGGAATGGGTGTAACTTTATCGGGATAAAACGTCCCGTAATGCGGAGCCCAGTCGTTAGGTTTCTCATCGGTTTCCCCCATCCCGACAATTCCCATGGCAGTTGGATTTGCAAGTAAAAACTCACCTTCTAAATTGGTGGCTACCACGCCCTCACTAATCCTGTCAAAAATGGTGCGCATCAGGCTGAGTTGATTTTGCAGTTCGCGGTTGGCAGATTTCAGTTCGGCATTTTCACGTTTGAGTTCCGCAATTGACATGTTAGTTTCCATATAGTCTAACCTCTAAGTGTGCACTGGGGAGTTGGCGAGCAATGTCTCCATTCATCATCGTGAAGCCACATTGGACAAATAGGGAAGGTAACGATGGAAACGTTCGCAACCGTGGCTGTGGTAAGAATAACACGCATCCGGCAAAACCCAATTTGATCTGGGAATAGATTAAATTGATTCCTTGTATGACTTATGCAACAAAAACAGCCAAGGCTTCGGCCTGGGAATAGACCGAAACCATTTTCCGCCTGAGGCAGCGCGCGGGTGCAAAGACAGGACAACGAAATTGCCGACACTGCCAGATTGGATATGTAACGAATTGTTAACTGATAGTAAATTGGATATGGGGGGGGTAATTAACTTATGGTAAATAAAAGATAACGCGTGAATCCGAGCGGCGTGACGCGCAGTCCGCTCTGGGCGGGATGCACCTAATCGGGCCGCGGGACAATTCGCTTCGTCGATATTGGGATTGATGTGTCTGTTCTTCATGCTTGTCACGTTCATAAGATGATGTGAAGCCAAGACAAATTTAGCCCATACGTGGCTAAATTTGGGCAGCAGTTGTGCGAGTTGTGCTACCCTCAACATGAATTATACACAAAATTGCAATTTTTGTCAAATGTTTTTGCCAGAAAATCAGAGACATTCCGTTTTCGGTTTGGTTTTTGAGCAGATTTCCGGGTACAACCAAGGACATCGCCTAACACGCGCGTCGGTTTCCCAACCGCGCCTTATGCCTTCGCGAGGCGTTTTTTCTGCTCTTCCAGCATTTTCTGCTGACGCTTGACGCGCTCCGGCACCAATCGCTCCCGCGGTGCTGTCGGTTTGAAATCCAAACGGTTTTTTCCCAATCCCTGAAGGACTGCCAACTCCACCGGTGAAAAATCGTCCGGAGTGTCGCGGTTGAAATTCATCGGCTCCTTGAGAGCGACAGGTGGGTTAGTAATAAAGCGGGCGCGGCCGGAAGGATTCTGTGAAGCCGCATGCAAAATGAACGGATGCAGCAGCACAACATCTCCCGCTCGCCCGGTAATTTCTACAAAATCCTTGCACTTCCCAATGAGTTGCCCGAAACCACCGGGTTGCAACCCTTCTGGGTGTTCATACAACCGCTGCGCGACATGCTGGACAGAATCGCACGCGACAAACGTCCCACCACTTTTCGCATAGATATCCGACCAGACTACGATTGTGAGGAGCCCCTGCTCTGGGCTATCTAGGAAGTGCCGAAAAAAATCGCCATCTTTATGCCAGCCGCTGACTTCCGGGGAAGGGGGTTGCCAAGGTGTTTCTGCACCTAATGAAAAATTGATAATAAAGCCGTCTCCCCATGAGGGTGTTGAGTTGCGCAACGAACCCGCAATTCGCTCTTCGCCGCCGAGCAGGTCGCTGATAGCATCCCATGCCCTCGGCGCAACCTCCTGGAGCGGTACACGATTCATGGACGGTAGATGGATGCGAGGCTCTTCCCAAGTGCTCGGGTCGTCTGGTTCATAGCCGAGCCGTTTATAGGCGAACGCTGTCCATTCTTCTGCCAATTCTCGTGGAAAGCAGTCTCGTAAGATGATATGCCCTTTCTCAATGAAATGGGTAACATCCGATTCTGTAAGTGTTTTGTAGGTTTTTGTCATCTATTGCCTCTATTGGTTTGTGCATCTTGAAATTAGCGGTATATTCGCCTAAAAATTCAAACATCCACCCTTCCAGTCTTCCACTCGCGCCAACAAAGGAAGAGAGGTTGCGTTCATCCTATCCTCTTCACGCTATACTGTTCCTTTGAACCTACACAAATCGAGACAAGAGCAGAGATAACGTCTATTGCGTTACCATCTCGACCGTGTGGTTTGCAGCGATTATCTCGCTGGAGGAACCCTCAAAGCACGTGACAATTCCGATATGAAAATACCACGTGCGCCGTTCAAATCTCTGTCACACCGATTACCGTCTGCATCGGATATCGTCTTCGCACCGCCGAGGTTCTCGATGAGTTCGCCTGTCCATGAGACCGTCTTCGACGTATATGCCTCGTTCGCATCTATCACTACCACACCATATTCCAATGCCTTCTGCTTCAGGAACATCTTGAACTGGTAATGCGACAGCGTCAACATCTGACGGACAGACTTCTTTCGGAGCTTCCGCGCGCCACGCTTAATCATCTGCTTCGTTTCAAAAGTGGGTAGCAGGATGATGTCAAAGTTTGTGACGAGGAAGTGTGCGACTTTCTTGTGTAGTTCCATCACAAGATTTTGGATTTTTACTTGAATCTTCTGTGCACATTGTCGCAGGGTACGCCGTAGCGGACGTTTCACCTGCGTTGCGCGGGAATAGAGGTTATCTGCATGTTGGCAGAGCCTCTGGATACGATTAATTGCATGATGTCCAAGCCAACCGAATGTGCCTTCTGAAAACAATGTCATAAACGTACGAACGCCCGGGTCAAGAGCTACGATATTTCCGCTTGAGTCTCGCGGTTTGATTTTATCCTTGTAGGCGACGCACATGTAAAACCGGCCATTCTCAAACAGCACACGGCCATCTTTAACTTCGTTTTCATGGTCTCTGTCGGCTTTCTTACCACGGCCTTGTGGCTTAGCAGGCAGTGGCTCTGTCATCTTCATGTCACCAAGAAACCTGACATAGAAACCATGAGATTTGATGAACTGCGCACACAAGTAAAACGACTTCGTGGTATTCTTCTTCCTGCGGAACTTTACGCGTTGCGGTGCACCTGTTTCCTTCCACTTTCGCCGTGCGGCAGTCATCGCTTTCTGTGCATCCATCACTGCACCGACACGGATATGTCGGGGACAATTCGATGTCCACTCAGGTAATGTTTTTAGCAAATCGGGCGCATACACCTTGCGTCCTTTGTTAAACTGCTTCACCGCCTCGTTGTAGACGTAACGTGAGATACCTTCCCACCTACGGAGTATCGCTCTCTGTGGCGTTGTGGGTAAGATTTGTATCTTCTTTGATTTCGTCACGGTAGCGTCGGAGTCCATACAGCCGTGAGGAAAAGACGTGGAGAATCTCCAACAAATCGGAAGTAAGTTCCTGTTCGGGACTGTGAGGAGTTTGGTTGAGAACCACGACTTCTCCACCGTTTTGCTCGATAAGATATCGAAAGACTTCGCTGCCGAAGCGGGCGAGTCTATCCCGATGGGCGACCACAACTCGGAGTTTATCGCCGCACAGGACTCTGTCCAATATCCTCTGGAGTCCTTTTCGCTTGAAGTTGATGCCACTGCCGAAGTCTTGGATAATCTCCGCTTCAGGGTACCTTTCTTGCATGTAGGCGACTTGCGCGGCGAGGGCGTCCGCCTGCGCTTTTCCTCTGACTCGACAGTAGCAAATGGTAGAAATGTCTGGTTGACGTTGAGCATCAACAAACTTATGGACATCGTAGTGGTATCGGTTTCCCCGCAAAGCGGGGTAAATACCTAAAGCCGATGACCGCCTCCAGTGCGCACGCAGTCGATTTCGCCGCGGGCTTCCATCCTGCGAAGGTGCTCGATGGAAATATCCAACACCTGCGCAGCCTTTTGTGGTGACATTAGGTGATTCATACCTACATCATACCACATTTAGTTCGCTTTGTCAAGTCAAAACGATAGTTATACCGATTTACTCGGATTTTCAGCGTCTAGCACTCATCTCCAACAACGTTTCTGCCAGTTTGGTTGAAAACTCGTCATCATTAATGTGAGCGTCCATCTCAATGAGCGTGACATTGTCACCGATGTGTGCCTTCAGATTCTCGCGCCACGCAGCGCGTGCTTCAGGAGAATCAAAGGGTTGGCCCGTTTTATCAATCGCCGATACTCCCTGTATGGGAACGATGACCGTTGTTGGCCCTTGGGCCTCACTGAGTTTGCGTGCCATAATCCTGCCTAACTCGGCCATTTCTTCGGCAGTCGTCCGCATCAGCGTCACTGTCGGATTATGCTGATAGAACTGCCGGTCGCTGAACTTCTCTGGCACCGTGTCAGGGGGGCCGAAGTTCACCATATCCAAGGCACCTGGCGCGATAACTTGGGGCAGCCCGGCTTGTCCTGCGGCTTCCAACCGGTCGGGCCCGGCACTCAGAACGCCGCCCACCAATTCGTCAGCGAGCTCTGTCGTCGTCACGTCTAACACCCCGGCAAGGAATCCACCTTTAACAAGGTCTTCCATGGCTTGCCCGCCGGTGCCGGTTGCATGAAATACGAGCACCTCATAGCCAGCCTCTTCAAGGATTTCTCGCGCTTTTGTGACACAGGGAGTTGTTACTCCGAACATTGTCGCAGCGATTAACGGTTTATCTGCTGTAGCCGCCGGCACCTCTGCGTTCACCATACCGACGATGGCACCAGCAGCGTTGGCGAGAATCTGTCGTGACAAGCGATTGATGCCGGCGATATCAACAACAGAGTACATCATACTTATGTCTTTGGACTGCACATAGGGGCTCGTATCACCCGATGCAAGCGTTGACACCATGATTTTCGGAACGCCGACAGGAACAGCCTGCATCGCTGTCGTCCCGATGGTAGTTCCCGCGGAACCACCGAGTGAGATTATCCCATCAACTTCGCCTGCGGCGTGTTTCTCAGCAACTAGCGCGGCGGCTCCCTGTGCCATCACCGCAACGCTATTGCCCCGGTCGCCTTCGTCTCGCAAAGCCTGGAGCGACGAACCGCCAGCCTGTGCAACTTCATCCGCAGAAACATCGGGAGCTAACTGGGCATCCCCCAAGATACCTGTATTGATAACGCACGTTGAAACCCCAGCTGATTCTATCTGTGCCTTGATGAAGGCAAATTCTACCCCTTTGGTATCCATTGTTCCAACAATGCAAACCCTTTTTGACGCAGCTTGCAAGTCAAAACTTGCTGTTAAATCCGCCATTGACGGATTCCTCCTCTATATCTGTTGAACTGTGTTGATTATTATATGGAGCTCAGCAGACTGTGTCAAGTTAAGTTTCATCCTGTCCAGAGGTATTCTGTTCTCCCATCAGAGAAACGACAGAAAGCCAAAAACGGAATGTCTCTGCTGTCGTTGGCAAAAAAGTTGACACAATTGGGAATCTATGATACACTTTTTAATCCTGATTAAAAAAGCGGAGG
Organism: uncultured Poribacteria bacterium; assembly: GCA_958295855.1. GTDB lineage: Bacteria > Poribacteria > WGA-4E > WGA-4E > WGA-3G > CATQHH01. The sequence goes on along the minus strand of OY282383.1, from coordinate 3,454,773 downwards.
TTTTATGTGAAACCCATTGATATTAAAGGCGCATCTCGCAAGTTTCCTATACTGCGAAATCAATCAGGACTAACATCCATACAGATTTTAGTAGGCGTTATCGTGCTTGGAATTATTGCCGCGGTCCTTTTGGCACCCCGGTTGCTTGGACAAGCAGGCCGCGCTTTACAAGCACAAGCTGCTGAGGAAATTGAAACGCTCGGTATTGCACTAGATAGATACGCGAAAGACAACGGCGATTATCCCTCAACAGAACAAGGCCTAAAAGCACTGTGGGAGAAACCTGAGGAGCCACCAGTGCCTGTGCAGTGGTTAGGGCCCTACATTCAAATCCCCATTACGAAGGACCCCTGGGGCAATCCGTACATTTATATCCGTCCCGGCACGCATGACCGGTACGGGTACGACCTCATCTCATTTGGCAATGATGGGTTTGAAGGCGGCACTGGCGAGGCAGAAGACGTGGTGAGTTGGATCCGGCGGGATGAGTAATTCAACGCCGAAACGGTGAACTCTTTTTGTAGGCGAGCTTAGCAACCACGTTGTGAGTGACTAGCGAACAACTTTTTGATTTCTGACATGTACCTACAAGAAGACACGAAGACGCGAGGACACTGACTTATGAAGATTACCCAAATTGACGTTATCAAGGTGAAAGTGCCGTATCATGAAGGCATTGACGAATTGATGACGCGCCGCAATCTTTATCAGATCGACTATGTTTACAAGGTGCACACCGATGCTGGGCTGCTCGGGATTGGCGATGGCGCGTGCCAATCGGACGATGTCGTTCAGCAATATATCGGTAGGAATCCGTTCGCGTTTATGAACGGCTGGGCACCGACACCCCTTCAGCAAGCCTTTTACGACATCATCGGTAAGGCACTTGGCGTACCGGTGCATCAACTGTTAGGTGAGAAGGTTCATGAAAAAACGTCGTTCGGATACTGGTCTATTGATATGAACCCGGATGCCTGGGCAGCAGAGGCACGACACGCTTATGCACTCGGCTACCGGCTCCACAAAATTAAAGCGCGCCCCTGGTTTGAGGTGCTTGAACAGGTTGAGGCAATTACGGAAGCGGTGCCTGCTGATTATCAGCTGCGCGTGGATGCAAATGACTCCTTTGAGACGCCGGCACGCACGCTTGAAATTGCACGCCAACTTCAAGATTACAATATAGAGTCGTTTGAAACGCCGATACCGCAAGCGGATATCGCGGGATACCAAGAAATCAAGCGGCAGACTGAAATGCCACTATCTATTCACTTCGGAACGCCGGATCCGATTGAAGCAATTCGGGCAAAGATGAACGATTCGTTTATTATTGCTTACCCAGACTCACGCGCCGCCAATGCAAAACGGGAGGCAACCATTTCAGAGGCTGCGCATCTCCCTGTCTGGATACAGATTGTCGGGCTCGGTATTACAACCTGCTATGTTATGCATCTCGCTGCAGTGATGCGGAATGCTACGATGCCAGCGATTACCCTAAACGCCTTGCGTGCCTTTGACCTTGTCACGCCATCCACGATCCCGCTTGTTGACGGATACGCACCTGTACCAACGACACCGGGGTTAGGCGTTGAATTGAATGAGGACGCGCTTGATAATTGTCGCGTCTAAGGAGGAACAAGATGAGAGTATTTTCCGCCTGCCGAGTGCAGGCTTTCACAGTCATTTTGAGTCTGTTAATCCCTATGATGGGATTTGATGTTTCTGTCCATGCTGCGAAACTCGGTTTAGCGAGTGCCTGGCTCTTTGAGGAAAACGGTGGCAAGGTAGTCAAGGACATAGTCAGCGGAAACGACGGCGAAATCAAAGGCACCTTGAAGTGGGCTGCCGATGGAAAGTTCGGCGGTGCCTTAGAATTCGCCGGCAAGGGCGATAGCTACGTCCGCATCGATCACGACGAGGTTTTCAATGCCGATACTTACACGTTTGTCGCGTGGGTTAAGTTGGAAGCCGCTTCGTGGCAATACGTTGTCTGGCGAAATGGAGATGTTTGGCCCGAACCAGAAGATGTCCGCCATCTCGATATATGGATTCACGATGCTGACTACCCGGTGTTTATGTGGCATGTCAAGGGAAAAGAAGGGCGTATTGACGGTAAAACCATTGTTGCCGATGGCGAGTGGCACCATATCGCCAAAATCTATGATGGCAAAAACGTTTTTATGTTCATTGATGGGAAATTGGATGGCGAAAAACCGAGCGGTGGAACGCTGGATACAAGTAAATCGCCAATCTGGATAGGCGCGCGGCCTGGCAACGTTGCAGCCACAGGACTTTTTGACGAAGTGGGATTCTTCACAGAGGCACTTTCTGAAGATGAACTAAACGATGTCATGGAGAATGGGTTAGCAGGCTACGCCGCTGTGGATGCGACTGGCAAAGTGGCAACAACTTGGGCTGCCCTGAAAGCCAGAAGGTAAAGTAGCAGGCACACGCCGTGGGTTTCCGTAGCAGAAAACAAGATATGGAGGAAAACGCATTATGCGAATGCACGTAGGTGGAGAATGGATCGACAAATCCAACAAAATTGATGTCCTTAGCCCCTTCGACAGTTCAGTTGTTGACACTGTGCCGAGAGGAGATGCAACCGACGTTGAAACCGCTATTCAGACCGCGGAACGCGGCGCAAAAATCATGGCAGGGCTGACCGGCTATGAGCGGTATGAAATCCTGCGGAAAGTTGCCGACTTGATGGTAGAACGGTCGAGCGAACTCGCTGAGGTTATCACCCGCGAAGAGGGGAAAATCTTAGCCGAGGCGACAATTGAAGCGACGCGCGCTTCCGAAATTATCGCCCTCTCCGCAGAGGAAGCAAAACGATTAACCGGTGAAACGATTCCCCTGGAAGGTGCACCCGGTGCCAAAGGCAAACTTGGCTTTACAGTGCGCGTGCCGTGCGGCATCGTCGCTGGCATTAGCCCTTTCAACTTCCCACTACACCTTGTTTGCCACAAAGCCGGGCCTGCCATTGCGGGCGGGAACGCAATTATCATCAAACCTGCAACAGACACACCGCTCTCCGCCCTGAAACTGGTGGAACTCTTTTTAGAGGCAGGCACACCACCGGAAGCGATTCAGTGTGTGACTGGGCCCGGCGGAGAAATTGGGGATACCCTCTGTGCAGACCGGCGTGTCCGAAAGATTACCTTTACCGGCAGCCGCGATGTCGGCGAACATATCTGTCATGTCGCAGGCCTGAAGCGCGTTACGATGGAACTCGGCTCCAATTCACCGCTCATCGTTATGCCCGATGCAGATGCGGAGAAGGTCGCACGTGCTGCTGCAGCATCCGGTTATTCTAATGCAGGCCAGGTCTGCATCTCAACGCAACGCGTCATCGCGCATGAGAAAATCTATGGCGATTTCTTAGACGCGTTCCAAGCAGAAGTCGCCCAAATAGGCATCGGCAACCCACTGGAACCTGGTACGCGTATGGGACCGATGATTCGAGAAGGGGATGCCGCCCGTGTCAGCGAATGGATTCAGGAAGCCGTTGCAGGCGGGGCAGAACTTCTCACCGGTGGCGAGAAGCATGAGCAGTTTGTTACCCCCGCCATCCTTGCCAACGTCAAACCGGAAATGAAAATTTCCTGTGACGAAGTGTTCGGCCCGGCTGTCGGCGTGACGCGTGTCAACGACATTGACGAGGCCATCACCCTCGCCAACGATACAAACTACGGGCTGAGTGCTGCTATTTTCACACAGAACATCGATTGGGCAATGCGGTTTGTCCGAGAGGTTGAATCTGGCAATCTGATGGTGAACTGGGGTACGCAGTGGCGTGCGGATCTGATGCCGTATGGCGGCCTCAAAGAGAGCGGTATGGGAAAAGAGGGCCCGAAGTACGCCATAGAAGAGATGACCGAGTTGAAGATGGCAATCTTCCATTTGGATAGTTAGCGGTTTTTTGACAACGGGCGGAGGTCGCTATCCGCCCGTTGCCTCCTTATTCTGACAATTAACATCGCACTTTACCGAATTAAATACTTAATCTTCATAGAAGGGGGCAGGGAGGTTGAGCCATCTCCGAATCGCGCCTGATTCTGTCGAAGCAACAAAAAACCGAAAACCAAATCGCCCTAACGCCTGCAAAGTCTGCTGTCTGGGGGGGAAGCCGGTGTCCGATGCCTTGTTCTCTGGAAACCATCGGGACTTCAGGGTAAGGACCAAAGCCAAAGGGCGAGATGGGCACCTCGGCGGTTTCTTCCTCTGAAACGAAGTCATCCGGTAAGAATGCATCCGTCATGTCAAGCCCCTCTGAAGTTTCATCTAGGGGTAGAGTCTCCGTATCGTTAGACGCCTGCGAGTCATCAGTTCCAAGTAGCGTTGCCGCTTGTTCAAAGTCCACCGTCCTTGTATCTACGGTGTCCACTGCAGTGTGCGCCTCGTTCTTGTTTTCGAGAGGCTGCGCCTTTCGCTGTGTTTTTGCCACCTCGGCATCAATCTGATTATCTCCTTGAGAGTGTTTCGCGGATATCCGCGATAATTGTGTCGAAAAAATCATAATCGACATCGGACCATTGGTGACGCGGAACTAACTCGTGTTCAAGGTCACGCATGCGCTTACGCAACGCCTGTTCTTCTTCATCGGTGAATGGATTACTTGATGGATAACTCAAGTGCGCCGTTATCGTCGGTCTGGGCCCCTTCGTCTTTTCGTAGAGTTCCTGTTTCCATACCAACCCGAACTCAACTTCTTCTTGTGAAAGCCCGTAGCGTTTGATGACAGACGGCTCCTCTATTCCGCGTAAACAACTATAGATCGCAAGTTCATCAGCCGTGAGTTGGTGATAGTTGCGGTATCCTTCACCCCAGACAACATTGATGATGGGATCCTTGTCTTTTACGAGTTGCGGGGCCCCGTCTCCAAGTTTCGCATAACGATAGCCGGGCGGCGGCGGTTCAAGTCCGTGGGACGCATAAAAAGCACGGCGTGCTTTTTCTTGTGCGTCTATTTCTTCCGCCGATATCAATCCCATCTCGTCCCGAACGGAGTCGCTGTGTGCTGGTTTCTCCACGGAAACGATTGCGCTTCTTGGAGCGACCTGCTCGCGATCGTCTCCGCCTTGTGCCGTCTCCGCAATGGGTGCTTTCGCGCTCGGTTGTTCAGTCGGTTTCGCCAACGGTTCAACAGGTTTGTCAATGACAACAGGCACAACAGGGTCTGGCGGTGGCTGTAAGTAGTAAAGACTCACACCCGCGATCGCAATCACAAACACGGTGAGCGGGATGCAGTATTTTCGTAAAAACATTTCATTTCTCCTTTTACAATCTTCTTGACTTTATGGTAAGTCTAGATATGTATAGGGATTTATCCCTTCAGAATCGTAATCAAGAACACGCACATCGGGGGGGAACTGTTCTCCCTGTCCAGGTACGGCAACATCACCGGCCCCTTTTATTAACCGATTGGTTCCTGTGATATACTCCCCCAGCCTTAATATGGGTCAAAATCCCGGCAGTGTCCCAACTTTTTTGCAGGGCACAAGACTTGCCCAACACAGCGAGGCGGATATTGGCCCCCTAACTAATAAAAACGCCCTGTTCTAAACTCTCGCCGGGCGAGTTTTCTGAATCCAGAGTCGAAACAGATTCTGTTTCCTCAGCGGTTACTAACAGATTGTCGCATCTCTCTGGGCCTCCGAAAAGCGGCGACAGGTTCAGGAATAGAAGCAAGGTGAGTCGTTTGAAAGTGTGGCGTTCGTGCGTCATAACAAACGTTTCCTTACCGTGCTGAATTTCTCAGTGAACAGGCGATTATCTTGGTTCCGAATGCCCTCCTAAAAAAGTTATAACTATTAGGGTGAGGCAGCGGTCCTTGTTGCTGCCTCACCATCTTCTTACATTTCCGAAGAGATTAGGTGGTTGTATGAGCGCTAGCGCTCCATAACACACGATGTCGGTCGTACCCATCTATCATAGAGTCCGCTGTGCCGCTAGAATTGTGCTGTTTGCGGCGCGACTTTTTCGCAAGTTTGTAGATGCTCCGAGAATAGGAATTGTAATGCTCATCAACACGATCATCTACTTCCGCGTATACGTCGTAGATACCATCGCGGATATCATATCCCGAAGATGCACGAGCTTTTGATTTCACAACGGGCCCACTAAAAACAGCCCTGACTTTAGCTGCCAGAGAACCATCGGTCTCCGTCTCTTCGCCAGTTTCGCCAGTTTGACTCATCAGAATTAAACCACAAAACAAAGCCGTTATTGTAAAGAAAACCTTGAACCGTTGCATGATAACTCTCCTTTTAATTGAGGTTAAGAAACGTGTAAGGATTAATTCCTCCCTCATCGTAAGGGATGACAATAATACCGGGAGGAATAATGTCATTATCAAAGTAATCACTATATTGTGACATATCGCCAGGGGCGAGAATAGGGTGAGGCAGCGGTTCTTGTTGCTGCCTCACCATCTTCTTACATTTCCGAAGAGATTAGGTGGTTGTATGAGCGCTAGCGCTCCATAACACACGATATCGGTCGTACCCATCTATCATAGAGTCCGCTGTGCCGCTAGAATTGTGCTGTTTGCGGCGCGACTTTTTCGCAAGTTTGTAGATGCTCCGAGAATAGGAATTGTAATGCTCATCAACACGATCATCTACTTCCGCGTAGACGTCATAGATACCATCGCGGATATCATATCCCGAAGATGCACGAGCTTTTGATTTCACAACGGGCCCACTAAAAACAGCCCTGACTTTAGCTGCCAGAGAACCATCGGTCTCCGTCTCTTCGCCAGTTTCGCCAGTTTGACTCATCAGAATTAAACCACAAAACAAAGCCGTTATTGTAAAGAAAACCTTGAACCGTTGCATGATAACTCTCCTTTTAATTGAGGTTAAGAAACGTGTAAGGATTAATTCCTCCCTCATCATAAGGGATGACATTGATACCGGGAGGAATAATGTCATTATCAAAGTAATCACTATATTGTGACATATCGCCAGGGGCGAGAATTTCGTCAATATGTGTCACAGGATTACCCTTCTCATCAATAGACTCGCCCCATCTCACATAAACCGTATTTGGATAGCAGGGGTAAACAAGCCCATTTTCCATTGCAACACTTGTGGCTCGTTTTCCTTGCTGCCAGAGTTTGATACAAACCCGTTCCCTTAGTTCCCAATCGCGCGCGCGGGCTGGGCTTATCGCGTATAGCGTTTCAGCAAATTCCCAAACGGTTGGATCGGGATAATCTGAAGGCACTTCAGGGAACGCTCCAAAGCCGAAGGGTGAAACACCATAAGGTGCGTCCTCAAGTTCCGCTGTTTCTTCGCGAAACAAATCTAATGGAGGCTCAAGTTCTGCTTCTGTCTTAAACGGTATCCAGCCTGAATTTTCTGATGTCGTTTGGGACACATCTTCTTCGATGGGGGCAACCTCCACCGCGCCGGGCCCCTCGGATGACGTATGTTCTGCAACATGCCCAACGTGGGTTTCTGTTTGATGGCGTTCGATGTGTTCCAGAAACTGCTGCGTCCGTGCCTCATCGGCTCGGATGCCGCGTCTGACATGCCAACTATACAACTGGGTGCCTGCGGCGATCAGCACAAAGAAAACCAGACCGCCCACAAACGCTCTGCTTGAAAAAACATCGCGTAACATTATGTTACCTCTGGGTTCTTATTCATTAATTAACTATATGGAAGGATGAGAGTGCGTTCAGTCCCTGGCCCCGCTTCTTTGCGTGTGACGCTTTCTGGGTGCTTCCCAGTCGTCTCGATATGCCCAGGCCTTTGAGGTACCTCGGGCAATTCCGAGTTGTTCAGCGATGTCCTTAGTTGGGACACTCCTTCATGGAGCAAGGCTTCGGTATAAAATACCTTTGGCTTTATCCTTCGCATGTGATATTCCTCTTTGCTGAGCACTTCTCAGCATACCCTTATTATAAGCAATTATCGTGCCAATGTAAGAAACCCCACTGTTATAGGATAGAGGCATTTTCCAACTATGCAAAAAATTGCACACTATGCAAATTTTTGCATAGTTAACTCTGCAAATTTTTGCATAGTGGGACGCGGGGCAGTGCCTATTCGTTTTCGAGTGTCGGTGCGATACTCGGGCGGAGACAGGGCACCGCCCTTACGAATGAAGTGAAGCGGGTATAAGAAGTTGAGATTCGGTGTGTGAGGTTACAAGGGAATTGAATGCCGCTGGTAAGCGGGTTTTAAGCTACATGTCACGGGGGAAGATCAAAATCGCATCCGCAATTGCACGCCCCTGCTGCTTTGGTAGCGGGCGAACCCGACGGTTGCCGCGTCGCGCCTTTTTCGGGTGTGGTTTGTTGAGACTCACGACCTCGTCCCGAATCACTAACATGGATGAATGCCCGCCATCCAGATTGAGCGCGTCTGTCGCACCCCAGTCCAGAAACAACTTCGCCAGCCGTGGTAACATCACACCGCGCCTTACGCCTGCTTCTGATGCCGTTATCGTCACAAAGAGGAGGGTGCCATCTGCCTTTTTACCGACTGCCGTGCGCGGATGCCAAAAACTGTGAAACGTTCTATCAAAACCTTCAGTCTCGTACGCTGTCGTCGAAGGCGCAATCCTGTCCCGCAGTAGCAGGGGCCCACCGCCGATAATATGTGGAAAGGTTGCCCACAAGTTGCTGTCACCTACATGCTCGGGAACGACCGTCTCGCGAATCTGTACTGCATCGCCAACGGAGAGGTGTGCCAAGAGCAATGCCCTTTTCTTCCCGCTTGCAGATAGAACATAGCCATCATTAGGGATGCGTAAACTTCCCTGTCTATCGTGGATGTGGACGACTCTCCCGGCCTCGAAGAGTCGCGATTCGGAGATCGCTCCTACCACGATTTCAATACCATCGGGCATCGTCAGTGTCACGGTATGAAAATAAGGACGGTAAAGCACTAATTCGTTTTTGCCACGTTCACGATTGATACCGTCAATTGTCAACGTATCTCCGCTTGGCAAGACGAGCACCTGTAGTAGGGCAATCCGATCGATGTAAGCCTCAGTTTTTCCGTTCACCGTTCGGAAGCCGACAACGGCTCTGCCCTGTTCCGGTTCGCTGAGCCATTCGCCATCAATCTTCAGCGCACCGACGGACTCTCCACGGAACGTACCTGCCATCTCAAAGAAACCGCCATTTATGGCAACGAGTGCTTTGTGCCGCCGCGCCAACGATACCAACGTTTCAGTGCCGATGCCGGCACTCAGCGCGCGATAGGGCCGGATGGCCACGGCACCTGGCGACACCGCAAGGATATTTGTCAGCACGCCTTTGTGCTGTATCTGCCGATGGATAATGCCGCGCGCAACCGATTGCGTCACATCGCGCCGTTCGGTATCAAAATAGGAACGGACATAATCGGTGATTTTGCTGAATTGAATACTTTTCCCTGTCCAGATGCCGATACAGAAGATTAGCAGAAAACTCACTGTTGTTGATGTACGCGGATAGCGTTTGAGGCAACGGAAGCATCGCTGTCCTAAATAGGTAATATCAAACATTTCATATAGAACACGCCTCTCTGATGCGTGTTGCATTTTCCTTATGCTTGATGCGTTATCAAAGTTTCTTTTGTTTGCTCACCTCAGAGCACGGGGTGGTATTTGCCCCCGCGTTGCGGGGGATAATAGCCTTAGCCCACGGCGTGTGCTTACTCCTTTCGCTCACCTAAGAGATTCGTGACCCGTTTTTCCCATTCATCACACGTCGCTAATGTTCGCCGCACCGAAGCACCAATATAATTCGTTGGGGCTCGGAGTGCCTCACGCTGCGGTTCAGTCAACTTGCCAAGAAACGGTCGAAATGTCTCATCCTCCCACAATAGGGTTGTTAGGCTCTTTCCTGTCTGATGTACCTGCGCTATCAACTTACGGGTATGGTCGTATGCATCGGGAAACCCATAATACGCCATCAACAGATAGATAGGCTCCGCAATCGTATCCTCTGCGCTGAGGGCGAGGTTGCGCCGCATGTTATCCGCCTTGACATCCATCTCCTCCAACGCCCGCCGAAGCCGATAGATGGAATAATCGAACGCCGTAAACAGCTCTGTCAAAAAGCGACTGGACGCAGAATTAGTCAGATCGCGTTGATGTTCCAGAATGCTATCCATAAAAACGGTCTGCATGCGTGGCACAAACGCTTTCCACAGGCTTTTGATGTTCTCATACGTTTCAGGGTTCACTTTGTGCGGCATTGTAGATGAGCCCACCAGTTGCGGGTTATACTTCCTGCCCACCTCGGCGATTTCGGTGCGGTAGAGGTGGCGCATATCATCTGCGAAGTTAGCAAGCACCGTGTACGCCGCTGTTATCTGATACGCCAGGTCGGAGATAAACTCCGGCTCCACGCACTGCGTTGAGGTGTGCGTGTCGGACGGTTTCAAACCAAGCAGTGCCAGAAAATCCGCCTCGATGTGCTCTGGGTGTTCATGGATGAGGGACAAGCCGTTAAACGCGCCTACTGCGCCTGAAAATTGCCCGCGGAGGTTTTGCCCCGCCTCGTGAATCTTCTCAATTCGGGTGCCGAGGCGACTGACGTAAAGCGCCAGGGCATACCCAAACGTTGTCGGTTCAGCGTGTTGTCCATGTGTTCTGCCGATTTGCACCGTCTCTGCATGTGCACGCGCCAGTGCAATCAGTTGCTGCTCAAGGGCAACCAGGTCGGGAATAATAACGTTTTCAGTGAGCGCCTTGAACCGCAATGCGGTGGCGGTATCTAGAATGTCCGCTGAGGTGGCAAATAAATGGACATAGGGACGTGCTTCGGGGCTAATTTTCCGCCGAATCACATTGACAAGCGAACGGATGTTGTGCCGGATGCGCGACTGTTCCTCGTACACCTCCGCTGCCGTTACCGAATCTACTGCCTGCTCTACATCATCGGCGATGGCTGCCGAGCAGACTCCGTAGTTTGCCAGTGTGCGTACCAACGCCGCCTCCACCTTCGCCTGATAGGTGACGTAGCCTGCCTCGGAGACGTAGGGTAACAGGCGTTTCATAAAGGCATCATCGCTACCGTAATATCTAAAATCGAGTGGACTGACGGCTTCGTAAAGCTCCATTATGATATTTCTCCATTCTTTAATTTCCTTCTATAGCCATGTAGTCCTAGCGGCCCTAAAAACAAGACGTTTGAGGGCGTTTGGCTTGTAAGGGCGGATGTCTTTCTCCGCCCGTTCGGACATCATTTCAAAATCAACATCTTCCGCGTCGCCGCAAAATCCCCAGCCTGCAGCGTATAAAAATAGACGCCGCTTGCAACCCGCTCACCCACCGCATTCCTGCCATCCCAATACGCCGCACGACTTCGACTCTCATAACTCCCTGCAGGCTGATGCCCCAGGGCCAACGTCCGCACCACCATACCGTTCGCCGCGTAAATCGTCACCGTCACCTCGGCAGGGGTTGCTAATTGATAGGGTATCCACGTCTCCGGATTGAACGGATTCGGGTAGTTGGCAAGCAGTGCTGTCTCCTCCGGTATCAGATTGGCAAGCAGCTGCTCCAATACCACAATCCCGCGGCGGTAGGAGAGCCCTCCCGGTCTCGATGCTGAACGAGCCTCACGCAGCCACTGCTCCAGATCCGCTGCTGTCAGACGCGCCAGCGAAACCGCCCGCGCCGATGGCGCAGCCGCCTCCTGCCCAAACGCCCCCGCAACCAGCACCAAATCCTGAATGTTAACCTCCCCATCCCCGTTCACATCTGCGAGATTTTCGCCTGTCTCTCCGAACTTACCCGAAACCGCTGTCAAATCCAGAATGTTGACGATACCATCCCCGTTCACATCCGCCGCCAGTTGCGGTGCGCCTTCCGTCGTAACAGCTGTAAACAACACCCAAGACTCAATCCCCTCGGCAGTCGCCTTGACTTTGTTCACTCCTGCCGCCGTGCCGAGCGTGAGGGTTATGTGTGCTTTTCCCCGTGCATCCGTTTCCACGGTCGCTTTCACGGCTTGAGCACTGAGTATCCCGCCGCCTTCAAAGATTTCAAACTGAACCGGCTTGCCGACTATCGGCTTGCCATGCTCATCCATCGCCTCCACGACAAACGGGTTTAGCAACACCGCGCCGAGCATGCCTTCCTGTCTATCGCCAGAGATTTTGAGAAGGGCTGGATGTGCGACGTTGTCAAAAGTGACTTCTATCCCCTTCGCCTGTAGGGCAGGAATATGCGTGTGGAGGGAGGCGTAACTCAGCGGGCAGCGTTTCAGCCACAGCCTTGTCAGTTGTGTGAGGTTTGCAAGCGGTGCCACATCCGAGACAGACGTGTTGTAAAGATTCAGGTCTTTCAGTTGTGTCAGGTTTGCGAGAGGTGACACATCCGATACCGCAGTAAAGTCAAGATTCAGCGTTATCAGTTGTATGAGTTTTTCGAGGGGTGCCACATCCGATACCGCCGTGTCGGTAAGCCCCAGCGCTTCCAGTTGTGTCAGGTTTGCCAGGGGTGCCACATCCGATACAGACGTTTCGAAAAGCCACAGCAATCTCAGTTGTGTCAGGTTTGCAAGGGGGGTCACATCCGATACCGCCGGGGAGGAAAGCTCCAGGTATGTCAGTTGTGTCAGGTTTGCCAGGGGTGCCACATCCGATACCGCAGTAAAGTTAAGCCACAGCTGTGTCAGTTGTGTCAGGTTTGCCAGGGGTGCCACATCCGATACCTCCGTGTTGTTAAGCTCTAGCGTTTTCAGTTGTGTGAGGTTTGCCAGGGGTGCCACATCCGATACAGGCGTGTTGCTAAGATACAGCTGTGTCAGTTGTGTGAGGTTTGCCAGGGGTGCCACATCCGATACCTCCGTGTTGCGAAGACCCAGCAATCTCAGTTGTGTCAGGTTTGCAAGGGGGGTCACATCCGATACCGCCGTGTAGTCAAGATACAGCGTTTTCAGTTGTGTCAGGTTTGCCAGGGGTGCCACATCCGATACCGCCGTGTTGTGAAGATCCAGCCCTGTCAGTTGTGTGAGGGTGGCAAGTGCCGACAAATCGGATATCGGATTGCGGAGGTACTCATCATCCTCATCATCCCATGCCTCATCGAGAATCAGCACTGTCAGATTGATTGCATATGCCAGGCCGGTGAGGTCTGTTATCCCACGCCCCGGCGCGTCCAGCCCCGTTAACCTGAGCATCTCATGCGATGTGATGGGCGCGCCGGAAGGCAAGCCGAGTTCCTCGCGGATTGCTGCGGCCAAGTTGGCATCGGGGATGGACACAACTGCGTCTGCTTCTTCCACTTGGGCGGTGGTGTTCGTGACAAAAATAAAGAGTGTGGCCGTTAAGAGCAGTGTCAAAACGGCACTGAGAATCTTTTTCATTTGTGTTAATCTCCTCGTAATGTTTCTCGGCAGCGTATCGAGGCGCGCCTCGCGGTGCTCGCGCTACGGTATTGTAGTGGCAGGTCTTGTGCCTGCCTGCGGAATCGGTATCTAAGGTGGATTCGGCATTTTGCGAGGTTTAGTCACGCATTTTCAATGCGTGGTTAAACTTGGAAGGGTATTTTCCCCCTGCTTTGCAGGGGGTGCTATACCTGTGCTGCTTTTTGCACAACGGAATCCGAGCCAGCTGTTCGTGTTTGTAGGTGTATCACTACCACGAGTCGCCGCATGCGCGGGTCCCGGCGTATTCCACGAACCACCACGCGCCACGCGCTTCGTCTGAACACTTGTGAAATTCTCTAGCAACGCCTCAATATTGGAAACACCGGCGATCGGATTTTTCTTTGGAGAATTTCTATAAAAGTCCCTGTTAGACTCATCTAAACACAGTTCCCATACATTCCCGCCCATGTCGTGCAAACCGTACCCGTTTGGTAGATAACTCCCGACAGGTCGGGTGTGTTTTCCGTAATATCCGTAGTTTGCTTTACTTGGGTCGCGGTTGTTCCCCCACACATAACGTTGCGCTGCTACGCCCCCGCGTGCGGCTTTCTCCCATTCTGCCTCCGTCGGGAGCCGCTTGCCTACCCATTGAGAGTATGCCATTGCCGCATACCAACTCACATAGACGACAGGGTGATTTGCTTTGCCGTTAGGGTAGTCGTTCCCATGCCAATGTTTGAGGTAGTTGCCGTTGTGGTATTCACTCGGGATGTTGGCTTTGCGCCACTGTGGGTTCGCATCAACGAACGCCTTGAATTGGGCATTCGTTACCTCATAAGCGTCAATATAGAACTCGTCAAGGTAGACGGTATGCACGGGGTAGAGGGCGACATTTTCTTTGCTACCCATCTCAAACTCGCCGGCAGGAATCCGCACCATTTCGGTTGCTGCTTTTTCCAATGCCTGCGCGGTGACAGTGCCCTTCCCTAAACATTGAAGTGCCTTCGTAAAATCTATTTTCGCCGCCTCTTGTTGTCCAAGTGCTTGCTTTGCTTTTCCTCGGCTGTGATATGCTTCAGTATAATCAGGTTCGTGTTCTATGGCTATATCAAAGTCCTCTATTGCCTTGTCATACTCGCCAAGGGCAGCCTTTGCAACCCCGCGGGTATGATAGGGGTAGGCACTGTCCGGGTTGTGTTGAATGGCTTTATCGCTATCAGTGATTGCTGCGTGATAGTGCTTCTCGGCTTCAGTGACTTCTCCTCGCTTTGTTTTCAATTGCCCGAGGCGGTACTTCGCCCTGCCGCGCCCGTCATAGTTTCCATCATCCTCAGGGTCTAACTTGATGGCTTTGGTATAGTCCTTTATTGCTGCTTGATACTGTTTTCGGGCTTTGCTGAATTCTCCTTGTTCCATTTCCAATTGCCCGATGAGGCGCTTTGCCCAACCGCGCCCGCTATAATTTATATCGGTATCTGAATCTAACTTGATGGCTTTGGTATAGTCCTTTATTGCTGCCTGATACTGTTTTCGGGCTTCTGTTGCATTCCCCTGCTTGGCTTCATATTCACCGTAGTGGCACCGCGCGTGCGCGAGACCGTTGTAGTTTGCCTCATCTTCAGGATGCAACTTGATGGCTTTGGTATAGTCCTTTATCGCTGCGTGATAGTGTTGTCGCGCTTGAGCGATGTCCCCATACTTGGCGATAGATTCACCGTAGTGCGTCGCGACGAACCCGCGAGTGGCGTAGGCGTAAGTAGATTCAGGCTCCAACTCAAGGGATTTATTCAGGTCGGCTATCGCCGCTCTATAACCCTTTTCATTGTATTTATCTTCTCCGCTCTGGTGATAGCTATACGCACGGATACGTTTTTGTTTATACCACTGCGCCAAAGGTTCAACTTGCCTACCTTGGGCGAGCAGTGGCTTGAGTGTGTTTGAGTGGGCTGCGTAACTGTAGACATCATCTCCGGCGGTACTGATGCCGATGACTTCGCCTTTGCTGTTTAGCATGGGCCCGCCACTGTTTCCCTCGGAAAGAGCGACTGTTGTCTGTAGCCATTTGTCTTTATGCCGGATGCTGCGTATCGTTCCCTCCGTTAGTTTGTATTCTCCCCCACCGGGGTAGCCTATAGCGTAAACAGTCTCACCTTTTTTAACGGTGTCACTGTTGCCGAGAGGGAGTGGCACGCCTTCCCCCGCGATTTTTAAAATGACGAGGTCGCTTTCTATATCAAAAGCGGTGACACCTTCAACGGGCCAGATTGTCTCATTATCGTTGAGTTTTGCGAAAATGGGGCCGGGACGTGAGACAACGTGCATATTCGTCACAATCTTGTCGGGTTGCACGAAGAAACCGCTACCCGCCCCAATTTTCGCAAAGTTCCCCCCAGTAATGCGGACTATAGACGCTTTGCCCTTTTCGGCGGCGAGGCCCGCTGTCAACGTTCGGGGTTTTTCGGAGTGGGTATCTGCCCCGCTTTGCGGGGTTGATACGATTATGTTCTGCTGTGGAAGGGGTGCACATGAGAAGAGCAGCCCCACAGCGAAAAGACTGAAAAGACTGAGTAGAAATTTTCTATTATGCTTCATAGTTGTTGTCTCACTTTCTAGCGTTTAAGGTTCAGCCCGGCCTGGCTATCCGCATTGCACATGCTCGCTTCTTTTCGTTAATTCACACAAAGTTGCTTGCTAATCACGCGCAAATTGGGCGCAAAGGGTGTTAGCCCCGCTTTGCGGGGGATATCACCTACTCGCCGCAAAACTGCATTGATGAAAACGTTTATTTTCCCACATCCGGGTCGAGCTGCTTCGCCTTCCGAAAGTCCTCCTCCGCCTCTTCCTGCCTCCCGATTTCCTGCTTCGCCAGCCCGCGCTGGTAGTAGGCATGCGCAAAATCCGGCTTGAGTGTGATGGCTTGGCCAAAGTCGTCTATCGCTGCATCGTGCGCGTCTCTGGCGACCTTTGCAACTGCCCGAGTGCAGTATGCATAAGCATTTTTCCGATCGAATTTGATAGCCTTATTACTGTCGTTGAGTGCCGATTCATAGAGATTCCGGGCTTTCTTTTTATCTCCCATTGCGGATTCATATTCGGCAATGAGATACTTCGAATACCCGCGGTTGTTATAGTTTCTACTGGTGAGGGACGCATCCGGGGCAACCTTCATGGCTTCCGTATAGCCGGGAATCGATGCGCGATAGAGCTTTACCGCTTCCTCCTCATCGCCCTGCGCTGCTTTGGCTTGCCCCAGAAGGTACTTCGCCAGTGCCCGATTATAGTAGGCACCATACAAATCCGCCCTGCCAAGGTTGAGGCTGATGGCTTTATCGAAATCTTCAATCCCTTCGACATACTGATTTAGTTCCATTCTCGCCTGGGCGCGATTGTAGTAGGCTGACACTTCATCCGGATTGAGCTCTGCGGCAGTACTACAGTCCGTTATACAGCCTTGAGCGTCTTCCAACGAAAGTTTCGCAGCCCCGCGATTGCAGTAGGCTTCGGTTAACTCTGGGTTGTACTTAAGAGCAGTATCCCAATCGGCTATCGCTTCTCTGTGTTGCCCGAGGCTATTCCTTACAGTCCCCCGATTGTGGTACGCTTCCGCTAAATCCGGATTGAGCCGGAGTGCAGCGTCATAATGCTTTATTGCCGCGTGGTATTTCCCCTGTACCTGCTTTCTATTCGCTTGAGAGATCTCCGCATGGGCACGTATCCGGGGTTGTTTTCGCCAGGCTTCAAAAGGTTCGGCTTCTCGTGCTCCCTCAAGCAGTGCCTTAAGCACGTTTGAAGAGATTGCGTAAGCGAAATCGGGGCGTGCCCGGGCTGTCTGCTTGCCAGCGCGGCTGCCGGCGGTGACAACGATGCCGATGACTTCGCCTTTGCTGTTTAGCACGGGCCCCCCACTGTTACCGTGCGTAAGCGGAGCTCTTAGCCGGAGGCGTTTGTGGCTACGCCCGAGGCTGTGTACGGTGCCTGGTGTTATGACCCCTTGCGCACCTTTCGCTTCCATATCTTCGCCGACGCAGCGCACGGCGTACACCGGACTATTCACCTTGAGTGCATCGATGTCGGCCAGCGGCAGCGGCGTTCTCTCACCTCCAACCTTCAGAATAACCACGTCACTTTCGTCATCACATGCAACCACGCTTTCAATAGGGAACTGGGTTGCCATGGGCACAGATTCTGCAAAAACCCATGTTGTGCCTACGACACAGTGGATGTTCGTTGCAATCAGGCCCGGCCCGACAAAGAACCCATTGCCCGCTGCGACCTTAGCACCGAGCATCAGCTTATCTGTAAGCTGTTTCTTATGTTGGATCTCCAAAAGGGCTACGGAAGCCGTTAAGGCCTTGCTTGAAATCTGCTGTAGTTTCTTATTTCTCTTATGTTTCATAGTTTTTCGTCATTCCTTGCGGAGTAATGAGAATGCAATATGCACACTCGAATGCACTGTAGCTCTCGTCCGAGGTTTCTTATGCAACCTTAATTAGAGACAAACGCGCGTGTCTCTAACAAGAAACCCAATTGATGAAAGACTGAATTTCTATTTTACTTTTATTTATTCATTCATTATACATTAAATTTAAGGTTTTGTCAACGAAAAAAATTTGACATCTACCCGCAGCATGTGGTATCATAATTAACAAATACAAACGTAGCGGCAGGGCTTGTGCCTGCCCGAAAGAACGTATCTCCCCTCTTTAGCCCCGTAGGGGCGATATGTTTATAGAAGGCTTGTCCGATGTTTTATCTATCGCTATCCGTTTCCGCAGGGCGGGCGGAAGGCTCCGATCTGGGAGTAGATCGAAACGCTCTTACATTATATCAAGAGTGCCCTCGCGCTGGCGCAGCCCTTGCTGTGCAACAAGCTGTGCAACGACACGCCATTCTCACCATGCTATTGAAAAGTTGGCGTTGCTTGCAAGCCAATATAGCCATTCGTCGCACAGCGGTGGGCTAATTTGTAGGGGTAGGCCTTGTGCCTGCCTATAAAACATCACTCAATACAACGCCCATCACTGAAGACAACGGTTTCGGTGAGGGTGTTTTCTTTTTTAAGGTAGTAGGCACGCTCCGTCGTGCCGTAACCAAGCCCCATAGGGGCGATATGTTTATAGAAGGGAGGCCAAATTTTGAAAAGTCGCATGCCAAACATTATCTTTGAAGAGGTATCACCCCAATTCACGTTTGCCGACAAAGAGAAACAGACCTTGGAATTCTGGCGTGACAACAACATCTTTCAGAAGAGTATGGAAGTACACAAAGGCGATCCGCCGTTTGTTTTCCTAGAGGGACCGCCGTTTGCGAATGCACCGCCCGGTGTGCATCATGTGCTGGCGCGCGTCATGAAGGATGCTGTCTGCCGCTATAAGACGATGACTGGGCATTACGTCCACCGTAAAGCTGGCTGGGATACGCACGGACTCCCCGTGGAATATCAGGTCGAAAAGCAGCTCAATATTACAAATAAGGCGGAGTTGGAGGCTTACGGCGTTCAGAATTTTATCGAAAAGTGTAAGGAGAACGTGTTCCAATACGAGCAGGAATGGCGACAGATGACCGAACGCATCGGATTCTGGGTGAACCTTGATGATGCATATATCACGTTGTCAAACGATTACATTGAGAGCGTCTGGTGGGTGCTCCGGCAGGCATGGGATAGGAAACTGCTGTATCAGGGGCATAAGGTGCAACCGTATTGCTATCGGTGTGGCACCACCTTGGCAAGCCACGAAGTTGCACTCGGTTACCAAGAAGTCTCCGATCCGTCTATCTTTGTGCGGTTCAGGGTGTTATCCCCGCTTTGCGGGGCAGATACCCTTCCGCTGAAGAACAGGGAAAATACCTATCTGCTCGTCTGGACGACAACACCGTGGACGCTGCCGTCTAATGTCGCTGTCGCTGTCGGTGAAGATTACGATTACGTCTGCGTTGAACACAACGGGCAACACCTCATCCTCGCGAAGGAATGTCTGCCGAGTCTGTTCGGAGATGAACCGCCGCAGATCGTCGCAAGCTATAAAGGCAGTGCCCTCCGTGATTGGGAATACGAACCACTCTTTGATATCGGACAGCATCCTGAAAGAGCACACTACGTGGTCACCGGCGATTTTGTAACGACCACGGAGGGAAGCGGTTTGGTTCACATTGCGCCTGCTTTTGGGCAAGATGACTACGAGATTGGGAAGAAATATAACCTGCCGTTGGTGCAATTGGTGGGGGCCGATGGCAGATTAAAGGAACCGGGCGGGAGGGAAAAGGTTAAAGAATCGTGGGCAGGTGAATACGTCAAAGCCGCGGATCCGAAAATCATCGAAAACTTGAATCAACGCGGTTTGTTGTTCAAGGCAACCGAGTATACACACCAATATCCGTTCTGTTGGCGATGCGATACGCCGTTGCTCTACTACGCGCGCGAATCGTGGTTTATTCGGACTACCGCCATCCGAGAGCAGATGCTCCAGCACAATCAGCAAATCAACTGGTACCCGGCACATATCAAAGCGGGTAGGTTTGGCAATTGGTTGGAAAATAACGTCGATTGGGGTTTGAGCCGCGAACGGTATTGGGGAACGCCCCTGCCTGTCTGGGTGTGTGATAGCTGCGGGCATCAACACTGTGTCGGCAGTGTCGCCGAATTGCAGGAATTGGGAAAGGTGATTAACCCCTGCAAAGCAGCGGCAAATACCTATACGGATGTGCCAACTGATATTGAACTACACCGCCCTTATGTGGACGACGTTGTGCTTGCCTGCGAGAAGTGCAGTGGTACAATGCATCGCGTGCTGGATGTGATTGATTGCTGGTTTGATTCAGGGTGTGCACACACGGCACAATGGCACTACCCGTTTGAAAATAGGGAAATGCTTGAACAAGCGTATCCTGCGGATTTTATCTCCGAAGCCATCGATCAGACGCGGGGGTGGTTTTATAGCCTATTGGCAACCGGCACGTTGCTATATGACAAGCCTGCCTACAAAAACTGCCTCTGCCTTGAACTCATTATGGGCCCCGATGGCCAAAAGATGAGTAAGAGCCGAGGGAATACAGTCGCTCCGTCCACGATTTTGCAGGAGCAAGGGGCGGATGCACTGCGGTGGTATATGTTCACTGCCTCCCCACCTTGGGCACCGCGCGTTTTCAAACCGGAGGGCATCGACGAAGCGTTGAAGAAGTTTATGGGAACCCTCCATAACGTCTATAGTTTCTTTGTGATGTATGCCAACCTGGAACAGGTTGATGTCTTGAAAGACGCGCCACCCGTTGCGGAACGTGCTATCGTAGACAAATGGATCTTGTCTCGCCTCCAGATGCTCATTGACACAGTGCGAGAGGAGATGGGAAACTATCATCTCACGAATGCCCCGCGCGCGATTGAGGCGTTTGTGGATGCCCTCAGCAATTGGTACGTCCGCCGCTCCCGCGACCGGTTCTGGGGCGCGAAAGCGGGCCCTGACAAGCATGCTGCCTACGCCACGCTTTATGAGGTGCTGGTAACCGTCGCGAAGCTCGCTGCGCCGTTTGTCCCGTTTTTGGCGGACGAACTCTACCGCAACCTAGTCTGTTCTCTCGATGCGAATGCACCTGAGAGCGTTCACCTTGCGGAATACCCGGTAGCAGATGCCGCGCTGATAGACGAACAGTTAGACACCGATATGGCTTTCACACGAGAGGTTATCAGTATGGGGCATGCTGCGCGCAATCGCTCCGGCATTAAGACGCGTCAACCTCTTGCAGAACTTACGCTCGGCGGGCTTTCTGAAGCGCAACAGGCAACTGTCACCCGTTTGGCAGCACTCGTCCACGACGAGCTCAATGTTAAAACTATCGTCTTCACGGCGGATATGAATGCATTCGCGCAGGTTACGCTCAAACCCAACTTTAAGGTGTTGGGGCCGAAGTACGGCAAAGGCGTGCAAGCGATTGCAAAGGCACTTGCGACAGCGGATGCGGCACAGTTAAAGGCAACACTCGACGCGACGGGGAGCTTACAGGTTGAAGCGTCGGGAGAGACGTATACCCTGGAGAGGTCAGACATCGATGTACAGACACAGAATCGGGAGGGCTTCTTCGTGGAGGCGGATGCGCACAAATTCGTCGCCTTGGCAACGGCATTGACGCACGAATTGACGCTGGAAGGGTTGGCGCGCGAACTCGTCAACAAAATCCAGAATATGCGGAAGGAAGCCGGGTTTCATGTGTCCGACCGGATTCAGCTGAGCCTGAATTCTCCATCATCGCTTGTGAATGAGGCATTTGAGGCGCATCGGGACTATATCCTCAGGGAAACGCTGACGACGGTAGTTGTTGAAACGCCGGGCGAGGATGCATTCAGTCTCACCCAAAATCTGAACGGCGAACCCGCAACGCTGAGCGTTTTTAATAATTAGGTTTCTGCTCCGATTTTTCCGCATGAGGTATTTACCCCTGCAAAGCAGGGGCAGATACCCGGTTCAAAATCGGGTTTCTTATTAGACACCCGCATGTGTCTCTAATTGAGGTTCTTATGAACCCTCCGACGAGAGCTACAGTGCAATGCAAGAATCCCAATGCCATGCCTTTTCTCCGCAAGGAATAACGAAAAAGCCAAATGTTATCAGGCTCCCGGCTATCCGCTCAGGGTGATAGCAATCAGACGGCTGGCCGAGCACTGCTCCGTTAACGCTTAATTCCACCTGTCCATATGCCGGTCCGCGCGTCAAGATTGCACTGATTTTGTATAGATTTTTATAATTGGCTTCAATCTGTTGGTTTAACGCTGCGCCGGGGGCCTTGGCGTTCAAGGCGACATGGCGGCCTCCAATATCAATTCCTGCCGCGCGGTAACTTTCCACCTGAAATTCGCCTGATTTTGCTTTCGCTAACAAGGAGGCTGCGGAGGGGGAAGGCGGCACTTTTTCTTGATTTTTTCGTCAGAAGGTGTTATTATTTATCCAATTGGTAGCAGTGACGCGCGATTTCGCAGCAAATTGAAACTGACTTTGATTGTTGAGGTTACCATGAACAAACTCTACTTTGGTGATAACCTTGAAATTCTACGCGAGATGCCCTTTACCGGGGCCACCTCATCCGCACCGATCCTTAAAATAAGGAGCAGACATGCTTATGAATAACCAGTACAAATATTTTGGACGAACTCTCACGCCGGGTATAGCCGAAGAGCTCATCCAAGAGCTATTCACAGGACAGACTGTTCAAAAACTGGAAATGATGAGGGTTGTAGATGAAACACATCGTGAGCGTGGTGGAGAGCCTTCAGCGGCCAGGCACCACCATCCTGTTATGCTAGCTCTGGGAAAAATGAGGAAGAAAGGACAGGCAGAGAGTCCAAGTCCAGGAAATTGGTTCATCCCTTCAATCTCTCAAGACAATGAAAGCGTGGATGATGAAAGCGTGAATGCTGAGGAGGCCAATTTAGATTCTGAAAGGACAGTCGGTTCCGGTAAACAGTCAGTCTACCTCTACTATTTCCCGGCTTATCAATGTTTAGCAGAATTGCTGGATGAAGAGGCTTGGCCATGCAAGATTGGCAAGACTAGATACGACGTTGTCAACAGAATTAGCTCGCAAACGCGCACAGCACTCCCAGAATACCCCAAGGTCGGTCTCATTATTAAAACAGATGAGTTAAGTTTGATGGAGAATACAATACAGAATATTCTGAGACTACAAGGTAAGCAAAAGCAGGATGCTCCCGGAAACGAATGGTTCATTACTTCTCCCAGCGAAGTTGAAAGAGTGTATGAAAACAATTTTGGAAATTTGCAATAAACCGCCTCCGTATTTCCCTCATAAAGGTAGGTTTCCGCATCTGCCTGCCCTCACAATCAACCTATAAAGGAGAACAATTATGTACATCGTGACGGATGATTTGGAAATCATAAACTTCAATCAGTACCAAAATTTGCGTGTAGAAGGGGAAGACCCTGGCAAAGGTCAACTCGTCTTAACAGCTCAGGATGGTTCCAAACGCACCATTGCCGAATTTGCCGAATTTGATGAGGCATTCAATCTCTTTGAGGACATCCGCGATGCCCTTGAGGCAGGAGAAACCTATTATAGTTTAGAGACAAACTGATGAACAAACTCTACTTCGGCGATAACCTTGAAATTCTACGCGAGATAGACGACGCACGCGTCCACCTGATATGCACCGACCCGCCATTCAACAGCGGGCGCGACTATAACGCCTTCATCAGGGACTCCCTCGCACAGAAGAAGGCGTTTACTGATACCTGGACTTACGACACCGCCGCACAAGACGCACGCGCCGACATTGAACGCCGCGCACACACCAGCGACACCTATAAGGCGCTTGACGAATGCCTCAAGGGGTACGACGCGGTGCTCCGCCGCGCCGTATCCGGGAGCAGCGGCGCGATGCGCGCGTACCTCGCCTTCATGGGACCGCGTCTCGCTGAAATGCACCGCGTCCTCACACCCACCGGCAGCATCTACCTCCACTGCGATGCGACAGCATCTCACTATCTGAAATGCGTCATGGACGCTATCTTTGGCGTAGAGAACTTTAGGAACGAACTTATCTGGCAACGCACCAGTGCACATAATGACGGTAAGCAATACGGCAGAGTCCATGACACAATTCTGTTCTATAGCAAAAGCAGTCAAACGGTATGGCATCCTGTCTATACAGCACACGATCCAGCGTATGTAAAGCGGGCTTATCGCCATCAGGACGAAAGAGGTCCTTACCGAATCGATTCCTTAAATGCACCCGGTGTTACGCAAAAAGGGGCCTCTGGTCAACCGTGGCGAGGTATAAATCCGAGTGACGTAGGTAGACATTGGAGTGCACCACGCAGAGAGGCGTGGCCCGAAGGCATTGAACCCCCAGAAAACTATGAGTCTCTATCAGTCCACGAAAAGTTGGAGGCGTTAGACGCGAATGGATTAATTTATTGGCCGCCGAGGGGCAATGTTCCAGGGTTCAAACGATATTTATCAATGTCAAAGGGGCGAAGAGTTCAGGATGTCATCACAGACATAAATCCGATTGCGAGCAAGTCCAAGGAACGCCTCGGCTACCCGACGCAAAAGCCGCTCGCCCTCTATGAGCGCCTGATAAAAGCCTCCAGTAACGAAGGCGACATCGTTCTCGATGCGTTTTGTGGCTGTGGCACTACGATTGATGCCGCGCACACCCTCAAACGGCAGTGGATGGGCATTGACTTAACAATCCTGGCACTCGATCCGATGCGGCAACGCTTGGCAGACCGGCACGGGTTGCAACCCTCGATTGACTACCACATCGAAGGCTATCCGACGAACATGCAGGAAGTCCGCAAACTCTTGAAAGAGGGAGATAAACGCAAGTATCACGACTTCTCGAATTGGGCGGTAACGCGGCTCGGATTAAACCCGACGAGAGATGTTGGTGATGGTGGGCATGATGGTGCCGGGCATGTCACGTTATGGAATCCGCAGCAGATGAAAGAGACAGATGCCCGCATTCTCGCCGAAGTTAAGACCGGCAAACCTACTATCACCCAAGTGCGTGCTTTCTGCCAAGTCATGACTCAGAACAACGCAGAAATCGGTATCTTTATCACCCTTGAGCCTGTGAGTGCTGGCATGCGACAACAAGCGGAGGAGATGGGCACTTTTGAGCACAACGTGCAAACCTACCCTCGCCTTCAATTCTGGCAGATAGACGATGCCTACTTCGCGAACCCGGAGATAATCAACACTCTCGTGCGGTTGCCAGCGGAGTGGCGGCTCCGTCCCACCCAGAAATTGGAGCGCCACTTCGACGACCGGCAGACGCATTTTCTGCGGGGGTAGCACATTTCGCCCCGCAAACACTAAAATCCAATCACAGACTTTTCCCAACCCCCTTGGCACGGATACGGTTTGGGGCGGAATGGCGGTTACGGATTCAGGGATTCCACGCATTTTTTGGGAGCGGCGATAAACATTGCGTCCCTACGGGACTAAAGAAGTGGTAGAGAACTGAAGGGCTCTGGAAAATGAGGGACTTTTTTTTGACTTTTTCGTCAGAAGGTGTTATGATTTAGCCAATTGGTAGCAGTGACGCGCGACTTAGCAGCAGATTGAAGCTGACTTTGATTGTTGAGGTTGCAATGAACAAACTCTACTTTGGCGATAACCTTGAAATTCTACGCGAGATAGACGACGCACGCGTCCATCTGATCTGTACCGACCCGCCATTCAACAGCGGGCGCGACTATAACGCCTTCATCAGGGACTCCCTCGCACAGAAGAAGGCATTTACCGATACGTGGACATGGGACACCGCCGCACAAGATGCTCGCGCCGACATTGAACGCCGCGCACACACCAGCGACACCTATAAGGCACTTGACGAATGCCTCAAGGGGTACGACGCGGTGCTCCGCCGCGCCGTATCCGGGAACAAGGGCGCGATGCGTGCCTACCTCGCCTTCATGGGACCCCGACTCGCCGAAATGCACCGCGTCCTCACACCCACCGGCAGCATCTACCTCCACTGCGATGCGACAGCATCTCACTATCTGAAATGTGTGATGGACGCTATCTGGAATCAAGCCAATCGCAAGGACAACGATTTCTTTCGGAACGAGATTGTGTGGCATTATCAAGCGGGGACTGCTCCTAAAACCGCTTTTGGCAGAAAGCACGATACTATTTTCTTTTACAGAAAATCTCGCAATTCTTGCTTTCATCGGCAATCAAAACCCGTTAGGAATCCAGATAGATATAAATTTGTAGACGAAAACGGGCGCAAATATGATGTAAACGGAGTGGGAAAACGCTATTATTTAGATGAAGGGCAAACCTGTGACGATGTGTGGACTTATGTGCAAGAAAAGCAATTTCAACAACTTAATTCACAATCTAAAGAACGCCTCGGCTATCCTACCCAGAAGCCGCGTGCGCTGTACGAGCGCATGATAAAAGCCTCCAGCAACGAAGGTGACATCGTGCTCGACCCCTTCTGCGGGTGTGGCACTACGATTGATGCCGCGCACACCCTCAAACGGCAGTGGATGGGCATTGACTTAACAATCCTCGCCTTGGATCCGATGCGGCAACGCTTGGCAGACCGGCATGGGTTGCAACCCTCAATTGACTACCACATCGAAGGCTATCCGACGAACATGCAGGAAGTCCGCAAACTCTTGAAAGAGGGAGATAAACGCAAATATCACGACTTCTCAAATTGGGCGGTAACGCGGCTCGGATTAAACCCGACGAGAGATGTTGGTGATGGTGGGCATGATGGTGCCGGGCATGTCACGTTATGGAATCCGCAGCAGATGAAAGAGACGGATGCCCGCATTCTCGCCGAAGTTAAGACCGGCAAACCTACTATCACCCAAGTGCGCGCCTTCTGCCAAGTCATGACTCAGAACAACGCGGAAATCGGTATCTTTATCACGCTTGAGCCTGTGAGTGCTGGCATGCGACAACAAGCGGAGGAGATGGGCACTTTTGAGCACAACGTGCAAACCTACCCTCGCCTTCAATTCTGGCAGATAGACGATGCCTACTTCGCGAACCCGGAGATAATCAACACTCTCGTGCGGTTGCCAGCGGAGTGGCGGCTCCGTCCCACCCAGAAATCGGAGCGTCACTTCGACGACCGGCAGACGCACTTTCTGCGGGGGTAGCACATTTCGCCCTTACAGGGCTAAAGACAGAAGAGCCTCTCGGGTCTATTTTTCGATGTTTTTGGCGCAGCTTGCAGGTTTCCAAAACTTGCAATTCAAAATCTCATTGTGGGTTGACAAACGCGAGTTTTTGTGGTATCATTAAGAGAGGTATATTCTTCAGTGTGTTGATAAAAAAATAAAGAAGGAGTTATCAGATTTGAATCGACTATCTGCAAAGAAACATGTGCGTGCGGATGAAAAGAAACGTGCGCGGAATAGACGCCGCAAGGCGGCACTCAGGACGTTGCTAAGACAGACAGAAGTTGCGTTGAGTGAAGGCAACGTTGAAAGGGCACAGGAATTATGCCGTGGCGCTGCGAGTCTGCTGGATAGAGCTGCCGGTAAAGGTGTTATCAAAAAAGGGACGGCGAATCGCCAAAAGTCACGTCTCACTCGCAAACTGAATGCCCTCACTACAGCCGCTGCGTAATTGTAACGGGCGATGAATCGCCCGACTACCAAGTTGTGAATTTTAATGAACAACTTTTTTATTTCTTACATTCTTTTATGCTTGAGCAAAAGATATGAACACGCGCGAAGTTGCTTTGAAATGCTTACTCAACCTTTCTCAAGCCCGTGTGTCGATTGCGTCTGTGGTTGACAGCGCATTCAGTCAGCATGCGCTTAGCGGGCGCGAACGGCGATTGGCAAACGGGCTCGTCTACGGCGTTGTCCGTTGGCAGAAGCAATTGGATTGGGTGCTGAATCACTTTATCAACCCCGGATTTCAGTTAGACACCAGGCACCGCACTCTCCTGCGTCTCGGGGCGTTTCAACTGTTACATCTTGATGGCATACCGGCACATGCTGCGATTTTTGAAACAGTCCAGCTCACCAGAGGGAGCCGGAAGGCTGCCGGGTTTATCAATGCGGTGCTGCGCGCCGTGCAACGCAAGGGGACAACGTTAGCCTATCCACCGCTTGCATCTAATCCACTCGAACATATCTCGCTCTCTTTGTCATATCCGACGTGGTTAGTGAAACGGTGGCTTCAGGTGCGTGGGGTTTCATGGACATTGGCGTTCTGCCGAGCGAGCAATCAGGTCGCGCCGCTCGCGTTGCGCGTCAATTCCCTCCTGACGCAACGTGAGACTCTTCGCCAATCACTTGAGGCAAGTGGCATATCCGCCACTAGTTCTAAAATCGCTCCCGAGGGTATCGTGCTTGCAAACCGCGCGATCACCGCTTATGATGCTGTGTCTCATCCCGCTGGTGAAAAAACGTTAAAGGCTGTTCTTAACCGAGAGGATGTCTATGTCCAAGACGAGAGTGCAATGTTAGTCTCACCCCTGCTCTCACCGCAAGGCGCGCAGCAGGTAGCTGACCTGTGTGCTGCCCCGGGTGGCAAGACGACGCATCTCGCGCATCTCATGGGCAATTCTGGCGAAATCATTGCCGTAGATATCTCGGAGAAAAAACTCGCAGTGTTGAGAGAGAACTGCCGCCGTGTCGGTGCACTCAACGTGCACACCCGAACACTAGATGCAACAAAAGCTGACCTCGGTTTCATTAAAACTGCCGATGCTGTGCTTATTGATGCGCCGTGTTCAGGATTTGGCACGCTCCGGCGGCACCCCGACATCCGTTGGAACAAAACCCCCGAGCAGATTCGCGCCCTCAGCGATTTACAATACTGCCTACTGAAGAACGCTGCACAACACATTAAACCCGGGGGCATCCTCGTCTACAGCACTTGTAGCATAGAACCGATGGAGAATGAGGAAGTCATCCGTCGGTTTTTGGCAGACTTCCCGATGTATAAGGTAGAAAATGCTCGGCTGTTTTTGCCCAAGGTACCACAAAGCACGACAACGCCACAAGGCTTTCTCCAGACGTTTCCACACGAACATGGCGTTGACGGCGCGTTCGCGGCACGGCTCCGCCGGGGTAGTGCTTAAAAATATTAACTACATAACACCCGACACACATCCAGTACGTACGCGCACGAAAGCATTGCGTCACAAATCTCAGCTGATATTTTTTAACATACCTTGCGGAAGGTTTAGCCACGTGCTTTGCACGTGGTAAGATTTCCATGCTTGCTAGTGTCGTTCGAAAGCCGTTACAAATCTCGTCAGAGGACTCTGATCTTTCTTGACTAAATGCAATAAGTTTTGGACACTGGCATGTTGCCCCTGCTTTGCAGGGGTTAATACCACCTGGACAAAACGGCAGGTGGTATCTGCCCCTGCAAAGCAGGGGAAAATACCCATAGCGTAAAGGCATTCATCAGCAACTCTGGCCTTATCGGAAGCTGGCAAATTGATGAAAAGTTTTAAGCTGTACGCCATCACAGACCGGCACCGTTGTGCACCCAAGCCGTTATTTGATGTCATCTCTGAATTGCTGGCGGTGGGCGTCCGCGCTATCCAATTGCGCGAAAAAGATTTAGGTGATGCGGCGTTGTACCAGTTGGCAAAACCGATATCCGCGCTGTGTCGAAATTACAATGCGCAGCTCTTTATCAACACAGCCGTGCAGGTCGCACTGGATGTGGGGGCCGCGGGGGTTCATCTCCCGGCGAATGGGGAGCCTGTAGGTGCAGTCAAAGCGCGGGCAGATTGCAACTTTCGGATTGGATGCTCGGTGCACTGTGTCGATGCGGCGAAAAAACGGGAGGCAGAGGGTGCAGATTTTGTCACCTATAGCCCCATCTATCCCACAGCAAGCAAACCGGGCTATGGGCCCGCGGTAGGTATAGTGAACCTTGGGCGGTTAACCAAGCAGGTAAAGCTGCCTATCTTTGCACTGAGCGGCATTACCCCCATGCGGGTTGCTGAATGCTTGAAGGTCGGCGCGTTTGGGGTTGCGGTTATGTCAGGGGTCATGTCTCCCGCAGGTGCAGGAAACCATGCGAGACGCTATCTCCATGCCTTGTGCTGAAACGGCTTCGGCGTTGAAAAGGGTATGGCGAGGCACGGAGCTCTCGCGCTACGGTAGTAGGAGCGATCTCCGAATCGCGAATCCAAAAAAGATACCATGAAACAGATTTTAACAATTGCCGGATCAGATTCAGGGGGGGGGGCCGGGATACAGGCAGATATCAAGGCGATTTCGGCAAATGGTGGTTTCGCGATGTCTGCGATTACCTCTGTAACAGCCCAGAATACAATCGCTGTCACAGATGCTTTCGATCTGCCAATTTCGTTGATTGAAACGCAGTTGGATGCCGTTTTTACAGATTTTGAAGTCGCCAGCGTCAAAACGGGGATGCTTTCTTCATCAGCAATTGTGGAAACGGTGGCGAGGAAGTTGTGCGAATACACGCCGCCGGCACTCGTCGTAGATCCCGTGATGATTTCCAAAAGCAAATTTCCACTGTTGAAAGAGGAGGCAATTGACAGCCTCAAAACAGCGTTGATTCCACTCGCGACAGTAATCACCCCCAACGTCTACGAGGCAGAGTTGCTGGCACAAACGGAAATCCGAACCACCGATGATGCCAAAGCGGCGGCGAAAACTATTGCCGAGCTCGGATGTCACGCTGTCCTCGTCAAAGGCGGGCATCTTATCGGAAATAGTGCGACAGATGTGCTTTATTGCGATGGCGATTGGGAATTTTTTGAGGCAGAACGGATTGATACGCAGAACACACACGGCACAGGGTGCACCTACTCAGCAGCGATCGCGACGCATCTCGCGCAGGAAAAGGGTTTAATTGAGGCACTCTGTGCGGCGAAGGCATATATTACTGATGCCATCCACCATGCGTTGGATATCGGACACGGGCATGGCCCGACAAATCATTTCTATTTTTTGTCTTAGCAGTTCCCTCGTCAAGAGCGGCACGAAAACCGAGCCACACTATGCGTCTGGTTTTCCGAATGGGTGGCAATGAAAAATGCGAGTATTTTTCATAGTTGCCTATGTGGTTTGTGAAGTCGTTTCTACAAAGGCTTTCGTCCGGTAAACCCGCTCTCAATTTCATGCCAATAGTGGATTTCCTGTTCCCCAAATCGCCAGCAGAGATATACTTCCTTGCCGTCGCGCAGGTGTGGGAAATCGACTAGGCCCGGGTCAAGCCCTTTGAGATGACAACCGCGGCGTGCAATGCGTTCAAGAATGTCCCGGAACGCTGCGCCAGTTCGGAGAAGCGCGGGTGTGCGTTTATCGCCGCCGTTGGATGAAATCACCTCGAAAAGCGGTGTCAGTTTGGCATGGAGTTCTTCCAGTTCGCTTTTCAGTGCCTGTAACGCCGAGATGTCCTCCACCAATTGTGGGATGCATCGGTTTGCCTCTTCGAGGGTAAAATATCGTTTGTTTTGCATCTTTGGGTCTCCTTCTGTTTATCGTACAAGGATAGTGTATTCGGCCCTACTTTAAAATTTACACTAATTGGGAACATAAGTCAAGTATAGATACAGTGCCAAAATTACAGTACCTTGACAAAACCGGCAAAAAAAGGTATCCTATATTTGTCAGTTATGGGGTTAATGTAAGAAATAAAAATGCACGTCGCATTTGGGCGCAGGTGGTATAAACCCCTGCAAAGCAGGGGAGACATACCCTTAGCCGCAAAAGTTGTTTGCTAGTCGCGCACAACTTGGTTTGTCATCCATGACACCTTGTTGTGGTGCCGCCGCGCCCTTAGTGGCAAGAAAACATAACTAGCATAACAGCCCCCGCCAAAGGAGGAACAAAATCATGGATCGAGACAGATTTGAAGAGCTAGTCCTGTCCTCGCTCGAAAGGTTGAGCGGAGAAATATCCAGGCTGAATGAAAAGTTGAGCGCGGAAATATCCGGTGTCAATGAAAAGTTGAGCGCGGAAGTATCCAGTATCCGGTCCGATGTTTCATGGATAAAAGGGAAATTGGAAGGCAAGTCAGAGACACGTCACGTCGTCTTGACCGGCATTTCCATTTTTGTAGCCGTTTGCGCAGTCGTCGTTGCCTTCTTGAAATAAAAACGAGAACTTCGCCCAAGAACGCCAAATATTGTATTACAATATTTGTTAGGTGGTAGCAACCCCTGCAAAGCAGGGGTGAATACCCTGTGCTTTTTCTGTATACAGAAAAAGGCGTTCTTGGACGCATCGGTGTCTTATATCCGATTTGTTACGGCACCCGGCGTGTGCAAAACCCTTATGGAAGACGAAACGAAATCCTCAGAGAAACAGAATCCAAACGTCACCCGTGCCGCGGGCATCGTCAGCATCGCTGTGATGGGCTCGCGGGTATTAGGGCTCGCCCGCGAAGTCGCGATACGCTACTATTTTCTATCCGGGGTGGGCGCAGATGCTTATTACCTTGCGTTCCGTATCCCTAACTTCCTTCGCGACCTGTTCGGCGAGGGCATCTTGAGCAAGGCGTTTATTACCACATTTCTTGCCACCGAAGGCGAAGAGGGCGAAGAAGCAGCGTGGAACCTCGCGAACCGCATTTTTAATCTCATATTCCTAATCCTGATATGTATAACCGCGTTAGGTATCATTTTTACTCCCGCTATCGTTGATGTACTGGCACGTAAGGATTTTGACAAGAACTTAGATACCCCCAGACACTATGGGTTTGACAGTAAAATTGAATTGACAATCTATCTCACGCAATTGATGTTTCCCTACCTACTCTTTGTGTCGCTTGCGGCGATTGCGATGGGGTTATTGAACAGCAAGGGAAAATTCGGCATCCCGGCGTGCGCGTCCTCCTTTTTTAACCTGAGTTCGCTGCTAATCGGCATCAGCGGTTATTATTTCTTTCAATGGGCGGGAATTCACCCGACAACGGGAATGGCTGCGGGTGTCATCGTCGGCGGTATCGCCCAATTTGCCATTCAGTTGCCCTTTATGTACCGAGTCGGTTTTCGGTATCGTCCGCTCCTGAGTCTGCGGAATCCCAGGGTGCAGCAAGTGCTTTGGTTGATTGGACCGGCTGTGTTGGGTGTCGCAGCGGTGCAAGTCAATCAATTGACCAATACATTTTTTATCACATCGGGATCTGGATGGTTGACGTGGCTTAACAGTGCTTACCGCATTATGCACCTCCCAATCGGGATATTTGGCGTAGCCATTTCAACGGTGGCACTCCCCCAACTCGCAAAGTTCACCACCGCAGGCGATACAGAGAATTTCCGCACCGCGCTCTCTTATGCCTTGCGCTTGATGCTAACCTTAACGGTGCCCGCATCAATTGGGTTGATGGTGTTGTCAGAACCAATCTGCAGGCTGCTTTACGAACGCGGGGCCACCAATGAAGCCGACACACTTGCAACCGCGGGTGTTTTGTTCGTCTATGCGTTCGGGTTGTCTGGGTTCTCTGCTCTCAAAATCGTGACCGACGGCTTTTACGCCTACCAAGATATTCGAGCCCCAGTTATCGTCGGCATTTGCGCGGTGGCACTCAACATCTGCCTCAACTATCTGTTTATCTACCGTGAACTTTTCTTGGACCCGCGTGCCGTGGTGTTCTCAACGGTTTTGACCGTAACGCTAAATTGCGCCGTTTTACTCCGACTGCTCCGCCGCAAGACTGGGCGATTGGGGCTTCGGCCGGTTGTCCCGCTGACGCTAAAAGTCCTAATTGCTTCGGCGGTGATGGGGCTTGTATGCTGGATAGCAAAGGGTGTTATTGAACAGGATTGGCTCGGTACGGAGGGCATCGTGGCAAGAGTCAGTAGTGTGTTCGGTCCTATCGGGTTCGGCGTTTTGACACTCGCAGGGATGTATAAGATGTTGAAGGTTACGGAGTTTGATGATATTTTGGAGGTTTTTCGTTATTCCTTGCGGAGAATGAGAAATGCCAGACAGATCTAACAATGCCCTATAGATGTCAAGGTTTTTCGTTATTCCTTGCGGAGAATGAGAAATGCCAGACAGATCTGACAATGCCCTATAGATGTCGTTGGAGGTTTCTGACGCAAGGTTTTTCGTTATTCCTTGCGGAGAATGAGAAATGCCAGACAGATCTAACAAGGCCCTATAGATGTCGTTGGAGGTTTCTGACGCAAGGTTTTTCGTTATTCCTTGCGGAGAATGAGAAATGCCAGACAGATCTAACAAGGCCCTATAGATGTCGTTGGAGGTTTCTGACGCAAGGTTTTTCGTTATTCCTTGCGGAGAATGAGAAATGCCAGACAGATCTAACAAGGCCCTATAGATGTCGTTGGAGGTTTCTGACGCAAGGTTTTTCGTTATTCCTTGCGGAGAATGAGAAATGCCAGACAGATCTAACAATGCCCTATAGATCTCGTCGGAGGGTTTCTGACGCAAGCTTAATTAGAGACAGATGTTGTGCTGCAAGGCCTACCTAAGAGTCCTCTGACGAGATTTACAGGCTCCTGGGGTATACAGCGGAAAGGATGGTACTCCGCAAGGTATGTTAAAAAATGCTGACAAAACGGATAATTCCATGTTTAGATGTGCGGGCCGGAAAAGTCACAAAAGGCATTGCTTTCAAAGGCAATGTCGATGTGGGCGACCCGGTGGAGATGGCGCGCTTCTATTATGAAGGCGGTGCCGATGAACTCGTTTTCTACGATATTACGGCGAGTAATGAACGGCGCGATATTATGATTGATGTCGTTTCTGCTGTCGCCGCTGAAATCTTTATCCCTTTTTCTGTCGGGGGCGGGTTGCGCACACTTGAGGATATGCGCGGTGTGCTACTCGCCGGGGCAGAAAAGGTAAGTATAGACTCAGGTGCGGTGCGGAATCCCGATATTATTTCAGAGGGCGCGCGCGCGTTCGGCAGTCAGTGCGTTGTCTTGAGCATGCAGGTGAAACGGGTACCGGAAAGCGAAAAGATTCCGAGCGGTTATGAAATCTATATTGATGGCGGGCGCACACCGGTCGGTTGGGATGCGCTCGAATGGTGTGCGCGTGGCGTTGACTTGGGTGCCGGTGAAATTGTCGTCAATAGTATTGATGCAGATGGCACGAAAGCCGGGTATGAACTCGCGTTGACGGGTGCCATTGCGGATTTAGTGCCGGTGCCTGTGATCGCTTCCGGCGGTGCGGGGAATCCACAACACCTGCGCGATGTTTTTGTCCAAAGCAACGCCGATGCGGCGATTGTTGCCTCCATTACACACTACGGCGAATTCACCATCGAGAATATCAAGACCTATTTGGCGGATGAAGGCGTTGACGTGCGGGATACGTGGTAGCAGGGCGTGGATAGCAAAGAGCGTTTTTAACAATTAGGTTTCTGCTGGGTTTCTTCACTAAATGCAATAAGTTTTGGACACTGGCATGTTGCCCCTGCTTTGCAGAGGTTAATACCACCTGGACAAAACGGCAGGTGGTATCTGCCCCTGCAAAGCAGGGGAAAATACCCATAGCGCAAAGGCATTCATCAGCCAATCTCGCCTTATCGGACGCTGGCAAATTGATGAAAACGCTGTTAGGAAGTTGAAAAGGT
Source organism: uncultured Poribacteria bacterium (assembly GCA_958295855.1). Classification (GTDB taxonomy): domain Bacteria; phylum Poribacteria; class WGA-4E; order WGA-4E; family WGA-3G; genus CATQHH01. The sequence goes on along the minus strand of OY282383.1, from coordinate 3,419,420 downwards.
AGGAGCGATCACCGAATCGAGATTGTAGGCTTGTTTGTGCTGCTTATATCTCTTTGCTTTGAAACGAAACATGTGCCGATGCAAATAGCACGGTAAAAAAGAGAAGCAGCAATCCCATATCCAGAGTCGCCCCTTCAAATATCCTCTCTAAACGCACCCCATCCTGAAATTTTGGAATGCTTTCAAACGGAACCGGCTTATCAGACATGCCTTCTCTAACGAAGGGGACGTGTGGACTGTCTGAATCCGCGCGGTCGGCTGAGATTAGAAAATTGTTGAATTCCTTCGCATAATTCTCCGCATTTTTCAAGAAATTCAGATGTCTTTGGAACCCTGTTCCAGCGAAAGATTCAATCACGTACTGCGCAATCGCTGCAGGTGAAACACGATTGAAATTCCTTGCAACCTGAATCTGATATATCCGTGCTGTTAAGAATTCTTTATTTAAGCCGCGATTGGCTTGCGCTTCCTCGTTCAAGAACTTCGCCCAGAGTAACGTTGCAGGCGTTGGCGGTCGGGCGCGGGTTGGAGCTTTGTTATATAATCCACGCGCTTCATAACGTTCTGTAATTTCTTTAAGTTGGGCGGAACGCAGTTCGCTGTAGTCACGATTCGCTTGTGGAAGATTCAGCCCACTCAAAATTGTTCCTAGCGTTGCCGGTATTAGGACAACCCAAATAATCCATATCAGTAGAAGCATAACGAGGCTTGTTGCGGAACGCTCCACCAGAGAAGATACGAGGAGTCCGAGGGCGCTGAAAAGCGAAAGATAGATGAGGCTCACCGCGAAAATCCCTCCGATTCTAATCCATTCCTCCCCATTTAATTGGAGCGTGCCTGAAAGGTGAAGAAGCAGCAGGTTAATTAAGATGCCACTCAGAAGCGCCACCCCGAGGCTAATAAGCGTACTTAAAAACTTACCGACGAGTAAGGTGCCTCGTGCAATAGAATTGGACAATGTGAGACGGAGTGTTCCCCGTTCCAGTTCTCCAGAAACTGCGTCAAACGTAAAAACAAGCGCGACGAAACTGAGCACAATCGAAATGATGAGCGTCCAGTCGATTTTCAAGAACGTTGGAAAAATATCTGTGCCGGTTATTGGGGGTGAGGTGCCATATTGTAGTCGCCATAAGCCTGACACTTTATAGAGCGTCCCCTCTATATTTAGGTCCTTCCCCCACCCTGCGCTCCACCCGAACACAGAGGGCGGCAGATGATTTTCACTGCCCTGGGCACAGAAAGAGAGTTTTGAAGGCTGTTTGTTAAGTCCGCCGGGGCCTCGCACAACGAGAGTGTAAAGGTTATTGCTATTTCGTTGCAGACGTTCCAAGGATGCAGAAACCTGACGACGATATTCTATCTGTTGCGTTTTATATTGGTGAATATGCCCGATAGCATTGACAATCATCAGAAGAACAATCAGAACGGTTGCAAGCACAAAACGGAGGCTGCTGAGTTGCTGAAATAATTCGCGTTGGACGATGTGCCAAAGCATGTTACACATCCTGTCTGCTGAAAATCACGAGCGTCAGTATAAATAGCACAATATTTAGGAGGAAAAATTGCAGCAACTCTCTGAAGGCACGGGAACTAGCATCCTCTAAGCCGCCTAAGGGTTGATAAGAGAACCTAGGTACATCCCTCCAACGGACTACCTCCTTATCACTAGCAAACCACTGTCTTGAACCGAACGCCTTTTTGTCGTAAAAGTAGTCCAATATCGTTTGCTGATACTGTCGTGCTGCTTTGAAAAAGGCCTCCATCGCGACGAGATCGGTTCCTGCGTACGCCGATGTTGCGAGATAATAGAGTCCCGTGGGTGAAAGTCGCAGTGCATTTCGGGCAGTTGTTGATTTGCGCCCGAAGGTTTCAGAATAGGCTTGTTTTCGCACCAACCAAACTGCTTTCGCCGCACGAATCCGCCGGGGTTCTAATTCTTGATAATAGGCTTTAACGGTTGAGATTTCGGATTCGGATTCTGCTTCAATGTACGTCACATTCTTAGAGATTGAAGTCCCGCTCCAGCTACCCTTCAACAAGAATGGCCATTCAAACGGATTGCGTAACTCTTGTTTTTCCCGCTGAAAACGTTCCATAATCTGCGCGATTTCACGATTTGCTTGTTCTAACCTCTCTTCTGTTTCAATGAAACGATTCACCAGGAATAGACTCACGTTCGGGCAGATGAGCATCAAAACCACCCAAATAAACAGAGAAACAATCAGCGATGTTCCTGTGTGGCGACTCATGCTGGAAATGAGGAGCCCGATAAGATAGAAGGTGGAGACATAGACGATAGTGGTTAAAAACATCCCACCGATTCGGAGGAAATCGCCAGGACTGTAATGAATAGCAGGAGATTGAAGCTGTAGTAGTAATGCCAACAAGAAACTCATAAGAATTGGTAGGATAAGACATAGCATAGCCCCCAAATACTTTGCTAATACAAACAGCCCGCGCCCGACAGGGTTCACCAAAATCAGGCGTAATGTTCCGTCCTCACGTTCCCCAGCTATTGCATCATAGGCAAAAACCAAAGCAAGCAGGCTTAAAAGAATTTGGAAGATAGAAACAATATCAATTGTCGCGAGTAGATGTCGGAAGGGATTATCGAAGCCGGCACTGTGATAGTTATCATCCCACAGGGAGGGCACCTTATCACGGCGAATCAGGATGGAATTCGCAGCGCGTTTGTCAAGCCCTTGGTTAAATAGGCTCAACGGATTGGGCGGGCGCTCCAACCGTGGAGAAAAGCCTGAATAAGTTTGGGCACTGAAGTTTTTTTGATGATGTGCTTGAAGTGCGGCGTTGTAACTAGCGAGCCGCCGCTCGTAATTGTCGGTTAAGGCGATAGTCGTTGCAAGTACAAGCACCACACACGCAATAACAGCAGCAAAAAAGCGGAACGTCATTAAATTAGTTAGAATCTCATGTTGAATTAACGTCCCAAACATCTTCAGAGCTCCGTTAATTCCCTTCCAGTCTTGCTTGTTCAGTGGAATTCGATGTGCCGAGCCAGAGTTCGATGGCAGGACTACTCGCCACACGCCGTTGTCCAATTGCCGCATTAATCACAACCGTATAAGGACGTGTTTGCGGATTTCCAATGAACGGGTTACGCCGCAATTGATTACTGCCACTGGAAATGACGTTTGGCACGATTGTCAACGTTGCCTCGGTTTGATGTCTCCGGAGGACAGTTGTTTGGCGTTGGAGCTGCACCCCATAAGGTAAGCCGACTGCGGTTAAGTTGAGGTTCTGGCGATTGCCGCCCTGGCGTGCAACTTTCACGGTGATTTCAACCGGCGCATCGGGCGTTACGACGACTTCCTCAGGCACTGCGGATAGGATAAAAGGCGCAGCTTCCGTTACGCTGACGACAACGTTTTGGCGCTGAACAGTCTGATCATTGTTCTGAATGCGATAAATCTCCACTGGGGTGGCGGCGCGCCGGATTTCATGCCCGTATGCGGTGGTAACAGTGCCAACCACCTGAACGACACTATGTGCTAACGTGGCATCCGGTGCCGCGGTTAACGTCAGGTAGCCTTGGTTGGTGCGGCCCCCCGAGAGAATCGCGCTCTGGCTGGCTGTGATGCCAGGGGGTAGGTTTTCAACAGAGAGCAGAATGGGTTCCGTAAACCCGACCCGGCGTTGCAGTGTAACATCCAACAAGACTGTTCCCCCACGGCCGATATTCGGATTATCGGGTGTCACCGAGATAGCGAAATCCGGGGTTGTTGGGCGAACGTCTAAATGGTAGACATACCCTGCACCGCCTTTGCCTGCGATATCCTCAATGCGAACCGCATATATACCGGGTTCAGCAAAACTGTAATCAATGATGGCGTTGCGTCTGCCGCCTACGCCGGCGTTATTTGCCAACACCGCGCCTGCAGCGTTCAGCAACGTCAGGGAGGGGCTCAGCGGTGAATTCAAGCGTTCCGCGGATAAATCAATAGAATAGCCGCCGATGTCTGCGAAAAATCCCCACGGGCCATAGCCGTTTGTAACCTTAACGAGAATCTTGTTTCTGCCCTTGGAGACCGGGAGCTCGATGACATCGTCAGCGCGGCGGAGAGCGCGGTGCACATATTTGCTGAAGATGAGCCGGTCGTTCACCCATACCTTAAGCGTATCGTCGGAACCGAGGGATAATATATAGTTCTGGTCCCGGTCGGAGTCGAGGAAGGTTAAGGCGTATCCGGTGACATCGTCTTCCGGTACGTTTGAGAAGACGTTTTCACCTCTGCTATCGGTTTTGTACCATCCGATGGTTCGTCCGCCTTTTCCGACATATTCCTTGTCAAAATCTATCTCCATTTCGGGCGGGTAGACGGTATCAAACCCGGCTTCGTCTGTATTATCAAAGGGAAAAATAACCCACCATGGGCCAAGGCTTGTTCCCTCTGAAATGGTAAAACGATAATAATCGGCTTCACCCGGCTCTGAAATGCGCCCGCTGATTGCGCCGGGGGTTGTGAATGTTTGTGCTTGTTCAAGTTGGCGTGCGAGGAGTTCGCCTAAACGGCGTGCTTCTTGGGCAACGAAAGCGATGATGCGGTCGCGTTCAGTCGGTGTGATGTTCGCGTTATCCTTATTTGCCATGCGCGTGATGGTACGCCCCCATTCCTCAGCAGGTAGCGCACGGTTGCTCGGTGAACGGAGTTCATGGCACGCCGTACATTTGGCGTTGAAAAGGATTTCAGCTCTTTCGTATATTTGCATCTGTGCCGATTGCCCCGTTGGGTGCTCGGGTTTCTTTTTTTGTAATTGCCAGTCTTGTGCCTGCCTATCGTTTCTGGGGACAATTGCATTGTGTTTGCCCGGGGCACCTTGAAAAGCCTCAACATCTTCCGATAGCGCGTTGACAATGAACGGGAAGATGCCGTAGGGCGTACGAACATGCTTAAGCCCCGGCTGTTCATCGCCTGCGAGTTCCACCTGCCATTCGGTTTCGGGCAGATTTTCGCCACCAATTGTCGTTTTAATAGTGCTGCCATTGTAGGAGGAGTTTGGGGCCCCGATACCATCTGGCAAAGTGCCAGCAGGTGGAAAAAGATAGGTATTGTATGGGAGAATGCCGCCAGTCAACCGGTAAACAGAGTCAGGATTGCCGCGATGCAACAGGTCTCGGATGCGGAGGAAATAGGTGCCGTCTGCCGGGAGGGTATAATCAATAAGCGGATCGAGGCTATAGAAACCGTTGCTGCGCGCGAGTTCCGTGCCTTGTGCGTCAAAAAGGAACAGCGTCGGATTGAAAAACTGCTGGCTGACATTGTTGAGGTGATACGCTTTCACGCTGAACACGTACCGCTCACCCTCGCCTCCCTCAAAAACGTAGTAATCTTCGTCACCACCGGGGTTAATGACACCGTTGATGATACTGGGTAAGTCAACAGAGGTCGCGGTTTCAGGGAGATTATTCGTCTCTGTCTCAATGGTATCCGGTGCGTGGCTGACTTCAAAGGGCCATGCGGTGGAGGTACCGTGTTTGCCGACGATGCGAACCTCACGAAGCCCGAGCGGTGCATCGGGGGCGATGGACAGTTGCGCGGTTAGCCCACCACTGGCTCTCGCTGCTGAGGTGAGATAGGCGACAATCTTTGTTTGTACATCAGGACTGATTTGGGCACCTTTTTCTTGAATCATGCGGTTTACAGTGGCTTCCCACTGTGCAGGTGTCATCGATCTGTTATTCGGGGAGCGCAGTTCGTGGCACTCGCCACAGTTCGCTTCAAAGACAGGCTTATGGGTGCCATCCACTTCACCACCGCCTGCATGGAGTTGGGCTGTGATACCGGCTTCGCCTTCAATAATGAGCGTATGCGCGCCCGCTAAATCTGACCCTTGAATAGCCACCTCAACAGTTGTTCCGAGTTGTCCTCCCGCGGGAAAGAGCGAGTTCAGGCGCGGTGTGCCTTGCGCACAGAGTAGCCCCGGAAAGACTAGGGTGAAGCCTAATAGAAAAATCGCTTTTTTCAACGTCGAGATTCGGACATCGCTCCTAAGACACGGTTTAACCACGCATTGAAAATGCGTGACTAAACCTTCTTCCCTCTTTTTTACCGTGTTCATTTTTATTCCTCCGTAGGTGGCAATATCCCCCGCAAAGCGGGGGTTTGCACCTTATGCTGATAACTATTCCGTGAGTTCGTGGATTAAGGTGCCAGTGCGGAGATTCCATAAGCGCACTTTGCCATCACGGCCGCCTGCAGCGACAAATTCTCCATTCGGGCTGAGCTGCACAGCATAGACAGCATCTGTCGGTTCGTTAAAGGTGCTGCGCGGATTACCGGAGCGCAAGTTCCATATAATTACAGAAGTGTCTGCCCCGCCGGAGGCAATAATCTCTTGATTGTTCCAGACACCGCAGTCAACGCTATAAACGGCACCTTCATGTGCAGTGTATTGGCGAACGAGCGCGCCGCGGGTTTCGCCTTCCTCGTTTTGGGTGACACGCCAGGAACGGATAACGCTATCAGCAGCCCCGGAAACAATGAGGTTATTTTGCGCGGCGTAGGCAAGGCTATAGACAGCATCATCATTCCCATCAAAGTTGACTAACACCGTGTAGTCTTCTGGATGCCACACCTTTATGGTTTTATCCTCGCTGCCGGTGACAAAGTAGGTACCGTCTGGATGGTACAAGGTACAAAGCACGCGGCCGACGTGTTGGGTAAGCCATTTCGCCTGCTCGTCTATAGGTATGGTGTCATCGTATTGCGCTAAATTGATCACCGCACTGTACTCATCCATGCTGGCGGTGAGGAGCGTGGTGTTATCAGGACTGATGGCGATAGATTCAATGGCATCGCCGTGGATGTCAAGCGTTTTGATGCGTTCAGCTGAGGCAACATCCCAAATGTGGATTTCGCCGCTTTGGGCAACCACGCCGCCGCTTGCATAGAGCATTAAGGGAGGGGCTTGGTTTTGCCCAACACCTCCTGCCGGGTAAGATGTAGAAGACGAGGTGTTGGGCAAGGTTGCCGGGGGCCCTGCTGTTGGCGGGGTTTGTAACCCCGAACCCCTCATTCGTGACGGATTACTTCGCGATTCAGACATCGCTCCTACAGGTGAGAACTTGAGGCACCGAACCTCACCGGCGTGCGGTTCATAGGTGTGAATCACCGCCTGTGTCTCCAAATCCCACAGTTCTACCCACTGGTACTTCCCGACAGCGAGCATTTTCCCATCAGGGCTAAATTGGAGTGCCCAGACAGGGGATAACGGCTCGCCTGCAAAGCCCTGGGCTGTGGCGAAGCTGAAGAGAATCACGCTGAAAATAAGGAGGTAATTTTTAGTATGCATGAGGCATCGCGATAATTGTCAACCTTCATTCGTCAGAGAAAAAGGTTGGCAGTCTTCAGTTGTCAGCTATCGGTTAAAAGAGATGTCTGATGTGCATCAGAAACCTTTTTAACCGATAGCCGAATACAGAGAACCGATAACTATTCTAAGACAAGACACCCCGAATCGGTCGCCCGCCGCGTGAGAGTACAATGCGGACACCCTCCGGTGACTCAAGGCTTTGGTTATAATCGATGCCGAGGCTTTGATAGAGGGTTGCCGACAAATCTTCCGGACGCACCGGTGTCTCGGCAGGTTCCATGCCAAAGGGATCGGACGCGCCGATGACTTGTCCTCCCTGTACGCCGCCGCCTGCCAACATAATGGAGAAGACGCGGGAATGATGGTCGCGCCCACCGTTGCGGTTAATGACAGGGGTTCTGCCAAATTCACCCATCGCCATAACCATGGTACTTTCCAATAAGCCTCGCTCGGAAAGGTCTTCAATTAAGGTTGCCATTGTCCCATCGAAGGCGTTGAGTTTCCCTGGCAAGGATGAGAAAATGTTGTTGTGGTTGTCCCACCCGCCGTTACTGACGGTGACGAAGTTGACGCCTGCTTCGACGAGTCTTCTGGCAAGGAGGCAACTCTGCCCAAAGGTATTGCGTTGATATGCGTCCCGCAATTTATTCGTCTCGTTTTCGAGCGCAAACGCGGCGCGGGCATCAGAAGAACTCATCAGGTTGTAAGCGGAGGTATAGAAGCTATCCACCGCTTCTGCGGCAGGATTGCCAACCTCATATTTCTTGAAGGCGGCATCAACGGCTTGTCTCAAGGAGCGTCGCCGTTCAACGCGTTGATATGAGATGCCTTTTGGCGGCTGTAAATCGCGAACCTTGAAATTTTTGCTCGCCGGATTTCCGCCGGGCGAGAAAGGTGCAAGGGATGCGCCTAAAAACCCGCCGCCGCCATAAGCGACCGGCGCAGGCACCGCAATGTAGGGCGGCAAAGCACTCCGCTGCGGTTTGAGTTTGGCAACAACGGCACCGTACCCTGGCACAGCAAAGCCCGGTAAAGGTTGATAACCTGTCATCATGTAGTGTGTGCCGCGTTCATGGGCTGCCTCCGGGGAGGTCATCGAGCGGACGATGCAGAGTTTCTCCATCTGTTGTGCAAGTTTCGGCATGTGCTCGCTGATGTGGATGCCGGTTACGTTTGTCGGAATAGGCTTGAAAAGCCCACGGATTTCTTCAGGTGCATCGGGTTTCAGATCCCACATATCAAGGTGGCTGGGGCCGCCCCCTAACCAGATAAGGATAATCGACTTTGCAGTATGGGGAGCCTGCATTCCCTCTCCAGGCGGCCTGGGGTTTGCAAGGGCTTTAAGCCGGAAGAGATCTGTGAGGCTGAGGCCGAACAAGCCCAGCACTCCCGCTTTGAGAAAATCTCGGCGGTAAAACCCTTCACAGTCTGTGTGTATGCCTCTTTTTTCTCCCATGATTAATCTCCTTTTATTACTTATCGGTTATCGGTTAAAGAGGTTCTCATGTGCATCATAACAAACCTCCACCGAGATTTTTTAACATACCTTTGTAACCCTTGCGTCAGAAACCTCCGACGAGATCTATAGTGTATTGTTAGACCTGTCTTGCATTCTGAATTCTCCGCAAGGAATGACGAAAAACCGCTCTCGTCAGCGGACTCTTCTGTAACCCTTGCGTCAAAAACCTCCGACGAGATCTATAGTGTATTGTTAGACCTGTCTTGCATTCTGAATTCTCCGCAAGGAATGACGAAAAACCGCAAGGAATGACGAAAAACCGCAAGGAATGACGAAAAACTGCCAACATATCGGACCAAAACCTATTGGGTTCGTCGATTTTTAAGTCCTTTGAGCCATCTTTGTGCTTTTGCGATGTTCGTGTCAAACGGCTCTTTCATCTCAAAGCATTCAGTATGCCCTGCATAGACTTGATGCCAATCCACAATACAGGGCATCCGTTTTTCTGTGAGGTTATGCATCAGAAAGGAACGAATTTTTGCACGTGTATCCTGAGGGGCACTGTGAATTGCGTTTTTAATCTGTTCATCTGTAATCACACGTTCCATTTGCCCCTGTTCTTCAAGTGCGTAGTAGAGTCCACTTTCGGGATGAATGTTATGATACTCCAAATCTTGACTTTTAATCCACGGATCGTCCCAATTAAGATTTTCTTCTCGTATAAACGTTTCAAGCAACCATTTTTTTGCTGCCCAATCTACGCGTGTCGTCACGGTTTGCCAATCGTTTTCAAGGGCATCTAAGATAGATTCCCATTGGCTCAGCACCCAATTGCTATCTTCGTCCCGCTCAGGCATCATGTCACAAACGAAGTTGAGATATTCCCGCTGTAGGTCGACAGCAGAGATGGTTTTTCCAGATTTCAGCACCAGTATCCATTTGAAAGTGCTATCGTGTGAAATGTGTCGAATTGCATAAACGGGATCTGCGAGTTCAAAACCGGGTAGCGGTAATTTTTCGCCATGCCTCTCATGAAATTCTTCAATGGCTGAGAGCAGGAGTGCGGTGGTACCTACCTTAAGCGCGGTTGCAAACTCAGACATATTGGAATCTCCAACGAGGAGGTGGAGTCTACGGTATTTTGTATAGTCGCTGAGCGGTTCGTCTCGCGTATTGATAATGGCGCGGCTGAACTGAATCCATTCATAAATTTCGGTAACAATGTGATCCGCGCGTTGTGAAATTTGGTAGTTCGGGATATCGACGAGCCCATCCTCACTGCTGTGATGGAGGGGGCCGAACTCAATCATTTCATCATAAGCACCGACTCTGCCTGCACCGGCGTAAATTTGCCGTGTAACAAAAAAGGGCATAAGTGTTGGAATGACGACCCGGTAAAAAGGTACTTCCCTGCTAACCTGGAAGTTTTCATGACATCCAAAGGTGGCACCGGTATAGTGATCGATATTGTTTTTGAAGAAGGCAGTGGGCAAACCGGTTGCGTCTAAGATATGGCATATAACGCGTTCAATCGCTTTATCGTAAGCGATGAGGTCGAACAGGGTTCCACATTCGGGTGTGGCGTATTCAAGGTGCCCCATGTCAATGTAGAGGCGGCCGCCGTTGAATAAGAACCCGCCGTTGCCGGGGGGTTCGCCCCAATCGCGATAGTGAATATCGCGAAGCCCGAGCTCTAGCACGTCGAAGACGTAGTCGCGCACGCGTGCTGAAACGCTCTCGGAAGAGCCTCGCGGGCGTTCTACCTGTGTCATGCATCCAAATTCGGTTTCAATCCCAAAAATTCGTCGCTTCACAAGAGTCCTCTATTCGTAAGGGGTTTCTAACCCCGAATTTTTTAACATACCTTGCGGAGTTTGGTATATGCCCCTGTAAACAGGGGTTAATACCATACCATGCTTGCCCCTGTAGTTCGAAAGCCGTTACAAATCTCGTCAGAGGACTCTTCTGTAACCCTTGCGTCAGAAACCTCCGACGAGATCTATAGTGCATTGTTAGACCTGTCTTGCATTCTCAATTCTCCGCAAGGAATGACGAAAAATCCTCAGGGGAGAGGAGGCGAAATTTGCTTGCACCGCTTTGGGTAGATTCCAAGACCGCGGCCTCAATTTCACCTTCTTCCAATGCTGTGTCAATGATTTTGTGCTTCTGCTCGGTATCAAGTTCGACTGCTTCGTCCGTGTCTTCCTGCCGCAGGCTGAGTTCTCTGCCGACTGCCCAGGTGTCGAGTGCGAATTGAAGGGTAGTGCTTAAATCTCTGTCGGTTTCATCCGGTGCGGCAGCGATGTAGTTTTGCATTCCTGCCTCAATGGCTTCAGTGCCCCCAATCACGGATGCGGATGTGTCTGTTCGGACGTTACCGTCGTAATTAATGAGAGTAAACCTATTCTGTGCCGGTTCGGTTCCGAGTTCGGCGAGCAACATTTTAATGATATATGCTTCTCCGACAACGGACTCAAACGCCTGTTTGAAAGTGTGCGCTAAGACAAAGTTTGTGAGGCGATGTAGGTTGACATCTTCAGTGGAGTTCTGAAAGCCTTGGACGCTGGCAGTGTCGGTGACAAGCATCCGGAGGCGTTCAATATCCGCCGGGTGTCCGATTGCGGAGAGGGCAATCCGGTCGTGTACCTCAAAAATTTTACGCTGGCCCCTGCCAATAGTGAGGAGTACCATGCCTTCGTTATAGTTAAGCCCTACGACGGGGCTGCCGAGGCGTAGCTGATCTTCAATGTAATCTCGCCTGTCCTGAATCGCTTCAATCCAGCGATAGGGTTCATCTCGCATTTTTATTTTTTCATCGTTCCTTGCGGAGTACTCTGTTCTCCGCGGTTGAATGTAAGAAATAAAAAAGTTGCTCGCTGGGCAGGCACAAGGCCTGCCGCTACCAACTTGGGCGAGGGTGGTATTTACCCCTGCAAGCCTTCCCGCCCGCCCGGTTCCTTCTACCTTTCGCCGCAAAAATCTCGTCGGAGGGCTCTGCTGTAAACCTTAATCGCGATTCGGAGATCGCTCCTACCTTTGTAAACCTTGCGTCAGAAACCTCTGACGAGATCTGTAGTGCATTGTTAGACCTGTCTGGCATTCTGATTACTCCGCAAGGAATGACGAAAGATCAACTGCATTCTGTGTAACATTCCTCTAAGTATTCATTGGAAAGGGTGTCTACGCCAGTGCGTTTAACAGTTTTCACAGTCGGAAAGATTTGGGCTGTTGCATTGTAGCCGCTCGTCGCTGCGTCGTACTCACTCGCGGTATCAAGGAGTCTCAAGATGGTGATAGTTGCCTGGCGTTCATCCATCTGCTCCAAAGGTGTGTCGCTCCATCGGTTAAGGTAGCGTAACACCCCCCGGATCCAGATGGAACCGGAGCCGGTTGTAGCGAAATCAACGTTCTCAAAATGCGCGCCGAGCGCATCATAGAAGAAGATTTTCCCGCCGTTCTGCTCAGCCGAGGTGCTTACGTCGTACAAGGCAAAGATCGGGATAACTCCGCCGATGCCTTGCAGTGCCATAGGGAGGTTTTCACGGATGAGCCGGGACAGCATCCGCAGCTTTCCTTCCAGGCTTAACTCTTGGAGTTGGCTTCGGCGAAAGTATTGGAATGAATGCTCCAAAACCCTCGCTATCTCATAAGCGATTGCGGGCGAACCCGATATCGCGAGCACAGAATACTTATCAATCTGTAGGACTTTCTCAGCCCGGTCGTAGATAACAGAAGTGCCTGCAGTAGCGCGTCTATCGCCTGCAATAAGAACGCCCTCGCCGTACCGGATAGCGATAACCGTCGTGCTGTGGGCTATCTCCACATCGGAGGTTACCCCAGTGGGAGGGGTTTGTAACCCCGATACATTTGCAGGCAGCACTACCTTCAGCGGGTAGTTCGTGTGCTTTAAGAGGCTGAGGAAGTCCCCCTTGTGGTTTATTCTGTCTTTCATTGGCATTTTTCTAAACGAACTGGATGAAAATCTCTGATTTTCATCCGTTGCTTTGCAGTTGTCGCAGCTACCCCGCTTTGCCGGGTAACTGCAATCCCTTGCCCTTGCAGCACAACCCTCCGACGAGATCTACGAGGCGCGCTAATGCGCGCGTTTTTGGCCTGATTACTCCGCAAGGAATAACAAAAAATCGGTTATCGGTGGGCAGGCACAAAACCTGCCCCTACTGGCTGACAACTATTCCCCTGTTCTTTGGCGGTAACGCCGGGACTGGTCTTTGTCAACGCGGCGCATCCGCTTCAGCAGTTCTTGGGTGTCCGGTCGATCCACTTTCTGGCGTTTGGGCCCTTCGTTATCTCCATCGCCGTCCCCGGGCCCGATGGGTTTGGTGTCTCTCTGCTTCCGTTCGAGCTGAGAAATCATATTGCGTGCCATGTGTTCCTCCTTTTTTAACATACCTTGTCGCGATTCGGACATCGCTCCTACCTTTGTAAACCTTGCGTCAGAAACCTCTGACGAGAGCTATAGTGCATTGCTGTGCCTGTCTTGCATTCTGATTACTCCGCAAGGAATGACGAAAAACCTTGCGTCAGAAACCTCTGACGAGAGCTATAGTGCATTGCTGTGCCTGTCTTGCATTCTGATTACTCCGCAAGGAATGACGAAAAACCTTGCGTCAGAAACCTCTGACGAGAGCTATAGTGCATTGCTGTGCCTGTCTTGCATTCTGATTACTCCGCAAGGAATGACGAAAAACCTTGCGTCAGAAACCTCTGACGAGAGCTATAGTGCATTGCTGTGCCTGTCTTGCATTCTGATTACTCCGCAAGGAATGACGAAAAACCTTGCGTCAGAAACCTCTGACGAGAGCTATAGTGCATTGTTAGACCTGTCTTGCATTCTGATTACTCCGCAAGGAATGACGAATAACTGACTACTGAAGACTGCTACCTATTCTTTCGATTTTTTTAATCAGTGTTTCAACGTTCGGTGATTCATCAAGTGCTTGGTTATATTGTGTTGCGACTTCTGGATTCGCGAGCGCATTCATATCCACAGAAATGGGGCGGCCCTTCACAGTGAAGGTGATGCTATCCCACTGAATCGCTTTTATAGATTCACTGAATCGATTGACTGCACCTCCGCGGAAGTATGCACGAGTTCCCTGTGGCGGGTTATGGATAGCGGTGTCGATGTGTTCGTCTGTCACAACGCGCCGCATGGGAAGCCCATAGTATAAACCTTCTTCTAGGTGAATGTTATGATATTCTAAATCGAGGCTTTGCAGCCAGGGATCGTCCCATGCAATCGCCTCTTCTTCAGCAAAGGTTTCAAGCAACCACTTTTTGGCGACCCAATCAAGCCGATCGGTGAGGGTCATCGGATCCTTCTCCAGCGCGTCCAGCGTATCTTCCCACTCCGCGAGGATCCAGTCGGTTTCGCCTTTTGTAATCTCATCAGCAAGAAACTTTTGTGCGAGTGCGAGGTATTCTCGCTGGTGATCGATTGCGGACATAGTTTTTCCGTCGGCTGTCATGACGAGCCACCGATACGTCTGGTCGTGCGAAACGGTTTTAATGGTATCGATGGGGTTTGCGAGTACCAATGTTTTCGGAATCTGTCGCTGTTCAATCAATGCGATGACAAGCGCGGTGGTGCCCACCTTGAGGGCGGTTGCGTATTCGGACATATTTGCGTCGCCTGCAATGCCGTGCAATCTGCGATATTTGGTTGCGTCGGCATGCGGTTCGTCTCGTGTATTGACAATAGGGCGGTTGTGCATAGTATCTATGCTTGCCTCAACGTGAAAGAAGTCTGAGCGTTGGGCGAGCTGGAAGTGCCCTGGGGTGGCTAGCCCTGCTTCGGTTTCAATGCCGAGTTTTCCTGCGCCAGCGAAGATTTGCCGTGTGACAAAGAAGGGCATGATGCTCTCCTTGAGGTAGTCAAACGGTACTTCACGTGCCATGAGGTAGTTATCGTGGCACCCGTAGCTATGCCCGTGAAAATCGGTGTTGTTCTTGTATAAGAGTACCCGTTTTCCAAGTTGTTGACTGCGGGCTTCGGCACAGTGCTGGAGGATGCGCTCGCCCGCTTTATCGTGTGCCACCAGGTCGAACAGGTTCCTGCATTCTGGTGTAGAGTATTCTGGATGCGCGTGGTCGTTGTAAAGCCGCGCGCCGTTGCCGAGAATCCGGTCGCTCTTGATTTCCGCAAAAGAGAGGTTGTGTTTTCGGTCGCGCGCCGCCTCTTTTTTCTCATCCGGATGATTAGAGAGTGTCTTCGCCCGAAATCCACGTTCATCTCGAAACGGGTCTTCGCCGCCGTAGTCCCACATTGGCCGAAAATCCTCTTGGCGGTAACTTTTAATCAGCTCAATGGACTGCTTGACAGCATCGATGTTTGCCTCATTTTCAAGCGTGATTCCGTATTCGGTTTCGATTCCAAAAAGTCTTTGCATACTTTTTAACCTGGTGCCAAGCATTCGAGAAGGGTGCACTTAGCATATTGCCGGTGTGGCACAACTATAGGCTTTGCTAAAAAATTTGAAACGCCGCCGCTATCTAGTGTTTTGTCCATCTTGAACGTTAAGGCTATTACCCCCGCTTTGCGGGGCTTATACCACAAAAACTAAATAACCCGGCTTGACACCTTTCGACGTTCCTGCTTTTCCTGATTGACAGGCGTAACCTTCACAACATTTGCCGGATCGTAATCAAGCAGCTTGAGCCAATCCTCCGTGGCCTCCGTGGGTGGGAAGATTTTGCTTTCGAGATACTCGGCGTTGAGCGCGTTCAATAGGTCTGCGCGAGAGATGCCAGTCTCTTTCTCCGGGTGCAGAATTGCCCGTTTTAAGGCAGATTCTTTCGCCCGCTGCACGATGGACTCAATAATTGCACCGCTACAGAGATGCCCTCGGTAAAGAATATCGCGGCGCCCACTTCGGAGTGCCACCTCTAGGAATCGGTTCTCCTCATCTTCGCGGAACATCTCATCAACCACTTGTGCGATCAGGTCAGCAACCGCCTTTTCTGGTGGAATAACTTCGGGTTGGGGCTGCGCGCCTGCGTCTGATAGCAAGTCGGGTGAGATGGGAAGTTCTGGGGTGAGGTAGATGCGGAAGATATCTTTTGCTGCGTCCGCATTCGGTCGCGTCACCTTAATTTTTCTATCGATGCGTCCGGGGCGTAAAATCGCGGGATCGATGAGATCCGGGCGGTTGGTGGCGAGGATGATAACAACATCTTGCAAGGACTCAATGCCATCCATCTCCGCACAGAACATCGGGACGAGGGTGTTTGAGATGCTGTGTGAACGGAGCGCGCGGCGAGTGCCCAAAATGGATTCGGCTTCATCAATAAATACAAAGATGGATTTGCCTTCTTCGCGTTTTTCCCGCGCGACCTGAAAAATTTCCCTGACTTTTCGTTCCGATTCGCCGAGCCACATATTGAGAATTTCGGGGCCCTTGATGTGGAGGAAACATCCTTCAACATCTTGCCCGGTTTCAGTTCTGAGTCTTTCGGTCAAGTTGTAGGCTGTCGCCTTCCCAATCAGGGTTTTTCCGCACCCTGGCGGTCCGTGGAGTAGGAAGCCTTTGGGCGCACTATATTGGAACCGTTCAAACAGTTCTGGATGCAGAATGGGAAGTTCAATCGTATCCTTGATGAGTTGGATAGTTTCTTCAAGCCCCCCGACTTTCGACCAGGGGATATTCGGGACTGCTTCGAGCGCGTAATCGTCCGTCTCTTTGGCTGCAATTTGCTCAAGGGCTACCCGAAAGTTGGTATCGATGCGAATTTCATCGCCGGGCTTCAGCTTGACATCGGCCAAGTCTGCGGAGCGTTCGAGGATAACCGATTGCAAGTTGGGTTCTTGTCCGACGCGGAGTCTCCCATCGGGCAGCACATCGGCTATCGTTACAATGGGGCCGGAGTCGTTGTATCCAAGTTCACCGACGACGACAAACGCGTCGTTCAACAGCACACTAAACCCGTTTTTAAGGCTCGCTGGCTCAAGTTCCGGGGCGATGTTGGCATAGTACTCGGAGCCGCCGATGATGACGCGCGCAATGTCCTCTTTGGGTAATCCGAGCAGGGTGCCGATGCGATTCGCGGGTGAGGTGAGCTTTTCAAGCTGCTCTTCCATTTCAGCGTGTATGCGAAGTGCTTCCTGTTGAACGGCTTGCATTCTTTGCTGAAATTCACCCTCATCGCTGATGATGGAACGGCGCAGTTCGAGGAGCCACTGTCGTCGCAGATCTTCCGTAGGTGTTTCGGAGATGATATGGTGGACTAACTGCAACGAGTAGCCGGAACTCGATTCCTCTTCCTCATCAGTGAGTTCTTCGTCCAGTTCGTCTTGATCTTCAACAAACAGGTTGTAGTCGTCGGGGTTTGCGCCAACCTTTCTACGATTTTTCTTATCGTACATTTGAACGTCTCCTCAGAACAGAAGGGGATGACTTTACGATAGAGTTTACCACATTTTCGACAATTTTGCAAAGGAGATTTAATGTGAAAAATCTTTGATTTTTCATATTACCTCTTTTTATGGCATGCTAAACAAAACGCGGGCGTAATTCTGCATTTTTACGCGGGGCTTTGCTCCGGATGCTGCCGAAACTGCGTTAACTGTGGCAATTTACATTAGTATAGCATGAATTGCAACGCAATTGCAAGAAAAAAATGATTATTGCAGTATTTATTTTTTTATCTTCAGGGAGACAGGTGTTTGTGTTTAAACTCAGTATCGCATTTTTACTGACGGATGTCAAGCCTTTTTTACGAATGCCAGGGGTTCGCTGCTAATTTCTGAAGTGGTTGCGAGAAAATCCTGTCATTTCCTTTCGTATGTCGAGTTCTGTCATTGACTTGCATCAGGCAATGTGGTATGATAGGGGTAAGTTGCAGTGGCGTAAAATCACATCAAATTTATACAAATGTTGTAAAATCTAATCATATCTATACAATGTAAGATTTTATTTGACTTCTGCAAATCCACAAAAAGATTTGACAATCTGTAGTGTGTGTGGTATAATGATGGTATCACGTTGGGGAGCATAGCAAGCATTACCTCTCGGTAATGGGCTCCCCTCCCACTTGCTAGGGGATAAGAGACGTGATACGTGAGAACCATGTCTCTACGAACACAGAAGATTCAACTCATTCCGAATAACAAGCAGGCGACGGCAATGGCGCAGCACTGTGGTTACGCCCGTGTTGCCTACAATGCCGCGCTGTCTTCGTTTAAAAGCGGATTAGACGAGGGTAATTGGAAGACACTCTATGACATCAAAAAGGAATTCAATGCCCGTAAACGTGACATATTCCCCTGGTGCGATGCGATGTCCCAGAATGCCAGCAAGAATGCCATTCATCATTTTAGCGATGCAGTGAAAAGATGGAGGAGCGGTCAGAACAGGTTCCCCAAGCCGAAGAACCGAAGTGGTAAGCAAAGTTACCAAGCGGAGAACGGCACGAACTCTGTTCGCGTGGAACGGAAGCGCGTCAAACTGCCTGCCATCGGATGGGTGCGGATGACGGAGAAATTGAGATGGACAGGTGACATCGGCAGAGTCGTCGTCTCGCGTAAAGATGATAAATGGTTCGTGTCTATTTTGGTTCGCACTGATGAAGAGAATAAGATGGTGCAGGTGCCATTGTTCGATAACAAGCCTGCGGTAGGCGTTGACGTGGGTATCAATACACTGGCAACGCTATCCGATGGGACTAAATATGAGAACCCACGCCCATTGAAACGCTACCTAAGGAAGTTAAGGCGGGCCGGGCGAATGCTGTCACGGAAGACAAGGTTCTCAAGTAACTGGCATAAGGCTCGTAAACGGCTTGCCAGCATTCACTATAGAATCTCCTGCATCAGATCGGATAGTCATCATAAGGCAAGCACTGCCATCGTTCGGAAAGCTTCGGCTATTGGTATTGAGACGTTGAACGTCAGCGGTATGCTAAAGAACAAGAAACTGGCAAAGCATATAGCCGATGCATCTCTATACCGCTTTTTGACGATGATAAAGTATAAAGCAGAACGGCGCGGTATCCCCGTCACGGAGGCTACCATGTTCTTTGCTAGTAGCAAAACTTGCAGTTCATGTGGGCACAAAAAGACGGAGTTAAATCTCTCTGAACGCACCTACCACTGCGGTGAGTGTGGTTTCACGTGCGATCGCGATGTCAACGCAGCAATCAACCTTTGCCCTTCATAAAAGTATGTCGCCCGTAGCTCGCGGGAGACGTAAAACGCCTCTGGAGCTCGTGTAAGCCCTACGCTGGTAGGCAGTGAGTGTTGAATGAGGAAGTGTGGCAACTGATGGGAGAACCTGTTAGATTTGAATAGGTTTGATCAGATATGTATAAGTCCCACAGAGCGGAGATTTAGTCTGGAAATAGTACATTATCGCAGGAGGAGGCGAAAATTTATGACACTTACCGCTATGTTAGAAAATACTATTCAGCAGCACGGCAGCAAATCGGCATTAGCCCATAAACCGAAAGGGGGCACCTATCAGGACATCTCTTACACCCAATTCGGTGAATCGATTGCGGCGTTTCGTAGCGGGTTAATCGCGCAGGGTATTCAAAAAGATGACCGGGTTGCAATTTTATCGGAGAATCGACCTGAATGGGCAATCGCGGACTTCGGCATTCTCGCTGCCGGTGCGGTCACCGTGCCGATGTTTTCAACGTTGACTGCGGCCCAGGTCGGCTATATTCTGAAAGATTCCGGGGCAAAAATTATCTGTGTGTCTACGGAAAAGCAATTGGAGAAGGTAACCGCTATCCGAAGCGATGTCCCGACACTTGAACAGGTAATTCTGTTTGAACCCGTTGAAGGTGAATACCCAGATGGCGTTATCGGTTTTGAAGAGGTCTGTTATCGCGATGGGGAGATGGCTCCTACCGAAACGCCAGATGAAACGAATGAAGAGGACATCGCTACGATTATCTATACGTCGGGCACAACCGGGGCCCCGAAGGGGGTGATGCTGACGCATGCGAACTTTATTTCAAACTTGGAGGCGTGCACATCGCTCATTGATATAGGTGAAACCGATGTGTTGTTATCGTTTCTGCCACTATCGCATGTCTTTGAACGGCTCGGCGGGCATTATGTGCCGCTGTTTTCCGGGGCAAAGGTAGCGTATGCAGAGAGCCCGTTCACGGTTGCACAGAACATGCAGGAGGTTATGCCGACGGTGATGCTCAGCGTGCCTCGGCTGTATGAAACGATGCACGATAGGATTCTGCGGGCGGTGCAAGCAGGTTCGTCGCTGAAACAGAAAATTTTCCACTGGGGCGTTTCAGTGGGCTCGGCGGTGAGTTCAGCGGTTCAACAGGGCAGAAAGCCGTCTGCAATTTTGCAATTGAAAGCACGCATCGCGGACAAACTGGTCTTTGCGAAATTGAAGGCTGCCACCGGTGGAAGACTACGGTTTTTCGTCTCAGGGGGAGCAGCGTTGCCGCAATCCATCGCCGAATTTTTCCACGCGGCAGGACTCCTAATTTTGGAGGGGTACGGCTTAACCGAGACTTCCCCTGTGATAAGCCTGAACCATCCGGAACGTTGGAAGTTCGGCACTGTTGGCGTGCCTGTACCCGGCATAGAGGTGCAAATTGCTGAAGATGGCGAGATTTTAACCCGCGGGCCGCATGTGATGAAGGGCTATTTTAACAACGAAGCTGCAACCGCAGAGGTTATCAATGCAGACAGGTGGTTTCACACGGGCGACATCGGCATGATTGACGAGGACGGGTTTCTTAAGATTACCGACCGGAAGAAGAACATCATTGTGCTTTCCAACGGCAAGAATGTTGCACCGCAACCGATAGAGAGCGAGTTGGTGCAAAGCCCGTTTATCAACCAGATTATGCTGGTGGGTAACGAACGCAAAAACCTCGCCGCGCTGATTGTTCCGAATTTTGATGAGCTTAAGGCGTGGGCGGCAGAGAATAACGTTGAGACAAGCGACCTGGGCGCGATGCACCAGACGCGCGAGGTGCAACAGCTTATTCAACGCGAGATGCGGAGCCGTTTGACGGATTTTGCGGATTTTGAGCAGGTGCGACGGTTCGAGCTGCTTGAAAATGAGTTCACGCAGGAAAACGATGAGATGACTCCAACGCTGAAGTTGAAGCGGAATGTGATTATTGAAAAGTACGGCGATGTGATAGAGCAGATGTATCCAGAGGACTCTTAACCTATCTGCCAGACCTAACTGGCGGGGGACAGGCGCGCGCCCTCACGGGTTACTGCCCAAAATCCCCCGCCACCTTCACGAGATCCAAGATGTTCACAATCCCATCGCCGTTGACATCCTCCGGCACTTGCCCAAGCTGACCGAATGCCGAGGAGACCTTCACGAGATCTAAGATGTTCACAACCCCATCGCCGTTGATATCTGATGTCTCCGGTAGGATTATCCCCGGATGCGCACGCAACAACGCGGCGATCTCAGCACGGTCCTGCTGTAACTCCGACGGTGACGGGATGAAGTCCGCCAGGTCCAGGTCCAGGTATCTATCCAGTGCTTCCTCTGTATCTGCCGCCCAGGCAGCAAGGACCGCGGCGATGTCATCGCGCCGCTCCGCAACCTGCAAGGCGGTGAGCCCTGCCTCAGTGAGGAGATTCGGGTTGATGTTCGAGTGAGCCAGCAGGTGTGTGGCACTTTTGACATGCCCACGCTCTGCCGCGTAGTGCAACGGGGTCATGCCGAGCAGGTTGCGGGCGTTGAGTGCAACCCCCTCTACTTCCAACAACATCTCGACCATCGTATATCTGTTGAAGCGGGCCGCGAGATGGAGGGCGGTGTTGCGGGCGTTGTTTTTGATATTGATGTCAATGCCGGGGTAGGCGAGTACCGATGTTAGTGTTCTCGCCAACCCCGCGTTCCAAACATCAAGATAATTGCTCGAATACACATATATTGCTAGATGGTGCAAGGCGGTATTGCCATCCTTATCCTGTTCGTTGATCAGCAGGTTTTTGTTTTCTTTGACCATATTTTGTACAAAACCGATATGCCCCTGTCGGGCCTCAAAGATCAACGGTTGCCGAGGCACACAGCCGCCGATTTGCCGATCGCCGTCGCGGAGTTCATCGTAGACATAATCCGGCGGGCAGTTTGTGGGGTCGAGTCCCTCATAGTGATAGCGATACAACCACTGTATAGCCTTCTTGTCATCATCACAAAGTCCAGGAGAACAAAGCCCCCCCTCACACTTGCTGCTGCAACCTACCCCTGACATAACCGACGAGCTCGGGTGTTTGCCCCTGGTGTTACTGAGGTTGCCGGTGCTAACAAAGCTTTCCCCTCTCCCTTCTTCTGCGTATGTATCGGCGAGATCGAAGGTATGCCCGAGTTCGTGCAATAAAGGGTACCAGTCATAGAGCAGGTCTGGGGAAATAGGTGTCCACCCCCTCTTTTGCATGAAAATTATCCTGCCATATCTGTTAGCATGTGATCTGCCAAATTCGCATTCAAACTCGGCATAGATGTGGTAAGGTTTCCGGCCCCGATCATAAAAATTGAACTTATCGACAATCGGCTTATCGCTAATCTCTCGTAGAGGTTCTAACCACAGTCTTATCGATGTTTCCAAGGCCTCGCGGAGGATTGTCAGGTTCTCCTCGGTCTTGATACTATCGGGGCAATCGTCAGCGAAGCCGTAGGCGATGTCCCAGCTGTCTTCGTGCACCCTCTTGATCAACATATTCTCGTTGTTTGCGAACGCCTCCGGCTTATCGTGAGCGGCGGTAATAAAGCCTTCTGCCTGTTTGGCAGTGTAGAGGAGGACAGCGCAGAGGAGGCAGAAAAAGAGGGGAGTGTGCCATGCGGGTTGTCGGAAGAGATTGCGTCTTTTCATAGTACGTCTCCTAAAGTGTTGTTTAGGTCTGTTTTTAGTTATATCATAAATAGGGGGAATTTGTCAAATTTTTTGGCTGTTTTTTTCGTAATGAGGGCAAGCTCTAGGAAGGTGCGATGACGGTGAGCCCATGCCGGATTATCTCAATTGTGGCGGGGGTTTCACACATCGGTTCCCCATCGGCGTAGAGCAGGAGCGGTGGCGAGGTCTCAATCGTCAGAGAGCGAGTGTGGTGGATGGCTACGGCTGGATGGGAGACATGCCCTCCCCAAAAGAGGGTTACCAAAAGCCGGAGTACCGTCAGAGAAGGCACTGGTTGGATGATGCAGAGATCGAAAAGTCCATCATCAAGGCGTGCGTTGGGGACAATCTGAAATCCGCCGCCATAGCGGTTTGTAATCCCTGTTGCAGCGAGCAGGATTGGGCCTTCGTAGATGCCGAAGTCGCCTTCAAGTCGAACGTCAGGGCATTCGTAGTCGAAGAGTGTGGAGACAGCGGCGTAGGCGTAGGATGCAGTGCCAGAAAAGGGGGTTGTACGTTCTGCCGCGCGCCGACTGACTTCTGTATCATACCCGCACGTTGCAATGGTGGTGAAATAGTGCGTGCCACGCTCTGCTGAGTAAATCTTGCCTAAATCGACGGGGATGGTTTTGCCGGCGAGTAGGGTTTGAATGGCGAGCCGTGGCTTTAGGGGGACACCGACGGCGGCGGCAAAATCGTTGCCCCGGCCACACGGTAGGACACCTAAGCGCACATCGGGCACGTTTGCGATGCCGTTGGCAACTTCGTGGAGCGTGCCGTCGCCGCCGCACGCGATGACGCACTGTGTTCCTGCGGAGACAGATTCTTGTGCGAAACGCTTCGCATCGCCGGTGCCTGATGTCAGTTCCAGAGTCCCATGGTGTCCGGCGGATGTGAGTGCGGTATAGGCTTGCTCAGCGACTGTTTTTGCTTTGCCTTTGCCGGAGATTGGGTTTGCGATGAGAATAAAATTGTTCATGTTTTCGTCATTCCTTGCGGAGAATTGAGATTGCATGATAAGTCTAACAATGCACTGTAGATCTCGTCAGAGGTTTTTGATCTTTTGTTATTGCCTAGTTCTAGTGGTTTCCGCTGTAGTTGTGACGTTGTGGTAGATCTCGTCGGAGATTTCTGATGTTAGTATTTTAACGCTTAATTAGCAGGGAGGACTCAACAACGAATAGGAAACCCGATTTTGACAACGGAAAAATCGGAGCAGAAACCCAATTAACGAAAAAACTATTTAATAACGGCGATCTTGCCTACTTTTTTCAAGTCCTCAAATTCCATGATGTAGATATAGATGCCGCTTGCCACATCGCCGAGGTTTCCGCCGTTTGTTAGCCACCACTGCTTGCGGTTCCGGTCGCCTTCAGTGACGTTCATGTCCACGAGCCGTTCCCCCACGGGTGTAAAAAGTTGAATTCGGGTGCCGGCAGGCACTTTATCAAATGTAATCGCCCCCCTGTCGGCTACATTGGGATGCACAGGGTTTGGGTAGACGCGCACCGCTGTGAAATCTTTCACCGCTGTTTTCGCAACGCTGAGAGGTATTGTGAAGGGGTGCGAGGCGGCGCGAATCGGGTTTTCATCGATATCGGCGACGTTGGAGACGCTCAACTCGTATGCGTTTGTGCCATCGTTCGTTAGCAATTGCAGGGTTTCCCTATCAAAGGCTAAGAGGGCGCGCGTGCCCATCCTGTCGCGGATGGCGGACACTGGGCTCACCCCGCCAATCCGTTTCGGTTCACGTAGCAGGTACCTACTTTCGTCGCCAATTGCCGGTCCCATCTGCCGATCGAAAGTAACAATTACCCAATTGGGCGGCTGATAAGTGGCCCCGATGAGTTTCGGGGGCTCGCGAGGTGTCGCGGCGACAGCCTCGGTGCGTTCCGTCTCTATACCCGTTTCACTTTTTGCTGTGATAGCATACCAGTAGGTTTTATCTGCTGTGACAGTTCTGTCCAAGAATCTATTGACGGTGAGATTTTCGGCGATAGCCTCAAACGTCGAATCGGCAGGTGCCGCGCTTTTTTCACCCTGTGCTCGGTAGAGAGTAAAAGCGTTGCCCGCCCACCCGTTTCCGATAGCGTTCACTCTTTCATCCTTCGATGCTTCCATCGTATTCTCCTTCGGTGTGGAAACTGTCCATGTAACCTGAACCGCCTTTGCTGTCAACGGCGTTGCAGAAACGTCCCACGGCGTAAGCGTCTCAACAGAATTTCTATCTGTGGCAAACGTAGATTCCACCACTTGAAGGCCCCCCTCGTCAGTATTTACGTAAAACTCGTGAAAGCCGTTGTTATTCAGGTCGGCTGTGAAAAGGGCAGGGGTTTCGGAGACGCTTCGGTGCCATATCGGTACGAAGGTTGTGCCGTTCCACTTCAGCATATAGAGGTTTGGATATGTGAGGATAAGGAGTTCATTGTGTGTGTCACCGTCCAGATCGGCAATGGCGATGCTGTTTCCGTGGAGTCGGTATGGCGCGACGGCTTGTTCCCAGAGCTGCGTGTAGCCACTTCCTGTGTGCGTAAAAATAATGAACTTCCAGAGGGGTGAGGCGGAAGGCAGGTCTGGCGGTGATAGGGTGCCGCCAACAACGAACTCAGGGCTGCTGTCCCCGGTTAAATCGCCTGAGGCAAGCAACTTGACATCGCTGATATCGAGTTGTGTGTGCCACTGTAGGTGGGGACTGTCATTTGCAAGGGCGGTATAAATGAAAAGTTCGCCCTCGCTATCGCCAGCCACGAGGGCTCGGTTTCCATCAGCATTGAAGTCGTCAATTGCAAAGTGTTGGGCAAAGACGTTGTCCCCTTCTGTTTCGTTGGGAATTTGTGCGATTTCCTCGTATAAGTTATTGCCGCGCACTTCAAAAATGAGGAGCCGGTCGTTGTTGTTATCCGCTCCGATAATTTCCTTTCTGCCATCGCCATCCAGGTCGGTGATGCTGCCGCCGGAGAGGAAGGGAGATTCCCAGATAATTTGTTCAGGGTATCCATCAGGTGTAGTGCTCTCTATGAGGAAGGTTCGCTCGTCGTCGTTAGCAAGGAGCTCCAACAATCCATCGTTGTCCGTGTCATCTACTGCCCAGGGTGTCAACATCCCCGGGTCCGAAGTGCCTTCCACAGCGGCCCGCCCACCCATTTCCGATAGGGTATGCACGAGTTCATATTTGCCGGTTGCGGTGCGTTCATAGAAAGAAATCGGGCCCGCCCGCCCTATCTCCGTACCGACGATTTCAAGCACACCGTCCCTGTCGAAGTCTGCGGTGACACTTGCGATGTGGAGGGATGATATGCCGAGTTCGTTCCCAGTAAATCCGTGCGGCGAGATAACACTTCCGACAACGTCAATTGTGTAATACTGCCCTTGGTTGTCGTCGGTTGTTTTTAATCCGACGGTGTTCTCCGCTTGAACAAAAAACTGGTAAGTGCCCATTCCCAACCGCAGAGAAAAGAAATGCTCTGTGCCAAGGTCGGCTTCCTCAATGGGTGCAAAGGGCGCGAGGTGGCCTTTGCGGCGGTAATAGAGGGTATTGCGGGTTACGTCATCTGTTGCCCAGGTGAAAATCGTAATGGTGTAGTCCTTGTAAAGCGTTTCAGAGGCGTTGAGGGAGATAACTTGGGGCGGCGAACGGTCGACTGACAACACAACCTGGTCGTGCGTTTGTGTGCCATCTGTTGCTGTGGCGGTTAGGCGTACGGTGTAAATGCCTTCAGGCACGGTTGTCGTGTCCCATACAGCCAAGGGTTCTCCGATTTTCTGCGTGGATGCGGGTTCCGTGAAGGCGGTGAATAGATGGGGGACAGTGGAGTCGCCATAGTGCAGTTGCCATGTCTTAAACTTATACCCGCCTGCGGTTCCGATAATTGCAATTGAATCCGCTCCCCCGCTGTTCGTTTCGGGCGCGAGGATGCGCGCCTGCAAAGCACTGCTCGCGAAGAGTGCGCGTTCGGCATTAACGGTGCCAGCCCCAACAAATTTTGCATCTAGTTCCTCGCTATCCTCTTGTAGAACAGGGGTGGCGGTGGTGATGAGTATGTGCCGCACCTCTTCATGAGTGAGGGCGGGCCGTTTTGCGCGTATCAATGCGGCAACACCAGCAACGTGTGGTGCTGCCATAGAGGTACCGGTCAAAAGTCTATAGTTGTTGTTAATCTGTGTGCTGAGAATGACATTGCCGGGTGCGCCAATATCAACGGAGGCACCGAAATTGGATTGGTAGAAACGTTGTTGGTGCTGTTCGGTTGAAGCGACAGCGATGACTTTTCGGTAGGCTGCAGGGAAGATTGCCATGGCTTTCTGCGAATTACCTGCGGCTGCGATGAGCACGGCACCGCGAGCGTAGGCATAATCAATGGCATCTTGGATGATGAAGGCGCGCTGCGCGCTTCCCCAGCTCATATTGATGATACTGGCACCGTTGTCGGCGGCGTAGACAATCGCGGCGGCGGAGTCGTCGTCCTGCATTCGGGAGCTCCCACCGAGTGAGAGTCCGGCGCGCACAGGCATCAATGGGCAATGCCATGCGACCCCGGCGATACCGATACCGTTATCTGGCAGTGCCCCGGCAATGCCAGCGACGTGGGTACCATGCCCCGATTCATCAATAGGTTCATTGTCCCCTTCCTTGAAATCGCCTTCGGCTTGTAGATTGGGAGCATCGGTGAAATCCCAGCCATGCACATCGTCAACGTAACCGTTGCCATCGTCGTCCAGTCCATTCTCTGGTATTTCGCCGGGGTTTGTCCACGTTTTCGGTGCTAAGTCATCGTGTCTGTAATCGATGCCGGAATCGATGATGGCAATGACGACGTTCGGGTTCCCCTTTTCAATCGCCCACGCTTGTGGTAGTTTCATCAAGGGTAAACTCCACTGCTCCGCGTACCTCGGGTCGTTCGGAACAACTGCATCTGCTAATGTTGGCCGGAGATAGTTATAGTCGACTCTGTCAACGAGGCTGCTCTCCATATAGGCGGCTTTAATCTCTTCAAGTGCTGCGTCTGGGGAAAATCGCAACAGATAGGTACGTTTTAGGTTTGGATTAAGTGTGGGGCGCGCAAGATAGGGAAAGACTTGATGGAGCGATTCCACGCGATGCTTCGCGTGCAGCACGAATATGGGCGAGTTCGCTTGCAACCGCTGAAGATCCGCTGAGGCTTCGGGAGTCAAGCGAATGAGCAATTCACCGGGGGTGATTTGCGCCGGTTCGGCGTAGATGGGCAGGCACAAGGCACTGCCCCTACAAAACAGAATATATAAGGCGAAGAAGCCGCAACTGATATTTACGAGTTTCGTTTTCATATTTTCGTTAATTGGGTTTCTGCTCCGATTTTTCCGTTGTCAAAATCGGGTTTCTTTTTGGTTCTAGGGCGTTTCTTGCTAATTAATGCATAGAGGCCAGCATGATTGCATTATTTGAAAAACCTATTATCAGTCATACTTTTCAAGTCCATCAACTGGAATCAGCACATCTAAGACTTTTCCTGTTTTGTCATCAATAATGGCGGTGGCGAGGTTTCCCCAGCTGTGGTTAGAGAAACGCACTATCCACGCGAAGCCTTGAAACTGTGCGTATGCGTGAACACCGCTTTGACCGGCTATAGCGGCTTTGACCCGGGCATCCGATTGTGCGATACGGTTTTTCGTTATTCCTTGCGGAGTATTGAGAAAGCAAGACAGGTCTAACAATGCACTATAGCTCTCGTCGGAGGTTTCTGAAATCGCGATTCGAAGATGGCTCCTACCGATAATAAGAAACCCGATTTTGCAGTGGGTAAATACCCCGCAAAGCGGGGCGAATCCCACCGCGGAAAAATCGGAGCAGAAACTGGATTGATGAAAGACCTCCTTTTGCGTCGCGAGCATCCGGAGGCGTGCTGCATGCCGGAGATATGCATCTCGGCGTTTTTCATAATTCTTCAAACCGTAGGCAATTGGCATCTTTTGATATTGTGCCGCGCACATCTCTGCGGCATCCGCTTCAAGTTGGAGCGCCGTGGCATAATCGCCTTTCTGCTCAGCGAGTCTTTGCTGTTTTCTGAAGAAGGTTGGATAGATGCCACACTCGTAAAATCGATCTGGATAGCGCGGTAACCACGTTGCGATAAACTTGGCTATTTTTTCACGTTCTGTTTTTAATGCAGAAGAATGTGCTGAGGCACAGAGACCTGGCGCTACAGATTTTAATTTTGTCCACGCGGCTTTGGCTCGCGTCAGGTGAAAATCGCGTTGTGCCTGAATTTCTTGTGCCTCCTTTTGTGCGCGCGCTGCCCACTTCTTGTATCCGTGACGGACGTAGTAGTCGTGCGCAATCTCGTTCATCGGAACAGAAATGCGGGTGATGCATTCTGCGGCGGCTTCATGCCAGAGGGCGAGTTTACCAAAGTCGCCATGCTGTTCGTAGCAATGAATAAAAATATTGGCAGTCGCTGTGCCTTCGCGGATTGCGAGGCACGGCTGCGCAAACATGAACAGAAGTGGAAAAAGCAATAAGGCACGAATCAAAGGATGTTCCTCTAGATTATTTCAATATTACCATTTTCTTAATATCTGATGATGCGTCAGATTGAAGTTGACTCGTATCTTCCATCTACTGTAAGGATATTGACATCATACGAACCGTCGCCGAAAAGGTCTCTTCTGGTTCAAGCACAATCACGCCTGCGGGAATGCCTTTCGCCTCAAGGTTGATAGCATCCGTAGGACAGGTGTAAGGTTCAAAACAGATGGCATCCCTGCCCGGCGGTGTATAGACAACGAGTTCTCTGAATGTCGAATCCGACTCCATCACCATCCCGTGTCCCGTGTCCCTGTTCTCAATGGTACAGCGACTTACGTCGTCTGTTAACTGAACGTCTGTAAAGACATGGTCGAGTTTTAGTTTTGCGAATAACTGTCCGCGCCGCAGGTCGAGCATGTCAGCGACTGCGTGCTGTTTTCCCGTTGGCACCAGCACGTCGTCAAGTTCCCAATACTTCGCGGCAGGGACAGTAATTATCGCTTGTGATGCATCCGCTTCGGGACTAAGGCTGACGCTAAAGTAGGGGTGGATGCCGAACCCCATCGGCATATTCCTGTCGCCTGTATTTTTGATGGAGATTCCCATCGTCAACGCGGTATCTTTGAGCGTATACGTAATCTCAATTTTAAAAGGGAACGGATACTGGCGGCCGACATCCGGAAAATCTTGAGAATTGAGCGAGCACACCAGCGTTGCCCCGTTTTCATCGGCGGCGTGGCTGTCAACCTGATACGGCAGATTCAACAGTAGCCCGTGGATTGTGGTTGGCGATTCGGGTGGTTTGTCGAACTGATAGGTTTCTCCCTCAAACTGCCAGGCACCGTTGCGGATTCGATTGGGAAACGGAAACAGAATCGGATTGCCGTAAGCGGTGGGGCGTTCTTCCAACGTCGCCAAATCCGGTGGCGAATCAATCAGATTAAGCCACGCCGCTCCATCTGCTACCTTGAAGGCGTAGCAATTATTTCCGAGAGCGGGGACAATTTCCGCTACCGCCTTCCCACTTTCCTCTATATAGTAAACCTGAAATCCATCAACTGTTTTTTCACCTACTGAATACGTTGGATGCGCCATCGTTTTCCCCCTAGTTGTTGGGATGTCTGCGTTTGCGAGCCAGATGGCTGATTCCCCCGCAAAGCGGGGTGCAAGCCTTGGTGTCAAAATTAGGAGCAGAAGCCAACTCGTGCCAAGAAGTTTAACCACGCATTGAAAATGCTTGATGGTATGAAACCCCTGCTTTGCAGGGGCAAATACCAGTGCTAAACCTTGTCTGAATTTCATCGTTAGTTCCCTGTAGGGGCAGTGCCTTGTGCCTGCCCTCTTCTATGCTTTTGCGGCCCAGTGAATACCACGCCGCAGCACCTCTCGGAAGTTTGGATTGGAAAAGGTAACGTCGTCGTGCCCGCTCTGGAGGCAGAAGATACGGGAGTTTCCGTATTCACGCGCCCACCCTAGTACCGCCATGCTGTTCGGATGGTCGACTGTCAATAGGAGAGTGCTGTCGGTGCCTGCGGATTTCATCGTATAGGTTTCGTCGCCCATCTCCCACGGCGCAAGGCCTTCGGTAATAGGGTGGGTTGCATCGGCGACTTGCACGTGTAGGGTTTGCCGCGGGTGGTATCCAAAGCCCCGCTCGTCAATCCCGCACATTTCAGAATAGGCATCCCAGTCTGGGAATGCAAGAATAGCGTGATGAAGGATTACTAAGCCTTGTCCGCGTTCAGTTAAACCGAGAATGGCACGCGCCTGGGCATCTGTAGGATAGGGCCGGTGAAAATTGTACAAGACAACGGTGCCGTACTCCTGCTGGTTTGGGTCGGCCACGAAGTCGTCCAGGTCTTCGCGGACGAATTGAACCCCATCCATGCTCTTAAAAACTGCATCAAACTCTTTTTCCTGAAATCCGTGTTCGCCGGTTACGACTGCGATTTTCATGCTGGTTTTGTCTCCTATAAAAAATTCCCGAAATAAGGCAGTGGGCGGACACGGGGATCCGCCCCTACAGTAGCGTTAGAAGCAGCGGATAGACACGGGGACGCGCCCCTATAGCAGCATTAGCGAGTCCCTAATCAATGAGTGCTTGATAGGTCAGCACCTTGAATTGGGAGAGGAATGGCGAATCGCCGATCAACTGTGTCATTAAGATAGCGACTAAATTTTCCACCGGATCGATCCAGAACGTAGTGCTTGCGAGGCCGCCCCAACTGAAAGTGCCTTCTGATGCGAGGGTTTGTGTTTGTGCCACATCCCTAACAACTGAAAATCCGAGGCCGAAACCGCACCCTTCTCTGTCAAGCGGGTGGAAGTCCTCATGAATGTGATTCATCCGGATGAAATGCACTGTTTTTCTGCCGAGCAGGCGCACGCCGTCCTGTTCCCCCTCATTGAGCAACATCAGACAGAAGCGAAGATAATCCTCGGCGGTTGACAGAAGCCCTGCGCCACCTGAATGAAAAAAGCTGCGGGGGCCGCTTGAAACTGGGGCTTTCTCAATTACCTGAATGCCTCCATCTTCCGAAGGTTCATATAACGTCGCGTACCGGTCAGCCTTCTCGACTGGCACTGAGAAAGCGGTGTCGCGCATGCCCAACGGATCCAAAATCCGGGTCTTCAAAAATTCCTCAAACGGCATTCCAGATACCACTTCGATAAGGTAGCCGAGCACATCGGTGGACATGCCGTAGCTCCAAAAGGCACCGGGGTGATGTGCTAACGGGATATTTCCGAGTGCTTGTGCCATGTCCGCGAGCCCGCCGCCGTAGAAATTTGCGTTTCTATACCGCTCATGAATCGGATGCTCGCCGTCGCCACCATAGATGAGCCCAGAAGTATGCGTGAGGAGATGTTTTATTGTCATCTCGCGTTCCGCATCAACAATATCGGTGCCACCTTCCGTGTAAACCTTCATGTCTTTGAAGGCGGGAATAAATTCGGAGACAGGTGTATTGAGCTGAAAATGCCCCTCTTCGTAGAGCATCATCACGGCGACGCTGGTAATCGGTTTTGTCATCGAGTAGATGCGGAAGATGGTATCAAATTCTATCGGTTTTGCAGTCGCTACATCCTGCATGCCGACCTTTTCAAAATGGACGATGCTGCCTTCACGCGCTATCATTGTCAATGCACCGGGAATTTTCCCATTATCAACCCAACGTTGCATGACCGGGGCGATGCGAGCTAGCCGCGCTGTTGCCATGCCGACATTTTCAGGTACCGAGTGTGGTAATGTCTCATATCTTGTCATCAAAATCTCCTTGAAGATAGTTCTCGGTAGAAAGCTAGCACCCCGCTTTGCGGGGCACTTGCTTAAAGCGGTTTTCAGTTTTCAGTTAACTGACGACTGACACCTGACACCTATTACTCAGTTAGTGCCTGATAGGTGAGCACCTTAAATTGTTGTTGGAACGGGTAAGGGTTATTGAGGAGCTGCGTCATCAGGATGCCGATGAGTCTCTCCTCTGGATCGATCCAGAAGGTAGTAGCGGCGGCACCGCCCCAACTGAAATTCCCTACCGACCCCAGAGTGTCTGGCGATTTTTTATCGGTAACGACAGCAAAACCGAGCCCAAACCAATCATCGTGATGCGGATACCGCATCAGTTCCACTGTTTTTTTGCCTAATATGCGGGCACCGTCAAGTTCACCGCCGTTGAGCAACATCTGACAAAACCGCATGTAATCTGCAGCAGTTGAGACGAGGCCGCCCCCTCCCGATGGAAAAAAACTGAGTTCATCGTTTGCGAGTGGTGCCTTTCCAACACGTTCCAGTCCACTCGGTTTGTTACGTCTATACAGTGCTGCATACCTGTCCACCTTCTCTGGTGGCACCGAAAACCCGGTGTCTACCATACCGAGGGGCCCAAAGAGCCGCGTGTGGAGGAATTCTTCAAACGGCATTCCGGAGACCACCTCCACGAGGTAGCCAAGCACATCAGTGGAAACACCGTAGGTCCACTTTTCACCCGGTTCGTGAACGAGTGGGATGTCCGCCAGTTTGTTCACCATATTAACCAACGTCGCGCCGGATTCAAAAATTTTCAACTCCTTATAGCGTTCATCAACCGGTTTCTTGCCCCAACCGTAGGTGAATCCTGCGGTATGCATGAGGAGCTGCTTAATCGTTATCTCTTTCTTCGCCTCCAAGATTTCTGTCTGGTCCTCGTTGTAGACGTTCATTTTTTCAAATTCAGGAATAAACTTGGAGACAGGGGTGCCGAGTTGAAAATGCCCTTCCTCATAGAGTATCATCACCGCGACACTGGTAATCGGTTTTGACATGGAATAGATACGGAATATTGTATCGGGTTCAACAGGTTTGTTGTTCTCAACATCTTGCATGCCGATAGTTTCAAAATGGACAATTTTCCCATGTCTCGCCACAACCGTCAGGAATCCCGGTAGATGTCCATCATCGACATAACCTTGCATCACAGGACGGATGCGTTCAAGGCGCTCAGCAGAAACACCTACTTCCTCAGGCACCACCATCGGAAGTCCGGTCTGCTCCAATGAAACACCGAGACCCGTCGGCCCTGCTTGTGCCAATGTGAATTTTGTTTGCCCCCACGCAAGTATGGCGATACAGAGAATCAGTAAATATAAGCCCGTTAATTTTTTCAATGAATGCTCCTTTTACGGCACGACGGAGCGTGCCGACTATTTCTTTTACATAGGTACGCGCTTGAGGTATGCCCAGCGCGTCGCGAGTTTGCCGCCGGGTTCAACGCTGAGAATGGCAGCCAAGCCGACATCCATCGCTTCCTGGATTTCCTCTTTGGTTCGCTCGACATTGGAGATGCGTACCTCTTCAATGATACCTTTCAATCCGTTTGCATTATCGAGATTCGGCACGCCGATTGTAATCGGATCCGCACTCTGAAACGTCTGCGCGTTGGGTGCCGCAGTCTCCAATTCACCATCGACGTAAAGTCGCCCCATCTTACCATCGTAGGTAAAGGCGAGGTGATGCCACTTGTTGTCGGTGATGGCGGTTGTGCCATCAACACTGAATCCGCACACGGCATTTGCACCAATCTGTGCATGCAGAACACGCTTATCTACATGAACCCAGATGCCGTAGTTACGATTGGTACACCCTGCCTGCTGCTTGCAGATCATGCCTTGCCATTTACCCGTGGCCTCTTTCACTTTGATCCACGCTTCAATGCTGAGCGTCTTTAACTCCAGTTTTTTGGTAGACTCCACGACAACGTAGCCGCCGTCATCGCCCGGGAATTCCAATCCCGTTCCAAACTTCGCCTTCACCCACTTAGGCCTCCCCGCAAATTTGCCATCGTGGCCGTTGCCGGAAGCGTCTTTCACTTTCGTCCCGGCACCTTCCTCAAAGAGCCAGACAGCGACGGTGTGTTCATCAACTGCTGCATCTGTAGGGATACCGCTGAGCAGTGCCAAGAGGGCTATTGCGATGAAGAGACACTTGATGCTATAGAAAAATTTTGTACACGTTAGGCGCATAGTCACTTCCTCCTTTATACAAGTATTCTATCAGAAAAAGGGTTTTAAAGTCAAGGGTTGTAGCAAAGTATCAGGAGAGAGCCACGTAAACTCTCCTGTAGTCGGATTTGTGGCTTAAGATGCTTACCCCGCAAGCGGGGTGAACATCTATCCCCGCAGGTGTTGCATATATCCTGTGTCACCTCGTCAAGCGGTCACTCATTAGAGGGCTCACGATGAGGGCGATTCTAAAAGAATCAAAATGCTGCCCGTATGCTTCGTGGGAAGCGGGTCTTTTTAAGAGGTTTCCCACGCCTTTAGGCATTGGGAGCGCGTCACAGAAGTCTGTGTTTTTTCTTTACAGAAAAACACTTTTATTTTATTATTGACTACAGAAAAGGAAAACTCAGGTGTCGCGCACGGTTTATCTTGAGAGTTTTTATAATGGATTCATTATGTGAGGCTTTTAGGTTAGCACCTTATATAACACGAATACACCAGAGGATTGCCACGAACGCAAAACGCGTTTCCCAACCTTTTTGCCTTCACGACACAATCCCTGAAAAATCATCCGCCCCCGCGCGGGTGTCCAACCAGAAAAGGAGTTCTTTTATGTTCAGACGAAAAATGCTCTGGGCTGCGGCTGCACTTGTTGTTCTTGGGGTGGGAAGTTTTCTGCTTTTCAGACCCAAGGCCCATCTTGAAGTGGTGAAAATCTACCCAACTGTCGAGCCAGCACCGCCCCCCGCGTCAAAGAAACAATCGGCACCCTTGCAATCGGCACAGTCATCTTGTTGCGAGAGTGGTGATGCTATCTGCTGTCAGACTCCGGGAAGCCCCTGTTGCCCGCCCGCTAACGTCTCTGAGTTGACATCAGCAGAAGCTATAGAGGGTGCCACGCCGCTCGCTGTCGAGACATCTGATGTTGACACAACACAGAACTATTCTGCGCCACTTTCAGAAGATAAAGTCGTCCCGGATGCGGTTGTTCAGGAAGCCGAACGCTTTAGAGCGTGGGAAAAAAAGCGTGAGGTGCATCAGCAGGCGTGGACAGCACACCGGCAGGAGGAAAACCGACTGGATGAGGAATTTCAAAGACAATACGCTGCATTACTCATGACGTATCCTATTGAAAGACGACAAGCACTCGTCAACCAGATGGAACGTCAATTCATAGAATCACAGGTGCCCCAAGACATCTGGGATGCGTACATAAACAGACTCTATAGTTATGGATTGGATTTTCAGACTGAATACTCGCCAGAAGAGTCCGATGCCCTATCGAAACAGATTCACCATCAGATGTTCACATTATCTGAAAAACTGATGGAATCTGCCAAAGAGGGGCAAAAGTTTCTTCATATCCAAAAAGAATTGGATACAGAATCAGATACTTTTTAGACTCTCCGAATCCAATTTATTTCGTTTACAAGGAGCATTCTCATGATTCGGAAACCTGTCTTAATGCTGTCTCGGATGGGTTCTTCAGCAGGTCAGAAATATAAGCATAGGTATAATGTAGCACCTGCCCGACGGCTTCACGCGCCCGGTCATACTTTTGTGGGCTCTCAGGGCGAAGCAACTTCACCTCAACAATGATCCGCGCCTTCTCCGCATCTATGCCCACCAAATCCGCCTTGATCGGCTTCCCAGTGACTTCTGTACACCCGCAGGGCAGCTTGAGATGGCAGCGCTTCTACACGACTTCCACTTTTTATAGGAAAAAATGTTGACATCCAATCGCAGATGCCATACAATTCCGATTAGCAAATGGAGCGATGCATTTCGCTTCATATTCGCAATAGGGCTCGGTGCAGTGCTGTAAAACCTTGACAAATCTAATCAAACCTTGTCAAATCTGTCAGGTAAAATTCCTTGACATCGGGGAATAGAGATATGCTATAATAGTGTTATCGTGTGAGGGCGGAGAGTGTTAACTTCAGCATCCCGCTGTTGTCTCCGCCCACTTCAATTAGCACGGAAGCGAAGCACGTGCATACGAACCCCGAAGGAAGGTATCTCGATGTCTCTGCGAACGCAGAAGATTCAACTCGACCCAAATAACAAGCAGGCGACGCTGATGGCACAGCACTGCGGTTACGCCCGTGTTGCCTACAACGCCGCGCTGTCCTCCTTCAAAAGCGGATTAGATGATGGCAATTGGAAGACGTTGTATGACATCAAGAAGGAATTCAACGCCCGGAAGCGTGAAGTCTTTCCTTGGTGTAATGAGATGAGTCAGAACGCCAGCAAGAATGCTATTCATCATTTTAGCGATGCTGTCAAACGTTGGCGGAGCGGTCAGAACAGGTTTCCCGTACCGAAAAAACGAAGTGGTAAACAGAGTTACCAAGCGGAGTAAAGGTATAAACCCTGCAAAGCAGGGCAAATACCATTAGGCACGAATTCTGTTCGCGTGGAACGTAGGCGAGTCAAGCTGCCTGTCATCGGATGGGTACGCATGCGCGAAGAATTGCGATGGACAGGCGATATAGGCAGAGTCGTCGTCTCCCGAAAAGATGATAAATGGTTCGTGTCTATTCTGGTTCGCACTGATGATGCAAACACGATGGTACAGGTGCCGTTGTTCGATGACCGGCCTGCTGTAGGCGTTGACGTGGGCATCAATACACTGGCAACGTGCAGTGATGGCACAAAGTATGAAAACCCCCGGCCGCTAAAACGTTATCTGCGAAAGCTGAGGCGTGCTGGGCGAATACTGTCACGGAAGGTTTATCTGTCAAGAAATTGGCATAAAGCCCGTAAACGGCTGGCTCATGTCCACTATCGTATTGCCTGTATCCGTGAAGACTCTCATCATAAAGCAAGCACCAGCATCGTTCGGAAAGCTTCGGCTATTGGTATAGAGACGTTGAACGTCTCTGGCTTGCTGAAAAATCGGAAGCTGGCGAAGGCGTTGTCGGATAGCGCGTTGTCTAAATTCTTGACGATGTTGAAGTATAAGGCGGAGCGGCGTGGTATCCCCATCACGGAAGCCTCAATGTTCTTTGCGAGTAGTAAGACGTGCAGTTCATGTGGACACAAAAAGGCGGAGTTGAATCTCTCCGAACGCACATATCATTGCACCGAGTGTAGTTTCACGTGCGACAGAGATGTCAACGCTGCAATGAACTTGTGTCCTGTCTAATCATCTTGTCGCGGACAGCTTAGCCGAGACGTAAAACGCCTCTGGAGTTCGTGTAAGCCCTACGCGGGTAGGCAGTGAACGTTGAATGAGGAAGTGTGGAGTGGTATGTTACCCCGCAAAGCGGGGATAATACCTTTACTGATGGAAGAACCTTGCAATATTTGTCTTGGTTAGACCAGATATGTATAAATCCCACAAAGCGGTTTATAAAGGCTATTACCCCCGCTTTGCGAGGGCTTATACCACACCGAAAACCTGCGCGGTGCCAGATGCACTTCTAAGCGTCGCGCTATAACGTCCTAAAAGTAGGAGGCTTACATGGCAGAACGAATTAAAATGGGATTAGCCGGGTGCGGTGGCATGTCCGGTGCCCACATGGGTGGATATCGCGAACTGTGGTCGAAGGGGATAAGAGATTTTGAGATTGTTGCGGCGTGCGACATTGCCCCTGAACGCGCCGAGGAACGCGCGAATCAGGCACACGCGTTCCAAGGCGGCACGAAACCAGCAGTTTATTCAGAACTTGACGAGATGCTGGCGAAGCATCCGGATTTGGCATGTGTTGACATCTGTGCACTTCACAGCGCGCACCACACGCTCGCCGTGCCAGCACTGGAGGCCGGAAAACATGTCATTATTGAAAAGCCGTTCGGTATCACGATGCGTGCATGCCAACTGATGATGGAAGCAGCGGCACGAAACGACAAGATCATCTCCGTGGCAGAAAACTATCGATTGGCACGCATTCAACGCACACGCCGCTGGGCAATTGCTGAAGGGCGAATCGGCGAACCCCGCATGTTCTTTTGGGTAGAGGTCAGCGAAGGCTTAGGGAAATGGGGATGGCGCAACTTCAAGATGGACGCAGGCGGCGGCTGGGCATTGGACGGCGGCGTGCATTTTACCGATCTGATGCGCTTTATTCTTGGTATGGAAGCCGAGGAAGTCTACGCTATCAACAAGGCGTATGAACCCTACCGCTACGACAACCCAGCAGAAAGAGAGGGGGGCTACGCGGTTGATGTTGAGGACGCGATGATTGCCACTATTAAGTTTGAGCAGGGCGTTACCGCGCAGTGGACCTGGGTGGGCTCTGCACCCGGACACCACTTTAATCATCATACCGTCTACGGAAGCGAAGGCGCGCTTGATTGGAATAGAGGCTTGGTGCCGCGCGGCGGCGAACCGATTTCCAACGAGCATCTGATACAAGAATTCACGGAGAGCCTCAGCGATTCGGAACGGGAATACTACTTCCCGGGAGGTGTTGAAGATACCGTCGCTATTGAGCTGAAATACTTCGCCGATGCAATTCGGAGCGGCGGCACACCGGAAGTAGACGCTGTCGAAGGCATGCGGTCCGAAGCCATCTGCATGGCAGTGTATGAATCGGGGTGGTTCGGCCGTCCGGTGACGATTGCAGAAATCGAGAGTTGCGAGTTGGAGGGCTATCAGAAGGAGATTAACGATAAGCTAGGAATTGGGACGTAGGTACAAACCTTACGAAATGTTGGAAGTTTGGAAGACTGGAAGGCTCGACAATCTTCCAGTCTTATGATTGGTTGAACTCATGAATCGATTGACAGGAAAAGTTGCGATTGTTACGGGTGCTGGGAGAAAAGGTGAGGTTGATGGTACGGGGTATGCGACATCAATGCTTTTCGCGCGAGAGGGCGCGACAGTGCTGTTGGCGGACATCTCGCCTGAAAATGCGAATGCCACCCTTGCCCACATTGAGGCAGAAGGCGGCGAGGCAGCGATATTCATCGGTGATCTGTCCAAAGAAGCGGACTGCGCTGCAATGGTAGATGCCGCTATCACAGCGTTTGGAAAAGTCAACGTGCTCTTTAACAACGTTGGACTGGGCGGTTCAGGAACGGTCACGCAGGTAGAAGAAGAAAAGTGGGATCGCGTGATGGATGTCAACCTCAAGAGCATGATTATGGCGTGCAAGCATGCCGTTCCACGGATGGCTGAAGCGGGGGGTGGCTCCATTATCAACGTTTCGTCAATTGATGCGTTGCGCGCGGGCTCTTCCCGAAACGTGCCTTATGCTGCGGCGAAGGGCGGGATGATTGCAACCACAAAGGTGATGGCGGTTCATCACGGCCGCGACAATATCCGGGTGAATTGCATTGCGCCTGGGCACCTCTACGCCTCGTTTCCTGCGCCGTATCTCAACGAAGCAGAGCGGGAGCGGCGCCGGCTCATCGCACCGCTTGGTACAGAAGGCACGGCATGGGATGTGGCTTGGTTAACCGTTTTTCTCGCGAGTGAAGAATCCCGTTGGATTTCAGGAGTTGTCATTCCGGTTGATGCGGGGTTGCTTGCTGCGACACCGCTCGCCGTTGTCCACCAACTGGACGAATAAACCGCAATTAAGATGGAAACCCCTGCTTGCAGGGGGTAAATACAATGCCTCTGTCGCGCGGGGTCTTGTGCCTTGCATGCCTATCGCGGGTGTGTAAAGTTTCTGATCTTTCGTAAGGTTCAGCTCCAGAGGGTTTCTGCTGTAGTTTGAAATTGGTTGAATGCACGTCGCATAAGTAAGAAATAAAAATGCACGTCGCTTATGGGCGAAATGCACGTCGCAGGTATAAGAAATAAAAAAGTTGTTTGCGAGTCGCGCACAACTTGGGCACAGTGGTATCAACCCCTGCAAAGCAGGGGCAGATACCTTCACTATACACATTACGCCCTTATAGGGCTAAACTTTCCTAATCCTGCGTGTTTCTATCTTCTTTAGTGTCATTCTTGGTACGGGATAAGAATAGCATCACAGGCCTTATTTGTTGAGGTAACTGAGTATCAAGGCACCTCGGCCGTTTTGGCGATGCATAATACGCTCTACAGCAGTCATAACCTTGTCTTCATCGCTGAAGTGGGGATATAGATTATCCTTCTTGATTTGTTCGTTGACAAGAGCTATAACCAAAATATGGACTAACCGCTCCAGTCTATCGAATCGGGTTTCCAGCGTGCGGATTCGAGTTTCTAGCGTGCGGATTCGAGTTTCTATAGCTGCGAATCGGGTTTCCAGCGTATCCTCCAGCTCGTCAAATCGGCTGGTAATTGCTTCAAACAGTTCTGAATTTGTCATGGAAATGCTCCTAATAGGTAGTATGACAAATATTGTCACACAATTTTCGCTTTTTGTCAAATCCAAATAGCCAAGATTGTTGACAGACTTTCCGCCATCGAGAACAGGATATCCGCACTTGAACAAGAAGTGGCGAAGCGTCTGTCTACCGTCCATTCGTCACTAAATGGCCTGCAGCTCTAACCGCGCACCCACATCGTCAGAGACAGCATTTGTCCACTCCACATCGTCAACGCTTTGCAAGCTCATCAGGGCGACATCAACCATGGGGTTTGAGATCGAGTAGTTGAGCAGAAAGCTGTCCACATCGACATCTGCCATCTCGTTCGGGAAGCAGTGGCGCATGAGATTCTGAAAGGCGTTGCTGGTGGTAGAGCGCATCAGCACAATGCCCATCTCCTTGGCAACGGCATCGGGGATGACACCGCGCTTCCCGAACGCATCGCAGGTGCTCTGATACATCAGGTTGTAGTGGATCTGCATCATATCAAACTCGCCGGTGGCAATGAGCTGTTCCGTGCCGCCGGAGGGACCGTCTGCAGAGAATCCAATAAAGCGAACTGTTCCCTGTTCCTTCAGTTTGAGATACGTTTCTAACCCACCGCCGTTCAGGATCTGCTCGGTGGGAGAGTCGCGCTCAGACATCGCTCCGACAAGGGGAAACCAGCCGCCGTGGAATTGCAGGATATCAATGTAGTCGGTGTTAAGCCGTTGGAGGCTTCCCGCCACATCGGCTGCGATGCCGGCCGCGTCAAACGCTTCTGTCTTGGTAGCAACAATGCACGCCTCTCGGCGGCCAGCAATTGCCTTTCCGATAACGGTTTCGCTGTAGCCGCCGCCGTAGGTAGGCGCGGTGTCTAGGTAGTTGAAGCCGCGCTCAAGCGCGTAGTGGAGCATATTGACAAGTTCGGTTTCATCGTGCGCCGGGCGGACTCTGCCGCCGCCGTAGCCGATTTCTGAAACGCTGAGCCCTGTTTTACCGAGTGTACGGTATTGCATAACAAATTTCCTTTTTCCAAGCGGGCAGGCACAAGGCACTGCCCCTACATTAGATTTTTGCAAGGCCGGAAGAGGAAAGGCAGGGAAGGCTCCTCCTCCCCCCTCTTTCCCTCTTCCCCTCTGCCATCTTTTAAACGTAATCCATCTGCGAAGCGCGGCCCTTACTTTGGCGCATTGTCCGGTTGCTCGGCTTGATACAATTCTTGCCAAATAAGCGTTCCACTTGTTCAATGACAGTTGGTGCGTAAGCGATAGTATAGGCGGCACCACATCGCGCAATCACTTCGCCGAAACTGGGGCTCATGAGGTGTAAGATCAGGTCGAGTTCCCCTTTGTTGGCACGCGCGATCTGCTGGAGTGTCTCCAGTTTCTCGACATTGTCGATGTCAGCTTCCGGGATCGTCACCTCAAGTGCAGATGTCTGTTGCTCGCTGACAGCCTCAATATCCGTGATCTGGTTTGCGTGGATCTTCCGTTCCTCCCTTTGCCCCTCGTCCCCAGCTCTCCGGTTTCGGTTATCTTGGTTGACGCTCCCGCGAATCCAAACAACCTTTCCTTCTACCAGTTCTACCGAGCTCTTGTATGCATCTGGAAAGACAACGGCTTCCACTGCACCCTCTAAATCCTCCAGCCCAATGACTGCCATGGCGTCTCCTTTTTTCGTGGTGAGATTTTTCACCTCTGTGAGCATGCCTGCCACGAAAACTTCAGAGCCCTCCGGATGTGCAGCGAGGGTTTGGGTGCTCGCGGTTGTGTAGTTCTCGATAATATCGCCGTATTCTTCAAGTGGGTGGCCAGAGACGTAGAATCCGAGTTGCTCCTTTTCCTTCATGAGCCGTTCTAAAGGTGTCCACTCGTCGGTTTCAGCGAGCGTCCCAGTTATGGTGGGCTTCTCCTCTGCTTCCCCGAAGAGGTTCATCTGTCCCCGGTCTCGTTCTGCTTGTGCGCTTTGCGCGACTTTCAGGATACTTTCTAAGTTCGCGAGGTATTGCGCTCGGTGTCCTTCAAGTGAATCAAACGCGCCGCTCATAATTAGGCTTTCAATAGTGCGCTTACTCACCTGTCTGGTATCCACGCGCTCGCAGAAGTCCTGTAGCGATGTGAACGAACCCCCCTGCTCCCGTGTTTCCACCATCGCCTCTATTGCGCCATCGCCAACACCTTTGACAGCAACAAGCCCAAAGCAAATATTGTTGCCATCCACCGTAAAATCTTTATGACTACTGTTGACATCTGGTGGTAGCAAATTGATTTCTACCCCCAAAAAGTCAGAGAGTTTCTTACATTCAGCGCGGTAACGGGTAATTTTGGCTGAATCGCCTGCCTCCCCGGTCATCATCGCCGCCATGAATTCGTGCGGGTAGTGGGTTTTCAGGTATGCCATTCGGTACGCTAACATAGAGTAAGCAACGGTGTGCGACTTGTTGAAAGCATAACGGCTGAAAGGTTCAAGCAGGTCGTAGACTTCTTCTGCCTCTTTGGCGGCGATTCCCTTTTCGATTGCGCCTTTGATGAATTTCGGACGCTGCTCTTTGAGCAAGTCGTGTTTCTTTTTTCCCATCGCGTCGCGGAGGATGTCCGCCTCACCGAGCGTAAAGCCTGCCATATCGCGCGTGATTTGCATCACCTGCTCCTGATAGACACACACGCCATAAGTATTTTTGAGCGCGTCTTCAAGCGAGGGATGCATATATTCCACCTTTTGCAATCCATTTCTTCGGTCGATAAACTGCTGCGTCATGCCACTCTCTAGTGGCCCTGGGCGATAGAGTGCGGGAATGGCGGAGAAATCCTCAAAGTTGTCCGGCTTGAGTTGGGTGACAACTCTATACATACCGGGAGAGGTTTCCAGTTGGAATAAGCCGGCAATTAGCCCCTCGCTGAGCAGTGAATACGTCTGTTTGTCGTCAAAGGGAATATCTTCTAACTTGAGTGTCTTGCCCTGGTTTGCCTTAATCATCTGAAGACAATCGTAAGTCTCTGTAAGGCTCCGTACGC
This sequence comes from uncultured Poribacteria bacterium, assembly GCA_958295855.1. Taxonomy (GTDB): domain Bacteria; phylum Poribacteria; class WGA-4E; order WGA-4E; family WGA-3G; genus CATQHH01. The sequence goes on along the minus strand of OY282383.1, from coordinate 3,375,553 downwards.
CGAGGGAATCAAATTTGACAATGCCGACATCTTCAACGGTTTTGCCTTCAAACTGCGTGGCAACCTGGTCATTTTTATCCTTGAACAGCGGTACGTAATCCGTTAGCGGCCCGTTTGAAACGACGATTGCGGAGGCATGACAGGAGACATGCCGTTTCATGCCTTCCACCGCTCGGCTCAGGTCTATCAACTCCTTATTTTCAGGAAGTTCTGCTAGCCCCTGAAATTCTGGCACCTGTTCCAGCACATCGTCAAGCGTGATTTTCGGGGTAGTAGGGATGAGCCGTGTCAACTTTTTGACATTCTCAAGCGGTATCTCAAGGGCTCGGCCGACATCCGTGATAGCGGCTTTTGCACCCAATGTCGCAAAGGTGGCAACTTTGCCGACAGAATCCGCACCGTACTTTTTCACCAGATAATCGATCACGTGCTCACGTGCCCGGTCGGCAAAGTCAATATCAATGTCGGGTGGGCTGATTCGCTCAAGGTTTAGGAAACGTTCAAACAGGCAGTCGTAATCCATCGGGTTGAAGGTAATCACACCGAGTGCATAAAGCACGAGGCTGCTCGCGGCAGAGCCGCGTGCGGACAGCGGGTACCCTTGTTTTTTCGCGTAGTTAACGTAATCCCACACGATGAGGAAATAACCGGAGTAGCCGGTTTGACTAATAATATCCAGTTCGTAATCAAGCCGCTGCCGAATGGCTTCGGAGAGTTCCCCACCATATTTTTCACGCAGCCCTTGATAGCACAACTCTTTGAGATAACTGTCGTTTGTGTGCCCTTCGGGAACCTCATATTTCGGCATCAGGCTTTCGCCATAATCGAGCACAAGGTTACACCGGTTGGCAATTTCAAGCGTGTTGCTGATGGCTTCTGGCGGATAATCCTTCAGCATCTCCCGCATCTCGTCAATACCCTTGAAGTAGAAATGGTTGTCAAATCGTAGGCGCTGCAGGTCATTGACAGTTTTCTTTGTCTGGATACAGAGGAGCACATCGTGCATCCGATGGTCGGCCTTGCGGAGGTAGTGGCAATCGTTTGTGCCGACGAGGGGGAGATTAAATTCTTTTGCCAAGTCAACCATCACTGGATAGGCTTCAAGCTCTTTGTCGATATAGTGATTTTGCACCTCAACGTAGAGGTTCCGCTGCCCCATTATCTCCATCAACTCTTTGAAGTTTTGAATTCCTTCATCGCGCCTATTTGAGCAGAGGAGCTGCGGCACCTGTCCTTGGATACACCCGGTTAACGCGATAATTCCGCCATGGTATTCCCGCAAGATTTCCATGTCAATGCGCGGTTTGCTGTAGAAGCCTTCTGTGTACCCGAGTGATACGAGTTCCAAGAGGTTCCGGTAGCCGGTGGCATCCTCTGCGAGCAGTGTGAGGTGGTAGGGGCTGCCCTGCTCTTTGCCGCGCGTTTTTCGGCTGCCGGGGGCGACATACACCTCACATCCGACAATCGGGTTAATCCCTTTCTCTTTCGCCTTGGTGTATAATTCCCATGCACCGAACATGTTCCCGTGGTCGGTGAGGGCAACCGCAGGTGCGCTGTTCTCAACCGCCCAAGCCACCATGTCAGTAATGCGGCACGCACCGTCCAGCATGCTATACTCGCTATGATTGTGTAAATGAACAAATTCTGAAGACATGAATTCCTTTGTGGTTTAACGGCACGGCGGAGCGTGCCTACTACTTTAATGCACTGATTCCGAAACTTGACGCACTGGCTAATTTTCTTTTATGATTTACGGTTTTTATTCTAACAGAAATAAGGTAAAATTTCCACAACAAATTTTCGGGGTTCCCGCCGGCCCCTTTCCGTTTTTGAGATTGAAGCAAGGTTTTGCGGTTGACACATCGAGTCTGAGCTGCTATAATAGTTTTCGTTTGTGGTTTAACGGCACGGCGGAGCGTGCCTACTACTTTAAGGTTCAAATCTTCGTGAATTGGGTTTCTGCTCCGATTTTGTTGCGTAAAAAACCTCCGACGAGATCTATAGGGTGGGGCCGGACGCATCTTGCATTCTGAATTCTCCGCAAGGAATGACGAAAATGCGTAAAAAACCTCCGACGAGAGCTATAGGGCGGGGCCGGACGCATCTTGTATTCTGAATTCTCCGCAAGGAATGACGAAAATGCGTAAAAAACCTCCGACGAGAGCTATAGGGCGGCGCTGGACGCATCTTGCATTCTGAATTCTCCGCAAGGAATGACGAAAAAGACGAAAAAATGGAAAGATCTAAACTTCTCTTGCTGTTTTTAACCATGTTTTTTGTGATGCTGGGCTTCGGCATTATCATTCCAAATCTTGCCTATTACGCTGAAGACATCGGGGCAACTCCCACCAAAATTGCGATATTGATGTCTATCTATTCAGGGATGCAACTGTTGTTTGCGCCAATATGGGGCAGATTATCTGACCGGTATGGGCGCAAACCTGCGATTCTGCTCGGATTGCTTGGTAACGCTGGTGCGTTAGTCGGTTTCGGATTGGCAAAGAACTACAGTTGGCTTTTCATTGCCCGCAGTGCGGCAGGCATTGCTTCAGCAGCGGTGCTGCCGAGTGTGATGGCTTACGTTGCGGATGTCACCACATCAGAAGAACGCGGCAAAGGCATGGGCCTCATGGGTGCCGCGATGGGGCTCGGTTTCATTCTGGGTCCGGCTATCGGCGGTATTATGGGGCGGCACGATGTTCCCTTCTTTGTCGCGGGTGGCTTGTCTCTGTTAACCTTTCTTTTCGCGCTTATCCTGTTGCCGGAATCGCTCCAATTGCCTCATGGCGGGGTGGTTCCGACTACAGAAGGGCAGGCACAAGGCACTGCCCCTACAACATCTCACGAATGGGTATCTCCCCGAGAACTATTCCACAAAAGAACGTTGACATCTCCGCTCACTTCTCTTTTTCTTGTGGCATTTTTCTCAACCTTCAGTTTCGCGGGGTTAGAAGCAACGTTTCCACTTTTCATTGAAAAAGGCTGGGACTACGGGCAAAAAGAAATGGGATGGATGTTCATGTTTATGGGCGTGATTGTTGTCCCGTTACAAGGCGGGCTGCTCGGCACGTTGATTAACAGGTTCGGGGAGCGGCGGCTAATTCTCACCGGGCTGTTGCTGAACGCGTTAGGTATGGCACTTTTACTCCGCTCGGCCTCTTTCCTAACGCTTACCGTGTATCTCACTATCGCGGGCATCGGCAACCAACTCATCCGTCCGACGAATACGTCGTGGATTTCTAAACAGACTCGCATTGGACAAGGCACTGCCATCGGCATTATGGATGCCTTTTTAAGCCTGGGACGCATCTTGGGACCGCTTCTCGGCGGGTGGCTCTACGAAAAGCATACCACCTATCCTTACGCGGTTTTGGCGGGCATCTTGGTAATTGCCACCTTTTGTCTGTATATCCCTTTACGAAGGGTAAGTTGCAGTGGCGTAAAATCTGGTCATTCCTAAACAAATCTAATCAAATCTCTCAGGCGAAAAAAGTGCTTGCATTTATTTTGGAAGTCAGTTATACTGGTAGTCTCGTGTGGGGCGGAGAAAGACTCCTTCAGCATGTGGTATGTAGCCCCGCAAAGCGGGGAAGCATACCACCCGCTGTTGTCTCCGCCCACTTCCAGAGTCTGGCAGCAAAACACGTCCTGCGAACCCTACAAAAGGAATTGAATATGTCTCTGCGCACGCAGAAGATTCAACTCAATCCGAACAACAAGCAGGCGACGTTGCTTGCACAGCACTGCGGTTATGCCCGTGTTGCCTACAACGCCGCGCTGTCCTCGTTCAAAAGCGGATTAGACGCGGATAATTGGAAGACGTTGTATGACATCAAGAAGGAATTCAACGCCAAAAAGCGTGAAGTCTTTCCTTGGTGCGATGAGATGTCACAAAACGCCAGTAAGAATGCTATCCACAACTTCTCTGATGCCATCTCCCGATGGCGGAGTGGACAGAATCGATTCCCCGTGCCGAAGAACCGAAGTGGTAAACAGAGTTACCAGGCAGATAACGGCCAAGGTTCCGTAAGGGTTCACAAACAGCGTGTCTGGCTACCAAAGGTAGACTGGATACGCATGTGTGAGGAGTTACGTTGGACAGGCGATATATCCCGTGGGGTCGTCTCTCGAAAAGATGATAAGTGGTTTGTGTCTATTTTGGTACACACCGATGATGCAAACACGATGGTGCAGATGTCACTGATGGATGATAAGCCCGCGATAGGCGTTGACGTGGGTATCAATACGCTGGCAACGTGTAGTGATGGCACAAAGTATGAGAACCGCCGGCCGCTGAAGGTGCATTTGCGGAAGTTGAGGCGTGCTGGGCGAACGCTGTCACGGAAGGTATATCTGTCTAACAACTGGCGGAAGGCGAAGCGCAGACTGGCAAGTGTCCACTACCGCATCTCCTGCATCAGAGAGGATAGTCATCATAAAGCAAGCACCAGCATCGTTCGGAAGGCATCGGCTATCGGTATAGAGACGTTAAACGTGAGTGGCCTGCTAAAGAACAAGAAACTTGCAAAGCACATAGCAGACGCTTCCCTGTCCCGCTTTTTGACGATGTTGAAGTATAAGGCAGAGCGGCGTGGCATTCCCATCACGGAAGCCGCGATGTTCTTTGCCAGCAGTAAAACGTGTAGTTCGTGTGGACACAAAAAAGCGGAGCTGAATCTCAGTGAACGTACCTACCACTGCGGTGAGTGTGGTTTCACGTGTGACAGAGATGTCAACGCTGCCATCAATTTGTGTCCATCATAAAAACTTGTCGCCCGTAGCAGGCGGGAGACGCAAAACGCCTCTGGAGTTCGTGTTAGCCCTACGCAGGTAGGCAGTGAACGTTGAAGGAGGAAGAGTGAATCGGTATAAGCCCTGCAAAGCAGGGTTAATACCTTTACTGATAACCACCTGAGAGATTTGAGCAGGTTTGGTTAGATATGTATAAGTTCCTCACTGCGGTAAACATTGAGAACAGCATGTAGGTGAGGTTTTCGTCAATTGGGTTTCTGCTCCGATTTTTCCCAATGGTATACACCCCCGCTTTGCGGGGGTAGTCACCTTTGTGTCAAAATCGGGTTTCTTTTTGGTTCTAGGGCGTTTCTTTCGAATTAACGGATAGAATCGAGACGTTGTCGGATGGGCGGTCGCGATTCGGAGATCGCTCCTACAGGCCCTCACCACGCATTTTCAATGCGTGTTCTATTCGTTGCGTATTTTCTCTAGTGGGGGTAACCGATGTTCTACACGCCGCGTGTTGTATTTGTGCCGATACCGCCGGTGTGCTTCATCGTTAGGATAACTTTCCGTATCCGGATAGGGGTAAGCGGACATGCCATGAAACGGCAGCGGTTCCACCGTTTGTGATGTGAGGGTATTGATGTCGCCATCTTTGTCCCACCCGTCGCTATAGAAGATAAAATCGCGTACCCAGCCAGTTTTTAGTTGTGGCAGTCGCGCCGCATCGAATTCAACTGTGATTTCGTCTCCCGCGTTGAGGATAACGTACATATCATCAACCTTTTGCAATAACGGGTTCACATCGCCGTAACGCGTGTAATTGCCCGCGAGGTCGCGCCACTGTGCCGTTGTCGTCACCTTTTGGTAGTCGAACAGATGCGGGCCGTGAGGCGTTGGTCGGTACATCTCGGAGAAGCCGCGGTAGTGCAGGGCCGCGCTATCCGGAGTCAAGGTTGTGATTTCCATAGGCACCCCCTGTTCACCGACGGTAAAAAACGCTGCGTCCCAGTAAATCTGCAAATCGGTTTCAATCCGAACGTGCCGGTCGTCGGACAGAAATTTGCCGGTCAGATCTACGGTGATTGTCTTGTTTTTACCGGCGGGCAAGCCGATCATCTCAATGACGGTGTGCCATAGACCTGCTTCATCCTTCACTGAAACTGACGGGAAACGAGGGTTAATTGATGGGTTTTGGAAGAGCGCGACGTTGATGCTGGTATCCGTCGGGAAAATCCAACCGCTGAGGAATAGTGTTAAAGGAACTTGCCCCCGCTTTGCGGGGGTTATTACCTTTTGGGGTTCATCTTCTCTTGGTTTAACGGCACGGCGGAGTGTGCCTACTACTTTCCTTTTATCTCTTTGCTCTACGGAAAGGTCAAGGATAATTGCATGCGGTTCAACAACGCCTTGGTAGGCACCGGGGGCGTGTTCAACGGCATAGTGGTAATCAAACGCTTTTAAGGCATCGGACACCTCTTTTCCTTGATGAGTCACAGCAGATTTGGGGTGGTGTTTCTCCGAGACACCGTATACCTTGAATTCTGCAAATGGGGGCGGCGTATACTGTTCATTCACAAAGATCTCAGTGCCTGCCGGATGGTCGACGGCTATCAATTTCACCTGGTCAAAATAGGCAGTCTCCCAAAGCTCCTCTGTGATTTGCATTGAATATTTGCCGTCCTTTGGTTGAATTTGTGTACGGGGAATTTTCACAAAATCTTTTGTCTCATCCGGGGCGACAAACCCCATGGACGTAATGAGCCCGAGCGGGGCGCGCCAAAGCAGGTCGGTGATGAATTGATACTTCTCGCCATCGTAGACGTACAGAAAGGGACAGGAGCCTTTTAATATCTGTTTCTCCAGAATCCGTTGTTTGGCTTTCGGTGTGATAACGTTTTGCGGTACGCCGTTCGTCCAGACGACGCGAACGACATCCGCTGCGTCAAACGCCCCTAACCCAAAATGTGAAACCTGTTGTGACACATACTGCAATTGATACAGAGCGCCAACTTTTACCTCCAGTTTCGAGCCGATGCCATCCCTATTAATTTTGTTATTCCCGGCGGTAATGCCTTCCAATTTGATTTGGATCCAGTTGTTTTGATTTCCGCCCCTGTTTTGCAATGCGCGGAGTTGGCCTTCACCGTCGATAAAAAAGAGATCTAGAGCTCCGTCATTGTCGTAATCGCCGACGGCACCGACGTTTGCACTATGCAACAGTGCGTCTCCCGCCGGTGTGACATTTTGTATTAAAGGGTAAGGTTCCATAAACTGTCCGGTCCCATCGTTCCGAAACAGGAACATGCCGTGTTGTCCGCTAACCCATATATCAACAAACCCATCATTATCATAATCCAGATTTTTTAGTAGCGCAGGAGGCAGCTCTCGGACGCTTGCCTGCGAACCCAGTGCCTCAACAAAACTGCCGTCACCTCTATTGCGGTAGAGGTGGATACGCTCAGCCGTAGCCAAGAATAGGTCGACATCCCCATCGTTGTCATAATCTCCGGCGGCAGCTGCAGTGTAGGAAGCCTCCTGCGAAATTCCTGTTTCGTCGGTGACCGCGCGGAGTCTGCCCTGGCGTAGGTTATCGTAAAGCGTGCATCCCGTTTCGCGATGTGTGATAAAGATGTCTATGTCGCCGTCGTCATCAAAATCAGCGGACAGTGCATTGTTAGGCACAGGCTGTGCTATGGAGATGGACGGTTTGCCACTATTTTCAATAGCAGTTAAACTTTTTGTATCTGTTTTTACAAAGGTTTGTTCTGTGACATCGGTGAATGTCAAATTACCGTTATTCTGGTACATCGCGACGCTAGCTCGCCCTGAAAAGAGATCCAGATCCCCGTCATGGTCAAAATCAACCGGGTGGAGTATACCCGTTTCTGTTCCTGTCTGCTCATATTGAACGAGGCGAGATACCACCCAATTCCCGGATGCAAAAGTAGTAGGCACGCTCCGCGTGCCGTAGGTGGTATTTTCCCCGCTTTGCGGGGTGATACCCTTATGCCCGCTTTCCGTTGGCGCATGCTCTATCCGGAGATATGTTATCCCATTGAGGGTTTGCAGTAGGAAATCTTGTGTCCCATCTTTATTGAGATCTGCAAACGCTACGGTGTGTGGATTTAAAGGTAAAGGATTCTCCCCCGCTTTGCGGGGCGATATCCCATCTTGTTCTACTAGAAGTTTCCCACTATTGAAAATAGTGGTGAACAATTCTTGAAATTGTTGAACAGGTGCAAACTGCCCACCGGTATTCCGAAAGAGCATTCCTGTTGGTGCTGTATACAGGTCAAGGTTTCCATCGCCATCGTAGTCAATTAGCGAAACGCTTGCGCCATTCGTAGGCACACCTCCCACAACGGGTGGGCGGGCCACATTGGCAGGTGGCTGTTTCCCCTGCTTTGCGGGGGATTGCACCCTCAGTCCAAGTTGTTCGGTGACATCAACAAATTCCACCTCGATAGGTGGGTTCTGCTTGGCAATAATCCGAGATTTGAATCCTGGACTGAACGCCTCAATGGGATGCCCAAGGATGTCGGTTACCAATTCGCCGATGCCCTGCTGATACCGTGGGCTTGCGCGGTGCAAGTTCTCAAAAATTCGGATATTTCGCGAAGCTGTCTTGATGTCACCTTGCTCTATTGCGGTTATCCCTTGTGTGAGGTACGCCAACTTTTCTGCATCGGTATCCCCTAAAAGGAGCATCAATTCCTGAGTGAGGCTTTTGGCACGTTCCAGTGAGGGTATGTTCCCCGCTTTGCGGGGTGATACCCTTTGCCCTCGCGCTACAAGTACTTGTGTCAACTTCAACAGCACCACAACATTCACCGGTGACCGGGTGTGAAGTTCTTGTAAATGTGTAGCCGCCTCTTGCTGTGCTTCGGGATTGTTTCGCTGTCCGAGATAGTGGCGCACCAGTTTGTAACGAAACTCCAATTCATCGGGTGCCAATCGGACTGCTTCCTTCATTGCTTCTAGTGCCAATGTGCTCTGCCCGTGTAATTGGTAGACTTCCGACAAGATGAAGTGTAGCTGGCTATTCATCGGTGCCGCTTGGAGCCCTCGCTTAACCCATACCTCCGCTGTCTCTCCTTGCTGCAGCCGTAAATGCGCGACGGCAAGGTTACCATAACCGATTGCTTCCTCAGGTAGCAGTTCAATCAGTGCCTCAAACTCTGGCACCGCTTTAGAGGGTTGAGATTCTTCCAGATACGCTAACCCCAGATTCTGATGCCGAATTGCGGCTTCAATAAGCTCGCTACTGTTCGTTTGTTGTGCAACAGCATTGCAAACAGCAGAAAGTAAAGCCAATAGGAGTATACACAGGATATGCATGTTTGAACGAGATAAAGGATATTGCATTATTTTTCCACTTTCTGAATATCGTCTGCAGCCTCGCGAATTGCCTGCCGGAGGCTGTTCCGTCGGAGTGTCAATGAATCTTCAAGTTGCTTAAGATGAAGGAGCCACGAATTCTTAGATTCTCCTTCACCAGTGCCGAATCCGTCTGTCATGGAGAGGCGGATATATTTCAACCGCTCTGCCTGAAGCATTTTCAGTTGACTGTCGTAGTCTTCAATCCCTGATTCTAATAGTGAGGCCAGTTCACGAATCTTTTCCAATGTGCGCCTCCTTCCCACGCTAGTGGCTTGCGAATGTTGGTAAATTTCGTACATCAAGACAGGAATACAGAAGGTTATTTTATCCTGCGGCGTTAGCAAGGTTGCGGGGCCCGCTCGCTCATACCGAAGAACGCCTTGTCAGAGCTGGTCTTCAATCCATTCATCGCCGTGGTCGGGATTATAGATTAACCCTTTTCTGATGTCCAGACAGAGATCAAGTTCTTCCAAAACCATGTGCCCCACGAGGACAGGCAGATGTGCTGGCAGATCTGTTACTAGCACCATTCCCTCTCGTTCCAAGACTGTAAATTGGACCGCCGAGTGATATACTCCCCCAGCTGAAGCAGTGGGGAAACCTCTTACCCCGTGCCAGCAAGGTGGATTGTGGTATCAACAAGGGGTGCTCGCCGAGGCGAGTCTTATACCCTCTCCGCCAAAGGTTGATATCCCAACCTTAAGAATGTTTATCGCCGCATTCACATCTCTATCATGCAGGGTTTTACACACATGACAATACCACTCCCGGTCTTTGAGTTCCAGAAACATCACACGCTGTCCACAATTGTGGCATATCGGAGTTGTGGCTTCCCAACGTCCGATGGTTTCCACACGCTTGCATCGTTTATGTGCCTGCCATCGTATCTTTTGCATGAAGTCACCGAAGCCGAGGTCCGATATTTTCTTTCCCCAGAGGCGTTTCATACCTTTGAGGTTCAAGTCCTCAAAGAAACACACGTCAAACAGACGGACGAGATGCAATGCCAGTTTCCAGTGATGGTCTTCACGTTGGCGAGTGATCTTGCGGTGTGTTCGGGCGTAGTGTTTGCGTGCGCGTTCACGATTGTGACTACCGCGCTTTTTTCGCGACAACGCTCGATTCGCTTTTGCAACCTTGGCAGCAGACTGTTTATAGAATTGTGGCGATGGGTATTTCTTACCATCAGAACAGGTGAGAAAGGTTTTGAGACCGAAATCAAACCCAGCAGCCTTACCCATCTTCGGTTCGGGACTCAAGCCTTCGTCATCGGTAACGATGGTGAGATACCAATCGCCCAGTGTGTCACGTTTGACTGTCACGCGTTTGACGGTGCCTTCGAGGGGACGGTGCAGCCAAAAGCGATACCAACGCCCAGCAAGGCGTATTTTTGCAACAGGAACACGTCTTTTGTCACACAATTTATCAGATACCTGTTCTATTTTAACCTGCGTGCCAGCAAACGTCATGGAGCGGTATTTACGCCACCCCTTGAACTTGGGAGGACGCTTCGCCCGGCGCTCAAAGAAGTTGATGTAACCCCGCTCAATGCGTTTCAGGCACTCTTGCAAAGCCCACGCAGGCGGTTTCTTCCAGTGGAAAAACTTCGGAAGACGCTTCAACTTCGTCAGGTGCTTGGCGAGGCGATAGTAATTCGCGCGTTTGTAACCTTCATACTTCCCGTAGATACGGTAGTGCCTACGGGACAGAGCAATGAAGTGGTTATGAACCTGACTGATGAGACGCGTATTAGACATCAAATGCCTGTTACGTTTATGAGATTGTATTTTGTATTTAAAGGTTCGCATTGTTTTTCTCCAGCATTGTTCCCGTTTGCATACGGCTGTGGTAGAGACCGCGCCTTGCGACGCGGATGCAAATCTCTACCAACAATGCTGTGAGTATTATACACTATTTTGCAAAGTCATGCAACTGTTTTTTGCGTTTTCTACATCCCCACGCTGAAGCATGGGGTTTTGAAAACAGGGAGTGGATAAATCAACTTTCTATAGATGTCAACACAATTCTAGGGGCATTTCGTTTTTATTTTCGAGGCGTAGGGCCCCTATCGGATTTAGACACATGGCGTACCTACGGGCCTAAAGAACGAACGAGACACCGCTGCTAGACACCCTACGGGACTAAAGCATGGAGAACCGAATAGCTGTGAGTAAAATCTGTTTAACCTTGACATTTCTCGCCTATTGTGTTATTATATTGTCAATATTGGCTTGCAAAGCTTTGCGGCGAAGGGTATAAACCCCTGCAAAGCAGGGGCAAATACCACCTGTGCCCATAAGCGACGTGCATTCGCCATATAGACAGGAGGAGTAGTCATGAAAAACATTTGGATAAAGCGAACTGTGGGCATTGTGATGTGTGTAGTGCTCTGCGGCGTTATCGCATGGGCACAAAAGAACGGGGACACAGAGAAGGGCATCACCTTGGCAGACCTCGGCGTAACGGAGGCGCAGAAAACCCAAATTGAAGAAATGTGGGAACTGAAACGGCAAAAACAGATTCAGGCACTTGACGCGTGGAAAACATTGAATAGGCTCGCAAAAGATTCGCTTGCCGAAGAGGCAGATATTCAAGAAATGTTGGATCAATTCCGCGCGAAACGGAAGGAACTACAGGCACGGATTGAGGAGGCTGAAGATGTGCTGATTCAGACGCTGCCAACCCGAGCGCAACTCCACCTAACCCTTTTAGGTGTGTTGGACAACGGGCTGCCCCCCAGAATTGCGAAATCACGAACACAGAAAAAAGATGCTGGAGAAACAACCAGTACGCCCTCGGATGAGCAGACGAAATAAAAAAAGTGGAGGATACCAGACTTGAACTGGTGACCTCTTGCATGCCATGCAAGCGCTCTCCCAACTGAGCTAATCCCCCATCTAATTTCGATTATCTTAATGATACCACATGTTTGGCTAAAAAGCAAGAAAAAATTGCAATTTTTTTAGGACATTATGAAAAACGGCGAATTCGATTCATTTATCCACTTCGCAGATCAGCCAGATAGCGTACTCGGCCTGGCAATCGGTGCTTTACATATCGCACAAAGCGAGTATCCTGAGCTTGATATAGAAGCCTATTTGCATCAGTTAGATGAGATGGCTGATGCTGTTCGGGAACGCGTTCAGCAAACGATGTTCCCGGAACGCCACATTGCTGAACTGAACCGCTATCTGTTTGAGGAAAAAGGCTTTAAGGGAAATGTTGATAACTATTACGCTTTGGACAACAACTTTCTCAACGCTGTTATCGATAAAAAAACAGGAATTCCGATTACGCTCTCCGTGGCCTACATTGAGGTTGGCAAGCGGGCCGGGTTGCCGCTCGTCGGGATAAATTTTCCGAGCCATTTCATTGTCAAATACAAATATGAGAATCTGGATATTTTTGTTGATGCTTATGACAACGGAAACTTCATGTCAGAAGATGCACTCCGAGCGAAACTCCAGGAAAACTTCAGGGAGCCGGTAGAACTACACCCTCGGATGTTAGCGGAAGCGACGAATAAGGAGATTTTGGCGCGCATTTTGCGGAACCTGGCGCGTGCCTATACCGTCCTTGAGCGGTACGACAAAGCCGCTGAAGCTGCACAACGCATCACATGGCTCCTACCGAACGCCGCCCTGGATTACCGGCAACTCGGCTACCTATGCTACAAAAACGATGCCTATAATCAAGCAATCACCGCTTTTGAGACGTACCTCCAGCTTGAAGCGGATGCGCGGGATGCTGCGGTGATTGAGCGGAATATACAAGTTCTCCGAAAACTACTTGCGAGCCTGAATTAATGTGATGGCAGAAGAACCCATGGACACTATTCTACAAAAGGAGCAATGCACGAAAAAAGATGTTAACCAAAGCCACCATTGAACATGAAAAATTAAAACTGAACGCTCCATTTTTCAGGGTAGCCCTGGCACCGACTAACGCGGAACAACAGCTGCTTTCCACGCTTAAAAACCTCGGCAAACTGCCGGAAGGGTTTGATGGCCAGTTGTTTGTGCCTTTGCTCACCCACCACAACCCGAAAATCCGGTGCCTCGCGATAAAGAATGTCGGAAAGTTAAAAGATGAACGTTTTTTACAGACACTCATCGTGTTTGCCGAAACCGAGAAAAACACACTCGCTCGCCGCGAAGCCGTATCAGCGATAGGCCGACTCAGAACCGAAAACGCAATTCCGATTTTGACACGGTTTGCCACCGATGCAGATCCTAAAATTGTATTGCAAGCACTGCGCGGATTGCTTTACTTCAAAAAAGAACACCCTGAAGTTAAACGGGTGTTAGCCTCGCTTGCTAAACATCCCAATGAGTTGATTCAGGAGCATATCGCGAGAGAATCGCAGTGCCAGGACCCAACGGAAACCGCTAAATCGCGAAACCATCCTGCCAGTCCGGATGCACTCAAAAACGTAATGGTCTGTGCTGATGTCCAAGAGGCGTTAAAAGTAATGCCGGACGAGTCCATCCATCTGACTTTTACCTCCCCGCCCTACTATAATGCGCGCGACTACACCATTTTTCCGAGTTACGAGGCGTATCTTAACTTTCTGACCGCGGTGTTCAAGGAGACGCATCGCATTACCAAGGAGGGGAGGTTCTTTGTGCTGAACACATCCCCTGTTATCGTGCCACGCATCAGCCGAGCACATGCCAGTAAGCGGTATGCAATTCCTTATGACATTCACCCGCGCCTCACCGAAATCGGGTGGGAGTTTATTGATGACATCGTGTGGGTGAAACCTGACTATGCCGCCAAGAATCGAAACGGAGGTTTCTTTCAGCATCGTAAACCCCTCGGTTACAAGGCGAATTCTGTCACCGAAAGCGTCATGGTGTACCGCAAAAAGACAGATAAACTTATCGATTGGAATATTCGACAATATGATGAGGAAATTGTTAACACCAGCCGAGTCTTGAGAGACTATGAGAAAACGAACGTCTGGCACATCAATCCCGCAACGGACAAAGTTCATCCTGCAGTTTTTCCAGATGAATTGGCCTCGCGCATCGTTCAATTTTACTCTTTCAAAGGGGATCTTGTCTTCGACCCATTTGGCGGCAGTGGGACAGTTGGCAACGTTGCGCTAACCCATGAAAGATACTTTCTTCTCTGTGAAAAGGAAGTAGAATATGTTGTACGCGCAAGACAGCTGCTTGATGCCGCCTTATTTACTGACGCGGAGCCTCGGGTTCTTTCGCTGAATGAATTAAAAGCTAATATAGCAGAAGAGAATCAAAAATTATGACTGTTACCGGTGCCGTTATCAAAAATATCATTCGTAAACTCATCGCAGGGCAGGATTACCGTTCCGAAGTCTTGACTCTGATTGATGCAGCGTTCTTGCAATATGTCGTTGACTTTTTCAAACGTGTTGCTTGGGCAAAGTTAGATAATAAGGATGTGACGGTTGATTGGTACAAAAAAGAATTTATCTGTTCAGATTCATTTTTGCCACAAGAAATCGCTATTCATTCAGGCCTGAATAGGAAAACAATTTCAAATATGTACAATTCAGCCCGCAAGCAAATTGTGTTAGAAGCGTCCATAGAACATTACGATACGCTCTACGATGCCATTGACAGTTTGACTGAACAAGACGACCTTAATGTAACCCTTACAATAAAATTTCGGGATGTGAGTGTTGATTTGAATATCAATGAGAGTTTGATTGTCATCAACACACTCGCTGTCAAACGTTCCGCACTTCGGGGAGGATTATGGAGTACAGCGGGAAAACAGGTTGAAAAACCGTTGATAGTCACCCTTTGCGCGCTTTTTCAAGTGCCGAAAAGATACTTTGACCAGGGCCGTCTCCCGGACTCACAACGAGAAGCCGATTTTTACCTATTTGATGCCCTAGGGAACGGCTATCCTTGTGAAGTGAAGTTGATGGGAAAAGGCAATCCTGAAAGTGCCGATGCAGTGTACGCTCGTGATAGTAGCGTCTTAGTTGCTAATAAACTTTCAGATCTGAGCAAAGCACAAATGGATTCAAACAAGATTCTCTGGGTTGAGCTTCAGACTAAAGATGGATACAAAAGGTTTGAGGAGGTCCTAAATGCCCTGTCTATTCCTTGCAAACCGTTTACCGGGGACCTCCAAGAAGCATTGGATAAAATTTTGTCCGTAATTCTCTCCGATGATGTCCAAGTCTCTGTAACCCCGGAGGTAGTTTTACGAGAAGGTGAACAAGATAACGATTCTGGCTTAGAATTATTGGTTGAACTTGAATGAAAATTTTAGGTCGGGCGAACCAAAAAACTTGACTTTATTGTTGTCGAATAGTATAATACTAGTATCCGTTGGACAGGAACGCAAGCGTTGGGATTTTCCGCCCAATGTCCTGTCCTCCGACTTGCGTAATTCGGGCTCTGAATGGATATTGTATCCCCAAATCGTCTGTAATGAGAGGTTGTTGGTTTCAAGAATAGGATTGTGTAAGTAAACACTAAGAATCCCAACGCTTTAGCGGGTGAGAGCAGTCAAAATTATCGAGTCGTAGTAGCATCTCTCCCAATCGACAAAAACAGGTCAGCGATATGACTGACTTTGAACTGATTACATCACTGGTGATAGGCGAAAATCCAGCCTAACATTCAACACAAGGAATATAACCCATGAAAGCAACTGGAGCAGAATTACTGAGATTCTTGCAAGGTCCGAAACAGTTTATAGTGCCAATTTATCAACGTCGGCACAGCTGGAATAAAAGTCATTGCAAGCAGCTATGGGATGACGTGTGCCGTGTAGGGGAAAATGAAGAGACCACGGACTATTTTCTTGGTTCGATCGTATCTATGCCTTCCGATACGACGACTTTACCTACGATAATACCGTCTTACCTTGTTATTGACGGTCAACAGCGATTGACGACGCTTTCGCTGTTGATGTCTGCACTCGGCAGAGCCATCGAAGAGCAAAACATTGATATCGGCATAGACCGTGGAAGGCTAGAACGCTATTATCTGTTCAATGCTGACGAAGAGGGAGAGTTGTACTACAAACAGATACTCACAGAACATGACAAGGATACCTTGATTCAGTTGTTAAGGGAGGGACAGGCTTCTGATCAAACCTCACTGCTGGTGGAAAACTACCGATTTTTTGAAACAAAACTCAAATCCGCAAATCTTGAAACGGTATATAAAGGGATTCAGAAGTTGATGATTGTGGACATTGCACTGGAGCTCGGTTCCGATAATCCACAACTGATCTTTGAGAGTATCAACGCCACTGGAGTTAATCTTGCACAAGCCGATCTCATCCGTAATTATGTGCTCTTAGGACAGGAACGCGAGTTCCAGAACAGACTCTATAAGGACTATTGGTACCCAATGGAGAACCGTTTTGGTGAAGCGTACACAAAGCGATTTGGCCGTTTTATCAGGGACTATCTTACACTAAAGACACGTGACATTCCCCCTCTTAACAGCGTTTACAACCATTTCAAAAGGTTTATGGATAACGCAAGGAGCCCAGAAGATTTAGAAAGTATTATTGAGGAGATCCATCGCTATTCAGAGCACTATGTCCGTATCGTGTTAGACGAAGAGGGAGATTCTGAAATTCGAGAGTGCTTTGAGGATATTCAGGCCCTTAACGTTGATGTCGTCGTTCCGTTCTTACTTGAGGTCTATGAAGACTACAAACAAGGGAAAATCTTCAAAGCGAACCTCATCGACATCCTTCGGTTGATAGAGAGTTACATTTTCCGCCGCTCAATTTGTGACATTCCAACAAGAGGATTGAACCGAGTTTTTGCAAAACTGATGGAGAAAGTTGACAAAGATAATTATCTCGAAAGTCTGAGGGTTGCTCTCAAACAGATGCCTTTATACGACCGTTATCCATCAGATTCCGAATTTCGACAAGAACTTCTTATCAAAAACATTTATGATTTACGCACTTGCAAGTATCTGCTACGCAAGCTAGAGAACTATGGACGCAAAGAGCCCGTCAGTGTTGACGAATATTCTATTGAGCATGTGATGCCGCAAAAACTGACTGAAGAATGGCAAAAGGATTTAGGCGAAAACTGGGAAGAAGTGCATGAAAAGTACCTTCACACAATTGGCAACCTCACCCTTACCGGGTACAATCCGGAGTTAAGCAATCGTCCCTTCACAGATAAATGGGTAGAGGTTTTTAGCGAGAGCCCGTTGCGCGTAAATCAAAGTATCGCCAAAGCGAATGAATGGAACGAAACCGCTATCGCAAACCGAGCAGAGCAGCTTTTTCAAGAGGCACTCAAAATCTGGATTGACCTTGGCGTTCCGCGGAAAGAACCGGAGCGTTGCTATCAAGAGAATAGGAAGGTTTACACACTAGCCGATCACCGTTTTCTTACTGGTGAAGTGCTAGAATTATTCAAGCAATTACAGTCGGACATTCAGAAGTTAGGCTCTGTCAATGAACACATCCACAAAACTTGTATCGTTTACAAGATTACGGACATGATATTCGTATCCATTCAACCACAGGCAAAAGGGCTGCTTTTAGTCTTAAACCTACCCTTTCCTGACATCAATGACCCACGAGGGTTGTGCAAGGATACCACAAACAAAAACCATGTTGGCCAAGGAGATGTAAGGGTTAAGCTTTCTTCTACAGATGAACTCAACTACATCATGTGCTTGATACGTCAGGCGTTTGAAAAACAGGTAGAGGAGAGGCGGGATGAATAGTCGGCAATTTAGGTAATTACAAATCTGGCAGTGAAATGTGAAAAGTTTCCTATACCAATGGTTGCTCTGAGCAACAAACAATAAAGTTTCAGGACATTAATGTGGATTTGAATATTACGGTGCCTTGATAAAAGATGAAAGTACTCGGTATTGACACCTCAACCCCCATCGGGAGTGTTGCTTTAATTGATGGCGATAATTTAGTCGCTGAGCATACGCTCAATATCGTCCAAGCGCACTCCTCCAGACTCATGCCCGCAATTGACACCGTGCTGAAGTGGGGCGACATAACAGCCGATGCACTGGATGGCTGTGCTGTCGGCATAGGCCCTGGCTCTTTCACCGGCATCCGCATCGGCGTTGCGACAATTAAATCGCTTTGTTACGCTGTGGACAAACCGATTGTGGGCGTTTCAACTTTGGAAGCTGTCGCCTATAACCTCCGATGGACAAACGGTATTATCTGCCCACTTCTCGATGCCCGGCGGAGTGAAATCTATGGGGCAATTTTTGAAGGAGGAGCTGAATGGCAACGCCTCAGCGATGATGTCTGCTTACCGATTAATGCCTTCCTCGACCGACTTGGTGAGGCGACGGCACAGCGGAGTGTGCCTGCTACTTTTAACTTCGTTGGCGACGGACTTGCGACATACGGGGACGCAATTCGTGAAAGACTCGGTGAAGAGGCGCGCTTTGCAGACGCTGTTTTTAATGTTCCACGCGGCGCAGTGATTGCTCTGCTTGGCGCGCAACGCCTGCAGCACGGAAATAGCGATAGTTATTGGACCTTAGTGCCGAACTACGTTAGAGTCGGATTGTACTGAGGCAAGAACATTTCGTTCTCAGTAACCGCAGATTGGAGTGGGACGACTCTCGCGTTGAACATAGTGCTAGACACGCGGTCGTGCCAAATGTTCTTTTCATCGAGCACACAAAAGGCTATCACCCCCGCAAAGCGGGGGTACTTGCCCTCTCGGGAATCAACGCACACCCATTAGATGAACCGTATCTTTAAAAACACGTCCACACTTTTTAGTGCACATCTTATCGGCCGCCTTGGCGCACTCGCGATAACGATATGGCTGATGCCTCGTTATTTTACAGAGCATGCGTTGGGCGGTTATTTTGTTGCAATTGCGCTGACGAACCTCATTGCAAGCCTCACAGAACTGGGGCTACAAAACCCCCTCGTCAGGGAAATGACGTTGCATCTGCCACAGACACGCCTCTACCTGGGCAACGCGCTCCTCATTCGTTCGGTTTTGTCGCTCGGCGCGTATACGCTGATGATTATCAGCGGTGTCTGCCTCGGCTACGCTCCGATGATAGTGGAAATGATAGTTTTCTTGGGGTTGGCAGAGATTGCCAATTCCATAGCACAACTCTACCGATGTGTCTTTCGCGCACATGAGGAGATGAAGTATGAGGCACTCACCGTAGTTGCTGAGCGGGGGGCTTTCGTCCTGCTCGGAGGCATCGCGATTCTGCTCGGATACGGACTCGTGACCGTTTGTCAGGTGATGTTGACAGCAAGTTGTATCAACCTGATTTTGAGCATTGGGATTACCCGATACCGTTTCACCGCGCTCCGCTTCCAACCGAGCCGAGGAATTGTGCGGGTGTTGATGGAGCAGGCACTGCCGTTTGCGATCGGCAATCTCTTTAACCTGCTCTATTTTCGTGTCGATGCGATTCTGCTGTCAAAGTTGAGCCCGGACGGTGTGGATGCGAATACGTGGTATGGCTTAGCTTATGCAATTGTCAACGCCTTCACGATTCTGCCGGGGGCGTTCATGATGGGGGCAATGTTTCCAGTATTATCTCGCGTCTACGAAAAAGAACAGGACAGATTGCCGGGGGTTTACACCTTCGGCGTGCGGTGGATGGTGCTCAGCGGTGTGCCTTTCGCGATTGGGCTCTCAACGCTCTCCCACGAAATTACCGCAGCGTTGTTCCCCACCTATACGCCAGATACGGTAGCGAAAGTGGCGACAGCATTGCAATGGCTCAGCGCATCTGGCGGCCTGATTTTTTTTACCACCGTAGTCTTGACGGTTCTTCGCGCCGCCGACAAACGCCGCGCGTTTTCTATGCTAATGGGAACAACCGCCCTCCTGAACATCGGGCTCAATGTAATTCTCATTCCCCGTTTCAGCCATGTAGGTGCAGCGGTCGCGATGGTTATCAGCGAAGCGTATCTGCTCATCGTTGGGTTTGGCTACATTTCAAAACGGATTGCCAAGTTAACTGAAAGAGGTTTTATTGTTAAAGCGGTTGGCCTCTCCGCTTTGATGGGCATCGGGCTGGTGCTGTTGAAGGGGCATCTGTCTGTTTGGGTGCTGATTCCGTTAGCGGTGTTGTTTTATGGTGCAGGGCTTGCCGTTTTTGGGGAATTTAGGGCGAGATTTGCGTTTGATTAAATCGTCAACGTATACGGAATGCACAATAAATTGCACTACTACGAGCAGACGGGATAGGGAGTGTGTCGTGATAAATGGGTTGCCCTCTATTCTTTGGTTTCCCCGTTAGGGGCGATATGTGTATAAAACGAAATAGCCCTGATAGCCCTCAAAAATTCTTGCACTTAAGGTTCAAAGCGTGTATAATACGAAAACATGAAGATAATGAATTTCCAAACCCGCTGCAACCGCTATCTACAGGAGATACGCCGTACCCGAGCCACCCCCGAGGCTACCCCCGAACTGTCCCTTTTTCCTCATCTCCAAGCGTTCCTTGAGGATAGCGCTGTCAACTATTTCGGCAGAGATACCATAACATTCACACAGGAGCCGCGAAAACTGGAGCAGATCGGGCGACCGGACTTCATCGCGCGCGATAACTTGCTGCCCCTCGGCTACATTGAAGCGGAGGCTTATGGCAGAAACCTTGATGCCCTCACCGGACACGCTGAGACGCAGAATGCACGGTTTATTGAAAACCTTGATAACTTCATTCTCACCAATTTCGTTGAATTTCGGTTGTATACGGATGGAACGCTGCGTGTAACGGCCCGTGCTACAGACGACAGTGAAAAGTTAGAAACGCTATTGGATCGATTTCTCACTGCAGGTCCCGTGCAAATCACCACCCCAGAGGCACTTGCGAAACACCTTGCACGCCGCACCCGCGAACTCCAAACACAAATTGAAACGACGCTCACAGACGAAAACAGCCAAATCTACGGCATGTTTTCAGCGTTTAAGGAGCTCCTTCTCTCTACGTTGACACCGGCTGATTTCGCCGATATGTACGCGCAAACGCTCGCTTATGGGCTGTTCGCTGCACGCTGCACACTGCCCAATGCAACGAACTTCTCACGCGAAACGGCAGCCACTGCACTGCCGCGTTCAAATCCATTCCTACGGCAACTTTTCTATCAGGTAGCCTCCCCAAATCTTGAGGAAAACGTCACCTATATTTTGGACGAGATCGCGACTCTTCTCCGAAACGTCTCGACAGAGATGTTCCGCACCGCGTTTACAGCGGAAACCCACACGGAAGATCCAGTCATCCATTTCTATGAGACATTTCTCGCAGAATATGATGCCCAGCGACGCGTCGATCGGGGTGTTTACTACACCCCGCCACAAGTTATCTCCTACATCGTGCGTTCTGTCGATGCACTCCTCAAAACGAAACTTCATAAACGCGACGGACTCGCCGATAACAGCACGCTCATCCTCGATCCCGCGACAGGCACCGGCGGATTCCTCTTGGCAGTGCTTGACCACATCCGTGAATACGTCATAACCAATTATGGTACAGGAGACTGGAACCAGTATATTAACGCGCAGTTAGTCAAACGGCTTTTCGGGTTTGAACTGCTCGTCGCGCCGTATACGATCGCACATCTGAAGTTGAGTCTGTTTCTACAAGCACAAGGCTGGCAGGCAACCGAACGCCTCCGCATCTATCTCACCAATACATTGGAAGACCCCGGAGAAAAGCAGCAGCCCTTACCTTTTGCGGGGTTTATCTCCGATGAGGCGAACGCTGCACTCTCAGTGAAACGCGACGAACCGCTTCTGGTTATCCTCGGCAATCCCCCCTATCCACGCAATTCCGCTAACCCAAGCCGCGTAGGTGGAAAGTTAACTTTTATCGGAGAACTCATGGAGGATTACAAACAGATAGATGGTAAACCGCTTGGTGAAGCCAATCAATCACTTCAGGCGGATTATGTAAAGTTCATTCGATGGGCACAGTGGCGCATTGGTAAAAATGGCGAAGGCGTTATCGGCTATATTGTGAACAACAGCTTCCTTGAAGGACCCGTTTTCCGCGGGATGCGGCAAAGTTTGCTAACGAGTTTCAACGTCATCTACGTGCTCAATTTGCACGGCAGTACTAGGAAGAAGGAAGCTGTCCCAGAAGGGAAAAAAGATGAAAACGTTTTTGATATCCAACAAGGGGTTTCCATCATCTTGTGTGTCAAAGCACGCGACACTCGTGCCTCAGCAAAAATCTATTACGCGGATATGTGGGGAACCCGCGGGGAAAAATATAGTGTGCTGTCGGAAACTGATGTCCAAGACACACTGTGGGCTGAACTTGTGCCAACATCGCCCCATTACCTCTTTGTGCCACAAGCGACCGGACAGAGAGCAGAGTACGAAGCAGGTTGGGAGATTACCGACATCTTTCAAAACAGTTCAACTGGAATTGTCTCGTCACGGGATAAGTTCACATTTCATCACACGGAGCAAGCTTTGCGAAACACGGTCACCGATTTTACTTCACTCACTGAACCTGAAGCAAAGCGAAAATACAATCTAAAGGATAGCGGTGATTGGAGCGTCACATCAGCCCAAGCGGATCTTCGGAACCATCCCGACACAGGACAGCACGTTTCACAAGTACGTTATCGTCCATTTGACACGCGTTGGACCTACTACACTGGGCAGTCATCTGGATTCCATACACGTCCACGCTCTGAGGTTATGCACCATTTACAAAAGGAAAACTTAGCTCTGAGCGTCTGTCGTGTCGTCACAAGCCCTATATGGCGACACGCCTTGGTAACCGACAAAATTACTGAAAAGTGTTACATTTCAAACAGAGGAAGCGAATCTGGACACGTGTTCCCGCTCTACCTGTATCCGAGCCCAGATGAATTGGAGCTCTCAACAGAACGTTCACTCAACCTCAAACCTGCTTTTCTCGCGGCACTCTCCGAGACATTAGCACTTCCACAGACTGCACCGTTTGGACTCCCTGAAGGCGTTTCAGCAGAGGCTATTCTCGCCTATATCTATGCCGTACTGTATAGTCCCACCTATCGCGAACGCTACTATGAATTCCTGAAATACGGCTTCCCGCGCATCCCCTTGCCGACAGATATTGAGTACTTCCGCAAACTCAGCACCTTGGGGCAATCCCTAATTGAGTGGCATCTCCTGAAAGATGTGTATGCACCGCCACGGCATCGGTTTGAGGGTGAAGGCGATGGCGTTGTCTCAAAGATTCGCTACGAGGGCGGACACGTTTGGATTAACGCCACGCAGCATTTCACGGATGTGCCTGAGGCGGTGTGGGCGTATGAGATTGGTGCGTATCAGGTGTGTGAGAAGTGGCTTCGGGATAGGCGGCGGAGCGTCTTAAGCCATGTGGAGGTGCGTCAATATTGTGCAATTTTGGTTGCAGTTGCGGAGACGCTGCGGATTATGGCGGAGATTGATGAGGTGCTTGATTTTTAACTGAGGAACGGGAATAAGTTGCTCTACTACAAGCAAGAGACCGGCGGGTATACTCCTAATTCAATATGGAAAAACATTAGGCATTACCGGCGACAGATGTTATCGGCGAACCTATCCAGCGATGGCCATATTTTGCAGAAATACGCGATTAACTTTTCCGCGCGTTCACGAATTACATTGACGCTCCAATCGCCATACTCACAAATTTCCCTATTCAGTCTTAGGCTTGAATGTTCATTTAGAGCCTCTTTCTTCTCAGGAAACGTACGATTTCCCAGTCTAGAGTTGAGCGGAGGAGTAACGAGCGTCAGGTTGCCGATGCTTTGTAATAAATCATCTCGCACCAGCGCCAAGTTAAAAGCGTCTGCATAGGATTTATCAGCCAAGCCATCTCTAGAAGGTCTTTCCAAATACCGGTTATTTTCTCTGTACTCATCAGAAAACAGTTCAGCATAAAGCAAACTCTCGTCTCCAACTTCTCTGTTCACAGAAACACTGGGAGTTCCATCAGAGTCATGTTCGTAGATGACGATTCCTTCCACAATCGGTAAACGCCAAGTTTCTTTCCAGTTGTTTGGCATTACATGTTCTAAGGTAAGTCTGTCTCTGAAAGTTAAAGATTCGGCGAACCTGTCTTCGGCCCTCTTCACTAGTTCGATCTGATACAGGATATACCGAATAAGTTTTTTCTTTATTTGTCCAGCGGTTTCAGACCAAAGTCCATGCAAGGCGGCTTTAACAACACGATTGCCTGGAAAAACTATGGTCGAATCGTCTGGGAACAAGGCAGGATCTTCCTGATAGCGGATGTGCAGGGTAGGTTCAACCTCGTCGTCGGTTGGATACTTTCTCGTATCTGAGTTTTGCTCAGACATCCGGCTTACGAAACTTTCCAAACTAAAATCGTTCCTGAGTTCTCTAATAAGTTCAGAAAAGAATATGTTGAAATTCTTAAGGCCGGCTTTGCCTCTGCAGCACAGCATACGCCGGATCGTATAAGACTCCAAAATATCAAAGACGTAGTTCAATTCACACCCCGATAGTCCTACTTCACAAATTATGAACAATAGAAACGGATGCAAAGTCGTGAGTTCAAATGTCTCGTAAAACTTCATCCTCCGCCCGACTTCGGAATCATCCTGGCAATCTTTCATCTCTTGATAAACTTCCGCGTACCTTTTCAATTCAGAGAATTCATATTCTACTCCCTGGGCATCCACTAAGTTTCTGTGGTACTGCCGCTGATAGAAATTAAATTCTGGCTTCACCCGCGCCCTACCAAGTTTTGCCATCAGAAAATGTTGAAGGAAAAGTTCAGATGATGTTCCCGATCTTACTTCTGGATCCCAATACGGAGTTTCAAAATCCTGCCAGTACCTCGTATAGAGACCATCTCGATCTTCGCGCGCTCTTAGAAACAGGTTATTTCTGAGCAGATCAAACTGAAGCAGACTTTTGCCCCGCGCATTAAGCGACTCGAATATTTTCTCCGGTTCATCATCTGCATCAAGCAATATTTGAACAAAACTAAAACTGTTTAGGATAGAATGAAACAGTTTCAGCATTTTGGCACAATCATTTCCCACATAGTTCACGATGTTTTGCTTGAAATAATCATAAACTTCCTTAATTTTTCCGCTACTTTGGTCCGTGTTGCCTTTGACCAACGCCTGAAATGAATCTTTATCGGATTCTGTAGGAATAAGTTTATATTCTTCATCCACGGGACTAGGTGGTAATATGTCTTGATTCAGAATGTACCTATCTGCTCGCCTGGCAATAGCATCACACTCGGGCACCTTTGCCTTTAGGGACAAGCATCGATCCCTAAGCGCACAAAGGATGATTTGAAAAGTGGTTAATCGCTGCTGACCGTCAATAATTTCATACTTCGGTACTTCGTCAAGATTCGTCAATTTTTGGTGTACAACTATAGCACCGGTAAAATGACTATTATGAGATTGGGAAAGGTTTTGACGAACCTTTTCTACAATATCTTTCCAGAGCGGTTCCCACTGATCTTCCTTATCCCAGACGTAATGACGTTGAAAGAGGGGGATTATGTACTGCACATCCCTATCAAACAAAGAACGTACCTGCATGTCTGTTGTTCTCATTTTTAGATTCTCCATATTCGTCTTTTCTTATAAGCGATGCCGCGATTGTTATGCGCCTCACAGTTCTGACCTCTGCTGTTCGCCCCGAGTGGCTCATTAGACATGGACAGGATTTTATGTTGTTATGGCACTTTAAGTATACCCTATTCTAAATCTGTCTGCAAACTAAAATCCGCTTTTTCTATAAAGCGCGCTTGGATGAGGATTAACGGGCGGGTTTGGTATTTGCCCCGCTTTGCGGGGTTATTGCTACCTGTGGGGATCCGCCCCTACAAGAACGCGCTTTCAGGCAGCCTCAAGCGTATAACCTTTGCAGCACATCAAAATAATTAGGAAACGTCTTGCTGACGCAGCCCGGGTCATTAATCTGAATTCCGCGCGCTTTTAAGCCGATGAGCGAAAAGGCCATCGCCATGCGGTGATCCTGATAGGTATCAATCGCTGCAGGAGTAATAGGTGCAGGCGAAATTTCAAGCCCGTCGCGATGCTCAATCACAGGCACGCCTAATTTCCGCAGTTCCGTCACCATCGCATGAATCCGGTCGGTTTCCTGCCAACGTGTATGCTCGATGTTTCGGATGGTGACTTTGCTATCGGCGAAGGGGGCGATTGCCGCGAGCGTCAAGGCGGTATCCGAAATCGCCCTCATATCTATATCAATTCCCTTCAACTGACGCGGGCCCGTGACCGCGATGCCATCGTCGGAGACGTTCACCTGACACCCCATCTTCTCCAGCACACGCACAAACTGGACATCGGCTTGGGCAGAATCCACGTTTAAGTGGGCTACCTTCACTCGCCCGCCTATGAGTGCCGCAGCGGCAAAAAAATAAGAGGCGTTGGAGGCATCCGGCTCAATGGGATAAGCACACGGATGATACCGCTGCCCACCTGCAATGCGAAAATACCGATAGTCTTGGTTAACAACCGCCACGCCAAAGGCCTCCATGACTGCCAGTGTCATGTCAATATAGGGCGTTTTGGGGTTACCCACAACCTCTATCTCTATGCCGTTTTTTGCATACGGCGCAATGAGCAGGAGTGCTGTCAAAAATTGACTGCTCTTACTGGCATCAAGTACGGTTTTTCCACCGTCAAGCCCGTCTGCTTGGACCACAACGGGGAGATGACCGTTTTCAAATTGTGAGCGCGCCGCAACCCCAAGCTGCATCAATGCGTCTAGTAAATCGGAGATAGGCCGTCCGCGTCGCATCGGTTCGTCTCCATCAATAACGAATTTCCCACGCCCCAGCGAAACGTAACTCACGAGAGACCGGGAGGTCGTGCCTGAGTTCCCGATATAGAGCTCAGCCCCGGGAACTGGGATATCGCCGCTATTTCCCTGCACATGAAATGTCGCTTGCTTCTCATCAGCGGCAATCTTGACACCGAGTTTTCGCAGTGCCGTGCACATATAACGCGTATCATCGCTAAAGAGCGCCCCGGTCAACGTTGAATCTCCGTGTGCAAGCGCGGCAACTAATAACGCGCGGTTGGTATAACTTTTAGAACCCGGCACCTCTATTGTGGCATTAAGCGGTGTCTGAATCGGCTCTATCCCAATCATTCACGAATCTCCAGCTCTGTTAGCAATTGGCGCAGTTCGGCTTTCGCAGTATCACTCACGGGCGACAGCGGGCTTGTTGTTGTCGCACCGCAGACCGCCAAGATTTCTAAACACGCCTTCATAGCACTCACGCCTTGCCCATAAGTATAGATTTTGCTGAGCCTGAGCAACCACTTTTGCAACCGGTGTACCTCATCAATATCGCGCGCTTTTCCAGCATTGTAAAGGGCAACAGCCTCCTTCGGGGCGACGTTTGAAATGGAGACGACGCCGCCGTCGGCACCGAATAGCAGTGCTGCCCCTAACGCGGTATGTGAACCGAGCATGATCGAAAAATCTGTCCGATCTCCGAGCAGGGCCAATAGACTGAGGCAGTTGTTCCAATCGCCGGAGCTATCCTTAATGCCGACGATATTATTGCACCGCTCTGCAAGCTCGGCGACTATCTGCGGTTTGATTGCGGTTTTAACCATTGATGGGATATTGTAAATCAGCACAGGCAGTTCGGTACTCTCGGCGATAGTCTCATAGAATTCAATCACATCCGCATCGCCTGTGGAGGTGTAATAATAACCGGGCGTGGCGGCGACGGCATCAACGCCGAACTGCTCGGCACTCTCAATGTTTTGGATAACGCGCTGGGTGCTTGTATCCATGACACCACAAATAATTGGGACGCGACCACCGACAGCCTTGACAGCGATGTCCATTGCCCGTTCGCGCTCCGTATTTGTCAAAGTCGTAAACTCACCAGAAGTTCCCAATAGATAGATGCCGTGAATACCATTGCCAATCAGGCGGTTGAGTTGCTTGACAAATCCGAGTTCATCGACGCGTTCTTTTTCATCAAGCGGCGTTATCGTCGGTGAAAAAATGCCTTCAAATCGGATATTCATGAGTGCCCCCTTCATTTTCGACCCGAAAGTTGCTTTCCTGCAAGTTGGTTAGATGCTTTTAGTTTAGCAAAATATCATTTCGCTGTCAATTGGAAGAAAAGCGCAGCAAAAGCGCGATACTTTTGGTTAAAAAGAGAAGATTCCCATTTTCTACCTTGTAAGAAGTCGTAATTAAAATCTTGATTTTTCATATTAATTCTCCTAACATTTTCGCTTGGACTTCTTGTGCAAGGAAATTAATACCAAGTTGCTTTCCCGCAATTTGAATGCGTGTTGCCTTTCTTGTCCGTTTTCGGCACAGCATCGCAACCGGGGGAGGGCAGGCACAAGGCGCTGCCGCTACAAAGCCGCGATGTGTCGCGCGTTTCCCGCCCGCCCCTTAGAAGGAAATGTCCCTAAGTTTCCGCTTGCAAACTACGCCAAAAAGTGTTATGATTACATTGGAATCTCTTCATGGCACGGTGGTATTTGCCCCGCTTTGCGGGGATTGCACTTTTAAGGACAAAAGAACACTGATGAATATCCGTACACAAATAACACTCAGATACATAGGCATTGTGCTTTTCGTGCTGCTCGCAATGTACCTCTATCTTGGCGCAATGCTCAAGAGATCGCTGAGCAGTCGAATTACCAGCGAATTGGAAGTTCAGGCAGCATTAGCAAGGGAATTTCTCATCGAAGAACTCCCCGCCGAGGATAGTTTTAGTTGTGAAATCATAGATGCCCTCGTCGATAGACTCGGAGAGACAGGCGCCGCGCGCTTGACCTTCATCGGCGTGGATGGGGTTGTCTGGGGAGATACGGAGCGGGATGGAGCGCACCTACGCCAGATGGACAACCACCTCGAGCGGCCAGAGGTGCAGGATGCTATTCGACTCGGAAGCGGCATGAGCGACCGGCACAGCACGACAACGCAGACAGATTTTCGTTATTTCGCGCTCCCAGTATATCGTAATATTGGCTTGGAAAAGTTCACCACTATTGAAAATAGTGGCAAACCTCCTACGCCAGATGCCGAGAACTTCATAGGCATTTGCCGAGTCGCGCTCCCGATGGAAGCTGTCAATACAGCAATTGGAAACCTTCGGCAGATGGTGCTGCTTGCGAGTGTGGCGGGATTGATTCTCGCAATCGTGTTTAGTGTTTTTAGCACCAGTGCCATTATCAAACCGATTGCCAAATTGACGCAGACGACGCAATCCCTTGCCGATGGCAAGATTACCTCGCGCGTACCGGTCAATTCTGCCAACGAATTGGGGCAACTCTCGCGAAATTTCAACATGATGGCAGATAGGATTCAGGGGCAACTTTATAGGATTTCCCAAGAACATCAACGCTTGGAAAACATCTTGACCAATATGGGTGAAGGCGTACTCCTAGTGAATGGGGCATCGGAGATTACCTACGCCAATCCAGCCGCTATCGCTATGTTAGAACTCCCCGATGCCTATATCGGCAGGGCATTGATTGAGATCAACCGTATTCCTGAACTCCAAGCGTTGCTGAAAGAGGCATCACAGATGGAATCTGCTGCGTTTGCAGAAATTCGGCTCGGAAACCTGAGGGAGCCGGAGGCAGAGGTTACCGTTGTGCCTGTATCTGCTGGAAAAGAATACGTCATCGTCATCCACGATGTAAGCCAAGTGCGGCAGTTGGAGCGGATTCGCGTCGACTTCGTGGCGAACGTATCGCATGAACTGCGGACACCGCTGACCGCAATTCAAGGGTACGCCGAAACTTTGCTGAACAGCAACCCTGGCGGAAACAAGACGCACGAGCAGTTTATCATCAAAATCCTAAACCACGCCGGTCGCCTCTCACGGTTGGTTTCCGATTTGCTGGAACTGGCACGCCTTGAATCTGGTGACATCGAATTAAAACGCGCACCGTGTCACCTCAATGCCTTCTATGAACCCATTTTAGATGTGTTTGAACCAGTACTGGAGGAAGCAGGGTTAGTTTTGACGTGGGAAGTACCCGAAAACCTGCCTCAAGTTAACGTAGATGCACAGTTTATCATGCAGATTTTTGTGAATCTCATTGACAATGCTATTAAATATACGCCAGATGGCGGTACGATTACTGTTTCCGCGGAGGTGGTATCTGCCCCGCAAAGCGGGGTAAATACCTTTATAGGCAACGCAAACTCTGATGTCACAGATGGAACCACAGACGAAGTCATTATCCATGTAAAAGACACCGG
Source organism: uncultured Poribacteria bacterium (assembly GCA_958295855.1). GTDB lineage: Bacteria > Poribacteria > WGA-4E > WGA-4E > WGA-3G > CATQHH01. The sequence goes on along the minus strand of OY282383.1, from coordinate 3,345,246 downwards.
TATCGGCATCCCGTTAGAATCTCAATCCCGTGTGTTCGAGCGGTTTTATCGGGTTGACAAAGGGCGTGCGCGGGACATAGGCGGCACCGGTTTAGGATTGGCGATTACGAAACACATTGTACTGTGCCACAACGGGCGCATCTGGTTAGAAAGCATATTAGGAGAAGGCACCGTGTTTCATTTTGCTTTGCCAAATTTTTGTCATTCCTTGCAGAGTCATGGGAATGCAAGTTAGGTCTGACGTTACCCTAACAAGACGAGGGAGTCAAAATGTTTGAAAAACTTGGAATTGTAACGAATATCTGGACAGAAGAGATAAAAAATGGTGTGCGCTTCGCTTCCCTCATGGCGGACTTCGGCGCGAACGGGTTTATGGATATGGAGGTTCGCGAGGGCCCTTATCTCCGCGACTCCGAATTCGGTGCTGTCATTCAACAACTAGAATCTGCCATGCCCGAGTACACCGATGCCGAATGGAAACTGCTGTGTGATGCTGTGTGGGCAGAAAAGCCTTATGAAACGAAGCATCCTGCACTTTTCGAGGAAGTCGCAATCTTTGCTCGGAAAGCATCGGCGTTAACCCTGAGTTATGCGATGTCCCATTCGTGGCTTTCAACGCCAACCGACAGTGAGGCGGACACACAACAGATTGTTAGGGCAAAGAAGCTAGCATACCTGCTATGCCCCAGACGAGCAAGGCTCCGCCTTGTCGATGTGGACACCGAAGGTGAACTGGACGAAACCGCCGCTATTGCCAACTTAAAGCGGTATGCAGCACTGTTACCGGACTATCCGATGATTTTCGCGGTGGAGAACGCGCGCCAAACGACTACGCTCACCTTGAAGTTGGCAGTTGCAGGCGGCGCAAAACTCACTTACGACGAAACGAACACGTACCGTGCCGACGGAACAACGCTGAATCCACCCAATGAATTCTGGTGCAACGTCAAAATGGAGAATTTGACTTCGGTGCATTTCAAGCAGAAGACAGCGGAGGGCGTTCTCTCAGAAGTCTGCGACGGCTACGTAGACTTTCGTGCAATCGCCCAACACTTGCGAACGCAGAATTATACCGGCGATCTCCTGCTTGAAAACACGCCGACAGCACATTCCCTGCGAGATGCCTTGTGGAGCCGAGAATATCTGCTTGGATGCTAACGTGGCGAGGCACAGGGACCTCGCCCTACGGTGTATCAGGCATGGCGATTGAGATAAGAGAGGCAAGGCCCGGAGACCTTGCCCTACCGTAAAAGTATGCGCGATGCCACTATAGGCTAAAAAGGTGCTTTTTGAGCCTGTGCGGTTTCCGCTTGAGGTTCACCGGACGGCGCGGCTTCCTCTTGTGCAGGTTCCTCAGCTGTTGGCACTTCACTCACCTTGGTTGCTGCGGTTGACTGTTTAATACGCGCGCACAGTTCCTCTAACAGTTTCGGCGCGGTTTCTGCTGCTTTGAGCTCCGCTGCGAGCTCCGTCCACTGCATCTCGGACATGTCGTTTCGGGACTCTACGCTGTATCTGCGTTTGATGTAGTTCCACAGATCTGCCTTGGTGATGCCTTTCTTTTCAAGCGGATCTGCCAACTGGCTCGCGATCGCGAATGCCGCTTTTTGGGCAGTGGCAATGTTGCCACCGCCTTGGCCCGGTAGCGATTGTTGTGTGTTATTGCCGCTCCCCACTTTTCGATGCAGATAGAAGTTCAGCACCTCACGAATCACTGCTACAGGTAGCAACTGTTTGACGGCGTTCCGTTGTGCTTTGTGAATTGCTTTGGTGAACGCGAACGGATCGGAGCGGCTCCCCATCATCTTCGCCTGCTCATAGGCACCGTAGCGAGAGGAACCGGTAATCGTATCGGTAGCTTTGGCAATAGCAAGCCAGGAATGCTCGCGTTCTTCATACCTGATGTCTTCTACCTGGATGCCGCCTCTTCGGTTCGCGGCTTCGTTAATGCCTGCCAATGTTAACCCTTCAACGGTACGTCCCCCCTGTTTGAAGGAGTAGACATAATCCTGAATCGTCTGCCCGGTCATCAACTCAATGATTGCCTGGTCATCCACCTGGTCTACGACTTCATATTCAGCGGTAACTGGAACCATTTCATTGTTTTTTTCTTCAGCCATGGTATCCTCCGAAATTTAAATATACAATTTTAGTATAACATGCTTTTCGAGATTTGTCAAGCAAAATTTACATTCCGTTAATTAATAATTCAGTTTATGTTCAGATTTCCGACCTTCTCTGTATTATATGATACCAGTTTATGTATTGATTTGTCAAGGGGAGAGAGAAGTCGCGATTCGGAGATGGCTCCTACCGAAGAGGCATCGCATCCAGAGATGGAACCGAGGGAAGAACGAAATGCCCTATGTAGTAGATAAAAAAACTTGATTTGCATTCCTGATGCTGCTATACTAACGGAAATGCCAAATCGGAGTATCAACGCAAAATGACTGCCCCACTTCTCAACATGCAGGCAATTACCAAAGATTTTCCTGGCGTGCGCGCCCTAGAAGACGTATCCTTTGAAGTGCGCCCCGGCGAAATTCATGCCCTCTGTGGGGAAAACGGGGCGGGCAAATCAACGTTGATTAAAATTCTTGGGGGAGTCCATCCGTACGGTACCTACGCGGGACAACTGTGCATCGATGGCATCGAACAGCGATTTCACACCGTGCGCGATGCAGAACGCGCGGGCATCGCTATTATCCATCAGGAATTGGCACTCATTCCGGAGATGACAGTCGCGGAGAATATCTATCTAGGCAAGGAACCACGCCGATTCGGTATCATTGACAGGCACCGTCTGTACCACGATGCTGGAGAACTCCTCTCGCAGTTTGGGTTGGCAATTCCGCTACAGCACCCTGTCTATGAACTCGGTATTGGACAGCAGCAACTGGTGGAAATCGCCAAAGCCCTCTCCCGCAATGCGCGGTTGCTCGTGCTTGACGAACCGACAGCAGCGTTGACAGAAAGCGAAGTGGACATCCTTCGCCAGATTCTGATGCAGCTGCGAAAAAAGGGCGTAGCCTGTATCTACATTACCCACAAACTGAAGGAGATATTTCAAATTGCCGACCGGGTGACAGTGCTACGTGACGGTAAATCGGTAGCCACCCAATCAATTGATGAATGCACTGAGGCAGTCCTGATTTCGCAAATGGTCGGGCGGGAGTTAACCGCGCGCTTTCCGAGTCGCGCGCATCATTCGAGCCTACCGGAGGGAGGAAATGTGGCACTCCGGGTCGAAAATCTAAGCACCTATCCTTCGGAGCCACCGCGTCTTGAAGAGATTAACTTCGAAGTGCGGCGCGGAGAAATCCTTGGGCTCGCCGGGTTGATGGGTGCAGGCAGAACTGAATTGATTAACACGCTCTTTGGCGCGCACACTGGCAGATGGAGCGGGGAAGTTTTTATAGATGGGCAACCTGTGCAGATTGATTCACCGCGCGATGCAATACTGCACGGAATGGCGCTAGTTAGCGAAGATCGGAAACGCTACGGGCTGATGTTAGATACTGATGTCGTCCGCAATATGACGCTTGCGAGTCTCAGTGTATCTGCGGAAATCGCGTCGTATGGCGTAATTAACCGCGATGCAGCGTTCCAAAAAAGCGAACAATATGTGGAGTCGCTCAGTATTAAAACAGCTTCGCTAGACATGCCTGTGAGCCATCTCAGCGGTGGAAATCAGCAGAAAGTGGTTTTAGGCAAATGGTTGATGACGCACCCGACGGTGTTATTCCTCGATGAACCGACGCGCGGGATTGATGTGGGCGCGAAAGCGGAAATTCACGCTCTGACAGCGCAACTCGCTGACGAAGACGTTGCAATTGTGTTGGTATCGTCGGAACTTCCGGAAATCTTAGGGATGAGCGACCGGGTTTTGGTACTACACGAAGGCAAAATTACGGGTGAATTTATCAACGAAAATTTGACGCAAGAGGATATCTTGCGGTGTACAACAATTGCCTAGGTAGTGTTTACATGCTATAGTTGTAGCGGGAGATAGCAAAAAATGGCACCCGGCGTGTGCCTATTACCTTACAAACAATATGGAAAAGCGCAAAAAAACATTTAAAACAGAGAGCCCAGAGGAAACACAAGCCCTTGGCGAGCAACTCGGTAAAACGCTGAAATCCGGCGATGTTATCGCGCTCATCGGCGACCTTGGGACCGGCAAGACATGCCTAACACAAGGCATTGCACGCGGGGTTGGCATCGCCCCAGATGAGGTAGTCAGCAGCCCCTCCTATATTCTCATTAACGAATATAACGGTACAGTGCCCATCTATCACATCGATCTGTATCGGCTTGAAAATGCCGAGGAGATTGCAGAGCTCGGGCTAAGCGAATATATCGAAGGTGACGGTATCTGCATCATTGAGTGGGCAGAGCGGATGGCAAATGGGTTGCCTGATATCTGTATAAAGATTTACATAACCTGGGAAGATGAAAACACCCGATTCATTAACATCCAACATTCTGTATCTCGATAGCGGTTCGGGCATCGGGGGTGGCCAACGGAGTCTGCTGCTTTTGTTGAAGTGGTTAGACAAGCAACGCTTTACGCCCTTTGTTGGCTGTCTTGGTGATAGCCCCTTTGCAGCAGAAGTGGCAAAGACAGAGGCGCACGTTGTGCCGCTGTCTCTCCCCGCAGCACATAACAAAACCGGTTTTTCGCAGAGTGCTTCGATGAGGCAGGTGTGGCATAAACGCGCCCGTGCGTATCTCGTCGGAGGCTTCTCTGCTAAGCGGGCTAAGACACGGCGGTTTACCCTCCGCGACCTCTTCAGTGACCTCCAACAACTTCAGGTTATCTTTCAACTCCATCGGGCAGTCAAACAGCACGCCATCGATGTCATCCACGCCAATTCGTTGTCAGTGGCACTGCTCGGCGGCATCGTCGCCAGAGTGAACCGCATCCCTATCGTGATGCACAAAAGGTACGCAACCTCTTACGGCATTCTCGACAGGATCTGTGAAAGATTGCTGCATAGCGTGATTCTGGTGTCGGAGGCAACACGCTGGGATTTTGCACCCGCGGCGAAGCAAACCTTAATCTATAACGGCGTGGATTTAGCAGCGTTTCAGGCATCGCATGCAGAGGTGGAAACGCTTCGAGCGGAACTCTTCTCGTCCCATTCCCCTGTTGCTGTAGGCGAGGTTTCTAACCGCGCCTCACGCGACGACAGTAATAAGGTACCGGGCACCCCACTCGTCGTGGGAGTTGTGACTCGGATTACGCCGGAGAAGGGCATCCATTTTCTCGTGAGAGCCATGGCTGAGTTAAAAGGAACGTTTCTCAATGATTCGGGCGACATTAAACTGCTGATAGTGGGCGGTCCCTATTTCCAAAAAGATCAAGACTATATGGAGGCCCTAAAGCAGGAGGTTGCAGACCTGGGCGTTGAAGACACAGTCATCTTCACTGGATTTTTAGCCGATACGCGCGTGGTAACCACCTTGCTTGACATCGTACTGGTACCCTCTATTATTCCAGAGGCATGTCCGCGTACTATCATTGAAGCAATGGCGGTGGGCAAACCGGTTATTGCCACGCCGTTGGGCGGGAGCAAAGAGCTCGTTACCCCTGAAACAGGGATTTTGGTGCCACCTGAGAATCCCGAGGCGTTTGCATCCGCCATTGCAACGCTCGCTGCGGACCGGGAACGGTTCGCTGCGATGGGAAAAGCGGCACGTCTGCGCGCTGAACAGGTATTCAGCAGTGAAAAAAATACCGCTTTAACTGAGACTGTTTACAGTAATCTGTTAACAAATTGTTGATAACTTGTTGACAAATAGGGACAATCTTCCCAAAAGACCTAAATAAAGACGGGCGAAGACCGAACTCCGCCTTTACAAGCGCACAAAGGAGACATTATGAAGGGGGAAAGAGGAAAACAGATCAGTCCGCCGCAGGGTGCCGAGGTAAATCAAGGCCAAGCGAAGCAAGCGTCCCAGTTGTTTGGCGAGGGCATCGGGAACACCCCCGAGTGGATAGAGATCCACCGCACCGGCGATGAATGGGAAGTGAAACTCATCCAAGCGACTTTGAGCGCGCAACAGATCCGATGTCGTCCAATTCAGTTGAAAACGGAACGCCAGACCGCCCTCCTCGTCGAACCTGAACACCAAGTGACAGCCATGGAACTCGTAAGCCGCATCGGCGTAGCCGTCACGGATAACGAAATGGCGACGCAATCCGAAGAGACTGCGGAGGCACTCAAGCAACGTGACATGGCAGTCGTTACAGAGGCGGAGCGCGAACAGCCTGTGGCTACAGATTCGGCGGAGGTGACATTTGCAGAACGCGAAGGCATTGGCAGCGTTGTTTACGTACCCGGGCAGGGATATGAACTCCGCGTAGGGCCTGAACCCTACGTCACCGTACCAGAGAGCGACTGGGAAGAGTTCACAGATTTTAGCGCGCAACGCCAAGAATTTGTCATCCTCCTTCGACACGAATACCCGGCACTTTTGGAGTGGATTCAGCAGGAAAAACTGTTAGCAGAATTCATTCGTCTCATTGAGATGACGTACCAAGATGGAGCCCCTACCCCCATTTCAGCTGCGCATAATGATACTGGCAGCACCGACAATGCAGATGTAACGCCTTACAACGCGCTTGCCAAATTTAGCCTCACTGTCGCGGTGATTTCGTTCTTCGCAGTGCTGTTTCAAGTACCGTGGTACGTAAACCTTGTGTTGGCTGTGGTTGCAGTGGCTTCGGCAGTTGTTTCCAAGTACCACATCGATGCGAGTGAAGGGAAATTCAGAGGTATTCCGATGGCATTCAGTGCGATTGTGGTTGCGTGTGTGGCGATGTTGTTTGCCTGGTGGATGAGCCAACGTCCAGAACCGGTGGAGCCAGCGCAGCCGCCTGCGCGTGAAATGATTGAGGATCGGTAGCAGTGTTCTTTTTACCGTTCTTTAGGCCCAACTCGGCATTATGCTTAAGAAAACTCCGAATCACCTAACAAGATTCTCATTTGTAAATTTGGGATAGGACATTCAAATAATTAACCCAAAAAAAACTTGAAACCGGCTGGATATTGCGGTATACTTGAATATATAGTATTATCGGCGACGTGTGAAAATCTATGAAAACAAATCACTCCACCCAAGATTACACCCAATGGAGTTTACCAAAAGGTGCCAAAGCCCGCTTGGGAAAGGGCCATATAACTGGACACATAACCTATTCTCCGGATGGGACCCGGCTAGTAGTTCCCAGTTCTATCGGAATTTGGATATACGATGCACATAGCTTTGAAGAAGTCGGTCTGATCACGGAACATAGAGGTTTTAATCCTTCCGCGATAGGGTTCAGCCCTGGCGGAAATCTGATTGCTAGTGGATGTCAGAACACCCTTGATGATCTTCACTTCCAAAAGCTTCAGATCTGGGATGAAGACGCAAAACAGTCAAAAGATATCTTTATAGATCTTACAGAGCAAATCGTTTCCTTGGCACTCAGTTCTGATGGCTGGATGCTCGCCAGTGGGAATTCGGTCGGGACGATTTGCTTATGGAGTGTCGCCTCGGGCAAACAAGTCTATTCCTGGGATAAGGTGTATACAGAACCTGTCTTTTCTTTAGCGTTCAGTCCTGATAGTCGCACGCTTGCAAGTGGGAGTGAGGATGGTACGGTTCTGCTATGGGATTTAGATACCTACGCGCAGATGAGAACTGTCCCAGGGCGAAATTGGGGATTGGTGTTCTGTCCTATAGACAGGCCGTTGGTTGCTAGTATAGTCCCATCCCGACCCCATGACCCTGTACATGCACATGAAAGGGGAATTGATTTGTGGAATGCGCGTACCGACATCCGTACATACATCAGATCTGCGGATTGTTTCACTTCAAACTTAGCGTTCAGTCCAGATGGTAGAATGCTCGCTTGTGCGGATGTGTTTGTGCCAGATGACATTTGCGCAATTCGCGTATGGGATGTCGCCTCAGGCAATCAAGTCCATTCTTGGGGGTCTATAGACCCTGTCTTTTCTTTAGCATTCAGTCCTGACGGTCGCACCCTCGCGGGTGGGAGTGAGGATGGTACGGTTCTGCTATGGGATTTAGATACCTCGTCTGTGTCGGTGTCTACCGCGCCATCTGTACCTATTCCAAACGCAGTTACCGGAAGAGACGGGGCCCTCCCTGAAGAAAAGGCTGAGCTCTCAAACCGTGCATCCCAAATACAAAGGATTTGCAAGGAGCGCGGAATAACAACACTTTGCCATTTTACTCGAATCGAAAACCTGCATAGTATTCTACGACAAGGCTTGCTAGGGCGGAGTGTTCTGGAAGGGCGCGGACAACAGTTTTTGTCCAATGACGATAAACGAATTGACGAGTGTCCAGAAGCAAATTGCTTGAGCATCAGTTTTCCAAACTACAGAATGTTCTATAAGATTAGGATGGCGGAAAAGGAAAATAAGGGGATTAGCGATTCCCAATGGGTTGTTTTGGTTCTTGATGCAAAAATATTATGGGAATTGGAGTGCATATTTTGCAAAGAAAATGCGGCTTCTAATGCTATCCGGGAGGTTGATTTGGAAGATCGGAAAAAACCTGAAGCGTTGAAAGGTATGTTTGAAGATTTTTACAACATTAGGCATCAAGACTTGTCAATACCCCAGGATTATCCAACACATCCCCAAGCGGAAGTTCTCGTCTTTGACCCAATTCCAGTGCGATATATCAAGGCAATCCACTTTTGGGATGCAGCTGCTCAAGAAAAGTGGTTACCTAACAGCACCGGTGCTAATTATGAAACCTCTTGCACTAACAGACATTATTTCCAGTCCAGACGCGATTATGAAGTATGGAGATCTGCAAATTTTGACAACGAGGGGATACCGTACACCCCTGAGAACAATGTTGATGTGCTTGACGATAGCGGTTGCGAAAGAGAGGTTTAGTGGATGCCGTACACCCCTGAGAACAATGTTGACTACATTCCTCTTTCAGACCTGATTGATGAGGATGATATACCTTTTTAGGAGTTGAGAACTATGGCAAAACGTCCTATTTTTATTCCCAATCCCAACGAATTCCCGTATGTTGAAACAATAGATATAGAGTTCAAATGGTACCCCGGCTTTGCAAAATCGCAGCTGCAAAAGTCCATTGTCTCCTTACATGAAGCTGCCGAAAAGCAGGGGATCGCCCTGATTTTGGAAATCTCGGGAAAATCAGCATCACGTCGCGGAGTTGCATTGAGTGCTTTTAATCTGCCTTTGAAAACACCAAGTGGACAGACGATGAGCGTGGAGTGTGCGTATCAGGGAAGCAAGGTATTTGAAAATGGGGGTCCCTATCACGAACTCTATTCGGTGCCAAGCCGCGCCGCGAAAACAGACGAAAGGTTGCGAAATTCGGGAGAGTTAGTTGCTTTTAGCTTCTTCGGTGAAGATTTTCCTACCGAACCCAAAACGGCTTTCTACGACTGGTTGTACATAACTGCGCTGTACCAGCAAAAAACAGATTTCATGCGAGAACTCGAAGCATTTCAAGGTTTTTCAGATATCGTCTTCAATCCGAATCGCTCGATCAATTGCCAAGCGCGCGCCGCGGCTTTATTTGTTGCGCTGTCCAAAAACGAATTAATCGATGAACAGATACTCCAAGACAAAGACAGTTACCTTGCACTCCTAACAGGCAAAGCACAACTTCTGCCAACTGAACCGACTCCACATCAACTCACCCTACCAGGAATAGCCCCGCGGTCGTCGATGAGATGAAACAGGAACCGACTCCACATCAACTCACCCTACCCCTCTGGTAAACTGAAATTTTTAAGTTGACACTTCAATCGGTATAGGGTAAAGTTAAGAGTTAAAAAAGATTGAGATTGTCCAATTCTGCAACCTCGCCGAAATAAAAGATGTGACAGAACTCTGTGTCATGAGGATCGGTAGCAGTGTTCTTTTTACCGTTCTTTAGGCCCAACGCGGCATTATGCTTAAGAAAACTCTGAATCACCTAACAAGATTCTCATTTGTAAATTTGAGATAGGACATTCAAATAATTAACCCAAAAAACTTGAAACCGGCTGGATATTGGGGTAGACTTGAATATATAGTATTATCGGCGAGGTGTGAAAATCTATTAAAAGGAGACTTAATCTATGAAAACAAATCACTCCACCCAAAATTACACCCAACGGAATTTACCTAAAGGTGCTAGAGCCCGCTGCGTTACGGGTACAATAAATGGCATCCAGTTTTCCCCCGATGGCACTCGATTGGCAGTAGCCAGTGGGTTTGGTATTTGGATATATGACGCGCACACGGGTAAAGAACTTGACTTACTCACAGAGCATAAGGGTTCTGTCTCTTCCATTGCCTACTCCCCAAATGGACGATTCCTCGCCAGCGGAGGTAAAGATAGTACCGTGCGGCTATGGGATGCGAAACGTGACGTGCACCTCAAAAGTCTACAGGCGAACTTTTCTGACTGCAGCGTCGACAGCGTTGCGTTCCAAGGTGATAGGTGCATTCTTGCCAGTGGAATTGAGAATCAGACCTGACGGTCGCACCCTCGCGAGTGGGAGTGAGGATGGTACGGTTCTGCTATGGGATTTAGATACCTCGTCTATGTCGGTGTCTACCGCGCCATCTGTACCTATTCCAAAAGGAGGTAAGACAATGATAAAGTATGTACAAGGCAACCTGTTCGCCACCGAGGCGAAAACCATCACTGTCCCAGTCAACTGCGTTGGCGTGATGGGAGGAGGCATCGCCAAGACAGCGCGCGAACGGTGCCCAGAGTTGTTCGCACGCTACAAAAAACTGTGCAAAGCTGGTGAGATGAAGCCGGGGCACCCTGTCGAGACGATGGGAGGGCAGTACCTGCTCTTCCCAACAAAAGACCACTGGCGAAACCCTAGCCAGTACCCATGGATAAGTCAGGGACTCGAGAAGATACGCGAGAACGCACACCGCCTCAAGTCCATCGCCATCCCACCTCTCGGATGCGGGCATGGTGGGCTCAACTGGGGCGTGGTAGACAGGATAATACACGCCACGCTCGCCGGGCTAGAACTACCCATCCTCGTGTATCCACCACGTAGAACCGGAAGGGACAGGGCCCTCCCTGAAGAAAAGGCTGAGCTCTCAAACCGTGCATCCCAAATACAAAGGATTTGCAAGGAGCGCGGAATAACAACACTTTGCCATTTTACTCGAATCGAAAACCTGCATAGTATTCTACGACAAGGCTTGCTAGGGAAGAGTGTTCTGAAAAAACACGGACAACAGTTTTTGTTCAATGACGATAAGCGATTGGACAGGTGTCCACAAGCAAATTGCTTGAGCATCAGTTTTCCAAACGACAAAATGTTCTATAGTATTAGAGAGGAGAAAAAAAAGGCTCAGGAGGCAAACGATTCCCAATGGGTTGTTTTGGTTCTTGATGCAAAAATATTATGGGAATTTGTGTGCGCATTTTGCAAAGAAAATGCGGCTTCTAATGCTATCCGGGAGGTTGATTTGGAAGATCGGAAAAAACCTGATGTGTTAGAAGGTATGTTTGTAGATGATTACCGCGACATAAGAGGGAAAGTTTACCAGCGCCACTCCCTGCAAATACCCGAGAATTACCCAACACATCCACAAGCGGAAGTTCTCGTATTTGACACAATTCCAGCAGAGTACATCAATGAAGTCCACTTTTATGATGACACTGCTTTGCAAACATGGTCCAAGGACAACCCAGAGGCTTATTCTCAAAAATTTTGCGCTAACCCGCGATATTTCGAATCCAGACAATGTGAATCCCAGCAGGAACTAGGAACAATGGCAAAACGCCCTATTTTTATTCCCAATCTCAACGAATTTCCGTATGTTGAAACAATAGATATAGAGTTCAAATGGTACCCCGGCTTTGCAAAATCGCAGCTGCAAAAGTCCATCGTCTCCTTACATGAAGCTGCCGAAAAGCAGGGAATCGCCCCGATTTTGGAAGTCTCGGGAAAATCGGCATCACGTCGCGGAGTTGCATTGAATGCTTTTAATCTGCCCTTGAAAACACCAAGTGGACAGACGATGAGCGTGGAGTGTGCGTATCAGGGAAGCAAGGTATTTGAAAATGGGGGTCCCTATCACGAACTCTATTCGGTGCCAAGCCGCGCCGCGAAAACAGACGAAAGGTTGCGAAATTCGGAGGAACTCATCGCTTTTAACTTCTGCGGTGAAGATTTTCCTACCGAACCTAAAACGGCTTTCTACGACTGGTTGTACATAACTGCGTTGTACCAGCAAAAAACAGATTTCATGCGAGAACTCGAAGCATTTCAAGGTTTTTCAGATATCGTCTTCAATCCGAATCGCTCGATCAATTGCCAAGCGCGCGCCGCGGCCTTATTTGTTGCACTGTCCAAAAACGAATTAATCGATGAACAGGCACTCCAAGATAGAGACAGTTACCTTGCATTCCTAACAGGCAAAGCACAACTTCTGCCAACTGAACCTACTCTACATCAACTCACCCTACCCCTCCGATAAACTGAAATTTTTAAGTTGACACTTCAATCGGTATAGGGTAAGATTAATACAAAGCGTGGGATTTTCCACAGCTGCAGGTGCCCCCAAGGACACCTATAGACACCCCGTTAAGACAGATTTTATCAACTCCCCGTTTTCAAAACCCCATGCTTCAGCGTGGGGCTGTAGAAAACGCAAAAAAGGTATTCACCACAGGCAGTCACCACTATCTTTGATAGTGGTAAACGGCTTGAAAATAGTGAAGAATTCCTCTCATTATTGGTATGAAACCCCTGCAAAGCAGGGGATTCTACCATTGCATGACTTTGCAAAATAGTGTATAATACTCACAGCATTGTTGGTAGTGAATATCATCCGCGTCGCAAGGCGCGGTAAGACCGCAGCCGTATGCAAACGGGAACAATGCTGGAGCAAACAATGCGAACCTTTAAATACAAAATACAATCTCATAAGCGTAATAGGCATTTGATGTCTAACACGCGTCTCCTCAGTCAGGTGCATAACCACTTTGTTGCTTTGTCCCGTAGGCACTACCGTATCTACGGGAAGTATGAAGGTTACAAACGCGCGAATTACTATCGCCTCGCCAAACACCTGACGAAGTTGAAGCGTCTTCCGAAATACGCGCCCTGGAAGAAACCTTACTCGTGGGCTTTGCAAGAGTGCCTGAAACGCATTGAGCGTGGCTATATTAACTTCTTTGAGCGCCGGGCGAAGCGTCCCCCGAAATTCAAAGGTTGGCGTAAATATCGCTCCATGACGTTTGATGGCTCGATGGTGAAAATAGAAACCATCTCTGAAAAATTGTGTGACAAAAGACGTGTGCCTGTTGCCAAAATACGTCTCAACAAACGAATGTAAGAAATAAAAAAGTTGTTCACTTTTCGTTCACAACTTGGTATCGTTTTTGGAAGCATCGTGATTTTGAAGGCAACGTGAAGCGTGTTACCATCAAACGTGACACACTGGGCGATTGGTATCTGTCCATCGTGACAGATGACGAAGGCTTGAGTCCCGAACCGAAGATGGGTAAGGCCGCTGGGTTTGATTTCGGTCTCAAAACCTTTCTCACCTGTTCTGATGGTAAGAAATACCCATCGCCACAATTCTATAAAAAGTCTGCTAACAAGGTTGCAAAAGCGAATCGCGCGTTGTCTCGAAAAAAGCGCGGTAGTCACAATCGTGAACGCGCACGCAAACACTACGCCCGAACACACCGCAAGATTACGAGGCAACGCGAAGACCATCACTGGAAACTGGCATTGCATCTTGTCCGTCTGTTTGACGTATGTTTCTTCGAGGACTTAAACCTCAAAGGTATGAAACGCCTCTGGGGGAAGAAAATCTCTGACCTCGGCTTCGGAGAGTTCATGCAAAAGATACGGTGGCAAGCATACAAACGATGCAAGCGTGTGGAAACCATAGGGCGTTGGGAGCCTACCACACCGATATGCCACAATTGTGGACAGCGTGTGATGTTTCTGGAACTCAAAGACCGGGAGTGGTATTGTCATGTGTGTAAAACCCTGCATGATAGAGATGTCAACGCTGCAATAAACATTCTTAAGGTTGGGATATCAACCTTTGGCGGAGAGGGTATAAGACTCGCCTCGGCGAGCACCCCTTGTTGATACCACAATCCACCTTGCTGGCACGGGGTAAGAGGTTTCCCCACTGCTTCAGCTGGGGGAGTATATCACTAGACACACATACCACGCAAGAAAGGGGTTCACAAAATGCGCCTCCAAGACCTATTTGAAAAATGGAATCTTACCGGTTTAAAGGTGAAAACCCCGGTAATGGAAATGGAATGGCATCCGTCAGATCCCGACAAGGATGCGGCATGGGATCTTTACATTGAGTTGTTGACTCGCATCACGACGCAACCGCTTCCTGATGACGAGGGCATTGAGCAAACTGCCTTAGACAGCGTCTACGCCCTCTTTGCGCTGACTAGGGAAACACTTAAGACACATGGCAGATCGTGCATCCATTTTACACGCATTGCTGTCATCGTTCTAAATCAGGTGATTCGACCGTTTACTGCGAAGTGGCACAGACTAAGTGAACAAGGGGCGTTTGACAATCCAGAAGACTGCAACGCATTTCGACAGGAACTGCGCGAATTGCAGGTAGCACTGAGGAACTATACAAAGCTGCTTGCCGACCTCGCTGATGTGGAAGATTTGACTGAGATTGAGGAGACAGAATAAACATGAGGTGGTGCTTGTGAGCGGAAGGCGGGGCTATGTCAGAAAAAAGACATCAGCCCCAAACTCGCCGATATAAAAGATCTGACAGAACTCTGTGTCATACGGAATAGAAACTGCACGCTTCTGGAATCCGATGGATGTTGCGCCCCAGCCGCTATAGGAATAAAGCCATGAAAATAAGGAATGTTACCAGTGAGTACTTGCATCATTGTTTTCGCTAAGAAGCCGAGGCCGAACCAGGTCAAGACGCGGCTCATACCAACGTTTTCACCCGAACAAGCGGCTTCGTTATACCGTGCATTCCTCGTGGATTGGTGTGAAACACTTGCAGAACTTCCTAACGTAGCTCTTGTCATCGCGTATACACCATCGGGGAGCCAATCGGATTTACAGGCGTTAATCGGGAAAGACGTTATCTACATTCCGCAAATGGGGGATGAGCTCGGGACGAGGCTCACTTCGGCAACGCAGTGGGCAAACGAACAGGAATACGCCAAGATTTTACTCGTTGGCTCAGACAGCCCTACGTTACCGCTTTCGTATATCTCTCAGGCACGTGTGATACTTGACTCGCGGGATATTGTTATCGGGCCGGGTGTGGATGGAGGCTATTACCTCATCGGGTTTTCTGCGAGTAACGTGGGAGCGACGGTGCCATTCATCTTTGAGGACATCGCGTGGAGCACTGCACAGGTTTTTCAACAGACCGTCGCGCGTGTCCGTTCGGCGGAGGCAACGCTGGGGCTTCTGCCGCCATGGTATGACATAGATACGGCTGAGGATGTGGCGTTTTTGCATGCACATATATCAGCGATGCGCCTCGCTGGTGACACGGTGCAAGCGGTTAGAACAGAAGTTCTATTGGCCGAATGGTTTTCATAAAAAGTGGGTGAGGCAGGAGATGCTCGCACTACAAGTCCCTAGCGTAGCATGTAGGTGGGGTTGAAAAGGTTTCTCTAAAACCTCACCACTCTAGGCAAAAGTCAACGAAAATCCGTGAAATCTGTGATTTGCGGCGTAATGGTATCAGTTTCCCCTGCTTTGCAGGGGTAATATGCCTCTGCGCCCATAAGCGACGTGCATTCAGACAAAACGCGCACAACAACTACACCTGAATCCTTATAGTGAACTCACATACAGGAGAATTAAGAATGGGACAACTAGATGGAAAATTCGCGATTGTAACTGGCGGAAACAGGGGAATCGGAAAAGGCATTGCCAGAGGGCTTGCCGCTGAGGGCGCAAGCCTTACTATCGCCGCAAGGAATGCTGAACTACTTGAGCAGACCGCGGATGAGTTTCGCGCAGATGGTGCGACGGTGTTGACCGTGCCTACCGATGTAACGGATGAAGCACAGATTAAGGCACTCTTTGAAAAATCGATGGCTGAATATGGCCGCTTAGACATCCTCGTAAACAACGCAGGGGCATTTGATGGCGGCCCCATAGACGAGCTCTCAACAGAGGCATGGGATTGGGTTATCGGTGTGAACCTTCGCGCGCCGTTTCTCTGCACACGTGAGGCAGTAAAAATTATGAAGGCACAAGGCACCGGCGGGCGTATCATCAACGTCGGAAGCATCTCTGCACACCGCGTTCGGCCCCGGAGCGCGCCTTACAGTGCCAGCAAATTCGGTATCTGGGGGTTAACACAGGTAACGGCACTGGAGGGCAGACCGCACGGCATCACAGCGAGTTGTTTGCAACCCGGTAACACTTACGTAGAGCGCCACCAAAATCGTTCACAGGCACCCGTTGAAGCAATGATGGATGTTGACGATCTGGCACAAGCTGCTGTTCTCATGGCAACCCTTCCGCCTAATATCAATATGTTGGAGGCAACGGTGTTACCGGTGGGTCAGCTCTATGTTGGACGTGGGTAATGCCGCTGAATATCTTAGAAAAAGTTGACGTGGCAAAACATTCTACGGTATAATACTTGTATGAGACAGCAATACGATAACCCAATCAAATTTGTAATGGTCGAGCATGCCCAACCGTTCACAGAGCTGGTCTTCGGGCATTCAAACGTGACGGTGATGGAGAACCTCGCTACTGAGCAAATCACAATGAAAACGCATCACAACGATAGCACCCTGAAAGTGCGTCTGTTTGATGAAACGGCTATCCTCCACACCGAAGTTCAAACCTATAACAGCCGGAAACCGATGCCGTTCCGTCTAGCAGGCTATAACGGTTTTCTCATCAATCAACACCAAATGCCTGTCTACTGCTGCGTCATCTATCTACATCCCAAAGCCGGAGCAAACGATCCGGGATACTATGCTTATGCGAGGGATGGTTTCGAGTACAAACTACGGTATAAAGTAATAAGACTAGTTAACATAGAGGGACAATCCATTTTAGAGGCGCAGGTGCCAGGATTGTTGCCACTCACACCTTTGATGAAACCACCTGATGGGATGAGTCCAAACCGCTGGTTGGAAGAATGTATCACTGCAACAGCTAGAGTTCGCGCGGACCAGGAAGATGGGAACCTGTTATTGGCGGCTCTCGGCATCTTCGGCAGTTTAGTTTATGAACCCAAATTAATTAGGCAATTCTTACCGGAGGGAATCATGAAGGAATCTCCTTTTTTCCGAATCTATCTTGAAGAAGCCGAAGAGCGCGGATTGGAGCGCGGGTTGGAGCGCGGGTTGGAGCGCGGGTTGGAGCGCGGGTTGGAGCGCGGGTTGGAACAAGGCGAAAGAAAGGGCACAATTGAATCCATTCTCGCGCTGCTCGGTGCACAATTCCAACCCGAGGCAGTGCAAACTTTAAAGCCTGCTCTTGAATCTATTGATGATTTGCAACACCTCAAGCAGCTGCTACTCGCAGCACCACACGTCCAAACCCTTGAGGCGTTTATGCAAACCGTGCAGAAATAGTATAGGCGTGCTCTCCCTTAGGCAATTCTTACCGGAGGGAATTATGAAGGAATCTCCTTTTTTCCGAATCTATCTTGAAGAAGCCGAAGAGCGCGGGTTGGAACAAGGCGAAAGAAAGGGCACAATTGAATCCATTCTCGCGCTGCTCGGTGCACAATTCCAACCCGAGGCAGTGCAGACTTTAAAGCCTGCCCTTGAATCTATTGATGATTTGCAACACCTCAAGCAGCTGCTACTCGCAGCACCACACGTCCAAACCCTTGAGGCATTTATACAAACCGTGCAGAAATAGTATAGGCGTGCTCTCCCTTAGGCAATTCTTACCGGAGGGAATCATGAAGGAATCTCCTTTTTTCCGAATCTATCTTGAAGAAGCCGAAGAGCGCGGGTTGGAACAAGGCGAAAGAAAGTGCGCAATTGAATCCATTCTCGCGCTGCTCGGTGCACAATTCCAACCCGAGGCAGTGCAGACTTTAAAGCCTGCTCTTGAATCTATTGATGATTTGCAACACCTCAAGCAGCTGCTACTCGCAGCACCACACGTCCAAACCCTTGAGGCGTTTATGCAAACCGTGCAGAAATAGTATAGGCGTGCTCTCCCTTAGGCAATTCTTACCGGAGGGAATTATGAAGGAATCTCCTTTTTTCCGAATCTATCTTGAAGAAGCCGAAGAACGCGGGTTTGAGCGCGGGTTGGAACAAGGCGAAAGAAAGGGCACAATTGAATCCATTCTCGCATTGCTCGGTGCACAATTCCAACCCGAGGCAGTGCAGACTTTAAAGCCGGCCCTTGAATCTATAGATGATTTGCAACACCTCAAGCAGCTGCTACTCGCAGCACCACACGTCCAAACCCTTGAGGCATTTATACAAACCGTGCAGAAATAGTATAGGCGTGCTCTCCCTAGCATAAGCGCGCAGGCGGAGAAAATCATGCAGATAAATCGGACCCAATTCATGGAAGAAGGGTATCTTGTCCTGCGGGAAGTGGTTCCACGGGATGAACTGGCCGCACTTCGGGAAAGCTATGAGCTGATGGTATCGCGCCAGCGAGAAATCTGGGCGAAAGAACGAGCACCACACGAACCACCAGGTGGAGTGTGGGAGACTTCGCCACAACCCCGCTTACAGCTCGGGTGTGAACCGCTCGCGGGACTTGTTGATGAAAAAACGGCAAGTACTATCGAAATTTGGGCACACGAAAACACGCACGGGGTTAGCAGTGAATTGCTTGGTGTGGCGGATGCCGGTGTTACCGAGATGATGCTCATGTGCAATCCGGGACGCGACCGGGGTCCCGCTGCGTGGCACCGCGACCATCACCCGATTGATACCGCCCCGCTACAGGGATACCTTGACGATATTCTGGAGACGGGACCGCGCTACGTGCAGTGGAACCTCTCGCTCTACGATGACAATGTGCTGTGGGTTATCCCCGGCAGCCACCTACGGATAAACTCAGCAGCGGAAAATCAGCAATTGTTGGCAGATCCGCGGGTGCCGTTGCCCGGCGGTGTTCAAACGCATCTTAATGCAGGCGATGGCGTGGTTTACATTTTGCCGCTCTTGCACTGGGGCAGCAACTACAGCCGGAAGATGCGCCGTACAGTTCACGGCGGGTTTTCAAACTTCACACACTATCAGGCGTTTGACTACATAGATTACCTGTCGCCGGAAGTGCAGGAGATGTTCGATCGGTGGCATGCGCGTAGCAAGCAGATGCAAGTGTGGAGCGAAAACGCGCTCCGCGCTGTCATCGAAAAGGATGCCAACGCCTACCACACTGCACTAGACAAACTACACCCGGGCAGAGGCGAAAAAGGGAGGCTGCTCTCCACCGTCTTTTTGTGCAAAGCAGCCTGTTTTGTGGCACTGGCACACGACTGTGAACTCGCAGACATTCCCGATGAGCTCAAGAATCGCGGGAAGGCTTTCCACGCAATCACCCTTAATTGGGGTCCGCCGTTCGCGGCGCGGTTTACAAAGGCGGAAGCAGCGGTGCTGTGGGAACGTTTTAAACCGCTCGACGCACGCCTCAAAACGGACAAAGAGCAGTATTTACCCGGTTTCCAATCCGGTCCGATGCATTATTATTTCAATGAAATGCCCGCCAATTTCGGTGTTGTAGATTTCATCAAAACGTGGAATTAATAATAGGATGACCATAATTCTGTGGGATAAGTCCACCTACCGAAAGGATAAAAGAGCAGACAGAGGCAGCTTGGAAGGTTGGAAGTAGAGAATATCTCTCCCCATTCGTCCATCCTTCCATCCATCTTTTCTTCCGCTTTTCTTTTCTCTATAGTCGCGCACCTAACATCCCGCTGAGATAGAAATAAGCCTCTTCAGTATAACGGGGCAGATTTTCTGCATCTTCAACCTCCAACTCCAATGTCAGGTTGCCTGGGTAGCCTACCGCTTGGAGAGTCTCAATAATCTGTTTGAGATTGAGTTCACCGCGCCCAATGCCGACAGATACGGCACCGAGATGGTCCTTGAGGTGGACAGCATACAGACGCGATGCGAACTGGTGAATTGCCGCGAGCGTGTCCACACCAGAGGAATGAAAATGCCCTGTATCTATGCAGACACCGACGCGCGCGTCGGGAATAGCATCTAAAACCGCTTGGAAATCCGAGGGGTGCTCAAGGACATTGCCGTGGTGGGGTTCAAGCGTCAACCTGATTTGACTTTCTGAGGGTATGCGTTGTAACACTTCGCGTACACAGGCAATAACTCTGTCCAATGCGCCGGGCTCCGTTCTACGTTGCGCGCCGCTTGTCGTCAAGTGTGTTGCGCCGAGTGCTTCAGCGATTTCAACACATCTCGCGATTGCCCCTGCGCGTGCATCAACATCGGCATTGTCTTGTCCACCCCACCCAGGCGGATAGAGCCCAGCACACTTCATGCCCGACTTTTCAATGCTCGCCTTCATGCTGTCTAGCTCAAAAGCGAGGGCGGCATCCACGCTCCAGATGAGGGGCCCGTGGATTTCCATGAGACGGTAGCCGATTTTCGGTGCGTATGCTAAAGTTGCGGCGACTTCGTCTTCGGCGTAGCCGCGGTAACAGATAGAAGCACAGATAATGTCCATAAAAACTTCCTATGCCCTGAACCCCATCATTGGAATCTCGCTTAAGTTTTCACTAACTACGTTATCTCTCTTATCACACCTCCAGACAGAGACGCGGAGTCGTCCGCGGAGCCAGTCGGGAGCATTGTGAGCGGAGAGGATTTTTGGGAAGTCCACACGCGACTTCCCCGCAACCTTTCCCTCCGAGTAGAACACAAACAAAGCTCATCAGTTAGGTAATCCACTGTCCTTTTTTCTCTTTCTATGTGTCCAACACTTGTAGGAAGGCTTCAAAACTGGGTGTCTGGACGGCCGTGCGATGGAGCTGTGTCAGGCGATCGAGGTTCAGGATGGATGCAAGTGCCTGTTCCACGAGCTGTTCATCGCGCTGCGGGAATCGCGCGTTGAGCACAGTGAGAATATTTTGAATGGCATTCTGGCGCGCACCTTGTTCAATGCCGCGTTCAATGCCTTGTTCAAAGAGGACTTCTGCCATTGTTTGTGCCATTGGTTCTACCTCCATATCAGGGGTATGCCGGTCTACGAGAGTTATCAAGTCCTCGTGTTCTTCAGCCGGCCGGCGATGCAGTATCAGCAACACGAAATACCAAATTGCTTCACGCCGTTGTGCCGCGTGGTCGATATCAAGCGCGTCCAGGTGCGACATCGCCTCTATTAACGCACGGCTTATTGCCTCCTTGTCCGCTCCTTCTTTTTGAAGAACCGTCAGCAGCCATCCGAACGGATGATCTGTTTGCGTGAGTGTTGCTGCGTCTGTTTCTTTGACGTTAAGAAACAGGGTGTCAAACTTGGGAACGAACCGAGAGAGTTCCTCCGGGAGTGCCATAATCGCCTCAAGCGTCAGTGGAGTTTGCCACCGCCGGTCGCCGGTATAAAAGACGATAGGAAGAATCGGCTGCAACCGCCGCTTACCTTTCGGCACATCGTCGCTTTCCCAGTGCCGACGTTGGGCATCCCAAATCAGCATCATATAAAACAGCACTCGAAATCCCATCATCTCATCTACCGTGGATTGGTGTTCAACGAGGATATAGATGAGCAGTTCGTCGGTTCGCGCCCGACTTTTAAATGGCACGCGAAACACGATGTCTGCCTCCTGCTCTCGGAGCGTTTCGGGAAGAAGACTCCTGTTAAGTGGAACAAGCCGGTTAAAATCAATGAGGTCGGCGAGGTCACGGGCGACGATTTCCACCAATCCTCGGACGTTTTCCTTGTTTTGGAGCAACCGCCGCGCACTCCGATCGGGAAATTGCTCAACCCGCACGTCGAAAAAATCGCGGATGTCCGTATCTTCGGTTTCCAGAGTCATTTTTCTCCTCGGCACCGGGGGGCTGTTGTTCGGCATGCCCGAAGGGCAGTCCCCCGGCGAAATGGTTGTGAAGGCCTTGCCGTGTTGAGGCTCTACCTTGTGAGTGCGATTAGCATATAGACAGCGTCGCACATTCTCGGGCAAAATCAAAGAAAAAACGCAACTTTTTTAGGAGACGATTTTACAGTCCCTAATAAAATTATATCACTTTCTGCGGTAGACATGCCAGTCCCTTTCGCATGCGCCTGCTCGAAGCCTCCTCAGCGAAACGGTCAAGCCTCCCACTTTCACATCTTCCTCAAACTGCTTATCTCATACATCCGCTGCCGCAGCATATATTTTTAAGGCTTAGTGAATTTCAATTTCTAGGATTTTCAGCATTTTTTCTCGTAATTGTCAAACAATGTCTTTGAAAAACCGGATAAACATGGTATGATACAGTGGAATTAATCATCAAACTTGGAGCACAGTGAAAATGATTCACCAAATTGAGATAACCCTCCCTGAATACGCTCGCGGCTTTCATCTCGTCACAGATGAGATTATGAAATCGCTCGGGGAACTGCCGAAAGAAGGCATCCTGCACCTGTTTATCAAGCACACGTCAGCAGGATTGACGCTCAACGAAAATGCCGATGCGACAGTACGGGAGGACTTTGCTAACAGTTTCGATCAACTTGTTAAAGAGCGTGAACCGTTCTATCGACACACTATAGAAGGTGATGACGATATGCCCGCGCATATCAAAGCGTCGCTCGTCGGCTTTGCTGTCTCCGTACCGATTACCAACCATCGCCTGAATTTAGGGGTGTGGCAGGGTATCTATCTGTGCGAATTCCGCAATCGTGGCGGAAGACGGCACTTAACGGCGACGCTTTATTCCTAGGAATCATCTCATGAAGACTAGTACTTTGTCAAGCACCCTACAAATCTGGTTAATGTAGTACGGATTATCCCCATGACGACTTCAACTCATGCACTTTTAGCGAACTCAGCGTTGCGGTACCACCTTCCGCGTAAATTCCCACGTCCGCGTTATCTAGGGCTGGGAGGAAATAGGAGGTCATTGAGAGTTCACCAGCGTTGCCGAAGGCCTCAATCGAGATACGGTCGACAAGGATTTGCAACTGGATGCTTCCATTTTGTGGGGCGAGGGGGCCACTTCGCTCAAGGAACGTCAGTTGTTGTTCCGCGACGTTGTAGCGGATGTCATGCCCACGAATCTTGAAGCCGAATTCGGATGCATCGTTCAACGCCACTTCCGCGCGGATATCAAACAGTTCGCCTGTCAAGCCTGCAAGCAGGTCTTCGCCGGGTTTCAGCGGCCGGTCGCTCCACGCATGCGTATAGGCATGGATGTTTTCGATTTCTGCGACCGGTTCGCGATGCAGCTGGATTCCCTCTGAAGTCGTCCGAAGGGTTAACTCACACGGGAAACTCATCTGCTGATTAAAGGGCATCTCCGGTGGGTTACTGCCATTCATCCAACCGATTTGGATGCGGCGGCCGTCGGATTCTGGCACGTCGCTCCAGGTTTGTGCGGCGTAAAAGTTCGCACCGTAGTCCGCGCGAAGCGCGCCGCCTTCTGGTGTGAAGGTAGTGCCATCAAAACTGCCTATGTAATACTTGCCTGCTGCACCCCAGAAAACCCACCTGGTATTCTCCGCATCGCCATCAACAGGAAGCTCAAAGATATCCGGGCATTCTGTATCTAGAATCTGCAGGGTGGATAGCCGCGTCCATTCCTTAAGGTTTGTTGAACCCAACAAGGCGTAATCATTCTTGTCGAGGTAGAGTGCCATCACCCACTTTTGGGTAGGTTCGTGCCAGATAACCTTCGGGTCGCGGTTGCTTCCGACGATATGCTCAATCACAGGATTGCCTTCGTATTTTGTCCAACTTCTGCCGCGGTCATTGCTATAGGCGATGCTCTGCGTAAAGGGCACTTCTTTCGCTGCATGACTGCCAGCAGAGGTATAAAAATTCACAAGCACCGCCTCGTCGCCTGTCTGGAACCCAGAGGTATTGTTCCAATCCACAACCCCAGAACCAGAGAAAATTGTGCCGAGTTCATCGGGATGAAGGGCGTGCGGGAGTTGTTTCCAGTGGACGAGGTCTGGGCTAACGGCGTGTCCCCACGTCATGTTGCCCCAATTGATGCCGAATGGGTTATGTTGAAAAAAGAGATGAAATTCGGACTTGTAATGAATCAACCCGTTTGGATCATTGGTCCAATTCGTTTTTGGTGTAAAGTGGAACTGCGGGCGATATGCTTCCTTGTAAGCTGTCTGGATCATTGACTATTTCCTCTCCGTAAGGGGGATGGCATAACGGCGTATGCCTACTACTTTGCATATTATTTTATACGCAATTTTTTATTTTGTCAACGTGTAGTTGCATCTCTATAGGAGAATTTAGTTCTCCCGTAGGAGCGAGCGCAGAATCCCAACACATCGTGGTAGGAGCGGTTTGATGAAGATCAAGAATTTCATTCGGTAAGCCAACGGACGCATGCTTCACAAACAGAAACCTATTCCCGAAAACGAAATGTCCCTGGCATATCTACGTTTTTATTAAATGCATGTCAAATCGATAGTTTTGTGCATTTTCTACCAGATTTGTGCGCGGATTCCCTAATTTTTTGCAGAATTAAGCAACCGTTTTGCCCCTAACCCGCGTCACTATATATCGATAAGGATGTTTTTTGTGATACATTTTGGGAAACACAACAAACCAATAAAGCAGAAAGAATCATGTATCTTTTCGCTCGAGGGCAGCACTTTAAATTGGGGCTACCGGTAATTGGTTCAGTGAGAAATGGAGCATCAATGCCTTTCTCGCGAAAATTTCTATTGAACCTGCGTCCGAAGAAAAGAATGAACATTAACGCTCCGGTTTTTTGGACGGCCGATTACACAAATATGGTATCCGTACACACTGAATAGGGCGTTTTGTGGATTTTCAATCAGATTTGTGCGCGGATTCTCTCATTTTTTGCAGAATTAAGCAACCGTTTTGCCTATAACTCGCGTCACTATATATTGATACTAGGTGCTACGCGAACAGAGCCCTTTTGTCGAGGCGATGTTCACGTAAGCAATGTTAAAAAATCAATTTTAGGTTTTGAGGAAGGGTGGAAGATACGCCGGGTTTGCTATCTGCCAAACTTCCCCGCTTCCAACCTTCCAACCCGGTTGCGGGTTAAAAACATAAAACTTAATATTGAAACTTGTTTATAAGGAGATAGAAAAATGAAAACCTTAACGATTGGACTTCTCACTCTGGTGATGATAGGTGGACAACTGAGTGCCGATAACCACTCGGAGGCTAACAACAAAATCGTGCTGACTCTTAATGGCGCGTCAGAAGTGTCTGTCAAAGGCTACATTGCCCCGATTGAATACACCCAATACAACTTCCATGTGGAGTGGGATGAGTTGGCAAACTTGCGCGTAGCCGAACCAGAAAAGCAGTATGCTGCATCGGTTTTTCGTGCTTTTCTGCCGGACAAAGCGGTTTCGGTTGGCGAACTCTGGCAGATTGGTGAAGAGGGCGCGCTGGGATTACTGAGGCAACTTCACCCGAATCCACAGCTGGATTTGCGTATTAATGTAGGGGATTCCCGTGGGTTGTGGGCATGCCTGCGCGCTTACAATGATGAATTTGCTGACATCGTGTTCCGCATCCATGCAGAATTCGTTTTAGAAGACGGGCGGTTCACTCCGTCTCAATTTGCCGGGCACCTTGTTGTTGATCGAATGAGACAGGAGGTTGCCGCTTTCAAGATGTCCGTTCCTGAAGGCATCCTGAATTTTGATGTGGGGCGAAACAGCACCGGAACTATAGATGTCGGTTTTTGCCCAAAAATGGAACTCCGTGCGGAGACACAAGCAGTTGTAGCAGACACCGAGTTTGTAGAATCCATCACCCAAAAAGAGGCTGAGCGCAAGTTGATATTGCGTTTCTACAAATCACAGCAAATTAACTGGGTGTCGTTGGAAGAAGCATTGGAGATGACGCTGGCACAGCAGAAACCGGTGCATGCTATTTCACTAGACGGGCCGCTTGCGGACGAGGCGTGCTGAGGGAGCGGCAAAACCTTGAGGGCAGTTGTCCTCTCCGACGACCGAATCATCGCGTTCTTGAACGAAAATTTTATCAATACATGGGTACCCAATTCTGAGTTAGGGCGCGTCCCCAGTTTGCGAGAACCGATTGCCAGGAGACGCGAGCGCGAATCTAAGACATTTGACACAAGCCACGCCTTGGCACAAGCAATCATGAAAGGATGGAAGAAAAACTCACCCGCAGATTCTTTGGTTATCTCGCCAAAACTTGAACTGATGGGCAGACTACCGGTCAATGAACGTACTTCACCATACAATAGAGCAAAGGGTTACCTTTTATTTCTCAACGAATCCTTGGATGGAAAACTCCCCGGGTTGAGTGAGAATACCTCGGAACCTCAATCAACGGATTGGGATACGCTCCTCGAATCAGGCACCATTGTAGGGGACAGTTCGAACGTTGTGCTCACCGGTGAACGGCTTGAACAAGATGTCCTCAGCATTTTTCGCACCCCGGAGGCAGGCTATCAAGATTACACTGTTGTTGAGATTGATACCACTGCGTTTGAAGACGGTGGTATGCTCACCATTGATATCTGGGTAGGGGATGCCGAAGCTTCCGGTTCGTTCGATCTGTACAGCGGTGACAGCGAACTTCCTACAAAAGGTATGCCCGACGGGGCACTCACCTCCGCGTGGGATATTCCGCCTGGGGAAAGCGGAATAATCATGTATCCTTTCGACCGGGGGCAACGCTTTAAGTTGGGGGCTACCGGTAGTTGGTTCAGTGAGAAAGGGAGCATTAATGCCTTTCTCGCGAAAATTTCTATTGAACCTGCGTCAAGAGAAAAAACCGCGCCTTAATAACGCCACTCTCCTGCTGGCTCGCTTCTTAAGCACGCGCGCCAGCAGTGGCTATTGTTACAATATTAGGACTTATGCCCTCTCTCCTGCTGAGGCTTTGGACAGAAGAGGCAAGAATGGAAGGAATACCCCTCCATCCTTCTATCCTTCCAATCTTCTAATCTTCCAACCGTACCAGCGAGAAACGGATTTTGTGTCAGTCCTGAGTACATAATGAAGCTATCCCTCTCTGGAGGTAACGGATGAAAAACGACGATGTCGAACTGATTCAACGCATACTCGCGGGCGATGACAGTGCTTTTACGAAATTAGTTAGAAAATACCAGAAGCAGGTTCACGCCCTCGCCTGGCGTAAAATCGGGGATTTCCATATTGCCGAAGAAATTACGCAGGATACCTTCCTGAAAGTCTATCAGAAATTGCCAACCCTCAAAGAACCGCATCGGTTTGCTGGATGGCTCTATGTGATTGCGGCGCGGCTTTGCTGGGCATGGTTCCGCAAGAAAGGGCTGGAAACTCAATCGCTGGAAGAGATGGAGCTCGAATTGGTAGAAAAAGCGACATATTCAGAATATGTCGCGGAAGAGAATGCGAAAAATACGGTTGAAGCACAGCGCGAGGTTGTCAAAAAATTGCTTGCACGGCTTCAGGAAAGTGAACGCACCGTTATCATACTCCACTACTTCGGGGAAATGACCTGTGAAGAGATTAGCCGGTTTTTAGGCGTATCTGCAAGTACGGTTAAGAGTCGTCTTCGTCGGGCGCGGCTGCGCTTAAAGAAAGCGGAACCGCTGCTTCTAGAGACGCTAAACGGTTTCCAGCTGTCTGCAAATCTAACTGAGAATATCATGCGTGAGATTGCCCATCTCAAACCAGCGGCCCCGTCTGGTGGTAAACCGTTGGTGCCGTGGGCAATCGCCGCTTCAACTGCTGTTTTGGTGGTGATGATGCTGGGAATAGGTAATCAATATTTCGCGCGGTTTCAGCAGCCTTATAGTTTTGATGCAGCTTCGGAAATGACGGTGGACATCATTGAGGCACCCGTTGTGCTGGCCCTTGAAGCCAAACCGCATCTACGGACGCAGCCTGGCATATCCACGGTAGCCAGCAAAGGCACCGGATTCACTCCGAATGCAGTTCAACCAGAATATGTATCAAGATTTCTCCCCACACAGACAAAGAACGTTGTACTCAACGATGAGGAGCCTTCGCAGGACATCTTGAGCATCTTCCGGACACCGGCGGCAGGCTATCAAGATTACACTGTTGTTGAGATTGATACCACTGCGTTTAAAGATGGCGGTGTGCTCGCTATTGATATCTGGGTAGGGAGTGCAGCGGCTGCCGGCGCGTTCATTCTGTTTACAAGCGACAGCGAACGCGCTACAGACGGTATGCCTAAGGTTGTGCTCGCCTCAGCATCAGGAATTCCGCGCGGTAAGTCAGGGAGAATCACACACCGTTTTGACGAAGGCACAGTCTTTAAGTTAGGCGCTACCGGTAATTCATTTAGGGGGGAAGAGAAGGTCAATTCTTTTCTCGCAAAAATCTCTATAGCGCCTGAGTTGGGAAAAAAGGACTGACATGATGGGCAGGTTGTAGCCCGCCCTCTAACCAAAAAAAGAATAAAAAAGTAAAAGCACTGTTGCGATATGCCACACCGTTGTTTATTGCAACACAACACGTTGTAACCTACATCATCAACGCTCCCGCCAATTAGCACTCCATTTGGCAGAATATCGTGCCCCGTACACAGCACTTGCACTTCAGAAAAAGGCCTTGGACTGGAGAGATAAGTGGATTCGTAGAGACTCTGTTCTGTTCACATCCCAATGTTTGTATTGCAATTTTAGTGCATTTTGGGTATGCTATAAATCATAAGCACCCTGACAAACACACGGAAACCATTAAAATGAACGAAGACAAACGTTTCATTGAAGAGACCTTCCCTGTCAAAGAGGTCTCCGCCGAGGCCGCTCGCGAGAGAAACATACGACACGGACATATCTCCACCCTCCACATCTGGTGGGCGAGGCGACCGCTTGCATCTTCACGGGCAACCGCCTACGCTGCCTTGATTCCACCCCCAAAAGATATTGACGAGTGGCAGCAGAAACGGAATTTTATCAGGGACCTCTCGAAGTGGGAAAATTCCCTAAATTCTCATCTAATTAAAAGAGCACAGGAAGAAATCCTTCAGGTTTCCAACGACGGCACTCCACCGAAGGTTCTCGACCCCTTTGGTGGCGGCGGTGCAATTCCGCTGGAGGCACTCCGACTGGGATGCGACACCTATTCCAATGACCTGAACCCTGTTGCTGTCTTAATTCAGAAATGCACGCTGGAATACCCACAGAAGTACGGCAGCCCCGCGAGGGAACCGGGTGAAGGTATCCGTTTTGGTGAACCGGCGAAAAATCCTTTGGTGGAAGATGTCAAGAAATGGAGCGAGTGGGTGCTTGCCGAAGCGAAGAAGGAACTTGGCACATTCTACCCCGAAGAGGAAGACGGGGCAATCCCGGTCGGCTATATTTGGGCGAGAACGATTCCGTGCCAGAATCCTTTATGTGATGCAGAAATTCCGCTAATGCGTCAATTCTGGCTGGCAAACAAGCGAAAAAAGAAGGTGGCACTGTATCCTGATGTTGAAAGTGTGCGTGTCGACTTCAAGATTGTCGGCGATGGGTATGAACAGATACCTGACAACTTTGACCCAACGAAAGGGACTATCTCACGCGCTGTGGCGGTGTGTCCTGTCTGCGGTGGGGCGGTGGAATCCAAGTTGACACGGAAACTGTTTCAGGAGGGGAAATCGGGACAGCGGATGGTTGCCGTTGTACTGCACAAGCCGGGTACGACGGGTAAACGTTATCGTGTGGCGACAGATACTGACCTGGCTGTCTTTGAGGGTGCCACGGCGGACCTCGCGGAGAAGCGGGAGAAGTTGACGTTGGCATGGGGCCTGGATGCGGTGCCAGATGAGCCGACTCCAGAAGGAAAAGGAAGAGGTGCTGAAAGAGCATTTTCTGTTCGCAACTACGGAATGAACACCTGGGCAGATCTCTTCAACGCACGGCAGAAACTATCATTGATTACTTTTGCGGAGAAGGTGAGGGCGGCGTATCAAAAGATGGTAGCAGAAGGGGTTGATATGGAGTATGCGAAGGCGGTGGTGAGTTATTTGGCATTGGCACTAGACATGACCGCGGCATTTAGCAATATACTTGCCCGCTGGGAAAACAGTTCAGAAGCAATCAAACAACTATATTCAAGACAAGTCTTACCGATGCTTTGGGATTATGCAGAGGTAAATCCGTTTAGCGGTTCGTCCGGAAGTTGGGACAATGGATGGAAATATTATGTGAAGGTGATAGAGCATTGCTCACAGTCTAATGCCACGCCAGCGGGTGTTACCCAATCCTCAGCCACCAACCTACCGCATCCGGACAACTTCTTTGATGCCGTTTTCACAGATCCGCCCTATTACGACAACGTGCCCTATTCCTATCTCTCCGATTTTTTCTATGTCTGGCTGAAGCGAACATTGGGTGATGTGCATCCTGAGCTTTTCGCCACACCGTTGACTCCGAAGAGAAACGAGGTTGTCGCCTATTCACACGGCCCAGGCGGTTTTGAGGAGGGAAAGCGGTTCTTTGAGGAGTTGCTCAAGCAATCTCTCCAAGAAATTCACCGCGTTTTGAAACCCAACGGTGTCACCGTTATCGTCTATGCACACAAATCCACTGAAGGTTGGGAAACCTTGATTAACGCTTTGCTGGATTCTGGGCTCATCATGACTGGTGCTTGGCCCTTGTCTACAGAAATGGCTAGCCGACTACGGGCTAATGAATCGGCTGCGCTTGCTTCCTCCATCTACATCGTTGCCCGGAAAATAGCACGCGAATCGACCGGCTTCTACAACGAAGTCAAGATGGAACTGACAACGCACCTCAACGCGAAACTCCACCGTCTTTGGGAGGAAGGGCTGAGCGGGGCAGACTTTTTTATCGCCGCCATCGGCTCGGCAATTGAGGTCTTCGGCAAATACGAGCAGGTCATGACTTTTGAAGGAGAGATTATCCGGGCGCATCGCCTGCTTGACGATGTCCGGGAAATCGCCACCGATTATGCCGTGCGGCAGATTTTGCACAACGGATTTGCGGGTGAGATTTCCGACATTACCCGCTTCTATGTCCTCTGGCGATGGGAATACGGCGAAGCGCGCGTCCCTTTTGACGAGGCGCGGAAATTGGCGCAGTCCTGTGGGGTGGATGTTGCACAAAAGTGGGGCAAAAAGGGATTCATTGTGAAAGAAAAGCAGTTTATTCGCGTGCTTGGGCCACAAACGCGAATGCTTGACAGTCTTTCTAGTGCGGATGAGCTCATCGACGTGCTTCACCATGTGCTGTTCCTCTGGGAAAAGAGCCAACGAGATGAGATGATTCGTGTCCTTTGGGAGAGTGGTTTTGGACGCAGCGAGGCGTTCTATCGTGTCGCGCAAGCCATCTCCGAAACGCTGCCCATTGAGAGCCGGGAGAAGAAGTTATTAGACGGTTTTCTTGCCGGTCGTGAAAGAGTCAGAGAACAGATGAGACAAGGCAGACTCTTTTGATAACTAATATGCCTTAGCAGAAGGAGTTAAGATGGAAAATAAGATGGAAAATCAAAAACATAACATCACGCTGAGTGCCAATGCTACTACAGAGAGTGGAGAACATTTGGCACGAGGAACTTTCACTCTCATCAGAACTGATGCGGCTTTGACATCTACAAGTCATGGCACTCGCGGAAACAATCCAGAGCCAGTGCCGATGTATATGTTGCTGCATTACATGACCCACGGCCCGCAAAACCTGTTCCAATTCCCACTGACGCTCGGAAAGAACTGGGCACAGGATGGCTGGGCGAACTCACAAGCAAAGGCAACCATAGTAGGTTATGAAACGGTTGCGGGCACTGCGCGGACTTTTCCAGAGTGTCTCAAGCATAAAACCGTATTCACAGATGCCGAAGGGGATTCCTTTAAAGGGCGCGCGTTTGTGAACGGCACGCGCTATTTGTGGTTCGCGCAGGGGATTGGGCTCGTGAAAATGCGCTATGAACATGCCAGCGGCATCACAACCGAGGCAGAATTACTGGAATATGACATCCCGGGCAAGGGACAAGAATACCTCCCCTTGTCTGTTGGCAATATGTGGACATACAAGTGGCAAAACGACTATCGCGACGAAGCGGTTATTGAGCAGTTGCAAGTCAACCGAAATCGCTAACTCACTTGACAAGTTCATGTTAAAGTTCTGCACTCACTGTCATCTCCAAGCGGTGTTCAGGTTTCCGCTGTTTCGTGGAGAGCAAGCGATAATTGAGCCGCAACAGCAGATCGGTGAATTTCCGCAATTTGTAATCTGCAGTCGTGCGGACTTCGTGGCTGATGCCTTCGTAAAAATAATATTGTGCAAAAGCATCACCGCCCATGCTTTCGCCATAGCCGAGTTTATAGTTCACATCAATGCGCCCCTTGCCGATTAAGCTATACGTGACGCGGTTTTCAAACGAGAAGGTGCGCGTCTTGGCTGGTTCCGGATTCTCGTCAAGTTGTTCCTGATCGGTTGTGCGTTTGTATCCGCCGATTCCGCTCCATCGCACTGCGCGCCCCAGTTGATACTGGAGATTCAATTCGGTTGTCTGCTCAAATTGGCGCAAATCGGAGATAGGTGCCGCTGGCAATTTGCCTTCAACATCAAGTTGGCTATATTTCTCCGTTTCACGGCGTTGCTCCCAGGTGGTACCGACAGACAGGCGTTGCGTTGGATTTACGGAGAAAGCGACATCCCATGTTCGGTGGTGCCTGCGGCGTTCCTGCGTGTTAATGCGTAGATTGAGTGTCTGTCCCGTACGAAGGTTGAGCTCAAAAGCGAACTGCGGCGAGGGCGAAAATTCAAGTCGGTGGTGTTGGTTGATTCGACCGAAAAGGGTTTGTGAACCTTGTAGGTTTTGGAGCAAATAGAGAGACACCGCATCTGCCGCCTCCTGTTCCTCGGTCAGCCACAACCGTGTTTGGCCTCTGAGAGCGTTCAGAAACCACTCTAATGTGTTCCCTGTCGATGTCGCCTGTCCAGGGCGCTTTGCGGTATCAGCCTGTGAGGATGCAGGTGGCGCCGGTCTCAGACTATCACGCATCATCGTCGAACGGTTTTGCTGCTGTTGTCGGCTTCTGGCACGGCGTGCGAAAAACTGGCGTGGTTGAAAACGGAAACGAAACTCCGCGTCGACCGCGGTTGTCGGTTTGTCACCCACATTCTGGTAAATTTTGATATACGTGCCTTGCTCCAGATCTTCCACATAGTGCAAGTCGTCCAACTTGACGAAATATCCTTCACCCGGTTGGATGGGGTGGCCGGTGTGTGGGTGAATATTGGTGTAGATTTCGCGCCGTTGACTGGTTAGTTTTTTATCCAGTTCGTAGGTAACTTCAATGTCAATGGCGCGGTTCAAAGGCGTGAGGTGGAGGACGACATCCGCCAATTGCGTTGTCGTATTTGTGCCGAGCTCGGTATGTGCTTTCAGCATGCGGCGTGCCAGATTTGTTGTGAGATTTACCCATTTCCGTTGTTGTGAAAAAATCCCAACTTTCCACGTCCGCGCCGTAGTACTCCGCTGCCAGTCCGACAAACCGAGCGGTTCAGCATCTACCGTCAGTAGCGATTCTTTGGCGAAAGCCTCCTCAAATTCATAACTGGTGTTGAGGGATGCCCACTTGAAATCAACCAGATTAATCTGCCCTGTTGTGCGCTGCCGCTTTCGGTTGAGCGTAGCATTCCGCGCATCACTTGATTCCAATCTGCCAAGTGTCCCAATAATTTTGAAGGGACCGAGGGGATAGGAGAGATTGCCCTCCTGTCGGGATTTACGAAAATCTTCCGCGGCATCTGTGCCTTCCATGCGTGAAGTACTGCGATAGTCATCCCAGCGGAGATTCGGTAACCTTTTCAGAATATTTTGTAAAGAATCGCTATCAGTATTCGGTTTTTGGTTTTCAGTTGGGAGACTGTTCTGATGCACATCAGAAGCTTCGTTACCTGATAACTGACTCCTGACAACGGAAGCCGTTCTGCCCAAGCGTCTCCCCCTATTGAAGTCAACACCCCAATTGAAATTATTGCGGACAGTGTCTACTGCGGCCAGTTCAGTAAAATCCGATACGGACATAGCCCGCTCCGTTTCTACAGTTGCACGTTCCGCAGTTCTCCCAACGCCAGCATCCACTGCTAACCAATACGTAGGAATCACCTGAATGTCAAAGTTCACGGTTCTCTCATCATGGAGAACTTGCGAGGTTGCCGGCGTATTCAACAAAAATGCGTCATCAAAACCCTCCTTGGCGTATTGCGTTTCATAGCGGGAACGGGTGCGATTGCTACTTGACGCGCCAACAGGCACGAAGTTAGCATCCATCGAGCGCACATCCAAGTTTGCGCTGAGTTTTTCCCAACCTGCATAGCCGAGCAGTTTCCACGCTTGACTCACCTCCTTCCGGTCCACTGTGGAATAGGTGTTTTTATCAACGGCACTGTAGGCGAGTTGGCCTTCAAGCCACGCCTGTTCAGTAAGGTTCAGGCGACTTTCCAGTCCCCACACGGTATGTTTCTGCGGCGCGGTGAGGAGCGTCCCGTCTCCATCCGCATCCAACTTATGTTGGCGCAGCGCGTCCAAATCCTTGTCATCAAGGATAATTAACGCCTGCTCAGGCTGGCTCAGATCGGACTCCACAGCATAAGAGGCCCCAAGGGTTATACGTTCGCCCGGCAGCGTGAATACGCTGCTGAGCCCATAAAGATTCTGTTGATATGCACGTTCTTCCGGGATGTACTCAAAATCCACCCGAATCATGTCGTTGCTGGTTATCAGATGCTTGCTGTTGAATTCAACGATTGCGTCACCATATTCACGGATGACGTAATCGTTATTTTCACCGCGCCGCATTCGCTCACCATTCAACCATACGATTTCACTGCCGGCTTTGACAATAACGTACTGCCCATCCACAGTGAGTCTGTATTCGCCGCGCCCTTCCTCACCGCGGATGACGAGGCTGGTAGACTGCCCCTTGGGAATAGCACTCGGAATGAGATGAAAACGTCCCCATTTGAAATCGCCTTCAACTTGGACTCCCTCCAAGGCGCGTGGGAAGAAGATGAGCTCGGACTGTCCGAGCGAACCCTCAAAATCGCCTAAGGTGCCTCTCATGTTTGGATGCGTGATGCGAATGAGTTTCTGGTCGATGTCTTGAATATTTTCTGTGGTACCTTCCGGTTGGATAGGCAAATCCTGGTCGGATAGCATGGCAATAACGGCGATATTCTCGGAAACTTTGCCCTCCACGTTGATGCGGAGCTCCTGATTCTGCGACAAGTCTCGCCCGCTCCCTATCGAAATCCCGAATGTCTGACTCCCTGACACCTCCAACTGGGATGCTGGCGCACCTATAGGTTGACCGGTAAGCGAAGTGGGTGCCTGCGTCGCGTCATCAGGAGTTTGTCCCTCAGAATGCGCTCCCGGCGGTGCCGTTAGGGGCATGCCAGGAAATGTCTGCCCACCGTAAAGGTCGCGTTTATACACCTGTTTAATGGCGAAGGGCAGGGTCCGGTAGGTTACCGTTATGGGTGTGAGTTGTTTTTGGGACAAGGTATGTTCCCCGCTTTGCGGGGTGATACCTTTCAGCTGTAAAGTGATTTTGCCCAAATAGAAATCGATCTGATAATCTATACCCCGCACGAGCACTGTGCCGCTGGCATCTGTTATCCGTTCGCTGTTTGGGAGAATGGGTGGATACTTAACCGTGATTTCCTGTGTTTTCTCATTTTTCTCAAAATTGAGTTGAAAAGATTCTACTTTCCGGAGCACGGAAAAGGTGGGAAGTTGCAGTTTTTTGTCTGGTGCTTCATGAAGGGTGTTAACCCCTGCAAAGGCCCCGTGGGATGAAGGGGATGATTTCGGTCTATTCCCAGAGTGAAGCCCGTATCTCGTTGGAGGCCCCTTGGACGGTTTAACCACGCATTGAAAATGCTTGATGGTATGAAACCCCTGCTTTGCAGGGGCAAATACCAGTGCTAAACCTTGCGGATAATTTTTCTCTGCACCTCCGTGGCGTGGCAATACGCACAAACAGAAAGCGAGAAAAAAGAGCGGTAAAAGGCTATCACCCGCGCTTTTGCGGCGTAATCGCCCAGATGCGACGTGCATCGCGGAGGGTACTTGCTTCCTACGCAAAGTCGGATACCTCAGAATAGGAAAGGCGTATAATTGGGTTTTCGTTAATTGGGTTTCTGCTCCGCTTTTCCCGCATGAGGTATTTACCCCCGCAAAGCGGGGAATGCACCCTCTGCAAAAGCGGGTTTCTTATGAATTCTAGAATTTTCTCTCCTAATTAACCTTGAATCAGAAACCTCTGACGAGATCTACAGTGCATTGTCAGAACACTCCTGCCAATGGTATTTGCCCCTGCTTTGCAGGGGTTTCATACCAAGTTGTGAATGGCCAATGAACAACTTTTTTATTTCTTACATTTGCTGATTACTCCGCAAGGAATGACAAAAGACTTCGCTTCAGGAGAAAATAACTTGAAACACCTTGATGTCATTTGCCTCAGCATCGCTCACGAAGACACGCCCTGTTTTTGAAACGACGATGCCTGTCGGTTCTAGCAACGTAGGGGTGCTAAATGCTGTGATGCTCCTGCCATCAGGTGTGAAAACTTGGATGCGTTGGTTGGCACTGTCGGTTACATAGAGATAATTCCATACATCTAGGGCGATGTGTTTTGGTTCCCGAAACTGCCCAAGCCGTTCTCCTTCTCCGCCCCACATAAAAATAGGATTGCCGCTGAAGTCATATTTTTTGATAAGATGGTTGCCCGTATCAACAATGTAAACATTGCCGTGTGCATCAACCTCCAGGTCTGTCGCGTGCCAGAGTTGTTCCTTTCCGCTACCGAAGCCGCCGCGTGCGACAACAGGTACCCCTTCAATGTTGAATTGAAGCCAGCGGTGGTTGCCGGTGTCAACCACGTAGACATCGCCATTTCGCCCAATACCGATGCCCTCGGGCCGGTCAAGCGTGATGCCATGTGCGCTCTCACTGAGCGGATAAAAAATTCGATCGACGAGGTTGCAGTATTGTACCCGATTATTGCCTGTATCTGCGACGTAGAGTCGATAACTCCGTTGAAAGCTGAGGGCAATGTCGGTAGGATAATCAAATTCCCCCGTGCGCCACCCGCGACTCCCGAATTCAGTAACGAAATTCCCGGCTCCGTCAATCACTTGTACCCGATTGTTGCCTGCATCCGCGATGTAGATGCGGCCTTGTTCATCTATAGCGAGCCCGGAAGGCATCCGGAATTCACCCGCCCCTTGCCCAGGGATGCCAAGCGTTCCCACGTAGTTGATGCTTAAGATAGGGGGTGCCTTTCGTTCACGGTTGGACGGTAAAATTTTAATTGGGGATGCCTTTTCAGGCTCAGGAAGCGTGCAACCGAAACAGAACCCAAGTAGGAGCCACGCAAGTATACTTGTTCTTAAGAAACGTGGTAGGAGCGATATCCGAATCGCGAGGGCTGTTACGGCATCGCGAAAGATTGGAAGACAGCAAGACTGGCAGCTTGGCAGCACGTTTCTCCCTCCCCGTTTCCATGCTTTTTTTAAACTGAATTCATGGGGAATGCGCTTTGTTACTCATCAGAAACCCGCTTTTGCAGAGGGTGCATTCCCCGCTTTGCGGGGGTAAATACCTCATGCGGAAAAAGCGGAGCAGAAACTGAATTGATGAAAGACCATTTAGCCTCTCTGAACCTTAAACTTGAAAACGAACGTAGTTTGCTGTTCATTAAAATCGCTTGTGACTCTGGGTACAATAATCCTCAAGTTACTATAGTTAATGCTTCGTTTGGGGAAGTAGACGAAGAATCTCGCGTATTGTCGCGGCATCACTGTTGTTCTCTCAATATCTTCTCTGGGGAGTACCGCCGGGTCTCCCTGTATCCTGATAGAGTTGTCCCATCGGAATACTTCCGCTTCAAATTCGGGCGGCAGTTTCGGTCTAAAATTTTTCTTGAGATAAAAGGATTCCCGCGATTTGTCGATGGGCTTGGTAACGTTTCCTGTTCCATCAAGCATCTGACAATCCTTCTTTTTAAAGGATATCCAGTGGTTTGTGCCGTTATAGATAAAGATACCGAAGGCATCAACGACTTTGACATCGTTAAGTGGAACAGCCATTGCTTTCACCCCATTTTTGACATAACCGACAGTGCCTGTTTGGGGCATGATGTGAGCATCCGGGTCGAAGACAGGGACAATGACTTCTGGGCGGAAAGTATCCTTGATGAACTCCGGAACCTTTGCACAACTTAGGGAACCGAACGCTAAGCACAGCAACACTAGCTGCGCCTTACATTGCAAGAGAGACAGACATGTCTTCTTGAACGAATATAAAGCGTTCTGCATAAAGCACAAATTCGCCTTGTAGGCGATGTAAATCTTATTTTTCATGACTTTCTCCACATAAGAACCGTTTAGGAGTTACACAAATACCAATATCCCGTGATGTAGGGGCAGTGCCTTGTGCCTGCCCTCTGTGGCGTTGCTTGCTATTCAAAAGTTGGCGTTGCTTGCAGGTTTCCAAAACTTGCTATTCAAAAGTTGGCGTTGCTTGCAGGTTTCCAAAACTTGCTATTCAAATTTGCATGCTAGGAGCGAAATGCGAGCATCGCTGCACCGACAATACCGGCATCGTTTCCTAAGGCAGCCTGCACAATCTCCATGTGTGCCGGGATGTCCATGGTGCGTTTGACAAATTCAGCCCTGATGGGTTCAAAAAGCAGTTTTTCGCCAGCTGCGGCGATGCCGCCGCCGATGATTGCAATTTGGGGGTTCAGAATATGGGCGATTGAAGTGAGGGCAATCCCTATGTACTGCCCGGTTTCAGCAAAAATCTCCATTGCCAGCCTGTCGCCCGCTTGTGCTGCCTCGGCTATCCGCCTCGGCGTTAGAACAGATTTTTCCTTCACACCGGATTCAGCAGCTAAAATTGTGGTTAAACCGGTTTCCATCTTCTGTTGGGTTCGCTCAACGATATTTTTCGCACCAGCGTAAGCCTCAAGACAGCCCTGGTTGCCACAGCCACAGTAACGTCCGTTTGGTGCGACAACAGTATGTCCCAATTCGCCTGCGGTATTCCGACTACCGTGGTAAACTTGCCTGTCTATTACGACACCGCCGCCAACGCCGGTGCCGAGTGTCAGTGCAACAATGTTTCGGTAACCCACACCTGCACCGTGGTGGAGTTCACCTAATGTCATCGCATTGACATCGTTGTCCATAAAAATCGGAATCTCTGGATGTAGGGGCAGTGCCTTGTGCCTGCCCTCTTCCGAATCTCGACTAGCCAGTGCTGTGGTAACGTAATCCACAAGCGGGATGTCGAACCAGCCAGGAAAATTAGGCGAGAAGTGGACGATGCCGGTTTCAGCGATGATGAGCCCCGGCGCGCCGAGCCCAATGCCGATGATATTCGTGTCATTGGGGCTGCCAGCGATAGCACCTGTCATAAGTGCCTGTTCTGCTTGTACAAGCACGTGCCTGACTGCTTTCGCAATGCGCGCTGCGATGGCCTTCGGCCCCGCATCCACAAGCGTAGGTAGCACTAAACGGCAAGAAATATCGCCGGTTGCTGATACCAACCCAGCTTTGATGTCGGTTCCCCCGAGGTCAATTCCGATGCTATACTTCATCTCTTATCAATCGTCGCGCCGCCACTCACGTTACATAAGTAAATTTCAGGTTCAATACCCTTATGTTGCGGATATTCTGTCATCACGCGTGTACGCAACATTTCTAAAGCGTCGCGATGCACAATACTGACTGTGCATCCGCCGAAACCTGCGCCTGTCATGCGAGTGCCACTGACGCCGGCAATGCTTCCTGCAATGTCTGTCAGCAGATCTAACTCCTTGCAGCTGACCTCATAATCGTCGCGGAGTCCTGTATGCGAGGCATTCATTAACTTGCCAAATTGGGCCAGCGACTCCTGTGGCACTGCCGATTCTGTAGGGGCAGTGCCTTGTGCCTGCCCTTCCCCCTCCGAATCGCGATATTGGTTAACTCCAGTTTTCAGTGCAGAAACTGCCTCCAGTACGCGAGCGTTCTCCTCAATCACATATCGACACCTCTTTTGTGTTAACGCGGGCAGTTCCTCTTCATATTTTTTAAAATCGGCTAACGTAACGTCGCGAAGTGAAGAGATGCCAGGTAGCCATTTCCTGAGGATGTCAACGCCTTTTTCGCATTCAGCCCGCCGTTTGTTGTATTCGGAGGCAGCAAGTTCCCGTTTCACCATCGTGTTGCAAACAACAATGTGGTGCTCGGCTAAATTGAGCGGCACATGCACATGTTCAAGCGATTGACAGTCAAGGAACAACGCGTGGTCTGCCTGTCCGAACAACGAGATAGTCCCATCCATAATACCACAATTGACTCCCACAAATTCATGCTCTGCGCGTTGGCACAACGCGGCAAGTTCCTTCCGAAGGTGCTCACCTTCTCTAAAAATCGGCTCATGACAATCCGCTGCGACAGCCAGAAATGCAAGTGCGGCGGAGACTGTAAGTGCGGCGGAGGAACTCAACTGCTCTGTGGGACTTATACATATCTGATCAAACCTGTTCAAATCTAACAGGCGACCGTCAGTTGCCACACTTCCTCATTCAACACTCACTGCCTACCAGCGTAGGGCTTACACGAGCTCCAGAGGCGTTTGACGTCTCCCGCGAGCTACGGGCGACATGCTTGTTATGACGGACACAGGTTGATTGCTGCGTTGACATCCCGATCGCACGTGAAACCACACTCACCGCAGTGGTAGGTACGTTCAGAGAGGTCAAGTTCCGTCTTTTTGTGTCCACAACTACTACACGTCTTACTGCTGGCAAAGAACATGGCAGCCTCCGTGATGGGGATACCCCGCCGTTCTGCTTTATACTTTATCATCGTCAAAAAGCGGTATAGAGATGCATCGGCTATATGCTTTGCAAGTTTCTTGTTCTTTAGCATACCGCTGACGTTTAACGTCTCAATACCAATAGCCGAAGCTTTCCGAACGATGGACGTGCTTGCTTTATGATGACTATCCAATCTGATGCAGGATACTCTGTAGTGAATGCTGGCAAGCCGTTTCCTCGCCTTATGCCAGTTACTTGAGAACCTTGTCTTCCGTGACAGCATTCGCCCGGCACGCCTCAGTTTCCGTAGGTAGCGTTTCAGAGGCCGGGGGTTCTCATACTTTGTGCCATCACTACACGTTGCCAGCGTGTTGATACCCACGTCAACGCCTACAGGCAGCCGGTCATCAATCAGTGGCATCTGAACCATCGAATTACCTTCATCAGTGTGGACCAGAATAGATACAAACCACTTATCATCTTTACGGGAGACGGTGACTCTACCGATATCGCCTGTCCAACGTAACTCCTCCGTCATCCGCACCCATCCGATGACAGGCAGCTTGACGCGCTTCCGTTCCACGCGAACAGAGTTCATGCCTAATGGTATTTACCCTGCTTTGCAGGGCTAATACCTTTACTCCGCTTGGTAACTATGTTTACCACTTCGGTTTTTAGGCTTAGGAAACCTGTTCTGACCGCTCTTCCATCTTTTCACTGCATCGCTAAAATGATGAATGGCATTCTTGCTGGCATTCTGGGACATCTCATCGCACCAGGGGAATATGTCACGTTTACGGGCATTGAATTCCTTTTTGATGTCGTAAAGCGTCTTCCAGTTACCATCGTCTAATCCGCTTTTAAACGAAGACAGCGCGGCATTGTAGGCAACACGTGCGTAACCGCAGTGCTGAGCCATAGCCGTCGCCTGCTTGTTATTCGGAATGAGTTGAATCTTCTGTGTTCGTAGAGACATGGTTTTCACGTATCACGTCTCTTATCCCCTAGCAAGTGGGAGGGGAGCCCATGACCGAGAGGTAATGCTTGCTATGCTCCCCAACGTGATACCATCATTATACCACACACACTACAGATTGTCAAATCTTTTTGTGGATTTGCAGAAGTCAAATAAAATCTTACCTGCTAGTTCTAAGCAGATTAGATTTTACCACTTATGTATAAATTTGATGTGATTTTACGCCACTGCAACTTACCCTGCCCCGAGCGGCACATTGCCTGTGATAACCGCGTCCATTCCCACCAACCGTCTGCCAGATTCTTGTAAGAGGTGAGCGACACCTATAAGATACTTGCTCCAAGCCGCACGGCTGGTAAAAGGCACTTCCAAACTGAATTCGCAACTTTCGTTAATGTCTAGGGCATGTAGCGTAACCTGCCTATCCTCTCGCTTCTGTGCAGCAACGCGGACATACTTATCGATGGCGACAGGAAATACATAGCCGTTGTTGTAATCTGTATGTTCACCGATCAGGTTCACCCTACCCGGTGCTGATGCAATGAATGTAGGCTGGCTGCCGAAGATTTCATGGAATTTCTTCGCGATATGGGAATCCTGCAAGTTATCCTCTACACACAATGGATTGTCCACAACAGGGTGTTTCATAGTTTCTCCAGTGGGTGCGCAGTGGGTGCTGCAAAAAATTTCAGGAATTGTCCCAACAGGTTTCGCAGTTCCGCACGGGTTACATAGCAATCAACGCTTATGTCTAGAGGCACTCCCGCTTCCGATGTTTGTGCTTGAGTCAGGAGTTGTTCCTCTGGTGCATGGAGTGCGGGTTGTAGGTTCACCTGTGGCGTTTTCTTTGCAGCGGCCCGCTCAGCAATAACTATCTCTCCGACCGGGAAATGCGTGGTGAGTGGTGCCACCTCTGTTTCAGTCAACACGGTGATATAGGGCAGTGATGCATCCACTAATCGCTCCATTTCCATCGTCAAGTAGGCGGTTTCTGCCTGAGAGAGTTGCGATTCGCCGGGTTGGCTGGTGGTAACAGTAATGAGCGGCGTCCGTTGCTTCAAAGCTACATCAACAACGGCAAGAAGGGTTGTCATAAGTATCTGTGTAGGGTTCGCCCCCGGGTCGGCAAGGAACAGACTCACCGGAAATCCGGAAATTGTCCCCTGGGCTGCAAGGATTGGTATTTGCCCCTGCTTTGCAGGGGTTAACACCCTTCCCCCTGTATTGGCATCCCTGATTCCAACATCAGGCATATCTAGCAGGTGCTCAAGCCGTTTTTCAACGCCTAATGGGAACAGATGTCCACAGTAGGAGCAGACATAGAAGTTTCGCTCTAGCTCGCTTCTGAAAACGAATTCGTTGCACCCGGTGCACTTATACCATAAACTGATGCTCTGTTCGGTGTCACTGCCGGTCCGCGTTTCCATATCTTTTACCCGTTATACCAATTAACTTGTCGCTAAGGGTGTTAACCCCTGCAAAGCAGGGGTAATATACCACTGTGCCCATAAGCAACGTGCATTCTTGAATCACACAAAAAACTATGGCAAGTTCATAGAAAACTGGCGATTGCTTCTGCCTCAGTATCGTACCTGTCAAA
Organism: uncultured Poribacteria bacterium; assembly: GCA_958295855.1. GTDB lineage: Bacteria > Poribacteria > WGA-4E > WGA-4E > WGA-3G > CATQHH01. The sequence continues at coordinate 3,301,730 of OY282383.1, read as the reverse complement.
AATGGTCACTAGTTTTGCCATAACGATGAGACTTCTGATGTTCCCGCCGAGGTTGAGGAGTACCACCCGGCCCTCATTCCGTTGGATGGAGGTATAGGCAGCAACCAGCACTCCTAAGCCGGAGCTATCCATCATCTGGACGCGCTCCATATTTAAAATCAAATTGAGCTTTCCCCCCTCAGCTGCCTGAATCCGTTCCTCAATAATGCTTTTCAGTGCTAAGGTATCTGGCCCAATAATTTTTCCCTCAAGATCTAAAATTGTAACGCTACCTTTGTGTCGAAGGTTGACTTGCATAAAAACTCCTTGAAAGTGTTTGAGGCATTTATGCCTCCTTTGGTAAAGCAGGCTTTCTGTTGGGTGCCAGCGGTTCGCGCGTAGTGAAGGCAGCCCCCTGGACATATTCCTCCTACCGTAGTTTGCCAGCACCGCTAGCGTCGAAAAATTTGCAGCACAATTGGTATTTGCCCCTGCTTTGCAGGGGTTAACACCTTGTATTTCCAGACGTATCCTGCCACCTTATTTCTCCGCAAGGATTGGTATTTGCCCCTGTTTTGCAGGGGTTAACACCCTTAGGGCGAAAAATTGCTAATTGTATTTGCCCCTGCTTTGCAGGGGTATTATCCTTTTGCGCTTGCGAAGATTTTTCAAGCGGTTTGGTATTTTCCCCCCGCTTTGCGGGGGAATCATTCTTTACCCATCAAATTCGGAGGCAAGCACGCGCGCCGTTCTCTCCCACGGAACGCGGACAGCGACAATTAAAGCAAGAAGCCTTCTGCCCAATGTAGAAAAGCCGTGGTATTTGAATAGCAAGTCATGTAAGAAATGGGTTTGTCTAGCAAGTAATGTAAGAAATAAAAAAGTTGTTTGCTTTTCGCGCACAACTTGGCTTGCAAGCTTCGCCAAAAAGTTGTTTGCTTTTCGCGCACAACTTGGCTTGCAAGCTGCGCCAAAAGCGTCTCTCTTTATTCCATTAGGACAATGTTTCCTTACACAGGCAACTTGCCACCTGCTGAAAGCCATTATCTGGGCAGAATTGGCTAGGCATCCGGGGGGTTCTTATATTTGACCATTTTGATAATCCTGCCTTCGGCTTCGTAGGTGACAGCGTCCATACAGGCTTCCATGAGAAATAAACCCCTACCGCTGCTTTTGAGCAAATTGGCCGGGTCCAGCGGATCCGCAACTTCTTGGCGCTCGAATCCCGGGCCCTCGTCCTCAATGACAATCGTTAGTTTCTCTTCACCGACAATGAACTGAAAAGTTGCCCTTTTGTCCGGATGCTCTTTATTGCCATGTTTGATTGCGTTTGTACCCGCTTCAATGACAGCAAGGTTTACCTGCTCTTGGATGTCCTCAGCGAAATTCATATCTTTCAGAATGTCGCTGATAACAACGTCGAGGAGATAAACAAGTTTCATTGAACTTGGGAGAGAAAGGATAATCACCTGTTCAGTTTTCTCGCCCACGTTTTAGGCTCCTTCCGTTTTGGTATTTGCCCCTGCTTTGCAGGGGTATTATCCTTGCGGGGGTAATATAAAGCGAATGTGACTTTGATTCATCAGATGGTAGGTTCCCCCGCAAAGCGGGGGTAACTACCCTTTTGTTCAAATTCGCGGCTGCTCCCGCCTTTTGTTTCGGGGCTATCCCCGCTTTGCGGGGCAGATACCCAAAATATATTGTACAGGCGGTGCTACTGCACCTTCCTGTGCTTTATGATATCGAAAACCCAAGACAATGTCCATTGCGGTCCATAAAAAAAGCCCGCTAGGTTCCATTGCACACACAATTTAAGATTCACGCCTGATGACAACCAACGCCCGGTCGTCATTGGGTTGCGTGCTGCCACTGAACAGAGCCAGGTCGCTTACAACAGCTTGACATAACGCTTTAGCTGTCAGCGTAGCGTTCTCGGAGAGGCAGGCGACGAGCCTTTCCTCACCATAGAACATATCCTCGGAGGTAGTTTCCGTAGGTTGCAAGCTCTCCTGGGCTTCGGTTTCGGTGATCCCATCTGTATAGAAGAGAAGGATGTCACCACGTTCTAGGAAACATGTCTCACTTGCAAATTCCGCATGATCGAATGCTCCTACCAACATCCCGCCCGTTTCTAAGAAATCAATAGTTGTACTTTCGCGACTTCCTCTGGTGTTTTTGAAATCCTCAAGTTGCGACTTTTCCCCATCGTTAGTATAACAGGGGCCGTGCAAATTTTTCCGGTGCAATGGATAACAGTGTCCACCATTTGAATAAGTAAAGGTTGAAGCCTGTGTATCCAATATACCATAAATCATCGTTGCAAACAAATCCACATCGGTGTCGCGTACGAGTAAGTCATTAATGCGTTTGAGAACCGATGCAGGTAAAGGCTCCTCCTGACAAAGCAAGCGCAACGCTGTGCGAATCATCACCATCAACAGCGCGGCAGGTATCCCATTCCCCTTTACATCACCGAGAACGATGCCGAACTGTGTCTCGCTAAGCGGAATGAAATCGTAGAAATCGCCGGAGACGGCTGTAGAACTTTGTAGCAGAGCAGCAAGATCATAGCCTTGTAAGCTGGGCAATTTTTCCGGTAACAATTTTTTCTGAATGGCTGCAGCAGTTCGGAGATGCCCTGCTAATTGTTGCACCCCTTCTTCGCTGAACCCGTCTCCCATTGTCCGCATGAGAGGGTTGATATATTTTATGGGCCGGGTTCTGCCTAAGACAGTTTCAATCCGCGCAGTCACTTCGCGTAGATCGAACGGCTTCGTAATATAGTCGTCTGCTCCCGTATCCAAGCCTCGGACTTTATCCTCGGTTTGCCCGCGTGCTGTAAGTAGAATCACAGGAATAACTTGCGTCTCTTCCGATTCTTTGAGCTCCTGGATTACCTGGAATCCATCTTTCTGTGGCATCATCACATCAAGAAGAATGAGATCTGGTGGGTTCAGGCGCGCACTTTGCAAACCGCTGTATCCATCTGTTGCAGTGCGTACCTTAAATCCATCGGATTCCAAACTCATCTTGAGGAGTTCAAGGATATCCATATCATCATCAACAACTAAAATCGTTTCAACCATTTTCGCTATTCCTTGCGGAGAATTTAGAATGCAAGACAAGGCTAACAATGCCCTATAGCTCTCGTCGGAGGTTTCTGATGCAAGTTTTTTAATGCTTAATTAGCAAGGCAATGATATAGAACTCATTACGAAACCCGATTTTGACAGGTAAAAATCCCCGCCTTCTGTAAAATGCCCTGCAAAGCAGGGATATTTACCATCGCGGGGCATTATACCTCAACGGAAAAATCGGAGCAGAACCCCAATTAACGAAAAACCCGAATACTCGCAACCTCGCAATTCTAACTACCTCCGCCCTTGTTTGTACTGAATCATACGCAAAGCGGCGGCATAAAAAATTGGAAGTTGCAACCCTGTCCATTATCACCTATATCCACCCATAATTTCCCGCCGTGTGCCTCAACTATCCCTGATGCGATTGATAAGCCTAAGCCGGTACCACCCTGTTGCCGAGTTTGCACACTCCCGAGTTGGCGGAATTTATCAAAGACCTGCTCTCTTTCTTCGATGGGGATACCTGGGCCGGTGTCAATGATTTCAACGTGAAACACATCGGCTACGTTACTATTTTTCCTGTGCCAGTCCGCTCCTACCGTAGGTGTACGTTTTAATAGAACTTCGAGGTCGCGCTGCGCTATTATTGATATTCTCACAGTCACTTTTCCGTTGCGTGGTGTAAATTTGATAGCATTTCCGATGAGGTTGATAAAAACCTGTCCGATCCGGTCGGCATCTCCAATGCAATGAGGCAGCTTGGGCGGTGCATTCATGCACAGCGTGATGGCTTTCTCATCTGCTTGTGGACGCAGTTCCTCAATTCGCCGTTGGGCTATCTTATCCATAAGCACCCGCTCCTGTTTCATCTCAATACGTCCTGCTTCAATGCGAGAAACGTCAAGCAAATCTTCAATAAGTGCAGCAAGCCGCTTAGACTGGCGGTGTGCGCGACTCAAGCCCTCGTGCTGTTTTTCATTAATTTCGCCCGTTTTCCCATCAAGTATGAGAGAAATAAACCCTATGATGGAGGTGAGCGGCGTTCGCAATTCGTGCGAGACAAGTGAAACAAACTCGGATTTCATTCTATCTATTTCATATTCATGTGTAACATCATCAAACACATAAACAGTACCTGCGATGTTGTTGCTTTCATCATCAAAATGGCTCGTTACAATTCTGAGAATTTTGCTGATTGTATTTGCCCCTGCTTTGCAGGGGTTATTATCTTTTTGCGCCCTAGCATTTTCAGCGTTTTCATAAAGTGGTTCTTTGATATGCAAAGTTTCGCCTGAAGTGCCCTTGGGGCCTTTCGCCAGCGTGTTGCTAGCCAATTCCATGACTTCAACGATGACCGTTTGGTGCTGCGCCATTTCACGCGGAGATGCAGATAGCACTTTCATATCCACTGTTAGCGTAACAGAAGTGGGTTCGGTGCTCCCTTCATTATGTTTTGGGGTACTGTTTTCATCTGCAGCGGTTTGTTTCGTCCAGTGTATCTTCCCCGTTGTTGTGTCGACAGCTGCGAAGTTTTCATAATCTGCGGTGTGTCCGAGGTTAAGGAGGCGTTCGGCTACAGGATTGACATAGAGCACCCGTCCCTCCGTATCAACAACAACCAATCCTTCGCCAAGATTATCCACAATAGCCGTTAACTTTTTCTCCTCTTGCGTTAGTTTTTCAACAGCGGCTTTCAGATTTCGCCGCATCTCATTAAACGCCTCGGCGAGAACTCCCACTTCCGTGTCGCTGTTGACAGAAATTTCCTTTTCAAACTCGCCTTGTCCGATGCGCTGCGCTGCCTGTGCCACCTGCATGATGGGTGTGGTAATTCTTTGTGCAACCGCCCAGGCGATGAAGACAACGATAATACTTGAAGCAAGGGTAAGGTAAAAAATATAGTTATTCAACTTCACAATAACGGCGTAAGCCGCGGCAGCGGGTCTTGAAATGAAGACTATCCAGTTGCTGAAATTTTGCTGAACTTTCCAAGGCTCCAAAACTGAGGGTTGTGTCCTCGCCCACCCATAGACCCGGGCCTCATCAAAGACATCTGTCTCACGTTCGGCTTCATAACCGTAGTACTTTCCATCCGTGCCCTTTTTTGCCTCAATAATTGCCTCTTCCGCGGCGTAACTCATGTCTATGTAACTATCAATGCGATACCGACTTTCTGAGGATGCGGCAATAATCTTTCCGGACTGGGTTGTCAAAATCGTGTATGTTCCTTCCATATCCGGTTGCGGTTCCACTAAACTGGCAAGTTCCGGCAGCAACAGCACAGTTTTGAGCACGCCCACAGCACTGTTTTCAGCACCTGTAGGTGCTCTTTCGGTGCCAATGCCGATTGGAAGTGCCACGGATAGAAGATGCACACCCCGCGTTACATCATACGTGATATCCGACACCAATTGGTAGCCTATTCCGTTGTTGTAGGCTCTTTGCCACCAGTCCGTGTGGCTCACTTGATGTGGCACCTGTTTTCTCGCCTTGTAATCCAACTTGGGGTTGTTTGAGCGGAGCACATATCCGTCTGCATTCGTAATCGTTACCTCACTTTTATAGCCAGCATACGTCTCCAGCAACCGAATACTATCCTCTAAGCGCGCCCACACTGTCAAAAAGATGACCTCTTCCCCGTTAGCACTGTTGGATCTCGCAACTGCTTCCCGAATATTCGGCAGCTCTCCGCGGATGTTTGCTATTTTCTGGGAGATAGCCCGATCTATACGGTAGAGTTTCTCCTGCGCCAATAGGCCGAAGCTTTCCCCAACATTGCCTTTCAAGGCGTTTTCGCCTAACACCTTGATAGTTAGCGAGACAACGAGTAAGGGCATCAGCGAAACGAACAGAAACAGAATAATCTGTTGGCCGCGTAAGCCTATCTTAAACCGAGAACGTTTCGCCGGTTTTTCGCCTTTCATCCCTGTTCTCCTATGAACGAGGTTTAGTCACGCATTGAAAATGCGTGATAAGGCTCCTTTTTCGTATCCCTGCAGCACACGTACCTTTATGCCAGCCTCCTGCTTAATCCTGGGCTGACATGCGCGGGGAATCTTGCAGCACAAACCTCTGACGAGATCTTTCGTCAATTCAGTTTCTGCTCCGATTTTTCCGCATGAGGTATTTACCCCTGCAAAGCAGGGGCGGATACCCTTTCAAAATCGGGTTTCTTACAAGTTGTAGCGTGCTTCCTCCTAATTGAGGTTGCACCAGAAACCTCCGACGAGATCTACAGTACATTGCCAGACCTACCAAGCATTCTCAATTCTCCGCAAGGAATGACGAAAAACCGCAAGGAATGACGAAAAACCGCGAGGAATGACGAACAATCTACGAAAAAGCGGAGAGCGCACTTTCCTCCGTATCATAGATTTCAAGGACGGTTGTGAGTTGCGTTACCTCCAATGTGTTCCGAACTGCTTTTTGTGGGCTGAGCAAAACTAATTTACCGCCGGCTTTTTGGTAGCCCTTCAAACTGAGAATAATCGCACCGAGTGCGTTACTGTCAATCAACGGAACGTTCATCAAATCAACAATTAACTTATCGTTTCCCCCTTGAAGATACTGTTCCATTTCCTCGCGAAATCCGTCGGCAGCATTTCCGAGGATCTTCCCTTCTACATGAAGGATGAAAATGTTCTGCTCACCAAGTGTTGTGTCAAAATTCATACTGCTCGTTCACCCTCCTATATTTCGTAGGTTTCAGTTTGGTATTTGCCCCTGCTTTGCAGGGGTTTTTCGTCAATTGGGTTTCAAGGGTAGGCACAAGGCACTACCCCTACGGATTTTCCCGTTGATTGCTTTTCCCCCAAGGAACCGGGCGGGAGGGAAGCAAAGCGGGGAAGAAGCTGCTCAAAATCGGGTTTCTTATGAGTTCCAACGGACATCCTCAAAATGAACGTGGGTCTCTCGGCCATCCCGATTTTTCATAGTGGTTCTCCTGTGTCAACCCGATTTTGGCTCGACTCATGTATTAGCACGGTGCATAACAACATAACTTCGATTGAACTTTGGATTTGTCAAAACAGCTTCAACTGTCACATCAAACCCGCTGAGTATCGGCTCACTCTGGCGAATTTCCGCTTTTATGGTACCCTCACCAGATTTGTAAGCTACCCACTTTCCGTTTGGTTTTAGCAAGGGCAGACAGTATACCGCCGATTCTGCGAGTGAGGCAACGTAACGTGTAAAAACCCAATCATAAGCACCGATATAGGCGGGCTGTCGCGCACAGATTTCGGCGCGCTGTGCTAACACTTCAACATTCACTCCGCCAGTCATATCAACACGCGAAAGTGCTTCGCCATCAGGAGTCTCCAGCCACAATCGGGAGTTGAGAAATTTTAGAAAACTGGCCTTCTTTTTCGACGCTTCAACGAGGGTTAAACGAATCCCGGGGACGTAAATTTTAAGCACAACTCCCGGAAATCCTGCACCACTGCCGATGTCAACCACAGCATCGCCAGTGTTTAGTGAGATGCAGTCCAAGACACTCAGCGAATCAAGAAAATGTTTGCGAATAATCTCGCTATCTTTTGTGATTGCAGTCAGGTTTACATGTGCATTCCACCGAAGCAATTCGGAGCGATATCGGGTGAATTGTTCTACCTGACGTGCTGTTAACGGAAATCCGTAATGGCTGAAGGTCTCTTTTAAATGTTTTTCGTATGTCACGTCGAAATTGTTTTTAACATACCTTGCGGAGTCAAATCATTATCCGGCTTTCTGTTGATGAACGATAACCATCAAGATTGAAATGTCCGCCGGTGAAACCCCCGGCAGGCGTGATGCTTGTCCTATAGATGCAGGTCGAATCTTTGAAAGCTGCTCACGCGCCTCTGTTTTTAAACCGCGTACGTTCGCATAGTCAAACATATCTGGAATTCGGTAATTCTCCAACTTTTTGAACTGATGAATTTGCCGCTGTTGCCGTTGGATGTATCCTTCGTATTTAATCTGAATTTCGACCTGTTCCTTCACCGCTGGTGGCAATGCCTCTGGTGGCGGTGCGAGCTGTGCTATGTGTTCATAACAGAGTTCGGGGCGTTTGAGCAAATCTGCTAACAACGTAGGTTGCTTCAACTCTCCAGTTTTAACAATGTGCGCCACCCTATCGGCAGTGGCGGCTGTTGGCTTCAGAAGCGTTTGATGCAACCGCTTCAGTTCAGTCTGGATATATGCCGCTTTCCTTTTGAATCGGCTGTATGTGTTGTCATCAACGAGTCCAATGTGTCTGCCTATTTCAGTTAGCCGTAGATCCGCGTTGTCCTCCCGCAATCCCAATCTGTACTCCGCGCGCGACGTGAACATCCGGTAAGGCTCACGGATGTCCAATGTAACCAGATCATCAATAAGCACGCCAATATAGGCTTGTGCCCTGTCTAACACGAGCGGTTCTGCGCCTTTCACCTTTAAGGCGGCATTTATCCCTGCCATAAGTCCCTGTGCAGCGGCTTCCTCGTAACCTGTGGTGCCGTTCAGTTGCCCTGCGAAATAAAGGCCGGGGACATGTTTCGTTTCAAGGGTTGAATAGAGTTGCGTAGCGGGCGCAAAGTCATATTCGACAGCGTATCCAAAGCGCATAATTTCAGCGTTCTCTAACCCTTTGATGCTATGTACCATCTCCACCTGTACATCTTCAGGTAAGCTCGCAGAGATACCGTTTAGGTAAATTTCATCCGTATCTCGTCCTTCGGGTTCAACAAAGACTTGGTGTTCCGTCTTTTCGGCAAACCGCACCACTTTATCTTCAATTGAGGGACAATACCGCGGGCCGATGCCGACGATGCGGCCACTATACATTGCGGAGCGGTGAAGATTTTTTCTTATCACATCGTGCGTTTTTTCATTAGTGTAGGTGAGGTAACACGGCAGTTGGGGTTGCGACTTTTGAAGGAAACTGTGGCGTTCCGTTGAAAAGGAGAAAGGCAGCGGATTTTCATCACCGGGTTGAATCTCCATCTGATTGAAATTGACTGTGTGTGCATTAACACGGGGCGGTGTGCCTGTTTTGAGCCTGCCGATCTCAAATCCGAGGTTCAAAAAACTTTCGGAGAGTTTCTCTGCAGAAGATTCGCCTGCCCTCCCCGCGCTATAGGATACATCCCCAATATGAATTAAGCCTTTCAGGAAGGTGCCGGTTGTCAGAATCACAGTTGTTGCAAAATAAGCGGTTTGCGTCTGGCTCAGAATGCCAATGCACCGTCCACCTTCGGTGAGCAGTTCTTCAACTAACACCTGTTTGATGTCAAGCCGTTGTTGTGCCTCCAAGACGCGCTTCATTTCGTCTTGGTACGCCTTTTTATCCGCTTGCGCGCGGCTTGAGCGAACCGCCGGGCCCTTCTTGGTATTCAAACGGCGGAATTGGATGCCGGTCTTGTCGATATTTTTCGCCATCTCTCCGCCCAGCGCGTCTATCTCCTTTACAAGATGGCCCTTGGCAAGCCCACCGATAGCAGGGTTGCAAGACATCTTAGCAATTGTATCAAGATTGATGGTTACGATAAGCGTTTCGCAGCCGATGCGCGCGGCGGCAAGGGCAGCCTCACAGCCTGCATGGCCGGCTCCGACAACAATGACATCATAATGTTTGTGATAAGTGTTCATCATTTTTTTAATTTACTTTGCAGAGAATGAACAACACAAGACAGCTCTGAAAACACAAGGTATGTTAAAAAATTTGTTAGAGTCCGTCATAGATAACACTGATAACGAGGGTGCCGACAACTTCTAGGCTTTTCGCGCTACATTTATCCACAGTATCCTCAAGCGTATGCCAATGCGGATAATTAAAGTCAATTATATTAACCATCGGTATGCCGGCTTGAATTAAGGGGACATGGTCGTCCATGATTGCGGCACCTAACCGAGGTTGAAACGGAGCTAAGCCGAGTTCTGCCGCGCGCTGCCAGATAGCTTCGGTGAACTCGCGGTTTGCCTGCCAAGAGTACTGTTCTATCGGGAGTTGCAAATCCTTGTCCCCTACCATGTCTAATAGGATGCCGTAGTCGGGCTTCCATTTTCCCATGTTTTGGGCGAAGTAGCGGGAGCCGATAAACATAGTATCAACGGTTCTGCCGTAATCTTCGCCATCAAAAAGCACGATAAGTACACGCCGGGGTGGTGGATGCTCCTTTAAAATTCGTGCAATTTCAAGGAGCACAGCAACGCCGGACGCGCCATCATTCGCACCAAGTATCGGTTTCTCCCGATTTTCAGGCTCTGCATCCCGGTCGGCGATGGGCCGCGTATCCCAATGCGCTGCGAGCAGGAGTGTTTCTCCGCGCCGAGGGCCAAACTGTGCTAAGATATTGTTCATCTGGAGCGTTCTCGCTTCCGTTTTGAACTCGTAGGATTGGAGGCTAACGAGGTCCGCGGACTTCTGTAGCTCCGTGAATAAATAATTTTGTGTCGCTTTATGTGGCGCAGATCCCGGCGGCCGGGGTCCAAATTCACACTGCTTCTTCAAATATGCAAACGCACGTTGAGCATCAAAGGTAACGCTTGTCTGTATTGATGCGTCACCCCTGTCGTCAGACGGTTCTGCACAGGCAGTACTAGACACGCCACAATACAGACTCACTAAAAGTAAGACGAACCACCCCATTTTCATTTTTTTATTATCCAACGATAAATCTATCGCTCCGCTGGAGCAAGTGCTGCAGTAAGGAGGCACTAAACTTTACGTCTGCCCTCTAATGCTTTTGCAAGCGTGACCTCGTCAATGTACTCCAAATCGCCGCCAACGGGGATTCCGTAGGCAATTCGAGTGACAGTCATCTCAAACCTTTCCAGATGTTGTGTGAGATAGAGTGCCGTTGCCTGTCCTTCCGTAGTCCAGTTGGTAGCAAGAATTACCTCTTTGATGCCCGGCGCGTGCCTACTACTTTGTAGGCGTTCAAAAAGCAATTTAATCCTGAGCTGCTCAGGCCCGACACCGTCTAGCGGTGACAGCACGCCCCCAAGCACATGGTATAGCCCTTTATAACCGTTGGTACGTTCAATAGCCCACAAGTCATCGGATTCTTCAACAACACAGAGAATCTGCGGGTTGCGTCGTGGACTGGTACAGATATAACACGGGTTGGTATCGGTAATCATGCCACAAACGTTACAGTAAGAGAGCAACTGTTTAACTTCTGAAATGGCTTTCGCGATTTGTGCTGTCTCCGTGTCGGGTAGCTTTAGCATAAAAAATGCCAAACGTTGCGCGGTTTTCTGTCCAATTGTCGGAAGCTTTTGGAGCTCAGTGATGAGTTTTGCCAACGGTTTCGGGTATTCTTGCATTTTTTTACAATTCGCCAAGTGTTCGGTAAAGCTGGAATAGTCAGTAAACCGCTCTGTGGGACATAGATTATCTGGCATAATCTTGTCTTATCTGACTAGTGCCATCAGCTGCCACACTTCCTGCTTCTGCGCTCACTGCCTCCGAAATACACCGAAGTGTGTTTGCTGTGAGGGCTGACACGAGCTCCACAGGCGTTTAACGTCTCGGCTAAGCTGTCCGCGATGTGTTTCGCCCTGTTGCATCGGCGGAGGCGCGTATACGGGTTCTCCTGTGTTTCCAACCGAATTCACGCAACAGAACGCACACTGTCCAACCTAAATAAGTAGATTATACCACATTCCATCAGATTATACCACATTTCTCGCCACTGCACCGAGCCCCCTCGGAAAAAACTGACAGCACTGGCTATTTTTAACCTATTTGCCGTGTACAGCGCAACGGCGTGTGCCTACTACCTAATCCGGAGATCGAAGATGCTAGGGTATAGCGAGGTGTCCCGACACTGTTTACGGGAGCCCTGGGATTTTAATGCCGCCGGTTAATTTGCTCATTTCTGCGGACATCAGTTCTTGAGATTGTTGCAGCGCCTCATTGACAGCAGCCACTACCAAGTCTTCAAGCATTTCGGTATCTTCCGGATCTACGACTTCCGGGGTAATGCGGAGTGAGACGACTTCCTGTTGGCCATTGACAACAGCGGTTACCATACCCCCGCCGACGGTGGCTTCAACGGTGCGATTTGCAAGTTCTTCTCGAATCTCAAGCATCCGCTTTTGCATTTGCTGCGCCTGTTTCATCAGGTCGTTCATTTTCATAATAACAAAGTTGTCCGGCCCCTGTCATAAATGAGATGGACACAGAGCCCCGGATATCTCTCCTTTATCAATCAGATTAACCAAGAAACTTCTTTCGTACTCTGTTGCCGCTGTGCCGTTTTTCCTCCTGTCATAGAAGGCGATAAGAAACGAACAGGACGTTAAGCATACGAAGAAGCGGTTATTGGGTTTCTAAAATTTTGGCATCAAAAAGTTGTAGCACGGTTTTAAGCTGTGGGTCTTCCTCAGCTTCCCGTTTACGCACGTAGGCAGTTTTCTGTTCTTTTTTTTCCGATGCGTCCGTAGAATCTGCTGTCTGCGGGACAGTGTCGAGATTCGTCCATTCGACTTGGACAGGTTGTCCCACTACCTGTGTCAATGCATCAACAATATTTTGCTTTTCTCCTTCATTCGCTATCGAAAAATGCGTAGGTGAACACGCAATCTTAACCCGGTTCTCGCCATTAACAGAAGGCACCGCCTCGTTTAGCAATCCATACCTTGTTTTCATCGGAAGTTGTGATTTGACCTCCTCCCAAAATGAAGGCAGCTCGGCCAGATCGCGAGTCACCTGTTGCGCCAGGGCATCGCTTAATTCCTTCGGATTAGGCTCAGGTGCCATGCCTTGCGGCTCCGTTTCAGCGTGAAAATCGGCGTGCGTTGACCCTGCTTGTGGGCTTGAAACCCTCGCGCGCGGGGAGGGAGGCGGTGCTCCAAGGGATAGCGGCGGCGGAGACTGTGCCGTCTTCGATAAGTGCGTAGCCCCCTCTGCTGAATCAATTTTCTGTTCCAACGCAGACAATTTGTTGACAATTTCCTGAAGCTGAAGTCCTTCTTCAAGCGAGTTTAACTGAATGAGTGCCGCTTCTAATTGGAGCTGGGCGTACCCGTATTGTTTGATGTCCCGGGTCGTGTGCATCAAGATTCTGATAATCCGTGATAACCTGCCAACTGACATCTGTTCAGCGGCTTGCTTGAGTTCGGGCAGATCGGACTTGGGGCTTTGAACTAGCTCCGCCAGGTTATTGTCAATCGCCAAGAGGCGTAAGTCCCGGAAATAGACAATCAATTGATGGAGGCATTGCTTCAAATCGGTGCCCTGTTTCGCTAACCTGTTTAGGGTTGCGAGGCTGTCTGCGAGGTTCCGTTGCGTAATCGCCTCAGTGAGTTGATGGAGGAGGAAACTGGAGCCGAAACCGAGGGTTGGTTCCACGGTAGCAACAGTTAAATTTTTGCCTACAGAAGAGACGAGACGTTCTAGCAAATTTTCTGCATCACGCAGACATCCTTCGGATTGCCGAGCAATGAGCGTGAGTACCTCTTCATCTGCTGTGATGTTTTCGGTAGTGGTAATCAACTGCAACCGCGAGATAACCTTTTCATCATCTAGGTGTCGAAAATCGAAGTCTTGACATCGGGAGGTAATCGTCTTCGGAATTTTGGCATGTTCGGTGGTTGCCATGATGAAGATGACATGCGGGGGTGGTTCTTCAAGTGTTTTGAGCAGAGCGTTGAACGCCTCCGTTGAGAGCATGTGCACTTCATCTATGATATAGATTTTGTAGGTACAAGTAGCTGGCGAGAGTTTGACGTTTTCGCGAAGGTCCCGAATCGTATCAATGCCACGGTTGGATGCGGCATCCATTTCAAACACATCAAGGGATCTGCCTTGTGAGATGTCGGTGCAAATGTCACACTGGTTGCAAGGTTCAGCGGTAGGGAGCTTGTCAAATTCGGTTTCCACGAGGCGGTTGGGACAGTTAACAGCCTTGGCGAGGATGCGCGCGACTGTCGTTTTCCCCGTTCCCCTAGGCCCCCAAAACAGGTAGGCATGCCCAATGCGTTCAGAGAGTATCTGATTTTTTAGGGTGGTGGTAACGTGTTTTTGGCCGACAACGTCATTGAAGTTTTGGGGGCGCCATTTTTGTGCGAGAACCTCATAAGACATCTTTTCTATACTCCTTTAGGCCGCAGAAACACAAGCCACCCAACGGGCGAGGCGACCTCGCGTGAAGATGCCTGTTGGCGAAGCCTGTTGTGGAGGAAAGGCGATACGAAAAAAACAAGCAAATTATGGCTATGCACCCAGGGTTGACATGCTCCTCCAGGCGTTGCCCGCGTCGTTAGCTCCGGTCAGGCTACCTTGCGTCACACGAGAAACTTATCTGCCGCTGCTTCCTTCCGGACCTGACGGGGTTCAACAAGCTCCCGTTGCTCAAGACCCAACCTTCAACACCACGTGCGTGGGACAGGCCCCACAAAAACATGCCGCATACTGGGGATTCAGCTCTGCTATAGCGGATTGCAGATACAGGGCACCGCTACCTCCCCACCTAGCATAGCCAAGGCATTAAATGATTGAATGTAATACGAGTGCTTTGTCCAGTTTCAATGCTGAAATTGTAGGTATTCGGGCATCCCCGCAAAATTAGTGGACATAGCACTACAAATGAATCCGATCTCTTCCCAAATCGATTCCAGTGTCAAGATGTGTCATAAGAGAAGCAGAGATATTTGTCCAAACTGACATCTCAACCTAAACACACCCTCTCGGTAGGCACGCTTTGCAAGCGCGCTTGCCGGGGAAGGTTGCCTGACAAAAAAATGGCGGAGAGAGTGGGATTCGAACCCACGGTACTGCAAAACAGCACACATGATTTCCAGTCATGCCAGTTCAACCAGCTCCTGCATCTCTCCGAAAACTTTGAACATGGGCTAAATGGAGCAGACGGGATTTGAACCCGTGACCTCATCCGTGCGAGGGATGCGCTCTCCCAACTGAGCTACTGCCCCAGTATTACGATTCAAGTGAATGTCGTAGCATTCAATAGTGCAGACGGAGAGAGTGGGATTCGAACCCACGGTGACTTGCGCCACAACAGTTTTCGAGACTGTCCAGTTCAACCGCTCCTGCATCTCTCCTTACGTGCTCCGTTTCACCGTAGAAGGCGGGCTTCGTGCATGCCCATCGTTCGGTGTACCATCGCTGCCTACAATTTATGCCGCCGTTGCTGAAAAAAGGATTTCAAAAGTGCGCTGCTTTCTTCTGCTAACACCCCACTCACCAATTCAACCTGATGATTCAACCGCGCATCTTGGAGAATATTGTAAAGCGTTCCAGCCGCCCCGGATTTCGGATCCGTTGTAGCGTAAACAACCTTCGGAATACGTGCTAACACGATTGCGCCAGCACACATTGGACACGGTTCCAACGTCACATAAAGTGTCGTATCAATAAATCTCCAATTGCCAATCTTTTCGGAAGCCGCCTGTATGGCAAGCATTTCTGCGTGGGCGATGGGGCTGCCTCGCGTTTCGCGTAGGTTATGCGCTTCAGCAATCAGAACATCGTCCCGAACGAGGAGTGCCCCGACGGGTACTTCGCCCTTTTCGCCTGCGTGACGCGCTAATTCAAGTGCTTGTCCCATCCAGAAAACATCGCTATCCAATCCAAATTCTGCCTAGAAAACCTATTTAAAGCGCCTGAGAGGATTCGAACCCCCGGCCTTCTGATCCGTAGTCAGATGCTCTAATCCGCTGAGCTACAGGCGCGTATTTTTCGCATCTACGGCGTTTGCATGCGGGAAAAATCCAAGTAACACGCTACACTTTTCTTAACGCATAAAATAGTAACCCGCATTTCCGCTTGAACATTGCGTGACTACTGTGTGGTACCTATGAAATTTTTAAAAAAAGACGGAGAGGGTGGGATTCGAACCCACGATGGCTTGCGCCATAACTGCTTAGCAGGCAGTCCAGTTCAACCACTCCTGCACCTCTCCTAATGGCGGTGGGAGTAGGATTCGAACCCACGGTGGCTTGCGCCACAACGGTTTTCAAGACCGCCGCTTTCGTCCACTCAGCCATCCCACCTCTATCGTTTTCGTCCACTCAGCCATTCCACCTCTATTTGTCATGGCGGTGGAAGTAGGATTCGAACCCACGGTGGCTTGCGCCACAACGCCTGGTATGAAACGCCAAGACCGCCGCTTTCGTCCACTCAGCCATCCCACCTCTATTTGTAATGACGGTGGCAGTAGGAAACAAACAGACGGTGGCTTGCGCCACAACGCCTGGTATGAAACGCCAAGACCGCCGCTTTCGTCCACTCAGCCATCCCACCTCTATCGTTTTCGTCCACTCAGCCATTCCACCTCTATTTGTCATGGCGGTGGGAGTAGGATTCGAACCCACGGTGGTTTGCGCCACAACGCCTGGTATGAAACACCAAGACCGCCGCTTTCGTCCACTCAGCCATCCCACCTCTATCGTTTTCGTCCACTCAGCCATTCCACCTCTATTTGTCATGGCGATGGGAGTAGGATTCGAACCCACGGTGGCTTGCGCCACAACGCCTGGTATGAAACGCCAAGACCGCCGCTTTCGTCCACTCAGCCATCCCACCTCTATCGTTTTCGTCCACTCAGCCATCCCACCTCTATTTGTAATGACGGTGGGAGTAGGATTCGGACCCACGGTGGCTTGCGCCACAACGCCCTGTATGAAACGCCAAGACTGCCGTTTTCGTCCACTCAGCCATTCCACCTCTATTTGTCATGACGATGGCAGTAGGATTCGGACCCACGGTGGCTTGCGCCACAACGCCCTGTATGAAACGCCAAGACTGCCGTTTTCGTCCACTCAGCCATCCCACCTCTATCGTTTTCGTCCACTCAGCCATTCCACCTCTATTTGTCATGGCGGTGGGAGTAGGATTCGAACCCACGGTGGTTTGCGCCACAACGCCTGGTATGAAACGCCAAGACCGCCGCTTTCGTCCACTCAGCCATTCCACCTCTATTTGTCATGGCGGTGGGAGTAGGATTCGAACCCACGGTGGTTTGCGCCACAACGCCTGGTATGAAACGCCAAGACCGCCGCTTTCGTCCACTCAGCCATTCCACCTCTATTTGTCATGGCGATGGCAGTAGGATTCGGACCCACGGTGGTTTGCGCCACAACGCCTGGTATGAAACGCCAAGACTGCCGTTTTCGTCCACTCAGCCATCCCACCTTTTTCTGATTCATGATAGTAATTATACTACATATAAAAGAGATTGTCAAGAAAATTTACATTTTTTCAGAATTTCTGTCGCGAGAGTTTCTGTCGCGATTCGGAGAGCGCCCCTACCTTATATTGGCTTGCAAGCTGCGCTCTACACGCCCAGATTTAAGATTCTCCAATCCATTCAACGGGTTCATTTCGCAAGTAGGGGCGCAGCAGGTCCCGAAGCCGACGGTGCGCATGGTGCAAGTGCGTTTTAATCGTACCCTCCGACCTGTTCAAGATGGACGCAATCTCTTTAATGGGCAGCTCTTTTCGGTAGCGCAGATTAAAAACGCGTCGCTGGCCGGGTGGAAGTTGCTGCACTGCCTTGCGAATGATACGCCGAAGCTCCTTATTTTCAACAATTTGAGAGGGCGGCGGGTGCGTATCCATCATTTGGAGCGTGTCGTCGGCGTTAAAGGGTAATTCCTCAAGCGGGAAAACCGTGCTTCGGTTGCGTTTGCGCAGGAAGTCAATGCTACAATTCACAGCTATCCGGTAAAGCCAGCTGTAAAACGCAGATTCCTGCTTGAAGTTGGGCAGCGCCAGAAACGCCTTGAGGAAAACATCTTGGCACAGGTCCTTTGCCGTCTCCCGGTCGTGGACACGCAGGTAAATTAGGTTATAGATTTTTTGTTGATATTTAAGCACAAGTGGGTTAAAAGCCTCGGTGTCGCCATTCTGAAACCGCTCGACCAGTTCCTGCTCATCGATGCGTTCAGGTTCAGTGTGTGTCACCAACGCGGCGGAAATTTGCTTAGCATTTTCCATAATATTTTCTCCACATGTAAAGCGAAAGATAAATTTTCTCCAATATCGTTTTATAGAGACACCAACTAAAAAAAAGATAATAAAAAGTGATTTTTTGCCTTTTTTCGCACTGAATAAAAAAACGAAATGCCCTTGTGACATTCAAGCAACGTCCTACAGCGCATCCAAAAACTTTAAGTTTATACACCGCATAAGGCAAAAAGTTCCCACTTTTCTTATTTAGACAGGTTTATTCAGTTTTTTGTTCGTTTTTATCAAGGAATGTGGGCGTTCATTTGATGTCAAAAACTTTGCACACCCTCCTACATGCGCGAGGTTGACATGTCAAGCTACTTAGGGTATACTCATTGCAAAAAACAAGACAACCGGACATGCGATAAATTGCACGACTACAAACGAAAAAAGAGGGATTCCGATGCGCCGGTATAGCATTCAAACCAAAATTGTTCTTCCGTTCTTGCTCCTCTTCACACTCGTTGCCGTTGTGGTACCGTTGATAGCTGTTGAAATCTTTGCCTGGAAATACAATGAACAGTTTACGCGTGAAACCCAAGGCTGGCTCAACGTCATCGTAGAAACGGGGTTTGTTCGGGATAGCGAAAAGGTTAAGCAGGCATATAGTGTAGAGGTGATGATTTTCGGATCGGATTACACACTCAATTTAAGCACGCTTACTGAACTCTCCGATGCAGAGCAACATTGGGAAAATTTGGCGGAGAAAATGCGGTTGGATGAGGTTAAGCAACGCCTCCAGCAAGCAGATGGAGAACCTGTGACGCACGATGTGACACTCGGTGGCACACCTTACAAAGTCTTTTATCTTTTACTCCCCCCTGGGCGATTCTACTGCCTGTTGCGGCCGATGGAGAAAATCGCCGAGGCGAAGCGTACCCTCACATGGTATATGTTAGGCATTGCCGTTCTTGTTATGGCACTGGTCGCCCTCATTAGTCATCGCATTGGAAAGAATTTAACAGAACCGATAAAAGCCTTGGTCGGCTTTACAACGCAGGTCGCGGCGGGAAACCTTGATGAGCAGTGTGAACTCAAGCCTCAGGATGAGATAGGCGATTTAGCGTCCGCGTTTAATCTTATGACGCAGGAGCTCCAGCAATCCAGAGATAAACTGATTCAAGCCGAACGCTTGGCGACAGCAGGGAAAATGTCTGCCTCGTTCGCGCATGAGATCCGGAATCCGTTGTCGTCCATGCGGATGTTAGCACAAATGTTGCTGCAGAAACCGGAGATGTCCACGGAACAACATCAACAATCGCTTCGCTATATTCTTGAGGAGATTGAGCGAATTGACAGCATCGTTAAGGGCTTGATGGATTTTGCACGGCCTGCAACGCTTAACCTCACGCGACAACCGCTCGCGCCAGCATTAAAAGCCGTTTTAGCCTTGATGGAAGCGAATTTGGCACACCATCAGATTCAGTTAGTGAGAACGTTTGACTCGGCACTCCCCGAGATCCAGTTTGATTCCGATAAACTGAAACAGGCATTTATGAATGTTGTGTTGAATGCAATGGAGGCGATGCCGCAAGGGGGTACATTAACCATCGCCACGACCCAGCCCAACAGTAGTAGGCACGCTCCGCCGTGCCGTGACAGTGACAGTAGTAGGCACGCTCCGCCGTGCCGTGACAGTGACAGTGACAGTAGTAGGCACGCTCCGCCGTGCCGTGACCGGGACAAAGTGTGCATCAAAGTTTCGGATACCGGGGTAGGCATCCCTGATGAAGCCCTAGCTCACCTATTTGAGCCTTTCTTTACTCGGAAGACGAAGGGGACAGGGCTTGGGTTGGCAAATGTCAAACGCATCCTTGAGGAGCATGGCGGTAGTGTGGAGATTGATAGCACGCCGGGCAAGGGGACGACGGTTTCGATGTGGTTGCCGGTGGATGTTTCTGTCTGATTCGCCTCGGTTTCCTGTCCAAGTTGTGGGTGTTTTTTCGAGGGAAAACAGGGCGAGGCGACCGCGCCCCTACGTCAGAACATCGTAGGGGGCGGGTTGCCCGCCCCTTATTGGAAGAAATAGGCCGAGGCAACAGCACACCGTAGGGGCAGGTCTTGGCAACGGCACACGGAGTGTGCCTGCTACCTTGTGCCGGCCCACTGGAGTTTAAGGGGATACCGCCCTCGCGCAACGAAAACCGCGGGCACTGCCCCAGCTCGTAGGCGTACTCCTGTTGCGGTCGGCGACGCGCACGTTCTGAGTTCCCCTGTACCAAGCGCCACCCCGCAACACGCGCGAAGACTTAACACCTATGCTTAGTTGGCGCACCTGACACAACGAAACCCCCCGAAACCGCCCTGATCTTCATGGACACCCGCATAACCTATAGCCGCTCCACCACGCCATGCACACCGTTTACTCGCTGGTCCACCCCACCCCTCAAACCAAGAACCGCCCCGAAAAACGCGGGAATGCCCGGGATCGTTTGGAAGCGTTGTGAAGTGTTTCGAAAGTGCCTCCAAAGTGAACTCACCGGCGAGCGGATTCCGCTCAGGAGAATTAAAATAGAAATTCTCAATGTACTCATCCAGACACCACTCGTCAACGTTTCCTGCCATGTCGTACAGACCATAATCGTTGGGAGGGTACTTACCAACAACCTGTGTATCGCTAACATTGTGAGCTACCATATTGGTATCATAAGTATCTCCCCAGGGATACTTTTTCTGCTCCAAGCCTCCGCGTGCGGCTTTTTCCCATTCTGCCTCCGTTGGCAAGCGTTTTCCCGCCCAGTCGGCATAAGCCATCGCCGTATACCAACTCACGTGAGTCACCGGATGGTAACCTTTACCTCTAGGGTAGTCGTTTCCACTCCACTCTTTAAGATAAGCTCCGTCGTGGAATCGCTCTTCAATGTCCGCTTTTTGCCACTGCGGATTCTCAAGCAGGAATTCCTGATATTCCACATTGGTGACTTCATGCGCGTCCATATAGAACGCGTCAACATAGACAGTGTGGATGGGCTGTTCATCCGAAATTCCTTGCGGAGAATTCAGATTAGCTTCCTCATCATCGCTTCCCATCTGGAATTCGCCAGCAGGAATTAGCACTTCTCTCTCAATATCCGGTGCGATGACAGTATAGGTGAGGACCTTTTTACCTTGCCCATCTGAGGCATTATCCCAGGTGATTTCCAATTCGAGGGCCCCGGCGTCAAACCCCCCACCGATTCGCACGGTGTTGTCAGTAGTGATGGCTGTACCCATACTCACTCTAACACCCTTTGGTGGGTTGTCAAATTCAACCTGAAGGGCATCATCAACGGCAATTTCTGTCCCTTCAGGCGGTTCTACGCTATTATATGCAGCAGGCTTGACTTCTTCTTCTACAATATCATCGCCACAGCCAATCATGGAAATAGAGACGATGATGGAAATAGCAAATAATGCGACATATCTCAATTTTCTTTTCATACCTAAGTTCTCCTTCTATAAATACTAAGCGGGGTGAACGTAAGGCCCAGCCAACCGCTAAATCATCTTTATCATACCACTCAAACCAACCATTCGGGGCAGCGATCAAATACTAGTAGTGCTGCCTGCCATCGGTTCGATTAAAAGCGCGCTACTTCCTTACCCGCATTTTGCCAGTCCTACACCCAGCGGAACCGGGCGCGCGTGCAGACATAGCATGCAATTAGCAGAAGTGAGATGCATTGCGTGAAACCCAATGCGACAACAAAAATTGCACACGAGACACTCCGTGCAAGACGAAGCGCGCGGGCGCGAAAGCAAAACGGCGAGAACCGCCAATGCTGCATTGTAAAGTAGTTTATGAAGTAATAAACTTAACATATATGAATGCGGAGGGGGAAATCGTTAACTTCGCGTGAACATCGCGGTGTGAAGGCGAGACGAAGCAGCGCGCAGCCTCACGCCGGTATCCACCAACTTGCATCGCGGGGCTAAAGGCAGTTTCGATGTTCGTATCGAGGTGTCCGGGTTGCATGCTCATCACCTTCGTTCGGTTTTGGAGAAAGGCGCGGGGGCATTTTGTGCCACTGCACCACCTAATTGTCGAGAATTATACACGCAATTTTAATTTCGGTCAACTCTTTTTTAAGAAAAATTGCGATTTTTTCGCTCTTTTCCCGATACACAGTCACATTTTAGCACAAATTCGGATATGATGTCAAGTCATTTTTTCAAGGTTTTCCGATTTTTATTCACGCGCGAAGGGAAGGAAGTGCCCTCGATCGGGAGAGCGAGGCTACAAGACAACTGAGTGTCTCTGTGTACCCGCTTGCAAACATCCTTGTTGGTTCAGGCGACGGGCGGACACGGGGAACCGCTCCTACAACAACAAAAGTGCACAGTTGTTGACTGCCAAATTTCTTCTATCTAAAAAAGTAGGATTGTGGTATACTGATTGCTGTTAAAATAATAAAATAGCGTAGAGCTGAAGCACGGGGCCCTGGCCCTACAAGAAGAGAGGCGGTCACGGCACACGGCGTGTGCCGGCTACCTTACCTCAAACCGTTTGGCTGTAGGGGAAACCGGTCTTGTGCCGGTTTCCCACCGTAGGGGGCGGGTTACCCGCCCCTTATTGGAAGAAATAGACCGAGGAAATAGGGCGAGGCGACCGCGTCCTTACGGCAACGGCACACCGTAGGGACGGCTATGGAAACCCACGGCGTGTGCCGGCTACCTTATTGTAGGGGAAACCGGTCTTGTGCCGGCCCACTGGAGTAAAGTCTTAAGGGGATACCGCCCTCACGCAACGAAAACCGGAGTGGTGGTTCGTGAGCATCGGCGTAGACCCGTAGCGATTGGCGACGCGGACGTACTGAGCAGGAAAGTACAAAGAGCCACCCCGCAACACGCGCGCGTCCTCGCCTTCAATCCTGTCCAACCCGTGTTCTTATCGCCTACCCAGGCAGTCTCCGTGGATAGCAATTAGAGTAAAATCCGAAGTGAAGCGTGAGTTGGACTTCTTTGGCGCCGCAATTTGCTTGCACACCGCGCCCTACTCGCTAATTTTTTGTTTCTTCCTTAACTATAGCAGGGGTGAGACCCGGGTAGATGTCACAATGGATCGCTTCAAATTGCGCTGCGAGGCCGGTCTCAATCGTCTCAAGGCGTGCGATTTCGGCAGCAACCTCGGCTTCTCCCGCGCTTTTTAGCTCAGTGACACGGTGCAATCTCTCCTTTTCTCTCTCAATGTTTTCTTGGAGAATACGGTTCAGATTGTCAAAATAAGGCTGCAATTGCTCACGCGTTTTTAGACGGATGTCCCTCTGTATGCCAGGGATTTTCGATTGAAGACTTTCACCCAACTTTTTGTGGATTCCATCTCTCAACTTATTTGATGCACGCTTCTTCACCCAGTTTGGGGCCACTACAGATATTAATCCAAGCGGTGCAAGGAGTATCCCGAACCAGGGTTGCACGCTGATAGCCAAAACTATAGTTGTGATTAGTTCCAGAATGAAAATCAGGATGGCGTAAATCACCTTTGCAATAACCCTCACCAGTTCTAATGTGATCGCCATCAGTATTGGTTCTATAGCGATATCGCTTGAATCCAGTTTAAAGGCTCGGGCGAGTGTCTTTTCACTCCATTCTTCCCAATCCTCATTTATCTTTTCAGGCAAGAGCTCAGCGAACTGCTCGCCAAAAGATGCAACTTCCGTTTTAAGTTCGCCTACCGCCTCAGTAAAAATCCTTGTGAGATACTCATGGGTTATTTTTTCCGCCATTTTCTGATTAAAGTGGCTAGCGATCCGGTCTGCTATAGCGTCCCCGGCTTTTTCCCGTCCGGCTTTGGTCCTAAGATTCCACTTGATTAGGTCCCGCACATAGTCACCCAACCCATGGGTTTCCCAATCGTCTTCCCACTCGGACAGAATCTCTTTTAGCGTCTTCTCAACGCGGCTTGCAACGCGCCCTCCAAAATTCTCGATGAGTCTGTCAGAGGCATTTTGGATATCGAGCACCTTCTGGTGGAGTTTCTGCTGCGTCTCTGCCAACTTACGCTGTTCAGCTTCACTTTCCTTTGATCTGCTTTCCCTATCCTTGCGAAGTTCTTCCTGGGCGCTATGGATTGCACCCGTAGCCTTACGCCGAGCGGGTTCTACGGTTTGCTTCATAATTGCATCCAGCACGAGTGGAAGGCGTTCTTTGAAAATCACGTGTCGAAGTCGTTCCACTAGTGCGGGCAAGCCCGTCGCTGCCAATTCATTGTCCGATGCCCCGGTACACCGCGACTCTAAGGCTTCTTTAGCATTGACTCGGAACAGGCGCCCATTAAAGTACTCAGGGTCGACCGTACCGTCTTCTTTTAGAGCGAAGTTCTGAAGTTTCCTGGGGGCCATAACCTCCATTATCTTTGTCATCTGTTCTTCTGAAAAATGCTTGAAATCATTGATGGCAAAGAAAAGATTATCCTGGCGTTCCTTATCCAACCGAAGGTCAAGCTGGTCCCTGAGGAATTTAACAACTTCATCACTAAATAGAGGCGGGAAGGCCGAGAACACAACCAATATAGCGTCTGCTCTGCTAAGCGCCCGCATGGTGATGTTTTCCAGAGCTTTGTCACCGCTAAATCCGAGTGTATCAATAAAATGAAGGCCGGCTTTGCAGAGTGAATCGTCTGATTCAACCACAGCGGCTTCATAAATTTTCAACCGATCCGGCATCTTGAAATCTTCGCCAACCGGGGGCTCTTCTCCAGGTCGGAGGCGAATGGTTTCTCGGAACTCTTCGTGCCCCATAGGTTGCCGTTGACCGTCTTTCTGCACTAGGGTAACCTTGTCGGGGCAGGTTCCGTAGACAACCTTGGTAGTCACAAGGGTAGTCGTATCTATGTCAGCGGGCAACACCTCCTTGCCAAGTATGGCATTAATAAGGGTGGACTTGCCTCGGCTGACTCCTCCTACAACGGCTATCCTCAGACTGCCTGCTTCAAGCTGGGCGGCTCGCTCTAATAGATCCTCAGCCTCATCGATTAACTCTAAACCCGGGGTTACCTGCTGTCCGCCAATCAGAATCTCCTTGCCAGTTTCCGGGCCTATGAGTGTGGCCATATCTCGTAACCCTTTAGCAACGGTATGTTGTCGATTTCCTTCATGCATGGTTGTCTCCTTTGCAGAATCAACTTCCCTCTTGAGATTAGACTCTATCATCGGGTTGGAGCCGCTTTTCACAGGTTTGGTCCTCTCTCGACTTATATTGGGCGTACCCTGCCGCTCACTGCGTTTCTCTAGCGGCGGGCTGCCCTCTCGACTTGTCTCGTCTGTCTTACCTACTAGATAATCTTGCTGTGTAGAAGGCGGATATGCAGCACCACACGCGGGTCAGTGGCGGGTCAGTGGCAGCGAAATCCCCCGCAGTCAACGTATAAAAATAGACTCCACTTGCCACAGGCTCCCCCTGTTCATTCCTACCATCCCAATACGCCGCACGACTCTTGTTCTGATAGATACCCGCAGGCTGATGCCCTAACGCCAACGTCCGCACCAACTTTCCATCCGCAGAATAGATGCTCAGAGTCCCCTCCGCAGGCTCTGTAAGGTGATAAGGTATCCACGTCTCTGGGTTAAACGGAAACAAGGCACTCTTCTTTGGAGTCAACGCTGCGAGGAGCTCTTCCAGAACAGCAATCCCCCTTTGAGAAGAGGCACCGGTAGATACTAACTGCTGCGCTTGTATCAGCCACTGCTGCACCTCTGCGGCAGTCAGCATCTCCAGAGACTGCGACCGGGCAGCAGGCGCAGGGGCTGCCCGCCTTAGGGACGGCAACGGCACACCGTAGGGAAAACCGGTCTTGTGCCTGCCCACTGAGGTAAAGCCTTAAGGGGTTACCGCCCTCACGCAACGAAACCCGTAGGTGGGGCGCGTGGCCGTTGGCGTATTCGAGGTGCGGGAGGCGACGCGGACGTACTGAGCGAAATTGTTCCAAGAGCCACCACGCAACACGCGCGAAGACTTAACGCCTGTGTAGTTGTCTAATAACCACTTCACATTAGTTGCACCAGACAACGGGTTTTGACTCGGAGAAATAGCATAGAAACCTGCATTATGCTCGTCCAAGCACCACTCCGATACATTCCCGGCCATGTCATGCAACCCATACCTGTTCGGTGGATGCTTCCCTACACCCGTGGTATCCCTAATACGACCATTGTAGTTTGCCCGGCTCGAATCTATTGTGTTACCCCACGGATACTTGAACCCCGACAAACCGCCACGCGCTGCCTTCTCCCATTCGGCCTCCGTCGGCAAACGTTTGCCCACCGATGCCGCATACGCCATCGCACCATACCAAGAAACATACGTCACAGGATGATTCTCATAGCCGGCCTTCGCACGGTACACACCCCCAACGCGTTCAATCCGTGCCCGTGCATTTTCAATATACAACCACGTGTGGCCTGCCTCTGCATGTTTCCCTTTGGCAGTGAGAAACGCGGCATATTGTTCATTCGTCACCTCATACTCATCCATGTAAAACGCGTCCACATAAACAGAATGCACAGGTTTCTCATTAGATTGTGCTGCCGCATCGTTACTGCCCATCCGGAACTCACCGGCGGGGATAAGCACCATGCCTTCAGTGCCACCCCCGGTACCGCCGCCTCCCGGCGATGTGCCATCGCAGTCATCTATAACAGTCCCAAGTGCATTGGCGACCAACGTTATATCTGCGGCGTCGACGACACTATCGCCATTCACATCCGCTGCATCGGCACCGGTCCGCCCTAAACGCGACGTTACCAACGCTACATCCGAGGCATCCACGACACAATCGCCGTTCACATCCACTGACGCCTCTTCAGGCGGCGTTACCACTCCGCTGACAGGCACCCACCCGGAGGTCACTGAAATCCGCGCACCATTGGCGTACTTCATAAAACCATCCTCATGTGCCAACTCACCGCGCGCCTTGTTTGTATACGTCAGTTGCGCAGCACTCACCGCAGCATTCAGTTTACCGGACACCAACGTAAACGCGGCACGCGGATGAATCCAAAAAGCAAACGTCTCGGTGGCACTTTGCGGTTTCAGCGCCTCACCAGATTGAGAAATACGGAAATAGATACTATTGCTCGCCCACGCAGAAAACGAACGTTGCTGCCCAGGCGAAACACGGTAATAGCCCAACGTCCGATATCCACGCGGAATACTCCCTTTCGCACCAAGCCAAGTGGAATAGATGACATACACATTCTCTGTCGTCTGGTTCGTGACGGTATTCGCCTTCCAGGCAGCCACGGCCACATCTGTCAGTGGCAACGTCAGCAGGACAAAAACAGATAACACCAGTGTTATTTTTCTCATGCTCATGAATGACTCCTTTACTTTAGTTATGAATCGCTGTTACTTCACTATCAACATTTTGCGCGTCGCACGGAAAGTGCCCGCTTCAACCGTGTAGAAATACACACCGCTCGCGACACGCTCACCAGCAGCATTGCGGCCATCCCAATACGCCGCACGGCTCTTGTTCTGATATACACCCGGGGCCCGATGCCCTAAATCCAACATCCGAACCAAACTGCCATTTGCTGCATAGATGGACACCTTTACCTCGGCAGCGTGTGCCAACTGATAGGGGATCCACGTTTCGGGGTTGAACGGGTTCGGGTAGTTCGGCAGCAAGACACTCTGCGCCGGTGGTGTCAGCGAGGTGAGCAGTGCTTCAAGGTTGGCTATCCCCTTGGCAAAAACAGCGGAACCGTCATTTTCGGCGCGTAAGAGCTCCAACCATCCCTGCACCCTTTCAGGGGAGACAGCGGGCCCGGGCGCGTAGGGTTCTGCGGTAAACCTGCTGTCAAGCGGCGGGTTCACCTGGCGCATATCGCCAGCGAAGTCAGTGTTCGGTTGTGCCTGACTCATGCTATGGAGAGCGAAACACAATGCGATAGCGACACTCAATGCCACGATGATTCTGGGAACTATCAGCCATGTTTTCATTGTAAAATCCTTTCTTTGGTTTGTGATGTCGTTAGGACATCGGTTGTGTTGACGTTTTGTGAGAAAAGAGAATTAAATTTGGTTGCAACGGAAACCCACGGAGTGTGCCTGCTACCTTGGGGCAGGTCTTGTGCCTGCACACTGGCATAAAGCCTTAAGGGGATACCGCCCTCACGCAACGAAACCCGAGGTAGTAGTGCGTATCCGGAGGCGAACCCCCGTTGCGGAAGGCGACGCGCACGTTCGGAGCGCCAGTGGTCCAAGAGCCCCCCCGCCATACACGCGACCTTGTAACGTTTGTAAAATCTGATGTTACTAAATCCAGATTCGATAACGTATTCACATCGCTCAGCGGATTACGACGAGGAGATGAAAAATAGAAGTCGACATCATACGCATCAAGACACCACTCCCAAACGTTCCCTCCCATATCATACAAACCATAATCGTTCGCCGCATAACTCCCTACAACGGTGGTATCCCCAACATTATCGAAATAGTTCGCATTCACGCTTGAGATGGTATTCCCCCACGGATACTTCAAACCCGCACGACCCCCACGCGCAGCCTTTTCCCATTCCGCCTCCGTCGGCAAACGCTTCCCCGCCCACGCCGCATAAGCCATCGCACCATACCAAGAAACATACGTCACGGGATGGTTCGCTTTACCTGCAGGATAGTTATTACCACTCCAATGTTTAAGGTAGGAGCCACTGTGGAGCGAGCGCGGAATCCGGTCCTTTTGCCACTGCGGATTCTTAAGCACAAACCGCTTGTAATCCAGATTGGTGACCTCGTGTTTGTCCATGTAGAACGCATCCACATAGACGGTGTGGATGGGCTGTTCATTAACCTCCGCATCTGCATCATCGCTGCCCATCTCAAATTCACCAGCGGGGATAAGCACCATGCCATCGGGTATATCGTCGTCCCCACCCTCGGTACCGTCGCTTCCCTGACCTACCTTTGTACCAATCGCATTGGTTACCAATGTTACATCTGTCACGTCAACAACACCATCGCCATTCACATCCGCAGCATTGGCACCACGCACACCTAAACGCGACGCTACAAATGCTACGTCCGAGGCATCCACAACGCCATCACCGTTCACATCCACTGATGCCTCATCAGGCGGAGTAACCACTTCATTGACAGGCACCCACCCGGAGGTCACGGTTAGCTGCGCACCATTGGCATACTTCATAAAACCATCCTCATGGGCCAACTCACCGCGCGCCTTGTTTGTATACGTCAGTTGTGCTGTCGTCACTGCAGCGTTCAGTTTACCGGACACCAACGTAAACGCGGCACGCGGATGAATCCAAAAAGCAAACGTCTCGGTGGCACTTTGCGGTTTCAGCGCCTCACCAGATTGAGAAATACGGAAATAGATACTATTGCTCGCCCACGCAGAAAACGAACGTTGCTGCCCAGGCGAAACACGGTAATAGCCCAACGTCCGATATCCACGCGGAATACTCCCTTTCGCACCACGCCAAGTGGAATAGATGACATACACATTCTCTGTCGTCTGGTTCGTGACGGTATTCGCCTGCCAGGCAGCTACAGCCACATCTGTCAGTGGCAATGTGAAAAGCACAAGAACGGATAACATCAGTGTTATTTTTCGCATAAGTTTACTCCTTTAATTTTATTATGACTCGAGGACACACCTCCCCTCTCTCCTGATCAAGCGGAGAAAAAGAGGGTAGCCCTCTGCCTCGTTACTTCACTATCAACATTTTGCGCGTCGCACGGAAAGCACCCGCTTCAACCGTGTAGAAATACACGCCACTCGCGACACGCTCACCCGCAGCATTGTGCCCATCCCAATACGCCGCACGGTGCTTGTTCTGATACACACCCGGGGCTCGATGCCCTAAATCCAACATACGAACCAAACTACCATTTGCTGCATAGATGGACACCTTTACCTCGGCGGGGTGCGCCAACTGATAGGGTATCCACGTCTCGGGGTTGAACGGGTTCGGGTAGTTCGGCAGCAAGACACTCTGCGCGGGTGGTGTCAGCGAGGTGAGCAGTGCTTCAAGGTTGGCTATCCCCTTGGCAAAAACAGCGGAACCGTCATTTTCAGCGCGTAAGAGATCCAACCAGTCCTGCACCATTTCAGGCGAGATAGCGGGCCCGGGCGCGTAGGGTTCTGCGACAAACCTGCTGTCAAGTGGCGGGTTCACCTGGCGCATATCGCCAGCGAAGTCAGTGTTCGGTTGTGCCTGACTCATACTGTGGAGGGCGAAGCCCACCGTGAGTATTGCAATCAGGCAGATGAGAAGTTTCGGGGTTGTTGTCAAACAGTTTTTCATTGTAAAATCCTTCCTTTAGTTTGCTGTAGGGGCGAGGTCGCCTCGCCCTGTGGCATCAGTCTATTGTTTTTAAACCCTTCGGGGCGGGAAACCCGCCCCCTACGGTGGGCAAGCACAAGACCGGTTTTCCCTACAGTAAATTGGGACAACGGGCAGGCACGGAGATGCGCCCCTACAGTTGGCAAGAGTGCGACAACAAAAAGCGCCCGCGGGACACTCCGTGCAAGACGAAGCGCGCGCGGGCGCGAAAGCAGAACAGCGGCGAAAACCGCCGATGCTGCATTGTAAAGTAGTTTGTGAAGTAATAAACTTAACGTATGTGAATGCGGGGGGGGGAAATCGTTAACTTAGAGTTAACATTGCTGTGTGAAGGCACGATGGAGCAGTGCACAGCCTCACCCGGGCATCCACCAACTTGGAGCGTGGGGCTAAAGGCGGTTTCGATGTTCAAATCGAGGTGTGCGTGTTGCATGTTCGTCATCCTTCGTTAGATGTAGGTGAATAGGCATGTTGCCCATTGATAAAAAAATTATACTACAAAATTGCAATTTTTGTCAAATGCTTTTTTCTTAAAAATCATGGAAATTTCGGTCTTCCACGGTATAATTTCGGATTTTAGCACAAATTCGCATGAAATGTCAAGCAATTTTTGCATTTTTATGAAGATGTGGTGTGTTGGTTGCACGATTGTCATGAATTATAGGTGGTTTTCCAATTTGTGTCAAGTTTTTTACAGCGGCACAGAGGTATTCCGTTTTCGGTTTTTGCGGCGAGTAGGTGATATCCCCCGCAAAGCGGGGGCTAACACCCTTTGCGCCCAAGTTGCGCGTGATTAGCAAGCAACTTTTTTATTTCTTACATTTGCGACGTGCATTCTGTCGCGTTTATGGGGTTTCCATCGCGATGCGGAGATCGCACCTACAACAACAAAAGCGCACAGTTGTTAACTGCCAAATTTCTT
The DNA here is from genome assembly GCA_958295855.1 of uncultured Poribacteria bacterium. Lineage (GTDB taxonomy): Bacteria > Poribacteria > WGA-4E > WGA-4E > WGA-3G > CATQHH01. Next base: position 3,270,527 of record OY282383.1, on the reverse strand, counting down.
CTATCTAAAAAAATAGGATTGTGGTATACTGATTGCTGTTAAAATAATAAAATAGCGTAGGGCTGAAGCACGGGGCCCTGGCCCTACAAGAAGAGAGGCGGTCACGGTACACGGCGTGTGCCTACTACCTTCAGTTAAGAGAAAGAGAAGGCGTAATTGATTCAACAACGAACGCATACGAGCCTATCTTGGCGTGCGGTGATTATCGGTTTGGCATGTGCAACTATCGAATGTCTCCTCGCGCCCTATAACGATTACGTCATCCGCAACATTTTCCTTGCAGGGGGCCACTTTCCCGTAGCTCCCTTCTTTGTGCTGATTGTGTTGGTGCTGGGGGTGAACGTTCTCTTAAAACAGATTCATCCCACATCGGCGTTTTCGCCCGGCGAACTCGTCACGATTTGGTGCATTATGCTCGCCCCGGCGGGTATCCCCTCCTCAGGCATGATGCGTTACGCGCTCAGCCCGATGATAGCCTACCAGTATTTCGCCACGCCAGAAAACGATTGGATGTCGCTGTTTCACCACTACATTCCGTATTGGCGGGTGGTACGCGATGAAACCGCCATCCGTTCCTTCTATGAAGGGTTGTTTGCAGGGGAATCCGTACCGTGGGGGGCATGGATAATACCTATCCTCACCTGGAGTGCTTATGTGCTGGTTGTCTATTTCGTGATGATTTGTCTCTCGGTGTTGCTCCGCAAGCAATGGGTTGAATATGAACGCTGCGCTTTTCCGCTCGTTAAACTTCCCGTGGAGATGGCAACCCAAGGCAAGGGCCGCCTCGGGCCGCTCTTTAAAAACAGCGTGTTCTGGTTCGGGTTTGCGTTTCCAGTGTTCCTCCATACGATGAACGGGCTTCACACGTTTTTTCCTGCTGCGCCGCATATCCCACGCGATTTTTGGCTCAACGCTCACCTTTCCGAGAAACCGTGGAGTGCTTTACGCCCGTTTCAGATTGTTATCTTCTGGTCGATGGTAGGGTTTAGCTATCTGCTGACGTTGGAGGTCTCGTTCAGTATATGGTTTTTCTTTGTGTTTTACAAACTCCAATGTCTCATCGGCGTGATACTCGGTTTTCAACTCAGCTCGGGCCCCGGTGTTCAGTGGACTGGCAAGTCGTTTAGCGCGGCGCAGGAGGCGGGTGCGTGTTTGGCATTTGTGGCGATTGCGCTTTGGAAAATGCGGCATCATATCAGAAATATGTTTCAGTTCCGTCCATCCGATGAGGCACTGCCCCACGGTGTCACTATTTTCGGGCTGCTTGGCGGCATCTGTGTGCTGGTGTTTTTCAATCACCTGATGGGGATGTCCATCCCGTTCGCGCTGGGCTTTGTGCTGTTCCTACTTGCAATGTATGTTGTACTGACGTGGCAGGTGATTAACGGGGGTATTCCGTTTATCAATCCGTCGTTTTCGCCGCAAAGTTTCTTCCTGACAACCCTCGGCACCTCAAAAATCCATCCTTCCACGTTGGCTTCGATGATGATGCATCCGGTGTGCCTCACGCTCGATCTTCGTGAATTTATGATGCCGAACATCATGAACGGTTTGAAAGCTGCGGACGAGGCGCGCGTCAAGCGGCGACAACTGCTCATTGCAATGGCAGTTGCAATGGTAATCGGTTTGGCTGTCTCCTACTACTCCGCGATCAAAGTTAGCTATGCACACGGCGCGCCTTACACCGGCGGTAGCTGGTTTATGCGGCAGTTGGAAGGGCTCCTCACAAGCCCCAAAACGAGCACGCATTGGACGAACACCGGGTTTATTATGTTTGGGAGTGGCTTCACCGTGTGGTTGATGTGGATGCGCCAGAACTTTGTTTGGTGGCCCCTGCATCCACTTGGCTATACGATGCTGAGTTCATGGGCAACGTTTAAGCTGTGGTTCTCAATTTTTTTAGGGTGGGGCATGAAATTTACCATCGTGAAATACGGCGGGTTGAAGGCATATCGCCAAGCTCGGCCCGTCTTTCTCGGCTTAGTTATCGGGGAGATGGTGTGTGCCGGTTTGTGGGCAATTATCGGGATGGTTACAGGGATTAGCACGGGGTACCGTATCTTGCCGGATTAAACCCTAACCGCGATAAATTTTGCCTTGATATTTAAAGCAATAATGGGTACCATTTAAGGTGAAGATACAAGGTTCGCGGCTTTAAAAGATAGGAGGCGCATGATGACAACGAAACCAATAGAAACCCTCACTGAGGATACCACGCGAAATGTTGAGGAGGCAGCGCGAACTTACCAACCCTATGTGTGGGAGGGGTTTGCAACCCCGATGCCGATACGCATAGACAAGGCAATCGCTCATGCTCATAAGTTACAGAAAATGGGGAACATTACCGATGCTGTTGAAAAATGGCGTGCAATTGCAACGCTTGTAGAAGATGCTGAATTTGAAGCACAAGGGCAATGGGATGCAAATGAACTTGCGGCACAAGCATGGTTTACGGCAGGGTATCTTCTTGAGTCCCATACTTCATCGCGCCGTAAAGGTGAGGAGGCAATCGCTGCGTACGATAAGGCTATCCGGCTGCGGCCTGAGCATGTGGAGGCCTATATCCATCGTGGCAAGGTCAAAAATGCTCTGGGGTGCTATGAAGCTGCCCTCACCGACCTGAATACGGCAATTCGGTTGAAGCCAGACTCCGCAGCGGGCTACACGGCACGCGGGTTTACGAAAGGGGAGTTAGGCGATGTCAAAGCCGCCTTCGCCGATTACGAGGAAGCCCTTCAGTTAGATGCACAGTGTGCTGAAACCTACTACTATCGCGGTTTTACGAAACTGCGACAAGGCATAGGGTATGTTCCCCCTGCAAAGCAGGGGGCAAGTTGCAGTGGCGTAAAATCGGGTCATTCCTAAACAAATCTAATCAAAGTTTAACCACTATCAAAGATAGTGGTAAACGTCTCTCTCAGGCGAAAAAAGTGCTGGCATTTATTTTGGAAGTCAGTTATACTGGTAGTCTCGTGTGGGGCGGGGAAAGACTCCTTCAGCATCCCGCTGTTGTCTCCGCCCACTTCCAGAGTCTGGCAGCAAAACACGCCCTGCGAACCCTACAAAAGGAATTGAATATGTCTGTGCGAACGCAGAAGATTCAACTCGACCCAAATAATAAGCAAGCCACCTTGCTGGCTCAGCACTGCGGTTACGCCCGTGTTGCTTACAATGCCGCGCTGTCCTCGTTCAAAAGCGGATTAGATGATGGCAATTGGAAGACGTTGTATGACATCAAAAAGGAATTCAACGCCCGGAAGCGTGAAGTCTTTCCTTGGTGTGATGCGATGAGTCAGAATGCTAGCAAGAATGCCATCCATCACTTCAACGATGCCGTGAAACGTTGGCGGAGTGGACAGAACAGATTCCCCGTGCCGAAGAACCGAAGTGGTAAGCAATCATACCAAGCGGATAACGGCAAAGATTCTGTGAAAGTCTACAAAAAGCGCGTCAAATTGCCTGTCATCGGATGGGTGAGAATGCGTGAAGAGTTGCGATGGACAGGTGAGATTGGCAGAGTCGTCGTCTCCCGAAAAGATGACAAGTGGTTCGTATCCATTCTGGTCCACACTGATGAAGGTAATTCGATGGTTCAGATGCCACTGATTGATGACCGCCTGCCTGTAGGTGTTGACGTGGGTATCAATACACTGGCAACGCTATCCGATGGCACGACGTATGAAAACCGCAGGCCGCTGAAGGTTTACCTGCGGAAGTTGAGGCGTGCTGGGCGAATGCTGTCACGGAAGACGAGGTTCTCAAGTAACTGGCACAAAGCCCGTAAACAGCTTGCCAGCATTCACTATAGAATATCCTGTATCCGTGAAGATTCTCATCACAAAGCCTCAACCAGCATCGTTCGGAAAGCATCGGCTATTGGTATAGAGACGTTGAACGTCAGCGGTATGCTAAAGAACAAGAAACTGGCAAAGCACATAGCAGACGCTGCCCTGTCCCGCTTTTTAACGATGATAAAGTATAAAGCGGAACGGTGTGGCACCCCTGTCACGGAAGCTGCCATGTTCTTTGCAAGTAGCAAGACGTGCAGTTCATGTGGGCACAAAAAGACGGAACTTGACCTCTCTGAACGTACCTATCACTGCGGTGAGTGTGGTTTCACGTGCGACAGAGATGTGAATGCGGCAATCAACCTGTGTCCTTCATAAAAGTCTGTCGCCCGTAGCTCGCGGGAGACGTCAAACGCCTCTGGAGCTCGTGTAAGCCCTCGTTGGCAGGCAGTGAGTGTTGAATGAGGAAGTGTGGTTACTGATGGAAGAACCTGTTAGATTTGTCAAGGTTTGACCAGATATGTATAAGTCCCACAGAGCGGTTATGCCTTTTGCTGAAGCGGCACTTGCGGACCTTGATGAGGCACTGCGCCTGAACCCGGAGATGCCGGAAGTCTATCACGTGCGAGGTGGAGCGAAGTTCTTCCAGAGTCAGTTTGAGGAGGCCCTCGCCGACTATGACGAGGCCATCCGTCTTGCGCCGTGGCAAGCCCCGAGTTACACCGACCGTGGACAAATAAAAGAGGGGTTGGGGCAGCGTGAAGAAGCACTCGCTGATTATGAAGCCGCCATTCGCGCAGACCCGGAATTTGCTCAGCCCTATACTTACCGGGCATTGGAGAAATTTCGCCTAGGCTGTGATGTAGAAGCAATCGACGATTTAAAAATTGCCCTGGAACTCGCGCGCGCAGCAGGTGATGAGACGCACCAAAGATTCGTTGAACATTGGCTTGAAGATCTTGACGAATCAGGGAAGGAGAATAGGTGATGCTTCAATCTTCCCTACTTCAAAACGTTGCACCTCGCGCTATCTGGTCTCACGAAGCACGCGACTTTACACCCTGGTTAGCAGAAAACCTTGTTTTCGTTGCAGATGCGCTGAACATGGCACTTGAATTTGAAGCCGGTTAATCCAGAGCCTTGCGTCAGAAACCTCCGACGAGAGCTACAGGGCATTGTTAGAGCTATCTTGCATTCTCAATTCTCCGCAAGGAATGACAAAAAATTGAAAACCAACTGGAGAAATCCGATCATGCCCACCTTGGTCAAGTCCTTACGTATGCTGCCGGTTTACAAGCCGTCACGCTTGTCTGGATGGCCGAGAAAATTCATCCGGAGCACCGTGTTACACTTGACTGGCACAATGAAATAACAGCGGCACGGTTTAAATTCTTTGGCGTAGAACTCCGCACGTGGAAAGGTAACACATCGCACTACTTGGCACAGCCCGTTGTAGTCTCCAAACCGGTTGACTGGACAGCCCCGGAGCGTTCAACGCTTTACCATATCTCTAAGGAATAAAACACAAAAATGAAAAAAACAGTCATTATCACACTACTCACCCTCTGTTCGCTATTTATTGAACTGAATTCCGCTTTTTCGGTGGATTTTATCACCTTGGTGCGTGAATTCGGTGGCAAAGGGGCGACAGCAGGTATGTTCGGTAAGAAGATTCACCTCGCCTTTGATGGCCAGCATATCTACGTCAGCGACACCGAGCATCGGCTTATCCAAAAGCTGTCGCCGAGCGGAGAATTTCTTCTCCAAATTCCCGAAGAGCCGGAATCTCCGCAAAATATCTTGCGGAAACCGGGGCATCTTGCTGTAGATAGCATCGGAAATATCTACGTTGCCGATGTAACCATCCATCACATTGCCGAAACCGCGGATCCAAAAGTTTACATGTTTGCCCCGTGTGTCCACAAATTCAGTGCAATAGGTGAATTGTTAGACACCTACTTTGTCGATGCGGTGGATGTCCATCCCAAGGTTGTTTTGCCGGCAAGCCTCATCATTGATGAAGAAGGCAAAACGGCATTCGGCATCCAACCCCTTGGACACGACCGCGCGCTCCGCGTCGCTGTCAATGCCCAAAATCAACTTTACATATTAGATGCAGAACGGGGACGCATCCATAAGTTTGATACTGCAGGCGAAAAAATGCTCGTTTTCGGCCGGTATGGTGCAGGTGATGGCGAATTTGATAAGGATGCTGCGGCCCTCGCGATTGATGCACGCGGCAACGTCTTTGTTGCAGATACGGGCAACCATCGCATTGTTAAATTCGACGCAGACGGCAAATTCATGCGCAGTTTTGGCAGAAAAGGGCGAGGCAACGGCGAATTTACAAAACCGATGGCACTCGTCACACTGCCTACAGGCGAGATTTTAGTCAAGGATGCCAGCCGATTCCGCAGGAAAGTCGGCGGGCTGCCGGAAGTCATCGCATTGTCCCCGACTTTGACGCAGCTCACAGAAAGCACGCCAGGTCAAACGGAACTTGCCGATACGATTACGAATGCAACCCGCCCGCAATACGGGCCTTTCGCCCCAAACCTGACCGGCACTGCTGATGTCAGCGCGCTAAATCGCCGCCTCCGGCTGCTGGAGGAAGCAGAATATAGCCGCTACTATGACGAAGAGACGGACGATGAAGACGACGCTGAACTCGCTGAAGAACTCAAACGGAAGGATATCCGCTTGACGCTCTTTCATAATGTTATCTCACGTATCCAGAAGTTTGATAACAACGGCAGGTACATAGGGCGGATTGTTTATGAAACCGACCAGCTCAGCGAGGAAAAACACGATGTCGCCTTTCTGGACTTTGACGCAGCAGGCTATCTCTACCTGCAGGATGCCAGCGACTTCACCATCGCGCAATATTCTGTCAGTGGGTTTACCGTGAAGCCTTCCCACATGAACGGCTTTTATAGTGTCCGCGCTGCCACTCTCAACAACAACTATATGGAAGATTATGAAGACATCGACTTTTCAACCGACGTTCAAGATGAACTCAGCCAATTGGAACTCAAAAATATGTTCGGGGCATCCTATAGTCTCTCTGAGCGGTGGCACCTCACCTTTCTTGATGAACTGACGTACGCGGAACAGGATGAACGGTATGTTACCCCCGCTAAAGTAGAGGATAGCTACGATTTTCAGACACAGGCGTTGGAGAATGCCTTTGCCGCCAATCTGAAGTTTATCACCAATCCGAACCCGTATCGGTATAAAGAGTTGAATCTGTCCGTTGGCCGTGTTGATGGTACCTCAGATTTAACACAGAACGCGCTCTTTCCGGAGCTCAACCGCCAACACAGAGAAGATACGGGCGATGCCAGTTCCACGGTTATCGAACTCAATTGGGATATCTGGTCCCGGACGAATCTGTGGCTCCGCTACGCCGATTTGAATCCCGCAGAGACGAGCCGAAATTTTGTTCGCCGGTTTTACGATGTTTCCGGCGATCTGTATGAGGTTTTTGGGAGTCGCAATGAAGCACGGCAGTTCCTGGGCGAGCTCACCATAAAATTTTAAAAGTAGTAGGGTCTTTAGAAAGCCCACACGCGGAAACCTTCTCCCGCTGTCACCCAAAAGTAGTAGGCACAGTCCCTGTGCTGTCACCCAAAAGTGAGGTACATCAATAAAAATGGAATTTCGTGCCCTTTATCCTGAAGAATTAGAGGCATGGTTGGACCACGTCACGCACGTCTTCTCCGGGAGCCGCCAGTACTTTATGAACCACTGTCACAACGACCCGTGGAAAGACTTTGAAGGCATCCGCGTCGCTGTTGACAACGGAAAAATTGTCAGCACGGTGCGCGTCTTTATCCGAAAGATGTATTTGCATGGCGAACCCATCTCGGTAGGCGGTATCGGGGAGGTCAGCACGCGCCCGGAATACCAACGGCGCGGACTCGCCACACAACTCCTCAAGGACGCAATTCGGTTTATGGAGTCCCGTGAGATTGCTATCTCCGCGCTCCACGGGAGCCAGCGTATCTATTCAGTTGAAGGGTGGGAAAAAGTGCCGCGCTACTACGCAAAAGAAACGCTTCCTGCCAAAAAGCAGGTAGAATGGGAAGTCTGTCCAGTCAATTTTGATGATGAATCTGAAGTCAAGCGGATGGCTTTCCTCTACGACACCTATTCCCGCAAATTCAACGGCACTTTTGTCAGAGATGATATGGCATATTGGAGGGATTGGGTGCGGACCGAGTCACCGAATGCATGGGTTGCGGAAAAAGATGGGACGATTGAAGGCTATGTTTCCGTTGTCACGCGCGAAAACCAACTGAATGTTAAAGAGTTCGTCGCTTCAGAAACATCCTTTGCCCAAGAGAGAGGTAAACAACTTTTTGAAGGCATGCTCTCTAATATTGTGGGCCAGATGGATGCGGAATCGCTTGAAGTTGTCTATCCGGCACCTATCGCAGGTGGTTTTGGCGTTGCTTGCAAGCCAAAACTTGCTATTCAAAAGAACGCCCCGGCGATTGAAGAGCATGGCAGCGCGATGTATCGCGTCATTCAACCCGCCGTGCTTTCAAAAAAGATGGCATCGTCTTCATTCAATTCGATTCCGAACCTATTGCACAATCAACCGCAATCTCTGGCACAAGGCATCAGATCGCATCATATCTTTTGGTATACCGATGGATTTTAATCCACGCTTTTTTCCCTCGCGTCTCTACTGAACAACCGGGGCAGCTATGTTCATATCAGCTACAAGTGGCGGGAGCATTGCTAAGAGACTCCATCAAGGTGAGAACGTGCATCAATGACAATTTCGCTAAAGGCTATTACCCCCGCTTTGCGGGGGCTTATACCACGCGGAGTGCGTGTGCGGCGTAAGCGAGAACCGCCCGAATGCTTTCTTCACTCAATATTGGATAGGATTCAACGATCTCCTGATTTGACATACCGTTTGCCAATAGTCCCAATATATGTTCGACGCTAAGGCGCGTACCTTCAACAACTGGTTTTCCGCCAAGGATTTCCGGAGTGGCGATAATTCTAACCATAATTTTTACCTCTCTATCGAAAATTCATTAACCTCACCTATATAGTTTACCAATTTTTGGCGCAGCTTGCAAGCCAAAACTTGCTATTCAAAAGTTGGCGCAGCTTGCAAGCCAAGGGGCAAGCATCATTGCACATGCACCCTTCTTTTCGTTAATTCGCACAAAGTTGTGCGCGACTAGCAAACAACTTTTTTATTTCTTACATTATGCCATAGAACCAAAAAGAAACCCGATTTTGACACTGGCATGTGGTTTCCCCTGCTTTGCAGGGGTTTATACCACCTGGAAAAATCGGAGCAAAAACCCAATTGACGAAAAACTAGAAAAAAATTGACTTTCGATCCAATGCATCATATAATCTTTGCTATCGCAAAATAGGTAAAGGCTATTACCCCCGCTTTGCGGGGGCTTATACCACCCTTGAGGCTGAGGGAATAGAGGAGGATAGAGACATGGCAAAACTACGTGTTGGAATCATTGGTTGTAGCGGCATCGGCACAACACATGCATCAGGGTTAGTCGGTTTGCCGAACGTTGAATTAGCTGCCGGCTGCGATTTTGTGCAAAGCACATTAGATGCCTTCAAGGAAAAATATCAGGACAACTGGGATAACATTGCGCTGTATACCAACCATCAGGAAATGCTTGCCGCCGAGGATTTAGACATTGTCACAGTGGCAACCTCTGATCATCGGCATGCGGGCCTTGTGGTTGACGCGGCCAACGCTGGCGTAAAAGGCATCTTCTGTGAAAAACCGATGGCAACCAGCATTGAAGATGCAGACAGAATGCTGGAGGCGACAGAACGAAACGGCACAATTTTATCCATAGATCACACGCGACGGTGGCAGCCGTTGTGGAGGCATACCAAAAACGTAGTCGTCGGTGGGGGACGCATCGGGGATGTCCAATATGTTATCGGCACGTTGAGCGGCGGGCGCGCAATGCTTTTCCGCAACGGGACACACCTTGTGGATGCCATCTGCTACTTCGCTGACTCAGAACCGGAGTGGGTTTCTGCCGAATTAGAAGAGGGCTATGAAGATTATAGCGAGTATAAAGGCGATGGCGGGCATGTTCCAGCAACTGAGCCATCGGCGCACGGGTATATCCACTTTGCGAACGGTGTGCGCGGCTACTATGCAGGCGGCCCGAAGACAACCCTCTCCGGGTTCCGAGTGGAGATTGTCGGAACAAACGGCTACATCCTCATCAGTGACAGGGGGGCAACACTCCACCAAGACGATGTTGTCGAGACTATCGAGGCACCGACATGGGACATCACCGGTATTCCTGCAGGGGTGCGAGAGTTAGTAGGTATTATCGCGGAGGGTGGAGAACCTGTCTCGCCTGGGACTGAGGGATATAAAGTTGTCCAGATTATCATCGGCTTCTTGACTTCGCAACAGCGTGATAATGGGAAAGTCAAACTGCCGTTGTCTGGCGGTTAGTCCTCGTCGGCTTTTAAGACAATTGCGTTTTCTGGTGCCCATTGCAGATACACCGTATCACCGCGTTCAAAGCGGTGTGTCTCGTGCGCGCCTACATTCTGAGTGCTTGTGCTGTAGGGCGAGGCCCCTGTGCCTCGCCACTGCTGGTTAACAATGAGTGGCGTTGGGTAATCCGTTTGCACCGTGTATTGAAGCGTTGTACCGAGGTAACTTTCGTCCTGAATTGTCCCGCGCAACTGATTTGCCGAATTAAGGGGAGGGGTTGTTGTTACGTCAATGCGCTCTGGGCGTACTGCCACAGCGACAGGCACGTTCATCGGTACTTCACTGTTGGGCATGCCGACAATCTTAAGGGGCGGTTCAGTTGCCAAGGCAACCTCCGCGAATTCGTTGTCACGGCGGATGAGCGTTCCCTCAAAGAAGTTGGAAGTGCCGATAAAATCTGCGACAAAGCGGCTCTGCGGCGCATCGTAGATTTCAGATGGCGTTCCCACCTGAAGGATTTTCCCGCCGTTCATCACTGCAATTCGATCTGACAATGCCAACGCCTCGCCCTGGTCGTGCGTGACGTAGACGAACGTAATTCCGACTTTGCGTTGTAACGCTTTTAGCTCCAACTGCATCTGTTTTCGCAGCTTGAGGTCAAGCGCGGAAAGGGGTTCATCCAATAGCAGGATAGTAGGTTGATTGATTAAGGCGCGAGCAAGGGCTACGCGCTGCCTTTCGCCGCCGGAGAGCTCGCTTGGTTTCCGATTGCCGTAGCCCGGTAGGCGAATGAGTGCTAGGAAACGCTCAACCTCATCGGAAATTTTCGCCTTGGGTGTTTTCTTCATCTGTAGCCCAAATGCGATATTCTGCGCGACGGTTTTGTGGGGGAACAACGCGTAATTTTGGAAGACGGTGTTGACCGGCCGGCGGTAAGGGGGTGTTTGCGCCATCAGTTCGCCGTTGATGAAAACCTCTCCCGCTGTCGGGTACACGAATCCGCCAATGATGCGCAACGTCGTTGTCTTTCCGCAACCGCTCGGTCCCAGCAGCGAAAAAAACTCGCCTCCCTCTATCTGGAACGACACATCGTCAACTGCAACCGTGTCGCCGAACTGCTTTGTTACGGATGTGAGGGTAATTTGTCCTACAGCCATTTTTTTAGAATGTTTAACCACGCATTGAAAATGCGTGACTAAACCTCTGGGTTTTCGTGCCGATTTTTCCAGGTGGTATAAACCCCTGCAAAGCAGGGGAAACCACATGCCAGTGTCAAAATCGGGTTTCCGCCGGGTTTAAATAGGATTCTGGCTAATTAGAGTCTTAAAAATTGCGATGATGCGTTGTCCTCTGGCAAACGACGATGTTTTCTTCGTTCATCGTTGTAGCGGTTTCACCGGCAATGTTGGAAGGGCTGTTTTTCTTGGGCATTCGCTTATTTGGGATGTTCCTGACGATGGTTTCCTTATGCGAAAACCCGTGTTGACAGAAGGCAAAAATGACGAACTCGTCTGTTGGTAATATAACCTCTTTCACTCGGCGATTCCCGACAACATAGCAAATTGTAGCATGTGGTGAAAGCATCTTTGCCACTGAATTGATGCTATGCCCCAGGTCGATGTAGAAAGCCGAAACCTCGCGTGCGCGCTTTTCATCTACAGAACGGATTTTCTCAATATCGGACGACACCGGGGAATCCATCAATGTTCGTTCGGGAAGAGTCGCGATGGGGAGCTCGCTCCTACCGGAGTGACGGCCGCCCATTGCGAGTCCGTCAATTTTTCGTGCATTGGGCAAACCTATCCACTCTGCGGAGAGCCGTGAAAATTGTCCATACGCGACAGTAGTCTGTGAATCTCCGTAGGGCGGGGAGGTAATTACCAAGTCATAACCACCCAGCGGCCGCGGCAGTGGAAGTTCTCCTTGGGCCGTATTGGCATCGGAAACCGATGTCTCAACGCTTTTCCGTTTTTCCATGAACGCCGCTAACCCCTGTCGATTCCTGTTTAGTTTTTTGCGAAAAATACCAAAAACGTCGGGCTTAAAATTCTCAAGTTTCTGGGCAGGCATTCGATGTAGCTTAAATTCGCCAGTACGGGTATAAGAAACCTCTCGGACCATTTCTGAAAATGCAACGAGTATGAAGTTCCGAACTGCTTCATCTTCCACGTCGCCCATCCAAGCCCGTAGGAAGGCGAGGTATCTGATTAAATCTGAAGAAAACCAATAGTCCAGATTCAGGATATCAGGGATTGGTGCATCAGGAATCTTCTCGGAAAATTCAACCTGAAAGAGCTGATTGTTTAACCTATTCAGCTCCCTGTCAAGCGTTTGCAGAGGAATAGGTGTCAACTTGGCAGTGGCTATCAGGCGCACAAGCGGATTAATATCACATCCCACACTGTGCATGCCGAACAGCGATGCCTCAACCAAGGATGTGCCGGTGCCACAATATGGATCAAGCAGCCAGCCGCTTTCTTTGCCGTACTGTTTAATAAGTTTCCTTGCGATTTGCGGAATCATCATCGCCGGATAGGTGTGGAAGCAGTGGGTATATTCCTTTGTATCGGCCGCTCGAAAGTCCCATGATTCATCTTTGTATTTTAGACTGACTGTACTCATATTAACTTTTCCCGCCTCCCAAAACATAGATTCCAGAATTTTTCGTCAATTCTAAAACCTGTGCCATGATTTCTGACTACCTTATTTCCTCTCAGGTGCATTCGGACATCAACAATTATAATATCCTTCCTGATTAGATCCAAAAAATTATCCTCATCCGGCTGGGTTAGGAGATACGCCTCATTAAACCAAAATTCCTCTTTCCGATCTGAATTGATACGAGTGTCTGCATTAACAATAAGCAGAGCAGGCATCTTATTTCTGAATCTATCAATCAAACTTTCTCCTGGCCACTCAGCAACAAGAGACCCATTTAAGTGATAAAGCCTAACGGTTTCTTGCTCAACTTTCACGAAAAGCCCTTGATTATTCGGTTTACTATTGGCAGTGCAGTATAGAGATGGCCGGCCGTTCGTATCTACATACCCGTATTTCTCAATCAATTCCTTCTGTTTTATCTTCCAAACCCCACGGTTGAAAGTAAACATGGTTACTCGATTAGAGGCTCCCCTTCTCTGGGATTTCAACTCTATATCCCCGAAATCAGGTGTCTTCAGGTTATTTTCCTTTAACCCAAGCAAGGTCTCCAATGTATAGCCTATACCAGTGTTGCCTTTTCGCAGCGAGACAACATAGCCCATCTGATTAATCTCAGATAACTTGTCTTTTAATTCGGCTATATTCATTGGGCATCCTCAATCCGTTGCCAACATCTGCGTCAAAATCTGATTCACCAGTTGGGGATTTGCCTTGTCGCGAGTCGTGCACATGACTTAACCTGCCAGAAATCCAATAACTTTCTTCGTATCCTACGTTATCATCTTTGTGCCAACCGGTCCATTATTTTCTCCAGCATGGGGAATAGCTGCTCTTTGAGCTCGGCGTACCTGCCCGACATAATATCAAACCCCGTCTGCAGTTCTTGGTTCTGTTGGCGAAGTTCTTCTATCTCTGCCGTGTGTTTTTCGATAGCCTTTTGGAGAGCTGCATTCTCCTCAATGTAACCGTCGATAGCCCTTCGGATAGACTCATTTTCTTTCGCGAGGGCGTTGTATCGCCTGTCAGCCTGACCCTGAAAAGCCTTGAACTCCGCAATGTGTTTGTCAGTTTCTTCTCGGAGAGCCGCATTTCTCTTGAGAAGTGTATTGATGCGGTTATCAGCCGCTGTCTGCGCGGCAATGAATTCTTCTTGGAGCACATTATATCGGGTGTCGGCTTCTGTCTGCGCGGCAGTGAATTCTCCTTGGAGTGCCTCATTTCCCTTCAGGAGCACATTGTATCGGGTGTCCTCCTGACTCTGAAAAGCCTTGAATTCTTCTTGGAGTGCCTCATTTTCCTTGTGGAGCGCATTGTATCGCCTATCAACCCACCTTTTCAGAGCCCACAATCCAAGACCGAAACTTACAAACTCTATACTGACGATACTAACCGTGAACCAACCAAAATCCATTGCAATTCTCCCTTCCGTTTTCAGAATTGGCGAATTCTGACTTTACTCTGTGGATAACACTTGCGTCAAAATTTGATTCACCAGTTGGGGATTTGCTTTCCCGCGGGTTGCGCGCATCACCTGGCCGACAAGAAATCCGATTGCTTTCTTCGTGCCGTCACGATAATCTTGTGCAGGCCCGGGATGTTCTTCCACAACTTGTAAGACGATAGTTTCTATCTCGGAGGTATCCGTGATCTGCGCTAAGCCCTTTTCCGCAACAATCTGTTTCGGCATCTTGCCTGTTTCAAAGACATCGTCAAGCACAGATTTAGCAATTTTGCCGCTGATAGTTGCGTTGTCAATCAGTTGAATGAGCTCATTTAGGTGCGCCGGTGTGACGTTTGATTCGTGAATGTCGCTATCAGCAGTGTTGAGCAACCGCATCAGGTCGCCCATAATCCAGTTTGCACAGGCGGTAGGTTCGCCGCTGAGTTGGGCAGCTTCATCGAAGAATTCGGCGAGTTGTCGGGTGCCGGTCAGGAATTCGGCATTTTCGGGGGAAATGCCGTAGTCGGTAATAAACCGTTTGCGCCGCGCTGCGGGCAGTTCCGGAAGTGTCAGTTGAATCTCTTCAATCCATTCTGCATCTATCTGAACGTGAACTAAATCGGGTTCGGGAAAATAGCGGTAATCATCCGCTTCTTCCTTCCCGCGCATCGCAACTGTTCTCCCCGTAGCGGCATCAAACAACAGCGTCTCTTGAACAACCTCGCCGCCCGCATCCAAAATTCGTGTCTGCCGTTTCACCTCATATTCCATTGCATCGATGAGTTCCTGAAAGGAGTTTTTGTTCTTAATCTCCGTTCGGGTTCCCAACTCCTGACTGCCGCGCGGGCGCAACGAGATATTCGGTTCACATCGGAGGCTTCCCTCTTCCATGTTGCAATCGCTGACTCCAATATATTCTAAAATCTCCTTGACTGCGCGGCAGTAGGCGATTGCCTCCTCTGGGGAATGCAGTTCCGGTTCGCTCACAATTTCGAGTAGCGGCACGCCAGCGCGATTGAAATCCATAAAACTTCGCGTTGCATCGCCGGTGACTTCGGCGTGAACTGATTTCCCTGCATCCTCCTCCAGATGGATTCTGCGGAGGGCAACAGTACGGCGTTCTCCTTCAAATTCAAAGGTAACCTGTCCGTTTTTACACAACGGTAGGTCATACTGTGAAATCTGATAATTTTTGGGCAGATCTGGATAGAAATAGTTCTTCCGATCGAATTTACTGTCTACTGTGATTTCACAACCTATTGCCAGGCCTGCGCGAATTGCAAACTCCAACGCGCGCTTATTAATAACAGGCAACGTCCCCGGCATCCCTAAGCAGACAGGACATGTGCAGTCGTTGGCCAAGGCACCGAAGATATAAGCACAGTGGCAGAACAGTTTACTCTCTGTGCATAATTCCGCGTGGATTTCTAAACCGATAACTGTTTCGTATTTTTCCATTTTTCGTATGGTTCAGCTCCTATAATTTTCTGCCGTGGTCGGAATCCGCTTGAATGTACGTCGCAAATGTAAGAAATAAAAAAGTTGCTTGCTAATCACGCGCAACTTGGGCGCAGGTGGTATTTTCCCCGCTTTGCGGGGTGATACCTTTTAGCCGCAAAAATCTCGTCGGAGCCTTCTGCGGTAGTAGGTTACGTCATTCACCATTTTCTGGCAAACGGCCCCCCAAAGCGCGCCTACAAGAAGACAGGAACCTAGACCGCAGCTTGCTCCGGAAAAGCCCTTTCATTCAAAGAACTTACGAGGCGTTCTGCGATAGCTCATTGACAACAGCGACGTTCGCCTCCACTTCGCTGTGGGAGGTCATGCCGATAGTCATGGCATGCACACAGGGCAGTCCCATCACAAATTCAATTGCCTCGCGTTGACTCTCTGCATCTTTCGCCAATTTCCCTTGGCCAAGCACTTTCATGCCGTAGATACCCTTGCCGGCAAACGCCATCTGCTCCATCGTTCGGATGACATCCGCAGGTGATGCGTCCATGTGCACCCCGGCGTAGTTAATCCGAGCCAAAACAACGTCTACCCATTCCGTCATCGCGGATGTCTGGAACGCACCATAATCGTGGCAGGATACGCCGTGTGCGCGAATGAGCCCCTGCTCCTTACACCGCACAAGTGCCTCCATCGCATCGGGATAGCGGGTTGGCCAATCCACCTGCGTGAGGCAGTGAAGCAACACAATGTCTACGTAATCGGAGCCAATTTCCTTGAGAAACCGTTTCACATCCGCTTCTACAGTCTCTCGCGTGCGAGATACCGTTTTCGTCGTAATCGTGACACTGCTGCGCGGTACCTGTTTGAGCACTTCTTTAACATGCGGATGACTCCCGTACTGGTCGGCTGAATCCCAAAATGTAACCCCTTTGTCGTGTGAAAACAACAGTAGGTCTCGCAAACCTTCCAGACCCAAGTCGGTTTGATTTGAGCGGCCGTTCCAGCCGTTTGATCCGGTGCCAATTGAAAGGCGTGAAACATTCAAACCTGTTTTCCCAAGTGCTACAATTTCCATTGCAATTTCTCCTTTTAGTTAGTTAACATCTGGCAACGGGCGAGCACTGCGGAAACCTCGCCCTTACACCTACTAAATGTACGGGCAGAGTTTCCGTAGTACCTGCCCTATGCATAATCCTAGTTTTCATTAAGTATAGCATAATACCACCCAATTTGGCAAGCGTTTTTTACTGAGCGTGACACAGTATTTCGCTGTCTTACTTTTTTTGTTGCCTTTTGCCTTTAAGAAACGTTACAATGCAAACAAAGGATAATTCATTTTCGTTTTCGTTCATCACACGCGAGCGAATCCATCTGAGGAGGGTTAAAAAAGCGATTGATATGAAAACTATGCAATTTTTTACCAAAAAAATTCTGAAACAGGCCCACACGATGCTACGGCAGTCATTTTTGTTAAGTTTGTTCATCCTGAGTTACAGCTGCTTGTTGGCAGCCCCCCTGGTTTCGGCAGATGAATTTAGCAGTGCCTTAACATTAATGGACCAGGGTAACCACCGCCTCGCTATTTCAAAGCTAAAAGGTATGTTGCAAACCGAACTGTCCGAGCAAGAAAAAAGAGAGATTCATCATGTACTCGGCACCTGCTATGAAAAGTTGAAGAATCGTCCCGAAGCGGTGCGCCATTATGTGCGGGTTACATCTCCCCGCTATCCACTGGCGGATTGCGTCATGTATCGTCTCGCCCAACTTTATGCAGAGATAAAAAACGACGAGAAAGCAAAAAAGTGGTACGCACAACTCGTTCAGGATTACCCTAACAGTTTCTATTTTACAGAGGCAAAGTGGGCGTTGGCTCAACTTTACCTGAAGCAGGAGCAGTATGAAGCGGCAAGGTCAAAGTTAGTAGAGCTTATCAGTGATGGGCCCTACGCCCGGGATGCAGCTTATGCCTTGGGGCGTTGCTATGAAGGGCTCAAAGACGTTTCAGCTGCGTATTATACCTATCAACAACTGCTTACAGAAAAGCATTCAGATAGAATTGCAGAAAAGGCAGTGCACCGGTTCAAACTGCTTGCAAGGGGGCACAAGTCACTGAGGTTAAACGCCACCGACATGTTAAATTGTGGGCTAGTATTCCTTTCTCATAAAAGGTGGAAGCCTGCCGTAACAGAATTTGAACGGATTGCGTCTACCAAAGATGTGAAGCTTAGGGGGAAGGTGCTCTATTTTATAGGACAGAGTTATCAGGGGCGAAAGTGGTATAATACGGCGATTAAAAAGTATAAGGCCGTGGTCGCCCTCGGTGATAAAACCGAGTATTTAACGCGCGCACACTACCAGCTCGCCCAATGCTACAGGCAGAAAGGGCACCTGAAGACCGCGACAAGCCGGCTGGAAAATTTTGTGAACACCTATACCTGGAGCGAATTGATAGACAACGCGCTTTACGATCTCGCGCAAATTCATGAAAAACAGGGGAATTCGGAGTTAGCCCTCAAGGCGTACTCACGATTAATTGAGGCAGTCCCGGACAGCCAGTATGCAGATGTTGCGGCGTGGCGCATTGGGTGGCACCGCTTAGACCAGGGCCGCTACGAAGACAGCTACCATGCTTTTAAAGGGCTGAAGGAAAACTTCCCTGGGAACCGCTACGCTATGGGCGCGCATTTCTGGATGGCAAAAATTCGCGAACGCCAGAACAAGCCAGCCCTTGCCCGAGCGTTATATAATGAAGTGGCGAAGGCCAGGTACTGGTATTACAGTGCAAGGGCAAAGGAGATTTTAGGTATCACTGCTTCCGAATTGGAACCGAAAGCAGTGCCGGATGCAGAATTGCCACAGCGCGCCGCGTACCCACATCAGGCGCAAGCGTTGATGAAACTACACCTCTATGAAGATGCGGCCGCACAATTATCCTACCACCTTAACACGACATCGCGGCCGGCACAGGAGTGTTTCTACGCCCTGATTACGTGCTATGAAAAGTTAGCGAGGTACGATAAGGCGCGGGAAGTGACCGAAAAAGCACGGAAATCAAGTTTAGATTCAGAAAAACTCCTCCAATTGCTCTATCCGCGCCACTATGCCGCTCTGGTGGAGAAGTACGCGAAGTTGTATCAAGTTGATGCTTTCTTAATTTTCGCGATGATCCTGGAGGAAAGCCGGTATCGGGCAGATGCAATCAGCTGGGCAGGCGCAATTGGGTTGATGCAGATTATGCCTGCGACAGGGAAAGAACTGGCACAGCAACTCAAAATCCGCCGATTCCGCACCTCAATGCTTAAGCGACCCGAGGTTAATATTCAGATGGGTACGAAATATATCGGCTATCTCAACTCGATGTTTGATAGCAACGCGATGTTGGTGACAGGAGCGTACAACGGAGGACCCGGACGAATGAAGCGGTGGGTGGCATCGAAAAATATCAACGATATAGACGAATTTGTTGAAAAGATTACCATCCGGGAGACCCGGCTTCATATCAAAAAGGTTATCAACAGCTACGGTAACTATGTGGAAATTTATGGGCAACCTGAGGCACCCGCAGTAAGTTCCACAAATGGGCCACTATGAAAACGGGACAAGAGCGAACGGAAAGGCCTATTATAGGGTAAGTTGCAGTGGCGTAAAATGTAATCAAATCTTGACAAATGTAATCAAAGTTTAACCACTATTGAAAATAGTGGTTAACGTCTCTATCTGAAAGAGGTAGTCTTATCTGACAGATACAGAGGATGGTGAATGGAGCGTGAGTAGCGTTTCCTGCTGCACGATGCGAAGTGGCGCGCTGAACAGGCCTACCCCCCGTGAAAAAGGTATTTACCCTGCAAAGCAGGGCGAATACCACCTGCGGATGAAGAGTTGGCAATGCGACTGCAGCGCCGACGGTGGAGGTGGCGATAAGACCGACGTGAGACCCCTAGCCAACAACGTCTCACTACAGCATCTGAGACGACACGACAATGGTTACGACACGTCGCGGACAGCTTAGCCGAGACGTAAAACGCCTGTGGATGCCGTGTAAGACCTCGTTTGTGAGGCAGTGGCAGTTGAAGCAGGAAGTATGACAGCAATGACCACAAATGTGAGAAATGTATAGATTTGTGAGATTTGTATAAGTTCTACAGAGCGGCAACGAGGCGAGTAAACTGCTTGCGGGCAGGCACAAGGCACTGCCCCTACAATTACGGTGTCTGCTTTGGCATTCCCGCCCGCCCTAGGGCAATGAAAAACGTCAAACAAGTGGACACCCTATAGCTCTATCACCTGTGGTGAATTGTCTCCGGTGAGGAGGACGCGGCACTGCCAGTCGGTATCATCTTGCTCGGGGAAGTCGGCACGGTAGTGTGCCCCGCGGCTTTCCATGCGCGCGAGCGCAGATTGGGTTATCATCAAAGCAACATTGAGCATATTTACTGTTTCACAGAAGGCGCTATCCGTAGTGTGGAGAGATAGTGGCAAATAGGGGTGGATTCCCAAATCCGCCCCTATTTTTTGCAATTGGGCAAGGGCTTGCTGTAACCCTTCGCTGCTGCGTTCAATGCCGACATTTTTCCACAGTGTCTCCCGGATTGCGTTCTTTGCAGCTTCTGTAGAAGGTGAGGCGGTTCCAACAGCAGACAACTCAGGAGATGTGCCTATATTAGTGGAAAACCTCTGGCCATCCGGCGGGTGAAACGGAGCTTGGGATGCGGCATAGACAGCAGCGTTTGTGCCAGCGCGGGCACCGTAGACAAGGCATTCTAGTAGAGAGTTGCTTGCCAAGCGGTTCGCGCCGTGTACGCCGGTGCATGCCACTTCACCACCCGCATAAAGCCCTTGGAGATTAGTTTCTGTATCGGTGTTGGTGCGGATACCGCCCATCATAAAGTGGGCACCGGGGCGGACAGGGATTAAGTCGACGCGAATGTCTAAGCCGTAGCGTTTTGTGGTATCGGAGATGGTTGGAAATCGTTCAAGAATAAAGTTGGCAGGCTTATGGGTAATATCAAGATAGACACATGGAAACCCTGTCAACCGCATTTCGTTTTGGATAGCTCGGCTGACGACATCGCGAGGCGCGAGCTCACCTTTTTCGTGATATTTCTCCATAAATCGTTCGCCACGGATGTTGAGGAGTTGGCCACCTTCCCCGCGTACGGCTTCAGATATCAAAAAATTGGGGGCACCTTCCAAGTAAAGCGTCGTGGGATGGAACTGAACGAATTCCATATCTATCATTTCGCAACCGGCGCGCCATGCTGCGGCGAAACCGTCGCCGGTCGCCACTTGTGGATTGGAGGTGCAAGGGTAGATGCGCCCGAGGCCACCTGTTGCGAGAATTGTGGCCTTGGCGCGGATGCACACAAGCTCGTCTTCCACAATGGCGGTAACACCGTAGCATGTGTGCTTATCGTGCCGCGAAGGCGCATTCGCATCTGTGAGCAGATCCACGGCAAAGGCGTTTGGCAGGATTCGGATGCGTTCTGTGTTAAGCACCCGCTGAACAAGCACGTCCGTTGTTTCACGTCCGGTTGCGTCACCTTTGTGGACAATACGGCGGCGGCTGTGCGCTGCTTCCTGCGTAAAACGGGGAAGCGTGCCTTCCCAATCAAAGTTGGCCCCCCAGTCCAAGAGTTCACCCACGCGCGGAATGCCTTCAGATACCATGGTTTCGACAGCGCGGATGTCGCATAAGCCGCACCCGGCGGTGCATGTATCTCTTACGTGTAAGGCAACCGTGTCGTCAACGTTCATGGCAACAGCAATGCCGCCTTGGGCGTAAAATGTGTTGCTTTCTTTGAGGGTAGTTTTGGTGATTAACGTAACATTAGCACTGGCACTGGCAGCAAGGGCGGCTCGCAGCCCCGCAGCCCCGCTACCGACGATGAGGACATCGGTATCCCAACTTGCGTGGGAGGGGTTTTCAACCCCGATATCTTTCAGCACGGAACAGTCTGTTTCTATTTTCATATTATTTCTTCGCTCTGGAGGAATGTAAGAGGGTTTGAACCTATTCCGAGATCGAAGCTGGCGCGAAACTTTCACTGACCGGCATCACCTTGCCCATGCCAGTGGCGATGAGGGTGCCATCACTGAGTGTAACCTCTGCTTTTGCCTCCACTAAACGCCGGGAGACCTTAAGCCGTTCTGCGCGAACAAGGAGTTTCACCCCTGTTGGGGCTGGCTTGCGAAAACGTACCTCGAGTTGTGCTGTAACTGCGGGCCCGTCAAACGTCCCTATTCCGACGTAGGTAATCGCCTCATCCAACAAGGTGCTGAGGATGCCACCGTGTAGGATGTCTGCCCATCCTTGCAAGTGTGCTGAGGGCGTGCATTCAATGCTAACGTGCGCCCCTGCATCTCTGACTTCCGGTTTCACCTGCAAGCCGAATGGGTTTTCCATCCCGCAAACAAAGCACAGGTTATTGTTTTCAATTGCCATCTCTATTTCCTGATTGGGTGAGCATCGCTAAACTACGAGCCAACTTTGCCTGTTCGATCTTCAGTCGTTCAAGTTGTGCCCGCTTTTGTGCGACTACTTTTTCCGGTGCACGCTGGATGAAATTCGGGTTATCCAAAGTCTTCTGCGCCGCCGCCACATCCTTGACAGCCTGTTGATGCCGTTTGGTCAGCCTCGCCCGCTCCGATTCCAGGTCAATTACGCCTACAAGTGGGATATAGATGGCGAGGTTTCCGATAACAGCCTCTGCTGAGGCGGGAGGTTTCGTCAAAGATTCAGCGATAGTGATACCTGAAACTCGCGTAAAGGCGGGTAGATATTGTTCGAGATAGGTAGAGAGTCGCTCACGCACTTCGGCATCTGGCGATTGGATAAGGACTTCTACGGCCGCGCCGATGGGGACGTTCAACTCACCCCGGATGCTCCGAATGCTATCAATGACTTCCATCACTTTCGCCATAGTCACTTCTGCTGTTGGATTTTCCGCCGTTGGCTCCGGCCAGGGGGCAACTGTTACGGAATCCGTGCATCCGCCCTTCAGTGGAAGTTGTTGCCAAATCTCCTCGGTCAAAAAAGGCATAAAGGGGTGGAGGAGCCGCATTGTCTGTTCCAAAACGGCTGCGGCTACCCACAGTGCCTCTGGTTTTTCCTGAGCGAGCCGCTGTTTAACGAATTCAAGATACCAATCGCAGAATTCATGCCAGAGAAAAGCGTAGACTGTCTGCGCTGCCTCGTGGAACCGGAAGTTTTCGAGCGCGTCTGTTGTAACTTTGATGGTGTGGCTCAGTCGGCTCCGCATCCATACTACCTCTAGTAGCTCTTGTCCGGCCTCTGTCAAATAACTTTTGTTCCCGCCCGCCCTATTTCCTGTCTCCGCCTGCGATTCAACAGGAACAGGGTGTTTCTCTAAATTCATGAGGGTGAACCGGGCGGCGTTCCAAATTTTGTTGGCAAACCGCTTGCCTGCCTCAATCTGCGATTCGGGCAAGGGTACATAGGGATTCGGGGTACCAGCGTTTGCGAGAGCAAACCGAAATGCATCGGTACCGTAGGTTGCAATCGTCTCTAACGGGTCGATGCTATTCCCTTTGGATTTGCTCATCTTCTGCCCCTTCTCATCAGCAACGAGCCCATGCAGATAGACGGTCCGGAAGGGCACTTCTCCCTTGCACCCAAGGCCCAACATTATCATCCGCGCGACCCAAAAGAAGAGAATATCCCAGCCAGTGACGAGCACTGACGTTGGATAAAAGGTTTTAAGTTCTGGCGTCTCTTCTGGCCATCCCATTGTGGCGAATGGCCACAGTCCGGAACTGAACCAGGTGTCTAGGACATCTTCATCTTGATGGAAATTGGTTGAACCGCACTCGCACTGTTGCTTCCCGCCCGCCCTATTTCCTGCTGTGATTGCCTCACATTCATCACAATACCATATAGGCAGACGATGTCCCCACCACCGTTGGCGTGAAATGGGCCACGGTTCAATGTTCTCCATCCAGTGATAAAAGCGGGCTGTTTCTCGTTCCGGGATAAATGTCACCTCGCCTTTTTGGGTTGCCTCTATGGCGAGTTGCGCAAGTGGGCGGACATTCAGAAACCATTGCAACGATATGGCGGGTTCAACAACGTTGCCACACCGGTCATGATGCCCGATAGCATGTCGATGCGGCACAATTTTGGCGAGATAGCCCTCCTTTTGTAAATCTGCCACTACCATTTTTCGGCAGTCCCATCGGGATAAGCCCCGGTATTTTTCGCCTGCAGCCTCGTTCATGTGCGCATCTTGTGTGAAGATAGTGCGTTGTTCGAGGTTGTGCCGCAAGCCTATCTCATAATCGTTGGTATCGTGCGCGGGCGTGACTTTCAACGCGCCCGTGCCAAACTCCGTATCTACATAAGCATCGGCGATTATGGGAAGTTCCCGGTTACAAAGGGGAAGGAGAGCTGTCCTGCCAATCAGATGTTGGTAACGCGCATCGTCGGGATGCACAGCGACGGCAGTGTCGCCTAACATCGTTTCTGGACGCGTTGTTGCAATCTCAAGCTGGACATCACTGTCCTTAACGGGGTAGCGGATGTGGTAGAAGTTGCCATCTACCTCAATGGGTTCCACTTCCAGGTTGCTCAAAACGGTGTTGCAGTGCGGACACCAATTCCCCATATAGCTATCGCGATAGATAAGTCCTTGGTTGTAGAGGTGAAGAAAGGCGGTATCTACTGCTTTACAGAACCCTTCATCATAAGTGAACCGCTCCCGTGCCCAATCGCAGGAGCATCCGAGTTGTTGGAGTTGGGAGATGATATAGCCGCTGGTTTCCTCTTTCCATTCCCACATCTGTTCGACAAACTTTTCTCTGCCGAGCGCGATTCGGCTAGTGCCTTCATCAGCGAGCCTTCTCTCCATAATGAGCTCAGTCATGATACCGGCGTGGTCGGTGCCGGGCATCCAGAGGACATTGTATCCTTGCATGCGTCGCCAACGGATAAGGCAATCTTGGAGTGTATTATCCAGGGCGTGCCCGATGTGCAAGCTGCCTGTAATGTTAGGCGGCGGAATCACAATAGCATAAGGCGGCTTATCCGCAGGTGGCAAGCACCCCCGCTTTGCGGGGGTATTATCCTTTTGCGCTTCGGCGTGAAAGTAGCCCTTTTTCTGCCAAAATTGATACCATTTCCCCTCAATTTCCTGAGGGGCGTAAATTGTGGGAAGATTTGTCATAATTTACCTAGCGGTTTTGCGGCGTACACGCCCATAAGCGACGTGCATTCTGATAGCGTTTTGGAGATTCGTCTGCAGTCGTTAAATTATTGCTTATATGATACCAGAAATAAGCGCGAATGTCAAGAAGAATAGCGGAGAGATAGCGTTTAAAGATATTACCCCTGCAAAGCAGGGGCAAATGCAATCCGTCCCGGTGCTTCATACAAAAAGCGGTTCTACCCATCCGTATTCGTTTTCATCGGTTTGATAGAGAAGATTGACCTGTTTGGTGTCCGCGTTCAGAAACAGGAGGAGTGACTCCCCAGATGTTTGGAGTTCCACTGCGGCTTCAGAAACGGTGAGTGGTTTCGACGCGAATTTATCGGCAACCGGCACAATCGCTGGTGTTTCGCGTACATTGATTTCACTATCGGTTTCTGCTTCGCTGGGATTCAACAGCTCGACAACTTCACGTTGCGGTGCCTGATGTCTTCTGTCCTTGACCCGGTCCTTGTGCCGGCGTAGCTGCGTGTTCATTTTCCCCATGACCTTGTCCAACGCGGTGAACACCTCATGGGCGTGGCTTTCTGCATAGAATGACGCGCGGTTCGCTATCAATATCAGCTCTGCATCTATCTGGTGTTTTTCTACTTTGAGGATGACATTTAATTCTTGCATTTCTCCAAAACGGGCTTCAAATTTATTGGCCCGTTTTAGGATGTAGGCATGAATATCGTCGGTGATTTTCAACTGATGTCCGGAATAGAGAATTTTCATGAGAGTCCTCCAAATTTTTCATAAGGTTGCAGTTTCCAAAGTTGTGGAAAATCTTGTTAGAGACACCTTATCCGCTAATTTAAGAGCATGCCTATCGAGTTGCCTGTTGGCTAGCCCTTTGGCGTGACGGCGGGATAGCTAATTCTTTACGATATTTTTGGACAGTCCGCCGTGCCAGTGACACGCCCTTCGCTTTCAATTGGTCACTGATTGCCTGATCGCTAAGCGGTTTGCTATGATCTTCATCCCGAATCATCTCTGCAATCCGTACTTTTACCTGCTTGGCAGATACAGTGCCGCCTTGCGTTGTCTCTACTTTGTTGCTAAAGAAAAACTTTAACAGGATAGTTCCGTATGGAGTTTTCACATATTTATTGCTTGTCACACGGCTGACAGTTGACTCGTGAACGCCTACTCTGTCAGCCACAGTTTTCAGCGTTAAGGGTTTAATACCTTTTTCACCCTGCGCGAAGAAGTCCACTTGCACGTCAAAAATTGCTTTGGTGATTAGGAAAATGGTGCGGCTGCGTTCTGCTATACAGCTGAGGTAATCCTTGGCATCTCGATACCGTTCTTCCATCCATTCCTTATCCTCTGCATTTAAAGTCGCTGGCGGATTCTTCATAAGGTTGAGATAGTAGGTATTCAGTTTCAAACGGGGCTGGTCGTCATCTGTAGAAATAATATGACATTCACCGTTAATGTACCGAACCTCAACCTCTGGCAGAATATCCGCCGCGGGCTTATTTCCGAGTGCGCGTGTCGCTGAATCGGTGAAGGAAATTCCCGGGTAAGGCGACAGGGTTCCGATAGCTTCGTGAATCTCTGTGGTGTTAACGCCCAAGGCTTCAGCAATGCGATTAAAGCGTCGATTTTCAACATCATCAAAGTGTTTTTCAACGATTTCTTGGGCGAGAGGATGCACGGTTTCCTTGTGTTGGCGGCGGATCCGAATCCGAATCAGCCATTTTTCCCTTATATCTCGATAAGCGATGCCTTGTGGTTCAAAGGTGTCCTGAATTGTGCGAAGAACAGCTTTCACCTGACGTATGGCACATCCAACTTCCTCTGCGATATCTTCCAACGTGAGTTGATAGAAGTTCAGTTGGACAATCGCATCAACCCCGCAAAGCGGGGCAGATACCACCTCCGCTTGTGTACAGTGATTCGGAGGTTGCTCCGGTAGCACAGTATAGGTTTTGCTGTTGTCCCTGTCAATAATTTTCCAACCCCGTGTGTGGGAACAAAGTTCATCGCTAGTTTGGTTGTGGTTGCCTGTCATTCTCACCTGAATTGTTGGGGTTTTTGAGAATTCGAGCTCCCTGTCATTGGTTGCATTTCGTAAGTTTTTCTCAATAAGGGTGTGTAGTTCCTCTGAGAGACTCCCATTATCTAGTTCCGTTGCGAATTGTCCTGGGATTTGAAACAGTTTGAGTTGCAGTTGGCCTTTACCGTTTAAATTTCCCAGGATGCATTCACCGATGGCGCGTTCGGTTTCTGTGAAGGTGGCGAGCTGCAGCTGCTCAGCTAGGTGCTCGTTTAACGATCGCTCTTGGGCGATGTCCGCTAGGGATTCATCGGGCGGCGAGTAGCTGGCGTTTATTCGTTCGCTAAGTGAAACGCGATCCTCAAAGGCGGTGTCCCAGTCAATATCGGTGGCGGTATCCTCACGGTCGAGATTTTCTTCAGGTTGATTCCACTCAGGGTCTGGGTCGAATTCTTCATCAGGTAGTGCTGTTTCTTCCTGTTCATCAATTTCAAGGAAGGGGTTCTGCTCCTGTTCTTGTACCATGTGCCGCGCGAGTTCCACCTTCGGCATCAAAAGTATATCAAGTGCCTGCTTCAACTTAGGCGTGATTGCAACCTTTTGTCTCTGCCGGAACTTCTGGTTATGCAGGTTTGTCTGGAAAAATTTAAGCATTTCATATCGCCTTCATCAAGCAGAGCGAGTTATATTGTATAATACCAAGTTGTGAGTGATTAGCGAACAACTTTTTTATTTCTTATTTATGCGACGTGCATTTTTATTTCTTACACTTGTGACGTGCATTCTGTCCATTTTAGGTACGGCTGATTTCCCCGCAAAGCGGGGTGATAGCCTTCTTGTCGCGATTCGGACATCGCTCCTACAAGGTTGTCAGCCGTCGGCTATCGGCAGTCAGTTCTGTTCTCTTGTGGCATTTCCTAGCATGTCACTGTCACGGGCCTCCTGATAGTCGATAGCCATAAATTAATCTGTCTGTTGTCCTGTAGTCGGCGACAACCGATAGGAGAAGTTGTGTCCGAAATAGAGTTCTCTGGCAACTTTGCTGCTGAGTAGTTCTTTAGGGGTGCCAGAGAGCGTAATCTTTCCATCAGCAATAAGGTATGCCCTGTCAACGATGTCAAGGGTTTCTGCGGCATTGTGGTCCGTAATGAGAATGCCGAGATTCCGGTCGCGTAAATGACTAATAAGGTGCTTAATATCAGCGACAGCAATTGGATCTATTCCAGAGAGCGGTTCGTCAAGCAGAATGAAAGCCGGCTGTGCTGCGAGTGCGCGTGCAATTTCCGCGCGGCGACATTCGCCGCCAGAGAGTGTATACGCCTTGCGATCTAAGAGTTTTGATATGCCGAGTTCGTTGGTTAGTTCCTGGATACGGGTTTTGCGCTCCGGTTTCGGGACACGTTGTGCCTCCAGGATTGCTTCAATGTTCTGTCGAATAGTCAATTTGCGAAAAATTGATGTCTCTTGTGCGAGATAGCCGATGCCAAGCCGGGCGCGCTTATACATAGGGAGAAAGGTGATATCCTTATTGTCATACATAATCCTGCCGGCATTGGGACGAATGAGGCCTACCACCATGTAAAACGTTGTCGATTTTCCGGCCCCGTTGGGGCCGAGTAAGCCGACAATTTCACCTTGCTGGACAGATAGGCTAACCTCATTGACAACAATGGGTCCACGCCGTGTATAGCGTTTCACGAGTTTGTGTGCTTGAAGTTCTATTGCCACAAAGTTGATTAAAGTATAAACCCCTGCTCGCAGGGGCAAATACCACTCCTGTGTTATTGCGTTTCTTCTGTCGGTGCTGTGTCGTCTGCCTCCGCTTCAGGCTCTTCTTCCGTTTCCGCGGGTGCAGTTTCTTTTTCGGTATCTGCTTCGCCCGCGTCAGTGTCAGCGTCAGCGTCAGCGTCAACTGGTGCAGTTTTTTCTTCACCGGAAATGGGCGGGCGGGCCCCATCTTCTGTTTCTGCGGGTGCAGTTTTTTCTTCACCGGTACCTGCATCTTCTGTTTCTGCGGGTGCAGTTTTTTCCTCACCGGAAATGGGCGGGCGTGCCCCATCTGCGGCGGCAGCAGCACTATCCGCGGTAGCTTCTATAGGTTCAGCTTGCTTGATGCGAACTTTAAATTTTACGCCGCCCTCGCCAGTCTGTTTGCCGGTGGTTCGATTAAATTTGAAGAGTGCGGTTTCAAGTCTATCCTTGTTCTGGAGCACCACCACATTATGCTCAAGAATAATCATATTCTTAACATGCTCCATGGTAGCATGATCGGAGGTGGCAAAAATATCGGCATCTCGGATTTCAACATTGCCTTCTGCCACGGTCCGAATCGTTTCTCCGGTTTCGGTGTCTGTGTAAAAGGTGACTTTGTCCGCGTTGAGATACCCATCAGTTCGGAGAATCTCGACGTTCCCCGTGAGAATGGTTATGCCCTGTAGCTCATGTCTTTCAAGGTGCTCCGCTGTCCCGTTAATTTCCTCTTCGGCACTTTCGGAATCTGCTGTTTTCTGCGTATCGCTATCTATAGGGTTCTCAGCCACTTTGCGATGCGGGGCATGGGTTTCTGGGGTGCCTTGGGAAACGTCGTTTGGTGCCTCTTCTGCCCCCAGGGTTAGGGAGATGAGCCCTATCAATAGCGTTAGGAAACTAGTGTAAACACAGAAACTACTGAGTTTGTGAATTGTTAGGCGGTTTAGGTAATTCATGCGCTTTCTCATCTTTAGGATAAAGTTTGAATCGATTGTTTTTCATCTCTACGGTTTCAAGCGTCGGATTTGCGTCCATTTCTATTCCGACCCAGGTGGAATCCCCACGGACAAGTGTCACTTGATTGGGCGCGTATAGTGTGCCTGCCCGGTTGCGCCAATAGAGTTCGTCAGTAAATAACTTGCCATCTTTGCTAATTCCGACGACATCACCGAACAGATGCAGATTGTCTTTCTCGCTGCCGGTGAGAAACTGCTTACCCGTTTGGCTAGTTAATGTAATAGAAACAGTGCCGTTTTCAAAAATTTCAACGGTCGGCTTCTCCACGTGAACATACGTTCCATGAAATGTTGAGGTATCCGCGACGAGCGTCCATTTAAGGATTCCCGCTTCGGTATGTTGTGTAGAAAACATTGCCAGTTTTTGCGTTGGGACTGCGTCTACAGCTTCCGCATCGCGTCCAGCAGTCTCACCGACAGGTGGCTCTGTATTTTTACACCCTATCGCCAAGAGGAGCAAACAGAGAGTCAACCCTGCTATGATGCCGCTATTTTGCCAAAAAACTCGAACGTGCCAGCATGATTGCACATGCTCCCTTCTTTTCGTTAATTTGCATAAAAAGCCATAGAACCAAAAAGAAACCCGATTTTGAAGAGGGTGGAAACCCCCGCAAAGCGGGGGTATATACAACAAGCGGAAAAATCGGAGCAGAAACTGAATTGATGAAAAGTTAAGGACGAGTCTTCCAGCGCTCATGCATCCAAATCCACTGCTCCGGGTATTGCCGGATGTAGGATTCAATAAGTTTGGTGAATTTCTGCGTATTAATAACAAGTTCTTTCTCTTTCACGCCTGTCCGCTTTAACGCTAACGGCGGTTCGATAATGGCGCGGTGCGAACCATCGGGTTGACGGATAATAAAAGACGGTAGTATTACGGCACCTGTTTTGAGGGCAATGGCGACGGGACTATACGGCGTATAGGCAAGTCTGCCGAAGAAATCGACGAAAACGCCGTTCACAGTGGTGTCCACGTCTGCGACAATGCCGAGCAGTTCGTTGCGTTTGAGGCATCGTAGCGCGCTCCGCAAGCCCGTATCCCGATCGATGGTGGTATATCCCGCTTTTTCTCGGTAGCGACAGACCAAGGCGTTTAAACGGGGTGAACGCAATTCGCGCACAATCGGTGTTAGGGGGGCAATCGTAGCAGAAATACTCGATGCAAGCAGTTCCCAATTGCCGAAATGTCCTGTTAAAATGATTGCTCCTCTCCCTTGCGCAAGGGCTTGCTTCACATGCCGAATTCCTTCAAAACTGACATACCGTTGAATCTGCTTCGGATTCATGCGCGGCAACTGCATAAATTCTACCACATTTTTGCCTAAGTTTTCAAAGCACCGTTTGGCTATCGCTTTGACGCGGCGTTCATCTGAGAGATTCAAGCTGTGCCGTAGGTGTTTACATGCTAGACGTCTTTGCCGCGGTGCAAGCCAAAATACGAGGCTACCCAACCCTCCTCCGATGGCCAATCTCACCGGGCGCGGCAGTCGAGATACGCAGCATCCGATCAATTTCACAGCAAATTCATAACACCAATCTTTCATTAGTTAAATAGTATACCCAATTTCTTGCAAAATTACAAAGAAAAATATCAAGTGTCCTTTTGTAAACCTCACATTCACACCGGTAGGAAAAAACAGTTCTAATTTTCCACTGTGAAAAAATGCAACAAGCTTACATATTTTGTTGCAAATCGCATCGCTTTTCTTTGAAAAAATGTGAATTCTACGTCTGAACCAGGATTTGCAGGATTAGAGACGCACCCTGAGTGACAATTATCTCTTACAGAATTCCGCATAAGGGTATCACCCCTGCAAAGCAGGGGACATACCCCTCCCTGAATGCCTCTGATATAGGACTCATGTGGCTTGATTTTCATCGTCTTTGCCGGTAAACTACTAGGGAAAAAATAGAACGGAACCCTCTATGCAGCACCCCGAAGGCATTAACAAACAAATCGTCCGGCTCGCGATACCGAACATCATCAGCAATTTCTCTATCCCGCTTTTAGGCGCAGTTGACACTGCCTTGATGGGACGCTTGGAGTCCGAAAACTACCTAGGCGCAGTGGGCCTCGGTGGCGTTTTGTTCAGTTTTATCTATTGGGGATTCGGGTTTCTCAGAATGGCAACGACGGGGCTGACAGCGCAAGCCTTCGGTGCAAATAACAACGCAGCATGCGGATATCTGCTTCTGAGAGGCGTATTCATCGGCATAACCGCGAGTCTTCTGCTTTTTAGCCTCCAGTGGCATCTCGCGGACATCAGTTTCGCGCTCATTGATGCCAGTCCTGAGGTGGAACAACTTGCTCGCACCTATTTTCATATCCGCATCTATGCTGCACCTGCGACACTATGCCTACACGCATTCCACGGCGTTTTTTTAGGGTTACAAAACGCTCACTATCCGATGCTGTTGACGATTCTGGTGAATCTCGTAAACGTTGTGCTGAATCTGGTGTTCGTGAAACTGTTAGGGATGAAGGTAGAAGGTGTCGCGCTTGCGACTGTGATTGCACAGTATATCGGCATCTGCTTGGCAAGCGTGCTCTTTTTCACGCGTTACCGAAGCCTTCTGACAAAGTGGGACATCCGAGAAGTCCTATCCCTTTCCAAACTGAAACGGTTCCTGAGCATTAGCGGCGACATCTTCATCCGCACGCTCTGTCTTGTATTTAGCCATGCCTTTTTCACAGCGAAATCCGCTGCCTTGAGCGATACTGTCTTGGCGATTAACACTATTTTGCTCCAGTTTATCAATCTCATGTCCTTTGCAATTGATGGGTTCGCTTTTGCCGCGGAGAGTCTCATCGGCAAATACAAAGGCGCGCGGGACATGCAAAATCTGAAACGAACGACGCGGCACATCTTCCTCTGGGCGTTTCTGTTTGGGGGCGTGCTGATGGGCATCTTCGTTCTGTTTGGGGAGCGATTGCTCCACCTCTTCACGAATCAAATCACCCTGATTGCACAAGCGAAACCTTATCTCGTTTGGATAGTTGTCGCGCCTATTGTCAATGTCGCTGCCTATATTTGGGATGGGATTTTTCTGGGGGCAACTGCTTCAAGGGGATTGCGGAATTCTGTGATTGTGGCAACGGTGCTCTTTTTCGGTGCTGTGTATCTGCTGATACCTTTTGGCAATCATGGGCTTTGGGGGGCGTTGACGCTGCTTTTGGTTGCGCGCGGTGTGTCGCTGACGGTGCTGGCACCGAAGTATCTGTTCGGAACTGGGGAGGAGGGATAAGCCTTCTTTATTTGTCTGCGATGACCAAAAATCTGAATCAAGGAATTGCGTCAGAAACCTCCAACGACATCTATAGCGCATTGTCAGACCTGTCTTGCATTCTGCATTCTCCGCAAGGAATAACGAAAAAGCGGTAAAGAAAAGAGGATGGAAGCTTATGTTGCTATACATATTACGTCCCTAACGGGACTAAAACCCACATTTCGCCAATCGGGGTTACCTCTCCCACAGCGGAAAATTTGGGATGTCGCCGCTATACACATTTCGCTCTTACAAGAAAAAACAGAGGTGAGGCGCGGGGCCATCGAATTATGGATTACGGAAGGAAATGGCGCGTCATGTGGCGAGGCACCGGGCCCTCGCACCCTAAATCACGGTTAATTCCATATAAATTGCCGAGAAAAAAACATTTGACGTGCGTAAGCAATACTGGTATACTTTAAAACAAGGATGGGCGGAGACAGGGGGTGGTATCTGCCCCTGCTTTGCAGGGGTAAAATACGAATCCGCCCTGACAAGGCAAAAGACCGGCAGAGACCCGACACCAACACGACAAATCAAACAAATTCGGGATTACAACGACAAGAAACGACAGGACAGATGCAACGATATATCGGAACACTCTTATTCATACTCACACTACCAATAGCAGCACAGGCAGAGGTGGCGTACACGATTCCCAAGAAACACCGCGTCATCCAAGAGAAATTGTTACAACCGAGCAGCGTGCCAGTCGGTACCAAACTTTCAGATGTCACCTTCACGACGCTGAAGGAGGACACGCATCACTTAGCTGCCCTTGTGACGCAGGGCCCCGCTGTTTTTGTGTTCCTCGCCGCAGAATGCCCTGTCGCGCAACGATATGCAATGCGGTTGAAGCGGATGCATGCTGAATTTTCTGACGCGCAGGTTACGTTTGTCGGCATCTATTCTAACGAAAACGACACTCTGGACGACGTTAAAGCATACATAGCTCGGGCAGATTACCCGTTCCCGATTGTGAAGGATAAAGATGGGAGTTTAGCACGTCACCTCGGTGCCACAATGACTCCGCAAGCGGTTGTTGTCGATGCGTCAGGCGTTTTGCGCTACCGGGGTTCAATCGATGACAACCGCTACGTAACACGCGTGAAACACGCTTATCTGAGAGACGCGCTTGACGCAGTACTGCATGGAAACCTTGTGCCAGCCCCAGAGACCTCGGCGTTTGGCTGCACGCTCCATCTTCCCAAACCACAATTCTCAGAAGCATGGGCGTTCGGAAAACCAGATTGGATTGGTGAAATGGCAGTCGAATACGAAATCACGCCCGAAGGCGAGGATGAATATCGCTACTTCATCATCCCTACGAACTTTGACAAGGACATGTATGTGCGAGCGATTGATTTTCAACCGGGGAATAGGCAGACGGTGCGCAACATCATCACCTACCTTGATGTCAAAGGTGTCGCGCGGAGACTTGATGCCGGAAGCACTTCTCCCGGTTTTCCCGCTGGCGGAACGCTTGGGGCTTGGGCACCGGGGTTTGTTCCATCTGCGCTGCCTGACGGGCTCGGGTATCTATTGCCCAAGGGTGCGGATATCATCCTACAGGTGCATTATTATCAGGCTAACAATCCTGTGGGAGAGGTTTCTAATCCCGACGACGTTAAACACGCCCGCTCGCGCTTGGGACTTTACTTCTCCAAAACGCGGAAGACGGCTCGGTTACACATGGCAATGTTGATAAATCGTGCACTTGAGATGCCAACCAATCGGAATTGGGACGAAGGGGGGGCATCCTATCAGTTTAAAACAGATGCTTACGTGTTCGCCGTGTTGCCAACTAGGCATCTCATCGGCCAGGACATGCAGGTTATTGCGATAACGCCGGCAGGTGAACGCATCAAGATGCTACAGACTCAGCAGGGGGACTTCAACCGGCAGGATATCTACCATTACCGCGAGCCAATCTTCTTACCGGCAGGTTCGCGATTGGAATTAGTTGGGGATGGTAACAAGACAACGGAGAAACTTTTGAAAACGACAACAGATCAAACCCCCTTTTGGCGAAGCTTGCAAGCCAAAACTTGCTATTCAAATTGCTTCTTTTTTTATGCACTCGCATCTGAGTTTGTATCGCGCTAAAGTGAAGGGGGTGATGCGGATTTATGGATTCCGCTTGTTAATGGCACTATCAAGCATTGGAATTTTACAGACAAAACCTACAATGCCTTTTCTTTCTGTCTATCCTTTTGAATAAAGAAGAACAGAGGTTATCAGGTTTGCATAAATTATCTAATCACAATCTGACAACTACTCGCTTAAGGATTGCGTCAGAAACCTCCAACGATATCTATAGTGCATTTTCAGAACTATCCTGCCAATGGTATTTGCCCCTGCAAAGCAGGGGTTTCATACCAAGTTGTGAATTTTAATGAACAACTTTTTTATTTCTTACATTTGCTGATTACTCCGCAAGGAATAACGAATAACTTGAAATGCTTTGCAATTTGTGCTAAAGTGTAAAAAGAAAGACGTAACTTACTACCTCAGAAGGCTCCGACGAGATTTTTGCGGCGTATTTCGCCCAAATGCGACGTGCATTCAAGCGGATTAAGACCACAGCAGAAAATTATAGGAGCTCAACCATACGAAAAAAGGAGAACAACAAAGCATGCCAAAGTTTGGTGTCAATTTATTGCTCTGGGCGGATAAGTTTGATCGGGAGACCGTGGACTTGATTCCGAAAGTTGCGGAGATGGGCTTTGAAGGCGTTGAGATTCCTATCTTTGACCCGGAGACGGTGGATATTCCGCACACCCAAGCTGCGTTGAAAGCAACTGGCTTGGAACCCATCGGATGCAATATCATGGGCCCGGATAGGAATCCGATTGACGAAGATACCGCGATTCGTGAAAATGGCAAAGCCTACCTCAAGCGCGCAATTGAGATTATCGCAACGTTGGGCGGAGATACATTCGTGGGCCCTATGTATAGTGCGGTTGGCAAACTCGTTGGGCGCGGCAGAAACCAACAAGAATGGGACTGGTGCGTTGAAGGCCTACAAGAAGTCGCCGAATTCGCAGGGAGCCGCGGTGTCACGCTCGCTAGTGAACCGCTCAACCGTTTTGAAACCTATTTCGTGAACATTGCTGAAGATGCTGTCAAACTCGCAAAAGCGGTGGACAGCCCATACTTCAAGGTTCACCTAGATACATTCCACATGAACATAGAGGAAAAAAATCAGGCAGACGCAATTATTGCGACCGGGGATTTTTTGCATCACGTGCACTGTTGTGAGAACGACCGGGGAACACCCGGCACGGGACCGGTTGATTGGGACGGCGTATTCGGCGCGCTCGCTGAGGTGAACTACGACAGATGGCTCGTCATCGAATCGTTTACCCCAGCTGTTAAAGAGATTGCCGCCGCAACCTGCATCTGGCGCGACATTGCACCGAGTGCGGAACGGCTTGCTATAGATGGGCTCGCGTTCCTTAAACAGAAGGCAGCGCAGTATCTCTAAGGGCACTACCGGAGGGCAAGGTTCTCGTGCCTCAGCCCATCAGAAGAATCATACAAAGTTGTGAGTGACTCGCGAACAACTTTTTTATTTCTTACATTAGATGAGAGGAAATTGAGATGCCTTTATCGCGAAGATGTGAAATGCTCCAACAATATAGTACCCCGTTTTTTGGCGCAGTTTGCAAGCCAAAACTTGCTATTCAAACTTTTTTCGCCATTGTCGTCTTAGTAGCTTCTATCGCTGCTGAGACATCCCCTGAAAGCCTGCCCTTGCCAGGCGAGAATCGATTTCTCAGCAATATCCGACAACTCACTTATGATGGGAAGCGCGCTGGGGAAGGTTATTTCTCCGAAGATGGAAACGCGCTCATCTTCCAAAGTGAACGTGAACTGGACAACCCGTTCTATCAAATCTATGTTTTAAACCTGTTAACAGGCGATACGCATCGCGTCTCACCCGGTGTTGGAAAGACAACCTGTGCCTTCTTTCGCCCGGGGACCGATGAGGTGCTTTACGCTTCGACGCACCACGATGCTTTTGCGAAGGCGAAACAGGAAGAGGAATTGAAATTTCGTGCCTCCGGAAAAGAACGCCGCTATAGTTGGGATTACGATGCGGCGATGGACATCTTCTCGGCAAAAAGGGATGGCAGCAACCTCAAGCAGTTGACAAGCACACCGGGTTACGACGCGGAAGCCTCCTATTCGCCCGATGGCAAACACATTGTTTTCTGTTCACTGCGAGACGCATACCCTAAAAGCCAACTTTCTGCCAAGGAGTTGAAACAACTTGAAGTCGATCCCGCTTATTTCGGCGAGATTTATCTTATGAATGCCGACGGTTCCGACCAGAAACGTTTGACAGATTGGCCTGGCTACGACGGCGGGCCCTTCTTTACGCCAGATGGGCAACACATCGTGTGGCGGCATTTTACACCTGATGGCAGTCAAGCGGATATCTACACGATGCGATTAGACGGTTCAGGCGTGCGCCGGTTGACAGATTTCGACAGCATGTCCTGGGCACCTTACTTCCATCCGAGCGGAGCCTACGTTATCTTCGCTTCCAACAAGTTGGGATTTTCCAATTTTGAGTTGTATCTCGTCGATGCGTGGGGCAGACATGAACCGGTTCGGGTTACCTCAACCGACGGATTTGATGGGCTACCTGTCTTTTCGCCTGATGGAAACAGCTTGTGCTGGACTTCACAGCGAAACAGCCAAGGGGTTTCGCAACTCTACCTTGCAGCGTGGAATCATCAGGCGGCAGTGGAAGCCATCACGGCAGCACCGGAAAGCCAAAACACACATACCCTCGATTCTGCAGGAGGGGTTTCCAACCTTGAATTCTCCAATGCAGCGGGCACCAGCATCCGACACCACGTCGAATTCCTTGCTGACGATGCCCTGGAAGGTAGAATGACTGGCTCCGAGGGGGCAAAACGCGCTGCGAATTACATCGCTGACCAGTTTCAGCACCTCAATCTCAAACCTCTAGGGGACTCGCAATCCGGAGGACGCGACTACGGGCAGACAGATGAAAGGAGCTATTTCCAGACGTTTGAATTCACTGCCGGCAGACGGATTATACCAGAGGAGAACAAGTTTCATATCACACGTCAGATGGATGGTTCTGAGCAGATACTGGAATTCAGCGTGGAACAAGACTTTCAGCCGCTCTCCTTCTCTCGTAACGGTGTCGTTGAAGGCGAAGTCATGTTTGTCGGGTACGGATTATCTGTGCCCGGTGAGTTAGGAGAAGGCTACGATGCTTATGCTGGCTTGGATGTGAAAGATAAAATTGTTGTCGCGCTCCGCTATGTCCCTGAAGAGGTTGAGCCGAAACGCCGCCAGCAACTAAACCGGTATGCGGGGCTCCGCTACAAGGCGATGCAAGCACGGGAGCAGGGGGCAAAGGCATTTCTTGTCGTCGCCGGTCCGAACTCCCCAAATGCAGGCAAATTGATTCCGCTCGATTTTGACAGCAGCCTCGCAGATTCGGGCATTGTCGCTGCGTCAATAAGCGATACGGTGGCGAACGCCCTCTTTGCACCATCTAGCAAGACACTGAAAGCGGTTCAATCCGAGCTTGATGTGGAGAACCCGCACTTTGTTGGGCAATTTCCGTTGCCGGATGTTAAAATCAAAATCGCAGTCTCCATTGAAAAAGTTAAGAAAACCGATAAGAATGTCATTGCGATGCTGCTGCCCGCGCAATTCACCGATGAACCGGGAGCTGCCGCGTCTATTGAGTATATTATTGTCGGCGCGCACTACGACCATATCGGTTACGGTAAAATCGGTTCACTCGCCCGGAAGAGTGAGGAAGGACAGATTCACAACGGGGCAGATGATAACGCTTCCGGCACGGCTGTCATATTAGAATTGGCAACTACCCTCAGCGAGGCGTACCAGGAACCTCCCGAAAAGTTTCGTAGAGGAATCGTCTTTGCACTCTGGTCGGGAGAGGAGCTCGGGCTTATCGGCTCCACCCACTTTGTCAACCATCCTGTCGTCCCTTTAGAGAACGTCGCGGCGTACATCAACTTTGATATGGTAGGACGACTCCGCGAAAACAACCTTATTCTGCAAGGTGTTGGTTCGTCGCCTATGTGGACAAAACTCATTGAAAAGCGAAATATTCCAAGCGGCTTTAATCTGACACTACAGACAGATCCGTATCTGCCAACAGACGTGACTGCCTTCTATCCGAAAGAAGTGCCAGTGCTTAGTTTTTTTACTGGCGGACACGAGGACTATAACCGCCCAACCGATGACCCGGGCACGCTCAACTATGACGGTATAGAGCGGATTGCCGGCTTGGCACACGGCATCATTTTAGACTTAATCACTGCCGCTGAACGCCCCGAATACGTTCGGGTTGAACGAAGCCAAGCAGAAAGCGGAAGTCGCGATACACTCCGCGCGTATTTAGGCACTATCCCTGACTACACAACGGAAGGAGCAGGTGTCAAACTCTCCGGCGTTCGCGCGGGCGGTCCGGCTGATAAAGCAGGTTTAAAAGGCGGCGATGTGATTGTCGAATTTGGCGGACAGCAGATTACCAATATCTACGATTATACCTATGCACTTGACGCAGTGAAAATTGGAGAACCGGTTGAGGTAGTTGTGATGCGAAATGGGAATCGGATGCCCTTGACTGTCACGCCTGAAGCCCGAAACTAATTTTTCATATTAACTAGCCATAAGGAGATATTTATGAACACGAAAATTTTTACGTTGATACTGTGCGTATTGCTTTCGCTCTCAATCGCATTGTTGTCCGGGTGTGAGCGGGTACGTGACATAATTAGTCCAGCTGATACCTCCACACCCTCCACGCTTAAAGTTGGCTTGATCCATCCTGAGGTAAATTATGTCAGTTTTGGCAAAGGGGCGGAGCTCGCCCGAGCCGAAATCAACCAAAACGGTGGCGTGTTAGGCATGCAGGTTGAATTTATCTATAGGCAGGAAACAACGGAAACCGTTGTTGCGTCTGCAACTGAATTGGTTGAAGAACATAATGTTGTCGCGCTCGTGGGGCCGGTCTTTTCAACCCATGCAGTGAAAGTTGCCCCGGTGATACAGCGGCCGATACTCCCCGGTGCAACGGGGGCGAACGTGACAGAAACGGGCGATTTTATTTTTCTCGTTGCGAGCCCCAATGCATTGCAGGCAGAACTCATGGCAGAATTTGCCGTAAATGAACTCGGCGCGACAACCGCCGCAATCATTTGGCAGGATCTTGATGTCTATTCCATCGGTGTTGTTGAAGCATTTGATGCCAATTTCCAACAACGCGGCGGGAGCATTGTTGCCAAGGAAGTCTATAAAAAAGGCGATACTATGTTTGATATGCAACTCGCGGCAGTCCAGACCGCGAACCCCGATGTCCTCTTTCTCGCCAGTTTCCCGCCAGAGGTTCCGCCGTTAATGAAACAGGCGAGGGACATGAAAATTCAATCTGTTTTTATTGGGGGCGATGGGTGGGAGGATCCATTGATGTTCGATATCTTAGCGGATAACGCGCCTCTCGAAAATTCCTACTACTATACCAACTTTGACCCGACTGCTGTCGAATTTATTTCTGCTTATGAGGCGATGTTTGGGATTCCGGCAGATGGGATCGCTGCATCTGGCTATGATGCAATGCGGTTATTAGCGATGGGAATCGAAGCAGCACAATCAACCAACCCGGTCGCTGTTCGGGATGCAGTGGCGGCAATCACGGACTACAAAGGCGCGGTAACTATTTCTCATTTCGATGAAAAACGCCATCCTGTCAAGAAAACCGCTAGCGTGTGGCAAATTGTTGATGGCAAGCCGCAAGCTTACTCAGGTCTCATGTCCGATTCCTCCGAGCCGACAGAAACCCCGTGAAAGCCCTATTTGATAGAAAGCGCGCTGCAACGTGTTTTCAAGAGATGGTATTTGCCCCGCTTTGCGGGGTATTTACCCTTCCCGTTGCAGCGCGCTTTGCTGCTTCGAGCAGTCAAACTGCTCTGCTCTACTCAATTGGCAGATGCACGACAACACCGGCATGGTCAGATGGCCACAACCCGGCGGGTAACCGTTCTGAGGGTTTATCGCCCACGGTGTGTGTCAATACAGAAGCGGGGAGTTCCAGATTGCGGACAAAAATCTGGTCGATGCGTTCTGACAATTCACTCTCTGCATTTTGGAGATTATCGGCTTGACAGCACGTGAATCCAGTCTCCTGGGCATCCATCTGCCATACATCAACATACCCTGCCGATAGCAGGAGTTGGTAAGCGGTGCCATCAGGCGCAGGCGTGTTGAAATCGCCTAACAGGATGACAGGCAAGGTTTCGTCGCGAAGGCTCTCCACAAGTTCTTGGGCTTGGGCAACCCGAATGTCCGCATCTAAGAATTCGAGATGGGTATTGACAACGCGGTAGGTAGCCCCTGCCACAGTGGCATCTAAGGCAACGTAGCCCCTCGGTGCTTCAAGATCGAACGCTTCGACGACAAAGAGATCCGAATAGGTCGCGCTCATAATGCGGGATACCTGGACATCCTCGCTGACGAGGATGACATCGTAATCTGTCAAACGCGCATCGTCAATCCCTGTCTCGGTGAACAGCGGCACTTCAACATCGAAGTTTTCGACCTTGGCGGCGACATGATAGTTTAAGCCTTCATTTTGCAGGGCTGCCATCAATATTTCAAGAAAATCCAAAACGACATCTTCAGCAGGGACATCGCCGCCAGCGAGCAGGTCACCAGGTGTCTGCCGGCGAATTATCGCAATTTCTTGGAGCCCAATGAGGTGTGGTTCAGATGCCTTTATGGATGCAGCAATTGCTGCAGCACGCCCCGGAAAATCCGCTGCCATGACTTTGGTGTAGATGGCAGCAACCGCTGCTGGCACCTCTCCCAGATTCGCTACCGTTAAAAGGGGATCTGTACTGGCACCAACGTAGACGTTGTAAGTCATTACCGTTAAAGGTGCAACATCTGAAACGGGAGCGTCCGGCACAACTATGTCCGTTATCTTTTCGCAGCCCGAAATCGCAAACACTATTATACATAACAACAGAACAATTTTCATTTTTAACAACATACTTTCCTCCAAGGAATGATATTAGGCAGACATGGGAATGGTTTCAATCTATTCCCAGCCTGAAGTCCTCAGTTTTTATAGGAAGGGTATTAGCCCCTGCAAAGCAGGGGTAACATACCATTGTCGAAAACTCCTATGGGAGGGGTTTCTAACCGCGACTCCCCATGAAAAGGTTGTATGAAAAATCTGTGATTTTTCATATTAACTGGCCGTAGATAAACTCACCCTCTAAAACGGTTAGCTTGACTCGCAGAATTTGGTTTAGGGTATGTTCCCCGCTTTGCGGGGTGATACCCTTTAGGGTTGAATCTGGCGCATCCACTAACACCCGGAGATAGTTGTCAGTAAATCCAGCCA
The DNA here is from genome assembly GCA_958295855.1 of uncultured Poribacteria bacterium. Taxonomy (GTDB): domain Bacteria; phylum Poribacteria; class WGA-4E; order WGA-4E; family WGA-3G; genus CATQHH01. The sequence goes on along the minus strand of OY282383.1, from coordinate 3,228,058 downwards.
ATTGTTGTCCTCCTTCTCTGCTATCTTCAACTAACACCTCTTTATATTTGCCAAGTTGTGCTTGTCGGAACGCCGTGCTGAGTTGTTCACCCAACTGAATCATAGTGCGGCTCCGTTCCGCGGAGACATGTGGGGCGACTGCGTCTGTGTAAGTGGCCGCGGGCGTACCTTTGCGCGGTGAGTATCGAAACACATGCAGTTGACTGAACGCCATTTTCTCAACAAATTGGAGCGATGTTTCAAAATCGGCATCCGTTTCGCCGGGGAAGCCTACCATCATATCGGTGGTAATGCCTACATCGTCGGTGAAGCGGGCGCGCAGGTTCTCAACGAGGTGCGCGAATTGGGCCGTGGTATAACGGCGGCGCATCCGCCGCAAAAGGTTATCTGAACCGGATTGAATCGGGATATGGAAGTGGGGCATACACTTCGGGAGTGCTGCCATGCGTTCCGCGATGCCATCGGGAAAATACATCGGTTCAATTGAGCTGAAACGGATACGCTCAATGCCAGCAATTCCGTGTATTCGTTCTAAAATATCCGCGATGTTTTTATCCCTGCCGGTGTCCATCCCGTAAGCACCCAGATGCACGCCAGTGAGCACAATTTCCTTGATGCCGCTGTCGGCGAGGCGGTGCGCTTCATCCACGATATCTGCAAGGGGTCGACTTGTCATTCTGCCCCGCACATAGGGGATGATGCAGTAGGTGCAGAAGGCACTGCACCCATCTTGCACCTTGAGAAGGGCGCGTGTGCGTTTCCCTGCATCGCTAACGCCGCTGCTAAAACGCGCGTGTTCCCGAACCGCATCGTGCTGTACCGGTTGAATTTGGAGCGGACGCTCGGTGTGTAGTCTATCCAGATAGTTCTGAAAGTTCGCTTTCTCTCGGTTGCCGAAAACACACGTCACGCCTGGAATTTGTTCAATCGCCCCCCGGTCACTTTCAGCGTAACAACCGGTAACTAGTACTTTAGCGTTCGGGTTCTGTCGGATGGCACGCCGAACTGCTTGACGTGCCTTCTGATCGGCGGTGTTTGTGACTGTGCAAGTGTTGATGAGATAGAGGTCTGCTGGATATTTCTCGTCGACAACGGTATAGCCGTTGCGGATGAGTGTCTCCCGCATCGATTGGGTATCGTATTGATTTACCTTGCATCCCATTGTAATGAGTTTTGCTGTCTTCATAATATTTATCGTTCTCGGTTATCAGTTAAAGAGGGTTCTGATGCACATCAAAAATCTCTTGTAACTGACGACTGACGACTGACAACTGACAATCTGACAAGTACTCGCTTAAGGCTTGCGTCAGAAACCTCCGACGAGAGCTATAGTGCATTGTCAGACCTGTCTTGGATTCTGATTACTCCGCAAGGAATGACGAATATTCATAAGCGGCAACGGCAACCCCTGCAATTGCGGCGGTTTCCGTTCTCAAGATAGTCGAGCCAAGCGTCACAGGAATACAGCCGCTTTGAGTCGCAGCGTTAATCTCTGTATCGGAAAATCCGCCCTCGGGCCCGACAAAAAGCGCGATGGATTCCGCCTTCGGTGCCCCTCGCAGCACCGTCTTGATGTGCTGTTTCGTCTCATTTTCCCAGAAGATTAGGCTGAGTGTAAACGCCTCAACCTGGCCAAGGCAGTCTTCAAACTTTTGCACGCCGGCCAGCTCAGGCAACCACGGACGTTTGCACTGCTTCGTTGCAGAGAGCATAACGCGCCTCCACCGTTCCCCCCGGTTTTGACTCGGTTTTTGTAATGAGCGTTTTGAGTGCATGGGCACAATCTGCGTTACACCGAGTTCTGTAGTCTTTTGCAGGATTAGTGCCAACTTATCATTTTTCGGCAACCCCAGAAAAAGAGTCAGGAACGGCGGGCTCTGTGGATGAAATTCATGATGCATAATTTTTGCCTGCGTCTCCTCTGCATCTGTATTGCACACCACTGCGATATAGACGTTCCCTTTCCCATCAATAATTCGGATAGTATCGCCAGGTGCAGTGCGAAGCACATTGCGAAGGTGGTGTTGTTCCGAGCCAGTAATCGTAGCAATATCCCCGCGGCACTGGGTAGGGGGAACATAGAACGTGTGCATCTGTCCACCTCATGCCCTCGACAGAAGCGTCAGGCTATCCTACAGTACGCAACCTGTCAATAATGGTTTCCGCTGGCTGTTGGCTACCGAAGATAGCTGTACCTGCTACAAGAATTGTTGCACCCTGACGAATTGCGAGGGGTGCGATTTCTGTGGTTACGCCGCCATCAACAGATATGTCAAGCGGTCTGTCAATTTGTTGAATCAAGCAATGCAATTTTGCTATTTTTTCGAGGGTGCGCTGTTGAAATACTTGCCCGCCGAATCCGGGTTCAACGCTCATTGGGAGCACCAGATCGATGCGCGAAAGATACGGCGTAACCGCCTCAATCGGTGTTTTGGGCGAGCAGGCTAAGCCCACTTTCATGCCCTGTCCCTTAATCGCTGAGATCACAGCCTCGGGTTCATCATCACTCTCAATGTGAAAGGTGATCACATCCGCACCTGCTGTAGCAAGTGCGTCGATATAGCGAATCGGGTGCCTCACCATGATGTGAACATCAAAAGGCACCGTCGTTGTTTCGCGGACAGCGGACATAAACGGTGGCGTTATACCGAAGCTTGGGACAAATTCGCCATCCATCACATCAAAATGGAGCAGGTCTGCCCCAGCGGCGACCATCCGTTCAACCTCTTCACCAAGTCGGCTGAAATCCGCGGCTAACAGAGAGGGCGAGATTTTAGGTTGTTTATTTATTGGACTTCTCCTCCGAGTACCCAACGACTGTGGGAGGGGTTTGTAACCCCGATTGGCGAAATGTGCATAGTAGCGACATCCCAACTTTTCCGCTGTCGGAATTGTAGGGGCAGTGCCTTGTGCCTGCCCACCCCGACAACGTTCACCGATAGAGCAGCTCCGGCAGCCGCTCGCCATCTTCGTAGATAATTACGCGCGTCTGGCCAAAAACCCGCACCCCTTTTCGTTCCAAGTCGATGACTGTTCCGGGGGCGTAGCGTTCATCAACTTCGGTACGTTCACCGTAGTCATCACTGACGATGATTTTGATATGCTGCGATAACTTGCCTTCTTCACTCACAAGGTGCTTGAGGGGTAGCAGTCGCCCCATGTTTTGGGTTTTCCCTTGCACGCCGCTCACCTCAAACGAGATGCGGTCTCCGCTTCGAACGAGCACCCCAACTGAGGGTTTGTGTGTGATAATAGCACCTTGCGGGATTTTCGGATGCGGGCTATATTGGACATCAACATTCAACCCAACTGCTTCAAGTGCCGGTACTACCTCACTGATGGGGCGGCGCTGCAAGTTAGGCAGTTGAATGTATTGTGGGGTAACGCCAAGACTCACCAATAGGTTAACAGCCGTCCCCCGAGGCTGTCCCCCGCCTTCCGCGGGTGTTTGCGCAATGACAGTATCCCGCAGATAATTTGCTGAATGAACAAATGCAACCCGATTTGGACGAAAACCAGTTGTTGTAAGTGTCTCGTACGCCGCGTTCTGCGATTTTCCAATCACAGACGGAACCGGTGCTAATTCAGCCCCTATGCTCACCGTGATTTCAACCGGTTGATAGGACTTGATTCTAAAGTTCGCTAACGGACTTTGTGAGACGATGTCGCCCTTGGGTGCATTGCTACTTGCTTCATGAATTGGTTTTGCAGGCCGAAGCCCGGCATCATCAAGGATACGTACAGCCTCATAGTAGTCTCTACCTATAATGTTCGGAACGAGGACTTCCTCGGTCCGGATCCATCTCGGAATAACAACGAAAATCGCCAACAGGCCTCCTATACCGATCAGAATCAAGCCGTAAAGCGAAACCTTGATTATCGCAAATAACGTCTTATTAACCTTGTTCATCTCAATACCTTTACCCTCAATGCCAGCAATTCCGTGTAGCAGCACCTTGCCTCAGAAACCTCCGACGAGAGCTATAGAGCATTCTTAGAACTATCTTGCATTCTCAATACTCCGCAAGGAATGTTAAAAAGTCGACAATTTTTCGCCTGTTCGCAGCTGGTAACCGTTGATGAAATCGCGCGCGTCCATCACTTTCTTGGTTGCGGGCTGAATTTGCAACAGTTGGAGCGTTCCGTCCCCCGTTGCGACAAAAAGTTTCTGTCCGGCAGCGATTTCAAGTGTCCCTGGCGGTGCCAAGGACGGCTGCGCCTGCGGTAGACAGCGGATAATCTTAAGCCGGAGCTTATCTCGAAACAGGGCATAAGCTCCGGGCCAGTTCGCCGTGCCTCTCACAAGATTGTGAATTGCAGGCGCCGGCTGCTTCCAATCAATTTGGCCAGTCTCTTTTGTCAAGCGTGGCGCGTGCGTGGCTTCCGGATGGTTCTGCGAAATTGCTGGCGGTGGTGCGTCTTTTGGCATATCCGATAGTACGCGGACTAATTGCTTCGCGCCGAGCCCTGCTAACTGTTCTGTCAATGTTGCTGCCGTATCCTCAGCCCCAATTGAAATCTGTTCCATGCAGATAATATCGCCTGTATCCTCTCCTGCGTCCAACAACATAAGGGTTACGCCAGTCTCTGTTTCGCCGTTAATTAATGCCCATTGAATAGGAGCGGCGCCTCGGTATTTCGGCAGAAGGGAGGGATGCAGATTGATAGTACCACATGGCGGTATATCCAACACGGTTTGCGGCAGCAGCTGCCCGAAAGCGGCCACAACAATCACATCTGGTGCAAGGTGCTTCAACTTGCTGATGAAACACCGGCGCCTCACCTTCTCAGGTTGGTAAACTGGCAGGTTGTGTTGCGTTGCCACAACCTTTACAGGCGGCGGGCTTAACCGGTTTCCACGCCCTTTGGGCCGATCTGGTTGAGTGACGACACCGATGATTGCAAATTGGTGAGCGATAAGTGCTTTCAGTGCCGGGATTGCAAATTCACTGGTGCCCATAAAAAGAATACGCATCATTACTCCAGCAATAGAAAAATTCCGAAATCATCGGTAGTGTTGTTGTGGCAGGTGAGTTTGCTTTCCCTGCTTTATGTCAACTAACTGTCGAAAGCTCAGAAGGTAAATACCCCCGAAAGCCTTCTTTAGAATCGAATTTGAAGGAGCGGGATAGCTAAACCGGGAGCGGGTTCGCTTGCCCACCTATTCATTCCGGTGCTTACCGGTGCTTGTAGCGGAGATGCCATGTCTGTTGAGATACCATATCTACTTGCGCGCGGTTCAAAGCTAGACAACCGAGCAATGCTCCCATCCACAGGTACCTCCTCTTCACTGGGAGGTGGGGGTTTCCGCTCTGGGATGCGTGGCGCGGACCTGTCTATGTTGCGGGTATGCAACCAATCCCATAAACCGATGAACAGAGATAACGAAGCGGCACCGATGCCAATTCTCCGATAGTCTTGCGGTGACAGTTCGGGGGCGAATAGATTCTCGCTATACATTTTTATGCCGCGCACCACCAAGTAACTGTGAACAGCAGTAAACGGAAGGGAGCTCAACGTGATAATCTCAAATCGACGCAAAGCATTCTCGCTGTATTCCTCCTGTTCTGTTTGTTGTGTTTGCTGTGTAGGGGGAAGGTTTCGCGCTTGCGCTTTTGCGTGTGGCACTATTAACAAAATAAGTGCCGTGTGGAGCACGAATAACTGAACGCTCAATTTGGACATAGTTTGTTCTCCTATGAAGCCTCGCTGTGCTGATGACGGTTGCGGAAAAGGTAAACAATCAGCATCCCTGCCCCTATACAAACAGAAACATCAGCGATGTTAAAGGTCGGCCAAAAAAGCTGCTGGCTTTCTATGCCAAATTGGAGAAAATCAACGACTTCCCCCAAGTAGAGGCGGTCGATGAAGTTGCCAACAGCACCGCCAAGCAGAAAACCGAGGGCAATTTGCATCCAACGACTCTCTCTAAATCGGAGGTAATAGGCAAAGATGAAGACTAAAGCGACAATAGTAATCAGAATCAGGAACAGTCTGTGTCCAGCTAACACACCGAAAGCAGCACCGCTGTTCCTATCGTGCCGAAGGTTGAAGAAACCGGGAATAATTGGAATGACTTCAGTAACATGATGGATGTGCCTCTGCACAAGCCATTTGCTCGTCCAATCCAGCAGTAGAATAGGAATCGCTAGGCAAACTAACGGCAGCACATTTCGACATTCCCATAAGAATTTGCTATACAAATCTTTTATGCCAAGTTTACGTGTGGTTGTTTCAGGCTTTTGATTGGTATTCATTTTTAAGAGTTTTCCACTGTGCTAACACGGGCGAAGCAGGTGCAGTGCCTACATTGTGGGATTGCGTTGGCTGTAGTTGGTTCCAGTTTTTCTGAAAAATGCTGTGAGTCTCCGCCGCGCCATCCATAGAAATCAGGGTATAGAAATTTTCCGCTAAAAAAGGTGTGAGCGGGGCTAAGCGCTGTAGGAGCACGGTGCTTATCATCAATAGCGTACTTTGCGCTGAGTGGAGCGTTGCAGTAGGACGTGCCCCTATGGCATCGACATAAAATCGGAGGTCGACTTCACAGAAATCCATCAACAACTTCCACATTTCATGAAAATCTCTGTTCTCGTAAGCGTGCTGTACCTTTTGCAAAAGTTGATTCGTTACAGCGATTGCAAGCGAGTCCATGAGAAGTTTTTTGTCCGGGGCGGCATCCCCGGCTGTGCCGGCACCCGAATCTTCCAAATTAGGATTAAATAAGACTGGTTGTCCGGCAATACCTTCTTGGGTGTGGGAGGGGTTTCTAACCCAGCCATCGTGTTCCTGCTCTTCCCAGGAACTTTCATCGGAGAATAGATTGAAATCATCTTCCACTTGCTCCAAATCCGTTGTGAGAGGGGTTTCTAACCCCGATACATCTCCATTTTGAACATCAAGGAGAAACCCGTAGAGTAGAGCGTTCATATCCTGCAATAAGGTTTGCAGCTGCCTATATTCTGTTAGGTACCTTTCGGCGAGTGTCTCAAGAGAGGTTTTGCGGCGTAATTCGCCCAAATGCGACGTGCATTCCAACCCCGAATCCACGGGCGTTATCGCAACCAGCCGCAGCACATCAGCCGGATACTTATTGAGAAAGGTATCTTCGATCTTATAAGTGCTGTCAGTTTTCGGCATTGAACTGAGTTTTAGCTGCTTAAAGGGCTGACTCTCTTTAATGGGGCGGCTTCTGCTAAGGGCCGCCGAGATGACGCTGATTTCGGCTAACCACTCTGAAAACCCGGTTTGTGGTACAAATGCGACACTGGTAGCTCCCCCAGGGGCTTTCTTGAAGTCAGAGTTGTCAATAATCTGAAGTAAGTTTGCAAAATGACTCTCAATAAGCGTTGCTTCTTTCCGAAATTCGTTTGAATTACAGCTCGGACAACGGGTATCCGCGGGTAACAGTTCTTCTACGCTCAATCGGAACCAGAACTCAAACCCACGTCGAATAGAATTGCGGATTGCACGAAGTGTACTTTTATCGGTAAGCGGTTCATCGCACTCGTCACAGATCAGAATCGGCAGGGGCATGCCCCACTGTCGTTGCGCTGAGACTTGCAAGTCGGTGAAATCCGAGACTGCTTTTTGGACATCGCCGATATCTTTATGCGCGGTATCACCATAATTGTCCCAGTATTCTGGGGCGTTGATTAGCTTCCTTGTAGTGGGGTTTTCGGAGATGGAGAACACCCATTGTGAACATGGCCGGAAGACAGATAATTGCTTACAACGGTGGCAGTGGGGTTGGGGTAGCTCCTCTTGCTGTGTTTTCAGAAGGTATCCGAACCTTTCCAATTCATGGACAATAAACTTCTCAGCATCAAACAGATTTAATCCACACAGCGCGCCTGCTTCTTCGGTGAATTTTCCGGTTTCATCAAAAATAGCGGTGGAATTTATATCCAACGCTCGAGCGATGTGGTAACTCAACGGATGATGTGCTGGATTTAGATGAATAATGCCTGACAGTGCTTCATTTTTCCCTGTGGGAGGGGTTTTTAACCCCAATTTTTCGAGTGTTGCAGCTGCCCTTGAAACTACAGATTCCGGCACCGCAATAATATCTAACTCCTTGGATAGGAAAAGTGGATGCGACACGGTGCATTGTGTAAGTGCAGCACACTTCACTTTTCTAATCCGTTTGGGGCGTGCTTCGCCTTTCGAGAGGTGTTTTTGAAAATGTTTCAGTTGCGGTTCAGCGAAGATGAGATATTCATCCTCAAATTGGGTAAGCCAATAAGTCGAATCCTCAGTAATGCCCAGTGCCATGGTACCTGCTATTTCCCAGATGCGTGGCAATTGCCCACAAAAGAAGACATCCACGCCAAATTCCTCCAAACCGACTTTGAAAGGGAACTTCACATACCCGTGTAACACTTCTGAGGGTATCTGTTCAACCTTCCCTGCATTGAGCGGTGCAGAGCACTTCGGGCACCATGGGCTGAGTTGCGGCAGGTCGTGGAGATAACTATACTCCCGCAGGCGGCTGATAAGGCCGATTAGCTTTGCTTCCTGCCGCGCCTCAAGCATTTTCTGCGCCGAATCCCAATCGGCAAAGATGCCGAGCTGATGGAGTTTTTGCTTCTGTGTTGCTAGTTTCTGTTTGTGGAGCGAACGGCACCGTTTTCGGAAGCCGGGCAGGTTTATAGGGGCTTCGGATTTTGCCTCTGCTATTACCTGTTCCTCAATACAGGCTGGATAGGTTTCCCAGGCGGGAACATAAGTCACCTGATGCCCCTGCATTATCTCCGCTTTCAGAAAAATGTCCTGACAAATCTTTCTACAAAGCGTATTGAGCGTGAGCGCGTGAATCTGTGTCGGCATTTCTCGAAGCACATAGCTTCTTGTTTCGGGTACGGAAGCTGCAGGCACCCCCGCGACATCCGCCTTGGCGCGAACGGCTACGTCCGTTTTTTTGGTTGCACCGGGGTACATATTGGCGTTAGCCCAGACTTCCAGAATCAATTCTTCGCGCTGCCGTTCAATAAACTGGGCACTATCTGATGCCTTTGTGTCTTCGCCCTGATTAGGTGTCACGTTTTTTGGAGAGGAGTTTCCTTTTTTCATAACGTTTTTCGTACTGTTGCCTCTGCATCGCGTGCCAGTTTAGCAAGCGGATTTCTGATGACTTTGTGCTTTTTTGTGCGAACTGCACCCAGTTTTTTTGACCGCGGCCAACAGATTCCCGCCCCTTTATGGCAAGAGCATCCGAGTCAAAATCTGTAACAGAATAATCAACACAAAAGGTGAAATGTCAATACCAAAATTTTGGGTCATTGGATGCAGTACTCTACGAATCGGAGTTAAAACCGGATCGACGATTTGACTAGTCCGCCAGTAGATTTGCCTCACAACCGAATTTTGTGTGCCAAAAACAAACCAAGAAAGAATAACATTCGCTAAAACCACTAGAATGTAAATATCAAGCAGTTTAATGAGGAGCCAGGCCAGTAAATCCATAGTTTTCGTCTTGTTACCTCACAAAATTATGTGTTGCCAAGTTCTTTCGCACGCGCCGTTGCAGCGAGGATGGCTTCTGCGAGTGTTGCGCGCAAGCCGCCTTGTTCCAAGGCGTGAAGTCCAGCGGCTGTTGTACCGCCTGGTGTGGTGACACGATTTTTCAGAACTGCTGGGTGTTCCTCAGTTTCGGCTAACATTTTTGCGGCACCTAACACCGTATGCGTTGCCAGTGCTTGTGCATCCTGTCGAGGCAAACCGACATGGACACCTGCATCCGCTAAAGCCTCAATGAAAAGGGCAACATAGGCTGGCCCGCTACCACTCACGCCGGTTACGGCATTCATAAGGCGTTCCTCCATCACCAACGAGGTACCGCAAGCGTTGAAAATTTTTTGCGCGGTCGCAAGCTGCGCATCGTTCGCTGCACTGCCTGACGCTAACACCGATATGGCTGCACCAACCGAAGCCGCGATATTGGGCATTACTCGAACAATCGCAGGTGGGGTGTCAAAGTAGGATTCAAGTGTTGCTGTTGCCACGCCAGCCGCGATGCTAATCATCCATTGTGGCGGTGACAAGCTGCGCGCGACCTGTGGCAGGACGTGTGGCACAGCCGCAGGCGGCACTGCACAGAGTATGACACCTGTTTTTTCAACCAGAGCGGCAATATCTGATGCAGCATTCACCCCTTTTTCATTGCAGAGCTGCGTGACCAGTTTCCTGTCCAGATCGCTAATCCAAATCTGCTGTGCAGATAATACCTCATCAGCGATGCCCCGGACGATAATGCCGCCCATTTTCCCAACGCCTATTACACCCAATCTAAGGTTTTCTACCACCTTTTTCTCCTAACGGCAACCCCGGGCGAGCCCCCAGGCATCGTCACTACAGTGATTCGGGAGAAGTTCCGAAGATTGCTCTCCCAATTCTTACAAGAGTCGCGCCCTCTTCAATTGCAATTTCAAAGTCGTTTGTCATTCCCATGGAGAGATACTGCATGGTAACGCCGGGAAATCGATGCGCGCTTACCTTTCCGGCAAGGGTTCTCAACAAAGCAAAAGCTGGACGGTTTGCCTCCGGGGAATGACTTAACTGCCCCATTGTCATTAGCCCAACGATGCGAGCAGCGGGGTATGTCAGAGACTCCTCCATGAAATCGAGCAGGGCATCCGAGCCTAAGCCGTATTTACTTGCCTCGCCAGTTGTGTTTACCTGAATTAAAACATCTGTCTGCTGCCCGTGGCCTTCCGAGCGGCGCGCTACCTCTGCTAAAAGCCGCATGCTGTCCACTGAATGAATCAACGAAAACATCTCTATCGCCGGTTTCACTTTATTTCTTTGCAAATGTCCGATAAGGTGCCACCTGCACACTTTATCTGTCGGGCCAGGATTTTCTGCGCTTTCTGTAAGCGAATTCACCGGCGCATACTTCTGTTGTGCCTCCTGCACTCGGTTTTCACCGATGTCGCTAGCACCCGCGGCAAGGACTGTCTGAATTTCTGCTACCGAACGCCCTTTCGTGACAGCAACGAGCCTTATCGAATCTGGGGTGCGGCCGCTCCGCTTTGCAGCAGCCGCCACGCGTTCCTTAACATTGGAAAGGTTGTCAGCAATCCGGTCTTCCATATTTTTCAGCTATCCAATAAAAAATCTCGGAGGCAACCTCAAGTGTCAACTTTTTCGTGGGGTGCGGCGGCCTCTTCGTGTTGAGAGTTTTCATCTTTTTCGGTAACGGAAACCTTCTCGGAGACATCTGATGAGACGTTCTCCACGGGCCGGTTATTGCAAAGCAAGACACCGACAAGGCTTATTAACACTCCCAACCCAACAATCCCTACACCGACTGTAACGGTGTGCATTGCCTCCGTGTAGACTTGTGTGACTCGAACTGCGCTCTGTTTTTCTTCCGACAAAACTTCTTGATATTTAGCAGGATGGCTGCAACCTCGAAAGATAAAAATCAGCCCTATGATACCGGTAACAATTGATAACGTTGCAAATAGAGGACGCATCTTCTACTTTCCCCACTCATCTATTAAGTTGCTAATTGAAAACAACTTCCCGAAATCACTGCCTCTAAACATTCGCGACAGTCGCCTCTATTAATGATACCATATTTTCCGAGAGAATGCAAGCGTGACGTTTCAGTTTTTCAGTTTTCACCTGAGTTCAATAAATGAGAGCATCCTGCCCGTTATTTCCCTCTCAGCGCGATGTGAATAAAAGTTATCAGTGCAACAGGCAGTACAAAACGGAGATACGGAAATCGAAGCGGCAGGCACACCGGCTTCAACCAATTGGCGAATGTTGGCAGTTTGGAGGCTCAGGTGTTTTTTATCGTGTACGGTGCTACCGAAGTGCTCCGCAAATTGGGTAATCAATTCTGGACTTACGGTATAGCAACACTTTTGGATCGAGGGCCCTAAATGAATTAGACAATTTTCTGCAATAGTCCCAAAGCGCGTTTTCATTCGGGCAAGTGCATTGACGGCGACTCGTGATAAGGTGCCCCGCCACCCTGCATGCGCAATACCAATAGCAGGCGTTGCAATATCTAAAATAAAGACAGGAACACAATCCGCTGTGAAGATGCCTAATGCAACGCCGCGCTGAGCAGAAACAAGCGCGTCCCCCGTTTTTATGGAGTCGCTGTAAGGGGCGTGCCGGTGTTGCCCGGATTTAATACCAGACATATAGTGCCTCACAGATTGACGAAGATTGCCCAATGTCAAGGTGGCATCGGCACTGCCCGCTTCGGAATCTCTACAGGTGATAGTCATGGCGGGGTTTGCTGCCTCGCCAGTGTGTACCGACTCTCCATCCACATCAATGACACACGCACTGTGGATTTGACGACAGTAGAGCACATCTACTAAGCCGGTGTGCTGGAAGAAAATTTGTCGATTGGCTGTAACTGCACTGGCATCGTCGTCCACATGGTGCGCAAGGTTTAGTGAGGCATAAGGGGCTCGGCTAACGCCGCCGTGACGCAGCGTGATGCCGGCGTTGACAATACCTGTTGCTTCAAGTGTTTGAATTGGGTGACACGTTTTCATTTATTCGCTTACCGTAGGTTTTGTAATCTTCGCGTGGCGGACTAAAAATGTCAAGGGCAACGGCAGGTTCGTCAAAGGCTTTGGCACTGTGCTTTACATTGGAAGGAATCAGGTAAGCGTCACCCTTTTTGAGTCTCCTGGCTTCACCATCAATGGATAGCTCAAACATTCCCTCCAGCACCATGCCCATCTGTTCATGGGGGTGGCTGTGTTCTGCGACAATGCTGTGCGGTTGTAGATTAACAAACGACATCATTATTTTTTCGCCGTGAAGCGTCCGTATCGCAGCACCATCAAAAATCTGTTTTTCAGGTTGTTCATCAATTACAAAAAAGGGCATTATGTGATAGCAATCTCCTGTTTAGACACGGTCGAGTCATGGTTATCAGCGGTTGCAGCAATCTTCTGTTTAGACAAGGCTAGGATACCGTCCTATGGAAACGGGATATCCGGTGAAAGGGGTTGCACATAAAGCAATCTTTTACAACTTGAACAGTAAACAGGTTTCTCATACTTTTGCGCCTCCTTGAGCGTTTGCGGCTGGATTGCGATGTGGCAACTGCCACAGGTGCCGTTTTCGCCGAGTGCCACAAAACCGGTCTTCTGCCGCTCAAACCACCGGTGGTAGTGCTCGCTGAGGCGTTTGTCGATTTTGGTTAGAAATGCCTTCCGTTCGGCCAACTTTTCAGTCATCTGCGTTTCCAAGGCTTTCTGTTCCTGTTGGAGTTCTGCCGTTTGCTCAAATGTTTTCTTATCTTCCCGGTCTACCTCGGCTTCCAGTTCCGTTAATTCTGCCTTCAACAGGTCGCTATCCTCCATCAGTTCCAAAATTGCGTCTTCGGCTTCCCCATCTTTCTGATTGAGAAATTCAATTTGGCGTTCTAGGGCATCATAGGCTTCATTCGTTTTCACTTCCCGCTGTTCCGCCTTATATTTCTCGCGTTGGACCGCGTTCATCTCTAGCTCAGCGTTCCTTGCGCGTTGTGCTTTTTCCGCCTCACCAAGCTCCGCCGATTTCGCGGTGAGCACTGCTCTATACTTTGTTATACCCGCCTGTAACTGTTCAATTTGGCGTGGGATAACTTGCAGCTGCTTGTGGGTAGCCAACAACTCCAGGTCGCTTCCCTGTAGTTGATAGAGCAAAGCGAGCTGTTGTCTCGAAAATGCATTAACCATTAAGTTTCAGCCTCCTTTTCAACGAGATATGCGAAGAAAATGCCGAGTTGATACAAAACAAAGAGCGGAATTGCCATTAGCAGCATTGAACCTGGATCCGCCGGGGTCAATAGCGCAGACATGACACAGATTCCCAACAAAGCATAACTCTGTTTTTCACGAAAGCCACGCGAGTCAATAACGCCAATACGGGCAAGAAACGCCATCACGATGGGTAATTCAAAAGCGATGCCGAAGCCTAAAATTAACCGTGTCACAAAGTTAATATACTTTTCCAAATCCCACCGGTTGGGCAGCTCTGGCAGCAGCTGTGCCGAGAATTGTAACACCACCGGTGTGACGATGAAGTAAGCAAAAGTGGCACCGAGAATGAAAAACACGACGATAATTAAAAACAGAGGCACCGCAAACCGCCGTTCTTTCGTATTCAACGCTGGGAACACAAATGCCCATATATGATAAAGGATTAGCGGCAGCGCGAGCAGAATACCGGTCGTAATTCCCAGTTTCAGGTATGCCATAATCCCTTCTAAGGGTCCGACTTTGAAGAGTTCCGCGTTGATATTTGAGGTGCCGCTGCGCAAGGTGAGTGCTAAAAACCCCAACGTAGATGCTTCAGCACCGCTTGCGACATCAATTGCATTCGCAAGCAGCGTGTAAATAGAGGTTTCCAACGGAAACAGAATTACCCTCTCAATCGGTTTGCTAAAGGACAAACTCAAAATCGTGAAGACCGCGATTGCGACAGCTGAGACGATAATTCGCCGCCGAAGCTCCTCAAGGTGTTCCCAAAAGGTCATTCCTACATCATTAGATTGCATTTTTTTAGATGCGCCTTCCTTCAGGACGATTTCGGCTGTTTCATACTTTTATCTTTCTCCAGATCTACCTCGTCTGCAGCCTTGGTCAGCTCATCCTGGAGCTCGTTGCCCGCACTCTTAAATTCTCGGATGGCTTTTCCTAAAGAACGCCCCATTTCCGGTAATTTTTTCGGTCCGAAAACTACAAGCGCAATCACAAGAATAAAAAGGATTTCCATTCCGCCTATTCCCATGTTCTTCATTCCTCCTTTGCTGAGGTGTGACAGTCGGCTATTATTTATAGTATATCATGAAACACACCTATTGGCAACAAAAAATTTTAGGGATTTTCAATTAATTTTCAAGAGGACTGACGCAATTTGTGCATTTTTCTGGCGGCGTGGTTTTTAGGTATAAACTCTGTCAATTGCTGTTATGCCCGCGCTGACTTTGGACAATAGATGCGTCAGTTGCCGCTTTGAATACAAAATTAATGGCTCCAAAGAGGGTAGGCAAATCATCCACGGTGAAACTCGTTCTGTTTTGGATGAAGGCATCGCCAACAAGGTGCCCAAATTGCCACAATGTGCCATCGCTGACAATACCATACACCGGGACATCTGGCTCAGCGTTTATTTTTTGTGCCGCCACTAACTCTGCCAGACATTCCCCCCAGCCTTGTTCAAAATCATTCTTCTTCGCCTCAACCAGAATTATCAGCGGGGTTCCGACAACGCGCTTGCCCAATTCAGATCTTGTAGAGATCAGGTAATCTGGCGTGCCACTGAGCGTCTCATCGTAGACGATGGATTTCTGTACCCAGAGCGCGTAGTCCTCGGCATACGCTTTGTAGATGTCCCGCAAAATAGGCAAAATAATAAATTCACGCCGTGATGCCTCGGACGCGAAGACATCAATGTATTCCGTGCTGAATTCCAATTCTTGCCGAAAGTGCTCCGAAGGGGAGTTTGTGCTTTCCTCACTGCCTACGAAGTCATTTTCGACATGTCTGATTCTGAATTTCTCTTGAACGTCAGAGATTGTCTTGAAATCACTAAATGCCATAATTGACACCTCCTAATCTCGTTAGCGTGCCGCCCGGGGCCTGCTGTTCAGAAAAACGTTGAATCCGTTTGTAGAGCCTGCTATGCTAGGCAGTAAGGTTGAGGCATGGCAACCTCATTCAACAATAGAACGCTTAGCGGCGTGGAAAGAACGTATCAATTCCCGCCTCAACATCTTCAATCGGATGCGCGTACTGTTGTTGGTAGTTTGCGTGGATGCCGCGCTCCGTTTCAGTTAACTCGGTTAAGGGGAAAGTAAGCGTTTCCCGGCTACGTTTGCCAGATTCGCTCATGGCAATGTTCATCTCCTGGTCTTGCCTCCCGCGCGCCGCGCCGTATTCCGGTTCGGTATCGTTAAGCACAGCCGTGGCGATGCTGAGCAGTTCATCTGCTACTGCAATCTGTCCTTCGGAGAGCGGATAGTTTTTGAGCGGATTCTCCCACGTCACCGTTTGTTCTGGGAGTTCCAACTCGATGTTTTCAATTACATCCACCCCGTCCACGTCAATTGTGGTACGTTTGGGGCGGTAAGCGATACCTTTCGCGCCAGATTGCAGTTCTGCTGCAGGTGTTACGTAAATGTCCTCACCGACGATGGTGCCTTTGCTACCGTCAATCTGTGAGATGCCCGTTTGGCCACGTCCCAAGGAACGTGCATGGATGACGTTGGAGTAAACCATAAGGGCTGTTGCACTGTTGTCGAATTCAATAAAACCGAGGCTCCAATTTTCACTTGTGTGATGCCGTTTCATCCGGTCGATAATCGGAATCACAGGGCTCGCCTGTGTGATACCGAGTGCCGACTTCGGTTCGCCGCCCGCGCGGAGGCGAAGCATGCTCATCCCATGATAGCCGCCTTCATAGAAGATGCGGTAAATCCGGGCGACATCGCCGATAACGTCTGATTCAATAACCTTTGACAAAAACCGCTCCCGCGGGGCGCGGTAATAGTTTTCGGCTACCTCAAGTTTGACGTTATTCGCTTTGGCGCGGGCAATCATCAAGTCGGTTGTTGGGAGCGTCACAGCGATGGGGGTTTCACAGAGGATGTGAACGCCTGCATCTGCCATAAAGCAGCCGATTGCGTGATGGGCGATACCGGGAACGGTAATATCAACAACATCAAGTTCCTCATGCGCGACGACATCTCGGACGTTGGTGTACGGTGTCGCACCGTATTGTTTGGCGTAGCGCGTTGCCGTTTGCTCATCTATATCACAAATCGCGACGAGATTATAGATATCCTTGAGTTTCGCAATAACGGGTAGGTGCGCGCCACCACCGCGCCGCCCTGCACCAACTAAAGCGATATTGAGCTTAGCCATAAAAACCTCCTTCACCTGTACGGGCAGGGTTTCCGTAGTGTCTGCCCAAAGCCGACTGAAAAGACGGACTTAAACCTTTTGCTTTGCCAGTGCCGAGTCAAAAATCAAGAAAGCAAACAAATTGAAACTGGACACAGCACGAGCCAGCAGCGCGGTTGGAAACCGCGTCTACAAGATTAAGGTGGATACAGTACTTGTGCATTTAAAATAGCATCTTTATCAAAGGATGTCAATCACAATAAACGAAAATAGCACTGTGGCAGGCTGCGCCATGAAAGGTATCTGCCCCTGCAAAGCAGGGATAAATACCACACCCCAAAATTATGTTCGCCATTATCCTCAAACACCTCCGTTTTTATAGCCGTTCCCGCAAATATCGGCGTATCCAGTTTTTGACTCTATGTGTGCTCGCGCTCTTGCTGTTTGTGGCGACAGTTGAATTCTATGCCCATCGGCGGACAGGAATTGCTATTGATGTCGGAAAACAGGTGTATGCACTCTTCATCATCGCCCTTTTTATTTTTCAATTTTGGGTGCCGAGGCACGCGGTCGAATCTCTGCACATGGAGCGCGCCCACAACGCGAACCGAGGGGGTGATGAGGGAAACGGTGCCCTGTTGCGGTTAACGCCGTTGGCACATTGGAAAATCTTGGCAGGCAAGCTCAGTGCTGTTGTGCTTTGGGCGTTGTGGAGCGTTTGGCTAACGCTGCCCTTGTTGGCACTCTCAAGCTACATAGGCGGGTTGGCACTGTCGCAATTGGTGAAATGCGGTGCGGTGTTCTTGATGAGTTGCATTTTTTTCGCACTGAGCGGCATCGGTATCGCGTTATGGCACACGCCTGCCCGTGCAAAAGGTATAAGTTATGGGTTTGTCCTGTTCATCACCTTCCTTCCCCTGATTCCATTTCCGCACATTGACGCAATTCCGATGTTCGAGGCGATGAGTCCGCTCTGCACCCTATTATCAGTTATCCGTTCAGATCCAACGCAACTCTGGGTGTGGCATATCGGACTGTTTTGTGTGTTATCTTTCCTGATTTTCCTTGTTTTGGTAGCACGATTCTCTTCTTGTAGGCGCGGTTAGAAACCTCGCCTACAAAAAGAATGGATAGGATTCGCCCCTGCAAGCAGGGGGAAAATCCTTTTACGCAAACTCTCTTGTATTAATTCCACAGATGCGGTATACTTTAAATGCTATTAACTTTTCTAAGAGGTTATATGAAAAAACCCGATTTTTCATATTAACTCTCCATGCAAACTCCACCCAACAGCCTTATGACAAACACACCAAAACATTCGCCAAATCTTCAAGAAACACCGCAGGCTGGCCGCCCGGGCGTGACGTTTCGCGCGATTTTGCTCGGCATCGTCCTGATTCCGCCCAATACCTATTTTATTATGGCGAATCATCTCCGTTACTGGAGCACTTTGCCTACCACGATGTCCTTGATTTACAATGTGGTGGTAACGTTAGTCGTGTTGACGTGCCTCAACTTCTTGCTGAAATTGCTGCTGCCCCGTTTCGCGTTCCGGCAGGGGGAGCTGCTCACTATCTACGTCATCCTCTCTATCTCCTCGGCGATTGCGGGGCACGACATGATGCAAACGGTGGTGCCTGTGATTCCGAACGGGTTTTGGTTCGCCACAACTGAAAATGAATGGCAACAACTCTTCTGGCGTTATCTACCCAGCTGGATGACGCTCAGCGATGTCACCGTTTTGCAAGATTTCTACGATGGGGACACAACCTTTTACACAGAAAGGTATCTGGCAGCATGGTGGGAACCGATTTTATGGTGGACTGTGTTTTTGTCAGTACTGATATGGGTGATGATTTGCATCGATCTGCTCCTACGGAAGCAGTGGATTGAAAGAGAGCGGCTGTCCTACCCGATTGTCCGGCTGCCGATAGAAATGACGTACTCAGATGGGCGGCTCTTTAAAAACAAAATGCTGTGGATGGGGTTTGCGATTGCGGGCGGCATTGACCTGATTAACGGCATCCACGCCTTCATCCCTACATTTCCGGAGATACCGGTGCGCCAGGCAGACCTCAGCATCTATTTCACAGAAAAGCCGTGGGATGCAATCGGCTGGACACCTGTCTATATCCTCTCATTCGGTGTGGGGATTGCATTTTTAATGCCGTTGGAAATGTCGTTTTCGCTCTGGTTTTTTTACCTATTCTGGAAAGGTGAGCGCATTTTAGGGCGGGCAATGGGGCTACAGATTTTGCCGGGCTTCCCTTACGATGGCCCGCAAGGGGTGGGGGCGTATCTCGCCATCGCCTGTTTTGGGCTTTACGGCGGGCGAAAGCATTTTTATGCGATTTTTAGAAACCTCATCGGCAAAAAACAGCAGGAACTGCCCGTTGAGATGCAGGATTCTATAGATTACCGGTGGCCAACAGCGGGGTTAATAGGCGGTGTGCTCTTCCTGTTCATATTTTCTCACCGCGGCGGCATGGCAGTGTGGATGATAGCCCTGTACTTTCTTATCTATTACCTGCTTGCGCTCGGTATCACCCGCGTGCGCGCTGAAGTCGGACCGCCGACTCACGAGATGTTTGTGGCAAACCCGCGGCAGTTCATCATCGATTCGCTCGGCTCGCGCGCTATTCCGCCGCAGAGTCTCACAATGATGTCGCTCTATTTC
This sequence comes from uncultured Poribacteria bacterium, assembly GCA_958295855.1. GTDB lineage: Bacteria > Poribacteria > WGA-4E > WGA-4E > WGA-3G > CATQHH01. Next base: position 3,208,519 of record OY282383.1, on the reverse strand, counting down.
GCCTTTAATCGCGGCTATCGCGCGCATCCGATGCCCCATACATTGGAAGGTTTTAAACTTGTAGAAGTAGCGAACATGCGAGCGGGACGCATGGTAGTGGCGATGATGTGTGGGGTGTTTTTCGGTATCCTCGCCTCGTTCTGGTCGTATCTGATTGTCTCCTACAATATCGGTGCGAATCCGGGGTTGGGCAGCGGCGGCTATAACATGCTCCGCTCATGGCTTTATTATCCGACAGAAACGAACATCCCCGCCGTTACCTTTATGGGAGTCGGGTTTCTGTTTACAGGGTTGCTGTGGTGGTTGCGCACGCGTTTTCCGATGTTCCCGTTTCATCCAACCGGCTATGCTGTTGCGAGCAGTATGTGGACGTTCGGCTGGCTCTGGTTTTCTGTGCTGATTAGTTGGGCGCTCAAGAATCTGATCTTGCGGTTTGGCGGCATTCGTCTCTATCATCGGGTGTTGCCGCTGTTTTTGGGACTCATTCTTGGGCAATTTATTGTCGGTGGCACTTGGGTGCTAATCCGGTTGATTTGGGGGATTTCTGTTTATTCGTTTTATCGTTAAATTGTCTGAATCAGCATCTATATGTTTATAGCACGACGAGCTCCCCAAAGGAGAAATCCAATGAAAAAAGTAATCCTGTTGGCCGCAAGCATAAATCGCCCCTACAAGTACTGGGTAAATTCATCCCGTACCCGCACCTTATCCCCATCATCGCCGAAGCCGAGACTAAACCAACCTTCATAGCCACGCCTATTCAATTGTGCAAACATGTCCGCAAAATTGATTGTCCCTTCGCCGGGGACGAGGTGGATTTCATACTCACCGGTATTGTCGTTGAGGCGAACTTGGCCGATGTTCTCTACGCCGAACGCATCCAAGAAGCCTTGCCACCCTTCCGGTACGAGATGGCCATGTGCCACATTGAACGCCCACTTGAGATACGGGGAACGAATTGCATCGAAAAACCAGCGCGTCTCCGCAACGTTATGCGGGATGTAGTGGATTTCGGCATGCTCTGGTTCACGGTTGTGGTTTTCAAAGAAGATGCCTATCCCTGCCTGTTCTGCTTTGTTTACCAATCGCTGGATGCGTTCAATGGCGGCATCGCGGCGTTGTGCGACATCCCCGAAATGATACCCGCCATGCCCGATGAGCCACCCACACCCAAGCTGTTGGGCAAATTCTAAATTTGCATAGAGATAGTTATCAACAGCTTCAAACATGATTGGCACGTACTCGGCGTTGTTGATAGCGGAAGATGGGTGAATGCCGATAGCGATTTCGTGTTTTTCGCACAGGTCGCGCACCGTGCGGATGCGCGCGTTGTCAAATGCAGCAATATTGTTCGGCGGGACATCGGCTTGAAAGTCGATATATCCAAAGCCGTTTTCTGCCGCCCATCGGATGGATTCTTCAATCGGTTTGTGTTTTGGGGCATCAAAGCCGAATCGGTTTTTCATTATTTTATACCAAGTTTGTAGAGGCAAGTCTTGTGCCTGCCCAGCGAACAACCTTTTTGGCGAATGCACGTCGCATAAGTAAGAAATAAAAAAGTTGCTTGCTTTTCGCGCGCAACTTGGGCGCAGGTGGTATTTACCCCTGCAAAGCAGGGGAGACATACCTTTAGCCGCAAAGCTTGCAGGTTTCCAAAACCTGCTATTCAAACGCATTTCTCACATTATGCTACGCAGGCGGGAAACCGGCACGGAGACCGGTTTCCCCTACGGTGAACTCGGATGATCGGGCAAGGGGCGGAGACAGGGCCCCGCTCCTACAAGGCAAATTCTCTGCCGTCACGGCGCGCTGTTTCCCATTTCCTGTCTGTCGCGAAGAGTTTGACTTCCAAGCCGCGAAGCCGTGTCACAAACGCACCTTGAGACACAGTCGCTTTCTCATCACCGTAGAGTTCTACAAACTCGGTGCCGTTGAGGGCATCCAACCCCGTGACTGCCACCCCCATGTGGGCATGTTCATCTTCGTTGACGAGGACAATAAGCCACTCTCGCCCAATTCTTCTCGCAGTGAGGCTCACACCGCGCACCTGAACAGGAGCGGGTATATCACTGCGCCCATCATCGATGGCGTTCGCTGCAACATACTGTTCCGTCGGGGCGATAAGAAAGGGTTGGAGCGCGGCGAGTTCGCTTGTCAGGGCGTAAAGCGATTGCCGAAACGCCTCATGTCCTTCAGATTTGAGATAGCTGGAGCCCCAATACAAGATGCCCCTTGCACCGTGCGTAATGCAGGCATAAGCCATCAGCCGGGATTCGGCGAAGGTAGGAAACGCAGCAATGTCGCCATGATTGTCGTCCACATCGTTCCACGAAAACGCCTGAAGCACCATCCAGACCGGTCTGCCCCTGCCGACCTGTCGCCACCTATCGGTTGCCTCCGCGACCCGCACCGCAGTACGGGCATCCGCACGAATCGGATAATCGTCGCATCCGGTGATGTCCACGAAGTCAATATATTGTCGGACAAACTTCAGGTCGCTATCGCGTGCCTCATTAATCCACACCTGCCGATTGTGCGCATCAACGTTGCGGATGAATTCAACGGCTTCGCGCATGTTCGGCATAATCTCTGCGGCGCGTTCTTCCGAGTATTGGATTGCGAGCGGTGTCTGTAGCCACCATTCACCCCGATTCGGGAACACTGCCAGCTGATCTTGTCGCCAGAGCCCGCTATATGCCGTAAAGTTCCATACCACCTCATCGGGCCCCTCCCACACAGCAAGTGCAGGATGCTCAGCGAGGGTACGCACGTGTGCTTGGAATTCAGGGATTGCGCCAGATTGGAGCGAGAGCGGCACCCAGCCCATCATGCCGTGTGCCTGCACCCGGTCAAGCGCGTCTGCGCTGCCACATCGGATGAGGTTCACTCCGGCTTCCGCCATAGCCCTCAGTGCGTCCTCTTCTGCTGGCAGTTCATAAAACCCGATTGGAAAGAGACGATGTCCATCTTGTATTAGCAAGCCATCGCCGTGTCCATAGACAATATCGTTCATTGGGAACCTCCGTAGGGCCTTTGCTGTTGATTACGCTTGCAGTATAGTCTTACACGCTGCGGGCTAGCCCATGCGCTTTTACAAACCCGATGAGTGTCTGCACTAGCCATTCAGCATCGGGAAAGCATTCAAAGATCTTGGCGTGTAGCGATTCCTCTAGTTCGGTGAGGTAACGTGCCTGTCCATCTGTTCTAATCTCTTCTCGCCATTTGTGGAAGTCTGTGAGTTGCCCCGTATGGAGGTACTCAATGATTGCGTTAATGAGCTCGGTGTGCGTATCCACAGCGTGCATGTATTCGGCGGGGTTTCCGGTGAAGTTCACCTGGAGCCCTCCCTCAATATGACACCATTCTGTTATTCCCGCCGCTGCGAACATGTTTAGTTCTTTCCGATTTAGCATCATGGCGTAAGCCCACGGGTCAAGTTCACTGAGGATGTGATGTGTGGCGTGCGGCGTTTTCGCTTCAAATATGAAGGACATGAGTTTACCCGGGAACGCTGTCCGGTCGCGATGATATCGGAAAAATTTCAATTTGAATCCGGTCACAGTTGTAGTGAGCAGAGCGTTGGGGTATACCCCTTTTGCCGGCGCTATGAAGGTTGAAAAGTTTCTGAGGAAGGCTTTCTCAATGTGTGCGAGTGCAGCGAGGGAATCGCCTTCATAGTCCGATTCCTCAAGAGCGTCAATGATAATAGCATCCATTCCCACAAGGGCACCAAATTCTTCTTGCGTTTGTCCCGTGGCCGCGCGTAAATCGTAGACATGATGGGCAATTCTTAATTTGATTTCCTCTTCCGCTAATCTTGCTAGGGCCTCGGGATTATCCCGAATATAGAGGTGGTGCATAATCTCAACCGCATCTGTGATAGTGTTTTTATCAGCCATTGTGGTTCTCCTACGTATGAATAGCGGCGTCTTGCTCAAATTGGCGTTTTCGGTCAAGTGCGAGCTGTAAATCACGTTGTGGAACCGCACCAGTCTTTTTCGCTATTCCATGAGACAAGACTGCAATAGTGTTGCTGTGCCAAAAGAAGAATAGCCGGTATCTAATTGTGCCAACCCGCGCCCGAAGTTCACTGGGGATAACCCCGTTTCAAAGCACGAAGAAAAGGGGACACACTCTCGCCAAACGGCCTTACGAAGGAAGCATCTATAGGAGTTGATTTTTCCACCATGTCAGGTAATCCGCATCGCTTATATCGTGTGAGAGCCCCCGTTTTTCCATGCTCTGCCTGAAACTTTCTGCCATGTGTTCATCCCAATAAGTGGTAACTGTTGCCGGTTCTGGGGTTTCGCCCATGTCGCCTGTTGCGGCTATCCATGTGTTGAGCTGCGCGGCAAGTTCGCTTCGCACGGTATCATAACGTTCATCAGCGGCGAGGTTGTTAACTTCATGCGGGTCCGCCGTCAAATCGTACAGTTCTTCGGCAGGACGCGTCTGTTTCATGAACTGTTGTTGTGCTGGTGACAATTCACCTTTCGCGGAGAGTGCCCGCGTCAATGTCCACACCGGGTACTGCAGTTTCTTGTAGCCGTTGAATTGCATATAGGGCCGTTCGGGGTGATAGTTACGGATCAGTTTATAGCGGTGCGTTCGGATACACCGGATGCGATCATCCGTGCCATCGCACCGGTCGCGCGCTGCGAAAATAGCGTCGCGCGATGTTGCATCTGCCCCGAGGAAGGTTTGTCCTTGCATAAAGTCAGGAATCTCAACCCCAGCGAGGGAAAGTGTCGTCGGCGCGACATCAACGCCACTGATGAGTTTATCGCTGACAGCACCGGCTTCGACGTGCTCTGGCCATCGAACAATCAATGGGATGTGGATGCCCCCATCGTAGAGGAACTGCTTGCAACGGATGTGCGCCCGCCCGTGGTCGCTCATGAAAAAGACGATGGTGTTCTCCGAGAGCCCCTCCTCCTCCAGCCGGTCAAGAATCTGTCCGACCTTGCGATCTAAAATCTGGATGCTCTCCAGATAGAGTGCCCAATCTTTTCGGGCGAGCGGATGATCTGGATAGTAAGGAGGCAGTGCCACTGTATCCGGATCAATAGGTTGGTGTGCATCTGGTTTAAAGACGCGATGCGTGTCCGGAATGTTGATTTGTGCATAAAAAGGCTGCTCCTGTGGGCGGGGTTTGTCACCCTGCTTCTGCGGCGTATTTCGCCCATAAGCGACGTGCATTCTGCGTTCTCGCCAATCTATTCCATCAAAAGGCTTGTCACGTTTAAAATTAAAATCTGTTTTCCCAGGGCGGTTATAGGGCGGTCCGGGGCTGTTGCACGTAAAATAGCCCGCCTCTCGGAAGCAATCGGTGATGAGTTTCATATCAGCCTGCAAAGGTTTATCCCGATTGCTGCGATGGTTGTGGGCATCAAAGTGGGTTTGATACGTCCCAGTGATGAGTGCAGAGCGGCTCGGTGAGCAGACCGGGCATGTGACGAAAGCGTTGGTATAGCGCGTTCCCTCTGCTGCGAGCCGGTCAATGTTCGGCGTTTGCACCGCCGGTGTGCCGTAACAGCCGAGATCTGGGGAGAGATCTTCGCCGTAAATCCAGAGAACGTTTGGTTGGTTTGTGGACATGGTTACCCTCTTTCAGAGATTTTTGTCAGAAAGTACGCGTCAAAACATTCTTAGGAATGCCATGAGAACGCCCATAGCTGCTAACCCAGCACCAAGTTGTGAGCGAAAAGCGAACAACTTTTTTATTTCTTACATTACATCCATTTGAACGTTCTAATCTCGCTTTCAATCTGGTCGAGGCGGCTTTTGACATCGTCAAGGTCTTTTTTGACATCGTCAAGGTCTTGTCTCAGGGCTTTGACATCTGCCTTATCCGCTTTCTCATCAAACTTTTTGGCGAAGCTTGCAAGCCAAAACTTGCTAGTCAAAACTTGCCGCCAAGGCTTTGACATCTGCCTTATCCGCTTTCTCATCGACCTTCGCTTCCAAGCGATCCAAGCGGATGTCGGTCTGTTTTAAGGCGTGGATGAGGAGTTCGTAAAAACTGTTATCATGCATTGCTTTTTGGCGAAGCTTGCAAGCCAAGTTGTGCGCGAAAAGCAAACAACTTTTTTATTTCTTACATTACTTGCTAGTCAAACCCCTTTGCAGTGCCACGGTGTGCCGTTAACGTTACCCACGACGTACCGGTCCCGGAACAGCGTGCGCCGCATCGGTGGCATGTCGGCGAGCAGTTTCGGATGCGGCTTATAAACCTTCGCGAAACCGCTGTCGATAGGACTATACAAGTTAAAAACGGCGATCCTATCGTTTTCTGTATTCGTCCATATCGTCGCGCTGTGGGTGAGTGCCTCTGTGAAAAAAAGCAACGAACCTGCCGGGCATCCGTAAGTACTCCAGATATCTGACTCCGGGTTTTGGATGTCGGGCGGTGCGGTGTAAACCGATTTATGACTGCCTGTCACCAACAGCGTGCCACCTTGTCCTTTTTTCACTTCGTTTAGTTCCCACACAACGCGGGTATGTGGGCTATAGCCTTTGCCGGGGAAAGCGTTGTAGTAGTGGACATCGCCGGGAAAGCGGAGTAAGCCGTTGCCGTTGTGCGGCCCAAATCGTCCCATACCGGGTGTGCGGTAAAAGAGACTTGTGCTCTCAACAGAAAACCCGTAGCATTCTGGGCCCGTCACTGATGGATGTGCTGTGAACTCGTTGAGGAGCGAGACAACAAGCGGATGATCGATTAGCTTCTGAAGGGGGCCGCCAATCGCGCTGCGTTCATGTTCTGGGATAGATGCCGGTTCATGGTGGAGGCGATAGCCGAAATCGCGCATCTCCTTGAGTGCCGACCCGGTAACCACTTCAGGTATCAGAAACCAACCGTGCGTATCAAAAGCATATCGCTGTTCTGCTGTTAACTCGGGTATCGTTAGCCCGTCGGCATTTCGGTTGGGCAATTCGCATGTATCCGGTGGCAATAACGCGCCGCGCCAATGTTGCAAATTTCTGTCCTTATGTTTTTCCATCTCACTTGCTCTCCTCGCCCCCAGTATGGGACGATTACGGGGTTAAATTTCCGCGGGATAAGCGGATGTGCGCTGTCCAAAGTCGCCGTTGATAACATTGCCGCCTGCGTAGGTTTCCCGAAAAAGTGTCTGTCGTTTGGGCGGCATTGCCTCAAGAAGTTGCGGATGCGGTAACCAACTTGACCAGCGGCTTGCCACGGTGTTGTATAAATTTGAGATGCGAATGCGTTTAGCAGCACCCGGGTGCACCTGCGTCTGCGTCACAGATTCCGTGAAAAGGATGAGGGAACCGGGCGGACATTGATATGTCTCCCACAGCGATGAATTCGACTCCTGCCCCGCTGTTACGGCACAACGGCGTGTGCCCACTACCTCTTCTGGTATCGGGTATGCGGCTTTGTGGCTCCCCGCGATGAACCTTATATTGTTTGTTTCCGCAGCGACCTCCGTTAATTCCCATACGGCGCGCGTTAAACCGCTCCACCCTCGCCCCGGTACACACCGGTAGATGTGAGAATCTCCCGGCAATCGAAACAAGCCGTTCCCCTTATGAAGAACAGACTCAGTTTCAGAATGCTGCGCCGTATCCCCGAAAAATGCAGCTGTCTCTTCCATGCGAAATCCGTAGCAATCCTCGCTGGCGGCGGGTGGGTATGCCAAAAACTCGTTTAGAAATCCGACGACAACCGGATGGTCTGCCAGACGCTGCAAGGGGCCGCCGAGTGCACACCGTTGCGGTTCCGGAATGCTGTCAGGTTCAGCGTGCAGGCGTTCACAGAATTCGCGCATCTCCGCCATCTCCGGTGCCGATAAAACGCTCGGAATTAGGAGCCAGCCGTTCCGATCGAAGTCATATTTCTGTTTCTGTGTTGGGATAGCGACAGGCAAACCATCAGCATTGGTCCGCGTCAATTCTTCGGGTTCGACTTCAACCGCACTGCCGAGGTTTTTGTTGACAATAAAAGGTTTTTTAGTTGCGAGGTGTTTGTAAGCCATGGGGATGCTCCTCTCTGCAATGTTGGCATGGGTAGAGTCAATGTTCGATGATAGCCTGAGTTGGCTGAAATCCTAAACGCAACAAAACTATTATAGTGCATCTGAAACTATTTGGCAAATTAAAAATTAGTTCAAAGGCTAAAGAAACCCAAACCTACCTCTCCGTACCGAGTAAATCGGAAGCGGATAGTGGACTTTTTTGTCGTTTTTGAGTTCAAATGTTCTCCGGATCCAATTCTTGCGTTTCGCCACGCTGATGTTCAGCAAGTGCTTCCGCTGCCAGCGTAGCCAAGACATCTTGGGAATCGGCGAACGACTTAGCCCATCGTCTTTCAGATTCCAATTCAGCAAGCAACCACAAAGATGCGTGTTGCATTTTTCCTGTCATGTGTTTTGCACGCAGCGAGTCGCTCTACAACTCGCGATGCACTTTCTGAATAGCATCAACCAATTTTTCCGCGCCAAACCGCACCACATCGGTTGCAGGCAATCCGGTCTCTGCCTCTGCTGCGACAATTGCTTCGCGCGCTGCCGCCTCAGACAGATCGAAGCAATTCAATGCCAACCCGAGCACCTTGGCAGGTTTAATCGGCACAGTGAGCATCTCATACTGTGCAATCATCTGCGGCAACGAGGGCAACGGCACCGTATACCGAGCGACCGTGGCCCGCGAGGGTTGATGACAGAATATCATCGCATCCGGTAGACTGCCATGGAGCAAACTCAACGTTACGCCGGAATACCCCGGATGCACCAGTGAGCCCTGCCCCTCAACGATGAGCAGGTCGTGATTTTTAGCACCTTCAAGGACAATCTGCTCCGCTGCGCCGGCCGTAAAGTCGGAGACGACCGCGTCTATCGCGATACCCCACCCCCATACCATAATGCCGTTCTGTCCTGTTGGACAAAACTCGGCGTTGTGTCCGCGCGCCCGTGCAGCGTGTGTAACCTCTATGCCGGATAACATTTTCCCGACGCGGCAATCTGAACCGACAGTCAGGATAACGGTGGCATCTACATCAGCAGCTTTACACGTTGCAACAGGCAAATTCTCCGGTGGTTTTCGAGCATCCCACAAGATAACATCGTTTGCTGAGGCAAGTTCGGCAAGTTCGGCATCATCGCTCAAAAAGTGATGGAGCCCGCTCATGACGTGCAAGCCGGCACCGATAACCTCGTGGAGAATTGCGCGCCAGGCAGGCGGCAATTCACCGCCGGGCGGGGCAATGCCGATAGCCAGCATCGTCGGTTGAAACTGCATCGCTTCACCGAGCGTGCGGACAATCGGGATGCCCTCGCCAATCTCAATGACATCGTTGACATCTCTTCCTGCCTTCGTGCTATCGATGACTGCAACAACATTGTCGGGGAGGTAGCGCACCAAAACCGTGGCTGTCTTTGATTCAAGGACACCAAATGAACCTTCGGCAAGAACGGCGATTCTGTGTGATTTAGGGTGTAATTGCTTTTTCATTCTTTTCGCCCATCAAAAAATTTAAAAACTCCGAAGTAGCATACAAAATAGGTTAACACAAATCGGAATCAATTTCAAGGGCGTAAAGCCACATTCTGCCCTATATTTATGCGATTGGCAAGAATTGGCGGAGGTGTCTACAGCCGAGGGCGAAGCCGGCTAACCCCGGCATACCCCGGTCCTCGTTTTCGACACAGAGGACATAATCGTAGCCGGATTCCAGCAGCGCACCGATAATCGTGCCCCAGTTCAATTGCCCCCTGCCCGGTACCCGATACTGCCACCACCAGTTGCCGATGATGCCTTGTCGGAAAAGCATCCGTGGACTGACTTCGCAATCCTTCACATCCGCATAATACCATTTGCCGTTGAACATGCGGATAGCATCCTCAGCCGGTAAAATGCCCATCCACAGCCAATGCGACGGGTCGCAGGATAGCCCCAGTGCCTCCGAGGGTACTGCGTCAAGGATGCGTTCCCACATGTCGGGGTTGCAAGCGATATTGCCCATGCGCACCGCACAATCCAACGCAAGCCGCACACCTTTCTCTTCTGCGAACCGAACCACGGGAGTCCACATCTGCTTGAATCGTCCAGCGAGTTCAACAGAACGGTCACCGGGGTTGCCCGGGTCAGAAGAAAATTGCCCATAGAAATGCCAGCTCACAGGGCTGCCTGCATACGTCACCAAGATTGGGGCACCGAGTATGTGTGTCGCTTCAATTGCCTGCAGCAATGCATCGCGAGCGATTTCCCGCTTTTCTGCATCATCGTCCAGAAGGTTACAATGCGCCGTTAACGCCGCGAGATAGATACCGTTAGCAGACAAAATTTCCTTGACTTCCTCGCCGCCGGATTGTATAATCAGACTCGGTTCAAAAACGCCTGTGGCGTTGGGGCGGATTGCGTCAAAATCGTTGGATTTCGCCCATTGTGCACATTCGGCAAGACCCCACGCGCTATTGCCCACGCTAGTACTGAAACTAATGTCCATAATTTTTCCTCTTTTGTGGAAGTAGGCGGCACAGCCGCCGTCTTATAGTTATGCGAATTGTTCTTGAAGAAAATCTTAATACAAAACTACTTCACCTCTACCATCAGCTCCGCGCGCAACACGGTAGCCATAAGTGGTGGCCCGCAGATACGCCGTTTGAAGTTGCACTCGGTGCCATCTTAACGCAAGCCACAGCGTGGCGAAACGTGGTAAAAGCGATTGATAATCTCAAAGCGGCAGATGTTTTTACGCCTGAACGGATACACGCGCTCACTCAAGTTGAGTTAGAGCAACTTATTCGGCCGTCAGGCTACTATCGAGCGAAATCGAAAAAGGTTCGGGCACTTGTGGAACATATCGCAGCACGTCCGATGCATGTGATGTTTGCACAAGCGGTGCCGGTGCTGCGTGAAGAGCTGCTGTCCATCTATGGCATCGGTCCGGAGACAGCGGATACGATTATCCTCTATGCCGCAGAGAAACCGAGTTTTGTCGTTGATACCTATACCTACAGGCTCATTTCCCGATTGGGATGGATTGAGGGAAACTATCACTATGCGAAACTCCGAAACATGTTTATGGAGAATCTCCCCCACGATGTTGATTTATTCAATGAATACCACGCCCTGATTGTTCGGCATGGTGCAAACGTATGCCAGAAAACGCCGAAATGTGAAGCATGTCGTTTGCAATCGGCGTGTGCCTATTTTTCCGCGATAACGAGCACCTGATTTGTTCTAACATCCCGCAAGGTTTGAAGCTGCCCACAAAGCCACCGCACCGTTACCGTATCAATCTGCGTCACATCGCCTAAGCCAAAATGCAACCGCATATCGTTCTGGCTGAGGTACCCAGAGCCGCTTTTAACTTCTCGGATTTGTGTCAATTCTCCGGCGACAACCGTTACCCGCGCGCCGATCGCATCGCGAGTGCAATGAGTTCCGACTAATCTCATACTCAGCCAATGCCCCGCGGTGCCGCCCTCATTTCGCAAAACGGTCGGTGTCCCTTTCAAGTTAGCGACAACGATATCCACATCGCCATCGTTATCAATGTCTCCGAATGCGGCACCGCGACTCACTTTTGGCGGCACCGCGACCTCGGCTACTTCAAAGGTGACACCTCGCGTGTTCCAAAAAAGTTGATTTGGTTGTGGGTATGTGCCGACCGGGTCGATGTCGGCGATATTGTCGTCCAGGTGGCCGTTGGCAACAAACACATCCAGCCAGCCATCATTGTTAAAATCCACGAAATCTACACCCCATGCCAGATAGGGAAGACTCTTTTCGCCGATACCGGTGGCAAAACTGACATCGTTGAAAAACCCGTTCTGTGCATTGCGATAGAGGTTATTCACCTGGTCCTGAAAATTCGTAATCACAATATCCAGGTAGCCGTCGTTGTCAAAATCGCCAAGGTTCGCGCCCATACCACTATAGGCGCGTCCCTCTTCACTGAGCGCAACACCGGCAAAAAGTGCGTCTTCGGTAAACGTGCCGTCGCCGTTGTTACGATAGAGAAAATTCGGGGTGGTATCGTTCGCAACGAAGATATCCACATCGCCATCGTTATCTATATCGCCGCAGACAACCCCTAATCCTTTGCCAAGCGATGCCGCAATACCCGCCTTCTCTGTCACATCCGTGAAAGTGCCATCGCCGTTGTTACGATAGAGGGTATCCACAGTACCGCTGAGGGCTTCAGGCGTGCAATAGGTGCGAACACCCTGTCGTGTGCATTCTGGATTCGCGTTTGTATCAAACTGGACATAGTTCACCACATAGAGGTCTAAGTCGCCATCGGCATCATAGTCTACAAAGGCACAACCACTACTAAACTGATGATTTCCAACGCTTGCGTGCTGCGTTACATCAGTAAACGTGCCGTCGCCATCGTTTCGATACAGCACATTTGCGCCGTAGTTCGTTACGTAGAGATCCGCGAAGCCGTCGTTGTTGTAATCGCCGACGCAGCATCCCAAGCCGTAGCCCGCATCGCCGACAGATGCCTCGGTTGTCACATCTGTAAATGTCCCTTCATCGTTGCGATACAACGCGTTTTTTGGTGGGTGGAATAATACCCCGCAAAGCGGGGTTTGTGTTTTAGTGCCGGGAGCATCGGTTTCTAACTGCGCTCCCCCAGGTAAATCACACCCGTTGACCAGGTAGAGATCTAAATCTCTGTCATTGTCAAAATCGAAGAGGGCGACTCCCCTTCCGAGCGGTTCGATAAAGTATTTTTTCCCGCTTTCACCGTTCACATCTCGAAATTGGATGCCGAGTGCTGCTGTTACATCGGTAAACCCGATGCCTTCATTTGCAAGGCGAGCATCGCGGGCTTCCGCGTTTGCGTGAGGTATACCCCCGCTTTGCAGGGTTTCTATGCTTTTCCAAAGCATAATAGAGAGAATTGTGAGTAACGTCAGTTTTTTGTATCGCATAGTGTGTGTATATGCTATAATGATATTTCGTATGATTCAGTACGGGTAGTTACCCCGCTTTGCGGGGTATTTACCACCTTCGGAAAGTTCCTGATGCATTGTAGTTATCAGCGTATTAGGCTTCAGTCATCATTAGTTATCAAGGAGAATTTTTTATGGCTAACAATCTACGTTTTGGCGTTGTCGGTTTGGGCATGGGCATGAACCGCTCGGGCATGATTCACCAGACAGAGGGTGCAGAACTCGTCGCCGTTGCCGACCTGGTTGAAGAGCGGCGGAAGACAGCAGAAGAACGCTTCGGGTGCGAAAGCCACGACGATGCACTAGAGATGTTTGACCGAGACGATATCGATGTGGCAATGATTATGACTCCGAGTGGGCTCCACGGCAAGTTCGGCAGGGAAGCGGCAACTCGAGGCAAACACGTCATCACCACAAAACCGATGGATGTCAGCGTTGAAAATTGCGACGCGCTTATTCAAACTTGTGAAGATAACAATGTCAAACTGCTCGTTGACTTCGGGGAACGGTACGGCACCCACAACCGACGAATTCAGACTGCGCTCCAACAGGGAGCTCTCGGCAGACCGCTTTTGTGTGAACTTCGCATGAAATGGAAACGTCCCGACAGTTACTACGTCGGTTGGCATGGCACATGGAAGTTGGACGGCGGCGGCTCCATTATGAACCAAGGTGTGCATTACATTGACCTGATGCTCTGGTTTATGGGTCCCGTCAAACGCGTCATCGGTGCCCACTTTGATGTCTACGACCACGAGAATTGCGAAACTGAGGACATGACCTCGGCTATTCTTGAGTTTGAAAGCGGCGCGCTGGGACACGTCCTGACAACCACAACGTTTCCCGGCAGCAGTGTTTCGATGATTCACATCCACGGGGAGAAGGGCATCGTCGGCCTCGGCCCGGAGATGTGGAAATTCGTTGATGACGCTGAACCAAACATTGAACTCCCGCCCTATCCGAGCAATGTGATTGCGGACGCGCTCCGGGTCATCCACGAAGGGGCAGCACCGGCGGTAGACGGGTATGAGGGCAGACGTTCTGTCGCGCTCAACATGGCTATCTACGAATGCGCGCGGTCCGGCAAATCGGTTACGTTGTAGGTGTCACGCTTGTTTCAGTGCCCTTTCGTTTTCGGCTGACGCGACATCTCTTTCGGTAGGAGGAATCTTCTGATGCCGATATCCGTAGGCTGTCGGGAGCAGAGGTCCCTCCTACAGTGGAGAACGAAATGTCTCTGACGGGGCTCTATACTACAGCGACAAGGGCGGATTTCCGTATCCGCCCTCTGCCTAATACCTGAAGTATACAAAATTTTTAAAAAGAACGCAACATAAAACCGGAGTCGCGGATTTCACGGATGTCACGGATTCTTTGTCTGAATCGCGGATGACGCGGATTAGAGAGGCGCGTCTCGTAGGAGTGTCGCTCTTCCGGTAGGAGCGATCTCTGATCTAGACTTCCTTTCTGTCCCCAAGCAGGTTAGTCACCTCCATTTTCTTCCATCCATCTCATGAGATTGATGAAAGCATTTCCGAAGGCGGGCGAATAAATATGGTTCGGATTGTCAAGCCGGTGACTGTTTACGCCATTGACTCGCCAACGGTTATCCTGAAACACCGCCCAAGGCCCACCGCTACATCCGCCTGTCATATTTCCATCCGCCTGTATAATTGCCGTGCCACTGATGTAGTCCCCGACCGATTCCCACATTCGCTGACCGTCAAACGGATAACCAGAGATAGATTCCGCAGGGTAGCCAATCTGCGTATAGGGCCCTTGATTCGCTGGATAATTTGCCATCCACCCTAACTTGCCGGTGGTTGGCCGAATAAGTCTGCTGGCAATTCCAACCGCCAAATCATAAGCATAGTTTCTGTTTTCTGTCCCGCTGGTGTCTGTCCAGCCAGGAGGCACAGCCCGCTGTTTGATAGCCCATTTTCCGACATCAGAACCATTATTGAAGCGAGCAGCGAAGAGTACATTAGTTGCCCAGTTGCCATCGTGTACACAATGCCCGGCTGTCCCAATAGTTGATTCACCGATGACGTAAGCTGAGCCAACACGGTCATTACCATTGATGGTCATAAAAAGTTTTCCAACCGCTTGGTAGGGAAACACATTTAGATTCCTTACCGGAGATGTGGAAAAATCTAAAGCGGTTGGCTCAGTTAAAGAGGTTTCCTCACCGTCAGGGCTCCGCGAATCACCACTCGCAGGTTCGCCCGGGACAACGGATAAGGGACTAGGTTCATCTGTTGGCTCAGTTAGCTTGGGAAATGGGAACGGCAGCGCAGATTCCATTCGCGCATCTGTCCAATAGGAAGTCAGTTCAACTTCTTCCGCTAGCAAAAGTGGTGAGACTACCGCTTCCTCAAGATTTGTGATGTCCATCAATTTCTCCTATGATGCTTGTATAGCAATCTAGAACGGATTTTGCTTAAGGATATCTGCCAACGTGTCACTGCGGTTGCGTATCCCAACGGTTCCCCGTAGTTTAGGCAAATTGCATGCGGGCGGATACAGGGCTCCGCTTCTACGCATACAAAGAGATTTGCAAACAAGGGAAGATAACAACGGAAACGGACGCAATCGTGATGTTGGCGGGGAAAACATGCATCGGACGAAACTCAATGCGACAACAGAAATAGCCCGCAACGTGCCTCTCCGCGTGAGAAAGAGAGTGCGCGGGCGTGAAGGCAAACTGCCGACGCTGCCTTGTGTAACAAAACACTTAACGTTTGTGAAGAGGGAGGGGGAATCGAGGCGAACTTAGCCCTCAAAGAACCGGGAGCACGGGCTAACGCGGCGGACAGAACTGCCCACCCCGGACGGAGCCTGGCGCGGCGTTCAGCACCTGGCGCGTTAACGGGCATTGCGGTGTTAGCGACGCGATTCTTCATTATCGTTACCCTATTCGTGAGCGGTGAGGTTTCAGTCTTCAGGGTGGCGCGAATTTTCGTTGGACAAACCCTTTTTACGGTTTTCTGAAGATGTCGCGCGGTCCCTCTTCAACGTCGGCTGGTTGAGCATAGGGAAAGGAAGTGGACTAGCCTTCCTGATTCTTTCTTCGGTCCAGTATTTGAGAATCTGTTCCTCTTCGTAACTTTTCGCGTTTTCCGAGACGGTAACGCTATTTTTCCTTTCTGACTTTTTACACATGAGGGAGCCTCCTTTGAGAAAAAGCCAACCACAAAATCTCAAGCCAATTCGCTGTTGTCACAATTGGCAGGCAAACATGCATCGAGATAGCCCCAATGCAACAAAAGGTGTTTCCCGCAACGCGAGGTGTCTCCTGTCGGGCCCGGGAGGTCCCTCCTACAGAAGAGAACGCATGCGGGGTCGAAGGCAAACTGCCGACGAATGCCGACAGGACCTTGTGGAATAAAAGAATTAACGGATGGAGCGAGTATACCTCGTACGAACCTAAAACGCAAGGCTTTTTTCAAATTCATGCAAATTCTGCGCGAAACACAGATAAAAGTCAAGCCTTTTTTTCTCAATTCATGCAAACTCTACACGCCGTGCCCCGGAACAGCGCCCTTTCGTTTTCGGCTGACGCGACATCCCTTTCGGTAGGAGGCATCTCCTGCTCCCGATATCCGTAGGATGTCGGGACCAGAGGTCCCTCCTACAAGGTAAGCCGGCATCTGAGGGTGACGGGGGCTGCTCTATAAACATGTCGCCCCTATGGGGCTAAAGAGTGTGCTTGGCGTTAATTTGCGAGGACAGGTGCTTGTTCTATAAGAAATCCGATTTTGAAGAGGGTGGAAACCCCCGCAAAGCGGGGGTATATACCTCATGCGGAAAAATCGGAGCAAAAACTGAATTGATGAAAACTCGCCCTACGGATACGGTGCATGGGGTATTCTCAGGATTCCTCTGCCTTCGCCTTCAAGTCGTAGAGGATGTTCACAGCATCTAGCGGTGTTACCTGCGTCAGTTCCAAGCGGCGGATCTCTTCTACGAGGGGGTGCGTCTGGGGTGTGAACAATGCCATCTGCAGCGAGTCGCTCTGAAGCATCTTTCGGGAGATACGTCGCTGAGGCCGCGGCATTTTCGGATTCGCTTTCGGCGGTTCTCCGGTTGCTCCATCTGCCTCAACGCTCAGATTGTGTTGTTCCAATGCCGCCAATATCTGCTGTGCGCGCGAAATCACGGCGGGCGGTAACCCTGCCAGCCGGGCGACATGAATCCCGTAACTCTGGTCGGCACCACCGGGGACAACCTTCCGGAGGAACGTCACCTTTTCCCCATCTTCATGGACAGCGACGTTGTAGTTTTTCACGCGTGTGTATTTGCTGGCGAGTTCTACCAGTTCGTGATAGTGCGTTGCGAAAAGCGTTTTGGCACCCAGCCGTTTTTCGTCTAGCAGATATTCCGAAACCGCCCACGCGATGCTGAGGCCGTCAAATGTGCTTGTACCACGGCCGACTTCGTCAAAAATAACAAGGCTTTTAGGAGTGGCATTGTTGAGGATATTCGCTGTCTCGTTCATTTCCACGAGAAAAGTACTCTGGCCCATCACGAGATTGTCTGAGGCACCGACTCGCGTGAAAATCCGGTCTACCAAGCCGATTTTCGCAGCGGATGCAGGCACAAAGCACCCTACCTGCGCCATCAAAACGATAAGTGCCGTTTGGCGCAAATAGGTGCTTTTCCCACTCATATTCGGCCCCGTAATGATGTGCAGCTGTTCGTCATCGCAGTTGAGCATCGTGTCGTTCGGCACAAAGCCCTCTTGGGTGAACAGTTGTTCCACGACTGGATGTCGCCCATCGCGAATAATAATTTCGTCAATAGTTTCCACGGTAGGTTTTACATAGTTGTATTTCGATGCAACATAAGCGAAGTTGGCAATAACATCAATCATCGCGATAACCGCCGACATCCTTTGGATGGCTTCGGTAAATTTGGCTACCTCATCCCGAATCTGACAGAACAGTTCGTACTCCAGCGTCTGTATCCGATCTTCCGCGTTCAGCACTTTGGCTTCCTGTTCCTTGAGTTCGGGCGTGATAAACCGCTCGGAGTTCCGCAACGTCTGCTTGCGGATATAGTGTTCAGGCACCATGGCCAGATTCGGCTTCGTCACATCGATGTAGTAACCGAAGACCTGGTTGAAGCCGATTTTGAGTGAGGTGATGCCGGTCTTCTTTCGCTCCTCTTCCTGAAGCGCAGCCATCCACTCCTTGCCTTGTCCTACAATTTGCCGCAGTTCATCGAGTTGTTCGTTATAACCATCGTGAATCACATCACCCTCGCGAATCGTCACAGGGGGGGTGGGCTGAATGCCGCGCGCAATCAATTCCACGACTTCTGTCATCGGATTCAGTTCTTCGTTCATGGATACCAACAGCGATGCCTCGCAGTTTTGGAGTTGTTCCTTGAGCTCGGGAATCAGGCGAAGGGAGTCCTTGAGTGCATGCAAGTCGCGCCCGTTTACTGAGCCAAGGCTGATGCGGGAAATGAGTCGCTCCATATCGTACATCTGTCCGAGAGCCTCCCGCAATTCCTCTTGCAGATTAATCTGCGTTTTGAGTTCCGCAACAGCACTGAGGCGCGCCTCAATCTCCTCTGGTTTGAGCAACGGTTGCAAGAGGCACTGACGTATCTTTCTGCCGCCCATTGATGTCACCGTCTGATCGAGCACCTCAAGCAACGTGCCTTTCGCGGAGCCGTCGCGAATGGAGGTAGTCAATTCAAGGTTGCGCTGTGTGTCCGCATCAAGCACCATAAAATCGGAGAGGGTGTAGGTGTGGAGGGAAAGAATATGTTCGACTTCCTGCTTCTGCGTTTCGTGTAGGTAATAGATGAGCGCGCCCGCGGCACAGATAGCTGTAGGCAGGTGTTCACACCCGAATCCGTCCAGTGAAATCGTTCGGAAATGTTGAAGGAGCTCGGTTCTCGCGGTATCCAATTCAAACCGCCAGTCGGGCAGAAAATTGAGCGTCGCTATCAGGTCAGTTTTGAGCCGCTCAAACATCTCTTCATCCTCAAAGGCTTCAGAAAAGAGGCACTCTTTCGGTGAAAATCGATGTATCTCTGCCCACAACTTTGAGGCATCCGACAACTCGGTTACCAGAAATTCGCCGGTGGAGAGGTCCGCGACAGCGACACCGTAGATGCCTTTGCGCGGATAAATCGAGATAAGGTAATTGTTCACCTTATGCTCCAGCACCTTCGGATCCGTCACGGTGCCGGGCGTAACAATCCGAACGACATCGCGTTTGACAAGCCTGTTCTCATCTCGTGCCTGTTTCGGATCTTCTGTTTGCTCCAAAATCGCAACCTTGTGCCCCGCTTTGACCAGTTTGTAGAGGTAGGAATCAAGCGCGTGGTGCGGTATCCCTGCCATCGGTGGTGAGGGTTTTTTTTGGTTTTTATGGCTTCTGGCTGTCAAGGTGATTTCAAGCAGACGTGAAATTAACTCCGCGTCTTCAAAGAAGGCTTCATAGAAATCGCCTACCCGGCAAAGCAGGATGGCATCTGCATGCTGTTTTTTCACCTGTTTGTAGAGTTCTATTAATGAAAGTTCTGACTGTTTTAAACGTTGCATATCGGAGCCTCGCTGTTATTTCGGTGAGTGTTCTCTAACGCAAAAAATTTGTTTGTACGCGCAAAGGAGAATTCATAATTAAAATCACAGATTTTTCATATAAGTTCTTATCCGCCTGTCTGATTCTTAATACCATACCACAAATTGCATCGTGTGTCAAACTTTTCGTCAATTTAGTTTCTGCTCCGATTTTTCCGTTGATTGCTTTTTCCCCGCAAAGCGGGGGAAGAAGCTGCTCAAAATCGGGTTTCTTATTCGTTACTGTAGGAGCCATCTCCGAATCGCGAACTAAGGGTGCGTAAAAAACCTCCGACGAGATCTACAGTGCAACAGCGTTGACCCTGTGCATTCTCAATTCTCCGCAAGGAATGACAAAAAGCCGCAAGGAATAACAAAAAGCCGCAAGGAATAACAAAAAACTTGACAATTAGATTTTCAACATGTATCGTATCATGAAGAAAATTTATCAATAGCATATTATGTCCCTATTTTTGTCAAGAAAAAATTTATTGCGAAACGATTTTTTCACCCTCAACTGCGACAAATCGTCGGTTCACCTTCAGGTTTGTGGCAGTGTCAATGGCACCACTTGGCCAACGGATTTCTAAAAGGTCGACGCTGTTAGCATCTTTCAATCCGAAATGGGCCCGCGGGTCACTGAATGCGAGATAACTGCCACTACTTTGCACCTCTGCGTACTGTGTGAGTTCACCGGAAACAACTTTGATGCGTGCGCCAATTGCAGCCCTGTTGCTTTTGGTCCCGATCGCTTGCACCTGAATCCAATTGTTCAGATTCCCACCATCGTTTCTAAGCAGGTCGGTGGTTTGATTCCAGTTTGTGACGAGGATATCGATGTCGCCATCGTTGTCGTAATCCCCAAAAGCGGCGGCGCGGCTTACCTTACGCGACGCCAGGCCTGAGCCCATCTGCGCCGTGACATCCGCAAATTCTCCATTGCCTAAATTCCGAAAGAGCAGATTCTGCTGTGGTGCGGTTGTGGAACGGTCGAATTCAGCAATATTATCCATTGTATGCCCATTTGCGACGAATATATCTTTGTAACCGTCGTTGTCATAATCAAAAAAGCCGATGCCCCAGCCAAGGTATCGATGCGTATGCTCTGCAATACCGGTAGGAATCGTGGTATCAATGAAAAAGCTATCCCCTTCGTTGTGATAGAGCGTATTGGTCTCGTTCTGAAAATTGCTTACCGTCAAATCTAACCTGCCATCGTTGTCGTAGTCCGCGAAGGCAACGCCCATGCCAGCCTCCGCTTTTCCCATGTCGCTACAACTAACCCCAGAAAGCAATCCAACCTCTTCAAAAGTGCCATCCCCTCGGTTTTGAAAGAGGAAGTTAAAATCCTGGTCGTTGGCAACGTAAAGGTCGGCATCGCCATCGTTGTCGGCATCACCAATAGCAACCCCGAGGCCGTGCGCGGCAGGCACGTTTAAAAAACCGCTTTGTGCAGTTGAATCTGTAAAGGTGCCATTCCCGTTGTTATGATAAAAGACATCGGCTTGAGGTGGATAAGAACGGGGACCGCAGTAAACCCCCACACTGTGTCGGTAACACGGCTTATCTTCATCAGGGACATAGTTGGCATAATTGGTAACGTAGAGCTCAAGGAACCCATCGTTGTCCACATCGGCAAACGCACAACTCGTCCCCCAGCCTGCATCTGCGACGTTTGCGGTTTCAGCGACATCGGTGAAGGTGCCATCTCCGTTGTTGCGGTAGAGGGCATTGGGCCCGAAGTTCGTTAAGTAGAGGTCGGTGTCACCATCGTTATCGTAGTCGCCTGTCGTTGCTCCCACACCGTAGCGAACATCGCCGACACCTGTCAAATGGGTAACATCCGTAAATGAGCCATTGCCATCGTTGCGGTAGAGCACATTAGTCGGGACTGGGTGCATTACCTGCTCACGCTGTGGACATGCGTTAATGAGGTAGATATCCAGATATCCATCATTATCGTAATCGAAGAAACCGCCGCCCGAACCGTATTGCTCGTTAAAGAGCCGCTTGCCACTTTCACCATCAGTGTGCTTGAAGTAAATGCCGGAGTCTTTAGCCACTTCAACAAAGCTGACAGGGGTCGCGAACGATGGGCTAAGCAGGGCGTAGAGCATAACAACAAAGAGGTATAGACATGTGTTCGCTTTTCTATAGAATTGGGGGCGTGCATCGTAGGCTATCACTGTTTTTGAGTTGCCTCCATTGCCTGCTGAATCTCTTTCAAGCACCGTCTGATAAAGCTGCGTCCTGGCCCTACAAGTCGTGGTTAATTTCGTCTCATCTCTACGCCGCCGCGTGATAAACCAACTCGCCTCCGACAATTGTGGCTATCAGGTTGATTTCACATTGAGCTGCGTCCCACTGAAAGACGATCAAATTTTTCTGTCCGCCTACCTGTGCTTCAGCGTCAAGCAGCCGCATCGGTTGTAGCGTTGCCAGCGAAACTGCCTCTGGCAGCGAAATGCCCGCAAACCGCACACTGTTTTCAATACCGCGTGCCAACTCAATCGCAGCACCAGCGAGATATTCTGTACCGACTAAGCGGACACACCTATCCTCCGTTAACTCTACCGATTTTCCAGCGAATTGATAGATACCAGGGTTCCTCCCTGCTAAAGCCACAGCATCACTGACGAGGAGGCACCGCTCAAGCGTTTTCGCGCGCATCATCGACTTGGCAACGGCAGGCGGTAGATGGTGCCCATCAACAATCAGACTCGCCCAGAGTTCATCGGCGGCGAGTTGCGCCCAAATATAGTTCGGGTGCCTTCGGATAAGCGCGTGTGCACCGTTGCCGAGATGTGTGGAGAGTTTCGCTCCTGCTGCAACCGCCGCGCGGATATCTTCATCCGATGCATTCGTATGCCCCAAGGCACCGACTATGCCGTTTTCAACCAGTTTTTCAATAAACGGGATAGCCCCCTTTTTCTCAGGAGCGAGGGTTACGATGCAGATTCTGCCTTCAGCGATGTCCTGCCACTGCTGAAATTCATCCCAATCTGGATTTCTGACGTGTACCAAGGGATGCGCGCCACGCGGCCCATCTGCCGCAGAGATATAGGGGCCCTCAAGGTGGATGCCAAGAATCGAGTGAGCAACCGCTGAATCTGCCTCACACGCTTCTATAATGGCACGAAGAGAGCGCCTGATACTCTCAAAGGACGCTGTTACCACCGTCGGACATAAGAAACCGGTGCCGACGCGCCAGAGGGCGCGCACCATTGCACACACATCCGCAGGCGTAACGGTGGGAACATTGAGGTCGAATCCCATGAAGCCGTTCACCTGGATGTCTATCAGTGCAGGGGAAATCCACGTCGCGCTGTCGGCTGCGGCTACGTCACGAATTGATTGAACGCGTCCATCGGCAAGCACGATTTCTACCGGACTGTTATTGAAAAGCGTGTATCCACTGATTTTCATAATTTTCACTCGGCAGTAAAGCAACAGAGGTACATTTGCAATTGCATCTACATTTGCAATTGCATCTAGAGGCTGTCCTTTATGATACCTAAAAACCGATTTGTTGCCAAGAAAAAAGTGTTGCATTTTTAGTGGAATTCGGTTAATGTTTTGTTAAAGTCTGAGCGAGCTCCAACCGGCGTGGAGACAGATATGGACATCTGCCTTCACGATACTTTTAATATACCTTGCGGAGTGCCATGATTGCGGGTGTAGTTGGCGAGCCTTTTGGCAGGTTGCCTCGCAAAGCGGGGTAAAATGCCACTACAAATCTCGTCAGAGGGCTCTTATGTAAACCTTGCATCTACAATGTATTGTAAGACTTATCGTGTGTTCTGATTTCTCCGCAAGGTCAGTTAAAAACCGGGGAGGGAAAAATGGAATATTTAGTTTATGGAAAAACAGGTTTGGAAATTTCACGGCTCTGTTTCGGCGCAGGCCATCTCAACCACACCTGCGACAGTTACGAATCCGGTGGCCAGCTGATGCTGAAGGCACTTGACGAAGGAATTACCTTCTGGGACACCGCCGAAGGCTACGGGAGCCAACCGCACCTCGGCGAGGCAGTGTGTCAGATTCGCCGGGAAGAAGTTGTCATCCAAACGAAGACGAGTGCGAAGGATTACAAGGGTGCGGCTGCCAGCATCAAGAAGGCACTGCGTGAGTTACAGAGCGAGTATCTGGATGTCTTGTTATTGCATGGAATTTCTTCGCCGGAGGACCTGGCAACGCGGGAGCGCGAGGGCGCGTTAGATGCGTTCCGAGAAGCAAAAGCGGCCGGCGAAGTGCACAGCATCGGATGCTCAACCCATATCTACACCGGCCCTGTCATGGATGCCGTCATCCATCATCCTGAAATTGACGTTATCCTTACAACGGCGAACAAGGAAGGCAGAATGTTAGAGGGAGGTCCCTTTGCACGACATCTGGAGTACATCCAACGCGCGTATGAACTCGGCAAGGGGATTAGTATCATGAAGGTTATCGTCGCGGGTAAGATTCCCGAAGCAGACAGGCCCGAATGGATCGAGTGGGGCTTTGACCTCGAGACAGCGCACGCGATTAACCTCGGCATTACCGATTATCCCCATATTACCCTGGATGTCGGACTGGCACGAGCCAGTGCAAGGAAACGTTTGATACAGCGCAAGGCGGCTTGAAGTTTGCATGAGACAACTACGCGGCAAACCGCTCAAAGACTTTCTGAAACAGGTGAAACCGCCAGAAAGAGAACTGGTGTTTATCCTGCAAGACGTGCAAGATCCGGTTAACGTCGGTGCTGCGTTTCGGATAGCGGACGCGTGCCGGGTGCAAGAACTCATCTTGACAGGTATCAGTGCTCAACCGCCCCATCCCCTACTACGCAAGGTTGCGCGAGGCAAGCATCGACGGGTAAAGTGGGGGTATACAGAGCAGGCAGCGGACGCAATCGTATCGCTCAAAGCAGACGGTTACACCTGCTGTGCTTTAGAGCTTACCGCGGAGTCAATTCGCTACGATGAGGCAGACTATCCAGACAAAATTTGCCTCATCGTGGGGCACGAGGACCACGGGGTAACGAAACGGACGCTTGCTGCCTGCGATATGGCAATTTTTCTTCCGATGTACGGGGCAGGCGCGTCTATGAATGTGCATGTCTCACTCGGCATTGCCGCCTATCACATCTTGCATCACCCTTAGAATATGAGACTATAGTAGTTGGCAGACTCCGCTCTGCCGCTTACAAGGAGACTTTGGATGCCGAAAACGATGCGCGCAATTATGTGTCGTGAACCGTGGGATTACCGTCTTGAAGAGGCACCACTCCCGCAAGCGCATCCCGGCGAAGTCGTCATTAAGGTGAACGCATGCGGTGTTTGTGCCAGCGACATCAAGTGTTACACTGGCGCGCCGCTTTTCTGGGGCGATGAACATCGCAAGCCGTATGTGGAGGCACCTGTTATCGCTGGCCATGAGTTTATAGGAGAAGTCGTTCAACTCGGCGAAGGCGCGAGTGAAAAATATGGCCTCCAACTTGGCGATACTGCCATCGCGGAGCAGATAGTCCCGTGTTGGGAGTGTCGGTACTGTCGAACCGGGAAGTATTGGCTCTGTCAGGTTCACAATATCTACGGCTTCCAACCGGTTGTCAACGGGGGCATGGCGGACTATATGAAGTTCCCCGCGCGTTCGCTCGTCTACAAGGTTCCCTCGGACATCCCCATAGCAAGTGCAGCGATGATTGAACCACTCGCCTGCTCTATCCACGCCGTTCAACGAGGCAACATTGAGTTCGGCGATGTTGTCGTGGTTGCGGGGGCCGGCACCCTCGGCCTCGGGATGATCGGCGCGGCGAAGCTGAAAACCCCCGGGCTGCTCATCGCTGTCGACCTGATGCCGAAGCGGCTGGAGGTTGCGAAAAAGTTGGGGGCGGATATCACTATCAATCCTTCGGAAGCGGACGCAGTCCAGCAGGTGCTGGATTTGACAGAGGGCTACGGGTGTGATGTCTACATTGAAGCAACAGGACATCCGAAGGCTGTTGAGCAGGGCCTCCACATGATTCGGAAGGCTGGCACCTTCGTCGAATTCAGCGTCATGCGGGAGCCAGTCACTGTGGATTGGACTCTCATCGGCGATACAAAGGAATTAAATATCCACGGTTCGCATTTAGGGCCTTATGCGTATCCGCTCGCCATTGACTACATCCACCGAGGCTTGATTGATGTGAGTTCCATTGTTACGCATCAACTGCCGTTGGAGGAGTATCTCACGGCGTTTGAAATGGTTCAGGAAGGGACAGATTCGATTAAGGTGCAGTTAGTGCCGTAAAGGTTTACACTGTTTCTGTCTCACTATGTAACTGGTTTCACGGCACACGGCGTGTGTCTACTACTCGGTTTCACGGCACACGGAGTGTGCCTACTACTTTAAACAAAGGGCAAAGCCCGTGTCTAAAACGGAAATAGACATCGGCTTTGCCCAAGGCTTTCTTGAATCCGAGGCGGTTCGCTAGGGAAATGTTGGGATTTACATGCGCTCACCGCAAATAGGTTATTTCTGAACCGTTACTGTCCGGGTAGTGACTGTGGCGAAACTCAAGATAACACTGATAGCAAAGTCAATCACGGTGATCTGGCTCATGATTTCGTAATCGGTTGCCCCGGCAGCCATGGCATTTGTATCAACCTCCGTGAGTGGCCCCAAATTGTTGATTGGCACCAATCCCCAAAGTGCATACCATTGCCGCGCTTCTGTGGTGTCATTGCCTTGTGCGCCGTTCCCTATTTTGTGGACGTGCGCTGCACAACCGATGACAAACAGCATTCCTACGAGAAGAAAAGCAGCAGAGATTTTTCTGAACATAAATTTCTCCTTACGGGGCGCGCTTGCAACGCGCGCCTACCGGCGTTTAGGGTTCATGGGTTATCAAATTGATAGACCCAATCGATGATTCAATGGCTCGCAGCTCCGCTTTGTAAACATCTCTGGGAATGAGGTAATCGACTTCAAAAACGAGGCTTTCAGGCGCATCGCATATCAGTTTGATGAGCACAAAATCGGAAGCAACAACCATCAATTGATGCACGCGAAATGCATCTTTCATAAAAATTGCCCGCGGAACCGTTGCATTTGGAAATTTGTCCCGATAGGCAGTCTCAAGGGTTTTCAACAAAGTTTCGTCCGGCACGATGTCCACGCCGCTTAAGCTTGACACGACACACATCGCGCGCGAATCTTCATTCAAGAAAATCCATCGTGGCACTATCTGTAGTTCACGCGTGATAGGTTGCGGATTCAATTTGTTGATAACCTGCGCGAGCGTCGACTCGTCAACCTTTTTCCAATTCTTCGGTGCGGCTATTTTGATCCTGAGCGTGGTATCCGTTACTGTAGGTTCAAGTTGGGTTTGATCGACTTTAAAAACGAGCGTTTCATAGGGCTGTTTCTGGGCGTTAGGCGAATCACACCCGACAAAACCGCAGATCAGGAGACTACACAAAAGAAGTTGGAAAAATCCTGAACAATTTTTCAATGTTTGCTCCGCGATGGTAGTGCTTGAAGTTCAGTTCGTGATTTATCGATGTAACGCGAAGGTGAGATTAACTTTAAAATCCACACTTTAATTATACACTATTTTTCGATTAAATGCAAGAAAAAAAAGTTATCAAAGGCTTATCGCAGAATCCGCAGATAGGAAGCTCGCTTCTACCATACGCTGCACGCAATTGGAATTTTGCTTTAGATTTGACTTTTTTCACGGGCTTTAGTAGAATAACGGTAAGGATAACCCAAATTCAACCCAATCTTCGGGAACTGGCAACCAAGAACGAATAAGGAGTAAAATCTCATGATGACACCGGAACAACGTTATCTTTTCGATGTTACCGGATACCTTCACCTGAAGAATGTTCTGAGTGACGAAGAGTTGAAAGCAGCGCAAGAAGCGGCAAATGAATACATCAACACTTCCCCGGAGGAGCTCCCACCCGGGTTTGACTCCAGCGGCAAACACCTTCCAAATGGCTTTGCTTTCTCAAAGGCGCTGGAAGCACTCACAATGCACCGATGCACCTGGCCGATCATCAAGGAACTTACCAATAACAGACCGCAGCTGATGCGCGGGACAATGATTGCAGACCGGGCGGGTATGTCGGAGTCGGCGGAAGGATTACGTTTGCATTGCGCACGAGAAGACTTTGGATGGCACTGCAACCGTTACGAGGTCCGCCACGGTCGCATCTTTTGCGACGACTTTGTTGTTTTTCCGTACCTGTACGATGTGCATCCCGGAGATGGCGGGTTGCTGGTAGTTCCCGGGACACACAAAACTGTTTTCGATCGGCCCGAACACCTCTTCAACAATGGAAAGATCGAAGATGTTGATGAGATTCCACCGGGGGTCGTTAATATCACGCCGAAAGCGGGTGATGTGGTGATTATCTCCGAACTTCTGACGCACGGTGCCTTGCCTTGGAAACCGAAAGACCGGTATCGTTGCATCCTGGTGCTGCGCTACAGACCGCAACACCGTGGGGAGAGCCGGGTGCCCGAAGAGATCCGCGAACGGCTCTCGCCGGAAACGCTGGAACTCATCTCCCGTGCAGAGCACACCCACACGAAAGAGATTGTTAAAAAGGATGTCGTCACGCTGACGTAAGCGGACGTGTATTTCAGTTCAGTTTCTTGAAGGGTTCGCCAACCAAATACTCACCTAGCGGTGACAGCTTATCCAACAACGTCTGTTCCTGGTCAAATTGGCGGATCTCCTCATCAGAGAGTGGATACCAGTCTAAGTCTATTGCAGTTTCGTTGGTGTGTGTCATCGCTTTTCCTCCCGTGTTTTTTTAGTAGGGCACTGCATCAATTAACTTACGAAAATAGATAGTAGAACGCTGTGAAATTTTCAGAAAAACCTCAGGACGGTTATGCAATTCCGCCTTGGAATGAAAGGGTTGTGATCTACGCTTGCTCCTGTTAAAGTTAATATCTACAATGCTTACAAACCTGCACTGATAGCCATCAAGAAATTCTTCTGATTCCCAAAATGACTTTCCTATACATTTGCAATAACTGACAAAGCAGTATGCCCCTTTTAATTGTTGAACAATATGTGATGCCTGTTTAGTGTCCATTTTTTGGGTCTCAATACAGATAATCCACTTTCCGTCGTTTTCGTCATTGGATACAATCACAAAATCAGCCCGCTTGCGTTCACCCCTTGAGCCGTTGAAAATAGTGAGCGGATTCTCAAAATCTTCTGCTCTGATGACAATAGAGTTGGGAGGTAACCCTGTTATTTCCACAGTCGTACCGGATTGCGGGTCGGTTAATTGAACTGAAGGGTTACCCTGTCCTGATTGTAACATAACTTGGGCAGCAGGGTTGAGCATTTCCTGTAATATCTGTATATCATTCACGAGGCTTACTCTTCTCCCCACACAATTTCGTCTTGAATCCTGTTCATGTCATCAATCGTCTTGTCGAAACTGCGGACTTCAATCCCGAACCTTGGATGGATCTTAGCCGGTACGAGTGTGTGCCCCCTTCTCCGTCTCTTTTGCCCTTCTTCTAATGGCAGCAACGCTTTTTCTGCCACATACACCTTGACCTGATCGGCACTAATCAACTCACTGTCCTGATAACCGTTTTCTTTGGCAACCCTTTTCAGGTGTGGCTTGTCCTGGTTGAGCATGATGAGCGTATTCAGCTCCTTGACGATATAATCGCTATGCGTGGTTATGAAGACTTTAACGCCCAAATTCACCAGACGCGCAAAAAGCCTGGCAATGCGGCGTTGGTTTTCTGGATGCAGGCTTAATTCCGGCTCGTCTACCATGAGTAGATGCCCCTTTTGCACAACATGACGCAGATAAAAACCGAGATCCAAGAGTGAACGCACAGCACTTGAACTTTCAACCATCGTCAATTTGAGACGCGTGCCTTTGGGGATATAGTAGAGCTGGTCATTTTGTGTAATCGCGTACTCACCACCGATAATGTCTGCAAAGTCTTCCAAAATTTCAGGGTGTTCTTTGGCGATAAAACTTTTGTTTTTGGTAATATCTTCAAGTTGGCCCGTAAAATCCACATTGTCCCGTAACGGCCAAGGGTAATTTTGGTATGCTTTGAATAGCAATTCCAGCGGATCTGTTTTTTGGTCAACTCGCCCCATTTCTTCTAGCAGGCGATTCCGGGCAAAATTGAGCTCCTTCCGAAAAATTGCGACACCGGTACGCTCGGCTGAGGAGATAAAAGGGTTGGGAAAAGAATCGGAAAAAACAGCATTGGCAGCAATAACATTGAGAGCTTTTTTTACGATAGCAATATCTAAATCTTTTTCAGGATTTTTTTCCATACCTAAAATCACTGTCAGTTTTCCACTCTCTTCGCGCTTTGAAGAAAATTTAAAAAGATGGCCTTGAGGACTTTCGATTTTGCCTTTGAATTCTTTGTTATACATGTCAATTTCATCTAGCATCACGGAAAACGCGCTATTCTGAAATGTTCCTTCATCAGCCGCAAAAATTTTATCCAGCTGTTTTGTGTAAATTTTGCATGTTTCCAGCAGCGCCTGGGCATAAGTTTGTTCCGACTCAATCCGGACATTGTCTGTAAAGAGATTTTGAATCTGCTCTTCGCTAATCGGAAACTGCATAAAATCTCGCCAAGAGTGTAAGAAACCGTACAACGCGTAAGCAGCATAAGTTTTGCCGGTGTTATTTTCACCACATATAAGCGTCAAATCACCGAGCGAAAATTCTGCCTGCTTTAAGACTCCGATGTTTTTTAAGCGTACTGTAAGACTCATATTGTCACCTCAACAATCGTCATCGTATCATTGCCGAAAATGTCGACGACCTTGATCGCAAGTTTGCGTCGGCCCGGAGGGCACGCATGCGCAACGCTGGTTAACTCTAACGCGCGGTCTTTCTTGGTACGGAAGCTCTGCCACTCATTTTCAAAGACGTAATCGCCTGTCCACTGCTCTTCCCATTCCCCTGTATCCGAATCTTGCACGCGGATGATTTCGCGTTTGCTCTCAAAGTCAAAATCAACCGACCAGTAGTCAATCCAATCTGTCCAGTGTTTGGTTAACACCTCGCGACTCACACTCCCATTTGCATCCTTGCTCACCTTGACGACCTGGCCTCTTTCCACCACGATGCGACGGCTCTTATTCTTTAGTGTCTGCTCGGCGTGGGAGATGGAGTCCTGCGAGTAAAAGACAGAAAAATCGGTTAATTCTACTGCGACCGTCGCGGGTGTGCCTTTTTTACCTGCTGTCACATGCGGTTTGACTTCAATGAACGCGACATCATGGAATACCACTTGTTCTTGTGCCACTGCCCGTTTGTCGAAAACCTCAGCGGGGATGAATTTCGGCGCGAGGTCGATGCCTTTGCTTTTCGCCTCATCCAGCACGGTAGGGAATAGCCCCATCTCAAACTCAAAGCCGAGAACGTCCACACGAGTAATCTGATGCTTGCGGCATTCAAAGATAATTTCTTCCACGAACAGGCGCGTCACCGGGAGATTGACGGGTCCGATTGCCACAAGTCTCCCCGCTTTCTTGCCGTGAAAACTGGTGAAACCGTCCGTCCTTTCGGCAGCGTAAGCGCGCAGAATGAGATCAATGAACGTCTTTTCCTTCTCTACCAATTGTTTCTGCTGCTCTGCTTCGCGCAGGTTTGGGTTGACTCCAATATAGTGTTGCCGTTCGTATTTGCCGAGGTTAAGGATTTCAAAGGCGCGATAGTCTTTGCCATCTGCTTTGAGTTGACGCTGCACCCCAATCATCCGTTTGCGTGTGGTGTGGATAGCGAACTTACCGAGGTCTGTGGCAATCCACTTGCGCCCGAGTTTTTCGGCAACGGCGGCAGTTGTGCCAGAACCGCAGAAGAAATCGGCGACAAGATCGCCTTCGTTGGAGGAGGCTTTGATGACGCGTTCAAGGAGATTTTCGTTCTTTTGGGTTGCATAGCCAGTCTTTTCTGTGCTGAAACTCATAATCTGAATCGAATCCAGTGGGTCTAGGTTACTACAATTCCAAGTATCCTCTATTGGATATCCCGAACCTTCAGGCTTTTTACCGTCTCTACGCACATAATCGTCAGCATAAGGGATGTATTTCTTGTTAAACGTGAAGCGATGCTTGTCCTTCGTATAAAAAAGAATCGTGTCATGGTTCCTAATCCAGTTCTTAGCTTTCGTCTTATAGCCAGAGAGCCATCCGATACGCCAGATGATTTCGCGCTGAAAGTTATCTGGCGCGAATACTTCATCAAGGGCAAGACGGAGATGTGCAGTGAGTCTCCAATCACAATGCACATAAATACTGCCATCCTCGGCAAGCAAATCCCGCATCAGTACCAACCGTTCGTTGATCATCGCGAGAAAAGAATCTGCGCCTTTGCCCCAGGTGTCCCTGTAGGCTATCTCCTCAAGGATATTGGCATCTTTGGTGAACGTCTCCTCACCAATTTCGATATCCATGGAAAAATCCGCACCTACGTCAAAGGGTGGGTCGATATAGATGAGTTTGAGGCCGCCCTGTGCTTCAATCTCCTCGCGCATGGGTCCGTTCTTGAGCGAGGCCAAAACGAGTTTATTGTCCCCCCAGATGAGCTTGTTTGTCCACCCTTTAAGTTGGCGGCCGCGCGCGTCAAACAAATCTAGTTGCTGGTTAGATTCAGCACGGGGTTCATCCACCTGCTCAATTGTCTGAAAAGGGAGGACGATGCTGCAGACGTCGTTGGTTTTTCCGTTCCAGACGAGTTCAACCTCGCGTTTATCTTCAAACAGCAGGAAGCGATATTTGTCGGGCAGCGGTTTGTCTGCCTCGATAAAGCGGAGGATTTCTTGTCGTTCCTGTTCGGTCAGTCGTGGCATAACGCGTCTTGCCCTTCGTTATTTTTCGTGGGCGGTTTCCTATTCTGTCTTGCCCGTTTCAAGGACTTGCACAACGGGATCCCCGATTTGCACGCGGCTATCTTCCTCATCAAGTTCATCTGTAGTTTCGGCTGCTTTCTGCAATTGTGCATACGGTTTCTGAGGCGTTCCTATAAGAGATCGAGCAACGGGACCCAGGGTCGGTATCGCTAAGTCCGCTAAGCCCACTACGAAGTCAGTGTTCACTCCGTTTGATCGGGGGGTTGTTGCCACAGACAGATTTTCTTGAGCGTAGGTAACCCGTACTCTGACTTTCGGACGTTCAAGTGAGCCTAAGACTTCGTTGGTATCGGGGTCTCTAATCTCTTCACCATGGATATCCATTACATCAAAGTATGTGCCAACAGTTACGCCATCTGTAGTCCCCGCGTTTATTACGATTTCTCGTGCGTTGAGTACCTTCGCAACTTTTCCACGAATTAGTTGAGTCATTATCTATTTTGCCTAAGTCCTATCCTTAAAAGCTGCCTTCTAGGCTTATTTTGGATGTAGTCTTGTAAAGGTTTATATGCGCTAGAATCATCGTGAATCTACGGCAGGCTCACACCGACACCTCAACAATCGTCATCGTATCATTGCCGAAAATGTCGACGACCTTGATGGCAAGTTTGCGCCGGCCCGGAGGGCACTCATGCGCAACGCTAGTTAACTCTAACGCGCGGTCTTTCTTGGTACGGAAACTCTGCCACTCATTTTCAAAGACGTAATCGCCTGTCCATTGCTCTTCCCATTCCCCTGTATCCGAATCTTGCACGCGGATGATTTCGCGTTTGCTCTCAAAGTCAAAATCAACCGACCAGTAGTCGATCCAATCTGTCCAGTGTTTGGTTAACACCTCGCGACTCACACGCCCATTTGCATCTTTGCTCACCTTGACCACCTGGCCTCTTTCCACTACGATGCGACGGCTCTTGTTTTTGAGTGTCTGCTCGGCGTGGGAGATGGAGTCCTGCGAGTAAAAGACAGAAAAATCGGTTAATTCTACTGCCACCGTCGCGGGTTTGCTTTTTTTACCGGCTGTCACATGCGGTTTGACTTCAATGAACGCGACATCATGGAACACCACCTGCTCTTGCGCCACTGCCCGTTTGTCGAAAACCTCAGCGGGGATGAATTTCGGCGCGAGGTCGATGCCTTTGCTTTTCGCCTCATCCAGCACGGTAGGGAATAGCCCCATCTCAAACTCAAAACCGAGAACATCCACACGAGTAATCTGATGCTTGCGGCACTCAAAGATAATTTCTTCCACGAACAGGCGCGTCACCGGGAGATTGACGGGTCCGATTGCCACAAGTCTCCCCGCTTTCTTGCCGTGGAAACAGGTGAAACCGTCTGTCCTTTCGGCAGCGTAAGCGCGCAGAATGAGGGCAATGAACGTCTTTTCCTTCTCTACCAATTGTTTCTGCTGCTCTGCTTCGCGCAGGTTTGGGTTGACTCCAATGTAGTGTTGCCGTTCGTATTTGCCGAGGTTAAGGATTTCAAAGGCGCGATAGTCTTTGCCATCTGCTTTGAGTTGACGCTGCACCCCAATCATCCGTTTGCGGGTGGTGTGGATGGCAAACTTGCCGAGGTCTGTGGCAATCCACTTTCGTCCGAGTTTTTCGGCAACGGCGGCTGTTGTGCCAGAACCGCAGAAGAAGTCGGCGACGAGATCGCCTTCGTTTGAGGAGACTTTGATGATGCGCTGTAGCAGTGCTTCTGGTTTCTGGGTGGGGTAACCAACAAATTCTTGGTAAACCCCGCTTTGCCGGACAATCGGAATGTCATCCCAAACATCTCTCAGAAAAGAGCCACCTGAATAATCACGAACAATGTCATCGTCGTTCGGGTAATGGCCATGTTTCTTAACAAAGGCAGCGGTTGCTTTTTTAATTTCAAGCGTATCTCCGCTATTTCGCAGCTTTCCAAAAATAATCTGATAGTTGTCATTCATGTACTTGCCAAATCTCTTAATCACCGATTGAGAGACAATGCCGGATTTCAAGTTTGGATTTACAGAATCTGTCTTACTGTAGAAAAGAATGGAGTTTTGGTTGCGGAAGTAGTTTTTCTTAACATTCGCCATTCCTTTGCCACCAAAAGTCCAAATGATTTCATTCCTAAAATTACCTTTTCCGAAAATTTCGTCCAACCCCAACCTTATATAACTATTCACCCGCCAGTCACAATGCACATAAATACTGCCATCCTCGGCAAGCAAATCCCGCATCAGTACCAACCGTTCGTTGATCATCGCGAGGAAAGAATCTGCGCCTTTGCCCCAGGTGTCCCTGTAGGCTATCTCCTCAAGGATATTGGCATCTTTGGTGAACGTCTCCTCACCAATTTCGATATCCATGGAAAAATCCGCACCTACGTCAAAGGGTGGGTCGATGTAGATGAGTTTGAGGCCGCCCTGTGCTTCAATCTCCTCGCGCATGGGTCCGTTCTTGAGCGATGCCAAAACGAGTTTATTGTCCCCCCAGATGAGTTTGTTTGTCCACCCTTTAAGTTGGCGGCCGCGCGCGTCAAACAAATCTAGTTGCTGGTTAGATTCCGCCCGGGGTTCATCCACCTGCTCAATCGTTTGAAAGGGAAGTACGATGTTGCAGACCTCGTTGGTTTTTCCGTTCCAGACGAGTTCCACCTCGCGTTTATCTTCAAACAGCAGGAAGCGATATTTGTCGGGCAGCGGTTTATCTGCCTCGATAAAGCGGAGGATTTCTTGTCGTTCCTGTTCGGTCAGTCGTGGCATAACGCGTCTTGCCCTTCGTTATTTTTCGTGGGCGGTTTCCTATTCTGTCTTGCCCGTTTCAAGGACTTGCACAACGGGATCCCCGATTTGCACGCGGCTATCTTCCTCATCAAGTTCATCTGCAGTTCCGGCTGTTTTCTGCAATTGTGCATACGGTTTCTGAGGCGTTCCTATAAGAGATCGAGCAACGGGACCCAGGGTCGGTATCGCTAAGTCCGCTAAGCCCACTACGAAGTCAGTGTTCACTCCGTTTGATCGGGGGGTTGTTGCCACAGACAGATTTTCTTGAGCGTAGGTAACCCGTACTCTGACTTTCGGACGTTCAAGTGAGCCTAAGACTTCCTTGGTATCGGGGTCTCTAATCTCTTCACCATGGATATCCATTACATCAAAGTATGTGCCAACAGTTACGCCATCTGTAGTCCCCGCGTTTATTACGCATTCTCGTGCGTTGAGTACCCGCGCAACTTTTTTACGAATTAGTTGAGTCATTATCTATCTCCCATTGTGTTGTCTAGTGAAAAGTTTTGAATTACACCTGCCGCTTCTTCCGATGTTGTGTTGTCCTCTCTGAGTTTCTGGATTAAATCTTCGACCTCTTCCTCAAGAATGTCTCGCCAATTTTCTAGTGCATCATCTGCCGTAGCGAGCTGCTCGGTGAAAATTGCTATAAGGTAGGCCCGGATGACATTGTAACGGTTATGGGATTCAAAACTCTGTGAGACTTCCACGGATGCTACTGACTTAGCACGCAAAATACTGTTATAAAGAGAGATAAGTTGCCGGGCAGCACTCCGGGCATGTGGTTTGATAATTTCTCTGGCTGCCTCACGAGCCGATTGGCGACCGAAAATGAACGAACCCGTAAGTCCGCCCGCGAAAACAAAGATTTGCCAAAGGCTGCTCTCCAAGCCTGTCAAAGTTCGCTTCGTTGCTGTGTACGCGAGAATAACTGATATGCCAATGGAGAAGAGAAGGAGCAAAGCGGGGCCGATGCGTTCGAGATGTTTCATAATTTATTAGTGTATCAATAGAACACAAGTTAATTACCAAATGCTAACCAGCCCGTAAGTTGCCTCAATATGTGCTTTCATTCGGTTATCTGTAACCTTGACAAGATTTTTGAAGAAAGCTTCAGTCTCAACAACGGCTTTGCTGGTTAGGCGTACTTTCCCCCCCGGAGACCGTGTCCAATCGTAATCTGGCATATCAAAACCGTGCGCGAACCTATGGCGAACCCGTAATATCTCATTCAACCGTTCATGAACCGCGTGCCTCACCATTCTCCGTCGAGTCCAGACCCAGGCACCAATGGGATCATATCCTGTGTATTGGACAAGAAGATTGCGTGTATTTTCCCAATTTGGCGTATTGAATCTTGTCAAAGCATTTTCTGCTATGTCCTTGGCAAGTGTGTGTATAGCATCAAATTTTGGGTTCAACGGATCCGCTATCACATCGTAAAAGTCGCGAACCAAGTTGCTTATGTATGCGTTCCATGCTGCGACGTAAGCGGCAAGTGCCGCGTGGTAGTAAACCTGTCGTTCATCATTCAACAACATGGATCGCAAACGCTTATCTGTTGCTGCTTTGCGAAGTGCTTGTATGCGCCCTGCCGAGTTCATGTACTTCACTGCTGCTGCGGATGACACAGGAACCCTCTAAAGATACTCCACAAATTTGGCGAGAGCTGTTCTATACCGCTCTAATGGTTCTGAATTGAGTTGGACTCGCTTATCGAGAAGCATATTCGGTCCCGGTTTAAGGGCATATAAGGGTGTTCCTTTTGTTGTCATAATCACACACGCACTGTGATAGTCAGGGATTTCCATGAACCTTTCGCTTGGCGCCTCTTTTGGCATCGCGTAGATTTGGCGATGTCTTTTGTGAAGTACATCCAGCGTTCCCTGAATAGACTCGCTCACAGCCTCAAAAGCCTTGCTTGCTTTGCCTTTATAGAGCGTTGCGCGATTACTGACGAAGGTGTGAAGTTTCGGAATCGCAATACCTTCTTCCTTCGCTTTTTTGGCAAAACTAATTTTGGCGTACGTTTCTATTTTCGGGTCTGCCATACCGTGGCCGTAGAGTAAAGCGACTATATTTTCCACCGCACGACGCGAACTATCATCAGGCGTAAAAGGCACAACAACGTTTTCTGCTGCGACGAGGGCCAATTGCGTGTAGATAGCAAAACTCGGATTGCAGTCAAGTATGAAAAGCGCGTCCCTGTTACCGCTCCGCTTCCGCAAAGCCATCGTGAGATCTTTAATCCAACTGAGCACCTGTTTCCACGCATCTACTGGAATAGCAAGCTGAGATGTCTGGCGAATTGCTTCGGACAGGATTTCAAGCAGATTATCCCCACACACCAAACGTAAATTTCCCGGAAGTTTTCTGTTGAAATCCTGAGGATAACACACGTAGGGAGACACTTCCTCGACCAAACGGAAGGGAGAATTCAGTCGCGCTTCAAGGTAACCCGCGACTGTTCCACGTGGTGTCTGCCCTATAAGTTTATGAAGCACTTCTGGATTAACGAGTAAAGTTTCAGAGATATTGGCCTGTGGACATAAGTCAATCACATAAACATCTGTTTCCGGGTAAGCGTGGGCATACTCGGTTGCCGCAACAAAAGCTAAGAAACTCTTGCCAACACCCCCCTTATTGTTCCAGAATGCGTAAGCTGTCATAATGCCGCCCCCTCTGAAAAAGAAAAACTTGTGAAAAGATGCTTTAAATTCTAACACAAAATCGTATGGTATGTCAAGTATGGAATCGCGATCGGGAGATCGCTCCTACCTATAAATATCTGTCAGGTTTTGTATTCCGTGAATCCATCAAGCAGTTGTTGAAATGTTTCCGGCCTATAGGTGTCAAAACTCTCTTGATCCACGTAGACAAAGTCATAGATAGTATTTGGCGAGACTCTGTTGACACCCTCGCACCATTGCGACAACCGACGCATCTTGGGCGGTACATCCAGATCTTCTCTTCCCTTCGTCTCAACAACAATTACGCGGCCATCGGT
This sequence comes from uncultured Poribacteria bacterium, assembly GCA_958295855.1. Lineage (GTDB taxonomy): Bacteria > Poribacteria > WGA-4E > WGA-4E > WGA-3G > CATQHH01. The sequence goes on along the minus strand of OY282383.1, from coordinate 3,170,357 downwards.
TAGCTTGACGAGAAAATCGGGGTAGTAGTTAGCAATGTCGCCATCGGCGTTGACATAATCAAGTTTGAAATGGATGCCAAAGTAGTTTTGGGCGTGGGAGATGACATCCGGGCAATTTTCCAAAAACTCGGCAAATTCCAATTCAAAATGAGCATCTCCGGTGATTCTATTGAGCACAGATTTTTGGGGAATCAAATATTCCTGCTCTTTCACCATAAAGGGGCGCGTATCGCTTAGTTTGATAGTCTCGCTCAGCTGTGCATCCCCCTTGTCCTGTACCGTGAGCTCGTTGATAGCGCGCGTGAAGGTTTCCATGACGGTTTTTGTGGCAGGAAGTTCCGACAGATTGTATAAGGTATTAGGGGCATCCAACGGCACAGTTTCGCCGAAGAGTTGGTTCTGAACAAAGTTTTTAACCTTTCCGTACAGCACATCATACCCGCTGACGAGTCGGAGGTCTTTGCGGAGAGTCTCTGCAAAATAGCCGAGCGCGCTGCGGTAATCCGCGGCCCCGCTACTGTCGAGCACCGTGATGTGTGTAACCTCGCCAGTTGTTATGTCCTTGAAAACGATTTCGCGTGCCGATGTTTCGCCAAGCTTCTGATATGCCACCGGTGTAAAATCGAACAGCGCAACGTCCAGGGCCGCGAGATTCTGGTATTCCCGATAGACGCGGCGCGTCAGGATCGGAATTTCAATATCAAGTGCGTCAATATCCTTGTTGACGTTTGCTTTGTCCACCGCAACTACGAGAGGTGCTTTGGGTTTTGTCCCTGCACCCATGGGTTGGCGTTCCAATTCGACACCCTCCGATTTAATTGACTCAGCAAATTCCATGAAGGCATCGGTGCCGAGAACGCTCACAGATTCCTTCTCGGTTCCGGCGTACATCAGGCGTAGGCCACGCCCCAGGGTCTGTTCCGGCAAAATATTGGGCTTGGCGGAATAGGCCCGGAGCCCGACAATGGTGGTAACGTTCTTGACATCCCACCCCTCCTTGAGCATCAACACGGAGACAATCGCCTTATACGGGTTATCCAGTGAATCAATTTCATTCGCCTGTTTACGGAGTTTCTCCAATTCTTCTCTGTTTTTGGCAGATGCTGCCTCGGAGATTTCGCCGTTTTGCTTGGTGTGAATTACCAGAACAGCATCTTTGAGGTCTGGGTAGTGGTTTTCGAGATACGCTGCCACATCATCGCAGTTTCGAGTGTTATCGGTCATGACGAACAGGATGGCTTTCTTGCCAAGTTTCTCGTGTTCTTCATAAGCTTTGCGCCACTCAATAACACCGAGGTCAAGGTAGTCCACATATTTTTCGGTGTACTTCACGCTTTGCCGTTCAACAAGTTTCGCCCTGCTTTCAGCATCAGGGAGGACAGGGTGTTTGACGACATTTTGCGAGATCGCCTCGACGAGCGGGTAATCCGCGACCGTCTGAACAAAAATAGCACCGTTGCTATGCTTGGGGGTAGCGGTTACGTCCACTTGCAACGCCAACCCGCTGCCTTTCTGCAAGAGGCGGTTGTGAATATCCTCAATGGATTTGAACCAGGCCAACTTTGGGTTGTGGACATGGTGCGCTTCATCGTTGAGGAGCATCAGTTCGTCAATGTCGCGGACGATGTCCCCGAGGTCGACCTTGGAGTCTGTGGTTGCCCCGGTCGGTTTTTTGCCCAAAAAGTAGTCCATGCTATTGTCATCATCGGCTGATGGTGCGGACAGGTTGCTGGAATAAACGCGGTGGATATTGGTGAGAAAGAGGTTGCCGGTGGCACGGGTGGTGCGTACTTCGTCTTGGACGTGCAGTGTCAGTTGAAAATCGTCACGCCAGTTATTTCCTTCAAAGCCGTTGTCGGGCAACACCGGGTCTTCAGAGAAAATGCGTAATCCTTGAAAATCGTGATAGAGCCGGTCGAGAACAATGATATTGGGAGCAATAACTAGAAAGTTACGCGAGAGTTCGGAGCCTTGTTCATACAACTTGTGAAAGAAACTCCACGCGATGGCGAGGCTCATCACCTTTGTTTTTCCGGTGCCAGTCGCCATTTTTATCACAAACCGTCGCCAGTTTTCGTCAAACATGCCTGTCGAAACGGCCTTGGAACTGTCAAAGCGCATCAGATCATATTTGTCCCGTACCTTGACAACATCGTACAGACAGATGATAGTTTCGAGTGCCTCGCGTTGAGCGAAGTAATACTGAAATTCGCTCATTGTTCCATCAGCCTGTTCTCGCAGATGTGGGGTATTGAACCACCAATTGAGCAGTGCTTTGCTAGTTTTGGAAGCACCGTTGTAGTTGTCGTCACGCCACACTTTGACTCGCTTCCGCACCTTTTGGACAAGTGGGGGAAGTAGCATTCCGGGTTCCGTACCCGACAGCAGGGACTCATCTGGAAGCCAGCGTACTGTGGGATCGATAATCGCATGCGGAGATTCGGGGAAGTTGGGGGGTAAAGCCATAGTTACCGGTTCCGTTTTTAATAGATATTGAATGGATTCTGGTTTTTTGTGGCTATATTATACCAAGTTGTGAATTTTAATGAACAACTTTTTTATTTCTTACATTAGCCCTATAAAAACGGCAAAGCCACATGTGCGACAGGGCGCGCTGACGGGCGAGGTTGGGAAACCTCGCCACCCGAATAAAAGCGAAAATGGAGGCGTTTGAAAACCTTGTCAGCAGCACGCTTGTAGAGCATGTGGTGCGTCATTGTAGCATCTCTACAAATGCTTCAACATCCGTTGTGGGGGCTTGGCAGACGTAATTCTCGCAGACGTAAGCCGTCGCTGTGTTGTCAACCTGGGGCTTGTTCGCGAGAAGGGGTAACGTTTGCCCATCAGCAGATTCGCTCAAGGCGACGATTTTGTTGGGCAGATACGTGCCGTGTAACGCTGTTAACATCGCTTCCGTTTTCGCATCTCCTTTTTCGCCAACGATGGCAATCTCTTTGGGAGTCGACAGCAGGAACGCTAACTCACAGAGCAGTTGCCCGGAACCTGAAGGCATCGTTTCCATTTGATGGAAGTAGAGTTTCAAGGTTTCGACGGCTTTGTCGTGGAATTCAGGTTTGTCGAGGTGTTTGGCGAGTCGCAATAGGCTGTGAATTGCCATAGATGCACCGGAAGGCGTGGCACCGTCGTAAGCAGATTTAGAGTGGACGATAAGCGTTTCGTGCGATTTGCCTGTAAAGAAGAAGCCATCGCCAGCCTCATCCCCGAACTGCTCGATCATGAGATGGGCGAGGCGTTCGGCTTCCGTGAGCCATCGCGCTTCAAAACTGGCTTCATAGAGTGCGATTAACCCGGCGATGAAATAGGCGTAGTCCTCAAGGTAGGCGTTGAGGTGGCTTTTGCCGGCACGGTAGGTGCGCAATAGGAGCCCATTATCTTGTGAGAGCGTCGTCAAGACAAACTCGGCAGATTGTTCGCACGCAGCAAGGTATTCCGGTTTTCCGGTCAGTTGATATCCCATCGCCATGCCACGGAGCATGAGTCCGTTCCAACTGGTGAGGATTTTGTCGTCTAACCCCGGTTTAATGCGCTTCTCTCTCTCCTTAAACAGTTTCTGTCTACCGTCTGCGAGGAGAGTTTCCAGGGCTTCGACCTCCATTCTCAGCTTTCGGGCAAAGATGTCTGGTGGCGTTTGGACATGGAGGATGTTCTCACCCTCAAAGTTGCCTTGTGGCGTGATGTCGTAATACTCACAGAAGACTTCGGCGTTCTCCTCGCCGATGATGTCCTCTACATCAGTAGGTTCCCAGACGAAGAATTTGCCTTCCACGCCTTCGCTATCGGCATCTTGAGTGGAATAGAAACCCCCGTTTTCTGCGTCGTACATCTCTCGTAGGATGTAGTCAAGCGTCTCGGTTGCTATATGACAATAAAAAGGTTTTTGAGTGGCTTGGTATGCCTCAAAATAGGCGACGACGAGCTGGGCATTGTCATAAAGCATCTTCTCAAAGTGGGGGACGAGCCAGTGTGCATCGGTGGAGTATCGGTGGAAGCCGCCGCCGAGCTGGTCATACATGCCGCCGCGTGCCATCTTCTCCAAGGTGAGTTCTACCATCTCTAACGCATTCGCGTTACCGCTGTGGTGCCAATAACGCAGGAGAAAGGGCAACCCCATACTCGGCGGGAATTTGGGGGCATTGCCGAAACCACCGTATCGCGAATCAAATTGGGCGTGATAGTGTTGGAACGCATTTGTCATGAGTTGTTCCGTGAGCTCATGCTCGTGCGCATCGGCGATGTTGTTTATCTGATTGAGCTGTGCTGTGAGCTGAGCTGCCTGTTGCAAGACCTGTGCATTCTTGTCATTGAATGCCTCGGCTACGGCATGCATCACTTTCGGGAACCCGGGTCTACCGTACCGGTCTGCGGGTGGATAATAGGTCCCACCGTAGAAAGGTTCGAGATTGGGGGTGAGAAAGACAGTCATGGGCCAGCCGCCGGAGCGGGTCATGAGTTGGATGGCATTCATGTAGATTTCATCTAAATCAGGACGTTCTTCCCTGTCCACCTTGATGTTGATGAAAAGTTCGTTCATGACCGCGGCGATCTCTTCATTTTCAAAGGATTCGCGTTCCATGACGTGGCACCAGTGGCATGCAGAGTAGCCGATACTTAGGAGGATAGGCTTTTGTTCACGCTTGGCACGTTCCAATGCTTCCTCGCCCCACGGATACCAGTCAACAGGGTTGTGTGCGTGCTGAAGCAGGTAAGGGCTTGTTTCATGGAGAAGGCGGTTGGTATGTTTGGGGGTATCGTTCATTGCTATTTCTCTCCAGCGTTATGAGGGGTGGGCCCAAATTCTCATTTTCGTCATTCCTTGCGGAGAAATCAGAATGCAAGACAGGCCCAGCAATGCACTGTAGCTCTCGTCGGAGGTTTCTGACGCAAGGTTTACATATTAGTTTATTAGCAAGAAGCTCGTCATAGGGCTTAGACGTTCCGATAGATTGTACAAATTCCTTTTCGGTAGATACAATCGCATCCACGACGGAAAACAGCAGCACGCATCAAAGATGCGTGCATACCTCTTCGACCGCTCTCGTTGCCTCAGCAAATAGCTGTCTTTCAACAGCATCCGCGAGTTCGGCAAGCACTTCATCACTTAAGGGCTCGTCTTCAGGGTTGCGAGTGCGTGAGTATGCTTCAACAACTAACTGTTCTGCATAGTTTTGCATAGCCGTTATGAAATCCTGCTGTGCTTTTGTAGTAGGCATTGAAAGTCCTCTCCTTAATGAGTGCGTAATTTGGCATCAGTTTCTTTTTTCACTGTACCCCTTGTCACGCCGCTGAACACTTTGGACAATCAAAAAGTTATTTTTGTAGGTATAGACGATCCTATAAATTCCGACTCGAAATCTAAAATTACCAGCGAGGTTTCCGCTTAGAGGCCGGTGGGAATATTGCTCAGCATTTTCTGCTATTTCCTTAAGTTTACCGGTGATGCGCCGCCGGCTAGATGCGTCCAACTTCGAAAAAACAGAGCGTGCCTGCTTCTTCCATCCCAGTTTCACCATTTGATTCCCAATTCCCCGGCGATGTCTTCCATTGGAATCACTTCATCATCCGCAATTGATTCCAAAACCTCCTCATAAGCCTCATGCGTCAAGAATTCCCCGCCCTCATACGGGTCGTAGCGGGAGTAAGCATCATAAACTAATGCCTCTGCATACGTGCGTAAAGCATTTAAGAAATCTTGGTATGCGTTTTCAGAGAAGAACGGTTTTTCTGCGATATGCGGTGTGAAAAATGTCCCGTTATCAGAATGAGAAGAGCGGGAGTCAGCATGAGAAACTAGGTGCCTAGCAAGAGAACGAATAGATTCAAAGAGTTGATGTTGGGCTTCTGCTAACGTTTGTGTTGGTTTCATATCAAGGGGCCCTCTTAAAAGAAGTGAAAAAAGGAGCGGTCCCAAAAGCGTGGCACCGCCCTTACTCGTGATATACTCCCACCGCTAAAGCGCTGGGCTTCTTTTCGAAGCCGTGCCCGCAGTGTGGGTGGTATTTTCCCCTGCTTTGCAGGGGTTAACACCTGTAGTGTGGTATCAACAAGGAATACCTGCATCCGCAGGTTTTACTCCCTCTCCGCCAAAGGTTGATATCCCAACCTTGTATGATATAGTATACCACACTCACCTCAAGTTTTTCAAAAGGTATTCACCACTATTGAAAATAGTGAAGAATACCTTTTTTTTGCGTTTTCTACATCCACACGCTAAAGCATGGGGAAACCTTGAAAACGGGGAGTTGGTAAAAAGATAGCGCTACGGGGATTCGAACCCCGGTTTGATGGCTGAGAACCATCTGTCCTGACCCCTAGACGATAGCGCCACATCTGATATAATTGAGAGAGAACTGCCCGGGAAGGACTCGAACCTTCACTACATGGTCCAGAGCCATGCGTCCTACCATTAGACGACCGGGCATTGACTTGTAGATAGGATTAAGTATACCATAGTAACTGTAGTTTGTCAATTTTTTTATTGAATAGCCCCGTGTTGCATCCTATCTGTTATTGCAACGCGATATTTGAGAAGGTATAGAAAATGTTCAGAAACCCGATGAGAATCGTGGGGACAACAAAGACGCTCAGCAGCGCAAAGGTACCTGTCGAAAAAGAAACAGTCTCCGTTTCCTCAGGGGTTTCAAGATACATCGCCTTAACAATCCGGGCGTAGTAGTAGAGGGACACAACACTGTTCAGCAACCCGACAAACGCAAGCCAATACAGCCCTTTGTCAATGACGGCGGCAAACAGAACCCACTTCCCAAAGAAACCTGCGAACGGCGGGATGCCTGTCAGCGAAAAGAGGAAAATCGCCATGGCCCCCGCAACTAACGGTGCCCGAACGGAGAGTCCTCGGTAGCCTTCAACCATTTCACTGCCCACCTCGTTGGCAATCAGGACGACAACGTAAAACGCACCAAGGTTCATAAAGAGATAGACTACAAGGTAGAAGAGGATAGCACCGATGCCCTCAGAGGTAAGCAGCACACCGCCCATCAACAAGTAGCCACCGTGTGCAATGCTTGAATATGCCAATAAGCGTTTCACATTCCGTTGTGGGAGCGCGGCAAAGTTACCTACAGTCATCGTTAGCGCGGAAACAATCGCTAACATCAGCGTCCAATCAACAGATTGCATCAACGCTGAATTGCTAAACCCGGTGTAGAAAAATCGGATGAACAGTGCAAATCCTGCCGATTTTGAGGCAACAGATAAGAACGCAGTTATAGGAATAGGTGCGCCCTCGTAAACATCGGGCGACCACATGTGAAACGGCACTGAGGCTATTTTATAGCCAACCCCGGCAAGGATAAAGGTGATCGAAATAAGCACTGCGAGCGGAGATACCTCGCCAGTCGATAACATCTCGGCAAGCCGCGTACTAATTTGTCCAACATCGCCTGTGCCTGTCATGCCGAACAGTAAGGACAGCCCAAATAGCATAGTTCCGGATGCCACCGCGCCATAAGTAATGTATTTGAACGCCGCTTCGCTCGAACGCGGGTTATGCGTCAAGAATCCTGCGAGAATATAGGAGGTTAGGCTGACCGTTTCTAACGAAATGAATATCATCAACAGGTTTGTTGACGATGCCATGAGGAACATTCCGAGTGTGACGGCTAACAACAGGGCGTAATACTCGCCTTTCAATCGCGCATCTAGCTCCTCAGAACGCAGGGAGAAGAGAATTGTTGCCGCGGTTGCCAGAAGCAGAATAACCTTGAAAAATATGGCGAATCTATCCAGTCGAACCATTCCCAAAAATAGGGATATGGATTCCTTAGCACCGAGGGAGGCATGCGTGAAGAGGACAGCGACGAGCACACAACCTACGCCTACCAGCGAAAGATACGCTACTTTCTCACTCTCTCTATTTTTAAGAAAAAGATCGAGAATAATGCCAGCGGTGGCAAAAATTACGAGAAGGATTTCTGGGCTAAAATAGAGAATGCTTTCGATATTGCTTAAGGGTTGCACACCGTCCTCCTATAGGCTTACTTGTAATGTGTCCAGTAGATTGCTAACGGATTCGCTGAACATATCAATAGCGAAACTGGGCCAGACACCGAGAACGATGGTTAGGATTCCGAGCGGCACCAGTGTCAGAATTTCGCGTCCATTAATTTCCGGAAGCGATTCATATTTGGGGTTGAGTGTGCCTAAGAACACCCGCTGGAGCGTCCACAGGAAGTATGCTGCTCCAACAACAATACCTATCGTAGATAAAACGGTGAGCATCTTGAATTTATCGTAAGCCCCAAGGAGGGAGAGTGCTTCTCCGACAAATCCGCTTAAGCCGGGCAATCCCAAAGATGCCATAAACGCGAGCGTCGTAATGCCTGTATAGATAGGCATTCTGCTTCCCAATCCACCGAATCCATTAATTTCGCGGTGGTGCGCCCGGTCATAAATCACCCCAACGAGCAGGAACAGCATCGCACTGATAACCCCGTGGTTAAACATCTGGAGAATTGCCCCGGTGATGCCTGCCGAATTTCTCGCCGAAAGCCCCAAAATGACGAAGCCCATGTGCCCAATACTGGAATACGCCACCAACTTCTTAAAGTCGGTTTGTGCCAACGCACAGAAGGAACCGTAGACGATATTAATGAAGCCGAGGAGTGCCAAACTGTTGCCCCAGGTACCGAGGCCATTACAGAAAAAGTCCAGGCCTTGTGGAAACATCGCCATGTTAATCCGCACCAATCCGTAAGTCCCCATCTTTAGCAGGACACCCGCAAGGATAACACTAATCGCCGTCGGTGCTTCGACGTGTGCATCGGGGAGCCAGGTGTGGAAGGGGAAAATTGGGACTTTGACAGCAAAACCGATAAAGAAGCCGAGGAAGACCCAGATTTGAAAGTCTAGATTGGCAAGGGCGTGCCCTTCGGTGGATGCCAACGCAACGAGTGTTGGAATATCAAACGTTCGCGCGTCAGGGGTACCACTGTTGAGATACACCGCTATCATTGCAACTAACATGAGTACACTGCCGAAGAGGGTATAGAGGAAGAACTTAATGGCAGCGTATTCGCGGCGCGGGCCTCCCCACACGCCAATCAGGAAATACATCGGTAACAGCGTCAACTCAAAGAAAACATAGAACAGAAACAGATCTAACGCGGCGAAAAAGCCTAACATTCCTGTCTCAAGTAACAGGAATAGTGCCATATACGCCTTAATACCCTTTTCTATGTTCCGCCATGAAGCAATCACGCAAATCGGTCCCAAGAGCGCGGTAAGGAGCAGGAGTGTTACGCTGAGCCCATCAATGCCGATGTGATACTGGATATTGAATGCTTCAATCCAAGGCACAGGCCCCTGGACGTACTGCGTTCCCGCAGCCGACCGGTCGTAAGAGATAAATAAGACGACTGCGAGAACGAGCGGAATGAGTGTAAAAGCGAGTGTGACGCGTTTTATCAATTCCTCCGACTCGCGCGGCAGAAGCAAAACAGCAATCATCCCAAGCAACGGGACAAAAATCATTAGTGACAATAACATTTTTTTGTATACTTTCCTCGCTGGATTTTGCCGGTATTGCCCCACGCATTGAAAATGCGTGACTATTCCTGGCAAAATCTGTTGGATTTGAATTCTGTAAAGAAGTTCAGCACGCATTGAAAATGCGTGACTATTCCTCCTCGCGGGTTTTTAGAATATTGCGTGAATTAAGGATAATACCCCTGCAAAGCAGGGGCAAATACAATAAAGAACTTACAAAGCTCGGAAAATTAAGATTAACAACACAATCCCGGCGAGCACGACGAACAGATAGGTTTGAATCGCCCCAGTCTGAATTCGGCGGATCCTGCCGCCAACTGCCCACGTAACCTGTGCGACACGATTGACGGTGCCATCAACGACGCGGTTATCAAAAAAGCCGATGAATGCGGCGAGGATGTCGCGCGTTAAACGCCCAACACCGTTGACGATGCCATCAACAACGCTCCCATCAAATTGAGCGAAAAGCCGAGCCTTCCATACTGTCAGTGCAACTAGCACACCGTTGTAAAATTCGTCAAAGTAGTATTTATGCCAGAACAGGTTGTATAGCGGCCGGAACGAGGTCGCGACCGATTCGGCAGAAAGCGTCCGTTTATGGTAGAACAGCCAAGAGAACAGTATCCCCAACCCTGCGACACAGATAGATAACACCATCGCAATTTTATGTGCAGGGCTGTGATGTCCTTCCTCTGCGTGTGTATCGTGTTCGCCTTCCTCTGCTGCCACTGCTTCGGAAATCCCGAAAAAGCTCGTAGGGGCTTTAGAAAAGCCAAAAGCGAAGAGGGTGGTTTCCCCGCTTTGCGGGGCACCAGCCACCTTCTCCCGCTGCTGGGTTTCCGTAACTATGCTGTCGTCTATGATACCTGCATGTTGTGGTGCATGGAGATGTGGCTGGGCGGGAGGCGTTACATAAGCATCATTAAACCAGAGTATGTTCACCACAGGAAAACTCAGCAGTGCCAAAACAATGAGCGGTACCGTCATCACCTTTGGAGACTCGTGTGCCATATCGTGCATCTCTTGATTGCGCGGTTCCCCGAAAAACGTCATGAAGATGAGACGGAACATATAGAACGCCGTAATTCCCGCGGCAAAAAGTGCGATACCAAAGAGAATGTAGTGATGTACAGAACCCCACTCCATTGCGCGTTCAAGCACGCCGCCTAAGATAGCATCCTTACTCCAAAACCCGGAGAAAATAAACGGCACCCCGGAGATGGAGAGCGTCGCGATGAGCATCGTTGCAAAAGTAATTGGCATTTTGCGGCGAAGTCCCCCCATATTCCGCATATCCTGGTCTGCCGGGATGTCGGAACCACTGAGGGTGGTTTCCCCGCTTTGCGGGGCACCAGCCACCCCATCTGCCACACCGTGGTCGCCGTGTTCATGTCCTGAATCGTGGCTGGCGTGTTCGTCCCCAGAGTGATGGGCGTGCATTGCGTGGAAAGCATGAATGACGCTTCCGGAACCCAGAAACAGCAGTGCCTTGAAAAAAGCGTGCGTTGTGAGGTGAAAGAGGCCCGCGACATAACTACCCGCCCCAATGCCGAGCATCATATACCCGAGTTGGCTAATCGTAGAGTATGCCAAAACCCGCTTAATGTCAAAGCGGACGATAGCGATAGTTGCTGCGATGAGCGCGGTGATGCCACCGACGTAGGCAATTACCAGCGACGAGGTTTCTGTCAAAATGGGGAACATCCGAGCGGTGAGGTACACCCCCGCTGCGACCATGGTGGCGGCGTGAATTAGCGCACTCACAGGGGTGGGGCCTTCCATTGCATCAGGCAGCCATGTATGTAGTGGCACCTGTGCAGATTTCCCGATAGCCCCACAAAAAATCAGCACGCCCGCGATGGAAAGCCACACCATATCGCCGGTGGTTAAGCTGGCGGCGAGCGCAAAAATGCCGCCTTCACCGTAGAGCGAGAGCGTTCTGAATTTGGTAAACAGCATCATCATGCCGATGAACATGCCGATGTCGCCGACACGCGTCGTCAGAAATGCTTTCTTACACGCATTCGCCGCGGAGTCTTTTTCAAACCAGAAACCGATGAGCAGATAAGAACAGAGGCCGACTAACTCCCAACCTATGTAAATGCCGAGCAGGTTATCCGAGACAACCAAAAAGAGCATGGAAAAGGAGAAGAGCGAGAGAAACGCAAAAAACCTGGGATATCTCGCATCGCCGTGCATGTAGCCTATAGAGAAAATATGGACAAGGCTACTTACCAGTGTAACAACAATCAACATAATTGCCGTTACACTGTCCAAATAAAAGCCCATAGAGAAAGTGACACTACCGAGCGAAATCCATTCAACAGTGTGTGGTGCTGGCTCGGGAACAACCTCTTGCAAGAGCAAGAGGGAACAGACGAGCCCGATGAGCATTGCCGCAGTGGACAGATAGTCCTGTCGAGGGAAACGCAGTTTCGCCAATGACAGAAGCCCGAAAATGGCGAAGGCAGCGAGCGGACAGAGTAAGATGAGACTAATTAAAGGAATAACCATACTTTTTACCTTTTCGTCAATTCAGTTTTGCGGCGTGATGGTATCAGCCCTGTTTTGCAGGGGTAATATACCACTGCGCCCATAAGCGACGTGCATTCTGCTCCGATTTTTCCGCATGAGGTATTTACCCCCGCAAAGCGGGGAATGCACCCTCTGCAAAATCGGGTTTCTTATTAGTTCTAGAGCACTCCCTGCTAATTAAGGGTGCATAAGGGCCTTCCGACGAGAGCTACTCTGTAGGGGAAACCGTGCCTTGTGCCTGCCCGTCAGAACACTCCTGCCAATGGTATTTGCCCCTGCTTTGCAGGGGTTTCATACCAAGTTGTGAGTGACTAGCGAACAACTTTTTTATTTCTTACATTGTTGTGAATTTTAATGAACAACTTTTTTATTTCTTACTTATGCTGATTACTCCGCAAGGAATGACAAAAGATCTTAACCTTTCAATGTATCCACTTCGTTGGGGCGAATGCTCCCGAATTCCCGGTAGATAGCAAGGATAATCGCGAGGAAGACGGCCGCTTCGGCAGCAGCGAGTACAATGCCAAAAATAGCGATTATCTGGCCATCAATGTTTTCAGGTGGCGTAACGAAGCGCGAAAACGCGGCAAAGTTCAGATTACACGAATTGAGAATAAGCTCAATGCCCATCAAAATGCTGATAGCATTTCGGCGGGTCAGCACAGCGAAAATGCCAAGCGTAAATAGAATCGCACTGATGACTAAATAGTGTTGTAAACTCATTTTTTCGTCAATTGGGTTTCTGCTCCGATTTTTCCAGGTGGTATTAACCCCTGCAAAGCAGGGGAAACATGCCAGTGTCAAAATCGGGTTTCTTTTTGGTTCTATGCCCCTTCTCGCGAATTAACGCATTGAAGCTGGCAAAGCAGGGGTGATACGTATTGACGCGGGTGGTGCGGAGTATGCAGCTCCGGACTGACGCACATTCCCTAACTTCCGGTCTGTGGAAGGGCAGGCACAAGGCACTGCCCCTACACCTCTTGTTCGAAATAAATAGACTGCTTTAGTCCATAGGCCCCATAAGTGAGGACAACATCTGCGGGCAGGCACAAGGCACTGCCCCTACGGCGCAAATGACGTAGCTTCTGTTTAATCGCGACACCCCGGGCTTAGTCTCTGACCTCTTTTCGGGAAATCAGGGCAGCACCAATTAACGCTACTAACAGCAGCACGGAGACAACCTCAAACGGAAGGAGAAATTGCCCGTTCAAAATCAGTTCACCGATACGCCGGGTTGTGGGTTCAAGCTGCTCGCCATCATCGCTAAGATTTTTCCATTTTGGTGTATTGGCAATGATAGTTAAGAGCAACATGAGCAAGGCCGCACTTATTACGCCACCTAATAGGAGTTGGCCGCGTTCAATGTGGAGGCGCATCTCTAACCGCCCGCTTGTCATCATCACACCGAAGAGGATGAGTACGAGAATGCCACCGACGTAGACAATCACCTGCGTTGCAGCGAGGAAATCTGCCTGTAAAAAGACATAAAGCCCCGCAACCCCAAAGAGTGTCACCATCAACGAAAACGCGGCGTGGACAATGTTTCGCACCGTTACCACAACAAGTGCAGAAGCAACTGTTAAAAGCGCGAAGCCGTAAAAAATAAACGTTTTGAGTGTAAATTCCATCTATTTTTCGTCTTTCCTTGCGGAGAATTGAGAATGCAAGACAGGTCTAACAATTCCCTGTAGATGTCGTCGGAGGTTTCTGACGCAAGGTTTTTCGTCGTAGATGGGCAGGCACAAGGCACTGCCCCTACCAACTATTCCTTGTACATCTCCTGCTTATCAAAATTGAAAATTAAATCGTTCCGGTCGAATTTGGAGTACTCAATTCCTTCCAATGAGTCCTTCATCGTGAGGCACTCCGTCGGGCAGACCTCGGTGCAAAGCCCACAATACATACAGAGGGACATGTCAATATCAAACTGGTCGAGATAGAAAACGACAGGATTTCGGGTGACAATGCGCGATATCTCGTCACCGGAAAAAGTCTGGGTTCGGTGAGCAACACCCGATGGCTCAACGCGCTCTATGGCTTCCTGCGGCCCTTGGCGAGAGGTGATATTTGTAAGCGTCACTGAATCTCCCGACTTTATCTTTTTGTCGTTGCCTTCAATGATGCCGATAACTTCTCGTCCGTCTTTGAGATGCACGACGTTCATGCTATCCCAGAGGTGCTCCCCTTTGGGCAGTTTCGTGCCTTTAATCATAATACAATCCACCGGACAAATCAGCTCGCATTTTTTGCATCCGATGCAATCCTCAATGCGGTTGTAAAGCTGCCCGCGATATCCTTTCGGAATCTCTCGGACGTTCCGCTTCTTTTCATAAGCATGTTCATACGGGTATTGATGCGTCACATTTGGTTCAAAGAACTGCCGGATTGTCACCCGCATCCCGACGAGGACTGTATAAACGCCTCTGTAGATATTTCGTATGTATTTGTCCATAACGAATTTCTCCTTTATTATTTTAAAGAAATTATCGAGGTGGCTTCCTACGGGATGGAAAGAGCCATTCAATAAACGAAAAGATAGAACGCCGCTCTGTAGAACTTATACAAATCTCACAAATCTATACATTTCTCACATTTGTGGTCATTGCTGTCATACTTCCTGCTTCAACTGCCACTGCCTGCCAACGAGGGCTTACACGGCATCCACAGGCGTTTTACGTCTCGGCTAAGCTGTCCGCGACGTGTCGTAACGATTGTTCGTGTCGTCTCAGATGCTGTAGTGAGATGTCGCAGGTTAGCGTCTCACGTAGGTCTTATCGCCACCTCCACCGTCGGCTTTTTCACGGCGGGTAGGACTGTTCAGCGTGCCACTTCGCATCGTGCTGTAGGAAACGTTTCCACGCTCCATTCACCATCCTCTGTATCTGTCAGATAAGACTACCTCTTTCAGGTAGATTTGATTACATTTGTATAGATTTGATTACATTTTACGCCACTGCAACTTACCCATGTAGAGAACTGTAACGGTTCGCGTTATATAACCTCAACAGGCGCTGAAAACCGCTATAATTCGCCTGACTTTGAGGCTTAGGCTCTCTTTTATATTTACTCATACGCGCTTCACGTGCTTGCTTAACAACGGAAGAACTCCTAGCCATACTAAACTCCAAAACCGAATCAGAACGTGGCTGCGTTGCTTATGCCGAACTGGCCTGTGGCTGCGGCTTTTGCGCAAGCCCCCTTCCAGCGACGTTATACGCACCGATAAGCCCAACATAGATAAGCACGCAGCTAATGCTAATGCTAATCAAGGTATCCTCTGGGAAGATGAGCCCCCAGATACCAGTGCCTAAGATGTTAAAGAAGGCAATCGGGATAAAGTATTTCCAGCACAGATTCATCAACTGATCTACCCTGAGGCGAGGCAGCGTCCATCTCAACCACATCATCAAGAAGACAAGTGCAAGTGTTTTGATAACGAAACCAGGGAACCCACCGAGAAAATCGTAGCCCGGTAAGATGCCCTCCCAACCACCGAGGAAGAGCGTGGCAGCAATAGCACTCACGGCGAACATATTTGCGTATTCCGCGATAAAGAAGAGCGCGAACCGCATCCCGCTATACTCTGTGTGAAACCCCGCAACGATTTCTGACTCTGCTTCGGGCAAATCAAAGGGGGTTCGGTTCACCTCGGCGATAGAAGAAATAAAGAAGATAAAGAAAGCGATAAATGTGAAGGGCGTCCGGAAAATCAACCAACTGAAAAGACCGTTGGATTGGCTCGCCACAATCTCCTGCATATTCAGGCTCCCCACTAACATCACGACGGTGAGAATAGAGAGCCCCAAAGGGATTTCATAACTGACAATTTGGGCAGCGGAGCGGAGTGAACCTAACAGCGACCACTTGCTGTTTGAAGACCAGCCTGCCATAATCACACCCATCACAATCACAGAGGAGATTGCCATGATATAGAAGATGCCGATATTAAACGGGCTAACCAAAATATTTTGGCCAAACGGAATTGCGGCGAAGACAGCAAAAGAACACGCAAAAATGATGTAGGGTGCAAGGAGGAAAAGGAATTTATCGCCTTGGGGGGGGATATAATCCTCTTTGAAGATGAGTTTTACGCCATCTGCTAACGTTTGAAGGGTGCCCCACGGGCCAACCCGCATAGGCCCGGTGCGATTCTGAAAGCGAGCGGCAACTTTTCGCTCTGCTAATACCAAAACCAACGGCAGTAACGGCACCAGCCCAACGAAGATGCCAGCACAGGCAAACATCACGAGAACCGTGCCGAACGCCACAGAGAAATGTGCAGCAACTGCTTCCGGCAGTTGCGGAATCACAACATTCTGTACAAATTCCTCTGCCCAATTCCCGGCGGGAACCTGTGCAAAGAAACCTTCAGGCAAAATATCCGACATCTGACCTCCTTATTTGAAATACGCGAGGAGCGCGATAATTGCAGACGCTGCCGATACTAAGACAGCAATCTTAGCAACCTTGCCCCACAGTGCAACAGCCGCCTCGTGCTCTCCCTCCAGTTTGCCGCGCATCCAAGCCACTCCCTCCTGAAGGAAGCCCATCCGCTCTTCAAGGTTGCCCATCCGCTCTTCAAGGTTACCCATCTGTCCTTCAAGGTTGCCCATGTGATTATCCGTTTGAGCCTTCCATTCTTCGGTGCGCTCCATCCATTGTTGGGTGCGCCCCATCCATTCTTCGGTGCGCCCCATCCAATTATCTGTATGCTCCATCCACGCTAAAACGCGCTCTCGGAATTCCCCATCCGTCATAGTAAACCTCCTAGACTCAACAGCATGGGCGGGAAAGGGGTACTTCCCCGCTTTGCGGGGTGATACCCCCTTACTTACCGGTCCACTTCTCCCATCACAATATCAATGCTGCCGATAATCGCGATAATATCTGCTACCATCAAGCCCTGGCTCAGTTCTTGTAGTGCACTCAAGGCACTAAAGCAGGGCGAGCGTCCCTTGACACGCACTGGCTTCGGTGTGCCGTCACTTACAATGTAGAATCCAAGCTCGCCGCGCGGAGCTTCGCTTCGGAAATAGAGCTCACCTTTTGGTGGACGGACTGCTTTTAAATCTGCCATCACGGGACCGTCGGGGAGCCCTTCTGCCAAAATCTGTCGCACAATCCGGATCGACTGTTTCATTTCATCCATGCGTATCTTGTATCGACTCCAGCAGTCACCCACAACCGCACCCAACTCCGGAACATTCATGGCGACCGGCACATCAAAGGCAAACCTGTCATAGATGGAATAAGGTTCATCTCGCCGCAAATCCCAATCCACACCGGAGCCACGAAGGTTTGGCCCTGTCGCGCCGTAACTCAGTGCCATCTCTGCGGACATGACAGCGACACCCGTTGTGCGTTCCGAGAAAATGCTGTTTTTTGTCAGGAGCTCGTTATACTCGTCAATCAGTGGTTCAAAATAGTCCAGGAACTGTTCTACCTCATCTAAAAAGTTCTGTTCGGTAATAGAACCGGGCTCCATCGGGATAATTTCAGAGACACCGCCGATGCGGATATAGTTATACGTTAGCCGTGCCCCGCACACCTTCTCAAAAAGTAGGAGCAGTTTTTCCCGGTCTCGGAAGGCGTAGAGAAACGGTGTAAATGCCCCGAGGTCCATCCCGTACGTTCCGAACGAGAGCAGATGGCTCGCAATCCGATTCAATTCGCAGATAAGCACTCGTAGGTATTCTGCCCGTTCTGGCACCGCAAAGTTGCGTTTTTCATCCGCCTCAAGCAGTTTTTCAACAGCGAGGCAAAATCCCCAATTCTGGTTCATCGCGGCGACGTAATCCATCCGGTCCGTAAACGGAATAATTTGAGGGTAGGAGAGGTTTTCCGAATGTTTCTCAAAACAGCGATGGAGGTATCCGATGTGCGGGATGGCTTCGCGCACCACTTCCCCGTCTAACTTCAACTCTAACCGTAAAACACCGTGTGTGCTCGGATGCTGGGGGCCCATGTTTACCACCATCTCGTCGGCGAACGGTTGTAGTTCAATAATTTTACTTTCTGTCTGCTGTGTTGTTTCCATAGTGCGGACTCTGCAAAGATTAAAATTAAAATAAATGAAATTTGTTAGCCGTGTTTATCTATTTTCCTCATATAATATGATACCATTTTTGCAACCTGATGTCAAGTTTTAACGACTTTTTTTTCCGAGCCATTCCGTTTTCGGTTTTCTGGACGTTGTATCGGATACGTCGCGATTCGGAGAGCACTTCTACCTTACTTATCTCATACACCGTGCTACAGTACGCGGGTTAAATTGGGCAGGCACGGGGGCCCACCCTACAAGTGAATAGGAATACTACCTAATATGGCACGTGCATCCCACGATAGAATTCAGGTTCCTTGTAATCCTTGCGTAGGGGGTATCCTTCCCAATCATCGGGCAGCAAGATGCGGCGGAGGTCGGTATGCCCATCAAATAGGATTCCGTAGAGGTCGTATGCCTCACGCTCGTGCCAATCCGCAGTTTTCCATATATGTGAAACGCTCGGGAGGCGCGCATCCGTTTTCGGGACCGTGGTTTTCAGAACAACACTATGCCGGTGTTGCATCGCGTAGATATGATAGACGATAGCGAGTTCTTCATCCTTGGCATTCAAATCCACACCACTGAGACACATCAATGAATCGAACGCCAACGTGTCGGTTTCGGCAAGATATTGGCACACATCGGCGATTGCTGCGGAAGCAATGTAAATGCTCGGGTCACCAGCGAGTTGGGTGTCAAAACCGAGGGCAGCTTCACCAAACTGTTCAACGAGGGCTTCATAAATTTGTTCCGGTGTCACGTGATTCTTACTGTTCCTTTGAACCTACACAAATCGCGACAAGAGCAGAGATAACGTCTATTGCGTTACCATCTCGACCGTGTGGTTTGCAGCGATTATCTCGCTGGAGGAACCCTCAAAGCACGTGACAATTCCGATATGAAAATACCACGTGCGCCGTTCAAATCTCTGTCACACCGATTACCGTCTGCATCAGTAATCACCTTCGCACCGCCGAGGTTCTCGACAATGTTACCTGTCCAGCTAATCGTCTTTGATGTATATGCTTCATTGGCATCGACTACAAGAACGCCATATTCTAAAGCCTTTTGCTTCAGGAACATCTTGAACTGGTAATGCGACAGCGTCAACATCTGACGGACAGACTTCTTTCGGAGCTTCCGCGCGCCACGCTTAATCATCTGCTGCGTTTCAAAAGTCGGTAGCAGGATGATGTCAAAGTTTGTGACGAGGAAGTGTGCGACTTTCTTGTGTAGTTCCATCACAAGATTTCGGATTTTTACTTGAATCTTCTGTGCACATTGTCGCAGGGTACGCCGTAGCGGACGTTTCACCTGCGTTGCGCGGGAATAGAGGTTATCTGCATGTTGGCAGAGCCTCTGGATACGATTTATAGCATGATGTCCTAACCAACCGAACGCCGTTTCAGAAAACATTGTCATGAACGTCCGAACGCCAGGGTCGAGTGCTACGATATTCCCGCTTGAGTCTCGCGGTTTTGCTTTCTCGATGTAGCTGACGTTCATATAAAACTTGCCATGTTCCATGACAATGCGACTATCCTTTACCTCAGATTCATGGTCACGTTCCGCCTTCTTGCCAGGTGCTTGCGGCTTCGCGGGGAGCGGTTCTGTCATCTTCATTTCACCGAGATAACGGATATAGAAACCATGAGCTTTGATGAACTGCGCACACAAGTAAAACGACTTCGTGGTGTTCTTCTTCCTACGGAACTTTACGCGTTGCGGTGCACCTGTTTCCTTCCACTTTCGCCGTGCGGCAGTCACCGCTTTCTGTGCATCCCTCACTGCACCGACACGGATATGTCGAGGACAATTCGATGTCCACTCAGGTAATGTTTTTAGCAACTCGGGCGCATACACCTTGCGGCCTTTGTGAAACTGCTTCACCGCCTCGTTGTAGACGTAACGTGAGATACCTTCCCATCTACGGAGTATCGCTTTCTGTGGCGTTGTGGGTAAGATTTTGATTTTCTTTGATTTCGTCACGGTAGCGTCGGAGCCCAGGCATCCTACAGGAAAAGACGTGGAGAATCTCCAGCAAATCGGAAGTAAGCTCTTCTTCGGGGCTGTGAGTAGTTTGGTTGAGAACCACGACTTCTCCACCGTTTTGCTCGATAAGATATCGAAAGACTTCGCTGCCGAATCGTGCGAATCTATCCCGATGGGCGACCACAACTCGGAGTTTATCGCCGCACAGGACTCTGTCCAATATCCTCTGGAGTCCTTTTCGCTTGAAGTTGATGCCACTGCCGAAGTCTTGGATAATCTCCGCTTCAGGGTACCTTTCTTGCATGAATTCGACTTGCGCGGCGAGGGCGTCCGCCTGCGCTTTTCCTCTGACTCGACAGTAGCAAATGGTAGAAATGTCTGGTTGACGTTGAGCATCAACAAACTTTTGGACATCGTAGTGGTATCTGCCCCGCAAAGCGGGGTAAATACCTAAAGCCGATGCCCGCCTCCAGTGCGCACGCAGTCGATTTCGCCGCGGGCTTCCATTCTGCGAAGGTGCTCGATGGAAATATCCAACACCTGCGCAGCCTTTTGTGGTGACATTAGATTATTCATACCTACATCATACCACATTTATTTCGCTTTGTCAAGTCAAAACGATTTTTATACCGATTTACTCGGATTTTCAGCGTCTAGCACTCTTCTCCATAGTCTCGATGAGAAATCGCTCATCCCATTGAATAGGTTGGTATTCTAGGCGGTGGTTTGTGCGTTACCGTTTCCCGCAGCGGGGGTTTCTGCCTCTGCCGCAGCTTCAGCTTCCTCGTGCTGGTACCACTCTGTTTTGGTAAAGAGTCTTTTCAGGAATGGAACATGGGCTCGTTTGGCGACGGTTTGGGTTTTAATTTTCTCTTGTAGTTTGAGTAGCCCTTCAATGAGTGCCTCCGGGCGCGGTGGACACCCAGGTACATAAACGTCAACCGGAATAATTCGATCGACACCTTTGAGGACATGGTACCCGTGTTGCCAATAGGGGCCACCGCTCGTCGCGCAGCTGCCCATTGAAATGACGTACTTCGGTTCCGGCATCTGTTCATAGAGCCTTCTGATGCGGGTTGCCATTTTGAGCGTCACTGTGCCAGAGATAACCATCAGGTCGGACTGGCGCGGTGTTGCGCGCGGCACCCCTGCACCAAACCGATCCAGGTCGTAGTTAGAGGCGGCAGTCGCCATGAACTCAATGGCACAACAGGCGAGCCCGAATGTCATCGGCCAGAGTGCTGAAGAGCGTGCCCAGTTGGCGACAGCATCAACCGAGGTAACAATAACGTTTTTACCGAGTTTCTCATCAATTATCATAACTTTCCTCCCTCTGAACAGCCTGTACTTCCAGCTGCGTAGAACGAATCCACTCCAGATCGCCTTTTGCCCATACGTAGGCAAGCCCAACTAAGAGGATAGCGATGAAGACAAGCATCTCCAAAAATGCAAGGAGCCCCATGCTACGGGAGACGACCGCCCATGGAAAAAGGAACACAGCTTCCACGTCAAAGATTAAGAAGATCAGCGCGATGACGTAAAAGCGGGTGTTAAACTTTATCCGCGTATCGCCAATCGGGTCTTCCCCACATTCATAAGGGATATACTTTTCGCCTGAAAACAGCTTCGTATGCAGGAGACGAGAGATAGTCAGGTTTAGGACGACAAATAAACAGCCGACAGCTAAAAAGATTAACACATTTGCAAAGTTAAAAAGCATCTAGATTATCCTTCAGAACCGCGATGTCGCGTAAACATCGCTTATATGCAATTCGGTTGTTAAAAGTATATATCATATTGCAGTGATTTGCAAGAAAAAAATAGGCGCGCAAGGTGAAATCTCTTTTTTCTTGCAATTCTTTTGCAAATTTGTGATAATAAAACAGTAATGATTCAGTTTTAAGGAGTGATACATGCGCAGTTGTGACTACCACATCCACACACAACTTTCTGGTTGTGCGGACAAAGAATTCAGTATCAATAAAATTATCCAGCTTCAACAGGAGCGGGGGCTGGAAGCTATCGGGATAACCGACCACGATTACAATTATCAGGGCAAGGTGAAAACGATTCAAGCGGCACAGAAAGCGGTAGCGGAAGCAAAACCTTCAATTCCCGTGCATTTTGGTGTGGAGTCGCAGATGCTCGAATATCACGTTACCTCGATTAACATCCGTCTTGCCGCCTATTTCGATTACGTGTTGATGGCACCCAATCACTATCATCTGCGCGGTGTTGCACAACCCAAGAGCTTCAGGGACCCAAGGCGGGTCGCGCTTCACGAAATCTATATGTTCGAAGCGACTATTGCCTGCCCGATTACCGATGCCATTGTTCACCCGTTTTTGCTCTCCCCAGATGTTTTTCGACTCTCCAATGCAGAACTGTCTGCCTTTGGACAGGAGATGATGCGGCACATAGATCAGAAACGGTTGATTTATCAGTTGGACCTCGCTTCACAACGCGGGCTTGGCATTGAAATTAGCCCGAAGATAATCCGCTATAACCAACGCTACCTCGTCGAATTTTATCAACTCTGTTTGGAGCGAGAGGTAAAGTTGCTGATCGGGAGTGACGCACATAACACAAAACAGTTGGAAGAACTCTCACTCCTTGAACCGATTCTAGAAGAACTCGGTATTGCTGAGGAACAGCTCTGGCACCCCAAAACGTAGTATCCATAAGGGCGGAGTTTCCGCAGTGGACTCTCATTGCTAAAGCTACCAGAACATGCAATTTTTACTTGTAGCGTTTTTGCTAAGCGGTTTCTCCGCTGTTTTTTCGGATGCTCTACACCTTCGGCAGGATGTTTGTCTCGTTTCCACCGGAAGGTCTTGATAAGATTCAAACAAACCCACACGCCTCGCTACAACTACCGATAATGCGCAGGAGTAGGCAGGAGAATGTCAAAATTTTCATGGGTGCTGCTATTCTATCGTCAGCGCGACACTGTTGGATGAAAGCAATGCCTCTCCGCGTAGCGATTTAACGGGCAGATAAATATCATCTTTGTGTTTCTCTTCAATGACTTCAATCTGATTCCGTATAGCCGCAATTGCTTGGCGTTTGTCTGCAGCGGTGACATGGGCATCCCTCACCTTCTGAATACGCATGCACTCCTGTTCCAACGCAATAACCTGTGGATGTTGCTCCTTTAAGAATTCTTGGTAAACCTCTAGCGCAATCACAACAGACACCGTGTAATTTCCCGCCGGCAGTCGATAGTATTTCTGTAAATCTTTCAACGACACAACTTGTCTGGCCCCAGCTTTCAATTCAAATCCCTGAATACACTGCACCAATTTGTCCCTTTGCATGAGGGTTTTTAGCGCACTCGCCTTGGTAATTGGGCGTTTGGGTTTGACAATGTTACCGTTGACATCCCTCACCGTTAATTGCGCAAATGCCCCTACTGTTGCCACGTCACCAAAAGGCACAAGAAGGTCGAAGGTACCGTTCTGAATGCTGAGTGCTAGTGGAATAGCTTCCTCCCGCGCGTACGTTGCCTTGGCAATTGAGAGGTGGAGTTTAGTCTCGGAAGTGGCAGCCGCCACATCAGGCTGCGGAGAGCGGGTGAACCGACCTGGGAGGCATCCTATCATCGTAAAAATCAGAATTAGGCAAAATGGAATAAGTTTTTTCACTGTGAGCTCATCACTCCTTGATCTGTCCTCTTTCTCTTGTAGAAGGTTTTTGCTAGGGGTTTCTTCGAGATTTCCAATTGCGTGTTTTGTCAGAAGCGCGTTTAGAAAGCGCGCCTACAAAGGGAGGGGCATGCGCCCCTCTCCGCTATTCTACCGTCAGTGCAATACTGTTCGATGAAAGCAACGCCTTCCCGCGACGCGATTTAACGGGCAGATAAATATCCTTAACTTCATCCTTATATTTTTCCTGAATAAAGTCAATCTGCTCTTGTGTGGAGTTCAGTGCGTCCCGCTTTGCCTCAGCAGGGAGGTTTGGATCCTTCTGAAGGCGCGCGAGATCGCGTTGCAACTCGATCACCTGCGGGTGTTGCTCCGTTACAAATTCTCGGTAGACCTCCAGTTCAATTGCAACAGTCACCGTATAATTTCCCGCCGGCAGCCGGTAGTATTTCTGTAAATCACCTAATGACACCACTTGCTCCGTTTCTGCCTTCAGTGCAAACCCTTGAATACACGGAACAGATTTCCCCTCATGTATCACATATTTTCTGGGGTTTTCCATTGTAATCGGATGTTTGGGTTTGACTATGTTGCCGTGGGTATCTGTAACCGTTAATTGCGTAAATGCGCCGATTGTTGCGACCTTGACAAAAGGCGCGAGGATGTCGAATGTACCGTTATGAATGCCAAGCGCGAGCGGAATTTCCTCCTTCACAGCATAAGTCGTTTTGGCCGTTGAAAGTTGGAGCTCAGCAAGTGCCCGAGGGGTTTCCGATTCTGAAGCAGTAACCTTCTCAGCCGACTGTGTTGCTGTCTGCTGGCTTCCAAGGCACCCGAATAGGCTAACAAGTAGAACGAGGTAAAGGGGAATAAATTTTTTCATCTGATGGTTCCTTATGTCGAAAAGCCCGGGCAAATTAGGCTCTGCCCATAAAATACTACAACGATTCCAATGACACGCCCAATCCGGGTCCGGTGGGCACTTCAATAAATCCGTCAACGATGTTCTCAGGTGGGGCAATGAGGGCCGCGCGCCACGCTACTTCTCCCCAAGCGTACTCAAGAATTGCGAAATTTGGGACACTCGCCATGCACTGCACACTGGCAGCAGTCGCAACGGGCCCGCTCGGGTTGTGAGGCGTGACCGCCACCTGCAGTGCCTCAGCGAGGGTTGCTATTTTTTTCAAACCCAACATCCCGCCGACATGCTTGACATCCGGCAAGATATAGTCAACCCGCCCCCGTTTTAGCAATCTCTCAAAACCTGTCAGGGTTCGCAGGCGTTCGCCGGTTGCAATTGGCATGGAAGTAGATTGGCTTACATGCGCGAGGGCACCGAGGTCATTTAACGGCACCGCATCTTCAATCCAGAAGAGGTGAAGATCGGCTAGCTCTCTGGCGGTTTGGATGATGATGCCGGGGTTAAAACGACTGTGGCAATCCACCATCAGATCGATGTCGGGTCCAATCTCGGCACGAATTGCACGAATTCGATCGATGCCCAAGCGGATAGCAGGCGTAAGGGTGCCTTGCGAAATATTCGCGACGGAAACATCGTCAAAAGGTGCGCATTTTATAGCGGTAAAACCTTCGGCGACAGCGTTCGCCGCATTCCGGGCGAAGCCGAGGGGGCTTCGATCTACCGTTGCGCGGTTGATATTCGCATAGAGCCGAATCTTTTTTCGATACCTGCCACCTAACAATTGATAACTCGGAACAGCCAACGCCTTGCCTGCCAGGTCCCACATTGCCTGCTCAATCCCACTGAGCGCGGTATGATAGGCGTGCCCTTCACTCTCTCGGTAGAAGCGGTGACGAAATGCCTCAATCTGAAACACATCCCATCCTATTAGGGCAGGGTTGAGTGTGTCAATCAGGTGTGAGACGCGAGCATCATCCCCACCGTGGGAGGCTTCACCCACACCAATTGTGCCATCGTCAGCATGGAGCTTGACAAAAAGCCAATTGCCACGGTGATTTACATGAACAATTTCGGTTTCTACGGTTTTAATTTTTAGCGTACGCATTTACGTTTAGAATTATAGTATAGCGAGACACAGAGCCCTCGCTCTATAGGAAAAAATAGGGTAGCGAGGTACAGGGACCTCGCCCTACAGGATTACGATGCCGCTGCCCATTTCACTGCCTGCGTGAGGAATTTTTGCATTCCCGCGCGTTCAAAGGTACCGGGCCCGTGGCCCAGGGTAGTATAAAAGACACGCCCTGAACCGTACGGCTTGACCCAGGCCATCGGGTGCGCCTTGCCGAACCATTCGGCGGATGCCAACACATGGATGTGCGGATCATGTGCAGAGATATAGATCTCATCTTCTACATCAAAATCCGCAACGCCTTGGGTTGTCGGATGGTCGCCATCTTCAATATGAACAGTAAAGGTTGAACCGGGCGGATGCCAGTTTGAATGCCCGCCGATGAGGTCAACGGCACGGCCGCCAATCCACCACGCAGTGCCGTGAATGCCGACAAGTCCCTTGCCATCACGCACAAATTGGAACAAGCCATCTTCTTCGGATGGGGCTAAATCGGACACGCGCGCCACAGATCCGTCCGCTTGACGTTCCGTGCGGGTGAACCCAGTACCAAACACACACGCATCGTAGGTAGTCAACTCCGTTGATGCTAAAATCTCTTTATCGTCGGTTAGCGTCGCTGAAATTTCTGCATCCGCGTCGAGAAAATCGTGAATGACGCTGGCGCTTGCATTAAAACGATGGTTTTCACCGGATAGCACGAGAATTTCTGACATGATAGCCTCCTTGGAAACAGCAAACGTGCTGTCGCTTCATATAGCCCTGAAATCGAAGGTAAGAACTGCACTCTTGGAAATAGTGTAATTGAAAATCAAAATTGTGTCAACTTAATTGAGCTTGGGTTCGGTGGTTATCAGTTAGTTGTCAGTTTGTCAGTTATCAGTGGTGTTTCCGCCGATGCGGAGGAACCCGCGCTTGAGTGTGAGCGTTGTCCGCTGTCCATCTTTTTCATTGTATGTTAAGAAACTGATACGGGTCTATGCCCGCTTCATCGAAATCAAGAACCGTGATGCCGGCAGGAGTCCCGCCAGCTTCAAGTGTTGAACGTATTCTCTCAAAATCATCATCTGGGTGGCCTAAAATGCCAATGGGAAAGTCGCCGTCCCATTCGACATAGACGGTGCCGCGAATGGTAGGGTATATTAACCCATTACGTTGTTTAAAAACTGCCCCTTCAACAGGGACTCCCTGTCTCCACAACGCAATTCTTATGCGGGCTAACAATTCCTGCTTGGGATCATCGTAGGTATACTTCCAAGAAAAACGGCTTACTGGATAATCGTCTGGCACTTCAGGATAAGGGCCAAATCCATGGGGTGAGACGGGGCCCTCGGCGTTTTCTTTCTCGTCTGCGAGAGTTTTATCGTCGAGTAGGAATGCATCCGCAACGTCAACAGTATCGTCTGTGAGGAATGCATCCGTTTCCTCTGACATCGTTGGCATTTCATCAGAGATAATGGGCACTTCCGATGGCTCGAGTGTCTCGGTATCTGTGGAAACCCCTACATCCTGTGCGGTGCGTGTCTCTTTCTTGTTTTCAAGTTGTTGCACAATTCGCTTTGTCCGCTCCAATGCTTCTTGGCTGGTGCGTCGGACGTGCCAACTATAGAGCTGCGTACCCCCAACAATCAGCACAAAAAAAACGAGCCCAACGTGCATCGCGCGGCTGGAGAGTAAATCACGGAACATTATGTCACCTCCGGGGTATTATTCAGTATAGGGAGTGAGACGCGCCTGTCGGGCACCCCTCGTGAGGGAGACCATGGTGCTCTCTCCGCATAATAGCACATTAAGCAAGTTTCGTGCCAACTCTATAAATAAAAGCACATTCTCGGACAAAACCACTGACATCTCAAGGCGATTCTCACTCGGATGTCTGTAAAACACACGCACACACTCGGTTTATCAAAGTCGGCATAAGCACTGACTTTTACGGAAGGGTAGGCACAAGGCACTACCCCTACGGAAAAAATGGAATGCCTTTGTCAGCGCCTGCCTCGCTGCTATACGCAACAATTGCTTAAGAAGCTGCAAAAATTGTAGGTAGGCGCAAAAATTGCGTCATCGGGCATCCACACTTCTTGCACGCGCGTCCTGGCCCCCTAAAAATACCCAAAAAGTGCATTTCATGATACAATAGGGAACCAGCCCTGTCATACTCACTCTATGGAAACCGGGTTCTCCGCGTCGTCAGTGTTATTCTCACCGCCGACGCACCTCTAAACATAAGTGAGGCTGCCAATTACAAACACGATTTTATCAAAAATGACAAAACGTGTTAAGAGAAAAAATATTAGAAAATCGGATGTTTCTTATGCTTCAATGGCGTTAGGAGCCTCTTGACGTTTCTTTCCGTGTGGCTCTTTCTGAAATTGTTTCTAGTTGTCTCAGCATGCCCAATTTGAAAGCGTCGTTGGGATGACGTTGAGTTGTTTGGCGCTCTGCTCCGTCGTCTGTGAGGAAGTATAGGGCAAGTTGCAGTGGCGTAAAATCTGGTCATTCCTAAACAAATCTAATCAAATCTCTCAGGCGAAAAAGTGCTGGCATTTATTTTGGAAGTCAGTTATACTGGTGTTATCGTGTTGGGCAGGATGGATCGCCAGCATCTCAACTGGTGCCTGCCCACCTAAATCCAAAGTATAGCACGACACACGAGTCCCTAAGAGGAGAGACTATGTCTCTGCGAACGCAGAAGATTCAACTCAATCCAAATAATAAGCAAGCCACCTTGCTGGCTCAGCACTGTGGTTACGCCCGTGTTGCCTACAACGCCGCGCTGTCCTCATTCAAGAGCGGATTAGATGATGGCAATTGGAAGACGTTGTATGACATCAAAAAGGAATTCAACGCCCGGAAGCGTGAAGTCTTTCCTTGGTGTGATGCGATGAGTCAGAATGCTAGCAAGAATGCCATCCATCACTTCAACGATGCCGTGAAACGTTGGCGGAGTGGACAGAACCGATTCCCCGTGCCGAAGAACCGAAGTGGTAAGCAATCATACCAAGCGGATAACGGCAAAGATTCTGTGAAAGTCTACAAAAAGCGCGTCAAATTGCCTGTCATCGGATGGGTGAGAATGCGTGAAGAGTTGCGATGGACAGGTGAGATTGGCAGAGTCGTCGTCTCCCGAAAAGATGACAAGTGGTTCGTATCCATTCTGGTCCACACTGATGAAGGTAATTCGATGGTTCAGATGCCACTGATTGATGACCGCCTGCCTGTAGGTGTTGACGTGGGTATCAATACACTGGCAACGCTATCCGATGGCACGACGTATGAAAACCGCAGGCCGCTGAAGGTTTACCTGCGGAAGTTGAGGCGTGCTGGGCGAATGCTGTCACGGAAGACGAGGTTCTCAAGTAACTGGCACAAAGCCCGTAAACAGCTTGCCAGCATTCACTATAGAATATCCTGTATCCGTGAAGATTCTCATCACAAAGCCTCAACCAGCATCGTTCGGAAAGCATCGGCTATTGGTATAGAGACGTTGAACGTCAGCGGTATGCTAAAGAACAAGAAACTGGCAAAGCACATAGCAGACGCTGCCCTGTCCCGCTTTTTAACGATGATAAAGTATAAAGCGGAACGGTGTGGCACCCCTGTCACGGAAGCTGCCATGTTCTTTGCAAGTAGCAAGACGTGCAGTTCATGTGGGCACAAAAAGACGGAACTTGACCTCTCTGAACGTACCTATCACTGCGGTGAGTGTGGTTTCACGTGCGACAGAGATGTGAATGCGGCAATCAACCTGTGTCCTTCATAAAAGTCTGTCGCCCGTAGCTCGCGGGAGACGTCAAACGCCTCTGGAGCTCGTGTAAGCCCTACGCAGGTAGGCAGTGAGTGTTGAATGAGGAAGTATGACAGCAATGACCACAATGTATAGGTTTGACCACATTTGTGAGATTTGTATAAGTTCTACAGAGCGGTATTTTTCGCTCCTTCTACATGACTACATTAAACCCAACTCCACTCAACTCTCCTCTGCCCTTGGAGGTAACCGGAAAATCTTCCCAAAAACCGAAAATTGAAATACCTTTGCATTAGACCATTTGTTTTGACAAAAATGTTTCATCATGATACAATAGATTTAGAATTTAAATCGCACCTCCTATAGGGTGCAAATTTAGTAAGGAAATAGGACAATTGTCAAACAAAAATATCATTGTGCTCACCTTGGGGCAAATTGTTGCCGGAGCTCTTGTCGGGCTTACCGGCGGTTGGATATGCCTGCTTGTCCTTGAAAATTTTATTTGGCAGATGCTCATCGGCGTGCGGGAGATGCACGGTTTTTGGGCGGGCTTGCTCCTACTCATGTCCTTAGGTATTACGTACGGTATTGTGGTGGTGGGCGCAAGTGAAAGTATCCGTTTTATCAGCAGGAAATTCGGTATCCAGCTCCCTTTTAAACCTGTTTGCTCAGGTGCCTTTTTGGGGCCCCCTGCAATAGTGGGATTGCTGGCACTGCTTAACGTCCCGTGGGAAATTTTTGGTGCGCCGAACTTGATTCTGGCGTTGCTTCTTCCAGTGCTCAAAACACTCGCGTATGTTGTCTCTTTGCCAATGCGCTGGTGGCTCCACCTTGGCTTGCCAGTCGAAATTTGGTATATCCTTGCAGTCCCCGTGGGAGCCATACTAGGATACAGACTGCCAGTAGAAAACAGAGAGATGCGCGTAGAACAAACATAAGTGGCTAAAGTAGTAGGCACACGCCGTGTGCTGTCACTGACGTATCAAATTAAGTAGGTATAAAGTGCACGCTGGAGGTTTCATCTGTACGAATGCAATACGATGACAAGCCAAAGGACGAATGTGGTGTATTTGGCATCTTTGGGCACCCCAAAGCCGTAGAATTAACTTATCTTGGGTTGCGCGCCCTTCAGCACCGAGGGCAGGAGAGCAGCGGCATTGTCGCATCAGATGGCGAAGACGTTTCATATCACCACGGAATGGGCCTCGTTGATGCTGTCTTTGACTCGGATGTTTTAGCAAAACTCAAAGGCCATATTGCTATTGGGCACAACCGGTATTCAACTACTGGTGAGAGTAGCCTTGGCAATGCGCAGCCGCTGGTGCGGAATTATAAGCACGGGCTACTTGCGCTTGGCCACAACGGAAACCTAGTGAACGCCCATTACCTCCGGAGCCACCTGGAGGATGCCGGGTCAATTTTTAGCACAACGCTGGATACTGAAGTCGTTTTCCATCTGATTGCGAAATCCCGCCGCGCCTCTCTCGAAAAGCGGATATCTGATGCCTTTCGAGCCGTTGAAGGGGCATATTCGTTTGTGCTGATGGGCAAAGACACATTGATGGGCGCACGCGACCCCCACGGGTTTCGGCCCCTGTGGCTTGGCCAGCTTGGGGATGCTTATGTGTTAGCCTCCGAGACAGGTGCACTTGATGTTGTCGAAGCAAAGCCAATCCGTGAGGTGGAACCCGGGGAATTGGTAACGATGCGTTCAATACATCGGGGGATAGAGTCTTCTCGGTTTCATCAGAAACAACCTGAATTAGCGCAGTGCATCTTTGAATATATCTATCTTGCGCGGGCAGATGGCGAGATGTTTGGACAGGGTGTAAACAGCACGCGACGTGAGTTCGGTAGGCAGCTTGCCCGCGAAGATCCGGTCAAAGGAGATGTCGTCATCCCAGTCCCCGATTCTGCAACGATTGCCGCCCTCGGTTATGCTGAGGAATCCGGCATCCCGTTTGATTTAGGGTTGTCCCGGAACACTTTCGTCGGCCGCTCTTTCATGAACCCCACGCCGGATATACGGGAATTGATGGTGAAGGTGAAGTTGAATCCGATTCGCGATGTCCTCCGCGGCAAACGAGTCGTTGTTGTTGATGATTCTATTATGCGTGGCACCAATGGCCGCAAACTGGTCAAGATTATTCGGCAAGGCGGCGCGAAAGCGGTACATCTCCGGATAGCATCGCCACCAAATAAGCACCCATGTTTTTACGGCGTAGACACACCGACCCGAGCGGAACTCATTGCCAGTTCCCACACGATTGAAGAAATCCGCAAATATATCCGTGCCGACAGTTTGGGCTATCTGAGCATCAAGGGAATGCTCGAGGCTGTGAAGGCACCACAGGATTTTTGTACCGCCTGTTTTGATGGAAACTATCCGATTAAATTTGATGAACACTCTTCGGAACAACTGCACTTAATAGACTCCATCTCATAAACAGATAGGGTTATTGCGCCTACAGAAACAGATAACCGGATAGAAGGAGAATTTTGATGCTGTACCGAACACGTGGCAAACAGAAAAAACCGCGTCCGATAGGAACACCACAAGGGCGGCGTACGCTTATTTCTCTACTCGGCTGTGCTATTCTCGGCATGGTTTTGAGCCGGGTGCTTCCCTTCATTCTTCTTAAATTGCGGCCTCAGATGACACAGACAGAAGCAGATGAGGTTGGTGTTCTCATTGCATTAGCCATTAGTGGAAGCGTATTGGTGGTAAGCCTCCTGAAACCGAAAAGACGCGGTTCCTCGCTTCACGAACATTTGTTAAAGGAACAGGAAAAATCAGATGGCAGATTTTGACGACACGCGCAGAAAAGTCTCCGACAAACCAGGCCAAGGAGACGCAACTTCAAGCCATGATGCTCGGGACGAACTGCAACACGCATCAAAGATGCGTGTTCTACGCTCCTCACAAAAACCGCTGACGTACGCCGATGCTGGCGTTTCATTTGAAGCGGAATCTGAGGCGATAGCACGGCTTAAAAGCCTCGTTCAAACAACATACCGTCCCGAAGTGCTCAGTGATGTCGGGAGTTTCGGAGGGCTTTTTGCACTCAAAACGTATCAAGAGCCTGTCCTTGTTTCTAGTACAGATAGTGTTGGCACAAAACTGAAGATAGCGTTTAAAGCAGGGCGACACGACACTGTCGGCTTCGATATTGTTGCACATTGCGGGAACGATATCGTTGTGCAGGGAGCAGAACCCCTCTTCTTTTTAGATTACATCGGCATCAGCAAGGTAGTACCCGCAGTGATTGAAGGGATTATGACAGGGCTCGCATCAGGGTGCCGAGACATCGGCTGCGCGTTAATCGGCGGTGAAATCGCGGAGCTGCCGGATTTTTATGCCCCGGGTGAGTACGACTTGGTGGGCACTATCGTCGGCGCGGTTGAGAAAGCAGATGTGATTACCGGACGCAGCATTGTGCCTGGGGATGGACTCATCGGCTTAGGTGCCGCAGGTTTACATACGAATGGTTTTTCATTGGTGCGGCGCATTCTGTTCGACAGGTGCAATTACGACGTTGACACCTACCTCCCTGAACTTTCTGCGCCAGTAGGTGAGGCCCTGCTCGCCCCCCATAAAAGCTACGTGAAATCTATTCTGTCCCTGCGCAACGTATGCGACATTAAAGGCATTGCCCATATTACTGGTGGCGGATTACCAGCAAATGTAGCGCGGATTCTGCCAGACAGGTGTACCGCCTATATTCGGAAGGGAACATGGGAGATGCCATCTATTTTTCCGTTTTTACAGGCGAAAGGACATGTTGAAGAAGCAGAAATGTACAGGGTTTTCAATATGGGAATCGGTATGGTATTGGCACTCTCGCCCGATACTGTCGATGCAGCCCTTGCGCACCTCAATGCGGCAGGGGAATCCACTTACCAGATTGGTGAAGTTATAGAAGGCGAAAAAGGAGTGAAATGTGTCTAAAGCCTTTTTAGAGGAGTCTGCCCTTCAAGAATTGACGAATCTTCTTGACGAAGCACATCCCCAGGTGGTTTTAGCGGGATTTCAACGCGTAGACGATGACGATGCCGCAGTTTTTTTACTAATGCTTAAAACCGCTTCCGCGCCCCTCGCTGTACACGCTGGAAAAATTTTCGCGCAGCTCCCCTTTGAAAAACAGCTGAGCATCGCGGAAAAGGTGACGACAACAGAGATTGTTGAATCGGAACGCGCACAACAGATCTGGAAGGAACAAGTCGTTAAGATTAAAGAGGCACTCGACCAAACAACCTTCTTAGGCGAAGGGGCAGCCAACCTTGCCAAACTGCTATCCCATGTAGACATAGCAAAACAAGATCAGTTGTTGGAAGTGTTAGCGAAAAAGCAACCGGAGGTAGCAGAAAGCGTCTCGGAACAACTGCTGACCTTTGATGAACTGGGCAATTTGGGGAATGAAGCCATTAAAACTATCTTGCAAGTGTTGGAGAAACCTACCCTTGCCCTTGCGTTGTACAACGCACCTCAGGCAATACAAGATAGATTCTTAGAAAACATGTCTGCCGCTCAGGCAGAAGCGGTTGAGGCAGAAACAGCGCAGTTAACGTTTGAACAGACGCAATTAGTAGAGACAGCTCGTCAATCAGTCGTCAGTTTGGTGCGCAACTTCGCGGCAAAAGGCTTGCTGAAACTCCAGTGAAACTTCGACTGGAGTTTCACCACGCATTGAAAATGCGTGACTAATACTCCCCCCTATTGTAGGGTTTTGTTCTCAACCGTGCTCTTGCCCAGCACATTTTAAGAACAAAACACCCCCTACAGAATCTCCTCGCTGTTTTTAATCACTCTTAGTCTTCAAGTTTAAATTCAAAAGGTATTTCAACCTGTAGGCTTATCGGATTTCCAGCCTTCGTCGCAGGACGGAAAGTGGTTTTCTTCAACGCCTCAATCGCTGCAGCCTCAAGCCCGAATCCGAGATTTGTGAGTGCTACAATTTCTTGTGGAATGCCGTTCACATCAATCGTGGCTTGTAAGATAACTATGCCTTCCTTTGCCGCCTGCTTCGCATTCTTGGGATAATCAGGCTTTACTTTGTACTTGTACTTCGGGTTCACCACCCCAGCTTCCACCTGAATGTCCACCCCTTTCAATTCATCAAGTGCATCCTTTGGTGCAATAGGTTCAATTTTGTCAATTAGGGATTTCTGTGAGCGTTCTGTCTCCAGCACAGGTGCCTTTGTATCCAGTTCTACAGCCCGTGTGGGCTTGCTTAGGTTCCGCTCAACGTCTATCGCTTTGAGCCCCTCATTTGTTGAGGGTGTCGGGACATCAAGAGTTGTCCCCGCGTCCTCAGGAATTGTGAACCCATCACCTGTCGTCGGTAGGGCAGCAGCCGTAGTCACCGGCTTGTTGGGCTGTAAAGCTTGCGTTTCCTGCTTTTTTGCCGCAAACTTCAGTTGTTTCCTACCTTGTAAGCGGCGTTTCGGCTTTAAATCCTCTCTCACCAAATCGATGTCAAACTTCTCTGTTTGCGAATCGATGCGGTTGGTGATATAGTAAATACTGATCAATAAGGCAATAATGAGGTGCAACACCATAGAAACTGAAAGTGCAGCAGAGTTGCGCCCAACACTTTGTTTGGTAACGGGATGGCTTGGAGTGTTCGCCTGCACTGTGGAAACTGCGCTTCTTTGATCGGCATCAAGTGAAATTTTCTTCAAGGCAACAACAACCTTCGGTTTTTTACGTTTTGCTCGCTGTTGCTTTGCTCGCTGTTGCTGGATTTGGCTGAGAATGCCTGCACTTCTGCTATTCATCATTTTTCCTCCGAAAAAATAGGCGTTCGCGATTTAAGGTACCTATATTAACGTCACACTTCTCCAAAAAGTTTAAGAGTACGCATAAAATATGCGCGTAAATTTCTCCACTGTCGCATCAACGCCCTATAATTATAACACGTTTTTGTTGTTTTGTCAGCACTTTTTTCTGGAAGTTTACTAGATAACTAAATAGTACTACAAGAAGTCATCAGTTTTCAGCGAAGACATCTTGTGGCACTATGAAAAAGTTCACTCAACAGAAATTAACCGACAACTCATACTCTGAAAACTGATTTTCGTTATTCCTTGCGGAGAATTGAGAATGGTAGGGAGGTGTAACATTTCCCTATAGCTCTCGTTGGAGGTTTCTGACGCAAGGTTTTTCGTCGTAGATGGGGGTGACGCAACCCCTACGATTTTTTTATGAATTATGCGAAACAACGGCGGGCGGAGACAGGGCTCCGCCCTTACGATTCAAACTTTTATGGCATTATGGATTCCACCAATATGTCATCTTCGCCACCACCGTTGAATCCAACAGGCGAGATGTAGTGGTACCGTTCGTATCATACGTTTGATTGAAAACAAAGTAGAAATCGCTTCCTGGGCGATAGATATAGTTAATCAGGAAGTTGGTAGATACAATGTTCGTATCCGCATTCCATTGTGCAAAAAGTTTGGCAAAGAGCCCTGTAGAGAAAGAATAGTCAAATCTGGCTCTGAAAAGGTTGACATAAACAGGACGAGGCTGCCCATCGGTAAAATATGCTGTGGGTAGTTCAACCACCTGATTAAATTGGTACTGTGCACTCATACTGATATTCCCATTCGGTTTAAGGGTGGTTTGTATATAGAACCTGCGGACTTCGCCTTTATAGAAGTCCTCAAGGCCACCGCCGAGGGTTGTACTAATAAGGCGGCTGTCGCTACTGGAGAGACGTACATTATATGAATTGGACTGGTAGTCACCAATGGGAATCTCCACATCATCCTTAAAATCGAAAACGTCGTTCAGGTGTTCAAAACTGCGTTTACCGTTGAACAGGATATAGTCTCCGCTAGAAAGCTCAAACCAGCTGGTGTAGGAAATGTCCCACTCCTCCAATTCGTTGTCGTGGTTGAGGATATAGTTCACCTCTGGGCCGGTCCAAATTTGGCGAATTCCGAATTTTTGGGGCATCGGTACCCAACGCATCTCTCCGCGGATGTGCCGAATGCCGGTGCGTCTTACATATCCAACGGCAGGGTTAAAATCTTCGGCAATGTCGGTATAGGAGCCCTCCACACGAAATCGATTATTCCGCCAACGGGAGCCGAGGTACCATGCGTTATTTCGTCCAGAGGCCTCCGGTTCAAATGTGCGCGCCCACATTCCGCGCACATCTACACTATCGCTGGGGCGGTATTCAAAGTCAAAACCGCCTGCACGATTGTAGTCGCCAATTTCGTCCTTATTGACAGCGATTATCCCGATGCGCGACCCTGCGGCAACGTCCTTTGTAATTCGCATCACAGAATAATTGGTGGATGGAATGTCAATTGCATCCCCATCTGTCTCACCATCGTAGAACTCATCTGTAAGCACATTGAGAAACCCGATTCCGTAGGAACCGATCTTGCCGCTGGTTTTCCCGCCGAAGATAATCGGAATTGCGTTTCCTTCGGCGAGCCCAATTCGCCGGCTATAAAAAAGGAGCATCGGCGGCGGGCGCCGGAAACTACTCCGCGGTATCCCGAAATCGAAAAGCCCTGCACCCTCCAAAAAGAACGGCCGCTTTTCAGGGAAGAACAGGCTAAAGCGGGTGAGATTCACCTGTTCCTCATCGGCTTCAACTTGCGCAAAGTCGGTGTTGTAGGTGATGTCTGCAGTGAGATTTGAGGTGATGCCGTACTTCGCGTCAAAGCCAAGCTTGAATTCCCGCGTCGTTTGTAGCCCCGCATCGGCATCGTTGACCTGGGTAATCCCCGGTAGAACGTAGGGAAGGACTTCTAGATTCCGAGAGGGGGCAATTCCCTCCAGCCCAACAAGGGTGCCGAGATGCGCTGTCCGGTATTTCGCCATGCCCCCATAGGATGCAGGAACAGGCACCCATATCATTTCTTCCTGATTTCGCGCGAGTTCCCGCCCAGCGTTCATGCCCCATACCATCGGGTCGCTTTTTTTGAAACGGAGTTGACTAAACGGAATGCTGAGCTCGGATGTCCAATAGGTGTCGTTGATTTTAGATTTGCATTCTACAACGGCATCCCAATCGGAATTAAACGTGTCGCCGCTGTTGCTCACAGCTCTGTCCTGTATTGCACCGAGGGCGTTCATGCGGAAGAAAAAACCGCTCCGCCGGTCGTTATACGTATCCAACATCAAGAACACGGTGTCGTTGTCGTGCAGGTCGCGCGAATCGCGGCGCATCTCGTTCGCGACAAGTTTCGATATGTCCGAATCGAAACACGTAAAGCCAAAGTAGATATTCTCGTTATCGTAGAGAACCCGAACCTCCAGGGCTTCGGAACCTTTCTCGCCTTCATACGGTTCAATTTGCACAAACGTATCAATCGGTTCCGCGGCCTGCCAATCTTCTTCGGTTAAATCACCATCAATCTCAATACTCTGGTAGGTACGATGTGCCTTAATCTGATTGTTCTGCAATTCGGCATGTACGGCGACGGCAACAACCTGCAACATCGTAACAATAACGATGAATAAGAAAATTGAAGGTTTAGCACGCATTTTCAATGCGTGGCGAAGTCCTCTTCGGAATTTTAGTGAAAAAAATAGAGACTGGTCCAAAAACGGTGCCTCCTTTCAGCGAAAAGGGATCTGGTTAATATTTAAAGACGAAAAAGGAGGCAAATTGGGTTATACAAATTTTAATTTTATTCGTCATTCCTTGCGGAGAATTCAGAATGCAAGACATGTCTAACAATGCCCTGTAGCTCTCGTCGGAGGAGAAGGTATCTACCCCGCTTTGCGGGGTGTATACCAACGCTGACGCAAGGTTTACATATTAGGGGAGTTACCCCCGCTTTGCGGCCCGCCCACCCATTTCCATCCACCTGGGAATAATCAAAATTCTAACGTCACTACTACAAATGGGATAATCGGCAATTGGAAAATAGGTTCCTCTTTTGTAAAATTCTGGTTGTAGCGAACTTCAAGTATATTGTTCCGGTTATAAACGTTCCATACCTCAAGGGCAAACCCCAATTCCCAGCCCCGCTCCGCTAAACCCCCCAGCAATTTAAAGCGAAGACTCAAGTCTAACCGGTGATACGGGGCTGTGCGCTTCCATTCTCCGTAACTGGGCCGCCACTTCTTTTCCTTCGTACTAGGATTCGTATAGAGGAAACGAGCTGCCAAAGGTGCATAGAGTACACCGCTCTGGTATTGCCATTTTGCACTTATATCCAACGCGTCAATGAGCGGAACTGAGAGGAGGAATTCCTGGGGGGCACTGTAACTCGCTGCGAGAGTGAGCACATGTGGACTATTGTAGGTATAAAACCGATGGAATTCTTCAGGAAAATCGCGGCGTTTGGAAATAGTGTAAGCATACGCCACCCAACCGTCAAAGGCTTCAGAAATTTTATGTTCTAAAGAAACCTCAAACCCACGCACAAATCCTGCCTGACTGTTTTGATACTGCTTCTCGTTTTTATTGTAGGTAACGAGGTCGCGAAGTTTCTTGTAATACCCCGCGATGTTCACCTTCGCACCGAAGGGTAGCGTTTGTCTCAACTCAAGGACGTAATGCGTGGCAAGACTCTGTTCAAGAGACGAATTTGGCGTTACGCCAAGCACAAACTGATCTAATCGTGGATTTTGTGCATAACTACCATAACTGAAGTATAGAGATGCATCCGATGGCAAACTAAAACGGAGCTGGCCTCGTGGCTGAAGTGACAGGTTATCTGTGAGATTAAAGTAACTCGCGCGCATGCCAAAAGTGCCCAAAACATGAGAAGAGAACAGACCCTGTCTGGCTTGAAGATACCCCTCTAAGCGATGAAGGTTTTGGGTGTCAGTGACATTGACTTTTTCGCGGTTGTGCCGAATCCGGTATTCATAATCTGGGTCGCCCTCTTCAGGCCGACGCGTACCATGACTTATTACCGTTGAAGGGGTACTTGAAAGCAAGTAACCGAATTCTACATCGGTATTCTCCGAGGATGTCGTATAAACAAAATCATTTCGGAGTGCGTAGACAGAGGCTGCTGTGCGATAGTAATACCCTTCACCAAAAGCGAATTCATTTTCTGTAAACGAGCGAGTCAATGATAGAATAGACCTGAGTTGTATTTGCCCCTGCTTTGCAGGGGTTTCACCTTTCTGTGGCAACAACCGAGAATAAAGATGGATTCCCTGGACATCAAAAGGGTTTTCCGAACTGAGGGGCCCGCGGAGATCACTGTCGTGAACTTCCTTCGAGCCTAATTGCAATTCAGATGCATCATACGCGGTAACTGCGTTAAGAACAATTCCATGGGCAGGGTTGAGTTTATAAACACCTTTTAGTTGATAACTCCAGAAGCGAGGCACCTGTCGTACCAACTCTTCAAGATTTACTAACCTTGAAGCCAACTCAAAAAATGGCTCTAAATAGCTACGTCTGCCGAAAGCGTACCAATAGCCTTGCCCGGTTAACGCTTTGTTCTCCAGGTACTCCTGGTCAGTGCTTGTCAGTTTTTCCTCAGTTTTGTTGTGGGGAGCGTCGGTTAGGGAAACCTCGTCTGCTTGTGGTATTTGCCCCTGCTTTGCAGGGGTATTATCCTTAAGCCTATCTCGAAAAGAAAAAGAACCGCTGAGGAAGGCTTCGGAATAGATAAAACTCGGTTTTAGCATCCCATCAAACCGTCCCAAAGCCTTCGTATTTTTTGGACGGGAATGGATATCAACGACCGCCTGTGAGTCTGCACCAAACTCGGCACCAAATCCACCTGGATGCACATCAACTTTTCCAATGACTTCGGAACTCACCACTGAGACAATACCAAGGAGATGATAGGGGTATCCTAATGGCAAGCGGTCGAAGTAGTAAAGGTTATCTCCCGGTGCACCGCCACGTACAGAAAGTACCCCAAGGAAATCATTAATTGTACCGACACTTGGGAGCCTAGCGATGCCGCGAATTGCATCGCCTGCATTCCCTGTAGTTCTCCTAAGCAATTCGCCGGACAAAATATGTCGAGGCTTTTTTTCTACTCGTTCTGCTTTTACCTTTATCTGTTCTAACATGGGAACATCACTAGATGCCTCCACACCTACCGAGTCTGGTTCGGTAACATCATCCGTTTGCGGGTTAGTATTTGCCCCTGCAAGCAGGGTTATTGCTTTTAGCATAAAAATTAAAAGTATCAATAATTGGTATTTGCCCCTGCTTTGCATGGGTATTATCTCTCTTTGTTTCAGATTTCTGTCTCCTTAGTATTCCGGGGTAATGAAAGAAGTTAAGGGGGGCAGGCACAAGGCACTGCCCCTACAATCAAAAATCGGCGTTGCAAATCCTGCCTACAAGGGGGGC
Source organism: uncultured Poribacteria bacterium (assembly GCA_958295855.1). Taxonomy (GTDB): domain Bacteria; phylum Poribacteria; class WGA-4E; order WGA-4E; family WGA-3G; genus CATQHH01. The sequence goes on along the minus strand of OY282383.1, from coordinate 3,129,519 downwards.
AGGCACAAGGCACTGCCCCTACAATTAAAATTCCGCTGTAATCCCCAGATAAGGAATAATAGGCAACTGGTTGGCATCAGTCCGCTCTGAGTAATCCTCAGTATAGTTGAAAGTCAGCAGGTTTTTTCGGTTATAGGCATTTAGGAGCTCTAAGAAGATGCCCAGTTTCCAGCTTGCAAATCGGAAGGTTTTGCTGACGCGCAGGTCCAATCTGTGGTAGGGCGGCAACCGGCCGGAGTTCGTTTCAGCATAAATAGGGATGTAGATAAGCTTTCCGTTCCTCGGATCAAATTCGGGCGTTGCGTCCACTACAGGTGTATACGGGTTGCCGGTTCGGTACTGCCATTTCGCGCCAAACTCCCATGTAGGGGTAAGGTTGTAGCTTGCGGCGAATGTAGCAACGTGCGTCTGGTCAAACGAATAGAGGCGATACGGTTCATCAACGCGGTCCCGGCGTTTGGACAGCGCATACGCGTAGGAAACCCATCCGAAAAACCGGTCGCCGCTTTGATGGCGTAGAAAAATCTCTGCACCTTGTGCATAACCAACGCCTTGATTCAGATAGCGCGCTTCGTCGTCAACCGTGACTAAGCCCGCCAGGTCTTTGTAATAGCCTGCCATCTTGATTTCTGTCTCCGGTGAAAGCTGCTGTTTGAGCTCCACAATATAGTGGCTTGCACGACTGGCGCGCAAGGCAGGATTGCCGGCACTACGCGAGAGTAATGCTGGCTGCGGAGTCTGGTTGTAAATGCCATAAGCAAATTGGAGTTCAGAACTATTGGGAAGTTCCAGGAGTAGGCTGCCGCGCGGTTGGATAGAGAGCTCATCAATGCGGTTGAAGTAATCGAAGCGGAGTCCAAACACAGCCGATAAAAACGGCAGTAGCATATACCTATCTTGCAAGTAGCCTTCAATGCGTTGGCCACGGACATATTCGTCTAACGAGATCTTCTCCTCAAACCGGATGTCATATTCTACTTCCCCTTCATCAGGTATCCGAGTGAAAGTGCCCGTAACCCGCCCTGGCTCAAGGCCCAAGATTAATCCGGATTCTATGCGGTGCCTCGGATTTAATTGATATATGAGATCTTGGCGGAGGGTGTAGGTAGGTGCATCAACTGTAAGAGAAAGTGCAGGGCCGAATTTGACATCGAACAGAAAATTTGAACGGGTTAAGGATAAAAATGAGGTGAGCCGGTCGGTAAGGAAGGAGCGGAGGTGAATACCGGCCCCCTCAAAACCGCTATCAAAACTGCTGTTTCCTCTAAAATCCTCGTCTACATCCTCACCATCCAACCTCACCGCAAACTTATCGTCGGAGGCAAAGAGATTGAAAAAGAGTTGGTGCTTTTCACTGAGATCGTAACCTGCCTTCATCTGGTAATCCCAGAAACGAGGAAAGGCAGTGATTTCCCCTGTATCAAATGCCAGTGAGCCGATGATGAGGTCTATGTAACTTCTGCGGCCCGCGGCATACCAGAACCCTTTTTCGCCGATTTTGCCTTGAAGTAGGCCCTCTGAGTAGAGAAGGTTGAGATTAAACTTCCCGCGCAAAGCCGCTGGGCTGTCGTCCTGTGAATAGATATCGATGACGGCTTGAGAATCCACACCGTACTCGGCCCCGTAGCCGCCGGCGTAGACATCAATCCGATCTATGATTTCAGAGCTCAACGATGAAACGAGCCCACCAAAGTGGTAGGGGTAACCGATCGGCACCCGGTCGAAGTAGTAGAGGTTATCCTCATCGGAGCCGCCTCGGATATAGAGTGCACCGCTAAAATCGTCTGCTACGCCGATGCCCGGAATCGCGGACAGGGCGCGAAGCGCGTCGCCACCTGTGCCGGGCAAGCGCGTAATTTCCTGCGCTTGAAGGCTCTTTTTGCTCACAGTTTTGGGCGCACGTTTATCCCGCACCTCTACGCCCTCAAGGCGATACTGCGCTGTCCCGACGTAAATCTCAGGCTTGAGCGTTTCCCCCGCCACGACGACGACAGAAGTTTCTGATGTTAATTCAGAATTTGGCACTGAGGTAGATAGCGTATAGGTACCTTCAGGGATGGCACTGAAAACAAACGTGCCATTTTCATCAGTTTTTTGGCTTTTAGTGTCCGTTTCAAGGATCCGAACCTCCGCACCTGCTAACGGTTCTCCTGTACCCCGGTTATAGACGGTGCCTTCAATTGTTCCCGTTTGGGAAAAGGCATAGACCGGCAGCACAAGAACCATCAGCAGGTAGAAAAAAATTTTCGTCACAACAACTCCTATCCTAGATATATTGAAAATTAGCATAAGGTTTTCGTCATTCCTTGCGGAGAATTGAGAATGCAAGATAGATCTAACATTGCACTGTAGATGTCGTTGGAGGTTTCTTATGCAACCTCAATTAGGATGAAACAGGCTCCAATTCATAAGAAACCCGATTTTGCAGTGGGTAAATACCCCGCAAAGCGGGGCGAATCCCACCGCGGAAAAATCGGAGCAGAAACTGAATTGACGAAAGATCTCGTCGGAGGTTTCTGACGCGACGCAAGGTATGCAATATTAAATTATACAATATTCGACTGCGCTCTGCCAACAAGAAGAACGCGATTTCCAACCGCACCCCTTGAGCATGCCTTGAATCAAAATTCAAGTGTCAGTCCAAAATAGATTATCCGAGGAAGTTGTGGTGCATCAAAGACATCACCTTCGATGTCGACTTCCTCCCCCTGTACCTCAAGTGTCGCCTCTTCAAAAATGAATTTTATCTTATTTTCGCGGTTGTATACATTCAGAACATCAAGAAACCCACCTATCTGCAACCCCATGATATGCCATTTATGGCTCACCCGAAGATCTAACTTATGATACGGGGCCAGTTCGGCGCTTAAAGCCTCGTCTGCGTTTGCCAAAAGCGGGTTCAACCCACGCGTCACCGGGTCTTGAATCAGGACAATAGAACTGATAGGTGCCTCGGAGGTGCCGCTTAAATACTGCCACTTCGCGCCAATCTCAAAATCCGGGGTGAAACTATAGTTGGCAACGATACTAACGATGTGGGTATTATCAAAAAGATACGGTTGATAGCTGACATCCGGATTCTCGCGCCGCTCCGCGTGCGTATAAGCATACGACAGCCACCCGAAGAACTTATCTGGAATGCGATGCCGCAGGAACGCCTCTGCACCCCCGACATAGGCAGCCCCCTGATTGAGATAATTTGAAGTCTCATCGGGTGTTACCAATTTCTGAGCATCTTTGTAATAGGTGGCAAACTTGAGTTCGGTTCGTGGTGAGAGTTCGCGTTCTAGTTCCAGGATATAGTGTCGTGTGAGGCTAGACGTCAAGTCACGGTTGCCATCCGCCGCTAGCAGCTGACGCGGTTGTGGGCCCTGTTCATAGTGCCCGTACGCGAAGCGCAGGTTAGAACCGCCCGGCAGTTCGACACTGACACTCCCTCGCGGCTGAATAGAGAGCTCATCCAGCACATTCAAATAATCTAATCGAACGCCAAGTGCCACCGAAAGAAAAGGCAGAGGCTCGTAGCGTCCCTGTAGGTAACCTTCGGCGCGGTAAAAATCGTGTCCGAATTCGTCGTGTACCTCTTCTACATCGATTAACTCGGATTCCGGCCCAATGCGAGTCTCTTCTCCTATCACCTCGTCATCCTCAATAATTGGGGTAACCGTTGTTACATCTTCGCTGCTCATCTCGTACACTGGAAACCTCCCATCCTCAAAACTGTTTGCCGGGCTAAACGACAGGAGGAAGCCCGGTTCAAACTGAAAGTTAGACGCTAACCTGTACGATACATCCTCGCGCAGTGTGTAGACCGGCACTTTAACCTGGACATCGTAGTAGGCGAAGTCTGCGGATTCAAATACCCACTCGCCGTCCGCGCCTCTAACAAAGGTTTCATTGACAGGTGCTTTGAAGTCAATAGTGAGGTAATTGAAAGAACGGGTAAGCGATAGCTGCGAGGTGAGTTTTTCGGTGAGACTTGAACGGAGATGGATGCCCTGCCCTGTAAATCCGTTTTTGAAAAGAGCAGAAGTTCTTGGACGCCCCGGGACGGATTGAAGGGGATCCTCCTCCACATTGAGGGGTTGCGCACTTTCTGCCGTAACGGTCATTGAATCCTCGCCTACATTCTCTCCTTCCACAATGTTAAAATGGTCAGTGGCAGCGAAGGCGTTGAGCGTGAGATAATGCTTTTCGGTGAGCGCGTAGGTAGATTTTAACTGATAATCTGAAAAATAAGGAAGCTGCTGTGCCTGTCCTGTCTGGCTTTCAATAAACGGTCCAGCGATGAGATCTAAGTAACTTCGCCGTCCAGAGACAGAGATATAGCCCTTATCACCAATCCTACTCTCAAGCAACCCTTCAGAGTAAAGCAGGTTCAGGTTAAATTTTCCATCCAACCGCGCTTCAAGGCTGTTGCGCGCGTGGATGTCAAGCACGGCTTGCGAATCCAAGCCGAATTCGGCACCGTACCCGCCAGCGTAGATGTCAATTTTCTCAATCGTTTCTGAACTAATTGTTGAAAGTAAACCGCCCCAGTGAAACGGATAGCCGAGCGGTGTCCTATCAAGATAGTAAAGGTTGGAGCCTGGCTCACTGCCACGGATATAGAGAACTCCGAAGTAATCGTTTGGAATGCCGATGCTTGGAAGTGTGGTTAACCCTTTGAGCGCATCGTTGGCTGTGCCGGGGATACGGAGGAGTTCACTCCCACGCACCTCCTTGCGGCTCACCGTTGGGGGAAGGCGCTGCCCTTCAACCACAATTTTTTCCAACTTCAGTGCCGCACCGAGGTATACTTTCACTTGCGTGGTATCGCCGCTGCTGATTTCAACGGAGATTTCTGTCGCTTTCGGCGAAATAGGATGTGTGATAGTGAGCGTATATGTGCCTTCTGGTAGCTCCCGGAAGCGAAAGATGCCATTTGCATCAGTTTTTTCGTGCCGGTCGGTTTCAAGAATGTGAACGTCTGCTGCGGCGAGGGTGTTCCCAGTGCTGCGCTGATAGACGGTGCCTTCCATATCGCCTGTTTGGCAGAATGCAGCTGCCGGCAATAGGAAAACGAAAAGAATACCGAAAAAACTTTTTATCACGATGGGGGTTAACTCCTGTGTTGTTTTTTAAACGTAAGTTCGGTATAAGAAGTAGTACCAACCATAAAAATAAATTACAATGCATTGTTTAACGTTAGATTCCGATTTTCAGTTGACCTGACATCAATCACCTCAGCAAGTACGCGCAAAAGCCAAGCATGTGCCTAGCACACGCTTGGCTATGTTATAGAGAAAAATCTAACTGCATCCTATTCCTGGTGCAATGTAACCGACCTGAGAGGTGGGCTAAATTCCTGCTCCGTGAGCGGCACTGCCTGTTTCTGGTAGACTTGCACCCGATAGCATCCGTTGTCTGGGACAAACATCAGCCCATCATCACTGACGGTGACCGATTTCGGTTTCCTCAGATATTTCTGTGGCTCAAGATCCGCCATATCTCGCATGCGATTCGGGCTGGCGTTCGTCATCATGTACGCCAGCGAAACCTTTGACAGCGTCGCATCGCCAAGGAATTTCTGCACATACCGGCCTTCAGCATTGAAGAGTTGGATGCGATCGTTGCCCGGGTCGGCAACGTAAATATCGCCGTGCAAGTCTACGTCAATGCCAGCTGGCCGGTTGAATTCGCCGTTTCCACTTCCAGACTTGCCGAATTCAAAGAGAAAGTCGCCGTCAGCGGTAAATTTCTGCACCCTGTCGTTTCGCCAATCAACAATGTAGACATCACCGAGCTCATCTACAGCGACACCCCACGGCATCTGGAACTCGCCCTCGCCATCACCATAACTCCCCCACCCCAAGAGAAACTTGCCATCTTTGGTAAACTTCTGGACCCTGTGCCCCAGACTGTCAACGACGTAAAGATTCTCCTCAGCATCGAAGGCGATGCCGGCGGGCCCGTTGAGTTGCCCGGCATCAATGCCATGTTCGCCCCAGGTGCCGATATGTTCGCCTTTGCTGTTAAACGCAACGATGCGATGCAGGAATTCATCCGACACATACAGGTTCTCCTCACTATCAGAAATAATGGTAACTGGCCATGTAAACTGACCGGGGCCTTGCCCATAGCCGCCTATGGTGCCGAGATCCTCGTCATCGACGGTATATTTCCGAATCATTGCAGTGCCATCGCTCCGGCACATGATATATAGTCTGCCCTCCTTGCCGAGCGCGATATCGATTGGGAAATTCGTCGTTCGCCGCATACTCAGGCACTTGAGATATGGAAAGCCGGCACGCAACAGCCCATAAGGTCTGCCCATGATTTACCTCCTCTTTAGGCAAATGGATAAATTTGTTCAAAATTACCGTTCACTATGGGCGTTGCGTCGACACCCATCCACTGCTCTAGGAGCGTGCCGTATATGCCTCGGAAATCGATGGTATGCTCTAGGTCTTCGCCGTGCACCCAGCGAGCGGGATCGAGGGAGGGATATTCTGCGTAGAGGCCGCCCTTGACGTTATCGCCGATGATGAACGCACCGCCCCCTGTGCCGTGGTCGGTGCCGCTGGCATTGTCCCGAATCCGGCGCCCGAACTCCGTGAAGACAAGCATCGCCACTTCCTCGGAGGCATTCTGTGAACGCAGATCCGTGAAGAATGCCTGAATCGCTTCCGATAGCTCCTTCAACAAGCGAGGGTGAGTTGGCACTTCGTTGGCGTGGTTATCGTACCCGCCGTGCTGTGTATAAAAGACGCGCGTGCCGAGAGCGGCGAGGTGAACCCGTGCCACGTCGCGTAGGCTTTTTGCAATCGAGCTTTGCGGGTACTCCACGTCCGATTTATACATCGCCGGTGCTTTCTTGAGTTCGTCCGCCCCTTTAATCACATCTAGCCCTGTTTGGCTGAGGTAATCCATCACGATGCCGCTGCCAACAGGGGTACTATACATTCCCTTGAATATCTCAAGTGCCCTAGTCCGTTGGCCTTCATCGCCGATGCTAGTCATTAAGCCATAGTTGTCCAAGTCACCGACAGAGGTAGCGGGGATACCGGGGAGCGCGCATGCACGCGGGAGCCCCTGTCCGAAGCTCACCGCCGTTAAGACGTTCTCGCTTCTCGGGTCGAGTTCTCTGACTAGCTGTCCCACCCAGCCTTCCGTGCCGATTTTTTCGGGCTCGCACGTATGCCAAATATCCATCGCCCGAAAATGGGAGCGGTTTGAATTAGGATAGCCTATCCCCTGCACGACAGCCACATCGCCATCATCAAACATTGCCTTCAGTGGCGCGGCGTGCGGATTCCACCCCAGAGTATCGTCTAGGGGTAGCACATCTTCGGCTTTAATGCCTACAACCGGGCGAGAATCGTGATAAATCCCAGCGGTATACGGGATAAGCGTATTCATGAAGTCGTTGCCACCTGTCAGTTGTACAACGACGAGAACCGGGGCTTTCCTGGTAGTAGCCATGTCAATGCCTCCTTCATTTTTTTAATGTTCCTTGCGGCGTAAAACAGTTTCCGCAGTGGTTCTATCCTGATGAAAATCTTGGAAGGGGCCTCTGATGTAGTCTGTTGCATCACAACACACTACAAATCTCGAATAACTACAAAAGTTAGGCAAATTGATACTCTCTTGAAGCCACAATCAACTGAAGCAGGCTGACAATGCGGGCTTGGTTTTCCGCCGCAGCGTCATCGTCTTCAAAATTGAGTGCACCGTCGGCTTCCGCAAATTGGGTGAGATACTGGTGTGTAGTATCCCCTACTTCCACTGGACCGGCAAGCTCAAGGCATTTGTCCACAAATTCTTCCGGGGAGAGCGAGTTCCCGTTACTTTTCAGGCGTGTGATGATGTCCTGAATGCCGGGCTTGGATGCATCGCTGACTTCGCGAACGGCGAAGTTAACACGGGAGGTAAGCAAGCCGCCATCGATCCACTCTTTACCCGTGTGCCATCCTTCCACAGTCGGCGGGTCCAGAAGCTTCTGCCCCATCAACTGGGTTGCCCCCGCATATTTCCCCATCCCTGGCTCTGGACGTTGATAGGTGCCTACTAGTTTTACAATGCCCGTGACGAGCTCCGTGGGGCTCTTCACTTTCATGAATCGCGCTGCCTTGAAGAAATCAGAATTGAAGAGTATGCTCAGCACATGCGATATATCCCCATCAGATGCCATGAATGCGTCCGCAAGCGTTTCAATCGCGTCCGCATCGTTCGGGGGTGTCACATTCCAGGACGGCACCTGCGGTTCATCTGCGACAAAGAAATTGTAGAGGTGTCTACAGATAAATCTGGCACAAGCGGGTTGCTCAACAATAATGTTGATGATATCATCACCGTTGAGGTTGCCGGTATGCCCCAAGAAATTTTTCTCACCATCATCATGTTCCTCTTCAACGAACATGAACGATGGCGTGTAGTAACCGTGTGGGTACAACGGAATCGGCTGCCCGAATGTCCAGCCTGTAAAAGCGCGAGCGCAGTTCTTGATATCCTCTTCCGTGTAGTTGCCCACCCCTAATGAGAAAAGTTCAAGGAGTTCCCTGCCGTAGTTCTCATTCGGTTCGCCCTTGCGATTGTCATTATTGTCAAGCCAGAAAATCATCGCCGGGTCTTTGGAGAGTTCCAGCAGAATATCACGCATCTTTCCCATCCCGACGCGCCGAAACATATCAATCTGATTAGAAGATGCGAGAATATGCTCATTCTTGCTGAGTCCCGTTGCGAAGACGTGATGCCAGAAGAGTGCCATCTTCTCTTGAAGGGGACATCTGCTGTTCAGCATACGATAGATCCAAATACCGACATACGCACCCTCCCCGCCAAAGTAACGTTGTAAAATATCTTCATCAATCGGTGTCCCGCGCTCAGGATGGACAAGTTCATCGACAACGTTCTCGTAGCCCTTCTCGAGGTAGGCTTCCAGCTCGGCGCGTGTCGTTCCAAACCCTGCGCGGCGCATAAGGTGTGCCATTAATGCAATATCGTTCCCTGACATATTCACCTCCGATACGTTTCCCATGAGGCATGCTCACAACTGTGAAATACCTCACGTTAGCAACTTTCGATGGAATACCTGTCTGATGTCTGTGTTTCGTTGCCCCAAGTCTTATAGATTGGGAGAAAACCACGATAGATTCTTCATATTTTAAATTAAAGTCAAAAAATTGTCAACTTTGTTGTGCATTTCTACGAGAAACCTTCTCTTTAGTCCCGTTAGGGGCGTAATGTTTATAGCAGCTAAATGTACCTGTACACGCGTCAATTTTGCGGTTAAAGGTATGTCTCCCCTGCTTTGCAGGGGCTGATACCATTACGCCGCAAAAAGCAAGCAACTTTTTTATTTCTTACTTATGCGACGTGCATTCCCCTTGACTAATATGCCCTGCTATGCTATCATACTTCCATGCCAAAACTGAATCTCAAACCCAATCACAAAGCAATCCGAGACTATTACGCAACCTTGCAGCAATACGAGCGGTACGATGCCACGCACGAAGGCGCAGTTAGCAATCCTTTTGCGTTCTTACTGGATGCCTGTGCAAAGCAAGCAAACGCGACGCTTATCCCACAATATGCCATGCACACCCCAGCAGGAAACCGCATCGTCCTCGATGGCGTAATACTCGATGAATATGGCCTCCCCTTCGCCTACTGGGAAGCCAAGGATATGCACGATGCTCTCCTCAAAGCCGTGCAGCAAAAACGGGACGCAGGCTATCCGCTTGAGAACACCTTCTTTCAAACGCCACAGCGCGCCATCGTATACCAAAACGGACAAGTCGTACTGGACCTGGACATCACCGAGCCAGCACGCCTGATTGCCGCACTCCAACACCTGTTTTCTTATGTCCCAGCCGCGCTTGACAATTGGCATACCGCCGTCGCCGATTTCAGGGCGCACGTGCCAGCACTCGCAAGCAAACTGAAAGAACTTATCGACAAACAGCACCAAGCAGATGTCGCGTTCCAAAAGGCGTTTGCCGACTTCTATCAAATCTGCCGCACGTCTATTAACCCAGACTTGTCACAGGATGCAGTCGAGGAGATGCTCATCCAGCATATCCTCACCGAACGCATCTTCCGCACCGTTTTTGAACGTTCGGATTTCACCCGGCGAAATATCATCGCACGTGAAATTGAAAAGGTGAGTGACGCGCTCATGTGGCACGCCGTGAGCCGCGACGCGTTTCTCAAACCGCTTGACCGGTTCTACCTCGCCATTGAACAAGCCGCCATGCTCTGCAAAGACTTCTCCCAAAAACAGCATTTCCTGAATACCTTTTATGAGAAATTTTTTCAAGGGTTCTCCGAAGATGTAGCAGATACACACGGCATCGTCTATACGCCACAACCAATTGTGGATTTTATGGTAAAAAGCGTCGAACACATCCTCAACGAGGAATTCGGACGTTCACTTTCGGATACCGGCGTGCATCTCATCGATCCATTCGTCGGCACCGGCAACTTTGTCGTGCGGCTCATGCAAGACATCCAAGGCCCAGCGTTGGAACACAAATACCGCCATGAGCTGCATTGCAACGAGGTGATGCTGCTGCCCTATTACATCGCGAGTTTGAACATTGAACAGGAGTTCTTTCAACGCACGGGGGCATACCTGCCGTTTGAAGGCCTCGCGCTTGCCGACACCTTCGAGTTGCTTGAGCAACGCCAGACAGAACTCTTCACGCGTGAAAACACAGCACGCGTTGAGAAACAGAAGGCAGCGGATATGTTTGTGGTTATCGGCAATCCGCCTTACAATGCAGGGCAAGTCAACGAGAATGATAACAACAAAAATCGCAAATACCCCGAAATAGATACCTTGATACGGGAAACGTACGCCGCCGACTCCAAAGCTACCAATAAAAATGCACTCTATGACCCTTACGTCAGGGCCATTCTGTGGGCATTGGACCGGATTGGCGAGGAGGGTGTTGTTGCATTCGTAACAAACAACGGCTTTCTTGATGGTAGGGCGTTTGATGGGATGCGGAAACACCTCGCCGCAGATTGCGATGCCATCTACATACTTGATTTGGGCGGCAATGCAAGAAAGGGGTTGAAAGTTTCCGATGCGAATGTGTTCGGCATTCGGGTAGGCGTGAGCATCAATCTGTTTGTGAAGAGAAAGGAAAATCAAGCGGAAACCTCCCGCATCTTTTACTATCAAGCAGACGAATTGTGGAACAAAAAAGAGAAGTTTGACTTTCTCACCCAACGCCAACACGTGGGCAATATTGAATGGAAACCACCGATTCAACCCGATGCGCGACATACCTGGCTCACCGAAGGGCTCCATGCCGAGTTTGACACCTTTATCCCGATAGGAAGCAAAGAGGCGAAGGCGGGCAAGGGGGATGTGGAGGGAACACTTTTTAAAACCTATAGCTTCGGTGTGGTAACGAGTCGGGACGCATGGGTTTACAACTTTAACCGAGACGGACTTGCTGAGAACGTTCAGCGAATGGGCAGCACTTACAATGCGGAAGTCGATCGGTGGCAACGCCGGGGTAATCAGGCTACAAACCTTGATGATTTTGTGCTTTCTGATGAGCAGAAAATCAAATGGAGTTCTACCTTAAAACAGAAACTGAAAGGAGGGAAAACTGTAGAATTGGCAGAAACTAAAATCCGACAAGCACTCTACCGGCCATTCACAAAATTGAACCTATTCTTTGATCGCGTTCTGAATCAGAGCGTTCACGTTTTTCCTTCCATCTTCCCCACGCCGGAAACTGAAAAAGAAAATCGGGTGATTTGTGTCAATATAACACAAGAAAAACCTTTTACTTCTCTGATGGCTGATCGTATTCCCAACGTTGTAATGACAGGCGGTTTTGGATCTCCGACGCAATGTTTCCCCTTCTACACCTACAACGAAGACGGCACAAACCGCCAAGAGAACATCACCGAGTGGGCATTGGCGCAGTTCCGCACGCACTACCAAGATGACACTATCAGCAAGTGGGACATCTTCCACTATACTTATGGACTCTTGCATCATCCTGCCTATCGCGAGCGGTATCAGGCGAACCTCAAGCGCGATTTACCGCATATCCCCTTCGCGGAAGACTTTTGGGGATTCGCCAATGCAGGGGCGGAATTAGCAACCCTCCATCTCAACTACGAATCCTGTCCAAAATACGAGAAGTTGAGATACATCGAAACGCCTGGGATGCCAATAGAGTGGCGCGTGGAAAAAATGAAACTCTCTAAAGACAAGACGCAGCTGCGTTACAACGACTTTCTCACGTTAGCTGGCATCCCCGCGGAGGTGTTTGCGTATCGGTTAGGCACGCGTTCTGCGTTGGAGTGGGTGGTGGACCAGTATCGTGTCAAAGTAGACAAACGGAGTGGTATCGTGAACGATCCGAATCGTGCGGATGCGCCGCGGTATATCGTAGAGCTCATCGGCCGCGTGATAAATGTAAGCCTAAAAACGGTGGAGGTTGTCAAGAATTTACCTGCACTGTAGGGGCGGGCCGCAGTGTCCACCTGCTTCTCTCGTCAGGCGGGCTCCCCGAATCCCGACACTCCCTCTCCCACTACCCCTAACCTAATATCCGCGTGTCAATTTCTCCTTGCTTTATATCCCTAAACCTGCTATCATACTTCCATGCCAAAACTAAATCTCAAACCCAATCACAAAGCAATCCGAGACTACTACGCGACCTTGCAGCAATACGAGCGGTACGATGCCACACACGAAGGCGCAGTTAGCAATCCCTTTGCGTTCTTACTGGATGCCTGTGCAAAGCAAGTAAACGCGACGCTTATCCCACAATATGCCATGCGCACCCCCAAGGGAAACCGCATCGTCCTCGACGGCGTGATACTCGACGAGTATGGCCTCCCCTTCGCCTACTGGGAAGCGAAAGATATGCACGATGCTCTCCTCAAAGCCGTGCAGCAAAAACGGGACGCAGGCTATCCGCTTGAGAACACCTTCTTTCAAACGCCACAGCGCGCCATCTTGTACCAAAACGGACAAGTCGTACTGGACCTGGACATCACCGAACCAGCACGCCTGATTGCTGCACTCCAATATCTGTTTTCTTATGTCCCAGCCGCGCTTGACAATTGGCACACCGCCGTCGCCGATTTCAGGGCGCACGTGCCAGCACTCGCAAGCAAACTGAAAGAACTCATCGAGCAACGGCACGAAACGGATACAGCGTTTCAAAACGCATTTGCCGATTTCTATCAAATCTGCCGCACTGCCATTAACCCAGACCTGTCACAGGATGCAGTCGAGGAGATGCTCATCCAGCATATCCTCACCGAACGCATCTTCCGCACCGTTTTTGAACGTTCGGACTTTACGAGCCGAAATATCATTGCCAGTGAGATTGAAAAGGTGAGTACCGCCCTCATGCGCCATGCGGTGAGCCGGGACGCGTTTCTTAAACCGCTTGACCGGTTCTACCTCGCTATTGAGCAGGCAGCGGCGTTCTGCCAAGACTTCTCCCAAAAACAGCATTTCCTGAATACCTTTTATGAGAAGTTTTTTCAGGGGTTCTCCGAAGATGTGGCAGACACACACGGTATCGTCTATACCCCTCAACCGATTGTGGACTTCATGGTGAACAGCGTTGAGCATCTCCTCAATACCGAGTTCGACCGGTCGCTTTCGGATACCGGTGTGCATCTCATCGATCCGTTCGTCGGCACCGGCAACTTTATCGTGCGTCTCATGCAGGACATCCAAGGCACGGCGTTGGAACACAAATACCGCCACGAGCTGCATTGCAACGAGGTGATGCTGCTGCCCTATTACATCGCGAGTTTGAACATTGAGCAGGAGTTCTTTCAACGCACGGGGACATACCTGCCGTTTGAAGGCCTCGCGCTTGCCGACACCTTCGAGTTGCTTGAGAAACGCCAGACAGAACTCTTCACGCGCGAAAACACAGCACGCGTTGAGAAACAGAAGGCGGCGGATATGTTTGTCGTCATCGGCAACCCGCCTTACAACGCGGGGCAGGTGAATGAGAACGACAACAACAAAAATCGGAAATACGCGACGATGGATGCGCGCGTGCGGGAAACGTATTCGCAAGCCTCCAAGGCGACGAATAAAAACGCGCTGTCGGACCCGTATGTGAAGGCAATTCGGTGGGCATCGGACCGGATTGGCGAGGAAGGCGTTGTCGCCTTTGTGACAAATAACGGCTTTCTGGATGGCATCGCGTTTGATGGGATGCGGAAGCACCTCGCAGATGATTTTGACGAGATTTACATTCTGGACTTAGGCGGGAATGTAAGGAAGGGAGTGAAAGTCTCCGATGCGAATGTGTTCGGCATCATGGTAGGGGTGAGCATCAATCTGTTTGTGAAGAAAAAGGGAAATGCCTCGGAAACACCCCGTATCTTTTACTATCGCACCGATGAGTTATGGAACAAAAAACGGAAGTTTGACTTTCTCACCCAACGTCAACACGTGGGCACTATTGAATGGAAACCGCTTCAACCGGATGCGCGACATACCTGGCTCACCGAAGGGCTCCACGCCGAGTTTGACACCTTTATTCCAATGGGAACTAAGAAAGCGAAGGCAGTCAAAGGCGCGGCGGTGGATGTGATTTTCAAAACTTATAGTTTCGGTGTGGTAACGAGTCGCGACGCATGGGTTTACAACTTTAACCGAAACACCCTGACTGAGAACGTTCAGCGAATGATTGACACTTACAACACGGAAGTGGATAGGTGGCAACGGCGGGAAGACAAGGCAGCAAACGTTGATGATTTTGTGGTGCCTGATGAAACATCAATCAAGTGGAGCTCAGGCTTGAAACTAAAACTGAAGCGTCGGCACACCGCGGCATTTTCCAACACAAAAAACCGACAATCGCTCTACCGGCCATTCACAAAATTGAACCTATTCTTCGATCGCGTTCTGAACCAAAGAGTTCACGTTTTTCCTTCCATCTTCCCCACGCCGGAAACTGAAAAAGAAAATCAGGTGATTTGTGTCACTGGCATTGGAAGCAACAAACCTGTTCACGTGTTGATAGTTGATGTAATTCCAGATGTCCACATCACAGGCAATTCCCAGTGCTTCCCCTTCTACACCTACAATGAGGATGGCACGAACCGCCGTGAAAACATCACCGATTGGGCATTAACCCAGTTCCGAACCCATTACGGCGATGACAGCATCAGCAAGTGGGACATCTTCCACTATACTTATGGACTCCTGCACCATCCTGCCTATCGTGAGCGGTATGAGATGAATCTCAAGCGCGACTTGCCGCATATCCCCTTCGCGGAAGACTTCTGGGGATTTGCCAACGCAGGCGCGAGGCTAACAGAGCTCCATCTCAACTATGAATCTTGTCCAAAATACGATAAGTTGAGATACATCGAAACACCGGGGATGCCAATAGAGTGGCGCGTGGAAAAAATGAAACTCTCTAAAGACAAGACGCAGCTGCGTTACAACGACTTCCTCACATTGGACAGCATCCCTGCGGAAGCTTATGAATACCGCTTAGGTACCCGTTCTGCGCTGGAGTGGGTGGTGAACCAATATTGCGTCAAAGTAGACAAACGGAGTGGCATTGTCAATGACCCGAATCGTGCGGATGCGCCGCGGTATATCGTAGAGCTCATCGCCCGCGTCATCAACGTGAGTCTGAAGACGGTGGAGGTTGTCAAGAATTTGCCTGCACTAGCGTCCGACAACCAATGAAAATTGACCTTGACTTTTTTTATCAGATGTGTAATACTTAAACGAGGTACTAGGCAGTCAGGAATGGTGACAAGACGTGGGACTGGAATTTCAATGGGATAGCCGTAAGGCCAAGGAAAACCTATGAATCATTCAATATCAAATCAATCTGATCCGGAGATGCTCGATGAATATGATTTCAGCGAAGGGGTTCGGCGGAAATACGCGCAGCGATACTACGCGGACACAAACCTGGTCCGGCTTGATGAGGATGTAGCCAAGATGTTCCCCGATGCCAAATCTGTCAACGAAGCCTTGAGAGCTTTAGGGAAAATCATTTCCGATCATCAAAAAAAAGCCTCATAAACAATAGCCATTTCCTTCCTCCGTTTCCTCTGATACCCTTTTTACAAGACTTCCATAGAAATGGATATGCCTTAATGTTAATAACTTTAATTCAAAAAGAGATTCAGCATCATATTCTGAGTGTCCGGTTTGTCGCACTCCTTTTGATGTGTGTCTTGCTCATTCCGCTCACCCTTTCTATCAATTATCGAAATTATCGCCAAAACTTGGTTGACTATCAAGAATCCGTTAAGCTGGCACACATTGAAGAAACGACAGAGAACCCGGCGAAGCAACTGGCACCAGAGGTTGAGGTTTCCAAGCTCTTTCTCAAACCGACAGCCTTGAGCGTCTTCGCGAATGGATTAGAGACCGCACTGCCGAGTTATCTCGGTATGACACGCAATGGGGTAACCCAGGGCCCCGCCGCTTTAGTCGCCTCACCGCTGTCCTATCTTTTGGGCCATCTTGATTTTCTGTTTGTAATAGGCACCGTTTTCAGCCTGCTCGCGCTCCTGTTTACGTTTGATGCCGTTGCCGGGGAGAGAGAAGCAGGAACGTTACGGATTACCTTAGCCAATGCACTGCCGCGCGACCTCTTCTTATGGAGCAAGTTGATTGGCGGATACCTTGTGTTCGTCGTACCATTTTTAGTGTCGTTTCTATTCGGCTTGCTTATACTAGTTTGGCAAGGGTTTCCTCTCGGTGCCCCCGACATTTTTCCACGCGTATTCAGTCTTACCCTCGTCTCATTGCTCTACATTGGCGTATTTTTCGCGCTCGGAACGGTGATTTCCACCTACTTAGACAGTGTCAAAACGGCACTTATTGTCGCCTTTACGGTGTGGGTGTTTGCCGTGCTGATTACCCCGCGCCTTGGGTTTCTTGCCGCGAGGGTTATCGCCCCAACACGAACCGCGCAGAGCGTCTATATGAAAAAGAAAGCGATGCAAGACAATCTCAGTGCAGATCTTGAAAAGGAAAAAATGAGAATAATGATGGAACATGCCGAGCCACTCGAGACACAACGGAACGGCCAGACGCTTTCAATAATGTTGGTACCGCCAGAAAAACTTAAGGAGCTCATGAAACCATTTGAAGAGGAATATCGATCGAAATTCCAAAACTATGCGAGTAAACTTGACCGGGATTACAGACGTGAGATAGAACGACAAGAACAGATTGGCGAAACGCTTTCTCGAATTACGCCAACGTCTTCCTTAATCCACCTTGCCACAAACTTGACGCAGACCGGAAAGGAAAAAAGAGACGACTACTTTCAAGCAGGAGCTCGCTATTGGGATAAACTTGACACGGATGTGTTCAGCAAAATTTCAGGTTTTCAATGGCACGACTCAATTGCCGACATGGTTAAAAAAATCACACAGCCATCCCCCTTGGAGACTGCACCCTTAGGGGAGACGCTCCGGCGTTCTGTGGTGGATGTGCTGCTGCTCTGTTTCTTTGCGGTGGTGTCGACAACCGTCGCGTTTCTCAAATTCTTTCGTACAGATATTTGAATGGAGCCTCTTGCGTGTAGATTTTGAGGATGCGTGATGACTTACTGAAAAAGATGATTAGGGCAAAGCCCCGTGTCCGCCCCCTAGGCTTACTATAGTGGTGAACAACGGATTCACAGGATTTTGGATGGCGACGACGAGGTGTTCAGCACCTGAGTGCGAAAGTACCACTGCGAAAAACTTTACCTCTTTTTTTTCTGCAAAAAACGTGCGTCTGTGATAGAATAGGTATAATTTGTAAACTTCTATCAAGATGTGCAGTTTAAAACTATAGCCCACAGACTCCCGAAATTATGAAAATTACAGACGTTAAGAGCTACAATTTACGCTATCCACTCATTGAACCCTTTGCCAACGCACGCGGCTGGACGAAAACGCGCACTGCCGTTGTTGTTGAAATTCGCACGGATGCGGGGATTACCGGCTGGGGCGAAGGCATCAGCGTCCCATCTACATCAGCAATTGAAACGTATCTGATTGGACACTCGCCGTTTGAAACAGAGCGTATCTGGGAAGCACTGCGCGGAAATATAGGTGCCTCGAGCGGCGTAGACATCGCGCTGTGGGACATCATGGGCAAAGCATTGGATATGCCCATCTACCAACTGCTCGGGGGCGCATTCCGCCTGAAAATTCCCGCTTACGCAAGTGGACTTTTCAAGAAAGAAAAACAGGACATAACGCAAGCGTTGATGGACGAGGCGAAAGGCTACGTCGATGCGGGATTCCCTGCTGTCAAGATGAAAATCGGTTTCGGTGATGCTTACGATGTGAAGAACGTCGCCGCTGTCCGCCGCGCCATTGGGGACAATACCCTCTTCGCCGTCGATGCAAATTGTGGCTACGATGTCGGCACTGCCATTGACGTTGGACAACAACTTGCAGACTACGGGCTCTTTTGGTATGAGGAGCCAATTACCACCGACGATGTCGCAGGCTATCGTGAAATCCGACACGCACTGAAGGTGCGAGTTGCCGGCGGTGAAATGTTGCAGGGCCGCTGGGCATTCCGCGACCTGCTCCAGCAACGCGGAGTGGATATCGTGCAACCGGATGTGAGCATCGCGGGCGGCTTCACAGAATGCCGAAAAATCGCCGCCATGGCAAGTGCTAACTACGTTCGGGTGCTACCGCACATGTGGGGCAGTAGCATTCGCCTCGCAGCGACGCTGCACTGGCAAGCCACGCTCCCAGATGCACCGCAAGCACTTAAGCCAATCCCCTCACTGTTGGAGTTTGATATGACCGAAAATGGACTCCGTACTGAGCTGGCAAAGCAACCGATACATGCTGTTGACGGATATGTTAACGTCCCGCAAGCACCCGGGTTAGGAATTGACATCAACCGAGACGTATTGGAAAAGTATGCATGAGGCCATCAATAATGAAAAACCGCACCCTGTTTGTTGCATCCCTCCTTCTCTTATCTCTATTCAGTGTACTGTTTCTCTATTGGTTCCGGGTCGAAGCAGATTCGCGCGACCTGCAGCCAGAAAACGGTGCCGCCTTTTCACATGAGTTGTTCAACCAAGTCTTGCAAGAACACGTTGATGAAGAAGGCAGAGTCGATTATGCGAAACTGAAAGCGATGCCCGAAAAACTAGAGGCTTATCTGGACCTATTGGCTGTCGCGAACCCTGCGGAATTGTCCTACAACGCGCAGTTGGCGTTTTGGATTAATGCCTACAACGCGCTTGTTATTAAAGGTGTCATCGACCACTACCCTACAACGAGCGTCCGAAAAATCAAACTGTTCGGCGGGTTTTTTTATCGCCTCAAATTCCAGGTCGCAGGCAAAACTTATACACTCAATCAAATTGAACACGACATTATCCGCGCAGAATTTGTTGATGCGCGTGTTCACTTCGTGCTTGTTTGTGCATCCCTCGGATGCCCTGCCCTTGAAAACCGAGCGTTTTCCGCAGAAACAATTGAGGAACACCTTGAAACTGCCACGCTCCGCTTTGTTCAGAACCCAGACAGGGTGCGGTTAGACCGCGGCGAACGCCGAGTGTACCTCTCGAAAATTTTCAAGTGGTATGAGGACGATTTTACAGAGGGCTACGCAGGCGTAGCGGATTTCCTCGCGGATTACCTGCCCACCGAAGATGCTGAATTTCTGGCAACGGAAAAGGTTAAATTTCGCTACCTGGACTACGATTGGACCCTGAATGATAAACGAAAGGAGTAGGTAGACTCTGCTCTGCCGCTCACATCGGAACGTTAAAAAGGAGAATATTGGCGAAGCTTGCATGCCAATGTTGAAATGATATGATAAATACTGCTGTTATTGGCTACGGATACGCTGGCCGCGCCTTTCATTCCTATCTTGTCGGCTTGGCAGATGGGTTGAATCTTTACGCCATCGCAACGCGAGATGCCGAACGGCGTGCCACCGCACGCGAGGCATACCCCCAGGCACAGATGTATCAAACGATTGACGAAGTCCTCGCAGATGATGCTGTCGAGCTCGTCGTATTAGCCACACCGCATGATACCCATGCCGAACTTGCCATCCAAGCGATGGATGCCGGCAAGCACCTCGTCACAGATAAAATTATGGCGATGAATACTGAGGAAGCAGACGCAATGATTGCTGCCAGCCAACGGAATAACGTGCTGCTCAGCGTCTTTCACAACCGACGGTGGGATTGGGATTACCTCACCGTCAAAAAGGTTATCGCCGACGGCTTACTCGGAACACCTTACCTCTTCCAAGTGGCAATTATGCGCTACGGCCCGCCGCGCGGCTGGCGGGGGGTCAAAAGTCAGAGCGGTGGCATACTCTACGACTGGCCCGCCCACTTCGTCGATCAGGCACTGCAATTGGTGCAAGCCCCTGTCGAATCTGTCTTTTGTGATGTTCACTATAACCCGAAATGGGACATTGATATCGGCAACTACGCGAACCTCATCATTAAATTTGAGAACGACGTGCGCTATCAAATTGAGATCGGCAACCTTGCCAAAGCGGAGAAACCGCGGTGGTACGTTGTCGGTGACTTGGGCGGCTTAATCAAATACGGTTTGGACCCGCAGGAGGGGCCGATGGTAGCAGGAGATATTGATTCTGCAGAGGAAGATCCCGCCAACTACGCTAAAGTCTGGACAGAGGCAGGTGGCAAACCCCGCGAACTTGTCGTTGAAAGTGTACGTAATACATGGAAATCCTACTATCAGAACATCGCAGATGTGCTGAACAAAGGGGCAGAGTTAGCTGTTAAACCCGCGGAAATCCGAAAGGTCATGCAGGTTTACGATGCTGCCATGCGCTCTTCGGAGACAGGACAAACCGTGCGAATCTAACCTTAAACTTGTTGCGCGAGGCCCCAACTTGAGTTGGGGATTTGATTTACATACGGAGATGAGTGCTATACGCTGAAAATCCGAGTAAATCGGTATAACTATCGTTTTTAGTTGACAAAGCGAAATAACTGTGGTATGATGTAGGTATGAATCACCTAATGTCACCACAAAAGGCTGCGCAGGTGTTGGATATTTCCATCGAGCACCTTCGCAGGATGGAAGCCCGCGGCGAAATCGACTGCGTGCGCACTGGAGGCGGGCATCGGCTTTAGGTATTTACCCCGCTTTGCGGGGCAGATACCACTACGATGTCCATAAGTTTGTTGATGCTCAACGTCAACCAGACATTTCTACCATTTGCTACTGTCGAGTCAGCGGAAAAGCGCAGGCGGACGCCCTCGCCGCGCAAGTCGCCTACATGCAGGAAAGGTACCCTGAAGCGGAGGTTATCCAAGACTTCGGCAGTGGCATCAACTTCAAGCGAAAAGGACTCCAGAGGATATTGGACAGAGTCCTGTGCGGCGATAAACTCCGAGTTGTGGTCGCCCATCGGGCTAGACTCGCACGATTCGGCAGGGATTGTCCGGTGTCTTGGCAGTGCTTTTGCACAAAGTGTGCCGCGAGCATGCGAATGTCTTCTCGCCTCTCCCGCAACGGCGGCAGCGAGAGAGAAACCACATTCAACCGATAATAAAGGTCTTCGCGAAAGGTGCCATTTTTAACCTCTTGTTGAAGGTCGCGGTTAGTGGCCACCACAATTCGGATATCCAACGGAATCGTCCTCGTGCCGTCGAGGCGTTCAATTTGACGTTCCTGAATTGCCCGTAACAACTTCGGTTGAAGGCGAAGCGGCATCTCTCCGATTTCATCAAAGAACAGCGTACTGTTGTGTGCTCTTTCAAACTTACCGATGTGTTGCGTTATCGCGTCGGTATAGGCACCTTTCTCATGCCCAAACAGTTCACTCTCCAATAGTTGCTCCGGAATCGCGGCGCAGTTAACGATAGCCATCTCCTCTGCCGAACGAGGGCTGTTTCTGTGTAAGGCACGCGCGACCAACTCTTTGCCGGTCCCTGTTTCTCCCTGAATAAGCACCGTTGCATTCGTAGCTGCAACCTCCTCCACTTTTTGAAGGATTTCAACAACTTGTGGGCTGTCACCCAGGATGTACGCGTAATCCCCACGCAACGCCTTTCTTGTAGGAGTCAGTGCCAATCGCGCTTCTTCCCCTACACCTGAAACTAAGCGGCCTTTGACATTTTGTGCGGTTTCTAGGGCTGTAGTTGCCCCTTCTTTCTGCTTCGGGGGTTCTTGACATGCCAATAGTACTGCCTGTGCCTCTGTGTCTGTTATCTGGAGATGGGCATCATTCCCGTTGGAAGTTGTGGAGACCTCGTAACCGTTCTGTTCAAGGAGGGCGCGTAAATGCCTGACTGCATCGGGCGCACCCCCCACAATAAGAATGTGCATCTTATCACAGCCCCTATCTTCACCTGCACTCATTTGCATCATGGTTCCTTTCTTTTGCGTTGCGGGTTGGGACCACCTGTCTCTAGAAATGGTGGCTTCTTATTCAACTCTGTTAATCTTTTTCGCTCTTGAAAAAGATAGGTTTAAAATTAATGGCGCGATTTCTGCGCACGCAGCTCGCACAAATCTCAGGTTATTCAATTAAATGAGGATAACTTATATCAGGTTTTGCAGAAGAACAGAGCGCGGTTTGTAGTCGGGCGATTTATCGCCCGTTACCGTAAAAGCACTGTTGCAATATGCCACACCGTTGACTATTGCAACACAACGCGCTCTAACCTACAGCATAAAGGCTTCCGCCACCCACTCCCACCAAAACTGTTGTATTTTGACACAGCCGGCGAAAAGACGACGCTAAGTCATTCATTCCACAGCAGGCTGCATATATTACCCGATGCTGCCTTGACATACAAGGCTACCCCAGGCATCTATGGCAATGATAACACCTGTTTTACCTATTGGCACGGTTCTTGCTCATGCTTGTTTAATGCGAGATGATGTATCGCTGTTGATAGCGAAGCACAAACCAATAAGACTCTATTAGCACCGTTCCTTACGGAGGAAACTATGATAAATAAATTGCCAAGACTTATCCTAACCCTGTTCGTTGCCGGTATCTTTTTCTGCAGCATTCTCCCTTTTGCTGAGCCTGTTTCTGTTATTCATGATGATTTCTGTCCCCTTTCTGACCCAGTTTATCTGCAGTCACCGGAAGCATCTGATCACGCGAGAGAGATATGTGAGGGCAAGGGTATATGTTATGAGAAGAAACTTCCGAACGGGGAGGAGCCGCCAAGCAAAAATGCGCCGCCGCCAAGCAATAATGCGCCGCCGCCAAGCAATAATGCGCCGCCAAGCAATAATGGGCAGACGACAAACGATAATGGGCAGACGACAAACGATAATGAGTCGAACTTTTCGGTGTACTTTTCTGCGTTCGGGAGTGTTCTTTTTCTACTTTTTTGAGGTTGAGTTTCGTTGCAGCAAGCTTAACGAAGTTGCTGTTTACAACACCGCCGCCCGTGGCAAAGCGAAAACAATTGTGCATACCGAGGCATCGCGAGTCGGACATCGTTCAACCCTCTACCTCCCTTAATTGAAATAAATTAACGAGTGTTTAATATTTAAGGTGTAATAAATGAATACTAATATTTTTGGAAATTTTGCAACCAAATTTTTTGTTTTTGTATTAATGTTAATTGCCGGCGTTGCTACCCTGGCAGCACTAGCCACCGCACAGGGGGTTACTGTTACGGTGAACGAGGTTAAGATTAGGGATGTAGAGGCTACCACTGTCGGCTACTCTGGCGCGAGGGATGTCATCAAAAATGAAATCCTCAAAGCAGGCGATCAGATCTGGTTTAAGGTGGCATTTAACGATGATGTCATACTTGAGCCCGGCGTGAAATTTGCAACTACCGGGTCGAGCTCGACAGGAACGTATCCGAGTCTAGAGATTATGAACGCCGACGGTACAGACTGGGCAACTAACGCTAATGCTCAGGCAGCGTTTCACTTTCGGTACACAGTGGGCCCAGGCGACCTTGGCACTCAGCTGCAAATCCGGAATGATGCCTTGTATGGCGTAAGCGGCAACCAGGACAAAATCAAATATGATAACGGGACAGCATTGACTTTATCGACACCAGAGGCTGTTGTTCAAGATGCGGGTGCCTTGGCAAGTGGCACGAGCACGGCACCCTTCGTGGCTACCAGTGATAACGGCCAAACTTCCACTCCCTGGACCATACCTATTGGTTGGGACGGTACTCCGAGGATTCCTGTTACGGTGAACGAGGTTAAGATTAGGGATAGGGATGTGGAGGTTACCACTCTCGGCTACTCTGGCGCGAGGGATGTCATCAAAGATGAAATCCTCGAAGCAGGCGATGAGGTCTGGTTTAAAGTGACATTTAGCGATAACGTCATACTTGACCCCGGCGTGAAATTTGCAACTACCGGGGCGAGCGGGACGGGAAGTCCGCATCCGCGTCTAGAGATTGTGGCAGCCGATGGTGCGGCGTGGATAACTCACGATCGCCTGCTTGATAATGCTCAGACAGTTTTTTACTTTCGATACACAGTGAGCACAGGCGACCTTGGCACTCAGCTGCAAATCCGGCATGATGCCTTGTATGGTATAAGTAGCAACCAGGGCAAAATCAAAAATAGTAGCGGGACACCCTTGTCTTTATCGACACCAAATGCTGTTGTTCGAGATGCGGGAGCCTTCGCAAGTGGCACGAGCACGGCACCCTTCGTGGCTACCAGCGATAACGGTCGAGATTCCACTCCCTGGGTCATCCCTATTGGTTGGGACGGTATTCCTAGGCTTACTGTTACGGTGAACGAGGTTAAGATTAGGGAGTTAGCGACTACCGATCCCGGCTACTCTGGCGCGAGGGATGTCATCAAAGATGAAATCCTCAAAGCAGGCGATGAAGTCTGGTTTAAGGTGACATTTAGCGAGAACCTAAAACTTGAACCCGGCGTGGAATTTGCAACTACCGCGGCGAGCGGGTCGAGAAATCCGCGTCTAGAGATTGTGGCAGCCGATGGTACGGCGTGGACAACTCAGGAGAGCACTCAGACAGTTTTTCACTTTCGATACACCGTGAGCGCAGACAGTGCTATCAGTCTTGGCACTCATCTGCAAATCCGGAATGATGCCTTGTTTGCCGTAAGGAGCAACCACGGCAAAATCAGAAAGACTTCGACTTCTACCTTTACCTTGGGTCTAACGTGGCCAGATGCCAAGATTCTAGATGCGGGTGCCTTGGCAAGTGGCACGAGCACGGCACCCTTCGTGGCTGCCAGTGATAACGGGCAAGATTCCACTCCCTGGGTCATCCCTATTAGTATGGACGGTAGCACTCCTGCCTTCCAGCCGACGACGGGGATTGCCAGGGTGCCGGTGGATGCAAACGGAGTTCCGAACGATCCCAACCATGACATAGTGTATGGTTTGGCTTCTGACAGCATCGTGTTGGTAAACCAAGAGGAACAAGGCCCTGCGGTAGCGGGAGAGCCCTTCACGGTGTACATCGCTTTCCTTTTCGGGAAAGCCCTTCACCCGACGGATGTGCTTATTGCCAGCGATATCAAGGTGATGTCCGAAGGTAAAGAAGTTTCAAATGCCGTTTCGAACGTTCGGTTTTATGGCATGTGGGGCCGTGACACTACTGCACCACAGGCCGCGGTTTACCTTGCCACCATCACGCCGCCTTGGGATTCTAATGGAGATGTAGTGCTAACGGTGCCAGAGAAAAAGGTGCAAGACATTGCAGGTAACTGGAATATGGAATCCAATACGTTAAGGGTCCCTGTCATCAGTCCCGCCACCCTTTTGGGTGTGCCGACCGACTTTGTGAAGGCTTTGCCAAGTGGCGCGTTAGCCTCAAAAGGTTTTCTTGTGATAGCGCACGCAGGTGCGACTGTGTCACAAACCGGCTTAACGGGTAATTTTAAGACGCTAAGCGGCTTGCCGAACTTAGAGACGTTGTTCACCGGCAACGGGGGTACCCTTGAATTGGTTGACAGGACAACGAGTGGCACCCCTGGGCCCATCATCACCGAAATCATGTGGGGCACCGATCTGAGCCAAACCGACACGAAGTCGAGCCAATGGATTGAAATTTACAATGCTGGTGCGGATATTGCTGATTTGTCAAAGTACCAATTGAAGATCACGCCCTTCAGCCCATCAGTTTTCGAGCCGGATAACAACGCGGTTGACACCGTAGGTAACTTGGGGTATGGCAGATGGGACGTGCCGGGCCAAGGCGGGCACAGTCAGACACAGGAAGCGAGTACCAGAGAACCGGCCTACCCTGCAGTGGCTCTGATTTCCATGCGCCGTAAAATTGATTTCGCCAAGGCGACGGTTGATTCCGGTGCCTTGGCGTATGTAAATGATGGCACGGAAGCCGAGAGTTGGGAAGCCAGCACGCCGCCTGCCATCGGCATTGGTGCCAATCGTATCGGTACGCCGGGGGCGGCACATGTCACGCAGATAGCGAGCACAGACAGAACTGTCATCCCTTACTCACCTGTTGTGCTCAACGAGCTAGGGAACAATACGGGCGACGCGAACGACTGGATAGAACTCCGAAATGTCTCCGATGCTGAAGTGAATCTCAAAAAGTGGGAGTTGAACGTTATAGTGCCGGACGGTGACGATACGGATAGCGACCCGGATGAGAAAAATCTTGTCTCCTTCCCGGATAAGGATTACAAACTGGGTGCAGGCAAGATTCTGCTAATCGTCAACAAAGATCCGTTGGAAACGCCTTTGGCTAGCGGCAAAAAGTTTGGCGATGCGGATGGGATGACACCCGTAGGTGCGCATCAGGGACAGGGAGGCATCAGGACAGATGCGATGTACTATGATGCGAAAGGCGGGCTGAATGCGCTGCCTGAAAGCGGTAAGTTCCTGTTAGTGCTGCGCAACACGAACAATAAAGAGACAAGCCATGAAAACATCATAGATATCACCGGCACCTTCTTTCACCCTGATACGAGTCGGGCGACTAGTATTTGGCCCCTTCTTGCCACCCCCGAAGGGCACGGTGATGTTATTGATGGTGTTCCGCATGAAGAGTTTAAGGCACCCTTCGTCTATGAGCGTAAGAAAGCCGACAGTAGTTTTGGCAAACATGTTTGGGGTGTGCGCGGCTACACGGGTATAGGCTATGACCGGGCTGCGGATAACAGTGGTGCCAATGGTGGCACGCCTGGCTTCCCGAATGATTCACTCAAGGAAAAACCGGGTGATCTTTCTGACAGCAATTCGATTAGCATCAGCGAAATTATGGTAGTCTCCAATGACGGGCGCTATCCGCAATGGATAGAACTCCGCAATAGTTCTGCGACACAAGGAGTCAACCTTGATGCGTGGCGGCTGCGAATAAGAAATGTTGGGAAAGTGGATTCGCGTCGGAACGTGACTATCGATCTGCCGGACGAGCACCGGCTTCCGCCGAAACAGACGATGCTGATTGCGACGCGTCGTGGTTCTGCACCGCCGCTGCTCACCTCCCAGCGGGTGATGCTCTTGTGGAACGACGGCACTGCGCGGAGAGCCTTAGAGGTTGACAATAGCCGCTATACGATGCTGAGCACGGAGGGGTTCACGTTGGAGTTGTTCGGCGAAGGGCAGCAGCTGACAGACACTCCCGTAGACGAAGTGACGATTGGTGCGAAGCTGTTGACAGCGGAGAATATCGGTGATTCGCAGCAACGTATCTCGCTCATCCGCTACTACCCGAACGGAATTGCAGGCAATTGGGGTAGCGTGAAAGATTCCAATCAGCTGAGCCGCGTACCCCACGAAACCTACTACGGTGCGTCGGATGATATTAGCACACCGGGCTACTATCCAGGCAGTGCTTTGCCTGTGTCTTTGTCAAGTTTCTTACCCAAACGCACGGATGCTGGTGTCGTTATCAAATGGGCGACGCAGTCGGAGTTGAACAATGCAGGGTTCAACATTCTGCGGAGTGAAACGAAGACAGGTGAGTTTGCGGTTATCAATCCCACGATGATTCAGGGTGCGGGTACCACGGGTGAAAAGCACACTTACAGCTACACCGACAAGACTGCCAAACCGAATGTTGCCTACTACTACCAGATAGAGGATGTCTCTTTTGATGGGCATCGTCAGCGTCTGACGGGTGCGACTCGCCTGCGAGGGCATGTCGGTGCTGCGGGCAAACTGACGACGACGTGGGGTGATTTGAAAGTTCAAGATTAACATTTCTGAATCGCGGATTATCGCGGAGAACGCGGAAAAACGTTCCCGCCCACGCCTTAGTCCCGTAGGGGCGGGGTCTCCCCGCCCGATTGGGAGCCGTATCAACTAGCGTCGCTACACATGTCGCCCCCGAAGGGGCTTAGCACACGGGCCGCCTGCGTTTCTATACACATACCGCCCTTACAGGGCTAAAAGGTATCTACCTACGTCTTTGATTCCTCAGTATAGTTGTTTAATTTGTTGTATAAAGCACTTAAACTCATCCCCAAAGCCTTTGCTGTTTTTGTGCGATTTCCATCCAGGCGAGTTAAAGTTTGCAGAATCCACACCTTTTCTACTTCCTTCAAATTTAATCGGGTGGGAAGGTTCACTGTGTGTTGCGTGTAACGCTTCGGTGTTTCTGCTGCGAAACACAATTGTCGTGTGTCCTCGCACCGTATTTCTTCGGGTAGATGCTCCGGTAGGATGACTCCCGCTTTGGCAAAGATGCTCGCGTGAAGCATGGCATTTTCCAAGCTGCGTATATTCCCGGGCCAAGGGTAGTTTTCGAGGATTGCTAGTGTTTCTGATGCTATTTTGCGTAGCGAAGTCTTTCGATATCTTCTCGAGCAAAACGGTGGAGAAGTCGTGGTTCTCAACCAAACTACTCACAGTCCCGAAGAGGAACTTACTTCCGATTTGCTGGAGATTCTCCACATCTTTTCCTCACGGCTGTATGGACTCCGACGCTACCGTGACGAAATCAAAGCAGATACAAATCTTACCCACAACGCCACAGAAAGCGATACTCCGTAGATGGGAAGGTATCTCACGTTACGTCTACAACGAGGCGGTGAAGCAGTTTAACAAAGGACGCAAGGTATATGCGCCCGACTGGCTAAAAACATTACCTGAGTGGACATCGAATTGTCCTCGACATATCCGTGTCGGTGCAGTGATGGATGCACAGAAAGCGATGACTGCAGCACGGCGAAAGTGGAAGGAAACCGGTGAACCGCAACGCGTAAAGTTCCGCAGGAAGAAGAATACCACGAAGTCGTTTTACTTGTGTGCGCAGTTCATCAAAACTCATGGTTTCTATATCCGTTATCTCGGTGAAATGAAGATGACAGAACCGCTCCCCGCGAAGCCGCAAGCACCTGGCAAGAAGGCG
This sequence comes from uncultured Poribacteria bacterium, assembly GCA_958295855.1. GTDB lineage: Bacteria > Poribacteria > WGA-4E > WGA-4E > WGA-3G > CATQHH01. The sequence goes on along the minus strand of OY282383.1, from coordinate 3,100,243 downwards.
GAACGCTTAGGGTATTTACCCTGCTTTGCAGGGCTAATACCTTTAGCTGAATCTGAGGTAAAGGATAGTCGCATTGTCATGGAACATGGCAAGTTTTATATGAACGTCAGCTACATCGAGAAAACAAAACCGCGAGACTCAAGCGGGAATATCGTAGCCCTCGACCCTGGCGTTCGGACGTTCATGACAATGTTTTCTGAAACGGCGTTCGGCTGGCTCGGACATCATGCTATTAATCGTATCCAGAGGCTCTGCCAACATGCAGATAATCTCTACTCCCGCGCAACGCAGGTGAAACGTCCGCTACGGCGTACCCTGCGACAATGTGCACAGAAGATTCAAGTAAAAATCCAAAATCTTGTGATGGAACTACACAAGAAAGTCGCACACTTCCTCGTCACAAACTTTGACATCATCCTGCTACCGACTTTTGAAACGCAGCAGATGACACGCCGTGGCGCACGGAAGCTCCGAAAGAAGTCTGTCTGTCAGATGCTGACGTTATCACACAATAAATTCAAAATGTTTTTGAAACAGAAGGCATTGGAATATGGTGTGTTAGTGATAGATGCGAACGAGGCATATACGTCGAAGACGGTCTCATGGACAGGCGAACTCATCGAGAACCTCGGCGGTGCGAAGACGATATCCGATGCAGACGGTCATCGGTGTGACAGAGATTTGAACGGCGCACGCGGTATTTTCATAAAGGTATTATCCCCTGCTTTGCAGGGGCTAAATACCGATTCGGAATTGTCACGTGCTTTGAGGGTTCCTCCAGCGAGATAATCGCTGCAAACCACACGGTCGAGATGGTAACGCAATAGACGTTATCTCTGCTCTTGTCACGATTTGTGTAGGTTCAAAGGAACAGCTGCGCGTGTCAGAGTCAAATTGTTCAAATTATGAACACCGCTGTGCATTTTCTGACAGAATAACAGGCTATCAAATACCCGTGAATCCAAGTAACGCAACGCCAGAGGTGCTGCCTCGCAACTGGCATTGTATTTGCTATAATGCTAGCAAACAGCTTGTCGAAAGGGAGAGACTAAATGAAAATGAAAACGCAGTGTGGATTAATACTCGTGTTGCTCCTCGTGTTTGCCATTGTACAGAGCGGTGTAACCTCGGAGCACGCATCAGCATATCATGAATTAAACCAACAGGTCATCGCAAGCATTGACCGGGGGTTGGAATGGCTCAAGGGAGAACAAGGCGAAGATGGGCTATTTGCCGATCATCCAGGGATAACAGCCCTTGCACTCACCGCTTTTTTGCGGCACCCGCAAAAAAAATATACCGAGGCAGAACACCTTTTTATCCAGAAGGCAATTCGGCGGTTAGTTGCGATGCAACAGCCGAACGGTGGTATCTATGACGCAGAGAAGCAACCAGCACTGCCGAATTACACCACCTCTATTTCGGTGATGGCACTCGTTTCAACCGGAAATCCAGCGTATACCGACGTTATTGCAAAAGCCCAAGCCTTCCTGAAGAGCCTGCAGATTCAAGATGAGGAGAGCGTCTATTATGGCGGTATCGGCTACGGTAGCCGTGAAACCGTGCATGACTTGTCCAACCTGAATTTTGCAATTCAAGCCCTAAAGGAAAGCGGCTCCGATGATGAGGCGGTCTGGGACAAGGCAATCAAATTTCTCGAACGCACCCAAAATCGTAGCGAGAGCAATGATCAGGCGTGGGCAGGCAACGATGGCGGTTTTATCTATTCGCCTGACGGTGAAAGCAAAGCGGGGACAGATGCCGCGGGGAGCCCGCGCTCCTATGCAAGTATGACTTATGCCGGGTTGTTGAGTTTTATCTATGCAAATGTGGATAAAAACGATGAACGCGTGCAAGCTGCTGTCAAGTGGATTCAGGAACACTTCACCTTGGAAGAGAACTATGGCCTGGGCGCGCAGGGGCTTTACTACAACTATCACACCATGGCGAAGGCACTGCGGCTGTATGGCGAACCCATCCTTGTAGACGCGAAAGGTATCTCACATGATTGGTACCGCGAATTCGCAGAAAAACTCATAGCGGTACAAAAACCGGACGGATTCTGGGTGAATGAGGAAAGCCGCTGGATGGAAGCACTGCCTGTGTTAGCCACCAGTTATGCAATTCTTTCCCTCGACACCGCCTACCCAATGCAAGAATAGTTGCTTACTGTAGGCGCGCCTAATTCCAAGGCACGTACCGGAGATTAATGCAAAACATGTAAGCCCATTAAATGGGATAAAGCCGCCAACGCTGAAAAGTTGGAGGCTTTTTTCGTTGAAGCTGCCAAGGATGCACCACAACTGATTTTAGCAACCGAAGGTGTACTAGAAGGTTATGTGGTGATGGATGTCATTGAAGGGCGCGCCACACCAAAAGCCATGTTGGACATTGCCGAGCCCATCGATGGGGCTTATATCCATCGGTTTCGTCGCCTCGCTCGGCAACTCAACACCTGCCTCTGTTTCGGATTTGCTGAACGGATTGGCACCGCTGTCTACAATTCCGATTGAGGCACTCCGCAAAGAGTAGAAATAAGGCTATCCATTCAACATCTGTCCTTAGTAGGCGCGCTTTCATGAAGATTAAGAATTTAATGTGGAGGGGTTTGTAACCCCGAATGACCCAAATATTTCTTTACTCGCTCATCCAAGCGCGCCTTTTCTCATTAAATGCTCACTCTCTATTTCCCTCCCCCAGAATTCACAACGAAATAAACAATAAACCTATTTTATCTAGTCACGTCTAATTAATTAAGTTAAATAGTGTGATTGCATTCCAGCAAATCGGGTCAATTATCCGAACTTTATCTACCCCATTTCTGTCTAATGTCATGCATAAAAATTTAATATAAAAAAGTCTTTGGAGGCATGAAATGCGTATCGTTGAAGGGGTATCGGTTGGAATTTATGCAATTCGTAGCAATAAACTTCGCTCCTTGCTGACAATGCTTGGCATCATCATCGGAGTCGCCTCGGTGCTTGCGATGATAGCCATTGGCGACGGTGCCAAGGTGATTGTACTGCAAGATGCCCAGAAATTGGGCGGCGTGAACCAGTTCACCCTGTATCGCACTAGCCATAAGCGCGTAGGCAATAGGTGGATGCCGAACCGTAGCAACGAATACTTTGAGTATGAAGATGTATTGGCGATTGAGGCGGAATGTCCATCTGTGAAGTTAGTTGTACCGCGAATTCCCGAGTGGGACGGTGTGCTCGTTCAAGCCGCAGGCGGTGCTGAAACGCGAACCGGCTATAACGGTGTAAACGCCTCATTTTCAGAATCGATGGACTGGAACACTCAGCAAGGCCGTTTTATTTCAGATGAGGATATTGATAACGAAGCAAAGGTTTGCGTACTTGGATCTGATGTGGCTACCGCACTGTTTGGCACCAAGTCACCTTTAGGAAAAGAGATCAAAATTGGCAAAGGTTCCGGTGGCCGCTTTGACCGGTATGGTAGGAAAGATCGGAAGCGGATAACCGAACGTTTCACCGTTGTTGGCGCAATGGAAACCCGAGGGCGTAGCCTGCGGTTTGGCTGGAATCTGGACGACATGGTATTCATCCCACTCACCACAACGCAGGAACGCTTCACCGGCAACGACAGGATAGTCATGCTTTCAGTTCAGGCGAACACTGTTGAAGAGGTGCCGCAAGCGATTGAAGAAGTAAAACAGGTTGTCAGGAAACGCCACAAGAATCAGGATGATTTCTTCAGCATCTGGGACATGCGGGAAGGGATGGCACAGTTGGAGAAAATCAGTAAAGTCATTAAAATCGCCTTAGGCAGCATCGCCGGGTTCTCACTTCTCGTCGGTGGCATCGGCATCATGAACATGATGTTAGTCGCTGTCACGGAGCGCACTCGCGAAATTGGGCTCCGGAAGGCACTCGGTGCAAAACCTTTCGATATTCTGCTTCAGTTCCTCATAGAAGCTATTGTGCTGTGCACGATAGGCGGTGCGATAGGCGTTGGGTTGGGCATTCTTGCGGGAGAAGGCATGTCGATGCTCGCCGTTAACATTGTCAAAATTGTTCCCGAATGGCCATCGGTTATCTCCACGCAGTGGATTGTGATTTCGGTATCCTTTTCTGCAGCAATTGGTATCTTCTTCGGGCTGTACCCAGCCATAAAAGCCTCTTCGCTCTCACCGATTGAGGCACTCAGAACCGATTAGGAGGGAATTTGCATGAATTTGATGGAATGTATTATACTCGGCATCTCGAATTTGCGGCGAAACCCGCTTCGCTCATCACTCACCATTTTAGGGATTATCGTCGGCGTTGGTTCTGTTGTCAGTATGGTATCTGTCGGCGACGGCTCGAGTGCCATGGTTTTGCGAGAGATTGAGCGGACAGGCGGCACGACAATCATCGAAATTTATAAAGACGATTGGGACAAACAGTCAGGGACGCTGAGTCGGGCAGCGGGCTCGACTGTGCGTGGAAAAAGTCGTTGGAAACGGAACCGTGCTGAACATTTGGAAACCGACGATGCGTTTGCAATTCTTAGTAGTGCCCGAGGCATTGTTGATGTCGTCGCTGAAGACGACATGGGCGGCTGGAGCGTGAGTTACGAGGGCAGGACTAAGGAGTCGCGCATTGTTGCTTCAACCGCTGGTTACGACCGGTCGCATAACTGGTACCCCTCAAGCGGTAGGTTTTTCACCGCTGAAGAGGTTGAATCCGCGAGTAGTGTTGCGGTTATCGGCTCCAAAATTAAGGAAGAGGTTTTTCTCGACGAAAATCCTGTTGGGAAAGAGATTAAAGCCGCGCGTCGCTCTTACAGACGCGGCAGAGGCGGGCTTTATGAAGTTCGCCTAAAGGTCATCGGTGTCATGGAAGAAAAAGGCGACGCGATGGACACTTCTGGTTGGGATGACCGGTTCATCATTCCGATAACAACGCTACAACAACGTTTTAAGGGCAGGGACGATATTGAACGCCTTCGCGTCCAAGCAGCAGATGTGGATGCGATTCCGCTCGCTGTAGCGGATTCCAAACGAATCTTGGGAAGGCAACACAACAACACAGGGGAAGAATACCAATATTGGACAGCTACAGAAGAATTGGCAACCGCAAAAAAAGTAGGCTTAGTCATGAAAGCCTTGATGGGCGGTATCGCTGGCATCGCACTCATGGTGGCTGGCATTGGCGTGATGAATATCATGCTTGTCTCTGTAACCGACCGGACGCGAGAAATTGGGCTACGCAAAGCACTTGGCGCAACGCGCAATGATATTTTATCTCAGTTTCTGGTTGAAGCAGCCGTGCTGACTCTCTCCGGTGGAATTCTCGGTGCAATCGCAGGCATCTTTATGGGGCAAGGTACAGCTGCGCTTATCTCAAAGTTTGTCTGGGAAGGCAGCGACTGGCCGTCGGTAATTTCGTTCGGAACAATGCTTATTGCCCTCTGCGTCTCTGTAGCTATCGGCGTTTTCTTCGGGCTTTATCCTGCCAATAAGGCGGCGAAACTCTCACCCGTTGATGCGCTCCGGTCCGATTAGGAAGTTTATCACGCATTGAAAATGCGTGGCTAACCTTTGTTATTTATCGCTGAATACACGGGCGAATGCGGTGCATAGATGCCCAAACGCCTTTAGGAAGGTGCCTGTTTTTCAGGCACCTTCCGAATCCCATGTAGGAGGAATTAACTGTGAAAAAAGTTATTGTTAGCGTGGCAGTTATTTTGGTTCTCATCGTCGCCATCGGGTGGGTGGTTCTCGGCCGAAGCAAAAACGGGACGGATGCAGCACTCGAGAAAAAAATTGAGGTCGTCGAACGAGGCGATTTCCAAATGAGCATCAGTGCAACCGGCAACCTGGAGCCGCTCATCGACGTAGAGGTCAAATCCAACGTCGAAGGGGAGATCGTTGAACTCCTTGTTAAAAACGGAGACCCGGTTAAAAAAGATCAGGTGCTGCTGAGACTGGATCCGGAACTCTACCAAGAGGAAAAAAAGCAGGCGGAAGCGGATGTCGCCTCGGCAGAAGCACAAGTTAAGCAAGCAGAACTAAACATTGAACTCAAAAATGAACGGCTTGAAAGCCAACTCACGCAGGCTCAGGCAGATTTAAAAATCGCCCAGGCGAATCTTGAGACCGTTCAAGCCGCAACGATAACACAAGTCAGCCAAGCGGAGACAGATATTCAGACAACCAAGAACTCGCTCGCCCAGGATAACATTGCGCTGGATCAAGCCCGAATCGCGCTGGAACAGGCAAATATTACACTGTCTGAACTGAAAACATCGCTCGGATCGGCAAAGGTTGCCTTGGATAACGCGAAATCAGAGCTTGAGCGAAACACGGAGCTCTTTGAAAAGGGGTTGGTTTCCAAAAAGGCATTGGAAGACGCACAAGCTCAGAACGCGAATACAGAGGCACAACACGAAAACGCTCAAAAGCGGGTTGAATCCCAGAAACAGACTATCGATTCGCAAGATCGAACGATAAAAACGCGCCAGACTTCCATCGTGACACGTGAGGCAATATTGGCAAACGAACAACGGAACCTTGAAAACCTCAAAAAAATGCGGAACAAAGCAGAAGAAGAAGCACAACTCCGCGTTGACAATGCTGAAACCCGGTTACAGGAACTGATGCTCACTTTCGATAATGAGAAATTGTTAACGCAGCAATCCAAAGTGAGTGCTGAGGCGAATCGCCTGCGAAGGCAAAGTACGTTGAAAAACCAGGCGGAACGGCTTGGTTGGACCACAATCAAGGCACCGATGGCAGGAACCGTCACGCTCCTTGAGCTAGAAAAGGGTGAAATCGTGACTTCCGGCCGCTCTGCATTTTCGCAAAGCCCCCCCATTATGACTATCGTTGATCCCTCTAAAATGGTTGTCAAAACTTTTATCAACGAAGTCGATATGGAACGCCTCCGACTCGGGCAGAAGGCAGAAATCAAGGTGGATGCATACCAAACAAAAGCATACCAAGGAGAAGTCTACGAAATTTCACCCAGTGGGCAAGAACAAGATAATATCATCTCATTTGAGGTGATGGTAGAAGTTGTCGGTTCACCGGAAGAACTCTATCCAGGCATGAGTGCCGATATTGACATCATTACCTACGAAGAAAAGGGAGTCTTGATGCTACCTATTGATGCGCTGATAAACGAGCCTTCGGCGACACTCACCGCACAAGTTAGCGACACCAAACCCTACAAGGTAAATCAATCCATTGAAGCCCAGACTATCAGCGAGAAAATTTTCAGAGGGACCGTGACAAACGTTGGCTCTAACGAAGTCACCATTAGCCTTGATAGTTCACAACGCGGTATTCGCCCCGGGCCAACAACGCTTTCCCTTCTCGTGAAAGGTCGAAAGAAAGCAGATGGCGTGCGGGCCACAATTAAAATGTCGAAAGGGAAAGCTGTCATGATAGATGACGGGGGTTCCGGCAAAGGGAATCGCACGGAAGTTGAAACGGGCATGCAGAACGAAACACATGTGATTGTCAAAAGCGGACTCAAGGAAGGGGACAGGGTTATTCTGCCACCGCGGAAGCCACCGAAACAGGGATGGAACAGATAATGTCCGTACAGGGCGAGGACACCGTGCCTCGCCATGATTACGCGTTCAGAGAATCGTGAAAATCAAGATTTTCACGACCGGCACGGGGGGGCTGCCCTACAGTACCATATTGCAACGCATTACATGACGATGACTTGCCCATCATAAGCGAGGTTAGCAGTGTCAGGAAGCTCGATACCCGCCTCTGCACACTGATGCGGGAAATACCGATGATCGAGCCGATGCATAATATGCGTAAAATAGGTCTGCTTGGGTTTTAGGGCAGCGCTAATTTCCAATGCCTGCCCAACCGAAAGATGTGTTGGGTGGCGTGGGTTGAAACTCAACGCATCAATAACCAGCACTTCAATCCCGTTCAGCAGGGCTTGCGATGAAGCGGGCAGTATTTTCACATCTGGCACATACCCGAAGTCGTCTATTCGATAGCCATAGGTATCAACGTTTCCGTGCTCAACCGGAATTGGGGTAATGTCAAAACCGAACAACGCAAACCTCTGATGCCGCTCAATGACATGTGGAAGTAGATGGCCGACGCCGCCGCCTTGGAACGTCTCTTTGCTAAACATATAATCAAAGTTGCGTTGTAAGATGCGCATTGTCTGTTCGGGGCCATAGATGGGCATATCCATCTGTTGTTTTCGGCACGGCATTACGATGTCGTTCGTTCCACTGACATGGTCGGCGTGAGAGTGCGTGAAGATAACAGCATCAATCCACCCAATTCGATTCCGGACAATCTGATCCATGAAATTAGGCCCGAGGTCGAATTGAAGGTGTTTCCCATCCTTTTCAATATGGATGGACGAACGGGTGCGGTAGTTTTTCGAGCCAAACTGTCTTGAATCTTGACAGGTTTCGCAGTCACACTTATACTCAGGAACACCAGTTGAGGTACCTGAACCCAAAATAGTAATCTTCATTCACTATGTTCCTTTCCTTAAAAAAACGGCTATGGATAAACTTACGTCCCAAGAATGCCTTGTCCTCGCTGATGTGCTGGGCGATACGCCGACAACGGTTATATCTGCCGGCCGCCTGAAGCAAGGCATGTGCCGTGCCTATGTCGCTGGCACCCTTCCAAACATCACAGCGGCGCTCGTCTTTGATGCGTACTGCCCAGACGAACCGTGCGGGTTCGGCACCGAGCCCGATGCACTATGGCACCTGTTAAAATGCCATCAAGGGTGGGGCTGTATTAATGTGAATTCCGCGTGTGCCGAACCCCTCGGCAAACTTATCAAAGCAGAAACGGGTAGCACTATTCGCAACTACGGTGATGTTTACCACGCCCTCTTGAAACCTGTCCATCGTCTGCCCAATACCGTTGTTCGTCTGTTGACATTGGCGGATGCAGAACGCTTAGCAAAAGCCCCCGCGGAAGTTCAGGGAAGTGGTTACAAAACGCACCAAACGATGTTAAGCGAGGGCATCGTCGCTGCCGCCGTTGTGGAGGGCGACATCGTCTCCATCGCCCATACCTATTCGCAGACGCACCTGCATACGGACATCGGCGTATCCACGCTGGAAGAATGGCGGGCAAAAGGATTTGCCACAGCTGCAGCATCGCTCGTCGCTCAACACATCCAAGCCAGCGGTAAAGTGCCGGTCTGGAGTTGCGGTGAAGATAACACCGCTTCGCTTCGGGTGGCACAAAAATTAGGCTTCACCGAAGTCGCACGCCGAACCTATGTCATCCCGGTAGCCTAATAGTACGGGTGATGCCCCTAGTCCCACCACTCTTAAAGCCTAATTCACATGGAATACGCTTGAGCACTAATCAGAAACCCGCTTTTGAGCAGCTTCTTCCCCCGCTTTGCTTCCCTCCCGCCCGGTTCCTTGGGGAAAAAGCAATCAACGGAAAAAGCGGAGCAGTGAGGGTATTAACCCCTGTTTACAGGGGCATTTACCATCACCGAACTAACGAAAGAACCCCAGTGCATCATCAACCTTATTAATCGCTGCTGCCATTAATCGCGCGTGCTCTTCCTGCATATTGACATTAAACCCAAATCGTAGCGCACGGCCGAGGATAGACAGCGTCTGTGGACACATATCCCGTGAGTACTCGACATCTCCTTTGTACCGCGGATCCTTCCACGGATAGCCGGAGGGGTGTGGCGAATGTTTAAACAGGATGGAATCCCAATAGGTGTAAATATGCCTGTCGGGGAAGCCTTCGTTGTATGCGGTTCCGGCGTTCAGCCCTTCCGCCTTGAGCGCGTCTGCATACCTTTTGGCAAGTTCACCATCACGCACAATAATGGCGGCACTGATACCACACTCGCCGCTCGGGTCATCCACATGTTGCCGAATATAGCCTTTCGGTTCATCAGCGAGTTCCGCGAGAAACGCCTTCTTGAGCTGCCGCGTGTGTCCCAAGATGTCTCCCAATTTTGACAGTTGAACGCGAGCAATCGCGCCTAAAATTTCGCTAGGCCGGTAGCATTGGCGAGAGAAGGGTTTGCTCTGCCACTCCGAATCGCTCATCCACATCGGCAAACCGGGCTCGGCGGCAAAAGCGGCGCGTTCATAAGTATCGTAATCGTCGCTAAAGACGAGGCCGCCTTCCCCACAAGAGATAATCTTGTAGTAGTTGAGACTCCACGCGCCTGCGTCGCCCCAGGTACCGGCATATTTCCCTTTATACTGCCCCCCGACGCACTGACAGCAATCCTCAACAACCTTAAGATTGTGCTTCCGTGCGATGTCTACAATTGCCTCAAGCCGGCACGGCACACCTTGCATGTGGACCGGTAAAATCGCTTTGGTATGGGGCGTAATTTTCTGTTCCACATCCGCTGGATGCAAGCCGAGCGACTCATCAATTTCTGCAATTACCGGAATCGCACCAACGCCAACAATAGCCGCGGCGGTTGCGATAAAGGTGTACCCCGGTAAAATTACCTCATCGCCGGGCCCGATGCCAATGCCGGTGAGGGCACAGATGATTGCCGATGTGCCAGAATTCACCATCAAGGCATGCTTCACACCGAGGCGTGCCGCCGCCTCTGCCTCAAAACTCGCTACATTTGAATTTTCAACGAACCGAAAGAGTTTACCACTGCGTAAAACCTCGGTCACCGCGTTAATCTCACGCTCATCTATTACACTGGGCCCGTGCATGCCACCTGGGATGGGTTGTGCGATAACGGGCGTTCCTCCATCTATTGCTAAACGCGCTGGCATCTTTGTTCCTCCACAAGTTTTTATGGCCACACTGTACAGGGTGCAAGCGTTTTTGTCAACCGCTTTTTCTTGATTATACCGGCGCCTACCTACGCCACCAACTCTTTTTGCCCTGATACGACGCAAGAAGATCTGAAATTATTTTATTCTTGTTATTCACACGCAACGCGGCTTCGCATGCCTCCATTGCTTTCTGTTTGGCACTTTCGTCTTGGGTGGTTTCATAGATATGGTGGTAACTCAGCGCGACAGCACCGTGATATGCCTCGGCGTTTACCTCATCTGGTACCTCGGTTGGGAGTTGCACAACATTCGCGACTGCGGCATCCCACACCTCTCCACAAGCGTAGCAGATAACTTGTTCGTAGCGCAGATGCTGTTGCGAAGGGTTCAGCCAATAGGCTTGTTCATAACACGCCCCCGCTTCCGTGTAGGCCTCGTTCACAATGTGCAAATTGGCGAGTTGCGTATAAAAAGCATACAGCCCACTTTCTGCTATAGTATAAAGTGAGGAACCAGTGCTGACAAGCCAATCTCTTTCCACTAGGAAATTGATTGCTGAGTTTCGTTCCGCTTCTGTAATCTGAATATCGGTGAGGAGGTGCTTGGCGACGGCGGCGTTTGGAAAAATCTTGGTGCGGCTCTTCATCAACGGATATGCTTGTGCCGGTTTATCCATCGTTATGAGTTTAATCCCTGTAGCGATGCGGAAAAGGGACACGATCTGGTCGCTGTTTTTGCGAGACATCTCATCTGCAACGTGTTCCTGATTCTGCGAGAAATGCAGATTGAGTGCTGCTATCGCATCTCGGATGTCGGTATTCCCTGGTGCAAGTTGATGTGCCTGTGCCAAAAACCGTTGTGCAGCGAACAGCTCGCCCCACTCTCGATAGATGGCACCCAGTCGAAAGTTCGCATGCGCGCGCTCTGGCGTTTCGTTAGATGTGCTGAGGATAGTATCGTAGACTTGGATAGCTTCGGCGAGGGCACCTTCGGTTTCTAACATTTGGGCGTGGCCGATTGGATTTGACATGCGTCTGTGATTCCTCTCCCTATGGATGGGGCTCCGAAACCCACTCCTCTGTGGCTTTCGCAAATTCTTCGGAAAGTTCTTCGGAAATCGTTTGTTCAAGCAGTTGAATCAGATCTGCACGGAATTTTACCCAATCTTGACCGCGGCGGGTAAACCGGTGCATGCCAGCAATTTCAACAAACATTGTATCGTTTGGTTCGGACATAGATTCAAAATAGCGAGTGACGTTCATAATCTTCCTCCTCTCATACCAATTTTTCATCAATTTGCCAGCGTCCGATGCAGAAACTCAATTGACGAAAACGTGTTGTAAGCTAAGATTTCAGTATCCATTCGTGCATTTCCCACCCAGTTGCAAGGGCTTTCTGGCGGAGAGACTTCCCCGGATTTACAACGATGGGATTCCCGACGCAATTCAACATCGGCAGATCTGATTGACTATCACTATACGCATAACTACGCTCTAGCGAAATGCTGTGTTGTTCGGCGAAGGCTTGCATCGCTTTCGCCTTCTGCTCCCCGATGAGCGGGAGGGTTGTCAGTTCACCCGTAAATTTCCCGTTTTGTTCGCGAAGTTGCGGGGCTAACACAGAATCAACGGCGAGGTAATCTGCAAGGGGTTGAACAATAAAATCAAGGGACCCGGTTACAAGCACTATCGCTACGCCTTGTTCCTTATGTTCCTGAATTTGCGAGACAGCAGCAGGAAAAATTTTGGCGCGGAGGTAATCTTCAAACATCTCCACGGCCTGTGTTTTAATCCGTGTTACGTCCATACCGCGATAGTTCCGATAGAAGGTCTCATTAAAGCGAGTTCGACTCACCCTGTCCAAAATCAGGTAGTACGCAATTTTGGGGAGAAACCCTACTAGCCACAAAGGTTTGAAAAAGAACGGAAGCGGTGCCGAGCGCAACCAGATGTAGTAATGCACAATCGTGGAATCCAACAAAGTGCCATCTACATCAAAAAAAGCGACTGTTTTTTTTTCGTTTGAATCCATTTTTTGTCATTCCTTGCGGAGAATTCAGCATAAGTAAGAAATAAAAAAGTTGTTCATTAAAATTCACAACAATGTAAGAAATAAAAAAGTTGTTCATTAAAATTCACAACAATGTAAGAAATAAAAAAGTTGTTCGCTAGTCACTCACAACTTGGTATGAAACCCCTGCTTTGCAGGGGCAAATACCATTGGCAAGATACCAAGAACGCGCAGTCGCGCCTCGTAGTTCTCGTCGGAGGTTTCTGATGCAAGTATTTATACGGTTTTTGTCATTCCTTTGATAAGGTTGCCCGAAGCTCTGCGACGCGGTTTTGTGCCAGTTCCAAGAAATCTTGGTATCTGTCAGGATCGATTTGCATTTCGCCGCGGCTCTCCCAACTTTTTTGGGGGAAGATGAGTGGTTCTCCAAAAACGATGCGGATGGGGTGTTTTTGGGGCAGGTTTTTCCCCTTCGGTAATGCGTGGTAGGTCCCCTCAATATAAGTGGGTATAATCGGCACGTTGGGGCCATAAATCAGCAAGCTGAGCACTCCCGGCTTGAAAGGCTGAAGGTTGCCATCAAGCGACCGCGTGCCTTCGGGAAAAACAAGCAAGCCGTTGTTTTGCGCCATGACTTCGTTCGCGACCCTTAAATCTTGTAGAAACTCGGTGAAATTGCCTTCCCGTTCTATCGGCAGGGCGTTGAGACAGTTTCGGGCGAACCATCCTTGGAAACGCGTGGCGAACCAATAGTCTCGCGCAGCGAGCGTCCAAAGCCGGTCTGCCTTGGACCCCAATGCGGTAATTACCGTCAGCGTATCTAGGTGGCTTGTATGATTCGGCGTAATAATATAAGGTTTTCCATGCGGGATATGCTCCAGCCCGTGACACTCCAGAGAGAAATAACGCTTATAGATGCCACTAACTACGGTGCGGAAGGCTCGTCCGTACCAAGGTGCCCCCGGGCTGATGTCGATTCGTGGAACGTGTGGCAGTCCGTCCGTTTGTTCTGTAGTGTCCGCGTGGAACGTCTCGGTTAACGTAACGACATCGGCCACTGTTTGCAAATTAGCAAGCATTGCATCGGGAATTGTCTGGCCAAGTCTTGATTCCAGGAGTAGCAACAGGTCAAGTCGCGTGAGAGAGTCCAGCCCGAGGTCGGTATCTAAACGGCTTTTTCGGCGAATCTGGTTCGTGGGCATGCGTGCTAACCGCGCAAGTGCTGATAAAATCGGCTCTGGAATGTCCTCTGTAGAGGCACTTCGCGAGTGCGCGGCGGCATCTACAGCATCGGCATTTTCGCTCGCGAGTTGTGCTTGCAGCAGTGCCTGCACACCTTTTCGATCGATTGTGCTGTCCTCACGTTTTGGTAAAGCGTTTTGCCACAGATGAAATTTGTGACATTGTTGATAGCTCGGTAACTGCTTTGCACACGTCTGAAGGTGGTGCTGAATCTCCGCTTCAGTCGCTTCATCGTAGGCTGTCGGCACAATCACGGCATGGATAGCAGTATCCGCCCCATCCTCATAGGGGATACCCACGACACACATCTCAGAAATGGCGGGAGTATTCCGATACAGCCCTTCCAATTCGACAGGATACACATTTTTGCCGGAGGCAGGGACGATAATATCCTTACAGTGTCCTGTGAGATAGAGGTAGCCTTCCGCGTCAATATACCCAAGGTCGCCCGTGTGGAGCCATCCATCGCGGATAGCCTTCTCTGTAGCACTGGGGTTTTGATAATAGCCTGTCATGTTACTGGGACCTTTGGCAATAATTTGACCGGTGCCGTCGCTATCCGGATTCTCGATGCGAAGTTTTACGCCCTCCACAGCCGGGCCGACGGAACCCCGTTTACTTTTCAGATAAGGATTGACGCTGAGGACAGGGGCTGTCTCCGTCATTCCGTAGCCTTGGTAGAGCGTCATCCCGAATTTTTGGAACCCATCGTAAACTGCATCGGGGAGCGAGGCACCTCCGCTGACGAGGACACGAATGTGTCCGCCCATAACAGCTTGTACCTTTTCTGCTAAGGTTTCGCCCGGTGTGTCTGCTCGTGCAGCCTGCCGTTCAATCGTGCTCTGGAGCAGCTGAAACAAGCGTGGAACGCCGATAAACGCGGTCGTTTTCGCTGCACGCATTGTTTTCAGCAGCGTTGTTGGACGGAGCGCATTGACGTAGGTTGCCGTTGTGCCGCTGTAAAGTGCCATCAACAAACTACAAGAAAAGCTTAATGCGTGATAGAGCGGGAGTGCTGACAGAATGCGCTCCGTGTCTGTTGGCGGGAGTGCTTTTGCCACCGCTTGCACGTTAGAGATAAAACCGCCGTGCGTGAGCATCGCGCCTTTTGCTTCCACGGTGGTGCCCATCGTGAAGATAATTGACGCAACGGTGTCTGGCGTAACCTCTACATTCGGGAAATCGGCTGGAGGGGTATCTTCCCCGCAAAGCGGGGTGAATACCTTTTCCTCGTTCTCTCCCCGGTCGGCACCCGCAATATTGCAGAACGTGTTGATGTTTTGTAACATCCGTTCCGCTGCGAACAACGCGGTGCCCGCCTTGTCCAACACACTTTCAGCGGCTAAAATGAGTTTCGCCGTGGTGAACTCGGCAATCGCCAAGATTTCATGGGCAGGTGTCTGCGCGTCAAGGGGAACGACAGCGGCACCAATCTGGACAGCCGCGAGATAGGCGATACACCACTCGGGCTGGTTTTCAGAGACTAACACCACCCGGTCGCCTTTGCGTACCCCGCTTTTCCAGAGCTGCCACGCGACGTGGCGCGACAGCGTATAGGTTTGCGCGTAGGTGTACTGTTCCCATTCACCTTCGTTTGCCATCTGCAGCGCGATTCTATCTGGAATTCGCGAGGCTTGCCTCTCAATCAGAGCTACGATTGTTTTCGGAGCAGTTCGTTCAAGAGGTGCCGCAGGCTCCTCGGATTCATCTTGCGAGCTCACCTTGCCCTCTTTTGTCGTGCCTGTCTCCGAGTCACCTGCTGTGCTATCCTCGAGTTTCAACACATGCCGCTTGATGCCGGGGATGTGAATCTCCTGAAAATACCGTTTCCAATGGATTTTCGAGACATCAAAGTTAAAGCGTTGCTGTTCCAGGGGTGAGAGTCCTTCATAAAGTGCCTGTACCTTCTCCGTTTCAAATTCAAAGTTCGTCCGCGTGTAAGGCGCGTAAATCTGGATGTAATGCAGCAGGGCCTTGATACCACTTTGCTTCAAGATGAGTTTGCGGCGTTTCCGTTTTGCGGAACGCATTGGCAGCCGCGCGAGCACCTGAATCGCGCGTTCAAGCAGACGCATCTTGCTGTCCAACCTCTTTTGGAATAGTTCTAGGCTCGGGTACTGCCACACGGGAACTGCAATTGGTTTCCCATTTTCCAACATCGGGTGTTCGACAAAGTAGTCATAAGTTGCTTCAACAATGCCCCGAAAATAGAGAGGGTTCTGCGTACCAGTTGCAACATGATACACTTCAATGCCGCCCCGCTGTGCTGTGGCTTCGGCGGCGGCTAACATAGCGTTCACCACAAAATCCACGGGAATAATATCCAAGATAATATCCGGATCTGCTGGGAAATCCGGCAGGCGCCCTTTGGCAAAACCGACAATAAGTGGTTCAGACATCCGAAATTTGCCGAGCCACCCTGGGTGCGGTTCGGCAAAACTACTTTCAATAATAGAGGGGCGCACGATGGCAGTCGGGAGGTCGCCGCGTAATGCCATAATCATCTGTTCGCCGAGAAATTTCATATAGGTATAGGTATCATTCCATCCGCGCGCGCGCGCGTGTTTCAGGCCTTCCTCCACCAAGCGGCTTTCAAGCCATTCCGTTTTCAGTTCTTCGGCGTGCGCCGCGATGCCTTTACGCGTCTTCTTCTTTTGCTGTTCCGCTTGTTGTTGAAAGCGTACGAGATTTTCAGGGGTATCGGCTTCGGCGCGGATAGCAGCACTCAGCGAAAGGAGCTCTTCAATTTCTTCGGAGAGCGTTTCTGACATAGCCATTCCTGTCTTTTCCCGCTGCAGTGCTGCGTAACGTTCATAAGGGAGCGGTAATTCCTCAGGCACCCTTCTCGGCTTGTTGCCGCACACATACGCCGTTGAGACATGAAGAAACACAGCATCTCGACAGCCCTTTGCAAAGGTGACAACGTGCTTAGCGGCCAAGGCGTTGCCCTTCAACGACTCATCAAAAGGCGGATCGAACTGAACAAGCCCCGCGATGTTGATAAAGATTTGCACTTTGTTCTGTAGCCGTTGGTATTCTGCATCACTGAATCCGAGGCGTTCATGTGTGAGTTCACCTTCAACGGCAGTCAGTTTTTGCTGAGCCCATTCGTCAAAATTCGCACCGTGTAACTGGCGAAGCGAGGCAAAAACATCCGAGGTCAGCAGCTCATTTTCTAACCGTTCTTGGGCAGAAGTGTGCTTTCCGTTAGAGTCGGTGCGCCCTCGAATAAGGAGGTAAATTTTTTGGACATCGGGGAGTGATGTCAGAATTTTGGCTACCATCGGCTGCCCCAAAAATGCGGTACCGCCGGTAATGAGCAGAACTTTCCCTCGAAAAAAATCAGTTATTGACATAATTCCCTTTTTGTGTAATAATAAGTGTTGTTTTCATCTAAGATTTCTTCTTAATCGGGCAGTGTATAGCCGGCTTCGGTAAGCAGGTCTAAAGTCATTTCCCATCCCTGCTCTAGAAGTTCAGGATTTTCAGTGACGAGTGTTTGAACTTCAGGGGGAAAGGAACTCTTCAGATTTCTATACATGTGTTTTAGGAACTCTTTCTGTTCTTCTGGCGGAAGTGTCTCTAAATAATTCACAATGATGGGGATTGCTTGATTCAGGGTGTGACGCCCTTGAGTTAAGGCTGTTTCCATTTCGGCTTTTATTCGTTTTGCCTCCTCAGCAAGTTTGCGGATTTCCTCACGGATTTCCTCATCAGTAGATTCCTTTTCGGCATCAGAAGATACAGGAGAATCTGATGCACTTTGGGTTGTTGATGCGGGTATTTCATTTTCAAGGGGTGGACGAAGTGTCTCGACGGAAGAGTCCTCTGTCGGCATCGGTTTCGTCAGCGTTTCAGTACTGGAATCTGAATCTGTCACAACGCCTGTGCTTCCGGCGGTAGCCCTCTTTTCTCTCTCCGCCTCCTGCTGACGAGGCAATACAGTCCCCTTATAAACCTTTATTTGTTCTTTTGGTTTCGGGTGAAGTAGGTTAGGATAAAGCTTAAAAATAATCACAGATAAAGAAATGGCCATAAGAGAGACTCCAAACAAAACCAACATGTGGCGGAGAGATATCCGTTTTCTCCATTTCTTAAACTGTGCGAGTTCTGACTCTGGGCGATCCCGTAATTTACGCAAATCCATTTTCTCCTCCTTTTCAAAGCGGGCGCAGAGCGTAATCTGCCGTACGCATTTTCAATGCGTGTTCTAGGTTAACAAAAAGTGTGTATTGTACATTCTCAACTTATATGCACAAGTTTCGTCTAATTTTCTGCAGGTTGTACCGATAGTTAGACAGGTTGCGTGCTCAATCGGTCGGGGCTGAACCGCGGTAGGGGCAATACCACAGGGCTCGCCCGCTGCAGGACTTTGCCGTATGTGCACATGCTACGTCTGAAACACGTTCCACTTGGCGTTAGGTGTACAGTAACATATTTTTTACAAAAAGTCAAAGGTTTTCGTATGATGTTAGCAGAAGAAGATAAACTACATTTTCTACAAAAAACGGATCTCTTTCGGGAGGTCTCGCAAGCCGAATTAAAAGCGATATGCGATATTGCACGCGAAGTGGCTTACCCCCCGGATTATACCCTATTTGAGGAGGGTACCGAAGGGGATTCACTCTACCTCCTTGTTGATGGCGAAGTTAGTATCATCAAGGCAGGCACCGAAGTCCTGTTCTTCAACCAGAAAGGTTACTGCCTGGGCGAAATCGCCCTGATTGATAATAAACCGCGGAGTGCCACAGTTAAAACGGTTAAGCCTACACAGTTCCTGCGAATTACCCGACACGATTTCTACAATGCCATGGCACGGGAGCCACGGATTGGCATCGGTATGTTCCGGGTGCTGAATGATAAAATCCGCCGTGACCTTGAAATCCAGATGAGTTCCATCCGAAAGGAAATTGCGCAGGAAGAATCGATGCGGCTCGCCGCAGAGGTGCAACAATCAATTCTTCCGAATGAAGAAATTGCACACCCTTGCCTCGCATCCGCAGGGTATTGCCAACCAACAGGGCGCGTCGGCGGCGACTATTACGATTATTTCTACCTGCCCAACGACAGAGTGGCAATTTTCATCGGCGATGTCATGGGACACGGATTCCATTCCGCCATGGTAGCTGCGATGACCAAAAGCTGTTTACAGACGCAAATCCGGTTTGACGCTTCCGTGCCAGAAGTGATGAAGGCTGTTACCCGGGTCGCAGAGGAGGATGCGCAAACGTTTATCTACATGACGTGCTGTTATGCTATCATCCACCCTGACAACCGTTTGGAGTTTGCCAACGCCGGCCATCCTGCCATGCTGCTCTATCGCGCAGAACGCGAAGAGCAACTTGCCAGCGAGTGCCATAACAACCCTAACGTGCTTGAGCTAAAATCGTCATTTATGCCAGTCGGCATATCCATGACAGCCACGGCGACACAATACTACAGCACAGAGGTAGCATGGCACCCCGGTGACGTGCTGGTGCTTTATTCAGATGGCATTACTGAAGCATTCAACCCTGCATCTGAAATGTACGGGATTGAACGTTTCAAAAATCTCCTTTCTAAAAAACGGCACTTGTCGCCTGCTGAAATCCGACAAGAAATTTTGTCGGATCTCCAGGCCCATCAACAAGGCGAAAGTGCCAATGATGACATTACCTTAGTTGTAGCGAAATTTCTGTAGAACAGCGCGCACCGTTCTTGTTGTAGGCAAGGTTTCCAACCGTCCTCGCTCTTCAAATCTCCTTAAGCGAGGACGGTGCATAATTGTTTGGGGTTGCACGACTACCAACCCTCCTACTGCTTATCGTACTAGCCGCAGCTATTATTTATGCTCTCACTTAAGCTGGCTAACCGCGTAATGCAGGATATTCTCCATCAGTGCTTTATTCACCGTAGTCGTATATTGGCTATCGTTGCGAAGACTGGTGATAATGTACACCCCCTTGCCATACCGTCGTGCCCCAACAACTAATTCTTTGTTTTCCTGCGTCGTTGCAAAAATTTCATCGCGTTTTCCCCAGTCCACCCACGCGTCATCAACAAAGATTTTCCCCGACTCGATCTTGTTCGGCGTGGAAAAGAGGGAACTACCGGTTTTGGTAACGACAAAATGTTGCGTCGGCGGGCTCTCAACGCCTTTCAACTTGCCCTGTAACCACCCAATTCCGCACGGATTTTTGGGGCTACTGTCCTGCCCCGCAACCACCACGACACCCCCGTTTTTCACGAAGGCTTTAATTTTCTTCTCTGCTGCACTGGGAAGGAGATAGTGCCCGTAGCTTGAAATCTCCTCGTATCCAATCCATAAAATATCGGCTTCCTTCAGGTGTGGCAACGTATGTTTTTTGATAGGCTCGTAAGCCACGGGACGTTCCCCTACCTTTTCAGTCGAACGTAAAGCCTGATATTCGTACGTCGCGGTGTTGGTGTAGATAGGTGTCTGGCCCCATGTTGGGTGCGTGCTATTTCCTGTCAAAACGAGAACCTTTATGGCGTTTTCAGGCGCAGCAACCCACATTTTACCTGCTAACATATCGCGAACAATCTTTTGGAACACCTCTGTTTTGCCATCAAATGTGCGCGACATCATCGGATCAATGTGGGTGAAAGTCCACCACGAACCCGCATGGCCGCCTCGATATGCTCGCATCTGAAACCATGTGTTGTCAATAAAGCACATACTATCAATGCCGTAATGTTCTCGATAAAAAACGATGATGGGCATCCCCGATTCCAGTAGGCTTACCATCTTCTGGGGCGAAGTGCCGCGTTTGTAATGCCCAGTGGCGAAATTCATCTTAATTTCCTTGAGATGGCTCTTCCCTTTTACATCTTCTTTGACGGTGACAATACCCCTCAAACGGCGTTTGTCTACACTTTTGACCTCGGCAAAAACGATGTTTGTGCAGGCATCAAGAATTTCACGCGTGGTATATTCGCGTTCAATAAACGCGGAGAGCGGCGGTGTGAAAAGCAACCCGATAAGACAGAACGCAAGAATTGACGCAATGAGACTGTGTGTAAAACGCAAGGTGCAATCCTCCTTTGGATGCTGAAGTTTCTGAGTTAACAAATATTATATTATATTTCCTTTCAATTTGACAACAATTTTGCTATATTTAACCAAAATGCCTAAAAAACCTGACAACTTTTTTACTCGCGTTTCAGTGAATTTACGAAACAGCCATGTCAGAATTAAAATTTCCTCTCCGTTCACATCTCACATCAGCAAAAATTTTCGATTCCGCTATCTATGTCGGATTTCTAATTTTTGTCCTTTCCCTTCCGTTCGGCTATTCAGCGGCGCCCCTAAACGCCGGGCTTTCGCTTGTCCTATTCGGATGGGTAGGACGGATGGTTGCAACGCGGAAACGCAATTGGAAGCGTACCGCGCTTGACGTGCCCATCGTGCTGTTTTTAGGGTTAGCACTCATAGCCTCACTCCTTGCACCGCACCCCGCCCGCAGTAGCCTCGGCTATTTTTGGAAGATGCTCCGTGCAATACTGCTTTTTTACGCCGTTATCCACAGCGGATTGGGCACTCGGTGGCAACACGTCGTCATCGCTTTTATCGTTGCCGCAGGCTTATCTTCCGCACTGGGGCTCTGGTATTACGCAAACGACACGCGCTTAGCGATGGATTTTATGGGGCGAGTTGGGTTACAATTTCAGACAGAACTTGCCGATGGCGAACGGATTTCAGACGAATTACGCGCAGAATTGCGCACATGCAATGTACCGCTCTCCCAAACCGCCTCGCTTTCGCCTTCAAAACACCCCGATGAATGGCGAATTGATGACAGCGCGCGGGAGAGACGTTACGTAGTTCGCAAGGGTGAGACACACCTCAGCGTCTACATGATTGAACAACGGCTCACCGGAACCTTCAAGATGCCGAACGACCTTGGCGCGTACCTCGCCCTCAGTCTTCCGCTCGCGATGGGGTATCTTCTGGCAAGTTGGCGGCATCACCGGAAACAGAAGGCTTCGAGATGGGCAACCTTGGCACTTGGGGCTGCTGTAGCGATGATGGGCGCGACTCTGGCGTTGTCCCTCACACGCGCCGCCTGGGTAAGCGTTGCTGTTGCGACAATCTTTGTTGGTTTTTACCTCACTGTAAGCGCGCTTAGGAAAACACGCCTACAAAAAGAAAAAGGCACGCTTGGGCAACGCGAACCTTCAGGCAGGGTGTGGAAACGCGCACTCCTCGGGCTCGCTTTTATTAGCGCGCTACTCTGGGCATCGTCATTTCTCGTCCCTCGGCATATTAAGGCGCGCTTTCAGACGATGATTGAACATCCCGCAGGGTTCATGGGTGAACGTCCCCAGTGGTGGGAAAGCTCGCTCCAACTCATTCGGAAATACCCACTCACCGGCATCGGGTTGGGAAGGTTTCGCTATGAATATCAATTCATTAAATTTGCATCAGAAGGCTCCGACGAGATGTTCACCACGCATCCCTTGCGTCAGAAACTTACCGAGGCTGAACCTGAGAAAAAGAACGGACAGCGGGGGCAGTATGAAACGCCCTATCACGCGCATAACGTCTATCTACACATCGCAGTTGAACACGGCATCCCCTCCCTCTGTCTGTTTTTGTGGATGCTGGTAATTATCTGTCGGCAAGTGTTTGCGATGCGGCGGGCGACCGATTTTTGGGGCATCGGGGCCTTTATCGGCGGCAGCGGGTTTCTCATCTCCGCGCTGGTTTACGGGCTCGCAGATAATATTTTACACCAACGCACCGTATTGATTTTTTGGTTTATTATCGGCTTGATTTTTTATATACAATCGCACAAGGACGAAAAACATGAAAAACATGAAAAAACGCAGGAATCCGATCGAGTTGGCTAACGTAACCACCTATCCACTTCAGGATCGCATCAACAAAGTCTCCGTTCGGGATTTTGCGACGCTGCCAGAATCGGAGATAGACCTCACCCCGTTTTTGGCAAGCCTCCCCAACATCCTCAAGGCACCCGATTTTTTGGCACTCGTTGACAGTATCGTTGCCGCATACCGCCGCGAGAAACCGGTTATTGTGATGATGGGGGGACATGTCATCAAGTGCGGATTGAGCCCGCTGCTAATAGCGTTGGCAAAACGCGGCGTGATTACCGGCTTCGCCTTTAACGGCGCGAGTAGCATCCACGATTTTGAGATTGCCCTCATCGGTGAGACATCGGAGGATGTCGCCGCATACCTCCAAACCGGGCAATTCGGCATGTGGGAAGAGACAGGACGATGGATGAACGAGGCAATTCAACACGCTGCCGATACCGGCATCGGGATGGGCGAAGCATTAGGGAGGCGACTGACTGAGATGAATGCACCCTACAACGCTTACAGCATTCTCGCCGCGGGGATGCAACACGGTGTTCCAATTACTGTCCATGTCGCCATCGGCACCGATATTATTCATCAGCATCCGTCTGCGAACGGTGCCGCCATCGGCGAGACTAGCTTTACCGATTTCCGTTTATTGACAGAACTAGTGACGGAGTTAGAAGGGGGTGGTGTTGTGCTGAACTTCGGTTCCGCTGTAATTCTTCCCGAGGTCTTCCTGAAGGCGTTAACTATTGCCCGGAATCTGGGGCATACGGTGTCTCACTTTACCACTGCCAATTTCGACATGAACCAGCAGTATCGGCCTGTGGAGAACGTCGTCAAACGGCCAACGGAGATGGGCGGCAAGGGCTATACCTTCACCGGCCATCACGAGATAATGATTCCGCTTTTGGTGCAGGCGATTAAGTCACGCTTGTGAAGAAAACTGTGCGAGAAAGTCAGCGGCTTTGACAATAAGAATGCTCTGATAACTTTGAAGAGGGAGCAGTACAAGTTATCCCTACAACTCTGCCTCTCTTTGCAAGTTCAATGCAGTCATAGGGGACTCCGCCCCAAATCGTACCTGATATCAAAATATTTGTATCATAAACCGCTATTGGTTGCATTCCCTGTCCTCATGAACAAGGGTGTCAATAAAGTTTTCTCGTTCTTCTTCTGTCATAGTGTCCCAATTCAACCCTCGGGATGCACAGAGTTGTCGGACTTGTGACTCGGCGTATTTCATTCGTTCTTCCTGCCCGACGCTAGCCTTTTCTGCAAGCGCAATCAGGACTGCCCGTTTTTCTTTCGGAGGCATCTGCTGGATAAAATCGATAACCTGTTCGGTTGTTAACTTAATAGTGGCATGCATCCTAAATTTCTCCTGTGGAAGAAAAGAATTTCAAATGGCAAATTTTCATGCGTCAACAAACTAGCCAACGTGCTAAGCTTACCATATACTGATTTCAAAAGTCAAGTTAAGAAATTAGGAAAATTTTGGCATAGGCGCGACAAAGGAAAAAGCGCGCCGACAACGCGCTTTTCAAGATATATAATCGGTTTGTTGTTGAATCATGAATTGATGATTCCGCTTTTGGTGCAGGCAATCCTTTCTCGGCTATAAAGCAGGCGCGTCCGTAGCACGAGTGCTTCGCAAACTTATTGTAGAAACGCGCATAGGCAGGCCCGGAGACCTGCCATGACAACAAAAGGTTACGCCGCACGGTGCCCCAAACGCCTCTTACAAAGCGATTGCCGAACTAGCTTCGGGTGGAACCCACTAGAACTATTTTGGTGCCCCAACGCCGTTTTCAACTCACCCAACGACACTCGGGCAGCCTGTAACGTCGGCAACGACGGAACTTGTAAATAGATCTTTAGGAGTTTGTTTATTTTCTCGCTCCCCAGGTCACCGTGAGATTCTAAAAGTTTTCGATATATTGAACAACCCATTGTGATTTTCTCCTTCTAATTCAGATGTTTTGCATGAACCTATCCGCTGGCAGGCGGCCCCCTTACATTGGCAAAATCAGGTCACTGTAGGAGACAGCAATCGGTTCCATTGTATCCAACGCAAGAGTGGTTTTTACGTGTTGATGTTCCGCCACAGTTTCAGCTTCGGTTTGTACTTGGTAATGAATCTCGCCTGTCAAGGGCGGACTTTCAATGGTCTCCAATTCAACAAATTGCCCCAAACCTTCAACGGTATCCAGGTGAATTCGGGTGTTGTTGAACATCCAGAGTGCCCGCTGTTTTTTGACAATTGCTTTTATGCCCACCGCGGCAGCTAACAGACTTTTTAGCACAGCTGGTTCTGCAATCTCGCAGAACTGGTACTGACTGTAGCGCGAAGTGTGCTGGTTTGGCCGTTCATAGTAGATGAGCCAGTTGTCACCTATTTCGGCAATCTCCCGTAGTTTTAGCCTACCTGTCGGGCTATGGAAATAGGTGTCCACTTGGTGTATGGTTTCACGGTGCGTCGCCTTTAAGTCAGCCAACCTCGGTTGAAGGGTATCAAGCGACTCGCACCGCGCCTTGAATTCTAAGTTTTTTGGCATACGTTTCTCGGACTAAAAATGTAATACAAGGAATGGCTAAGGGCTATTCCTTGACTGCCTCTGGTTCGTAATTATAGACACATGAACGGTTGCTAAGGTTCGCCCTTTTTAAGTAACGAACAAACGGGTGCTGTAGTTTCAACGTACTTTGAAGACACGTTCGCAACTGCTCTGTGCCAGTGACGTTTACTATGAAAAATGCATGCATTTTTCATACGCAACTCGTGGCATTCTAAAAGCAAAACCGATACCTAATGCAGGCCGTTTGCGCTTTCCAATCAGGCTACCGTCTAATTGGCCAAGTAGAAACCCGAAACACCTGCCCATGCCTGCGTATACGCACCTGTCGCAGCGTCCGTGCCACCATCAATGTCAATAATAATCCTAATCCTGTTTTTACCGAGGAGCCCGCTCACACGTGAGTTTTCTTCCTCCATTGAGCCGTGAAATCCTATAAATCTTTGATTTTCAGCAGTCCCATAAGGTAAATCAAAAAAGTAGTTACCTCGCAATCTGCCAATCCCGGTTATGGTGGATGTTGCATAGAATTGGATATTAAATGCTACCATCTTCCCCATACGGAATGAGGTGGCACTATGTATATCAACACTGAGGCCTGATGTTGAATCTGATCGCAACACCGGATTCCAGGGAATAGAGTGTGTGACAGGTTCAAGTACCTCCTGCTCCATGCCATTAGTGGTATCGTCAACAATCTCCTCCTCGTCGTCAGGACTGTTATCCATATCCAGTTCACCAAAATCGTCATCTTCACCAAAATCGTCAGCGGTTTGATAACTGTCAACTTCACCAAAATCGTTAGCGGTTTGATAACTGTCAACATCGGCAGGACTGTTATCCATATCCAGTTCATCAAAATCGTCAGCGGTTTGATAACTGTCAACACAGGATCGGTTGCAAGGCTCGCCATGTGCGAGCAGCCAGCAAACCCGATGCTGCAATTGAAGGGAGCTGACTAAACAGGTTCGTAATTGCTCCGGATCAAAATCGCGTCCGATTAGGAAACTGTAACCGCCCCGCGCCATTGATTCACGCGCTCTCCCGTGATTAGGAACAATCGTGATGATTTTGAGGGACGGCTGATACCGCGCAACATATTCAAAGAGGCGCGTCCGACTCGTGCGGATGCAATCCGCAATTATCATCCGATATTTAGACAACTTCAACAAGCCGATTGCCTCGGAGGTTCGTTGCGGAATATCGCATCCGTAGCCATCCGAACGGAGAAGTTCTCGAACCTTGTCATGCAAGGCACCATCACGTGAAACAAGCATCACATCGCCTTGTAATTTAGAGACTGTAAAATCCTCTTGAATGTCAAGCGGAATGCGTGCTTCGTAAGCTTGCCGGGCTAGGCTTCTGCGGGCACGCCGCATCTGCTCTTCAACGCGATCGCGCCTCTCCTTCAAATCTGGTAATTGATTAAAATGTTGTTTCATGTAATTTGTCACACCTAAAATAGATTTTTTCTCCATCTTTTTTTTCGCAGCAAGTTTTCGCTTGCAAGAGGAGGGTATGTCCCCGCTTTGCGGGGTGATACCATTTAATCGAAAAATGAGAATCCGAGCCACACCGGTTTCTCTCGTTGTATATATGACGCATGTAGCACGATTTTTCTTGATAAAAAATGCAAGGTGCTATAAATTGGCTATGAGCTTGCACGCTGCGCCCTACAACTTGAAGTTAAATAGGACTGCCCTTCAAAATTGAGGGTTCGTTTATATAGAGACACCTGTGCGTAAAAAGGATAGTGAAAACTTCAGGATTCGCTCGTCTTTTTGAAAGTGAATGTTTCTGCAGCCGTGGAGGCAACAGGAAAACTAGCAACAAAATGCGGCACGTTGAAAGGCACCAATTAGGGACATTGATAAATGTACAGCGAAATCAAATTGCTTGTTGTTCACTCGCAATTTGATGAGAAATAGGGGCAACACTATGCCGAGACAACAACTGCCACTTCCACCACATTTCGACACCGCTCAGGTAAACCAGGTGTGGCGGATTCCATATCAAGCACGCCAACAGGAAGCCCTTGCCTGGGCACAGCAGCATGCAATACAACCTGCATCCGAGGATAGTTATCGGACTTGCCTTCTGCTTGTCGATGTCCAAAATACATTCTGTATTCCGGGGTATGAATTGTTCGTAGGAGGGGAGTCGGGAAATGGCGCGGTAGAAGATAATGTTCGCCTGTGTCAGTTCATCTATCGAAATCTACCCCATATTAGCAAAATCGCTTGCACGCTGGATACGCATACAGCAATGCAGATATTCCACGAAGTCTTCTGGATTAACGATGCAGGTGAGCACCCAATTCCGTTGCAGACGCTGATTACGCAAGCAGATATTGAAAGCGGCAGATGGCGTGTCAATCCAGCCGTTGTTGGTAGCCTCCATCTCCCGAGCGATATTCCGCACCCAAATGTGTCTGGGAATAGACCCATTTTTCCTAGCTTTACACTTCAATACGCGTGGCTCAAGACGTATGGTGAACACTACGTTAAAACGCTCACTACAGATGAGAAATACCCACTCGCGATATGGCCTTACCACGCGATGCTGGGCGGGATTGGGCATGCCGTTGTCTCCGCCGTTGATGAGGCGTGTTTTTTTCATGCAATTGCCCGTAAGAGTCAGACGCGGTATGAGCTTAAAGGACAGAATCCGTTGACTGAAAACTATTCAGTCCTCTGTCCGGAAGTGCTTAGCGACGCGGCGGGCAAACCGATTGCAGAAAAAAACAGTGCCTTTCTCCAAATGCTGTTAGGATATGACAGGGTGATTATCGCAGGGCAGGCGAAAAGCCACTGTGTCGCCTGGACTATCAGCGATCTGCTTTCCGAAATTCAGCAAATATCCCCGGAGTTAGCGAAGAAAATCTATCTGATGGAGGACCTGACTTCACCGGTTGTTGTGCCGGGCGTAGTGGACTATACTGCACCAGCGGATGCCGCTTTTGCACAGTTTTCGGAGGCAGGGATGCACGTCGTCCAGTCAACAGAACCGATAGACAGTTAGCAGCCGGGCCCTGCGTCCCCGACGTGTTGGAACACCGGCGAGGCACGGTGCCCTCGCCCTACGGTAGAATCAGATAAAATAGAAAAGGCACAGAAATATCTAGTAGATGCGGATGCAGTGTGCCAAGAAACTGAGCAACACAGAATTGAGGAAACATTATGTCAACGGACAAAACACTCGTATGTCACCCTTCTGGTGGTGATTTAGCAATTTCGGCGATGCAGGACTGGCGTATTGTCATATCCGATGACGCTACCGATTCTGAACGATATGCCGCCGAAGCGTTCCAAAAATGGTTTGGGCAAGCAACCCAATCCACCTTATCGCTGTGTACCGCACATGAGAACACCAATGCCACTAGTGGACAAGTCACCATCAAAGGGGCAGCTGTCTTGGGCGATGAGGACATTGAAATCATTGTTGAAAGTAGCCAGCTTCACATCAGGGGCGGCATGCCGCGTGGCATTCTCTACGCGGTGTACCAGTTCCTTGAGGAGCTGATCGGTATCCGATTTCTGACTGCCGCTCATACCTATATTCCTGATGCATCTGCCCTGACAATACCCTGCGGCATTTATACCTATACCCCACCCTTTTCGTTTCGCTGGAGCTATTACCGGGAAAATTCAGATGCCCCAGAGTTCGCGGCGAAACGCAAAGTCAACACGGTCACGGATGCTGAAAATCTTGGCGGGAAAACCCAACAGCAGCTTATCAATCATTCGTTTCATTGGCTCGTGCCTTTTGGCACCTACGGCGAAAGCCATCCGGAGTATTACGCCTTAGTAGAGGGAAAGCGAGATACGAATACTCACGGCGGCGGGCCGCAATTGTGTGTAACCAACCCCGAGGTTATTGAGATTGCTGCGGAGTCGGCGATTCAGCACCTCACCAACCATCCTGATGTGGCAAATATCAGCGTCAGTCAGGCGGATACGGCGGCATACTGCCGGTGCGAACCGTGCGAAGTGCTCAATGAAGCAGAAGGAACACCGATGGGCTCGCAGCTGACGTTTGTCAATGCAGTTGCGGAACGCATCGAAAAAGTCCATCCGCATGTCAGGGTTGGGACGCTTGCGTACTGGTATACCCGCAAACCCCCTAAGACGATTGTCCCCCGGCACAACGTGCAGATTCAGCTCTGTAGTATTGAATGTTGCACGCTCCATGCCATCGACAATCCGGCTTGCGAACAGAATCAAGCGTTCTGTGAAGATACGAACGCGTGGGGAAAAATCTGTGACGACATCTGGATTTGGAACTACAACACCAATTTCCGTTCCTATGATTTGCCGTTTCCAAATCTGCGAAGCATCGCTCCCAACGTCCGCTACTTCTTGCAGAACAACGCCAAAGGGGTTTTCATGCAAGCAAACGGCAACGGGTTAACGGGTGAATTCTCCGATCTGCGGAATTACCTGATGTCGCACCTTATCTGGAATCCACACATGGACGAACAGGCAGTCTTAACCGAATTTGTGAATCTCCACTATGAGGCTGCCGCAGCCCCGATTCTGGATTACATCGCCTTCCTGCACGACAACGCTGAGGCGAGAAACCTCCACCCACGGTGTTTCCCCACCCCGGCGGAGGTAGGCTTAGACGCGGAGAGCGCACAAACTATTTTTGGCTATTTCCAAGCGGCACTAACCCTCGCTGATAAGCCAGAGGTTCGGGCGCGCGTCGAAAAAGCCGCCATTCCGGCGTACAAAGCAATGTTGGTTGCTGGGGGAGATATGGCATCTCAAAAGCGGCGCGGCCTGATTGATGAATATATCGCGCTGTGCCAGCGTTATGGCATGACACATGCAGCGGAACAGCAGGCAGCAGAAGTGTATTTTGAGGAGCTGCGCAGCCAAGTTGTGAATTTTAATGAATAACTTTTTTATTTCTTACATTTAATATGGTTGTCAGTTGTCAGTTCAGAGCCGTGCCTGTCACAATCTCCCTCCTTGGAGGACTCCAGGGGGGAGTTCAACAAAAAAAAAGCATCAAAAACCTCTGACGAGCTCTATAGCGTATTCTTAGACTTATCGTGCAATCTGATTTCTCCGTAAGGAATAACGAAAAGAATGTTTGATTTCCGAGCTCCCCTCTTCTTAATCCTACTCGCCGCAATTCCGTTTCTTATCCTTGTGCAACGCAGAACAAACGTCATTGCGGCAAAGTGGCGAAAAGGCATCACCTTATCTCTCAGAGGTGCCGCGCTTTTGTGTGCAATTCTCGCCTTAGCCAACCTGCACCGCACACACGAGAAACAGCAGCTCGCAGTGGTATTTCTCATTGATACTTCTGAAAGCATCCCGCGTGCACAACACGAAGAAGCATTCAAACAGATAAACGCCGCTGTCGCAAAATTGAAATCCACCGACCGGTTCGGCATTATCAGTTTCGCGAGGGAAACTTCAGTCTTATTAGAAATCCGCCCCAAGCAAGCGCAACCGTCGGTAGGAACAACCTCCGAATCGCGACTTCCCCTCTTAAGACCTTTGGAAAGCGCGCCTACGGTGTCGTTGGAAACACTCGCCGAACAAGCAGCTGGGCGAGAGGGTACCGATGTTCTCACTGCACTCAAGCGCGCAATCGCCCTATTGCCAGACAACTACCATCGGCGGATAGTGCTGTTTAGCGACGGAATCCATAACGCTGGCGGTACCTCTGTCAAAGACTACCTGCCGTTGCTCTCAGCGAGCAACGTCGAAATATTGACGATGCCGCTTGACTCGGTTAACGATGCGGTGCGGGTAGCGCAGCTGCAGCTACCCACCCAGGTGCGCAAAGGACAACGTTTTAAGATAAACGCAGTAATTGAAACCGATGGGAGTATCCCAACTTTAACTGCTACACTTTATCGCGATGAGGTGCTCATCGATGAGGCTGAGTGGACGTTGCAAAGCGGCAGACATGTCCTCTCCTTACCTGCGCAACAGGTTTCGGAAGAAAGAAGCCATACATATCAACTGAAATTGAACGTAACCGATGCAATCCTCGAAAATAATCAGGGATATGGCGTTGTAAAAGTTCAGGACAAACCGCGTGCGCTGTACCTAGTGGAGAACGCGGAAACGGGTGGGCAGGCACAGCACGCGGAAACGGGTGGGCAGGCACAGCACGCGGAAACGGGTGGGTGGGCCAAAACTATTCTGGAGGAGAACGGCTTTGTCGTTGCGGTGATGTCACCCGCGGAGATGCCAACTGAATTGGTAGAGCTCCAACGCAACGACGTGTTGATTCTGAACAACGTTTCGGCGGATGCCCTCTCAACCGAGCAGTTGCAGCGCGTAGAAAATTACGTCCGGGACCTCGGGCATGGGTTGGTAGTCATCGGTGGCGACCGGGCTTTCGGAGCAGGCGGCTATACAGATACCGCTTTAGAACGCGCGCTCCCCGTGGAGATGACACCGCGCGAACGAAAGGACTCCGTCGCGCTTGTCTTTGTAATTGATACATCCGGCAGCATGGCAAACTACGTCGGGACGCGCCAAAAGATTCAACTTGCTATTGAAGGCATCCGCTCCGGCATCCACAATCTTGACGAAGAAGATCTTGCGGGAATCCTCGGATTTAACGTAGCGGTTCACGTCATCTCCGAGCTCACATCCGACCACGGTGCGCTCCTTCAAAATGTTGCGAGGCTTAAGCCCACAGGTGGAACAACGAGGATGGCAGCTGCGATTCAAAGAGCGCATGAGATTCTCAAATTAGCTGATGCAAAACGGAAGCACATCATCCTTTTGTCAGATGGTAAATCTGATGATAAGGAATCCCAACTCCTCAACTTAGCAAAGCGGATTGCTGATGCACACATCGGCATCACGACAATTGCAATAGGCGATGCCAATAAACTGCTCCTCGATGAATTTGCGGATGCGGGCGGTGGGCGTTCCGTCTATGTCCAAAATGTCCAAGAATTACCGTCGGTTTTGATGGACACCGTCAGAGAAACACGAAGCTACATCGTTCAGGAAGAGTTCCAGCCGATTATCACTGCCCCGCTGGCATCACTTTTAGAAGGCATCAGTTCACCACCACTAAGAGGCAATACCCCCGCTTCGCGGGGGCAAATACCACCGCTTTACGGCTACGTTGCAACTGCAGAGAAAGCTCTCGCACAGGTTTTCATCCGGTCGCATCAAGACGAACCTATTCTTGCCGGTTGGCACTACGGATTAGGAAAATCGGTTGCGTGGACTTCGGATGTGGAACCGGCATGGGCGAAAGAATGGATTCCGTGGGCCAACTTCGGAAAATTTTGGGGGCAAGTTGTCAATTGGACGCTCCCCGCTGGGGATGCAAATGCCGATTTCGACCTCAGCGTGTTGCCTCGGAACGGGGTGGCAGAGGTTATCATTGATGTGCAACATTCGTCACAGGCAACCTATACCCTCCACGTCGCCGGTCCCAACGGCGCAAGCGAACGCGTTGAAATGCAACAGATTACGCCGACGCGCTACAGCGGTACATTTCAGATGCATGACAGCGGCACCTATATTGCCACCGCGCAGCGGAAGGAGGACGCAAGTAGTCAGACCGGAATCGTGTCGATTTCCTATCCTGCTGAATATGCGGAATTCAGTGTCAATACCACCTTACTAAAAAAGCTTGCAGAAGACACCGCCGGCATCTATAAACCCACGCCAGCTCAGATAGCAGCATCCCCGCGGAAACGGGTGGGCGGGCAAATTGAAAAACGGGTATCGCTTGCACAGGCACTGTTAGTTGCCGCTGCCATCATGTTTGTATTAGAGATGATTCTCCGCCGTTTCAGCATAGCGAGTGGATATCTGGCTGAACTCGGGGCGCAGTTACGCAGACAATCTGAAACGGTTGCTCCAGAAACGCTGACACGACTCACTCGCAAAAAAGCCGACGTAGGCACGATTTCCAATAGCGATGTCTACGCGACAGTGCGGAAGGGGGTGGGCGGGCAGCGCAAAAGTGTTGTAGACAACATAGCCCCTGAAGCAGCATCTCCGCAACCCACCGAAGGTGCAATGACGCGGTTATTGGCCGCGAAAAGAAAGGCCCGTTCTTTATAGGGATATCAGAACTTGACTTATTTGTTGGCGTATAGTAAACTAGATAGATACATAAAATGAGAACAGGATACTTGTATCCCCAAGGTCAAAAACACTTTTTAGGAGGGAATTGATGGCGAAAATTGGACTCATCGGGGTAGGTAACATGGGGCTGGGCATGTCAAGAAATATCTTGAAAGCAGGGCATGAACTCACAGTGTATGATGTCCGCCCGGAGCCGCTGGAAACGCTGGTACAAGAAGGGGCACGCGCCGCCGCGTCGCCGAGAGAAGTCGGTGCCGCCGCAGATGCGGTTTTTATCATGGTGCTTAACGTCGCTCAGGTTAAAGCGGTGCTTTTAACGGAACGCGGGTTATTGGCGGGCTTAAAACCGGGAGCGACGGTAATCTGTACAGCAACGATTGGGCGTTCACAAGTCATAGAGGTTTCTGAACTCGTGACAGCAAAAGGGGTTAATATGGTTGATGCGCCTGTCAGTGGGGGCGCGCCGGGCGCAGCTGCGGGGACGCTCACGATGATGGTGGCAGCGCAAAACGAGACATTTGAAGCATCAAAACCGGTGCTTGAAGCTGTCGGCAAAGACATCTATCACGTTGGAGAAGACATTGGCATGGGCCAAACCGTCAAATCTGCGCTCGCAGTGCTGATAGGCACCACTTATGCGGGTATCTTTGAGGCTTTGACGCTGGCGGTGAAGGCAGGCGTGAAACCCGAAATGCTACGCGAGGTGGTCAGCACCAGCGTCGTCGGCAATTTCCTCTTTACGGATACAACGCAAAATATCTTGGAACGGAACTTTAAAGGGCAAAGCAATATCGGGACGATGTACAAAGATCTCAGCCTGGCGAAAAGTATGGCAAACGATTGTGGGGTGCCGCTGTTCGCGGCAAGTGCTGCCTTTGAGTTATTTCAGGCCGGGAAAGCTGTCAATCCCGATGAGGACAACTGGACCATTATCAAAATTCTGGAAAATATTGCAGGTGTTGAAATCAAAAAAACGGAATGAATAATTAAAGGGGAAGGGCGGAAGGATGCTTGGCCATCCAATCTTCCAATCACACCAGCATCGGAAATGTGGCTCATGTTATTTATTCAAACTGAAGAATTGAGAGGACGTTGAATGTTCAAACTGGGAACTATCACGGATGGCATCAGCCGGGATGTCGAGTATGCACTTGACACCATGGTCGAAACCGGCCTGAAATACGTTGAATTACAATATCTTTGGGAGAAACAGGTCGGTGAACTAACAGATGCGGATATCGAACGGGTTAAAGGGTTAATCGATGCCCGCAACTTAAAGGTATCGTGTATCTCGCATCACAATCTCTCGGCACTCCCTGTTGATACGGCAGTGGATGCACCTGCCTATCGCGCGCACATTGCAACACTGCAACGGTGCATTGATGTTGCAAAAGCACTGGACACGACTCTGGTACGGATTTTCAGTTTTCGGAAAGAGATGGTGCTTTTTGGCGCGGAACCGATTATCTCTGAAGGTGCATGGCCAACACTCCTGAACCGGTTGGAAGAACCGTTGCGAATCGCCGACGCGGCGGGTATCACACTCGTCATGGAGACTGCAATCTCTGGAAACGTGACATCGGCACACCTTGCCAGAAGGTTAATTGACGAATTAGACGCGCCCCATCTGAAGGTGCTCTGGGATGCGTGTAGTTCACTCTATTGTACTGAGGTCCCGTATCCGGACGGATACGAGGCTATCCGTGAGCATATTGCGCATATCCATCTCAAGGATGGCGTTGTGAATCTACCTGCGGCCACGTTCGATTTCTGCGCGATGCGCCAAGGACAGATGGCCCCTTACTACAACGATATTGTGAATGCGTTAAAAAGGGACGAATACCAAGGGGCAATTTCTTTAGAGAGTGTCTATACCCCGGAAAACGGCACACGCGAGGATGGATTTAGGGAATCGCTGCCTGTCTTTATGGAACTCATAAGAGGTTAAAAGAAAAAGCCTCGATCGGGAGATCGAGGCTACAGATATACCGGAGGGCGAGGGAGATGATGAAAATCAACTGCCTCGCCCTACAGTTTTTATGGAGCACTATCTGGTTTTCAAGCTGCCCCAAGTCGTGAAGAGTTTACCCTGCGGCTCGACAGCCACTTCACTATCATCAGCAGGGGGTGCTTTATAGCCAGCACCAGCGAGCTCGGCATTGGTACCCGCGTACATGCCCCATCCGCCGCCACGTTCACTGACCTTCACCAGCAAGATATTATCGCCAGCGACGAGGTCGACTTGGAACTCATCTTGGAAGGAGTCTGCGCCGCCACGCCCGCGGTTCACGGCGTTGGTATGAACGACTTCACCGTTGAGCCAGACTTTGACAGAGTCATCGCTGCTGACACCGATGGTCACACCGGGCTGAGCTGTTGCGGATTCAAGCGTAATCAGGGCGTAAGAGCTCACGTCGTTGAAATCGGCGTTTTCTGTCACGCCGAGCTCGATGAGCATGGCGTTGATGTCTCCGTTTGCAGGAAGTTCACCGAGCGTCCACGCGTAATCACCGACTTCATCGCCTTCCGTTGCGCCATTTTCTGCTACCATTGCCTCGGTGACAGCATCGTTACTGGCAACTGCGAGGGAATCAATATCGGTAGAATTCGCGCCGCCTTCGTTGGCTTCGGTTGGGGTGATCATCCAGAGATACTCCCCGACAATATGCATTACGGGAGGTGCAGGCGGTTTATAGACAGCAGTCACCTCGGCATCTATACCGACGAACTGTCCCCATCCACCACCACGCTCACTCACCTTCACCAGCAACAGATTATCACCCTCGTTCAGGTTCACTTCAAACTTATCTTGGTAGCCATCTATATCCGCGGGTGCATTCCCACGTCCACGGTTGATAGCGTTGGTATGAACGACTTCACCGTTGAGCCAGACTTTGATAGAGTCATCACTGCCGACACCCATTGTGACACCGGACTGAGCTGTTGCGGATTCAAGTGTGATGAGGCAGTAAGAGCTCACGTCGTTCAAATCGGCGTTTTCTGTCACGCCGAGCTCAACGAGCATCGCGTTCGTGTCGCCGTTGTCAGGGAGCGTGCCGAGTGTCCACGCGTAATCACCGACGGTGTCCCCTTCGTTTGCGCCGTTTGCGGCTACCATTGCCTCGGTGACAGCATCACCGCTGTTAACTGCGAGGGAATCAATATCTGTGGAAGCCTGCCCGCCTTGGTCGGCTTCGGTTGGCGCAATCATCCAGAGCCACGGGCCTTTAATTGGCTCTTGTGCATCAGCAATGTGCGTCATGAGAAAAATCGTCATGAGGCACGTTAGTCCTACAAATAATTTCCTGTACATGAAAACCTCCATCTAATTTTTTTCAAAAATAGAGTAACTTTTAACTTTAACGTTGCCCACCCTTCGCGCGTTGGTTTCTGACGCGTTTTAAATTAAGGATGAACAACTCCTCACATATTAGTTTAACAAATAACCACAATTAAATCAAGATTAAAAAGTGGTAAAGCGATTTAACGTTGCCCACCCTTCGCGCGTTGATTTCTGACGCGTTGTAAATTAAGGGTGAACAACTCTTCCATATTAGTTTAACAAATAACCACAATTAAATCAAGATTAAAAAGTGTTTATGGTAAAAGCGAAACTTCTCTTGCCGAGAGTCTCGACACCTGAAAACGAAATTGTCCTGGTCGAAAAGCGAGAGAATTAGCGTGCACGCTTTATTTTCCCCCACTGCGTCACTAATTTCCCTGTCGGCTCAACGGGCAGCAAACCCGGCGTGTCACCGAGAGCGAAATCAGCATCTACACCGACGAACTGCCCCCATCCACCACCACGCTCACTGACCTTCACCAGCAACAGATTACTGCCGCGTTTGAGGTCCACCTCGAACATATCTTGAAAAGCGTTAGCATTGCCGCGGCCGCGGTTGATAGGGTTGGTATGAACAACTTCACCGTTGAGCCAAACCTTGATAGAGTCATCGCTGTTGACACCCATCGTAACCTTCCGTTGCGCTTTCGTCGTTTTCAGCGTAATCAAGCCGTAGGATGTATGATCGTTCAAATCAGCGACGTTTGTCATGCCTATCTTAACGAGCATTGCGTTGATATCACCGTTGTCAGGAAGCGTGCCGAGTGTCCACTTATAGTCTCCGACGACATCACCTTCTTTTGCACCGTTTTCCGCGACTTTTTCTTCGGTGACTTTGCCCCTGCTGGCATCGTCGAGAGAATCCACATCGGTGGAAGCTTGTCCGCCTTGGCCGGCTTCGGTTGGGGCGATCACCCAGAGCCACGGGCCTTTAATTCGCTCTTGTGCATCAGCAATGTGCGTCATGAGAAAAAGCGTCATGAGGCACGTTAGTCCTACAAATAATTTCCTGTACATGAAAACCTCCATCTAATTTTTTTCAAAAATAGAGTAACTTTTAACTTTAGCGTGCACGCTTTATTTTCCCCCACTGCGTCACTAATTTCCCTGTCGGCTCAACGGGCAGCAAACCCGGCGTGCCACCGAGAGCGAAATCAGCATCTACACCGACGAACTGCCCCCATCCACCACCACGCTCACCGACCTTCACCAGCAACAGATTACTGCCGCGTTTGAGGTCCACCTCGAACTGATCTTGAAAAGCGTTAGCATTGCCGCGGCCGCGGTTGATA
This sequence comes from uncultured Poribacteria bacterium, assembly GCA_958295855.1. Lineage (GTDB taxonomy): Bacteria > Poribacteria > WGA-4E > WGA-4E > WGA-3G > CATQHH01. Next base: position 3,062,136 of record OY282383.1, on the reverse strand, counting down.
GAGTTGGTATGAACAACTTCACCGTTGAGCCAAACCTTGATAGAGTCATCGCTGTTGACACCCATCGTAACCTTACGCTGCGCTTTCGTCGTTCTCAGCGTAATCAAGCCGTAGGATGTATGATCGTTCAAATCAGCGACGTTTGTCATGCCTATCTTAACGAGCATTGCGTTGATATCACCGTTGTCAGGAAGCGTGCCGAGTGTCCACTTATAGTCTCCGACGACATCACCTTCTTTTGCACCGTTTTCCGCGACTTTTTCTTCGGTGACTTTGCCCCTGCTGGCATCGTCGAGAGAATCCACATCGGTGGAAGCTTGTCCGCCTTGGCCGGCTTCGGTTGGGGCGATCATCCAGAGCCATGGGCCAGTAATTCGATCATTTCTTCCCCATGGTGTCGCTAATCTCGCGGTGGGGCCACCGTCAACGTGTTCGTAATCTTCAAAATTTAGGCTGTGATCGAAATCGGCATCCACACCGACGTGCATGCCCCAGCCGCCACCACGCTCACAGACCTTCACCATCAACAGATTTGCCCCTTTTTTCAGGGCAGCTTGAAACTTATCTTGGTAGCCATCTATATCCGCGGGCGCATTCCCACGTCCACGGTTCACGGCGTTGGTATGAACGACTTCACCGTTGAGCCAGACTTTGATGGAATCATCACTGCTGACACCGAAGGTCACATCAGGCTGTGCTTCTTTGGATTCGAGTATGATAAGTGCATAAGACGAAACATCGTCGAAAGCGGCGACGTTTGTCATGCCTATATTCACGACACACGCGTTGATGTCGCCGTTCATAGGCAGTTTGCCGGGTGTCCATTTATAACCGCTGACGGTATCACCTTCTTTCGCGCCGTTTTTTGCGATGTCTGCTTCGGTGATTCTGCCTTGGCTGGCTTCATTAAGTGAATCAATATTGGTAGAATTCGCACCGCCTTGGTTAACCTCGGTGAGTGCAATCATCCAGAGCCACGGCCCCAGGATTTGCTCTTCGGCATCAGCGATGTGCGTCATAACTGAAAGACTCATCAGACACGCCAACGCTACGACGAATAATTTTCTGAACATTTAAAATTCTTTCCTCCTTATGAGTTAGAAAAAAAGAGAAGGTTTTGCCTAATAATGTCGTAGGGCACACGGAAAACCTTCCGAACCGTGTACCACCGACTCTCTTACTTTTTGCAGAATTTGTCAAACAAAAAATTTGGCAGTTTTATTCTGTCGCTAACTGCGGTATAATTGTTCCAAAACGGCGGCAGGTAGCGGGGCAGCACCCGAAGTCGAGATGCCGTCGTCCACTTGCCCCGGTGTCATCATCCCTGGGACGACGCAGGAGACTGCCGGGTGCGCCAAGATAAATTTCAGGGCGGCTTGTGGCAGACTTTTCGCTTTGCCGGCGACGATCGACTTCACCTGTTCCACCCGCTCCAGATCGGCGAGGAATTTCTATTTGCGTTGGCGCATCGTTTTTTCCTTCACATGGATTTGTCCCCATTTTACGAAATTTACGTTTATTTGTCAACAATTATTTTTCTGTATCCAGGGGGCATTTCGTTTTCAGTGCCCTCTTGTAGGAGGAGTTTTCAACCCAGACTCCGCTATACCGTCGTACCTCGCGATGCTACCTTCTCGTAGAATATGCTCCAGCATTCAACCGGGCAGATATTTCCAGAAATTCATTCTCACTAAACACCAATTGAAAGATGCCTGTTCGCCTCGGTCCGTCACGCACCACCATAGTCCCGGCGGCATTAAATACTCCCTCAAGCGTCTCCAACACCTTTCGCTTGTACTCAGTGTCAAGGTTGCCTCCCAGGTGTTCACCTTTTGTCTCAAAAATCAAGACGCGGGTTACGTCTCCAACTTCGTTCGCCATTGCAACAAAGTCAGGATAAATACGTCCCTGTTTCCAGCCCTGCACGTAATACTCGCCGCGTTGGCGTACCGCGACTCGATGCCACCACTGCAGTGCCTGCTCTTCATCAAGATAATACGCAAATTTCTTTTCTAAGTCGCTATCAAATTGTTGCTCAAATACTGGCTCAAATAGGCTGAGTTGCACAGGTTCGTAGTTTCTTAAGAGTGGTTTATCATCAGCGCGGACATGTATTTCGTAGCTGTCTACCATACGGTAGTTAGGTTCCTCTGTCTCCAAGTCAAAGCGGATTTCACCACTATTTAGTTTTGCATGAAAGACTTGCTCCGCCTGCTTCTCGACTTCACGCTTTACATGTTCACGCAGGACATGCGCGAGGTAAGAACGTCTATCGTAGATGGCCGCTTCGGTTTCACCGGCCGCTCTAAGGCGTTCGTGCATCTGCTCTGCAATGCGCGCCGCTTGCCAGAGATTAGGCATAATATCCGACAGACGGCGTGCAAAATCGGAGACGCTGACCTTTTTGTCAATGTACGGTTCTTGCTCGGGATGGAAAATGGGCAGAACCTCATCAACGTCGACCACTAAGGGTATACACCCCTGCTTTGCAGGGGCAAATACCACCGCGGATTGCCATCTTACGCTCTGGGGTGCAGACACTCTCGGGTCGGGCGGTTCAATGGCTGGCCAGTCTATATGTGGGAGGATATGCACCTGATAATTGAGTTGAATCCATTCTTCGCCCTGAACGCCTGCACTTGGCAGGCGAGACTCATTCCTATGAAGCACCATAGGCAGGTAGATGTCCTTACCCTGGAACCGCTCGCGGCGTTTTACAGACTGCCTTTGAACCTCTTGCCCCTCGCTTCCTGGTTTCTGTGAATCCACCGCGTCCATCACTTCGTCACCCAAGCCTGTTAATCCCTCCGATTCCAAGCCATTCTTGACTTGCGTGACAACGGTTCCAACCTCGGTGTTATTGCAATAGACATAACACTGATCCAGCAATTCTCTCCCGGTGCGTTGTGCATGGGGTTGTCGCATTACCCGCCCCACGAGTTGCGTAATTGCCCGTTGTGCTTGTGTGTTGTCTAACATCACCAACAGATAAGCAAACGGACAATCCCATCCCTCCATGAGTGCGGATTTTGTGATTATCCAGCGCACTTGTGAAAATTCGGAGAGCAGATCTTCTCGTCCGAGCTCGTCGTTGTCAGCGGACTTGACGCGAACTGCACGCGAAGGCACGCCCAAGTTTTGGGTAAGATACTCCCGTACATCCTCGGCATGGATGCGTCCCCCATCTCGCTGGTCCTTGCCCGTTCGCTCAACGCGTACAACGGCGAGAGGACGGATATACCGTCCCGTACTGTTCTCAAATGCCTGTGCCTCGGCATCAAGCCTCCCAAGTTCGTCAACTGCTTGACTGAGGGTTAATTGCCATTCGGCATTCGGGAATGATGTCACCTGCACCGGCAACTTAATCATCTCCTCTTTTTTCAGGTCAGGGCCTTCAATATCGACGAGGAGGTTGCTAATGCCGCGATTCGGTGTTGCAGAGAGCTCAATCACCATCCGAGGGTCAAGGCGGTTGATGGATTTGGCAAATTCTTCGTTGGCTTCTCGCTTTTTCGCGCCATACGCTTTATGTGCCTCATCCAGAACAACCACCGGACGCAGCATCTTGAAGACGTTAAACAAGCTCTGCTTGAGGTGCCCACCTTCACTTTCAGGGTGACATTCCAAATCGGGGTATTCGTTTCGCATGCGCGTATCGCCGAAGATATCGTCACTGTCGGGAAAAAAACTCGGATAACGTCCTGTATCCTTGAACATACGCAGAAACTCTCTGCCTTTTCGTCTATTCGCTGCCGGTAACATCAGCAGCATGACACAGAGGTAATTGGCGATATCGTCTCTGTTGAACAGATTCTCCTTTTCCAGCACTTTGACGCGGCCGGCACTCGCCCGCTCCAACATTTGACGATACGGGTGTTGCCGCGTCCACAAGGCGGCTTTCGTTTGTTCGTAGATAGCCTTGCTCGGCACAATCCACAATGTGAGCCCGGTCTGCCGGTGGAGACGTTCCAAAGCGGCGGTGGCGAGAAAGGTTTTACCGCCACCTGTCGGTACTTTGAAGCAGATATGCGGAATAGGGCGGTTTGCGTCGTCGGTGCGCTCAACGTATTCGCCAACACTTGCCGCAGGCGCAATCTGGAGATCGCTCCTACCGGGGAGGCGAGTCTCTGACAGTTTCTGCCACGCCTTTTGAGGGTAATTGCGAATCTCATCCGGAATATCAACCCCTGCCTGTTTCAACGCTTGGACTGCTGTCTCCGACTGATTCCGCGCTTCTGCAAGTAACTCCAACCAACGGCTAAAAGCGTCAAGTGCGCTGCGCTGATACGTTTTCAATTCCATCATGCTGACACCTCCTTTTGTTACGGAAACCCACGGCGGGAGAAGGTTTCCGCGTGTGGGCTTTCTAAAGACGCTACTACCTTACCTTGTCGTGCAGGGCATGGGGGAGTTGACAAAATGTAATTCCCATTCGTGTGAGTTCGCGCTGCCCGATGTAATTTCCTGCGGCGTAAACGATAGCCTTTTTAGCGTTGCTAAGGCTTGCATCGTGGATGCGTTCTGCTTTTTCCAAGTTGAGTATGGCGGCGTTGCTACGCAGGTATTCAAGACGTGGTTTGTAGAGGAGGTAGTAGTTATTTTTATCATCGCTATAAAAAAGGCCCTCATCATTTTTCGCTTCCAGGGCATCTACTCCAACGGACACACCCGTGGTGGTATATAGTAGATTGGCAGCAAGTGCGGCATAAGGTGGCAACGCCTCCCCGGTAAGCATCGCTTCTATCTCAATTGGTTCGCCCAAGGCGCAGTAAGTAAAAGAGCCACCGAGTCCTTGGCGTAGTGCGACATCGCGTGCATTAGGAACCCCCTTGATAACCCTTCGGACACGTTCAGCAGTGATAGTGTCGGCATACTCTTCGCATTCAATGAGGATAAACTTTCGGTTGCCGCCATCCTCTTTGTTGAGCGCAAGGACAGCATGGGCAGTAGTGCCTGAGCCTGCAAAAGAGTCGAGGACAATAGCGTTTTTGTCACTAGCTGTTGCGTAATTAATAATTCGTTTTACTAAATCTGTACGTTTTGGATTTGGGAAGTCAATACCTAATGCATTCATTAAAGGGGAAGATTCATTAACAATTAGGTCTGTCCAAAGAGAACTCACTATGCGTCTATCTGATGGAGGCACGAAATGTTCGGGCCGATTTGTCGTTGACATTCGCAACAAATCAGGCTTTTGAGGTGATTGCGCAAACCACCATTCATCAATTTCAGTTTGACTAGGATTGGGGCCACATTCCTCAAGCAAACGTGCATAATTTTCCATAGCAGCCAGGCTTCTTTCTTTTTCCCATCTCCATTGACCTGTTTTTGGAGTTGTTCCCATCAACTCGTATCGCATTGTTGGTCTATCAGTGCCACGCCAATGATTATTCCACTTTCCGATCGTACTTTCATCCAGATCGACGGTCAAATGGTGAAATTTTATTTCAGGTGATTTGCTGAAGAATAGTATGTATTCTGAGCCGATATTAAGGCGGTCTACATACTCAAATTGGGCTTGAACGTTTTTTACACCGCGGCGTATGCTGATTACATTTCTAAAATTCTTCCCACCAAAAATCTCATCCATCATCATCCGCAGGTGATGCTGTTCGTTGTCATCAATAGAGATAAAAATTATGCCATCGTCGGCAAGCAGTTCTTTGAGCAGGTGCAACCTCGGCCACATCATGCAGAGCCATTTGTCATGTCGCTCCATGTCTTCATTATCAACCGGCCTATTCTCGGTAAGCCATTTCTGCATCAAAGGGCTGTTGACGTTGTCGTTGTAGCCCCAGCCCTCATTGCCGGTGTTGTAGGGCGGGTCAATGTAGATGCACTTGACGCGGTTCGCGTAGCGGGGCAATAGTGCTTTGAGGGCGTGCAGGTTATCGCCGTGGATGATGAGGTTATCGTTGGTACCTGCTGGGTTGCAGGAGCGTTTTTCGTCAGGTTCAAGTGGCCGGTAGGGGACAGTGAGATGGTGGGCGTAGATGTGTTGTTTTCCTTTGAATTCGAGTGTGGGCATGGAACATCCTTACAAAACATAGGCCTACGGTGATTTTAACATTGTTCTGATAGACCAAGGGACATTTATCTTCCAAAAACCTTCAGGTAGTGTAGCGATTAACAAACGCTGTACTGTCAATATCCGGTTGCCCTTGTCGTGCATAGTATGAAGAAAAGCGTGATACAATATCCTTTACAAAAAAGGGCGATATCTGAATTTCGGGTTTTCTAAATCTTTCGTCAAAACCGTTCCTATTTAGAGTCGTCAGTTTTCTGAAATTGAGAATCCCACCCACAAAAAAATCAGTTTTCGGCAGCCAATGATAGTATGTCCGTCTGTTCGTACAAAGTTCTCTAACTCTGCTTTTACTCTTGCTACCCCCTAGCACCTCATCTACATTTTCAATCTCAACGAGGAGAATACGATCTGTGTTGAGTACACCGTTTTTTCCTCTGGGAACAAGGTCACAAGCTGGGCTCAGGACGACGAACGGTTGATTACTCGTCTTTTCTTTCACAATACTTCCGGTTGTGATTTCTTTAGACACATGTGGATGTAAGTAGACTTCTTCAGGAAAACAGGGTTTTTCGTCTTCCTCAAGAGATTGAAACAAGTGATTCAAGGTATAACGCAGGAGAGCCTTTTCAGTTCGTTCTGAATCTTCTTCCCCATAGGCGACCCACGTCTCTATCTGTGGCAGGAGATTTTTGAGAAAGACTTCACTTAGAGTCTGTTCGATTAATCCCCTGCCTCCCATGATACGGGTGAGTCCAGTGTTGTGTATCTTCTGAAACAATAGCAGGTCAGATTCGTATGTTCCATTCTCACGCCTACGCGTTTTTATGACCGACGGATGATCAATCACCGAATCAGCGAAGGCTGTGACAAAGATAATTGGTATTCTGGTAAATGAATCGCCTAGTTGGTGAACAATTTTATTTCCACCTTCTTCGTCATCGCCCAAGTACAAGTCAATAATTGCTCCATCGTAAGAAGCATCAATTTTGCTTGATGCTTCCTCAGGATCTTCTGCTATCTCATACTCAACGTTCAGATTATTTTTCTGATTGAAAACTTCTACAATATCTTTAAATATGCCTTGTTGGTCTTCTGCATCTTCAACAAGCAGAATTTTTATCTGATTCATTTCTCATTCTCCATCTTAGGTTGAAGTCTGAAGTGGGCACCTTCGTCAACTTCATAGGCTTCTAATCTAAGGTCGTTTCGATCTGCAGCTTCCCCAGCTATAGCCAATCCCAAACCTGTTCCATCTGGTTTAGTGGAAAACCCCGGGGCAAAAATCACTTCGCTTTCAATGAGGTCCGGTTCAATTCCCGGTCCAGTGTCGCGATAGTCGATATAACGCAGGGCACTACCGTCCATCTTGAGTTCAATAGTGATTTGCCGTCTGTCTACTTTTTTTTCACGCATCCAATAAAGACTGTTATCAATAAGATTTGTGAAAATCGCATAGATATCTTGAATCCGAGCGGAGAATTTGGAGTCCTCTGGCCCCTTGATTTCAACAGATATATTGTCGGATTCTATTTCCTGTTCAAAGATAGAAACCGCCTCTTGTATTGTTTTTTTTAGTTCCAAGGGCTTTCTAACCGTGCGCTTTCTCGCCGCTAGGGGATCTAGTCTTCTAAAAAGTTTTACAAACATCTCCGCATTCTGAACCATCCCCTTGGCAATCCGCATGAATTTTTCAAATTCATGCGGATTGCCGGTCTTTTGAAACGACTCGTACCAGTAATTGAGGTTAGGTATCTGGTTGTGGAAGTAACTGAGAGGTCGGCTGCCTTCATGAAGAATTACATTGACAATTTTCCCCAAGGTGGCTTCAACCTGATAAATAGCGACAATTGTCTGGATTTCATCAGCGACCTTGTTTTTTTCTTGGGCATCTTGATTGATAAGTTCAATGGTTTTGTCGACGGTTATTTTGTCAACACTGTCTTTGTTGAGGTGCGTCCGTACATTCTCTATCAACTCATCAAACGAAAAAATCCCTTGCAAATTCTCTTCTACTTTGATAGTGGGGCGGCTCAGACCAGCATCTTTTCTGTATTTGAAACGTCGGATTTCAAGTTCCGATATGACCCGCTTTGTGACATCCTGCAGTCGATTGAAAGCCCCATTTTCCTTGAACCCATCCCTGGCACTTTTTTCTATCAAACCGGATTCATCCTCCGACTGAATCTGCACATATCCGATTACTTGATTGCTGCCGATCCTGAGGGACGGGTTATTAACGCGCCTTGCGTTCAGTTTCAGCCAGTCAAATCCGGAATCGCCTAGTGGCCGAATACGAAATCCATTCCGATAAACACCGATCCCGTTGTAGTAATTTAGAAGCTGCCTTGCAGAAAGTTTTCCAAAAGGATTCTCGGAATCCGCTTTCAGTCCCCGTTTGCTCAAAGCAGCAATAGCTTCTTTCTCGCGATCGTACACTCGAATATCAATATCAAGCTCACCGCATCTTGTTGACTTTCCAAAATCGAAGGCGATCTTTTCCTCTATAGTGTTACGGGCTTTTTGCGATGAGTATGTCAGGACACCTTTGCCATCAGAGCCTATGGTACCCGAGATCTTGTAGTCAAAAAGTTCAAAAAGCGGATATGGTTCAATAGTTTCCTTGACGTTCTCCACTCCGTGAAAACCTTCGACTGTCAAATTGATACGGAATTTATCATCACTATCTTCGCTGCTGAGGATAGTGCTCATTGGTGATGTCAGTTTCTTCAGTTCAAATCGGAGTTTTTCAAACCGTTCCTTGTTCCATTCAGCGAGTAACTTATCATCTCCGTCGATGGTTAATAGCGTACCAGAAGGTTCAGAGACTTCCGCTGTTTCAACAAGGATTTCCACATCATCCAGATACTGAGCGTTTTCAAAGTTGCTCCATTCAACATAGACTATTGTTTTCTCACCTTTGTCGGTGACTGTTTCAAGAAGGACATCGGTGCCGAGAATGGATGCGGCATAGCGCCCCACGCCTTTGTGTCCTTGCAGCACCCTTCCTGCAGGACTTTTTCGCCTGTCACGTTTGTCTCGGGTTGATGGCACCAGCCATTTGTTGATGACATCGTCCTTAGACATACCGTGCCCATGATCGGAGATGACGATGGAATACCCGCTGCGGCCAAAAGATTTCTTGAATTCTATGTTCACATCAGGAGAATCAGCATCATAAGCATTTTTAACCAACTCAATAACAGCCGCATAATTATCCTGAATAAGATCGCGTCCGATGGTCAGAATGTGTCGGCCCGCAGGCCTAATCTTATAGGTGATATCTAAGCTCATGGTTACCAATGCTCCTTCAACTTTTCTGCGATTTTTTGTGCCAGAAGTACAGGCACCGCGTTCCCGATCTGCCGGTAGGCAGGCATCCGATAGGGTTTTCCATTACCGCTTTCAAAGTAATAGTCATCCGGAAATGTCTGTAGCCTTGCCGCCTCCCTCGGTGTCAGGGATCTATTCTGTTCAATATCTGGATGAATGTAATAGTGCCCATCCATTGCAATGTGGCAACAACGGTTTCGCTTTTCTAACACACAGCTTGCCAGATATGACCGTTTTCATATCGCGGGTACAACGTTCACCAAAAAAATGCCAGTGTTTATTCTAACATAAAATCCAAAACGGTGTCAAGTCTTTTGCAGGGCCTGGGGGAGTTGACAAAATGTAATTCCCATTCGTGTGAGTTCGCGCTGCCCGATGTAATTTCCTGCGGCGTAAACGATGGCCTTTTTACCGTTGTTAAGGCTTGCATCGCGGATGCGTTCTGCTTGTTCCAAGTTGAGTATAGCGGCGTTGCTCCGCAAGTATTCAAGATGTGGTTTGTAGTGGAGGTAGTAGTCATTTTTATCATCGCTGTAGAAAAGGCCCTCATCATTTTTCGCTTCCAGGGCATCTACTCCAACGGACACACCCGTGGTGGTATATAGTAGATTGGCGGCAAGTGCGGCATAAGGTGGCAACGCCTCCCCGGTAAGCATCGCTTCTACCTCAATTGGTTCGCCCAAGGCGCAGTAAGTAAAAGAGCCACCGAGTCCTTGGCGTAGTGCGACATCGCGTGCATTAGGAACCCCCTTGATAACCCTGCGGACACGTTCAGCAGTGATAGTGTCGGCATACTCTTCGCATTCAATGAGGATAAACTTGCGATTGCCTCCATCCGCTTTGTTGAGCGCGAGCACAGCGTGGGCAGTGGTGCCTGAACCGGCAAATGAGTCTAAAATAACATCCCCATCCCCGGTGCAAAGAGATATAAGTTCCTTTATTAGCAATGATGGCTTAGGATAGGAGAATTTGTCGGGACCCAAAATGTTCTTTAATTCAATGCTGCCATGTGCAGTTGTTTTGACAATTTCAGAATCAAGCAGAGATGAATAGGCTGTATAGGTTTCAGTCCCAGCAGGTATGATTTTATAGGCTTCAATGCGCCTGTCTGGTTGCTTTTTAAAAACAACCCGGTTGTTATCAATGAGGTCTTTCATTGTAGATTTGCTAACCCTCCAACGCCCCTCTGTTCCATCTGATCTGATAGGGTAAATTTCGCCGAATTCGCCGGAATAAACGGGGTAGTACATTGTTGGTGCATCTTCTCGCCTATCAAACTGTCCCCATTGTCGCAATCTCTCTGTTGACTCCGTTTCTCTAACTCGCTTATCTGCTCTGAATTCTACGAAGTCTATGGATTTGGCATAAACAACAATGTACTCGTGCAGCGTGGCAATATTTTTTGTGGTGCCGCCACGTCCTAACCTTGAACGCCAGATTAAGGATGCCACAAAATTCTCTCCGCCAAAAATCTCGTTCATCAGTGAACGCAGATTGGGCTGTTCATTGTCGTCAATAGAGATAAAAATCACACCATCGTCGGATAACAACTCATGTAATAAGTGGAGTCGGGGCCACATCATACAGAGCCATTTGTCGTGCCGTTCCAGGTCTTCATTGTCAACGGGGCTGTTCTGGGTGAACCACTGTTGCATCAGGGGGCTGTTGACGTTGTCGTTGTAGCCCCATCCCTCATTGCCGGTGTTGTAGGGCGGGTCAATGTAAATGCACTTGACACGGTTCGCGTAACGAGGCAATAATGCTTTGAGGGCGTGCAGATTATCGCCGTGGATAATGAGGTTATCGTCGGTACCGGCTGGGTTGCAGGAGCGTTTTTCGTCAGGTTCAAGTGGCCGGTAGGGGATGGTGAGGTGGTGGGCATAGATGTGTTGTTTTCCTTTGAATTCGAGTCTGGGCATGGGGCAACTCCGCTGCTGATAATTGAAGACTGAAAACTGCTAACTATTGAAAAAGTTCTGCTACCTGACAGCAAAAGCCTTCAACGACATCCTCACCGGTGAGGGTGTCATGTCGTGTGAGTAGCGTGATGTCTGTTTCTGAACGATACACCGTCACAGTCTTTGAAACAGGTTCAAGAATCCAGACGAGACGTGTCCCTGCTTCCAAATAGGCAAACGCCTTTCTGACGATACGGGACAGAATATCTGTCGGAGAAACCACCTCAACGGCGAGGTCTGGCGGAACCGGTGATGCCTTGCTCCGGTCAGCGGGGAGCCGGTCGGTTGAAACGAAGGCGATATCGGGTATCAGCATCCCTTCGCCAACCCTGAACCCTGTGTCCGCCATATAGACACGCCCCAGTTGATTTTCACGAATATACGAATTTAAAAACCAAAACAGGTCTGCACTAATATCACCATGTTCCATTGATGTCGGTGGTGTCGGCACTAATTCACCTTCAACGTCTTCATATCCTTCTAAATCGCTTTCGAGGAATTCTTCCAACGTCATCGTGGTGGGTTCAGGGAGGAGCCCTTCTCGTGAGAATTGGTGAGCTGCTTGTGTATCCATTTTTTCTCCTATTTCAAGCGTCTTTTGCACACGCCGTGGGTTCTCTGTCACGTTACGGCTCGGACATGATATAAGCCTCAATTTCTTCGACGGTACTCCCCCAGGTCCCTTTCATTGATCCATTCATTTTCTGAATCAATTCGTTTTTTTCTTCGCGAGAAAGTTCATGAGGAGTTTTTAGGAGAACTTTGAATTCGACTTCAAGTTCTTGTCCTTCGGGAAGGCTGATCTGATCCAGCGGTTCAATCATGCCGTTTCTGTATGTTGCTTTTATCTTTTTTGTTTTCATTACCTTTTACCTCCGGTTTTGACTTCCCCATACTCGCTTTCGCATCGGCGAACTGCTTCCTGCGAGTCATATTCTAAGACTTCGAGAAGTGTGATTTTCAGCGTTTCAAGCAATTCTTCTCGCGCCCTCTCTTGACAAGTGACTCCGGATACTTCGCGTATCCACCCGATGCACCACTCACCGGGGGGTTGCATCTGTGCAGTATAGTACGCTTGCATAACAATCTCCTGACGGTTGCTGTCAATATCACTATTTGGCATTCTTCTTAATTATAGACGGGAATAGTCTAATTGTCAACCCCAAAATTCGCTGAGTATTTTTCAAGAACACTTCCTTTGGGTTTTCAGTTGGAAACCTTAATCGGGTGGATAGGCATGCCCGGGAAATCGCTTCTGGCACTACCATGCGGAAGGGACGGCTTGTTTGCAGTCAGACGATTTGTCGCCTGTGTCTTCACAGCCGAAGTGACAAACATCTTCCCGTGTTAATTCGCCCAATTTTCCAAACGCAACCCCACCCTGGCTATTCTCTGATAATCGGAATCAGAAGTAACCAGAATCGCATCCAGAGCTAGTGCTGTCGCAGCAATCCAAAGGTCGCATTCATCTAAAGGCGTTCCTCGTTGTTGCGCCGCAACTTTTATCTGTGCATAGGCATCGCCAACATTCTCCGGGATTGGGTCACACGGAACTTCCGCAAATAATTCATTTGCCTTTTGTTTGAGATCTCGTTGTCTTTTTCCGGCAGGGAGCCGAACAATTCCGAACAGAATTTCGCCCCTAACGATGGGACAAGTAAAAAGATAGTCCGATTCGGCTAGAGAATTCAAATGCTCTTTAACTTTGGGGTTATCTGCCATCAACAAACTCCACGTTGATGTTTCCAAGAGATACTTATTCATTCTTTTTTGCGTTCATCCGGTTCAAAGGGCGAATCGAACCTTACAGGTATTTTCCCTTCTTCGATGGACTGACGGAGGGCCTCAACATCTTCATGGGTGAGATCTGGTGGTTTTTCTATCGCAGTCATCAAGCGTTGTGCAATCGGATTCTTTCCCGTTGTGGGCTCATGTTTCTGCTTTGATTGCGATTTTGTCCAACTGCGGAATTGCTGTAAAATCTCAGGTGCTACTTTGATTGAGACAGCTTGATGCACCGCGAGTAGAATCTGGCCGATTTTTTTCTTCCCAGTCTCACTGCTGTTACAGGCTCGTTCTATCTGGGGCACTGTAATCATAGGCATTTTCAACTCCGCTCGAAATTTTATTTTTTCAAGCCATTGTGCAGAAAGGAGTTCTGCTAAATCTGTCACGACAAAATCTGCCCATGTTTGATGAATGAGAGCAGTCGTAATGAGTGTGTGTGCATGAAAAAGGTTTTCAGGACTCGTTTCGGTATTATGAACAATCTTTAATGCTGCTACGAGTCGTTTTTCATATTTAACTTCTTGTGTTCTCATCACTGTTAGGGCATTATTTTTATCTCCGCATAACATTGATTCAATCACATCAAGAGCGATAAACATATTTTCTTTTATAGGTAGTTCTGACGAATTTGTCCGCCACGTTGATAGAGTTTCGTGGATATCTATGCCTGTTGGTAGTTGAACAAAAAGGGATGTTGCGAAAATAGAAATGATATTCTCAACAGAATCGAAGTTGGGTAGCTCAGGAATAGGTAATAAATCAATTCCCTCTGCTCCAATCCCTTTCCCACTTTGGTTCTGCCTCTGGACGGATCCACACGCCTTTGTCAATTGATGTATACGTTGTGGCAGATTATCGAAGATTTTGTTTTTCAAGTCATACTGTACTTCAAGGAGTGAAAGGAATAAGCTTAATGCTGGATATGCTTCTCTGTCTGTCATCTGCAAGGTATGCTCCAAGGCTGTCGTTTCATGCCCAAATTTGTACTCAATTCGCGCTAGGCAGAGCCAAGCACATTCAATTGGAGAATCTACCAGGTTTAGGATTTTTTCATTTGTCTCCGGATTGCTACAGAAACCTGCTGGAAGTTCTTCAAGTTCTGAAGAATAATTTTCACGATTATCTACTGCCATCCATTGTAGGGTGTGCACTATACGTTTCTTTAAAGTAAAGTACTTGACATCCGTATTGTCTTGAGGAAGCCTCTCAAATTTTTGCAGTGTCAGATTCAGCAGTTTTATGCAATCCGACATATTGCCTGCCTTAAACTGTGCAAATCCCGCGTCTGCATACAAGCCAATATACCTTTCAGTGCTCTCAATCATTTGGGTTCTTTTTGCGCCATCTTCCAAAAAGGTGGCAGCTTTCTCCCAATCGTCTAAATTTGCAGCGCAGATAGCAGCTCGCCGGTACTCCTCTAAAGGTCCGATGTTTAATTGTTCTGACGGTGGATTCCATTTGGGGAGAATACGCTCGTAAATACGGAGTGCTTCTCGGTAGCATTGTTGGCGAAAATATACCATTGCTTGTTCTTCTTCTATTACCGGTGATGCACCTAATTTTGATATTGTATCTTGAAGAACTTTATGGGCTGTATCAGGTTCGTTCAAGTACTCATCGTGGATGATGGCTTTCCCTCTTGCTGATGCCGCAGCGATATGGGAATAACCCCATGAGATACTTCTTTCAATTACTTTGTCAAATACCTGAAGGCATCTTGTCCAATCGGGATTTTCACGATTTGCTTCTGCCCACCAGACACCATCAATCAACAGCCTCGACCCAATATTGTCATCCTCAAAATCAGCCAATAATACATTCCGAATTTTGGGTTGAAGTTTATCTAGCTCATCAATAAGGTCGCAAAGGAATGGAGCGTAAGTAGGAGGACGTGCACAGATAAAGCTAAATAGGAAACTGAAAAAGTTGGATTTATCAATGTTATATTCTTTTAATTCTCCCATGGGCTTACCATATATCTCCCGGACCTCTTTATCACTGTCTGTAATATCAATAATTTCTTTGAGATAGTCTACCATCTGCTTGACTGGAAGTGACACTTGATAACGTATCAATGCCTCTGTCGCCAGCATTAGGCGAGCCCGCAGATATGACTGACGTGGCTCGTATGGCTTAGTCTCTTTATCCCAAACTTCAAGTATCTTCGGTGCAGACTCCGGCTCCACCTCAACCGCAATACGATATTGCAGTGACCGAAACAGATGATTTACAAAGGCATCCCCAGGAAATAATTCTTCGGGAGGATTAATTTTAATGGGTACCAACCACGAGAATTCTTGGCTGAGTTTTTTCCAGTTGTTCTCTGGATCGGTCATCAATGCCTGAATGACAGCAATAAAACCATCTTTGTTTTTTCCAAGCATACTATGTAGGAGGACAACTCGCGCTTCTATTATGGTTAGATCCCTTGTTTTGAGAATCGCATTTGCAACCTGGGCGTGAAGGTTGTTTATCTTACTTTCGGACCAAACTTGCTTAGCTGCGTTATTCAATAAAGGTGAGATTGTGTAGTATGTTTCATTGACTGCATCTATCCAAGGACCGACCAATTGACTAAAAGTATCTCCTGGATGAGGTATAGGTTCTGATATTTCGCCAATGTTGATCGCGTAATCTCTCCTGAATTCAGTAAGTATGCTAAGCCTATAAAGCAATTCCCGTTGATCCTCGGGCAAGTCTGTAAGCAGTTGTCGTGCTGCTTCACGCTCTTCAACCACTTCTTGGGGTGTTTGAAAGATATTTTCAATTGTATCTTGTGGCTTCCAATCTTCGTCCCGTAATCGAGCGAGCCGAGCGTGTACAAGCCTCGGATGCCCACTTGTATGTAATTGAATGAATCTTGCCCAAGTCTTTACGAGTTCAGCTGGGCATCCCAGTTGTTGGGCAAATTGTTCAATTTCGGATATAGTAAAGTCAGGAACATGGATAACTACAGACCGTGAGACACCGAGGTGACGGATGAGGTTATTGGGTGGTTTATGTTGACCTGTGATTAACAATTTTGCACCACGCTCCAGTACTCTATAAACCACAACACCCAAGTCTTCTTCATACTCCCGCAACTGTTGCGGTTGTAAGTTCAGGTCATCAAGGACGACGTTGACTTGTGAAGATTCGCTACTAACTGCAATAGCAAGTCGCTGTAGATGTTGAACAACCTGAGATGGGTCTTTATTTGTGAAATTCAACCAAAACCAATCACTCTCTATAGCATTTGCAGTCAATTTTGCGAGGGTAGTTTTTCCCTTGTCCACCCCTCCTTGTATTATGGCTATACCGTCAGATTGGAGCTTGGCTTGGATGCTTGCGAGCAGATCTGTCCTCGGAGCAACATCGGGATAGAGCGGAGGTATCGTGTTTTGTCTTGGCACCTGAGATTGAATAGTAATATCAGATGAATCCCCAATCAATGCTGCTTTAATAGCATCAAGAACAACCGTTACATCAACCGGTTGCTGTGCCCGAATATGCTGAATTGGAACTTTTACTGTTGTTTTATCTTCAAAAATTTCGAGGAAGCGCACTCGGGTAAGTTCACGGTTTTCCTTATGTGTTGCAACCGTCAACGTTTCTTTGAGAAGATAATCAACTACTTTCTTGGCATCAGAAGGTGAGATATCGTATCGATCGCCATGAAGAACCAATTTTTTACTTATAGATTGCTCAACAAAACTGGCATCTTTGCTGTCCGTTTCCCAAGTAATGGGTTCTATGAGTTGTTCATAAATTTGTTGAGGTTCTGCCTTTTTGAGAAAGTCATTGACTTCCTCTGATATTTTCCCTTCAGTTTGTAAAAATTCGGAGATTTTTGTGATCGCTGCTTCATCACCAGAACAACGGCTCCAGACTTCAAGGCCCGATTTGCTCTTTCCAAATGGGTTGCCTTGTTCTATCCCTATCTTGGATCGTGTGAGAAAACGGAATTTGACACGCCGCCCGGGATTGTTAGTCCGCAGTTCCCAATAGTGGTTGACTGCATCATTCACCTCCTGAGATCTGAGCGTAATCTTGTGTTGTGTGTCTTTGACTTGCACTGCCGTAGCAGCGTCACCTGATACTTTGTCAAAATCTTCCGCACCTTCCAGGTAGAGAAGGTCATCATCAGCCAGGTCCAGCCAAGCATTCACACTATGCCAGATTTGATAGAGGTAGCCTCTTAGCTGAGCATGCGCTTGACGCTTGGAATTTGCTCTTAAGGGTTTTCTTTTTTTGTTTTCCTTTGCCATTTTTCCCTGGAATCCAACACTGAAAGAGGGTTAAACATTGGCAGACACCCAAGCCTGCCCCCAGTTCACTTCGCGAAACATAAGCATATTTTAAGTATATCATATTATCAAGTAAAAATTCAAGGAAATATTCGGTTCTTGGGAGGGTATTTCGTCTTCGGCTGAGAGTGAGGCATCAATAGCGTTAGGTTTTATACATATTTCGCCGCGCAAACGCTAAAATCCAATGCGAAGAGAGCTTTGGAGGGGCATTACGCTGCTATACACATTTCGCCCTTACAGGGCTAAAAACAAAGATGGGCGGAGACAGGGCTCCGCCCCTACAATTTAAAAACGTTTGATGGCTGCCCAACGTGTTGCCAGTTTGCCTTGGGGTTCCACCCGCAAAAAGACCTCAACGCCCTCAAGTATCAAACTGATCTCCTCTTCGTCTAACGCACGGGAGAAAACAGCAACATCGTCCATTGCACCGGCAAACGTCTCGCCACCTGAACCGCCAAGGCGGTAGGTTACATTGTTCCCCCGCGTTTCTTGGAAGTCGGTCTCGGCGACGTTTTCGCCATTTACATAAATTCTGAATTTATCGCCATCGCCTAAGACGAGTACATGTGTCCACTCATCCTTTTTGACAATGCCTCCGTCAGTCTCACACAGCACTGTCCACCCGGCCACCTGCCCACGCCAAGAGAGTAGCCCCGCGTCTTTGTTAACGAATAAGGTATTGTGCCCGGAGTCGCCGGGTAGACTCCGCCAAATATGTTCCCACGTGCTCCCTTCAAAGTTGGGCTGAATCCAAGCGGAAAGTGTAAACGGGTCTGCTTTGAAAACGTCACCGTGGAGAGAATCGGAGACTTGCATCTCAACAAAGGCAGCCGGGTCTAGGTGGATGGCCTCTCCGAATTCGCCTTTAACCCACTTGGACCCGCCATCAATTGCGCCATCGTTTCCGTTGCCAGATGCATCTTCTGCGTTTCCGTCAAAGGGGTAGTAAGCCACTAAAGTTGGGTCTTCACCTGCAATCCCTACAGTGGCGTTTATCAACAGAAGGGAAAATCCTAAAATTAACGTAAGTTTTTTCATCTAAATCGCTCCTTTTAAACAGTCGTTCTCAAGACTGGCGGGTTTGTCTAAATTTCGTTACGTTAAATGCTAACACATCTAGCAGAAAAAGTCAACTTTTTTAGATGGTGCGTCCAGAGGTATTCCGTTTTTGCGGCGTAATGGTATCGGTTTCCCCTGCTTTGCAGGGGTAATATACCACTGCGCCCATAAGCGACGTGCATTCGGTTTTCTGTCGGTTCTATAGGAGAAGTCGGGATTCGGACATCCCTCCTACCGGAGAACGAAATGCCCTAATGGCATGGTAGTCCCGAAATCGTTCCGGGAGAACCAATACCTCAACAGTCAAAGGGCCAGCATGTGCAATCATGCGGGCTTCTTTTCGTTGAGTGCAACATGGATCTAATAAGAAACCCGATTTTGACAACGGAAAAATCGGAGCAGAAACTGAATTGATGAAAGACCTCTGAAATTCTATGTGATTTCCGTTGACAGCGTGTGTCTATTTCTGATAAGATATACTTATTTAACCGTGTGTTTTTATCTACGCAGAAATGAGGGAGCTAATGGCTAAAAAACGAGGCAAATATAGCCTAAACGGTGTCGGAACAAGAATAGAACAACATGCTGAGCGGGTTGCGCGGCTTGCTAAAATGAATTCTCCGCATGCAGATACGCACGCGTACGAGTCATTATTGCTCATCAAACAGCGCGATGCGGATAGATTCCAAACACTCATGGCAGAGCCCGTGGTTGCGAAACTCTATGAGCGCATCCAAACGCGCCAGCAAAAACGCCAGCAAAAACGCCAACGGGCACAGGGCGCCGCGCCTACGCAATCTCAGTCTAATCCACCGGTGGAACGGACAGGGGCAGTCAGCGCGGAACGGCGAAGACGTAAACTTGCCCTCAACGGAGAAGGCACGCTGAGCGAACAACACATGGATCGGGTAACCCGGCTCTGGTCGGTGCTGTTAGAGAGCAACCATAACATGTATCAATATAGAACGCGCGTCGCTTTTGCTGACTCAATGCAGTGGTTAGAAGAGAACGAACCAAAGACCTTCCAAATGCTTATCGAATCATTTGAGGATATGTCAAACGGCGATGATGCCTATTTTATCTACATACGACATAAACTCAATCAGGTTCAAAAGGAAGTCGCTGCATCAAGCATAGAACAAGCCTAGGATATGCCGGAGATGGCGTGAGAACGAAGATGGACAGATACAGACATCTGCCCCTAATGGTATATATCCCCTGCTTTGCAGGGGTGTCATACCACTAAGGCAAAAAAGGACAAACCTGAGATGAAATTACTGGTGACCGGGGGTGCAGGCTTTATCGGCACGAACTTTATCCGGTACTGGCTTCAGCACTACCCGGACGATGCTGTCGTTAACCTTGACCGGCTCACTTACGCAGGGAATCTATCGAATCTGACAGACATGGGAGAACGTTACCCGAAGCGGTATAGTTTTGCCCATGGTGACATTTTGGACGCGGCGTTTGTCGCAGATGTGCTGAAAACGCAGCACCCGGATGTCATTGTCAATTTCGCTGCGGAGTCGCACAACAGCCGTGCAATTCTGCATCCGCGACGCTTCTTTGAGACAAACGTGCTCGGGACACAAATCTTACTGGATGCCGCGCGAAAGTATAGCATCCCTCGGTTCCATCATATCTCTACGTGCGAGGTATACGGGGAACTGCCGTTGGATTCACCCGATGCTTTTACGGAAAACGCGCCCTACCGGCCACAAACACCCTATAATGCGTCAAAAGCGGCGGCGGACCATCTCGTAAATGCCTATTTCCATAGCTTTGGACTTCCGATAACGATTTCTAACTGTTCCAACAATTACGGTCCCTATCAGCATCCAGAAAAACTGATACCCCTCTTCACAACAAACGCGATACAGGATTTACCGCTGACGCTCTATCAAAGTAGTCATAACCGGCGAGAATGGTTGCATGTCTACGATCACTGTTGTGCAATTGCGGCGGTTATCCAGAACGGAAAAATTGGGGAAACCTATAATATTGGCAGCGGCATCGAGAAAAGTATTGAAGAAATTAGCGATTTCATCTTGAAGGTGCTCAACAAACCGCAGCACTTGAAAACTTATGTCCCCGACAGGCCTGGGCACGATTGTCGATATCTATTGGATTCGGAAAAGATTTGCAGGGATGTTGGATGGAAACCGACAATTGCTTATGAAGAAGGCATGCACCAGACGATCCGGTGGTATGTCGACAATCGAGAATGGTGGGAGAAAATTCAGCAGAACGCAGATATAGAGGCAGTTGAGGAGGACAAGTGGTAAAGGTATATCACCCTGCAAAGCAGGGGTAATATACCACTGCGCCCAAATGCGACGTGCATTCTCGACAAAAGAGGTGAAACGGATGAAACTCACAGCGGAACAACTGATAACATGGAAACGGGATGGCACGCTCGTGGTGCCGAACGTTTTTTCGCATGAACAAGTTGCCCCGGCGCTAGAAGCCATTGAGCGAAACGCCTACGATGGGTTAACCTACGCCGAATATCGTGCGAAATGGGACGAACAGCCAGAGGCACTCCAACGCGCTTACGAGAAGAATGATGTGATGCAACAGCTCGCCGGTCCCTTTGGAAAGGCACTGCATTTTCCGACAGGACTGGAGGTAGTCGATAAACTGCTGGAAAATGAGGCATATCTGGCAATTGCTCAGCAGTTGTTAGATACAGAAGAAATTCGGCTCGGCTATGGGCAAATTTTTGTGCGAGAAGGGCTCACCGATACGCGCTATAGCGAGCATCCGTGGCAAGGGTATCACATTGACAATGCCACGAACTCCCCTTTGCCGCCGCACCCAGATTGGCAACGCTACGGGTATATCTTGTCGGGTATCATCCTGCACGACATTGACCCAGACGGCGCACCGATGCTCGTGTGCCCAGGTTCACAGAACCGCCTGGACACGGTATGGGAAAAACATCCGGGCAGTGCAGGTGG
Organism: uncultured Poribacteria bacterium; assembly: GCA_958295855.1. Classification (GTDB taxonomy): domain Bacteria; phylum Poribacteria; class WGA-4E; order WGA-4E; family WGA-3G; genus CATQHH01. The sequence goes on along the minus strand of OY282383.1, from coordinate 3,040,724 downwards.
TTTAGGCATTCCCGACCTGCGCGAGTTTGAAGCCTGGGCGAAACCTGTTCCTATTACAGCGAAAGCGGGGAGTGTCGCCTTCCGCTCCAGCTACTTAATTCATGCGGCGCAACCTTTTGCGAACAGAAGCAAACAGCGCGCCTGGATGGGGTATCATTTTCACCGGGCGGACAATGCGGATTGGTGCAAAACAACACGCCCTGTGCCTGGGTGGAGTAGCCCACTCTATATGAAATTTGTTGCGCAAACAACACCTGCAGTGCGCCGTGTTTTAGGCTGGCCCGCCCCTGGCGATGCCTACTATGCACCGCAAGCTTTAGAACGTCTTGCACAAGCATATCCGGGGATGCATCTGGAGCCCTACCGATAAAGGCAAAGGAAATTATTTATGAGCAAAACGAGAAAAGTTGTGATGATGAATGAAGCAGGGCGTATCTGGACAGAGGAGCAGGAAACGCCTACGCCAAAACCGGGTCAATTGTTGATTGAGGTGCACGCCTCAATGGTCAGCCCTGGTACAGAACTCGGCGGTGTCAAGCGTCGTCGCGAGAATCCAGGTTCCGAAACCAGACAACGTCCATTCGGGTATACCAACGCCGGTGTCATCATCGGCAAGGAAGGGAATTGTGACGAATTTGAGATCGGCGACAGGGTATCCGGCATGGGTGGGGGCTACGCGCTCCACGCCACATACGCCTGTGTCCCACATAACCTATGCGCGAAGATTCCCGACAACGTCAGTGACGAAGCCGCCGCGTCTAATCACCTCGCGGCAACGGCACTGCACGCGGTGCAACGCGGACGCATCCGCATCGGCGAAAACGTCGTCGTTGCCGGGTTGGGCATCGTCGGGCAGTTCGCCTGCCAGATAGCGAAAGCCGCGGGTGCCTACGTTCTCGGCTTAGACCGGTTGCCGTTGCGGATAGGCATCGCTGAAAAGGCGGGGATACATCGCGCAATAAACGTCTCGCTAAAAGATAACACCCCTGCAAAGCAGGGGTATATACCATCTGCCGACCCGATTCCTATCGCACAAGCATTCACCAACGGCTACGGCATGGATTGCGGGATTATTGCTTTCGGTGGGGACGCGACAAGCGCGTTTCAACAGATTCGCGCGATGCTGAAGACAGCACCGGACACGCACAAAGTAGGCCGAATCGTCATCGTCGGGGGCGCGAACATTACGCATGGCTTCGCAGCAGGACTTGGCAATGTGGATGTTATCAGTGCGGCACGCACAGGACCCGGCTACCACGATGAAGCGTATGAGCACGGCGCGGATTACCCGCCAGTGTTCGTCCCGTGGCCGACACAGCGCAATTTGGAGTTGTCGCTGCGGCTGATGTCGGAAGGCAAAATTCAGGTGAACCCGTTGATTACAGACATTATTCCAATTGAGAATGCGGCTGAAGGGTGTGAGAAATTGATCCAAACCCCCAATGAAGCCTTAGGTGTTATCTTTTCGATGCAGTAAGAAGTTTCCCACTATTTTCAATAGTGGTGAACTATCGGAATCTCGCGTGAGGATATAAGAAACGCGAAATATGCGAGGCACGCAAAGGGTATGTTCCCCTGCAAAGCAGGGGAACATACCCTCACCTCGCGCTACAGTACATAAGAAAAATGGAAATAAGAGCAGCTCGAGAATCAGAATTGGAACAGGTAGTTGAACTTTGCTGCAGGGCGTTTAATCCTGATGGACATGAACGCTACTGGCAGTATGTGCGCGGCGATAGCAGCTACAGGCTCCCGCAGACCCGGGTTGTTGTTGTGAACGACCGGGTTGTTTCGACTTTGCGCGTCTGGGAGCGACGGATGCGAGTCGGTGCCTCAATTGTAACGATGGGTGGCATCGGTGGTGTCTGTACACATCCGAATTACCGTGGGGTTGGATATGCATCCGCCCTCATGCGAGATACCATCGGCTATCTACGCACCACAGGAGCCGATCTTGGCGTGCTATTTACCATCATTCCAGAGGCGTTTTACCACCAACTGGGGTGGAACTCCTTTCCTTTACACGGCTTCCACATAAAGGGTGTTAACCCCTGCAAAGCAGGTGCAAATACCAATTCGTGCAACTCGGCGACACGTGTAGAAGGGCCATCGGAATGGCAGGTGACTCCTTTTGAACCAGGAACGGATTTAGATGCAGTCGCAACACTCCACGATATCGCCACTGCACAACAGAGCGGCACCATTGCACGGACGCGCGCTTATTGGGATATGGCACCCTCGCGGATCCGCGGTGTTCTTCCGACTGTTGTCGCCTACCCCGTAGGAGGGGATTGTAACCCCGAAGTAGGAGGATATCTCAATTATCAGATAGAGGGAAAGCGGGCAGAAGTCCTTGAGGTAGGATGCACGCCCGATAAGAAGTTTCCCACTATTTTCAATAGTGGTGAACATCAGGCTGTTTTGGAGGCACTCGTATCCCAGCTTTTGCAAGCGTGTGAGGCACAAGGCGTTGAAGAAATAGAAGGTACGTTCTCGCCCCAACATCCGTTTGCGGCATGCCTCATCGCAAGATGCAACGGTGAGGTAATCCCAACAGAAGACACGGCGATGATGCTCTATGCTGTGAATCTACCCGTACTTTTGCGTCGCCTTGTAGTGGGATGGGAATCGCGGATTGCGGATGCTGAAGAGACGTTTCCACCGCTCGCAGTCAAATTGCCTGCTATCAACAACCAGCAGGCAGTGCTGCGGCACAACGCCGATGGCACGCTGCAAATTGTTAGTGACGGCACAGCGGCGTGTGCCTACGACGTTGACCTAACCGAAGCAGAATTCTGGCAGCTCTTGTTCGGTGAAATCGGGTGGGAGCAGATTGGTTCGGAGGTTTCGGTACCTCCAGAGATCTCGGCGTTTTTAGCGACGCTGTTTCCGAAACGCGATGTTATTTTTTGGACACCGGATCGGTATTGAGAAATGGAAAGACGCAGCGCACGAAGACACCGCGCTACAAAAGTGACTGTTGGGTGGAAATATGAGTAAAGACAATAAAGACAATTCGGAATCTCGAAAGGGTAGGACTCAGACCAGCGCGTTCGGCACCCCCGGAAAAATCAGTCACGATGCCAGTGAATTTTACGGAAGTAAACTCTACGCCGATCAGAAACCTCCGGAACCCAACACGTGGGAAGAAAACCCTATCCCTGTTGAAAACCTCGATCGGCTCTATTGTGCCTCCAGTACGCAGATGTCTGCAATTCCCGATGCCAGCATTGCTATGATGGTTACCTCACCGCCCTACAATGCTAAAAAAGAGTACGACGAAGATCTGTCGCTGGCAGAATATAGAGAGCTCCTACGTGCTGTCTTTGCTGAAACCTATAAAAAATTGGTTACCGGCGGTAGGGCATGCATCAATATTGCCAATTTAGGGCGGAAACCCTACATACCGTTGCATAGTTACATCATAGAAGACATGTTAGCGATAGGCTACTACATGCGGGGTGAGATTATCTGGGATAAAGGCTCGAGTGCTGGCTCCTCAACGGCATGGGGCAGTTGGCTATCGGCGGCGAACCCGGTGCTGAGAGACGTTCATGAATACATCCTCGTTTTCTCCAAAGATTCCTTTTCGAGAAAACGCAACGGCAAAGAGAATTCAATTCGCAAAGCGGATTTCTTAGAATGGACAAAAAGCGTTTGGACATTTCCTTCGGTATCAGCGAAACGCATCGGCCATCCCGCGCCCTTTCCGGAGGAGCTTCCGCATCGGTTAATTCAGCTCTATACCTTCGTCGGCGATGTCGTCTTGGATCCGTTTTGTGGCAGTGGTACCACGTGTCTGAGTGCTTTAAAATTGGGGCGGCACTATATCGGTTACGATATTGAGGAGAAATATATCAAATTGGCAAACGAGCGAATTCGCGCGTATGCCGCTCAGACTCGGTTACCACTGTGATATACTCCCCCAGTTGAAGCAGTGGGGAAACCTCTTACCCCGTGCCAGCCAGGCTGATGCCCTAATGCCAAGGTGGATTGTGGTATCAACAAGGGGTGCTCGCCGTGGCGAGTCTTATACCCTCTCCACCAAAGGTTGATATCCCAACCTTAGGTGTTCACCACTATCTGCGATAGTGGTGAACTATTGTCAGAACAGTCTTGCATTCTCAATTCTCCGCAAGGAACAACGAAAAAACGATTGTGTACGTTTTCCGCATCTCTGTTTTAAACGTCACAACTGCATCCGATTGCTCCATATCAACCGCGGCACCCTCACACGTCACCGCAACAGCTGCCTCTGTCCGTACGGTACAGTCTTGCCCCAATGTAGAATGCAGCCTCGCCTCAGTGAGTTGGCCATTCTCCCATGCCATCTCTACCTCAAACCCTCCGCGGGCGCGCAACCCTTTAACGTGCCCATCAGGCCACGCTTTCGGGAGCGCGGGTAATAGGTGAATCTCGCCCGCATGGCTCTGTAGTAACATTTCAACGATGCCGGCGGTGCCGCCAAAATTGCCATCAATCTGGAAGGGTGGATGTGTATCAAATAGGTTCGTCAAGGTGCATTTCGCCAGGAGTGCTTGGAGATGGGTGTATGCCTCTTCGGCATCCTCAAGCCGTGCCCAAAAGTTCACCAGCCATGCGCGGCTCCAGCCTGTATGCCCCCCGCCGTGTGCCAACCGGTATTCCAACGATTTTTTTGCTGCTGCCGCCAATTCTGGTGTGCCGCGCAGCGTGATCTGGCAACTGGGGTGGAGCGCGTAGAGATGCGACATGTGCCGATGCCCGGGCTCCGGTTCGTCGTAGTCGAACGCCCATTCCTGCAATCGTCCCGTTTTCTCGCTAATCTGAAGGGGGGCAAGCCGTTCAAGTGCAGAAACCAACTCTGCGCGGAGCTCGGCATCCCCTCCGAGGATATCGATACAGGCGATGCAGTTGGTGAAGAGTTCGTGGATAATTTCCAGGTCCATCGTTGCAGCGTAGGTGAAAAGGGAGCGCGTGCCATCGGGCTTCAGGAAGCTGTTTTCGGGCGAGTGAGACGGATTCGTGACGAGTTTTCCTGCGAGGGGTGTGCCTTCGGGGGCCTCAACGAGGAAATCAAGGATGAAGCGGGCGGCACCTTTCATCAGCGGGTAGCCCTGTTCCTTAAGGAATTCCACATCGCCACCGAAAAGGTAGTGTTCCCAGACATGCCCGCACAACCATGCGGCACCCACGGGCCAGATGCCCCAGATGCCGTCGGCAGGTGTGGTGAAACCCCACACATCGGAGAGGTGGTGAACAACCCAGCCATCAGCACCGTAATGGTGTTTTGCTGTGCGCCTGCCCGGTTCAACGAGTGTGGCCATGTAATCGAACAACGGTGTATGGCATTCCGCAAGGTTGCAGATTTCGGGGACCCAATAGTTCATCTGAAGGTTGATATTGGTATGGAAATCGCTGTTCCAAGGTGCGTTCATGTGCTCGTTCCAGATGCCTTGTAGATTGGCGGGTAGGCACCCCGGTCGCGAACTCGCCATCATCAGATAGCGTCCGTACTGGAAATAGAGCGCGGCAAGCCCGGGATCTGAGGTACCCGCTTTCACTGCTGCCAAACGCTCATCGGTGGGGAGATTGTCTGCCTCGTTTGCACCTAGGTGAATTTCAACGCGCCGGAAGAGGCGTTGATGCTCGGCGATGTGGTCCGCCTTCTTCGCTTCATAAGATTTTCCGGCCAGGATTTCAAAAGTGTTTTTGCAGCGGCTGAGCGGTTCGGCACTCGCGTCATGCTGATTGATGTAGCTTGTCGCTGCTGAGAGAAGGATGGTGACAGCATCCGCGCCGTACACAAAGATCCGGTTGCCAATTTCCTCAACGAACCCGCCGTCTTCCCACACCTTTAGATAGGCAGAAAACTGCATCCCGTCATCGCCACACTGCCCATAAAGCTTGAGGGTATCGCCGACAATAGGCTTAACGAAGGCATCTTGTTGCCGCGTCATCGTTACATTGAAAGTGAGCTGCTCTGCCGTGTCACATTCAACTCGGATGATAATAAGGTTATCTATGGCTGTCGCGAAAACTTCCCGTGTGAAATTTACCCCACACCATTGATAAGTTGTCCGAGCGATGCCTGTGTCCAGATTGAGCTCCCGGCGATACTCCGTAACATCACCATCATGCGAAAATTCCAGAAATACATCGCCCAAGGATTGATAGGATTTGATACGTTCGGGGATGCCGAGCATCGTTTTGCCTGCAAGCTGTGTGGCTTCTTCGTTTCTGTCCTCAAAGAGCAGCTGTTGCACCTTCGGGAGTGCCGCTAGTGCCTTCGGGTTTGTGGTGTCGCGAGGTGCACCATCCCAAAGCGTTTCTTCGTTGAGTTGAATGCGTTCCTCTTCCACGCCCCCGAAGACCATGGCACCGAGCCGCCCGTTTCCGACGGGCAGTGCGTCTGTCCATTCCTCGGCCGGTTTCTGATACCATAAGGTAAGATTGTTTGTGTGGTTCATTGTCTATATCGTTTTCCTATATCCTCAAACTTTCGATAGAAGGCTTCGCCAAGTATTTTTTTACCAGCGATACGCATTGGAATTTATGTAGGGGCAGTGCCTTGTGCCTGCCCCTCAGTATTATACCTGATTCACACCAAGTTGTGAGTGATTAGCAAACAACTTTTTTATTTCTTACATTAATGCAAATTTAGGTTATCCACGTTGCCATGGGACACTGCCCGCCTTCTGCGTTTCTCCTTGAAATAACTGACTTATTTCTCTAAAGAGTGCTGTCTCTGTCTGGGCACCGTTCGTTGTTTCGAGCGGATCGCTTGACAGGTCATAGAGCTCCATCGGTTCAAAGGGGCTGTTGTGTAACAACTTGATATCCCCGCGTCGGACAGCGTGCTGCGCCAGCCCGAGAAAACGTTGGCTTCCCTCTCTACGCAACCAATAAAGGACGCGCTCGGAAAAGTCCTGCTGTTCGCCTTGGAGTGTCTGCCAAATTGAATGTCCCTCGATGTCGTGCGCGATAGGTACGCCAGCCACCTCACACACTGTCGGAAAAACATCCATGAGCAACGCAACCTTATCCGTAACATGTCCCTCCGGGATGTGTCCGGGCCACATCGCACATGCAGGTACTCTGATGCCGCCTTCGTACATATCGCCTTTTTGCCCCCGCAGCGGCCCATTGTGGGCACCGACATTCATTGCGCCACCGTTGTCAGAGGTGTAGATAACGAGCGTATTGGAGAGCTGATCGGTTTCAACAAGTGTATCAAGCACGCGTCCGATACCGGCATCCATGTGCTCAACAAGAGCAATATATTTGGCGCGTTGTGGTGAAATATCCGGCTCGCGTTCCTGCACCCGCGCAACCCACTCATCAGGCGGTTGGATCGGCGTATGCGGTGCATTGTAGGCAAGGTAAAGAAAAAAGGGTTGTGGCGATTGTGCTTGCGCGCGAATGAAGTCGACACTCCATTCCGTGAAGAGATCTGTCGCGTGTCCTCTCGCATCGATGGTGTCAAAGCCGTGCCGCATGTAGTTGATGCCGTGCCGAAGGTGCGTATAATAGTCGTCCATCATATCGCCGAGGAAGCCATGAAAACGGTCGAATCCACGCCTGCCCGGATGATTCTCGGTTTCCAGTCCAAGATGCCACTTTCCGATGAGGGATGTATGATAGTCCTTTTGCTTCAGCATTGAGGGGAGTGTGATAGCATCTTGTCGAAAATGGCCCCAACTGTTTTCCGGATGGGTGCGAATTACCCCCGGCACTCCCACCCGGTCGGGGTAGCGTCCTGTCATCAGGGATGCGCGGCTCGGCGAGCAGACAGAAGAATTCGCATAAAACCGCGTAAAGCGCGCGCCGCCTGAAGCAATCCGGTCGATGTTCGGTGTTTGGATTGACGGCCCGTTGTGGGCTGAAATATCGCCATAACCGTGGTCGTCAGCGAGAATGAGTAGTATGTTAGGTGACTTTGCCATAGTTTTTCCCATCTTATACAAATGAAGGCGTGCAGAGACGGGGGAATTGTATTTGCCCCTGCAAAGCAGGGGTAACATACCCTCCCGCCCTTACAAAACGAACTCACAACGAAGGTGGGCGGAGACAGGGCTCCGCCCTTACACATTGTAGGGGCAGTGCCTTGTGCCTGCCCTTCCAGGGGTATTACTGAGACTTGATGCTCGCCCATGTCGTGGCAAGTTTGTCAGCAGGCTCAACAGGTTGAATTTACCATTAAAATACGTTTTGACGAAGTGTGTCAATCTAACAGAAACCAATCCACCTACTATTCCGAATTCGCCGCCTGAATCAGGGCGATGATGTATCCGAATTGGAACGCCCATGCCTGCCGGATGCGGCCAGAAACGCCAGGCGGCGATGTATCATCTGGGTGCGATGGCGCGTGGTCGGGCATGAGCATGTAGGGATATGCCACATCTCGAAGCGTTTGTGCAACCTTGTGCATATCCACGTCGCCCTCGTCGGGCCACACCTCTTGAAAGTTGTGCAATCCTCCGCGAATATTGCGAAAGTGAATGTTAAAAATCTTCTTCCGCTCGCCGAAATAGTGGATAATTTCGTAAAGTTCAGTGCCGGGGTCGTCCAAGCCTTCTGAAGCCGTGCCACAGCAGAAATTAAAGCCGTGATACGGGCTATCAGCAATTTCCACGAAGCGTTTCAAGCCCTCGAACACCGGGTAATTCCACCGTTCAACGCCTTTCAAGACAGGTGCCGGCGGGTCATTCAGGTGGCACGCCATTTGGACTTGGTTTGCCTCAGCGACCGGAATGACCCCTTCGATGAAATAGGCAATCCGGTCAAATGCCTCTTCGCGGCTCACCTCCCCTGCTTCTGTTAGCGTGTCGTTATCGAACTTGGAGAGGTCAAAGGTGCTGTAGCTGGAGCCACCGCGTCCCAGCGTGCTCTCTGTCCGCTGATGATTCAGAATGCAGAAATTATAATTTAAGCCTCGCAGTCCTGCCTTTCCTGCATTTTCAATCATCTTGCAAACCGCATCAATATCCTTGTCGCGCTGCGGATCTTGGGCAAGCGTAATGCTCCTGGGAAGCCCAATGTGAATCATCTCAAGGCTGACGCCTGCCTCCGCCGCTTCTGCCTTATGCCGCATTAAAGTTTCGGTTTTGGTGTTTTCGACAGAGGCATCCATGTGCGTGACACCGTGGCGAACGAGGAATGCCAGCTCCTTGGGGGATGTCCCGATGCCTTGCACACCGACGTGCATCTCCGCCTTTTTGCGCTGTTTTCTCTCATGTCTATTCATCGTTTCGTTCTCCTTTGGCGATTGAATGTACGAATCAACGCGAACCACTAAGAAAACACCTGTACATTGTAGCATATTCCAGAAATCATGTCAATTTAAATAAGAATGGCTCATTATTCAGGGAGAGGGTGCAATCTAACAGATCTCGCGACAAAAGTGTCGCCTTCTCACGAAAAAAGATTTATGAACCGCCCGCCCTCAGTTAATGCGTATTACCTTGTAAATCTTTTAATCCTATAAATCCTGAGTCAGACAGAAAATTTTCTGGACATGCAACCAATTCTATGATATGCTCTGTATCTAAAGAATCATAGAGACATTAACGGGCAATGAATGGTTCCCCTACTACGAACCTATTTTCCCGCATAGGAGAGAGAAACGATGGCTAACGAAGACTATACCTCGCTTGTGCCACATTATACGTTCCCGGAGACGCTGGAAGCGCAGGAAGCACAGTTGAAAACAAATCCACTGATGCAACGTCTCAACGCGGCGCGGAAGGCGTACGAGGGCGATGCGCACCGCCCCATCTATCACTACATCAACCCGGAAGCGATGCTCAATGATCCGAACGGGCTCTGTTTCTGGCAGGACCGGTGGCATCTCTTTTATCAGGCGTATCCACCGGAAGATACACGGCAGCACTGGGGGCATGCGATTAGCGATGACCTCGTCCACTGGCGCGACCTGCCCTACGCAATTTATCCAAACCCAGAAAGATGCTGTTTTTCAGGCTCGACGCTTGTAGAGGAAGATCGCGTCATCGCGATGTATCACGGTACGGTTGTGGGGAACATGGCGGCAGTCTCCAGCGACCCGTTGCTCCTGAATTGGGAGAAGGTGTCTGGCAAGGCAGTCATCCCCGCGAAACACGCGGACGGCACTACGCCGGTCTACCGCGTCTTCGATCCGTGCATCTGGAAAAAAAATGGCATGTATTACTCACTTTCAGGTGGCACACTCCCGCACGGCCCTGGCGGCAAGCGGATTCGGGCGAATTTCCTGCTCCGTTCAGCAGACCTGGCAAACTGGGTCTATCTGCATCCGTTTGTTGAAGACGATATGTTCACGTTGGTAGGCGATGATGGTGCGTGTCCCTATTTTTGGCCCATCGGCGACCGGCACATGCTCCTTTTCTTCAGCCACATGAGCGGCGGGCAGTATCTGCTCGGCGATTATGACACCGAACGTGATAAGTTCGTCGTGACAGCAGGTGCGAAGAACAATTTCGGTGCGGCATCCCCCGCCGGTGTCCACGCCCCCTCTGCGGCACCTGATGGCAAAGGTGGGCTCATCGTTATCTATAACATGAACCCTGCGAAGCCTACCAAAGGCTGGAACCAGATTATGACATTGCCGCGCCGTCTGACACTCCTGTCAAAAGACGAAGTTGGCATTGAACCAGCTGGCGACATTGAATCGTTGCGCTATGCACATCAGCACGTTGGCGCGCGGACGCTTCCTGCAAACGAGGAGGTCGTGTTGGAAGGCATAACAGGCAACGCCATGGAACTTGCGCTCGAAATCGACCCAAAATCCGCACCGATGGTTGAACTGAACGTCCTGCGTTCACCACAGAAGGAGGAGTTCACGCGTGTTGCTTTCTTCAGAGAACGCGGCATGCGGAATCCAGATATACCCAACCGCGTTCGCGACAGTCTACTCACAATCGATTCATCGTATTCATCGATTGCACCAGACGTACTTTCCCGCGCACCTGAAACCGGCGCGGTTTCCATTGCACAAGACGAAACGCTCAAGTTAAGGGTATTCGTTGACAAAAGCGTCGTGGAGGTCTTCGCCAACGGTAAGCAGTGCGTTGCAATGCGCGTCTATCCGGACAAGGAAGAAAGCATCGGTGTGTCGTTGCGTTCACAAGGGCAAACCTGCGAGCTCAAATCGCTGGATGCTTGGCAGATGAAGAACATCTATGCTTGATAGATTGGAGCGAGCTCCAGTCATGCCCCGCCCGGTTGGAGCGAGCTCCTGAGTTCAACGCTTAACACAAGGGAGGGTTCATATCCTCCCGTATTCTCCGGAGGCCCTGATAGGACAGATAAATCGGAAAAATTAGAGGGCAAAACCTATCCCGAGGCAGAGGCGGAACAACTTGCTGTGCTTGAAACGGATGAGACGGTGCGCTACTACACACAACTGAGAGAGGCATGGGCGGCGGACCCCTACCGTCCTATCTATCACATGTCCTCTCTCTACGGCATGGGCGATGCGAACAGGCTTTGCGAATGGCAGGGCAGGTACCATCTGTTTTATCAATAGCCCACAATTGTGCCAGCACAAGCCAAGCGGTTGGAATTCGTCTACGAGAAAATCTTATGAACAGACATACCGGTAAGACCTTGTAGCAGACGGAATTGTGGTAAAATGAAGATTAAGATAGGTTTGCTGTGCTAAACTTGTAGCCTCGCCCTCCTGATTTAGAACCCTGAGCAGGGAAGGAATCAATTATGGAACGCATTAGACTCACTTCGTTAGGGCAAATCCTGGAAGCCGATATTTGCTTTGGGGATATGACAGTGTTCGTCGGCGAACAAGCGAGTGGAAAAAGCATTTTGTTACAACTCGTGAAACTCATTTTGGACGCAGACGATATTGCCCGAACCCTGAAAATACACGGTTTTGATTGGCACGGAAAGCCCGATAATTTTTTGTCCCTCTATTTTGGTGAAGGGATGGCGGGAATTTGGGATCCCGCTGCGACAAAAATCACCGTGGACAACGAAGCGTTTGAACTTGACAAAGTGTTATCCAAAAAAGGTAAGAAAAAAACGGAGTCCCTTTTCCTGATTCCATCGCACCGGGCGATGACGCTCAAAGATGGATGGCCGCGCGCGTTTACAGATTACGCAATCGGTGCTCCGTACGTTGTTAAGCAATTCAGCGAACAATTGCGCTTATTGATGGAACAAGGCTTGGGCTCTGGTGAAGGTGCAATCTTTCCGCAGACAGGCCGCATGAATAAAACCATCCGAGATGCAATTGGTGAGCGTATCTTTGGAGGGGCTAAAGTTAAACTGGATCGTTCCGGCTTGCGTAAACGCATTGTATTAGACGTTGCGGGTAGCCAACTGCCGTTTATGGTTTGGTCGGCTGGCCAGAGAGAATTTGTGCCGCTTTTAATGGGCTTGTACCGGTTAATGCCTTCAGGCGGTACGCGAAAGAAAAATCATCTCAATTGGGTTGTTATCGAAGAACCGGAAATGGGGTTATATCCAAAGGGGATTACAGTCCTGCTCACCGTGCTTTTAGACCTTTTGAAGCGCGGTTACAAGGTTATCATCTCTACCCATTCGTCACAAATACTGAACCTGGTATGGGCAACCCAATTATTGGTCAAATGGCATGCTGGCCCAGTACCGTTGTTAAAATTGTTAGATGTACCCGCGACTCCCTTTTGCAAGGAATTGGCGAAAACGGTGCTTGAAAAAAAGAGATTCAAGACCTATTATTTCTCTGGTTATGACAGCATCAAGGATATTTCAACCCTAGATGCTGAAGATCCTGATGACGCGGTCGCAGATTTCGGAGGACTAACAGCGTTCAGCACAAAAGTTTCTGAGGTTCTCTCTGAGGCTATACGGAGGGGAGAATCTTGAATTTTGCTGATGCAGTTCGGAGTAGTCCCGAAATTGCCGAGTGTCTAGAAGCCGGGTTACAGGCATTGGGTACAAATCGGAATAAAATAAGAGTCATCTCAACGCGCGACTTGACAGGAAGTGTGGATATAGACGCTTGTCTTGCAAAGAGGTATCCGAATGCGCCCCGTTGGGATTATGTATTTGGCCATAGAGAAAAGGTCTACTACGTTGAGGTTCATCAGGGACGGACAGGTGAAATAGATAACATCATCGCAAAATTAAGGTGGTTAAAGCGTTGGCGTAAGCGTGCTGCAAAAAGTCTTGAAGATTTGGAACATCGGAGTACCTATCACTGGGTCGCCAGCGGAAGCGTAAATTCCGAATTTGCGAAAGATGATAAGTATCGCAGAAAACTGTTGAAAAATCGTATTCTTGGACCAGATTCTGTGCTAAGCGTTAATACTGTTCCGTAAACATATCGCTACCAAAACTCCTTTCATTTGAAAAGTCTCTTGGAGGAAAAAAGATGTCAACTTATCGAGCGGGCGTAATCGGTTTAGGAAGGATGGGGAGCACATTTGACGACGAAATTACACAAGGTGGTTCAATTTTTCTGCCTTATTGTCATGGCCCAACTTACCATGCCGCGCCCAACGTGGAACTGGTTTCGGGTGCCGATCTGCACGCCGAACAAGCCGCAATTTTCGGCGAACGGTGGGGACTCAGTTCAGAACATATCTACAGCGACTATCGTGACATGCTGGAGAAGGAAAATCTGGACATTGTCAGTGTCTGCACCACCGCAAGAGTGCGGGCGACTATCGTGGAAGATGTTGTGCAGGCGGGTGTTAAGGCCATCTGGGCAGAAAAGCCGATCGCGCTCAGCCTTGCGGAGGCAGATGCGATGGTGGATGTCTGCCGAGCAGAGGGCGTTGCACTGGCAATCAATTGCGCGCGTCGCTGGAATCCGTTCTTTAGCGAAGCTCGAAAACTGATTGACGCTGGTGAAATCGGCAACGTACTTCAGGTGACAGTCTATGCACAATGCGGGCTTTCGCATAACGGCAGCCACGCTATTGATATTTTGCGCTACATGGCGGGCGGGAATGTTAAATGGGTTTTCGGGGAAATGGAATCTGACGCAGCCGCTGCGGGCGAAAACGATCTGATGGGAAACGGCTACCTCGTTTTTGATAACGGTGTCCGTGCGTATCTCCGAAGCACGCCTTGCGGCGCAGCACCGTGGGAGGTGGATGTCATCGGCACAACAGGACGCATCCGTTCGATCAATAATGCCGAAACGTTTGAGCTCATCCGGGTGGTGCCCGGCGGTCGGCGTGGGCGCGGGGTGCCCGCTACATGTCCCTTCCCTTGGCCAGTGAGAATGCAAGGCATGGGACTGACTATTGTCGCTGACCTGATTAACGCCATCGAGAACGGGAGTTCGCCAAAATGCTCGGGCGAAGATGGACGTGCCGCGTTAGAGATTGCTGTTGCCCTTCGGGAATCGCATCGCCGCGGCGGTGTGAAGGTTCAGCTGCCGATTGAAGACCGGAGCCTTCGTATTCTTTCATCGGAGATCCGGAATGACGACACGCCGGCCCGAATTCGCCGATTACAGAGGATATGAAAAATCGGTGGATTTTTCATATAATTTTGGTGGCGGATGCAACAGCCTTGTAGCACGTTTGTATCAATTCCGGAAGCAGGGCACTATCCCTGGGTCGAAAAGCCGGATGAAGTGAAAGCCTCACTTAGGCAGTTTATCCGCAATCAGGTAATGGGACGCGGTTGATGTGCCGGAATAATCTAACGCTCACCTGCCGAAGGCTTCTGTTGTGGCTTTGAATACAGAATTAACCGCCCCAAATAGAGCTGGCAAATCAACTAAAGTAAAGTTCGTTATGTTTCGGATAAAGGTATCGCCAACTAGCCGCCCAAATTCCCACAAAGTTCCGTCGGTAACAATGCCGTATACGGGGAAATCTGCATCGTCGTTTATTTTTTGTGCGGCTACCAACTCAGCCAGACATTGCCCCCAGCCTTGCTCAAAATCGTTTTTTTTGGCTTCAACTAAGATGATCAGGGGCGTTCCCACAATGAGTTTTCCCAATTCAGATTTTGTAGAAATGAGGTAATCCGGCGTGCCGCTCAGTGTCTCATCATAGGCTATGGATTCCTTGATCCAGAGAGCGTAGCGATCCGCGTACCCTTTATAGACCTCTCTTAAAACCGGAAAAATAACGGCTTCACACCGTGCTGCCTCCGATCCGAAAATATTGATGTGTTGCCTTGTAAACTCAAATTCTTGCAGAAAGTGCTCTGAAGGGATTAAGGTTTCCTCAACCGAGAAAAAGTCGTTTTCCGAGTATCTGATTCCGAATCTTTCTTGAACTTCAGGAATCGTCTTGAAATCGCTAAATGCCATCAGTGTTCCCTCCAAAGGGTGTTAGTCCCTGCTTGCAGGGGTAAATACCACCCGCTCTTAAGGTGAATCTAGCATCTTTTACGCGTACGATAATCGTTCAACTCTTCTCTCTAAAGGCTCCATCATCTCAAGAATGCGGCTCAGGAGATGTGATTTGTCGGCTGCATAGGCGGGATTGTCCCACTGATTGATTCGCTCACCCGGGTCATTCTCCAAATCATAAAGTTCGCCGTACGCGTGCCCACAATACCAGGTCAATTTCAGCGTGTCAGTTACAATAGTTTTAAGCCGCAAGCCGCGTGCATCATCGACGCATTCAACCAACACCGATTCTCGGACAGATTCCTTCTCTCCAGTGAGCATCGGCAGCGCGTTTACTCCATCTGTATCTGATGGCATTGCCAGGTTTCCGATTGCAGCGAGAATTGTTGGCACAATATCAACGTGACTGAACAATGCCTGTGGCCGCTGTCCTGCCGGTATTACTTCGGGAAACCGCATCAACGTGGGCACGCGGATAAGCGGCTCGTAATGGAAGGGCCCCTTCATCCACAACCCGTGGTCGCCGAGCAGTTCACCGTGGTCGGTTGTGAAAAGCACCAATGTATTTTCTGTCAAGCCACACGTATCCAGACATTCCAGCATGCGTCCTATCTGTGCATCGATGAGCTTCACCATATTGTAATAATATGCCCTGCCGAGTCGGGCATCGTTTTCGGGAACTTTGCGGAAGTCGGCACCGCCTCCTTGTCCTGCGATAGGAAAAGTTCCCCGGATTTTTGATTTTTCAAGCTGCCCGCAACGCGCTTCCAGAAAATGGGGTGGCTTGTCGTCTAATTCACCTTCAACGAAGTCCGGCAACGGCACCTCTGCGGGATGGACGCGCGCCTCAAATTCAGTTGGGACACAATGCGGGTGATGCGGATCCTGGAAACCGACTGCTAATAGGAATGGGTGCGTAGCATCGTGGTTTGACAAGAAATCTATCGTCCGATCCGCTGTCCAGACGCTATTGTGGTATTTCAGCGGTATCTCCCAGTCGTACGCCTCACCGCCGAAACCACTTTCTCCGAGGCGTGTTGCTTTGCTGTAGCGGGCGAACGTCTCCTCGGAAACGTGCGAACGCACCCATTCTCCGTAATGTCCAGCGATACCGTAGGTTGCGTGGCCAAGTGCGAGTTCCACCGTCTCAAAGCCGTAGTAGGGCCCTTGGAAAGCCGGGTAGCGCGTCGTATCGCCGCGTGCTTCGACAGACTGCGATGCTGGCGCGCCGAAGGGTTGGAAGTGCGCTTTGCCGATATAATGTGTGCGATACCCAATCTCCGCTAACCCGTGCGACAGCATGGGTTCATCGGCGGGGACGTTCATGCCAACGTTCCACGCTCCGTGGCGGCTGACATACCGCCCTGAAAAGATTGAAGCGCGAGCGGGGGTACACACTGGATTCGCGCAATACGCCCGCTCGAAACAGACTCCTTCGGCTGCCAGCCGGTCCAGGTGGGGTGTGTCCG
Source organism: uncultured Poribacteria bacterium (assembly GCA_958295855.1). Classification (GTDB taxonomy): domain Bacteria; phylum Poribacteria; class WGA-4E; order WGA-4E; family WGA-3G; genus CATQHH01. The sequence continues at coordinate 3,023,963 of OY282383.1, read as the reverse complement.
TGAATGTCGACCCGTAGCAGCTGAGGCTATCTGTCCGCTGCTGGTCGGTTGTGATGATGAGGATGTTGGGTTGCTGGCTGTTCATGCTTAAGACATTTGTTCCTTTACCTGTTACGGCAGGGCGGAGCATGCCTACTACCTACAAAACGGTTTTAAATAAACATAACTCTGTTCCGCTGCATCTTCAGGTTCCATAATTTCGCGGAACGCCTGATGCACTGTCACATAGCCATCGTAACCGATCTCTTTCAAGCCGCGAAAGACTAACGGAAAATCAATCCCGCCTTCGTCCTGTAAACGGATCGCATCGTGTGGCACTTCGCCTTGAATCCACGTCAGAAGCCGCGTCTTCCCCTCCGGGCGGCGAATGTGGTTCTGGAGATAGACGTTGAAAAGATAGGGGGAAAACCGTTTGAGTGTCTCAACGCCGTAATCCTGCCCACACAGGTCGAGGTTGGCCGGTTCATAGATAATCCCAAAATTCTGTCTGCCGACGCGCTTTAATACCTCAACCGAATCGTCTACGGTTTCAAACAGGCTCTGCGTATGTGACTGATGGGCGAGACGGATACCTCGCTCTGCTGCTTCATCGGCGGCGCGTTGTGCCCAAGGGATGTCCGCCTCAACCTTCATCGCGATGCGGATGAGGTTTGCCCCAAGCAGTGCTGTTAAATCAAGGTAGGGGGTTATATTGCGGAGCCCATCCGGGCCTTGGTGATTGTTGAGTGGTACGGGGAAATCGCCGGTAACCATAGAGACTTTCAAATTGAGCGATTCTGCCTGCTTGCGCGCGGCGGTAATCTGCTCCAAAGGCGAGTGGATGCCGACTTGGGAGGCACGCATACAGACTGCTTCGTAGCCGAGCCCAGCCGCAAGTTCAGTTAGTTGTGCGAAGGTATGCGTAGCATCTCTTTTAGATGCTGTTTCTGCGACGCGTACGGAGAGTGAGAGTTTCATTGTGTCCTTTTTGGCGAAGCCTGCAAGCCAAAACTTGCCATACAAAAGCCCGGGGTTCAAAACCTACAGCAAAATATCGGCAATTGAAAGCACCATTAAGACTAAACTAATCGTGCCGTTCAAGGTAAAAAAGGCGAGGTTGACACGGGACAGATCCGTCGGTTTGACAATGGCGTGTTCATAGATAAAGATTAGCAGAACAATCCCCACACCGATGTAATAAAAGGTGCCTAATTCGACAAGGTGCGGAATACTGAAAAGGAGCAGCACGGCAATGATGTGTAAGGCAGACGAGAGCCATAGTGCCCACCGAATCCCGATTTTCGCTGGAATGGAGTGCAGCCCGTGCTGTCTGTCAAAGTTGACATCTTGACACGCATAGATGATGTCAAACCCCGCTGTCCAGAGCAACACGACCAGGCAGAGAACTATCGGTGTCCAATCAAACCTGCCGTTAATTGCAATCCACGCCCCGACCGGCGAAATAGAGAGTGCAAGGCCCAACCAAAAGTGAGAGAGTGCAGTAAAACGCTTCGTATAGGAATAGCCCATAATCACGGCAATAGCGATAGGCGACAGTGCAAAGGCGAGCGGATTTAGCCGCCACGCTGCAAAAACCAATAGCCCCGCGGAGATGAGGGTAAATATCCATACCGCGCTTTTTGTGATTAAGCCCGCAGGAATCGCACGCATTGACGTACGGGGGTTTCTGCTATCAAGTTCAGCATCGGCGAGGCGATTGAACGCCATGGCGCAGCTCCGCGCCCCTACCATCGCGACGAGGATCCAACCGAGTTTGTCCAACGATGGGAGGCCCCTCGCAGCGATGAAAGCACTCATCACTGCAAACGGCAGCGCAAAGACGGTATGTTCAAATTTGATCATCTCAAGGATAATCTTAAGTTTTCGCATCAGCTCCCTACTCCTTCCAACGTTGGATTAGCCCCGCATCTATGTCGAACTGATCTAAGATTTTTGTCACAACGAAGTTAACCTGGTCATCCACCGTTTTTGGGAAGTGATAGAATCCTGGCATCGCCGGTAATATACACACGCCAAGCTGTGCCAACTTGAGCATATTTTCCAAATGAAGAGCACTGAGTGGGGTTTCGCGCGGTACAATCACTAGCCTGCGGCGTTCTTTGATGCACACGTCCGCCGCTCGATGGATAAGATTACGTGAGATGCCCGCCGCGATAGAGGCAACAGTTCCCATGCTACACGGCACCACAATCATGCCCTCCGTGCGGAAAGAGCCGCTGGCAATTGCAGCACCGATGTCGGATTCATGGTGGTAAATGACTCGTGCTGAGGAGGCACCACTGAGCGATTCCAACCGAAAATTATTGATGTCCACCTGAATCTGAAGTTCCTCCCACAAGGCGCGCGCACCGGCTGTAGAAATCGTCAGGTGCACCTCTATATCCTCCTGCCTCGCGAGGACTTCAAGGAGCCGGACACCATAGATGACCGCGCTTGCGCCTGTTATACCGACAATCAATCGCTTCAATGAGTGTGTCTCCAAGGTTCGTAGTCGTGTGACGGTAAGGTTCTACTTTGCGAATTTCACCTTACCGTGCGTATGGCTGATTAATGAAACATCATTGCGCTGAGGAATGCACGTCGCTTATGGGCGAAATACGCCGCAAAGATGGCAAAAGGTTGCCTGTCGCATCAAACGGAAACGGCTGTACTTCACCGATAACCTCTAGGTTTGAATGTAGTTGTGCATCTTCGAGGAGTGTCTCAGAGATGTCAAGTTCCGTTAATTTCAGCGTGCTGTCAATCCGAATAACGCGTGCATCTTGGGGAGCAGTGAGGCCGATGGTGTTCAGCGCAACTTCAATTGCTTCCCTGTCAGTATCGTAGTAGAATGGGATTTTTGACTTTTGCGGTCCAAGGGCGGTGATACTGTTCATATAGGTTGCGTGCCTGTCGATCTGGTTGACAAGGCGCGTTGTCGTAAAGTCGGCAAGCCCGATTCCCGTAGCGTTTCCATCGCTTTCCTCGGTGAGATTGCGCACAAATATACGGAGGATTGCGGGTTTAGCGGGTTCCGGTTCAAAGTTTTGCATTATTCTACCAATAACGTTCGTATCCATGCCGGTGCCGCTAATGTTTTTCCCCACCCAATCCACAATCAGCAGATCGAGCTCATCAAAGGGGAGTCGCCCCATCAGCGATTTTGCCTCAACCAGCAGTTCACGCTCGGTTTGAAGGAGCTGCGCGGCGGGCATCGCTACGGCTTTGGCAGTTTGTTCATGTGCATTTTCAATGAGGCCCAGCCCAAAAGCAATTTTCCCGGTGTCAAGGATGAAGCTGCCCACAGTAGTGATGACATGTTCAAAACCGTATTGAAAGAAGGCGCGGTGATAAAAATTCGCGCCCTGCTGCTTGCCGAGGCCGATTACCATCATCTTCATCACGCCACTCTCCACGGAGCCGTTGAAATCTGTATGCGCCTTAATTCGGTTGAGCGGCACAACGTGCTCTGCTTCTGCGGCGTACCGATCCAGAAAAACCGGCAAACCGTCTGCTGTTTTGCCGAGTTCCACCACATCCATTGTCGCTTTCACCGGTGCGCCCACGGTCGCTTCGGTAATTCCGTAGTGTTCCAGCACGTCCCGCTGTCCTTCGGGCGTTGCGCCGCCGTGGCTCCCCATCGCTGGAACAACAAAGGGCTTCGCGCCGATAGTTTTAAGATAGTCCGCTGTTGCCTTGACTGCCGTGGCGACATTCGCAACACCGCGGCTGCCTGCGGTAATCGCGACAGTGTCACCGGGCTGCACAATAGCTGCGGCGTTGATGCGCGCTAATTCAGCATGAATTGCTGCAGGCAGGTCGGTGAGCACAGGTGCCTCAAAGTGTTGTCGAATCCGTGCCATTTTTGGAAGTGCCATTTGTTTCTGTCCTTTGTGTATAGAGTAGTAGGCACACTCCGCTGTGCCGTACCTGATTACAAATCGGGCCCATGCAAGTAATTTTACCAGAAATGGGATAAGAATGCAAGAGAAATATAGCATGGGTCGGGACATTTCGTTTTCGGTAATCTAACGTGCGATAATGCACGTCGCATTTGGGCGCAGAGGGTTACTACCCCCTGCTTTGCAGGCGGAAGATAACCTATTAGCCGCAAAATCGTATGCCTACGAACCGGTTTTTCATCGCGTGTGGCTACTACTAGACTCGAGCATTTGTTGTGCTTCCCGAACTGCACGCCGCAACCGCCTTTTCAAACTATTATGGTCGCGGGTTTTTACCAACTGCCATACCACACTTGAAAGATACTGTCTAACGTCGTCATTTGAAATGCTTTTACCCACCGTATTACTTACCAAACGCCTCATGATACCAAACGCGAAGTGTCCGGGAAGTAAGTCAACAAAGCGATGTTTCGTTAAGTATTTTTCAACCAAGGTTTTTGCTTCATCAATGCTTTGTGTTTGAACGTCCTGCGCAGCTGCCGCATGCTGTTTTTGAATTTCATCGTCTCGGAAATCTCGCTGGAAAAAGCGGTCCGGGTTACGGAAAAACGTCTCACGCCCTGTTTTTGAACGCTGATGTGCCACATCCAATACGAGCAATTCCTTAAATTTTAATTCAGTTTCCTCAACCAATTCCGTAAACTTATCGCTTGCTAACGGTTCTTCTAAACTATCCTCTGAATGAACACGATGTTGGCAGAACTGCTTTATTGGCTCTTCTTCGAAAAGATAGTTTTCATAAGAATGCCGATGAAGCAAAACAACTCGTCTATGTTGACTTCGAGTGCGTACTAAAATTTCGTAATCTCCATCAATAACAACAACATAGGGATAGTCACCTTGCTCAAGGAGCGTCGCTAATTTCTCGCATTCCGGCTTACCATTTTTCGCTTTTATCCGGTGATTGTAGTTCTGGAGGACTAGGTCATAAAAAGGGATATCGGTATATCCTTCAACATAAACGAGGATTTCGGAATAAAAAAGATGTTCTGCAGCTAACCCCGAGGGGGTTCGGGAAAACAACATTAACGCTCCTCCCCCAAATTTATCACTTTATCCTGGAATTTCCCAACAATGTCGGGGGAGTGTGTAGCAACGATCACCTGTATCTTCCCGCCGAGCGTCACTAAAGACTCCAAAAGTTTTTCCTGCCAAGTGACATGGAGAGACAATTCCGGTTCATCTGCAATGTAGACCACGGGCTTATCAACCCGAAGAAGGGCTTCGGTGAGCAAAATCAGAATCTGTTTTTCACCCGAAGAAAGGTGGCTCGAATCCAGGTCCGAAGAAAGGTGGCTCGAATCCAGGTCCGAAGACGAAAAAGATTTAATTTTTAACTGACCGCTATCATCAACTTGAAGGGATTTGTTATTCAAAAATGAATTAACGGTTTCCTCATAACGTCGTAAAGGGGCAAAAATCCTTTCTCTCTCCTCTTCAAGTTTCCTCGCATATTCCACCATAGTCTTCGTTCGACCAATCAGCGGGAGCACAAGGATGTCTTCCAATTCCAAACCACCGTCTTTGCTTTCGTGCATCCGTTTGGCTGACTCCTCTGCCGCGGCGAAGTGATCATTAATTCTGCTCTGCATCTGTTCGTCTAAAAGTCCAGCGGCCTTAAAAGCTCTCCGTAATTGATCCTTCTCAGGCTCTGTTGGCAATGAAGGAGGAAATGACTTCAGTTGGTCATGCTCTTTACTATAAAGAATTACCGATAAGACTTGATGCTCAAACGCCTTATAACGTTCAGAAAGTTGGGCGTTTAAGCGAGAGTAATAGTGAAAAAGCTCACGCAACAATTCCTCAAGCCTTGCGTCTACGGACTCTAAATCCCTTGGCCTTGTATATCGTTCTTCCTCATCCTCTGTTACAGGTAAACGACGACTAACGGGGAGCCAAACAAGTGGGACTAAAGCCGTTAATTCATCATAAAGTTCATCTGGTACTATTCCCCGTTTTAAATGTGGGCGTAGCGTTCTCCTGGTAATTCTACCAGTTTCCTCCCTATAGTGCACCGGGAATCTTCTCCTAGAAATAGCGTCTGTATCAAGCAGAAATTTGTTCTGCCCCACCCTGAGTTCCAAGATGTTATCTGGAGCATCAGTCCTAGCAGTAATAGTGCGTACAGACCTACCTTCGAATCCTCTCAACTTAATCTCTGCTTGCTCAAAATTAACATCTAAAAGTTTTGGTACATCAGCCGATAAGATGGAATGAAGAAGGTTCAAAATAGTGGTTTTGCCGGAGGCATTTGGACCTATCACGACATTCACATCGCGGTTAAAAGTTAGATTGATGTCCCGATCACCCCACAACTTAGTTATCTTAAAGGATTCAATAAAGTAGTTGTGCATGAGTTGTCCCTCCCTACGCGTAATACTTTGGTAATGTTCCTTATTGATAAACGCTTCGTCTACGTGTGCCTCTGGTGTGATGGGCAAATCTCATGATTGGGATCCCACCAGAGCAGAAAAGACTCTTCTCCCGATCGCATCGCCCAAAGTCGCTGCCGGCCGGTTACAAGAAATCGGGACAGGTTATTTGGTTCCAACCCCATTGACTATTGTCGTCAATCTTCGAAACTTTCCACACGAGTTTCTTATCTTGGGTTGTCAGTGTCGCATCCGATGTGGCTTTCTTTGTTGTTCGCGGATAGCGATTCCGACGAACTCTTCTATTCCTCATCTTCAACGTCTTCCTCAATTGGTAAGGAACTGTAGTAATCTGCCATAGCGTCTAAAGGTATAACTCTATTGCCTCTCTCCAGCCTGGGTAACCCTTTCCTTGCCTGCTTCCAAGGCTCTTCCAGGTGCGTCAGGTCAATTAACCATTGGGAGGATTTATCTCCATAGTATTCAAGTACAGCATCGACCGTAGCTCGCTGTTCCCCATCTAACAAACGGGCATTGCCAATTGGCATCGATGATATTTGGTACATGCCGCGATGGCAATCAAATAAATCTCTGACTACCGGACCATTTGCCCAAGCCTCAATATCTTCCTCAAATAACGGTTTCTCATCCCACACCAAGGACCACGCTTGACTGTAATAGACTAGTTTCTGAAGCTTCATAGTCGTCATCGTTCCCATGCGCTCCAAAATATAGGCTGCAGCATCAAAGACGCGGATTCTCGGCATTTTCAGATCTGGTACCTGTGATTCTTCCCAGATGATATGTTCTTCCAACTCGTCAAAGCCGGTGTTTTCACCAAACTCCAAATCAAAGGTGTCTACAAGTTTTTCATAATCTATCACAGTTTCAGAGAAAGTCGCCTCATCTTCAGAGGTTATGCGTGTATCAGGCCATTTACTCATTCGGTTTCTCCTTCCAATTCCAAATTATAATAGCATCTCTGAGAAAAAAAAGCAATGTTTTCGCTATGCTAGGGTTTATTTCGCCTGTGCGCCAGGGCCGATGCGCAATGAATTGTGCGACTACAAACGCATACACTTGTAATTATGGAAAAACTTTTGACAAATTTTCTATATTATGCGATACTGCTGATTTAAAGTTTGGACAAGGACAATAAAGTGTGCTAAATTTAGGCCCTTTGAAAGGGAGGAATGAAAATGGACACGAATCAATCACCGGCGACGGAGACGTACCGTGCCGCTGCTTTTGCGGATTTCAAGCCTGAGCTTGCAGCTCCCGGTGCCACGCCAGAACGGCTGGCACACTTGAAGGAGCACGGCTTTGTCATCATCAACGATTTTGTCGATAACCCATGGATGCCCATTCTCCGAGAGGCGGGCCGCCGTGTTACGAAGGCGTGCGCGCCCCAGAACGGCTACAGTGAAATTGACTGCTCGAAGGGCTACGTCCACCGCACAGGAGAGGAACAGCCTTGGGCAATCCGAGGGCTCATTCACCCCGCTTTCGGAGAGCCTAGCTTTGCTCAATTCCACGGCTCTTCAGACTTTCTGGACTTCGTCGCCTCCTGGTGTCATGGGCTCCAGCCGGAGGATTTGGCAATGGGCAACATGCTGCTGTGGGCAAATCCCCGTACGCACGAGAATAAGCTCGGTTGGCACCGAGATGTGACGTGGTGGGGGACCGGCAAGAGCTACTTTGCACAGCGCGAGGTGCGAGGAGAAGGCCCCGAGGCTTATTCCGAGGAGGTCGAAAGAATCCGCTGGAAAGAAATTCGCGAAAATAACGCGAAGAGTCTCGAGGCGCGGAACGGGGTGAGCATGTTCTTGGCACTTGCTGACGACGAATGCCACGAGCTTATCCCCGGTAGCCATCACCGGTGGCGCACGCCATTTGAGCATGACGTGCTCCTGCCCAAGGCAATGAAGGACCAGGGTGTTTCGTACACACCGAGTTGGAACGGCGCGGATCCGCTCCCGGGTCAAGTCGCGATTCGGCTCAAGCCAGGAGAGGCACTCATTCGCAATGGCGCGACGATTCACACGGGGCACACTGTCCCTGGGCGCGAGCGCAATACGTTGTCTATCGGCTGGTCGAAATGGTCGGGGGAATTCACCGGAGAACCGTCGGTGGCGGACGTGCGTCACGCATGGCAACTCGATCCCGCTGTGCGAGAGACACTGCCGCACGAGTGGATGAAGACTGCATGGGATCGGTGGGCTGAAACTCAGAAACTTGGAGATTCTCTTGAAGACCGGTACACCGGCTTTGACATCAACCGCATCAAAGCTGGCGAGGTCGTGGGGTGGCGCGGCGAGTTGGAGCGTCGAGCCGCGGCAGCAGGCGAAGCGTGGGAGCGTTTCCAAACCGTGGAATGAAGATGCTTCTGTATTTGCGTGAGGCCTATAAATCTATTTCTGCTAAAGGAGATTGAATAATGATATTTAAATTAAGAAACAGGCTCTTGATAGTGATCGTATTGATAGTTGCCGTGGTTAACATTGGTGGTTGTGATAGAGGGCAAGGTATAGTGAGGGATGCTATGCCACCGGCAGATACCACGATGGATGCAGATGCGACCATGGATGCTACTATGTCTGATGTGGCAGCGACTCCGGTGAAGTTAGTTTGGCTTGTCAACTACCCGCTTGGCGGGAAAGACGTGTACCTGGAGTGGATTGCGTCTGTTGCCCCAACGCTGTCTGCCCCTGAAGAAGTCATACGGATAGCGTCTTACGACAATTATTACGGTGAGAATCCACACCGGCTCGTTGAGTTTGAATTTGATAGTTTCGTTGATGCAATGACGTACTTCAATATGCCGGAAATCGCAGCAGTTTTCGAGGAACTGCCAAACCGCGCGAGTGAGGTGAGCATGCACACGTTTATCGAGCGCAGCGATTACTCGAAAAACGAGAATCCCAGCCGGCGCATTAAAGCGGTTTACTTAATTGACTATCCGCTTGCTGGAAAAGCAGCCTATCTGGAGTGGATCGCGTCAAATGCCACACTGGTGTCAGAGGCCGAAGAACTCAAACGGGCAAGCTCTTACGACAACTATTATGGTGCATCTCCGCACCGGTACGTTGAGTTTGAGTTTGACAGCATCCAAGATGCCCACAATTATCAAGAACGGGAAGAACTACACGCTATTAGTATCGAATTTCCGAATCGGACAAGCCGCGTGAAGCTGCTCATTTTTGAATTACGTTCAGATTACGTTGCCGAGTAATGGCTTGGCACTTGCCCCTTTTTCATGTAGGCGAGGTTTCTAACCGCGCTCTTTTTGAGGAGCGTGCTTGGAAATCTCGCCTACAAGAAGACGCAAGCTGCACCCACCTCATATCTCACCTCTACAGAATTTTGTTTGACACGAACTCACCACATGTGGTAAACTGATTGTCAACTTGAAAGTAGTAGGCATACTCCGTTATGCCGTAACCAGGAGGGTAGGCGCATGAGTGATTTACAACTACAACAGTACCTCTTTGACGTGCAAGGCTACCTCGTCATTGAAAATGTCTTGAGTCCAGCAGAGGTTGCAGCACTCAATCAACACATTGACGAGCAACAACTTCCCACGCCGGGAAAGCGCCAAAGGTTTGGCAGTGCTCCTGACGGCCCCGGTTTTCTGCAGTGGGGAAAACCGTTTTGCGATTTACTGGACCATGCCAAGATTATGTCCATACTTCAATTCCGGTTAGGCGATTGTTTTCGGCTCGACCGAATTTACGGCATGTATATGCGGAAAGGAATGCAAAGAGGCGGACTGCACGCGGACTACGGGGCCACTTCCCCAACTGCAAAAGCGAAGCCGGGAGAATATTATTCTTTCCGAGACAACGAGATCCACAACGGATTCGTCGTTGTGACATGGAATCTCGCGGACACCGGCCCGGCACACGGCGGGTTTTGCTGCATTCCGGGCAGCCATAAAAGCAATTTTAAGTTGCCACAACAGATAAGTGATGCCCCTGAAAATGCAGCCTGTGTCATCATTCCGAACGCCCCCGCAGGTTCAGCAATTCTCTTTACCGAAGCACTGACACACGGCACGGCGGCGTGGAACGGAAATCATCAACGCCGGGCTTTGTTGTATAAGTATTGTGTTTCGCATATCGCGTGGACATCGCGACGCGTTACTCCGCCGGTGGATATTGAACTAACGGAGCGTCAAAAACTTCTCTTCCGTGAGCCCGCAGACCCGTACCGCCACTTCCCATCGCTGTTTGACGCAGCATAGTGATGTCAGGTGTTACCTCACGCGCGGCTTTTGAGGATTATGATGTTGATGCAATTCTTGAAGATGTGTCTGGGTTGCTAAATCTCGTAGGAACGATCTCTGAATCGCGACCCGTTAGAGACAGCCAGCAGAGTACAACGGCGTTAATGACCAAAGAACATCAAAGGAGATAAAGCAATAATGAAATTGATTATGTTATCGATTATTTTGGGGATTCTGCACGTTTTTTCGGTGGATGGTGCCTTTCTTCCAGAGGAAAACATCGATGCGTTTGAGCTGGGGTATGGGGAATCGATCGCTGGCGTTCCGCCGAATACGCCCAAGATTGATGGGAAACTTGACGATTGGAAGTATGCAGTCTGGGTCGCGTTCGACTCAGAGCGGGAACTTCTTCGGGGCAAAGGTGCCTGGAAAGGGAAGGATGACCTCACGCTGACCTGGGCAACGATGTATGATGCGAAAACCTTCTATTTTGCAGCGGCGGTGCGCGATGATATTTTTGCACCGGCGGCGAATGCCGCACAACCCTGGACAGGCGATACAATCTTTTTGTACATTGATTGGGAGCAGGTAGGAGCTGGGCAGCCTTCGGGTAAGCCCAACTTCGCGTTTATTAATAAAAAAGCACTCGTTTCAGACTTTGGCGGCAAAAACCCGGATCTTCCGAAATCCGATATCGCGATCGTTCCGACACCCGAATTGGGCAAAGGCGGTATGATTTATGAGGTCGCGATGCCGTTTGAGTGGCTCACAGATGTGAAAATCAAAGAGGGCACTGCCATCGGCTTTACGCCCGGATATGAGGAAGGAACGGATAATCCTGAAAAGAAGGCAGGACAAGTGTTCATGAATTGGAACGGCCTGAATCCAGACGATTCGGCGAACCTTGGCACTTTGACGTTTGGCGGCCCCCTCGCTGTCGATTCGAGGGGTAAGTTAACGATAATGTGGGGACAGTTGAAGAAATTCGCTCGGTAAATTGATTTGACATACCACACTAAAGTTGGTAAACTATGTCTATACAAAGAGAATTGCAGCACGAACCCCTGGCGAGCCAAAGGCCAATAGAAAAGTCCGTGTGTTGGCACACCTAGCCTGCTTCCTAACTTCTCCGCAAGGAATGTCGAAAGAATGTCTGAAAAAGCGCGAAATCAGGAAGAACTTTTTATACAACTACTAAAAAAAGCCGATAGCTTGTTAACCCGCTTGGATGCCCACACAGCGCACGCGACGAGTGAATCTCTTGACGACTACATCGCTTTTCGGTGGCGAGCACAAAATGGGACAGGTTCTCTCGTCCCTGTCAAACACCCACATCTCGTTAATAGCACAGATTTAATCGGGATAGATGTGCAATGCACTGCATTAGACAGGAACACGCAGCAGTTTCTAAAAGGTGTACCAACGAACCATGCCCTATTATGGGGCGACCGCGGCACCGGAAAATCTTCTCTCGTTAAAGCGATGTTGGCACGCTATGCTTCCGATGGGCTTCGGTTAATCGGCATCGGCAAAGAGGGGCTTGTCCATCTACAGGAAATCGCAGAGTTGTTGTGGGAACGTCCGGAACGCTATATCCTTTTCTGTGACGATCTCGCCTTTAGCGAAGACGAACCTGAATATCGCGAGTTGAAAGCGATGCTAGAAGGCGGAATCGCCGCCTGTCCGGACAACGTCCTTATCTATGCCACCTCGAATCGGCGGCACTTAATGCCTCGGCAGGTACGCGAAAACCAGTACCCCCAGAACGACGAGGATGAGTTATATCCGCGCGAAGCAACAGAGGAAAAGGTTTCCTTGAGCGACCGTTTTGGGTTACGCCTCGCTTTCTACCGGATTTCGCAAAATACCTATTTGCAAATTGTGTCCCATTATGCACAAAAACGGGAGCTCTCTGTTCCGACTGAGGTATTACGCCGCGCAGCGTTGGAGTGGGAGGCATCCTCAAGTGGACGTTCCGGACGTGTCGCCTATCAATTCGTCGCAGATCTCGCTGGGCGATTGGCACTGGAATCAAGCAGAAATTTGTAGCACGCCCGGTCATGAAGGAACCCAATTTGTCTTCGCTTTACATGGGATTAACCTAGCGGAGTTGATTATAGCGAGGCCGATAGGAAAAAACGATGGCTTCTATCTACGCACAACCCACCGCTTTTGCAGTCCTGAAAGAAGATGCGGTACCGTTTGTTTTAAAAGGTGAAGACGCTCCGAAAATTGCATTTCCGACTTCACCCTCAAAACGTGGTAACGCCTTTGAGCATCTGCTCCTCAGTTACTACAACTCGGTGCGTAGCTTAGAGGTTCAGGAATGGTCGCGTTGTTTGTATGGCGAATCAGGCACGCTCTATCAGTGTGATGGAATTTTGTGGGACGGGTCAAATCGGTATCTGTTAGAGGCAAAATTCTTTGAGAAGCGGCCTGCCTCCATTCAGGATTTGCAAGTTGACCGGCGTATGAAAGCCGCCCGCGACCTGGCGTGTAAAGGCATCGTTTGTGTGTCGCTCAACGGGTTTGACGCGAGCGTTCGCAAGTGGCAACAACAGGAATCCGCACTAGACATCCTGCTGATCGATTGGGCGGATTTGCGCCCGCATGTCTTATCGCGAATCGCATCTGGGAACGCGTCAGTGCTATTAGATGCCTTTGAGCTCGAAACAAACTACATCATCAGTGCTACCGGCGCACACCTTCGGCTTGATTCGCCACTGCAACCCGAACCGATTGAGGGGTTTCCTGAATTTAGCAGTTTTCCGGATGAACTTGAAAAGTGGATCCGCCGGTTGCCGCAGTTAACGCTGGCGCAGACACAATTCGGCGCGGGACGTTTTCAGTACGTGCAAGAAGCGCGAGAAACACGTTACGTCGCTGACAGGAAATCGGAACTCAGTTTATGGGAAGCATGGCAGTTAGAAGACGCGCTGTTAGGCTATTCTGCAAGGGTGTATAGGGCTATGAAAATCACGGCGGATGCTGTCAACGCGTGCCAGAACAGGACTCGCCGTGTCTTGCGGGGGTGGTTGGAAGAGCGTGACTGGAAAACTGGTGATACGGGAGTGCGAAAAGCGTTAGATAACCTGACTATCCTCGGATTTGTAGCCAAACAGCAAGTGGGCAGGCGCGTCACATACAGCCTCACGCCTTTAGGCAAGTTTTATGTGGAGGCAGGCACAGATGCGGAGTTGATTTTTCACGAACAATTGCGCCGCTGGCATCCATATCGCGCGGTATGCGAAGCAATTGACAACCGGAAAATTGAACCAAAACAGGAATCTATCGTCTACTATTTTAAGAGGCAATATCAGCCTTATGAACCATACGCACGGAGCCTTTTCAACGAAAATACCGCCGATGGATTGCTCTCACTCTATCGCGCGTTTGAAATGGAGTAGAAACAGATTGCGCGCTGCTCCTTACTTGGTTTCGTGTCCTAAATGCGCATTACATTCGCAGTCTGAGATGACTTGTGAAAAATGGAGGTTTTTATGAAAAATCGAGTGATGCTCTATTTAACGCTCACCTTCTTGCTCGCCGGGTTCGTCCTGATACAAACCGCAAACGCTGTGCCGAAAAACGGAACATTGCGCGTCAGCGGCGATAACACCTGGGTTGTCTATATTAACGGTGAAGAAGTCGCCCAAAGCGACAACTGGCAGGCACCCACCGCCAGTGAATTCAAACTGGACAATGGCTTCGCCCAGGTTGCTGTCTACGTCCACGACGCGGAACCGGGTGCCGCCGGTAAAGGCGGATTTCTCGCCGATATTGTCCTTGACGATGAGCCCGATTACATCGGCACTGGGGAAGAAGGATGGCGGTGCGATACCGGTAAGCTGCTAGCCGACAGGAAAGACGGCTGGGAAAAAATTGATTTCGACGATAGCAAATGGGAAGATGAACTCGAAATTTACGAAAAATTCGGGGAGGGTATATGGGGATTCGGTGCTGCGCAGATGCGCCAAATTCTCAACGACCCGGATTGTGAGGCAAACTGGGTGTGGTGCGGTCCAAACGACGTAGAAGACGATATCTATTTTCGATACACCATCGGCAAACTTCCCGTTGAACCCCAAGAAAAGCTCACCACATCGTGGGCTCGAATTAAGAATGAGGCTATGTAGCGTGTCGGTTGGGTTCGTAGCAGTGGCGAGAAATGTGGTATAATCTGATGGAATGTGGTATAATCTACTTTCATTAGGTTGGACAGTGTGCGTTCTGTTGCGTGAATAGCAGAGCACGCATGCATTGCATGCGTGCATATTCTTTCGGTTGGGAAACACAGGAGAACTCGTATACGCGCCTCCGCCGATGCAACAGGACAAAACACGTCGCGGACAGCTTAGCCGAGACGTTAAACGCCTGTGGAGCTCGTGTCAGACAAAGCAGCAGGCACACCGAAAGGTGTGTCTCGGAGGCAGTGAGCGCAGAAGCAGGAAGTGTGGCAGCTGATGGCACTAGTCAGATAAGACTAGATTATGCCAGATAACCTATGTCCCACAGAGCGGTTGAACCGATGGGTGCTACCCAACACTTCATAACTGACAGGTCCCATCATACAAAATAGATAAAGGAGAATGACATGAAAAAGTTTTTCGTTCTGACAATTATGGCTTTAGTTCTATCTTTAGTCGCCTCAAACATCAGGGCAGCGACACTTCGCATTAATGGCGACAACTCCTGGGTTGGCTTCATCAACGGCGAACAAGTCGCAGAGGGCGATAATTGGCAAGAAGCCAGCGTTACTGAATTTGACATGCCCGACGGATATGCTGTTATCGGTGTCTATGTGCACGACGCGGAACCTGGTGACACTGGACGCGGCGGTGCCTTGTTTGATGTTATCCTTGATGACGATACCTATATTCCCTCCGATGAGACATGGAAGGCTAATGCTGGCCCACCACTCGCAGAACGCACTGACGGTTGGGAACAACCTGATTTTGACGATAGTGGCTGGGATAGTGCTACCCAACTGGATCGATTCGGCGAGGGCATCTGGGGTTTCGGCGCAGACACAATGCGGCAAATCCTGAAAGATCCGGATTCGACTGCATACTGGGTTTGGGCAGGCCCCAATGACGTTGAAGATGACGTGTATTTCCGGAAAACTGTCGGAACCCTAACAACTCCCGTTGAACCCAGCGGTAAAGTCACAACGACGTGGGGTGCCTTAAAGAATGGACAGTAAATGGTGTGGGTTAGGTTGAACGAAGAAAAATCAATCTCTCAACGCCAATAGAGGTTTTGCCTTCAAGGTATTTACCCCGCTTTGCGGGGTAAAATACCACCCCGTTCAACCCAACCTACGTGCTACGACGCTTCAATAACCTGTGCAATTGCCGCAAAGACTTCCTCTACATCTGATTCTTTAAGGCACGAATAAGCCACCCGCAGTGCTGTTTCGTCGAGGGCAATCGTGCCGAGGCCGAATTCCTCAAGAAGCCTCTGCCGAACCGCCTCCGCGTTCCCAGACTTAAGGTTCAGACACGTGAAATAGCCCGCATGACTCGGATATACCTCCCAAAGTTTCGCATACCGCGCATCAGACGCTACCTTTTTGACTTTCAACGCACGCCCCTTGAGAATTTCATAGTTGCGTTGTTTCTGTTCGGCATAGCCTGGTGCCTTCATGGCTTCAAGGATAAGCGTTTGAGAGACCTGTGATGCCCCGGAGGTATTCGCTCGCATCAACCCACTTAGCTTCTGTTCAAGTGGTTGCATCGCCGCCTCTCCGAGCGCGAAGGTGATAAACGCTACACGCAAGCCCCACGCATATTCCTCCTTCGTTGCACCGTCTATCTTCACGGGCACCACGTTCGGGTGGCATCCGGCCAACAGTCCAAAAAGTGATTCGGGCATCACCGATGCATCGTACCACAATCCTGCGTAGGCATCGTCAACCATAACAAGGATGCGGCATCCAGCGTCAGCACGCGCCACAATCGCGTCCACAATACGCCGCGCTTCTGTGCGATTAATCGCATAGCCGGTGGGATTATGCGGAAAATTCAGAAGAATCAACAACTTTTCGCTTTCAACCGTAGGGCGAGGGCTCCGTGCGTCAGCCCTACCTCCCTCTAAAGTATGATTAACAAGCACCTCTCGAAATCCATGCGTATTAAAACGCCTCTCAGCATTGAAGAACGGGTAGGTTTGGATATTTGCTTGTGCTTTAGTTTGGAAGATGAGCCGATAATTTCCCCAACTCATGTCCGGCAGCACAAGTGTATCACCACTATCTATGAAGAGTTCCCCAATTAGGCTAAACCCGTGTGTCATGCCACTCGCCACAATTGGAAGACTTGTGGGAGGGGTTTTGCGGCTAAAAGGCACTAACCCCCTGCTTTGCAGGGGGTTTTTACCCTCTGCGCCCAAATGCGCCGTGCATTCTAACCCCGATACTGTAAGCGAAGGATTCTCTTTCAAAAGGTGTGTTTTCCAAGCGTCCCGTAATTCGGGTTGGCCTAGCACGGGTGCGTACCCGTAAATGTCCTCAGGCACGAGTGCCGGCACCAGGGCTCGCGAAACCGCGAGATGCATCAGGGTGCCCCCAGGCTGTGAAAAGTCCAGCGCGATCGCGCGCGTCGCGTTGAAACGATGTGCTCTCGTCTTCGCCTCCGCTGTCTGGCTTAAGATGCCTTTCGGCAGATAGATGCGTTTCCCTAATTCGGAGAGGAGGGCGAAAACCTCCGGCGCGGCATCGAGAATCTGCTCGTTTAATTCAATCGCTAAAGGATTTAAGTCTTGCATATTTTTCCCAAATTGTGGACAATAGTGTGAAACGTTACATATAGGAGAAGCAAGAGGCTTCGATTCTGGGAATAGTAATGTGTTAAACCGTCACCGTTTAACACATAACGAAGGTGGTAGAAATGTCTATCAAACTTGAAACGCCAGACCTGAGTTTTCAGTCCACCAACCATGCTGTGTATGCCTGCGAATATCACGTTATTTGGTGTACCAAGTCTCGGCGACAGGTGCTGTCCTCAGCCATTCAGGAACGCCTAAAGGAACTCATCATGGAACAGCAGGAAGCCTACGAATACCAAATTCGTGCGTTAGAGGTCATGCCTGACCCCCTGCATGTGCTACTGTCTGTTCCGCCGCACATTGCCGTCACATCGGTTATCGGCAAAATTAAGGGATTCACCTCGAAAACGATTCGTGAGGAATTCCCTGCTATGAAATCACGATTGCCAACGCTGTGGACACGAAGCAAGTTTGTCTCCACTACGGGTGGTGTCACACTCGATGTTCTCAAAAAATACGTTGAGAACCAAAAAGGTGTCTAATCATGGTTCGTACCAAAAAACTACGGATACCTCCGAAACACATCTATTCCGAGATAAATGCTACGTCAGCGGACGTTTGGAATAACTGCTTAGTCCTGATGGATTTCTATCAGTACCAGCGTGGATATCCACACGCACATAACCGCTTTTATTTCGGGAAAGATTGTCCGCAATGGATGCAAAAGAAACTTGCTAAACGTTTCCCATTGCACTCGCATTCTGTGCTTGCTGTCATGAAACGCTATTTTGCAGCGTGGCGCAGTTATTCCACTCACAAACGGAATGGTAACACTGATGCTCGCCCGCCACATAAACGCAAGAGTTTCATGACTACCCGTTGGAACTACACGGCTATCCGTTTTGACAAAACTTTGCTCGGCAATTCTCTATCCCTTGCCATGGGAAGTGGTAGAAAGCGGTTTGACATTCTCTTGCCGAATTCATTTGATATGTCATGTGCAGACAACATGGCTACCGTCGATTTAGTGCATGAATATGGCGAATGGACGCTCAACTTCACTTATCGGTTTGACGATGAACCTACTGATGAAACTGGCGATGGTGTCCTCGCAGTAGACATCGGTGAAATTCACCCCATGGTCACGCACGACGGCGAAGAGACTTTGATTTTCAACGGTAGGTATATTCGATCACTATACCAGTTGCGAAACAAGGGCACCGCTGGTTTTCAACGCCTCCTTTCGCGAACGACACGTTTCTCACGTCGGTATCGGAAACTTGTCCAACGCAAATGGAAAACACTTAACCGACTCGAGAGACAAATTGCTGACTGCCTTCATAAGGCTACCGCAAAACTCCGTGACGTGTGCGTGCGACAGGGTATCGGCACGGTTGTTGTTGGCGACCTCAAAGGCATTCGCAAACGCATGGACTATGGCAAAAAGGCGAACCAGAAATTGCACCAGTGGGCATTCGGTAGAATTGCATGGCTGCTCGACTATAAACTCAAGGCAGTTGGCATTATGGTTGTCTCGCAAGACGAGGCATACACGTCCCAAACCTGCCCTGCATGCAGTCACCGATACAAACCACGAAATCGGAACTATCACTGCAAGGAATGTGGCTTCACATTCCACCGCGATGGTGTTGGTGCAATCAACATTCGCAAAAAGTATCTGGGACAAGTCGTCCCCGTAGCGGCGGCCATGATACCGCCCCGTGGTATTCGACAAACACCACGGTTGACCCAGTGTGTTTCACAGACTCGGTAATGTTCCCGTGAGGAGCAAAAGAATCTCCACGCTTTAGCGTGTGGGAGTATCAAACTACAATGTTAATTGTGTACCGTGACGGACTTAATGTCAACCAATTTCCGCCAATATTCGTTTAAGATAGCAACTTGACGAAAATATGTAAACCTTGCGTCAGAAACCTCCGATAATTCGGTTTCTGCTCCGATTTTTCCGTTGTCAAAATCGGGTTTCGTAATGAGTTGTAGTGTGTTCCCTGCTAATTAAGCATTAAAAAACTTGCATCAGAAACCTCTGACGAGATCTACAGTGCATTGTTAGACCAGTCTTGCATTCTGATTACTCCGCAAGGAATGACGAAAAACCGCAAGGAATGACGAAAAACCGCAAGGAATGACGAAAAACCGCAAGGAATGACGAAAAAAGGAGGGTTCAACATTACGCTTATGAGAGCACTTTTTAAAAGCCTAACATTAGCCATTATCTTCATCCTCGCTGTCGGTTTCTGTGTCTGTGTTTATATTCTCCAGGCACCGCCACTTGCACAACCGGGTTCGCCGAAGTTACAGGTTCACACGCGAACGGCGTTACGCGGTAGCCCCACGGTGAACTCAAAGCCGATTGCCTATACGAAATCTGTGTACCGTTTCAGCCTCGATGAGAAATACATCAGCAACTTAAACACCGGTCAATTTTCGCCAGACCTGCTGTTTAGTGCAGCTTTAGCACATCGCGCAAGGTTGGGGGCGCAACGTTTGGACAAGGAATTGGAAACTAGTATTAATTGGCAGAAAATGTTTTCAGATTTGACAGCGAATATTCGGTTCAATTCCGGGGCGGATGCCGTTGAGGTATTGCTAAGCGGGGAAGAGTGGCTTCTCACCGATAACACTGGGGCGAGTTATACGATTGTGAGAGTTCAAGACCGGCTTGATGTCTATTTGCCCAATCTAAAGGAAGCGTTTGAAATAAACAAAGTGCCGCTTTCGGCAGAACTAGCGCTCTCCATTGAAGAGCACGGTGCGCTATGGTTAATTAAAGATAAAAAATATAAGCAAACTTACGAAATCAAAAAGGGTACCGAAAAACTGAATGTCTACCAGCAACCCAAGTTTGAAATTCAAACGTTCCTATTTGAGGTTGATGGGGCTTCGCAGCCTGCACTCGCGGAAGGAAGGCTCTCCTCGGAATTGCGTCAAGGATTTCTGGATCGGAAGATATCGCTGTCGCGAAGGGCCAAAGTGTCAGCAGGAGAAGATGGTGTCAGTTGGCAGGTAACAGATCCGCCCCAGAAATATACCCTCCGAAGCGACACCGGTCGATTGAAAATCTACCTAGCTCTTAAGAGCAAATGGCTTCGCATCCGGGTTG
The DNA here is from genome assembly GCA_958295855.1 of uncultured Poribacteria bacterium. GTDB lineage: Bacteria > Poribacteria > WGA-4E > WGA-4E > WGA-3G > CATQHH01. The sequence continues at coordinate 3,003,536 of OY282383.1, read as the reverse complement.
ATGAAAACCTGAAAGGTTGGGTGCAAAGTGAGCGTGGCACTATTTTCCATCCATCCCCTCCTGAGTTGAGTTCACGCCAGCAAGCCAAAGAACGTCTGCTCGTACTCATTGACAGGTTAAAGGAGAAAGCAGGTATTCACACCTCTGAACCAAAGTAGCCGAGAATGCACGTCGCATAAGTAAGAAATGGGTTTGAATAGCAAGTTTTGGCTTGCAAGCTTCGCCAAAAAGTTGTTCATTAAAATTCACAACTTGGGCGCAGAGAGGTTTTACCCCCTGCAAAGCAGGGGGAACATACCCTTCGCCGCAAAATCTCCAAAGATGTTGGGGTTACAAACCCTCCCGCAGGAAGTAAAATGAAGATTCTTTTCCTATCGCCTACCGTGCCATTTCCACTCACCGATGGCGGACGCATTCGGGTCTTTAACCTCCTCAAACAGATTGCCCAGAAAAGCGATGTAACCCTGCTCGCCTTGGAGACGCAGCCCACAGATACAGAGGGCATTGTACAACTTCAGCAATTAGATGTTCAGGCGCACCTAGTCCCAAATGCCTCGACGCTACCACGTGTATCGTTTGGCACACTCGTCACCGCGTTTCTCAAACGGCAACCGCTCACTGTTGCGCGTTACAATCTGCCTGCCTATCGCCAGAAATTCAGGGAGTTGGTGGCAACCGAAACCTTTGACCTGGTGCACTATGAAATGTTTCACACTGCCCAATTTCATACAGAGACACGCTTACCCGGTGTGCTTTCACAGCAGAACGTCGATTCTGCCATCTGGCGGCGGCTCTGTAGTGAAACGGTTAATCCGTTCTACAAGTACGCGTTTTGGACGCAACAACGCGCATTTCAACGCTACGAACGGGTGATGACACCGAAGTTTGATATGGTTACGTGTACCTCTGACATTGATGCCGCTGTTTTTCAACAGCATTGCGCCGAATATAGGCGTAGGCACACGCCCTTAAAAGATAATACCCCTGCAAAGCATGGGCAAATACAACTAAAAGATAATACCCCTGCAAAGCATGGGCAAATACCACTAAAAGATAATACCCCTGCAAAGCAGGGGCAAATACAACTGGGCTGTCCCCTTATTGAGATAATTCCAAACGGTGTAGATGTTACACATTACCAACCTAACTTCGCGCGCGAGGCCCCCGCACACCTCATCTATATCGGCAGTATGGATTGGTATCCCAACGAAGATGCTGTCTCGTTCTTTGCCGATGAAGTGTTGCCGAAAATTCACGAGCGGATAAAAGCAATAACCCCCGCTTTGCGCGGGCACTTGCCAACCCCGGAAGTCAAATTTTCGATTGTGGGTGGAAACCCGTCACGGCGTGTGCAAAAGTTAGCGGATAGACAAGGAATTGTTGTGACTGGACGTGTGGCGGACATCAAACCCTATTTTGAGGAGGCAACCGTTTTTGTCGTGCCGTTGCGCATCGGGAGCGGCACGCGCCTGAAAATCCTTGAAGCCTTAGCGATGGGCAAGGCGATTGTCTCAACCTCCGTTGGCGCGGAAGGCTTGGCACTCCGTAATGGGGAAGAAATCTTTATCGCTGATGAACCGACCGCATTCGCCGATGCAGTCACCCGATTGCTCACGGACGCATTGCTCCGCCGTAGGATTGGCGAAAACGGTCGCGCACGCGTAGAACGAGATTACGATTGGCGTAGCATCGGGGCGAAACTCCACACCCTCTACGAATCACTGATAAAAAAATAAACTCCGTGGGAGCGCGGGTGCCTCCCCTTGTGGACACGGTTTTGCTTGCAAGCCAAGTTGTGAATTTTAATGAACAACTTTTTTATTTCTTACATTACTTGCTATTCAAAGTAAGAGTTGGCTTGCGATTCCCAAATCGGTTCCGGAATTTGTGAGCGATGGTTCACCGTCCGAGCAAGAACAAACAGCAGATCGGAAAGCCGATTTAAGCTACAGAGTATTTCGGGATTCACATCCGTTTCGCGCGCCAGACGAACCACGCGCCGTTCACTTCGGCGACACACGGTGCGCGCGACATGTAAAACAGCACCGGCGGTGCATCCGCCAGGCAGAATAAAGTTTGTCAGCGCCGGAAGTTCCGCAGAAAGTGTGTCTATCGCGGTTTCCATCTCCATTGTGAAGTCCGCCGATATGCGGAACTCAGCGGCTTTCGTGTGTGTGGCAGGCGTTGCCAAATCTGCACCGACTGAGAAGAGATGATTTTGGATTCGCACCAGTAGGTGGGCAAGAGCGGCATCGTCAATTAGCGTTTGTGCATAACCGATATAGGCGTTCATTTCGTCCACAGTGCCTATCGCCTCAAGCTGCGGCGCATCTTTCGGAAGCCGAGTGCCGCCATACAGCACTGTTTTTCCAGAATCCCCAAACTTAGTATAGATTTTCATGATGTATCCATTTTATACTGTGTTGCAAAAGGAGTCAAACGAATTATGAAAATTGTCATTGAAAAGGTTAACGTTATCGATGTACGAGTCCCCACATCGGATACACTACTAGGTTCGGACCCGTTTCACAAAAAGCCAAACTATTCCGCAGTGCTGACAACATTGGAGACAAACATGGAACATCGCGGCATTTCAGTTGCCTTCACCGCTGGAGCCGGAAACGACTGGATTGCCTACGGTGTCAAAGATCTTGCGCAACTCGTTGTCGGGATGGAGGTGGAGACGTTCACAGCGGATGCAGGGGCGTTCCACAGGCTTCTCGTCGACCATCACCAGTTACGCTGGCTTGCGGACGGTGTCAATCGGATGGCGCTCGGGAGCATTGTCAATGCGATGTGGGACCTCTGGGCAAAACTAGTTGATAAACCGCTCTGGAAACTCCTCGTCGATATGCCGCCGGAGAAAATTGTGCAGTGCATCGATTGGCGGTATCTGCGCGATGCCCTAACCCCAGCTGAAGCGGAAGAGATTCTCAGCACACACTGGCACAGCCGCAAAGGCCGTGAGCAGATGCTCCGTCAACAGGGACCGAAGGCTTATTCTACTGCGGGGTGGCTCGGGTTAACCGATGCCCAAATTATTGAGACGGTGAACCAGGTGAAAGCCGCAGGCCTTGATTGCTTCAAAATGAAGGTTGGACAGGAACTGGACTTCGACAAGAGGCGACTCGCCTTTATTCGGGAGGCAATCGGCACAGAGGCACGCTTGATGTTAGATGCAAACCAGGTATGGGGTGTGGATGAGGCAATTGCCTATATGGAAGAATTGGTAGCATTCAGGCCAACGTGGATTGAGGAGCCGACAGCGCGCGACGATGTGCTCGGTTTTGTGAAGATTGCACGCGCCTTGGAGAAATATGACATCGGTGTTGCCACCGGAGAACAGGTGCCGTCCCCGGTCATCTTCAAGCAGTTAATCACGAGTGGGGCCATCCGATACTGCCAGATCGATGCAACGCGATTAGGGGGTGTCAACGATGTGCTGGGAGTCATCTTAATGGCGGCAAAGTATGATATACCTGTCTGTCCGCACGGGGGTGGCATCGGTTTGTGCAACATGATCCAACACTACGCTATCTGGGACCAGATTTGTGTCGCCGCCCACTCGGAGACACAAGTGGTTGAATACCTCAGCTTCCTGCAAGGGGACGTTTTCCTGCACCCCATCCAGGTGCGCCACGGTGCCTATGTTACACCAACGGTACCCGGCTGGGGGCTTGAGATGTACCCGGACTTCGTTGAAAAGCACGTCTATCCGACAGGTTCCGTCTGGCAGGGGAGGGAGGCATCTGGTGGGGTAACGTTTTTAGCGTAGTTATTCCTGTCTGAATAGCGGTTTTTGGGCAAGGGGTACTTCCCCGCTTTGCGGGGTGATACCCTTAAACGGAAAGAGCGCGGTTAGAATGCACGTCGCTTATGGGCGCAGTGGTATATTACCTCTGCAAAGCAGGGGAAACCGATACCCTTACGCCGCAAAACCGCGCCTATAAGAAGAGAATGGCTTGCCGACGCTGACTGGGTTAGGATGTCGCGCCTTCTGCACGTTTTTTAAATGCCGCCGCACCAGATGTAATCCAGCCGCCAACGCCTGTCATTAAAAAGCGCACGCCTGCCTTGACATATTTTTCAACGGTGGCATCCGTTGTCAAGGTGCCAGCGACCCGGCCCGCTGCTTGGATGCGCGCGAGTGCTGTATCAATTGTGTGCTGAACATCTGGGTGGTTGTTATTGCCGATATGCCCCATAGATGCCGCTAAATCTGACGGTGCGACGAAAAATACGTCAATAGAGTCGACGGTGAGAATATCGTCCAGGTTGTTCATCGCGACGATGTCTTCAATCAGAACGACGAGGAGCGTCTGTGAGTTGGCTACCTCAAAATAGTTGTCTACACCATAGCCTTGGCGGCTAGTGAACATGCCACGATGACCGGTCGGTGCGAACTTCGCGCCATCCACAACATTTTGTGCTTCCGCTTTCGTGTTGACGTGCGGCACGGCGATACCCATTGCCCCGCAATCCAGCGTGCGGTAGATAAGCCCCTGGTCGTTGCGATTGACGCGTACGAGGGATGTCATGCCCCAGAGGTCGCATGCCCTTGTCAGGTCACCGATTTGTGCTGCTTCAACTCCCCCGTGTTCACCTTCCAACCATACACCGTCGTATCCGTTTGGGCCGAAGGTGTCTATATCGTCAGCGTTCGTAAGGCCTGAGATGACGTACGCGAGGTCTCCATTCGTTAACTTTTGTTTAACGCTATTGCGTCTTATTTCCATAGATTTCTCCTGTTAGGTTGTTGTCTTAAAAGTCTTTCATCTATCCGCCATGCGCACGGTAAGGTGAAATTTGCAAGGTTGAACTTTACCGTTATCCGTTTTGTCCGTTGTCCAAAACTACTTGCATTTTTGAAAATACGGCGGAAAAGAATATCAGGCATTTCAAAAGTTGTCCATAAGAAAGTGAAGTGCGCACTTGGGAAGCGCGCACTTCGCATTCAGGCTCGCAGCAGTGTTTTCAGGAGAGTTCATAATCAAAACCACAGATTTTAATTATGAGCTTTTCCGCGCGATTACGCCCCGGATGGCAACGCTGAAGACAGGCTTGGTTGCCTATTCACTGGTACTGGTGCGCAGCAGGTGAACGCCCATTGCGATATTCAACGGCGGGAGCATCGCATCAAAGAGAGTCCATACCAGCGTTCGGGTATCGTTACCGACGGCAGTAAAGTCTTGCGCGGCGGTGCTCATGCTAAACCAGCCCAAGAAGAATATTGTGGTTACGAAGATGAATCCGTAGAACAGCGTGTTCGCTGCTATGAACTCTTGAATGCTTGAATTCTCGCCGGTGCCCCTTATGCGAATGTAGCCGAATATCAATCCCAATATGATCGAAATAGCAGAGAGCGGATTGATGTAGTTCCATGCAGGACTATATGGACTATCTTCGGTGGAAGTGTAGTAAACCGGCTCGATTATTGTGTGGATTGCAACTATCGCCGCAATGACGATAAGCACAACGCCTATAACTCGCTTGAATGCTTCCATGACTTTCTCCTTTCCCAGTGTTTTCATCAATTCAGTCAAATTTTCCTGCATTATACATTTTTCAACATATATAGTCAAACTTTTTTGTAAATTTGAATAGCAAGTTTTGGAAACCTGCAAGCTTCGCCAAAAAGTATATCAGGATAGTCTAAATCGCGGCTTATAGGATGACGCTGAGAAATAGAAGAATGCGCGAATGCACGTCGCTTATGGGCGCAGTGGTATATTACCCCTGCAAAGCAGGGGAAACTGATACCCTTACGCCGCAAAAACTGCACGTTCAGATGAGTATCATACCTTATCCGAATTCGGTGGGAATAAACGCTTCAATCTCTGCAGTATTCTCTCCAAAATCTCGCTCAGCGAGAGATTTGAGGGTATCTAACTGCACAAGGGTATCCAGTTCCCAAAAGTCAATTTCCGGATTGAGGCGCAGGTAGTTTTGCTTTAGCAGCAGTTTCGCCATATTTGCGGATGCCTGAGATTGCAGCGTCATCACGTAAGAGGTCAACTTCGCGCCACCCCATCCAGTGATAAATCCCCAGCCGCGTCTCTGCCGATACATGTTTGTTGAATGCCCCGTGCCAATAGACAGCATCCGAATTTCCTGCGCGCCTTTTCCGAACACTGAGAGGGCTTCTGTAAAAGCGACAGTGGATGGATTGTTTGCCCATAGTCCACCGTCTGCTAACAAGAAGTTGTCAACGGACTTTGGCGCGAAAAACGTGGGAGCAGCACAGGAGGCAAGGATAGCATCTCGCAAACAGACCTTTTTACTTGTAGGAGCCATCTCCGAATCGCGACTTCCGTAATTAGATCTAAAAATGTGGATGTCACTTTTGGCAATTTCCGAACATGTTATCATCAAGGGCATTGATATTTCGCCGAGAGCGGTTGCGGGCAGATGTGCTGCAATAATCTGCGAGAGTTGTGCACTTGGATATTTACTGAGGAACAACGGGAGGCGATACCATCTCCGCCGGAAGATGTGGGGTGCCTTGTTCTCAAAGAGGCGGACAATATCAGCCATGGGGATGTCGGAGACAGCGGCACCGGCGATGATGGAGCCTGTGCTTGTCCCGGCGATGAGATCGAAACAGGTTTTGATACGCCTCTGAAAAGCCTGTTCAATTTTGGCAAGGAGTTGGGCGGTGTATATGCCGCGGGTGCCGCCGCCATCTAACGCAAGGATGTGGAAGGTGTCCGTATTGCCCATTGATTGCTCTCTTTGACGGTTACTTGTATTATCTGGGCAATAATTTGCCCTACTACAAACTAAATTCATGTTTATGTCTCATCCTCGTCCGCGAGTAGTTCCTAGTCATTACCTTGTGTTTCGCCAAGGAGGGCAAAGTTTTCTTCCGCTGCGAACCATGGGGTGAAGGCTTTAGCTTCGTTGGACGAAATCCGTAGGGGTTGGGTTACCCAATCCCTTGCGGATTAAAGTTCAATGCTGTAACCAAGATACCATATCTCTCTGCTAAAATCAACGGAATTTTATATTGACACAAACCCACAATTTCTGTAAAATGTTATTTAAACAGCAGGACAAGGAGAATATATGAACCGTAGAAACTTTTTAATTCAGGGAAGCACCGCCCTAGCAGGGCTGTTTGTTGCGCAAAGTCCGTTGCGCGTATATGCTGACTCTCAGGAGATTCAGAAATTACCGCCACTCCCTTACGCGTACGATGCACTTGAACCTCATATTGACAAACGTACCATGGAAATCCATCACAGAAAACACCATCAAGGGTACGTCAATAAACTCAATGCGGCAATCAGACACAACCATGACGTGGGGCACATGCCGCTTGAGGCGATGCTCCGGGGTATTGAAAAGGTGCCCATGAACGTTCGCCAAGCCATTATTAACAGCGGCGGTGGGCATGCGAATCATACACTTTTCTGGAGCATCATGAAACCCGGCGGCAGTGAGCCGATGGGGAAAGTCGCGGAATCGATTCAGTTAACGTTCGGCTCGTTTGATGCGGGGAGCGAAATGTTCGACAAACTAGCGAAAACGCATTTCGGCTCAGGGTGGGTATGGCTCGTCGTAGATGAAAACAAGAAGTTGCAGATCTACGCAACATCGAATCAGGATAGCCCGCTGATGAAGGGACATACGCCGATTCTTGGCGTCGATGTTTGGGAACACGCCTATTATCTCAAGTACCAGAACCGACGTGCCGATTACATTGACGCGTGGGGTAAAGTCATCAATTGGGAACAGGTTAACGCTAATTACCTTGCGGCAATGAAATGAAAGGTTAAGCACAATTAACGTCTCAATCTAACTGGGGCGCGCCTACCGAAAAAATAAGGAGGAGGCACTATGGAACGTAGAGATTTTTTGCGGTACAGCGGCATAACGCTCACCGGGGTGCTGCTCAGCCCGTGGGCAGTCTATGCCTTTCCAAGTCGGGAAGGTGAAGTGCTTATTCCGTTCGCCGATCAGCCGCCGGAACCACCTTCAAAGCGAGGCTTGCTGGATTGGAACGAACTTGATACGTTTATCACACCGAACGATAAATTCTTCAATGTTTCACACTACGGCAAGCCTGAAGTCGATGTTGAGACGTGGAAGTTAGAGGTGAGCGGCGTGGTGGAGAATCCGCTGATGCTCACAATGAAGGACATCAAAGCGCGCCCCCGGCAGGACGTAACCTTCACGTTGGAATGCTCCGGCAACCACGGGTTCCCAACCTTTACAGGCGGAATTGGCAACGCGAAATGGACAGGCACGCCCCTCGCACCGATTCTCAAGGAGGCTCGCATCCAAGAAAAAGGCATTGAGGTGATTTTCTTTGGACACGATGTCGGAGAAGAAGAACGGCGAGATGTAAAGATGCGTCAGAACTTTGCGCGAAGTATGTCCGTTGCCGATGCGTTAGAGGACACTACCCTCCTCTGCTACGAGATGAACGGTGAACCGTTACCGCACGCGAACGGCGCGCCCCTACGCTTAATTGCCCCCGGCTGGTACGGCATTGCTTGTGTCAAGTGGCTCAAACGCATTGAAGTACGTGATACCCGGTTTATGGGGAGATTCATGGGGCGCGATTATGTCACGATGCGCGAAGAGAAACGCCCCGATGGCGAATCCGTCTGGATGGAAACCTCCGTTGGTAGAACAAAGTTGAAATCGCTGGCGGCGAAGGTAACGCGTATCGGTGACCAATACCGTATCTACGGTGCCGCTTGGGGCGCGCCCATCCAAAAGGTTGAGGTAAGCATTGATGGCGGCCCGTGGCAAAAGGCGACGATACACCCGGAAGCGGACGCGGAATTCGCCTGGAAAATTTGGCATCTCAACTGGAGCAGCCCCTCAAAAGGTGAACACACCGTCGTCTCCAGAGCCATTGATACCATGGGAAACATCCAACCCGCAGCGGACTCTGATTACATCACTGGAAAGCACACCTATTGGGAGAGCAATGGGCAGATTGTGCGCCAAGTGCTTATAGAATAGGAGAGTGGAATTTGATAAATATAACCGAGGCACAGAAACAGCAATTCCGAGAGGAAGGTTATTTCATTTTAGAGAATGTTATTCCAGAACCGCTGCTAGAGCTCCTACGTGGCGAATGTGGAACCTTTATCAGTCAAATGGATGCTGAGATGGACCGGCAGGACACGGATGTCCTCGGTATCAACCATCGCAACAAGCGGTATTTCGTCTCAAACTGCTTTAGGAAACAGCCAAAACTCCGCGATTTCCTGTTCAGTGATCTGATGGCAGAGGTCTGCCGTGCTACCCTAGGCGATACCGCTTATCTTTTCTGGGAGCAGTATGTCGTCAAGGGAGCAGAAGCAGGGATGAAGTTCAGTTGGCATCAGGATTCGGGCTACGTCGGCTATCCTGAGCACAGGCCTTACCTTACCTGTTGGTGTGCGCTTGATGATATGTCCGAGGAGAACGGGACAGTCTACGTGATGCCGTTTTCTCGCATCGGTATTCGCTCGTGGGTGAAGCACATCCGCGAAGAGGGAAGCAACGATATGGTAGGTTATTTCGGACCTGAAAAGGGTGTGCCTGCTATCGTGCCTGCGGGGAGCATTGTGGCGTTTACGAGCATCAATTTCCACTGCAGCGGTACGAACTATACCAACAAGTTGCGGCGTGCCTACCTTGCCCAGTATTCCGCGGAGCCGCTCCTTTCGCATGATGGGAGTCGTTTGTGGGGGAATGCGGAGCCGTTGTTGCGGGATGGGAAGTCCGCTGTGGGAGGGCCGCTGCCAGAGATTGCGTCCCGGTTTGATTAAGGTAGGTTGTGCGGCGGATTGCTCCGCCGCACAGATTTACATTGTTTTTGTTGCTTATTAGCAAGTTCTTGAAGCGATTGCTCAATCTCAGTTCTAAGCTCTTGGTTACCAGCTTGTTCTGCCAATTCCAAGGCTTTCTGAAAATCTGATTTTGCTTCCTGAGTTCTGCCTAAGAGTGCTTTTGCTTTGCCGCGGATATCGTAGGCCTCAGCATAATCCGAACTTAGACGAATGGCTTTGGTACAGTCAGTAACGGCATCTTCATATTTGCTTAGTAAGAATTTGGCAAGCCCGCGATTGCAGTACGCGCGGATATCATCTGGTTTTAACTGGATAGCCTTATCAAAATCAACAATCGCATCCTCAAACTGACCTAGTTTGCCTTTATCAATGCCTCGGTTATGATAAGCATGAGCATCAACTGGATTGATGCGGATAGCCTCACTATAGTCCCGAATTGCAGATTCGTGTCTTCCTAACAGCCCCTTTACATAGCCGCGATCATGATAAGTAACAGCATCTGGTTTTAACTGGATAGCCTTATCATAATCAGCAATCGCATCCTCAAGCTGCCCTAGTTCGCGCTTTGCATCTCCACAACTCTTGTAGGCTTGTGAAAAATCGGGGTTTAGCCGAATGGCCTCACCATAGTCAGCAATGGCCTCTGTGTATTGCCCAATGGTGCTTTTTATTTTGCCACGAAGAATATAGGCAACATCTATGTGATTTAGAGAAGGATCGGGTTTAAGATGAATGGCTTTATCAACATCATCGAGCGCAGTCCCATATTGACCTCTCACGAATTTCGCACATCCCCGCATAGTGTAGGTAAAACCTGTGTGGTTTACAGCAGAATCAGGTTTAAAACGAATAGCTTCATTAAAGTCTGTAATAGCCTCCTTATATTGGTTATTCGCCAACTTTGCTATTCCTCGCATAAGATAGACATAGGGTCGCTCTGGCTTGAGCCGAATACTCTCATCAAAGTCAGCAAGGGCAAATTCAGACTTATCTTGGATTAGTTGACTAAGTCCTCGCATAAAGTATGCATCCGCATTATCCGATTTGAGGCGTATTGCTTCGTCATAATCGGTAATAGCAGCCTCATGTTGTCCTAGTGCGGATCTCGTGTGCCCTCGCATAAAATAAGTTGTAACATCACCGGGGTTGTGCAAGAGAGTCTCGTTAAAATCAGCAATAGCAGCCTCATATTGACCGATAGCCTTCCTCGCACAGCCGCGAGTGGCGTAAGCAATATAGGTGGAAGAATCATCCAAATTTAATCGGAGGGCCTTATCAACATCAGCAATGGCAGCCTCATATTGAGCCAGTAACCTATTTATACAACCGCGAATGAGATAAGCGAAGTAAACACAAACTTCATCTGAACTCAATTGGATAACTTTATCGAAGTCAGCAAGAGCAGCCTCATATTGACTTAGGTCGCACTTTACATTGGCACGCCTGAGATAGGCATAAGCGTCACTTGGATTGATGCGGATAGCTTCACCGAAGTCGACAGATGCAGATTTATATTGTCCAAGCGAACATTTTGCCTCACCACGATAGTAGTAAGCTTCGGCATAATCAGCATCCAACCATATTACTTGGTCGTAAGCGGAAATTGCTCCCTCTTTCTTACCCCCTTCCAAAAGAAGACTACCGATGGAGAAAAATGCCTCCGCGGCAAACACGTTTACGGGTTTTTCTGGCACCTTGATAGGATTATCCTTTCGCTCCTCACCCCTCGTATCGTTTGGATTTACACCTTTCACTAGTTCGGGAAACAGATCTGTTAGTTTTGGAAAATGTTTGTCCTCATACTTTGTAGTGAGGACACCGATGAAATCCATCAATGGTGCTAAGGGATGTTTTTCATTATCACCAACGACATAGATTAACTCTTTTAGCACCGCATCAAGCTGCTTATAGTCGGCTTCCGCCAGCGTAGTGAATCCATTATGTGTATTCCGACTCACTATACTGGTTAACTCTTCGAGAACCTCCACAAGCCATTGGTAGTCGCTTTCCGAGGCCGGACCGAATTCAGCCTGTTGCTGTACCGAAGATTCTTCCTCACCGCATAGCTCATTCCAGCCTGTCATCTCAAATTCCTCCTCGCGCTTCATCCGACTGGACAAAGCACTAATCCTTATCAGCAAAATAGCGACTAAACCCTGTCAGGTAATTCCCGATTTTATCCTGTATCTCCCGCGCATGGGCTGCCGAACCGACGTAATGGCTGATGAGGATGCCGAACGCAAATACCTCACCGTCTGCTGTTACGGTGTAGCCAGCCAGCGCAGAAACACCGCTTAATGTCCCAGTTTTCGCACGTAATACCTTTTCGGCATACATCCCCTTCATTCGATTTTTTAAAGTTCCATCAACGCCAGCAATGGGCAAAGATGCCAAATACTCAGGCATCAGTTCAAAATTGCCATACATATAGACAAGCAAATCTGTGAGTAACTCGGCGTTGAGAAGGTTGTACCGAGAAAGCCCGCATCCATCAACGAGGCGATGTGATGCCGTTTCTCCGCTAATTTCCGCTAAAAATTCATTAATAACCTGTCTCCCTTTCTGCCATGTCCCCGGTTCTCCCTTCACTTCAGCCCCAATCGTTTTGAAAAGCAGTTCCGCAATCCAATTATCGCTCGGTTTATTCATTAATCTGAGAATATCAGCGAGCGGTAGCGATGTGTGCATAGCGACAGCACGGGCAGTCGGCGGCACTGTGCCGTGGTCTACCTTTCCACTCACCGCGATGCCTTTTTGCGTCAGCACGCTTTTCAGCAAATTTCCACAGGCAACGGCTCTGCTCGCCGCGGCTGTATTCGGTTCGATTTCGCGGATGGCTAAAGCACTCAGCTGAAGCGGTTTGTCGTCCCACATCCACCCGGGGCCTTCCCGAACAAAGTCGAGGTATGTTTCGTCAACGACGATGTCGCCCTGGATTGATTTTACACCGGCTTGAAACAACGCATCAGCCAATTTTACGACATCGCGCGGTTTAAGCCCCGGGTCTGCCCTGCCTTTGAGATAGAGGTTGCCTACCACCTGTGTGTCTACAAGAGCATCAACAGAAAGGGTTGTTTCAAACCGGTAGTCCGCTCCCAGCTTAGCCAAAGCCGTCGCCGCCGTGATGAGTTTCATTGTAGAGGCAGGATGGTGTAACTTATCGATATTTTTTCCATAAATCACCTCCCCTGTTTCGGCTGCGACAATCTTTATCCCGATGCTTGCCGCTGTGAACAACGCATCCTGCAAAGCTGCATCAATATCGGCTTGTAGCTTTTCGAGGGGTGCTACTGGCACTGTTGGCAGCTGGGTTTCAACCGGCGTGGTGGCGAATATGCCACAACCTGAGAGCAACAGTGTAACGCAGAATAAAAAGATAGCAGAGGTTTTCATCGTTTTTTATCATAACACAATCCGGTGAATTATCAAAACATAAACCGACGCTAATGACACATGTCGTCTCTATAAGACGAAAACGGCAAGCCACAGGATTCTTGGGCGACGGAACAGGCACGGCCCGGCCCCAAACTTTGGGATGCAGCAGAACGCAAACAAAATTTGACTTTTTCCCCAAAATGTGATAAAATACCATTAGCAGAATTGCACTGGTATTACAATACAAAAGGAGACATCGAATTTTGGCATTGTAGGGCGAAGCTTGCAAGCCCTTATGCAAAAGCGCAAGCCAAAACTTGCTATGAAAAGCAACATGGTTGAATTTTACGATACAACACTCAGGGATGGCAGCCAAGCAGAGGGCGTAGCATTTTCCGTTGAAGACAAACTCATTATCATAGAGGCACTGGATAAATTAGGCATCCGTTATATTGAGGGCGGTTATCCCGGTTCCAATCCGAAAGATATAGAATTTTTCAAGCGAGCGAAAGGCCTGGCATTAGAAAATGCAATGGTTGTGCCGTTCGGTAGCACGCGGTATCCTACCTTTTCGCCCGAGTCCGACCCGAATCTGTCCGCTTTGCTTGATACGGGTGCAAGAACTGTCACAATCTTCGGCAAAAGTTGGCGGCTCCACGCAACGGATGTGCTACGGGTAACAGCAGAAGAAAACCTGGAATTAATTGAGAGCTCTGTCCGGTATCTTGTGGAAAATGGTCGCGAGGTGATTTACGATGCCGAACATTTTTTTGATGGATACGCCGATGACGCTGCGTATGCACTAGAGACGCTGCGTGCCGCAGCCGCAGGTGGCGCAAAATGCCTCGTCCTCTGTGATACCAACGGCGGCAGATTGCCGTTAGAAATTCAGGAAGGCATCAGAATGGCGATGGCTGCGGTGGCTTTACCTATCGGCATTCACGCCCACAACGACGCAGGCATGGGCACAGCGAACTCCGTGTTAGCCATCCAAGCCGGGGCAAACCACGTGCAAGGCACATTCAACGGCTATGGCGAACGGTGTGGAAACGCTAATCTTGCATCCATCATCCCCACGATTCAACTCAAGTTGGGCGTGAAGTGTCTCAGCGACGCGCAGTTGCAAGCCTTGACAAGTGTGTCGCGACTCATCAGTGAACTGGCGAACCTTCCGCATGATGAACGCCAACCCTACGTTGGGCATTCCGCGTTCGCGCATAAGGGTGGGTTACACACGGATGCTATTCGTAAAAACCGGCTCACCTACGAACATATTGTGCCTGAGCAGGTAGGCAATGCGCAACGCATCCTCGTCTCCGAGCAGGCAGGGCGCGGCACCATCATAAAAAAAATAGAAAAGGAATATCCCAATTACGACAAGAATTCACCACAGGTGCAGACACTTTTCAAACGCCTCAAAGAGGCCGAGCGCGAAGGGTACCAGTATGAAGCCGCAGAAGCATCGTTTGAACTTTTAACACATAAGGTGTTTAACGGGTACGACTCTTTTTTTGAACCTGGCGGTTTTCGCGTGATTATTGAGCAATTCAGTGACTACGCGATGCGTTCCGAAGCAACAGTAAAGGTCACGACACCAGACGGCTTGACAGCACACACCGCCGCAGATGGCGACGGCCCAGTGAACGCGCTTGACACTGCACTCCGAAAGGCACTGGAACAGTTCTATCCTGCCTTGCAGACCGTTCGATTGATAGATTACAAGGTTAGAGTGTTGGATACGAAAGCCGGCACCGGTTCAAAAGTCCGCGTACTGATTGAAGCGAGCGATGGTGAGAGGAGCTGGAGAACGGTCGGCGTTTCAGAGAATATCATCTCGGCAAGTTGCGAGGCACTGATAGACAGCTTTGAATATAAACTCTATACAGACAAGCGTTTAGCCGAATCTGTTGTGTGCTAACCGTAGGGAAATTAGGCCCCTGTGCTTCAATCTTGCCACATAACGTTGAAGGTTAGCCCAGGGGTATTTCGTTCTCCCGTAGGAGTGCTCTCCGGAACAGAACCCCCTAAATAGCCTAAAGGTTAACCAAATTGCTCTTGACATCGAGTTTTATATCTGTTATAATAAATATAACACAATAAGGAGGGAAAACATGGGAAATTTAGAGCAAATTGAGAAATCGGCGCAGAAGCTTATCGCGCTTTGTCAAAAAGAAAAGCCGACACGCACCGACAAGGAGAAGATGCTGGCACTACACGCTGAAATCTTCGTCAGCATCGAAAACCTCGCCGAATGTGAACTCTGTGGGGCAATCAGCGAAGTGATTGTAACGATGACATTGGCTGATGTCACGGCGAAGTTATGCAAGGAATGCGGTTTTAAAGCCCTGGAAGCAGGAAAAATCCAGGCCGCCACAAGAAGGGCACCTCGAAAACAGACGAGCCGCACGAAGAAACCGAAAACAGTGCCGAAGGTTGAAGAGACAGTTGAAGAACCAGAGTCACCGGCGGTGCTCCATACCCGCGTGGAGGCGCAAACCGGCATCAAGAAAACCGATGTAAAACGCCTCCACAAAATTGTCCAAGAAATTGCAACCCCGATGACACCGGAACACACGCTTATTTATGTTAGACGCGAGGTAGAGACAGCGAAAATGAAGGTAGACGCGGAGGCGTTAGAAAAGGCAGTTGAACTCCTCATAGCGGCTTAGTCCGTTACAATGTTCTTCGCCCATGCTCGATTCGCCTGATACCATTCGACGAGTGCTGTCATCCCTTGGCGAAATGTGAACTGGGGCCGCCATCCCAAGAGTCGTTCCGCTTTTCGGATGTCTGCCCACGTCGCGCGCACATCTGCCGGATGAAAAGGCTGATGCGAGAGCCTCGCTGTCTTCCCAAGGAGTTCCTCTATCAGCCGGATTGTATCAATCAGCACGATGGGGCTATCGGAGCCGAGATTAATCACCTCGTACTTGAGCGGTTTTAGCCCGGCAATCACACCGCGGGCGATGTCTTCGAGATAGGTATAGTCTCGCGAGGATTGTTTGCCGTCGCCGTATACGATAACAGGTTTCTCTTCGCTAATCCATTGGACAAAGCGAAACGCGCTCATGTCCGGCCTCCCTGCCGGGCCATAGACAGTGAAAAAACGGAAGATTGTCACGTCGATGCCGTAGAGATGGTGATAACTATGGCAGAGTGCCTCTGCCCCCTTTTTGGAGGCAGCATAAGGAGATAACGGGCCTTCTGTATTCATCTCCTCACTGAACGGAAGCGGATTCTTCGCCCCATAGAGGCTTGACGTAGATGCCAACACAAATTTCTTCACCTCAAACTCACGACACAACTCCAGCAGATTCAGCGTGCCTGTCACGTTCGTATCCACATATACCCACGGGTTTTCAACCGACTGTCGTACCCCGGCGCGCGCCGCAAGGTTAATCACTGCATCAAACGTAGGGTTATCCCTTGTGGATAGCCCTCTTAATATCGTCCGCAGTGCATCCGAGTCGCAGATGTCTGAACGGTGAAATCGAAAATTTGCGGCATCCTGGAGCTGTGCCAGGCGCCATCCCTTGATTTTAGCGTCATAGGCGGCGTTTAAGTTATCGACACCGACGACAGTGTGCCCCGCCGCCAGCAAGAACTCCGTCACTTTCCACCCGATGAATCCAGCACAGCCGGTGACAAGATATTTCATAACGACACTCCCATTTTTCACTTCTGTTCTGCATCTGGCATCGCCAAAAGCCTCTCAATTTCCTTTTTGAGTTCGGCATACATTTCGGGTTTGAAATCCGCTTTTCGGTGGAACACAATCGTGCCTTTCTGCGAGATGAGGTAGAGTGTCGGTTTCTTTTTTTCTGTCTGATACCGCTTATGCACCTCCCCTTTCCAATCCAGCAGAAATTTCACAGGTGGCTGGTTTTTCTTCAGTTGGCTCCTGATAAACCGTTTCGGTATGAAGCCGGGGACGCTCCGCAAATCGCCAATAATATAGGCGAGCACCTGTGCATTTTGGCGGTAATCTTTCTGAAACGCCTCCGCCCACTTGTCATCTTCCTTCCGAATCCTCCGGTTGCCCATAATGAGGAAAACGACCTTACCCCGCAGCTTTTTCAGGCTGTATTCCTTTTCTTCAGCATCTTGGAGCGTAAAATCCGGTGCTTCGTCGCCGACTTTTGGCGGTGCTTCTTCCGCAAGGCTCGCAACACCTCCCAACAAAACGAGAATTAGCAGATAGATAGTCAGTTTCATCATGTTTTTATTTTCTCACAATATGAGCAGGGATGTCAATAGGGCATTTCGTTTTCCGGACGCCTTCGCGCGCAGTGTCAAAAACGAGGCTGCAAGGTGCCTTCTACGCCAATCAACTCAATTTTTCTCAATGACCACCCCTTTTCTGGGGTATCTATCACCTTTAGCGTGAAAGTGATGTCGTATTGGCCTGGGGCGCTGATAACCGATGAAATATCTAGCTCATCGGAAATTAGGACGGGTGCTGCCGGTTGTACTTTCCCAATCGCTTTATCTTTGACGAGGAAGGTGTTGTGAATGGCAACGCTAAGGAACGCGCCAGATTTCACCTGATTTTGCACGATTTGATAACGCAATCTGAGTTTCTCGCTCAAAAGTTTGTGCACCTCGAATCCGAACGCTTGTGTGCCGCCGTGAGCAGGCCAATAACTGCCCCCACGCAAGGCCTCAGAAACCGGCGGCACAGCAGCGTTGTTTTCCTGCTCAGTGGGCAGGTCGATAGCAGGTTCAACCGCAACGGGCGTAACCTGTTGAGGCACACCACAACCGGCGAGAATCAGCATGCCAACCAATAAAGCCAAAAAGTGATACATGAGTTTCCCTCTATCGGGCAATCTCTAACTGACACCTTCCCGCGCTTTGATCCAAACTACTCCCACACAATGGCCGGCCCGAGTGTTACTTCAACCGCAATTTTTTCTGTGACACTTAGTGTGCCATCCGTGACCCGGATACTGATGGTATAGGTGCCGGCTTTATCGGGTGCGACATAAGTGACACTGGCAGTATTGCCAATGATTTCCCCACCGGTCGTCGTCCAAGTGTAGCCTAAGGCGTTTAAGCTACCGGAATAGTTCACCGCTGCACTCACGGTTGCGGTATTCTCAATTTCAAGGCTTTGCGGTTCGATAGTGAGTGCTTGAATCTCAAGCACTTCTACGCTTGGCTTGGTGGGGGGATCCCCATTGCAGCCAATTATGAGGGCTATGAAGCACGGCAGCATGAGCCGTAGGCACAGCCTCTCGATTGGCAATAGAGATAGACGGTTTAGTTGTTTCATGCTAATTGCTCCTCTCGTGTTGAAGTTGGGTTTCACTCGTATTTGGGCAGTTTCAGGTTTTCATTTTTCGCCGCCCGGATGAGATCGAGGTGTACGTAAATGAAACCGCCCGGTACAGCATACGCATTAATCCCTTTTGTGTCAACAACTTTAAACGTGTAAGGGATATTGCTGCGCTTGCTGTAGCGCACGGGGGATTGCCCCAGGTCGTTGATGTAATTCGTCACGACAGCATCTGTATAAAGTTTCACCTCTTTTTCATGCTGTGCGACGAACGTTTTGCCGAATTGCAGCTCCTCTGCATCGGTGAAGATATTGATATCGCTCATAGTCTCAATAAGCGAATGCCCAACTCGCCCAGCGGTGTTGAGGCTAGCGCACCCTGCACAAAGGCTGAGGATAAGCATTAATCCGATGGTAACCCGTTTGTAAGTGTCTGTCATGAAAGCCCCTCCAGTTTGTCTCATCATAAAATTATACCGAAGTGACAACTTAGGTCCAGATGAAAATCGTTAACGCGAACCTATTTTCCATCATCAACGGAAACCCACGGCGTGTGCCTGCTACCTTCTGCCAACCCGCCAGATGCTGCTTCACAGATCGAAAGGGGTAAAGCGGTAAAGGTTTAAGGCGATACAACCCTCACGCAACGGAACCCGAGGCGGTAGTCCGTGTCCGTTGGCGTATTCCCGACGCGGTTGGCGACGCGCACGGCCTGTGCACTACCGTCCCAAGAGCCACCCCGCAACACGCGCGAACTATTAACATTTGTGAAGGTATTTATTACACCTGTTATAGTGCCGCCTGAAAACGGGTTCTCACGGTTCTCACGCGGAGATCGCGCATAAAAATCAGAAACGTATTCATCTAAACACCATTCCGATACATTCCCTCCCATGTCATATAAGCCATACCCGTTCGCAGGATAACGCCCTACAACGGTGGTATTCCCAACATTACGGTTATAGTTCGCCTGGCTGGAATCTATCGTGTCACCCCACGGATACTTCTGCCCAGACAAACCGCCACGCGCAGCACGCTCCCATTCGGCCTCCGTTGGCAAACGCTTCCCGGCCCATTGCGCATAAGTCATCGCATCATGCCAACTCACATAAATCATCGGATGCCGCTCCATCGGAGAAAATGTACCAACCAAATCCCAATCCGGTGCACGATGGCCAGTGGCCCGAACAAACGCCATATATTGCCCAACGGTGACTTCATATTTGTCCATATAGAACGCATCCACATAGACGGTATGCACTGGCTGTTCATCGGCATGTGCCTTAGCATCGTTGCTGCCCATCTCAAATTTACCGGCGGGGATAAGCACCATCTCCGCATCATCGTTTCCTATAATCTCGGATGCTATTTGTTTTTCCACTTTCGTTCTCCTTTCGCTGCTAGCACTTTGTCCAGTTTCACTTTTCCTATGTGCAATTGCGCGGTGGACCCAGCACCAGGCTGTGTTTGCATGCTAACGTTCTTAGAATCTAGAAAATGCCACTCAATGCGTCCGTACTGCATGTTCGCCACCTTCGTTCGGTTTTGCCCAGCATCATTTCGGATTTTAGCATAAATTTGCATGAAATGTCAAGCAATGTTTTGCATTGTTAGGTGGTTTGCCAATTTGGGTCAAGTTTTTTGCAGCGGCACAAACTTGACATACATCGGCAAATCTGCTATGATATTAACTATGAATGCTGAACGCACTATTGATGCACTTTTGAATCAGATCCGGGAGGAGCTCCTTCCGCATATTGCAGGTTTGTCGGATATCCAGACGCCTGAAAACTTGCAACTCTTTCGAAGCCGACTCCACAGCCTGCACTACTACTGCATCCGGACGCAGCTGCCTGTCGCGCTTTGTAATCGCATCGAGGTGCTACTTTCAACAAGTGCAGACTTTTGGCATCTCATGACTGAAAATGAACTGATGTTAACTAATCTGAAGCAGTACACGCGCGTTCGGACCTTCTCCGCAGGGGCAGAAGGCCTTACCGATCTGGAGGAACTCATCTCCGGTGAGGATAGCCTTCGCGATGTGATTATCAACAGCATCGCTTTTATGCTGAATTGGAAGGCGAATACCATCTGGGTGGAGTCTGCCAAACGGGCGCGCACCGAGATGGCGAAAAATTATACCCTTGAAATTCAGGATCGGATTTGGCAGTTTATCAAAGAGAGCACGCCGGAGACAGAAGAAGACGATTTGGAGAAAGCCGAGCAGGTCCGCGAGCGGGCGGACAAATTACTAGCGGTGATTTATGCCAGCGACCTGCCGACAGAAGCACAAGTCACGCTGCTTATGCAAATCTATACGCTGTTGTTGCGGCTTCAACTCGGTCAATTGATTATTCAGTTGGAAGATTTACAGTGACGAGTGTCGCGATTCGGAGAGCTCGCCTACGGGAGAACTTTGATATGAGAATGTTACCTTTTCTTCTTTTCACTTTGTTCCGTAGTAGAAGGTGCCTATGTATCAGCGGACTCTTGCTGCTCCCGCTTAGCGGTGCGTTCGCGGTTGACGCGCTTGTGGCACCGGGGGCAGAAGTTCGCATCGCGGCCCCGAAGGCAGGGAAAACGTTTCTCGTCTACGTTCCTGTCGATTATACGGACAAACGGCCATGGCCAATTATTTTCTGTTACCATGGCTACCGTGGTTCATCGACAACCTGGCCCTTCAAACAGGTGACAAAGGGACAAGGGTTTATCGTTGTGGGGATGAATTACGCAACTGAAACCTATTACAAGAAGCTCCTGCCATCCGAAACAGCGGCAGAGAAAGCGTTTTTTGCCGAGGCGTTAGCACTGATGTCAGCGCGTTTAAACGTCGCACAGGCATACATTTTCATGGGCGGCTATAGCCAGGGTGGCTATTCTACAACGGTTCTGGGTGAGCAACTGCTGGAGCAGTTGGCTGGTAGAGTAGTGCTGGGCGCGGGCAGGCGCGATGTGGATATGAACCCACCGCCGGCGGAACTGATTCGCGGACATCCCATCTTCTACGGGGCGGGGGAATTAGATGAACCGCATTATCCGCGTGCAAAACGGGCATCGCAACTTTATGCGGCGTGGGGGGCCGATGTAACGTTTGAGGGGTGGCCGGGCGAAACGCACAGCCTCTCCCGAAATTGGTTGGCGAAGACGAAGATGCGGGAGTGGCTCATTGCTCATGGGCCGGTGAAACAGGTTGAATCGGAGTTTGAGAAGGCACAAACGGCTGAAAAGCACGGCAGACTGGGGGAGGCGTTTACGCTTTACGCCCAAATTGCGGAGATCTTGCCGGATACAGAATTGTGCCTGACCGCGGAAAAATCGGCGAAGCAGCTCGCCACACAAGCGAACGCACAACTCGATATGCTTGAAAAGACAGCGGATGAGAAGCCGTACGCTGAAGTGGTGAAAGCGTTAGTGGCGGTTCGCCACACCTACGCCGGGAGCGTTTTTGCAGAACGCGCGGCGCAACGGCTTACAAAGTTGTTGAACGCCAAAGCGGATGCATTAGAGGCACGTGCTCGCGAAGCGGAAACACAGAAAGACTATGTCCGTGCTATCCAACTCTATGAACTCTATCTCACCTACTTCGCCGAAGCTACCCGATATTCGGAGGTAGCACAGCACTTGAAGGTGCTAAAAAAGAGGACAACACACTAAAGGAATTCGCTTTATGCAAAAAGAATTGTTTGAGGCACTTGTCACTGTCATTGCGACGTTAAGAAGCGAGCACGGATGCCCCTGGGATCGGGAGCAGACGCATGAAACGCTGAAATCCACACTCATTGAGGAAACTTATGAGACGCTCGAAGCGATTGACGCAGGCGACCCGAGGAAGTTGAAAGAGGAACTGGGCGATCTTCTCTTGAATGTCATGCTCCAGGCACAGATTTCAGCAGAAGAGCAGGCGTTTGACATCTACGCAGTGATTGAAACGTTGACAGAAAAACTTATCCGGCGACATCCGCATGTCTTTGGCAATGTCAATGCCGACGACGCAGAAACAGTCGTGAAAAACTGGGAAGAGATCAAACGTCAAGAGGCAGGCTACGAAGACCGGGAATCGGTGCTTGATGGCATTCCGAACGCGCTGCCTGCCCTGCTCCGCGCACAGAAGATACAAGGCAGAGCCGCACGCGTCGGTTTTGATTGGGATGAACGCACCGATGTCATCGCAAAGGTTGACGAAGAACTGGCAGAGGTGAAGGAAAGCCTCGACAAAAATGACGCGGATGCTGTTGAGATGGAACTGGGTGACCTGCTGTTTGCTGTCGTTAACCTGTGCCGTTTCATGAACGCTCAAGCCGAAGAGGCGTTGCGGAGGGCAAATCGCAAGTTTATGACGCGCTTTAAATGGATGGAAGCAGAATTGGAACGCCGCGGCACCACCTTTGAAGCAAACGATCTGGCAAGCCTAGACGCAATCTGGGAGGAAGCCAAATTGTCCATTGCAAGCTAGTGCAAACGCATTTGCCAAAAGAACCGAATGATGAAACACCTTGAAAAATTCCGAACATACCCAGAGTACGACAGGCTTTTCCAACTCGTCGATCAACTGGACCCGGCGGCACCGCCGCGAGTAGAACTGGTGCACCGTTCCGCTCGGCCGCTCCGTGAAGCTGGCAAGAAATTGGGTGTTTTTTCGGGCTCCTTCAACCCGCTGACTGTTGCACATATCAAGATGCTTGAGGAGACACAAGCGCGCTTCCAACTGGATGAGTCGCTTATGCTTCTCGCCAAGGCGAATGTGGATAAAGAGGTATTCGGTTGGCCGCTCGCCGCGCGGTTACTCACGCTCAAGAGATATGCGGAGAGCCAGTTGAACCAAAGCCATGACATGTCCATCGGAGCCTCCAGCCACGGCAGGTATATCGACAAAGTTGCTGCCTTAAGAGCCGTGTTCCCGCCAGAAACCGAGTTCCATTTCATTGTCGGATATGACACCCTCATCCGAATTTTCGACGCGAAATACTACGCAGACTTCCATGCCGATTTGCGGGCCCTGTTTTCTGCGTGTCGTTTCATTGTTGCGAATCGCGCCGAAGCAGACATTGAGACAATAGAGACGTTCATGGCACAACCGGAGGTTCGTCTGTATGCACCGTATGTTTCCGCCATTGTGTTGCCAGATGCTTATGCTGATATTTCTTCAACAGCGGTTCGCCAACGCCTGGAACAGGGTAAACCTATTGAACACCTCGTGCCGCCAATTATCATCGAATTTTTGGAAATTTTCGCTTGTGACATGGCTTGCACGCGCGGATAGGGAGCCTAGCACCGGACAGGCACTATGGAAACCCCGGCCATACAGGTTATGTCCACTTGTATTCAATGACAGGTTTGTTTAGTTTCACGCAGGCATAAATCTGTGTCTCTAAATGCTCACAGCGGAGACAGGATTTGGGATGTCGGCTTTGCGGTGTTGGCTGAAAATGCTCGCAATCGTTGGCAACTTCCTCCATGTGGTGCCGGTGGGTTTCGGAGAGCTCGTTACCTGCAACGGGTTCAGCGGCACGATCGACAGCGCGCACTGTTTCCCCCGTCCGTTCCCAGATGCTGTTAATTACCTCTGCCAAAATTGCCCGATAGGTTTGTTCGCCGGGGGGTTCCGGTGAATAGAGCGTCACATCGTTTTCGATGCAGTAAGTTGCCAATCCTTTAAGCCTGCTGCTGTCACCTTTACTGTACTCTTTCCGAAGTTCCGCTTTGAAGGCTTGCTGAAATTCCTCCCACCCAAGTGCGTGCATGTCCCATTTTTGCAACAATTCCGCAGCGGGCGTGAGTTCACCGATATTCCGTAGCCCCTCCACTGCCTCATGGGAAATAACGAACCGCCCTTTTTCTGCGCTGTGTGCGCTGTCTTGTGTTAGATTTTCGAGTGTGTCTAAATATAACATCTGTTTCCCTCATAAGAATTCCGTTTATTTACTTTGACGTTAAAATCAAAATAAGGTTACGTTTTATCTAATTTTTCTTTTTTATATCCCATTTTCCTGGGGATGCCTGAACTCGTTCGGGTATCCCAGTGCATTGGACTGCCGAATTAAATTCTTAATCCTCATCCAAGCGTGCTTTCAGCCACAGCCGAAAACTGTGTCCACCGTGCCCTCCCGATGCATGTTTCTATTTTACCACACCGCCTGCCCAGTTTTCCCTATTTTTTGTGTCTAATATGACACGCTGTCTCAACCTATCCCGTTATTGTGTGATTTCTGGAGATGGCACAACTTTTGCTTATTTAGGGGTGTAGGGCAAAGAGCCGTCGCGATTCGGAGAGCTCGCCTACCGGAGAATGGAATGCTCATAAACAAATCTGAAACCAGTTGATAGATACATCGTTTATTTTAGCAATGCTTTGGGTAGAAGTTTCAAATTTCAGGACGGAACGAGAAACTTCAAAAGCTCGCTATGGACACCGTAGAAATTTCATCGGAAGGAGAACCTGCATGATGTTTAACGGAATTGAAGTTATTATTGGGGGGTTAGGTACACTCATAGGAATCGGCGGCGGCTATCTGATTCTCAGTGCTTTCTTTGCTGGCATTCAGCATATCTCGAAGCCGCGAATGCTTGAAGTTGAAGAGAGTCCGCCAAAAACGCTTGACAATTGACACTGTTTCTGTTATAATTGTTGTTAGGCATGCAACGCGTAAAGCCATACAAGGAATGCTTAAAACATGACAGAACGGCACAACGTTTACGTGAAAACGAGCAGCGGCAGCTATGCAGTACCACACCCTCCATTCCTGGGATGTTCAACCTGAAGAAGCACGACATCTCCAAAACAGGCTTCGCACTCAGGTGATTCAGACAGATCGGTTTGGCACAATTGAAACTGTTGCAGGGGTAGACATCGGGTTGAAAAAGGACATTGCCCGTGCATCGGTGGTAGTCCTCAGCTTCCCGGAATTACAGGTAGTGGATAGTGTGATTACTGACAGCCCTGTTCGTTTTCCTTATATACCGGGGTTGCTCTCGTTTCGGGAAATCCCACCCCTTCTGACGGCTTTTGCACAACTACAAACGGAGCCGGATCTCGTGATAGTGGACGGACAAGGTGTTGCACATCCGAGGCAGTTCGGGATCGCATCGCACTTGGGGTTGATTTTGGATAAACCGACGATTGGGTGTGCAAAGTCTCGCCTGTGCGGACAACACGAGGAACCCGACACGGAACAGGGTGCGTATACCCACCTTATAGCCAAGGACGAGGTTATCGGGGCTGTTGTCCGAACCCGTACCAACGTTCGGGCGGTGTACGTATCAACAGGCCACCGTATCTCGTTGGATTCGGCACGCACGTTCACATTGGCATGTTGCCGAGGCTATCGCTTGCCCGAACCCACCCGTTATGCCCACAACACCGCAGCCGGTAAACTTCCCGCCCAGGCCGCAATTGTTAAGAATAGTCAATGAAGACACAAAGCAACCACGTCGAATGAACTTTTACAATTAAAACACTGTACGTAATATCATGAACCATAATAATGGGCTCCACTGGTCATTTGACTACAATTATGGGGCACAAAAGCCCGAATTTGCACAAGAACTGCGCCAAACGCTCCGTGGACATTATACCCAATCAGGGTTGCGTGACGCGGAAGCGGGGCAGACCATCACGCACGTTTACAATATCCTCCCGAACTTTTGGCGTGGCTACGGCTGCGAGGATGAGCCGGATGAAACGCTGAGTATCGGCACAGCCACCATTAAACGTCGGAAGGAAACCGGGGATTTGTCGGACCTTTCTATCCAATATTGGGACCTTTTGACCCCATATTGGGAATATTCTGTCCGATACCAGAATACGACGAGCGGAGAGGATGTGCAGCTCGAATTCCTTTGTGAGGATGAGGCATATCGCCCCCTCATGGATGAAAAGAATTGGCGAGTTGATAGCCGAAACAGTGGCAAAGACGCATATTTCAGAATGAGATGTGATGGAGAGCTGACTTCAGACAAGGAGATTACGCTTTACATCGGCGACAGCAGAATCGTTGCTGGAAGAGTGGACGAGTCCGTGCCGCTGACATGCAATTGGACACTCTTCGACGTGATTCCGGCCCTTGCCCAAACGCTTCAAAAATCGGACGACGGCGTAGACATCGCCTTCCTCGATGATCTGGAGCAACTCAGACCGAAAAATAGACTCGGCTTCCTTGAGGCTATACAAACCCCCATTCCCCTTTATGGCTATTACCTGTATGGTGTGGGTGTCCCCCCATCGTATTGGTGGCTTGATGCGCACGGGGATATCGCCATTGTTTCGAGCACTTTCGAGACGCTGGTGCTTAAAGAGAAGATGGTGAACAGCTCATGAGCAAACGCCCCAATATTCTTTTTCTTAGTACCGACCAGCACTCGTGGAACGCACTCTCAACTCACGGGAATTCGTACCTCCACACGCCCAATATCGACCGGCTCCACCGAAACGGAACATCCTTTAGCAAGTCTTATTGCAGCGACCCGGTGTGTGCTGCGGCTCGATCGAGCTGGGCAACGGGGCTGTATACCTCTGAAACAGGTGTCCCTTTCAACGGTGGGCATCTGCACCCAGACATTCCCGACCTTGGGCAGGTGCTTAACGCCAATGGCTACAAGGCATTCCACTGTGGCAAGTGGCATGTCCCCGGCAGAGATGTGCGTGAAAGTTTTCGCACGCTCTATTACGGGAAGCGCAATATCGGCGCAGGCGGTGCCGCATATTACGACTCAGCATCCACCCACGCCGTCGCAAATTTCCTGACAACCTACGATGCAGACGAACCCTTTTACCTCCAAATCGGCTACATCGATCCGCATGACGTGTGCGAATATCTGCACAACCATGAGGAAAAACACATCCCAAACCCTGTCGAACAAGGAATTATTTCGGAAGATGCATTGCCGCCGCTTCCAGAAAACTTCAACTACGACGAACGGGAAACGGTGCTGCACCGCGTTTGCCGCAGGGTTGATGACGCGCTCATCCATGCAGCGATCCTTAAAGCGGTGCGCGGTTGGGACGAGCTCCAGTGGCGATACCTCATCTGGAACTACTACAGATTCATTGAAAAGGTTGACGCGGAGATTGGACGGGTGCTCGACCTGCTGCTGCAAACGTCTCTGCACGAAAACACGCTCATCATCTTCAGCGCGGACCACGGGGAGGCATGCGGTAGCCACCAGATGTTCCAGAAATTCACCCTATACGAGGAGAGCGTGCGTGTACCTTTCATCGTTGCGTGCTTAGGCGATGGCATTTGTGTAAAAAAACATAAATTTGATGAGACGCACTTCGTCTCTGGGGTAGACGTATTCCCGACCGTCTGTGATTATGCCGGCATCGAGGCACCCGAAGGGGTACAGGGGATGAGCGTCCGTCCCTTCGTCGAAGGGAAAGAGGCCCCTTGGCGCGAGCACGTCTACATAGAGTCCAATTATTGGGGCCGCGCAATTATCACCGATGGGTACAAATACGTTACAGAATATAAACCAAAAGCGGTGGGGGATTTCCTGCCGCCCGGACCGGATGCGGAACAGCTCGGCGTTGAACAATTGTTCGACCGGCAAGCTGACCCAGGGGAAACGAAAAACCTCGCAGGTACGGCGGGATACAACGAAGTTATTAAGGCGTGCCGAGAGAAGCTGCTTGCTCAAGAAGCCGAACTCCATCGGCGGCAAATTGTGCATCCAAACTCGCAACGGGTTATCTGGAATTGGAGTGAGCGGTTAAGGGCATATTGGCAGCGCGATAGATAGGAAAATGAATGGGTCAGGACTGACGCAGCTAGCCCGCTTTAAACAGATCATGCCAGCAAAGCAACGGATTTTGTGTAAGTCCTATTTGTTAACACAACTGGAAAAAAATCAGGATTTCAGAGAAAAAATGAATATCTTTTCAAAACGCTTAAATCGGCTTCCGCCTTACATGTTCGGCAAACTCAAACAGTTGACACATGAACGCCGGCAGCTGGGAATAGATATTATTGATTTGGGGATGGGTAATCCGAATCAACCGACTCCGCAACCCATCATTGATAAACTGACAGACGCAGCACAGGAGCTCCGGCATCACCGCTATTCGGCTTCGCGCGGCATCTTCAATCTGCGTCGCGAAGTCAGTTGGCATTATGAACGCAGGTTCGGTGTAGACATCGACCCGGACGCGGAAGCGATTGCCGTCATCGGGACCAAAGAGGGGCTTGGCCATCTCGCCTTAGCCCTAATTGACGAAGGTGACCTGGCGCTGGTGCCCAACCCGACGTTTCCCATTCATACGTACAGCATCGTCCTCGCGGGAGGAAGCGTTGTCAGTATTCCATTAACTGAGGAAAACCATTTTGTTCCCTCTCTCGCCGAAATCACACGCGATATTTGGCCGAGACCCAGGGTGCTCATACTGAGCTTCCCACATAACCCCACCGGTGCTGTGGTGGCGTTGGATTTCTTCGAGGAGGTTGTTGACTTCGCAAAGCAACAGGAGATGATAGTCATCCACGATTTGGCTTACGCGGACATCGTCTTTGACGGGTATAAGGCTCCCAGTTTCTTACAAGCAAGGGGTGCGAAGGATGTAGGCGTTGAATTTTTCTCCCTCTCCAAATCCTACAACATGGCTGGCTGGCGGTGCGGGTTTGCAGTCGGAAATCGAGAAATTATCGAAGCTCTCGCACGCATTAAAGGCTATTACGACTACGGGATTTTCGCACCGATTCAGGTTGCCGCGATTATGGCCCTGCGAACCCCGGCAGATGTGGTTATGGAGAATGCCGACATTTATCGGAAGCGCCGCGATGTGCTGGTTGAGGGCTTAAACCGAATTGGATGGAAGGTTGCAAAACCGAAGGCATCCATGTTCGTCTGGGCTCCTATTCCTGAAACGTGGCGGCACCTGAGTTCTATGGATTTTGCGATGAAACTCCTGAATGAGGCTGAGGTTTGCGTCTCCCCCGGTGCAGGCTTTGGGCACAACGGTGAGGGTTACATCCGCATCGCGCTTGTGGAGAACGAGGATAGAATTCGTCAGGCAGTGCGTCAGATGCGACGGGCGTTGTTCGGCTAATCACTTTTGGGACAGGCACGGGCGCGCACCAAAACCTCGATCTTGACAGGAAATCAAGGAAACTACGGGACAGCAATTGCCGCCTAATAGACACTGCTCCGATGTCCAACCCGGTGAACAACAATGACTTTCGTACGCTTATGTTTGCATCTAAACGCGCTAAGTCAGAACTTGAGTCCCAATTTTTTCGCCACTTCTTCTATCGGAATCAGTTCAGGTGTGCCTGCTTCGACCTCGGCGATGCTGCAATCTAATTCCGCGTCAACCTCAGGGCGCAACTCCAAATCGTCATCTCCGTCGTAGTCGTAATCCTCGAGAAACTGCTCAAGTTCTAGGTAGCAGACGAAAAACGCTAAAAATGCCGTTCTCAAGGGAGAGGCACCGGCCACTGAAGGCCTTTCCGCCAACAGTTTGACAACCCGTGCTCGGGCAGCAAAAATTGGCCAATTTACAAAGGTTTCCATCAGGTGGCGGAAGTCTGCATCTGTTAACGTTGCAACCTTAATCGCAGGTGCGGGATCTGCGTAGGGGCGTACCCCCATTCGTCGTAACTCGCGCCCCAATTCCGAGGTTTTCCGCTTAGACTCCACAACTGCAACCCGATGCCGCAGCGGGGCGAAGGTATCGCACGTATCCAATATTGAGAGCAGTGCTTCCTCGTCATTCTCTAACGAAAATGCCAAACCACAATAGCCTTCAAAATACTCACGGAACTCCGTTTCTAGTGCTGTGCACTCGGCACCTTCGGCGATTAATTTAGCAAGTCGCTCGCGAGATTCAAAAAGTGTCCCTTTTACAATCGGCAGAACCCACGCGCCGAACTGCTCAGGGGACATATCTGTTATGGTGTATGTCATTCGGTTCTCCTTCACCATAGGGCAACTCCTACAAACGAGCGGAGCCCTGAATCCGCTGACATTACGCCAGCCCCCACTGCTTCTGTGCCTCCTCAAACGAAATCTTCTGACTCCCGGTGTGCGATATAGGGTTTTTGCCTACCCACCGTTCATCAATTGCGTCTGCTGCAGGTTGGAAACGGATGTCACAACTGATGCGCCACCTATCGGAGAGATTCTTGGTAGACGTGTGCATCGTATGCATCGTGAAGATGATAACATCGCCCATCTCAAAATCCGCTGTCTGCCATTCGCCACCGTACTTTTCGCTAATTTCCATCGGGTCGCGTCCGAAATGGCCGGGCGTTCCGTCTTTATCTACATCCGTTCTGCCGTAGGTATCCCGAATGCGCGCGAAACTGGGGAGGTTGTGCGAACCGACAAGCACAGTCAACGTCCCCATCGTAGCCGGCACATCGCCGAACGGCACCCAACAGGTGTGCAACTGCTTTGAACCCCTGCCCATATAGACAACATCAAAATGCGGGCCCGACCAGACGGTAGGGCGGATAAACCGGAGCCACTTGTAATCAAAGGTGCGGGTATCGCTTCCAAAGAATTTTCGGAAGAACGCGAAGAGCTCGGCACCTTCCAAAACGGAGAGGACATCTGGATGATGCGTAACGGCAGGCGAGCCCATGGTACGCCCTGGACTCCCCTCCCCTGCAAAGGCATCCATTATATCGGTGCCCGGCCTGAACACGCCATCTTTTCCGGAGCCATCGGCGTATTCAAGCATCGCGCGGCGGGCCGCCATAACCTTCCGCCGGTCAATTAAGCCGCGAACGAGTAGATACCCGTCCGTATCTATTTGTTGGTGCAATCCCTCGGCGGAATCAAGCACTGCATTGCAATCGCGAAGTACGCCGAGCTGCGGACCCGGAAATGTGACTTCGTGTTCTCCGAGAAAAACGGTCTGACTCATTCTCTTCCTCCTACAAAAGTTGA
The DNA here is from genome assembly GCA_958295855.1 of uncultured Poribacteria bacterium. GTDB lineage: Bacteria > Poribacteria > WGA-4E > WGA-4E > WGA-3G > CATQHH01. Next base: position 2,972,210 of record OY282383.1, on the reverse strand, counting down.
TAAGGCTGAATACTATCACTGCCTTGTGAGAGTACCCAAACGTCAATAGTATCATTTTAACAAAAGTTGGCAATTAGTGCAAGGAGATTATGACTAGCTCTAGGTGACATTTAGTTTTAGGTTTTAGGTTTTTAGCCTTGTAAGGCCGAAATGTGTATCGCAGCTCCACGTGCCTACAAGAAGAGATTGACGCAACGACGCATGTCTGATATAATGACAGCACGCAGCGTTTACAACAGATAGTTAGATCTGAAGGATATTTAGGAGTCACTGATGGAAGCGTATTTACAGATTCAAAAACCGGAGCTTGACTACACTTACGAGTTTGAAGTGGATGAGCTTGCTCTCATGTCCGAATGCCTAGCGGCACACGGCTTTGCAATTATCAAAAACGTTTTACCTTCTGATGTCGTTGATAATTTAAAACAGGCAGTTTTTGATGGGACGGATCCAAACAGAGCGTTGGCGCGCGGGCAGAGTAGCACCCGACACGCTTGGATCGAATCAGGAGCAGCGGCTTGGCAGCTGCTGGAATACGAACCCTTTATGAAAATCCACCGCTACCTGATTGGCACAGAGGAGATGACTGTTCACAGGTCTGCTGCGATTATTCGAATGCCGGAATCCCAGCCGGTTGCATGGCACACCGACTGGTGTGGGTTTTCTACAGCGGCACCGAAAAATTCGGGAGACGTGCTGAATCGTGGGCTGTGGCCATCGGGCAAATGGTTTTACTTGACGGGTTCTCGGCCAGAACACGGTGGCTTATGCGTCATCGAGGATTCTCATGTGGAGAACTGGGAAGGCCCTGAAGGTTTCAACATGACAGCGGATAGGCGTTCTTTCTATAAGATCGGTGAAGAAGAGAAACCTTATGTGGGTTTTGATATTCCGGGGTTAGTGCCGCTTTTCACAAATCCGGGCGATATGATTGTGTTTGCGCACCGCACTTATCACGGTGCATTTCCAAACCAGATTGATGAAATTCGGCTGTCGTGTGCCATCGGTTTTCGGAGGCGGGACCACCACATCAATATTCCGTGGGAGATTCCAGACGTGGGTAAGCAGTTCTTAGCAGGCTTACCGGCCCATCTGCACCAATACACGCACGGGTACACCAGCATTGATTTGAATTGGCGAGGGTAATTGTCTAGGGACAGCATTTGTATAGAACTCAATGAATGTAGAAGAATCAAGCAGAAAGCTGACGATGTGCTTCACGCTGTGCTCCGTTTTGGAGCCAAGCGATAGGGTCTTCTTCTGATGTCCGGTCAGGATTCACCCAAATGATGTCTCGGATGTCGCCAACCTGTTGAGAGGCTAGTGCGAACAACTGCCGGATGGTTTCATCAAGCGAAATGATAGTCTGATCGGTTTCGAGTGCTGCTTGGAGGAGATGAAAATCCTTTTGCAGTGCCTCAATGTCTTTTTCTCGGATTGCTGTCCTTTCGATTTTGTCATACAATGCTCTGTTTTGGCGAGGTGTGACATAAGTGAGTCGCTTTTGGGCAAGCATTGATCTCCGCCATCTCGTTGCAAAATTTGATTGATGTTTATTCCATTCCTCGTACAGCTCGGACGTCATCACAATGTGGTGCGGACATTTGTCTCGAAAGGTTTCAAGAAATTCGGTGCAGTTGATTGATACTGATGCTGTTGCTCCTTCACCACCAGCGGCCCGGGCAACCGAGGCATTCACAACGAGTCCTTTCGCACCTTTTGAAGGCATATTATATCCTTTCAACGAAACGCGATTGTGCTGCCTTTATATAACGACTCTGTGCTTTGAGATCGACATCGTCAAAATCTTCGGGCCACTCCCCGTAAGCACCCGATTCGTCCAAGTCAGCACTAACAACTTTGGTTGCACCATCTTGGTTCCGTGTGAACCAGTGCAACTTGACTAATTCCTGCGGTAGGTGTCCTTCGGCAACAAGTGTTTGGATTCCCAAAAGTAGCAGTGAACTGTGCGTTTCGGCGACGACGCGCACACCCCGTTTCGCCGCATCTGCCAGCACTTGTGCCAAGGCGCCCTGGGCACGAGGGTGGAGGTGCAGTTCCGGCTGCTCAAGATACACTAACTGCGATGGCCTTGCGACAATCAGTGCCACCAAAACAGGCAATGCTTGGGAGACACCCAATCCTACATCGGCAATGTTCACCATGGATGTTTCACTAGTGCTGTCGTATGGAAGGCGATCGACTTGAAGTTCAATGCGAGTGTCACCGATTCTTTGGGCAGCAACTTTTCTTGTCAGACCTAGTACATGAAGCGTTTCGTCGAGAATAGCCTCAGGATTACTATAGTTTTGGTAATCTTGGAATTCTTCTCCCAGATCATCTCTATCAAACGGATTGCCTAATGTTTCCAAGGGTTTATCTGTCCTTTCCTGCCACTCGTGAATGATGGTTGCAACATAATGTTCAAATGTGCCGGGATATCGGTGACCGGTGCCGGTGCGTTTGTAGGTGCGCTCTGGGTTGCCCCGTAATCCGGGGAGGTGAATGCTTTCGGTAATCTCTCTGTTGACGCTGTCGGTGATCAGATTCGGAACGTCGAAGAGCTTAGGCCAATAAGTGTCAAGCGGTGGTTCTAAGGTACATCTAGAACGTATTACCCTTGGCATATTGGGTGACAAGGTCGTCCGTTTGGACGGAAATGAGGGTGGATCATCTGCTGATTTTTTTTCGGCGGTCATTTTGATAATTTCAATGCCGCTCTGTCCTTTTCTGAAAATCGTCTGTACTGAGTCAAAATAATGGACTTCAACTGAGTCAAACCAACCGACTTCACGAATCTCAATTTGAATTTGAAAACAATCTGTTCCTCTTTCTCCAGTTAATTTGGATAGAAATTGTTCTACCTCAGTAAACTGAACGTTCGGTCCATCAATCAACAGCGGCCCTGGATCATAGGGTGCCTCCAGCGTCTGCTTCAGCATCAAGAACGGTTGCATGATGCTGGATTTCCCGGAACTGTTCGCGCCTGCAAGGATTGTCAGCGGGCGGATGTCAATTTCGCACTCCTCCGCTATTGACTTAAAACCCTTCACAGCTATCTTGGCGATGCCTTCCTCCCTGATTCTTAGCATGTGTGAGTTTCTCCTTCCATCTTTTTAGAATCGTTTGCGAAATCGGATAAATCCGCGATGTGCGGCGTATTTGCGGCTGCTAGGTATTTACCCCTGCTTTGCAGGGGTAATATACCACGGCGCCCATAAGCGACGTGCATTCAATCAGTATGTGCGTCAGCCACTCTGTATCGGGGAGTGCCTCAAACGCCTTAGCGGAGAGAGCCCTCTCCAATTCTGCGCGATAGCGCGCTTCTTCCTGCGGTCCCATATCTTGTTGCCACTGTTTGAGCGCGGTGCGTTCTCCCGTTTCAAGAAAGTGGATGGCTGCGCGAATGAGCTGTGTATGCGTATCTACGGCGCGGATATATTCGCTCGGGTCGCCCGATAGTTTGACCAGCAAGCCACCAGCAAGGTGGCTCCAGGCTTTCATCTTGGCGAGCGCGAACATGTTCAGCTCTTGCCGGTTCATTTTGAGGGCGTGGAGCCAGGGGACGAGTTCAGCCAATGTATACTGTCTGCCGTGCAGCGTTCCCACATTAAATCTGAATGTGGTAAATGCCGCTGTTGGATCGTCGGTGCCTTGTCTGTGTGGGAGGTATCGGAAACATCTCAGTCTAAGCCCGGTTAACGTTGTGCCGATGAGTGCATTCGGGTAAACCTCTTTTGTGGGAAAACTGAGGGCAGAAACATGAGGCCACAACGCTTTTTCGATGTGCGCGAGCATGGCAAGCGAATCACCTTGATAGTCGGCTTCCTCCAGGTCGTCAATAATGCGGGGGGAAACTCCGACTATCTCACCGAATTCCTCTTGCGTTTGCCCGCCGGAGGTGCGTAGATTATAGATATGCAGAGAGATATCGAATTTGACATCTTCCTCTTCCAAACGTTTTATTTCTTCGGGATCCCCCTTGACAAAGTAATGGTTCATAATCTCAACTGCATCTGTAGTGGTATTTTTACCCGTCATAATCAATTTCCTGTGTGTGAATAGCGGGGTTTTGTTCAAATTGCAGTTTTCGGCTGAGTGAGCGTTGCAAATCACTTTAGAGTTTACCACACTTTGGTGGCGTCATCAAGCCAATTTCTAGCGGTTTGCTATGAAATTTCATAGTTATAGGGAACCTCCCGTGTTTCTTACAGATGTGACAAGAAAAGCCAAAGAAATCCGATAAATCCGCGCGATTCAGAACCCCAGAGGAGACAGGCTGTGTTTTAGGATAATGCTTACGTGTGCCAACCCGGTTGCAGGACAGCGTAGGGCAACTGTTCGCCTTTTAAGCCAGCGAGTAAATTTTCCATTGCCATGGTTGCCATCTTCATGCGCGTTTGGATAGTGGCACTACCCAGATGCGGGGCAATGATAACGTTATCTAAACTGAGGAGCGGATGATCGGTGTTAATCGGCTCCGGCTCGGTTACGTCCACCGCAGCACTTGCGATTTGCCCCGACGCGAGTGCATCATACAACGCATAATGATCGACGACCGGGCCTCTGGCAATGTTCACCAGGGTGGCGGTGCGTTTCATCAACGCCAGCTCCGCTTTGCCAATCATGTGGGTAGTCTCCTCCGTTAGCGGGACGTGGAGCGTCACGAAATCGGAGGCTTGCAGGAGGTGTTCCAGCTCAGCGTATTCAATACCAAGTTCTTCTTCCCAATCGGGTCGACGATTGCGTTTGTAATAGAGGACGCGCATGTCAAACGCCACAGCACGTTTGGCAACAGCATAGCCGATACGCCCCATGCCCACAATGCCCAATGTGGCGTGATGCACATCATAGCCCCAGAGGATATTCGGATCGTAGTACGTCCACGCTTTGGCAACCTGGACATGGTTATACGCTGGAACAACGTTCCGTGCCGCAGCGAGCAGGAGTGCCATTGTCATATCGGCAGTGGTATCGCTGAGGACACCGGGGGTATGTCCGAGCGCGATACCGCGTTCACGAGCCGCATCCTCATCAACATGGTCGTAGCCAACACCCATGACAGAGATGGATTTAAGATTCGGTGCTGTATCCATCATCTCGGCAGAAACGGGTTCATGTCCGTAAGTCAGGAGCCCATCGAGGGGTGGAATCTTTTCGGCGATAGGCGGTAGAATGGCACTCGTGTGCCACATATCCACATCGCACTCTGCTGCTATCTTGGCGAGAATTTCTTCAGGAATGGGGCGTGTGATAAAAACTTTGAATCGGGACAAGGTTTTTCTCCTCTGTGTGTTTCATGGGAAGGATGTGAAGACTTTGTAGGGGGAAACCGTGCCTTGTGCCGGTTTCCCTTCCCCCTCCCCCTCCCGCTTTTCTTCGCTTCGTGCTTGGATAGGAAGACTTTGTAGGGGCAGTGCCTTGTGCCGGTTTCCCTTTCCCCTTGCACAATTACGATTTGCGGTAATAGATGCGGATCGGTGTGCCGTGGAAGCCGAATTCTTCGCGAATATTGTTGACCAGGTATGCCTCGTAAGGGGGGCGAATCCGATGTACATTTCGCCCGAAAACCAGGAACGTGGGCGGTTTTGTCTCAATTTGGGTGATATATTTGAGTGATGGCCGCGAGCCTCTGACGCGAGGCGGCGAATAGGCATTGCGTAATTCGACAAGCAGCGCATTGAGAGCCGGGGTCGGAATGCGCGTGCAATACTCGCGGTGAACCACCAGGGCAGTCTCTAATATTCTGGTAACGCGTTGCCCGGTGGCTGCGGAGACAAAAACCCGCGGCACATAGCCCAATTGGGGGAGTTGCGCTGCTATCGTCTCCATAAACGCACCGTGCGTTGTGTTATCCTTCTCGTCTATCAGATCCCATTTATTCATCGCCAGCACGGATGCTTTCCCATGCCGTGCGATGAAATTGGCGATAGCCTTATCCTGTTGGGCTATCTCACGCACTACGTCCAAGACGAGGACAGCAATATCGCTTTGGCGAATGCTGTGGATAGCGCGTTGCACGGTTGCGGATTCGAGTTCGTCGTTAATTGCGGATTTGCGCCGCATCCCCGCCGTGTCTACCAGTTCAAAAGCGACATTGTCGTGGACGATGCGGATATTCACGGCATCGCGCGTCGTGCCGGGCCGGTCGTCAACAATCATTCGCTCCTCACCGAGGAGCGCGTTGATAAGCGAGGATTTTCCGACATTGGGCCTGCCAACGATTGCGATTTTCATGGCAGGTGCTGCCTGGGGTTCCCGCCCTACAGTTTCCGGGAGAACATCCACCACCCGGTCAAGGAGTTCGTAAATTCCATCGTTTTGGACACACGATGTGAAAGTCGGTTCTGCCAATCCAAGTGTATAAAACTCAGCGGCTTCATTGCGAAACCGCTCACTATCGACCTTGTTGACAACGAGGAAGATAGGTTTGTCGGCGGCTCTGAGTTTGTCCGCGAGCGTGGTATCGTGCGGCATGACACCGGTTCGGGCATCAACGACGAAGAGAATAAGACTGGCTTCTGCTAAGGCGGCATCAACCTGCAATTGGACATTATCAATAAGCCGGTCGTCCGGATCAATGTCCAGGCCCCCGGTGTCTACAATAGTAAAGGCGCGGTCTGCCCATTCCACGTCTGCGTAGTTTCTATCGCGCGTCACGCCGGGTGTGTCGTGAACAACGGCGAATTTTCTAGTCCGCTTTCCCTTGCGATGAGCACTGTTGCTGCCTGAAGCATCGTGTTCAGCCCTTGTTCCTACTGGTGCGGACGCGGTGATTCGATTGAAGAGGGACGATTTTCCAACGTTGGGCCTGCCGACAATCGCCACAATGGGGTGTTGGACTTCCATTAGGGTTCCTCCAGAGCATTTTTAACAATGGTCCTTCGCTCCGACAAAACGGATGGAAGGGTGAAAGGGTGGAAGGATGGAAGGATGGAAGGATGCCCTACCCTTCCATCCTTCCACTCCTCCCTTTTTTCTCCGTTAACACGTGGTGCCTCGTTGTGAAACAGCAATAGCAGATTTTATCACAACAATAATAGGGATGGCAAGCAAGACTCCCCAAAAACCGAGAACGGATGCCCCAACAATCACGGCGAACATAATGAGCAATGGGTCGACATCCACAGCACTGCTCATCACTTTAGGCGAGATGAGCGAGTTGTCAACCATCTGGATACCGAGGATGGCTCCCAACAAAAATGCACTGCGAGTCAGAAAACCGACGACGCTGAAATCTCCCGCGGCCAGCCCCATCAGCATGGCTATGAAAGCGAAGCCGCCCCCAATGAAGGGACCAAAAGTGGGTATGGCATTGCAAAACCCGGCAAGTAAGCCGATGAGCAGCGCGAATGGCACGCCAATTATGCTGTACACAATGCTGGAGAGCACGGACACAATCGCGATGACTGTCACCTGGCCTTTGAGATACTGTTGCATGTTCTTATCAATTTCCCGCAGATATGCCTTGACGGTCGCGCGATACGTTTCGGGTATGAGTGTCGTGAGGGCGCGGAAATAGTTTTCAAACGATTGGCTTGCATAGACAAAGATGATGAACGCGAGGGACACTGTGGCGAGAAGCCCACCGAACTGAAAAGCGGCGGAGCCTGCAAATCCTGAAACCCATTTGACAGCTGAGCCACCAGTTTGAGCCAGGCTCGGTACCCTTTCAGTCAGGTATGCCTGTACCTGCTTGCCAATTGATGTATCTTTGTAGGTGTTAAGAATGCCTGCCTTTGAGGCGACGGTCGCCTCCCAGTGCCTTTTCTCTGTGGCGGTGGGGCTATAACGAAGAATATGCTCGTCGCCAGCGTATAGCCCGGAAGGGGCGGCGACTAACAACGAAACAGATTTTGGGAGTAGTTCTGCCTCCTCCAGTTTCTGCCATCTGTTCAGGGCAGTCCAGTGATGGATGCCCTCAGATGTACCTGCGTAGAGTTCCGCATGGGCCCCATCGCCCGCCGCGATGGCGTGAATCAGCGGTACAGTGTCACCTGAAGGGAGGAGTTCCCAGTCGAGGGAGGAGCCTTCCATGTGCCAATGCACCGATGTACCCTTACCATAGGCAGTTTGCTCCTCTTCCGTAGACTCAGACTTTACAGATGTTGTCGCCTGCGGATTGGATGCCTCTGCCCTCGCCGGACGGTTAGACTCCTGTGCTGTTCCTGCTGTGCTGGCAACATAAACGGTTTTGCTATTCTCATCTGTCTCCTCAATAGAGACGATGCTGACAATAGATAGCATGCCAAAAGTCTCCGGTGCAACCGGTGTCCAAGTGTTACCTGAATCGTCACTGCTATAAAGCCCCTGTTGCGTTCCGATGTAAATTTGGGAGTTATCCCAACTCGGAATGCTGATAGCCTGGACTGAGGTACCCGTGAAAGGAGCATTTTTCAGTTCTGTCCAGATAGGTTTTTCGTCACGCTGGTTGCGTTGGTATAGCCCGTTTGGCGTGCCAGCATAGATTACGTTGTCAGCGACAGCGATTGCCTGGATGGATTTTCCAATGATGTCACCATTTGTAATCCCTTTTCTGATCGTCGCTCTGCTCCATGTCGGCGCGCTTTCCAAGCGCGCAGGTTCTTGAAGGACATAGAGGCTGTGGTTTGTGCCGAGATAGATAGTCCGCGTTTCCCCAGACTCCTCAATAGCCATCGCGTTTAGTTTTTCGCCGACGACAAACGGTAGGAGCGATTCGTGATAAAATTTCTGCAACCCTTTGCCCATTTGCTGCGCTTGAGCACCAACCCGCCGCCCGGAATAAAACAGCGCGATACCACAGAGCACAAGGATAACAACGGTTGTAATCCCGCGTAGATATCCGTTCTTGAAAGGGAACGCGTTCCAGAGAAATCTGAAGAGGTATGCGAACCCGAAGCCGAGAATAAAGGGCATCAGCGTGCCTAGCATTCTGAGAAATAGCCACACGCCCATCATCAGAATTTCCAAGGTAACGATGCTTTTTATCTCAATCCAGCGGTGAACGCGGCTTAACAGCACAATGAGCAACATCGGCACGATCGGGTGCAATAGCAGAATCCGATTTGCATCAGCGCGTACGCCTTTGTAGTAGGCGAATGCAATCCAGCCAGCAGCGAGCGTGACGCTGATGATTGCGAGAATTGTCGCGCCGGTGATTGATGGTTGCTGTTGTGAATGTGATGAGGTTGATTCGTTTTGCGTGTTCATTGTGTTTGTGATGAAATGTCATGAAGTCTGAATGTCAGGGCGCAGTGAGATGAAGCTTAAGAATTGAATCGGGGCACCTGCGGTGTTCATTGTCTGAACCAGTAGAGGTAGTGCCTTGTGCCTACCCGTCATCGAAGGATTTGCAGGAGTATACATCCGCCGCAATTCACAATTATTTGCTTAAACTTCACCTCACCATGCCTACTGCGACTCCCTAAGTCGCAGGTGCTTCTGCGGAACTCTTGGATTCGTATGTTTCAATGATACCTGCGCCGACGCTGTCGCCCCAAACGTTGACTGTGGTGCGGAACCTGTCGAGCAACCAATCTACAGAGAGAATCAAAGTGATACCCTCAATCGGTAAGTCAACGGCTCTAAGCACGATGACCATGGTGACGAGGCCTGCTTCAGGAATCCCCGCGGCACCGATGGCAGCAAGCGTTGCAGTCAGTACAATAACTAATTGTTGTGCTGGCTCCATTGAAATTGCATATACCTGGGCAATGAACATAACAGCTACGGCTTCATAAAGGGCTGTGCCGTCCATGTTGATTGTGGCACCCAGCGGTAGGACAAAACTGGAGGTGCGTTTTGAAACACCGTTTTTCGTTTCTACCTGATCCATTGTTATGGGTAAGGTGGCACTCGAAGAAGCCGTTGAAAATGCATTGAGTAAGGCAGTTGCCATCCCCTTCACATAGTCCAGTGGATTTCTGCGTCCGAAAATCAACAGCAACAGTGGTAAAACTATGGCACCATGAACGGAGAGCCCTAAGATGACGGTGAAGCTATATTTTCCAACAGCCACCAATTCGGGCCAAAAGCCTGAAAATCCCTTTGCTTCGCCGATGCGGCCAGCAATTAGCCCAAAAATACCAATCGGTGCGATATACATAATCCAATGGACGATTTGCATCACGGCATCATTTAGCCCCGAAATCAGTTGAATCGCAGGCTTCCCCCGTTCCCCAAGTACCGATAAAGCACCGCCGATGAAAAGCGAGAAAAAGATTAAAGGGAGGATATCCATGTTTGCCATGGCTTTGAACACATTTTCGGGAATCATCCCCTCTTTCCCGGTTGCAGGGTTGCCCAAGACAACCTCTTTCAGGGTGCCCAACATATCCCGTTCTTCTTTGCCTTCTATTTCGCCCGCAATTGGGAGGGCGATGTTAATACCTTTCCCTGTCGGGTTGAGTTGCATCTCACCCGGTTTACCGTCAACGAACAGCAACCGCTCCCCTGTACTGGTTACTACGTAAACTGCGTTTGGATCCAAAAGTGTCCATGACTTCACAGTGACGGTAGTATCTGATATGGATTCTACTTCCCCTTTAACATTCTGGTCGGCGAGCGTGACAACATACTTCTCGTTATAGGTTCTATTGAATTGCCCATCCAACGTGACGGTATGCATCTCCTCCCCGCTGAGGGTATAGCCTAAATTGGGATCTTCCTCGCCTTGGGAGAGCCCGCGGCCGGGCATAAACACATTGACAAGAATGATTCCAACGAGGACAGACAGCCCCGTGGTTGCCATATAGTAAAGCACAGTTCTACCACCTATTTTACCGAGGTTTCGGATGTCGCCTAAGTTGGTAATGCCAACTATCATTGAGAGCATCACCAGCGGGACAACTATCATCTTGAGCAGGTTTAAGAATATCTCACCGAGAACGGTGGTATGGCTCGCTACATTTGGAGCAAGCCCCCCGATAAGTGCCCCTGCTACGATGGCAATAACAATACCGTAGAGCAGACCAAGGCTGCTTTTTGTATTTCCATTTTCACTCATAGTCTTATCTCCTTTGTTTTCATTTTCAGTTTTGGGTTGTCAGAAGAGACTTCTGACAATCCAAGTTTTCACCACTATTGAAAATAGTGAAGAATACCTTTAGTAACCCAGTTTGTATTGTTTTTTCTTTTCAGAAGGCGGGCGGAGACAAGGCTCCGCCCTTACAAATCAAATGGGATTACTTCCTTATTAACATCTTACCGGTCGCCGTGAAATCGCCTGCAGACAGTGTGTAAAAATAGACACCGCTTGCCACAGCCTCTCCCACTTCGTTTTTCCCATCCCAATACGCCGCACGACTCCGGTGCTGATAGCGCCCTGTTGCCTGATGCCCCAACGCCAATGTCCGCACCCGTACACCACTCGCCGCATAGATAGTCAACGTCACATCTGCAGGCTCCGCAAGGTGATACGGTATCCACGTCTCTGGGTTGAAGGGATTCGGGTAGTTGGGTAACAGTGCCGTCTCTTTCGGGGTTAATGCGGCCAAGAGTTGTTCTAAGAAGCGGATGCCCCGTTGCACGGTGGCATCGGTGAGGGGTAAGTGCCGTGCTTGTGTCAGCCACTGGTGGACTGCTGCGCGCGTCGGAGTGCCTTCCAGCATGCCCTGTGCTGCGGAGGGTGCGGCGGCATCATGGTTTCCGAGTTCTCCGGCCACTTTGACGAGGTCGAGGATATTCACAATGCCATCCCCGTTGACATCTGCGTCATTTTCCCCCTGATGTCCGAGTTTTGAAGCAACCATCACCAAATCCAGGATGTTCACAACGCCATCGGTATTCACATCCCACTTTGGATAGGCGGGTGCCTCCCCCGACACAACAACGGTCATCTCCGGCGGAATCGAAAGGATTGTCTTACCACCGCGGGAACCTGCCTGAAAGTTATGCAGTGTCACTCTGCTTTCTCCGCTTGCGATGGCCGTGAATTTCACCGAGAGCAGTGTGCCTTGTCTGCTCACCTTGCCTGGGGAGAGTCGAGCCGCCTTTAAACCGGTAATTTTACCGGTTTCGTTATCAATCTCACCCTCCTGAAAGAAGGTATTTACGCCCTCCGCCTTCAGAAAATCGCCCTCGCTCACCTCAACCGCTTCAAGCACAGCGGAGTCAAACGCAATATCAGCTTGCCACCCCGCTAAATCGGTGACATTTTCTGCGTTCATAAGCACGGTAAACGTATCGCCGACCTCAACCGATGTCGTCTCTGTGGAAAATATAAAACGGATATTCGGTTGGAATACTTCATATTTCGCGTCAGGTGAAAACCCAAAATAGCCGCTAAACCCGCCATGCCCGCGGTTATCAAGCGCGACTAACAAGACATTTTTCCCCTGTTTCAGGGTTACAGGGAAAAAATCCTGATAGTCGTCAGCCCCACGTGAAACGAGTGCCTTGTGAACCAACTCTCCGTTGAGCCAGACTTTGACTGCATCATCGCTCCCGACGAGCATCGTTGTCTCCTGTTCCACTGGAGAATCCAAGACCACGGAACCGTAGACAACATGGTCATATATCTCCTCACCTGTTCCCCAGCCGAGGGAATCTGTCATTCTGTTAATGTTATCCCTACTAATGGAGAGCCGGTGAAGTGTCCAAGTACTCTCCCCGACAGCCTTTCCCTCCTTTGCGCCATTGGTAGCCACCTTCAGTTCTGTCGCTGCACCCCCTGTCGCTCGTGCCAGAAAATCTGTGGTGGTATCAAGGCGTGTTCCCGGTACTATCGCCCATAACCAGGGGCCTGTTATTTTCGCACCGCCCGATGGGAAACCCGGATTGCCCTCCATTCGGATAAATGTCTTCTCGGATAGCCCTGATAAAGACGAAAAGTCGGAGATGGCATTGTTGCGAAGATCCAGCCGTTCTAAGTTGCTTAACCCCGCAAGCGGGGATACGTCCGATATGACGTTGTTCTCAAGGTACAGCACTTCCAACTGCGTTAACTTCGCAAGCGGCGACACGCCGGAGATGACGTTAGCATCAAGATTCAGATGTTCCAAACCTTTTAGATCTTTTAGTGGTGACACATCCGATATCAAGTTATTCACTAAGGATAACCATTCCAACTGTGTTAATTCCGCCAGCCCGGAGAAGTCTGAGATACTGGTGTCCCGAAGTTCCAGCCGTCTCAGTGCTTTTAATCCCTTCAGAGACGGAAGTGCCGATATTGATTTATCGTTGCCAAATTCTATCCATCTCAGTCGGGATAAGGCCGCCAAGGTGGAGAAGTCGGAGATAGGGGTACGCCAAGCGTCTATGCGTTCCAGGCTGCTGAGACTCGCAAGGGGTGACACATCCGATATAGGATTGCCAGAAATCCCTATCCCGTTCAATTTTGTTAGTCCCTCCAACGGGGATAAATCGGTGATTTTGTTCTCCTCAAGCCCCAACCAGTCCACTTTAATTAAGCGCGCGAGCGGTGACACATCGGTTATCTCATTGCCGCGGAGTTTGATGTTATTCAGGCGCGTTAATTCCGCCAACGGGGAGAGGTCGGAGATAGCATTGTGTCGCAATTCTATCCGTTCCAGTTTTGTCGCCGCCTCAAGCCCAGTCAAATCGCGGATACCAGCCTCATCCGCCTCAAGCCGCGTCAACCTTGCCATGTCTTCTACTGTAATCGCTGCACCGGGGGCTATACCGAGTGCCGATGCAATTGCCGAACGCAGGTTCGCATCGCGGATGTAAACAGTGTCCTGCCGGTCTATATCATCCGGTGGGATAATAACGCTGGGCTCGTCGTCGGAATGCAGTGCAGAGACGATGTCGCTAAAGTTAGATGTCCAAGCATCCCGTTGCACATTACCGGCATCTAGCAGCCCTGTCAAGCCTAAGTCTTCTAAGATGGGCTTCTCACGAATCTGTTGCAGAAACGCCTCGGTTTCCCAACCGACAGCGGCAGCAGCGTGCGCCGCATCAAGAGGCCCTTGAAACGCCTCGTGGAAGCGATGCACGGGTTCAATGCCTCCAAACACACCCCCTGTCGCTTCAAGTGCTTTCCGGTAGCGTTGCGTATCCTCGCGCACTAGCTCATCCATCGCGGCTTGTTCCACATACAGCCGCAACGCTTGTTCTCTGTCATACGAAGGGTTCGTTGTCCGTTCAATCACCGCGCGCACCCCATCTTCAAAGGTTTTCATCCCTTCGGTGTGGCACCCAATACACGACAGCCCATTGCGCACAGCAGGATCGCTCGCCGCAGGGTTGCGAACGATGTCCAGCGGTGCAACATCTATCCGATTCCCCGATGCATCTGAGATATAGTATGCCTGCAACCCGTTGGGCAGATTGAAGACAATCTCACCACCATCATGTTCGAAAGACAACGGGTGTGTGAAGACGTTCTGCGTACCCACACTCCCAGCGAAGTCGTAAGATTTCCAATATGCGCCATACCTTGAGGTGTGCCGTTCCACAACCCGGTTGTTAGCCGACACGCCAGATTCATTGAAACCTGCACGCTGGACGCGCTTCCCCGGTGCACTCTGGAGATTTCCCGCCACATCCACCTCAAGGCGTTGTTCCAACTGCCGGTCGGTTTCAGGCAAATCCAGAATGTCATGATACAGCGGTGGCAGTGAGGCGGTCGCCAAAAACCAGTCGACAGAGACATAAGGCACCTCGCAGGACATTTCTTGCCGCAGATGTGTTAGTTTGTCAAGTAGTCCCGCTTGGGTTTCCGAGTCGAACTCGATGCTGTAGGGATATACCTGCTCAATCTGTGTCCACTTCTCGTTTCTATCCCATTCATAGTCCCGCAGATCTATGTAGAAAATCGTCTCGGCGGGGCCGATGGGCTCCGGATTGATAATCTTACGCCCCCAGGAGAGGCTGTTTATCAATTTGGAGAGCGCGAGCTGATAAGCCTTGAGTGCTTCTGGGCTTTCGCCAGCATTATAGAGGTGTGTGAGGGTAAAATAGCGTGCGGATTCCCGGTCAAACGGCGAGAGTTCTGCCAGATGCGTCTGGATGGCAGTCAGCATTGCATCGGTGGTAATGAAGTTGATGTCATGTTGGACTTCCCAACTTGGCGCGCCTGCGGCAATCCATTGCCGAATCGTCTCAATCGCCGCGGGCGGCAGCGGGGGTTGTCCGGAAGGCATCTGTGCGCCATTTTCGGTAGGGCCAAGCAGGCGTTTATAGAACTCAGAATTATCCGGATTCCGCGGCACAACCGTGCCGGTGTTAATCAAGGTTGCGGCGGACTCAATGACGAGCGCCTCGGTGAAGGCCCCATGGGGGCCGTGGCAGTTGAGGCAGTTCTGTTGAAAGATGGCATACGCCTGTTGGGCGATATTCTGCTGCGCAGCTGCTGTGCCAAATCCCAATAGGATGAGTGTTAAAATAATGCCATAACGGCACAAATTGTTCGTTTGTGACATGCGGTATTTGCAAGTTTTCATCATTAATCTCCTTTTCGGGAAGGGCAGGCACAAGGCACTGCCCCTACTCGGAAACTTGTAAGCGTTTAAGTGCTGCACGTACCTTTGCGAGTTCAGCTTCAGCGTGTTGTGCGCGGGATTCCGCATCCTGCCGTGCCCGGAATTCTTGTTCCGCACGGGATTCCGCATCCTGCCGTGCCCGGAATTCTTGTTCCGCACGGGATTCCGCATCCTGCCGTGCCCGGAATTCTTGTTCCGCACGGGATTCCACCTTGTCCAGGCGTTCCCGAGACGGGTACAACCACTCCGCCGTGACAGGATTATACAGTCTCAGCACGCCATCACGCTCACCCAACTCCAAACCTAATACTTCAGAGGGAAGCCGCCCATTCACAAATGCTATGGCTTGATATTCTTCACCGACAAGCCGGAACCCGACAAAATGCGGATTTATCTCATGGTATGGGTCATAGATGTAATACTCTTTGACCTTTAGAATCTTCGCATAAATTGCCTTCTTCTCGTTGAAGTCTCGCGCAAAGGTGCTAGGGCTCGCAAACTCCAACACAAAATCAAGGGTTGGTTGCTGTTCCCAGGTTTTATAGGTCCGGAGCTCTTTTTTAGAGACACCGCGCACCATGAACACATCTGGAGAGACACTTTTCCGGGGATTGCCCTCTTCATAATAGATGAGCAGATTACCAGACACATGCACATCCGGCACGTGCCGGAAATGCCCATCCGCGATATCGATGACATCTGTCATTGCTTTTCGATGTCTTTCTGTTTCTGCCATAGGTTCACCGTCTGAGGAGGGATATTGCAATATGCGCTTGCAAGCTGCGCTGCTTTCGAGTGTCGGGGCAGAGCCTATTTTTTCTCGCATCGTGCTATCTCCTTTTTACTTCCTTATTAACATTTTGCGCGTCGCCGTGAAATCGCCTGCGGTGAGTGTATAAAAATAGACACCACTCGCAACAGGTTCACCACTCTCATTTTTCCCATCCCAATACGCCGCACGGCTTCGCTCCTGATAGCGCCCTGCTGGTTGATGTCCCACATTCAACGTCCGAACCAAGGCACCAGTCGCTGCATAGATGTGAATCTTCACAATGGACTCTCTTGCGAGTTGATACGGTATCCATGTCTCGGGGTTGAACGGATTCGGATAATTTACAAGCAACGTTGTCCTTTCAGGGATCATCGTCGCTAAAAGGCGTTTGAGGTTTGCGATGCCCTGTTGGACAGCAAGTGAGCCATCATTTTCAGCCTGTGCTTGTGCTATCCATGCGCGTATCACTGCTTTCTCTAATCCCATGTTGCCTATCGCAAGTGCAGAAGGTGCCGCAGAGATGCCGCTGAGTTCGCCCAAGTGTTGTGCAACAAGGACAAGGTCTTGGATATTGCGCGTCCCATCGCCGTTCACGTCCGTTCGTGCGTTAGTGGGAGTGGCTTTTTCCAAGTCTTGTCCTACCAGAATCAGATCCAGGATGCTCACTTGTCCATCTTTGTTCACATCCCAGTCGGGTATTGCTATCACAATCGGGGTGCCCTGCGGGTTTACTGTATATTCCGTGTCCTGTGCGAAGCCAAAAAAGCCGCTAAATTCATCATCCACGGTATTGTCAACAGCGACTAATAACACGTTTGCTCCCTGCTTCAATGTGACAGGGAACGCATCCTGGTAATCGCCAGCCTTCCGGAGCACAGGATTGTAGTGAACCAACTCACCGTTGAGCCAGACCTTTACCGCCCCGTTGCTCCCGACAAGCATCGTTGTGTTCTGTTCACGCGGTGAATTCAACGTGACGGAACCGTAAACGACATGCTCATATATCTCTCTACCTCTTCCCCAACCGAGGGCATCTGTCATTTCGTTGATGTTGTCCCCACCCGTGGGGGAGAGATTGTGTGCGGTCCACTCGCTACCGCCGATAGGCTCCCCCTCGGTTGCTCCAAAGGTAGCCACCTTCACCTCCGTGACTGCCCCCTTACTCGCTTTTGCCAGCAAATCTGTGTTGTCAAGGCGTGGGCCCGGCACAATCACCCATAACCAGGGGCCCTCTATTTTTGGACCGGCTTCCGGGAAAGCGGCGTTAATGAAATTCGCGATAGATGTCTTGACAGAAAATCTTTCTAAATCGGATACGTCTGCTATTGCATTGCCGTTAAGTTCTAACCATGTCAAGCTGCGCAAGGATGCAAGAGCGGATACGTCCGTTATCGCATTGTCGCTAAGGCCCATCCGTGTCAGACTGTCTAATTCGGAAAGTGGAGATACGTCCGTTATCGCATTGTCGCTAAGGTCCAGCCATGTGAGGCTGTTTAATTCGGAAAGTGGAGATACGTCCGATATTGAATTAGAGGTAAGTTCCAGCCATGTGAGGCTGTTTAATCCTTCAAGGAACGACAGATCTGAGACCTCGCTACCCTGAAGGCTGAGGTGGGTTAAACCTGTTAAACTTAGCAAGGGAGAGAAATCCGATATCTCGTTGTAGCGAAGATAGAGTTCTTTCAAAGTTGTGGATCCCGCCAACGGAGAGATATCCGATATTTCAGCATGGGCAATAACTACCTTTCTCAAACTTGGTAATTCTGTCAGGGCGGAAAGGTTGAATATGGGAGTGCCGCTGGAGTAAAAAATCGTCAGGCTGATTAACCCTGTAAGAGGCGACAGGTCTCCCAATATGTTATCGCCCATCCATAGAGCATGAAGGTTTATCAAACCTGCGATGGGAGATAAGTCGTATATAGGGTTATGCATAATCTCTAACCCTCTCAAGTTGATTAATCCTTCAACCGGGGAGAGATCAGTTATCAAGTTATCCCAAACACTGAGCGACCCCAAGTTGATTAATCCTGCGAGTGGCGAGAGGTCGGATATCAAATTGCGGGGAAGTCGCAGGTGCTTCAGATGTGTCGCGGCCTCAAGTCCTGTCAAATCGCGAATGCCTCTGTCATGTGCCTCAAGGTGGGTTAACGTCGCCATCTCATCTGCCGTAATCGTGGCACCCGGTGCTTTGTCAAGTGCCTCTGCAATGGCAGCGCGCAGGTTCGTGTCGGGGATGTTAACAACTTGTGCTGGTGTGTCCAATGGCATTAAGAAAAGCACCGCCCAGAGTGTGAGCGTGCAAACGAGAGGTTTGCCACTATTTTCAATAGTGGTGAACTTCTTCTGTTTTGTAGAGGGTAGGTTCCCCCGCAAAGCGGGGGTGCATACCCTTTTCGTAAGTTGCATCTGATTTTGTCCCCTCGTCATATCAGCGTGCTGCGCTTTTAATGCAGGTGTTGTTTGTCTGAATGCACGTTGCTTATGGGCGAATGCACGTCGCTTATGGGCGAATACGCCGCAAGTACACTGCACATCGCGGCTTTCTCGGATTTCCCCTAGATCTGGCATGTGGGTTTCCTTTTGTGCTACACGCAATTTTTCTCTAAATCGGGCGGGGCACAATCTAACAGGAGGTATTTGCAAGTTTTCATCAATACATCTCCTTTTCATTAAATCTGATGGGTTCATTTGCGTCTACTTCCGGATTAGCATTTTGCGCGTCGCTGTGAAATCGCCTGCGGTCAGTGTATAGAAATAGACACCACTCGCAACAGGTTCACCAATTTCATTTTTCCCATCCCAATACGCAGCACGGCTTCGCTGCTGGTATAGTCCTGCAGGCTGATGCCCCACATCTAACGTCCGAACCAAAGCACCAGTCGCTGCATAGATGTGAATCTTCACAATGGACTCTCTTGCAAGTTGATACGGTATCCATGTCTCGGGGTTGAAGGGATTCGGATAATTTACAAGCAACGTTGTCCTTTCAGGGATCATCGTCGCTAAAAGGCGTTTGAGATTTGCGATGCCCTGTTGGACAGCAAGCGAACCGTCATTTTCAGCCTGTGCTTGTGCTATCCATGCGTGTATCATTGTTGGAGAAATCCGGGCGTTCATCGCAAGTGAGGCGGGGGCGGCAGCACCTGTTGTTGAGTCCATACTTTGGGCTACAAGGGTAAGATCCAAGATGCTGACCTTCCCATCGCCGTTTATATCTGTTCGCGAGTTAAGAAGCTTGATTCTTCCAAGGTCGCGTGCGACCAGAAGCAGATCCAGAATGCTCACCTCTCCGTCTGCGTTCACATCTGCCATACGCGGCTGTTCTACCCTAATTGTTGGGGTATCCGGCAGGAGCACCGTATAGTCTGTGCCAGCGTCAAACCCAAAAAAGCCACCCCACCAGCCTTCGCCCTCATAAACAGCAACCAACAAAATATTTGTTCCTTGTTCTAACGTGACACCGAAATTTTCTTGATAACCCTCAGCATCCCGGTCTATCGGGTTGTCGTGGACTAACTCGCCGTTGAGCCAGACCTTAACAGCATCACCGCTGCCAACAAACATCTTTGTATGCTGCTGCCGGGGTGCGTCCAGGGTAACCAAACCATAAGCCACATGATGATTTATATCACCTATTCCCAAGCCCGTAGCGTTCACCAGTTCATTGATGTTATTGCCCCCTCTTCGGGAGAGTGTGCCGACTGTCCAGACTTTATTTCCAACGCGGTCTCCCTCTGTCGCCCCCTGAGTCGCAATCTCTAACTCTGTTACAGCACCCCCACTGCTATGCTGCAGAAAATCTGTTCCGGAAGCAGCGGCACTTGAACCAGACTTTCCTTCTGTCGATACTATAACCCACAGCCACGGGCCCTCTATTTTCCGCGCATCGCGTGTGGGTATTGGTGCGGGGTTGTTGTTTAGGTTGATAAATACATGCTCAGGAAACACAGCCAAAGGCGAAAAGTCGGATATTGCATTGTCCTGCAGTTCTATCCATGTCAAGTTGGTAAGCCCTGCCAGCGGCGATACATCCGATACCTCGTTATGTTCAAGCTTCAGACGGGTCAACCCTGTTAAACTCGCCAACGGAGAGATGTCCGTGATTTCGTTGCCTACGAGATAGAGTTCTTTTAAGCCCGTTAACCCTTCCAAAGCGGAGAGATCTGATAGTTCACCACCGCAAATATCTATCTTTGTCAGTTTTGGCAATTTCGCAAGCGGTGCAAGGTTTGATATAGCCGTGCCCCAGGAGTGGAAATCTTTCAAGTTGATTAATCCTGTCAGGGGCGACAGGTCGGCTGGCAGGTTCTCGCTCATCCATATCGCATGAAGTTTTATCAAACCTGCGAGTGGCGATAAGTCAGA
This sequence comes from uncultured Poribacteria bacterium, assembly GCA_958295855.1. Lineage (GTDB taxonomy): Bacteria > Poribacteria > WGA-4E > WGA-4E > WGA-3G > CATQHH01. Next base: position 2,951,648 of record OY282383.1, on the reverse strand, counting down.
TATAACGTTATGCGAAATCTCTAATCCTTCCAAATTGATTAAATCTTCAACAGGTGAGAGATCGTCTATCAAGTTATGTGGAACAACTAGCCATCTCAAGTTGATTAATCCGGCGACTGGGGATAAATCCGTTATCTCGTTATGTCTGAACTCAATGACACTGAGTCTCATCAATGCCGCGAGTGGCGACAAGTCGGAGATCAAATTGTCGTTAAGCCTTACCTCTTCCAGATGTGTCGCAGCCTCCAGCCCTGTCAAATCGCGAATGCCTCTGTCATGTGCCTCAAGGCGGGTTAACGTCGCCATATCAGCCGCTGTAATCGTGGCACCCTGTGCTTTGTCAAGTGCCTCTGTAATGGCAGCGCGCAGGTTCGCGTCGGGGATATTTACGGTTTGTGCCGGTGTGTCCAAAGGCATTAAGAAAAGCACCGCCCAGAGTGTGAGCGTGCAAACGAATATCTGTTTTGTAGAGGGTAGGTTCCCCAGCAAAGCGGGGGTGCATACCCTTTTCGTAAGTTGCATCTGATTTTGTCTCCTCGTCATATCAGCGCGCTGCGCTTTTAATGCAGGTGTTGTTTGTCTGAAGGCACGTCGCGGCTTTCTCGGATTTCCCTTCGGTGTGGCATGCGGGTTTCCTCTTGTGCGACACGCAATTTTTCTCTAAATCGGGCGGGGCACAATCTAACAGGAGGTATTTGCAAGTTTTCATCATCAATCCCCTTTTCGGGAAGGGCAGGCACAAGGCACTGCCCCTACTCGGAAACTTGTAAGCGTTTAAGTGCTGCACGTACCTTTGCGAGTTCAGCTTCAGCGTGTTCCGCACGGGCTTCCACCTTGTCCAGGCGTTCTCGAGACGGGTACAACCACTCCGCCGTGACAGGATTATACAGTCTCAGCACGCCATCACGCTCACCCAACTCCAAACCTAATACTTCAGAGGGAAGCCGCCCGTTTACAAACGCTATGGCTTGATATTCTTCACCGACAAGCCGGAACCCGACAAAATGCGGATTTATCTCATGGTATGGGTCATAGATGTAATACTCTTTGACCTTTAGAATCTTCGCATAAATTGCCTTCTTCTCGTTGAAGTCTCTCGCAAAGGTGCTAGGGCTCGCAAACTCCAACACAAAATCAAGGGTTGGTTGCTGTTCCCAGGTTTTATACGTCCGGAGCTCTTTTTTAGAGACACCGCGCACCATGAACACATCTGGAGAGACACTTTTCCGGGGATTGCCCTCTTCATAATAGATGAGCAGATTGCCAGACACATGCACATCCGGCACGTGCCGGAAATGCCCATCCACGATATCGATGACATCTGTCATTGCTTTTCGATGTCTTTCTGTTTCTGCCATAGGTTCACCGTCTGAGGAGGGATATTGCAATATGCGCTTGCAAGCTGCGCTGCTTTCGAGTGTCGGGGCAGAGCCTATTTTTTCTCGCATCGTGCTATCTCCTTTTTACTTCCTTATCAACATCTTACCGGTCGCCGTGAAATCGCCTGCAGACAGTGTGTAAAAATAGACACCACTCGCCACAGCCTCTCCCACTTCGTTTTTCCCATCCCAATACGCCGCACGGCTTCGGTGCTGATAGCGCCCTGTTGCCTGATGCCCCAACGCCAACGTCCGCACCCGTACACCACTCGCCGCATAGATAGTCAACGTCACATCTACAGGTTCAGCGAGGTGGTAAGGTATCCACGTCTCTGGGTTGAATGGATTCGGGTAGTTGGGTAACAGTGCCGTCTCTTTCGGGGTTAATGCGGCCAAGAGTTGTTCCAAGAAACGGATGCCCCGTTGCACGGTGGCATCGGTGAGGGGTAAGTGCCGTGCTTGTGTCAGCCACTGGTGGACTGCTGCGCGCGTCGGAGTGCCTTCCAGCATGCCCTGCGCTGCGGAGGGTGCAGCGGCATCATGGTTTCCGAGTTCCCCCGCCACTTTGACGAGGTCGAGGATATTCACAATGCCATCCCCGTTGACATCTGCGTCATTTTCCCCCTGATGTCCGAGTTTTGAAGCAACCATCACCAAATCCAGGATGTTCACAACGCCATCGGTATTCACATCCCACTTTGGATAGGCGGGTGCCTCCCCCGACACAACAATGATAATCTCCGGCGGCGTAGCAGGGATTGTCTCACCGGTACTGGAACCTGCTTGAAAGTTACGCAGCAACAAGCGAGTTTTTCCGGCAGCTTGCGCCGTGAATGTTACCGACAGCAGCGTGCCTTCACCGCTGACTCCACCTTCGGAGATGCGTGCTGAGCTTAAACCGGTAATTCTACCCCTCTCGTTATTCATGGTGCCTTTCTGAAAGAAGGTTTGTCCGTTACCCGGCTCTAGAAAATCGCCCTCGCTCATGCTATTCGCTTCAAGTATAGCCGGGTCAAACACAATATCAGTTTGCCATCCTGCCAAATCAGTGACATCTGCTGCGCTGAGATGGAGGGTGAAGGTATCGCCAACCTCAACCTGTGTCGTCTCTGTGGACAAGGTGAATCTGGTCCCAAGAGGTAATACCGTATATTCGGCATCGGGTGCAAACCCAAAAAAGCCGCTCCACCCGCCTCCGGTCTGGTAAACAGCAACCAACAAGATGTTTGTTCCCTGCTTAAGGGTGACAGGGAACCGATCTTGGTAATCATCTGCGCCCCGGTTCACAGGATTGTAGTGAACCAACTCACCGTTAAGCCAGACTTTGACTGCATCATCGCTCCCGACAAGCATCGTCGTGTCCTGCTCCCGTGGTGAATCTAAGGCGACCTGACCGTAGGCAACATGATCATTTACCTCGCCTGCTCCCAAGCCTGTAGCGTTTGCCATGTCATTGAGATTATTGCCTCCTGTCGAGGATATTTTGCCAACTGTCCATGCTTTGTCCCCGACGAGGTTTCCCTCTATCGCCCCGTTGGTAGCAATTTTCAACTCCGTTACAGCACCATCACTCATTTGTGCCAGGAAATCTATCTTGGAAGCAGCCGCATCTGCCCCGGACCTGCCACCTGTCGGTACAATTATCCATAACCACGGTCCTGTTATTTTCGGACCGCCTGTAGAGAAACCTGGATCTGGATTGCCCTCCATCCGGATGGATGTCTTATCAGGTAATCCTTCTAAAGGCGAAAAGTCGGAGATGGCATTGTTGCGAAGGTCCAGTCGTTCTAAGTTGCTTAATCCCGCAAGCGGCGATACGTCTGATATGACGTTGTTCTCAAGATACAGCACTTCCAACCGCGTTAACTTCGCAAGCGGCGACACGTCGGAGATAACGTTAGCATCAAGATTCAGATGTTCCAAACCTTTTAGATCTCTGAGTGGCGACACATCCGATATCAAGTTATTCACTAAGGATAACCATTCCAACTGTGTTAATTCCGCCAGCCCGGAGAAGTCGGAGATACTGGTGTCCTGAAGGTCCAGCCGTCTCAGTGCTTTTAATCCCTTCAGAGACGGAAGCTCCGATATTGATTTATCGTTGCCAAATTCTATCCATCTCAGTTGGGATAACTTTGCTAATGGGGAAAAGTCTGAAATAGCAGTGCGCCAAGCGTCTATGCGTTCCAGGCTGAGGAGACTCGCAAGGGGTGACACATCCGAGATAGGATTGCCAGAAATCCCTATCCCGTTCAATTTTGTTAGTTCCTCCAACGGGGATAAATCGGTGATGTCGTTTTCCTCAAGCCCCAACCAGTCCACGTTGGTTAAGCGCGCGAGCGGTGACACATCGGTTATGTCATTGCCGCGGAGTTTGATATTATTCAGGAGCGTTAATCCCGCCAACGGGGAGAGGTCGGAGATAGCATTGTGTCGTAATTCTATCCGTTCCAGTTTTGTTGCCGCCTCAAGCCCAGTCAAATCGCGGATGCCAGCCTCATCCGCAACAAGCCGCGTCAACCTTGCCATGTCTTCTACTGTAATCGCTGCACCGGGGGCTATACCGAGTGCCGATGCTATTGCCGAACGCAGGTTCGCATCGCGGATGTAAACAGTGCCCCGCGGCGGGGGTGGCGGTGGAGGAATGACGGTGGGCTCGTCGGAATGCAGTGCAGAGACGATTTTGCTAAAGTCAGATGTCCAAGCATCCCGTTGCACATTACCGCCCTTTGGCAGCCCCGCCAAGCCTAAGTTTTGTAAACTGGACTTCTCATTAATCTGTTGCAGAAACGCCTCGGTTTCCCAACCGACAGCGGCAGCAGCGTGCGCCGCATCAAGAGGGTCTTGAAACGCCTCGTGGAAGCGACTCACCGGCTCAATTCCACCAAACACACCCCCTGTCGCTTCAAGTGCTTTCCGGTAGCGTTGCGTATCCTCGCGCACTAGCTCATCCATCGTGGCTTGTTCCACATACAGCCGCAACGCTTGTTCTCTGTCAAACCCCGGGTTCGCTATCTGCTCAATCACCGAACGAACACTATCTTTATCTTCAAAGGTCTTCATCCCTTCGGTGTGGCACCCAATACACGACAGCCCATTGTGCACGGCGGAGTTTGCCACAGGGTCGAAAACGATGTCTATCGGCGCAACATCTATCCGATTCCCCAACCCATCCGAGATATAGTATGCCTGCAACCCGTTGGGCAGATTGAAGACAATCTCACCCCCATCATGTTCGAAAGACAACGGGTGTAGGAAGACGTTCTGCGTTCCTACATTCCCAGCGAAGTCGTAGGATTTCCAATAGGCCCCATAGCTTGAGGTGTGCCGTTCCACAACCCGGTTGTTATCCGACACGCCAGAGTCATTGAAACCTGCACGCCAGACGCGCTTCCCCGGTGCACTCTGGAGATTGCTCGCCACATCCACCCCAAGGCGTTCTTCCAACTGCCGGTCGGTTTCAGGCAAATCCAGAATGTCATGATACAGCGGTGGCAGTGAGGCAGTCGCCAAAAACCAGTCGACAGAGACATAAGGCACATCACAGGACATTTCTTGCCGCAGATGTGTTAGTTTTTCAAGGAGTCCCGCTTGGGTTGCCGAGTCGAACTCGATGCTATAGGGATATACCTGCTCAATCTGCGTCCACTTCTCGTCTATATCCCATTCATAGTCCCGCAGATCTATGTAGAAGATTGTCTCGGCGGGGCCGATGGGCTCCGGATTGATAATATTCTTCTCCCAAGAGAGGCTGTTTACCAATTTGGAGAGCGCGAGCTGATAAGCCTTGAGTGCTTCTGGGCTTTCGCCAGCATTATAGAGGTGTGTGAGGGTAAAATAGCGTGCGAATTCCCGGTCAAACGACGGGAGCTCTGCCAGATGCGTCTGGATGGCAGTAAGCATTGCATCGGTGGTAATGAAGTCAACATCATGTTGGACTTCCCAACTTGACGCGCCTGCGGCAATCCATTGTCGAATCGTCTCAATCGCCTCGAGCGGCAGCGGGGGTTGTCCGGAAGGCATCTGTGCGCCATTTTCGGTAGGGCCAAGCAGGCGTTTATAGAACTCAGAATTATCCGGATTCCGCGGCACAACCGTGCCTGTGTTAATCAAGGCTGCGGCGGACTCAATGACGAGCGCCTCGGTGTGGGCCCCACCGGGAAAGTGGCAGTCGCGGCAGTTTTGGTGAAAGATGGCATACGCCTGTTGGGCGATATTCTGCTGCGCAGCTGCGGTGCCAAATCCCAATAGGATGAGTGTTAAAATAATGCCATAACAGCACAAACTGTTCGTTTGTGACATGAGGTATTTGCAAGTTTTCATCATTAATCTCCTTTTCGGGAAGGGCAGGCACAAGGCACTGCCCCTACTCGGGAACTTGTAAGCGTTTAAGTGCTGCACGTACCTTTGCGAGTTCAGCTTCAGCGTGTTGTGCACGGGATTCCGCATCCTGCCGTGCCCGGAATTCTTGTTCCGCACGGGATTCCGCATCCTGCCGTGCCCGGAATTCTTGTTCCGCACGGGCTTCCACCTTGTCCAGGCGTTCCCGAGACGGGTACAACCACTCCGCCGTGACAGGATTATACAGTCTCAGCACGCCATCACGCTCACCCAACTCCAAACCTAATACTTCAGAGGGAAGCCGCCCATTCACAAACGCTATGGCTTGATATTCTTCACCGACAAGCCGGAACCCGACAAAATGCGGATTTATCTCATGGTATGGGTCATAGATGTAATACTCTTTAACCTTTAGAATCTTCGCATAAATTGCCTTCTTCTCGTTGAAGTCTCTCGCAAAGGTGCTAGGGCTCGCAAACTCCAACACAAAATCAAGGGTTGGTTGCTGTTCCCAGGTTTTATACGTCCGGAGCTCTTTTTTAGAGACACCGCGCACCATGAACACATCTGGAGAGACACTTTTCCGGGGATTGCCCTCTTCATAATAGATGAGCAGATTACCAGACACATGCACATCCGGCACGTGCCGGAAATGCACATCCGCGATATCGATGACATCTGTCATTGCTTTTCGATGTCTTTCTGTTTCTGCCATAGGTTCACCGTCTGAGGAGGGATATTGCAATATGCGCTTGCAAGCTGCGCTGCTTTCGAGTGTCGGGGCAGAGCCTATTTTTTCTCGCATCGTGCTATCTCCTTTTTACTTGCTTATTAACATTTTGCGCGTCGCCGTGAAATCGCCTGCGGTGAGTGTATAAAAATAGACACCACTCGCAACAGGTTCACCACTCTCATTTTTCCCATCCCAATACGCCGCACGGCTCCGCTCCTGATAGCGCCCTGCAGCCTGATGCCCCACATCCAACGTCCGAACCAAAGCACCACTCACCGCATAAATATGCAATGTGACTGTGGCGGGTTCGGCAAGTTGATACGGTATCCATGTCTCGGGGTTGAAGGGATTCGGATAATTTACAAGCAACGTTGTCCTTTCAGGCATCATCATCGTCGCTAAAATGCGTTGGAGATTCGCGATACCTTGTTGGAAAGCTAGCGAGCCATCATTTTCAGCCTGTGCTTGTGCTATCCATGCGCGTATCACTGCTTTCTCTAATCCCATGTTGCCTAGTGCAAGCGCAGAAGGTGCCGCTGAGGTGCCGCTGAGTTCGCCCCAGTGTTGTGCAACAAGGACAAGATCTTGGATATTGCGCGTCCCATCGCCGTTCACGTCCGTTCGTGCGTTGGTAGGAGTGGCTTTTCCCAAATCTTGCCCTACCAGAATCAGATCCAGGATGCTCACCATCCCATCTTTGTTCACATCCCAGTCGGGTATTGCTATCACAAGTGTCGTACCCGGGGAGTTCACCGTATACGCTGTGCCTTGTGCAAAGCCAAAGAAACCGCTAAAGCCTCCATGCCCGCGATTGTCAACAGCGACTAATAACACGTTTGCTCCCTGCTTCAACGTGACAGCGAACGCATCCTGGTAATCGCCAGCCCCCCGGAGAACAGCATTGTAGTGAACCAACTCACCGTTGAGCCAGACCTTTACCGCATCATCACTCCCGACAAGCATCGTTGTGTTCTGTTCACGCGGTGACTCCAACGTGACGGAACCGTAAACGACATGCTCATATATATCTCTACCTCTTCCCCAACCGAGGGCATCTGTCATTTCGTTGATGTTGTCCCCACCCGTGGGGGAGAGATTGTGTGCGGTCCACTCGCTGTCTCCAACAGCCTTTCCTTCCTTCGCCCCAAAGGTAGCCACCTTCACCTCCGTTGCCGCACCGCCACTCGCACGTGCAAGCAAGTCGGTGTTGTCAAGGCGTGAGCCCGGCACAATCACCCATAACCAGGGGCCCTCTATTTTTGGCCCGGCTGGCGGGAGCGGGCCAGGAATGAATTCCGAGTGCGAGACAGATGTGTTCTCGGAAAATCTTTCTAAAACGGATACGTCTGCTATTGGATTGTCGATCAGGCCCAGCCATGTCAGGCTAGGCAAGGAGGTAAGAGAGGATACGTCCGTTATCGCATTCTCGCTAAGGTCCAGCCATGTCAGACTGTCTAATTCGGAAAGTGGAGAGACATCTGAGATGTCATTGTCGCGCAGGTCTGCCCATTTCAGGCGGTTTAATCCTTCAAGTCCTGATAGATCGGCTACCTCGTTATGTTCAAGGCTCAGACGTGTTAACCCTGTTAAACTCGCCAACGGAGAGATGTCCGTGATTTCGTTGCCGGCGAGATAGAGTTCTGTCAAACCTGTCAACCCCTCCAAAGCGGAGAGATCTGATATGTCACCACCGCAAATGTCTATATTTGTCAGTTTTGGCAATTTCGCAAGCGGTGCAAGGTTTGATATAGGCGTGCCCCAGGAGTGGAACTCTTTCAAGTTGATTAATCCTGTCAGGGGCGACAGGTCGGCTGGCAGGTTCTCGCTCATCCATATCGCATGAAGTTTTATCAAACCTGCGAGTGGCGATAAGTCAGATATAACGTTATGCGAAATCTCTAATCCTTCCAAATTGATTAAATCTTCAACAGGTGAGAGATCGTCTATCAAGTTATGTGGAACAACTAGCCATCTCAAGTTGATTAATCCGGCGACTGGGGATAAATCCGTTATCACGTTATGTCTGAACTCAATGACACTGAGTCTCATCAATGCCGCGAGTGGCGACAAGTCGGAGATCAAGCTGTTGTTAAGCCTTATCTCTTCCAGATGTGTCGCAGCCGCCAGCCCAGTCAAATCGCGAATGCCTCTGTCATGTGCCTCAAGGCGGGTTAACGTCGCCATATCAGCCGCTGTAATCGTGGCACCCTGTGCTTTGTCAAGTGCCTCTGTAATGGCAGCGCGCAGGTTCGCGTCGGGGATATTTACGGTTTGTGCCGGTGTGTCCAAAGGCATTAAGAAAAGCACCGCCCAGAGTGTGAGCGTGCAAACGAAAATGGATTTTACCTTAGTAAGCTTCATCTGATTTTGTCTCCTTTTTTGTAATATCAGCGTGCTGCGCTTTTAATGTAGGTGTTGTTTGTCTGAAGGCACGTCGCGGCTTTCTCGGATTTCCCCTCCGTCTGGCATGCGAGTTTCCTCTTGCGCGACGCGCAATTTTTCTCTAAAACGGGCGGGGCACAATCTAACAGGAGGTATTTGCAAGTTTTCATCATCAATCTCCTTTCATGAGAGAACTGCTTATTCGGAAACTTGTAAGCGTTTAAGTGCTGCACGTACCTTTGCGAGTTCAGCTTCAGCGTGTTCCGCACGGGCTTCCACCTTGTCTAGGCGTTCTCGAGATGGGTACAACCACTCCGCCGTGACAGGATTATACAGTCTCAGCACGCCATCACGCTCACCCAACTCCAAACCTAATACTTCAGAGGGAAGCCGCCCATTCACAAACGCTATGGCTTGATATTCTTCACCGACAAGCCGGAACCCGACGAAATGCGGATTTATCTCATGGTATGGGTCATAGATGTAATACTCTTTAACCTTTAGAATCTTCGCATAAATTGCCTTCTTCTCGTTGAAGTCTCTCGCAAAGGTGCTAGGGCTCGCAAACTCCAACACAAAATCAAGGGTTGGTTGCTGTTCCCAGGTTTTATAGGTCCGGAGCTCTTTTTTAGAGACACCGCGCACCATGAACACATCTGGAGAGACACTTTTCCGGGGATTGCCCTCTTCATAATAGATGAGCAGATTACCAGACACATGCACATCCGGCACGTGCCGGAAATGCCCATCCACGATATCGATGACATCTGTCATTGCTTTTCGATGTCTTTCTGTTTCTGCCATAGGTTCACCGTCTGAGGAGGGATATTGCAATATGCGCTTGCAAGCTGCGCTGCTTTCGAGTGTCGGGGCAGAGCCTATTTTTTTTCGCATCGTGCTATCTCCTTTTTAATTCCTTATTAACATTTTGCGCGTCGCCGTGAAATCGCCTGCAGACAGTATGTAACGGATGTCGCAGATGTCGCGGATTTTCCCCTCGGTCTGGCATGCGGGTTTCCTCTTGTGCGACGCGCAATTTTTCTCTAAATCGGGCGGGGTACAATCTAACAGATTGTACTACAGTTACACATCCACGCGAATAGATAACTCCTCTAGCTGCGCATCCGTTACAACAGACGGGGCATGGGTGAGTGGGCAAAGCCCCTGTTGCGATTTCGGAAACGCGATCACCTCGCGGATGTTTTCCTCGTTCCGCATGAGCATCACAATCCGGTCTAAGCCAGGGGCGATGCCGGCATGCGGCGGTGTCCCGTACTCAAGGGCATCTATGAAATAGCCAAACCGGGTTTTCACGTCTTCGGGTTTGATTTTGAGAATTTCAAAGACCTTCTGTTGGATGTCCCACCTGTGAATTCGGACGCTCCCGCTGCAGATTTCGGATCCGTTACAAACCAGATCGTAGTGTTGGCTTTGGACCTTACCCGGGTCCGTGTCTAACAAGGGCAAGGTCTCTTCTGTCGCCCCGGTGAACAGATGGTGGAAGGGTTCGTAGCGATTCTCTTCCTCATTCCATTCAAAGAGCGGATAGTCGACAATCCACAAGAAGTTATATTGGGTTTCATCAATAAGATTGAGTCGTTTCCCCAGATGAAGTCGTAGATTACCAAGTGCATCAGCGACGACCTTTGGTTTGTCAGCAACAAAGAACATGATGTCTCCGGGCTTTGCGCCCGTTCTCTCTTGCGCTGCTTCAAGTTGTTCTGTTGTGAAAAATTTGACGATACCAGATGAATATCTAGAATTTGCCTGGTCGTCCGCGATAACTTTAACCCACGCCAATCCCTTCGCCCGGTAGGTAGCGACGAATGTCGTCAGGTCTTCAATCTCTTTGCGTGATAAGGCCTCGCCACCTGGAACCGCGATGGCTTTGACCTGCCCGCCTGTTGCTAAAGTGCGTGCGAATACCTGAAAATCACAGTCTGCCATGACATCGGAGAGGTCCGTGAGCTCCATACCGAACCGCGTATCCGGCTTGTCGTTCCCGAACCGTGCCATCGATTCGTGGTAGGGGAGCCGCGGGAAAGGGGTTTGGATGGGGATGCCACCCGCCTCCTCAAATATCCGTTTCATGAGCCCTTCGGTAACCTCAAGCACATCGTTAACTCCTGCGAAGGACATCTCTATGTCAAGTTGTGTGAACTCAAGCTGCCTATCGGCACGGGTGTCCTCATCTCGGAAACATCGCGCTATCTGAAAATACCGGTCAACGCCACTCATCATGAGAATCTGCTTAAACTGCTGCGGGGATTGCGGGAGTGCATAGAATCTACCGGGAGAATGACGGCTCGGCACAAGCACATCGCGCGCGCCTTCTGGCGTGCTGTTCATCAAGATGGGTGTTTCAATTTCAAGGAAGCCCTGCTCGTTCATATAGTTGCGTGCTGCGAGTGCGGCTTTATGCCGCATCGCCAGGGTCTTCTGCATTTCGGGCCGGCGCAGGTCTATGAACCGGTAGTGCATCCGAATCTCTTCCGCCACGTCAATATCGTCTTCAACAGGAAAGGGTGGCGTTTTGGCTTTATTCAGAATGTTCAGCGACTCCACGGCAAGTTCGATCTCGCCCGTGTCAAGTTCAGGGTTGACGGTGCCTTGATAGACGTTGAGGTTTCCGTTTTCCGCGTTCTCAATGTGATATGTGCGATTGTTTTCGACATCAGTGAGCAGCCACCGGGTGCCGGGGACTCGGGTGGCCACCTCAATTTTTTCGGAGAGGGTGTATTTGGTGTCCACATCCGACTTTCCATCTGCGCGTGCAAGCTTCGCCGCAAATAAGGCTCGGAATGCAGGCGACAGGGTGCCATCGGTGAGTTCTGTTTGATAGGCTGCGTCTGCTTGGAAGAGCATTTCGCCGGGGGCGCGCTCTCGGACAGTGCCGCTGACGTTCAACACAAATTCGCTTCTGACAGCATCTGCGAGGGCATGTGCTTGTTCGTCAATCTGCGGGTCAAAGACCACCTGAGTGATGCCTGTCCTGTCGCGTAAGTCAACGAAGATGACACCGCCATGGTCGCGCCGGCGTTTGACCCAGCCGTTGAGCCGGGCAGTGGCACCTGCATCAGCCAGACGCAGGGCACCACAATAATGGGTTCGTTTTAAAGAAGGTTCCTGGGACATGATGTGTCTATAGTCTCCTTTTGTGAGGCGACGGCACGGCGGAGCGTGCCTGCTACTTTTTGTGAGGCGACGGCACGGCGGAGCGTGCCTGCTACTTTTTGTGGGCATACGGCACGGCGGAGCGTGCCTGCTACTTTTTGAGTTGTTCTAGTTCATTTTGAATCTGTTCTCTAATACTATGTAAGTCTGTTGCATCTGGGGACCGGAGGCTGGCTGCATCAATGGCTTTTAAAGCGTTCGTGTAGTGTTCCGCTTGCTTTTGCGGCTGATTCATGGCGGCGTAAACATTGCCGAGGATGTAATAGGAACGCCACGAGTTTGCATCTGTCGCCACTCCCTTCTGTGCGTACCGTTTTGCTTCCTCCACATTTTCCAATAGCAAGTGGAGGCGTGCCATGGCGGCAAAAATGGGGGCGGGCAATTGCGTGGGAGCGAGCTCCGAATCGCGATGCACCTGCCGTTCTAACCGTTCATAAGTGCGGAGTGCTGCTTCGTAGCGTTCTTGGCGTTCATACAGCGGTCCCAAGAGCATATAGACATCGAATCTGTTAGAATTGCGTCTGAGTACTTCCTCAAGTTCGCTCGTGGCCTTGGAGAGTTCACCTTGCATCTCATAAAGTGTGGCGAGATAGAGGTGTCCCTGAATATCATCGGGGTTCTGTGCTAAGGTGCTCTGCACCTGCTTTTCAAGTTGGCGAAGTTCTTCCTGCTCGTCCTCGTGAATTAAGCCTGCAACAACCCCAAAGTTGTAGCGAATTGTCTCGTCAGCCGGATTGATATCCACTGCATTGCTTATCAGCGAGGCGGCACTGTCGTATTGCGCTTTCGCATAAGCTATCTGCCCCAGAATCAATTGCTGTGTTGCCTTAAAGTAGGTGTTGAGTTCGTCACGAACAGCTTTTTTCTCCGTCAATGTCCTGCCGTAGTTCGTGAGATACGGTATGACGGATTCTCTATATTCCGCCATTCCCGTAACGTTTTGCGCTGTGGTATTCACCAAATCTGCGCCTCGGAAGAATTCTAACCTCGGTCGGTTGTCTGTGTGAATATCCCCAACGCCGACGTAGTCACGCACTGCCGCCGGGCCCATCATAAATGAATCCAGTAAAGACATGCCGTCCAGTTCATCGGCAGCGAGCCCTTGTCGGATACTGGTTATCTGTGCACGCTCCATAAAGTGCTTATAGTCAATCGCAAGCGGCTTGGGCGTGCCGATGAGAATCACAAAATCGGGGGTATATTTATACCAGAGCGTCGTATGTGGGAACACGGCAATGAACGTGCGTACAATCATCTTATAGTGTGCTTCCGGCAAACGATGCAACGGCACCCATTGGCACATAATCCCATCCTCTGTGAGAATTCGCCTACACAAACGGTAAAAATCCTCGGTGTAGATATTGGAACTTCCCGCACTGACAAGTGGGTGGATGATGCCGGTGGAAATCATATCGTATTTCGTTTTTGTCATCAGGATGTGGTTGCGTCCATCGTTAAGCGTATAACGAAACAACGGGTTGTCAAACACGTTCTGATTGACGTGTGTGAAATGCTTTTGAGCTGCGGCAATCACGCCGCTGGAGAGTTCAACTGCGTCAACTTGCACACGGTGCTGCGTGATGGAATACGAGGTGAGCCCCATGCCGAACCCTACCACGAGTGCCCGTTTCGGGCGGCGGTGCAACAGCAACGGCAGATGTGCAATCACCCGATGCGAAGGCGAATCCCATCGCGAGGCATCCGCGGCTTGATTCGTATCCACATAGAGCCGGTACACGCCTTCATTGTCCTTCAACGTTGTTACTGTCGCGTCTACCTCCTCATTGTAATCCACAAGTGTATCGCCCGGCCGTTGTGTTTTGAAAATCGCGCTTTTCAGAAAGAGGGGTTGATTCAGCGTGAACAACAAAATAACCGCCAGACCGGCGTTGAGAATCGGCATGCCGATGCCTAAGCCTTGTAGGAGCGAGCTCCCGAGCACGACATTCCCCTTTTCCGCCCCGTTTGTGCTCCGTTTCAAAACAAGCACACACCCAATTCCTGTATTCAACGCTACCATTAGCACAATGCTCGGCCGAATCCCCAAAAGCGGAATCAGGATAAAGCCCGCGCAAAACGCACCCAAAATGCTTCCCACCGTGTTAATCGCATAGACGTTTCCAATACTCCTGCCCAATTGGTGTGCACTGCCTGCGTAAATTTTCGTTACAAGCGGAAACGTGGCACCCATCAAAAAGGTTGGCACACTCATCACGAGGAAACAGGAAAAGAATGCCCAAAATCGCCCACCGCCAAAGGTGGACTGAAACGCACGGCTCATGCCGTACAGTTCCTCAAACGCAGGCATCAGGACAAGCGCGAATAGCCCGATACCGAGTTGAATGATGCCCAAAATACCTAAGGTTCGCGTCACCCGGTCAACCCATCGGGAAAACAGTAGGCTGCCTAGCGCAATTCCAAACAGAAACGCCGCCAGCATCGTCGCAAACGCATACGTCGTGCTGCCCAAGAAGAACACTAAGATGCGGGTCCACAACACCTCATAAGCCAACGCGCAGAAGCCTGAGATGCCTATTGCCCACAACACCAGATTTGTGGAAGGGGTATCGTCCATTACCTTGTTCTTGTCAGACGCTTGTTCATCGTGTATGCGCACCTCCTGTTCCTCCGCTGCGTTCTCCTGTTGTTCTGAACGGGCTAGGGCGAAGGCTACCAACGCGACCGCGAAATTAATCGCCACGCCTACAAGGAGCGTACTCCTAACCCCCAAAAACTCAATCAGGAAAAACCCTGCCGCCACACATCCGATGACAGCACCGAATGTGTTCAACGCATACAGAATCCCGACATTCGTGCCGAGGCGCTCCAGCCGCTTCACAAAAAATCGGGTTAGCACTGGCAACGTACCGCCCATCAAAGTGGAGGGAATAAGCAATACGCCAAACGTTAACACAAACCGCATCAGTGAGAGGGTGTAGAATTCGGACGTTACGTTGCGATGGATAAGCACATAGAGTGCGCTAAGTGCCCCCAGAATGAGGGGCCACACCAAACAGAAGCCGCCAATGCCTGCCTCCAAAAGCGCGTAGAGCCGTAGCGGGGACTGCGTGCTCTCGTCAATCTTTCTACCGAAGTAAAAACTACCGAGCGCGAGGCCTGCCATAAAAGCCGTCAGCACAGTGCTGGTTGCGAAGACGGTGCTTCCGAAGATGAGCGTCAGCTGCCGCATCCATATCACTTCATAGATGAGACCGCTGGCACCGGATAATATAAAAATGAGCCAAACAATGGGTTTGATGTATCGCATTTCTTCGTCTATTCTATACACATGTCGCTCTTATAGGGCTATTCGCACTCCTTTACATACATGATACGTTAGTATACCCAAAATTTCAAGTAAAATATTGCGTAAAAACGCTCCGACGAGATCTTCAACGCAGTTAAGACTACATAACGCAGTCAACGCACTAGGCATAGACAAAAATCCAATCGCTTAATATACAGATACGTTGTAGAAAAAATCATGTTCTCAGTCTCGTTTGCAATTCAGACCGCCGCGAAACGTGCGAACCGCTCTTATCTACGTCAATCCGTGTCATCAAATTTTTGGCGTTGCTTGCAGGTTTCCAAAACTTGCTAGTCAAATAACTATAAACGCATAAGCCTTATGTGTGTTGCGAGGGGGCTTCCTGCACGACAGGAATGACGTAGCTCCGGAGTGTCAAACCCTCTATTTTCTCTGTTTCTACGCGTGGTTCCGGTGTCGCTCGATGATCGAAGACGACGTAGTATCCTTCCCTCGACCCTTCTAGTTTGAGATATGCTGCAAGTTGTTTCTTAGCAGCTTCATAGCGACGATTACCTTCCCAAATCTTTGTTTCGACGATGTATTTTCGGGCGTTGTGGAAGATGACGAGATCCATCCTGCCACGCCCGGTTTGAGTTTCAAGATACATTGCACCGCGAATCAGACTGACAAACTGGTCTAGGTAGGCGTAGAGGAGGTCTTGGCCGACGTACTCTTTCGGTGTTTCTGGGACTTGGAGTATCCGAAATCCTGCGCGCGCAATGAAAGCTTGGAAGTTGTCAAGGAGCATGTCCATATTAATCTGCCCTCGGGGCGTGAGGTAGTCCAGAAAATCAGTCTCTTCAGGGAAGTAGTGCTGCTCCAGCCCATTCATCTCTGGCTTGAACGCCTGTAGGATGCAATACTGATAAATGGGGTTGACAATTTGACACATACCATCAGGGCCTTTCCCGATAACACCATAAGTGGCAAGTTCACTGATGATGTTCCGGCGTGGGTTGAAGCGCACACCTCTCTCGTAAGAAACAATTTCCATCAGGATGTTTTTAAAACGTGCATCCCTACGAATATTAGTCATCAGATGCGTGAGGTTCGCGTTATCTTCTTCGAGAATTTCTGCGTGTGCCTTTGAAAAGTGCATCATCGTAAGCGTCTCGGTTTTCGGAATGTTCATCTCTTCGGTGAGCAGCTGCGCGAATCGGTTGACGAGGAACGGCTGTCCGGCTGTCTGTCTGTGAATATTCTCAAGGACTTCAGGCGCGAAGGCTTGACCGACTTCATGCGTATACTGTGCAAGCAGCTCGCGCACCTGTTCAAAGGTGAAATTAGACACGGTAAACTCGTCTTGGATATTGAACGGCGAAATAGAGCGATTCAGGTTGCGTTGTGTGATGTGCTGAACCCCGACAAGGCCGACGCTGTGGAGGCACCGAGGTCTGGCACCGTGAACGTAGATGTGCCGGAGTGAATGAAGGAAGCCAGTGACAACAGCACGCGGAATTCCATCAAACTCGTCAATAATGAGGATAATCTTCTCATCCCCCAGAAACTCCGCAAGTTGTTCAAAGAATTCCATCATGGCAATGTGATCGGTTAACTCTGTTTCCTCTAAAAATTGCTTTAAATCTTCAGAAGGCACATGTCGGCGTTTCTGGAAAACTGTCTTAATTTCCTTGTAGATTCTTTTATAGAGGGACTTGTAAAAATCGGACGCAGAATAGTCTTCATACAGTTCAAAATTGAGTTCAATGGGGAAGTAGGTTCCTGTAGAGTCGGAGGGGAGTGCTTCAAGTGCCCATTGGAAGAATGTGGTTTTGCCAGTCTGCCGGGGTGCGAAGATAACGATATATCGTCCCTGCTTGACGCGGTTGATGAAATCAGCGAGCTCCACAGCGCGTGAAACAACGTAATGCTCTTCAGGATTCACGGGACCATAGGTGCCAAATGTTTTCATTTCTTCCCTCTAGAACGAAGTGGTTATCAGTTGTCAGTTGGAAGAACGAAATGCCCCTATTGCGTAGGTGCTAATTTCTTCTCCAATCGCTCAATGTGCCGATAGGTTGTAGAAAAAATCATGTCCAATGTGGCGATATCCCGCACTTCTAACGGAGCGCGTGAGAAGACACGCCGCAACGATTTCAGATACGTTTCCCACTCCCCATTATACGGTGACATACCTACCTTATCCAATAGATGGGTGACGCGCCCATAGAATTCCTCCAAGGCATTCACTTCGGCGTAGTCAATTTCAACGGATGGCAGCTCGCCTAAGCTCGCGACGAAGACCTCATACGCGAAGATTTGGACAGCCTGTGCGAGGTTCAAAGATGGATTTTTGGTAGCCATCGGCACGCTCGCTGTCAGTTGGCAGAGACTCATCTGATCGGTAGATAAGCCGAAGTCTTCGCGCCCAAAAAGCAAGGCGACCTGTTTATCCTGTGAAATGGATGCGATAGTGTGCGCGGCATCGCGTGCAGGCACAGGTGGTGGCAGGCGCACATCGCGGCGGCGGTGCGTTGTCCCCACCAGATACTGGATGCCGACGAGGGCATCTTTTAATTCCGGCACAACGTGGCAGTTTTCGAGAATATCCTTCGCACCGTGTGCCATATACCATGCTGCATCCACCTCGCGAAACGGCACCGGGTTCACGAGATAGAGCTGCGACAGCCCCATCCCCTTCACAACTCTGGCGACGGAGCCGATGTTTCCCGGCTCGCGCGGTTCAAAGAGGATGACCCGGACGTTGGTGAGATTCTTCGGTACTTCTACGGGAATAGCGCGGAAACTCCCAGTCGGTTGAATCGGTTTGCTAGGCGTGTTTGTTGACATATCAATAGGATATAGGAAATCGTGAAAATTGTCAAGCCAATTGCTAGTTATTGTAGGGCGATAAGGCTATTACCCCCGCTTTGCGGGGGATTATACCACCTCGTTTTTGCGGCGTAAACGCCCAAATGCGACGTGCATTTGGTTTTCTGATCCGAAAAGGCGGCGCGCCGCGATTCGGAGATGGCTCCTACCGCGCGGTGTCAAGATTCGGAGTGCCGCTTACAAGCGTGTATTGGTAATTATGGGCGTTACTATATTGTTTAACAACCTACTTGCAATTTACCGCATCATAGGGTATAATTAAAAAAAGCCTCAATTCATAGCGATCTAAAATACAAAAGGAGAAGTTATTTGTCTTATGTCAATCAAAGTAGGTATTAACGGTTTTGGGAGAATTGGGCGTAACGCGTTTCGAGCAGCGTTACAAAATCCTGCGTTAGATATAGATTTTGTTGCTATCAACGATTTAACGAACCCGGAGACGCTCGCACATCTTCTGCAGTACGATTCTATTCACGGTATCTTGTCTGATGACATTTCAGCAACAGATGACAGCTTGGTGGTGAGCGGCAAAGCAATTCGCGTGCTTGCTGAACGCGATCCTGGCAACCTGCCGTGGGGTGAACTCGGCGTGGATGTCGTTATTGAATCAACAGGATTTTTCACAGAACGTGCAGATGCTGAAAAGCATATCACCTCCGGGGGCGCGAAGAAAGTGGTTATCTCGGCACCCGCAAAGGGTGAAGACATCACGATTGTCCTCGGCGTGAACGATGATAAGTACGATAAGGCCGCGCATCACGTCATCTCCAATGCCTCGTGTACGACGAACTGCCTCGCACCGGTTGCGAAGGTGCTGCACGAAGCATTTGGGATCGAGAGCGGCTTGATGACGACGGTGCATGCGTATACAGGCGACCAGCGCGTTCACGATTTTCCGCATTCCGATATGCGGCGCGCCCGTGCAGCAACACTCTCTATGATTCCCACGACAACCGGTGCCGCCGTGGCTGTCGGGAAAGTGCTGCCAGAATTGAACGGAAAACTTGATGGGTTCGCAATCCGTGTGCCGACACCGAACGTCTCCGTAGTCGACCTGACTGTGGATTTGAAGGAGAATCCGAGTACGGAAGAGGTCAACACCGCTGTGAAGGAAGCCTCTGAAAACAGCTTAGACAGAATCTTGGGCTATTCCGACCTCCCGCTCGTCTCCTCCGATTTCAACGGGAATAAACTCTCCTCTGTTTTCGATGCCCCCTTTACAAAAGTGATTGAAGGCGGACTGATTAAGGTGCTGTCCTGGTACGATAACGAATGGGGTTATTCAAACCGTCTGGTTGAACTGGTTGCTCGGGTCTTTTGTTAATTCGCCATGCGTTCGTTTAGCGGCGTAATCCGTTTAACCTGTATCCAGGTTTAGTCACGCATTTTCAATCAATTGGCAAGAAACGCCATAGAACCAAAAAGAAACCCGATTTTGACACAGGTATGCTTCCCCGCAAAGCGGGGAGATACCCTTCAACGGAAAAATCGGAGCAGAAACTGAATTGATGAAAACTTCATAAAGGTCAAACTTACAGCATTTTTGCGGCGAAAAGGGTATCACCCCGCAAAGCGGGGAAAATACCACCTGCGCCCAAATGCGACGTGCATTCATCTGAGGACTATGAGAATACCTATCATTGCAGGAAATTGGAAACTGAACAACACTGTCTCAGAGGCGGTCGCGCTCACAACAGCGTTAAAGGCGTTAGTTGCAGATAGCATCGGCGTTGAAATCATTGTTGCCCCGCCCTTCACCGCACTCTCAGCAGTGCACAATGTGATAGCAGAAAGCAATATCCGTCTCTCCGCCCAAGATGTGTTTTGGGAGGACAGCGGGGCGTTTACGGGTGAAGTCTCCGCGCCACTGCTGAAAGATGTCGGATGCGATTACGTCATCATCGGACATTCGGAACGGCGGCAATACTTCGGCGAGACAAACGAGTGCGTCAATCGCAAGGTAAAAGCGGCCTTAGCGCACGGCTTAAAGCCAATTATCTGTGTCGGTGAACAACTTGAAGAACGGGAGGCAGGAGGGACAGAAACAGTGATTGAGAATCATGTCACCGGCGGTATTGCCGGGCTGTCCGCATCCGACCTGCTTTCCAGCGTCATTGCTTATGAACCGGTGTGGGCAATCGGCACGGGCAAAACTGCCACGCCCGCGCAAGCCCAGGAAGTTCATAACTTTATCCGAGGGCTGCTGACGAACGCTTATTCGGATGAAGTCGCGTCACAAATTTGTCTTCAATACGGTGGCAGTGTGAAGCCGGAGAATGCAGCGGAACTGATGGCACAGCCGGATGTGGATGGTGCATTAGTCGGCGGGGCAAGCCTTGAAGCAGAATCATTTGCACAAATCGTGAAACGTGCAATATAGGCTTGCAAACTACATCAAGGCTATTACCCCCGCTTTGCGGGGGATTATACCACTAAAAGAAAGGAATTATCTTATGGGAATTATTGTTGGTTTTGCAGTGGTACTCTTCGTTCCAATCTGTGTTATTCTGACGCTGATTATTCTTTTACAGGATAGCAAAGGCGAAGGGCTTTCATCAAGCGCGTTTGGCGGCGCAGAAATGCAGTCTGTTCTCGGCGGACGCGGTGCGGCAACTTTCCTCAGCAAACTTACCACGTGGATGGCGATCGGGTTCATGGTCATCTCGCTTTTCCTCATGCGGTTCTACGGCGAAGGCGATGGCGGTGCACTCGCCCCTATTGAGCAGCAAACAACACAAGAAGCCGTACCGGAACCTGTCGACACCACAGGCGAAGAAGGTGAGGATGCTGCCGGTCAAGAGTCAAAGACTGAATTAGATGACGGAGCCACAGAGGAGACAGAATAGCGCGTCAAAGCGCGATCTGTCGCGATGGTAGATGCCCCCGCAAAGCGGGGGTAATACCCTTATGGAAAAATGGAAACAGTGCCAAAAAACCCGGATGCTGCGCAAACAATTTCATGGACGGTGCATCCGCTCGTTGAGAATTGGATCCGGTCCGTGCTGTTAGGCCTTTTCTTGTGCCTGCTTTTCTGCTTTATCTATTGGGGATTCCAGTCGATTCCTATCGCCTTGCTGTCATCCATTTTTCTGATCGCATCGCTTTACAAATACTTTCTCCCGTTTCACCACCAGTGTGAAGCGGATAGACTCGTCATCTCAACTTGTTGTTACAGACTGAGGCGCCCTTGGGCAGCGTTTCGTAGTTTTTATGTTGATGCGAACGGGGTGCTGCTCAGCCCGTTCGCGAAACCAACACGCCTTGAAAACTTCCGCGGCGTTTACGTCCGATTTGGAAAACATCCCCCGGATGAAGTTGTCAATTTTATCTCCAGAAAGATTGAATCAGAATCTTCTCCTTAAGAATTTCAAAGCAGATACAGCATGTGATATAATCTACTGCTGTGAGTTTATCCACACCGCCCCCATTTTTTTATTAAGGCTATTACCCCCGCTTTTGCGGCGTAATCGCCCAGATGCGACGTGCATCGCGGGGGCTTATACCACAATTTCGCGAATCTGGAGGATCAGATGAACGTTCCTGAATCAAACCACACACAGACAATTAATACCACGGAACAACTGAAAACTACCGTTTTAGGTGCTGTTGATACGCAAAGCGTCACAGATATCCACACCCATCTTTTTAGTCCCCCGTTTGGTGAATTGTTGCTATGGGGAATTGATGAACTTCTCACCTATCACTACCTCATCGCTGAAGTGTTCCGCAAGTCAGATGTCTCGTATCCGCAATTTTGGGCGATGACAAAGTCGGAACAGGCGAGCCTGATCTGGCAGACCCTCTTCATTGAGAATTCTCCGCTGAGCGAAGCGTGCCGCGGTGTCGTCACCACGTTGAACGAATTGGGATTAGATGTTGGGGCGCGCAACCTACAAGACTATCGCGACTACTTTGCAGATACTACCGTCGAGGCGTTTATTGATACAGTGTTCGAACGCACAAAAGTCTCTAAGGTAGTGATGACGAATGACCCTTTTGATTCGGCAGAGGCACCGGTGTGGGAATCGGGAGATGTTGGTGACGCGCGGTTTGAGGCGGCACTTCGGATGGATGTGCTCATCAACACATACTCAGAAACTGCGTATCAACACCTCCGAGGCCTCGGCTACGATGTCGATTCTGGGCTATCGACGGAGAAAACCTACAAGGAGGTGCGCCGGTTTTTGGAAACGTGGATTCAGCGGATGAACCCGAAGTACATGGCGGTCTCCCTCCCACCGGATTTCCAGTATCCCGATGATGGGAGTTTGGGAAGGCTGTTTGACAACTGCATATTACCGGTCTCGCGAGAATTTAACGTTCCATTCGCGCTGATGATTGGTGTCAAGCGGGCAGTGAATCCACAACTCCAGATGGCAGGCGATGGGAGTGGGAAGGCGGATTTGACAAGTCTGGAGACGCTACTCCGTGAAAATCCCGACAATAAGTTCCTCGTCACGCTCTTGTCGCGTGAAAACCAGCATGAGCTCTGTGTGCTCGGACGGAAATTCAAAAACATGATGATATTCGGATGCTGGTGGTTTATGAACAATCCGAGCATCATTGAGGAGATTACGCGAGAACGGATTGAACTGCTCGGCTTGAGCGTCATCCCACAACATTCCGATGCCCGAATCTTGGATCAGCTCGTGTACAAGTGGAAACATTCGCGTCAGATTATCGCGGATGTTTTGGTAGAAAAGTACCAAACGCTGCTTGATGTTGGGTGGACACTCACCCCGTTAGAGATTGAACGGGATGTCAACAATCTGTTCGGCGGCAACTTTGAGCGGTTTTTGAATTTTTAACGATTGGGTTTCCTGCGAATATCAACAACATCGGTGGCGATTAAAGCCTTAATTAAAAAAATTGACGTATTCGTTTTAATAAAGTGTGTAGATGGATACTATAGAAGAAGTCGAATTTGATTATGAAGCGTACACGCGGGACAACCCGCCGGACTCCTCCAAATTTCGTCCTCATCGGGAGGTGCGTCAAGAACGCCGCGAAGCCTTTAGGGCGAGGTTAATCAACCAGGTCAACATGGAACTTAAACACGCCAGAGGAATGAGGTACGTCTTTATCTCTTATTGCCACGAAGACATGACTACCGTCGATCGGCTCTGCCAAGCTGTCGTATCACAGGGCATCCCTGTTTGGCTAGACCGGAACGAGATTCGCCCGGGAGTCCAGTGGAAACAGGCGATTCAACAGGCAATACATCACGGTGCTTACTTCATTGCGTGTTTCTCTAAGGAATCTAACGTCCGTAATCAGACGTACATGAGTGAAGAACTCACCCTCGCAGTTGAAAAACTCCGAGAGAGGCCATTTGACAAGGTATGGTTTATCCCTGTAAAATTGAACGAATGCGAGATTCCAGATATTGACATCGGAAAAGGGGCAACGCTGCGCGACCTTCAGTCTGTTAATCTCTATAAAGATTGGGAAGCTGGCATTCAACAGATTATTAACGTTATGCCCTCGGCGTGTGTGCCTCCACAGGAGGCCTACCGGATACCAAACGGTACAAACAGTACTGAAGATGCAGCAGCGGAATGTGTACTCCTCCACTCAGAAAATGGGATTCCGTATTTCATTCCGTTTCAAAAGGTGCATTGGGATGCAACCCAGATTTCTCTAACGCTTCTCCCCGCTTTACCTGCACAAACTGCTTTCCTGAGTTCATTAAGGGCGCGCCTACGAAGTGTGCCCCCTGGTAGCTCCGTAGACCGGCTGGGTGCGATCGCTTTTGCACATCATGAAGATGCAGCGTGGGTAAAGCTACGGGAGGTTGCCCAAATCTCAACTGAAAGTAAGACTGTGTGGGAGGTTGTTCTCAAGGAGGAGACTGTAAGCCGCGCGTATAAGCATCGCACCGAGCCGGTAATTTTGGACAGCTTGACATTGGACAAGGTTGCCGACATGCGCGCCAAGCGGCTCCTTCTTGACGAAAAGTTAGAGTCTGCCAGCACTTCGCTAACGCAAGCAACTGTCTTTGATCAGATGCTGTTAGAAGCACAGATCCGAGGCGAACTCTCATCACAATATGGGAACAGACTTCAAGCCCTCACGTCACCTATTCCGGCACTCTATCAACACTTTAGAAATACGCCAGCGAGATTCAAGAAAGCGGTTCGCCTGATTTCAGTGCTCTATTTGAAGTTGTCAAAGACGGTCGAAGATATACTTCAATTGGATGTGGAACTTCTCAATCCGACAACGTTGCAGGTTAAATTTAGGGGACGGAGCTCCCGACTTGATGTGAACGAAGAGCCCACGCTTCTTGAATGTGAAGGCATCTGTCCGCTTCCTGAGTGATGCTGAAAAACTTTGTTCTCATGTTAGAGGTGTTAGGCTTCCATCAAGCAGCGTTTGGGCTTGTGGCTCAACCGCACCTGCTAACAATCACAGGGCGTGGTGTTGCACTTGGGACAGCCGTCTGCATAAATTTGTACCGCCTCTTCCAATTCAATACCGAGCAGGCTTGCTAATGTGATGAGCCATGCAAAAACATCGGCGAATTCTTCGCGCAGGCGTTCCATGTCCTGCGGCTGCTTGCGAATTTCCTTTGCCAGTTCGCCCACTTCTTCAACGAACCACGTGAAGGTTAATGGCACGCCACGCGCTGCATCGCGCTCGTAATAGATCGCTTCAATCTGTTTCTGAAATTTTTGAATTGTCATAAATCTCCTTTTTGGGTATAATAACTCCGGCATTTAAAATTGTCAACCGCAAAAACTGTAGCCCCGAGGTATTTAGTTTTCTGAATCACATCCTACAACGCTAAGAAGGGCAAAAAATGAAAAGTGTCGTTATCGCATCTGCAGTGCGGACTGCTGTGGGAAAAGCGGGCAGAGGCACGCTGAAAAACACACGCCCAGATGAACTCGCCGCAGGCGCCATCCGCGGTGCAGTTGAAAAACTACCGAAACTTGACCGGGAGGCAATAGACGATGTTATCATAGGGTGTGCTTCGCCCGAAGGGCCACAAGGCTACAACGTTGCGCGGATTGCGAGTTTGCGCGCCGGGCTTCCCGTTTCTGTGCCTGCCATCACGCTCAATCGGTTTTGTGCATCTGGCTTAGAAGCAATCGCCATGGGGGCCGAACAGATCTTATCTGGGCGCGCGGAGGTGGTTATCGCCGGTGGCACGGAAAGCATGAGTCTGGTGCCGTTCGCTGCAAACCTTTCGCCCAATCCCTATCTGATCAAACACCTCCCAGGTGCCTATCTAAGCATGGGGATGACTGCCGAAAATCTGGTGTGCAAATACAATATCTCTCGACACGCGCAAGATGCTTATGCCTTGGAAAGTCATCGCAAGGCAATCGCTGCAATTGATAAAGGCAAGTTCAGGGCGGAAATCGTGCCAGTGCAGGTAAAAGAGACGCAGATTGATACAGAAAACCGACAGGAAACGACCGAATTTGTGTTTGACACAGATGAAGGGCCACGCCGCGACACGTCATTAGAAGCATTGGCATCACTCAAGCCTGTTTTTCACGCAGATGGCACAGTGACAGCAGGCAACGCCTCCCAGATGAGCGACGGTGCAGCGGCAGTTGTCTTGATGTGCGCTGAACGCGCGAAGGCTGAGGGCTGTAACGCCTTAGCCCGTTTTGTGAGTTACGCCACCGCAGGCGTTCCCCCCGAAATGATGGGAATCGGACCCGGGCTTGCAATCCCCAAGGCACTTAAGTTAGCAAAGCTAGCTTTAGCAGATATAGATGCGATTGAACTGAACGAAGCATTTGCTGCCCAAGCCCTCGCTGTGATTCAGAAGGCACAACTGCCCTGGGAAAAGGTCAACGTCAATGGTGGGGCAATCGCATTAGGACACCCCCTCGGTTGCACTGGCACCAAACTCACCGTAAGCCTGATTAATGAAATGCGCCGGGAAAATCACCGATACGGCATGGTAACGATGTGTGTCGGCGGTGGCATGGGGGCGGCTGGTATTTTTGAATTTTTTGTATGATGTCGCAGCGGCGGGTTTCTGACGCAATTTTATCAGTTGCCGGTTGTCAGTTCGCTAACAAAACTAGGAGATGAAAACATGCAATCTCACGTTTATTTCTCCATTGCAGGAGAAAACAGAATCGCTATTTACACACTGGATGTCTCCAGCGGTGGCATCAAATTTCAGGAAAATATCAGTGTCAGCGGCTCCCCGGGGCCCTTAGCACTCTCACCCTGTGGCGACTACCTGTATGCAGGGCTCCGCTCCAGTCGAGAAATATCCAGTTTCCGCATTGATGAAGATACGAAACACCTCTCACACTTGCGGACAATTCAACTGGACGCGGATACGTGCTATATCTCAACGGACAAAACCGGCAATTTTCTGCTTTCTGCCTATTATGGTGCCGGCAAGGTTACCGTGCATACAATCGGCGACGATAAAACCGTCCAAGGTGAGCCCCACCAAACGGTCGAAACCGACATACATGCCCACTGCATTGAAACGGATGCATCAAACCGCTTTGCATTTGTACCGCACACCGTGCCTCGAAATGCCATTTATCAGTTTCATTTCAATGAGGATACAGGGACACTCACGCAAAATCCCGTTGGAAATCTCAACCCGGGTGCCCCGATTGGACCGCGGCATTTCTGCTTTCATCCGAGCAAACCCATCCTCTATTTCTCGAATGAACAGGGATCGAGCGTTTCCGCATACACCCTTCGAGAAGGGGACGCACCAGGAACCTTGGTAGATCTACAGGAAGATTTGTCTACACTCCCCGCAGATTTTGAGGAGGACAACACCTGTGCCCAGATTCATATCGACCCGCAGGCGAAATTTCTCTATGTTTCCAATCGCGGCCACGACAGCATTGCAGGGTTTGCAATCGACGAGGAGAGTGGAGAATTGAGTGCCATTGGGCACCAATCGACCGAACCTACGCCGCGCGTTTTCAACATTGACGAGACAGGAAACTTCCTGTTTGTCGGTGGGCAAGGCTCGGGGCGGCTGGCTACCTACCGCATCAATCGGCAGCGTGGGACGCTTTCTCCGCTTGAAAATTATGCAGTAGGGGAAAGTCCGATGTGGGTGCTTTTTGTTTAAAAGAAAAATGAGCATTACCGGCGAAATGAGAAATATAACTTGACAAACGGAATTCTATGTGGTATTATTATCATGTCCCTGAATCGCAACTCAGCAGACAGCACAGTCTTCCGCAAATTTGACGACGCTTTTTGTATTCCTTCATCAAAAAGAGGTTGGCAGACTTGTTGAGCCCTCTCGCTTAAGTGTGCCTCTCCGGAATGTAAGCCATGCAAAATTTCGGTAGGTTTGCACTCTGGAGGTATGAAGGTTTTTAGCGCAGCGTACAATCGAAAACTTGCCATGGCAAAATTGTGAATTCAGCGAAAAGGAGTTTTTATTTCATGACGTATGTAATTTGTGAGCCTTGCATTGAAGTAAAAGACAGTGCTTGCGTTGATGTATGCCCCGTGGATTGCATTCACCCACTGCCGGATGTCGACGAGTTTGAAGATGTAGCTCATCTCTATATCGATCCGGAAGAGTGTATCGATTGTGCCGCGTGCGAGCCTGTATGCCCCGTTGAGGCTATCTTCATGGAAGAAGATGTGCCTGAGGAATGGGAACATTTTACACAAATCAATGCAGATTACTTTGAATAACGAATCCTTCATCAAAAAGAGGTTGGCAGACTGGTTGAGCCCTCTCGCTTAAGTGTGCCTCTCCGGAATGTAAGCCATGCGAAATTTCGGTATGCTTACACTCTGGAGGTATGAAGGTTTTTAGCGCAGCGTGCAATCGAAAACTTGTTATGGCAAAATTGTAAGTTCAGCGAAAAGGAGTTTTTATTTCATGACGTATGTAATTTGTGAGCCTTGCATTGAAGTAAAGGACAGTGCTTGCGTTGACGTATGCCCCGTGGACTGCATTTACCCACGGCCGGAGGCCGACGAGTTTGAAGATGTCGATCAGCTCTATATCGATCCAGAAGAGTGTATCGATTGTGACGTGTGCGTGCCTGAATGCCCCGTTGAGGCTATCTTCATGGAGGAAGATGTGCCTGAGGAATGGGAACATTTTACACAAATCAATGCAGATTACTTTGAATAACGAATCCTTCATCAAAAAGGGATTGGGTAGGTTGCAGTGGCGTAAAACCTAATCAAATCTATACAAATATAATCAAATCTATCTGAAAGAGGTAGTCTTCATCTGACAGATACAGAGGATGGTGAATGGAGCGCGGGAGCGAATTCCTGCTGCACGATGCGAAGTGGCACACTGAACAGTCCTACCCCCCGTGAAAAAGGTATTTACCCTGCAAAGCAGGGCGAATACCACCTGCGGATTAAGAGTTGGCAATGCGAATGCAGTGCCGACGGTGGAGGTGGTGATAAGACCCACGTGAGACCCTTAGCCAACAACGTCTCACTCCAGCATCTGAGACTACGCGAACAATCGTTACGACACGTCGCGGACAGCTTAGCCGAGACGTAATGGTATTTATCCCTGCAAAGCAGGGCTAATACCTTAAACGCCTGTGGAGTTCGTATAAGACCTCACTGGTAGGCAATGAACGTTGAAGCAGGAAGTGTGGCAACTGATGGGAGAGCCTGTTAGATTTGAACAGGTTTGACTAGAAATGTATAAGTCCCACAGAGCGGTATGCTTACACTCTGGAGGTATGAAGGTTTTTAGCGCAGCGTGCAATCGAAAACTTGCTATGGCAAAATTGTAAGTTCAGCGAAAAGGAGTTTTTATTTCATGACGTATGTAATTTGTGAGCCTTGCATTGAAGTAAAAGACAGTGCTTGCGTTGACGTATGCCCCGTGGACTGCATTTACCCACGGCCGGAGGCCGACGAGTTTGAAGATGTAGCTCATCTCTATATCGATCCGGAAGAGTGTATCGATTGTGGCATGTGCGAGCCTGAATGCCCCGTTGAGGCTATTTTCATGGAAGAAGATGTGCCTGAGGAATGGGAACATTTTACACAAATCAATGCCGATTACTTTGAATAACGAATCCTTCATCAAAAAGAGATTGGCAGACTAGTTGAGCCCTCTCGCTTAAGTGTGTCTCCCCGGAATGTGAGCCATGCAAAATTTCGGTATGCTTGCACTCTGGAGATATGAAGGTTTTTAGCGCAGCGTGCAATCGAAAACTTGCTATGGCAAAATTGTAAATTCAGCGAAAAGGAGTTTTTATTTCATGACGTATGTAATTTGTGAGCCTTGCATTGAAGTAAAGGACAGTGCTTGCGTTGACGTATGCCCCGTGGATTGCATCCATCCACTGCCGGATGTCGACGAGTTTGAAGATGTCGATCAGCTCTATATCGATCCGGAAGAGTGTATCGATTGCGGCGTGTGCGAGCCTGAATGTCCCGTTGAGGCTATCTTCATGGAAGAAGATGTGCCTGAGGAATGGGAACATTTTACACAAATCAATGCAGATTACTTTGAATAACGAATCCTTCGCATCGCCTTGATTGAACGCGGTCTGGCTCATTGCCATTTTCTCTCAAGAAAGGCGCGTCCGTTGGGTTCGGTGCGGCAAGTTTGCATGTTGGTGGTATGGAAATTTCCAAGCAGCAAACGGTGTCAATTTTCAATTCTTCCAGGAGGTGACAGATTGGCAACCGTTTGCGCTGCCATCATGCAGAAATTCTGACTTGGAACGGGCGATGAATCGCCTGACTACAAACACGCAAGTTGCCACCTATTTATAGACATAGCACCCCTACGGGGTGCGGTGGAACCTGAATATGTCGTTTTCTATAGACATAGTACCCCTACGGGGTGAAAAAAATGCATGGAAAACCTTGTTGAAACGCCCAAAACCTATTAGTAGCAACTTGGGTTACAAACCTATGTTTGCGCTGCCATCATGCAAAAATTACAACCGACCGAAATCAAAAGAGGTACCACAGGCCTGACGATGCGATGGAAAGACTCGCATCTCAGCGAGCTCTCCTACCGCTTACTTCGGCAAAAATGCCCCTGTGCCCGGTGTAAGGCGACGCAAACCGGAAAAAATCCGCTTCACATCTTGCCGCCAGATGATTTTTTTGAAAACCTACACCTTGTGGATATTCAACAGGTGGGACGTTACGCTGTGCGCTTAGTATGGAACGATGGACATCGCACAGGTATTTACACTTTCGCGTTTTTGCGCGAATTAGCAGATTCCGGCGCAGCTTGCAGTTCTCCAAACCTTGCTATAGAAAAAACGGACGCTTGAGCGCATCGTTTTTTTATGGATAGCAATAGTGCGGTTAGGAAATCTCGCCTACAACAAGGACGGAAATTTCTCACCAACTTATTCCGATAGCAACCGGGCAACGAGATAGCAGTTGGGTGTTTTTTGTGTGGCACCGAGTTCTCTACTAAGATTTCGACACTCCCGCCAATAGCGCGTGTAATTAAGCGGTTGGAAGCGTTGCCGTTGCCCAATGAAGGTTTTATGGCAACAGGCTAACTCGTTCCCATTGTGAAGCGGGTACCCCCACACACGGCAGATAACTGGACGGTGTTCATAAACCGCGCAAACGCCGCCAATAAGCATCGGGCATTCGCCTTCGAGGGTGCCTTTTATCACGCCGATTGCTTCCATTCCTGAATCCGGCGTAATATTTTCAGCAGTGTAACCATGTGCTTTAAGCACTTTGATAGTCTGCGCTGCTTTCTGGCGAATATGCGAGCGTATCTGGGGTGGAAGTGCTTCCAAACCAACCTTCAAGTCGCGGGCTTCAACTTCACTTATCGCCATCGTTGCCGTGTTCCGGCAACACTCAAAACAATTGGTTGGACATGGCGAGCCACCCGCTTCTGCGCGTAACCGCTGCACATCGCGCATAATCTCAGTAACAAGTGCGTGATATGATTTCATAACAGATTCCGTATCGCGAGCCAAATTTGAGCTGGGAATAGCTCAAATGTCGCGTGGCTTACATGGGGCGCACCTAAAGTGCGGCTTCACTTCTTGGGCGGGAAGACTTCAAAATCATAGACAGCATGCCGGAAGACAACAACCTTCGCCCCATTCTCTAAAATCAGTTTAATTTCATAAGGGCTCACCCAATCTACGATGCCGCGGAAGATTTCACCCTCTCGGAGCGTCACCTCAATCGGATATCCATTTTTCCGGGCGTGCCGGACTGTTTCTGTATCAATCTCATACCCTTCATCGTCGGGCAGTAATTGCTTCAACTGCTGGGCTTTGACAGCATCATTCGTGGCCACTGATGCTTGGACATTCTCCGCGTCAACATCTTTGTAGCAGTATTTAACATCTGCTTTGGCGATAACCTGTTCCTTCCCGTTGGTATTGATTGTCAAGCTAGAGAGCGTCATCTCCAAGACAATAGCTGGAAGTTGCACATGGTTATACAACGTAAAAAACATTGAGGTTTCAAAATTAATCTGCTTGAGAATGTACAGATCGCCGAAGCTTAGCTGTTTCGAGGTGTGTTCCTGTGCCTCAGTTGTGCGGGCTGGCGTATTGGCTCTGGCACTACTGTGCGGCTTCGCTGCCGGTTTGGCGGGTGCCTTGCGAATCACAGTTGATTCGGGGACACCTACATCAGCGGTAGGCGATGCTTCTTCATTGAAAAATTGTGCTTGGTTCTGGCCTGGGAAACCGGCGTAGCCTCGCGGAATAATCGCTTTGCCTTGCCGCAACCATCTCCGTTCTGTGGGCGTTAGCAGGACTTCAACGTTTTGGGCAACGAGCCCTTTCTCGCCTTCAACAATGTTATACTTAACACGCTGCCCAACGCGAAGTTCCTCGTACTCAGCTTGCTTCATCGCGGAACTGTGTAAAAATACATCCGCATCACTGCTATCTTGCGCGATAAAGCCAAATCCTTTATCGAAATTATAATACTTAATCCGTCCTGTAGGCATTATCTGCTCCTGTGGTTTTCCTCCGCTTCGGGAAGGTGCCTATAACCATTCGCGTTTCTGCGCGAGCATTTGATTGTGGCACGCCTGACATAAACTGGATAGAGGCGCAACTGTCTGCGTATCATAATCATGTATAGGTCTCCCCACTGCTGCAAAGCATAACCAGCAAACAAAATGTAAGCAACAAGAATTCACCTTGCTGCGCGAATTGGATTCCTCTTGACACAAAAACGCTTTTCTTTTAGAATTTTTGTATCCGCCGCTGGGAATTTGAAAACCGACTTGTTAACCCCGTTATCCACTATCCACTGATTTTGGAAACGCCCGCGCGGCGTTTGCCGGTCACACATTGCAATGTTTAGACGTTAACCTCCACCGTTTTGCTGTATTGAATCTCGCGAAAAAGCGAGGAGAGTCGTCAAGACACTATATAGTACATCATAATCCAATATATTTGTCAAGGACTTTTAGGCAAAAGCTAGGGATATTTCGTTTTCGGTTTTCCGCGGAACGGAATACGTTGCGATTCGGAGATAGCTCCTACCGCGAGGCATCGGGATTCGGTGCTCCCTCCTACGGGAGAACGAAATGCTCCTAATTTTTGAAACAAAGGAGAACTTTCATGGCAACCGATTTGACACATCACATTCAATCTATTCGCCTTGTTGATACGCATGAGCACATGCGGCGAGAACCAGACTGGGTTGGAAATGGCCCGGATGTCCTCCAAGATCTGTTTGGAAACTATGTACCAGCGGATCTCAACACAGCGGGTGCCTCCCCGGAAGCGATGCGAAATCTGATGGATGCTGCCCAAGACATCCCGGCGCGGTTTGAAGGCATCCGAGCGGCATGGGAGGCAACGCAATTTACCGGTTATGGCGAAGCTGTTCGCCTCATCGCGAAACATATCTACGGGCTCGATGAACTGACAGGCGACCGGCTCGCGCTTGCACAGGACAAACTAAAAACCCTCCGCACACCGGGAAAACGTTACCATATCTTACACGACATCGCGAAACTCGACCATATCCAAACAGACGATTTCAGTTGGCCGTGTGCTCCCGACGCGTCCGGGTTAGATTTTTTCCTCTATGACCTGTCGTGGGCAACGTTCTGCAACGGGCAAGTTGATGCGAGTGCTATCCAGGCCGAGACCGGCGTTGAAGTCAAGAACCTCGGCTCCCTGAAACGCGGGATGGAAGCGATTTTCGCTAAACATGCACCATGCGCCATTGCTGTAAAATCCCAACACGCTTACAACCGCACGCTCAACTGGATAGAACGGGGCGATGCTGAAGCAGCTTCCGCACTCAACGCCGTGCTAACGCAGCCCGCATCAGACATTGATGAGGCGACGCGGCTCTGCCTCGGCGATTGGTGTTGGGCACGCGGCGTTGAACTTGCTATTGAACACAACCTCCCCTTCAAGATTCACACCGGCTACTATGCAGGCAACGACCGGATGCCTGTGCGGCGCATTCCTGCCGGAAATATGTGTGCTTTGTTCGCGCGCTATCTTGACGCGAAGTTTGTGCTGATGCACATCGCCTACCCTTATAACGATGAACTGGTCGCGCTTGCCAAGCATTATCGCAACATCTGGGTTGATTTCTGCTGGGCATGGAGCATCGATCCGTACAGTTCGCGCGATTTCCTACGCCGGTGCATCCACGCTGTGCCATCAAACAAACTGTTCGCCTTTGGCGGCGACACAGGGTGGCCCACCAGCGCCATGGCTTACGCGATTCAAGCCCGAAACGAAATCCGACGTGCCCTTGAAGCCGAAATCGATGAGGGATACCTCACTGAAAAACAGGCGATGGCGTTTGCTACGCAAATTATGCATACAAATCAGTACGCATGCTTTGATGTTGACGGTACCCGCTCGAATATTGCGAAAGCGGCGTGACGCATCCGAGGGTTCACCCGGTTTACGAGTCTCGAAAAGCCTTCAGGTTCGGCGTATAAGGCGGCCGTGCTACGCCTTTCTCGGTAATAATCGCTGTCACCAATGCTGCGGGCGTGACATCAAACGCAGGACTATAGACGTTTACGCCTTCAGGGGCAGTTAGCTTTCCGAAACCTGCTGTTACCTCTTCCGCCGAACGTTGCTCAATTGGAATCTCCGCACCGGTTTCAAGGGCGAAGTCCAACGTTGAGGTTGGGGCAGCGACGTAAAACGGGATGTCATGGGCATCTGCAAGGATAGCCACATTATAGGTGCCGATTTTGTTCGCCGTGTCACCGTTTGCGGCGATGCGGTCGGCACCGACAATAACGCACTGGATCTTGCCCTCTTTCATCACTTGTGCCGCCATGTTGTCACATATCAGCGTCACATCAATTCCTGCTTGCATCAACTCCCAAGTCGTCAGGCGGGCCCCTTGTAATAGCGGACGTGTCTCATCGGCGTAAACCTGAATCTGCTTGCCGGCTTCGTGGGCACTGAACATGACTGCCAAGGCAGTGCCATAATCGGATGTGGCTAAGCCGCCGGCGTTGCAATGGGTCAGAATAGTATCGTTTTCCTTCAACAATGCCATGCCGTGCTGGCCGATAGCGCGACACATTGCTCTATCTTCAGCGATTATTTCCAAAGCTTCCGTGAGCAGCACTTCCTTGAGCGCGGGAATCTGAAGATGGCGGTTTGCCGCAGCTGTCTGGTTTATCCGATTTAGTGCCCAAAAGAGATTAACAGCTGTTGGCCGCGAAGTTGCCAAATAATCCGTAGCGGATTTTAGTTCCTCGGCGAATTCCGCGTAGGTTTGGGCCGTAGAATTCCAAATTCCCAGCACTGCTCCTAAAGCACCGGCGATGCCGATCGCGGGCGCGCCGCGCACGCGCAGGGATTTAATAGCCTCCCAAACCGATGGGAGGTCGTCGCAATAAATCTGTTTAAATTCATTGGGTAGCAGCGTTTGGTCAATCATCCGAATTCTGCCGTCTACCCACTCAATTGTCGAAACTGCCATGATGTTGTTCGTTTCCTTTTGGCAAGCCGGAGACTTTGCCTCTTGATTCTCTATCAATTATACTAAAGTTCTGAATCAGGATTTACAGGATTTACAGAAGTAGCGGGACGGGCCTGGAAACCGCGCAGTCCAGTTTTTTGGTTGCTGGCCCGTCCCTCCGGTAGAAAAGAAGATTACTTCCGAATCAACATTTTCCGCGTTGCCGTGAAATCGCCTGCGGTGAGCGTGTAGAAATAGACACCGCTCGCCACGGGTTCACCGAGTGCATTTCTGCCATCCCAATATGCCGCGCGGCTCCGGTGCTGATAGACACCGGCGGGTTGATGCCCTAATGCCAAGGTGCGCACCACTGTGCCATCCACTGCATAGAGAGTCAGCGTGACATCTGCGGGTGCCGCCAACTGATAAGGTATCCATGTCTCTGGATTGAAGGGATTCGGGTAGTTGGCAAGCAGTGCTGTCTCTTTCGGCACCAGCGATGCAAGCAACTGTTCAAGCAGCGCGATGCCGCGTTGAAAAGCAGGCGAACCGTTATCTTGTGCGCGCAAGAGATTGAGAGCCCGCTGCACAGTTTGGGGCGTGAGCGATGCAGGCAGCACAACCTGCGCGGGTGCCGCAGACACCGTGGACTCCCCAAGGTGTTGGGCAATGAGTGCCAGGTCTTGTAGATCCACCGTGCCATCCCCATTCACATCGAGGCGTGGATTCCCGGGAGGTGCTTGCCCTAAGGCGGCTGCCACCAAGGCAAAATCCGTGACATCTGTCTGTCCATCTTCATTCACATCCCACGCAGGATGTGCTACAGGCGCATCGGGGGTGGTGTCCGGCATATCCGAATCCGTTGTTTGAGAGATGCCCAAGGCGATGCCGTGGGGACAGAGAGAGCGCAAGTCGGTGACAACGTCTTCAAGGTGTGAACTATCCAAGTTCGCTCGCTGAATCTGTCCATCAAAAGAAATATCGCCTTCAAGAAAAGCAGCGCCTTGACAGTCTGTCCAATACATTTTGCCACCTGCCACGTCCAGTGCGATACCCTGCGGGGCTTCCACGCTTGTGACGATGTCTTGGATATTCGTGCCATCTAAGTTGGCGCGCTGGATTTTGTTAGTGCCCGTATCTGTCCAATACATCTTTCCGCCTGCCACGTCGAGGGCGATACCGTTTGGGTACTCCCCACTTGTGACGAGGTCTTGGATGTTCGTGCCATCTAAGTTGGCGCGCTGGATTTTGTTAGTGCCCGTATCTGTCCAATACATCTTTCCGCCTGCCACGTCGAGGGCGATACCGTTTGGGTACTCCACACCTATGATGATGTCTTGGATATTCGTGCCATCTAAGTTGGCGCGCTGGATTTTGCTAGGGGCCTGATCTCTCCAATTGCCCGTATCTGTCCAATACATCTTTCCGCCTGCCACGTCCAGGGCGATACCTTCTGGGCTCCCCACACTTGTGACGATGTCTTGGATGTTCGTGCCATCCAGGTTGGCGCGCTGGATTTTCGGAATGACATCTGGATCGTTGAGATCCCAGTTGACGCACCAGTACATTTTGCCGCCTGCGACATCCAGTGCTATGCCTCGGATTCCCTTCTTGTCGGTGAGGAGGTCTTGGATATTTGAACCGTCCACATCGGCACGCTGGATTTTGTCTCCGGTGGTCCAATAGAGTTTCAGCGTTGGTTCTGCCGGCGGCGTATCCTCCACCGGTTCGCTGGGGGGATCGTCAGGAACAATTGGATCCTGTGTTGTAACGACAGGGGGTGTCCCGTATTCATAGGGCCCAATATCTACCGTGTTACCGATGGGTCTAGCGACCTCATCAAAATCATCTGCGGGTGCAAATGCATTTGTGCCGGCATCAATCGCAGGACTTGTGGCTTGCAGATGGAAGTTCCGGGTTGTCACCGGATCTACGAGTTGCGGTGCCCCTTCGAGATTATTGGTGGCATTGACAGCGACGAGTTCCCAAAACAGCAAATCGTTGCCGAGGTTGTTCCCTGCTTGCTCAACGAAGTCCACCCGGACATTGTGAAAGAGGTTATGCGTGATCGGGAGATCGAAGGTGCCTTCGGTGTAGATAGCGGTCTTCACGTTGGTAAAGATGTTGTTGTGGAACCGGCACCCGGGGGAGCTTACCCAGATCGTGTGCGCGCCTGACACACCCTCGGAGAGTTCATCGGAAATCATGAAAAGGTTGTTCATGAAGTGGGTGGCGTGCCGTGTGACAACTGCGTTACCGGTCTCGCTCGCGCCCACGGTGTTGTTGAAAAAAATATTGTTGGAGACTTCTACCGTATTTGTAGATGTGTGTAATTCAAACCCGCCACCCCGATAACCAGAATTGCTATCAAAGAGATTGTGGGTAACATTGCCAGTGAGGGTGTTAACGTTGAAGCCACCACCCGTATTCCTAGTAAATTTATTGTGGGTAACATTGCCTATAAAAGTCCCAGCAGATAACCCAGGATAGCGACCATGATGGCCATTTGCAGTCGCTGTATTGTGCATAAAGTTCCCTACGAACTGAGACAAATTAAACCCAGCATAATTATTTGCAGTCGCTGTATTGTGCGTAAAGTTCCCTTCAAAATTACTAACCTGAACCCCATTACTCCGATTTTCAGTCACGGTATTATGCGTAAAGTCACCCGTAAAACGACGAATTTCAATACCCTCCCAATTGTTTTTAAAGGCATTACGGGTTACAGTTCCCTCCAAGGTGCCTTGAACCTGCAAACCCCTCAAACCGTTCGCTTGAAAGGTATTCTCGGAGAGATCACCTGTTGAATTGCCGCTGATATAGAGTCCGTACTCACTATTCGCAATGAAGGTATTGTTGGTAGCGGCAGCGCTTTTAGTTGTCGCCACGCCGTTCAAATGATTGTTGCTGAAGGTATTTCCGGTAAGGATAAGGGGCATGTTCGACCACACACCGCCACCTTTATTGTTATGAACGATACACCCCTCCAAGGTGCTCGGCGTTTCATTCGTGCCGGTCGGATCATGCAGCACAATCCCGCCGACACCTCTGGTGCGCAGAGAGTTCCGTATCGTCAGATTGCGGAGTGTGACACCTTCCGTGTTCTCTCCACTGAGAATCGGCACGGTCGCATCTCCTGTGTGCTGTCCATCAATAATGCATTCTTCGGCGGTGGTTGTGCCTTCAAATATCATTTCGCGTCGGAGTTTCAGCGGGAAGATTTCGCGGGCATTTGCGGGTTTCGCGAGGTCCGCGTCGTAGGTGCCGGGGTGGATGTGCACATGCCACGGATCTGGGAGGTTATTTCTGGTGCTCAGCAACAGCGCGAAGGTAATAGATTGATACGGATTTGCAGCAGAGCCTCTACCGGTAGGGGCGTTTATCCCGTTGACTGTGTCTACGTGGATGTGGGTTTGTGCGTGACTCACACCGTGGAGGGTGAGTGCAAATACGATGGCAGCAAAAAGTGCCACGATGGGTTTTCGATATGTCAAGAGTGTTTTCATTAAAAAAATCCTTTCCCTTTGAGGGATTTGTAACCCCGGTTTGTCTGGGGTATTCCGCGCGCTTGAGGCGTTGATTTGACAGCAAGTTTCCGTTTGGCACGCGTCATACGAAAAAAGCCGTACATGATTTTCAATTTTAGCACAAATTCGGATCGGCGGTCAAGCAATCTTCGCAAGGATTTACCACTATTTTCAATAGTGGTGAACTTCTTTCAAAAATGCCGCGCCCTGCTATAGTTCGAGAACTTCGGGGAGTTGGCTAAGGCTTCGGCCCCGGCCTATAGTTTAATGGCCAAGTGATTCTCTAAACTTGCTATCCAATTCTGTCGCCCAACGAATAATCGTTTCAAGGCTGTCGGTATCGTTTCGCTTGTGAAACTGATTGGCGAGTTGCCTGCCGGTGTTAACAAGGAGTGCTTGCAGTTCCGGCGTGTAGGGTTTTGCTTTCAACGCTTGTCGGTATTTCTCCATCGCGTTTTTAGGCTGTTTACGGTTCATTAAACAACGCGCGAGTGTGCATCGCACGCGGGATAATTTCTCGATAGTGGGATCGGGCACGGCTTGTACCGTATCCGAGGGTGAGTCAGATACGCTGGTGCCGGTGTCTGGCTGTGCCGCGGTTTTGGCTTTGTCAACTATCACCTCAAGTTGCGATTCAAGCGAGAGCAGATTTTGATACGCGACGGTATTCTTCGACTGTTTCGCGAGGACAGTTTCAAAAGTCGCCAATGCTTTCAGATGTTTATCCTGCACAAGGTAGAGATAGCCGATCATGTTGTACATATCTATAGTTTTTTTAGATGCCGGAATCTCCTCAAATACCGCTACTGCTGCTGCGTATTTATTCCGCTTCATCAGTGCGTTTCCGCGTCGAATCTGGAGGTTCACCAGCTCAGTTTTCGCGTTTTGATTGTCGGGGGCGTGCGCCAAAATCTGTTCCAATTCGCTACGTGCCTGTTCATATTTGCCGATATGTTGATACGCCTGGGCCAGGCTCAAGCGGAGATTGATGTCGGTAGGAAAGAGGGCTACCGCCTTCTGCAGCTGCACCACTGCGGCCCTATAATCTCTTTGGTTTCTCAAGCCTTGTGCGTATTGTTGATACGCAGCGATGAGGTTATGCTGTGCCTGGGCATCAGCGGGCAATGCGGTGTAAGCCTTATGAAATGCCGAAACCGCCGCCGGATAATTTCGCATCTTGAGATATAACGCCCCCAGCAGGCTGGAGATATCCGTATCCTCCGGATGGAGACTCTGCAATTCAAGATACACCGCAATCGCCTCGGCGTAACGTTCCGACTGGCGATAGGCGTTCGCCTTTTGCCAAAAGACATCGCTCAGGTTCGTCCCTGCGAGTTGATAGTTCGGTTGTAATTCCAAAGCGTTGCGATAGGCGCGAATTGCCTCATCCCATTCGCCTTTATTTCTGAGCGTTACGCCATAGTTGTTATAGCAGTGTGCGAGGTTTTTCGTCGCTGCCTTGTCTTCGGGCGCAATTTCTAACGCCTTTCGGTAGTATGTAATCGCTTCTGAGAACCGCGAGATGTGGGCACATCCATCGCCCATGAACCGATAGGTGGTAGCATTCAGCGGGTCGAGATGGATAGCTTTCTCAAAATACGCTGTCGCCTCCTCAAAAGCGTTCATCTTCAAGGCGTTGAATGCCTTTTCTCGAAGAAGTTGGTGTAGGTTCCGTTTCGCGGCTTTGTGATGCGGTGAGCGTTCCAAGGCATCCTCAAACGCCAGGATTGCCTTGTCCACATCACCTTGGCGATAATAGAGTGTGCCGAGGACGTTATACGCGCCAGCATGCTCGTGGAGCGGACGGCTTCCGCGCTGGCTTGCCACACCTTGTTCAATCAGGCGGATGGCTTGGTGCGGCTGTCCGGTTTTTTCGTAAGCTTGGATCAGCTTCTCTCTTGCCGGTCCAAAATCAGAATCGAGTTTCAGGCAGCTCTGAAAGCTGGCGATTGCCGGTGCCATATCGCCTTTGTCAAAGTAGACCGCACCGAGAAAGTAGTGCGTCCGGGCATGTCTCGGGTTCGTTTGGAGTTCCTTGTTTAGCATGTCAATAGCAATCTCGTGCTGCGGCGTATGGAGTGGTGTGTTGTAAAGCTTCAGCAATGTATTGACATCGCGCGCTGTTGGGTGCTGGCCGGTTGCCATCGCGTGACAGACATCAAGCGGCTCCGGGCTATGCCCCCACAACCCGATGGCGTGCCCAAATTCATGCAGGCACACTGTCCGCATCTCTTCTTGCGACAGCTCACCAGTGGTGCCATCGCCTTCTAACACAAGGATAACCTCTACTGTGAAATCAATTGCCGTGTCTGAAGATTGCGCCGCGTTGTTACTTTGTACTGGGGTATCAGTGCTGGAGACGGTATAGGTACCTTGCGCAAGCCGCGTTAGCTCCGCACTGCCACGTCGCGTATCTAGGAGTTTCAGGCGAGCGTTGTAGGTTGGGTTAACGCGGATGTCTGCCTGCTCCAGGACTTCGGTTTCTTGAAAACGGATTTTCGCATCGGATGCGGTTTCCCAGGTGTGCATCGCATAGCGTATCTCGGATAGATAGGGCAGGGCTTTGAGGGCAGGCGAGATATACACCCGAATCGGCATCTGTGTAAAGCGCGTGATTCTGCCACTCGAAAACAGCGTAATCTGATCGAAGTAATCTGCCAGAGGGGCTGTTCCCGTTCGATTATCAGCGAGGCCCTTTACTGCCCCCTGTGTTATGAATCCAATGGCTATCAACGTAGCGACGAAAAAGGTATAGCGTGTTTTCATTTTCAGTTTCCTTAATAATTTAGCATTGACGCACGCTGCGTTTTTGTAGCACGAGGCACGTCGCATCTGGGTGATTTTCGTCAATTCAGTGAAGTTTGTCACGCATTGAAAATGCGTGACTAAACCTTGCTCCGATTTATCCCCTGACGCAGGGGAGTTCCACCCTCTTCAAAATCGGGTTTCTGTCAAATTGTTAGAGCTCCCTGCTAATTAAGGATGCATAAGAAAATTTCTTTAGTGCGAGAGACGGTACCAACCTGAGGGTGCCTGAGAATGTTAGTTTGTTAGCAGAGCACAACACAGCTGTGCTATATGGGGCACGTCAAATTCCCCAATTCATCAGTCAACCGCAGGTTTTCAGTATAATCAACAGGGCAATCAATGACTGAGGGTACCTTCTGGTTGAATGCGTCCTTGAGTATTGGTACCAGTTCGTCACTTCCCTCCACCCTGTAGCCCTTGGCACCGAAAGCTTCGGCATACTTCACAAAATCGGGATTGGTGAAATCAATGTGTGCCGGCCTGCCAAAGGTGTTCATCTGTTTCCATTCAATGAGGCCATAAGCTTCATCATTGAAGACGAGCGTGACAAACGGCACCCCTGTTCGCACCGCAGTTTCTAGTTCCTGCGAGTTCATCAAGAACCCGCCATCGCCACAGATTGCCAAACATTTGCGTTCCGGATAGATAAGTTTTGCAACGAAGGCTCCCGGCATCGCGATACCCATGGCGGCGAACCCGTTGGAAATAATACACGTATTTGGCTGATAGCACGGATACATCCGGGCAATCCACATTTTATGTGCACCGACATCAGAGATGAGAATGTCATCCTCAGCGAGCACGGAACGCACATCGCTCAAGATTTTTTGTGGCTTCATCGGAAACGCTGCATCCTCGCGGTGTTCCGAAAGCTGATGCAGGATGATTTTCCGCAATGTGTTTTCAGCATAATCTGCATCTTTCGGATGAATCTCCTCTGTCATCAGGTGCCTGAGGCTCTGTTTGATGTTCCCAATCATCTCCACATTGGTTACGTAAGCGGCATCGCTTTCGCTCGGTTCCGTATCAATATGGACGATTTTCTTGTCATGATTCGGGTTCCAGAGGCGTGGGTGGTATTCTACAATATCGTAACCGATAGCAATAACCAGGTCTGCGCGATCGAAGCCGCAGGAGACAAAATCGTATGCTTGAAGCCCCACGGTCAGCAGGGACAGGCGATGCGTCCAGGGGATGCTCCCCTTGCCCATAAAGGTGTGTGCGACCGGGATATTGGTTAGCTCGGCAAATTGGGTTAGCATTCGGGAGGCACCCTGACGGATGACACCGTTGCCTGCGAGGATAATCGGTTGTTTGGCATCGTTAATTAACTGCGCCGCGCGGGCCAGACATGTCGCAACAGGTTCCGCCTCACTTGGAAAGTCGTGTGGAATCGGCTCTGCCATGATTTGCATCTTGGCTACATCCTCAGGAAAATCGATGTGCGTAGCACCCGGCTTTTCACCGGTTGACATCTTAAACGCTTTGCGAATAGATTCCGGAAGGATTTCGGGTAGGTAAACGAGCGTATTCCACTTAGTCATCGGTTTGAACACAGACACGACATCCATATATTGGTGCGATTCTTTGTGCATCCTGTCCAGGCTCGCTTGCCCAGTAATTGCCACTAAAGGTGCCCTATCCATATTGGCATCCGCAACA
Source organism: uncultured Poribacteria bacterium (assembly GCA_958295855.1). Taxonomy (GTDB): domain Bacteria; phylum Poribacteria; class WGA-4E; order WGA-4E; family WGA-3G; genus CATQHH01. The sequence goes on along the minus strand of OY282383.1, from coordinate 2,908,646 downwards.
CCTGTGACAAGGTTCATTGCCCCGGGACCGAGCGTAGCTAAGCACACCCCTGCCTTGCCTGTGAGGCGGCCGTAAACATCTGCCATGAAGGCGGCACCGCGTTCATCACGCGTCTGAATAAATTGGATTTTGGATTCCAACAGCGCGTCCATCAAATCTAGATTTTCCTCGCCCGGTATCCCAAAAATATAGTCAACGTTTTCGTTTTCCAGACATTTAACAGTCAGTTCTGATGCTTTCATAAATCTGTTTCCTCGGAGCGATGATAAAAGTTTGTTTTTTCCGCATGAATTCAATACAATTAATTAACTATAACAGATTACCTCCAAAATTGCAATTTTTTTCATTAAACGATTTTCAAGAAGGGTCGCGATTCGGAGATCGCTCCTACACATTTTGAATAAGGAATGGAAGGATGGGAGAAAAGAGAAGAGGAAGAGTGGAAGGCTGAATCTTTTACCTCCTCGCCCCCGTTCTAAGCTTCCACCTTTCCAGCGAAGGCAAATTTTAACACTGAACATTGGTGAGGGGGTATTCACCCCTGCTTTGCAGGGGAAAGCACCCTTATCAGGAATTTCTGATCTTTCGGCCTTGCCTAGCACCAGCGGTTTCTGCTCTAGTTATGACGCACCAGAAGATCTCGTCGGAGATTTCTCATGCAACCGCAATTAGCAGGAAACACGCTACAAACTTGCCGGAAACCCGATTTTGAACCGGGTATCCGCCCCTGCTTTGCAGGGGTAAATACCTCATGCGGAAAAATCGGAGCAGAAACTGAATTGACGAAAAACTAAGGAGCGTTCATGCCAAATCCTATGTCGGGGTTACAAACTCCTCCCACCCAAAGGTTAAAAAAAATAACGACGAAAAATTGCGTAATGGTATATATCCCCTGCTTTGCAGGGGTGTCATACCACCTCCTCTATTTTATTCTGCTGTTCGTGGCTTCCCACAGTGTTGCCCAAACCGATTCAGGCAGCTTCTCTGACCTGGGTTCCACGCCCGGTGAACTCATTGTGCGCTTACGCTCAGATGCCTCCGTTGTGCAGCTCCAATCGTTGAGCAGGCAATTGGGCGCTGCCTCCGTTTCACCTGTTTTCTCACCCACTACACCTGCGGGCCAACACCCGCGGCTCCGTCGCGCCTACCTCATTCGATTTCCTAGCGGTTGGGATGTGGAACCGTTACGGCATCGGTATGCTCGACACGCCTCAATTGAAGCGGTTGAGATGAACAGGCTCAACCGGTTCTGTGAAGAAACAAAACCGAGTGACCCGAGATACGGTGAGCAATGGAACTTAGATGCCCTGAATCTCCCTCAAGCCTGGCACATTGAACAAGGGGCACCGGAGATAACAGTGGCTGTGGTTGATAGCGGTATAGCGAGGCAGCACCCCGAGTTGCGCTCTCAGCTGTGGCAGAATCCCGGCGAAATTCCTGACAATGGCCTCGATGATGATGAAAATGGCTATGTTGACGATATCAACGGATGGGATTTTAGCGACGCTCCCACATTGCAGGGGCATGGGGATTGGACAGAACGCGATAATGAGCCCGATGACGAAACAGGACACGGCACACATGTCTCCGGCATTATCGCGGCGGAAGCGAACAACGGGATTGGGATTGCGGGGATTGCCTGGGGGTGTCGCCTCATGCCCCTGAGAGCCGGCTTCAAGATAGGCCCCGGCGCGTTTTTACAGAACGATGATGTCGCCGCCGCCATCGCTTATGCCGCGGATAACGGCGCACAAGTGATTAATATGAGCTGGGGGGACACGGTGAATGCTTTCATTATAGAAGATGCGGTGGCATACGCTTATTATCGTGGGTGTGTCCTGGTCGGTGCAGCAGGGAATTCACAAGCACTCGGTTCGTATTATCCGGCAGCACTTAAAACGGTGCTGTCCGTTGCAGGGCTTGAAAGAAGCGGCCAATTGGGCGTTTCTAACTTGGGGGCAAGCATTGATATCGCAGCCCCCGGGGATGAAATTCTCAGCGTAGATATGGAGCAACCTTATGCATACCGCTCTGGTACCTCAATGGCTGCCGCCCACGTATCTGGTGTCGCTGCGCTGGTGCTTTCTGCGAATCCAACGTGCACCAATACAGAAATTAACCAGTGGCTGACCGGGACAGCGCGGGAGATTTCCTTGACATCTGTCGTTGGGGCAGGCTTAGTTGACGCTTATGCTGCCTTGAGCGTTCGGACAGGACTCATCGCTCAGATTGATGTCCGCTGGACTCCCCAAATTGAAATTGTCGGCAGTGCTGGTGGTACTGAATTTGCCAGTTACTGGCTAGAATTTGGCACGAGCGAAACGCCAGAGCTCTGGTATCCCATTGGACATCCGCAAACAAAACCGAAGTCTAATGCTGTCTTGCACGAATGGGACACATCAGCGTTAGCAGAAGGCACGTATACGCTGCGGCTCAGCGTCAGAGCTGAAAATGGAAACACTGTGAGAGACAAAGTTGTTGTTGAAGTCAGACACACCACACCTCTCATTTCCGCACATGAGGCAGGGGTATGGTTCTCTGGTAACCACTTTGATTCTATCGTTATCTGGCAGACGGATGTGTTAACGACTGGAGAAGTTGAGATTTTTCAACCTGAGGGAAACACTGAAAATCTAGGGGAAGGGTATGTTCCCCGCAAAGCGCAGGGGCAAATACCACTACGAGTTGCGCGCTCGGATTCCGTGAACCGTCGACATATCGTTTACTTATCCAATTTAGGCTTACCGCCCGGCGAATATCTGTACCGTCTGATAGCGCAAAACCGTGCAGGACTCCGGCAGATTGATGACAACGACGGCGCGTTGTACCAGCTTGCAGTGCGCGAAGAACACATCCAACCCGCTCATCTCTCGCAAGTCGCATCCGGCGGACAGAGTTTGCGCGCTATTGTCGCTTCTGTAGATATAAACAGAAACGGGAATTTGGAACTCATCGCGGTGGAAACTGATACGGTTGGCTGGAGCTCTCCGCAAATCTTTGAGGTGGGCAATAACGGTACCTACAAGCCGATTTTTTCACTCACTGAACCTTTGTGGCCATGGGCGACCGCGGATACCGATGGGGATGGGCTGATAGAATTATTGGGCAACGCTTTCGGAACTACATTTTTGCTGGAACAACCCGCACCGGGCGAATTCCCAACAGAACGAATCTGGGAAGCACAGGGCATCTGGGGCGGAACGATTGTGGATGGAGACGCAGATGGCCGCCCGGAAATTTTCTCACGCCATGACGCTACCAATTCCATCTGGGTATACGAAGCAAACGGAGATAACAGTTACCACAACATAGCTATTCTTGAAAACCCAACGCAAGGAAAAAACGGCATCGGCACCCGCTTCGCTACAGGCGATGTCGATGGAGATGGCCGTATGGAGATTTTAGCGGGTGCTCATGATGGAGCAGTGTTTATATATGAAAATGTTGGGGACAACCGGTACAAACAAACATGGATAGGCACTCTGCCGGAGAGCATCCCACAACTTTTTGCCGCCGGCGACATGAATGGGGATGGAACGCCTGAGTTTGCTGTAGGCGCGAAGGTGTGGACTACGGAACCGGATATTACCCGTCAGCACTGGCTTTTCACAATTTTTACATCGGACGGTGACAACACTTATCGTGCAGTGTGGAGTCAGCGAATTCGAAATATATCAGATGGCGGAAATGGGCTAACGATTGCGGATGCGAACAATGATGGACAGAATGAGCTGTGTATCGCCGTTTCGCCAAATTTCTACCTCGTGCAATACAACGGCATAGCCTATCGCCCTATTTGGCACCATCCGGCAATCAGCACTTTCAACCCAATTGTGGCTGACGTTGACAGCGACGGTGCCAATGAGTTGTTATTTAACAGTGAGAATGCCTTCGCTGTTTTTAAGACTCTTCAACAGGTTGAGTCCTCCAAAGGGCTTACCGCACCGTGGGGTATTTCTGCAAAGCCTGTTGACGAGACATCAATACGCCTCAAGTGGCAGGCCGCACCGGATGCAGTTACGCATACTATCTACCGTAGGCAAGGTGGAGAACCACCAAAGTCCCTCCGCGAAGGGGTTCAGGAAACGCATTTTATGGATATGGGGCTCACCACGGGGCAAACCTATTGGTACGCCCTTGAATCACGGGGTTCAAACGGAAACCAACTTTCAAGTCAATCCGCATGGGTATCTGTCGTGCCAACGCCTCCACCCCGGCTGCGTTCAGCAGTATATTCGCCGCCGCACCAACTCCTGTTGCAGTTTGACAAACGGATGGGCCCCGCCGCGGCACACCCTGCACAGTACCGCCTACATAGCCAAACAAACGATAACACAAAGGCTATTAACCCCCGCTTTGCGGAGGTACATACCCACTCGGGAAATTACGCGCCGCGCTCTGCTGTTCTTGATAAATCCCTGCAGCGGGTTGTGCTAACGTTTCCGTCTGGCGTATTCCGCACTGACAGCCACTATCAGATTGAGACATTACAACTTGCTGATATATACGGTGCCGCCATCGCGGCGGATGCCAGAATGTTACCCGTAGCGTTCTCGGCACAGCCACTAACGGAGGCAATCGTCTACCCAAATCCGGCGAGCGGCAATCAAGTCACGTTTGCCAGACTACCTGAGGGCACCCGTATTTACATTTACGATGTGGGGGGCAACTGCATTGCATCGCTCGTTACGACAGAAGTGGACAGGTGCAGGAAAGTCTGGTACGTCGCGGGTGTCAGTAGTGGCGTTTATATCTATATGCTTGAGGCTGGCACAGAGCGGCACGTAGGCAAACTTTCTATCATCCGTTGAAGTTTTTCGTCGTTCCTTGCGGAGTAATCAGGTTGCGTGATGCGGCTCGCAATGCACTGTAGCTCTCGTCGGAGGTTTCTGATGCAAGTTTTTTAATGCTTAATTAGCAGGGAATACACTACAACTCATTACGAAACCCGATTTTGAACCGGGTATCCGCCCCTGCTTTGCAGGGGTAAATACCTCATGCGGAAAAATCGGAGCAGAAACTGAATTGATGAAAGACCAAACTTTAGTCATTGGAGGATAAGGGTATCACCCCCTGCCTTGCAGGGGCAAATACCACCGTGCATAAAAATACTACAAAGTTGTGAGTGACTCGCGCAAACTTTTTTATTTCTTACATTTGGGAATTTACAAGCACGAAAGCCGGGTTGAGTTTGAGGACATTCTGAATTGCTTTTAAGGCTTTGTCACGTTCTTCGGCTTTTAGGGCAACTCGAGCGAGGTGATAGTGGGCTTCAATATAATCGTCCTGGAGCCGGATAGCACGTTCTAAACTTTTTATCGCTTTGTTCAACTGGCCGCGCCTTGCTAAAATTCGCCCAAGTGTGGCCTGATAAGGGGCGACTTCCGGGTTGAGCGCAACGGCGGTATATGCCAACACCTCGGAGAATTTTAGTCTTTGCTGCCTAAAGGTATCACCCCCTGCTTTGAAGGGGAAAATACCACCCGCATCTGCATAAAGTCGGGCAAGGTTGTTATATGCCTGTCCATCTTCGGGAGCAATGACTATTGCCTGTTCATAAGCGCGTTGCGCGTCCTTCATGCGCCTGAGTTTCATATACGCTGTACCGAGGGCGTTGTACGCTTCGTAGTCAAGCCCGGCGGTTTTACCTATCCAACCTGGCTGGTATGAACCTGTAAATGCTGCTTCGGCGACAAACGGATCACTAGTTGTATTCGCTTGTGCTGCCAAAAATAACTCGTATGCTTCAACAGCAAGCGCATATTGACCTTCCTTGAAGTATGCAAATCCCAGTTTTTTATAGAAGTGCACTGGGATGGCTGCGAGGCTTTGGATCAATCGATATGAACTAATGGCTTGTCTATAATAACCTTCCTGGATGTAGAAATCGCTTTCGTCTAGGGAGCGTTTGACTTGCTCCGGTACGTCAGCTATAGAGAACCCAAGCCGAGCCAGGGATGTCGCCTCTGATTCGTTCTGTCCGTGATATCGGACAAAACCAATTGTAGCGGCAAGGAGCACACACCATAACACAATATAGGCACGCGCGCGGGACAGCCAACGTTTGGAGAAGTATTGGCTTGGGTGCAATAGCGTCGCGAAAAAGTTCCTCCGCGGTCGCTCCGGTAACCTGCCAAATTCCATTGGCGCGCACCGCACAGCGGAGGAACTGGGAACTAACACAGGAAGTGTGGTGCGGTGTCGGCCTCGTCGAGACGATTGTGCGATGGGTTCTGATAAATCCTTTAATTCTGCTGCCTCTTCTTGTTCGTCTGGCGTAAATTCAGAATCTGGCGACTCTGTTTCGGTTGTAGGTGCAGTGCCTTGTGCCTGCCCTTCCAATTCGGTTGTAGGTGCAGTGCCTTGTGCCTGCCCTTCCAATTCGGTTGTAGGTGCAGTGCCTTGTGCCTGCCCTTCCAATTCGGTGGCAGGTTGGACCGGATGTTCCTCTACAGCGATTTCTTCTGGTTCAGTAGCGTCCGGGCCCCATAGGGTGTTTTCCCCTGCAAAGCTGGTGCTAATACCCGTTGCTTCGACTGAAATACTAGCCTTTCTGTCCTCCACTTCTAAATTCGGCGTAGGGGCAGCGCCTTGTGCCTGCCCTTTCCCCGTATCGTGCTGTTCTAATGACGCTGCATCAGATGCCTCTGCGGCGTTCATGGCAGACGAGGAATGCATTCCATCTATCCCCCGGGCGGCGGGGAGATCGAATTCCCCTACATCTATTTCTTCCCCCGCGCCAGCTTCCCCAAGGGTGGGCGCAAGATTGTCTAGCTCAGGATATCGCGTCTCAATTCGGGCGATGCTTTTCTTGACTTCCATCTGCGTGAGCAGTGAATCGGCGCTTTGGAACGATTTTAGCATTGGAAGCACACGAGGATTCCCTAACTCGCCCACAGCTTCAATGATTGCCCAAGCCGTTAAATCGTTTGGTTCTATTTCAAGGGCGTGGAGCAGTGGTTCTGTCGCACTGGCGGCGTTCAATTGCTGAAGTGCCTTTGCAGCTTCACGGCGTAGGATCGAATCTGAATCCGTGAGTGCCTCAATTAGAAAAGGCACTGCCTGCGTGTCACCTCGCGATGCGAGAGTCGAGGCAGCCTCTCTGCGGCTCCGACTCGGTTGCGTTGTGTCTGTTAAATTTTGGATGAGTTGTTGAAAAGATAACATAACTTTTTCGTTAATTCGGTTTCCCCTCCGATTTTTCCCAGATGGCAATACCCCCGCTTTGCGGGGTTTTCAGCCTTTGTGTCAAAATCGGGTTTCTTATGCATTCTAGACTCTCAACTTCAATTCAACATCAAGACTACACCAAAATTATATGAAAAATCATAGGTTTTTCATATCATCCGCAATAACATTCTCTGAGGTTTAGTCACGCATTTTCAATGCGTGGCGAAACTCTCATTTAATAAAACGATTTGTTATCGTAAAAAGATACATTTTTTGTGAATTTCTTGCCTCCCTTTTAATTTTCTTGACATCTGCGAGAAATATCTATATCATGTAATATATATTTTTAACAGATACCGGAGACGCAAGCAATTATGGAACGTATGAAAAGTAAGTTTTTCACCCGAACCAAAAAGAAACCCGATTTTGCAGAGGGTGCAATCCCCGCTTGCGGGGAATGCAACTCCAACGGAAAAATCGGAAGGGAAACCCAATTAACGAAAAGGGCTTCCTTGCTAATTTCCTTGTTAACAATTCTGACAGTGCCAATTGCCTTGTCTATGCCTTCGGGTGCCCAAAGGGTATTCACCCCTGCTTTGCAAGGGCAACTACCACCAGCGCACATGAATGGGGGTACCTTAATTCTCGGACGCGGGGGCGACTCTGTCGGGCTCGACCCTGGCCATGAGATGGATGGCGAATCCTTCAAAATTTGCGATAACATCTACGATACGCTCGTTCAATACAAAGATGAGAGTACTGAACTTGCGCCAGCCCTTGCCACCGCGTGGGAGAACTCTGAAGACAGATTGACGTGGACGTTCTACCTCCGGCAAGGCGTGAAGTTCCATGACGGAACTCCCTTCAATGCAGAGGCTGTCCTATTCTCCCTCAATCGCCAGCACGATGCTATGCACGCCTTTCATAACGTCGGCGGTGTCTATAACTACTGGATTGATACCGGCTTAGCCGAAATTGTAGACAAAATTACTGCGGTTGACGAGTTTACCGTCCAAATTCACCTGAAAACGGCTTATGCGCCCTTCATCTATACGATTGCGATAACAGCCTTTTCTATTGTGAGTCCAACCGCAGCTAAAAAATTTGGCGACGATTTTACCAATAACCCTGTCGGTACGGGGCCCTTCAAGTTTGTACAGTGGGATCGGAACGATAAAATCGTGCTTGCGGCAAACGATGCGTATTGGGGCGGCCGGCCGCGGTTAGATAGGGTTATTTTCCGTTCTATACCCGATAATTCGGTACGGCTCATTGCGCTCCAGGACGGTAGCCTTCATACAATGGAATTCCCAAATCCAGACGATTTAATGCAAATCCGGGAAGACGCGACTCTTGAGCTGATAACGCAACCCGGCATGAATATCGGTTATCTGGCAATGAATATGGACAGAACGCCTTATGACAAGCTCAAGGTGCGGCAAGCTATCAACCACGCTATTAACAAAGCTGCTATTGTTGAATATCTGTACCAAGGCATGGGTATCCCCGCGAAGAATCCGATTCCCCCAACGCTCTGGAGTTATGATGATACCATTGAGGATTATGAATACAATCCAGAATTGGCGAAACAACTGCTCGCCGAAGCTGGATATCCCGATGGGTTTGAGACAACGCTCTGGGCGTTGCCGGTACCGCGTCCCTACATTCCGGACGGCCGCGCACTCGCAGAAGCCCTACAATCTGAACTCCGAAATATCGGTGTTGTGGCAAAAATCGTAACCTATGACTGGGGCACCTATCTTGAGAAAACGAAAAATGGGGAACACGATATCGCAATGTTAGGGTGGTTTGCCGACCTGGGGGATCCGGATAACTTCTTCTATTACCTTTTGAGTAAATCGGCGGCGAAAAAGCCGGCCGGAAATATTGCGTTTTACCGAAGCGATGCGATGCAAGATGTGCTAGAACGCGCGAGAGCAAGCACGGATAGAGAAGAACGCGTCGCACTCTACCAACAAGCGCAGGCGATTTTCCACGACGATGTACCGTGGGTGCCGTTGGCACACGCGCAACAAATTTTAGTTATTAACAAAAAGGTTAGGAATCTCAAACTTCATCCACTGAGTTGGAAATACCTACGTCATATTTGGCTGGAGGAGTAACATGAAAAAATTCACTTTTGCAATAGTAGTACTCGGTTTATCACTACTGATTTCGACAGGGAGCAATGCACAAGACGCGAAGGTTGGCGGCGATGCCAATGCCGATGGCATTGTGAATATCCTTGATTTGATGCTTATCGTTGCGCACTTTGGCGAGAGCATTGACCCGGCGCGGGTGCCAAATCCAGATGTCAACGGTGATGGCATCGTGAATATCTTAGACTTAGTACGCGTCGCCAACATTATCGGGGGCGGCGAATCAGAATCTATACCTACACGCGGTACACTGATTTTCGGACGCGGAGGCGATTCTCTTACCCTCGACCCGGCGCAACTCTTTGAGGGGGAATCGGTGAAAGTTTGTGACGCGCTCTACGATACGCTCGTACAATATAGAGATGACACAACCGACTTGGAGCCTGCCTTAGCGGAAGCATGGGATGGGTCCGCTGATGGCTTGACGTGGACATTTCACCTACGACAAGGGGTCCAATTTCACGACGGTACTCTGTTGAACGCGGACGCTGTCGTCTTTTCACTCACTCGTCCACAGGTACTGGCGCATGATTTTCATGCAGAATTTATCAACCAGATTATTGCGCTAGATGCGTTTACGGTTCAGATTCAGCTCAAAACGCCGTTCGCGCCCTTTATCAGCATGTTGACAGGCACTCCTTATGCTATTGTGAGTCCAGCAGCCGTTCAAAAATTTGGTGAAGTTTTTGGCAATAACCCGGTAGGAACAGGGCCCTTCAAGTTTGTGCGGTGGGATCGGAACGATAAAATTGTCCTTGCAGCAAATAATGCGCATTGGGCAGGAAAGCCATCGTTAGACAGACTTATCTTCCGTTCGATTCCCGATAACTCCATGCGGCTCATGGAACTCCAGCAAGGCAACATACATGCGATGGAATTCCCGAATGCTGACGAATTGCCACTGATTCGGGGCGATGCAAGACTTGAACTCATCATGCAACCGGGTCTGAATGTTGGATATTTGGCGATGAACCTGGACAAACCACCGTTTGACAATCTCAAGGTGCGGCTCGCTATCAACCATGCGATTAACAAAACCGAGATTGTTGAACGCCTGTACCAAGGCACAGGCATCCCTGCGAAGAACCCGATTCCCCCAACGCTCTGGAGTTATGACGATACCATTGAGGATTACGAATACAATCCAGAATTGGCGAAACAACTGCTCGCCGAAGCTGGATATCCCGATGGGTTTGAGACGACACTCTGGGCATTGCCGGTACCGCGCCCCTACATTCCGGATGGGCACGCACTCGCAGAAGCCCTACAATCTGAACTCCGAAATATCGGTGTTGCAGCAAAAATCGTAACTTATGACTGGGGCACCTATCTTGACAAAACGGAAAATGGGGAGCACGATATGGCAATGTTGGGGTGGATTGCAGACGAGCCGGACCCGAATAATTTTTTCTTCTCTCTTTTGAGCAAAACCACTGCCGAGAAACCTGTATTTAATATTGCGTTTTATCGAAGCGATGAGATGCAGGATGTGCTGGAGCAAGCCAGGATCAGCACAGATCGAGACGAACGTACGGCACTTTACCAGCAAGCACAGGCAATATTCCACAGAGATGTACCATGGGTGCCGTTGGCGCATGCACAACGACTTTTGGTTATTGATAAAAGGGTCAAGAATCTCAAACTTTCGCCAGTAGGGTGGAAATATCTCCGCAACGTATCGCTTGAGCCAGAGTTGTAGGGGCAGTGCCTTGTGCCTGCCCTTCCAGAGGCGGGTTTCCAAAGCACCCATAATTGAGCAACGTCAAGATTAAATAGGAACAGCAAATGGACAAATCTGTATTTCGTATTGGGGTTACACGTGATTTCCTGAAACCTGATGGGAGTTGTGATTTAGACAACATCGCCGGGCCGCGCTTTGATGCAGCAGGTTTGCACTGGGAATATCTTGCAGAGAATACGCCCGTATTAACGGCTACCCAGGTGCAGGATTACGACGCACTCTTGGTGTTAGGCGCGGGCATCACGGCAGAAACGTTGACAGGGGAAACCGACCGGCTGGCGCTCGTCGCACGATTCGGTGTCGGGTACGACAAAGTGGACGTAGAAGCCTGCACCGAAAACGGTGTGTTGCTGACGATTGCTCCGGACGGTGTTCGCCGCCCCGTTGCCACTTCTATCATGACTTTCGTCCTATCGTTAAGCCATCAGTTGTTGATAAAGGATCGGCTTACCCGGGCCGGTGGATGGAGAAATACACAAGGCTACATGGGGATGGGATTAGTCGACAGAACGCTGGGCCTCGTCGGCATGGGCAATATCGGAAAAGAGGTATTTAAACTCGCGAAACCCTTTGGCATGCGCCACATCACCTTTGATCCCTATGTCACCCCTGCGGAGGCGGAAGCCGCAGGGGTAGAACTTGTAGCCCTGGATACCTTGATGCAAACCGCTGATTTTGTCTGCGTCTGCTGTCCGCTAACAGAAGAGACGCGCGGGCTCATTGATGCAAGGTGCCTCGGCTTGATGAAGCCAACGGCTTACCTGATTAACACTGCCCGCGGTCCAATCGTTGACCAAGGCGCGCTCACAGATGCACTCCAGAATCGAAGGATTCAGGGAGCAGGCCTTGATGTCTTTGAACAGGAACCGATTCGTAATGATGATGCACTCTTAAGACTGGACAACGTCATCGTCACCCCACACAGTATCTGCTGGACAGATGAGTGCTTCCAAGGCAACGGCAAGAGTGCCTGTGAGAGCATCATCAGCGTGGCTTCCGGGCAAATTCCCGCGTGGGTTGTGAATCGGGCGGTCATAGAGAGTCCAAAACTACAGCAGAAGTTAGCACGTTGAAGCCTGCGCAAAGTAGCAGGCACGCTCCGCGTGCCGTCGCCCGCAGAGAAAAGCTACAACATTATGCGATCCATGTCGTATTACACCCCTGCAAAGCAGGGGCAAATACCACCCCTGCGCTAGCTGGAGGCAACGTGATGCTTTGGACAATTATTAGCAGAGAAATCACAGCAAATATCTTGGATTGTTTATCTCAAGCCAATTTTGGCGTTGCTTGCAAGCCAAAACTTGCTATTCAAATCACCATAAACACGACGAAAATGGAATAACATATTACGTTTTGAAATTGAGGTAATTAATGGCGCATGCATATACCCCCGGTCTTAAAGTCGCCGAGGGAACGATAATTCAAAAAGAACGCCGGCTCCCGCTTGAAGGCGAGGTCATCGTGCAAGCCGGTGCAACAGTCAAGGCAGAGGATGTTGTTGCAAAGGCAGATCTGCCGGGCAACGTGCAACTAGTAAACATTGCCAACCTACTCAGTGTCCCACCGGAAGAAATTGCGGAATACATGCTCAAACCTGTCGGCGAAGCCGTTGCAAAAGACGAGGTTATCGCTACAACCAAAGGACTCTTCGGACTCTTCAAATCGCAAGCACGTTCACCGATTGACGGCACAATTGAAACTGTATCCCCTGTAACAGGACAGGCTATCCTGCGCGAACCGCCTATCCCCGTCGAAGTCAAAGCCTATACAGATGGTACGGTAACGGAGACCGTCCCGAATGAAGGGGTTACCGTGGAGACGTACGGCACGTACATTCAAGGCATTTTTGGGGTTGGCGGCGAAACCGTCGGCACCTTAGGGATCGCCGTGGCATCTCCGAACGATAGCTTGACTGAGACACAGATCCTCGCAGAACATCAAGATAAGATTCTGGTTGGCGGTTCATTGGTCACAACCGAGGCGATTCAAAAGGCAATTCGGCAAGGAGTCCGAGGTATCATTGCAGGTGGCATTGACGACGCTGACCTACGGGAACTCTTAGGCTATGAACTCGGCGTGGCAATTACAGGCTCTGAGGAGATCGGCATCACACTGGTTATCACCGAAGGGTTTGGAAGCATCGCGATGGCTGAACATACGTTCGCGCTTCTAAAAACGCGGGAAGGCATGAAAACCTCCATTAACGGTGCGACACAGATTCGGGCAGGTGTTGTGCGGCCGGAGATTTTGATTCCGTTGGTATCGGACGCTGTAGAAACGGTGGAAGAGGGAAAGGGTGGAAGCGTGGAAGGCGTTTTGGAGGTTGGCAGCCCGGTGCGCGTTATCCGTGAGCCACATTTTGGAAAATTGGGACGTGTGACAGAACTGCCGGTAGAACGTCAACGATTGGAGACAGAGGCGCAAGTTCGGGTGCTACAGGTTGAATTCGAAGACGGGCAACAGACCATTTTGCCGCGCGCCAATGTTGAAGCGATTGAGAAATAGTTGTCAGTTGTCAGTTTTCGGTTATCAGTAAGAAGACGCGCTTTCTTGCGGCTAAAGGGTGCATTCCCCCGGCTTTGCAGGGGGTTATACCCCTCTGCGCCCAGATGCGACGTGCATCGACAACTGATAACATTCCTCTATCCCCGCAGAAATTCTGTCTGTTGCCCCGCAAAATGCCGCTCTGATTTCTGGGTTGGGCGGATTCTCCACTCGGCTGGCAAGCGGACGAGGGTTTGGAGGCAATGTTTGCATCGTTGTTTCCTTGTTTATTTTGTTAACTCTAAAAACTCATAAGGCTCTATGCCATCCTCTAGAGAAAGATAGCGCACCCCCGGTGGGCGTTCGCCAGCGAGAACCCGGTCGTTTAGTGAACCATCCCCGCCAAACACACGGATGGCTTGACTGTTAACATTGAATGTCTCGGTCTTCCCATCGAAAAAATCTTTTATCCGCTGCGGATACCACCAGTCGTTGTCCTCCTCGATCTCAATATAGACTGTGTTCGGGTAGTTTGGGTACACCTTGCCGTTATCTTGGAAGGAGATACCGTTGATACCTCTTTCTCCTTGATTCCACAACTTGATGAGGACACGCTCCATCAATTCACATTCTCGGTGTAATTTCTCAGGATACTCTCCGTTCTGTGCACCTGGCAGCATCCATATCGGTTCTAAATCATAACCGGCGGGCACTGCCGGATAAGGTCCAAACCCGAAAGGTGAGACAGTCACTTCTCCATCAGGTGTCTCTTCCACCGGCAGTGGTGTGTCATTAAAGTTATCAAGCATCTCGAAGAATTCCTCGGTGGACCTCTCCGGTGCTGCTTGTACATCCTGATTTGGCAGGTGGCTGGATGTAGGTGGCATCTCTACCTGCGTGTCCAATTCAGACGCAGGCGGTGCGGTATGCTCCACCGCAGGCGGTTGTTTAATCCGCTTGAGTATCCGCTCGCTGGCTGCTTCGCGCGCTTTTATTTCCTGTTGCACATGGTGTGCCCAGAAAAGGGAGCTAGCCACAAGGACGACACATAGCACAATACCGCCAAATAAGAGACGACTTGAATTTAACATGAGAGGAACCTCGGGTTCTACTGAGACCGTTTTTCCCTATGAAGGGATGGATGAGGCTTCGGCAAGGTTGCCAAAGTTCACACATCATCTTATTTGGCAAAAAGTCAAGTTAAATTTTTCGCTCGGAATACTCCATCTCGCGAAGGATTTCAAGGTTATCGCCGAAATAGAGTTTGTTCATTGGCAGTCCTCAAAAATTCTTTGGTAAATATGTTCGACTTCGCTCGGGGAGGTGATAAACCACTCGGTTCCGGGAGCGTCCGGTTTTTTCGTTCCTAGATAATCCAAAATACTTTGTATTATATTCTCCAGAAGCTTTGACTTATCTGTTCGAATCTCAAGAGCCCATTCTGCTACCTCCGGCATTCCTGTTGTCTGTTCTTTGATTCTTATGGCGGGATCACCTTCTGTTCTGCCAATCTTACAGGCCCAGGTCGTTTCACCTTGGGATTCTGCAAAGCGTCGATAATTTGGATAATAATAGAGATACACTGAGCCACTCCCGGAACCGATGGTTTTTTTAGGAGATTGCCTATGTTCACTGCATTCTTTATTAGTTTCGGAATTTGAAAGGACCTTCCAATAGCATTGTCCTTGACTCTCTATACGTTTGCTATAGCTCAGGTCTGACAGCGCGTCGTCTACACGTTTTGGCAGATCTGTGGGATCCCCATCATCCTTTCGAAGATTTATGAGTTTCTCTCCACCACGCGCCAGATGCTCTTCAACTACGCGTTCTCTAATTTCATCTCTGTGAACAGTCTGTCCTGCAAATAGCTCTAGGATGAGGTCCTGAGCTATACCCGACGTAAGAGGTTTTGGTTGTCTGTCCATGTATTCTTCATATCTCCTTACCAGTGGTCTTCGGGAGGTATTGGTGCGTTATTCGTCATGGGTGTCTCGTAAAAAAGGGCCAAAACTTTTTTCAGAAGCTCAACATCTAAGTACCAGCGAAACCATCGTGGGATAAGCCCCGCCTCGTTGCTCAATACTAAACACTCAGAATCAAGGTTGTTCTTCTCTCTACATTGCTAAGGCCAGTTAGCAATATAAGTATTATACAACAAAAAGAAATAAAAATCAAAAAACGCAGAAGATTTTACCCGTGTTTTTGGCCGTGATCGGACGTATGCGTTGTTCGTGCACCTATTGATAGCGGTTTCCGATACCCTTTTTCCTTGACTTATGCTTAAAAGTAGTATAGGATATAATGACATGCAGTTGACAAAGTGATTCTAATACTAAGTCAATTGCGTGGTGCATAAATATTAGTTGCAGGGTGTTGTGGATAATAGGGACGCTCGACCTTGCGCAATGAATTGTGCTACTACAAACCTCGCGTTATCAGATTAAATAAGGATGAACGAATGGACACGCTTAAAGAAAGAATCTATAGCATACGATATCTAATTGGCATGCTCATAATTTTCGCCATCGGTTGCAGTACCGACAACGGTCAGTTGCAAAAAATCTTTGTGGAAAATACACATACCCATGCCGTTGAAATTCAGCATGCACACGATTTCAGCGATTCAGAACATACCCATGAATTGCCAGAATTTTTCCCTGAGGAAAACATGCCCGAACCTGCCGAGCCTGTTCCCCAAAATCCGTTTGTAGAACTACTTTTGGCATCGGAACGGATACTGGCATTAGAGGGTGGGCGCGAATTGCTGGAAATCGCTGTAAAACCCCGTACAACGGAAGCCCAAAAATTAGCGATGGTTATGCAATTACCACAGTCAGAAGCCCGGCAATTGCTTATTGAAGCCTATTTGGCCCATGAAGAACTCGTGAAAACGCTCCAGTCGGAAGTGGAAAATGCGATAGAAAATGTGCAATAGTTACAAAACTACATTTTTTCTTATCAACACCAAAAAACATAGTATACTTCATACGTTCCCGGCTTCCAAACGGATATGAACGATTTGCCCTCACAGCGTTCCACTAGAATTGGTTCTCATACCACTTGACATTGCCTGTGCTGAGACCGCTGGCGACGATGTCCACTCGACCGTTTCCGTTCATGTCCAGGACGTGCATTTGCCCAACGCCTAAGCCGCCATCGTCAATCGTTTCTTTGTGCCACCGGTTTTTCTCCAGATTCTCTGGACGATAGAGATGCAAGTTTGTGCCTTCGCCGTTATATCCACAGATAATCACGAGGTGTCTTTTCCAGTGGGGTGCCTCATACCAAGCGCTGATAGGTTCGCTTGTGGAGCCGGCGATAATGTCGAGCTGACCGTCGCCGTTTATGTCGGCGACTGCGAGGCCGTAAACGCTTTTGACGGTGTTGTCAATTAGATGCCCTCTGAATTTCACGGGTGCCCTCCTTGTGTGACGGCGGGAGAAAGCCGCGTGTGGGCTTTCTAAAGACCCTACTACTGTGACAGAAACTTTTGAAGCGCGTAAGTCCTATTAGAGGTTCCGGAAAAACCTCACCACTCCAGTTTCTACCTCATACCCTACATCTGCCCAGAACGCAGTAGCCCACGGATGCTTCTCTTCCACGAGTGCTGTGATGCGTTTAACGCTCCGTTTTGCCAAATACCTTTCGCCTTCCTTAACCAGGGCTCGCCCAATGCCGCGCCGTCGGTAGTCAGGATGCACTGCGATGCGATGCATGTGTCCCCGCCACCCATCAAAAGTAGCGATTAAAGAACCAACGACGCGTTGATCTGCCTCAGCAATCAGCACGAATGCGGTGCTTTCTATCGCGCCTCGGATGTCCGCGAGAGTATCTGTGACACTCGGAGATGTTCCAGCAGCCCGCCACAATGCGAGAAGTGCCTCAGCCTCTTCGAGGCGGCACTCCCGGATGAAAAACGGGTTTGGGGCATATCTCTTTTGTCGGATAAAGCCACGCCTCCCCCCCTTCCCTCGCGATTCTGAGATCGCTCCTACCTTCCTTCCAACCTTTCCGCTATTCGTCAAGCCAGCTCATCATACTGCGTAAATTCTTGCCGACCTCTTCAATCTGCAATTCGGCTTCCTGCCGGCGGAGTGCACCGAGTACGGGTTGATTCGCTTGATTCTCTAAAACCCACTCGCGCGCGAAGATTCCGCCCTGCACGTCTTTCAAGATTTGGCGCATCTTGTCCCGGACGCTCTCGTCAATGAGCTGGGGACCGCGCGTCAGGTCGCCGTATTCAGCGGTGTTGCTGACATCATTCCGCATTTTGCTCAACCCGCCAGTATAAATCAGGTCAACAATTAACTTCAACTCATGGAGGCATTCAAAGTAAGCCATTTCGGGTTGATAGCCGGCTTCGACGAGGGTGTCAAAGGCGGCTTTGATGAGTGCCGCGGTGCCGCCACACAGCACGGCTTGTTCACCGAAGAGATCTGTCTCGGTTTCCTCGCGGAACGTAGTTTCGATGACGCCGGCGCGTGTGCCGCCGATACCTCTCGCATAGGCGAGCGCGACATCGCGCGCCGCCCCGGTTGTATCTTGATGGATAGCGATGAGACATGGCACACCACCACCCCTTTCAAACACCTCTCGGACGAGAGAACCAGGGCCTTTCGGGGCAATCATCGTCACGTCAATGTCCACAGCAGGAACAATCTGTCCAAAATGGACGCTGAACCCGTGCGAGACCATGAGCATGTTGCCTGCCTGCATATTCGGGGCAATCTGGGCGAGGTAAACGGCAGCGTGCAGTTCGTCGGGGATAAGAATCTGAACGATGTCTGCCATCGCCGCCGCTTCTTCAACCGTTTTGACGGTTAAACCTTCCGCTTCTGCGCGCGCTTTTGAACGGCTGCCTTCGTATAACCCGACAACGACGTTTGCACCGCTGTCTTTGAGGTTTAGGGATTGCGCTCTGCCTTGCGCGCCATAACCAATCACAGCGACGGTGCGTTGTTTCAGTAAGTCGAAATTGACATCGCTATCGTAATAAATTGTTGCCATAACGTTTGTTCCTTTTTTCTGCTTGTGTTCATTGCTTCCTACAGGCGCAATTTGACACTGCGCCATTTTGACAGTGGTGGGGCACGGGGACCACGCCCTACAAGCCGGTGAAGTGTTAAGAGTCGAAGCCGCGCATCATTGCTATTTTGCCGGTACGTGCTAATTCAAGGATGCCGTACGAATCGAAAACCTCAATCGCCGCTTTCAACTTCCCTTCATCGCCTGTAATCTCAAGCGCGAGGGAGGTAGTAGTCACATCAACGACCCGGGCGCGGAAGACTTCTGCTACCTGCAGGATTTCGGCACGTTCGTGAGGTTTGGCACCTATCTTGATGAGGACAAGTTCGCGTTCCACATGCGTGCCGGTGGACAGGTCCGTAACCTCAATAACGTCGATGAGTCTATTCAGGTGCTGATAAATCTGCTCAATAATTTGGGCATCGCCATGCGTGACAAGAGTTATCTGCGAAATGCTCTTGTCATGCGTCTCCGCGACGTTGAGGCTGTCAATATTAAAGCCGCGACCGCTGAAAAGTCCAGCCACCCGCGCGAGGACTCCAAATCGGTTTTCGACCAAAACCGAAAAAATGTGTCGTTCTTCTGGATTCATCTTTTTCATAAGATTTCTGATGCAAATGTAGTGGCACGTCTTGTGCCTGCCTGAACGTATTTCCCCTCTTTAGCCCCGTAGGGGCGATATGTTTATAGAGGTTCGTCGTATCACAATTCATGGTGCAATGTAGTGGCAGGTCTTGTGCCTGCCTAACAATGTAGTGGCAGGTCTTGTGCCTGCCTAACAATGAATTGCACCACGACGATGTCGGGGTTACAAACCCCTCCCACTACTTACACATAGGTGCAGCACTAGGATAAGCCGCGGACAACATCGCCGAGCCCTGCCCCTGCCGGTACCATTGGGAATACGTTCTCTTCTTCATCAACAATAAAGTCGATGACAACGGGCCCGTCGGTAATTCCTTTTGCCTTCTGCAAGGCAGGACGCACATCTTCAGTGTGTTCAACGCGAATCCCTGTGGCACCGAACGCCTGTGCAAGCAAGGCGAAATCGGGGTTATCGTGATAATCGACAGCGGAGTAGCGTTTGCCGTGGAACAACTCCTGCCACTGCCGCACCATCCCCAGATACATATTGTTGATGATGAAAATTTTGAGCGGGAGTTTCAACGTAATTGCAGGCACCAGTTCCTGAATTGTCATGATGTAGGAGCCGTCACCGTTGATATTGACAACTGTCTTGTCCGGGCATCCGAGTTGGGCACCAATTGCGGCAGGCAGGCTAAAGCCCATCGTGCCGAGTCCGCCGGAGTTAAGCCACTGTCGAGGTTCCGTGAATTTGAAGTATTGTGCCGCCCACATCTGGTGTTGCCCAACATCGCCAACAACAATGGCATCGCTGTAATGTTCATAAATCTGCTCAATGACGTATTGGGGCATCACTTTATCGGATTTTTGCTCGTATTCAAACGGGTACTTCTGCTTCCACTCCTGAATTTGTGCGCGCCACGGGTCGATGTTCGCGGTGCTAACCTGCTTGTTCAGCGCAGTGAGCACGTTCTTTGCATCGCCGACAATTGGCACATCTATCGGCACATTTTTTCCGATACATGATGGGTCAATATCAATGTGGATCTTCTTGGCGTTTGGTGCGAACTTGCTGAGGTCACCGGTAACCCGGTCATCAAATCTGGCACCGACAGCAATAACGAGGTCCGCATCGGTAAAAGCATAATTCGCGCAACAGGAGCCGTGCATGCCGGGCATCTCCATTGCCAGCGGATGCGTTTCAGGAAATGCACCGAGCCCCATCAACGTAACAGTAATCGGGATCCCCGTTTTGAGGGTGAGTTGCCGCAATTCCTCACTGGCATTGGCGAGGACAACACCCCCACCGGCATAAATTATCGGCCGTTTCGCGTTCTTAATTAACGCTGCCGCCTGCGAAACTAGCCCCGGGTCGCCATCAACCTGCGGTTTGTAACTGCGGATGTTAACCGTTTCTGGATACCGGAAGAGTGTCTCGTGCATCTGTATATCTTTGGCGATGTCAATAATGACGGGCCCTGGTTTTCCTGTCTTCGCGATGTGAAAGGCTTCCGCGACGACATCGGCTACCTCGTCGCTACTTTGGATGAGGTAACTGTGCTTACAAATCGGGCGGGTTACACCGATAACATCGCACTCTTGGAAGGCATCGCTTCCGATATAGTGGGTGAAAACTTGCCCTGTAATCGCAACCATCGGAATAGAATCCATGTAGGCGGTCGCGATTCCCGTGACAAGATTGGTTGCTCCGGGGCCGGAGGTTGCGAGTGCGACTCCGACATTCCCGGTGGCGCGCGCATATCCATCAGCGGCATGAGAACACCCTTGCTCATGCCGCATCGGAATCAGTTTTACTCCTGTCTCACCGTACAGGGCATCGAAAATCGGCATTGCCGCGCCACCGTTGAGACCGAAGATATATTCGACACCTTCTCGCTTGAGACTTTCCACCAGGATTTTAGCTCCTGACAGTTCCATCGCCATTCTCCTCATAAACGGTAGTAGGCACACTCCGTTGTGCCTTTGAAGTCATAACCCCCTTTGCGGGGTTTCACGCTGCTTCGTTGAAATTAAAAAAGCCTTCTCGTTCCAAACTTGGAGACGAGAAGGCACGTAAACTACCTTACCGTGGTACCACTCCAATTCCCTTTCTCATTGCCAAGCATGGGGCTTACAAAGCCCTACTACGACGAGAAAGAGCACTCTTGGGGATGCGATAACGGACATCAGACCGGCTAATCCTACTGTTGTGTCGCGATTCGGAGATCGCTCCTACCTGTTGTTCAGATTAGCGGCTCCAGGGCGACCTTCAGTCGTGGGAGCTTGAGGAGACCTCTCAGCCTATGAGTCTCCTGCTCTGGCAAGCCCGGGCGACTTACTCCTCCCTTTCAACGCCTTTTCATGTGGATATATTTAATTATGCACGCCGTTTTAGATAACGATTTTACAAATAACTGGTGAAGGTTCATCGCCTGACTCTAATTTTCTAATCTCCATCTGTTTTTTTCGCACTTTAGATGTGCCGCTCAGTAACAGAATTACGTACAGGATGCTCATGAAAAACCTGTACGGTTTAGGGAGGAAAAAAAGCAAACCACAATAGCACATAGCCGTAATCGAACAAATTACTGCGCAGCGGTGTATGAAGACGCGCTCCCGCGGTCCTTTTGTGCTTCTAAGGCTAATGTACGTGCCGAGCATACTGCCTAAGAAGCATACGCCGACGGGGCAAGCGACGCTGCCAACTAAACTGATAGTCGCTCCATCCATACTTTCTCCCCTTGGGGCCAGCATGATTGCACATGCTAGCTTCTTTTCGTTCATTCGCACAAAACGCCATGGAACCAAAAAGAAACCCGATTTTGCAGTGGGTAAATACCCCGCAAAGCGGGGGCGAATCCCACCGCGGAAAAATCGGAGCAGAAACTGAATTAACGAAAAACCTGAAACGGATTATCTTTGGTTTTTAAGTATAACACATTTGAACGGAAATGTCAAGAAAAAATGCAGAACTTTCGGTGGGCGTTCAGTTGCTCGTAGCCCCGAGCAGGCGACCGAGGCTACAGGATAGACGACAGCGCGCTACCGAAGAGATTTTAGTTGTCCCCACACAATGCTTACCTTACCGGTTGGCTCTACTGATTTTGCGGTTGCAAATCGATTTGAGATGAGCTCTGCGTATTCGGTGGCAATCTGGTCATTTGGCGGTATAGCGGTTCCGCAGCACGAGGTGTGGAAGTTGATAAACCATCCCTTCATATCTTTTGCTTGGTAAGCGATCGGATCTGCGTTTACGCCGTCGTCGGCGTAACTTTCATACGCAAAATCGTTTTGCTCCAAAACAGCGAGCCCTGATGGACGATTTGAAGACCACTTTTTGAGAGAAGGTATGTACTTCTCACCGAGCTCCGTCGGAGTAACTGCTGTAACCGTGGCATTTGTGACTGTGGCACCAAATACACTTTGCTGTCCTGCACCTGCAGCGGTAACACGTGCCCCTTTATCCCAATAATAGTAGAAAGCATAATCGCCAATGAACCCACCAATTCCGCCGTCTCTCAACCACGTATAAACCAGATCTTTCTTTCCTTAGTTCTTAAATATTGTGCCGGGCGTATTCCCTTGCGTGATGATATAGATGCCTTGGGGATTAGCCTTCATGTATTCAGCTAAACCGTCACTGTCCACGATTTCAGCGGTTAGTTTTTTTGCATCAAGTTCATCTACTATCATCTCCGCTAACTGTTGCGGGTTTGGAACGGCCAATCCGCCTCCATTTTCAACGGTCTCGTCATAAAAGACAGCAACATCCTGTGCGAATACATATCCCGTGAATGTGAGGCAGACAATCCATGCAAAACAAAATAACTGTTTCATTATCAAGGTCTCCTTATTTGCGTTTCAAATTGATTTTAACGTTGGCGAATCTTCATCTTACGATTAAGTCTAACGCATTTTAAAAAAAAAGTCAAGAAAAGATTTAATTGTGGCGTCAGACAATTTTCAGTAGGGAATCAACGCCGAATGCACGTGTGGAAATCTTCGGCGGCGTTGAACGGCGTACAGCGAAAAGGTAGCCACACAAAGAAACCGCCTTTTTCCAGACACCTGCCCCCCGCACAAGAACCCAGAGAAACCCAAACCACCGGGGGCGTGACGGGGGTATTAATGCCTCAGAATTTGGTTTTCACTCACGGATGCGGAGATGAGCACTCTTGGGGTTTCGCGCGGCTTTAGGGTGTGAGTCGGGTATTTGTTCGGAGAACCTCGTTCAACCCAACCTACATCCTCGCGCCAGCAAAGGAAGGGATTTTTCCTAAGGCCTAATATAATTGCGGGTAGTGCATACTAGCTGCGCATTGCACCACCCCGCAGCTAGTATTTATGAACACCGCTTATTTACCTTCCGTGCCTATGACTTCGCATTTTTTCGCTGTACACTTGCTAACCAGCTCAATTCGACAATGTAGTACAACACCGGCAAGACAAGCAGCGTCAAGAGCGTGGCTGTTATCATGCCACCGCTGATGACGATTGCAAGCGGCTTCTGGAGTTCTGCTCCTGAACCGTGGGCGAGGGCAAGTGGCAACATCCCTAACCCCGTAGTCAAGGCAGTCATTAACACCGGGCTGATGCGCTCTTCGGCACCCTTCATCACGGCATCGTAGAGCGGCAGGCCTTCTGAACGCAGCGTATTGATGTGCGTCACCAAGATAATGCCGTTTCGGACAGCGATGCCGAACAGCAGAATGAAACCCACCATTGACGGAATGCTCAGCACGCCGCCAGTGAGGAAAACGCTGATAACTCCACCAATTAACGCCAACGGCAAGTTGAGCATCACGAGCAATGAAAGCCGCATTGAACCTATCGCCAGAAACAACAGCAGACAGATACCCAGTAGGACAAACCCCGTTTGGATCAGAATCCGTCTTTGCGCGCCCTGTTGACTTTCAAACTGCCCACCGTACGTGAGGAAATACGCCTCGGGGAGGTCGATATGTTCGTTAATCTCTTGCTGCACTTCGTCAATAAAGTTACCGAGATCCCGATTTTGGACGTTACACTGAATCACGATACGTCGAGAAACGTTCTCGCGATTGATGGTATTCGGCCCGTAGCCAAAGCCAACGTCGGCAACCTGTTTTAGGGGGACGAATGCACCCGAAGGCGTTCGGAGTTTTAAGTTTCCGATAGACTCAACGGTGTTAACCAAGCTCGGGTCAATCCGAACCATGAGAGCATACTGACGTTGCCCTTGGATGACTTGACTGACAGCTTCGCCTTTGAACGCGCTCTCTGCGAAGTGTGTCACGTCTTCGACTCGTAAACCGGAGCGTGCTGCTTCAAGCCGCTTGACCCGAATCTGAAGTTGTTCTACCTGCACCTGCTGTTCGACTTGTAAATCAGCTGCGCCCTCAATTTCTGAGATAACCGCTCGAATTTCCTCCGCCTTCTGCCTGAGCGTATTGAGGTCTGGCCCGAACAGCTTCAATGCCACTTGCGCATTGACACCCGACAAAAGATGGTCGAGCCGATGTTGAATGGGTTGGCCGACAGAGATCTGCACACCGGGAAAGTTTGCCGCCGATAGCAAAGTACGCACTTCGGTGAGGAGTTCTTCCCGTGTTTTGTTTCGTGCATCAGGGGGAATAAAGTTCACCACGATTTCGTGGGTATTCACATCGTGTGCATGTTCATCGGCTTCTGCGCGCCCGGTGCGGCTGCTGACGCTCGTCACTTCGGGAATGGTTAAAAGCCTCGTTTCCATTGCACGGCCGATGCGTGTGGATTCTCCCAACGAGGTTCCGGGCGGTGAAAAGACTGCGATAGTGAACGTGGCTTCATCCATGACAGGTAAAAATTCGCGACCCAAACGCGGAATTGCCGCTACAGTCAACACTACCAACAACAGTGCTACCGCTACAACAGCCCAACGCCATTGCATGACGAGGGCGAGCAGAGGGCGATAAGCGCGTTTAATCCACACCACCACAGGACTCTCTTTTGTGGGCGGGGGTTCACTCTGCTCCGCCTGCAATTCGTGTGGTGCGCGCTGTCTTCGGGAACGCGTCAACAGCAGGTCACTTAATACGGGAACCACTGTGAGTGCAACGAGCAGCGATGCTGCCATGGAAATGACAACTGCCCAACCAAGTGGTTGAAACATTCTGCCCTCCATACCACTGAGGCTGAACAACGGCACAAAAACAAGGATGATAATCAACGTCGCAAAAACAATTGAGACTCGAATCTCATCACTTGCGCGTGTCACCACCTGTGTCGGTGTTTCGTCAGGCATCTCGCCCGCAGAACGCAGGCGAAAATACTCCTGCAATCGTCGGAAGATGTTTTCAACGTAGACAATCGCGTCGTCTACCACCATTCCAACGGCAATCGCCAAGCCGGCGAGCGTCATGATATTGAGCGTCCCTCCCTGAGAAAGCAGGGCGATGACGGCTATGATTAAGGAAAGTGGGATGGCAGTCAGCGTAATCAGTGCGGTGCGAATGTTGAAGAGGAAGATGGCCAGAATTACAACGACGAGAATCGCGCCATCGCGCAGGGCATCTTTGACGGTATCGACGGCCCGACGAATCAGGTCGGCTTGCGCGTACTCAACCTCAATTTTGATACCTTCCGGGAGCGATTTCTCCAATGATTTTAAGACAGACACTATTTTATCGCTGAGGAGCATCGTATTGATGCCCGGTTGCTTGACTACCTTGCCTAAGACGGTCTCTTTGCCGTTGTGACTCCCTGCCCCGCGCCGGATTTCCGGGAGTTCCCCGATTTTCACCGTTGCAATATCCTTGATGAGTATCGGCGTGTCGTGTTCTCGCACATCAACGACAACGTTTTCAATGTCGGTAACTGTAGAAATCCGCCCTAACCCGCGAATCATCAACTCGCGGGCATCTTTGATGAGAAACCCGCCTGCAGAGTTTTCGTTGCTCTTCGCGAGTGCAGCAGCAACATCTTCAAGCGAGATGTGGTAGCTTATCAACTGCCCAGGATTGACGAAAACCTGGAATTGCTTCACATACCCCCCGATGTTGATGACATTGGCGATGCCGCCCTGTGCTTGGAGTTGGTAGCGAATCACCCAATCGGCAAGGTCGCGCATTTCCATTTCGCTAAATTTTCCTGTTTCATCAATGAGCGCGTATTCTATAATCTCGCCCAAAAGGGAAGAAGTGGGCAAGATAATTGGGGCATCAACCCCCTCCGGCAAATTCGGGGCAACCAGTTGGAGCCGCTCAGAGACCATCTGCCGGGCCAGAAAAATATCCATACCCCAGTCAAATTCAACGAAGACAAGCGACAAACCGATTGCAGATGCCGACCGGACCCGAGCGACATAAGGTGCCCCGTTCATTGAACTTTCGATGGGTAACGTGACTAAGGTTTCCATCTCTTCGGGCGACCAGCCGTGTACCTCAGTTAGGATGGTAATCCGAGGTGGGTTGATGTCAGGATAGACATCAATCGGTGCCGATTGAAACATCCTGAAACCAATGATGATTACCACAATCACACAAGCAAGCGTCAGGAGTCTATTTTTGAGAGAAACCTCGGTGATTTTCGACCACATTGATTTTCCTCCTTTGCGTATCTTATTTTTTGTCATTCCTTGCGGTTTTTCGTTATTCCTTGCGGTTTTTCGTTATTCCTTGCGGAGAATTGAGAATGCAAGATAGGTACAGCAATGCACTCTAGATCTCGTCGGAGGTTTTTTACGCAACCTTAATTAGCATCAGAGCGCCTACAACTGATAAGAAACCCGATTTTGCAGTGGGTAAATACCCCGCAACGCGGGGCGAATCCCACCGCGGAAAAATCGGAGCAGAAACTGAATTAATGGGAATGCCCGGCATGCGCGCCTACCTCTTCGGAGGTTTTCGATGATGCACGCAACAACTGATGTTGCCCCTGAACAACTACAAATTCGCCCGGAAACAAATCCGCTCTGATTTCAATATACCGGTCATCCTTCGCACCCACGACAACTTCATGCTTAGTGTAAGTATCCCCAAACTCAACAAAAACAAACCGGCTGCCCCCATCTTCAAGCACTGCACTCAATGGAACGCTCAAGACATCGGCTATTTTTTCAAGGACAATCGTCTGTTCTGCAAACATACCCGGTTTGAGCCGATGTGCCGGATTGTTGACTTCCGCCCAAAAGTGAACGGCCCGGTTCTTCGGAGCCACAACATCGGATATGCCAGAAATCTTGCCGGTGAAAGGGGTTGCAGGGTAAGCCGTGACGCGAACGCGCACCTCACTGCCTACCTGCCACTTGTCTTGAATGCGTGCAAGTGTGTCTTCATAAACTTCGCCTTCAACCCAGACGATATCTGTATCCAACATCGAGAATAAGGTGTCGCTTTTTTCAACCGTTGCACCGAGCGTTACATGTTGCTTAATGATTTGTCCGGAAGCGGGTGCCGTGACATAGAATATTGCAGAGGGCATACCTGTTTGAATAACCTTGTCCATCTCAGCGAGTGTGAGTCCGGACACTTGAAGTTTCTGCCGAATCTTGTTCAAGGTAATGACAGCCCTGCGAAGTGCTTCTTCTATTTGAAGTAGTCCCTCTAGTGCCTCCGAACTTTCCACGAAAGCAAGGTAACTCTCGATGAGTTCATCGTCGGATAAATCGTTGAATGATACAATTGAATCAGTTTTCGCGAGGTTTTCGAGGAGCGTTTCAGTTAAGCCAGCAGCCAGTGCCCGCTGTTTGTTTGCTGCAACCTTAATAGCCGCGAATTTATATGCCGATTCTGCATCAACCAATTCTGTCGCTTCCTCACTGAGCATCGCGTATTTTTCCAGCAAGCGTTCTCTTTTTTTTGGCAGCACAAACCCCCACCGAGATTTACCCTGTGTTTCCAGACCTGGCTTGCCACCTGAACTCTCCGCAAGGAATGACGAAGAGTCTGTATCTAGTAGCGAGAGGATTGGGGTTTCTCCGCCATCGCGAAGGATCTTTTCCAGTGCCTGTTCGCTGATACCGAGGATCTGGAATTGTCGCTTCGCATCTGCCAGTTCGTTTTTTCCTTTCCTGTATTCTGCCTGTTGTGCAATAAACTCCTTTTGTGCGGAGATACGCTTTTCTGCGAGGGTTTCAATCCGATTGAGCGTGGTTTCTAGCAATCGGAGTTCAACATCGGCTTTGACTAATCTAAAGCGGCTATGTTCTAGCACTGAGATAGTCTTCGCTATAGCGAGGGTTTTGCGTTTTTCAATTGCTATTTGTAACTCTTGCAACTCGGAAAGCGATTGCAAGTAGTCAATTTGTCGAGTTTGCAATTCTCTCCGAATTTGCTTAGCGAAAACCTCTGTCAGTCGCTCCAATTGGGATGCCAACGATTTCTGTTGTGCTACCGCTTCAATCAGTTCAATCTGCGCCATTTGCAAGTCAAGGCTCTCCAATTCAAGGAGCACATCGCCCTTTTTGAGTGAGTCGCCGAGACTGAAATGGATGTGCCTCACGATACCACCAATTCTTGGTGTGACGACCGTTTGCCGTCCAGGGTGGGCTATTACATTTCCGTGAACTTGCACAGTCCTCTCAATTGCGCGAACATCAACTTCGGCAGTCTTCAAACCGATGTTGGATTTTGCTTTATCGGTGAGCGTCACCGTGTTTTCTTGGCTGTGTGTGTGCGCCGCGTCTTCGCCGTGGGTATGTGCGGCATCTTCTGTTTCTGTGCCATCAGCGACGTGAGTGGCTTGTTCGTCATCTGCCCACGTTAAGGTGAGCGTGAGGTTTGGTGAAACCAAGCATCCTATCGCGATGACAAACATTGCCAGAAGTAACGTGGGATAAAAGTGGCGTAGCATTTTTATTTCTCCTTTTCAGGGTAGTAGGCACACTCCGTGTGCCATCGCAGCCTAACACCCCGCAAAGCGGGGAGTTTGCTTGAAATCCTACGGTAGTAATTGGACAGATGTGCCTATAGCGAATTCAAGTTCTGCCAGTGCCTTATGGGAGGCTGCGAGCGCGTTCAGATAGGCAAATCGTGTCTTGGTAAACTCGTTCTGCATCAAAATAACCTCCAAGAGTTCTGCTTCCCCCAATTCGTAGGCAGTGCGCGTCAGTTCAAGGTTTTCATTCAGCAATGTCAGCACGTTTTTAGAGAGGGGGCCTTCATAAAACTGAAGGGCTTTTTGGGCGGTACGCAGGGAAATGAACGCCGCCATCACTTCGCGGGCAATTTGCCGCTCTTGATTGCTCATTTTGACAGCATCCACCTGCTGTTGGGCTTTTGCAGCATCAATCTCAGCACGATTCCGGTCGAACAGCGGCAATGGAATTGAAAACTTCACACCGAATACGTTTTCATCTGGGCGGCGTTGCGCCAATCCCGCAACACTCAGGTCGGGAATGTTTGCTGCTTTTGCAAGCCGATGTTCAATTTCAGTTAATTGCGCGTTTAGTCGCATCGACTTCAGGGCTGCCCGATGTGCCAGCGCATGTGCTGTCAAGGAGTCAAGTTTCATCTTCTTTTCCAACACAAACTTCTGAGGAGATTTTGCGGCGTAATTCGCCCAAATGCGACGTGCATTACCTTGTGATTCCAGCCCTAGCTTGCCATCTGACTCCTCCGCAAGGGATGGCGAAAACGTTTTGTCTGACAAACCGCCCACAGCGATAGGTGTTGCTTCAAGCAGGGTACCCATCAGACTGTTGATTTCAAGTTGTGCCAACTGTAATTCACTTTCTAATGTTGCTGCCTCGCGCAGTGCCGCTTGCAGTTGAATGTTCGCCAGATTAACTTGCGTCACTGAAATATCGCCCGTTTCAAATTGAACATGAGCGATGTTGTGCATCTGTTCGTTGTGTTGAATAATTTCTTTGGCTAACTTTAGTTTTTCTTGAACAAGGACTAACTCATAAAAAGCGAGTTTTACCGACTTTGTAAGCAACCGGGACGCTGCTGCGAGCTCAGCATTCACTTTTTCAAGCTGGATCTTCGCAATTTGCTTCCGATGGCTTCGTTGCCCGCCGAGTTGAAAAGACTGGGTTAATTCGAGCTGTTGTTCACCGTCTATGCCTCCAACAAACTCGGTTTCCAGTTCAGGGTTACTCAGCAACGCAATGCCATCAATTTGCGCCTGGGCAACTTTGACCTTTTCACGGATTGCACTGAGTTCTGGGTTTTCGCGTAACGCTGTCTGGATTGCAATCTCAAGCGAAATGCTGCTTTCTGCATTTGAAAAGGTAGACGGTATTTGGACAATGCTTAATATGAACAAGTAAATTCCCACCATCATGCTAGGTAGAATGAGGTTTGATGTAGGTTTCATACGTAATATTCTCCTCCAAGTGGAATAGGCCAATAAATTGAGCGTTCATTAATGCATCAAAAACCTCCAACGAAATCTTTCGTCAATTCAGTTTCTGCTCCGGTTTTTCCGTTGATTGCTTTTTCCCCGCAAAGCGGGGGAAGAAGCTGCTCAAAATCGGGTTTCTTATCTGTTGTAGGCGCTCTGATGCTAATTAAGATTGCGTAAAAAACCTCTGACGAGATCTAGAGTGCATTGCTGTACCTATCTTGCATTCTCAATTCTCCGCAAGGAACAACGAAAAACCGCAAGGAATAACGAAAAACCGCAAGGAATGACAAAAAATCGGGTACGCCTATAAATAAACGACGCGCAGTTGAAACAAACGCACATCCACGCGAGTCAACGCTAAGCGGCGCACCATGCAATCTGCACGTAAATAACTATGGGGTGCTTGTTTAAATGAGGAGTGTAACGGTACGAAGGGACCTGAGGGTTGGATTGATTAACGGCGGGGAGCCGAAAAGAGGGGTAAAGATTGGAATTGTAGAGACGCGCGGCTGATGGGGCACGAGCGCGACTACAGAAACTGAGGGGTGTATTGACCCATTCTTGGCAGGAATGAGATATGGTTGGGTGTCTAAGGCGGCAAAGATAGCGAGATCGATGCACGAACCGCAATGGTCTGCTTCCGGCGCGGCTGCAGTGAACATCACCGCTGCGTGCTCCGAGTCAAAAGTGTGCGCGTCGGTGCATTGTCCATTGGCTGCGACTTCAAATTCGACGTGCCCATCTGCACCGATGCACAGTACATAGTTGGACAGCGGCATCGGAACTATGATAAGATAAATAAGTAGCCAAATCAAAAGAATGGCAGTGCACTTTTTTCTGTTCACAAGAAATTCCTTATACCAAGTTGTGCGCGACTAGCAAACAACTTTTTTATTTCTTACATTGTTGTGCGCGACTAGCAAACAACTTTTTTATTTCTTACATTGTTGTGCGCGACTAGCAAACAACTTTTTTATTTCTTACATTGTTGTGCGCGACTAGCAAACAACTTTTTTATTTCTTACATTGTTGTGCGCGACTAGCAAACAACTTTTTTATTTCTTACATTATGAATGCAAGCAGAGACGGGGCTCTGCGCTTACAATTCAAGAAGTAGGGGGCAGGTTTGGAACCGGCTTCGAGCTGAGAGAGCTCAAATCCATCGTCGCGCCTGCCCCTACCAAACCAAAATGATATGAAAAATCCACCGATTTTTCATATCATCCGGTGTAGCTTGTAGGTGTCCGAAACGTACTATAGAAAGTTAGGCATGCGCCACGTACAACTCGTTGACCCGGGTCCAGTTGATGACGTTTGTCCACGCCTCAACGTAATCCGGACGGCGGTTTTGGTAATTCAGATAGTAGGCATGCTCCCAGACATCAATACCGAGAAGCGGGGTATGTCCCTGCATTATCGGGCTGTCCTGATTCGCCGTGGAGTAAATCTCCAAGCCGTTGTCGCCGAGGACAAGCCATGCCCAGCCAGAGCCGAAGCGTGTCGTCGCTGCTGTGACAAACTGTTCTTTTGCCGCATCAAGCGAACCAAACGTGGAGGCTATCGCGGCTGCGATTTCGCCACCGAGTTCACCGCCGTTGGGGCTCATAATCGACCAGAAGAGCGAATGATTGGCGTGTCCGCCGCCGTTGTTGATAACGGCTTGACGCTTGTCTTCAGGCACCTGCTCAATGTTGCTGAGCAATTCGTGAATATCCATGTCGGCAACCGCACCCAAGCCCTCTAACGCGGCGTTGAGATTCGTGACATAGCCTTGGTGGTGTTTGCCGTGATGAATTTCCATCGTTTGGGTATCAATGTAAGGTTCCAAAGCATCGTGCGCATAAGGCAGTGCTGGTAATGTGTGTGCCATTTTAAATATAGCCTCCTAAGTTTTTTCGTCCGTGAAGTTTCGCCACGCATTTTCAATGCGTGACTAAACCTTGTTCACATCGCTCAGTGTGCCGCTTGTGCAAACCGAGTTTCTGATTAAACTATACGTTTTTGCGGCGTAATGGTATCGGTTTCCCCTGCTTTGCAGGGGTAATATACCACTGCGCCCAAATGCGAAGTGCATTCTCTGCGAATTTAAAAAACTGCAATGCCCACCCACCCGTTTCCGAGGGGTACAAGTAAAGTATAGCAGCTTTCGATTAATTACGCAAGAAATTTTTATTTCTTCTCTCATGTAAGGACGACACCAGCGTGCGCCGCGCGCCCTCGTAGCGGCGAGGACGCAAGAGTCCTATTCAACTGTCCCTGTCCCTTCATGCACTGCGCCGACACGACACATCCGTTTGTAGGTACAATAGTTACAGGGAGCCGTTCTATTTCGCGGGGTTAGCGGGAGCTCGCCTTCCTCCTCTGAATCTACAAACGCTTCAACGCGCGTGATGAGGGGAAATTTGCCCTTGCTTATCCTGTTAACATACTGTGCAACATAGCCACTTACGCGATGTATTACAGTACCGAAGGTTTCATCGGGCACCATCTGCTGCGTCTTTGTCGGCAGCATGTAGGTGTTTCCTCTATAAGCCTCCGCTCCGATACCGAGTTCAATTTTGCATTCGTTCAACCTGAGCTTATGATACAAACCCGCCGCGGGTTCGTATCCTGCCCCCAGCAATTTCTTCGCAATTTCAAGGTAGATGGGGAGTTGAAGCGCGTGTCCTTCAAGGATAGCTGGCATTTTGGGCACTGTGCTTCCAGTTTTGTAATCAATGACATTAAAAACGCCTTCGCCTACATCAATGCGGTCAATCTTTGCATTGAGGCGCACGCCACCGATGCAGATAGGTTCAGGGCGGCTGAGCACTGAGCCGGTTACGCCATCGCTGTGCCCAACGCTGACTTCAAAGTCGTGCGGCGTGGTGGTTACATCGTATGCCCGCTCTACCTCAAGCCACTTGTTCAGCGTAACTCTTAACCGGTCCTTATCTACCTCCCTAAAGAGATTATCCGAGCCAGTATCAGTTAGCAATTCATCCATGACAGTAGATAACAGCTGTTTCGCCTCTTCAAAGCCGGTTTCGTCGCATTGATTAATAGCGGGTTGTTCCCTGCGCCTGTCATAGAATTTGAAGAGAATCTTATGAACTAATCCACCTCTTTCAAGGTTGGATACTCCTTCCTCTTCATCGTCCTCTTTCGTGCCGAGTTGTAGGACGTGGGCTCCAAAATACTGAAATGGACACCTCGCATAAGTTTCCAATCTTGTAACAGAATGGGTTTTATCCCGCAAACTTTCTAATTGCTCTCGGCTTGCTTCAGAGAGATGCCCGGCTGTTAATTTTCCTTCATACTCCAAACGGGCATGTGTTGTTTCACGGCTTTTTTCAACTAAGACGACATGCTTTATTAGCGGCTGCATGTCCGCCAGTGGTATTTGCCCCTGCTTTGCAGGGGTATTCTCTTTGTATGGGGAAGGGAAACTATTATCGGATGGGGTGTCCATTTCCCACAGATAATTGCCGTACGCACTGAGGAAACCTGCTGGACTGACGCGTGCAGGATTCTGAATTTCACACGAATCAATAGTGGCTACTGCCTCCAAACTCGCCAGAAAGGGGGAGGGCAGGAGATCGGATTCACCTTCACGTTTCGGGACAACAAGATAGAGCCGTTTCCGAAAAGATTTGAGCACTTTATAGAACAGAAACCGATTATCGCGCAGTTGTTCCGATTCGTCCCGATAGAGCCCTTCTGGGAGCAGGGCATCCGGACGAAAATTCGCCGGAAAGCTCCCATCAACGAAGTCTCCTAAAAAGACAGTATCAAAATCAAGGCTCCTCAGTTGGGCAGGTTGAAGAATCGTCACGCTGTCTCGTGTCGACTCCACCATGTGCTGATACGTTGTATGGTTTACGATGAACCGGAGTTGTTCAATGTATTTACGCAGCGACTGTTTCTCATTTCCTGTCTCTTTTAAAGCATTGCAGAGCTCACGGACGCTTATGTTGAATTGGTGATACGCCCCTATTTCGTCTTCAACAAGTGCTCTATTTTTCCGTAGCATCGGGTTGAGAATCTGATGGCTGACCCTGCCGTTTTTGAGTAAACTGTCAATATATTTCTGAAATTCATCAGGGTGCAAGAGGTCTGTCAGCGAGAACGATACAGCATTCTCTGAAGCACAGGATTCTGGCACATCCACAGGAGTGGATGCGTGGTATTTTCCCCTGCTTTGCAGAGGTGTTATCTTTGTATCGCCATCGGAAAAATAGGGGCTCACCGGGGATGCGTCATTTGATGAAAGGCGGGAAAAAATTGCCTTAACGACCTCTGACTTCGCCAGTGACACGCCTTCTAAATATGTATAGGGGATGCCGTAAGCAGGAAAAATCTCAGCGATGCGTTGTTGATACTGGCTTAGATTGTGATAGGTAACGCAGATGTCGCTCAGTTTGCAGTCGCCACGTGAAACGTGTTGTTGGATCTGGTGAGCTATCTGCTCTACTTCTTCGGACCGGTCTGCAGGTTTCAACAGTTTGATTTCACTTGTTGCATCAGCAGTGGAATCGGCGCAAAAGGGTATCACCCCTGCTTTGCAGGGGTAGTACCCCTCTGCACCTACAGGATTTTGTTGTATTTGCCCCTGCTTTGCAGGGGTATTATCTTTGTTGTGAAAAAGGTTGAGCGAAACATGCTCATGTAGGGCTGTATCCCGTTGGTAATCAGTCTCAGTCTGGATGCCAGCTCTGCTCAATTCTTCGACAAGCTTGCCAACATGCTTAAAGAGTGCAGGATTCTCTTCAACATAGTCGGTGCGGAACCACATCTCTAACCCCTGTGCTGCCATGTGTTTCAAAATTTCGATATCGGCTGGGGAAAGCAAAACGAATCCTTCAAAAACGACAAGATTCACCTTGGGAAAAGCTTTCTGCATTAGCTGTGCCTTGAAACCGTTGGCAAGCAATAGGTGCTCCCCATTTCCATCTATCCACCGTTCACCAAGTTTCTTCTCATAAGCCTGATAAATGCGTGTCAGATCCCCGAGGTTTGAATCAGGTGCCCATCTCCGTGCTGCAAAATGACTGGATGCCTCGTTGCGTTCTCGAAGCTGGTTAATTGTGCTGACAATGAGTGAGAGCGTGCTATCTGGAACGGGAATATCAGGCACAGGGCGAAACGTTTGATAGGTATAGGATTCAGAATTGCTTGTCCTCGCGTCAACAATTTGGTGAAGCCACAGTGTCTGAAGCCCTTGCGAGATGTTCTGTCGCTTTGGGCGCAATTCGGCATAGAGCCTTTTCACGAATCTCTGTAGGGTATGTACGCGCAAATTCGCGACTGCCCGGCGTGGATGATATGCGATCAATTCGCGCTGGCGTTTTAAACGCGCTGCCTCATTAGGCACGATGACAACAAACGTTTCTGCGTTGTCGTTCTCAATGCGGGTTTTCAGTGTGTTTTCTATGTTTTGCATCTTTTTTCACTTTTTCGTTAATTGGGTTTCTGCTCGGGTTTCTTTAATGTAAGAAATAAAAATGCACGTCGCATAAGTAAGAAATAAAAAAGTTGTTCATTAGGGTAATGCCCCGCAAAGCGGGAGGAAGGGTGATTCCCTGCAAAGCAGGGCATTACCCTCTTCACCCTAAAATTCACAACTTGGGCGAAATACGCCGCAAAAGTTGTTCGCTAATCACTCACAACTTGGTTCGAGCGTATTTCTTACGAATTAACGCATAGAAGCTAGCTTAGTTAATCCTGCTGTATACGGAAACCCACGGCGTGTGCTTGCTACTTTAACGCACCTGTGTGCCGAGGGGGACATCCGCTTCAGGGGTTGCCAATACGACGGATTCACCACTCGCCGCGAGAATCATCCCCTGCGATTCAACGTTTCGAATCGTGGCGGGTTCTAAATTCGCTACCACAATTACCTGTTTCCCAATCAAGGTATCCGGCGCATAGTGCTCAGCAATTCCCGCGACCAGGTGTCGTTTTTCGGTCCCGAGGTCTACCTGCAATTTCAGGAGCCGGTCAGCCCCTTGAATGGGTTCGGCGGAGAGGATGCGCGCCACTCGCAAATCTAGTTTTTGGAAATCGGCAAAGGAGACAAGGGGGCTCGTTTTCTTTTCCGCCTTCTGCTTCAGCGCATCTGCCCCTTTTGGTTTCGCCTGTTTGCGCTTCCGCTTTTGCGTCTCCACGCGCGGAAAAATTGGTTCACCTCTGCTGACTGTCATGTCTGTAGGTAAATGTCCCCACTCTGTAACGGTATCGAATTCCTCCAACCCGATTTGCTTCTGAATTTTCTCAGCGGTGTCCGGGATAAATGGTGAAATCAGGACTGAGATGAGACGCAACGCCTCTAAGCTATTGTAGAGGATAGTGCCCATTCTCGGTTTCGTATCAGGCTTCGCGAGCGTCCAAACCTGGGTTTGTTGCACATAACGGTTGATGCGCCGCACAAATTTCCAGATAGCCTCCAACGCGCTGTCATAAGCGAACGCCGCTATGTGCGCGTCTAATTGGTCAATCGTGGTTTGCGCCATCGCCCTGATTTCGTCGTCAAATTCACCCGGTGTCGTCGGTGCTGGAATTTGTTCAAAGTTTTTGTTGAGCAAACCGAGGACGCGATTGAGCAGGTTACCGAGGTCATTCGCGAGATCGGCGTTGTAACGGGCGTGCAAGCGAGTAGGACGGTAATCGCCATCGTTGCCGAAACTAAACTCACGCAGGAGATAATAACGGAACGCATCAACCCCATAAGTCGCGATGTCTGCGTCCATATCGATGAAGATACCGCGCGTTTTACTCAACGCCTCGCCATCCTTCGTCAACCAGCCGTGCCCGACAACCTGCTTGGGAAGTGGTAAGTTCGCAGCCATCAACATTGCTGGCCAAAGCAGGGCGTGAAAACGGGTGATGTCTTTTCCCATCATGTGAACATCGGCGGGCCAAAAGGTTTGGTAACGCTCGCTCTCTGTTTCATAATCGAGTGCAGTAATATAGTTACTCAAAGCCTCTATCCAGATGTAGATGATATGCGCCGCATCGAAGGGGAACGGAATTCCCCATGAGAGGGAGGCACGGGAAATACTCACATCTTGTAACCCAGATTCCAGAAAGTGTAATAACTCATTGCGCCGAGCCGCAGGATAGACGAAATCCGGATTCTCGTGGATATGTGCTAGTAAACGATCTTGATACTTGGAGAGTCGAAAGAAATAGTTCTCCTCTTCCAACCATTGCAGGGGCAATTGATGAATAGGGCAGATTTTTTCGCCTGTTAATTCTTTTTCTGGAAAGAACTCTTCGCATGAGAGACAGTAATGCCCCTCGTACATGCCTTTATAAACATCACCGTTAGCATAGAGTGCATTGAGAAATTTCTGCGCGCCGCGCTTGTGCATATCGCTTGTTGTACGGAAAAAGATGTCGTGTGAGATGTTCAGGCGTTCCCACAGCTTGATAAATGTTGGTGCCATCTTATCGCAGTAGGCTTGCGGTGAGAGCCCGTCCTCTTTCGCGGCGTTATACACATTGGCAGCATGTTCATCAACGCCGGTAAGGAAGAAGACCTCAGCGCCTTTGAGGCGGTGATAGCGCGCTAAGACATCGGCGGCGATGGTGGTATAGGCGTTTCCTGCGTGCGGTTCACCGTTGACATAGTAGATAGGGGTGGTGACGTAAAATGCACTCATCAGATTTCCTTTTCTCTTATAGTTTCCTCGTGTTCCTAGTTGTATTTGCCCCTGCTTTGCAGGGGTATTGCCCTTTATCGAGTACTTCTCTTTTTCATAGTCTGGATTCTTCTAATCTATTTTAACCTTAACAAAACCTGCTTGTCAAGGTTTTTTTGGACATTTTTTCGTCATTCCTTGCGGAGTAATGAGAATGCAAGATAGGTCTGGCGCTGCCCTGTAGCTCTCGTCGGAGGTTTCTGACGCAAGGTTTACATATTTTCGTTGTGCCTGCCCACCCATTTCCGAGAACAAGAGTTTCGGCTACAACACAACCTTAGACTTCTTGCCTCCGTGTATGCTCGGCTCCGCGCACAAACACTCCCGAAGAATGGGTAACCCAGCATGCACCTCCGGATGCGTCTCTTCACCGAAACCAAGGACCTCAGATAACAGTAACCGATCCAATTCTTGACGCACTTTATCCTCAACCATCTGATTGAACGGGAGCATCTTTTTATCTTTCAGTTGTTCAAAGATGCGCGTGGCGTTTTGCAAGGCAGTTGCGTCCAGCTGACGGAGGTCTAACGTTGGCATTGCGCGTAAAGCGTTTAGACGAATCTGACCTCGGCCCGAGTGTTGCTTGTTACAATGCATCCAGTAGCATAACAACCCCAATGTTGAGTTGCCCCACAAGCACCAGGCATAGTCATAGGATGCGTTTTTGCGGCGTATTTCGCCCAAATGCGACGTGCAGTCAAACACGACATTAGGGAGTGTATTCACACCGATGGCAGGCCGCTCTGTGAAGAGAACTGCTAACGAATTCGCGTTAAACCGTAACTTTGCCATGTGGTGGACTCGCCCATTTCGTGCCAATACCCGTTGCGCCCTATCCCAAGAATCAGAACGAATGATGCAATGACAATCCGGTTGAACTACCATAGCGCGCTGCGCGTCAGATTTGACATGCCATAAACCGGGATAGACATCTTCATCGGTGCATCCCTCTTCTATATCAAATGCACCTTTTTTTCCCAGTAATCGCGTTGCTGTCAAAACCGACTTCGGCTATCTCCGCGACAGCAGTCATCGGAATTTCAAGCGGTTCGCGCTGCTCCGGTAACCAGAGGTGCCCGTTTGCTAAATGATATGCCGACTGAATGAGCGAGAGCTCCTTAACGCGTGTCGTTCCCCATGCCGCTGCTAACGGGCAATTCAAAGCGGACCCCATCGCCTCATTTCCGATTTTGATAGGATTGCCGCCGATCGGCGGTTCCTCAAACCGTCTGACATTTTGGAGCCGCTGAATACTTTTAGCAATCTCCAATGCCTCCAAATGGCTATCCGGTCTTCGGTGCAGGCAGACAAACGTTCCGCGTCCAGTATTTTCCGATTTCCCTTTGATGGCAACAACAAGACACTCTGCCATCTTTGTATCTGCAGAAAAAGCACAGTTTTCAGTTTTGGCATCTGCGATAGTGACAACCACCATGTCGTGATAAGCCCGCGCCCACAGGTTCCGGACCTCTTGCCAAATGGGAGAGATTAGGACGGTGATAGGAAGCACGAACCCCAGGATACCCTGTTCATCGGCTTTTAGCATCCTATCGGCTAAGTCAACGAATTTTTCGTCATTCCTTGCGGAGTAATCAGGTTGCAGGATAATTCTAACAATCCACTGTAGATCTCGTCAGAGGTTTTTGATTAATTAGCGGGGAACACGCTACAACTCATAAGAAACCCGATTTTGACAACGGAAAAATCGGAGCAGAAACTGAATTATTGAGCTCTCTATTTCGCGGAGGGTGCGTTTCATCTCTGTGGCTATCTCCTCATCTCGATCGCCAAAGACGGTTTTCGGAACATCGGGATCGGTGGCATTATTGTCGGCACCTGCACGCGTGAAGGGCGGATTATCCACAACAATATCCATCTCGCCATGACAGAATTCTGGTTGTGGCGTGTCAGCTAGGGAAGCATCGCCCCGGATTCTCTCTGTATTTATCAATCCTAATGATAGTGTTGCCTCCGGATTCTCAATGAGATCTAATGCCCCTAACGCGTATTTCCCATCGGCGCGGCGGGTGCCGTATTCCATCACATCGATTTGCGTGCCGCCAATCTTTATATCGGGGAAGTTGCTAGCAATAAGGGTTTTTCGTTAATTCAGTTTCTGCTCCGATTTTTCCGTTGTCAAAATCGGGTTTCTTATGAGTTGTAGCGTGTTCCCCGCTAATTAATCAAAAACCTCTGACGAGATCTACAGTGGATTGTTAGAATTATCCTGCAACCTGATTACTCCGCAAGGAATGACGAAAAACTCGCATTCGGCATAATATCACAGCCGACGAGATTGTTCTCCACCATGTGCTGGTGAATATCTCTCCCGTTTCCGCCCGCTTGTTCGTAAAGTGCCAATAGTTGCTGGTAAACGCCATTGAGTAAGGCACCGGTGCCACATGCAAAATCGGCTATCTTGCGTTGGGCCAAAGACTTTCTGATAGTTTCAACATCCCCGTTCATTAGGATACTATCCGGTAAAACGAGTGCTGCAAGCAGCGCTACGGATTCGGGGCGCGTATAATAGGTCTTGATGAACTTCCGGTCCACAATCAACCGTTGGAACACAATCCCTGCGAGTTCATGCACCTGTGCTAAGCCGCTATTAATCAGTTTTTGCGCGGTGTTACGCAAGCCCCACAAAACGCTTCCTACCAATCTATCGTCAGCTGCCAAAGCATCAACGAGTTTGGCAGCAACATCAAATATAGGGCGATAGTTCACCTGTCGAATTTTGTCCCATGCGTCCAAAATGTGCGTGGGGTTCAACTGGTTGTTAAGCGCGCGCAGTTGACCGAGGGCGGGCACCTCTTCCATGCCGGGGCACCGTGCTAGCGAACTTTGAAAGACAAAGGCATTTGTGATATTTTTGTCGTTCCTTGCGGAGTAATCAGAATGCAAGATAGGTCTGGCGCTGCCCTATAGATCTCGTCGGAGGTTTTTGATGCAAGTATTTTAACGCTATCGCCATTCGGGAGGTTTGTTCGCAGGCTTCTTGGTGGAGAATTTCCTCAAGCTGCTGTCCGATTTTGGGGCGCACCTGTATGGCGGCTTCTAGCAGGAGCGCGGCTTCGTTCACGCCGTGCTCTAAATCGTAGGCGGCGTTGGCAACCTTGGATGTTGGAATCGCACCGATGCGGATAGCGGTTGCGATGTCAGTGAGGCTTCCTTTAATCCAGCCCTCATTCGGAAAACGGTGGACATCGCCGGGTTTGTCACCACTGAGTAGCACGTAGTGAAGATCGTCGGCATGGCGAAGTCCATCCGCTAACTTACGATGTGGAATTTGTCGGAATCGGTGTGGCAATCGCAGTGCCATTGCAGTCGCCACGCGTTCGTAAGAGGCGAGCTGCCTGCCTAGATGCTCCCGTGCTTGCGCTTCGCCGCTTGTGTTTGGGGCATTGGGTTCGTCTATCTTCACTTCTATGACAACGGCATCTCGGCCGCGCTCTTTCACCGTGAGATCTGGACGTTGGCTTTCTCGGAGAAAGGTTTGGGTATTTTGTGCTTCGACGTGCCACGCGCGCCGCACCTCTGCTAATATATCTGCAAGGTAAGGCGTGATTACATCTTCATGCCTTCTCATAGTTGGCTCCGTTTTGCATCGTTTTATCCTCGATAACTATCTATCTTCAGTAATTTTAAACACATTACCTCTAAAGCCAATGTTGCGTTCGTGTTTGTGTTGTCAATGAGCGACTTGGTATGAAAAACAGTCTGGATGGCTTGCTGTATCCGCAATCGGGAATATCTGGGAACAATGGTACGGAGTTCCTCAAGGGCGTGAATGTGCGTCATTAATTCGCTGGGTGCCTCTTGTTGTAAAAAGAGCAGGTCGCGATACCACGTCACCAACTCCGCTAAACTTTCCGGATTATTTTTGAATTGCTCAGCCAATCTGAAGGCGGCTAACAGGTCTGTCTCTTTAAGGATTTCCGGCACTTCGGAGGCAAGCCTATTCCCTTTTTCAAGTTGTGTGAGTGCTTTTCCCACAACCCCTCCTGCCGAAATTGCCGCCGTAGCGGCTGCCTCTGCATCAATCGGAAACCGCTTCATCAAGACTTCGGCCAATTCTTCTGTCTGCATCGGGTAAAACTGGAGAATCTGGCATCGGGAGCGTGTAGTTGGGAGCAACGCCTCTATATTCGATGTCAGTAGGATTAAAACGGATGAGGCGGGAGGTTCCTCAAGCGTCTTAAGCAGGCAGTTTTCTGCCTCTAAATTCATCCGCTCCGCGTCTGTCAAGATGTAAACCTTCCTGCTCCCCTCAAGCGGCTCATAGATAATCTGTTTTTGCACATCCCGAATCTGCCCTATCTTCACAAGGCTTCCTGCGGGCCGAATGAACTGCAGATCCGGATGATTCCCGGAGTCAACCTTACGACAGGCGAGACATGTTCCACACACGGAAGGCAACGAAGCCGATTGCTCTTCATCGAGCCCTTCTGGGGACTGCTTGTGTTGAAGGCAGAAGATTAATCGCGCAAAATAGGTCGCGACCGTCTCTTTCCCAACGCCCGCGGGCCCAACGAAAAGATACGCCCCCGCAATACGACCGGACGCAACGGTACGCCGGAGTTGTTCAACAATCTGTTGATGTCCAATAATTGTATTCTGATTTTTTTGTTCCAAGGAGTGTCCCTACCTTGATAGGTATTTTTGATATTCGGCTAAGAGCGCGGCATGGACAGCATCTGCGTCCTGCGTTGCATCTATCAGTTTCACGCGGTGTGGTTCAGCTCTGGCAACCGCGAGATAACCTTCTCGCACTTTGTGGTGGAATTCCAAAGGCTCCCGGTGCAACCGGTCGCTGCATGCCTTGTCCTGTTGTGGTTTCCGTTGTAACCCAATTTCTGGCGGCAGGTCGAGCACAAAAGTAAGATTGGGGGTTATGCCACACGTCGCGAGGCGATTTAATTGGTTGATGAGCGCGAGCTCGATGCCGCTGCGGTAGCCCTGATAAGCGACGGTGGCATCGATAAATCTGTCACATAAGACAATTTGGTTCGCCTCTAGTGCGGGCCGTATCACCTCGGCTACGTGTTGTGCACGTGCAGCAGCAATTAGCAATAACTCGGTCTTCGCGGTTATTCCCTCAGCAGTTAGAAAAACCTCGCGGATGCGTTCAGAAATTGGGGTACCGCCGGGTTCACGCGTGACGAGAACATTCGCGCCCAATGCGGTGGCAAATCGTTGCACCTGCACTGTTTTGCCTGCTCCCTCCACGCCTTCAAATGTAATAAAAATCCCGTGTTGTGCCATTTTTTCTCCGTTAAAAAATTGGGGAGTAGCTTGCAAACCTATATTGTAAGTGTACATCGAAGCGATGCGGTTGCTTTTCACGGCAACTGAAGTGGCTTGCAAACCCATATTGTAAGTGTAGCATGTGAGGCACTGGATGTCAACACGAAACTGAGACTTGACAAAACTTGCGTTTTTGTGTTAATATAATCAGAAATCGCAGACAGGAGGCACTATCGCGTAGGTTAGGTTGGGTTAAACGCAGAGAAACCAACAATTTGCCGCATAAACCTCCACCGAGCCAAGTTATATAGAGAAGTCCGTGTACTTCCAGATTCATCTTGCAACCCTATTTTCCGGCAAGGAATAACAAAAACATGAAACAGCGTCTCGCCAAACATTGGCAATTCAAAAATCCAGATGTCGATAAAAGCTTAGCATTAGCAGCAGAACTAGGCATCTCTTTGCTAGGGGCGCAGCTGCTCCTCAATCGTGGGGTGAAAACTGTTGCCGAAGCGCAAACCTACCTGCACCCACAATTCGACCACCTGCACTGTCCTTTTAAATTAGCGGGTATGGAAAAAGCCGTAGAACGCATCCAGCAAGCCATCACGCGCGGTGAAAAAATTTATATCTATGGCGATTATGACACCGATGGAACGACAGCGACTGCACTCCTGCTCAACACATTCCGCGAGATGGATGTCCCTGCGGAGTACTACATCCCGAATCGATTTACAGAAGGCTACGGGCTGAGCAAAGAGACTGTGGAAAAGATTCACGAAAAGGGTGCGAAGTTGTTAATTACCGTAGACTGTGGCATTACGTCCGTGGAAGAGGTGAAATTGGCGAACGCGCTTGGCATAGATGTAATTATCACCGACCATCATCAACCAGATCCAAAGGCTCAACCGCCGGCACATGTGCTGATTTCGCCGAAGGTGCAAGAAAATGAGTATCCTTACCCAGAACTCGCCGGTGTCGGATTAGCCTTCAAATTAGCACATGGATTAATGGGGGATACGCCGTTTCTCAGGTCCCTGCTGGATCTGGTAGCGTTAGGTACCGTGGTGGACATCGCGCCGCTGACCGGGGAAAACCGGGTGTTGAGCCGCTTGGGCTTGGATGAACTTAACAAATGGGAGCGCCCTGGGATTGCTGCTTTATGCGAGGTAGCAGGCCACGCTGCCAAAAAGCCACTCCTCGGTTACACACTCTCTTTTGTGCTGGGCCCGCGCATCAACGCCCCGGGGCGGATGGGTACCGCGGACAAGGTAGTTAAACTCCTCACAACCGAGTCGAAAGATGTCGCAAAAAGGTACGCCTCTGAACTCAACTACGAAAATCGGGAACGCCGCAAGTTGGAAGCGAGCATCCGAGATGATGCACTCGAGATAATTAATCGGGAAACGGACGAGAACACGA
Organism: uncultured Poribacteria bacterium; assembly: GCA_958295855.1. Classification (GTDB taxonomy): domain Bacteria; phylum Poribacteria; class WGA-4E; order WGA-4E; family WGA-3G; genus CATQHH01. Next base: position 2,863,824 of record OY282383.1, on the reverse strand, counting down.
AAGGCATCGTAGTAGCGAGCGACCGGTGGCCCGAAAAAGCGCAAGGCGTAGTCGGTATCGTCGCATCCCGTTTGCTTGAAATCCACCATAAGCCTGTGTTTGTCCTCGCCATTAGGGGAGAGGAGGCGACAGGCTCCGGGCGTTGTATTGATGGGATGAACCTCGCCGACTGCTTGAATAGTTGCACACATTTGCTGGTGAAACATGGTGGACACGCCGCTGCCGCGGGCTTAACACTGAAGATGCGAAATATTCCAAAATTTAAGGCGGCTTTTAACGCGTACGCTTGCGCAAACCTGTCAGATGAAGCACTTCATCCGAAACTGGCACTCGATTTTGAAACGAGTTTCTCTGTTTTAACGTTAGACACCTTGAGAGAACTTGAGAAATTTGAACCGTTTGGAAGAAAAAACCCTGAACCCCGTTTCGGCGTACGTCGCGCCAAAATTAGCGGAAGCCCCACCCTGATGGGAAAAGAGAAACAACACCTACGCATGTTTGTCAGCGACGGCACAACGAAACTCCGCGCAATTGCATGGCGAAAAGGCGAACACCTGGTCACGTTCAAAAGGCCCAACACCTCGCTTGGTATCGCCTTTGTCCCCCAAATCAATGAATGGAACAACACCATTTCTGTACAACTCAGCATTCAAGATTGGCAGATCCGTCCGGATAGCCGGGACGTGGCATGGGAGGCATTTCCCGCGAGCAGGGATGCCTCTGTTGCGAAAGTTGTTGATGGGCGCAGGAAAAATAAAAAGGAGTATCTTTTAAACTTGTTTGAACGGGATGAATCTTGTATAATTTATGTACAAAATCGAGAGATGCTCGAACTCCTTCTGACTCGCCTTATTCCGGAGAAAGCTGATGGCATCGCACGACATGACGCAACCACCTCCGCAGCCCAAGAAGCGGTGTTGTTGGAAAAATTAAAAAGTGGGGAGCTCCGAGCCATCGCCTCAAGTGCGACTTTTTCTGAGTTGGAAGGGTTTCCCTTCGTTAAAAACTTTGTTTTCTGTCACCTAACGCCGAGTTCAGATGAGTTTTTCAAGCGGTGTAAACCCGCTTTCGCCTCTGACAGAACCTCCGAGCTGCATCTCCTCTACCGCGATGCGGATTCGGATTTGATGAAAGCGTGGGTTTCTCAAAAGTATCCTGATGCCGAGGTATTGCGGACGTTATACAGAAACTTACGCGCTACCCTAGCGAGCAACGGTGCTGAGGGGTTGCCTAAAGTTGAAGTGCTCAACGGTGCATTAGGGGATGCGGCAACTGTCGAGACCGGGCTCATCATCTTTGAGGAATTGCAGTTTATTGCGCAGCATAGCGAGCAAGGCAGCCCGCGTATAAAACTTCTTCATGCTCAGCAACGAGGGTTAGCCCTTTCTAAAACTTACCTGAAAGGGCAATGGCTTAAAGAGACAAGCCAGTACTGCGCAGAATTTCAATTGCAGAAAGACATCGTCCAGATTTGGGAGCGTATAGCAGATGAGTGTCGAATCACTGATTAGTCAAATTCAGGACTATAATCCAGACGTGGAGAGTGAACTCCTTGAGAGGTGCTATCGTTTCGCGCAAAAGGCACATGAGGGGCAGCAACGGAAATCTGGGGAACCATACTTTACGCACTGTGTTAAAACTGCCGAGGCACTCGCTGAATTGCGGCTGGATACACACACTATCTGTGCAGGGTTAATGCATGATGTATTTGAAGATACGGGTGTGCCCCACGAGGAGATGATAGTTCGATTCGGAGAGAACATCACGAACCTTGTTGAAGGCGTAACCAAAATCGGTCAGTATAAATTCAGAGGCAGCAATCGGCAACGCCAAGCGGAAACATACAGAAAACTGCTGTTAGCAACAGCCGAGGACATGCGTGTTATCCTGATTAAACTGGCCGACCGGCTGCATAATATGGAGACGCTGAATTTTCTCTCCGTGGAGAAATGCCAAAGAATCGCAAAAGAGACGCTTGATATCTACGCGCCTATTGCACACCGACTGGGAATTTGGCGCATCATGAGCCGCCTCGAAGATCTGGCATTCAAATATATTTTCCCAATTGAATACCGAGACATTGCCAATCTGCTGAATGAGAAACTCGTTGAGCGAGAGGGATACTGTGAAAGGATGGTAACCCGCATACGGGCAGAACTAGAAAAACAGGGTATTTTTGCTGATGTTCACGGTAGAACAAAGCATATCTACAGCATCTATCAGAAGATGCAACAGAAAGGGACACCCTTCAAGGAAATTTGCGACCTGGTTGGCCTCCGTATCCTCGTCAAAACCGATCTGGACTGCTATATCGCACTCGGCGCCCTCCACCATAAATGGAATTATCTCCCAAACCGCCTCCGAGATTGGATTGGGCTACCCAAGAAAAATGGGTATCAGTCGCTCCATACCACTATTGTGGACAACGGCAAACCTGTCGAAATCCAGATTCGGAGCTATCAGATGCACAAGGTTGCCGAAGATGGTATTGCAGCGCATTGGAGTTACAAAGAAGGTGTGCCGACAACTAAACAGGGACGCTCAATCTTCGCTAACTATAAGCAGATGCTGGAAGACATAAAGGAAACGCAAGATGGACCGCATCAGTTCGTTGAATCGATGAAATTGGAACTTTTCCAAGATGAGGTTTATATTTTTTCACCGAAGGGCGACCTGTTCGCACTCCCTGCGGAGTCAACTGCTATCGATTTCGCCTATAAAATTCATACCGATATCGGCCACACTTGTTGTGGGGCGGAGATAAATGGCGTAGTCGCCCCGATTCGGCAGAAACTTCAGAACGGCGACCGGGTCGAAATCCGGACACAGCCGGATGGCAAACCGAACCGAATGTGGTTACGCTACGTCAAAACTGCCAATGCGAGAAGCAAAATTAAACACTGGTTCCGCGAAAAGGATAGGGCGGATGCCCTTGCGTTAGGAAAGAAATTTCTCAAGGCAGAACTGCACGTCTCCTATCTGGATGTCCGTGATTATCTCAATTCCCCTAAACTGCTTGATATCGCCAAACACCTTAAGCTTGAAAGCGTTGAGGAACTTTTCGTCCGCATCGGCAACGGGAATGAATCGGCTACGCATGTCGTCAACCTGCTAAAACCGGAAGTGCCGAAACCTGAAATAGTTCCTGAAGCAGCACCACAAAAAGCCACCTCTACGCCGGCCATCCAACTCGAAAACGATATTGATTTAGGGCTGATACGGACAATGAAATGTTGTAATCCGATTCCTGGGGATGAGGTTATCGGTTATCTGACGCGCGGGCGCGGTGTTTCTGTGCATAGAACCGGATGTACCCGCATCCTTGATGAACCCGAACGGCTCTTGTTTGTCAAATGGACAGAAAAGCGAAACGCCGAAAACACCGAGCCGCCGACTGATACATACCCCGTTCAAATTCTCTTGGAGTGCAACGACCGGCCCGGGATGCTCGGTAAAATTACGACTGTCATTGCACAATACAAGGTTAACATCCGCTGCGGCACCTTCCAACCTTCCACCGTCACAAGCGTCGATGCCAAAGCCTCGGATAACCTAACCCTAGACGTGACGGGTGCCGAACAGCTTGATGAAGTCATGATGGCTATTCGGCACTTAAAAGGTGTTCAACGCGTCACCCGCAAAATCTAAAAGCACCGCAACGAATTCAGTCACGCATTGAAAATGCGTGACTAAACCTCCTAAACAGGCTCAGGCATCCTTGATACGATCTTGGTTACTTTGCCACTCCGTAGACATTTAGTACAGAGGCGAATCCGTTTCGGGCCGTTTTCGGTTTGAACCCGCACCCGTTGGAGGTTTGGAAGCCAACGACGCTTCGTATGCCGCCGGGATTTGCTGATCTGGTTGCCTGCCATCGGACGCTTGCCACAGATAGTACAGACTCGTGCCATTGTGTATGCCTCCTCTCTTTTTTCTTGAATTCAATCAACAGATTGTTTTAAACTTAAACATTAAGAATACCACAATTAGAAGGGAAAATGCAAATTTTCTTTTTTAACATACCTTGCGGAGTTTGGTATATGCCCCTGTAAACAGGGGTTAATACCATACCATGCTTGCCGGTGTCGCTCGGAGGCCCTTACAGCTCTCGTCAGAGGACTTTTATGTAACCCTTGCGTCAAAAACCTCCAACGACATCTACAGTGCATTGTCAGACGCATCTTGCCAATGGTATTTGCCCCTGCAAAGCAGGGGTTTCATACCCATGCTGATTACTCCGCAAGGAATGACAAAAATTCAGTTTCTGCTCCGATTTTTCCTGGGCAGGCACGCCAATTAAGGGAAGGAATCACAAATATGAGTTATTCGAAAACGGGTGGGCGGGTGCTCCTGCTACTCATGGCATGCCTCTTCGCGTGTGGTGAAGCGGAAGAGCCAATTGAACCAAAACCCGAAGAACCTGTCGCTCAATACGGCACAGTTTCAGGCACTGTCAACGATGCCATCACAGGAAACCCAATTCCCGGTGCCACTGTCACACTGTTAGCGCAATCGGTAGAAACAGGGGTGGATGGCGTTTATTCATTCCAAGGCATTGTTTACGCAGCTGAGCATACCCTCACTGTGGAGGATGCGGATTACCAATCCTACATACAGTCCTTCTCGCTCAAGGAGGAACGCCGCGTTATAGCGGTTGAGTTGACACCACTTAGGGATGCGGCAGAAGAAATACAAGAATTTCTTGATAACTTCTCACGCCTGCTTGAATCGGTGGACTTGGAAAACCTAGAGGAGATTCAGGCACTCTTTTCGGAAAGCTATGTTGCCGCCGATGATGCTGCAACGCTCTTCGCCTTGGAAGCAGGAATTGTTCCCGCAAATTATGAAAACGTTATCCCAACTATGACAACACTCTTTACAGACTACGTTTCACTTGAATTCCTGTTCAAGGACCTGGAGGTGGATGTGACACATGCAAGGAAAGTGTCGGCAACTCTTCTGCTTGATATAAATGCAGAGAAGGGTGAACAACGCGACCTAAGGGAACTCAACGGACGCTGCCGATTTGACTTCCGCCGAGAAGCATCGGATTGGAAGATTGTCTATTGGCAACTTTTTGAATTGGACATTCGTTTGTGAGCAAACCGTAGCCCCAGCGGGGCGACATGTGTATAGTACAGTACCGCATGCCTACCCTCATCTTTAGCCCCAGCGGGGCGACATCTGCGTTAAAAGCCTTGCATCAAAAACCTCCGACGAGAGCTACAGTGCAGCGCCACACCTATCTTGCATTTCGTTTGTGAGCAAACCGTAGCCCCAGCGGGGCGACATGTGTATAGTACCGCATGCCCCTACCCTCATCTTTAGCCCCAGCGGGGCGACATCTGCGTTAAAAGACTGGCATCAAAACCTCCGACGAGAGCTACAGTGCAGCGCCACACCTATCTTGCATTTCGTTTGTGAGCAAACCGTAGCCCCAGCGGGGCGACATGTGTATAGTACCGCGTGCCTACCCTCATCTTTAGCCCCAGCGGGGCGACATCTGCGTTAAAAGACTGGCATCAAAACCTCCGACGAGAGCTACAGTGCAGCGCCACACCTATCTTGCATTTCGTTTGTGAGCAAACCGTAGCCCCAGCGGGGCGACATGTGTATAGTACCGCGTGCCTACCCTCATCTTTAGCCCCAGCGGGGCGACATCTGCGTTAAAAGACTGGCATCAAAAACCTCCGACGAGAGCTACAGTGCAGCGCCACACCTATCTTGCATTTCGTTTGTGAGCAAACCGTAGCCCCAGCGGGGCGACATGTGTATAGTACAGTACCGCGTGCCTACCCTCATCTTTAGCCCCAGCGGGGTGACATCTGCGTTAAAAGACTTGCATCAAAAACCTCCGGCGAGAGCTACAGTGCAGTGCCACACCTATCTACCATTCTGATTACTCCGCAAGGAACGACAAAAAATTTGCCAACGCAGCAAATTCAGCAATATCTAATGTCTCCGCTCGGCGCTGCGGGGCTATACCTAATGCGTTAAACGCGCGACTTAACGTCTCCGCCGAAGCAAACCGCCCTCGCGCCAGCGCATTTTTTAGCATCTTCCGCCGCGTCCGGAACGCTGTCCGAACTATCTTAAAGAAGAGTTCCTCATTGTCAACCGCAACCTTCGGTGTTTCGCGCATCCTCAGCTTTAACAGTGCCGAATCCACCTTCGGTGCCGGGTAAAAGTCCTCTGGCGGCAGAATACCGATTAACGTGGGCTCGGCGTAATAGGACACGCCAATTGTTAACGCACCGTACTCCTTTCCACCTGGCGCGGCGACAATCCGTGCTGCCACCTCCTTTTGCATCATCAATACGCAACCGTCAATCTGCTCGTGATGCGCCAATAGTTTCCACAAGATAGGGGTCGTAATACTATACGGGAGGTTGGCGATAACTTTGGTACGCCTACCAGATTCCAACAGTGAACCGAGCTCCAACTTGAGAATATCAGCGTGAATAAGTTGAACGCGTGAAAAGGTAGGAGCGATCTCCGAATCGCGATGCTTACTCCCCCGCTTTGCGCAGCGAGATGCTAACGCGCCAAATTGAGATTCCAATATCTGGTATAGCAGCCCATCCACTTCAATAGCAATTACCCGTTTGGCATGCGCTGCCAAAGCGGCGGTCAGACTCCCCAGTCCCGCACCAATTTCTATGACTGTATCGGCATCCGTGAGCTCCGCTGCTTCAAGAATAATTGCGAGAACATCTGGATTAATGAGGAAGTGTTGTCCTAATCGCTTTTTGGGGCGGATACCGTTTACCGCGAGAAAGTAACGCGTTCGTTGCTGAAGTGTCATGTTTTCCATCGTAGAAGCCTGTCTTGTGCCTGCCCTTGTTTTCTTGTAGGGGTAGGCCTTGTGCCTACCCTTCCTTTATTCCATATTGTGGGAGGTACTTCTCATGGAAACGACCCGGGTCAAGATAACATCCGCTACGTCACGCTTGGTGCAGCGTGGCAGCTGTTCGCACGTGCCCTCCCGGTCTAACAGCGTGACAATGTTGGTATCGGACTCAAAGCCTGCGCCCTCAGCAAGAATGTCGTTCGCAACAATAAGGTCGCAGTTCTTGCGTATCAACTTCTTCCGTGCGTTCTCAAACAGATCATTCGTTTCAGCGGCAAAGCAGACGAGGGTTTGGTGTGTTTTACGTTCCCCGAGTGATTGTGCGATGTCCGGATTCCTTTCCAGCGGGAGCGTCAATGTGTCGGTAGTCTTCTTGATTTTATGTGTTGCAAATTCGCGCGGGCGATAATCGGCAGGTGCCGCTGCCATGATGACGATGTCTGCTTCATCAAAGGCGTTCAGCACTTCGCGTTGCATCTCAAGCGTTGTTTCGACGCGTCGGGTTTCGATGCCCACGGGTGCCGGTACGGTAGTCGCACCGCTAATCAAAAGCACTTCTGCACCGCGCTGCATAGCAGCTTCAGCGATAGCGTACCCCATCTTTCCGCTAGAACGGTTGGTGATAAACCGGACGGGATCGATGTATTCGCGCGTTGCCCCGGCAGTCACAAGAACCCGAGTGCCTTGCAAATCGTGAGCCCTCGTCGCAGACGCGGTTGGCAATCGCGCAGCGGCAAGAATATCAGTCACGCGCTGGCGGATTGCCTCCACCGTATTCAGCCGACCGGTACCTTCATAACCACAAGCCAAAGCCCCGCTAGCAGGTTCAATAAAGTGTACCCCATGTGTTTTCAGCGTGTCAATGTTGCGTTGTACCAAAGGATTGTGATACATGTGGCCGTTCATTGCTGGTGCGAGTAGGATTGGGCAGTGTACAGAAACAGCAACGGTAGAGAGCGCGTCATCGGCGAGGCCGTTTGCCAGTTTACCGATGATATTTGCAGTTGCTGGTACAATTACAAGCAGAGCGGCACGGTCGGCGAGGGCGATATGGGGAGGTTTCCAATCCGTTCCTGTGTCAAACAGATCCAATAATACTGGGTTTCGCGAGATGACCTGGAATTGCAAGGGTTGGACGAGGCGGGTGGCATTTTCTGTCATCACGGTGTGGACAGATGCACCGCACTTAACGAGCTGACTCGCCAGATCGAGCGATTTGTGGATGGCGATGCCGCCTGTGACACCTAAGATAATAGTCTGCTCAGTCAGTTCCACCTGTTTTCTCCACTTCCATTTTCTGTAGGGGCAGTGCCTTGTGCCTGCCCATCTCAGGGTTACATAAGAGTCCTCTGACGAGAGCTGTAAGGGCCTCCGAGCGACACCGGCAAGCATGGTATGGTATTAACCCCTGTTTACAGGGGCATATACCAAACTCCGCAAGGTATGTTAAAAAACGCCGAACAAAGGGTTAATTGTCTCGATGAGTTTCGTATCGATACGGGACCGCTCCGCTGCGATAATTGTCTGAATCTGGTCGACTGCGTTTTGGACTGGGCCCTCTGGGTTGCTAACCCAATAATCGTAATGCTGGAGCTCGCCGACTTCGGATGTGGCAATATCCAGGCGTTGTTTAAGTTCTGTCTCCGACTCTGTTTTTCTGCCGCGGAGCCGTTTCGCCAAGACCTCAAACGATGGCGGTATGATAAAGATGAGGAGACTTCTCGCCGGTGCAAGGTTTTGCCGCTTGATTTGCAATGCACCCTTCACCTCAATCTCTAAAACAGTGTCCTTGCCTGCTTCGCGCGCTGCCGCAATTTCAGATTTGAGCGTACCGTAGAAGTTGTCTTGATACTCTGCCCATTCTAGGAAATTGTTTTGCTGAATATGCTTTTCAAATTCTGCTTTTGAAAGGAAGTGATAATTGACCCCATCTACTTCACGGGGGCGTGGTTTGCGCGTTGTAGCGGAGACAGATAGCCTTAATGTTTGATCGGCTTTGTAGAGTGCATTGACTACGGTGCTTTTGCCTGAGCCGGATGGGCCAGAAATAACGATGACTAAATTAGGCTTATAGAGATGTGTGTTCACCATTGAAAGCATCACGCCCTGATTGGGTCAAATCCCCTGCAAAGCAGGGGCAAATCCTTGTCGCTCCCACAAATGTTAGTCTGCGGCTTCAGCAAGCTCCACAAGCACAGGTGATTCGATACGGATAGCGTCTTTGATACAGACTTCCTCGCACAGCTTACAACCGACACAATCCTTCGGCTTGACTAGTTCGCAGATACCGAAGAAGCTTTCGGCATGTTCGCCGGTTTCCGGGTCTTTGAGTTCAAGGCATTCCCATGGACAGATATGGACGCAGAAATCACACCCAGAGCAGAGTTCTTCATAGATAACGGCTATAGGGCGATGTGTTGGGCGGCGAATGAATTTGCACACTTCGCCGAATTGGTCTCGGATTGCTTCAACGGGGCACACCATGCCACACGCGCTACAATCAATACAAATGTTTGCATCGATGATGTGCAGCATATTCCGGTCGCCCGTAATTGCATCAACAGGGCAATTGGTCAAACAGGCAATACAGCCAATACATTCATCAGTGATATAGTAGGCCATCAGCAATTTTCCTCCTCAGTGCATATATTTTACCACAACGGTTGTAAATTGTCAAGTGAGTTTTCTACCATAAGCGAAATTGCCGACTTTGACTCACGCTTGCATCAGATGCCTGGGCGGGATGTGGCGTGCCTCAGCTCTTGTAGGGGTAGGCCTTGTGCCTACCCTTCCTTCATCCGTTACGAATTCTGCTCCTTGATCTGATGCAATGCTTCGCTGATATAGCGTCGAATCCATTCGCTCTCGGTTGTTTCTGCCAATGCGTTGAGCGCGGCGATTGCTTGAGGATTACCAATTCTGCCTAAAGCGACAACGGCAGCGGAGCAGACAGCATTATCGGTATCCGTTATGCTGTTTATCAATGCTTCCACCACTTGTACTGGGGGGGTTGAAACCCGCTCTTCGCTGAGCCCCAGTTCACCGAGTGCAACGACGGCGGTGCGCCGCATGTCGGGTTCTTCGTTCTGCAGAAAAGGAATGAGTACGGCAACGGCGCGTTCATCGCGGAGGTGTCCGAGGGAGGAAATCGCAAAGCGGCGAACGGTTGTGCTGCTATCGGTTAAGGCATCGATGAGTGGGGCGACAGCATGCACATCGCCGACAGATCCTAATGCTTCTGCGGCATAGGAACGGATTTCAGCGGATTCCGATTGCAATTTCCGCAGTAACATCCGCGTGGGTACATATCGCCAATTTCGAAGCGGCCCGTCTGGGTGTGAAAGCCAACTTATCGCCCTGCGGATCTTTTGTTGTAGGGATAGCCCCGAAACAGAGTTTAGGGTTTCGCGTGCCATAGTGCCACCTCGCTGGACAAGTGAATTAAAAGTAATTATAACTTATGTCGATGCCGATAGCAAATTGTTTTTAGCATGAAGCAGGTGAATGGACACAGGGCCCGGCACCTACAGGATGTTGGGCAGCAGGCACTGCGGCACCGCCCATACAGGAAGAAGGCACCGGGCGGGTGGGCACTACCGAAACCTCGCCCCTACAACGTTATGCCTAATTCCTTCGCGATGGTGTGGACATCTTTGTCCCCGCGGCCGGAGAGGCAGACGACGATGACTTTGCCATCGCCTAGCTTCGGCGCGAGTTCTCGCAGATAGGCGATGGCATGTGCGGATTCTAACGCGGGGATGATGCCTTCTGTCTTTGATAACAATTGAATTCCGTCAACTGCCTCGGCATCCGTAATTGGGACGTATTCGGCTCTGCCTGTTTCGTGGTAGTAGCTATGTTCGGGGCCGACACCGGGATAATCCAGCCCCGCGGAAATAGAGTGCGCGGGCGTTATCTGGCCGTCTTCTTCTTGCAAGAGATAACACTTGGCACCGTGAAAGACACCGACGCTGCCTGCGGTGAGGGGAGCAGCGTGCTGGCCACTGCGGATGCCCTCGCCTGCGGCTTCTACACCGATGAGCTTGACAGTTTCGTCTGCGCAGAATGGATAAAACATGCCGAGCGAGTTGCTACCGCCACCGACGCAGGCGACAACGCAATCGGGCAATGCCCCCTCTTTCTCTAAAATCTGTGTTCTGGCTTCTTCACCGATAACAGCTTGGAAATCTCGGACAATCATCGGATAAGGGTGTGCGCCGACAACGGAACCGAGCAATAGATATGTCGTGCGGACATTGGTAACCCAATCGCGGAAGCAAGCGTTGATCGCATCTTTAAGTGTGCGAGATCCGGAATTAACCGGCACAACTTTCGTGCCCATCAACTGCATCCGGAACACATTGAGGGATTGCCGTTCGATGTCTTCCTCTCCCATGTAAACCTCGCATTCCATATCGAACTTGGCGGCGACGGTGGCTGTCGCGACACCGTGTTGGCCTGCACCCGTTTCAGCAATAATCCGTTTTTTGCCCATCCAGCGTGCGAGGAGGATTTGGCCGATGGCGCTGTTGATTTTGTGTGCACCTGTATGGTTGAGATCCTCCCGTTTGAGATATATTTTTGCACCGCCGAGTGTTTGTGTCAAGTGTTCAGCATAATAGAGGGGATTTGGCCGTCCAACGTATTCACGGAGGTAGTATCGGAATTCTTGCTGGAAATCGGTATCGTCTTTGAGTGCCTTGTATGCCTCTTCTAGTTCTAGAAGGGCGGGCATTAGCGTTTCGGGGACGTATCTGCCTCCGAATTGCCCAAAATGTCCTGTTGCGTCAGGGAGTTGTTGCATGCGAGTTCTCCAATTTATTTTGCGGGGTATGCACGCTTGGAAAGCGTGAACGATTTTGCACGAAGGCTTGGGTGTTCCAAAACCGATGGATTGACAACTGACTCTGGTAGTTTCCCTGTTAAAACCTGTACCACACATGCCGCGGCCGAGGTTTGCAATTCAAGAATTGATTCCTCTGAGACAAAGGCAGTGTGTGGTGTAACAATTACATTCTCAAGGGTGAGTAGTGCTTCGTCTGGTTGTGGCGGCTCGGTTTCCAAGACATCCACACCAGCTCCGGCGATTTCTCCGTTTGTGAGAGCGGCTGTGAGTGCAGCGGTGTCTACAATGCCGCCGCGCGCAGTGTTAATCAGCATCGCTGTCGGTTTCATAGCTCGGAATTCGGGGTAACTGAACATGTGCTGCGTTTCTAGTGTCAATGGGGCGTGGATAGTGATAAAATCGGACGTTGCAAGCAGTTCTGGAAATGAAACCTTTTCTGCCCCGTGGTGCCGAATTAATTCGGGATGGGTGCGCGGCGAACAGACATTGACTGTCAGTCTAAACGCTTTCGCTTTCGGCACGATGGATTGTCCGATCCGCCCGAATCCGACAATCCCCAATGTTTTTCCGCGCACTCTCCGCATGTTGGGGCCGATGTTTTGCCCCCAGATATTTGCTTTAACCGCCCGATCAAAGCGTGGAATTTTTCGAGCACACGCCAGCAGCAGGCCCATCGCATGGTCAGAGACTTCGTCAATGCAGTAGGCAGGGACATTGGTAACGACAATGCCTTGCTGGGTAGCCGTTTCCACATCGATGTTATCGAGTCCAATGCCGCAACGTCCAATAATCTGACACTTTTTGGCGGCAGCGATGACGTTCGCGGTGACAGGCTTCCAGCAGGTGAGGATACCGTCCATCATCGGTGCGAGAGCGATGAGTTCTGCTTCGTCACCTGTTTCAGCGGCGATGAGTTCTGCGCCGATTTTGGCGAGGATTTGTCGCTCAGGCTCAAGGGAGTGCCACGCGTAATCGGTTATGAGAACTTTCCATTTGTTTGGCATATTTTTGCTTAGGGTATGTTCCCCTGCAAAGCAGGGGTGAATACCAATTGCTGAGGCGCTGCGAGGAACGAAAACCTCACACGACGGTAACACCTGCGGTAAACTTGGCGAGGCACGGCGACCTCGGGCTACAATGATTCGGGCTGCGCCTTGTCTCGTTGTTTGAGATGTTCAATCTCCGCGCGGAGTGCTTTGAGCTCGGTTCGGAGTTCTTCTTGCCCACGTTGCTTGTATGCAACAATCAGTTGTGGCAACCCAATCGCTACCACAATTAACGCGAATATGCCTATTAGCAACGCGGCAAGAATGTTCACGCGCTTGTCCAACCCGTCCATGTTTATATCCCCGTGTTCTTTCATCCGCTTTTCAGATGCGGTTATTGCGGCAGTCATCTCTGCGCGTAGACGTTGTTCCGAGGCAGTTATTTCCAAGCGTAGGCGTTGTTCGGTGCCACTTACCTCGATCTGGACAATCTCTCGGATGCGTTGGAGATCTGAGTTGCTGAGTTCTGAAAAAGCAGGTGTCACAAAAAGCAACATTCCTGCCAAAAGTAAAATTAAGTTTTTCATAAGAAGCTCCTTCTTATCGGTTATGAGGACTTTCCATTTGTTTGGCATATTTTTGCTTAGGGTATGTTCCCCTGCAAAGCAGGGGTGAATACCAATTGCTGAGGCGCTGCGAGGAACGAAAACCTCACACGACGGTAACACCGGCGGTAAACTTGGCGAGGCACGGCGACCTCGGGCTACAATGATTCGGGCTGCGCCTTGTCTCGCTGTTTGAGATGTTCAATCTCCGCGTGGAGTGCTTTGAGCTCGGTTCGGAGTGCCTTGAGCTCGGTTCGGAGTTCTTCTTGCCCGCGTTGCTTGTATGCAACAATCAGTTGGGGCAACCCAATCGCTACCACAATTAACGCGAATATACCTATTAGCAACGCGGCAAGAATGTTCACGCGCTTGTCCAACCCGTCCATTTTTATATCCACGTGTTCTTTCATCCGCTTTTCAGATGCGGTTATTGCGGCAGTCATCCGCTTTTCAGATGCAGTTATTGCGGCAGGCATCTCTGCGCGTAGGCGTTGTTCGGTGCCACTTACCTCAATCTGGACAATCTCTCGGATGCGTTGGAGATCTGAGTTGCTGAGTTCTGAAAAAGCAGGTGTCACAAAAAGCAACATTCCTGCCAAAAGTAAAATTAAGTTTTTCATAAGAAGCTCCTTACTTAAGAGTCAGGGTTACAAACCCTTCCTACAAGAAGACCTTGCCAGGGTTCATTAGGTTTCGCGCATCCAAGGCGTGTTTGATAGCCCGCATTAAGTCAACTGCTTCGCCGTGCTCCTTTTCTAATGCGGCACGCTTGCCAACGCCGATGCCATGTTCTCCGGTGCAGGTGCCGTCCATTTCTAAGGCAATGTCTACAATTTGATGGCTGAGGTACTGCGCTTCTGCTAATTCGTCGCTGTTGTCGGGTTCAAGAGGGAAAACGACGTGGAAGTTTCCATCGCCGACGTGGCCGAGGAGCGTCGCAACGAGGTTGGAGCTCTTGAGCAGTGCTTTGGTTTTCGAGATACATGCCGCGAGTTGGGATATTGGGACGCAGACATCGGTAACATATCCAACAGCACCGGGGCGGAGGTTGAGTGCAGCGTAGTAGCTGTCATAACGTGCCTGCCACAGCCGTTTGCGTTCGCTTTCGTCTGTCGCCCATCGAAAATCGCTACTGCCATGTGTCGCTGCGATGTTACCGGCGACTTCGGAACTCTCTGCGACGGTCTGGGCGGAGCCGTGAAACTCAAAGAAGAGGGTAGGCGCGACCTCATAAGCTAACCCTGCATACTTGTTGACAGCAACCATTTGCAAGTCGTCCAGTAGTTCAATGCGGGCGATGCTGATGCCCGCATTTATGATTTCGATGACGGTGTCCACTGCGGCGGCTACCGTTGGAAAGGCACAGATAGCGGATGCGACTGCCTCTGGTAAACATGTTAATTTAAGCGTGACTTCGGTGATAATGCCTAATGTGCCTTCTGAGCCGATGAAGAGGCGCGTCAAGTCGTAGCCGGCTGCAGACTTCCGAGCCCTGCCGCCCGTGCGAATAATTGTGCCATCAGCGGTAATAACGGTCAAACCGAGTACGTTATCTTGCATTGTGCCGTATCGGACAGCACTGGTGCCTGAGGCGCGCGTTGCTACCATCCCGCCTAACGAAGCATCAGCACCTGGGTCGACCGGAAAGTGGAGCTGGGTGCCGATATCTGCGAGATGGGCGTTCAATTGCATGCGCGTCACACCTGCCTGGACGGTGGCATCCCTGTCTTTTGGGTTGACGCAGCAGATGTGATTCATCTCATTTAAGGCGATGCACAGCGCGCCTTCCGTTGGAACAGCTGCACCTTCGATGCCGGTCCCTGTGCCGTAGGGGACCATGGGCATGTTGTATTTTGCACAGATTTTTACGATGTCGGCAACTTCGGCGTTGCTTTTCGGGAAGGCAACGGCAGACGGGAGCGCGCAGCGATGGTAAGAAGCATCCCGTGCGTACGCATTTCGGGTGTCATCATCTGTGCTGAAGCGTGCTCCGAGAAGGGTACGGAGTTCTCTATGTGTATGTTTTAGAGCGTGTTGGTTCATGTTATGGGTATTTTAGCATAATTTGTGGAGGTTTGCAAGAAAAAAATAGGAGCAAATTCGGATTTACGCGGATGATGCCCGGTTGGAAGCGTGGAGAAATATGAAGGACGCGTCGTATTCATACTGGGGCTACGCTGAAGATGACGTAGGTTCCTGGAATATTGGGGAGAGATAGGTGGCATCTGCATCGGTGCGGAAAAGGATATGCCATTCTTCGGCAAATTCTTGTCTGTTCATGCCTTCTCTGCGGCGGAGAACAGGAAAAGCGGTTTTTGAGATGATGAAGGCATCCATTTGCACGTGTTCGCCTCGGAAGTGTTCATAAGAGAGGGCGCGCAGTCTTTTGAAAAGGGTGATTCTTGGGTTGTGCTCGTTGATAGCATCATATACCATGCCATGTGGTTCAATGAAGACGATGCGTTGTGTCGCACCTTCAACAATCCAGAGGATAAAATCCGGATAGAACCCTTCGTTTTCATAGAAACCGATTCCTTTGCCGCGGCTCTGGTTGCGTAAGAGGAAGACCTGCTTTGCGGCGAGAAGCTCTTCGCGGTGCTGGCGGAGGTAAGAGCGCAGGTCTTCTACAAAGTGTTTCTCGCTGTCTTCCAAGGCAGGCGGTGTTGTGCGTAATGCTGTATCTGCCCCACCCACGGTCAGGAGCGGTTGATAGAGGTGCCGGTCGTTATAGGCATTGGGCAGCGTCGTCAGGCCAGGGCCGTATATTTCGCCATTCTCTATGAGATTTTGGATGTGCGGTTCAAGTTCACGCGCCTCGTTTCGGGGAATGTAGACGCGCCAATCTGGGAAGTTGGCATCTTTT
This sequence comes from uncultured Poribacteria bacterium, assembly GCA_958295855.1. Lineage (GTDB taxonomy): Bacteria > Poribacteria > WGA-4E > WGA-4E > WGA-3G > CATQHH01. The sequence continues at coordinate 2,847,674 of OY282383.1, read as the reverse complement.
TCGTCTAACTCCTCTAACTGCACGCTTTCATCATTCCACCGCTTCTGGATGATGCCGTAGAATTTGGCAATATACTTGCGGAGCAGTGTGAGTACTAATTCCTCTAAACGGCCAACTTCCTCCAGTGAGGTTGGCTTGACTTCCGATTCTGCCATGACAGTGAGGCGGTACAGTTCTTGGGTTGCATCCATGATTTGCTTGAGAATCTGGGTATCAAAGATGAGGTTGTAAAACCCTTTCTCCTGTTTATACGCAAGCAGTTGGAGGCGAATATTTTCCCAGTCTATGAGTGTCAGGCTTTCTTCTGGAATTTTGCGTTCCAAGGCTGCCGCTGCCTGACTCCTTCGGATGCCTTGTGCTGAACCGCTCCCAATAATATCAAGACTTTGGGTGGTGTGGGTGACCTCGGCGGCGATGTCAACTGCGAGCAGGACGCACTGTCCTCTTGCGGCTTCATGGTAAGGGGTAACTTTTGGGACGTACAGACGGTGCGCCAGGAGACTATCGTTGTGCTTAATGGGTATCTCCAATTGCACCCGTTCATCGGGCGGAACCCCCTCGCGGGTGAGATAATCTCGGAATTGTGCCATGAAATTGGCGCGGACAGCGAAGATGTTTAAGGTTTCCAACAGAGAGAGGTAAGGCGGATGCTTACCGTCAAGGGCTGCACTCCGTTTGAGGCTCATGTCTTTGCCGCGTAGACGGACACCCCTCCCGAATAACTGGATGATCTGAGCCCCTTCCTGGCTGCCGATCTTGAGCAGTCCCATGGCAGTGACGCGCCAGCTGTCCCACCCCTCAATGAACTTTTTCGCACCGATGAGGATGTTAATCGGGCTGTTGGGTGCGTTGATGTCGCTGAAGAGGCCCTCGGTGAGGACATCTTCAGACTCGGTGAGGATGCCGGCATCGTCGTTTTCGACAAGTTTTTTGAAGGCGGCGGTGTCACCGATGTAGATGAGCCCAAAGTATTGGCTACCGTGGGTGGTTTTCAGGGCGATTTCACCTTGAGCATTCCGGACATCCTGCAGGTGCAATGCGCCGCTTGTGTCGGTGTGGAATATCGCCTTGAGGATGCCGGTGTAGATTTGCGCCGGCGTTTCGCTGAAATCCTTGAGATAGCTGAAGCGGTTTTGGAAGACATCGGTGCCGTGTTCATCGGATAAACCGGAGTCACCGGCCATAATTTTCTCAATGGTATGGATTGCCCAGTTGCCTTCGTTTTTTAGAAACCGGTGTAGGAAGCGGATAACGTTAAGGACATCGGAGCGGGCACGACGGTTTTCGGTATAGACAGCGTTCACCTTACTGCCGACAAACGCCCATAACGGTGAGTCTAAGCCGTAGGCACGCACCGCGTCGGTGTTTTGGGTGAAATAGTGTCGTTGTTCGTAGAAACTGAGAAGGTTGCCTAAGAGCAGTGTCTCGGTTTGGGTTTCTTCGTCGTGGCGGACGTTGAGGATGCGGAAGTTCTTGCCGTAGCCGTCGCCGTAGAAATAGCGGTAGGAGTAGTCGAAGGCGATAGCTTTTCCGTATTCCTCAACGAGGGCAGCGTTGTTGGCGGCAGCGAGTGCCTGTCCAAAGGTTGCGCTGTATTCAAAGGTAAAACCGGTGTCGGCAAGGGCTTCGCGATAGGCTCGCCAGACTTTTCCGCCACTGCCTTTATGTCCTTCGTCGACAAAGATGAGGTTTTTCCCCTCAAATGCCTCAATAGGGACGCTCATACCGCCGCCTGTTTTTTCCTCTACCAATTTTGTGATTTCGATGGCCTGCATTGCGTTGCGGGTTCGCGCGAAGCGATGGTTTCCCTCAACGTTGAAACGTTCACACCGGATGTCGGAATAGGCGAGTTCGCGTATATGTTGTTCGCTTAACCCTTCGTTGGGTGTGATGAGGACAACGTGATCCAAGGGCTCTGTGCAGTAATGCAAGTATTGGTGGTAGTTGATATGCATGATGAGGGTTTTGCCTGCGCCGGTTGCCATCCAGAAGGCGAGTTTTTCGCTGTCCGCGGCTGTGAAGGTGGTATCCATGGCATCGCTGGGGGCTCTCGCTTCGTTTCGGCGTCGGACAAAAGCATTGCGTTGGTGCAGGAATTCCGCGGGTCTGCGGAATTTCCAATCCAAAAAAATTTCGGTGTAGAGCAAGGCAAGGTATTGGAAATAACGGAGTACGATAGGCTGCGTGCGTTTGTTGTTTATGGCGGCCAGGTGCCGTTTGATGTTGGCATCGTAGGTTGGGAGTGCCCCCTCAATCGCTGAATTTGGTTCGACGCGAGACAGGAGGAATTCGCAGATGGGGGAGTGTCCACCTGAGTTGAAGCCTTCGTCCTCGTTTTTCACGTCGTTGAGGAGGGCGCGCGTGGTTTTATACCCGAAGTGGTTATTGAGCCACGCGTGGAGAGTGAGGTGATTGTCAAGTTTTTTGGCGTTTGTTCTGTTTCTGTGCATAGAGGTTGTGTCTTCTTTGTCTGAGTCGCGGCCGACGCGGATGTCGCGGATTTCATTGCGAAAACATCAGTCGTTTGAAAAGCGAATCCAAGGGTTTTGCCTTCGGGTTAATGCTGTCTGTATTGACATAAACCTCGTCTGCGTTCTCTGTGAGGTTGTGTTCCTGAATGAAACGGCAATCTCGTACCCACTCTTGTTGTCCCCAACCTTCGGTGTCACGCCAGATAATGACGACGTTTTTTTGTGCGACTGTGCCGCGGTAGACGAGGTATCGTCTGTCGTCATCGTACAGGCAGTGTCGCGTTTTCACCGAGATGCCGAGGAGATAGTTGAAGGTTTCGGGTAAGTCCACAGTCTGCGTCTCTGTTTGCAAACCGTTGACGATGTTGAGTTGATAACTGAACGGGTTTTGGAGTTTGGCAACGTTCAGGAGTGTTGGGCTTTCCTGGGTTTCGCTTCCTAACAGGTAGCTGAGCTGATGTTCGTCAAAAAGCGAAAGTTCGCGTTCGGTAAATTCGATGTTGTTGAGCGCGTCTTCATAGGATTCAATACGTTGGTATTTGATGATGTGGGAGAGGCGGCTTTCACGGGAGACGGGTTTGGCATCTTTCCATTTTTCGGCATAGATGGCTTTCATGACGCGCGGTTTGAGGACAGTGTTGAAATGATGTCCCATCTCAATCAGGATGTATTTGCGCGAGCCGCCGTCTTGACGGTTGAGGTTGATGGCGGCGTGGGCGGTGGTGCCGGAGCCGCCGAAGTAATCTAATACTGTTTCGTTCGCATCCAAGCCGCTGGCACGCAGACAATCTGAAACCAGATACACAGATTTCGGAAAATCAAAGTTTTTTGGACCTAACATTCCCTCTAATAGTGTCGTTCCATAACGGGCTGCGGCATAGATGCTCTCTCCCCACCATGTTTTCGGAACTGCCGCCTCCTGCATCCGCGATTTATATTCTATGTGAATGTTATCTTCACGACGAACCCTATACTCGGCTCTTTCTCTTGATACTTTTTCCCATCCGTGTCGCCATCTTTTCTCCATCCCCAATTTAATAGGGACAACGCTCACTTCATCCTCATTCGGGTTTTCCAAAACGTTGTAAGTTCGTTCTGTTTCGTCCCAGGTCATTCTCGGAATGCGGATGGTATCATCTTGTTTAACATAAATCGGATAAAACATAGTTGGTACATCCTCGCGGTTATCACCTGGAGGTCGTCGAATTAGATTGTCCCACGTAAAACGCCCCTTCTCGTCTTGATATCGATAACTGCTTTTCTGCTTCTCTGTTTTTGGCAAACTGCCGGGCGATGCTGCCAATTTCCCATAAAAAAGTGCATATTCATGGGTAGGTGAAAAATAGCCGGTTCTGGAACGTCCTTGTGGATTAGAACGGACTGTAGCAATGCCCAGTTCCTTATCAAAAAGACTTTCTAAAATGAATCGAAGCGGTGAAACCTCCACGTCATCAATTGCCACACATATCACGCCGCTATCCCGTAAGAACTCTTTAGACAACGCAAGTCGGTCCGCCATCAGCGAGAGCCACGAGGAATCCTTGTAGTTGTTCTTGTACAGAATCGCGGAAGCGTTCGTGTTATAGGGCGGGTCGATGTAGATGGCTTTTATCGACTCCCGGTATTTTTCTGTCAGCAGATTTAACCCTTGGAAATTCTCGCCGTGAATGAGTACGCCATCGGTTTGATTTTCTATATCGTTAAAATGTGCCAAGAGCCGGTCCTTGAAGGCAGCATCAAAGTGACGGGTGTCCAAAACGAGATTTGGGTTCTCTTTGAGGAAGTTGACGGTGAGAGGTTCGGTATAGTTAGAATTAACAAGAGTACCGTTTATTTCATTAATGCTAAAGAGTCGTTTCCAGTCCTCGCGTTGGGCGGTGTTCTGTGCAATTTCGGGGTAGAGTTCTTCGGGGACGCGATCGAGGGTGAGGCAGTAGTCGGTGGAGAGGACGAACTTCTTTTTGAGCCAGAGGCGTTTCTGGAACGCTTCGATCTGGGCAAGGAAGTCGATAATTTGGGTGGCGATTTTGTGAACGAGTTTCGCTGTTTCAAGATAATTATCATTATGTGAATTTACCCCCCCACATATTAACGTATGTGAAATGAGAGCGGTTAATGGCAACACTTCGTTTTTGAGATAGACATCGAGTTCACGGGTGAAGAATTGCTTCAAGTCTTTGTGGATAAAGAAGTCGGCGGTGTTGCGCCGAGTGTAGGTGCGAAGATGTTTCTTCAGAACAGGTTTCAGGGCGGCAAGAGCGTTGTAGTGGTTGCTCAGGTATTCCATGATTTCTTGCTCTGCGGCATCGATGATTTTGTCTTGTTGTTTTTGGCCGCTGTAACGTTTCTTTTCTTCGTCGGTAAGAGGCCGGTGTTCAAAAGGAACGCGGATCTCGGCTTTTTCTGGTGAATACGCTGCCTCGTTGCACAAGGGAATGAAAAAGCGTTTTGCGCCTTGGACATTGTCTTTTTCAACATCTGCATTGCGGAGGTCGAACGTGACGGTGATGCCTAGGGATTTGAAGCGATAGGCGGCGAAATGCTCACCGCTTTTGACGTAGTACTGGTCCCGGTTTGCCCAGTGGAGGTAGACTTCTTCGCCGTTATAGGGGATGGCGTAGCGTTCGGTTTGTGCATAGCGTCGGCGTGGAATAAAGTCGCCGTTTTCGTAGTAGCGGGAGAAGAAGGTATAGAGATGGTTGAAAACAGCATCTGCGCGCTGGTTGTGGGTTTGTGGGGTACCGAGTTGTTCTTGTGCCTCAAGGTATTGCCGAACAAGGGGCGTTTCTCTGTATGTTTCGTGGATGAGATTTCCGTCAACATCTAACGTATTGTCACCGAGGGTTTGGCGAATTTGTTGTGCCAGGGAATCGCTCTCTTCGCCTGTGGATTCTGCTTCGGTGTTTGCGTCAAGGGCATTTTTGACGATGGCGGGGAGTTCCTCGTCAATGAAGTTTTGGAGTTGGTCGCGTCGATAGTTGATGATGCGGTAGATGCCAAAGTCGAGGTCTGCGGCATCTGCGCGGAAGAGTTGTTGGAGGAGCGTTTGTAGTTTTTGTTGGGCTGTCTGCATGTTGCGTCCGAGTTTTCCCGTTTTTCCCCATTTTTCGTTTTGATTTCAATTCCAAACTGGTTCGATCAGTGGACAATCAATATTTGAATTTAGGATGTCAAACTAAAAATGCATTGATAGCGAGGCCGCTTTCAGTTTTCATTGCGCGAGTTTATCTCCCTCAGTTTTTCGCGAGCCAAGGCTTCAAAAAGCGGCATAACTCTTTCAGCGAGTTCATCGTATCGTCCTGTAAAGTGATCGAACGCTGCTTGGAGTGTCTTATGCTCTCGTGTAACAGCATCTAGCCCGGTTTGGAGGGTTGTATTTTCCTCTTGCAGGGTGGCGTGTTCCTCTAGCAGGGCGTTGAATTTCTGCTGCAAGGTGGTGTGCGCCTCCTGAAGGGCTTCGTGTTCCTGCTGCAGGGCGTTGAATTTCTGCTGCAAGGTGGTGTGCGCCTCCTGAAGGGCTTCGTGTTCCTGCTGCAGGGTGGCGTGTTCCTGCTGCAGGGTGGCGTGTTCCTCTAGCAGGGTGGCGTGTTCCTCTAGCAGGGCTTCGTGTTCCTCTAGCAGGGCGTTGAATTTCTGCTGCAAGGTGGTGTGCGCCTCCTGAAGGAGGTTGTGTCGGCGGTCCGCTGCACTCTGAAAGGTTCTAAATTCCTGCTGTAGAGTGTTGTAATGTTCGTGCAGAGTGTTATATTGCTTCTCTGATTTATCTCTCTGTGCCTGGTATTTTGTGGATTGTCTTCTCAGTTGCCAGAGACATATTAGACTGACGGTGATGCCACCGATGCTAAACACGCCGATATCTATCAAAGAGGTGTTAACAAGACTAAAGTCCATTTTTTTCCTTCCATCGATTTGTGTATAAATCAAGTATAACATTTTCGCTGACGGATGTCAAATCTTTTTTCTCGTAATCTTGACATCTACGCGGGAAGTGCCATCGCCTGTAGGCGACTTTGCAACAGCAGTTATCTATATTTGAATCAAGTATAACATTTTCGATCACGGAGGTCAAGTCCTTTATACCCTCCTTGCTGTATGTATTTGCCTGCTACGAAGTTTTCCATTATGACTCTTTTCACCTCACCTATTTTTGGCAATTGCAAATTTTGTATTATCATTTTCATCTATTTTTGACAATATAGAATTCTATATTATCATTTTCATCTATTTTTGACAATATGGAATTCCATATTATCATTTTCACCTATTTTTGACAATATAGAATTCTATATTATCATTTTCACCTGTTTTTGGCAACCGCAAATTCTATTAATGAGAAAACCCTATGGAAACCTCGCCCCTACGGTGGTGGGGAGAGAGTGTCGCGGGCTTCGGTGACAACAGCGTCAGTGGAAATGCCTTCGCCTTGGCCCTCAAAGTTGAGGAGGATGCGGTGGCGGAGGGCAGGGTGCAGCACAGCATCCACATCTTCAAAGGCGACGTTGTAGCGTTCGTCAAGGAGTGCTCTGATTTTCGCGGTAAGTGCTATCGCCTGGACACTCCGGATGCCGGCACCGAGGTGGACATAACGTTTGACGATGTCCGGGGCATCCTCGGAATCGGGGTGTGTCATTCGGACGAGGCGGATGATATGACGTTCAACATGCTCGGCAATGATGACCTGGCGGACAAGCTGGCGCATCTGGTTGAGCGTCGCCGCATTCGTGACCTTCTCAACGGTGATGTTGACATCGGATGTGGTACGACGCAATATCTGGACTATCTCATCTTCACCCGGAAATTCGACAAGGAGTTTGAACAGAAACCGATCGAGTTGTGCCTCCGGAAGGGGGTAGGTGCCTTCCATTTCCAATGGGTTTTGCGTGGCAAGCACGCAAAATGGCTCTGCTAACTTGTGGCTTGCACGCCCGACCGTGACGGTGCGCTCCTGCATCGCTTCAAGGAGAGCGGATTGGGTGCGCGGAGTTGCGCGGTTGATTTCATCGGCAAGGATGAGTTGCGAAAAAATAGGGCCCTGTTGGAATTCAAATTGTTTTCTGCCTCCCTCATCCTCGACGAGAAGCGTTGTGCCTGTGATGTCGGAGGGCATCATGTCGGGTGTGAATTGGAGGCGTTTGAAGGTGAGGTCGAGGGTTTCGCTGAGGGTATGGATGAGCTGCGTTTTGCCTAAGCCGGGGATGCCTTCAAGGAGGGCGTGTCCATTGGCGAGTAGGCAGAGCAGGACACCTTCGATGATCTCATCTTGACCGACGATCTGCTTTTGCACCTCGGTTTTGACGCGATAGAAGGTTTCACGAAAGTGGGGGATTTGGGTTTCTAAGTTCATGGTTATTCGGAAACTGAGGAAACGGGCAGGCACGGAGACCTGCCCTTACAGTGTATTTGGCAATAGGCAAGAGAATCTCACCAGTTTTTGTTGCCGACGTAGAGGCTCCGATTTTCCATCGGGAGTGAGACATGCCTGCCGCCCAGCCGATGAGATTCAATCATGCCCATGAGCGTCTCCTGACTACGGCGCGCGAGGTGGACGGGTCCCTTCGTTTCCCGGTCTTCGTCGAGTGCCTCGGCGATGTCTGTGATGCCCATCACGGTGCCTGTGGCCCGGGATACGTCCGGAAACGGCACTTCTTCCAGGAAGGTCCCATCCTTTTTGCGGAATTGGATTTCTCTGCTATTGTTGAGAATGCGGATTTTGCCACCGGTACCGCAGACCTCGTATTCGGGTCCGGTGCCTGCGGTGTTATAGCCGTGGACTCCATTAGAAAAACGGATGTAGCCTGAGGCAATACCGGGATCGACGTTGAGGTGGTTACCATCCCAATCGGATTCTTTACAGATGATAGTGCCTTGCACGAAGTCCACTTCCGGGTCGCCAGCGAGGAAAAGCAGCATGTCAGCGGCGTGGGTTAATCCCCAGAGGGCAGAAATGGCTCCATATTGTGCGATGGTGCACTGGATGTTCCCCAGTTCACCTGCATCAACGAGTTCGCGCACCTTGCGGTAAATAGGCATATAACGGCGTTGCGTGCCGTAGTTGAATTTAACACCGTGCTTTTGAACGACATCTACCATGATGTCTGCCTCTTCCATAGAGCAGCAGAGCGGTTTTTCGCAGTAGATGCCCTTGACGTTGTTCTCGGCAGCAAAGACGGTAATGTCGGCGTGTGGCCCCGGGCGCGTAGCGATACAGACGATGTCGGGTTTCTCTTTCTCGATCATCTGTTGGTAATCTGTATAAGCGCGCTCGGCTCCGTAGCGTTGCCTGATGGATTCCGCTTTTTCGGCGAAGACATCAGAGACAGCGACGAGGTCGGTTCTGTCGCATGCGACTGTTGCTGCGGCGTGTGAGAAGGGTTGCCAGATGAAGCTATCGGGGCGGTTTGCGACTTCGTCGTCGATAGTTGCGCCCATCCGTCCGCATCCGATAAGACAGGCTTTGTAGGTACGTGGCATAGTTTTCTCCTATAACATAATGCCCTGATGGGGCTAAGGGTTAGGTTCTGCTGCTTTAGGACTCTTCTTTAAAAGGGTTCTCTTTCAAAGCTTGGGGCACCTCATCGTTTATTGTTATGATGCTATCAGAATTCCAAGTCTGTGTCAAGCCCATATTTTCCTGAAGTAGGTGCATTTCGTTTTTGGTTTTTTACTGTTGGCATAAAATATAAAATATGCTATACCTTTGTGTGCTGAGTGTTTTGTTAACCCCAGCGGGATGAGCGGAGATGGGTTTCCAGAGTCGTGCGATAAAAGTGTTGACACGAAAATGGCGGTGTGTTATAATGTCTTTAGCATTCGGAAAGCGTTAGGGAGATGTAAACAACGGAGATTTCGCATGTCTAAACCCAACATCCTCCTCTGTACAGTCGGAGTGAGTCTGTTTTACCCCAACCTGTCTGATCTCATCAAGGATTCGCAAACTGATCAGGCCCATGTTGCTCTGGCCCAGGCGTATTCCGAAAAGAATTGGCAGGAAGTGGCGACTCAACTGCGTAAAATTGGACCGGCCGAGCGGCTGTGCGGCGCGGAGATTAACTCTGTGACTGATCTCCTCAAGCAGGGGTTTATTGAGAAAGGTCTCCTCCACCTAATTCATTCTCATACAGATGATGGAACTGCAATCGCTACAATTTTACAATCCTATTTCACAGCCAATGATTGGCAAGTAGAGATTCACTGCGTAGAAGGTTTGCGCGATGACGATCCCAAGGCATTTCGCACCCAAGGCTTACGCAACCTTGCAAAAATCTTTGGGGAGCGGGTGAATGAGTCGGGAGTTGACTTTTGTGCGATTAACGCAACGGGGGGCTATAAAGCCCAAATTGCCATTGCTGTTCTCATGGGCCAGGCACTTGACATTCCAGTGTATTACAAGCATGAGCGTTTTAATTTTATCATTTCCTTTCCCCCTATGCCAGTGTCCTTAGATTTCTCGCTCTGGCAGCGTGCAAGCGGCATGTTTATGGCACTCAGCAAGGACAATGCTTGTGAACCGTGGAAACGTTTTGAGGATGATTGGGATGAACGCTTTGAGCCGCTGGTCAATCGGGAGAAAATTGATGGGGTGCATCATCTGGAACTCTCTGCCACCGGCCAGATTTTTCATGAGACTTTCCTCACCCGTTTTCGACAATCAAAGGAGACTAGCCTGCCGCGTCCAGCAACAGAGAAAGAAAAGAAGCGGCCAAGACTAGGAAAACATGCCTACAACCAGGCACGCGGCCCCATTTCGGAGTTTTTGCAGAAACTTACCGACGGGTGCCCTTACGTCCGTCTCTGTCACACAACGTATTGGAACCCGGATTTGTCTGAAACAACCCGATTTCGGCTATCAAGTGAGACAGGAGTGGAAATAGTTCAAGGTGTGTACTCAAACGGGTCTTGGTGTGTGAAGTTTAAAGTGCTTACAACAACGACTGATGCAGGTTCATTACCCGATGTTGTAGCTGACCTTAACGACTGGTTAGAGAGAACCTAATCTAGGCTAACTTTATATGTAGATGTAGATGTAGATTTAAGGCAGGCAGAAAGGAATTTTCACATCGTAGCCGGCGAAGTGGAAACTGGAGGAGTTGTATGGTACGAAACTGGAAAACAGGTGAACCAATTGAGGATGCACATGAACTTTATCAGTTCGAGGATGCACATGAGCCTTATCAGTGGGAAGATCTGATTCTAGAAGATCAATTCGGTATCACGCAGACAGATTGGAACGATGTTATTGAACGGGCCTCCGAGCATGTTCAAGGTTGGCCTGAACATGACATCGCAGGACGTATCTCTTGCATCATTGATTTACTCATGCCGCGGCTTCAGACGTTGTGGCAAGGAAAAGATGGAAAAAACGGTGAACTTTCGTTCCGATCGTTTCGTTGGTTGCCGTGCTGTTCCCTCCCAGGGGCAACGGTTGCCGACCATGCGCTGACGGCCTCGGCAATTGCGTATTGCCTTGGTTACGATAACGGTTTCAAGTCTAAGGTCGAAACATTGAATCGCCTCCGCTTGTCTGCTTTGACAGCGACATGGAAAAACGATGGACTCGGCGATATCTACGATGCTGTATGGGCTGGACTTTTGCCTATTGAGGGAAAAGCAGATGGAGATGTGCTGGAATGTATTGTGTATGCGGCTAAAACAGTGGCTTCTAAACGGCTTTCTCCGTGTACTATAGAGCAGTTTGATAAACACCCTCTTAAACAACAAAATCCAGATCAAAAGCAACGGGTCGGCCTTGTGCTAGGCGGCGCAACGAAGATAAAAGACTATTTTCTTGAATCTGCGAAATTGCCGGAGATTCGAGGGGCGAGCGCATTACTTGACCGGATTAACCTTGAAGATATTCCTGTACTCTTAGGGCACCAAAACCTCACCGATCCAGAACAAGCACAACGCATTCGCGCTAATTTCTGTGAGCGTACCGGGCATAGTTTGTCGGCACCAGAGTGTATTATCTACGCAGCTGGCGGAAATACCCTCGCGTTTACTCCTGCTTCCCTTGTTAACGAAATTGCGGATGAAATCGAACGGATTTACACGCAAGAAACGCTTATCGCCAATAGTGTTGCAGTCGGTGATACATTTGATCTACTTGAATTGCAGTATGGGCTGAACCCCGAGCAGTTTTGGCTTGCAGAATTTCGAGAGGCGTGCAAAAACTCAAAGACCTTGGAACTCATGGAAGGTTACTACGGTGGAAAGAAGGACAAAGATTTTTTCAACAAAAAGTGTTTTGGCGAACTCACCACGAAATTGGCACGGGCACAACTTCATCGGCGCGCGGGAAATCCAACGTCGCATCGAACAACTCAACGAGACCGGCCGGCACACGTCGAAATCGGTGCCTACCAACAACGCTGCGAGAGCTGCGAGCGGCGACCTGCAATCATCCGTTCACCGCGCATTCTATGTGAGGCTTGCACTCGTAAATATGTGGCAGGGCGAGTCACCAAGAGAGAAAGCGATATTGAAGGCGAACAGGAACGTATTGATTACTACTTGAAATGGCTTTCGGGGTGGCAACCGGCAACTCGTAACGAACAAGGTGGATGGTGCCTGAAAGATTGGAGTTCCTTATTTAAGGAATACTTGAAGGCGATGGGGAAGGAAACACAGTATCTTGAACCAAATCAAACACTTGATGATGTCTACGGTCCCCAAGACCTTAAAGAGATCGCCGATGCCAGCCACCCCTCAGGATTTGTTACATTCATCTATGCGGACGGTAACAACATGGGTGGATATTTGGAGAAAATCGAAACACCGGCACAATACCGGCAGTTTTCGGAGCGCGCGTTTATCGCAACGCAGAAAGCGGCATTTGAAGCACTTGCGAAACACCTCAGCCCAACCGACAACAACCTCCATCCGTTTGAAATCGTCAGCATCGGAGGTGATGACCTACTGTTGATTGTGCCGGGAAGTAAGGCGTTTGAAGTGGTGCATGAACTCGGCAAAAACTTTGACCGGGAATTTGATAGCCACTCAAAATTTGCTGATGCCGGTGAAGAAAAATTGTGTAAATCTCAACGATATGTCTCCGAAGAGTGGCTTGTTGAACAACAGAAGATGCAACCGGCAATTAGCCTCTCACTAGGCTTTGTGATTGCAAATGAGCATACGCCGATTGCGTTCTTGGAGCATCTCGCTACGAACCTGCTCAAATCAGCGAAAACCAGGGCGAAAAAACTGAAAACAGAGGTTGGTTACTCTGGTGGGACGGTTGACTTCATTTCCCTCAAATCACTCTCAATGATTACGAGCGAGCTCAGCGATTTCCGCAAAAAGTTTTACAAAACTGATGAGAAGAATATCCTAACCATGCGTCCGTTCACCTTGCATGAACTTTACGGCTTCATCCAAACCGTCCGAGGATTCAAAGGCAGCGATTTTCCACGCTCGCAACTCTACCGACTCCGGCAATCGCTCACATCTGGCAGGCATACCTCAACGCTTGAGTATCTCTATTTCCGAAGTCGCCTCAGAGATGACAAGAGAGAAACGCTCCAAAAGGAGATTGAAAGCAACTGGCGGGGTGCACCTGACATCGCGAACGGTCTGGGCCCATGGTATGCAATGCCGAAGAGAGACAGAACTTGTAAAAAGAAGTACTACGAGACCCTACTTTTTGACCTGATCGAAGCCTACGAATTTATCCCTGAATCTAGCGAGGAGAATCGGCAGTGACAAATTCATTCATTGAAAGGCGATGGCGAATTACGGCAACGGTTGATACCGCCCTTTGCATCGGAGATAGCGGTTCCAGCGAAACAGGTGCTGACCGAGCAACGGTTAAAACCAGTGATGGAAAACTTTACATCCCTGCTTCAACGCTCAAAGGCATCTGGCGGCATGCTTGTGAGGCAATTGCCAGAGGACAGGAAAAAGATGTCTGCAACAGTCCACGCGCCGAATCGATGTGCCAAACCAACCACTGTATTATCTGTCAGATTTTCGGTTCGCCGGATCGGGAATCAAGAATTTTTATCAACGATCTAATGATGGCTACAGATTTAGTAGCAGAATCAACGGAAATCCGAAACGGCGTGACTATCAACCGGCGGCGACGGGTTGCAGAAGACCAACGCCTCTATTTCACTGAGACGAGCCTGCCGAACGCTGGTTTCGTGTTCTCCGGAGATGTAACAATCGGTGACGAGGTCACGAAGGACCAGATTGAACTGCTACGCGCCGGACTCAATTACATTCATGCGATGGGGACAGGGAAATCTCGTGGACTCGGTTGGCTCAAGATTACCCAAAAGGATAAAGCAGTTGAAACTAATTCTCAAGAAGCCTCGCCAATAGCACCGGATTCAGCGGATTTCACCGAATTAACCATTAAAGTCACGCTGAAATCACCACTTATCACGGGCGGACGCAAACCAACAGGACAAGCAGTTGAGGCAGTGCAATACATCCGCGGTGGACTAATACGCGGTGCCGTGGCAAAGGCATGGCTTGCAAATTCAGAGGATGGCGAACCGGACGCTGATTTCAGGCAACTGTTTCTCAATGACGGTGCCGGGATCTTCCGAAACTGTTATCCAGGTTTAAGCGTGTTGCCGGCAACGGCGGTCGGATGTAAGGATTTCTCCGGTTTCCTAAAAAAAGGGGATGAAAAAAAAGGGGAGGATGAAAAGCACGGCATTTTCGACACGCTTCTTGAACAACTCGCCGCAGAAAAAGCAGGATGGCTCTATCAACCCGGTTGTCCATGTTGTGGTGGGCGCGTTGATGCAAAAACAGGTTTTTATGAGGAATCCGATCAGGTCTATCAGGCGCGGAGTCTGAGTACACGATTACTCACGCGGGTTGCCATCAACCGACACCGCAGGGTAGCTGAGGATGAATTGCTTTATCACTTGACTGCTGTTGATGCATTGTCAGCGGACAATAAAAAAGTGACTTTGCAAGGTTCCGCGCGAATTCCATCAAGCCTTGTAGGAAGAGTGGCCGATACCTTGCAGAAACAGGTTCAGCGAATCGGCGGTGGGAGTTCGCGAGGCCTCGGGCGAGTTTGCGTGAAGGTATCATCAAAATGTGAGAACTCGGAGCCGCTGGACAAACGCATTGCAGATTTCAACAACGCTTTGGAAAAGTTATGGGATGCCTATTCTCACCTGCCAAATGTCAAAATGGATGCGTTTGAGGGCACCTACTTCAGTATTGCTTTGCAATCCGGTGCCATTCTGACAGCGGCAGATGGATGGCAACGGAGTATAGTTCTGACTGCCCCCATGTTTCAGGAGATATCAGGTTGTGATGCTGAGGTGACGCTCGTTCGTAGTTTTGCGAGTTCCGACTATGTCGGCGGGTGGAATGCAGCGTGGGGATTGCCGAAAGAGACAGACCTTGCCACCCGCATGGGCAGTGTCTTCGTGTTTCACACGCCGGACATTAAGTCGTGGAAGCCATATCTGAAAATGCTCCAAGATACCTGCATTGGAAACCGCCGTGAAGAGGGGTTCGGGCAGATTCTGATTTGCGACCCGTTTCATCTTCGGACGCGAGAGAATGTGAAATGTGAAATCAGAAAACACAAGGCTGAAAATAAGGAGGAATCGAAATGAGTCAAACAGGATCTGTCTCTGATCAACAGAAAATTCTGGTGATGGAACAGGAGATTAGCCTACAGATGGAGAAACTCATTCCCAAAATGCAGGAGATGGCGAATAGTTACAAACTTCGGAACGAACGTTCGCCGTTCCGCAACGTTTTAAATGTTGCAACCGATGCAGCAAGCGGAATTGAGGAAACCAAGAATTTTATCCGTTATCAACTCGGGCGGCGCGGAGCGAGCCAGATGTGGGGCGACACGTCCGGCGGGGAAAAATTCGCGATCGCGCTGGTTGACAAAATTGATGGGCTAAGGAAAGATGCAAAAATGGTTGTGGCAAAGATGAGTGAACGTTTAGAAACTGAATTAGAATGTTCATGGATTCGGCGTGTTCATCTGCGCCTCCTGCAACTCTACCTCGGGAATCTCGTTCGTTACCAGGCTTATCTTTCAAAGGAATAGAGGGGGTACATAATGTTTGATACATTCCGATCCCGACTCAGTTTAGAGGGCGCGGTCGAAACGGTAACAGCAGTTCGCATCGGTGCCGGCCGCTCAACTTCCCCAGTGAGCGCGGATCTTCCTGTTGTACGGGATGTCGCGAATCGTCCGTACATCCCCGGTTCAAGTTTCAAGGGTGTACTCCGGTCTTACGTTGAGAGTATCATGCATAGTTTCACGGATGACAGGCATATCGTCTGCAACCCTGTTGATGAAGATGGGCAGTGTCTCAAGAGAAGCGAGATGGGCGATTTGCGGAAAGCACGCGACGCAGGGCGCAGAAAGCCCGAAGAGCGGGAGAATTGGACAGATCAGGAATTCAGTAAGAAAATTCTAAAGAAAACGTGCTGGGTTTGCCAACTCTTCGGATCTCCGTGGTACGCCTCCAAGCTGCAAATCCGTGACTTGCATGTGCAACAAGACCTCTGGTTTGATCAGTATCAGCAACGGGATGGTGTCGCAATTGATCGGGACACAGAGACATCATCAGATGGAAAACTCTACGATTATGAAGTCGTTCCGGCGGGTGTTTTGTTTGATTTTCACGCGATTGTTGATAACGCGGAAGAGTGGCAACTCGGTATGTTGTACGTTGGCCTCTCTGCCTTTGAGAAGGGCGAATTGACTATCGGCGGAGGCAGTAGCCGAGGGCTTGGGCTAATTGAACTATCGCTTGAGTCTGAAGACTACATTGACAAGCAGCATATCCTGCAACACCTGATCGACGAGGAGTACCAGGGTGAAATAGCCGATCGGAAGTCCTGGATAAGTGCGTTTCAAGCCAGAGTCAAACAGCAACTGGAGGGAAACTAATGCACAAGCGAATTGTCAATCAAGCCCTTATTGAGTTAGTGATTTCACCCGTTGGACCACTGCTCATCAAGGCGAGCGACCAGCAGGGTGCAGACCCGACTAAACCAGATACGGAATTCGTTGAAACGTACCACGGAGGAGGGCGGAGCGTTTATCTTCCGGGCTCATCGCTGAAAGGTGCAATCCGTGCACATTGCGAGCGGATTGTGCGAACGCTCGGCGGGAACGTCAGAACATGTGATCCATTGCAACGGAACTCGCCTTGCCGGAAGTTGCAGGAAGAAAATACCGCCGCCATCTACAAAAACTCCTGCACGGTTTGCCAAATTTTCGGTAGCACAGAGATCGCTGCACATGCACGTATTGCCGATGCCTATCCGGTTAACCCAGCAGAAATTCAGTTAGAAGAACGCAACGGTGTTGCAATTGACCGCGTCTATGGCTCTGCTGTGCGAGGTGCTCTCTTCAACTTTCAGGTCCTGACAGCGGGCGAATTTACAACCAAAATTACTGTGAAAAACTTCACAACAGCGCAGCTTGCACTTATTTCCCTCGCTATCCGTGATTTTGACCAACAGCGCGTCGGGATCGGCTTCGGCAAATCTCGTGGATTAGGGCAAGTAAATATGAAAGTCAAGCGCGTTGAAATTCGCTACCCGACAGCGGTTGTTGAGGAGGAGCAATTGCAAGTGTTAGGGGGCCAACTCGAGCAATTTAGCGACAAGGTTGTTATCGGTGCAGGAGAACTTGTCAGTGATTGGGAGGCTTACGGGTTTCTCAAGCCAGACACTGTTGATGCTGAAGTTCATGCCCAACCGGACGACCTCGGTTTCGGTGCCATACTCAATTTTACACCGGATAACATTGACGCACTTTGGCGCGGCTGTGTCCGGTCATGGCGACGAATAGTCGAAGGAGGGTAGGCAAGTGGGAAAAGCGATTGTTGCAACTGCCAATGAGCTTGACCTGTCAATGCTCGTTGAGCAAATTGGAAAACTAACTCCCGGCGAATCGTCATACTACTTGCTTCAATGCCCCAACAAAATCACTGATTGGAAACAAGGGCATCCCAGCGCGACAGAAATCGGAGAATATACACACGGCCGATCGTTTGGGAAAAAAGGCGAGCTCCGCTGGCAAAAAACAGCCAAAGGCTATTTGTTACTTTGGTTATCTGAAGGAAAACTGCCGGAAGGATTTAAGCCGCTAGGCACGGGAGAGTGGGAGATGAGCGGCTCACAGAACGTTTTTCTGCTCAGGGTCGGCGCGACGCGCATTCCCCGAAAACTCAAATATCCGATCAACCAGAATTCTCCAGCAGTCAAGGCAATTCAGTACAAAGAACGCAATTCGCAGGCTGTCCGGTTTACGCGCTATGTCTGTTTCGTTCAAGGAGGATAAAAACATGGGACAATTCCGTCGTGGAGGAAGAGGGGGAGGCAGACAGGTCCAACAAGCTGCCCCAAAACCTTTTGAATTCGTATCGCTGCCCGCTCGCGTCAACCCAAAAAAACCAACCGGACATGATCGATACTACGAGAAACACGTAACAGGACAAATTCAAGGGACTATCGAAGCATTGTCACCAATTCACATTGGTAGTGGCATTATCGACCTCGGCCGGGATGTAGAACTCATCAAGACAGCGGTGCGGGCGAGCGGAAATATCGTGATTCCCGGCAGTTCACTCAAAGGGGTAATTCGGAGCGTCGTTGAGGCGATTTCGGAGAGTTGCATCTGCAAAGTCTCCAATCGAATCCGCCGGGCAGTACCGAGAAACTTTCTTGAATGTCGCCGAAAAGACAACTTGTGCGTCGCTTGTCGGATGTTCGGCGCGATGGGATTTCAAGGGAATATTGCGATACAGGATGCACCGCAAACTTATGGGAAATTTGAGACGAAGTTTGTACCCGAGCTTTATGAACCGGGTCGTTATCAAAGCAGAATGCAAGATATACCGGGGCGCAAGTTTTACATGCACGGAAAAGAGGCATCCGGCGAAACACCTGTCGAAGCGTGTGAAGTCGGCTCAACATTCCGTTTCGTTGTGCAGGTTGATAATCTGACCCCGGCAGAGTGGGGATTGCTTTTTACCGCATTGGGACATCATCCGGAGCATCCCTTCAAACTCAAGATCGGTGGTGCAAAGCCGGTGTGCTTCGGTTCCATCTATTTTCAACTTGAGCAGATTCAAGTTGAAGAGCAAACTCGAGACCGATACTTGGATTGGGATGTTCGGCCAGAATCGGCGAAGACAGGTGAGCAATTGGAAGAGTGGAAGCGTGAATGCACCGCTCAAGCAACAAATTCGCTCATCAAGCAGGATTTATTGACTGAACTCGCGCAAATTCTCCAATATCCTAATGACCGGCACTGTCCCTCCGGGCTATATTGAAGGAGATATTTATGCAAGCACAACAGATGGACGAAGAACAGTGGGCAATCGCTCACGACATCGCGTTTGAGCTAGTCGACCGGGGCACCGACCCGAATGAACTTGGCAAAGTCATCGCGTTCATGCGTCGGGCCCGAGACTCCGACAATGCGAAAGATCGGCTCATGTCACTGGTTCAGCGGATGGCGGATAGCCGCAACGCCCTGATCCGAAGCCAGCAGACACAGCGATTTTATCGAAACATCAAGGAGGCCTGCCAACAACATCTTCGCGGTATCAACGAGGCGGAGGAACTTCTGCACATTCTCGGTTGGAGCCTGCGGTTGATGCGTTACTACCGCGTCGAGCCGAAGCGCGCTGCCGAGGAACAACGAGGGCCGAGGTCGACAAAGGGACAGCAAAAAACTCCTCAACAACGGCTGCGAGTGCAGAAGCCACAACTAACACAGGCACCTAAACCTCCTACACAACCGGAGAAGCCGAAATTCAAAGTCGGTGACAGGGTTAGTGCCACGATTCTGAAGAAGGATGGGTTCAAGGTAACGGTGCAGTTGCAAACTGATGACAAGGAAGAGGTTGTCTTTGAACGTCCTTATTATCCGGGGCTGGTTGGGGCAAGGATTAAAGTGAGGGTGCAAGCAGTCAATGCAAGCGGGCAGGTGACCCAAGTCATTCCCTAGAGAGCACGCTTGCGTTTGGAGGGGCTTGATGTATTATAGAAATGCACGCGCCGAATCGGATGGCAGAGATCCGCGCAAAGAATTGGAAGAATTTGTGTTAGCCAACAAGCCTTTCATCAACCGCGATTCAATCAGGGAAACCGCTCCTAATCTGAGTGCTAGCGACCAGGACGATTGGCTAAGGGAATTTGTTCTGACCAATAACCCTTATGACGTTCTCGAAAATTGCTTTTACGATTTGCAGAAATTGGCCGAGGATCAGTTAAAGATTAATAAGAATTTGAATCTGGAATACCGAGAACTTGTCGGCAAAGTGCTCTATAAGTTGGGCTTTAGAGAGGAAGTCAAGCCTTCTGGTCTCTCTCAGATTCGAGCAGAGATTGAGCAGCATCTGGCGGCTAAAGGCCTGCGTCAGATGGATCAAGCCATGCAAGGATTGTTGCAGAAATTATTCCTTTTTTATACGTATATATTGCGATGGTATGCTGCCGAAGAAGCGGGGGCAACTGAACATGAAGACACTGAAAAAGCGTGGGCTACTGAAGAAGCGGAGGTATCTAAAAAAGTGGATGCCATTGCAGAGCTTGAAAAGCTTCGTCAACGTCATCAGACGATGCCGCAAGCGATAGGCCAGTACTTTCAACTTCTGAGAGATCTAATGAGTCTTGTTCAAGAGGACAGGGGACTTAGCAACTACTGCCGGAGCTGTTTTCAACGTGAGGTGCCCTTGAACCAGAATCAGATTGCGGAACTGGGTATGTTTGCACTATATCGCAATCTAGTTAGTCATCCAAAGCCGCCTCCTAATATATGGGGAGGTGAGGAGAAGAAAGCTAAAGCCAATTTGAAAAATATGGATGACACTACCCGCAGAGAGTGGGAAGGAAGCTGGAACAATGTCGTTATGGTGTACGAATCGCAACAACATTTCCCACCAGAAAAGGAGATGATTCAAAGGATGGTTGGGTTTTTTAGGGAGTTCCTCAACTCGTTATCTGAGAATCAAATCTATCCCAAAGTGATCGTAATGCGTTCTTATACCGTTGACGACTACGGAACTCGTCAAATTACTGCCATTGATGATGCTGAGAAAACGGTCTTTCTTGTTGATTGTGACTTTAAGCCCTTCACCGAATTCTACTGTCACTCTCGCGCAAACTCATTTGGCATTGAGCCGATCCTTGTGCGGAAACAGGAACTGGAGAAGTGGGCAACTCAAACGGATGACGATACTGAAGACTAAGAGGCGGAATCATGCGTACGATACTAACCACTGTCGGAATTTCACTCCTTGCACCAAAGAAGCATGGTAACACGCAGCCAAATGACGATAAGTTGGCGAGCTATCTTCGCCATACAGACCCCGTTGTTGCAAGTGCAGAAACCAATTCACTTTCACGTATTCTCGCTGAGGGCGATCGTATCATTTTTCTGCATTCTCAAACTGACGATGGAAAGTTATGTGCTCAAGCACTTTCTCGACACTACGACAACTTCAGAGAATACAGGGCCGAACTTCAAGAGATACCTGACTTGACTTATACAGAGAGTCGCTTCAAAGTCAAGGGGCTGCGGTCATTCGTTTCAACTATGATTGAATTGGTTCAAAAGCACAAAGGAACCGATTCAAGTGATGAAGTGCTAATCAACGCGACAGGTGGTTTCAAAGCAGAGATGGCTTATGCCAATCTGATTGGTTTGCTGTTCAATGTTCCAGTATTTTACATTCATGAAGCCTTTAAAGACATCATTATGATGCCTTCCACGCCTATTGGCTGGGATTATTCATTATTGGCGAATTACGAAGAGTTTTTTGAATGGATTAATGATGACTACCGTAAAACGGCTGAAGTCAACCGGCGGTTGGGGCATTTGCCCGAAGAAGTTCGCTTTCTCCTTGAAGAAGAGGAACAGCTTACCTTCTTATCTCCTACCGGGGAAGTTTTCTTTGAGGCTTTCCGGGCACGACAGAGCTCCTATTCATCTATACCGATCTGGTTATCTGGCACTGCGCGGAAAACTTATGAAGAAGCGGCTGCAAACACGAAACTGATTTTTGAGCGGACACTCCGCAAGTTGCGTGACCCTCAATTAAGAAATAGCGGTTCAGCACAGGTGCGTAACTGTGACTGCTTAGTTTATCCTCGTGGAAACCGTCCTGAACGACTTTTCTGGTTTGGAGGTGAAGAGGGTAATCCGCGTGTATGCGAACTCGCGTTACACGAAAGGTACGAGGAGTTAATTGCCCAAGGTGTCAACAAATCGGCGTATCAAGACTTTCAACTGTGGAAGGATCCGCTGATTCCATGATGCTCCCAAATTCCCACTTCGGCCGCTACCGCTTCACCTATACCGTCCGAGAGCCGCGACTATCTAGCCAAGGTCAACAGCAAATCATTTTGAAAACAAAAAACGGAGAAATTGCCATCATGGGAACACTCCTCATCCTCACCGTCGGCACCAATCCACTGCCTGTCTGGGTGGCACTGCATCATTTGAAAGATAACCTGCCACTCCCTATTCACGTACGACTTGTGCATACGAAAGAAACAAGAGCCGAACGAGACCGGTTACTGAAATGCAGCCGCAACGCGTTTTCTATTGATGCAGTCGAAACGGTGTCGGGAAACCCATCTACCGTACGCAACGACATAACACGGAATCTCATGGACAATTTACCAGCCAATACCACTTGCATTCATGTGCATTATACCGGTGGCACTAAGGTGATGTGCGTTGAAACCGTCGCAGCGGCAGAAAATATGAAAGCCTTTTTATCGGGAAATATTGACGTAGAGACCTCCTATCTGGATCCGCGCGCTGACTCAGGCGCAATCCTCGTGGATCGGCACGGAAACGCCTTAGTTGCTGATACTCGCAAAGGAGTTACGCCCTGTCTTCATCGTATTGCTGAACTTAACGGCTTTGAACTCGGGCCATTTCCTTATGAATACCGGGATAAATCGGGTAACTATCAGACGAAAGCCTGCCCTGCCCCCAGAACCCTCAGCGAAGAACAGTTGGCGAAAGGCCGTGCGTTCTTGAGTAGCGGTAGCCATTTCACCCCCGAACTATTTGAGTACGGTGCGTATGCCGCCTTTCAGGATGTCTTAGCAGACATTTCCCGACAGAGCCCGGATCGAAGTAACTATAAACTCTTCCACAGGGTGTATGTGCGACGCGCCAATGCAACAGACGCAAGTGTGAAGCCGTTTGAACTCGACGTGGTTGCAGTACTCGGATACCAAATTGTCGTCGTTTCGTGCACCCTTGCCTACGAACACGCCGGGGTGAAACAAAAAGGGATGGAGGCCATTGTACGAATGAGACAACTCGGTGGCGTTGAAGCACGTGCGGTTGTGCTGTGTGGTGCATCGAGCGAGGCACAGCGGCTTATCCAAGCAGAATTGAAGGAAGAGACAGGGCGTTCAAGCCTGTCTTTAGAAATTTGGGGAAAGGATAAGTGGTATCGGCTCCGGCAAGCGTTTAATCAATACATACGCGCTGTCTTCGGTTGGGAGTAAACACATGATGCTCCAAAACTTCCACAAAGCCACCTGCTTTTGATAAATACCCGAATCTCTTCCTATCTCCACCATGCCCAAAACTCCCACTTCGCCCCCTACACCCTCCAAAAAACCCCGGAAGATGCCGCCAGACAAGGGCAACATCTTCCGTGCACCATAAAATTTACTCACCCGTGTAAAGCTTCCCAAAATACGGGCGGAAGCCTGCAGGACCGGGATAGCCATCCCAGTAGTGGGCATCAGCGGGAAACGCATCTTCACCACCGCTGCGGAGCCATGCAATTAATGCAGGATCGGTGCCGCGGCGTTCAATCTCGTCGACGGCGGCTGTGTGCAGTTTCGCGACAATATCCGGATGTTCATCGGCGACATCAGCTAATTCGCCGAGTCGAACCAGTTTCGAATTTTCAGGTTTCGTGCCGACCTCTAAGCTCCACTCCCGGTTGAAGGCGGTGAAGAGGTTGAGATTGGGGTTTTGCGTTGCCTGCGCCCATCTTTCAATGCTCCCACCTGATAAGGCAAGCTGCCGCTCGCCTGACTGCCTGTCGCGCGCGGGGGTTGATATGTCGTGCCCCTCAATGCCGTCAGGACGTGCCTCGCCCAAGATGTTGAGAATCGTTGGGAAGAAGTCCTGGGGTTGGACAATAACGTTGCTTCTGCCTGTATCTCCCTCTGGCAGGCGGATGAACAGCGGTACGCGTGCCTCTTGCTCGCGAACAGGTTGCCCTTTGCCAAACGAGCCGCGCTCCCCAACATTTGTACCGTGGTCGCCGGTTAAGATAACAGCAGTGTTCTTATCAAGTCCCGTAGATTCCAGCGCGTCTAAGAATTGTCCGAAGCAATCGTCCATCCATGTCAACTTCGCGGAATATTGCGATTTGATATGCTGTTTGGCTTCATCTGAGAGGTTTGGGTTGTTCCTGCCGCCGAGGCTGCGCGGGTCGACACGTCCATCGTAGCCGGGCCGCTTATCGTATTTTTTCATGAATTCAAGCGGGGCATCCCACGGTTCATGGGGATCAAAGCAGTCTACCCAGAGAAAGAAATTGTCGCGATTGGCATTGTCTTTGAGGAATTGGGCGGCAGTGTTGAAGAGTTTGGCGCAGTTCCAATCCTCAGGTTTTTTGCGGTTTCGGTTGGCGCGTGCGTAACTTCGGAGCATGCCTGACTCTGCGGCTTTGTCATCGATGCAATCGAAGAGGGGCTGGCGCGTCCAATTGTCGGGCCATGTTACAGTATCGGTAATCCAGTCCCTATCAACCTCTGCGCCTCGGATGAATGTCCATGCGTGGAAGGGCCAGTCGAAGTTATGTCCGCCGTTGACGAGGTGTGGTGTGTCGTGAATGAGTTGGGTCGCGTAGCCGTTTTGTGCGAGTGTCCAAGGCAATGTCTGGCGTTCATGGCGGAGCGGTTTCCACGGATGGAAGGGCGCGCCGTATTGTCCGGTGATGACATCGGTTCGGTACGGGATAGTGGGAAAACTGGCGCAGAAAGCGTAGTCGAACGCCAAGGCCTTGGAGGCGAACCGGTCGATGTTGGGAGTCTCTATCCAGTCGTTTCCGTTTGCACCGATGTGATCATAGCGGAGTGTGTCAATGACGATGTAAGCGAGGTTCATTTTTGGGTTTCCTTTATTATGGGCGGAGGGAGAAAGCCGCGTATGGGCTTTCTAAAGACCCTACTACTTTACCATATTACGGCCCGGCGGAGGGAGAAAGCCGCGTATAGGCTTTCTAAAGACCCTACTACTTTACCATTTTGGAATCGCGCCGAGCAACAACTTTTGCTGTGGTGTGCCCTTTTCCCGGAGTTTTGTAACGCGCGGTCCGTCGAAGGGCTCGCGAGATTTCATCCATGCGTTCTGGTAGCACATAAGACAGACACGTCGGCGTTGTGAAGAGGTGTTGGCGGCACCTCGGTGCCAGGTCCATCCGTCGAACATGACAGCTTGCCCTGGGGATACGAGTACCCGTTTTTCGTCTGGAAGTTGGACAGGACTGGCTGGCGGCCGGAACAGTGCTCTGTGACTGCCGGGTTGGATGACAGTGGGCCCATTCTCATCCGTGACTTCGTCGAGATAATACCCGCAGTTAATCTGTGCAGGGAGGCTGCCATAAGGTGTTCCGTGTGGTGCTACGGGCCAGGGACCGTCGCGATGCCAATTCTGGTCGGGAGTGCCGGGTTCGGTGATGCGGGCTGTCGCACTGTGGAGTTGGACACAGGTACCTAATATCGCTTCCATTCGCTTTAGGACAGGTGGATTGTCTAACAGAAATGCGAACCGGTCGTCTTCTTCAAGCAGTTCACCGATGAATTGGCTTTTATTGTTGCGTTCGTAACTTTCATCGAGTGTCTCGCGCAACGACTCAATCTGTTGGGGGGTTGCTGCGTTGTCGACGACGAGATAGCCCCAATTGAGGAAGAAGTTCACCTCTTGTTGCAGGTGGTGATCCAATTCGACGTTGAGCGTCGGTGGTACTATTGGTTGATCAGCCATGGGTTGTTTCTCCTTTGTGGGCAGGCACGGGGACCCGCTCCTACAATGCCAAGCACGGGCGAGCACGACTGCATCGCCCCTACGGTTCAATTATGGTGGCGCGGTCGGCGGTTGCCCATTCTTCCCAGCGTTCTTCGTCGGCGCGGAGGAAGCCGGAATTGCATCGGGGTTGGAGTTGTTCGTCTACACCGAGGAGCCGCATGTGTTGATGGTTATTGGCGGCTTTTGCCGCTGCCAGCAGTTTTTGCGTGTGTGGCCCTGTGTGATGGTCGGTGTGTTTGAGCCAGCTCAGGTTGTAGTAGATGCTGAAAAAATAGCGCAACTGCCCTGAGGTATTCGGGGTGCCAGAGTGAACGAGCCCGTTGTGTGTGATGACAACATCGCCAGCTTTCATATAGATGAGGGTTTCATCCGGATGCGGTTTTGCGCGAGTCGCGTCCTCAATTGTAATCGGTTTCCGGTGCGATCCGACGATAACGCGGAGGGGACCGAAAGCAGCCACCAGGTCTTGCAGATATGAGATAGCATTAATGGCGTTGGGGCGATGATACGCGTCGGTATAGGGGACGTGCGCCCATCGATCCCGGTGCCAGCCCGAGACCTTGCCTTCAGCCTCTTCTGGTTTAATGGAAGGGAACGCGGCAAGCGTGAGGTTGTCTAACTGCACAAAGGGGCCCATCACCTTTTCTACGAAGTCAAGGATAGTGGGGTGTGTGACAGCGGGCCACATCAGTTTGGGTACCAATTCGAGGGTGTTTCCGAACCACGTCTGTCCGTTGTTGGCTGCGGAGAGTTCTTGGTGTTTCTCACGCCAACTTTGCATTTGGGATTCGTCAAACACCTCCTCAAAAATTGTAAAGCCGTCGGTTTTATAGGATTCAAAGCGTTCGTCTAATGTTGGCATCGTTGTGTTCCTTTTTTTTGGTAATTCCAAAAAGTGATTTGAATGTTTACCAAGTTGTGCGCGACTAGCAAACAACTTTTTTATTTCTTACATTGTTGTGCGCGACTAGCAAACAACTTTTTTATTTCTTACATTGTTGTGCGCGACTAGCAAACAACTTTTTTATTTCTTACATTGTTGTGCGCGACTAGCAAACAACTTTTTTATTTCTTACATTGTTGTGCGCGACTAGCAAACAACTTTTTTATTTCTTACATTGTTGTGCGCGACTAGCAAACAACTTTTTTATTTCTTACATTGCGCGCTTGGATGAAGTTTAAAGAAATGTTTGGGTAATTCGGGGTAAAAACCCCTCCTACAACAAAGGCATCGGGGTTACAAACCTCTCTCACATGGTTGCCGATGCAACATAACCCAGGAAATTCTTAATCTTCCGGAAAGCGCGCCTACAAGAAGACAGGCATCAACGGAGTCCGCCTAAGATGTCCGCTGCGAGTTGCATAGTTTTAACTGCCTCGTTTAAGCTGGCAGCAGGGAACGAAACAGGACTATCGGATTTAACGCAATCCAGGAAATACCTGTTTTGCTCAACGGTGCCGCCGGTGCCTGCGCCGGTGAGTTCATGTTGCGTGCCGTCGCAGAAAACAGTGCCGTGGGAGACTCCCTCAAGGTACGCGGAGATGTCTCGCCCATGAATTTCATACCGTTCCAACCGTGCAGCTGTAGTGTAGTTGGCGATGAGTTGTGCAACACAGCCGTTGTCAAAGAGAATTAGGGCAGCGTGGACATCTTTGTAATCCGAAATTGTGCGTTGGACAACACTATGAACCTCTTGGACATCCGCTTCGGCAATGGCACGGAGCGCATCTAGGGCGTGGATAGGCGTCTCCAGAAACATATTGTCCATCAAGTGTTCGGGGAATTTTCCGGAGCGTGCCAATCCGGTGATGCTCTTGTGGAATTCACCCACCAGTTGTGTGACGGGCCCGCGCGCTTTGACCTGTTGCTTGGCTTGGACGATGATAGGATGAAAGCGGCGGTTCCAGCCTACCATGCCTTTGGCACCGGTTTGTTTGGCGGTATCCCGCAAGCCGACAGTTTCCACGACACTCATCCCCGGCGGTTTTTCGAGCAGCGTGTTGACACCGCGTGCTAAGCACGGTAATGCTGCTTCGCCGTTGAGATGTGCTGGTGTGGCGACAAAGATTGCATCAAGTGTTTCATTGTCCAGTAATGCTTCAATGGTATCGTAGCGGTTGGCGACGTTGAACATGTCGCCTGCGTTGTCTCGGGCAGCTTCAACGGGATCGCAGACAGCGACAAGGTCGGTATCCTCAAAATCTGAAAGGATTTTCATGTGGCCGCGCCCGCGCCCGCCACATCCGATAACTGCGACTTGTAGGTTTGCCATAATATTTTCCTCTTCGCTTAGCCAAGAGACCTCCGACGAGTACCGCAAAGGGTGGTATTTGCCCCTGCTTTGCAGGGGTTGATACCCTTATGTGCATGCCCTACCCGCCTAACCGAAGCCTCTTACAAAAACCTTTAATGCCGGATGTGAGGTGCCTCCATCACTTCCCGCTGTTCGGGGGACATATCCTCAATGTAATCTGGATATGTGATTTGGTGTGCCCCTGCGCTGTAAGCCTGGAATCCGGGGCTGAACTTGTAGAGGAGTGCGCGGCGTTGATGTGCACCTTTCCAAGGGAGGGTGCCGTGGGTCAAGGTTTCGGTAAAGATAACGGCATCGCCTGCCTTGGCGTTGATTTCAAGTACATGTTTCTGATATTTTTCGTACCGCTTCATGCTCGTGGGGCAAGGAAGATTCGCCTTGTGGCTTCCCGGAATGAGCGCGAGCCCACCCTCCCCCGGTCCCTCGTCAGCAAGCATATACTCCACGACGGTGAGTCCGGTGTAGATTCGCCCATATTTGAAGAAATAGGCTTCGGAAAAATCGGGCCGCTCAATCCCGCCGCCGTGTAACGTGCCGCCTTCCGTGCCATCTTCCATTGCAATTAAGCCCGGGCCGTGGTCAAGGCGGTATTTTTTCCCTAAGACTTCCTCAAGATAGGGCTTGACGTTTGGATGTACTAATAGGGCACGGAACGGTTCACACCAAGTTGCGCGTGAAAAGCAAGCAACTTTTTTATTTCTTACATTGGTTTTTCCCATGTCAGCATGCTACCCATGTCCATGCGGTGTGCTGTCCCAGCGAGTGCTTCTGAACCGCCTGCCAATGAGGTATCGCGTTCTCTGAGCAGCTCAATGTGATGGTCGATGGCGGCGTTGCACTGTGCGACTTCTTCAGCAGCGAGCGCGTTTTCCACAACGAGATACCCTGTCAAATCGAATAGATATTTTTGTTCTTCATTCATTTGCGGTTTCTCCTGCTTAGGATTTATCCAAGGGACATTGCGTCTGCCTCACCAAGGCTAAGGTGATATTAGCGGCGTAAACGCCCATAAGCGACGTGCATTTTTATTTCTTACTTATGCGACGTGCATTTTGGTTTTACGCATTTTTCTCCTCCAATGTTTTGTACATTAGCATGTTTAAAAAAGTGTGTCAAGAAAAAAGACCGCAAAAGCGTCGGGATTCCAAAACCTTCTACAATATGCCCTATAGAAAACTGTAGGGCATTTCATTCCTTGTATGACATTCAAGTTTGGGAAACCGCCGCACACAAATTGCTGAAAAACGAAATAGCTCTAGAAAACTGAAATGCACGTCGCATAAGTAAGAAATAAAAAAGTTGCTTGCTAACAGGTATGCTTCCCCGCAAAGCGGGGTAACATACAATTCACGCGCAACTTGGGCGCAGTGGTATATTACCCCTGCAAAGCAGGGGCTGATACCCTTAGCCGCAAAAAAGGCTTGTTTTTTATCTTGTTTCGGTGTATAATCATTTTCATCGCCGGCTTCTATGCGTTAATTCGTAAGAAATGCTCCCGAACCAAGTTGTGAGTGATTAGCGAACAACTTTTTTATTTCTTACATTAAGAAACCCGATTTTGAAGAGGGTGGAAACCCCCGCAAAGCGGGGGTATATACAACAAGCGGAAAAATCGGAGCAGAAACTGAATTGATGAAAGAACAGATAGAACATCGCCTCAATCAATACGTTCCAGACGTGAACCTCTCTCCAGAACAGTTGCAAAAACAGTTGAGTGCTTTCATCCAAGCGGAACGTGAACAGCTCAAATCCCGCATCTTGGAAGGAGATAGCGGATTCGCTGCGTGCGGCAGCCACACGCAGATATGGGATACTGTTGTCCAGAAGGTTTACGAGGTTGCTACTTACAACATCAGGTCTGAATATACAAAACAGATTGAAGTGCTCAGTAAGATACCGGGTGCTGATTCCAGCGAATTGTTGTCGGCGTTGCCGGAGGCGTGGGCCCCAGATATTACGCTATATGCGGTTGGGAGCTACGGTAGAGGTGAGCTCTGCTACTATTCGGATGTGGATGTTGTTTATACATCTTCAGTCGATCTTGAGGCAGTATATGACGAAAGAACACTTGAGCTTATCCGTTGGTTCTACGATTTTTTTGATAGTCTCCACTCGGTGGTGCCGGGGTTTGCGTTTAGTTTTATCTACCGACCGATGGGAGAAATAACGCAATGGAACTATCAGGACATGACTGCGCTCATCGATATGCGATTTATTGTTGGAAATTCCGAGTTGACGAACCAGTTCCGCAAAGCGGTCCGTGCTGAAAAATCGGATATTTCGCTGGTGCTGGACCTGCTTAAATCGAAAGCCGATGCGTTTGAAGCCTCCGAGGACACCATCTACCTGAACCAACCCAATGTGAAAACAGGCCGCGGTGGATTGCGCACCCTTCAGTACGCGCTGTGGATGTGCGGGCTCGCTGACTTTACGTCAATCCCTGAACTTTATCAGCGATTTGACGATGAACAGTTGATGCCGTCTCTGGATTTTATGTTCAGGGTTCGGAATTTGCTCCATGTTTTCGCGGATGCGCCCCACGATGCGCTTTCCTATCACCCGGAACAGGATGACATACTTCAAACGCGAATCGCTTGCGCGATGGGATATTCAGATGAAACTAACGAATGTCGTTATGAATTCATGGCGGACTACTACGCGAAAGCTAAGTACCTGCACTTCAAGGCAGAACTTTTGATTCGGAAGTTTCTTGCCAACGGTATCCCTGTATCCGATGTAATCGGGGTGAGGACAGATCTGTTGTACTGTATTGATAACAACTTCGGTGAACTGGATACGGATGAGCTCTTTAAGTTGTTCACCTACTTCCAGCAGTACGATTTTGAGATTGATGCTTCGCTTGCCACCTTCATTTTTGCCTATTGTGATGCGTTTGACTGGGCGCGTTTCAAATCCCGAATGGCAGAGCTCATGAACACGTCGGGTGATTTAGAAAAGAGTTTAACCCGCCTGCACAGACTGGGGATTCTGTCCCGGTTCGGTGACGGCGGACAACGTTTTGAAAAAGCGATGATGACGCGGAGTGAGCGGAGTCTGGATCCTTATACTGTGGGGAAACATACGCTCGTTGCGATCGGGTATCTTGATGAGATCCGGCGAACCGAGTCGAGCAGCACGTTCGGCACAGCGCGTCTCGGTTCGCCGATGTCGCATTCTTTAGGCTCTGAGTTAGAGGAGTTGAACGCTGCTTTTCGCTCACTTTCCGATGCGAGTCCGCTCTACATGGCACTTTTTCTCCACGATATTGATAAACCAGATCCGAACCATCCGGGGATGGGCGCAGAAAAAGCCAAACGGATTGCGCCAGAATTTGGTTTTAATTCACAACAAACGGATGAGATCTGCTTTCTGATTCGCGAACACCTTGCAATGATTGCATTAGCCCGGTATCACCAATGGGATGAGAGTGCTATCGCCGATTTTTGCAAAAAAGTTCATTCGTTGGAACGGTTGACAGCACTTTATCTGCTAACCTATTGTGATTCAAAAGCGAACGGTTCACAAAACTTCAGCAATTTGGTTAAACATAATCTGAAGCGATTGTATGAGGTTGCGCGAACCCGCTTTGTGGGCCAAGAAGAGTCGCAGTGGAGTGTCTACGCGCCGCCGGAAGAATTTCAGCAATTTCTCCAGCAGATGCCGGTCTCCTACCGAATCAGTGTTGCCCTGGAGGAGATTGCGATGCACATTAAGATGGCTACACAGGTGGAAGCAGCCGCTACGGTGTCTACAGAATCAACCCCGAACCCAGCTATCAGCCAGTTTGTTGATAGGCCGGGGTTTACCGAGTTACATCTCTGTAGCCGCAGTCGCATCGGGAAGTTACACACTGTGAGTGGGCTCTTTTTTGCCAATAACATTGATGTCCGTGATGCGCGCATCTATACCAAACAGGATACAAGCGTGGAGTTTGAAATCTATCGGCTTGTTCATCAACCGCCGCATCATAGTGGCGAACCGCTGCCGCTTGACGAGGACATGAAACGAGACTTGGATTTTGACATCCGGAGCCTAATGGCACAGGAGGTAACGCTTGAGCAGATTTTTGAGAAACACTATGTAGCCCCGACTGGCACATGGCGGGTGGACGATGTTAGCGTGGAGACAGCACGAAACTACGCCGAGATTGTCGTGAGAGGTGAGGAAAAGATAGGGTTTCTCCACTACTTTAGCGGAATTCTGGCGAGACTGGAGCTGAACGTTGAAATGTGTAAGTGTTCCGGGTTAGGTGGACAAGCAGTTGACCGGTTCTATGTTCAACCGGTTGCGGATGCGCAAGCGGTGCAAAATCAGATTTTGGCAGCGTTGGATGCAGCAGAAGTGTAAAGGAATGCAACACGCTTCTTTGAAGCGTGTTCTAGTTTCCTTGTCCTATAGCTATCCAGGGCATGGCGAGGGAAGGAGATAGGGCAGGCGGGAGCGCAAAGCAGGGTAAATACCTTTAGGAGCCTCGCCCTACAGACAGGAAGGAAGGACAGGAAAAATGAAAATGCACGTCGCTTATGGGCGAAATACGCCGCAAAAACGCGTACTCATTACAGGCG
Source organism: uncultured Poribacteria bacterium (assembly GCA_958295855.1). GTDB lineage: Bacteria > Poribacteria > WGA-4E > WGA-4E > WGA-3G > CATQHH01. Next base: position 2,815,297 of record OY282383.1, on the reverse strand, counting down.
CAGCCGGGAAGGTCGGCTCCGCGCTGTGGCAGGCATGGGAAAAACAGGATGCCTATACGTTAACCCTGATGGACATCAACCCGATTGCGGGCCCACCCTCCCCCGGTTCCTCTCGCGTAGAACAAGCAGATATTCGAGACTACGCCGCAATGCAGGAATTGTGCCGAGAGCAGGATGTCTTAGTGCATCTGGCTTACGTCCGCCAAGATTCGCTTGGGAAGGTGCCAGGGGAAGTCAGCGACATCGGTGCGTCCATGACGTTATTTGAAGCGGCGCGTGAGGGCGGGGTTCAGAAGATTGTGTACGCCAGTACGAATCACGTCTCTGGGTGGAATGAGCGATTGAATTCGCCGCCGCTATTCTCTACCGGTGCTCAGTTTCGGCCAGATGGGTGGTATGGTGCGATGAAGGGCATGGCGGAGATTGCGGGACGGTATCTCGTCGATGGGCACGATATGCGGTTTATCAGCATCCGCATCGGGAGTTTCAACGGCACATCGGAGCCGAGCGGAATTCGACACTGTAGCACGCTGCTGACTCCGCGGGATTGCGTGCAACTCTTCGGATTGGCTGTGGATTACGAAGGGCCTGTCAAATATTTGATTACTTACGGCCGCTCGGCGAACTCGGATGGGTATCAGCAGAGCTATCTGGATATAAGTGGCGCGGTTGAGGTGTTGGGATACCAGCCGCAGGATAACTTGGTGAAGACGCATCTGCACAGGTTTTTATAGGATGAAAGAATGAAAGGGAAAAGGCAAGTTTTTTGCGGCTAAGGGTATCAACCCCGCTTTGCGGGGGAACATACCACCTGCGCCCAAGTTGCGCGTGAAAAGCAAGCAACTTTTTTATTTCTTACTTATGCGACGTGCATTTTGGAATTCGCTTATGAATGAAGAACCCCGTTACAACGACATCTACTATCAACGCACAACCCACCACTCCCAGATAATTGACATTGTCCAAGAGACAGCAATTGCGCTGAGCGAGTTCAGGGCCCCGATTGACTGGCAGGTACTTTTCGACAATATGCATCCGGTGGAAATTGACATCGGCTCTGGCAAGGGGCGGTTTCTGCTTGAAACGTCAAGGCAGCATCCGAAGGTTAACTACCTCGGAGTGGAACGGGCACGAAAGTATGTCGACTTGACGCGGGAACGGTTCAAGAAATACATGCGGCATTTCTCGGTAGATAAGCGTTCCGGCACGTTCACAAATGTTCGCCTCGCATGGACCGATGCCAACTATTTTTTGACGCGGTATGTGCCTGCGGAATCTGTGCAAGCGTATCATATCTATTTTCCAGATCCGTGGCCGAAGAAGCGGCAGCGGAAACGACGCATTTTTCGGAACCATGACTTCCTGTCAGCATTGACGCGAACACTCACCTCAGATAACGGTAAACTTTACATTGTGACAGATTACGCAGAATATTTTGAGGAGATTCAGGAGCGGCTTGCAGCGTACTATGATGACAACCCCTGCAAAGCAGGGGCAAATACCAACCCGTTGCACCGGGTTTCGCTGGACAGCAGTGGGTATGAGCATATCGAGACGAACTTTGAAATGAAGTATCTCTTGAAAGGCAGGCCTATCTATCGGGCGGTATATGAAAAAATGTAGGGAAAAGAAAAGAGGGATGGAAGGATGAGTCGCGTCCAGGAGATCGCTCCTATCGGGACATAGTTAGATATCTTCGGATTTTACTATAACGAATCTATGGAGGAAATTATGGAAACTATGGAAACTGTTACTGCACAAGTCCTTCTAACCCCCGAAGAATACCTCGTTAGGGAACGGAAAGCACTGACCAAAAGTGAGTACCGCAACGGACAGATAGTCGCAATGCCCGGTGCGAGTCGCAAACATAATCTCATCACAGTCAATATCTCTAGCGGCCTTCACTTCCAGTTACAGGAACGGACGTGCGAAGTTTATACTAACGATATGCGCGTGAAGGTTAGCACTGCAGGGCTATATACTTACCCGGATGTTGTCGTTGTTTGCGATGAACCCCGTTTCGAGAACAAACAGTTTGATACACTCCTCAATCCGACTGTGCTGGTAGAGGTACTTTCTCCCTCAACTGAAGCCTACGACCGGGATGAGAAATTTGCCTCCTATCAAAAACTTGACTCCCTGCAAGAGTACGTTCTTGTTTCACAAGACAGGGTTCGGGTTGAACACTATTTACGGAAACCGGCGGCGAGATGGGAGTTAACAGAATTTCGCTCGCTTGGCGATGTGCTTCGACTTGTTTCAATAAGGTGTGAGTTATCGTTGTATGCCATCTATGCTAAAGTTCAGTATTGATTATTACCCCGCTCTGCGGGGCAGAAGACAGGGTTCGGGTTGAACACTATTTACGGAAACCGGCGGCGAGATGGGAGTTAACAGAATTTCGCTCGCTTGGCGATGTGCTAATGTAAGAAATAAAAAAGTTGTTCATTAAAATTCACAACTTGGCTTGTTTCAATAAGGTGTGAGTTATCGTTTTTTTGTCGTTCCTTGCGGAGTAATCAGAATGCAAGATAGGTGTGGCACTGCACTGTAGATCTCGTCGGAGGTTTCTGACGCAATGGTTCTCTGGGGAGTAGGTTCTATCGTCTGGGCGTGCGGCGGGTGGTATTTGCCCCTGCTTTGCAGGCGCGTTTTAGTTGTAGCGACAAGGGAGTCTAAAAAATGAAGACAGAACAGCGTGGTAATGTTGGAAACCCGCCAGCTTTGCGGCGTATTTCGCCCATAAGCGACGTGCATTCGCCTGAATTGTGGCAATCCCTTCCGAATGCACCGGGGGTTTATCTGATGAAAGCCTCCGATGGCACGGCTATCTATGTCGGTAAGGCGGTAAACTTGCGAAATCGAGTGCGCTCCTATTTTGGCGCAGCTAGCAGGGTGCCAAAACTTGCTGTCAAAAGTCGTGAGAGAACTACCCACACGCTGACAATTCAGATGATGCGGTACGTAACAGATGTTGATTACATCGTGACAGAGACAGAAATAGAAGCCCTCATTTTAGAAAATAACCTGATTAAGGCACATCAGCCGCGCTACAATGTGAAACTGAAAGATGACAAACGGTACCCCTATTTGCGGGTAACGGTGAATGAACCTTTTCCACGAATTCACATTACGCGCAAAGCAGAAAACGACGGCACACGCTACTTTGGTCCCTTTGTTCACGTGCGCTCAACGCGCCAGACGTTGAAACAGCTCACTAAGTTATTTCCTATCCGCACCTGTAGCCTGCCATTAGCGGAGAATGGAAACCGATACCGCGTCTGTTTAGATTATCACATCGGGCGATGTCCGGGCCCCTGTGCAGATAAAATTGACGTTCAAGTTTACAGCGAGATAGTTCAAAAGGTATGTCAGTTTTTAAGTGGGAATACGGAGGCCGTTGTTGAAGAGTTGACACAACAGATGCAAGCGGCAGCGGCGGCACTTGATTTTGAGGCAGCAGCCAAATATCGGGATAGACTCAACGATGTTCAGCAGGCGATTACAACGCAAAGCTTAGATAGTGTTTCGGTTGAAGATGAGGATGTCATCGGCATTGCGGCGAAGACCGAGCTCGCTTGTGTGCAGGTATTGCGGGTGCGGAATGGCAAGTTGCTTGAGCGTGAGCATTACTATCTCAACGATGCCAATTCTGAAGTTTTGGACACCGCGCTAAGTGCCTTCATTGCACAGTATTACCAGAACGCTGTCTTCGTGCCGAAGACGATTGTTCTACCAATGCCGATTGAAATTGAATCGGTGGCGTTAATTGAAAAGTGGCTTAGCGAAAAACGGGGCAGCCGTGTGGCGTTACATGTACCAAAGGCAGGCAGGCTCAAACGTTTGGGGGATTTGGCAACAAAAAATGCTGAAATCATCTTGACACAGCGTGAACAGAACGTAGTATATAGTCGTGGTACGCATCCAGCACTCGTTGAACTACAGGCACTGTTGAATCTGCAGCATCCATTGAGACGGATTGAAGCGTTTGACATCTCTAACCTTGGCGATAGGTTTGCCGTTGCATCCATGGTAGTGATGGAAGATGGGGAGCCAACCTCGGCTGAATATCGCCGCTTTAAAATTCGCACCGTTGCAGGACAGAACGATTTCGCAATGATGAACGAAGTGCTGACGCGTAGATTTCGTCGGGCGGTTGCACAAGATCCGAAATTTAGCACGCTGCCAGACCTGATTCTGATTGACGGTGGGAAGGGGCAGTTACGGGCCGCGCAAAAGGCACTTGAAACCTTTGCGGCGGCGGATTTGAAGCCTGTTCCGACACGAATTCCACTCATCGCACTGGCAAAGCGGGTTGAGGAGATTTTCGTGCCGGGGAGAGCGGATTCAATTGTCCTGCGGGAGGATAACGCTACCTTGCACCTGATTCAGCGGTTACGGGATGAAGCGCATCGGTTTGCGGTTACCTACCACCGGAAGCTTCGCCGGAAGGCACTCAGCGCGTCGGTACTTGACGAGATTCCGAACCTAGGGCCCAAGCGCAAACAGGCTTTGCTCCAGCATTTCGGTTCAATCGAGGCGATTCGGCACGCCAGTTTGGATGAACTTCTCTCTGTGAAAGGGATTCCACGAAGGGTCGCGGAAAACATCCGAAAACATCTCTGAAACGCCTGCCTTGTGATAATTCTGCCCCAATTTGTGCTTTTTAAGGGGGATTCTGCACGTTATTGTGCAGCGACAACAATCGGCACTACGTGCTTTTCGCGGCGTAATGGTATCAGTTTCCCCTGCTTTGCAGGGGTAATATACCACTGCGCCCAGATGCGACGTGCATCCGCGTAGACGTGGCGTTTTGCGGCGAGTAGGTGATATCCCCCGCAAAGCGGGGGCTAATACCCTTTGCGCCCAAATGCAACGTGCATTCCGGAGTGGCATGTTATTTGCACATCTTTCTTCGGAGGGCGGAGTAACTTAACGAGTTACGCAGTGCCATATCACATGCCAAACCTTGTTTATGCTTCACCGCAAAGCGGGGAAGCATACCTCGGCAAATTTGCGGCATAATGGTATCGGTTTCCCCTGCTTTGCAGGGGAAATATACCACTGCGCCCAGATGCGACGTGCATCGACGAAAATATAAAAACCGGAGGTGACGCATGTCAACGCTTGCAGCAGAGACATATCTGACACCAGCAGAATACATCAGTTTGGAACGCAAAGCGGATACCAAAAATGAGTATCTGAGCGGACAGATAGTGGCGATGTCGGGCGCGAGCAACGCGCATAATATCATCACAATGAATACAGCAAATCAATTTTACAACCAATTGATGGACAGGGATTGTCTTGTTTACGCCAGCGATATGCGTGTTGGCGTGAGTTCACCAGTTTCCTACTTCTACCCCGATATTGCTGTCGTCTGTGGGGAGCCCCGCTTTGAAGATGACGTTTTTGACACGCTTATCAATCCAACCGTGCTCATCGAGGTGCTCTCGCCTTCAACCGCAGCGTACGACCGGCACGAAAAATTTATGCGTTATCAGCAGCTTGCGTCGTTGCAAGAATATATCCTTATTTCCCAAAGCCGAGTGTACATAGAATGTCATCTTCGGCAAGGAAGCCGGTGGGTGGCAACCGAATTTCGGAAGCTTGCAGATGTAGTTCCTGTCACTTCGATTAAATGTGAACTCCGCTTGCGTCAGGTCTATAGACGCGTCATTTTTGCGGCGTAATGGTATCAGTTTCCCCTGCTTTGCAGGGGTAATATACCACTGCGCCCAAATTCGACGTGCATTGGCGTAGGTTGCAGATTGCCAAAACTTGCTATGGGAATTCGGCGTGGGTTGCAGATTGCCACCTCCTTACTCTTTAGCCCCGTTAGGGGCGTTATGTTTATAGCGGATACCGCAACCGCAGAGCCTGTTGTATGGTATTTGCCCCTGCTTTGCAGGGTAATTTGAGTTGTATTCCGCAAGGTATATTAAAAATGAGAGAAAGAAACATCAAAATTATTGGTATTTTGCTCATCCTGTTGAGCGTTGCTGTGTTGCACGTGAAACTCTACCGGTTTGCTGAAATTACCCACGATGGTGCCCTACAGGTGCTCGTCTGTCTGGGGCGTGTTGTTGCAATAGACACAGGCGAAGAAGCGGATCAGATTCTGTCCTTCCGCATCCTCTCCGGACAGTTTCGCGGCGAGACAGTTCATGTAAATAACATTTGGATTGGGCGAGCTTTCGGGGACCGGGTGTTGAGCAAGGGCGATGTATTGTTTCTGGATATCCCGCTCCGCGACCCGGCGCATCCGAAGATTGACACCGTCTCAATGCGCGAATACTTCCGCACCCCGTTTCTGCTTTATCTGGCAGGTGCTTTAGGCGTTTTGATGATACTGGTTGCAGGGATGAAGGGGGTTCGCTCAATTCTGACGCTGTTTGTCACTGCGCTCGCGGTAATTTATCTTCTGGTGCCGCTGACTATCAGCGGTTACAACCCGATTGCAGTTGCGTTGTTGATTGCCGCCCTACTGACGTTGGCAACGTTTGTTCTGATTACCGGGTTTAGCTTTAAGGTCATCTCCGGTGTGCTTGGGACGCTTGGTGGGTTAACCGCCGTTGGGATTCTATCCGTGCTCAGTCAACATGCGATGGTATTAACCGGGTTAGCGCAAGAGTTCGGTTTCCTTGAGCTGGGCATTGCACTGTGGCGGACACAGGACGCACATCACTGGAATTTCACAGGCATCCTGTCTGCAGGTATCATTTTGGGCGCGGTCGGCGCGATGATGGATGTGAGCATGTCCATCTCCTCAAGCGTGCATGAAGTTAAGCAGGTAAATCCGAACATCACCGTCCGGCAATCCATTCGTGCGGGGCTGAATGTCGGGCGTGACATTATGGGGACGATGGCAGATACGCTTATCTTCGCCTACCTCGGTGCGCACATGATGACAATGTTGCTGCCAGGCATCGATTTTCCCGAGGCTGGCGTACTATATCCGTTTCTAAGGTTGGTGAACGATGAAGCAACAGCAGTCGCAATTATTCAAGCCGTTGTTGGGACAATCGGGTTGGTGCTCACCGTTCCGATTGCGGCGGGGGTGGCGGGTTTCCTTACAAAATACGCCAAGGTAGAAAAATCGGAGATTCACGAAGATCTGCCTTCGGCTGCAGAATTAGAGGAATTATTCAGTGCCGATGCCCCGCAGAGTTCATCTCGTCTTTTCTCTAGTCGCCTCTCGGTGCCGCTCGCTATGGTGCTGGTGCTCATCGGCACAACCTTTGTGTACTATCGCACGCACAGCACCTCGGCGACGATCTTGGAGTCACGTGATGAACAAGGGCAACTTCTCAGCAGATCGGAGTATGCGAAGGGCAAGGTTACCCGATTGCTTGAGTCAAACGGTGAATTCCTGTTTTCTATTGACGGAAGTGCCGAAACCGATTTGAACAATCACGTTGTTCCCCCTGCACTGCGCGAGGCGTTTGCAAACCAAGACATCCCTTTCTCCGACGAGGTCGCGGTTTCGATTAAACCGTGGAAAGACAGTCGATGGCTGCTGTCCGATGCAAAGTACGAACAAACCTATAGTATCCGCGCTATGCCAGATGGCGTGGGCACACTCAACGTATACGAAACGAGAACCGAGCATCATATCCTTGAGATTGAAATACTGAGCGGTATGTATAAAGGGAAACGCTCGGTGTTCCGGAATATTGTCAATCACAATATGCCGTTGCTAAGTATTCCTGCGGAACCGGGGGATATTGTGCTTTGCCGGGTGAGTGGGGATTCGGAGCGACTTAGCCTCGTGAATATCGTGCAAGAGTATGGGCGCGACGGCTTCCTCGTCTGGATGGTGGGAGGGATGCTCCTGCTCATCATTGTCGTAGGCCGGATGGAAGGCATCCGTACAGCATGTGCCATGCTCATCTCTGCTGCGGTTATCTACTTCTTCATGCTGCCATTAATCTCACAAGGCATGAACGCGGTGTTTGTCGTGACGCTGACCTCGGGGGCAGTGGCGTTTGTATCTCTGGTGTTTGTCATCGGCCCGAGCCGAAAGACGTTTTCCGCGGTGTTTGGCACGATGGGGGGCATCCTGGTTGCGGGGTTGATTGTCCTCTTTGCACAGAAGCATCTCCATTTTTCGGGCTTAGAGAACGCCATCTCGGCGGATATTGTTGAGGCTACGCGCACGCCTCCCTTCGATTTTGTGCAGATTCTGTTAGCGGGGATGTTGATGGGTGTCTTGGGCGTAGCCGTTGATGGGGCAATTGAGGTGGCATCGAGTATGGAGGAAATTCGGCGTGCAAACCCGAACATGCCCACGTGGCGGCTCATCGCCTCCGGCCTCAACGTCGGGACAGACATCCTCGGCACGATGATGAATACCTTGGTGTTCGCCTATCTCGGCGTGGAGTTGTTACTGGTAATTACAATTACGGCACCGAACCTCGATTTTTTCAAATCGCCGCCGGTGCAGTTGCTGAGCATCGGTGTGGTGTCTGCGGAGATTGTGCGTCTGCTTGCGGGCACACTCGGCTTGGTGTTAGCTATTCCCATCACAGCGCTGATTTGTGCGTTCTGGAATCCGAAGAAAATGACTTGACATTAAATCCGAATTTGTGCTAACATGGCACCGTCTATCGGGAAAAGACCGGCATTTCGCCATTTTTCTTGAAAAAAAGTTGGCCGGCATTAAAAGTGCGTGCATAATTGGTGACAATTGATTTCTTGTAGTGGCCGGTCTTGTGCCTGCCTGATGTTCGGATTTCTTGTAGTGGCAGGCCTTGTGCCTGCCTGATGTTCGGATTTCTTGTAGTGGCAGGCCTTGTGCCTGCCCGCTAACAGCAACGGAAACCCACGGTGTGTGCCTACTACTTTGTAAGGAGCGTGAAATGAAAAAGCGTTTCATATTTTCTATAATTCTACTGTGCGTGCTGGTTTCCGTCGCCATAAGCGGCTGCGACGATCCGAATGCACCGCCTGATGGTATGGTGCTTATCCCCGCCGGTGAATTTGAGATGGGCAGCGATGCTGCAGATGCGGATGCTGATGAACAGCCAGTGCATACTGTCTATGTAGATGCATTCTATATGGATAAGTATGAAGTCACCGTTGGCCAATATAAGGCGTTTGTTCAAGCCACTGACCATCGTGCACCGGAGTGGGATTTGGTTGCTAAAAGGGCGCCTACGGATGAGCACCCGATTGTACGTGTGACTTGGCATGATGCCATGGCGTATGCACAATGGGTGGGCAAACGTTTGCCAACGGAGGCAGAATGGGAGAAGGCGGCGCGGGGTGGTTTGTCTGGCCAAACCTATCCGTGGGGGGATGCAGCACCGAACGGCACACAGTGTAATCTTGCCGATAAGCACACGGATTATGATTGGTCGGATCAGGCTGTAGACGACGGTTACCGATATGCTGCGCCTGTAGGGCGTTATCCTGCGAACGGGTATGGGTTGTATGACATGGCCGGGAATGTATGGGAGTGGTGCTTGGACGAGTATCATTCGGGTTTCTATGCTATCTCTCCGAGTCAAAATCCGTTGTCTGGCGCGCCTAGTGTGAAGTGGTTATTAGATAACTATATAGGTGTTAAGTCTACACGCGTGTTGCGGGGTGGTGCTTGGTACAGGGGCACTAAGAACGTGCGCGTCGCCAACCGCAACCTGAGTACGGCTGCGACCGGGGCCGGTGCCCGCGGTTTTCGTTGCGCGAGGGCGGTATCCTCTTCGCCCCCGCCGCCCCCGCCGCCCCCGCCCCCGCCCCCACTGCCTGATGGTATGGTGCTTATCCCCGCCGGTGAATTTGAAATGGGCAGCGATTCTGCAGATGCGGATGCTGATGAACAGCCTGTGCATACTGTCTATGTAGATGCGTTCTATATGGATAAGTATGAAGTCACCGTTGGCCAATATAAGGCGTTTGTTCAAGCCACTGACCATCGTGCACCGGAGTGGAATTTGGTTGCTATATATTCGCCTACGGATGAGCACCCGATTGTAGGTGTGACTTGGCATGATGCCATGGCGTATGCACAATGGGCGGGCAAACGTTTGCCAACGGAGGCCGAATGGGAGAAGGCAGCGCGGGGTGGTTTGCCGGGCCAAACCTATCCGTGGGGGGATGCGGCACCGAACAGCACACAGTGTAATTTTGCGGATAGTAACACAGATTATGCTTGGTCGGATCAGGCTGTAGACGACGGTTACCGATATGCTGCGCCTGTAGGGCGTTATCCTGCGAACGGGTATGGGTTGTATGACATGGCCGGGAATGTATGGGAGTGGTGCTTGGACGAGTATCATTCGGGTTTCTATGCTATCTCTCCGAGTCAAAATCCGTTGTCTGGTGCGGCTAGTGTGAAGAGGTTATTAGATAACTATACAGATGTCAAGTCTTTGCGCGTGTTGCGGGGTGGCTCTTGGTACAATACCGCGCCCAGTGCCCGCGTCACCAACCGCAACAGGAATACGCCTACGAGCCCGGGCGGCGGCGGTTTTCGTTGCGTGAGGGCGGTAACCCCTTAAACTCCAGTGGGCCGGCACAAGACCGGTTTCCCCTCCGGTGTGCCGTTGCCGTAGGGGACGGGTTTCCCGCCCCGAAGGGTAAGTTGCAGTGCCGTAAAATCTGATCAAATCTATACAAATCTGGTAAAACCTTGACATTACCCTCAAAAAAAGATTTGACAATCTATAGTCTGTGTGGTATAATTTATACCACTCGCGTAGGCAGGCGTGTGTAGCGTTACCGCTTGGTAGCGTGCCTGCCTTCCCACTACACAGGGGATAAAAGCGTGAGAGCGAGGTTTCAGTCTGCAAAAAATCTAAAAACAAAAGCGTGCGTTCGCTTGCACAAAACAGCAGGATCAAAAACCACAAGGCTTGAAAAAACACAAGCCTCCTGCTGATGCAGGAGAACAAACTATGTGGCGCACAGCTCTGGCGACACATAATCGGTATTTACCCTGCAAAGCAGGGCTAATACCTTAAACGCCTGTGGAGTACACGTAAGACTTACGCTGGTAGGCGGTGAACGATGAAGCAGGAAGTGTGGCAACTGATGGAAGAACCTGTCAGATTTGTCAAGGTTTGACTAGAAATGTATAAGTCCCACAGAGCGGTTTAGAAAGCATAGGCTAATGCCACAGGGCGAGGCGACCTCGCCCCTACAGCAGCGTCCCACGGCGTGTGCTACCTTACAACCGATTTCTTGTAGTGGCAGGCCTTGTGCCTGCCCGTTTTTCAGATTTACCGTAGGGTCAGGTGTTGTGCCGGCCCGCTCTGTAAGGAGCGTAAAATGAAAAGGCGTTTCATATTTTTTATAATTCTACTGTGCGTGCTGGTTTCCGTCGCCATAAGCGTCTGCGCCGAACCTGAAGCACCGCCCGATGGTATGGTGCTTATCCCCGCTGGTGAATTTGAGATGGGCAGCGATGCCGCAGACTCCCAGGTTGATGAACAGCCTGTGCATACTGTCTATGTAGATGCGTTCTATATGGATAAGTATGAAGTCACCGTTGGCCAATATAAGGCGTTTGTTCAAGCCACTGACCATCGTGCACCGGAGTGGAATTTGGTTGCTGCATATTCGCCTGCGGATGAGCACCCGATAATTTATGTGAGTTGGCATGATGCCATGGCGTATGCACAATGGGCGGGGAAGCGTTTGCCAACGGAGGCCGAATGGGAGAAGGCAGCGCGTGGCGGTTTGAACGGTCAAAAGTATCCGTGGGGTAACATGGTAGATGCGCGCCAGGCGAACTATGACAGGAATGTTAGGGATACCACCGTTGTAGGGCATTATCCTGCGAACGGCTATGGCTTGTATGACATGGGAGGGAATGTATGGGAATGGTGTTTAGATGAATACGATTCTGATTTTTATGCGGCCTCTCCGCGTGATAACCCGTTTTCAGGTCCAGGCGGCACTATAGCAAGTGTAATAAATAATTTCACAAATATTAATAGTTCGCGCGTGTTGCGTAGTGGCTCTTGGTACGATGGCGCGCGGAACGTGCGCGTCGCCAACCGCGCCTGGTATGCGCCCTCGTCCGCGGACAGCCTCACCGGGTTCCGTTGCGTGAGGGCAGTATCCCCTTAAGTTTTTATGCCTGCGGGCCGGCACAAGACCTGTTTCCCCTACGTTTCGGCTTGGTGTTAGCTATTCCCATCACAGCGATGATTTGTGCGTTCTGGAATCCGAAGAAAATGACTTGACATCACCTCCGAGTTTGTGCTAAAATGGGACCGTGTATCGAGAAAAGACTGGCAATTCGCGATTTTTTCGCCATTTCTTAAAAAAAAGTTGACAAACCTTAAAATTGCGTGTATAATTATAATTGGAATGCACAACGCGAGAAAATGCCACCCGTGCATTTCTCCAAAACCGAGCGAGGGGTGACGAACATGCAGTACGGACGCATCGATCTGAACATCGAAAATGCCTTGAGCCCCGCGATCCAATTTTGTGGATGCCGGCGTGAGGCTGCGCGCTGCTTGGTGGTGCCTTCACACCGCGGAGTTAACGCGAAGTTAGCGATTTCCCCCCCCCGAATTCACATACGTTAAGTATATTCCTTCACAAACTACTTTACAATGCAGCACTGGCAGTTATCGCCGTTCTGCTTTCGCGCCCGCGCGCGCTTCGTCTTGCACGGAGTGTCTCGTGGGCGCTTTTTGTTGTCGCACTCTTGCCCACCGTAGGGGGCGGGTTTCCCGACCCGAAGGGTTTAAAAACAATAGACTGATGCCACAGGGCGAGGCGCCCTCGCCCCTACAGCAAACCAAAGGAAGGATTTTACAATGAAAAACTGTTTGACAACAACCCCGAAACTTCTCATCGGCCTGATTGCGATACTCACGGTGGGCTTCGCCCTCCACAGTATGAGTCAGGCACAACCGAACACCGACTTCGCTGGCGATATGCGCCAGGTGAACCCGCCGCTTGACAGCAGGTTTGCCGCAGAACCCTACGCGCCCGGGCCCGCTGTCTCGCCTGAAAGGGTGCAGGGCTGGTTGGAGCTCTTACGCGCTGAAAATGACGGTTCTGCTGTTTTTGCCAAGGGGATAGCCAACCTTGAAGCACTGCTCACCTCGCTGACACCACCGGCGCAGAGTGTCTTGCTGCCGAACTACCCGAACCCGTTCAACCCCGAAACGTGGATACCCTATCAGTTGGCACACCCCGCCGAGGTAAAGGTGTCGATTTATGCAGCAAATGGCAGTTTGGTTCGGATGTTGGATTTAGGGCATCGAGCCCCGGGCGTGTATCAGAACAAGAGCCGTGCGGCATATTGGGATGGGCGTAATGCTGCGGGTGAGCGTGTAGCAAGTGGCGTGTATTTCTACACGGTTGAAGCGGGCACTTTTCGTGCGACGCGCAAGATGTTGATAGTGAAGTAACAGCGATTCATAACGAAAGTAAAGGAGTCATTCATGAGAAAAATAACACTGGTGTTATCTGTTTTTGTGCTGCTGACGTTGCCACTGACAGATGTGGCCGTGGCTGCCTGGAAGGCGAATACCGTCACGAACCGGACGACAGAGAATGTGTATGTCATCTATTCCACTTGGCTTGGTGCGAAAGGGAGTATTCCGCGTGGATATCGCACGTTGGGCTATTACCGTGTTTCTCCTGGGCAGCAACGTTCGTTTTACGCGTGGGCTAACAATGGCATCTATTTCCGCATCTCGCAATCTGGTGAGGCGCTGAAACCGCAAAGTGCCACAGAGACGTTTGGTTTTTGGATTCATCCGCGTGCCGCGTTTACGTTGGTGTCCGGTAAACTGAACGCTGCGGTGAGTGCTGCGCAACTGACGTATACAAACAAGGCGCGCGGTGAGTTGGCCCATGAGGATGGTTTTATGAAGTACGCCAACGGTGCGCGGCTCACCGTGACCTCCGGGTGGGTTCCTGTCAATGAAGTGGTTACTCCGCCCGATCTGCCTGTGGATGTGAACGGTGATGGTGTTGTGGATTCAGCGGATGTAGCATTTGTAGCGTCGCGTTTAGGTGCGCGTGGTGCCAATGCTGCGGATGTGAATGGTGATGGCGTTGTTGACGCGATGGATATAACGTTGGTAAACAATGCGATAACAGGAGGTGGAGAGGGCGGCGGTACCGAGGGCGGGGACGACGATATACCCGAGGGCATGGTGCTTATCCCCGCTGGTGAATTTGAGATGGGGAGCGATGCCGCAGACTCCCAGGTTGATGAACAGCCCATCCACACTGTCTATGTGGATGCGTTCTACATGGACGAACACGAGGTGACCAATCTGGATTACAAACGGTTTGTGTTAGCGAATCCGCAGTGGCAAAAGACGCGGATTCCACGTTCCCTCCACAATGGCAACTACCTTAAACATTGGAGTGGTAATAACTATCCGGCGGGTAAAGCGAACCATCCCGTGACGTATGTTTCTTGGTATAGTGCGATGGCTTATGCGGCGTGGGCGGGGAAGCGTTTGCCGACAGAGGCGGAATGGGAGCGTGCTGCGCGTGGAGGTCGTGCGGGTTTGAAGTATCCGTGGGGGAATACCATCTCAAGCGTGAATGCGAACTATAATAGTCATGTTGGGGATACCACCGTTGTAAAGAGTTATGCGGCGAACGATTATGGTTTATATGACATGGTAGGGAATGTATGGGAGTGGTGTCTTGATGCGTATGATAGCGACTTCTATTTTTCATCTCCTCGTCGTAATCCACTAAGCGATGTGAATACGTTATCGAATCTGGATTTGGTAACATCAGATTTCACAAACGTTAAAAGTTCGCGCGTGTTGCGGGGTGGCTCTTGGGGCAATGGTGCACGGAGCGTGCGCGTCGCCTACCGCAGCGGGGATTCGCCAACGTTCACGAGCAACAGCATCGGGTTCCGTTGCGCGAGGGCGGTATCCCCTTGAGGCTTTACCGCTTTACCTCTTACGATCTGCGTAAGCAGATCGGACCTGCATGATTTTAACCTATAGTTAATATAAAAGCCCAATTGTATTGACTATAAGTTAAAAACACAGGTTTATGCGCCACCATCTAAGCGTTCATCTCGTGACTCTGGCGAAAAATCCGCCAACATGTGGCATTTTCAGGGGCAAAGGGGCGAATTTTGGGCATTTTCACGTTTGTTAAAAAAAAGTAAAGACCGTTGTTAAAAACGGCATCTGTGCCAGATCCGCTTTTTTTGTAGGGGTAGGCCTTGTGCCTACCCTATGTCCCCTACGCGCAGGCAATCGCGGGTGGGGTGCGTGGCGTGTGCTCGTCTGAATCGCGGATTATCACGGATTACGCAGAATGACGCGGATTTTTGGGGTGTCCTCTCCATTCAACCTCTTTGGTGGGGTGTTGGATGTCACGGTTCTTTTGATACGTCTAGACACATGTTGTCCCTACGATGTTCTGCCGTAGGGGCGAGGTCTCCTCGCCCTGTTGCCTCGGTCAATTTTTTCCAATAAGGGGCGGGTAACTCGCCCCCTACGGTGGGCAGGCACAAGGCCGGTTTCCCCTACTGCCGCATTCTGTTATGTTGAAGGATTTCATGGCAGCACCAACGATTCAAGCAGTGCCAAAGTTATACGATGTGATTATGTGGCTGATGGGACGCGTTGAAAAATTCCCACGCTCCCATAAGTTCACACTCGGCGATAGAAGCGTGAATCTCGCCCTGGATACGTTGGCGGTGCTTATCGAAGCCACCTATACCCGGGAGCGTTTGCCTTTGCTACGGAAAGCCAACGTGCAATTGGAGCAACTCCGTTATCTGATTCGGTTATGCCACGACTTCAAGCTCCTCTCCGCAAAACAGTATGCTTATATCTCTAATGAGCTCAACGAGGTAGGCAAACGGGTTGGCGGGTGGATTCGGAGTCAAGGTGGTGCCGCATGAAAACGCACAATCATCTTTTTCAAAAAATCTGTTCCTTTGAGAATCTGCTCAGTGCCGCACGGAAATCACAGCGAAGCAAGCGATTTCAGACAGAGGTTGCACACTTCAACTTTCATCTGGAGAAAGAATTGTACCGCTTGCAGGGAGAGTTGCAGACGCAGACTTATTGTCCCGGTACGTATCACGAGTTTCACATCTATGAACCGAAGTTGCGGAAAATCAGTGCGGCACCCTATCGGGACAGAGTTGTGCATCACGCCTTGTGCAATGTGATTGAACCGATTTTTGACCGGACGTTCATCTTCGATTCTTATGCGTGTCGGAAAGGCAAGGGGACGCATAAAGCGGTGAATCGGTTTACCGAGTTCAGCCGCAAGAATGGCTATGTGCTCAAGTGTGACATCAGAAAGTATTTTCCATCTATAGACCACAACATTCTCAAGGCGCGGTTTCGCCGGAAAATCAGGGATGCACAAGTGCTGTGGCTGATGGATCTGATTGTCGATAGTAGCAACCCGCAAGAGTATGTCCAAGCCTACTTCGAGGGGGATGACCTGCTGACATCGCTGCATCGGCGGTGCGGTATTCCGATTGGGAATTTGACAAGTCAGTTTTTTGCGAACATTTACCTCAACGGGTTCGACCACTTTGTAAAAGAAGCGTTAAAGTGTCGTTACTACATCCGCTATGTGGATGATTTCGTGGTGCTTGACAGTGACAAGGTGCGGCTGCATCAGGTGAAAGCGGCGATGACAGACTACTTGGCCGGTCTCCGTCTGAAGTTACACCCTCATAAATGCCAGGTTTTTCCAGTGAGCACGGGTACAGATTTTCTGGGGTATCAGGTGTTTCCGACGCATCGGCGGCTTCGTGCCTCTTCTGTTAGGCGTGCGCGTCGGCGATTGCGGCGGTTAGAACGAGATTACCGTGTGGGTAAGATATCGTGGGGTGATGTGCAGCATTCGGTTCGCAGTTGGCTTGGACATGTGCAGCATGCGGATACGTATGGGCTGCGCCGGGCGATTTTCTCTGATCTCTTTTTTCATCGTTCCTAATAGCGTTCAAAAACGTGTTGCTTTTCGCCCTTGCGTGAGAAGCCCACGGGGTGTCACGCCGAAGTTCGCGCGTGTTGCGGGGTGGCTCTTGGAACAATAGTGCACAGAACGTACGCGTCGCCAACCGCAACAGGAATACGCCAACGAACACGAACAACAACATCGGGTTCCGTTGCGCGAAGACACTTTCAAAGGTCAGTCGCGACCGCAGGTCGCTCCTACCGGGTTGCCAGAGTTGGTGTGCCTCCGATGTAGGTGAGTCGCATCAAGCGCGCATCGATAAAGAGTCCAAGGCTTGATACCTGTGTTCATCTGTTTGAGATGAGCCAAAGATACAACCCGAGGTGTGATGGTGAGTAGGCTTTTTGCCGAATGCTATCACACCTCTTTTTGCGACTATAAAGGTAGCAGGCACACTCCGTGTGCCGTAGCCTCCCCTACGGTGCGCCGTAGCCTCGGCCTATTACCTCGCCTTGTTGTTTCCAATAGAAATAAGAGCCCGATCTCTATTGCGGGCACCACGCCATCACCGTACCAAAACTGGCAAACATGCTGTCTTCGCCGCTTGTTAGGATGCGTGACCCTTGGACGACAACCCGTGCATCGCGGCTCGTAATCTTATAGCTGACAGGCGCATCTTTCGCAATCAGCGGTTCGCCGTTCTCTGCCTTGAGCTTATCCAGCCGATAATGCACCGATCTATGCGCGGGCACCTCAAACTCACAAGAGACGTTGTCGAGAGAAATATCTTCGTATAGCACTTCAAGGAAACAGCGAGTGTCTATATCGGCGGTATTGGAGATGCATATAGATTCATGCGAGAAGTAGCCGCCGCCTTGTGCTTCCCACTCCTGTTCTGCCGAGGTCAACGCAGCCATGTAGCCATCAGGGATGACCCAGGCGTACGCACCATCGCCATCTGAACTGTAGCAATTGAGTGCATCCGCGAGTGCCTCCGGAGTTTCTGCGACTTCGTCCAAGGCAACGACAAGGAATCGCGAGTGCTGCTCAATATGGGCTTGCGAGCTGCGCCCTACATGAATTCCCTTCGCGGGAAGTTCCTGTTTTAACTGGCCTCTCACGTTGAGGCAGAACCGATGTGCATCCAGCATTGCGAGGTGACTGACACCTTGTGATGCCAGCCAATCGCCGAATGTGTCATTAATAAGGGTTGTTAGCGTTTCAAGATTTGAAATCCCTGCGTGTTGGTAATCTCGAATTGTGGTAAGTAGTGTTCCAAACGTCATCGTGTTTCTCCTTGTTACGGCACACCTGAGTGTGCCTGCTACCTTGATTATACCATCCAGCGTTCTCCGATGCCAAGGAGTGCTATCAACACCTGCAAAAGTACACCCTCGGCATTGGCTCCGACAAACCGGCGGTGGGTATCAATATAGGTGCCGTAATCCGCTGCCCATTCTCGAAAATAGGTTTGGTATTCCCACCCGTCCGCAGTGTGGCGAAAAACCACCCTGTCTGGGTAGGGGAGCCTCTGCTTTAAAAGCGCGTGGAGTTGTTCACCTGTCGGTAGCCATACGCCTTCGGTAGTTTCCGCGTCTGGCTGGAGTGCCTGAATTTCAGGGTGTCGGCACATGGCTAAGTATTCTTGGGAATGCTGCTGTTTTTCGGATCGGTTCATAGGTTTGTGATTGCGTCATTGGTAAACATGCAACTCATTGTAAGGGCGAAAAAGGTCACGGCACACGGAGTGTGCCTACTACTTTAAGGGCACGGGGAACCCACGGAGGGTTCCTACGACTTTAACGCAGGCAACTCATCAATAATACGCATCGCTTGAAAATAATGATAACATGCAAGGTAAACAGAGGGCAACCGAATTTGGGAAGGTGGCATCAAGCGCGCGCGAGAATGAAATCTGCTTTGACAGCTATGAACTTTTGTGTTATCATGACACTTGTGTTTGTAGGTACAAGATCAATGTTTAGAAATACGTTCTCCATTTATAGGTTAGAGGGTAATGAAAATAGCAGAAATTCAGACTGCCTTAGCAGCGTTACGCCTAGATGCATGGCTTCTATACGATTTTCGAGGCAGCAATCCGATTGCACAAAGTGTTGCAGGGCTCGCCGAGGCACATATTACGCGCAGGTGGTTCTGTCTTATTCCTGCGCACGGACAACCGCGCTGGCTGATTCATCGCATCGAAACGTCAAACTTCGTAGATGTGCAAGGAAGTGTGACG
Source organism: uncultured Poribacteria bacterium (assembly GCA_958295855.1). Lineage (GTDB taxonomy): Bacteria > Poribacteria > WGA-4E > WGA-4E > WGA-3G > CATQHH01. The sequence goes on along the minus strand of OY282383.1, from coordinate 2,796,180 downwards.
CTTTACGCGGGATGGGAGGAGCTTCACGCAGAAATGGATGCCCTCCTCGCTGGCGTTAAAGCGGTTGCGATGGAGTATTCGCCAAACGCCGCGATTCCTTACATTTCACGCGTAGACGCTGGCACATTGGAGTGGATTCGAGGTTTTGGGGTTGAGGTGCATTCTTCTGCGGAACTTGCACAACGCGTCGAGGCACGCCTGAGCGAAGCCCAGGCCATCGGGCATCAAGAAGCCGCACGCTTGGTGTTGCAGGCAAAAGACTACGCCTTCGCGTGGATTGGTGAACAACTGCGGGCTGGCAACGCTATTACAGAATATGCCGTTCAGCAGCAACTGCTTCGGCAGTTTGATGAAATGGAACTGATAACCGACCATCCGCCGATTGTCGCTGTCAATGCGAACAGCAGCGATGCGCATTACGCGCCCACGGCAACGCATACACAACCGATTAAAACCGGCGACTTCATCTTAATTGATTTGTGGGCAAAGCAGAAGGCACCGGATGCCGTTTTCGCGGATACAACATGGGTAGCTTATGCAGGTGAGACGGTGCCTGACCGGTACGTTGAAATCTTTGAGATTGTCAAGGAAGCGCGAGACAGGGCAGTGGCGTTTATCCGTGAAAAATGGGCAGCCGATGAACCCATTTATGGGTATGCTGTAGATGACTGCGTTCGCGAGTACATCACCGAAAAGGGATATGGACAATTCTTTATCCACCGCACCGGACACAACATCGGCACCACTATCCACGGAAACGGCGTGAATTTAGACAATCTGGAGACACGAGATGCACGCGTATTTATCCCTGGCATCTGTTTCTCAATTGAACCGGGCATCTATCTCACCGATTTCGGCGTGCGGACCGAGATTGACGTTCTCCTAGCCGGGCCAGGGACAGACGGCGTAAGAGTGACAACCTCGCCCGTTCAAAATCGGGTATTGCCGTTGCTGTCACCTTGTAATTCCGTTTCTTCAGATCTCTGAGAATGTGTGCAAGGTATACCCGCGCGTTAAGGAGCCACTGCTCTGCATAAGCGGCAGCAAGTAGCGGAAGAGCAGTGGCTAAACGGGGTGATTCCAGAAGCCATTGCTCCGCATAAGCGGCGTAGTCTGTCTCCACAAGCCCTGTGCTTCCGAGCGGATAGACCACGTAGCGTTTGTCAGCGCGCACTTCTATACGCGGCTCAAGCGGCGTTTCAAGGGTCAGACGTTTTGTGCCATCAATTTCAAAAACCCAAAAAAAGTAATCTTCACTGTGCCCGAGGTAGCCAATCTCCACGTCAAGGCGGTGGTTCACTTCTGTGGCAATCGGAATCGCCGCCATGTCCCGTTTCACTAAAACCGGGTAGATTGCCGCGAAAAAGATTTGTTCATACCCGAGTGGCTTCTGGGCATGTCTGAGGACATCCAAGAGAATCTGTTGTTCTTCTGGTTGCTGCAGTTCTAAGCAACTCTTTGCGAAGATTTCATCGCGCAGCGCGCGCATTTCGGCGGGTGCATTTGCATCAAGGGGCTGGAGCTGGTGCCTCAATTTTAGAATACGGCGGCGTTTCGGTGTAACGCGCCAAAGGCCCCAGTGCCACAACGCCTGCCATGTCTCTTTTTTCATCAACTGCCAAACAAATGCTTTCGCACCTATAAAAAAGCGCTGCAATAGGTTTTCAGATGCAAGGTTGTGTTGTTGATTCGCCATAATTTTAGTGTCGCTTGCAAGCCAAAACTTGCTATAGAAAAATTTGACTTTTCTCTGAAAATGTGCTAATATATAAGCACCTATTTGCATGTAACGAAGTGCCGGAGTGGTGAAATCGGTAGACGCACTGGACTCAAAATCCAGCGGGCCCTAGGTCCATGTCGGTTCGAGTCCGACCTCCGGCATGAGGCGATGGTTTCTGCTGAAGCCATCGCCTGCTCTTTTAGGGTTACATTGCAATGATTTTGCGCATCCGTTGCGCCAGATCGATTTGTGCTGCTCTATCGCCGCCAACCTCGTGAATGACGTAACCGTCGTAACCGACAGCCCGGAACGCTTCCATGACTGCCCCCCAATCCGTATCCCCATCTAACAGGTTAACAAACTGGTGAGCACTGCGCGAGAAATCCTTGAAGTGGACCCGTTTGATGCGGTGGCCAAGCTCGCGAATCCAATGTTCGGGGTAACCATACGCCATCATGTTCGCTGTATCCAGGTAGGTACCTACCCAATCGCTGTCTATTTCGTCTACAATGTCCCGCATCTCCTTCGGACTGAGCAGGAATTTATTCCATACGTTCTCCAGCCCGATGGCGACTTGGTGCGCTTCCGCTGAAGGGGCGAGTTCTTTCAGCACGCCCACGAGGTTATCCCAAACTTGTTGGTAGGTACCCTCAACGGTAAGTTGACCAGGGTGCAATAAAATTCCGCCGACACCGAGTGCGCCTGCAACCTCCAGGCCACGAGCGAGGGAAACCTTGCCCTTTTCACGCTGTGATGCGCTGAGACTGAGCAGATTGCCGCGGTCGGCATAGCCTGCTGTGATACTACTGATGTCCACCCCGGCGGCTTCGCACTTGGCGGCGATGCCGTGGAGCTCCGCATCGCTCATATTGATGTCGGTGTCTTTCCCCTCACCGAAGGTGAGTTCAACTGCATCGTAGCCGGCATCCTGACAGAGTAACAGCGTGTCCTCCAGGGATAGATTTCCGAGAATAATTTGGGTAACGCCAATTTTCATTTTTCCTCCTGTTTCTCATTTTCGGCGTGGAACTGTGCCGCAGTCAACGATTGGATACAGAGATGCCGTGTTTCGAGACACTGTGGGCATCGCAGGGCAACATAATACGCGTCGTTGAACACGGCATCAATCCAGTTGTGCGGCCCATCTTCCGATGGACTTCCCAAAAACTGATCAAGCACTTCGTATTCCCGGTCACAATCCGGGCAAATTTGTAAGTCATGTCCAATGTCAATCCGGTCTAGCCAACCCATTGTTACGCACCCTATTCTGCCGCTGCGGAGGCGTGCGCGCTGAATGAATCTTCAGAATTTGACTCGGCAGTGCCCAAAAATTGCTCAACCGATTTGAAATAACGACTCGGCATGCGGGCTTTCACATGAACAAACTCCGCAGCGTATTCAGTTTCAAGCACCGTACCGTACTTGTAGAGTAAATCCAACGCTTTTCCTTCTGCATAAGGGATACTGAGGGAGAGCAAAGCACCGCGCTCAACAAAACGGTTTGCCAACGCTTCCATTAACTTCTCAATACCGTCGCCGTGTTGTGCGGAGACAGGAAGGGCATCCAGATAGCGGCTCCGTAGCACCTGTAGCTCATCCTCCGCTTCGAGGCTGTCAATTTTATTGAAAACCATCACCGTCGGAATGTCAGTGGCATCCAATTCTTCAAGGACCTCGTTTACAGCGGCTATCTGTGCTTCTGCCTCCGGGTGACTGACATCAACGACATGAATCAAGAGATCTGCCTCGGTCACCTCCTCCAACGTTGCCTTGAACGCTGCAACCAACTGGTGTGGCAACTTCTTGATAAAACCGACGGTATCACTCAACAGAATCAGCTGGTTTTGGGGTAAACTCACCCGCCGCGTAGTGGAATCCAAGGTTGCAAACAGTTTATCTTCAGCCAAGACGCTTTCGCCTGTTAGCGCATTAAAGAGGGTTGATTTCCCGGCATTCGTATATCCGACGAGAGATACCTTGATTTTTTCAGAGCGATTTTGCCGCTGAACGTGCCGCCGCTTTTCAACGGTATCTAGTGCCTTTTTGACTTGAGAGATGTGTCTGCGAATCCACCGCCTGTCCATTTCAAGCTGGGTTTCCCCGGGACCGCGAAGGTAACCGCCGCTGCCTCCGCCCGTTGAGGTCGCGAGGCGTGAGAGGTGTGTCCACATCCGCGTCAGCCGCGGTAATGCGTATTCCAGTTGTGCCAATGCCACCTGTAGCCGCGCTTCCTTTGTCAACGCACGTTGGGCAAAAACCTGGAGGATGAGCCCTGTCCGGTCAATTGTGGCAATGTCAATTGTGTTTTCAATATTCCGGGTCTGCGCCGGTGACAATTCTTCGTCAAAGATAATTGCATCCGCTTGGAGTTCTGCCCCGAGTGCCTTCAGTTCTTCAACCTTTCCTTCACCAATAAAATAGGTGGGGTTCGGCACATTGCGCGGTTGAATCGTCTCACAAACGACTTCAATGTTGGCAGTTTCCGTGAGTTGTCGTAGTTCCTGTAGCGATTCCTCGGTGTCGTGCATCAGGGCCCCTCGGAGATTAACGCCGACCAGGATTGCGCGTGAGGGCGGATTCGGAGCGCGGGTATCGTAAAGTTGTTGCATCACATCCTCCTTCCTAGTTTTGAGCTAGGTGAATAGCATGTGTATAGTTTATCAGATTTACGCACGGTTTGCAACTAAAACCTTGTTTCTCGAAAAAACTTCAGAATTTCTACTGATAAATTTTTGAAGTTTTTCCTTGCATGTGATTTAATGTTATGCTATAATTAATATGATTATGGACAGTGAGTTGAAAATGATGAAAACTAATAAAAATTCCAGCCAGCATCCGGTGATTACTGTCAATAGGAAGGCACGGTATGACTATCATTTGCGCGACCGGTATGAGGCAGGCATTGTGTTGCAAGGCACCGAGGTCAAGGCAATTCGGGCGGGCAAATTCAATCTGACGGATAGTTACGCCCAAATCAACGATGGTGAGATATTTCTGACAGATGCACATATCGGGCCCTATGAACACGGGAACCGTGCGAATCACGAGCCGAAGCGGAAACGCAAACTCCTGTTGCATCGTCGGGAAATAAGCAAACTTGAACGCTCAATCCGTTCAAAAGGGATGACTATCGTGCCGGTTCGGGCGTACTTTAGCAAAGGCAAGGTGAAACTGGAGTTGGCTGTTGCAATAGGCAAGCGGCTTTACGATAAACGTGATAAAATTGAGCGCGAGACAGTCGCGCGTGAACTTCGGAGCTATCAATAATTTGGACAGATGCACAGGGCTGTCCCCACAATTCGGGGGTGTACTGGTTTCGACGAAGGTAGATGCGATACGGGTTGCATGCCGAGGTCTCCGCAGGCCTCGTTAAATAGGCGGAACACTTATAAATGCTGATGAAGAATTAGCATTAGCTGCTTAATGCGGCTACGCTTGGCAGACCTGCCGCCTGTCAGAGAAGCTAAAGCGTCGTAATACGGGCTAGCGGTTTGCTTGTTCTCAAGGGGCAAGCTGCGAATCTCTACTTGAGATAGGCCGTTATGGATCCTGCACGGGGGAGTCTGACGGGCGAATATAAAAACCTGTGATAAGCATGTAGTAGCCTCTATCAAAGTGCTTTCGGACGCGGGTTCGATTCCCGCCACCTCCATTCCCAAATTTTGTGCTGCACACTTGGAACTTCAACGAGGAGTCATCCCATAATATGGCAGCGCGCGTGCGTTTACAAAGCGCGTCATGGAAGAAAGTTTACGAGATAGGTTCTAGCAATTCCTGTCAAATAGTTTTACCTGCGTAATAACAACTTTGAAAAGTGACATGGCAGAACTTGGAAACATGCCACCTCGCATTCAAAAGATTGTGCGCGCTCAATTGCGCAACGATGAACATATCCGATTGTGCATCTTAGGGAGATCTGCCCTGCTGCGCCCGGATTTTGTTTTCATCACTTCGCACCGGGTGCTTGTCATAGATGAGCGGTATATGGGAATCCTCTCGATGTCTTATGCTAACGTCCGATGTAATGTGTTATTTGCTGAGATTCGTGATGTGAAACTTGTCCGACACTTCAAACATCGGCTTCTCTGCCAAGCACGGCTTGAAATTAGCGTTGTGCGCAATGTTCACTGGGTCGACAATATCAACCTCCGTTCAGCACAGCGTGCCTACGCGCTCATCGCTGAACACATACCTGTGTAGAATCATGCATGATTTTCTGAATTACCTCTTCGTCTCCTACAACGTTTGGTTTACAGCACCACTGGCTGTCGTATTCCTATTGGCTATTTTCCGGCTTGTGGCAGGTGGGATAGACTTCGGCGATGCCGACGTTGATGCTGACATTGATGCCGACATTGATGTCGACATTGATGCTGACATTGATGCTGACATTGATGCTGACATTGATGCCGATGCCGATATGGATGCGGATTCTGAACTCCAGTTTACCGCTTTCGCCGACGTATTTGGGTTTCTGAATGTTGGCAGAGTGCCCTTGATGGTTGTGCTTATGTCGCTGTTTGCAACGTGGGGGATTTCTGGCTTGACTGCGAACGCACTATTCAACATCTCGGCGAACCCACGGTGGCTTTGGGCATCGTGTGTGGTTGCGTTTTTCTGTGGCGTTTTAGGGACGCGTTACATTTCTGTCGCTCTTTCAAAACTGTTTCCGGAGAGCGAGCGTGCTGTCACGGATGTCCAACTGCTCGGTTTAAAAGGCCGGGTGATCAGTGGGCAAATCACAACGACTTTCGGCACCGCGCGTGTGCAAGTTCCGAATGGGCCTCAATTAACGGTGAGTTGTCGTGCCAAAGCAGACGAGGCGGTCCCTGTAAAAGGAGATACTGTGATTCTCGTCAACTATGACGACGTAAAACGGATCTTTGATGTGAAAAAAGCAGAAGTTGAATTACCCTAACTGCCTGACTTCATATCTCCTGAAAATGCCCAGTGTGCGGGCATTTCAGCGTTGGTATTAACGTCACGCCTACCCAAGTCTTGATTTCTTATTGTTGTCGTGCATTGTCAGCACGCACGTTGGAAAATCTGATGCCAAAAGGAGACTGGAACCATGTTGAATGCAAGTTTTTTTATAACCGTTGTGGGTAGCATCGTTGCGCTGCTCGTTATTTTCTTGTTAGTTTACAAATCTTTCTACAAAAAGGCACCCGCAGACTCAGCATTGGTGATTTCTGGTGGACGCAAAAAACGGGTTGTCTTTGGCGGAAGCCTCATCAATCCAATCACCAATACTAGCCAACTGATTTCCTTGAATACCCTTCAACTGCCTGTTGAACGAACTGGGCAAGCTGCACTGATTACCAAAGACAGTTTGCGCGCCGACTTGGAAGCACAGTTCTATGTCAAGATTGAGCCGAATGAACAGGATGTGCTTAGAGCCGTTGCGAGCCTTGGTGATAAAACCTTAACACCGGCCCAAGTCAACATGTTGCTCGAAGGAAAACTCGTGGGCGTTCTGCGGAGCGTTGCTGCAACGATGGACTTGCAGGAGTTGCACGAAAAACGCCAAGAATTTTCCGATCAGGTTCAGGAGGCATGCCGGGACGACCTCGAGCAGAATGGGTTTAAGTTGGAAAGCGTGGCTGTCACTAACCTCGACCAGACACCCCTTGAATCACTTGATGCGAACAACCGTTTTGACGTGGTTGCAATCCAAACTATCAAGCAGGAAGTTGAAGACCGGCAGACGGAGACAGCACGGATTGAGCATGAAAACCAGGTCAAGCGTGAAGAAGATCGGCTCAAAGCGGAACTTGAAATTAAACAACGCGAGGAAGAAACCGAAACCCAAGCGTTAGAAGTGGCGAAACGGCTTGATTTTGCTCAGGAAGAACAACGCAAAGCAATTGCCACCAATAAAGCCGAACAAGAACGCGAGATCGAATCGCATAAACTTGAGCAACAGCAAGCTATTGAGGAAGCACGGCTGAAGCAGGAAGAAGCGGTGAAATCCACTGAGATTTCCCAAAAGCAGAAACTTGAGACTGCCCGAATTGAACAGGAACACCAAGTGCAAGAGACCGAGATTTCGCAAAAGCAGGCTGTGGAAATTGCTCGTGTTCAGCAAGAACAAACGGTTGAAGAGGCTCAAATTCAGCGGAGTCTGACTGTCGAAAAAGCCAAGATTGAGCAGGAACGCGCTGTCGAAGAATCGAGCATCGCCAGCAGAATCGTACTTATTGAAAAAGAACGGGAAGAAAAAGAGGCGCAAGCCCAGAATGCGATTCAGGTTTCGCTTAAGGAAAAGGACCTCGAGGAGGCACTGATTGAACTCCTGAGCATTTCGGCGGAAAAGGCGCAAGCGGAAGCACGTGTCTTAACAGCTGAAGCCGTTGAGGAAGCAGAACGTCAAAGCAAGGTCGCGCTGATTCGGGCAGAGCAAGAAGCGGACGAAGAGCGGATAGGCAAGGAACGGGCCGCTGATGCTGAAGCGTACGCCGTTGTTGAAGCCGCGAAGGCAGAACTCGCGGCAGCGGAAGTCCAAGCCGAAGCACAACGAATTCTCGCCGCAGCATTTTTGGTAGAGGCAAAAGCGAAAGCCGATGGTGAAGAAGCATCAATTGCCGCGAAAAATCAAGCAGACGCAAAGGTGCTTATCAGTGATGCCGTGTTAACTTTTGTAGAATCTCTACCCGAAGTTACCAGAGAACTGATGAAACCAGCCGAACGCATCGAAAGTATTCGAGTACTCGACTTAGGCAGCAACGGCAATGGCAACTCGGGCAGTATGAATCGCATTCTCAGTTCTATTATGAATGCTGGTGCTGCGGTGCCGTTGCTCAAGGAGATTGTCGGTTTTAGCGGCCTAGATACAGAACAAATTGTACAGACTGTTCGGAATTATGCTTCCAACTTGGCAGTGGATACACAAACAAATCCCGCCGACTCGGAGGATTCCGACTTAGGACGTTCCGCCGCTTCTCTTGACAAAGACCTGCGTGCGCTTGTCAAAAGTGGATATGTTCGGAAAGTACGACAAGGTGTTTATGAATTGGTACCCGATGCGGAAATCCGCAGTGAGGCAGAAGCGACAGAAGCGACAGAACCAACAGAAGCGACAGAAGCAACACAACCGGCAGAGACAGAAGGCGTGAAAAAGCTGAAGGCATACTTTGAGTCCAGGCAAGAAGAGGCTGGAAAGAAGGAAGTTGTGGGCGAGGCTGATGAGGAGGCTGAAGAACTCCTTTTCTCGCCGATGGCAGAAGAATCAACGGGAGAAGTGGATGCCCATATTGCGCAATTCGAATCCAATTTGGAGTCGGGTGAGCTGACTGTCGCGGATTTGGAAGATTTCTTGTCGGAATTAGACGCACACGCGCTGGGATTCGAGACAAGGGAGTCGCTAACTCCCAATGAAGCCGCAACGCAAAAATCCAATGCGACATTCAGCCGTGCGATAAGAGCGGTTTTGGCGCGGAGATTGGGTGAGCCGACAACCGATTAATAACTGTGTTAGCATTTTAGAGAGGACTCACAAATGGACAAACAGAAACAGACGATGGTTGAATTTTACGTTAACTTTATCACCCTCGATCAGCGGAACGGTAGCCCGATAGTTGTTCTGAAAGAGAAAGAGGGCGAGTTGAATCGGATATTGCTGATTTGGATCGGGGATTCGGAGGCCGCGGCTATCCAAAGGCAGCTGGAAAATGCCGTGCCGCAGCGACCGTTGACGCACGATCTGCTTAAAGTCGCGATTGAAACGCTTGATGCAAAGGTAACTGCCACTTGCGTGCACGCTGTGCAAGAAGAGACCTTTTATGCACGGATAACACTGCAAGCAAACGGGAACGCAATTGAGCTAGACTGCCGGCCAAGCGATGCAATCGCGCTGGCACTCCGCTGTGAAGCCCCTATCTATGTTGCCGAAGAAGTGGTTGTAGACCACGGGTTCTCTGAAAAGCAGCTTGAAAAGGCACAGAAGCATGATCCAAAAGATGTGCTACAGAATTTAGATGATGACACGCTCAAGCAGTACACTGTCTAGCGCGGTTATCAGCCTACTTCTGTGAATGATGCACGATTTCAGCATCCGCAATGCAGAGGGTTGATTCCCCGCTTTGCGGGGTAAGTTGCAGTGGCGTAAAATGTAATCAAATCTTGACAAATGTAATCAAAGTTTAACCACGAAGTTTACCACTATTGAAAATAGTGGTGAAACTTTTTTCAATAGTGGTGAACAACGTTTCCTACTGCACGATGCGAAGTGGCACGCTGAACAGTCCTACCCGCCGTGAAAAAGGTATTTACCCTGCAAAGCAGGGCGAATACCACCTGCGGATGAAGAGTTGGCAATGCGACTGCAGAAAGGTATTAGCCCCGCTAAAGCCAGAATCCCTGCAAAGCCGCTTGAGCCAGAAGAAAGCCAGAATCCCCGCTTGCGGGGAATCAGGCTAAAGCCGCAAAGCGGGGAATCAGGCTTCCTCTGCTTTCTTGGGGGTAAATACCGATGCCGACGGTGGAGGTGGCGATAAGACCTACGTGAGACCCTCACCTGCGACATCGCACTACAGCATCAGAGACGACACGAACAATCGTTACGACACGTCGCGGACAGCTTAGCCGAGACGTAAAACGCCTGTGGATGCCGTGTAAGACCTCGGTGTGAGGCAGTGGCAGTTGAAGCAGGAAGTATGACAGCACTGACCACAAATGTGAGAGACGTTTACCACTATTGAAAATAGTGGTTAAACAATGTATAGATTTGTGAGATTTGTATAAGTTCTACAGAGCGGCAACAGCCCCCTGCAATCATTGAGGGTACGGGAAATCCTTGTTTCAAGGAAGCCGTGGCCATTGACGGTGAGTTGTTTACGGAGGTTTGGAACTATGCCAACGTATGCGTTCTCACAGTTATCGGAAGAAACGCTCAAGACACTCGTAACACTGAAGGGGAAGTACGTTGCCGCAGAAGTATGGGAGCAGATGCAGATAGACTTGACTGAGAACGAGCTCAGACGGCTTAAAGACCTCATATCAACTTTGCGCCGCCGCAACCTAATGGTTATGAACGAGTCTACGCTTTGGGCTCGTGCAATTTATCCTATGTTAGTGCTTGCGGAGCAAGGGCATGTTCAAGCGTGGCGTGGCGTTCCACTCAAAGCGGCTTACGCTACGTTTGCATTGGAAGGCGAGGCTGATGGAGCACTTGCGCCATCACTCGGTGGGAAGATTCAACCGCCTTATCTCATTGTTCATGAGGCAAAACGGGGGATTAATGCACCGGATCCGCAATTTCAACTCTATGGCGAAATGCTCGCCGCCGCATGGCTTAATTGGCAAAAAGACTCCAACACCGAACAAGAAATTTTCGGATGCTATACAGTTAATGACAGTTGGGCATTCGTTCGCGGTGTTGTCAGCGACATTGACGTAGAAAAACCAACGTTCACTGTTGAATTTTCACCTGACTATAACGGGATTTTAGATGCGGAATACATCGTGCGGCTTCTGAAGTTTATCGTTGCCAAGCATCAGAAAACCTGCATGTATCAGTAACAATGGAATTTGCAAAGCCCCGGACTCACTTCCGTAGCGCGCTCGTCATGAAAAAGTCTATAACGATTGCCTTTATTGCTGAGGCACAACCCTAAGGTATTTGCATGGAAAACTCACTTGGCAAAAGCTGCGTCGTACTACATGAAAGTTGTACCACTGCCCTAGATAGCAAACACTTTGAACCGAGAATAGATCTTACCTTTCTGGATCCGCCCTTCAATCAGGACAAGGCATACAAGGCATGGGACGATAATATGCCACCGGAGAAGTATTGGGAGTGGATGCGCACAATATGTGCAAAGGTTTATGCATTGACTTCTGATGGCGGTGCCATCTATTTCATGCAACGCGAAAAGAATACGGAATTCGTTTTGCAGTGCTTGCGCGATGCGAAGTGGCATTTTCAAAATCTGATTATCTGGAAAAAGAAGACTTCGGCTGTGCCTGGGATGAAGCGTTTTGGAAAGCACTACCAGGTCATTGCGTTTGCAACGAAGGGCAGAACACCGCGTGTTTTCCATCGCCTACGCATCGACCCGCCGCTGCCTGCAGGCTACAAACACGCGCGGGCAAACGGCATGTTCGTTACCGATGTGTGGGATGACATTCGTGAATTGACATCCGGTTATTTTGCAGGCGATGAAGCGTTGCGCGATGCAGAAGGAAATCGCTTGCACAAACAGCAGACACCTATTCAGCTCCTGCTTCGGATTATCCTCTCTTCCACAAACCCCGGTGATCTGGTGCTAGATGCGTTCGTAGGTTCAGGGACAACGTTGGTGGTGGCAGAACAATTAGGGCGAAAATCAATAGGCATTGAACTTGATTCGGGGAATGTCAAACTCATCCAAAAGCGGCTTGCGGAACAAAGAGCATCTGATGATATTTCGCGCTTTTTCAAGGACTACGAATGTACCCCGGATTTGGAAGCAATTTGGGGTGCAGCTGCGCTAAAGAGAAAATCCACATCCGCCAATGTGTCTGTTTCTAAACAGAGCACCCTTTTTAAGAGAGATGCAATTAGCCTTTGATTTCAACCGACCTCACAGCCACTCAGTTTCTATTCCTACCCATGTAGACGAGTTTTGGACAGCGAAACAACGCGCCGGGCATTCGCTCCACGAGGTTTCGTACCGCGCTTGTTACAAACCGCAGCTACCGGCGTATTTTATCCAGAGGTTCTGCAAACCAGAATCTATCGTTTACGATCCGTTTATGGGGCGTGGGACAACCTTGATAGAGGCGCAGCTGCACGGGCACCGTGTCATTGGCAACGATGTGAATCCTCTGTCTAAAGTGCTTACATACCCACGCCTTAATCCGCCGACGTTAGTGGATATTGAAAAGAGATTGCAGGAAATTGAGCTGTCTGCCGATGCGGAAATCGCCGAAGAACTCCTCGTTTTTTTTCACGAGGACACACTGAGAGAGATTTACGCGTGGCAAACCCATTTCCAAAGCGTCAAGAGCACAGATCATTCCTACAAGGTTGATGCATGGTTACAAATGGTAGCGTGTAGTCGTCTGACAGGGCACTCTCGTGGTTTTTTCTCTGTCTATACCCTTCCACCGAATTTGGCAGCCTCGGTTGCGTCTCAGCGGAAAATCAACGAAAGGCAAAATCAGAAACCTGAATATCGGGATACGAAGGTGCTGATACACCGAAAATCGAAGCAGTTGTTGCGGCACAGTCTGCCAGATGGTTTTTGGCGAGATGATGCTGTACTGCTCACTGAATCCGCCGATCAGACACCCCAAATCGCGGACGAATCGGTTGACTTGGTTGTCACTTCGCCGCCTTTTCTGGATACTATTGACTATGTGCAGGACAACTGGTTGCGGATGTGGTTCTGTGGCATAGAGATTGAAGCTGGCAAAATTTGGCAATTAAAGTCGTTAGAGGAGTGGGTTGCCCGGATGACAGATGTCTTTGTGGAACTGCGACGGGTATTGAAGCGAGGTGGACAGATTGCGTTCGAGGTAGGGGAGGTGCGCAATGGGGCTGTCTTTTTAGAAAACGCAGCTATCAAAGCTGCGCTGGATGCCGGTCTTGTTCCCGAAATGCTGCTGATTAACGCCCAACACTTCACGAAGACAGCGAATTGCTGGGGTGTCTCCAATAACAGGAAAGGCACAAACAGCAATCGGATTGTTATCTTGAAAAAGGGATGTCTATAAAAGCGATCTCGTGAAATTAACATTGTAGATCAAAGGAAAAGTTGATATGCTGAACATACTACTTTGTATTTTGGTGAGTCTCGTCATTCTCGTAATAGCTCTGAGATTCAAGAAGGCTGCGCTAATCCTCTTAGGCATTTTAATTGTGGTAGGGGGTGGTTTTGGGATAATTGTATGGCAAAGTGGGAAACCTAAAGAACCGAAAAGCATTTGGAAATTTCGTCTCCCACATACCTTGAGCGCAAGGGATCTTATGTCTCACTATGAGAGGGATGCGTACGGTGCCAACGTAACCTATGGTAACAAAGTTATCGCGCTGACAGGGAACGTAAGCACTATCTATAAGGAAGAATTTGATAAATATCCTAACCAATTTCGGCATGTAATTTGGCTGAGGATTGACCTTTTGATACCATCAAGCTCTAAGCATGGTGGAGGCAAAACTGAGTATAATATATACGAGGGTGTAAATCTGGAAGAAGTATCAAGCTCTAAGCATGGTGGAGGCAAAACTTTGGAAGAAGCCTATGACGATGTGATTAAGCAGAAATCAAGCTCTAAGCATGGTGGAGGCAAAACTGCTATAGACTTTTCCAGTGTGATTCCCCCCCTGCGATCAGGCTCTAAGCATGGTGGAGGCAAAACGCGGCGGGTTTGGCCCGATGGGACAAGAGAATCAGAATCAAGCTCTAAGCATGGTGGAGGCAAATCTCAAGTAGACTATAGTGATTTCATTCCCGCCCCGAGAAATCCAGTATCAAGCTCTAAGCATGGTGGAGGCAAAGTGGAACGGGTAAAGTGTAATTTTAATCGTTCGGAGGCGTACTCACTTCGTAATCTCAAGGTGGGTGATTCGGTAAAAATAAAAGGGAGAGTAAGTGAGTATGCAGGTGGATTGCGTAGGGACAATTACTCCAACACGCGCGAGCCGTTCCTCTACGTAACTCTTGAGGATTGCGTTCTAGTGAAGTCAGGCAAATAGTTGTGGTAACGATGGATACAAGCACGCCTGTATCACTATAAACATATCGGTTGTAACGGACTAAAACACCTTGGAGGTACTCGCGTTCTGTAAACGTCCTGATCCGAATGATTGTAAAAAGATCGGTGATTTGGAAAACTCAATCGCGATTCAGACGATGGGAGGGGAAGAATATTTTGAAGAAATTATGCTGGATGCAGTTTTTCATGTTCAGCCTGATAGCAGGTTTCCTTGCTGTAAGCGTTGAGGGATTTTCTAAGGACATATCGTTCGATAAAGTTCCCGAAGCTGTTCAGAAGGCTATCTTCCGCGAAATTGGGGACGTACCAATTAGCGATGTCGATCGGGAAAAAGAGGATGGCGAAATTGTCTACGACATAGAGGCGAAAAACGACAGAATTGACATCGAATTGGAGTTCGCAGCCGATGGCACACTGAGGGAGAAGGATGTTACGGAGGAGATTGCTTTCTCGGAACTTCCGATACCGGTCCAAGATACGGTTCATCAACACGTCGGCACCCTGCAAATTAAGGACGTGGAACGGAAAACCCAACTCGGCATGAGTGTCGTAGGAAGTAGTTTGCAAGCCTATACAATGTATTACGATGTCGAAGCCGAAGAGTTCGGCGTGGAAATCGACTTGGAAATTGCAGAAGATGGTAGATTGCTGGATATAGACATGAGCGAACCTATCCAACTTAAGGTGAAGCTGCTCGCGAAATCCAAGATGCCGACGCTTTCTGACATCGCCCCCTATCGAGACGCACTCGTGTTTTACGAGTACAGCGTCCAGAAACGCCTTGAGGGCAAATTTACAGGCAAAAAACTCCGCGTTGCGCACTGGGCAATCTATGACAACCAACCCCAGGCAATCGGACAGGCAAAAATAGGAAGTTCACGGACACTCCACCTCTATCCATACCAGCAATTTAGCGAATTGGAGAGCCTTTATACCAGTGATACGCTTACGTTAGACGTTGACATTCGACTCTATCACGATGTCGGACAGAAGATTCTCAAGAACCGATCTGTTGAAGAAAGGTACGACTACGACAGCATTTTTTCAGAGAAAATGCCGGTTTTCTGGCGACTAAAAGATCAGCTGAAGCTTGTTGCCTTAGGGGACTCGCGGGGTGAGTCAGGCATTCAAGCAGAAATGTTTTATGGTGAGGAAAATCGCAAAACCCCACTGGCATATAACCTTGCTATTTCAGGCGGTCCGTTGGAATTCCAGAAAATTGTCGTTGATGAATATCTCTTGAAATTGCCCAACTTGGCGTGGGTGGTTTATCAGATGTCCCCTCGCGTGGTGAACCGATATTTTAAGCATTCAGCTGGCCGGCGATTGTTAAAAAGCAGCGGTTTCGACTTTGATCAGAAGCATGCCGAAACGCTCTGGAATACATCCAATGGAAAGGAAAATAAAAGGACGGTTAACGAAATCACTTCAACACCTTATGTCTCGGAGTACTGGAGCGAACGTCCGTGGGGTTGGAAGTTCAAGGCTGAGGTATGGCATCCTCCAAAAGTAAAAAAAATGGGGCAGAGATGGGAGATTTCTGAGAAGTGCTGGAACCGTCTTACATCAATGATCTCCTCATTGAACGAACGGGATGTTAAGATTTTGCTGTATTTGTCCCCTCTCCACCCAATTATGCGGGACCGGCCCGTCGTGGACGATGACGGCACATCCCAGAAGGGGTACCGAGAACTGGTAAATCGATTGAAGCAATTAGAGGCACAGCACCCGAATCTCGTTTTTGTTGATTTCCTTCAGGGTGGGAATCACGATTTCCTTTCAGAGATGTTCAAAGACCTTGACCATCTGAATGCGCTCGGGGCATCAAAGTTGACGCAGCAGTTAGAAGAAATCCGGCAACGTTATGACAAGAAGTGAACATAAGTTAAAAGAGATAGGATTGACACAATCTGCGCGTTTTTTCTCGTAGTTGTGTCAGTCTTGGAGATTTGGCGTGGTTTTCAGTTCGCATATCTTCGTCTACTACTTTCTCCCTATTGCGCTCGTAAGCTACTATCTGCTCCCGCGCCGAGCAAAACACTTCGGGTTGACGCTTTTTAGTTATATCTTCTACGGTTGGGCAAACCCCTTGTTTGTTTTGCTAATGTTCGCCTCAACGCTGATTGATTATACGTGTGGTCGCGTCATCTCAGGAAGTCAGCGTCACCGCAACCGCAAATTGGCATTGACGGTTTCAATCTGTTCAAATCTGTCCCTTTTAGGATTTTTCAAATACTTCAACTTCGGTATCGCGAACGTTAACTCTGTTATGGACTGGCTCAGTCTGCCGATGTGGGAGGGAGTTCTTCACGTGACGCTTCCGCTCGGAATCAGCTTCTACACCTTCCAGTCGATGAGTTATACGATTGATGTCTATCGCGGCGACGGCAAAGCGATTCGGAATTTTATTGATTTCGCCTGTTATGTGTCAATGTTTCCACAACTCGTCGCCGGACCTATCGTTCGGTTTTCAGAAATTGCCGGTCAACTGAGACATCGTACGCATACGTTGGAAAAGTTCACGCGCGGCATCGCGTTTTTCTCGCTCGGTATGGCAAAGAAGGTTTTGATTGCCAATCCCTGTGGCAAGTGTGCAGACACAGTGTTCGGTGCCGGTGTAGTTGGCACGCTTGAGGCGTGGTATGGTGCAATGGCGTATGCATTTCAAATCTATTTTGATTTTAGCGGTTATTCCGACATGGCAATCGGCTTAGGGTTAATGCTAGGGTTTACTTTTGCCAAGAACTTTGATTCACCCTACCGTGCTGAATCTATTACAGAATTCTGGAGGCGGTGGCATATCTCGCTTTCCAGTTGGTTGCGCGATTATCTCTACATTCCGCTCGGTGGAAACCGGCGAGGCTCTTCTCGCACCTACATCAACTTGGCACTTGTGATGGGACTCGGCGGCTTATGGCACGGCGCGTCTTGGAATTTTGTTATCTGGGGTGGGATTCACGGCGGTATGCTTTCACTTGAAAGGAAACAAGGAAAGGCAAGTTTTTACGAATCGCTACCCAGACTGTTTCGAGTCATAGCGACGTTCCTACTCGTACTAATAGCGTGGGTTTTCTTTCGGATTAGTGAACTACCGGACGCAATCGTTTACCTGCAATGCATGTTCAGCAAGGTGCAGGTTCACACCAGCACTGATTTAATTGCTGGTGTCCTTTATCAACCTTACTACCTGTTGATTATGTGCGTAGCTGGCATCGTCGTCTGGTGCTTTCCACAGACATGGGATTGGACACAACAATTGACATTTCTCAAAATGGGGTTGTGCATAGGCCTGCTCTGGTTATCTCTCGCTGTTTTGGCAACGCAGACGTACAATCCGTTCATCTATTTTATTTTTTGATGTCTGTCAGCAGTCGGCCATCAGCAATCAGAAAACTGCCACCGATGTTAGAACCTTTTGATAGCGTTTTTGCGGCTAAGGGTATGTCTCCCCTGCTTTGCAGGGGTTAATACCACCTTCGCCCAGATGCGACGTGCATCAACGCTATCCCTGGGGTGTCAAAAGCTGTTTTTTAAATATCTGCGAGGGGCTATGCAGGGCTGTTCCGCTCGACTACAATGCACAAAATAGGTGCAAATTGACAAAGTTATCAACAGGGTAAAACGCAGTCGTGGTATAGGTTTATCGCACTTTCGTAAATTCGCTTGAAAGAAAGACTAATTGAGAGTTTAAAAGAACCTCAAAGGTCTAAAGCCGTTTCGCAATTCGGAGTTTCTCCGCGTCGAGGGGGCGTTTCTTTGTCGAGGGGAGACGGAGCCCCCAACGACTTGGATAAAGGTTAACGTGTGTCGGGACTCAAAACAGGAGAATTTAACATGTTAAAAGACGTTTTCAGCAACCGCCTTTTTATCGGGGCGTTAGCGTTCTTTGTGCTGTGCGTTGGCTGGAGTCTGCTGTCTCAGCGAATCTTTGACCAGTTTTATCTTCAACGTGGGCTGAAACCGCCTCCGCGGGGATATCAGTATCGCTGGAAGGACATCGGTGTGCCGCTTTTAGATGAAAACGGCACACCGGTTTTACAGAAAGAAGGCGAGCCGTGTGTTGAAATAAAGATGGGCGTTGGGTTCGCGCCGACCCGCGAGGAATACGAAAGGTATCAGCAGCTTCAAGACGCTCAGGGGTGGGCGGAGTCACGCGGCGATGTTGCCGAAGTGAATCGGCTCACTGCGGAAATCGAGGCACTTGAAGCGTCTGTTCAACGGATGCGCCCGCTCTATACGATGACGACCTGGACAAGTTCTGAAGCCAAGTCCAAGTCGAGTCAATTTAGCACAGCGAAGTTCAATGCTGTGCTTCGTGAGTACGATTTAGAACACTTAATTTCACCGTATTAGGAGGTTTTCCAATGTTTCGTAAACAGAGGATTTCACTTTTACCGCCGACCCCCGCAGCGATGCCCCTGAAACCGCCACCGACAGCGACGCACAGCAAACCGCTTGAGAGGTGCAAACGTCGGGCATCCTAACCTGTTTTTAGAAAATGACCGGTATTGCGCGCTTATCGCTCAAAGACTTCTTTTATAGGAGATAAAACATGAAACTGGTTGTTCTTTCTTATAGCCACCATGGGCGAAGTATGGCACGCACCGCGCACGCGCTCGGGCATGAGATTGTCGGTGTCATGGATGGCGAGGCTGCACCTCGGCAACAATTGGCGGAAGATTTTCAATGCCCCGGATTTGCAACCGCAGGCGAATGCCTTGATGCAAGCAATCCGGATGCCGCACTCGTTGCAGGAAAGCATATTGAGATGCCGGACCACGTTCAGGCATGTGTTGACCGGCGTACCCCCTACCTCTTGGACAAACCGTTTGCGGACTGTGCTGACCGGCTGCGTCCCGCCGCAGAGGCATCCGAAAAGCACGGCGTGTTCAGCGCGCTTGTGCTGCCAAATCGTGCAAGCCGAATTGTCAGCGTGGTTAAAGCGATGGTTGCAGATGGCAGCTTAGGCGAACTTGTATTGTACAGCAGCAGGTTAAACAACGGTTCTCCGTCCCGTTACGATGCAACACCCTCAGCGTGGCACAACGATTCGAGCGTGTCTGGTGGGGGCTGCTGGGCAGTTGAGGCAGCACATGGCATCGATACGTTTCTTCAGTTTGTCGGCCAGCAGCAAATTACAGTCGTTGGTGCAGTGATGTCCAATGCCATGTACAGCCGCGGTGTAGAGGATAGTGGTATCGGTGTACTACGAACGGAAAGCGGTATCACCGGCATTGTTGAGTCCGGCTACACCTATCCGTCAGGTACGCGCAGTGGCGATCATTTCTTCCGATTTGTTGGCACAAAGGCATCGGTATTTGAGCAGTACGGACGCAACGGCGAACCGCTCATCGAAGTTCACACAACCGAAGGTGTCCAATTTAGCGAGGACATCTCGCACGGTGAACGGATGCGGGGTGTGATGAGCGAAGCATTCGACGCGGTTCGTGACGGCACCCCTTTTGAGCCCACGGTCGCTGATGCGGTGCGTATCCTTGAGATTCAAGATGCCGTGTATGCACACGCCCGGCAGGGTGTGACAACCCACGGGCCATATCCGATGGGATAAATTCATCGATAAAAGCTACACTTCCTATAGGCTCACCTACAGGAAGAAGGGATTATTGTTAAACTTGATCGAGTTCAGAATGTATGCTAAAATCTTTCCATTCAATAAACAAAACTGGCATGTTACCCAGAAGGAGTTAAACATGTTGAATCCACCTATCTCACCCTCCCCGGTATTCGCCTTTGTTACAGGTGTTGCGTTAACCGCTGCCTCAATTGCCCATACTGCACCTGGCGGTGAAGCTATCCTCCCTCCGGATGCTGAGCTGGAGGAGGTGTTCAGCGGTGCCCATTTCACCGAAGGCCCGGCCGTTGCCCCGGATGGCAAGGTCTATTTCAGTGATATTACCTTCACGGATCAAGCGGATATGCAGGCAGGGCACATCTGGAAATACGACCCGGAGACAGGAAAAACCGCTGTGTTCCGTTCCCCCAGCGGGATGTCCAACGGCATCAAGTTTGACGGGCAAGGGCGCATAGTTGTCGCGGAAGGCGCGGATTTTGGCGGCCGCCGCATCACCCGCACAGATCTGACAACCGGCAAAAGTGAAATCGTCGCCGGGTTGTATAATGGGAAGCCTTTTAATTCGCCTAACGATATTGCGATTGATGAGCAGGGACGAATCTATTTTACCGATCCGCGATATGCTGGGCACGAGCCGGTCGAACAACCCATCATGGGTGTCTACCGAATCGATGCAGATGGCACTATTCATCTCGTTGTTACGGATGCGGGCAAACCAAATGGAATAGCGGTTTCCCCGGATCAGAAAACCCTCTATGTCGGCAGCCACGACAACGGTGCAACAGGGAATCTCGCTGATGACATGACATCCCACAAGGGGCGGATGGCATTGCTGGCGTATGATTTGTCACCGGACGGCACCGCTGTCTTCCGAGAAACGCTCGTTGATTACGCACCACAGAACGGGCCCGACGGTTTCACTGTTGATGTGGAAGGGAATCTTTACGTGGCTGTGCGCGACGAAACTCGCCCGGGAATTTACGTTTACTCACCTGACAGTAAGGAATTGGCTTACATCAAGACACCAGCCCTACCGACTAACGTTGCATTCAGTCGTGGCGAAGCGAGTAACACCCTCTATATCACGGCAGAAAATAGCCTTCACAGGATTAACGTGATGAAAGCGGGCTATCATCTGCCACCGAATTGATCTGGGAATAGATCAAATTCATTCCTTTACGGAAAGAGACGGCACCATTTCGCTTGCGGTTTGACTTCAACATCGCGAACGCGGTTATCGGCACCCAGTGCCCCGCTTGCTCTGTCGTAGAAACAGGCGCACCGGTGCCGTCGGAGGCAGGTTCTAAGCGTCGCTGCGATTCTGTTTATACCTCTGCAATTCTTGCAAAAGGTGCTCTTTTTCTGCCTCAGCTTGCTCTGCGCGCTGCTTATACTGCTCAGCCTGCTCTGCGCGCTGCTTATACTGCTCTGCACGCTGTTTATACTGTTCAGCCTGCTGTTTATACTGCGCTGCTTGCTTTTTCGCATCTAAGTAATACATAATACGCTCCAATCCAATCTCTACCTACTTTCCAGTGCTGTAGAAACGGGCGCACCGGTGCCGTCGGAGGCAGGTTCTAAGCGTCGCTGCGATTCTGTTTATACCTCTGCAATTCTTGCAAAAGGCGCTCTTTTTCTGCCTCGGCTTGCTCTGCGCGCTGCTTATACTGCTCTGCGCGCTGTTTATACTGTTCAGCCTGCTGTTTATACTGCGCGGCTTGCTTTTTCGCATCTAAGTAATACATAATACGCTCCAATCCTTTACAAAAGGCAATGAGAACTAAGGTGAAGACCACAAAGAAATTGGAAAGATGCGTAACAATGGATTTCGCAATCACAACCAGAGATGCGCCCGATGTCTCGCCTTCCCGAAATTCAGCAACGACAACCCATAAAGCGTAGCCCAGGAAAACAGTGATGAAAACGTTAAACGCAGGATCGAACCATCTTTTGGGGATGCCCCCCGGGAAAGCAATGTATGCGTCGTCTTGCGCTGCCGCTTCAAACGGGTGTCCATCTGCAGCATCCGGGTGAGGTTTCTGTTCCAATCTCTACCTACCTTATCAGTGCCAATGATTATACCATATTCATGCAAATTTTAGTATATTATACTTTATCCGCACCGGAAATGCAAGCTTTTTTATTTTTTTAGCAAAAAACGAAATGTCACTGCGATTTTTCTTTTGATTCTTTACGAACTTGTGTTAAAATGCTTAAGGTCAAAAACCAGGAGCCTTTCGTTTTCATCGAACTGTAGGGGCGGGTACAAACATCTGCCCCTACCTTCACATTTACCGTAGCCTCCGTTTGTTGAAGCAATAGATTCAAACATCGGGATGGAGAGTGTGCCACGCTGTTGCCATCTCATAAGCATGACCGGTCCGACATAACAACGGCTCTGCCAAATGTTTTCCGACAAACTGGATACTCAACGGTAGCCCTTCGCTATTCATGCCACACGGTACAGATAGCGTTGGCGCGCCGTTGTAGTCAAACGGCACCGTGAACCGTTGGAACTTCGGTGGCCGGGCTTCGTTCGGTCCATACAACATCTCTGGCGTGACGAAATGCGGGGGTGCTGACATGGATGGGCATACCAGCACATCAATCTGCTCAAACACCCTTCTGATATGCCCCGTGCAGGCGGCTCTCAAATTGTTCGCTTTGGCATATTCCGCGCCTGTCACCTTCGCTCCCATATCCAGCCAGCCTCGGAACCAGGGCCCGTAAGCATCGCGTTGGGAGGGATAGGTGGCTGCATGCGCTGCAACCGCCTCGGCGGAACACAGCGTCGGCCACGCGGCGACGTACTCATCCATGTCAGGCAGTTGCGCTGCAACGATTTCCGCACCACATGCTTTCAACACCTCCACACCAGCACACACTGCTTCGGCGAGCTCAACGTCAATATCGTTCGTTGCGTAGTTTTCGTCGAACCCGATGCGAACACCTCGGATGTTCTGCCCAAGCCCCTCAAGCATGTTAGGAACAGCATCTGGCAGCGAAGTCGCATCGTTCGGGTCAAAGCCAGCGATTGCCTCAAGCATAATCCCTGCATCAGCGACACCCCGGGTCATGGGGCCGACGTGATCCATCGATTCAGCAAGCGCAAGCACACCGTAACGACTCACTCTGCCCCAGGTCGGTTTCAGTCCCACGGTGCCACACGCTGCCGCAGGGAAGCGGATTGAACCACCTGTGTCGCTGCCGAGTGAACCGAAGCACAAGCCCGCCGCCGTTGCAACGCCGGAGCCACTTGATGACGAGCCTGTCCACCGATCGGCGTTCCACGGGTTTTTGGGAATCTCGAATTTAGGGTTGTAGCCACCCATTGCGCCTTCAGTCAAGTTGAGTTTGCCAAGCAGTATCGCCCCCGCCGCTTCAAGTTTTGCGACAACCGTGCTATTGAACTCAGGTACATGATCTGCGAGCACTGTCGCTGCACCCATCGTGCGGACACCCTTAGTGAAGCAGAGATCCTTTATGGCAATAGGGATGCCGTGCAGCGGCCCGCGGCACTGCCCAGCGTTAATCTCGCTTTCGGCTTTCTGTGCTGCAGCCATTGCGTGTTCCGCCATCACTGTAGCGTAACTCTTCAATCGGCTATCAAGCCGGTCAATGCGCTCCAGCATCGCAGTCGTTACCTCCACAGGCGATAGCTGCTTAGAAGCAATCCCTTCCGCGATCTCGGTAATTGTTCTGAAGTGTAGTGGTGTTTCATGCATGTTCCTTTTCCTCGCTTCTATTCGTTCCATATCCCGTAGTGTGACATCCCCGTGCCTCGCATGCGTTTTATGAGATGGCTGCGATATGTATCAATTCACAGTGCCTGGGCGGCTGCGTCCCAATAGATTCAACAACCGATCGCTGGCACTTTGGAGGGCATTTTCAGGCACAGGCACGCTGTTGCAGAGACTAAACCGCCAATATGCCCAATAAGCCGCATACTGCGATTGCAAAATATAACGCGTCTTATTGGAAAGGTTCGGCGCGCCCCGGTGCCAACACTGCGGATCCTGCAGATAGATGTCGCCCGCCTTGCAGAAAACAGAGACTGGCTTATTACCTTCAAATTCAGGTTCCCCATGTGAAGAGTCGGCACCGTTCGGATGCCTACCGGAATAATGGCTGCAGCGCACGTACTGCGTGGGTCCCTCCTCAATTGAATCAATATCGCTCAACGCTATCTGAACAGTAAACCACATCACAGGCATCCGCAGGCGAGCATCGTGGCGCGGCATCTCATCGCTGACAGGAAAGTGGATAGAGCCGTCGACATGCCACCGGTCAATGGAAAGCCCGGGGAGATTCCGCAGCACATTCTGCCCGCAAAACTTGCAGTCCTTGCCGACTATCGACTCTGCCAAACTCAGAATAGGCTCTCGGAGCAACATATCCCGAAAGATCTGGTCGAGTTCGATCGTGTTCCGCAAAATGAAAGGTAACGACTCGCCTGACACGGCGTGTGCGCCCATCTGGATATATCTCACATCTGCCAGTTCTGGGTTTGTTCTCTCTGCGAGTTGTGCATCTGCGAAGAGTTCGTCAGTTTTCTCTCGGAGCGCGGCAACCTCCTTGCCGGTCAGCACGCCCGGAATATGGACGAACCCATCACGGAAGAATTGTTCGGCTATCTGTGCTGTTTTCTCTTCACTAAAAGGTTCACCCTTAAGTATTGGACTGTTCGCCATGTTGTATCTCCTCTTATACCAGATTCACGTCATTCGTAAGGGCGGAGCCCCATTTCTGTCCCGCGTCCCACAACGACAAGTTTAGGCTTTTTCATTCAAAAGACTACTCAATCCAAATAATCCATCTCTGGTAGCAGGTTCCAACGGTACTGATCCGCCGGTTGTGTGTTTCGTCCCCAACGGCTGAGAATTTGCAAGTCTGCGCGTTTGGCAGCCATCTGCCCTGCAACCTCATCAGGGTTCCAACCGTCCAATACCTTTTGTGTCAATTGTGCCAAGATGTTGCTGCACCCCGGGTCGTCTGCCCGGTCCCGCAATTCATTCGGATCTTCCTTCAGATTGAAAAGCTGCACTGGTTGCCCGTGATAATAATTGAGTTTCCAATCCCCATCTCGAACCATGCGATGATAACAGCCCTCGTCGGTACAATACTCAGAGAAAGCGATGTCTTCCCATCGCGTGTCTTCGTCGCGAAGAAGCGGTAGGGTGCTTCGGCCACGAGAATGTGGCAAAGGTGTCGCACCGAGGGCATCGAGCATCGTCGCATTCAGATCCAGCGAACTGACGACGCGATTGCACCGCACGCCTTCCGGTAAAGTACCGCGCCATGAAAGGATTGCGGGAACTTTCACCGAATGCTCATAGAATGTCTGTTTCCACCAAAGCCCGTGTTCGCCGATCTGCTCGCCGTGGTCCGAGCTGTAGAGAATCAGTGTATTTTCGTCCAAACCGTTTTCTCTAAGGGATGTCAAGATCTGCCCAATCATCATGTCCATCCGCGTTACCAATGCCCAATACGCCGTGCGTGCGCGGAGCACCTCGGCATCGGAAACCGAAACGATGCCACACTTTTCACGCCACCACCGAAAGTAGGGATGCAATTCCTCTGAAAAAGGTTCAGGATTTTGAGGCATTGTCATCCGCCCTTCGTAAAGTTGATAATCTTCTTGACGCGCAACAAAAGGTTGATGCGGCAGCATAAACCCAACCGAGATAGAAAACGGCGTATCCAACAAGCCCGCCCGTTTTTGAACACCGAGCCGATTAATATAGTCAACGGTTGCAGCAGTCACATCCTCATCGTGAACCTGATAGGCACTTTGACCGGCTCCCGATTTTTGGAGACTCACGCGTGCAGGGCCCGCTGTACCGGAAAGTTCCCCGTGGTCTACACCGCGCCCACCCGGATGATTCGGTCCATGGTCGCCGACGAGTCGCTCTGCATAACCGTGCAGCTGATCCGGTCCGAGTGCATGCATTCGCCCGATTAAGACAGGCCGGTAGCCTGCTGCGCCCATCGCGTGTGCAAAAGTTGGAATCCCAGAATCGAGGACATGGCTGTTTGTCCACACCGCGTTCTCGTAAGGGTATCGCCCGCTCAACATCGACATCCGAGACGGCACACAGATCGGCGAAGGACAATAGACGTTTTCAAACACTACCCCTTCGGCAGCGAGCCTATCAAGATTAGGTGTCTGAACCAGCCGGTCGCCATAACAACCCATCACGTAAGCATCATGCTGGTCGGAGTGAATATATAACAGATTCGGACCTGGATTGTGCATTGCAACTCCTTCGGGAAACCTTACCAGATTTTCTTTTATTATACACACCTATCGATTGTTGTCAAGAGAAGTATCTCCGAGGGTAGGGCTATTTCGTTTTCGGCACAACGTCACGATTCAGAGATCGCTCCTACCGCGAGATGTTGGGATTCAGAGATCCCGCCTACGGGAG
Source organism: uncultured Poribacteria bacterium (assembly GCA_958295855.1). Classification (GTDB taxonomy): domain Bacteria; phylum Poribacteria; class WGA-4E; order WGA-4E; family WGA-3G; genus CATQHH01. Next base: position 2,769,740 of record OY282383.1, on the reverse strand, counting down.
AACTAAATGCCCTAATCCTAAGGCCCGGACATTTCTATTGACATTTGAATGGCATTTATTGTAAAATAAAAACTAATTCCAATAACCTGTTAGTAGGTGACTTTCATGCGCCAGTTAACCCACACTGAAAAACGAGATCTTGAGGCGAAAATTAAAGACGAACAAGAACGCCAACAAGCACTTCGAGAAATGTATCCCGGCACTCCTGAAGATTTAAAAGCACTATCAGCAGAAACCGAGTTTACATTACGCTCTCTCTGGAAATACGTTTTCCTTACGATTATTCTCTGCCTGCTTACCTTCAACGTGTTTGGACTTCTCACATGGCAACGTTTTGGCTATGACCAATACCTCGGCCCTCTGATCGCGTTGATGTTACTATTCAATCACATTGCCTATTACTTCACCACAGAGGGGTGGAAAAGTATTGTGATGAAAACGGTTGCGTGGGTTTGGATAGCATTTGTATTCGTTTACATTTATTGGATATGGGTTGCTTGATAAAAGGGACCTCACAACTATGCATACGCCCATCAAAAAACAGAGGCATTTATCCACGCCGCACGAGTGCGTGGAACGTGTATCGCAACAAGATGAACCGAGTTTGGCTTTTGTGATGCCTCTTAAATCGACGCAATTGCAATAGTCGGCACTACGCTTTTGCTGGATGCTGTCCGTTTTTAACCTACTCGCTTAAGAGTCGCATCCGCCGGGCGCGGCAACGGCTAAAGAAGTATGCGTTCATGATTCAAGAGGCACTAGATATTACAACCGAGGGGGAATATCGCTCCCAAAGCCAGTTGAGAGGAGAAATTATCATGACAGACGAAGCGAGAGATGAATCCAAGTTCACGGCAACTCTTGAAGAAATGCAGCGTCAGATTGCTGATTTGCAAGAGCAACTTAGCGTCATCGCAAATGAATCGGATGCTTTTCTTGACACCGAAAAGAAAGAAGCAATTTCAACATTATGTCGGCTCCCCTATAATGCGGAAAGCCCAATCACATGGTGCTACGGGGGGCGCTATCGTACCTCTACCGGAAAGAAGTCCGGGCGTTTCTCACTCTGGACAACTAGCATTGACAATTTTATAGCCGGAGCACCAGATACCGCGATTGTGAATCTTGCGCGCATCTTCACAAATCCCACCGTCGTCGCTGTTTTAAGACAGTTAGTGGCGGGGAAGAGATCTGTTGAAAATCTGGCAAAGGAATGTGGCATCTCAGCGGGTGAGATCGAAGAAGCCGTGAAGACCTTAATAGACGCGAATTTAGCGGCTCGCACAGAGGACAATCTCATTGAACCCAAAAACGATGCTGTGTTCTATTTCCTGAACTTCGTGGGCATGACACGCGTCCATCTGAATCCAAAAGACCACTAATTCCGGTGGTGTTGTTCGTTGGTACGTTCCTCTCTTTCTTGCGCACGGAGATTGCGTAATTTTCCGAAACTTACCGAAGTCGTTCTAAAGTTTGGCTAATTTAAGGTGACAAAAGGGAGAAAATAGGGTATCCTATCAGAAATATACCGCTAAATAATTGCTCTCAGCGGATGCAACCGTAAAAAAGGAATAAGAGGAACATACAATGGACAAAAATTACAACGTTGCAATAATTGGGTGCGGTGGAATTTCTCACATGCACGCCGGATGGTATGTGAATGAACCGAGGGCTTCGCTGATTGCGACTGCCGACATCGATGCCAACCGGGTGAAAGCATACAGCGAACAGTACAGCATCCAAAAACAGTATACCGATTACATTGAAATGCTCGAAACAGAAGAAATTGATCTGGTTTCCGTTTGTACGCGCCCGAAACTGCACGCGCCCATCGTCATCGAGACTGCAAAACGCGGTGTGAAGGGAATTCTTTCTGAAAAACCGATGGCGGAGAATCTCGGACAGGCGCGGGCGATGCTTGAAACCTGTTCACAGCACGGCGTGAAATTGGCAATTGACCACCAGACGCGGTTTAGCGCAGCATATCTGGCCGCGGCACAGATGATTGCCGAAGCGGTTATCGGCGACCTCGTTCGCATTCACGGTATCTGTAGCGGCGGTGATTTGAAGGACAACGCCACACATACCGTCGATATTATGCGATTCCTCTACGGCGACAGGCCCGTCATTTGGGTGGCCGGTCAGATCGAACGCATCGGCACACCAACCAAATATGAGCTGCACTCCGAGGATTTCTCCATCGGTTATTTCAAGTTTGAAAACAATGTCCGGGGTATCATTGAATCGGGAAGCGATACCGCCCCGGGGTACCATCACATCTATTGCTACGGAACCGAGGGCGAAATCGAACTGGCTGCCCCGGGCGGCCCCTCTGTCCGTTTCCGCAACGCAGAATCCGGCGGTGCTTGGGTTACGCCAGAACTTCCTTCGGAAATTAACCCTGTGCAAGACATGATCGCAGCTATTGAAGAGGACAGGGAACACCGTTCAAGCGGTTATCAGGGATACGCTACCCACGAACTACTCATGGCAATTTATGAGTCGTCCCGGAAACGGCGGCGGATTCATCTCCCCCTTGAAGAGATGGAATCGCCTTTAACGTTGATGGTTGAGGATGGATGGGTATAGTATAAGGATGCTCCAAGAAGGCACGCTATAAAAACCTCATATCTGGAGATAAAATGAGTGAATTTGCAACCCTATTAATAGACGAATGGAATCTCAATGAATAAAAGCGCACCAGATCAGATGAACGCCCGTTTGAAAGAATCTTACCCGTATGAAAAACGCAATTTAATTGTATTCGGGCTGAACCAAATTCTGATACGTCTCGGTTGGATGTTCAAAGCCGAGTCTGTGGTTATTCCAGCGTTTATCGATACCTATACCTCGTCTGGGACTATCCGCGGGTTGCTACCGCTCATTCTGCGAATCGGGCAGAGCCTGCCCCAGTTTTTAATTGCACAACGTGTCGCGCGAATGCCGAAAAAACAGGCCTTCTTTATTTTGACAGCATTCGGTTTTGCCATCCCGTGGTTCGTATTGTCTCTGACATTAGGTTTTACAAACTGGGCAGCAAATGTCATGGTTGCTGTCTTTCTTGTCCTATGCACCCTGCACTGGCTCACCGTCGGTTGCCACCTTCTGGCTCACGGAACGCTACAGGGAAAACTCATCAGTCCCGAAAAACGTGGCAGACTCCTCGCTTATTCCAATATCATCGGTTGTACGCTTGCAATCGGACTTGCTTTCTACCTCATGCCGCGCTGGCTTTCTGAGAGCCCCCCGCGTTATGCGGTGATCTTTGGTGCAACGGCTGTCTCCTTCGGTGTTGCTGCCTCAGTCAGTTTCTGGTTTAAAGAACTCCCTTCACCACCACAACGCACCGCGCCTTTTTTCAAATTTCTCGGCGATGCACTGCTGTTGTTAAAGCATGACAGAGATTTTCGGCGTTTTGCAATCGTTATCTTGCTGTTTTACTCAATGTGGCCCCTTTTCCCACACTATACAGTTTTCGGACAGCGGACATTAGGACTTGCCCCTTCTGGTTTCGTCACGTTGATAATTGCTCAAAATGCATCCAATGCTGTCGGTTCCGGTATCATGGGCAACATCGCAGACCGTTCAGGGAACCGATTTGTCTTGCGTCTCCTGATATTAATCGGTGCCTTTATGCCATTATTAGCGGTTGGCATTAGTCGAATGCCTTCCGGTGCTCAGTTTTATTGGATTATCTTTGCCCTTATGGGATTCACACCGGTGTCAGCCCGCATCGTCACAAACTATACCCTTGAAATTGCATCACAAGAGAAACACCCCCAATATCTCGGCGTAATGAGTCTTTTTCAGGCGATGCCCTTATTCGTTTCACCTTTAGTCGGCATGCTAATTGAGAAATTCGCCTTTGAACCAGTCTTCATCGGGTGTTCGGCACTGGTTTCGTTGGGGTTTTTGTTAACCTTCCGATTGGCTGAACCACGAGTTAACCAAAAATTCTGAGAGCCGGCGTTCTATCATATTTTTATAGCAAAATCCGGTGTTCCATTAAGGACTTAGCGGCCCGTGAGAGGCGGCGAGGCACGTTTTTCTATAACCATGTAGTCCTAGCGGCCCTAGAAACAAAACGTTTGAGGACGTTTGGCTTGTAAGGGCGGATGTCTCTATCCGCCCGTTCGGGCATCATTTCAAAATCAACATCTTCCGCGTTGCCGCGAAATCCCCCGCATGCAACGTATAGAAATACACCCCGCTTGCAACCCGCTCACCCAACGCATTCTTGCCATCCCAATACGCAGCACGAGGCTGGCTTGCATAGTCTCCCGCACGCTGATGCCCCAGGGATAACGTCCGCACCACCGCACCAGTCGCCGCGTAAATTGTCACCGTCACCTCGGCAGGGGTTGCCAACTGATACGGTATCCACGTCTCCGGATTGAACGGATTCGGATAATTCGCAAGCAGTGCTGTCTCCTCCGGTATCAGATTGGCACGCAGCTGCTCCAATACCACAATCCCGCGGCGGTAGGAGAGCCCTTCCGGTCTCGATGCTGAACGAGCCTCACTCAGCCACTGCTCCAGATGCGCTGCTGTCAGACGCGCCAGCGAAACCGCCCGCGCCGATGGCGCAGCCGCCTCCTGCCCAAACGCACCCGCAACCAGCACCAAATCCTGAATGTTAACCTGCCCATCGCCGTTGACATCTGCGATGTTTTCGCCTGTCTCCCCGAACTGCCCTGAAACCGCTGTCAAATCCAGAATGTTGACGATACCGTCGCCGTTGACATCCGCAGCGAGTTGTGGTGCGGCTTCTGTCGCTACAGCTGTAAACAACACCCAAGACTGAATCTCCTCGGCAGTCGCCTTGACTTTGTTCACTCCTGCAGCGCTGCCGAGCGTGAGGGTTATCTGTGCTTGACCGTGCGCATCCGTTGTTGCGGTTTGAGCACTGAGTGTTCCTCCGCCTTGGATAATCTCAAACTGAACCGGCTTGCCGACTATCGGCTTGCCGAGTTCATCCATCGCCTCCACGACAAACGGGTTTGGCAACGCCGCGTCGAGCATGCCTTCCTGTCTATCGCCAGAGGTTTTGAGAAGGGCGGGAAGCGCGACGTTGTCAAATTCCACCTCTATCCCCTTCGCCTGCATCGCCGGAATATGCGTGTGGATGGAGGCGTAACTCAGCGGACAGCCAGTAAGGCGCAGCCCGATACTGTCCCACGGTGTCCCTGTCAGATTTAACCCCACCAAGGGCGATACATCCGATACCGCCGTGTTCCAAAGATTCAGCGTTGTCAGTTGTGTCAGGTTTGCCAGGGGCACCACATCCGATACCGCCGTGTTTTGAAGCCCCAGCTGTATCAGTTGTGTCAGGTTTTCGAGGGGTGCCACATCCGATACCGCCGTGCCGCTAAGATTCAGCGATATCAGTTGTGTCAGATTTGCCAGGGGTGCCAGTGCCACATCCGATACCGCCGTGTCGGAAAGTCCCAACTGTGTCAGTTGTGTCAGGTTTGCCAGGGGTGCTACATCCGATACCGCCGTGAAGCCAAGATACAGCGTTGTCAGTTGTGTCAGGTTTGCCAGGGGCACCACATCCGATACCGCCGTGAAGCCAAGCTCCAGCGTTGTCAGTTGTGTCAGGTTTTCGAGGGGTACCACATCCGATACCCCTGTGCCGCCAAGCCCCAGCGTTGTCAGTTGTGTCAGGTTTGCCAGGGGCACCACATCCGATACCGCCGTGTTCCAAAGATTCAGCGTTGTCAGTTGTGTCAGGTTTGCCAGGGGCCCCACATCCGATATAGATATGCCGCGAAAATTCAGCACTCGCAGGGCGGGCAATTTTGCAAGCGGGGATAAATCCTCGATGGCATTGCTGTTGACCTCTCCCTCGCCGCTGCCCAAATCCAGTTGCTCCAGCTTCACCGCATGCTCCAACCCGGTGAGATCTTTTATCCCGGCATTGGGTGCTTCAAGAACGACTAAACCTAAAATTGAATGCGTTGTGATTGCCGCGTCGGAAGGCAAGCCGAGGGCACCGCGGATTGCCGCGGCTAAGTCGGCATCCGGGACAGACACAACTGCTGCTGCTTCCACTTGGGCAGTGGTGTTCGTGACAAAAATAAATAGTGTGGCCGTTAAGAGCAGTGCTAAAACGGCAATGAGCGTCTTTTTCATTTGTGTTAATCTCCTCGTAATGTTTCGCGGCAACGCGTCGACATGCGTGCCGCGGGGTTTCGGATAAAGTTTCTGTATGGAATCATACCAAATTCCACAATTAAAATCAAGTTTTTTATCGCTAAGTGGGCTTTTGTTCTCAGTTTGACAGCATGAATCATCCCACCACATACTGCAACACCGCCAACAAATTATGACAAATTGACGCTGCAAATGATATTTTGTGGACATAAGGAAGAAAAATTGACTTGCCTTTACGTTTGTGATATTATACCTATAAGAAGGAGAAAAAATGAAACATATCTATCACAAAGCGGATGCCGAAATTCTGCGAATTGAAGGGGAAGCCCCGCGGACATTGTACACCCTCGTCGAGCCGAATACCGTTGGCACTGAGCACTTTGCAATGGGGTTGGAGGAGATCGATGCCAATAGCGAGATTCCTATCCACTCGCACAGTGAAGCGGAAGAGATTATCTTTGTCTTTAGGGGGCAAGGCAAAGGGTTCGTCGGTGATGAAGTCGCGGACTTGAAACCCGGCACTGTCATCTATGTTCCGCCGAATGTCGAACACCGTTTTATCAACACAGGCGATGAACCCCTCTGGATTACGTGGACGCTCTCGCCACCAGGCTTTGAAAAGCAGATTCGGCAGATTGCGGATGGGGCCGCGGGGATGGAAGTTTTTAGTCAATAAACGGGCGAATTGCGTAAATTCTCGGAAATCCCAAGTGCTGAAAGCGAAAATAAAAGTGATTTTTTTGTTGAAATGTGGTACACTTATAGAACCATGTGTTGTTGATTAACATTGGCGATGCAAGATGCCCGAAAACTTCAGGTCATTTTTCCGACGCTGCCTATTGCCTTAAGGAGGTATCCTCATGTTTGGACGAGAAAAGTTTTCAGTTGTTGTGTGTCTGCTGTCTTTTATATCCTGTAACCTGTTCCTTTCACCACTGACCTTTGCACAAAATGAGACGACTGACGAGAAAATCATTGAACGCTACAAGCAAATGCTCAATCGCAAGCCCAAAGAGGGAAGCACGTTTGACCGGCTCTACCAGTTTTATCTCGAAGGGACCGGTTTGGATGCCATGGTTGCCGATTATCAGGCAGAGGTGCAAGCCAAACCAAACGACCCGAACGTGCAACTTATTTTGGGACATATCCACAAACGACTTGGGAAAGATCTTGAGACTGTTACGGCGTATCAACGCGCTGTCGAACTTGCCCCCAATGATTATTACCCCCGTTTCGCGCTCGGACAGATGTATGCAACATTGCGCCAACACGAGGACGCCATCCGCGAGTTGACCACGGCTGCAGCGTTATCAGAACAGACGCAGGCGGCATCCCCCGAAGAACTGATGGCGATTTACAAGGCACTTGGACGTGCCTATTTCAGTCGAGACCGGGTGGAAGAAGCGATTTCGGCGTGGAGAAAAATATCTGAACTCGACCCGCAGAATATCTTCGCACGCATTGAACTCGCGGAGCTCTTCCGTGAGCAGGAACTGTACGCGCAAGCGATTGAACAGCACGAGGCCATTCTTCAACTTAAAACAGATGACCCGTATCGTGTTTGTTTGAGCCGGCGGGAAATCGGCAATATTTACGAGGAGAAAGGCGATTATGAGGATGCCATTCAAAGCTACGAAGCCGCGCTGGCGTTGACAGCACCGGGCAACTGGCTCCGGAAAGACCTCCAACACCGCATCATCGGCATTTACGCCGCCGACGGGAATTGGGAAGGCTTAATTACACACTATCAAGGAAAACTTGAAACAACCCCCAATGACCCGGAATTAATCGGCTTCCTCGCTGCTGCGTATATTGAAAATCAGCAGCTCGACGAAGGTATTGCGGCCTATCAAAAGGGCTTGGCACTTGCACCGACGGACACCGGACTGCGCTTGAACCTCATCGCAGCATTTCGCCACGCTGAAAGATTTGAAGACGCAGCGGCAGCCTACGAATCCATCAGCGAACAACAACCTGACGATTTCGGTATCTACCGCGAACTCGGCGAGTTGTACTTGCAATTAGAAGATGAAGACAAGGCAAAGGCAGCCTATCAGCGAATGCTCAACCGAGCGCCAGATAATGCAGCCACGTACCTCACGCTCGCCGAAATTTACGCCAGCCATGAATGGATAGATGATGCCGTCGCAGCATATCAAAACGTGATGTCGCTCGCACCTGACAATCTGGATTATATTCAGTATTTCGGCGAATTCTATTTCCGGCAGGGAAACCGTGAGAAAACTTTGGAGACGTGGAATCGGATGGTTGCCGGTGACAAGGGCATCGCTGAGAATTATGACCGGTTGGCACAGTTGCTTGACACGAAAGATTTTCGTACCGAAGCCATCGCCGCAAGTCGACAGGCTGTTGCGTTAATGCCCGATGCGTATCGCTATCGCGAGGCGTTGGCGAGACGGCTCACAGAGAACAAGAACTACGCGGAAGCGTTAACGGAATACGCTGAAGCAGCGAAACTTGCACGAAACGATTTTTTCGCTGAACAGATGGCTGACCAGCAAATCGAAATCTATCGGCGGCAAGGCACGCTTGTGGAGAAAATTGAAGCCCTGGAGGCAGTGCTTGGTGAGCCAGGGATTGCCGATGCTGATGCCTTCACCCAACTGAAGCAGCTTGCCAAAATGTACCTCAAGTTGGGCAATATCACCTACACAATCGAAGTGCTTTTGAAGGCGAAAGGATTGCCGAAGGCGGGGCAACCCGATGATGTGCTCCTCAACCGTTGGCTAGCAGACGTTTACGCCCAGCAGGGCTTGCGCGATGAAGCCAATGCCATCTACACCCACCTGATTGAGGTGGATAGCGCGAATGCACGGGAATACTATGTGAACATCGCGCGCGCCGCTATGAACGTCATGGATTTTGATACCGCAACAGACGCGGCGAAGCAGGCAGCCGCGCACAGCCCACGCAATCCCGAAGGACATCAGCTGCTCGCGCACATCGCCAAGCAGCTTGGGCAGTATCAAACCGCTATTGACAGCCTCAAGCAAGCAATTCGCCTTCGCCCAGAAGCAACCGACATGCGTTCCGAACTTGCAGTGATTTACAAACTGTCAGGCAACCCGAGACAGGCGATTGAGCAGTACTGGCGGTGCTGGGAGTTAAGCGAGGGTGTGGATGAGAAGCTCGCCTTCGTCAAACCCCTCTCCGAGGCATATTACGACCTAGGGCGACGGAGCGAGTTGGAAGAAAAGTTGAAGCAGATGTCAAAAATGAACACCTCGCATGTAGGTGCCGTGGTCGCATTGGCAGCACTCTATCAGACAGAGGGCGACTTACCTAACGCACGTTTCCAACTGGCACGGGCATTAGACCGGGCCCGCGAAAATCCAGATCTATTGGCACAACTGGTCAAAGTCAGTCTTGACCTTGGGGATACCCAAGAGGCACTGACCTATCAACAGCGACTCGCCAAGGCACAACCCGATCCGCTCCATCAGCAGCGACTCGGTGAGTTGTTGTTTGATGTTGGCCGCGAACAGGAAGCGATTCAGGCATGGACAAAATTGCTGCACGCCAAAAACCAGCCGCTTGAAGCAGAGATTAAACTTGCAGCATTGCTGATTCGCCACGGCCTGCTGGATGCGGCACTTTCTGTCATCGACCGCGCAGCCGAAAACGTGACAGGCCCAAACGCACCTATTGCACTGTATCAGCTCGGCACTGCGTTGGTTCAGATGAACGAATTCGACCGCGCACAACCCCACTTCCAACGGATTCTGGATATGCCCAAACCGCGCGTTGTATCAGGGTTACAAACCCCGCCCACAAACGTCGTGGCGAGTTCACCTCGCTCAACATGGGGACCCCCCGGAATCAACACACACAAATTCAGTCTCCCGCAAACCCTCATCTGGGATATCCAGGGACAACCCTTTGGACGTAGCAGCGGGAGCCCGTGGATACCGAAAAATTTTGAGGAGGCACAAGTAGGCGCGCTTATACAGTTGACAACTATCGCGCAACAACGGCACAAATTGGGAGAATTCATCGAGCAACTTGAGGCAAAGGCTGCCGCGAATCCCAAGAACATCCAAACCCTTGAAACGTTAGCACAGATCTACACCTTGACAGAAAACACTGACAAGTTCATGGAAATAACCGAGCGGCTGATTACCGTGTCCCCCAACGATCCTGTCTATCAAAGCCTGCGGTTGAGCCAGGCAATGGCAATACGGCAGAACATTGATTATGAAACCTTGAAAAAATACCTTGATGAAATGACCGGACTAACCTCCGAGGCACGGCTCTGGTATATTGCGCTATACGCCAGCGGTTTTTATCGTCAGGGCCGGAAAGCAGATGCCGAAAAACTGGTGGCAGTGCTTGAGGAGGCAAAGGTAACCGATCTCAGTACCGGTGCGCTGCTAGTGAGTGCCCTCGCACAGATGGACAAGACCGGCGAGGCGGAGAAAATCCTCGCGCAACTTTCGGTGCCGGTCCTCTCAACAGGGCCCCGAACCACCACCACACGCGGGCCGTCATCCATGCAGCAACAGTGGAGCCAATATAGCGGCCTCTATCAGAGCCTCGCCACCGCTTACATTCGTGAGGGGCAAACCGAGAAAGGTATCGCACTATTCTGGACGTTCTTTGAGCGAACCAAACCGCACGCGACAAACGCCCGGAACGTCGCGACACTTGCATACGCGTCTCACTCCTACAGTGGTTACACACCCTTGCAGTCGAGTTATCCATCCCCGACGACTTACTACGATCAAAACCGTTTGCAGTACCTCCAGCAGGTTTTCAGCCAGTTGTGGACAGCAAATCAGCATCAGGCGTTGTACGCCAAATTTCAGACAGAGTTGGATACCACGAAAGGCAGGGAGCGCATCTATCCTGGTTTGGCATTGAGCTACTGCTATTGGTGGGAAGGGCAACGCGACAAAGCACAGGAAATTCTCTCTGCGTTGCAAAAGGAATTTCCAGATGACCTCACACTCAAACTCAATACCGTTTTTGCCGCTATCCAAACAGGACAACACGCGGCAGCGTTGGACTTACTTGAGGAGCTCACCGGCGTAGACGCGCGAAACCGCCGTCAGTACTATGATCTCACGCTCCAACTCGCCACACACACTGGCGACACTGTCACTGTACGCGAATTGATGACAAAAGTCCTGAATTCGCCGCTCGGGGTTCGAGAACTTTATCAGTTTTCGCAAAAACTCCAACAGAGTGGCCTCACGCAATACGCAATAGCTGTCGCGAAGAAAACAACAACCTTGGCGATGGGGCATCGCGACCCGAATTTCCTGATAGATTTGAGTCGGCATTTAGAACAGCTGGGCCGGGGACAGGATGCCGCGCGCATCGCTGAACGCGCCTTGCGTTTCGCCAACCAACGCGACCGGTACGGCCGGACGTTGCACTCGTGGCATTTCCAGCAAGCATCACGTATGATGGGCCGTTCCAAAGTCGTACGAGAGCGCGAACCCCAATTGGTTGCAGCTGCCCAAAAAGATCCGGATTCATTCCAAGCACAGGTTAGATTGGCAACGTTCTACGAAAGTACGAATCAATTGAAAAAGGCATCGGACACCTTTAAGGCAGCACTCGCACTGCGGCCCAAGGACAGCATGACGCGGCAACGGTACGCCCAGATGTTGCAGCGGAGCGGGCAGGCAAAGGAGGCTGTTACCCAATACAGCATGCTCCTCAAGGATAATCCTAACGCACTCGGTTTCAACTATTGGGAAGTGATGGAAACCTTCTTCCAAGCAGGCAAGGTTGATGAACTCGTTTCGCTCGCAAAGGAGATGATTGTGCCATCTGTTGGCCGAAACTTCGGCAACGACTTCGCGCAAAACGCAGCACGGCGGTGTATTGACAATAACAACGCCAAAGCGGCTGTCGAACTCTACGAGAAGATGCTTGAGGTTCAGCCCAACCAATCCCATACATATAGCGACTTAGCGTCTGCCTACGCGGCTGCTGGTGAACCTGAAAAGGCGATACAGTTCTTGCGCGAAAAACTGGAAACTGCGGATACGAGACTGACGCAAGATGTTTATGCGCAAGTACAGATTGTATCCAAACTCACCGAACTCTATAAATCATCAGGTGGGATAGAAGCGTTGGTAACAGAATATGAGGCAAAACTCGCGGAAAAGCCCGAAGATACAGCGTTGCTCTACCTTCTTGCCTCAATGAAAATTGCGGCGAACGACCTCGAGGGGGCCGACATACTCGTTAACCGCCTCCTTGATGATGGGGTTTCCGGGCCAATGAACACCCAGTGGTTGAACAGCCTGGTGGATGCCTACCGCGGCGCAAACGACCGGAATCGGGAACGCCGCCTGCTTGAGTCTGCAATTGCAAACATCAATCCACAAAATTCGTGGCAACTTTCGGAGAGTTACCAAAAACTCGGCACCGTCTACGCCCAGGAAGGTGAGAAAGAGAAGGCACAGGACACATTCCGTAAGATGGGTACCATCCGCCTTCTGCAAAGGGGTGGCCACTTCTATGAGAAAGAGGAGATCGCGTCTACGTACATGCAACACGAAATGTGGGACGATGCCGAAGCACTCTTTACCGAAATCATCAATGATTTTTCTTCAACGCAACGGTGGGCCCGAGAACAAGCACAACGCCAATTGATGGAGATTAAACGGCGACGCGATGGTTTGGCAACGACTACGCGGATGCCCGAAAAAACGCAAAATTTCAATGTCGGGACGCAGCGAGCGTTAGCACAACAGCATGCCCGGCAGGGCCAGGTCAAAAAAGCGGTTGATATCTACGAGCAGATTGCAAAAGTGATGCCTGAGGACTTTGAATCGCGCGCGCAACTCGCAACGCTCTATACGCGCCAAAATAAGCATGCTCAGGCACTTGATGTCTGGAAAGCGTTGCTCGAAGCCGATCCGGAGAATACAAAGTATCAGGACGGGCTCGTTGATACCTACCAAGACGCTGACAAAACCACCGAAGCACTTGAACTCGCGCAGCAATACATTGAGGCGGATGTGGAAAGTAGTGTTCACTACGTCCGCCTCGCAAAACTCTACGCTGCCGAAGACATGGTGGATGAGGCCATTGACACCTATAAAAAAGCAATTGAGCTTAGTCCCGGTGATGGGCAGGCATATCTTCAATTGGCGCAGTTGTATCTCCGCACAGATGACATGGAGGCTGCCGAAAAGGCGTTAGAGGAAGCCATTCAACACACCGGACGTGAGTGGGAACGGCGAAATATTGAGCGGCAACTCATGGCTATCTACCGCCGTCAGGGTAGGTTGGAGGAGATGCTAAAGCAGGCGGAAGACGCGGGCACCTTGACGCTTGACATGCAGCAGGAGCGTGCCCAAGATTACCGGTCCGCGGGCGAATTGGAAAAAGCCATCGATGCTTACAAGAAGGCATTAGACATGACTTCCCAAAGTTGGGAGCGAAATCGTATCTCCAATGAGTTGCTGAAGATATATGTCCACCTTGGTGAGAACGACTTGGCAATAGAACTCTACGACACCCTCTCTCGGTCCGGTTCAAGCGGTATGTCAATGCGCACCGGGCAATTCGGGGTCAAGATTATGTTCGGTGGAGATGAAGCACGCGAAACCTTGATTAACGCCTACAAAAATCAAGGGAAGCTTGATGAATTAAAAACAATCTTTGAAGGAAAAATCGAAAAGGATGCGAATAATTCTGCTATCCTTGAAATGGTCGCTGAGATTTATCGGAATGCGGACAACCATGAGAAGGCTGCGGCCGCCTATCAGGCACTCTGTAAAGCACAGCCCGGCAACGTCCGCAGTTTTTATTACGCCGCCGCCGCGCTCCATAAAAGTAACCAGCCCGAGATGGCGAAGGAAATGCGGAACCAAGGGGAAGTTGCCCTTTCAGCGAACAACCGTAGACAGGATATGTGGTTCCTCATGGCCCTCGCGTCTATTTGTGTTGAGGGTGAGATGTATGACGCTGCTATCAAGTTCGGCGAAGACGCACTCGCTGCAAGTGGAAGGTACAGCGGTTTATCGTCGAACCTGGAGAATTTATACGAGATTCTTGGGAAAAGTTACCTCGGGGCGAAACAGTACGAGAAAGCCTCCACTGCCTATCAGCGGGTAGCAAACTCCGCTAGACACGGTGAGATGCGTAAGAGAGCAGAAACGGCGATGCGCCGGGCGTACAACGAGGGCAACCTTTACGAAAAGCAGATTCCCGAACAGTTGCAGAAGATCGAAGAAAACCCTGATGACCCGGATGCGTACTTCGCCCTCGCGCAAACATATCAATTCAGCGACAGGATTGACGAGGCCATCGCGCAATACGAGAAGCTCAGTGAACTTCAACCTGACAACGCCGAGTGGCACAAAAAAATCGGCGACCTCTATCAAAAACATCGTCAGACAGACGAAATGACTCAATTGGCGAAGGCAAGCACCGCTTACGAAAAAGCAATCGCACTTGAACCCACTTCATATCAAATCTACAGTCTGTTAGCACAAACCCACGTGAAAAGTGATCGGTTATCAGAAGCCGAAGTGGTGTATCGGCGAGCATTGAATGCTTCCCTTGAGGAACACGAGCATAATAGCGCACTCCGAGGTTTGTGGAAGCTTTACGCTGACAAAGATCAAGAGGACAAGGGCATCGCTATCCTTGAAGAACTGAGACCCGAATTGCAGACGAGCACTGTTCTACTTGAACTGTTGGGTGATGCCTACAAAGAAGCAGACGATGCTGAAAAAGCAGATGCTGTATACGCCGAATGGCTGGCGATTCGACAGAAAGAGGTAAACCGGAGACAACAAGGTTGGGACTATCGCTCTCTTGCTCAGCAGCTTCTCGACAAAGGTATCATGCCGGAGATAGCATTGGAACTTGCCGAACGCGCCTCACAAATGGCTTCAGGGTGGGGTTACGCCTCAACGTTGGGGCACGCATACCTCGCCAACGACCGGTATGAAGAAGCACTCCAACAATTCAAACGCAGTATGAACAGCATGAATCAGGTTTACGCGGCCCGCGAATATGCGGCACGGCAGTTATGGTCGAAAGTTGCCCAAGCCGGCAAGAA
The DNA here is from genome assembly GCA_958295855.1 of uncultured Poribacteria bacterium. GTDB lineage: Bacteria > Poribacteria > WGA-4E > WGA-4E > WGA-3G > CATQHH01. The sequence goes on along the minus strand of OY282383.1, from coordinate 2,754,532 downwards.
CGCCAAGGACGAAGAGCTTTACGTTGAGATGGTAGGTGAACTGATGAACGCTCTTTCCGGTAATCCAACGACTGAGCTGCAAGCCAACGTCACGCTGGCGCAATTCTACCGTGAACGCGACCTCCTCAAGAAGGCAAAGGCGTATATGGAAAAAACTGCCTTCATCGATGAAAGTGCCTGGTGGATTATCGGTCCATTTGACAATGCGGCTGGAATTGGTTATAATAAAGCTTACATCCCCGAGGACGCTACGCAAGTCGACACAGCGGCCAAATATGATGGGATAGATGGACAGGTGAGTTGGGAAAAGCAAACAGATGATACTTTCGACGGTTTTGTTGATTTCCGAAAAATCTTCGACAAACCCGTCGATTGGAACACTGTCTACGCCTGGACAACCGTGACTTCTCCCGACGAACGAAAAGCCCAACTCCGCTTCGGCGGTGGGAGTCCGGCGAAGGTTTGGTTGAATGGCGAAGAGGTATTCACGCACAACAAAGCCGAGGTATTCACGCACAACAAAGCCTATGTTCCAGCGATGGACCAGGACACCATTTCGGTGACGCTCAAGCAAGGTCAAAACAGCATCCTCGTTAAAGTCTGTAGTGAGATGTCCTTTTTAGGATTCTATCTGCGGCTTACCGACATGGAGGGCAAACCGTTTGCGGATGTGGTGTTGATAAGGGATTCTATAAACGAGTAACAACCTGAATTAAACGCGCGGTTCATAATTGCGTGGGAAGAAGTTCGCCCTATTCGCCCCTAATCAAGCGGCTAACCTTGGATGACAGACACCGAATACCAAATTAACCCGATTTGTATTGTTTTTTCGTTTCGGAAGACAGGTGGAGGCGGGTTCCACCCTTACGATTCAAACGAATGCTGTATAAGTGAAAATCTGTTCGAATAATTAGAGGTGGGAAGAACATGCAGAACTATTTAGACATACTAGAACAAATGCCACCCGAGTTAAGAAACCCGATGGTTGAATTTGCCGAAGCCATTGAAAATCGGATGCGCAAAGAGTTTGCAGTCACACGGCAAGATTTAACTCGCTCAGAGCGCATTGTGGCCGAATTAGCCAAAGACCAAAAAGCGATGCGGCGTGAATTGCGAGAGCTGGGTCAGTTACAAAGGGAAAATGCCCAAGCGGTGAAAGAGCTCCGGGTGGCGCAAGCGGAGACAGCGCAGATCGTTAACGGACTCGTACTTGAGACGAAAGAACTCAAGGATGCGGTGAAAGAACTCAAGGATGCGGTGAAAGAGCTCCGGGTGGCGCAAGCGGAGACAGCGCAAATTGTTAGCGAACTCGCGCTTGAGGTGAAAGAACTCAAGGATGCGGTGAAAGAGCTCCGGGCGGCGCAAGCGGAGACAGCACAGATCGTTAACGAACTCGCGCTTGAGACGAAAGAACTCAAGGATGCGGTGAAAGAACTCAAGGATGCGGTGAAAGAGCTCCGGGCGGCGCAAGCGGAGACAGCACAGATCGTTAGCGAACTCGCGCTTGAGACGAAAGAGCTCAAGGATGCGGTGAAAGAGCTCCGGGCGGCGCAAGCGGAGACAGCACAGATCGTCAACGAACTCGCGCTTGAGACGAAAGAACTCAAGGCGGCGCAAGCGGAGACAGCACAGATCGTTAGCGAACTCGCGCTTGAGACGAAAGAGCTCCGGGCGGCGCAAGCGGAGACAGCACAGATCGTTAGCGAACTCGCGCTTGAGACGAAAGAGCTCCGGGCGGCGCAAGCGGAGACAGCACAGATCGTTAACGAACTCGCGCACGCACAGAGACAGAGCGAATCACATATGGCGAGACTCGATCGCACCGTCCATGCTGTCGGGGCTCGCTGGGGAATCCAGTCTGAAACTTCATTCCGTGAAGCACTCAGCGGGATTTTGGGCGACTTAGGCTTTGAAGTAGAAAGATATGTGAGACAGGATACGGAAGGCACCGTCCATGGGCACCCTGCTCAGGTCGAATTAGACGTTGTTATCCGGGATGGAAAACTCATCCTCGTTGAGATAAAATCATCTATGAGCCGATCTGAAGTTTATACGTTGGAGCGAGTCGCCACGTTCTACGAAAAACAGGAAAATCTGAAGGTCGACCGGAAACTAATTATATGTCCGTTTCTCAAACCCGGCGCAATGGAGGCAGCTGAAAGACTCGGCATTGAGGTTTTTACTGATGTCACTGAAGTTCGGTAACTTACTCTGAATTATGAGGGCAGAGCTTAGGCGTTTTGTTGCGAACATGACGCAGCTGATTTGCGTAACTGACTTTGCCTTGTAAGGGTGGAGCCTGTGTGCTTGCCTACAAAAGCTAAAGCCATTAATGTAACTGACTTTGCATAGGACGAGCGGAGCCCTGTCTCCGCCCGCCTGCGAATTTCACACTTTAAAAGGAGCATCCTCATGCACGAAAAATTGATTCTCGAAAAAATCCGCCACGTACGCCACCGTTTGAACGTGCAGCGGTATTTTCAGACCCTTGCACAGTTTCTATTTTACGGATTGTTGGCGTGTGTGCCGTTAGTCCTGGTCGATAGCGTCACATCGTTTAACATGCCACCCCTGGCATTCCTCTGGCTATTCTTCAGTCTTGCTGTGCTCACTCTGGCTATCTGTCTTATTCGCCAGGTCAGCCTCTACGAAGCAGCACACGCAATTGACATCGGCGCGTCGCTCAAGGACCGCGTTGTAAGCGGGCTGGAACAGATTCAACACAACACCCGTGAAACATTGAGTGCACTCCAACTTCAGGATACTTCCAACAGGTTACAAGCTGTTCCTGTGACGCGGGTTGCGCGCTACGCCGTTCCGCGTGAAACCAAATTTATCGCCCTCGTCGCTGCGTTTCTCATCGGATTCTCGTTCGTTGAGTTTTTCGCGCCGCCGGCAACCTCAACAGAAATCGACTTTTCGCCGCAAATCGCAGCGGAGGCTGACACCTTTTTGAAGCAGATTGAAGCCGCAAAAAAGGACGCGGAAAAGAACGAAGATCCGGAACTTCAAGAACTCCTGAAAGAAATTGAGAACAGAGCTCTTGAACTGAAAAAACCGCAGATTGCCCCCAAAGAAGCACTGGCGCGAATGACAGAGTTGAGCGCGCTGTTAAAAACAAAGATCGATCCTGTCAAGATGGCGAAGCAGGCAGAACTCATGCACGGATTGGGGCAACAGTTCATCGGCAACCCCTACCTCGGCGAATTCGGACTCCAACTTAAACGCGGGGATTACCAACAAGCAGCGGCAAAACTTGACAATGTGACGAAGGAGCTACCAAAATTCGACAAGGAGAAACGTCAAAATCTTTCTGATGAGCTCAAACGCGGTGGCAAGAGCCTGCAAAGTACAGAACTTGACAGACTTGGATCTGAACTGTCAGGAGCAGGGGAAGGCTTAGCCGTTGATGATGTCGAAGGCGCGCAAACGCGGCTCCGTGCATCAAGCAAAAACATCCGGGATCTCGGACTCCTCAAAAATCGAAACTTGCGGTTGGCACAATTACTGGCCGAATCTGAGGCCTGCAAAGCAGGTATTGCCGGGGCTTGTAGCGGCAATGGAATTAATAAGGCTACAGGGTTGACATATAAACTGAGCAACACTCCGAGCAATGGAGCGGGTAACAAAACATCCGCGAGTCAACTGGGTCAATTGACATCTCTTGATTCCACCTTGAATCTTGAACAGATTACGGGTGTCCAGGGAGAGGGTGCCTCCACCGTCCAAACCTCTAAAGCCTCGGCAGAGGGACAGCAGTCCGCTATCAGCTATAAAGCGGCTTACACGAAGTATCAGAAACTTTCTGAGGATGCCCTCACCCAGGAGCAGATACCGTTGGGCTATAAGTTTTACGTGAAACGCTATTTTGAGTCGATTAAACCGAGTGATGAATAATTGTCAGTTACCGGACAAGAGGACTTGGGTAACAATTCACCCTTACTTGGAATATTCCAAGGGATGGTGGATTGTTACAGAATCCCTCTTAACCGAAAACCGATAACTGACAACCGATAACCACTCTAACCGATAACTGATAACCAATAACTAATCAGGAGCAACATGTCCGAACAAGCCGAACAAACATATCAAGAATTCCGAGAAACCTTTCTGAAAATACAACAGGAGGTCGCCAAGCGGATTGTTGGACAAAAGGAGATTGTCGAAGGCGTTCTGATTTGCCTCATGACAGGAGGCCACGCCCTGTTAGAGGGTGTTCCCGGTTTGGGTAAAACGCTGCTCATCCGGACGCTGCATGAGGTATTAGACCTCGGATTTTCCCGTATTCAGTTCACGCCAGATCTGATGCCCGCGGACATCATCGGCACTACCATCGTCGCTGAGGATGAAGAGGGGCGGAAGTTCTTTGAATTCCAACACGGGCCCGTGTTCGCCAACCTTATTCTCGCCGACGAAATCAACCGAGCAACGCCTAAAACACAATCCGCCTTGTTAGAGGCGATGCAGGAGAAATCTGTGACCGTCGCCGGACAGCACCGGCAGTTAGATTTGCCCTTCTTTGTCATGGCGACCCAAAATCCCTTGGAGATGGAGGGCACCTACCCTTTGCCCGAAGCGCAATTGGACCGGTTCTTTTTCAAACTCAAGGTTGAGTATCCGAGCCTTGATGAACTTGACCTTGTTATGGAACGCACAACGAAACGGGACATGCCTACCGTGGATAAGGTCTGCGATGGCGAGCAAATTAACACATTGGAACAGAGCGTCCGCGACATTCTGATTGCTGAAGATGTACGCCGATACGCCTTGCGAATTGTGTTGGGCACACACCCCGAAACGGAGACTGCCCCGGAACTCACCAAAAAATATGTGCGCTACGGTGCAAGCCCCCGTGGCGCACAAGCACTGATTCTTGGTGCTAAAGTCCGCGCGATTCTCGACGGTAGGTACAATGTTGCCCGTGAAGATATTCAGGCAGTGGCATTGCCGAGTCTGAGGCATCGCCTCATCCTTAGCTTTGAAGGCGAAGCAGAGGGAATTAACCCGGATGGTATCATCCAGCATTTGTTAGAAGAGATTGAATGATGAACGATACACAAGCCACCTTTGACAGCGAATTTCTCAAAAAACTTGAATACCTCTACATCGTTTCAAAAAAGATTTTTGCCGGCCGCATTAAGGCTGAGCGGCGCAGCACACGCCGCGGTGTCAGCGTTGAATTCGCAGATTACCGCAACTATACCGCCGGTGACGATTTTCGCTACATCGATTGGAACGCTTTCGCACGCTTGGATGAACTCCTGCTAAAACTCTATGAGGAACGGGAAGACCTGCACATTTATTTCCTCGTTGATGCTAGCCAGTCGATGAACTACGGCGAATTGCCAAAGTTGAGCTATGCGAAACGCGTCGCCGCCGCCCTCGCCTACATCGGTTTATCCAACCTTGATCGGATTAGCATTACCGCTTTCAACAACACCGGAGCGAATCGACTGCCTACAGAGCGTGGAAAAGGGAAAATCTTTACCGTGCTTGACTTCCTTGAACAAATTAACGGCGTTGGCGAAACAAATTTGGAGAACGCATTCCGCAACTTTGTGCATACGACTAAACGCCGCGGACTCATCGTACTGATTTCTGACCTCTTTGATCCCAATGGGTTTGCTGACGGGTTGAATGTGTTGAAATTTCAAAAGCATGAACTCTTCGTGATTCACATCATTGATCAGAAGGAAATTACACCCGACTTACTCGGTGATTACCATCTTGTTGATGTGGAGACGAATCAACTCCGTCAGGTTACTATAAACGAAAAGCATCTCAAACGGTATCAGGCACTTTTTGAAAAATATTGCGATGACATGGATTTATACTGCACACAGCGCGAAATCAGCCTTGTGCGGACAACGACGGAATCACCCTTTGAGGAACTCATCCTACGCATTTTCAGGATGGGCGGCTTTGTCTCTTAAATTTGCAGCGCAACCCTCTGACGAGATTTACCGTGTCTTCGTAGACCTGTCTTGCTTCCTGACTTCTCCGCAAGGAAAGGCGAAAGGAGGAACTCATCCTACGCATTTTCAGGATGGGCGGCTTTGTCTCTTAAATTTGCAGCGTAACCCTCTGACGAGATTTACCGTGTCTTCGTAGACCTGTCTTGCTTCCTGACTTCTCCGCAAGGAAAGGCGAAAGAATGAATTTCTTATTTCCCACCTCACTGTTTCTATTTGGGTTGGCTATTCCGGTTGTCGCGCTGTACATCCTCAAACTGCGTCGCCGGCGCGAGCCAGTCTCCACGCTGATGTTCTGGGAGGAACTTTTCAAAGAGAGACAAACCACATCGCTGTTTCAGAGGCTGAAGCATCTGCTATCACTGCTGCTGCAGCTCCTGTTTTTGGCACTTTTGGTGCTTGCCATCGCGCGGCCGCAGTTTGCGTTCATAACGAAATCTGCCCGGCAGTTCATTCTGATTATTGACCGGTCGGCGAGCATGAATGCTATTGAGCATCCCGACGGCCCTACACGGCTTGAATCTGCCAAGCAACACGCACACCGAACAGTAGCAGGGCTCCGCTTCATGGACGAAATGGCCGTGGTCAGCTTCCATACGCGGCCTGTCATTCACAGCCCGTTTACCCACCACCAGAAATCGCTGCGAGCAGCGATTGAGGACATCCAGCCAACCGACATCAGCACGAATCTTGAACCTGCATTGGATTTAGCGTTTGCCATCGCCCAAACGAAGCCCAACCCCGAAATCGTTATCTTCAGCGATTTTCAGTCCGTTTCCGAAGAACTGCTTGCTAAACTGCATAGCAAAACGGAGCAGAGCGAAGACAGCCAAAAACCGAACGCGGATATCAAACACCGTCTGATACAGGTAGGAAAAACGCAGGATAATGTCGGCATCACGCAATTCCGAGTCCGCAAAAGCCTCGTCAACGCCTTTGATTACCAAACGCTGCTCCGCGTCGTCAACGCCTCAGAAGAAGAAAAGCAGTTCAATGTTGAACTCTATTTCAAGGAGAATCTCTTTGACGTACGCCCCTACACCCTTGCCCCCGGTGAAAGCAAATCCGAGATATTCAGCAACTTTGCGTTTGAAGGCGGAAAACTCAAAGCGGTCCTTGATGTTCAAGACGCACTACCCACAGATAATATCGCCTATGCTACGCTCCCTAAACGTGAACTCATCTCTGTTCTGCTCGTGACGACGGGCAACCCGTTCCTTGAAAAAGCTCTCGCTGTTGATGAACAACTGAAGCTCAGCGTCGTCACGCCAGCGGCGTATGCGTCTAACGCATCCCTTGAAAGCCGTAGCGGACAAGACAAGAATGCCTATCAGGTCGTCATTTTCGACCGGTACAGCCCCCCAACCCTCGACGATGGGAATTACATGTTTATCTACCCACCCGCTTTAGACACCGCCGACACGGAAGTGAAATGGCACATCGGCGCGCCGCTAAAAACCCCGATTATTACGGATTGGGACCGGACACACCCTATTCTCCGGCACGTCCATCTGGAGAACGTTCAGATCGGCGAGGCGTATCAGATAACACCGCCACCGACAGGCCAAGTACTTGCGCGTTCATTTGAAGATGCTGTGCTGTTCGTTGATACGACGGCGAACCGAAAAATTGTCTTTGCAGCTATCAATATTCTGCAATCCGACCTGCCGTTACGCATCGCTTTCCCCGTGATTATTGCCAACACCATTCAGTGGTTCCAACAAAATTCAGGGATTCAGGAATATCACCTGCATACAGGAGAAGTCCTGAAGCAGCGAATTGAGCAGGTAGGCACGATTTACCAACCGGCATTAAAAACAGAATCAGATTCGCCTCAAAACGCTCCAAAACTTGTAAAAATCACCGGACCTGGCGATAAAACATGGGAAATTCCCGTTGAGCGAGGCGAGATGCTCTTTGATCAGACGCAGCGTGCCGGTTTTTATGAATTGAAAATTGAGGACACATCACTATCCGAAACAACCGAACTGGAAACAGCAGATTCTACAGAGGAGAATGGTGGCACAGTATGGGCTGTTAACCTTGCCGACGAAACGGAATCGTACATCGCCACAGATTCAGCAGTCGAAAACCTGCTTGAAGAGTCAGTGTTACCGAAGGGTGCTGCACTTTTGCACTACCCACCGTGGGTTTACTTAGTATTCCTCGCTGTTGGACTGAGTGTCATTGAATGGTTTTTATATCAACGGAGAAGCATCGATTAAGGTAGTAGGCACGCGCCGCGGGTTTCCGTAACCCAACGTCCGCTAGACACTGCCTGATGAGGGGATATACAGATGGACAACAGCAATATATCCACACTCCAACTGAGGGGGTTTGGCGATATTCTGAAGACAACTTTCAGGCTTTATCGGAAACATTTGCTGCTATTTCTGGGCATTATTTCCCTCGAGCTTTTCGGAAACTTGGTCGCGTATTTGTTAGCGCGTTTCCTCCCTGATTTCCTTCTAAAAGATCTTGTAACAGACATTGTTCGTATACCTTTTGAACTTGTAAGCATAGGCGGGATAATCGTCGCGACGGCTACAGTCTATTTAGGGGGGCATATTACAAGCCGTGATACATTGAAGCAAGCCTTACGTCGGTTCTGGCATATCTTCGCATGCCATCTCACATGGAGCTTAGGCTTAGAGATACAGGCCATCGGTGTTATTTTTCCTCTCGTTTTTCTGATGAGCACTGAATCGATGCCTCTCGTTTTTCTGATGAGCACTGAATCGATGCCGATTCTGTTTCTGTCCATTTTCACTTGGTTAGTTCCTGTAACTTTCTTAACCTATCTTTCGACACCTTCGGTGATGAATTTAATAATTTTTGTGATGATACCTGGATTGCTGTGGATGCGGTTCATTCTGTTAGCCCTTGCGCCTTTCTCAATTTACTTTGCCGTGCGTTGGACATGCGCGACTGCAGCTATTCTGCTTGAGAGCCCTCTCATCCGACGCGCTTTTGAAAGGAGTCGTAAACTAACTCGTGGTAGATGGTGGCAAGTCTGGGGAATGCTAATCTCTTTTTCCGCATTAAGTTTCGCGATTCCGCGTATAATCCTGATCGCAGTCGGATTCATCCTGGCCTTAACAAAACTGACAGGTGTACCAGATGCTATGGGCATCATCCGACTGGTGGTAATGCGCGAACCTATTGATACCGGTACACTGTTCATCGAGATTATAATGGCGACCGATCTGGTCGTTAGAACGCTCGTTTTTCCAATTTGGGTCATCGGCATTACGCTTCTATACTTCGCCCTACGGATACGAAAAGAGGGATTAGATATTGAAATGCAGATGAACAACACTACTGCTACGCACACCAAGATACAGTAGCACTGTATCAGAGTTAATCACTCGTGTGGGAAGGCTCTATGAACTCCCAATTTGTGCAAAAAAAGGGAGATACGACAGATTTCTGAGCGAGAAGACTCTTTACTGATAACCGATAACCAAATACTGAATACCTCAATAAATTATGGAAATTACACGCCCACTTTTACTTCTACTTCTACTTTTCTTACCAGTGCTTTACTACGGTTACCGGCGCAGCCTCGTGGATTTGTCGCGAACACAGCGAGTAATTAGCTTGATGATTCGAATCATCATTGTTATCCTGCTGATTCTGGGCGTTGCTGATGTCCAGTACCTGAAAACCGATGACAAATTGGCAGTTATGTTTCTGGCGGATATTTCGGATAGCCTCTCAGCAGACGGTTTGACAAAGGCAACAGATTATATCAACGAAGCACTGACATCCCGTGGTGGGAACCAGCAGGCCGGTATCATGGCGTTTACAGACAAGGCAGAGATACTTCAAGTCCCCGGTGCTGAAAGTCAGCTTGAAACGAAAGGAGAATTGAAACTCGTTGAAATCAAGAAAACATGGCTGGATGCAGATGAAGACGCGGGGGACACGACAAACATCGCGCAAGCAATTGAGACAGCATGGGGTATTTTTCCTGCAAATGCCAATAAACGCATCATCCTGATCACGGATGGTGTGGAGACACAGGGAGACGCTATTCACACGGGGCTTCGCGGGAAAGGCTTCGGCGTGCAGATCGACACAGTGCCGATATATCCGAGCGATGAACCAGAGGTTATGTTGGAGCGGATTGATGCACCCGCGCAAGTCAAACAGGGAGCACCCTTCAATGTGGAGGTGCTCATTCACAGCAACCATGAGGATTTGGCAGAAATTCGTCTTTTCAAGAACAAATTCGAGGTTGCTAAACAGGAAGTTCGGCTTGAGGAGGGCGAAAATCGTGTGGTATTTACCGAAACATCCACGGATAGCGGTACCCTCACCTACGATGCAATCTGTCGCTCGACGAAGGACACCCGCTACGACAACAACAGGGCACTGGGCATCGTCGCAGTCTCCGGCAAACCCAAAGTGCTGCTAATCGACCAGAACGAATCGCAAGCTCGCTATCTGACGCATGCACTTGAGGATGCCAAAATTCGCGTTGATGTCCGTAACGGATTGGGTGTACCGAATGAACTCGCCGATTTGCAAAACTATGAACTCGTTATCTTCAGCGACGTGCCTGCCAACCACCTCAACAAGAGCCAGATGGACCTTATCCGAACTTATGTCCAAGAGCTCGGTGGGGGCTTCATGATGCTCGGGAGCGAAAACAGTTTCGGACTTGGCGGCTATTACAAAACGCCTATTGAAGCAATTCTACCTGTCCGCACCGACACAGAAAAGAAGAAGGAAACGCCTTCTCTGGCAATGGTGCTGGTGATTGATAAATCGGGAAGTATGGGGGGCATTAAGATTGAATTGGCGAAAGAGGCATCGCGAGCAGCGGTTGAACTGCTAGGGCGGCGAGATCGAATCGGTGTCGTTGCGTTTGACGGTTCGCCGTTCTGGATTGCGGAGATGCACAATGCTTCAGATAAGCTGTACCTCTCAGATCAGATCGGTTCAATCACCGCAGGCGGCGGCACGAATCTCTATCCCGCGCTTGAACAAGCGTATTTCGCCCTAACAGAAACAACAGCGAAACTCAAACACGTTATTGTGCTCAGTGATGGACAGTCTCAAGATGGGGATTGGTATGGCATTGCAAGTGCTATGCGGGCTGATCGTATCACGATGTCGACAGTCGGCATCGGCAGCGGGGCTGACATGAATCTGCTCGGCAAACTTGCCAATTGGGGCGGCGGGCGCGACTACTTCACGCAAGACCCGCATAACATCCCGCAGATTTTTGCAAAGGAGACTGTTACCGCCTCCAAATCCGCAATCATTGATGAACCCTTCATTCCACAGCAGATTAAGCCGACACAGGTTTTGAGGGGCATAGACATGGAACTTGCACCGTTCCTACTCGGCTATGTCGCCACACAACCGCGACCCACCGCCGAAATCTTTCTTGTTTCCGACCGCGGTGACCCGCTGCTGGCGAGTTGGCAATACGGGTTAGGAAAATCTGTCGCGTTTACCTCTGATGCCAAAGCGCGATGGGCCTCCGATTGGTTGGAGTGGCCCGGCTACGGCAAATTCTGGACACAGTTAGTCCGCGACACAATGCGGAAGGCGACGCTCAGCAATTTTCAAGCAGAAATCAAAAAGGAAAAAGGGGTTGCTCACCTTGCTATTGATGCACTTGGAGACACCGGGGAGTTTCTAAACGAATTGGAGAGCGACATCTCTCTCATCTCACCCGACCTGAAAAAGAAGGAACTTGCTGTCACGCAGACCGCGCCGGGGCGATATGCACTTGATTTCCCAACGCAAGCGGTTGGCCCCTATTTCTTGAACATCATGCAAAAACAGGCAGGCGAAATTGTCAACACCCAAGTGACCGGCACCGTTGTTTCCTACCCTGAAGAATATCTTGTTCACAACGCCGACGACTCGCTGCTGGCACAACTCTCTGCGGTATCTGGCGGGAAATTCAATGTTTCCCCCGAGGACGCATTCCGGGCCCCTGAACATCCGGTGATTCTGCGTATCCACTTATGGCGACCGTTTCTCATCACTGTGCTCGTGCTTTTGCTTATAGATATTGCATTGCGTCGAATAGATCTCCGGCGCGCCTAAATCTGAATCGCGGATGACGCGGAAGTACGCGGATTTTGGGTGTCTCGCGGGTGAGCATTTTTTGTAGGGGTAGGCCTTGTGCCTACCCTTCCTTTTTCTTCTGAATCGCGGATTATCGCGGATGACGCGGAAGTACGCGGATTTTGGGTGTCTCGCGGGTGAGCATTTTTTGTAAGGGTAGGCCTTGTACTTACCCTTTAGCCCCAGCGGGGCGACATGTGTATAGAGACGCAGGATACCCTAGATGCTAAGCCCCAGCGGGGCGACATGTGTAGCGACGCTATCTGAATGCACCACGCTTAGGAGCGCGGCGCGGCACGGGAACCTCGCCCTACGGTAAAATCACGCAGGCATCCACGCCCGCGGCGCAATCCCTTCCACATGTGTTTTCACATCCACAACTGCAGGCTTGCCCGAAGCAAACGCCTCATCCAGCGCACTCGCAAGTTCACTCGGTTTGTTCACCGTAATCCCGAAACACCCCATTGATTCAGCCATCTTCGCAAAATCTGCATCCGGGAAAAGCCAGAGCTCATCGGATCCGGGCGTTCTGCCACCGTAAACAGACTCAACGCCACCCTGCTCCTGATTCAGCGAGTGATTGTTGTTGACCAAGATCACCGCGTTAATCCCGGATTTCATCGCGGTATCCAATTCGCTCATGTGATACCAGATGCCGCCATCACCCGTGAAACAGAGCACAGGTCTATCGGGTTGCGCGCACTTCGCACCCATCGCCGCAGGGAGGCCCCACCCCAGCGAACCTGAACAGCGTATGAAAACTTGGTCCGGATGCTTAAAATCAATCATCGTGCCTGTCCAGATGCCCGAGTGCCCTGTGTCAGAGACAAGGATTGCGTCTGAAGGTAGATAATCAGTCAGTTCCCGGCAGAGACGTTCCGGGAGCATCGGTAGCCGTTCCGAGTTAACTTTTTCACTAACGTTCTCTTTCCAGTTTTTCACTAACGCTTGGACGCGACTAACCCATTCGGTACGCGGCTCGGCAGCTTCTGCCGCTGTAATCATCCGACGCAGTGAATTTCTGACATCTCCCTGCATCCCCAACGCAATTGGATAATTCCGACCGAGTTCATCAGGGTTGATATCGAGTTGTATAATCGGTGTGCCTTGAGGCGGAATCTTGTATCCGTTGGTTACCTGTCCGCCGGTGTGGCTTCCGATGAAAAAGACGAGATCTGCCTCGCAGACAGCTTGGTTAGCGCACGCCCGTGAATATGAACCGGGAACACCCACCGCCAACGGATGGTCGCCCGGGAACATCGCTTTCGCATTCAAGGAGGTTGCAACCGGAATTGAGAGTTTCTCTGCAAGTGCTACGAGTTCAGCTCTCGCGTCTGAAGCGGTTACGCCGCCGCCTGCCACAATAATAGGCCGTTTCGCATCGGAGAGGAGTTTAAGTGCCGCTGTTACCTTTTCAGCCTCTGCCTCCGGTCGGAAAGGCGGTAATTGGGTGAACCCATCTTCAATAATTACCTCAAATTCGCCCTCCCGGTCGATCACTGCCGATGCAGCAATACCTTCCATGTCCAGATGGACTGGCCCCGGGGTGCCTGATGTTGCTGAACGAAAGGCTTGACGCAAATAAAACGGAAGTTGTTCCGGTGTGGCGACAAACGCGCTATATTTGGTAACAGCTGAGAACGGATTAACGTGATCTACCTCCTGGTAAGCGTGCCGGTGCTGGTTGATCTGGTTTTCCCGCCCAGTCAACGCGATTACCGGGGAACAGGCGAGATAGGCATCTTGTAACCCTGCGGCGAGGTTGACTGCCCCTACGGACTGTGCCATGCAGAGGCTAGGCCCGCGGTTTACGCGGGCGTAAGCATCAGCCATATACGCCGCCGCTTTCTCACCATGCGTCTGAACGCGTTTAATCCCTAGATTTTCCATCTCCATCAAAGCTCTCGGCCCTATATAAGGCATAAAAAAGACGTGGGTAATCCCATAACCATGGACGGTTTCAGCAATAAATCGAGCACCCGTCATTTTAGGCATAATTTCTCCTCCTGTTCCGAAACCTGCGTGTGCTAACTATCACTCTAGAAAAGTGATTTTACCTATTTTCCGCTTTCAATTCAACAAAAATCAGCAGTCTTGCAGAGGCATTGAAGAACTTCAAGGCGTTCCCTATATCACAGAAGCAAACCATAACCGCTGGAAAATCGGAACAAAACAACGTGCCACTCCGGCATGTCTATGCGGAGGCACTTAGCAACCTGCGCCTGTTGACATTGTCAATTGTCTTGAAATTTAATTTGGAAATCATTTTCTTATCGCGTATAATATTAATGTCACCCTTTTAAGACAGATTAATGGCTCATATATTTCGCGTGGGATCTAACTCTTCCTTCGCGAGTTAACCAACGGATAGTGAGAACGATGAACCGACGACTCAATCTGAACATCTCAATTTTCAGGTGACCGCAAAAAAATGAGGTTTTTGTTGACACACCTTGCCAATTTAAATCCGGAAGGAAAAAATGACAGTGCCACGTCGACTTATTGAGGAAGCCTTCCCACTCAAAAAGGTTTCCACAGACTCAAAACACGAAAAGAATGTCCGACACGGACATATCTCCACGCTCCACATCTGGCCCGCACGCCGCCCCCTCGCTGCATGCCGCGCCGTCACGATAGCCACCTTGCTCCCCGATCCCGCCGATGCACCTCCAAAAATCAAGGAAGAATACACACGCCTTTGCGCATCCCCGTTACCTGACAAACAACGTGAATATCTCTGTAACGACCTGATTGCGTCGCTGACCCGGTGGGGTGACGAAAATGGACAAGGCGACTGGGACAGAAAAGATAAAAAAGGACGCTGGCTCAATAAACTGCGCATCGCCCGAGAACTCATCCAGATGGCTTACAACGGACACCCACCCAAAGTGATGGATATGTTCGCAGGCGGGGGTGCTATCCCACTTGAAGCGATGCGGCTCGGCTGTGAAGTCATCGCCAACGACTATAACCCTGTTGCCTGGTTTATCCTCAAATGCACGCTTGAATACCCGCAACGGCTCGCCGGAAAAACGACCCCACTCCCTCAACTCACGCTTGATACACAGCCCGAGCTGAAAAAAGGAGATCTAGCTGAGCATGTCCGTTTATGGGGACAGTGGGTTTTGGAAAACGCCCGCAAAGAGCTGGTGCAATACTATCCCGTAGTTGATGGCAAACCGACGGTTGCCTACCTCTGGGCCCGAACTATTCCCTGTCAGGACCCGCAGTGTGGGGCGACGGTGCCGTTGCTCAAGACGCTGTGGGTTTGTAAGAAGCCGGAGAAAATCCTTAGAGACACTCCCGAAAATCGGGAGCGTCCTGACGTTCTCAGGCTCAAAAAGACAAAAAACCAGACGAAAGTCATTATCAACAGCAAGCGTGCACTCAAACTCTGCCCTGATTCCAATACGAAACGTGTCCGATTTGAGATTGTCGCGCCGAAAGAAACAACAGATGTTGGCGAGCCTACGATGTCAGGTTCGACAGCAACTTGTCCATTTTGTGACTCGCAACAGCCGGGGGACTACATCAAACGATGTGGGCATGATGGCAAACTCAAGGCACAGATGACGACAGTCGTTTACCAAGCCGAATACGGCAAGGAGTACCGCCCACCCACACAGGCCGAGATTGATGCCGCAGAAATACCCGCGGAAGCGTTGGACGCGATTGCCAATCAGATTCCGTACGGGATTCCCGATGAACCCATACCTGGGCCTCAAACACTCGGATTTAGGATCGCGCTCTACGGCTTCAAGAAATGGTTAGAGGTATTTACAGCCCGGCAGTTGTTGGCGTTGATGACTTTTGTAAAATGGACACGAAGGGCGCGGAATGAGATGGAAGGACTTGGGTATTCGGCAGAATGGATGGAGGCAGTTGATAAATATCTCGCTATTAATGTCAATCGCCTTGCCTGTTATAGTTCAATGCTTTCGATTTGGGTTACAGTTGGTGAATGTCAGGGCCAAACCTTCGCTCGTTACGCGCTCCCTATGACTTGGGATTTCTCTGAAATTAATCCTTTTTCGGAAAGCACCGGTGATTTCTTAGGCGGGTTGAATTGGATTCAACGTTTTCTAGCTCACGCGTTGAAAATCAGGAACACTCGCTCGCCTCATATTCACCAACAGTCTAGCCAGCACTTAAGAGTGCAATCTATTGATGCCATCGTCACCGATCCCCCTTATTACGACGCAATTCCTTATGCAGATATCTCCGATTTCTTTTACGTGTGGTTTCGACGTTCTATCGGCAATCGATTTCCTGATGTTTTTGCAGATGCGCTCACACCGAAATCGGAAGAGTTGGTTCAGCAACACAAAACCGGCAAAGAATTCTACGAGAAAGGCATGGCTGAAAGTTTCCGAACCGCACATGACTCATTGAGTGACGATGGTAGAATGGTTGTTGTATTCGCTCATAAAGAGCCAGATGCGTGGGAAACTCTTGTGAAGGCGATGATTCAAGCGGGGCTTGTCGTTACCGCATCGTGGCCCATTGATACGGAACGAGCTGGTAGATTGCGGTCTCAAAACTCTGCCGCGCTCGCGACTTCACTGTGGCTCGTCTGCCGAAAGCGGGCTGCAAAGGCCAGAGTAGGGCATTACGGAAAAGTGAAGCGTGAGATGCAGGAACGCATTACCGAACGCCTCCGATACTTCTGGGATGTGGGAATCCAAGGCCCAGACTTCGTCTGGGCAGCAATCGGCCCCGCACTGGAAAGCTACTCTACCTACAAGGAGGTCCGCCGCATGAACGGGCAAACGTTCACGGTGACTGAATTTCTCACAGAGGTACGCCGTATCGTCACGGACTTTGCATTGGGGCAGATCCTGAAAGGCGCAAGCACAGAAGCGTTAGACGAATGGACCCGCTACTATCTGATGCACCGGAATCATTTCGGGACAGAGAATGCGCCGGTGGGTGAGTGTATCCTATTGGCACAGGGATACGGGTTATCACTTGACGAGTTACGGGCGGTGCACACCGGTATTTTGCGGAAAGCCGCGTCGGGCAATGCCCTGAAACTATTGGGGCACACCGAACGCCCTTCAGACCGGGTTGGCGACGCGCACACGTCTGGCAGAATACCTATGATAGACATCATCCATAGGCTTATGAAACTCTGGGATGCCGGCGAAAAGGTGCAAATCAACGCCTCCTTCGACGAGCACGGTCTGCAAGAAAATGCGCTTTTCAAGGCTGTCATTCAGGCACTGATTGAGACGAGTCCACAAGGTTCTGGGGCCAGATCGCTTTTGGAGACGCTGATGCATTACGCTCCGGGAAAATCTCCAGGTGGCACCGCCTCGGGCTCCTCGGGAACCACCAGTGCGGAACAGCAACTCACGCTTGATGGAGTGTCGTCATGACATTTGTAAGGAAAATTGGTGCAATTTACAACAAAGGTAACCTTGTAAGACAATTCGCTGCATTTTTTTGATAAAAATAAATGTGACATTTTTTCCGGAGTGTAGTATACTTTAACAGAACGGGCTATCGGCAAGGTTCTGTCAGCGCGAAGTTGCCAAAAGACAGAAACCCCGACTTCACCGGACTCTTTTGGGAAAAACGGAGAGGAAAATGCGTTATAGTGCTGTTATATTTGATCTATTTGGGACCTTGGTTGAATTCAGTCGCGGAGGGCATGACCGGGCAAATGCACAGATTGCAAAAGCCCTGAACGCCCCAGCATTGCAATTTTCGCGAATGATATGGGGAACCTACGTCAACAGGTGTATAGGTGTTTATGATTCCATAGAGGAAAATGTGCTTGATGTTTGTTCTCGCTTAGGTATTCAAGCCAATATGGGTGAAATTACACAAGCTACCAGGCCTCATTATGAATTCACGGCAAAGGCGCTGATTCCTAAACCGGATGTTTTAGAAGCATTGGATATGCTGAAGAACAGTGGATTCCTCCTTGGGCTTATCAGCAATTGTGCACCCACCGTGCCATTGCTTTTTCCGCAATCGCCATTAGCTCCGTACATTGATGTCCCTATTTTTTCATGTGAAGAAGGAATCAATAAACCTTCACCCCGAATCTATCAACTGACGTGCGAGCGGCTGAAGGTGAGGCCAGAAGAATGTCTTTATGTCGGTGATGGAAGTAGTGAAGAGTTGACAGGCGCAGCAGCAGTAGGAATGCTACCTATTCTGAAACGCGCTGATTTGATAGATGTCCACGATCCACATCGACCGGAAGTAGAAAACTGGCAGGAGCGTGTTATTGATAAAATCGGAGAAGTATGTGAAATCCTTTCTGAATTAGCGTAGCTATAGTCGGAAGAAAGCCATCGCGACGTGGGCATCAGCTGTTTCCTATCCTTGGTCCGTGGACGCAGCATGTTCTATGACAGGAGAGGGAAGAGGCTCCGCCGCCACATTCTTGAATCCTTCTTTCCGAATTCGCAGGTCGAAGTACAAAAGTGTGCTACCGATAATGCCAATCGGCATTAAGAGGGCAGTAATTCCTAACTCAATAAAACTCCGAATCAGGTAAGAGAGTACCGCTGTGCTATTGAGAGATTCAAGGGGCGGTCCGAGTAATATAAATAGCATCATTTCTAGAATCCCCTCATCCGGCGCACGCTCAGTTAAAGGGAAAATGAATTCTAAAGCCTCGCTAAGTATAAAACTAATCATGAAAAGTATCAGATGAATCGTAAACAAGATGCCGAAAACACGCCACCACGTACCTTTGACCAAGGCTCTGCTCCGCCGCAGTCCGTTCGCAGCTGTGCATTCCTCAACTATAATAGGTATACTGTAGAGGGACCAAAGAGTCGCCAGATAGATTGCAAACGGGATACCAATCAACGTAATTGCCAATACACCAACGGTTAAAGACCAGAGCACACTACTGCCGAGGTAGGCCCAGAAACGACGGACACCTTGTGCTAAGGCGGCGCGAGGTGTGGTGTGCTGCCCCAAATAGACTCGCGCACTCGCGAAAATCACCCCACCCGCAACGAGCAGATAGACTACCGAAGTCGCGCAGATAACGAATGCTGCAACAGTTAGCACGCGGGTTACTGTTATTATGTCCGTAGATTCAACGCTAGCACGGAATATCGCAGAAGACATCTCTAACCCTAACCCGAAAAATAAATAAACGGCGGATACGCCTAAAAACAGCCGGAAATGCTTTCCGTAGAGCGTGAACATTGCGTCGAGAATACCCGCAAACGTCATCGGTTGCAAAACTGGTTTTGCTTCGGTTTCACTGTTGTACCTGTGTGATGCATCAGTTGGTTCTAACATGTTTCCTCCAAGTTGTGAGTGATTAGCGAACAACTTTTTTATTTCTTACATTTTTTAACCCTTTCCAAATAGAGATGGGTTGTCAAAATTGCCCAGATAGGCACCAGAAAGGCTGATATTAACCCTCTGACGACAACTATCGCCACCGTGGTCGACACACTCGGTAAACGTTGTAAGCCTATCTCAACATCACCGCCCAGGAACAGTGTAAAGATTCTAATCGGTAGCAGCGCATCGCGAACGCGCGCGAGTTCCGGGAGCACGGCAGAAAGTGCCAGCAACGCGAAACCGAAGAGGACCGAGGTGATAACCGATGCCATCCAAGCAGTCACAAAATAAATCCCGAAAAACCGCCACCATGAACCTTTGACCCATTCATAGCTCCGGCGAAAAACAGCTAGTGCGGACTTGTTCTCAAGGATGAGGCATGGATTGTACAGGCTGAAAGTCACCAGAAAATAGCAGGGAATAAGAATTATAACCATGTACAGGTATGGATTTAACATAAAGCGTGATATGCGATACCAAGGTTGATGCTGCGGTATCAATCCCAAAGCTATGTTATAGAGCAACGGAATTGCTTCCACTATTAGCACTAAGAGAAGATTCGCGCCCAAGATTGCCCATGTCCTGCGGCGGGTCTGCCGCCATACCTCCCGGGCAGTTATTTTCTGGTGGTGATAAAGTTGTGCAACAGCGAAGGTTAACGGACAAAGCACTAGCAATAGAAGACTGTACTCGAAATGTCGGAAGTTGAGATGCCATATCCAGATAACCCCATCATCACTAATTATTTCCAACTTGGGATTAAAACTGAGTTCCCAGGTAACACCTGGCTCATACCTTGAAGATACACCGCTCGTAGGAGAAATACCCGTGACTGTGTTAATGTTCCACCCAAATTTAACCGCCTCAACCCATTTGATTACCTCATCATTCGCCTCAAATACCTTGACCGAACGGAAAAAGATGGCAATATCAAATAAGATTACGAGAAAGACAACGGGCATCATGATGCGCCAAAATAGCCCGAAATGGTGACGATACATCGTCACGATTGTCCCAGCAAGTCCTGCTAGGCGGCGAAATACGCCCAGTGTATTCACTGCGTTATCCAATATTGGCATTATTCTCTCCCGCTGAGCTTGGCACCGGAGTTGTCGTAAAGTCATTCTATGACAGTTTATCCTTTGTGTCAAGGCTCGGTTTATATTTAGGTCGAATGTGGATGGAAAACGAAATGCCCTACCCCCAAATGTTCGTTGTGTTGCCTCCAGGGAGGATGTGTGGTATACTGTATTTCATAAAGTTTTTGGAGAGGCATCCGTGTATGGCACGCAGCAAATGGAGCGATAGCGTCGTGTATAGAATAGTTTCGACCTTCGGTTGGTTCTGTCGTCAACTACCGCACACTTGGGCGATGCAACTCGGTAGTGGCCTAGGTAAATGGGTGTATCACCTGCTCAAAAAACGCCGACGGATTGCCCTCGGCAACTTAGAAATCGCGTTCGGCAAAGACTTAACAAACTCGCGTCGCCAAGAAATTTGCCAGGCAAGTTTTATCAACCTCGGTAAAACGTGCATTGAGTTTCTACGATTTCCTAAATTCAACGTTGAGAATATCTGGCAAAACGTCACCGTAGAGGGCAGCGAAAATCTCCATGCCGCTTTGGCAAAAGGAAAAGGCGCAATCGTGTTTCTGCCGCATTTTGGAAATTGGGAACTCCTCTCCCTTGTTTACGGTGCGCTTATTCCGAATCGGGCGAAAGCAATCGCTTTTCCATTGAAAAATGCACAATTGAATGCCTACGTTTGGCAATATCGCGAACATCTGAGTCTGAAACTCATCCCCCGGAAGCGCGCTGTCCGAGAAACCTTGCGTGCCCTGAAAAATAATCATGCTGTCGGATTCTTCGCCGATCAGAACGCTGGGAGAGAAGGTGTATTCGTCAATTTTTTTGGAAAACCCGCTTCGGCAGTGCGGGGCCCTGTTGTACTCGCACTAAAAACCGGCGCATCGCTTCTCTTTTCGCTGGACATACGCCAACCAGACGACCGGCACCACGTTCATATTTTGCCATCGATACAACTAGAACCCTCCGATAATTTTGAGCGAGACGTTGAAATCTACACGACACATCTCATGAAACAGTTGGAAACATATATCCATCAGTACCCGGAACAGTGGCTTTGGCTTCACAACCGGTGGAAGACACAACCCAACCCGGAATGGCAGGCAAGACAGAAAAATCGGCAGGTATTAGGATTTCGTAAGGGTTGAGCCCTGTCTCCGCCTGTCTTCCAACCTTAGTAAAAAATCATATTGCATGTAATGTCAAAACCATGTTAAAATAGTAAAATTGTGAACGAAGAGGAAACACCTTTTTTAGTTCTTACATTAGCACTTGGAAAATTTGGGATACGTGACTTTTAGAATCAAACGTAGGCGATGAGCGCTGTCTCCGCCTGTCTTCAAAGGGAACTTCTTATGAAAAGATACACTTTGTCCTTTATTGTTTTAGTCGCCGCTGTTGGGATTCCGTTTCTACTCATTCACTCCGGTGAAAAAGATGCAATGAGTGGCGACGAACGAATTACACTCGTTATGCTAAATCAGGCCCTTGCATCAGTTATCCAGATTGCCCAAGAGAATTACTACAAACCGATAGACAGCGATGTAATGTACGAGGGCGCGATTAAAGGCGCGCTCGCTGCAATCGGTGACCCGTACACCTATCTCTTATCTCGGCGCGACCATCAACGTTCTGTTGAAAATCTTTACAATGCCAAGTTTGGCGGGCTCGGAATCAGAATCTACAAAGATCACCGTGGGTTCATTAAGATTTCTAAACCGCTGCCGAATACCCCTGCGGAAACCGCCGGGCTCCAAGCCGGTGATTACATTACCAAAGTCAATGGAAAGCGGATTTACCTGAGCGAAAAAACAGGTATGACGGTGGACGATGTCGTCGATTTACTCAGGGGCAAAGTCGACACCGATGTAACAATTACCGTCCAGCGAAAATTGCTTGAGCCCTTTGATGTAACACTGAGCCGAGCCGACATTCCCATCACCAGTGTCAGGTCAACAATGCTTGAGGACGCGATCGGTTATATCCGTATCACTGAGTTTATCGGGACTGGCCGCAAGGGTGGCACAGAACAAGAATTTAACGAAGCATTGGCTGCACACGAAGCAGCGGGCATGCAAGCACTGATTCTGGATTTGCGCCACAATCAGGGAGGGCTCCTCAACGCGGCATATCACATCGCCGATGCATTTATTGATGAGGGGATTATCGTTTCAACAAAAGGCCGCAAAGGCGCATTTGATGAGAAGTACCCTGCAACGTCCAACCTTCTCTGTGATAAAGAGATACCCCTCATTGTCTTGGTGAATGAATACAGTGCCAGTGCTTCCGAAATTGTTGCAGGCGCGATTAAGGATACCCGCCGTGGGATGCTCGTCGGCACCAAAACTTATGGGAAGGGCGTTGTCCAAAAACGATACCGCTTGCCCGTGGAAGGCATCGGCGCAGTATCGCTGACTATCTCCTCCTATTATACGCCAAACGGCACCTCAATTCACGAAGAAGGAATTACCCCTCAGGTAGTCATTAGACAGACCGCGCAGGAGAATTCAGATAAGATAGAACAGATCAAGCAAAGAATAGAACAGCTGATGCAAAGAATAGTGGCAGAAAGGGACACTGTCGAAAATTTTGTCACAAAATGGATTGAAGAGGAACTCAAGCGCACTGGCGAAACGCCCAAAGATTTCACTTTGATTGCAGCACAACTCCCTGAGTTAAGGCAATCCCTCGCTGAAGATGGCATCCGGGTTAGTCTGCAGTGGTTGAAAATGCGTGCTGAGCAACTGTTTAACCTCAACGTCGGTATTGAACGGATTGTGAATTTAGACTATGACAGACAATTACAGGAAGCGATTCGCATCATTAAGGCAGGTGAGGTTGAAAAGTACCTCATAGAAGACGATACATCACCGATTTCATCCGATGAAAGGGTACCACCGGCGAAAGACGCACGAGCAGATGCGACACCACCGTCTCAACCCGTGAAGCCTCCTCAACGCACCAGTGAGAAATAAACAGGTCGCTTAGGTGCCGCTATTTTCGCGTACCGCAGCCTTGATGAGGAGAACTGGACTGCGGTACATCAACCTCGTTTGGGAAAACCAAAATACCTCTGGTGAAGAACAAATGAATCAGCGAGCCTCGAATCCACCCGAGGTAATCACCAAAAAAGCGATAATTGTCGGATTAATCCTGGTTGTCGTCAACGCGTATTGGGTCGGGATAGCGAGTGAGCTCTGGTATGCAGTTTACACGCTTGTGTCACCGTTTTCCAACGCTGTCTTTACGTTAGTTGTGCTATTGGTGCTCAACAGCCTACTCCGCGCTTTTGACAGGTTTGGCTTGCCAAGTCTCGCCTTTACTCCCGCCGAATTGTTGCTTATCTACATTATGGTAACCATGGTCTCCACCATCTCTGGCCATGCAATGATGGCAATCCTGATGGGGACACTGGCGCATCCGTTCTGGTTTGCAACTCCCGAAAACGAGTGGGCGCAACTCTTTCTGCACCATATTCCTGCATGGCTCACGGTACATGATGCCCAATGGTTAGCAGGCTATTATGAGGGTGAATCTAGCATCTATTGGGCAGAGCACCTCCGCATCTGGGTGATGCCCGCGCTTATCTGGTCCGGCTTCATCTTTCTTCTGTATGGGTCACTGCTCTGTTTAGGATTGCTCCTCCGTAAGCAGTGGATGGAGCGCGAAAAGCTGAGCTTTCCGCTAACGCAGCTACCGTTGCAGATGACGAGCCACCGCGGCTTTTTCCGATCCCGCGCCCTCTGGCTTGGTTTCGGGCTTGCTGCACTGCTTCGGGTGATAGCTGGGTTGCATGACCTTTTTCCCGTTATTCCTGCCCTTCCGCCTAATTATCGGCTGGACCGGCATTTTACAGAGAGACCTTGGAATGCTATCGGCTATGCCTCAATGTCATTCAATCTGGCTATTGTCGGGTTAACCTATTTTATGCCGCTCGACCTTGCCTTTTCAACATGGTTTTTCTTCTGGCTCACACGCGCTGAACGTGTGATTGCAAGTGCAGTTGGTGTTACAAACATCAGTGTCCTCCATCTCAACGACCGGGCCTCCGGCGCATGGGTGGGTATCGCCGTGCTAACCCTCTGGATGGGCCGGCGGCACTTCGGCCGCTTTTTCAGGCATGTCGTAGGGCGTGAACGGGGCGACGATACCAACGAACCTTTCTCTTATCGAACAACCGCAGTGCTCACCTTGCTCAGCGTTGGTGCTGTGTTTGCATTCTGCTATGCTGCTGGGATGTCGTTATGGGCAATAGGCGTGTTTTACACCCTGTTTATTGCGTTTGCCTTGGCGATCGGGCGCGTACGCGCGGAACTGGGGCCGCCTTACCACGAAGTCATCGGTATCAACCCCCGGCAGATGATGGTAAGCATGTTTGGGACGCGGCAATTGGGCGCATCGAATCTCACCGTCATGACTTTCCTTTACGCCTTTAATCGCTGCAACCGTTCACATCCAATGCCGAATCAGATTGAATCGCTTCGCATCGGCGAACGGGCGGGCATGCCGGGCAAAACCTTGCTTTTGGGAATGGCACTTGCCATCGCGGTCGGCGCATTAGCCACGTTCTGGACCTATTTGCAGGTGGCTTATCGCTACGGCGTACTGGCACAATGTCAAGGCGTTGTCGGACGTTTTGGATGGGAAAGTTTTAACCCGCTCCAGAGCTGGTTACAGCATCCTAAAGCACCGGATATCAGTGCGATGACTTTTATGTGTGGCGGTTTCGCTTTTGTGTTCCTCCTGAACTTTATGCGGACACGTCTGCTGTGGTGGACGCTCCACCCTTCAGGCTATGTGCTTTCAGGGGCATCGTGGGGTGGACTCATCTACTTCTGGTTTCCGGTGATGGTGAGTTGGCTGATTAAGTTCCTCATCCTCCGCTTTTCAGGGTGGCAGACGTATCGCCGGGCGATCCCTTTTTTCCTCGGATTGGTTTTGGGGGATTACGTTCCGAGAAGCATTCTGAGTGTGATTAGTTTTGTCGTAAATGTTTACATGCCCTCATCCGGAGCCGGACATACGTTGTGACAAACCCTTCCCGCCAAAACCTCGGAACGGCATGCCGCTGGTGGCAAAAAACTTGATTCTTCTGTTTAGCTAGTATATCATGTATAAACATATCGTGAATTAACTGTGCGAGCCTTTTGCGTCTGCTTTTACACACTGCGTGTGCTTGCTACCATAAGCGCGATGCCCTCACAGAACCGATTGCGCCGTTTTCCCTGAAGTGAACTCGCACCACCCGTGAATCATAAACAAAAGGAGTTAGACATTTTATGGCCGATTCTTACACCTGGATGCCGGACGAGGAATTACAAAGTGCTGTCAAAGACGAACTCCTCACTCCACAGGCGATGCAAGCATTAACGCACCTAGAATATGATGGTAGCGATTTCACTCCCGAGCAAAGAGTAGCAGACCTCACAGGGTTAAAACACGCGACGAACTTAGAGAAGTTATATCTCAATAGCAATGCCATCAGCGATATCAGCCCGCTGACAGCATTGGTAAACTTAGAGACGTTAAATCTCCAGGACAATGCCATCAGGGATATCAGCCCGCTGACAGCATTGACGAACTTAAGGCTGTTATATCTCTGGAGCAATGCCATCAGGGATATCCGCCCGCTGACAGCATTGACGGAATTACAGACGTTATATCTCGGTGTCAATCCCATCAGTGATATCACCGCGCTGGCAGGGTTGACGAAATTAGAGAGGTTATATCTCGATGGCACTGACATCAGTGATATCACCCCGCTGACAGGGTTGACGAACTTACAGACGTTATATATCAGTCGCAAGAGAATCAATTAACGTGACGCTGCATTGCTGGCATCTGAGGCTGCCTGGATGCCGGACGTGCGTTTACGAAGTGCTGTCAAAGACGCACTTGTAGCCCTTGGTGTGCTGCGGCCAGCCGAACCCCTCACTCCACAGGCGATGCAAGCATTAACGCGCCTAGAATATAAGGGAGGAATAGCAGACCTCACAGGGCTAGAACACGCGACGAACTTAGAGAGGTTATCTCTCAGTGACAATGCCATCAGTGATATCACCCCGCTGACAGGGTTGACGAACTTAAGGCGGTTAGATCTCAGGTACAATGACATCAGCGATATCACCCCGCTTGAAAGATTGGCCCTTGCGCAGCAACAAATTGGAAGGGTGCCAGTTAAAGTAACATATTGATGAGAATCTACTGCTGCTGGTGACGTGGCGTAGCCGCAACACCGGGCATTTTCCTGCGAGCGGTTGTGAGCAAAAGGTTTTCTGATAATTAGGCTCCTCTACCGTGCCCTCCGTAGGTACCGGAGGCCGTTAGGTGCCACAAGCACATGACGAAACCCACACATATATGGCAGGCACTCCAATGACACCTCTACTCACCGTCAATGCAATCACAAAAAGGTTTACACCTAACCAGCCTCCCGTAATCAAAGCGGTTAGTTTTAAGGTATATCCGGGCGAAATCTTCGCGCTTTTGGGTCCCAGCGGTTGTGGCAAAACAACAACTTTACGCATCATAGCAGGATTTGAAAAGGCAGATGCTGGCACAATCTTTATGGCGGAACGTCCGCTTGCAAATAGCACCCTGCACGTCCCACCTGAATCGCGAGGCATCGGGTTTGTGTTTCAAGACTATGCCCTTTTCCCGCACAAAAACGTACTCGAAAACGTTGCCTTTGGGCTCCGAAAGGTGCCAAAAAAGACGCGGCACACCAGAGCCTTAGAGGTACTGGAGATGGTCGGCTTGGCAGCCCTTCATACCCGTTTACCCCATCACCTTTCTGGCGGCGAACAGCAACGGGTGGCGTTGGCACGTGCCATCGTTGCACGCCCGAAACTGCTCCTTTTAGATGAACCCTTCTCCAGCCTTGACGCGGGGTTACGCCAAACGACGCGTGAGGAGGTAAGTACACTCCTAAAAGCGGAGGGGATCAGTGCTGTGTTAGTTACCCACGCTCAGGAGGAGGCGTTAAGTTTCGCAGAACGCTTGGCTGTGATGAAACAAGGACGTGTTGAACAGATAGGCACGCCTGAAGCAGTATATCACCAACCGAAAACGGCGTATGTAGCAGGCTTTCTAGGGCAAACTAACTTCATTCACGCTTATGTGAAGGAAGGAGTTGCAGAAACCCCGTTCGGGCGCGTAAAGGTAGACAGCACAGCCACTGGGGAGGTGCTTTTGTCCATTCGCCCGGAATGCCTGAGGATGGCGGCACCTAATTCGGAGATTTCCGGCGTGCAGAGCGGCTGTATCGTTGGGCAAGCGTTTAAAGGGCATGATTTCACCTATCGTGTAGAAATGAAGGGGCAGCATTACTTTGTGCAAACCGACTACCGTTGCCAGTTTCAGGTTGGCGATAGCGTTGTGTTGAAGGCGGTTTCGGCAGTGCCGGTTGCCCCGGAAGCGGAAGAATAAATCCTGGAAAGGGCGAGCACTGTGGCATCGCCCGTCCAGGAAGAACGATATATTTATAGGAGTGCCCTGATTTCATTCAGCCCTTGAATCATTCGCGTGAATGCCTCAGCCAACCGCGCTATTTCGGCGTGAACCGCGGCATCATCTCCTTGCGCCAGTGCATCGTGAACACCGGGGAAGATGACTGCCGCGTAGCCTGTATTGAGCCCCGGGGCATAAATGAGGTGCTTAAACCACGGACGCAAAGGTAACCCCGCTTCACTTGTCAAATTTTGTTCCAATTGATACAAACGCCGATTTATCTCCTCAAGCCGAGACAGATTCCCCGATGTGAGGTAAGTATCAAGTTCCTGACGCAGGGCCCCCGCCACCTTTTGCCATTCTGCCAGTAAGCTGTCTAACTTTTCAACCTCTTTGGCTATCCTGTTTTTTGAACCGGAATTTTGCAACAGTTTCAACGGTGTCATGAGTTCTGTCGCATAATGCTCGTAGTCAAAGGGTAAAATATCCGCGTTGGCAAGCTGTAGAGCGAGCATCCCCCAAATTTTTGCCATCGCAGCCTGATACTGAAACGTCGGATCGCCGAAGTGTTCCATCCAGTAAAAGTTATCCTGCATCGCGTGATAGACACCGTAGGGGCCATTGAATCCCATGCTGACTGCGGGAATGCCCACATGCCCAACAAATGGGGAATGATCTGAACCACTTCCGAGGTTACCCACTTGTGGTACCTCCTTTCCCTGTGCCGTTTTCCAACTCTCGTAAACTGATTTGAGGGTGCCAGGATGAATGACATGTTGCGTTACTTCGCGCATTAACCCTCTCAGCGATGGAATTGCACTGACATAGAGCCTTCCCCCGGTTGCCGCAATGTCTACGTTTAGGTAAGCTACGGCTTTCTGCTTCAGCGTTGCTTTTAGTTCTTCAACCCATTCAGTCGATCCGACGATACCGAATTCCTCAGCGTCCCATGCGGCGAAAACAATCGTGCGCTTCGGGCGCATGCCTGCTTTCGCAAGTTCTCCCATGCATCGGGCTACTTCTAGCAGTGATACCGTGCCGCTGCCCGGGTCTGCCGCACCGTAAACCCATGCATCGTGGTGATTGCCTAAAATCACCCACTGGTCTGGGTATTTTGTTCCTTTCAAGGTTGCGATGACATTGTAGATGGGACGGATGCTGTGTTCACACTGCACCTTGAGGCGAACCTTCGCCGGTCCCGGGCCAATGTGATACGCGAAGGGCAAACCGCCCTGCCACTTTGCGGGGACATTCGGCCCTCCCAGTTCGCGTAGCAATGGGCTTGCATCCCTGTAAGCGATAGGCACAACGGGGATGTTGGGCAGATCCGTAGCTTCGGCAATTGTGAGCCTGTCAGCATCCTTAGTCGCTGCCCAGCCGGGTGTCAGCGGGTCGCTGGCGTGTTGGAAGATATATTTTACTGTGCCGCGTTGAATAGCATCGTCGGAACGCCACGGCCCGCGAGGATAGACATCCCCACGCATGTAACCATCGTCTGCCGGATCCGAGTAAAGAATCAATCCAACTGCGCCGTTATCTCCTGCCACCTTTGCCTTTACCCCGCGGTAACTGCCGCCATACCGAGCAATACAGATTTTTCCTTTAACCGAGATACCGTAGTCCTTAAGAATCTGGTAATCCGCCGGCAATCCCCGGTTGACGTAGACGAGTTCCGCTGTCACATCGCCATCAGGCGAGTAGGCGTTGTACCCCGGCACAATATCTGTCTCGTAAGAATCCTTGTCCCACTGCCAACTTTTTTCTTCCTGATGCGCGAGATGCACGCTGGGAGAAATCATCTCTACCTGCACCTTTAGCGGATGTGGCAGATACACGTAATATTCATATATCTGAACCTGCAAGCCATAACTTTCAAATTCATCGCGAAGATATTCTGCCACCTTGCGGCTGTTCTCCGTTCCAGCAAGATGCGGCTCTTCTGTGAGGCGGCGCAATTTATGGCGGCACATTTCCGGCGAAACCAGTGTCTTAAAAGCCTCCTCATATTGCTTTTCTACAACAGCGTTTTCTGCTGTAAACCCATGAATACCCAAGGCATCGCGAGAGAAAAGTGATGATGCTACAAGCACACAGAGGGCAAAAAGGACCCGTTTCCACCCAAGTTGCCAGTGATTAGCGCGCAAATTTTTGATTACACAATTATCCATTTTTATCGTTGTAATCGGTTATTACCTCCTTCTGTTTTTTTGGGAATCATAGCATATTTCCCGAACGTTTTCACGATTTTTTTTCTTACATTGTCTCCTCCCTTCTTGAAGAGTTGCACCGCTCGTCGTAGCGCAATGTATTGTGCATCGGGATGCCCAATAAACCGAAGAGTTCCCTACGCATTGAGAAAAAAATTGACATTATACCCGCTATCTGATAAAATACCTTAAATAGCAGCAGTAGGATTTGCTGATTTGAATTTAAGTACTGAGCCCCGTCTCCGCCCGGCTTTTGATTTGTTTGTCAGAACGATGCCCGGCTTCCGCCGAGTAAAAGAGGATACAAAAAGTGGAGTCAAAAATTCTAATTGTTGAAGACGAACGCGATATTGTGGACTTGTTGAGATATAACCTGCGAGAAGCAGGCTTTGAAGTAGATTATGTGCGAAACGGTGCCGATGCACTCCAGCGCGCCCTCGAAAATTCACCAGATCTTATCCTGTTAGATTTGATGCTGCCAGAGGTAGATGGCCTAATCGTCTGTCGTTTGTTGAAGAACGACCCGCGCACGAAAAACATTCCAATTGTAATGCTAACAGCGAAGGTCGAAGAAGGTGACCGGGTCGCAGGTTTGGAACTTGGTGCAGACGATTATATCACCAAGCCCTTTAGCCCCAGAGAAGTCGTTTTACGGGTTTCTGCGGTGCTACGCCGCATCCAAGTCGGAAAACAGGCCACTGCGGAAATCAATCAGATCCAAACGCACGGGTTAACAATAGATTTGGATAAGCATCAAGTGCTCATCGAAAGCGGGGCAATCGATCTGACAGCTACGGAGTTTAAACTCATCAAGTTGTTTGCAAGCTCGCCGGGGCGCGTCTATACGCGCGATATTCTCATGGACGTAATCTGGGGGCAGGAGTATTACGGCATCGACCGGACGGTGGATACACACGTCAGCCGCCTTCGACGCAAACTCGGAGATTTCGGGAAGCAGATTGAGACGGTGCATGGGGTTGGGTATCGGTTTAAAGAGCAGGGTTAGCCGCCAGAAGGTTTGATTTGATGGAACGGACAGAGAAAGGACGCTGTCCTTACAACATCTGGGCGAGAGGTGAATCCCTTGCCGACAGCATTACTTTTTCATTTTTTAATCTTCATAAAACTGTGAAGAAATACGCTCACAAAAAACGCTACAGAAAGAGGGTTGCTGAACAGCGCGCTTACAAGAATTACCGAAACAGGTAGGATAGCATAAAATGCCTGAATGGCTACAACAACTTCAAAATATCCTTCAAACATCTGTCATCACACTAGAGGAACCGGTAAAAGTCATTCAACTTATCAAGCTTATCGGAACTTTTGCAGGCTTTCTCCTTGCCGCAAGGCTCCTGCGCCGGTGGTTCCGCCGCTTTCTCATTCGACTCGGGTTGGCAGAAGACACCCAAAACCGATTGCTTGCCCTTTTGTTCATCATTGTTATGGTTGTCGGCACTGTGCTGGCTTTCAGGTTTGCTGGGATTAGTAATACCTTCCTCGATAAACTCTTTCAGTACCCCCTTTCAGACTTATTTCACCCGCCCGGGGGAAACGGTGCAGTTGAAAACAAATTGACCTTGGCAGGGCTTTTTTATGCATTCATTATCGTCTTAGGCATGTTTGTCCTGTCTAAATATGCACAATGGGTGCTGCATCGCCAGGTCCTACAAGCATTTCAAATTGCGGAGCACACTCAATTTCTCTTACTCCGCTTTCTTCACTTCAGTTTTATTATTTTCGGTCTCCTCATCGCGCTCAGTACCATCGGGGTGAGCTTCGCAAGTTTAGCATTAATTTTCGGCGGTTTGAGTATCGGTATTGGTTTCGGTTTACAAAATATCGCTTCAAACCTGATTTCGGGGTTTATTCTGATTTTTGAACGTCCGATCAAAATCGGAGATCTGGTGGAGATTATGGAACTTGACATATTTGGCACAGTAGGGAGCATCAATCTTCGTTCAACCGTTATTGTCGCCCTTGATGAGAAGGAGATTATCGTTCCGAATTCTCAGTTGATTTCGGAACCTGTCCATAACCTCACACACCAAAGCACTCTGTTTAGACTTCGTATTCCGGTAGGCGTATCCTACGGCTCGGACGTAGAACTCGTCAAACAAGCACTCCTTGAAGCGGCACAAGAACATCCAGCGGTTATTAAAGAACCAACACCTACTATGAAGAATGTCACCGCCCCCTTCGTTCGCTTTATTAGTTTCGGTGAGTCGTCTTTAGGTTTCGAATTGTTGGCATGGATTCCGGATTCTTTTAAACGTTTCGATGTTGCCAGCGACCTCCATTTTATGATTTGGGAGAAGTTTAAGGAATATGAGATTAAGATACCTTTCCCACAACGAGATGTTCATTTCTATCCAACGGAACACTAGTACGTTTGGAGTCGCGCAATTTATAGTATGGACAATGAACCGGATTTTTCAACCACCTTCATTTAGGTGGCGGATTACATCGCCTTTGACAAGGTAGTACACTTCCTCGCCTATGTTCGCCGCTAAATCACCCACCCGCTCTAAATGCCGGAAGAGGAGCAAAATGCTGATGCCCTGATGAATGAGTTTCGGATGCTCGCCCAAAGTGGTTAAAAGTTCACGGAGCACCCGTTGGTATGTAGCATCAACTTCGCTATCGCGTTCCCGGATTGCTCGTGCGAGTTCAGCATCCCTGTTGACAAACGCATCTAGTACATCCTTTACCATTTCCTGAATCAGTTGCGCTAGGTATGGCAGATCGACGAACGGTTTAATCGGCGGGTATGCCAACAGTTCTAAGCTTCGCTTGGCAATAGCTACGCTCTTATCCGCAAGCCTTTCAATATTGCGGCTGATCTTCATCGCCATCGTCAAAAAGCGGAGCTCAAAGGCTACAGGTTGATGAAGCGCGATGAGCTGGATGCACATTGATTCGATCTCGTTCTCAAACCGATCAACCCTATCGTCTGTTTTAACCACATTCCGGGCGAGCACAGCGTCGCGCGTTAAAACCGATTCTACAGCTTGGCGTAGCATCTGCTCGGCAAGCCCCGCCATTTCCAAGAGTTGGTGCTGAAGCACCTTGAGTTCCGTTTCTAGCATATCTAATCTAATTGGAGAGGGCACACGGCTTCCCTCCCTGCCCTGGGAGAAATGCCGCCTTTTTGTGGCTTTCAGCTGTCAGCCGTTGGCTTTCGGTGGCGTTTCTGCTGTATCAGCAGTTTTTGACGCGGAAACCGAGTAGTCGACAGCCAATTTAGCCCAATTTGCCTGTTACATACTGTTCTGTTCTGATGTCTTGTGGGTTTGTAAAAAGTTTTTCAGTTGCCCCAAATTCAATTAATTCACCACAATAGAGAAAGCCTGCGAAATCTGATACGCGCGCCGCTTGCCGTCTTTTGTTTGTGACAAAAATGAGCGTATAGTCAGCTTTGAGATTCCGAACTAGTGCCTCAACCTTGGGCGTTTCCATCGGGTCGAGTTCGCCGCACGGCTCATCAAATATTAGAATATCCGGTTCAACAGCCAAGGCGCGTGCGATGCAGAGGCGTTGCTGTTGGCCAATAGAAAGCTCGTCTGGTGTTCCATCCAAGATAGGCTCAACCTCATCCCATAGTCCAACTCTTCTGAGGCTTTTCTCAACAATTGCATCAAGACGGACTGACGTGTTTACCCCTGAAATCCGAGGCCCATACGCTACATTCTCATAGATAGAGCACCGAAACGGAATCGGTTTTCGGAACACCATGCCTATTTGCATCCGAACCTCAGTAGCATCTACCATTGAGGCGTAAAGGTCGCGTCCTTTAAAAAGGATTTCACCGGTGAACCTGAAATTCAGGGTGAAGTCGTTTAATCGATTGAGGCACCGGACTAGCGTGCTTTTACCGCTATTAGAGGGCCCAATCAGCGCAGTCACCTGCCTCCGCTGAACCTCAAAAGAGAGGTTTATCAGAATTTGCCTGTCGCCATACCAAGCGTTTAGTTTACGAATGCTCAAAATTGATTGCTTTTTTTCAGACTTCATTGATTTTCGCTTTAAGATACTTACCCCGCGAGCGGGGTGAACATCTTATCGGACATCGTTCCGACTGCGGCCAATTCCCGCACTTTTCCAGTGATTGTATTTGCCCCTGCTTTGCAGGGGTAATATCCTTATACTATAGACATTTTACGTTGGATTTTCTTTTAGAAAACTGAAGAACGTACTAAACAGCAGTGCAGCTACCAATAGTAGCACGTATCTGCTATGAATCCCCGCTGATATGGCGGTTTCGTGTGTATAACCCCATGTATGAATGCCCATGAGCAACGCTGCCGCCGCAAGCGCGCGGGACATCGCCCGGCAGCAGCCCGCGAGAATCCCAGGGAAGGCGAGCGGCACAACTTGGTTGGATAAGACTTGCCACTGGCTTGCACCCAGAGCATACGCCGATTCACGAATCGGAGTAGCAACCGATCGGAGTGCCGCTTGGGTTGTCCGGATAGTAAGCGGCATCACCAGCACAATAAAGGTTAACACCTCAGCGTAAAATAACACGCCCCATCCCTGCCCTGAGCTGCCCAAAGTGTAGGATACAAAAATCTCAACCGCCAAAAGCCCGTATAGGAGCGAAGGGATACCGGTAAAAATTGCAACCTCGCTCTCAATCAAACGCCGAAACCAATTGGTAGGCGGTAGCCGTTCCTCTAGGTAAAAAGCACAGGCTACCCCAAGTAGAATTGCCAATAGGCTGATGGGTAGCAGAAGATAGAGATGACTGTCGGCTGTTGGCTGTTGGCTGTTGGCTGTTGGCTGTTGGCCAATTTCTGTGTGTGTGTTTTCGATCAAATACCAAAAGAACAGAAATACCACTACCAACGTAATTAAGGCAATGCTGTGAAAAACTATCTTGGACTTGTCCATTTTTTGCGTTCTGAATCAGAACCCAATTCGTGAATTCACGTTGTATTTGCCCCTGCTTTGCAGGGGTAATATCCTTATTCAGAGATCGTTCCTACCTTTACCTTTTTGTGCCGCGCTATGCGTAGCGCATCTGCACATAATCCGCGGTTTTCGAGTTGTGCGGTGTTTCAAACAGTGCCTGCGTGTTTCTGTGTTCAATAAGTTCACCAAGGAACATGAAAATACACTCACTGCTGACTCGGCGTGCTTGTGCCATGTTATGCGTCACAATTAAAAAAGTGTAGGTGCCGGCAAGATATGACATCAGTTCTTCGACGGCAAGGGTGCCTTTTGCATCTAATGCGGAGCAAGGTTCATCCATCAGAATAATCTGTGGTTTGAGGGGCAAAAGGCGCGCAATACAGAGTTTCTGTTGCTGTTCCAGTTGGAGGGATGTCGCCCGCACCTTCAGTTTATCCTTCAGAGCGTCCCACAAGAAAACAGAGGTGAGTGCTTCTTCAACGATCGCATCCGATTCTGCCCGAGTCAGACTCCGCAGTGGGGAGTGGATGCGTAAACCAAACAAGATGTTTTCATAAACCGAAATCGGCAACGGGTTCGGCCGCTGAAATACCATGCCCACCGTTTTCCGCAGTTCCGGCAAGGAGACATCCGCATCGTAAATATTTTTCCCAAGTACCTGAATCTTACCCTTTGTGGTGACGTTGCCATAACGTTCATTCACACGGTTAAAACAGCGCAGTAGCGTCGATTTTCCACATCCGGAGGGCCCAATAAGCGAAGTGATTTCACCCGCGAGTATTTTTACGTTGACATCAATAAGTGCCTGAAAATCGCCGTACCAAAGGTTGAGATTTTCGGTTTCAATATTGTAGTTTTTAGCTGCCACGAAGCACCTCGGATTTGTGCGGGGGTTGTATTTGCCCCTGCTTTGCAGGGGTAATATCCTTTAGTTGATATCCATTAGCCAAAGTTTCCATTGACATAGTCATAAGTGATTTGATTCGCCGGATTTTCGGAAAAAATTACATCTGTTGTGTCAATTTCAATCAGATTCCCGTTGAGAAAAAAGGCAGTTCGGTTCGCCAACCGTTTTGCCTGCTGCACCAAATTGGTGACGAGCATGATTGTCATTTTTGCTTCTGTGCTTAGCATTTTGAGTACTTCTTCAATGCGCATCGTTGTTATCGGATCGACGGCGATTGAAAATTCGTCAAGGCAAAGAATCTCCGGCTGATGGGAGAGGGCGCGGGCAATTGTCAATCGCTGTTGTTGGCCACCTGACAATTTGGTGCCAAGGGCATTCAACCGGTCTTTCACTTCATCCCACAGTGCCGCTTGCTGAAGACACCGCTCCACAATTTCATCCAATTCTGCTTTATTGCGCAGCCCTGCTGTGCGAGGCGCAAAGGCGACGTTGTCGTATATGGACAGCGGTAACCCCACCGGCAACGGCAGCACCATGCCGATCTTTCGGCGTAAGCCGTACACATCGCCAATTGTGCTGACATCAACACCGTCGAGCTTTACTGAACCCTCGACAGTTGCATCTGCAGTAAATTCAAGTGTCCTATTGATAACCTTCAACAAGGTTGTTTTACCGGACTGTGCCGGCCCGATAATACCGAGGATTTCATTTTCGTAAACATCAAAGGAAATGCCGTTCAGCGCAGGTTTATTTCCATAATGTACCTTCAGATCGGAAATCTCAATTTTAGTCTTCACGTTCTGTTTCACCTTCCTCCACTTTTCGGCGTTCCACCCGCGCCTCGGTCAGAACTGAGGCTAACAACCCTGATGGAATTGCGATTAGCCCTACACCAACAAGGGCAACTAGGGCAGTAAAAAACTTCCCGCCGGCGGTGCTTGGATACACGTCGCCGTAACCGATTGTCGTTAATGTTACAACAGCCCACCACATTGAGTCAGGAATAGAGCCGAATGCCTCAGGTTGCGCCTCTCTTTCAAAGTAGTAGATACCACACGCGGCGAGGTAGACTAACATCAACGACAGAATAACAAGTGCTAACAGCTCCCTTTTGATTTCACTCAATGCCTCGGTCAGCCGGTCGACTGCTAAAATAAACCGAGTCGCCTTAAAGATTCTGAAAACCCGTAAAAACCTGAGGGTGCGAAGGACGCGGAACCCTGGCACAAGAAACAAGGAAGGTAAAATCGCCAGAAGATCAATTATCCCATAGAAGCTAAAAATAAAAGCCCGTTTTTTGGGTGCAATATAGAGGCGCAGGATATATTCCGCAGCAAACAGCACGAAAAACACCCAATCCAAGATTAGAAAATAGTGCCAATGCGGGTGTAATTCAGGGCCCGGTGCGCCGGATTCAAGCGCAAAGGCGACAGCAGATGCAAGAATCAGGAACTGAATCAGCGCGCTAAAGGCATTCCCCTCGACAACAGCTCTTAATTTCGCTTTGTTCCCCATGAACACTCCTTTGTTGGCTATCAGTTGTCGTCGGTGGTATCTGCCCCGCAAAGCGGGGTAAATACCCTTAGTCGCTATCGGTTTCTTTTCGTCTTTGCTTGCGGAGAATGCAGGGAGGTTTAGTCACGCATTTTCAATGCGTGTTGAACTTCTCCTCTGACGAGATTTACCTTATGTTTTCAGCGCTGTCTTGCGTCCTTCATTCTCTGCAAAGCCAATTTAAAACTGTTTACCACCTCTTTCGAGTTCTGAGATAAACCCGTAGCACGATTGCTGCTGCGTTAACAAGTAACACGGTACCGACAAGCACAATTGCAGTGCCGTAAGGGATACCCTCTGCAACGTCGGGTACCTGCGTTGAAATCGTAAAGAGATGTAGTGAAAGTGCCATACACTGGTCGAGGACATTATACGCGAAAACATCTCCTTCTGCAATAGCTTTATAAAAAACTGCGCCGGTAAACATGATTGGTGCGGTTTCGCCGGCGGCACGCGAAACTTGCAAAATCACACCTGTCAAAATTCCACTAATTGAGTTCGGGAGGACAATCCGGCGAATGGTTTGCCAGCGGGTGGCCCCAAGGTTCCAACATGCCTCCCGAAAAGACATCGGCACAGCATTGAGTGCTTCTTTCGTGCTGGCAATGATAACGGGGAGCGTCATAATTGCCAAGGTGAGCGAAGCGGCCAGGACAGATTCGCCCAAACCTGCAAAGAGTACAAAAGCACCGACACCAAACAGGGCGTGAACAATGCTCGGTACCCCAGCGAGGTTCACGACAGCAAGGTTCACAATTCGCGTGAACCAATTCTCACGGGCGTATTCGTTGAGGTACACCGCGGCGAAAACACCGATAGGTGCTGACACCAATAGAGAAACGACTACTAAATAGATCGTTCCGAGGAAGGGGGCCCAAAGCCCGCCAGAGCGCATGT
The DNA here is from genome assembly GCA_958295855.1 of uncultured Poribacteria bacterium. Lineage (GTDB taxonomy): Bacteria > Poribacteria > WGA-4E > WGA-4E > WGA-3G > CATQHH01. Next base: position 2,716,140 of record OY282383.1, on the reverse strand, counting down.
TGTCTTTCGGATTCGTAAATAGGAACTCAAAAGACAGCACCGGTAGTGCTCTATAGAAGAGATATCCGATAATGAGAAGTAGTGGCACAATCATCAGGATTGTCATCACGAGGAAGAAAATCTTCATTCCATTTTCGCTCCATCGATTCCGTTTTCCAATCTCTGTTTCAGTAAACATTTTTAATTTCCTTTGCAGTGCATGAACAACGCAAGATAGTTCTCTAAACACAATACAAATCTCGGAAGAGGGCTCTGACGTATTCGAGATTTTCTAGTGGATACCAACTGCTGCAGAAAACATCGTGTTCCGCAAGGAACATTAAAAATCTTGATGGATGCCCTTGATAACTAAGTCCGCTATGAGATTTACGATAAAGGTAATGGAAAAGAGCAGGATGCCGATGATAAAAAGCACTTGGTAGTGTTCATCGCCTCTGGCAACTTCGCCTAATTCCGCCGCGATTGTTGCGGTAAGCGTACGCATCCAAGAGAGGGGCCCCGTCGGAATGTTAACCGAGTGCCCTGTTGCCATCAGGACAGCCATCGTTTCACCGATGGAGCGCGCCGCACCGAGGAGCACCGCCGCCAATAACCCATTTTTCGCCGCCGGTAAAAGTACGCGATAAACTACCTGCCACCGGGTTGCGCCGAGCGCCTCAGCCGCTTCGCGGTAAGAGTCTGGTACTGCTTTTAGGGCATCCTCCGCGATAGAGACGATAATAGGAACACTCATCAACGCTAACATAATGCTTCCATTGAGCATCGTTAATCCGATCGGGGCGTTAAAAATTTTGATAATCATTTGATTCATCAGCGTCAAGCCGATAAAGCCCCACACAACGGAGGGAATAGCAGCAAGCAACTCGATAATAATTTTGAACGCCTCTCTCAACTTTGGGCTACAGAACTCCGACACAAAGATTGCTGCCCCAAGCCCAAACGGTACAGCGAGACACATCGCCAACGTAGTTACGCTAAACGTCCCTAAAATCAAAGCGAGGGTGCCATACCTTTTGTTGCTAAGCGAGGTCGGATACCATTCTGGACTTGTCAGAAACTGCCCCAAATCCAAGCCGTTAAAAAGGAAGCCGGCACCTTCCCGAAACACAAAGAAGAAGATGCCAAAAACAAAGATAATGGAACTAATGCCGCACAAGCGGATAAACGTTTCAATGGCAGTTTCAGAAAATGGCACCTTTGCCTTTGTGTTTTTTCGTAGGGCGTTCATATTTTTCAACGAGTCTTAAAATAGTCCCATTTTAGGTTTCAAGGAGAATTAATATGAAAAATCTTGATTTTTCATATAACTTCTTGTTGTTAATTGTTTACGAGTGGCACAAAGCCGAGTTTCTCAACAATCTTTTGGCCTTCTGCTGACAAAATCCAATCCAGATATACCTTCACTTCTCCCGTAGGTTCACCGAGGGAATACATATACAAAGGACGAGCAATTGGGTAGGTTTTGGCAAGGACATTCTCAAGATTCGGCGCGTAATAGGATTCACCGGGGGCTGTTGCAACTGCTAACATTTTGACATGTTCAGTCGCATACCCCATCCCGCTATAGCCAATGGCACAAGGTGTCCGCTCTACAACCTCTACTACATCTTTAGAACCGTGTAAATCCAAAGAGCCTAACCCAAAGTCGCGCGTTTTGCCGAGCAGCGCCTCTCTGAAATAGAAATAGGTGCCGGAGTTCGACTGCCGACTGATGCGGATAATTTTGTCGCTTTGGCACTCTGGATGGGTAATCCTGAGTTGACTCCACTTGGTTATCTTGCCGTTTTCGCCGTAGATTTCCGCGAGTTCATTAATAGTAATCCGGTCCAATGGGTTATGTTCATGCACGTAAACAGCAAGTGCATCATGTCCAACGATAAACTCCTGTGGCACTTTGCCTGTATTCTTCTCTGCTTGCGCCAACTCCGTAGGCTTTATCTGGCGGCTACAATTCGCAATATCTACGGTGCCGTTAATTAACGCTGCAACCCCTGTACCAGAGCCGCCGCCTGACACCTCCACAGATGCTGTCTGGCTGATACCCGTGTAGGTTTCCGCCCACGCTTGTGCCAAATTAACCATCGTATCCGAACCTTTATTCTTGATGGTGAATTGCTTTCTTGCGTTTCCGGTGCCACCTCCATCGCCACTGGGAGAACAGCCACTAATACCAAGACAGCATGCAAACGCAACAGTAATTCCTATGACAAAGTAGCCCATTAGCCCCTTTTTTTCCATCAGTTTGCCTCTTGTACTGAATTCTAATGTAATTATAACACGCAATTGTTACGAAAATAAGACAAAATTCGGAATTTTTGTAGATAGGTTATGGGATGATGGGAATTTAGGTATTTATGTGGTGTGTTCGATTTTCTATCTGAAAACTAGATTGCTCTCCTCGGTTCCCAATTTCGTTTGCTTTTAAAAGCCAATTGTGATAAAATTTATTAGCGTTGATTTTTGGAAAAAGAAACACCCATAGTCGGAAAGAATAATTGTAACTCATGCCTAAATTTTTAGAGGAGAAGTGCTGTGGAAGCCAAATTTCAAGAACTCAAAACCCGTTTGCTTGAGGTGGATGATTTATCATCAGCCGCGGGGCTACTCTATTGGGATCAATCCACCTATATGCCACCGGGGGGTGCAGCGGCGCGAGGCCGCCAAATGGCGACGCTGCGCCGTTTGGCACACGAAAAATTCACCGACCCGGGTATCGGAAAACTACTGGACGCGCTAATGCCTTACGAAGAGAGCCTCGCTTACGATTCCGATGAGGCAAGCCTGCTCCGCGTCACGCGGCGAGACTATGAACGTGCCATTAAAATACCGGCAGGATTCGCCGCGGAGGTGACAAACCACACCTCGGAATCCTATCAGGTTTGGACTGAGGCACGCCCAGCAAATGACTTTGAGCGGGTCCGCCCGTATCTTGAGAAAACGCTCGATTATAGCAGACAGGCAGCTAATTTCTTTCCCGGCTACGAACACATCGCTGATGCACTTATTGAATCGCGCGACTACGGGATGAATGCGGCAGAAGTCAGCCGTGTCTTTGCCGAACTACGTGAGGAACTCGTTCCAATTGTTTCTGCTATCACATCACAGGAACCCGCAGACGATTCGTGTTTGCACCAACATTTCCCAGAGGAGAAACAACTTGCATTTGGCTTAGAAGTCGCTAAGAGGTTCGGTTACGAGCTAGACCGTGGGAGGCTGGATAAGACGCATCATCCCTTTATGACAAAGTTCTCACTCGGGGACGTAAGAATCACAACCCGTACAAAGGAGAATTTCCTCGGCGATGCGTTGTTCAGCACCTTGCACGAGACTGGACATGCGCTTTATGAGCAAGGCATCCGCATGGATTTGGAAGGGACACCCCTTGCAGGAGGCGCCTCCTCCGGTGTCCACGAAAGTCAGTCGAGGCTCTGGGAAAATCTGGTCGGGCGCAGCCGAGGATTTTGGTATTACTACTATCCGAAACTTCAAAGCGTTTTTCCTGAGCAGCTCGGCGCTGTATCCCGGGATACATTCAACCGCGCAATCAATAAAGTGGAGTGCTCCCTCATCCGCACAAACGCGGACGAGGTTACCTACAACCTCCACGTCATGCTGCGTTTCGATCTTGAATTGGCACTGTTAGAAGGAAACCTGGAGATTCGAGACCTGCCGAATGCGTGGCGTGAACGGTTTGATGCGGATTTCGGCATTGTGCCGCCGGATGACAAGGACGGTGTTTTGCAAGATGTACATTGGTATTTTGGATTGATTGGTGGTTCATTTCAAGGCTACACGTTGGGCAATATCTTAGCCTCGCAATTTTACACATCCGCCTGCAAAGTGCATCCTCACATCCCTTCTGAAATTAAGAGGAAAGGTGAATTCAACACGCTGCACAATTGGTTGAAAGCGAATCTTTACCAACACGGATCGAAGTATACGGCATCCGAAATTATCGAACGCGCAACCGGCAGTGCTCTGTCGATTGAACCCTATATGGCGTACCTCCGGACAAAATATGGCGAGTTGTACGACCTGGGCAATTGTAGTGTGGCGTAATGTGAAAACCATTGCCCCGAAAAAATGGCCCTATGGAAACGCGTTGTAGGCGCGCTTTTCTACAAATGGAGATTTGATTATGGGAAACAGACGAATGTTCCTCATCCCACTCCTCTGCTGTTTTTTGCAAGCTTGTGGGGGGGCTAAACTGATTGATATTCCCAAAAGTAGCGCGGCACTGCAACTCACTAACAAGCAGAAGGAGGCAATTCACCCCAAATTGGGGCTTATCCGCGACATCGTTGAGGATTACAATTTTGAAAAGAAGCAGTTGGAAGCGGATTATCAGGTGTTTCGTGCAGGCTTAACACAACGGCGGTCCAGTCAATACGAGAGCGGGTTTATGGATGCGCGGAGTAGACGCGATCTGAATGCTTTCCGAGACGACGCTCGGAAATTTTTGAAACAACGCCAGATGCTCATCGACGAAATTAATAAATTGATTCGCGAAATAGAGGCGGAACTGACAGAACCACAACGTGTTAAATTGGTGGAACTCAAACTACCTAAACTGGAGGTGCCGATGATGCTACGGCGCGACCCCTACAGCGACCTCGGCTATATTCCAAATCACCCACTTGGCGGAATTAACGTATTTTAGCGGATGCGCTCAAAAAAATGAGTTAGGAACGTCTCTGCCTCAACTTTTACACAGACGCGCGCTTTCGGATGCTGAGGTTGAGGCTCCTCGCGCAGGTCTGCAATCGTCATGCCATTTGTCAAATTGCCTTCGGTTTCAACTTGCACGTACGCGTCAACACTTTCAAAATAGGCTGGATGTGTGAGGATGCCGATGGGGAGCGCGTCGTGGATATGAATTCCATCCGTCTCAATATTGGCTTGCAAGCTTCTCCGGGACCAGACATGTTGTCGGTAAAATTCCATGCAGGCTACTGTGGAGTCTTTGAGGAACTGAGAAACGCTATCGCGCCGCCCCGCAATTTCAGCATGGAGTCGTTCTCCTGTCAGGACAACTTGATTCGTTGCATCCAGCGGCGCGATGTGAACAGGAACCCCGAAATTGAAGACATCTTGCGCTGCATGCGGGTCGACGAAGATATTGAATTCCGCGGTTGTCGTAACGTTACCATATTCCTCGAAGGCACCGCCCATCACGACAATGTTCCGAAGCCGCCGCATGCTCACAGGGTCTGTGCGGATTGCCTTCGCTATGTTGGTGAGAGGGCCTAGGGCAACCACAACCAGTTCATCTGGATAGTGCCTTGCCATTTCAAGAATGAGAGCAACCCCTGGAGTTGATGAAATTTCAGTGTCTGCGGGCAGATAGCGCGGACTGCCATCGGCATTTCGCAATGTGCTGATATTGCCCAATCCATCTTCACCATGGACGTGTGCCGCCGTCACGAGCGGCTTCACGAGCGGCTGCGCCTCTCCTTTGGCAACAATCGGCACTTCGTCCAGTTCAAGCACGCCTAATATCGTTAGCACGTTCTGAGTTGCTTGTTCAACATGCACATTTCCGCTGACGCTCGTTATTGCCTCTACCCGTAGTTCCGGTGATTTCAGCGCGAGAAAAAGGGCCAGGGCATCGTCTACACCCGGGTCGGTATCTATAAGAATTCGTTGCATTGTTTGTATTCCAATTTTTGAAACGCTAAAATTTTTAACTATTTTACCTGCAAACAGCAATTTTGTCCAATGTCCTCATTTATTTTGCAAGCTGCCTTTATTTGTCTTGTATTGTTCCTTGTCGTTTGCCTGCCACTCACAGCCCAGGTGAATATCTTCACCGGCGAAACGATGAAACAAATGCAGGTGGAGCCTGGGTGGTATAACAGTATCACTCTGGATTTAACCTATCGCGCAGGGAATACCGAACTGCTTACGATGCGAAACCGCTTTCGTTCAGACTACCTGTCACAAGCGTATCACGGCTTTATTTTTGGTAGTCTACAGCAAGGCAGAAAAAATGGCGCGTTTTTTCTTAACAAAGGCATGGCACACGGGCGAATTATCCGAAAACTTACACAACACATTTTGATTGAATCCTTTATCCAAAAACAATTCAACGAGTCCATTCTGCTAAGCGACAGGAATTTAGGCGGTGGCGGCGTTCGATACGCCTTGAGCCCGCCCAGATCCCGCTTTAATCTCTATCTCGGTATCGGTGCCATGTGGGAACACGAACGCATTAACGATGCTGAGCTCGGCGAAATCACAACCCGTATTGTTCGTTCAACCAATTATATCAATTGGACAGGGAAGCTAGATGAACGTATCACCACAAGCGCGACCGGATATTATCAGGTGCATGTGCGGCGCGTTGAAGATTATCGCATTCTTTTTCAGGGAAATCTCACATTCCGTCTGACGACGAAGTTAGCATTTCCGCTGCGCTTGAATTTTCGATACGATAGCGAACCGCCCACCGGTGTCCGAAAACATGATGTGGAAATTTTTAATGGGTTAAGTTATACTTTTTAACGAAGGTTGCTCTCAGAAACAGAATAGGAGTTCTCTCATGAAAGTTTTCTCTTACGCGATGTTGAAGTTCTTTTGCCTGGGATTGTGTTTCAGCGTGCTGCCGAACATCGGTTGGGCAGATGGCCATCTCCAAGTTATGGAACAGGAAAAGCAAATCGTTTTAACAGGTGAAATTTCCAAGGCACTCGGCGAATATGATTCCCATTTACAAGGTGCTGTTGAATATCTCATCTGTGGGCGTGACGGTAAAGAATACGAAAGTATTATCGTCGTTGATGCAACAGCGAAGGACATTCACGGTGCATTGGATAAACTCGGTGTTAAGCCTGGAACGCCGCCCGGCTACGACATGGAAACGGAGGAACCGACACCGCCGAAAGGTACTACAGTTGTTATTTCTGTTGAATGGGAGGATGGCAATAAAACCCGAAAGGTGCGCGCGGAAGACCTGTTATTCAATGTGAAAACCCAAAAATCGATGAAACATGTGGCTTGGATCTACTCCGGTTCCCGGATAGTGCCCGACCTGGATAGCGATGATGAGGAGGCAATGCTGCCACAGGCATTTATGAGTAACGATATTGTAGCCCTAAATCATCTTGATGGCAGCGCGCTTTTCCAAAACCCGTTACCCGAAGCAGCAGAGGAAAATACCTATAAAAAGAATGATGATTTGTTGCCACCGCTCGGAACGCCTGTCAAGTTGACGATTGAGGTTAACCAGAAAATGCAATTTTATGTGCGCATCAGCGGCAAAGTGCAAGGCGTTGGTTTCCGCAATTTCACCCAACTAAACGCAAAGCAGCTTGGCGTTAAGGGCTATGCAAAGAATTTAGCGAACGGCCAGGTGGAAGTCATAGCGGAAGGCAATAAAACGCAATTAGACGCATTGGTGGCACTGCTACGGAAGGGCCCTCGCTATGCTAGCGTTGACGAGCTTGAAATTGACGAACGCCCCTTCACAGGGAAATATAAAACGTTTGGGATTCGCTATTAACTCATGACACAAACGCTGCGCCCTTTCATATCAAGTATCCTGCTCGCAGCAGGGCTCTCCACACGGATGGGCCAACCTAAACAGTTACTCCCTTTTGACAACAGTACTATCGTTGAAACTGTGGTTGACAACATGCTCAACGCCAAATTCGATGAGGTTATCGTTGTCGTTGGGCATCAAGCTGCACGGATTCGAGAAAAACTGGGGCTACGTCCTGTCAAAATCGTTTTTAATCCCGATTACCGGGATGGCATGTTAACCTCCGCGCAAGCAGGTGTCCGATCGATTTTTAAATGCAACAGAGAAGCTTCCGCCCCACCCGCCCTAGGGGAGGCTCCGAATCCAAGCGCGTTCGCGCTCATGCTAGTGGATCAGCCCTTTATCACGGCCTCGCTGATTGATGAGGTGGTTGAGGCCTACGTGCAAACAGAGAAAGGCATTGCCCTGCCGAGTTATAATTATCGGCGTGGCCATCCGGTCATCTTCCATCAGCGGTATGCCCGCGACATCTTAGCACTTGACAGAGAAAGCGGTGGTGTCCGAACCCTTTTTAAAAGGCATGCCGGCGATATTCACTACGTCAGTGTAGATACCGATTGGGTATTGCGGGATATTGATTACCGCGAAGATTATGAGCTCGCCCTTCGCGAATGCACGTCGCTTATGGGCGCAGAGGGTATTAGCCCCGGCAAAGCAGGGGAAACCGATACCATTACGCCGCAAAACAGATAAAAATGTTTGAATCCATTGAAAATGTCCAAGCCACATGTGAAAAACATGCGTATATCGCAGATAAAGGGTTAGCCACAACGCTCTATCTCGCGCATCATCTCAAAAAACCTATTTTTTTGGAAGGCGAGCCGGGTGTCGGTAAAACGGAAGTCGCTAAAATCCTTGCTGATGCAACAGGCACAAAGTTGATTCGGTTGCAGTGTTATGAAGGCTTAGATGCAAACAGTGCACTGTATGAATGGAACTATACGCGGCAAATTTTGCAACTCCGCATTGATGAAGCACGCGGACGCGACAAAGAACAGATTGGCACTGACCTGTTTAGCGAAGCATTTCTGCTCAAACGCCCGCTGCTTGAGGCCATTCAGAGCGATGGAGATGTGGCTCCTGTCTTGCTTATTGATGAGGTAGACCGGAGCGATAGTGAATTTGAGGCGTTCCTACTCGAAATTTTGTCCGATTTCCAGATTACAATTCCCGAAATCGGCACTATCCAGGCAAAACATATCCCCTACGTTATTCTCACCTCAAACCGAACGCGGGAGGTGCATGAGGCACTTAAACGGCGCTGCCTCTACCAATGGATCGATTACCCGACTGTAGAAAAGGAGTTGGCAATCGTTCAGACGAAGTTACCACAGATTAATGAACAGCTTGCACAGCAATTATGTCAGATGATGCAACGCTGGCGGGAAGGCGACTACTATAAAAAACCGGGGGTTGCGGAAACATTAGATTGGGGCTTAGCTATTGTCGCGCTTGGCAAAGCACAGTTAGATGCGGCTCTCGTTGCCGAAACGCTTGGGTGTGTTTTCAAATATCAGGAGGATATCCAACGTGCACGCGCAGTGGAGCTATCTGAACTAGGATTATAGGATGAACCAAAGCAACAAAAATAGACACGTTGAAACAAAAATTTTCATGGGTTCACGGAACGGTTATCTCTGGCCCCTCATCATTTTACGCGATGAGGCAAAATACACCCTACCGAGCGGCTTAGCGAATCTCGTCGGCATCTATCGTCAAGATTACGGCATGTTGATGGCCGGTACACTGTTATCGCTTATGCCAATCGTAATTCTGTTTTTAGCGATGCAACGTGAATTTGTGCAGGGAATTACTTTAGGAAGCGTCAAGGAGTAACGTAATTGAATAGCGTCAGAAACCTCCGACGAGGTTTTCACGAGGATTCTATTACCGCAGAAACTATTATGGCTGTAACATACAAAAAAATGTCAGATTACACAACGGTTACGAAAACGTCTGCCATCCGGGAAGGACGTGGAAAAGCATTTACCGTCAACGGAAAGCGCATCGCTATTTTCAATGAAAACGGTGTATTCTGTGCTGTGGACAATACATGCCCCCATGCTATGGGCTCACTCGGCAGAGGCAGAATTCGGAACGGCATTGCTGTGTGTCCCAGCCACGGCTACGCCTACGATACGGAAACCGGCGAATGCCACACCGATTCGCGTCTCCGCATACGAACCTATCCGCTGATTGTTGAAGGCGAGGAGATTAAGGTGAGCTGCTAAATTCGGCTTGCATTGTAAGGGCGGAGCCCTGTCTCCGCCTGTCTTCTGCAGAGCAAAACAATGCGAATCAAGTCTTTCACCTTTCCTTGCGGAGAAGTTAGGAAGCAAGTTACGTCTGTGAGTACACGGTAAATATCAGAAAAGGTTGTGTTACAATTTAATAAAATCATAAGGAGAAACCGACATGAAACACCTCCGGCACAGTTTCAGTAGACATCTCAAAGCAGCGAGCCTCTTTGCTGCCATCACTGTCATGACAGGTGTGCTCGCGCCGATGAGCGGTATCGCAGAAATTTACAACTATCCTGGCGGGGGCCAGATAGTCACCCTCAGGGGACTACCCCTCAATTTTGCACAGTTCGACTGGAATGCTTACGGATACGTACCCAATAGGGGCGGGAACGATTTCATCATAATGGAGCAGTTCAAGGGCAACTGTGGGCCCAACAGTGTCCAGATGGTGCTCTATTACTATCGCAACCATAGGCAAATCAAGGACATTTGGAGAGCAGGCGACATCCTGACTGTTAAATTGGGAACCGGGCCAAACGAACTGAAACAAGCCCTGAATGAACTCAGCGTGCCCACACATTGGTATACTAAAAAAACGCTCGCAGATGTGCGACGCTATATCAGAAATAATCGGCCGCCTATCCTACTCTTGAGACTCTCAAATAGCGGGTATCATTGGGTAGTCGCAGTGGGGTACGACACTCGGTACAATGAAATTCTGGTTGCAGATCCGAAAGGACGGTTCAAATGGTGGGGCGCGGACAAGCTCTATGCAAGTTGGACATTAGAGTGGCAGGCAGACTTTGAGGTGAAGGATGCCGCATGGTACGAATTCCAGATCGATGTCGGGTGGTTCAACAGCCTCTACCTCAAGCCGAATACGGTGATTGTCCCGTTAGCTGCACCCTCCTTTGACACCAGTTACCCTCCTTACTGGTCGGACACGCAGGCTATCCAGGTTGATGGGGACAATGAATTTTGGGGCGAGACGCATCGGTGGGAGGAGACGCTCACCTTCAACAATCCGTTTAGCATCGTGCATGTGTCGGATATCAAGCTGCTGAGTTCTATAGGCACCGCGCGGCTAAACGGTTGGGAGCGCGTTGGCGATAGAGCTATTAAATTGTGGGGTGATATTGCAGACGGACTGATACTCCGTGGCAGAATGTGGGTGATTGTGCGGACCTTTTACTCTAACAGTGGTGCTGCAGCACCCCCATGGGCACAACCACGCTCCACCCTACCAGCAGAAACATCTCTGTTGCCCAACTATCCCAACCCCTTTAACCCGGAAACATGGATACCGTACCGGTTGGCAAAGCCTGCAGAGGTTAGCGTATCTATCTATTCGGCGGATGGGAAGCTGGTTCGGACGTTGGCATTGGGGCATCAACCCGCCGGCATCTATCAAAACCGACATCGCGCGGCGTATTGGGATGGCACGAATGAGCAGGGCGAACCTGTTGCGAGTGGCGTGTATTTCTACACGCTCAAAGCCGGGGACTTCTCGGCGACGAAGAAAATGTTGATGCGGAAGTAAACTCAGCTTCTTGTAGGTACCCAAGGTTATATTGAGTGATGCTAAAAATCTGTTTTCAAACCTACCATAATTGACGTTTTGTGAATCGGTTCAAATTGAGAGCGCCCTTCCGCCGTTTCAACGCGACGGAACCGGTACTCACGGGTGATAATCGTTTCCACAGGCGGATAGATTTCATACCGAATTTCTACGCTGAACGCGGACTTTTCGTCCAAGTCGACGAGATCCCTGAAGAAGTTCGTCTCGCCGGTGTCCGTGCCGATATCACGTTTCGTGTAGAATGCCCGAGCGGCCACGCGCGGCACTAACCCCGATTCCGTAACGCCGAGGTAAAGCTTGGGTGCGCTGTTGCTATAGTCCTCAAGTGTACCTAAGAAATGGAATTGCGGGAGTGGATGCCAGATAAACTGTGAAAAAAAGCCGCGTCTTGGTTCCTCGTTCGTCTCCAAGCCTAAAAATTGGGGCATGCCCGATTTCGGCGATTGCGATTTCGCAGATTCATAAGTATAATCGAACACAGAAGGGATGTATCCATCGCCAAAGATGCGGTACTCAATTTTGAAGATGGTTTGGGTAAAAGAAAATCCAATGCCAACGGCGTTGCCCCATGCAAGGTTTGTTGTTGTTGCGGTGTTTTCTTCTGTAGGTGCAGTTTCTAACTGCGAATCGACATTTTCTCCTATAGGAGCGGTTGCTAACAGCGACTCCGATGTATCAGATAGTGGATTGAGAAAGGTGAAGTCGTTGTAGAGGTCCAATCGAAATGTACTCCTCTCAAAAATTGGAAATCCCACGTCAACCCCAACCGCAGTCAACGGTTTTTCGCCATCTTCCTGCAAATTTGGATTAATATCGGTGAGGTAGGTGGCACCGAGTTCAAAGCGGGTGAGCAGGTTGTTATTTTCACTACTAGGTAATCCCCCCGCTTTGCGGGGGTTATTGCCACCTCGCTGAAATGGGCGAAGGAACGCACGGCCGCCAAAAATTGATGGATTGCCTATATCATTAACCATCGTTTCAACCCCATATCGGTTGTCGGATTTTCTGAGGTTCAGGCGTAACCCACGCCGGTCGTAATTAGCATAGCCAGACATAATTGAGCCGTGTCCGATAGTCAGATAATCCAACTCCCCAAAACGAAAATGGACAGGCTCATAAGGTTGCCCGTAGCTGACGTAACGGATAAGCCGTAGCCACGTACTTGGATTGCCCCATGTCTCGCCATCCTCTGCGAGGATTTGAGATTCGATGCCCTCTGCGTAAGGGTTGTAGAGTAAAATCAGGTCTAACCCAATGCCGACTTTTCCAAGGGGTATATCCGGCTGGAGTTGAAGCCGAACGTAGGCATCATCGTCAATGAAGGTCAGCCCTCCGCCGTACAATCCGCTTGTCAGGAAGTTCGTTTCTCCGAGTCTAGTTGAGATATTATTTTCTGTCGTAGTTGTGGGTTGTTCTGCATCTTGGGCAGGACCCGGCAGTGCAAGGAAAAAAAACAAAATTCCAATTATTAAGAGCGGCAGCACAGCCCGCGGTGCTGTCGCATCAATGTAATAGCTGTTACGGAAACCCAACGGCGGGAGAAAGTTTCCGCGTGTGGGCTTTCTAAAGACCCTACTACCTTTTGGAAAAGCGCGGTTTCTGTTCATGTAGTAACTATCCTTCCATCTTTCATCTGGATAACGCGATCGGCATTCTCTTTTAATCCTTCATGATGCGTCACAATCGCGATGGTGGTTTGGTGCTCTTGACGCAGTTCTTGAATCAGGTTCATTAAGTTGTCACTTTGACGACTGTCTAAGTTGGCAGTTGGTTCATCGGCGAAGATGATTTTCGGACGGTTGGCGAGGGCTCTCGCAAAAGAGACGCGCTGTTTTTCACCGCCAGACAGTTGGGCAGGGCGATGATGAAGGCGTTCACTTAAGCCTACTTGTGTAAGCAGTGCCGTTGCACGGCTTTCGGCTTCAGTTGTATGTGTGCGCGCGAGGTCCATGGCAACCATCACGTTTTCAAGTGCTGTGAGATAAGGTAGCAGATGGAACAACTGAAAGACAAACCCGATCTTCTCTCGGCGAATCACACTCATGTCTTGCACTTCAGGATTAATCGGCTCGCCATCAATGCGGAGTTCACCTGTATCGGGCGTTAAAATACAGCCGAGGAGGCTAATCAGCGTTGTTTTCCCACAGCCGCTATCCCCCATAATCATTACCAGTTCGCTCTCTTCAATAGCGATGTCAACTGAATCAATCGCGACAACGGTGGCATCGCCTGTGCCAAAGCGTTTGGTTAAGTCATGCCCTTCTACTATTGCTGCCATAATGAAATTCCTTTTGTCTGAACCAGAATTACCAGGATTAAAGGATTTCGAGGATAAGAGGTTTCTGATGCGCCCCGGCTTTTTTATCGGACGAGATTTTCATCACGGTGTTATTGTATCAGAAACTATGGAGGCTGAACCATAGAAAAATTCAGATTTCACCACGGAACGCAATCATTGGATCTACTGCAATTGCCTTGCGCGCCGCCAGATAACCGCTACCGCAACACACAACAAAACTGATGCACGCAACGAGCATCGATTCGACAAAATTAATCGCAACGAAGATCGGTGCTGCCGCTGCAAAAACGTAAGATAGGATAAGCCCGAGCACTACACCCACAGCGGATATGAGGACAACCTGTTTTAGCAGGAGTGACATGACATAGCCGTTTGAGGCACCGATAGCCTTCAACACCCCGATTTCCTGCGTCTTTTCGAGCATCGTCACGTAGGTTATCATCCCGACGAGGATGCCCGCTGCTAACCACAGCATCACCCGCAGAAATTGCACCGCCTTCATCGGTTCATCCACATAATACTCTATGATGTTTCCTAGCGTCTGTTTTAAGGTGCGCGCCTCTATCGTTTCTAAGGCATCGAAACTTGCAGTGACTTGTGCTAGCTCCTGATGCTCGCCGACTTTAGCTACCATCATATTGACGTGCGGATAGTTCCCGAGTAAAACCTTCTGAGCGATGCGGACATCCATAAAGAGCAACGGCGTATCCAAAACGAACATCAGGCTTTTTGCCTTCCCAACTACTCTCACTTTTTCGTTGCCAATAGAAATCTGCTCACCGATTTCCAGCCCCATTTTTTCATCAACAACTACCTCGAACGGTGCTTGGTCTTCGGGGCGATAATCCTCAAATTTGCTTGGTGCAAACATTCTGCCTTCAATCACCTGCTTGGGCCCTCCGAGTTTACCCAACTTATAGCCGACAACAATTGCCTTCGTCGATTTCCCACGAACGGTGGGACGGGCTTGCGCGAAAATTAGTGGAGCGGCAGAATCGCGGGCTAAGCCTTGCCCTGAATTCAGAAAGGCCATGTACTCCTCAACAACTAGGGAAAACCCGATAAAGGCACCGCCAGATCCCTCTGCGGAAATCCAGATATCGGCACCAGTAGACTCCACGTATTGCCGCGCTTGGATGCGCATGCCGTTCATGATGCCGCCTAACAGCAAGATGAGTGAAATCAGCACGGTGATACCGAGTGCTGTTAGCACGACTCTTGCCTGACGATACCGCATGTCTTTGAGAAATAGTGTTTTCATGTTTTTAACAATTGGGTTTCTGCTCGGTTTTCGATGCGTTTGTAGAGTGTTCGCTGCTAATTAAGGGTTAAAAACGCTGTTTTTTTACCAGGAGGCAAGCCGCTCCGGCATTATCTGCCGTTTGCGTCGGTGCAATTGGACGTGCTCCTGGTATGCACCAGCATCCGCCTCAACGCCTGTTTCACGTTCTAGGAAGAGTGGAAACTCTGAGCTGGGCGGCTTGGCATTGTGATACGCGTGGCTGTAGCTGCGCATGATAATACGTTGTTCTCGATTGAGCGTCTGTAACCACGCCGGTGAGGAATGAAACCGGTCGGCAGGCGTAATCCATGAGGGGCAATAGGCGACAAAGATATTGTAACGCACCACATCGCTCTCGTTCGGTTCCACACGGTGCCAGATGCTGGAATGCATCACCGTCATTGTCCCTTTACGCGGACAGACAACTCTTTCCCCCGGAATACGCTTATGTGTATCGTAACTGTCCATGTACTGCTGACGATGGCTTCCCGGTAACACGACGAGGTTACCCATCTTCTCCCTCGGCAGATCGGTTAGCCAGTACCCGATTTTGATTTGCAACGGCAATGTGGGTGAAAACACACCGTAGGGCAGGGCTCTCGCCCCGTCCGGATGCCACTGGTTATACTGTGTGCCGCCAGGCGGTCGCAGGAAAAATTGGCTCTGATGGAGTTTGAGCAGTTCCCCGAACAGGTCGTACGCATAACCGACATGCCGCTCATGATCGATGAGGTCTGTAAACACGGGATGTCGTTCGACAATGTTCTCCATACCGAGGTAGCCACCTGGGGTATATTTTGAATGTGTAGCAGCGACGCTGTCTATCGCGTCAATGTAGGTTTGGACATCTTCCTCGGAGATTGCATCTTCAATGAAGATAATGCCATCTTCGTTAAACCTTTCCCACTGCGCCGGCGTAAATCCCGGTGGTGCAACACGATATTTTTGTTTGGTTTCCATTGGCAAACTCCTTTCATTTGATTTTAAAGCAAATTCCGTGCCAGTCTGGACAATACCATGCTATCCTATTCTTTGCAAAATATCCAGAAAGCACTGCACAAAATAGGGCATACTTTGTAAACAATAGCACGAAATGGGGCAGATGTAACCAATCGTTCGTACTGCTGAAGACAATTAACGACTCCGTGTACAACTCGCTAACCATCAAGACGAAAGCGCGTGACACATCCAAAAACACAAGCGTAGGTACACGCCGTGTGCCTACACTCCAGTTGTGTCATCCATATCCTTCCCGATTCAGAAAGGATTACTTGAGAATTACCATCTTCCGCTGAAGCGATACATTGTCCGCTTGCAATTGATAAAAATAAACTCCGCTTGCGACACGTTCCCCGAAACCATTGCGCCCATCCCAATACGCAGCACGATTTCTGTTTGTATAGTGGCCCGCTGCCTGATGCCCAAGTGCTAATGTGCGAACTGATGTACCTCGCGTATCGTAGATGGTAATTTGTACATCGCTGGCACTGGCTAATTGGTAGGGTATCCACGTTTCAGGGTTAAACGGATTGGGATAGTTTGGCAACAGCACAGTCGTTTCGGGACGAACTGCTTGTAAGAGCGTCTCTAATACACTGATAGCCCGGCGAAAGGCTGGACTACCGTCATTAACTTGTCTTACCTGTGTCAGCCAACTTTGGATCTGTTCGGCAGTTGGGCCGTTGACAGCAGGGGCAGCTGGTGCTTCCTCTCCGAAATGGTTGGCTACCTGCACTAAATCCAGAATATTGACAGTGCCATCGGCGTTGATGTCCGCGTTTGACTCTGAGTTCGGTGGCCCGGGATTTCCAATTTCTTTCGCGATGAGTACCAAGTCTTGGATGTTAACCGTTCCATCTTGATTGATGTCGGATTGGGCATAGACAGCAGCATCCTCCACCTCAAAGCGGACGATTTCGGTGAAGTCCGCCCGAAGAACATTCTGTGCTTTATCATATACAGTCATTTCAGCAAGTCCCCACGTGCCGGGAGGGCTACCAACAGGCAAGATAATTGTCTTGTGATAGATTTGATAGACAGTCGGATTCCGTGAGAAGTAGACATCGTGAAATTCCTCATCGTAATGTCTAAAGAAGTGTGTTACACCCTGAGGATCGCGTAAGTACAAGGCAGTTAAGCTATATCCACTGATATTATCCTTGATTCTAAAGGTAATATCAACCTGCGTTTCGCCGTTTGGTGCTTCCGGATGTGTTGGCTCTGCCTTGATGGTAATCCGATTTAAATCAAGCACGGGGGGCGTTCTGTCCGGATTCGTTGTCACGATGTCAATTGTGGCGGGCAGTTCATCAATAATTTCCTGTTCATCCCTTAATGTATGCCCCGGGTCAGTGAAGTATACACCCCTAGCATTTAACGCAACGTCCTTCATCGAGATACGGTTAAGGCTGTACGTACCACTCTGGAAATAGTCTGGAAAAATGAGTCCAACACTCGCCTCACCGGTTTCTGGATTATATTCTCCCCAGTTTTCGCGCCGTGAGTAGGTTTCCCTGCTCTCATCGTTCATCTGTGCATAAACACCACTTATACCATTTTCTTCAATAAGTTTCCAACGAGCGGTAACAATCTGATAAGCCCTTCCCTCTTCAGTAGTCGCTTCTGACAAAGAGAGGCGCATTGAGTTCTCGACATAAACCGGTGGTTCACAATCCGCGAGCGGGTTGTCAATATAGAGTTTCCACCCAAAATCGGTTTGGGATTCGTGCCGTTCATTACCTTGTGCATCCCAGATTCGGATAGCGTCAGGTCCCCAATAACCATTTGCTGCATAGCGCGATAACGTTGCCTGTCCACGCAAAATGTGTCCAGAAGCAACATTTATCCCATTAGTATCAACCGGAGACATCCACGCGAGATCAAAAAAAGTGCCTTTTTCACTAAAAACTCTAATATATGCTGATTGTGCAGCATCCAAGTCACTTTCTTTATGAATTTCAATCTCTACTGTTATGAGTTTATCTTCTCCAGGTTCGCCTTCAACCTGTACGTCAACTCGCGTAATTCGTCCCGGATAGACATAGTCAGGATAAAGGTTATAAACCTCAAACGTCAAGTCTTCACGTATCTTTGAGATATACCGTGTTCCGTGCATAATCCGATTCTGGATGAACTTGTATTTCGCAGGGGCGCGCGAACGCAATTTGTCAGGGTTGACGATGTAGTAACTGATGCTCTCTGCCATGTCTTCATTCGGGTTTTTGCCGTGTGCATAAGCGGAGACAAACTCAACCTGCTTCGTAGTCGACCAGCCATCGGCATCGTCCGGATTTTCAAACCAGCCGCCGATTTCAATCCAATCCTGTTTGAGTTGTTCATCAAAAAGATATTCCCACAAAAAGTGTGCTTTTTCATGGAGAATCAAACGGTGAATAGAGTCCGCACCTTGCTCCTTAAAAGCAGATTCCATGAATTCAATGTAGCCTGCACCAACCCATGCAACCGCGGGTGCTTCCGGATAAAGCGGGTGTGGCGTTCCATCCAAACGCCGAACCAGATATTTTAGTCCTGGTGTTTTAATCATACCTGAAGGGAGTTCTTCAAGCATCGAGACCAGGGCCATCAGTTCTTCGTTTTTGAAGGTTGAGAAGCGGCCCGCGTGTTCGCCAGTTGTGTGTCGTGTGAGTTGCGTATAGTCCGAAACATTTACACTGACTGCGTAGCGTTCTTGCAATATCCGCTCAAGCGCGTATCTATCTGCACCATTGTCGGTTACGAACCGAACCACGGCATGGTGGAGGCGTTTGGAGAAATACTTGCCCCGTACGCCTTCTATTTCTGCCAACAACGGCGTTGCATGCACAAATGCTTCTTCGGCAATGGTGACTATTCGATGCCCATCGCGGTATTCCACCGAAAAGTCGTTTTGTATGTGTCGGTGGCTTAATCTCCATATAGAGGCTGCCACTCCGGGGCTTTCCGCATAAAGAGAGTTTGTTTCTTGGGGTATAGATTCAAAAGTTTGGAGCAACCTATAGGCATGCCCTGGGCTCCATTCCGTACCCAAGTGTACAGAATACCTCCGCATTAACGCTAAAGAGGCACTGTGTGCTGCGACCTGTATCGGTTCATCTAACAGTGTCACTTGTACAGGTTCAATAATGGTGGCACTTTCACTGCCTTCTGGGGTTTCATCTATCTCCCAATGGTAAGTATAAGCGACACCTTGAGAAACAATGCTGAAAAAAAGGATAACTAAAAATAACGTGCAGGAGAGTCTCTTCATTAGAGTGTCCTCGCTAATAGGTTTACGCCTGGCGCGCGGGCGGTGAGTCGTGGGATAATTCATTGCCTGTGACACCTATAACTCATGTAAAGCGGGGGACATCGTCCGATTTGTCCCCCATGTGCTTCTATTCGTGAAGCGTTCGCGCGAAGGCTTCAAGGCTTTGCGCTTCCACGGCGGCAGGAAGCAACTGCTCAAGTCGTTCCACATCGCTTATATTCTGAATCGCGGGCGTTAAGACATTCGCGATATCTGCGGAGAACTTCATTTTGAGTACTACCAAGATGTGTCTGATAGCACTCTCTCTCCTCTCTTGTTCAATACCTTGTTGAACTCCTTGTTGAAGTCCTTGTTGAAGTCCTTGTTGAAGTCCTTGTTGAAGTCCTTGCTCGAGTGCTTCTTGCGTGAGGCGTTTTGTTGCCTTTTCAAGGTGTTCTTGGAAAAAAGTAGATTCTTGCACAATCTCCTCCTTTATCAATTGATTCACGAGTGCCTTGTCGTAAGTTAAAGCACTGAAAATACCGAGTGTTGCAACTAAGTCATCTAATGTGATGGTGGTTCCGGTGGCGAAGGAAATGGTTCCGTGAATGGTTCATTCCGCGCCTCAGCGGCGAGGCGGCGCGCGTTCCATTCGGCGATGTCTTGATAGACTTCCGCTCTGCCTCTGGCTTCACCTCTGGCTTCACCTCTGGCTTCACCTCTGGCTTCCGCTTCAGCAAACCGCTTTTTCCGTTGATCTTGATAGTCTCGAATACGTGTAAACATAATTGCACATCCTTCCATAGCAACGGTTAACCCTTTTGTCCCCATGTGCTTCTATTCGTGAAGCGTTCGCGCGAAGGCTTCAAGGCTTTGCACTTCAACGGCGGCAGGAAGCAACTGCTCAAGTCGTTCCACATCGCTTATATTCTGAATCGCAGGCGTTAAGACATTGACGATATCTGCGGAGAACTTCATTCTGAGTACTACCAAGATGTGTCTGATAGCACTCTCTCTCCTCTCTTGTTCAATACCTTGTTGAAGTCCTTGTTGAAGTCCTTGTTCAATACCTTGTTGAAGTCCTTGCTCGAGTGCTTCTTTCGTGAGACGTTTTGTTGCCTTTTCAAGGTGTTCTTGGAAAAAAGTAGATTCTTGCACAATCTCCTCCTTTATCAATTGATTCACGAGTGTCTTGTCGTAAGTTAAAGCACTGAAAATACCGAGTGTTGCAACTAAGTCATCTCGCATGGCTTTCTCAACGGGCGCTGCCTCAGTGGCTGCAACACACTTTTTCAACCACTGCTCCGCACTTATATCCGCAGGTGGTTTCATCAGTGGCGTGAAAGGGAGTAACGCGGGTGCCTGCATTTCCAATACAGCCTGCCCGTCTATCTCCGCAAGCCTTATCACTTTATACTGGAGCAGGTAGCGAAACTCTGCTGTCTCGTAAGCATAATAGCCAGGGTCGTTCTGCCCTGCGGAGGGGCCGAGATACAAAACGATGCAATAAACGGGCTTCTGGCATTCACTAATCAGAAAGCCACAGTAAGCGGACAGTCGCGCCCACATCGGTTTCGGACTATTGCCAGATTGCACTTCTAGGTGTACTATCGCCTCTTTGCCATCGATGCGGATTCGTGTTGTGCTATCCCCGCGATGTGTTTTGAACGTTGGTTGATCGGTATTCAGATGTTCTAAGATTTCTATGTTTTGCCTGCCAAGAAAGTATTCAATGAGTGCTTTGGGATGTTCAAGCAGCAGGTATTTCGCGCTAATATCATATTGTGCCATATAGGTATTATACCTAATTTTCCATCAGGATGTCCACTTTTTTATTTTTTGCTTAGAGAGCAAAATAGCGTGGTATGGAGGCGGAGCGCCGTAGTCGGTATGGACACAATCCCCTAAGCTCTACTTCAAGATAACCATTTTGCGGATAGGTTAATATGCTGCGGGTTGATATTTTCAAGGCAACTCGCAGCATATCGTTGGTTTTGTGACGAGAAAGAAAAACTCGCTTAATGTGATGGTGGTTCCGGTGGCGAAGGAAAGGGTTCCGTGAATGGTTCATTCCGCGCCTCAGCGGCGAGGCGGCGCGCGTTCCATTCGGCGATGTCTTGATAGACTTCCGCTCTGCCTCTGGCTTCACCTCTGGCTTCACCTCTGGCTTCCGCTTCAGCAAACCGCTTTTTCCGTTGATCTTGATAGTCTCGAATACGTGTAAACATAATTGCACATCCTTTCATAGCAACGGTTAACCCTTTTGTCCCCATGTGCTTCTATTCGTGAAGCGTTCGCGCGAAGGCTTCAAGGCTTTGCACTTCAACGGCGGCAGGAAGCAACTGCTCAAGTCGTTCCACATCGCTTATATTCTGAATCGCAGGCGTTAAGACATTGACGATATCTGTGGAGAACTTCATTTTGAGTACTACCAAGATGTGTCTGATAGCACTCTCTCTCCTCTCTTGTTCAATACCTTGTTCAATACCTTGTTCAATACCTTGTTCAATACCTTGTTCAATACCTTGTTCAATACCTTGTTCAATACCTTGTTCAATACCTTGTTCAATACCTTGTTGAAGTCCTTGCTCGAGTGCTTCTTGCGTGAGGCGTTTTGTTGCCTTTTCAAGGTGTTCTTGGAAAAAAGTAGATTCTTGCACAATCTCCTCCTTTATCAATTGATTCACGAGTGTCTTGTCGTAAGTTAAAGCGCTGAAAATACCGAGTGTTGCAACTAAGTCATCTCGCATGGCTTTCTCAACGGGCGCTGCCTCAGTGGCTGCAACACACTTTTTCAACCACTGCTCCGCACTTATATCCGCCGGTGGTTTCATCAGTGGCGTGAAAGGGAGTAACGCGGGTGCCTGCATTTCCAATACAGCCTGCCCATCTATCTCCGCAAGCCTTATCACTTTATACTGGATTAGGTAGCGAAACTCTGCTGTCTCGTAAGCATAATAGCCAGGGTCGTTCTGCCCTGCGGAGGGGCCGAGATACAAAACGATGCAATAAACGGGCTTCTGGCATTCACTAATCAGAAAGCCACAGTAAGCGGACAGGCGCGCCCACATCGGTTTTGGGCTGTTGCCAGATTGCACTTCTAGGTGTACTATCGCCTCTTTGCCATCGATGCGGATTCGTGTTGTGCTATCCCCGCGATGTGTTTTGAACGTTGGTTGATCGGTATTCAGATGTTCTAAGATTTCTATGTTTTGCCTACCAAGAAAGTATTCAATGAGTGCTTTGGGATGTTCAAGCAGCAGGTATTTCGTGCTAATATCATATTGTGCCATATAGGTATTATACCTAATTTTCCGTCGGGATATCCACTTTTTTATTTTTTGCTTAGAAAGCAAAATAGCAGCAAAATAGCGTGGTATGGAGGCGGAGCACCGGAGTCGGTATGGACACAACCGCCTAAGCGCTACTTCAAGATAACCATTTGCGGATAGGTTAATATGCTGCGGGTTGATATTTTCAAGGCAACTCGCAGCATATCGTTGGTTTTGTGACGAGAAAGAAAAACTCGCTTAATGTGATGGCGGTTCCGGTGGCGAAGGAAAGGGTTCCGTGAATGGTTCATTCCGCGCCTCAGCGGCGAGGCGGCGCGCGTTCCATGCGGCGATGTCTTGATAGACCTCCGCTCTGCCTCTGGCTTCACCTCTGGCTTCACCTCTGGCTTCACCTCTGGCTTCACCTCTGGCTTCACCTCTGGCTTCACCTCTGGCTTCCGCTTCAGCAAACCGCTTTTTCCGTTGATCTTGATAGTCTCGAATACGTGTAAACATAATTGCACATCCTTCCATAGCAAGGGTCAACCCTGTTGCCCATGCCAACACATGAGGCTTGCTTCCCAAAATCGTGTAAAGTGCGTCACTCCATTCTTGTTTCTCCAGCAGGATTTCGTGGAGGAATATCCCAACAAGTATTGCAAACAAGAGGAGGGTGAAATGAACTAAAGCATCCTCGGCATCTCGGACAGTAAACAAGGCTGCCCGAGGCTCTTTATTTTCCACATGTTCCTCTCTCCGGCGCACCAGCAAATGAAGTGTTGGGTTTCACTGACGCTCAACCCAACATACTTCTACTCTTTCGCTCTTTTCTTCGCACCAGCACGTGAAGCCAAACTTCTCCGGTGCCGGATTCTATTGACTGTTACGCAAGCGAGTTTCTAATGCTGCTAATTCATCGGATAACGCCTCGGGCAGCCTGTTACCAAAACGTTCGTAATGTTCCCGAATAGACGCAATTTCATTGAGCCATTCTTCAACATCCACGTTTAGGAGCTCTGTCATCTGTCCAGCCGCGATGTCCAATCCGCTGGTGTCGATGGCACCGGGTACCGGCAGGTAGCCGATGGGGGTTTCAACCGCTTCCCCTTTTCCAGCAACGCGTTCCACAATCCACTTCAGCACGCGGCTATTTTCGCCAAAGCCGGGCCATAGCCACCCACCATCGGCATCTTTGCGGAACCAATTGACGTAGAAGATACGGGGCAGTTTGCTTGCATCGGTGCTTTTGCCCATTTCCAACCAGTGCGCGAAGTAATCACCCATGTTATAGCCACAGAACGGGAGCATCGCCATCGGGTCGCGACGCAATTCACCGACTGTGCCTGCGGCCGCTGCAGTGCGTTCAGATGAAGCAATAGAGCCGATAAAGGTGCCATGTTGCCAATCAAAAGCCTCAAACACAAGCGGTACCGTAGTGGCACGTCGGCCACCGAAGAGGATCGCCGAAATCGGCACACCGTTCGGATTTTCCCAGTTCGCATCGATGATGGGGCATTGCGAAGCGGGGGTGGTATAACGGGCATTGGGATGTGATGCCGTTTTTTCATCATCGGGGTGCCACTCTTCACCGAGCCAACTGGTGAGCGTTTCAGGAGTCTCCTCGCTCATCTCTTCCCACCAGACATCCGTATCCGGTGTGAGGGCGGCGTTCGTGAAGATGGAGTTGGATGCAAGCGTGTGCATTGCATTAGGGTTGGTATCCATTGAGGTGCCGGGTGCAACGCCGAAAAAGCCCGCTTCCGGGTTTATCGCATAGAGCTGTCCATCTTCACCAAATTTCATCCATGCGATGTCGTCACCAATCGTTTCTGCTTTCCACCCCGGCAAGGTTGGGGTTAGCATGGCGAGGTTCGTCTTACCACAAGCACTGGGGAACGCTGCTGCAATATACGTTTTTTCGCCTTCCGGGCTGGTTAACCCTAAAATAAGCATGTGTTCTGCCATCCAGCCGTCGTTCTTTGCCATGACAGAGGCGATGCGGAGCGCATAGCATTTCTTGCCGAGTAGCGCATTGCCGCCATACCCACTCCCGTAGGACCAGATGGAGCGTTCCTCTGGGAAATGGACGATATATTTATTATCCGCGTTGCATGGCCACACGACATCAGCCTGCCCGGGTTCAAGCGGCATGCCTACCGAGTGTAAACATGGCACAAAATCGCCATCTTCGCCTAAGGTGTCTAGCACTGCACTTCCCATGCGCGTCATAATCCGCATATTCACGACGACGTACGGTGAATCGCTAATTTCAACGCCGATATGCGAAATCGGGGAGCCCAGAGGGCCCATACTGAACGGCACGACGTACATCGTTCGGCCTTTCATGCATCCCTTGAAAAGCCCTTTGAGAGTAGTTTTCATCTCATCCGGGTCGTGCCAATTGTTGGTTGGCCCTGCCTCAATTGCAGTTTTGGCGCAGATAAAAGTTCTATCCTCAACGCGTGCCACATCTGCGGGATTTGAACGCGCGAGATAACTCCCTGGACGTTTCTCCGGATCTAATCGGACAAATGTCCCTTTCTGAACTAATTCCTCACACAGCCGGTCGTTTTCTTCCTGAGAACCGTCGCACCAATAGATGTCATCAGGTTGGCACAGTTTTGCCGTTTCTTCAACCCAGCTGAGCAATTTTTTGTTTTTGGTCATTTAATCCTCCTTTTGTTGTTCATGTATATTTTACGATAAATTCTGTCACTTGGCAAATTAAAAACGACGTGTAAACGAAAACGGATGGAGACAGGGCTCCGCCCTTACAATTCAGCGCACTTTCGTATAAGCCTAAAACGAAGCACCTAAATTGACATGAATTTTTCCCCGTAACGCAGAGTCTCCCGCTGCAAGCCCATAATCCAGCCGCAGGATGCCTCCCTTGGATTCAAGCCGCACCCCAAATCCATAGCCTATCCGGAGTGTATCGAAAACAGAGGGGTGCTCTATGAAGGTTACAGCACCCAAATCGGTAAAGGCAAAAACCTGTGATGCCTGTCCAACAAGAAACCGATATTCTAGATTTGCATACACGCGCCGAGGGCCGGAAAACCAATCTTCATCATAACCACGCAGCGTGTTGGCACCACCGAGATAGAACAGTTCGGTTGGCGGAATATTAATGCCCCACGCGGCGGCACCGTGGAGCTCTATGGCAACCGTCTGTTTCTGCCACGTTGGAAAATATTGCTGTAAGGAGAGCCAGATCTTCCGTAACCGAAAATCGCTTCGCGACACCTCAAAGGCGATACTATCTCGTCTACCCTGCGTCGGATTTAGGAAATAGTCGCGGGTATCCCTCGTCAACCCAAGGGTGATACTATACTTTGTGCCGCTATACGCGCGCTGCTCAAATGCCGCAATATCTCCTGTATTCGCAAGGGGGAATTGGGTATCAAGCGAAGTTGCCATCGGTGAAAGAAAGCCCGCAGGTTCAATAGCGGAAACCTGCAAACTATGCCCATCGGGAACGTTGATTTTTTTATAGCCTAGCGTCAGACTTCCTTCAAAACTTCTCCCGAAATTAGTTTTTCCACTTAGACTCCCCGATTGCTCTTCGGACTCTGTTTCGGTAACCGGATTGCGCTGTTTGAGTTGCCCGTATTCTACACCGATGGTTATCGGCTTGTCGAATATCCACGGTTCTTCATAGCCGAGGCGCAAGGTTTTAAGCAAACCGGATTTCCAATAGAAGTTAACCTGTCTGCCTGTCCCCAACAGGTTAGTTTCACGCGCTTCAAGCACACCCGTGAGTTGTGGTGCGGCATCAGCCTCCGAATCTGGCGGCGCGTACCCGATAACCCCGCTCAATCTCCCTGTGCGCGCCTCGGTTACCTGTGCATGGAAGTTAATCCTATCCTCCGTTTCACCCGCCTCCAGCAAATTGGGATTAATTTGATAGAAATAGCCTAAATTTCTCAGGCGGCGGTAGCTCGTGTCAATAGTACGCTGATCGAAGCGTTGGCTGGGCTTAACAGGAATTTCTCGGAGTACCACCTCCGTTTTTGTTTTCTGAAGTCCGCTTACCTTAACCTCCCCAATTCGGATGTGCGAACCTTCGCGGATATTCAACTGAAAGTCAACGGTGCCTGTCTCTGATGAAAGTTGAAAGTCCGTAGGTTCAACCTCAACTTTTGGGTACCCCTGTTCGCTATACAACGTCTGAATTCTTTCAATGCCACGTTCCAACGCAAGTTGTGTGAAAAGCTGCCCTTGCCGCAAGCCGAGTTCATCGCGGATTTCAGATTCAGAAAAGCGTTGGTTACCCTCAAGGGTTAGCACACCTGTGCGAACCCGTTTGCCTTCAACAATGCTTATCTTCAGCGACACCTGCTCCACTGAAATTGGAGCACTTTTTGTAGGGTTTTTGCTGGGGTGTTTCTTCGCGCTTTCCAAGCGCGTTTCGGGAGTTATCTCCGCGAACACAAACCCCGCTCTCCGATACGCCGAGAGGATTCGCTCAAAGCCCGCTATAATTTCCGGACGGGAGTATGCTTGCCCTTCCTGTAACCTAAAGAGATTTGTCAACGTTTTCTGATTTAAATGTTCGTTGCCCTCAAAACGCATCTGGTAAAGGCGGTACTGGGTTTCTGTTGTTTGCGGTGCCTTATCGTCGGAGGAGTTTCCTTTGGCTGTCTGCTCCAGAGTGGAACCCTCTTCCATCACAGCAGTCTCACGCTGTTCAACCCCGTGTAGGATTGTAAGAACGGTGGAAAAAAAATACAGAAGTAAACCACTGAGAAGTATGGTGAATCGTGCGGGCCGGTATTTGTTCATCTGTTGCCTCCATCGCGCCTGATAGGAATATTTTAGCATGCCCGGTACTTCCATGCAAGAATTCTATAAACATATCGTCCCTACGGAACTAAAGAATGGAAAACCATTGACTATGACTGACACCGCTGCGAATGTGCTATGCGCATTCGGCGTTGATTCCTATGAGAGCGTATCAGTAATTAGAAACTTTACTATAAATGTGCCGGCTGAAAAATATTTTAATTTGACAAAAAATGCAAATTGTAGTATCATATAACTGAGGTTGATATATTTTTGTTTATTCGCAAATTTTGGCAATAGGGGCCTGTAAGTTGCGCCCTTAAGGAGATCTGCACATATTATGCCGAACGCCTTATTCGTTTATCCGGAGTTCCCTCCCTCTTATTGGGGATTTAAGTACGCTTTGGAGTTTGTCGAGAAAAAATCATCAATGCCCCCTCTGGGCTTATTGACAATCGCAGGCATGTTCCCCAAGAATTACCAGTTAGAAGTCGTCGATATGAACATTGAGCCGCTGACAGACGCGCATCTGGAATGGGCAGATGTTGTGCTCACTTCGACGATGATTGTTCAGAAGGAGTCTTTGTATGAGGTGGTTCAACGTTGTAATCGTGCAGAGGTGCCAGTTGTTTCAGGCGGCCCGCATCCCACCTCCTACTACGATAACATCAGAGAGGAAACCGATGGTACCATTAACCATTTTCTCTTTGGCGAAGTTGAAGAAACCTTTGAAGACTTCTTAACCGATTTTGAGAGCGGCAGTGCCAAGGATGTCTATCGCGAAACCCGGAAACCGGATATCACGAAAACACCCTTGCCCCGCTATGATCTCATCGATATCAATGCTTACGGTTCTATGGCACTCCAGTTTTCTCGCGGGTGCCCTTTCAATTGCGAATTCTGTGATATTACAAAGTTGTTTGGGCGAGTGCCGCGCACCAAAACTAACGAGCAGATGCTCGCTGAATTTGAGATGCTCTACAAACTCGGCTGGAAGGGCGCGATGTTCGTGGTTGATGACAACTTTATCGGCAATAAACGCGACGCGATGCGTTTGCTCCCCGCTATCACCGAATGGCAGGAAGCACGCCAATACCCCTTTTCACTCTATACTGAAGCCAGTGTAAACCTCGTTGAAATCCCTGAGATGCTGGATGAAATGACCGAGGCAGGGTTTAACATGGTCTTCCTCGGAATCGAGAGCCCCAATGATGCGGCACTGCTCAGTACCTCCAAGGGACAGAATACCAGCAAAGATGAAGATGCCGGCAGTTACCTGCTCCGCGCCGTTAGAAAAATACAGAGCAAAGGCATCGAAGTCACTGGCGGTTTTATTATTGGGCTTGATGGCGATACCGAGTTTGATTCGCACATTGATTTTATCCAAGAAGCCGGCATCCCGATGGCAATGGCAGGGCTGTTAACCGCGCTGAAGGAAACGGACCTCTGGCACCGGTTGAAACAGGAAGACCGGTTACTTGTAGAATCGAGCGGCAATAACACCGACATGAGCCTGAATTTCGTCCCGGAAATGCCACGCGAGAAACTCCTCGCTGAGTATCGGCGCGTCACCTCAACCCTGTATGACCCGACCTTGAAGTACTATTTTGAACGGTGTTTGACATTGCTGCAGCACATGCCTCGCAACGCGCACAATGTCAGATCTGCTACAAAAAGCGAGTTTCTCGCATTCCTTCGTTCGCTCAAACGGCAACTTTTTTCCAAGCAGGGGCCAGCGTACATCCGATTTTTGGCGAAGGTGCTTAAAGACTATCCTGCCATGTTCCCGGAAGCTATCAGATTGGCTGTTATGGGCTACCATCTGGAGAAAACGACGCGGCACACCCTGGCTGTTGAAGATTTCAGAAACTTCTTAGCTAGTGAAATAGAAACGTTTAAGGAGAAGGTCGGCCCCGCAGAAAGTGAAAACAGTGCACAAGCCCAAGGTGCCCGGATGAGTGAAATCATTCGTTATTCGCATCAACTCTTCACGCGAGTCAGGAAAGAGTATGAAGCAATTCACGAGGATTTTCAATACGCGGCGGGTGCTGCCTTGGCTGGTTTTCAGACATCGGTGTTCAAGGAGTATTTGGAAGCTGAACTGAAGGCTTTCAAAGAGGCTGTTGGCACATTCGCTAAAGCGCAAAGTGAACGACTCGGCGAGGTGCAGGCTTATGTCCAAGAGCTCTCTGAACGGGTCGGAAGCCAGTACGAACAACTCCACGACGATTTCAAGCAGAACGTCCAGGAGACGTTTGACGCTTTCCAAGAATCTGTCACACGGCATTTAGAACAGCTTTTCGGTTTTGCCCCTGTGCAAATCGAAGCATTGCGGTAGCACCCAGCTGGGCTCGCCACCCCCTTGCAGCGCGAGGCTCCCGGGCCTCGCAGCTGCTACATTTTCATTGTAGCGTGATGTCCCGGTGCCCCGCGCCTTACCCTGCGATGAGCCATATAGAGATTCAGGAACTCCGTTTCACCTATCCGAGCCGAAACGCCCCCACGCTTCGGGGCATCAGTGCCAGCATTGCTCCCGGCGATTTTGTCCTGCTAACTGGCCCAACAGGTTGCGGGAAATCTACGTTACTGCGAACGATGAACGGCTTAATCCCATACGCGTCGGCGGGAACGCTCAGCGGTGCTGTCCGGCTCAACGGCAAAAACGTAGCCGAGCAACCGCTTGCGGCTACATGCCGGCAGGTTGCGCTGCTTTTCCAGGATCCCGACAGGCAGCTCTTTTGCACGTTAGTCGAAGACGAAATCGCCTTTGGCCTTGAAAACCTCGGTCTCCCACCTGAAAAAATTAAAAACCGGGTGGCTCTCGCCTTGAAACAGGTCAGGCTTCCCGGATTCCAAGCACGGCGGATTTTAGAACTCTCCGGCGGTGAAAAACAACGCGTCGCCCTCGCTGCTATCTGTGCGATGCAACCGCAAGTCCTGCTCCTCGACGAACCTACCAGCTATCTCGACCCGAGTGCAACGCGCGACATCCTCACCATCGTGAAGCAGTTAAACACGGAACTAGGGATAACAGTCATCTTGGCAACCCATCGCACCCGGGATGTTGCACCGTTGTGCAACCGTGTTTGGCTTATGCACGAAGGCCAGCTCTGCTTGGATTTACCAAAAGCGGCTGCGTTTCGAGAGCTCACCCCGTATTATCGTTTGGGCGTGCAAGTGCCGCAAACAGAGAACGCCTCGATAGGCGAGTTTGCTAAGCGCGCAAACGAAAAATTAAATGTGCCATCGCGAAATGATGCCTCGCCGCAATCTCCAATGCTCGACATCCGCTCGCTCAGTTTTAAGTATCCAAACACCGATAAGCACGCGCTAAAATCAATTGCTTGTACAGTAACCCGCGGTGAAATAATAGCCATCATGGGGGCAAACGGGTCTGGGAAGACAACGCTAGTTCACCTGATAGCAGGCTTGCTTCGCCCTTCGGCGGGGGAAATTGCGGTTGCCGGAACAGCACTGAAACGCATGAAACTCCATCAGTTAGCGGGAAAAGTGGGTATCGTTTTTCAGAACCCTGACCTGTTGCTACAAGCAGAAACCGTTAGAGATGAGGTAGCATTTGGTCCCAAAAACCTCAAATTCCCTCCGAAAACACGCGACACCCGGGTTAACGTGACACTTACACAGTTTGACCTAGGAAATCTTGCCTCAGAGGCACCGTACGCCCTATCACGAGGGCAACGGCAGCGCGTCGCTGTCGCTGCAACCTTTTCGCTACACCCACACCTCTTTCTGCTCGATGAGCCCACCACAGGTCAAGACGCACAGCACCTCCATCAGTTGATGGACGAACTTTGCGACGAAATCAGGCGAGAGAATAAGAGCCTCATTTTCGCAACGCATGATGCGGAACTTACCTTAAAATACGCCGACCGCGTCCTGTTGCTGCGCGAAGGCGAATTAATTTTTGATGGCACACCCGATGTCGCTTTTGCGGCCCCGGAGCTCCTGCAGCAGGCATCGCTGGTATTTGGGGAAAATCGAGCCGTTTAACAATAGGAAAAAGCGCGGTTGGAAACCGCGCCTACAAGAAGAAAAGGCATCCGAGCACTGTGGCATGGCTTCTATAGAAAAAGGAAAATTGGCTGTGGACAATACCAAACTGGAACCTCGAACAAAAATCCTTATGATGCTCATCAGCGGGTGTCTCGTCATTCTGCTAGATAGTCCCAGCGCGTTGCTAGTATGTTTCGTCGCTAGTCTTGTGCTTGTTGCACTGTCAAAGCCGACATTACGGCAAATCCGATTGCTTCTCGTCTTCCTCTTTTTTACCACGTGGGGCTTAATTTACAGCCAAGCGATTTTCTATAACGAGTCCCCACGCACAGTCTTACTGACGCTTGTGCCAGCGGAATTGCCGTTCATCGGAAAGGCAACAGGCGGCATCCGAGTCTACCGTGAGGGACTATTTCATGGCATTGTTCAATCCCTCCGGTTCAACACCACCCTGGTCATCGGGTGCTTCATTGTTTGGAGCACACAACCCCGCGACCTGCTCCTTGCCTTGGTGCAACTACGTGTGCCAGGTACACTCGCGTTTATGGTAACAACCGCGCTGCATTTCATTCCGGTGATTGCCAACGAAACCGCTGCTGTCATCCGCTCACAGCGATTAAGAGGGTTCCGCTACCTACGGCTCAATCTACTTGCCGCCATCCGTGGCACTCTCAATAGTTTCCGGCCTATCCTGGCAGGTAACATTCGGCATGCAACCCACCTCGGTGAATCTGTTGAAAGCCGCGGATTTTCCCCGGATACAGCAAACCAGCGGACTTCACTGCGAACCTTGAAGATGGGCATCTGGGACTTCAGCCTGCTCGCTGTGTTATCCTGCTGCTTGATGTGCATCGTTGGTTTGAAGATGCTCTATTTCTGCTATGCAAACGGCATCTATTACGCATCGTGGTTGCGGCACGCGTATACCTTTACGCGCGAATTGTTGTAAAATCCTGCCAAAAAATGGGAGGGCACTGGGTTCCGCGCCGACAAGAAGCGATAACAGGCGAAACCTGTGACATCCCATCTACAAGAAATTAACGGCCTACCTCCCAGGCTAAGTGCTGAAGCTCGGGCCCGATGAGTTTTCCCCACGCCAACTGCACCGCGGCTGTCGAACCGGGCGTAGAAATAACCACTTTCCCGCGATAGACTCCCGCTGTCGCCCGTGACAGCATGGCGGCGGCACCCACCTGCTCATAACTGAACATCCGAAAAAGTTCGCCGAATCCGGGGAGTGTCTTTTCCAATTTGCGATTGAGAATGTCGAACGTAGTGTCGCGTGGGGCAATACCGGTGCCGCCGTTGAATAGGATGACCTGCGCCTCGCTTTCCGCCATTTTGTCTAATACTGATGCGACCTGGTCAGGTTCGTCTTTTATGATTTGGTAGGCAGCGACACTATTTCCCTCTGCTGCGAGTTGTTCGCGTAGAAATGCTGCGTTTTTGTCTGTTTCAGGCGTCCGTGTGTCACTCACGGTGACAATCGCGACAGCGACAGGACCCTGTTCGGTTGCCATTTCTCGATGTTGTTGTGTACTTGTGGAAGTTGTTGTCATTCTTTCCTCCTATCTTATTGGTTTGGATACCCCTTCTTGAGGTGTTTGGGCATCTGGAAGAAACGTGCTCCCGTTTGTTCAGCGAGCATTCTTTGAAAATCTGTGGGATTCGGATGGCCAATGACATAGGCACGGATGCCTAGCGACTGACAGAGACTGAGCGCGCGCTCAGGCGGATAGGTTCCTGTCGTGGGCTCATCTGTCAAAATGAGCAGGAATCGGCTTGCATACGGGCTGAATTTCACCTTCGGAACGCCTTCTACAATTGCGTCAATGAGGTGTTCATCTCCGCCAAAGGCATCTTCCATGTAGCTTTCCAACATCGCTTCGTTGAGCGGCATCTGTGTGACAACCGCGCCGTTGATAACCTTGATGGTATCTTTCGCCTCCGCGAAACGGATGAGCCCAATCCGATACTTTATCGGTAGAATATCTAATCTGCCGATGAGTGTGCTTAAACCGAGCATAATTGCTTGGGATTTGCCACCCATACTCCGGCTATAATCCAGCATGACAACGATGTCCACGGCGGGCTCAAATCCCTTTACTGCCTTGTCAGGCGATGTACTCAATCCTGCCCCGGTGTAGATATTCAATCGGTTGTTTTCGTTTCGGACGGTATACATACGTCGACTCCGCCGGTCGTTTATGAGCCATCTGTTGCCGCGCTGTTGGGTTAGCGCAGTAAGATTAACAGAGAGGTTCCAACTTTCTGGGTAGACACCTGCATAAACGTTCAATTTATTGCCTTCTTTGCGAATAGTATAGATTCGCCCGTTCGCGTAGTCAGTCATCACCCACAGGTCATTCTCCTGTTTTTCCCATATCGTTGCACTTTGAGAGAGGTTCCCCGAATCATTTAACCGGATACCGTTTTTCCTGAATTCACGTAGTAGTTTTTTCATCGGAACATCGCCATCTTCAAGGAATACCTCAAACTTTGACTCTAGGCTAAACAACAACCTTCCCGCGTTTCGTCGAATATCTGTAGCGATTTCCCGAAAAACCTTGAGAAATCCTTCATTCTCGCCGCGGGTACTTGGGAGAGTCGTAGCACTGCCAATGTTCCCGGGAATTCGCTGCCACAGCCCACCTGTCAGCTCCGCTAACTGCTGCTGAAATGGCTCTGGGTGCCCGAGTACGTTGACCCGAATCTGTTCAAGTTGGTACTCATCGATAATCTTCTCCCGCATCATTGTATACGCCCCGTCCTTTTTCATACGAGTTGTCGCTGGTTCGTCGGTTACGAGGATGAGATATTTATCAGCGTCGGCATGAAAATCAATATAGTAGGGTGTGTCCGTGAGAGCATCAAGCGCATGTTCATCGCCGCTCAATGTGGCTTTTTGCATCCGCCTGCGCAACATGCCGACATCGGGTAATAAAGAGCGGATTTCTAGTTTTTGACCTTCGCGCCGGACACTAAATTCAGACATGCCGAGGTGATACTCCAAATTGACAAGATCAAACGCATCGGTCATCGCGAACAGATTTGCTGCAACTTGTTGGATGTTATCGCGCATACTTGCGCTGGTGTCCATCACAAAGACGACATTCACCTTGTCCAATTCTCGTGTTCCGAGGATATGGTCGGCAATGCGTTTGAGTGCCTCGGCAAACGGACGTGTCCCACCTTCCCCTTGCCCACTGCCGCCCTCTCCTTCACCATCGCCGACGGTACCGATCTCAGATGCGCCGGTAGATTCAAGCCTGTGAAACCCATCTCCGCCTTCGCCTTTGACGCGTTGCCGAAAACTATCCACACCTGCCCCCGCTGTGGTTTCAAACGGGCTTGCCACAGATTCAGGGAGCGGTGTTATCCGACTATTGAACCGCTTTGCCTCTGTCGTCACGGCAGGAAGCGTCGTCTCTACATCTGACACGGATTGTGTCGCGCTGTGCAGGAGTGCCGCCTTCGATTGCTGAAGCGTTTCATCGATTAAATTTGCAGAAGCTATCACGTCCAGATGTCGTTGGTTTGCCTCGGTAGAAGCATCTGTCTGCTGTGGTGTCCGTAGTTTTTTACGCGGAGGCGGTTTGAGTGTACGACGTTGTTCCGGGGAGGCTTTCGGATTGAGCAGTTCCACCGCCAGCGCGTCTTCACTGTTAGGTTGTCTCTGGGTATAGAACGAGAACATAAAAATGATGGCGAAGCAGAGATGGACGATGCCTGAAAAGAGCAGCGCGCGCGCTGAACGTTGGCGCTTGTAGGAACGGTTCATGGTATTTTCTCCATTTTGATATAGGCCTGTTTGTTGCTCAATCTAACCTGCACCATTGAATACTATACCTGAGAAGAGTCTATATTAATTTTTTGTTCATTTTCATAGAACGTTCCTCAGGAAATCAAAATCGTTTCCAGAGTATATTTGGAAAGAGGGCTAATCGGTCCTGTCTGGGATTCAGATTATTATATCATGCAAAACGGAACAGATCAAATTAAAGTTGACAAAATTGGTATTTCCTGCTAAACTTTTAAAAGTTCGGTTGTTTTGCACTTTTTTCTTGCCATTCCTAATTGAAAAGTGCTATAATATATCCAACGTTTTCTATTAACTTCGCGCGGAGATCTATACAGCCTCGCGAAGAGGCAATGAATCGCATAGCCTGAGTGATTTGCATGCAGTACTGCTATCACCAAATATGTAGATAACAATTAATTTTTGTCTGACTAAAGTGAAGAGATTTTGGGAAGCGCGCTTCTTGCTCAAAACAGCTCTGCACCTTGGTCGCACTGAACATAAGGAGATTTCATAGCTATGAACAAATTGGCAATTTTTCTCACAATTGCTTGTGTTGCCATCGCGCCAACGGCATTTGCCCAAGATTGGCAGCCAGCTGGCGATGCGTGGATTGAAAAATGGTGGGGCCTCGACCTCGTCACCGATACTGGCGGCTTCGACGAGTCTGCGCTAGTGGACTATCTCTCTGAAGGGAGCGGCGGTGAGATTTCAAACGCTTCCGTTTCCACAAGCGACGGTGCCGGAAAAACGGCGAACGTCGTGGTGAACCTCCCAGATAACGGCGGCGCACTCGCCTGGTCAATTGTCACCATTAATACTGAAGACGAGTTTAATCTGTCCACGAGCCACGGTATTCCTGACGGAGGAGATGTCACGTGGCACGGGATTATTGTTGTCATTTCACCCGACGACCGAACGACAGTGAGGCACCCCGCCCACGATGATCATGCTCAGATTTGGATCAATGGCGAGCAGGTTTATGACAACCCTACCTGGACAGGCGGGGTACGCGCAGTTACAACGCCAACCGAGATTCAACTCAAGAAGGGCGAAAATTTCTTGCACTTCAAATGTGGCGAATCGGGCGGAGCAGATTACGTCAATCTCCACTTTGAAGCTACCGATACCGATCTCCTCATCGCACCGACTAACGACAACCTCTTCCTTGATGTCCTAACGCCAGTTGAACCGAAAAACAAACTGGCAACGACTTGGGCAGATATCAAGCGGAGATAATTGGCAAAACTAACGAACAGAAAACGCCCGTATCCAAACAAACGTGGATACGGGCGTTTTGTTGTACGCGTGTCAAGGACACCTCTTCAATGTATAATGACTTGCCTGACGAAGCACGAGGTCTTCGCCTTACGGTGTATTGCATGTGAATTTGGCGCGTCATACCTACTT
Organism: uncultured Poribacteria bacterium; assembly: GCA_958295855.1. GTDB lineage: Bacteria > Poribacteria > WGA-4E > WGA-4E > WGA-3G > CATQHH01. The sequence goes on along the minus strand of OY282383.1, from coordinate 2,679,692 downwards.
GGGTTCTACAATTGTCACAATTTGATTAACAGCCACGCCTTCCCATTCTTGCGTGATTCCGCTCGGCCACACGATAACGATACTATCAACGTGTTGCGTTGCTGCTAAGCCAAACAGCAAGCGCACATCACTGCCTGATGCGTAACTTGACCCGCTCTTCACTTCCGCTATTTGTGTCATGCCGTCTGTTACGAGCCGCACTTTCGCACCGATGCCATCGCGATTACTCTGCGTTCCAACGAGTTTGATGCCGAGCCAGTTTTTTTCGTTTCCGGCATCGTTCCGAAGCAGCACTGCCCGCTGATTGGAATTCATGATGACAATATCGGTATCCCCGTCGTTATCGTAGTCAGCGGTGGCTGCGGCTCTGCCGACAAGTGCTTCTGAGAAGTAAGTGCCTGCGGTTTCCGAGACATCTGTATAGGTGCCGTCGCCGTTGTTTCGAAACACCTGGTCGTGTTGCGCGTAGGTTTCGTAATCTGTCAGAACTTCAATTACATCTTGTGGATGGCCGTTCGCACAGAAAATATCAAGGTACCCATCGTTGTCATAATCCAAAAAAAGTGGGCTAAAACCGACAAACGGCAACGTCGGTTGTTGCAACGCACTCTCCACAGTTGCATCGACAAAGAAAAGTCCCTCCTCATTTTTATAGAGCGTCGCCTTTTCCGAATTGGCAACGATGAAGTCAAGCCAACCATCTCTGTTATAATCACCACAGTCTACTCCCATAGAGCCTTCTGCAACCCCGTTTTCATCATACCCTACGCCGATGAACAGGCTTTCATCAGTGAAGGTGCCGTCGCCGTTATTATGATACAAGAAATTGCGATTGGTATCGTTGGTAACGTAAATATCCGGGAATCTATCTTTGTCATAATCACAGATGACTGCTGCCATACCTCTGCCTTCACTGGGGTTTGTCACGCCTGCTGTTTCTGCGATGTCGGTAAAGGTGCCATCACCGTTATTTTGGTAAAGTACGTCCGCTGTTCCCTCATAACTCCGCGGATGCCCGTAGCCGACAATACCCTTATAGGTAGTCTGCGGCATTGACACCTCGTAAACGAGATAGTTCACGACGAAAATATCCAGAGCGCCATCGCCATCGACATCGAGATAAACGGCTGCGATGCCCCAAAGCGAGTTATCAATCCCGGCAGCTTCGGTGATGTCCGTAAAGGTGCCGTTCCCATTATTTCGGTAGAGCGTATCCTGCCCAAAGTTGGCGACGTAGAGGTCTGCATCGCCGTCGTTATCGATATCGCCTGCGGCAGCTGCCATGCCGTAACCGGTGTCCCCGGTCCCCGAAACGGTTGTGACATCTGTAAAGTGTCCATTCCCATCATTGCGATAAAGAACATTTCTTGCTGTACCGCTGTTAAAAACCTCGCCCACAGAGTCACGGTTGGAAAGTGTATCCACAGCAACTGGACCGCTATTGACAAAATAGAGGTCAACGTCGCCATCCACGTCGTAATCAAAAAAGACTGCACCGGAGCCCATCGTCTCAATGATATGCTTGTGGTCGGTTTTACCGTTGTTATGTTTGAATCGGATACCTGCTTCTTCGGTGACATCAACGAAAATAGGGAGTTGTGCAGCAACACTGCTGTTAGCCAGGAGGAGGACAATTAGATGAATGAAAGAAGATTTTCGCATTGGGGTGCACGCTCAGTGGAGGATGCTATTTTTCTGTTTTTTCAGCCGTTTTTGCTACCCGAAAACCGACAAAGGAGGTTTTCAGATTTGGATAAAGATAGAACCGAAATGTGGTGCTACATCGGGTGAGCGTATCTATCCATGAGCCGCCTCGGATAACCCGCCAGCTGCCGAGCACCGGTCCCGTCGGATTCCGCTTCGGACTATGAAAATAGTAGACATCGCTGTACCAATCCGCAGTCCACTCCCATACGTTGCCTGCCATGTCCATCGCGCCGTAATAACTTTTTCCTTTTGGAAAGCTCCCTACAGGCGCGAGGCGATTCCCATACCCGTCATCATCAGCCGAGGTATTGGCATAAAGTTCTATTGCATTGCCCCAGGGCCACGTTCTATCGGTATAGCCGCGCGCTGCCTTTTCCCATTCGGCTTCTGTTGGGAGCCGCATCCCTTTCCACTCAGCATACGCTTTGGCATCTTGCCATGACACACCGACAACAGGATGATTCGGAAACTTTTCAGCGCGGGCAGGCCAGTCACCGATATGGGGAAGATGGGTAAAATTCTCTGGTGTGTGCTTTTCCTGCTCCATTTCTATATTGGAAACCCGCAGGCTACGCCAGAAGTCATAGTACTCGGCGTTTGTTACCTCATATTTACTGATATAATAGGCATCCAAGTAGACCTTATGCACCGGTCTTTCATCAGCCGCGCGGCTGTTGTTTCCCATGGTAAAGGTGCCGGCGGGAATGAATATCAACTCTTTTTCATCCTTCGCGGATGCGCCAAAAATAATGCTAACACTGAAGCTGAGGACAAGCAGTGTCGTAGAAGGGAATTGCATCTGGGAGAGCAAGCTCACAAGAGAATCATTATTTCTGTTCAGACAAAAAGTGTTCATAAGCACGGTAATGCTCCTGCGCGAGTTCGTGGTTGCCGAGGCTCTGGTATAGTTTTGAAATGTTGAGATGATAATAGGGTTGTTCACCGTCTAATTCAATCGCTTTGCGGAATGCGCCGATTGCCTTTTGCACCTCGCCCAACATTGCGTAAGTGCTCCCAAGGGTGTTATAGAGAATTGCCTGGTTGGGCATCAGTTGAATCGCCTTACGGGCGGCCTCTTGTGCAGGCTTAGGATAATTAAGATTGATAAACGCTTGGCTCAGCCCATGATAAAAGTTGGCGTTGTCGGGGGAGAGTTCAATGCACTTTTGCAACACCCGCACCGCTTCGCCGTAATTCTTTTGATTCATTAACAACTTCGCTAAACCTGCCCATACTTCAAGGTTATCGGGCTCTGTACGCGTCAAGCGAGTCAGACGTTCATATTCGGCAAATTCCTTTTGGAGCTGCTGAAATATGCGCATCTCGGCTCTACTTTTCTCCCTATCGCCCAAACGGAGATACGCGGTGCCGAGGCCATAGTGTGGTTCCGCGTAGCGTGCCGGGCCGAACTCTATCGCGCGCGTGAAGTTTTCTATCGCTTTCGGATACGCTTTTAGATTCAGGTAGGCTGTGCCAAGTTCATTATAGGTGCCTGCGGCGTTAGGCTTTAGGACAAGGGCTTGCGTCAAGATGTCAACCGCCTCCGAATACCGACGAAGTTTCACCAATGCCTTGCCGAGCACTTCATGTCCGCGCGCATGTTGGGAGGAAAGCGTGACGAGCCGTTGCAACGGCTTCACTGCATCTGCCCACCGATCGAGTTTGAAATAGACAACGCCCAGGGAATAGAGTGCCTCAATGTTATCCGGCATCAATTCTATGGAACGTTCGTAAACCTCAACCGCTTTGTTCCAAAACTCTTCTTGGGCATAAGCCATTCCGAGATAGTGTAGAATTTCATAATGCTCGGGTTCGATGGCGAGTGCCGCTTCAAACGCATCAATAGCCCCTGGATTGTCCCCCTGAAATAGGAGCACAAATCCTTGTTCTACATGTTGGACATAGCTGCCATGGTCGGTGTTTTCGGCGGTGAGGCCAGCTAGCGGCAAACACAGAGACAGCATTATTAGAATTTTCAGCCAGTTTCGCATCGGATTATCCTAAAAGTGTATAATATGGTTTCCTTAAATGTTGGTTTTCCCTTTTGCAGGCGGGTCTTGAAACTCCGACTCGTGAAGGTGTATGATATCCATTTCTTAAATGTTAGCCGTATTCACGAAAAAAGTCAAGTTTTTCCTTTCGCCCTGCTGGGGCTAAGGATGAGGGTAGGCACGCGGTACTATACACCTTTCGCCCTTATAGGGCTAAAGGGTAGGCACAAGGCCTACCCCCTACAAAACAACCCTACCCGTAGGGGCGGGGTCTCCCCGCCCACGATTTGCGGCGTACTTGCGAGGATGACGCGGCTGAATTTCATCTGAATCGCGGATTTACGCGGATTACGCAGAATGACGCGGATTTTGGGTGTCCTCTCCATTCAACATTTTCGGTACCTTGCTATTATTTTCTTTGTAGGGGTAGGCCTTGTGCCTACCCTTCCTATGTAGGGGTATGCCTTGTGCCTACCCTGTATTCTTAGGGTCAACCGCGCAGCGGCTGTCTTTCGTCTGAATCACGGATTTACGCGGAGAACGCGGAAAAACGCGGATTTTGGGCACCCGTGCCATTCAACATCTTCGGTAGCTGGCTATTATTTTATTTTTGTAGGGGTAGGGCTTGTACCTACCCTTCCTATGTAGGGGTATGCCTTGTGCCTACCCTGTATTCTTAGGGTCAGCTGCGCCGCGCCTCCCCTTCCCCAAGATGCTGACCCGCGGGGCACCCCAAAATCCGCGTTAATCTGTGTAATCTGTGTAATCCGCGATTCAGACAATGAACCATTTTTGCATAAAAAACTTGACATAAATTGCAGCATGGGCTATAATATTTCTAAGATGAGGCGATAGAAGCAGGGTTAGTCTATGTTTGTCAAAAAAATTTGACAGAAAACGCGACAATTGCTACAATATGTCCAACGATGAGACGAAACACACAAGTAGGCACAGCACCTGCCCACAACGCAGTATATACAAAAGGAGAAATTCAATGAAAACGTTAACACTTTTAACCATCATCCTGCTATTAACCGCCACGATGGCACTCACCACCGCCACCGCCCAAGATTACCAGCGGATGGGATTACCCGAAGGTGCAACCCTCCGCCTCGGCAAAGGCTACATCGGCGAGATTGGCGAGATTGTGTATTCCCCCGATGGCACCCTGCTTGCGGTCGCGCGTTCCATCGGGATTTGGCTCTACGATACCGCAACCTACCAAGAAGTGGCACTGCTCACCGGGCATACGGGCTCTGTCGATAGCGTTGCGTTCAGTCCCGATGGCACCATCCTCGCCAGTGGGAGTTCGGACAACACCATCCGTCTGTGGGATGTGGCCACCGGAGACACACGCAACACCCTCACAGGGCATACGGACGATGTCAATAGCGTGGCGTTCAGTCCCGATGGCACCATCCTCGCCAGTGGGAGTATGGACAAAACCATCCGTGTGTGGGATGTGACCACCGGCGACACACAAAACACCCTCGACACACAAAACACCCTCACAGGGCATACGGACGAGGTCTCTAGCGTGGCGTTCAGCCCCGATGGAAACACCCTGCTTGCGGTTGCGAGTGACATCGGGGTTTGGCTCTACGATACGGCTACCTACCAAGAAGTGGCACTGTTCCTGTTAGCCGGGCATACCGCTGGCGTGGCGTTCAGCCCCGATGGAAACACCCTCGCCAGTGGGAGTAGGGACGGCACCATCCGTCTGTGGGATATTGCCACCGGCAACACACGAAACACCCTCACCGGGCATACAGGCCAGGTCACTAGCGTGGCGTTCAGTCCCGATGGCACCACCCTCGCCAGTGGGAGTAGGACAGGAATCCGTGTGTGGGATGTGGCCACCGGCGACACACTAAACACCCTCACCTGGCATACCGACTGGGTCTATAGCGTGGCATTCAGTCCCGATGGCACCATCCTCGCCAGTGGGAGTGGGGACGACACCATCCATTTGTGGGATGTGGCCACCGGCAACACACTAAACACCCTCACAGGGCATACGGGCGATGTCAGGAGCGTGGCGTTCAGCCCCGATGGCACCATCCTCGCCAGTGGTGGTGGTTGGGATGACGGCACCATCCGTGTGTGGGATGTGGCCACCGGCGAGGCACGACACACCCTCACCGGGCATACGTCTTATGTCTCTAGCGTGGCGTTCAGTCCCGATGGCACCACCCTCGCCAGTGGGAGTAATGACAGCACCGTGCTTCTCTGGGACATCACACCTTCTGCACCCACACCGGAACACATCGCCGAAGATATCAACAGCGATGGCGTTGTCAACATTCTGGACTTAACGCTCGTTGCTGCGCAGCTTGGGCAGACAAGTGAAGACAATCGTGCCGATGTCAATGGCGATGGCGTTGTCAACATTCAGGATCTGGTGTTGGTCGCGGGGGCGTTTGGGGCGGCAGCCGGTGCACCGGGGTTCGCAATGGCAGGAGACAGCAATCTCTCCCTACAAGCGGCGGATGTGCAGCAGTGGCTCGCGCAGGCGCAACGGCTGGATCGCGCAAACCCCACTTATCAACGCGGCATCGCCGTGCTGCTGCAGCTCCTCGCACGCTTGACCCCGAAACAGACGGCACTGCTTGCCAACTATCCGAATCCGTTTAATCCGGAGACGTGGATACCGTATCAGTTGGCGAAGCCTGCTGAAGTGATGCTCTCCATCTATGCGGCGGATGGGACGTTAGTCCGGACGCTGGCATTAGGTCAGATGCCTGCGGGTATGTATAAGACGCAGGCACGTGCGGCGTATTGGGATGGCCGGAATGCACAGGGTGAGCCAGTGGCGAGTGGGGTGTATTTCTATACGCTGACAGCGGGAGATTTCTCTGCCACGAAGAAGATGGTGATAAGGAAATAGGAAATCGCCCCGCTTGAATCGCGGCTGATTTTCTCGTCTGAATCGCGGATTATCACAGATGACGCGGATTTTAAGAGCGTCTCTGCTCTTCTCCGCGTAATCCGCGATTCAGACAATGAATACCTCCATCCTCCCATTAATTTTTTGTTTTTATGAGAGACATGTCGCCCCGCTGGGGCTAAACAAGAAGGTAGGCACGCGGTACTATACACCTGTCGCCCCGCTGGGGCTAAAGAGGTTGCGCGCGCGGGGTATTTTCTCGCCCATAAGCGACGTGCAGTCAGACAATAAACACCTCATCGGTGCTAGCCTTGTAGCGTGACGTGACTTTACAAAAACACCCTCTTAAAATCCGCGTTAATCTGCGTAATCCGTGTAATCCGCGATTCAGACAATGAATACCTCCATCCTCCCATTAATTTTTTGTTTTTATGAGAGACATGTCGCCCCGCTGGGGCTAAACAAGAAGGTAGGCACGCGGTGCTATACACCTGTCGCCCCGCTGGGGCTAAAGAGGTTGCGCGCGCGGGGTATTTTCTCGCCCATAAGCGATGTGCAGTCAGACAATGAACACCTCATCGCTGCTAGCCTTGTAGCGTGACGTGACTTTACAAAAACACCCTCTTAAAATCCGCGTAATCTGCGTAATCTGCGTAATCCGCGATTCAGACAATGAACACCTCCATCCCCCATTAATTTTTTGTTTTCATGAGACACCTGTCGCCCCGCTGGGGCTAAACAAGAAGGTAGGCTAGTGGTACGTACTATACACCTGTCGCCCCGCTGGGGCTAAAGAGGTTGCGCGCGCGGGGTATTTTCTCGCCCATAAGCGACGTGCAGTCAGACAATAAACACCTCATCGCTGCTAGCCTTGTAGCGTGACGTGACTTTACAAAAACACCCTCTTAAAATCCGCGTTAATCTGCGTAATCCGTGTAATCCGCGATTCAGACAATGAACCATTACATTCCCCATTAACTTTTGGTTTTCATCAGACACATGTCGCCCCGCTGGGGCTAAACAAGAAGGTAGGCCCGCGGTACTATACACATGTCGCCCCGCTGGGGCTAAAAACGTTTCGCATCCCCGCGCCTTAGTCCCGTAGGGACGCAGGGGAGGCACAAGGCCTACCCCTACAAAAAAAGAAATTAATAACACTTTACCGAAAATGTTGAACCGCGAGACCCCCAAAATCCGCGTCATTCCGTGTTCTCCGCGATACTCCGCGATTCAGACAATAAACCGTTCCCTACGGCAATCGCGTCCCTACAATAAGAAAACTGCTCTTCCCAGCACACATTCGGGCCCGTGCGCGCCGTCCCGGACAAGCACGGGCATCCATCAGTAAGCACCCTTCACAAACGTAAACCTATCTCTTAAAACGAAATTCCCTACAGACGAAAAAATCCTATGGCAATCCAAATGGACATGTGCTATAATTTTTTTGCGTGTCTAGATAAATGGTATGAATAGGGTGTGGCAAGGCACGAAGGCCTCGGCCTACGTTGTACCGGGTAGGGTGAGTTAACAGAAAACCGAATATCGGAGAAAACACACAGCGTGAACAGACAGAAAATTCTCATTCTCTGTATTGATGCAGGCAGCCACGACTATCTCGCTGCAAGCGACATCCCCAATATCCGAAAATTGGCAGAAGCCGGATTCTATCGGCATGCGAATGCCGTTATCCCCTCCGTAACGAATGTCAACAACGTGAGCATTGCAACAGGAACGTTTCCTGAAACGCACGGCATCACTACAAATTACCACGTCGATAGGGATACCGGCGTGGGAGAATTTATTGAGGATAGCCGTTTCCTCCTTGCCCCAACGCTGTTTGAGGTTGCCAAAGCCTCCAAATTTGCCGATAAAACCGCGTTGTTTGTGACGAAGAAAAAGTTGCTACGGATGCTAAAAACGGGGACAGACATTGCTGTCGCCGCTGAAGCCCCGCCGCCCGAATATGTTGACGCTGTGGGTGCCGTAGAACCGATTTACTCGGTTGAAATCAACTGGTGGCTGCTCCGTGCCGTACGGCACACGTTGCGTGTCGAAGATCCAGAGTTTGTCTATTGTTCAACAACGGATTGGGTGCAACACAAATACGCCCCAGAGGCAGAACTCTCCCAACGGCACATGGCGGTGCTTGATGGTATCATCGGGGAGATCGTCGATGATGAGCCAGCGCGTGAAATCTACATCACCGCAGACCACGGCATGCTGGAGAAAACAGCCGCACTGGATGCGGGACGTGTGTTGACGCAGCACGGCATCCCCGCGAGGGCTATTCCAATTATTAAGGATCGGTACGTCGTTCACCACGGCAACTTGGGCGGCGCAGCGTATGTTTTTCTTGAAAATCGAACCGATACCGAAAAAGCGGTGCAGCTACTCCTGAACACGCCCGGCGTTGAAGAGGCACATCCCGCCGAAGCTGCCGCACGCACTTTTCGACTCCACTCATCGCGAATCGGCGACATCTTTGTGTTAGCAGACCCGGGCACAGTCTTCGGCGAATTGGACGTGGCAGCGGAGCCGATCTCTGTGCGCTCACACGGTTCACGTCACGAAAGTTATGTGCCGATTATCGGCTATAACAGCCCCTGGGCGGCAACAGATTTTGAATATAACCTTGATGTGGGAAGGCTCTTTTTGAAGAGTTTGAGTTAATGGCATACGTGCAGGCACTGCGGAAACCCCGCCTGTACTAAAGAAACGGGGGGGCACTGCAGCCCCCCTACAAAAGGAGAACACATGTTGACAGCCAAAGAACAGGCTGAGGGATGGATATCCCTATTTGATGGCGAAACTTTAACCGGTTGGGGAGCCACCGGAAAAACTGAGGGATGGGTTATTGATGATGGCAGTATTCTCTGCACCGTTCGAGGCGGAAAATATCTCTATACGGAGGAACATTTCGATAATTTCATCTTGGCACTGGATTTCAAAACAGAACCCAACGTTAACAGCGGCATTTTCGTGAGGTGGGCAGACCTGAACGACGCTGTTCAGAGCGGACTTGAAATTCAGATTTTAGATACACATGGCAAGGAGCCTGCCACTAACCACGACTGTGGCGCACTCTACGATGCCCTGGCACCTACCCGCAATACTTGTAAACCGGCCGGAGAGTGGAATCAGATGAATATCACATGTGATAGAAGTATCATCGCAGTGGAGCTCAACGGGGCGGAGATTGTGCGCGCTGATTTGGATTTGTGGGACACACCGCGCAAGAATCCTGATGGCAGCAGGAACAAATTCGGCATCGCACTCAAGGATTTTCCACGAGGCGGTCATATCGGTATCCAGGACCACGGCGGCAAAATTTGGTGCAGAAATATTAAGGTTAAGCCCTTGTAGGAACACCTTTCCTTGTAGGCGCGCTTTCATGAAGTTTGAAAAAATAAAGCGGTAATTTCGTAACGCCTCCTTGGCGGATGCCCGAACGAGACTGGGATATTACCCAATTAAATTCTTAAGCTTCATCCAAGCGCGCTTTGCCAAGAGTCTATCCGGTTGTATTAAAGCACTCCGAACAAAGGGAGTGGATGTTATCGGCACGATGCATTTTTTGTGGAAATCGGCCAAGGATTGTGGTATACTATTTAAACCATGTCAACAAATCTTCAAAACATACGGAATTTCTGTATTTTAGGGCACATCGACCACGGGAAAAGCACGCTGAGTGACCGGCTCCTGGAGCATACCAATACTCTCGCCGAGCGCGACATGCGCGAACAGGTGCTTGATTTGATGGAATTGGAGCGAGAGCGCGGGATTACCATCAAGGCGACTGCTGTTAAACTCCGCTATCCGGCCGCCGATGGAAATCTCTACGAGCTTAACTTGATTGATACCCCTGGGCATGTCGATTTTACCTACGAGGTGTCGCGGAGCCTTGCTGCATGCGAAGGCGCAATCTTAATCGTTGATGCTGCACAGGGTGTCGAAGCACAAACCTTGGCGAATGCCTACCTTGCTATTGATAGCGAACTTGAGATTATCCCGGTGATCAACAAAATTGATTTACCCACCGCGCGCCCTGACGAAGTCAAACGGCAAATAGAGGAAGTCGTCGGCATCCCCGCTGACGAAGCACTTCTTGTCAGTGCAAAGGCGGGCCTCGGCATCCCCGCGATATTAGCGGCAATTGTCAACCGCGTACCAGCACCGACAGGAGAAACCGATGCTCCATTGAAGGCTCTTGTCCTCGACTCTGTCTACAATAACTACCGAGGTGTTATTATGTACACCCGTATCTTCGACGGTAGCGTGGCACCGGGGCAGAAAATTCAACTCATGCAAACGAAACGCGCCTACGAAGTTGAAGAGGTTGGCATTTTTACACCTCAGATGCAACCGACATCCGAACTCCTCACAGGTGCAGTCGGTTATCTTATCGCAGGCATCCGGGAAATTGATAAGGCAAAGATTGGCGATACAATTACGCACCACCCCCAGGCGACACTTAGCCCGCTCCCTGGGTATCGTGAGATAAAACCGCTTGTGTTCAGTGGGCTCTATCCAGCCGACACGAATCAATTTCACGCATTGCGTGAAGCACTAGATAAGCTGCGTCTTAACGATGCCTCCTTCAGTTTTGAACCCGAGACATCTGTCGCGCTCGGATTTGGATTTCGATGTGGCTTCTTAGGCTTGCTTCACATGGAGATTATTCATGAACGGCTCGAGCGTGAATTTGGACTTGCCCTTGTTCGCACTGCCCCTAGCGTCATGTATCGGGTTTACCTGAAATCCGGCGGCTATGTCCCTGTTGATAACCCTGCCTATCTTCCAGAGCTTCAGGACGTCGACCGAATTGAGGAGCCCTATGTCAATATTGATATTATTGTGCCGCGCGACTATATCGGAAATGCGATGGAACTTTGTCAAAAGCGGCGGGGTGTATATAAGCGAATGAACCAGCTAGATGCAACCCGTGTCCAACTCCTCTATGAACTCCCGCTCAGTGAAATGCTCACGGACTTCTACCCGAAACTCAAGTCACTGACGCGCGGTTATGGTTCGCTAGAATACGACATCGGCACATACAAAGCGGAGAATCTGGTAAAGTTAGATGTGCTACTCAATGGCAAGCCGGTGGATGCCCTTTCTACAATTTTGCCGCGCGAGAGGGCAGAAACGCGTGGAAAAGGCTTAGTTAGTAAACTGAAAGAATTGATTCCTCGACAGATGTTTGAGATACCGATTCAAGCGGCGATTGGCAATAAGATCGTCGCGCGCGCGAGCGTTCGACCGCTCCGCAAAAATGTCACAGCGAAATGTTACGGCGGCGATGTGACGCGAAAACGCAAGTTGCTGGAGAGACAGAAAGAAGGCAAAAAACGGCTCAAACAGATTGGCAACGTTGATGTCCCGCAAGAAGCCTTCACGGCAATGCTGGCAACCGATGAGTAACAGAAACAAACAATCGCAGTCTGGCTTAAAAATCCTGCCTACATTTGAGACAGGAGGATACCGTTTTAGCCAACGGTTTTTCATAATGAATAGGAAAACACAGCAGCGCGCTCAGGCGTAGGTAATATCTTATCCTGAATTGGAAAAGGAGAACACCGTTTTTATCACTAGCGGTTTCATAACATCATGAGCACCGATACCCAATTATCCAAATGGCAAAAATTCCGGCAAACCATCGTATGGGAATATACCCAAGTTATTGTCGTTGCACTCATTCTCGTTTTTGGCTTTATACGTCCCTTTGTTGTTGAAGCTTTTAAAATTCCATCAGGTTCCATGGAGGACACGCTCCTTATCGGAGACCGGATTCTGGTGTGCAAGTTTATCTACGGGATTAAAATTCCCGGCACAGACATCAAGGTTTTCGATTTCCATAAACCTGCCCGCGGGGATGTTTTCGTTTTTATTCCCCCACATGACCGGGAGCGAAATTTCATTAAGCGCATCGTAGCGGTTGAAGGGGATACGATTCAGACGCGCGGCGATACCCTTTATGTCAATGGTAAAGCCGTTGACGATAGCAGTTATGCGAAGCACATGGCATTTAGCCACTTTAGGAGAGGTGACTTCCCGCCCTTCCGACAGCCGGAGTACCTGCCTAATGATGAAGCTTTTTCCGACTACGCCTTAACCCGCAATCAGTTTAGGCATAAGTTCCCTGAAGGAAATCCGTTCACCGTGCCGAAAGGCATGGTATTCGCGATGGGAGATAACCGCGACCAGAGCAGCGATAGCCGCACATGGGGGCCCGTGGATGTAGAAGATATCAAGGGCCAAGCCTTCATGGTGTACTGGTCCTTCGAGGAGCACCCCACAAAGTTGTGGGAAGTATGGAAAATGGTAGGCAACGTCCGATTCGACCGAATCGGCAAGCTGATCCGCGCAGAATACGGACTCACTGATGCATCAAGATAGACGACACCTTATCATCGGTACAGCAGGGCATGTAGACCACGGGAAAACTGCCCTTGTTGGCACGCTCACCGGCATTGAGACCGACCGGCTCAAGGAGGAACGGAAACGCGGCTTGTCTATTGAATTAGGCTTCGCCTACTTCGACCTCCCGGATACCTCGCGGGCTGGCATTGTTGATGTACCCGGGCACGAGAAATTCATCCGAAACATGCTCTCTGGTGCCTACGGGATGGATATTGTCCTCTTTGTCGTTGATGCAAAGGAGGGCGTGCAAGAACAGACGCTGGAACACTTGGCAATTCTCGATCTGCTCGGTATCTCAAACGGCATTCTTGTCATGACGAAGGCGGATCTGGCAACCCGCGACGAATTGGCGGAAGCAACAGAGATGACGCAGGAGATGCTCGTTGGTACAACGCTTGAAGGAATCCCTACCGTCAGTGTGTCCTCCATAACCGGTGCAGGGATTGATACCCTAAAGCAAACGATTGTCAAACAGGTAGCTCTTGCCACAAAAACGCACGAAAATGATGGCATCCCAAGGCTATACATTGACCGGGTTTTTACAGTACAAGGTTTTGGGGTTGTTGTAACAGGCACCCTCATAGGCGGTTCTGTCAATCGGGCTCAGCGAATGGTACTGCTACCGCAAGGGGAGGCTGTGCGGGTGCGGGGTATACAGGTGCATAACGAACCTGCATCCGTTGCCCAGGCCGGGCAGAGAACAGCGTTGAATCTGTCTGGGACATCCGCGCACAACATTCAACGAGGCGATGTCCTTTGTCCCATCGAGTTTTCGCGCGTCACAGACAATATTGACGTGTCTTTGCAGGTTTTATCTTCATTCCCAAGAATCCTTGAACATTGGAGCCGTTTTCGCGCGTATCTGGGCACCCGAGAAATATTTTGTCGGCTGATTCTACTCGTTGACGAAGCAATTCTACCGGGAGACACCGTTCAAGTACAGCTCCGCTTGGAACAACCTATTTTAACCTTTAGAGGCGATCGGATCATTTTACGAGATTTTTCAGGGCAGCATACCGTCGGTGGCGGCGAGGTTATCAACCCTTTTGCTCCCAAGCATAAGCGGTTTGCCCAAGAAACTATCGAGACCTTAGCACAGTGGGAAGAAGCGGATGATGCACAGGTAGTAAACACAGTGTTGGAAAATAGCCAGACACTCTGCGTGCCAGAGTCGTTTCTCTACTATTATTTGCCGCATTCGCAGACGCATGTGAAAAGCATTTTGAACACGTTGGAAACCCGCGGAAAAATTGTACGCTGGGATACATCAGGCAGGACACCACTTGTTTCAGATGCTGTTCGCACGCTAAAAGCCAAAGAGCGCATCGTCGCGGCGTTATCAGCATTTCACGATGCGCAGCCACTTCTCGCGGGCCAAAATGCTTCCCAACTTCGCCGCGAGCTTGACATGGACGAAATCGGATTTGAGAAACTCGAGAACCAACTCATTGCGGCGCGGCAGCTGGTGAAAGAAGGAAATCTACTCCGGTTGGCATCACATGAAATTCAGTTTTCTGAAGAGGAAGAAACAGCCAAAGAGAATCTGGAAAAATTATTTTTGGACGCGGGCATCAACGCACCGGGTGTCAACGAACTCGGTACGCTACTCCCGGAATATACACCCCAGGTGATTGAATCCACCTTTTTTGCCCTGCTGAACCTGGGACAGTTTGTTAAAATAGCCGATAATTTCTTCATCCACAACACTGTTTTTGAAGAAATAGCGGAATTATTAACCAATTATCTTCGTAAAAATGATATAATAACTGTCGCGGAGTTCCGGGAGGTGGCACAAACCTCTCGAAAATATGCCGTGCCATTCTTAGAATACTGTGACAGCCAAAACCTCACAATTCGAGACGGAAATGTCCGCAGATTACATCCGCGGCAAAAGTAGTGCTGTGTCCATTTTAAGGGGTTTGTAACCCCAACATTGTAGGGGGGGACTTAAAAATAGAAAACGGCAAAGCACTTGTGCAGTTCGCCGGTTACCGTTAATTGCGGGGGAGGATAGGGTCCGGTGGCCCTACCGGTCTTCAAAACCGGCTTGTCCATGCAAGTGGATAGGTGGGTTCGACTCCCACCCTCTCCCGCCATCTTTATTTTAGAGTTTTCCAAGCCGCCGGGCCGTAGTAAAAAGATTATGCTAAAACCGCTTCCAATACTTAACCCAGAAACACGACAACGTCGACATCCTCCGTGGATTAAGGCGCGCCTTCCGAGTGGTGGCAACTACGCAGAGCTCAAAAAATTGATGCGCGACTTACAGCTCCACACTGTCTGTGAGGAAGCGCGATGTCCCAATATTGGAGAATGTTGGAACAGTCGTACGGCTACCTTTATGATATTAGGTGATGTCTGTACGCGCCGATGTATGTTCTGTGCTGTTAAGAAGGGCAAACCCGGTGGCATTGTGGATACCGATGAACCTCGAAGGCTCGGTGAAGCAGCGGGTTACTTAAAGCTCAAGCACATTGTGATTACATCTGTCAACCGCGACGATTTACCCGATGGGGGAGCCCATGTTTTTGCCGATTGCATTGCTGAAGCCAGAAGACATCGCCCTGGATGCACGGTGGAAGTTCTCATTCCCGACTTGGAGGGAAATTGGGACGCACTCAAGGTTATCGTTCAGGCGCGCCCAGAGGTGCTGAACCATAACACCGAAACAGTCCCCCGGCTATACCGCCGCGCCCGCCCCTACGCCAATTACCAACAAACACTCACGCTCCTCCGCATGAGCAAACAACTTGATGCACAAATACTCACAAAATCCGGACTCATGGTAGGCTTAGGCGAAACCGTAACAGAACTCTTAGAAACTATGCAGGACATCCGCAATACCGAGTGCGATATTCTTACTATCGGACAATATCTCTCGCCTTCTCCTCGCCACCTACCGATTCAACGCTACTATACACCGGAAGAATTTGATGAACTCAAGGCAGCAGGCATAGAAATAGGATTTCGGCATGTAGAATCCGGACCCCTGGTACGGAGTTCCTATCATGCCGGCGAACAGGCACGCTTGGCGTAAAACTCGCCGGGCTAACCGCTTTATCGTAAAGCACATAATTATTTTGACACCGTAGGCACAGTTTTCTAACAGCACTCGGCGAGGTTGGGAAACCTCCCCTACCGGTGAGTGCGCTTATGTTTTCATATTTTCCTATAATGCGTGCAGCGACTTCCCAACGTCTGAGAAAAATTTCGGGTTTACACAAAAACTGATTTTTGGTAAAATAATACCTAGCGCCTATATTGTCCCTGAATATGAAATGCTAACTATCGTCCCTAAAGATGAGAAGGAAGTTACCGGCAGGAAGCGTTATCTGTATCATCGCAGAGGAAATGAGGATACAGAGACGGTGCAGATACTTGACAAATCAGGCAAGTTATGGACAACTTACTTCAAAAAGGATTGGAGGAGCAGCATCCCACAAACGGGCGTTATGCCCGAAAACTTCGCAGATATTCTTTCGATCCAGCAGATGCATGACCTTTTGGCCTATCTGCTCACTTTGAAGTGAGGTTCAACACATTCTTATAGACGCGCGTTGTAGGCGTGTATCCGTTTTTTTACTGAGGAAAGTTAATGATTCGTGTAATTATTAATGGTGCTTGCGGCCGTATGGGGCGGCTCATTATTCGAGGCATTGCCCAACAAGCCGATATGGCACTTGCGGGGGCGATTGAATACCCCGAACATCCACAAATCGGGAGCGATGCTGGTGTCGTCGCAGGCATTGGCGAAGTTGGAGTAGCCATCACAAGCGAGCTCAGCGATGTGCTTGAAAGTGCAGACGTTGTCATTGAATTCTCGAAGCCTGAAGCAACCCTGCAGCATCTCCGACAGGTTGTCGATGCCGATAAAGCGATGATAATCGCGACAACGGGGTTTAACCCCGACGAACTCGCGACTTTAGAAGGGCTTGCATCGCAGATTCGCTGTGTGATGGCCCCGAACATGAGCCTCGGTGTCAACGTCATGATCCAAGCATTGGAATTAATTGCCAAAGCCCTCGGAGATGATTATAATATTGAGGTGATAGAGGCACATCACAATCATAAGGCAGACTCGCCCAGTGGCACTGCACTTCGGTTAGCGGAGACGGTTGCCGCGGCACTAGGGCGTGATTTAGCCGAAGTAGGTGTCTACGGCCGGCACGGCATTATAGGGCCGCGCCCGCAGCACCAAATTGGCATTCATGCAATTCGCGGGGGCGACATCGCAGGCGACCATACGGTGCTGTTTGCAACCGAAGGTGAACAGTTAAGCGTTGTCCACCGTGCACACAGTCCAGAGGCGTTCGCGAAAGGCGCGATTCGCGCAGCAAGATGGGTAGTCGATGCTCCCAAAGGATTGCACGATGTCAGCGAAGTCCTTTTTGAGAATCATCAATAACTTGCAACTTGTTGCAATTCTCTGTATACTTGGTTGTGCAGAGGCCCCCGAGAATGTGAAGGGCGAGTGGAAAACCGTGATGGCGGGTGATTGGAGCGCGCACCTATACGATGTCCACTTTATTTCCAAAACGAATGGATGGGCAGTTGGGAATGCGGAAGATGTGGCGACTCGTCATGACTTTGAAGATTTTGAGGGTATAAACACCTCCGCTAGGGAAGGCGCGGAGAGCATCATCCTCCATACAAGAGATGGCGGGCAGACGTGGCAACGCCAGCCGAGCGGCGTTTTCGGAAAGCCCTTGCGAAAAGTCTATTGCCGCTCCGCATCCGAGGGGTGGTGTGTCGGTGAAGGCGGCGTTCTCATTCACACAGCGGATGGCGGGCAGACGTGGCAACGCCTTGAAACAGGCACGCAAAATAACCTGCACGATGTTTTTATTGCGGAAATGACAGGCTGGATAGTCGGCGATTGGGGCACCCTGCTTAAAACAACGGATAGCGGGCAGACGTTTACAAAGGTTGATGGAAGTGCATTCGGGAGAAAATCGTTGCGAGGTGTCCATTTTGTGGACAACACCTACGGATGGGTTGTTACCTACAACACACCGGAGGATAGCGAGAATGCTGGATACATCTACCATACGAACGATGGCGGGCAAACCTGGGAAGTGCAATTCTCTACTCAACCTGCGCTATTCAGTGTACACTTCGTGGACAGAATGACAGGGTGGGTAGTCGGGGATCGGCGCAGCCTTTTCGCGACTACCGATGGCGGAAAAACGTGGAAATTTGTCACGCAGGGCAGTAATCAACGGCATAAAGAGAGTTACAGGCAACCAGAATACCTCGGGAATGAAGCGTTGCACACGTTTACGCTCTACGATATTGACTTCGTAGATGTGCAGCACGGCTGGATTGTGGGCGACTTAGGCGTAATTCTCCACACCTCGTCCGGTGGAAAAGAAAAGTGGAAACATCAACGCGGCGGGCCCCGTTTTCATAACAGCGCGGATGCCCTCTTACTAGGCGTTGACTTCGTATCAAAGCAGCTCGGTTGGGCAGTGGGTGAAAACGGCACGATTCTACACACACGCAACGGCGGCGTAACCTGGGAATCACAATCAAGTCCCACGCATCTCCTCGTTGGAGTCTGCGCCGTTTCGGCGGATGAGGGGTACGTTGTCGGTGACCGAGGCGCGATTCTGCAAACCCGAAATGGCGGAACCGCATGGCAAGCACAAGACAGCCGCACTACCGAGTGTTTCGGCGCAACGCACTTTGTGACACCACAAAAAGGGTGGGCAGTTGCAGAAGCGGGAGTCATTCTGCATACGACAAATGGCGGAAGTGTTTGGCAACGGCAACCCGCGGAGACACGACAAGTGTTGCTCTCTGTCTTTTTTGTAGATGAACAGATAGGTTGGTGCGTCGGTAACGGCGGAGAAATCCTCCATACGGATAATGGCGGAAAAACGTGGCAACTGCAAAAGAGTGGAACAACGGTTAATCTCTTTGACATTCACTTTACCTCAGCACTGCGAGGCTGGGCCGTAGGGCTCTTTGGAACGGTTTTGCACACGGTTGATGGAGGCAAACAGTGGAAGTTTTCAAAACTGAGCCGTCAACTTTCAAAACTCGGGCTGCGCGAAAATATTTGGTTAGATGCTGTCTACTTCGCTTCGCCAGACAAGGGCTGGGTTGTCGGTATTAATGGAGCCATATTCCACACAGCCAATGGGGGGAAAAGCTGGGCTCGCCAAGATAGCCACACGGAAGACTTCCTTGATGACGTGTTTTTTATTTCTGAAACGGAAGGTTGGGTTGTCGGAAAAAAAGGACTCATCCTGCACACCAAGGATGGTGGTAATAACTGGAGACCCCAGCGAACCGATACTCGAACGGATCTAAAAGCTATCCACATGAGCGGGCCACACAGCGGATGGGTGGTTGGCCAATACGGCACAATTCTAACATATCAAACTGTTCCGTA
Organism: uncultured Poribacteria bacterium; assembly: GCA_958295855.1. Classification (GTDB taxonomy): domain Bacteria; phylum Poribacteria; class WGA-4E; order WGA-4E; family WGA-3G; genus CATQHH01. The sequence continues at coordinate 2,660,290 of OY282383.1, read as the reverse complement.
AACAGACAACAGCGCACCGCTCGGTTTTTAGTTTTCAGAGAAGATATTTCCGTTTCAAAGGTCGCGCTTGTAACTGACTATCGACAACGAGTAGACAACTATTCCAAGGAAGAGCATTATGACAGGCGAACAAAAATATCTATTTGACTTGCAAGGCTATATTGTGCTAAAAGGTGTCGTACCACAGGCAGTGATTGAAGCGTGCAACACCGTCTTAGATCGGTACGAGAACATGCCGCCTGCCGATTATCCGCCCCCGTTGTGCCTCGGCACAACGCGGACAGAAAAAGAACTCTATATATCCAACATCTTGGAGGCAGACAGTACCTTTAATGCGCTCGTTGACATGCCAGAGGTGTTGGACGTAGTTGAAGGCGTAACCGGCGGGCCCTACCGCCTCAATCATACCTACACGATTTACCGGTGGGGCGGCGGTTATACCGGCCTACACATGCACGGCACACCGATTATTCCGAAGTGCCAATATCACTGTCGAAATGGAGAGATGGTCTCTACGTTAACCAAGGCGGTTTTCCCGATGCTTGATTGCGATGTGGAGGACGGGTGCTTCGCCGTTATACCGGGTGCCCATAAGAGCAATTTCCCGAAGCCGTGGGGAAGTCATCCTGATGAAAATCCCGTGCTCACGCCCATCCCCGCGAAGGCTGGAGATGCTATTATCTTCACAGAAGCACTCACACACGGTTCTGTCATCAATGCTTCCGGCAAGCCGCGTCGGACGCTCTACTACTGTTATAGCATCGGTTATATGCCAGACTGGGGCGGTCAAGGCTTGCATTTTAGTCCAAACGTTATGACTCAACTCAACGACGCGCAACAGGCAATCCTTCAACTCAAATAACGCCGTTTCGTTGTAGAGCAAAATACCTGGTTTCCAGCTGCCTCTTGATTTAGATACGTCAAAAACTTCCTGGTGCTGCGGTGATACGAAAAAGGAGAAAGAACTATTTTGATTACAGTTGCAGAACGTTTACAGAAACTTCCACCCTATCTGTTTGTAGATTTGCGCCAAAAAATGGCAGCCACCAAAGCGCGAGGCGTTGATGTGATTAGCCTCGGTATCGGCGATCCGGATATTCCAACACCAGATCCGGTCGTAGAAACCTTGTGTCGCGCAATCCAAAACCCGGCAGACCCGGACCGGCACCGTTACGGTTGTGACAACCCGGTTGCCGATTTTCCACAGGCAGTTTGTGACTTCTATCAACACCGCTACGGTGTTTCGTTGTCCGAGGAACAAATAGTGCCAACGCTCGGCAGTAAAGATGCGATTGTCAAAATGGCATTAGGCATCCTCAATCCCGGCGATATTGGCATTGCCGCGAGCCCAGGCTACCCTACCTATAATATAGGGCATGTCTTTGCCAGCGCGACCTCCTACTATGCGCCGCTCCTGCGAGAAAACAATTTCTATGTGGATTTTGACGCAATCCCTGATGAAGTGAAACGCCTCGCCAAGGTGCTTTGGATTAACTATCCCAATAATCCGACGACAGCAACTGCCGACCTAGATTTTTTTGCGCGCGCCGTTGAATTTGGACGACAAAACAGCATCCTCATCGCGCATGACAACGCCTATAGTGAAAATACCTACGACGGCTATCGTTCGCCGAGTATTTTACAGGTAGAGGGCGCTGACGAGGTTGCCGTTGAATTCTTTTCATTAAGCAAAGCCTTTAATATGACAGGATGGCGATTGGGATTTGTTGTCGGCAATCCAACAGTTGTTGGCGCAGTAAAAGCGGTTAAAGACAATATTGATAACGGTTCGCTCCGCGCCCTTCAATTCGCCGGAGCGACAGCACTCTCGATGGCTGAGGAAATCACACCAGCCCTGAACGCCGTTTATCAAAAACGCCGAGATATGGTGGTAGAGGCACTGACACAAAGCGGGTGGGCCCTTGAAAAGCCAAAGGCGACAATGTACGTTTGGGCACCTGTGCCACCGCGGTTCAACGGCTCCAGTCGTGCGTTTGCAACAGCACTGCTTGAAGAGGCGGGCGTTGTTGTGACACCTGGACTCGGCTATGGGCAGTGGAGCGAAGGCTATTTCCGTATTTCCCTCACTTATCCTGATGAGGTTATTGAAAAGGCAATCTCTCGACTTCGCGATTTTTCAGCAAGTTCCCTTTAATTCATCGATATTGGAGGAGGTTCCATGCAAAAGATCATGATAAATATAAAAGACGTTGTTTTCATCTTTATTCTCTGCTTTTGCATCGTTTTTGTAGACATTGCTGTGGGTGTCGAGCAGATGCAAACCTACACTGTCGCAGATGGCCTAGTAGGTCCCATTGTTCCGGTTATTTTTCAGGACAGCCGAGGCGGGCTCTGGTTTGGCTCACACCTGGGTGGTGTAAGCCGTTTTGATGGTAAAAATTTTGTCTCGTACTCTGGCGTTCCGGAAGGCTCGACAGATGTACAGGCATCAATGCTCTCGACAACATCAGAGTGGGGCCCGAAAAACGTCGTTACCGTTGAACCTGGGGCTTTGCTCGGCCACACCTTACAAATCGTCGAGGATAAGTGGGGACATATCTGGTTTCTTAGCCGGGTCCCTTCAGAAAACGAAGGCAGGATTAGTCGGTTTGATGGTGCTTTCATTAAAAATATTGGCACCGGAAATTGGCTCATCGTTGACCGGCAGGGGGACATAATTGTTGGTAAAAGCCACCGTTTAATCAGGTACACCACTGCGGGAGTTCAGCACCCGCCGCATCCTCAACCTATCCAAATCGTAGGGGCGAATCCGATTCGCTCTGCTACTTCAACAATACATGTTATCTTTGAAAGTCAAGACGGAACACTCTGGCTAGGCGGCAGTGATGGCGAAAAAGCGTTAATTCTGAGTTTGCTACCTACCTCCAGACTCACGCAACCAGACATGCAGAATCTTCACTCCGAGGGCACAATTCGCGCGATAACCCAAGATGCCTCCGGGAATCTCTGGTTTGGTGGCGAAGATCTCCTCCTACGCTTTGACGGCCAAACATTTGAGCAGATTCTGCCTGCCTCCCGGACAGGTGCTGGGGCTAGATCGAATCGGCGCAGAAGAACAAGACCCAGACAGCCAGGCAGGAGCTCCTTCTCCTTGGAAAACAAAGTGTCAATCCAGAGTGACACGCAAGGGAGAATTTGGTTTAGCGATGGGCACCTTTTAAGATGGTGGGATGGCACACGCCTTCATGGACTAAAAACCGTCGCAAGCAACGAACAGAACGCTCGCGAAAATCTGCGTGGATTCTTTGAAATTGAGGACGCATTGGGAAATCTATGGTTCGCTAACGAACGCGGCGCGCATCGATACAACAGCAACCTTAACCTTACGCCAACTACCTACCGTGCTGATGATGGCCTTGGAAGCGACCGCATCCAGACGATTTTTGAAGCAGTGGATGGCAAATTGTGGTTTGGACACGATAACGGCATCACTGTATTCGACCCAATCCCGGCAATGGTGAATTATACCCCTCGCTCTGGACTCGGCAGCAACAGAGTGCGGCTGATGTATGAGGACAGCAACGGACACCTCTGGTTCAGTGTGCTAGGCGGTGTTGCACTGTACAATGCCGAATTGAAAGAACTTCGCCTGCATCAGTTAACCCCGGGCCAAAACACCTTTGTCGCCAGTGCTCAGCCCCGCCGTACTGAGATTGTAAAGATTTTTGAAGTTGCAGGGCACGTCTGGTTTGTTGAGGAACCTGTACAACGACGCAGCTCAACACGATATACCTTTTTCCGGTACGCAAACGGAAAATTTGACCAAATTTCTATCTCTATCAGCACAGAAGTTGGCCCTGGTGGTGAAAGGTTGCATAGCAATCCTGATGTTCTTGTCTCCGAAGGGGAACACCCATGGATTGCTTTAGGCGGTTGGCTTTTCAAACCCGATGCAACAGGGTTGCGCTGGCTTTCCAAAACAGGATTCCTTAGAATTCTCTTTCAAACAACGCGGCGGATGAACCACGCGCCTTCGGCTATCACTGCCCTTCACAGGGATGCCCAAGGACGGTTGTGGTGCCACTTAGAGAACGGAGAGGTAAGACGCTATCCGAAAAGCCTTGATGCTTCAACACAGCAGCGCATCCAAATTCGGCCGGAAATTCTCTCCTTTAACGCATCAGTTCTGCTGAAAACTGACTCGAAAGTCAAATGGTTTTTCAATGCTGCAGCCGGAAAGTTAATACACTGGATTGACGAGAACGGGGGAAAAACGACTGAACTTAATGAGGTTTTTAGTTCAGTACCCCTTGCAGTGTGGCAGAGCCCCACAGAACAGCAGCTCAACAAGGGAGACACCGTCCGTGACGAGGCTGCTAACGGCACGCCGCCGCGTTCGGGGGAATCCGACCGGATAACTTTTATCTTTTCAGATAGCCTTAAGACATACCAGGGTACACAGCTCATCTCCGATGAAACTGCTGACATTGCCCCGGTCCAAGCCACGCTGGTTTCTCAGGCAGGCGTGCTGTGGTTAGCCACATCCCAGGGGGCCGTCAGATACGATGGGGAGTCTCTAAGAACATATACCACTACAGATGGGTTTCTTGTTGACGATGTGCGAGATGTGATGGAGGACAGTTGGGGAAACATTTGGTTTGCGACGTGGGGCGGCGGTGTCGTGCGTTACGATGGCGAAACCTTCTATGCTATTACAACAAAAGATGGGCTTGAGCATAACAATGTCTCTAAGCTTCACGAATCCGAACAGAAAGACATCTGGTTTGCAACGGAAGGGGGTGCCACCCAGTACGAACCTACGCGCGGCGAACTCCCCTTCTGTCGGTTAACCTCCGTAGCGGCTGACAAACCTTATACCCAGCTCTCAACGAATTTAGTCCTACCCGCAAGGGCCCGGGATATCACCTTCAATTTCCAAGGTATTAGTCCGCTTCGTGAGAAACTCGCCTACCAATTTAAACTTATCGGGCTTGACACGAACGAGTGGACAAACATTTCCGCCGAAACTGTCTCATTTTTAACAGTTGGTGCGGGTATTCCAACGAGCGAGTGGACGAACCCTTCCTCAGTGAAAGTGGCACATGAACCTTTATCGTACAAAGGCGGCGTTGTTCAGAATCTTTTATCCCAAGACGGCTCATTGCAAATCCAGTACACGGGGATGAAAGCTGGCACTTACACCTTCCTGATTAAAGCACTTCACGAAGGGTGGCCCTACACGCAACAGCCTGCAGCATTGAACTTTACTGTGCTACCCCCTGTCTGGGCGCAATGGCGAACCCATCTGCCGACGTTCCTCTTCATCACCGCAGTCATTTCTTTATTGGCTCGATTGCTCATAAACCGGCGACACACCGCACAATTACGAGCAGAAATGCGTGAAAAGGAGATGGCTGAAGTCCAGCGAATTCGCGCGGAATTGAATGAAGCACAAAACATCCAAATGGCACTCTTGCCCACCGAGGCACCGGATACGAAAGGGTTCGATGTTGCAGGGATGTCGGTACCGGCAACACAGGTGGGAGGCGACTTCTACGATTACCTGCCTGTCGCGAACGGACAAACCGCCATTGCAGTCGCGGACGCAGCAGGGAAGGGCCTACGCGGCGCAATGAATGCAGTGCTGACAAACGGAATGTTGCATGAAGTCGCACGCTTCAAATCCGATGCTGATGTTATTCTAACCGACCTCAATGCAGGGTTAGCCCCGCGGATGTACGGCTCCAGCTTTATTGCAGTCAACCTGGCAGTTCTTGATGAAGACAAGAAACGGATTGACTATGCCAACGGCGGGCAACCTTATCCCATTCTCAAACGGGGAACGGAGATCACTGAAATCGAAAATAGCGACCTCCCTCTCGGTAGCATGAAAAGGGTTGAATATGAATCGGTTACCTTTGATTTAGCGGAGGGCGATATCCTTATCTTCCATACCGACGGGCTCATTGAAGCCCTCAACGCGGAGGAAGAGATGTATGGTAGCGAGCGCGCCGGGCAGTTGATTTCGCAAATTCCTAGCGAGGCCAGTGCGGAAGAGGTAATTCAACATATTGTTGAAGATGTCCACAACTTTGTCGGTGAAGCAGAACAGTACGACGATCTGACACTTGTTGTTATCAAGCGGATTTAAAATTCACAAAGTACCGAGTGCTGTGTCCCTCTTAAAATGAGAGGTGTACGCGTTTGTAGTAGTGCAATTCATTGCCCATGGAAAGGCTGAATTGTGCTACTACCAACCAAAGCACTAGGCATTCCTAAAGTCAATGACTGTCTGCCGATATTCTTCTGGGACACCAATGTCGAATCGTCGGCCCTTCACAACGTAACCCGAAAATCCATCTGCCTTTCGTAATTCGTCTAAACATGAAGTGAGTTGAAATTCGCCCCGTTCTCGGAGGTTGTGTTCAATATTCTGTTCAAGAAACTCAAAAATCTGCGGCTGAATCACATAGATACCGAACACCGTGAGGAAATAATCAGTCTTCATGCCATCTACGTGTAGATGTTCCATTGCATACTCGGCATCCGGCTTTTCATAAAACTCTGTCACCGAGAGCATTGACGCTTCTTCCTTCCATACGCCGGTGACACACCCAAAGTTTGAGAGCTCCTCAATCGGTGTTTCCTTTAACCCGACAACGCTGTGGCCTGCCTGTTCGTAAGCCTCCAAAACCTGTTTGGCGCAAGAGTGCACCTCATCCGAGGCGTAGAGATGGTCGCCGAGCATCAACAGAAACGGTTCATTTCCAACCCAGTCGCGTGCGCAGTAGACAGCATGCCCGAAACCCTCCTGAACGTCCTGCGTGATTAGGGTAACCCGGCTCCCTAATTCTATTAAGTAGTCGCAATACACCTTATTTTCTTTGCTGAGTTTGTTAAAGTGTTCAATCGGTGGCGGGCTTTTAAAAAAGGATTCAAACAGTGCTGTATCCCCGCGCTGCACAATGAGGCACACCTCTTCAATGCCGGCATTGATTGCCTCTTCAACGATTGCCATGATTGCAGGTTTGGCGCGCCCAGAACGGTCGATTACAGGAAAGAGCTCCTTTTTCATCGCCTTTGAAGCAGGAAACAGCCGAGTGCCAAACCCGGCGGCGGGGATGACTGCCTTGCGTACGGGCCTGCTTGCCTCAATCACCAGCTTCAGGCACGACATCTGCAAATCCCGTTCGATAATCTCAATAACCTTCTGTTGGCTTTCCTCATCTTTCACTATAAATTGCGCGGCCCCGTCGCCTTGGGAACCCACCCCCTTACCGCCCCAGATGTAGGATTGGAGCGGCTCGTAATTCAGCACCTTGTGGAGGAATGGGGCTGTCAATTGCGATGGACAAGCGGGTATCAAGTGTTTATCGAACTCGCGCTGTGCCCGTGTCATCAATTTCCCAACGGCTTCGGCATCGCCACGCCGAAGTGCCTGATATGCTGCCTGTGTGATTTCTGCGCTCAGCGGGCCAAGGTAATGCTGAACGTTTTTCTGGAGTTCGTTCTCCGCAAACGGATAGCAGTGATGTAACTGATTCAATATGAGGCGCGTATCTTTGCCTGCGCCCAAGTCAACGATGACTAAGTAGAGGTCGGTGGGGACACTAAGTTCGCGAACGTCGATATGGTTTCCATCAAAACCCATGAGAATAGGATGTTGGTATGCACATCCCTGATCCATTCTACCGCAGCGTGAAGGCGTTGCAATTTCGCCCCGGTAAGCGTATTCCATCTCGTCGCGCGTTGTCATTTTAAGGTCATACATCCGGTTAAAGGCGCGTGCAACCAAGACACAGATAGCCGCGCTGGAGGAAAGCCCTTTTTTTACCGGTAAATCGGTCAGGTAGTTGTCAATCTCAAGCCCTTGGACCCGGTAGTTCGTGAGGATCTGATAGGCAACCCCAGCGGCATAGCTGAAAAAACTGCCCGCCTCCGCTTCCGCCAGGAGCGCGGCGAGCTCCATCGGCAACGTATGGGGACCGTAGTGTGTGCCATCGCTGAGGCTGGTGTTCAAAATGAGACTTGTCGGATGTGGTTTGACCTCCGCGTAGACACCTTGGTTTGTACCAGTTATTAACGCGTAGCCCTTTTCGAGTGCTGCATTAGTTTGCCGGTATTCGCTTGCCCAGTCGCTGTGTTCTCCGAACAAGCAAATCCTGCCCGGCACAAAAAGTTTCATAGTGTCTCCTTATCAATAAAAAAATGGAGTCGCCTACCAACAGGCTCACTCGAATCGATAGTGGATTCCTTCGGCAACAGCACGATAGCCGATTCGACGACCGGCGCTGCCCTCAGAAATCCCTTCGCCTTGTTCAAGAACCAGGCCGGATTATCGCTGAAGGAACTTTGATAGCCATACTTGCATTATATTACGAAGTTAATCTGTAAGTCAACAGGATTTTTTATCAATGAATCTCGCAAGAATGCAGGCACAAATAATTAACACCACCTATGGTATGCGGCTTTGCGCCCACTGGCACCTTTGTATCCAATCCTTTGCTGAAAGGACAACTCCCAATGGAAGGGCTGTGTTCTCGGCTATTGACCGGAATGCATTTTGTGCAGTCTCGTAATCTTTCTGTCGATATGCATTGATGCCTATTAACCTCTGCGCCTCTAACACAAGTTTTTCGTGCTGTTGTGGAATCAAGAGATTCATTGCCTGGCGAAGGTATTGGTTGCTTACCTCCCACGCGCCCTCTTTGTGAAGCAACTCACCTGCTAAGAAATAGGCTAACCACCTATTTGGTGCTGCTTGCATACAAATGGATAAATGTGCCATTTTTTCCGCAGCGGGTTTCGACTCAACCAGGACACTGCGGAGCAACTCCCGTAGGGGCAAATTGCCGGATTCGCCTATTTGTGCATCTCTGAGTGCTTGGATGCTCCAACCCGTTTGGGCTACGGGATGTTGAGCAGTGCCCGCATGTGAAGATGGATAGGACAACGCCTCAAGTCGTTTTAAGAGCGCGTAGGCAATTGTGTCATGTTCTGTTTTAACCGTGGCATAAGCGTTCATGGCTTTTTCATGTGCATTCTGTAGCCAGTAGATGTCGCCCTTCAACAGCATCGCTTCTGCACTCAATCTTGTGTTTTCCGCGCTTGCAATGCGAGTCGCAAGCGATAATGCTCTTTCATACTCCTGCATTCTATATGCACTAAACATCAGCCCACGCAAGTTTCTCAAGTTATTCGGTTGATATGAGGACATAGTTTCAAATGTTTGCACGGCGGTAGTGAAATCTTTTTGGTAATATGCCTGCCATGCGGTATCTCGTAACGCCGCCATTTCATGGGCGCACACCTGTTCAAAGATACCGCCCCGCTTTAAACGGTGCGCCGCGTAGGCTAAGTCTTCCTCGCGCAAAGGAACACTTTTCAAAAATTCCATCCACTCTGTCTCCAACACTTTCAAGTTTTTCGCGTAGCCCTTGATGAAATTGCCTGTAGGAAAAACGCGCCTGAACTTTTCTATGCCGTAGGTGTCTACGAGAAACCGTACGAAAGAGCCCGCGAACAGGTAACTCCGCGAGCCTGCATGCCCCCAAAACCCGATGCCCATAATGCCTGAGAGCGGTGGTGCAACTTCCAACTGACGCATCGCTTTTGCCCATTGATGTCCTGTGAGCCTGCCTTCATTCCAATCCGCTGCAACGGTAATGCCCTCGTGAAGGCCTATCTTCAGGCTAACCTTCAGCGGCGACCAGGGCACGGTGAAGACATGTGCCAATTCATGTTTTAGGACAGGATGCGGAAACCCTTGTGCATGAATGTGAAACCCGTGCCCGAACGGGTCTTCGACGGATGTGTGGCGTGCCCCAATCAACCGCTTCTTCTGTTCAGGAGATGCATAGATATACGCGCGCATCTTTCTAGACAGTGGTGCACCTTCAGGCATCAGATAGGCAGACAATTGCGCGTACTGAAATTCGCAATCCTCAGCGATGTGTTCAATCTCCGCTTCAAGTTCGCGGGCATAAAAGAGCTCAAAATGCGTTGTTTCGCGGAACCCCCCGAGTTTTCGCGCGATATCCGCGCGCGTGGGCCGAATTCCCAATGCACCGGCGTAGAATTGGAAACCGAGCAAGCCGATGATTAACAGATATAGCCACACACGTTTTGTAAGCGGCACTGAAAGTTTACGCCACCTCAGTTGTGGCATCAATCCTGTATCTCTGCTTATGTCGCAAATACTAGCTGTTAGCCCTAAAAACAGCGATGCCCACAGTAGCGTTTCCGCGCGGGCAATCAGCAGTGTGCCTGTCATCGGAATGACGACATCGTAAATCGGCCCGGGAAAATATCCGAATGTCGCGTGATATGCAAACACTGGCGGATGAAACACTAAATTGATAACTACCGGGACACAGGAGAGCAGGATATAACCGAGATATGCGAGATATGCCAACCATCTTCTTTTAATCCAGAACCCGAAGAATATCCCCGCTGCCGTTGTGTACACGCAACTGATTATCGGCAAAATGAGGAAAAATAGGAGCCCCTCGCTGAAATCGCAGTTTTTAACACGAAATGCATTCAGCAAAATGATACCGAGCGGTAGTATGAGCAAACCCACATTCACCATCAGTGCGGCCCAAAAACACCGGACGACAATTTGCCCCGGTGAACCGGAAAGGGCATCGGGTTGCCGCTTCAGCTGCCGCACCACCGTGAGTGTCACGTGCGCTCCTGCGAAAGAGATGCTGAGTGCCATCGCAGCGCAAAACTCAAAAGCAAGGATATTAAATAGGGGCACGTTGGCAAGTACCAGTGCCAGTACACCGAACGCAGTGAACCACAGCCAATATGAAAATGACCTGGGTATCGTGGATTTTATGTGCATGCGTTGAAAATTGACAGTCGTTTTTGTTGTTTATTTTACTTGGATATCTCCTTTGTGTCAAGCAGAATTTAGAGTCACCTAGCGACATTTCGTTTTCAGTCATTTTCCCTCATGCGCCCGCACCGCTTGTTGTAGGCGCACTTTCATATTTTCCCCTTGCTATTCTTCCCCACTGCGTATATAATCGAAGTTATCAATTACTTTGAATTGCAAGGGCGGAGCTCCGTCTCTGCTCATCTATGGAGAAAGCAGCATGCCAGCACTCAACATCAAAACGACGCACAAACCCATCAAAAACTACTACGCAGAACTCGAAGCATACACAAAAATCGGGGCAGAACATGAAGGCGCCGTCCGAACCGCATTCCAAAACCTCCTCCAACACTATTGCAGACAGGTTGATCTCATCCTCGTGTGCGAAAAGACACGCCACACAAAACAGAACAGACGCATCCGGTTAGATGGCGAAGTCGTCGATGCGTTCGGCTTGCCACACGGCCACTGGGAAGCAAAAGATACACAGGACGCTCTCCCCACCGAAGCACAGAAGAAATCGGAAGCCGGGTACCCGTTTAAAAATATCATTATTCAATCGCCCACCCATGCCCTCCTCTATCAAAATGGCACCCTCCGCCTTGATGTAAACCTGAGCGAACCGGAAAATCTTATCCATCTGCTGGACACCTTCTTTGGGTATCAGGAAGAAAACATCACCGATTGGTACGCCGCCGTTGAGGAATTCAAAGAGAAGGTGCCGGTGCTTGGACGTGGCGTTGCAAGTCTCATCCAGAGTGAGCTGCGCGATAATGCCAGGTTTCGCGCGGCCTTTGAGAACTTTCATCAGCAATGCAAAGCGTCCATCGATGCAAACCTCGCCGAGGCACAAGTGGAAGAGATGCTCATCCAGCACCTGCTCACCGAGCGTATCTTCGCCACTGTTTTCAAGAATAGGGACTTCACTCGCCGCAACATCATTGCCAGTGAAATTGAGAAAGTCATTGATGTGCTCACTGAACATGCACTGAATCGCGATCAATTTCTTGAAAGTTTAGACCCGTTCTACGTTGCGCTTGAGAAAACCGCCGCGACCCTCACCGACTATGCTCAGAAACAGACTTTTTTGAATACCGTTTATGAGCAGTTCTTTCAGGGCTTTTCAGTCAAGGTTGCCGATACGCACGGCATTGTCTATACGCCCCAACCGATAGTCAATTTCATGGTGAAAAGCACCACTCACGTTCTCAAAACAGAATTCGGACGTTCGCTCTCAGATACGGGGGTTCACATCATCGATCCGTTTGTGGGCACCGGCAACTTTATCGTGCGCCTGATGCAAGACATTCAGGGCAGAAGGTTGCCGCAGAAATACCGCGAGGAACTGCACTGCAATGAAGTGATGCTGCTCCCCTACTATATCGCCAGTCTCAATATCGAACACGCCTTTTTTGAGAGAACTGGCACCTACGAGCCGTTCCCACATATCTGCTTCGTGGATACTTTTGATACCTTCAGTTTGATGGATGTACCGCACGAAACCGGGGAGTTTGCCTATTTCACGCCAGAAAACACGCTGCGGGTTGAGGAGCAGAAAACTAAGCCGATGTTCGTTGTCATTGGCAATCCGCCCTACAATGCTGGACAGAAAAACGAAAACGATAACAACAAGAATCGGCAGCACGAGGCGGTCGATGCGCGGGTACGCGCGACATACGTTGCAGCGTCCAGCGCGCAGTTAAAAAACAAACTCTATGATCCCTATGTGAAGGCGATTCGGTGGGCAACAGATAAACTCGGCGATGAGGGCCTCGTTGCGTTTGTGACGAACAACAGTTTTATTGACGCGCAGATGTTTGATGGCATGCGGTGCCATCTCGCCGATGAGTTTGACACGCTCTATATTCTGGATTTAGGTGGGAACATCCGCAAAGGGCAGCCTGGGGATGCCAACGTGTTTGGGATTCAGGTTGGGGTGAGCATCAACTTCCTCGTCAAATCAAAACGGCACCGAGGGCAGCCTGCGCGACTTCTCTATAGTGGCGAAGTCGCAGATTTGAATAAAGAACGGACGTTTGCGTTTTTAGACGAAAAGCAGCACGTTGGCAATGTAGCGTGGCAGGCGTTGACACCTGACAAACGGCATACGTGGCTCACGGAAGATCTCCACACTGACTTTGACACCTTTATTCCGATAGGGAGTAAGTCGGCAAAGGCGAGCAAAGGGGATGTGGAGGGAACACTTTTTAAAACCTACGGGCTCGGTGTGTCAACGAACCGCGATGCATGGGTTTACAACTTCAACGCAGAGACGCTTTCTGAAAATGTTCAGCAGATGATAGATGTCTACAACGAGCAGGTGTTCAGGTGGGACCGGCGGAGAGAAAAAGATGCAAACGTTGACGAGTTTGTGGCGTATGATGACACAAAAATCAAATGGAGCCGCGACTTAAAAGCGAAGTTGAAGCGCAGCAGAATCGCCGAATTTGCTGAAGAAAAGGTGCGCAAGGCACTCTATCGTCCTTTTACGAAAACCCATCTCTTCTCTGACCGGGTGCTAAACGATCGAGCACTACCTATCTTCTCTACAACTGAGACGGAAATGGAGAATCAGGTGATTTGTGTACCGAGTACAGGCGGCCGTGCTGATTTTTGGTGCTATTTAGCAAATGTAATTCCGAATTTGACGATAACTGCTATAGATGGAAATCAATGCTTCCCGTTCTACGCCTACGACGAAGACGGCACAAACCGCCGCGAAAATATCACCGATTGGGCGCTGGTGCAGTTCCGCACGCACTACCAAGATGACACCATCTCCAAGTGGGACATTTTCCACTATACTTATGGACTCCTGCATCACCCCGATTATCGCGAACGGTATGAGATGAATCTCAAGCGCGATTTACCGCATATCCCCTTCGCCGAAGACTTCTGGGCGTTTGCGGCGGCAGGGGCGCAGCTCGCAGATTTGCACGTCAACTATGAGACGCAACCCGAATATGACAAACTTGAGCCGATTGAAACGCCGGGTATGCAGGTAGATTTGCGGGTAGAGAGAATGAAGTTCTCCAAAGACAAGACGCAGTTGAAATACAACGACTTCCTCACCTTAGCGGGCATCCCTGCGGAGGTGTTTGCGTATCGGTTAGGAAACCGCTCAGCGTTGGAGTGGGTAGTGGATCAGTATCGCGTCAAAATAGACAAACGGAGCGGCATCGTCAACGACCCAAATCGCGATGATGATGGGGAGTATATCCTCCGTTTGCTTGGCCAGGTAATCACAGTCAGTTTAGAGACGGTGGAGATTGTTGAGAGATTGCCTAAGGTAGTAGGCACACTCCGTGTGCCGTGACAAAGTAGTAGGCACACTCCGTGTGCCGTGACCTCCTGATAGCCTTAGCAATTATTTATGCTAAGTCAAGCGCGCCGACTTCTGTTTTTAGGCCCGGTATCGCGACCTGGAGGTCGCTCCTACCGGGATGTGTCGGGATTCGGAGATGCGGCCTACGGAAAAACTGAAAACCTAACCCAGACTTTTTCCCTTGCAATCCTTCCCCAATCCGTGTATAATCGGAGTTAAGTAATTTCAATAGTTGAAAAAACACGGAGAAAACAGCATGCCACATCTCAACATCAAACCGACACACAAACCCATCAAAAACTACTACGCAGAACTCGATGCCTACACAAAAATCGGGGCAGAACATGAAGGCACCGTCCGAACCGCATTCCAAAACCTCCTCCAACACTATTGCAGACAGGTTGATCTCATCCTCGTGTGCGAAAAGACACGCCACACAAAACAGAACAGACGCATCCGGTTAGATGGTGAAGTCGTCGATGCGTTCGGCTTGCCACACGGACACTGGGAAGCAAAAGATACACAAGACGCTCTCCCCACCGAAGCACAGAAGAAATCGGAAGCCGGTTACCCGTTTAAAAATATCATTATTCAATCGCCCACGCATGCCCTCCTCTATCAAAACGGCACCCTCCGCCTTGATGTAGACGTGAGCGAACCGGACAATCTTATCCATTTGCTGGACACCTTCTTTGGGTATCAGGAAGAAAACATCACCGATTGGTACGCCGCCGTTGACGAATTCAAAGAGAAGGTGCCGGTGCTTGGGCGTGGTGTTGCAAGTCTCATCCAGAGTGAGCTGCGCGATAATGCCAGGTTTCGCGCGGCCTTTGAGAACTTTCATCAGCAATGCAAAGCGTCCATCGATGCAAACCTCGCCGAGGCACAAGTGGAAGAGATGCTCATCCAGCACCTGCTCACCGAGCGTATCTTCGCCACTGTTTTCAAGAATAGGGACTTCACTCGCCGCAACATTATTGCCAGTGAAATTGAGAAAGTCATTGATGTGCTCACTGAACATGCACTGAATCGCGATCAATTTCTTGAAAGTTTAGACCCGTTCTACGTTGTGCTTGAGAAAACCGCCGCGACCCTCACCGACTATGCTCAGAAACAGACTTTTTTGAATACCGTTTATGAGCAGTTCTTTCAAGGCTTTTCAGTCAAGGTTGCCGATACGCACGGCATTGTCTATACGCCCCAACCGATAGTCAATTTCATGGTGAAAAGCACCACTCACGTTCTCAGTGAGGCATTCGGCCGGTCGCTATCAGATACGGGTGTCCACATCATCGATCCGTTCGTCGGCACCGGCAACTTCATCGTGCGCCTGATGCAAGACATTCAGGGCAGAAGGTTGCCGCAGAAATATCGCGAGGAACTGCACTGCAATGAGGTGATGCTGCTCCCCTACTACATCGCCAGTCTCAATATCGAACACGCCTATTTTGAGAGAACCGGCACCTACGAGCCGTTCCCACATATCTGCTTCGTGGATACTTTTGATACCTTCGGTTTGATGGATGTACCGCACGAAACCGGGGAGTTTGCCTATTTCACGCCAGAAAACACGCTGCGGGTTGAGGAGCAGAAAACTACGCCAATGTTCGTTGTCATTGGCAATCCGCCCTACAATGCTGGACAGAAAAACGAAAACGATAACAACAAGAATCGGCAGCACGAGGCGGTTGATGCGCGGGTACGCGCGACGTACGTTGCAGCTTCCAGCGCGCAGTCGAAAAGTAAACTCTATGATCCCTATGTGAAGGCGATTCGGTGGGCAACAGATAAACTCGGCGATGAGGGCCTCGTCGTGTTTGTGACGAATAACAGTTTTATTGACGCGCAGATGTTTGACGGGATGCGGCGACATCTCGCCGATGAGTTTGACACGCTCTATATCCTGGATTTAGGCGGGAACATCCGCAAAGGGCAGCCTGGGGATGCCAACGTGTTTGGGATTCAGGTAGGAGTGAGCATCAATATTCTCGTGAAGTCAAAACAGCACCGAGGGCAGCCTGCGCGGATTCTCTATCACGGTGAAGTCGCAGATTTGAATAAAGAACAGACGTTTGCGTTTTTAGAAGAAAAGCAGCACGTTGGCAATGTAGCGTGGCAGGCGTTGGCACCCGATAAACGGCATACGTGGCTCACCGAAGGGCTCCACGCCGAGTTTGACACCTTTATTCCGATGGGCAGCAAAATGGCAAAGGCGGGCAAGGGGGATGTGGAGGGAACACTTTTTAAAACCTATAGCCTCGGTGTGGTAACGAATCGCGACACGTGGACTTACAATTTTAATTTCAAGGCGCTTACCGAAAATATGCAAACGATGATGGAAACTTACAATGGGCAAGTGTCTAAATGGGAACGACGAAGTGACAGAAACATCAACGTCAATGATTTTATAGAAATTGATGATACGAAGCTCAAGTGGACCCGCAGCCTGAAGTCAAACTTGAGACAGGGCAAACTGGCCAAATTCTCAACTGAAAATGTGCGATTTTCACTCTATCGCCCGTTTACAAAATCACACCTATACTTTCATAGAATGATGAACGAATGCGGGTATGTGTTTCGCTCCATCTTTCCCATACCTGATACCGAAACAGAGAATCAGGTGATTTGTGTACCGAGTACAGGCGGCCGTGCTGATTTTTGGTGCTATTTAGCAAATGTAATTCCGAATTTGACGATAACTGCTATAGATGGAAATCAATGCTTTCCCTTCTACACCTACGACGAAGATGGCACAAACCGACAAGAAAACATCACCGATTGGGCACTGGTGCAGTTCCGAACGCATTACCAAGACAACGCTATCAGCAAGTGGGACATCTTCCATTATACCTACGGACTCTTGCACCATCCTGACTATCGTGAGCGGTATCAGGAAAATCTCAAGCGCGATTTACCGCATATCCCCTTCGCCGAAGACTTCTGGGCTTATGCTAACGCCGGCGCGCAGCTCGCAGATTTGCACGTCAACTATGAGACGCAGCCCGAATATGACAAACTCGAGCCGATTGAAACGCCGGGTATGCAGGTAGATTTGCGGGTAGAAAGAATGAAACTCTCCAAAGACAAAACGCAGTTGAAATACAACGACTTCCTCACCTTAGCGGGCATCCCTGCGGAGGTGTTTGCGTATCGGTTAGGAAACCGCTCAGCGTTGGAGTGGGTAGTGGATCAGTATCGCGTCAAAATAGACAAACGGAGCGGCATCAAGAACGATCCAAATCGCGATGATGATGGGGAGTATATCCTCCGTTTGCTTGGACAGGTAATCACAGTCAGTCAAGAGACGGTGAAGGTTATTGAAGGGTTGCCTGCGTTAAAGTCGTAGGAGCTCTCCGTGGGTTCTCCGTGACCTCTTGAAATATGCAGAATTTTCTTGCAGTTTTGCACAAAGTGTGTTAAAATTTACAAAATAGGTTTGTATACAAAATTTTGACCAAGGTAACAAATATGTTGTAACAATTTGCGCGCTTCCAAAGCACGCTTACAACAGGAGGAACAACAATGGCAAATGGATTTACGCGATTTTTCAAGGCTATCTGGTATACGCTGACCGGCCGTGCACATGAAAGCGCGGATAGAATGATGGAAAACCCAGAAGCTGTCAGAGGGGCTTATGAAGACATCATCGGCGATAAAAAGGGGAATATCCAACGCTACAAGCAAGCGATTGGTCAACTCATCGCACTCGTCGAACAGAAGAAAACGGCGGTGAAAAACCTTACAGACGAAGTCGATAGGTTGGAAGAACTGAAGGCTGGCGCGCTAGCCAAAGCGCAGCAGACTGCCGCCGACCTGCAAGGTGAAGGCATGGCCCCGGAAGAGGTCAAACAGTCCCCCGATTACATCCGATGTGTGACAGCTTACAGAGATTTCGAGTCCAATTTGCAGGAGAAGACATCCCGCATTACGGAACTTGAAAACGAGATTGAAGGCGCGCAAGCCGATATTGAATCCCATAAATTGCAGATTACGCGGCTACACCGTGACTTGGAACAAATTAAGTCAGAGCAGTCTGAAGCCGTAGCCGATCTGATTACCGCTCGGGAGCAAGAGGAAATCGCTGACATGCTTTCCGGGATTAGCACGGATGGCACTTCTGCAGAATTGACGCGGATGCGCGAAATCCGAGAGAAAGCCAAAGGGCGCTCAAAAGTCGCACAGGAGCTGGCCGGCACCGATTCACAGAGTGAAGAAGAAGAGTTTCTCGCAGCAGCGCGCACTTCTACTACCTCTGATGAATTTGATGCACTTATATTCGGGGCACAGCAAACGGATACACAGGCGACTCAGACAGAGACACCCAAGAAAACATCGGATTCCGATTCTGAACTCCCGCTATAGTTGTAATTTCTCAACGAACAAACCGTGAAGGGGGCGATAACCTATAGCTGTTAAAAGCCCAAGCTATACATTCCGAACCGAAGCCGGAATGCTCATTAACTCTGGGACATCACGCAGTCTTGTCCTATCGGGAAATATCCACGACCTCTTTTTTGTCGGTGACAGGGAAAACGCGGATTATATACCGCTTGTCCCTTTTTTGACACAAAGCTGGGAAACTCCAGGATTTATTCTGATAGTCTATGAACTCAACGGCCCCATCCGGTTTGTGAGGCGGAGCGATAAAGAAAAGGTAAAGCAGGCGTTTAATGTATGGCGAGGTGCTACCGAGGGCGACCGCGACATAGGCATCGACCAAGACGCTAGCCGATTCTGGGGGGACGCACGCATTGATGAAAGGCTGCCGCAGCCCCAAAGCCCGTCTGTCGATGCCGCGGATGTCCCCGCCGGTGTCGCCAATATGCCTT
Organism: uncultured Poribacteria bacterium; assembly: GCA_958295855.1. GTDB lineage: Bacteria > Poribacteria > WGA-4E > WGA-4E > WGA-3G > CATQHH01. The sequence continues at coordinate 2,641,293 of OY282383.1, read as the reverse complement.
TTTCGCAGTATATGAACGATGCTATCGGCAGTCCAACCCTCGCACTTGAACTGCTCCGGCAATTTTGCTTGTTATCCCGAACCACGAACCAGCAAGGCCAGAAACTTCTGCCGGAAAAACTGATAATCCTTATCGAGGCAACGGATATGTTGCTCCCAGAAGGCGAGATTCGGAGCTTGTCACTGCCGGATAGGCATCGGGTCAGCATTGTCCAAGATTGGATTGCCGACTCCAATTTCATGAACGGCAAAGATACTGTCATTTTTATTACAGAATCTGCCAGCCTCGTGAACTCCCGGATTATCCGTCTACCCCAGGTTGTGTCCGTTGAAATTCCGTCGCCCGGGATAGCGGAGCGGCGGCATTTCATCTCATGGTTTAATAACCAGCAGAAACTCACAGGGAAGACATTAGCTCTCTGGGGAAGCCAAGCCCAACTCGCAATGTTCACTGCAGGTTTGTCCATACAGGCGTTGCGACAGTTGTTGATTGCTGCGTGCTATGCCGGTGAAAAACTTCGCCCAGAGACTGTGATTGGAAAGGTTTCTGAATTTATCCAAGCGCAGTTGGGGGAGGATGTCGTAGAGTTTAAAAAGCCTTCACACACGCTAAAGGAGGTGATTGGCAATCGCAAACTCGTTGCATTCCTCAAAACCCAGTTGATTCCGCGCATCACATCTACCGGTGCCGATGCGCTCCCCGGCATGAGCGTTTGTGGCCCCATAGGCAGCGGAAAAAGTTTTATCTTTGAAGGGGTGGCTGGCGAACTGGATATCCCCGTACTCGTGCTGAAGAACATTCGGAGTATGTGGTTTGGGCAAACAGATGTCATCTTTGAGCGGCTCATACGTTTGCTGATGGCACTCGTAAAAGTGCTTATCTTTGTTGATGAAGCGGATACACAGTTCGGCGATGTCGGCAGGGACGCACACAGCACAGAACGCAGGCTCACCGGAAAAATACAGGCGATGATGTCTGATCCGGAATTACGGGGCAATATCACGTGGCTTCTGATGACAGCGCGTATCTACAACCTATCACCCGACCTCCGGCGAGAAGGACGTGTCGGGGACATGGTGGTCCCAGTGCTTGACCCGAGCGAGGCTGACCGGGAGGATTTCCTCCGCTGGACAATTGGCACCGCGTTTAACGGAAAACTTCCGGAGGAGGCGTTTGCGCTGCTTTTGGAACAGACAGAGGGATATTCCGCTGCCAGTTTCGCCTCGCTCCGTTCTGACCTGGAGGCTGCTAAAAATGAAGTGGGCGAATTAACGGTGGACGACATTGTCGCCGTTGCCGCGGATCGGATTTTGCCCAATATTGGACAGATTCGACACTATCAAACCTTACAAGCACTCGTGAATTGCACCCGAAAATCGCTGCTGCCTGAGGAATACACTCCTGAAATCCGAGAATCTTGGATGAAACAGATTGCCCAGCTTGAAGCGATAGGCATTAGAGGGTAGCCAGCGACATTCGGTTTTCCCTAAGGTGACATCATGGCATTTAGTGATTTCAAAACAATACCTGACGTTCAGGAAAAATTCAGGATTACCTATGCCGCAGATAACTTTCTTGAGCCCGAGGAAACCTTAGGCCCTTCAGAACAATTTCTGCAAGAGCTTGAGTTTAGCATGCAACACATTGATGTTTACGCCTCCGAGGGAGCACGGTGTGAAACCGTTATCTACCCAATTTTGAGGGAAGTCTACAAAGGGTATGCAGATGGCTACGCGCTCTGGGTAAAGAAATCCCTCGTCTATGACGAGATATTGGGAGGTACGCCCGATTACTTTATCTCAACAAGATCTGAGTTGGGGATGCTCACTGTCGGAAAACCCTTAATAATTCTGGTAGAGGCGAAGAAGAACGATTTTGAGCAAGGCTGGGGTCAATGCTTGGCGGAGTTAGTTGCGGCACAAAAAATCAACGATGCGCCGGATGTGCCTGTGTACGGCATTGTGAGCGATGGAAAATGGTGGGAATTCGGGCATCTTGTCCACGATGCCTTTACCCGGAACAGAACGAGTTTTAGTGTGGATGATGTGCCAGTCCTTTTTGCGGCAATTCATGCTGTATTCAAAGCGGCAAGTGAGGCAGCGAATACCAAATTAAGTTAATTGAAGATGGTTCGTAAATGAGGAGAAAAATAACGGAGTATTTTGTAGGCGCAGTTAGGAAGCCGCGCCTATAGGTGATTAATCTTCATCCACGCGTGCGATGCGCTAGCTTTCGCCTCAACTGAGACTGATAACCTGCCTGTTCGCTGCCGAGCGATACCCAGCGGAAATAATCTCAACGGAATGTGCCGCAAATTCGGCGTTCATCTCACTCTCGACACCATTCTCAATACAATCCACAAACGCGCTAAATTCCCGCGGGCCATCGTCGCTCCTGTCAATGTCCACCCACTGTTGCTTCGGTTGCACTTTGAGTTCAGCTTGGGTGCTACTCCACATCCCCATCGGGTCGAGTGGATGAGGGGAGGGCGGTTCAAATGCCGGCTCAGCAGCAAAAACTTCCAAGCGGTTCGCAAAAGCATCGAATATTAGCGTTTGCTCGCTGCCGACGAGAATCACCTTCTTCACACCGCCCTGTGCATGACTCTGCCATCCGTAGCGTCCCCCGACAATCGTCGCTGTCATGCCGCCATCCAACGTTAATATCAAAGCCCCGAAGTCTTCAATATCGCAAGCGCGATGCTCCTTAAAAAAGTAGTTAGCGGTTGCCCCAAAAACCGTGCGTGCCTGTTTGCGCGTCAGCCAATTCACCAGTGACACCGCATAGACACCGACATCGAACATCTCGCGTTTTGCTTCCATGAAGCTGTAACGTTCCACTGGCGATTTCTCTATCCGTTTTTGCCCGACAGGCGCGCTACCGGGGTGCCCTTTCGCGAACAACACATCGCAATGAATTGCTTGCAGCTCGCCGATACGCCCACTGTCCAAGACGTGTTTAATGGTTTGCGCCCAGGCACTGTGAATGTTGCTAAACATCTGGCTCCGGACACCGCTTCTGGCAACAGCAGCAACGATCTGGTTTGCGTGTTCTGGGTTGAGTGCCATCGGTTTATCGAGATATACGTGTTTTCCTGCTTCCGCGCACTTCGCGCCGACCGGCCCGCGCCGTTCCACCTCGGTGCATAAGCTCACAATGTGTATATCATCGCGTGCCAATGCCTCGCCCAGGTCAGGAATGAAGGGTAGATTTAATGCGTCTGCAAGCGAACGCGCCAATTCAATGCGTTCTGACGGCGCGTCTGGTTCATCGGCGAACGCAATTAGCCGGCATCGTGCATCTTGCGCAAAGAGTTGTGCATAGTTTTCTTGGTGCGTGCGATGTCCACCGAGTAAGAGGACACCATATTTTTCGTTCTTTTTCACGTTTAGCCCTCCACCGTTATAGGCTGGCCGCTTTCCAATGCCTGCGCGATAGCCGCTGTAAGTTCCCCTGTGTTGCCGAGCACCGGCGGGGGAGCACCCATATAGTACCTGCCTATAGGCGTTTCATGGTAGATAACGCCTTTATTGCCAACTAACATGATGTCAATTGCTGTCTCTATATCCACCCGATTGACGCTCAATAGTGCCATCTGTCCCGCTGCATATTGAACCATTACCGTGACTTGTGTTGCCTCTGGATTGCCTTGTGCATAGACGCGCTCGGGTTGTGAAGGCATCCATCCGTTTGCGAGGGCAGCAATTTCCGCAGTTGGCTCAAGTAGACTCGCTGTCTCACTGGCAACTTGAAGCACACACCGCAGAAACACAGGGCTCCCAATCCGCTCCTTCTCGATGACAGATTGAACCGATTTTTTAAGCAATTCCATTTCTACTTCTACTCCTTTCGCGCGTGCAACGCGCGCCTACTGCTTTGTCCGTTTTTCATTTTTAACTAGGTTGAACGAATACATCTTGTACGTCCGTACAAAAAAGTTGACATGTCTGCCTACATTGTGCTAAAATGGCATCAAATGAAATAAACGGTGTGTGCCCTTTAATATGAGTGGTGCATCTATAGAAATAACCCACTTGGAGGACAACTATGCGCGGAAAAACCCTCGAACAACTACTTGCTGAAGCGAAAACGAATGTTGGCCACATCTCAGCTGCCGAACTCACGGAAACTGAACAACCTGTTATCATCTTAGATGTCCGTGACGAACCAGATTACGACGAAAGCCATCTGCCGGGGGCAGTCTCTCTGCCGCGCGGCTACATTGAACTGGATATTGACGAAGTCGCCCCAGATCAGGATGTACAGATTGTCACCTATTGTGGCGGTGGCACCCGTGCCACGCTTTCCGCGCAAACCTTGAAAATCATGGGCTATGAAAACGTTTCAGTCCTAACGGGCGGCTTTCGCGGCTGGAAAGCCCAAGGCCTGCCAACAGAAAACGACGACTAAGTCTCATCGTGTAGATAGGTTAGCATAGATAGCAGACGTTGTCAATCTCATATAGAGGGAGATTTCGTTACCTTGTAATTTCGATCTCCCGATTGAGGCTACATGCACAAGCAAAGGCATGGAAACCTCGCACGACGAACTTCTGATGGAGAAAAAATATGCGAAAATTTTCTATAGCCAGTTTCAGTTTGCAAACTGTGCTGAAAAGATATATGCTTTTCGGATTCATCCTCCTCGCCCTTTTTATCGGCGATAGCGATGGACAAAAGCAGCAGCTAAACGTCTTTACTTGGGCAGGCTACGTCAGCGGTGATATCCGCGAGGGATTTGAAAAGGAATTCGGCGTGAGCGTCCTTGTTGACACGTACGCCAGCAACGAAGACTTGCTCGCGAAGTTGTTAGCCGGTGCAACAGGATACGACATCATCATGCCATCGGACTACATGGTATCGATTTTAATCAAGCAAAACCTGTTGGCTGAATTGCATCGCGACACCATCCCCAACTTTCAGAATATTAGCCCGTTGTTTCTCGGCAAATACTACGATACGGAAAATCGCTATTCCGTGCCGTATACATTCGGCACTGCCGGCATCGCCTACGATTCAGCTGTGGTATCACCACCCCCTGACAGTTGGGCGGTGCTCTGGGATAAGAAATATAAGAATCAATTCAGTATGCTGGACGACCAGCGCGAGACGCTCGGTGCTGCGCTCAAACTGCTTGGGTACAGCCTTAATACAACCGATGCGAAGCAGGTTAAGGCGGCAAAAGAAAAATTGATAGCGCAGAAACCGCTCGTCAAACAGTACAAAAGCGAAGCGGAAGAACTCCTCATCGCCGGAGATGTTGTTATGGCGCATTGCTGGAGTGGTGATGCGTTCCGCGCAACCGAAACGCGCCCCACTATTCGGTACGTCATTCCGAAAGAAGGTTCAAGCCAATTCATCGACGCTGTCTGCATCCCGAAATCCGCGCCGCATAAGGAGCTCGCTGAGCAGTTTATTAACTATCTCCTTCGCCCCGAGGTCAATGCCAAGATTACCACTTTCACCAAATACGGTACCTGCGTGCCTACTGCGAAAGAATACTTGCCGGAACACCTGCGGGAACACAAATTTATCTATCCGACGAAAGAGGTTTTGGAATCCCTTGAGTGGCTGAAGGATCCAGGAGATTTTACTCGGCACTACAACCGCGCATGGGAAGAAATTAAGGCAAAATAGAGGAAAATGTCATGGCATTAGAGAAAACCTTGTTATTCATGCTCCGGAACCCGCTTCCCTTTATTGTTCATTTTACGTGCTGGGCTCTCTTGGCTGCTTCAGGCGTTGTCCAAGACGACCCATTCGTAGAAGATACTTGGCCCTCCGTGGTTAAAATTCTGGAACGACCTTTGTCCGTTGGGAATCTTGCCACAGCCGCTTCGATGGTTTTTAACGAAATCATCGAAGATGTAACGAGACATGGACATTGGATTCTTGTTGTTGTGCCCCCTTTCCTCATCTGTTACCGAGAGGCGAGAGGTAACCTAAAAGGTATTGCCAAAGAGCACCAACTGTGGATGCTGTGGTATCGCCGCCAACAGGAAGCGGAAGCGCAAGGTGACACTTTTGAGGCTCCGCCATCATCCGAAAACATACGTGTCAATTCCTATTTCAGGAAAGCACAAAAAACACTGTTCTTCATGGTTCGTAACCCGAAGCTCCTTCTCATTCATTTTTCGTGCTGGTTTTTTCCTTATTTTTTATTCATCCTCATGATAGTACAGCCAGATATCGCCGATATTGTTCGGACAGCATCCGACTTCGTTCGTAATTTCTCATCGGCTGTACTTTTTTTCGCGCCAACCGCCGCTATACTCGCGCTCATCTCCAGTTACCAAGAAACAAGAGGGACTGTAAAAGGGATTGCCAAAGTACAGCAAGCGTGGACGAAGTGGTACCACCGGCAACAAGAAGCGAAAGGGCAGGGGATGCCCTTTGATGTGTCACCGCCATTATTTGACATTGCCGGATAGAAGACTCCCAATCCGCATTTGTTTTAAATCTAAATGCATCTGGGCATAGCCCCATTTGTCTTTGCATTACATTGGAGGAAAAATTGAGCAGACCTAATATTCTATTCATCATGTCCGACGACCACGCGTCTCACGCAATGAGCTGCTACGGGAGTCGTATCAACCAAACCCCCAATCTCGACCGTATCGCAGAGGGCGGTATGATTCTCCGAAACTGTTTCTGCGTCAACTCCATCTGCACGCCGAGTCGTGCGAACATTTTGACAGGAAAGCATAGCCATCTCAACGGGGTCAAGACTCTGGCAGACAAGATTGATGGCAGAAATCCGAATGTTGCGAAGATGCTGCAGGCGAACGGTTATCAAACTGCCATGGTAGGCAAATGGCACCTTGGACACGGCGGTACATCCGATCCAACCGGGTTTGACTATTGGAACGTCCTGCCCGGACAGGGGTTATATCACGACCCGGTGATGCTTGAACCAGATGGCAAAAAGACGTACGAAGGTTACACTACCGACATTATCACTGATTTCTCCCTAGAATGGTTGCAAAATCGAGATCGAGAACGGCCGTTTTTCTTGATGTGCCATCACAAAGCACCACACCGCCCATGGGACTCCGACGAGAAGCATGCCCACATGTTCGAGGATGGGGATGTACCGATGCCGGACAACTTCTTCGACGATTACGCGAACCGTTCAAACGCCGCAAAGGACGCGAAGATGCGCGTCTTCGGCCACATGAACGACCGGGATCTGAAGATTGATAAACTTGGCCCGCCGCCCGAGGGCTTGTCGGAGCGGGAACTGGCAAACTGGCAGTATCAGCGATACATTAAGGAATACCTCCGCTGCGTTGCCTCAATTGACGACAACGTCGGACGGATGCTTGACTATCTTGACACTGAAGGTATCGCGGATGACACCATGGTGATTTACACCTCCGACCAAGGGTTTTTCTTGGGCGACCACGGCTGGTATGACAAGCGGTTCATGTACGAAGAATCCTTGCGGATGCCGTTCATCGTTCGCTACCCGCGCGAGATTCAGCCGGGCAGTTCATCCGACGCAATGGCGTTGAATATTGATTTCGCGGAGACCTGGCTTGATTACGCAGGACTCCCTATGCCAGACGATATGCAGGGAACCAGTCTGCGGCCGTTGTTTAACGACGAAACACCGGACGATTGGCGCACCTCAATGTACTACCGTTACTGGATGCACCTTTCCCACCACCATGTCCCCGCGCACTACGGAATACGGACGCATCGGTACAAGTTAATCTATTACTACGGCGAAGCACTCGGCACAACGGGGTCGGTTGACGAACCGAAAGCACCGGAGTGGGAACTCTTCGATCTGGAGAAAGATCCCAATGAGATGTGCAGCGTCTACGATGATGCGGCGTATGCTGACATCGTCGCGGAGTTGAAGGCGGAGTTGTATCGGCTCAAGGCTGAGGCAATGGATGACGAGTAGGCAAAGCACAAATGGATGCACTGAGGCACGGAAACCTTGCACTACAGAAAGAGAGTATGGAGGCATAACATGGCAACACAGAATCCGTTACAAAACATTGAACCCGGCATGAAAGTTACCGCGCAGATGTCGCCTGAACCGAGCGAGGCAGACTTGCAGTTTGCTAAGCAGATGGATGTCGACTATGTCGTCCTGTGGACGAACGGTGCAAATGCGAATTACGACTATTTCATGAGCCGCCGCGAGATTTTTGAGAACGCAGGCCTGAAGATTTACGGGTTTGGCAACAGCGATGTCCACAATCAGGACGGCATCGTGCTGAACCTTGAGAACCGCGATGCCAAGATTGAACAGTACAAGCAATACATTCGCGACCTCGGTAGAGCGGGGATTCCGTATACGACGTATGCACACATGGGCAACGGCATCTGGAGCACCGAGCGCGAGACTACCCGTGGTGGTGCAAGCGCGAGGGCATTCAACCTTGAGGCTGCCCAGGTAGGACATTGGGGCGGTAAAAAATATGGGATGCCCCTCTCACACGACCGCGAGTTCAGTGAGGAGGAGATTTGGGATAACTATACGCACTTCATCAAGGAAGCCGCACCGGTCGCTGAGGAAGCCGGCGTGATGATCGGCATCCACCCCGATGATCCGCCTGCGATGCATCTCGCAGGGATTCCGCGGTGCATCTTCAGTAGTTTTGAAGGCTACAAACGGGCACTTGAAATCGCGGATAGCCCGAATGTGGGGATGTGCTTCTGCGTCGGCTGCTGGTTAGAGGGTGGCGAATTAATGGGCAAAGATGTCATTGAGTCTATCCGCTACTTCGGTGAGCGAGGCAAGATTTTCAAGGTGCATTTCCGCAACGTTGATCAGCCGCTGCCACACTTCGTTGAGACGTTTGTGGACAACGGCTATCAGGATATGTATCATGTGGCGAAAGTACTCCGCGAGGTAAACTTCAACGGTGTGCTGATTCCAGATCACATTCCGGAGATGGCAGGCGATCATCGCGTCGGCACAGCGTATACGATTGCCTACATGAACGCACTCGTGAAGCGTGCAAACGAGGAAGTTGAGGCGTGAAAACATTCGCCCTTGTCGTTTTACTAATATTGAGCCTTCCGTTGATAGGGCAGGTAGATACGCCGGGGTGGCCAGATTTTCTCGGACCTGAGCGAAACGGTAAATCCGCCGAAAAAATAGACATCGCGCCCTGGCAAAAAACGGGACCGCGGGTGCTCTGGCACAAGAAAATTGGCACCAGTTACGGCGCACCCACCGTCGCAAACGGCCGATTGTTTATTTTCGCTCGTTATGGTGACATGGCACGCCTAACCTGTTTAGAAAGCGACACCGGCACCGAACTCTGGCGGTTTGGGTATCCAACGAACTACGAAGATATGTACGGCTATAACAACGGGCCGAGGTGTTGCCCGGTTGTTGATGATGACCGCGTCTATATTTTCGGGGCGGAGGGGATGCTGCACTGCGTTCGAGTTTCAGATGGCGAACGCTTGTGGACAGTAGATACGACCGCGCGGTTTCACGTCGTCCAAAACTTCTTCGGTGTCGCTTCTGCGCCTGCTGTCGAAGGCGAGTTGCTCATTGCTCAGATTGGCGGCTCGCCATCGGGAAGCCCGAAGGATATCTGGGGCGCGAACGGCACACCTGAACCTAACGGCAGTGGTATCATTGCCTTTAACAAGTACACCGGTGAGGTCGTCTACCAGATTACCGATGAACTTGCGAGTTACGCCAGCCCTATCTTTGCTACGATTGACAGACGGCGATGGGGGTTCGCGTTCCTCCGTGGCGGGCTCGTCGGCTTTGAACCCGCAACCGGCAAAATGGACTTTCACTACCCGTGGAGGCACCCTAAAATCGAATCGGTCAACGCCTCATCTCCGGTTGTTGCTGATGATTTTGTCTTTATTAGTGAATCGTACGGGATTGGAAGTTCTGTCCTCCAAGTGCGCCCCGGCGGTTATCAGGTCATTTGGAAAGATCGGGCAAGCCGCCGGCACAAGGCGATGGAACTGCACTGGAACACCGCTATCCATCATGAGGGGTATCTCTACGCCTGTAGCGGTAGGCATTCCAACGGCGCGGAGCTCCGGTGCGTCGAACTCAAAACAGGTAAGGTTGCGTGGGCACAACGTGTTGATGAACGCGCTTCGTTGCTTTGGGTGAACGACTACCTCATCTACCTCGGAGAGTACGGGCGTTTGATGTTGCTAAAATGCACACCGGAAAAACTGGATGTTATTTCCCAAGTTGTGCCAACGGATGAACACGGCAAACAGTTGATTAAACATCCCGCGTGGGCAGCCCCCGTGTTGGCAAACGGACTTCTCTATATTCGTGGTAGAGAGCGGCTTATTTGCTTTGCGTTGGATTCACAATGAGGTATCAAGAAATTTTTTCCGGGTATCAGAAACCTCTTACGGCTTCCACAACGTCGCCTCAATAAACCGCTCACCATCTGGCTCTTCATCAAAATAGTAGGCCGTTACCACTGTACCGTCGGGACGTTGGATAGTGCGGGGATACCCGATATCGTGGTCTCCGCCGTTATCGCGCAGGACGATTTCTTCGCTCCAAGTGTTGCCCGCATCACTGCTTAACTTCGCACAGATTCGGTAGGGCGCATCCCGATACCCATAGATAAGACACAGCCTGCCATCGTGAAGGCGGGTTAGCGTTGGGGGATTCCCGCCACGCCCTGTATCCTCTACGGGCTGATTCTTATGATACCACGTCTGTCCGTTATCATCTGAGGCGTAAAGATCAATCCAATTTCGCCAGTTTTGCCAGTCTGGGCGGGCATAGTCACTCTGGGCTCGGCACCGGACTGCCACTAATATTTGTGAATCAGATAAGCGCACACTTGCAGGCATAATCGCGAACCCTTCAGGCTCCGGTCCAATTTGGGAGCGTAGCGCAAATGACTTTCCGCTATCGGTTGTCTCCGCGCAAAATATCAAGCCTTCCTTGCCGTCCGCTTTAGATGCAGTGAGGAACAGCAGGCATTCGTCTGCACTGGAGACGAGGTAATCTGTCCGGGCGGCAATGCCGGTATAGCCGAACATCGGCAGACGAAACGGCCCCTCCCAACTTCGGCACCGGTCGGTGGAGGTGTAAAACCATGAGTACGAGCCGGCTGTCAGACCGGATCTACTGCACATCATCGCAAAATCTGGATGCGCGAAATTGACGCGTTGCGGCGGGGTGAAGGCATCGGCATCCGCCAATCTGTGATGTTCCAGCACGTGTTCATCTGCCGACAAGGTACCTTTGCCCGGCAGGCGACACGGCGTTTCTGTCACCGTCCATGTTTCGCCGCCGTCCATGCTTCGTGCTTGCATCGCTATAAAGCGTCTATCCCGGTCACGGCGGTGAAAGCCTGCATCCGATTTGTGGTAGCCGACGGTGAAACCGACAACGATTTCGTTGTCCCACGCCCATATACCGTAGTTCGCCGGCCAGCCAGCGTAGCGGCCGGGCTCCCGATAGAGTGTAACTTGTTGCATATTTCGATTCTGCTCCCAAAGTAGAGTTTCCGGGCAGTATAGCACATCCCCATTTTTTTGAATAGGGGTATTTTGTTGTCCCGCTGTTTAACCAAGATTTAGAGTTTAATGCGGTAGCGATGACTTTGGCCCTTGTAGGGACGCTTTCCTAAGCGCGTTTCAAAGTTAAAACTGCACCTACAGGAATAAAAACTTGTAAAATCTCTTTCGTTTTAGTAGAATATGCTTATACGAGAGGAATAAATGACATCCGTGAAAAACACAGCGCACATCTACCACATTCAAACACATCAGGCCGGAAAACGCTTGGATAGGTTTCTTATGAGTGCAACCGAGGGGGTATCTCGAACCTATCTTCAGAAGTTGATTCGCGAGGGGGCGGTCACCGTCAACGACAAGGTCGCTAAACAACCGAGTTATCAACTCCGGCCCGGCAACAGGATTTGTCTCACGCTTCCTCAGCCGCGCCCTTTGGAAACCGTGCAACCTGAGGTTGTGCCGCTTGAGATTCTTCACGAGGACAGCCATTTAATCGTTCTTAACAAATCTGCAGGCATGCTTGTTCATCCTGCAAATGGAGTGAACGCTGGGACGCTCGTCAACGCCCTCCTTGCCCACTGCACCGACCTGTCGGGCATAGGCGGTGTGGAGAGACCTGGCATCGTTCACAGGTTAGACAAGGATACGTCGGGTGTCATCGTGGTTGCCAAAACGGATGTTGTGCATCGCGGGCTATCCGTGCAATTTGAACGGCATACCATTACGCGCGAGTACCTCGCTGTCGTGTGTGGTACACCCGCGACAGCTGCGGGTACGATTGATGCCCGAATTGCCCGGAGCCGCCGGGATCGGCGACGGATGACAACGGTTGAAACAGATGGGCGGCATGCCATCACGCACTATCAGGTGTTGGAAAGTTATCACAACTTCGCGCGTGTTCAACTGACATTGGAAACGGGGCGGCTCCATCAGATTCGTGTGCATCTGCAACACATTGGGCACCCCGTTGCTGGCGATGCTATCTATGGCGGCGAACAACGCGCGTTGAACGATGCCGATACGGGGGCTGTGAAACAGGCACTCGCGCAACTAAAACGTCAGGCATTGCACGCGCATACGCTTGGGTTCGACCATCCTGTCACAAACGAACGTTTGACGTTGTCGGCACCGATGCCAGCGGACATGCAGCGGCTCGTTGATGCATTAAGGAAAAAAGCGACACGGTAGTAAAGACGCTACGACTTTATCTCGAACTTTGGTATAATCCGTGTATTCGCAACGACAGGATATAAAAGTTATCCCCTGTCCTACAATAATTTGCGTAAGTGTGCTACTTGTACTAGAAAAGGAAACCTTTATGGACTATATCAATTTTGGAAAAGCAGGACTCAAAGTGAGTCCGCTCGCATTAGGGTTAGGATTTAGGGGGCAAGGCGATGAAAGTGCTGCCCAACGTGTGATTGAGCACGCCATCGATTCCGGTATCAACCTCATCGATTGTGCGAACATCTACGGGCCTAGGGATGACCGGGCCAACATCGGACGCTCCGAAGTTGTTCTCGGCAAAGCAATTCAAGGCAAACGGGATGACGTGGTGATTACCTCCAAGGTTTTTAGCAATATCGGACAGGGGCCTAATGACTACGGGTTGTCTCGGTATCATATCATGCGCGAAGTTGAACGTTCACTGGCGCGCCTCAACACGGACCACATTGATGTTTATCTCATCCACGCGCCTGATGCCACGACACCGCAGGAGGAGACAATTCGGGCATTGGATGATCTGGTGCATTCGGGCAAGGTGCGCTATATCGGTTGTTGTAATCACCAGGCATGGGAGGTTTGCAAGGCACTCTGGATCGCCGATAGAATAAACGCAACGCCCTATATGTGCGTTCAAAACATGTATAACCTGCTGAATCGGGATTTGGAGACCGCGGTGTTTGGCTTGGTGCGCGAGGAAGGCTTAGGTGTTATGTGTTATAGTCCATTGGCAGTCGGTTTGTTGAGCGGTGTCTACTCTCCAAATGAACCACCGCCTGCCGGCACCTTGTGGGCGACACGATACCGCGATGAATTTGCCCAGAGGATGGGCGGGGCAACTGGACAGGTGATTTCAACGCTTAAGCGGCTAGCGGCAGAGTTGGGCAAAACGCCAGCGCAACTCGCTGTGGCATGGGTGCTGTCGCATCCAGAGGTCACCGTTGCTATCAGTGGAAGCGATACGATTGAACAACTTGACGAGACGCTCGGCGGTGTCGGCTGGGAACTTGATGCAGCAGTTCGGGAAGAGCTGGATGCAGTGTCAAGTTCCTTCGTGCGTTTGGTCCTGCCGCCGTTTTAACCTGTGCGATGCCCCAGCGCGCTGCCTCCGGGAAGAGCGGATGAGAAGCGTCGGCTTAGGCCGGTGAGCGGCGGAGCAGTGGATTGCTAAGGTGCTAGAGAAAACTCTTCTCCCCGCGCTTGCGGGGGTGCAGGAGGCTAACACACTAACAGCATTTCCGGGCGCACCGACTGATGCAATTCTTACCATTGCTCTTCGATCCACTCATTGTCATGGGCAGGGTTGTAGATTAGCCCTTCTCGGATGTCTAGACAGAGGTCGAGCAATTCCAAAATCACGTGTCCCACGAGGACAGGCGCGTCTTCTGGTAAATCCGTTACTTGGAGATGCCCACTGCGTCCCAAAACCGTAAATTCGACCGTTGAATAAATTGTCCTGTCTGCAACTCCATTTGCGGTCAGCGCCCGCGTGTTTCCGGCGGGAGTCAAGCCGAGTTGTTCAATGAGGGGTATAGGTAACGACAACCGCGTCGCCCCGGTGTCAACGAGTGCCTCTTCAACAGTGACGCGCCGCACGTCTTCGGGGGTGATAACGCCGGCTTTTGCTAATGTCATATCTTCTAGATTTGCGAGTTCGATTCGTGTTGTATGTCTCAATTGGTTAGCTCCTCAAGTGTGTTAAGGGACAGTTCGGTATGGTGTCATCGCGCGGGAGATTGCCGCGGTGCTTTCGTTTCCATACGTACATGATACCCGCTCTGTGGGACTTATACATTTCTAGTCAAACCTTGACAAATCTAACAGGTTCTTCCATCAGTTGCCACACTTCCTGCTTCATCGTTCACCGCCTACCAGCGTAGGGCTTACGTGTACTCCACAGGCGTTTTATGTGTCGCCAGAGCTGTGCGCCACAGAGTTTGTTCTCCTGCATCAGCAGGAGGCTTGTGTTTTTTCAAGCCTTGTGGTTTTTGATCCTGCTGTAAAGGTATTATTCCCCGCTTTGCGGGGTAAATACCGCTTTGTGCAAGCGAACGCACGCTTTTGTTTTTAGATTTTTTGCAGACTGAAACCTCGCTCTCACGCTTTTATCCCCTGTGTAGTGGGAAGGCAGGCACGCTACCAAGCGGTAACGCTACACACGCCTGCCTACGCGAGTTGTATAAATGATACCACACAGACTATAGATTGTCAAATCTTTTTTTGAGGGTAATGTCAAGGTTTGACCACATTTGTATAGATTTGATCAGATTTTACGGCACTGCAACTTACCCCATCCTTTGGAAATGCCAACTTTTTTTTGATGTAAACACAACCTAATGCATCTGTATTGACAGAATATAACTGAGAATTGTCACCAAAAGCCATGTCCCAACCAAAACAAACCCAAATGGACGTTTCAGCTGATCTCCCGAGACGAAGATGCCGCACCGGAAAACGATAAGGATAAACAACATCGCAGGGAACAGGAATTGGAAAAACTGACCGTCTGCCATCAGGCCCCCTTGTGTTGCTGCGGCTGAAACACCGGCGACAAAGAGAACGTTGAGGATATCCGCCCCGATAATGTTACCAACGGCTAACTCGCCATGGCCTCGCCTCACTGCTGTGATTGCCGTGACAAGTTCCGGTAGCGACGTGCCAAACGCTACAAGCGTTGCCGAGATAATATGTTTTGGTATCCCAATTCGTTCCGCCATGACACTTACGCTTGGAATCAGAATTTGCGCAGAGATAACAATGATGGCAATCGAAAAGATGAGTTTAACAAGCGTCCCGAGGGCACCTGCCGCCTCTTCATCCGTTTCTTCTGCACCTTCAGCGTCTGATGGTGTTGAACCTGCCCATCGGATGGACTGCCAAATATACAATGCCAGAAGGATAACGAAGACAACCCCTACGAGCTGTGGCAAAACGCCGCCTTGACTAAAAACTTTCGCGGGGGATGTCCACGGAAAACAGCCGAGCACCAAAAGAATACCAGCACCCACCTGCACATTTGACAACCGTGAGGCCAATTGGCGATTGAGTGGTAACGGGGCTATCAGGGAGGCCAAGCCCAGAATGAGGCCCGTGTCACAAATAATCGATCCGACTGCGTTTCCAAGGGCGAGCCCCGGTTTCCCCTGAATTGCTGAAAGCACGGAAACTGCTGCTTCCGGTGTTGTCGTGCCGACGCTCACAATTGTCGCACCGATGACCGCTTTTCCTAGCCCCCATCGGGTTGAAAGCATCACCGCTTCATCAACAAGCCAGTCTGCCCCTTTGCCGAGTGTGAAAAGCGTCACCGCAATGATAAGAAAAAGGACCAGGCTGGGTAATCCAATAATAAGATGTTCAATCCATTGTTCCATTAACTATAGATGTCCCTTTCAATCTGATTGTTTTCAGATGCATAGATTATCATATATCCTTAACAAAGTCAACCTAAATGACATTTTCATTAGGGAATTTCGTTCTCCCGGTAGGCGCGATGTCCGAATCGCGACCCTCCCTCAAACGAAATAACCTTGTCGTGACATCCGGTCAGTTCTTAGTAGTAAAACGTGTACGTAGGGCGATCAAGGAGAATGCTTAAGATGTTCCAGAAGCTCCCCATGACGAAATCCCCTAACGCCAGCCCAAGGAAGAGCGGCACTGTTTTCCGATAGAGACCGAGGCCTCCGTATTTTAGCACACTCCATTTGGCGAGTGCACTAATGATAAACGCCGCCCAAAAGAGGTGAAGATGGAAGGAGACACCATAACCGAGCGGATGAATGGGCCACCAAAATAGTCGACTTCGCACGGCTGAAAGCAAGAGTGTCACAGAGAAACCGAGCGTTATCGCGGCGATATGCCCTCGGTTCGCGTCTTGTGGCGAAGTGAGCCAGCCATCAAGAAAGCGATACGCGCGGCCGCCAAAACTGTTGATCTGCCCGCCCACCTTGCCAGAATTAACGCCAAGTTCAAAGAACGTATCCACCAACATAAAGATGCACAGGGGCATCGCAATGACTGTCAGGATAAGCATCAGACGCGATAGGGCTTTTACGTCGAGGTTACCCCGTTCGGCAAGCTTGAACGCTTCAAGTTGATGCGGCATCGGGTGGCTCCGGTTGTCCCGATTGAACCAGAAAAAGAGGGCAAACCATGTCAAATTTCGCGCCCTGATTCGCCGCGTGCCAAGCACACTGACGAGGCTATGGTGCGGCCCGATAAAGGTTGTTGAATGAATGGGAAAACCGATTTGCGCTCGAATGCGCGTCAGCGGAATCGCAATCGTTGCAAAATGTGCGACGAAAAATAGCACAGCCATCCACATTGCCATGCCTCCACGCATTGCAAATCCGATGATGAATATGCCACCGAAGACGAGCCCCAAAAAAGCAGTTCGATATCGCATTGGTTCGGCTTCATCTGCTATTTGTCTGCACCCAAACGCCGTGCGAAATGCCCGCCAAATTTGCCACCGTGTGCCCCAAAGTGCCACCGCGCAAATACCGATATATGCCCCAATGTTCTGCTCGTACGGATAAGGAAAGCCGGGCACGTTCTCCAGGCCGGTTAGAATAGCGACGAAGTATTGCACTTTATAAAGCAAAAAAAAGAGCAGGCACGATGTAAGCAGCTCGAGTGGCATCAGGAAGCCAAGCCCGACAGCGAATGGATAGACGATGATTGCACTCCCGCCGCGGAGAAAGGCAGTCCACGGCTTTTCAGTGAATAATGCATCAAGCGGGATGTGCTTATTTGGGAAAGCGGGAATTGATGGAAAAAAGAGGTTAAGCCCGTTGACAAGACTAATCGTTGCCGCGATACCGAATCCCCACCACATCGCCCGGCTCCGAAGAAATCGACTCGTGTTGTAGGCGAGTTGATACGGAAGTTCAACGATTGGGTACACGAGCCGTTCCTGCTGCGTCCACTGTTTTCGGATAATGACATTGATACACTGCATCACGAAGATAAGCACAAAGGTGAAGGTACACCACCAGAACGTAGGCGTCACCCATTTCATCACATAATGAGTTTTGAAGAACGGTTCATCGCCGAGATAAAATGCGCGAAGCACGCCCGGGTCGTTGATTGTCAGCCAATCTGGAAGATAGTGCCAGAACAACTCGCGCCATTCGTTCTCGGGCGTGCCGAAATAGAACGCGTGAACGATAATTGAGACGAGCGGGAGGAACATGTCGTAGGACATGAACAACAATGTGATTGACATCAGTACATAGAGGCAGATGAGTTCGCCCCCGGTCAGGGCGTACTTCGCAGCGTATTTTTTGAGAGCGATGTTGAGCAGGGCGACGATCAGGAGTGTGAACACAACGCTGTAGAACGGTGCCATTAACGTTGGGAAGGTGTAACGGAGGGCTTCGCACTCAATATGCCATTTGTAGATGAGCGGCAAGAGTAGCAGCGAGATAAAGATAGTGCGCGGGGTGATTTTTTCGGGCGTTGGCATATCACATTCACTCACTTCATTCGTAAGGGCGGTGCTCTGTCTCCGCCCATCTTCCACATTCACTTCATTCGTAAGGACAGAGCGCTGTCTCCGCCCGGCCTCCGCACAGAAAACACAATACAAATCGCGGTTAATTTGATATAATACCACATTCACTTTATTCGTAAGGGTGGTTTCTATCGCCACGCCACAACCACATGAGTTTGCAGTGTAAGGGCGGAGCCCTGTCTCTGTCCGCCTTCGCTTTCTTTTCCGCCGCCCCGATGTCGGGCAAGGAGTCAAACTATGAAAATTACGCAAGTTGAAGCGTTCGCGCTCCGATTCCAAAATACGAAACCTTCAGCACAACAAGGTTCCGATTATTTCTTGCCGGAGGAAGGCTGGCGTTCCATCTACGCGCGCCACCATGAAACAATGGCTGTGCGAATCACCACGTCAGATGGCATCGTTGGCTATGGCGAAGGACAAAGTCCTGTCTCTCCGCGTACATCAAAAACAGTTGTAGAAGAGCTGTGCTGTCCAATCCTGATAGGGAAAGACCCGTTTGACGTGGAATACCTTTGGCAACGCATGTTTACCGCGATGCGAGAACGCGGACATTATACCGGCTTTTTTATTGACGCGCTCGCTGGATGTGATATCGCGCTGTGGGACATCATCGGGCAAGCGACAGCGAAACCGGTTCACAAAGTACTCGGTGGTCGATATCGCGACCGGATTCCCTTGTATGCCGGAATTGGCGGTAGCACACCAGAATTAGCCGCAGCACAAGCATCGGAGTATGTCTCGCAGGGGTATGGCGGGTTGAAGATTCACACAACGCGGGGCCGCGAGGAAATCTTGGCAATCGTTGCAGCGGTCCGCGAGCAAGTCGGTTCACAAGTTGCGTTGATGGTCGATGTCCATACCCAATACAGCGTACCAGACGCGACCCTGCTCGGCCGTGGGCTAGAGAAATTAGGCGTGATGTGGTTAGAATCGCCGACGGTACCGGAGGACATCCCTGGGCAAGCGGAATTGACACGGGCATTAGATATGTCAGTCGCTATCGGGGAGTGGACACGCACCCGTTTTGAATTACGAGAAGTGTTTGAACGGCGAGCGTGTGACATCACCATGCCGGATATTGCCCGCACCGGGCTCACTGAAGGGAAACGCATTGCCAGCCTCGCCGATACCTATAACATTCCGGTGACACCTCACATCGGTGGCGGCGGCATCCTGTCGATTGCTGCCACAATACAATTTTCCGCGACGATTCCCAACTTCCTGCTCATGGAGCATTCTCCTGATGGCTATGCGTTGAAGGGGAAAATCACCACGCGAAAGCCGACTGTCAACGATGGGGCGTTCGTCCTTGATGATACGCCGGGGCTTGGCGTGACAATTGATCCAGAAGCGTTAGCGGCCTTTACAATAGATTGAATTCTGGGCAAAAGGTGTCCCCAATGTCTATACAGCCTCAATACCCTTTTTCCTTATCTACAACGTTGGCGAGCGGTTCTCCTTTCACATACCGATGCATGTTGTCGATAAACAGCTGCATCGCGCGTGTGGCGATATTCTGCGATGCGCCAGCCGTATGGGACGTTAAAATCACGTTCGGAAGTGTCCATAGCGGATTGTCTGGCGGGCAGGGTTCCGTATAGGTGACATCCAATCCTGCGCCTGCCAGTTTTCCATTTTTCAGCGCGGCAATCAGTGCATCCTCATCGATCACCTTGCCGCGGCTGACGTTAATCAGGTAGCTGCCCTCTGGCAAGCAATCAAATTCTGCGTGGGATAGCAGCTTATGGGTTTGTGGGGTGATTGGGCAGCAGACTGTCAGCACATCGCAGCGGGACAAGAACGCCGGCAGCCACTCTAGTTGTCCCAATTCATCAACGGTGTCTGGCTTTTCCATCGGTTCTGCATCGACTGCAATTACTTCAAACGCAAATGCTTTGGCGCGTTGGGCGACAGCTCTGCCGATGCCACCGAGCCCCAGAATTCCCATTGTCATCTCAGCCACCTCAACGCACGGCAGCCACTTCCATTCTTTCTTTCGCATCAATTCGAGTTGCGTGTTGATGCCCCGTGTGAGTGCAAGTAGCAGCGCGAACGCATGCTCAGCAAGCTGCGGCCCGTACAACCGCTTGCTGTTCACTAGTGTGATGGGACTCTCCTTAAAGGCGGGATACATTGAGCCTTCGACCCCCACGAAAGGCTGCATCACCCATTGCAGGGATGTCGCGAACGGGAAGTCCGCCTCTGGTAGCTGTCCATAGAGAATCTCAACATCTGAAAGGTGGTCGCGGCTAGGCTCGCCTTCCGGCAAAAATTGGATGTCCATCTCTGAGGGTGCAGCCTGCAGCATATCCGCAATTTCTTGGCTGATGCGGCTGGCAATCAAAACTTTGATTTTCGCCATTCGTAGTCTCCTTCGTTGCAAAATTTTCTGTGATAGTCTTTCGCGTATGAAGTTTAAGAAGTTAAACGGGTATTTTCCGCAGTGGCATATCGCCCCGCAAAGCGGGGTAAATGCCTTTGCCCTCTTCAGGTAGGATCCACCTCCAGTGCGCGACACCTTGGAGAAGCCGACTGACCCCATTTATTTTTATATCTTCATATAAGCCAAAGTTTAACATGGATTGCGGAGACTGTCAACAGGAATAACACAATTTTTAGAGGCATTCCGTTCTTCCCGCAGAATGAACGATTACATTTCCCCATTAATTTTTGGTTTTCATGAGACACATGTCGCCCTTACAGGGCTAAATAGGTTGCGATCGCGGATGATTTTCTCGTCTGAATCGCGGAGTATCACAGATGACGCAGATGACGCGGATTTTAAGAGTGCCTCAGCGAAAACAGAGATTGGGATTTTAATTTGAAAACAGATTTGGAATGTGTTAGACTTAAAGCAATAAACCTATCAAATTACCGCACGAAATATGACTGAGCGTGAAAAACGAAACTTTAGGAGGCTCCGAAAATGAAGGCGCTGCAAGTCCCAGAGTTTTCGACTTATGAAGAGGAATCTGTGTTTTGGGATAACCTTGACACCGCTGATTTCATGGAAGACGATGGCCAGTGGTTTCGCTTTGATACCAAGCGAACGATGCGTGTCCCAATTCTCCCTGAAATCGCTGGAGAACTTGGCCAAGAAGCGGATGCCCAAGGTATCTCAGTTGAAACCTTGGTAAATACCCTTTTGCTTGAGCACATACGGGAGTCGGTGTGAAAGTAAATATTGGCACCTGTTTTATACTGCTTTTACCTGAACTCATACTGTCGACGAACTTGCCTGCACGCGAAAAAAAAGTTGTCATTAAAGTGGTTTTGTGTTAGATTTTATGTGTTGACACTCGAAAAGCGTTCGGGAAATGCAGAAGTAAATGGCGTGATGATGCCTTGGTTAAATCTCAAACGCTCAAACGCAAAAGTGTTTGACAAAAAATGTGGGATGTGTTAATCTAATTTTACACAGTCTTATTGCTTTGGAAAACCTATCTACTTGCCAAAGCCCTGCTCAAGGAGAAGCATAATGGAAAGTACTCAATTGAAGCTTGAAACCGTGACACCTATGTTTCTCCATGGTCCTGACAGTGAGAAACTGGAACTTCGGCCTCCGCCGTTTAGAGCCTTGTTTCGCTACTGGTGGAGGGCCACGGTAGGGGAAAAGGACGAAGATAAACTGCGCGAAAGGGAAGGCAACTTATTCGGTAATACGAAAAAAAGATCGCCTTTATCGGTTTGTATTTCCGGTTCAGGGCCATTGCCTGCGGCAGACGATCGTGCCCCGCTTCCACATAGCCGTAACTTTATGAGACAAGCTTATCTTCCCAACGGCAGATTTAACCTGACACTCGCAGCCCCACAACTTGGCCAATATGAAGAAATCGCTGAGATTAGTTTCCTGCTTGGCGGCGTTGGCAATCGCTCACGACGTGGATTTGGATCTATTCGGTACCAATCGGGTTGGGGATTTCAAACCGTCACCCATCTCCAAGAAAAAGTGTCTCAGGTACTTGATAGGATTTCACCGAAGAGGTTCCATTTCCATAAAGAAACTAACACGATCCAAATCAACCCTGCAATTACGCTTCCAGATTATCCAGTGATCCAAGCGATCCATTTTGCGATAAACTCGGTGGCTAAAGTTGATAAGTTACTCCTCAAAATTGGGCAGGTGACGAGTACCCAGCGCGCGGCAAGAAATGACGCTGTCGGTAGTGCCGATCCGCGAATGGCTTCACCGCTTGTGGTTCGCGTGCATAAAATTGATAATGGATTTATTCCAATTGTCACACAACTACATTCTGTTTTTCCGGGTCCTATTCCTGCCAATTATAAGCAGAAACAGCAGGATTTTATCAATGCGGTTATCACATAGGAACGCATAATGACTGAAAATCTTATCTTATTCACGATTACACCCGTACAGAAGTTCATCACAACTGCGCGGAAAACGGAAGATTTGTGGCTCGGGAGTTACATTCTGTCACATCTCAACGCAACTGCAGTCCATCAGATTTATGCCAAAGAAGGGATCAACATTATCTACCCATCAATCGGAGGCGTTTCACCATTTGAATCATGGCAAAAGGCAGATATTACGCTCCCCTCGTTTCCGAACCTTTTTCTGGCTATGAGCGAAAAACTATCAATTGAAGAATTAATCCAAACAATGCGGTATGTCGAAGCGGCTGTCCAATGTGAATTTGAGAAAATGGCAAGGCACGCTGTTGAGGTCTTCGTTAAGACGGTTGATAACAGTACATGGAATAGCACTTACGCGGATCAACTCTTTAAAAAACAGATTAAGCATTTTCTTGAACTCTATTGGGTTGTTTCAAGTGGATCCCGTGAAACTTATCAGAATTGGTATACTCAAACCGGCACACGGCTTGCATCTGCTAAAAACTGCCGCGCCTTTTATCAAATTGGCGAAAGTGGGCGAAAATGCTCACTCTGCGGGGACCGGGAGATATTTCATAACCGCACAAGGGACCCGATGAAATGGTGGGGCCGGTTTGCCCAGCGGCGTGCAAAATACTGCCGGCGGGGAGAGGCACTTTGCACGGTGTGTCTTACCAAGCGTCTCGCCGGGCAGTACTTTGGCAAAAAATATCCAGAGATGAAAACACTCGCTTTTCCATCGACATCAGAGGTGTCCACCGCCGATTTCAAATTTCAAATTGCAGAGGATGGGACATACAAGAAGTTTGTTAAGGCCGTTAAGGCACTTCAAAACGCTAATGGCAATCAACTTGAAGTAACCGTACGTCCTGTTCCTAAACTCAAAGAAATTCAACAGAATTGGAATGTTGACGGTGACTGGCTTTTTGAGGAGTCATTTTCGGCAGAAAACCTTGAACGTTCCTATGGAATCAATAAAAAAGCGCAGATGGAGCAGAAGGAGGTAATCAGCCAATGCAATAGCCTACGCAGAGGCTTAGTCAAAAAGGTTGACTTTGAACCGAGCCGATACTTTGCGGTGATTGTCCTTGATGGAGATGGGATGGGACAGACAATTTCGCAAGCCAAGGACTGGGAAGCGCATACCGATATTAGCAGCAAACTAAATGAGTATACGACAAAAGTTCGACAAATCGTAAATGAGAACTACCTCGGGAAACTCATCTACGCTGGTGGAGACGATGTACTCGCCTTGGCGAACCTTACGGATTTGCTCAACATTCTTCGTGATCTCCGAAGCAAATTTCCGAACTTAAACAATGGTGGAAATCCTGCATCAACAGCGTCCGCAGGGGTCTGTATTGCCCACTGCAAGGCTCCGCTTGGCGATGTGTTGCATCGTGCGCGTACCATGGAACGGGCAGCAAAATCGGTTGATGGAAAAGATGCGCTCGGAATTGCTCTTTTGAAACACTCTGGTAACATTTCGCAGACGGTTTTTAAATGGGAATATAAGGATGGGGACGGTAAAAACATTGACATGGTTACGGTGAGTCAAAATCTTGTTAGACTTATCAAGACAGGAGAGGTTTCCAAAAAATTCATGTACGCCTTCCGCGATGTCTTTACACGCCTTACTGACCTGGATGGCGGTCTTGAATTGCCCGGTATTGTTAAATCTGAACTTGAACGTCTGATCTGGCGTGCAGCGAGCGAGAAGGTTCGTTCTGATGCGGCAATTCAAAAGCGGATTACTAAAAATGTTAAAGATTTAACCGCCCTGCTGGCTAAGAAGTGGATGAAATTCAACGACGTTATCAGTTTTTTAGAGATTATCAATTTTATTGCGCAGGAAGGGAAAGCGGATGAAACTATTTCTGAAGCCGAATGACACCTTCTTCTTTCGTGATGGCAGACCCTTCATTCGCGGGGAGCAATCGGAAGGTTATTCAATCGAAACACCGTTTCCTTCAACCGTGATGGGGGCGTTGCGAACTGCTTATATCGCTCTCTGCGGTGATATGGCACAGTTCACTAGTGGCGATATGGTATCATCTATCGGCACAAAACAGTCGCTCGAAGGTGCATCAATTCATATCAAGGGAGTATTCTTAGGGTGTGGTGATGGCCCCCTCTATTACCCAACCCCGCGTGATTTAGTCTCTGAAAAGAAATCGCAGGACACAAAACTGTACCCCTTATCAATTGAATCGCAGAACGACACGTTTTCCTCCAGTTCCAAATTACCCACGCTCCTGACATGGAACAACTCCGAAGTGCAGGTTGAACATGCAGGAGGCTATGTCTCGTGCGATAACCTGCGGAAATATCTCTTGGGTGAGACACAATGCCTCGCGTCAGAAAAATCAGACTTCATCGTAGATGAACCGAAAGTGGGTATCACACGAAATTATAAGACCCTGGCAGCTGCTGAAGGTATGCTCTATCGAGTTAATATGAAACGCCTCAAGGACTCGGAGTTGGGATTTGTCGTTGATGTTGATGGGATAGATCAACTACCCCAAAAAGGTCTGATTAAACTTGGTGGTGAGGGAAAGAGTTTTACTTACAGAGAGACTGTCCAAAAACCGGATCCGCTTTTGGCCACTGACCTCGCCATAATCCGAGACATGATGTGTGACTCCGGCGAGTTCAAACTCTATTTAGCAACTCCCGCGATTTTTGATGGTGGATGGTTCCCCAAGTGTATCCACCAAGATATAGAGTTAGTCACCGCCGCTGTAGGGAATTATGTGACTGTTGGCGGATGGGATGTTGCGCACAACCGTCCCAAACGTACGTACCGCGCAGTCCCTGCAGGGAGTGTTTACTATCTTCGGTTAATCAACGGCGCAAAAGTTGATACAATTTTAGACTATTTGCATTACAAAAATATTGGCGACCGACGCACACAAGAGGGATTCGGTCTCGCGTATGTTGGTGCAGCGTCAAAGGAATAACGAAGGAAACCATTATGTTCAAATCTGCAAAACCTCTGTTCTTAATCATTGAAACATCACTGCATGCTGGAAGTGGTACCGATCTCGGCATCGTCGATCTACCAATTCAGCGAGAAAAACATACTGATTACCCCAAGATCGAATCGTCGGGTATCAAGGGTGCAATCCGGGAAGTTTTCAACACGCAACCCAATTTAACACAACTTGAAAAGGGCTGGAATATCGATTCTGTAGAAGATTCTGACTACAAAGATGCCATTAAATTGGTCTTTGGCCCTGAGGATGGCAACCTCTACGCAGGCGCGTTAGGCTTTACTGATGCCCGACTGTTGCTTTTCCCTGTCAAATCAGTTTCAGGTGTCTTCGGGTGGATCACCTGCCCCACTGTGCTTGAGCGGTTCAAACAAGACCTTCAGATCTGTAATATTAAATTTCCATACTCCATCACGAGCCCCAACCACATTCCCAACGGGTCTAGTCTTATTGTCACCGATAACAAGGTTGTGTTGGAAGAGTATACTTTCGATGTTACAACCGATAATGCCGTAAATGAGCTTGCAAACTGGCTCTCAAAACAGGTGTTGCCTGCGGATGGCGAATACGATTATTGGCGCGAAAAAATGCAGACAGACCTCGTCGTGTTAAGCGATAACGATTTCCGCGATTTCGTGACGCTTTCAACAGAGGTTATTGCTCGAATCAAGATTGATCAGAAAAGTGGAACTGTGCAAGAAGGGGCTTTGTGGTACGAAGAATATCTGCCCTCCGATTCGGTTCTTTACTCGCTCGCCTTGACTACGCCTATCTTTCAGGAGAATGAGGTTGATAAAGGCATCTTCAGGTTGACAGCTCAGGAGAAAAAGGAGGAGCGCGATGAGTCAGAAAAAGTAATGGAATTCTTTGAAGATGGGCTTCCTGCAGTAATTCAACTCGGTGGCAACGCTACCATCGGTAAAGGGATTGTTCGGACGAAAGTCTATGAAAATTAAGGAGGTAGAAATGAACGAAAATAGTATCCGGGGCATTGAACAAGGGCGCGCAAAATTCGCTTATGATTGTGTTAATGAGGTTGCCCAAAATTCTGGTGAAGACTTAAAGAAAAAGTACAAGTCTGGCGCGAAAAAACTGCCTGTGCTAATTAAAACTAACGGGCTTGGGCAGACGTTGGCGTTCATCAACAAGCGAGATTCAGGAAACGAGAAACTGTACGATATGATTGGCCAATGGCTATCCTGCAAACAACTGATTGAATTGGACGACAATGCCGACCTTGTTGAGGTCGTCATTAGCAAACCGTCAAATGAATATCAGAGAATGACGACTGAAACGCTCGCGTTATTGAATTGGGTTCGCCGGTTCGTTGATGGATTGATGAAAAATGTGGAGGGAGATAACTGATGAAATGTCCCTCTGACACACGCGATGTTGTTCTCCATAATCGTGATCGGATTTCAAACTTCGCGCTCCGCTATCAGCGTTTCTTGGATTATGAAGAAAGCAGTGATGAAAAAGTTAAGTTTTTAATTGATGCCACGGAACTTGGCGATTCACAAGGTACTATTGCCTCGCTCCGAGATCGTCAAACGAATCATCTTAACTATCTGGTAAAGAACTACCACTTTTTCTGTGAGTTCTACAAGGTGGATTGGCGGATGATCATAGGACTTGGCGGGGAACATGTTCAAGAAACCAACATGACGCTTGACCACGTCTACGGTATCCCCTATCTTCCTGGGAGTGCCTTCAAGGGTGTTGTGCGGAGCTGGGTTATTCAAGAACTTTTCGACAATTGCGAAGAACTTGCATCGCGAAAAATTAAAGATAATGATAATGCAGATTTGAAACAGAAGAAAGCAGATTTCTTCAAAGTTTTCGGTAGTCAGGAATCCTCAGGAAATGTTCAATTTCTCCCGGCCTATCCAACCGGCAACGTGAAGCTCTTGCTTGATATAATGAATCCACATTTTCCTGATTACTACACAGGCACAAAGTTGCCCACTGATACACAGAACCCAATTCCAATCAACTTCTTGACCGTTGCGGAAACACTTTTCCGATTTGTCCTATTGTCGAAAGAACAGAGTTTAATCGAACTCGCCAAGGAGTGGGTTGGCAAGACACTGAAAGACAAAGGATTCGGAGCAAAGACTGCTGGCGGCTACGGGTATTTCCTCAAGCAGTGGGACGTCCCACATGCTCTTAAACCTAACGCGAATTTTCAGATTCCATTGAGAACACGTCCTCAGAATCCACGGCAGATAAGCCTTGATGAGGCTAGCGAGCAGTTTTTCGACTCGATCGAATCCAATCCCGAACCGCAGTTAATCGACATTACACCGATTAAAAATTGCGCAGCACAACTGGCACAAGTCGCAACACGAGACGATTTTATTGAACTGAGCCAATTAGAGGGAATCCACCCCACTTTAGTTGAAGAGGATGAGGGTTATGCAAGCGTATCGGATTTTGGGGAGTGGATCTGGGAAAATCTAAAATCAAAGTTGCTTTCGTCAAGAATCTTGGAACTTCCTCGCCTTATCTACAGTACTGCTTTTCGGAAAACCCTCAAGAAGCTCCCGGAGGACGAATTAGTCACTGTGCAAGAGGAGTTGATAGAGATTTCCAACCAACTTGAAAAAAGTAATGGGAACATTGAGGCAGTAGATGTTGCGGAACACTTTCGTGCCACGTCGGGGGCTCATAAGGGAACCTTTACGTTTCTGCAATATATCCATCAATAACTGGAGGCTTATCATGCGTTTTGTCGTATCAACCGTTGGGACAAGCATTCTGACAAATCTCATTGATAGAGGAAATTCCGCCGAAGCAACTTGGTGGAATATGCTACGGGATTCAGCGAATCGTAGAATGGATGAGTTGGAACAGGAAACACTCTTGGTAATTGAGCAACTCGCTAGCCGGGCACTTGAGAAACTCCTCGAGGATACTGTCGTAACAAACCGTCGAATTAGTGCTGAATTGAACGGTATCTACGGCATCTACGACGGCCGATTACCCCAAAACAGTCCCGACCTGCACTATCTTATTTGCACTGACACAGCCCAAGGGCAAAAGACAGGTAACCTGATTGCCGAGTTTCTTCAAGATCAAGGGTTTAACGTATCTGTTGAGACACCCGAAGGGCTTTCGACACAAGATACCGCTTCTTTCACTGTAGGTACAAAGGAACTCATTAAGTGGCTAGACGATACTGTCCCGAAGCCTGGTAGTGGTTATGATGTGATCTTCAATCTCGTTGGCGGCTTCAAAAGTCTGCAGGGTTACATGCAGACTTTCGGCACATTCTACGCCGATGAGGTAGTTTACATCTTTGAGGGATCAACTAACCTAATTAGAATCCCGCGCTTGCCAATTCAGATTGACACCACCGTGATTGAAAATCATCTTATGGAATTTGCGTTGATGGCTGCTGGAAAACTGTATCCGATTGAGAAACTTGAAGAGATTCCAGAAACACTGCTTGAATCCGTAGAAGAAGAGAGCGAGACTTATGCAGGGCTATCAGCGTGGGGCGAGTTGATTTGGAATAGGGCGAAATTAGATTTATTGGCAGAAGAGTTGTTGCCATTCCCACAATTGACGTATGCGCAGAGCTTTCACCAGGACCTCGAACGTACAAATGCCGAGGCACGCCTCAAACTGCAAGAAACGTTAGCAAAGATTGCCTCTATACTTGAAGATGATCCTGCAAAGCTCTCAATTGGAGGACTGGGATTTGAAAGATTTAAAAAGCATGATCGTAGTATCTATAGGTTTCGTATTACCAGTGCAATCCGCGCCAGTTGCAAGTTTGAAGCAGGAGAGTTGACTCTCCTACACTACGGGCAACATCAATACGTGGATAACGTATCGCATGCTCAATGGTGCAGGCACTGTTAGAAGACCCAATTTCTATGCTCCAAAACTTCCGCTTCGCGCGCTACCTCTTCACCTATATCGTCCGAGAACCACTGAGGATGCCACAATACAAAGGCAACATCTCCCGGGGCAGACTGGGGTACCTCCTGCGGGACATCACGTGTCTCGGTAGTGAACAGCAGTGTGAAAAGCATTGCCAATTCCCCGAGAAGTGCGTTTACTCCAAGTGTTTTGAAACCCCGGTGCCAGAGGATAGCCTTATGCTCCGAGGCCAGACGCATGCCCCACATCCTTTTGTGCTTGCACCTCCGCGCACTGGTTCGGCAACGCTCGCGGCTCAGACTACTTTCACTCCGGTGCGATTGGCAATCAGGTGCTGCACGGCTATACGCTGTCGGCAACGTGCCACGGGACAGAGACAGCACCGTATCGCGTTACTGTGGAATTAATGCCGACCACAATTTCGACACCCACTGCTCCTGTCCCTACAGCAGGGAGGGCGAGTGTAAACATATCGTCGCGCTCTTGTTGACCTACGTTCACACACCGGATGTGACCTGTTCAGTTGACACTTTACTCGCCGCGCTCGCAGAGAAACCGAAGGGAAGTCTTTTACGCGTTATTTCAGAGTTGTTGAAACGAACACCGGCGTTGGCTCCGGTTGCGCGCATCTATGCGGATTTTCCCGTTGGGACGAGGGAATTGCGATCGGAGGTTGCACCGTCGTGCCACAATTGTAGGGTTTGGGTTACCCAACCTCTACGCGGCGGGGAGGCTCGTTCGGGGTTTATGCTGAAGCGATGTGCAGTCAGACAATGAACCATTACATTCCCCAGTAACTTTTGGTTTTCATGAGACACATGTCGCCCCGCTGGGGCTAAAGTGGAGGGTAGGCACGCGGTACTATACACATGTCGCCCTTATAGGGCTAAAGAGGTTGCGCGCGCGGGTTATTTTCTCGTCTGAATCGCGGATTATCACGGATAACACGGATAAACGCGGATTTTAAGAGTGCCTCTTCTCTTCCCCGCGTGAATCTGCGTCATCCATGATCTGCGGCGTATTTGCGGCGTATTTGCCCATAAGCGACGTGCATTCGCCCATAAGCGATGTGCAGTCAGACAAGGAACACCTCCTCGCTGCTAGCCTTGTAGCGTGACGTGACTTTACAAAAACACCCTCTTAAAATCCGCGTTCTCCGCGTCATCCGCGATTCAGACAAGGAACACCTCCATCCTCCCATTAATTTAGCGTGCTCAATTCTTTTTTTCTTGCAAACAAAAGCCTCCTTATGTTTTAATAGCATTAGGCAAAGGGGGCTTTCCTAATCTCACGCTTTCCCTTCATGCACGGTTTGCTAATGTTTTGCCCCCTTCCTGAAAATGTTGGTTATACAGAGCACCTCGGAGAAACATAATGTCGCAACAAAAACAAAAAGGGAACCGAACAAAAATCAGAGAATTGCACCTCAAACGAGGCGATAGGCATCGTCAACTTGGCAACTACGCAAAAGCCGTAGAGGAACTTCAAAAAGCTATCGCCATTGACCCGCAGTACACCGATGCATATAGCAGCCTCGGGATGACTCATACACTGATGAAAAATCGTGAACAGGCGATTTCCTGTTTTGAGAAGGCACTCGCTTTGGATGCGAATGACGTTTCGGTGTACTACAAACTCGGCAACGCTTATGTCGAAGCAGAGAGATTTGATGAGGCAAAAGCCATTACCACTGCCGCGCTGGAATTCAACGCAGACCTGGAAAAGGTTCATTACGTCCTCGGCCGCACTTACTTCGGAATGAAGATATTCGACGAAGCACTCCACCACTTTCAACTATCACATGAGCTCGCATCGGACGAAGATAGAGCGGATGTCAACTTTGACTACTTCATTGGGCACACGCAAGCTTTGCTGGGAGACTTTGACCTAGCACTTGCACATTTTCAGAAGGCTCTTGCCCAAGAGCCGGATGTGTCATCCCTCCATGCCATAATTGCAATGGTTTATGTGAAGCAGGGCAAATTTGATGAGGCGGAAGATTCAATCGCCGATGCCTTTTTGCTGAATCCAACCTGTGTTTATGCCTACCTCGCTTTGGAACAGCTCGAGGCGTGTCAAAATTCACGGAACCAGGAGGAACAGATTTGATGGCAATACTCAGGTGGGGCATACTGGGTTGCGGCGATGTCGCGAACTATAAAGGCGGCCCGCCACTCTATACGGTTGATGATTCGGAGCTTGTTGCTGTCATGCGGCGCGACCGCGCCAAAGCGCAAGTTTTCGCCGAGAGGCATGGCGCGAAGCGGGCATATAGTGACGTGGCCGCGCTGTTAGCAGATGAAGAAGTCAATGCAATCTATATCGCAACGCCGCCGCATCTCCACTGCGAGCACACTATCCGCGCGGCGCAAGCGGGCAAGCACATTCTGTGCGAGAAACCGATGGCATTGACGGTTGAAGAGTGCCAGCGCATGATAGATGCTTGTCGCCAAGCGGGCGTAACCTTGATGATTGCCTATTACCGCACCTTCTATCCGAATATCATGCGGATGAAAGCGTTGATGGAAGAGGGGGCTATCGGTGACGTGGTACTTGCGCGTATCAATCATACCGGTTTCTACGATGCGAATCAGCACGATCTGAGCAGTTGGCGGGTTAACCCAGAAATCAGCGGCGGCGGTGTGCTGATGGACCTTGGCAGTCACCGCATCGACCTACTCCAGTATCTGATGGGGGATGTCGTATCGGCGCGGGGTTATGCGGAGACGGTTCACTTGGACATTGATGTTGATGATTCGGCTGTGTTTACGCTCCGTTTTGCGAGCGGCGCGCACGCGGTTGCCAACATTAATTGGAATGTCGGCTTCTCGGTTGACGATGTTGAAGTTTACGGCACGGAAGGATGCTTACGGTGTTCACCTTTGAATAGCGGTAACCTGACGCTTGAGAAATCCGGCAATCGGTTTGAACTGGATCGGGTGCCGTTGCCTCATACGCACACGGGGCTAATAGAGGATTTTGTCAATCATCTCAAGACAGGCGAGGCAATCCGGTGTACGGGCGAGTTGGGGTTGAAAACCAACGCGCTCATCGCCCAGATTTACATTGGGATGTGAGTATTCTTATGTTTAACGATTTGTTAATTGGTTAGCGTATGGCCCAAAAAACCGATCTCCATCGAAATGGACAAGATGGTCGGGATCTTCAGCAATCCAAACAACTGTCTCCCAAGCGATGTTAGTAACGAATTTCCGGAAGGTTTCCCGATTCAAAAACGCCGTGACATAAATAACTGAAGCGGTGCAGCTTTCAACGAATGTAGTGAGTGCAATCTTACGTTCACTAGTGATAGGTCCGGACGAATGAACCGCCTCAATGAAATAAAGCCAGTTCTTTTCTTTGGAATAGGCGATGATGTCCGGTAATTCGCTGCGGGATAACTCGGAAATTCCTAGTAGATTCGCTTTTTCCTTGTCATAGTGAAGGAATCTATTTGCGGCATCTCCGACATAGATGATTTCTGCACCGTATCCATATCGTGTTAAAAACTCCTCAATAATTGCTTTTTGAAGCTGGTTATGTTGCCCCGGGCCAAACCCAAGTTTTTGTCCCGAAGCAAAATAAACAGGAATTTTTGCGGTAGGCCGTTGTGAAGCTAGCCTATCTTGAAGCGTTTCACGCCCTACCATGAATGTTTCAAGTTTCTCTTCCCAATTTTCCTGGCCAAAACTTTTGACAATGTCTGCGTAAACAGGGTTTAACGCCCACGCGCGGTTCGGAGAATTTTTCGCCACTGCGGGACTATCAGGGATAACCACTTCTCCAAGGCAAAGGTGTAGAAGATCTTTACGGCGTATGTCGTCATAGGATCCGGGAGATATTTTTTCGCCAAAATGACTGTTAAGATATGCGATAATTTCTCGTGTCGTTAGGCCATAACCCTCGTCAAGGGATTTAGCAACAGGCCATTCGGTATTATCTTTAACATCGCAAATTGCCAAAAATACAATCGCCATACGTTCGCGTTGGCGAGGCGATTTGTCCTCAACAGGTATTCCGATCTGATCTAGGAGATAAAGTGTAGAGTTAATAAGTATTCTTGTGTCTTCTAGTTTTTCATCAAACGTTTTGTACGATATACCTCTTTCCTTAGCGGTTTTTGCCTCATTTCTGGTTAGAAGGTACTTAGGTATTTTGTTTTTCATTGTGATTAAAATCCTATTTCTGTAGCTGTCATGTGAAAATTGGATTCCAGGTATTCTCGGACACAGCCTGCTAGATAGTAGGCAAAGAGCGGCGGTACAGCGTTTCCAATCTGGTTAAATTGGCTCTCCTCTTTCCCTGCAAACTCAAATGTATCAGGAAAACTTTGTAGCCTAGCGGCTTCCCGTACCAGAAGCCGTCTTCTTCGCCCATCCGGAAGACGGATTCGCATCATGTCTGCTGTTGCTCCCGCGAGATTCCGACAGGTTAACGTACGGGCAGGCTGATCTAGGTGAAGGTCGCGCGGACGTATACATTGGGACAATTTTTCGTACTTAGCAACGTATTCATCCATACTTGGTGTCAAGTATTTTGAATCGGGAGGTGTGGAAGATGCCATTGTCCCTAGTGCTTCTCCCGCTGTGACAATCCTGTCTGATGGACGAGGAAAATTAAATTTACCACGGTGTCCGACAGCGATAACGCGTTCACGACGTTGTGGAACACTAAAGTGACTGAAATTCAGTAACTGGAATTCTATGAGATAGTTAAGGGAACGCAAAGCAGAAACAATTTCATCAAGGTACCCTCTATTTCTATTGTGTATCATTCCTCGAACGTTCTCAAAGATAAAAATCTTAGGTTGTACTTGCTCAATCGCGCGGATAAACGCTGGAAAGCCATTCCTTTCGTCCGAAGTTCCTTGGCGTTTACCACGGACACTGAAGGGTTGACATGGGGGGCCACCAATGACAACATCCGCTCGCGGATAGTCAGAGGTACGGGTTAATTCAATATGAATACACCTGCCGTGCAAATTCTTCTCATACGTTGCGCAACAGTCAGGGTCATTGTCAAAGCCTAGCGTGGAAAAGCCTTGCGCTTCAAAACCTAGTGCCAATCCACCGCCCCCAGCAAACAAATCTAACACAAGAGGTCTGCCACTTGGAATCGGCCTTAGTTTTGTGTTAAGGAGAGAAATGTAGTTTAAAGCCATTATTTTGTACCCCAATTTAATTTGTAACTTTGTGCTCTAGGATTTCATATTTGTTCAGAGAGGACTGCCTATCGTAACGTGGGTTCGGTATAAGAAATAGAGCATTCTGTTGTAGATGTGAGGACACCATCTGATATAATGAGGTAATCAAAACTTTTACCAAAAGGAATCCCCCATAAATATTATACCACTTTTCTGTGGAATTGACAGCTTTTTTCTCACGTTTGAAAAACGGATGTTCCCCTAACTCATGGTTTCCTAAAACGCAAGAGATGCTGACACACCGCTGCTCCGCACACAAACGAGGTTATGCAAAGCAAGTTGATGTCGATTTCAGAGAAACTGCTGAGGAAGCACTTACTGATTGAGAGTGTCAATGACTAGTAGAAGAACCTTTGTCAGTTGGCACACAGTCGTCATCGGAGCGTTTGCAATTTTTAGCAAATGTTGTTTCTACATTTTGTGTATATGTGTCAAAAGAAGAAATCTTCTTGATAGGGGTATTTAGTTCTCCCGTAGGCGGGCTCGCCGAATCCCGACTTATTCCGCAGAAGGACAGAAAACCGAAAACGAAATCCCCCTATCTTCTTGAATCTACGTAATTCCAATGAAATGGGCGATTTATCTGTTGTTTTCCTCTAAATCCTTACACCGGCACCGCACCCATACTGTAGAACTTACTGTCCAATACGCCTCTATTCCAACGTCAGCCACTCCCAATATGCGCGCGGCATGTCTGCTGGTGTTTCTAATCTTGCCTCTTCTCGCCACCGCAGCAAAGGGTGCCGCCGATCGGCTTGCGGAAGATTCACGCCTGTGCCGTAAGCCGCGGACTCAAAGATGCCCATCATCATCTCAATGATGTGCCGTGCTTCTGTGCCGCTGCACTCATGGGCTCTGCCTTCATCCAAGGCGTTGACATATTCCTCGACAAACCAATAATCGGCTTCCGAGGCACTACCTCTCCCATCATAATGTTCAGGGTAGATAAGCTCCAAGGCTTCCCACCGGTCGTGCGTGCCATCGGGGACATAGTGCGGTGTCGGCAACCACCACGCGCCACCGCTTTTCCAGAATAGCCTACCCTCGCTCCCATAAAGCTCCATTGAATACGCGTTAGTGTCCATTTTGTCAAAACGGTGTTGGAGCAGCGTACC
The DNA here is from genome assembly GCA_958295855.1 of uncultured Poribacteria bacterium. Classification (GTDB taxonomy): domain Bacteria; phylum Poribacteria; class WGA-4E; order WGA-4E; family WGA-3G; genus CATQHH01. Next base: position 2,605,519 of record OY282383.1, on the reverse strand, counting down.
GGTGACATTGCCTTCGTACTGCAGCGTTGCGGTGATATATTCGCCTGCAATAGTGCCCATACCACTCGGCGACGGAACGACATCTTTTGGCGTGATGGGCTGTTCACCCGTTGTAAGTTGCGCGACAACGTTTTGGCAGCGTTTCCCGAAGTGCAGCATGTTGTTAAGCATGTGCGTGCCGATGTTCATTAAGCCGTAGCCGCCGTAGTAGCCCTTCCCGCTGCCGTACATATATCGCAGCTCGCCGATTTTTCCAGCATTAAAGGCGCGCGCAATTGTCTGCATCGATGCGCCAACCCTACCTTGATGATGCACCGCAACCTGCACGCCTTTCGCTTCCGCTTTAGCGATGATGGCATCCGCTTGCACCAGATCCACACACATCGGTTTTTCGACCTCAATGTGGACACTGTGCTCCAGCACGCGCATACACAAATCGTAATGGAACTCCGTGCCGGTAGGAATCGCGACGATGTCGGGCTGCGTCTGCCGAATCATCGCATCTAAATCGGCGAACCGCGCGGTGACGTTGACTTCGTCGCCTAATGTATCGCGGCGTTCTTCAACCAGGTCGCAGAGGCCGACAATCTCTGTGCGCGGGTGTGCGTGATATGCTCGTGCTGCCGCTGTCCCACGTCCTCTACATCCCAAAATTGCAATTCGATACGTTTTCATAGGTTTTCTCCGTTATAGGAGCAGTTTTTCGTATCCGCTTGTTACCTAAGATTCCAGCCACCTTCACTATATCACAATTTCCTTAGTGAGTCAAGGTGAGGTGTCCGCGCGGCCTGCTACTTTCGCCGAGACAGATACGCAGACAACGCGTAATCAAACGGTGTAGCAGTATCCATCTGCACATAATCAATTAGGCTCGCGCCACATCCACGGCGGTAACTCTGGATAAACTCGTTTAGTTTCTCAAGATATGCTGCTTTCAGGGTGTCGGCTTGTGTTGACAGTGTCTGCCCGGTTTCCATATCCCGAAAAACGACAGCGCCTTCATAAGGAAAGGTCAGCTCAGCAGGGTCCAACAGGTGGAAAACGATCACCTCGTGTTTTTGATGGCGGAGATGTTTGAGGGCGGAGATGACATGCGCGGGTTCATCAAGCAGGTCCGAGATAACGATAACCAGCCCCCGTCTCACAATCCGCTTGGCGAGTTCGTGGAAGAGGCTGCTCAGCCCGGTCTCCTTGCCGGGCGTTGCATTCTCTAAAGCGGACATAATGGCGCGCAGATGCGTTGCGGCACCCCTCGGCGGAATGTATTGGGTAATGTCTGTATCGAAAAGCGCCAAGCCAACAGAATCCCGTTGTTTCAGCATGAGGTAGGTGAGGGAGGCAGCGAGATAACAGCCGTATTCAAACTTAGTCAGTGCTTCCTCGGCGTGTTTGTAGTTCATTGACGCGCTTGTATCGAGGAGGATATACGCCCGCAGGTTCGTCTCCTCTTCAAACTTTTTGACGTAGTACCGGTCGGATTTTCCGTAAACTTTCCAATCAATATGGCGGATTTCATCACCGGGCATATATTGTCGGTGTTCCGCGAATTCAACGCTGAACCCCTGATACGGGCTTTTGTGCAACCCGGTAACGAACCCTTCAACCACGAGGCGGGCGACGAGCTCCAGGCTCCCGAGACGAGAAAGCGCGACCGGATCCAGATATTTGTGAGATGTTTGCATGTTTTTTCCTTTAGCGAATTATTTGAAAACGGCAACTGCTACGGGGCGTTTCGGGGCAACAGTCGGGCAAGCGCGCTTAATACGTTCAATTTGCTGCAGCGCCTGTGCAGTCAGATAGCCTTCTAAGTCTCCGCTCGATAAGAAAATTTTCTGAATATCAAACGAAATTCAGGGCAGCAAAGGCTTGAGCCAACGGGTAGCGGTTTCAATCTCCATGCCAGTTCGTTCCGCATAATCCTCAACCTGATCTTCCCCGATTCTGCCAATGCTGAAATACCGCGCATCCGGATGCGAATAATACCACCCACTCACAGATGCGGCTGGGGACATCGCCAGACTCTCAGTTAAACAGATACCCGTGTTTTCCTCAACGTTCAGCAACGCAAATAACACCCGCTTTTGGGTATGGTCGGGACAAGCTGGGTACCCCGGTGCAGGCCGAATTCCGCTGTATTTTTCCGCAATCAATGCATCGTTATCCAACGTTTCATCTGGTGCATAACCCCAAAGCGTTGTGCGGACGAACTGATGCATCCGTTCCGCGAAAGCCTCTGCCAGCCGGTCTGCCAGAGCCTTCGCCATAATGCTGTTGTAATCGTCCTGCTTCTGTTCAAACTCGGCACAGAGTTCGGAGACACCGATACCTGTTGTTACAGCGAATGCTCCGATATAGTCCGGCAGCGATGTTGCCTTCGGGGCAATGAAATCGCCGAGACTGAGATTCGGTCGCGTGAAGGGTTGTTCTGTCTGTTGACGTAGGTGGTGCAGCGTGGCTACCGTCTCTGTCCGGGATTCATCTGCGTAAATTGCGGTACCTTCACCGGCACCGTTGGCAGGGAAAAGGCCAACGACAGCACGTGCCTGAAGCCTTCTCTTTTCTACGATAGTATGGAGGAGCGTTTCGGCATCTTTAAGAAGTTTATACGCTTCCTCGCCGACTTCTGGATTTTCCAGTATATTCGGGTACTTACCGCGAAGTCCCCATGTCGTGAAGAATGGACTCCAGTCAATATAGTTAATCAGCTGCTCCAACGGATAGTCTTCAAAGACAGTGATGCCTGTCGTGCGTGGCATAGGGGGTTGATAATTCCGCCAATCTGGCGTGAACTTCCGTTCCCGTGCCACGGATAACGGAAGTAGGTTCGCCTGTTTCCTGTTTTTAGCCCGGCGTTCCCGGATTGCTGCGTATTCGGTACGCGTTTCATCGGCAAACTGACGCTGTTTTTCAGGGTTCAGCAGATTGCTCACAACCCCAACGCTTCGGGAAGCATCCTTGACATGAATGGTTGCACCGCCATAGGTAGGCTCAATCTGAACTGCGGTATGCACCTTTGAGGTGGTCGCGCCACCGATAAGCAGCGGAATGCGGAAGCCTTCACGTTCCATCTCCTTTGCAACGTTCACCATCTCGTCTAACGACGGGGTGATAAGCCCACTTAATCCAATAATATCGGCGTTCAGTTTCCGTGCGGTTTCCAAAATCTGGTCGGCAGGCACCATCACGCCGAGATCGATAACCTCGTAATTGTTGCAGCCCAACACCACACCGACGATATTCTTGCCGATGTCATGTACATCGCCCTTCACAGTCGCCATGACAATTTTTCCCCTGGAGCGAATTGCCCCGGCTTCTTGTTCCTTTTCGATATACGGAATCAGATGTGCAACGGCCTTTTTCATCACACGCGCGCTTTTAACGACTTGTGGGAGAAACATTTTCCCTGCACCGAACAGCTCGCCGACACGATTCATGCCGTCCATCAAAGGTCCCTCAATGACGTGGATGGGGCGTTCGTAGTTTCGCCGCGCTTCTTCCGTATCGGATTCAATAAATTCAATAATTCCTTCTACAAGGGCGTGTCGGAGTCGTTTTTCAACGGGCAGTTTCCGCCATTCCTGCCTATCCCCCCCACGCCGCTTGTTCGCTTGGTTTCCCTTCAGTGCTTTAGCGAGATTAACGAGCCGGTCTGTTGCATCGGCTCGACGGTTAAACAGGACATCCTCCACTGCTTCCAGGAGTGTTTTGGGCAGTTCGTCATAGACAGCGAGTTGCCCTGCATTGACGATGCCCATATCCATGCCGGCACGGATGGCGTGGTAGAGAAACGCAGCGTGCATCGCTTCGCGCACCGTGTCGTTGCCTCGGAACGCAAAGGAGATGTTGCTCACACCACCGCTCACCAAGGCATGGGGGCAGGTGGCTTTAATCTCGCGGCACGCGTCAATAAACGCTTTTGCGTACTCGTTGTGTTCTTCAATGCCAGTGGCAACCGCGAAGATATTCGCATCGAAGATGATGTCCTCCGGTAGAAAACCGGCCTTTTCTGTCAAGAGTTGGTAGGCCCTGCGACAGATTGCCACTTTCCGTTCGTAAGTTTCGGCTTGCCCTTCTTCGTCAAATGCCATGACAATAACGGCGGCACCATAGCGGCGTATTTGCTGCGCCTTCGCTAAAAAATCGGCTTCTCCCTCTTTCAAACTGATTGAGTTGACAACCCCCTTCCCTTGGATGCACGCCAAGCCAGCCTCTATCACCTCCCAGCGGCTTGAATCAAGCATGATAGGCACGCGGCTAATATCCGGTTCCGCCGCGATGAGATTGAGGAACTTCACCATCGCGGTTTCGGCATCTAACATTCCCGCGTCCATATTAATGTCGATGAGTTGGGCACCGTTTTCCACCTGAGCTCGAGCAACTTCTAACGCCGTTTCGTAGTTGCCTTTTTTAATCAGCGTTGCAAATCGTCGGGATCCTGTTACGTTTGTCCGTTCTCCAACGTTAACAAAAAGGGAATCGGGGGTGATATTGAAAGCCTCTAATCCGCTCAAACGGCATGCCTGTGTTTGTGGTGAGGGGCGTCGGGGTGGATACGCCGCGGCGACTTTGGCAATTGTTTCGATGTGTTCAGGCCTCGTGCCACAACAGCCCCCGACGATATTGAGAAAGCCCTTTTCGGCGAACTCCTGCATCCATTCTCCCATTTCGGTGGGGGTTTGCGTATAGTGCCCGAGTTCATTAGGAAGTCCGGCGTTCGGATAACAGATAACGGGGATGTCGGCGATTTTCGCCATGTCGGCGAGATACGGACGGATTTGTTGCGCGCCGAAACCACAGTTTAAGCCGACAGCGAGCAGGTTTGCGTGCCGAACGGAGTTCCAAAAAGCTTCCACCGTCTGCCCGGATAGATTGCGACCGCCGCCACCGCTTCTGTCTGAGGAAACAATCAATGGGATGTCAATGCCTCGCGCTTCCGAAAGCATTTGAATTGCGAAGAGCGCGGCTTTACAGTTGAGTGTATCCATAACGGTTTCGACGATAAGCAGGTCTGCACCGCCATCAATTAAGCCCTCTGCTTGCGTTGTGTAGGCAGAAACGAGTTGTGCAAAGGTAATATTTCGATAGCCAGGGTCGTTCACTGATGGTGAAATGGAGCAGCTGCGGTTCGTGGGCCCCATGCTGCCTCCGACGAAACGAGGTTTTTCGGGCGATGTCCATTCATCCGCGACCTCACGAGCGATGCGCGCAGCAGCATAGTTGACGTGATATGCGGCATCTTGTAGTTGGTAGTCTGCCATTGAGACAGGCGTGCTTGTAAACGTATTGGTCTCAATGATGTCCGCGCCCGCGCGACAGTAACCCGTGTGGATTTCGCGCACAATCTGCGGTTGGGTTAGCGAAAGCAGGTCGTTGTAGCCTTTAAGTTCGCAGGGATGGTTTTCAAACTGTTCGCCTCTAAAATCTGCTTCGGTGAGACGATACGTCTGGAGTAATGAACCCATCGCGCCATCAAGGATTAGGATATGTTCCTTAAGTTGATTTTTAAGAGATTTTATTCGTTCAGAATCGGTTTCCATAAGTGCCTTTTTTAAGGAAATAGAAAATTGTCAAATCTTTAACATGTACTATACCATGTGCTTAGTCAGTTTGTCCATTAGAATTTATTTAGTTGGCATTGGATGCTGTCTCTGTGCTCACGAATCAAGGCGTTGATGCACGAGGTTAAAGCATGTCTGCGTGCCGTTGTTTGGAAAAATATATTTTTCTGTCGATGCGCGGAGCGCGCGAAGGAATACTTTGACATCACATCAAATTCGTTGTATACTCCTTAAAAGCGTCAGTCGCTTGGTTATTGGATATGTCAATTTTCGCGTTGGAAATTAAATATGTTACGGCGTTCAGAAAAATCTCAAAAAGTTCAGCCACAATCAGCATCAGCCCTACAGGCACACAAATATGGAATCCAATTTGATATTCTTCCCGGGATCTCCTATCTCAATCAAGAATTACCTGTCTTAATCGCGGATTTGTTACAACTTTTTCATGGGTTCCCTGAAGGGGTATGGATTTCACAGAAGTGGGTGGACGAAGGGCTTGATTTTTGTAGGGTTATCTTTTGGGCGTTTTCGGAATCTCCGGAGGCCATCAAAACCTTTGGCTTATGGTTTCAGGCGATATTTCGGGAGCCTCCGGTTGCAGAAACTTTGGAACGTCTCGTCGTGTGTGCCTTGGAACAGCCCAACGCCGCGGAGGTTGGACTCACTGACTGGTCGCGCGTGTACGCCCCAGAAGCGGAAGTTAAAAAAGCGATACACATCGAAAAAACAAAAAATAGCGTTGACACACGAAAATAAAATATGCTATACTATTTAGGAAGTCAGTTTTTCAAGCTGTCGAGTACTTTTTGACAGATAGGGGAGGTGGCACATTATGAGACAAATCTATTGGGGTACTGCTTTCGTGAAGCTTGTTAGTTTCCGAAGTTTCATGTTAAAAGTGATGCTCCTTTCGGTGATGTTTGTCAATAGCGGATATGCCCAGAGCGTTGATGAGATTTTTCAGAATTTCAAAAAGGCGTACGAGAAATCTGAGAACTTCAGCGCGAACTTTGAGGAGACAACGCTGTTCGCGGCTAGGCAAAGCGTCGCTCGCGGGCGGTTTATATTTGAGAAACCGAATCTGCTCCGCAAAGAATATGTTGATCGGAAAGATGCCTCAAAGGTTGTCCAACTTACCGTTTTGGATGGGGAGTACGGTTGGACGTATACACCGATCCTCAACCAAGTCAATAAGATGAAATGGAACAACTCGGAGCGTAGGGAACTGTTGCCAGGGATGGGTGCCTCGCTTGAGAATGTGCAAAAAAACTATGATATGGCACTTATTCCGGACGAGTTTGCGAATCCGAAAGGGATATACCAGATTCAACTGACTCCCAAACCGCACATGGTGCGTACGAGTACCAAGGAAATTCTTGAAATCTGGGTTAAAACAGGCGAGTGGCTTCCTGTCCAATTTGGCTACAAGACCGAATTTGAAGATGGAACGCGTCAGAGTGTCATTGTTGCCCTTTCTCAGATTGAACGTGATAAGAAGTTAGGCCCAGACCTTTTCAAGTTTGTTGTGCCCAAGGATGCCGAGGTAATAGATCTCTCCGAAGAGAATTAATCTTTTTCGGCAACACATTATGCATTTTCGGACCCTTTTACGGTTGGCAAATCTCCTAACGCTTTTACGGTTGTTTCTGGTACCACCGTTGATACTCTGTTTTCAGGCAAACTGGATGCGCGCCGCGTTAATCATTTTCGCAGTCGCAGCCCTGACAGACCATTTTGATGGGAAAATTGCCCGGAAACAGGGTGTAACAGGATTCGGGAAATTCATGGATCCGCTCGCTGATAAGTTGTTGGTAGTTGCTGTGTTAATCTGTTTCACGCTTTTTGAGCGGGTTGAAGGCGGCTTAATCCCGGCATGGATGGTTTTAATCATCATCGGCCGCGAGTCCATCGTGACAGGGCTGCGCGTTGTGTTTATTGCAAAATGTGGACAGGTAGTGGCAGCGAATAAATGGGGAAAATATAAGACATCTTCTCAGTTGGTTGTCATTATCATCAGCCTAATACTCCTCGCATTTCAGAGTGAACTGAATACCGAATTCATTATTCAAAAACACGGTCCCATCTACTTTATGATGTACCTTCCGTTGGTGTTAACTGTTGCCTCAGGAACGGAATTCTTGATCAGTAATCGCAAGCTGCTATACGGGTTTATACAAACAGGAGAACGCGGGCGTTCAGGAGCAGACATGTGATCAAAAGCAAAGTTGTGCGCTGTTTTGTAGCGGTTGAGATACCGGAAGCGATTCAAAGGCTACTGCCTCCGATACAGGAGGCCCTCCGACCCAAAATGGGCAAGGCATCATGGACAAAGCCGGGAAATTTCCACCTGACGCTGAAGTTTTTGGGTGATATTCGCCACGAAGCGATTGGCGAGGTTAGCCAAGCAGTTCAGGCAGTGGCTGAAACGCAGGTGCCATTTTCCATGGAGATTGGGGGTATCGGCGCGTTTCCTAATCTGATTCGCCCGCGCGTTGTCTGGGTGGGCGTAAAACGGGGAGCATCAGCCGTAGCACGACTTGCTGAAGCGGTGGATCTTCAGCTGGTACAACTTGGCTATCCATCAAGTTTTTCTAGAAATGAGCAGTTTCACGCCCATCTCACCCTCGCGCGACTCAGAAGCAGGATTAATCTAAAGCCGTTTACAACGCTTTTTCGGAAATATGATACAATTGATAGCGCGACCCTGACAGTGAATGAGATTACCCTAATGCGGAGTCAGTTGCACCCCAAGGGGGCAATCTATAGTCCGTTAAACGTTATGTCATTTTTCCCAATAGACGCGATTTCCTAATCGCGCAGAAGCACAAGGAGAAACATAAAAGATGTCAGACGAGAAGAAACAAAAAGCCATCGACCAGGCGATTTCACAGATAGAACGTGAATTCGGCAAAGGGGCCATCATGCGTTTCACAGACAGTGAGATAGTCCCTGTTGAGGCAGTTCCGACCGGTTCCCTTGCCTTAGACCTTGCAATCGGTGTTGGGGGTGTTCCCCGCGGCAGAATCGTTGAAATTTACGGCCATGAGGGCACTGGAAAAACCACCTTAGCCCTCCATATTGTCGCCGAAGCACAAAAATTGGGCGGAACAGCAGCGTTTATTGATGTTGAGCACGCGTTGGATACTACCTACGCCCGAAAAATCGGGGTGAACATGGAAACTCTGTTGATTGCCCAACCCGACGCGGGTGAACAAGCATTAGAGATTGTGGAAACCCTCATCCGCAGTGGTGCAGTTGACGTGGTTGTTGTTGACTCAGTGGCGGCGTTGACACCGCAAGCCGAAATTGAGGGCGAAATGGGCGATCAACACGTTGGGTTATTGCCTCGTTTAATGTCCAAGGCCTTGCGCAAACTGTCGGGTGTCACCAATAAATCCCAAACTTGTGTTATTTTTACAAACCAAATTCGGCAAAAAATTGGAGTCATGTTCGGCAACCCGGATACAACCCCTGGTGGGCTCGCCCTTAAGTTCCATGCCTCTGTTCGCTTGGAACTGCGCCGGGGGCAGCAGATTAAAGAAGGCAGCGACATTCTTGGGAGCCGAGTCCGCGTCAAAGTGGCAAAAAATAAAGTGGCGCCCCCTTTCAAAGAGGCAGAATATGATGTCACGTTCGGCGAAGGCATTTCCAAAGAAGGAAACCTGTTGGATATTGCTGTTGAGAACGATTTCATCCAAAAGAGCGGTTCTTGGTTCGCATATAACGGCGAACGCATTGGCCAAGGACGAAACAATGTTAAGCAGTACCTAGAGGATAACCCGGAAATTACGGCGCAAATTGAAGCGAAGATTCGGGAGAGCCTTAACCTTGCACCGCAATCTACTGCCGGCGCAATTCCGGAAAACGACGTAGAGGTTGCCGACGAAAATTAAGGGCGCTGGTTAGGATATCCTTCTGTTCTGGAGAGGCGGAGTCCATCTCTGTCCCTCCAGTTATCAGGTTCACCTGTCCAAACCAGGGGTGCTCAGTTCTTCCTTTAAAGAAAAATTTTAGGTTTTCAACGATGTGTCTAAACTTTTTCTTGACATTTTTTTCTTTCAATGCTATAATGAAATAGAAGTGTTGGGTTTGAGCCTCAAATCAGACCTAATCCGGCTAACTTGTACCCTATGCTCGCGGTTTCGGAACTACGGAGCAATTGACGTTCACCGATAATTTAAATCGGCGCGGATAGGGTACGAAAATCGTTTTAGAAAGTGAGAACCTCACGTATGGCTATCAAAAGCGGAAATTCCCAGGATTCCTTCCTTGATGAATTGATTGATGAATCCGATTCGGAGCAATCACCCTCCGATGGGGCCTGGTACCAACAGCAGCTTCGTGAACACAAGTGGACGATCGACCGGCTTGAGAGTGAACTTGAGGAACTGAGAAAACAGAAGCGTATCTCGCCTTCCCAAGATGTTGACGCTCGGCTCTATGACATGACGCGTGAGTTGATGCAGGCACACCGGCACAACCGAAAACTAAAGAATACCCTACAAGAGGCGAAAGAGAAGCTGGAAATCCTCAAGGAAAAAGTAGAACAGCTTAGCGCGCCGCCGAATAACTACGGGGTTTTCCTTGGATTAAATGACAATGGCACCGTGGATATTGACATCAGCGGCAGAAAATGGCGCGTGAATCTCGACCCGGCTCTCAAGGCACAAGAACTGGAGGTGGGGCAAGAAGTCATTGTGAATAGCGGGATGAACGTCGTTGGCATCAAACCGGCTGAAAAGCACGGTGATGTTGTGAAAGTTAAGGAATGGATTGAGGAAGGACGGGCTATCGTCAGCCTCCGCACGGATGAAGAGCGCGTAGTCCGAGTCGCTGCGGCACTTAAGGGTGAACCCATGAAGACTGGAGACAATGTCCTTCTCAACCATGCCAGCGGTATGCTCATGGAAAAACTCCCCAAACGAGAAGTCGACGACCTGCTCCTGGAGGAAGTCCCAGATATCGGCTACGGGGACATCGGCGGACTTGACACGCAGATAGAATCAATTCGCGATGCTATAGAGATGCCCTACCTTTACCCGAAGGAATATCAAGAATTCAACCTCTCACCACCAAAGGGGGTTCTTCTCTATGGACCGCCCGGCTGTGGCAAAACATTGATAGCCCGAGCTGTCGCGAGTAGTATCGCCAAACGCGTCCGAAAACAGACCGGCAGAGATGAAGTACGCGGCTATTTTATTAATATCAAGGGGCCTGAACTTCTAAATAAGTACGTAGGGGAAACGGAGCGGAAAATCCGTGAAGTCTTCCAAAAAGCACGCGATAAGTCGAAGGAAGGGTTTCCTGTTATTATCTTCTTTGATGAAATGGACTCGCTTTTCCGTTCCAGAGGCATTGGAATCTCATCGGATATGGAATCAACGCTCGTGCCACAATTCCTCTCCGAAATCGATGGTGTGGAACATCTCCGAGATGTCATTGTGATTGGCGCAAGTAATCGGCAGGACCTGCTAGATCCCGCAGTTTTGCGTCCAGGACGACTGGATATTAAAATTAAAATTGACAGGCCCAACAAAGACGGGGCTAAGGATATCTTCGCTATATACCTGACACCAGGCTTGCCCTTTGCCAAAAGCGAATCCGAACAGTTTGATAGGGATACCCACGCAATCGCGAAGTACCTCATTGATGAAGCCGTAACTGAGATGTACGCAACCACAGATGAAAATCGGTTCATTGAGGTAACCTATGCTCGAGGCGAACGGGAAACCCTCTTTTTCAAGGATTTTGTTAGCGGTGCAATGATCGAAAACATCGTTTCACGCGCAAAAAAGGCCGCTATTAAACGGCTTATCGGCTCCGAAGGGCGGGAGAAAGGGCTATCCCTCAATGACGTAAAGGCAGCTATCCGGGAAGAGTATCACGAAAACGAGGATCTTCCGAATACAACGAATCCTGATGATTGGGCAAAAATTTCAGGACGGAAGGGCGAAAAGATTGTCAATATCCGTGCCTTGATTAATAAACCGGACCCAGAGAGAAAACAGGATGTTCGGGTGACCCGAGGCGGCACTTTTTTCTAATTGAAATGTTCGTTAATCCTGTGAATTCTGGTAAACAATGGAAATACCAATAATAATGGGAACAGAGACTGAGTACGGCATCTCAGTCAAAAATGCGCGTGAGCAAGATCCGGTTGCCGCTTCGACATTGGTTGTCAATGCCTATAAAAGCGGAAATGTCGCGTCTGTCACGTGGGATTATGAACAAGAAAGCCCGTTGATGGACGCGCGCGGGTTTATGGCTGAAGGAGAAGCGACAGCCGTAGATACTGCAAGCAGCAGCGTTATTAACGACATCCTGGTAAATGGGGGGCGCTACTACGTGGACCACGCCCACCCTGAGTATTGCACGCCGGAATGCACGAATGCGCGCGACCTGCTTATATACGAGAAAGCAGGTGAATTAATTTTAGAAGTCAGCCGATTGACAGCCGAACGCCTTTTGCTTGACAACCAAGAAATTATCATCTATAAAAACAACACGGATTACAAGGGGCATAGTTACGGTTCCCATGAAAACTATCTTATGTCCCGCAAGGTGCCATTTGATGCTATCGTTAATGGGCTGACGCCCTTCCTCGTCACTCGTATCATTATCACGGGCAGCGGAAAAGTGGGTGCCGAAAATGGTGCCGAGGATACAGATTACCAGTTGTCGCAACGCGCGGATTTCTTTGAAAAAGAGGTGGGGCTCAGTACCATGGTAGAGCGCCCGTTGATTAACACGCGCGATGAACCGCATGCTGATGAAAAACTTTATCGACGCTTGCATGTCATTGTTGGCGATTCTAACATGTCTGAATTCAGCATCTATCTGAAGGTGGGAATTACCTTTATCATAATTCAGTTAATTGAAAAGGGCGTAGTGGGTGAACAATTCAGGTTGAAAGAACCTGTCGCGGCGATAAAAAAGATATCGCGAGACCTGTCATGCAAAAACCCGATTGAACTCGCAGATGGGCGACAGTGGAGTCCCATTCAGGTGCAACGCGCTTATCTTGAACTAGCGCACAAGCACCTCGTCACCGAAGAGCGCACGCCAGTCGTCGAAGATGTACTGGAGAAATGGGGATATGTGTTGGATACTTTAGAAACCGACCCGAGGCAATTAAGCCGCCATCTAGATTGGGTTATCAAAAAGAAACTAATGGACGCGTATCGAAAACGGCACGGCTTTCCATGGAGCGATGCGCATTTGCGGATGCTGGATTTGCAATATCATGACATCCGTCCAGATAAGGGACTTTACATAAGACTGCTTAAAAACGGGCATGTTGAACGATTGCTGAGCCATGAGGAAATTGTTCATGCGATGCACTATCCACCCGTGGACACGCGTGCCTACTTTCGTGGCACCTGTTTACGGAAGTTTCCAGAGCAGATTCACAGTGCCAGTTGGAACTCAATGGTTTTTAAAGCCGAAACAGGCTTTGACAAAATCATGATGGAGCGCCCACACTTCGGCACACAACAGATTGTTGGGGAACTGCTGAACTACTGTACAGCAGAAGAACTTGTTAAGGAAATCAAAGGCAGCGCGGTAAAGACAGACAGATAAAATCTGTTCTATAAAGGAGAACACAATGTCAACCGAAAAACGGCAGGAACACCAGGAACACCTTGAACACCAGGCAACTGAAACTGAAGATATCCAGCCCGCCGTGCCGCATGGTGAAATGGACGAGGAGTTCGCCGAAAATTTAGACTCACTTCTTGACGAAATTGACGAGATCTTGGAAGAAGATTCCGAGGAATTCGTCGAAAACTATATTCAGCGAGGGGGGCAGTAAGTTTGCTCGACCTTGGTGATTATGGCACTTCCGATTTTTTCCAAATTCTGAAGCGTCGGCACCCCGAATTGTTGGTACATCTGAACGCGCACACCTCAGATATAGCGGCGTTCAACAAGACAACCGGATGGATAGATGCGTCTTCGGATATACCCGGCCGCCCCTACGAAGGCACCACGGTGTTGGCTGTTGTATGCGACGAAGGCGTGGTTCTCGCAGGTGACCGGCAAGCAACAGAAGGGTATCAAGTCGGTGAGCGGCGCATTCAGAAGGTTTATAAAGTCGATAGGCACGCAGCCATTGCCGTTGCAGGGGTAGCTGGCCCCTGCATTGAGATGGCAAAACTCTTTCAAGTGGAGCTAGAATTTTACGAAAAGACCGAGGGCGTTAGCCTCAGTCTGGAAGGCCAAGCGAACTTCCTGTCACACTTGGTGCGTTCCAATCTGGGGCTAGCTATGCAGGGCTTAATTGTTTTACCGCTCTTTGCCGGCTACGACTTAAAGCGGCGGAGCGGACGGATTTTCAAGTACGATGCAATCGGGGGACGCTATGAGGAGAACGCCTATTACGCAATTGGCTCCGGGGGAAAAGATGCCCGAGCAACGCTGAAGAAACGCTACCGTCCTGGGCTCTCCCATCAAGACGCGCTAGAGATTGTCGCAGAAGCTCTCTGGGATGCTGCCGATGAGGATATCGCGACCGGTGGCCCAGATCTCCTCCGGAAAATTTTCCCGACGTTCAGCATTATTACCGAGTCAGGTGTCTCCGAGATTCCTGATGAAACCGTTGAAGGGCTCTATCAGGAGTTAATCTCGCGCCTAGAACAATTGCTGTAAGGGTGTTTTGTAAGTGTGCAGCGATCCCAATTATTTTCAAAAGGACTTTACTGAGTCCGAAACCCGTTTGCCGAACGATGCAAACGGCACAGAAGTTAAGTGTACAAAAGATGTCCACACCGTATTATGTTTCGCCGGAGCAAATTCGTCAGGATAAAGAAGATTTTGTCCGTCGAGGCATTGAACAAGCGAAAGAAGTTGTTGTTTTAGAATACCGACACGGTATCTTGATGGTGGCGGAAAATCCTCGCAAAACCACCTTTAAAATTTCTGAAATTTACGATCGGATTGCCCTGGCATCAGCAGGCCGCATTGCTGAATATGAAGCACTCCGCGTTGCAGGTATCCGCGAATCAGAAATTAAAGGGTTTCGCTACTACCGCGAAGATGTCACCGCAAAATGGTTGACGAACGTCTACTCACAACACATGGGGGCAGTTGCACAAGCATGGGATGCAAAACCCCTGGAGATTGAACTGCTCATCTGTGAGGTAGGCACAGGGGATTCCCCAACAGGTTTGGGAAGCCAAAACAATCAGATTTACCATATTGATTATGACGGTATCTATTGGGAAGAGGAAAAATACGCGGTCATCGGTGGGCGTGCTACTGAAATTAGGGAAATTCTTGAGCAAAACTATTCAGAGGATTTAGAGATAGCAAAAGCGTTACAACTCGTGACACAGACCTTTCAAACCATTAAAGCAGACGCAGAAGAAAATAATGAAATTACCCCTCAGACAATAGAGGTCGCGTGCCTTGAGCAGACTGCGGAACGACGGAAATTTCGCCGGTTCTCCACGGAGGAGGTTGGCGGCCTGTTGCAGTAATGAGAATTTGTTTGGCATGAAGGGCTACTTGTAAACAGCGGAAGGGATTTCTGCTTTCAGTAGGTGTCGGTTTGTCAGTTATCAGGTTTAAGAGGGTTAGGCAATGCAACGTAGAATTTACGGATTGGAAACTGAATTCGGAATCATCTGGACACCCGATGGGCCGCGGGGGAAAACACTCACCGTTCAGAACGCCGTGATGTACCTGTTTCGTGAAATCGTTGCAGGACGAATGTACCCGGATGTTTTCCTTGAAAATGGGGCACGGTTTTACCAAGACATCGGGTGCCACCCAGAATATGCAACCCCGGAATGCGATGATGTTGCCGAACTGGTTGCGCACGATAAAGCAGGCGAACGCATCATAACACGACTCGCCAGCACCGCAGAACGCCGAATGCGGAATGATGGGTTCTATGGCAGGATTTCAATTTTTAAAAATAATTTGGATACACCTGGAAATACCTATGGCTGCCACGAAAACTACCTGATGGAACGGCACGTCAACTTCCGTCAATTGGCGGCCCAGTTAATTCCGTTCTTTGTCACTCGGCAGATATTCGCGGGTGCCGGTAAAATCAAACCAAGTCATCGCGGCTTTTACGCCATCTCGCAGCGCGCCGAACACATCCGTGAAGAAATATCCATCGCCACAACGACAGCTCGCGGGATTATCAACACGCGCGATGAACCGCATGCTGACCGGGAGAAATACAGACGGTTACACGTCATTGTTGGCGATTCCAACATGTCCGAATTTTCGACCTTTCTGAAGGTAGGCACGACAGGCATAATTCTCCGCATGATTGAGGACAACTTCATTCCGCAACGGTTTGCCCTCCGCGACCCGGTTAAAGCTATTCGCCAAATCTCCAACGATACCACATGCACACATCAGATTGAGCTCGAAAACGGAAAAAGGCTATCCGCAGTGCAGCTACAGTGGCAATATTTGCAGTGTGCCAAGCGATACCTTGAACAGGCTGAATCTGATTCAACAACTGGACAGGTGATGGCGCGATGGGAGTACGTCCTGACATGTTTGGAAAAGGATCCGATGCAGTTAGAACGCGAACTAGACTGGGTAATTAAGTGGCGGTGGCTCCAAACCTACGTCGCGAAGCGTTCACTGAATTGGGATTCGCCAGAAGTGAGACTCTTGGATCTGAAATACCACAATGTGCGGACCGAGGCAAGTCTCTACTATACGCTTGAAAATCGCGATGAGGTGGAACGCATCGTGAATAATGAACAGATTCACCATGCAGAGCACTTTCCACCTGAACGGACTCGAGCCAAATTTCGAGGCAAGTTTATCAAGAAGGTTAATGAAGGAAAAGTGCTTTGTGGGGTCAATTGGAGTTATATTCAACTTTATGAGCCGTACCAAATCCTCTATCTTTCTACCGATCCATTTAAACCGGAATTTGAGGAAGCCAGTCGCACGATTTATTCTATCTAGCGGCAGTTGGTATCAGAAACTTACCCGAGCTGGGATGTGATCAGATCAATACCTTGTATGACATTTTCGAGCTGGGGATTTGATCTGTGAAGGGCTCAAATCCATTTCCTTTATTACATTTGTTGAATTATACGAAGAGAGGTTTTTTAATGTCACAACCAAAGTATGTTTACTTCTTTGGGGCAGGTGAAGGCGAAGGCGACGCCACGATGCGGATGCTGCTCGGCGGTAAAGGGGCGAATCTCGCAGAGATGACGAACCTAGGCGTGCCAGTCCCCCCCGGTTTCACTATCTCCACAGAGGTTTGCAAATTATACTACGAAAACGAAAAGCAGTACCCTGAAGGGCTTGACGAACAAATTGACGAGAATCTTCAGAAGCTAGAAGTAGCCATAGACGCTAAATTCGGCGATACCGAAAACCCGCTGCTCCTTTCTGTCCGCTCAGGGGCTGCAGTGTCAATGCCGGGAATGATGGATACGATTCTAAACCTCGGTTTGAATGACGACACTATAAAAGGGCTTATCGCCAAATCAGGAAACGAACGTTTCGCGTACGACGCGTATCGGCGCTTTGTTCAGATGTTTGGAAACGTTGTACTCCGCGTCGATCACGATGAATTTGAGCATTTACTGGAAGAAAAGAAGAAGGCGAAGGGCGTTACATTAGATACGGAATTAGATGCCGCCGACCTATCGACACTCGTGCATGAATTTAAACACATTATTAAGCAGAAAACAGGGAACGATTTCCCCGATGTGCCCCGGCAACAGTTAGATATGTCAAGGGACGCAGTGTTTGAGTCCTCTGGCAACCCACGCGCTATCACGTACCGCCGCCTGAACGATATTTCAGAAGAACTCGGGCGCACCGCAGTCAACGTTCAGTCAATGGTGTTTGGAAATATGGGTGGCAGTTCTGGCACAGGGGTTGCCTTTACGCGCAATCCCTCAACAGGGGCAAACCAATTTTACGGCGAATTTTTGATGAACGCGCAAGGCGAAGACGTTGTCGCAGGCATACGCACCCCGCTCCCAATCGCTGAGTTGAGAAATCTCTCACCTGACGCATACACGGAGTTGGTGAGTATTGGGGAGCGACTAGAGGCGCACTACCGCGATATGCAAGATGTAGAGTTCACCATTCAAGACAGCAAGCTCTACATGCTCCAAACGCGGAACGGGAAACGGACAGGACAAGCGGCTGTCCGCATCGCCGTTGAGATGGTTGAAGAAGGCGCCATCGATAAGCAGACTGCCTTGACACGTGTCCCCGCAAATGACTTGGATCAGCTGTTGCATCCACGGGTTGACCCGAGCGCGAACGTTGAGGTTATCGCCCAAGGCTTACCTGCCTCCCCCGGCGCAGCCGTCGGGAAAGTGGTTTTTACTGCAATTCGCGCCGAAGAGCTCGCCGCAGCCGGTGAGAAAGTTATCCTCGTCCGTGCCGAAACATCGCCAGAGGATATCGGGGGTATGGATGCCGCAGAGGGGATACTCACTGCCCGGGGCGGTATGACGAGCCACGCCGCTGTCGTCGCGCGAGGCATGGGGAAATGCTGCGTTGCCGGGTGTTCTGCCTTATTTATCAATGAAGAAGCATTAGAATTCTATGTAGGCGGTAAACGCTACACCGAGGGAGATTTCATCACGCTCAACGGCTCTACAGGCGATGTCCTCAGCGGGCAGGTCGCGCTCATCCAACCTGAACTGAGTGGCCAATTTGGAATACTCATGGAATGGGCAGATGAAGCCCGCTCCCTAGACGTTCGCACCAATGCAGATACACCAGAGGATGCCCAAAATGCCAGGCAATTTGGTGCAGAAGGCATCGGACTCTGCCGCACCGAGCACATGTTTTTCGGTACAGGCATCGACGCTGTCCGCGAGATGATTCTCGCCGATGACACAGCAGAACGTGAAGCGGCATTGGCGAAACTGCTGCCGCATCAACGTTCAGATTTCATCGGCATCTTCGAGGCAATGGCTGGCTACCCGGTCACTATCCGCACCCTCGACCCGCCGCTTCACGAATTTTTGCCGAAAAACGAAGCCGAGATCCACGACTTGGCGACACGACTCGGAATCGCTCCGCGGAAGTTGGCTGAACGCGTTGAAGAATTGCACGAATTTAACCCGATGCTGGGACATCGTGGCTGCAGACTCGGCATTGTCTATCCAGAGATAACCGAAATGCAGGCGCGTGCAATCTTTGAAGCCGCTATTGATGTCACAAAACGCGGCATCAAAGTGCTCCCAGAAATCATGATTCCGCTTGTTGGGCATATCAACGAATTCTCCTTGCAACGCGAAGTCGTCGTTGAAACCGCAGAAGCTGTTTTTAAAGAGGCAGGCATGTGGGTGGAATACCTCGTTGGCACGATGATTGAGCTGCCTCGCGCAGCACTCACCGCCGACAAGATCGCCGCCGAAGCCGAATTCTTCTCCTACGGCACCAACGACCTCACCCAGACAACCTTCGGCATGAGCCGTGATGACGCGGAAAAATTCCTTGGGGATTATGTAAAAAACGGCGTGCTTGAATACGATCCGTTCCAAGTACTGGACCGGGAGGGTGTCGGCAGCCTATTACAGATCGGTTGTGAGAAGGGACGCGCGACGCGGCCCGAACTGAAGGTCGGCATCTGTGGTGAGCATGGTGGTGAACCCAGTTCCGTGAAGTTCTGCTACGGGTTAGGGTTCAATTACGTATCGTGTTCCCCGTTCCGTGTGCCGATTGCACGGCTCGCCGCGGCGCAGGCTGTCATTGAGGCTTCGGAATCTTAAAACGCGTTTTCATCAATTCAGTTTCCAATGGTATACACCCCCGCTTTTGCGGCGTAAACGCCCAGATGCGACGTGCATCGCGGGGGTAGTAGCCTTTGTGTCAAAATCGGGTTTCTTTTTGGTTCTAGGGCGTTTCTTGCCAATTAAGGCATGGAAACTGCTAAGCGCGCCACCAACACAAATCAGCAAGGAAGGAGAGAAAAAATGTCAGATCAGGATTTTCAAGACAAGGTCCTTGAGTATTTTGCTCGGCTTGAGGAGCAGCGCCGGGAAGACAACCAGCGGCTTGAGAAGCAGCGCCGGGAAGACAACCAGCGAATCGAAAAACAACTGGACGCGATAACGGCACAAGTTAATGAGAATACGAAGAGTATCAGTGCGCTGGCAAGTGAGGTCGGATGGATTAAAGGAAAAATGTAGGCGAAGCGGGAAGAAGGTGCAGCCCTATGGAGCAAAATTGCAGTAGCGACAGCAATTGGCTCTACAATTATTGCGCTGATTGCCCTTCTCACCTAGCAATTTTGGGGGCTTTGCCTAGTACTGGTGGTTTCTGCTGTAGTTTGAAACTGCTTGAAGATCTCGTCGGAGGTTTCTGATTTTTCAACACAATATCCGAGAAACGGACAAGCCATTTATTTAACTGCGGTTTCTGTGTCCGTGCGATGGTGCGTAAGTGTTGGGCTCGGTGCAGTGCCGTAAAATCCCATCATACCTTGACAAATATGGTAAAACCTAATCATATCTATACTCTGTGAGATTTTACTTGACTTGTGTCAACGGCAGTGGTATAATAGTAAGCATGAAAGATAGATTGGTTAAGATTGGAGATGCTTCCGTGCTGCTGGGTGTCACCCCGCAGACGCTGCGGCGATGGGAGCAGGGCGGGTTGATACGTCCTGCGAAACGCACGCCCGGCGGCACGAGGCTATACTCACTGCAAGAACTGCTTGGGGCGAACGATATGACGCTCCCCACAATCGGCTATGCCAGAGTCTCTAGTGTCGACCAAAAAGAGGATTTGAATCGGCAACACGCAGTCCTGGAGGCGTTCTGCAACAAGAACGGCTGGCAGAGTGAAATCATAAGAGACTTAGGCAGTGGCATGAACTACAACAAAAAAGCCTCCTGCAACTGCTGGAGATGATGGTGCAAGGTCAGATTAGCCGTCTGGTTATCACGCACAAAGACAGACTGCTTCGCTTCGGTGCAGAGATTTTGTTCAGAATATGCGAATTGAAAGGGAAAAAGGGGGTCATCATAAACAAAGGCGAACAGGTATCATTCGAAGAGGAACTCACACAGGATGTCATGGAAATCAAGACTGTTTTCTGTGCGACACTCTACGGGCGACGCTCCCACAAGAGTCAGAAAATGGCACAGCAACTGGAAGAGATCGTCACCGAAGAAAAGCCACAGATGGAGATGGATTTTGGCATACCGAACTCACAAGATTCAACTCAAACCGAATAATAAGCAGGCGACGCTGCTAGCGCAACACTGCGGTTACGCCCGTGTTGCCTACAACGCCGCGCTGTCTTCCTTCAAGTCTGGATTAGACGAGGATAACTGGAAGACATTGTATGACATCAAAAAGGAATTCAATGCCCGTAAGCGTGAAATCTTCCCTTGGTGCGATGAGATGTCCCAGAATGCTTGTAAGAATGCCATCCATCATTTCAGCGATGCTGTCAAACGCTGGCGCAGCGGCCAGAACCGATTCCCAGTGCCGAAGAACCGAAGTGGTAAGCAGAGTTACCAAGCAGACAACGGCAAGGACTCAGTTCGCGTCGAACGTAAGCGCGTCCAACTGCCTAAAATCGGGTGGGTGCGGATGACCGAAGAGTTGCGATGGACAGGTAGCATCGGACGAATCACAGTCTCCCGCAGGAATGACAAGTGGTTTATCAGCATATTGGTGATGGCCGACGAGGAGAATGCCATGGTGCAGGTGCCGTTGATTGACGACCGCCCTGCCATCGGTGTGGATGTCGGCATAAACACACTGGCAACGTGCAGTGACGGCACTAAGTTTCCTAACCCCAGGCCGCTGAAGCATGCATTACGCAAACTGAGGCGGGCGAGCCGAACGCTGTCACGGAAGACTAAGTGCAGTGCAAACTGGCATAAGGCTTTAGTTAGCCTTGCCCGCATCCACTATCGTGTCACCTGCATCAGAGAGGACTCGCACCACAAGGCAACTACTGCCATCGTCCGCATGGCTTCTGCCATCGGCATCGAAACACTCAGCGTCACCAATATGATGAAAAACAAGAAACTGGCAAAGCATATCGCCGACGGTGCGTGGTATAAGTTTTTCACGATGCTGAAGTATAAAGCCGAACGGCGAGGCACGCCCGTGCATGAGGCAAAGCAGTTCTTTGCCAGCAGTAAAACTTGCAGCGCCTGTGGCAACAAGAAAGCGGAGCTGACCCTCGCAGACCGCACATACCACTGCAACAGCTGTGGTTTTGAGTGCGATCGCGATGTCAACGCCGCTCTCAATTTATGCCCATCATAGCAAAGCTTGTCGCCCGTAGCTAACGGGAGACGTGAAACGCCTCCGGAGCTCATGTCAGACCTGGTTTGCAGGCAGCGAGTGTCGAACGAGGAAGTATGGCAACAATGAACACGAACGTGAGAAATGTATAGATTTGTATACAAATTACCACATTCGTGAGATTTGTGCAAGTCCTACACAGCGGTAAACGCTCAGGAAAATGTAGAAAAATAGAAAACCCAATAAACGCAGTCAGGCAAAGAAAATGAATACACAAACAGTTCACCAATTCGCGCGAGAGGGCCCCCTCCCTGAACCCACTACGATGACGTTAGAGGAATTCCTTGAAAGCGACTTGGAGGGGTATGAATACGTTAAAGGAGAATTAGTGCCTATGCCGCCTACCTCCTTGGAACATAGTGACATTAGTGTCAACCTTATTTTGCTTTTAGGTTCGCATGTTCGTGAAAATCAACTAGGGCGTGTCTCGGTATCAGACACAGGCTTCCGGGTTGGTGAACGGGTGCTAGTACCGGATATAGCCTTTGTTTCAACCGACCGGCTCCCCGCGGATCGGAGAAAAGCATCCCCTATCCCGCCAGACCTCGCCGTTGAGGTGGTTTCTCCGACAGACGCGTCGCACCGGATTGAGGAAAAGGCTTTTGCCTACCTGGAGGCAGGCACACAACTCGTATGGGTTCTTAAGCCTCGCTCCAAAACGGTGACAGTCTATCGTTCAGAAACAGATATCACGCTGCTCACACGGAATGACACTCTCACCGGGGAGGATGTCATAGAAGGCTTTTCTTGTCCGGTAACTGAACTTTTTGAATAGAGAAAACCAACACGCATTTTCAATGCGTGACTAATATCGGATAAAGTAGTAGGCACACGCCGCGGGTTTCCGTAACCCACGTAGCACGATGCACGTTGCATCTGGGCGAGGGTGGTATTGGTTTCCCCTGCAAGCAGGGGTTGATACCCTTATGCCGCAAAACTGTCAATTTGCGACCGCGGAAAACCAGGAGCTGTTGAAATGACGAAGGACAACACACAATGCTAATTGCAGATGTAAACAAAATGGATGGGCGCACCTATCCTGCCCGGAGAACAACTAAAAACCTCGTCGGCGGTGCATCCCCAATCCAGATTAACGAATTTTGCATGGGGTTCGTCACGTTAGAGCCCAACGGGGGGCAAGTCCCGTGGCACAACCATGAACAAGAGGAGATCTATTTCATCGTTGAAGGGGAAGGTGAAATGTGCCTCGGTGAGGAGCGGCAAACCATCTCCACCGGGCAGACCGTTTTTATCCCATCGTGGGTCTTCCACCAGTTGACGAACACTGGCGACACGCCGATGCAGATGGTCTACTGTTATGGGCCTGCAGGCGATGTAGCGCATTGGAAACAAGAGTTAGCAGGCACCCTCCCAAAGGCCGGGAGTGACGCACCACCGCTTCCAGAAGGCGCAGCACCCCAATGTACTGACAAACCAAACACGTAGTATAGTAGAATGGAAGGAAAAGGTTTTTCGTTATTCCTTGCGGAGTAATGAGAAAGCAAGTCTCATCGAGCGATGCTCTGTAGCTCTCGTCGGAGGTTTTTGATGGGACAAAGGATTGTACATGACGAATCAGACGGAAAAAGTACACCGCGTCGGCATCATCATGAACGGTGTCACGGGCAGGATGGGCACCAACCAACACCTCATCCGTTCTATCTTGGCGATTGCAGAGGAGGGCGGTATTCCGATCGGTGACGGCGAAGTCATTATGCCCGATGCGTTTCTCGTTGGACGAAACCCTGCGAAACTGGCGAAGCTATCCGAAACCACAGGTGTCGAGAAGTGGAGCACAGATCTTGATGCGGCCCTTGCCGATGATGATTACCCTGTCTACTTCGACGCGCAGGTTACGTCACGTCGAGTCGATGCAGTTCAAGCCGCAATAGCAGCCGGGAAACATATCTATTGCGAAAAACCGACTGCCACTACTACTGCAGATGCGTATCGCCTCTATGAACAGGCAGCAAAAGCAGGACTCAAAAACGGGGTGGTTCAGGATAAACTCTGGTTGCCTGGCATTCAGAAGCTGAAACGCTTGATAGATGCAGACTTTTTCGGGAGGATTATCGCTGTGCGCGGCGAGTTCGGCTATTGGGTTTTCCAAGGCGATGCTATTCCAACGCAACGTCCATCTTGGAACTACCGTGCCGAAGATGGGGGCGGCATTATTCTTGATATGTTTAGCCACTGGCGATACGTTCTGGACAACCTCTTCGCCCCGGTCAAAGGTGTCTCCTGTATCGCTGCCACGCATCTCCCGCGGCGGTGGGATGAAGAAAGCAAGCCATACACCTGTACGGCGGAGGATGCTGCCTATGCGACGTTTGAATTGGAGAACGGCATCATTGCGCATTTTAACTCATCTTGGGCAGTCAGGGTCCGCCGTGACGCTCTGTTAACGATACATGTGGATGGCTTGAACGGCTCTGCTGTTGTTGGCTTGAGGGATTGCTGGATCCAGCCGCTCTCAGGTACCCCGCGCCCTGTCTGGAATCCCGACATCGAACAACCTATCCGATTTTTTGATAGTTGGCTCAAGGTGCCGGAGCAGGAAACCTACGAAAACGCATTTAAGGCGCAGTGGGAGCTTTTCCTCCGCCATGTTGTTGCCGATGAACCGTTTCCGTGGACGCTGCTCGCAGGCGCGAAGGGTGTGCAATTGGCAGAAAAGGGCATGGAATCCTGGCAGACCCGGCGGTGGGTAGAATTGCCAGAGCTACCGGCACTGTAACGTTATTTTTCGGGTTGATTCTCTCACTTAGCGGGTGTCAATACTATTGCGTGAAGGCTATTCCCCCTTAAATCTTTACGCCTTTATCCGTTATTTCAGAGCTGCTTGTGCGTCCGACTGCTACAATCAAACAGTCCATAAATGGCAGAATATTTAACTTGCAAGGCCCTAAAAATCCTTTATAATAGAAATATGGCACAACAAAACATAACACTCCAAAAACTGGACGAATACCGTTGGCGCATCCCCAAAAGTTACATGAAAGGCATGCGCGTAGACGGCATCATATACGCCAACGAGAAGCTCCTGGAACAAGCAAAAAGCGAGGAAGCGTTGCAGCAGGTGGCAAACGTCGCGCATCTTCCCGGCATTGTCAAGCACTCCCTCGCGATGCCCGACTTGCACTGGGGCTACGGCTTTGTCATTGGGGGAGTCGCTGCCACCGATCCGCAAGCAGATGGCGTGGTCTCCCCCGGCGGCATCGGGTACGATATTAATTGCGGTGTCCGGCTAATCAGAACAAACTTGGACATCAAACAGTTGGAAGGAAAGACAAAAGCACTTGTGGGCAATTTGTTTGAGAATGTTCCCTGCGGCGTTGGCTCTAGCGGGAAAATTCGGCTCACAGTACAAGAAGAACGTACCATGTTGGAAAAGGGCGCACTGTGGGCAATTGAGCGTGAATACGGGCATCCACGCGACCTCCAGTTTACAGAAGCCACCGGGTTTCTGCAACGCGCGAACGCTGACGCTGCAAGCCAGCGCGCTTTAGCACGCGGCAAAAACCAACTCGGCACACTCGGCTCCGGCAACCATTTCCTTGAGGTGCAAACGGTCGACCGCGTTTTTTACAGAGAAGCCGCAGAGGTAATGGGGTTGCGCGAGGGAAACATCTGTGTCATGATACACACCGGCTCCCGCGGCTTCGGCTACCAGATCTGCGATGAACACGTCAAGAGTTGGGTTAAAGTTGCAGAGAGATACGGGATTAACCTACCTGACAGGCAGCTTGCCTCTGCACCCATTAACTCACCTGAGGGACAGGATTACATCACCGCGATGGCGTGCAGTGCCAACTATGCCTGGAACAATCGGCAGTGTATTATGCACCTCGTCCGCCAGACCTTCATGCAGTTTTTCGAGACGACAGAAGATGAACTCGGCTTAGAGCTCGTCTACGATGTGGCACATAACATCGGAAAGTTTGAAAAACACACCGTTGATGGAAAAGAACGCGAGTTATTTATCCATCGCAAAGGCGCGACTCGAGCCTTCCCCGCTGGGCATCCAGAGATTCCTGAAAAATATCAAAAGGTTGGACAACCTGTGCTCATCCCCGGCGACATGGGTACTGCCTCTTATGTGCTTGTGGGAAATCCGGGCGCGATGGCAGAAACATGGGGCACGACATGCCATGGTGCCGGTAGAGTCCTCTCACGGCGCAAGGCCATCGCCTTAACAAAAGGCCGTTCTATCCAAAAAGATTTAGAGGCACAAGGCATCTTCGTCCGTGCGGAAGGCAGGCGCACCCTCCAAGAAGAAGTCCCCGAGGCTTACAAAGATGTAGACGAGGTCGTCCGCGTCGTTGACAAAGCGGGGCTTTCCCGCCGCGTCGCGCGTCTCCGTCCTATCGGTGTTGTGAAAGGGTAAGTTGCAGTGGCGTAAAATCTGGTCATTCCTTGACAAATCTAATCAAATCTATCATTGCCCCAAGGTGCGGGATATTTTCGTTGTTTATTTACCGCATCTATGATACAATAGTAGTCAGAATCGTATCTCAATCAAACTCTGGATGCAGTCTTCATCTGATAGAGACAGAGGATGGTGAATGGAGCGTGAGTAGCGTTTCCTGCTGCACGATGCGAAGTGGCACGCTGAACAGTCCTACCCCCCGTGAAAAAGGTATTTACCCTGCAAAGCAGGGCGAATACCACCTGCGGATGAAGAGTTGGCAATGCGACTGCAGCGCCGACGGTGGAGGTGGCGATAAGACCTACGTGAGACACATAGCCAACAACGTCTCACTCCAGCATCTGAGACTACACGAACAATTGTTACGACACGTCGCCCCCAGCTCGGGGGAGACGTAAAACGCCTGTGGATGCTATGTAAGCCCTACGCTGGTAGGCGATGGCAGATGAAGCAGGAAGTGTGGCAACTGACGGTCGCCTGTTAGATTTGAACAGGTTTGATCAGATATGTATAAGTCCCACAGAGCGGTGAAAACGCTTGCCTTTGGACATTCAAAGCAACAGCATTCTCCTTAAAACCGGGGGCTAACCTGACCGAATCAATTTCCGCAACGCCCGAATCAGTGTTCCCTCCGAAAACCATTTCCCCGCCACACGCCACACACTGCTTGAAAACGTCGGATACACGTGCATCATCCCGCTTAACTTTCGCAACGGAATCCCCTCCTGCATCGCCAAAACGTACTCATGGATGACTTCCCCCGCATTTGCCCCGACAAGGTGAACCCCCAATATCCTCCCGTTCCACCTGCTCGCGATGACTTTGGTAAAACCGCGCGTCTCGCCTTCAGCGACAGCTCTGTCAACATCTGCCTGCGCGAGTGTGAACACATCAACATCGCCATGTTTTTCGCGTGCTTCTGCCTCGGTCAAACCGCATCGCGCAACCTCCGGATCGCAGAAGGTTGTCCACGGCACAACAGCATAATTAATCGTTTTGGAGAAAGGGAAGAAGATATTCCGAAGGAGCAGTTGTGCTTGAAAGGCCGCAACGTGCGTGAACAGGTAATGTCCAATAACATCGCCAGCGGCATATATGTTTTTGACACTTGTTTGAAGCCGACTATTCACCTCAATCCCACGCTTGCCTACCTGTACTCCGATTTTGTCAAGCCCTAAACCCTCAACATTCGGTGCGCGCCCCGCGGCAATCAGAATCTTATCAAAGGTTTGTTCTACCGTTCCTTTTTCACTACCACTGGTGGGAGGAGTTTGTAACCCCGAAAATGTGACGTTGATACCCTTTTGATGTTTTGTAACTTCTGCGATGTTCGTATTCAGGCGTATAGCCATCCCCTCCTCGCGGAGGTAGTCCAACATTTGTTCAGAGACATCGGTATCTTCTTTGGTGAGAATGCGTCCGCTCCGTTGTGCTATCGTAACATCGGCACCAAGACGCTGAAATGCCTGTCCTAGTTCCACACCAATTGGACCGGCACCAACAACGAGCAGCCGTTCCGGAAATGTCTTCAATTCCCAAACAGTTTCACTATCCAGATAGTCGCAAGATTCCAGCCCAGGGATAGGGGGGGCAATCGGACGAGAACCAGTGCTGATGACAAACTTTTTGCTTGTGAGGGTTCGTGTTTGTCCATTCTCAGTATCTTCTACAATGAAGGTATTGGGTGAGGCAAAATGGCCATCTCCGAAGATGACATCAACGCCCATATCGCGGAACCGCTCAGGATTATCATGTTCCGCTTCTATCACCTGTTGTGTGCTTTGCACGTATGCCATGATACGTTGCCATTTCACACAGGCAGAAGAACCGGGAACTGTGACACCGTAAGTCTCGGCGTTCTTGATGTAATTCGCAATCTTCGCGGCTTTAAGGAGTGCTTTTGAAGGTACGCACCCTGTCCAGAGGCAATCTCCGCCGATTCGGTGCTTTTCTACGAGTGCAATCTTTTTGCCTAACTTTGCACCTGCTACAGCAAGCACCAGCCCTGCACTTCCGCCTCCGATAATTGTCAAATCATAGTCACTCACGATTTTTATCTCCATGTTGCACCGGCTACCGCTGTTGACGGCACGGCGGAGCGTGCCTACTACCTTACCTGTTGACGGCACGGCGGAGCGTGCCTGCTACCTTACCTGTTGACGGCACGGCGGAGTGTGCCTGCTACCTTACTGCTGACGCAGGACTTTGCCCGGCAGCTGTCCTGTTACATTTCCGGCTTCAATAACAGAAATGCCGTTGACGAACACCCATTCCACGCCCACGGGAGGTTGTACCGGGTCGAACCATGTAGAACGATCCGCGACGGTGTCTGGGTTGAAAACGACGATGTCTGCCGCAAGCCCCCGACTAATTCTGCCCCGGTCGGTGAGCCGAAAGCGTTCCGCTGGAAATCCGCTCATCTTATAGATAGCTTCTTTCAGGGAAACCAGTTGGCGTTCGCGAACAAACTTGCCGAGGTACTGCACAAAACACCCGTAACTGCGGGGATGTGGGTGTGGGATATTGTAAACGCCGTCACTGGCAATCATCATGCGCGGATGGCTTGCTGTTCGGTTTAGAATGCGTTCATTCTCTTCGGGCGGTGTAGCCCACGGCATAACGAAGGTTTCAATCGCGGCTTCTTCTTGAATGAGATCGAAAGCGAAGTCTTCCTGAGATTTACCTTCACTTTTAGCGGCTTCGGCGAGCGTCATGCCGATAAACCTGCCAGAGCGGTTGTAACCCATGATTTGGTTGCCACCGCGTAACTCTTCCCGCAGGTGGGCGAGCGACTTTTCTCGGACATCAGGATTTTCCAAATTTTCCAACATATCCACCGGCGCGCCGGTCTGAAACTCCATCGGAAGCATCATTGCAAGGTGTGTCATGCCTGCCGGGTAGAGATAGGATTCAAACGTCAGATCTATGTTTTCGCGCTCAACGCGTTCAAGCACTTCCGCTGCTTCTTCATCCACGCGTTCATGGGAGATATGCACCGGAATTTCGGCACGTTGTGCAATCTCAATCGTCTCCTCCCACGCCTGTTTTCTACCGAGGATGCGGTACCGGATATGCGCGGCGTAGATGGCATCGTAAGCCGCCGCTATTTTTGAGAGGAAAACTAGCTCGCGCAAATCCGCATTTGCAGAAGGCTGATAATCAAGCCCTAAACAGAGACAGCACGCGCCAGCCTCCAACCACTCGCGTGTGGTGCGTTCCATCGCCTTAAGTTCAGCATCAGTAGCCGGACGCGCCTCCCAACCCATCGCACCGAGACGCACAGCGCAATGCGGCACCTGCGGATAGAGATTGGCAGGGATTCGCCCGTGGAATATGTCAAGATACGCGTCTGGTGTTTGCCAATTGAGTGGGAGTACCGCATCGCCATACGCGAATTGCGTATAGTGCCACATTTCCTGTGCCTGTTCGGGCGGCAAAGGTGCCCATCCGAACCCATCGGGCGCGGCTAAATGCGTTGTCACGCCTTGGCTGACAGCGGCGAATTGGTCGCGCCCGCCGAGCAGGGCGATTTCAGAATGGACGTGCACATCGACAAAGCCAGGGCAAACAACTTTGCCGGTTGCAGAAATCCGACGAGGTGTTTCTGCCTTACTAAGGGCACCGATGGCGGCGATGCTATCGCCCAGAATGCCAACATCGGCAACGAACGGCTCATTTTCACAGGTCCCGTCAACGACGGTCCCGCCCGCAATTATTGCATCAAATCTCATCACATTCTCCTCTATTATTGCTTTAGTGTAACATCAAAATTTGGATGCGTCAATAGAAAAAGGAACTCAGCGTATTTCGTTTTCGGTTTGCTGTCGTTCATAGTGGGGGTTTCCGTCGCGATTCGGAGATGCCTACTACCGCGAATAGCCCGCGCTCAGGCCATCGAGGCTACAAGACAACTAAAAGGCACTGAAAGGAAATCGTTTTGTCTTGCTAAAAAAACGCAATTTTGATATAATAGAAATTTAGGATTCAATATATTAACATTACTTTTAGGAGGAGCATTCGTGCGTCAAGCGTATACCTTGATTTTAGGAATAATTCTACTCTGGATGACAATTGGTGCCATCGGTTGTGACGAGACTTCTTCTGGGGGGAGCAGTGTCATTGATGTCGGACGCGGTGAACCCACTATCGTCGATTCTGTCTTGGCAATCAGCGTCTTTGAGGACAGACCGGACGGCATCACTGACACCTTCTCCGCCGATGTCAACGACCAGGTTTTTTTATGGATTTTATGGGCAAATATCGAGGAACAACACACCGTTGAGGTTTCATGGTTTTCACCAGAAGATGACCTGGATGATCCGCCGTTTTGGACAGAAGAACAAACCTTCACTTCAACAACCGGCGATAAAATTACGTGGTTCTATATTGATGCACCAGAAGTTATAGGTGAGTGGTTTGTTGAAATCCACCTTGACGGACTCTTTGAACGGAGCCATGTCTTCTGGGTAGAATAATACCAAATTAACAGTGATTCGTGTCGAGCGGAGCTACAAACCGCACAACGTTCGCTTACAAGCTGCGCCACACCGTCACACCGCCTTGCTGTTGGGCTAAGGAGACAACCATGATGGATAAACTCAAAATCGCGCATATCGGTACAGGCAGACGCGGTTCCGGAACCTATCTGCCCCTTATTTCAAAATTGACAGCCGACCTGGAACTGGTTGCGGTTTGCGACCCCCGCGGAGATAGCGTCACTGAACAAGGGGCAAAGTACGACGTTCCCGCTTATACAAACACCGAGCAGATGTTGGAGAAAGTAAAGCCGGATATCTGTGCAATCGTGATTACGCCTAGCAACAATCACATTCCGGGGATACTCTGCTCCGAACGTGGCATCAGTTATTGCACTGAAACGCCGATTGACACCGACCTCGGATGGGCGGATAAGATGATCGAGTCTGCACAAGCGAACGGCACAAAGTTGGAAGTCAACGAAAATTATTACCGAGTTCCTACAGAGCGGATAAAACGGGAAATGATTCTCGCCGGTGTCTTCGGCAAAGTCAACACCGCCTACAACGACTTCCGGGGGCACGGCTATCACGGCATTGGGCTTATCCGCAGTTATGTCGGCTTCGAGAATGAACCCGTGCAGGCTTACGGCTTCCGAAAAGGGTATAGCGTCCAGGAGCACGTCTGGCGGCAGGGGCAACCCCCTCGCGACACTGAGGACTGGCAACATGCTGTTATTGAGTTTGCAAACGGTGCCGTCGGAGTTTTCAACTTCAGTAGCCTCTCCTACGGCTCGCCATTGCGCGGATTTAACGGGACTAAGTTTTATGCCGAGCGCGGGATGTGTTTCCGAAACGAAGCTGTTATCTTGAATGAAACTGCTGATGCCCAACGGCAGGTGACTATCTCACGAAAAACGAATACTGTTGATGGATATGAAACCTTAGCCGCTCTTGTCGCAGATACCGAACCTGAAGTGGTGTGGGAAAACCCGTTGCAGAATTATCCGCTCAGCGATAGTGAAATTACCGTTGCATCCGAACTGATGAGCCTCGTAAACGCTGTCCGAAACGATACAGAGCCAGAATACGGTGCCTACAACGGGCGCAAAGACAGGGAAATTGATGTCGCCATGGCGATGTCATGGGCAAATAACGGTGCCCCTGTTACCTTTCCTTTTGAATATGATAAGCGATAAACAAAGCCTTCATCACAGAGCCATGGATGCTGATTATTCTATGGCATTTTCCTTGCAGTTTGCAACGAGAGCGCGTATACTTTTGTAGGAGGCGTTTGTAACCCCGAAAGTCGAAAATGTTACCCAAAATTGGAGGAATCTTTCATGTTGAAAACGTTTCGATTCATTCTGACATTCTTGCTCGCCTTTAACTTTAGCGGAACCCTAATCGGCAATGAGTGGGCGAACTACTACTTTCCAGATGCACTCGGGAGCCACTGGAGCTATGCGGACCAGAATGGTGATGAGTTCACGCGCTACGCTATAGAGCCAAAAGAGATTGACGGTGAAACGTATAGCGCCTTTAGTTATGAACCTGCCTTGGAAGATTGGGCAGATTACGAGTATTATATCCATCCCTATTTTTACCAGGCGGGTGAAGACTGGGTAGCATTCTTCGTCGGGAGCGATACCGAAAACGCCGTGAAGGCAGCACTCACTGCACAGATAGAGGAAGGACTTGCCATCGCGCGGCAAATGATGGCTGAGCAGCTGCCCGCTGGTTTTAGTGTTGATTTCAGTTATACTATTGAACCCGAAGCGCAAGACTATTTCTATTTTCTCCCAACACCTGCTACTTTCAATGAAGAGTGGACAGCCATGCAGCTCAATGTTGTCCTCACTATGAAGGTCGAAATACAAAGCACAAACGCCCAGATTCCAGGTGGCGAGCAGGCTATCCCGGTTTCTTTTGCTATTGTTGAAACAGGGGAGGTCGTCGGTACAGAAACCGTCGAAACTGACGCGGGGACGTTTGAGGACTGTTTGAAAATTGAATACCAGACAGAAACAGTTATGGACACCTCTCTCCCTATAGAAACGTTACAACCCGGTATGCAACAAACAGACGAATCCTTTACAACGCTCTGGGTGGCCCCCAACGTCGGAATTGTCAAATTTACACACGAACACGAGCAATCTGACGAAGTGAGAAGCCTTGAATTAACGCAGTACGAAATCAAATCCTCTGGTTCGGGGAGCGAATGAGCCTTGCAAACCCATATTGAAAAGCCTTTCTATCGCCCCAGGCGACTTCGCGCACATGAAAACCTGCGGCGACTGATTCGCGAAACAACGTTGTCTGTTGACGACCTCATCTACCCGATGTTTGTTGTTCATGGGCATAATACGGCAACCGAAATTTCAGCGATGCCAGGATGCTACCAATACTCGGTTGACAACCTTGCTAACGCAGCGAAAGAACTCGCTGCGCTCGGTATCCCTGGAACAATCTTGTTCGGAATTCCTGATACGAAGGATGCTCTCGGCTCTGAGGCGTACGCTGAAGACGGTATCATTCAGCAGGCGGTCCGCGCCATTAAGGATGCTGTCCCTAACCTGCTTGTGATGACAGATGTCTGCCTGTGTGAATACACCGACCACGGCCACTGCGGTGTCATTGAAGCAGGGGAGGTGCAAAACGATGCGACGCTAGCGTTGCTCGTTAAGGAGAGCCTGTCGCATGCGCGTGCCGGTGCCGATGTTATCGCCCCTTCAGATATGATGGATGGCCGCGTCAGGGCTATTCGCGCCGCATTAGACGAAAACGGATACGAAAACGTACCAATTATGGCGTATGCTGCCAAATACGCGTCCGCTTTCTACGGCCCGTTTCGCGAAGCGGCGGAATCTACACCCCAGTTTGGCGACAGACGCTCCTATCAAATGGATCCGGCAAATGCAGAAGAGGCGTTACGGGAAGTGGCATTGGATATTGAGGAGGGCGCGGACATTCTCATGGTTAAACCCGCCCTCTCCTATCTTGATGTCATCCATCAAGTCAAGACAGAATTTCAGGTGCCGGTCGCTGCTTACAATGTCAGCGGTGAATACGCGATGGTTAAGGCTGCCGCGCAAAACGGTTGGATTGACGAACAGCGGGTCGCGCTTGAGGTATTGACCGGCATCAAACGTGCCGGCGCAGATATGATTTTAACCTACTTTGCGAAGTCTGTTGTGGAATGGCTGAATAGTTAACGGTTATTTGTCATTCCTTGCGGAGAATGAAGCAAATGTAAGAAATAAAAAAGTTGTTCATTAAAATTCACAACTTGGTATTCAGGGTATGAACCCTGCAAAGCAGGGATAATACCATCTCCCCTGCAAAGCAGGGGCGAATACCATTGGCAAGTTAGGTCTGACAATACACTATAGAGCTCGTCGGAGGGTTCTGACGCACGGCTTGTAGGGGTAGGGTTTCCTTGTGCTTACCCTTTAGCCCTGTAAGGGCGGTATGTCTATAGAAACGCAGGCAACCCTACATGCTAAGCCCCAGCGGGGCGAAATGTGTATAGAAGGAACTGAATGTCCAGCTTTGATCGAATTGTTCATCAGAAACCCAATTAACGAAAAAAACGAATGAGGTAAACATACAAAAAATTGGAACACAGCAAATCTTTAGCCGCATGGCAACAATCACAGCAATTTATCCCTGGTGGTGTCAACAGTCCTGTCCGCAACTTCAGCAAAGTTGGTAGGCATCCCTGCTTTATTGAACGTGGCAACGGCTCAAAAATCTACGACATTGATGGCAACGAATATATTGATTACCTTGCCTCCTGGGGTCCCTTGATTTTAGGGCATGCACATCCTAGCATTGTGGAAGCTATCGGTTCAGCGGCGTTAGAGGGGACGAGTTTTGGCGCGCCGACGACATTAGAGACAGAACTCGCTGAAGCCATTGTCAACGCAGTGCCTTCCATTGAACAGGTGCGCCTCGTTAACTCCGGGACCGAAGCCACAATGAGCGCGATTCGCGTCGCACGTGGCTATACCGGCCGCAATAAAATTATCAAAATTGATGGGTGCTACCACGGCCATGTCGACTACTTGTTGGCAAAAGCCGGTTCTGGTGTCGCAACCTTCGGCCTTTCCGATAGCGGCGGTGTACCAGAGGATTTCGCACGCCATACGCTCACTGTGCCTTTTAACAATCCTGATGCTGTGAAGCGCGCAATTGAAGCCAATCCCGATGAAATTGCTTGTCTTATTCTGGAACCCATCATGGGGAACATGGGCATTATCCCCCCTCGTGAGGGTTACCTCAATGAACTCCGTGAGCTCACAGAAGAACACGGCATTGTTCTCATTTTCGACGAAGTCATTACAGGCTTCCGAGTGGCTTATGGCGGCGCTCAAACTTACTATAACGTCACCCCGGACATGACGTGTTTAGGAAAAATTATCGGCGGCGGTTTGCCGGTTGGTGCTTATGGCGGAAAACGCGACATTATGCGATGTGTTGCCCCGGAAGGCGATGTCTATCAGGCAGGAACGTTATCCGGCAATCCCTTGGCCGTTACCGCAGGCATAACGACGCTGAAACGTCTTGCTGAGCCAGGGGTTTACGCGCAACTTGAAAACAGTGCCGCTGCCCTTGCAAATGGCCTCGCCGAAGCAACCCAACAACACGGGATTGATGCATGGCATAGCCGAGTCGGTTCTATGCTGATGCTCTACTTCACACCGGAAACGGTCACGGATGCCGATGGGGCACGCACCGCCGATACCGAACGGTACCGACAATACTTCTGGGGGCTCATGGAACGTGGTGTCTATGTTGCACCCTCCCAATTTGAGGCAGGATTTGTGTCTTTCGTTCACTCCGAAGAGGATATCTACAAAACCGTTCACGCCGCAACCCAAGTATTTTCGTCATTCCTTGCGGGGAATTAAAGACGCAAGTTAGGTCTGACAATACACTATAGAGCTCGTCGGAGGGTTCTGACGCAAAGCTTTTAAAACCTAATTCACAGGAAATACCCATGTGCACTCATCAGAAACCCGCTTTTGACACAAAGGTTACTACCCCCGCAAAGCGAGGGTGTATACCATTGGGAAAAAGCGGAGCAGAAACCCAATTAACGAAAAATCGAATTGTTCAATTGATTGCCGATGACCTTGGTGCCGTTGAGGCGAAACTTACCGAACAAACCGCAAGTGAGTATAGTTTTGTTGACATGGCAGTTCAGCACGTTGTAGAAGGCGGGGGAAAACGGCTCCGCCCAATTCTCGTCGTGCTTTCTGCCAAAGTGTGTGGATATGAGGGGCCCGATGCGCACACGCTCGCTGCCGTTGTCGAGCTCATCCACGTTGCATCGCTTGTTCATGATGATGTCCTTGATGAAGCCGCCATCCGGCGAGGCCGCGAAACGCTACAGACGAAATGGGGCAATAAAGTTGCCGTTCTTGTTGGGGATTACCTCCACGCCAGAGTCCTCTCTATGCTAGTCGCCCGACACGCCGATGATCCGGCGATGGACATCCTCGCCGATACCACCCAGGCAATGTGTGAAGGCGAAGTCATACACGCATATAAAAGCGGTGATTTTGATATATCCGAAGCCGAGTATCTCAAAATTATCAGTTTCAAAACGGGAAAACTGATTGCAGCCTCTTGCACCCTCGGCGCATACCTCGGCACGACAGATGTACGGCAAATTGAGGCACTCACAACTTATGGACAGCAAATTGGAACTGCCTTCCAAATCGTGGATGACCTGCTTGATTTTGTACAAGACCCGGAAAAATTAGGAAAAAATGCCTTCGGAGACCTTCGCGAAGGAAAACTCACCTTTCCTATTATTTATACCCGAACAGTGTGCGATGATGTCGAGAAGCAGAAACTTGAAAAAGTGCTTAACCCTCATACAGATGAAGCGCAAGCGATTGCGTTTGTCGAATCGCTGTTTCAGCGATATGATGTTGAAACCTACTGTTTGAAAGTTGCCCAAGGCTACGCCGACCGCGCCAAAGCGACGTTGGCAACGTTACCGCAGTGCTCTGCCCGCGTCGCGCTTGAACAACTCGCAGACTACATCGTCTCACGAAACTCATAAGATTTTTTATTTCCAGCTTGATGTATCGCCACAGTTGGCTTGAGTTTAGAGGTAACCACAAGAAGGATTTAAGATGGATTTCAGTTGGTTCAATATCACTATTTTTGATATAGGCATATTTAGCGTTAGTCTTGTTGGATTGGTTTGGTTGCATCGCCAATTCAATGCCCTTCAGAAGGAGAGTGACGCGCTCAAACAGAATGATATGGCACGTCAGAAGGAGAATGACGTGCTCAAACAGAATGATATAGCACGTCAGAAGGAAAATGCTGCACTTCGGCAACAGTTCCGCGAGTTTCAGAGTGCGGCGGATCGTAGGCACAATACCCTACAAGAAGAATTCAATCAGCGATACAACGTCCTTCAGAAGGAAAATAGTAAGATTCGACAGGAACTGGATGAAGTCAAGCAAGAAAATCGGGCGTTGCGGACAGAGTTCGATCAGTTAACCGGCAGGTATGAAGAGCTCAAGGATTGGGCTCGGTGCAGTGCCGTAAAACCTTGACAAATCTATACAAACCTCGTCATATCTAACAGGCAGGTGACGTGCAGTTTTATTTGACTGTCGCTGTGTGTTGTGGTATACTTGTAGCCTCATGTTCGGGAGCGGAAGGCAACGACATCAACCCGATGTCGCCGCTCCCAACTCCATGCCTGGAGTATGAGCATGTCACATGAACCACTGGAGATTACATTGAGTTTGCGAACGCAGAAGATCCGACTCATGCCCAACAACAAGCAGGCGACGCTGATGGCTCAGCACTGCGGTTACGCCCGTGTTGCCTACAATGCCGCGCTGTCCTCGTTCAAAAGCGGATTAGACGATGGCAACTGGAAGACACTCTATGACATCAAGAAAGAATTCAACGCCCGGAAGCGGGACATCTTTCCTTGGTGTGATGGGATGAGTCAGAACGCCAGTAAGAACGCCATTCATCATTTTAGTGATGCAGTGAAAAGATGGAAAAGCGGTCAGAACAGGTTTCCCGTACCGAAAAAACGAAGTGGTAAACACAGTTACCAAGCGGATAACGGCATGAATTCTGTTCGCGTGGAACGGAAGCGCGTCAAGTTGCCTGTCATCGGATGGGTGCGGATGACGGAGGAGTTGCGATGGACAGGCGACATAGGCAGAGTCGTCGTATCCCGTAAAGATGATAAATGGTTCGTGTCTATTTTGGTACACACTGATGAAGGTAATCCGATGGTGCAGATGCCACTGATTGATGACCGCCTGCCTGTAGGCGTTGACGTAGGCATCAATACACTGGCAACGCTATCCGATGGCACAAAGTATGAAAACCGCCGGCCCCTGAAGGTTTACCTACGGAAGTTGAGGCGTGCTGGGCGAATGCTGTCACGGAAGACAAGGTTCAGTCACAACTGGCACAAAGCCCGTAAACGGCTTGCACGTGTCCACTATCGTATTGCCTGCATCAGAGAGGACAGCCATCACAAAGCCTCAACCAGCATCATTCGGAAAGCTTCGGCTATTGGTATAGAGACGTTGAACGTCTCTGGCCTGTTGAAAAATCGGAAGCTGGCGAAGGCATTGTCGGATAGCGCGCTGTCTAAATTCTTGACGATGTTGAAGTATAAGGCGGAACGGCGTGGTATCCCTGTCACGGAGGCTACCATGTTCTTTGCAAGTAGCAAGACGTGCAGCTCGTGTGGGCACAAAAAGACGGAACTTGACCTCTCCGAGCGTACCTACCACTGCGGTGAATGTGGTTTCACGTGCGACAGAGATGTCAACGCGGCAATCAACCTGTGTCCTTCATAAAAGTGTGTCGCCCCCAGCTCGGGGGAGACGTGAAACGCCTCTGGAGCTCGTGTAAGCCCTCGTTGGTAGGCGGTGAGTGTTGAATGAGGAAGTGTGGCAACTGACGGTCGCCTGTAAGATTTGTATAGGTTTGACCAGATATGTATAAGTCCCACAGAGCGGTTATAGCGGGCCGGTTGAATTAGCAATACAATTCACATTAATTGGGCATTACAAAGGAATAGGGAGAAATTTTCATGATATTTGTTGTGGCACTCACAATTATTGGTTTGGGAATTTTTTTAGGTTTCTCGGATTATCCGTGGATTGCACAAGGCCTTTACCTGATAGCATTCGCGGTACTCGCAGTTTTGTCGAGAGCCGGCAAAGGCCCTAATTACATAAGCGCGGAGTTTGAAGAAGTCAGAACGGAAATCATCAGGATGAGAGTACGGCACGATGAAACCAACGCGGAGATTGTCCGCCTAAAGGAGAAACACGAGGAAACCAAGGCTGGGGTTGCTGCTCTCTCAGAAGAGCATAAGGCGGCACAAGCAAAGGTTGCAACGCTTGAAATTGAAAACACTCGACTGGTTGCAGAACTTGAGAAAGCACAGAACCAGGTCAAAATTCTTTCGACATCCCTTGCAAAGAAATGAGAGGTAGGAGCGATCTCCGCATCGCGCCTCCCACCACTCTTAAAACCTAATTCACGCCCAATACCCTCAAGCACTCATCAGAAACCCGATTTTGCAGAGGGTGCATTCCCCGCTTGCGGGGGTAAATACCTCATGCGGAAAAAGCGGAGCAGTGAGGGTATTAACCCCTGTTTACAGGGGCATTTACCATCACCGAATTAACGAAAAATGTTTTATCCAGCATACATAAATCTTCAAAATCGGAAATGCCTCGTCGTTGGCGGCGGCACCGTTGCAGAGCGGAAAGTTGTCTCCCTGCTCCTTAGTGGAGGCGAAGTCACATTGATTAGTCCTGCGGCAACAGCGTTGCTGGCGTTCCTCGCGCACATCGGCAAAATTTTCTGGCACAAACGACAGGTGGAAGCAGGTGATACCTGCGGCTACTTTCTTGTCTGCGCTGCAACCGATTCTACAGTGATGAATACCGCTGTTTTCGCCGAAGCACACGAAGAGAACAAAATTCGCTTAGTCAACGTGGTCGATGTTATACCACAATGCACCTTTGCCGCTGCTTCTGTCGTAACAGAGGGCGAACTCATGGTTAGCATCTCCACGAGTGGAAAAAGCCCGGCAACGAGCCGCCGCATCCGCGAATACCTCGAGCACATGCTCGGTGCGACATCGTTATACACGCTCGGATACCAAAATGGAAAGCCTGTCCCCATTGAAGACGAAGGGCTGCCCTATCCCGTTTATCTCCTATTGGAAAATCGCAAGTGCATTGTCTTATGTGAGCAGAAAACCCCAGAAATTGAACGCCGAGTTTCATTGTTACGTCAGTGCGGTGCTTCCGTTTTATGTATGGCACCTGACGAGATGACAAAAGAATCCACTCCGATGGACAGTGCGTTCCTTGTTATTGCAGACAAGTTCTCCGCTGTAGACATACCTTGTGAAAGTGAAGCGGCATTCATGCGGGAGTATCTTGATGCACCGGATGCTGGCACTTATTTCACACCGAATCTCATAATAGATGGCAATCTGATAATTAGTGTATCAGCCCGAGACTCCGCGGACATTGGCAAGGCGAAATGGCTGCATAAAAGCCTCGCGAACCAGTTTGAAAACAACGGCTATGGTGCATTTATTGAATTTCTGGGGATGCGCCGCCCCGAAATCCTCAAGGCTTTTCCGACACCTAAAGCGCGCGCAGACTTTTTTGAGACGCTCATCAGCAACGTTGAAGATGAGGCATCGGGAAATGGTAATATACCCCGCAAGCGGGGTAAAATACCACTACAAACCCCTCCTACAACATGCTGCCTTGGGCTCACAAACCCTGAATGTTCCGCTGAATGCCTTTTCAATTGGGTTCGGCACGGCAAACTGGCACGTGCCAACACCTTCACCACAGCCCTGTTAGAGGCACATACCGCAAAGATGTAGGGGTAGTGCCTTGTGTCTACCCTTAATTGTTTTCGTATTGAAGAATAGTTGTCATTCGTTAGAAGAATAACCGATAACTCTTATGATAAATTTTCTCTTTCTCCTCACCCTTCTGATATACTTATCGGCAAGCATTTTTCAGACACTCTCGCTGGCCATCGGAAATCGCACCGAAACACCACTGCTTCGCCCGACAATTGAGCACATCGCTTTTTGGGGAACTACCATCGGTTTTGCTCTGTTGACGCTCTTTATTGCACTCTGGTGGCTACAGCAAGGGCATTTCCCGATGACGCACTGGACTGACTCCACCGCCTTTTTTGCATGGGCAATCACGCTCATCTACCTCATCATCGTGCGTTTGACGCATCTGCGTACACTCGGCAGCTTCGTGATGCCAGTTGCATTCATTGCCATACTCATTTCTTATAGTTTCGCCACAGACACCGCTGCGCTTCCGGAATCGTTGCAAAACTATTGGCTCATCGCTCATACCACACTCATTTTTCTCGCTTATGCAGCGTTTATCGCCGCATTTGGGTTTGGGTTGATGTACCTGATGGCAGAGCGGCGAATTCGCGAAAAGACGCATACGCTCCTCCAAAATCTCCTCCCCTCCCTCGGTACTTCAGATGAACTCGGGTATCGTTGCACAATTCTTGGCGTGATTCTGCTCACAATGGGGGTTATTGTCGGGAGCCTCTGGACCCAATATATCCAGGATGTACCGTGGAAATGGCTTGATGCGAAGGTGATTTCCACGCTGATGACTTGGTTTATCTATGTTGCCCAAATTGGTATCCGCCAATTTTGGGGATGGCACGGGCGAAGAGCAGCGTATTCGGCAATCATCGGTTTTGTCGCCGTGCTCTGCACCTACGTCGGCGTGGATCTCTTTTTAGACAGCATGCATACTTATCGATAAACTTGAATTTCACACGGGCATCTGATACAATGTCTTGTACAAGAAACATGGGAAGGCGAGGAGGAAGAAATGAGGCAATTTTGGACGCAAGGCCCTGTCAATGCCGAAGAACACTACGTCGTAGCCCGAAGCGAGAAGCTCGCTGATTACGTTCAGCGTGTTAAACAAGGACGCTATATCGTTCTCTTCGCACCGAGGCAGACAGGAAAAACCACGTTCTTCCAAAACGCACTTGATGCACTTGAAGACGAAGGGGATACCTATTTGCCAATACAACTCAATTTTGAGAGGTATGTGGACAGTACCCCCGCCCGTTTTTATCCGCACCTCTGGAAAAGACTCTGTCAACAAATTGTAGGCGTTTTTCAAAGGCGCGGACAGCCGATGCCAGCCGCTTTAAGTCACTTTTTGGGGCGCGCAGAGGTAACCGACCATCTTTCTATGGGAGACTTCTTTGAGCACCTCGGCAGTTTATTGGAAAAGCAGCGGCTTGTGATGATTATTGACGAGTTTGATGGCATGCCACAACAGGCTGCACGCGGTTTTCTGCACACACTCCGGGACATATATCTCTCTCGATGCGGCCCACGATGCCCCTATAGTGTCGGCATTGTCGGCGTGAAAAGCATCACACAACTTGACTACGATCTCTCTATCTCACCATTTAATATACAGGATGAGTTTACGCTGAAAAATTTCACCCCAGAACAGGTACATGAACTGCTCGCACAGTATACCGACGAAGTCGGACAATCCTTCGCGCCGGCAGTCATTAAAAGCCTGCATAAACAGACAGCGGGACAACCCTTCCTCGTCAATAGACTCGCGCAAATCCTCACCGAGGAACTTGACATTCCAAAATCGGAGACGATTCAGATTCATCACTTCTCGCAAGCGTATACACGCCTCATTGAGGAGAGAAACACAAATATTGAGCATCTCATTATAAATATCCGCAGAGATGCACGCTTTGAAAAAATGCTCATGCGTATCGCTTTTTATGGCACCCGCATCACTTTCACCCTGCACAACGAGACGGTCAGTGAACTCGCAACTTACGGTATTATCGCAAAGGGACAAGATGGAATGTGTCAGATTCTAAATCCAATCTATCTTCACTGTATCATCCAAGCACTTAAGCCCCTAATAAACGGGCTTGAGGACGAATACTTTTCTGAGGACGGCCCCATAGACTTTACCGAATATATCACGCAGACAGGGCAGATTCAGATGCATATCCTCATTGAAAATTTCAAAGATTTCGTCGCACGCGCGGGATTCAGGATACTCCAAGTGCCGAAGACACCCCAAGAATTCGTTGGGCAATATCTGCTTTTTGCCTATCTTGACGAGTTTGTGAAAATCATTGGCGCTGCCATGTACTTAGAAGTCCCAACAGGCAGAGGCAGGGCAGCTCTTGTCATCTCGCACAAGGGACAGACATACATCGTTGAAACGAAGGTATGGCGAAGCGAAAGAGGCTATCAGACAGGCAAGCAGCAACTCGCAGCCTACCTCAAATTGGAAGGAGAAACGGAAGGTTACTATGTGGTGTTCGACCATCGGCAAAATCCATGCCCGCAGGTGGAAACGGATACCGTGAATGGCTGCACAATTCGCAGCTACGTAATTCCTGTTCTCCAAGAACGTCCTTCCCGATAGGAGCCATCTCTGAATCGAGACTTCTAAATTTGACACACTCCTTAATATGTGATATAATTTATCCAACGTAAAAATGTTTCACCATTTAGATTTTTTGCTAAAAAAATGAATCAGATTGTCTCCATCGGAACTAGTCATCATGTTGCTCCCATTGAATTCAGGGAAAGATTGGCGTTTTCCGAAGAACAACTTATTGAATCTCTCCAGCGTCTTCGTGAATCTTATCAGGTTCAAGAGGCAGTAATTCTCTCTACCTGCAACCGGGTGGAACTCTATGCGGTTGCGAATTCACGCCGGCATGCCGAGGCACCTGCCAAAATGCTGGTCGAATTCCTCTCGCGCTATCACCGCATCGGCGTGGAAGCACTCAAGAAATGGAGCTATTTTCACCACGATCTGGAGACAATCCGGCATCTCTTCAGAGTCACAGCCAGCCTTGACTCCATGATAGTTGGCGAGCCCCAAATCTTGGGGCAGGTTAAAGCGGCATACGATATCTCGCGCTCAGCAGGGGGAGCAGGCACTATCCTAAACCGCCTCTTTGCCAAGGCATTCAGTGTTGGCAAAAGAATTCGTTCTGAAACCACTATCGCTACCGGTGCTGTTTCGATCAGTTATGCTGCTGTTGAACTGGCAAAAAGAATTTTCAATACGTTGGAGGAGAAAACTGTCGCGATTATCGGCGCAGGCGAAATGAGCGAACTCACAGCGAAGCACCTCGTCGCCAACGGTGTTTCCAAGGTAATTGTTGCCAATCGCACCTACGAACGGGCAGTTAAAATCGCCCAGAAGTTCAAAGGAATCCCGTTTGCTTACGAAGATGACCTCGGCTTTCTCGTTGATGCTGATATTGTCATCAGCTCCACCGATGCCCCCTATTATCTCATCAAGCGGAAACCGCTCGCCGACATCATGAAAAAACGGAAGCACCGATATATGTTTCTCATTGACATCGCTGTCCCGCGCGACATTGAACCAGACGTGGGTAAAATCGACCACGCCTTCCTCTATAACATTGATGATTTGGAAGCAGTTGTTGCCGCTAACCTCAAGGACCGGCAGCAGGAAGCGACCCGGGCAGAACATATTGTCTCCGAAGAAGCGAAACGATTTCATGCCCAATTGCAAATCCTTGAAGTCAGTCCGACCATTAAGGCACTGCATCAGCAGTTTCAACAGGTAGCCGAAACCGAATTGCAGGCATGCCTTGGCAAAACAGAATTGTCCAA
Organism: uncultured Poribacteria bacterium; assembly: GCA_958295855.1. Lineage (GTDB taxonomy): Bacteria > Poribacteria > WGA-4E > WGA-4E > WGA-3G > CATQHH01. The sequence goes on along the minus strand of OY282383.1, from coordinate 2,561,035 downwards.
TAAGCAGGAGGCAGCCGTCGCATCTATGACGCAGGCAATTGTTAAAAAACTCCTCCACCATCCTGTCAAAAATTTACGCCAGGCGGTGAACGATGGCGATGCCGACCATGGGCAATATGTCCACGCTTTACAGGAAATGTTTGCATTGGAGGCTAACGAAGATGAAGCATCGGGGGTATAAACCCTCCCTACAAGAAAATGAGGAACTGTGATGAACACCTCGCTCACAATCGGAACACGTGGCAGCCAACTCGCGCTCTGGCAAGCACAATTTGTTAAGAAGCAATTGGCACACCATTTTCCTGATATTCAAGTTTCCCTCAAAATTATCAAAACCACCGGCGATACTCTCCAAAACCGTTCTTTGCTGGAATTGGGCAAAGGTGCTTTTACCAAAGAGATAGAAATCGCGCTCTTAAACGGTGACATAGATGTCGCTGTCCATAGCCTAAAGGATCTCCCTACAACATTGCCGCAAGGACTTTGCATTGCCGCTATTCCGAAACGGGATGATGTACGTGATGTGCTCATCACACGCACAGGGCTACTCTTAGAACAACTACCACGCGGTGCCAAAATCGGTACCACAAGCCCACGTCGGAAAGCGCAGATTCTCAGCATGTGTCGACGTGTGCAAGTTGTTGATGTCCGAGGCAACATTGATACCCGGTTACGCAAACTTCGCGAAACCGATCTTGCTGGAATTGTACTCGCTGCAGCAGGTGTCAAACGCCTCTTTGAACCGGAAATTATCACACAAGTTTTTGATGCAGACCGGATAGTGCCCGCTGCCGGACAGGGGGCGCTTGCAATTGAAGCACGGGAAGGGGATAGCACTGTCCATAGTCTACTCGCACCGCTAAACGACAGCAAGACAACTGCTGAGGTTACTGCTGAAAGAACCGTATTGGAAATCCTCGGTGGCGGATGCCACCTACCGCTGGGAGTCTATGCTCGCCATGTGCGTGGTGAACTGTCAATTATTGCCACTGCCTACCATCCTCAGGGTGCCTATCGTGTTATAGTGGATGCCACCGGAACGCCAGACGCACCAGAACACTTGGGCAGAATCCTCGCCGAAAGACTTCAAACAGGTTCGTCAGGGCGACTGTTAAAGAGGGTAGAGGCAGGTAGTACCGGGGTTACAAACCCCTCCCTCAATCTAAAAACATGAATGCGTTTACCAATAAACCGCACCCCGGCATAGTCTATATCGTTGGTGCCGGGCCCGGCGATAGGAAACTCCTCACCCTTAAAGGCCTGGAATGCCTTCAACGCGCCGATGTTGTCATCTATGATCTGCTGCTGAACAACACACTGCTTGAACACTGCCCTGCACATACCGAAAGGATTCAAGCCCCCGACCCGAGAATCCGAACAACCCGCCAAACAGAACTCAACCAGTTGCTGATAAAACACGCGGCGGCTGGCAAAGTCGTTGTTCGGCTCAAGGGCGGCGATCCCTATATTTTTGGGCGCGGCGGCGAAGAAGCTGTTGTACTCGCCGAAGCAGGAATTCCTTTTGAAGTTGTCCCTGGCATCACTTCTGCCATCGCAGCATCCGCTTATGCGGGCATCCCGGTCACTCACCGCGACTACGCCTCATCCGTTGCGTTCGTCACGGGGCATGCCGCAGCATTACGTCCGGATTCAAATATCAACTGGGAACAACTCGCGACAGCAGTAGACACGCTTGTCGTCTACATGGGGGTTGCGCACCTCCGCCAGATCGTCGAACGACTGATGACACACGGCAGAAACCCACAAACCCCCGTTAGTTTAATCCGTGTCGGAACGACACCACAACAGCAGATTGTCCAAGGTACCCTTGAAGATATTGTCCAAAAAGTGGCTGCAGCCCAACTGGAAAGCCCTGCAATTATTGTCATCGGTGAAGTCAACCGCCTCCGCGAACAACTCCGATGGTTTGACACCAAACCGCTCTTCGGAAAGCGCATCCTTGTCACGCGCGCCCGCGCACAAGCAAGCGAATTCGCAGACCTCTTGGAGGCAAACGGTGCCGAAGTCATCCAATTCCCCACCATAAAGATTCAACCTATTGCGGCGAGCCCACAAACAGAGGCACTCAGGGACAGGGAGCTTGCGCTACGGAGCGCGGCGGCGGCCATCGCTAAATTGCACGAATACGATTGGGTAATCTTTACGAGTGTCAATGCCGTAAAAATTCTCTATGAACGCCTCCGGGAAAATGGAAAGGATGCACGCGCGTTCGGTAGGTGCAAGATCTGTGCAGTTGGCCCAAAAACGGTGGACGCGCTAAACCACATCGGCATCCACCCCGATTTTGTCCCAGCGCGCTCCCGTGGCAGTACCATCGCGACTGAAATGGCGGCCCTGCACGGTAAGAAAATCCTACTCCCACGAGCCAAAATTGCCACTGCCGCTCTGCCCGATGGTTTGCGCGAGAAGGGCGCACTTGTCGATGAGGTTCCCCTCTACAATACCGTCGAAGTGGCAGGAGAAAATCGGGATGAAATTGAAGCGGCCCTGCTGAACGGCAGCATAAACCTTGTCACGTTCACCAGTTCCTCAACGGTTATGAACTTCCTAAAAATGTTTCCTGCATACCCGCCTACAGTTTTGTTGGCAAACGTCCATGTCGCCGTCATCGGTCCCACGACGCAGAAAACGGCGGTGGAATGTGGGGTGCGCGTGGACGTGGTTGCCAAAGAAGCCTCAGTAGTGAGTCTTGTAAAAGCAATCGTTGAGGCATATCACAATTTCTTGTAGGCGAGGTTTGTAACCCCGAGGCCTCAGCAACTTACCCAAAAATCGGGAAAACATAAGGCACAAGTACCTTTTGATAGACGTTTATGCTCCCGAAGATCGAATAGTACCCTGCACACAACACCAGTCCAATCTGTTTCCACAGGGGTGCTTGTATCTCCGGCGGTAAGAATTTCCGGTTTACGTAAAGCGTATGTATCGCCGAAATCACAAGCAGATACCCGCCAACTGTTGCCGATACCATAATCATGAAAAACGGCTTGGCGAGATACATCGCGATGATGCCCCACACAATATAAACACCCAGAATGGGATAGTAAATCCATTTTGCACTATGTTCGTCTAATTTTCGAGCGCGCTTCAACCCTGTCCAAATAATATCGGTGTAACCGCGCGGGACGCTGTCTACACCGCCGAGTTGCGTCGAAAACAGCACCCAGAAACCGCAGAGTAAGGTGAGATACCAGAGGCTTCTACCGCCTTTTGCGGCGAGCCCATCTGCTTGGAATGCCGCCGCCGACCACTGGTCCATCTCCTGCCCGGAGGGCACAAACGCCAACGTCAACATCGCTGGCAGTGCAATGCCGATGAAACACCCAATCATCCAGATATAATATTGCTCAAATCGAACATATTTCCACCACTCCTTGAACCGTTTGAGGTTTTCTGGCGTAATCCGAAATACTTTGCCCCAATGCGAGAGGGTTACATTTTGCCCGCCGATGATGGAGGGAATCGCGCCGACGAGACTACTCATGCCCCACCCTTTATCGCGAACGTAATGCGTAATACCGACATTGCCTAAGCCACCGCTGCCGGCATACGCGGCAAACGCACCCACCAGCAACCAATTCACCTGCCCATCTGCTGATGCGGTTGGCAATGCCCCGAAACTAAAGAAGCCTTTGATAGCACTCCACCACACTTTTGGCGGCACCATAAACAGATCGATGACGACAAGGTAACCGATAATCCAAACTACCATGAAGAGTTGTACTTTCTCAAGGGCGTTGTAAATCTTTCCGCCGAAGAGCATAATCCCCAGACAGGCGAAAAAGATAAGATAGGCAAACACGCGCACCGTGCCGCCATCTGCATCCTGCGGCATATAGCCGAGCCATGCCGCAGCGAGAGCTGTCGCCGCTGTCATTGCCCAGCCCGGCCAAATCCCGAAAAAGTTAATACCCGAATAGAAAGACATCCAGAAAGGCGCACCTGGCTTGCAGCGCATGTAGCCGCTCATCATCGGTTCGCCAGTATAAAGCGTATAGCGGATGGCCTCTGTGTTTAGTATGACCTGAAGTATGATGGCAATTGTTGCAATCCAGAGCAACCTGCCGCCGTACTGCGCGGTAATCGCGGGCCCGAGCAACCACTCTCCACTGCCGATTGAACCGCCTAAGGCAATAATGCCGGGCCCTAAGATATTCCGAAATGCTTTTCCAAACTGATAGGGTGGCGGCGCAGGTAAATCTGCAACCTCCCAATCGGGAAGCGTACCGCCTGCAACACGCTCATTCGATTCTGCCATATTTTAACGCTCCCAAAATATAGTGACACCTAATTTCTCAGCGATGTCCGCGAGCCCGCGTAGGTGTGCTACGTGGATAGGGATACCGCTCTCAATCCACTTATCGTAGTTATTCCACTCAATTTCGCCGGGCAGGTAGGCTTGCTCCACGCCTTCTGCTGTTTTTGATGTGTGAATCTTGCCGATGCCCCGCTGAATCTCTGCGACGTAGCCGTCGTAATCTGTAAAACTGGCGATGTTTAGCGCCATAAAGAAATGCTCAGAAGGCTCCTCCGTTTTATTGCAAGACATCAAACCACCGCTCAAGGGCCCTGCCAAAATTCCCATAATGAGTGCCAAGCCGTAGCCCCTCGGGCCGGCGGCAGGTGCCAGAAAACGCCCCTGACTCGGCTCGCTGGTGGGCTGCCCGGTATCGTCCAAAAGCCAACCTTCAGGAATCGGTTTGCCGTACATCCGCAGCGTACTAATCTTCCCCCACGCCGAAACGCCACACGCCATATCCAATACTATCGGATGGCCATCGCCAGTAGGCACCGCGTAGCTCATTGCATTGTTTGCAACGACTGCTTGCGCACCACCGGGGGCAACCATAGAGGGAGTGCCTGTGTTTGTCGTTGAAAATCCAACCATCTTGTTTGAGGCTGCCATAATTGCGTAAACTGCCGCTGCACCAAAATGCCCCGCGTTTCGCACACCGGCAGCCGCGACACCTGTTGCCTTCGCTTTTTCTATTGCTGTCTGCATTGCATACGCACTTGCCAGATGGCCCATCCCGTTATCACCATCAACCACAGCGAAACTCGGGCCCTCTGAAACGATGCGAAGTTCAGGTTGCGGGTTCATCTTTCCATCTAAAACCTCATTTAGGTAACCGGACAAGGTGCGCGTGCCGTGTGAATGCACCCCGCGCAAATCGGTTTGCACCTGAAGTTTCGCCACCTGCGCCGCGTCTTCCGAGCGAAGCCCCGCCTTTTCACAAAGCGTCCGAGCGAAATCGTGCAACTGTGCTGCATCTACCACAATCTCCTGCATAACATTCCCCCTCAATTCAATCATGAATTCGTTGCCTATTCTAACAGACACCACGTTCTGGATCAAATATATTTTTCGGTTTGGAACAATCCAACTCTTCTGCCTGACATTTTTCCCTTGCAATCCTTCCCCAATCCGTGTATAATCGGAGTTAAGTAATTTCAATAGTTGAAAAAACACGGAGAAAACACTATGCCACATCTCAACATCAAACCGACACACAAGCCAATCAAAAACTACTACGCAGAACTCGACGCATACACAAAAATCGGGGCAGAACATGAAGGTGCCGTCCGAACCGCCTTCCAAAGTCTCCTCCAACACTATTGCAGACAGGTCCACCTCATTCTCGTGTGTGAAAAGACACGCCACACAAAACAGAACAGACGCATCCGGTTAGATGGCGAAGTCGTCGATGCGTTCGGCTTGCCACACGGCCACTGGGAAGCGAAAGATACACAAGACGCTCTCCCCACCGAAGCACAGAAGAAATCGGAAGCCGGGTATCCGTTTAAAAATATCATTATTCAATCGCCCACCCATGCCCTCCTCTATCAAAACGGTACCCTCCGCCTTGATGTAGTCCTGACAGAACCGGAAAATCTTATCCATTTGCTGGACACCTTCTTTGGGTATCAGGAAGAAAACATCACCGATTGGTACGCCGCCGTTGACGAATTCAAAGAGAAGGTGCCGGTGCTTGGACGTGGCGTTGCAAGTCTCATCCAGAGTGAGCTGCGCGATAATGCCAGGTTTCGCGCGGCCTTTGAGAACTTTCATCAGCAATGCAAAGCGTCCATCGATGCAAACCTCGCCAAGGCACAAGTGGAAGAGATGCTCATCCAGCATCTGTTAACCGAACGCATTTTCGCAACGATTTTTGATAACCGTGACTTTACCCGCCGAAATATCATCGCACGCGAGATTGAGAACGTCATTGACGTGCTCACCGAGCGAACGCTGAACCGCTCCGAATTTCTGCGCCCTTTGAATCCGTTCTACGTTGCGCTTGAGAAAACCGCCGCGACCCTCACCGACTATACTCAGAAACAGACTTTTTTGAATACCGTTTATGAGCAGTTCTTTCAAGGCTTTTCAGTCAAGGTTGCCGATACGCACGGCATTGTCTATACGCCCCAACCGATAGTCAATTTCATGGTGAACAGTGTTGAGCATCTCCTCAAAACAGAATTCGGACGTTCGCTCTCAGATACAGGGGTGCATATCATCGATCCGTTCGTCGGCACCGGCAACTTTATCGTCCGCCTGATGCAAGACATTCAGGGCAGAAGGTTGCCGCAGAAATACCGCGAGGAACTGCACTGCAATGAAGTGATGCTGCTCCCTTACTACATCGCGAATCTCAACATTGAACACGCCTATTTTGAGAGAACCGGCACCTACGAGCCGTTCCCGCATATCTGCTTCGTGGATACTTTTGATACCTTCGGTCTGATGGATGTGCCGCTCCAAACAGGGGAGTTTGCCTATTTCACGCCCGAAAACACGCTGCGGGTTGAGGAACAGAAAACTACGCCGATGTTCGTTGTCATTGGCAATCCGCCTTACAATGCTGGACAGAAAAACGAAAACGATAACAACAAGAATCGGCAGCACGAGGCGGTCGATGCGCGGGTACGCGCGACATACGTTGCAGCTTCCAGCGCGCAGTCGAAAAACAAACTCTATGATCCGTATGTGAAGGCGATTCGGTGGGCAACAGATAAACTCGGCGATGAGGGCCTCGTCGTGTTTGTGACGAACAACAGTTTTATTGACGCGCAGATGTTTGATGGCATGCGGTGCCATCTCGCCGATGAGTTTGACACGCTCTATATTCTGGATTTAGGCGGGAACATCCGCAAAGGGCAGCCTGGGGATGCCAACGTGTTTGGGATTCAGGTTGGGGTGAGCATCAACTTCCTCGTCAAATCAAAACGGCACCGAGGGCAGCCTGCGCGCATTCTCTATCACGGTGAAGCCGCAGATTTGAATAAAGAACGGACGTTTGCGTTTCTAGACGAAAAGCGGCACGTTGGCCATGTAGCGTGGCAAGAGTTGATACCCGATAAACGGTATACGTGGCTCACCGAAGGGCTTCACGCCGACTTTGACACCTTTATCCCGATAGGAAGCAAAATGGCAAAGGCGGGCAAGGGGGATGTGGAGGGAACGCTTTTTAAAACCTATAGCCTCGGTGTGTCAACGAGTCGGGACGCATGGGTTTACAACTTCAACCGAAACGCGCTCACCGAAAACATGCAAGCCATGATAGAATTCTATAACTCAGAGGTGTTAAAGTGGGAACATCAAACAGAACCGAATGTGAATGTTGAGGATTTTGTGACGTACGATGACGCGAAAATTAAGTGGACAGACCGGCTTAAATCGGAATTGAAAAAGGGCAGACTTGTTGCGTTTTCGCCCGAAAAAATGAGAACTTCTCTCTATCGGCCGTTTACAAAATCACGCCTCTATTTTGACAAGTTGATGAACCAGCGAACTTATGTACTTCCCTCCATCTTTCCCACATCTGAGACAGAAAAGGAAAATCGGGTGATTTGTGTACCGAGTATAGGTGGACGTGCTGATTTTTGGTGCTATTTAGCAAATGTAATTCCGAATTTGACGATAAATGCTATAGATGGAAATCAATGCTTTCCCTTCTACACCTACGACGAAGATGGCACAAACCGCCGCGAAAATATCACCGATTGGGCATTGGCACAGTTCCAATCGCATTACGAGGATAACACTATCAGCAAGTGGGACATCTTCCACTATACCTACGGACTCTTGCACCATCCTGACTATCGCGAGCGGTATCAGGAAAATCTCAAGCGCGATTTACCGCATATCCCCTTCGCCGAAGACTTTTTGGCGTTTGCGGCGGCAGGCGAGCAGCTCGCAGATTTGCACGTCAACTATGAGACGCAACCCGAATATGATAAACTTGATGTCATTGAAACCCCGAATATGCCAATTGATTTGCGTGTGAATCGAATGAAATTCTCCAAAGACAAAACGCAGTTGAAATACAACGACTTCCTCACATTAGCGGGCATCCCTGCGGAGGTGTTTGCGTATCGGTTAGGAAACCGTGCCGCGTTGGAGTGGGTAGTGGATCAGTATCGCGTCAAAATAGACAAACGGAGCGGCATCGTCAACGACCCAAATCGCGATGATGATGGGGAGTATATCCTTCGTTTGCTTGGCCAGGTAATCACAGTCAGTTTAGAGACAGTGAAGGTTATTGAGAGGTTGCCTGCGTTAAAGTCGTAGGAGCCCTCCGTGTGCCGTGACAAAGTAGTAGGCACACTCCGTGTGCCGTGACCTCCCCGTTCGGGGCGAAATGTAGCGAAGAATTTATGGAAAACAAAGATAAAAAGCGAGATCCAATGCCTCCTCCGAATGCAACACCAGAGGAGATAGGCGAATTTTGGGATACACAGAGTCTCGCCGATTATTGGGAAGAAACCCACGAAGTGGAATTCCAGGTTAATCTCAAATCACAAGAGAATCTGGCTCCAGTTGAAGGTGTGCCTGCAAATCAGGTAATCACGCTTGAGGAAAACGATGGTGAATAATGTTTCTCGTCCCACAAGGGACTCCCACGTTGAACGCCACTATTGGAAAGCCGTGGGCTTTCTGGTTATACTGATTTTAGCTGGTACGGGGTTTTGGGGATTGCGGCGGTTTCACCCAACCCTATTCCTCGGAAAGCCAGATCTTATTGCCGTGCCGAACACAGAATCTCCACAAGATAGAAAGACACCTGTACAACCTGCTGCGGAGGCACGTTCACAAAGCAACGTCGCGCTGCTCAATATCAACACTGCCGCTGCTGAAGAACTTCAAACGCTTCCGAACATCGGTGCGCGCATGGCACAACGGATTGTCGACTATCGTAAAGTACACGGAAATTTTTCTTCTGTGGATGGGCTCCTGAACGTCAAGGGTATTGGCCCAAAAACGTTGGAGAAATTGAAGCCTTTCGTTGGCGTTGAATGAGTGACTCGGCACGGGAATCTCGCACTACGGCTGAAAAATTGAAACCTCCTCCCTTTCTGTAAAAATATGATGGACAGGCATGTCCCACGGTTGCGGGAAGGTATCTGCAACGAGCTGTACCTGATATGCTAACCCAATCGCCACCGCCTGTGGACACTGCGGTAGAAACCGGTCGTAGAAGCCCTTACCGTACCCAAGGCGGTAACCCTTACCATCGAAAGCGATGCCCGGAACAACAATGAGTTGCAGGTGCGCATGCGGGACAATTGGGCATGCCGCATTCGGTTCCAACATACCGTAGCTGTGCCGCACCAGATGCGTTTTTACGTTCTGAATCCGCCGCGGAATAAGTTGACGTTGTTGTGTATCTATCATAGGTGCGCAAACCTGCTTGCCCTCGCGGAGGAGGTATTCGAGCAAGGCTTCGGTTTCAACCTCGCTTTTCATGCTAAGGTAGAGCATCACCGAGTCAAAATCTTGGTTTCCTTGTATCCATTCAATAACGGCGTTGACAATCTGTCGGCTTCGCGTGGCACGGACTGTAGGGGCAAGCTGCTCGCGGCGTTGGAGGGTTTCGGTACGAAGGTTTTCCCGTTTCAGTATGATGTTCATAGGTATAAGTTGTCAGTTGCGAGTTAACCGAAAAAACTGATAACTACTTTCTATTTTTCCCATGCGATGTCCTCTTTATGCTTTGCAAGTGAATCGCGGAAGGTAGACGGTTTCATTGAAAGCAGGCGTGCCGCCTGCGTCTTGTTGCCCTTTGTCTGCTTCATTGCCCAAGCAATCAGCTCCCGTTCCGTGGATTTGATAATATCATGGAAGGAGGTCGGGCTCAGCGTCTCATCAGGTTGAGGAGGGGCTGGTAGTTTCACCTCAAGCGGAATATCCTCCGCTGTTATATCGAGGCCCTTCGTCATAGTTACCAGTCGCTCAACGATACTTTTCAGTTCGTTCACGTTCCCCGGCCATGGATATGCGACAAGTTGAGAAACCGCATCCGGGTGCATTCGGACAACGTGGCGCGGAGAGAAAAGCCCTAAAAAATGGTCGATGAGCATCGGAATGTCTGTCTTCCGTTCCCGTAACGGCGGCAGGAAAAGCGGAATAATGTTTAGTTGGTAGTACAGTTCGGCTAAAAACGTGCCTTGCTGCGTTTTTAGTTTCAGATTTTCCCGAGTGGCACCAATAATCCGGAGCGCAACTTCGGGCGATTCCGATTCGGAGGCTGATGCAAACGTTCGTTCTGATAACACATGTAACAGTTTCGCCTGTAGTTCAAGTGACATCGCATCAACATTGGCAATAAAAAGGGTGCCACGGTTCGCTAATTGCAACTTTCCCTGCTGAGAGGTATTCCCAAAAAGTTCTTGTTCCAATACTTCGGACGGTACTTCTGCACAATTGAGACGAACATACGGTTGATGTTTCCGAGAACTCCTGAGGTGGATAGTTTTCGCCAAGAACGATTTGCCAGTTCCCTCCTCACCGTAGAGCAGAACGTTGCTGTGTGACTGCGCGACCGTTGGAAGTAGATTGAAAATTTCTTGGATTTGCTGACTTTTCCCAATAAGCGTGTAATAGACGGAGTGTTGCTCGGCATTTCCGGATGCCGGAAGCAGGGTGCTCGAGTTCTCTGCACCGGCCCTACTTCTTAACGCTTTTAACTTATTCAACATGAGGATTAACTCCTCACTTGAAAACGGTTTCTTTATGTAGTTATACGCCCCGAATTTCATCGCCTCAACAGCCGTTTCAACACTTGCGTATGCTGTCATTACAATCACTGTGATATGCGGATATTCTTCCTTGACACGCTTGAGGAAGTCAATGCCGTGCATCCGCGGCATCCGTAAGTCCGTTACCAGCACATCAAAAGCCTCATTTTGCAGGAGTTGGAGGCCAATCAGCGGTGAGTCCACAGCTGTAACCTCATAGTTTGATTCGCGTAAATCGTCGCGTAACGTCATACGTTTTAGTTTTTCATCATCCACAACGAGTACTTTCATTGCTCTCCTCCTATTTCGTTGGGCTTTCGACTCGGCTCAGCACTTTCCTCTACCTTCATGGAAATCGGTAACTTCACGGTAAATGTGGAACCCTGTCCCTCTTCGCTTTCTACTTCAATAACCCCTTGGTGTTGTCTGACAATCCGGTCGGATACTGAGAGTCCTAACCCTGTTCCCTTATCTGTCGTCTGAGTTGTGTAAAACGGGTCGAAAATTCGGTCGCGAATTGGTTGTGGGATGCCCACCCCTATATCAATAACTTTAATGTAAACGCCGGCTTGTCCAAGCCAGGCATCTTTTGCTATCTCACCTGTTTGGAATCGTAGTGTGCCACCATCTGGCATTGCCGTGATAGCATTCAACGCTAGATTGAGGATAACTTGCTCTAATAGATGCTTATCCCCGTGGATGGCCGCGAGCTCTGTTTGAAAATCTTTTTCAATCTGGATGCCTTTCGCCACCGTCCCATATTCGATGAGTCCCACTGTTTCATTCACAACCTCATTCAGGTTAATGGCAGTGAGTGCCAGTTCATGTGGCCGCGAGAAATTAAGCAGTTGCCGAATTGTTGATTCAATCCGCCGGATTGCCTCCTCCATCAACCCTAAATATTCTTGCGTTTGTTCTACATTTTTGGGGTTTCGCTGTATCCGAAGGATGCAATTCAACAAACCGTCAAGCGGATTGTTGATTTCGTGGGCAACCCCAGCCGCTAATTCCCCAATCGCCGCCATCTTTTCAGAAAAAATGAGTTGTTGCTCCATTCGTTTCCGGTCTGTGACATCACGGGAGACGAGGACTGTGCCTAAATAGGTATCTTCATCGTCGCGAACCGCTGCGTAAGTATTTTCAAAGTGTTTATCGCGAATCTGAAGCGTTTCCCGCGCAATCGCTACCTCGTCCTCAGCGAACTCGCGAATCGCCACCAGGAGGTCTTTCGGTTCGGTATTCTGCCCGTTTAGGCGCGGCGGATCTGGCCGGAACTCCGCCTCCAGGCGTTCCCCAGGTTGCCCTTTTTGAAGTTGTTGCGCCGCTTTGTTAAAGAGTGTGGTTTGTTCTGTCGAATCCACAAAAATCACACCTTCCTGCATGCATTCAATGATGGATTTCAATTTATTACGTTCAAACAGCACATCTTTTCGGGCACTTTCAAGTTCAACAACCTTTCCCTCCAAGCTCTTCTGCAATTCGCGAGTTTCTGCCTCCCGTTCCCGAGCTGTTTGTGTAATCGTCGTCGCGAGGTAGACAGAAAAAAAGAGGGTGCTTGTAAACACAAAAAGGACACTTAGAATGTAGAGCGGATCTTGCCATAGCGTTGCAGGCAGAAAATTATTCAAATGATGATGCGGAATAATCCCATAATACTCCAAAAAAATGAGCGAACTCAGCAGCACCGTGCTCAGCGTTGCCAAAACGTAACTGACTCGCTTCGACAGAATAATGCTGGCAATGATCAGGTGAAAGATGAAGTAGAAGATAAATGGATTTTCAACCCCCCCGCTCAAGTGAATGAGGGCACTCAACGAAAGCACATCAAGGATAATGTGCGTACAGGCTTGGCGTTTGATGGATACCAGCCGCTGTTTCTCGGGATTTTTGTGATACATCCGCGGCTGGAAGTTGTAAAGTACCATCAAGCTTGCAATCAGATACAGCGGGAGTGGCTGAGCTATCATGTCAAGTACTAAACTTGTGACAGACACGGTAAAAAACACCCCGGCGATAGCCACCCACCGCAGGCGCACCAGCCACCCGATTTGCTTGATTAACTCCAGTTTCAACGGCACCTCCGCGGAAAAATGCCGAGCCTGAAACGGTTGATTCTGTTTCATTGCTTTCAGTTATTCTTGTGTGGCAACCTTCGATTGTAAGGGAGTTCGTTCTTATTTCTGGTAGTGAATTTTGCCACAGACCTCAACGGTATCAACGATTGCCATAATCACGGCATCAACCGGTTTGTTGCCTGTCGCCTGCGTCTGTCTCGCGGAGCTCCCCGTTGCAACAAGGACGATTTCATCGATACCGGCACCAACTGCATCCACAGCAACCGTATATTTACGCTCGAGTTTCCCATTCAGAGCTATGTCTTGGACAATCATCAACTTGCTTCCGATGAGTTTCTCATCTTTCTGCGTAGCCACGACTGTCCCTGTAACTTTTCCAAGTATCATTGAAAAACCTTTGTGTTTTGTTTTGCATGTTCTATAAACATTTCGGCCTTATACGTCTAGAGACTCGCCCTCGGCAGCCCACTTGTTCTGGCCATCGAGCTATCTCCTGCAAATTGACAAACGACATACTTCATGTTAAACTATTTTTAGGGGGAAAGTCAAGTTTTTAAATATGGAGAGGAAATCTTGCGTGAGAATCAGGTAGATGTTGTGATTATCGGTGGCGGCGTTATCGGGTGCGCGATTGCGTACAACCTCGCCAAGCAACATGGTCAAGCACCGACACCTTGCAAAGTCTATCTCTGAGGCATCTTGGGGGTTGCGGTACTATACACATACCGCCCCGCTGGGGCTTTGTCCGTGGGCCGCGTCGCGATGCTCCTTTTTAGCCCCAGCGGGGCGACAGGTGTATAGTACTCTTGTCTGAATCGCGGATTACGCAGATTACGCAGATGAACGCGGATAAGAGGGCCCCTCTGAAAATCCGCGTTTATCCGTGCTATCCGTGATAATCCGCGATTCAGACAATAAGGACAACGCGCGACCCCCTCACACCGCCATGCCGGCATCCCGATACGTCCGCTGAATCAATGCAATCTCCGCATCCGTCAACCCATACAATTCATACACCAACACATCTATCTCCCGCTCAATGGCACGCACCCCATTGCTTTCCGGGGCCGCCACTATCTGTTTAACCAGACGCGATAATGCCGCTTTCTGGGGCACAGTCCGGTCCGCTATCGGGACATGCCGCATATATTGCGCGAAAAAACGCAAGCCACCACCTGCCCATGGGTCGTTGAGACTCTGAAATTTATGGCGCGCATACCAATCAAGCAGTTTACTGTTTAAAATAGCAAGCAGGGACACATCATCAGTAGGTAAAATATAGGCAGTTTGTAAGCAATACGCCTTTGTCGTATCATAGCATGCACGCATGAACGGACTAAGATCTGGATAGACAATTTTCGGTTTATCGAAATCTCGGTAATAAGCCGTGTTCGCTTGGATTTCATACCATTTGTAACTGCCCATCGCCCTTCCGCGCTTTTGCCCGCGACTTTTCTTTGGTTGCAAATCCATTCTATATTGGCTCAGATACCGCTTAATCGCAGGATACTGTTCGATGTCAATACCCTGCCGAGTGAAAATCAGATAATACCCCGTGTTTTCCGTTTTCCACTTTTTAAGGTTGCGCCCTCTCAGCACCGGTTTTATGAGTTCCTCGCTTCTGGGATGCTCAGCAATCAACTGCTGCCGCACGGATTCCCCAATGATAAACGCAGCGTTGCATCCGGTTTTCACGCCGCTATACAAACTTCCCTCCACACATTCTCCCAGGACCGTGCCTGTCTGTTGCAGTTTTTCAAGGAGTCTAAGTCCCTCCGACGATGTCAATGCCCATCCGGCTGGTGATAAGTCACGGGCATGCATAGGAATCGCGAGTTCTTGAAACGCGTCAGAGAGACGAGGTATGTCGGCTTTGTCTCGAAAAGTCGCCGCGGAAAATGCCGTTGCACTCGGTTCAGCGTTTTCAATGAGGACGATACAGGTGTTCACGCCTGCCTTAAAAACGGAGACGCTTCCAAAATCAAGCAGTCTGTGAAGACACACTTTACCGGTAAAGAACTCACGGAGTTTCTTGCCATACCCTGCGCGTAGAAACTTATTGGAGGAGATGTAAGTGAGGACTCCACCTGCGCGTAGCAGTTCTGTGCCACGTTTGTAGAAATAGACATAAAAATCGGTTTTACCTGTAAAGACTTCCGGAAAGAGCCGCTTTAAAGTCGGTTTAATCGGTATGATGAGTTCCTGTCGCACATAAGGCGGGTTGCCGATGACAATATCAAACCCACCCGCTTGGAACACCTCTGAAAACTCAACCTGCCAGATAAAGCCATCAGCGTCCGCTTGCCACCCCTGAACGTTTTCCTTGAGGGCAGCGATGGCTTCCCGGAGGTGCTGTTTCTCGGCATCGGTGTGCGTCACCAGATAGGCCGCTTGATGTTCCTGGAGCTCCTGAATCAAGGAGTGCTCGAGACTCATCTGTTCGGGCGCGGGCCCCGTCAAACTATCCCCCGTTGCAACTTTATAGTCTAAGTTCGGCAGCGGCTCCGGCGTGTCCCCTTCATAATCCACCGCGAGGCTTAACCACAAACGAAGCATCGCGATGTTGACTGCGAATTCATCTTTGTCCACACCGTAGAGGTTGTTCTGAATGATGTCGAGTTTGCGGTGATACGTTGTTCTGGCATCAATCCGATTGCTTTTAAAGAGCGCGTCTCGCAAGCGGAGCAATTCGCTCATCATGCCGAGGAGGTAGGCACCACTCCCACACGCCGGGTCGCATATCTGGAGCGTTTGTAGCACCTGTAACACCTTCTCTGCGTTCCGAATTGCTGTCGCATCGCCCTCATCAACAAACGCCTGGAGGCACTCTGCTGTCTCATCGGTTTTATTGCGGAGGCAGATTTTCAGGCTCTCTCGGCACATGAAGGAGACGACAGGCCGCGGGGTGTAGTAGCTGCCCGTATCGTGCCTGCCGGTCACGAGTTCTTCAAACACCTTTCCGAGCATCTCCGGGTCGACGGCGACTTCAATGTCAAGCGGCGTGGATTCTGTCACGGTGAAGTTGTATCGCTCAAACAGGTTCAAGATTTCAGCAAAGGTGTCGTTTGGGATATGGACAGCGTTGCGCCCATCGTGTTCCTGCATCTCAAAGAGGCCGCCATTGAGAAAGGGGACATTTCCCCGGCGTTCTGCAAGTTCAGGTGAGTCGTGTGGTAACTCCGCTGCCGTGCCGAGTCCATAAAAGAATGCCCAATAGAGCCTGTCATTGAGAAAACTTTCAGGCACAACACTCCGTGTGCCGTCCGCATCATCAGTCGCATCAAAGAGCGCGCGCAAATAATCGCGGCTGCCGTTGTAGGTAAGCCATCCCTTCTTTTCAATAAAACGCAGGAACATCAGGCGGTTAAAGAGGCGTTGCGTATAGAGCCGCCGTTGTGCTTTACCGCGCAGCGACGTGTGCTCACGACTGTCGAGGGCATTTTCTACCTGTGCAAAGACGCGTTGGTAATCGGCGAAGAAGTTCTCTGTGACGGCTTCCACATCAAACGCCTTTTGCCATGCTTTCAGCCATGCCGCGGCATCTGAAAACCCCGCGCTTGGAAAAGCGAGTGCGGGGAGGTTATATTCACAGAGGGTGCGGAGGTGGGTATCTCCTTGTTCCCAGGAGAAGATAGTAAGCACAGCGCGGCGCCAGTCTGTGGTAGACACGAAATGCGCGAAGGCAAAGCGTTGATAGTCGGTTGTCGTACAGATAAAGAGGAGCTGGTCGTGTGGCCAGGCGGGTAGGCTCGGGTCTCTGTCTCGCCTTTCTACAAGTCCACGCAGGACGCGTCGGAGCGCGGTGCGATAGATGGCATCACTGCGGAATTGAACGAAAAAGAGTCCCCAGGGCTGCGTCGCGAGTTGATTGGTTGGAAAGGGTGGGAGCTGCTGGCAGTCAATGAGCCGTTTTTCTGTGGGTTCATCCAGGTCGAGTTCTGTGGCGGCCCAGGGGAAGGCGATGTCTTCGAGTTCAACGTCTTCGGGGATGGGCCATTGCAGTTTGTCACGCAAAAAGTCTAAGAGGGTGTCAAAGTCATGGATGTTGTGAATGTCGTCTGGTGTTATTTGGGGCATTGGGTTGTCTCAAATTTCCTTTATATTTACGGCAACTGTTGATGAGGGGCTACTGTGTCTTGGATATGTCACCTGCTTTCGTTTTGTGTGTTAGCGATTTGCGCGCGAAGCCGTGCTAACTCAACTTCTAGTTCTTCTGCCCTCGCTTCCGCCGCCTCCCGAAGGTTTTGTTCTTGCAGTCGGCGGTCTTGTTCTTGTCTCCGAAGGTGTTGTTCTTGTTTCCGCAGGTGTTCTTCTTCCATAGATGTCGTTATCGGGGTGCCATCCGGCAGATACGGACGTAAAAGCCTCACATGGGTAGTCTCATCTTCCTCCCACCGCAACCACAGATTTAACGCTTCACTGAACAAGCCTCCCCGCGCATCCGGCACAATCTCAACGATGTCCCCCGAAGCATCCCGCCGCCACCCACAAAACTCCGCAGGTTTCGCCATTTCAGGTTGATGAATGAAGTATTCTTGAACACCCATATCAACCAGATACACGCGCACTTTTTCATGCCGGTCCTGATTCGCTGTCGAATCTGAAAGAAACTCAAATACAGCACGAGGCACCGCGCCTTCGGACCAGGTATAAAAACTACGACGCAGTGGGTATTTATCAACCCCAAACACAACGTAAATATCCGGTGCGACGAACTTTGTGATGTCTCCTTCGCGATAATAGACGAAGTTGTCAACGCCGATGTGGATGTGTTCATCGATCGCAAAATAGCGTGAGATCTGGTCGGAAAATATGTTTATCTGTAGCCCGTGAAATCCGGTTGCTGCCATAGGTTCATCGTCCTCGAACGGATAGCCTTCGATGTAAACAGTCGGTGTCCCACTCGCTTTTGGAACGACGGGGATATACTTTTTTTGTTTGAATGCAAAGTCGTTTAGGTTTCGGATATCCATGATTTTCTCCATTGCGTATCAAGGCGGGTTAAAGCATCCCTCAAACCATTTTTGAAGGTTTTGGATATGTCACCTGCTTTCGTTTTGTGTGTTAGCGATTTGCGCGCGAAGCCGTGCTAACTCAACTTCTAGTTCTGCTGTCCTCGCTTCCGCCGCCTCCCGCAGGGCTTGTTCTTGTTTCCGCAGGTGTTCTTCTTCCATAGATGTCGTTATCGGGGTGCCATCCGGCAGATATGGGCGTAAAAGCCTCACATGGGTAGTCTCATCCTCCTCCCACCGCAACCACAGATTTAACGCTTCACTGAACAAGCCGCCCCGCGCATCCGGCACAATCTCAACGATGTCCCCCGAAGCATCCCGCCGCCACCCACAAAACTCCGCAGGTTTCGCCATTTCAGGTTGATGGATGAAGTATTCTTGAACACCCATATCGATCAGATACACGCGCACTTTTTCATGCCGGTCCTGATTCGCTGTCGAATCCGAAAGAAACTCAAATACAGCACCAGGCACCGCACCTTCGGACCAGGTATAAAAACTACGACGCAGCGGGTATTTATCAACCCCAAACACAACGTAAACATCCGGTGCGACGAACTTTGTGATGTCTCCTTCGCGATAATAGACGAAGTTGTCAACGCCGATGTGGATGTGTTCATCGATCGCAAAATAGCGTGAGATCTGGTCGGAAAATATGTTTATCTGTAGCCCGTGAAATCCGGTTGCTGCCATAGGTTCATCGTCCTCGAACGGATAGCCTTCGATGTAAACAGTCGGTGTCCCACTCGCTTTTGGAAAGACGGGGATATACTTTTTTTGTTTGAATGCAAAGTCGTTTAGGTTTCGGATATCCATGATTTTCTCCATTGCGTATCAAGGCGGGTTAAAGCATCCCTCAAACCGTTTTTGAAGGTTTCTGATAAGTTATTCTAAATTTTAACAGCATACGCATTTTTTGTCAAGCAGACATCGCGGGAAGGCGATGTCTTCGAGTTCAACGTCTTCGGGGATGGGCCATTGTAGTTTGTCGCGCAAGATGAGGGGCCACTGTGTCTTGGATATGTCACCTGCTTTCGTTTTGTGTGTTAGCGATTTGCGCGCGAAGCCGTGCTAACTCAACTTCTAGCTCGCGTCGGCGTTCTGCTTCTTCTGCTGCCCTCGCTTCCGCCGCCTTCCGCAGGTGTTCTTCTTCCATAGATGTCGTTATCGGGGTGCCATCCGGCAGATACGGGCGTAAAAGCCTCACATGGGTAGTCTCATCTTCCTCCCACCGCAACCACAGATTTAACGCTTCACTGAACAAGCCACCCCGCGCATCCGGCACAATCTCAACGATGTCTCCCGAAGCATCCCGCCGCCACCCACAAAACTCCGCAGGTTTCGCCATTTCAGGTTGATGAATGAAGTATTCTTGAACACCCATATCGATCAGATACACGCGCACTTTTTCATGCCGGTCCTGATTCGCTGTCGAATCCGAAAGAAACTCAAATACGGCACCAGGCACCGCACCTTCGGACCAGGTATAAAAACTACGACGCAGTGGGTATTTATCTACCCCAAACACAACGTAAATATCCGGTGCGACGAACTTTGTGATGTCTCCTTCGCGATAATAGATGAAGTTGTCAACGCCGATGTGGATGTGTTCATCGACTGCAAAATAGCGTGAGATCTGGTCGGAAAATATGTTTATCTGTAGCCCGTGAAATCCGGTTGCTGCCATAGGTTCATCGTCCTCGAACGGATAGCCTTCGATGTAAACAGTCGGTGTCCCACTCGCTTTTGGAACGACGGGGATATACTTTTTTTGTTTGAATGCAAAGTCGTTTAGGTTTCGGATATCCATGATTTTCTCCATTGCGTATCAAGGCGGGTTAAAGCATCCCTCCGTTTTGTGTGTTAGCGATTTGCGCGCGAAGCCGTGCTAACTCAACTTCTAGTTCTGCTGCCCTCGCTTCCGCCGCCTCCCGCAGGGCTTGTTCTTGTCTCCGCAGGTGTTCCTCTTCCATAGATGTCGTTATCGGGGTGCCATCCGGCAGATACGGGCGTAAAAGCCTCACATGGGTAGTCTCATCTTCCTCCCACCGCAACCACAGATTTAACGCCTCACTGAACAAGCCTCCCCGCGCATCCGGCACAATCTCAACGATGTCCCCCGAAGCATCACGCCGCCACCCACAAAACTCCGCAGGTTTCGCCATTTCAGGTTGATGGATGAAGTATTCTTGAACACCCATATCAACCAGATACACGCGCACTTTTTCATGCCGGTCCTGATTCGCTGTCGAATCTGAAAGAAACTCAAATACGGCACCAGGCACCGCACCTTCGGACCAGGTATAAAAACTACGGCGCAGTGGGTATTTATCTACCCCAAACACAACGTAAATATCCGGTGCGACGAACTTTGTGATGTCTCCTTCGCGATAATAGATGAAGTTGTCAACGCCGATGTGGATGTGTTCATCGATCGCAAAATAGCGTGAGATCTGGTCGGAAAATATGTTTATCTGTAGCCCGTGAAATCCGGTTGCTGCCATAGGTTCATCGTCCTCGAACGGATAGCCTTCGATGTAAACAGTCGGTGTCCCACTCGCTTTTGGAAAGACGGGGATATACTTTTTTTGTTTGAATGCAAAGTCGTTTAGGTTTCGGATATCCATGATTTTCTCCGGTGCGTATCAAGGTGGGTTAAAGCATCCCTCAAACCGTTTTTGAAGGTTTCTGAAAAAGTTAAGTTATTTTAAATTTTAACAGCATACGCATTTTTTGTCAAGCAGACATCGGGGGAAGGATTTTGATCTCTTCCCAGATCAGAGCCCTTCCCACAGAGCCCCCTACATCAGGAAACCTCCATCCATGCGATGAGTTTCGCTTTTGCTTCCACGGATGCCTGTATGCGCATAAGATAGGTGCGTATGTGGCGTTCAATTTTTTTGCGCGCATCCACAAGTCCCCCCGGGCCGCTTTCAGTCGAGCGTGGCGTATCCTTATCACATCGGATGTCGGGCCAGATGTCCTCAATGTTATCAAAGACTTCATCGTCGGCAGCGTTATAGAAGTACCACTTAATTTCACCGTTTGGCATCTGATAACAACAGAAGAGACCGATTGCACCGGTGTGCGCGAGTGGAATCAGTTCACCCTCGCGATTGTGCAAAGGTGGCGGTTCGTCGGTTACGTCTTTGCCGGAAAAGAGACGCAGCGGGAGGTGTGGCAATTGCCGCCATAGTTCAGGATACGATTCCGAGATGCGTTGCCGCTCAAGGTTCATCAATTCCTCAATGCTTTCCGTGCCTTCATAACGTTCGTTGAAAAGGCGGAGCGTCTCATCGTCATCATCAGGCGAAACGAACTTTCCTTCGATGCCGAGGGTTCGGCTGATGCGGAGGATTTTGCCATCAACTCGTTTTCGGAGCTTGAGGATGTCATCAAGCTCCGCGGGTGGAAGGAAATTCCAGACATGCACAGTGGCATCTGTCCGGTTGAGTTGTGCTTCAATGTCTGCGTCAAGCCGCCTGTCCAACCTACCGATGCGTTGCATGAGACGGACAGGATTCCAATGCAGGTCATAATTGATGATGACGGACGCATCTTGCAGGTTAAGCCCTTCGGCGAGGACATCCGTCGTGATGAGCGTCTGAACGGGCACGACACTTTGCGGCGATTTTCCGTTATAGCAAGGCGCAAAGCGTTCTATGATTTCCTCTCGGTTCACCTTGCGTCGACTATCAATTTGCTCGAGATGCCTAAAGCCAGCGCGCTGCAGCTGTTTGTAGAGATACCGGGCAGTGTCGCAGAATTCGGTAAAAATGAGCAGCTTCTCATTCGGATGCTTTTTCAAGAGGTTTAGCAGCTGCTGGAGTTTATCATCTTGCGCTGTATCGGGTTCGCCAGCCAGCTGATCCGCATAAAAAAGCCTATAGATTCGACTGAGAAGACCGGTCAAGAAGTTCATATCGTCCACAACATCGTCAAACAACCTGTCCACATCGTGGTCGGTGGGAATCAAATCGCCTTCGGTTGCGACCGAATCGACATCGTTTTCTTCTTCGAGAGGGTTGGATTGAGATAGAATTCTATCTTCTTGGAGGCGTTCTCGGATGTGTTCCTGAACAACGCGCCACCATCTCCGATTCGTGCCTTCCCACATCTCAAAGCGTTCAGGGGCATACGTTTTGAGCCATTCCGCCATCTTGATGAGCAGATTCTCGACGGTTGCCTCAAACGCTCGCCATGAACTTTCTAAGCGTTTGAGTACAAGCGTCCGGATGAGCCCTATAATTTGTTTTTCGCGTTGTTCAATCCGTTTTTCTGGGTTTTTGTGGTACTTGACTGTATTATAGATTGCCAGATTCAGAAACGGCACATCCCGGTCGAAAGCACTCTGGAGTTCACTATAGAGCGTTCGATAGACTCGGCGGAGTGAGTAGTCGACTGTGGAGTGGATAATGCGTTTGGGAAAGAGGATAGCACTTGGCTTCGGCACACGGAGTGTGCCTGCTACTGTCTCGGCATCCTTGATGTATTTGCGGCTGCGTTGGATGAGCACCTGTTTTAGCACCGGGTCCTGGCGCAGGAGCTCTTTGTCGTCAGCCTGTTCGGCGAGCTCGGTAGTTTCATCATCAAGCCGTTTTTCAATGTCGCGGAAGTGCTGCCGGAAATCATGCATGCCGATGCTGGCGAAGTGCCGCCTGTCGTTCTGCGCGAAATAGTTAATCAGATGATAAATATCGTCGAGGCTGTTATTGATTGGCGTGGCGGTGAGGAGAAAGACATTCTTGTCTTTGGCAAGTTCCATCAAAAGCCGACCGCGGTTGGAGCTCGGATTCCGAAAATGGTGTGCTTCGTCTATAATAATAACGTCTATGTGTTCCCGAAAGTACGTCAGATCGTCTTCGGCGATGCCGCCTCGGCGCCCGAGGTCGGTATGGAACTTAATATCATAGTGTCCGTGGAGTAGGCGGCCATACTTCGATCGGAGTAGGCGCTCGACCCGGCTGTTCCAAACACTTTCCGCAACCGACTTCGGGGTGATAAGCAAGACGCGTTTGTTCTCCCTGAGATAGCGTTCAAGCAACATTAAACCGATGTACGTTTTACCACTCCCCACACCGTCGCAGATGAGCGCGCCATTCCATGTCTCCGCTATCTGGCGCGCGGCGTGGTAACCGTCTTTCTGGTACCGCGACAGTGTGCGGTAAATCACCGATTCGTTTTCTTCCCATTCATCGGCAGGTTTTTCGCGCCCCTCAAAGTAGGCATGAAGTGCTCTCGCATAGACAGTAAACGGGGGGTACTCCTTAAGGTGCCGGTTAATGGTGCGAAGCAGCTCCGCTTTGACTTCAGAAGCCTCCTCCCAACGGGCATCGTACCAATCGCGGAGTTTGTCAATATGTGTGGCATCTGTGATGAAAGAATTTAACTCAACGTTTTGGGTGAGCCCTGGGCCGGTGAAGTTGGAACTCCCGACGGTAGCGAAGTCCACCGGACTTGAATCTTGGGCGCGCATCAAGTTGAGTTTGGCGTGGAATTTGGCTTTGTCATACACGCGAATCGTAATTTTCCCGCGGTGAATAGCATCGCGGACAGCGGCAAGCCCGTGGAGGGTGTCGTCCTGCTCTTTTACGGATTCAATATTTTCATCGGTGGTTTCTTGCAGCGCGCTGATGAGGTGTGCTTTCGTACGCCGCGTTGTCTCGTCCCCCATTAGGAGGCGGATTCCATCTAAGTGTTGCCACGTCTCTCCGAGAGACAGAAACGCGCCGATTTCAAACGTCCCGGTCGCTATCTCTAAACTGACGCTTTGCAATAGCAGCGTTTCGAGCGTTTTGCGGAGAGTATTGCCATTTACATTGTCGATGAGGGTAGGAATTTGCATTTTACCTCAAATCTTTCCGTGATTTTTTCGCCATTGTACTCCACAACGGCCATTTTGTCAAATGCACGGAAATTCACACCGAATGCCATGTTGGGTTGATTGCGACGCGGAGCGCGTCTTGCCGCAGTGCATGTGCAAAAGCGGTGTCGATATCAGCTAACGGATACGTCTCTCCAATGAGTGATGCGAACGGATAGCGCGTTCGGTTGTTTTCTATAAAACGGAGGGCAGCCCTCAGCACAGTCGGATGATAGTTGTGAACGCCTCGGAGCGTCACACATTTTGTAACAAGTTGGTGGGCATTAAGGGAAACATTGGCATGTGGATAGACATAGCCGAGCGTTAAACATCGTCCACCGATTGCTAACGACTCGATGAGACTGGGCAGTGCCGACGTTGCACCACTGACTTCAACAGCAAGCTCTATACCTCGCCCGCCGGTCAGTTTTTTTAACGTTGCGTCAATAGCCGCCATGGATGTGGTATCTGGGTTAAAGGTGTGTGTCGCACCAAAACGTTTGGCAATCTCCAAACGGGCTGCGTTCAGATCGACAACAGCAACAATGTCGTAGCCCTGCTCGCGCAAATAGCATGCAGCATAGATGCCTAACGTGCCAGCACCGTGGATAACCGCTGTCTCCCCAGGATGCGTACCGATAGTTTCCAAGCCATTTAGCACAGTTGCAAGCGCGCAGTTAATAGGCACTGCTTCTTCATCTTTGATTGCATCAGGAATGTGATAGATAGCTGTCCCTGGGCGAAGCAGGATATGCGTTGCGAAACCACCAGACAAGGTACCGATACCTTCACTCCGCGCGTGGCCATATTTGAATAGTGTCTCGCATTTCTGTGGGAGTTTCCTGTTGACACAATAGTGACACGCGCCACAAGAGGCAGTGAGGCTCCATGTAATTCTATCGCCTTCGTGTAGCGGTTTTCCCTCGGCAGAACAGAGGTGGGTGGGTGCAGCGACGGTGCCGACAATTTCATGCCCAAGCCCACACGGGACTTCAGCGCCGCGTCGCCCCGATACAGTATGGAGGTCGGAACCACAGATAGTTGCTAAGCCGACACGTATCAGCACGGTATCTTTCGTAGTCGTCACAGGCACTTCGGAAATCTCAAAAGGGGTGTTTATGCCGTGAAATCGGGCAATTTGTGCGAATTCCTGTATATCTTCTGACATTTTATGCTCCTCGCCACTAACGGAATTTTCTGAATTATGCAACATTTTGCTTGCTATGTCAATCGCTTTTTCGTATAATATAGGGACAATACACATTTTGGGAAGGACAGAACAGAATAACATGGATAGAACTGCCGATGTTCTTATTGAAGCCTTACCTTATATCCGCAGCTTTTATGACCGGCGGATTGTCATCAAATATGGTGGTGCCGCAATGGAAGAGGAGGCTCTCATCCACTCGGTTATGGAAGACATCGTTTTGATGAAATATGTGGGGATGCGCCCGATCGTTGTGCATGGCGGTGGGCCGCGCATCAGCACGTGGATGGACAAGGTAGGGAAAGAGGCAGAATTTGTGCGAGGGTTGCGCGTAACCGATGCCGAGACCATGGAGATCGTAGAGATGGTGCTGGGCTCAATCAACAAAGGTATTGTGTCGCGTATCAACCAACATGGCGGAAAATCGATAGGGATGTCTGGAAAAGACGCGAACCTAATTGTCGCAGAGAAACAGGATGCCCAGGTCATCGATGAAAACGGGCAGCAAATCACGCTTGACTTGGGATTTGTGGGGAAGATTATCGGGGTGAACACGGAGCCGATTATTACGCTTGACAAAGCGGGGTATATCCCTGTTATCGCCCCGATAGGCGTTGGTGTTGATGGGCAAACCTATAACATTAATGCGGATACAATGGCAGGCGAGATCGCCTCCGCACTCCAAGCGGAGAAGTTGATTGTGTTAACTGATACGCGGGGGATCCTCCGAGATGTGTCAGATGCCTCGTCGTTGCTTCCAACTATCCATTTGAAAGAAATTGACCCATTAACCCAAGAGGGTTGTATCGCTGGGGGGATGCTTCCCAAGGTAGAAGCATGCACAACAGCCCTCATCGGCGGTGTGTATAAGACACATATTATTGATGGAAGGATTCCGCATTCGCTGCTGCTTGAAGTGTTCACAGAGGGCGGGGTCGGTACCGAAATTGTCAGGTAAACGAGAGGCAACACACATGGAAAACCGGAAGAAAATTGCTGCAATCATTACCACCTATTTTCCACACTCTCACGCAGACGTAATTGCCACCAAATATATGAAGGGCTTCCCGACAGATGAAGGCCATCGGATGCCTCGCGTGGACTTGGTATCCATCTATCTGGAGCAGGTGGACTCGCGAGACATCGGTGTCAGCTTGGCAGCAGCACACAAGGTTCCGATATACCCGAGCATTCGGCAGGCGTTGACGCTCGGCGGGGACGAACTGGCTGTTGATGGCGTGCTACTTATCGGGGAACATGGCGACTACCCACACAACGAGTTGGGGCAACACATGTATCCGCGTCGCTATATGTTCGAGCAGATTTGCGGTGTGTTTGCATCAAGCGGCAGCTCCGTACCTGTGTTCTGCGATAAACACCTCGCCTATAACTGGGACGACGCGAACTGGATGTACGCACGGGCTAAAGCACTTGATGTACCGTTCATGGCAGGCTCCTCACTACCACTCTGTTGGCGGAAACCCTTTTTAGAACACCCGCTTGATACCCCGTTGGACTCGGCTGTCGGCATAGGCTACGGCGGCGTAGAGTCGTACGGCTTTCACGCCCTTGAGACGTTGCAGTGTATGAGCGAACGCAGACGAGGCGGTGAGTCGGGTGTCGTAGCGGTTCAATGCTTAGCGGAAGAAGCAGTCTGGGAAGCAGGCGAAGCAGGGCACTGGTCGCCGGCATTAGCGGAAGCGGCATGTGCGCAGATCGAAAACCGACAGGACAGCACTCTTGTGGAAGGCTGTCCAAACCCCACAGCGTTCCTGATGGAACATCGGGACGGCTTCCGTTCTACAGTGCTGATGTTGAACGGCTACGTCACGGATTTCGCGTATGCAGGCAAAGAGGGCGACACTGTCTATGCTACCGAGTTTTATCTACAAAACGGACCGCCGCATGCCCATTTTAGCTATTTGAGTCTCAACATTGAGGAGATGTTCGTGACAGGCGCGCCACAATATCCTGTGGAACGTACGTTGCTGACAACCGGCATTCTCGATGCAATCATGCACTCGCGGGCTGAAGGGTATATCCGACTTGAAACGCCACACTTGGCGGAACTTGCATATCGCTCTTACCAGAAAACGCCTATCCGACCGGCGGCACCCCGCCCTGAAGGTGCCACACTAACACATTGAAGGGCTTGCAGGTTTAGCGGCACTGGTTGCCAGTTGTGAACTGCTGAAATACCTGTAGCAGTTTTTCTTGTGTCGCGTTCGGATCTTCAATAATGATTCTCGCGCCGCCGATAACATCTATAAACCCTAATTCGCGCGGGTAGCGGGGGACAACGTGGAGATGTAGATGTGGAATGCTTGCACCGGAGGCTTCCCCCATGTTATAGCCGACGTTGTACCCACGCGGTTGATATGCATGCGTCAGCACCTCAAAACAGAGGCATTGGAGCTCGTGAAGGTGCAGGACCTCTTCGGATGTTAATTCCCGCACATCAAGTACATGGCGATTCGGAAAGATTAAGAGGTGCCCAGGGCTATACGGATAGAGATTGAGAGAAATCGTAAACAGTTCAGTTCGATGTACTTCAAGGCGTTCAACTTTCTCATCTTTTTCAACAATCGCACACAGGATACACGTTACATCTGGCCTGTTTTTTCCTTTGGCATAAGGCATTTTGTTTGGTACAAAGAGGTTTTGCCGCATAAAGCAGTTCCTTTTGAAAAGAGATTAACCTTCGATGCATATATAGTATACTATTTTCTGCATCGTTGCAAGCGTTACATAAAATGAAAAACGTGACTTTTTTCTTGTTTTGGTGTATACTATTATCTCAACCCTACAAAACCCACGCAAAACGGTTAAGAAACAACTCTTTGGCACACCTCGCAGGTTTCCAAAACTTGCTGTTAGAAGTGCCAGCCTGAGGATAAATGAAATGGCCACTCGGCACCCACTTCTGGATATTGCAGAAATTGATACAGACATCGAAGCATACCTGAAGCAAATCGGCACAATTACGTTTCGGTTTCCGGAGCATGACTCAAGATGTCAATCATTCCGGGCAGTGGTGAATAGCCAACGTTGGTTCGTCAAACACGGCAGCACACCACAAGCCATCACGTGGCTTAAGCAAGCCGTTCGTTTTCACGCCGCTATCCAGCACGAGGCACTTCCTCGGTTGCATAACGCTTTCGATACCCCAGATGGATTTACATTAGTCTACGACTGGGTAAATGGTGAGGGGTTACGTCCTGAAAGGGCACTTAGCCCCGGCGAGATACATCCGCGTGATAGGTTTTGTGCACTGCCAGCGGCTGAAATCATTGCAGCACTCAACGTTATCTACGATGTCCATATCGTTATCGAAAAAAGGGGCTTCATC
This sequence comes from uncultured Poribacteria bacterium, assembly GCA_958295855.1. Lineage (GTDB taxonomy): Bacteria > Poribacteria > WGA-4E > WGA-4E > WGA-3G > CATQHH01. The sequence goes on along the minus strand of OY282383.1, from coordinate 2,532,489 downwards.
GCTGAAGATTTTTACGACGGCTGCATTATTTACGACTTTGAGAAAAAGCAGATACACCTATACGATTTCGATCACTACCATCCTGCTCCCTTCATAAACGACCGGGGGCGATTGTGCGGCTCACGTCGATTCATGGCACCGGAGGAGTTTCAGAAAGGCGAGCGCATCGACGAAAGGACAAACGTCTTTATGTTAGGGCGGACAGCGTTCGTGTTGCTTGCCAACAGCAGTGATTCACGAGATGACTGGAAAGGGAGCGAGGCGATGTGGCAAGTTGCGAAAAAGGCAACGAACACAGACAAGTGTTTGAGATACCAATCTGTCCAAGAATTCGTTTCGGCGTGGCACGCCGCGAGCGATTGCTACGAGCAAACTGACAAAGTAGTAGGCACACGCTGTGTGCTGTCACTAGGTAAAAACGATTATGCAAAAAATTACTGACAATGAAATTCAATTCTTCAACGACAACGGATACCTCATTCTGAAACATGTCATCCAACCGGATGAACTCGCCGTTGTCCAACGCGAAAGCCAGCGGCTCATTGATGAGATTTTGGCAGGCGGCCCGGCGGATGCATGGTGCAACCGTGGCCCGGAGGGGATTCCTTACTATCTCACTTACCTGCACTCCCATCCAAACGAATTCTCACTGCGGCTGCTAGGCCATCCGTTCATCGGGGATCTACTCCAACGGATAGTCGGCCCCGATTTTATACCCTGCTATGAATCCCTCGTTTTCAAACTGCCGAAACACGGCTCGTCTGTGCGATGGCACCGAGACGGCAACGCCATCCGTGAGAATCACCCGATCTTCAACATTGATATATACGTAGATGCCTCCACAGTTGATAACGGGTGTGTCTGGGTAATCCCGAAAAGCCATCTCTGGGGGATTGAAGAGGCGCAGGAGATTATTGATAAGGGCGCAGTCAATTTTGAACGTGAGGACGCAGTCCCAGCAGAGGTGGAACCGGGGGATATCCTGCTTCACCATACCAAGGTCTTGCACGGCAGTAAAATCAACACAAGCGATACGCTCCGCCGGGTCATCTACTTCGATCAGCGGACACCGGGATGGAACGCGCGGTATAAATGGTGGCAAACCGAATTCCTCACAGAAAGGTGTAAGCTCTATCAACGCGCCCTCCACAAACGGCGCACGAATCCCTATCCGTCGGATACAGAGCAGTTTGCTTACGAGGTGCCACCAGACATGCCAACGTGGGATGCAGTGGATAATTTCGATCTGCGGATTCAGCACCGCGCGTATGCGTATGAATAAAATAGCAGGCACACGCCGTTGTGCCGTAGCCAGTGGAGAGAAAGCGATGAACGTTCTACTTGTGGGTGGTTCCGGCCACGTCGGAACAATGACACTCCCTTACATGAAGAGCCATCACAATTTTCGAGTGCTTGACCTTGGCCCGCCTAAAGATGCATCTGTGGAGTATATTCAAGGGTCCGTCACCGATCCGGACATTGTTCAGGAAGCCTTGAAGGGGATGGATACGTTAGTCTATATGGTGATGCTACGCCCGACAAGCGACCGGTCTTCCGTGGCAGATTTCGACGACATCGTCGCAAACTATGAGGTGAACGCAAAAGGGCTCCATCTCGTGCTACATGCCGCCAAGGAGGAGGGAATCCGCCATGCTGTCTATACAAGCACCTTCACCGTGCATGAACGGACGCGAAATAATTTCCCGTACGAAGATGTCGTGCCGCGCGATAACCCCGGTGTTTACGGGTTAACCAAAGGTTTTGGTGAGCAGGTATGCGAGTACTTCGCTCGGGAACACGGCATGTCGCTCATCGCCTTGCGAATCACAGGGCCGTCCACACGCGCGCAGTGGCTTGAGCGTCGTGCTCAACCGAAAGATTCCTCGGTGCATATCTGGTGGAGCGATGAAGAAGACCTGGCGCGCGCGTATCTGTCCGCTATTTCGGTTGAACACCAAGGTTTTGACGCTGTTTTTATTGCGGGCGATCATGAACAACAGGAGATTAACCTCTCAAAAGCAAAGCGATTGCTCGGTTGGGAACCGCTGACGCATACGTTAATCTGAGTTTCGAAAACGGACAGTCTGCACTCCATTTGACAAAAACAGTATTTCATGATACAATATACTGCGAGGAACGTTTGTAGGGGAAACTGTGCCTTGTGCCTGCCCTTCCATCTCTAAAGGAGAGTCTTCGTGAAAGAGAAACAGGATACGCGCATGGGTTCCGTTCCAGAAGAATGTTATCGGATGAAAGAAGCATTTGCTGCCCAATTCAAATTGACGCAAGAACGCTACGATTATTTGAAGGCAGAACAAAAAAATTGAAAACGCTCGGTTGGAATAACTTGCTTTTAACCTTCATTTATGGTATCTTATTATATCCAAGGAAAAATCGCAGATGACACACCCAGAATTAACATTAACGGAACGCCGCCCTTTCCAAACCCGCCGCCGAGACACCTGGTGGGTGCAACCTTTGGCTGTTTTTACCGGGTTGGGAATTTTTATCCTTTACGCAACCTTTCGGGTTTTTGAAGGGGCTCATTTCCTTCACGGCCCCTACTTGTCGCCTTTCTATTCACCGCTTCTTTTTGGTCCGAAAGAGGTTGCGCATAGCCTTGAACATAGTTGGTTTGGTGCAATGCCAGACTGGATGCCAGCTCTGATTACGCCAGCTGTCCTCATTTTGTGGGCACCGCTTGGGTTTCGCTTTACCTGCTATTACTACCGTGGTGCGTATTACAAAGCGTTTTGGGCAGATCCGCCCTCCTGCTCGGTGTCGGAGCCGCGTAACAACTATCGAGGCGAACACTCGTTCCCGCTGATTATTCAGAATATCCATCGATATTTTCTTTACGTTGCACTCATCATTGTGTGCATCCTCGCCTATGACGTATGGAAAGCACTCTGGTTCGACGATGGGAACGGCGGAACAACCTTCGGCATCGGCTTAGGCACCCTCATTTTGGCAGGCAATGTCGTCTTTTTAGGCGGCTATACCTTCGGATGCCATTCTTTACGTCATTTAGTCGGTGGCACTGTTGGCCTGCTTTCCAAAGCCCCAGTCCGTCGGCAAGCGTATAACTGTGTCAGTTGTCTAAACCGTCGGCACATGCTCTGGGCATGGATGAGTCTTTGCTGGGTGGGGTTCTCCGATCTGTATGTCCGTATCGTGGCGACAACCGGATTCGAGGATTGGATCACGTTTTAATAAACAAAGGGCAGGGATAAAGTACAAGCGTTTACCTATAGCGATGTAAGACACAGTTTCCGAACGAAATGTCCCTTGTAGGGGTAGGCCTTGTGCCTACCCTAAATGTGAATAGCGCGTCGTAGGGGTAGGCCTTGTGCCTACCCTTCCTATGAGAGGAAATTTTAGCGTGGCATCTTACGAAACTTATGATTATGACGTATTGGTAATTGGTGCTGGTGGGGCGGGGCTCCGTGCTGCAATAGAAGCCTCCGTAGGCAATCTGTCTGTCGGATTGATTTGCAAATCTTTGCTCGGCAAGGCACATACCGTCATGGCTGAAGGCGGAGTCGCCGCCGCTTTGGCAAACGTGGACGAAAGAGACAGCTGGCGGGTGCATTTTGCAGATACTATGCGCGGCGGGCAGTACCTCTCCAACGCACGGATGGCTGAACTCCACGCCAAGGAATCCCCTGACCGGGTACGAGAACTTGAAGGATGGGGTGCCCTCTTTGACCGGACGCAAGAAGGAAGCATCCTCCAACGGAACTTCGGCGGACATCAATATCCGCGGCTGGCTCATGTCGGCGACCGGACCGGTTTGGAGATGATTCGTGCCTTGCAAGACCACGGTATCCACCAAGGCATTGACGTACACATGGAGCACACCGTCGTTTCCCTGCTCAAAACGGGCGACCGGGTCTCCGGTGCCTTCGGGTATGAACGCGAAAAAGGACGATTCAAAATCTTTTCGGCGAAAGCGATAGTCCTCGCAACAGGTGGCGTTGGAAAAGCATACAAAGTTACCAGCAACAGTTGGGAATACACCGGCGATGGGCATTCGCTCGCCTATCACGCAGGCGCAGAACTGATTGATATGGAGTTCGTCCAGTTTCATCCCACCGGCATGGTGTGGCCCTCCAGTGTGCGCGGCATCTTGGTTACAGAGGGCGTTCGCGGCGAAGGCGGTATCCTCAAAAACAGCGAAGGCAAACGTTTCATGTTTGACGATATTCCTGAACTCTATGTGAACCAAACCGCAGATAATCCTGAGGAAGGCTGGAGGTACACCCAAGGCGAACGGGATACACGGCGCCCACCGGAACTTTTGACTCGCGACCATGTTGCCCGCTGCATTGTCCGAGAAGTGCAAGAAGGCCGAGGCAGCCCCCACGGAGGCGTATTCTTGGACATCGCGTGGATTAAGGAGAAAATCCCAAACGCGCCCGAGCATATCCGCAGAAAATTGCCGAGCATGTACCATCAATTTAAGGAACTTGCTGACATCGACATTACAGAAGAACCGATGGAGGTGGGACCGACAACGCACTATATTATGGGCGGCATCCGCGTTGATGCCGATTCGCAAATGACAGCGGTGCCAGGGCTCTTTGCCGCAGGTGAATGTGCTGCCGGTTTACACGGGGCCAACAGGCTCGGTGGGAACTCCCTATCTGATCTTCTTGTCTTTGGAAAACGGGCAGGCGAATACGCTGCACAATTTGCTATGGAAAACGAGACGGTTCCGATTGAAGCGGCAGCAATAGATGCTGTCGCTGCACAGACGCTGAAACCTTTTGAGAATGCCCAAGACGGTGATAATCCTTACAACATTCAGGCACAACTCCAAGAGAAAATGCAGAAACTGGTAGGCATTGCCCGAAGCCAAGAAAGTCTCACGCAAGCCTTGGAGGAGATCCAAAACCTGCGCGAAAAAGCGGCGAACGTCCATGCTATCGGCAATCGCGAATACAACGCCGGATGGCACACCGCGCTTGATCTTGACTGCCTGCTCACGGTTTCAGAAGCGATTACGCTCGCGGCACTTGAACGCCGGGCAAGCATCGGCGCACATTCACGAGACGATTATCCGGAGAAAGAGGAGCCAGGAGCAGGGAAATACAATACAATTGTCCAAAAAGCCCCAGATGGCACAATGGCACTCCGACGATATCCGGTGCCTGGACTGCAGGCGGACCTCCAAGCAATCATAGACGAGATAGGATAGATAGTTATCGGGCATCGGTTATCGGCAGTCGGTTCAGAGCCGTATTTTTAACAATCCACCTACACTTGGCGTACTCCAGGGGGAGGTTATCAGTTAAAAGCCAACCTCTTAACTGACAACTGACATCCGACAACCGCAAAGGAATGAAAAATGGCAAAAGCAACTTTTAGAATCTGGCGTGGGGATGCCAACGCAGCGCAATTTGTCGATTATGAAACCGAGGTCGCTGAAGGCATGGTGGTTTTAGATGCTATCCACCGTATCCAAGCGGACCAGGCAAATGACATGGCGGTGCGCTGGAATTGTAAGGCGGGCAAATGCGGCTCCTGTTCTGCTGAAGTGAACGGGAACCCTAAATTGATGTGCATGGCGCGCCTCAACGATTTGCCACTTGATGAGCCCGTAACGGTCGAACCGATGCGTGCATTCCCGCTTATCAAAGACCTGGTTACAGATGTCTCTTGGAACTTTAAGGTGAAAGAAAAGATGAAACCGTTCGCCCCGAGGCCACCTGATGCGGAAGACGGCACATGGCGAATGGAGCAGGAAGACATCGACCACATCCAAGAGTTTCGGAAGTGCATTGAGTGTTTCTTGTGTCAAGACGTGTGCCATGTTCTCCGCGAGCACGACCTTCACGAGGAGTTTATCGGTCCCCGATTCTTTGTCTATGCCGCCTCATTGGAGATGCATCCGATTGACACCGAAAACAGGTTGGAAGAACTGAAGGATTCAGATGGCATTGGGTATTGCAACATCACCAAATGTTGTACGAAGGTATGTCCAGAACATATCACGATTACGGACAACGCCATCATCCCGCTCAAAGAACGCGTGGTCGATGAATTTTATGATCCGATCAAAAAACTGTTCCGTGTGTTTAGTTAATGGTGAGAGGCACACCAGGTGCAGGTAAAGCAACTATCTTACTGCTTAGCAAACGCACAGGGAAACGAAGGTGTTTTCTTGATTTTTCTGGCACACATAACACGGAGATGCTATAATCATGGTAGGAAAAAATGATGTCTTAAGAGTCGGCGTGATCGGTCCGGGCGGTGCAGGACGTGGCAACACACTCGGATTTGCGACACGCCCGGATGCGGAAGTCGTTGCCGCTGCAGATACCCACGAAGCCAGTTTGGATGCTTTAGAGAATGCGCTCCAAGAACGGGTTGACGGCTATAAAGCCAACAGTTTTACCCGCTACCTCGGTGAATACGAATTTGTGGAAATGCTCAACCACGAAGACCTCGATATCGTCGGGGTTTTCTCACCGCATTCCCTACACGATATTCACACGAAATACGCCCTCCGCGCAGGATGCCATGTCATCGTCGAAAAACCGATGGCGAACATTGTCGGCGATGCAATCGGGATAACCAAAATTGCCATGGGCAGCGGCTTACACCTTGTCGGCGGTTATCAACGCCATTACGAGGATACCTACATGGCAAGCAGGCGAGCCATTGCGGAAGGCCGCATCGGCACCCTCCAGAAGTTTGACGTCTACATGGCGCAACGGTGGGGAGCAGGCGGATGGCGCGGCGACCCACGCTTTTCTGGCGGTGGCCAACCCAACGACTCCGGAAGCCACCTCCAGGATATATTCTTGTGGATGACCGGCACCCTCCCAACTCAAGTTTATGGAACAACGGACATGAAATTTGAGGATGAAGACGGAAACCTTGTCCCGAAGTTCGTTGAGATTAATTCCTACTCCGATGTGACTTTGGATAACGGCGCGGAAGGAACAATCACTATCCTCGGTAACACGCGCGTTGGGTTTGAAGAGTGGGTAATTCTTGAGGGTGATGAAGGCACTATCGAAATCAAAAACGGCATTCGTTATACCCCCAAGGGCGGGGAGGCACAGCCCCTCGCATACCCGCGGCCCGAAGGATATCCCCGGAACAAAGTGGATCAACTCATCGGGCTGGTGAAAGGTGAATACGAGGCTAACTACACTTCCGGCATCAACGGCGTACGAACCAGTTGGTTGACGAACGCCATTCTCGAAGCAGGCAGGGGCCCCGATGAAAAAAATAGGGTAGATTGCGACAGCCTCATTGAAGAAGAGGGATATAGCCGCCAAGAGGTTTTAGCACTCATTAATGCATGTGCCTCCAAACAGATGTACTAAACGAGAGGTACGCAGGAATGAGGCATTCCCAATATGCAAACTTTCTAAGCACGCAAAAATTAAATGTCCCTATTGATTTGTACTGAAGTAAGGAGATAAATCATGAAATTTATGAAGTACTGTTCGCTTATTGCTGTTGTTCTTGTAACAGCAGCGCAGCTCGGTTGCCTTACGGGCAATGCACTCCGCAATGCCGAAAAATTGGTTGAGGCGAAGGACTACCGTGGCGCAATTGAGGCTTACCAAAGTATCGTTGATACCAAACCCGGCACTGTGGAAGCTTATCAGGCCCAGCTTGCTATAGGCAAATTGTCCATTGAGCAGATGAATCAATCGACAGCAGGTATCAAAGCCTACGAGTCAGTAATTTCAGCGGTGCCAAAAAGCGATGAAGCGGCAGAGGCACACTACCGGCTCGGCATGCACTATTACCGAGAAAAAGATTTTACCGCCGCACAAACCCAGTTTGACACGCTTGTCAATCAATTCCCGCATCTGGAGTTGAGCCACAATGCACAACTGATGTTAGCGAAGAGCTATGAAGAAAGCGAGAGCTTTGAGCAAGCTGTCGAGGTGTTCGATAATTTCGCTAATCGCAATCCACGCAGTGAACGCGCGGCGCAAGCCATTGCCAATAAGGCGCGAATCCAGCGCGAACATCTCAAAAACGATGAGGAAGCGAAGCGCACCTATCAAACTCTCGTCAAGAGATACGGGAAAATTGAAGGCACTGAAAAAGAAATTGAGAAAGCAAAGCAGGAACTCACTGCACTCAATGCCAGCATCCCAGAGCCTGACGATGCGTTGGCAACACAATACGGCCGAGCCTTGGCACAACAAGAAGCGACCCGGGAGCGGGACCGGCCGCGCGGGGGCGTTGAGAAAAGTCGTGCGATGGGCAATGTTGATATCCAAGTCGCAGATTCCGGATTCGGCATTAGTGCGTCAGAGGTCATGCGGAGTTTTGGCGGGCAGGGTGGTATCTCGGGCGATGAACAAGGCAATTACTTTGATGCCGAGCTCATGATTGCCCAGTTCTTCTACGGTGATGAAAGTTACTCTGACGCAGGCGCGTTATACTATGACGCAATTGCACGCGCAGAAGCGGCAAAAGTGAAAATCGATCCGTATGTCTACCTCAAACTCTCAATTTGCTACCGAAAAGTCGGCATGCATCAACGAGCAAAAGAGGTGCTGAAAAAAGCCGCCAGCCGAGATGGTGAAGTCGTTGAAGCCGTTATTAGCGCCGGGCGGACTCATTATACGAATGAAGATTACGAGAAGGCGATAGAAACCTACAACTCCGTTATTGGGCTCAATCGTAACAAAGACTCGGAGGTATACTGGTTAATATCGCTTGCACACAAAAAGTTAGGTGAGCCTGAGAAAGAGCGGGAAGTGCTTGAACGGGCTGTTGCAGTGAACACTATGAACACGGATGCATTGCAAAGTCTCGCTGAAGTCCTTCACTACCGTTTGAAAGAGCGGAAAACTGCAGCCATCTTTCAAGATCTTGTGGACGAGAAGGGCGATTCGTACATCGGCGCGAAAACCCTCGGAGATATCTGCTATAAGTATGAAAACTATGTGCAGGCACGAGCGAGGTATAGAGCCGCTGCGAGAATAGCCAAACGCCTCCTGGACAAGTCAGAAAGCGGTGCCGAAAATCGGGAACTTCGCAATCAGGCCATATACGTAACTATTCTTGCTGCACGCGCAACGCATCGCCTGAATAAACAGGAAGATGCACAGAAGATGATTGATGAATTGGCCACCGAATATCCCGAACACGCGCTGATTCCGTACGGCAGAGGGGAACTTGCGCTGCTCAACGGCGATGCAGAAGCTGCCGTTGCCGCTTTCAAAGAGGCGATTGAGAAGAATCCTATCTCTGACATTGCCCTGATAGCTCTTGGAGATTACTACGTTTCCCAAGGCTACAATGACGAGGCAATAGCTCTCTGGGAAGGCTTTCTGGAAAAAAATGAATATAATCAGAATGTCCAGCGCCGCCTTAAAAAATTGCAAGCCCCGTCTGAAGAAAGTGAATAATACCACAGGCCTTTGTTTGTAAGGGCAGAGCACCGTCTCTGCCCGCCTTTTACGAAATAAATGTCTATGGATAATTAGATTTTTTCAAAAAAAACTTGACGTTTTACTGTTAATTTGATATAATTAAAGCAATGTTCACAGATTCTTTGCGTAAGCATGCTTTATTCCGCAAAAAGGCATGCTCCCAGGACAAAAACAGCGTTAAACATTCCCGCAGGCAACATTGCACCTACTCCATCGACTCGCATAAGTATTGCCGCCGCCACACCGTAAACCCGCCGAACAGGCGAGGCGGCTTTCATCGAGGACGCGAGTTGACTAGATCCTTGTTCAATGAAGGCCATACAAAAACCTATATGCCCTGCATTTTGTCCAGTTACGCATCTCAACTAAAATTTTTATCCCTTAGGTTGGTGGGCCTATAAGTCGCAGTGCAGTATCGTACTTCCCTTTTTTATGATTAGGCTGCGGATTTAACCACTATTTTAATTAACCCAACTCGTAAGGTAAGTATCCATTACCAAACAAACGATAAATCGACCCAGTTGTTTTCAGCTCTGGGTCTGGTAACTTTAAGCATTACCCCCGATTCCATTTCTGCGTATCCTACGCGGGATTTCCAAAACTACCGAGAGATATCCTCTTTTTGGTAATTTATGGCACACTGGCGTGGGAACCACAGAATGTGCTAGGCTGTTAACTGAACACCCCGGCGGAATCGGGCTACAATGAGGAGTATTAGAAATTATGGAGAACTTGGACATTGGCAAGCTCCAAGTGATGGAGTTCTCAGAACTCAAAGACCTGGCACTCAGACTCGGAGTCGGCGAATACACCGGGCTTCGGAAAGAGGAACTGATTAACCGAATTATAGAGGTTAAATCTGACGGGGATACGCAATTTTACGGTGGAGGGGTTCTCGAAATTCTAGATGACCGGGACCAACGCTACGGGTTTCTCCGTTCGTCGCGCTCCAATTATTTGCAGAGCAACGAAGATATTTATGTCTCCTCTTCTCAAATTCGGCGTTTCGATTTACAGACTGGCCACGTTGTTGAAGGGGTGATTCGCCCACCGAAGAAGACAGAGAACAAGGCAGAACGTTACTTCGCGATGCTGCAGATTGAGAAGGTAAATGGCGAGCCACCGGAAGCCGTAAAGCAGAAAATCCTTTTCGATAATCTCACGCCTGTCTACCCTTATCAACAATTGAAACTGGAACACAACCGTCTTGAATTCGCGACCCGCATGGTGGATTTGATGTCGCCAATCGGTAAGGGACAACGTGGCTTGATTGTGGCCCCTCCTTATAGCGGAAAAACCACGCTGCTTAAGAATATAGCTGCAGGCATTGAAGCCAACCATCCCGAAGTTTCCCTTATCTTTCTTCTAATTGATGAACGTCCTGAGGAAGTCACAGATGTTGCCCGCTCTGTCAGAGGTGAAGTGATTAGCTCCACGTTTGATGAGCATCCAGAACGGCACATCCAAGTCTCGGAAATGGCGATTGAAAAAGCCAGGCGGTGGGCGGAGTACGGAAAAGATGTCGTCATCCTTCTAGACAGTATGACTCGGTTAGCGAGGGCTCATAATGTCATGGCACCACACACCGGCAAAACGTTGAGTGGTGGCTTAGATGCAATGGCATTTGTGAAACCACGCCAGTTCTGTGGTGCAGCGCGGAAGTTTGAAGAGGGCGGCAGCTTAACGATTATCGCCTCGGTCCTCGTGGACACAGAAAGCCGTGCAGATGAGTATATCTATGAGGAATTCAAAGGAACTGCCAACATGGAAATCCATTTGGAACGTTCCTTGTTGGATCGGCGGATTTTTCCATCTATTAACATTGAAAAGTCAAAAACGCGCCGTGAAGAACTCTTGTTAGCCCCCGACGTGCTTAACAAAGTCTGGGTCCTCCGGAAGTTTACAAACCAGATGAACACCGCGGAATCCATGGAACTAGTCGTTGAACAGTTCGGTAGAACTGCCACCAATGATGAGTTTCTGGAACTGATGGTGGATAGCACAGGGCAAGGCCCGGCCGCGAAACCCAACGCACGTCAGAAATGGTAAGCCCGACTCAAATTCCACATACTTTTTTCATACAGTTTTCGTAATAATTCCTTAAGTCAATCCTCAAGGAAGGCCCTGGCGAAATACGCAGGCTAACGGAAACTGTCCAGAGTCGCTAACGAAGAAGTATACGAAAAAACTGAATCTCGAATCAGCGATTCAGGCACCTCAAAATTAAGGAGGGTCTTTTTATGAAACCCGAAATTCACCCTGAAATGGTAGCGTGCGTTATCACATGCGTTTGTGGCGAAACCCACAACACACTTGCTATCCAACCCCAAATGCGGGTAGACATTTGTGGCAAATGCCATCCATTCTATACAGGGCAACAAGCACGGTTTATTGATACTGCCGGACGTGTTGAGAGTTTCCGACGACGCTACGGCCTGACCGAAGATAAGTAGCACCGCAGTTTCCTTGCATAAAAGCGCGATTTGTGTACATGTGCACTTCGTACCACTGCCACATGTACACAGGTCGCAATACGCTGTCTCTATATGGAAACCGGCTCGCGCGCGCACGACATCATACTGAGCGCGCCCATACAAGCAAGGTGGATACTAAAATGTTTGAAAAACTTAAGGGTATTGAAGCCAAGTACGCCGATGTCGAAAAATCGCTTGGGGATCCCGCGCAAATCTCCAATCAACACCGGTTAATGGAGCTTGCCAAAATGCATGCGGAACTCTCCCCAATCGTGTCCGCCTATCAGAAATACCGGCAGTTAGAATCGGCACTAGCGGATGTGCGCTTCATGATCGAATCGGAAACGGACGCAGAAATAGTTGGACTGGCACAGGAGGAATTGGATAGCCTCACCGCACAAGAAGAGGAATTGACAGAAGAACTCAAGCTGCTCCTAATTCCGAAAGATCCAAACGATGAAAAGAACGTCATCATAGAAATTCGGGCAGGCACTGGCGGCGAGGAAGCCGGCCTATTCGCCGCTGAACTCTTTCGGATGTATACGCGCTATGCGGAACGACAAGACTGGAAACTTGAACTGCTCAACGCAAATGCAACCGGGCTAAAAGGGTTAAAAGAGGTTGTCTTTTCAATTGAAGGCACGCGCGCGTACAGTCAGTTGAAGTATGAAGGGGGAATCCACCGCGTTCAGCGAATCCCTGCAACGGAAGCGAGCGGCCGCATCCACACCTCTGCAGTCACGGTGGCTGTCCTACCTGAAGCAGAAGAACTCGATTTGGCAATCGATGAAGCAACCGAATTGCGGATTGATACCTACCGCTCCTCCGGCCCGGGTGGGCAAAGCGTTAACACAACCGACTCAGCTATCCGGATTACGCACCTGCCAACGGGCCTGATTGTGACGTGCCAAGACGAAAAATCACAGCACAAAAACCGCTCTAAGGCGATGAAAATCCTCCGGGCACGCCTACAAGAGAGAAAACAGGCTGAACTCAACAGTGAAAGGGCGGAAACACGCCGCTCCATGGTTGGTAGTGGGGACAGGAGTGAGAAGATTCGCACCTATAACTTCCCTCAATCTCGTGTAACCGACCACAGGATTCAATTCAGTAACTATCAACTGGATGCAGTTTTAGATGGTAACTTAACAACTTTTATTGAACGGTTAACAACCGCCGACCAGGCTGAAAAACTGAAAGAGGCTTAATCCTTCAATCGCTTCTGCGTAAAACGAGGCCTCTCTACTTCAGCCATGCCACGCTTTACCAGTTCAGAGGAATGCTGCTAAGAAACGCCGCGGAACGCAACCCCTTTCGCTCCAGCGGAGCCGTATGTTTAGAGAGTGAAATGATATGCCTTACAAAATGTGGCGTGTGCTAGATCTAATCCGGTGGACATCGGAATATTTTGCACAGCATGCCATTCCCAATCCGAGGTTAGATGCCGAAGTATTACTCGGCCACTTGCTGGAGAAAAGCCGGCTGCAACTCTATCTCCACTTTGAAATGCCGGTCTTTCAAGAACACCTCACGCCGTTTCGGGAACTCATCAAAAAGCGAGTGGCGCGGACACCCGTCAGTTATCTTACGAATCGCAAGGAGTTCATGTCGTTAGATTTCTATGTAGATGAACGGGTTCTCATCCCTCGCCCAGAGACAGAACAGCTTGTCGAAACGATTCTCACTGCACAAACAGATGGGCCTCAGCGTTTACTCGATGTTGGCACAGGTAGTGGGGCTATTGCCACAAGCCTAGCGGTGCACCAACCAGAGTGGCAGCTCGTCGCCACAGATATATCTGAAGCCGCACTTGCCGTCGCGCAGCAGAACGCCGAAACACATGAATGCACGGAACAAATTACTTTCCTATCCGGCGATCTGTTTGAACCGATACAGGCGATAGAAAATGCAAAATTCGATTGGATAGTCTGTAATCCACCTTACATCAAAAAGGCGGAACGGGATACGCTTAGCCCGGATGTGCGGGATTATGAACCCGACGTTGCGCTGTTCGCTGGCGACGACGGGCTCGCCATAATTCGCCGCTTAATTGCTGAGGCACCCGAACACCTTGTACCGAACGGAAAACTGCTCTTTGAAATCGGCGACACGCAAGCCGACACTGTTCGCACGCTACTTGATGCCCACCCTGCATATTGCACGTATAACCTACGAAAGGACTACGCTCAGAAAGAACGCCTCGTCCTCGCAAGTGTCTAAATCAGTTTCTTGTAGCACGAGCTGTTAGATTGTGCCCCACATGGCACAAACGGACAGTTTGTGTTACAAACACGAACTCACCTCACAATTACCAATTTTCAAGTTGCATCTCAACCATAATTCTGTTATACTTAGCGCATGCTCATATTTTATTTGGTAATTGCGACGGTGACAACGCCACTTGGCGCGGGGATTGCTTTCATTTCTCGGACACAAAAAAGGCACTTTGGCATTATTTTTGGGGTTACAGCCGGTGCAGTACTCAGCATTCTCTTGATGCTGATGATTCACCTTTACACGGAAATCGGCTATACGACAGTCTTGGTAATGTGGGGTGGATTTCTGTTAATTTCGGCGTTGGAGTACTTCACCGCGCGGCGCGGTGCATCGACAACAGGGCACGCCTCCGGCAAGGATGCCTCCCGGAAACAGACGCTATGGGGTGTTAACCTATCACTCCTTGGGTTATCCATTCACTCGCTTGCAGATGGGTTCAATCTCGCTATTGCAGCACAAAAGGAGACATTTGGGGGCTTACTGGCACTAGGGATATTAACGCATCGATTGCCTATCGCCACGCTCATCACGGTCGCCCTCCTGCGAGATTATAGATTCCTTAAGGCATTAGGGAAACTAACACCACTGATAGTGGGGCCGATTTTCGGCGCGCTACTGGGGGAACACCTGCTCCAGGGAACTTTCAGAGAATTAATAGAATATCTGACAGCCTTCGCTGTTGGTACTTTATTGCACGTTGTGAGGGATGGCTTCAAGGAGAACAATACTACCGAAAGTGAAGGCTTTAGTAACGCCGCCAAAGTGATGTTTATCATCGGATTCATCCTCACGTCTTGTGCCATATACTTTTTTGAGAGGCTTGAATTTGAACACCTTCATTAAGAGCTGTAGGCGGGCCCTGGCACGTCATGCTAGTGGACATAAGCGTATTTTCGCTGTTATTGCAGCCTTCTGCTTTTTGATATTCTCTCCATCAGCGAGAAGTGCTGATATTCCGATTGTGGCATCTGGCGAACCGATGGCAACCTTGCAAATCGGCTCTAACGCCTCAGCGCAGGAGGAATTCGCTGCATCCGAAATCCAAACCTTCATTATAAAATTCACGGGCGCAACACTCAATATCCTCACAAATCGCCAACAGACAACAACACCCACTGTCATTGTGTTAGGAACGCCTGATTCAAACCCAACCATCGCGGGGCTATTGACGAATGTGGAGTTGGCCTCAGTAGAAGAACTTGGCGACGAAGGGTACCGTATCAAGACAATTGAGAATGGCACCGACATGCTGCTCGTTGTTATGGGGCATACGCCGCGCGGCGTAATTTATGGCGCGTATGCCTTTATTGAGAAATGTATTACGGCGTTGACAGGGTTAACACCCGTGCATCCGGAGGTAGCCGTTGCACGTTCGCCAGTATTGCATGTGCCGCCCCTAGACGAGACATCAAGCCCGTTTTATCCGGTGCGCGCCGTGTTAGAAATAGAGGCACCCGACTGGCTCGCACGTCACCGCATCAATATGAGCGGCGGTGAAGGCGTTTGGACAGGCACCGGAATTGAAGATGGATTTGGCACAGCGTTCAAATACGTTGACACGCCAGCTTTTGAAGCGTTGCAGGACGAACCGAGGGCACAACGGCAGCAACGCATCCAAACGCTACAGAACCGGTTTACTGCACTCAGGCGACGCGGTATTGATGCCTTTCTTTTTATGTATGTGACCGGGGAACCGACGGAGGCACTGATGCAGCAGCGGCCGGATGTCCTGGGACCCGCAGTGCTTTACGGCGCATCTCGGAACGAGCACGATTATCGGCCGTTCTGCTGGTCCAAGCCTGAATTTCATACGCTTGCAAAGAATTTGATTCAAGCAATTGTGAAAACCTACCCCGCGTTGGCTGGTTTTCACCTCCGGTCGTGGGGGCATGAGACGCGCGCTTGTGATTGTCCAGACTGCGGCGACAGGTCTGAACAGGGACAAGCCAAACTGTGGCAGGTGTACTTTACAATCATTAATGCTGCGCGGGAGGTACGCCCGGATTTCAAGTTTTACGTCTCAGGGTATGACAGCAGCTGGCTTAAGGATGCTTCTGGCGTTTACGCACGTCAGTTGCCGAAAGGGACTATTTTTTCGAGAAAGTGGGGGGCGGATGGAGAACCGGTCGCCGATGCCGGTGTGCCTATTCCGCAAATGAACGCACTCGGCGAAATGGGGCACCGCTTCATTGTGCTATCGCACGAAGTAGAAGAGGTGATGCCCCTCTGGATGCTGGAAAGCGATCTGTTTGTGCAAGGCGTTCGCCAACTCTCTAACAACCCAGCCGCTGTCGGGCTAAGTGGATTTACCGTACAAGGGGCCACACAGGGATTGGGATACCTCGATAGGCTTGCCAGTGCTCGCCTGAATTGGGATATCGCAACCGACCATTTTCAATTGCTCAGCAACGAACTGGTAGCCCGATACGGGAGTGAAGCGGGACCGCTCATTCTGAATGCATTGCGGGTGAACGGGTGGAACATGGCGAGTTATTTTTCAGACTACGCGGGTTCGTTATCCGTAGGAGGTGCCTACGGAAGCGGTTCTGCAGGCTTAGCAACGCGGTTGTGGACGATGATCGGGCCACGAGCTGTGGAGAATACATTAGCCATCCCTGAATTGGCAATGGCGAAACTTGCGGTGAACAGATTCACTGCGCTCTTGGCACCCCAACAGCAGGCAGGGAATGAGATGCGTGCAGCAAGCGATGTGGCCACACCCTTCGACCGTGAAGCGGCTGAGGATTTACGCGATGCAGTTCATCTCATGGAATTGTGGGTTCTGCTGTTTGAAAGTCGCGCCAAATTGGTGGAAGCGGTAGCCCTCGGCTATGAGCCGGGGACAGAAAGTACCCTCCGTGCCAAACTGACGAGTGCTATAGAATTTTCAAGGGCTATACAGCCACACATCAAGGGAATAGAGGAGTTTGTACCCCTATTTGGATATTCTCATCAGACAATTGAAGCGGAGTTGCTTAGCACCTTAAATGCAGAAATCGATTGGCTGACGAGTTTCGATTATCAGACACTCATTAAGCATGAGGAAAACTTCTCGCCGGAGGAGACACCTTTCCGAATTGGGGCAGTCCACAATTATCCGAACCCTCTGAAGCGAGAAACCACATTTACCTATCAGTTGACGCTGGATGCAGATGAGGTCTCCATCACAATTTATACCACATCGGGGCGCAGGGTACGCGGCTTGACGGAGGTTTCTGGGAAAGAAGGTTACAACGAGTTTATGTGGGACGCACGAGATGCAGACAGCATGCTGCTTGCCAACGGTGTCTATTTTTACAGAATTCGGGCTGTAGCGGGTGAGCAGAAGGCAGAGGCACTCGGCCGATTGGCAATATTAAGATAAGTCTTCATCGCGCATCTCTGTCAGCGTGGATTTCTATATCCACCTATAAAGTGAAAAACAAAGGAATTAATGACAATGCAACACCAAGTCACGCTCGATATTCCCCACGCGGTTTATCAACGCGCCGAAAACGTTGCCAAAGCACGAGGGATACCGATTGAAAATGTCCTTGTCAATGTGTTGAATGCGCACTTGGCTACTGAAGACGAGGATAGACTTACTTATGTCACGGCAAGCGTTGAATCCGCAACGTGGTGGAATACCGAAGGCGACAAGGAGTGGGATAAATGGACTCCTTAAAACCTGCGGAAAAGCGAGCGCTGTAGCACCTAGAAACTAGCACTTAGATGGAACCTTAGCCCCAGCGGGGCGACAGGTGTATAGTACCGCGGGCCTACCCTCCTCTTTAGCCCCAGCGGGGCGAAAGGTGTCTGGTGAAAACCCCAAAATTAATGGGGGAATGTAATGGTTGCTTGTCTGAATCGCGGATTACGCAGATTACGCGGATAAACGCGGATTTTAAGAGGGTGTTTTTGTAAAGTCACGTCACGCTACAAGCCTAGCGGCAATGAGGTGTTTATTGTCTGACTGCACGTCGCTTATGGGCGAGAAAATAACCCGCGCGCGCAACCTCTTTAGCCCCAGCGGGGCGACAGGTGTATAGTACCACGGGCCTACCTGCTTGTTTAGCCCCAGCGGGGCGACAGGTGTCTGATGAAAGCCAAAAGTTAATGGGGGAATGTAATGGTTCATTGTCTGAACCGCGGAGTGGCACGGATGACACGGACAAACGTGGGGAAGAGCAGAGCCCTCTTAAAATCCGCGTTTATCCGTGTACTCCGTGATACTCCGCGATTCAGATGTAGCACGGCGAGGCACAAGACCTCGCCCTACAGGCCGCGGGGCGATACTATACACATACCGCCCCTATGGGGCTTTGGACGTGTGCCGCGTGGCGATGCTCCTCTTTAGCCCTGTCAAGGCGACATGTGTATAGTACTGCGCGCCTCCCTCTCCCTTAGCCCTGTAAGGGCGACATGTGTCTCATGACACGGATGACGCGGAGAACACGGATTTTAATCGTTCGCCCTGCAGGCCGCGGTGCGTTTTCCTATTTCCTTATCACCATCTTCTTCGTGGCGGTGAAATCTCCCGCTGTGAGCGTATGGATGGCCGCCCTGAGTTATTAGTAAAAGTGATAGTTGAAGGTAAGGTCGAAATAAGAGAGAGAGAAACTCACGCCCCCTTCACTGCCGAATCGTACGGTGGCTGCGCCTTCAAGAGAGAGATGTTCATGGATTTCAATCCCGGAGCCGCCGCGTATGAGAAAAGCGCGGTTACCACCTTCGCCTCCGAAGTCGGCTCCTATGGCACCAAACCCGTAAAAACTGCTGTCCCGTCTGCTTCGGTACATCATGCCAAGTGCGCCATAGAGAGGGGTCATCGGATCGTCGGAAAATCGGTCATCAAGTAGGCGCTCGCTGCCAACAACACCGTATAAAACGGCACTGTCTGAGAGCCCGTAGCCAAGCCGGGCTCTAATTGGAAGATGACCGAATATTGCGGAGTCTTCGCTAATGCCAGCCCAGCTGGCCTGAACCGTAGCATAGAAGAATCCTAGGCCGGCACCGATGCCGAAGATGGGTCCTTTCCACGTTTTAGGTGGTTTAATATCTGTGCGCGCCTGTGCTGCTTCGGATGCTGCCTGTTGTTGCGCGCTGGTGGCAACAGGGAGACTGAAGATGAGCGCTGCTGTAATCACTGCTGCTAATAGATTTTTCAAAGGTATCTCCTTGTCCGCGCGGTGGCGGACAGTTGTGGGACCTGTCCCGGTCCTCCGTGCAGGACCGGGACAGGTGGTGGGCTGCGCTTGCAGACAGGACATTTGCAGGAAAACTCCTACTTGTCCTTCTTTTTTAAACGCCCCCATGTCGTTGTCAACTGCGACGCTTGCGGCTCAACCGGAAAATAAGCCGGGTGCCACCAGTCGGCATCATCGTTGTACGTCGCATCATCGAGACCTATTCGTTGCCAATTGTTACTCCGACGTGTTACTTTGTACAGGAACCTATTATGGAAAACATGAATTTCATGAGAGAATTTCTCCTTTGCGCGCTTTTGATGGCGCGCGGTTTTTGAAACGTTTTCGTTGGGTATCGAGACCAGATGTCCCTCCTACTGTCGGGACAAGGATGTCTCTCCTACTGAGTTGTGGGCGTGCTGGTGTGCCCGCCCGTGTGTTTCGGTTGTCTGAATTCAGACATCGGGACTGTCCCAATGCAACACAAATAGCCCGCCACGCAAAGAATGCGTGCGGGGTTGAAGGCAACCAAACGGCGACAAACGCCGACGCTGCCGTGTTTTGTAATATACTTAACTGAAAATAAGTGCGGGGGGGGGTAAATCCTACTTTTTTGCCATCAAAGCGAACCGGAACGTGTGACAGCGCGACGAAGGGGCCAGACGCACACTGAGGGTGCTGCGTACCGGGGGGCCCAGGCTGGGCTGCGGTGCCCTGTTTTGCAATGGAATTGAGCATTCGGTGCTTCACTTGTGTTGTTCCTCGTTCCGTTTCGGTTTTGCGGTACATCGCGATGCGGAGATCGATCCTATCACCAAAGTTGCAGTTAGTATCGCAAATAATGCAATTTCTGTCAAGTTCTTTTATGCAAAAATAGGTCCTTTGGGCATTTGTCATCAATGTAACACAAATCGTGATTCAGATGTAATGGTTCATTGTCTGAATCGCGGATTACGCGGATTACACAGATAAACGCGGATTTTAATCGTTCGCCCTACAGGCCACACGGCGATTTCCTATTTCCTTCCCCTTAGCCCTATAAGGGCGACATGTGTCTCATGAAAACCAAAAATTAATGGGAGGATGGAGGTGTTCATTGTCTGAATGCACATCGCTTATGGGCGGTGGCAAGGCGAGGCACAAGACCTCGCCCTACAGGCCGGGGTGCATTTTCGTCCATCGTTGGACATATTGTAGCAAATGTCGCGTTTTCTGTCAAACCGGAAGGTAATCAGGGATCACCCTTGATTTGTGCCTACGCCATGGCTGGCTTCTGCGTGTTTTTCTGCAGGATTTGGCTCAGCGAATTCTTCCCCCGCTGCTTCTGCAGCCTGCCGGCGGGCATCCCAGTCGAGCCATTCACGATTCGCGAGGAATCTACCCCGGGCTTCACCCCGGGCTTCACCCCGGGCTTCACCCCGGGCTTCACCCCGGGCTTCACCCCGGGCTTCTCGAATCTTCTGGCGTTTCTCAATTCCTTCCTTAACCAATCCGTATAAAATCATAAGAGTATCAACTCCTGTAAATAGGATGAGGGGCACTGCCCCTGCAGTCGGGATAAAAGTTGTCACATCTAGCACAATCGCGCGCAGCGTCTTGAAGCCCGACCAACCCCCTGATAAATGATCGCGCGTTGCGAATATAGTATAGACCAAAACAAGGATGGAGAATATCTGTAGTGCAATACCCACCCACTGCCGACGGACACCTAAAAACGATACCCAATCCTTATTATTTTTATCATCATTCATACACAGCATTCCCACTCCATCGGACGAGGCCCCGATTCCAAGATATAATTTAAGTTTAGCACAAATTGGTGGTGGGTGTCAAACATTTTTCCGTGGTAGAGCGTGGGGGCGGAATCACAGCTCGCTCCTACAAGAAAAGAGGAGTCGCGATTACAAATCAATCGCTCGTATAGGGAAACGCGCGTGTTTGGGAGCTCGCGAAAACTACTTGAAAACTTATCCAAAACACTTGCTCGCGTCTACATTACGTTATCCTCGTCTTCGGGTTGCCAGTCGGTGGCATCAAGAGCCCTTATGCGCTGCCGGAAGACCTTGTCGAACTTTTCCAGCTTTGATGCCAGCCATTTGTGCTGGTTTGGCCAGTCTGCCTCATCCTCCGGAACTGTGTCACTTTTGCGCAAGGACACCCGGCTACTCTTGCGCCCAGGCAGTTCCGCCCATTCAAGGGGCTCTCCAAATTCACTCTCAATTTTCTCCTGCTGTGCCGCCAGCAAATGGAAGTGGGCTGTGGCGTTCGGCCCGGACGTATAGAGTCGGATGCCAATTTCCTTATTTTGGCTAGCCAGCCATGTTTGCATGCTGAAGCCAGAGCGTCCTATACTGAAAATTAGGACACCCCACGGTCCTGGTGTCGAGCATTGGACCGGAGTGTCTGTCTCAATCAGGTAGTCACGCAATTCTGTCCAGAATTTTCTCTTCTGTAATTGGGTTTCGGAGAGCTCTTCGCTCGCTGCGTGTTGTGCGCCCTGACTCACCGTACGGCTCCACTCATTCGGTTTGGAAACGATATTGAACTTCGGGGCAGGAAGCGAGTCTCCGACTTGCCACAGTTCAATTTCCACGCCAAAGAATTGAAAGCGTTCCGCCGTAATCTCGTTCTGCCAGTCAAGTGCCGCGCGGTGCTCCTCCCTAAATTCCTTTGCAATCCAGACGATGGTGGCTGCCTTTAGTCCGGGCGCATACGTGAGGATTTGCCCAAGGTGACTATGGTCCGTAGCCTCCAGTTGGTTCTCTATCAGTACCTGTGAGCCATCAACTGTATTCCGGCACAGGATATCGGCCCGGAAGTCTCCGACGTTTATCTCCTGCGCTTCAAGCTCAAGTTCCATGTTCAGGGTTTCTGCAAGGACAGACAGGTTCGCCTCCTCCGCGAGCCACGGCGTGAATTCTGCGGCTTCGTTGGGCCAGATGTCGCGCAATTCAACGCGTTGAAGGTGGCCAAGTTTTTCAGGCATTAGGTGTTGTCTCCTTTCTTCG
Source organism: uncultured Poribacteria bacterium (assembly GCA_958295855.1). Lineage (GTDB taxonomy): Bacteria > Poribacteria > WGA-4E > WGA-4E > WGA-3G > CATQHH01. Next base: position 2,510,149 of record OY282383.1, on the reverse strand, counting down.
TCTGCTAATAGCATACCATAAATCGCAACAGGTGTCTAATTGTTTTCCTCTTCTTCCGGTGCCTTGTCAGGGGCATTGAGCCCCTGGAGGCGCGGCACGAAGACCGCGGTGAATCGTTCAAGCGTTGTGGCAAGCCACGTGTGCTGATGTGGCCACTCTGCCTCGTTCGTCAGATCGGTGTCGCCTTTACGCAACGTCACTTGGGATGGATTTCGACCGAACGTTTCCTTCCATTCAAGCGGTTCACCGATTTCGCTTTCAATTGCCTCCCGCTGCGCTGCGAACAGGCGGTAGTGTGCCGTGGCGTTCTGCCCGGATATGTAGAGCCGAACGCCAATATGCTGATTTTTCACATGTCGCATCGCCGATAACTTGAAACCGGAGAAACCGAGGCTGAAGGTAAGGTATGAACGCGGGGCCATTTTCGATGGCCGCAAAGGACTGCCCCTGTCACTGAGATACTCGCGGAACTCGTTCCAGAATCTTTCCTGTTGCTCGCGGGGTGTGGAGACCTCTATGGCGTGTTGCATCACTTGTCCATTCCAACTGTCAGGAGCAGAGACAACAGCGAAACTTGCTCTCGGTTGCGAATTTTGAGCTCGCCACGCCCTAATGACAACACCGAAGAATTGGAAGTGTTCCGGTGTGTTTTTGTTGAGCCAGTTGAGTGCGGCTTGATGCTCATCCGTGAATCTCTCCGAGATCCAGATAATGGTAGCCGCATCCACTCCGGCTGTATACGTGAGGATTTGCCCAAGGTGTGTATGGTTCGTCTCTTCCAACTGGTTTTCAATGAGTACTCGCGAGCTATCCGCGGTATTCTGACACAGGACATCTGCGCGAAATTGCCCGACATCTTTCTCTTGTGCCACAAACTTGAGTTCCATGTTCAGTGCTTCGGCAAGGTGGGCGAGGTTTTCTGGCTTGGAAAGCCACGGCGTGAAATCTTTGGCTTCATCGGGCCAGATGTCGCGGAGTTTAACAGATTGAAGGTGGTTGAGTTTTGGATCCCTCATTCCATTAAGCATCCTCATCTTGGTCAATGCTCCTAAGTAACACTGTGTAGAGCGGAGGTCCCTCTTATATTCGGCGACATCGCCGCAACCGAGTACGCCCCATTTGAGTGGTGGCATGAAGCGTGGTCCTTCTTCAGTTAAGTAGATCTCACATTTATTGAGAAATGATTGGCTCCCGTTGAGCATGTTCAATTGCTGTCAAAAGGTTGTGGGCGCGCTGATAACTCTTATCAATCCTTAAAACTGTGCTGATATCGTACCTTGCTGATTGAAACGCGCCCATTTTAAAGTAAGCGAGGCTGCGGTTATAGTACGCTTCTTTAAATCTTGATTTATAGGCTATAGCCTTATTAAAAGCCCTTGCTGCCTCGCGATACTTTTTCATTTCAAGATAAGTGCATCCGAGATTGTAATGCGTTATTGCAACTTTCAAGTCAGCCTGTATCGCCTGTTCAAAGTGTATAACCGCTGTACGATAATCCTTACGCCTAAAGGCTTTGATTCCATTATTATTATAATTAACGCTTGCCAGAGTGGCAATATCTTTATATGGATCAACTTGTCTAGGGAGTTCTGGGAGTACTACACCTGCCGATCTATTGTTACCCAGACGACTCGGCAATTTCGTGACTGGATTAGAACCACTTTGTTTCGCGTTGTCCAACTGGTTCTGTAATGCTTTGTTTTCATTCCGCAGCTTTTGGTTTTGCCGGAGGAGTCCTTCGTTTTTGCCTTGCAAGTTTCGGTTTTCGTTGCGCGCATCCGTTTTCTCGCTTCGTAACTGCCGTATTTCAGTAGCACTTTTAGTTAGTTGCTTCCGCAAGTTTAGATTTTCGTTGCGCGCATCCGTTTTCTCGCTTCGTAACTGCCGTATTTCAGTAGCACTTTTAGTCAGTTGCCTCCGCAAGTTTTGATTTTCGTCCACCCACAATGCTAATGCCGCTTCTTTCGCAGACAGCTGTTTCTGTAAATTTACCACATCTCTAGATGTCGCATTTGCCGCGGGTATTAGATTTTCCAAATTACCCTGTAGTCTACCATTTTCACGATTGAGTTCTTCGTTGTAACCTTCTAGATTCTCAACTGAAGTGGTCAAACTTTGGATTTCAGTTTCTTTTTCAGCAAGTTGGTTTTTCAATACAGTGTTTTGAGAAAGTGCCTCATCTCTCGAATTCATTTGCGGTAGAAACGCGATAAAACAAATGACTAAGGCAAGCCCCAAAGTGCCAGGAATAATAAACTGCCAACGGTTCCGTAATGCCACAGGAAAGGGCTTCCAGAAATTAGTCCAAGGATTTGATGGAACAGAATGCGATGAGGCGGAATGAGAAGTAGAACTTGTAGAAGTTGATGTTGATGTTGGCTTAGTAGGAGACGGGGGAGAAATAGCATCCAAAAGTTGATGAGCAGGCTGATAGTGTGAATCAATGGTTAAGGCTGCATTTGCTGCCGCTGTTGCCTTGCTATTGTCGCCCAATCCAAAATAAGCGAGACCAAGGCAGTGGTGTGCTTCTTTATAACTCGCATCGCTCTTTATCGCTCGTTCAAACGCGTTAATCGCTTCGTTATGCCGTTTGCTGTGTAGGTAAGCAAGCCCAAGGCCATAGTGTGCCGTTTTATAATTCGAGTTAATGGCTATCGCCTTTTGGAATTCCGCAATTGCTTCGCTATATTGTTTCTTGTTTAGGTGCGCAAATCCTTGAGCACTATAAGTCTTGGCATCTGGTTTTGGCAATACTGCTTCAAGCGGAGCTAGCTGGTCTATGGATGTTTTTGCACAGAAATCTTTCAACGTTGCCGCCAACTGTTGAACATCCGGTGACAGGTTTGCAAGCTCCTGGAAAACGGTAGATTGGTTCGGATTTTCAAAATCCTCTTTTGAAAATAGCAGCCCTCTTTCGGTTTTATCCTTAAACTGGTTCCAGAGTTCGGGCTTTTCTGACAAACTCAGAAAGGAGAGGTAAATGACGAGTTCCGAGAAATAGTCCATTTTTTCGTCGGATAGTGCACCTCTTGCGGGGTGCTGGTATTCTGGAAACCCGCGAGTTGGACTTGATTGACCGTGGAGGGAAGGAACATACAGGCTATCATAGTCTATCAACTTGATTTCAACACTGCTTCCATTTCGTCTAAGCAGGATATTCCCATCTTGTAGGTCACCGTGTGAGATCTGATGTGTATGTAGCGTTTCAAACATTTGCCGGAACTCGTTCGCCACGGTTTTGAAGATGTTTGTATCCGCCAAATTTTTCCCAATAAAATCGCGGAGCGTTTCTCCTTCTGCCCACTCCATCCGTGTAATGGGATACTTTTTGCCATTTATCAGAATACCTTCGGGAACGTACTCAAAATCAGTGAAATAGTGTAACCCAACCTGCTTTAGGTAAACCCCAATTTTCTCGTATCGATTTTTAGCATCACCGACATCTTTAATCCAACATCGCAACGCATAAGTGTTAGATGCCACTTCGATGGGAAAGACAGTTGAAAATCCACCTGAGTAGACTAATAGCGTGTTGTTAGGGCCTCTTTTGGGTTTGCCGCTCTTGAGTTTTAGATCTAACACGCTCACATTAGGAAAATATCCCACAGCCTGTGCATATTCACTTGGAGATGGCCAAAGCATAATTTGCTCCGATGATTTCGCTAGCTTTTATCGATCAAAATCAATATTGATTAAAATCAAAACGAGAATGATAAACCCAACGACAAATCCGAAAACCCCAGCGAGTATCAGCCAAAAGAGAAAACGTAAAACACCTGAAGGCGGTTGAACCTCTTCTGAGGTTCGCGTTTCCAGAGAGGATTCCGGTTTGACATCTTCAACTTCGGGCGATTGGGCCTCTTCAACGGAAATTAGCATCAGTGTTACGTCGTCATTCACTAAACGAATATCTTCGAGATCACGTGCTTCATCTACGAATCGGTCGAATTGCTCATCGGTTTCTATCTGTTTTAGTTGATTCAGAATTCTTTCTAAGTTACCGGCTTCGTTCTGTTGTATAATCCATTTCGCCAAAGCATCTGTTGCCAAGATGAACAGGTCTCCAGGGATTGCTTTATCACCGATGACATCCGGATCTCCCCCAATTGGATTGTCCTTCGGGAAACTAGCAAAACTTTTGGGACGATACTGGAAGTCTTCCAATTTCTCTAGGAGGTGACTTTTAAATTCAGTGCCACTCTGATGAAAGAGACAACTATCCCCTAGAATTATAGCCCTCCATTCACCTTCATTAACGTCAAATTCAAGTCCAATAAAAGTGGAAAGAGCAGATTCTAGTCTGGATAATCGGTCAACAAGGATGTAGGTCTTGGTTTCCCGGACTGTTTCGGATACCCATTGCAGCCACTCTTGTTGAATGGGTTCGATCCACTCTTTCCAATTCTTTTCCTCTAACGACAAAGAGGGCTCTCCAGGGTAGCAGAAGTGCTTTACAAGTAGTTCTGCCCACTTTTTTGGAAAGAATGACAATGTGGCTCCATCTGCAACGGCATAGCGGCCTATCGCCTCATTCTGCTCCCTAGCATCTTGGCAGTCAGCAGCGGTTTCGCCATTTTTAGAGGTGATGAAACTTTTAGCTATTAATTTTATCATTTAACAATCCGTTCCGCGCCATCCATGAGATCTCAAGTGTTTGCAGGCAGGTCGCCTCCCGGTGAACCAAATTCTATTATCCGAGTGGTCAAGACTTCACTTGCATTATACGCGAAGCACCGGGCACCTGGCTGCGGAGAAAAACCATGCTCTTCAGCCATTGGAAACAAAGATTTTGGCAAGACACTAGAAACGCTAAAGAGAAATCCTGCAGGGGAATCATCAGCAAACTGCGTATTTTGACTTGGGAAAACTATTTCAGAGTGGCTGTCAGCAATGTGGATGTTGTACACCAAAACGTTGCCATCTGTAGTTTGAAGGTTCATTACCTTTCTGGCAGCATCTCCAGTCAAATCAGGGTGCGTTGGCTCTCCATCTGTGACGTTAATGACAACCGGTGGAAAGTTGTCGGGCCAGTCAGAAATCCAACGCTGCACGACTTCGGAGGCTTGTTCAAACGCCTCATGCATCGGAGTCCCACCATTCGCTCGCGGTTGCAACCAAATAGGTAATTCGACTTCAACCTCAACAATTCCGCCGGATCCATCTGGTATGGATTTTTTGACTTTCTTAGTTTCAATGGGTGATGCATAGACATCCGGTATCATACCTTCAACAGCGCAATCCACATGCTCACCATAACTGATGAGACAGACATAGCATCGTGGTCTTATCACGGCACCAAGTGAGCACCTCATAGCAAGATCGTAGATTGCACGACTGACGATTATTGCAGCTCGTTCTGCCTTAGTCCCGGTTTGCCAATCTTCGAGCATTGACCAAGATTGGTCTACTAAGATGACGATACAGCCCGGATTAGCTTTCCCGATAGGGACGTTTCTATATGCCATTTCAAACCTCCTATTTTTGTCTATACACTTTGAATTATACACAAATCTGCAAAAAATTGCAACGAAAAAATATAGTGAACTTTATAAACATTTCGCTCCGCTGGAGCTTGTTTCTTGAAGTAGAGACTTTTTGCTATAAACATACCGCCCCGACGGGGCTAAAGAGGAAATAGTAACTCACTTCCAAGTGAACCAAAATCTATTATCCGAGTGGTCAAGACTTCACTTGCATTATACGCGAAGCACCGGGCACCTGGCTGCGGAGAAAAACCACGCTCTTCAGCCATTAAAAACAAAGGTTTTGGCAAGGCACTAGAAATGCTAAAAAGAAATCCTGCAGGGGAATCATCAGCAAACTGCGTATTTTGACTTGGGAAAACTATTTCAGAGTGGCTGTCAGCAATGTGGATGTTGTACACTAAAACGTTGCCATCTGTAGTTTGAAGGTTCATTACCTTTCTGGCAACAGCTCCAGTCAAATCAGGGCGTGTTGGCTCTCCATCTGTGACGTTAATAACAACCGGTGGAAAGTTGTCGGGCCAGTCAGAAATCCAACGCTGCACGACTTCGGAGGCTTGTTCAAACGCCTCATGCATCGGAGTCCCACCATTCGCTCGCGGTTGCAACCAAACAGGCAAATCGACTTCAACCTCAACAATTCCGCCGGAGCCATCTGGTATGGCTTTTTTGAGTTTCTTAATTTCAATGGGTGAGGCATAGACATCCGGTATCGTACCTTCAACAACGCAATCCACATGCTCACCATAACTGATAATACAGACATAGCATCGTGGTTTTAGCACGGGACCAAGTTGGCAATTCAAAGCAAGATCGTAGATTGCACGACTGACGATTACTGCAGCTCGTTCTGCCTTAGTCCCGGTTTGCCAATCTTCGCACATTGACCAAGATTGGTCTACTAAGATGACGATACAGACCGGATTAGGTACCCCGATAGGGACGTTACTATATGCCATTTCAAACCTCCTATTTTTGTTTATACAATTTGAATTATACACAAATCCGCAAGAGTAGAGACTTTTTACAAGGTCATCAGGGATTACCCTTGATTTGTGCCTACGCCATTGCCGGATTCTGCGTGTTTTTCTGCAGGATTTGGCTCAGTGAATTCTTCCCCCGCGGCTTCTGCAGCCTGCCGGCGGGCATTCCAGTCGAGCCATTCACGATTCGCGAGTAATCTACCCTGTGCTTCTCGAATCTTCCGGCGTTTCTCAATTCCTTCCTTAACCAATCCGTATAAAATCATAAGAATATCAACTCCTGTAATCTGCGTGTTTTTCTGCAGGATTTGGCTCAGTGAATTCTTCCCCCGCGGCTTCTGCAGCTTGCCGGCGGGCATTCCAGTCGAGCCATTCACGATTCGCGAGTAATCTACCCTGTGCTTCACCCTGTGCTTCTCGAATCTTCCGGCGTTTCTCAATTCCTTCCTTAACCAATCCGTATAAAATCATAAGAATATCAACTCCTGTAAATAGGATGAGGGGCACTGCCCCTGCAGTTGGGATAAAAGTTGTCACATCTAGCACAATCGCGCGCAGCGTCTTAAATCCTAACCAACCCCCTGATAAATGATCGCGCGTTGCGAATATAGTATAGACCAAAACAAGGATGGAGAATATCTGTAGCGCAATACCCACCCACTGCCGACGGACACCTAAAAACGATACCCAATCCTTATTATCTTTAGCATCATTCATACACAGCATTCCCACTCCATCGGACGAGCCCCCGATTCCAAGATATAATAAAAGTTTAGCACAAATTGGTGGTGGGTGTCAAACATTTTTCTAGGAAAACTTCGTTATATCTCCGCTTGAAAACTTATCCAAAACACTGTATAATAGACGCAAACCTGTACCGAGGTGTTATTCAATTGAGCGACGTTCCGAAAACACACCCGCGCTACCTATCGCTGAAATTGCGAGATACAATCGTCGAAGGCGTAGAGCAAGGCATTACCTCTATCCATGGGCTCATCGCGCATGGGCGCGGGGAGGCTTTTGATTATCTCATCGGCGAGGCAACCCAACCCTTTGCCATCGAGGCCATCCGTGCCGCCGCGGCGATACTCCGTTTGGCAGAACACCCTGTCATCTCTGTCAACGGGAACGTCGCTGCACTGGTGCCAGAATCGTTAATTGAATTGGGACAGGTGCTGAATGCACCGCTAGAGGTTAATATTTTTCATACGGAAACGGGGCGGGAACAAAAAATCCGAGAGCATTTGATAAGGCATGGGGCAAAAGATGCGAGGCGCGGGGACCTCGCACGACAAGCTCCCGGGTCGGAAGTGCTTATGCCGACAACCGAAACACAACTCTCCTATATTGACTCACATCGAAAGTTTGTTCATCCTGAAGGCATCTTCAAAGCAGATGTAGTTTTCGTGCCGCTTGAAGATGGTGACCGGTGTGGGGCACTTCGGAAGATGGGGAAACAGGTTGTCACAGTCGACCTCAATCCGATGTCGCGGACTGCGAAACAGGCAAGCGTGACTATCGTGGATAACGTTGTGCGCGCACTGCCGCTGTTATGCGAAGAGATTCGTACCTTTATTCCTGTAGGCGCGCTTTCCAAGCGGGCAGACTCGTTACAAAGCGCGCAGACACTACAAGATATCGTGGCGAGATATAGCAACGAGGCAGTGCTGGAGGAGGCGTTACAGCACATCAGCAGGAGCGGAAATGGTTAACGGAAGCGGGAACAAGGTTAAACCACATATTCTGCTGATTGGGTTAGCTCTTGTTGCCTTTAATAGCTACTGGTGCCTGATGGGGACAGAGGTGTGGCATTCCACCCAGTTGACTATCGCCTCATTGTTCTTTAACGCGGTTTTCACCCTCCTGGTCTTCGTGCTTGTCAACCTACTGTTACAAAGGTTTGTGCCTCGTCTGGCGATGTCGCAATCGGATTTGCAGACTATCTACGTGATGGTTGTGATGTTAACGACTATCAGCGGGCATACGATGATGGGTTACCTTATCCCAGTCCTCGCGCACGTTTTTCAGTTTGCATCTCCCGAAAACGAATGGATTCCGCTTTTTGGGCACCATATCCCAACATGGATTGCGGTCAAAGACACCCGCATTTTAGAAGGGTTTTACGATGGCGATTCTACACTCTATACCCATGCTACTTTAACCGCGTGGATTCCGCCTGTCCTCTCCTGGTCGTGTTTTGTCATCGCGCTCTGGCTGACATTATTGGCAGTCACCGTTTTTCTGCGGAAGCAGTGGACTGAAAACGAACGCCTGAACTATCCGATTGTGCAACTCCCGTTGGCATTGACGAGCAATCCGAAACGCTTTTTTACTTCACCGTGGATGTGGCTGGGCTTTGCCCTCGCAGGCTCGGCAGAATTGCTAAACGGCTTGAACTATCTGTTTCCAGATATACCCGCCTTGCCCATCAAAGGCAAAACTATCGGCCAATTCAGTTCAAAGCCGTGGAGCGCGATGGGCCCGATTCGCATTTCGTTCTATCCGTTCAGCATCGGTTTGATGTTCTTTACACCACTCGATCTTTCCTTCTCGTGCTGGTTTTTCTGGTTATTCAGTCGCATCCAATTGATTGTAACGGACGCGTTTGGGGCGCGCAATATCTATCACCTTGAACAGCAGACAGGCGCATGGATTGCGTTTGGGTGTATTCCGTTGTGGATAGGGCGAAAACACTACGGACGCATTCTCCGCAAGGTTTTCGGCATTGCGCCACGCCGCGGCGAATCGCCCCCAGACGACACTGCCGAACCGATGCGATACCGTAGTGCAGCAGTGCTGTTCACTGTCGGCTTGCTATTTCTATTTCTATTCTGCCATCAGATGGGGATGACGTTTTGGGCAATTGGGCTATTCTTTCTGTTCTACTTTCCCCTGGTTATCGGCATCACGCGCATCCGTGCCGAAATCGGTCCGCCGCTGCATCAGCTAATCTTCGTCGATCCGGGGCGCACCATGGTTCTGGCGTTGGGCACGCGTCGGCTTGGGGCAGGCAACCTGACAGGGTTAACATTTCTCTATCCGTTTGTGCGCTGTTTCCGCGCGCACCCGACACCGAGTGAGTTAGAGGCGTTCCGCTTGGCAGAACGGACGCGCATTGGGTATCGGCAACTGCTCATCGGGATGATCTTGGCAATTGTGTTCGGCATCCTGATAACATTTTGGGCGTATCTGCACGTCCTCTACGATATGGGTGCGGGAAGCAAGGCGCGCGGCTGGATTGTCTATATGGGTTGGGAGACGTTCAACCGCTTACAAACGTGGCTTGTGAGCCCACGGGAGACAAGCGTACCGGAACTCGGTGTTATTGGGAGTAGTTTTCTGTTTACGATATTCCTGATGATTATGAAAATTCGGTTTCTGTGGTGGCCGTTGCATCCAGGCGGTTATGTGCTGGTTAGTGGTACGGGGATGGGAGGCTTATGGTTTCCCATCTTCCTCAGCTGGTTGGCGAAAGCAACTGTGCTGAAAATTGGCGGTGTGAAACTCTATCGGCAAGCGGTGCCGTTCTTTTTAGGGCTGATCTTGGGGGATTATACGCTTGGATGTGTGTGGAGCTTAATCGGATTGACTTTTCAAATACCGACGTACATTGTCTGGCATTGACGCACTCATGGCAAGGGACAGATTGCCGGTAGGGGCACTCTCCTGAGCGCGACACTCCCCTCTAATGGCACGACTATACGCTAGGGAGTTTCAGTTCCGCGCGAACGGCTTGACGTACTTCAGCACAAATATGCATCGCATGCGCCGCGTCGTTGGCAGTCGCTGACTTTCCGGGATAGCGAAAATCTACTGCATGTCTCGAAAGTGTTGAAAGCTCCGGTTGCCACGCGCGCCAAGCAGGAAGAGTAGGTACAATCATGTCTAACAATTCTTTTAAATTGTGTGTCTTCGTAAAGGAAATGTTCGCCTCCTGAAGCCACGCCTTTAGGTACTTTTCGATATACTGCTGGGCGTGGAAACAGATGCCATCGTATATCGGATTTGAGGATTCGTAGCTTTGATGCATCATCGCATCATCGCCTTCAGCCTTCTGTATCCACTCCAGTGTCAACGGATTCATGGGGAATTTCTCCTTTTTCAAGGGTTTCTTGAAGAACCCAACGGCGTTATAAAGCACCTCTCCTTTTTCAGTGATCTCGCGAAGAAACCAGTCGTTGTAGGAGACGCGATAAGCAATCTCTTCCGGCGAACGCACCAGCAAATCCATGCTGAAGCGGTGCGTGATACGTTGCCCGATTTCCACGGCCTGGCGACGCGTCTCCGATTCGCGAATATCCATGACTACCAGTAAGTCAACATCGGACTCTTCTGTGGGCGTGCCGTAGGCATAGGAACCAAACAGAATCACTTGTAGTGGCGCGAATTCGCGCACGATGTCATCGCACGTGGCTTGAATGTCTTGTCGCGTAACCATGGCTGCGTACCTCTCCTTTTAAGGGTTAACACTCGCGGCAATTATTGTATCACATCACTGTATTGTATGTAAAGTCTATACCAAGTTGTGAACGAAAAGTGAACAACTTTTTGATTTCTTACATTATCTTTCCCCTTAGCGGGAAACCCAATGTGGCATTTGCATTACTTCCGGCTCAATCCGAAAAAAACTCGCATTTTAATTCTGTGTATGGGATGCGATACAGCGGTACAGAGCAACAGGTTTGTCCTCTCACCACAACCAAAATCTCGCTGGAGACAACCGACAGCCGCGCCTACAAATTTTCTTTCCTCTCCTGCGCTTTGTATTGCAACTGATACAACCGATAGTAGATGCCTCCCTGCTTTAACAACTCGTTGTGCGTGCCAATCTCCCTGATTTCGCCGCGATGCATCACGATGATGTTATCCGCATTTTGGATAGTCGAAAGCCGGTGTGCAATGACGACAGAAGTGCGATTTTCCATCAAACGGCTGAGCGCGTCCTCGATGAGCAGCTCAGTTTCAGTGTCAACGCTTGAAGTCGCTTCATCAAGGATTAAGATACTCGGATCGGAAGCCAATGCACGCGCAAAGGCGACGAGCTGCTTCTGCCCCACCGATAATCCTCCGCCATCTTCTTTCACCACGGTGCCGTAGATGTCGGGCATTTTCTGAACAAACCGGTCCAAATGCACATCTTTCGAGGCTTGCTTCACCTGCTCCGATGAAACCGACGGCTTCCCAAGACTGATATTGCGCTCAATCGAATCTGAAAAGAGGAAGATGTTCTGTTGCACAATGCTAATCGCCTCGCGCAATTCTTCCAATTCCATCTCACGGATATCCATGCCATCAATCAGAATTTGTCCCTTGTTGATTTCATAAAAACGGCAGAGGAGGTTGATAATTGAAGTCTTCCCTGCACCGGTATGGCCGACAAGCGCGACCTTCTCGCCCGGCTTCACCGTGAAAGAGACATCCCGCAAAACGTAATCGTCATCGTTATAGGCAAACCAGACGTTGCGGAACTCAATCTCGCCTTTCAAGGCTTTGGATTTTCTGCTTTTCCGAGCGGTAGACGCGATAGACGGCTGCGTATCCAGCAGTTGGAAAATGCGCTCGGATGATGCCATTGCGTTTTGGAAAATGGTATATTTCTCGCTGAGTTCACGAATTGGCCAGAAGAAGCGCTCAGCGTATCGGATGAACGCCACCAGCACACCGAATGTCAATGCCCCCTGTACAATCTGCCCGCCCCCGTACCAGATGATGACTGCTGTTGCAAGGGATGCCATCACCTCAATTAAGGGGTGAAAAATAGAAAAATAGAAGATACTCCGTAGATTGGCGGAGAGGTATTTCCGGTTTCGTTCATTAAACCGCAAATAACTCTGCTGTTCTTGTGCAAAAAGCTTCATCGTCGTCATCCCCACGATGTTCTCTTGTAAAAAGGCGTTGATTCGTGCGAGTTGCTTGCGTTGTTCCCGAAAAGCACGGCGCGAATAGATCTGGTAAATGAGCGTTGCACCGAAGATAATCGGCATCACTGTGAATGTCGCGACCGCGAGTTTCCAGTTGTACAGGAGCATGGCTACCATGATTCCCAAAATATTCAGCAGGTTGGCGAAGATGGTAATCACGCCGGAGGTAAAGAGTTCGTTGAGCACCTGCACATCGCCCATGACGCGCGTCATCAGCCTACCGACCGGATTTTTATCGAAAAACTGCACATCCAAGCGTTGTAAGTGCGAAAACAGGGATTGCCGCAGGTCGCGCATGACATGCTGCCCAATCATTTGCATGCGGTATTCTTCAAAATAACTAAACACAAATTCGCTCACCAATCCCAATACCATAAAAATAGCGATAGTGCCTAGGCCCTCTAGGACACCGGGCATAATGTGCCGGTCAATAGCGATTTGCATCAGAAACGGACCGGCTAAGCGCGAAAGCGTATTTCCAACAATAAGCAAACCGATAATCACCATCTGGACCCGGTACGGTTTGAGGTATGCGAGGAGCCGTTTCATCAGCACCCTGTCATATACTTTGCCGAGTTCCTGTTCCTCATCACTATATTCGTGCAGGGCGCCCCCCATGCCAAACATAGGCAAATCCTCCTTTTGCTAGCTGCGCTTTTGAAAGAGCGTATACGGCGCGCTTGGATGAATAGGTTAAAGTTCCTCAAGTTCCTCTTGCAAGAGTTGTGTTTCGTAGATGCCTGCGTAAATCCCATTCTGTTCAAGGAGTTGTTCATGGGTGCCTGTTTCGACGATGCTACCCTCGTCTAGAACAATAATATGGTCGGCGGCTTTGACGGTCGAAATCCGATGTGAAATAAGGATAGTTGTGCGGTCCTTCATGATGTCCGCCAACCTATTGAGAATGGTATCCTCGGTCTGCGTATCAACACTCGCGAATGCATCGTCAAGTATAAGTATTTTGGGTTTAATGAGAATTGCGCGTGCGAGTGCGCTCCGCTGGCGCTGCCCGCCTGAAATTGTCATCCCACGCTCGCCTAAGAAGGTTTCCAATCCCTCCGGGAACTCCTCAATCTGTGAGAGCAGATCCGCGGTATGCGCTGCTGCTTTTATTTCCTTGTCGTTCGGGGTTTCTATACCATAGGCGATATTGTTCCGTAAATAATCTGAAAACAGAAATGGTTCCTGCTCCACAACGCCGATATTGGATCGGAGTACGTTCAAAGGTATATCCTGAATATCAACTCCATCAACAAACACGGTGCCACGTTCCGCTTGGCGGATGCGCGGAATGAGATTAACAAGGGTTGATTTCCCTGAGCCGGTGCCACCGACAATCGCAACGGTAGAACCCCGCTCAATCTTAAGATTGATGTTTTTAAGCACAGGTTGTCCTTCAGGGTAATCAAAATTGAGGTTTTTAAATTCGATTTCGCCCTCAATGCTTTTGATATTCCATTTGACGCTGTCGCCATCATAGATTTCCGGGTTTTCGTTGAGAATAGCGTTAATCCGTCCCATGGATGCGGCACCCCGTTCAAAAGTGTTGACGATGAAACCGAGGGTAATCATAGGGCGCACGAGCATCATGAGATAGGCATTGAATGCGACGAAATCGCCGAGTGTAATTTTCTCTTGAATCACATGGAGTCCGCCCATCCAGATCAACACAACGCCGCCGATGCCCGGTAGAAAGCGGAAAAGCGGAAAAAAGAACGTCATCAGCCGAATTTGCTGGTGGTTGCGCCCAACAAATTCTTGATTCAATTCCCGGAAGTGGCCAATTTCGCTGGCTTCAAGCGTATATGCCTTCACCACGCGTACACCAGATAAATTCTCCTGCACTTTCGTGTTCATCACAGAAAACGCCTCTTGGATGCCCTCGTAATGGACATGTAACCGTCTTCCAAGTTGACGAATTAAGATTGCAAGGATGGGGTAGGGCAACAGCGCGACGAGTGTCAGGCTTGTATCAATGTGCAACATAATAACCAGCGCGAACCCGAAGAAGATAATCGCGTCCGCCGTATACATGACTGCACTGCTGAGCACCATACGGATAGCGTTCAAGTCGCTTGTGGCTCGGGTCATCAAATCGCCCGTGCGGACGTTATCATAGTAAGCGGCGGAGAGTTTTTGTAAATGGATGAAGAAATCTGCGCGCAAATGGTATTCCATCTGCCGGGCAACCCCGTGAATGATTCGCCGTTGTCCAAACCGCGTCACACCGCCGATGAGTGCAACACCAAAGATGCTCAGCGCGTAGAAGAACAAGCGGCTTGAAGCAACTGTTTGGCCCGGGTCTTTGAAGGCTGTCTCTAGTTCATCAAACACCATTTCCAACAGCTTGGGGCTGATTAACAAAAGCGCGTTGGTTGAAAGCACAAGCAGAAAACTTACGATGATAGGATACCGGTACCGGATTACATATTTTTTTAAACTGAGCAGGCTGCGAATTGGGGGACTCCTTTCCAGCGAGTTTTCGTCCGGTGAGTCGATAAAGTGCCTCCGGCATGCAGTGCAGTGTGCGTACTTCGTCGGAGGTTTCTTGGCTTAGTAGGCTTGCATATATTTGCAGGCTTTATGACACACGCTGTTTAGATTATCTGTTTGACGTAAATTCACGAGCGATGTTTAATCATTTCATTAAAGGGGGTTTCTAATAAGGTTTTGCCCATCCAAACGAAATAACCCTGACAAAAATCAGAGCGATGTCGTCCTCCGGTAGGAGCGACTTCCCGGCCGCGACACCTCTTTTGTCTGAATCGAGCATCTCAGGGAAAAAACGGTTGACCAAAATGTGGATTTTTTGTAGAATTAGATTGTTGATGACGTATCAGCGACACTTCGCGAACATTTTTTATTTCCAAATGTTTGCTTTTTGTGGTATGCTGAATGCCATTGAAAAGGATGTTGCCAATTGCGCGGGTTCGTGAAATTGCAACCGGCAATAAACGGCACTCGCACCCACTGATGCGCATGACTCAGCAGCCATTTATCACTCAGTGTCGACATTCCAGAATACGCGAAACCAGTCGATTAATGTTTTTTATATTGAGGATGTAGCAGTGTGTACATTGACTTCTCCTCAAAATCTCTTTGGGTCTGGAAGGCCAATATGTCTAAAGGAAGGAAATTTAAAAATGAAGTTTAATTTAAGGCGTAGTTTAGCCCTTTTTACGGTTATGATGTTCGTTATCGCTTTCAGTGGGTGCAGTAGGATGAAGGGAACGGTAATGGAGGATATGACCTCGGAACCTCCACAAGAAACTCCAAACGCGCTTGCTGATGGGGTGTATCAGTGGTTCGCTGATTTTAGCAGCAGCTTGGTGGTGATTTCCGGCGATGATGTGTTAATCGTGGATCCGTCCAATAATGCGCGTGCGGAAAAGTTAAAGGCCTTTATCGCGACGCTCACGGATAAGCCTGTTTCCCATATTGTGCTGACACATGAGCACTATGACCATGTCGGCGGCACGAGCGTATTTCCGGAAGCGGCGGTGTACTGTCATGTGAACTGCCAACCGATTTTTGATTTGGATGTTTTAGGTGACGTGCCGGAGGTGGATGAGACATTCACCGAGTATATGAGCATTCCTGTCGGTGAGAAAACCGTTGAGTTGCATTATTTAGGCCCCGGGGATGGCGATGCCACCACCGTTATCTATATGCCGAACGAAAAGATTGTGGTAACTGCCGATCTGTACGAGGACAAGGCACTCACCGGCGCAACTTGGGTTGACGACAAGAATTTCACGGGGGTTCGCAAGATACTGAACACCATAAGCGGTTGGGATTTGGTGCATGCAGTGAATGCGCACTCTCCCTCAACGGATCCGCTGGTTCTTCGGGAAAACGCGCAGTATTACAATGATTTGTATGACGCGACAGCTGCCGCGCTTAACGAGACGTTGGCACAGGGCGGTGGTTTTGGGGCAGTCGTCGGGTTGCTTAATACACTCCCGAACTCGCTGAAACTGGAGCAGTATGCGAGTTGGCAAAACTATGACTCGGCTTTCCCGAGGCATGTGGAACGGATGCTTCTCTCCATCTTTCATGGTGATTAGGGAGACGGATACCGGCAAATTGCCGTTTATGGAAACATGCTACAACGCATGCATCTCGAAGAGGTGTGCGCCCTCTAAACCGGCGCGCACCCCTTCGTCATAACTCGTCACAACAACTTGATGCTCTTCGGCGAGTTGGCGGATAAAATCTACTATCAACGCCTTCCGTTCTTCATTTAAGTGGAGCGTCGCATCATCGAACACAAAGAAACCGGGGTTCCCCAACACCTTCAGCCAGTCTAACTGCACCGCTTCTTTCTGCGTGAGTTTGTCCAGTCGCCTACGCTCGCTGTCAATTTGTGCCTTCAACTGGCATTTATCTCTTCCCACAATTCCAGAATCCACTGGACTCTTTCCCACGCCACCTTCTTTCTGATAATAGGTTAGACAGTGCCCCTTGTCGCTCTCAATCAACGCGCGGTCTGCTCGCGCGGGCGGGCATCCAATTTCTTTATTGACATAATAACAGCGTTGTTATATAGTTAAACCAAAACAGGGTAAGTTGCAGTGGCGTAAAATCACATCAAATTTATACAAATGTTGTAAAATCTAATCTGCTTAGAACTAGCAGGTAAGATTTTATTTGACTTCTGCAAATCCACAAAAAGATTTGACAATCTGTAGTGTGTGTGGTATAATGATGGTATCACGTTGGGGAGCATAGCAAGCATCACCTCTCGGTAATGGGCTCCCCTCCCACTTGCTAGGGGATAAGAGACGTGATACGTGAAAACCATGTCACTCCGATCACAGAAGATTCAACTCATTCCGAATAACAAGCAGGCGACGGCAATGGCTCAGCACTGCGGTTACGCACGTGTTGCCTACAATGCCGCGCTGTCTTCGTTTAAAAGTGGATTAGACGATGGTAATTGGAAGACACTCTATGACATCAAAAAGGAATTCAATGCCCGTAAACGTGACATATTCCCCTGGTGCGATGCGATGTCCCAGAATGCCAGCAAGAATGCCATTCATCATTTTAGCGATGCAGTCAGAAGATGGAAGAGCGGTCAGAACAGGTTCCCCGTGCCGAAGAACCGAAGTGGTAAGCAAAGTTACCAAGCGGATAACGGCCAAGGTTCAGTAAGGGTTCACAAAAAGCGTGTCTGGCTCCCAAAGGTAGGCTGGATACGCATGTGTGAGGAGTTGCGATGGACAGGCGATATTGGCAGAGTCGTCGTCTCCCGAAAAGACGACAAGTGGTTCGTATCCATTCTCGTCCACACGGATGAGGAGAATACGATGGTGCAGATGTCACTAATTGATGACAAGCCCGCGGTAGGCGTTGATGTTGGCATTAACACACTGGCGACGTGTAGTGATGGCACAAAGTATGAGAACCCCCGGCCTCTGAAACGCTACCTACGGAAACTGAGGCGTGCTGGGCGAATGCTGTCACGGAAGACAAGGTTCTCAAGTAACTGGCATAAGGCCCGTAAACGGCTTGCCAGCATTCACTACAGAGTCTCCTGCATCAGATTAGATAGTCATCATAAAGCAAGCACTGCCATCGTTCGGAAAGCTTCGGCTATTGGTATTGAGACGTTGAACGTCAGCGGTATGCTAAAGAACAAGAAACTTGCAAAGCATATAGCCGATGCATCTCTATCCCGCTTTTTGACGATGATAAAGTATAAAGCAGAACGGCGTGGTATCCCCATCACGGAAGCTGCCATGTTCTTTGCTAGTAGCAAGACGTGCAGTTCATGTGGGCACAAAAAGACGGAACTTGACCTCTCTGAACGTACCTACCACTGCGGTGAGTGTGGTTTCACGTGCGATCGCGACGTCAATGCGGCAATCAACCTGTGTCCTTCATAACAATCGTGTCGCCCGTAGCTCGCGGGAGACATCAAACGCCTCTGGAGCTCGTGTAAGCCCTCATTGGTAGGCGGTGAGTGTTGAATGAGGAAGTGTGGCTACTGACGGTCGCCTGTTAGATTTGAACAGGTTTGATCAGATATGTATAAGTCCCACAGAGCGGTTTGATAAATCATAGGAGGAACACAAATTTGGCAGCAGATATTGGACTCATCGGATTGGCAGTAATGGGCGAAAATCTCGCACTTAACATGGAGAGCAAGGGCTTTGAGGTAGCCGTCTTCAATCGCACCGTTTCACGGGTTGATGCCTTCACGGCAGGTGCCGCGAAAGGCAAAAATATCACCGGAGCACATGCTATTGCTGAACTCATTGGAAAACTGGATACGCCTCGAAAAATTATTTTGATGGTAAAAGCGGGGGAGCCGGTTGATGCTTTTATTGCGCAGCTTGTGCCGCATCTCTCAAAAGGCGACCTGATTATTGACGGCGGGAACTCCAATTTCAACGACACTATCCGTCGTCATGGGACGCTTGCCGAAAAAGGGCTCCGCTTTATCGGTACGGGTATCTCTGGCGGCGAGGAGGGGGCTTTAAAGGGACCTGCGATGATGCCTGGCGGTTCACCAGAAGCGTATGCCCTCGTGGAGCCAATCTTTACGAAGATTGCGGCGCAGGTAGATGGCACACCGTGCTGTTCTTATATCGGACCGGATGGCGCAGGGCATTATGTCAAAATGGTACATAACGGTATCGAATACGGGGACATGCAACTGATTTGCGAAGCCTACGCCCTGATGAAAACCGTCTTGGGAATGAACGCAGACGAGATGCACGAAATTTTCAGCGAATGGAACCGTGGCGAACTGAATTCTTACCTCATTGAAATTACGGCTGACATCTTCACACAACTTGATAGCAGTGGCAATCCTTTCGTTGATGTCGTGCTTGACCAGGCAGGGCAGAAGGGCACCGGCAAATGGACGAGCATTTCTGCGCTGGATCTCGGGATATCCGCCCCCACTATCGCAGAGGCCGTTTTTGCGCGTTGTATCTCCGCCGTTAAAAGCGAGCGCGTTGCAGCGGCACAGGCTATCCAAGGACCGACAGGAACGTACAAAGGCGACCGGGATGAAGCACTGAAGGCGATTCATGACGCGCTGTATGCTGCGAAAATCTGCTCCTACGCCCAAGGCTTCGCCTTAATGCGGGAAGCAAGCACAGAGTTTGGATGGGATTTAAATCTGGGGACGATTAGTTTAGGATGGCGTGGGGGGTGTATCATCCGAGCAAAATTTCTACACCGGATTGCCGAGGCTTATGAACGAAACCCTGCACTGCCAAATCTATTGCTTGATCCCTATTTCCGGGAAGTGATTGAAACTGCACAACCGCAGTGGCGAAACGTCATTGGCACAGCAACACAACTTGGTGTCCCAATCCCAGCGTTCAGTTCCGCTTTAGCCTATTTTGATAGCTATCGCAGCGGTAGGCTGTCTGCAAATTTAATTCAGGCAATGCGCGATTATTTCGGCGCGCACACCTACCATAAGTTAGATGCAGATGGCAACACGATTGTCGGAAAAGATGGCGCACCGACGGTGTTCCACACCGAATGGATGTTAGCGGGCCGCCCAGAAGTCATTATTGAATAGTTGGCAGCAAAGGAGAATATATGGCTCACGAACCTCAACAAGCATTGCACAATTTTCAACCGCAACACGAATTTTTTGTCGGAATTGATTCGGACGGTTGCGTTTTCAACAGCATGGAGGTGAAACACAACGACTGCTTCAGCGTGAACCTCGTCAAGCATTTTGGATTAGCATCTATTTCGAGGCAGGTGCATCAAGCATGGGATTTTGTCAACCTCTACTCTACGACGCGCGGCACCAATCGGTTTAAAGCGATTCTGCTCGTGTGCGATTTCTTACGGGAGATGGCCCTCGTGCAGAAGATGGGTGTGACTGTACCAGAACTTCCATACTTGCGCGAATGGGCTGAAACGGAAACGAAACTCGGCAATCCGGCCCTGCAGTCAGCAATTGAGAACGCGACTGGTGAAAGACATGACGAACTGAGTCAGGTTATGGCGTGGAGCCTCGGCGTGAACGAGAGTGTTGCAGAGATTGTCTATAACCTCCCACCGTTTCCGGGTGTGCGTGAGACATTGCAACGGCTTCAGGGTAAAGCGGATGTCATCGTCGTCTCCGCTACGCCGGATGAGGCACTCAAACGGGAGTGGGCTGAACACGAACTTGAGCGGTATGTTGCCCTGATTGCCGGACAGGAGATGGGTACCAAAACAGAACACCTCACGATAACGGCGAAAGACAGGTACCCGGAAAACCATGTCTTGATGCTCGGTGATTCGCCCGGCGACCTGAAAGCCGCCCGCGATGTGGATGCCTTGTTTTTTCCTGTCAACCCTGGTGCCGAAGATGCCTCTTGGGCACACTTTCTTGATGAGGGGATAAATAGATTCTTTAACGAACAATACGCAGGCACATACCAAGACGAATTGATTCAGACATTTCAAGAATTGCTACCGGAAACGCCACCGTGGCATTGAAACCCGCTCCGGTCTAGAAATTCA
Organism: uncultured Poribacteria bacterium; assembly: GCA_958295855.1. Taxonomy (GTDB): domain Bacteria; phylum Poribacteria; class WGA-4E; order WGA-4E; family WGA-3G; genus CATQHH01. The sequence continues at coordinate 2,489,275 of OY282383.1, read as the reverse complement.
CCTGCTTGTAGTAGCGCAATTCATTGCGCTCTTTACCGCGCCGTTTGCACCATTCACAGCCACGGCGCGCGATTTACTAACCACCGATCTGAGGTAATCCAATTGACATCAGAAATCTCCGACGAGATTTTCACGCGGATTAAAACTACCTCAGAAACGTATAGCACTAGGCGAATACTAAAAAATGAAAATTTTATTGCAAGGACGTTTAGAAGGTGCACTCCTTGAGAGACTTGAAAGCATCGTTGGCGATGAACACACCTTTGTCACGCCAGGTTCACGAGAAGAACTCATTGAAGAAGGCAAAGATGTTGACATCTTTTACGGCTACTGCAGCGAGGACATCTTCCCGCACCTGCCCAACATCAAATGGATCCAAGCCTCCAGTGCAGGCATGGATCGGCACATGTACCCTGCCATCCGCGAGAGTGATGTGATTTTGACGAACGCTGCAGGCTTGTACGCAACGCACGTCGCGGACCAGGCGTTCGCGCTCCTGCTCGGTTTGGCTCGCGGTATCCATGATTCCGTTCGTAACCAGGACAAGCATCAATGGGGCCGTGGTAAATCTCCAATGATCGAGATTGACGGGTTCAAGATTGGTATTGTCGGGATGGGTGGCATCGGGATGCAGATGGCGAAGCGCGCAAAAGGGTTTGACATGCACGTTAGTGCCGTCGATGCCTACCGCACCGATAAACCGGACAACGTCGATGAACTGATGCCGATGGATAGGCTCTCGGATATGATGAGCCGCGTGGATGTCGTCATGATTGCGTGTCCGTTGACTGAGGAGACACGCGGGCTGATTAATGCGGACAACCTCTCCGTGATGCAGCCGACAGCGTTCTTCATCAACGTCGCCCGCGGGCCCATTGTCAACGAGCCGGATCTGATTGAGATTCTGCGAGCCGGTAAAATCGCTGGGGCAGGTTTGGATGTCACTGAAATCGAACCGCTTCCCGAAGAGAGTCCGTTGTGGGATTTTGACAATGTTATTATTTCGCCGCATTCTGCGGGAGGTTCACAGCACCGCATGCGCCGTGTCACCGAGTTTTTCTTGGATAACTTGGAACGGTATCTGAAGGGTGAAGGGTTAAAAAACGTTGTGAACAAGCAGCTCGGTTTTTAGCCTCCCCTATGCGGTGTACCGATTGGAAAACCAGCAGGGCGGATGTCGTTCATATCCGCCTGTCTCTTATGATTTTTCATAGAGAGGAGTTATTATGAAAATCCAATCGAGCAAAGCTGAAACTAAGGACAGTGTCCTCACTGAAAACACAGCACAGGCCGTTTTCAAGTACCTCATCGATCAGGAGTCAAATCGTGCAAGTATGCATACGCGGTGGATTTGGGAGCTTTTGCAGAACGCACGCGACGCTTCAACAGCAGACAATAACGGGCTTATTGTAGAAATTAAATATAGTCCGGGAGAACTAGTCTTTTTGCACAATGGGCGTGGGTTCAAACAGAAAGAGATAGCCCACCTAATTTTTCATGGTTCAACGAAAGTTGAAGAGGAAGAATCAATCGGGCGGTACGGTAGTGGTTTTCTGACAACGCACCTGTTGTCATCGGAAATAGGCATCTCTGGTCGGCTTGACGACGGCGAATGGTTCGATTTCCTCTTAGAGCGTAAACCTGATTCAGTTGGTGCGCTTCGTGAATCAATGGACGAAGCGTGGGAGAATTTCAACCCTTCTTCATCTGCCCAAATGTCTATACCCGACTTCTTCACCACCCGATTCAGATACCCTATCGTCGGACATGACGCAGCGGATACCGTAACGAAAGGAATCGAAACGCTGAAGCAATGCGCGCCGTTCGTGGTTGTTTTCAATCCGGAATTCTCCCGCATCGACATCAAAATTCCTTGCGAAACAATGTGTTTTGAAGTCGTCGAACGCAGATGCTTGGATGTACCCGGCATACAACAAATCACGGTGGTAGAAAGCACGAATGAGAATTGTACGGAAATGAAATACATTCTTGCACAAGGTGAGATAGCTTTAGTCACCGTCCCACTGAAATCAGATAGCGACGATTGGGTATGCCAACCAATAGGAAAGACTCCACGATTATTTTTGGGTTTCCCTTTAGTGGGTACCGAATTCTTCAGTTTTCCTGCAATTATCAATAGTTTCAAATTTGCACCAACGGAAAACCGCGATGGTGTATATCTTGGGCAAAGCACCAACCATGCAAATATCGTAAACCAAGCAGTTATTGAAGAAGCCTGCGGGTTGCTTGCCAGCCTGCTTCAGTTTGCGGCATCAAAAGGTTGGAATCAAACACATTGGTGGGCAGAAGTCCCTGCTATCCAAGACAAGGATTGGCTTAGGACGGAATGGCTTAGAGAGCGTATTACACAAAAACTCATTGAAGAAATTCGCAAAACCCCCGCTGTTCTCACTGAGGCTGGCACTGCTATACCCCCGAATGAGGCTATGCTGCCGGTAGCAGAAAGTGACGAGGGCGCGACGGATCTTTGGGACTTGTTGGAGAGCTGGCAGGGATACCGTAAGAAATTGCCGAGGCGAGAAGAAACTGCGGGATGGTATAACGCCATCAAGAGCTGGACAAGGGTGTCCGGGCGCGAAGTTTCAGCGTTCGATGAGGCAATTGATGGTAGAAAATTGGCATTATATGTTGAAGAAAAAACGAAAAATGCCGAAGGGTGGGGCCATCTTAAAAATCTTCAGAACTTGCTTCAAGAGAATGTTTGTGCAGTCAACTGGTTGAATCGACTCTATGGATTTCTCAGGGATAACGGATTTGATGATGTCATTCGTAACCGTCGTTTTGTTCCTAATCAAGAGGGCTGGTTTCGCGGACTTTCTGAGCTGTACCGAGATCTAGGCATACACGAAGAACTGAAAGACATTGCCAAGTTGCTTGGGGAGCGTATCCGATGGCACCTTCGTAATCCCCTGCTGTTTTCATTAGCCCAAGAAGCGGGTGCCGGAGATCGGGATATCAAATACGTTGTAGAGAATCTCATCAACAGCCTCCAAAAGCGCGTTCGCCAGAATTCAGACGACAACTTCAAGAAGGCAAGTACGCGCCTCTTTGCGTGGATAGTTGCTCAGAAGGACTACTCCCGTTTACGCGGTTTTCCCGTGTTCACAGAAGGCACCGACTCTGATGAACTGAAAATTATCCAGTTGCCGCACCCAACTCAGGATAATGCCCCAGATAGTGAACGTCCACTCGCTCCTGTACTTTCATGGAAAAACCATCTTCAAGATTACTGGGAACTTTTTCCGCGGCGACACATTTTGGCTAACATTTTCTTTGAGGCTGTTCCCGATCCAGATATATGGCAGATGTTAGAGGATGAGGGTTTTATCAGAAAGGATGTGATACTCCGGGATTGCCGTGAGATATCCTTTGAGGCGTTACAATCTTGTGACCTTCTGGCGGAGGAAGTCAATCATGAATCTGAAAAAAAGATCACTGTTACCAATATTGCTTTCCTGACGAAACAAGATATTGGAATCATAGACAGAGTTCGCAAAAGCCGGACTCTCGCCTACAAATTTTGGTGTTTTTTGACAGAATGGTTGATTGTGCACGATTCCGAAGGGATAAAAATTATCAACGAGGTATGCACCTGCAAAGAAACCCATCGCTGCTATCCTGCCCAATGGCTAAAACCAGTGGTAGATAGGAAGTGGATTCCACTAGGTGAAGGCAAAGCAGACGTAGTCAAACCAGAGACGCTTGCGAGTTTGCTTCGGGACAGCGGTTGGGATCTTGGTTCTCTGAATCAAAATCCTAACGCTGTCAAACTCCTGAAAGCAATTGATGTGTCGCAGTTTGACTTGGTGAGAGAATTTGCCGCGGAGAACGACGAAGAACGTACCATGCAAGATGACATTCTCACAGAGATACTGTTTGCGATTCCAGGTAACTTGAGTCAGATCCGCGCGTTGGTGCAGGACGTGCAGGAAGACGAAGATCTTCTCCTGCATCTTGAAGAGCGTCGAAAACGAAGGGGCATCATGCATGAGAACCAACGCTTGGGACAACAGGTGGAAGAATGGGTGAGGGTGAACTTGGAGCGAGAAGGTTTCTCAGTGCGTAGTACCGGCACCGGCTCGGATTTTGAGATTTCAGAAGATACCGAAGACCTGCTAACTCTGGATATAACCCAGGATGACAGAAGTTGGCTGGTTGAGGTGAAGTCCACGCGAACCGAGGGCGGCCGCCAAAGCGTCCGTCTGACTTCCACGCAAGCTCAAACAGCTGTGAAAAAAAAGGAAAAATTTCTTCTCTGCGTGGTTCCACTCGGACAAGAAAACGCAACCTCAGAAACTGTCAGGGAGAATATGCGGTTCATAAAAAATATCGGAGACCGCGTGGCTCCATTGTGCAAAGCCCTTGACTCGCTAGAGGAATTGCGGGAAGAGATTACCGCCAATGCCTCCTCTGGTGTCAAATTGGTATGCGAGGCAGGTACAACAGGGATTCTTGTCAATAAATCAGTATGGGAAGCAGAGGGATTTCCGCTTGAGAAACTCGCTGAGCATCTCAAGTAAAAATTTTGCGGCGCAATGGTATCGGTTTCCCCTGCTTTGCAGGGGTAATATACCACTGCGCCCAGAAGCGACGTGCATTTATCGATTTCTCCAAAGGGCGGGAATTACGTCATGATTGAAAACAGTAAACCGAGTTACACTTCCTGCCGCGCTGTTGGCACGCAGAGCCATTCAGTTTTCGGTTTTTAGTGGAATTTCGCATCGGAGTTACGTTATTACTGTGGTGCAAGAACGTCCATCAGGAGAGACTCTCCGATAGACGTACCTTTTCGCGGACAGGTGCCCAAATTTGTGAAACCGATAAACCAGTCCTCTTTAGCTCCAACAAGGCGTTATGTTGATATTAAATCAGGTTTCTGGAATTGAGACTCTAATTCCCCTACAAATCGCCGACAGACTTAAAAAAAAAGCGGGAATTGTTTGACAACTATTCCCAATTTGTGCTAAAATTTGAGATAAGATTCACTGGAATTGCATTTTTATTTTTCAACCGGAGGTTTAAACATGGACTTAAACGAATCAATCCTTCAAAAACTTGAGGAGATGGAGGCGCAGCAGAAAGCGCGCGATGCTGAAATAGAGGCGCAGCAGAAATCGCGCGATGCTGAAATGAAGGCGCGCCAGCAGGAACGCTCTGATGCTCTAGAGACTCGGATAATAGAATCGGAGGCGCGCCAGCAGGAACACTATGAGGCCCTAGAGGCCCGGATGATAGAATCAGAGGCACGCCAGCAGGAACGCCATGCGGCCCTGGAAACTCGGATGACAAGCATAGACACCGAGGTAAAGGATATCCGAAAAGATAGCGCAGATCAGAAGGTACACCAAACGAAACTTGAGGGTGACTTACGTCTGTTGGCTGCCGACATGAAAGGCCAGTTAGGCAGACTGGAGACGAAACTTGATGCCCTCATCGCTAACATACACGAGCGGAAAGTTGACACAAACGAACGATGGAAGGTTGGCGGAATTATTGCCTCTAGCTCTATCGCTATTGCTTCCTTAATCCTTTCCATTCTCACTAGTCTCAGGTGAACTAGGCAGGGTAGGTACAGCGTCGCGTCGCTACGGCATAGCTAGTTTAGGTGCACAACAATCAATTATCAGATTCAATCCGCACCGCACAGAACTTCAACTCCGGTTGCTTAGACCCCGGGTCAAAAGCAGAATTCGTTACATAATTCGCATTCGTTTCCGCGTGGAACAGAGCTCCCCAATGGATCAGAACGCTCATCCTGTGAAAACATCACCATCGGGCATGGATGGTTTTCGTGGAGTGATGCCACGCAATTCAGCGTCGCTTGCCATGGGAAATCAGCACCAATCAAGATGATATCTGGGTTGCCCTGCGCGACCTGTCCAAGGAAGTCTTCCTGCAAACGCAACGGCGCAACAACTTCGTAAGGGCTTGCCTCCAGAATCTGAGTTAGCAAACTCGTTCGTTCCGGGTTGTTATCAATGATTAAAACCCTTGATGTTGAGACGACTGCTTTCATCCTCCAACCTTTCCCAAGTTAATCTCGCGTAAATGTTCAAAAACATTGTTACAATACACATAAGCAAAAACGTTGCCAAAAACCTTGGGCCCTGCCTACCTAGCTACGTCTCCTAAGTGCCAAAAGGCTTCAGCGAGACGAAAACTGCATGACTCATCCGTGGAACTAGAAATTTTGCCTATTTTTTTGGCAACGAGGCAATAAAGGTACGTGCTTTTATGAGACAGAGATCCGGCCTTATAACTTTGGGGACAACGAGGATGGGCGGAATATAGAGTTATCAGTTATCAACTAAAGCACAGCAGCGGTGCCTACTGATAACCGAAAATCGAGAACCAACCTTATAATGCAAATGCATAGCAGGCCTGAAACACTATGTCATGTTGGCAGTTTCCGCGTTTGCGCGATGCACCGTATAGATACAAACTTTGGAAGTCTTTCCATCCAATGTGACAGGGCAGGTAGATTTTTTATAGGAGAATCCATTGTGGGTGAGCCGTTTGAAAAACCCGATAGCGTTGCTTCGATTGGGTTCAGAAAAGAGGGCGATGCCGTTAGAAGCGAGAAGGTTCCGGAGCAAATCCAAAATCGGTTCCCAGTGGTGTTCTTCATAAATGACATCGGAGGCGAGAATATAGTTGAATTTGCAACGGAAGCAGGGGGCGTTCCAATCCATCTGGACAAAATTGGTGAGGTTTGCGACGGCGTTCTGCTGTGCGTTGTTTTGCGCGAAAAGTAGTGCGTCCTTTTCTGAATCTGTGAAAACCACTTTGGCACCAGCGAGACACGCAACAATCCCTGTGAGTCCAAACCCACACCCGATTTCTAGAATTTGTGCATCTTTTAGGCGCGTCCCGATTTTCTCCACATGGCGCGCGAGGCCTATGGAAGCCTCCCAAAGGTAGGTCCAATAGGGAAGATGGAGTCTGCCTTCGCTATCTTCTCGGCTGAGTTGTTCGAGAAACCAATCGGGTTCTTCTATAATCGTGAGGCGTACCTGTCCGGTGTCCATCGCGATGGCAGTGCTGGTGAGAGGGTAGGTGTCCAAGCTGCTTTTCATCGGCTCTATGATAACAGAAAATAGCATGCCGGTCAAAAATTTTATTGAAAAGTCCTGCGAGACTCATTTTGGTATGGATTTTCACCCCGCAATCTGATACAATTAGAAGTGGATTTCCGTAACAGACAGCAACTCCACGGCATGTGGAAATCCACCCACTTAGGAATTAGAACGCCGAGAAGAAAAAATGAGATGTTTTGGAACACAAGGCCCCGTGAATCCTGAGGAAAACTACGTTGTCCCGCGCACGGAAGAGGTTGCCGATTTTCTCACCCGGGTCAAAGAGGGCAAGTATATCGTCATCTTCGCGCCACGCCAGACCGGCAAGACGACCTTCTTTCAACGTGCCCTGCACACACTCGCCGCTGAAGAGCTAACCTATTTCCCGATCCAATTGAATTTTGACGTGTACCAGGACTCTGCTCCATCAGCGTTTTACCCGCATCTGTATAAAAAGATTTGCCAGCAAATTGCGAACGTTTTCAAGGCACGCGGGCGTGCTCTTCCTGAGACGCTAAAGCAATTTTTGGCGAACACAATGCTAACCGATCATGTGTCGATGCTGGATTTCTTTGAAGACCTCGCAAATTTTCTGTCACATCAACGGGTTGTCCTCATCATTGACGAGTTTGATGGCACGCCCCAAGCCGCTGTGCGCGGTTTTCTGAATGCCCTCCGCCACATCTACATCGCCGGGAAGCCGCGATGCCCCCATAGTGTCGGTATTGTCGGTGTCCAGAGCGTCACGCAACTCAACTACGATAGGTCTATCTCTCCGTTCAATATTCAAGATGAGTTCAACCTACCTAACTTTACGCTTGAACAGGTGCGCGACCTGCTCGCGCAGTATACCGATGAAGCCGGTCAGGCCTTCGCGCCGGAAGTCGTTGAAGCACTCTACAAACAGACTGCCGGACAACCATTCCTCGTCAACCGCCTTGCGCAGATTCTCACCGAGGCACTGGACATCCCGAAAACCGAAAGCATTACGATGGCACACTTCGCAACGGCACACACGCAACTCCTTGACGAACGGAACACCAACATTGACCATCTGCTCACCAATATCCGCAGAGACCGCCGATTTGAAAGTCTCCTCATGCAAATCGTCTCGTATGATGACAGCGTGCAATTCAACCTCGACAACGACATCATCAGTGAGCTCGCCACGTATGGTGTCATCACGAAAGGTGCCGACAGAAGGTGTGAGATTGTCAACCCGATTTACCTGTACCGCATCATACAAGCGTTCAAACCGCCGGTCAACGGGTTGGAGCGCGACTACTTCACCGAGGGATTTCAGTACCTCACGTCCACCGGGCAGATTCAGATGGAACGGCTCATGGAGAACTTCCGTGAGTTTATTGCCCGCGCCGGATTCCGCATCCTCCAGGTGCCAGATACGCCACAAGAATACGTCGGCCAACACCTCCTTTACGCCTATCTGGACCACTTCGTTCGCATTGTGGGCGCGGCTATGTTCCTTGAAGTCCAAACGGGACGTGGCAGGATTGACCTCCTTATTCTCCACAACCAGCGAAAATACATCGTTGAGACAAAGATATGGGAGGGTGCCAGATACTATCAGGCTGGAAAAAAGCAGCTCGCAGCGTACCTCAAATTAGAGAGGGCTGTCGAAGGGTATTACGTTGTTTTCGATCATCGCGAAAACCCGGAGCCACGGGTAGAGACAGAGACAGTGGAAGGGGTAACGATTCGGAGTTACGTCATTCCTGTCATGCAAAAACCGCCCTCATCCGTTCATCGTTAAGGTGAAGAGAGTGCCGGTCAAAAATTTTATTGAAAAGTCCTGCGAGACTCATTTTGGTATGGATTTTCACCCCGCAATCTGATACAATTAGAAGTGGATTTCCGTAACAGACAGCAACTCCACGGCATGTGGAAATCCACCCACTTAGGAATTAGAACGCCGAGAAGAAAAAATGAGATGTTTTGGAACACAAGGCCCCGTGAATCCTGAGGAAAACTACGTCGTCCCGCGCACGGAAGAGGTTGCCGATTTTCTCACCCGGGTCAAAGAGGGCAAGTATATCGTCATCTTCGCGCCACGCCAGACCGGCAAGACGACTTTCTTTCAACGTGCCCTGCACACACTCGCCGCTGAAGAGCTAACCTATTTCCCGATCCAATTGAATTTTGACGTGTACCAAGACTCTGCTGCGTCAGCGTTTTACCCGCATCTGTACAAAAAGATTTGCCAGCAAATTGAGAACGTTTTCAAGGCACGCGGGCGCACTCTGCCTGAGACGTTAAAGCAATTTTTGGCGAACACCGTGCTAACCGATCATGTGTCGATGCTGGATTTCTTTGAAGACCTCGCAAATTTTCTGGCACATCAGCGGGTTGTCCTCATCATAGACGAGTTTGATGGCACGCCCCAAGCTGCTGTGCGCGGTTTTCTGAATGCCCTCCGCCACATCTACATCGCAGGGAAGCCGCGATGCCCCCATAGCGTCGGTATTGTCGGTGTCCAGAGCGTCACGCAGCTTGACTACGATAGGTCTATCTCTCCGTTCAATATACAAGATGAGTTCAACCTACCTAACTTTACGCTTGAACAGGTGCGAGAACTGCTCGCGCAGTACACCGCTGAAGCCGGTCAAGCCTTCGCGCCGGAAGTCGTTGAGGCACTCTACAAACAGACTGCCGGACAACCATTCCTCGTCAACCGCCTTGCACAGATTCTCACCGAGGCACTGGACATCCCGAAAACCGAAAGCATTACGATGGCGCACTTCGCAAAGGCACACACGCAACTCCTGAGGGAACAGAATACCAACATAGATCATCTGAGGACCAATGTCCGTAGAGAGCTACGCTTTGAAAAAATCCTGCTGCGCATCGCTTCTTATGAAAGAGGCTTCCCCTTCAATCCGGATGATGCCCTCATGAATGAACTTGTCACTTATGGGGTTATCGCAGAGAACGCTGACGGCATCTGTGAGATTGTCAACCCGATTTATCAGCATCGCATTCTACAGATATTCAAACCTACCTTTAACGGGCTTGAAAACGAATACTTCTCAGAAGAAACGGACGACGATTTTATTGATTACCTCACGCCCGCCGGGGTGATTGAGATGGAAGCACTCCTTGACAACTTTCAGACATTCATCGCCCGCGCCGGATTCCGCATCCTCCAGGTGCCAGATACGCCACAAGAATACGTCGGCCAACACCTCCTTTACGCCTATCTGGACCACTTCGCTCGCATTGTGGGCGCGGCTATGTTCCTTGAAGTCCAAACGGGACGTGGCAGGATTGACCTCCTCATTCTCCACAACCAGCGAAAATATATCGTTGAGACAAAGATATGGGAGGGCACCAGATACTATCAGGCTGGAAAAAAGCAACTGGCTGCGTATCTGAAATTGGAAAGAGCAACGGAAGGCTACTATGTCGTGTTTGATCATCGTCAGAATCCAGAGCCACGGGTAGAGACAGAGACAGTGGCGGGGGTGACGATTCGGAGTTACGTCATTCCTGTCATGCAAAAACCGCCCTCATCCGTTCATCGTTAAGGTGAAGATAGAACCTGCCTTCGCTACTTTTTCGACTGAGCTGTTCATGAAACCGACTGACCGCGTTGTGTGATAATGTTGTGTTACGTCTCTTGTATCACAACCGTTTCTTCACCAAGCATGTCAATGATTTTCACGGCAACACGCGCATCCGGGTGCGGGAGCAATACCGTATATTTTCCCTTGATAAAATCGCTCTTTTTCTTAGGAACATCGCTCTCAACGATTGTGAAATGCTCCCCTGTGTAGGCGGTATCGAGCAGCACGCAATCAATCTGGGCGCGAAAATCGTCAATATGCTCGTCAAAAACGGTGCGCTCTATGTCGAACCGATCCAAGATAGTCGGACTGATGTAATCTCGGATGGTGATTGTGGCACTTTGTTCTTCTCTGTTGACATCGAAATCAACCGTCGCTTGAGGTGGCTCAAAGGTGGTAACCCCCTCGCGCCCGATGTCACGCACAATAATTTTGTTAACCGGGTGCCGTTGGTTTTCCGTGTTGAGTTCTTCCTGAAAGCCCAACTCACTGCCATTGCACAGCACCGTAACGTCGCGCGCCTCATCCGGGCGATTGTCGAGTTCGTCTTTGATATGTTGGATATTTAGGCGGGTGAGCGGTTTCGTCAGATCCACGATTTTAACAAGCGTTGTGTCCAATGTGCCATCAAAGAACATCTCTTTTCTGTCGGTTGCCACGCCGTATTTGGCGATGACAATCCGTTTGAGCTCTATATCTGTGCTGACATCGTAGTTGTTGACGCGGTAGTGAGCAATTCCGCGCGGTGCATCAAGGCGGGTCTGTATCCGTTTCATTGTGGTTTGGATGGCACCTTTGTTGAGGTCTGCAGCGATCCAGCGTCTGCCGAGTTTTTCTGCGGCGACAGCAGTAGTGCCGCTTCCCGCAAAGCAGTCAAGGACGATGGAATCTTCGTTGCTTGACGCTTTGACAATACGCGTTATCAGTGCCTCAGGCTTTTGCGTTGGATAATCGGTACGTTCTTTTGCTTGTGAGTTGATAATTGATATTTCAAAAACATCATCGGGCAATTTACCGAGAGGATTGACTTTGACTACACTTCCAAAGGATATGGTGCCTGCTTCAGCTTGTTTCAGGGTTCCTTCTGAATATGGCACCCGTACTGCATCCACATTGAAGATGTACTCTGGCGTTTTCGCGTAAAAGAGGAGAGTGTCGTGCTTGCGGCGAAAACTGCGTGTTGTTCCGCCAGATGGATCTTTATACCACCAGACAATTTCATTGACAAAATTATCTTCACCAAAGACTTCATCTAACAGAGACCGCAAGAGGTGGCTTTTATGCCAGTCGCAATGGAGGTAGAGGCTCCCTTTTTCACTCAAGAGCTCGCGCATCAAGATAAGCCGTTCGAACATGAATTGCAAGTAGGTATCATTTGCCCAGATGTCGGTGTATTGGGTCTGTTCAGCAACAGAGTGTCCTTCACCCGCTAATTTCTTACTTTTACCGCGTAATGCCACCTTCCGTACATAATCTGCACCGCTAGCAAACGGCGGGTCTATGTAGATGAGATCTATCTTGCCGCGAAAGCCCTGCACGAGCAGTGTTGAGAGGATTTCCTTGTTATCCCCTTGAAACATGAGGTTCGGGCCTAACCGAAAATTCTCGTATGTCGGTTCAGTTTCTGGATTGTCTACGCCATACACTTCTGCGAGTTGGGCGGGATAGTTGCTCACCGTGTCGATGGGCCGTTTGCCCACCCACTGCAGCATGGGGCGGCCCTTAACTGGACTGATTTTCATTCTGCGAACGCCAATTTGAGATGCCATAATTAATATAACGGTGTTGATGGAAGGACACCCCTATAGTACCGACAAGGGAGCATCCCGGCACTTGCATTATTCCGTAACAACCGTCTCCTCTCCAAGTCTGTCGATAATCTTCACGGCAACACGCGCATCCGGGTGCGGAAGCGATACCGTATATTTTCCCTTGATAAAATCGCTCTTTTTCTCAGGAACATCGCTCTCAACGATTGTGAAATGCTCCCCCGTGTAGGCGGTATCAATCAGTACGCAATCAATCTGGGCGCGAAAATCGTCAATATGCTCGTCAAAAACGGTGCGCTCTATGTCTAACCGATCCAAGATAGTCGGACTGATGTAATCTCGGATGGTGAGTGTGACGCTTTGCTTGTCTCTGTTGACATCGAAATCAACTGTCGCTTGAGGTGGCTCAAAGGTGGTGATGCCCTCTCGCCCGATGTCACGCACAATAATTTTGTTAATCGGGCGCCGTTGGTTTTCCGTGTTGAGTTCTGCCTGAAAGCCCAACTCACTCCCATTGCACAGCACCGTAACGTCGCGCGCCTCATCCGGGCGATTGTCGAGTTCGTCTTTGATATGTTGGATATTTAGGCGGGTGAGCGGTTTCGTCAGATCCACGATTTTAACAAGCGTTGTGTCCAATGTGCCATCAAAGAACATATCTTTTCTGTCGGTTGCCACGCCGTATTTAGCGATGACAATCCGTTTGAGCTCCATATCTGTGCTGACATCGTAGTTGTTGACGCGGTAGTGGGCGATTCCGCGCGGTGCATCAAGGCGGGTCTGTATCCGTTTCATTGTGGTTTGGATGGCACCTTTGTTGAGGTCTGCGGCGATCCAGCGTCTGCCGAGTTTTTCTGCGGCGACAGCAGTAGTGCCGCTTCCCGCAAAGCAGTCGAGGACGATAGAATCTTCGTTGCTTGACGCTTTGATGATGCGCGTTATCAGTGCCTCAGGTTTTTGCGTAGGGTAGTCAACGCGTTCCTTGGACACGTTGATGACAGGTTTAATGTCGTCCCACGTGTCTCTAATGTATACATCTGCGTAATAACGTCCTTCATCATCTACTTGCTCATTAAAAAATGGCTTTTCATAAAATATACGTTCTTGCAAGGCATTGTGTGTATATCCGCTTGACTTGGAGTAGAATAGCAAGACATCGTGTTTCCGAGGCCAGCAACTTTTGCCTACCCCACCGGTACGATATGCCCACACGATCTCATTTTGAAACTGTTCTATGCCAAAAACCTCATCCATAATCAACTTCAGATAGTGACTCATGGTAGGGTCGCAATGCAGATAGATAGAGCCCTTATCTGATAGCAATTCGCGCATCAAGATAAGCCGTTCGAACATGAATTGCAGGTAGGTGTCATTCGCCCAAATATCGGTATATTGCATCTGCTCAGCAACAGAGTGTCCTTCAGCCGCTAATTTCTCCCTTTTACCGCGTAATGCCACCTTCCGCACATAATCTGCACCGCTAGCAAACGGCGGGTCAATGTAGATGAGGTCTATCTTGCCGCGAAATCCCTGCACGAGCAGTGTGGAGAGGATTTCCTTGTTGTCACCTTGAAACATGAGGTTCGGCCCTAACCGAAAATTCTCGTATGTCGGTTCAGTTTCTGGATTGTCTACGCCATACACTTCTGCGAGTTGGGCGGGATAGTTGCTCACCGTGTCGATGGGCCGTTTGCCCACCCACTGCAGCATGGGGCGGCCCTTAACTGGACTGATTTTCATTCTGCGAACGCCAATTTGAGATGCCATAATTAATATAACGGTGTTGATGGAGGGGCACCCTTGTAGTACCGACAAGGGTGCATCCCGGCACTTGCATTATTCCGTAACAACCGCCTCCTCTCCTAGCATGTCGATAATCTTCACGGCAACACGCGCATCCGGGTGCGGCAGCGATACCGTGTATTGCCCTTTGATAAAATCGCTCTTTTTCTCAGGAACATCGCTCTCAACGATTGTGAAATGCTCCCCCGTGTAGGCGGTATCGATCAGTACGCAATCAATCTGGGCGCGAAAATCGTCAATATGCTCGTCAAAAACGGTGCGCTCTATGTCGAACCGATCCAAGATAGTCGGACTGATGTAATCTCGGATGGTGAGTGTAACGCTTTGCTCTTCTCTGTTGACATCGAAATCAACTGTCGCCTGAGGTGGCTCAAAGGTAGTGATGCCCTCGTGCCCGATGTCACGTACAATAATTTTGTTAATCGGGCGCCGTTGGTTTTCCATGTTGAGTTCTTCCTGAAAGCCTAACTCACTCCCATTACACAGCACCGTAACGTCGCGCGCCTCATCCGGACGATTGTCAAGTTCATCTTTGATATGTTGGATATTTAGGCGGGTGAGCGGTTTCGTCAGATCCACGATTTTAACAAGCGTTGTGTCCAATGTGCCATCAAAGAACAGTTCTTTTCTGTCGGTTGCCACGCCGTATTTAGCGATGACAATCCGTTTGAGCTCCATATCTGTGCTGACATCGTAGTTGTTGACGCGGTAGTGAGCAATTCCTCGCGGTGCGTCAAGGCGAGTCTGTATCCGTTTCATTGTGGTTTGGATAGCACCTTTGTTGAGGTCTGCAGCGATCCAGCGTCTGCCGAGTTTTTCTGCGGCGACAGCAGTAGTGCCGCTTCCCGCAAAGCAGTCGAGGACGATAGAATCTTCGTTGCTTGACGCTTTGACAATACGCGTTATCAGTGCCTCAGGCTTTTGCGTTGGATAATCGGTACGTTCTTTTGCTTGTGAGTTGATAATTGAAATATCGGTCCAGACTTGCCCCATAGCAGATTCCTGAGCTTCTGTTTCAACTACCTTATCATATTGACTTAGATCAACACCTGCCTGCTTGACTTTTTCGATATCATAGACTAGCAGTTTCGTTACTCCACTATCAGTAACAGTATGCCAACCTTTCTCATACCTTCTTGAATCCCTACTTTCAGTATACTGAACACGGAAAATGTTTTCATTCGATTTTGAGTAAAAAAGGATGATGTCATTCATACGTGCAAACTGCTTATCTGACTTTCGTGAAAAACGATTATAAGTCCAAATGATTTCATTGCGAAATGAATCTTCACCAAAAATCTCATCCATAATCAACTTCAGATAGTGACTCATGGTAGGGTCGCAATGCAGATAGATAGAGCCCTTATCTGATAGCAATTCGCGCATCAAGATAAGCCGTTCGAACATGAATTGCAGGTAGGTGTCATTCGCCCAGATATCGGTATATTGAATCTGCTCAGCAACAGAGTGTCCTTCAGCCGCTAGTTTCTCCCTTTTACCGCGTAATGCCACCTTCCGTACATAATCTGCACCGCTAGCAAACGGCGGATCAATGTAGATGAGATCTATCTTGCCGCGAAATCCCTGCACGAGCAGTGTGGAGAGGATTTCCTTGTTATCCCCTTGAAACATGAGGTTCGGCCCTAACCGAAAATTCTCGTACGTCGGTTCAGTTTCTGGGTTGTCTACGCCATACACTTCTGCAAGTTGAGCGGGATAGTTGCTCACCGTGTCGATGGAGTGTTTGCCGACCCACTGCAGCATGGGCCTGCCCTTAACTGGACTGATTTTCATTATGTTTCCTCTCATCACGCAGAATTCGCATAACGATTCCGTATGTGGGGTTCCTCTAAAAGCACATGGCGGATTTCCTGCAAAATTCTTCCGCAGTGTAGAGATTGACGTTTTCCTGACACTGAGGCACCAGTTCTGCTGTCAACCCATCGGTAAGAAAAGCACTCACGACAACCACACTATCAAGCACTACGCGCAGTTTTCTTCTGTTTGTCATATTCTTCCTGTCGAAGCTCAGCTACTGCGCGTTCAACATCTTGATAGACATCTTCTTCGCTGATCCCTCTATTTTGTGCGTGGACACTTTTCATTACTTCTAGAAGTTTCGCCCAATTTTCCGATGTCGTTGATTTCCTTAGTGTTTTTAAGTGTAAAGTATTTTTCGCACATTGCCAAAATTTTTCCATCACTATAAAGCCACTTATTTTTAGGTGAGCACGCTCATTTCATCGTTGCGAATCCACGTGCGGACAGCGTCCATATCGTCGACATTCTCTCTGAGAAACGCAGTGTCGGTATAGATGACGTGATATTTAAAGTGTGCATTTGGTTGCAGCTGCGCCAAACGTTCTACGGCTTTCCGTTTCGCATCAACTATTGGGTCGTTGCGCTCTTTCTCAGACTTAATTTCAATGATATAGAACTCTCCAGTCTTCTTGACAATCACAAAGTCAGGGAAATAGCGGTGATAATTGCCATCGGTACCTTTGTATTCAAAGTGGAAATCGGTTTTTTTAGGGTCCGTCAAGCCGCCTGTAAACAGAAATATTTCCACATCCGCCACGGATAGATTGAGCGTCGCCAAGATCGTCTCAAAAAAGTCCCGCTCGGGCTTGGTGTCGAAGTTGTAAGGTGCATAGTGAAAACTGATGCCGTGTTTGTCTGCCAAGTCTTCATCATCAAACAGCAGCCGGTCGTTTTTCATCCGGTCAATAGTGCGCTTGAGTAGCCGCAATCGGTGAATGTAGAAGCCATCAGCATCTTTTTCTTTAAAGATGGGCTTACCCTCGTCATCGTGGATGCGGATAAGCGCGAGTGCCTCCGTCACTTCCTCTTCAATCTCTTCGTAGTTTTTCAATTGTTCTTCTACTTGTTGATATAACGGGTAGAGGTGCTCATTCGGGACTTCGCCTTCTGGATAGAGGTGCTTAAGCGTTTCGAGTGTCGCCATAAACGGAATGTGGTAGTTCCTGCCAAGTCGCCGCGCCAGCGTATAGCAATCGGTTGTCCGATGAATAACCTCTACTTCATCCATGTCTCCGATGCCTGTAAGCGGAGAGGTTGTCCCCCTTCGTGTGAAATCCGGGGTGAGGATGCTACGAAAAACCGGTGGTGTTTCCTCCACGTCAGTAGGGACACTCAGCTGAATCTCCGTGGACGCTTTTTCTGTCCAGACAACCCGGCGCACCCATCGCGAGATTTCAAGTTTAGGCAACTCCGTCTTGCGGAAGCGGAGCACGACCTCTTGCGTCTCGGAGTCTTGGCCGCGGAGTTCACGGATGCTTGTGCCGAAGTTATCCTGCAACTCCTTATCTAAAATGTCTCTGTTCTTCGTATCCAAAAAGATTTTGGCGGTGTGTGTGTTACCTGGGATTTGACGGAGGCATCGCGTTGAGGCTTGCAAGACAAAGTTGCTACTTGTTGTCTGTTCCTTAATCAACGCGCAAGCGAATAGACTCGGACAGTTCCACCCCTCCACCCCTTTGCCGATGAGCAGCATGATACGCTTCTGATTGTCAGGATTGTTCAGGCGATTGAACTCATCAATCTCCTGCTGGCTTGAACTTTGTGTATTGACAAGTATCAGTGCCGAGCTTTCCCCGATTTCTGTCAGTGCATTTTGGATGTGCAGCCGGGACGCTTCCAAATGGGCTTGCGTCTTGAAGTAGAAAGCGATTTTTGCTTTCGCGCCATTGGGCAGTGCTACGTCACCGTAGTTGGTAAAAAAGTCACCAATGATGTTCCGGATTACGTCTTCGTCAGAAATAACGCCGATAGGGTAGTGAACAATGCCGCGGTGAAGGCTTTTCAGGATGTTATCCTTTATCCCCTCGCCCAAACTATACCAGGCGACAACTTCGCGGAGCATCTGCCGTTTCGAGTAAGGCGTACCGGTGGTGTTAATCACAGCGATGAGCTCGGTTTTCTCATCTATGTAGTTGACCGTTTCGCGCATCCGCTTGAGTTCCCTGTCCATTCTATTGCCATAAGTATGGTGTGCCTCGTCTGAGAAAACACCTAAATTCGGCAGGCTCGCGATTTTTTGGAGACGGAGATTTGCCTCTAATGCCGCCCGTTCCTTCTTTTCCTCGAACTCTAATTCTGTCTGATTTTTCCGCCGCTTTACGTTTGCTCTCAGACTAATTTTCTCCGTGTTCGTGACGATGACGTTGTAAGCACTGCCCCGTTGGACTTGAATTTCTTTTGTGCCGCTCTGTGGATAGGTGATTTTCAGATTGGCGAGGAAGTCACGGTGTAGACTGGGCGGCAGAACCTGCTCAAAAGGGATGTCGCTAATCTCGCGCAGGCTCTCAATAATCGTTGTACCGGGGGCGAAGACGAGCGCGTTTTTCATAAAGTGAATCTCGCCCGCCAAGTGCGGGCTTTCAGAGCCTTCAGGATATCGGAGTGCCATGGCGAATTCGGTGGCAATGATCGTGCCGATGAGGACAGTCTTGCCGGTCCCCATGGCGAGGGCAAAGATATAACTTGGGTACGGGAGCGTCACAGCCTCGTGAACGGGATGGATTCCCTTTTGCCTGACGAATTCCGGGTCATTCTTCACTTTCTCAATGACTGTGTCAACATTAGAAATCCATTGAAATTCGGTTGCATCGATTGGAATGCCGAACGCTTCAAAGAAGTCGCGTTTGTCGTCGCTGTAATAGTGCTTGTAGAGGTCGACGATATGCGGGGTTTTCTGCACCAGTCTCAGAAACCAATAGAGTTCCAGTGATTGGAATTGCGGTTCGCGGAGGTATTTGAGGTGGACACGTTCCTCGGCTTCACCTTCAAATTGCCAACGTAGCACCTCGCCGATGAGGGGATACTCTGGGCAGGGATATCCTTCGTTACGCCAGTTTCGGACATCGTCACGGAGTTTTTCAAAAAGGTGTTTCATTTAAGCATATTTCCTAATTGATAAATGCGTTATAGTCGCGTCCGCTGGTCGGTGCAGAGGAGATTAACGAGGGTGCCTTCCAGCTCACTCAGGATTTGGAGGTTGTCGCCGAAATAGAGTTTATTCATAATTTGATAGAGTGTCTTGAAGTTCGGATTTCCGATGTTTAAGAAGGTTAATCTGCTTATCAAGAAAATCGATCTCCTTTTTAATAACCTCGATCAGACCTTTAGCATTCTCTTCAAAACGCTTACCATCTGCTTCATCACCTGGTTCATTAAACTCAAATGGCCGTTTGAATGGTTCTGAGTCGGGACAAAAACGTTCTCGGAATATCTCAGCAAACTTCCAAAAGTTTAAAATAAACCACTCGAATTGCTGCGGCCAATCGCGTTCGTTTGTGGCATCTGTATCTGTCTTATACAAGAGGATTCGTTGCCCATCCGGGAACTCCCCCCGGCTGGGTAATGGATTGGGTTTCAACTCATTGTCGTCAAATTTTGATTTGATGTCGTCCCATTCTTCTTTTAGGGTTTCCCATGTCTCGCGATCTACGGAAATACGGATAGCAATGTTTGAATTGGAGCATCCACGTATTCGCGTACCGAAGGCGGCCTGTGCTCTTAACTTCAGCGGAAGGTTCGTCTGAAGGTTCGGCCCAAGGTTGACATCAATTGCGTTCGGTGCCTTAGAAGTTTTGTTTGGTGTCAGCGGAGCTCTAGGAGAATCTTCGCAAGCTTTTCGGAATTCCTGCCAGTATCGTTTTCGAGTTTCCTGATCTACCTTTTTCATAACTCTGTCCTTTGTGTGGGTTCCCTCCCGGTGCCAAAAGGCAAGCTCGGGCGGCGTTTGGGTTAGAAAAGATGTGTGAAATCAACGACGGTTTTATCTAAATAGTGATATTGCAGCAGCGATCAGGAAATCCTCCCAACCCCGCAAGCAATCATGATATCGAACTTAATAAATGATAACATACTTGAAAAAGAAAGTCAAGCAAAAAATCAAACGGAAATCAGTTGTGTTTAGGTTTTAGCGTGCTTGAATGTGATGCCGCGTTCCGCAACACTGTTATTCAGAGGAAGCACCTCCATTGAAAACGAAAATTCCCTACTATATTGTCAAAAGTGCAAATATGGAATCTGACTTTGCAAGCATCCGATTGCATTGTTTTGCACCGTATGGTTCACCGAAGTGCTAATCAGGAAATGTGACAAGTTCATAGATTTCCCGCAAGGGTAATTCGCATTGGATTGACATGAGCGGCAGAATTTCCTCACGTCTTTGGAAATCGGTGAAAATCCACTGTTTTTCTTCCCGACGGTAGTGTTCAACATGAATCTGTTCTTGGGCGACGAGTACGTATTCCTGCAACGATGGAAGTTGTCGGTAGTGCGCGAATTTTTCACCCCGGTCATACCCTTCAGTTGTGGGAGAGAGCACCTCTACGATGACAATGGGGTTGATGAGCGTGTCAAAGCCATTGTCTTCAAATCGGGGTTCTTCACAAACGACAACGACATCTGGGTAGAAGTAGGATGTGGTGAGGGGGGTGCTCACCCGCATCTCGTTTGCGTAGGTTTCACATCCGCTGCCTCTTAAACGGGCATGAAGCGCGCTAGAGATATTGATAGTCATGAGATTATGGGCGCGACTCGCTCCGGCCATCGCGATCAGCTCGCCGTTTAGGTACTCATTTCTGATGATTTCCGCGCCCGGGAGTGCTTTGCGTTCTAAAGCGATGTATTCCTCGGGTGTGAGATATGTTGGTGCTGTAGGAGCTGCCATGATTCCCTCCGTGTAATGGGTTGACAATTTGTATTATAGCACAACCAGGGATGGATGCCAAGGTCAAATAAAAATTTTGTAGGTTCGCAAACCTGATGCAGGCCCGATGATTGCCCATATACTCCCGATGACATAATCGCCTAAGATTAGTCCTAAAAACAAGGGGGCAACCTGGCGGTGTAACCTCAATCCGCCATGCCGTAAAATCATTAATTTTAGAAACCACGCCACGAAAAAGGCAAACCAGAAGTAATCCATTGCAAAACTGATCGCGAGCGCGTAGCCCGCCGGGTGGAAGGGCCACCACAGGAAATGCATCCGCATATACATCATCACAAACGTCAACAGCGCACCAATCCCCATAAAACCGATGCCGATTACATTCGGTTCTGTCGGATTATGTAACCACCGTTGCAGTCGACTGAAGGATTCCCTGCCAACCCATCCCTTGAATCCACCCGCTTGCGCAACCGCGCCGTTCCGGAAGGTGATGTCAAGATTCGCCCAGAAAGTTGCTAAAATACCGATGACGATTGCGATGAGCATCGCTATCCATAAACGCCGGTTGCTCATTCCCGTTGATTCTGCCAACTTAAACGCCTCAATCTGATTCGGCATCGGGTGATTGCGGTAACCCCTATTAAACCAATAGAAAAGCGACATAATCGTGAGGCTGCTCGGGTCAAACTGCCGAGTGCCGCCCACCGTCGCTAGCATGTCGTGTGGGTTGACATAGTAAATTTCATGGGGCGTGCCGAGTTCCGCTCGGACGCGCGTGATGGCAAAAGAAAGCAGGAAATACACCCCGAAGAAGACACCCGCAACCCATAACGCCATCCCGGCAATAGAGGCAAAGATGCCAAGTGCGATAAGCGAACCCACAATTCCGAGGAAGGCGGCGCGGTACGGCATCGGTTCGTCCGAATCATCAAGACGTGATTTAAACCCAAACACTTTTTTCATTACCTCACTCAGGTGGCTGCGCGTAACCCAAACGGCGAGCAAGAAGAGGGCAATCCACGCCCCATAAGCTTGTTCGTTGAGGGCAGGGAAATAGCGCGTGCCGAGTGCTGCCCCGATGACAAATTCTGCCAAGCGCACGACAAAGAAAAACCAGCACGAAAACGAAAGGTCGAGGGGTAGAAAAAACGCCAAGCCCACTGCAAACGGGTAAATGGAGATTCGAGTGCCACTAATCACATTCCAGGGGCGTTCGGTGAAGATGTTTCGAAAGATAGCTGTCCGTTTGATATAAGGAATCTCTGGAAACTGCGGGAAAAGATAGTGAACCCCGTTAATCACGCCGATCGCTACGGCGATGCTAAATCCAACCCACATCATCCGATTTTTTAGTAGGACACTCCCGCCATCTTCGGAAAGCCGCAGCGGGAGCTGGATGATGGGATACGCCAGCTTCTCCTGCTCTGTCCACCGCTTCCGAACCAGTGTGTTGATGCAAAGCATCATGAACATCATAATGAGGAAAAAGAGCCCCCAGAACACCAGTGGCTGTAGCCAAGTGAGAAAGTTATGTCTTGTGTAGAAGGTGGATTCCCCCTCGTAAAACCCTTGCAGACTTTGCGCATCGGAGATAGTGAGCCACGCCGGTAAGTACCGAAAAAAGAGTGTCTGCCACTCATTCTCTTCGGTCGAGAATCGAAACGGGTGCGCGATACTTCCGAACATATTTTGCATTGTGTCGTGGCCCGCAAACGTGCAGGAGATGGCCACCATGATGTAGATACTCAACAACTCGCCCTGCTGTAGCATCTGTCGCGGCGCGACGCGTTTCAACACGCAGTTGGCAACAACACAGACAAACAAGATAAAAACAGGCTGGATAAAAAGCGGTAGGCACGAACCGTCAAGCGAATAGTATTTCACCTCAACAAGCGTCATCCAATAGACGTTGATCGGAATGAATAAAACGCCTAAGAGGAGTGAACGTCCTGTAACGCGTGTTGATGAGATTGAAGTTTTTTGTCCATGCATTATTAACTGAAATGGGTTTTGTTGTCTTACAATACGCTCAACAGACCCTGCTAACTACTCACGGTAGGCTTTCACAATTTCTGATATGACCTCGCGCCTATTTTTCCAATTCATGCGGGCTGGCGGGATAAGGTAGATGCCATCAATTGGGAATTCATCCTGATTTCGGATTTCCTGAATCAATTCTAGGGTTAACTGCATTCCAAGTTCTTGCCCCGCGGTATCACCTAGGTCCCGGAATTTGTCAACAATAAACTGAGGAATGTAAAGCCCCAAATTATCCCGAAGGTAGGAGGCACTGCGGAAGCTTGTTAAGGGAAGGATGCCGTAGAGGATTTTTATGCCGAGATGTGCTGTGGCTTTTTGGGCGCGTGCAATATCCTCATAAGTCCACACAGGTTGTGTATAAGCAAACTTTGCTCCCTGTGCTACCTTATTTGTCAGGTGTTTGACATGCGGTTGAAGATTCTCTGCGATTGTGAACCCCCCGCCGTAGTAAAATCCACATGGCTCCCCGATTGACGAACCATCGGCGAGTTCCCCCTGATTTAACCGAGCGATGAGCTTCATCAGTTGCACTGCGCCTCGAACATCAGGAACAAGACTGGCAGTTTCATAGGGCCCAGCTTTCGGATGGTCACCGGACAAGGCGACTATACCCCGGATGCCGAGTGCCGCCGCCTCCAGCAGATGCGATTGCATACTGATGAGATTGCGCGACCGCGTTGTCCAATGGATGAGCGTCGGAATCTGGCTCGCCTGCTGTAGCCGATGCGCTGTTCCGACAGCCCCGATGTTCACTGCGGCCCCCGAATTATCGGTTACATCAAACAGATCTACGGCGTTTGCAGCCAGAACTTTCGCTTCCCTCAGCAACGCTCGCAATTGTGGGAACGTATTGGCACGCGCTTCTACACTCACAATCCGTTCACGCGTTTCAAATACCTGCTGGACAGGGTTCTCGGTAGGAGTCTTGGACACTAATGCAATTTTCGGCAGCACGAAGATGCGCGGCTGCCGTTTAACAGGTGTTTGCCCCGCAATCGCCTCCCGAATTTTGGCGGTGTACGCCGGGGTCGTCCCACAACAACCGCCAATCATGTTCGCCCCCAGTTTAACTAATTTCCGTACGTAATCGCTGAAAACCGCCGCATCCACCGTATACGAAACGGCAATTTCGCCTTGTTCCACCCTTGGATTTCCTGCATTAGGTTGCACAACAAGTGGAGCCTTGATGACAGGCGCGAGGAGCTCCATCGCTTCCACTAAGTCATGCGGTCCTCTACAATTGACACCGACTGCATGCGCGCCAAGCTGTTCCAATTCTTGTGCGAAGACGCGTACGTCTAATCCCGCGCCCACAGTTCCCCCTGACACCCCGCTAATTTCGACGATGACAGGTAAGCCATAAGTGAGTGCCTGCTTTGTCGCTATTTCCGCTTGTTTGGGGGAGACATAAGTCTCTAGTACGAGGAGGTCAACACCTTCGTCCACGAGTGCATCCATCTGCTCTTTGAAGAGGCGGCGTATGATCTTGGTGGCGGGCACAGCGGTGCCTAACGTTTGGAACGGAATCTGCCCTACGGAGCCGGCTATGTAGAGCGTCTCCTGCCCCACTGCGCGTGCCAGCTGCACGCCTGTCCTATTGATTTCTTCAACCTGTTCAGCTAACCCGTGAACAGCCAATGCCTCTCTATTTGCTTGATAGGTGTTGGTCTGGATAACATCAGCACCTGCATCGCAGTAAGCGCGGTGAATCGCCTCAACTTTCTGAGCATGCTCCGTAGAGAGGTTGCAAGCATCAACGCACTGTAGATACGCCGGTACCCGTTTCCGGAGTTCGGTTCCGATAGCACCGTCGCACACCAGGATTCGGTGTGCTAAGGCTTCCATGAAAGTAGGGGCAGTGCCTTGTGCCTGCCTGTCTTTTTTTGTTGAAGTAGTAGCCATGCGGCAAGTAGGGGCAGTGCCTTGTGCCTGCCCGTCTTTTTTTGTTGAAGTAGTAGCCATGCGGCAAGTAGGGGCAGGGCCCTGTGCCTGCCCCTCCCTTGTCAGTTGTCGGTTTTCTGTCCTTGCCTCAGAAGATGGCAATAACCCCGCAAAGCGGGGCAAATACCAAACCCTTCTAAAAGGGAGGCTATGGTATTTGCCCCTGCGAGCAGGGGTAATGGTTTGTAGCGAGGCAAGACGCTGATATCGGGATAGCAGAGAAACCCCATCAATTTTGAGGATGTCCCTTCTAACGTATAAGAAACCCGATTTTGACACTGGCATATCGCCCCTGCTTTGCAGGGGTTAATACCCCCTGGAAAAATCGGAGCAGAAACCGAATTAACGAAAAACTATTGAATTGTCTCTCCTGCACTTTCAGTCGGGATATAATAATAGCCAAAGATAATACACATCTCGTCTTCAGACGTAAGCCCGAACGTGAGTGGGGCATTTGTATCATAGTTGTTATGGGTACACTGGAAGGTGAGCCCATCGTCTGCACCTAAACTGAGGACCGGATTAAACAGATCAATCGGGGCATCGTCATAAGCGATGCTTCGGTGCAACAAGTCACCTGTTGATTTCTGGAAGATTTCAAACAGTTCACCGTGCCTGTGCATGTGAGATGAGAGCAAGAAGACACTCAACTCCGCACCCGGGTCGTGGCCTCGGAGAAAGAGTTCATCTTCAATGCGCCATGTCAAGTTGGTAACGCGCGTTATTCCCGGTGGCACATTAATGTCACGATTAGAGACGAAAATCTCAATCGCCTCGTATTGTACCTTTTCCTCCGGAATAGTGTAGATATTGACGTAGGTTTCGCCGATCAGCGTTTCGTCACCGAGCAGATTGATGTAATGCGAATTGAGGTCGTAAAATGTGTTGCCGGGCATTCGCAACCCTACACCTTCAGGGAACTGAAACAGCGTATCATCCGTTTGGGTTCCAACCACGAAAAGTCTGTCAATGCCGAAATGGCCAAGTAGCAGCGGGTCTTCCGTGTCAAGTTCGCGGAAAACGTCTTCCGGATCAACGCCAATGCCGGGTACTGCACCTTCGGTTAGCAGTCCTTTTTCGATACCCTTCTTTGTGAGGCGATATATAATGAAGTGATGGCTCCCGGCGGGATAGAAAATCTCTACTTTGTTAATAAAGATGTCTCTTTCTATAGGATTTCCATTTTCATCGGTGATTTGCGTCGTGTAGAAGACTTCCCGTTCCGTACCGGGTTCGATCTTGAATCGTGGCAAGTGGATTTGATAGCCTGCTCCGGGCGGTGGCGGCGCGGGCGGCTTAAAAATTTCCTCAGGGTCGCGCAGCACGCTGAGATCCCCGATACCTTTTATTTTACCCCTCTCTGGCGCGCCGGCAGCAATCCATGTCCGAACGGCATCTATTTTGCCATTATGGAGCGTGCCACCTCCGAACGGCATCCTGGCCCCCTGTCCCGGTGCGTCGGGCCCGATCAGTTTCGTCAAAAGGAAACTGTTCTCTGGATTACCGGGGTCAACTAATTTCATACCTGCCGATAGGGCTGCAGGATTCTGTGGCGTACGCCCAACCAAATCTTGGTAAGAGATACCGTACGTCAGATTCAAATTGCCAGCATTTGCAGGGGCTGCGTG
Source organism: uncultured Poribacteria bacterium (assembly GCA_958295855.1). Taxonomy (GTDB): domain Bacteria; phylum Poribacteria; class WGA-4E; order WGA-4E; family WGA-3G; genus CATQHH01. The sequence goes on along the minus strand of OY282383.1, from coordinate 2,462,716 downwards.
GCAGACGTTATTGGCACAACCCTTATCAAAAACATACTCCTGAATATCATGATACGCTGAGTTTTCATCCGGTGCAGTTTGCCCGAAACTGTTGCTTACCCGAACGAGGTCCAGCACATCGATTTTCCCGTCGCGATTCACATCAGGATTCTGCGCCGCGTTCCTGTCAGCGGGTTGCCCGAAGGAAGCAGCGACAAGCGTCAAGTCTTGGATGTTCACGATGCCATCTTTGTTCACATCCTCTAACAGTATAGAAGCATCACCATGCCCGAGTGCAGAAAAGGACACGCCGCCCACGAGTGAGAGGATGAGTGTGAAATAAATCATTTGTCTAAACATAATTAACAATTTAACCTCCAAATGTTGCATGTTATTGGTATTTGCCCCTGCTTTGCAGGGGTATTATCTTTTAGCGAATTCATTTCTCGTGAAGGCTATTAACCCCGCTTTGCGGGGAAATACGCCACCGCGTTTTTGAAAAGCGCAGTTCTTGAAATAAACCGATACTTCAAGAGTGTCCACGCGGCAAACAAACCGTCCGACCAGAAGCGGAGTTTCTTACCTTCCTTTTTGGTGCGTGGAAAATAAGAGACTGGCACCTCGTGGATGTGATAGCCGGCACGCAAAATCTTCGCCGTAACTTCAGCACAGAATTCAAAGCCTTCACACGTCAAATTTAAGCGCGTTATCAGTTCCGTAGAAAACGCTTTATAACCCGTAGATTCGTCGGTGATTCGACATCCGTAAAGGAGATTTGTGTACCCTGCGAGGATACGGTTGGCGATAAAGTTTTGCCAACTGGCGTTGCCGCGCCCGGCTAAAAACCTTGAACCGTAGACGACGTGAATCGGATCTTTCTTCAGCGGTTCCAATAACTGCAAAACGTCATTGGGGCAGAGTTCCATGTCCGCATCTTGAATGACGACCGCGTTTCCCTTCACATGCAGCAGCCCGCTCCGAATCGCGGCCCCTTTTCCACGGTTTTCTTGGCAATGCACGACGGTTAATTCATGAACCGCACGCAGTGCCTCAAGCACCTTGTGTGTTCCATCGGTGGATCCGTCGTTGACGACAATAATCTGTTTCTCAATGGGTAGTAAACGCAGCGCGTCCAGTACCTCGCCGATTGTCCGTTCTTCGTTAAACGCAGGAATGATTACAGATACCAACATCGTTCATCACGTCCCCGTGTTACGGCACAACGGCGGGAGAAGGTTTCCGCGTGTGGGCTTTCTAAACACCCTACTACCTTCGGTATTAGCGTGCTAGAGCAATCCTTTCACCATGCCGCCGTCCACCTGAATCGTTGTACCTGTGATATAGCTCGCGCGTTCTGATGCCAGGAACACGACGAGGTTCGCAAACTCTTCCGCATCTCCGATTCTGCCGAGTGGGATATCCGCTGTCATGTTGGCGAGTGCCTCATCAAACGTAATGCTAGCCTCGTCTGCGCGTACCGTCGCCAGTTGCTGAATTCGATCGGTAAAGATAATACCGGGGCAAACATTATTGACCAGGATTTTGTCCGGTGCCAGTTCCGTTGCGAGGGTTTTCGCAAAGCCAATCACGCCTGTTCGCGCCATGTTTGATAACATGAGCCCATTTACAGGCTGTTTAACGGAGACAGAGGTGAGGTTGATAATTCGCCCGCCTCCGCGGGCTCTCATCGTCGGCACAACAGCACGGCACAGATTTATCGTGCTCATTAGATTCAACTGGACAGCATCTTGATAATCCTGTGCCCCCAAGTCGTCAAACCGTCCTGCCCTGGGGCCGCCGGCATTGTTCACTAAAATATCAATACCGCCGAAGTGCGTTATCGCCGTGTTAATAAGGTTTTCAACCTGAGCTGGCTGACTAACATCGGTCGGCACCGCTAACACTTCGATACCGGTTTGGTTACGAATGTCTGCTGCTGTTGTCGCCAGCGCGTCGCTGTTTCTGGCACAGATGGTGACTGTCGCGCCTTCTTGTGCCAAACCGAGGGCAATTGCGCGCCCAAGTCCTTTGCTTGAGGCACCTACCACTGCAATTTTGTCCGTGAGTCCGAGATTCATTATGTTCCAATATGGGCATGCGGGTTTGTATAAGTGCTTGCAAGCTGCACCCTACAATGCCCTGAATCCTTTCAAAAAACAGAATCCACTTTAGAAATAAGTATACCATTTTAGTGTAGGAATGTCAAGGTTAATCTTCGAAATTAATGTACGGGCGGATCCTCGTGCTGGCCGTGCCTCTGCTGCCGTAGGGGGCGGGTCTCCACAGGTAGCAATAACCCGGCGATGCACGTCGCATCTGGGCGCAGTGGTATATTACCCCTGCAAAGCAGGGGAAACCGATACCATTACGCCGCAAAAGCGGGGCAAATACCAAACCCACCCATGCTACGGATTACTTCTGTATCAGCATGTTCCGAGTTGCCGTGAACCCTCCCGCAGACAGCGCGTAGAAATACACCCCGCTCGCAACAGGCTCACCCGATGCATTTCTCCCATCCCAATACGCCGCACGGCTTTTACTATGATACACCCCTGTGGCTTGATGCCCTAATACCAGCGTCCGCACTAATGCCCCATTCACACAATAGATACGCAATGTTACCTCTCCAGGCTTTGCCAACTGATACGGTATCCATGTCTCCGGATTGAATGGGTTCGGGTAGTTTGCCAAGAGGCGAGTTTCCGTGGGTATCATGGCTGCAAGGAGGTGTTCAAGCACTGCAATTCCCTTTTCAACAGTTGCATCTCTATCGGCGAGGTGCAGCGCCTCATCGAGCCACTTTTGAACTTTATCAGTAAGTTGTGCAGTTTGCGCCGGTGCAGCACCAATACCAGCCTGCAGTTCACTCGCCACCAACATCACATCGGTAATATCCACGATGCCATCGCTGTTCACATCAGGATTCGGATGGGCCCTGCTCCCTATCGATTTGCCAAAATTCGATGCCACTAACACCAAATCTGCAACATCCACCGTGCCATCGCCGTTGACATCCAGTCGGTTCTGAACAAGGAGAGCATCATCTGCCCTGAGCACATAGTCCTGCCTTGTGATATTTCCATGCACATCAATTACCTGGAGCGTTATGTTGTTTACTCTACGGGTTGTTAATTCTGTAGTGACAAATTCAACAATTCGATTTTGGCCGTGTAAGCGTTTACAATTGTGCAATTTAGTACCGGGTGCCGGGTCATCGGCAGTCGTTGGGATCAACAGCTGCGCCTGATGGGGGCCATCGGCATCGGTTATCTCAAATTGGAGTCTGATGTCTCTGGCGTTTGGTGAGTAAGCCAATGGGGAGAGCAGATGCAACGTTGTCGGTTCATTGAAAGCGGTTTGGTTCGTGTTAAAGAAGCGATTGACATCCAACCATTCCGCTGCACACTTTGACAGCCGATTTGGTACTGCGCCGTAGGACATGATATAGGCTTCGTCGCGGAAGTCATGTTCCAAGCCAAAGGCGTGGCCGAGTTCGTGCGCTGTTACCACTGTGCCAGATTCGTCATCAAAGCAGTGCCCGGAGGCAGGGATGACTGCGTACCCGCCACGTGTTCTCGTCCTCGTTTCTGTTCCAAGCCAATTGCCGCCGCCCACACCGCATATATCTTCATTCCCAATGAATTCACTACTGATGTCTACAACAATGAGATAAACGTGCTTTGCCATATCAAATTGCTCATCGATTTCCGCGTGGACTTTGTCGCGTGTGTCCGTATGATAGTACCCATCATTGAATTGTGCGTCAACCTGCCATACCAAGGTTTCTCCGTTTCCATCAGTTTCAAAGGTGAAGGTTTTTCTATCGAATCCGTTGCTTCCCATTTGGTTTGCATAAAATCGCTGCACATCTCTTATGAGCGTATCCAATTTTGTCCACATGTTATCTTGGACGGTGCGGCCGCGGGGCAGAAAGTAGATGAGGCGTACCATATCTCGTTCTGTCGATTGATAGGGGGTAACATCCCAGAGTCGGAGCGTCTCATCTTCTCCGCCAGTGGCGAGGTAGCCATTGTTAGGCGAAAAGGAGGCAGCGTTTACCCAGCCTGCATGCCCCGTGAGCGTTGCGATATTTTCGCCACTACTCACTGCCCAGAGGCTCACAGATTCGTACCCTGTGCTCGCCAGCATCTTGCTATCTGGCGAAAAATCGACTGTGAAGATTGTTCCGTTAGCGGCGAGTGTACCGAGGCGTTCCCAATCCGAGCGTCTCCACAAGGTAACCTTCCCATCATATCCTGCAGTCGCAAGTCTATGATTATCTGGCGAGAACGCGACAGTGTAAACAGTACTTGTGTCACCTTCTAGCGTCTTAAGAATTTGCCGCCGCTGCACATTCCAGATTTTGACGCTGCCGCCTACTTCGCCCGCAGCAAGTAGCCGCCCATCGGGTGAAAAGGCGACCGTCCACACCCACTCGTCGTGTGGGAGCGTGGTTACCTCGTTCCAGTCGCGGGTGTTCCAGAGTTTCACATGCACGCCTGCTGTGGCGAGTTGTTGTCCGTTCGGTGAAAACGCCACCGCTTTGATTTGCGACATGGCGTTGTCGGTGCGATGTTGAAGGCTTTCGATTTCGCGATGCTGAGAAACATCCCACACTTTGAACGTGTAGTCATCGCTGCCACTGACCAGCAGCTGACCGTTTGGGGAGAATGCGATTGCGTTCACCTGATCGGTATGGCCTCTGAGCGTTGTGACGGTATCGTTTCGCAAGTGCCACAACTTTACAAGGCCACTTTCTCCTGCGCTTGCAATGAGGGAGGAATTCACGGGGGAATACGCAACAGTGCGAACGGTACCACTATGCACAAAGTGGGTATGCTCCTGTGCAAAGGTATTATATGAGAGGATTAACAGAACAACTATTGTCGCAGGTGGCAATAACCCCCGCAAAGCGGGGGTATTATCTAGTTGCAGAAATTTAAATCGCATTCAACACATCCTCATTTAAAGGTGTAAGTCCTGTCTATCCGTTGAGTGCTTGTAGGAACACTTCAAAGCTGCGAGTGAGTGCAGCGGTTTGAAGCAGTTGCGTCAGCCGGTCGAGGTCCCGTATTGCTTCAAGGGCGTGCTTGACAGGTTGTGTATTGCGTTGCGGGAATCGCGCGGTGAGCACCGTGAGAATGTTTTTGATGGCATTTTCGCGCGCCCCGCGCTCGACACCTTGTTCAATACCTTGTTCAATGCCGCGTTCGATACCTTGTTCGATAGCGCGTTTCATCACAAGTTCGTAAAAAGGAGACTCTTGCATGATTTCCTCCGAAGTCCTGTCTATCCGTCGAGTGCTTGTAGGAACACTTCAAAACTGCGAGTGAGTGCAGCGGTTTGAAGCAGTTGCGTCAGCCGGTCGAGGTCCCGTATTGCTTCAAGGGCGTGCTTGACAGGTTGTGTATCGCGCTGCGGGAATCGCGCGGTGAGCACCGTGAGAATGTTTTTGATGGCATTTTCGCGCGCCCCGCGCTCGACACCTTGTTCAATACCTTGTTCAATGCCGCGTTCGATACCTTGTTCAATACCGCGTTTCATCACAAGTTCGTAAAAAGGAGACTCTTGCATGATTTCCTCCGATATTCGAGATTGAAAAAGTTGCGGGGGATGCACTAAACTCCCAAAAAGCGATAGTGCAAACAATAACGTCGCCCGCGTCTGCGTGTCAACCGGGGCAGACCGCGTTGTCTCTACACATTTCTCAACCCACGCCTCCGCTGTCATACCCGCAGGCGGTTTCATCAACGGCGTGAAAGGCAACAACCCAATCAACGACGCATCCAAAAGCGACTCCCCCTCTAACTCATACACCCGAATCACTGTATACTCAAACCACAGCCTGCCACGCTGCTTGTTTCCATACCCGTAGTACCCCGGGTCGTTTTGGCCCGCAGGAGGACGGAAATACAATACAACGGAATACACAGGCAGCTCATGTTGGTGCCCCAGGAAACTCGCATACAACAGCACCCGCAGAGGCATCGGTTTGTCACGGCTATCGTCAGTTTGTGCCTCTATATGGAGAATCGCCTCTTCGTCGGGGAGGCAGACCTTAAACGTCATATCGCTGTGATGCATCTTAATCGTCGGTTGCTCGGTACTGAGTCTTTCCTCGACTTCCACATCTGGGGTGCCGAGGGCTAACGCCGCGAATTCATCGGGAAACCGATCCATGAGATGCTTCACAATCTCATCATAATATGGCATATCAATATTATACTTCTGTTTGGAGCAGAATGTCAACCTTATGTCAATGGAAGTTCATATCGAAGGGCGCGATTCGGAGATGGCTCCTACCGGAGAACTAAATGCCCCTAGATGGAAGTGACACAAGAAAGGGATTGCCCCTGCTTTGCAGGGGAACATACCCTTCCCATTTTTTTTTGCACATTCGCGAAGTGGCTGATAGATGGAATCCGGTACATCAATACCGTTTGCGAGACGGTGTGCTCGGGTATTCGCTTCAAAATCACCGGGGACTAACACTTCGTCGAAGCCGGGGGCAGGGGTGTCTCCTTAATGCTATCTAAATTTGAGTAGCAAGTTTTGGCTTGCAAGCTGCGCCAAAAATAGTGTCTACCAATCCACCGAGTAGACAGACAAAGAGGGAGAGAGCATAGCCTTTGTGTCTGCCGAAGGCAAGCAGGTGTCCGCCATCGCGGTATTCATCAGTTTTGACAGTGGGATTGCCGTGCTTGTCAACAACACATCCCTCCGGCAGATCTCGGTTTTCGCTGTCAGCGACGTATGTTTTTCCGTTTGCCATCATGCTTGTGGCAAAATCGAGGAGAAAGGGGCTGTCATCCCCCGTCGGTACCCCGATAGCGATGGGGTTTGTGCCGAGTGCGCCTTCTGCACCGCACACAGGCAACTATGAAAAAGCAAGGCTTTTTCATTGCCACCCGTTGAATGCCTGAAGTTGTGCGGCTTCAATTATGTGCCTTTTCACGATGGATTACTCCTATATATGGCAGGGCTGAAGCACGGGGACCTCGCCCTACAAATAACAGCCTGTCTAGTAGCGCGCCTTGTCTCCTGCCTCAATCGTCTCTTCACCGATAGAAATGCCTAGTTTTTCTGCACACGCTTGAAGTTGATTGTAGATAGTATCCGGTATCTCAATGCCGCGCGCTAATCGCTGTGCACGGGAACGCGCTTCAAAATCACCGGGGACTAATACTTCGTCAAAGCCGGGGACAGGGGGTGTGGTTTTAATGCCATCTAAGAAGGCACGCACCGCTTTCTGGTATTCCTCAACGGGAGTGAAGGCGTTAACATCAATTGCCTGCATAAAGGTGCCGCTCATTCGCCCAGCCTCCATGTCAAACGTTCCTGCCAGCCCACCGAGCAAACATGTAAACATAGCGAGTGCGTAGCCTTTATGCTTCCCGAATGCGAGTAGCGCGCCGCCATCGTAGAAATCGGCGGGCTTAACGCTCGGCATCCCGTTTTTATCAAGAATGCAGCCTTCAGGTAAATCAATGCCTTTGCTTCGGGCGACTTGGATCTTTCCTTCCGCAATCATACTCGTGGCGTAATCAGCGATAAAGGGGCTATCGTCTCCTGTCGGTACACCGATGGCGATAGGGTTTGTACCAAAAGCACCTTGTGCACCGCCATAAGGCACCGTAGGTCCCGCGCCTCTACCGCCGCCGCCGACACTGATAAGCGCGATACACCCGGCACTCGCTGCCTCTTCGGCATATTCACCCAAACGGCCAATATGTCCGGTGTTGACGATGCTGACGCAACAGGAGGTGGCGGTTTTTGCCTTTTCGATTGCTCTCCGGATGGACCCGCGCGACACATAGTGTCCAAAGCTTCCGTTTCCATCAACGCGCAAGGTATTGGCGGTTTCAGCAAGGACTTCAGGTTCCGCAGCGGGCTTTAGGTGTCCGGCATCAATCCCTCTCAAATAGGCCGGGACGCGCAGCACGCCGTGGGAATCATGGCCGGTGAGATTAGCTTTCACCAAAATTTCGGCGACATCCTCCGCAATGTGCCGCGATGCACCAGCGGCGACAAATATGTTTCGTGAAATTGCATGGAGATAGGGTGCATGAAGTAGATGCGTTTTTTCCATTATGCCCATCCTTTGATAATATAAAGTCAGTTAGGAGTGTGAAAGATTCCCGAAAACTATTTAACCTATTTTATGCGATGTGTCTTTTTTGTCAATAGAAAAAAGTTGGATAGGCAGAGATGTCTGTCAAAGAACAAAAGTTGTTGATGTAGAGATAAGGGCAATTTCTGTGCCAATGCTAAAAACGCTGAATTTGCGGGTAATCCCCGCATTAGCTGCACAAAAAGGGGCTATTTTCAGCGTTCTATAAACATGCTGTTATGGAGTGACTAATGAACATTTTGATAGGTTTGAGGGTTGTTCGGAAAACCACGTAAAGGCTTAGCTTTACGATGTGTTTCGTTTTTCTGTGCTGTTTCCAGAGCAAAACCGACTTCTCGATGCACTTCGCAAAGTTGAACTTTAAATTCATCGTTCCTCGGTTGCTTCGGGCAAAAGGATAATACCCCCGCTTTGCGGGGGTGCTTGCTACCTACGGAAGGGCAGCTCACCATCGGTCGATTGAATGGTAAAGCCACTCCAACCCCACCGTTTGTACTCTCCTTTTCCACGAGTATAGAGCGTCTGCGTCAGATGTTCATTGGTAATCGTGATAGTGTAGTGCCTGTCAATTGTCTCATTTCCCACAGGGATTTGCAATCGCTGCATCTGCTTCTCACCGTTCGCAATAAGGTTTATCTCCAGCGGTTCAGATTCACCTGCGCTGAAATAGCATGTCACTTCATAAGTCCCGTTGGGAAGTGCCACTCGGAAAACCCCATCTTCCTTCCCCCAAATGCTGTCTCGGTACGGTTGTGGAACGTTGGATTCGCCTGTGGAATTATTCCGTTCTGATTGCGTCAGCCAGCCGTATCGCCCATCGATGTAAACCGTATCCGCAGACACGGCGATGTGCCCTGGTGCCGTTTCTCCATCGTGCGGCTGCATGTCAAAAGCGACGACAGTGCCGCCACCCCACATTTGCGCATCCGGTGCTGTGCGCTTGCGGCGATAGAGCCGGTTGTAGTCATTGGAATCGATGAGTTCATACTCTTGTTCCAAGCCCGCGACATCATCATACTCTGTCCGCCAGATGATGGCGAAGTCAGCAGGGAGGTCTTTTTGCTTGTAGCGCAGTGGAAAATGATCTGTATTCGCCTCGTAATTGTCAAGGTAGGCGATTCCCTTTTTCACCGCCAGCAAGCATTCAATGTGCCCAAACGGTTCTACGTACTTGGGTTCAAAACCCAGTGAATCTGAAAAACCGCCCCATTCCCCCGGTTCACTCGTGAGAATCGTGTCCTCCTCATACATGCCGTCCAATGAGAGCGCGTTGGCAATGTCCCGATTCAGCAGAGCATAAGTGTGGACATTGTAGCCGAGATGCCATAAGGATAGAACGATGATAATTCCCGCCACCCCGTAGTTTATGTGCCGATGCCAGTTGATAGGGGAGTAGGCACGCTCCGCTGTGCCGTTCACATAAGTGAAGAACGGAAGCAACATGAGAAATATGTACAGATGAAACCGGTCGTTTATCCAACCGCCGCTGTAGCCGGACCAAGGAGCTATGAAATACATCACAGTGATGAAGACTGCCATGAGCAGAAACCCATCCATTCGGCTCACAATGCGCGTCCAGAGCCGTTCATTGGACAGCAACTCACGGAAACGATAGCACTGCCTGATTCTATTGATAACTGTGAGTACAAAGGTGATAGCAAAAAAGGCCAGCAACACCTGTCCGATGAGCACATGAGCATCCCGAAAAGAGACTAAGGATTTCATAGAGAAGAAGTAGTCCCTTAGCCATTCAAAGCCCTTATGGCTGCTATCATCCCCGTGAGTGTTGGATAGGTAGAAGTAGTAGGAAAACAGGATAAAGTAAGCGGGCACAAGCGCACCGATGAACGTCAGTGTAGGTTTGAGCTTCGTCACGCCATCCTTGAAGCGGTGATTCAGTGGCTGTGATATCTCCTTATAGCCCCATATCCCGTGCAGTGCATCGTAAACCGATAAGAAAAGCGCGAAGAACGTCAGGGACATGAGAAGCAACGCATAAGAGTGATAGTGCGTAAGGTAGGTGGCCAGCAGCAATACGTAGATGACCACGGTGTTTGTCAATCGGAGTTTATCCTTAACTCTCCACCAGTAGCCGAGGGTAAAGAAAAATAGGGACATACTGAGAACAAAGTTGTAGAATCCCATGTGAAGCAAGTAGTTGTAGGCATACATAAACCCAAGCAGTCCAAAAACCATATTTCTCTTTGCGATGCCGTTGAGGAAATAAAACAGGGAGAGTGGTAGGAGACCAATGCAGAGGGTAAGTATTATCTTTTCACAAACGAGCGGAGGAAAGACATACAGCAATAATACCAGAAGCGCGTGGGATGTCCAGTTTGGGAAGAGAGTGGCGTTTAGTTCGTAGACTTCACGTAACCGGTAGTTTTCGTGCTTGTGGTACTCCTTCACAACATAGGAGTTATAGATATGGCTCGCCCCATCCTGAGTCGGGAAATACTTGAAGCCCCAGACCGGCAGAAGATGTATTACCAGTAATACGATGACCGTAACATATCCAACAGATAATCGGCGTACTTTCATTATCTCTTTGACCTCGCTTGCGTGTGTTTGTCTTGCTAATTTTACCCAAGCCCTATTCTAATAGATTTTCATTTTTGTTTCAACACAAAATTTTGCGTCGGAAATATTGAACTTGATATCTATCCCAAATTGTAGTATACTGCTCTCAAGATTGATGTGGATAATGATGAAAACATCGCTGGATGGTTTCATTTCACACCCAAGTTGTGAATTTTAATGAACAACTTTTTTATTTCTCACAAAGAAGGATTAACTATGGCACAATCCCCTAATATCCTCTTCCTGCTCACCGACCAGCAACGTTTCGATTCTCTGGGTTGCAACGGAGCACCACTTTGCAGAACGCCTGCCGTTGACGAAATCGCTTCAACAGGTATGCGGTTTACAAACGCCTATACGCCTATCGCGCTCTGTTCACCCGCACGTGGGTCACTGCTCACCGGCCTCTATCCCCATAATCACGGGCAGCTTTCAAACATGGGGAATTTCAACGGTGTGTTTGCAAACCAAATTCTTGATAAACCCGCATATCCAAAACTCCTCAAGGCAGCAGGTTATCAGGTGAGTTGCATCGGTAAATGGCATCTCGCCAAGGAGGGCGACACGGAATTCTGGGGTTACGACAAGTGGCACCCTTATCGTGAGTGGCATCAGTGGCTCCGTGACGACGGAATTGACTTCCGAATTGATAGGGATGCTGTCCAACCGTTTGAGTGGGGTGGTGAAGCACCCTTCTATGGAAGGCTCCCCCTTCCTGCCGAACGCACAATGGAGGCGTGGACCGCGGATAAAACGGTTGAGCTAATCAACCGCTATAAAGATTCTGAGCAACCGTTTATGATTGCCGCGAATTTCTTCGGACCGCATTTTCCGTATGCTGTGCCGGCCCCTTACGACACGATGTACAATCCAGACTCTGTTGAACGGTGGGGGAACTTTGATGAGCAGTTCATCAACAAACCCCTCATTCAACAGAAGGAAATGCTCCGTTGGAACGCCAGTCACTTGACGTGGCCCGATTGGCAGAAAGTCATTGCCGCCTATTGGGGATTCTGCACCTTCATTGACGAGCAGGTGCAGCGAATTCTGGGTTGCCTTGAAGCGAACGGTTTGGCGGAAAACACCGTTGTTATCTTTTCAACCGACCACGGCGATATGCTCGGCAGCCATCGGCTTTTTAACAAGGGGTTCCACATGTACGAAGAGACGCATCACATACCGCTCGTCATCCGTTGGCCTGGGGCAACATCACCGGGAACGACGTGTGATGCGTTCGTGAACCTCGTAGATCTCATGCCGACCTTTTTGGAACTCGGAGGTGCCGTGATTCCTGACAATCTTGATGGCAGATCGATTGTGCCTTTGTTACGAGGGGAAAACGTAGCGGATTGGCCCGATGACGTGTTCGCCGAATTTCACGGGTACGAGCCAACGCTTGCCTCTGTCAGGATGGTACGAACCGATTCGTGGAAATACGTTTACAATCCGTACAGCGAGGACGAACTCTACGACATGAAAAGCGACCCGCATGAACTCCATAACTTGGCGAATCACCTCGGTTACAAGCATGTGCTCCGTCGTATGAAGGCACGCCTGGTCGGTCGCCTGCGCGAAACGAGAGATAATATCGTTATGGAGGGCGGGTGGCAGAGCAATTCATTTGACCTGCTCGTGTCCGACCGGGAGCGATAATCTGGTTCGGAGTCGCGCAATTGATTGCGCATAGATTTTTCCAAATGAAATTCTTGAACGTCATGATAAACATCAGGAGGAACATCGATGGAAACCATCACACTCTCATCAGGCTATCCAATGCCGATATTGGGAATGGGTACATGGGCTTTGCGCGGCAATGCGTGTAAAGTTGCTGTAAAAAAAGCAATTGAATTGGGATATATGCATATTGATACCGCGTGGATGTATGGCAACCAAAGCGAAATTGGGGAGGCACTACGCGAAATCAGGGCAGACAGAGACGCTCTGTTCATCACATCCAAAATTTGGCACACGCACTTGAAGTACAATGAGGTTCTCGCGCAGTTCGATGAATGCATCAATCAACTCCAGATGGATTACGTGGATCTATTGCTGATTCATCATCCCAGTGAATCGGTCCCGCTGCGAGAAACCCTTGATGCGTTCAACAAAATACACGACGCTGGACAGGCGAAAAGCATCGGAATCAGCAATTTTAGTATCGCGCAGACAGATGAGGCTCGGCAGGTTTCCGAAGCACCACTCACCGTCAATCAGGTAGAATACCACGTCCGAAGCAAGAAGGATAAACTATTAGCGCATTGCACAAAGCATCATGTTGTAGTAACCGCGCATCGTCCGCTGGCAGTAGGGGCAATTACAGCGGAGCAGACTTTGCAAGCTATCGGCGAAACCCATGGGAAAACGGCGGCGCAAGTGGCTTTGCGATGGCTGCTACAAAAAGGCATGATTGCTATTCCGAAATCTGGCTCTGAGGCACATTTGCGAGAGAATTTAGATGTGTTTGACTGGGAATTAACCGCTGAAGAGATGGAACGAATTAACAACATCTCTTAATTGCAGTGCTCGATTTGTTGGCTAAAAATCGGCAAAATCCCCGTCGTCTGGCTATTGCTTGATTGAAGACGCTATTCCTACAGCGTAAGCGGATGCGATGGCGGAGAAGTATTTCCAACTTCACCAACATCCGGCGAATCGCCACGCTTTTCAGGACCGCGACGCAGGCTTGTATCAAACCGCAGTGTGGAACTTATACATATTGGGTCAAATCTGCTCAAATATTGCAGCAGAACCCTCAGTTGTCACACTTCCTGCTTCGACACTCATCGCCTCCGAGGCACACCAGCGTCAGAGATCGGGTTGATTGTGATAACAATCAACCTTTTACCAATTTCTGTATACAGAAATTGGCGCTCTCTGACGAAGAAGCGTGTCTGCTGTGAGGTCTTATACGAGCTCCACAGGCGTTTATCGTCTCTCCCCTGCTGGGAGCGACACTTTGAGAAAATTGTTCGTGTACAGTCTCAGATGCTGTAGCGAGATGTCGCTGGTTAGGGTCTCGCGTCGGTCTTATCGCCCCCTCCACCGTCGGTGCTATGTCGGCATAGCACTAACTTTTAGTCCGCTTTACACGGGGGGTAGGAATGTTCAGCGTGCCACTTCGCATCGTGCAGCAGGAAACGCTACTCACGCTCCATTCACCATCCTCTGTCTCTGTCAGATGAAGACTGCATCCAGAGTTTGATTGAGATACGATTCTGACTACCATTGTAGCATGGGTGCGGTAAATAAACAACGAAAATATCCCGACACCTTGGGGCAATGATAGATTTGATTAGATTTGTCAAGGAATGACCCGATTTTACGCCACTGCAACTTGCCCTTTTTGGGGTTGTCAACCTTAGGGAGAGCCGGTAGAACCGCTTTGGAAGGGGCACTGCCGATTCATAGAAAGAAACCTCCTCGCAAAAACTAATTTCAGACCTTCACAACAAGTGCACACCCTTGTCGAAACCACTCCCGTAGGATTGTATCTTCATTGCAAGTCCGTTTTGCCTGCACACCTGTCGCCTGCGAGGGGTCTATTATTGCTGAAACGATTGTATCTCCGAAAAACCCGGCCTCTTTGATGACGTTGCCATCTGGATGTATAATCTTCGAGTTTCCATGCGATGATGCGGGTGCCCGCAGGTCATCGGGGTTCGCAGGTGTGTTCGCCATCACGAGATAGATACCGTTTTCTGTCGCACGCGAAATCGGCATGGCGCGGTAAGCGGAAAGCTTATATTCCGATAGCAAACCCGATTCACATGAGCAAAAAATACAGAGTTGTGCCCCCATCGCCGCCGGCAGCTTGACCAACTCCGGATAGCGCACATCGTGACAGATGATAAAACAGCACGCGATGCCGGCGAGTTCCACAATCGGTAGTTTACCACGATTGTTGGTACACCACTTCTCCCCAGCGAGGAAGGTCTTGCCATAACGATATTTGAGCATCCCTTGTTCATCAAAAATTGCTAAGTCGTTGTGCCAATTCTCCCCGTCGTGATGTGCTGAGCCGACGATAACGGCTATCCCGTGCCTACGCGCAGCTTCGGCAATTTTTGCCTCAGCCGCTTTAAAAACCTGTGGCGAGATATGTTCCCAATAATCGGTTCGGCAACAGTAACCGAACAGGCACCCCTCTGGAAATGCCGCAATCTGAACCCCGGCTTCTGCACACGCTTCAATCTGCTGCAATACTTTGACAGTGTTGGCGGAAACATCCTCACCTGTCAACAATTGGCATGCCGCCACTTTAATCTGGTTGTCGGCCATCTGAATGTTCCTCCCTATATTTTTGCCATTCTATCACACCCGCTTATTCTATTCAAGCATTACCCAGGTTCTGAATCGCGGAGTGACACAGATTTCACAGATTTCGCGGATTTTGGCATCTTGGGTGTGTTCAACCTTGTTCCCGATCTCTCTTGCCTCTCCACGCGGGAAGACCTATGGCTACCACAATAAGGGCTATTAGCCCATAAGTGACATGTGTAGCATGTGAGATTTGTTTTTCAACGCCGGTCAAACGTCCCTCTAAGCGCGCAACGTCAACCTTCAGAGTCTCGACATCAGCCTTTACAGGTGCAATCTCCTCTTTGACAATCAAGCGAATTTTATCGAGGTCAGTATCTGTCAACTCACCGAGAGCCGGCAAAGCGATGGCACAAAGGAGTATTGAGCAAAAAATGAGGTGTTTCATCGTGTGTCTCCTTTTGCGTATATTAAATCATATTTGCCCTCGGGTGTCGGAGCCGTCTCTGTCGAGGGTTCGCCTGGGCGAGGATCGATTCATCAAACTGAAATTTATTCAGATGTAAGTTGTGTATTCATGGTGTCTTAGGTGAGCGGAAATCGGAATTTAACTTCTATTGCCATAATTCTCCTTTAGCGTTTCTATTTCCTGTATGAGTTCTTCCATTTTTCGTTCTTGTTCCCGATCTCTCTTGCCTCTCCACGCGGGAAGACCTATGGCTACCACAATAAGGGCTATTAGGCCATAAGTGACATTTGTAGCATGTGAGATTTGTTTTTCAACGCCAGTCAAACGCCCCTCTAAGCCGGTCAAACGCCCCTCTAAGCCGGTCAAACGCCCCTCTAAGCGCGCAACGTCAACCTTCAGAGTCTCGACATCAGCCTTTACAGGTGCAATCTCCTCTTTGACAATCAAGCGAATTTTATCGAGGTCAGCATCTGTCAACTCACCGAGAGCCGGTGCCGCGATGGCACAAAAGAGTATTGAGCAAAAAATGAGGTGTTTCATCGTGTATTCTCCTTTTGCGTATATTAAATCATATTTGCCCTCGGGTGTCAATGAAAAATGCCGAGGTGCCCCGTTTTTTGCGTGGATTTTAGGGCGGCACGTTGGCTGTCCAATCGTCCGTAAAGTAGTAGGCACGCTCCGCCGGGTTTCCGTACACAAAGCCCCCACGATTTGCGTCACCCTCAATCATAGTTACTGGGCCGATGGTCGCCGAGGAGCCGCCTCTGTCGAGGGTTCGCCTGGGCGAGGATCGATTCATCAAACTGAAATTTATTCAGATGTAAGTTGTGTATTCATGGTGTCTTAGGTGAGCGGAAATCGGAATTTAACTTCTATTGCCATAATTCTCCTTTAGCGTTTCTATTTCCTGTATGAGTTCTTCCATTTTTCGTTCTTGTTCCCGATCTCTCTTGCCTCTCCACGCGGGAAGACCTATGGCTACCACAATAAGGGCTATTAGGCCATAAGTGACATTTGTAGCATGTGAGATTTGTTTTTCAATGCCGGTCAAACGTCCCTCTAAGCCGGTCAAACGCCCCTCTAAGCCGGTCACATGTGAGATTTGTTTTTCAATGCCGGTCAAACGTCCCTCTAAGCCGGTCAAACGCCCCTCTAAGCCGGTCAAACGCCCCTCTAAGCGCGCAACGTCAACCTTCAGAGTCTCGACATCAGCCTTTACAGGTGCAATCTCCTCTTTGACAATCAAGCGAATTTTATCGAGGTCAGTATCTGTCAACTCACCGAGAGCCGGTGCCGCGATGGCACAAAAGAGTATTGAGCAAAAAATGAGGTGTTTCATCGTGTATTCTCCTTTTGCGTATATTAAATCATATTTGCCCTCGGGTGTCAATGAAAAATGCCGAGGTGCCCCGTTTTTTGCGTGGATTTTAGGGCATCACGTTGGCTGTCCAATCGTCCGTAAAGTAGTAGGAAGGTTTAACCACGCATTTTCAATGCGTGGTGCACTCCTTCTCCGCCGTGCCGTACACAAAGCCCCACGATTTGCGTCACCCTCAATCATAGTTACTGGGCCGATGGTCGCCGAGAAGCCGTCTCTGTCGAGGGTTCGCCTGGGCGAGGATCGATTCATCAAACTGAAATTTATTCAGATAGGGCGGGTATTTCTGCGTAATCATCCGATTGGCATAGTGTACCTGCAAGAGGTAACGGGTTTCGTTACTCGTATTGGCAGAACCACGATGCCAGACTTCACTGCGGAAGAGCACCACGTCCCCTGCATTGCATAGGATACTCTCTTCCGAACGGTTTTTCCACTCCGTTTCTCCGTTTGGAGAGCACCCGGAGAAATGGCTGCCCGGGACAAACTTCGTAGGTCCCAACTCTTCATACATATCATTGAGATAGTAATGGGCGGTAGTGATGAAGATCGGGATTTTGATACGTGGATCGGAACGAATATCTGCCGGTAGGGAGAGTGGCAGCCAATCGGTATGTAACGCCTGATCCGGACGCCCCGGTCCTGTCAACCACGATTGCATACCGATGCAGTGACAATCGTCGCCGTGAGTCGCCTCAGCAACTTCAACAATCGGTGATTTGTCAAGGAATTGGAGATACAGTGGGTCGCGATTAAACGAGTTGTTGATGATTTTGTTGAGGAATTTGTCGCCATTTTGAGGCGTTTGGTGCCGATCCAAACACGCTGGGATTGCCTGTAATCGCTCCATGGTTGCTCGCAATTGGGCGACTTCCTCAGCATCAAGCACGCCGGGGAAATAGACATAACCATCCCTTTCAAGTGCTTCAACTTGGCTTTCTAAGTCATTGTACGCAACGAGTGAGAGGGCTTTCGCCATTTTCGGTACTCCTTTCGGATGGTTGACAACAACAGGTCAACGCTTATCATAATTTTAATTTTGTAGGACTTACGCAACAAATTTAGCACGCGGTAGGAGAAAGGTATAAACATACCGCCCTTACAGGACTAAAAGTAGTAGGCACGCTCCACCGGGTTTCCGTGCACAATAAACATGCTGTCCCTATAGGACTAAAAGTAGTAGGCACGCTCCACCGGGTTTCCGTACACATTGGACAGGGCCGCGAGAAGTTCGTGCGTGATACCAATAATCTGTTTGGCTCAGTCTTCGTCGATACGCCAGGTACAGTTGATATTGTTATCCTTGTAAAATTGCTTTAGTGCTGGCTTATCAAACCATAGCTGAATTTCTTTGCCCACAATATGACCAAGGCTGCTTACTTTGAGGTAAAGCCCACCGGCTGTCCAACCGGGCATGATGTTGTACTGTCCGGTTTGTGCGGCGTAGATGCTGAGCAGCGCCAGCGGCTCCATCGCATCGAGATTAGCGGTTTTATGATTGTCCTGCAAAATATCAATCACGCTTTTCCCTTCATGCGGCTCCTGTAGTTCTGGTTTATCCATGACTCGGTTTTGGAGTATAAAACTATCTTCGAGCGTAAAAAGACCGCTATCGGCATGTTGTCTAACTTGAAGCAGGTTGTCTCCTATTTGCTCAGCCATTGCCAGAAATTCTGCCTTCGGTTCTACCCGGTACAGATCTACTAGCGCGAAGATATAAGCGGGTTCCAAAGCCGTTGTGCCAAAATTCAACAACGGTTGGCGGTTTTTGTCAGCACCGATGTCGCCGAGCCCGAAGGCTCTAAACATGGTTCGTAGGTAGTCTCTGAAAGCACTTCTGCCCCCGGAAACTCGATACCCACGCGCACAAACGGAGGTAAAGAGCGGTGTCATGTTTTGAGGCAGAAAAGCACCGCCTTCTTTCGCACCAAAGTAGAGTTTCTCTGTCCTGAAGGGTCCCTTTATCCGAAAATCTGTTAGATGCGTTCCATCAATAATGATGCTTTTCAGCGTATTGTTTTCCTGAGCGTAGGAAGCGTTTAGGAAACCGATAATGTGTTGCTCAACTGCCGCTTTGATGTGCGACATTTCGCCGATACGGCTGTACTTTTGGGCGTTTTCTACGATTGTAAGCATACCCATCATTTGGGTGATGGTGTGGTTCAACTGGTTGCCTACATAGACTCTCGGTTCGGTCGCCTGCGGATATTTTCTGCCGAATACGTTAAGCCCCCGTTTGGAAATTTGCGGATGAACCAAATTGGGCCAGATGCCAGTCTCTGGGTCTCGCTGCTTTATAATTAGATTTAAGAGGCGTTCCGCCCAAATCCGTGGTGCCTCCTCCTGCTTTTGGTAACCCAAACTGTAAGCGGCATAAGCCAGATCCAGTGCCACGCTGATAAATGAGAGATCTCCACTGATTTCAGGTGCTTTGTATCCCTCCCAAGGCCTGTTCCAAGTATTGGCATGATCCACCTGCTTTTTGAAATCACCGTGTCGGTTGTAGTGTAAGGCACCCCAATCCTTGATATTTGCTTCCCAAATACCTTTCATGAGCATCTCACCCCGGTCCGCATCCACGGCTCTGAGCAATTCCCAGTAGGGGTATACGTCCTCTATTTCGTGGACAACGCCCTTCATGCCGTACCTATTACCGGTTACTAAGTCCACATAGCCGTGCCCGCCCCAATGCAGAACACCACTTTCTGGATACCAATAGTTCCTGAACATGTATTGAGCCGCTTCTCCCGCGGCACCGACATATTTGCTATTCCCAGTGAACTGGCTTAAAGAAGCCAGCAACCGCATCAGGTTCTGTTGATTTTGAAAGAAACTCCAGACCGTTGGTTTTGGCTCGGTGCCTGTACGATGAGATGTCAACGATCTGGGGGCCTTCAAATGAGCGGTATGGAGGCAATCGGCAAAAAGAGGCATCTCTTTGCCGCTGTATCTATCTCTCCCGTATTGTATAGCTGTATCTGCGAAGAGACTGGCAGCTTTTAAGAAGCGGTTCACATTTATTTCGTTGGGGCTCAACCGGTCTCTGCCAATCCACCGATGCAATCGATTAACGCTCATACACCCTCCATGCTGCTTTTTGCCGGTTTCCTTCATTGATTAAGTCTTTTACTTTTTGTCACTGCTATAACGGCAGCTCCGAACACGGCAAAGCCAAAGAAAGTAAAGGGCATCTGCCAGAGAACGAAACTCATGTGCGTATGGATAAATGAGTGTGCCTTGAAGATTACATACCACGATAAAGGTGCTAGAATTGAAAACCACGTCGTAAAAATTAATGCAATGTAGTGCTGTTGTCGTTCTGCCATTATCTTTTTATTGCTACGCAAAAACAGCAGCGCGGACATCACGATAAAAAGAACTATCAGGTAAGCGTATCGGACTTTCAATAGGAAGTTAGAGACGAAGGAGTTCGTATGAGATAGATAGTTGTTGAGATCAAAGAAAACGCCTTTCACGTAAGTAATCAGCACCCCTATCGTACTGGCTTCCAGACTGGCAGCATATACATCTGGGAAACTTTGCGCATTTCCGTGCGTTCGCTTTCCTAAGGAATAGAGCACATGCCCAACGCCGTCCGGGAAACCCCCCTTCACAGAACCGATCTGGAAACATAAAAGTGTGAGACTCAAAAAAATTGCTACGCCCGAGCCGTATACGGCTGCAAGCGTCCACTTCATACATTGGTGACGGCTCCACTTGTCGAGGATGGCATAATAGATGCACGGTACCATCATCATTATTAGCGTAGTTGTGATATACTCGAAGCCATTGATGAAACACTTAACGAAAACCGCGATGAAGATAAGAGTTCCGAACCTGATGAACTGACGATTTGCGGGAACTCTATGGCGTTTAAGGTAGTACATGACAGCAATCATCGGCAGGTAGAAAGCCCATAGACTCCACCAAAGGTTCCGACCGAAAACTGTCAACCACTGGGAGAGTACAGCCGAACCTGCGACGAATGTCGCGACCCACCAGCCAAACTCCTCATAGAACCAACCTATAATCGCGGTCAATGCGATTGCCGAGAGTAGAGCTGTCAACACATAGAATGCCCATAACTTGATTTGAGATGATAGGGGAATGAGTCTATCAAATAGGCTGAAAAGTATGCCTTGCCCTCCAGGTTGTGACATGTACAGCGAGTATTCATCAAAGGAGTGCTTGTTGAGATAGGCTGCATATTGAGCCTCAATCTGGTTTGAGGATATCCATTGCTGCTGAATATTAGTCGTAATTCCCGCCCCCGTCAGTCCCCCTGCCGAGAAGATGCCATCTTGGCGGGATTTGACCATTCTTCCCACAATAAGGCTTTCGGTGTCTCGCTGATGCGTATCAAACCATTGCTGTTCGGCAACATGCCATAAGTTAGAGAAAAACCCGAAAAATAGGAGTAAGACTGATATTGCCCAAATGGACATCCTCCTTACGAGTTCTGATTGACTGAGATGTTTAAGTTGTGTAGTAAGCATGTCGCTGGGTTCATTATTTTCGTAGGGCCTGCTACGAATTAGTTCTCGGAATCATTCCAAGTGTTCGAAAGAGCTGTAGACACTTTACGTTGCCATCAGCCGAAATTTGGCAATGTTGCGATAATATGCCGTGACTATTTTCTAACTGTTGATGATTATACCAATTTCTCACTCGACAGTCAACAAGAATCAGCGGCATGCATTGCGGCGGTGGAGGTGGCAAGGGGAATCTCCCAATCGGGCGGGGAGATGCACCCCTACTCACAGGGACAAAAACTTTACACACCCGTATTTCGCTATTGCAATTTTTTGTGCATTACCGTATAATGCGACTCGGTATAATAACATAACCACATGAGACTTCTACCACAGAAACTGAGAGGATTAGTATGCAAGTAGCGCCCTTTGAAAAACTTCGATGTAGGACGCTAATAGTGCGCGCCCTCCTTGCCCTTATCGTGAGTGTCGTCATTGCCACCATCTTCTGGCCCGAATGGACAGAAAAGAAGTCGGCTCCGCTTTCCGGTGCTCTATTTGGGTTACTCTTGGAGGGCCTCTTCTTTCTGTTTACTTCCCGCGCGCTGCTTCGGGCACGTTTGTCTTACAACCGACTGTTTGGGACGTTCCCCGCGGCGTCTACACTTAGGCAGTATAGTTTATGGACGGTGCCTCTTATTATCTTCTCCCTCTCATCCTTCTTTGTTCTATATTTCCCCTTATCGGTGCTTCTGCCCGGATTTTTCGAGCGGTGGTTTATTGAGAATTCCCCCGATGTAGTCTTGACAGCGGGTGATAACTATGTTCTCTCGAATCTATTGAATTTCTGTGCTATTGTGCTGGTTGCGCCTGTGGCGGAAGAGTTTTTTGTGCGTGGCATATTGCTGACGCGATGGACTATTAAGTGGGGGGTGCGGCGGAGTATTCTCGCGTCATCCATTGTCTTTGCCCTCCTGCATCTTGATGTTGTTGGAGCATTCTGCTTTGGCTATGTCATGGCTATTTTCTATATCCGAACGCAGTCGCTCTTTATCCCGATTGCCGTTCATATAGTAAACAACGGTCTCGTGTGGATTATTGAGTATCTTGCAGTACAGTCGGGTCAGTCTTATTTACAGATGACGATTGAAAATTATCAAGAACTTTGGTGGATAGGACTTGTGGGGTTTGCAATTACCATACCGTGTGCTATCCATTTCTGGAAGCACTATCTTCTGAAGACTGACTGGCGTGTGCCATACCTTGTAGAACCTGTTAACGCCGAAAACAACGCAAGCAGCAATGTACTTTGATTATTAACAGCACCTACGCAAATGTGGTAGTCACGCTGTGAATGAAATTCTGAATTTTCATGAAAGCGTGCCTACAAGAGCAAAGCGGCGTAAGTCCTACATTAATTTCCATGATTTTAGGAGCAACTATGAAACAAGCAGCAATTTTAGGTGAACGTCAGGCGGGACTCGTCGAAGTGCCGGATCCGACTCCAAAAGAGGATTGGGTCGTTGTGAAAATTCACGCTTCGCCGATGTGTACGGAATATCACGCTTTTGAGCATGGGCACAAAACCGATTCTCTTGGGCACGAAGCAGCGGGGGAAGTCGTTGACATCGCACAGCCCGGAAAGGTTGAAGTCGGCGCTCGGGTAGTCGTGATGCCGCAATACCCCTGTGGGAAATGTGTGCTTTGCACCGATGGCGATTACATCCACTGCGAAAACAACTACAATTTTGAAGAATTCGTCGCATCCCGTTACGGAAGCGCGACGATGGCACAGTATGTCCTCAAGCCGTCTTGGCTGCTCCCAAAGATTCCGGACAACGTCTCTTACGAACACGCCTCGCTTGCGTGTTGTGCCCTGGGTCCTTCCTACCGTGCATTTGATGAGATGGGCGTTAATGCAACGCATACTGTGCTTATCACTGGCATTGGGCCCGTTGGTTTCGGCGCAATTACAAACGCTCGGTTCCGGGGGGCGAAAGTCATCGCGGCGGAACTGATTCCGTGGCGGGTTGAACGTGCAAAACAGATGGGTGTTGAAGCAGTCATCAATCCAACCGATGAAGACGCAGCAGATCAGATTCGCGAGCTCACAACAGACGGTCGCGGGGTCGATTTT
The DNA here is from genome assembly GCA_958295855.1 of uncultured Poribacteria bacterium. Lineage (GTDB taxonomy): Bacteria > Poribacteria > WGA-4E > WGA-4E > WGA-3G > CATQHH01. The sequence goes on along the minus strand of OY282383.1, from coordinate 2,439,313 downwards.
GCACTGGATTGTTCAGGAAACGTGCAAGCCCATCGCCTCTGCATCGATGCAACGCGACAGCGCGGCACAATTGCGTTCGTTGGACAGAGCGGCAGAAACGACACCGTTATCCATGTCAGCCCAGATCTCATTGGCAAGGGGTTAAAACTCGCCGGCGCATGGCACTATAACCTCAGCCAATTCCCCGGTTTAATGAAGGTGATTGAAGGCTCACCCCTCCTAAATCTGCTTATCAGCAACATTTTCCCGATGAGTGAGATTCAGCAGGCGTTTGAGACCTCGGCATCTCATGAAAGTTCCAAGATTATCCTCAAACCGTGGGAGTAAGCTATCACACGGACAGACACAGGGCTCCACCCTTTAGCCTTCGTATGAAATGAATAGGATTGACCGACTTGTGGGGATTCAATATTTTATGACACCGAAACAAAAATATCTTTTTGACCTGCGCGGGTATCTACATTTAGAGAACGCCTTGACAGCACAAGAGCTTAGCGATACACAAAAAGCGATTGAACGGCTTGTCCAATCACCACCTGACGAATTGCCGCCCGGAATTGGACACGGTGGCGAAGGCTTTTCAAACGGGTTTTCCGCCGATAAATCGCTTGAAGCGTTGACACTGCATCCTGTCACCTGGCCGATTATCAAGGAATTAACTGCGAATAAACCTCGATTCAACCGCGGCTCGCTCGTTGTGAATACGCATCACCGGCGTGAAATGACACCGCTTCATTGTGCAGGCGAGGGGTTCCGCTGGACGCGGCGTTACGACGTGAAAAATAGGCAGATTTTCACGAACGACATCGTTGTGTTCTTCTATTTCACTGATGTTTATCCAGGCGATGGCGGTTTGGTGGTTTTGCCGGGTTCCCACAAAAGAGCGTTTGAGCGTCCCGGAAATCTGTTTTTCCCTAATCCCGAGAATCCTGACGCAGCACTCCATCCCGCCCTTGTGAATGTCACCCCAAAAGCGGGCGATGTTGTGATTATCACCGAAATGTTGACACACGGTGTCCTCGTGTGGAAACCCCAAAACCGGGATCGGCGATTCCTAATTTTGCGGTATAAAACGCATTTTTTTCAGGACGAACGCGGTCTCCGAGATGCATTCCCGCCGGAGGTGATGGCGCGCCTGTCTCCAGAGACCAAAGCGTTGGCAGCATACGCTGAACCTTGGGAGGAAAAAGACATCGTCAAACACGATGGCGTGACGTTAACATAACAAGGGACACGATGCCGTTGCCTTTTATAACAGATATGGATTTCGCATCGGCGTTTTTAGAATGGAAAAATGATACCGCATCCCACTGTACATTTGACACAGATTCCTTGTTAATGTTATCATATATAAACATAGTGTTATTTTGTTAACACATAGTGAATCTCAGCACTGGAATCTATTTGCGGCATGAGATACTTTGTCTAAGATACTGAGATTACCATCATGGCTGAATACGTTAATGGGATTAATCCCGACATCCTCAAATGGGCGCGCGAACGTTCCGGTTACACCGTACCCGCGATTGCTAAGGCTTTGAAAAGAGATGTCTCAATTATCAATGATTGGGAGTCTGGGGAACGCGCGCTGACTTATATTCAGCTTGAAAAGTTAGCCGACAAATACAAACGTCCCCTCGCCATTTTCTTCTTTCCAGAACCTCCCGAAGAACCGAATATTGCCGAGAATCTTGCACTCCGAAGTTCCGATGCAGACAGGTTGCATCCACGTATCCATATTTTGTTGCGACAGGCTTATGCACGACAACTTTCCTTGATGGAACTGAACCTTGGTACCAATCCATCAGAAAAGAAGATTTTTCGGCATCTTCAGGCGAGACTTGCTGACTCGGCTACAGCGTTAGCACAACAAACCCGAACCTATCTGGACATAAGTGTTGACACGCAAGCAACTTGGGACAGCGAGATAGAAGCACTCGAAAATTGGCGAGATCGTATTGCGGAAGCAGGCATTTTCGTTTTTAAGGAAGCGTTTCAAGATGACTCAGTTGATGGCTTTTGTCTTGTGCATGATGAATTTCCGGTAATTTACCTAAACAACAGCAAACCGCTTGTGAGACAAATATTCTCACTCTTTCATGAGTTGGCGCACCTCTTACTCGGTGAGAATGGCATCACACGGAGTGGTATTTTCAGTGGTACTACCCAGGAAATTGAAGAATTTTGCAACCAATTTGCCGGCGAGTTTCTGGTGCCATCCAGCGATTTTGAAACCCATCATAATTTTTCTAATTACGATGATGAGACAATAGAGAAATTAGCAAACTACTATAAGGTGAGCCGTCCGGTCATCTTACTGAAGTTAGTCGGCAAGGGTATACTCACACAGGAAAACTATCGGCGAAAGATAGATCAATGGACTAAGGCGCATGAACAACGCATGGAAAGCATGACAGGTGGTACATCCGCAAGCGGCGGGAACTATTACAACACCCGGGCCGTATACTTAGGTTACAGATTCATGGAACTCGCCTTTGGGAAATATCGCCAAGGACAATGTTCCATTGAACAACTCGCAGAACATCTGAATGTGAAAGTCAAACATTTGCCTCAGTTGGAAGACCGTTTACTGAGAAAGGCACTCCCTTAATGGCTTACGTATTTGACACCAGTAGTTTCATAGTGATAGGGCACTACTATTCGCAACAATTTCCAAGTTTTTGGGATAAATTCGATCAGGCAGTAGAAACGGGGAAAATAACCTCTGTGAGGGAAGTCTTCAGAGAACTAGACCAAGAGGCGAGTGTCGCTCATTTATCAGATTGGATAAAATGCCATAAAAACATTTTTACGATACCGAATGCAGCGGCAATGCGGTTCGTCAGCACAATCTTTTCGGTTCCACATTTTCAAACATTAGTCAGCGAGAAAAATCGCTTAGCCGGTCGTCCCTGCGCGGACCCATTTATCATTGCCTGGGCAAAGGTTATAAACGGTTGCGTTGTCACAGAAGAAAAAGAGAGACCAAACGCTGCAAAAATACCCAACGTCTGTCGACATTTTGCGGTTGATTGCACAAATCTCCAAGGATTCATGGAAAGAGAAAATTGGACCTTCTAACTTTAGCGTAAAAAGCGTGAAGGAATCAACAATGAAATACGATAAAGTCAAGCGAACTTATGATTGTGCTCCGACGCTAACCGATACACAGGTGCTACAGTTTTGCCGAGATGGATACCTGCAACTTCAAGGTGTCGTCCCTGACGAGATTAACCAGCGAACCTGTGATTATCTGAATGGCGACTTACCGATAAATCCGAACTTCATTCCCGACGGTATGACGCACGCGGATTTAGCACGAATTCGGGATACGCATGAACCCAGCTCTATTCTGCTTGAGGACTGGTACATTGAGCATGTGCTTCTCAATCGGGAGCTTGCTGGAGCATTGCGCTCGTTACTCGGTAAGAACATCGGGTTACCTGTGCTGGTGAGTAATCATCGGGTTGAGTGCCCGATGCCTGCCCAAGGCTGGCACCATGATGCCGATCATGTCTTTGGACCCGAAATCAATTTTCTCGAGGTGTTTTACTTTCCGCAGGATACCCCACTGGCACTGGGACCGACGGAGCTTTTGCCCGGCTCGCATATCCGCACAACAAGTCGAGATATCGCCGAGAAAGGCGTTTCAAGCGAGGGGCCCGCAGGTTCGTTCGTTATCCATTCTCAGAGTATTCTCCATCGCCGCGGTGAATCGACAACTACAGGATTGCGCCACATGTTGAAATACAGTTATTGGCGGAATGTACCGCCGGTAAGGGATTGGGTGCAAGAGTCAGATTTTGACTTTCGCACCGCCGAGTATGGTGGGCATGGCGTTGCCAGATACGTGGCGCACATGTTCTATTGGTTGTGCGGCAAGGGCGATGAATTTCGTCTTATCGGCGGGCAGGCGTGGCCCTGGTCGAGCGTGAACCAGATTGGTCCATCTTACGGCTTTGGGCATACAGAAGGGTATCTCCCCAATTGGCGCAAAAATAACCCTGATGATTATGCGCTTGGGGAGTAATAGTTATTGCTTTGGCCGCCTCAAAATGGCCGGCTCGTATAACATCAAGGAATATAGCGATGTCTCCGAGCGTCTCGCCGTAGAAGTGCAATCTGCAGGCGTGGCATATTTTCTGTGTCGGTAGAACTCTCGGCATCCGAACCTCCATCGAGACGGGTTTTTTATGATATGATATATTATTATATCCTATTTTCAAAAAAAAGTCTTGACAAAATGTGTGTCTTTTTTTAGAATGTGTCTGACGTTGATTCTTGGCTTTGAAAGCACACCTGCGAATAAAGCGTGGATCGCGTCAGGGCAGCACTCCCGTTTTCGGGATGCGCCGCCGGTATAGTGAGTACCGAGCGACGCGTAGCACTGCCAAAGACTGATTTTGACAGCGCTGGTTTCTATCATAGCAGATAACAGGCGTTGTATGCTATATTATCATAGAGACCAGCACCCATAAGGGTAGGATTGCCTGACACCGAAAAAAAAGACGATCTGTGTGAGTTTACACAGATTACTTTTTCTCTCCTTTTCTTTGTTGCGTATCGGCAATACTCCCATCAGTTGTATACAACAACCCGACACAGACGTGTGTCGAAAATCTAATAAGGAGTCTTTACAATGTTTAAAGACCTTTTCAGCAATCGCCTTTTTATCGGGGCGTTAGCGTTCTTTGTGTTGTGCGTCTGCGGCAGCCTGCTTTACATGCAGCATGTCGAGAAGCAGTCTGCGCGTGAGAGCGCCGCACATGAAGAACGTCTTAAGCAATTCACCGAGCGAGAAACTCGACAACCGACGAAGGGGGTCTCATCTGTTGCGGCGCAGACCGAACAGGTTGGACACTTCCATTCGGATGGCACATTCCACGCTGGAGCGCACGAGACGGCAATAGAAAAAAACATCACTTCGCTAAAAACAGAAGATTACAATAATTTTGAAGGGAAGTTGATGCATGAGCTCACTCCAAATGAGCGATCGAGAATATGGGAACAGGCTTATAGAGAAAACGTGGGAGGGGACCCACCGCCCGGATATCTACAAGCGGCGGAGCAAGAGTTTCAAAATATCTTAAAATCTGTGCATGAACCGCGTGTTCAAATCGTGACGATTCGGGGTTTTGCTCCAAATAAAGAGCAGCTTGGAAGATATTTAGAATTGCAAGAACAGTTTCGCGAGGCTCATGGACGCGGGGCAGGCACCGAGGCAGACTTTTTCCAATCTGAAATGGAAAGACTCGAAGTTGAGGCAGAAGGTGATGTTCCTCTTGTTAAGGTTTCGTGGCAGAGCGAAAGGGCAAAAAGTATAGCGAAACAGGTCTTGAAGGAGAGGACTGAACAAGCATATAGAGACTTTGGTCTTGAACATCTGCTCGAACATGGCATTAGTGGACTTAACACCATAAAGCCGACTATATCTGAGTAAAGAAACAAAAGGAGATTTTTTATGTTTCGTTTTAGGTTGATTTTTATTCTTATTGTTCTGATTTTTCTATCTACTCAGACATTTTTGTTTGCACAAACTATGGCACCCGCAGGACTTACTTGTAACGATGGACCAACAGGCACATGCGATGGTTCTGACTATACATGGTATGAAACTTTAGAAAGCAGCGGGGTTATTTCGGGATATTGGTCACCCTCAAAGCCAGGCAATGTAGGAGTTGGTTATTCTGCTACCGCTACCGGATATGGGTATATAAAGACATCACTATCATATACTGTCGGAAACACTTCAAGTAGCATCAATTTAAGAGATGAAGTTGGTGTTTTTGCCGTTGTGGGGTTCATTCCTTTTACAGTTCCGGCAATAAACGCAGCCGTCGGCTCAACTGCTGCCATTGGTTCTATAGGTAGCCACTTCGGGCGTTATGATTGGAACGTTGAAGGGACAGCTAATTTTCAAGCAGTCTATTGGAAAGAGGAAGCAGGATTCCCTATTCAAGGAGGCGAGTTTGAGGACTATGGCGATCCAAACCCCAAGGATGTTACGGGAAATGGATCTTTTGAAGTGTCTTCCAAAAAAGTCTGTCCCAAGTGTAGCTCGACAGACATCTCCTATTTTGCCGAACACAAATACATGAGTTGCCCTGTCTCCATCACCCAAAATGGCGGTACCGTGTATTGCCAAGCGGGTAGCGATATCTGGAAATGTCAGCAGCACACGCATGATTTTCCATCGGGTAGCACACCGCCAACGGGTGGCACACCGCCAACGGGTGGCACACCGCCAACGGGTGGCAATCCGTCACCGGGTGGCACATCGCCATCGTCACCGTCGATGTTAGCGTGTGGAGTGCATAGCTCTGGCACGAGTGGTGATCATTCGTATCAAGCGAGTTGTTCCTCGAGCAATGCCAATGGGAACTGCACAGGGACGGGTTTTTATGCCTGTTCGCATAGCCATTCATATCCAGCACCGCCATCAACCGTGAAATGTCGTCGGTCTCCGGCGTGCACCGCGTCGGTGAGTTCATCAACGGCGCATCGTGTGGGCCCGTGTTCGGCGTGTGGCAAAAGTTATTGGTCTTGTGGCAGGAATGCGTCTTACTCAGAAAATCAGCACCGCGTTCGGACGTGTCGTCGTGCGGGTTGTGGTAATACGTGGCAAAGGTGTACGTCGTCAACCCCGAACTGTAACGCCAGACCGGGACAAGGCTGTTGGGCGAGTTAGCCTGAGAAACGATGTCTTCGAGACACCGAACCCTTTTCAACACACGCAGAAAAGACGCTGCCGGTGGCATGCGCCCGCGCAGCGTCTTTTCTTGTGGGGTGATCCTCGCGGGCGCGTGTGTTTTACTGGTGACCCTGTTCTTTGCGCGCCAGACACCGACGATCTCGCAAAGCGTTTCAGTGATAGCACCGCCACCGCCGCGTCGTGTTCGTCAGACCCCGCCCCCCGTCTTTAATTCCGAAGCGTTCTACCGCACGATTATAGACAATAACCTGTTCCGTGCAGCACAATTTTTTGTGCATGTTCCCCCTATACTGTAGCGCGAGGACCCCGTGCCTCGCCTGCATCCCTGTCCCCATATCTTTTGCTCAACTCTTTTTGACTTTGTTCAGTTTTTTGCCTCTTAGACGCGAATTAGAGGGCACGTCATTGGAGCCGAGCGGATGCGATAGACGGTAGTTTGCACCTCTTGCCCCTCGAACAACGCCCTTTGACGCATCAACGAGGCGGTAAAAATCCGATACAAGTTGAGCCTCGACCTTCGGATTTTTTTCAATGGTGGCTGCGTCAACATTCCGATGGGAAGGCGTAGGTGCCGCAGCGGTTTTTTCCGAAGACTTGTTGCCGGTTTCCTCTATTGTTAATAGGTCCTTCATTGTAAATCTCCTTTATTTATTTGAAGTACTCTCGAGTGTGTACAAACGATAGCTGCAAAAAGGTTTATGCGTAGTATATTATATCATATAGCATGTCATAATTCCCTATTTTTCACATTTTTTTTAGTAGTCACCTCATAAAGCATATATTCAGACAGAACATTCCTAATCCCCGCCATCTATAAATCCGAGATTCAAACAACAGACAAAAGCACTTGACACCGATCGCCGTTTTAAAGTATTATACCCAATTAACTAGATGCGCCTTGTTTTCCGCTTAATTTGGTATTATCTATCATAAAGGAGTCAGACATGCCAAGAAAAAAACGCACCGCCCAACAGAAAGACATCCAAGATTACCGACACGAGACCGCTACCCGAAAAAACAACCCACCAGCAGGCATCGCCGCACAAGGGAAAATCCACGATCCACCCAAGCAGGAATACGCCTATAACCCACACCTGCCACCTAATCTACGTTTTGACCCGAACAGCGACGCTGACGAGCTCCCCGAACTGATACAAAAGGCACAGCACCAAACGCTCTCCCCCGATGAAGCGAAAACCATCGCCGAAGCACTCAAACACCACGCCCCATGGCTCGAATGGGCAGGCAAACAGGAGACGACATCTTTCACCGTCGATCCCGTGGCGTTGCATATCCACGAACGCGTGAGCGCCAAAGCCATCCTGAAGGTGGCAGAACGCCAAAACGTCCAACGCGAACTCTTCGCCGACCCGCAGCAGACCTACGGCGAGGCAGTCGATTTTTACCAGCACGACGTGGATTGGGCAAACCGCCTCATCTTGGGCGATAGCCTCACCGTGATGAGCTCCCTCGCACATCGAGAAGACCTCGCCGGCAAGGTGCAGATGATTTACTTAGATCCCCCTTACGGTATCAAGTTTGCATCCAACTTCCAACCCACCGTCTTTCAGCGCGATGTAAAGGATAGACCGCAAGATTTAACCCGGGAACAGGAGCAGATTAGAGCCTACCGCGACACGTGGACGCTCGGTATCCACTCCTACCTCGCCTACCTTCGCGATCGGCTGATTGTTGCCAGAGATTTGTTAACAGATAGCGGGAGCATCTTTGTGCAGATCAGTGATGAGAATGTCCATCGGGTGAGGTGTATCATGGATGAAGTGTTTGGGAGTGAAAATTTTGTGAGTTTAATAACTTATCGCACAGCTGCGGGGAAACCCAGCAACCTGCTCCAGAGTTTGTTTGATTCCATAATTTGGTATGCAAAGGATAGGTCTTGTGTGAAATATAGATCACTTCTTAGAGAAAGAACCTCTGCGGAAAAGTTTTCTACTTTCGCATTCATCGAAGAAGAGGGTCGTCTTTTGAGAGGTATCACTGCTGCCGAAAAACGCGGAGATAAGATTTTACCTGAAGGTAAACTCTTCAAAGCTGCAGACATATCGCGTTTTGATACAGAAAGGGTGAATATTCTTCGTAGTGCCAATCGAGTGTTTAAAAATCGAAATAGTCGGATGGTTGGTAAACGCTATGAATCAGACAACCCTTATGTCAAGTTTGATTCTGTGTGGTCAGATACCATCCAAGGTACTTTTGAGTTAACACATGACCCAAAAAGGTATGTTGTACAAACGGCACCCAAAGTTATTTCACGCTGTCTCTTGATGACAACCGATCCTGGCGATCTTGTCCTTGATCCCACTTGTGGAAGTGGCACCACCGCCTACGTTGCAGAGCAGTGGGGCAGAAGGTGGATTACGATTGATACAAGTAGAGTCGCTGTTGCGTTAGCGCGGCAACGTCTCTTGACAAGCACTTTTGGCTACTATAAGTTCAAGGACGAAGCGAAGGGCATCGCGGGAGGTTTCATCAACAAAACAGTCCCGCACATCACACTCAGAAGCATTGCACAAAATACTGCACTGGACCCCATCTTCGCAAAACATGAACCTGTTCTCAAAGAGAAGTTAGATGTGCTGAACTGTGCCTTAGCCGAAGTTACGCCAGACATCCGCACGAGACTCCTCGCCAAACTTGCGGACAAGCAGAAACGCGAAGGCAAAAGAGCCGTCACCGATGCCGACATGCGACGTTGGCAGCTTCCCAAGACGGTTTGGCAGGAGTGGGAAGTGCCGTTTGATACCGACCGCGACTGGCCCCAAGATTTACAGAAAGCGTTGACCCACTACCGTAAAGCGTGGCGAGCAAAGATGGACGAGGTGAACGCCTGTATTGCCGCATCTGCTGAGAACAAGGAATTGGTAGATCAGCCGATGGTGGACAGAAAGCGGATGCGGGTGAGTGGCCCCTTCACTGTAGAAGCGGTACAACCTATTGAAGAGTCGCTATATCTCGATTCACCTATCGGCGGCGAACCCGAAGAGTTGCTGGACACTTATGATGCCGAAACCGATGGACACGACGCTGTCAATGCCGAAGCGTATCTTGACAAGATGATGCGCCTGCTCCGCAATGATGGCGTGCGATTTCCCGATAACCGGATGCTGACATTTGCCACGCTCGACCCGGTTGAGGGAGATCTCCTCCACGCCGAAGGGGGTTGGGAAAATGACGACGCGGAACGCCGCGTTGCAGTCGTTTTCGGTCCGCAGCATGGCCCCGTAACAGCAAAGCAAGTAGAAGAGTGTTTGCGTGCAGCGTACCGCCGCGCGTATGATGATCTCGTCTTTGCAGGTTTCAGTTTTGATGGCGCAGCACAAGCCGCTATCCAAGCCGATGCGAATCCGGAGGTGCGTATCCATATCGCGCATATCAACCCCGATGTAGCGATGGGAGATCTGCTCAAGGAGACACCCTCCAGTCAACTGTTTACCGTGTTTGGACTCCCGCGTACCACAGTGGATGCAACTGACAGTGGGGAATACATCGTCAAGATGGAGGGTGTGGACATCTACAACCCCGTAGACAACACGGTGAGCTCTGCGGGGGCGGACAAAGTCGCGGCGTGGTTTGTTGATTCCGACTACGACGGTCGCACCTTCTGCATCACCCAGGCCTTCTTTCCTGACAAGAAAGCGTGGGATAAGATCGCCCGTGCCCTCAAAGGTGTGATCGACGAGGAGCATTTTGAAAAATTCAGGGGCACAGAATCGTTTCCATTTCCGGTTGGGGAGCATAAGCAGGTGGCCATCAAGGTCATAGATCCGCGTGGCAACGAGGTCATGCGGGTGCATGCTTTAGGTGAGCAGCAGTATTAGAAGTCGTAGGAGCCCTCCGTATTTGCATAGCGGATTTTTTTAGCTCCAGCGGGGCGAAATGTGTATAGTAGGGTTATCTTTCTGCAGTATGTGACTCAGAGGAGAGGAGATGAAGAAGAACTACGACGACTTTGATGGCTTCATAGTGAATGTATTTTTCGATGAAGACGGCGATTATTTGGCGCATCTCGTGGAACTTCCAAACGTCTCGGCTTTTGGAGCGACGCCCGCCAAGGCGTTGGATGAATTAAAAACAGCGTGGGAACTGATGAAAGAATGTTGCCAAATGGACGGTGAACCGATTCCAAAAGCACCTTCTCGGAATGGATACGCGGGGCCGTTCAACATTTCTGTTGATGCACAACTTTATCACGCATTGGCAGATGAAGCAGCGAACGCAGGGATGAGTCTTTACGCGCTTGTGACCCAGAAGTTAAAATCAACGGAGGCTGTCATTCAAGAAGGATAGAAAACTGAAAACACTTTATGTCGGGATGGGGTCTAGTGCCCTGAGGATCGTTAAGATTCTCCGCGAGCATGCTGCATAGTTTTATTCTCCCCTACGGAGAGAATAAAACGTCAAAAATTTGACATTGTGTTTTAGATTATGATATACTTAAAGTGTCCACCGGAACATCACAATATTATTTAATCCAACTTCCAGGTAGGAAACATGATGGACGCGGAACGCCAAGATCCAGATGATGACCCAGAAAAACTCTACGAAGTATACGTTAAGGAGGAGGAAGACCTCTCTAAGCGAGAGCTGTCAAACGTTGAGAATCTTGACAAAGCAATTCTCTCGTTATCGAGTGCAGGGCTGGGGGTATCATTGGTTTTCATAAGAAACGTAGTTAAACTAGCAGAAGCAACCCATGTGTTGTTACTACACATCTCTTGGGGGATGTTTATTCTTGCCATTATTTCTACGCTCTCGTCGTATCTTTTTGGCCAACACGCGTTAAACAAACAGCGCAAGTTCAATGAAAAGTTCTATTTGGAGGGCGACGAAGACGCTGGACAGCAAATATCCCGTGCATCACAGATAACGGGTGTTCTGAGTTATGTTTCTGTCATTAGCTATATTGCTGCTGTTTCTTGTACAGCACTATTCATTGGGCGGAATTAGAAAATGACTTATGCAAGTGGACATTTGTAGGGAACCCATACTATGAAGTGCGCCCGCTATAAGAATTATAGGAGTAGTCATGATGAACATTAACAACACCCTTCCTACAAAAGTTGGGAGTAATGAAACAACAAAAGCTGCCGGTCCTCGCAGACCCCTCCGCAAACCACCAAGGAGGTCTCGGCCAGCTTCTCCTCCACCCAGACCTGTAGGAAACAAGCCTGCTAAATCACCCCGGTCAACTAAACCCCCCGGTAAATAGGCAGGATTTACGCAAGCAGCGCGTCCTTCATAAAGGGCGCGTTGTTTTTTACCAGGGTGTTTTCCCGGGAAACCACACCTATCGGCTTATGGGCTTTGGATTCGCAAGAACTGAGTGAGGTGTGGCTATTTGTGTTTTAGCCTCAGCGAGACAGTATGTGCTCATTGTCTGAATCGCGGATTGACGCGGATCAGAGGGCATTCATTAACGAAATCCGCTGCATTAACGGGAAGAAAATTGACATTGTGTGTTAAATGTAGTACACTTAAAATGTAGTACACTTAAAATGTAGGACACTTAAAATGTCCGCTAGAACATACCAATATTAAAGGAGTAGTCATGATGAAAAATGAACGAAAGGACCGGGAAAAAGAACAGGCAGACTCTGAATTAGAGAAGGTTGTGAGCACCAATTCTGAGCGCCCCTCCTATTTTCAATCAGGTGCCATCTTCCGAATAGAAGATGTTTTTCGGATGTTCGGTGGTGGAACCCATCAGACAGCAATCGGAGATAAGGACGCAGAAGGTTCGGATAATAGGAAATCTGAACGATTGGTTTCTCCCGCGTTAGAGTTCTTAAATTCAGTCGTTGACTTAACCCTTGATAGCGAAAAAAATCTTTACACAACGTCCTATCTGTTGCTGATTGTAAATTTTATCGGACGTACTCACACGGACGAGGCTTATCAAGGGCTTACAACATTTCTCAACCGTTTGCTAACAGGAAATCCAGGACTGAAGCATCTGCTCTTAATGGAGACTGTGCTTGCACTTGCTGAGGTGAGTGTTGCATTGGATATGACAGATTCGGTTCCTATACTCACATCGGCGGTGCCTCATCTTCAGAACCCAGACGACAACCTCAGCATATTGGTTGAGCACTTTGACAGATTGAATAGTGCAGAGGGTATCAAGGAAATTCTGGCTCATCCTGCAACAAGTAAAATGCCTGAGGTAGAGGACAGATGCCTAGCGTTATTACGAAAGCACGACCCCGAGTTTGTAGAAGAATGGCAAGCACGGAAAGCGGTCGCTAGCCCACAAAACAAGGAATCTTCATGAATCAAAACCAACTTGAAATTCCAATCCAACCTGTTGAACGCCCAATCCTCTGCAGCCCGTACGAAGAGCCGGATGCACACTGGATTTACGACACCCAAACCGGCGAAGCTGTCAGGCAACCCGGGCGGCGCGAGGCAGGCTACTGGTACAAAACGCAGCGCACCGGCAGCGATCAGCTTCAACTTTTTCAAGAAGAAGCACGGGATGACCTGCCGTTGGTGAACGCGCTGCGCACTGATGTGAAACGGTGGCGAGAAGCGAATTACCGAAACGCCACACCGGTAACTCGCGAGTTGCTGCGGCATTGGGCACGCGAAGATCTGTTGCGCAGACTCTTTTTCTGTCAACGCGAGGCGGTTGAGACAATTATTTACCTCGCTGAAATTCGGCAAGGCGGCAGACGCTTGGGTTTCACCCCACAGTTTACCGATGAGCATCTCTTCAAGTTGGTTGATGCCTCCAACACACCGAGCATCCCCGCTCTGATTCGTTACGGAAGCAAAATGGCGACTGGCAGCGGCAAAACCGTGGTGATGGCGATGCTCATCGCGTGGGCGTTTTGTAATCGCGGCAAAGTTCCCTCCGACGAACGTTTCCCCGCCGCAGCACTTGTCGTCTGCCCGAACCTCACAATCAAAAAACGGCTGCAGGTTCTGCGCCCCGAAGATAGTGAGAACTACTACGACGAATTTGAACTCATTCCCACAAAACTCCGTCCATTGCTCAACAGTGGGAAAGTGCTCGTCACCAATTGGCATCAGTTTGCACCAGAGTCTCAGCATAACGAAGGCGGGCGGACTTACGCCGTGGTCAATAAAGGCGACGAACCCCCGGACGCTTTTGCGAGGCGAGTCTTGGGGGAACTCTATGAGCGCGCACCGCTTATGGTGCTGAATGACGAAGGCCATCACGCCTATCGCCCTGCGCCTACCGAGCAGAAACTCTCTGCCGAGGAAAAGAAGGAACGCCAAGAAGCCACCGTCTGGGTTAGCGGTTTAGACACGATTAACGAGGCGTGTGGTGTCAAGTTCTGTGTCGACCTTTCCGCTACGCCGTTTTACATCCAGGGGAGCGGCCACCCGGAAGGGGCCCCCTTCCCGTGGCTCGTTAGCGATTTCGGCTTGGTAGACGCAATTGAGAGCGGCATCACCAAGATCCCGCGCCTGCCAGTCAGCGACAACACCGGGCGCCCGGAGCCAAAGTTTTTCCGATTATGGAAAACGATTAATGATGACATCTTGCCGGCAGATCGATTGCCGGGTAGGGGACGAAAACCTAAGCCCGAAGCGGTTTATCGGGAGGCAGAAGCAGCACTTAAAACGCTTGCAAGTCAGTGGAAAGAACGTTTTGAGTACATCCAGGAGGCCTCGGATGCGCAGGAGAAAACACCTCCAGTGCTAATTATTGTCTGCGACAACACCGATATCGCGGAGTATTTTTACCGCAAAATCTCCGGGGAAGAAGTTGTTGAGGTTGTCGAAAAAAGCAGCACTAGCACCAGGAGCCGCAGCAAAAAAGCGACGAAGATAGTCTACGGGCAGGGCGCGCTCTTTCCCGAAATGTTGGCAAACAGCGAGGGCATTACACGAACGCTGCGCATTGATAGCAAAATGCTGGCGGAAGCGGAGAGCGAAGATCCCACAAAAAACCGGAGCCAAGCCGCAGAAGATTTACGGCAGATCGTCGCCACAATCGGCAAGCCGGGCCAGCCCGGCGCGCACATCCGATGCGTCGTCTCTGTCGCAATGCTGAATGAAGGATGGGATGCCAACAACGTCACGCATATTCTTGGATTACGTGCGTTTAGCAGTCAGCTGCTCTGTGAGCAGGTGGTCGGGCGTGGCCTGCGCCGCATGAATTACACACCCGACCCGGAAACGGGGTTGCTCACCGAGGAATATGCCGATGTCTATGGCATCCCCTTTTCTGTTATACCCTTCAGAGGCAGGCAGGCGAATGCTCCTGCCCCCATTGACAAACCGAAAAACCACGTCCGAGCAGTACCAGGGCGCGCGGATTATGAGATGCGATTTCCGATTGTGGAAGGATATGCTTTTGCCCTCCGAAAAAATGAGATTAAGGCAGACATCCGCGCGATGGAAAGGCTACCCCTTGAACCTCAACACACACCAACTGCTGTTTTTGTGAAACCTGCAGTGGGCTATGGAACCGGGGCACCAAGCGCGTTGGGCCCCGGTCAGAAGGAGCTACAAGATCGAGAGGCGTATTATAAGACAACGCACATTCAAGCTATCATGTTTGAAATTACTCGTCAAATTGTCAGGAAATTGGTTGGTGACGCTAACACACAACCCGCTCCAGACAGCAACCCCACACTCCGATTTCAATCTCGACACAGGCTATTTCCCCAAGTGTTCACACTAGTCGATACCTACGTCAAAAAGAAAGTGGACTTTCTTGGACATAATCTGTGTGAACTGGGGCAAGAGAAATATGTAACGCGCCTCGTTGAACGGCTTATGGCAGCAATTCAACCAGATGAGACACAAGGTGAAGTTCCGCTGTTGCCTATCCTAAATCGTTATAAGCCAGTCGGCACATCCGCAGCTGTGGACTTTTTTACCACACGCGCGTGTCATGGCACACAACGAAGCCAAGTGAATCAGGTTGTGTTGGATACTGCGACATGGGAACGCTCCGCGTGCTTTTGGTTGGAGCACGCCGAATCTGTAAAATGCTATGTACGAAATGATTCCCTTGGCTTGAGCATTCCATATCAGTACCAAGGAATTTCGCACGGTTACGAACCCGATTTTATTGTCCGACTCCAGAACGATGTTAACCTGATTTTGGAGATTAAAGGTTTTGAAACCGATAGAGAACACGCCAAACATGAGGGGGCTAAACGATGGGTTGCTGCAGTCAACAATTGGAATCGCGAAAAACTCGGAGAACCGCATCAGCGTGGCCCATGGGCTTTTTATGTTTGTAAAGATGTACAACTACTGCGTGGTGAATTGGCTGCCATTTTAGAGGGATCTATTCCTATCCGTTAAAAGCCTATAGGTTGTCCAATGTGCAATGAATTGCGCTACTGCGAACGCTAGTGCTTTGTAAGGGCGGAGCTCTGTATCCGCCTATTTTTGTGCCTTGAAAAAAATACGCATCGTGGTTAATTGGATATAATCTGATACAAAGGCAAAATTCTGATTCTTTCACAGAGATGCACGGCGTGTGCCTACGACTATAAACTATGGCAACCCCCACCCTGAAAAACCAAAACTTTCATCCCGGCGTGACGTTTCGCGCCATCATACTCGGTTTGCTACTGATTCCGGTCAATACCTACTTTATCATGGCAAACCACCTCAAGTTTTGGAGTACCCTGCCTACCACGATGTCGCTCATCTATAACGTGATTATCACGCTGATGGTGCTTATCCCGTTCAATTTGCTGTTGAATCGGTTTCTGCCGCGGTTTGCGCTCAGACAAGGTGAGCTTTTGACAGTCTTTGTGATGCTCTCTCTCTCTTCCGCGATCGCCGGGCATGACATGATGCAAACCGTCATCCCAACGATTCCAGATGGGTTCTGGTTTGCAACACCGGAAAATGAGTGGAAGCAACTTTTCTGGCGGTATCTTCCACCGTGGCTCACTTCCAACGATGAGGCAAGCCTACAGGCATTCTATGATGGAGAGAGCACCGCTTACACGAAGGTGCACCTGCAGGGGTGGTTACGCCCGATGCTCTGGTGGACAATATTTCTGACCGTTCTTATCTGGGTGATGATCTGCCTAGACGTTTTTCTCCGAAAGCAGTGGGTCGAGCGCGAACGGTTGTCGTATCCTATCGTGCAATTGCCCTTGGAGATGACAAGGCTGGATGGGCGACTTTTCCGGTCGAAGATGATGTGGCTTGGCTTTGCCATCGCGGGCGGCATCAATCTAATCAACGGTTTTCATGTCCTTTTTCCGGAGTTTCCTGAAATCCCGGTGCGGCATGCCGAAATCGGGCAATACTTCACCCAAAAACCGTGGAAATCCATCGGCTGGACACCGGTTTATATCCGCTCGTTCGCCGTCGGACTCGCTTTTCTAATGCCCTTGGAGATGTCGTTTTCCATTTGGTTCTTCTACTGGTTTTGGAAAGCGGAACGGGTATTGGGCAGTGCGCTTGGGCTTGATGTGCTGCCACAGTTCCCCTACGACTGGCAGCAAGTGATGGGCGGTTATCTCGTGCTCGCCTGCTTCGCGCTTTGGGGCGGGCGACGCTACTTTTTCGCCGTTGTCAAGCATATTTTTCGGGGACGCAAGGTGCCGGGCGACATCGACGACAGCACAGAGCCGATGCGCTACCGTTGGGCAGCAATTGGGTTAGTCTGTGGTTTGTTCTTTTTATTCGCTTTTTCGCGCCAAGGTGGCATGGCATTCTGGACAATCGGGCTCTACTTTTTAATCTATTATCTATTGGCGATGAGCCTCACCCGTATCCGCGCCGAAGTTGGCCCGCCGACGATCCGGACGTATGCAACGCCTCACGATATCCTCACCGATATTTTCGGCACCCGCCTGCTTTCGCGCGGCAGTTTAACGATGATGCGTCTCTATCTTACCTTCAATCGAGGTTCTCGCGCCCACCCGATGCCACACACACTCGAAGGATTCAAACTTGCTGAGGAAGCAGGCATGCGCACCGGCAGACTGATTGTGGCGATGATGTTCGCCACGGTAGTCGGGATTCTGGCTGCGTTTTGGGCATACCTCGTTGTCGGATACAAAATCGGTGTTGTCAGCGACCTGGGCACGGGGGGCTACAACCTGTTGCAAAGTTGGATTCATCACCCAGTTGACACCGACGGTGCCGCCGTGATTTTTATAGGTGTCGGCGCGCTCCTTACTGGCTTCTTCTGGTGGCTACGGACGCTGTTTCCATTCTGGCCCTTCCACCCTGCCGGGTATCTGGTCGCTGGCGAAAAATCAACCATCGGCAGACTCTGGTTCTCAATATTTCTGAGTTGGGGCATCAAAACGATATTGCTAAAAGTGGGCGGCATTCGCCTTTATCGCAAAGCGTTTCCACTCTTTTTGGGGTTAATTCTCGGCGAATTCATGATAGGTGGAATATGGGTACTGATTCGGCTTTTCACGGGAATGCAGATGTATTCGTTTTATCGATGAAACGAAGGGAGAAGTGCCTAACTCGCCGTAGCGCGAGGTTCCTGTGCCTGCCCGTTCAAACAAAATGTTACTTCAGCGTATTTGCGGCGTAAGGGTATCAACCCCCGCTTTGCGGGGGTGTTTACCTTCTTTCGCCCAGATGCGACGTGCATCGACGTTGTTCTCGGGCTTGGTATAGTCCACAAACTCCGTCGGATCGGTTCCGTTGAGGTATTCCTCAATGTTGGTGTATCCATCGTTATCCTTGTCCTCTGAGGTATTAGAAGCGTCATGAGCATCAAACCCGTACCTCTTTTCCCATTCATCGGGCATGCCGTCCGTATCGCTGTCAAGGGGTGCAGGTAGACTCTTGAGTTCGGGCCATCCCCCGACATCTGTCTGCGAGTCAATAATACCGCATCTTTTTGATTTATCTGGCACGGACCTATTATTTTTGTACGTTACTCCCTCATAAGTTGCATAGCCATTACGGGTCTCGTTAACAATGCGTGCGTCTACTGCATCGCGTTTGGGCAGTGAGGCACCTACGTTGTCAAGGACAGAATAATAGGCTTCTTCAGCAGTTTGTTGGTTGATAGGCACAGATGCAAAAGGTTGGTGAAGTTTTAATCCTGCGCTATGTGAACTGCCACCCTGGGGCTGCACGCCACCATCCCAGTTATTGGCTGTAACGGCCGGGGCACCATGAACAACATTCTCAGCAACATACCATTTGCCAAAACCATCTGCCTTATTACGCGAAGATGGATTAACAATACGGTGCGTCACCTTGCCCGGACGAGTTGCAGGCCCCGGCTTATAGTAATTGGCTACCATGTTGACAACGGTAAAGTTAAATTGCGCCTTGTCCGGTTGTTCTTTCTCGCCACCATAAGCACTGTTATAGCCCCAGTTGTACACCACGTTATTTCTGTAATCGTTATATCCACAACCTGAAGCGAAACGGGGATTACGACTGCTGTGGTGCGCCAGCAGGTTATGATGGTACGTGCTATAGTTTGAGCCCCATATTCCGCCATACCCATGCGTACCTTTGACGTGGCCAGCATCGTACATACTTTCCGATATCAGACACCATTGAATAGTGACGTTTTCGCAATGGTAAATAGACACTGTTTCATCAACACTCCAACTTGCCGACACATGGTCAATGATAATATTCTTGTTATACCTGCTTGATATGGCATCTGCATCAGCACCCGTTTCATCTCCCAATCTCACCCTTATATACCTGATAATAACCTCGCTCGCATTAATTAAGAGCGGATATTTCTTAATGCAAATACCATCTCCCGGGGCTGTCTGCCCGGCGATGGTGATATAAGGATTGGAGATTTTCAATGGCTTTTCAAGGGTGATAGTCCCTGAAACCGTGAACACGACTATCCGCGCGCCTTCAGTTTCGCAGGCATCTCGCAAGCTGCCTAATCCGGAGTCGTTCAGATTCGTCACTATAATCACTTTTCCGCCCCTACCGCCGCGAGTCATTGCGCCAAAACCTTCCGCCCCCGGAAAGGCGGGAACTGATGGAGTATCTGCTGCAAATCCGTTCGGAATCAGAGCAAGAACACCAACACATACAAGAAGTTGGCATGTGTACAGAAATGCTGGCTGGCGAAAATAGATTCGAAGAGTTGTGTCAATGAGAGAAAGAAATGAATCTATAAATTTCTTTGTTATGAGAGATTGATTTTCCATAAAGTTTTTCTACCTATTCTTGATTAGGGGGAATTTCTTATCGGCCGCACGCGTATCAGCATTATAGGAATTTTGTAGTCTCAAAAACATCCTCTAAGGCTCTATCTTCGCCGAAAAAGGTTGACTAAATATGGGCAATGTCCTAAAATTGTAGGTGATAAACTAATAACTGAGAAAGGACATTTACGTAGCTGATATTATAGCACTTTTTACCATTTTTGACAACGGAAAAATCGGAGCAGAATGCACGTTGCAAATGTAAGAAATAAAAAAGTTGCTTGCTAACAGGTATGCTTCCCCGCAAAGCGGGGTAACATACAATTCACGCGCAACTTGGGCGCAGTGGTATATTACCCCTGCAAAGCAGGTGCTGATACCATTACGCCGCAAAACTGAATTGATGAAAAAAGGGAAAAATTATGCGAAGTTTCGCTGAACATCGTCGAGAGACAGCTCTAAAAGAACTCAGCAGTACGCTTGTCAAACGAAATGTGAGCATCGTCAGTCTTGTTGTCTTCGGCGTGACTCTTCTGTCCGTATCGCTTTGCCAGCTCATCTCCGACATTCACCGTGGCGAGCCGCCTCACGTTTTTCGCGTTGTCAATTTGTTGCCCATCCCTACTCTCAAAGACATCGAGCAGTACGAGGACACGCTGGAGGAAGAATCTGTATTGACCCATTGGCTGTTGCCGAGCGTTCAGACGGTTCTGACAGGTGTGTTCCGTACCGGCAACGAGCAAGCCTATCTCGGACGCGATGGATGGTTGTTCTACCGAGCTGACCTAGATTCGCTAATTGGTGCTGGCTTTCAAAAAACAGCACGCGCGGCACTTGCAGCCATTGTCGATTTCAATCGTCAGTTGGATGCACGCGACATTGTCCTTATCGTTGTGCCAACACCTGTTAAACCGACGATTCACCCTGAGAAGTTTTCAGCGCGCTTTGGTATTTGCCCCTGCTTTACAGGGGTTATCGCCTTGAATCGAAACGCTAACGCACCGATACAGAATCCCGACTATGCGGCGTTTGTTGAGGCACTTGTATCGGAAGGGGTTCGGGTATACGATGCATCGCCGCTACTCTTTAAAGCAGCCCACCACGAAGCACAGTATCTCAAGACAGATACACATTGGAATCCAAAAGCAGTGGCACAGGTCGCGAAACATTTGGCGGCATTCATCGTGGCACAGGTCGAATTATCCACCAACAGGTCACTCGCCTACATCAAAACTGCCGAGGATACTGCCAATGTCGGTGACATCGCGAAGATGCTGAAATTGCCGGAAGATCAGATGCTGTTTCCTCCGGAACATGTCACACGCCACGTTATACAAGAACCTTCGGGTGAACTCTGGCAACCGGATCGGACATCCGAGATTCTGTTTTTGGGGGATAGTTTCAGCAATATCTACTCGCTTGCTGGCATGGGGTGGGGTGATTCCGCCGGTTTCGTTGAGCACCTCAGTGCAGAACTTGCACAACCCATCGATAAGATTGTCATCAATGCCGGTGGTGCTGATGCGACTCGACAGGCTCTTGTGCAGGAGCTCAACAGCGGACGTAATCGTCTCGCTGGCAAGCGCGTCCTTGTTTATCAGTTCGCAACGCGGGAACTCTTCTCTGGTGACTGGAAGTTGCTATTGATACCGCAAGTTCAGCCCGATTCAACTGTTGATTTGACGGTGCTGGATGATGAGGATGAGAATATAACCGTCACCGCAACTATCAAGGCAAAAACGGAGCCGCCGGTGCCGGGGAGTGTTCCATATTCTGAATGCATCATCGCGCTGCATCTCGAAAACGTTGGAACTTATGAGCTGCCAGAAGAGTTCGTTGTGTTTCTGTGGGGCATGCGTGAAAATCGATGGACAGATGCCGCTACTTTCAAAGTGGGACAGAATGTTAAGTTACGTCTCCGCCCGTGGACTTCGGTGGAGGCGGACTACGGCAGCTACAACCGCAAGGAGTTAGAAAATGAGGACGCGTGGTTGCTAGATGTTTATTGGGGAGAAATCGTGCCATGAGAAAATTGCGGTTGTCCATGCTGAATCGCGGATTACGCAGATTAACGCAGATTAACGCAGATAAGAGAAGAGGATTATTCTCAAAAGAGGCATCGATGCACGTCGCATCTGGGCGCAGAGGGGCAAACCCTGCTTTGCAGGGGTTCATGCCTATTAGCCGCAAATTTCCAATTTATCTGTCTGTTTTACTTCTGGTCGGAGGGGTTAGTAATTCCAACTGTGCCGCAACTGAAACAGAGCTTTTTATTCAGTCGGTGGCTGAAAAAGCGGCTGAGGCAGAGGCCCAAGAGACAACAGTCGTTTCTGGAAACGCGGGGTGGCTGTTCTTTGCTCCCGAACTGCGCTCTATGAGTATTGGACAATTTTGGGGAGATGCAGCGAAGGAAGTCAGCCGAGCATCAAACCTTGCGTTTGCCGACCCGCTCCCTGCAATCCTTGACTTCAAGGCGCAATTAGACAGTGCAGGAATTTCGCTGATTTTTGTGCCAATACCAGCAAAAGCTACAATTTACCCCGATAAAGTCGTAGGAGCCCTCCGTTGTGGTGTAACGGTACGCACTGATGAACATCATCTCAAATTCTATGACATTTTGCGGGAACACGGCGTGAATGTACTAGATCTAACGCCTCTTTTTCTCCAAAATCGATTCACCGATGCCGGGCCCGTGTACTGCAAACAGGATACACACTGGTCTGGACAAGGGTGTGTGCTGGCAGCGGAAGCGATTGCTAAAGCCATCGGTGTGCCTTCGTGGGCCGCAGAAATTCCGAAACGGAGTATGCAAATAGAAACTCGTACCGTTGAAATCACCGGCGATCTTTGGAAGGAACTTGGCGATGAGAATCTACAGAAGGAGCAATTACGGCTGACTTATGTCAAAGGAGAAGCAGGTGCATCGCGCCCGGGAGTAGGTGCGTCGTGGCGAGCGAGTCCGGTTGTTTTATTGGGGGATAGCCACAACCTTGTTTTTCACGCGGGTGGCGATATGCATGCACAGGGTGCGGGTTTGCCGGATCACCTCGCCTATCAACTCGGGTTCCCTGTGGACGTGGTAGCGGTTCGTGGTTCTGGTGCTACGCCATCGCGGTTGAATCTTTTTCGGCGACGCGATAAGCTGAAAGGGAAGCGAGTCGTTATCTGGTGTTTCAGTGTCCGAGAGTTCACAGAGGGACAGGGGTGGCGTAAGGTTCCTGTGATTCAATAAAATTATTTGCCCGGACGGTTTCCTTATAGAGACGGTTTCAAGCCACAGCTCCATCAACCACTCTGGCGTGAGTTCGCGGGGCTTGTGCACCGGGGTTCGAAGTAGGTGGGTCGGGGATTGCTTTGTCTTGCATGCTATCCTCCTTCAGAAGCGTGCCCAGTCTTTAGGCTTGGGAGTCTATCAGTCGTTCCACCGGTTCATACTTCTGCGCGTAAGAAAAAGAGGCATGCTCCTGAAAGAAACACGCCGGCAAATAAAACGAGCAACAACATATCCACCAAGGCTGAGGTGAAGGAATCTCTAAAATTCAGCTGATCTTCAAATTTCGGAATGTTCTCAGTGGCGATCGGCTTTTTAGACATGCCTTCAGGAATACCGATGAGATGGGGACTTTCGGCATCAGTTCTATCGGTTTCGACGATGAATTGTCGGAATTGTTTCATATAAAGCCGCACGTTTTCTACGAATTGTAGGTGTCGAGTCAATCCGGTGGCTGCTATGGATTCGAGTGCGTATTGAACAGTCGCTGCCGGAGATAAACGGCACACGTTTCGTGCTTGTTGTACTTGCTTCATTTGTGCCATTAAGTACGCTCGATTCAGATTCTCCCGAGTGTCTCTATCAAAGTTCACCCACTCCATCTTGAACCGCAGTATAGGCAGCAATATTTCATCTTTCAGCTCCACCTCGGGGTCAATCTGTTGTTTCATTCCGACCCATTGGCGAGTATTTTCTGCCCGAATGTTATCGATGAATTCTTTCTTGGTGGCGCGAAACTGTTGCACCGTTTGAATGGGTGCTGTCCATTTCGCTGCAAGTGTCCCCAACGTTAGGGGCATAAAAACCACCACGGTTACCCAAATCAACAGGAGCACCATTAGACTCATCCGGCTCTCTAGCCGAGCAGAAACCATCAGCCCGACGGCGATGAAGATACAAATATAGCAACAAACAATGAGAAAGACCAGAGCGAGGCGTGCCCAGTCTGTGGTGTCAAATTGAATCCAGGGGGATGTGGAAAGAATCGTTATATTCAACAAACTTGCAAAAGTGAACGGAAGGACGAGGGCGATGAGTGTCCCCAGGAATTTACCCACCACTATCACAGACCGAGAAATGGGATTTGCAAGACACAATCGAAGCGTTCCATATTCTCGCTCGCCTGAAAGTGCGTCAAAGGTAAATAAAATCGGGATAAAAGAGAGTAAATACGTGATGATAAATGCCCAATCCAGCGGTATTGCCGGCGGCCGTAAATTTTTTGATTTCTGTTTTGTTTCGGGATAACCTAAAGTCGCGATGCTTTCCACGTCGGCTGCCCTCCAAGAGTCATCATTTGCAACAAGCTTAGGTAGAAAGATATCACCACCGTCGGCAATGAAGGCGAGCGAAGATGGACGTTTGTAAAGTTCACCGGGCCCCTTTTGGGCCAACGTATACAGCCGCGTCTGCGACTTCAAGTTGTTAATGGATGCGGGAACGTTCTTGGAATACTCCTGGATTCGGTCTGCGTGCTTCTGGAGATGCACAATAGCGTTGGTTACCATTAATACAATCATAACGAACGTAGTTAATGCGAAGCGCAGACTATTGATGTGGTCAAATAATTCTCTTTTAAGGATGTGCCAAACCATCATAGATGCTCCTTAGAGACTGTCTGAGCGAACCGCGGTGCGGGGTCTGAAGATCAAACCCCTCAACCGCCCACTGCAGGGATTGCCATGCAACCTGCATTTTAGTCAGTTAGAGCGACTTCCTTCAAATCCCACAGCATCACTGTGCCATTGGAACTCCCACTGGCAAGGGTTTTATCACCAGAGAAGGTTACAGCAGTAAGCTTGCTTGTGTGTCCTGTGAGCGTATCAAGAGGTTTCCCTGTCTCAACATCCCACAACTGAACTGTTTTGTCTGTACTCCCACTGGCAAGCAGTTTACCCGTGGCTGAGAATGCTATATCCGTGATACCTCCGGTGTGTTTCGCGAGGATATGGAGCGGTTTGTCCGTGTCATTTGTATGCCACAATTGGATTGTCTTATCTGTGCTTCCAGTCGCAAGGGTTTTACCGTCCACATGGAGGGTTAACACATTGACTGGATGGGCATGTTCTGCTAAAAAAATATGTGAAGTGCTGGTTCCATGAAGAGACCTGAGGAAAATGAGGAAACCATCACCCATATCGGGCGCAGTGGCGGTGCTTGCCCTTGCAAGGATTTCAGCATCCGGTGAGAATGCGGTTGCGGTGTATACATCCGTAGGCTTTCTGTATTGGGAGCTGTACTGCCTCACGCTGCCCCGGCCGCCATCAGACGAAAACCAAGATCGAATTTCTCTGTCGTCGTTACTCCCACTCCAAAACGTTTCGCCATCCGCAGAGAATGCGAGAGCATTGACAGCCCCCCAATGCTCTTCGCGGGTACGCAAGAGTTCTCCGGTGTCTGTCTGCCACAACCGCACCGTCTCGTCCGAACCGCCACTAACGAGAAGCTTACCGTTCGGAGAGAATGCTACCGCTAACACCGACTCTGTATGTCCGGTGAACGAGATAAGTGCTTTATGAGTTTTGGCATCATAAAGGTGGAGACTTTTTGTACTCGCGATTGCGAGATGGTGCCCATCCGGAGAAAACACCATATCATTTATTGCCCCTTCCCGGACATCAATACGAGCTTTAGCAGTTTGGGGAAAATTTTGTGCCAAGCTGTTTGTCAGAAACGAGGTAGTACTCAACAGCAGAACAAGCCTCGCCAATTTTAGCATCTTCATTTTTCGTATCTCCCATTGTGTAAGGTTGGCTATCGGCTATCGGGTACTCGGAAACAAACCATCGGAAGCCATCGGGATGTGGCAGGAAACACAAACTGGCCTGCCACAGCACTACCGACTGCCGAGAGCCGACGGCTGACAGCCATCAAGCCGAAAACAACATCTAAATCCCTACTCTATACCTCCGTTTTGATAAAAACCAAAACTGTTACCATAAACAGAACCAGATTCATGAACAACAATACAAACAATTCAGGCAGCGCACGCTGTGTGTTGACCCAGACATCTTCACGCTCAAAGTGAAACCGGGGCAAATCCAACCAATCCACGCTGCCTTTGTCAGCGGCAAACCAGAGCCGACTGGCAAATGCCTCTTTATCGTGAAAATAGTCAATGAGGGATTGATGGTACCGCTGCGTGGCGCGCGCAAAATCAAACATGCCATCCAAATCGGTTCCCACCCAAGCGGTCGTTGCAAACGTATAGAGGCTTGCCGGACTTAGCTTCATTAAAAGTTCATCCCACCTCGCTTGTCGAATGTCGGTGCTTGCCAAACTTTGTTCTCGTATCAAAGCCGTCTTTTCTGCTAAGCGGATTTCCAACGCACTTAGCGTTCTATGGTACTCTTGAACATGAGGAACAAGTTCCTCGGATTGCGCATCCAACTTCAGGTCTATCTTATATCGTCGATCTCCCCAGGCAACCCTCCCCGAACCTGTCAGATTAAACCACGGCGGTTTGCCCATAAGGGGACTGTTTGCTACGAACCTGCGTTTTTCTCTCTCAACTTCTTCCCAAATCTGATTTACCTGTTCCTCTACTGACAATTTTTCGGCGCGCGTATCGCCCACCGGATTGAGGGTAAACCGACTCCAGGTTGGATAAACGAGCACGAGAACTACCCATAAGAACATGCAGAGCATGAGCGAGGTGGCGGCGCGTTGAGATATTGTGGAAATAAGGAGCCCCATCAGGTAGAAAACGGACAAGTAGACGATTGTCGTCAGGACAATCCCACCGATGCGGAGAAAGTCATCCGGCCTCAGTTGAACCGAACTCGCTATCGATAACAGAATCAGAACCGACAATATGCTCAGGAACACGGGCAGCAGCAGGCAAACCATAGCACTGAGATATTTGCCAACCAGGAGAGAACCTCGCGGGACAGGATGCGAGATAACTAGCCGCAAGGTGCCGGCTTCCCGTTCTCCAGAAATGGCATCGTAAGCAAAAAGCAGCGCGAGTAAACTCAGAACCACTTGAAAGATAAAGACAAGATCAATCTTTAAAAAAAGGTTCAAAAACGGGTTCGTCAGATATCGAGCGGATGCGCTCGAAATCAACGGGACAAGGCTATAATAGATTTCAACAGTACTTCCAAGCTGTTTCTCTAACCCCGTACTAAAGAGACTTAAGGGGTTCGGCGGACGTTCAACAAACAGTTCTAAAGCGGAATAAGTTTGTGCCTCCTCCACTTTCTGACGATGCGCCGTTTCTTGACCGTTGTAGTCAGCGAGTCGACGCTCGTACTCATCAATAAGCACCACGGTATTGGCGACAATGAGCAGGAGGGTCATGATGACAGCAGCAAAAAAACGCGCGCTCATCAGATGGGAGAGGACCTCTTGGCGTATGAGTGTTAGTAACATGACGGCTTCCGACCTTTCGCTGTCGCGAGTTTCTTAGATGGGTTGTCTCATCCGTTCCAGAATCGTTTATTAGACTTTGGGACAGTCAGCGCGGAAAGGCAATATTCGCGTCCAGGCAGCATCTGTTATTTGCAAGGGCAGCTTTTGGGCAGCGTCTATTTTCTTTCATTTTCATACGGACATGATACACAAATGGCACTTGAATGTCAAGACATTTGACAGCTTGTTTTTCCGTGGGTGAGGTGTGTTGCGTCGGTTTGGACAGGTGCTAAATCGCCGCTCGGTTGGAGTGCAGTGGATATGCCTATCCACTGAGAGCGAAGCCGACCCTTGGGATATGAACTGCTACCAAAAAACTTTAACCTAGTGGTAATTACCCCCGCAAAGCGGGGGCAAGTTTCTTTCCGCAATCACTTGTATAAGATAGGATAGGAACAGGCGTGAAACCTGTCCCTACAGTGTCGGTGCGAAAAACTTATTCAATCTCATAAACGACAGTGACATTCACGCTAACGGCGAGTTCGCCGGATTCAA
Organism: uncultured Poribacteria bacterium; assembly: GCA_958295855.1. GTDB lineage: Bacteria > Poribacteria > WGA-4E > WGA-4E > WGA-3G > CATQHH01. Next base: position 2,411,295 of record OY282383.1, on the reverse strand, counting down.
TGGGTGTGGAAGTGCGCGCGCTATCGGCAGCGAGGGATGCTGCCTCCGCATAAGCGATCGGTGGGCTTGCAGCTTGCGTCGTCTCTATAATAGAAACAGGTTTCCCAAGGGAAACACTGCTCGCTTGGGCTAAAGTTTGTGCTTTCGCCTCTGCATTTTTTACTGCCAAGCCACGCGCCTGCGTCTGTAACGCTGTGGAATCCTCAATCATAAATTGAATAGTGTTTACAACGACAATATCCCCGCCTGCTTCGGCGGCATCGTCAATAACCTGACTGAGGGTGTCCAACTCCCGCACCTTTGCGGTGACGGTGTTGTCCACTCTGTACCCACGAAGCACACGCCCGCTATCTGTGTAGTTATACTGCGGATGGATGCTGAACGCCTGCGTCTGAATGTCTTTTTCAGCGACAGCGTTCCCTTTCAGGGACTCTATCACATCTGTCATTGCACTCGCCGCTGCCTCGCGGGCTTCTGCGACTGTCTCCTTCTCAGCGGAAACCCCCAAATTAAGGGTTGCCATGTCCGGGTCACCGACGACTGTACCACTCCCAGTAACCTGGATAGTTCTGCCAGTTGGCGGTCGCAATAACGTTGAAGTCATATTTGTGTCACAGGCAATGAGAGTTGTCATCAGCAATGCGCTGAGTCCCAATAACCAGAGATTGCCTCTTTTCATTTCGATAGTCTCCTATAATGACAGGTGTCCCTAAAAGATGGCGGGACAAGATACTACCCCGCTTGCGGGGTAAGTTTCTTTCCAAGCTGCCGCTTATTCTTCAGTTTCAGGCTCTGGGGGAGTTACCTCCTCCGTGAGGGTTTCAGACTTTTTTATTAGTCCATCGACATTTGATTTGAATAGCATGAAGACGGTGTCTTTATCGTCGCGTTTGACGTAAAGTTTGCCGCTCTCTTCTTTTCCGATGTGCAGCGTTGCCGTTGTACTATCATTTAGCGTTGCGGATATGGACGAGTGCGGAACATCTAATCCGTATTCAGCAAGATTATCTTTTGCTTCCGCGAAATCGTCGGTATCCAACTCGCTGAAAGTGGTGAGGAGGCTGTCCACCTCGGTCGTTTTGACAGCGGACGCTGCGGGTTGAAGCATCTGCCACGTGCCCTCTGCATCCAAACGGAGTTCCACCGTTTCCTCCGGCGAAGTAATGTTCAGCTGCGTTACGATGCCTTTGTTAAAATCGAAGATAGTCCGATCTTTCCAGGTTCGGGTCTCTTTGTCAAAAACAGATTGGAGATACCCTTGTGCGACGTAGACATTGTTGGAATCGGCCTCACGCACGTAACTACTGAGGAACCCAGGTGTTGTTTTCCCGACGAATAGGTGCGCTAACAGTGTTTGGTTCGCATCCATCAACTTTGCTTCAACACCGGTGCTGTCCACCTCGAATTCCGCCTGCTTTTCGGGGTTATTAGAGACGAGTTGGGTATTCTTGAATTCGGGAACCTTGGTGAGCAATTCCGCTATGCCTTCGCTATCTGCGGGGTAGTTGTCCATAGAGGCGACTACCCACTGCCCATCCTGTTTTGAGAGCGTCGTCGTTTCACCGGCAGCGATGATTTCTATTTTCGCAACCTGCTCCTTATTGAAGTTTAGAAACAGAGGCATTGCTGTTTCAATCTTTTTTTCATACTCACTCTGTCCGAAGGGGTTCTCAAAAATCAGGACAACAAGTGCCAAAACGATAAAAATGATGCCTAAAATCAGAAGTTGTTTTGTTTTCATTTTTTTAACTATTGCGTCTCCGCGCAGATGCACCTGACAACTCAATCTGGTTTTTGCTTAGTTCTGCACGTCTTGAGGGCATAAAATTCCTTGATGCACGTTGCATCTGGCCGCAGTGGTATATTACCCCTGCAAAGCAGGGGCTGATACCATTACGCCGCAAAGCGCGCGTTCACTTACAAAGCATGATTTATTTATCGGGTGCTGAAGGCTTCAACCAACCGTTTTGCTCTCCTTTTTAAGAAGTATCTAATCAATCCAAACATGACAACTAACAACGGAATGCCGATGGTACACATGTATTTAATAAGGTTTTTCTCAATATCAGAGACTTCACGGAGCGGCCGGTCGGTGATAACATGTGACCGGATGCCGATGAGGGCATCGCCAAGTGTCAGCCAGTCTACAGTGTTTAAGAAAAAGTTGATGCCATCGGGCCGCAACTGTGCGAGGAATTGTGCCGTACCAACGACAACAATTTGTGTTTGTTCACCCTCGTTCTTGGTTGTTCGCGCTTCCTCGTTTGGTGTCGGGACAGGTATCTCACCACTGAGGGTTGATTCCCCCGCCTCGCGGGGGTAAATACCACTCTCGGTTTCCGCCGATGCGGTGGCTACCGGTGGAATCTCTTTATCGGCATAGAAGCTTTTGAATTTCCCTTCTAAAGCGAGGGCGACCGTATAGGCTTGTAACTCGGCATCGGGAATCGGGGAATCGGGCGTAAGATTGTAATAACCTTGAATGCTCTGCCCAAATTCGCTTGTCTTTGCCAACGGCGTTGCGGTGATGCCCTCCTTCGCTACGGATTCTACGGAACTCGTCCAGGGCAATGTCAACGCCTCTAACTGATTCGTGACCGTGTGTTCTTTAGAAAAATTGGGCTTAATAATTTTGACAAAATAGCGGTAGGGTCGAAAAACGGTCATGAACCCTTGTCGGAACTGGGCGTTGTCGTGGAATCTTCGATCGATTAACAGATTATTGCCGAGTTTGGCACCGTAATGCTGCAGCAGATCGTTCAGACCTGTGCTAAGTGGTGTTCCTTGCAAGGTACCGGGTTGTAGCAGAATCGCGTCAACCAAGAAGATTACCCGTCCGCCGCGCATAATAAACTGATCAATTTCGTATTTTTCGCGTTCTGTTATCGGCTGTTTTGCACCTGCAATAACTAGAGTCGCCACGGTTGGGTCAACCGCTTTTCCATCTTGCAGGCTGACAGAGGTGAGATTATATTGCCCCTTTGCGTTTTTATCCAAGAGTTCGCGGAACTGCTGATAGGATTGGGCATTGATATCAAACTCGTCGTGCCCTGTCAAAAATCCCACCGTTTTCGATTCCTTCGCGGTGACTTTGAGAATCGTGGAGGTGAGTTCGTATTCTAAGTTCGCGGTTGAACGCACAACCGGGAGGATTTCCTCTTTGCCGCTGTATCCGATAGAGATGCCCATATAGACGTTAGCGATTTCCGCTTTATCTTCTTCCACAACATTGATTTGGAGTTCTGGGATGCCCTTAAAACGGAGTTCTTGTTTTTGTCCATCGTCGAAATCGGCGGGATTTACAAAATCGATCTGGAGTTTTTTAGAGAATGCATTGTATTCGTCTAGGACATCTCTGACATCACTGCGGATTTGCGCGACTTGCGCCGGTGCTGTGGAAAAATAGGCGGTGATGGTGACAATATCGTCTAAAGTTTTAATAACATTTTTGGTAGCATTAGAGATAGTATAGCGTTTGTCCTCGGTGAGATCGCTGCGAATAAAGTTGCGCGTGGAGAAAAAATTAATCAGCGCGAGGATGCCAAAAATGATTGCTCCAAACGCAACGGTATTGCTACCGTATTTGATTCGTTTATTAAGCAAAACGGTTTACCTCCTTTATCAATTGGTTTACGGCACGCGGAGCGTGCCTACTACTTTTAACGCCATTTTCGGCTTTCAACCGATAAAGCACTGAGATAGAGAAAGAATCCGATGACTGACAGGTAGTAGATGATATCGCGGGAGTCTAAGACACCTCTCAGAATACTGCTGTAATGTGCACCGAGGCCGAGGTAACTAAAAATTGGGAATAGCCAATTCGGGGTATTGAAAAGCACAATATCCTCGCCGATGATAAGCAAAACAAAACAGGTAGTAATTCCGAAAATAAAGGCGATAATCTGATTTTCGGTCAGCGTTGAAGCGAAGAGCCCAATCGCCAGATACGCGCCGCCCATCAGCAAAAGCCCGATGTACCCCCCGATGAGCGTTCCGCCATCCGGGTCGCCGAGGTAGCTGACTGAAAGCGGGATGACGAGTGAGAGTAGTACTGTTACGGCAAGGAGGGCAAAACTCGCTAAGTACTTTCCGACTACCACCTCGTAATCTCGAATAGGCAGTGTCATCAGGATTTCGACGGTCCCCAGCTTCTTTTCTTCAGCCCAGAGTTTCATGGTGACAGCGGGGATAAAAAACAGAAAGATCCACGGCATTAACCCGAAAAAACCGCGCATTTCGGCTTGGTTAACGAGGAAAAAACTCCGAAAGAAGAACCACGAAGAAATGCCGAGGAAAAATGTTATGAAAATATACGCAATAGGCGAATTGAAATAGCTTCTGAATTCCTTCTTGAGAATAGCTGTGATGTTCGTCATGATTTCTTGTTTGTAAGCACTAGGCAGCTTGTAGGCGTGTGCCCTTTTCCGAGCGATGCTACAGGACTCGCCCACTTTTATCTGAGCTATCCGAAACCCTGCCATCCAGGTGTACGCTTATGTAGCCGCGATGCTCCTTCTATTCTTGTTCCCTGACTGTCAAATTCAGGAAGACATCCTCCAAATCAACGGATTCCTGACGAAGTTCTGTGAGACTCCACCCGTTCTCCACAACGACGTGAAAGAGTGCCTCAGCAGCATCACTGCCCTGCTCGGCAGTGATTTTGTACCCAACTACCCCATCATCTGTCTTCACATGGTTCCATTGGGAGACAAACGCCAAGGTGTCTAATTTTGCCTCAATTGCGTCTTGTGGGGCTCGGATAGCGATATGCACAGTATCTTCGCCCTTTGCTTGACTCGAAAGTTCATCCGGGGTACCATTGGCGACAATCTTCCCATCGTTGATGATGAGAATTCGGCTGCAGGTGGCAGAGACTTCAGGCAAAATGTGTGTGCTGAAGAGCACCAACTTCTCTTTGCCGATGTCCTTTATCAGGTTGCGGATTTCAATGATTTGACTCGGGTCTAGCCCGGAGGTAGGTTCATCTAAAATCAGGATTGGCGGATCGTGGATGAGGCTTTGCGCTAAGCCGACGCGTTGCCGGTAGCCTTTTGAGAGTTCACCAATGTCTTTTTGGATAACATCCTCAAGCCCACAGATGTCGATGACTGCGCGCGTCCGCTCTTTCCGCTGGCTTTTAGGGAGATGCCGCACCTGTGTCATAAAGTTGAGATATTCAATGACACCCATATCTGTGTAAAGGGGCGCGCTTTCAGGCAGGTAGCCGATATGTTTCCTAACCTCAACAGACTCTTCAAATACGTCGTAACCAGCAACAGTGGCACTTCCCCTATCGGCCGAGAGATAACAGGTGAGGATGCGCATTGTGGTAGTCTTCCCAGCACCGTTGGGACCGAGGAAACCTAACACTTCGCCAGCATGCGCGTCAAACGTCACCTGATTGACAGCGATAGTCGGGCCATAGGATTTTGTGAGTTCTCTGACTTCAATCATTATCTTTTATTTTTTTAATACGGGCTTGCAAGCTAGACTGTAGTCATGCAGCTCGTAAGGTAGAAAATATGTTTAAATAATAACATGAAAATTTGGGAATGTCAAGAAAAAATTGAGGGATATGGGGATTACTTAGATGTCCAATTTATCACCTAAGTTGCCTCCTCACACGAAATTGGTGTTGGGAATTGCTAATTTCCTATATACATTTGTATAAATGGGTTAAAATAGAGGATTATCCTATCAAAAATGGAGACTCAACAATGCAAACGACACTTAAAGCAGGCAGCGCGACCGCGAATATCACCCCACCCCTCGGCACGGCGATTCCGGGTGGATTTCGGCCGCGATACGCGGAAAATATTGATGATGAACTGTTTGCCAAAGCCATTGTTATTGATAACGGTTCTACCCGCTTAGCACTGGTTACCTGCGACCTCATCGCTGTGACACAGCAGATGGCAGACCGGGCCAAGGAACGTATCGCCGATCGGTGTGACATCCCGGCGGCACATGTTATGGTAAACGCCACGCATACGCATACCGCTGTTGCAATTGCCGACTTGCTTGGCGTTGATGAGGATACCGGTTACACTGATTGGGTGCCATTGAAAATTGCCGATGCTGTCGAACTAGCAATTTGGCGACTCTGTCCGGCGCGGGTGGGATTTGCGAGTGTCAACGAAGACCGCATCACCTTTAATCGGCGTTGGCACATGAAAGATGGCACCGTCCGCATGAATCCAGGGATTGAACATCCCGACCTTGTAGCACCGACCGGTACAATCGACCCGGAGTTAGCGATGATGTTCGTCGAAGCGGATGACGGCACACCCATCTCCGCTGTTGCCAACTTTTCGCTCCACTATATCGGTACAGACAACGGCAATGCAGTGTCCGCCGACTATTTTGGGCACTTCGATCGACTTATGCAACACTATTTAGGGGATACTTGCGTTTCGCTCCTCTGGAACGCCGCATCGGGACAGATTAACAATATCGACTTCAGCGGGCAGACGAAATGGACAGCGCGCGGCCATCGGCAGGCGGAAAAGATGGCGAACGTTCTCGCGGGGCATTTTATCACTGAAATGCAGTTCATGGAGATGCACGACACCCTCTATCTCAACGGAGAGATTGCCACGCTGACGTTCCCGCGCAAGCAAATTACTGCCGAAGATCTCCAAGTCGCTGAGCAGGCGCTCTCCGTGCCGACTGGCACTTATGACAAATATGAAAGGGGACCGTTTAGCTGGGTAGTTGGACAGCCAATACCAACCGCATTGGTTGACATCTACGCGCGTGAATGCCAACGCTTGGCGAAGTTGCCGACGCAGATGACAGCACCAATTCAAGTACTTCGACTCGGCGAGGCGGCGATTGTGGCGTTGCCCGGGGAAGTTTTCGTTGAGACAGGATTGAACATCAAATCAGCATCCGATGCGAGCCAGTTGTTCCTCGTCAGTTTGGCGAATGGGTATATCGGCTACATCTGCACGGACGAAGCGTTGACACACGAGGGAGGATACGAGACATGGGCGGCGATGTCATCCTTGCCAGATGTCGGTACGGTGCCAGCGATGGAATCACTTGTGGCTTCGTTGTTGGATTGACACGAATCTATGTGAGGCCGACCGGCGTTTAACAGCATAACAAGAGAGGGGCGAAACGCGCCTGACAAAGCCTGAAAAAATACCTTGACAACCTCACCCAAACGAAGGTATACTTTCTTACATCAACACGACAGACGCAAAAGTAGGAGGCACGCACTGTGTGTTTCCTCCCTTAAACGCTAACAAATTAAGTCTGTCCTAATTGAGGAATAGGTATTCTATGGCACAATATGATGCGATGATGAAACACATTCTGGACCGATTCTCCCATGAATTCGCTGCATTGGGACTTGACATACCAGATATTGAAATCTTAGAGAAACTCAACACGGAGCAACCTACAGTTAAGATGCATCACAACGATGTCACCTTCAAAATTCGGCTCCCCGATGAAGAGGCGATACTCCACATTGAGGTGCAGACGGACGACAGCCGGGCAAAACCGATGCCGTTACGCGTTTTGGCGTATGCGAGTTTTCTGGTGCTCCAGCATGAAAAGCATGTGTATTCAATCGTGCTTTACTTGCGGCCACCAGCGGGGCGTGACGACCCGGGACACTTCGGGTATAAACGCGATGAGACGTTTGGACTCAACATAAAGTACAAAGTTATCCGACTCTACGCATTGGATGGGGAAGCCGTTTTGGATACGCAGGCGATAGGGTTGCTGCCTTTCACACCATTGATGGTGCCGCCAGCAGGTATGCCGGCAGAGGCGTGGGTGCGAAAGTGTGTTGAGGCGACGCAAGCAGCCCCAGTGGATGAGACCACACGTGCGACATTATTGTTTGCGATGTCGGTTTTTGGGAGTTTTGTGCATCCAGAAGAACTTTTTATGGGCTTGATAACGGAGGAATCCATGCAAACATCACCGTTTTACGAACGTCTACGACAACGGCATCTTCAGGAAGGCATAGAACAAGGCATAGAACAAGGCATAGAACAAGGCATAGAACAAGGCATAGAACAAGGCATAGAACGAGGTGCGCGCGAGAACGCTATCGAGAACACGCTCGCGGTGCTCACGGCGCGCTTTCCACAGAGCGATGTGAACGCCGTAAGACTTGCCTTGGAAGCAATGCCTAACTTGGAGCACCTCAAGCAGTTAAATCTCGTAGCCTCCCTGACACCTAGCTTTGAAGCGTTCTTACGCGCACTAGCGGCATAACTGGCAACATGCTTGGAAGCCTAAACCCCTCACACCATTGATGGTGCCGCCAGCAGGTATGCCGGCAGAGGCGTGGGTGCGAAAGTGTGTTGAGGCGACGCAAGCAGCCCCAGTGGATGAGACCACACGTGCGACATTATTATTTGCGATGTCGGTTTTTGGGAGTTTCGTGCATCCAGAAGAACTTTTTATGGGCTTGATAACGGAGGAATCCATGCAAACATCACCGTTTTACGAACACCTACGACAACGGCATCTTCAGGAAGGCATAGAACAAGGCATAGAACAAGGCATAGAACAAGGCATAGAACAAGGCATAGAACAAGGTGCGCGCGAGTGCGCTATCGAGAACACGCTCGCGGTGCTCACAGCGCGCTTTCCACAGAGCGATGTGAACGCCGTAAGACTTGCCTTGGAAGCAATGCCTAACTTGGAGCACCTCAAGCAGTTAAATCTCGTAGCCTCCCTGACACCTAGCTTTGAAGCGTTCTTACGCGCACTAGCGGCATAACTGGCAACATGCTTGGAAGCCTAAACGCCCTCGGGCCTTCATTCTAAAAAATAAAGAGGCGGGTGCGGGACCCGCCTCTCCGGGAGAAAATAGAATAGAAATTTAAACAGCGGCAGGCCCTCTTTCACCTGTCCGAATACGAATGGTTTCGTCAATAGGCAGCACGAAGATTTTGCCATCGCCGATTTTTCCAGTGGACGCGGCTTGTTGTACGGCTTCGACGACTTTATCAACGTTCTCTTCGGCAACAACGATTTCGATTTTCAACTTCGGCACAAATTCGATCGTGTATTCGCTTCCCCGGTACAGCTCGGTATGCCCGCGGCTACGCCCAAATCCGCGAACTTCGCTGACCGTCATTCCCCGGACACCAACACTGCTGAGGGCTTCTTTTACCTCTTCTAGCTTGAAGGGGCGGATAATACACTCTAGTTTTTTCATGGGATTCTCTCCTAATAACTAAATAGGCTAGGGTTATGTTGGACGGATATGACAGTCCGCCCTTACAAAAGGGCTGAGGTACAAAACTCATCTGGACACAGTTTGTTGCACAGCTTCGACGACTTTATCAACGTTCTCTTCGGCAACAACGATTTCGATTTTCAACTTCGGCACAAATTCGCCTGTGGCATCACCCCTACAAACGGCTCTGGTTGACAGGCGGAGCCAATGCTCCGCCCTCGTTTGTGTGCTTGGAAATCACGCCTACAAGCACATTGACTTAGATGTCGTGGTAGAGGAAGAATTCATAAGGATGCGGACGCATATTAATGGCATCTACCTCATTTTCGCGTTTGTAATCGATCCAGACATCAAGGACATCTTGCGTAAACACATCGCCCTTGAGGAGGTATTCGTGGTCGTCTTCTAAGGCATCAAGCGCGTCTCCGAGGGAAACGGGGGTGGACTCAATGTTGTCGAGTTCCTCTGGCTCAAGGTCGTAGAGGTCTTTGTCCAAGGGGTCGCCTGGGTGGATCCTGTTTTGGATTCCATCAAGGCCTGCCATGAGCAGTGCGCTGAAGGCGAGGTAAGGATTACAAGACGGATCCGGTGTGCGGAATTCAATCCGTTTCGCCTTTTCACTCTTGGAGTAGACTGGGATACGCACACATGCACTACGGTTTCGCTGCGAGTAGGCGATGTTGACAGGTGCTTCATACCCCGGTACCAAGCGCTTGTATGAGTTGGTTGTGGGTGCTATGATTGCGCAAAGCGACTGGGCGTGCTTGAGCAAGCCACCGATGTAGTAGAGCGCGTCATCACTAAGCAGCGAATACCCCTGCGGGTCGTAGAAGATGTTTTTCCCATTTTTCCATAGACTTTGGTGGATGTGCATCCCGGAGCCGTTGTCTTGGAAGAGCGGTTTCGGCATGAAGGTGGCTACCAAATTATGGGCGCGGGCAATATTCTTGATGATGTACTTATACAACGCAATCTTATCACCGACGCGGGTCAGCTCGTCAAAACGGATGTCAATCTCGCCTTGCCCCGCGGTACCTACCTCGTGGTGATGAACTTCAACATCAACGCCGGATTCGATCAGCTTGAGGCAGATCTCGGAGCGGATGTCTTGAAGCGTATCGGAGGGTGGTACAGGGAAATAGCCCTCTTTGTAACGCGGTTTGTAACCCAGGTTTGGATTCTCTTCGCGCCCGGAATTCCAACTGCCCTCAACTGAATCGACAAAGTAAAACCCCGAATGTTGGTTCTGCCCGTAGCGGATATCGTTCAAGAGATAGAATTCAGCCTCGGGCCCCCAATAGCTGGCATCTGCGATGCCGGTGGACTCAAGGTACGCTTCTGCCTTCTGTGCAATATGCCGCACATCGCGCGTGTAATTTTCCAACGTAATTGGATCTTTGATGTTACACGTGATGCTCAAGGTCGGAATTTTACAGACTGGGTCGATGAGAGCCGTCGTTGGGTCCGGGAAAAGCAACATATCACTTTCGTTAATCGCCTGGAAACCGCGGATACTGGACCCGTCGAAACCGATTCCCTCCTCAAACAGATCTTCGGTCAACTCGTCAACCATAATGGAGAAGTGCTGCCACATCCCAGGCAGATCCGTAAATTTGAGGTCTACTATCTTTAAATCGTTCTCTTTTGCAAGCGCAAGCACCTCACTTGGTGTCATTCGCGTTTCCTCCTAGTTTAATTCTAGTGTGCCCTTAGCACGCTTTGAATATACAATAAACACAAAATGGAATAGGTTCGTCAACTGAATGCGCAACTCCTAACATGTGACGAAGCACCTTACCAATAAACAAAGCAAAGTCTATGCCAATTCTATACTTTCTAGCCTTTTAAGGCATCAATTGACGAAAAATTCGGTTAATTCTCGCATGCCTTCTTAATATCGGCTTGTAAACGACACCCGACTTGCGTGAAACGGCGGGTTGCCGAGATGAAATAGCCATTGATGCGCTGCAATAGGGGCAATTGGGACATGCATCTGTAAGGAATTGCTAAATTATTAGGCATAAATTTGCCCAACTTTTCAGCATGTTTAGGTGAATCTTACACCGCTACGAAAATTCAAAATCTTTGGCGAAACGACTTGTCTCAGGGCCATTCTGCCCTGCATATTTGTTCGCGGGTTTTAATTGATATGGTACTTTCGCCGGCGAAGAGAGCTGTTCAAAGGTAAACGCACAAATCCGCATGCCTGGGTACAATTTGACAGGCATGCGGCCGAGGTTCCCCAGTTCCAAGGTGGCAGTACCAATCCATCCCGGGTCGAAGAGCCCAGCAGTACTGTGGACAAGGATGCCGAGTCTACCTAAACTGCTTCTGCCTTCAAGCCGCGCCATCACGTCATCTGCCAATTCCAGTTTTTCTTGTGTTGCTGCGAGGACAAACTCACCGGGCTGCATCGTAAAGGCTTCGCCATCCGGAACGTCAACTCTTCGCATCAAATCGTTGGTATCAATCCCTGCGCGCAAATCGATGTAAGCATACTTGCTGTGCTCAAACACACGAAAGGTGTTACTCAATTTGAAATCAATAGAGCAACTGCCTAACTGTGTTTGTAAATCGGGTGCTGGGGTAATTTTGATTTTCCCCGCGCTTATATACTGAAGGATGTCCCTATCTGACAAGACCATGTTGGAATTTTACCATATTTTCTTAAAGATGTCACGTTTTTTCATTCCTGCGTCCAAGGGCTTTGTCCACCTCAAACGCGTTATTCTTCCCAATCTTCCGGGGCGATACCACGATAGGCACAATCCAGGAGATTGATGGGGTGCATGGCTTTCATAGGTAATCCGTGTTTTTGGATGCCGAGCTGAATCTGTAGGAGACAGCCTGGGTTGCCTGTTGCAACAATGTCCGCCTCAGTTTCGGCGATGTGCGCCATTTTCCGTTCCAGAATATCTTGTGAAAGTTCAGGTTGTGTGATGTTATAGATTCCCGCGCTCCCACAGCACCATTCCGATTCGGTTAGTTCAACCAACTCAAGCCCCGGTATCGCCTGCAGTACTTTGCGTGGTTGAGCCTGCACCCTTTGCCCATGTAGAAGATGACACGGTTCATCGTAGGTAACGCGCCGCTGAATTTCTCCCGTGGGAGGTATCATCTCAATTTCGGCTAAGAATTCGCTAATGTCGCGCATCTTGTGGCTGAATTGTTCCGCTTTCGCTGCGTAAACGGTGTCGCGTTCCAAGAGTGCTTCGTATTCCTTGAGCGTCGCGCCACAACCTGCAGAGTTGATAATAATCGCGTCTAAATTTTCCCTCTCAAAGGCATCAATGTTCTGTTTGGCAAGGGCGGAAGCCACATCCCGCACGCCGTTGTGAAGATGCAGTGCCCCACAGCAGGTCTGCTGTCGCGGTGTGACGACTTCGCATCCGTTTTGTGCTAAGACGCGGATGGTTGCCAAATTCGTCTCTGTGAAGACCTGGTTCATGATACACCCTGGGATGAATCCGACGCGATAGCGGGTTTCACCTTCGGCGGGTGTGATGTCGCGTATCGAATATTTGAGTCGTGGCGATGGAATTTTCGGGAGTAACGATTCCATCTGCCCGAGTTGCCCCAGCAGCTTGAGAATTCCCGTTTTTTGGACAAGCCATCGGATGCCGAGCCGTTGGTATAGCCACATAAGTTCAAAGATGAGGTTCAACCGTTCTTTGTTCGGCAGAATTTGCTTGAAGACGAGGTTGCTCCAGAATCGATAGCCTGTTGAGCGGTGTGCATTCAGTTCATAGATGGCACGTGCTTGTTCAAGCAGTTCGCCGAAGTGAACGCCGGAGGGACAGGCAGTTTCACATGCGCGGCAGTCAAGGCACCGGTAAATGTATTCTGACCATTCCTCGCTGAGGGGCGTGGCATCCTCCGTTTTGAAGGCACTGCCCATGAGATATAACCTACCCCTCGGGGAATCAGTTTCTAAACCTAATTCGCGATAGGTAGGGCAGGTTGGCAAGCAGAGCCCGCAGTGTGTACAAGCATCCCATTTTTTCCAACTGAAAGCGTCTACGCCGATAAGCGGTTGTGTTTGTTGATTAGACATAGTTAACTTTATTTAATAAGCGTATTAATATGGTTTAAATCCTTTTGATATGGCATACAGCAGCCACAGTAAGACTATTACAATCAGCCCTACCGTGGCAAGTATCATATAGGTAGAGTTGTCTTCGCCGGCGAAACTTTTCTTAAGATTATCATTTCTGGTGTCCCGAATTTTTTGCGCAAGCATCCGTTTTTCATATTGTGTCAAACCCTTCTTTTGAGAAGATACCGGCCCTGAAGGTGTGCGGCTGTAACGCTGGCTTTTCCACCTCCTATGCAAAAACCGAAAAAGGATGACTAAACCCACAGTCCCTATTAAAACAGCTGCACCGATGAGAATATCCTTAGCAGGATCCAGGAATATATCTGACGGTTCGAGTCTAGCGTGTGAAGAGTTCGTTCCGATAAACATCTCATGAACAGTTTTCATTGTGCTATGCTCCTGCGATGATCTTGGTGACTCCTTCATTCAGGCTGCCAGAACGATAACCTTGCAAGTCAAGCGTGACATGGGTGTAGCCCAATGTTTTAAAGTGTGCGCTGATGTCGCGCCGCACGGTTTTTGCGAGCAATCTCGAAATTTCCTGCGCGTCGAGTTCAATTCGGGCGAGCTCTCCGTGGTGTCGGACGCGAAATTGACGAATGCCTAAATCGTAGAGAAATTGCTCGGCGGCATCTACCTGCCGTAGCAATTCACGAGTGATGCGCATGCCATAAGGAAACCGTGAGGAGAGGCAGGCGAAAGCGGGTTTATCCCATGTGGGGAGTTGCCACGCTTTTGAAATCTCGCGAATTTCTGCCTTCGTTAAGTTGACATCAATCAGGGGGGCCTGGATGCCCATTCGTTTCGCGGCATCCATTCCAGGGCGATGGTCGCCGACATCGTCTGGGATTGCACCGTAGACGATAGTGCCCATGTCATATTTTTCAGCGATGGGGCGCAGTTTATCGAAGAGTTCTGTTTTGCAGAAGTAGCACCGATTGGTTGGGTTGCTGGCGTATCCCTCCAGTTCCAATTCTTCCGTATGGACCGTCTCAAGTCGGATGCCGATGTGCTTGGCGATATCCTGTGCGGCTCTCATTTCGCGAATCGGGTAGGAATCGGAGATAGCGGTGACAGCAAGGGCGTTATCCCCTAGCGCGTGCTGTGCTGCCTCTGCAAGAAATGTACTATCAACTCCGCCCGAAAACGCGACGATGGCTTTTTGATAGGCACGCAAGCCCGTATAGAGTTCGTTGACTTTCGTCTGTAGAGGTGCCTCGAGCTCGCGACCGGGTTTCTGTTTTAACATAAATTGTCTCTGCATGTTACGGCACGGCGGAGCGTGCCTACTACTTTTATCCGTTTACGGCACGGCGGAGCGTGCCTACTACTTTTATCCGTTTACGGCACGGCGGTGCGTGCCTACTACTTTTATCCGTTTACGGCACGGCGGAGCGTGCCTACTACTTTTATGCATGTTACGGCACGGCGGTGCGTGCCTACTACTTTTAAAAGGGGCGTTCGGCTTGTTGTAGTTTCTTTAAGTCACTAATGAGAAACTGTCGTTTTAAACTGCCAATCCGGTCAATAAAGAGGACACCGTTGAGATGGTCGATTTCGTGCTGTAGGACGCGTGCGAGCAAGCCGTCGGCTTCGATATGAATCTTTTCGTTGCGGGGGTTCAGCGCGGCAACGATAACTTTCTCCGGACGTTTAACATCGGCTGTGATATTGGGCATGCTCAAGCATCCCTCCTCTACGACTACTTCTCCTTCAGTGCTAAGAATTTCAGGGTTAAACAACAGTAACGGTTCATAATCCTCGTCGTCCTCTTCACCTATGTCGATAACGATAAACCGCTTCAAAATGCCGACTTGCGTTGCGGCTAGCCCGATGCCGTTGCCGGTGGAGTAAAGTGTCATCAACATTTCTTCCGCGAGTTGGCGTTCGGCATCGTCAATTTCCTGAATAGGTTGTGCTCTTTTGCGGAGCACCGGGTCACCGTAATAACGAATTTGCAACGGTGCTGTTTGGGGCAGACATAAGCTTTCGTCTGCCTCCGGTTCTGAAGGTTGTGGGTTTCTGCGTTTTCTTTTCGGCTTTGGCATGCGTCAAGCAGTTCTCCATTGGATTTTCCGTACACAAAAACAATTTTAAATAGGATACCACTTCTTGTAATTTATGTCAAGAAAAATTTATTATCTCAGAGTCATTTATCGTGAAAGTTTGATAATATTCCTGTTTTTACGGGCATCGCTAAAAAGCACACGCATTTATGCGTGTGTCTAAACCTGTGTGTCGTTATGGGGTATCAACTCGTATTTGACTATAAAATGCACTCAATCAAAGCCCCGGCATTAGGTACAGGTAGAAGCCTTCGTCTCCAACGATGGAACCTGTGAATTGAACTAAAGTGGTGAGACGGTGCTGTTCACGCAGTTCAGTGTCTAAAGCGCGATTCAAGATAATTAGGACATCTTGCGATGTTTCGGTACTTAGTGTTTTTGCTGCTTCAATGACGCGAGCGTCAGCGACCGCGTGGTTTCGGGCGTTGTCCCATCGGACAAAGGAGCCGAATCGGCTGCCACGCGCGTAGTAAATCTGCTTCTTTTGCAAATAGCCGACGATGGTACTGACAGCGAAATCACTCTCGCCAACCATGGGTATCTCTTGCATGCCTTGCGCTTGGATATAAGCTGCCGTTTGCTTGCCATAGGAAAAAACATGACGGATATCCATTCGCGCTGCGGTGATGCCGCCGATAACATGGAAGATGAGGATGACGGTAAAAACGGGCACCAAGAGTCGTGATGCGGCTTCAGCAAAGCGGTTGAAGGGGAGGTTTATCTCCGGGCAATCACGGTAAATCCAAATCGCCAGGATAAATGTGAGAAACAGGAAACCGTGGTGGCGCATACTGCCTAAGTATTTGACATAAAAAAAGGTGAGGAGTCCAAGGGTTGCTATAAGATAGATGAGCAGAGCGGTGGGACGTTTGAGCAATAAGAGTATCCCACAGAGAATAATGAGGCAACAGAGTGGCGTTTGAACGGCTTGGAAGAGGGCGTACGTTTCTAATTGGTGTGAATTCCAAAACCCCATCACTGCTTTCGGCAACGGGAAGTAAGCGTGGGTGATGAGGTTGATGACTTTGTTCAAATGGGCTGCGTCATATTCAAATTTCCATGCAACAGCAAATCCAGTATCGGGGGGAGGCTTAAGTTGTAATATAGCAGTCAGGATACCGATACTGATGAGGGCACCGCCAATCCAAGTGCCTCTGCTATTTTCGAGGCATGTTTCGTTTCGGCGACGGTAGAGATACTCGCACATGAGTGCGAAACTTATGGAGATAGTAAGAATTAACGCGTGGACGCTAGTGTGGGCAAGGAAGAATAGGGTAACGCCGCCCCAAATAGGGCGTTCGTAACGTTTTTTAAAAAGGATACAGAAGATAGTTATGAGCAGCAGGCCGAGGGCATAGTTTCGCGCGAGGATAGCGTACTCATAGAGTGCAAAGTATCCGAAGCCAAACAGAAACTTTTGAAGTCGGTTGAAAGGCGAGTATCGAGCAAACAGGTAAACGGTAGCCCCGGCGATGCTGAGGTGGAACACCTGCATGATAATAGGCGAGGCGGTGATGCGGGTGAGGGGCATCAGGCAGAGGTGCCATAATCCCGGATGTCCCTCATATTTGAGATGGGCAAAGAGTTGAAAGATGGAGGCACTATCCCTCGCGAGCAGCCACGCCTGAATTTCGTCGCGCCACATTTCATGGTGCATCGCAATGAACCCACTCACGGCGAGAAAAAGGGTTACCAAAGCGAGGGCATAGTGAGCATCGTTTCTGTATAGTGCGGCAGCACGCCGCAACGTATCAGAATCTCGGAAAAACATAGGCATCTTATACCAAGTTGTGCATTTTAATGAACAACTTTTTTATTTCTTACATGACTTGCTATTCAAACCCATTTCTTACATTTTATCCAAGTTGCCGCCTATAAACGGGACATTTTCAACAAGGAACGCAAGGGAGGGAAGAGTGGAAGGTTGGCAGATTGGGGGACGGTTCTTTTCCATCCTGCCCTTTCCAGTCTTCCGGAATTCCGTGTGAGGATGCAACGAAGGGCCAAATTTGTAAAGGCAGTGCACTGTTTCCGCTCCTTCGTTTGGTATTACTGTAAAGCTAGACTGGAAATGGGCAACCATAAGCCGCCCGTACTTTTTGCGATGAACTTTTGAAACGGTTCATCGCGCCCGATAACATCTACCTTGATTTTAGATGTCTTCATCTTCATCATTACATCTATTGAGGAATAAGCTCCACTCACATATTCGTCTGTGACGAGGATGAAATGGACATCAGCGTCTCGCCGGAATTTGACTTCATCTGCGGCGCGGATGAGGGCATCCATTGCCTTTTCGCCGCCGCGGCACTTTACCTGGGCAAGGCTCCTTTTGATGAGAGAAACAGAACGGGTTTGTGGAATCACTTCAAAATCCCAACCGAGCATCGAATACGTAGTGCTATCTCGAAAAATAACGATGCCCAAGGTAAAGTCCAGTTTGGCATTATCAAACAACTCTGTCATGCGATTCAGATAGTTTCGGACTGCGTTAATGTTATCTTTCATACTGCCACTGGCATCAATAACGAAGACAACATCAACCACGTTAGTGGTGCGGGTGGCCAAAATGTGTTGCCCGATGCGTGCAAGCGTCATATCCTGCAGTACCATCTCGCCGATATCGGGAAGGAGCTCTTGGGCAGGTGGCTTGACAAACCGATACGTTACGCTGCCGGATGGGCCTCGGGGTGCCAAGCCGCCTGCCCTCACACGATTGCCCACTTGGCTGCCGCCTATACCGGCTTCGGAACCTACACCGGATTGGCTATTCTCCAATGTGCGCGGCGTAGGGAGCGCGGGCCCCCGGAATGGAACCACCGGATTCCGATGCACAAGCGGTGCTGCAGCAGGCTGAAGCGGAACTGGCTGCACAACTTCAACCTGAACCTGCACCTTTTTCTCCTGAACTTGTGTTAATTCAGGTGGAATATACGACTTACGTTTCAGCGGCCGGAGGGAACGCTGTGGCTTTATTCTTGTAATCTCTACTTGTGTCACATCTTCTGCCGGGGCCGGGGCAATTTGATATATTGCTCTCAGAATGAGAATCAGTATAATATGAAGCACAACGGAGAGAACAAGAGCATTTCGGATGGCTTTTTTAAATCGGGTTTTCATAGCTCCGCATCCTTTAAACGAGTCAATTTCGCATACCATCTGGAGCACGGATTTAATCTAGGCTCCATCCGCACCACTACCTATCTGTTAGCGATTGATAACTGAGCACTGGATAGCTCCATAGTTTTTATTATTACATAAATCATCGAGTTATTTCAAGTAAAAATTGGGTATGGGCATCATCTCATATCAAATGAAGGCAGAAACAGGGCTCCGCCCTTACAATTTCAAATGAAATCAGGTATTTAAGAGAAAACTAAGGGCGTGAAAACCGAATATTCTGTTTTTGTAAAAAAAGATGTTGACAAAGAATTCCAAATTTGGTATATTAATTATTGAAATGTATTGCTATGATTACCCTCGCCCTTCGGTTACCGTTGATATCGTCCTTTTGACGGATGCGTTTCCGCATCCAGAGGTTTTGTTAATTCGGCGTAAAAACCTACCTTTCAAAAAATTGTGGGCATTGCCGGGTGGGTTTTTGGAGAGGGATGAATCTCTTGAAGCGAGTGCCCTTCGCGAGTTACACGAAGAAACAGGCGTGGCAGATGCACAATTAACACAAATAGGGGCCTTCGGGCACCCCAACCGGGACCCGCGTGGACGTGTCATTACTGTTGCTTACGCAGGCGTTGTTGATAAAAAGAGGATACCAAACGTTACCGCAGGTTCGGATGCATCCGAAGTTGCGTGGTTCTCAACCGCCGATTTACCGCAACTCGCGTTTGACCACGGTGAAATAGTCCAAAAAGCATTGGCAGCATTAAAATGAAGCACTTCGGCTTAACGTTGAACCTGAAAAACCATCCATCTGTTATTGAACAGTATAAAGCGTATCACCGGGATGCTTGGCCCGAAGTATTAGATGCCCTCAAAGCAGTCGGTATAACGAAAATGAATATCTATCTATTAGGCTGCTGTCTATTTATGGCGATGGAAACCGTTGATACGTTTGATATGGCACGTGATTTTCCGCGCTATCTTGAAGAACATCCGCGGTGCAAAGCTTGGGACGAATTGATGCGAACCTTCCAAGAACCGGTAGCGGAAGCGCAGGCAGACGAATGGTGGGCTCGCATGGAGCCTGTGTTTGAACTATAAACCCGAAAAAAGGACATATCTTTTAGATGCGCCCAACTTTTCTCTCAATCGGCCATTTTTGTTATGATGTTTCTCCAGATGGCTATATCCTTGGCGGATCTGCCTCCTATTCTACACTGACAGCCTGCAATCTTGGGTGCCGGGCGCGGGCTGTCACGGCTGTTGGTAAAAACTTCGACCGGCAGCATTGCCTTCTGGAGGGCATTGACACTGTTTACCATGAATCGCCCGAAACAACAATTTTTGATAACCAGTACGATGAAAATGGCCGTAGACAGCAATTCATCTTAGGGCACGCAAAACAACTGAAGGGAAGCGATATCCCCGCCGAATGGTGTACTACGGATATAGTCTACTTGTGTCCGATTGCAGATGAAGTTTCAGCGGAACTGGTTCACTGTTTTAGCGAAGATACCTTAATAGGTGCAACACCGCAAGGGTGGCTCCGCCACTGGGGAGCCAACGGCAAAGTTCACGCGAAAAGGTGGGAAACCGCGGAAACTATCTTGCCCTACCTTGATGTGTTAATCCTAAGTGACGAAGATCTTCGCAGCTACCCAGATGAATTGGAGAAGTATATCCGCTTTGCTCCGATTGTTGTGTTGACGAAGGGGGCGGGTGGCGCGACGCTTTTCCAACAGGGAACCCAACTCGACTCCGCAGCATATCCGGTCACCGAGGTCGATCCCACCGGTGCAGGTGATGTGTTCGCGACTGCCTTTTTAATCAACTATTATCAAACCCGTTCGGTCCAGGATGCACTCAATTTCGCGCACTGTGTGGCTTCGTTCGCTGTTGAGGGCATCGGCACCACTTGCATTCCAAAACTCGCGCAGGTGATGTCCCGACTAAGGGTTTGATCCCCTGCAAAGCAGGGGCAAATACAAATCAATGCCAATTTGCACACAACCCGCTTGGTAGGTAGGGTTTGTAACCCCGATACATGCGGCGAAGCAAGCGTGAACCATGAACAAATTGTGGGAGGAGTTTGAAACCCCAATACTAATGTTCACCACTATTGAAAATAGTGGTAAACTTCTTGCAGCACAAACCTCCACCGAGCTTTGTGGGAGGGGAATGATTCCCTGATATAGGTTTCCCATCTTGCTTCCTTACTTCTCCGCAAGGCATGTCGAAAAAGCCGGAAAGCCTACTGTGCTCATAATTCCGAGAAAAGGTTGAAAAAAACGATGGTAATTAGCTACGACTTCATCGCATTCAGCAGCAGACTCTCAGCAAACACTTGGCGCCTCGGGATGAAAGCCATTCGGGGCGAAGTACCCCTGGATATTGTCCTACCTCACCTGCAAGAGTCGTCAACTGCGGACGACGAAATAGTCGGCGTTTTGACAGCAGAGGGTACCGCGAGAGAGAGTGCTGATGGCATGGAGCTCTACCGGTATCTTCGGCAGTTGAATCCGAAGACGAATGAAGCGTTTGGGTACAACGAGGTAGTCATTCGGAATATTCATAGCCGGCTGAATACACTGAGGGTTGAGGATGAACTTCGAGTCCAAATTACTTACACCGAGCGAAAAGGGCCTTACACCCAGTCCCCATTTTCGTACAATATCAAATTGCTAGGTGTCTTCGGCATTTCATCTCCCGATGCCCCTATTCCTGATGACCCGGAAGTTCCTGTGCCATACTCCGAAGAAGCCCCTCAGGGAGCTCCACAGAACCCGGTTTACAAAACGACGAATACCTTGGAGAAATTAATCGATTTTACACAAAACCTGCAAAAAGAGCTGAGCCAAACGCAGGAACATCTTGCATTAACGATAAAAAAAGTTCAGCAATTGGAAGACGAGAGACAACACTTCCGAGAACTGCGGAGCCTCGTGCAAGATATTCTTAATCGGCTCAAACAGTTGGAACACTTTGACGCGCGTATTAAGCATCTTGAAATCGACCGGCATCAACTCCACGATCTCCAACAAACGCTGCGGACGTTTCTCATAGCGTTGAATCAGCAGACGCGAACCTCACTTAGAGAGGAAGAGGATTAGACAGCGGGGATACTACTCGCAATTTTGAAGAGAGTGAGAGGGGTGTGTAACCCCGATACCGAAAGGAGAAGAGCCTCATGATGAAGTTGGGGACTATGTCTCTAAATGTTAGAAATACCACAGCGGCCGCTTTCGCCCAAATCGTGTACGACCTCGGCTTTGACGTAATTGAGTTGCATTCAAGCGCGTTTGAATCTACCGATGCAGCGTATCTACGAGAACTGAAAATGAACCTGATGCGAAAAGGCTTGCCGTTAGGTTACATCGGCATCAGCAATAATTTCGGTCTGCCTGTCGCGGAACACCCCGAGCAAATCGCACGCATTAAGCAGTGGATTGACGTTGCGGCTTTTATGAGTTGCCCGCTGGTGCGTGTCTTTGCCGCTTATGTACCAGAGGACTGCGAGGACGAAGAAACCTTGTGGCAACCGATGATTGAAGCCTTTAAGGAGGTCGCCGAATACGGCTATGAAGCGGGGATTCTCGTCGGCCTGCAGAATCACAACCATAACAACGTCACACGTGATGGGGATGCTGTTTTGCGTGCCTTGAACGGAACCCACCATCCGTACTTCACGCATATCTTGGATACGGGGCAGTATGCAGGCTCCCCTGGCGCGAGTGGGCATCGCGGTTCTCCACACCCGGACTACGACTGTTACGCCAGCATCGAACAGACAGCACCGCATGCTGTCTACGTCCGAACGAAGTTTTATCAGATTGAGAGCGGCGTGGAGGCATGGTTGGACTATCCGCGAGTTTTGGACATCTTGCGGGGCGTTGGCTATAACGGATGCCTCTCAATTGTCTACGAAGGTCAGTCTGATGCGATTGAATCCATGCGAAAGGCAAGAAACTATCTGGAATCTTTATTATAGTGATTTGTAGGAAGGAGCAAAGCAAACACATGAAAACGCGCGCTGCTGTTGTCTATGAACATAACCAACCTGTTGTCGTTGAGGAATTGGAGCTAGATGAACCGAGGGCCAACGAGGTGCTGCTCCGAACCGCAGCGAGTGGTGTCTGCCATTCTGATCTGTCGGTAGTGACCGGGACTATCTACTACGATGCAGCGGTTGCACTGGGACATGAGGGGGCTGGTGTGATTGAACACGTCGGGGACAGCGTGACAGACTTTCACCCCGGCGACCATGTGGTGCTATCTTTCGTCAGTTATTGTGGAAGTTGTCGGATGTGCCAGATGGGCCGGGTTTGTCTGTGCGAAAGTTACAATGTACCTCGCGGGCTTCAATTGGACGGTACCTACAGGCTCCACAACAGTTCGGGGGATGGTATTCTCCAGATGGCACGCATCGCGACGATGTCCGAATACATGGTTGTTCCCCAACAAAACCTCGTCAAAATTGGAGCGCATTATTCGTTAGAGAAAGCCGCGCTTGTCGGGTGTGGTGTGACAACAGGGGTGGGCGCGGTGCTCAACACAGCAAAGGTTGAGCCCGGCAGTTCAGTGGCTGTTATCGGCACCGGCGGTGTCGGTTTGAACGCGATTCAAGGCGCGGTGTTCGTGGAGGCAGAACCGATTATCGCAGTCGATATCGCGGAGAAAAAACTCAACTTTGCCAAACGTTTCGGCGCAACAGATGTTGTCAACGCAGCTGAAAACGACCCGGTTGAAGCGGTTCACGAGTTGACAGATGGATTAGGCGTAGACTACGCGTTTGAGGTCATCGGCAATCCGAAGACTATCGTGCAAGCGTACGATATGGTGCGGGCGGCAGGCACCGCTGTTATCGTGGGAATCGCACACCATCAAGCAGAATTCAGTATTCCGGCACAACAATTCGTCGCAAGTGAAAAACGGTTAATCGGTTCGTTCTACGGTTCCTGCCAACCGCGGGTGGATATGCCAAAACTTCTCAGGTTTTATGAGGACGGGATTCTGAAGTTAGATGAGCTAATCACGCGTCAGTATCGCCTTGAACAGATTAATGAGGCGTTTGCGGCCATGGAGGCGGGTGAAAACGCGCGCGGGGTTATCGTTTTTGACTAGAAGTTATCTCCTATCACGGCGTAGATGTGGCCGTTGCAGCTGATAAAAGCATTGATTTGGAGGCATCGCTAGAGATGAGATCTATTCACAACGCTGTCCGAGAACAGTTTAGCCAACATGCAGACTATTATGCACAGAGCAGCGCGCATGCCACGGGGGATACGCTCAATATGCTTCTTGACTTTGCGGAGCCCAAAGGCACAGAGCTGACCTTGGACATCGCCACAGGTACAGGGTTTACGGCGTTTGCGTTTGCCCCTAAAGTCGAGCATGTCGTTGCAACGGATTTGACACCGGAAATGGTCGCGAAAGCAGTTGAGTTAGCACAAGAACAAGCGATAAAAAACGTTGCGTTTTCCGTGGCGGCTGCGGAATCCTTGCCATTTGCGACTGCCTCGTTAGATTTGGTGACATGCCGGCTTGCACCGCATCACTTTCAAGATGTCCCCGCATTCTTGAGCGAGGTGCATCGGGTTTTACGAACAAACGGACTCTTCTGCATGACAGATTCTGTCTCGCCTGAATCGGAGAAATTAAGTGCGTGGCAAAACCGCGTGGAGAAGATGCGAGATGACTCTCATGTCTATGGATATCCGCCATCCCAATGGGATGAAATGATTGCGGATGCCGGCTTTGTGCTTGAGAAGACAGCACACGCACGAAATGCGCTTCTGTCATTTTTGTGGTGGGTACGCCCAGAGAAAAACCCACCAGAAGTGGTTCGCAACATCCGTGATGCATTTGTGCAACTTTCGCCTGAGGAGGCAAAGGAGCACTACACAGTCTGTCCAGCAGGTGAGGATTTCTATTTTTCATGGCCGATGTATGCGGTTAAAGCGAGGCGTGTCTAATCATCGGCAGGCACCGCTGCCCGCCCCCTACAGTGCAGGCAAATTTTTCACAACCTCCACCGTCTTCAGACTCACGTTGATGATGCGGGCGATGAGCTCTACGATATACCGCGGCGCATCCGCACGATTCGGATCGTTCACAATCCCACTCCGCTTATCTACTTTGACGCGATACTGATCCACTATCCACTCCAACGCAGAACGGTTACCTAAGCGGTATTGATATGCTTCCGCAGGGATGCTGTCCAGTGTCAAGAAATCATTATATTTCAATTGCGTCTTGTCTTTGGAGAGTTTCATTTTTTCCACGCGCCACTCTACCTGCATCCCCTGTGTTTCGATGTATCTCAACTTATCGTATTTTGGAATCGTTTCATAGTTGAGGTGGAGGGTTGCTAATTCCGCCCCTGCATTGGCAAACCCCCAGAAGTCTTCGGCGAATGGGATATGCGGCAAGTCGCGCTTGAGGTTCGCCTGATACCGCTCACGATAATCGGGATGATGCAAGATGCCGTAATTGTAGTGGAAGATGTCCCACTTGCTGATGCTGTCATCGCCGTAATGGGTTCGGAACGCAGCCAATGCCCAATCGGTGATGTTCTCTTGGCGGTTTGTGCCATCCTCGTCGTAGGTGTAGAAGGGGAAGCATTGGGCATCGCCTGTGATGTGGAGATCTGGAATCACATCAACTATCAACACGTGAAAAGGTTGGGTTGCTCCTGGGGAACTAACACAGATCACCCGATTTTCTCTTTCTGTCTCAGGTATCGGAAATATGAAAGGAAAGCGTGACGGGCGGTCCGTTAAAATTTTGTCAAAAAAGCGTGCTGTTTTCGTGAAGGGGCGGTAGACAATCTGCCGGAGTTTTGATTCCGAGAATGCAGCGACATGTCCACTCGCAAGATGCCGTTTTAACGTAGAACTCCACTTGATCTGGGTGTCATCATATACCACAAAATCATCAACGTTTGCCGCCTGTGTGGTTGGTTTTCGTTCCCAGTTGAACACTTGCTGGTTGTAGACATCTATCATCTGTTGAACGTTTTCAGCGAGCACGCCCCGGTTGAAGTTCGTCAGCCATACATCCCGGTTGGTTGACACCCCATTGCTGAACTGGTGGAAAATCACCGCTCTTGCTTTGCCTTTACTCGCCTTTGCGATTTTGCTGCCCATCGGAATGAAAGTGTCAAACTCGGCGTGGAGCCCTTCGGTGAGCCACGTATGGTGCGCGTTTGGGGTAATTTCTTGCCATGTGAGATTGCCGACATGCGTCTGTGTGTTTAGGAAGTCAAACGTACGCGCTTTGCTCCAGTGCGATGTCTCGCCGTTGTAAAAAATATAGGGACGTTTGTCAGGTTTTCGGTTTCCCGTTTTCACGAGGAGGGTGATGCTCACGCCTACCTGAATGCCGAACACGTTAGCATGCCCCGGCTGTCCTTTGCGGATATTACCCCCTAAATCAAGCAAGTAGAGTGCGTCAAAGTCTTCGGCGAGATGTTGCCGCATGCCATCAAACGAGATGCCATCAAGGAAGCTGTTGTTTGTCACAAACGCAACAATACCGTGCTTTCCAATCCGCTCCGATGCCCAACGGAACGCTTTGACATAAGGGTCATATAATTTATTTTTCAACCGTGCTGTAGAATCCCGCGCATACGTCTCCTCAATCCGTTTGTCCATCGCGGGATATTTGCGATTTTTGTTGTTATCATTCTCATTCACTTGCCCTGCATTGTAAGGTGGGTTACCGATCACTACGAACATATCCGCCGCCTTCTGTTTCTCAACGCGTGCTGTGTTTTCACGCGTGAACAATTCTGTCTGGCGTTGCTCAAGCAACTCAAACGTGTCCGCGAGAGCGATGCCCTCAAACGGCAGGTATGTCCCCGTGCGTTGAAAGAACTCCTGCTCAATGTTTAGGCTTGCAATGTAATAGGGTAGCAGCATCACCTCGTTGCAATGCAGCTCGTGGCGATACTTCTCTTCCAACGCTGTGCCTTGGATGTCTTGCATGAGCCGCACGATGAAGTTGCCGGTGCCCACAAACGGATCGATGAGATGCACGCCTGTATCCGAAAGCGACCGGTCGAACTCGGTTTTGAGGATGTGTTCGACGCTGTTCACCATGAAGTCAACTATCGGTTGAGGGGTATAGACGATGCCGTGTGTATCTGCCACATCTGCAGAGAATCCCTGAAAAAACTTCTCATAAAAGGTATTCAGGAAATGCTGTTTTTGGGAGAAGTCTTTGCAGAGCATGGCTGCTTGTTCAATGGCGAGGTAGAACCGGTCTAGCGGTTTGAGAAACGCGTCCCGGCTCATCGCATGGCGCATGAGGGCGGTACTCACCTTTTCAATCTCACTGGCAATGATATTTCGGCTCGTAAAGTCCGAACGTTCAAAAACGGTGCGGAAGATGCGTTCGGTGAGGATATGCTGGATAAGCATCTCCTCGACTGCATCCTGTGACAGGGCTGGGTTAATGGACGTGCGGCAGATTTGATAGAAATCGGCAAACGCGTTTTGAAACGCTGTATCCGTTTCGTGCCGTTGCTCGATGAGTTCTTTCAGTTTGCTTGCGAGTGCTGGCACATGTGCCCTGAAATCGGCGACGGCGGTGTGCCAATTGTCAAGCGCGGCTGGGACATAAGAAAACAGGTATTGGAGTGCGGCAATCAGGCGTGCTGGCTCGGTGATGTCCAGATCCAGTACGACTTGTCCGTTTTGGTACAAGATGGCGCGCTGTGGCGTTTGAAAGAAGGTGTTCTCAAGCGGATAGCCTGCGTCCCGTTTCTCCTGCACGGCTTTGAGGAGATCATCGTGCATATCCTTGGCTTCCCAGTAGGCGAAGGGGAGTCCATACTCGTCGAGTATCACGCCATCAACGACGATGCGGTTTCCCTTGGGGGTGCGCATGGCATATTGGGGGATAAGCGTCGCGTTTACTTGCTTTGCACAGGCGTGCAGTAGCGTATCAAAAGGTGAGCTGACTGCGCCTTCGTGTGTGGCATCGTACCGCTCGTATTGCTGCAAGGTTGCGTAATAGTCTCGGATTGCTTTGTGATTGGGTTTGAGATTCAGTTGTGGCATGGGAGTATGATAGCATAACAGGGAATATTAGTCAAGGGGAATGCACGTCGCTTATGGGCGAAAAGAAGTGTAGCCCCCTGCAAAGCAGGGGGAACATACCCTTCGCCGCAAAAAATATCACATCAATTCTACGAAGACCTCGTTGGCTAAGCAGAGCCCGCGGTGGGTGAGGCGGAGGTGGGTAGTGGTGCGTTCTAATAATTGCAAGTCTATCCATTTTTTGAGGATAGCAGCAAATTCAACATCAAGTGCCTCGCCAAAACGGTGTCGGTAATCCTCAAATGAGATGCCTTCCCGTTTTCGGAGCGCGAGCATGAGCGTTTCCGCCTTTTCAGCGCGCCCAGTCAAGCGTTCAGTGTCAGCAATCGGCTTGTTACGTTGGGCGAGTGCGTTAATGTAAGGGGCGATGCCCCGAATGTTGGTATAACGCACCCCATCAACATACCCACACGCGCCTGCCCCTAAACCGATGCACGCTTGATTGTCCCAATAGACGAGGTTGTGTCTTGCAAAGCGAGCCGGTCTGGCGAAGTTGCAGATTTCATAATGCGTGTACCCGTGCGCGGTGAGCGTCTCAATAGTGTACTGAAACATATCCGCTTCAGTGTCTTCGGAGGGAAGGTGCAGTTCCCCGGCTGTCGACCATTCATAGAACGGCGTTGCCTCCTCGATAACGAGGTTATAGGCTGAAATATGCGCGGGCGCGAGGGAAATCACTTCGTGTAAGGTATATTGCCATGCTGCCATTGTTTGCTTGGGAAGCGCGAAAATCACATCGATGTTGATGTTCTCAAATCCGAATTCGCGTGACAAGTGATAGCTGTGAAGGAACTCTGTGACGGTGTGAATTCTGCCCAATTGCTTCAAAGTGTCATCGGACATCGCCTGCAAACCGAAACTGAGACGATTAACGCCTGCATTGTGCATCACCTTTAGTTTTTCCTCATCAACAGTACCCGGGTTGCATTCTACAGTGATTTCAGCATCGGTTCGGAGCTCAAAGTGGGTGTGCAAGTCTGCGAAGAGCTGTGCTAATGCCTTTGCAGAGAGGATGGAGGGGGTACCTCCGCCGATGAAAACCGTCCGTAACGGCGCGGTGTCGAGGAGGTAAAGTTCCATCTCTGTACGGAGTGCTTGTAGGTATACTTTCGCCTGTTCTTTGTGGAAAGAATAGGTGTTAAAGGCGCAATAGTAGCATTTCGTCGCGCAAAATGGGATATGAATGTAGAGCGAAGAAGCGGTTTTAACAGGAGAGTTCATAGATAGTGATTTGTCATGAAACGGACAAAGTGCTGTTTTAGTGACTCGAAAATTTAAATCCTAACTTGTGCAGTATTTTGCGCGTCGCCCTGAGCGTTGAATTCCAGTCCAACTCGGATTGCTGAACCGCTATCTGCGTAAGAGAACGCTTCATTAATCTGATCAAACGGGAAGGTATCGGAGATAATTCTATGGAACGGATATCTGTCTCGCGTGCGGCTGAGCATATTAAGGGCACGCGGGATAACCCACGGTTCGTAAACGATAACGCCCCGAATCGCTTTGCTACACCGAACGATGTTGCCCGGGTCAATCTCGGTTGGGAATCCGAGGTTAATGTTGCCGATCCAGAGGTAACGCCCACCCCAGCGGAGCATCTCTACGCCCTCAGCGATGACACGTGGGGTTCCGACAAACTCCGCGACCAGGTCTGCGCCGGTGCCTTGCGTCTTGTCAAGCACGTAATCCACGCGGGTTTTCATGTCAACTTCATCAACATTGAGGGTATCATCCGCGCCAAATTCACGAGCGAGTGCAAGGCGTGCAGGGAGCCGGTCCAGCACAATGATTTGTCCGGCCCCCATCTCCCTTGCAACCGCGGTCGCATAGAGGCCAAGTCCACCGGCACCTTGGATAACTACCGTATCGCCGAGGGTGATGCCGATCTGGTTGAGGCCGTAAATAACCTCTGACAAGGCGCAGTTAATCGGGGAAACAAGTGCGTCTGGGAGTTCATCGGGAACCTTGAAAACCCAATGCCCTGGTTTCATATAGTAGTATTCGCCATACGCGCCGTGGAAGTGCGGCGGCTGCTCGCTGGAGACACCGAGCCAATCTCGGTACCGGTCTGGGCATCCTGGTTTCCCGTTAAGGCACATCCAACAGTGTTGACATGGTTTGAAATAGGAATAGACGATGCGGTCGCCTTCGCTTAAAGGTTGCCCGGTGCTATCGACGTGAATATTTCGCCCCATCGCTTCAATGGTGCCAATCATTTCGTGGCCTAGCACTTGCGGGATGCCGCTGGCGATTTTGGGGCCGTGTCCTCTCCAAAAGTGTAAGTCAGAACCGCAGATATTTGCCATGCGGATGCGCACGAGCATGTCGTCCGCTGTCACAGATGGGATGGGGTATTCCCGGAACTCCATTGGGGCTTGCGGTTGTGTGAAGGTAGCGACTTTTCCTGTTTTCATGGCAAATCTCCATAGGAATGATGAACCTGCGGGAAGGCACTGTAGCTCTGCCCGTACAAGATAACCTGTTAGTATTCATCAAAATTGACAACCTTCCACTGCCCATTAACGCGTTCGGTGTTAATCACAACGTTTCGGGTGTGCGTTGTGGTGCCGCGGTTTTTGATGGTTAGCTTGTAGTTGAATAAAACCTGTGCTTCATCTTCAGTTTCGCTTGAACTTTCTTTGCCCACCGGTTTGTATTCAATCTGTGGCATTTCATCAACAAGTTGCCCTGGCTTCCGTACTTCACGTAGGTGCGCGATTTCATCTTCCAATTTTTCTGCGGCAAGTCCATGGCTGAGTTTTAGTGCCGCTTGCTGATCTGCGCGTTGGTAGTAGTTATAGATGAAATCTTCGCTGACTGCTTGTGGGTTGTTCCTATTTGAACAAGCGAGTAGTGAAAGCAGGCCCACGAGGGCATATATAGTTTTCATGTTTTTGTCATTCCTTGCGGAGTAATCAGAAAGCAAGACACAGCGAGCAATGCACTGTAGATCTCGTCGGAGGTTTCTGATGCAACCTCAATTAGGAGGAAGCACTCTACAACTTGTAAGAAACCCGATTTTGACAGGTAAAAATCCCCGCCTTCTGTAAAATGCCCTGCAAAGCAGGGATATTTACCATCGCGGGGCATTATACCTCAACGGAAAAATCGGAGCAGAAACACAATTGACGAAAGATCTCGTCGGAGGTTTCTGACGCAAGGTTTTCATGGATAGGAAGTGCAGGTTCTACGGTGCTGCTCCTTGAACGCGAATCATCGCCACGTTAAAGATGCGCCGCTCATAACCGTGTGCGGGGCTGCTAGCAACTCTGCCCAATGCCCATAGGGTTGAAGAGCTCCCACCATCAAAGTTGATAGCGTGTTTGATGCCGAGGTCTTGGAAGAAGTCAGCCATTTGGTAGAGTGTCATTCCCATGCTGTATCCCGGTTGTCTGCCATCAACAGTGATAAGGAAGAGTTTGTGCTCGTTGAATCCCAATGCGCTGCGCGGATGATGGCGTGCGGCGTTGCTGTGGCTGTGTGCGCTGCGTCCCCGGGTGTCCGCGAACTGAATTAACTCAGGTTCAATTTCGCCGTTTCTTAAAAGCCGTAGGTTCCCGCCGATGCCCTCCTGTACCGTTTGCCATTTTTGAGGGGTCAGCGCGATTTGGAGTTCTCCTGCTGTAGATTCGGCAATTTTATCGAGCCACTTTCTTGCCGTGCGTGGTTCGATCGCCACGACGACTCCGCGCGATGGAATCTTGCTATTGCCAGCCCTATTTATTGCAGTGACAACACATCGGCTCTTGTATTTTCCAGTGAGCGGAAGTGCTAGTGTTTCGAGAGTGAACTCGTAGCATCGGCGCGTCAGGGTTCTGTGCCCGAAGCGCGGCGTGTAGATAACAACGGGACACACTGAATCACAGATTTGGTTAATTGCATCTATTGTGAGGGTTTCTCCGCTAATATGGAGGCTGCCGTTTAGCTGCACTGTATCCAATAGAAATTCGCCATCGGGAGTTACGCCGAAGCTGGTTTCGCCCCAGGGTGAAGGCGGTGAATAGCCCCATCGATCGAGCGGTTTGGGAATACTAACGAGTTCCCTTTTTTGGATATGGAGGTTGAAAATCATCCCGCCGCGTCCCCGATTGTCCTCCCGGATGCCGAAGCTTCCGTTGACACCGGCTAAGGAAAGCACATCCTTTTTCAGGAGTCGCTTTGTTGCACTGCTAATGGTTTCTCTGCCCAAGATTTGGGTGTTGGCAAGTTCAACATCAAATTGGAGGTTTTTCGCCGTGCGATCCATCTCCGCGATATAGACAGCGGCACCGCCTGTCCACCAGTAACGATATAGGCCAAAGCCATCGGGCCACCGATCGCTTTGGAGTGCGTCGCGGCGTTTCACAGAATCGGGTAGCGTTTCGGTTTTCGCGCGTGCAGCGATTCCGCCCCGGAAGTGTGGACGTTCCAAGGCACGGAGCGCGCTGATAATCACAATAAAAAGAAGTATCAGCGCGCAAACCGCAATGAGTCGGGTGAGGTCAGGTCTGTTTTCTTTGGACATAATGTTTTCACAGGTCACAATAACAAGTTGAAATAGATGCCTTCCCGTTGGCGTACCAGTGGGAGAGCGTGGCGAATGCATTCTACTTATGGCGACGGCACACGGAGTGTGCCTGCTCCCTTACCCGGTGCCGTTACTTGGGGGTGGCTCGTTGAAAAGGATGCCTTTCGCCTCAGCCTCCAACCGGCGCGCATTCCATGCGGCGACTTCTTGATATACGGTAGCTTTACCTTCAGTTATACCTT
Organism: uncultured Poribacteria bacterium; assembly: GCA_958295855.1. Taxonomy (GTDB): domain Bacteria; phylum Poribacteria; class WGA-4E; order WGA-4E; family WGA-3G; genus CATQHH01. The sequence continues at coordinate 2,378,955 of OY282383.1, read as the reverse complement.
TCTCCATGCCCTTCTCCATGCCCTTCTCCATGCCCTCAGCAATGCCTGCGGCTCTCGCTTTTTCGAGGTTTTGCGCGTGCTCAACACGCCATTCCTTATAACGACGAAACATAATATCAACACCTTCCTTCTGCTTATGGCGACGGAAACCCACGGAGTGTGCCTGCTACCTTACCCGGTGCCGTTACTTGGGGGTGGCTCGTTGAAAGGGATGCCTTTCGCCTCAGCCTCCAGCCGGCGCGCATTCCATGCGGCGACTTCTTGATATGCGGCCGCTTTACCTTCAGTTATACCTTTCTCCATGCCCTCAGCAATGCCCTTCTCTATGCCCTCAGCAATAGCCTCAGCAATGCCCTTCTCTATGCCCTCAGCAATGCCTGCGGCTCTCGCTTTTTCGAGGTTTTGTGCATGCTCAACACGCCATTCCTTATAACGACGAAACATAATATCAACACCTTCCTTCTGCTTATGGCGACGGCACACGGAGTGTGCCTGCTACCTTACCCGGTGCCGTTACTTGGGGGTGGCTCGTTGAAAGGGATGCCTTTCGCCTCAGCCTCCAACCGGCGCGCATTCCATGCGGCGACTTCTTGATATACGGCAACTTTACCTTCAGTTATACCTTTCTCCATGCCCTCAGCAATGCCCTTCTCCATGCCCTCAGCAATGCCCTTCTCCATGCCCTCAGCAATGCCCTTCTCCACGCCCTTCTCCATGCCCTCAGCAATGCCCTTCTCCACGCCCTTCTCCATGCCCTTCTCTATGCCCTCAGCAATGCCTGCGGCTCTCGCTCTTTCGAGGTTTTGCGCGTGCTCAACACGCCATTCCTTATAACGACGAAACATAATATCAACACCCTCCTTGAAGACGATCCATGCTATTGCAGTGCGATTAAACCGCGGATAATTCTCATCTAACTGAGTCAACGCGGCCAGAACACCATCCCAGCCGGTGCTCCACTTATAGATGCATATCCCAACAATATAGAGGAGTAGCAATACCGTATAAGTGACGACAGCCGACTCCGCATCACGTACTGTAAAAATAGCTTCACGTTTATGCGCCTCACGCTCTTTTTTTTCCATACAAGCCTCTTGTAATTTCTTAGGGCTTGCGCAGATTCTCATGTGCGTAAGTCCTATTAAGTTTAACACAAACGAATTTCAAAAGTCAAATTAAATTATGAACCCACTGTGTTCGTTGCTTTTAAGCCGGTACCGGTGAGAATTGAAACCGTCAGAGCACCTTCTCGGATAATCCCGGCACTGGTGAATTTGTCATACCCCTTGACAACAACAGCGGAAGTGGGTTCAACATAGATGCCTTTGGCTGCCAGAGTTTTCAATCCTGTCTTGATATCGGTTTCGTCGACGGTGGTAAACGTGCCGTTTGTAAAGCGGATAGCGTCCAAAATCATCTGTCCTCGAATGGGAAGCTCGGCGGTAATCCCTTCGGCAAGCGTTGTGCCAGTTTGTGCCATTCTTGAAATAGAGGATGCCTTGCCAAGGTAAGCGTGGTAAATAGGGCAACAGGCATCAGATTGAACACCGAGTAAACGTGGCACTTTTTCAATAACGCCATGTGCTTGCAACTCGCGAAATCCGAGAAATAGCCCCAAATAGATACTTCCGAATCCGACAGGACAGATGACATGCGTGGGTACGTGTCCGCCGAGTTGTTCGACAATTTCAAACGCAAGCGTCTTTGTGCCTTCTAAGAAAAATGGGTGCCAATTGTGTGAGGCATAACATGTGTTTTCTGCTGCCTGTTTAACCGCCTCTGTTGTTGCCATGCGGTTTCCTTCTACCAGTTTCAACTGGGCACCGTAAGCCGAAATCTGTCTTAATTTGCCTTTTGAGGTAGATGCCGGGCAATAGATAGTGCATCGGATGCCTGCCCTTGCACTGTAGGCAGCGATTGCCGCGCCTGCATTGCCCGACGAATCTTCAACGACTGCTTTAACCCCAAGTGCCTTGAGGTGCGTGAGCAATACGGAGGCCCCCCGGTCTTTATAGGATCCGGTTGGGCAGAGATAATCTAGTTTTACGAGGTGTTCAGCGGAATTAGCATCAAGTGGAATGAGCGGAGTCATCCCTTCACCAAGGGTGACAATATCTGTGTCCCTCGGGACCGGCAGTGCCTCGCGGTACCGCCAGAGTGACATTGTGGACGCGTCCTGTCCATTCGGGCGGAATCGGTATTTATCCCTGCTTGCAGGGCTAATACCTTTATGGAGATTCTCCGTTAGGTTTAATGGTGCACCGCAGTCACACCGATAGCGCAACGGCGAGAATCTGTAAGTTTTGCTGCATTGATTACACAAATATTGCATGATGCTTTCATTGTAAATCCCCGCAAAGCGGGGCTTTCACTTTCTGCGAGTTTTTGTCATTCCTTTTACTCCGCAAGGAATGACGAATAAGGCTCTGCCCCTACATTTATTTCAAAATAAGCATCCGACGTGTTTGATGGAAAGATGACGTTACCAATTGGTAGAAATAGACACCGCTTGCGACCGGTTCACCTAATGCATTACGGCCATCCCAATAGGCGGCGCGGGCGTGCCCGTGGTAGAAGCCTGCCGCCTGGTAGCCGAGCGAAAGCGTTCGGACAAGCCTACCTGCTGTGTCATAGATGGATAGCGACACAGGACCGGCTTCCGAAAGATGATACGGAATCCACGTTTCAGGGTTAAACGGGTTCGGATAGTTCTGCAACAGCTGGCTCTGCTTCGGTAAAGGTATTAGCCCTGCAAGCAGGGATAAATACCGAGTACCAATTCCATCAAGCGTGACATGCAAAACCGCGTTTGCAAGACTATCTGATGTCACGGTGAAACGGAACGTTTCCGAGGCAATCTCACCGGATGCATGGCTGACAGTAACCGCCAGTGTGTCGCCGACTCGCACGACGCTCCGATAGGCGAGATCTGCAGTGGCGGCGGCGAAGTAGCCATCTTGCACTTGAGCTCTCATGACAGCGTGAGTGCGCGAATTTCTCACCGTCACCAGATAACCATCAAGGTTTTGCACGCCTGCTAATCTACCACTTACAGCGAACGCCCAAGCCTCATTACTTTTTCTGTTAAAGGTATCTACCCCGCTTTGCGGGGTGTATACCAACTCGGTATTTATCCCTGCTTGCAGGGCTAATACCTTTGGCGTGCTTTGTAAGCGCGTTACAGCAAAAGGTGCTGCAGGGACTTGCGTTTGATTCGCCCACGCTGCGCCGACGAAGAGCACATCGCGCGGTTGTGGCACATTGACGATGTATCCTCTCGCACCCTCAATTGGAAATCCGTCGCTTGGCGTATCTGGAGTCCAGGCAATGAAACGTTGGCTCGCGGTATCCCACGCGATAACCACTGTCGCGCTTGTCATTGCTGCGAGCGACCGCGCAGTCATCGGGGTCGGCGTTTCCAGTGGCACGGAGAGCATGTTCAAACCGCTCGAGAGAGAAGTGAAGTAGACATTGCTAAAAGTTTCTGCTTCTGCCTGCGTAGCAGGGCTAGCGATACATCCATGTCTACGGCCGTCCGGTGTCTCATAGTAGCCTGCTATCCTGCCTGTTGCGTCAATATCCCGTAACACTGTCTCCACGCTGCCGGGGAACCTTAACTCCACCGGTGTAGCGTTCGGGTGGAGGACGTAAGTGCGCGCAACATCGTCCACCGCTTTGGCTCTGAACACGACGACACCCGCATCGTTGATTGCATTCACATAAAGGAACTCTAGGTTCGGCATTCCTGGAATATCCACAGTCGTAAAGCTTTTGTCAGGGTGACGCAGGTATCCTTGATACATCCCATCCGCGTCAATGTAACTCCCGACAGCGACTCCCTCCGCGTTCACGTGGTCGCTATAAGTTGTGGCTGCTCCGGGTACATCAATCTGTTCTTCGCCGACAAAGCCGTGAATAGCAGCATCGGTATCAACAATGTTACCAACAAATTGTCCTTCTTCACTCACGCCAAAAATTTGTGTTTCGGCTGCGCCCGGAAAATCGAACTGTGTAAAGGTACCATCTTGCAGGATTAATCCGTGCGCTACGTCGTCGCCATCATCGTAGTAACCCACAACCTGTCCTGCGTTGTTGAGTCCAAAAAAAACTGTTCGGAGGGAGTCCGGAAAATCGTAGGTGGAAAAGATTCCGTCGATGAGCGTAAAACCGATGGTTTTCTGGCCATCGGGGCCCCGGGTGTTACCTGCGTAATGCCCGAGGTCGTTGCTGGCAGTCACCTCCAGAAAATCGACCCCGGGAACATCAATCGTCTCAAAGATATAGTTCGCCGTGGGTGTTTCGGCATCGGTATTTATCCCTGCTTGCAGGGCTAATACCTTTCTGGTAACCGGGACAGGTTCAGTTCCAACCTGTGCAACGGTGTGCCATGTAAAACCGGTGATAAGACTTATGAGTAGGGCGAGTGTTGTTTTTATGTGTTTCTGCATAGTTGTAATCCTCATTTCTTGTTGAAGGGAGTTTTTATCGGTATTTATCCCTGCTTGCAGGGCTAATACCTTTAGGGTGTTGCCCTGCTTTGCAGGGTATTACCCTAACCCGAGGCTATTCATCCCAAGGCAATGGTACTCCCAACCGTTCACTGACACCGCGTGCGGATTCCTGTTCCATCTCACCGTAACGGATGCCTTCACGGCGATACTGTTCTGTGCGTTCCGTTTCAATTGCCCCCGGTAGCAGTGCTCTGTCGGTTCCCGGCATCGGTTCGTATGTTTCACGGACATCATGCACCATCCGGTCAACTTCTGCGCGGAAAAGATTGGGTGACACAACGGATTCAATATCAATCGCCAGTACCATACCGCCCATGCGGCCGCCACTCCATTTTGCGGTGTCTTCCGGTGGTGGTTCAGTGAAGCCTGTCAGTGCGCCGCCGAGCAGGCTTGCGATGGCTGTGTAGCCGATACTCTTGAAAAAAGCGGCTGGGATGACTTCCAGCAAGGCCTCAAAATCGGGGCCGCGCTGGTAGTCTGCCATAATACAGGTTGCCGCGTCGAGCACAACGGGTGGTTCATCGCCAGAGGGGATAGCAAAACAGATAGGTGGATTGCCGTAGTAGCCGAGCTGCGGCTTGGCATCTTGGTTTCCGGCATTGCCTTGGTTCTGATACCCCTGTACTGAAAAACCGATGCAGCCGGCTTCGTTACACATACGCGAATAGTGTCCTGCAGAACCGTAGTGTCCTATATAACGAACCAATCCCATCCCAATGCCTACCTCTTTCGCTTTGGCGGTGGCGTGTTCGGTAGCATGTACCATTGGAAGGTAGCCGAGTGTGCCGTTTCCATCAAGCACGACAGCGGTTGGTGTTTCATGGATGACGCGGATATGGGGGTTGGGATTGAAACTTCCGTTTTCAAAGCCTGCACAATATCCATTAACAGTCCGTGTGCCGTGGCTGCGGACACCTCGTAAGTCGGAATTGACAAGTAGGCGGCTGATGAGTGCCGCGTGTTCGTGTGTGATGCCTGCTTTCTCAAAACAGGCTGTGCTGAAGTTGAGGAGCCGTTCTTCATCTACGCGGACGAAGGCTTCTGGCTGTCTATTCATGTTTTGCTCCTTATTCCTTGCGGAGTATTGAGAATGCAAGGTAGTTCTGACGATGCATTATAGATGTCGTCGGAGGTTAAACTTTGACGCAAGTTTTAGATGGTGGGAAACCGGCACAAGGCACTGCCCCTACGGTGGGCAGGCACCATGGGAATCCCGGCCCTACGGGTGAATTTGTTTGTAGAACTGTTTTTCGCCGTTCCTGACGGTGAGTATGACAGCACTTTTGGTTGGATGGCGGTTTTCGTCATAACTGCCGATGCGGGTTGCGCCGACGTAGTTCTCGGTGGCAAGCAGCTGAGCACGGATGGCCTCGGCCTCCAGACTGCCCGCCCGTTGGATGGCTTCAAAAAGCAGTTTGACTGCGTCGTAGGCGACCGCGATGCCACCCGTTGGCACTTCTCCATACATAGATTGGTAAGTATCAATAAACGCTCGTGCCGTCGGTTCAGCCGTGTTTGGCGAAAAGTGGGTAGTGAAAAAACTACCTTCCACTTTAGCATCTTCATTGGCTAACAGCACCTCATTATCCCATGTATCTCCTCCGAGGAAGAGTGTAGGGGTTCCCACGGCGTTTTGCAACGGAATAGTTCTTGCCTGCTGGGTTATAGTACCAATATCTTGCGAAAAACTGGAGATGAAGAATGCATCAGGTTGCGTCGCTGCAATGTCGGTTAGCTGCCCTGTAAAATCTGTCGTGCCACTTTCATAGAACGCATTCGCAACAATTTCGCCACCAAATTCGCTGAGATTGGATGCAAAGAACTCGGATATTCCCTCTGTGTAGACATCTCCACTTAGCGTTAGCAGGGCGACAGTGGTTACGCCGAGTTCTTCTATCGCAAACTGTGCCATAACCCGACTCTGGAATATGTCTGTGACAGATGCCATGAAGACAAATTCACCGGCTTTTGTGACATTGGGGTTACTTGCAGCAGTGGTAATCATCGGCACGCCATGCCGTTGGGCTACTGCACCGACCTCTACAGCGTGTGTCGAACGGTTGGGCCCGATGATAGCAATGACTCCCTCTTTAAGAATCATATCCTCGGCGGTTTGGATGGAAAGCGGCAGTGATGCCTCTATGTTGAGGAGACTCACTAATTCGACAGGCGTGCCCAACAGGCCGCCGAGCGCGTTAGTTTCATCTACAGCGAGTTGGGCACTGTTCAGATAGGGTGCGCGTTCACCTGTAACAAGGAAACCAATCTTCACCGTCTCCTCTTGCTTCGGGGAAACAATCTTTTGGATTCTGTTACACCCTATAGTTGTCATTATTAACAGGAAAAAACTGAATATTGCAAAGGTATTAGCCCTGCAAGCAGGGATAAATACCGATAGAAATTTGTGCATCGTAAAAGCTCCTTGTAAAAATTCCCTACCGTTGTGACTAGCAACACTAGCAAAGCGAACATGGCTAAGCCGTTAGTGTTTCCCATAATTTCATGCGGAAGGATTCGCCCCTGCGAGCAGGGGGAAAATCCTTTTCGCTCTCACTTTTTGTTTGTATTATTAAGCGATTTCTGGTAAGATAAATAGCCACTGGCAAAAATCTTAATATCTATTATGCTTTACTTTGCGAAAATTAGCAAGAAATTTCTATCATGGCTTTAATCACAGTAATTGGGCGGGGCCATTCGGGGACTCGTGCCATTTCTCATACGTTATACGCCAGCGGGGTTTTCATGGGCAGCCAACTGAACCCATCCGGTGATAAGATTCCACCACACGCTCTGTATGATGCGTGCCGCGTGATGGCTCGCTATGTCACATGGAAGGGGGGGCTATCGTGGGATTTTGATGCGCTGTTTACGATGCCGATTGATGCAGCGTTTGAGCGGTTAATCGACGTTTACCTTTCAGATATCCTCAAAAACCCGGCTAGCCATAAAGGGTGGAAGATACCCGAAACCACGCTCGTCTATCCCTGGATAGTCAGGTTGTTTCCAGAGATAAGGTTTATCCACTGGATCCGCGACCCGAGAGATTGTATTTTGGGGGCACACAAGACGGATGATTTGCGGAAGTTCGGCGTGACTTACCCACTCACCCAGAATGTCTACAAAATGCGTGCTATCTCCTGGTTCTACCAATATCAGTTGATGCAAGCAACCCCAAAACCTAAACATGTTATTCACATCCGTTTCGAGGATTTTGTTCTGAAACAGGAGGAAACGCTCAAACGGCTTGAGGCGTTCTTGGGGATTCCGTTGGGACGGATTGTGGTGCGGCCAGATGCGGTGGGGCGGTGGAAACGGGTGACGGACACTTCGCGATACGATTTTGAATTTCTTCACGAAGCAATTGTCGACAACGGATATTCTTTGCACACTGAAGTTTAAAAGGCTACCAACTTTAGATTCTTATGGTATCTTTCCCAGTAAAGCTGGGAAGCATACCATATCCACTTGTGAGGAACCATTATGTCAAACAACACGCATTACCGCGTAGGGCTCGTCGGAACGGGGGGCATTGCGCGCGCACACGGCAAAGCATGTCAACTCGCAGAAAGTGCCGAATTAGCAGCTATCTGTGATGTGTCAGAGAACGCGTTAACCAATTTCGGGGAGCAGTTTGAGGTGAATGTCGAAAACCGGTATCTCTCTTTAGACGAGATGTTACACGCTGAGAACCTGGACATCGCTATCATCTGTACCTGGGGCGCGTTTCACGCTGAGACAGGTATCCAGATTGCAGAATCCCGCCAAGTCAAGGCGATTCTGTGTGAAAAACCGTTCACGTCAACAGCTGCGGAGGCAGAAGCGTTTGTTGGCGCAGCGCAGGAAAACGGCGTGCTCGTTGCAGAGGCGTTTAAGTTCCGCCACCATCCGATGCACCTTAAGGCGAAGGAACTCATCGATTCGGGGGCAATTGGGGAGTTTATGACGCTCCGCAGCACCTTCTGCACGGGCGGAGGTGGGGGCGGCCCAGAAACGCGCCGGCCCGAAGCGAATTGGCGGTTTAACAAGGCAAAAGGCGGCGGGAGTATCTACGACTTAGGCTGTTACTGTATCCACCATGCACGTTTTATGTTTGACGCGGAACCGATTCGGGTGTCGGGTGCCTCGCAAGCAGGATTGGAAGTGGACGACGCGGCATATCTACTGTTAGTTTTCCCCGGTAAGCGCACTGCACAGATCTCTGTGGGGTTCAATTGTGCGGGCGGGCAATACGCGGAAATGTCAGGCACCGGCGGCATGTGTCGACTGGACCGGGTTTGGAACAATGAGGGCTCAGCTGTCAACATCGAACTCCAGACGCGGGAAGGCCGAGAGGTCATTGATATTGAACCTTGTTTCCAGTTTGCATTGCAATTGGAGCACATGTGCGAGTGTTTGGCAACAGGAAAACCGCATCGCATTTCACCGTCTTCCTGTGTCAATCAGATGCGTGTCATTGATGCTGCCTTTGAAGCGATGGCAACCGGGCGGACAGTTGAGTTGGGGTAAAGGATATTACCCCTGCAAAGCAGGGGAAAAACCTTTCTACGGCACAACGGCTTGTGGGATGCTTCCCAGCAAAGCTGGGCAACATCCCTTTGCCTACTACTGTTTTAAGGACACCATAATGGCGAATTTTGTTCAGACAAAAGCACTAACCTTTGACCTGTTCGGCACAATTTTAGATTTAGGTGGCAGTCTTACGCCGTTTATTGCCGAAGCGTTGACGGTTTCCCACGGTGCCGATGTGTCGCCAGATGAATTTTGGATAGGTATTTACCCTGCAAAGCAGGGCGAATACCATTGCAGTGGCGATACCGACAGCGGATTGAGCAGTATCAAGATACAATTATGATGCTTGGGCATAGCGGCTATCTGGAGACGGTGCGCCGCGCGCTGCACTACACGCTGAGACACAACAGCATTGATGCTGCACCTGATACAGTAGAGGCGTTTATGCGCGGCTGGCAACACCTCTCCCCTTTTCCAGAGGTTTTGTCTGCACTCGCGAGGCTGCAATCTCGCTATCAGTTGGTGGTGCTATCCAACGGGGATCCCGCGTTTTTACAATACCTGGTCGCCGAGCGGGTTGCCTGGGAGTTTGACGATAGGCTTGGCACTGCGGGTGGCGGGAAAATGGACATGTCCACTTTTCCGCCACTTGGATATGGGCAAGGCGGGGATATTTCCCTACCTTGGTGCCGCGCATCAGATGCGCGGAAAGCAGACATGTCCACTTTCCGCGCGCCTGTCTCCTTTCAATGTGCGCTACTTCCTCATCAACATCTTTCGGGTTGAGCAGTTCATCTGGCTACTTGTGAAATTCCCAGTAGACAGTGTATAGAAATAGACACCGCTCGCAACGGATTCGCCTATCTCATTTTTCCCATCCCAATAGATGGCATCCTGCGGATGCTTGTAGGTACCTGCTGGCCGGTGTCCGACGGATAAGGTGCGAATCAAGGCACCACCAACTGTATAAATACGCAAGGTAACTTCCGCAGGCTCTGCCAACTGATAAGGTATCCACGTCTCTGGGTTGAACGGATTGGGATAGTTTGGCAGGAGTGCTGTCTCTTTCGGTGTTAACTCTGCTAAGAGGCGTGCAAGGCCAGCAATCCCTCTCTGGAAGACAAGGTCTGTCCTTGTAACTTCCAGTGCGGAGGTTAGCCACTGTTGTACTTCAGTTGGGGTGAGCATCTCTATGGAAGTTTCACCACTATTTTCAATAGTGGTGACGGCTACAGCAGCAACTAAGACGAGATCGGTAATATCGACAATTCCCTCGCCGTTGACATCTGCAGCTTGCTCCCCAGTGTAAAGGTATTTACCCTGCTTTGCAGGGCGGATACCTGTCCCGAAGTACGAAGCAACAAAAACCAAATCCTGGAGGTTCACTACCCCATCGCGATTGACATCCCCCGCGAGGCGTGCCGATTCTATTCCGCGGTGGTATTTACCCTGCTTTGCAGGGCTATTACCAATTCCTGTTGACAAGGGAAAATCCCATAGGAGCACCGTGGCATCGTCACTTGCAGTCGCAAGTGTGCGCCCATCAGGACTGAACACAACACTCGTGATTCCGCCGGTATGCCCGGTGAGTGTGGCTTTGAGCATACCACTGCCAACATCCCACAGCCGCACGGTGTTGTCCTCATATCCTCCACCACTGACGAGTGTGCGCCCATCATGACTGAACGCTACACTTCGGACACTATCGGTATGTCCGTCGAATGTGGCTTTGAGCTCACCACTGCCAACATCCCACAGATTTACCTCATGCCCAACGCCACCAGCAAGTGTATACCCATCCGGACTGAAGGCGAGACTCTGCCCAGGTCCTTGAAGTGTAGCGTTGTGCTGCCTACTGACAGTATCCCAAAGACGTATCCCTGTTTTACTGCTGCTTGCGAGTGTGCGCCCATCCGGACTGAAAGCAACACTTGAAACCAGAGCCGTATGCCCAAGGAACGTGGCCTGATGATGGCCACCAACAGCATCCCACAGGCACACCTTTTCGTCAACACTCGCACTTGCGAGAAGGCGACTATCGGGGCTGAAGGCAATATGCATGATGCCCAGCGTGTGCCCAATAAGTATTGCTTTAAGTTGCATAACGTCGCTATGCCACAGCCGCACCGTCCGGTCATCCCAGCCCCCAGCACTGGCGAGCGTCTGCCCATCCGGACTGAAGGCGACTGACGTAACCTCATTTGTGTGTCCAAGGAGGGATGCCTTGTGTGTAGCCCTGCCAACATCCCACAGATGCACTTTTTTGTCCCATCCTCCACTTGCAAGTGTGCTACCGTCCGGACTGAAGGCAATACTCTCAATCTCCACGATATGTCCTGTGAGCGTGGCTCTAGGATGGTGACTCACGGCATCCCACAGCCGCACTGTGCCATCCGAACTCGCGCTCGCAAGCAGGTGGCCATCCGGACTGAAAGCAACGCTCCCGACCGGGTTTGTATGTGCGGTGAGCGTAGTTTTGTAGGCGCCCGTTGCAACATCCCATAGGCACACGGTGTTGTCTCTATATCCTCCTGCACTGGCGAGTGTGCGGCCATCAGCACTGAAGGCAACACTTCGGACACTACCTTGGTGCCCGGTGAGTGTTGATTGATGTCCATAACCACTCGCAACATCCCATAGACACACGGTGCCATCCCAATGCCCGCTCACAAGAATGCTGCCGTCAGGACTGAAGGCGACTGCATTGACACGGGCTGTATTTTCATCATTAATCTCCCTCGTGAGGGCAGCTTTGAGCTCACCACTGATTGCATCCCACAGCCGCACGATTTCGTCACCTGCACTGGCGAGTGTGCGCCCATCAGGACTGAACGCGAGTGCCTCAACCTCACTTGTATGCCATAGTGTTGATTGATGTCCATAACCACTTGTAACATCCCACAGCCGTACCGTCTTGTCTTCACTCCCACTGGCGAGTGTGCATCCGTCAGGGCTGAATGCAATGCTGCGAACCCAGTCCGTATGCCCGGTGAGAGTGGCTTTGTGTTTTCCAGTGGCAACGTCCCATAGCCGCACTGTCTCGTCCCTGCCACTCGCAAGGGTGCTCCCATCGGGACTGAAGGCAAGACTCCTGACATTTCCTGTTAAGGTGCTTAACGTGAGCAAATTCAGTTCTTCACGCGTGTGTGAATCGTACATCCAAATCCCGATAGAAGTCGCAACGGCGAGCCGGGTGTTATCGGGCGAAAAGGCGATATTGCCAGATATCCGGCCTTTCCCGATGCGCGCTTTCGCTCCTTGGGGTAAATGCCATTGTGTGTAATCTTGGGCGGAAAGATGCCCTGCAAATATGATTGAAATGAGAAGTAGGGTTAAAGTCGAAAATTGCATCGTTTTCATCGGTGCGTCTCCTTGTAATCCGATTTCTCACAAATGGTATTAGCCCCTTAAGGGGAAATATACCAATTACGGAAAGAGGCAGGAAAGTTTATTTGCGTATGACCATTCTCCGGGTCATCGTGAACTTTCCTGCAGCCAATGTGTAAAAATAGACTCCGCTTGCAACTGGTTCGCCAAGCTCATTTTTCCCATCCCAATACGCCGCACGACCTCGGCTCTGGTAGATGCCTGCAGGTTGATATCCGAGTACCAGGGTGCGAACTAATACGCCACTCGCAGCATAGATACGCAATGTCACATCTGCAGGGGTTGCTAACTGATAGGGTATCCATGTCTCCGGGTTGAAGGGGTTTGGATAGTTGGGTAGAAGTGTTGTGTGTTCCGGGGTTAGCACGGTTAAGAGTTGTTGGAGAACAGCGATGCCTCTCTGGAAGGCAAGCGTTGTGTTGTCAACTTCCTGCGCGTGCATTAACCACAGTTGCACCTCTGCCGCAGTGAGCATTTCTATGTTTGGTATGAAACCCCTGCTCGCAGGGGATTCTACCAACCGCGAATGTGCAGCAGGCGCGCTATCTCCGGTGCCGAGTGCTCCAGCAACCAAAACGAGATCGACGATGTTGACAATACCGTCCGCGTTGATGTCTGCATCATTTGCACCGGACATCCCGAAGTGCGCGGCAACAAGCCTCAAATCTTGGAGATTCACCACCCCATCTCGATTTACATCTTCAGCTAGCTGCCGCGTTTCAGCCCCAGGGTCTGTTACCTGCGTGAAATCCCACAGTATCACTGTGCCATCCGAGCTTCCACTTGCGAGGGTAATGCCATCAGGACTGAACGCAACCGCCGACACCGAGGCGGTATGCCCTGTGAGCGGTGATTGATGTCCATAACCACTGGCAACATCCCACAACAGCACGCGACCGCCGCCACCACCACTTGCGAGGGTGGTGCCATCGGGACTGAAGGCAACACTATTGACGCTGCCTTGATGTCCGGTGAGGGTGGTTTTATGCTCGCCACTGACAGCATCCCATAACCGTACCGTGGTGTCTCGACTTCCACTGGCAAGTATCTTACCATCAGCACTGAAGGCAACACTCTGCACCGAGTCTGTATGCCCTGTGAGGGTAGCCCTGTGCGAATCACTGTCAACATCCCATAGCCGCACCGTGTCGTCGTCACTCGCGCTTGCGAGGGTGCGGCTATCGGGACTGAAGGCAACGCTCTTAACCCAGCCTGTATGCCCTGTGAGGGTGGCTTTGTGTGTGCGCCCAGCATACCACATCCGTATTGTTTTGTCTGCAGTTCCATTTGCAAGCAGGCGCCCATCCGGACTGAAGGCGACTGGAGAATGCCCGCTTAGACTTCCAGAGACGTGGACGCGTGCTTTCTGATGTCCACTCGCAACATCCCACAAAAGTATCCGTAAACCACTCGTACCTGCGAGCGTTCTGCTATCGGGACTGAAGGCAATCCTATCAATATCTTCCCACCTATCCGCAATGAGCACCCTTTTAGGTTCTTTGTTTGTAGTCGGGAATGGTAGAATCCCCTGCTTTGCAGGGGTTTCATACCATAAACCATTCATTGCGCGTGCAGTATCCCACATAAGCACAGTGTACCAACTTGTATTCGCGAAGGTGCGCCCATCTGGACTGAAGGCAATACTCCGTACACTGGACTGATGCCCGGTAATCGCTGCCTTGTGTGCCCCACTCATACTATCCCACAGATGCAATTCGTGCCATCCACCACTGGCGAGCGTGCTACCATCCGGACTAAACGCCAAACTTGAGACATCCCTCTTATGCCCCGTGAGCGCGGCTTTGTGCGTACGGCTAACAACATCCCATAGATGCAACTCGTGCCATCCGCCAGTGGCAAGGCACTTACTATCCCTAAAGGCAAGGCTTGAAATCTTACCCGTAGGAAGAATGCCCTTGTGCTGCCCAGTGACAGCATCCCAGCAATGCACGGTTTCTTCGTTGAAAGCGGCACTCACGAATGTCTGCCCATCGGAACTGAAAGCTACATCAGAAATGCCAGAGGTGCCTTCACCGAAGAAGGTATGCTCTGTGAGGGTAGCTGTCTGTTTTCCGGTGGCAACGTCCCACATTCGCACAGTGTTGTCCCAACCCCCACTCGCGAGTCTACTCCCATCGGGACTAAAAGCAACTGTAGTGATAGAGCGGGTATGCCCAACGAGAGACATCTTGTGTTCACCACTGGCCGCATCCCAGAAATGTACCGTCTTATCCAAACCCCCGCCTGCAAGCGTCCTGCCGTCTGGGCTGAAGGCAATGCTGCTAACCCAGTCCGTATGCCCGGTGAGGGTGGCTTTGTGCGCGCCAGTGGTAACATCCCATAGCCGTACCGTCTCGTCATAACTACTACTTGCAAGGGTGCGACTGTCTGGACAAAACGCTATGCTTGTGACGCTCTCTGTATGCCCAGTGAACAGGTCAAGTTCTTTGAGGCTGCGCGCATCGTAGAACCAAATTCCGATGGAACCGCCCACGGCGAGGTAGTTTCCATCAGGGGAATATGTTATATCACTTATACTGCCCTTGCCCAAGCGTGCTTTGGCTCCTTCGGGTAAATGCCATTGCATGGAGTCTTCGGCAATGGTGCGTGGAAGAACAACGGTGTGAACTGTCAGTAGGATTAAAATCAAAAACTGCAATGTTTTCATGAGTGCCACCCCCTGTTTGATAAGGCAGATGTAGCGGCAGTGCCTTGTGCCTGCCATCCTTTCTGCGGCGTAAACGCCCAAGTTGCGCGTGAAAAGCAAGCAACTTTTTTATTTCTTACATTTGCGACGTGCATTCCGTTTTCCATCGGAAAACCAGTTTCTTGCTAACGTTAATGAATAATATAGCAAATATGATGCCAATTGTGAATCGGAGCTGACACTGGGACACTGCCCCTCTTGTGTAGGGGTAGTGCCTTGTGCCTACCTGCCTTTGTACCCGCCATCCTTTCCCGTCACTGTTCATAATTTGAACGCTAAGGGAGACAGGGCGGGCGGGAATACGCAGAGGTAAATGCCACAACCTGCACAAAGACGTGCAATCTTGTTTTGCGATGTCCGATATGGGGCATTCCCAAACGACAGCAGACAGGACATTTCGTTTTCAGTTTTTGTAATAGCAAAGTGCCCCAGCTAAAGCCCGGGCCGTGAGGAGGGAAGATGCCACAATACGGTGTCAAACACAGGAGAAGGCACGGAGAATTGCCCATAGTGGAGAGAAGAGCGAGCGACAAGATGTAGGGGTAGTGCCTTGTGCCTACCCGCCTTTGTGCCCACCCTTACAGAAGCGAGGAAAAAGATAATCCTATGACCAGACGAACACCTCGTCATCGTCAGGGGAATAGCCGATAAAAACTGCCAAGACAATTCGGGCGCGCGTGCCTTGCACGGGTGGCACCTCGTGGATACACCGCGTGTTGAAAAAGTAGAGGTCACCCTGCTGCAGATTAACCTGATAGTTCTCTATTTCGTTTTCAGCAGCGTATCTGTCAAACGTTTCCTCCGCAATATGCGGTTGAATGTCCTCCGACCAGAGGCACCGGTGCAGAATCGCCTGCGTGCCCTTTCCGGTTTCGTCTGCGTTTTGGACACACAACACCCCTGCAAACTGATGCTCAAAACGGTAAACAGCGTAATCGGTGCGCTGCTCTCGGTATTTGACGTGATCGATGTGCGGCTTGTAGCTATGCGTTTCGTAATGGACTCGGAAAATGGCGGGCCCGTAGCGCGCACCATCGGGTTCGCGTGCGACTTTCACCTCTTTCCCCGGTGCAAGCGCGGCGAGCGAATCGTAGATGAGGTTGACAGGGTTATCGAATCCATCAAATAGAAATTTGAAGAGGTGATGTGTCGTTTCGGCATGTGCCAAAAATTTTGCTTTATCGCTGCCCCGATTGCCGAGGCTAGTGCCGATGTCGATACGGGTACGTTTGTCAGCGGAGTTCATGTCCGCTTCATCGCGCATTAAGCCCATAGTGGTGAATCGGTTGATAAGGCCTTGGCATTGTGCGGATGAATAGGCCCCTCGCAGAATGATGGCAGGCACTTCCGCTTGTGAGAGCGCGTAAATCGGGTCGCTGTAGGTTTTACAAACCGTCTCGAGCTCAGGCTCTGCGGGGAGCCAGTTGTTTTGGGCGTGCATGGTAACCTCCGTTCTGAAATCCATGCGGGGACTATGGAAACCCCGCCCCTACACACTTAAGGATATTACCCCTGCAAAGCAGAGGCAAATACAATTAAAATTTCGGATTGAAGAGATAGTCATTTTTTTTCATTTCATCAATAAACTCAGCATTGTGGTCGAGCTCACTATTTTCAAAAGCGGCTTCGCAGCCGGTTCTGTACTTCAACCGGCGATTGGAGCGGAGCCAACGGACACGGTGAATCATCGCTATCATGTGGCGTGTTTCATCGGAGGGGTTGGGCACGCCTCGGTGCCACAATCGTAGGTCGCGGATGAGTGCGCTCCCTTTCTTCGCGGTGCCACGGATGGGTGGGGCGATTTTACGGCGTGCTTCCTCATGTGCTTCATCTATCTGTCGTCCGCTGACATCCAGATGCGAGCCGGGCCAGAGTTCTACACTGCCATTCTCCTCCATTGTGTCCTGAGGGGAGATATTGACGACCACTTCTGCTGTCGGATGCGCTACTTCCTGATCTGGCCAGAGGTGAGCTCCATCTCTATGGAGCGGTTGGGTTGTGCTACCGGGGCAGTTCGTGTTCCCATTATAGAAATTATTGTAGAGCCCGGGACCGAGCAGTGCCTTTGTCACTTGTATAACGTAAGGGTTCGCAACGATGTCCCTGAAGATATAGGGTGCAAACGGCGGAGGGCCTTGCTGGAGATGCCCCTTGAGCTGCCCTGCACCACCCCATTTCCCCGCTTTAATCAGGATTTGCGAATCAGCGTCCATTCGTTCACGGAGGATGTCCAGGTGTTCATGGTTAATGACATTTTCTAAAATCACATAGCCATCAACGCGGATGGCTTTGACAGCTTGCGTGACGTGTGCCTCCGAGAGTTTTTCGGATGCCAATTCTTCGGATTGAACAGTTATTTCCATGTTAACTTTTCCTTTCTCAAACTGGAGCTCGCGCCTACATGCCGATTCCGAATGGAAGAGATGAAGATCCTGCGCGAAAAGGTGGAACTCTTGGAGAAATTCCACATCGTCAAGTAAACCGAGGCATCCCTTGGAAAGGAATGGCACCGAAGCCCTCACGATTTTCTGAGGAGGAGACACGGCAGAATTCCCCTCCACTTGAAGATGCTCGCGGCCGCTTCCTTGGCAATCGTTATGAACATTCAAAAAATTCCCTATAGAGGGCTTGCACGGCTGTCTCCATATCTGGTGATTTTATGCCGAACATCATACTGACTTCGTTAGAACCTTGGTTAATAATCTCTATATTGACCTTTTCCCGTGCCAACGCGCCTGTTGCGCGCGAGGCGATGCCGACAGTGTGCCGCATGCCTTCACCCACCACCATGATGAGAGACAGCCCGCGTTCTACCGAGACATCTTCGGGGGCCAGTGTCTGGCGAATCTTTTCGACAATCCTTTTCTCTTTCGCTTCGGGTAGGTTTTCTTCTCGGATGAGCACGGACATGTTGTCTATGCCAGAGGGGACATGCTCAAAGGAGATGTTTTCGCCTTCCAAAACCTCCAGGAGCCTTCTGCCGAACCCGATCTGGCGGTTAATAAGATATTTGCTCAGGTAAACACAACAGACACCCTTCATGGCGGCAATACCAACAACAGGAATTTCGTTTGTGGTGCGGTGTGGAACAATTAGCGTGCCTGCAGCGTTGGGGTTGTTGGTATTTCGGATGTGGACAGGGACTTCTGCACGATACACAGGTTCAAGTGCCTCATCGTGGAACACAGAAAACCCGGCGTAAGAGAGTTCGCGCATTTCACGGTAGGTTAACTCCGCGATCGGGGCAGGGGCGGCTACAATGGATGGATTTGCCGCGAACACGGAATCGACATCCGTAAAATTCTCATAGACATCAGCGCGAACCGCGCCGGCGAGAATGGCACCGGTGATGTCTGAACCACCTCGTGAAAAGGTTACAACGTTGCCTGCTTCGGAGTAGCCGAAGAATCCAGGAAAAATTGTAATGCCGGGACGCTCGCGCAAATCTCGTAGCCGGTTGTATGCTTCAGGTAACACCTGGGCATTGCCTGGTTCGTCAGAGAGCAGTAAGCCTGCCTCTTTGGGGTTGACGTAGTGGGCTTCTACACCGCGCGCCTGTAACACTTGTGCAATCAGCCGGGCACAGTTGTCTTCACCGCCTGCCTTCATCGTATCCATGTATAAATCAGCATTCGTTGTGCTGTATTCTAACCGTTCCATGAAGTCGCGTGCAACGGGCTCGATTGCCTCTGCGGGAAGTCCCAATTCGGAGGCGATGCTTCTGTAACGTTCAATAGCCTCAGCACATTCAGATGCCCCAATTTTTCCCATCAGCCTCGCTGATGCCGCCGCAATCAGCAAATCGGTGACTTTGATGTCTTGGCTGTGCCGTTTCCCGGGTGCTGACACGACAATCAGGCGGCGCGCCGAATCCGCAGTAATGATGTCGCAAACTCGGCGTACCTGCTCCGCTGATGCGAGGGAGCTCCCGCCAAACTTTGATACTTTTAACAATCCAAATCCTCCAATTTTTCGTTTAGATTGTGGTCTTTGCACAACGTGAAACGTGTGTGCCTTCAGTTGGCTCAAACCGCTGTGAATTTTCGCCTATATAGTGACATATAAAACTTTGCCGCCACCGGTCGCGCGTCTTATTCATAAATCCACCAGTAAAGAAAAGCGTGTCGCCGGGTGACATGTCAATTCTCAATTCTTCAGCCTTTTCTGGTTTGATGGCTTGTACGGCTGTAAACGAAACAACCGTGAGCGCCGCTTCAACAGATAGCAGTCCATGTCGTAGGCACGCTCCGCGGGTTCTCCGTTAAACATAAGCACCTTCTAATTTTACGGCAATTTTGAATATTTGTCAAAGTTTTTCGCCTTAAGATACTCACCCTTCAAAGCGGGGAGCGTATTTTATTCGCACAGAACGGTCAATTCTCTATAAACTACGGGCATTTAGTTCTCCCGTAGGAGATGTCTCCGTATCGCGATACACTGCGGTAGGAGCGATCTCCGTATCGCGACTTCCGATATGAACCAGGAAAAAACTGAAAACTAAATAGCCCTATCTATAAACAGATTCAATGTGACTTTCTGAAAAAAATGTGTTATACTGATACAAGTTGTGAACGAACAGTGAGTCACTTTTTTTATTTCTTACATTATCTTATCATGTGGAGTTTAATTTTTGATGAAAAACGAATGGGTTGTTTATG
The DNA here is from genome assembly GCA_958295855.1 of uncultured Poribacteria bacterium. Taxonomy (GTDB): domain Bacteria; phylum Poribacteria; class WGA-4E; order WGA-4E; family WGA-3G; genus CATQHH01. Next base: position 2,359,183 of record OY282383.1, on the reverse strand, counting down.
AAGGAAACGAGGGGCCCGGAAAGGGTAAGCATATTGTTCTGGTAAGCGGCGACGAGGAGTATCGTTCCGAAGAGGCGTTGCCGATGTTAGGGAAGGTGTTAGCCATACACCATGGGTTTCGATGCACGGTGCTGTTTGCGATTGATGCGGAAACAGGCGAGATTAATCCGGAGGTACAGACGAACATTCCAGGGCTCCATCATCTGGAATCGGCGGATATGATGGTGCTGTTCACCCGTTTCCGCGAACTACCCGATGAACAGATGAAGTATATCATAGACTATACCAATGCGGGCAAACCTGTGATGGGGCTCCGCACCGCCACGCACGCTTTCAGTTATAGCCGAAACCTTGATAGTCCTTATGCAAAATATAGCCATAACAGCAAGGAGTTTGACGGTGGGTATGGCAGACAAGTGCTCGGCGAGACGTGGGTTAACCACCATGGGCATCACGGCAAAGAGAGTGCTCGCGGCGTAATCGACGAAGCGATGCAGCACCACCCTATTCTCAAGGGCGTTACGGATGTCTGGGGGCCGTCTGATGTCTACGGCGTTACAGAACTGACGGGCGATGCACAGGTGCTTGTTCACGGGCAGGTACTGGTAGGCATGAAACCGACAGATGCCCCAAAGCCGGATACAGTCACGATGCCGATGGCGTGGATTAAAACCTATACCGGTGAAGAAGGCAACACCTCGCGCATCTTTAACACGACGATGGGTGCCTCGGTTGATTTAGAAAGTGAAGGGGCCCGCCGCCTCCTCGTCAACGGCTGTTATTGGTGCATGGGGATGGAGGAGACAATTCCTGAGGAGAGCGTCGTTGATTATGTCGGGGAGTATGCGCCGACGTTCTTCGGTTTCGGCACGTTTAAACGCGGTGTCCATCCCGAAGACCATGGGCTGTAGTGCTGGATGCTTCTAGATATTCACATCGTGTAGGGCGGACTCATGCTTCCGCCCTATCCTGCCAGATAAAGTAGCAGGCACACGCCGTTGGGTTTCCGTAACACAGGTAGCTTCCCCGAACCAAAGAAGGAGTTTGTTATGTTAAATATGAAGAGAGTTCAAAAGGCACAAGACCGGATGAAACAGCAGGGCATTGATGCCTACCTTATTCTGACGCATGATGACTACATCTACTTTTTCGGGGAGGACCGGTATCAACCGCGTGCGATTATTCCCGCACAAGGCGTACCGCTTGTTGTCACCTTTGCTGGAGAGGAAGAAGAGGTTAGAGCATCGTTGGGCGTTGAGGATGTTCGGATTTTCGCTTCGGTGGGTCAACAAATCAAAGATGTTGTTCAGGTGATGCGCGGCATGATAGGCGAGAAGGATAAACTCACAGTTGGTGTGCAGATGTGGTTCTCAACACCCGCTTTTCTATTGAACATGTTCCAAAGAGCTAATCCTCGCGTCAACGTAGTAGACATCGCCCCTGTTATGGATGAGCTCCGCATGGTGAAAGATGCCTCTGAGATAGCACTTATGCGGCGTGCTGGCGAAATTGCTGGCATTGGCATGGAAACAGCAGCGAAGACGCTCAGCATCGGTATAACGGAAAATGAGGTAGCAGCGGAAGTAGAGTACGCTATGCGCAAAGCGGGTGGACACGGGGTCGCGACGCCTGTCTTTGTGAATTCCGGAATTCGTTCCGGATGGCTGCACGGAACGGCCTCTGACAAAGTAATTGAGAGCGGCGACCTCGTCGTACTTGACTTAGTGCCACGTTACAAAGGTTATTGTGCGAACCTCTGTCGAACCTTTGTTATTGGTAAACCCTCCGCGAAGCAGGCAGAGATGTTTGCAACTTATAAACATGCACAAGCCGCAGGAAGAGAAGCATTAAAACCGGGCGCGAAGATGCGAGATATTGATGCTGTGGCAAAACAAATTTTCGCTGAAAACGGTTATGGAGAATTTTATGTTGCCGGTATCAGTCATAGCATCGGACTCAGTTTTGAGGAGACACCGGCACCGACGATTCACCCCGGTGATTCTGGCATTCAGATTCGTGAAGGGATGACAGTGACGGTTGGACACCCGGTGCTTTCCGTCCCTGGTACTGGCGGCGTGAGGTTGGAAGACACATTCCACATCTCGGAAGGTATAGCAAACCCCTTGACAGTTTTTCCTTCCGAGTTAGCATGACTCAATTAATCTGGGATTGTAAGGGCGGAGTGCTGTCTCCGCCCATTCTGGGTAGGTAGGGGGATGCGATGAGTAGTTCGCTTAGAGCGACAGGATGCCACCCTCAACGAGCATCGGGGCCCCGGTCATGTATTTTGATTCATCGGAGGCTAAATAAACCGCTGCCCAAGCAATATCTTCCGGTTCGCCGATGCCCAATGGATGCATCGCTTCAATCTCTTTATTTATCGCTTCCGGGTCTGGCTGCTTTGCCAAGAATTCCTGGTAGAGTTCGGTGTTAATTGTGCCGGGACAGAGGCTGTTCACCCGGATGTTGTCCTCAGCATACCGCACCGCCATGCTCCGCGTGAGATGCACCACGGCGGCTTTGGAGGAAGTGTAGGCAGGGTGCATAGGAAACCCAACATACGCCGATTCGCTTGCCATGTTGATAATCGCGCCGCCACCGGCAGCCCGCATCAACGGAATTACCGCCCGCGAGACGAGATAGATGCTCTTCACGTTGACCGCGTATTGCCGATCCCAGTCTGCTTCGGAAATTTGTTCTAATTCGCCTACAACAGCGATGCCTGCGTTGTTAAATAGGACATTCGGGGTGCCAAGTTCCGAAACGACTCTATTGACAGCATTCTCAATCTGCGCGGAGTCAGTCACGTCACACGGACAGAAAATCGCGGTGCCGCCTGCTGCTTGGAGTTGTTGTGCAGTTGCTTTGCCGCGTTCGGCATTCACATCCCATATAGCGACAGCGGCACCTTCGCCTGCGAAAAGTTCCGCGCTTTTCGCGCCGATGCCTCGGGCGGCACCTGTGATAATTGCAATTTTATTCTTGAGGCGGTTTGCCATCCGTGGTCCTTTTTAGATAGAGCGTCGCTATCCCAGATTGTTCCTACCCGTAAAGAAGCGTGTGAGCCGCGGTCAAACGGAAATCTCGTCCTACGCACAAACTCGGGCAGGTGTACGTTTAGAGTCCTTGCAGGAGCGACACCCATCGTTTCCATGCCGCTTTGGTGGCAGATTGCTGTGCTTCATTCGCGTTTTCTGCCATGCCGCGTCGCAAGAAAGCGTGGCCAACCCCTTCATAAATGACAGGTTCGTAGGTGACGTTTGCGGCATCTGCTGCTGCTTTCGTGGCATCAATTGTGGCGTTGATACGGTTATCGCTCTCGCCATAAAACCCGTACACCGGCGCGGACAATTTTGGTATGTCTTCCGCAGGCGGCTCGGCACCGTAAAACACAAACGCGCCTACTATCTCATCAGAGTGAACTGCGTAACTGAATGTCTGTTTGCCGCCCCAACAGAATCCAGAGACAGCGACTTTTTCGTTGGTTGAGGGCAGCTCGCTGACATATTTCAGCACGGCATCCAGCTCTGCCGTAACCCGGTCGGGCGAGAGGTCTCGGATAGCGCGCCGGACATCGTCGCCAGAGGCAAAACTCTCTGTACCGCCCCCGTCGGGGCCCATGCCAGAAAGCAGGTCTGGACAAATTGCGACAAACCCTTCAGCGGCAAGTCTGTCTGCGACAAGCCGAATCCAATCCGTTAGTCCAAAAATCTCATGGATGACGATGATAGCGGTTGCGGGCTTCTTCACCTCCGGGTAAACAACAAAGGCATTGACAACGTGCGCATCGGCGGCGGTGACTTTAACCCACTCTCCGTGGCGGGGTGATTTTTCAAGTTCAGATTTCGTGCTATCCGCGCCTGCGTTGCCGGCGAGGAATACACCGGTGGCAACAAGACTTAACATGAGGGCATTGCGTAATGTCATGGTTTTCTCCTTTGGGTAAGGGTATGTTCCCCCTGCTTTGCAGGGGGTTATACCCCTCACCGCTCTAAAAACCTTGCGTCAGCGTTGGTATACACCCCGCAAAGCGGGGTAAATACCTTCTCCTCCAACGAGAGCTATAGTGCATTGTCAGACCTGTCTTGCCAATGGTATTCGCCCCTGCTTTGCAGGGGTTTCATACCAATGCTGAATTCTCCGCAAGGACTAAGGGTATTTACCCCGCAAAGCGGGGAACATACCCACTACGAAAAAATGTGGTATTACTTCTGTTTTGCTTTGTGAATAATGGATGCCACTACTTTCTGCATTTCGGTAGGAGGCATTGTGCCGAACAAGAAAAAATGAATATCTGCACTGGACCAGTCGAAGGCATGTGTCGGTCCGCGCTGGTGTTTACGCACAGGCGTACCTTTGAGTTCAATCACAGATGCTCCCCTATTTTGCCGGTCGCTGCGACGTGATGGCTTATTCGTTGTTTCAAAAATGGAGAATCCCAACAAACCGTCTGTATAAATTAGATGAATCGTGTTTTCCTTGTCTTTTATGTTCCGAATATCCTGCAATTGGAACCCCGGTGGTAGGTATTCGGGTTGGATGGGTTTCGTTCTGAGCACTTTTTTGCCTTCTACAAGTGAAATTGAGTGGCTGTGCCGTGGTTCCGGTTTAATCTCCTTTTGAAAAGTTTTCCATTTGTGTTTCACAGTTTCAGGATCAAAACTAATACGGATATAGACAAACATTTCCCGAAGCACACCTTCAGCATCCAAATCTTCTACGCGTAAGATAACCCCATTTTCGCGTGCAAAGAAAATCCGCTTTGTGGGGCGCCCAGCAAATTTAGGTGTAATTGTTAAGATGTCGGTTTCATAATTCGCGATGTTTTCTGTGGATGATGATTTTTCCAACTCGTAGTTTTGTGAAATTAGTTTAATCTCTTTTTCGGAAAATAGGCTTCTCACCTGCCGCCAAGTGTTGCGTGCACGCTCTTTCCTACGCCTATCTCTGCGCTCTTCATCTCGGCCTCTTCGCCTGCTATCTCTTCTGTGTTCGCCCTTGCTGCTTGAACCTCCGAACGATTGCGGCTCGCCCACCACAGTTAATTCCTTCCTATAGGACGCATCTGGGGATTTGTGAATGACGAGTTCTTCAAAAGTGCGTGTGCCTCTTGAGGAGCTAAATGTCTTCAAACGGACACCCACGTAACTGACTTCGTGCTCGGCTGCTGCAATGCGTTCAAGCGTACTGAGGTCAGCAAAAAGTGTGTGGGGTGCCCAGAGCAAAAAGGTTAAAACAGAAGTGCAAAGAAGATAGGGCGAAACTTGTAAGCCCTTATGAAGAATTAAATACTTATGCATTCGCATGGATTCACCTATCGGGTGCCTGCTGAAAAATTTGTGGTATTTTCCCCTGCTTTGCAGGGGTTTTACTTTGTTTGCCCTACATGTCCTAGATAAAGGTCAAGAAACAACTCAGTATCATCAACCGTTTCCGCAGGTGCCGGTTCCCCTGCCGGTGGGGGACTGAGCGGTGTCCCGACGTTTGACTTCAACGGGTTATCGGTGAGTTGTTCTGTGTAAAGTCCGAAGTAGAAATCGAAGGGTTCCTCATATTGCGGTGCAGTAGGATAAAGGTAGAGGAAGCCTAAGATCAGTCCGAGCGTCAAGACACCGGTCGCGCCTGCCGTGATGGGGTGGACTTTTGTAGAGCCAGTTTTGGAAGCCTGCAAGCTGCGCCAAAACCAGCGTCCAAGGTCGCAAAGAGATAAGCACGCATCTTTGATGAATGTTGCATTTGTCCACCGCCCGAAATCTCGCAACCATGGAGTGTGGGATGATTCCTCTACGCGAGGGTTTGCCGCTTGTGCGCGTATCTTCTCCATCACCGCATCCCTAATGGGTGGTGCAGGATGCAAGAGGGTTTTGATCCGCTCGCTATTTTCGCGGAGCACTGCGAGCAGGGCGGCACACTCTTCACAGGTAAGGAGGTGGCCTTTGACTCGCTTGCGCATGGCCGGTGCTAATTCATTGTCTAAATAGGCTGATAATTCGTCTTGAAGTTGTTCGTGTATCTTTTCTATCACTGCGTCCTTAATAGATAGTGCCGGATGCTCAAGTTCTCTAATTTTCTGGCTGTTCTGTTGGAGTGCCGATAGCATGTCCCTGCACTCCTCGCAGGCATAGAGGTGTGCGTCAACCCGCTTACGCATAGCGGGTGCTAATTCATTATCTAAATAGGCTGATAATTCGTCTTGAAGTTGTGTATGGTTCATATCTTTCATCGAGGATAACCGTAAAAGGGTAAATTACCTTGCGCCTTTTGGCGAATGCACGTCGCATAAGTAAGAAATAAAAAAGTTGCTTGCTTTTCGCGCGCAACTTGGGCGCAGGTGGTATTTACCCCTGCAAAGCAGGGGAGACATACCTTTAGCCGCAAAGCTTGCAGGCTTCCAAAACTTGCTATTCAAAAATCCCACTCAACTCGCTCCAATTCTTTTTTTAATGCCTTTCGTGCTTCATGTAAACGGGATTTGACCCGCCCGAGCGTACATCCGAGAATCTCGGATATTTCTTCATAGGAGAGTTCTCGGAGTTCCCTTAGCACAAGGATTTCTCTATAACTGTCTTTGAGTTTTGCAAGGGCCGCGTGGACAATTTCTTTGCGTTCCTTGCGGAGCAGCACTTGTTCCGGTGTTACGGTATCCAGTGGCACCCATGGCTGTGAATCATCAATCTCCATCGGATCTGTTTTTCGGCGTTGGCGCTGGTCGATAAGATTGAGACATTTATTTTTAACAATTCGGTATAGCCATGTAGAAAATCGGGAGCGGAATTTAAATCCACCTATACTTTCCCACACGGAGAGGAATGTATCCTGTGCTACATCCTGCGCGTCTTCGCGATGGCCGAGCATGCCATAAGCAATGTTGTAAACCCAGTGCTGATATCGCGTCACGAGGGTACCCATCGCATCAACATCGCCATTTTGACAGCGCAAAACAAGCTCGCGTTCCTGCACAAGATCTAATTCTTCTACCTGGTTTATCTCCGAGGAAGTTTCCTTATGAAGTGTGAACATCGCAACACACATTTTTTCTCCAAAATTATGAGACGCCAATTATCACAAACGTGCTTTTGTTGCATTAGACAGGGTATGAAACAAAAGGTTCGTTTTGTTTCATACCAAGTTGCGCGTGAATGCACGTCGCTTATGGGCGAAATGCACGTCGCTTATGGGCGCAGGTGGTATTCACCCCCGCAAGGCGGGGGTTATTACCTATCAGCCGCAAATACGCCGCAAAAAGCAAGCAACTTTTTTATTTCTTACATTTCTGCCATTATTGAAGTAGGTTCTCGTTACCGGGTGTCATTTCCACCAGTCTGAGTTTTCCCGTTCCATTCGGCCATCTGCCAAGGGCTGCATTTTTTTCTTGTTTGCCAAACGTCACCATATCAAGCACCTGATTGCCGCGCATATCGGTATCCACAAGCATGACGGTTTCGCCATTCCGGGAAAGTTTGAAGTTCGCATGAAGCCCTTCTGGGGCCTTTCCATCTTCATCTAGCCACACAATCAGATACCCATGCGATGGAATCGTCGTATTTTCGGGAAATGCCCATTTCCTGAGATTGTCCGTTTTGTCTGTGAGGTACATTCCGGAAAGCTGCAGGACTTCATTGGTGAGGTTGTGCAGCTCAAGCCAGTCTTCATGTTGCCCTTGCGGGTCGGCGATGCTATTGGTGTTGACTGCCATCAGTTCGTTAATAACGACAGGTGTCTTTTTCGCAACAGGGGCACCGACCCGGTAATGCGCTGCGCCAAATTCCGCCCGTGCTGGCGAAAACGTGGTAGTACCGTGTGTCTTCACTGCGTTTGCCTCAACGTAATAGTAGACCGTGGTGCCTGCCGGCAAAGCCGGAATCTGCCCGACAAAGCTATTCTCTTCCTTTGTCATTATGATGTCATTAAAAACCTTATGCCGGTTGGTGCTATAGTACAACAGCACCGAATCTGCTGCAACAGCTGTATCCAACGTCGCCCTAATTTCGACGGGTTGACTCGCTATTGGCCCATATTGCAAGATAGGCATGGAAACGGAGGTAATCTTCGGTGTCGGTTTGTTCAATTCTGGATGATTGAGCAGATAGTCGCGTCTTTGGGTTACAAAGCTCTTGAAATCCGGCGCGCTGCGTCCGCCTCGTCCACCACTAAAGTCATGGTCGCCTCCTGCAGTGCCAGTAGCACTGATGGCGAAGTTTTGATAGGCGTAGAGCTTCTTATCATCTTGTTGGATGTCTATATCAATGAGTGCCTGATATTCGTTGACAAGAGGCTCCAACACCTTCCAATCAAGCCATTCATCGATGACGGTGCGGACATGTGCGATATATCGGGCTCTCCACTGTGGATTTGACAGCAGCCGGCTGATAAGTGGGCGTGCTGCATTGCCTTCATGCGCGACAGGAGATGCCATTCCATCTGTTATACTTCCCCACGACCAGCCGCCGGGACCTCTACCACCAGGGCCTCCGCGACCTTCTCGACCAAATCTGAAACTTTCGTTGTTATCGTGCGGTACGAGGTGGAATCTGCCATTCACATCTTGATAAATGGCGTAATCACCGCCTTTGTGGATGTAGCCATCGTCATCCATGAAAACGTTTGAAACTGCAATTTGCCACAGTACCCCATCAATGTTAAGTAGGGAGGGTAGGTTTGCTTCCAACGTCGCATCAGGAGTTGTTTTGTCAAGCATTTTACAGAGGGCGATGAGGTCTTCCCAAGGGTTTTCAACATTGTTGGTTTTGAGTTGATAGGTTTCTTGATACGCTGCCGCATCGTCCCCGGCGTAAACCAGGGCACCGCCTTTGCCGGGGCCTACCTTCCAACGTACCCCATCTTTTGTGCCAAACCACTCTGCCAGAAAATCTTTGTTGTATTGCTGCAGGTTGATATAAACGCCCCAGTTTTCACCGTTGATAACCAATTTAACGAAGTTGGTTTTCATCGCAGGAATATAGTCACGGGCGATACGATTGTAAAGCACTTCGCGTAGAAATGAGGCATCCACGTGTCCGTTGAGCAAGTTGAGCGTTTTGTAGCCGTAGAGGCGTTGCCCATTCTCACCATAGTCAACGGCGATGTTGAAGGACTTTTTCTCCGATTCCACTGTAAAATAGGAAGAGGTGCCTCGAAAGTGGACACCCACATCCGGATAAATCTTTCCGTCGACAATCAACTCTGCGGGTACCTCAATATCTGTGCGATAAAATGCATTCATCTGTTCGTACCAATTCTCATGGTGGAACCGGAGATAGAGGGTACGCAGTGTTTTCGTATCGTAGAGTGACGGTGAACCTTCGGGGACAGAAGCCAGACTTGCCTGCACATCGCTCTGAAGGTTACCGCTGGGGTTTCCCGGGCTCATCCGAGACAAATTTCCGTTCCCACGCATGCTGAATGCTGCTTCTCGTTCGGCACCGGTTAATTTTCCATCATTATCTTTGTCAAACTGCTCTACAAGTTTTTCCGGTGGCCGCGGGCCGCCTCTGCCGCCTCTGCCGCCACCAAAGCTGGGCATTCCGCCCCGGCCCCCAAAATCCCTGTCGGGTGCGAGGTTGCGTTGCATCCCCTCAATCTCTTCACGGCTGAGTGTATCGCCAGTGAACGCCTCTAAGCCTGTAACTCGCAGCATAAGTTCATTTTCTTCATCATTCAGCTTGTCGTTATCATCGAGGTCGAACCGTTTCTGTTCGCCCGAAAGTTTTGGCGTTTCTACATCCGCTTGGGCATTTGTATACATGACGGGCGTAATAATTAGCACAGTCAGTACTACAATGCTTATATATTTCATGGTATTCTCCTTCATTCTATTTTGAGTTTTAGACATCCTTGGCATAGAAAAGTTCGGATCTTTCATCTATTGGGTTTCTGCTCCGATTTTTCCGCATGAGGTATTTACCCCTGCAAAGCAGGGGCGGATACCCGGTTCAAAATCGGGTTTCTGATTCCCTCCTGCCCGGTTCCTTTAATTCAGTTTAAAAAAAAGCAAGGCTAGGGCGTAGCTTGCAAGCCAAAACTTGCTACTCAAATTCACTCCCTATCCAGTTTAACGTCCGTGACGTTTTCAATTTCAGAGAGCTCGTTAAAAAATGCAACCCACGCTTCAGGATGTGCCAATTTAACCCGGAATTTCAGTTCGATCGCCTTTGATCTTTTTATCCGTTTTTCAATTAAGCGTTCCTGAATGAGGTGCTTATCGAAAATAGGGCGATAAACAGTTTCGGATATCCGATCGGTTGGGAGGCAGAATTCGAGGCTAAATTCGTTATCTTGGGTAAAGTATTGATGCCAGTAATACATGCCAAGGATGATGATGCCTATAACAAACGTAGCCAGAATCGCGACAACTGGATTTCCTGCCCCTACTGCCATCCCAACAGCGAGTGCGTAAAAAACGAAGGCGATATCGCGCGGATCTTGAATAGCAGTGCGAAAACGGATAATGGACAAGGCACCAACAAGGCTAAACGCACGCGCAATGCTATCACCGATGATTACCATCACCACCGAAATCAGCATACACAAAATGATGAGCGTGTCGGTAAACGATTTTTGTGGGACTTTGACGTGCGTCCACTGGTAGATGATAACAATAAAAATGCCGAGCACAAATGTCAGGAGCAGCCTGAGCGCGTCGGCTCCAAGCGTTACAAGCGGCGGCAGGGTTAAAAAGTCAGATAAGATATTCATTCCAGTTTGCCAATTGAGAATCTGTGCATATTATATCATAATTAGACAAATTTGTATAGAAATTGTTGGAAAATTGTGGCACAAGGCAGGTTGGGACAGGTGTGCTAGTGCTGTGTCCATCTTGAAATGAGAGGGGTCGTTGCGGGCAGGCACAAGGCACTGCCACTACAATCAAATTGCGGGCAGGCACAAGGCACTGCCACTACAATCGAATCGCGGGCAGGCACAAGGCACTGCCCCTACAATTAAACCCTACTTGCGGGCAGGAACAAGGCACTGCCCCTACAATCAAACCGTTTCTTAGTCAGTTGGTGTGTTCGCTTCTGCACCGTAGAGGACTATTCGATCAATCATGCCCGTTGACGATGACAACACAACGCGGATAGCATCTGTGAACAGTGGTGCTCGGATAATATAGGGCGATGTCCGAACCGGCGTTTTGATTGCCTTCACAATGCGCCACTTGTCCTCACCCATCCGGGCGTAAACCGTCATGTTCTTCAACGGCTCAATCGGGTCGAAATGAATTTCAATCCGACTGATAGAGCGTCTTTCGGGAAGCACCCACTTCTGGTTTGTTGCCTTACCTCTTTCAGATATTTCGTAAGACTCTGTTATTCCGCTATCGACGCGAACCGTGTTTTGTGCCGCCATAGAAAGACAGCCGAGCATTATAAACAGAAGCAGGGGTGTTGCAATAAGGTTGTTGCCATAAGGCCCTCTGACATTTTCGCCGTTGATTTGCTGCCAGCAACACCCGGCATGAGCAATGTAGTTTTTCAACATGGTGTTCCTCCTCATATATTATAGTCCAAGGTCTCAGTTAATAAAATTAATTCGGTATCACGTCTGTCCCTCTTCGCGACTCAGCACACCGACGAACAGTCCTGAAAACAGCAGAATCGCAAGCGCGTAGGGTGCCGCCTCAGCGAACATCGCCTCTGTTGTATAACTCCATACATTGAGGGCGAGTGTTTCGTATCCTGGGGGCGATAAAAGAAAGGTGAGCGGTAATTCCTTCATTGTTGCGAGGAAAACGAGCGCAGTGGCGGTGAGCATGCCGCGCATGAGTATCGGGAAGAGGGCTCTGAAAAACGCTTGTATCGGTGAATATCCCAGTGAGCGCGCTGCCTCCTCTAAGTGCGGCGAGGCTTGGTAGAGCGAACTGCGCACCGGGCCGATGGCTTCTGCCAGAAAGTGAAGCGTACACGCGTAGATGAGCACAGGTAACGTCTTATAGATAAAAGGCACACTGTTTAGTACAAAAAAGATAAGGGATAGCGCGAATGCGAGCGGTGGTATCGCATAAACGATATAGGCGACGCGCGCTAACGCGTTTGAAATGCGCGACGGATAACGGACGCCGACATAAGCGAACGGCACTGCGAACAGAGCACAGAGAATACCTGCCGGTATTGCAATGGACAAAGAACCGATAAGTCCTGCCAGAATCCCATCCAAGGCAGCGGTATTGAACCCTTTAACCATCCAGAGAAAAACCGTGCCAGCGGGTACACCTACCGTTACAAGTGCCAGCAAAATGAGGTAAAGATAAGCCGGGGTATGCCATGCGCCTAGTGAAACTAGAGATAGGTAACGGGACACGCCCCGCCCTGCCCGGTGGAGTGTCACCCGATTTAGCAACCTTGCCTCAAGGTAGAGCAGAGAGGCGGTAAAGGCGAGAAGCATCAGGGCGAGCCACGCTGCATAAACATGCTTAAAGGAGAGCATATATTCTGTGTAAAGCGCGTAACTAAAGGTTTCATAGCGCATCAGCGACACAACCCCGAAGTCGCCGAGCACATGTAAACTGATGAGCAGCCCGCTGGCGTAGAAAGCGGGCCGCAGCTGCGGCAGGATGACGTGGTAGAAAACCTCGCGGTAGCGGTAGCCGAGGCTTCGGGCGGATTCCTCAAGGCTCGCGTCTAGTCCCAACAACGCGGTGCGTAGATTCAGAAAAAGGTACGGGCTCGTGTAAGCACTGAGCGCGATAAGTGCGCCCCAGTAGCCGCTGAGGCGCGGGATGCTCTTTCCGAATAGCTGGGCGACAATACCGTTATTTCCACCGAGGGCTAACAGCGAGTATGCCATCACGTAGCCCGGAATTGCGAGAGGCAAAGCGCACAATACTGTAAAAAAACGTTTGCCTTTTAGGGGTACTCTGCTTGTTAACCATGCCGCGGGGGTTGCTAACAGCACATCGAAGGTGAGCACGCCAACTGCCAACAGCAGCGTGTTGACGAAGAGCCTCCCGTTTCGCCAGCGGAATACAATCTCCAAAAGCGCGGTGTCTTCGGCAGTTATGCCAGAAAGGGCTTTGGCGAGCAGATAGCCTAACGGAATCAACCCGCCGATGCCCACAGCAATTGCGGGAATAAATTTGAATAGCAAGTTTTGGCTTGCAAGCTGCGCCAAAAAATAGCGGTGTGCTCCTACGTGGCTAACGGTTTCTCGCAGTTTGATGTGTTACCTCTAAAGTCGTAGGCACACGCTGTGTGCTGTTAGTTTGTAATTGCCCTGCTATGCAAGGAAACATACTGATTCGTCGCGATTCTGAGGGGGAAGGGCAGGTGCCCCCTACAAAGCGGTGATATGTCGCGCTTCGGAGATGGCTCCAAACAGGTTAGGCATTTGCCCCTGCAAGCAGGGGTGTATGCCTTTCTGCCCGGGAGAACTGAATGCCTCTGGCACCCTCACGGTAAATTGCGGCTTGAGGGTGCGTCTACAGAATCTCAGCGCGACGCAACATCTCCAGTGTCCCTTCCAGATCATCCATCTCATTCAGGTTGAATGCCGGGGTCAATTGGAGCAATTCCGATAACGGCACCAGATTCGCGTTTGGAATCACACCCTCGATCACGGGATATTCAAAAACCTCACTCACAAAGAACTGCTGCGCTTTGGCAGAGAGCAGGAATTCAACGAATTTCAGTGCAGTTTCTTGGTTCTCGCTACTCTTCAACAATCCGATGCCGGCGACATTGACGAGGTTGCCCGGGTCGTTCGCCTTAAAGAAGGTCTGGGCAACTGGGAAATTTGAATTTCCTTTTTTGAAGCGAAGTAGGTAGTAGTGGTTTGGCAGCCCGAGGTCGATTTCACCGGCGGCAAGTGCCTCTATGATGGGTGTATTCTTGGCGTAGGTTTTCGCGCCGTTCGCTTTCATGCCGCGTAGCCATTCCTCAGTGCGCTCCTCGCCTACCTGCCCACGCATCGCCGTGACAAACGCTTGAAACGAACCGTTTTGTGGTGCCCAGCCGACTCTGCCTTGCCACTTATGTTGCGTTAAATCAAACACGCTTTTGGGGAGTTCCTCGATTTTGACGCGTTCCGGTGAATACGCGAGGACGCGCGCCCTGCCACTCGTCGCGACCCACAAGCCGTCTGCGTGCCGAAAACCGCTGGGCACTTTCGTTTGAATTGATTCCGGTAGCTTCGCAAATAGCCCTTTTTTGCTGACAGCACCGAGGGCACCAGCATCCTGTGCCCAAAACAGTGCAGCGGGGCTTTTTTCACCCTCGGCCAGAAGCGCGGAGGCTAACTGAGTTGTAGCGCCATAGTTCACCTTTACTTCAATGCCAGTCTCCTTCTCAAACTGTTGAATAATCGGTTCAACGAGACTTTTGCTTCGCCCGGAATAGAGCGTCAAGGTATCAGCATACACCGTGCCGATGAGGGTGAATAAGAGCAGTAAGGGTAAAACCGAATTGAACAAAACAGATTTCTTGTTAAACATAGTTATCTCCTGTTCTTTATTTTCTGTAAGGTAGTGCGAAGCGAGGTGCTTGTGCTCCGCTTTTCTCCCTAACGGTAGTCGCGCGTTCCTCTATCTTTGTAGGCTAGCTTTCCAAGCGCGCTCTTCAAGAAAAGCGCGGTTAGAAACCGCGCCTACAAGAGGAAACACCCTAGCAAAAACCCTACAAGAAGAAAAAATGAGCAATGAGCACTGTACAATCTTCATTAGACACAATTTTGGCAGATATCTTGGCAATAAGTTCGGAATTATTGCATAGACAGCGAACGCTTTGGTACAACGCGCCAGCGCGTGAGCATTCCTGCTGTGATGTGGTCGGCGACATGACAATGGTAAAGCCAATTGCCGGGCGTTTTCGCTGTCATATCGACGGTGACCATGCTTCCCGGCAACAAATCAACAACGTCAGTGCGTCGGCCGCCGTTTAAGACGGTTTGTCCGTGCCAGTGCGCCGTGTGCATGTCCACTTCAGTGCCCAAGCCGATAAGATGCCAGCGCACCTTGTCTGTCTGTTCTACCTCCAGGCCCTGTAGATTTCCGAAGATAAAGCCGTTAATCGTATGTTTCAGATTCCCTTCTTCGGCTTCTTCCGGGGATTTGTATGCTTCGCGTTGCCCACTTTTGACAATTCCGCGGTCATTTTCATTGAAAACCAAGAACAGAGTGGTGAAGGCTTTGTCAACGTCTTTAGGATGCGGATGCGTCTCAGCGCGTTCCATTCCCTTTTTGGTGACGACGATCGTTCCGATGAGTCCATCATATACCTCAGTAACGGCATCAACGTGTGAATGATAAAGCCACACAATAGACGACGGATCATTGGGGCCTGGGGCGGCATCGCTATTTGCTTCCCAGTGATAGGAGAACGTTCCACCGGGTGGCACGGCGGCCCCGGGGCCTTTCATATCCCCGCCTTCGTTTGCCTCGTCGTATTGTAATCCATGCGGATGTATGCTGAGCGGTTTGTCCGCGCGATTGAGGAAATGCACCTTGATGCTATCGCCTTCGACGGCTTGCAACTGCGGTCCGAGGATACCCATCCACTCGGGTTGCTCCACTTGCGTGGTGTAAGTATCATCAGTATATTGGATATAGCGGTACTTTTGATACACAAGTGCCTTGCCCCAAACGCCCAGTCCCATTTTGGGGCGGATGAGATTTTGTCCACTCGGTGCGTAATTCCATTCGACTTTCTCTGCGGCGATCCAATATTCACGCGTCGTCGCCTCAACCAGGGCGGCCGAGAGGCAAAGCAGCACATAGGTGAACCCAAGAAACACCACTTTTGATTTATTGATATTGAGACTCATTTTCAAATTTAAGCTAGCAGCAACTCCCATAAACTGTAAAATGGTTTCAATCTATTCACAGATCGAAGCCAGATTAAATTTGGTACGTATTATATCACAAAAATCGGGCGATGTCAAAAAAAAATCACACTTTGCTATCTGCATGGGGGGACATTTCGTATGTATGTGCCCATCACAGTGCAATGAATTGCGCTACTCCGAACGCCCGGCATCAGAGTTGGCGTGCTGCTTTGTCTTAATCAGGATTTGCAGAATTATAGGATTCTGTAAAAATTTACGTGTGACTTTTTGAATTTGCATTCCTTCAGATATTCAGTGAAGCCTGAGAATTTATGGGTGTTTTGCAGTCCTAACTATTCGCGTTCTCCGCGTCAGCCGCGATTCAGACAGTTTATGCCGTCGCATCTTCTACAATGCGGATTTCTTGCGAGTTTCGGTTTTACTGCTGCGTCAACAGTGCAGCAATGTCTTCCGGTAGTTTAATCCCATTTTTCCGTTCAAAGTCTGCAACATCTGAATATAGAAAATTAAATGAAGCAATAATATCTGTCCCCATGTTTCTGGCAGTTGTTAAGTCTGATTTCGCTTTGTCCCATTCTCTCAGGTTTAGCCACGCCTCCGCTCGATTATAATAGGGTAGCGCAAACTCCGGTGTCATTCCTATTGCCATGCTATAGTCTTGGATGGCATAAATAATCTCACCTTTTTCGTAGTAAAGTTTACCACGGCTGTGATATGCTGGCGCGACATTGGGATTAAGTTGTATCGCTGTGCTATAGTCTCCAATAGCTCTGTCAACTTCCCCTCCGATGTTGTAGGCATTGCCGCGATTGTAATATGCCTCAGCATAATTTGGGTTGAGTTGTATGGCTGTGGTATAGTCGTTGATGGCAGCATTAACCTCACCTTTGTCGGCATAAACAAAGCCTCGGCTATAATATACTTCAGCATAATTTGGGTTGAGTTGTATGGTTGTGGTATAGTCGTTGATGGCAGCGTCAACCTCACCTTTGTTTTTGTAAGCTGTCCCGCGATTATTATATGCCTCTGCGTAATCGGGTTTGAGTTGTATCGCCGTATTATAGTCTTTGATGGCTTTGTCAACTTCGCCGATGCGACTGTAAGTAATTCCCCGATCGACGTATGCCTCGGCAAACGCTGCATCCCGCCATATTGCCCTATTATAATCTTCGATGGCAAACTCGTAGTCACGTTTCTTTCTATGAACATTCCCGCGATTGCGATATGCCTCCGGAAATTTTAGTCCGAATTCTATCGCCTTGCTAAAATCTTTAATAGCCTGATTCAACTTGCCTTTGTCGTAATAGGCGGTGCCGCGGTTGTTATACGCCTTGACAAAATTATGGTGGTGTTTTATAGCGGTGCTATACTCTTCAATAGCCCCATCTACATCGCCTTTATCGTAGTAAACTTCACCTCGATTGTTATATGGCTCGGCAAAGTTGGGTTTGAGTTGTATGGCGGTGTTATATTCTTTCATAGCGCGATGCACCTCGCCTTGATAGCGGTAAGCATCGCCTCGGTTGTTATATGCATAGTAATACATCGGGTTAAGTCTTATGGCGGTGTTAAAGTCTTCGATAGCTCGGTCGGCCTCACCTTTCTCCATGTAAGCGATACCTCGAAAGTTGTGGGCATGCACATGCTCGGGGGCTAACGCAAGTGCCTTGTTGAAGTCTTCAATCGCGAGATCGTATTCTTTCTGTACCAATCTAACACTGCCGCGTATGATATAATGAGAATGGAGCTCGTCCTCGTTGATGCCTCTGTTGTTCATGGTAGGGTTTCTCCGTAGTAAGGGTGGAGGCGGTCAAAATCATAAGGCTTCTGAGCCGTGTTTCTCTCCCAAAAACCAGGGGGATCGGCAAACAATGTCTGTTCCGAGATTCCGACTTTTGCCAACTCTGTTCTCATTTCTACTTTCTGAGCATAAGGTACCACGATTTCTCTGACTAACATCTCGCTGTCTATTTTATGTAAGCCAAATAGAAATACCGAGTATTGCCGCGTGATGCGTTGGGTGTCCACGACTTGAGTATCCAACGCCGGGGCCCAAAGCCTCCATTTCGCCATAGTCGCGTTAAAAAAATGTCCTAGTCCGCTTTCAAGTTCCTCTGTTGTTCTAATCGATTCAATGTTTTCAGGATCGTTTTCTAAAACAATCACTTTGCCGTTTGTCTCCTTTTTTTCGGACGCGCAGGCAAACCACAAGGCTACGAGCGGATTGAAGGTAAAATCAATTAATCCTGTAGCGACTCCATTATGTTGCAAGTGAGCCAGACATTCTAACGGCGACAGGCTTCTATATGCAGAAGGATACTCAAGTTGGATTTCATCGACGATTTGTAACAGATAACCCCAACACACATAAGGCAATAAATCCTTGCGACCGGTGTATATACCTTCCAGACGGCGAAGAACACTGCTTTTCGCTTCCCATTCAGCATCTTCTAACCCACGATAGAGGTGGCTCTTTTCTGATTTAGCAAGGTCGCCGATACAGTTTATGTAGGCTTCTAAACAATCGACCTCAATTGGTGAATTCATACGTCTTTATTCCTGCAATCCCCTTTGCCTCGTTGGTATTCACGATTTCATTCCCCCACAAAGTGGCTCTTTGATAATGATAACATGCCCAGCGAACAGATATCAATTGAATTTCACCGCACAAACGGGAAAAAGATTCTGTTTGACGCTGGAGGAAATTTGGAATGCGTGAATTTGGGTTGTCGTCCTACTGCTGCGTCAGCAGTGCAATGATGTCTGGAGGCAACCGCCAATTCCTTATTGCTGCTTTCCGCATTCGGGTCATACGCATCCCAGTGCGCGATTTTTTCTGAGGTGGATTGCGTTTTCAGTGAGTTCGCCTCCCGTGAAGCGGCGGAATGTGTATAGCAGCGTGGTGTTCCTCTTTTCTAGCCTTGTAAGGGCGAAATGTGTATAACGAGGGATGTGCGGGGCCCGTCTTTCGTCCTGTGTGTGCTATATATCTCATTATCTGATGAGCGATGCACATTTCGCCCCGCTGGGGCTTTAATAAATGAGCTTCGATGCTATAAACATTTCGCCCCGCTGGGGCTTTACAACAGGGTAAATTTCATGGGATTTTTGCTAGAGGGTTCCTCCATTTCTGCAGATTTCCCCTAAAGTCTCCGTAGTAGCACGCCTTGATGACGAAGATAGCAGCCATCTCCAGCATCAGCGGATTCCGCTTCGAGTTGGCGGCCGGTAACGACGTGACGATAGCTATTGGTACCTTTTCGCGCACGCTAATGAACTACGCCTACCTCTGCCAGCCAAGCGTCCAAAAGCAACATGTTGCCGAGTGTGTCATCCCAAGACATCGCCGGTGCTTGCCGCGCCGCAATATAGTTGGCTACCGTATCTGCCTCGTAGGTAAAAACATCCCTGTCTACATCAACCGTAATCTCGGTGGGTTCACGGTTTTGGTGAGATTCAACAATAATTTTGGTTGATGGGAAGGTTGTGTCAAGCGGCAACGGCCCTCTCGCCTGCCGACAAAGCGATGAGGGTAACCAAGGACTCGGGATAGTGATTGTGCCTTCTGAACCGTAGATAAAGACACTGCTTCCAACGCTGCATTCAACTGCAGCAATGAGCTCCCCGATGATACCGTTTTCAAATTTAAGTGTTGCTGCGGCGATATGATCAACGCCAGTCGGCCCGACTTTCCCGTTCCCTTTTACCTCAACCGGATTCAGGAACAGTTTATTTTCAGCGGCACCCGCCATTTTCCGAGTCATTGAAGCGGTATAACACCCAATGTCAAGGATACCACCGCCCCCCATTTCACGGTTGAAAATCCGGCTTTGAGGGTTAAAATTCGATCGGTAACTGAATGTTGAGCGGATGACACGGACATCGCCGATCGTGCCGTTTTGTATCAGTTCAACCACCTGTGCTATCTGCGGATGGCAACGATACATGAAGGCTTCCATGAGGAACACGTCATTTTCGCGTGCTGCGTCTATCATGGCGGCAGCTTCGGCGTGATTCATACTGATCGGTTTCTCGACAAGAAGGTGTTTTCCGGCTTCGGCACACTTTATCGCCCACTCCGCATGAAGTGGATGAATTGTTGCAATATAGATGGCATCAATATCCTCGTCTTCCAAGAGTGCGTCATAGTTGTCGTACTGCCGGGGTATGCCGAAATCGTTGACGAGTCTGTCCCTGCGTGATTGGGTGCGGCTCGCAACGGCAAGAATCTGCCCGGTGTCTGTAAAACGCATGCCGTTGCAGAAGACATAGGCGATGCCCCCTGCACTCATGACTCCCCAGTTTAACATGTTTTATTTCCTCCTTAAGTTGTTCGTTTTCAGAAGCGCGGTTAGAACCCGCGCCTACAAGAAAATACGTGTTTTATCCCCTTGCTGCTTCGGCGCGCTTACTTGCAAGCGGATGCATAATACCTGCCCCGGGTGGCCAGACACCCGCATCTGCTTTAATCCATTCACACAGTTTCTGGGCATGCGGTGTCAAGGTTTCCCAAATTTCATGAGGCATAATCCTGCTAAAGCCGTGCTGTGTGCGCCAGGGGGCGGCATACTCAACGTTTGGCAGTGCTCGAATTTCTTTAGAAAGATTGGGAGTTGCGCCATGCCATGCGCGGTTATCTCGGAACACGCCGGAGCCAGCAGTTGCGCCGACGAGTGTGGAATGTTTCATCCAATCGGGTTCATCGCCTGGCGTAGGCGGTGACTGTTGTACCGTATGCGTGCCCGGAATCTGACGAATGGGCCCGTTCTCCCAAGTGAGCTCGCACATGACGAAGTTGATAGTGAGCGTTGGCGGTGTCATCTCCATAATCAGTTTTTGCGTTGGCACGTCGAGGTTTCCTGCGTTGTCTCTACGGAGTTCAACGCCGACTTTCTCGGCTTGTTCAATACGAGCTTCTGAAAGGTGCTGCGGGTCCCTACCATCGGGGTGGAGGTGTTGATACTCCATCGCGCCGGGGAGGCAGAGGTCTCCGCCCGAACCCCAGACCCGGTAGTCTGAAGAACCGAAGATTTCTGTGACGATAGGGGTGGTTGTCGGCAAGTCAATCATGCTTGCCCAGGCGGAGTGGTGCAGCATTTGCCTTGAAGCGGACGATGTACCGTAACTGTATCGGTGCGGCAAGCGTCCGGTTTCGGTTACATATTTCCTGTTCCCCGGGCCGGGGATGGAAAGGATGTCGCGAAGTGCCTCGGCACACCCCTCTCTCCAGCGTGCGAGTTGCTCAGGGTTGAGGAGGTCTTTGACGACCACGAAACCGTCGCGATGGAAGATGCGAGCGGCTCTTTTAACTTCATGTGGCTCGCAGATTTCGAGCCCGCGAATCCCATTGTGTTCACGTAGTTTTTCACGTAGTGCCTCGACTTCCTGATCGTCGTAAACCCGGCGGCTGGGCGAACTGGGATCTGCTACACCGAATCCTCTATTGCTGGGGAAGAGGTTTCCTTCTGCATCGACGGTTTCATTGGGCGGTGCATTCTCATCCCAACCAACCCGCGTTTCGCCATAGACTTGCATTTCTTCTAGTTCTGCGCTTAGGGTTCGTGTGTTGTCTCTCATGACGCATAACTCCTTATCCACCACCCGGTGCAAGTGATGGGAAAATATTGCGTTTTCGTTGTAAACAACGAGTGTCGGAACAATTGATTGTGGAATAGGTTTTAATTTAGCATAATTGTTTTTTTTTAGCAAGATAGGACAATTTAGGGCAAGGATTAATCTGTTTGAAAATAGATTTGAAATCTGTTATGATAGTTTCTACTATATTTTGAGAACAATATTGGCGTTTTCTATTTTGGCAACGTCAGCGTAGGCGAGAAAAAATCAAAAACAAGGACTGAGCGTACGCCCTAGCGTAGCTTGCAAGCAATTATGAAAATCATGCACACTGCCGATTGGCACATCGGCCAACGGCTCCACGAACGTCCCCGACTTGACGAACATAAACAATTCCTGGAGTGGCTCCTTGACTCAATCCAAGAACATCAGGTTGAACTCCTGCTGGTTTCAGGGGATATATTTGATACGTCCCTTCCTTCTGCTGATGCGACAAACCTCTATTACCAATTTCTCTACCGTCTTTTTGATGAAACCGAGGCGTACACCGTCATCACCGCTGGCAATCACGATTCGCCTCGGCATCTGGAAGCACCTCAAAAATTTCTCAAAATGGGTAGAATTTACGTCGTTGGGCTTGCCGCCGAACCTACCGAGTGTGTCTTCACGTTCCCGCCTGACAATCCACGCGTTGCCGTCGCAGCAGTGCCGTATCTCTCTGAAAGTGAACTCCAGCATATCTCCTTTGAAACGGAGTTAGAAAAGAGCGAACGGTATCGGGAACGGCTAAAGACGTTCTATCAGCAGTGTGTTGCCCTGATGCCGGCGGAATTGCCTAAAATTGTGATGGGGCATCTCTTCGTTCAAGGTGGGAAAGAGAGTAATTCTGAACGAACCATCCAGATTGGGGGGGCTACCGCTATCCATGCAAGCGATTTTCCGGAGGGTGTGGATTATGTTGCCCTCGGGCACCTCCACAGGCCGCAGGCTATCAACGGCATGGGTTATCCGATCCGGTATTCGGGTTCACCGATTCCGCTGAGGTTCAACGAGACGAATTATCGCAAAAAGGTATATCTGCTTGATGTATCAGATGCTGGCACGCCGCCAATGCACCAAGAAATTGACATCCCGGTTTTCAGGGAACTTTGCACCGTAGCGGGCGATCTCAACACAGTGCTAACACGAGCGGTGACCGAGGCGTGGGATGGGAAATATATCCAGGTCAAATTGAAATTAGACACGCCAGAAATGGGAATCAGTGATAAGATTCGGGAGGCGTTTCACCAGCATGGCGGGCATGTGCTGAGCGTTGAAGTTGATTTGCCCGAGCAGAGGCAAGGACAAGACCTTCCGCCGATTGAAGATATGCATCAGCCGCTCGAAATCTTCGAGCAGTTTTACATGGAGCGGTTTAATAAAAGCCCGGATGAATGCCTGATGCAAACGTTTGCTGAATTGTCGGAACTTGTAGCGGAAGAACAATGATGACAGAGACAACCTTAAGCCAAACAGCTCGCCGATGAAGGGAATAGACAAAATATGAGATTATGTAAGTTGAAGCTTAGGAACCTAAATAGTTTTCGTAGAAAGGTTGAACTTAATTTTGACGAATCGCCGTTAGATGATGCCTCACTTGTGGCGATTACCGGTCCGACGGGTGCCGGGAAAACGACGTTATTGGATGCGATTTGTGTCGCGCTCTATGGTAAAACGCCACGTTTGGGTAAAACCGGAAGTCAGAATCCGCGTTATCTTCTCAGTCATGGAGAAGATGAGGGATCCGCCGAAGTACATTTTGAGGCAAACGGAACACGTTACCTCGCCACCTGGTCTATTACACGCAGAGGCTCTCCGAAAGGACAGTTGATTTCCGCAGAAGATGGCGGGCTGATTAGCAATAAGCTGTCCACACGCGGCAAATCTCTCGGTTCCAGCCAAAACACCGTGGGTGAAGAGGTAACTGCTATCTTAGGGCTTGATTTTGGTGCTTTCAGCCGGTCTGTCATGTTAGCGCAAGGTGAATTCGCTGCGTTTTTGAAAGCGAGCAACGAAGAGAGACGGACGATTTTGGAGGCGACTGCAGGTATCTACATCTACGACGTACTCAGACAGGTGTTACACGACAAAGTGAAGGAGGTTACGGCGGCGAACGACGAGGTTCTCGCCAAATTGAACAAAATTCCGGAGGCTTCTCGTGAACAGTTGGCGGAAGCCGACACTGAACTTGGAAGATTGCAAACGTTTGCCGCCGCGTTAGATGGGAAAATCCGGCAAGTTCAACAGGAGCGCGCGCGGGAAACAAAACGTAAGGAGGATTTCGCAAGGCTCCAGTCTTCAGAAGAACGTCAAAAAGAACTCTCAGACCGGCAGTCGGAGATTGATAATCTTGAAGAAGAACGGGAACGCGCGCGTCGTGCAGATAGTCTACGCCCTGAAAAGCAGGCGTTTGGTACCGCGAAATTGGAGCTGCAAGAAGCAACAGCAGCATTTCGTCTGGCTGAGACGGCACTTACATACGCGCAAGCGCAATCTGAGGCACATCAAGCCGATTTTAACCTAAAAGAGGAAGCTTATCAGACTACGAAAGCCGAGGGGGTACAGAAAACCGAGGCCTATAGGGATGCGAAATCAGATATAGCGAGCGCGAATATGCAATTTCAACTCGTAGAAGAGCGAAAACCCCGTTTGCAACGGCTTGATGAAGAAATTGATACCCTCTCTGCAGCCTTGAGCGATAATAGTAAAACACAAGCCATGTTAAAAGCAGAGATTGGCATCGCGGAAACCTTCTTGGCAGAAAATCCTATTCCGCTGGATAGCCGCCACCGTTTAGATAGGGCCAACGCGCTCCTGACAGAACACCAGTTGAAGAGGAACCTGCTGGCAGAAAAATTAGATAATGAAGCGACACTGGCTCCACGCATATCTGAGTTAAAGGCTGAGTTATTCATGTTGCAAAAGAAGCATGCGACACTTCTGGCGCAAAAGGATAACGCGGCAAATAAACTTGCAGCGGCTGATGCTGAATTAAGCGCGTTGCAGGCAGAAGGTAGCCGCGAGGAATGGGGTATCCGAAAACAGCACGCGGTAGATGCACAGTCAATGGCGCGGAAATATGAAGCGGTGCAAACCAAACTCAGTGAGTCGGAGAACCGTTTGTGCCAATTGCGCGAAGACGAGGCCGCGCTTGGTACCCGGCTGGAGAAACTGACAGGTGACTTAGTCAGCCAATCGCAAGCGTGTCGAAGCGCAGATGAAGCAGTGGTAATCTGCGAAGCGGAGTGTGAAGCCGCACTGCTGGCAAGCCCGATCAATAAACTGAGGCAGCATCTTCACTCAGGAGAACCGTGTCGGGTGTGTGGAGCTATGGAGCATCCGTATGCTGGTAAAGTGGAACCTGAAAGCGAGGAACGGCAGGAAACTGCTGAAAACGCCTTAGCCGATGCCAGAGCGAACGCGAAAACGGAACATGAACGTAAGACAACTCTGGAACAAAAGAAGATTCATATTGGGCAAGATAAAAGCAGCATCGCTGAACGGATTGAAGCATCCCAAGCGGAAATAGAGAAACTGATAGGTGAAACCGAACTCCTTTTCGAGCAATGGCAGGGAATTTATCCGAAACCTGACATTTCATCGGAGTGGGTCGGACAACAAATTCAGGAAGCGGACACTGCTGTGGAGAACCTCCACAAAGCGCATGAGGCACACACACAGGCATCGCATGCTTGCGAAACTGCGTTGCAGCAACTTGACAGTTGTGATAAGGACATTGCGCACAAACAATCGTTGTTAAGTGATGCTGAGCAGAATTTACGTGAGGTCACCGATGTGCTTGAAGACTTAAAAGTAGACATCGCAGATAGCGAAACCCGTTTTTGGGAGTTATTACCCGAGGCATTTCACGATGTCGAACTAGAAGAGGCTGTCAACCAATTTTCTGATAGGATAGAGGAGGTTGCTGCGCGTAAGCAAGAACTTAGCACGAAACAGAATCAACTTGAGACGCTTAACGCCGATATTCGGGCAAACCAACGCGAACTGGAAAGAGCAGAGGAACGCCACGAAGAGTTACGCGCCGAGATCGAACGCTATCAACGCGAAGGAGAAGCGTTTTTAAACCACGCTCGCGGGAAAACTGACAGATTGGCAACGGAAACCGAGATTGACAACGCAATCGCCCAGTTAGACGCGACAATTCAGACAAAAGCGGATGAGCGTGAAAAGGCAGATGAGAGGTTACGGGAATCCCGGGATCGGCTCACTGAAAAACAAGCCAATAACCGAAACGGCCAAGACCGGTACGCGACGTGTGATGAAAACTTTGACACGGCGCGCGATGCTTACTTTGATAAGTTAAACGATGTAGGATTCGACTCGCCAGAGGCACATGCACGCGCGTTCCGGGAAGAGGCACGAAAACAACAGATAGCCGAAGAAATCTCGGAATATACCCAAGAAAAGCACCGACTTGAGGTAGACATTGCTGAATTGCGGACCCGGTTTGAGGAAACGCCGTTTGATTCGGATGCATTGGGGAAGATTGAAGCCCAAGCCCAGGAAATCGAGGCACAGTTTCAAGCAAAGCAGGTGGAGATTGGCGCGCAAGGGGAGATAATCAAAGGCTTGAAGAATGCGCTTGAAAAACGTGAGGCTCTCGGTAATGAAATGAGTGCGGCTGAACAGGAGTTGGAGCGTTGGAAAAGGTTACAGGAGACAATTCCTACTAATGCTTTGCGCGATTTCGCGTTGGATATTATGTTCAAACAAGTCAGCCGTATTGCCAATGCACAGTTGAGATACCTTACCTCAGAACGGTACCAACTTAAAGTTAAGAGTATCGGTGATTTGACTGTCATCGATCGGTGGAATGCCAACGAAGAACGTCCTGTTGAAACGCTCTCCGGCGGCGAATCGTTCCTAACGAGCCTCGCTTTGGCACTCGCACTTGCGGAGATGAGCCGCGGGCGTGCGCAGCTCAATTCACTGTTCCTTGACGAAGGCTTCGGCACGCTTGATACCGAAACGCTTGACATTGCTATCGCGGCACTCGAAGGGCTCCGCATGCAAGGGCGAAGCATCTTCGTCATCAGTCACATTCAAGAATTAACGAGACGTTTGCCTGTCAAGATCAACGTGAAAAAGCAGGGAAACGGTAGTTCATCTATTGAAATTCGAGGTTAACCTAACAAAATTGGAGGCTTCACATGCAATTTGGATTCATGTCGTCTGTCTGTCCGCCGTTAACGCTAGCGGAACTGATTGACAAAGCGAAACACTATAACTATGAACACCTAGAACTCCGCGTGGAGTGGAATCATGGGCACGGCGTTGAATTGGATTCCACACCGCGACAACTCAGCGAGGCGCGTGCACGCCTTGCCGACAGCGGCATTGCCCTTTCTTGTATTGCAACTGGGGTGAGATTCATCGATGTGGACGTGCAGAAACGCGCCGAACAGGTGGAGCTGCTCAAGCGGTATATTGAACTTTCCGAGAAGATGGGCGCGAAGAATATCCGCATCTTTGGTGATCCGGTGCCGAAAACCCCAGTGGAGGTGGCACAAACACTCAATTGGGAAGCGGACGGCATTCGTGCATGCGACGGGTTGGCAGGTGAGGCGGGGGTTGCCCTTTGTCTGGAGACACACGGCAATCTTATCGCTAGCTACGTGGCTGAAGTCCTATACCGCGCGGAGGCACAGCATACCTTTGTGAATTGGCACGCGGCGCATCATGTCCGACATGGGCAGCCGGTAGATGTTGCTTATGTCCATTTGCGCGACAAGATACGGCACGCGCATGTGAACTTCGGCGACAACGGCCCCCTGCCCGACACGGAGAAAGATTCACTCGCGTTCCTCGCGCAAGATGGGTATACCGGGTTTGTCTCCATAGAAGTTATCAATCCACCGGATTCGGATGTGACGCTCCAACGGCATGCAGAACTCTACGCTGCGTTGTAGGAAGGGTTGTAAAAGTTGCAATCCCCGCTCGCGGGGAATACAACGATACCCCGAAATCTTGAAAAGCGCGCCTACAGGGAATCATGGCTAAACGCTAAAGGATTCCCCACAACCGCATGTGTTCTTGGCATTTGGATTGGTAATTTTAAAGCCGGAGTCCATTAACCCGTCGTTGTAGTCCAGCATGGAACCTGCAAGGTAGAGGGTACTGCGAGGGTCGATAAAGACCTTCAAGCCGTGAAAATCAAATACCTTATCGGTGTTTTTTGCTGGGCCAAATTCAAGGTTGTATTGGAAACCAGAGCATCCGCCGCCAATAACTTGCATCCGCAATCCAAGTTCTGCGTCTGCGGGATTTTCACCGCTGTTGATGAGTGTAATGGCTTTTTGTGCCGCAGATTCTGTAACAGTAATCATGGTGTGTCTCCTATTCTGAAATGGTATTTCACGTGGCCAAGAAGTCTCCGACGAGGTACGCGCGCGGTTGTTCATGCCAAGCGTTTCTAACCGCATCCCCCGTACAAAAAATTTGTAATCGCTGTTTTGAGTACTTCTTCAGCATAGGTAGCGTAGCGTTGCTTCTCTGCCGGTAGCCCGCCCAATGCTTCGGAAATGCGCGCAGCTGTTATTTTCCGGGCATCCGAAATTCGGCTACCGGTGCTCAATTCGGTTAGGACAGAGCCGCTCGCGATTGCGGTAGGGCATCCGAACGCCCGGAACTTCGCCGCAACAATTATGTCGTCCACGATGCTGAGCGTAAGTTTTAGCATTTCACCGCTGGCGGCGGAGCCGATGGTGGCTGTTCCATCTGCATCGGCGATAGTTCCGACATTGCGCGGGTTTTCGTAATGTTCGGTCACTTGTTGCGTATACATGAGCGGTTTCTCGTGTCGCACTACCTGTTTTTGGAATTATACCACATTTTTCAATGAATGTCAAATGATTTCTCGGCATATTGAGAATATGCCAGTTCCTCTAGTTCGGCTGTGGGCATTGCTTCCAGCGATTCCATCGGGAGCCGCTTCTTTTGAAGCCACGCGATGCATTGGCGATTGGCAATCACGTAGAGCCAGCCTGCAAATAGTTTTGGATTTTTCAAAGTAGCAAGTTTTTGGTAAGCCTTGAGAAACGTGTCTTGTGTGATTTCTTCGGCAATATGGAAATCACCTATCTTCCGCCATGCGAGTGCGTGGACCTGCTTTTGGTATTTTCGCATCAGCGCGGCGAAAGCCCCCTGGTCGCCTGCCAAGCTTCGTTCAATCAGTTCAGCGTCGTCGTTTTTCATGTGTCTCCTCCAAAAGTGCTTCCTTCATAATATAAAGACACGCGTTAGGGAGGGAAAGGTTGCATAAAATGTAAAATTTGAAAAAAGTTGCAGGCAGTCGGTTGGAGAATGACTTCTAATTAAAAGATTGCAATTTTTTCTTAACCGTTGTAAACTGTTGTAAAAATCGAATGGAGGAGAAATTTCATGATGAAATTTCAATTGGTACTTGGCTTAACACTCTGCTTTATGCTGATGTACGCGGCGCCTGGGTTTGCTGTGGAAGAGTTCAGGGTTTCCAAAAACGGAAAAGGCGAACAGATTTGGTTTGAGGCCGAAGCCTTCGACGAAAGGGATTCCGAGGATATCTACAAATTAGGCAAAGGAGAAAATGCCGTTGACCCGGCCGATGGTGCCTACGGCGATATTATCACGAACACCGCCGGTGCGGGGCAAAAAGGGTGGATACTCTATCGGTTCGACATTAGCCGTGCCGGTGGAAAAGCAGGCGACTGGCGGTTTATCGGGCGCGCCATTAATCCGAGCAACCATTCAGATTGGTTGTGGGTTTTGGGCGATGATGGTGATAAAATCCCGGAGGACGAGCCGGCGTTTGTCCGCCCCGATCATATCATCTTTGAAGAAAACATCCCGGAATGGGCATGGATGCGAACCGGTGATTTTGGAAGTGATGGTGGCACCGTCAATAAATTGCAGGATGGCGAAAACGTCATGATGATATGGACGCGCCAAAGCTCACTCCAGGTGCAGTATGACGTTTTTTGCTGGTCCAGCGACTTGGACTATGAACCGACAGACGAAGACTACGACAAGGCGGAGGAAAAAACATTGCCTGTTCACCCGGAAGGGTTGCTAACCACAACGTGGAGCCGTCTCAAACGTCGGTAGATGTCGGTTCTAACTCCGCCTGACATTCAGCACAATAACCGATTATCTCATTCCTGAAGCGCACCGGTTTAAATTGGTGTGCTTCACACACCGATTTTTGCAAGGCATCAATCTGCGGTTCTTTAAATTCAACAATCTGACTACACCGAAGGCAGATAAGATGTGCATGCTCTTTAAGCGAATGAATGCTCTCGTAGCGGGTGTTTTTCTGCGCGTCAATAAATTCGGTCAACAGCCCACTTTTAACGAGCAATGGGAGTGTCCGATAGATAGTGGGACGCGAGACCAGGTAGCCGTTCCGTCGCATTTGAACAAGGAGATCTTCGGTTTGGAAATGGCCCGGATAGGCGAAGATCTGGTTTAAGATGTCCAATCGCTTTTGGGTCAAACGGAGCCCACAGCTTTTGAGGTAGTCTTCAAACTGTTGTGCAAACTCGGTAGTATCAGCAGATTCTTCAACGGATTTCATTTTTAGACCTGTTTCAGTGTTTCGTACGCAGAATGGACAGTTTCTGATGTGGTAGCATCACAGAGAAATTTGCATCACAATAGGTTGTTTAGGGCTTGCTAAAATTTGGGACACAATCTTTAATTTTTGCCATGTTATCCTTCTAGATCACAGCCGATGAAATGCCGATTTTGCATGTGCGCTGCGTACATCACAGAGAAGGATCCGGCAGCTGGATCTATGACATAATCACCCTCATTGCTAACAGCTGCAATAAGTTCTGCTTGTAATTTGAGAGGTTTCTGATGGGGATGCTCTTTTGTGTCTGTTCTTTCACGCCAAACGTCACGAATGTTATGAATTTTCCAGACACCTTTCGCTCTTCTTGGTTGTTTCTGTAGCACCATACAGTACTCACTCACCCGTCTGGATCGATACCCCATTCCGAACCTTTCCTTATCCCACACAATCAAATCGACAACGTCTAACTGCGTTCCATCAATCCAGGTTCCAAAACCCTGGCAAAGATGAAACTTGTCAATCCAGAGAAATAAATGTCCAGATGGGTTCAGCACGTTGTTAATGCCCTGAATGAATTTTCCAATCAGTTCCTCGGTCATTTGCCTCAATGCGCATCTACGTTTCTCTCTGCTTTTCCCTTCATTGCCGTAATTCATCTTGTCCAGCACGCCTCTGTACTGCGGGTCAAAAAATGCTACTGGCACGGATTCATTTGGCACATGAGATAGGCACTTCAAACCATCCATTTTCAACCTTGTATTCGGCTTCAGAAAATCAGGCAAGTCAAGGGGTGGGGCTTGTATTACCCGCTCAGTGGAAAATACATTGTTTGTAAACATATCCATTGTCTCAGGAAAGCGTTTGCTTGCTTCTTTGATTGTCTCAACACCTTTGCGTTCCATGTTGTTTCCTTTTTGAGGTTTCAGTGAAAAGATAGGGAGTGTCCTGGGGCAGCAAGCCCGTTTTTCACAGCAAGTTTGTAAAAGAGTTCAATGCCGGCAATTTCAGATTCATCCAAGTCATAGTGGATGTGATGTTGCAAATAGTCGCGGCAGAGGGTTTCGGATAAACCAAGTTTTTGCGCTTCAATTCGTGCAATTTCTGGGATTTGTTCTATCCCCCGCGCTTTTGCTTGGCGCAGCAGATTCGGTGTATCGCCGAGACACACTCCGCCCCTGGCAACCCAGCAGGCGTAGACGAACGGCATTCCTGTCAATTCATGCCATTCTGCCCCGAGGTCAACGCTATATTCTGTTGCGCCGAGGTGCCTAAGTGCCGCGTCCCCGATGAGCAACACCGCTTCGGGTTCTACTGCGGCGGGGTGCACGGAAGGCGCGCACGGTGTGAACTCCGGCTGAAGCTGATATTTTTCCGCAAGCAAGATTTTCAGGAGCGCGATAGAGGAGCGCGAACTTGTATCGAGAGCGATGCACTGAATGTCCTGAATTGGCACACGACTAAACAATTGGATGCTTTGGACGCTTCCGTGCGACGCGATTGAGATACCGGGCAGAATGCGGTAACCCGCCCCCGGGTGCTTCGCGCGAAAGTATTCAATAATCGGAATCAATCCAACATCCAGCTCGCCTTCCCTTAAAAGCGTTGCGAGGCGGCTCGGTACATGAACACTGAGCGCGATATCCGTTGGAAGTTCCCCGTTCAGGAGCGGGTAAATGAGAGGTTTAGTGTTCAAAAATGACACCGCGCCGACCCTTAAGCGGCTTTTCTGTACCACCGATTCCCCTCTCGAATGATTTCATTGTAAAGCGTATCGCGTTCAACTGGCACAAAGCCGGCTTCTTCAATAAGGTGCGTGAGTGCCTCTACGGTAACAGATTCTGGTGTGTCTGCGCCTGCCATGTGCGTAATCTTTTCTTCCGTGACTGTACCATCAATATCATCAGCTCCGAATCGGAGTGCCACTTGTGCGGTTTTCAAGCCTGTCATAATCCAGTACACCTTAATATGTGGTAAATTATCCAGCATCAGGCGTGCCACTGCAATGTTCCGGAGGTCGGTTAAACCTGTTGTTGAAGGTAGATATGCCATACGTGTGTTGGCTGGATGAAATGCGAGCGGAATAAACGTCACGAAACCGCCTGATTTATCCTGTTGTTCCCGCAACCGGATGAAATGTGCTACCCTATCCTCGTTTGTTTCAAGGTGCCCATAAAGCATCGTTGCATTGGTGGGAATGCCGAGGCGATGGGCAATGCCGTGAACTTCAAGCCAGCCGTCCGCGCTCAGTTTACCGGGACAGATTTTATCGCGTGTCTCTTCAGCAAAGATTTCGGCACCGCCACCGGGCAATGAATCTAAACCGGCATCACGCAGCTGCGTCAAAACCTCTGCTATGGACATTTTAAAGATGCGCGAGAAGTGGTGGATTTCGACAGCCGTGAAGAATTTGAGGTGTACCTCCGGCATCCGTTCTTTGAGTCCACGGATAATATCGAGGTAGTAGTCAAACGGCAGTTTCGGATGCAGCCCACCGACGCTATGAATTTCGGTGCATCCATGTTGTATAGAATACATCGCCTTGTCTAAAAATTCATCAACGCTCATTTCCCACGCGCCTTCAGTTTGCATATTTTTTCGTGCAAAGGCGCAAAAGTGGCACCGCGCATGCAGGATACACACGTTTGAATAATCGATGTGTTGATTAATGTTGTAATAGGCGACGTTTCCGTTGAGGCGTTCGCGGGCGTGGTTTGCAATAAACCCCACCCCGGTAATATCGGGGCTTTCGTAAAGCGAGACGCCCTCCTCAAAGGAGAGTCGTTCTGCTGCCTTGACTTTTTCGTAGATGGCAGGTAATTTTGGGTCGGTAAAGCGACTATAGTTCTCCATTATTTTTTATACCAAGTTGTGATTGTTTTCGCGTTATTAACCTTTTTCAACGAAGCTGGCAGGTTGGGGTATCACCCCGCAAAGCGGGGACATACCCTTCTGCGAAAACTTGCTATAGAACGTGAAAAAACTGCTTGACACTTGTCGATCAATAAAGGTATTATAGCACAATAATTTTAAAGATGCAAGCGAATTTTTTCAAAAGAAGGGGAAATAGACGGATGTCAAAACTAGGGCTTATTCATTACAACTATGCGAGCAAATCGCTTGATGATTTTCTTAAATTTACGAGTGAGACAGGGTTTGGCTACGTTGAACTTCAGATAAGCGATGTCTGGAATTTGGAAACTGCCTCTCCTGAAACGAATGCTGAAGCGGTAAGGAAGCAGGTTGAATCTTACGGTTTGCAAGTCTCAGCACTCGCGGCGGGAAACGATTTCGTCGTGCTGGAAGAGGAAGCCATCCGCTCCCAGGTTGCACGTATGGAACGCATTGCAGGGCTCGCTACACTGCTCGGTACTTCAGTCCTCCGCACAGAGGGTGGTTCTCCAAAAGACGCTGTGCCAGAAAGCCGCTGGGTTGAAGCGATGGCGGGCTGTTTAACGCGCTGCGTTGAATTCGCGGAACAAAAGCAGGTCTACTTGGCTGTGGACAACCACGGCATCGTTACCAACGATGGCGATTTGCAGGTAGAACTGTTTGAACGCGTCGATTCTAAGCACGTCGGTGCCAATATGGATACAATGAATTACCGGTGGGCGGGGCATGACCTAAAAACGGTGGCTAGATATTATGAAATCATCGCGCCCTATACGTTGCACACGCACCTGAAAGACGGCATCGGTTCCCGGGCAAATTACCGCGGTGAAGCACTCGGAGAGGGCGAGATTGAGCTCGGGAAGGCAATCCGGTGCTTGAGAGCAGCAGGATATGATGGCGTCTGGTGTTGTGAATATGAGGGCAGAGAAAACGATGGCACCGGCCAGCGAAAAAGTTTTGCCTGGATGCAGGCGCACTTGTAAATGAGGGATGGAAGAATAGGTGAACACTCTGACTCAGAAAATTCCAGACATGAACTTGGCGCACTTCTGCGCCTGGCTTCAGCCCATTGTGAACGTTTCGCTCTTTGCCCGCCGAGAGCGGCTCGTCACACTGCTTTCAAGTCATGCTGCTCATGAAGCCTTGGAAGAGGCATTCCGTGACTTTTTTGAAGGTTACTGTGGGCTCGCATTTGAACTAGAAAACCATGAGGACTGTCTGCTTGGGATGCTTGACGCGCGCGAAGAATGCGCGCATCTGAAGTGTCGCGTTGCGGCAGTTGAGGCGGTGCGGAAGGCATCGCCTTTAGGACAGGAAGCACGACGGATGGGCGGCGTGATAGTGGACTATGTGCCGGAGGTAAAGGTGGCAGAATTATCTGCTGAAGACTTCCGTATCTTGATGGAGCGGCTGGTACATTGGGAGTTGTTTACGGTGCGTAAACGTATGGTAAAATTGATGTGCGCGGCACCGGACAGTGCTGCCAATGTACCCTTACAGGTGGCGGGGCATTCATCGGATGGCGTAGATTTCCGCCTGCAAGCTGCGTTTTTCGAGTTTTTCGTGAGTTATCTGGAATTGGAGCAATGCCTAGAGGACTACGAGTACGATTCCGATGACGGGCTGGAATTGCGTCCAGAAGTTGCCGCGGAGTTCGAGCAGAGCATCGCGGAACGCAAAGCTGGGGCTAAGACGTATTCTCTTGAGGAGGTTTTGAGGGAGTTTGAAGGAGAATAATCGTGTATACACTGGAGTTTGGCCGAAGAGCCAGAGCAAATTTGCGATGCTTAGATGCATCACTCCGAAAGCGGCCTTGAAAAGTTAGATAGGTTATGCCAAAATATTCGTACTGACTAACCACAATGAACATTCCGGCTCCCATCATCACCCTAACAACCGATTTTGGTACAAGCGATGCTTATGTAGGCATCATGAAGGGCGTAATCCTAGGCATCAACCCCAACGCGCAGATGGTTGACATCACGCATGCCATCCCGCCGCAGGATGTCCACGAAGCCGCCTTCTCAATCCATTCGGCGCACCGCTACTTCCCGACAGGCACCATCCATACGGTCGTTGTTGACCCGGGCGTTGGAAGCCATCGCCGGGCGATAGTCTGCCAAACTGACAGCGCGTTTTTTGTCTGTCCCGACAATGGGATACTGAGTTATATCGTACAGGGGACAGAGACAGCGTGCCGCCCTTACAGAAGTGTGACAATTGAGAATCCAGCCTACCTTTTACCGCAGGTGAGCAACACGTTCCACGGCAGGGATATTTTCGCCCCAGTCGCCGCGCATCTATCGCTCGGCGTACCGCTTGCGAGTATCGGGGCACCGATTCACGATGTGGTTCAACTTCCTATGCCAACACTGAACATCTCTGGCGATACGCTGACAGGACAGATTGTCAAAATTGACGGTTTTGGGAATGCGATAACGAATATCTCGGAAGAAGTGCTTGCTCTGTTTTTGACGACGGGGGCGCGCTTGGAAAGCGCGCTTACCGGAGAAAGGGATGCTTATGAAATCAGGGCAGGCAGCGCGCGACTTAAACGGCTCAACCGTGCTTACGCTGAGGCTGAAGCAGGTGAACCTCTGGCAATTATTGGGAGTTTTGGGCTGTTAGAAATTGCCGTAAATGGTGGGAGTGCTGAAGCACGTTTGGGATTAAAACGCGGGGATGCGATTGTAATTCAGAGCTTCGCTTGACATATCAACTTCGGCCAACTATAATAAGATATGGTTTACTGACAACTATTGGGAGAGAACACAAAAAGGAGAACGCAAGAATTGAAACAGATTGCTTTAACAGGACTTAAACCGACAGGACCTCCGCATATCGGTAACTACCTCGGCATGCTTAAACCCTCGTTGGAACTTACGAAAGACTTTCAGGCACTTTACTTCATACCGGACTATCATGCTTTGACCACGGTGAGAGACCCAAAGCAGTTAATTAATCTTACCTATCAAGCGACAGCGACGTGGTTAGCATTGGGATTAAACCCAGATAAAGAGATTATCTACCGCCAATCGGACATTCCAGAAGTGTTTGAATTGGCGTGGATATTGTCCTGTTTCACAGCAAAAGGATTGCTCAACCGAGCGCATGCCTACAAAGCGATCGTTGACGACAATATTGCAGCGGGACGTGAAGAGGATAAGAACATTAACGTAGGGCTCTTTACCTATCCCGTTTTGATGGCAGCAGATATCCTGCTCTTTGGGACACACGTTGTGCCAGTCGGGCTTGACCAGCAGCAACATCTTGAGATTACGCGCGATGTCGCGCTTACCTTCAACAGGAATTATGGCAACGTCTTGACAATTCCGAAAGCTGTGATTCGGAAAGAGGTGATGACTATTCCTGGGATTGATGGCAGAAAGATGAGCAAAAGTTATAACAACGTCATTCCAATTTTCGCCCCGCCAAACCAAGTCCTCAAACGGGTTAAGCGCATCGTAACCGATTCCAAGCACCCAGAAGATGCGAAGGATCCGGATGAATGTAACATCTTTGCCATCTACCGGCATTTTGCGGATGCGGATGCGATTGCTGCGAAGCGGCACCTCTATCTTGAGGGGGGGCTTGCTTATGGTGAGATGAAAAAAGAGTTGTTTGCGTTGTTAGAGGCTACATTTTCTGCCAAGCGGGAGCGGTATAATGATTTGATGGACACTCCGGCTGAATTGGATAAGGTGCTTGAAAAAGGCGCAGAAAAAGCGCGCGATATTGCGGTGCCGATTTTAGCGAAGGTTCGCAAGGCGGTTGGTGTGTAGGGGCAGTGCCTTGTGCCTGCCCTGGCCCGCCCCTACAATACACTCCTACTTCCGGATGAGCATTTTGCGCGTAGCCGTGAAATCGCCCGCCGATAGGGTGTAGAAGTAGATACCACTCGCTACCTGCTCACCCTGTGCATTTCTGCCATCCCAATACGCGGCACGGCTTCGGTTCTGATAGAGCCCGGCCGGTTGATGCCCTAATGCCAAGGTGCGTACCTCTGCCCCATTTGCAGCATAGACAGTCAACGTCACCTCTGCAGGCTTTGCTAACTGATACGGTATCCATGTCTCTGGGTTGAACGGATTCGGGTAGTTTGGCAGGAGTGCTGTCTCTTTCGGAGCCAACGTTTCCAAAATTTGCTCAAGCACCAGAATTCCCCGCTCGTAGGAAAACCCACGCGGAAACCTTGACGTTTGGATCGGTCGCGATGCCTCTCGCTTGGCGAGCGTCAGCCACTGCCTTACCTGCACCGCGGTAAGCCGCTCGGTTGCGCTGGGGTGCGCAGCAGGGGCACCTGCAACATTTCCGATGGCATTCGCAATCAAAACGAGATCCTGAATATTGACGACACCATCGCCGTTCAGATCTGCAGCACTCTCTCCAGTCTCTCCGAAACTTGCCGCAACCAACACCACATCTTGGATATTGATGACACCGTCGCCATTCGCATCGGCAATCATGCGTTCGGTGCTGCCCATTGTGGTTGGAAATTCCCACAGAAGCACTGTACCATCGAAACTGCCACTCGCGATAGTCCTGCCATCAGGGCTAACCGCAACACTTGTGATAGAATAAGTATGGCCTTCAAGTGTTTGCAGTTGCTCCGCTGTCCTAATGTCCCATAAGCGGATAGCCGCGTCGTAACTTCCACTGACGAGTGTGCTGCCATCGGGACTGAAAACAATACTGGTAGCATTCGCTGGATTATCAGCCGGGGCATCCCCTTCCAATTCCTCTACACCCGCCACTAAGGGCATATCGATGAGATCGTTACCATCCCCTTCCAATTCCTCTACACCCGTCACTGTCTCTTCAGGGGCGATATATTTGCTGAAAGTTTGCTGGAGTTCTCCCGTTGAAACATCCCATAGGAAAACATTGTCGCTGCCGCCACTTGCGAGCGTGTTGCTATCAGGACTGAAGGCCACGGTCCAGACATCAGTCTCATGTTCAGTGATGGTGTGCAGCACTTCACCTGTTTCGAGATGCCATAG
This sequence comes from uncultured Poribacteria bacterium, assembly GCA_958295855.1. Classification (GTDB taxonomy): domain Bacteria; phylum Poribacteria; class WGA-4E; order WGA-4E; family WGA-3G; genus CATQHH01. The sequence continues at coordinate 2,321,332 of OY282383.1, read as the reverse complement.
GCGAATCGTATTGTCACGACTCCCGCTGGCGAGCATGCTTCCATCAGGACTGAAAGCGAGTGCCTCAACCCCTGCCTCATGTTCCCTCAGGGTTGTTATGTGTTCGCCTGTGATGGCATTCCATAAGCGGATAGTATCGTCTTCACTGCCGCTGGCGAGCAGGCTCCCATCAGGGCTGAAAACAAGACTTATGAGGTAAGAACTATGGCCTCTGAGCGTCTTCAGGTGTTCACCGGTAACGGCATCCCATAAGCGGACAGTATCGTCCTGGCTGCCACTTGCGAGTGTTCGGCCATCAGGCGCGAACACAACAATGTCAACGTCGTCTTGATGTCCTGTGAGGGTATGCCGAAGTTCGCCCGTGACAGCATCCCACAGGCGGATGGTTTTGTCCCAACTCCGGGTGGCAAGTGTGCTTCCGTCGGCACTGAACGTAACGCTGACGACAACATCTGTGTGTCCGGTGATGGTTTTCAGGTGCGCCCCCGTGACAGGCTCCCAGAAACGGAGGGTCGCGTCCCACGCACCAGTAGTGAGGGTACTTCCATCAGGCGTAAAAGCAATTCGATAGACATCCGCGGTGTGTCCGGTGAGTGTTTTCAGGTGTGCGCCCGTGGCTGCGTCCCATAAGCGGATGGTATCGTCCTCACTGGCACTCGCGAGGATGCTCCCGTCCGGGCTGTACTCAATGTCGTGGACATGAGACGTATGTCCGGTGAGCGTTTGCTTGAGCGTGCCCTTAGCAATATCCCACAGGTGGATAATCGCGCTCAAATCCCCGCTGGCGAGTGTAGCACCGTCAGAGCTAATTGCAACACTGGCGACATTATCGCGATGCCCAACGAGAGTGTTTTGGAGCTCGCCCGTGGCAGCATTCCATATACCGATAGTATCGTCTTGGCTTCCACTGATGAGCATGCTGCCATCAGGACTGAAAACAAGACTGCTGATGCTTTCCGTATGGCCCTCAAGCGTTGCCACGAGTTCGCCCGTTTCAGGATTCCAGAGGCGGATGGTATCATCTCTACTTCCACTCGCGAGCAGAACCCCATCAGGGCTAAAGATCAGGCTGCGGACACTCCTCGTGTGTTCAGTCAAGGTGTGAAGGATTTCGCTTGTTTCAGTATCCCATAGGCGGATGGTACCGTCCGCACTCCCACCCGCGAGCATGCTCCCATCGGGAGAATACGCGACGGACGAAACGCCATATCCATAGCTAGTAAAGAGGGCGATTTCTTCATCGGTTGCTGTGTCATAGAGCCAAACCCCAATGGAACCAGCAACGGCAAGCCGGGTGCCATCCGGCGAATACTGAACATCGGATAGCCAGCCTTTGCCAAGGCGGGCCTTAGCACCTTCGGGTAAATGCCATTGCGGAGAATCTTGGGCGAAAATGTTTGGTAGATATAAGGTTGAAACGATAAGTAACGTCGACACAGTAGCAACTAGCATTTTTTTCATGTGAAGTCTCTCCTTTTTTGGTGATTTGCTGCCTTCTGTGGCATGCAAACGATTTCAGTACTTTATTTTTAATAATTTGTAGTTTCCCCACAAAGTGATTAGTCACGTGCAAGACTTCGTCACGCATGAAATGCGTGATAAATCTCGTGATAAATCTGGGGCAACATCGGTATTTAGCCCCTGCTTTGCAGGGGATAATACCTTTACCTCTGCTCACTACAGCCGCGCTCGGAGGAGTTTCTGATAGTCGGCATGGGCCGCCTCAGGATTATACCGCTCTGTAGAACTTATACAAATCTCACAAATCTATACATTAAAGGTATTATCCCCGCTTTGCGGGGTAAATACCGATCTCACATTTGTGGTCATTGCTGTCATACTTCCTGCTTCAACTGCCACTGCCTCACACCGAGGGCTTACACGGCATCCACAGGCGTTTTACGTCTCGGCTAAGCTGTCCGCGACGTGTCGTAACGATTGTTCGTGTCGTCTCAGATGCTGTAGTGAGATGTCGCAGGTGAGGGTCTCACGTAGGTCTTATCGCCACCTCCACCGTCGGCATCGGTATTTACCCCGCAAAGCGGGGATAATACCTTTCTGCATTCGCATTGCCAACTCTTCATCCGCAGGTGGTATTCGCCCTGCTTTGCAGGGTAAATACCTTTTTCACGGGGGGTAGGCCTGTTCAGCGTGCCACTTCGCATCGTGCAGTAGGAAACGTTTCCACGCTCCATTCACCATCCTCTGTCTCTGTCAGATAAGACTACCTCTTTCAGATAGATTTGATTACATTTGTATAGATTTGATTACATTTTACGCCACTGCAACTTACCCCTTAACCGGTAGGAGCCATCTCCCGAGCGCGACTCGCCAGAGGAGCTGTCTCTCTATACTTTTAAATATTACTGGGGGGCGCGTCGTTTCCCCTCTTCCGCGCCAGAGGAGCGGGATGTGTCATCTAAACACAAGATGCCTCTTTTTCGTTATTCCTTGCGGAGAATTGAGAATGCAAGGTGGTTCTAAGAATGCTCTATAGCTCTCGTCGGAGGTTTCTGCTGCGACCTCAAATGAATAGGAAATTACGCACAGGTACTTGCTTCGACGTATGCCCGGAGAACGGTGTTAATTTGCGTTTCATAGTCTGGTGTCTGTGCCTTGAACCACGCGAACAGGTCTGAATCGACGACGACAGTGTTTTCTGGCATGATCACCGTGGCATCCTTCCAAAAGCCTTCATCCGTTTTTGAATCGTCCTCATCAGACACTGCCGCGGTGTCAATGTCCGCATCTGTTAATGCATTGACGCGCTCCCAATCGGTTTCATCAGGCAGTGCGTCTAATTCAGAACGAGTATATTCGACGTATGTATTCTGCTCTTTCATGTCTTGTCGCCTTCCTTGCTGAAATGATGTGGATGCCCGAGTTACGCCGTGTATAGACGACACGAAGAATTATCCCTTCACTGCGCCCCAGCGCAAGCATCCGTTCTTCACCATAGTCTTGACGCGTATCTTCTTTTTCCACGCGGCGTCCATCAAAGATTTTCGCTGCTCGGACGAAGCTGATGTGGTGTTTTGCAATATTAATTCGGTTTTTTCTGGGATCCCAAGAGAACCGCTGTTGTCGTATGGACATCCTTGCAAGCCTAATGTCTGGAGATTCCTTTCGCATCCTATAGGAACCTTAAATTAATAGGGTATAACAAGTATCAATCGTTTTAAAACAGAGGCATTTTTTATGATACCACAAAATGTATCCGAATGCCAATTCTTTTTTGCGAAAAAAACTGTTAAAAATACCACAATGCACGTCGCTTATGGGCGAGAAGATGCTTACCCCGCGTGCGGGGTGAACATCTTAGCCGCAAATTTTCGGATAATCGTGCTCGGGAGCTCACTCCTACAGGATTACAAATCCTAAAGGCTGTTTCTACCGCCTCAGGCGTTTGCGCGCGGACAAAACTGATAACAGAGATGAAAAAGCGTTGCTTTTTATTATGTTATCAATGCAGCGGCGGCTTCTGATGTTTTATTTTCCCTCTGTGAGAGAGAAAATAAAACTCAGCTAACGGGAGATTTATCACGCGTGGAGAGCGTGACAAACATCTACTCACTACAGCCGCGCTCGGAGGAGTTTCTGATAGTCGGCATGGGCCGCCTGCGGATCTGCTTCGCCATCAAGGACACGCCGGAGGCATTGCACAAAGCCCACCGGGGCATCTTCGCCGAAGATGGTACGCCCGAACAAGATAGCGCGTCCGCCGTTCTGGACGACGTTATGCGCGAGGGCATAAGTGCTCCGCGCGTTTTGCCGAGGCCCGCCTAAAGCACCGATAACGAGCGTCGTGTCGAATTGGCATAACTCGCGCCAAACTTCAGCAGTCGTGTAGGCGGTTTTGATGAACCGGGGGCGTTGGTGTTTGCGGAGGTAGCTCATCGTGCGCACGATAGAATCGGCAACGTACATGCCCCGTTTTTCATCATCCATTCCCGGTAATTTAACATTCGGTAAAAACACCTCTAACAGATGGTCAAATCCTTCGATGTCACCGACGACGTGTGCGAATTGCACGTACGCTTGTAGCATTCGCTCGTCAGCGATGGGCTCATTGTTGAGCGTGATTGAATACAATCCGAGGTTGACACGGCATTCCAGTGCGGGCCCAATGAGTGCCTCACAATAACGTTGCATATCTTCCGGGAATACCGTTTGAAAAGGCATTGACGGGCGTGAGGTGTAGATGCCAAACCGCGGGTTCCAGATAGCGGTTTCCGAGTTCATTCGGACAATTGGCGTGATAGGACTGTTTTCAAATAGGTTTTCTTCGAGTGCCAGCGTTTCTGCATCGGCGGGTGTCATCAAGAGTCCATCCAGCTGCCCATCTGCAACAAGGTCGCGTTGGAGCTGTAAAAACTCTGCGTGGGTGCGGTAGTGTGGTTTTGGATGGCTTTCTTGCCCGAGCCCTTTAATCCCTGCGGATGCAAGTGGGTCTGCGGCGAAAACGAGTATAGGGCTCTGTGCAAGCAGTGCAGTATCAGCAAGTTTTTCAAATATCCTGTTGCCCATGTATGATTCCTTTAGGTTGACAGCACACGGAGTGTACTACGACTATAATGGTTGACGGCACACGGAGTGTACTACGACTATAATGTATTGGTTGGATCGATGTCTATAACAAATTCAATACCATACCGTTTAATTGCTGGTGGCGGTTCGTCAGTTAAGTGCCTCATGAGTTGACAGATTTTTTCAACAGTGTTGCTTCGGAGCAAGAAATGCCACCGAAATTTCCCCTCGATCTTTGAGAGGGGCGCGGGGGCGGGCCCCAGGATTTCTACATCTCGAAACTGATTTGTTTGCCAGATGTGAAGTTGATTCAGCAAGGTATGTGCGGCATCACTCACCTCTTTTTCGTTTTTACCGCGGAGCAAGAGGGTTGCAACGTGGGAAAAGGGTGGATACCGCAACGCGCTTCGTGCTTCGACCTCTTTTTCATAGAAACCGACGTAGTCATGCTGCTGCGCAGCTGAAATGCAGTAATGGTGAGGCATATAGGTTTGAATGATAACCTGGCCTGTAACCTCGGCGCGCCCCGAGCGCCCTGCGACTTGCGTCAGCATGCTGAACGTATGCTCGCTGGCTCGGAAATCTGGGAGGTTTAAGGTGGTATCCGCGGTGATAACCCCGACAAGCGTGACATTTGGAAAATCTAGTCCTTTTGCCACCATCTGTGTCCCTATCAAAATATCTATTTGTTGTTTCCCAAAAGCCTCTAAAATCTGCTGATGTGCGTTTTTCCGTGCGGTTGAATCTGCATCGAACCGATTGACGTTTGCCTGTGGAAATGCCTTGCGTACCTCTTGTTCAACGCTTTCTGTGCCGAGTCCAAAATAGCGGATAGCAGGGCTGCTACACTGCGGGCATGCAGGGTGCGTGGGGTGCTTATCGCCGCAGTGATGGCAGACGAGCTGCTTGGTTTTGAAGTGAAATGTTAATGAAATTGAGCAGTTGTGGCACCGTTCTACGTAGCCACAGGTTCGGCAGAAAACATAAGTAGAATGCCCACGCCGATTGAGAAAGAGAATAATTTGCTCTCGCTTTACAAGGCGTTCTTCAATTGCGTTTCGGAGCACATTGGAGAAGATGGTGCGGTTGCCTTTTTTCAGTTCATTCCGCATATCAACGAGCTGCACTTGGGGCATCTTTCTATTCGCAACCCGCGACGGGAGGGTAAGGAGCTGATAGGTGCCGTTTCGGGCGTGATGGAAGCTCTCAAGCGAAGGGGTTGCACTGCCGAGCAGAAACGCGCAGTTTGCGATTTCGGACCGCTTCTGTGCTACCTCTCGTGCGTGGTAACGCGGGGCAGTTTCCGATTTATAGGAATCCGAGTGTTCTTCGTCAATAATCAGCAAACCAAGTGCCTTGACTGGGGCGAAGACAGCAGAGCGGGGCCCTATGACAATATCGGCTTCTCCCTTCTGGATGCGATGCCACTGGTCGTGGCGTTCGCCATCGCTCAAGCGACTGTGAAGCACAGCGACGCGCTCCCCAAATCGCCCAATAAACCGAGAGACAGTTTGCGGTGTTAATGAAATCTCTGGCACTAAGACGATGACGGATTTTCCGCTTTCAAGGACTGGGGCGATTGCCTGCATATACACCTCGGTTTTGCCGCTGCCAGTTACGCCGTGAAGTAAGAAAATGGGCGGCTTTGTTGAGGGGTTGGCGGCACACGGAGTGTGCCTACTACTCTGCAGAATTTCCGCGAATGCCTCCGATTGCGCCGAATTTAAGAGATGTGGCTGTGTCGCAGCAACTGCCCCACCGCCCCCTGATACCTCAAGGGGATTGCGCACCGCTGCCGCTCGTGTGATTTGGATAAACCCGCGTCTTTCAAGTGTACGAAGCAGTGATATACTCGTACGTGCCCGTTTTGTGATTTCTGTTGTAGCTACGGGGGCATCTTCGTCAAGCAGGATTTTCAGAATGTCGGCGTGTTTGGCAGCGGCGTGGTTGACAGCACTACTATTGAGTTCAGCAATTTTTGCCTCAATTTCGGTTCTTGATAAGGCTAAAGTGGCAACAGTGGTTACCTGCGCGGTGGCTTTCGGTTTATGCGTGACGTAAATATCAACAATGCCTTTTTCGCGAAGTGCTGTAATTTTAGGGCGGAGTGTGGTGTAGCTCACGCCGATGCGGCGTGCAAGTTGATTTGGCGAGAGTTCACCCTCTGCTTCCAAAAGTGCGACGATCTCCTTTTGCACTTTTCCCCTTGGTGTTGGGGACGCTGGGCGGAGCTGCACCCGTTGTTTTTTCTGGCTCCGCACAGCAGCTGGCACTGCACAAAAAAGCGCGTTCCCCCACGAAGATACATAGTAATCCGCCATCCATTTGGTGAGTGCGAGCAGCTCAGCAGAGTACGTTGGTGTCTCATCCAGGCAGGCGGAAATAGGTTTAATCAGGTCAGGTGCCAGGTCGGTTTCATCTATCCGTTCGACGACAACCCCTTCTTGATTCCTATTGCGAAACGGAGCTAATACCCGGACACCGGGTTGCACGATGGCATCCAGATGCGGCGGCACGTCGTACGTAAATAGCTTGTTTACTGCTAGCGGGAAAGCAACGTTGGCATAACTCATTTTTTCATCAATTCAGTTTTGCGGCGTAAACGCCCAAATGCGACGTGCATTCTGCTCCGCTTTTTCCGTTGTCAAAAGCGGGTTTCTTGTTAGTTGTAGGGTGTTGTCTGCGAATTACAAAAATTGCATAAGAAACCTCGGTGGAGGGCTCGAATGCGGTTACGGGTTTAACGGCACGGCGGAGCGTGCCTACTACTCTACCTAGGCATGGACAAAAGCGATTACTTTTTGCATATCTTCCCACACCTCACGCTTGGCGTTTGGGTTTCGGAGCAGATAGGCCGGATGAAAGGTAGGCATAACTACTGGTTCCCCTTGTGTGGAAGGCTTATGTGGGAAGTCGCCCTGCTCTGCGACACTGGTAGGCATCCCCGCCCGCCCTTTCCCATAAGTATGGAACTGCCCGCGAAGTGCTGTAATGCCGGTATTCGTATCAAGCAACATCTTTGCAGCGAAACTCCCGAGTGCTACAATCACCTTCGGTTGAATTAACGCTATTTGGCGCACGAGATAGGGACTACACGTTTCAACCTCATCCGGTGCTGGATTTCTATTGCCGGGTGGGCGGCATTTAAGCACGTTGGCGATGTAGACATCGTTGCGCGTTAATCCCATTGCCTCAATGATTCGTGTCAACAGTTGACCGGCTCTGCCGACAAAGGGCTCGCCCTGCCGGTCTTCATCGGCACCGGGGGCTTCACCGACAAACATCACATCTGCTTCCGCGTTTCCGGCACCGAAAACGACGGTATTTCGCCCTTCGTGCAACCCGCATTTGGTGCACGCAGCGGCATCGGCAGATAGCGCGGGGAGATCGAACTGAGCATAAGGAGATTCCTGCTCAGGTTCCCGGTGTTCCGTTTCTATGAAACCGAGTGATAGTTGTTCTTCCACGTATTCCCTCACAGTTGCGACAAGTTGTAGGTATTCTTCTCTCATCCTGTCCGTATTCATTTTCCCTCTTCTAATTAGGTTTAACGGCACGGCGGAGCGTGCCTACTACTTTTAAGGTTTAACGGCACGGCGGAGCGTGCCTACTACTTTGCGGGTTTAACGGCACGGCGGAGCGTGCCTACTACTTTCTTCTAATTAGGTTTAACGGCACGGCGGAGCGTGCCTACTACTTTGCGGGTTTAACGGCACGGCGGAGCGTGCCTACTACTTTTAAATGGACAAAAGATCAATTGCGCAGGTCGTGAAGTAGGGAGATGCCATCAAACCAAGTGATATACAGAAATAGCGCGATGAGCAGATAGACGCTAACCTGTTGAACAATTTCCTGTGCTTTCCGGGGCATCGGCCGTCCGAAGACTTTCTCTATAGCGAAAAATAGCAGATGCCCGCCATCGGCTATCGGAATTGGTAACAGGTTGACAATGCAGAGATTGATACTGATAAATCCGATGAAAAAGAGGACACTGGCTAAGCCGACTCTGTCAAACATGCGACTCGTAGCACTGGCAATACCGATGGGCCCTGTAAGGTGTTTCGGGGACACTTCGCCACCTATCAGCTGTTGTAACGTTCGGCCAACGGTTGTGAAAGTCAGCCAAGTGGCTTCAACACCCTTCCCCAATGCGGTAAAAACATTATACGCGGGCAACTGCACCGTTTGCGGTGCCAATTGCATGCCACTTAGCTTTGTTTGCCATGCCAATCCGTGTGTTTCTATACTTGAGTGGGGGGCAAGAGCGTTTTTCTCTGATGTTTCTATAAGGGAAGCTTGCAAATTACGCCCTTGGGCTTGAGGCAGTGTTGCCGTTTTTTCAACTCCCTGTCGGAGCAGGCCGAATTCAAGCGGTTTGTCCGTGATTGTTGTTAACTGCGTGTAGAGCGACGCGCTGTCCACTGCTGCACCATTTAGCGTGACAAGGATGTCACCGTTCTGAATGCCGGCGGTTTCGGCTGTGCTTCCCGGTTGGACGCTCGCTGTCATGTGCCACTGCACGGGTAGTTGAAGCGTAAGTGTCTCCTCACCCCGGCGAATACCGATTTCAAGTGCGGTTGGATTTAAATTAATTCGGTTATACAGTGCCTGATGTTTTGCACCGAGCCATTCAGGTGAGGGGTGCCACATCCAAGAACCAAAGGCAGGAACATCATAGAGCGTTTCTCCGTTCAGCGTTTCAATCAGATCACCGACTTGGATGCCGGCTGCGGCTGCGGAGCTTCCCGCAGCGACATCCTTCACCTCCGTTTTCTGTCTGGCGGTTACATGAAGCATGCCGAGTTCTCCCCGGATACTCGGGACGGCTTCGGGTGTGACAAAGAGCGTTTGGTGCTCGCCATTCCGTTCTACAACGAGTGCAAGCCGTTTCTCAGCACTCGTCAAAATTTTCGTCTGGAATGTCGGCCAGGTGTTGACGGTGTGGCCATTCACCGACACAATTGTGTCGCCGGGCATCAGCCCCCCTTGTGATGCCGGTCCCTCATCGTCAAGCCAACCTATCTGAATTGGTGCCTGTTTTCCCAAGGACTGCCCGGTCAAGCCGCCAATTAACCGAGCGGAATCGGTATTAAGCCCGGCCGCAAAGACGAGCCAATATGCCAATACGCCGAACAGCAGATTAACAGCGGGCCCTGCGATGACAACATAAGCGCGGCTGCCTAGTGATGCACTCGCAAATTCACCGGGCGCACCTGTCTGTTCATTTGGGTTTTCACCCTCCATCTGGACGTACCCGCCAAACGGCAGCAAACAGAGCCTATATTCTGTCTCACCTCGCTGAAACGCGATGAGTTTCGGACCGAAACCGAGGGCGAAGGCGTTAACCTTAATCCCAGAGCGTTTCGCTGCATAAAAATGCCCGAGTTCATGGATAAAAATAAGGAAGCCGAGTGGAATAATTGCGAGAATTACGGTTTTAATGCTTGGAAGTATGGAGAAAATGAAATCTATGAATGCCATGTTCGTTTTACCTTTTTTCGTCATCGGTATTTATCCCTGCTTACAGGGCTAATACCTTAATTTGCCGAGGTAAGGTATTTATCCCTGCTTGCAGGGCTAATACCTTTATGGCTAATTTTCTTTTATGATTGCACGTGTTGTTGATTTCGCCCACCGGTCAGCTTCAAGGATATCCTCAAGTGCTGGGTTAAAGGACACGACGTGTTTGTCGAGGACGCGCTGCAGGATAGCTGGGATATCCATAAACCCGATGGCGTTGTCGAGAAAAGCGTTTACCACCACTTCATCTGCACTGCTGAGAACGACAGGGAGAGTGCCACCTACTTCTGCGGCGGTGTACGCAAGCGAAATGCACGGAAACTTTTCTATATCAACCGGTTCAAAGTGTAGTGTTCTAGCCTTCTGCCAATCTAAACGTGGGACAGGCGTTCTGAGTCTGCGAGGATAGGTTAAAGCGTACTGAATCATGATGCGCATATCCGTCGGCCCTAACTGGGCAAGGGTTGAGCCGTCTGTCCATTCCACCATAGAATGGATGATGCTTTCCCGATGGATAACAATGTCGATTTTTGAGAGTTCAATATCAAACAACCATTTGGCTTCGATGACTTCCAACCCTTTGTTCATCATGGTTGCGGAATCAATTGTAATCTTCTGTCCCATCTTCCAATTGGGATGGCGGAGTGCTTTTTGCGGTGTTACGGTATAGAGTGTCTCTTTCGGTACATCGAGAAATGGACCGCCGGAGGCGGTTAACAATAACCGGTGGATGTCGGCTTGCCGCCCTTGCGTGAGGGTATTCACCCCGCAAAGCGGGGTTGTTGCCCTTTGCGCTAAGCATTGGAAAATCGCGCTCATCTCGCCATCTATCGGTATTAAGTTAACGCCGTTTGCACGGGCAGCATCCATCACAAGCTTCCCGCACATCACCATAACCTCTTTGTTAACGAAGGCGATGTCTTTTCCTGCGTTAATGGCAGATAATGTGGGCAGCAAGCCTGCACTCCCACCCATGCCCTCTAAGATCTGTTCTGCTTCGGGCATCGTAGCCACCGCTTGTAGCCCTTCGGCCCCGGAGAGCACTTCGGTGGAGGTGTTTTCCCCTGCTTTGCAGGGGTATACACCCTCAGCGTTGAGGTTGCGGAGACGTTCACGAAGCCGTGCCGCCGCCCCCGGGTCTGTTAAGGTTGCTAGCGTCGGGCGGTACTGACGAATCTGTTGTTCAAGGGTGTCAACGTCCCGGTTTGCGGCGAGTCCGACTACCTTAAACTCGTCAGCGTGTGTGTCGACGACGCTGAGCGCGTTCCTGCCAATAGAACCGGTACTACCCAGAATGGCGATGTGTTTCATGTGTGTTCGCTTCTTGTTTTTCGTCAATTTGCCGAGGGTTAGTCACGCATTTTTGCGGCTAATAAGATACTACCTCGCTTTGCGGGGTGAGTCTCCTCTTCGCCCATAAGCGATGTGCATTCAATGCGTGCTAAAGTTCGCCGAATGTAAGAAATAAAAAAGTTGTTCACTTTTCGTTCACAACAATGTAAGAAATAAAAAAGTTGCTTGCTAATCACGCGCAACTTGGCTAGTGATATCCCACTGCGCTATGGGTAGTTGCCCCTGCTTTGCAGGGGTAGATACCACCTGCCGTTTCGGATGTTGTCCGAAACTTGACGCATTTGTGGTTTAACGGCACGGCGGAATGCACGTCGCATAAGTAAGAAATAAAAAAGTTGCTTGCTAATCACGCGCAACTTGGGCGCAGATAGGTATATCCCCGCTTTGCGGGGTGATACCCTTTTCGCCGCAAGCGTGCCTACTACTTTGCGGGTTTAACGGCACGGCGGAGCGTGCCTACTACTTTGCGGGCACTGAGGCACCGCCCCTACATTCACATAGAGGTTAAACGGCCTGTCAATTCTAGGTAGTAATAGAGGACAGGTGTGCTAAACATAAAGCTGTCACACCTATCTAGAAATCCGCCGTGTCCTGGGATAAAATTCCCGGAGTCTTTAACCTCGGCGGTGCGCTTCATAAGTGATGCACTTAGATCTCCGAGTTGTCCCAAGGCACTTAGCAGCAATCCGATAAATGCAGCCGGGATCCAAGACAGCGTTCCTTTTAAAAGGGTTGCGCCGAGCACGAGACCGGTTAAGGTTCCCACAACTAACCCTGCGATAGTACCTTCCACCGTTTTGCGTGGGCTAATTGGCGTGCCGAGTTTATGTTTACCAAACAATCTACCGATGAGGTAAGCACCGGTGTCGCTACTCCAAATTGTTCCAGCTAACAAGCAGATGAGGCGCCAACCGATTTCATCTACTTTTCGTAGCAGGACAGCGTGGTAGCCGAATGCCCATCCAATAGTCAAGATACCTGTAAGTTTTAAGGTGACGGTTAGCCATTCTCCGGCGACTTCTCCCCGGTATAGGCTTGCTGCGAAAGCGTAAATCAGCACGAAGGTAAGGAAACCCAACATGACTCCCGAAGCGTGCCCCCTTTCTACAGGTGTGGCTGTGGGCAAGAAAAACGCGAATAAACAGAACGCTCCTGTTAGAAGGACAGGCATCACAGGATTCAGTTTTCCACTGAGGTGCTGCGCAAGCCGGCAGTATTCAACTTGCATCACCAGCACGACGAAGGAAATAAGGAGCAAGTAAAGCCAACTGCCCCAATAGACAATCAGGAGGACTAGCGGAACCAGCACAACGACGCTCAGAGCTCGCCGCCAAAACATAGTTTTTCGTCTATTGGGTTTCTGCTCCGATTTTTCCGCTGTGGGATTCGCCCCGCTTTGCGGGGATTTACTTTGTCTCAAAATCGGGTTTCTTATGGGTTCCAACGGGTGTCCTCAAAAAGAGTGACGGCACACGGAGTGTGCCTACTACTTTTCTAATAATTCCGATTCCTTCGCCTCGCTCAATTCGGTAATCTGGTTTATATAGGTATCTGTGAGGTGTTGAACCGGGTCGGTATCGGTTCTGCCCCGCTTCCTACCGCCTCCGCGGCTCCTACTTTTTCCTCCGCCTGCACCCAGGTCTCCGCCTTCGAGTTTTCGGATGGCTTCATTAGCATCGCGGCGAATGTTCCGAATTGCAACCTTGCCTTCTTCTGCCAATTTACGCACTACCTTGGTTAACTCTGTCCTCCGTTCGGTTGTGAGTTCGGGTACGAGGATTCGGATAACGTTTCCATCGTTGCTCGTAGATAGCCCCAAATCAGAGAGGGCTATCGCCTTCTCAATTTCTTTAATAAGGGTTTTGTCCCAGGGTTGAATAACAAGCAGGCGCGGTTCTGGTGTGGTAATCGTGCCAACTTGACTGATTGGGCTTTTGCTCCCGTAGTAATTAACGGTGACCTGGTCCAAAAGCGCGGAGGTAGCGCGGCCTGTTTGCACATGCGACAATTTTGTGGCCGTTGCCTCCACTGTCTTCTTCATCCGGGATTCTGCCTGTTGAAGAGCTTGTTGCATCTAAATTTACCTCATTGTCCAAGAACATAGAGTATAAAGCGTTTGACGACGATATTCTCTCCCAGTTGGGCTATCGCGTCCTGTACAAGTCCTTGGATAGTTTTATCTGTATCGCGAATATACGGTTGCTGGAGCAGACATGTCTCTGCGTAGAATTTAGAGAGGCGTCCCTCAACGATTCGCTCGGCAATATGGTCGGGTTTTCCCTCCCGTTTTGCCTGTGTTATCAGAATCGCTTTTTCATTTTCCAGTTCATCCGGGGGGACCTCTTCAGCGTTAACGTATTTCGGTTTGGCGGCTGCGACTTGCATTGCGATTTCTTTCGCCAGTTTTTGAAACTGCTCCGTCCGCGCGACGAAATCGGTTTCGCAATTCAGTTCGACTAAGGTGCCGATGCGGCTGCCGGGGTGGATGTAGGAAACAATTAAACCTTCCTCTGTTGCCCTGCCTCCTTTGACTTCGGAAGCTTTCAGGCCTTGCTCACGCAGTCTTCGAATTGCTTCATCCATGTCTCCATTCGTCTCTGTTAACGCCTTCTTGCAGTCCATAATTCCTGCACCTGTGCGCGAACGGAGGTCACTCACCATTTTTGCTGTAATTGCCATTTATCCTCCTTTTCAGCGAGGCGACTGGCGGCCGCGGCATCGATGCACGTCGCATCTGGGCGATTAGCCGCAAATGTGTCCGGGTGCCAGTGCGCGTCGGCTATGGGCTATCAGGGGTGGTAGTTTCCCCTGCTTTGCAATAGTAGTAGGCACACTCCGTGTGCCGTTAAACCCATAAACCGACAGCCGACAGCCGACAGCCGACAGCCGATAGCTGTCAGTTGGGGGTGTTATTGTTATGTCGGCCTTCTGGGCGCTCGGCTCCTCGTTCTTCTCTGGCGTGGTGCTCGGCTCGGCCGCTGTTCGCTCTCCCCAATTGCTTCCGGTTCTGCGGACAATTGGGATTCGTCCAGAATCGAGGCACTCTCTTCTTCGTGGCGTTCAGCGTCCAGTAAGGCATCAACCTGTGGTGTTAGTTCGGGTTCCGCCTTAGCTTCTGCAACTTCTGCACCTTCTAACGCCCCGCCGCGGGCCTCTACGACCGATTCGGCTAAAACAGAGCAGATGAGCCGAATAGAACGGATAGCATCGTCGTTCCCGGGTACCGGTAAATCGATTGGATCCGGGTCGCAGTTTGTATCAACAATGGCGATGATTGGGATGCCCAGTTTATTTGCTTCGGCGATAGCCGTATGTTCCTTGCGCGTATCTGTCACAACAATTACCTCAGGCAGCTTTTGCATTTCTCTAACACCACTGAGGTTATTGTCTAATTTCCCCTTTTCGCGTCTCAGGCGCATGACCTCTTTTTTGGGCATCTGTTCAAACAAGCCGTTGGCTTCATCTGCATCCAGCTTATCCAGTCGGCTGACGCTCTGCCGGATAGTTTGAAAATTAGTCAGCATGCCACCTAACCAGCGGTGATTCACGTGGTACATACCACATCGAACCGCTTCTCCCTTCACTGCGTCTTGGGATTGCCGTTTTGTTCCGACAAACAGTACACCGCCGCCCTTCGTAGCGACATCTTGTATGAACGCTGAAGCCGTTTCGAGCATCCGTAACGTCTTTTGCAAATCAATGATATAAATCCCGTTCCGCTCAGCGAAGATGTATTCCGCCATCTTCGGATTCCAGCGACGGGTTTGATGTCCAAAGTGAACTCCACATTCAAGGAGCTCTTTCATTGTAACTGCCAAAAAAACCTCCTCGGTTTGCAGGAGTCACAAAACTCCTGCTGGGTTTCCGCGTCCACCTCCTTCATATCTGCATCAGACTCTCAATATGAGAGAACCCGCTGTGCAAATCGAGAGGTGTGTCGTGTCCATTCTTATCACATTTTGTACCTACATTTTTGTTATCCTACTTTGGCGTTTTCAAAATCATCAAAGGGACTAGTTTTCTAATAATTTATCCTACATCAAAGTGAATACTAATATTTTACCACAGAAACGTTGCAATTTCAAGTTTAACTTTTTATCGCATGCCTTTTAGCGGCATGTCAAGGAAAATTATGATTTTCAACCTAAAAGCCACTTGAACGTCTATCCAAGCACAGTTGGAGGCACAACCGGAGGTACCGTGTTAAAACATCTGATTGAACCAATTGCTGCGCACCTCAAAATACCCTCGTGTGCGGTACACATTGAAGCGATTCGACACGGCACACAGCCAAGGCAGAACGTCTGTCGCCTGAGAATCGGCACTGAAAGTTATTTACTTAAACAGCATGACATCACGACTTCGGTTGTTGAGGCAGGTTATACCCCTTTTCAGATCGAATCCACCGTGTTGTCACTGTTACACCGCAACCGGTGTCATGTTCCCAAAATTATTTGGAAATCTGAACGCTTCCATGCCCTATTGTTGGAATGGTGCGGCGAGTTGACGCTTGATGCGATGGCGCAAAGCAAACCGAGATTTGTAAATCCCCGCAAAGCGGGGCTTTCACTTCTTCCCGAGCTCAAGCCGGTTTTGCACACTGTCCTCATGGAACTCTGCAGGGTTGAAACCGTTTTTGCAGGACACGCAACGCAATTTGAACCTTATGTTTTCCATTTTAATCTTGATGCTACTTTACAACATTTGCTTGAACAGGGTAGAAAAACCCTCGGCTATCTTGCACATCTCAAGGGTGCGTCAATTACTTCATCACAAGCGGCACAGCTTGACACGGCATGGGATGTCGTTTCTAATCGGCTCCGGACAGCCCCACCCACTTTGGGTAGCCTTGACTATCAGGGACGCAACATCGTGATTACCGATGAAATCCCTTGTTTCATCGATTTTGCCAGTGTTGGCTGGGATTGGCAAGAACGGCGATTGACGCAATATTTCAATAGCATCGGTGCAAATCAAGAAGAGGCGAACTTCGTTTCCCTGCTGAATCGAGACCTGGTTGATACTTATGCGGCGTGGGTTATCACGCACCGAGAAGCCTGTTCTCCCGCTGATATCGCTGCCCGTGTTGATGCCCATCACCTGCTCTTCTACCTCTCGGTTGTCCACCGGCTTTTACAAGCGGTTGCACAACCGAAAATGCCTAAAAACAGGATGCTTCTGCAAGCATGGGGAGATGCACAGGCGCGATTTCAACGTGCAATAACACTGATTGTTGACACGCATTTGAGTGACGATGTCTACACTACGCAAATCCGGGAGATACTCTCGGTGTTTCACGCTCACGTTCCATAATGCCGCATCTGGATATCTCGCCGTTTGCCGTTCACTGAGGTTCATCCGAAAAAATCGCTTGGGTTAGTTTTCCGAAAAACTGTTCCACCTCCGGCGTTGACGGTTTTGTTGTATGAAATGCGGTTTGATACGCTTTCAACGTCTCGTAAAGCCCCGTTAAGTCAACCTGTTGATTGCCAATTGCCTCGCGGACACCCTGAAATAGCGTAACGACTTGTTCCTCTGGGATGCCATCAGGCCGGTTTTTCAGCAGGTGTTTTTCGACACCATTTAGCGCGCGTTCTGCCATCCAGTACCGCGCCCCATCAACCCCGCCAACTCGGCGGTAAGCGAACCCACCGGCAATTAATCCGACCGCGACGATGGCGAGGAAAAAAAGCAGAACCCTTCTATAACAGCCGCTTAACTTTCTATTCATGCTTGTCATATTTGTATTTTTTTGTTTTTAGGCGCTATTGAAAAAGTGCTGCCACCTGACAAGAAAACCCTTTGATGACATCCTCACCGGTGAGGGTATCATTCCGCGTGAGCAGCGTGATGTCTGTCTCCGAACGGTACACCGTCACCGTTTTGGAGCGAGGCTTAAGCACCCATACGAGCTGTGTCCCTGCCTCCAGGTAGGCAAAAGCCTTTTCCTCAACACTGTGCAATGCGTCTGTTCTAGAAACCACCTCAACGGCGAGGTCTGGTGGGATTGGAGAGGCTTTACTCAGGTCAGCGGGGAGCCTGTGTGTTGAGACGAAGGCTATATCTGGCATCAGCACACGCTCGCCAACCCGGAAGCCTGTGTCTGGTAGATAAATTTCTCCCAACTGATTTTCACGACAATATGAACCTAAAGGCAAAATGAGGTTCACACTGATCTTACCCTGGTCCATTGATGTAGGCGGCATCGGCACTAGTTCTCCTTTCACGTATTCATATCCCTCTAAGTCGCTTTCAAGGAATTCCTCCAACGTCATCTTAGGGGCGTGAGTAGGGAGTCCTTCTTGCGCGAACGGGGCTTTGGAAGATGCGTGGGCAGGTAGCGCGCCATATTCTTGTGGATTCATGCTTTCATCCCTTCGCAATAGATTCATCAAGCGTGTTTGTAATAGTTTACCACACAATTCGTATGGAATCCAATTGATTTCACCAAGGCGCGCTAGTTCCCCAATAGCACGCCATCTAACAACACGACACATGCGGAGCACGATTTAATTATCCCACATTTTTGAGATTTTGTCAATTTTTTGTAAAAGGGTGCCTTGGCCTAATATACTAAGGCCCCGCCTGCATCCCACAAACGCAACCATGGGATTTGGGAGGAAGGTGTTAAAGTTTTCCCTCACGTATCGTTAGGGCTGCCTTTAACTTCTGATTCCCGGTAAACTTTGTGCCGTGTGCGTCAAAGAATTCAAATTCACCCTCAAGTACTTCAAACACCGCAACGTCCGCGACTGTGCCTATTTTTAGATTGCCGAGTTGTTCCTCGCGTTGGATGGCTTTGGCGGCACTGAAGGTTGCCTTTCCAACCACCTCCTCAAGCGAGAGTCCAAGGTGCATCAGTTTTGATAACGTTGTCGGTAAATCGTAGACGGGCCCGTTGATGTTTCCTGTGTGCAGGTCTGTGCTGATGACATCGGAGATGAATCCTTGTTCCATTGCCCGTTGGGCAATTTCGTATCGGAAACTGCCAGCACCATGTCCAACATCAAAGATTACGCCATTCTCGCGTGCCTTCCATGCTTCTGGGATAACGCGGCCTTTCGCATCAACAATGTTGTCACCGTTGCCTTGGAAACAGTGGGTAATCACATCGCCTGGGCGCATCAATTGCAAAATCTCCGGGAGCGGTACCCCTGCACCGATATGACACATGACAGGCGTTCCTGCCTGTTCCGCGGCTTGGATAGCAAGTTTCAGGGGTGCTACGCCGTTATCGCCCACCTGCATTTTGCCTTGGCGCACCTTCACCCCGGTAGTGATGTCCCGATGCTGTTGTAAGGTTTCGGCAACCCGCCCCGGGTCGGCGTAAGCCAAATCGTGCATTTCGCCGACCGCTCCATAAACAAGCCCAATGCCGGAGATATGGATATAGGTAAGAATTTCTGTTTGCGCTGGTTTTGCGATGAATTCTCGGAACCCTGGAAACGTCACCCAGCTGGGACTTCCTGCATCCACAATGGTGGTAGTGCCTGCGGT
Organism: uncultured Poribacteria bacterium; assembly: GCA_958295855.1. GTDB lineage: Bacteria > Poribacteria > WGA-4E > WGA-4E > WGA-3G > CATQHH01. The sequence continues at coordinate 2,302,435 of OY282383.1, read as the reverse complement.
TGGACAGACAGCATCTGCTTTGATGCCCCACGTCGTTACGCCGTAGTAGACATGGGCGTGGATGTCAATCAAGCCTGGTGTTACGTATTTATCCTTTACAAAAACGGTGTGCGTGGCTTCGGTTGCCGGGATATCGGGTTCAAGTGCGGCGATAACCCCATCAGCGATGGCGACATCGCACACCGCGTGCAATCCTTGTGCAGCATCAATGACAGTACCACCTTTGAGTAGAATATCATATTTCATTAAAAACCTTCCGTAAAAAACCTCCGACGAGAGCTACGAGGCACGCTAATGCGCGCGTTTTTGGTATCTTGCCATTGGTATGTTACCCCTGCTTTGCAGGGGCAGATACCATTGCTCAATTCTCCGCAAGGAATGACGAAAATTGTCAGACACCGCGTGTATCACCCCAGATATCAACATGCACGCGGGGCGAGTAGCGATACCCGTTTTCTTTGCAGAGTTCTACCAGCCATTCCTGTTTCTGCTGTAGCATCTGTGGGGTTATCCCCTGGGGCATCAGCATGATTGTTTCGGCAGGAATGCCGATATCTGTTTGCAATGTTTGAATCTCCACCAGATCTTCGGGCGTGTCGACGACAAACTTAACTTGACACGGGTAGGCATCTAAAAACTTTCGGATAACTTCGGGACAGATGCGTTCCCGCTCGTGTCGTTTGAAAAAGCGATTGTCTGCCGGCGGATTGGAATTGCGCAACTTTGGGCTCATCGAAATCAGGTGGGCGGCAACCTCTGCGAAGAGCGTTGCATTCGTTTCAATCGTGATGCGGTGTCCCCGCTTATCCAACTCGCGACAGAGGGCTATCAGTTCCTTGGTTTGAATAAACGGTTCACCACCCGTGATGACGACATGCTTGCATCCGTATTGTGCAATTGCCGAAACGCTTTCAGCAACGGTGATGTCTCTATTTTCCGGCTTCCAAGATGTGTAAGGCGTGTCACACCAAACACATCTTAGATTGCAATAACTCGTTCGGAAAAAAACAGAGGGGACACCGATAAGTTGCCCTTCGCCCTGAATTGTATGGAAGATTTCGCTAAATTTCATGTTTTCGACATTCCTTGCGGAGAAATCAGCATTGGCATAAAACCCCTGCAAAGCAGGGGCAAATACCATTGGCAAGACGCATCTGGCACTGCACTGTCGCTCTCGTCGGAGGTTTCTGATGCAACCTTTGGGGTAGGAGCGATGTCCGAATCGCGACTCAGAAACCCGATTTTGCAGTGGGTAAATACCCCCGCAAAGCGGGGCGAATCCCACCGCGGAAAAATCGGAGCAGAATGCACGTCGCAAATGTAAGAAATAAAAAAGTTGCTTGCTAATCACGCGCAACTTGGGCGCAGTGGTATATTTCCCCTGCAAAGCAGGGGCGGATACCATTACGCCGCAAAACTGAATTGATGAAAAACCAATCAAGGGTATAGGGTTAATAAGAGCACCTTGTCAGGTGCGTTGTGCCAGTTTGGCAAAACGAGACACAATTGCCCTACAAACAGGCCGAGATAAGGTAATAACCCCGCAAAGCGGGGCAAATACAACCGCGATTTCCGAGACTTGTTAAGCCTCAATAAGCTCAATTTGAACGTTATCGGGTCCCTTGAAAAACGCCATCATCAGGCCGGAGGGTTTCAGATCTTCGAGTTCTGCTCCTTTTGCTTGTAGTTCCGCAACAGCTGCGTCCAGATCTTCTACGGTAAAGGCGAGTTGATAGACACCCCAGCGCGGGTTACCGCTGGTAGTTTCTACTTCCATGTCGCCGAATTTGGGTGAGAGGAAAATCCGTTCACCGCCAATTTCCATCCGCACAATCGGTAAGCCTCTCACCTCTATTCTTTCGGTGACTTTGCCGTCAAACATCTCTTCATAATAACGGATAGCCCCGTCCAGGTCCTCGCACCGGAGATGGACGTGATGAAATGTATATGCCATTATTAAACCTGTCCTTGTTAAAATTTGTGGTATAGGATATAAGATTTTCGCATAATTTGTTTATTTTGTCAAATTATTTTTCAATTTCTTGTAGGCGCAGTTGGAAAGTGCTGTTTTTGAGGCGCGCGGTTGGAAACCGTGCCTACAAAAAGAGGGCTCGTGTGCTTACAAGCGTGCTCGCGATGTCGCCCCTACAGAGACTGTTGACAAAATACCCAGGTGCTGTTATTATACCTCAAAACCGCTTATGAAATCAAGAGCGGAGGTGCCTTATGTCCTTAGATGAATACACAACGCTCCGGCCAGCGCATGTCTGTCTACTTGCGGTGGCGTTAGCAAAACGGGAGCTGCCTGTCATCGGTGTCTTGGAACCGATTGCTGATTTTGAAGAGCTGCTTACTTTCGCGCAAGCACAACCCACCCCGATCGAATTCGCGCAACGAACTCCCGCGTGGCGGGTTGAATCTGTGGCGGCGCGCGTGATTGAGGCTATCGCTATTGCCGCAAGCTTGCGCGATTTGGAGATTGCGCCTACGGATGCCGAGTGGCAGTCTCTGGCGCGTATCCTCTTGGAACATGCCGAGTATCTCTATGTCTATCCTGATGCCGCCACTGCGCGCGAAAAACTGGAGTCGGGTACCGCATTGGCGTTGGCAGGCAATGTGTGCGCGTCGGTACCGCAAGCCGAACTGTGGCGGCTCGCTGGGTTCGGGCGGATTGCAGCATCCCTCGCCGAGGCTGCACCTGCCTCGACGGATTTCCATCTAATTCAACCGCTTGATGTCACCTTTTCGCTTGCAAGAGAACTGAGGCTGCCAATTTTAGAGTCAGCGATTGCAAACTATAACACGGTGCTGAACCGTCACCTCACACTTCAAAACGCATTCAGCTTGCCGTTAAGCGATAGGGGGTTCTTTTACCAACTTAACTTGGATTTTCCGGGGATGGCACCTGTCAAAGCTGCCGTTTTAGGAGACGATATACTTGCCGCAAAATCCGCGTACACTGCTTTTCGGAGAGAATTTTTAAATTCACAGGTTGAACGTAAAGCTACGCCGCTATCAGAAAGATGCGATACCTATAGCACGGCCAAGAACTATCTTGAATGCCTCCTCCGCCTGTCTATTCATCCGAGCCCGGCTATCACCGCAACTACGGACATCGGTATCGCTGTGTCCGTGCTCCCTGAATTCCGTGGAAGTGAACAACTTCGGATACTGGCACTGCGCCGCTATAAGTGGATAGCCGATGCGTTCTTCTACGCTGATGGCTTCCATAGAGACCGGACATTCCGCGCCCAAGTTGAGGCAATCGCTGACTTCGCTAGGTTTCTGTCTGTTTACGGAAACCCGCGGGAGCGTGCCTACTACCTTGCAACATTACTCGAAAAGCAGGTGGCGGTATGCATCCATTTGAGTCAACCCGATTACTCGTTTCCGCCACTCGGTCCCCGCCTCGCGCTTAACTTCGATGCGGTTGAACTCTGTACTATGGTGGATAGCAGCTTTCAGCGCGAGGATTTCCCGTACCCTGATACCACTTCGCACGCGCTCCCGGAGACCGGCTGTTATGTCATGAGAGATAGCTGGAAACCCGAGGCACAATACCTCTTTTTCGATGCTTATCCGCAGGGAAAATCTAACAGCGCGGACACCTCAAACCTGACGTTATATGCACACGGGCGACACCTGACAACAGGTTCAGTTCGCGTGCTTGACACCATACCATCAGTACCCGAGCCGCTTGATACGCACTGGACAACAACCCCTACATTTGATTGGGTTGAAAAATGGCATATTTTAACAGCAAGTTTTGGAAACCTGCAAGCAACACCAGAAGCTGCGGATGTTCATCACAAACGCGCCATCTTCTACCTTAAAGGCGAATACTTCATCTTGCACGACCTCGTTTTGAGTGAAGAATCACAAACACTGGAACAGATTTTCTGCCTCGGTAGCGGGACAGTTCACCACATCGCTGCTGGTGCAGGGCAAGCATGGACACAGGCCGCGCGCCGCAGTAATCTTTTTATTAGTGCGACGGATACGACGAATCTCACGGTAGCGTTAAATAAGGACAACGTTATCTATCGTATTCATCGGGAATCGCCAGTGGTGCTGAACACGCTCCTGTTTCCGATGCGACCACATGTTGAAGAACACCCCACCGTTTCCCCTATTGCGGTAAGCACAGACGCTGATGTGTTGGCAACCGGCTTCACGGTGGAGTTAAACGGTGTAACTGACACGTTTCTCATCTCCGACGATGGCTTCGCGACAATGTCAACGGCAGATATTGAATTTGTGGGGGAATATCTGTTTTTGCGCACTTTAGGTATCACTCCCCTGCAAAGCAGGGGCAAATACCACCCGCAATTTGTCATGTTGAATGCGCGGTTTCTTAAAGTGGGTGCCAAAGTGCTCGCGGATCTGAATGAACCGCGCGAAAGTTATGTGCGGATGTAGATAGAGATGGGCCGGCACCTTCTATGTCAGGATTTTGAGAGATAGGTTCTCGCCAATCCGCTTTCGGCTGCGCGGAAGGATGGACATGCTGGCTACTCCTTTTCTCAGTGTGTGCACTCAACACCCCTGGGAGCAATTTCTGGTCGCGATGCTTCCGATTAACCCTCAATAAGGTTTCTAGCGGAGCGTTCCCCTGAAGGACGTTCCTGCACAACAGGAATGACATAACTCCGAATCTTTACACCGTCCAACGCCTCTGTCTCCACATGCGGTTCTGGATCCTGACGATGGTCAAAGACGACATAATACCCCTCTGTTGCCCCTTCCAATTTCAGATATGCCACAAGCTGCGCCTTGCCTGCCTGATAACTGCTTTCACCTCTCCAAATCTTTGTCTCAATGATGTATTTCTGTCCTTTGTGAAGGATGAGGAGATCGACCCGGGCGCGGCCGGTTGGGACTTCCATGTACATTGCTCCGTTCACGCTCTCAACGAACTGCTCGAGATAGGCAAAGAGGAGGTGTTGCCCTACGAATTCTTGGGGAGTATCGGGAACTTGGAGTATCCTGAAGCCTGCGCGGGCAATAAACTCGCGGAAGTTATCAAGGAGCTGTTCCATCTCAATCTCGCCGGCCGGGGTAAGGTACTCAGAGCACTCCGTGCCTTCGGGGAAGTAGTCGCGCTCCAACCCGTTGACTATTGGCTTGAACGCTTGTAGGATGCGGTAGAGATAAATCGGATTGAGAATCTCACACCTTCTGTCAACCCCTTTCGTGATGACACCGTACGTGGTGAGTTCATCAATGATGTCATTGTCCGGGTTGAATCGCACGCTGTTTTCATACGAGACGATTTGCATCAGGATGGTTTCAAAGCGGGGGTTTCTGCGAATATTGGTCAACAGGTGGTCAATGTTGGTGTTACGTTCGTCAAGGAGCAATGTGTGTGCGTTTGCAAAGTGCGCCATGGTAATCGTTTCTGTCTTGGGGATGTCCAATTCCTCGGTGAGTATCTGCGCAAATCGATTGACGAGGAACGGTTGCCCGCCTGTTTGGCTATGGAGTGTTTTGATGACTTCCGGCGCGAAGGCTTGGCAGACCTCTGCCGTATATTGCCCAAGCAGCTCTTGCACTTGAGCGAGGGTGAAGTTGGAAAGGTTGAACTCATCTTGGATATTGAAGGGTGAGATGGACCTGTCGTAGTCAAGTTGTGTGATACTCTTCACGCCAACAATGCCGGAGCTATGCGGACATCGAACCTCGTCGGAGAGGTAGATATAGCGGAGCGACCTCAGGAAACCTCGCACCGCCGCCCGCGGAATCGCATCAAACTCGTCAATGACGACGACAACCTGCTGGTTTGGTAGAAAACTCGCGAAATGCGTAAAAAACCTTCTCATTGAAACATGGTCGGTGAGTTTTATATTCTCCAAAAATTGGCTTAAAGCCTCAGGGGGTACCTCGCCGCGCTGTTGAAAAATCTTTTCTATTTTCTCACGAATATCTTCGTAGAGGCTGCCGTAAAATTCGGAAGGGGCGTAGTCTTCATATTCCTCAAAATTCAACTGGATTGAGAAGTAGCTGGGCTCTTCGGCGGTAAGCTTGTCAAGTGCCAATCGAAAGAAGGTCGTTTTGCCGGTCTGCCGCGGTGCGAAGATGACGATGTAGCGTCCCTCTTTGACGCGCATGATGAAATCCGCGATGTCTGCAGCACGGCTGACAACATAATGCTTCTCTGGATGAACGGGGCCTTGTGTTCCAAAGCGTTTCATTTTTCTCTCCTTCGCCTATGACACCAGCATCTCTATAGCACATCGGACACATGTAAGGATACCATGCAGACATTTCATTGTCAAGCGGTTGTGTGCCTTCCATGTTCAAAACTGGTACTACAATTTCGCCAATAAGCGGCAAAACGCTTTACCGGTGAGTGCTTTCAAACCGCTATCTCCATCACGCTATCTTTCTCAGTGATTTCTAGAGCGGCAACGTCCACCGATAAACACCCCTCAATTGCTTCATAGATGTTTTCGAGCAACTCTTCAAACGTCTCGCCTTGCGTGGCACATCCCGAGAGTGATGGCACTTCCGCCCAATATCCGCCTTCTTCAGCTTCGTGAATGATGACCTTTAGCTTCACAGTTGAAATCCGCTCCTTAGTGATTATTGATTCTCCAAATTAAAAAACTATACCCTTGTTCACAATCATAGCATCGTTGAAAGGGCTTGTCAAGATAAAAAAACTTGCGCTTAAAACGCAGAAAGGGTATCATGTAAAAGCGAGGCTAATGAAGAGAAAAAATATAGACTTTCCATACCCACATTACCAAACTTAACAAGGCTGACCGGAAAATAACAAAATGGACTTCCAAACACGCTGCAATCGCTACCTACAGAACATACGCCGCACACAAAACACCGCAGAGGCAACCCCCGAACTTTCTTTCTTTCCACACCTCCAAGCATTCCTTGAGGAGCTCGCCGTTGACTATTTTGGCAGAGACACCATCACATTTACGCAAGAGCCGAGAAGCCTGGAGCAGATCGGCAGACCGGACTTCATCGCGCTCGACGGTTTGCTGCCCATCGGCTATATCGAGGCTGAAGGATACGGCAGAGACCTGGGCAAACTCACAGGACACGCCAAAACACAGAACGAACGCTTCAAGGAAAACCTCGATAACTTCATACTCACCAATTTCGTTGATTTTCAGTTGTGGACAGATGGGCAGCTGCGGGCAACAGCACGAATTGAAGACAGTACTGAAAATTTAGAGACACTCCTGGAACGGTTTCTGAATGCCGGACATGTCCAAATCACCTCCGCAGAGGCACTCGCAAAATACCTCGCGAGACGGACGCGCGAACTCCAAACCCAGATCGCCACGACGCTCATCGATGAAAATAGCAACATCTACGGCATGTTCGCGGCGTTCAAGGAGCAGCTCCTTTCTACGCTAACCCGCGGCGATTTTGCGGATATGTACGCCCAAACCCTCGCGTACGGGTTGTTCGCGGCACGCTGCACACTGCCCAACGCGACGAGTTTCTCGCGACACACCGCCGCTGAAGCACTCCCAAAATCAAACCCGTTCCTCATACAGCTTTTCTACCACGTAGCTGCACCGACGCTTGAGAAGAACGTCACCTACATTTTGGACGATATTGCAACGCTCCTCCGAAACGTCCCAACAGAGATGCTCCGCACCGCGTTTGCTTCGAAAACGCACCTCGAAGACCCGGTCATCCACTTCTACGAGACATTTCTCGCTGAATACGATGCACAGCGCCGCGTCGATCGAGGTGTCTACTACACCCCGCCCCAGGTCATCTCCTACATCGTCCGCTCGGTAGATGCCTTGCTGAAAACGAAACTCAACAGACACGACGGGCTCGCTGACGACAATACGCTCATCCTCGACGCCGCGACAGGCACCGGCGGGTTTCTCTTGACAGTGCTCAACCATATCCGCGACTACGTCACTGAGACTTATGGGACAGCGGAATGGAGGCAGTATGTCGACGCGCAACTCGTCAAACGGATTTTCGGGTTTGAACTGCTCGTCGCACCGTATACCATCGCGCATCTGAAGTTGAGCCTCTTTCTGCAAGCGCAAGGGTGGCGCGCCGATGAACGCCTCAGCATCTACCTCACCAATACATTGGAAGACCCCGGAGAAAAGCAGCAGCCTTTACCTTTTGCGGGGTTTATCTCCGATGAGGCGAACGCTGCCCTCTCAGTGAAACGCGACAAACCACTTCTTGTCATTCTCGGTAATCCACCCTATCCACAAGATTCCGCGAATCCCAGTAAGAATGCACGCGGCAAACTCACCTTTATCGGTAGACTCATTGAGGATTACAAACTGGTAGATGGGAAGCCACTCGGTGAGAGAAACCCAAAAGCACTTCAAGCGGATTATGTGAAGTTTATCCGGTGGGCACAGTGGCGAATTGATAAAAACGGCGAGGGTGTTATCGGCTATATTGTCAACAATAGCTTCCTTGATGGCCCTATATTTCGTGGCATGCGGCAGAGCTTGTTGACGAGTTTCAACGCCATCTACCTCCTCAACTTGCACGGAAATAATAGAAGAGCAGAAGCTGTCCCCGAGGGCGAGAAAGATGAAAACGTCTTTGACATACTACAAGGTGTTTGCATTCTGTTGTGTGTCAAAGAGCGCGACACTCCTGCCTCGGCAAAAATCTATTACGCGGATATGTGGGGACGCCGAGGGGCAAAATATAGTGTGCTGTCGGAAACCGATGTCCAAGATACACTGTGGGCTGAACTTGTGCCAACATCGCCCCATTACCTCTTTGTGCCGCAAGCAACCGAACGGCGATTAGAATATGAAGCAGGTTGGGAGATTACCGACATCTTTCAAACATCATCTGTTGGGATTGTCACCGGGCGGGATAAACTGACACTTCATCGAACTGCTGAATCGGTGCGCGAGACTGTAGTCGATTTTGTTTCACTCCCTGAAGATGCCGCGCGCGAGAAATACAGATTGGGAAAGGATAGCCGAGATTGGCAGGTTCTCCTTGCCCAAGCGGATCTGCGTAGTCATCCTGACGTTGAACGACACGTTGAACCTATTCGCTACCGGCCTTATGACACGCGCTGGACTTATTACACCGGAAAATCACGCGGCTTTCATTGCTTGCCTCGTACCGCGATTATGCACCATCTACTTGGGGACAACATTGCCCTCTGCGTCTGCCGCATTGTCACGGGGCCTGCGTGGCAACACGCTCTGGTAACCGACCAGCTCACCGAAAACAGTTATATCTCAAACCAAGGCAGCGGGTCAGGACACGTGTTCCCGCTCTACCTGTATCCGGGCCCAGGTGAATTGGAGTTCTCAACAGAACGTTCACTCAACCTCAAACCTGCTTTTCTCGCTGCGCTCTCGGAGAAGTTGAAATTGCCGCAGACTGCACCGTTTGGGTTGCCTGAAGGCGTTTCAGCAGAGGCTATTCTCGCCTATATCTATGCAGTACTGTATAGTCCTACCTATCGTGAACGCTACTATGAATTCCTGAAATATGGGTTTCCGCGTATCGCCGTGCCGCGGGATATAGTTCACTTCCGTAAGCTCTCGGCGTTGGGGCAGCCCTTGATTGAGTGGCATCTGCTAAAAGATGTCTCGCGCCCCGAGGGCGCTCCTACAGGAAGAAGGATGCTGCCTCGCCATCGATTTGAGGGTGAAGGTGATGGCGTTGTCTCGAAGGTTCGCTATGCGGATGGACACGTTTGGATTAACGCTACGCAGCATTTCACGGATGTGCCTGAGGCTGTGTGGGCGTATGAGATTGGTGCGTATCAGGTGTGTGAGAAGTGGCTTCGGGATGGGCGGGGAGAAGCGTTAAGTCATGCGGCGGTGCGCCAGTATCGTGCAATTTTGGTTGCAGTTGCGGAGACGCTGCGGATTATGGGGGAGATTGATGATGTTTTGTGGGAGATTGTCTGAATGCTTGTCGGTTATGGGCGGGTACGCGGCACATCGCGGGTTATCGTGGATTTGGCACGGTAGGTGACTCATCAGATTAATTTCGTATAAGTAAGCTATCCGATAGCAAAATCCGTGACTTGTTTAGGCTACTTTACGTTAATTGTTTCCATATTTTCCATATTTCTCCATGAATTCTTGATGCTCTGGAGAGTCTGTTAACATTTGGTGCCCGCCTCCAGATTGTTTCGCATGGCAACCGATACAGAGGGCTATCAGATCTTCTGGGCGGTTATACCGAGTGCCCCACTTATGGTGGGCATGGAGAAAATGGCGGCTGGACTCAAGATTCATATTGCATTGCTGGCACACCCACTTGGCCTTTTCGCGACAAGCCAGCGAGCGCGATTGCCATGCTTCTGACGAATAATCAAATTGCACATGCGGGGGATCCAACAGAGTGGATTCATAACTGCCATCAAAGGTTTCAAACCAATCTGCTAAAGGGAATTCTCCCGGATCTGTGGGAAATACTCCCGAACCATATTGTTTTGGTTCTGCTAGTACCTCCAGACATTTTTTACAGATGTTCAGTTTAAGCGGGTGTAGTTCCTCGGTATCGGAAAGATTAACGAGGAACTTTCCATCCGTTCGCCTTGTTGCGTGGAATCTGTGATAGTGTCCATTTTCCTCCATACGCTGGAGTATCTTGCAATGTACAACATGATACTTAGGATCATTGTTATATTTCTTTCGGTAAGCCCACGCATCCCGGAGATAGAGAGCAACTTTTCGATTTCTGAATATAGGAGTTCTATCAACAATTACAAATTGGTCTTTGGATATAGGGACTCCTTCTTTCTTCAACCGGATGTCAATTTCCGGTTTAAATGGACGGAATGGGGCCCCCATTTTCTCTAGTAGTTCTTTTAATTCTGGAAAACATTTTGGCAAATTCAATGCACTACCTCTGATTTATTGAATCGTTTCATAAGTTGTTCAATCTCGTCAATAAGTTTTTCGGATTTTGTCACAACCCGAAACTCAACACGGCGGGACTCCTCTTTGTTCTCTGTCAGAAGGCTCACCGCTCTTTCTAGTGCTTCAGGTTTGAGATTGGAAAACATTTGAACAGTACCAACAACCTTAACAATGCCCTCGCGAGTAATCCTTTTGCTGTTCTGCCAATTCCTAATTTCACGGAGAACCTGCGGATGCAAATGTCTAATTCTCCATTCCGGAATTCCCGTTTCTCTTGCTATAATGTAATAAGCATTCGCAGAGCGTTGGCGAGGCCCGACTAAATTCAGGATGAGCTGACTGGAGGATAAGCCGTTGGCTGTCAACTTTTTCTTGAGCCACTCTCTATTCTGGGTTACCTTAGGATGTGCCATTTGTAGGACGTAGCTGAGTACGTTTCTTGCCCTATTCTGCGATAATTCCATATTGTTAATATAAGCTTCATCACCTGTAATTTGGGAGAACCATTCGCTGGAGGTGTGCCCTTCAATGCGGATTTCAGCAATCCCATCTCTATATTCAGGCTTGGTTAGAATTGCAATATACCGCGGGAAGAAATCGCGTAAGACGTTTTTAAAGGCGTTTGGAACGGTGGCATCCCCTTGTGTAAAAGGCTTCTTAAAACGGATAGATAGGGTTTCCGTGTCCAAATACCCGCGCCACACAGTCCTAAATTGTGTCTTTTTAGTGGGGTCTCCCTCAAACTCTGCGCGCAACTCTTTGTATAAAGCGGCCTGCAAATTTTTGTAAGCGTCAAGGAGTTTCTCAACCTCATCTTTATAGACAATAATTTCATTGGCTTTGAGGCGAACGTTCAACATGTAGCTAATAGCAATAAAGAGAAATATGACCATTAACCCGGCCATCACATCGGATATGGAAATCCAATGTTCTTCGGTTTCCTGCCCCCCTGTGCCAAACAATTTTCCAATCATCGTCTTAACTTCCTCCCGTTTTACCCTAGAACGGTGGGGAATGGGTATCCTCATGAGATGTATTGTTTCTTACAAGGTTCACAAGCCGGTAGAGTTCTTCAGTCAACGGTGTGTAGTCATCAACAAACTTTTTAGAAAGTGCTGCAAGGTGCCCGGCTAATAATTGTAGAGAGCGCGTCAGGTCGGCTTCAAGAGTGTTTTCCAACTCTCTGAAGTTCTCTTGCAATTGTTGGGTGAGCTTCACTAATTCTTGCCGTTGCTGATTCATGCTAACCTGAGACTGATTAACATTCTCTGAAACATTCCTTGTTATCGCGTTAACCTGCCCAGAGATCTCATTCAAGGTCGTTTGAAACGTTCTTGAATGAGCCTCAAATGCCTCGCGCTGCTTTTCCAGACTTCCATGAATCTCATTTGTAAATTCCTTCAAAGTGTTTTCCATATGATTTGCACTCCGCTCAAACACGCTGTCAAGCTGCTTGCTAATGCCATTTACAGTCTTTCGAAGTTGTTGATTAGCGGCATTCATAGCATTCTCAAGATCGCTGAATCGCGCTGTTAATTCTTCTCGTTGTTTATTCATGCTAACCTGAGACTCAGTAATAGATGTCTTGACGGCTTCTGAAAAATCTGTTGTCATCGTGGTAAGCTGCTGAGTGGTAGTTTCCAAAGCGGCATTGATAGCAATCTCAAGACTGCTGAATCGCGCTGTTAATTCTTCTCGTTGCTTATTCATACTATTGTGAGAGTCGGCAATTGAGGTCTCAACAGATCCTGAGAAACGCGTTGTTAATTGCTCAAACTGCTGAGTGGTATCTCCCACAGTCTTCCGAAGTTCGTCTCCTTGTGTTGCTAAAGCAGCGCGCTGGGTTTCCATGCTCTTATGGGAATTGGCAATCGTTGTTTTCACTGTGTTTGAAAAACTAGCAGTCAGATCGTTTAAGCGGTTTTCGATAAGTGGAAACGCCTCATGTGCTCTCTGACGCAATTCGCTGAACGCCTCTAACTGATCATTTAAAGTATGAAGAATAGGATCTAATTTTTCAGCAATGGAAACCAGACTATCGCTTTGATCCTCAATTGTGGTTAATGACTCAGCTGCTGATGCTAACGCTACGCGAGACTGCTCAACACTCTGCGCCGCAATCCGAAATTCATTGGCAAGTTCGTCCATCTGTTGACGATATTGTTCCTGCCATTCTACAGTTCTTCCAACCGCCTCATTTAACTGTTTAAAGTTTTCGCCAAATTGCTCGGTGAGGTTCTTGTTGAAATCCCGGATAACTTCTCTAAGTGCTTCAATCAATTGTCCAGTAGCAATTTCACCAACTTTCGCCGCAATTTCGCCAACTTTCTCTGAAACCGTTTCAGTCAATTCTTGCAATTGCGCAAAGACTGTGCTTTCATCTTCACCAATAAGTGCTTCTTTAATGCCAGTGATCTCAGTTTTTATACTATTTAGCGTATCGCGAGTTTCGCGTCCCTCTTTTGTTTGCGAGCGAATCAATTCCTCATGTTTGTTTGAAAAAGTTGTCGTCAAGTGATGCAATTGTTTGAACGTAGCACCTTCCTCTTCAGTGAGAGAGGTATGAATACCATCAAGATGGGTTTTAATGTTATCCAAAGTTTTTCTGGTTTCGCTACCTTCTTTTTTAATGGTTGTGTTCAACGTCACCAATTGGGCACGCAGGTTAGTTTCTCCAGATGTTTCTATACCTTTTAAAGCACCAATAAACTTATCGCGTTCTACATCGATTGGATTTTTACCTTTTTGAAATTTTCGAAATAGCGGTGCCACTATTCCTATTCCTTTTAGAAGAATTGCGGATCCGATTCCGACAAGCGAGGTTAAGAAAGCAAGCTTGAGCCCTTCTAATAAGCCCGGAATGCTCGCCTCAATATTCTCAATTTCAAAAGCCTGAAGCCCAATGAAGATTCCGAGGAAAGTTCCAAAAACACCGATAACGGTTAAAATTGAAGCAACTGTATTGGTATGTGTAGACCAATATTTCCACCACCACAAAATACCGACAAACACACCAATCTGGAAACATACATATACACGTGTGGACAAATCCGGAATCGAGTACCAGGCTATCGAGTACCAGGCTATCGAAATAGAAACCCCAATAGAAACTATGCAAAACAAAACGCGAATAATTTTTCTCATAAAACCTCCTTGCGAACTTTATAATTCGTAAGTATGACATCAGACTTAAGAAAAGTCAACAAAATTCTGAAACGTCATGGGGATATTCAATTCTAAACATTTTCTGTCCGTAAACATATAATCGCTACGCGGACACCATAAACATGTCACCCCTACGGGGTTGAAGATGCCGGAGGTGCCGCGTTTCTATAAACATGCTGTCGCTACGGGACTAAAAAGCGGGGGAGAGAGGCTGCTATAGACATTTCGCCCTTATAGGATTGAAAACTATAATGTAAGAAATAAAAAAGTTTGCGCGAGTCACTCACAACTTAGTATAAGTGTCCCTATGCAGGCAAATATGTCTTCACGTGCCTTTTCAATTCGTATCGCCTGTGGCTTTGAAGACAGAATTAACGGCCCCAAAGAGTGTCGATAAATTCGATAATGCAAAGTCTGTTCTGTTTTGGGTGAAGGTATCGCCGATAAGCTGTCCGAACTGCCACAATGTGCCATCGGTGACAATGCCATATACCGGAAAATCAACATCATCATTTATCTTTTGGGCGGCTATTAATTCTGCGAGACATTGTCCCCAGCCTTGCTCAAAGTCGTTTTTCTTTGCCTCAACAAGCAGTATTAAGGGACTTCCCACAACGGTTTTGCCTAATTCAGATCTGGTAGAGATAAAGTAATCTGGCGTTCCGCTCAAGAGCTCATCGTAAGCGATGGATTGTTTTATCCAGAGCGCGTATCGATGGGCGTAGGCTTTATAGTTCTCCTTCAAAACAGGAAATATAATTGCCTCACGGCGCGCTGCTTCAGATGCGAACACATTGATATGTTCCCGGGTAAATTCAAAGTCTCGCAGAAATTCCGCCGAAGGATTTAATGGTTCGGGTTTGACAAAATCATCTTCGGCGTATGTGATTCTAAATTTCTCCTGTACTTCAGAGATTGTCTTAAAATCGCTAAAGGCCATGATATTACCTCTCTGTTCAATTTGGCACGGTTGCAAACCGCGCCTACAAGTTAGATGAAGGCATCACACTCGCCCCCCACCAATTGGTTGGCAATCCCGTTAAACACATCCCCTGTGATGCGATTATGCGCGCGACTTGCGCCGGACATTGCGACTATTTGTTCCTAATATTGTGACACGAAATACATCAAAAAATCAACGAAATTCTGCGAAGTGCCTCAATCTAACGGAAACAGCGGCCTACGCACATCTCGATACGTAAAATGCAGCGGATTCACTGCGGTTAGCCCCGGCGTGTCTACCTCAATAATCTGCCCCGCGATGGGTTCATAGGCAGCGCGGTAGGCGATTGCCGCTTTGACGACAATCATCTGCATCGCTGTCGCATCGATACCGAGGCTGTACAGTTGCTGGAGACTAAAGGGGGTTTGTCGTCTGCTCGTCAGGACAACCAGCGAATCTCCTACCGCAACAACGGTTGTGAGCCCCTGATTGTGGTATCTCTGCCCGCCGTGCCGAGGCTCTGTCTCTATAAAGCGGCCATCGTGGATAAGGCGAACATTGCCGTGAATTGGGACCGGGGTACCGTGCCGATTGTCTGATTTTCCGCCGACATGAAGGGAAACCTCTCCGCCGACTCCCGCCTGAATGCAGCGTTGTACACCTTCCGCATCATAGAGAACGACGACAAAGCCCGACGCTTTCTGCCGCATCAATTCGGCGAGGATGATAGTGCTGTCCCCAGGGGAGCCGCCGCCGATGTTATCCCCCATTTCAACGAGGATGACAGGAGATTGTTGCGAGGAGTCGGGATTAGAAATCTCTCCTACAAGGGATATGGCTTGCTTAACTGCTTGTGCTGCATCGGGCAGGTCGAGCGTTAATTGCCCGCGGATGTTCCATAACATCTCTGATAACCGGTCGGCTTCGTTCTGGGCAAGTTGCGGATTGTCATTAGTGACAACGACGACAGAGGGCCCTGCCTCATAGACATCGGCGTAGGGGTAGCCTGCGGCAACGTTCGCTACAAGCACATCGGGGTGCTCTTCCAGTTGTCTCGCCGCTGTGAGCAGGGCGTTCATCGGGGGTGTGCTGGTGTTTTGATACAGGATATTGAGGAGCATTGGCGGTTTGGCGAGTGCCTGCGTGGGGTTAACCCCATCCTGGAGTATTTGCATCATGAGTTTGCCTGCCTGTAGCCCCCGTTGCCGCTGGTCGATGTGTGGGTTCGTTTTGTAAATTACAAGGGCAGTGGAGTTGGCAACCATCTGCTCGGAGACATTGGCGTGATGATCCAAGGTGACGACGATGGGGAGCTCATTGCCGAATTCCGTGCGGAGTCTTCGTAACACTTCGCCATCTCCATCCGGGTAGCTTTCTACTACCATCGCTCCGTGCAGCGCGAGCAGCAAGCCCTCATATTTCGGCGCGGCTTTGAGTTGTTGGATTAACGTATCGGTGAGCCGGTCGAAAGCGTCATCGGTGACGCGGCCTGCGGGCGTTGCGGAGGCCATCAGGGTAGGGTGAGTCGTATATCCGTGCTGTGCGGCACCCTGAATAAAGCCTCCCATTTCATGGTGTGTCTCTCCCCAGCCCTCAAATAACGCGTCGCCGCTGGTGTGGGAGAACGCGGCGAAATCCGTTGGGGTATCACTGAACGTATTAGATTCATGCATGATGCCGCCGATAGCGACTATTTTCATGGTATTTTCCTCCACGCGCGCATTTAAGGGCGCGCTTTTCTATGTTACCCCGCTTTGCGGGGAAGCATACTCATAAAAACAAGGAATTTCAAACTACAGCAGCAAGGGTAGGCACAAGGCACTACCCCTACGACAAACTGAACCTTACGAAAAATAGAAAGATTGCCTCGCTCCATACCTAAATTTTAGTGAAAATCGATAACCGACAACTGAATACTTCTAAAAGATGTAACAAAAGTCTTGACCTGTAATGCATAAATATGTTATCATTTTCTTATATCTAAATCTGTAAAAAAGTTAGCAGAGCCAGGCACTGAATCCATGACGCAGCAAGGTATCGGGAAAAACCACATCGAGAAAGCGATAGAAGTTGCCGCCGAAGCCCATCAGGGGCAGTATCGGAAAGGCACCCGTACACCCTATATTACGCATCCGTATGCGGTGGGGCTTATTCTCATGGAGGCGAGGTGCAGCGAATCGGTGATTATTGCCGGTATCCTGCACGATACGGTTGAGGATACCGTGCTGACGTTGGAATTTATTCGGGAACACTTTGGTGAAGAGGTTGCGGACATTGTTGAGGGTTGTTCTGAAAATAAGGCGTTGCGGTGGCGGGCACGGAAAAGCGAGCGGATAGAGGCGTTGAAAACCGCCAGCATGGAAATCTGCCTTGTGACGTGCGCTGACAAACTTCACAATCTTCGCACTATGATTTCAGCATATCATGTCATCGGCGATGCCGTGTGGGACAGGTTTCACGGCGGTGTTGAGGCGCAAGCGTGGTATTATCGTTGCATGTTAGAGAGTTTACAAAAACAGCTAGCATGTGATACACTATGTAAACATGAGAGGGGCGGGCATGCCCAGGCGTTCTTAGAAAGCGAAGCTCACCCAAGTGTAGGGGTAGAGCCTTGTGCCTACCCTTCCTTCGATAGCAACCTCGCGCCGGAGACTCCGAAGGGCGTTACGGACGAAGGTGAACGCCATAACATGGACGCTGAAAGATGCAAAAAAATCTTTCAACAGCTTCAGCGTGCTGTAGCCTATCTATTTGATGGAGACACAAGATGAAGATTGCGTATGCCTTTCGGCGGTGTGCATCGTACCCGTATAATGGAGCCGGGTTACCAACCGATGCCTCAGACCGACAACAATTTTTAGAAAAAGTGAAGGATATCGGGTTTGATGGGATCGAACTTCCTGCGATGAGCCTGAGTGATGCTGAGATTGAGACGCTTCGTACAGAACTCGTAGGCACCGGTGTACCTTGCGTTGCAATTCGTGGGGGCGGCGGTGCCGCACACCCACGCGTTGCTGCGGCGAACAAGCAACGGATGGAGGATGCAGTCCATTTTGCCGCCAAAATAGGGGCGGGGGTTGTTAATTCAACGGTAACCACGCCACCTCGAGCTCCGAATGACAAAGGCACCTATCGGGGTGAATCTGTGTCGCAAGGTTCAAGCCGTCATGCGAGCGCAGAGGATTACAAACGTACTGCCAGTGCAGTTTCAGATGTTGCAAGCGTTGCGGCGGATGTGGGCGTAGAGATTTCAATAGAAATTCATCAAAACTCCATTGTGGATAACAGCTGGTCGGCGTTGCATCTGCTTGAACTGATGGATGCCCCGAACGTCGGTGTAAATCCAGACTTGGGGAACATCTATTGGACGTACGATATTCCGGAGGAGTCGTGCGAAGATGCGATTGTCGCGCTGGCACCGCACGTCAACTATTGGCATTGTAAAAGCCTCTATCGGGTGCATATTCCTGAGTTAGAGACGGCTATCTATGTGCAGGCACCGCTGCCGGATGGGGAAATCGACTATCGCTTTGCGATTGCCGCGTTGTTAGATGTAGACTACGATGGTTACCTCGCGATTGAAGGTGTTCGCTACGGGGATGGGTTCCATCAAGATGGGAAAAGCGTGGCGTATGTGAAATCTGTCTTGGCAGAGCTGCAGTAGGTGCGATAGCGTTGTAGGAGCGAGCTCCGAAACTGAAAAACAGGAATTGTATATGCCCCTGTAAACAGGGGTTAATACCACAGCAACTGAACATTTTGAAAGCACATGACACGACAAAAAATCCGACTCACTGCAACGGTGAAATGCGCCGGGTGAGCTTCAAAGCTAGCTCCGGGGGAGCTTGCACACGTTTTAAGCAACATTCCGAAATCTGCGGATGCGAATCTGCTCGTCGGCACCGAAACGTCCGATGATGCAGGCATCTACCGCATTTCAGATACGCTTGCACTTGTCAACACGGTGGACTACTTTACGCCCATCGTAGACGAACCCTACACGTTTGGTGCGATTGCCGCAGCGAATGCGTTGAGCGATGTCTATAGCATGGGTGGTGTTCCGAAAACCGCGTTGAATATCGCCTGCTGGCCGAAGGCAGACCTAGATTTGTGGGTACTTGGCGACATCATCAGGGGTGGCACAGAGAAAGTCATTGAAGCCGGTGCTGTTCTCCTCGGCGGACATACGGTGGATGCACCAGAGTTGATGTATGGGCTTGCGGTAACGGGCCTCGTCCATCCGGAAAAATTTGTGAAAAACTACGGTGCGCGCCCCGGTGATGTACTGATTTTAACCAAGAATCTCGGCATCGGTATTCTGACGACAGGGCTGAAATTTGACAAAGTTCCAGCATCACGCAGCGATTCGGTGTTGTCCCAGGTAGTAGAATCGATGACGCGGTTAAATGCGGCTGCATCCGAGGTGATGCTAACCTATCAAGCAAGTGCCTGCACAGATGTCACAGGTTATGGGTTGTTGGGGCACGGGATGGAGATGGCGGAGGGCAGTAACGTAGGGCTAAAGATTGAGAGCAGTGCTGTACCTCATTTTGCAGACGCGCCTGCACTCGTTCGTCAGGATACGTACACGCAGGCCTATCTTGCCAATATGGCGTTTCTCGCGGACAAGGTGACGTTCCAGTCTGCGGTTTCGGAGGAAATGCGTCATATTTTGATGGAGGCGGAAACGTCGGGTGGTTTGTTATTTGCGGTGTCGGCGGAGAATGCTGACGCAGCTGTGGCAGAACTACGCGCTCGCGATTGTCCGGAGGCTGCCGTTATCGGTGAAGTCGTTGCGGCAGATGCTGCACATATTTTTGTCCATGCCTAGTGTGCTGACTGCATTCTGTAGTCTTAAGGGTAGGCATAGAAAAAAACGTAGGGGTAGTGCCTTGTGGCTACCCTGCACTAGGTATAGACAAAAAATTGCATAAAAAGGCTCCGACGAGATTTTCAATGCAGTTAAAACTACATAACGCGGTGAAGGCACTAGGCATAGACAAAAAAGCCTTGTGCCTACCCTGCACTAGGTATAGACAAAAAATTGCATAAAAAGGCTCCGACGAGATTTTCAATGCAGTTAAAACTACAGAACGCAATCAACGCACTAGGCATAGACAAAATGACAAAAACAGAATTGGCGAGAGAGATACGTGCCGTTTCCTATCTCACGGGGGAATTCAAACTCCGTTCTGGCATGACGAGTTCCTTTTATTGGGATAAATACCGGTTTGTGAGCAACCCTGTCCTGCTCTCAGCGATTGCAAAGGAGTTAAGGCAGTTATGTGTTAGCCAGATGGAGCATCCAAATTTTGGGGGTTTCGCCGGTTTGGAGCTAGGGGGTATTCCGCTTGCGACTGCGCTCTCCCTACAAACAGGATATCCATGCTTTTATGTTCGCAAGGAGGCAAAAACTTACGGCACTTGTAACCTAATAGAGGGCGGAGTCGAGAAAGGCAGCACTGTTGTCGTCGTAGAGGATGTGGTTACCACGGCAGGGCAGGTTTGTATGTCTATTGAACAGATGCGCGAGGCGGGGTTGAAGGTTGAGCATGTTGTCTCTGTGATTGACCGGCAATCGGGGGGTGAAGCGAAAATTAATGCGCTCGGGTGTACTTATGCATCCCTTTTCACACCAACAGAATTAACTTTTTAATTATACCTTGCGGAGTACAACAGTTTCAACGGAGTGTAGGGGTAGGGTTTCCTTGTGCCTACCCTTACCACTACAGAACGCAGTCAACGCACTAGGCATACATAAAAAAATAAAAAAAATGAAAATTTTGTTCATAGGAGATATAGTCGGCAATCCAGGGAGAAGTGCGGTAGTCCAATTTCTGAAAGAACTTAAAGAGAGTTTGGGTCTATTCCCGGACGGCAGCCCGTATGATTTCATCGTTGCCAACGCAGAAAACGCTGCGGGTGGCAAAGGAGTGACGTTTGAAATAGTCGATCAGCTATTGGCATCAGGCGTTTCTGCAATTACGACCGGGAACCATGTCTGGGATCAGAAAGAGATTTTTGACTTTATTGACACAACACCGCAGCTGATTCGGCCTGCAAACTATCCTGCAGAAGTGCCTGGACGCGGTACTACCATCGTTACATCCGTTGATGGCCAAACCGAGCTTGCTGTCATCAATCTCGCTGGGCAGGTATTCATGAATAGATACACGAATCCGTTTCATGCGTTGGATGCGATTTTACCCGAAGTGAAAGCGGTGACTCCGCATGTCCTTCTTGATTTTCATGCGGAGGCAACTTCGGAGAAGATTGCGATGGGCTGGTATGCGGATGGCAGGGTAGGTGCAGTGATTGGCACACACACGCATGTGCAGACTGCGGATGAGCGCGTCCTGCCGCAAGGCACCGCTTACATTACGGATGTGGGGATGACAGGCCCTTATGATTCCGTGATCGGCAGCAGAAAAGAGCAGGTGCTTGATCGGTTTTTGACGATGATGCCGGCGCGCTTTGTTGTCGCCAAAGGCGATGTCAAACTCTGTGCTGTTGAAGTTGAATTGGACGATGAAACGGGGATGGCAGTCAGCATTGAGAGGCTTTTTATCAATTCGCCAGGCGTTCGGTAAAGTGAAATTGGCACATGAAACCCCTCTGCGCTATGGGTAGTTGCCCCTGCTTTGCAGGGGTAGATACCACATGCCGTTTCGTCCGTTGTCCGAAACTAAACGCATTCGCTAATTAGTTAACAACAACCTTGTAGGGGTAGTGCCTTGTGCCTACCCTTCCTCAAGAAACCCGATTTGGACACTGGCATGTGGTTTCCCCTGCTTTGCAGGGGTTAATACCACCTGGAAAAATCGGAGCAGAAACCTAATTAATAAAATTGTCAAAAGAGTGGTAATAAGGTGACACGAATGCAAACTAGTATACCGATGCCTAGAACTGTCCACAGCGTCAGTAAGATAAACGATATCTCGTCCCGTGTGATGCAACAACAGCCGCGCCTTCAAAATGTATGGGTGCAGGGGCAGGTTTCAAATCTTAGTCAATCTGTGCCTGGACATATCTATTTCACACTCAAAGATGCGAAAAGCCAAATCAGTAGTGTCCTCTTTCGGAGTAAGGCTGTCCGCCTTCCGTTTTTACCGCGTGATGGCGAAGAAGTGCTGGTACAAGGGAATATTAATATTTATTTTCCCCGAGGTGAATATCGGATTGTCGTCGAGGCAGTAGAACCGCTTGGGGTTGGCGCGCTGCAAAGGGCCTTTGAAGAATTGAAACAGCGCCTCGCAGCCGAGGGCTTATTTGATAATATTCATAAAAAGCCGTTGCCGCGATTTCCCCAGAAAATCGGGGTGGTTACATCGGCAACAGGTGCCGCAATTCAGGACATCCGCCAACAACTTCAAAAAAGGTATCCGTTAGCGGAATTGTTGCTGCATCCCACACTGGTTCAAGGCGCTGGCGCGGCCCAGCAGATTGTGCGCGCCATTCATCGTATGAATCTGCGCTCGGATATAGACGTATTGATTGTCGGCCGGGGCGGCGGCTCCATTGAAGATCTCTGGCCGTTTAACGAAGAAAGTGTTGCGCGTGCCATCTTTAACGCCACTATTCCGGTTGTCTCAGCTGTCGGGCATGAAACAGATTCCACCATCTCCGATCTGGTAGCCGACCACCGCGCTCCAACGCCCTCCGCGGCGATTGAGCATATCGTCCCCGACCGGGGTGAACTTTTGATGCGGTTGCGGGCATTTGATGGACAGCTGCGCCGAATGGCAACGCAGCGGCTCAAAACCCTCGGTACTGAATTAGCGGCACTTGAGACGCTTCTCTCGCCAGCGCGGCGCAGAGATGCATTATGTGAACTTCACCAAACGGTGGATAATCTGGAGGCAGCCTGCCGGGCGGCGGGGGAACGCAGGCTCGCCGATAGCGAACGCGAACTTCACACGCTCGCACAACGTTTGAACGCGCTAAGCCCCTTAGCCACTTTAAAGCGAGGGTATAGCATCAGTCGAAAAACCGACGGGCAGGTAGTCACCACCGCTGAGCAGGTTTCAGTCGGAGAGCGAATTGAGCTCCAGCTTTCACAAGGCACCCTGGTATGTCGAGTTGAAGAACGAACAGCGGGAGGAAACGAACAAAATGAGTTATGAAGAAAAAATGACAAAATTGACACAGATTGTTGAACAGTTGGAGGCGGGCAATGAATTGTCTCTCGAAGAATCTCTCAAGATTTTTGAGGAAGGTGTAGACTTAGCCAATTCATGCAGAAAGATGCTGGAGGAGGCAGAACTTCGCGTGCACAATGTGATGGAATTGAATCATGAGACGGATGGCACCGAGCAAGCCGGGGCATCCCAGGACATCCCTGAATAGTTGTCAGTTGTCCGTTCTCCGCTATCTGCGCCCGGTCTCCGGCGAAAGAAAATTAGCCATTGCGTCAAGTTTCGGACGTTGTCCGAAACGGCAGGTGGTATCTACCCCTGCAAAGCAGGGGCAACTACCCATAGCGCAGTGCCATATCACATGCCAACCTCAAACTTTAGACACGCAGACATGCGTGTCTAAAAATCGGAAAATTGACGAAAAACTGCACCTTACGAAAAATACGAAAAAATGTTCTTGGAAAAAATTGACAACCCTGCATACCTGAAAACACTTGCGCTCGATGAACTCAAAATACTGGCAGAGGAGATGCGCGCCTATCTATTAAGCGTCCTCTCCGAGCATCCTGGGCATTTTGCACCCAACTTCGGCACTGTCGAATTGGCAATAGCGTTGCACACCGTTTTTGATACCCCGCGCGATAAGCTGATATGGGACATCGGGCATCAAGCATATCCACATAAACTGCTCACCGGCCGCAGAGAAGCGTTTCCGACGCTCCGCCAAAGCGGAGGCATCAGCGGCTTTCTGAGCAGGGCAGAGAGCGAATATGATGTCTTCGGCGCGGGGCATTCAAGCACCTCTATTGCCGCTGCATTGGGCATTGCCACTGCCCGTGACGTTACCAATGAGAACTACAAAGTTGTGGCTATCATTGGAGACGGCGGGCTAACGGGTGGCATGGCGTTTGAAGCACTAAACACAGCGGGTGACTTCAAAAAAGATATGGTAGTCATCCTCAACGACAATCAGATGTCTATTTCGGCGACTGTCGGGGCGTTCTCAAAACACTTTCACAAACTCACCAGCTCTCGGCACTACAACTTTCTGCGTTCAGGGGCGAAGGAGCTGATGAACCTCATTTCGTCTGATGCCAAGGACATTGCGAGTAAGATTGAAGGCGCGTTGAAACCGGGTACGCTGTTTGAGGAATTCGGCTTTCGCTACTTCGGACCGCTTGATGGGAACGACCTCGGGGCCTTAGTACCTGTCCTCACTGGCATCCGCGACTTGTCGGGGCCTATCTTGCTTCATCTCGTAACCGAAAAGGGGCGAGGCTACCCGCCTGCGGTTGCCGATCCGGTCGGATTCTACAGCGTGAGCGGCCCCTTCGACCTGAAGACAGGGAAAACGACGAAGCCGAAACCGCCAATTGCTACCTATACGGGGGTGTTCAGCCGGACACTCATTGAATTGGCGAAGCAGGATTCTCGGATTGTTGGTGTAACTGCAGCGATGCCCGGCGGCACAGGGCTTGACAAGTTCGCGGATGCATTTCCGAGCCGATGCTTCGACATCGGATTGGCAGAGCAGTGTGCGGTTACCTTCGCAGCGGGGCTCGCGACGCAGGGGATGCGCCCTGTAACCGCCATCTATTCTACCTTCCTCCAACGGAGTTACGACCAGGTGCTTCACGATGTATGTATCCAAAACCTACCAGTTATCTTCGCCATCGACCGCGCAGGGCTTGTCGGTGCAGACGGGCCGACGCACCACGGCGTTTTCGATCTCGCTTATCTGCGTTCCATGCCAAATATGGTAGTCATGGCACCGAAAGATGAGGATGAATTACAGCACATGGTAAAAACGGCGTTGGTGTATGAAAATGGCCCGATTGCCTTCCGATACCCACGTGGGAACGGGGTGGGTGTCAAGATGGCGGAGAAACCGAAAGCACTGCCGATTGGGAAGGCCGAAATCGTTAGAGAGGGCGATGATGTACTTGTGATTGCTATCGGAAACCGGGTTCAGCCGGCACTTGAATCGGCACAAACGTTGGCTGATAGTGGCATTTCCGCGTCGGTTATCAATGCTAGATTTGTGAAACCGCTTGATACTGCACTGATTCTGCCCCTTGCACAACGCATCGGCAAGGTGATTACGGTGGAGGATGGTGTGCTGATGGGTGGGTTCGGCAGCGCGGTTTTAGAGGCCTTGGCGGCTGATGGCATCACTGATGTGCAGGTGACAACCCTCGGCATCCCGGATGAATTCATTGCACACGGCGATACATCCCAGCTTTATGCAATGTGCGAGTGTGACGCGCCGGCTATCGTTCGTGCTGCTTTGGATTTTTGTCCATGCCTAGTGCGTTGATTGCGTTCTGTAGTCTTAACCGCATTCAAAATCTCGTCGGAGCCTTTTTATGCAATTTTTTGTCTATGCTGAGTGCAGCGATAGTAGCAGGCACACTCCGTGTGCCGAAGCCACATAGTAGCAGGCACACTCCGTGTGCCGAAGCCACATAGTAGCAGGCACACTCCGTGTGCCGAAACCACAAACACAACATCACGAATCTCTTTAGCCAATGCATGTAGTTTTAGACAACGGACAAAACGGCAGGTGGTATCTGCCCCTGCAAAGCAGGGGAAAATACCCATAGCGCAAAGGCATTCGTATGCCAATCTTGCCTTATCGGAAGCTGGCAAATTGATGAAAAGATCGAAAAAGCAACGGATAGACATCTTACTGGTAGAGCGCGGGTTAGCAGAAAGCCGTGAGCAGGCGAAACGTCTTATACTCGCGGGCTCGGTTACCGTTAACGGCAACTCGCAAATTAAGCCGGGGCATCGCGTGCCTGAAGACGCGAAAGTTGTCGTTCATGCATCTCAAAAATATGTGAGCCGGGGCGGGTTGAAACTTGAAAAGGCACTACGTTTGTTTAATGTAGATGTACAAAATCGGGTTGCGCTGGATGTTGGTGCGTCAACGGGCGGCTTCACGGATTGCCTCCTCCAGCACGGTGCGGGATTTGTCTATGCTGTTGATGTAGGTTACGGACAACTCGCGTGGAAACTCCGTACACATCCACAGGTGCAGACGATTGAGAAAACGAATATCCGGCTTATGTCCCCCAAGGCGTTTAAACACCCGATATCCCTTGCGGTAATTGATGTCTCCTTTATCTCTTTACGAAGCGTCCTGCCGGTTGTTGTGAATCTCCTCACAACCCCGCATGAACAGCCGGGCCGCTACGTTCAAAGTCAAGGCAGCAAAAACCTCCGACGAGAGCTACAGTGTCGTGCTCGATGTGTCCTGCCATCTGATTACTCCGCAAGGAATGACGAAAGCCCTTGCTACTTTGACATAATTGCACTGATGAAGCCGCAGTTTGAGGCAGGGCGAGCCCATGTCAAGAAGGGCGGGGTTGTGCATGATAAACACGTTCATATCCAGACAATAGACAATCTCATTGCCTTTGCCACGCAGAAACTGGGGGCTACGGTGATGGGGTTAACGTATTCACCCATCCATTGGGACATCGGCAACATTGAGTACCTGCTTTGGTTTCATTTTGTATGTAACCCTGCTTTGCAGGGAAGCATACCTGGCGTAATGAATTGCGATACGACGAACCTGCCTGATAACATGAAGGCGCGTGGGGGAGAGGTAGTTGCCCTGCAAAGCAGGAAAACTACAAACACCGCCACATTCGTTAGCGAAGTCGTTGACACGGCATTTTCGTCATTCCGTCATTCCTTGCGGAGAATTGAGAAGGCAAGATAGGCACAGCAATGCACTATAGATGTCGTCGGAGGTTTCTGACGCAAGGTTTACATAAGATCCCTCCGACGAGATTTGTAATAGACAAAAAATTACATCAAAAACCTCCGACGAGATTTACAACATATTGAAAACTACAGCGGAAACTGCAGTACTCCGCAAGGAATGTTAAAAGTGCGAAAAAAGTTCTTCATAATACTCCTGCTCTTTATATTTCTCTGTAGCTTCAGCGGATTTCTTTTTATCCGTTCAGACGCTTTTTTGAATTATCTCCGGAAGCCACTTGTAAATGCCCTTCAAAAGCAAGTGGCTCAGGAATACAGCATTACGGTTGGCAAATTAAGTGGCGATATCCTAACAGGCGTTCGCGTTGAGAAATTCGCCATTTCCGAGCGAGCTACTCAGGAACCTGTAATTTCGACATCTGCCATTAAACTAAAATACAACTTGCTCGGCCTGCTCCGCCGCAAATTTCTTGTCACCGCCTTAGAGATCGATTCTCCGGAAGTGTACGCACGCTGGAACCGGGCGGGTGGGGATGCAAAGCAGGGGTTAATACCACCCCAGGCGGCAGGAAAGATAAACCTCACACAGGTGCTTCGAGAGTCTTCGCAAGAATCATCGGACTTCGAGTTTGCGGTTGCCGATATTGCCATCACTGACGGTGCCTTTTACTTTACGGATACACAGCGGAACTTTAAAATTGAGATACCCGGTATTAAGGTTGAATTGAACGGCTCGTTAGATGCATGGGCTCATACAGGTAACTTTTCTGTTGATAAAGGCAGTTTTGGCTTCGAGGGAACAGAGGTGCCGGTTGAACCGTTTGCGGGCTCGTTTTTCTTATCCGCGCATGGTGGTGAATTGGCGGAACTTCAGTTTAAATCCGGTAACTCTGCTCTGAAACTCAGCGGCAGTTGGGGCCAAGGCACGTGGGACACGGAGATGAGGCTGACAATTGATGCCGCAGATGTACAAAAAATTATAAACTCCGAACACACCCTCCGAGGCACAGCAGAGATTACATTGGAAGCGAAGGGTAACCCGGATGAAAGCCTGACGGGGCACATCACCGCTCAAGTGCCAACCGTTTCCATAAATGATATATTGATGGAGCAGTTAGCGGTTTCGGCAGAATTCACGGCTCAGGGGCTCACGGTGAAAAACGCAACAGGTAAAATTGCGGATGGCGAAGTTTCTGGAAAAGGGCGAATTGCCAAGGCGACGGGTGCTGCGGAACAACGATTTACATATTCAGGCACGATGTCCGTGAAAGATGTCCAACTCCTGTCCCTTTTGCCGATGTTCGTTGAATTGCCGGAAGGAAATCCACATCTCAATTCGGGAGCACTTGCTGGTACTGCACAGGTGCGCGGTGATACCTCAGGGATGCTGCACCTCGAAAGCAGTATGCAACTTTCAGGGGCAGCCTTTCTTGTGAAACGGAACAGTCCTGCCGAGCAAAGTGGGGTAAATGCCCTCAACACCGAAATCGCATTAAAGGATTCATTCCTAAATTGCACAATTTCAGCAGCGGCGGGGCACAACGCACAGGTTACAGCAGATGGTAGCTTAGATACAGCACCCCTCAACATCGAAGGCCCCCTAAATAACCTACAGTTGGCTCTTCGCGATGTTGATTTTGGGAAACTTTTTCAAATTTTTGACAGTGCACCCTTTGCCGGCACAGGCAGCATAACAGCACAAATCACGAAAGAAGGAACGGCTCGGGGATATGTTGAGGTACCCGCTACAACTTTTATGGACAACCCAATCGGCGTTTTGACAGGCAATTTTCGTTATGCAGAGGGTCGGATGTTTATTGAAAATGGGCACCTCACCAAAGGCGAGAGCCGCATCGAGATTGCAGGCACCGTTGACATTGAAGGCGAACTGCCCGCGAATCTTCAGATTGTCGCGGCACCACTCAAGATGGATTCTGACTATACGAAACTGTTGATGGGGGAAGCCTACCCTGTTGAAGGTACACTCACCGGTGAGCTGAAGCTTGACGGCTCTCTCACCCATCTTGATGGCAGGGGCACCTTCGCTGTCAATGCTGGCAAGGCGTGGGGCATCCGTTTAGATGCGTTAACCCTTCCCTTGGAAATTGATGATTACACTATCACAATTGCTAACTTTGAGATTACCGCCCGAGACCAGTTGGTTACGCTCGACTTACGGCAGACTGCAAACGGCGACTTTGACCTCGGCATCAAAAATAGTCCGGACAAGCCTGTCCAATTGGCAGAGATTGCTACCGCCGCGGACATCATTGACTTCCCGTTTGACGCGCAATTAGATGTCAGCGTTGTTGGACATCAAAAACAGCCGAAAGACTTGGATATGCACATCGAACTTGATTTCTCTGAGTTAACATTTTTGGGCAATCCGCTCGGTGATGTGTCCCTATTCGGCAGACTCGTGGAACGGAGCAAAACTAAAGGTATTAGCCCTGCAAGCAGGGATAAATACCCATCTGGTGAACCAGATATCTTTGACTTTCATGGACACGGATTTGAGGAGACTAGCCGGATTCGGGGCTATATCAGCATGGCTACTGACAACCCTTACCATTTCGAGATGCAGAGCAAAGCCATGGATGTTACACCGATTCTGCGTATCTTGCATCCTGCCCTTGAGGCAATTACCGGTACTGGTGACAGTTTATGTGAAATCACTGGCACGCTCGCAGAACTGGCACCGCCGGCAGCAACAGGCGGAACTGACAGCACATCAGCGTTGGTATACACCCCGCAAAGCGGGGTAAATACCCTTCCCTCCGACGAGATTTTCAATGCGGTTAAGACGACCGAACGCAGTCAACGCACTAGGCATGGACAAAAATATCCCTACGATGTTGATATAACTATTCTATCCACACAACTTCGCTATAACACGTTACACTTCACAAACGCTGAACCGATTCGCCTACAACTCGTAGATGATGTTTGGACGTTTTCTGCCTTTTCCTTGATGGAAGAAAATCACCCACAAACTGAACCTTTTATTCAGCTCACAGGGACTTTTGATGCAGAAAGTGAGGCGATGGATATCCGCGCGGCATCCACCGGTTTTGCGTTGGATGCCTTTGGTACAGCGTTCGGGCTTCCGCCCAGTTCTATAGAGATGTCTGGTACGGCGCGCTATGCATTAACCGCAACTGGAACGATTGCATCCCCTATTGTTGCGGGTGAATGGGCAGTCCCGACATTAGCAGTAAAAACAGAAATAGGAGAGATCGATTTAAGCAGTACCAACTGTGCAATAACATATCAGGACAACACACTCAATATAGAACCGTTCTCTCTGCAACTCTTGGGAAACCCGCTCCAGGTAGAAGGGGATATAACCGTCCATCCTGAAGACTTTAACAAGTCGAGGTTAAACCTTTACCTCACGGCCGTTGAACTCCATCTCCCCTTGTTTGCAGACTTAATCAAGAATGGCATCCCAGATGACACTAAGAAACTCCTCACGGTGGAAGGAGCCCCCTTAATTGAAGGCGTGCTCGGGGTTTCTGCAGAAGTGAGAGGGAGCATCGCCAAACCCATCATTGCGGTAAATGCCCACACACCGCAGCACCACCCGATACGCCTCGGTGTGTTTGCAAAACCTATCACGCTGGAGAAACTGCGCGCGGTAACCACTATAGATGGGAAATTTGTTGATATTCGCGAGGTGGAGGCAAACGGGCAGATAGGGGATGGGGACTATAAGGTACGCGGCGAGGTGTCGTTCTCAACCCCAGCAGAAACCCCACAAACTGAACCTTACCAAGAGTTTGACCTTGATGTGTCCATGGCGCAACTGGCGGTGGAGGATGTCGCGCCGCTGTTCCTGCCAGCTAATAGCAACGGGGCATTCCCTGTACACGGCACTGTTTCCGGCACCGCGAAACTGACAGGGACAGGGTTCCACCCGGCTATGATAACCGCTACCTGCAAGGTCAACCAACTCAAACTTCAGGTATACAACAGAACAGGGGCCGAGACAGAATTGTATTTGCCCCTGCAAAGCAGGGGTAACATACCATCCCGCCCTTTGAACCACAACTCGGAATCGGTATTTATCCCTGCTTGCAGGGCTAATACCTTTGCCACATCTTACAAAGCACAAGTCCCTGTATTCCATGTCACACATAACTTACCGTTCAGGCTCCAGTACGACAAAGGGAATCTCGCCGGACACCTTCCCTTACGGATAACCTCAGCCGCCACAGAGACAAATATCAACGTTAACATTGCAGGTACGCGAACATCCCCACACATCACAGCAAAATGGCAAGGAACCATAAAGGTATTAGCCCTGCAAGCAGGGATAAATACCGATGACAAAAAACCTCCGACGAGAGCTACAACGCAGTCAAGACTACAGAACGCAGGCAACACACTCGGCAATGTTGGAGATGTGCAATACCGTGACAAGCGAATAAACATCGTCAGCATTGAACTGAGCGACAATAGTAATAGATTAACACTCAACGGCATGATTCCCTTCGATTTGCAGTTTGCAGCGATGGACATCTCTGAGCGATTTCTCACTGAACCGCTTGACGTTCAGCTCCGCGGGCATGAACTACCGCTCAATTTTTTCCCAGGACTTGTTCAAGTGTTTTCAAAAGAAAAACTACAGCAAAAACCTCCGACGAGAGCTTCCAGTAGATACCAACAACCGCAGAGAACAGAGTACTCCGCAAGGAACGACGGGGTTGTTGATATTAATCTGGCACTTCAAGGCACAACCCGTTCACCCCATTTACACGGAGAAGTTTCAGTTCAGGCAGCGCGCCTTCACCTTAACACCTTCGATGGGCTACTCACGAACGTAACCCTTCAACTCAAAGCACAGCAGGGGCTCATTGATGTGGCAAAACTCCAATTTGAGATGGAAGGTGGGAAATGTACTCTCGAACAGGCACAATTAATATTAGATGGGTTGACTCCGAAACGATTTGAGCTTATCGGGCTCAAGTTTAAGCAATATCCACTCGGTTCAACTGTGCAGAAGGCAGGACTGCTTGATGGCCTGGAAGAGATTAAGGGGCATGTCACAGCAACGCTGAATAAACTGATAATCCCGCTTGATAGTTTTTTTCAGTCAACTGAAACATCAGCGTTGGTATACACCCCGCAAAGCGGGGCAAATACCCTTCCCTCCGACGAGAGCTCTAACCAACTTCAAACTACAGCAGAAACCACACAAACTCAACCTTACGAAAAACTCATGCAAGAGTCAATTGGGGAATTCTCAATTGATAGTCTCTCCTTTGGCTTTGTTGCCTTGGGGCGACATTACGACTTCAGCACTGCACAGCCTATTTTGATTCTGCTTGATTCAGGAAAATTGCGCCTGGAAGGGTTTCGTCTTGAAGCATTACCGCCAAGCACTCGCAACGTTGAAAAATCCCCGTTGGTATACACCCCGCAAAGCGGGGCAAATACCCTTCCCTCCGACGAGAGCTCTAACCAATTTCAAACTCCAGCAGAAACCCCTGAAGTTGAACCTTACGAAAAACGCGATGTATCTATAGCGGGTTACGGCAGGTGGGACATGGACGGCGAGTTATTAGCGAGCCTGCAATTGGAAAATTTCGATGTCTCTGTTCTAAACGCGGTGCTACCGCCCGAATATCGTGTGAAGGGTACCCTGTCTGCAGGTATCACCATCACGGGGAGCAACGCAGCACCGAAGGTAAAAGTGCAATGGGAAGGCCAAGGCCTGGGCATCAATCAGGCAGATATTGATACATTTACAGCCGAGCTCCACTATGCCGACCGGCGGTGGGTTATTTCAGAAGACAACCCTGCGCGCCTCACACTCGGTGCCAATCAACTCACCGCTTCCGGAACCATACCTTTTTATTATACCTTGCGGAGTACAGCAGTTTCTCCTACTGAATTGTTGGAAGGTAATATTAGGTTAGAAATGAAAGCCCTTGAAGTGCTGCCATTAATAAATCCCTTCCTTCAATCTGTAAGTGGGACAGGCACAATTACTGCGACTGTTGGCGGTACACTGGCTGCCCCCCGACTCGTAGGGAGTGGCGAATTTGATGAGGTAGCCTTTGAAATTCCGAATGCCGGCGTTTCTCTGAAAGACACAGCGGTTCTTCTTAATTTCTCCGAAACGGGGCTTAACATTGAGCGGCTTGAAGGTAAGTTGAACAGGGGTGACTTCTCCGTTACGGGGGGTATTGCCTCAGACTGGCTGAACGTGAATAATATCGCGTTGAACGCTTATCTCGCCGGGAACACATTTGTACAGCCAGGGCAGTATCAACTCAACATTGATTCTGCCAACTTTCACATTGATGGGCACCCCACAGAACCGCGGCTAACTGGTGCCGTGAATATCCGTGCAGGCCATTATGAGCAAGATTGGGAAAACGTTCGAGACTGGTTCGCTGGCACTACCGTAACTGAAGCAGAGGTAGCGTTAGATACGCCCCTTTTGCGGAACATCCAGTTGGATATTGAAATGAACCTGCCAAGTAATTTCCACCTGCTCTCATCGCTTGGTGGCCCCACTGACATTGAAATCGCTTGTTTCGGCCGACTCGTAGGGCCCATTCAACAACCTATTTTCAGTGGTGACGTGTCCATCCTCAGAGGAAAAATTAGCATCTTTACGCAGATTTTTGAATTCGTTGAAGGTTCAGCTATCAGCAACCAGAGCACCGTTGATTTCCATCCCGCGTTGAATATTTCGCTACAGACACCGAATCCGATTCGCGGCGTGTTGCTGAGAGACGGAAACACAGCAGATGTCATCGTCCGTGCATCCATCACCGGCACCCTAAACAATACGAACCTCAGTTTTGTTCCAGAAATGCTTAATACTACCTCCACCGAAGTGCTTACGGATGCAGACATTATTGCGCTGCTGTCTCCCGGCAGCTCCATTTCGCGGGCATTCGGTGGAATTACCTTCACGCTATTCTCCGGCCTGGAACCTGACGCGCGACACATCAGTGCTGAATACCCACTCCCCTTCGGCGACAATATGTCTATTAAAATGGAGCGAGACGAAAACGGAGAATATGGCGTTGATTTTCAATGGGAACAACGTTTTTAACAATTTGCCAGCGGCCGATAAGGTGAAATTGGCAAGTCATATCCCTTTGCGCAACCCGTTTCGGACGTTGTCCGAAACTAAACGCATTCACTAATTAGTTTAAGATAATGTTAAAAAAGGAGAAACCCAATTGTTAAACAACATTATCATAAGGATAATGAAACCCGATTTTGAAGAGGGTGGAAACCCCCGCAAAGCGGGGGTATATACAACAAGCGGAAAAATCGGAGCAAAAACCCAATTGCTCATCGTTCTTTTTTCTCTCCTTTTTAGCGCGCCGTTGGAAACCTCGCCCATAAGCAGAGACATCACAGAAGAGAGAGCGGGGAGTGTAGGGGTAGCGCCTTGTGCCTACCCTTCGAGATTTTTGCGGCGTATTTCGCCCATAAGCGACGTGCAGTCAAGAGGACATGACAACCGCAGAAAATCTAGTACTCCGCAAGGTATATTAAAAATCAAACATCAGAAACCTCCGACGAGAGCTGCAACGCAGTCAAAACTACAGAACGCAGGCAACACACTCGGCATAATTAAAAACATCGAGTACCGCATTGATACACGCCCCGTTTCCACACCCGACCGGCTCAATGCGCTCGAAAAACAGACGCTTATAGCGGTAGGTGAACCGTTTTCTCGTTACGCTGTCCAACGCAGCGTTGTTTCCCTCTACGCTTCAGGGCAGTTTTCTCAGGTTAATGTCTATGCTTTAGATACCATTGTTGAAAGATCAGCGTTGGTATACACCCCGCAAAGCGGGGCAAATACCCTTCCCTCCGACGAGAGCTCTAACCAACTTCAAACTACAGCAGAAACCACACAAACTCAACCTTACGAAAAACCTGAAGGTGTCGTGCTCATCTTTGAACTGAAAAGTGTCAGGCGTATCCGGGAGCTTAACTTTCTTGGGGTTCCAGTGGAACTCATACGCGCTATTGAAATGGCAATTCAATCGAAACTCGGTGCCGTGTATGTACCAGCAATCGCCAAAAGCGATGTCGACCGTATCAAGGCAGCCTGCTCCGATTACGGATTTTTTGATGCTGAAATTGTTCAAACATCAGCGTTGGTATACACCCCGCAAAGCGGGGCAAATACCCTTCCCACCGACGAGAGCTCCAACCAACTTCAAACTACAGCAGAAACCACACAAACTCAACCTTACGAAAAAGGCGCGGCGTTAACCTATCAGATAACCCTAGGGGATGCGTCTGTTATCACTGAACTTCAGATTCAGGGACATTCGTCGATAGCCACACAATTGTTGAAAGAGCAGCGTTGGTATACACCCCGCAAAGCGGGGCAAATACCCTTCCCTCCGACGAGATTTTCAACCAATTTCAAACGACAGCAGGAACCCCCGAAGCTGAACCTTACGAAAAAGCAGATCGAAGCAGCATGTGAACTTGTGCGTGTAGGCGAGATTTATCGGACATCCGCCGTGGAAAGTGATATCGCCTCCATTCGCGCCCTTTACCGTAAAAATAATTACCCCGCGGCTACCATTGAGCCTACTTTTGTGCATCAAACCGGTGTGTTGACACTTCATGTAGATGAGGGGCGGCAGCTTTTAATCGATTTCCTCTCTGAGGATGGAAAACCGCTTGTGTCCTTTTCGTTCCCTCGCGTTCTCCTCGCTAAATTACGCCTCATCAGAGAAAACTACAAATCGGAAGAGCTCAGAAACCAAATAACTCGGCTCATAAATACGCCGTTTATGTGGGAAAAAACGATACAGGCACATTTTAAAGCGATGGGCTACGATAGGACTGCCGTGCGGTGGGTGGTTTTAATGGATACGCCTTTAAAGTACCACGTTCGCTTTACAATTAACCCTGGCACGCGCTACATTGTCACCCGCGTTACATTCTCCGGCAACCGGGCGTTTTCCAATGCGGAATTGTTGCGCGAGATGAAAACAAAACCGTCCGATAGCTTCTCTCAACGCTATCGGTATTTATCCCTGCTTGCAGGGCTAATACCTTTTCGGAAACGCTTTTTTTATGAGCAAACGCTCGCAACAGATATACAGAGCCTGAAAATTTTATATGAGAAAGCAGGCTATCCCAATGCCAATGTAGAGACACCCCACATAGAGAAACAGAATCCAAACAACCGAAGCAACGGAGAGATAGAAATACACCTGACTATCGTTGAGGCACACAAGGAGGTAATTCACCGATGTCGTTTCAGCGGAAACCGGGCCCTAGATGTTACCACCCTTCTTGATGTTTTGCCGAGTCAACCCCCGCAACCCAATGCACCGCTTGTCAGAAAAGCATACGAGAATGCAGTCTTAAGAGCGTATCAAGCGCACGGTTACATTGATGCAGTAGTTAGTGCACAGTATCTGCCGGAAACTGGCACCCCAGTTTTTCAGGTCGAAGGTAATTTCTCGGAACAACTTAAAGTGGGTACGCTTTCTACGGAACTGCCTACGAAACTACAAGGGGAATTTGAAAGACACAGCCTCACGCTTGCAGGAACCTTTATCGCTACAGAGATAGGAAACCGACGCTGGATTATCCAAGATGTGCAAGGCAACGCACGCTACACCCTCAAGCAGGAACTAACACACCTCGCTGTTTTTGAACACGGAGTGCTCCATCTTGAGATTGCAGAGGGACAACAGGTAGTGTTCGGCGAATTCTATTTTGCCGGCGACCCGGGTGTGAAACAACACGTGCTTACTCGCGAGGTTACACATCTCCAAGGCACCCTTTTTACGCCAGCCAAGTTGAGTCGTGTCGTGCAAAACCTCTACAATTCAGGCATTTTTCAGCCCGGTATCCACTGGGAACGCTTAGAACCCCATATACAAACATCAGCGTTGGTATACACCCCGCAAAGCGGGGCAAATACCCTTCCCACCAACCAGAAAACTACAGCAGAAACCACACAAACGGAACCTTACCAAAAAACCTCCAAAGTCAGCGATGTCTCAATTCGGCTGCAGAAACAGAAACCCGGAGCCTATAGGCCCAGCATCGGTTATAGCTCTTCAGACGGCCTCCGCGGGACGTTGGCGTTAAGCCACCTAAACCTCTTCAAGCGAAATACCCGAGTCAGGTTGCGAGGCAGGGGAGGGTTCAAAGGCGGAACGCTCGGCTATCTGTACGATATCACCCTCACCGAACCCTGGCTTTTTCACAGGACACGAGGCAGTCTACAGGTGGCACAAAGGAATTTAGAAGAAGACGATAACGTCCGAGCACGCCAAGCCAGTTTTACCCTCAGCAGGGCGTTGAAAAGAAAGCACCTGCTTGATTTACAGTACAGTTACCGGGATTTGCACGATCTCCCAGTAGCAACGCCCTCCGAATCGCGAATACCCCCTGACACAAATCTGCCAACAACTTTCAAGACAACGGTGAGTAGCCTCCGGTTCTCATGGACACATGACAGCCGTCTCCCCTATATCAACCCCACATCTGGCATGTTGAACGAGGCGACGCTTGAATATGCAGGCGGTTTTTTAGGCGGTGCCAGCAGTTTTATCAAAACGGTAGCGGACACTCGATATTACCGAAAACTAGGGGATACGGAAATTGTTTTGGCAACCGCACTCCGGTGTGGCATAATTACTGGACTCCGTTTAAACCGGCGGGCAGAGTTGAGTTCATTCGAGCGGTTTTGGGCAGGTGGCAGCACCACAGTTCGAGGGTATGCCGAGCGTGCCCTCGGCCCTCTCGATAGTACCGGCAAACACCGCGGCAATGTACAACTCATCTTTAATACAGAGTTGCGTTTTCCAATCTATGAACCGGGGCATGGTGTGCTTTTCTTTGATACTGGTAACGTGTGGGAGAGCTTGGAGGAGATTGACTATACGTGGCGGTTACCTTCTGCTGTTGGCGCAGGGCTCCGTTTAAACCTGGGCCCCCTCACAGGAGGGGTTGATTACGCTGTCGCGCTCGTGTCAGTACCCGGTGTACCCAAAAATTTCTTCTATCTGCGCGTGGGAAGCACTTTTTAACAATTCAGTTTTTGCTCCGATTTTTCCGTTGATTGCTTTTTCCCCAAGGAACCGGGCGGGAGGGAAGCAAAGCGGGGGAAGAAGCTGCTCAAAATCGGGTTTCCTCTCTATCAGAAAGTTGTTCTTAACTAATTAGCCAAGAAAGAGCAGACGCATCAAAGTTTCCAGCACAGGTTTCCCTGATAGCCAACTCTATCAGCGCCTCGCTTGCGTTGTAGGGGCAGTGCCTCGTGCCTGCCCTTCTTAGGGGTAGTGCCTCGTGCCTACCCTTCCGCCGTAGGGTTTTCCAAGTGCCAGCGGTGCCTCTGCGCGCCCCACAAACCCCGCTAGCACTGCCAAGCAAAGGACATAAGGCAACATCAACAGCAACTGGTACGGGATATCCCAGCCCGCTGCCTGAAACCGCACATCCAATGCCGAGCCGAGCCCGAACAGCAGTGCCGCACCACACGCCTTCACAGGGTGCCATTTCCCGAAGATGACTATTGCCAAGGCAATAAACCCACGCCCCACCGTCATGCCAGGGGTAAAATAGGGTACATCCGCAAGCGACAGATAACCGCCTGCCATGCCTGCCATTGCACCCGCGAACAACAAACACACCGTCCGCAGGCCCAAAACATTCGCCCCAACGGTGGAAATCGCCCTCGGATGTTCTCCACAGGCGCGAATCCTGAGGCCGGGTTGTGTGTGGTAGAGGAAAATATAGACGCATGGTACGAGCAGGAACGTCAAAAAGACGAGAATGTTATGCGAAAATAGGGCACCACCTAAGATAGGGAGTTTTGACAGGATCGGAATCTCCAACTGCCCGAACGCTGGCACCCGAAGCGAGGTGCCTGTCACGCCAAACAGCCGTTGATATATCACCTCTGTCAAACCTAATGCTAAAAGGGTTACCGCTGTGCCGATGACAACCTGGTCGCCCCGCAGCCTAAGCGCAAAGAACGCGAAGAGGGCGGCTGTTAGAAGTCCGCTTAATCCTGCAATGAAGAGCCCACACCACGGTGCCAGCCATGGTAGCTCTGCTGTGTAGTAAGAGCCCACCATGCCAAAAAACGCACCCATCAGCATCATTCCCTCGATGCCGATGTTGATTACTCCCGCGCGTTGGGAGACTACCTCGCCTAATGCTGCGAGCAGTAGCGGGGTTGCCCCGCGAATTGTTGCCGCCAGAATATCTTCAAACATATTTTTAACAATTTGCCTTTTCGTCATTCCTTGCGGAGAATTGAGAATGCAAGATAGGTATAACAATGCACTGTAGATCTCGTCGGAGGTTTCTTATGCAACCTCAATTAGGAGGCAGCACGCTAGAACTCATTACGAAAGCCCGATTTTGCAGAGGGTGCATTCCCCGCTTGCGGGGGTAAATACCTCATGCGGAAAAATCGGAGCAGAAACTGAATTGACGAAAGATCTCGTCGGAGGTTTCTTATGCAACCTCAATTAGGAGGCAGCACGCTAGAACTCATTACGAAAGCCCGATTTTGCAGAGGGTGCATTCCCCGCTTGCGGGGGTAAATACCTCATGCGGAAAAATCGGAGCAGAAACCTAATTGTTAAAAATTCGCCAAGTGCCTACGAAACACGCTTCCGGAAGAATTGGACAGAACTATAGCC
The DNA here is from genome assembly GCA_958295855.1 of uncultured Poribacteria bacterium. GTDB lineage: Bacteria > Poribacteria > WGA-4E > WGA-4E > WGA-3G > CATQHH01. Next base: position 2,262,939 of record OY282383.1, on the reverse strand, counting down.
AATAACGAAAAGAAGAATTGTCGCCTGCATCACCAGCGTCACCTTGTCGGAGATGCCTACCTCCCGTTGCATGCCATAAGAGCCTGTCGTGAGCGCGCCAAACAGGAGTGCCGCGGCAACCGTTACCAACGGATGCAACTTCGCCAATAACGCAACGGCAATCGCGGTGTAGCCGTATCCCGGTGAAAAGTTGAGGAAAAGCCGCCGTGCCAGTGCTGTCAGTTCAATCGCACCGCCGAGGCCGGCCAACGCCCCGCTGATGAAAAAGACGCGGAGGGTGTTCTGTACACTCGAAATGCCAGCTGCTTCTGCTGCAGATGCGCTCTCGCCTACTGCCCGAAGCTGATACCCGAACGTTGTACGAAACAGAATAAATGTCAGCACAACAGCTAACGCCACAGCGATGCCAATGCCGAGGTGAATTCGGTGTGGCGGAAGCAGTCGGGGCAAAAACACCCATTCGGCTATCCGATCGCTCTGCGGGCCGCGTTTGGCTGCCTCCTGCAAGGGCCCGCCATCTACCATCAAGCTAACGAGGTGGATGGCAACATAGTTCAACATAATCGTGCTAATGACTTCGTTCACGCCGCGGGTAACCTTGAGGATTGCCGGGAGGAGTCCCCATATACCGCCGGCAAACCCTGCAATGCCTAAGCAGAGCGGCACCGCCAGCCAGGGTTGAGCGGGAAACAGCACAGCAACCTTTGTCCCAAACCACGTTGCCCCTAAAGCACCTACCAGAAATTGTCCTTCCGCGCCGATATTCCAAATCCCACACCGAAAGGCGATAGCCACAGACAGTCCGGTCATCAGAAACGGGGTGCTTTTCACCAACGTTTCCCCAAATTTGCGTCCAGTGCCGAATGCCCCGCCGATAGCCGCTGCGTAAGCCTCCAACGGGTTATAGCCACACAGCAACATGATAATACCGTTTGTGACAAACGCGCTCCCCAGAATCAGGGCAGGGGCCGCCATCCAGCGCAGATAATCAAAAAGTTTGGCAGACTGAAAGATTGGAGGTTGGGTTGAAAGCAGGGAAGCCCAACTCCTTTTTCCATCTTTCCCCCTCTCCTTCTTTCCAGCCAATTCCTTTCCGCCTTTCTTCTTTTCTTCCACCTTTCCATCCTTATCAAGCATCCGTACGTGTTGCTAGGAATTTTCTCCTGTCATCAATAATCCCAAGGCCGTTATGTCGTCCCGGTGGGGTGTTGCCTCAATCAGTTTGCCTCTTGACATCACATAAATCCGGTCACTCAGTTGCAACACTTCGTCTAACTCGGTTGAGATTAACAGCACAGATTTTTTCCGGTCGCGCTGTGCAAGCAAATTCTGATGCACATAGTGTGCGGCACTGATGTCTAAGCCCCGAGTGGGGTTAACCGCTATGAGGAGCTCAGGATTAGGGGATATTTCTCGCGCAAGCACCACCTTCTGTTGATTACCACCGGAAAGTGCCTCAGCAGGCATGTGAGCGTTGGGCGGACGGATGTCATATTCGGTGACTAGGTGTTCGGATAGTGCTTGTTTCGTTTTTCCATCAATCACGCCCCACTTCGCTACATCTACTAAGCGCGTCACACTCAGCAGCAGATTCTCTGCAATAGAAAAAGAAGCGATTACCCCCATCGTTTGTCTATCTTCGGGAATGTAGCCGACACCACGCTGGCGAATCTCTTTTGTGCCTCGCGGTGCTGTCCCTAATATTTCTATCTTTCCGGCCGCGAGCTGCCGCAATCCCATAATTGCTTCCGCCAGTTCACGCTGCCCATTTCCGTCAACCCCTGCTATCCCGACGATTTCACCGCGATAGGTTTCCATAGAGACATCCGCCACCGCCAGGTGGGAGGGGTTGCTAACCCCGCTACTGCCTTGTACCGTCAGACCTGAAATCTGTAGTACCACGTCTGTTGTGGCATGACTCTCCTTGCGTTTCACCTCCGCGACCTCTTCGCCAAGCATCTCTCTTGCCAGTTCACGCGATGTGAGCTCACCGGTCTTGCCAACGTAAACCTTTTTTCCACGTCTGAGCACGGTAATTCTATCGCTGATGTTCAAAACCTCTTTCATTTTATGGCTAATGAAGATGATAGCGCGGCCATCGGCTTGCAGTTTGCGCAGAATTGTAAAAAATCCATCTACCTCTTGTGGACTGAGCACCGCTGTTGGTTCATCAAGGATTAGCATACGGGCATCAACGGCGAGGGCTTTTAGGATTTCAACCCGTTGTTTTAACCCCACAGAAAGCGTCCGCACCAGGGCCCTCGCGTCGACGGCGAGGCCAAACCTCTGCGACAGTGCCTCGGTTATTTCAACAGCCTCTGCCTTCTTAAACCAAAAGGATTGGCGGCCTGGAAGATGGGAAGAGTGAGGGGGAGGCACTTCTTCCCTCCTTGCCTCCTCCTTGCCTTCCAACCATGTCCTTCCAGATTCAACGTCCAATTGTCCAAGGCTCAGTGCTATATTTTCAGCAACGGTGAGGTTCTCTATGAGCATAAAATGTTGATGCACCATGCCGATGCCGTTTGCAATTGCGTCGCGCGGCGATGCAAAAACTTTGGATTCTCCAGAGACATGAAGGCTTCCCCCTGATGGTTGGTAAAGCCCATAGATAAGATTCATCAGCGTGGACTTGCCTGCGCCGTTCTCTCCTAAAATGGCGTGGATTTCACCTGCTTGCAGTTCAAAATTGACCCGGTCTACTGCAACCAGTTGTCCGAATGTTTTTGTAATGTTCTGAAGTTCCAGGAGGTTCGCTTTCATCTCTTTTTCCACTGCTTTGCAGGGGTTAATACCAGTATGTGCGCTGTCCGAGCGTGCACTTCACTTATATTTCACACCACCGCGCTGCACGTGCCGCTGTCAATTCTCCGTCGTAGGCAACAACCCGAAGCGAAATTTTCCAGGTGCCACCTGCCGGTGTTGCTACTGAACCTGTCCACGTCGGGTTATAGAGTGCCATGCCGTAAGCCCGAATGAACCACGGCCCGCGCACCCCTTCATCGAGGATCGTCATAAAAACGCCACATTGCCCATGGCTGGGCAGCAGGTTTTGGTATGCAACGAAATCCGATTCACCCTCGTGAACTACTTCCGGAGCACCACTGCGACTGTTGTCAGCGATAATAACGCCACCCATCACAGGCAGCAGCCGCGGTTCGACGCGGATGCCGATGCTTCCGTACTTTGTCTGCGGATATTCGACAGCACCGTAGGTGGCAATCTTTTCGCTTGTCATATCACATACCGTTGCATCGGAGAGCGCCCACAAATTCACGCGCCGAATTTCGTCAATCAACGGCTCTTCGTTCGCATCGCGCCAGATAACCTTCTGAACGAATTGAACGCCATCGGCATGCGGTACCATGTCGCTCGCTTTCTGCGTATCCATCCGTCCCAAATTCTCAAAGATTTTATCTGTGAAAGAACGGCGGGGCGGTGCTGCCCAAAAGCCTGCTTCCCGCTCACCAACCTTTACCGGTCCCTGTCCGACGAAGACACCGTTGTGGAACGGATGATCGAAGGCAAACTCCTGAACGACGGTATGTCCTGCTGGTGTATAGAGTGGAAAAACAAAGGGGCGATAAAAGTTGGCACCGACCCCGCCCAAACAGCGCCCCGTATTGCTTTCAACAACTAAATGGGTTTTGGCATTTACTTTGACTTCAAAATTACCCATTATTTCTCCCCGTAGTAGGAGCGACCTCTGGTCGCGATATCCCCAAGGTTATGGTTTTTGAATCTCATCTATTTCCGTTGCGTGTGCGCGTGGATGCCTCTATAGGTTCCGGACACGCAAAGCCTCAATTGTGAATCACCGCGTCATTCTTATTCTCTACTCATGTCGAAAAAAGTATACGCTATTTGTGCAGGTATGTCAACAGGAATTCTGGAATTGAACAAAAATGGTTGCATTTTCAGTGGCCCTGCCAAATCAACTGCCTGATTCGCGAGTACCAGAGGCGTGCCGAACATCTGAAGGCCGTTCTTGCACCACAGGAATGACATAACTCCGAATCGTCAAACCATCCACTGTTTCAGTTTCTACCCGAGAGTCAGGGCCTTTGCGATGATCAAACACTACGTAGTATCCCTCCCTCGCCGCCTCCAATCTGACATAATGAGTGAGCTGCCTCTTGCCTGCCTCATAAAGCAGGGCTCCTTCCCAAATCTTTGTCTCGACAATATACTTGCGCTCGTTGTGGCGGATGAGGAGGTCTATCCTGCCTCTCCCGGTTTGGACTTCAAGATACATGTCACCGCCCATGAGGCGGACAAATCCATCGAGATAGGTGAAGAGGAGATATTGGCCGACGAACTCTTGCGGGGTATCCGGTATTTGCAGGATGCGGAAACCTGCACGGGCGATAAAATCCTTGAAGTTATCAAGGAGCGGTTGCATGTGGAGGTGTCCATCGGGCGTGAGGTAATCTCGAAAGCCGGCGCGGGTGTCTTCGGGGAAGTATTCTCGCTCCAAGCCGTTAACTGGGTGCTTGAACGCTCGCATGATGCGGTACTGATATATCGGATTAACAACCTTACACATACCGTTGGCATCTTCCGCTATAACGCCATAAGTGGCGAGCTCGCTGATGACTTCATTGTCCAAGTTGAAATCCACGCCTTTATCGTAAGATGTAATCTCCATCAGGAGCGTCTCAAAGCGGGGGTTTCTGCGAATATTGGTGAGCAGGTGCTGAATGTTGCGGTTTTGTTCACGAAGGAGCCGCCTGTGTGCCTTTGAGAAGTGGGCCATTGTAATTGACTCAGTCTTTGGAATTTCCAATTCGGCTGTGATAATTTGGGCGAGTCGGTTGACGAGAAAAGGTTGGCCGGCAGTCTGTTTGTGAAGACTTTTGATGACTTCAGGCGCGAAGGCTTGGCCGACTTCGTCTGTATACTGTCCGATGAGTTCGTGCACCTGTTCACGCGTGAAATTGGGTAAAGCGAATTCGTCCTGAATATTAAAGGGAGAGATTGAGCGATCGTAGTTGTGTTGCGCGATGCTCTTGACACCAACGATGCCGAGGCTATAGGGACATCGGGGCGCGGCTCTCAAGAGGTAGATGTGGCGTAGGGCGTGAAGAAACCCCTTTGCGGCCTCCTGGGGGATGCCATCAAACTCGTCAATGATGAGGACAATCCGCTTATCAACCATCAAACTCGCAAATTGTCTAAAGAACCTTCTTACCGAGAGATGGTTGGCTATCTGTGCATTCCCCAAAAATTGCGTTAACGCCGCAGGCAACACCTCTCCACGCATCTGAAAAATACTCTCTACTCCCTCGCGAATGTCTTCGCTGAGGCCTCCGTAGAATTCGGAAGGGGTACAGTCCTCATAAGTCTCAAAATTTAGCGGAATAGGGAAGTAGATTGGCTCTTCGTTTTCGAGGGTATCTAATGCGTAGTGAAAAAAGGTGGTTTTACCTGTTTGTCGAGGGGCGAATATAACGAGGTATTTTCCCTGCTTGACTCGCTCTATGAAGTCTGCGAGTTCAGCAGCGCGGCTGACAATGTAGTTTTCTTCTCGGGACACGGGGCCTTCGGTTCCAAACGTTTTCATTTTTTTCCTCTGCGTTAAAGTTCACTGTGAAGAGACAATTAATGAAGGGGCTTCTTGCACCACAGGAATGACATAACTCCGAATCGTCAGGGCTCCTTCTAACGTATCTGCTTCTACACGTGGTGCTGCACCCTTTCGATGATCAAAGACGACGTAGTATCCTTCGGTTGCTCCCTCCAATTTGAGATACGCGGCGAGCTGCTGCTTGCCTGCTTGATAGCGGCCCTCGCCTCTCCAAATCTTTGTTTCGACGATGTATTTTCGGGCGTTATGCGCGATGAGGACGTCTATCCTACCGCGCCCGGTTTGCACTTCAAGGTACATGCTCCCACCTACCGCCTGGACGAACTGGTCGAGATAGGTGAGGAGGAGGTGCCGGCCGACAGACTCTCGCGGCGTTTGGGGTACTTGCAGAATTCGGAAGCCTGCACGCGTGATGAAGTCCCGGAAGTTATCAAGTAACAGTTCCATGGCAATCTGTCCTGTGTCTGTAAGATAAGCTCGGAAGCCTGTGAGGTTGTCTTCGGGGAAGTAATCCTCCTCTAGGCCGTTCACTGTGGGTTTGAATGCTCGCAGAATGCGGTAGAGATAAATCGGATTGGCAATGTCACACATTCCATCAGCGCCTTTAGCGATGACACCGTAAGTTGCGAGTTCACTGATATTGTCATCATCTATGTTGAAAGGCACGCCCTCGTCGTGCGCGGTAATTCTCATGAGGATTTTTTCAAAACGCGCGTCTTTTCGGATATTTGTTGTCAGATGCCCAATATTGGTGTTCCTGTTGTGGAGGAGTTGCGCGTGCGCCGTTGTAAAGTGTTCCATCTTAATTGTTTCGGTTATCGGAATGTCCATCTCTTCGGTGAGAATCTGCGCGAGGCGGTTGACAAGCACAGGTTGGCCGGCAGTCTGTTTGTAAAGATTTTTGATGACTTCAGGCGCGAAGGCTTGGCCAACTTCGTCTGTATACTGCCCGAGGAGTTCGCGCACCTGTTCAAGTGTAAAGTTGGGCAAATGGAACTCATCTTGAATATTGAACGGTGAGACAGACCGGTCGTAGTTGAGTTGTGTGATATTCTTGACTCCAATAATGCCGACGCTATGCGGGCATCGCGTCCTACCGGAGAGGTAGATATGGCGTAATGAACGCAGGAACCCCTTGACTGCCGCTTGTGGGATTGCATCAAACTCGTCAATGATAAGGACAATCCGCTTATCAGCCATCAAACTCGCAAATTGTCTAAAGAACCTTCTTACCGAGAGATGGTTGGCTATCTGTGCATTCCCCAAAAATTGCGTTAACGCCGCAGGCAACACCTCTCCACGCATCTGAAAAATACTCTCTACTCCCTCGCGAATGTCTTCGCTGAGGCCTCCGTAGAATTCGGAAGGGGTACAGTCCTCATAAGTCTCAAAATTTAGCGGAATAGGGAAGTAGATTGGTTCTTCGTTTTCGAGGGTATCTAACGCGTAGTGAAAAAAGGTGGTTTTGCCGGTCTGTCGTGGTGCAAAAAGGACGATGTATTTGCCTTGTTTGACACGGCTGATGAAATTGGCAGTCTCTTTTGTGCGCGGGACAATGTAGTTATCTTCAGGGTACAAACGGCCTTCAGTGCCAAAACGTCTCATGTCTCTTTTTCTCCTTGGGGTTAAGTTTCAATGTATTGTATCACATCGCCGGAGGGATGTCAATATTATCGTGAAGTCCATAATTGTTGAGAACCTATTGACATGTGCACTTACAATTTCCGCTTTACATTTTTCTCGCAAATATGCTATACTATCCAAATACCTTAACAACGGAGGAAAAATATTTTTATGAAACAGATTTATGCGAGAGTCTTATGTCTTCTCACTATTGGAATCATGCTGGCTGGCAACACAGCACTTGACGCAAAAGGGCATGAAAAATTTAAAGTCGCGATGCTGCTGCCAGCATCTATCAGCGATGCAGGCTGGAACGCTTTGGCATACGACGGCCTCAAAGCGATTGAAAAGGAACTGGGTGCAAAAATTAGTCACGTTGAAAGCCGAACCCCAACTGAGCAGGAGGAACACTTCCGTGCTTATGCGTTGGATGGGTATCACCTCATCTTCGGGCATGGATATGAGTATCAAGATCCAGCGAAGGCTGTGGCACCGGATTTTCCTGAAACGATTTTTATTACCACTTCCGGTGGCACCATTACGGAGAATATCGCGCCTATCAACTTTCGGATTGAACAGGCAACCTACCTTTTGGGCATTATGGCAGGCATGATGACGCAAACGAACAAAGTCGGTGTTATCGGCGGGCAGAGCATCCCGTCTGTCAATAGCACGTTTATGGCGTTTGAAGGCGGCGTAAAAAGCGTTAACGCGGATGCAGAGGTCCGCCGTGCTTATGTCGGAAATTGGGAGGACAGCGGTAAGGCGAAGGAACTCGCGCTCGCACAAATTAATGAGGGCATCGACTTTATCTTTCCTAATTCGGACGCGGGCGACCGTGGCGTTTTTGATGCTGTAGAAACCGCACGAGCCTCCGGAAAGGGCGCCTACGCCTTCGGTTCTAACCGGGACCAGAGTCCAGTTTCCCCGACAGCGGTGCTTGCCAGCGCTGTGATTACCCCACACGCGTTTGTGAGGGTTGCCAAACATGTGAAAGAAGGCACTTTTAAACCTCAGCCTTATGTTGTCACGATGTCAACCGAGGGCGAAATCTCCATGCTCTATAACCCGAAATTGAAAGATAAGGTGCCTGAAGCGGTACAAAAAAAGGTGGCGGAGGCAAAGGCAAAAATCCTTGCCGGCGAGTTGAAGGTGCCGCAAATTGATTTCAGCGAAACGGAGTAGGGCAAGTAGTTGCTCTGACCCTGCGAGGCGCGCTTCGGAAAGCGCGCCTCCAAAAAGAACGGCCTTGAGGGTTAAGGTATCTGTATGTTTCCCCGCAAAGCGGGGTAACTGCCTGTCCGCGTCTGACACGTCTGATATGTAATATGAAAAAGCACTATGACAACTTACCGCAAAAAACTCATTGAGGTAAATATACCCCTCCAAGCTATCAACTACGAGTCTGCAAAAGACGCTTCGCTGACGCATGGCCACCCCTCAACACTCCACCGCTACTGGGCACGCCGCCCCCTCGCCGCATGCCGCGCCGTTATCTTCGCCAGCATGGTGGACGATCCCTCCGAATGCAAAGACGAATTCCCAACCGAACCCGAACAGAACGCAGAACGAAACCGACTCCATCGCCTCCTCCGGCGACTTGTCATCTGGAAAAATAGCACCGACGAAAACCTCTTGGCAGAGGCACGCCGCGAGATTGCCATCTCTGTCGCACGCAACAACGCCGAAGACCTAACGGATTGTCGCCAGCGGTTTGAAAACAATCCCGATGCAGTCCTACAATACCTCCGCGACCATTGCCCCGCAATCTATGATCCGTTTTGTGGGGGCGGCTCCATCCCGCTTGAGGCACAACGCCTGGGATTACGCGCACGCGCCTCGGATCTGAATCCGCTGCCTGTACTGCTCAACAAGGCGATGATTGAATTGCCGCCGACGTTTCACAATCAGAAACCGGTCCATCCTGATGCCGACCCGATGGGAATGTTCACCGGCACAGGTAAAACGAAAACGCGTGTGCCGTGGAAAGGCACCGCAGGCTTGGCATCCGACATCCGCTACTATGGAGCGTGGATGCGTGAGCAGGCACACAAACGCATCGGACATCTCTACCCACCCGTGGAATTGCCCACAGGTATAACTGCCACGGTTGTGGCATGGCTCTGGGCGCGCACGATCCCCTGTATCAACCCTGCGTGTGGACTCCACATGCCCCTAATGAAAACTTTTCAGTTGTCAAAAAAGAAGGGAAACGAGTATTGGACAAAGCCGGTTGTTGACCGGGAATCCAACACGATTTCATGGGTCGTGCAAACCGATACTGAAGGCGTGCCGAAGTCTACAGTCAGCCGCACAGATGCCTACTGCTTTGCGTGCGGTACTGCTGTCAAGTTGCCTTATGTTCGAGAGCAAGCAAAAGCGGGCAAGATAAGAGAGATACTGACAGCGATAGTTGCCGAAGGTGACCGGCAGAAACTTTTTCTACCCCCAACCGATAGGCATACCCGCGTTTCTCTATCGGCAAAACCCGAGTGGAAACCTCGGCCGGCAATGCCCAATAATCCAACTTTGGTAAGTGGCCGCGGGTATGGAATTACCCAGTGGCATCAACTCTTCACTGAACGTCAACTCACGGCACTAACTACCTTCAGCGACCTGCTATCGGAGGTTCGCAATCAGATTACCCAGGATGGTGCGGAAAAAAGATACACCGATTCGGTTTGCACTTACCTGTCCCTCGCTATCGGCAGAACTGCTGAGAGCGGTTGTCGTTTCACCTTGTGGGGAAACCGAGGCGAGATCCGGACGGTTTTTGCACGCCAAGCCCTTCCAATGACGTGGGACTTCGCCGAGGTGAATCCGTTCTCTAACTCAACACAAAACTGGATGGCGCAGATAGCGTGGATTGCAAGGGTTGTTGAGAATTTGCCTGTCTCAGCAAACATTGGAGAAGCGTATCAGGCGGATGTATGTACGACACCGCATGCTCAGGATAGGCCCGTTTTTATTACAGACCCGCCCTATTACGATAACATTGACTACGCAGATCTCTCCGACTTCTTCTATGTCTGGATACGCCCCTTGCTTCGTGATGTCTATCCAGACCTGTTTGCCGGCATGATGACGCCCAAGGAAGAAGAGATAGTCGCCATTCCGGCACGATTTGATAATTCACAAAAGCGGTTTGAGGAATTACTTGGCAAAGCCCTGCTGCGGATGCGGCAACACTGCTCAGACGAGTTCCCCTCTTCCATCTTTTACGCCTACAAACAGCAAGAAGCGGAACAGGATGGAAAAACTTCCACCGGTTGGGAGACAATGCTCACGGCAATCGTGGACGCAGGCTTTAAAATAATCGGCACTTGGCCCATGCGCACAGAGCAGACTACTGGTTTTTATGGGCAGAGAAACGCACTCGCATCCTCTATTGTGTTAGTGTGCCGGCCGCGCCCTGAGGATGCCCCCACTATAACCCGCAACGAATTTCTACAAGCACTGAAAAAAGAGATGCCACCCGCGCTTGACAGACTCACGCGCATCACAAACATCAGACCGGTTGATTTAGCACAAGCCGCCATCGGCCCCGGCATGGAGGTTTACTCCCGCTACAGCAAGGTGATGCGAATCAGTGGTGAGATCGTGCCAATCCGCGAGGCACTCATGCACATCAACAACGAAATCACCGCCTACCATGAAAAAGAGACAGGCGAGCTAGATGCGGAGAGTCAGTTCTGTTTGACGTGGCTGCGGCAGCACGGTTACATGGCGGGCAACTTCGGGGATGCAGAGGGCCTTTCAAAAGCGAAAGATGTAGACATCGCCGCGTTGCACGACAGAGTGCTCATTGCGTCACGCGGCAAGGTTCGGCTGTTGCGAGCTGAAGAATACGCTGAGCGTGACAATCGCGCAGAAATGACAGCGTGGGAGGGGTGTCTGCGGATGATGTGGCATCTTTCTGGCGTAGAGCACAGCGGTGGTATTTTGGGCTGTGCTGGTGTTGCGCGTGCGATGCGCGATTCAGAGTCTGCGAAACGTTTGGCGCGCGTCTTGTATGCGTACTATGAGGTGCGTGGCGATGCGTCGAGTGCTGCGGCGTACAACAACCTCGTGACAGAGTGGCCGTATATCTCTGCCGCGATGGGTGCCCCACACCAGATGAGACTAAAGTAGTAGGCACGCTCCGCGTGCCGTGACCAAAAGTAGTAGGCACGCTCCGCGTGCCGTGACCCGTTGACCAAAAGTAGTAGGCACGCTCCGCGTGCCGTGACCATTCAGGAAATTTAAAATGATTGATGTCTGTTTTTTTGCTGATGAAGTGTCCAAAATAGATTTTGAGGAAGCCGTTAAACTCGGCGTTGAAGCCGGTGCCACTACCGTGGAAGTGCGCGGTGGCATTTGGGGCAAACACGTAACTGAAATTGACGACAACGATGTCAAACGCGTCCAAGATGTGTTGCGTGCTTACAATGTCCGTGTCGCCAGTATTGGTTCACCGTTTGGCAAGTGTGCGATCGACAATCCGCAGGAATGGGAACAACACCTGCGGCACTTCGACCGGATGGTTGAACTGGCCCATGCTTATGAGACGCAGATAATTCGAGGCTTCACATTTTGGAATCCGCATCGAAGGATTAAAGGTGCAGCGCGCCCGGATATTAACGACTATATGGGGCGCATTGTGGAAAAACTCGCCCCCGTAGTCCCAATTGCGGAAAGTGCGAACGTTACCCTCGCTTTTGAAAACGAAAGCGCGTGTCTTGCCGGAACTTGCGAAGAGACCCGGGCTGTCATCAATGCCCTTGGAAATAGTCCCGCACTCACTTCGTGTTGGGATGTCAATAACGGGTTACATTGTGGCGAAAATCCATTGCCGGAGGGTTATGCCCATATTAAGGGACTCGTGCGGCATGTGCATATCAAACCGAATCGTGAGAAAAACCTAAATCCGATCGGTGAAACAACATTGCACTATGAACAGGTGTTAGAAACACTAGTTGAAGATGGATTTACCGGCGCAGCGAGCATTGAGCACTGGGGAACCCCAGAGCAAATGTTAGAAGGTGTGCGGCAGCTTCGCGCAGTTGTGGATGCAATGTAACAAGCCGCGCGTGGGGCGAGGCAAACATGGCGAGGCACGGAGCCCTTGCCATAGTGGTGTGAAAACAGTGCTTGTTAGGGCGGTGCCGCAGGGCACGCCCCTAGCCAAAACGAAAGGAAACCTACAATGCAACTAAAACCCGACCATCCGCACTTGAACTGGCAAGGGGCTATCTCTCTCCAGAAAACAGCAGATGCGGTGATGCCGTGGCGAACCCCGCACCCGATGCATCGCCTATTTCCGGAGCCGTTACTTGAACGCGCAGCGATGCCTGCGGGGGTGCGCGTTAGTTTTCGCAGCAATACGACGTGCATCACAGGGAGCATCGTTGCGCAACGCGAAAGTGGCATGCTTGACCTCTGTTGTGATGGTGAATTCGTAGCGTCGCTTGCTCTGACCGGTAGAGACGACTTCGCTTTTGAAAACCTGTCTGCTCAGGAAAAATTAATTGAGTTGTGGTTGCCGCAATACGGACAGTTTCACCTCCGTAGCGTGGCAATAGATGATGGTGCAACGTTGGCACCGTTCACCGACACGCGGCACCGGTGGGTTACGTACGGAAGTTCTATCACGCAGTGTCGTGCTGCGGCTTCCCCTACACAGACGTGGCCCGCGATTGTCGCACGCGAACGGGGATTAAATTTAACCTGTCTCGGTTATGGAGGCCAGTGTCACCTTGATACAATGGTGGCGCGGATGATTCGCGACTTGCCTGCAGATTACCTGTCAATGTGTGTCGGCATCAACATTCAGGGGGCATCAAGCTTAGGATTGCGTGCATTTCGTCCTGCAATTATCGGCGCAGTACAGATTATACGTGAGAAGCATCCGGAGACACCCCTTGTGTTGATGTCCCCCATCTATTCAGCACCGAGAGAGGAACGCCCAAACGCTGTAGGATTCCATCTGAAAGGGATGCGTGAAGAGGTACAAGCCGCTGCCGAAGCACTACAAACGCACGGCGACAAGAACGTCCATTACGTCAACGGCTTGGACGTATTCGGTCCGGACCACGCGCATCTGCTGCCGGATGACTTGCATCCGGATGCAGATGGCTACCGGACAATGGGCAAGAATTTCATAACCGAGGTGGCTGACAAATTTTTTGTCTAAGGAGGGATACCGGTGAAAACATATCGCGCCGCGGTCATCGGCTGTAGCCGGATGGGCGCATTTATTGACAACGAGGTTCCCGATTACGAGGCGATTAAGTTACCGTATTCGCATGCTGCAGGCTTTTTCGCCGAAGAGCGGGTTAATCTTATCGCTTGTGCTGACTTGCGTCCAGAAGTGATGGCGCACTTTGGGCATCGCTACAATGTGCCGGCATCGAATCAGTATACAGATTATCGGGAAATGCTTGAAAAAGAGCAACCGGACATTGTTAGCGTTGCGACGCAACCGGAGCATCGAGCGGAGATTGTTATCTACGCGGCAGAACATGGTGCGAAAGCCATCTATGCAGAAAAGGCGATGGCGGCTTCTATGGCCGAAGCGGCAGCGATGGTTGAAGCCGTTGAAAAAAACAAAGTCGCCTTTAACCTCGGTACAAACCGCCGTTGGCACACTGGCTTTGATAAGATGAAGGAGGTCATTGATAGCGGCGAACTCGGTCGGCTGCGAACGCTGATAATCTATTCAAATGGCACCCTTTTCAACACAGCGAGCCATAACTTTGACCTCATTTTGCGCTTGAACAGCGATCAGCCGGCAAGTTGGATTTCTGGCGGCTACCTACCGGCAGGGGACAGGATTATGGACGGCGACGTTCTGCGGGAAGACCCGGCAGGCGGCGGCACAATCCAGTTTGAAAACGGCGTGACAGCCCATGCCCTGCTGACACCGCGCAATAGTGAGTGGGAAGCAATTTGTGAAGGCGGGAGCATCACTTGCTGGAACAACGGTTGGCAATGGCACATTCGTAAGCAACAGGAGGTGCCCGGCTGGCGCACCTGTAGGGTACCGGAAACCTTTCCTGCGTTTGAACGTGCCAGTAGTACAGCACATCTGATTAAAGACCTGGTTCATGCCTTAGATACGGGGCAACCGACGCGCGGCGGGGTGCGGTGCGCTTATGCAAGCACAGAACTGATTTTTGGCGTGATTGAATCACATTTGCATAATGGCGCACGGATTGCGCTTCCCATGACAGGTTCAAAGGTGCGTTTACAAAGGCATCCAACGGCGAGACATCCGAAAACCGAGTAGCCCTATCCGGAAAATTATGGTATTCTCGCGCCGGATAGGGTATAATAAACGGTATCTTGGACAAAACACTGGCACTGTCGAGAACATGCTTTAGACAGTAGGAGTGTCCGGACATAGCGGCACTGACGGAGACGTTAAATGCAAAATAAAAGGGTGCCGATATTTAGTTTCGCACAGAAAACACTCCTACCAGACTTTATCTTTTTTATCGTTGTGGTAGGTAGCTATGCTGTCGTTGTAGGCAAACACGAGCTTGCCCAAGGCAGAGAAAGTTCAGTTGAGACGCTCATAGCTATTGTTGAGCATGTTTCGACCTTCATTCCAGTGGCAATCTTCTTGACTTTCACTTTTGAAATAGGAGGATCTATTGTTATGGTACTCTGGAATCTGTATAAGAGAAGACAGGAGGCTCATCTCGAGCAAGTCGTCGCCAAGGCCAGGGCTGAGGGCAGGGCTGAGGCTTTAGCGCAATCCAATCGGGAGTGGACAACGTGGTATAACCGAATGATGGAGGCACAAGCGAAGGGGCTTCCCTTTGATGAGCCGACTCCCGCCAACTTGCGAGAGCCGGCTGAATAGGGAAATTCAGGGCCCCATAGGAGGATCTATTGTTATGGTACTCTGGAATCTGTATAAGAGAAGACAGGAGGCCCATCTCGAGCAAGTCGTCGCTGAAGCCGTCGCCAAGCTCAGGGCTGAAGTCAAGGCTGAGGTCAGGGCTGAAGTCAGGGCTGAGGTCAAGGCTGAAGTCAGGGCTGAGATCAGGGCTGAAGTCAGGGCTGAGGCTTTAGCCCAAATCAATCGGGAGTGGGCAACGTGGTATAACCGAATGATGGAGGCACAAGCGAAGGGGCTTCCTTTTGCTGTACCGCCTCCCGCCAATTTGCGAGAGCCTGCTGAATAGAGAAATTCAGGATCCCTTTGAATGTTCCAACTTGTTGGGGGCACCAAAATGTTAGTTTGAAAACGGCGTGACAGCCCATGCCCTGCTGACACCGCGCAATAGTGAGTGGGAAGCAATTTGTGAAGGCGGGAGCATCACTTGCTGGAACAACGGTTGGCAATGGCACATTCGTAAGCAACCGGGAAATTGTGGTATTCTCGCGCCGGATAGGGTATAATAAACGGTGTCTTGGACAAAACACTGGCATTGTCGAGAACATGCTTTAGACAGTAGAAGTGTCCGGAAATAGCGGCACTGACGGAGACGTTAAATGCAAAATAAAAGGGTGCCGATATTTAGTTTCGCACAGAAAACACTCCTACCAGACTTTATCTTTTTTATCGTTGTGGTAGGTAGCTATGCTGTCGTTGTAGGCAAACACGAACTCGCCCAAGGCAGAGAAAGTTCAGTTGAGACGCTCATAGCTATTGTTGAGCATGTTTCGACCTTCATTCCAGTGGCTATTTTCTTGACTTTCACCTTTGAAATAGGAGGATCTATTGTTATGGTACTCTGGAATCTGTATAAGAGAAGACAGGAGGCCCATCTCGAGCAAGTTATCGCTGAAGCCTCCGCCAAGGCCAGAACTGAGGGCAGAGCTGAGGGCAAAGCTGAGGGCAGAACTGAGGGCAGAACTGAGGGCAGAACTGAGGGCAGGGCTGAGGGCAGAGCTGAGGCTTTGGCCCAATCCAATCGGGAGTGGACAACGTGGTGTAACCGAATGATGGAGGCACAAGCGAAGGGGCTTCCCTTTGATGAGCCGTCTCCCGCCAACTTGCAAGAGCCGGCTGAATAGAGAAATTCAGGGCCCCATAGGAGGATCTATTGTTATGGTACTCTGGAATCTGTATAAGAGAAGACAGGAGGCCCATCTCGAGCAAGTCGTCGCTGAAGCCGCCGCCAAGGGCAGAGCTGAGGGCAGGGCTGAGGGCAGGGCTGAGGCTTTGGCCCAAGTCAATCGGGAGTGGACAACGTGGTATAACCGAATGATGGAGGCACAAGCGAAGGGGCTTCCCTTTGATGAGCCGTCTCCCGCCAACTTCCGAGAGCCGGCTGAATAGAGAAATTCAGGGCCTTTTGGATGTTCCAACTTGTTGGGGGCACCAAAAAGGTAGTGGGCCGGCCTCGTTCTGCCTTCTACACACATAAGGAGGAATTTCCGATGAGATTCACAATTTACTGTTGGCTTGTTATGATGGTGATGCTGAGCACACCTGCGGTTTTAGCACTCCATGACGAGGATAAGGGGCCAGAAAAATTCGGACGTTATGAATTCAAAGAACAGGATATCAAAGAAGCAACGGATGCCTGTGATGCTGGCGGTAAGCCGGGACCTGAGTTTGTACCAACGGTCCGGGATAAAGAGCCAAATTTGGCACTGCTTAAAGATGCTAAGGCGGAAGCCTCCTCTCAGTTAGAGGGGTGGTGCCCACGGCGGCACTGCATTGAATATCTCAACGACGGTTTCTATAACAACTGCCGGAGTTGGATTATCGGTGCGATACCGGGTTGGGCACAGATCGACATCGGTGAGGTTGCCAATGTGAACCGCATCCTTTTCGGCAGCGACCATTCACAAGGCTTCTTCGATCGGACAACGGCTGACTTTGATATCCTGGTCGCAACCACCAAAGCGGATGCAAACTCCGATGCAAAAACATGGACAAAGGTTTACACCCACAAAGAGGATGCGATTAGCAAGACCACCGAGTTTACCTTCAAGGACGTAGAGGCACGGTGGCTGCGCCTCCATATCCGCACCAATGGCGGCGCACGCGTTGATGAAATTGAGATTTACGGCGGCACAGATCCGATGGCAGTTGAACCGGATGCTAAGCTCACCACAACCTGGGCGCAGGTAAAATCCGATAATTTATAAGGAGATTAAAATGCGAAATACAATAGTGAAAGCTTGCACTTGGCAGGCGCGACTCGTTGGGACACTAATGCTCGGTATTTTAGTAGGAATTACCTCCGGGCTTGATGTCTCTGCTGAGATTCTGTTTGAAGACGACTTTGAGAGTGGGAAAATTGACGAATCCAAATGGGCACCACAAGCCAGTTGGCTAATTGAGAATAATGACGAAGGGCACGATGTCCTCGGTAAAAATGTGCTTGACGTTTGGGGCGGTGGGGTTGGGCTCAGCGCGAATGATTTTCCTGAAGAATTCGATTATTACGCCGATTTCAAAGCCATGGATGGCGGACTGACAGGGTTTGTTTTCCATGGCGAAGATGGTAATAACATCTACATGCACCAGGTCTCAACCGCAGGCTCCGGGCATACCCCGCAACATATCCGATGGCACCGAAGAGTCGGTGGGGGATGGACCGCGGAACCGGATGCCTTCAAAGATAATGAGAATCGCGACCAGGATGTTTGGTATCGCGTGAAGTTTGAGGTACGCAAGAATTACAAATTTAACGCGTATCTGGGCGAAGTCGGTGCTGAACTAGATGCCCTTGAACTCGTCAGCGAATGGACTGACAGCGCGAAATCGTTCAAGACAGGGAAAATCGGGTTCCGCATGAGTGGTGGCAACCGGGCAGGCGAACATGCGCAATACGATAATGTTGTCGTCGCTACTCCGGAATTTGACATCTTCCCCGTTGAACCCAAAGACAAACTGGCGGTGACATGGGGAAACTTGAAGGGAAAATGACGCATCAAAACCCGTTTTTCATCCTGTTGCAGCCTCAACAGTTTCTGAGATGGTAGCATCTCTGGGAAAATCTCGTCGGAGACATCTTATGGTTTCTGAATTATCCATAGGTATCATCGGTGCTGGCGGCATGGGCGGGCATCACCACAAGGCGATTGTTGCGTACGGTGGACGTGTCGTTGCTGTTCACGACGTTCGGCTTGAAGCGGCGCGTCAACTCGCAACACTCTCCGGTGCGGCACTTGCCACCGACGCGCTGAATGCCTTTTTTGATGTGGAAATGGACGGGGTGGTGATTACAACGCCGCCCCCTGTACGTTTAGAGCCTATTCAGATGGCGTGTGAGCGCGGCATTGCATTGATGGTTGAAAAACCGCCTGCCCTGAATATGGATGAAGGGCGAAAATGTCTCGCATGCATCGAAAAAGCAGATGTGATTGCAGCTGTTGGATTCCAACTCCGCTACCACCCGCTTTATGAACGGGTGAAGGCGTTGCTCGCTTCGGAAACGGTACATCTGGTGAGGACAGTGTGCACAGTCGATTACTATCTTAGCTTCCGGATGGCACCCTGGTTCCTACAATATGAGATTAGCGGAGGCCCCTTACCGGAACAGGCAGTGCACGTGCTAGATTGTGCCAGGTTCATTATGGGTAATCCCAAACCCGTGCAGGCACACGCATTCGCCGCTAAGAATATGGCGTTGGAGCGAACCGAATTCGATGCCGAAAATGCTATCCAAATGACGTATCAATTGGACAATGGCGTTTTTGGAACGCACATGAACCACTGCGGCACGGAAAGATTCAGCTTTGACATTGAAGTCGTCGGACCGCGGTTACGTTTACATGCGAATATTACCGATAATTCGATTAACGGGTATCTTAACGGCGAAACGGTAAATGAACCTGCAGCTTCTGAAAACAGTTTGGGCTTAGACAAAACCGGTGCGTGGTTGCGCGCCATTGAAACAGACGACAGGGCACTGATTCGCTCACCTTTCGCTGATGCGATTCAGACGCTGGCATTAATAGACGCGGCAGTCAAGAGCCGCGGCACCGGAAAATTTATCCGCGTAGGAAAGCTCTGACGAGATTTTCCGGTAGATGTTATTACCTCAGAAACCTAACGCGCTAGAGCATAGTGAAAAATTCACATGGAGGCATTGTAATGGTAGATTGGATCTATTTTCGGAATGGCTGAACATCATGCAGAAAAGTGCAAGAGGTTCTTGACACACAGAATGTTCAGGTAGAAAACCGCTCTGATGCCCGAAAAGAGAAGCTTGATGCAACGGCGGTATGGGCTCTAATCAACTCTGCAAAACGGATTGAGGTAGCGAAAGGGAAACGTGTAGAAACCTTTGTGCCGACTGCAGAGACACAGGAATCAATTCTGAAAACGCTCATGGGACGCAGTGGCAACCTACGCGCGCCAACAGTGCAAATCGGGGATGTCTTTCTTGTAGGGTTCAACGACGAGCTCTATGCAGAATTCCCTTTTTCCCTGCGGTAGCGCAAGGTGCCGCGCTTCAGTGCTGTCTTGAGACAGAATGGGACAAAAACCGATGGCTATAAAAAAGATTCTAATCACTGGCGCGTCTGGCTATCTCGCGCAGTTTATCATTGACCGGTTGCACAGCGCGTATCAACTCACGCTGACTGACATCGTCGAAGGGAATCGTGAGTTTGCAAACACGCGGTTTATCAAGGCAGATATCACAAAAGCCTCTGAAATTGAAGCAGCGTGTGCCGGGCAGGATGCCGTTGTTCATCTTGTAGCATTGGTGCGAGAACGGCACGGTAAACCGGCACCGCTATTCGCAGATATTATGGTGAAAGGCACGTGGAACGTAGCGGAAGCCTGTGTGCAACAGGGAGTACAAAAGCTAGTTAACATTTCCAGCATTTCGGCGTGTCATCCGGCACCAGGCGTAAAATTGCCGTATCAGGTTGGCGATGCGTTCGCCTTCGGCACCGGCGACCTCTACTATGCACTTGCCAAACACCTCGGCGAGCAGATTGGCTTAGCGTATCATCAGGCACATGGGTTGAACGTGATTCACGTCCGGCCGGGTGTCATTGCGGGGGATGGGCACAATCCCGGGCCCAAACCCCCTGATGTTGTAACGGAGCCATGGTTTGTTTACGTCGATGCGAGAGATGTTGCCCAGTGTGTGGCGCGGGCAATCCAAACAGACACGGTGAAGTATGGTGCGTATAACGCTGTTGCCGGGCGTGCAGATTCCCGTTTTGCGTGGAAGCAAGCAGAAGAAGAGTTGGGATATTCTCCAGAGCACAATTGGCCAGAGATCCCTGGCGGCGATGCTTAAAGAGGTTTATCACATCTCACAAGAACAAAATTCAGCCAGAAGCTGCCGAACTGAACAATCACGAATCGCTGTTGGCTACAGAGATAGACGAAACAAAACGATAAGAAAATGGATAAAAAACGCGCGAATGGACGCTACTACACTTGCGGGAATCCGTTCCAGTTGGAACCGTTCCAAACGTGGGCAGAAGAGCTTAATTTAGAACGACATACAGTTTTAGAACCGTTTGCGGGTACCAAGAGCCTTCCAAGGTTGATTGACTCAGCGCAGCTGCGCTGCGGAAATTGGGCACTTTTCGACATTGAACCAGGCGCAACAGGAATTGTGCAACGTGACACGCTCTCGGACTTTCCGAAGGGGTTTAATGTTTGCATTACCAATCCACCGTGGTTAGCCCGCAACTCCGCCACACGTCGAGGTTTACCTTTTCCAGAAGCTGCTGGCTACAATGATCTTTACAAATACGCACTTGAGCAGTGCTTGGCGCACTGTGAATGGGTCGCGGCGATTATCCCAGAGGCGTTTATTCGGAGCGGTCTGTTTCTGCAACGGTTGCGTGATTTCATCTCCTTAGTCCCGCGAACACAATATGGGACAAAACAGGAGAGAAAAAGAAAAGAGATGTCCTATATGTTTGAGGACACAGAACATCCGGTAGGGCTTGCGCTGTTTTCGCCGTACGTAACATCAGATGTTAGGGTGTGGCGCAACAATCGGTTTCTCGGGAGACTGAGTGAACTCCGGACACATCTTCCGCTGCCCTCTTGCAATCGTAGCATTGTGTTCAATGAACCGAGGGGGAGTCTAGGGCTCATCGCTATAGACAATACCTTTTCTGCCTCTATCCGTTTTTGTCCGCCGGCAGAATTGGCAGGGTATCCTGTGCGTTCCCAGTGCCGTTCCATTACGAGAATTGGCGTGCCGTGGCGTGTGAATATAGAGCTTCTCAATGCACGCTTGGCAACAATTCGTGAAAAAACCCACGATGTTTTTTTCACAGCCTTCAAGGGTTTACGCCGCGATGGACACTACCGCCGGCGATTAGATTGGGCTTTGGCGCGAGCGATTGTTGATATGGAGCATCTACAATTGGAAATGAACATGGAATAGAAAAATGAACATCCCAAAATGGGCCTGCACGCTTCTTACGAATTAACAGCGGAGGAAATTGCACTGATAGCGAAGGAATCCACCCCATGAAAATCTTAGTCATCGGTGGCACGGGCAACATCAGCCGCGGGATTGTGGCAGCGTTGCAAAGCCGAAACCATGAAGTCGTCCTGTTTAACCGTGGCCAACACGCCGACCCACCGCCTCCGGATGTCCGCGTGATTCATGGCGACCGGCAGCATCGCGAGGATTTTGAGGCAAAAGTCAGCGCGGAAGACTGGGATGCCGTCATCGATATGATCAGTTTCAACGCAGAGGATGCCACCTCCGCGCTGCGGGCATGTCAGGGACGCGTCGGGCACTTTGTGCATTGCTCAACGGTGATGACCTATGGCCCGCCGTTCAGCGGGATTAATCTGCCGGAGACAGCACCGTTGCAAGGCACATCGGGCTATGGACTTGGCAAAATCGCCGCGGATAGCCTGCTATTAGCAGCTTACGCACGCGACAGATTTCCTGTAACCATTTTCAAGCCATCTTATACGCACGGCCCCGGCATGAACCTCCATCGGCAGGTGGGCGGGGATGGCAGTTGGCTCGATCGATTGCGGAAGGGAAAACCAATCCTCTCTGCTGGCGATGGGTTGAATTATTTTCAATTTCTGTCATCGCGAGACGCTGGTTTTGCGTTTACAGAAGTACTCGGCAGAACGGATTGCTTCGGAGAAATATACAACCTCGTTCACCCACAAGCGAGAACATGGGACGAATGGCACCATGTAGCGGCAGAAGCACTCGGTGTTGACATAGAGCTCGTGCATGTCTCACAAGAAACGCTCATCGCGATAGCACCGAAGCGTTTCGGGGGGTTACGGGGCAATTTCGGGCATACACAGATTTTCAGCCATGAGAAACTGGCAGCAGCTTTACCTGAATTCAGTCCACAAATTCCGGTGACAGAGAGTGTGGCAGAAAATATCGCGTGGATGGACAAGCACAATCTGATTCCAGATAGCGATGCTGACGATTTGGAAGATGGGATTATTGCAGCAGTTCGCAATCTACCCCGTATCGGGTAGTACAGAGGAGAAAATATGCTAACAATCAAATCAGCATTAGATTCCGAAAGACTGGCTCGCGCCGAACACGACCTGCGCGAAATCGGTTTCCATATCATCGACAATGTGATTACAGTTGCGGAAGCAGACGAGGCACGCGAGGCGATCTGGGCATTGGTAGAAGAGGACATCGCAAACGGGCGCAACCACAGCTACGGCGACGGTAAAATCCGACGCGTCTGGGCAATCGTCGGAAAATCCGCCATCTTCCGGCGGCTCATTCAGCACCCCACCGTGGTAGCCGTATGGAAGCGGATGCTCGGCGAGGATGTTATTGCCTCTACCTTTACAGCAAATATTGTCGGCCCGGGTGCGCCCGCCGGCGGTTGGCATATTGACTACCCCTATTGGGCGATGCAAACCCCTTTCCCATCAGGCTCGTTAACGGGCCAGACGGTGTGGATGTTAGATGATTTCACGGCAGAGAACGGTGCCACGGCGTGTATTGCAGGCTCACACAAAACGCTTCGCCGCCCCGAATTGGGAGAAGCAGAAGGGCTCGAGATGAGTGTTGCTGTCGCGCCAAAAGGCTCCATCTTATTCACGAATGGCGCAATATGGCATCAGTGTTTACCGAACCTCACCGACACACCGCGCGTCGGATTGCTCGGTATGTATAACCGCTCAGTCATCTACCCACAGGAAGACATGCCTCGGCAGTTGAACGATGATGACTTGGTGGGTGAAAGTGATGTGCTGAAACAGTTGTTGGGCAGAAATATTCCGTTTCGCGACCCAGATGAGGGACACAATTGGCACCGCACGGATACCGGGTTTCGGCAAAGTTGAAAACTATAGATGCATTACAATTTTGTTGCAATTTCCTTCTGGAGTGTGCTATACTTTTAATTTAAGTGGAACTTACACACCTTAAGGGTTGTCCAACGAGGTAAGCCCTCACAACATGGTAGTCTGAACTTAAGCACCTATTTTTTTGATAACATTTGATGACGAGACAGAAAATCGCTTTCCATGGAGGCACACATGGCATCTGCGGCAACACCAACTTACCTCGCCCCAGCGGAATACCTCGCTTGGGAACGCAAGGCGAATACGAAACATGAATACCGTAGTGGACATATAGTCGCCATGGCAGGTGCAAGTTTTGCTCATAATATTATCACAACAAATACAACAACTGCGCTTAACAACCAATTGGTGGGAAGCGGTTGTATAGTTGTTGCGAGCGATATGCGCGTGCGGACTAACCCTGCGGCATCCTACTTCTATCCGGATGTCCTTGTTGTCTGTGATGAACCGCGCTTTGAGGATAACGCTTTTGATACACTCCTGAACCCGATTATCTTAGTAGAGGTGCTCTCGCCCTCAACCGAGGCGTATGATAGGGGAGAGAAATTCGCGCACGCGAAACAACTCGCATCCTTGCAAGCATACATCCTTGTTTCACAAGAGCGGGTTCATGTTGAGCATTATCTCCGCCACGGCACACAGTGGGTATTGACAGAACTTCGCTCGCTTGAGGATGTGCTGACGCTTACTTCAATCGACTGCGAATTGCCCTTGCGAGACATCTATACGCACGTTGCATTTTCTGAAAATATTCTGCGCGGAAATTAACAGATATCCTCGCTCGGAGGGAATGAAAAAATAACCAAAAAGCAATTTTTAAAACTTCATTTCGGATAAAACAGTCGGGACGCTTCAAGGGAGGGCATTTATGCCGGTTATATCTCATGCTGTTCTGAGAAAGTTTGTATACGATATATATCGAGGGGCTGGCGGCACAGAGGAAGATGCGCGTGTCGTCAGTGCCCACGTCGTCGATTCTAACCTGGCAGGGCATGATTCACATGGTGTCATCAACGCGCCAAACTACATCGGAGGGATGTCGGGCGGCCCTGCAGCAGACAAGATGGAAATTGTCAGAGAAAGCGGCGCAGCGACGGTTATCAACGCGAACGGTGCGCTCGGGATGGTTGCTGCGCGCAAAGCCATGGAAATGGCAGTTGAAAAAGCAAAGATATGTACCATCGGCGCGGTGGGCTTACATCGGTGTGGGCACGCGGGACGGATGGGCGAATACCCACCCATAGCGGCACGTGCCGGCATGATAGGCATCGTCTTACTCAACGGCGGCGGGCGATTCATGCATCCACACGGCGGAACCTCTCGCAGGCTTCCCCCGAACCCGATTGCCATTTCGGTGCCACGTCAGGGTGGCGAACCGCTCCTCCTTGATATGACGCTCAGCGTCGTTGCAGGTGGTAAACTGCTCGTCCAAACAGCCCGTGGCGAATCTATACCGGAAGGTTGGATGATAGATGCCGATGGCGAACCGCTCACGGATGCGAATGCGTTTCGCGAACGTCCACAAGACACAGCAGTTATGCCCCTTGGCGGTTTCCAGTTCGGGCACAAAGGGTTTGGACTCGGTGTGATGATAGATGCTATTGCAGGCGGCCTCTCGTGGGCAGGGTGTAGCCGTGAAAAACCGACGCGCGGAGCAAGTGGCATTGTAATGTTTGCGATTAAAATTGAGGATTTCATTGACTTAGCCGACTATGAACAGGAAATCGAATATCTTGTGGAATGGGTAAAGTCATCTGCCCGGTTGCCGGGGATTGACGAAATCTATGTCCCCGGTGAATTTGAGGAACGGAACCGAGAGAAGCGGTTGAGAGAAGGGATACCGATTGAGGAGCCAACGTGGAATAGACTCGTCGAAGCGGCGGAACGTTTCGGCGTTGCTACACCGACATCCCTAAAGTAGTAGGCACATGGCGTGTGCTGTGACGAAATGCCTAAACTTGCGGACATACAACAGGAGGAAAAAATGAGAGTCTTAAGCAGTTTCATCATCATGCTCCTAGGCATCACCGGATGTGCTATGCTGGATCAGCCGGTTGACGAGATTACCGCGGCACGTCTCACCTGTGAGTCTAACCCAGAATTCGTAGATGGAAACCTAGAGACGGAAAGTACATTCGCAGTGAATGGATTCGTCCGAAAAGCGTATCAGCTCCTTGAGGGAGAGGGCAGGCGGCTTGCCTACGCACAACGGCGATATATAACGCAGATTGAAGGAAACCGTCGTACAGAAGCGATTATCAAATTAGATGCACCCACTTATGTCTCTTACGTGGAAGTCTATCCTGCATCCCGGCACATCCCGAATTTCGCGATAGTGACGACAACCGATGAACCGCCACGTTTTGATGTCGCTTTTGAGCGAGTGTCCGACAAGCAGCATCAGGATATAGAAGGGATGAACCCAGTGAGTTTTCGCATTGAGCGAGAAGTGCTTTATCTACGCATCAGCGCAGATGGCATTGAGGATAGACAGAATTCCACCCGAGGTGTCAATTCAAGCGTTGAGATTCCGCTAAAAGGTGCATCTCTCCGCGAAGTCAGATTTTTCGGTCGGCAGCCCCTCTAAATTGCAGATGTGCCTTACAAACACACACCCTTGAAAGCGGAAACATCATGAACAGGAAATGGCTGATTCACAACTTCGGACGTAGCCTGAAACTGTCCTATATTGCAGGGATAGTGTTGAATTTCAGCATCGCAGGGTGTGCTATGCTGCAAGAGTCGCCTCCGGTGGAGATGCCCGCTTCGCGGCTCTCTTGTGAAAAAATCCCTGAGATGGTGGACGGCAACCTGACAACAATAGGCATCTTTGAAACGAACGGGATTATCCGAAAAGGATTTGAGCGAACCCAGTATAAGCGTCAAGTGGAAGGCAGCCCCAAAACAGAAACGTTGATAAAACTGGATGCGCCAACATACATCGCCTATGTTGATGTCTATCCTGCTTCAACTATCCCTCGTTTCGCTTTGGATACCGCTGCTGAAGCAAAATCGTCAAAGCGGCCGCTTTCATTTGAGCCAGTCGAAGACAAGCGCGGTGAAAAAGTCGAAGGCACACAACCAGTGAGGTTCCGGATTGGACAGAAAATTCTCTATCTGCGGTTGACAGCTTACGCCTTGGAAGCCCCGGAAAATGTGGTGCACAACGAGGATGCTGCCAGAGAGATGAACGTACACTCACAGATACCCGAGGTGCTGCGCCAACGGTGGCGAAAAGAAAAAAGAGCAGGGAAAATGCACATTCCGCTCAAAGGTGCGGCGATTCGCGAAGTTAAGTTTTACGCCCGGCCGTAAAAATTTGCTTGACTTTTGTTTGTGGACGTTATAGAATAAAAACAATCCAACAGGATGCATGCACAACCGTTTCTGCTGGTACAGGTTGAAACTGCACCAGCAAAGGAAGCAGCTTTGTGTACTGCCTGAAATTTGACTTTTTTGGCTAATTGTGTTAAGTTAAACAGCATATACACGGCGAAACTTGGCGGTTTCCCATATATAAAAAACCGGAGGGTCAAAACCCGATTGCAAAAACAACAATTGAAGGGTGTTCCCATACAGAGCAACGCTGAGGTGCAAGCCCTATTTGGGCAAAGCGATGCCTTTTTAAAAATCATTGAACACGATTTTGACGTACGCGTGGTTTTGAAAAGTGACAACATCGCAGTTCTCGGTGAAAACCTCAAAAAGGTCAATCAAGTTGTGACAGTATTGGAGTCGCTACTTCACCGCATACGGAAAGGGGAACAGATTCAGGCAACCGATGTCAACTATGTGATTCGGGCATTGGATGCCGGTGAGACAGACATTTTAGAGGCAAGCGTGGCCGAGTCTATTCCGGTGTTCTCGAAGCGCGGGGTGATTCGCCCCAAAACTGCTGGACAAAAACGGTACGTTGAAGCAATCAAGCACAACGACCTTGTTTTCGGCATTGGGCCCGCAGGCACAGGGAAGACCTACCTCGCCATGGCAATGGCGGTCTCCGCCCTCAAGAGCGGACAGGTGAATCGTATTATCCTGACGCGTCCCGCGGTTGAAGCCGGTGAACGGCTGGGGTTTTTACCCGGGGATATCGCAGCGAAGGTGCATCCATACCTCCGCCCCTTATATGACGCTTTGTACGACATGATGTCACCCGAAACGCTTGACAAATACATTGAGCGGAACATTATTGAGGTTGCGCCGATTGCATTCATGCGAGGCAGAACGCTCAATAATTCGTTTGTTGTCCTGGATGAAGCACAAAATGCAACGATTGAACAGATGAAGATGTTCCTGACGCGCCTCGGTTTTGATTCAAAAGCAGTCGTGACAGGCGACATTACGCAGACCGATCTGCCAACGCACAAAATATCAGGGCTCGCTGATGCACAAGAAGTGCTTTCGGGAATCAAAGGCATTCAGTTCATCTACTTCTCAAAAGTTGATGTCGTGCGCCATGAATTGGTGCAACGCATCATTGAAGCTTATGAGCAAGCAGCACCGCAAGATGTGCGGCGATTCCCGACAGAATCCGCACAATCCAAAGAGTAGACGTTTTGATTGGCATTACCAATACTAGTTGCAACACTGCCTTTAACGTGGCACTGATTCGCCGGGCGGCGTTGGCAACGTTAAAGATGCATGGCTCGGAAGCATGTGAAGTCAGCGTTTTGTTGACAGACGATGCACACATGCTGGCACTAAATCGTGACTATCGCGGGATTGCCGCGCCGACAGATGTACTCGCGTTTGCAATGCGCGAAGGCGAAGATGGCGATGTGAATCCAAACATCCTCGGCGACCTCGTCATATCGTTGGAGACCGCGGCGCAACAAGCATGCACCGCGCAGCACTCACTTGAAACCGAGGTTGCATGCCTGACGGTGCATGGCGTGCTTCATTTACTCGGGCACGATCATCAAACGCCGGCGGAAGCCGCTGTTATGTTTGAAAAGCAGCAAACTATTTTGCGTCGCTTGCAAGCAAATATTGAAAAGTGCGCAAACTCTGTTTGACGTGAACACGGTTTCACCGAAAAGCAAAATCCACAAGGGGTGTGATTTTACGCTTGGATGACCTAGATATAGTAATTAAACTGGTTAGCTTAGGGATTCTGTTAATTTTGAGTGCGCTGTTTTCTGCAGCGGAGGCGTTGCTTGCCCGGTTGACGCGGGCGGATATTCTGACATTTGCAGAGGAAGGGGGGAAACGTTACGAGGTGTTGACATCTCTGTTGCGAGCCCCGCGCCGCTACTCGTTGACTATTATCACGGCGAAAACTATCCTGATGGTGGCAAGCGTTATGGTGTTCATGACGTTTTGGGAACATCGCGTCACGAATGCAGTGCTTGCAGTCGTATTCCTCGTCATCTTCACAGAATTGTTTCCTAAAAACTATGTACAAGGGAGCTCTGCGGGAGCAACTATTCAAGCGTTACGAGCCCTTCGTGCTGTCTATTGGGGCGGGTTTCTGATTTTAATTCCGTTGAATTTTATCGCCAATCTCGCTGTCCGGGTTTTCGGCGGCAAACTTACGTCGGCACAGGACAGCCTCGTATCCCCAGAGGTATTAGAAACACTTGACAATGTTGCGGACAGCCAAGAAATTTTGGAGCCTGATGACCGTGAGATGATTTCTCGGATTTTGGATTTGCCGGATAAAGTCGCTCGAGAAATCATGGTCGCGCGAACCGATATGGTGTGTCTCGAGGTGGCAACCCCTGAAGCGGAGGTGTTACAGACGACGATTACGTGTAGACATACGCGAATTCCGATATATGAAGAGACAATCGACCGCATTGTCGGAATTTTGCACGTTAAGGATATGTTAGATTGCTGGGCAGAAGGGACGCCGATTAACCTAAACGAGCTCATCGTTGATCGCGCGCCCTTTTTCACACCGGAAAGTAAAAAGATCTCGGAGTTGTTCCGGGAACTTCGCGAACATAAACAGCACATCGCTATTGTCGTGGACGAGTACGGGGGTACATCTGGGATTATAACGCTGGAAAACATCATTGAAGAGATTGTGGGTGAAATCCACGACGAAGACGAAATGGATGAACAGGATGCTTTCCATCAAGAACAGCCCAACACCTACTCCGTTGACGCAAGACTGAATCTTGTCGAATTGAACGAAAAACTTGGCACAGAACTGGATGCAGAAAACATTGATACTATCGGTGGGTTCGTAGTAGACCGCCTCGGCCGAGTCCCCGAACAGGGCTCCGATTTTACCTATCGGGGCATCGATTTCACTATATTGGAAGCGGACGAGCGTCGCATTCACCGGATTCAAATTGATATGTCGAAAAGGGCAAGGGTTGATTCAGCCTCGGAATAAAATAAATTTGACAAAGGCTAGTAAAAGAGGGTATAATTAATAACAGAACGGGGCGTAGCGCAGCCCGGCTAGCGCGCCTGCTTCGGGAGCAGGAGGTCGGAGGTTCAAATCCTCTCGCCCCGATTCTATCCCATTGTCATAATGCGTGTCCAGCTCTATAGAAAAGTCGGCGCGCGTCTGCACCTAAAAACATGCCTGTTCAAAAGACGCAAGCAATTGTGATTCGCACCTTTCCCCTTCAAGAATTTCATAAAATCATTACCTTCTATACCCTCGATTTTGGTAAAGTCAAAACGGTCGCCTACGGTGTAAAAAGCCCGAAAAGCCGTTTGGGCGGTAGTTTAGAACTGCTCAACCACGGCACGCTTCTTTTTAACCATCGTGAAAATCGTGAACTACAGCATCTAACTGACTTTAACTTAATCGACGGGTTCGACGCAGTGCGCACGGATTTTACGCGTACCACCTACGGCTGCTATTTCGCTGAATTGGTGGATGCTGTTGCGTCAGAAGGGGTTGCGAATCCAGAGGTTTTCACTTTACTGCGAGGCACCTATCAATTCTTAGGGCATGCGAATGATGTGCCGCTGCTCGCGAGGATATTTGAAATTAAGCTGCTTGACTGTGTGGGTTATGGTCCGGAACTTTCTCAGTGTGCCCATTGTAGTTTGCTAGTAACCGCTGCACCCAGTTTTGAAAAGGGCGCGCCGCCAAGCCATCCAGTCTTAGCGTTTAGCGTGCGACACGGCGGCTTGCTTTGCACGGATTGCCAACATCGAGATGCTGCAGCGTTTTCAATGGCACCGGGAAGCTGCGAGTTGCTAAAGATGCTCCGGAAATCGGAGGTGAGTGGGTTAAACCGGATTCACGCATCCACGCGCAATCATCATGAACTGAAACTCGCACTGAGCAATTTCATCCAATACCATACAGAACGGAATTTAAAGAGTCTCAGGTTCATTGAAAGCGTGTTGGAGTTATAGCGTCCGCAGGGTGTTTCCCCGCAAAGCGGGGAACTACCCTATATGTCCGAACGCGCTTGCAAAGGGCATCTATAGGAGCCATAAATTGAAAGAAGATAGCGTCTGCAAAATTTTTAGCAACAAGTTTTGGAAGCTTGCAAACTTCCTAAAAATAGTGTGCTTCCTGAGCGGTATTGCATACCTAGCAATAGTAACTCCCCAGAGGTCCCATGCTGCTATCACCGGAAAAATTTCTGGTCTAATCACCGCTGAAGCGACAAAGGCACCGCTCGCAAATGTCACGGTAACGATTGTCGGAACAAGCAGTACCGCAACGACAAACGATGCTGGCTACTATGTCATCACCAATATCGCACCTGGAAATTATGATGTGAAAGTTGAACTGACAGGCTACGCTTCGGCGACCGTGGCGAGGGCGAAGGTGTTGGCTGGCCTCACCACAACGTTAGATTTCGCGCTAAAGAGTGCCGCTGTACAACTTAAAGGGATAACGGTAACCGCTGTCAAGCCGCTGATCAAACGGGATGTTACGCAAACCACAAGGATTCTTGAAGCAGAGGATATTGCCGCCATGCCTCGCGATACTGTGAATGGGATTGTCGCAACGCAGGCAGGCGTTTCAGTACTGAACTCAACTGGTACGCTCCATGTGCGCGGTGGCCGTTCGATGGAGGTTAAGTATCTTATTGATGGGATTCCGGTGAATGATCCGATTGGCAGAGGCTTTGGCGTGCATATCAGCACCAACGCGCTTGAGCAGATAGAAGTTATCACGGGCGGATTCAATGCGGAACACGGTGACGCGCAATCCGGTATCATTAATCTCATCACAAAGGCTGGAACACAAAACTTTTCCGGTAGAATCCGGTACCGAGTTGGGCAGTGGATGACGCACCACGGCGACCCGTTATACGGCCCCTGGCGCAATCCGGACAACGGCTTCCGGCCTGTGGCACTTGAGCCCTTCAGGGGCATCTTCCTCGGTAAACCATATCATTATCAAACTCCCTATCGCGGGGAGGATGTTACGGTGGCGGAGCTGGCAGAGCGAGAAGGCGACGCGCAAGTCGTCTTTACGGAGATTGTACCTGGCGTGTATGCGGATAGGACAGAAAACCCGCTACTCCCCGTTATCGACCCAAATACTGGCGAACCGCAAGTCCATCCCGATACGGGTGAAACAATTATGGCGCGCCAACCCTACAAGGACACCGACGGCACCGTGATTGATTATGAGAAAAGACAGGTTACGTTGTTAGATGGCTACGTCGTAGATTTGAACCAGTACAGCGGGCTGTTCAACGATACGAAAGAGTATGATTTGCGCCCGAGTCATATCGGGGAATTTGCGCTCAGCGGGCCGATATGGGGCAATAGCCTGACGTTCTCCGCCGCCAGTCAGTTCCGGCAAGATGAAAGTTATCTACCCAATGATGATGCAATGGGCTACACGCTTCAGGGCAAACTCAAGTTTGATGTAGGGCGAAGCTTGCAAGCCTATATGGAAAAGCCACCCCAACTCAAACTCACCGCAAGCGGGCTGTTCGATAAACGAGAAACCACCTCCTATGGAGGTAACCTGCGCTTTTTACCGAGCGCGATTCCGGTCGGGAATAGGGATGGGCGGAGCTTGTCTCTGCAGCTTTCACATAACCTCAACTCAGGCACGTTCTACACGGTGACGTTTGGGCAATTTAAGCGTACGTTTGAGAGCCATCAACCGGATAAATGGTGGGATGCGTTGAATAAAACGTTCGATGAAAACGCCTGGGATGTGGACAAATCGTTTGCACAGAATCAGGAAGAAGGCAGGATTCGGAACCCGGCGCAACAGGCCTATAACGATACAAACTACCTTGTCGCAGGGGATAACAACGGCTGGACTACCCGGAATTCTACCACCAACATCCTGAAAGCCGATTTTGCAAGCCAACTGACAGCACATCACCTCATCCAGACAGGGGTTGAATTCTCTGCAAACCATATCTATAATTTAGGCGCAACAAATTGGGGAAGCTCAAACCTCTACATGGAGTTTTATGATGTAACGCCCCGAACCGTGAGTGTGTACGCACAGGACAAGATGGAATATGCAGGCATGATTGTCAATGCAGGGTTACGCTATGAACTGTATCATCCCGATGGCATCTCGCCTGCGGACCCATTCGCTCCACTTGAACTGAACTCAGATGGGACAATCAAGCTAGATAAAAGCGTTTACAAAGTGGGGCTTCCCATCATTAAAGATCCGGTTGAGGCTTCTACCAAACACATGCTTGCGCCACGCCTCGGCATCTCGTTTCCGATTACCGACCGGGCGAAGTTGCACTTCACGTACGGACATTACTACCAAATTCCGCGGGGCGATGATCTCTATGAAAATCTCAACTTTGATATGCGAGGGGCAATCCGTAGAAGAGGCAATCCTGATTTGGAACCGGAGAAAACTGTCGCCTACGAAGTCGGGGTAGCACAGCAATTCACCGACGACCTCACGGTGGACCTGACAGGGTTTACAAAAGATATCGACAAACTTGTGAGTAGCGTGCATGTCGATATCACCAACGATTACAGTTATTTCATCAACGACATCTACGGCCGGGTTCAAGGATTTGAGTTGTCGATTCGCAAGTGGCGCACGGGGCGGAGTCCGGTTTCTGGCATGCTCAGTTATACGTATTCTGTCGCGAAGGGAAAAGGCTCCAGTCGAAATCTGGGCTACCTCACCTATTACCGGGCACAGCCTGAAGTCACTGAAAGCCATCCGTTAGCTTGGGATCAGCGTCACATTTTTTCTGGAACGCTGGATATCCAATTGCCCTTTGATGCCGCCGTCAACTTTATTGGCAGATACGGCAGTGGCTTGCCCTATACGCCAAATCCGAACGCGCCGGTTAAGCCTGACATCAACTCGAAGCGGTACCCACCAACTTACAATGTTGACGCGCTTGTTAGCAAGCGAAGCAGAATTGGCGGGTTGACGTATACTTTCTTTGCGGATATTCGGAACGTCTTCAACACCAAAAACCTCTACGATCTGATAGACCCGGTGACGTATGACCGGTACGGCATCCCGCTGAATGATAAAAAGCATTCGGACCCGGGTTCATGGAGTGCGCCTCGGCAAGTTATGATGGGGGTGAGTCTCGATTTTTAGGACTGTTACGGGGGTGCCGCAGAGATGCGGGCACGTCTTGCCTCTTTTGCTGAAGACTGGGAAGGCCCTGATATGGCGAGGCGAAAGCCAAGAAGGGTATCAGCCCCTGCAAAGCAGGAGTATTATCCTTTTACAAAACTATAGGGGAGTCAAATGAACCTTCAAAAAACAGTACCACTTTCACAGATCTACAACCGAGAAGAGGATTTCTCCACAGATCTTGCTGATAATCTCGATGCACTCGAAGTCGGAGAGTTTGAAGACGCGGAGACAGAATCCAAGGTCGGTACGCGCCGAGCGGACATTGTCGCTGTCGGAGAGGCTGGCACACTCGTGGTGGAAAACCAGTTCGGCGAGGCAGATTGGCATCACTGGGGCAGACTTGAAGCCTACGCGCGCTTGAAGGAGGCCACGGTGGCTGCGCTGGTAGCTGAGAGTTTTGAGGACCTGATGGAAGTCACGTGCCGTCTGCGCAATGAAGACAGCAGCATAAACTGGTACCTCATTCAAGCACAAGCAAATGCACACGAAGAGCTGTCCTTTCATCACATCGTTCGACCCATAGATATCCAAACTGAGAAAGCCGACGTTGAATACAGCGAATTCTGGGAGCCAATCTTCCAAGGTGAACTAGGCGAACTATTTGTGAAACCGGTATCTCACCGTAACAAACGTTGGCTGAACGAAGGTTGGCTGGGTAAGCCTATCCGCCAGGTAGGAGTGTGGCTACGGCTTACCGACGTGGAATGCTCTATTGAATTGTGGTTCCTGGAACCAAACGCCGTTGAACACAGGGACAGAATCATGGCATTATTTCCAGAATCAGACTACAATTACAAATATAAGGATACGTCCCGGGACAAAACAGTGATATTTCCTGTCCTCAACAAAGGCGAGAAAGACCGAGACCATTGGTATGAAATGCGCAAAAAATTAGTCGAGATGGGCACCGACATCTACAATAAGATTAACGAATCTGACCTGTAGTACACACTATACGCTAAGGCATAAGAGGCAGTGCCAATGGATTATACCATTGTAGCAGCCAGCATTGACGAAGTGCAGGCTGCAGAGATACGGGCACGTCTTGCCTCTTTTGTTGAACCTGAGATGAACGCCTATAACAACTATGACGAGGCGAAAGCCAAGTTACAAAATTAGAGAGGAGTCAAATGAAACTTCAAAAAACAGTACCACTTTCATCGATCTACGAACGAGAAGAGGATTTCTCCACAGATCTTGCTGATAATCTCGATGTACTCAAAGTCGGAGAGTTTGCAGACGCGGAGACAGAATCTAACGTCGGTACGCGCCGGGCGGACATTGTCGCTTTCGGAGAGACTGGCACACTCGTGGTGGAAAACCAGTTCGGCAAGGCAGATTGGGATCACTGGGGCAGACTTGAAGCCTACGCGCGCTCGAAGAAGGCCACGGTGGCTGTGCTGGTAGCTGAGAGTTTTGAGGAACTGATGATCGACACGTGCAGGCGGCACAATGAAGACAGCAGCATAGACTGGTACCTCATTCAAGCACAAGCAAATGCGCACGAAGAACTGTCCTTTCATCACATCGTTCGACCCGCAGTTGAATACAGCGAATTCTGGGCACCGATCCGTAGGGAGGGACTATTTGCTGGAAATCCTGTTTCTATCAGGAACGAAGGTTGGATACGTAAGGCTATCCGTAATATCGAAGTCTACCTCTATCTTACCAACTCGCAATGCTATATTCAATTGTACTTCAACGACTTTGAACACAGGGACAGAATCATGGCGTTATTTCCAGAATCAGACTACGATTATGAATATAGAGATTCGCCCAAGGAGATAAAAGTAAAATTTCCTGTCCTCGACAAAGGCAAAAACGACCGAGACGATTGGGATGAAATGCGCGAAGAATTAGTCGCGATGGGCACCGACATCTGCAATAAGATTAACGAATCTGACCTGTAGTACACACGAATACGCTAAGGCATAAGAGGAAGTGCCAATGGATTATGCCATTGTAGCAGCCAGCATTGACGATGCGCAGGCAGCAGAGATGCGGGCACGTCTTGCCTCTTTTGTTGAAGACTGGGAAGGCCCTGATATGACGAGGCGAAAGCCAAGAAGGGTATCAGCCCCTGCAAAGCAGGGGTATTATCCTTTTACAAAACTATAGGGGAGTCAAATGAACCTTCAAAAAACAGTACCACTTTCATCGATCTACGAACGAGAAGAGGATTTCTCCACAGATCTTGCTGATAATCTCGATGTACTCAAAGTCGGAGAGTTTGCAGACGCGGAGACAGAATCCAAGGTCGGTACGCGCCGAGCGGACATTGTCGCTGTCGGAGAGGCTGGCACACTCGTGGTGGAAAACCAGTTCGGCAAGGCAGATTGGCATCACTGGAGCAGGCTTGGAGCCTCCGCGCGCGTGAAGAAGGCCACGGTGGCTGTGCTGGTAGCTGAGAGTTTTGAGGACCTGATGATCGTCATGTGCAGGCGGCACAATGAAGACAGCAGCATAGACTGGTACCTCATTCAAGCACAAGCAAATGCACACAAAGAACTGTTCTTTCATCACATCGTTAGACCCGAAATAGATATCCAAACTGAGAAAGCCGGCGTTGAATACAGTCGACCCGCAATAGATATCCAAACTGAGAAAGCCGATCATCACATCGTTAGACCCGCAATAGATATCCAAACTGAGAAAGCTGGCGTTGAATACAGCGAATTCTGGGCACCGATCCGTAGGGCGGGACTATTTGCTGGAAATCCTGTTACTATCGGGAACGAAGGTTGGATACGTAAGGATATCCGTACTATCGGAATCTGCCTCTATTGTACCAAACAGCTATGCTATATTCAATTGTACTTCAACGACTGTGAACGCAGGGACAGAATCATGGCGTTATTTCCAGAATCAGACTACGTTTATGAATATAGAAATACGCCCGAGGAGATAAAAGTGAAATTTCCTGTCCTTAACAAAGGCAGAGACAACCGAGACGATTGGGATGAAATCCGCGAAAAATTAGTCGAGATGGGCACCGACATCTACAATAAGATTAACGAATCTGGCCTGTAGTACACACTATACTCTAATGAATTTCAACACATCACGCTTAGCCCGATGGCTTCTACTCTGCATCCTGATTACCTCCGGTGCTTTGGTATTGCGGCATCTTGGACATAGTGGGATTACTTATTGGGACGAAGGGTTTCACGCGATTGTCGCTCGGAATCTGACGAAACATCCGTTGAAATTCACGCTCTACGATCAACCGTGGCTCCCTTATGACTACAAAGTATGGAGTGAAAACCATATCTGGCTGCATAAACCACCCGTGGCTATGTGGACAATTTGGCTCTCACACCTCATTTTCGGCATTAATACCTTCGCGCTCCGATTGCCATCTGCAATCTGTCTCGTTGTGACAGCGTGGTTGACATTTCGCATCGCCGCGGACCTTTTTGGCAAACGGGCAGGGCTGATTGCGGCATTCCTCCACGCCTTCAACCCGTTTCTGTTTGAATCTATTCACGGCTATCGCTATTCAGATCATATTGACATCGCGCTGCTCCTCTGGGTGGAGGTTTCCTGTTGGCTGTTGCTGCGCGCTGTGCGGACTGGGAAACGGAGGCATTACATCCTATCGGGTATCACGATGGGCATTGCCTATCTGTCGAAAAGTTATCTCGCGCTGATTGCGTTCGGGATTGCGTTTGTTGTGTGGCTTGCAGGGCGGGTTAAATTGCTAGACATCGCTAGCGGGAGTGCACACCCACGAAAAGTTAGGCTCAGTGACATTGGCTTACACCTACTGGCGGCACTTGCGACTGTTGCACCGTGGGTTATCTACTGCCTCATCCGTTACCCACAGGAATTCCTCTGGGAGCACAAGCGGGTGCTCGATCATCTCAACACGGATGTCGAAAGTTGGGGTGCAACGTGGGATAGACAGCTGTTTGACTATATGAGCCTGTTCTACCCGTTGTTTTACGTCGCCATCCTTGCCGTGGTCCTGTGCCTGATAGTTGTTATGTTTAAGCGCAGGCGGTTCGCCGAGTTTTTCATATTGGCATGGGGCATCGGTGTGATTGTCCCGCATACCTTTGCACAAACGAAAACGCCATCGGCGACAATGATTGCTGTCCCAGCACTGCTAATCTGTCTGGCAGCAGTCATCAGCCGGGCATGGCAACGGCAGGATTGGATTTACACCGCCATTTGGGGCGCGGCGATGCTTGCTATTACCCTCATTCCGGGCGGATTTACCTTAGTCGGCAGCCGCGACCAGTTTGATGGGATAAAAAAGGTTGCGCCCTTTGTCCATGCAAATTTCTGGATTATTGCACAACTCATCGGATTTGGCGTTCTGCTTGCGTTGTTCGCTGGAGGCTATCTGCTCATTCGCCGGAGAACATGGCAAAAATGGATATGGCCTGGGCTTCGTACAGTGGCACTCATAATTGCGTTGTTCTACGCAGGACACTATGTGCACGCGGCGTACCAAGTCACGGAACGGAACAAGAGAATTCCGTTGTATGAAACGAGTGGGCAACGCCTGCAACGTGAGTTGCCAGAGAATGCCTGCTTTTTTCTTGACGATGAACGCTTCGGGGCACATTTAGATGTGATGTACTATGCCGACCGGTCAACGTACCAGATTTACAATAAGCACATGAAAACGCCTCGAGATTTCAAAAGTCAAGCCAAGACAGCACGTGAAGCAGGTGCGATTCCATATCTCTTCTCTGTCAAAGAGACAGATTACGATTATCCCCTGTTTATTGAGGGCGAGGTGGATATCGGCAACGGGAAGAAGCGACGGTATCGGGTTTTTGAAATTACCGAAACGCCGTAATTCAGGGTGACGCACCCCCATACAAGACTTGCATCAAAAACCTCTGACGAGAGCTACCCAGTATTGTCAGACGCATCTTGCATGCACATTACTCCGCAAGGAATAACGAAAAAAGGATATAGAACAACACTGCGGTTCACCAGCGGGATACGAGGTAAAACGAAAACTATGAAATTATTAGGATACACTCTCCTATCTACAGTTCTTGCAATAGCTGCTCTATCGGTGAGTGCAGACGTGGATTGGAAGGCGTTTGATGTCGGGAATCTATCTTCTGCTGTTTACAACACCGCAGTCGTTGGATATCCTAGCAACCCCACCGCGAATCCTTCAGGATGGTGGCCTGCGGGGACAAACGATTCCTACATTTTTGAAGGAAATATCTGGATCGGCGCGAAGAAGGGCGGGGAAGTTGGTGTCTCTACCTCAGATGGCAGACAAAGTGAAATATGGCCTGCCGACGATGTGCCTGAGGTTATCTCAAACAAGCCCGGTGTGACGACAAAAGGAACACCGACGAGCCAAGCAATCATGTTCAAATGCACCGATATGAATCCAGCGGCGAATCAAGGATTGATTCTCGGGTTAGAGCTGGAAGTCAATGGATTCCAATGGAGCTATGCCCCGCTCTACGATTTCTTTATTTTGCAATACAACGTCACAAACGTCGGGGGTGAGACGCTCGACGATGTGTTTATGGCGTTCCGGTATGACGTGGACATCTCTAGCAATGAAACCGGCACGGCCAGCTACTCGGCTGATGACTTTGTTGCACTGGATACGACACCTGATGCTCTCAACCCCGAGGCACATCCGAACCGTTACCTCTCTTATGGATTCTCCAATGCTTCGGCACCTGGATACATCGGTTTGCGGGTACTTGATGCTTATATAGGAGATGCGAGCACAAAAATTCCTTTCGCAGCGCATAAACGAATTACGATATCCACCGACCCGACGACGGATGCGGAGATGTACGCGTTAATCAGCACGCCCGGTGTTGATGCGCTTCCGGCGAATTACGACGACCAACGTTTTATCCAATCCTACGGGCCGGTTGAATCACTTGCTCCTGGGGAGGGGTTCACCGTCATCATGACAGTGGCTATCGGTGAAGGGCTTGAAGGATTGCGTGCCTCTTCGGACTGGGCCC
The DNA here is from genome assembly GCA_958295855.1 of uncultured Poribacteria bacterium. Taxonomy (GTDB): domain Bacteria; phylum Poribacteria; class WGA-4E; order WGA-4E; family WGA-3G; genus CATQHH01. The sequence goes on along the minus strand of OY282383.1, from coordinate 2,223,001 downwards.
AGAAGTTGTATGACGATGCGTACATCGCCCCTGCACCGCCGCCATCACCGCAGGTAACCGCTTATCCCGCCGATGGGCAGGTGACGCTCGTCTGGGAAAGTACAGGACGCTGGGTTGATGGCGGAGTCAGTAAACGTATTGAAGAATATGCCGATCCCACCGACGCGGAGAAAATTTTTGAGGGCTATAGAGTCTACAGACAGGATACCTCCTATGACAAATCCACTGGTGCCCCTATGGAAGATTGGAAGATGCTGGCAGAGTTTGACAAACCGAGTGCAACCGGTAATTTCTTCACAGTGGCGCATGTCGGTAAACAGTCAGACGCTACCATTGAAGGCATGGGCGATGAACCTCACTTCGCTGATTTCTTCAAGAGTGCTGTTTATGCAATCAAATTCAATTCCAGCACAAGTTTTGAGGTGATTAATACAACGTTGTGGGAAGTTATGCCGTATAATGCCGAGTTTCCAGCGGATGGCGGGGGGTATGTTGTCCTGAAAGATGTTGATACAAGTGAACCGTATCCCGACGGTACCTATCGTTCCGGAGCGCACATCTACTTTGGTGGGTTGTACGTGCAAATTACAGATGGCCCCTCCGGCCCGCCTGTAGCTGGCGATATTTTTCGCGTCGTTTCCACCCCCTCAATGGCACTCGGAGAGGATGCAGGCATCAAGAATTTCTACACTGACGAAGGATTGACCAACGGCATCCAATATACCTATGCCGTTACCTCTTACGATACAGGTAACCCGAAAACTGGGCTTATCGCGATGGAGAGTAGCCAAATTGAAACGATGCTCCATGTTGTACCGCGCGCCCAACCTGCCGGATATCAAGAGCCGACTGCGGCTGTCGAAAAACAAGGAGTGGGAACTGTTACCGTTGAACCGATGGTGCTCGCGCCAAACAAGGTGACGGGCCATCAATATAAAATTGTCTGGCACGGCGCGAAACAGATAGGGCCCGGTGCATACATCACAGGGCCCGGTTATCAGCCGCCCGCTTATGAAATTGTCGACATGACAACAAATCAAACGGTAGTGGAAAAGCAGCGCTTTGATTGGTACGACCCGAGCGACGGAGAGGCTATTGAGGCACTCTCTCCGATGTTTGATGGAATCGTCTTGAAGTTAATAGGCGTTGACGTGTCCTACGGGAGCCCAACCGAAAACCCGATTAACGATGTTAAATTGACAGCAGGCTCAGTGACAGGATGGGGGGTAGATATTCAATCCCCCGGTGCCGGTGAAAACACCTGGCCAAACATTTTTTGGGCTACCTATTACCGCCCGCATACCTACTCAATTACGTTCATTGACGATACGCATGTCAAGGTAGTCGACGAAAATACCGGCGAAGAGATTCAATTCAACGCCCAGCGTGCCGATGGCTACGCGATTCTGACCGGCACAGGCTGGCGTGATGAATATAATCAAGCGGAGACACCAGGTTTCTTCCGGATTTTCATTCGGGGTGGGTACATCTACATCAGGGATGCCAACGGTGAAATCTCCGCTGGTGATGTATTCACTGTTGAAATGGGTGGAGTCAGTGCGCCGCAAGATGGCGACGAATTTCTGCTGAAAACACAAGGTGAAACACTCGCCGCTGAAAACATTGAAGCGGAGCTTGGGAAAATCCGCGTCGTGCCAAACCCTTATTTCGTTACGAATAGGGCGGTGACTGCTGAAGGAACGGATAAGATTTTCTTCACACATCTCCCTCCGCGGTGTACGATTCGGGTTTACACGTTGGTAGGCGAGTTAGTACGGGAAATCAGACACGAAAGTACCACACGCTTTAACCCAGATGAACGTTTGGCACAAGGCGACAAAGGCGGCACAGCGGAGTTCGCGCTTCTCAATCGCTACAATCAAGCACTCGCGAGTGGTGTCTATATCTATCATGTTGAAGCACAAGATGAAAGCAATGCTGTTATCGGAAATAAAATCGGGCGGTTTGCAATCATTCGATAAAGTAGCAGCACACGCCGATGTGCCGAAGCAAAAGAAGGAACACATGCGCAATATTATCTATATTTGCTTACTTACCGTTACGTTTTTATGGGCGGTGCCTAGCGATGCTACCACTAATGTCGGGACTGCGGGGGCGCAGTTTCTGAAAATTGGCCCCGGGGCGCGGGTGGACAGTTTGGGTGGCGCGTTTAGCGCGCTTGCCAACGATGTCACCAGCATCTATTGGAATCCAGCAGGGTTAAGCCAACTCGAAAAGACCAGTTTTTCAGACACCCATACGGTATGGCTTGCTGATATCCGATACAACTACCTCGCGTTCGCCACACCCATAGAAAAGGTAGGCACCTTGGGCGCGAGCATCACATTCCTCAACGTCCCCGATATGGAAATCACAACCCTTGCAAAGCCAGATGGCACAGGGCTCTGGTTCTCAGCGTGGGATGCCGCAGTGTCATTGGCGTATGCCAGGCAGCTATACGAAAAAGAATCCGGAGTCAGCCTCTCCTTCGGCATCAATGCCAAGTACATCCACCAGCAAATCCATCGGGAAAGTGCCAACGGGGTTGCCGTTGATGTTGGCACCTTATACCACACAGGCTGGCGAAGTTTACGCATTGGAATGGCTTTCTCAAACTTTGGACCGGAGATGCATTTCACCGGTCCAGATCTTGAAACAGGCGCAGAATCAGCAGGCGATGCAAGAAACGCCGACTATCGCCCTTATCCAGATACGACGAACCCGACACGAAAGGCGGAATTGGAAACCGTAGCGTTTCCGTTGCCATCCAATTTTCGCCTCGGTATCGCCTACGATGTTATTGACTTCGAGAATAACCTTCTCACTCTCGCACTCGATGCGAACCATCCCAATGACAACAGCGAACGCCTGAACATCGGTATGGAGTACTGGTACAGAAAAATGGCAGCAATTCGCGGAGGGTACAAATTCCGATTAGGAGAAAACTGGCGTAACGATGAAGAAGGACTCACACTCGGCTTAGGCATCCACCTGAATCTTGGTGCAAGAATGCTCTCCCTCGATTACGCGTACGCTGATTTTGGGCACCTACAACAGGCACACCGGGTAAGTTTGGGGCTACAATTCTAAAAACGCGGCTACAGAGACAGGAAATTAATTAGGTGTTTGTTTTGAAAACCCCTTGTGAAAACAGAGTCATTGTGCTATAATAAATACGAATCCGTTCAGTCACCCGTTTGAAAAGGAGTGGAAAAAAATGACAAACGAACGGCTAACACTTGAAGAAATGGAGCAGAAATACCCTGACGAATGGCTGCTTATCGTGGATTGTGAAATTAGCGAAAATACCGAACTGCTTTCGGGAAGAGTTGCTGTCCATAGCAAATTCCGCGCAGATGTTCATGATGCCTTAATGCACTACAAAGGAGCGGTAGCAACACATTATACCGGCAAAATTCTGGATGATGTGGTTTACATTTTGAATACCCTCGTCCGTTAATTATCGTTCGCCTCCGAGTTGGCTGTGTTAACGCGAACGACTTCCATTCTTTGACCGTCGGGCTAGATACAGGGGCTACAATTACAAATGTTCCTATAAAGGTTGCTACGGCGTTAGGCTACAACCTGTCAAAGCCAAAGCGACAACAGCAAATTGTCACCGGCAGTGGTATTGTAGAGGGAAAAATCATCACTGTCAGTAGGTTAACAGCAATTGGCGAAACCGTTGAGAATATTGAGGTGTTATGTCATGACTTACCCAAAAGTTTAAGGGTAGAAGGATTATTAGGTTTGAATTTTCTGGAACATTTTGATCTCAACATCTCATTTTCCACACGAATTATTGAAATTCGCCCACGCTAATCCGGTTCTAAAAGGACATCAAATATGACAGACAAACCGAACATCCTTTATCTTCTCGCAGATCAGATCCGGGCGTGTTCGTTGCCGGTGTACGGCGACACACAGATTGACACGCCGCACATCGATCGGCTCGCGCAAGAAGGCACCCTCTTCTCAAACGCAATTGCCACCGCACCTGTCTGTACCCCCTATCGCTCCATGCTTCTCACCGGGCGACACCCACAGACCACGGGGCATCTTATTAATTTCGTCAAAACCCGGCACGATGAAATCGGCATTGGTGACGTTTTCAGCAGAAACGGCTACCGCACCGCCTGGGTCGGCAAATGGCATCTCCACACCGGTTCATTCCCGGAAATCGGCGGACGCGATTACGTCCCCGAAGGACGCGATCGCCTCGGATTCCAACATTGGCGCGGCTACAATTTCCACACCGACTATTTCAACGGCACAGTAAACCTTGATAACTGGCGGAACGAAAGATGGGAAGGTTACGAGACGGATGCCCTCAACCGATACGCCTTCCAGTTCATGGACAACATGGATGACGATACTCCGTTCTGTCTGTTTATCTCTCCACATCAAGTACACGCTACACCCTACGAGTTTGCCCCGCAGGAATACTACGAGCGGCTGCCCACCGAACTTCAGCTACCGGAGAACGTCCCGGACTCGGTCCAAGCGGAGTCGTTAGCGATTTATCGACATTACCTCGCAATGACGTTAGCAGTAGACGATATGCTCGGTGAATTAATGGCGTATCTTGAAAGCACGGGGCGTGTTGAAAACACACTGCTCATCTTCGGAGCTGACCACGGTACACAGGGTGGGGCACAGGGTATCCCTTTCTGGGCAAAGCGCGAACCTTACGAAGAATCTATCAAAGTGCCACTGATAATGCGGCTGCCCGGCGTTTTTGAAGGGAATCGCATCTGTGACACGCTCACCTCTCCAGTAGATCTGTTCCCATCGCTTTGCGGCTTATGTGGCATTCAGCCGCCCCGCACGATCGAAGGCTACGATCTGTCCGCGTCTTGGCGCGGTGAAGTCAATGCTGTTGAACAGGATGCCGTATTGACGATGAACTTCGGTGCAACCTACGATTATCTCGTAGATGGTAATGAGTGGCGAGGCGTGCGCACAAAAACACACAGTTATGCGCGCTGGCTGGATGGCAAACGGATGTTGTACGATGTGGAAGCAGACCCGCTGCAAATGAACAATCTAATTGACAAACCCGAAGCAAAAGCGTTGGCGGACGATATGGAGAACACCCTCTCAAGATTGATGAACGCCCGCAACGACAAACTCCAACCTGCGACAAGCTACACGGATTGGTATGACGCGCAACGCCGCATCGTGCGTAACGCCCACGGCCCGCTCGGAGATGCGGAGGATGAACCGGACTGGTCGTTATTGACGACTCCAGCATCTCTCCGGCAATAGGTGCTGTTTGCAGGTTCTCCAATTGATTAAAAAGACTTAGTGTGTTACAATAAACATGTATCCATTCATTCAAACGGAGCAAGTTACCAAAACAGCTATGACTTTCCAAGAAATAATTTTAGCATTAGAGAAATTTTGGGCAGACCACGGGTGTATCATCCAGCAACCGTGCGATAGTGAGGTTGGCGCGGGCACCTTTAATCCGGCAACGTTTTTGCGGTGCCTCGGGCCGGAACCGTGGCAAGTCGCATACGTGGAACCTGTGCGGAGGCCGACCGACGGCCGTTATGCCGAAAACCCCTTTCGTCTGGGGGCATATTACCAATATCAGGTAATCCTAAAGCCGGCACCGGAGAATGTGCTACCGCTTTACCTTGAGAGTCTGTATCACCTCGGCATCTCGCCACGCAAGAACGACATTAGGTTTGTGGAAGATGACTGGGAATCGCCAACACTCGGTGCCTCCGGGCTCGGTTGGGAAGTTTGGTGGAACGGTGCAGAAGTCACACAGTTTACTTACTTCCAACAGATGGGGAGCATCGATCTCGACCCGGTCTGTGCCGAGATTACCTACGGGCTTGAACGCATCGCACTCTACTTGCAAGATGTTGACGACTTTTTTGACATCCGCTGGAACGAACACCTCAACTACGGTGATGTCCACCGACAAAGCGAGGTGGAATACTCAACTTACAACTTTGAGCATGCAAATGTGGAGATGCTTTTTGAACTGTTCAGCACTTATGAGAAGGAAACCCATGCCTGTTTAGATGCAGGATTAGTGCTGCCCGCAACCGATCATGTCTTGAAATGCTCACATACCTTCAATATGCTGGATGCCCGCGGTGTCATCAGCGTTACGGAGCGGGTGAGTTACATTGAGCGGGTGCGGCGGCTTGCGCAACGGATTGCGCGCGCGTATGTTGCACAGCGCGAAGAGATGGGACATCCGCTGTTCGGAAAGTGGGCTGATGCACCGCAAGAAGCACAACACATTGTCAGGTCTGGTAGTCCCTCCCCCCAAAATATTGTAGGCGCGCCTACCGAAATAAAAAACGTACAGGAAGACAGGTATGCTTCCCCGCAAAGCGGGGTAACATACAAAGCGACAGAGCTACTGTTTGAAATTGGTACGGAAGAGATACCGGCAGGGCCGTTTTTAACACCTCCTGCGTTGGCAAATCCTTCGAGTTATATCCCGCCTGTGCTTGAACAGTTGCGTCAGATGGCAACGGAATCGTTTACGAATCACCGAATTGGTTTTAGCGAGATTCAAACCTTCGGCACACCGCGCCGCATTACCCTCTCTGTCAACGGGTTAGCAACACGCCAGGAGGACCGGGAGACAGAAGTAGTGGGGCCTCCGAAACGCATCGCTTACGATGAAAACGGGAACCCGACAAAGGCGGCAATTGGCTTCGCAAAGACGCAAGGCGTTGAACTTACAGCACTACGTATCATTGAAACAGCGCGTGGGGAATACGTTGCGGCTTCAAAACTAGAGAAGGGATTATCAACGCAGGACGTGTTAAAAACGCTCCTGCCTGAATGGATTGAAGGGATGCGTTTTCTTAAGACGATGCGCTGGTCTTCGGGGGACGCTACCCCTAAGCGGTTTGTGCGCCCCATCCGGTGGCTCGTGGCATTACTGGGAGATGAGGTTGTCAGTTGTGCTTACGGCACCGCGCACGCTGGAAGGATAACTTATGGGCATCGCGCCTTGCATCCTGAACCGATAACTTTGGCATCTGCTGACTTAAACACCTACATTGAAGAATTGCGCATTGCTGGAGTCATCGCCTGTCCGAAAGAACGCAGGGACACAATCGAAAAACAGGTCAGAGCCGTTTTAGAAACCGAGGGATGTCTCCCAAAACTAGACGAAGAATTGCTAGATACAGTGAACTATCTTGTAGAGAACCCCCATCCCATCGTCGGAAATTTTAGCGAATCACACTTGGAAATACCGCCTGAGGTGCTGATTACCGCAATGAAGAAGCATCAACGCTATTTTCCGATGTGGAGAAGCGAATCAGAACTAGCGGCGAAATTCATCACGATTTCCAACGGGACAGATGGCAATTTCGCCGGTGTGCAGCACGGGAATGAACGTGTCCTTCACGCAAGGCTCAACGATGCTGAATTTTTTTACAAGGAAGATCAGAAAATAGGTTTCGCCGATAAAGTCGAACGTTTAGGTGCGGTTGTCTTTCACGCCAAACTCGGTTCACTCTTGGATAAGGCAGACCGGCTTAAGGCATTGGTGCAGTTTATTGGTACACAATTGCAGGTAACACAAATAACCGCCCATCATCTGGCACGCGCAGCCTGGCTCTGTAAGGCGGATTTGACGACGCAAATGGTCATTGAATTCCCATCCTTGCAAGGAATTAGCGGGAGATATTACGCCCAAAATGCCGGGGAACCTGAACCTGTCGCTACTGCTATTGCCGAACATTACCAACCCCTTGGTGCGGACACGCCGTTGCCCGAAACCGAAGCCGGAGCACTTCTCGCCATCGCCGATAAACTCGATACCATCGTCGGATACTTTGGGATAGAAGAACGTCCCACAGGTTCGCAGGACCCTTACTCGCTACGGCGACATGCTCTCGGCACAATCCGCATTCTCCAAGGCCGGCAGTTGCCGCTCGCTTTAGATGCAGTCGTAGAAAAGGCGAGCTCCCTCTACACGGTAGAATTAACCGATGATACACAAACGAGCGTTCTTGGTTTCATCAAAGAACGCCTACGCGGCATCTTGCATACACAGCAGCACCCGCCTGACGTGGCGGATGCGGTTTTAGCAGTCGGTGATGTGGATGTGTTGGATATTCTCAAGCGTGCTGAAGCTATTGCCCAATTTCGCTTGACACCGAACTTTGAAGAGGTGTATAATGCGCTCAACCGCATCCTTAGGATTTTACCAGCGAATCCGCCGGAGGCTGTGAACATCACACTGCTGGACGACGATGCTGAAAAAAGGTTAGCCGCGTGCATCACCGCTGCTAAGCCACACTTTGAGCAGAGCATTCAGGCACGGGAGTACTCGACACTTTTAACCCAGTTGGCCGAACTACAGCCAGCGATAGATGGGTTTTTTGATGAAGTGCTGGTTATGGCAAAGGAGCCCGCGCTGCGCACAAATCGGTTGGCGTTGCTAAATCGCATCGCGAGACGTATCTATGCCGTAGCTGACCTAACGAAATTAGTAATTGCCGGGTAGGAGACATCTCCGAATCCTGATAGAGATTCAGCGCGGTTTCCCAATTGGTTTTTTGTCATTCCTTGCGGAGTAATCAGGTTGCAGGGGCAAATACCATTGGCAGGATACCAAAAACGCGCGCTAATGCGCGCCTCGTAGCTCTCGTCGGAGGTTTCTTATGCACCCTTAATTAGCGCGGAGGTTTGTGATGCAATTCGCCTGAATTTGTTTATTTCGTTCAGCCTGAGAGGTTCCTGAAACATGGAGCAGGCACTGTAGCACTGCCCGTACAATCTCAATTTGCGGTTTTCAATTTAAAAAAAAAGGAGGCGACATTCCTTAGGTTGCGAACGTTGTGTGGGAGGGGTTTCCAGATTGTATCTTACCCCGCTTTGCGGGGAAGCATACCTGCTAATTTTTCTGCAAGGAATGTCGAAAATATGAAAAAATATCCTATTATCTGTAGTTATCTCACACTGACCGTGGCTATCGTGTTTTTGGTAGGGTGTGGTGAGAAAGAGGACAAAGACATTATGCTGGCGCGGGTGGAAATTGTTCGCGGTAATTATACCGATGCACAAGCGGCAGTTCAAAAGACAATTTCAAACAATTCAGCGAATCAGGAGGCAAAACACCTCAGTGCTTTTCTAAGGCTCCGAACTAGCACAGAAACCGCCGGTTGGCATCAAGCGATTGTGGAATCAAACGCGTTTCTTGAAACGTTGAATGCGGACATCCACGCTATCTCAATACAAGAAGATCCGGATTCTGACGAGTTGGACCGGCAGGAGCGGTTTATTCGTTCTCGGAACTCTATCTCTGGGCTGTTCGCGTTGTCGCTTGCTGAGGCTGTAGAAAAACGAGCGGGCCTCCTCCCTGAATTGGTAGCACATGCCGATTCATCTGTAGTCATAGGGCTTTTAGCGGCAGAAAAGTGCTATCAGCCTGCTCCACGTGCAGCCGTTGCGCAGCTGACAACGAAGTTGGGCAATGAGCAAGCAGTGGTTGAACTCCTGATTCAGGCAACGCAACATACAGATGCAGGGGTACGAAAAGCGGCAATACGCCACCTCGGGACGATGCGGAACGTGGCATTAATTCCTGTCTTTAAATCAGTTCTCACCCAAACGGAGGACGCACCGGAAGTCGCGTATAGAGCAGTTGCTGCGCTTGAATATTTGAAGAGCAAGGAAGTTATTCCGGTATTGCAAATAGCCCTGAAAAACAACAGCGCGCAGGTGCGGATGCATGCAGCGAAACTATTGGGCAGCATTCAAGCGGAGACTGCTGTCCCCGCTCTTGTCCGGCTGCTTGCCGATTCAAACACTTATGTCAGAGATACAGCGATAGATGCGCTCAACCGTATTGGGGCTCCGTCGCTTCCGGCGTTGCTCGCTGTCCTAGAAACCGAGGGGCGAAGCCTGATTCCGGACGAGGATGCTGGGTTTTCGACAGAATACCGGTATATCGCGAGTGCTTATATTGATGATTCATGGATGAAAAAGTATCGAATTGGTGCCCAATCCGCGGCAATTCAGACACTGGGCCTACTCAAACTTGAAGCAGGTGTACTTCCCGTGATTGAACAGTTAGCCGATGAAGATTTGCAAGGGGCGGCATTGGCTGCGCTGGTTGAGATGCGTGGTGTTGCAGTTGTAGCGTTGCTGGCTGCACTCAAAAACGGCCCAGATGAAATTCGGGTGAAAGTTGCGGAGGTTCTGGGCACTATCGGCGACCGGCGCGCGATAGCTCCGCTTATTGCAGCATTGAACAACGATGCACATAAAGAGGTGAAGGCACTCGCGGCGCAAGGACTTGGGAATATGCGGGCGCGTGGCGAGAACAATCGCGCTGTTATTTCGCTGACGAACGCCCTATCCTTTGACGACACCACCGCTACAAATGCGGCGGTAGCTCTAGGGAAAATTGGGGTATCAATGGGAGACACTGTTCAAAAGCTGCTTATCATAGCGATGGATAAGCAGATGCGTGAAACCTTACGTTCCGCTGCAATTGACGCGCTGTGGCAACTCAAATCTCCCGAAGCAACGCAACCAATGCTCCTGCTGATGCTCAGTGACGAAACCAGTCCCGTCACTCGTGCCAACGCTGTGAAGGTGTTAAGCCGAATTAAAGCCCCCGAAATCATCCCTGTGCTGGTTTGGGTCTTGTCCACACAATTTGACGAAATTTCAGATTTTCAGCGGCACATGAAACGGGAGTATAAAACACTTGACGCGCTCAGAGCCCAGGTTGAAACCTTGAAAATTCAGTGGACAGCAGATTATCCGCGTGCAGACTATCGCACGTGGGGTGAATTAAAACCTATCCCGAGCCTCGTGCGAAGTGAAGTGGCCCGCGCGCTCGGTATCATTAAAGGTGAAGTTGTGATAGAGCCGCTGATTCGCGCGCTTGAGGAAGATCAGCGCGCAACGGTTCGCCGAAGCGCAGCGTGGGCGTTAGGTGAAGTGAAGGGCGATGCTACAATAGCTCCGCTTGTTACTGCATTGAAAAAAGATAAACAGGGCGTTGTCCGTCAAGAATCAGCCATTGCTTTGGGTAAAATCAAAGGGCAAAAGGTTGTTGTCCCACTAGTAGATGTGCTGAAAAACGATAAGTATGAAACGACGCGCGTTGAAGCGGCGAAGGCCCTCCGAGAGATTCCGGCTGGGGATAAAGAACTTGTTGATGTTGTGAAGAAGGGCTTAGGAAGTTTTGATGATGGGTACGAAGTCCAATCCGTGCAAAATGAGGTAATCGCTTCGTTAATCAAAGATGGAAATGAGGCGACGACGCAGTTCGCGCTTGACGCGCTCAAGTCAGCGGATGATGAGTGGGTGCGATGGGCACTCGTGCATGTACTCGGTGCAATTCATAAAAAACAGGCAGTTGATGCAATTCTGGCAGAACTGAAGCATCCGAGTCATGTTGTGCGTAGGCGCGCAGCGGAATCGTTAGGTGGTTTTAAAGAGCGTCGGACAGTTGAACCGTTAATTGCCGTTCTCGAAAACGGCGAGGAGATGAAATCTATTCGTGCAGCGGCGGTTGTCTCCCTTGGTGCACTTAAAGATGAACGTGCTGCCGCACCGCTGCTGACTGCACTCTCCGATGAAAATGCCGAGATCCGATGGCGAGCCGCCGCTGCTTTGGGCACCCTCAAGGACGCAAAAGCTGTCGAACCACTCAGCGACATCGTTGAAAATCCGCTAGAGCCGGACAATGTACGCGCCGCCGCCGTAGCAGCACTCGGCAATATTGGCGATAAAACTGCTGAAGCCGTGCTGATTCGTGCGTTGGATATCCGAGTCGGAAATATCTCGAAAAACGCTATTATTGCTTTGGGCAAACTCGGCAGTAAAACAGCAATCCCCAAACTAATCGCGCTCCTTGAAGACAAACGGGTAGGCTTGGATGCGAGTACGGATGCGTTAGCCAAGGCCTCTTCCCGGACAAAAGCCGCAACCGCCCTTGGTGAAATTGGAGGTGCCCTTGCCGCTGAAGCGGTTGGTAAACGGCTCATCGACGATACCGAATATATTGTCGCGCTTGAAGATGCGGCAAACAGGCGAGCGGTTGGGAACGACGCTCTGAAGCGGAACTGGAGTTGGGAGGTTTTCGTCAACGCTTCCAAAAAGCTAGATTTACCAGCATTCGTTGCTCCCAAAATGGCATCTCGGGCAGCAGATGAATGGGAAAGCCATCAAGTGAGAAACGCCGCGATGTTTGCTTTAGGGCGGTGCACTGGAGCTGGTGTCGCGCTGGATGTCTCACAGATCAGACAGCAGTTAGCTGACCCGGTAGTGGATATCCGAAAAGCTACAGCACTTAGCATTGGACAATCCCGAATGAGTGCACTAACCGCCGACCTCGTGCAAATTATGAAAGGCGAAACCGAATCCGACAAAGATGTACGGCGAGCCGCCACGCAAGGCCTCGGTGAATTGGCTGATGTTGCAACAACTGACGCACTCATTGAGGTGATGAACACCGATGCAAATCACGTGGAAATCCGGCGGGATGCGTCGCGTGCGTTGGGCAAAATTGCAACGGACAAGGCAGTCGCCGCGTTGGTTGCAAAACTAACGGCGTTGCATGAAGCCAAAATTACGAGGGCGTTCCGTATTGATATTATCAAGGCCCTTGGCGAAGCGAAAAAAGCAAATGCAGTGCCAGTGCTTGAATTAGTTCTCCAGGACGCGGACGCGGAGATTCACTTTCAAGCGGCGGCAGCACTCTTTGAAATTACGGGTAAAGGCTACGGCTATAATCGCCTGTAACACCATAAGCGTTTGATTTGTGAGGGCGGAGCCATGTCTTCACCCGGCTTCCACCCAACAAAAACTATACGAATCAAGTTATTTTGATATAACACCGTAACATGGCTTAGGAAATACCCTTATTGATTGGGCAAAGCGAACTGTTAACCTTGACATTCGCGGAGTTTCATGTTATCATAAATTTAGCATCAAATGAGAAGCAGATGCTCTTATTTTCCTTTCTGCCAATGAGGTACAATTCACTTGGAATACTGTGAAGATTCCAAGCCTTTATCAACAGGAAACAAAAAACAATGGATCTAAGTTTACTGAGTGTTGCCATTATCGATCTCAGTCTAATCGGCGGAACTATCCTTGTTGGTGTGTGGAAGTACAAGACGCTCCGGAAACAGTTTGATAACCTTGCTGCCGGACAGAGGGAACTGAAGGCAGAAAATCAAAACCTCCGGAGTATCGTTGTAACCCAAACATCTGAAATCAACGAACTGAAGGCGGAAAATCAGAACTTCCAGGATACCGTTGCTAATCAGGCAGCTGAAATTGCCGCACAAGCAACTGAAATTGCCGCACAAGCAACTGAAATTGGAACGTTGAAATCGGAGAATCAAACACTCCAAAATACCGTTGCTAACCAGGCAGCTGAAATTGCCGCACAAGCAACTGAAATTGGAACGTTGAAATCGGAGAATCAAACACTCCAAAATACCGTTGCTAACCAGGCAGCTGAAATTGCCGCACAAGCAACTGAAATTGGAACGTTGAAATCGGAGAATCAAACACTCCAAAATACCGTTGCTAACCAGGCAGCTGAAATTGGAACGTTGAAATCGGAGAATCAAACACTCCAAAATACCGTTGCTGACCAGGCAGCTGAAATTGGAACGTTGAAATCGGAGAATCAAACACTCCAAAATACCGTTGCTAATCAGACATCTGAAATTGGAACGTTGAAATCGGAGAATCAAACTGTCCGGAATATTATCGCTAACCAAGCCTCCGAAATTGACGAACTTAAGTCAGGATATGAGGAGCTGAAAACAGAGAATCAAACCCTCCGGAACATCGTCGCCAATCAGGCATCCGAAACCAACCAACTGAAGACAGCGAACCAAAAACTCCAACGCGATATCAATACGCTGTACGAGGAAAAGGAAACGCTTCGGAGTAAGGTTGATAACTTGATGGGGCGGTATGAGGAAGTGCGAGATCAAATGTCACCAATAGTGGACAAGTTACTTAGCAAAATCTAAGGGATATTAGACATTTTTCAATAAGGAGATATTTTATGGCTTTCTTTGAATTACGGCAATATCGAACCAAACCCGGCCAACGCGACAACTGGGTGCAATACATGGAAGAAACGGTCATCCCTTTCCAGATTTCTAAAGGCATGGTGGTGATTGGTAGTTTTGTGGGTGAAGAGGAAGACGATCTTTACGTCTGGATCCGCCGGTTTGAGAGCGAGGCGCAACGGGAACAACTTTACGCAGCGGTTTATGAAGACGACCGGTGGGTAAACGAAATCTCACCGCGCGTCGGCGAGCTGCTGGATAGAGAAAAAATCGTTGTCACGCGGCTTGAACCGACTTCGCGTTCGGCGCATCAATAGTCGCACAAACTAACGGTTTGTACTACCGTTAAAAGCCCAAAACGGAGGTGTCTTCATGAACGCCGAGGAAAAATACTTGTTCGACCTGTGGGGATATGTCAACATCGAAAACGTCTTGGGAACGGATGAGCTCGCTGAACTGAACGCGCTCATCGACGCACAAGAATACGCAAATCCAGTTGACACTGACATCCATTCACAAAGGTTCGGTGGATTTTTGAGTTGGGAGAGCCATGCGTTTCGGAAACTCCTGAATCACCCGCGCATTATGCCGTTTTTAGGAGAGATAGTCGGTCCAAAATTCCGATTAGATCATGTCTACGGTATCTTGATGAAAGATGGCAATCCGGGTGGCACGCTCCACGGCGGTGGTACCCCTTACGACCCGGCGCAGTACTATGTTTTCCGTAACGAGCGGATGTACAACGGGTTAACCGTGGTCTCGTGGGCTTTAACAGATATGCTTCCGGGGCACGGTGGCTTCTGTTGTATCCCCGGTAGCCATAAGAGCAACTACCCTTGCCCCCCACGTTTTCGACCTGTGGTGGACAACCAGACCTGTATGGCCCCAGTACATCAGAAGGCGGGAGATGCCGTCATCTTCACGGAGGCATTGACACATGGCACTCTCCCTTGGACTGCTGTACACCAGCGCCGGTCGATTCTGTTCAAGTACTCCCCAGGTCATTCCGCATGGGGACCAAGCAGATACGACGATGAACTCCGCAACCTGATGTCAGACGAAGACCAGAAGTTGATGCTGGAGCCGCCTTACGTTGCCCAGCGTAAACCGGTAGTTTAGGCAAAAATTCTAGTAGGCTCGCTGTTCTGTAGCAGGGGTTTGTAACCCCGAATGTTCTACTTACCAATCAGCCACACTGCCATCGGTATCGTAGTAAAACTCGCCGCCGAGCTCTTCAGGGTAGGTTTCAAGCGTCTGTTGTGCTTCCTTCTCGTCAATATCAAAACCAAGTCCTGGTTTTGTGGGCAATTCAATGTGCCCCGCTTTGACCTGCCAGTCTTCAGTGAACAGTCCGGCACCCAAACCGTCATCGATCTGCTCCTGAATTAGAAAATTCGGGACAACCGCATCCACGTGAAGCGATGCAGAGAAGGCAACCGGGCCAATCGCGCAGTGTGGCGCGATGTGCATATAGTAAACCTCCGCCATGTTTGCAATCTTTTTCAGTTCAGTAATGCCCCCGGCGTGGGAGGTATCGGGCTGTAGGTAGGCGACCGCCTGTTTCTCAAAAATCTCGCGAAAGCCCCAACGCGTAAGCAACCGTTCGCCTGTGGCAATCGGAAACGGCACGTGATCTGAGACCTGTTTGAGCGCATCTACATTCTCTTGTGGGATGGGTTCCTCAACGAACATAGGACGCATCCCTTTAAGTTCATGGCAGATTTCTATAGCGAGCGCGGGAGTCATCTTACCGTGAAAATCGAAGGCAAGTTCGACATCGGGGCCGACCCACTCGCGCATAAGATAGGCACGTTCCACAAATTCATCGATTACTGCTGGAGGCTCGTGTGCACGCCACTTGCCACCGGGCCCACTCTTAAACGCTGTGTAGCCTCCTTTTTGCTGTAAAAATTCAAGGCGTGCCTTCGCGGCAGCTTTTCCTTCATCTGTCAAACTGCCGATTCCCCAGTGTGCATAAACGCGGATTCGGTCGCGCACAGCACCGCCGAGTAATTGATAGGTAGGCACCCCATGGTACTTGCCAGCGATGTCCCACAACGCCTGATCGATGCCGGACAAGGCAGACATCAGAATATTTCCGCCGCGGAAAAATGCAGCGCGGTAGACATGTTGCCAATGGTGTTCGATGCGCAGCGGGTCTTTGCCGATAAAATAGGCTGCCAGTTCGTCTACTGCAGCGCAGGTACTTTTGGGTTTACCTTCGAGTGTCGTTTCGCCCCACCCGACGATGCCGGTGTCTGTTGTAATCTTCACAAGGCGCGTCCGGCGACGCGGGAAAAATTGTTCAATAGTCGCAATTTTCATCCGAATTTCCTTTACGAGTTATCACCGTTCAGTTTTCACCAACGCCTCGTCTGCCACATCTTGCAAGGCACGAGGTGTTGGTGAAAGTCGTCAGAAAAAGGCACTTCTCTTGCTGAAAACCGCTTTGTATGTTACCCCGCTTTGCGGGGAAGCATACTCATACCGATAACTGACAACTAAATGATAGGAGAAAATATGTCCTCACGCCCCAACATTCTTTTCATCATCGCCGACGACCATCGGTGGGATGCCATCGGCGGCATGGGCGATGCAGCTGTGAAAACACCAACGCTGGATTCGCTCATGGCGCGCGGGACTACCTTCCGCCAAACACACATCATGGGCTCTCTCGTCGGGGCAGTTTGCGTGCCAAGCCGCGCCGCTGTTCTCACCAGCGCAAATCTGTTCCGCAGCGGCATGCAACAGATTAACAGGGATTTGGCAGTCTGGCCACAAGTCATGCGCGAAGCCGGGTATCATACCTTTGCAACAGGGAAATGGCATAACGACAAGGAAACGTTTACCAACAGCTTCGCTGACGGTGCCAAGATTTTCTTCGGCGGAATGAGCAACCATCTCGACGTGCCTGTTTTCGATTATGATGCGAGCGGTACCTACCCGAACGAGGCCAAATATTCCGGCGAAAAGTTTTCTACAGCACTCTTTGCAGATTCAGCGGTGCAATTCCTCCATGACTCCGACGCGGAAAACCCTTTCTTTCTCTACCTCGCCTTTACATCACCGCACGACCCGAGAACACCACCCGCGGAATACGCAGCGATGTATCCACCACAGGACATGCCCATCCCGGAAAACTTCTGCCCCGAGCATCCGTTTGACAACGGCGAGATGCACATCCGGGATGAAGTGTTGGCACCATTCCCACGCACCCCTGAAATTGTCCAACAACACATTGCCGACTATTATGGAATGATTACGCACATGGATGCCGAGATCGGGCGGGTTCTGCAAACGTTAGAATCCACCGGCCATCTCGAAAACACGATTATCATCTATACCGCCGACCACGGGCTTGCTGTCGGACAACATGGGCTGTTGGGTAAACAGAACCTCTATAACCATAGCATCCGCGTGCCTTCTATATTTGCGGGACCGGGGATCCCCGAAGGCTTAACAGTGGATGCCTTGACCTATCTGTACGACGTATTCCCTACCGTCTGCGCTCTCACCGATGTCGCATGCCCTGATACAACTGAAGGGAGCAGCTTAGTACCGTTGATGGATGGCAGTGTAGAAGCAGTACGAGACACGGTCTTCGCCGCGTATCGAGACATTCAACGCACCGTCAGCGATGGACGTTGGAAACTAATCCGTTACTATGTCTCCAAAGAGACCGGGGCCGGCACAAATTGCATCCAACTGTTCGATGTAGCACAAGATCCGTGGGAGACAGCCAATCTCGCTGACCGGCCCGAACATACAGAACGTATCCGGGTGCTTGCTGCTGAACTAAAAAGGTGGCAAACAGAGACAAACGATTTTTTGAAAGATGCGCCGGTGTTGCCGTTGTAAGATGGCTATTAATTGGAAGGCTGGGGCACGCTCCCATCCTTCCCCCCTGCCAACCTACTGAATTTGGGTTTTCGCGTTAATTCCCTCTTCTCAATCCACTATAACCGATAGCAACTAATCGTGCAGCTTGCTCTGCAGTGTCAGCTATCAACCGCGAAGCATCTCCAACCGCATCTTCAAGAGACATAGGTTCTTGTACGATGCCTAACATCGCATCAATGCCGGCTTCATAAACAACTCCAGCCCCTTCCGCGATGCCGCCGGCAATCGCGATGACAGGAATATTGTGCGCTTTTGCGACCTTCGCGACACCGACAGGTGTTTTCCCAAACGCTGTCTGGAAGTCCAGTTGCCCCTCACCGGTGATGACAAGGGAGACATCTTTCATCTGTTCTTTGAGTTTAACGGCATCAATCATAATATCGACCCCGAGTCGCAATTCTGCGTTGAGAAACGCCATGAGCCCTGCACCCAACCCGCCAGCGGCTCCTGCGCCGGGGATGTCATTAAAGGATTGTCCGAGTGTCCGCGTCAACACCGCGTCAAAATCTGCGAGATGTGCATCCAGCGTTTCAATCATTTCAGGGGTGGCACCCTTCTGCGGCCCATAGACGTGTGAGGCACCATCTGGCCCGGTCAAGGTGTTGTTGACATCACAGGCGACGACAGTGTCGGTTTCAGCAATAGCAGGATGTAAACCTGTTATATCTATTGAAGCCAATTCGGCCAGCCCCCCGCCGCCGCGCGGTATCTGTTTTCCATTCGCGTTCAACAATTTTGCGCCGAGTGCTTCCGCCATGCCTGCTCCGCCATCGTTCGTCGCACTTCCGCCGATGCCGATAATTAAGCGTCTGCACCCGGCCTCCAAAGCGGCGTGGATGAGTTGCCCGGTGCCATAGGTGGTGGTGCGGAGCGGATTCCGTTTATCCACGGGGACAAGCGGTAAGCCAGAGGCGGATGCCATCTCAATGACAGCGGTTTCTCCATCTGCGAGGATGCCAAATTGTGCGTCAACCTCGTTTTCGAGTGGAGCAAGCACGCGCTGTGTTCGGAGATGTCCGCCTGTCGCATCAACAAGCGATTGCACAGTGCCTTCGCCACCATCTGCCATAGGGATTTTTTCAATAACAGCGGTGGGAAAAACGCGGCGGAGCCCCTGCTCAATCGCACACGCAGCTTGGAGTGCACTGACGCTCCCTTTGAATGAATCGGGCGCAACTACAATTTTCATAGATGAAATTCTATCACACGCTCTGCAATTTGTCAAGTTTCGGCACAGTCGGATAGGGCACTCTTGAATGGAATACAAGGCAGGTATGCTTCCCCGCAAAGCGGGGTAACATACAATTATCAAACCGGGCATCCATCCATGTCCTTGACAAACATAAACCTATTTCTTAAAACGAAATGCTCCATGAGACAGAAACAGGCACTTGACCTTTCTGCAAAGCGCGGCTATAATGAAATTACCAAAAAGGAGGAACATCACATGAACTGGCGCCCGCAAACAACTGTCTCTGACGAACAGGTTAAATTTTACAAGGAAAACGGGTATCTCACTTATGGACGTATCTTCACAACACCGGAGTTGGACGAACTCCGAGATTATGTGGACGAGATGATTGCGAATTTGCCGGCAGGTAAACGCCCGGAGCAGATGGACGTGCCACACTTTGAGCATCCGTTTTTGTTTAAATACCTCACACATCCGCGCGTGTTGAAGGTTATTGAGCGATTTATCGGACCAGATATTGTGCTCTGGTCGAGCCATTTTATTAGCAAACGGGAAAACGACGGCATGGAGGTGCCATGGCACCAAGATGGAGTCTATTGGGGCAAGATGCTGGAGCCGATGCACGTTATCACGATGTGGCTGGCAGTGGATGAATCGAAGGTTGAAAATGGATGCATGCGTGTCATCACCGGAAGCCATACCCTACGCGATCGGCGTTATGAGGCAGTCGACCGGAAAAACCACCTCTTTGGAAGCGAGGTTGTGGACGCGGACCTGGATACATCTAAGGCAGTCGCCCTGGAGTTGGAGGTTGGCGAGTGCCATTTTCACGATGCGTGGACAATCCATAATTCCAGTCCTAATGTCTCGCAGAAACGGCGGTGTGGCTACACAATGCGCTATATGCCCGCGAATGTGCGCTATCCCGGTGCGGCGTGGCGGCCTACACATCATATCTATCTGTTGCAAGGGGAAGATAGAACAGGTGGTTTTAACACTTACGCGCCTGTGCCGGCATTTTAACGGTTTAAGAGGGGAGATGGCGACAGGTATGCTTCCCCGCAAAGCCGGGTAACATACAATTGGGAAACCGCTCCCACAAAAAATCATGTCTCTAGGAAGAAAGGAGAGTTTATGCGTCCTTATTTTGACGTACATTGCCACATTGGTATGACAGTATCACGTGCCCCTGTTGTTGGCCAGAGCGTTGGGAGGTGTCTCGCTCGGATGGCTTCAGCAGGAGTTATCGGTGCGATTCCGTGCCCAACAGCCGGCGGCCCACAAGCACGGGGCGTATTGGACACGCGCACGCAAAACGAGACAATCGCCACTGCATGCAAGCTATACCCTGAACGCTTCCCGATCGGACTTGGAATTGTAGAAGCTAGACACGAGCAAGCGGGTGTCGACGAATTAGAAAAGGCACTGCAGGAAGAGGGTTTAGTCGGTTTTATGTGCCATCCGGGGCTGTCCGGGCATTCACTTGGCGGTGAATTACATTCCTTCCTTGAAGTAGTAGCGATGCATAAAGGGCTGTGTCTACTGCATCAGGCGGGTTCAACCCGAAATATCGCCGCGTACGCGCAACGGTTTCCGGAGGTCACCTTTATTATCGGGCATGTTTCAATGAACAAAGCCGGACATCTTGATGCTATTGCGCAGTGTAGGACATGTGAGAATATCTGGTTTGATGTTGCACAGAAGCCTGAAGGTGCGGATGCAAGTTGGGACCTGGTGCATCTCGTTAATAACCTCGGCAACGATAGAATCATGTTTGGTAGCGACCTGCCGTACTACGATTTTCGCTTGGTGCAGGCGCAAATTGAGTCGGCGCGCCTTGACGATGAGACGAAGGATCGGATTGCCTATCAGAATGCGGTGCGGTTAGTTCAACAATTCTGCTCTGAATGGATTCCGAACCTGACTCCTATAACACCGCCGCAGGTTTATTCGGAGGGTGAGATGTGGGATGCAAATGGGGCAAGATTACGGTAAAGTTTGTAGGGGCGAGCTGCAGTGCCCGCCCGCACCGAAACCTGCTCCTACAGAGGCATCGGTTTTTCTGGGGTTCGCGCACTGAGCAGGCACGGGAATCTGCCCCTACAACATAAAAAGAAAGTAACTCACTTGACAATTTCGACTGCGCGAATTCGATGCCGTAGGACGAACAGACAGAGGGCTACGAGTGCAACTAACGTGAAGAGTGCCCAAAACCAATGCACGGCATAGTTGGGTGAATTGCCAAACAGGCCAGTGCCGAGCCTGTCGTAGTTTGCCCAAAGCGACACCAAAGCGACGCTGCTGGTTCGGGTAATCTCTTTCAGGATTTCGTAAATGACAGGTGTGCCGAACCAAACCGCGCAGAAGCCGATCGTGGCGTAGCGAGGATTTGCGGTAAGCGATGAGAACAGCAGCATCAACAGGCTGGCGGATATGATGATAATCACCGAATAGGCAATGATGGAAAGCGGTAGCCAATAGTTCGCTTTGAAAAAGGATGTATCGGTTAAGAGCAGGTGTTCAAGAAATAGCAACAGCCCGGGGATGAGCATTAGGCAGGCAAGCAAAATGCCGACGACAGCAAATTTTCCAATCAGGTAATCTATCCACGAAATCGGTTTGGATAGGTAGAGAGAGAGCGCGTTGTTCTTCAGGTCGTTGGCAATTAAGCCGGAGCCTCCAAAAATGGTTACCAAGGCGATAAGGAATGCAGAGGGAATCGGCAGCAGCCGAAATAGAAAATCTTGAAAAAACTCAGGGTCGATGTTAAGCGGGAGTGTCGCGCCTGGCACCTGGTTAATCAGGTAGATTAAAATGGCGTGAACGAATACATAGATTAAAGGCGGGATGGCAACGATTAATCGGACAAATTTACGTTGTGCGAGCAGTTTCAGTTCTGCTTTTGTGATAACCCACCACCGTGTGGCGTTGCGTGGTTTTAGGGTGCCGTGCCAATGTCGATAGTCCTGCGTGTGAATAGGCATAGTTAAAACTTATAGATAGCGGTTCTTTCCAATGTATCTGTGAAGGGCCCCTGTTTTTCAGTCTGAATTTCAACGGTGATGACACCCAGGGGCGTATCACGTTCCGCATCTTCTTCAATCAAGACGCGTGGAATTTCGGCGGTTAGCAGCCTATCTAATCTATTGAGCTCCTGCGACCAGCGGAGATCAATCAGGCGGCCATCGTAAACCTTCTTATGTTTTGCTCCATTCCGCATGGAGTAGACTTTGACGTTGGTGGTAAAGTCAGCCTCAGAGATAGTGCTTACCCCTACACTTGGGCTGAGAATGCTCTGGTTCCATATCAGTGGTATGCCGTTTCTATCGAGCAGGTAAATTCTAATGTCGATGCGGTCTACGCGCGGATCGGATTGGATTTCAATGCCTTCAAAATTTTGGATTTCTCCGCTTCCGCATGAAAGCATAACAAGAACGCAGACGCTGCTGAGCACCACTTGTATGTTACCCCGCTTTGCGGGGAAGCATACCTGTCTCCGACTTTTTGGTTTAACGGCACGCGGAGCGTGCCTACTACTTTGCAAGTTAAAGCAAAACACGTCAGTCAATTCTCCTCGCTTACGTTGGTTTAACGGCACGCGGAGCGTGCCTACTACTTTTCTATTATACCGCTTTTCGGAGACAGATGTCAACCTAAAAAGGTATTCAGTTCTTCAGTAAAATCTGCAATTGTACGCGAAGTAGAGGCGCGGGCGGGGAGACTCCGCCCCTACGCGCAGGATATCGCCGGTGGGGATGTCTAACGTTTTAGCCCTGTAAGGGCGGTATGTGTATAGAAACGCAGGCGGCACTAGATGCTAAGCCCCAGCGGGGCGACATGTGTAGTGCCTCTGTCTGAATCGCGGATTTACGCGGATTACGCAGAATGACGCGGATGTCTTTCGTCTGAATCGCGGATTTACGCGGATTACACAGAATGACGCGGATTTTAGGGGGCCGCGCGGGTCAACATTTTTTGTAGGGGTAGGCCTTGTGCCTACCCTTCCTATGTAGGGGTAGGCCTTGTGCCTACCCTTTAGCCCCAGCGGGGCGAAATGTGTATAGAAACGCGGCCTACCCTAGATGCTAAGCCCCAGCGGGGCGACATGTGTCGCGACGCTATCTAAATCGCGGATGTCTTTCGTCTGAATCGCGGATTTACGCGGATTACACAGATTAACGCGGATTTTGGGGCCCGCGCGAGTCAGCATTTTTTGTAGGCATAGGCGCGGCACAGCTCACCCACAAGAAAACAGGGTAGGCACAAGGCCTACCCCTACAAAACAACCTTAGGCCCGTAGGGGCGGGGTCTCCCCGCCCGATTGGGAGCCGTATCAGATAGCGTCAAGACACATGTCGCCCCGCTGGGGCTTAGCATCTAGGGTCGCCTGCGTCTCTATACACATACCGACCTGACAGGGCTAAAATGCGCCGCGCCCCTAAGCGCCGTGCATTCAGACGAACCTCCCCTCACCTTCCCGAAGATGTCGAACCGCGAGACCCCAAAATCCGCGTTTATCTGCGTCATCCGCGTAAATCCGCGATTCAGACGCGCAAAATCCGCGATTCAGACGAAAAAAAAAGCAGGGCAATGAACCGAAGCCCACCGCCCCGCCATGCTTAGGTTAGTTTAGAATATATCCCCGAATCTTACTCTTGAACCTTTAAATCGCCCCACGTCGTCGTCAGTTTACCCGCAGCACCAATATGCCCGCGCAAGCGAGTCGCACCCGTCAGACGCTGACGATGCCCATCAAACGAAACATCCTCTATCTGGTAGTAGTAGACAATGTTCGGTTTGGCAGTCTTGTCGGTGTAGCTGTAAGTCTGCTTTTCACCTGTGGTGCCCGCACCCTGAATCATCGTGGGATTGATAACCACAAACGCACCTGTCTTCGTCGCACTCCGCAGAATGTTAAACCCTGCGTTGTTCAACTCCGACTGCGTCGTCCACTTGATAACTACACCAGCATCCGTACGTTTGGGTAAGAAACTTGACAATGACACTGGCAAAGCCGTACCTGGATAGTAGCCCGGTGTGCCGATATCGTCTGAAATACCGTAGTAGGTGTCGCTCGGAATCCGGATCAGTTGCTCGGAACCTTTCGCGCTACCCCAGTTGTCTGTTGCAACTCTGCCGTCATAGTAGCGGATAAGCGAGATACGTTGCTCCGCATCACCAATCTTGTCCGCTGTCAGCAGCACCGCACCAATCGTCACTGTGTCGGTGGGAGTGCCTGACAACGCCACATCTTTGCCGAACAACTCCAACGTGAACCCTTTCATGCTCAGCATCGAAAACCGGCTATTGTCAACCTCTAACGCTTGCCGCGCACCTCCGCTGTCGCTGTCGGTCCACAAGAGCATCACGCGCTGGGAGTTCAGCGGCTCCGGTGCAGAACCACGACGCGTCGCAATCAGTAGCGTCTGGTTCGGGCCAATAATGTAATCGTCCGGCAGATTGATAGTGACATTCCGACGGGAATCCACATCAGTGCCCTCATTTTCTATTCGCAGATGCCAATCATTAAGGTTGATACCTTGGGAAGGCGAACTATTGCGGAGCTCTATCCATTGCGGATAACGCCCGCCATCGGAGACTACCATAATCTCACTGATGGTAACTGCACCACCAGCAAGATCTCCCGGTTTTTCCTTGAGCGCATCATTCGGGAACCCAGGCGTGCCACCATTGACATCAGTGTTACCCGCACTCCGGTCATACCCGAGACCGGTGTAACCTACCGGCACCCACACTTGGTCGCCAAAACCTTCACCGGCCTTATTACGTCTAAAGACGGTGTTGTCTTTAAACCCGTCTTTAATCGCGTTGCTGTGCCCTGCAGGCGTGGCTTTAAGGGGCCAAATACTGGTTTTCAACGCCTCATCTGCTGCAAACAGGTTACCACTGATATCTACGATCTTTTCATGGTTCGTTTTATTCTCGCTGCGCAGCACTAACAGGAGATTAACGCCACTCGGCAGATTCTCCAGCGCGCCCTTCGCATCATAGAACATCGCATCCGTCTCGATGCCGTGCTTTTCCTGATCCGCTGCCGCAGTCATACCATCAGCATCGCCAAACTTTTTGCCGCGCACCAAAGGCGTGTTCAACGGATCTTTGTTCACTATCAGCAGTATCTTGCCTGCACCGAGTTTGTAATCACCCTTATCACCCGGGAAAGCCATCACAAGCGTTTCCGTACCCTTCGCAGTGATAACGCTCAAACGCCAGTTTTTGAGATTCACCTCACCCGTGGACACATTGCGGAGCTCTATCCAATCGTTCTCGTTGTCCGTAAAGTTCCCTATCTCGTTGATGATAACAGGCGAATACGGGATAAGGGTTCGCTGTGCCTGCGTTATCTGCGTGGCAGGTTTTGCACCCGGGGTCGCGATACGATTGGACGCAATATTGAGCACAGGCGTAGTGCTGGCCTCCCAACTACTAGAAAGCGTGCCATTATTCACATCCTTCGCCGCCTTGCTGAAATCAACTTTACGGCGCATGGAAATCAGCGGCACAACATCAGCACCTTCCATCTCCTCAGTCGCCTCCACTGCCACTGTTCGACCACCTTGGCCCGGCACGGCCCATTTGCCGTTCCCCAAGTTACCTACGGTATCAACCGCTTTTTCATCGGCAGAGAAAGTGTCCGGGCCAAAGGGTGTCACTTCCAACGAGTAATCTGACAAATTAACACTCGCCGTGCTTGCATTGTAAATCTCAATCCACTGGCTCAACTTCGGATCCGTTTGACTCAGATCGCTGCCCCACATGATTTCCGTGATGATGGGCCCAGCTACTTTCGAAGCGGCATCTGCAGCACCGGTGTGAACCAATTCAAGGGTACCACCGTTGCTGTTGGGACCTAACAAGTTTTCTAAGTTCGGCAAGTTCCCTACAGGATGAAACCTATTATTTACGCCGGTGTTGGAGACAGACGCACCTTTATGTGCTAGCACAACAAAAGTTTCTTTGAGAACCGTTACTGTTGGCAAAGGCAGCGTCGTTTTGGTCGGCACACCCAAATCGGGCGCATCTACCTTCCGCCTCGCATCCGCAGCGACTGCCGCCATACTACTAGCTCCCGTAGCCAAGATCGTCTGGGAAGGAACAGCACCAGGGGGAGTCTCACCATCGCTGTTGCTAATCGTCGCACCGTTAAGCGTTAGCCCTGCTTCAATGGCTACACCATCATCATCCTCGTCTCCAGTTACCACTGGATAGGAGAAGATGAGGCCACTCTTGGCGATCGCAGCAGTAGTCGCAACCGCATCATAGTAGGCTTTCTTCGCAGTCGCATCAGCCGAACTTCCAAGAAGCAGCGTGATGTAGGGCAAATTCCCGTTGGCAGCGGGCTTTACGAACAACCCGTTAGTAGCACTAACATTCGTGAAAGCGACCTTAACCTGAATTTTATCTCCGAAAGAGTAGGTGACAGGGGCAGTACCGTGGAAAGTTGCCACAGGATTTCTTAGAGCGATGCTACTGCCGACAGGGACCATTAACATATTGGATGCATAGTTGTGGTTACCAGCGATGTCTTTGACGATCTCAGCACTATCACTACCCGCAGGCACCTGTACTGTCAGATCTCCATCATAATCCGAAGGTGCCGTGATGGTGGCAAGGTAAACCGCGGCTTGTGGGGCAGTAAAGGCCCGGCCCCACATACCATGATACCTAACGTTAGAAACGGCATTTTCAATTGGTGTAGCCCCTGCCATGACCTTGATACCGCTGGCTGTAAGCAGATGATCCGGGTGAAGGGACTCCCCTAAGTTGCTATTCCCTACAGGGAGGTCATTAAGGAAAGTGATGTACACCGTGAAGGTCTCTCCCCTTTCCACTATGCCTTGTTCTTGGTTTACCAGATCGAGGTCATAAGCAGCCAAACCATACACTATATCATGGTTGTCATCATCCGGTGCGCCATCTGCATCCAACGGCACCCTGGCAATCCGCACCGTCGGCGGGTAGGTATCTACGTTATGGCTGGCACTCGGGTGGTTTGGTGCGAGCCATCTAGAATTGTTGTTCGGCCACACAGTAAAGTCAAATTCGTTGCCATACTGGTCTGTGATTTTCGCAGTGTTCGCTACACGTTTTAATCCCCAAACACTCGTGCTGTCGCCGAAATTGCCGTCACCTGCCACCACATCGTACTCAAAGTCTAGCGTCGTTGCGGTTCCATCTCCTTGTCCACTCTTAAGGGATGCATTCTTTGTTTGAGGTCGCTCGTAAAACTGCACCCTCAGTTTCAGATCGCTGGGGTTGGTGACTGTCACATTCTCGCTGAAAGTCACCCGAAACACCATCTTCTCACCTGCCTTATAACCACCAGTATTCGCGGTACCAGTCGCTGGAGCTAAGGAGTATCCCTTGTTGTTGTTAAGAGTACCGTCAAAGGCGCGATAATTCTTAGTCGGATCCCCGGGTTCTTCGTAAATAGACCCAGGCCCAAACCAAGTAAAATCGGTGCGGTTACCGTAATTCACGCGTCTGGCCTCAACGAAGTGGGAGTAGTGTTGCCCGGAAACTGGATCACTAACCATTTTTAGGGGAGAGTTTAAATTCGCGTCGCCGGACGGATGGTTATGAACAACTATGGTAGGGCCTTTACCGTCCATACGAATAGGTATCTCCCAGGGAAGTGGACCTCCACCGGTTCTAGCGTCAGCCACGAAGGGTTGCGTGGAGGCGCCACTTGCGAAGGCACCGGCATCCTGAATGACGAAATGTGGCCACGCCACAGTAAGGGCAGTACCCGCATTATTTTTGATTTTGCCTGAGTTAGAGGTTAAGCCATACACGGCACCGGACCAGATTTGCAGCTTAGGGCCACGGAGGACTCCGCCCACTGTGTATCGAAAGTAAAAAACTGTCGCAGCAGACGCGTTTTCTGTCCACGTCGTACCATTGGCGTTCACAATCTCTAGAGACGTGTCCCCTGTATCCTCGCCAGTGACCCAGTACCCCGCACTAAATTTCAAGCCGGGCGAAAGTCTTACGCCCGCGGAAAATGTCACCTTAAACCAGACCTCATCGCCTGCCTGGAGGGTTTCACCCTCAACGACATCCCGCGCGTTAGAGTAGGCGGTACCGGTAGTCTCTTTGTCCCTAATCTGAACCTCGTTCACCGTAACCGTCGTATTCTGTGCGGCGAGTGGTGCGGCAAGGGCGACAACGCCGGCAATCAGCAGTAACACGAGAAATTTGGTCATGAAAGAATTTTTTAAAGTCTTAGTATTCATTAGTCTCCTCCTTAAATACTAACTGTTAGTTAACTTATGTGAAAAGAGGAAAACCGTGGGATGCTGCCCACGGTTTCCCGGTGTGTGAGATAACTTGGGATAAGAGATTTTCCCTGAATAATGCTTGTGTGCGCTCTGATGTCCAATGCGCGGCGTGTGCCGCAGCGGGTCACGCAGCGTGAATCGGTTATGGGAACAAAACAATCGGTTATGGGAACAAAACCGCCCGCAACGCACTCCGTCGGTTTGAGACGAAGAGGGTGCGGGCGCGAAGCCACGCCGACCGTGGCGGTCGACGGGGGTTGCTTGTGAAGTTTTATAGGGATTATACTTAACGTATGTTAAGTGCGGGGGGGGGTAAACCGAACTGTAAGCTCACATCATCCAAAACGTGTGAACACGTGAACCGGACCTTGCAGGCATATAACCCTCCAAGCACCTTGGGGAGGCGCGTTTGTTGCAGGCACTTTTCTTTCACATTGAGGGTTTTATCAAGCTTTTTATGGTTCATGTTCATAGGCGTTCATAATTTTTGAGGGAAAAACTTACTGGTTGTGGTTCCACCTTGTAACGCAGAATAACGTCTGGCACGCGGGCACGGTTACAGACTGACCGCTTAGATGCGCGTGAGTTTTCCTTCTTGTATGATTAAATATTATACGACAAAAAGTTTAAAATGTCAAGACTTTTTTAGAGGACGCAGAATGACGCGGATTTTGGGGGGCCTCGCGGTTCAGCATTTTTTGTAGGGGTAGGCCTTGTGCCTACCCTTCCTTTTTCGTCTGAATCGCGGATTTACGCGGATAGCGCGGAATGACGTGGATTTTGGGGGGCCTCGCGGTTCAGCATTTTTGATCAGGGAGGCGCGGCGCGGCTGACCCACAAGAACACAGGGTAGGCACAAGGCCTACCCCTACTAGAAAAGAAATTAATGGCACTTTACCGAAGATGTTGAATAGAGAGGGCCCCAAAATCCGCGTCATTCTGCGTAATCCGCGTAAATCCGCGATTCAGACGAGAAAAATCCGCGGCGCAGCTGACCCACAAGAACACAGGGTAGGCACAAGGCCTACCCCTACAAGAAAAGAAATTAATGGCACTTTACCGAAGATGTTGAATAGAGAGGGCCCCAAAATCCGCGTACTTCCGCGTAATCCGCGTAAATCCGCGATTCAGACGAGAAAAATCCGCGGCGCAGCTGACCCACAAGAACACAGGGTAGGCACAAGACGTACCCCTACAAAGAAATTAATAGCAAGTTACCGAAAATGCTGCCCCGCGAGATGCCCAAAATCCGCGTCATTCCGCGTATTCCGTGATTCAGTGGATACGGAAACTTATTTCAACCAAACAATTAGACGAAAATAAAGTTTGCTTGACAAAATTGCTGAAAATCTGTTTAATAATAGAGAGATGGAAAGTGTCGTATTCGCGACATCGTATATTTGGCAGAATTACTGTAGGCGCGCGTCGTTAGTACGCACGCCGAATTAAGCAATTTGGGGGAACTAAAATTACATGAAAATAGAACAACGGCTTGAAGAATTAGGTGTGGAATTACCACCTCCCGCGGTACCGGTAGCCAATTACGTCACGACAGTTCAGACAGGGAATCTGGTGTTTACCTCTGGGCATGGTCCCGGCACAGGTGAAGGCAAAATCTATAAAAGCCAACTCGGCACGGATGCAACCGTTGAAGAAGGTTACGCTTCTGCCCGCCAAGTGGCAATTGGTTTGTTGAGTACGCTCAAACACGCCTTGGGGGATCTGGACAGAGTTAAGCGAGTGGTGAAAGTCGTCGGGTTTGTTAATTCGGCACCGGACTTCACCGACCAGCCCGCTGTCGTCAACGGTGCCTCCGATTTTTTTGTCGAGGTCTTCGGCGATAAAGGCAAGCATACGCGTTCCGCGGTTGGCATGGTGCAATTGCCCGGCGGCATTCCGGTTGAAGTTGAAATGGTGGTGGAAATTACGGATTAGCTTGTTTAAAGTAGCAGGCACACGCCGTGGGTTTCCGTGGCAGTCCGGAGCCCTGCCGCATGTGCAAAGACTTTTAAAAAGAAGGATACAATGGCAGTTCAAATTGTTAAGCCTCGGATTCGCGGTTTTATCTGTACCAACGCGCATCCTGCTGGGTGTCAGAAAAATGTTCAAAACCAGATAGAACTGGTTAAGCGAAGCATGTCTCACAAGGACGCGGGCTTAAACGCCCTTATTATCGGGGCATCGCAAGGTTACGGGCTTGCTTCTCGCATTGCGTTGACGTGGGCTTACGGTGCTAAAACGCTGGGCCTCCTCTACGAACGCCCAGCGGATAGCCGGCGCACCGCTACAGCAGGCTACTATAACACCGTTGCATTCCATCAGCAAGCATCCCATGATGGGTTTTTCGCGGAGAGCCTCAACGGAGATGCCTTCTCGGATGAGGTGAAGCAGGAATCCATCCGCCGGATTAAAGCAAATTTTGGCAAAATAGATGTCCTTGTCTATAGCATTGCAGCACCACGGCGGATACACCCGCACACAGGCGAATCGCATCACTCTGTGCTGAAGCCCATCGGCGAGTCGTATACAGGGAAAACTATCGATCTGCATCGTGAGGTTGTCGTTCCGGTCACGATTGAACCTGCAAGTGAGCAAGAAATCTCCGACACAGTTGCTGTGATGGGCGGCGAAGATTTGGAGATGTGGGTTTCAGCTTTGGCAGAGGCGGATTTGCTTGCCCCAGCGGTGACGGTTGTTGCCTATACCTATATCGGCAGTGCCTTAACCTGGCCGATTTATCGTGACGGTACCATCGGGAAAGCAAAAGATGACCTGAAGGTACGTGTTGACGCGCTTCACCAACGCCTTGTGAACGAACTCGGTGGTAATGCTTATATTTCTGTCAACAAAGCGGTGGTTACGCAAGCATCCGCAGCAATTCCTGTGGTGCCACTTTATATTAGTATCCTCTACGATATTATGAATGCACAGGGCATCAATGAGGCACCAATCGGACAGATGAAACGCCTTTTCTCGGAACATCTTGGCCCTGGGATGCAGCCTCAGCTGGATGGCGAACGTTACATTCGACTGGATGACAGGGAATTGCAGCGTGAGGTAACAGATGCTGTCACCGGCCGTTGGGAACAAATTAATACCGACAATTTCCATGAACTCTCTGACTACGCCGGTTTCAGACGACGCTTCCGAAACCTTTTCGGATTTGAAGTGGAGGCGGTAGACTACGATGAAGCGGTGGAGACAGCGTTAGCGTTCTAATTTGTGGATTCTTTAGACGAAGGCATCCACAGATTTACATTGAGTTTGTGGTCTGCTTATTGGGAATTTCCTCCCTTTACACGCCGCAGACGCAGGAGGATATAATTTATGGCACCCAAACCGGCCCCAATTTGTGGGCAATACAACAAAAAAAAAGAGTGGCGGCCAACCGTATTTGCATATAGCGAGGACGGCATATCTGTCCACGTCCCGAATGTATATGCGTGGGTTTGTCCAGAAGATGCGGAAGCCTCGTTTACACATGAGACAGCCGATGCATTAATTGTCACGCTGCGCGAATTAGTTGAGACAGCCAAGCGCGCCAAAGCACGCCGCTCTGTGTTGACTGAATGAAACCGTTATGACACATATCCTGTAGGGGCGATTCCACAAGGCTCGCCCGTACGCTATTTTAAGGAGAAACTTATGACGCAACCGATTCAGGTTACAGTCTGGAATGAATTTAGACACGAGAAAACGAACGAAACCATTCGCGGAATTTACCCGAAGGGTATTCACGCTGCCATCGCCGACGGGCTCAATGGAACCGGCGGGTTTGACGTGCGAACCGCCACTTTAGATGAACCCGAACACGGCTTAACCGACGATGTGTTAGCAAACACAGATGTGCTAATATGGTGGGGCCACGCCGCGCATGGGGCAGTTGAGGACGCAATTGCTGCGAAGGTTCGGGCGCGTGTACTAGATGGCATGGGGCTTATCGTCTTACACTCTGCACACTACTCTAAACCGTTTACCGGGTTGATGGGTACGTCGTGTAGCCTCAAATGGCGCGAAGCGGCAGAAAAAGAGCGGCTATGGGTTATTGAGCACGGACACCCAATTGTCGATGGGCTCGGGGAATACTTTGAAATTGAGCACGCTGAAATGTATGGCGAACCTTTTGACATTCCGGAGCCAGACACACTTATTTTTATCAGTTGGTTCCCCGGTGGCGAGGTGTTCCGGAGTGGGTGTTGTTACTATCGTGGCAGAGGGAAAATCTTCTATTTCCGTCCTGGCCATGAAACGTATCCGATCTATTACGATGAGAACGTTCGGCAGGTTATTGCGAATGCTGCGCGATGGGCGGCACTAGGGAATGCACCGACACCTGTTTTCGGGAATGCACAACCCTTAGAACCCCTAGATTGAAGGAAAACTGTCCGGTCATAGTTAACGAAAATCCTGTAGGGACAGGCACCTGTGCCTGTCCAACTTTATTGATATCCAATGCAAACCGAAGATGCGCAAAATATTGAAAAGGTTGACATCTTGTGATTAAGAGTATAGAATTGTGCCAACAACACTGAATCTGCAAAAGGAGATTGAACCATGGCAGACATCAAAGACAAACTTGCACAACTGCAACAGGAAGGTTTTGTTTTAATAGAAGGGGCATTATCACCGGAGGAAACAGAACAGGTGCGCCTGCGGATTAACCATGCGCGCGAAATGGGATGGGAGGAAGGCTTAAACGCTGTCGGTAACATGTGGTTTGATACCTTACTCGATCGGGAGCCGGATACCTACGCGCCTTTTGTAGGGCATCCCAGCATTCGTCCCTATCTTGAAGGCTTGATGGGCAAACAGTGCCAGCTGCGGAGCCTGCGCGCACATATCAACCCAGGGCCCTATCTCCAAGAATGGCACATGGACTTTTACGGTTATTGGCAGGAAAAGCGGTACGTCCAGGAACACCCGTTTGCGATGGCACCGGTGGGCATTAATACCACCTTCTATTTTCAAAACAACGCTCCGGGGGAAGGGCACCTCAAGTTTATCAAAGGCGGGCATCTAGTGGAACCACCGCATCTGTACCCGTTGGAGCGTCCCAAATTTGAGACGTGGTGCGAAGCACAAGAACACGTGATTCTCCACCCGAATGCTGGCGATTGCGTTGTGTTCATCAACCACATGCCACACCAAGGTGCTAAGGAACGGGACGATATGGAGCGGAGCAATGTGGTGTGCCATTATCAGGTAACCCCGATGTATGAGGGCATTTGGCATGTCTCGCGGCCGCGCGGCTATCAAGGCACTTTCCCATTTGCTTAATCTGAAAAAATTAGAGTGCCTGAATGCCGACGGAAGAGGTATAAGAGACTTAACAGGGCTGGAAAAAGCCACAGGTTTAACGGACTTATGGCTCCCGCGTAACCAAATCAGCGACATCACACCGCTGACGGGATTGACACAACTGAGAAGGTTAAATCTCGACTATAATCCCATCGGCGACATCAGTCCTGTTGAAAACTTAACGCGTCTAACGCATTTATCTGTCAAAGGGAATCCGATGCTGAATATGGCACCGATTCGAAGGCTACGTCAACAGACTCCGGATTTGGAATTGGGTTTGCAATAGCCACATTCTGCCATCTTATACCCATCACGGCGGCATTGGATATGGAACGTTCCTCTATCCATCCGCAAACGATAGCAATGGAGTACACTCATGCGCAATTTTATCATTTTCCTGTCCGCAGTCTATCTGGCAAGTAGTTTTCAAATTGCCAGCATGGCTGAAGAGTTGGAAGGCTTAGTCGTTTACTTTGCATTTGAAGAGGGCGGCGGTAAAACCGTCGCAGATCTGTCTGGGAACGGAAACGATGGAAAATTGGAGGGAGATTCTGGGTGGAGCGATGGCACATTCGGGAAAGCGGTTAATTTGGGCGGGAAGGATGGCATTGTTCGGGTTGAACATTCCGAGATGTTTGAGTTTACCGATGGCATTACCATTGCGGCATGGATTCGTCCGACATTGAAAGCAGGCCCCGATACCTGGCAACTTATAGCGGCGAAGGGCCCCGATGTGCAAGAATTTTTTGAGATACTTCTCCATCCGGATGGCTTTATATGGATGGGATGGAAATTAACGGGTGGCAGAGCGGTTCCTGCGCAAAGCCCTCGCGATGTCGTCAAAGATAAATGGCAACATATTGCTGTCTCGTTTCAGACCGGAAAGTGGTGGACTGTCTACCTTGATGGCGAAGTGCTGATAGATTACCCGAAGACTGGGGACAAGTTGGTGCCAATTGATGCACCTCTTCTGCTCGGAACGGAAGAACCCCCCAATTTAAACCGTTACTACAACGGCGATATTGACGAGTTCGCGCTCTTCAACCGAGGGCTATCCCAAGATGAGATTAAAGAGATTCAGGGCGGTATCCAAGAAATATTGGCAGTTGAACCCACCGCAAAATTGTCAACAACGTGGGGCACTCTCAAACAGAAATATAGTGTTCAAGGTATGTCAAATTGACTTGCAACACCAAAATCCTCTCAATTAGGAGATAGAAACTGCCAATTTGGCACACGCCCGCCATAGATATCCCTAATTTGCGATGATTGGGATTGGCATAGATATTGCACGTTTGCATTGTCATGGCAGAGCCCTGTCTCTGCCTATCTAGGTTATAGCAATAAAACAAACTACATAAATGGAGATTTGAAATGAGCAAGGTTATTGGCATTGATTTAGGAACAACCAATTCGTGCGTGGCTGTCTTGGAGAGCGGCGATGCGAAGGTTATCGAAAACGCGGAGGGGAATCGGACGACTCCCTCGGTTGTCGGGTTTACCAAGGAGGGAGAGCGCCCCGTTGGGCAGGTTGCCAAAAGACAAGCTATCACGAACCCTCAAAATACAATCTTTTCTATTAAAAGGTTCGTGGGGCGCAAATATAGCGAGATTGGCGACGATGCCTCCCGCGTCCCTTATGAATTAAAAGCCGATAAAGATGGCGATGTTGCCGTAAACATTGATGGCAAAGATTACTCGCCTCCCGAAATCTCCGCCATGGTTTTACGGAAAATGAAGGAAACCGCCGAGGCGTATCTCGGGGAAGAGGTCACGCAGGCTGTTATCACCGTGCCTGCCTATTTTAACGATTCCCAACGCCAGGCAACGGCAGATGCAGGTAAAATCGCCGGGTTAGAAGTGCTGCGGATTATCAACGAGCCTACCGCCGCATCGCTCGCCTACGGCTTGCAAAATGAAGGCGACCGGAAAATCGCAGTCTACGACCTGGGTGGTGGCACATTCGATGTCTCTATTCTGGAAATCGGCGGCGGAGTCTTCCATGTGAACAGCACGAACGGCGATACGCACCTCGGAGGCGATGACTTCGACCAGACGGTTATCGACTGGATGGCGCAAGAATTCCTCAGCAGCCAAGGCATCGATCTGCGTAACGATCAGATGGCTTTGCAACGCTTGAAAGAGGCAGCAGAAACAGCAAAATGTGAACTCTCAAGCACGCTACAGACAGACATCAACCTGCCGTTTATCACCGTCGATGCCAGCGGCCCGAAGCACCTCAATTTGACGCTCACCCGCGCAAAACTGGAACAGATTACGGATGCACTCATAGAACGTTCGCTTGAGCCGTGCCGACAAGCCCTCTCGGATGCAGAGATGCAACCCGCTGATATTGAGGAAGTTATCCTGGTTGGTGGGCAAACACGGATGCCCAAGGTACAGGAAGCCGTGCAGCAACTCTTCGGCAAAGAGCCGCACAAAGGAGTCAATCCAGACGAGGTAGTCGCGATCGGTGCCGCCATCCAAGGCGGAGTCCTCGCAGGTGATGACGAAGTCAAAGACATTCTGTTGTTGGATGTCACCCCACTCTCACTCGGTATTGAGACGCTAGGGGGGATGTTTACACGGTTAATTGAAAAGAATACCACGATTCCTATCAAGAAGTCGGAGAAGTTCACAACGGCAGAGGATAGCCAGACAGCAGTTGATGTACATGTCCTTCAGGGGGAACGGGAGCAGGCTGTTTACAACAAGACGATTGGCCGGTTCCGCTTGGGCGAGCTGCCCCCGGCCCCCAGAGGCATGCCACAGATTGAGGTTACGTTTGATATTGACGCAAACGGGATTCTCAACGTGTCCGCCAAGGATACGGCGACAGGCAAGGAACAGAAGATTACGATTACTGCCTCCTCCGGGCTCACCGATGCCGAAATTGAGCAGATGGTGAAAGATGCAGAATCTCACGCCGAGGAGGATAAGCAAAAAAGAGAGGAAGTTGAGACCCGGAACCGCGCCGATTCTCTAGTTTATGAGACAGAGAAAAACCTGAAGGAATTCGAGGACAAGATAGACGATGCTACCAAAGCGAAGGTGAACGATGCCGTTGCGAGCGTCAAAAAGGCGTTAGAGGCGAACAATCCTACTGACATCCAATCCGCAACGGATACACTGACGCAGGTGTGGCATGAGGCTTCGGCGCAGCTGTATCAACAGACAGCCGGTGCGGATGCGGGTGCTGCACCTACCGAGCCTTCCGCTGCGGATGCGCCTGCTGGCCCCGCCGATAGCGAAGTCGTTGACGCTGAATACGAAGTCGTTGACGAGGAGGAGAAAAAGGATAAAAAGTAGGCAATCTCTCTAGTGCCTTGTCCGTTTTCACTTTTCGTTCACAACTTGGTATGACAGGAGGTTCTCTCGCATGGCGTATAGCAACTTTACCCTAGAAACAGTCCAAGAAACGTTCCAACTCGATACGATGGGGGCTATAGGGCTTTTTTCTGAAATAGAGCCAGTAGTTCCAAGCGCGTACCTCACCACGGGGTTGGAGAAAAAGGCATCATTAGCCACCGCCATCGGCACAGAGAAAGCGCGGTCGGAATTGATTGTCGCCGATGTGCTTGTTGAGCTCCTTGAGCACTTCGATCGTCGCATCAGTCTGTTTTCTGGAATTGAGTTCAGCGTTGATGTCGAAAACAACTTGACAGGGGTGTGCGATTTCTTAGTGAGCCTATCGCCAAACCAATTTTATGTGGAGGCACCTGTCATTATCCTTGTTGAGGCAAAAAATGTTGACATAAAACAGGGGCTTGGACAATGTGTCGCCGAGATGCTCGCCGCCCAACGCTTTAATGCTGAAAAAGGAAATGATATCCGTTGCGTTTATGGTGTTTCCACGACAGGAGTAGAGTGGCTGTTCCTCAAATTGGAGGAAAAGAGCCTGCACATTGATATGACAGTCTATACAATTGAGCGGTGCGACAGGATCCTCGGCATCCTCGCCAGTATGGTGGCACAGAAGGCATGAGGTGGAGATAGGCGCATCTGATTTATCTCTTCCCTTGACTGCGCCAGCAGCTTTACCGAAAGGAATAATATGTTGTTAATACAGAAATGGGTTTATATAGCGTTTATGTTTGTTTTTTTACCGGTTACCGCGTATTCGCAGGTGGCTTTATACGAGTTGGACACTGGAAAAACCGGGTTCGGGTTCGGATTCAGTACACAAGATGAGGGTACAACACTTGGAGCTAGCATTGACTACGGGATTGATGAGCGTTCAAAGATTTCTTTCCATGGAGGTATCGGATTTATTGATGATGACGAATTGAAAGCTTTTGGCGGGGACATTCCTCCATCGCCCTGGGGTGGGATTAGCATAGTGCACGTTAAGCCTTTAGGGCGGAGCGGCTTAGAGTATTTTTTTCAAGGAGGCTTTGGGGCTGGATATGCTTCGGTTGTTGAAGACAGTACAAATGACAGACTCGCAAGCTCACAAGCGTTTAGTCTTTCGGGCAGTGGCGGCCTCTTAAAACGCCTAGAAACTGAGTCAGACTGGGTGATAATTCCGTTTTTTGCGTTGTCTTATGCCAACGTCTGGACAACCTTAGAAAGTAAACAGCAGGCAATTGAAAAGACTGAGAGTGATGGGAGTCTTGGGGGAACAGCTGGATTGGAGCTTGAGATGTCACCAACGGTAAGTTTGCGGGGGACTTTCGAGTTTTCTTTTGAGAGTTCCGATACTGCTTTTAGCATCGGGTTAAATTTCCATTGAAGAGGCTATCAAGATGGGAGTTATAGAGTGCCAAAGTCCCTATAGGAGCGAACAGGAGATTTCTTATGCAGCAGCGTGTTATCCATCCCCCTAAAGAACAGTGGGATCTATTGCCAACGCTGCTCACTCCCGGTGAGCGTGAGGTTTTTGAACTATTCGATGCTAAACTTCCTCCGGAATGGGAGATGTACATACAGCCGCATCTCAATGGATTACGGCCTGACCTCGTTCTCCTTAATCCTTACGCAGGAATCGCTGTGTTTGATATTATCAAATCAGATCAAATAATCAGCAAACCCTTAGAAAAGATTCAATTTTACAAGGATGAAATCTTAGATATTTACTGCCCCAATCTCAAAGCGCGTTCCGGAAATCGCGGAGCTGCAGCAATTACCGCAGGTCTCATTTTCACGAGGATACCTCAGGCGAGTTTAAACTCTTGGTTTCATAACCGTCCCTACTCGAAATATCCGAAATATTACCCAATAGCGGGTTCAGATAGCCTTGTAGCGGGTAATCTCAATGTGCTGTTTCCAGAGTGGAGAGAATGGGGTCTACATAAACCTTCTAGCATTATGTCCCAAGATACCGGAGACGATTTGCGGAGATGGCTCAAAAATCAGGACTTTGGCCAAGCACAACAGAACCCGCTCAAATTAAACGCGCGGCAGCGTGAAATTGCAGAAACTCGCCCGGAGATATTCTATCGGCGTATCAAAGGCGCTGCTGGATCCGGCAAAACTCAGGCTCTCGCCGCGCGTTCAGCCGTAGTTGCCAGCGAAGGTAAGCGAGTTCTTGTGTGTCTATACAATATTACCCTTCGCCGCTATCTTAGAGATCTCGCATGGCAGCATGCAACAAGCCTTCCGCAAGTTCCCAGGCTAGAGATTGACTTTCTCCACTTCCACGATTGGTGTAAGCGAGTCTGTTTCATCTCAGGACAAGGAGGTTGTTATGAACCGCTAAAACAAATTCTCGCATCAAAAGATTCTTCCGAAAAAGAAAAGGAATCAGTTTGGAATGATTTGATGCCAAATCTTGTAAAAGAAATCTATGAGCAAAGGTCAACTAGGCAGAATGCTGAACCAGTGAGAAACATTGCAGAGTTTGGACAGATTTATGCGGATTCGTCAAATAATGACGTTCCACCTTACTATGACGCTATTCTAGTTGATGAAGGGCAGGACTTTACGCTACGCTGGTGGGAAACTCTCGAAAAGGCATTGATGCCGGGTGGCGAAATGCTGTTCGTCGCTGACACGACACAGAATGTTTACGGGAGAGATTTTACTTGGCTCAAGAAAGAAATGCGCACAGGTGGGTTTAGGGGACAGTGGTTTGAACTAGGACCTAGCTATCGCTTGCCATCCCGCCTCATAACAATTTTGTCGAGGTTCGCTGACGAATTCCTTAATGAAGATGTTGATATTCCACATCCAGACCAAGGAGAACTAAATCTTGATGTTGAGCTGCGATGGGTACAGGTATCTTCAGGAATGCCAATAGATGACTGTCCTGAGCGTGTAGCAAATATATGCTTTGAGGAAGTGCGACGATTTCGTGAAAATCCTGCAATTTCCGATTCAGACATCGCCTTCCTTGCTCATACCCACAAGAGTGGACGTGCATTCGCCCAAAAGTGTGAAAGTGCAGAGGTCCCCGTACACCATATTTTCGGAAATGATGAGGAAGATTCTAGGAACAAGAAACTGGATTTTCGTCCTGGATCATCTCAAATGAAGGCAACGACGTTGCACAGTTTCAAAGGGTTAGAATCAAGGCATCTGGTTATACACCTCAGTAGCATTACAAAGGCTGACGAACCTGCTGTATTCTACACAGCACTCACTCGTCTGAAGAAACACAAGCAGGGTAGCTGCCGTCTTACGGTAGTTTCCTCATGCCCCGAGCTCTATGCCTTTGGAAGTGAGTGGGAGGATTTTGTCGTCGTCTAAACTGAACATCCCTATTTGGTGACAAAGATGATCCAGACATCTGTTGAATTACCAGCAGCGTCTGAAACTCTACCTACGATGACGTAGGTAGTCTCATTGCCAATCTCTCTGTCTTTGACAAGCTCGAGTGTGCCTTTGTTACCTTCAACTTTGCCAAGCCAACCGACATCATCGCCGCCTTCGGTGTACAGCGCGATGTTGCCAGTCACATTTTCGCTAAACTCAATCTCAATCTTCCCGACGGTGTTAATCGTTTTGGGATCAACATCTTCTTCGCCATCTTCTACAGTGCCACCGGTGACTGTGGGTGGATGGTTATCTGGTGCGTGGACGGTGAAAGTGAGGGTCTGGCTCCCACCACCATTAGCCCAACTGACAGTCAGGGTGAGGATTCCTGAGTTGCTAACGAAAAAGTAATGTCTTGTTCAGCAATTTTCTCAAGAGTTATCTCCTTCAAATAAGAACTGTGGAATCGGCATACATCAATTCAATTCCGCTGCTCTTAAGGTTGTTTCGCCCGTTAGTAGCCGAGCAACGCAATTCCTTCCCGATAAGTCGCCGCGGAATGCTGTAAGGACGCGAGTTCATCGTCCGTCAATTCAATTTCCAGAATCTCCTCAACCCCGGCCGCGCCGAGTTTGATGGGCACGCCGATATAGAGGTCATCGATGCCATACTGCCCGGTGAGATGTGCAGCGCAGGGTAACACCCGTTTCTTGTCCAAAATGATAGCTTCCGCCATCTGTGCCAACGAAGCACCTGCGGCATAATAGCCACTCGTCTTGAGGAGATTCACGATTTCCGCGCCACCATCACGAGTGCGCTGTGCCATCGCTTCAATCCGTTCTGCCGGTATCAACTGCGGAATTGGGATACCGTTGACGGTGGTATAGCGTGGTAACGGCACCATTGTATCGCCGTGTCCGCCGAGGACGAGGGCGTGGATATCTTCTACGGATACGCCGAGTTCAAGCGAGATAAAATAGCGGAACCGTGCTGAATCAAGCACGCCTGCCTGCCCAACGACGCGATGTGATGGAAACCCCGAGACCTTCCATGCATGATACGTCATGATGTCTAACGGGTTGGTGAGCATCATGAGGATACACTCTGGCGAATGTTTTACGACTTTTTCTGTGACGCTGCCGACGATATTGGCGTTGGTTTGCAATAGATCCTCGCGCGTCATCCCAGGTTTGCGTGGGGAGCCTGAGGTGATAATCACTAAATCGGAGCCTGCGGTTGCGGTGTAATCCAGAGCTCCATCAATTGCGGCATCAAACAGTTCCACGGGCCCCATTTGTGCCATGTCTAGTGCCTTGCCCTGCGGGACACCGTCAACGATGTCTATCATCACGACATCCCCGAGTTGTTTCTGGGCGATTAGGAATGCTGCTGTCGCGCCGACGTTGCCGGCTCCAATCACACTAATTTTCTTTCTAGCCACTTCTTCCTCCATTTTGGGTAAATTGCTATAGGATATCCATTCTATTTGATTCAGAATATCTCAATTCAAATTAATCAATGCTGATGTTGGATTCGTATCTGTTTATTTTCGCATCTCTGAGTTTCTCAAGAAAAGCCTGCGGTTCAAGGATTGCAATCCCGTATTCAAAGAGATTTCGTCTGAGTTCAGCGTCATCCAAGAGGTCTTTGTCATAGGATACCAAAAATTGGACCCGTTCCTGAATAGCACAATCGATTAACGGATTATCCTTCGCATCCCGGCATAGCCCAAGCGAGAAGGGAATATGAACAATGTCTGCGTCTCGGTTAAGCTTGTCAATCAAATTTGTGACTCTTCTTGGTGGATATTGATGTTTTCGGATCAAGGCTCTGCGTGACAGCACGTTCTGTAACTCATCAACAGCTGCCTGCGGTAACACGAGAATGAATTGCCCATCAAGCCAGCGCGAGAGCAACTCGTTTGCGAGGTTATCCATCCGAATCACTGACCGAATGAAAATATTGGTATCAAGGGTTGCGCGGTAAACGCGCAGCCATTGCTCAGTTTCGCGCACGTCTTACCTCTGCAATTGCTTCGTCAAACTCACGTATCAGTTCGTCTTCGGGTTTGCCAGCAAAGGCTTCATGGAAATCGGCGAGAATTTCGTTCCACGCTTTCCTTGACTTCTTCAGATCTGTACGCGGTCGAGTGTGTTTCTCCCACAACTGAAGGGTAATTGAATCCTCCAACTCCGGTGGATAATGCCCGAATTTCTCCTGATATGCCTTGCGTTCTGTCTCTGGAACTGATGTCCAATAAGCGTAGATACGCTTCATGTCTTGCTTCAGCGTAGTACTTTCTACAAAGTCTTGCTGCCGCCTCATGTCGCCCAGGAAAAGCGGCGCAAATTGCTTGTGGAACCGGTCGTTTGAGCTAAAAACCTCGCAAAATGGAAGATAGAGCAGATATTCCAAGGCGACACGATTTGTTCGGGTGCCAATCAAACCGTTTGCGATTGCGGTATAAAACGCAGTGAAAACTGTCAGACAGTAGTACGCGTAGGGGGCGAATTCCTTCAAAGGGGGCATGCCACATTCAAGCCATCTGTTACGGATTGGTTCTGAAATACCCAAAAGGTCAGCCTCATCTAATAAAAATTCAAAGTTTGCAGACCGTTGCTGAAGGTTAGGGGTATCGCAAAACGCCAGTGTAGCTGATTTGAGTTCTGCAAATGAATTCACAGAAGGAAAATTATAGCCCTTTCGCAATGTGTCCAAACCAATCGTTCGAGTCGTAGAACGCCATCTGTCGGATAATACCTGTTTGGCGGTGGTGTATTCATCTGCTTTCCAACACCGCAAAGCCTCTTTTTCAGGGTGGGCTCCAAAGGGGAAGCATTTCCTGCCGGTGAGTATGGCATCAATGCGGGAAGGTAGCCTATCGGGGTGGCCTCTCTCTAACAGGTCGTGCGCGATGGAAATCCGATAGTGCACCGTAAAGTCAGAATCCATCGGGTGAAGCTTGCATGCTGCCGCTGTTATCTTGCCTTCCTCCTTCTGTAGGAGAATGTCAATGAATTGGACAGGTGCATTAACAACTCGGTAGTATTTGTCAATACTCCACATTTCCTCATCAGAAAGCGACTGCAAAGTATACCTATCAAGTAACAATAGAGGTCCCATTTCTTTTCTACCTCTCGCCCTGCTGGCGAATCGCAATCAACTCTTCTAGGATACGCTTGTGAAGACGATAGAGTTCAACACCTAGCCCGATACCGATAGCAGCGAATACGCCTGCTCCTAAAATAAGTTTTGTTTTGAAGCCCATGTTCCCGCTCCTTTGTTATGTGTAGTGGCGGTGCTTTGGCTAAAAGTTTTCTATAATCGCAGTGCCGAATTCAGACGTGCGAACCTTCGTTGCGCCTTCCATTAGCCGTTCCAGATCATACGTCACCCGCTTTTGGAGGATAGTTTTTTCTAGCCCCCCTATTATCAAGTCGGCGGCTTCCTGCCAGCCGATATGCTCCAGCATCATCACTGCAGAGAGAATAATCGAACCAGGATTGACAACATCCTGATCGGCGTATTTCGGGGCGGTGCCGTGGGTGGCTTCAAAGAGTGCGACTTCGTCATTAAGGTTGCCACCGGGAGCCATGCCAATTCCGCCAACTTGTGCCGCCGCCGCATCGGACAGATAGTCACCGTTTAGATTCGGCGTGGCGATGACATCGTATTCATCGGTTCGCGTTAAAATCTGCTGTAACATGCTGTCCGCAATCCGGTCGTTGACGATAATTTTACCTTCCGGAAGGTTGCCGTCGTAGTCGCTATAGAGCTCCGCTTCCGTAATAGTTGTGTCGGCAAACTCCTCCTTGGCGAGTTCATATCCCCATGCGCAGAACGCGCCTTCAGTATACTTCATAATGTTGCCCTTGTGAACAAAGGTGACACTGCGTCTACCGTGGTCGATTGCGTATTGAATTGCCATCCGTGTCAAGCGTTTAGTGCCGAAGATACTAATCGGTTTCACACCGACTCCAGAGTCTTCGCGAATCTCTACACCCATCTCGGTGCGGAGCAGTTCGATAACCTTTTTCACTTCCGGTGTGCCTTGTTCCCATTCAATGCCGGCGTAGACATCTTCGGTATTCTCACGGAAGATAACGACATCCATCTTTTCGGGATGTGTGACAGGGGCAGGTACGCCCTGGAAG
The DNA here is from genome assembly GCA_958295855.1 of uncultured Poribacteria bacterium. Taxonomy (GTDB): domain Bacteria; phylum Poribacteria; class WGA-4E; order WGA-4E; family WGA-3G; genus CATQHH01. The sequence continues at coordinate 2,178,420 of OY282383.1, read as the reverse complement.
TAACGGACGGGCCGGACGCACGCATAAAGTTCAAGCACCTGGCGCAAGGACACATTTAAACTGCGATGGCCACCGCCGACAGGGGTTGTCAATGGGCCCTTCAGCGCGACACGGAAGTATTCAATCGCTTTGAAGGTATCTTGTGGCAACCACTCGTTGTATTTCTCCATGGCATTCTCGCCGGCGTAGACATCAAACCAGATAATCTGATTCTTATCACCGTAAGCCGTTTGGACAGCTGCATCAACAACACGTCGCGCGGTCTTCATGATGTCTCTGCCGATACCGTCGCCTTCAATGACAGGGATAATCGGTTTATTCGGGACAGCCATCTGCCCGTTGCTTGTGTGGATTCTTTCACCTTCTGTTGGGGCTGTTAATTGCTCAAATTCAATCACAAGTGTTCCTCTCTGATTCGTGTAGAATGTCGATGCATTCTGCTTTGCTCTAAAGGGAGTCGGGAGCACAGTTTGCACTGACGGCCGGAAGGAAATCGGGAATTCGGCTCGCACCTACCGGTCAAATGCATTTGCGCCTGCCATCCGGTTGTGTAGTGCAACGACTTCATTAGGGATGGCCAGATCATCGGTTGGTGTCGGAATGACATCAGGGTGCGGCGGGATGACCGGCCGGATAATTTTCAGTTGGAGTTGTTCGCGTGCATCCATCATCCACCCAAAACCGCGGAAGATGTATGTCAGTAGCGTCCTGTCGCTTTCATAGATGTCCAATCCTTCTTGTACTGCCCATCCGCCAAAGTCTGTATTAGGTGTTAAACGGAGCGGTGGTTCGTTTTCGCGTCCGGGGCGGATAATGCCTTCGATGAAAGCGATTTGGTAAATGCGTTGCGTAATTGCCAACCGTTTTTTCTGTCTATCGTTGAGTTGAATCTCGCGGTTGTCAACAGCTTCTAGGAATGGGTTGAAATAGATGGCAGGCCGCGGATCTTGTTGAATTTCATCGCTTCTGCCTGCGGCTGCGATTTCAGGATGCCCAAAGGTTGGGAGTGCAGTCAACATTCGTTCTCGGATTGCCGATTCTCGCGCGGCGGTATCCAACGGTTCGATGTGATTTATGAACGCTGTCATGTCATGAATAGCACCGAAATGCCGGTCTCCATCTAAAGTCATCTGTGAGGCGACAAAAAAGTCGGAGACTGCGCTGGTGTGCAAAGTGGCGAGGTAGCGCGCAACCACGTTGGAGCCCGCGGAGCCGTGGTGCGTCTGGATAATTCCCATTCGTTCTAAGATGTTCGATTCAACGGGACTTGCCTCTCTGCCCAAAAGGAGACTGTAACAGGTTTGGAAGGCAGTCCTTCCGTTTTTCTGGTGTTCGACGATGAGATCGTTGGCGCGCATCGCGAGAACCTGTGGGTGCAGTGCGGTGTTGTTCCGGAGTTGATGCCGCATATAGACAGATACCGTCCCCAACGCGACATTTTCCATGTGTGTTCCGATAAGCTCAAGCAGAAGCCCACCGGGGGTTCTTGTACCGTTAATCCCTTTCTGACGCGGGGCGCTCAGTTTACGGAGCGTTGAGAAATGTTGAATGACGGTTTCGGGCCCGGCGGCGGGGAAGGCTTTAACAAATTCCGCGACCTGATTGATGAGGCGTTGTTTACCTGTTAGACTATCTCTGCGAATGTCAGTGAACCGATAAAACTTTTTATCTATTAATTCCCTCAGAAGGGCCTCTTCATCTATATCATCGGCACCCCCTTTTTGAGGACTGGCGGGTTTTCTACCGAAGAGACCGGCAAAGATTACGCACGCGGGGCTAACTTGGTTGGTAATAATCTCGCTTTCTGAAACAATACCGCGAATCGCAAAGCTCCGGATATTCAGGGTTATTTTTGTGCCCTGACAGTCAACGGAGGCTTTGTGCAACGCAGGATTCGCAAAAACGGTTGTGGATTGTGGCATGGAACTGACACTATTTAGCACTGCCGCAATCTTTTCTTCGCCTAATTCAGTCGCTCTGCTCATCGATTCTGTTACGGGGGCATACGTTGAGGCTTCGGGTACGTCAGACAGGATTTTTCGCACCGCCGCGACCTGTTTCGCCTCCAAATTCTTATTCAACAACATGAAATCTCCTTTGTTAAGAATCTGATTCGTCCGAATCCTCACAGCCACCCGGGGGCGCAGCTTGCAAGCCTACATGGAAAGGTCGCGCATGGACGGGGAGGTTTTACAGATTCCGTTTTAAAAAAGTTTGCTGACTTACCGTAATTAAAACTTTAAATATTTTATCAAAAATCTGATCAAAAGTCAAGATAAAAGTTGAATTGTTGAAATGGGGGCTGTGAAGTGTTTTTGTCTCTGTAGTTCACTGAGATGCCTACATGTTTTGCTAATTCACGTTAGTTTTCAAAAAATGCGAAATTTTGATTTGCACAAATCGGAAGTTTGTAGTATCATTTTAATGAGCATATTTGATTAAAGGTACTGTGCTTGTCCTTGGGGCAGAATCGCCCGCACATATCGGTGGGGAGTTGTATGGTGCCTAGCATTCTATTTTTTGCACAGATAAGGAGTTAACGACATGCGCAATGAAGCATTAGGAATGGTTGAAACACGCGGGCTTGTCGGCGCTATTGAAGCCGCTGACACCATGGTCAAAGCCGCAAACGTCAAATTGATTGGAAAAGAACAGGTAGGAGGCGGTTTTGTTGCCGTCATGGTTCGTGGGGATGTCGGGGCAGTGCAAGCTGCCACGGATGCCGGTGCTGAAGCCGCTAAATCGGTCGGTGAGTTAGTGTCGGTACATGTCATCCCTCGTCCGCATTCAGATGTGGAAGCTATTCTCTCTGGAAATTCGGAGGAGTAAACCCATTATTTGCGTTGGACCGGGCGCGATATAGGTGTCGCGCCTTACGGGAAGAGTGAAGAGGGTTTCAATTTATTCTCCGACGAACGCTATTAAGGCATTGTCCCTTGATTCGATCCAAACCTGTTGGGGCAAAAACCGCGAATGGGCATTTTAAAAGCATGCGCTTGGTAGGCAAGTTTACGCTTGCGCGCACACTCGCGATATGCCGCGGACCGCGTTGGTTTCAGGGCGTGCCTACTTAAGTATTGGAGGGCTGAATGTCACAAATTGATGAGAAACAGATTGAAGAGATTGTCGCCCAAGTCTTAACAACGCTACAGCAAGACGGCCCGGTTGCTGCGACACCCTTGGGCAGAACAGGGGCTGCCGCTACATGCCGGTCAGGGGTTTTCGCGACTGTGGATGAGGCTGTTGCCGCAGCAAAAGTGGCACAGACATCCCTTATCAGGCTTGGGTTTGCCAAAAGACGCGAGATTATTGACGCAATTAAACAAGTTTCACTTGATAACGCAAAACGCCTCGCTGAATTTGCGGTTCAAGAGACGAAAATGGGCAATCCGGAACACAAGTTGATGAAAAATGAAGGTGCTGTAACCCTTTCACCGGGGGTGGAAGACCTCGAGTCTGAGGCGAGCTCGGGGGATGCTGGCACGCTTTTGATTGAGTACGTCCCCTTCGGAGTCATTAATTCGATTACGCCCACCACCAATCCGACGTCGACGGTGATTAACCATGCAATTATTATGCTGGCGGCTGGCAACACTATTGTGTTTAGCCCGCACCCGAACGCTCGTGAATGCACGGAAGAAACGATGCACGTTATCAACGAGGCAATTGTGAAGGCAGGCGGGCCCGCCAATCTGCTTACCTCTGTTGCCAACGCGAGCCTGCGTACTGCGAAGCAGATTATGGAGCATCCTGACATCGCCATGCTGGTTGCAACCGGCGGGCAAAGCGTAGTTAGGGCGGCGTTATCAAGCGGTAAAAAGGCAATCGCGGCAGGCCCCGGCAATCCACCCGCGATTATTGACGAAACGGCTAACATCCCACAAGCAGCAAAGCATGTCATTGCAGGTACGAGTTTTGACAATAACCTGCTCTGCATCGGGGAAAAAGCACTCTTTGTGATTGAGTCCGTCGCAAATGAAACGGTTCGCGAATTAACGCAGAACGGGGGCCATCTGCTTGGCTCCAGTCAACGCGAGGCACTTGAAGCTGTTGTCACTGAAAACGGCGAATCTAACAAGGAATACATCGGCAAGGATGCGAAGACTATTTTAGACGCAGCCGGTATTACAGCACCCGCCCAGACCGTTGCTATTGTCGTGGAGGTGCCGGCCGACCACGGGTTTGTCATCAACGAATACCTGATGCCGATTCTGCCAGTCGTTCGGTGCCGTGATTTTGACGAGGCACTCAGCGGCGCAGTCACGGCTGATGGCGGACGAGGGCATACCGCTATGCTCCACACCAATAACACCGCACGCATCACGCAGTTCACGAAATCGATGGATTGTACTGTTACAGTTGTTAACGCCCCCTCTTATGCCTGTTGTGGATTGGAAGGCGAGGGGTTCTTGGCGATGACTATCGCCGCACCGACAGGTGAAGGGTTTACTCGGCCCCGCACCTTCACACGCCAGAGACGGTTAACGCTTGCAAACAATTTGTCCGTGCATACGTTGTGAGGCAAAGATGAAGCGGTGCACATTGTCTGAATGCACGTCGCTTATGGGCGCAGTGGTATATTACCCCTGCAAAGCAGGGGATGATACCATTACGCCGCAAATCGCGGAGTATCGCGGATGTCGCAGATGACGCGGATTTTGAAGTTTTCAGTGTGTTCAAAGTATTTAGGTGGGTGTTCGGTTTCACTGCGTATGTCTATGATAACAGGTATAGGTAGGACGCGGCTACGCGCCATCTGTCTATTTCAATCAGGAAAAATGTTATGAGAGCACAGATTGACGAACTCAGCGCACTGATACGCTACCATGAGCGTAAATACTATATTGAGAACCAGCCGGAGGTTTCTGACGCGGATTTTGACGCGCTCATGCGACAGCTTGAGGAGTTAGAACGTGCGAATCCGGAGCTCATCTCACCAGATTCCCCGACACAGCGCGTTGGTGGTAGGACGCAGGTGGGCTCGCGTATCGCGCACCGGATACCCATGCTGAGCCTTGATAACGGTTACGATGAGAAGCAGGTACAGGAATTTGCTGCGCGAATACAGCGATTGTTAGGAGGCGCCGCTATTGAATACGTTACAGAGTTAAAGATAGATGGGTTGGGCGTTTCTTTGCTCTATGAGAACGGCATATTGGTTCGCGGCTTAACGCGCGGTGATGGGGAGTTCGGTGAGGATGTCACCGACAATTTACGGACAATTCGTTCGATTCCGTTGCGGCTTGCGGCTCCGCTTGAACAGACAACGGACAGGCGCGCGAGTACCGTTCCCATTGGAATTGACGCAATCCCACCTGTGCTGGAGGTACGTGGTGAGGTTTTTATTCCGAAGCATCGCCTTGATAAGATTAACGCCCAGCGCAAGGCAAACGGGGAAGTCCCCTTTGCCAACCCTCGGAATGCCGCCGCTGGCTCCTTGCGACTTTTGGATGCTGCTATGGCTGCCTCTCGCCCTTTAGATATTTTCGTATATACCCTCAATTATGCAGAAGAGCTTGAATTTGCAACGCACATCGAGGCACTTGAAAAAATAAAACGTTTCGGATTCAAGTGCAATCCGCATACAGAATGCCACAGTTCGCTTGAAGACGTGCTCGCGTATTACCAACGGTGGGTGGCAAAACGTGAGGCTCTCTCTTACGATGTTGATGGCATCGTAGTGAAGGTGAACACAATTGCACAGCAGAACCAGCTGGGCGCAACCGCGAAAAGCCCTCGATGGGCAATCTCCTATAAGTTCCCTGCACATCAAGCAATCACAACCGTTGAAAGGATTGGTGTTCAGGTGGGACGCACAGGCGTGCTGACACCTGTCGCGATTTTGAAACCGGTGACGCTCGCCGGGGCAACGATTATGAATGCTACCCTGCATAATGAACAGGAAATTCGCGCGAAAGATGTTCGCATCGGCGACACGGTTGTTTTGGAACGCGCCGGAGATGTGATTCCCAAAATTGCCGATGTATTGACAGAAAAGCGGACTGGCAAGGAAGTTGTTTTTCAATTCCCTGAACGTTGTCCAACGTGTGATACACCCGTTCAGCGTTCAGAGAGGGAAGTGGCAGTTCGTTGTGTGAATGCGGCGTGCTCGGCACAACTGAAACGCCGAATTTCCCACTTTGCTTCGCGCGAGGGACTCCAGATTGAAGGCCTCGGGCCCGTGACTATCACCCAATTAGTGGATACCGAATTGATTCACGATGTCGCGGACCTGTACGCTTTAAAGGCAGACGCAGTAAGCCAATTGGAGCGGATGGGGGAAAAATCAGCGAGCAAACTGGTCCGCCAAATTGCGCGGAGCAAAGAGACTCCCGCTGTAAAAGTGCTTGTCGGACTCGGTATTTCTCATGTCGGAGAAAGCTCCGCCGAACTATTGCTTGAGCACTTTTCATCTATAGATGCACTGAGCAAAGCGGCTATTGAGGACATTGAAGCTGTGCCTGGGATTGGACCGCACACAGCGGATAGCGTTTTCACCTTCTTTGCACAGAACGGGCCGCTGCTCCAAAAACTGAAAGAAGCAGGGTTGACTTGCTTTAACGTTGTCGTGCAAGGGCCCCGTGCCTCAGCACACGCCTCAAGCGCGGTTACCGAAGACAACTTTTTTAGTGGAAAAACATTTGTGGTGACTGGCAGCCTTGAAGGGATGACGCGCACAGCGGCATCGGCAGAAATTAAGGCGCGCGGTGGGAAAGTTACGTCAAGCGTGACGAGTAAGACAGATTATCTCGTCGCGGGCGAGTCCCCAGGCTCCAAATATGAGAAGGCGCGCGAATTAGATGTGCCAATCCTGACCGCAGAGGCGTTTTTTGAAAAACTCAGTGCCACTGTAGATTTGTAGGGCATCCTTCAGTGTCAGCCTGTTTTCCCTAGTCTGATAGGGTATTAGCCCCTGCAAAGCAGGGGTAACATACCAAATGCGAATCTCTAGAACCTATCTCATAAATATAAGAGGTGCCGCCTAAGATACCGTAGCGCGGCGTCTCCGTGCCTCGCAGGAATCTAATACAAGCAACGTAGACAGGGAGTGCCATCCACTTCAAGGGGGACAGCATTGTGTTGGATCGAAAGAGAATCGCCATCATTGCCCTATTGTGCATCGCAGCACTCGGTTGTGCTTTTTTTGTCTTTCGCTCGAGGTATCAAAATCAAAACGTCCGCAAAAAAGCACAGGTGCCAGAGGCAGCATCAATTCCCCAACCACCTCATCAAGAGTCAGATGTCCGCAAAGAAGCACAAGTGCATCTCGACAAGTTGTATGCCCTTTCAGGCACATTAACACCTGAAGAAAAAAAAGTGTATCTTGATAGTACTTTCGCATTAGACAGACTTTTCAATGCTCAACGTGGCCCCTTGCTGCCGCAAGCGGAATATGAACGGTTTGTGGAACATATTGAGGCGTTAATGCTTGGGAATCCGGAGATCGGCTTAGAACCACATGCACCGACAGAAAGTCATGAAGAAGCCTATGAACGTCAGCAAAAGCGGCAAGAAGAACTCGTTGACCTCACCGCAGCCATAGAAGAGGTGAAGGCAGACGAAGACATGTTGCCGAGTGCAAAAGAAGCACTCCTCTCCATCCTTAAACACCGGCGCGCCATTCTGCAAAATCATGGGGAGGAAGCTCGTGAAATGGCAAGGGTTTTTGCAGAATTAAAAAAGACGCATCCGGACATTGTGGGCTTACAGAAAAATGAAACTGGGGGGTACACAAAAATCTACCCGAATATGCTCACCGTCTATAAAGACAGGATCCATTATCCGGACGGCACTGTTAAGGAAATATATACCGGTTCTATGAGCGGCGGTGGTAACGATCCAATTATTTATCAAGAGATAGAGGCATATGTGCATCGGTTAGAGAACAGGCCGCCCTGGGAAACACCGCTACCGCCACCCGAACATGAAGGGATACGTTTTTCTGTAGAATACAAAGATGTTTATGTTGATACAGAAGGTAAGCAAACATCAGCACAGCAGGTGGACACGTCAGTTGGGATGCCGCCAGAACTCCCACAGGAATATCCAGAACCCATCATCACGGAAGAAGAAGTTAATTCGTGGAAGGAGTCCCTCGCTGAATTCAAAACGTCAGACTCCTCCGAGGGGGAAGAGATGCGCCAGTTTTTTGAACAGACTGTCGGTATTCCGATAGATGGGTTCTTGGAGATGACTGATGCAGAAATTGAAGCCGCATTGAGTCGACACCTCTCTCCGAGTCACAGAGCCTCGGAGAGCAGCATGACAGACACATCGCTGGGACTATTTTCTGAGGAAAGCTTTAAAGCCGAGCTGCGTGAACGTTTTTCCTCCGCACGATTCAATCAGGCCATACAGATACTCAGTCTCCACGGTCCAAAAGAAGGGGTAAGCAGGTTGAAAGCCGTTGATGCAGAGGTTGCTACACATGTAGAACGCTTTCTCCAAAGACAGAAGGAGAATTGAAATGAAAAGTTCCCATTTTCTTTACAGCTTGGGAGTACTTGCGGTAGGTGGCATCCTTGCCTGCTTTCTCGTGTATGCTACGGCGACATCCCCAGTGCACATCAGGGAGCAACAGGCACCAGTAGAGACGACTCCATGTAGCATTATGCTACGCCGTATGATTGATTAACCCTCAGTTATTTAATCAAACTCAACAACACCATGAGTAAAAGGCAAGAAACTGCTGATAAAAGAAGCTTCCCAACTAAAATTGTCTCCGGCTTTTTGTCAAGAGTCACCAAGGCGGACCGCACACTCCAGATCGTCGCCAGTATCCCGATATATAACCCCCACGGCAGAACCCACCTTGGCAGAGGAAACCCCTCTAGCATATCCAAGACTGACACCAGGACAGCGACACCAACAGAAAAAACGCCTGTCCAGATTACTAGTTTATAGTCGGTACTCCAAAATTTAACCTTTTTGTTCCACCATCCGAGTTTCATGAGAGAACCTCATTCTCAGCAGTCAAGACTTAGGAGAACCTTGATTGCCGCATTAAACTCATGCACCACTTTAGCACATCGCGCCCAGGCAATCAAGGGAATGCCCAGCAGCCTTAAGTTCACTAAGATAAGCCCTTGCAGATTGAGCAAAAAGCCAACCAGCGTCAAAGTGAGACCGATGTCAAATACTCGCCGCTGTAGTAGTATGTTATGTAGGACTGAGGCATGGGGCCCTAGGCCTACGCTTACAACAGGCATAGCGAGGTACAAGACCTCGTCCTACAAGGACCTTCTTAAATTCTGAAACGGTTCAAAATTTGTGTCAATCCTTCTGGCATCTCGCCGCGCTTCATTCTAATTTGGAGGTGCGCGCTCGCGAGATACTCCCGGTCTTCTCGCTTGTCAACGCCGACGATCGGTTTCGCTGTGATTTGCATCTCTTCCGAGAGTTCTAACGCAAAGTTTAGCGCGACGAAGTCGGGCAACCACGCGGTCAAAATCTGGCGAATCTCTACTGCAATCGGAGAGGTTTCGGATTGCAAGTCGCTGTCTTCGTTGAGGAGGAACTGGATCGCTGCGATTGCCCAATCCTGTATAAGGGCGCGAGCGGTTTCAGCCTGTAGGGTTGCCCCGAAATCCCTATTTGCGTGCTGTTTTGTCACGTCGCAGGTTATCAGTCCAATTTGGAGCCGTTTGAGCAGTTCAATGATTTGTGGGTACTTGTTAGCTTTTTTCGCACGGCAGATCACAAATTTAAGATGTTCGGCTGTGACGTTGAATTCAAGGTATTGTGGGGGCGCGGCATATTTCCTACCTTTCCACTTTTCCTCTCCTTCTATCTCTTTTAAGTGTTCAAAGAAGGCTTGCACATCTTTGAATTGGGCACTATATTCTTCCTTGATGCGGTAGCATTCTTCAAGAATGGGATCGGGTGTCATTCTAGTTTACCTCAATTAGGGTTTCTGGTGTACAAATGCGCGCAGGTTGAAAACCGTTATCTAGACAGACTTGTTCGATATGCTGACGCTTGTGCGAGTTGATGATATGTTTATAGTTCCACGTTGCAAGGTACTCAATATTGTAAACCGCTGCAATCGCTATATGCGTTGCATCAGCCTCGGCGTTTCGTGGTATTGCTCCTGCATCTAGCAGGTTTTGCGTAAGATTTGAAGTTAAGTATGACGTTGGCAATCTGGTCATATCTGATACCAGGTTGAGGCGGTGTTGAGCCATTTCCGCATTGCCCCTCCTAATTTCGGAAATAACTGTAGGGGAAATCACCAATTCAAATCTATGTGCATGTTCTTCCCAAAACTGCCAGGTTAACCGCTGACGAGCGGCTATAGTCGCATCTCGGCTGGGGCGGGCGGCTAAATAGCTAACGACTGTGGTTTCAATGTAGACTTTCGGTTTTCTGTCCGTAAGTAGCATCGTGAAGTTAATTTTCTCTGTTAATCTCCGTTAAATGAAAGATACAAGTATATTACCCTAAGTGTTTGGAAATTTCAAGTTTTTAAAGTGTGCAATGGCAATCACGCGAATCTCGGCTTACGATTAAAACAAGCATGGCGAGGCACGGGAGAGACTCATCCCCGTAGCCAGGCCCAAACCAGAAGGCACAGCACCACTAAGATAAGGGGCCCTACAATAATAAGCTGCGATGGCGAGGCACGGGGGGCTCGCCCTACAGATTACGCGTGGCGAGGCACGGGGGGCCTCGCCCTACGGTGATAGCAAAAATTAAGCGTGCCGGGGGCCCATCGCATACGCGGGCTTCTCGCCAAATTGCTCAATGAGCCAGCCGCGCAGCGGAACATCCTCTTCAGTCGGAACATAGCGGCCGTTGTTTCTGACAGCGGCACCGAGCAGTTGCCTGCGAATCGCATCGCAGCGTTCGTAGAGTGGTTCAACCGTCATCTCGTCTTTAGGGCGAATCCAACGATACCCGTAGCCGTAGAAGAGTGCCTTCCGGGTCATTTGGGAGTTGTTCGGACTGCGCGAGTGCCAGAGTCGCCTGTCGAACAGCACGGCGGTTCCCGGCTTGACGCAGACCGGCATTGCATCGTCAGGGACATCGTCAGCGGTTTGCTCACGCGGATCTCGACTGATTTCAAACGCCGGAACGGGCATCTCCGAGCGGTGACTACCGGGGCGAATATAAAAGTTGCCACGCCCGGGTTCAGAGACATCTGTGAGGAAATACGCGACTTTTAGGGAGAGACGAGGGCGTGGGTGGGTTTCCATCTCAATGTTAACGCGCCCGCTGTCTTGGTGCCATTCCAACCACCCTTCGCCCTCTTTGGCATCTGGGGGTGCTGGCGGCTTGACGTGCATGTGCGCGTGGTACAGGTAGATATTCCAGCCTAAGATTCCCCAGACTTTGGGTAACGTCGTGGGCAGATCGACGAGATTTAAGAACGCATCGTCGGCTCCTAAGAAATCCGACCAGCCCCAGTGGCTACCAGGCTTTGCTCTCCCCGTGGCGAGGGCTTTGTTATGCAAGGTGTCTACGGCGTATGTGAGCTGCGCCACCATATCTGGTGATAGGGCATTCGGCACATAAAGGTAGCCTTGTTCTTCAAAGTGCTGATGTTCTTCTTCTGTTAGCAGGTGATTAAGACATTCTCCGTTCATGGTAAATTCTCCTTGGGTGCGCGGTTAAAAACCACGCCTACAGAAACGCAGAATTAGGTTACGCTGTTGCCTCTTATAGATAATTGGGCGCACCTACAGAAGCACCTGACACCCTACCGGACAAACTGTGCAAGGTATTCGCGTGAGCGGCGCAAGCCATCAGATTCTGCTTCCCACGTTCGCCAATAACGGTAATCTTCAAGTTCAACGCTGACAATACCGTCAAAGTCTTCGTCCTCTAAGCGTTGGACTACTTTCAGCCAATCTACAACGCCATCGCCAGGAATGGTATAACGCCACCAATCTTCGCCAAAGCCGCGTGCATCCTGGAAACTCGGCCCCAAATTGCCGTGCAGGTAGAGTGCTTCTTCGTCAAAGACGGTATCCTTCCCATGGACGTGACGGACATACGGTGCGAATTCATTTAAGGCGCGTAGGTAGTCAATACCAATTCTGATGAGGTGCGACGGGTCATAGTTGAGACTTAACCCTGGAGAGGGACATTCAGCGAACATCGCGCGCCACATCTCCGGTGTGCATCCAAGCGCGGGATAGCTGGGGCCGGGCCCCGGCCAGCCTTCGACTGCGATAGTTACCCCTTTGGACTCGGCGAATTCGGCAATGGGCGGAACAGTCTGCTTCCAAATATCAAAATTTTTTGCGCGCCCAAGGCTGGCATCTTCCGGCACAAAGACGCAGAACATAATGTGAACGTCGTTGTCAGCGGCAGCTTCAATCGCGGCTTTTGCTGCAGCGGCACCGGCTTTCTGTTTGGACTTTTTAACGCTGAGGAGATTGCTGACCCCTGGCAAATCTGCGCTCCCGATGGCTAAGCCGGCATCCCTCGCGGTTTTGACAATGTCGGGCGTGGTTTCTCCGATGTCAACGGCTTCAAATCCGTTATCAGCACACCAACGACAGAAATCCGCAAAGGGCAGTTGGCGTGCTGTGCCAGGAATACGTAAACCAATTTTCATAGTTCTCCTTTATTAACGCGAACAGATATCGGAATCCATTCTCATACAGACCTAAATGAGTGAATGCTGTTAGTTTTACCAGAATGGCAAAACGGGTTACGCCGGGCAACGTACCCCGCTATAGAACATCTTATCGAACGCCTGGTGCCAGGTTAAAAACCCATCAACCCACAACAGCGGCGACACACCGGCATTGGGCCGTCCTCGCTAACGGACTGGCGGAATTTCATCGCCTTCTGGTTATTCCACATATCAACAACCTTGTCCGTTTTGATATTGCCGATGATATAGTCGTGATAATCCCGGCAGAGGCTAACGTCACCGTTGCTATCGATCTCCATGGTCATGTAGATGCTGACACATTGGTTGTACCCGAAGGTTTGTCGATGATCGGTGTAATAACGTTGAATTTCGCCGCGTGTGTTTAGCCGTGGCATCATAATAGGCGGACAACGCTTCTGCTTGTCGGAGAGGCTTTCCATCTCTTCAAATCGATCTAGAATTACCCCATGGTCGAAGTCCTTCCAGGTGCCTATCCAGCCGTAATGCGTCTGCGGTTTGAACCCGAAGCGGCTTTCAAACTCCTCGGTGTGCTCTTGTGCAGCTTCCGAATCAATCCACCAGGTCAAATAGAAGATTTGCGCGTCGGCGTATTGGCTGGTGAACTTGTAGAGGTCAACCACAACATCGATGTTATACATCGTGACACAGCTGAGCGGAATAATATAAGGGAACGCAAGGTTCCGGCGTGCTTTCTCTGCACTCAGTATTTCCAATGCGGCTTTGACATCCTTGAAGTTGTCATAGTTGCCGGATACGCCGGGGCGCTGTGTGTTGTGAATCTCCTCATTGGGCCCGTCAACACTCAGGTAGATAATTTTGCATGTCTCCAAAATATCGTCAGCACGTCTTGCGATGTTAGTCGCGTTGCTAACGAGTGAGATAGGCATCCCGCGCTCCTTGATATAGTGCATTAATTCAATCAGCCCGGGGTAGAGCATTGGTTCGCCGCCCCAGATATACCACACGGGGGCCCAGCCTGCATCCACAACCTGATCCACGAGATTCTTGTAGGTTTCAACAGGTACTTCGCGTTGTTTGAGTTCTTTGAGCGATTGCCCAAGGAGGTAACCGTTATCACCCCATTGTCCACAGGAATGACATCGCAGATTACACATATCTGTAATTCGGAGGCTAACCAACTGAAGGGCATCGCCCTTGCCGCGCTTCGCGCCGAACGGATGTCGCCAATTAAAGCTTTCTTTCGCGAGTTGGTAACGCATGAGCTTACGCGAAGTACTCCAGTCCTCTGATATAGCGGTGGCAAGTTCGTTGACGAGGAAGCGGGATGAGATTCGACTTCGTAGTGCCATCAATTCTCCTTTCTATAATAGTTATCGGTTAGGAATTATCTTCCGCCTTAACAAGTGTGAGTGCTGCCGAATTCAGGCAGTAACGTTTACCTGTTGGCGGCGGGCCGTCGTTAAAAACATGTCCTAGATGTGCTTCACAACGGCTACAGACGACTTCGGTACGGGGCATGAAAAAGATACCGAAATCTGATTTCGTCTTAATACATTCGGGGGAGACAGACTCCCAAAAGCTGGGCCACCCGGTGCCGGAATCGTATTTGGCTTCTGAACTAAACAGGGGGATTCTGCAACAGATACAGTGATAGATGCCCTGCACTTTGCAATCGTGGTATTCCCCTGTAAAAGCGCGTTCTGTTCCTTTCTTCCGAGTTACCTTAAATTCTTCAGGTGTGAGTTGTTGTTTCCACTCTTCATCCGATTTAATCACTTTCTCTGTACCCATTTTTCCCTCCTCCGGTGGCATTAAGGGTGTAGGTTGCTACTCCCTGTTAAGACGTAAGGTGTCGTTTGTAGGTTTACCATATTGAAACATGGGGCGTAGCTTGCAGGCTCTCTGTTTTGCAACGCACCGTTGGTATTGTAGCACAGGCGGTTACCTATTTTTTCGTGCATGAATACTATGCCACATTTTGGAATAAAAAGCAAGCATGTTTTTTTAGCGGTAGGGGAATTTAGTTCTCCCGGAGGCACGATCTCCGAGATAACCCCAGAGAAAACCGAAAACGGTATGCTTCTGATACGCTTGTTTTTTTTACTTGACATATCTATAGTTATTAACTATAATTAAAGGAATAAAGTGAACGATTCACGTAAAAATTACACTAAAAACTGATAACAGGAGGCGAAAAATGAGATTTTCTTCACGACAAAACTTTGTGCAACAGCGCGTTCAAAATGGTAATATGAGCGACGGGTTCAGGCGCGCGCTTTGGAATATACTGACGCTTTCCATAGATGAGGTACACAAGCTCCTTGGCGACATCAAGTTTGTTTTCCAAATCTTGTCGCACCTCCGCGCCTTTCTAAAACCTTCTAAAAGTAGTGCCACCGCGGGCACGAAAGGGGGTGATGTGCAAGCCATCAAACGGTACTTCTTTAGTTGTGAATGGTATGATGTCTACAATATGCTTGAGTATACGTATACGCTCATTCCATCGGCTTGGTTCGTCGAACGATGTAATGAAGTTTTCGCCGAACACGCGTCAACTTACCGCTTTTTAAAGGGGAAAATTGTGCCTATCCACTCGAAAACCGATATGTTAGCAATAGAAACCGCACTGAATGAAATAGGGACCGAAAACTCGAAAATTGCACAGCGACATTTAGAGACTGCTTTTCACCTATTGGCGGAAAAACAGGCACCGGATTATGAAATGGTTATCCGAATGTCAATAAAGGCTGTTGAAGCTATCTGCATAGAAATTGTGGATGCACCGAAAGCCAACTTGGATGAAACCTTCAAAAAACTCTCGGCTGAAAACCGTCAACTTAAGATGCCTCGTCAGTTGAAAGCGGCGTTTAAAAAACTCTACGGCTATACGTCTGATGATGGAAGTATCCACTCCCCGCTCTTGGATGCTGCAAATCCTGATGTGGAGGATGCCGTTTTTATGTTAGTGGCATGTTCGGGGTTCGTCAGTTACCTGATTGCAAAGGCATCTAAAGCCGGTATAAACCTGATGTGAAGTGCCGCTACAAGCCCTATTGTGCGCAGGCAGGCACAAGACCGGCCACTACAACATTGCAGGTTGGTAATGGTATGTTACCCCTGCTTTGCAGGCGCTAATACCCTGTAGCACAATTTATTGTGCCGCCCACAGCACAATGAATTGTGCTACGACGAGCCCTGCCTAGATTTTCGCTTTACCGGCCCTAAAACCCTACACTTTGTGGCGGAAAGGATTGCATATCGGACACCGCCCCAAACGATCTTGCGTTGAAATATAGCATACAGGGCGTTGATGCCTACGAGAAACATGGAAAATGGTGTGGCGTAGGAGCTGATGCGAATCGTGTCCGGCATCTTTGGCATGTCCCTAACCCAACGGGGTAAGTTTGAACAGAAGAGTCGATAGCTCAGTGCCTCCAAGAAGGGGATGAAAACAATCGGTAGCAGCCCTTGCCGGTGAAATAGAAACGGGATGGCCCCAAACACCAGCAGTGCTTTCGGCAGAAATATAATCAGGCTGCCGAACCACTGCCACCAAAGCCCCATGTGGAACGTCATAATCATCTGGCGATTTGTAAATTCAAATATCTGTTTCCATGTGCGATTGGCAGTGTGCGTAATCGCCACACAATCTGGGACAAAATGCACCTTGCGCTTAACGTCTCTGACAGCACGAGTGGTATTGAGATCTTCAATCGTTGCATGCTCCCATCGTTGGAGAATTTGTGCTTTCTCAAGCAGCTCGCGCCGGAAGGCGTTAGAACCGCCCCACACCATTGAGAACGGATGGTCGCCCTGTAATCCCATCTGAAAGTTTACCCAGATGGCTTCCACAAGCGATGCGAAGTTCCACGTTTGTGGGAAATAGAAACGTCCGCCGACAGTTGCACCTATGTTTTTATCTTGAAGCGGTGCCACAAGGAGCGTTAGCCAATCTTCCCGGATAGCCACGTCTGCATCCACAAATGCGATGACTTCAATGTCATCAGGTAGGATTTCTATTACGCTCATGAGGTTCTGCACCTTTTGCGAACGTGGGAGGTTGTTGTCAACAATGTTCGGCGCTAACAGCACATGGGCATTTGGATGCGCTTTGGCAATTTCAAGCAGGTGTGGATAGGAGATGTCGTACCCTGAATCCGCTTTTTGGTGTGTCACAAAGAAGATTTCATGCTCGCCTGTGTAAACTTGCCGGAGGAGCCCTTTAACATGTTCTGCAGTGTTGTTGTCCCATCCGTAATGTGGCGCGATAATAGCTGTCTTTGGCGTGTAAGCCGGCCTCGCCGCTTTCCGTTCGCGACGTGCATAGAAAAAGGATTGGCTAAGCATTAGCAGTTCGACAACAAGGAAAAAATAGGCGGTTGCAATAACATAAGTGTGCATTTTTCGTATTTTCGTCAATTGGGTTTCTGCTCCGATTTTTCCCAATTGTATATTACCCCGCTTTGCGGGGAAGTATACCTGTGTCAAAATCGGGTTTCTTATGAAAAGAGGACCGGCATGGTGCAATCATGCTGGCTTCTTCATTTTGTCATGACAATTATAACGCGAGGAAGGGTAGGCACAAGGCACTACCGCTACTCTGGGGTACGAAGGTGCGCGAGTGTTGTTTTAAGTTTTGGAATGATTTCTGCATTCAGCAGAAAAATTAAATTGGGTTCATGCTGAAGCCGTGCGTAGAAACGCCCTGCCGAGTCTGTCTTGCCAACTTGCAAAGTATATACCTTCTGATTTCGCAATTCGACGGTAAGTTGCATAATTGGCAAGTTGAGCCCCGTTGTAGCAAATGGCTTCGGCACACGGGGTGTGCCTGCTACTTTGGGTACAAACGCGTCAACCTTCAAATCATCAAGTTCGTAAATGATAGCGTTCACTTCTGCATTGTTAGCATCCTCTTTCACCGGCGCGATGAGCCGCCAGTTCGTTCCAAAGGGGCGTTGACATGTGATTACAACGTCGCCATCCAGTAAAGTGAGCCGGATTGCGTCGTCAATGCTGAAGTTGAGCACCTGTTTATCTCGTAACCATGCGGTGCCTGTTGCAATCTTGTCGATGAGGTCGCGTTTAACAATCGCGATTCGGAGATCGCTCCTACCACCGCTGGCTTTAACGTAGACGGTGTCGTTCTTGTAATAGTTTCCGATGTGCAGCACTGCCGGTTTTTCTTCGCCGCGTTGTGTGAACGCTACCTGAATTGCCGGGGGTTCTAATCCATATTGTGCAAGGATTTTGGCAGAATCAGGCCCGCCCTCCCTGTTCTCCGTGACAAAGGCAACCGCTTCAAGTGAATCCGCACCGAACAGCAAGTCATCGACGGCTGTCGGGTCTGCCTTCAGTTTTTGCTTCGGAAACCCACGGGGTGTGCCTGCTACTTTGGCATTATTATATTGTTGCAATTCCCACGTGCCATCCAGACGCTTGGTGCAAACAACTTTTTCTGCCCGCCCTCCCCGTTCCTGTTGAATTTCAAAGCGAGTTGTATCGGTGCGTTGAAAGTCAAGTATCCGTTTATCGCGCAAGTCAAAAACGGATTTATTGAGAAGTGTATAGATAGCATCGGTAACGGTGTAGACTGCCCCTTGTTGTATTTGCCCCTGCTTTTCAGGGGTATTATCCTTATGCTGTGCGGATTTCACATAAACGCGTCCAGTATCCGGTGGCTTCGGAAACCCACGGGGTGTGCCTGCTACTTTCGAGCCGATATTCAGTGTGTGTGCTTGATGTCCATCTGTGAGTGTGAACTGGATGCGTGGAGGCTCTAAGCCGTATTTCTCTAACATGCCCGCCATCCCCGTTCCTGTTGCATCTGCACTGTCTGACTCAAAAGTTGATACACGCAGTGCACTCAATTGTGAAAGGAGGCTTTCAATCTCTTGTGTATCTGCCTTCACAGAAAGTGGGTGTGTCATTGTCCATGTATTTCCTGATTTTTCACATCGGATGGCAGGCACAAGGCCTGCCGCTCCAGTCTTCTGAAGTTGGATTTCAGACACTGCCTCTGGGGTAAACTTAATAACAGCGCGGTCACGGAGATCGGTTGGTGATTTAGTCAGATCATCAAGTGTGCTGGATTCGATGAGGAAGATGTGCGCTTCCGATTTCTCTTTGGCATAGACGGAATAGTTAATCGCCTTTTTACCGATGTGGAAGGTTTTTTGGCCCGCCCTCCCTGTTCCTGAGTCTGTCGAGAGCGTAATCTCTATGCTAGGTGTATCCAGCCCGTACTGTGCTAACTCAACGACTTCAAGCGTTTGCTTGACGCGTTTGTTGACGAAGTCTTCTAACATTTCGTTGACTTTCGCGCTGTCTGCATGTGCATGAAACGGTGTTGTTAACTGCCAGTTGCCTTCTGCATCTTTTACGAGTGTCAACGCTTGATAGGCTTCATCTGCTTGTATTTGCCCCTGCTTTGCAAGGGTATTAGCCTTATACGAGAGACGCACCTGTTGAATGTTTTCCTTTGCCAGGGCGTATACCTGATGGATGGGCGGCTTTTCGTTCACTGATGCCTTATCTGCAGGTTCCTCAAAAAACAGCACATAAGCGCCTGCAATGCTTGCTAACACGAGGAGAATGATAAAGGTTGTTCGGAAGTTCACGCGCTCCCTCCTTCGCGGCGATGCCACCAGACAACTAGCCCAGCAATAAACACGATTAAAGGGATAAGAAAGACAGAGGTTGTCTGCACGAGACGCATGTCTTGGACGGCCATCTGGCGCAAGGCTTGTTGGCGCAAATCGATTGGGCGGATAGCGATGAGGTCTTCCTCTAATGTGAGCCAATTGATTGTGGCTAAAAAGAGGTCGCGATTTGCCTGTCGGAAAAAGTAGTTCGTTGCAAAGTCTGAATCCCCGAAAACCACGATTCGGGTTTTCGTCAATTGGGTTTCTGCTTTCTGCTCAGCTGCAACTGCGATGGACACGGGGCCCGGCGTATCTACTCCGGGAGTATAGGAATCAGTATTGAAAGTTCCATCGGCTTCACGCTGAGTTTCACCCCAACTCACACCTGTTGGGCTAATAGTTTTCGCGAGCGGTTTCACACTGAGCGTAGTTTTCCGATCTTCTCGCGGTGCAACAGAGCGGGTAACCGGGAAAGGGATTAACGCTTGCATAGCAAAACGGGTGATGTTGTGCGGTTCAAAGCCTGGAAAAGGGGCAGTGGGGCCCAACTCGAAAAGAAAATTCGCCCTGTCGACTACCACGTCGTTTCCTATGGCTATTCCCCATTTTTTCATAAGTTGAACGAGGCCGTTATTGACATCTTCTAATGGCTTCGGCACACGGGGTGTGCCTGCTACTATCGATGGATCGAGCAACAGGAGCAGTTTGCCGTTCTGGTGCCCGCCCTCCCCGTGGAGGTATTTTGATACCAATCCGATTTCATGGCGAGTCAAAGCGTTTTTTGGGCCCGCAATGACAAGTACCTCACAATCTGCTGGCACCGCCGGTTGTGTCAGAAGTGAGAGAGAGACTGCAGCGTAATTCTGATTTTCTAGTTCCGTTTTCACTTCACTATACCCTGTAGGGGTGAAGTCGTCAACATCATGTTCTTCATGTCCAACGAGAAAGTAAATCTTCTTTGTTTCGTTTCGGATAAGTTTGAGAATGGCACTCGTAAATTTCTGCTCTTCAAGGGTGGTGACCTTTTCGCGTCGCTCTTGTTGTATTTGCCCCTGCTTTGCAGGGGTATTATCCTTAGTCTCAAAAATTATTGTTCCATCTCTGAGAATATTATACTTTTCGACGAGTTGGATGTCAATCTGAGGATTTGCATGGAAGACGGTTAAGAATTCGGTTTCTCGCTGATACAGTTCTAACATCTCTTTGGTGCGTTGCCTGTCTGCTGTGGGGATATTTTCGCTTAAAAATGTAGTGACCCGAATCTCGATGGTGAGGGATTTGAGAATTTTTCGGGTTTGTTCCGAGAGGGTATACAGTTGCTCTCTCGTTAAATCTGCCCTTTTATCGAACCGCTGTGCGACAATAGCGTTGACGAAAACCGCGATGCCGATAACTCCAACGAGACTCAGTGCAACGTTCGCTCCGTAGCGGGCTTGGCGACTGGTAAAAAAGTTAACGAACTCTGTAAAGCGCAGGCGTGCAAAAACAACCAACGTCGTGAGACAGAGGAGCAGGCAGATCCAAAAGGCGAGCCTCACGCCAAGGAGCAAGCTGGCCACTGAAACAAAACCAAAAATTAATGCAAGAAGCCCACACAACGGCCCTGTAACATTTTTATTTGGCATATCTTACCTCCATTTTGACGACTCAATCGACTTAAACGTTGCAAACAGGCAGACTCCTGTAAAACTCACATGGTAGCTAACATCTTTGAGGAGAATCACCCCGCGTGTAAAATCGTAATAGTGTTCTAGTAGCGACAGATAGCTCAGAAATTTCCCGATTGCCCCATATCGAGCTGAAAGTGAGCCGATTACCCATAATGTTATGAGAATTCCAAAACTCGTCAGTGCCGCAATCAGTTGATTTTTGCACATTGACGACATTAGCAAACCGAGTGCAAGAAAGGAGGAACCGATAAGGATTACACCGAGGTAGCCGCTCAGAAGTGCACCGCTATCCAAATGCCCGAAGCGTTGCACCAGGAACGGAAAGAGGAGCGTCAAGGCAAGCATGATAAACAGAAGCGTCCAGCTCGCGAGGAACTTGCCGAGGACTACCTCACCATCTGTAATCGACGAAGTGAGCAGGAGTTCAATTGTCCCAGATTTCCGCTCCTCTGCGAAAAGTTTCATTGTCAACACCGGTGTAAAAAAGAGAAGGATAATCGCTAAATTGCCGAAAATTGTCTCCATAACCACTGCACCGGTAGCACCATTTCTACTCGCTGCGATGAGCACAATAGAAAACAAAAACCCTGAAATCGCTGTAAAAACGAAGCAGACAAAGTAGGCAATGGGTGAAACAAAATAGGTATAGAGCTCTTTCGCGCAAACTGCAAGAATGTTTCTCATGTTTTCGTCATTCCTTGCGGAGAATTGAGAATGGTAGACAGGTCTGACAATGCACTATAGCTCTCGTCGGAGGTTTCTGACGCAAGCCTTATTTGCTCCTGCTTTGCAGGGGTAACATACGATACCGCTTTTTATAAACATTGCTTCCGGACTTTTCCGACAAAAAAGGGCCCTAGCGACTCAATGTATTTGGTAGTTTGTTCCGTTTGACGCATATCCTGCACCAACCGAGATAACGGATACAATTCGGGTCCAACGAGGCCGATAACAAATTCGTTATCATTTGTATCCAATCCGAAGCATGCCAATCGGATGTCGCTGGCATAACCGCCGCCGGCGTAACTGCGGCCGAGCATGGCGTGTTCCCCCAAAATTCTTCCGCGCTCGCGGGGTTCAAGGCGATAGAACTCGGCTTTGCGGCGCAAGGGATACCAAATCGCCCAGGGAAAGTCGGGATTGAGGGCGTTTCGGCGCGGTTTGTTGATAAGCGACTCTTCCAGATTGGGTTCTCTGCCGCTTGAATAGGTTCGCCCAACCATCGTCATTTCCGGCCGATATGAAAGTTCAAGAAAAGGGGGAGCAGCCAACGTGTGGCGCGCCTTCGTTATTAGCGTCGTAGCCTCCTCTGCCATAAAAAGCACGCCGATACCTGTCGGATGATTTAGCTCGTCGTATAGCACCGCGTGCAGACCGGTATTTACAAGCGGTTCAACAAGCACATCGGGCTCTAGGCAGTCCTCAAAGACATGGAGTTGGAAGAACAGTCGCCGAGTGCTAACCTGTGGTTCGCCATTAATCGGTGTGCCTACTTCACGCAGATGCAGGGGTTCCGGTTGTATTTTCGCCTGCTTTGCAGGGGTATTATCCTTATGCATAATTGTGTTTCCTAGGAGTTCATAATGAAAATCTGTGATTTTGATTATGAGCTCTCGCGGAGGAGTGGCTATTGGCTATCGGAAACCATCGGTATTGGGCGCAGGCAGGCACAAGACCTGCCACTACAATGCCGATTTTTCCAGGTGGTATTAACCCCTGCAAAGCAGGGGCGATATGCCAGTGTCAAAATCGGGTTTCTTATGCATTACTAGCCTGCATCCTCAAATTTGGCTTCGGCACACGGAGTGTGCCTGCTACTATCAACGTTTTGTAGTGTAGGAATCGCGAATCCACTCTTCAAGCACCGTATCCGGATTTTCTACAACCGCCTTGGGGAAGGTAAATGCAGATTGTCCAGTGTTCTGCTTGATGAGGTTCAAACCGTGCTGGTAACTCTCAAGGAGTTCATCGCAAATTTGAACGACAGACAGATTAGAATTTTCCGCGGCGGCGCGTGCAGGCGCGCGTTCACAGATAAGGGCAATTGCTTCATCATCAAACTGAATCTGCAATCGGTGTTCGGCGTAGAACTGCGCCTCATACCGGCGAATTTGCTCACGCATCACCGTGTGACGGTTGTACTCGGTATCTTCGGTTATCCGATTCAGCTCTGCCTCAGGTGCATCGACAACCCCGGCGGTGACAACGAATTCCGCAACGCCAGTGGATGGAAGCTCAAACTTATAGTCGCGTAAAACCTTTTCGCAGACTGTCATTAAGGCACGCGCGCCTGTTTTCTGCTCAATGGCTTTTTCAGCGATTCGGCGTAACCCGCTCTCTGCAAAGAGCACCGTGATGCCGTACGCGCGAAAAGCGTTTTCATACTGCCGAATAATAGAGCCTTCGGAGTGCTTCAAAATATAGAAAAGATCATCTACAGTCAGTTCACTGCATACGACATGCACAGGAAGGCGCCCGATAAACTCAGGTTCAAAGCCGAAATCAATGAAATCTTTCGGTGTCACGCTCTCAAAATAACGCGCGGCATCATCGGTGCGGCTCGCTATATCTGCATTAAATCCTATTCTGCTTTGGTGCATACGTTTCTTGACAATGTTCTCTATGCCGGTAAACGCGCCGCTGATGATAAACAGGATGTGGCGGGTGTTAATAACCTCTTTTTCAACCTTTCCGCGCTTTTGGAATTCCATAGCAGCGCGCATCTGAGACGCGACATCGTGGCCTGCCCGGAGATCCACCTCGGTTTCCTCCATCAATTTCAGAAGGCCAATCTGTACGCCGCGCCCACTCACGTCGCGCCCCATGATATTCGGCGGTGTCGCGATTTTATCCGCTTCATCCAGATAGATAATCCCATATTGTGCCAATTCAAGATTATCTTCTGCTTGTGTCACCAGTTCACGAATGAGGTCGTCCACATTGGCACCGACGTAACCCGTTTCGCTAAATCGGGTGGCATCCGCTTTGACAAACGGCACGCCGATTAACTTGGCAATATGCCGGATAAGGTACGTCTTGCCAACCCCCGTCGGACCGAGCATGACAATGTTTTGCTTTGAATAGTCCGCATCGGCAGTATCGGGATTTTCGTGGCATTCCCGGACGTGGTTATAGTGGTCGCAGACAGCGATGGCAAGTGCCTTCTTTGCTTCATCTTGCTTGATGACGTACCGGTCCAAGTACTGCTTAATTTCCTTCGGTTTGAGCTCGAACTTCAAATCGAAGGTCTTTTTCGGGGTAGGAGCGTCTTCCTCGGTTGGTTCAGGGGTAGGATGTACAGTGGTTGCATTGATCAAGCGGACGCTTCCACCGTACTTCTGTTGGGCGAATTCCTGAATTTCCCTTTCAATTTCCTCTGGTGTTGGTATTTTTTTATTTATCATATTTTTGTCATTCCTTGCGGAGTAATCAGCATTGGCATAAAACCCCTGCAAAGCAGGGGCAAATACCATTGGCCAGACACATCCAGCAATGCACTGTAGCTCTCGTCGGAGGTTTCTGCCGCACCCTCAGACTGAATGCTTGACCTGGTTCTGTCTCTATATTAATTCACGCCGGACGATTTCAGTGCCAGCTACCATTGATTTCAGTTTTGCGATGGCTGCCCACCGGGCTGTCTGGCTAAAACCACAATCTGGCGTAATTGAGAGTTTATCAGGGGGAACATGCTTGAGTGCCCTACGGAGCAGTGCTGCAACATCTTCCGGCGTCTCTACATAGTAGTTTTTGACATCAATCAACCCCGCGGCGAGTTCTTTATCGTTTGGAAAGTCGCTCCACAGGTCGATTTCTGCGAGTTCACGGTTCGCAAATTCGAGTGCAAGCTGATCGAAATTTGCATCAAGGATATAAGGAAATAGCGGGCGATACGAACGCTTTCCGACTGCCCTGCCGCGGTAGTTGCCGAAGCATATATGTAATCCGATCTTGGCAGAGACATCTTCAACGGTGTCGTTGAACAACTTCACAAACTCCTGCGGCCGGTCGGGGTAAACAGCATAAGAGGGTTCATCTAACTGGATGAATTCAGCCCCTGCCGCCACCAGTTGTCGGAGTTCCGTATTAATAACCTTCGCGCATGCGTAAGCCACTTCGAGGCGTTCTTTGTAAATGCCCCCTGTCAGAATTCGCCCCGAAAGCGTAAATGGCCCTGGACAGGTTACTTTAATCGGTTTCATGGTTTCAGTTTTTGCAAATTCAAATTCTGCAAGGATGCCGAGGCCATCAGGTGCAGCAAGTGGCACAGTAGGCAGCCATTTGCCCCGCTGATCATGCCCATCGGGTCCTTGCGTTCTCGGCGCAGGCTGTTGTTCTAAGCCGGTGAGCCGTTCATAAAAACCGAGTACGAAGTCCTGTCGGCGCATTTCGCCTTCAGTGATAACGTCAACCCCAGCGCGTTCCTGGTCGGTGATGGCAATACGGACTGCGTCGTCAAAGGTTTCGTTAATATCGGTTTCGCCAAGTTCTCCGCGCTCGATTGCTTCCAACGTCACACAAAGCCAACTCGGTGGCGCGTAGCTGCCAATAGTGCTAGCGGGTATTAGAACATCTGTCTCTTTCATGGGCCCTCTCTGTTTTTTATTTATGCCTTAGTTGAGGCACCTTTGAATTGTATTAACCCCCAACGTTTGCATAGAAAAACGGTGGCAT
Organism: uncultured Poribacteria bacterium; assembly: GCA_958295855.1. Lineage (GTDB taxonomy): Bacteria > Poribacteria > WGA-4E > WGA-4E > WGA-3G > CATQHH01. The sequence goes on along the minus strand of OY282383.1, from coordinate 2,152,852 downwards.
CGTCAAGGCGACTACATCGTCGTCCCCGGAGATTTCGCGTGCCATTGCCAGGGCATCGTCTAAATTTTTTGCCCAATCAACACCCAACCGCTGCGCTACCCGGGGCTCCTTCGGCCCGGCTAATATCACCTTCGAGAGGTATTTGAGCGGATACGTTGCCCAATACCAGACGGTGAAGGGATGAAAGCCGTGATGCGCAAACTTGTTGCGATAGCAATCAATTAAGTATTCGTCCTTTGCATATTTCTCCTGAAACCGCTTTTGCATCTCAAACGGCTCTGTTGTCTCAGCAAGCACTTCCTCATAAAACTGCTTATAGGCAACGTGGTACTCTTCATGAAAAACTTCGTATGTCGGATTCATGATGATAACAACACCGTTCTTTTTGATAAGTGGCTTGTTATAGAACCAGTTGAAAACGTAGCCCAAGATGTCGCTCACCACCAAGACAGGGTTGATACGGGCATCAACGGAGTAGGGGCTCATATCGGGGAGCCCGAACACCAATGTGCTGAACTGCCGCGGGATATCTATCGCCAACTGCTCTTTCATCAACGCCAACGTTTCCGGATGAACGGCATCAATGTCCCCAGCGTTCACCGCCATCGGTTCATAATCTGTCCGTACACTTTTGAGAATCTTATACCGTACTGCTTCCGGCAAGAGTGATAAGGTTGCTGGCGTGAAGGTTTTCAACAGCCTTTCTGCAAGGTTGCAATCACGGTTGGGTTTTCCAACGTAACGGAGATGAAAAGGATAGAGTGCCCCGTTCATCGCTGCCTCGAGGACCAGGATTGGTGTCTCTTTTTGAATGAGGCGGCTCATCCGCTCAATACAGGCGTGCATGTGTGAGCCTTCTGGTTGCATGACATGTGGGCTGTCCGATGTCATGTGCGGCGAGTGGTGCGGTGCAATAGAGTTATATGTGCCGAGCCCAACCGCTACGGATTTATGTCCCCCGTTAAGCGGAATTTGTATCATATCAACGTAAATCACCAGATCGGATTCGAGTACCGCCTTATCTGTCTCAACAATTTCGCTGTCTTCGGTTTTTCCTACCCGGACGATGTTTTCCGCGTCTTCGGCATCAAAATTTCGGAGTTGATGCGGGTAGAACTCGTCCATAATGTTTTTGCCTAACATGTAGGCAAGTTCATGCTCCTTCATCTTGCGGTGCAACGCGACAGCACACATCAGTTGGATGTTCTTTTTCTCCACACCATATCCATAAAGCATCTTCAGCAGCGTCTCAATCATAATTTGGCGCATATCCGGCTTTTTGGTAGCCGGAAACGGCTGACAGTTATCGTCAAACAGGATGAGCACCTTTGAATTGCCGTCGACCAGGGCGCGCAAAGGTGGCATCTCAAGCGGGTTTTCAAAGGCACGCTGGGTATGTTCGCTCAGGGCTGCACGCTTAATTCCTGGCAGTGGCGACTTGGCGTAGTAAACCTCTGAATTATCAGGCAATTTCGCATTGACGAGATGGTTTCCGAAGTAGGTGAAGTATTTCATTCAGCGATGTAACTCATTTTAGGTTCGTTTTCATTAAGTTTTACTGCCTTTAATTTATTTTAGCATAGCTTGTAAAAATAGTGCAAGTCTTTTCGTCAAATTGTTAGGGAATTTTTTTATTATCAAGGCGTAGATCTTCCCTCTGTCTATAGGACTAATTAGTCGCTTTTCGGAGGCGGTGCGGCCCCGTTACTTGGAGGCGGCTCGTCGAAGGGGAGCCCCTTCGCCTCTGCTTCTAAGCGGCGCGTGTTCCATGCCACTATTTCTTGATAGGCCTGTGCAATGCCCTCGGCTCTGCCCTCGGCTCTGCTCTCGGCTCTGCCCTCGGCTCTACCCTCGGCTCTGCCCTGCTCTAGCCCTTTCGCGATGCCAGCAGCCTCTGCTTTCGCAAGGTTCTGTGCATGCTCAACACGCCATTCCTTATACCGACGGAACATGATGTCTACTCCTTCTTTAAATATTATCAAGGTAAAAACGGATGACTGTCCTATCTATCCGCGCAGTAAGTGCATCTGTTTGTTGTCAAAATGGCGTTCTGATTTCTGGGTTGGCCGGATGCGCCAGGTGTCTGGTAAGCGTACGAGGGTGTTGATGATATCCGGGTTCTCAAAATACGCCTCGTCTATCTGCCAGAATTGGAGGCGGGGGTAATTTCGCCCGTTATGTGTAAAACTGCCCATATTCTCTGCCTGTTGGCGCATGCCAGCACTGATAGACTCAAGCGTGATAAAAATGCCGATTTCTGCGTTGTTTTCGTGCATGACTTGGCAAAAGGCGCGCACCTGTGTCAGCGACGGTTTGCCGGTCTTCACCTCGGCGAGAATGCGCGCGTTTGTCTCCTTCATTACCTGTGGATTCCATAACGTTGCATGCCCCACACCATCATGCCCACCATCGCCCACATCTTTCGTTGGCTTCAGTCCAAGCCGTGTCACCGCCCAATTCGAGAAGTCGTGATATTTGCGTTTGTCTCCCTCTTTCAAGAGCTTGTCGACTTCCTGCATGTTGGTGGGGTAGCCTTCGATGTGGTAGTCAACCGATGGTTCTAATCCATGCCGGTCTGCCAACCTTTGCCGCATTGGATCGAGTGCCAGGATTGTTATGTCAATGCCCAGCCACTGCCGTTTGAGGGTGTGTGCGGCATCAATGGTGGTGCCGCACCCGCAGAAGGGATCGAGCACGATGTCGCCCTCGTTGCTGGAGGCTTTTATCATGCGCTCGTAGAGGGCGCGCGGTTTTTGTGTTGGGTAGCCGAGAGATTCGTTACCTCTTACATAGGGCATTTCCCACCAATCCTCACGCACCACATCCGAAAGATAAATATCCGAGTATGTCCCATCTCTATTTTTGATTCGTGCGTATTTTCGCCCTTGCTCGTCTGTTTTGTTATATCGTCCAACGTGTTCTTCTGCGACAGGGCGCGAAGCACCTTCTGGGGAAAAGAACATGTGTTTCGTTTTCCCATAAAACAAAATCGTGTCATGTTTCCGATTGAAGCGCGTTTTAGACATGCCTCGCCCCCCATAGCACCACACAATCTCGTTCTGAAAAAACGCATTTTTTGAGCGGTTGTCTTGATCCCAGATTGCATCCATAATGCCTTTGAGATAATGGCTTGCAGTCGGGTCGCAGTGCAGATAGAGGCTACCGGTATCTTTGAGGATGCGGTGCATTTCAGCGAGTCGAGGTCCCATGAAGGCGAGGTAGGCACGCGTTGCGCCTTTGTTACCAGACACGGCGTTCTGTAGCACTAAGTCATACCCCTTGAGGCAGGTATCAAGCGCCTTGTAGGTGTTGCTGGTGTGTGCGCGATGCTCAATATCAGCCCGGGTGTCTTGTGCGGCAGTGTCGTAAGTCCATGTATCGGTAAACGCCTTTTTCTGTGCGAGGGAGTCTCCGATGAAGGCGTTGTAGTCTCGGCCACTGTTGAAGGGCGGGTCGGTACATATCAGATGGACGCGTTCGTCGGGCATCTCACGTAGGATTTCTAAGTTATCGCCGAAGTAGAGTTTGTTCATGGGACCTCCTTATTGCTGCTCCTTTTAGTCGCTTTTCGGAGGTGGTGCGGCCCCGTTACTTGGAGGCGGCTCGTCGAAGGGGAGCCCCTTCGCCTCTGCTTCTAAGCGGCGCGTGTCCCATGCCGCTATTTCTTGATAGGCCTGGGCCATGCCCTCGGCTCTGCCCTCGGCCATGCCCTCGGCCATGCCCTCGGCTCTGCCCTCGGCAATGCCCTCGGCTTTGCCCTCGGCAATGCCCTGCTCTAGCCCTTTTGCGATGCCAGCAGCTTCTGCTTTCGCAAGGTTCTGTGCATGCTCAACACGCCATTCCTTATACCGACGGAACATGATGTCTACTCCTTCTTTAAATATTATCAACGCTATGGCAATACGGTTGAAACGCGGATAATTCGCATCTAGCAGAACTAACGTAGAGAGGATGTCTGCCCCTCCCATTACCCACTTGTACACGAATATCCCAACAATATACACACTCCCTAATACCGTGTAGGTGACGACTGCCGATTCAGCATCGCGCACGGTAAAGATAGATTCACGTTTTGGCTCTTGACTTTTTTTTTCATATACGCCTCAATTCCATTAAGTATTAACATTTAGAATACCACATTGCACTTGGAAAATTCAAACGTTTTTTGTTTTTTGCGTGCTTTAGACAGGAGGTCTCTCTCCGGAGATAGCCCCTATCCGCGCAGTAAGTGCATCTGTTTGTTGTCAAAGTGGCGTTCTGATTTCTGGGTTGGCCGGATGCGCCAGGTCTCTGGTAAGCGGACGAGGGTGTTGATGATACCTGGGTTCTCGAAGTATGCGTCATCTATCTGCCAGAATTGGAGGCGGGGGTAATTTCGCCCGTTATGTGTAAAACTGCCCATATTCTCTGCCTGTTGGCGCATGCCAGCACTGATAGACTCAAGCGTAATAAAAATGCCGATCTCTGCGTTGTTTTCGTGCATGACTTGGCAAAAGGCACGCACCTGTGTCAGCGACGGTTTGCCAGTCTTGACTTCTGCGAGAATGCGCGCGTTTGTCTCTTTCATAACCTGCGGATTCCATAACGTTGCATGCCCCACACCATCATGCCCACCATCGCCCACATCTTTCGTTGGCTTCAGTCCAAGCCGTGTCACCGCCCAATTGGAGAAGTCGTGATATTTGCGTTTGTCTCCTTCCTTCAACAGTTTTCGGACTTCCTGCATGTTGGTGGGGTAGCCTTCGATATGGTAGTCTATTGAGGGTTCCAATCCATGCCGGTCTGCCAAGCGTTGCCGCATCGGATCCAAGGCGAGAATTGTTATGTCTATACCTATCCACTGCCGTTTGAGGGTGTGTGCCGCATCAATCGTGGTGCCGCAGCCGCAGAAGGGATCGAGCACGATGTCGCCCTCGTTGCTAGAGGCTTTTATCATGCGTTCATACAAGGCGCGCGGTTTTTGTGTCGGGTAGCCGAGACGTTCTTTGGACGAGGTGTTCAATTGAAGCCCATTCTCTGCCCATAAGGACCCGATAGCTGCACCTGGCTGTTCGTCCAAATAGATACGACGTTGTTCCCCTGTCAGTTGATAGTGGCGCCCCCAACTCAAACGGTATATTCTGCCGTCGTCATCCGTGTGTGTATACTTCTTTTTTATTTCCTCTTCTGAAATTGGAACGTACACCGGAAAAAAGACCGCGTTCTTGCTTTTAGCATAAAATAGAATAGTATCCGTTTCGGTTGCGAACTTATGTTTCGCGTTGTTCTTTCTGCCAGAGTATTTGCGCCAGATAATCTCATTGCGGTAGAAATCATTGTTTTTCAGATTCTTTTGATCCCAGATTGCATCCATAACTACTTTTAGGTAGTGTGATGCAGTTGAGTCGCAGTGGAGATAGATGCCGCCCGTGGGTGTGAGTACGCGGTGCATTTCGGCGAGTCGAGGTCCCATGAAGGCGAGGTAAGCACGCATCGCGCCTTTGTTACCAGACACGGCGTTCTGTAGCACTAAGTCATACCCCTTGAGGCAGGTATCAAGTGCCTTGTAGGTGTCGCTGGTGTCGGCGCATGATTCGATGTCGGCGCGCGCGTCTTGTGCGGCAGTGTCCCATGTCCATGTATCGGTAAACGCCTTTTTCTGTGCGAGGGAGTCTCCGATGAAGGCATTGTAGTCACGCCCACTGTTGAAGGGCGGGTCTGTGCAGATAAGGTGGACACGTTCGTCGGGCATCTCACGTAGGATTTCTAGGTTATCGCCGAAGTAGAGTTTGTTCATGGGACCTCCTTATTGCTGCTCCTTTTAGTCGCTTTTCGGAGGTGGTGCGGCCCCGTTACTTGGAGGCGGCTCGTCGAAGGGGAGCCCCTTCGCCTCTGCTTCTAAGCGGCGCGTGTTCCAGGCCGCTATTTCTTGATAGGCATGTGCAATGCCCTCGGCAATGCCCTGCTCTAGCCCTTTCGCGATGCCAGCAGCTTCTGCTTTCGCAAGGTTCTGTGCATGCTCAACACGCCATTCCTTATACCGACGGAACATAATGTCTACTCCTTCTTTAAATATTATCAACGCTATGGCAATACGGTTGAAACGCGGATAATTCGCATCTAGCAGAACTAACGTAGAGAGGACGTCTGCCCCTCCTATTACCCACTTGTACACGAATATCCCAACAATATACATACTCCCTAATACCGTGTAGGTGACGACTGCCGATTCAGCATCGCGCACGGTAAAGATAGATTCACGTTTTGGCTCTTGACTTTTTTTTTCATATACGCCTCAATTCCATTCAGTATTAAATTTTAGAATACCACATTTCACTTGGAAAAGTCAAACGTTTTTTGTTTATAGCAGGGCTGTGGATTCCATAACGTTGCATGCCCGAACAGGAATCCCTTGCCCAGCAACACGCAGAAACTGAACTAGCGAAGGCTCTGGCAGCACTTGAACGTCTTCAGGCAGGCGAACAAAAGTAAATCGCGCTGCGAGTAAGCACACGCGGCTCCGGTCTCGTAAACCCAAGAGACGTTTTTTACTGCTGCAGTAATCTTGTACGTTTTCCTCGCGCATTTAGCCTGGCAATAAGCGATACCCAATGCCGGTTATTAGTCCAACGACGATCCAGATGCCACCGATAAAGCACTCGCCTAAGACAACGCCTAAAACAAGCGGACGGAGTTTGCGATACTGGGCAACACCACCAAATTTGAGCGTGGTATACTTGAGAAACCAGCCGATGAAAAATGAACCCCAAAAGCAGTAGGTTGCATAACTCGTTATCAGCAGCGCGCCGATGGGGTGCACCTTCCACCAGAGGTAGTGGTGGCGCATCCAGAGCATCCCGAACATTGTAGCACCGCCGAAGATGAACGAGCCGAGCCGCTCTAATTCAATACCAGTGGGGTTTTGCAGGATACTTGTCAGTCTATTAAATGGCACGGTCGTGGAAATCATATAGGTCCAGTGTTGCAAATTGACTGCCCCGTGTGTGTAAGCCAGATGCAAAGAGGCATAGTAGGAGACACCCATTGCCAGGACGATTGCTACTCCCATGGCAAGCAGAAAAGGGCGTTGTTTAAGGCGCAGCGGTTCTGCCAGTTTGAAGTTGTTCATCACGCCCGGCATCAAAATTTCCCGCATGTCAAACATCAAAACCCTTTCGTACGCGACCAAGGTCCAGCTCGGCGTGTTCACACGGGCACTGCCGAAAAGCGTAATCAGAAATTCGCCGGGCAGGAAAGAGTAGATGATAAACAGTAAGCCGCCATTGGCAACCATCCACGTTCCCACCGTTGTTATGCCGAGAAAAATCCCTAGCATAAAAAGTGCTACCCACAAACTCATGCCTGCAATGTGGCATATCAGCGTAAGCAATAAGATTCCGCCAATTAACCCGCCGACTGCCCAGACGTAAGGTAAGGGTTCATTGGCATCAGTGCTTGTGCTTGGGCGTTTTCCGAAGAGTGTAGCGAACGCCTGTCCGAAGTGGCGTTTGCCAATAAAAAGGATAAATCCGATAAAAACTAACAGTGCCCCCATCTGTTGATTTTGATGAAAAATCCACTGATTTACTTTTGAACCTGTTGCGTAGATAAGCACCGTCTCCATTTTGCCGAGCAAAAAGAAAAACCAAAAGCTAAACGAAATTTCAAGGGTTAAGAGGTAGACGATAGCAACGATTGAAGGGAAGATAAACAGATTCACAGAGGGCCACCATGCCAAGGCGGATAGCGGTTTTTCAGTGAAGTATGCCGCAATCGGAAAATAGACAGGCGGACTTGGGATAGCCGGAAAGTAGAGGTGTAACCCCTTCAACCCGTGCAATATGACAGGGATCGCAAAGCCGCACCACATCAGCGGTGATTTAAAAAACCTATTCAGCAGAGAGCCCCCTGATGGCTGCTGGAACATTTCAATCGGCAATTGGACGAGCGGAAAGGTGAATCGCTCGTGCTCTACCCACTGTTTTCGCAGGAGCACCGTCCAGCAGATAGTAACAAAATAAAAAATCAGGACAAAGGTGCTCCACCCCACGATGGGCTTCACCCATGCCATCCACGGAATTCTATCGCCATCTGGCAATTTTTCATAAAAATAGAGAACTGCCTTTGGGTCGCGGACAACCATCCAGTCTGGGAGGTGTTGATGAAAGAGGGTTGCCCATTCATTTTCCGGCGTTGCAAAGTAGTGCGGGCTGATGGCGAGCGGGACGAGGTAACGCATCAATCCTGAAGAGGGGATACCTGACGCGACCAGCATCATCCCCCAGATAACAAGGAGTTCTGCACCCTGCAATTCCGCACTGGGTTTCAGTCGCTTGAGAATCACATTGACGCTGAGGACGAAAATCAGCATTGCGAAGACAACGGCGATGGGCAGGTGATTGCCAGCAAGGTAGGTGCCGCCGACGTGAAAATCGTTGTAAGGGGTGGCGAGGCATTGGCATGTTACGCCTACCATGCCGATGAGCATGCTCCGCGCTGTGATGCCGGTAGCGGCAGGACGGGCGGTTTGCGGGAAATTCTGGGCGTGAGAAGTGGCGAGAGGTGTCATAGAAGTTATGTAACAATCAGTTTACAACCAATAAGTAGGAACGGAGAACCCACGGAGTGTGCCTACTACCTTTCAATCAAGATACCACCTCGGGAAGGGGAGGCCCTTCAGCTTAAGTTTCGCTAACTCTGCGTCCAGGTTGCACTTGGAGTGCTTCCCACCGTGGATACTCGGTTCAGCACAGAGCATCTCACGCAGTGTCTGCATTGCTGAAAGTACACCGATGTCCTTAATGCCTAGCACTTTTGTCAGCAGGGAGGCATCTAAGTCGTGCCGAACAGAGTCACGGTTGCATTCGTTGAACGGCAGCATCCGCTTGTACTTTAACCGCTTGAAGAGTGCCGCCGCGTTTTCTAATCGTTCGTTGGAGAGCGCACGGACATCCAGCGTCGGCATTGTCGCTAATGTATTGAGTGTTAGAATACCTCGGCCCGACTGTTGCTTCCCACTCTGCATCCAGTGACACATGAAACCCAATGTTGAGTTGCACCAGAGAGCGAAAGCGAGCTCGTGCTGTGGATTTTCAAATGCGACGTTAGGTAACCTGTTAACCCCAACCGAAGGGAGCTCTGTTACGAGTACCAGTGTTGAATTCGCGTTGAATCTCAAGTAGAGATTGTAATGAGCTCTACTGTTTTTGGCGAGGATTTTTTGAAGGTTTTCCGCTGCGTTCCTGCGCGGAATACCGCTAGAATCAGGGTTGACAAGCATCGCTCGCTGTGTTTCACTTTTCAAGTTCCATAAGCAGGGATACCCATCGCCGGTGGCTTCACCTTTAACCATATCAAATGGCCCCTTCTTTCCGTAGATATAATTCGGATCCCATCCAATCTGCGCGATGTCTTCTACACGACAAATGGGAACATTAACGTTGGTTGTTTGCAAGGGTAGGTGTATAATCCCTTTTCGTATACTATAGACAGACTGAATCAATGCCATTGAGCTCACGCGTGATACGCCCCAACCTTCACCAAGTGGCAGTGGACAGTCTAGCATCTGCCCAACGATGTCATCACCAATTCTGATGATATTTCCACCACTCGGGGTGTCTTCTAACCTGCGCGTGCTGTTGTTTCGGTTAACATAGTTTGCAATCTCCATCGCTTCTAGTACGCTCTGAGGGCGTTGGTTCAGGCATACGAATTTGCCTCGGCCTGTGTTGTTGCCGACTCCCTTCTTTGCTACCACGATGCATTCCGCGATGTTGGTATCCGCGGAGAACGCTGCGTCTTCTGACTTTGCTTCAGCGATGGTAATTGCTACGACTTTGTGGTATTCCGTCGCCAGCATGTCACGCACTTTTTGCATGGTAGACGACGCAAGAATCGTCGCCGGCATGATAAAACCCATGGTACCCCCGTGTTTAAGCTTGCGGTCTGCGAGGTCGACAAAGTAGGATGCGAGGCCGTTAAGTCCGTGCGCGACGCGTGCATCTTTGCTTCGCAGTGCAGCCTGCATCGCTTTCTTATCTTCCTCTGGCCGGTCACTGCCCTGGAATGTCGTTTTGGGTATACCACTCCCTTGATCTGTCCCTGGCTTCGTAAACGGTGGGTTCTGGATGATAACATCAAATTCGCCATGTTTGAACACATGCTGTGTTTCTACCGCTGTGTTTTCTGTTCCGCCGAGTTGTTGCGCTTGGATGTCCATTCCCTTGAAGACCGGAGTGTTATTGAGCCAGTCAAGTGCACCGATAGCATACGTTCCATCAGCTTGCTTCCCGTAGGGAGCTGTAATAATTCGGGTCCCTCGGATCTTTAGTTCTGCGTAAGTGCTTGCGAGGGATGCCATTGTCAGGTGAGTTGCGTTCGGCATGATGTCGCTTCCGCCGACTTTGTTCTCGATCATTTCCTGGTGAATGTCAGCACCGTTTCCGCCTGCTTGTTCATGTAGTCTGATGATACGTTGGTAAACACCGTTGAGCAGCGCGCCTGTTCCGCAGGCAAAGTCCGCGATGTTAGGGAGTTTGCCTGCTGGCAATTCGGGCAGGACCAGCGTAGACAATAGGACTGCTGATGTTGGTAGTGTGTAATTCGCCTTAACATATTTACGGTCCGTGATGAGTTTTTGAAACACTATGCCTGCGAGCTCATGAATCTGCGACATGCCTGTTTCAATAAGGTCTCTGGCCGCTTCGCACAAAAGGGTTAAGATATGTGTAACTAGCCTATCGTCGGTGGCGAGTACCTCGACGAGATCCCGGGCATCCTCAAAAATCGGCCGGTAATTAATCTTGAGGATAGTGTTCCAGTCCGCGACAACATCAGCATAGTCCACCGTAGGGAGCAGCTGCCTGAGTGAGTGAACAGATTCCATCTCAGTTTTGCCGGCGAGCGAGCTCTGAAAGACGAAGGCATCCGTGATAATCAAGGCTGCCATGCGGAGCGTTTGTGTGTTGAGGTGTCGCGATTCGGAGCTCGCTTCTACAGAAAGGGGCTCTTTAGAAAAGACCTCTTGGTGCAGGAGCGTCTCAATTTTCGTACCGATGGCGCGGTGTTCAGCAATGGCATCTTCAAGTAGTTTCGCTGCCTTATTGACGCTTTTTTCCATCTCGGCTGCTGCGTGTTCGAGTTGGGCGTTAGGCATTGCACCGACGTAGAGCGCGTTGGCGATATCTGCCGCCGTGCCTGTCGCCCAACCGTTCAACGGAAACTGCCCCTTGTCGCTCACGAGTTTGTATTGCAAGTCGTCCGCTGCGAGCAGTTTCGCTTTGATGTCCCGCCCCGGTATCTTCTTGAAACGGTCGGGGTACATGATTGCCATGACGTTGTTGAGGGTTTTTCCAAGGGTGTAGTATGCTGCCTCGAGTTCGTTAACGAGTCTCGTTTCCGCTTGTTTGATGAGGTTTTTGGCGTTGGTAGGGGTAGCGAACTTGGCTTCGATGCCAACAGGTTCTCTGCCTCGCTCGATGACGAGCGCATCAAGTTCGCTGTTGGCTTCAATAAACGCATTCACTTCTACCTCGATGTTCCAATTGTATCGCATCTCTTCAAGGATATCTACGAGTTTGCGTGTGATTGTTGTCTCGCGTTGGTTGCTCATGATATTTCCTCCATCGCTCCACTACCTTAGGGCGTTATGGGTAATCTGCCGGTGCATCATCTTGGACATTACTACCAATGTTAGGACAGACATCACTACTTTCTTTAGTCAGCCGAATAAGAAACCGTAGTGCCGCGTTCACAGATGCAGCATCTGGAAATACTTCGGCAACATCAGGTTCTAACTGGACAATGGACTTGCCAAAGTGCTTTCGCCCGGGCCCCACTTTTCTCACTTGCAAACTTTTCAAATCATACTCTGGCCGAAGTTCATCCTGCATCGTTGTTTCATCTTTCTTCATACGTTTTTCTCTCCTTGCGCGTTGCTTTTCTGGCACTAATTAAACGAATCACATGACCACGCTCGGTATATGATACAATTAATAGACGGTTCTGTGCCGATTGTCCAACAATAATATACCGATGTTCATATATGAATGATCTGGATCATAAAAGTCAACATAGGCGGCATTATATGGCACCGTGATTTTCCTACGGTAAAGCCTCAATCGTTACCTCACCCTCTGTTACAACATCTAATCTCAGGCGATTTCCCTCAAGCAACGACATACCGACTAACGCTTTCCCGTCTGTTCGTAGAACCTGCACGATGCGTTCTTCGCCATGCCATAACACTATCGCAAGGTACAGTGCCACGTCTACCTCATTCCCATCACCGAGGAGTATAGGTAGTTCACCAATTCGTGGAAGCCTAAGGCGGTCAATCAAATCGCCCGGGAGCATGAGGTCGTTAGTGAATTCCGTATCAATGAATTAATTCAGAAACCACCACCGTGGGATTTTCTCCCATAAAAAGTTGCATCAGAAACCTCCGACGAGATCTACAGTGTATTGTCAGACTTATCTTGCAACCTGATTACTCCGCAAGGAATAACAAAAAGTTGATTTAAACTAACAACTTCCACTTCAATAATGGCTTCTTGATTGTCTATAATTTTTCCTATAATCATTGTGGCTGTTTGGTATTTGTCTCAACTTTGCTGGCCAGAATACCGTATGTACTCCTAAAACCGAGTCGATGTGCAGTCCGATACCCGATTCGCAAACAGTAAATCACAGCATCGGGACGCTTTGAAAGGAGCCGGTATGTGGCTACCGCACCCTTAGCGTCGATGTCGTAGTCCCCTGTCTTAATGTCGATGGCCAAGAATTTTCCTTTGTGTTGCGGTTCAACTTCGTCCTTGAGTTGCCCATAGAGTTCTTTGCCGCGGGCAACGATAACTTCGGAGGTATAGTCTGTGAGAACGGAAACCCTGAAGCCGAGTAGATGCGCGGTGCGATACCCGATTCGTAAACAGTAAATCACAGCATCGGGATGCTTCGCACGGAGACGCTCTGCGGCTACAAAATCCTCATCGTCAATTTCGTAGTCCCCTGTATCAATATCAACCACCAAGAATTTTCCTTTGTGTTGCGGTTCAACTTCGTCCTTGAGTTGCTGATAGAACGCTTTGCCGCGGGCAACGATCGCTTCAGCAGTGTAATCTGAATATGGCATCATGATTTTCCTTTGGCATATGCCTGCAAGCCGGGTTAAACCTTTTTTTCGTTAATTGGGTTTCTGCTCCGATTTTTCCGCAGTGGCATACATCCCCGCTTTGCGGGGTAAATGCCCTCTGCAAAATCGGTTTTTGGCTACTGAAAACGAATGCACGTCGCATAAGTTAGAAATAAAAAAGTTGCTTGCTGGGCAGGCACAAGGCCTGCCGCTACCAACTTGGGCGAGTACGCCGCAAAATGGCTCTAACTTCGCAAGTCAAACACGGTTTTCACCGTAGCAGTTTTCCCAGTATTAAGTGCAGTATGAATAGCCCGTTTGTAATCGCGCAGTGGAAAAAGAGAACTTACCAGCGGGCCCAATTGATTTCCATGTTGTTGTAAGAGACGCATCCCCAATGCAAACGTATGAATCTGTTCGCCGTTATGCACTTCAAGCCCATACGTGTATGCGCCTTTTACACGCAACTGTTTATACCAGATGGAGTTCCAATCGATGTTTTTGGGTATCCCCGGCATACCGAGTAAGATGACTTCCCCACCGGCACGGGTGAAGCGGAGCGCGTCGTCTATTGTGACGCTGGAGCCGATGCAATCAAAGGTGACATCTACACCACCGAGCAATACCTGTTGCCCCAACTCCGGCTGATACGCCTCCGCGCCTGTTAATCGGCAGAATTCTGCATATCGGCTTGCATTTGGGGATAGCACCTCATCTGCACCGAGTTCGCGCGCCAATTGCTGTTGATGCGGATATTTGGCGAAGATAAGAATTCGGTTTTGGTAGCCGAGCATCCGAAGCCCCGCGAGGGTGAGTAATCCAATGGTGCCACCGCCAATCACACAGATCGAAGAATCTGGATTACAAATCCCTCCTACCGAGCACGCTGCCTTCAAAACACCGTGTAAGGCACACGCAAAGGGTTCAAGTAGCACAGCGATGTCGTCAGAAAGCCCATCAGGCACGCGGTGAAGTTGTGACTGATGCGCGACGACGTATTGGCTCCACCCGCCGCCCGTATCCCGACAATACCCGGTTTGAACGCCTTCCGAGATGCTCCCTTTTGTGATGTTTTCACAGTTGGCGAAGCGTGAATTTTGGCATTGGTGGCACAGCGGCGACATCCCTCTCACCTTACAGGACAGCGCGGGTTCAATTACCACCCGTTCGCCGATTGCTCTACCTTGTACTGCGGATGCTATTTCCACAATGTCGCCGACGATTTCATGCCCTAGTACAAAAGGCGTTGACGTGAAGGGCGAGAAATATGGGCTTCCTTTTGCGGTGATTGTTGCCAGGTCTGAACCACAGATGCCGCTGAGCCGTGTCCTAATTCTAACCCATTCTGGGGTTGGCAGTTGTGGCTCCGGCATATCAACGAGACGCACGCAGGAGACTGGTGACGTGTAGAGGCTTCGCCACCGTTTCCCGAGGAAACGCATCGCGAGATAACGTGGGATGCTTTTGGTATATTGGATGGCTTCCACTATATTATTTCCAAAGCGGAGAAAGTTCACCACTATTGAAAATAGTGGTATACCTATTGTTATCAGGCACACTCGCGCCGCGCATCTAGCTCATTGTAAACGTCCATCGCCGCATCGTCCCATCCAACGCTGAGTCCAACTTGAACAAGCAGGGCGCGCTGCTCCTCAATTGTTAGCGGGTTCGCGTCGTAAAATACATCTTGGACCCGAGCGAATACCTCTGCTGGTAACACGACGTATTCCAGATTCGTCTCTGCATCCACGAGGCGTATCGGCTGCGCGTTTGCCTCCTGAACTGCTTGTTGAAGTTCTTTGGTAAGTGCAATCATAATTCTTTCCTCTTAAGCGTGTAGCATGCCTGAATTCTTATATCAAACTCACGTGAATTTATCTTATGTCCTGCTTCCGTATGTTGAGAATAGGATTGTTTACGTGCTTGTCTCACTCTGGTAGTATTCCATCAAAATCTCTGCAACTTCGGGGCGTGCAATTTCCGGTGGAAGCGGCTCGCCCGCCGCGAGGAGCTCACGCTGCTTTGTGCCTGAGATGTTGAAGTAATCGTCTCCACCGTGCGGACAATCGCGCATCATGACGATCTCATTGCACCTGTTACACCACACCGTAAAGTCACCACGGAAGATGCCAATTTCTAAAGCATCTGAAGGAATTTCATCGAAGATCTGTTGTGCATCAAACGCACCGTAGTAATCACCTGCACCGGCGTGGTCGCGCCCGACGATGAAATGTGTGCAACCACAGTTCTGCCGGAAAACGGCGTGTAGCAGTGCCTCTCGCGGGCCTGCATAGAGCATATCAAAGCCGTAGCCTGTAATGGAGACGGTGTTTTCAGGGAAGTAATGTTTCACCATCGCACGGATGGAGGCATCACGAACGGCGGCAGGGATATCACCGGGCCTTAACTTGCCGAGGAGCATGTGGATTAAGATACCGTCGGCGTTGACTTCTCTCTGTGCTATCTTACAGAGTTCCTCATGGGCGCGGTGCATCGGGTTGCGCGTCTGAAAAGCGACAACCGTGTTCCACCCGCGCGCCGCAATATCCTCGCGAATTTCTACGGCGGTGCGGAAGGTGTCTGGGAAGTCTGCGCGAAAGTAGGAGTAATTCAGCACTTCAATCGGACCGGAGAGGACGTTGGCTCCGACATCGGCAAAAGCGGGGACACCGGGATGTTCCGGGGCGGCGGTGCCAAACGTCTTTTCAATGAGGAGGTGCTTCTGTTCTGTTGAGAGTGTTTCAATTGCCGAAACCTTCATAACCGCGAGGGGTGGATTGCCTTCAACGTTTGGGTCGCGTAGGGCAATGCATTCCGCATTCTTCACTGCATCAGTGAGTTGTTCGGTTGGGACGATGTTCATCACCGGAACAGGCCAGAAAATCCCCTTTGGGAGTTTCAGGTCTGTGGCAACACTTGTCGCCTCAGCGATGTTCATGTAACCGGTGAGCGGTGTAAAGTACCCCGATGCGAGCATGACGGCTGAGGCGGCAGCACCTGAAGAGATAAGAACGGAAGGAAGTTGCTCCGCCTCCCGGGTCAGTTCAGCGCGTTGTGCATCGTCCGCAAGGTAAAGCGGGATTAAGGTTTCGGCTCCATGCGGTTTAATCATTATCTATAAAGTCTCCTTGCTCATTTTTCTCTGTTGTTGAAAAATGGTTTTTTAACGATATATTTTTTTGACGCGGCCGGCGCGCGGCACCCCGCACCTACCGCGCCCGTTTCAGTGCCCCCCATGTCGTCGTCAAAGAGTGTGCAGGCGCAACAGACCACGGTATGGGGAGATGCTTGGCAGTGGGGTGCTCCTCGATCCACTTGGCAAGATGCACCTGCCTCAGCACACGTGCTAATTGGGCAGGAGTGCGTCGGTGCTGGTCGAGAAGGTTGACTTTGATGTCCCTTTGTGCAAGCAGTGCCTTCACCATCTTGCTATCAGTCCGCCGCACCGCATGGTGCAGTGCCGTCATGCCTTGTGAATCGCGGGCGTTGAGTTTCACGTTAGGGTCACCGCCCAGGATCATGGTCACGGTATCAGAGATGCCATGCTTGGCCTCGAAAATTAGCGGGTAGCGATGATGGCATCTGCCATCCCGCTCGGAACGGATGTAGTCGAGAAAAAAACAGTCGTCCGCGGGATGATCTTCGTGCAAATACTTGTAGAGCCAGATGAGACCATACTCGTCATCCTTGCCGAGATCGAACGGTGATTTGATGGCAGGCAGAAAGCTACTCGACATGACCGAATGCGGTTGCTTGCCCATAGTGAAAGCTAACCCGCCAGTGCTCACCAGCTCACCGCGCACATAGGTATCGCTCAGACCCAAGGCATGGCCGAGCTCGTGCATGAGAATACGAACGAAAAGCTGATCGACATCCATGTCTCGTTCTCGCATGCATATCTCAGGCGCTGTGTTGCCGACTGCCAGCGTCGCGAAGGACCCCCCCTCACCCCCACAGTCGGCCGTGACGCGTAGATCTAGACCTTCTAGAGCCCTGTGGTCATCAAGACACTTGGCCACATCCGGTAGTTTTACCAAGAGAAAATCGTCGGTGAATTGCCTGTTGGGATAGCGTTGACGCAGCGGTTGTAGCCATGCTTGCAGCGCCGCGGTAATCGATTCTTTTAATTCATCTTCCTGCTGGCGGACGGCCG
The DNA here is from genome assembly GCA_958295855.1 of uncultured Poribacteria bacterium. Taxonomy (GTDB): domain Bacteria; phylum Poribacteria; class WGA-4E; order WGA-4E; family WGA-3G; genus CATQHH01. The sequence continues at coordinate 2,135,591 of OY282383.1, read as the reverse complement.
GGGGGCAGTCATGGGTGAAATTATAGCCGATGCGCCACTGCGGCTTATCTATATCATCCAATAATACCTTTAATGCTTTGAGTGTTTTTGCGGCGAATCCCGGCGTGGTCCGGGTGATGTTGAAAAACAGACCGCACATCACCATCAGTGCCAAGATCTGGTTGATTGTTTTCAAGCGGTTTTGTCTCCATTGCATGTCTGAAATTTCCCTCCTTATGTTGAACTGACGTTAAGAGTTTAAAAGATTTGTTCAACCGTACAGCCGTTCCAAATCCAATAATTGTGTTTCTTAGCCCAATCGTCTCCAGTTCCTACCCGTTTTTTGGCGGTGAAAATCACTTGGGTGAGGTAGCCCTCCGTTACTTCCACGTCATAAGTGTGTTCGACCGCTTCATTGCCGAGTGGCACGGTGAGTTTTTTAATCACCGCATTTCCGTTTGCCAACAGATTGACTGTGTGCGTAGCGTTTTCCGCTGACTGGAAAACGTTGGTTACGCGATATTTTCCGTTGGGGAGGTCGAGTTTGAAGGCGGCATCTTCCTTGCCCCAGACAGCATCTCGTGCGAGCGGTTCGATACCTGCTGGGCCTTGATAGGCTTCGTGGGGTGCGCGCGTGTCCCATCCGAATTTGCCACTTTGGTATGCTATATCGGGGCCGATGGCATGATGGTTCGGTGCGGTTTCAGCCTTGTCAGGTTGCATATCAAACCGGATGACAAGGTTTCCGTTTCCGGTTTTATTCCAGAGTTCAAGCATCGGTCCCGGGGCGCGTTTTTTTCTATAGATTTGGAGGTGTTTTGTTTCGTGAATAATTTCATAATCGGCGGTTTCGCGCCGGAATGCATCGGTATCCGGCGGGTACCACGCTATGAAATAGTCTATAGGTGCGTTCGCGTTGTTGCGGTTTACTGGAAAGTAGTAATAGGCTGCCTCGTAATTTGCGAGATGTCCCACGTCATCAGCGTATACGCCGTAAAAGGCGGTGGAGTGTACAAACGGTGTAACATATTTAATTTCATTCTTCGCAACCCATTTCTTTGAATCCGCATCGTAATGTTCAAACACCGCGTCTGATTTGCGCCAACCTGTGCTGTGCAGTCTAAAATTTGTGTGTGGTTCTATCAGGTGTGTTCCAGAAACAAGTTCCTCAATCTCTGTGGCAATGCGTCCATGGTCGTATGCAGTTCTGCCGCAGTGGATTAAACTGAAAACGACGAGACAGGTTGTCATAGCGTAACGGAAGTATTTGCCCATATCCGGAATCAACCAGGGTGCTAACATCAGCAAGATGTAGAGATGGACGCGGTCGTTAATCCATCCCCCCGGGCCGTAGCTCCACGGTGCCCTGATGAACATGTAGGTAAACAGGAGTGCAATCAGCAAGAAGGCATCGGTTCGTTTCACCCACTGCCTTCGGTGAATTCGGTAGCCGATGGAGATGCCAACTGCAACGCCTAAAACGACAAGCAGCCCGTAGTTGACAGGAATATGCCAATCGGTAAAATAGACGATTGACTTAACGCCCAAAAAGTATTCCCAAATCCATTCCATGCCGCGATGCGCGCCTTGTGGATGCAGTTTTAGGCTCTGTAGATAGTACGCTATCAGCACAAAGTACATCGGCACCATATAAAAAAAGAAACGGAAAAGCGGTTTGAGGTTAACGATGAACGTTCGGAACCATGCCGCGTGTCGTTCGCGCCAAGCCGTTACGAACGTATAACCGCCCCATATACATCCCGCAGCGACAGAAATCCCAAGCACAACAAGGCCATAGGAAGCAATATGCGACAGATAGGTGAGCAGTAGCAGGGCATAAAGCCCAATGAGATGCTGCACTTGCATGTCGTCTTTGTGCTTCCACCAGTACCCGAAGCTAAAAAAGAAAAACGCAATGCTCAATTGGAAGTTGTAAAACCCCATGTAAAGGAGGTAGTTGTAAGCAAAAGGGAAACCGAGCCAAGCGAACAAAAACCGCCCTTTCTCACCTTTATAGATAGCATCCAGGAAATAGAAGAAAGCAATCGGTATCAGGCCTATCGCAATTGTCAGAAAGACCTTCTCCGCAATAACAGGTGGAAATACGTAGAGGAAAGCGGCCAACAAAATGTGAGACAGCCAGTTCGGAAAGATGGTAATGTTAAGTTTCCAAGCGTCCCGGATCTTATAGTTGGCGTTATCCGCGTACTCCTTCAGCACCAACGCGTTGTAGACGTGGCTCGCCCCATCTTGAGAGGGGAAGTAGGCAAAAATCCAGATTGGGATGAGATGTAATACCAATAGGACAACAAATAGATGTTTCCATGTCCAGTTTTTCCAATGAAACATGTTTTCCTCCTGTCCATACGATGTCGACAGGTTTGCGAACTACGGGCGAGCACTGAGAAGCACTGGGGGGCTTTCCCGTTATCTCCGTGGCATCGCCGCTGTAGTTCAAAGCGAAGAACTCGGAAGAGGCTCTTCATGCAGTTGGTTGAAATAGAGACAGTGTGCTGTCAGCGGACATTGTTCACACAGCGGCTTTCTTGCATTGCAAATTTGCCTGCCGAAGTAGATAAGGTTCATGTGGAACGGATACGCCTTTCCCGCGGGAACGATAGGCGGCAACAGCTGATGTGCTTTTTCCGCGCTACAATTCTGTGGAATCAGACCGAGGCGTTTGGAGATGCGTAGGATGTGCGTATCCACCGGGAAAACCTCCCGTCCGCACGCGAAAGCAAGCGTAACGCACGCTGTTTTGATGCCGATACCTTTGTGTTGACAGAGTAATGCTAACGCCGCTTCTGTTTCCATATCGTGGATAAACGCTAACGATAGCTCGCCATATTCGGCTTTGAGCCACGCAAGAAAGTTTTTCATCGTGCGGCTTTTTTGTTTGCCCAAGCCGGCAACCTTTATTGCATCCTCTACAGCTTCGGTATCTGCCTCCAACACGTCCTCCCATGTTGGAAAACGTGCCCTGAGTTGAACGAAGCCTTTATCGCGGTTAATATCTGTCGTGTTTTGCGACAGCACCGTTAAAAGGAGACAATCCAGGACGTTTCCTGCACCATCGCGAGTTGGCACACCGAGTAACCCCTCGAGTGTCTCTGATATGAGTGCTGCTTTCTGTTTTAGTTCCAATTGTTTTCTTCCGGTAATTACAAAAGTTGAATTTCTAATATTATACCATAGAATTGAAAAAGATGAGAAAGAAAATTTGTCGTTAATTTTCGTAGTCCCGGTTTTTAACTGCGGATATGCCGCTAAAACAGGAATCGATACATCGGCTGATCGAGCGCGACAGCCAAGAGACTCCAAAACGAGCCGATGACAAACTCGCCGAGCACAATGCCAAGGAAAAACGGAATCGCTTTCCGATGCAAACGGATGCCGCCATACTTTAGCACGAGCCATTTGAGCAGCCATCCAACAAAGATTGAGCCTATCATCGGGTTGATTGCCCAACTGCCTGAGATAGCATACCCCACCGGGTGGAGATTCCACCACAGAAACCGCATCCGCATTGCGGCCAGGAGAAGTGTCAACCCAAATCCGAACGTCGCAAAACCGATTGCGGGAACATTTGGCGGCGCGGCGTAGGTTAACCACGTCTCTAACCGATTAAAGGATTCGCGTCCAAACCCGGAGGCACCGCCTTCCGCGTAGTACATAGACAGATATGCCCAGAATGAGCCGAGCGCGCCTAAGGCCGAAGCCAATATCATGAGTAGTGCGAACCGGCGCAACGGGATGTTCGCGCCTTCAGCCAGTTTGAAGCCTTCAAGTTGATGCGGCATGGCGTGTGAACGGTGCGCGCGATTCAGACAGTAGAGGTAAGCGAACCCTGTCAAGTTCACGGCACCCAGGCGGCGGATGCCAAGCAACCGCGGCAACATCTCATCCGGTCCGATAAAGTGAAGATCGTGCACAGGGGAGCCGAGTTCTGCACGGAGCCGCGTAATTGCCATCGCAATCGCGAACCAGATTGCGAAGTAGACGATGATTATCCAAAAAGTCATGCCCATCTTGAGACAAAATCCGACGATGAACGCGGCTGCGCCCAGAAGTGCTATGAGAATGAACCGATACGAAATCGGTTCGTCGCGCCTCGGTGCCACAAGTTGGTGCGCAACCTGCTTCAAATATCGCCGGCTCATCCAGATAGCAACAACGCAAAGCCCTATATAGGCACCGTGCGATTGCTCCGCCTCATAAGGGAAGCGTGGCAAACCGCGCCACCCCGCAATGACACCTAACAACCGCTCCGCCCGCCAAATCAGCCAGAATGCCCAACATGAAAAGGACAGATCCAGCGGGATAAAAAACGAAAGCCCCACACCGAACGGGAAAACTGCAATAGGGCTCCAGCCTATGCCGCTCCACGGACGCTCTGTAAAAATTCGCCGCAAATCGTACAGCTTGCCACCAAGGCTTGGCACGGCAGGAAACAGAAAGTTTAACCCGTTGATAATGTCAATTGAGATGCCGATTGTGAGCCCAAGCCACATCCACGGCGAACGGAAAAATCTACCACCGGATGCTGTCATTTCAAACGGCAGTTGGATAATGGGGTAGCTGAGCCGCTCCGATTCGACCCACTGCTTCCGAAAAATCAGGCTCAGACAGAGCATCACAAGGTGGACAGCCACAATAAAGAGCGTCCACCAAAAGATTGCGGGCAACCAGGCACTTAAGTAAAACGATTCATAGATGCTTGAAAATCCGTGATAATAGCCTTCAAGCACGCGCTTATCGCTGACGACTAACCACTGCGGAATGTGCAGGTGAAATAGGTTTAGCCAATCGTTTTCTGGTGTGGCAAACCAGTGTGCATGGCCGATAAGGGGCATCAGAACAAGGAATCTATCAACGCCTGCGAGCCCCGCACCTACTGAAATGCATGTGTAAATCACGAGCAATTCGGCGCGGTTTAGCGCGAGCGTATCACGCAACCGACGTAAAAGCAGGCCGAGCCCCAATAATATTAAAATAGTGATAACGGCATTGAAAAAGAGGGATACCTGCGTCGGACTGCCACCGCCACGGATAATAGAGGCGGACACCCACCAACAGTTCAGCGGCACTAAAACGCAGATAAGGAAGATAGTGAATGGCCGAATTCGGAGGTTTTTTGTTGGAACGTCGTTCACCTTCTTTCAAAAAATAACACTAATATTTTATACCATTTTCGATTTTGAGGCAACAATTTTTTCGTTGCTTAGCGAAAAGCATCTGTGGTATAATCCAAAAAACAGAGAAAAGGCTTGTATTGGACTACCGCATGTGAAACGATTATGCGAATTTCAAGAAAAAAAATCATTTTCATTAGCCTCATTGTACTTATTGGGATTATCATTTTGCTATCCGCCATCTATCACCGTACCTCGCTTTGGGAACCTGAACAGAGTTTTATCGCCCTACTCCCGGAATCCCCAATCTGTTATCTGACGCTTAAGGAATTGGAAGGCTTAATCCAGACCTTCACCCGCAGCGAATTGGGAAAACAGAGTGTGCAAATGCCCATCCTTGCTGAAATCAAAGAGCAACGCTGGTGGGAGCAACTGGTGTATCAGAAACTGCTCTGGGAATCCGAAATGGGCGGAAAACTTGACATGAAGGCTGTCAAGGGGTATTTCGGCGAGGAGGCGATTCTCGCGCTTTACCTGCGTGACAAAGAGCTCTCCTTTCTCCTCATCAGTGCCGTGGGTGGGAAAGAGAAACTGGGCATTGAAGCCATTACCGCCACCGATGCGATTAACCCGCAATACAAACGCATCCAAACTGAATACAACGGGCTCACAATTAATACCATTGTAGGGTACCCGCGCGATTTCAGTTATACCTTTATCGGCAAGGTAGCGGTGCTAAGCCTCAGGCACGCGCTTTTGAGGGAGACACTAGACATCTATGCTGGCAAAAAGCAGGGATTTCTCGCCTCACACCCAAGTCCGAAGGATATTCAGGACAGCTATCTGCACGACAAAAGCACGGGATATGTGGATGTGCCGCGCCTTGCCGCCATATTAACCCTATTGGGCAACGCGCGTACCCGAGCCCTTGTTGCGCAAATTTATCCGCTGTTTGGCGGCGCAAAATTCTGGGCCTTCGGCAATCGGTATGAAGATGGAGTGATTATTTCACGGCATCGTTTCGGAAAGAAATTTGAGTTGGGGATAGATGAAACTCCGTTTTCTCTTATATTTTCGCAGCACTTACCTACATTTCTCCCAGCGCGAACTGCGTTTGTCACTGTCAATCCGCATCACGATTGGGAAACCTTCTGGCAATGGCTGCAGGCGAACGTGGCAATTGATACTGAATCTGACAGAATTGAACTGGCCCGATGGCTGGCCCCGGAAATGACGGTGGCACTCATCGCGCCCGAAGCAGACGACGTATCAGTAATTCCTTCGCTAATTTTGCACACGCCGATTCAGGCACAAGATGCCTTCGCCGAAGATTTGGAAACGCTGAAAGATACAAAAATCTCTGTTGCAGGAAAACCGCTTGAATTCCTTGAACCCCAAGATTACGACGGCATCACGGTGCAACCTGTCCGGTTACGCCTCAATTTTCTACTGGCACTTACGGGAGGATATGCTGTTGTGGATAACCGTTTTTTCTTCAGCACAACCCTGACAGGATTAAAAACTATCCTCGATACGATTGCAGGGGACGCACCTGCCCTAACCGACATAGCGTTCTCTGCAAATGCGAATGGGGGACAGACATTCATTCAACCGAATCTGCTCGTGCCGGAATTGAAACGGTTTCTTCCGATAGCAACGGTGCTTGCCGCTCTGTCGGGACAAAAATTGGATGCAACATTGATTCGGCATCTCACAGAAAATCTGTTTCCGTTAGCGTCCCTCGGTGCGGTTTCTGTTGAGGTGCATCTGGGTGAGCATGGCGTGGACGCGGAGCTTCGGATTGTGTTAGAGAAATAATCGGCAGATGGATGCCTCCTCAGAGCTGCGTAGCCTGTAGGATTACTCGTTTTCAACTTGGAGCACTCAACGATGAACACCAAAATAAATATCGGCATAATTAGTTTTGCACATGGGCACGCCAACGCCTACTGCAATCAGATGCAAACGTTTGACGATGTGAAACTCGTTGCATGCTGGGATGATAATGTGGCGCGCGGCGAAGCTGCGGCAACGCAATACGGCATGAAATTCTCGCCGCACCTTGAAGATGTTGTCCATCACCCAGAGATTCACGCCGTTATCGTGACGTGTGAAACGAATCGGCACGCGGATATGGTAGCGGCGGCAGCCGCCGCCGGGAAGCATATCCTCTGCCAAAAACCGATGGCACTCACATTAGCAGATTGCGACCGGATTGCGGCTGTCGTGGAAAAGACAGGTATTCAGTTTATGATGGGATATCAGATGCGGCGCGACCCGGCGAACATTGCGATGAAAGAACTGATTGACAGTGGGGTGTTGGGTAAAATCGGGGTGCTGCGACGGCGACACTGTATCAATGCCTTGTTTCATGAAGGCTTTGTCACGGGAGCGAGCCGATGGCACATTGACCCGGAGAAAAACATGGGGATGTTCATGGATGATGCCTCCCACGCAACCGATTTTATCCACTGGATGCTCGGAAAGCCGACAAGCGTCATTGCCGAAATTGATAACGTTTTGACAGACGTTGCACCCGATGATACAGGGGTGGCTGTCTATAGGTTTCCGAGCAGGGCTATGGCGATTCTGCTGAATACATCTGTGACGCTCGCCGGTGAAAATACGACTGAAATCTACGGCGATAAAGGGGTTGCAATTCAGAACTACGGCGACGCGCCGTCGTGTAATATCCCACGGCCAGCAGATGCTGTCGCGCTCAAGTTGTATACGCGAGACGAACCGTCATGGAGAGACCTGGGCATCGCAATTCCAGATGGCCACGGGGAACGAATTGCTGACGTGCCTCGTCCCTTTATTGATTGTCTGAAGAACAATACGGAACCTGATGTTACGGTGGAAGATGGCCGGGTGTCAGTAGAAATGGTATTGGGTGCCTACCGTTCGGCGCAAGAAGGACGGCGCGTTACGTTTCCGTTGTAGAAGAAAAACCGTCGAGGCACTGGGGAACTTATTTTGTGCAAAGGACTTTACTACAGCGGCACAGCGAGGCACAGAGAACACAATTTTAAGGGCTATTTCGCCGCATGATGCTGAGAATTTGGCCAGTCATGCCGCTAGCAGGGGGTTGTGCTGCGAGGAAAAGTGCTGATGCAACAACCTGCGCCGGTTCCTTCCACGGGTCGCTTTGGGCTCTAAAGGTTTCAGCATTCTCCCAAGCTGCCTTTGAGAGTTCCGTTTTTACAGGGCCGGGGATAAGAACGTTCGCGATGATGCCGTCACGCCACACCTCTTCCGCAATTGCTTGCGTCAAGCCGTGCAGTGCCGCTTTGGAGGCACAATAGATGCTGAGGTTCGCATGGCCAACCTGCCCCATCCCAGAGCCAACGTTAATGATGTTCCCGCTTCCCTGCTGCTTCATAATAGGCAACACCGCACGGCAACAGTGGACAACACCCATGACATTCACCTGCCATGCCTGTTCCCACTGTTCATCTGTGCTCTCTAAAAACATCCCTCTCGGATTGATACCGGCGTTATTGACGAGGATATCTACCTTCCCGAACTGTGCCACCGTTTTCTGAACAAGGTGTGCCACTTCTGCTCGGACTCGCAAATCGGTTGGTACTGCCAGGGATTCGCCGCCTTGCGCGGCAATTGTTGTGGCGACTTCGTCAAGCTGCGCAGTGCTTCGCGCAGCGATGACGACCGCGGCGCCTTCGGCGGCATAAGCAGTTGCGATGGCTCTGCCGATGCCGCGCCCCCCACCGGTGATAATAGCGACTTTGTCTTTGAGTTGCATGGTTAATTTCCTCTGATTTTACAAGGAACGGCGCAAGCTTGTGTGCACCGGAAGGCAGCTCACGAAGTTTTTGCGCGGTGCCACATATTAATCAGGCGTGCGAGTTGTCCTCGACTGGCCTTCACTTTCCGTTCCAGACGCTTGGCGAGTGCAGCGAGCAAGTCGGTTCCACCTTCCTTAGCGTTTTCTACTTGTTCCTTAAGTTGATAGGTGCGTCCTGCCTTTAGGCGGTTTATCTCTAAGCGCAATTCGTTTGTTGCACGGTTAAGGTTTCGCAGTTCTGCCTGTAACTGTGCCGGCCTTTCAACAATTGCTTCTTCGCGCTGCATGGCTACATCGATTTCCCCAAGATTCAACCGCGCGAGGGTTTGGATATCCTGTTCCTGATAGGCTCGGTTAATCAAGGGCATCAGCTGCTTTCGCCGGTGCTGTTCTTCAGCATCCACGGTTTTGTCTGGATGATACCGCTTCGCGAGTTTACGGTAAAGCGTTTGCAGATGCTTGGCCTCTTCTTTAGGAAGCACCTTTTCTTCCAGTTTTGGTTGCTCTTCTTTCTCACACTCGTAGCTTGTGACGCGGGCGCGGTTTACCTTGAAGCAGGATGCGACGCGTGCTTCGATCTCTTCCGCACTCACCTTTTCTCGGTACAGTTGCAACCGAAGCCGGTACTCCTTTGTTTCAAGTTCAACCTTATCAAGTTCGACATAATAGCGTCCCACATGAGCGTCGTACCGGTGCTGAAACAGGTCAACTTCTGTCTTGAGGTGCTCCATAGCCATGGTGAGTTCCTCAATCTGTTCCTGTTTCGCTTTGATAGCCTGAAGCAGCCGGCGCGTCTCCTTTTCATCATTGCTATTGACGTAAACTAAGACAGCAGGTTTCATAGGTTTTCCCTACATGTGAGGGCAGCTTTTTCGTACCTACGCGTCGGTGAAAAACTACTTTTTCCGGTAGGTGATACGCCCCCGTGTCAAGTCGTAGGGCGATAATTCCACAGTCACCTTATCCCCTGGCAAAATTTTGATAAAAAACTTTCGCATTCTGCCAGAGATATGTGCCAGAATCCGATGCTTATTTTCCAGTTCGACGCGGAACATTGCATTTGGCAAAGGTTCAACAACAACACCTTCCACCTCAATTTTATCACTTTGAGGGGAAGCCTTGTCTTTGTCTTGCCCTTCAGATTCAACATCTGCCGCTGCCGCAGCGGCCCGTCGTTTTTTCGGTTGTGGCTTCCGTTTTGGGCGAGCCGGGTTAGCGTACCGTGTCTGCCGCTTTCTCTTATTTCCTGAAGGTCTGCGATTCATAATAGAGAACTCCTTTTTTATTTGCGATGGGCGAGCTCTGTGGCATCGCCCCTACAAGTTAAGATTCATTTTCAAAACTAAAATGTTTCCCGGTATCGGTAACAAGTTCTCGGAAATAATCCGTTGCGAGCTGAAGTTCCGTTTCGGCATCTGCTCTATCAGCACTTGTTGAAACCAGGTCGACCGGCATCGTGTTTCCCTCCGCGTTTCGGAGGGCAACATAAGCCTTTAAATAAACGTTTGGATGGCGTTCCATCACTTTCTGCATCAACGGTGAAGTTTCTGCTTCAAACATACTCACATAGACACGCGCGGTGGCAATCTCTGCACGGTAACGTTCGGCAATCAAGGGCTGAATGTGTGCCTCAAAGACTGCCTTCATCTCGCGGGGCGGCCCGGGCATCAGCATGAGTGTTGATTGTTTGTGAACAACGCTGATGCACGGTGCCCACCCTGCTGGATTCTGAAGGACTGTTGCTGTTTCCGGCACGGTAGCCATTTTAATCAGTGCCTCGTTCAGAACCTCGTTTTCTGGCATCTGTCGGCGTTCCCGAAATTCAGCAGTCGTTTCTTCGCTTACAACAGGTTGCATACCGATGAGTTTGGCGACAACCGCCACAGTCATATCGTCCGGTGTGGGCCCGAGGCCGCCTGTTGTGAGGATGAGCGCGGTTTCCCGTTGAATTGCAGCATTCAATGCTTCGTGCATCTCCTCAAAATTATCGCGAAGCATGGTTACGCGCCGTAATTCCCCGCCGAGTTGAAGAATCTGCTGCGCGACCCAATGCGCGTTGGTATCTTGAATCTGCCCAAGTACGAGTTCGGTGCCGATCGAAAACAGTTCAATTGCCACCTGATTCTGTTCCTCCTTTAACTTCATTCGTAAGGGCGGAGCCCTGTCTCCGCCCGGCTTAATTTGGCATTACAGTACCCGCCGGAGGAATTGGAATGCCCCGACTCCGTGGAAACTATGCCCCGCCTCAAACGCCTCAAACCCCAATTTGTCATCGGCACCGAAGAGCTTAAAAATTGATTCCGCACGGCTAACCGCAAAGCGAGTCGCTTCAATCGGAAAAATGGTATCTTCAGTACCGGACTCAACAAACAGTGCGCGCGGCGCAATTAAGCCCGCGATATCGTGCATCTCTGCATATTTTAACACATTCGGTATATAGTTGTCTATACAGTGGCTGAGACTCAAGATGCTATCCCGAAACGTGTTGAAATAACCGCTGACGACAGCCGCTTTGACGCGCGGGTCAATCGCTGCGGTAAAAAACGTTGTCGTTCCTCCGCCAGAAATTCCCATGACACCGAGGCGGTTCATGTCAATCTCTGGACAGGTTTCCAAATAGTCAAGGGCGCGCATAGCATCGTACACCCGCCACCCTACCATGGTGTGTCCTAAAAGCAGCGCAGCACCTGCACTCGGTTGACACGAGGCGCTCCCGCCCCCTTTCTCTCGAGCAACAGCATCTCGCCTATGGCCAAATCCGAACTGTTCAATAGCCAGCACAGCGTACCCGTGTGCTACACATTGAAGTGCGAAATCATTCTGATACCCGCCATATTCACCTCGCATCGAGCCATCTTCCTCAATGCCGACGATGTCGTCTACGCCGCGCCCATGTCCCGCTAAACAGAGAATCGCTGGCAGCGGTGCTGAGCCATCAAAATCCTTTGAAAACAAGAGATACCCGAAGATATCCATGCCTGGACGGCTCCGAAACTGCACTGTTTTGCGAATATAGTTAGGAAATTCGCGAGACTCCAAAACTTGTGGATGTAAGTCACACGATTCATGAGGAAACCCCCCAATCAATTCGATGAGTTTGTCCCGCAGTGTGGCTTGCCATTGTGCTGCTTCAGCCACAGTTGTTGCCCGAAATTCCAGCTGGCGAGGTGTGTCCGCGTATAACAGTTTCGAAAATGCTAAAGTGTCTCGGTATTGTTCGTGGTGCATTCTTTTTCCTCAAAAAGTCGTTCGCGTTTTTACCGGTTCAACAGGTTTAGCACAAACCCGGTTGCCATCTTCGGATAAAAGTAGGTAGATTTCTGTGGCATCGTCAAGCCTGCCATGGCCACCTCCAAAACCTGTGCAACCGGAGTCGGATTCATAAGCAATGCGACGCGCCCTTCACCGCCTTTCACATGCGCGACAGCATCAGCTGCGTCAGCAGTATAACTGATCGCATCCGCCATTGTTTCGATGTGAAACAACTCCTTGATGAGGGCGTTTTGAACGAGCGTGACATCCAATTTCTCATAAGCCGTGGCGTTCGCCGCTAAGCGCGGTATTAACAAAAGATAGTTATCCTCTCCGGTATACATGCCAATTGCGGGGGATTTCCCCTTCAGTGTAGCCAGTTTTTTCATTAGATTTGCGAGCGTATCAATTTTTTGAACATCAAAGACTTCAGGCAATTTGGCGACAACGTGGGCAATTCTCTCACCACTGATGTTGTGGAGCAGCCGGTGAATGGCTAAAACCGCCAACCCCGGCGATTCCATCCTGACGAGGTTCATCATCATATAGTCGTAGCCTGTGGCCTGATGTCCATTCGCGCGCATCTCAGCTTGGAAATCGAGGGCAGTTTCATAGCGGTGATGCCCATCGGCAATCAAGAGCGGCTTTGCTGAAAAATGGGATTGAATGTCGCGATTGCGTTGTGCGTCATTCAGGCACCATAGGCGGTGGGTACTACCGAAGATTTCACCTGTCTGCATCAGGGGTGGGTTCGCATCCGTGAAAGACTTCATCACTTGTTCAATGTCGCCTGCTGTATCCGAATAGAGGAGGAAGATGGGGCTGAGGTTGGCGTGGCATTGCCGCATTAGATTGAGCCGGTCCGCCTTCGGCCCCGCGTGTGTTTTTTCGTGCGGCAAGATGACTCGCCGGTCTCTTGGAACGTCAAAGGGTGCCAGTTTGCCAAGTGCAATCAAGGCGCGGCGTATATAACTTTTTCCATCTGGGGCATTAAACCCCTGGTCATAGATATAATAACAAGGTGCCGAATCTCGCACAAAAACGCGGTGAGAAATCCACTGATTCAGCAGTGCTGCTGCGCGTGTGTACTGATTCGCGTTGTCAGTGTCGCTATCGCGCGGTTGGCTTAAAATTAAGCGGATAATGTTAGCAGGGTGCTGCGCTTCCAAAGCGAGCCGTTCATCGGATTTGATGACATCGTAAGGCGGCGCGATGACATCGGCGATGTCTCCCACCTTTTCTGGATTGTAGCGTAAACCGCGAAACGGAATAACTGTCGTCTCCATACAACTGTTCCTTTGTTGGTGTATCTCAACGTATCTCTGTGTTTTCAGGGGCTAAGACGATGCTCCTACAAAGCGTCCCACAATCTTGTGCTAAAATAGCGTTCCCCCAGGTCATTAAACACTGTAACAATAACGCCTTCCTGAATCTGTTGGGCAACTTTGTATGCCCCGTGAAGGTAGCCGCCGGAGGATTGCCCGACAAACCAACCGCTTCGCGCAAGGCGGCTACACATCTCGTGTGCGTTCTCAATCGTCGCCGGAATTCGGCAGTCAATTAGGGTTTCGTCCAAAATTTCTGGCACAATATCATCAGGGTGCCCGAGCGGTTTTAGCCCCTCAATGCCGGGGAACGCCTCCGGTGAAATCGAACACACCTGAATATCGGGGTTATAGTTTTTGAGGCACCGCCCAACACCGGTAAGGGTGCCGCCGGTCCCAACACCTGCAACAAAGTGGGTGACTTTTCCCCCCGTTTGTTCCCAGATTTCAACACCGGTAGTTTCATAGTGGGCGCGCCAGTTGTTGTCATTTTCGTACTGTGATTTGAAAAAGTACCGATGCGGTGTTGCCTTGTAACGCCGTTCAACCTCTCGTAATGCTTCATCGTAACCGTGGATTGCATCAGTGTAGATAATCCTCGCACCGTGCGATTCGATGCGTTTTTTTCGTTCTTCGCTCGCGTTGTCTGGAATGACAAGTTCAACCTGATAACCGAGGGTTGCGCCGACCATGGCGTAAGCGATACCTGCGTTGCCTGAGCTAGAATCTAGGATAACCTTGTCGCGTGTGAGTTCACCCGATGCAATTGCCTCGGTTAGCATTCGTAAAACCGGCCGGTCCTTGATGGAGCCGCCGGGGTTATAGGTTTCAACCTTCGCGTAGATGTCAACGTTTGGCAATTCATCAGTGAACAGGTTTATTTTGGCGAGCGGAGTCTGCCCAATGAGTTGCAGCAGTGGATATTCTGAAAGATTCACCCTTTCAATCGTTCGCTTGCTCATGTAGTGTTACATATCCTTATGTGTTATTTCAATCTGATGGTGAAAGTTCGTCAGGTAAGTTGCGTCCGTGGCGAATTAAGGTTTTATATCACCCGACTTGAAGGTTTAGATTTTGAACTTTTTATGAGTGCCTTGATTTCCGCCAATTCTCGGTCGACACCATCGAACCGTTCGTCAACACCATTGAATCGTTCATCAATACTATCGAACTTTTTATCAATTTTATTAAACTTTCGCGCGAAATAGATAGTCAGTGTAACAATCAAGCCTGCAGTTATGATAGCACCAAAGACGAGCCAGCCGATTGCATTCGCAAGTTCTAAACCACTCATCAATTTCTGTTCATTTTTGAAATAGCGATGTGGATTACCACATCAGAATAAAGCGTTCGCGAGGCGCTCGCGAAGTAACTGCGCCATGTAAGTCCTCGCCGCGTTTCCTGTTAATTCTCCCTTGAGAATAGGCATAACCTCAAATTCAGCGAGCCTTACTGTTGGGTTGAGGCCATGCAACGGGGGTAGCCAGTCCCGAAATGTGTCAAAAAAAGCGCGTTGTGCCGCACGCCCGTTCACATAAGGGAAGTCCGCGGTACTGCGCCGAAACCGATGCGGGCCTTTTGCGAGTGCAGCAGTATGGTGTTGCTGACAAAACTGCCTATATTTCTCCGGCGCATAAGCGAGCGGCAAATTTTCCGGATAAAACCGGAAGGTCTGATTCCGAAAGCGTGTGAAATGTTGCAGCTCATCAAACTCAAAAATGAGATGGTAGGGTTCCGGAAAATAGGCATCGGGAATCAGGTAGCCATCCGTTTTTGCTGTTGTCCCTTTCCAGTCTCCTTCTAATTCAGCGTAGAGTGCCATCAGTGCCTCGTAATAATCGCCGAAGTGTTCGCGACGCGGCTTGTTACGAAGCCAGTCAAATTGCGCGCGTCTGTCCGCTGGGCTCCCGAAGACCTCCTCTACCAATGCGATGATACCTACCTCTAGCCGCATAACGCTCCGTTTATAAGTTGCTCCGGCCAGTAACCGGCAGAGCAAGAGAACGTCTCTCCTACAGATTTACACCGGCGCGATGTCCAGATTTTTCAGCGAATCCCCGTTGGATGCACCAATTAAACTTGCCAGGTAGTCCCGCTCACGTTGCAAGGCTTCCAATTTGTTATCGCCGTGAACAAACTCTACCTCAAGATAGCCATCATAACCCACCTCGCTCAGAATCTCAACGATTCGAGCGTAATCTACGACTCCATCTGCAATAGGGCACGGTTTTCCTTGTTCATCAAAATTTTGGGCATGGACGTTGGCAATATGTGCTGCGAGTTGTTGCGCGGCAGTATGCGGTTCATCGGCATCCACCCGTGCGAGGGGTTGATAGTACGTTTGAAGTGCAGGTACGTTGACACCTTCGATAGCTTCCAAAATGCTTGCTACACTATCGGTGAGGTGGTTGTTGTGCATTTCCAATCCCAACCTCATATTGCGAAAATTTGCCCACTGCGCCATGCTCACCAATCGAAAGAGAATCAGGCGTTTGTCGGAGGGCAAGATGGATTTGGAAGGCCCCCCGCCAGACCAGATTCTCACCAGATCTGTGCCTAACTGATGGGCTATTTTAAAAGCCGCCTCAAAATGCTTCTGGTGGAGATGCATCAAAGGCTCAACGTAGGAACCGAGCGCGGCAATCTCCACTCCTTTTTGCTGTGCCATATCCTTGACGTTTTTAACATAAGCTTCGTCGTAGTCTGCCGGCATGTGAGGCGGTTTTCCCCAAATTTCAATGCCATTAAAGCCGTAATCTGCCGCGATATTAATGACTTCTTCTAACGGTTTTTCCTGAAAAGCGATGGTACATAAACCTAATTTCATTGTTTTTATTCCTATCCCTATAATCTATATCAAAAGGATACCATAAATACAAATAGATTGCAAGGAAAGTTTACTATTTTTCAATTTTTCGCATGTTTCACCCTCCGTATCTTGCCTACGTGATATGCCCAAGGGGAAGATGTCGTCAGAAACGCCTCATGCAATTTCAATGCATTTGACATAACTTAGCATATCTGCTATACTTTTCGAGAGTTAAATCTCGCTTGAGAAAGGAGAAGCATGCCCCAGAGCGTTAAATTTCATACCGCAAGCGCCTTTCTGCTGATGTTCATTGGAATTTTGGGATGCACAATGGATAGACAAAAGCAGGCTGAATTAAGCGTATTTGGCGCGATGAGTTTGACAGATGTCCTCACTGAAATTGGCGAGCATTTCACAGTTGAGTCCGGGGTTAAGGTTTATTGTAATTTTGCCGCTTCTTCAATGCTCCAACGCCAGCTTGAGCATGGCGCATCAGCAGATGTTTTTATTTCGGCGAGCCCTCGACAGGTTATTGCCCTCAAAGCACTCGGTTTGCTTGAAACAGGCAGCCGTTACGATGTGCTGACGAATCGGTTAGTACTCGTTTCTCACAAAACAGCCGCCTTGTCTGTGGAAACTGTTGAGAGGCTTGCCGATACCGCGATTTCGCGAATCGCCATTGGACAGCCGGAAGTGGTGCCTGCTGGCACTTACGCAAAAGAGGCTTTCATACACTTTGGATTGTGGGAGAAGATACGCCCTAAGCTAATCTTCGGAACAGATGTGCGCGCGACGCTCGCCTATGTGGCCTCAGGAAATGTTGACATAGCGGTTGTCTATCAAACGGACACAACGTTGAGCAAAAATGTCAAGGTACTTTATCAATTTCCTGCTGCAACGCATACACCGATTGTCTACCCTGCTGTTGTCCTTAAGGCGAGTGAACGAAAACAGGTGGCACAACAGTTTATTGCGTATCTGAAAACTGCCCGCGCCATCGACATTTTTGAAAAGCACGGATTTATACCAAATTAACCCGCTCTGTATTGTTTGTAGGAGGGATTTTGCGGCGAAAGATAGCGGAGATTTGATGCCAACGCCTACCACAATTCAAGCTCAATGGAAAAAGCGGAGCAGAACCTGAATTGACGAAAAACTGCAATGAGGATAACCGCTGCCGAAGTCACTGCTCTCACTTTATCTATCAAAGTCGCGTTGTTGAGTCTCATCGTGATGTTTCCACCAGGACTCCTTGTCGGATGGCTGCTTGCCAAGCGGGCATTCCCCGGAAAGGCGCTCCTGAATACGCTCGTCATGTTACCTTTGGTGCTGCCACCGGTGGTGAGCGGATATCTCCTTCTCATCCTGTTGAGTAAGCACGGGCTCATCGGTGCGTTTCTTTTTCAGGTTTTCGGTATAGAATTCGTTTTCTCGCCGTTTGCTGTTGTTATTGCCATCTCGGTTATCTCGTTTCCGCTTCTGGTGCGTGGTATTGTGGCAGGAATGGAGACTGTGCCAGCCGCGCTTGAAAACGCTGCGCGAACCCTTGGGGCATCGCCAGCGAAGGTTTTTTTTACTGTGACGCTCCCGCTTGCGTACCGCGGTATCATAGGCGGTGCGATACTCGGTTTTTCCAAAAGCCTCGGGGAGTTTGGGGCTACCATCATGGTAGCAGGCAACATCCCCGGTAAAACCCAGACGATGGCGTTAGCGATTTTCAGTGCTGTGCAGTTGGGCGAAGATGCATCCGTCTATCGGTTAGTATTGATTTCAACCGTTGTGGCGTTTGTCGCGCTCTGGTTAACGGAACGCTTCACCCTCCGGTAGGCACACTTTACCGGGCATCGTTGCCAAAAAAAGGAGAAAAAATAATGATAGGTTTAATGATAGGTTTGATTGTTATCGGAATAGTTGCACTTGTGTTGTTAGTTTGGCATCTGTATCGGCGTTCCAAACAGGATACGTCAGGAAGTACAGAGCCGCCACTGGATGATGCTAATCCTGTTGATGATACGCTCTTGACAGGTGTCATGCTCGCCGAGACGTTTGATGATGATGAGCATCGCGAGTCATCTGGTGACACAGATTCCGGAGGGTACGACGGTGGGGATGGCGGCGGATTTGACGGCGGCGGCGGATTTGACGGCGGCGGCGGCGGCGGATTCGACGGGGGCGGCGGCGGATTTGAATGATGTTATGGCAAATAATATCAAAATCAGTCTCAACTTTCGCAAACGCCTCGGCAGCTTTGCGTTAAACCTAAATTGCACCCTCGAAAAAAAGGTGACAGCGTTTTTAGGGGCATCTGGCAGTGGCAAAAGCACGCTCCTCAGCTGCCTCAGCGGCACCCTGTCTCCTGATGAGGGTGCAATCGCCTTTGGAGACGAGCTCCTTTATGCCTCCGCCTTGGGAATTGATATGCCTCCCGAAAAACGCCGATTCGGGTACGTTTTTCAAGAGGGATACCTGTTTCCACACCTCACCGTTGCACAGAATATCCGGTATGGACAACCGCGATACAGGCGTAAAACCCCGGAGAGTACTGCTCAAGTACTTGATATTCTTGAGATTTCGGCACTGCTCCAGCGGTACCCCAAACAACTCTCTGGAGGTGAACGCCAGCGGGTTGCGATTGCGCGCGCACTTGCTATGGAGCCGCAGATGCTTCTCATGGACGAACCCCTCGCATCACTTGACAGCGAATTAAAAAATCGGATTATCCCGTATCTCCATCACGTTAAAGACGCTTTTGATGTACCTATTCTTTACGTCACCCACGCTATATCAGAAGCCATGGCACTTGCCGATGAAGCCTTTCTCCTCTCTAACGGAGAAATTACTGCGAGCGGCGAGCCACATCAACTCCTAACTGCCCCGTCAGCGATGCCTATTGCGCAGCTGACCGGGGTTGAAAATATTTTGTCCTTGCCCGTTGCAGAGTCAGATAAAAGTAGGGGCGTAACAGAATTAGAGATTGGTTCGCAGTACCTCGTTATTCCTTACATAGCGGCTAACATCGGAAAAGCGATTCCCACCGCCATTCGGGCGGAAGATATTATCATCTCGCTTGAGCCGAATCTACCAATTAGCGCACGCAACATTTTGAAGGGAGCCATCGATGAGCTGGATGCGGTTGGGGAACGGACGATGTTATCTATTCTCGTTGAAGGGCACCGACTGTCGGTGAAAATTACGCATGAAGCGCGCGAACAACTACAATTGCGCAAGGGGATGGAAGTTTACTGCGTTATCAAGGCAAATGCTATCAATCTCCTCTGGAATTAGTATCGTAGGCACGCTCTCCGACTCGCCGCTGCAGCTCCTCCCAAAGCCTATCCACCTGCCTGTGGAGCTCAGCAAGCGTTCCCTCATTTTCTATGACAACATCCGCATACGTGACTTTTTCCGCAACCGGCATCTGTGCATCAATCCTCGCCTGAACCTCGCTTTCGGTAAGCGCTCTCCCCTGCGCGATGCTTCGTTTCAGGGTTCGTCGCAGTTGGGTTTCTGGCGAGGCACTCACGACAACAATCACATCGACGGTGTCGTAGGCACCTGCTTCGATAAGGAGCGGCGCGTCAAGTAGCACGATGCACGTTGCATCTTCGGCAACGAGTTGGCGTGCATGGGCGCGTGAACGTTGGATAATCAACGGGTGCAGAAGGGCGTTTAATCGCTCGCGGGCCGATTTATCCTTAAAAACAATTGCCCCCAGTTTTTTCCGGCTGACATCCCCAGATTCTTCGAGAATGTCCTGTCCAAAAGTGTCAACCAATTCCTCAATAACAGGGCTGTCCGCCTTG
The DNA here is from genome assembly GCA_958295855.1 of uncultured Poribacteria bacterium. Classification (GTDB taxonomy): domain Bacteria; phylum Poribacteria; class WGA-4E; order WGA-4E; family WGA-3G; genus CATQHH01. The sequence goes on along the minus strand of OY282383.1, from coordinate 2,115,486 downwards.
AGGAGTTGGTGTCCGATTTCATCTGCATTAATCGGCACCGCGCCCTTTTCTGCGAGGAGAGCTGAGACGGTAGTCTTTCCGCAGGCGATGCCGCCTGTAATTCCCACGATGATGCCGCGTTCGCGCTGTGTTTCGGTTTTCATGTTTTTGAGTGTATATCGCAACTTGAAATATGTCAACGCTTTTCCGGTCTCTGAGTCGTGGATTTTCAGGATGTTCTCTGTACTTTAGCCTTGTTCGGGGTGTTCTGTTGATAGCATTCACATCAATAGTTGAGATTTAAATGTGTTTTTGGTATAATATCGCTATAGAGACGATAGAAGAAGTCCAATCCTAACAAGGGAAGGTTTTCATGGGAAGATTAGCGGGTAAAGTCGCAATTGTAACAGGTGCTGGCAGAGGCCACGCCGAAGCAGTCGCGAGGCGTTTTGCAAAAGAGGGGGCAGTGCTTGCCATCTGTGATGTTATCCCTGTGCAGGAGTTAGAGGCAAAAGTAGGTTCGGAAATGAGAGCCGCCGGTGGAGACGTAATCTGCTTTGCTACCGATGTTTCGCAGGAAGCACCCGTCAACGAGATGGTAGCTGCAACCATCGAAAAATTCGGCACCGTCGATATCCTCGCTAACGTTGTGGGCATCGCTGGCCCGACGAAGGACATCTGGGACATGAGTTTGGCAGAATGGAGACACACGCTCAAGGTGAACCTCGATTCGCTTTTCATCTGCTCTAAAGCCGTCCTGCCGGAGATGATGCGCAAGAAATACGGAAAGATTATAAACTTCAGTTCTGGGACAGGGAAACAGCCACTTTCTCACAGAGCCCCTTACGCCACCTCGAAGATGGGAGTTATCGGTTTCACACGCACACTCGCTGCCGATGTGGGCCGGTACAATATCAATGTCAATGCCATCTGCCCGGGCTGGCATACAGAGAGAAGCCTTGAACTCGCCAGAGGCAGGGCTGAATACATGAACAAACCCTTTGATGAAGAGGCGTTACGCGCGAGATACGGACAGACAAATCCGAAAAGTGTTATCGCCGGCAGATGGTGTGCAGATGAAGGGTATAGTGATAAAGGTGCGGGCCCTGAGGATGCTGCGGCGTTGGCAGTCTTCCTTGCATCGGATGATTCCGCGAACATGACAGGGCAGGACATCAATTGCGGTGGCATGGTAATGTGGTAGGTGAAAAGACTGTTTGTTAGGGGCGTAATGTTTATCGCAGCGCACATCCCACAAAAACCAAAACCCTGTCAGGGTGAAATGTGTGCAGTATCTGAACCACAATACGCACATGTCGCCCTGACAGGGCTAAAGACGTGCAAAAGTGTACTGGCGAAAATACAAGGAGGTAAACCGATGAAGGAAATGGGAGACTGGCGCGAGTACCTAATGGCACGCCTTGCCGCCCCAGAGAATGCAATGAGCTATCTTGACGTGTCGTTAGAAGAATACCAAGTAGACGGTGACACGCCCTTCTTTTTACTAGGGCTCCAGAACGTTGTGGAAGCGCAAGGCGGGGTTTCCATCTTTGCTAAGCACATCGGGCTTGAGCCCGAGGTGCTGCTGGAGCAGCTCTCTAGCGAGTCCGCGCCACGGCTTGATACCTTCATAAGCATTGTCACTGCGCTCGGTGGGCGGCTGTTGATTGTGCCGCTGGAGGGTACAGGTGTGACTGCTGATGTTCGGGTTGAGCACTATCCTGTTCCGCCGGGAGAGGCAGCGGGACTAAGTCTTGAGGTGCCGCCGGATAGCCAGTAGGCGCGATGTCGCTGCATACCCACAACACACAAAGGCATTCGGTGTCGCAACGAAGGGTAAGGCGAAAAATACAACATGGAATTACGGTTTAATGCGAATTCGTTGGCGGTTCGGCGTAAATAAACTTCCGAGCTTTAGCCCTATAAGGGCGTTATGTGTATAGCCGCGCGCATCCCACAAAAACCAAAACCCTGTCAGGGTGAAATGGGTGCAGTGTCTGAACCACAATACGCACATGTCGCCCTGACAGGGCTAAACACGAGGCACCCTCGCGCAAGACTATAAGCATTTGTTGGCCGGTACAATATCAATGTCAATGCCATCTGCCCGGGCTGGCATACAGAGAGAAGCCTTGAACTCGCAAGAGGCAGGGCTGAATACATGAACAAACCCTTTGATGAAGAGGCGTTACGCGCGAGGTACGGACAGACAAATCCAAAAAGTGTTATCGCCAAACGAAATGACCGAGGGCATTGCAGAAGCGGTGGCAAGCATGCCAAAGAATACGGTATAATAGTGACTGAAAATGCACTTGAAAAGGAGGTGCGCCCATGCGTAAAACAATTTCATTGGACCGGCTTCCACATCAAATTGAAAACTTATTACGGACAAGTTGGGAAGGACATGAGAGCCTTGTGCTTGAACACAATGGCAAGCCTGTGGCAGCGATTGTCCCGATGGATGAGTATCGCAAATGGCACCCGGATGAAGGTGAAAACCTCTTTGCTTATGAACTCCCTGCCCATCTGCTTGAGGCTTATCATCGGTTGCTAGATAAGAAGTTTTCATCTGGCTTAACGCCGGAAGAGGACGTTGAATTGGCACAGTTAGACGTGCAACTTGACGATGCCGAAGCAGCGCAGCCGCTCATACAATCAATGCAGCGGAAAGCCGCTGCGCGGGACGAAAATTGGATGCAAAGATTTGAGGAAGTCATTACCAAACTCCGCGAATTGAAGGAATTGATGTGAATCAAAGAACGTTCCCTCGTATCCACCGACGGGAATCACCTCCTGTCATGCGAGGCAGGACCGGGTATCGGAACGCAGAGCCTTATCTACGCAGAGACTTCGGCTACCGTTGTGCCTATTGCGGCGTTCACGAACAAATGAAGGGCGGCCGCCAAGCCTTTTGCATTGACCATTTCAAACCGCGAAGCAGAGGAGGCCCTGTCAATGACTACACCAACCTGTATTGGGTTTGCATTCCGTGCAATATGATAAAACATGACAAATGGCCGACAAGAGAACAACTTCACCGAGGATATCGCTTCGCAGATCCGTGTCGGGAACAAGATGGAGGTGTCCATTTCGTAGAATCGGACCGTGGTTTGCTGCAGCCCCTCACGCCGTGCGGCGAATATCATGTTTCCACACTTCGTCTCAATCGCGCATGGCTGCAGCAACACCGCCGTGCCCGGATTCACAAGTGGTCCCGACTCAATGAAGCGGATCAATTGCGGAAAGAACTTGAATGCGTTGTTGAGGTTCGCCCGGCAGACGATGCAACCCAAATAATGCACCGTTTGCTCTCTTTCCTGTCTCAAGAGATTGAAGCGTTGCGAAGCGAACTGGCAGTGGATATCCCTTGGATTCCCACACAAGCACTGTAGGCAAAAGTGATCTGTCACTCCAGTGATAGAGGGGCTCGTTGCTTTTCTAACAGTCCCTCTTATCCTATAAATCCTGATTCAGACAATAAGCACATGTGGCCCTTACAGGGCTAAAGACGAAGGGCCTTCAGACGCGGCTATAAACATGTCGCCCTTATAGGGCTATAAATCCATTGATAAGGAACTTTATGAACCACCAACACACCAACAGCGAAGACACCATCACTACCCTCTTCGTCGAAATCCTGATGCCGATGAGTGCCACATGGCATATCGACGAACAGACGACAAAACCCCTCGTCGAAAATCAAGGCAAACCCGATGCCATCATCCGCACAATAGAACGTTACCCGATGGCTGTCGAGGTAAAAATTGACGACAAGCGGGGACCCAATGAAACCGGCGAAAAACAGGCACGCGAACGTTACCTCGGCAATACCCTCCGCACTACACTTGAAACTATTGCCAGTGCAATCGCAATCCGCCTCCCCTACAGATTCCGCACAATGCCACGCCACGACATCCGAGAGAATCTGGAAGCCGCAAAAGATTTTGCCTATACCCTGCTCAATGTTGACGAACCCTACAGATTCCCGAAAGAAGGCTGGCTCCAAGGTAGTATTGCCGACATGGCAACCGCTATCCGCATTGGCGCAACACCCATCACCAAAATTGAGCAAGCCGCCGAAACACTGGAACAGGGTATCCATCGTGCTGCCGTCATCGTGGACAGGGCTATTCAACAACGTCCACATATCGGTAAAAAGATAGGCCAACTTCTCGTACAAGAACCGGGCGAACAAGCAGCACAGATGGCAATGCTGATAATTAGCAATGCCCTCGTCTTCCAGAGCTCCCTCGCACGCAAACCTGACCTAGAAACTGTCCCATCGCTCAGTGAACTTACCGCCGATTACGGCCAGCTCGACTCAGACAAAGTCCTCCGCGCCTGGCGAGAAATCCAAAAGATTAATTATGCCCCGATTTTCAATGTCGCTTACGACCTCGTCGAAACGCTCTCCGCCGATGATAAACTCGTCGGTGAGGTACTGAGCGTGCTACGAGATACTGCCCGCGAGTTAGAGAAAATGGGGCTTGCACAAGAACATGAACTCGCCGGTATCGTGTTCCAGAAACTCATCGACAATCGGAAAATTCTCAAGGCGAACTATACCCGCCCCGAATCTTCGGCACTGCTTTGCGCGCTCGTCCTACCAGAACTCAAGGGTGATGCCAAAAAACTGAAAATCGCAGATTTTGCCTGCGGCACGGGTTCACTTCTCAACGGTGTTTATCAACGCCTCCTCATGCTTCACGAGCAGGCAGGCGGTAAAGGAGAAGCCATCCATCAAGACATGATGGAGAATAATCTTGTCGGGTGTGATATTCTACCGAATGCCGCACACCTCACCGCCTCTATCATTGCCAGCACCTATCCTGATGTTCGCATTGGTGGCACGCGCATCCACACAATGCCGTATGGCACGCCGCGCGAGGATGGGCTTTACGGCATCGGGGCACTCAACCTGCTCAGCGACCCGGGGGGCACGCTCCCGTTGAACCTTGGTACAACGGAAACCGCCACCGGACAAGGCACCGAAACCACTAGCCTTCGGGACGCGTTCAGACATCGCGAATTTGACATTGTCATTCAGAATCCGCCCTACACGCGGGGTGGTGCTGATAGCAACTCTAATCTGCCCAAGAGCATTTTCGCCGACAAAAAAGAAGCGGAGGCAATGCGAGCGTCGCGGAAGGCACAGAAATGTCGCTTTAGAGGCAATAACCCTGGCCTCGGTGTCGACTTTGTCGATCTCGCGGACAGGATGCTGAAACGCAAGGGCAAGATGGCATTTGTGTTGCCATTGACAGCTATCGTAGGGAATAGTTGGTATAAAGTACGGAGATTGTGGTCAAAGGAATACCACGACATAATTGTCATTACCATTGCGGATGCAAACATTGAGAAGTGTGCATTTTCAGCCGATACTAGCATGGCAGAGTGTCTCGTCATCGCTACGAAGGGAGAGTCAAAAAACACAGGGCGCGGGACGTTCGTGTGCCTCACGCGGCCCCCCGATGGCGAACTAGAGGCTTTGGAAGTTGCGAGGGCAATCCACGAATTTAAGGAGATCCGGCAACTCGAAGATGGCATTAATAGAGGCAATTTTATCCAGATCGGCGATGATATTATCGGGCACGTCATTTCCGCTCCCTTGGCATCTGGTGAGGTTGGATGGCCCGTATCCCGCATCAAAGACCTGACTGTGGTTCAATCGGCATACCAACTCGCAAATGGAGTGTTGCAACTCCCTCGACAGAAAGAGGCTATTGACATCCACATCTGTTCTGTATCAGAAATTGCGAAAATCGGGGCAGATCATAGGGATATTCACGATGCAGGAAAGCGAGGGGCGTTTGACGTTGAAATAGGATGTACCGATACTGCTGAATATCCGTGCTTGTGGAAAGTTGATTGTAAAACGCAACGTTCAATGGTTGTTTTCCCCGATTCCCATGCATTTATCCGCCCGCATGCGAAAGCCAAAGCGCAGAAGATATTAGAACGCAATGGTAGGGTTCACTTTAACAGAGATATGGGTTTCAATTCGCACTCCCTTGCTGTAATGTTCACAGAACAAGAGGCTATCGGCGTTGATTCAATTCCCAACATCGTTTTTGAAAAAAAGAAGGTTTATGAGCACGTATGGACGCTATGGGGCAATTCTACGTTAGGACTCTTATGCTATTGGCTAAGTTGTAGCAAGCAGCACCCAGGGCGTGGCAGAGGTTCAAAAGCCTCTCTAGAATCGATGGCGACGTTGGATGTCCGTCAACTTCCCGCTGAAGCATTGGCAAACGCGGAGCGGATTTTCAATGAACTGAAGCATCAGCAGATGCTGCCGTTTAATCAGATGGATGCCGACCCGGTGCGCCATGAACTCGATCGGTTATTGTTATCAGAGGTGCTCAGTATCACGGAGGCGGAGCGTCCTGATGTGCATGAGGGGCTTGCACTGCTCCGCAAAATGCTATGCCAGGAGCCAAGCATCCACGGCGGCAAGAAGTCGAAGGTTACGTTGGATGCCGCTTAGCCCTGTAAGGGTGAAATGTGTATAGCCGCGCGCATCACACAAAAACCAAAACCCTGTCAGGGTGAAATGTGTGCAGTGTCTGAACCACAATAAGCACATGTCGCCCTTACAGGGCTAAAGACGAGGGGCCCTCAGACACGGCTATAAACATGTCGCCCTGATAGGGCTATAAATCCGCGGCGGATTTCAAAACGAAATTCCCCTGTTGACCTGAAATTACCGCTTGACATGATTTTAGATTTCTGTTAAAATAGATAATGCGACACAAAAAATGGAAGGAGCAAATTAAGTGGCACAAAGTACAATTCCGGGTATCGTTTCTGCAGATGTATTAGGGAGTGGTAGCGGCAGAAAAACGGCACAAGACACAATTCGAGTCGGTATTATCGGTGCGGGTGGAAATACGACCTCACGGCATATTCCAGGCTTACAAGCCATCGAAGGCGTAGAGATTATCGGTGTCTGCAATCGAAGCCAAGCGTCCTCACAACGGGTGGCAGAGCAGTTCGGTATCCCGAAAACCTACGGCAGTTGGCAAGATGCCATCGCCGATGCAGATACCAACACAATTGTCATCGGAACATGGCCCTATATGCACTGCCGCGCCACCGTGGCGGCACTTGAGGCAAATAAACACGTGATGTGCGAGGCACGAATGGCGATGAATGCGAGAGAAGCGCATACGATGCGGCATGCGGCGCGTCAGAAAACGCACCTCATCGCGCAGATTGTCCCCTCGCCGATGACGCTGAGGGTAGATAACACGATAAAACGGCTTATCGCCGAAGGCTATATCGGGGATGTGCTTGCTGTTGAAGTGCGAGCAGGCGGCGCATTTCTGGACACCGAGGCACCCCGCCAGTGGCGACAAGATTTTGACCTCAGCGGGCTTAACATCATGAGCATGGGGATTTGGTACGAAGCGTTGATGCGCTGGGTTGGGGAAGCGACGCGGATTATGGCGATGGGCAAAACGTTCGTCAAAATGCGGCCCGATGCCGATGGCGTGATGCGTGCCGTGCGGATTCCGGAGCATATTGATGTTGTCGGAGAGCTGGCGTGCGGCGCACAGCTCCACATGCAGGTTTCTAACGTTGCGGGATTGGCAGGCACCCCAGAAGTCTTCGTTTTTGGGAGCAACGGGACTTTGAAATTCTCAGGAAATAGACTCTTCGGTGGGCAAAAAGGCGATGCTCAGCTAAATGAGATTGATATCCCAGATGAAGAGGCGGGGGCTTGGCGCGTGGAAGAAGAATTTGTAAATGCCATCCGCGGCGTGGAGGTTATCACGCATACCGATTTTGACACCGGCGTGAAGTATATGGAGTTCACGGAAGCGGTTACGCAGAGCATGTTGGCTGGCACTGCGATTCCTTTGCCGCTGCACATATAGTTTACAGCATAACTGTGGGCGGGGTTTGTAACCCCGACAGCATCTTGATGGTGTGCCTACTACTTTAACAGAAAGGAAAACCTTTGACATTAGGAGCCCTCTTTGACCTGTGCCAAGATATTGAACTGCGGCAAGCGAAACTATACGCCTCCCTCTCACTACTTTTGGGGGACTTTGATGAACGGATTGCACGATTCTGGGAACGGATGAGCACTGAGGAATGGCAACACTACATTCTCGTCGATTTCGGGCGTTCTTTGTGCATTGAAACCTTCGGGATTGATTCGCCTGTGACAGAGGTGTCGGATATCCCAGTACAACAGATTACGGATGCGCTGGATGCCCATGAACGGAAGGTGAATAGCGGACAGATTTCGCTGGATGAAGCCTTTGCAATTGCCATTGCAATTGAAGGAGGCGAAGCCGATACTATCTATATGTACCTGCTTTCTATCATCAGAAAAGCGATTCAGCAAAGCAATCAGCCCTACCTGATGAACCGCATTGTGCAGGTTGAGAAGGATATGGTGTCGCACCTAGATGGGTTGGTGCAAGCGACACAACGGTTTTCTAAGGATGCCGCCCTGATTCGCAAAGCACACCGCTTAAAAGCGCATCACACTTAACGCTTTCATTGATGTTGCGTGTTGCACAGGAGATTTCCCGCCCGCGTGCACCCAATTTGTTCCAGTTGAAGGGTGGCATGCCCAATGCCGAAATGCGTTTGTAATTCCGCGTTAATCTGTTTCAGAATCTCGTCGGGAACCAAAGCGGTATTTTCGTCAATGACAACATGCGCGCTCAACACACAATAATTGGAGCACAGCGACCAGATGTGCATATCGTGGACATCTTTGACCGGCTCTAAACCACAGAGATGCTTTGCAACGGTGTGTGCGTCTGTACTCCGCGGTGAGTTTTCAAGCAAGATATGCACCGATTCTTTTGTAACGTTTATCGCGCCAAAGAGAATAATTCCACCGATGATGAAACTGAGAATTGCATCAATCGGGTACCACCCTGTCCAATAGATGATGGCTCCGCCGACGACAACAACCACCGAAGAGAGCGTATCCCCAATCACATGCAGCATTGCACTGCGGACATTGAGGTTGCTATGCCACTCATTGTTGCTGCCCCCGTGGAGTTGCCATAAGATGATGAGATTCGCGACAAGGCCGAGAAACCCCACAATAAGCATCCCTGTTAGTTTAATTGGCTCCGGTGCAGTATAACGTTGGTATGCCTCGTAAAAAATCCAACCCGTAATCCCGATGAGGGACACACCGTTAATAAATGCGGCGAAGACCTCGGCGCGATGATAGCCGTAAGTTCGAGACGGGGTAGCAGGACGTGTGGATAGGTAGATTGCCAGCCAACTGATGAGAAGCGAGGCAACATCGGACATCACATGTGCCGCGTCGCTTAGCAACGCTAAGCTCCCCGACCAGATGCCCCCGATAACTTCTCCAAGGAAGACAAAAAACGTGACAAGCATAGCAATCTTAAATTTCTTCTGGAGACGCGTTTGATGGTTATGCGCGGGCATCTCATCGTGATGATGGTGACTGTGATTATGCACTGCAACTCCGTATTCTTGTAGGCGCGCTCTCTAAGCGCGCATATCCCTTTAAGGCACCGTTTTAGTCAGCTGCCTTGCTTTTTGATTCGCTACCGGGGTCGGTTTTCGTCTCTTTTTTATCCCCTTTGTCTGAGGCAGTGCTCTTGTCCTTTGAAGAATTTTTATCCTTTGAAGAATTTTTATCCTTCTTTGCGGATTCCTTGTAACCTTCACTCCGATAGTCGGTAATATAAAAACCGGAGCCTTTAAAAATGAGGCCCGCGCCTGCGCCAATTAAGCGTTTCACTTTGCCGCCACACTCGGGACAGACATCGATAGCTGGTGCTGTAATACCCTGAAATCGCTCAAATTGGACTTCGCACGCCAAACACTTGTAGTCATACGTTGGCATTATGGAACTGCTCCTCCATTTCTTAGTTGATAAAAAAAGCATCTTCTAATAAATTATAAACGTTAAACGTGCAAATGTCAAGTCAAATGTGCCATAGCGGGCAGAAACTGCACCTGCCACTACTATAGGGCAGGCACAAGACCTGCTACTACTATAAGGCAGGCACAAGACCTGCTACTACTATAAGGCAGGCACAAGACCTGCTACTACTATAAGGCAGGCACAAGACCTGCTACTACTATAAGGCAGGCACAAGACCTGCCACTACTATAAGGCAGGCACAACACCTGCCACTACTATAAGGCAGGCACAAGACCTGCCACTACGAACGTATTTTTTAGAATGTGATGACGAAAGGGAAAGACTTTGCAAATACTACCAGCAATCGATCTTCGCGGTGGGAAGTGTGTCAATCTCGTACAGGGCATCGCGACACAGGAGACTGTCTTCTCAGATGTACCTGTGGAAATGGCGCGGCGGTGGCAAGCAGAGGGTGCCGAATATCTGCACCTCGTAGATCTGGATGGCGCGTTTCAAGGTGAGTCGGCAAACCTGCACATTGTTCGTGAGATTGCCAACGCGCTTGACATGCCAGTCCAGCTCGGGGGTGGCATCCGGACGCTGGAGCAGCTAGATGCAGTTTTGGCACTGGGTGTTCATCGGGCAATTTTAGGCACGGCTGCCCTTAAACAACCGAGTTTAGTTAAACAGGCTTGCGCGCGATATGGGGAGCGCATCGCTGTCGGCATTGACGCGAAAGACGGCATGGTTGCCACAGATGGGTGGTTAGAGGTTTCTCAAAAGCCTGCAGTTGAATTCGCCCGGGAGATGGCGGAAGTACAAACGCTTATTTACACCGATATCAAAAGCGATGGCATGCTCAAGGGACCCAATGTTGGTGCTACAGCGTGCATCGTTGATGCAGTCTCCGCGGATGTGATTGGTTCAGGCGGTGTCACGTCGCTTGCCGATGTGGAGGCCCTGAAACAGATCGGTGCCAGCGGTGCAATTATCGGACGTGCTTTATATACCGGTGCCCTTGGGCTAGGTGACGCAATTGCCGCCGCCCGCTAAAAAATAAAATCTGTAGGCGCGGTTAGAACCCGCGCGCTTTAAAATAGTTGCTTAAACGTAATACGATATGATATACTGACGTTAAAGTTTAATTAGAGAGGAATTCACATTATGAAAATTCGATGGGTATTGTGTGGGCTTTGCCTCGTGCTTTTTTCGCAGATAGCAGTGGCGCAAAATAACCCCGTGGAACAAAATCCCGTGGAACAAGAAGTACGCTTCACAAAGATTGAAGTAACCTTAAGCCATCTGAACGAAACCCTGGGTAGCGTAGACGGACGGTTGGATAATATGTTATTCGCGATTATGGGTTTGTTCGCCGCTTTTTTTATCCCAATTTTCATTTTAATCCTGCAAATGAAAACGCAACTCAGAGACATTGTGCATGATGTGGCTACGCTAAAGGATAGGGTAACTGGCATTGAGGGTAAATTTGATGGGCTTGAGGGTAAATTTGATGGGCTTGAGGGTAAATTTGATAGGCTTGAGAAACAGATGGAACAGAGGGAACAACGAACGGCGGCGCGCCTCAAGGAAAATCAGGAAGAAGTTAGGAGGCATACAACCGAACTATCAATAACAACGCAGAAGCAACTCAATCAAATTCGAGAAGCCCTCGCTGTACAATTGGGAATTGTGCTTGAACCGGAAGATGAAGATTGATAATTTTTTTATGCCATGCCAGTCACAACGCCGATTCCGATGCGCGAGCCCATCTTTTTAACCTCAAACCGGGTGCCGACTTCCATCGCCAGTGGCAAATCAAGCCCAACGGTGACGTGGGCGTAAGTCCCCGGTGTGAGAATTGATAACTCCGGCGGGAGTTGCAAGGAAGCTGGCATATCCACCCCCCACAAGTAGATATCAGGTCGATCGTTTTCGATGAGCGGGATATGCGTTCCGCTTTCCTCGTGCGTCAGCAGATAGATAATTGCTGTAAACACCGCATGCGATTTGATAGTCTTGGGCGTGCAAAGCACTTGCCCGACAGACAGCCACTCCGGTTCGGACTCCACGAGCACTTCATTCTCTTTTATGCCGAGGCACCGGGTTTTGATTCGGTCCCCTTTGCCGACAATATCAACTGCTTGCCCCACTGCCAGCTGCCCGTGAACAATTTCGCCGCGTACCCGTACACTCTCCTGTGTCTCCTCAGTGAGTTCATAAATTGGCATAATAAGCGGTAAGTGTGCAGGGTTCACAGGCTGAGGCATACACCGATTCAGTGCAAAGATGAGGTCGACAATCGGTTTCCATTGGGCGGAGGCAAGTTTGTTGCCCTTATAGGTTAACGCCTTGCGTGCGTCTCCGACAATCATCGGGGCGGTTTCTTCCTGCCACCCACACTCGCTAAGTAACTCGCGCATCTCCAACTGGCAGATATCCAACAGTTCATCGTCTTTTGAAACACCCCCGGTATTGAGAAAAGGAATCACCGTGGGGAGGTGCGTGTGGCTCGCAAGGCGGAGGTGGGCCTCGGAGGCGTGTGTAACACCATCAACAGCGTTCACTACCCAAATCGCTCCCTGAATCGCGGGCGAACCGCTGACCAACATTTTAACAACATCGAGCGGCTCCTCGCAGTCGATCTGCGTATAAAATTTGCCGCTGGTTTCGTAATCTATTGCGCGGTAGGTGATGCCAACCCCCTCTCGGATCGGATGGTGCATTGGGGGTTGTGCTTCAAAATCGCTGGCTCCATTTGTGTAGATAGCACCAATCCTCGCGACGACTTTTGCGATCGCCGCGGTCAGCGTTGTTTTTCCGTGCCCTGGTGCGCCAAGCGTGCAGATAGGCAGTGCGCGATGTCTGGGTGTTCTCTTTTCGTCCATCTATTTCTCCTCCATGATGTCTCTGAGGGAGTGATTCTTGATTGTGGTATCTCTTTTATTATAACAAAAATTCGAGTATTGTGCAATAATCTGTTTAAGAAAGAAGCTTGGAAATTCCTACTTGCTAAACTCGCTACACTGTGCTAAACTATTAATGTTTTAAAACCGAGTTGTGAGCAATTAACGAACAACTTTTTTATTTTTAGGCACCCGAGAAGCCGCTTATCGAAAATATAGAAAATGTTACGCCCAAAAATCTACCCTCGCAACGAACTTGCATCCATCCTTCAGCAATCGAAAGTTGAAGGCAACGTTGTCGTCACTACCAACGGTTGTTTCGATGTCCTTCACTTGGGGCATCTCCGGTACCTCCAGGCAGCACGCCAGCTTGGGGATGTGCTTGTGGTGGCACTCAACAGCGATAGCTCGGTGCGGCAGCTCAAAGGCGAGAATCGTCCGCTTGTTCCTGAAGCAGAACGCGCAGAAATGCTCGCCGGGCTGGAATGTGTCAATTATGTCGTCCTCTTTCCAGAATTAACGCCGATTGCCTTGCTCTCTGAACTCAAGCCAAGTCTCCACGTCAAAGGGGGCGACTATAAACTGGAGCAACTCGTTGAAAGAGAAGTTGTTGAGAAAAACGGCGGCAAGGTTATCGTCGGACTCAACGTCCCCGGTAAATCCACAACCAATCTTATCAAAGTGATATGTGAGCGGTATAAAGACGCTCCTTCCACAGACACACCGTAATGCAATTCACAACGCGGATATTAAAGAGTGGAAGGATGGAAGATTGGGAAGAATGGAAGCTCTTCCCCACGTCTTTCAATCTTTCATTTTTCCCATCCCGCTAGCCAAGGCAGTGAACTTGCGTCACTCCTGGCATTAATAAGGCCATTGAGAAGAGATAAGTATACTACAATGCAGATAAACGATTCATTGCGTATTCACGACATGAAGCCTCACATTGAGAGGCTGTTTGAACGCTCAGGTCAAAAAATTTTAGCCATTGAGGACACGTGGCTCCCTGAAAAAGGCACCCCTGTCTTCACCGTCGCTGGTACCTACACGACGCGCGGCTGGACCGAGTGGACACAAGGTTTTCAATTCGGTTCTGCTATCCTCCAATTTGATGCCACCGGTGATGAGCAGTTCCTTGAGATCGGCAGGCGAAACACGATTGAAAAGATGGCACCGCATGTCACGCACATCGGTGTGCATGACCACGGCTTCAACAACGTTTCCACTTATGGGAACCTCCGGCGTTTGATGCGGGAGGGTGTGATTCCGTGGAACGATAGCGAGATGCACTTCTACGAACTCGCGCTGAAAGCCTCTGCCGCGGTGCAGGCGAGTCGCTGGACCCGTATTAAAGATGGAACAGGGTATATCGCCTCTTTCAACGGACCGCATTCGCTTTTTTCAGACACAATCCGCTCTCTACGGGTATTGGCACTCGGACATACCCTCGGTGCAGTACTCATGGGCGAAGGCGATGTCGCTATCAGCCTATTGGAACGCCTGCTCCAACATTCACAGACGACAGCAGCCTATAACGTCTACTACGGCGAAGGGCGTGATGCATTTGATCTGCGTGGACGGGTAGTCCACGAGTCTATTTTTAATACCAACGATGGCAACTACCGGTGCCCCAGCACGCAACAAGGCTATTCGCCTTTTACGACGTGGACGCGTGGATTGGCGTGGATTATCACAGGCTACGCAGAGCAGCTTGAGTTTTTTGATACGTTGACTGAAGCGGATCTTGAACCTTATGGCGGTTACGCAGTGGCAACTGCACACATGCGCAAAGCAGCAGAAGCCACTGCCGATTTCTATATTGCGAACACCGCGCAAGATGGAATCCCGTATTGGGATACAGGAGCCCCCGGTTTAGCCGAATATAGCAACGATTATTTGGCTGTCCCCGCAGATCCGTTTAACGATGTTGAACCGGTGGATAGTTCCGCTGCAGCGATTGCGGCACAAGGGTTAATTCGGCTTGGCAACTACCTCAAAAAGCATGGCGAATCTGAAGCGGGGCACTCCTATTACCAGGCAGGTTTAACGGTAGCCAAGACGCTCTTTGCCGAACCGTATCTGTCTGAATCTGAAGAGCATCAGGGGTTGTTATTACACTCGGTGTATCACCGCCCCAATGGGTGGGATCATGTACCAGCGGGTCGGAAAATTCCGTGTGGAGAGGCATCCATGTGGGGCGATTATCACGCACGCGAACTCGCAGTCCTATTATGGCGAGAGATAGTTGGAAAGCCGTATTTGACGTTTTTTTAGTACCCTATTCGGAGAAATGACGATGTGCAAAATCGGAGACACGCAGCAGCCGAACGTCGACATCGCTGTCAAAAATTTCGGTCCGATTGCGGAAGCGAGTATTGACTTGCGTCCGCTGACGGTATTTGTCGGCCCTAGCAACACGGGGAAGACCTATTTTGCGACGCTAGTGTATGTGCTGCACCGTATATTCAGCGAATTTCCCAACTTCCCTGAACAAGAACATGGCCAGCCTCCCCCAGACACTTCTGAGGCTGCATTTCGCGAATTTCCTCCCTATCTGAAAGCTATCGAAGCTGCGTTCAAACGCTCTTTTGATGTTGCATCAGTTTCGGATTTAATCCGTTTCCCCGGTAGCGACTGCAATCGCCTTGAAGTTTCACTAAAGTTGGGTGAAGCACATCAAGAAGACTCGCATTTCACCTTCCAAGCACAGGGGAGAAAAATCACCATCAATAGAACGCTGGCTACAGAATTGATGCTTTACCCCAAACAGAATCCCAGCGATGCACAATGTTATTATTTGCCAGCCACCCGCAGTGGCATCATGCAAAGCTACCGCCTCATCGCGAGTTCGCTTATAGCCCCGACAGTCCATACGGACGCCAGAGATTCGGGGATTCCAACGCTTTCAGCAGTGGTTGTGGATTTTATGCAGCACCTCACGCTTTACAAAGCGCGCGGGAAATCGAACCCTGAAATATTGACGATTGCGGATACATTAGAATCCCAGATGCTTGCCGGGGAGATAGTCGTGACAGATTCACAACGCGGGTATTCAGAATTCCACTATCACCCCAAGGAATCGGGACATGAAGTGAGCTTAGGGAGAACTTCAGCGATGGTATCAGAGCTCGCGCCGTTAGTGCTGTTTCTTCGCAGTGGCATCAAGCCCGGCGATACGCTCATCATTGAGGAACCAGAGGCACACCTGCATCCCGGTGGCCAGGCGGACATGGCAGTCATCCTCGCGCGCTTGGTTCGGGCCGGGGTGAGAGTTATCGTGACGACCCACAGTGATTGGTTGCTTGAGGAATTAGGCAACCTGATACTTGAGGGTGAGTTAGCTAATCTCGGAGGGAAGACGCATGAACCGCCGGTTTTTCTTCAGAAAGAACAAGTTGGCGCATGGCTGTTCCAAAAAAATGGGAGGGTGGCGGAAATTGAGTACGACCGGCTTGGGGGTGTAGAACCCCAGGAATACGGAGATGTAGCCGAGGAGCGCTATAACCGTTCTGCAGAACTCCGCAACCAGATTGAGGAATTGAAGGGCGACAGCATCAGTGGATAACGATGTGCAAAATCGGAGACACGCAGCAGCACCCGAACGTCGACATCGCCCCGCGGCCTGTAGGCCGAGGTCTTGTGCCTCGCCGTGCCACATCTGAATCGCGGATAATTTTTTCGTCTGAATCGCGGATTATCACGGAAAACACGGATAAACGCGGATTTTAAGACGGCTCTTCTCTTCCCCGCGTTTACATGTCGCCCTTATAGGGCTAAAAAGGAGGGGAGGCACGCGGTACTATACACATGTCGCCCTTATAGGGCTAAAGAGGTTGCGAGCGCGGATGATTTTTTTCGTCTGAATCACGGATTATCACAGATAACACGGATAAACGCGGATTTTAAGAGGGGCTCTTCTCTTCCCCGCGTTAATCTGCGTCATCCATGATTTGCGGCGTATTTGCTGCGTATTTGCCCATAAGCGATGTGCAGTCAGACAAGGAACGCCTCATCGGTGCTAGGCTTGTAGCGTGACGTGACTTTACAAAAACACCCTGTTAAAATCCGCGTTTATCCGCGTAATCCGCGTAATCCGCGATTCAGACAAGCAACCATTACATTCCCCTATTAACTTTTGGTTTTCACCAGACACAACACATGTCGCCCTTACAGGGCTAAAGAGGAGCATCGCCACGCGGCACACGGACAAAGCCCCGTAGGGGCGGTATGTGTCTCGCCGCTTCGGGCATGAAAATATAAGGAGAAAGCCGCATCCATTGGACACGTTCAAGGATGCCCGATGGTTCCGAAGTTTTTTCTCGCTCGGAGGTATGTGTTTTGGGAAGTAGCCATGTTAAGTCGTAGCGGATTCTGCAAGCACGGCATCAAGCTTATCCATCACCTTGTGGAACGCTTCGACGTACAGTCCCATTAACTCGAGGTTGTTGGGCGGATTGACATCGAAGATGTAGCAGTGAGAGTCAATAAATCCAACGGCTCTGGGATAGTCCTCTGTTTTGTATTCAACTGTGGACTGGTTGCATCGCCACGGGCATCCTGTACCGTAACCGATTCGATTCTGGAAAATTTCTTGAGATGGCACCGGTAGGCGTTGCCATTGTCCGATTGGCACGCCTTCAGCGCGCAATGCTGCTTGTACTTTCTCACGCAACGTTCTCGCAGAAATGTCCAAGCCGCTCTGTGGGACTTATACATATCTGATCAAACCTATTCAAATCTAACAGGTTCTCCCATCAGTTGCCACACTTCCTCATTCAACACTCACTGCCTACCAGCGTAGGGCTTACACGAACTCCAGAGGCGTTTTACGTCTCCTCCGAGCTGGAGGCGACACGGTTGTTATGACGGGCAAAGGTTGATTGCTGCGTTGACATCGCGATCGCACGTGAAACCACACTCACCGCAGTGGTAGGTGCGTTCAGAGAGATTTAACTCCGTCTTTTTGTGCCCACATGAACTGCAAGTTTTGCTACTAGCAAAGAACATGGTAGCCTCCGTGACGGGGATACCCCGCCGTTCTGCTTTATACTTTATCATCGTCAAAAAGCGGTATAGAGATGCATCGGCTATATGCTTTGCAAGTTTCTTGTTCTTTAGCATACCGCTGACGTTCAACGTCTCAATACCAATAGCCGAAGCTTTCCGAACGATGGCAGTGCTTGCCTTATGATGACTATCCGATCTGATGCAGGAGATTCTATAGTGAATGCAGGCAAGCCGTTTCCGTGCCTTATGCCAGTTGTTAGAGAACCTTGTCTTCCGTGACAGCATTCGCCCGGCACGCCTTAACTTCCTTAGGTAGCGTTTCAATGGGCGTGGGTTCTCATATTTAGTCCCATCGGATAGTGTTGCCAGTGTATTGATACCCACGTCAACGCCTACCGCAGGCTTGTCATCGAACAACGGCACCTGCACCATTGTATTCTCCTCATCGGTGCGTACCAAAATAGACACGAACCACTTGTCATCTTTACGCGAGACGACGACTCTACCTATATCGCCTGTCCATCGCAACTCCTCCGTCATCCGCACCCATCCGATGACAGGCAGCTTGACGCGCTTCCGTTCCACGCGAACAGAATTCAGTCCTAATGGTATTTGCCCTGCTTTGCAGGGTTTATACCTTTACTCCGCTTGGTAACTTTGCTTACCACTTCGGTTCTTCGGCTTGGGGAACCTGTTCTGACCGCTCCGCCATCTTTTCACGGCATCGCTAAAATGATGGATAGCATTCTTGCTGGCATTCTGACTCATCGCATCGCACCAAGGAAAGATGTCCCGCTTACGGGCGTTGAATTCCTTTTTGATGTCGTAAAGCGTCTTCCAGTTACCATCATCTAATCCGCTCTTGAATGAAGACAGAGCGGCGTTGTAGGCAACACGTGCGTAACCACAGTGCTGAGCCATAGCCGTCGCCTGCTTGTTATTCGGAATGAGTTGAATCTTCTGTGATCGGAGTGACATGGTTTTCACGTATCACGTCTCTTATCCCCTAGCAAGTGGGAGGGGAGCCCATGACCGAGAGGTAATGCTGGCTATGCTCCCCAACGTGATACCATCATTATACCACACACACTACAGATTGTCAAATCTTTTTGTGGATTTGCATAAAATCTTACATTGTATAGATATGATTAGATTTTACCACATTTGTATAAATTTGATGTGATTTTACGCCACTGCAACTTACCCATTCCTTCGCAAGCCCTTCGGATTGGATGCGTTGCTGTTCGGTGATTTTTTCGGAGGCGAGGACTTCAGCGATGGCTTCTCTGTCAGATGCGGTAACGTGTGGCCAGGGTTGAATCAACCCATCGGGGATGGTTCGCGGTCCGCCGTGTATAGCGAGGTTTCCCGTCATGAACGTACTCCTTTACGCCGCAGGGCCGCTTAGCTGCACTATCGCCCTCGTGATGCGTTTTAGCACCTCGTCTCTGCCGAGCAGCACGACAATATCAAAAAGACTCGGGCCGAACGATGTTCCTGTCAGTGCAATCCGCAACGCTTGCATCGCGGCAACGCGCTTGATATTGTTCTCATCCGTGTATTTCCAGATTGCGGATTCAACTGTCCCCAGGTCAAATGCAGGAATGCCTGCCAAAATCTGTGAGAGACTTGTCAGAATTTCAACGGTTTTGTTTTGCTTTTCCGCTGAATTTCCCCACCATTTCTTGACTGCTTTTGCTTCATAGTCAAACGCATCCGTGAAAAAATAGCGAGTTTGTGGGATGATGTCCTGCAACGTTGTGAGGCGTTCGCCCACGGCTCCTACAATTTTCTCTAACCATGCGCGGTGCTCCGCTGTTAACGCAGTTGTGTCTACTAAGCCTTCTGCCTGCCAGAAGGGAATCACTGCATCAGTGCGGGCAGAGACATCAAGTTGGGTTATATAGTGAGCGTTGAGCCATTCCAATTTCTTCAGATCGAAGACGCTTCCGCTTTTGCCAACGCGCCCGAGGTCAAATTTCTCAATGAGTTCTTCAACGGAGAAAATCTCCTGTTTGTCGTCGTAGGCCCAGCCGAGCCGCGCGACAAAGTTGAGCATCGCTTCGGGGAGATAGCCCTGTTCGCGGTACCGATTGACAGCGACGAGGGCTCCGTGGTGACGTTTGCTCATCTTCCTACCGCTGCTATCCAAAACGAGAGGGATGTGTGCGAACTGTGGGACCTTTAAACCGAGGGCATTCGCAATAGCCATCTGCTTCGGTGTGGTGTTGAGATGTTCCGTGCCGCGAATCACATGCGTTATCTGCATCTCAACATCGTCAATAATCGACGTGAGATTGTAAGTCGGCATACCATTTGAGCGGACGATAACCTCGTCTTCTAGCGTCCCCGGGTCGATGTTACGAATGCCGAGGATGATGTCGTCAACCTGGATGGGCGTATTCGGCATCTTGATACGAACCGTCGGCTTTCGCCCCTCCGCAGCAAAACATGCTTTGGCTTTTTGTGTTAGGTGTTGGCACCGCCCGTCGTAGGAACGGGTTCGCTTTTCAACGCGGGCCTGCGCCCGAATTGCCGCCAACTCTTCGGGCGTGCAATAGCAGTGGTAGGCAGTGCCATTTTCAAGCAACTGCTGAACATAAGGCACATAAACACCTCCGCTTATTCGCTCCGATTGGACATACGGTTCGTATGGCCCGCCTTTATCTCCACCTTCATCCCAATCCAGTCCCAACCATTTCAACCCGCTGTAAATTTCGCGCATCGATTCCTCGGTAGAGCGTGCCATGTCTGTATCGTCAATGCGGAGGATGAACGTTCCGTTGTGCTGTTTAGCGAACAGCCAATTGAATAAAGCCGTTCGCGCACCACCGATGTGTAAGAAACCGGTGGGCGAGGGGGCCATCCGCACACGGGCTAGTTTCTGTAGTGTGTCGTTCATTTCTGGCCTCTCTGAATCTTCGCCCAGCTGTCCCTCAGCGGTACTGTGCGATTGAATACCAATTTCTCTGGCGTTGTATCGGAATCAACGCAAAAATAACCTATCCGGAGAAACTGATATCGCGTTTCGGGAGGGGTTCCCAGAAGACTCATTTCGACTTTGCACCCGTTTAAAATCTCTAAGGAGTTCGGGTTGATGAACGCTGTCCAGTCTGTACCTTCTGCTGCGTTTTCTGGCTCGCGTTCTGTGAAGAGGGAATCGTAGAGGCGCACCTCCGCATCAACAGCGTGTGCGGCAGAGACCCAGTGCAATGTCCCGCGTACTCTACGCCCATCTTCGGACCAGCCGCCACGTGTCTCCGCATCATAGGTGCAGTGAATCTCAACAATTTCGCCTGTGTTTTCATCTTTAACAACCCGTTCGCAACGGATATAGTAGGCATGTTTGAGCCGCACCTCCTGCTCGGGTGCCAATCGGAAGAATTTTCGTGGTGGATTTTCCATGAAATCTTCACGCTCAATGTACACTTCTCGCGAAAACGGGAGTTTCCGCGTCCCCGCGTGTTCATCTTCTGGATTATTTTCGGCATCCAACATTTCCACTTTTCCCTCTGGATAGTTATCGATAATCACCTTCACCGGATTCAGGACAGCCATGACGCGTGGCGCACGTTGATTTAGGTCCGCCCGAATAGAATACTCAAGTTGGCTCATCTCAATGAGATTATCCGCCTTTGAAACGCCGATGCGGTTGCAAAAATCTCGGATAGCTTCGGGGGTATACCCGCGGCGTCGCATTCCGGCGAGCGTCGGCAGCCTTGGATCGTCCCATCCATTGATGTGTCCTTCCTGTAGCAGCACTCTCAGTTTTCGCTTGCCTAGTACGGTATACGTTAGATTCAGACGCGCGAATTCTATCTGTCGCGGCTGATAAATCTCTAATGCTTCCAAAAACCAGTCATAGAGGGGCCGATGGTCTTCAAACTGAACGTCACATAATGAGTGCGTTATGCCTTCAATTGAATCAGATTGTCCGTGTGTGAAATCGTAGGTGGGATAGATACACCATTTGGTGCCGTGGCGGTAATGGGGTGCGCGGAGGACGCGATACATCACAGGGTCGCGCATATTCAGATTTGGACTTGCCATATCAATTTTTGCGCGAAGCGTGCAGCATCCATCTGGAAATTCTCCCGCCCGCATCCTGCGGAACAACGCGAGATTCTCTTCGACAGAACGGTTACGGTAAGGGCTGTCTTTGCCGGGTGCCACTAAAGTGCCGCGATAGGTTCGCATGTCGTCCGGTGTCAGAGCGCAGACGTACGCCTTTCCTTTTTTTATGAGGCTGACAGCATATTCATAGAGCGTCTCAAAATAATCTGAAGCGTGATATTCGCGTTCTTCCCAATCGAATCCGAGCCAGCGTATATCGCGCTTAATCGCCTCTACATACTCACTTTCTTCTGTGATGGGATTGCTGTCATCAAACCGCAAATTGTAAAGCCCGCCATAACTTTCGGCAATCCCGAAGTTAATGCAGATTGCCTTGGCGTGGCCAATATGGAGATAACCGCTTGGTTCCGGTGGAAACCGGGTATGCACCTTGCCATCATATCTGTTTGTCTTTAGGTCTTCCTCAACTGCCTGTCGGATAAAATTTGTGTCAGGAGCGGCGTTAACGCTTTTTTTCCCCTTCGTGTTTGCTTTACTTTTGGGCCCTTCTCGGTTGGAATCTGAATGCTTCATAAGACCTCCTTCGCGGTGTTGCAGCATCTGATTAATATATTATACCCTCAAAACACACTAAAGTCAAACTTTTTAGGCTATTCTAGGGGTATTTAGTTCTCCAACAATTCTTTAGTCCCGCGGGGCTAAAGAATAGAAATCAGATTTTTCAAAAAAAATGAAACCGGCACCGCAGTATCTCCGTTTAATACTTATGTTGACAACTATATTAATCAGGAAGGAGTGAAATTATGAATGCCAAAGATGGACTCAAGAATCGGCCGTGCTTCTATGAAATGGCTTTGTATCTTGCTATAGCGAAAACGAGACAGGATGAATTTCGCTGGGAACATTTTATTGACGATTTGTCCGAAATTTGTGATAAATTTGCCTATCAGATTGCTTCCAAAAGTGGTTCTACTTCCCAACGTTCCAGCGTTTAAAGAAGCAATTGAACTTTTGAATCCTTTAAAAAGACACGATGTAGAGTGCTAGCAGAATCTACGTCGTGTTTTTTTTGCCCAGACATATTCTGTCGTTAACGGGGTGCATTTGGGTGGTTCCGAAAAATTTTAATGAGACTCCGCACCAATTTTTCCGGATCGTGGCGAATAACGTTCATTTGAATACCCCGCTCTGTAACAACCATCCCACTAATCAGGTCATCCTCAATGACTGCAATGCCTTCACTTTCAAGGTGTTCCTTTTCCCGATTGTAGGAGACCTGCACTTTTGAGACATCGGCAACCTGCATCGTCTCGGCTGAGAGGAGTGAGATATGCTTTGCGAGGCTTAAGACCTCCATTGGATTCGCCCTATTTTCGCGGAGCAGAGAGAGGCCGTCGTCAGACAAGGCGCGAATGCGGGTTAATTGTGCCACCAACTCTTTTCGGACATATTCTTGAAGAATTTCTGTGGGTGCTGGTTGCTTATTGGCTAAGACATAGTGCAATGAGATTTGGGCATGATCGAGGACGGCGGAGACGTGGTCGGTTACGGCATAGCCATCGGTTTCCCCGGGCTGCGTCATGACATTACAGATGTAAATTTTCATTGCATCGGAGCGTTGAATAGCTTCAACAATACCTTTCACAACAAGGTTTGGCATAATGCTGGTGTAAAGGCTTCCGGGCCCGATGATAATAACATCGGCATTAACAAGTGCTTCAACAGCGGTTTCATGTGCTTGGCATTCATAAACTTCGCCGGGGGTATGGTGCATTTTTCCGTTCTCACGCGGTTCAAAAAAGACCCGCTTGATGGGTTCACGATTTTCCCTTTCGGGGATAGTGGACTCACCTCGGACGATTTCTCCATCAACGAGTTCAGCACAGAGCACTGTGTAATCCAAGGTAACGGGGATGATTCTGCCGCGCACCGCAAGTAGGCGTGATGC
Organism: uncultured Poribacteria bacterium; assembly: GCA_958295855.1. Lineage (GTDB taxonomy): Bacteria > Poribacteria > WGA-4E > WGA-4E > WGA-3G > CATQHH01. The sequence goes on along the minus strand of OY282383.1, from coordinate 2,091,701 downwards.
TGCTTGAATTGCCTTAGGAAAGTTTCCTTTATTTAATTCAGTGAGTGCCGTTAGCAAAATATTTCCGATGGTATGTCCACCAAGTTCTCCGTTGCTTGAGAACCGGTATTCAAAGAGGCCGGCGAGTTCATCTGCGTCCGACAGCGTAAATAGGAGCCTGCGGATATCGCCGGGGGGAAGCACATCAAATTCTTCAACGAGGCGGCCTGAGCTTCCACCGTCGTCAGAAACGGTAACGATTGCCGCGAGGCTATCCAAATCAATAATGTTATCGCTATCTATATCCATAGTGGTATAGTGCTTAATCCCGCTGAGCAAAGCGGATAATCCACTTCCGCCGCCAATGCAGGCAATTTTCAAAGCCATAATTTCTCCAAACCGTCAGCAAGGCGATTGTATTTCCTATAGGCACGCTTCAACCGCTTAAAACTTTTCCGCAATCAGAAACACCTTCCCTTGCTAAGTTAGCAAAGGGAACGGCAGCAACAAGACAAAATAGATAACGCAGTTAATAGCGAATCTGTTTCATTAACATTTGCAAGGTTTCAAGTGTCTCGTCGCACAAAGCCTCCGCCTGCGTAGCAGTAGGTGCTTCGCTAAAAACCCGAATCACTGGCTCTGTCCCGGATTTGCGGATGTTTACCCACCTGTCATCCCAAACGCGCTTGATGCCGTCCGTTAACTCAAGCAGCGGCTCCGATTCCGTCTCCGAAGTTTCTGTCCTATCTTTTTCATACATTTTTAAGGCGAATTCAACGAGCTGTGTTGCGATGTCTTGTGAAGGAATTTCCAGTTTTTTCCGGCACATTTCGTACTGTGGCATGTTTTCCACAAGCGTCGTCACTGTGTGCTCAGATTCAGCGAGGCATTGGACAATTGCTGCAATAGAGGCAATACCATCAGTGGTATAATGGATAGCCGGGTAGATAACGCCGCCGGTGCCTTCGCCACCGATGGCTGCGTTAACTTCATGCATTTTCTCAACCACCCAGCCCACGCCAACTTTCGTGCGATGTAGCGCGACACCATGGTTTGCGGCAATATCGTCCAGCATCCGACTTGTCGACACGGTGGCGACTATGTCGCCCTTCGTCTGATTGAGGATAAAATCGGCTACCAAGGCGAGTGTCCATTCGCCGCTTAGCGGGATGCCTTGCTCTGTAACGACAACCAGCCGGTCGGCATCACCGTCGTGGGCGAATCCGATATCGGCATTTGCGGAGACCACCGTCTCACAAAGTTCACTTAATGCGTCAGGCGTAGGTTCAGCGGGGCGGCGGAAGTGCCCATCGGCAACGCAGTTGAGTGATACAACCCGGCAACCGAGCTTCCGCAGTAGGGCTGGGCTAATCACACTTCCAGCACCGTTGCCACAATCCAGTACTACCTTCAGGTTGGCTTTTCGGATTAAATCCAGGTTGAGCCACGAGGAATTGAGAATCTGCTTGAGATGATACGCTGTGGCATCTTTGTAGTTCTCAAGTGCTCCTTGCTCATTCCAAGGTGCAAGTGCAAAATCTTCTGTTTCATAAATCCGCGTCAATTCATCGCGCGCTGTTTGTGTGAGGAGCCTTCCTGATGCTGCGGCAAATTCAATACCATTCCATTCTACAGGGTTGTGGCTGGCAGTGATGGTAATACTGCCTTGTGCGCCAAGGGCTTTCGCCATCAGGAGGATAGTGGGTGTCGGGCATAGCCCCACGTCAACGACGCGGCACCCTGTAGCGAAGAGCCCAGCAAGCACTGCGTGCCGAACCATCGGACTGGAGGTGCGGGAGTCACATCCCACAATCACCGTTCTGCCACCGACAAACGTGCCAAACGCCAGTGCGAATTGCGTGATGACGCGGACATCAAGCGAAATGCCAACCTGCCCGCGAATCCCTGAAACACTAATAATGGGTTCTTTTGTTTTAACCATGAAATCCTCTGATAAAGATAAGCGGGGCTTGAGGTACGAAGCCCTGACCCTACAACTCGCGGTTAATTTGGTATTACAAAGCGCGCTTATAGGATTCGGATATTCGCCACACCCCTAAGAAACAGCATCCGCCTATCAATGTGTGCCAGAAACTGACAATGTACCAGGGCGGATACTCGAAAATATATGATGGAATCGGTGTTAACTCATAAAGCAAAGGCGTTCTAAGGAGATCTGTCTCAAAGATGTAACACACGACAATAAGCGGATTGAGGTGAAGAACCGGTGGAATGATAGGTTGAATGGTATCCATGTAACGCTTCAAGGGCCCCAATAAAAACATACTGCCAATCAAAGCACACCATAAGAGGTAAGCACATTCTGCACCGAAAAGCGCGTCCCGGAAAACCTGCGCGCCCCACATGCCAACCGCGCCCGCTGACAAGCTATAAAGCCCCAACACAGCAAGCATTTGTAAAGCCTTTGTGGGCGGAATGTCAGTGACAAAGAAAGCAAAACCTGTGGATAAAAACACCCAGCATAAAATGGGAATCTGGCTCATGACGAGCCGCGCCAATAGGTGCTGCGCAGAAGAGACACGGCTGAGTGTCAGCAGCTGCATGAAGGAAACCGCCTGGGATTCAAGGCAGATGGCATAGGCTGCCAAATAGGGTGCTGCCGCAAGCACAACGAGCACTTGCGCGATGGAAAAACATTCCGCCGGTAAACCGAGTTTCGCTTGCGTTAACAACTGGTATATTGCCCACAGCAGAAAACTGGCGATGAGGGTGCAAACCAAGAGTGCCTTTTTTCCGTAAGGACAGGTTTCTAGCCCAATCCTGTCTTGAATCCATCCGCCACTTTTTGATTGCTTTAACTGATCTTTGTTCACAGTTGGATTTCCCAAATCGCACCTATTCGCCTTGGACCGCGTGGCGTAGCCGCAAAATTGCCTCAGCGATAGTGACAAGGTTCGGGTTAATAATTAACGCCTGTTTATAAGCATCAATTGCTGCATCAATTTTTCCCAACCTGACGTAAACGTGTCCCATCCCCGCGAGCGCGCCGAAGTGATAGGGATTTAGTGCCACGGTCTGCTTGCAATCTTGGATGGCCTTGCTCCATTCCTCCAGCATGAAATAGGCAATCGCGCGTTGGTTATAGCCCTCGGCGAAATTCGGATTTACTTCAATTACCGCCGTGAACCGTTCAACTGCTTGTGCATAATCCTCATTTTTGAGGAATTTTTTCCCGGCGTTGAGCATTGCATCAACTGAGGCATCTCCGGAACGCGACCAGATTTCCCACAAAGCATTCTCAGTGTTGAAACGGATATAGACATCACTGTCCTTAAGGGTATCCACCAATATAGGGACAACTTCCAGGCCGCCAATTAATCCGAGTGCAAATACCGCTGCACGCGCAACCAGCGGGTCTTCGTTCTGAATATAAGCTATCAGGTCGGTTTCTGAATATTCAGAGGTCAGGAGTTCTTTAAGTTTTTCGGTGTTCCCTGAGTTCTTGAACATCAGTTTCGCCAATTCCGAAAATCCGTTACGCATGTGCATAGTGAGTCCCCGCTATATTTCCTGTTTTGATTATTATAGCAAATCTCGGTTGGGATAGCAATCTAAAAGTCTGCAGTGCACCGGGCATTTATTGCTTGAGAAAAAGAATATTTTCAACTACAATGTGCATGTGTACACACTAGAACCCCTTAACTCTCAAAATCGCGACAGATGGGATGCCCTTATGCAGCAGTGTGCAAATAGCACTGCTTTCCAAAGCCTCGCTTGGCGGGATGCACTGGCTGCCTCCTTCACACAACTTGCTCCCGTGTATCTGTTTATCAAACAGCGGAGCGCAGTGATTGGTGGATTACCTGCCTTCGTGTTTCAACCGATACCGGGCATCCGCATGTGGCATTCGATGCCGTGGCACCTGTTCGGGGGCGCGCAGGTTATTGATTCAGTACAAGCAAGCCCTGCAGCGTTGATGTCTGCGCTCGGAGCCTATCTTGAAAACGCGGCGGCGGAAAAAGGATGGTGTGAACTTCGCTGGACACTTTCACCTGAGGAGAGTGTGAAGTACGGGGATGTGCTGACAAGCATGGGGTATGAACGGACAGCACATTTTACGCATCTTTTAGAGACGAAAGGGGATGTGGATTCCCTCTGGCATGCCTACAATAAGCGGGTGCGGGGCGCGGTGCGGAAGGCAGAAAAATCGGGTGTGCAGGTCGCGGATACGAAGAGTGAGGCAGCGTTATCAGCATTCTATGATATGTATCTAACGACGGTGAAACGGTTAGGCGGTACGCCGAAGCCGCGCTCGCTCATGCAGGTGCTCCTTCAGCGAAATATTGCCAAACTTGCTATCGCTACATACGGCGGGACAATTATCGCCGGGTTACTTTATCTTCACTTTAATCGGACTGTGACGTTATGGTGTGAGGCTTCTGTGCCTGAGTTTTTGCAATATCGCCCCAACAACGCGATTTTCCACCATATTATCACATGGGCATGTGATGCAGGATATGCATGGGTGGATTTTGGTGCGTCGCCCCCGGAAAGCGAAGGCTTAATTGCACACAAGGAGCAGTATCGCGCCAAGCGATTTGAGTTCTGTAGTTACACGAAGGGCGTTTCGCCGCTGAAAAGGGCGTTGTGGACTCGGAGTGAGGGCACCCTTCGTCAAATTTATACGTGGATGCAGTCGTGGCGAAGATAGGGCAGGCACGGGAATTCTCGCCTACGGTTAGGAGAAACAATGGAACGTAAACCCAATTTAATCTTTGTTTTCGGCGACCAGCACCGTCAGTGTGATGTCGCGTGTGCGGGAAACCCCCAAGTGCAGACACCTGCCATGGATACACTCGCACAGGAAGGAATGTTCTTCCCGAATACTTTTACCAATGTGCCTTTATGTGTGCCAGCGCGCGGGTGCCTCATGACAGGCAAACATCCGTTGAGCCACAAAGCTGTCTCCAACGATCTGCCGCTACCCTTGTCTGAAACGGGTATCGCGGAGGTTTTCAAGGCGGCAGGCTATGCAACAAGCTACATCGGCAAATGGCACCTCGGTGGGATGCCGAGGGACAAGTTTATTACGCCTGAGATGCGGTTCGGCTTTGATGATTGGCTCGGGTGGAATTGCCACCACGCCTATTTCAATGCCCCCTACCACGACAACGTCGGAAATCGGATGCAGATTGAAGGCTACGAACCAGATTTTCAGACCGAACGTGCCATTCAATACTGCCGAAACCACGCCGATGAACCGTTCTGTCTCTATATGAGCTGGGGGCCTCCGCATAACCCGTACGAGCATGTGCCGGAACACTACAAGGCGATGTATCCACCGGAGCAGATTCAGTTGCGGCCAAATGCTGTAGATACGCCCCAAACTCGAAAAGAGCTCTCCGGTTACTACGCGCACATCACAGCGTTGGATGAGAATTTGGGACGCTTGATGCGCGCGTTGGACGACATCGGCATCGCTGAAGACACTATCCTCGTCTACACGTCCGACCACGGGGATATGCTCGGCAGCCACGGGCATGTCAGAAAGGAACGTCCGTGGGACGAATCAAGTCGTATCCCCTTTATGATTCGCTGGCCCAATAAAATTCCCGCAGGCGTTACCCGTGACACTTTGCTAAGCCTCGTTGACTTTATGCCATCCATGCTTTCGCTATGCGGCTTGCCTATTCCGATAGGTGTGGAGGGTATCGACCTTTCGGAGGCAATGCGCGGTAAGCCAATTGATGAACCACAATCGGTGCTGCTTGAAATCCCGTTGCACGGGAGTGAAGGTTTTAACGCGGGCATTCGTGAATGGCGTGGGGTTCGCACGCACCGCTACACTTATGCACGCCATTACGACGGAACAGGCTGGCTGCTTTACGATAACGACAACGACCGGTATCAGTTGAACAATCTGATTGACGACAAGGATTCACAGCACCTGAGGGCAGAACTAGAAGCGGAACTCCAACGATGGTTAACACGGATAAATGACCCGTTTCTACCGGGCTTGGACCACATCCGACAACTCGGTTTATCAGAGTTGTGGAACATTAGCGAACAAAGGTTCGGCGGAAGAAATCCAAGATGGGCGTAATGTGGCACAAATCGAGAAAAAGGTAGTCGGCACACGCTGTTGTACCGTAACGGGAAGAGTGAAAGGATGGAAGGATGGAAGGGGCTGTCCCATTCGTTGAAAGCGTATACCCAGCTTTGCTGGGTTTATCGCATTGCCAGGTAGGAAAATAATTGATGAAAAAACGAGTACTCATTATCGGTTGGGATTGCGCTGCGCCTGAGCTTGTCTTTGAGGCGTTCAAAACTGATATGCCCAACACACGCCGCTTGATGGAAGAGGGCACCTACGGCCAATTGGAGAGCACTATCCCGCCTATCACTGTGCCAGCGTGGATGTGCATGATGACGAGCCGAGAACCCGGTGAGCTCGGCATATACGGATTTCGCAACCGTAAAGATTATTCCTACGATAACCTCTACATTGTTAATTCACACGCGGTGAAAGTGCCGACGCTGTGGGAGCTTTTAGGGCGTGCTCATAAAAAATCGGTCGTTTTGGGAGTTCCGCTAACCTACCCGCCCAAGCCGTTTCCAGGGTGGATGGTTACCAGTTTCCTCACGCCTAACCGTAATTCGCAGTGGACTTTTCCTCCGAGGCTTACGCGTGAAATTGCCCAAGTTTCAAGGGATTACATGATTGATATTCCAAATTTCCGAACAGAGCAGCGCGCCGAGTTAGAACGCGAGCTCTTCAAAATGACAGCGGAGCGGTTTAAGGTAGCACGGCATCTGCTGAAGACGAAGGAATGGGACCTGTTTACGATGGTTGAAATGGGCTCCGACCGGCTCCACCACGCCTTCTGGCGGTTTTGGGATAAGACACACCGGCAGCATGAACCGAATTCGCCGTTCTCAGAGACAATGCGAAACTACTATCAAACCCTCGATGAGGAATTGGGACGGATGTTAGCAGACATTGATGAAAACACCACCGTCATTGTCGTCTCCGACCACGGTGCAAAGCGGATGGACGGCGGTATTTGCGTCAATGAATGGCTCCGAAAGCACGGTTATCTGACGCTTAAAACAGAGCCGCAAGGGGTTACGCCGTGGACAGCAGATCTGGTAGATTGGGAAAAAACAGAGGCATGGGGGGAGGGTGGATATTATGCCCGAATCTTTATGAATGTCAAGGACAGAGAACCCCATGGCGTTGTTGCGCCGGAAGATTATGAAAAAGTTCGTGATAAATTAAAGATACAACTTGAAGCTATCGTAGATGAGGCGGGGCACAACATTGGGACGCGAGTCTTTAAACCGGAAGCGGTTTACCGGGAATGCCGAAATATTGCACCAGATCTCATCGTCTACTTTGGAAATCTTTTTTGGCGTTCGGTGGGGAGTGTTGGATACAACAGCATCTATACATACCAAAACGACACCGGTCCCGACGATTGCAACCACGCGGAGATGGGCATTTTTATTATCAAACGGGATGGACAGGCACAAGGGTATATCCCCGCCAGAAGTTTATATGACATTGCACCGACAGTGCTGGCGGAATTCGGTCTTGAGATTCCGCCGGCGATGCGGGGGAAACCGATTTAGGCGGTTACAGCTTCAACAATTGCCGCTGCGACTACTTCCGCAGCGAGGATACCGACAGTATTCACGCTGCTCTCGGTGTACGTGCCTGTGGCGAGGGCGAAAAGCGTATCGCCATCAAACATAGTATGCGACGGACGGATGGCTCGCGCCATCCCATCGTGTGCCATCTCTGCAACCCGGTTCGTTTCCGCAGGGGAGAGTGCTGCGTTTGTGGCAACAACGCCGATAGTTGTGCTTGTTCCGTGAACTGGGCTTGTATCTATTCCTGTAGGCGAGCTTTCCAAGCGCGCACGCTGCTCTAATAACCGCTCGGTGATGTCTACGAAACTGCCGTTTTCTTTCCCACCCGCAACAATCTCACCCGTCGCAGGATGCACAACATTCCCAACCGCATTCACAACCATAATTGCAGCGACAATTAAACCGGAATCGAGATGTCTGCACGCCGAACCGACACCACCCGGAGAAGGTCTCACGCCGGGGGCTTTACCGACGGTGGCTCCTGTACCAGCACCGACGGTACCCATCGCCACTGGTTCAGTTGTTGCGTTAAGACACGCCTGATAGCCCATCTGCCGGTCGGGACGCACCTTTGCATCGCCAACTCCCAGATCAAAAATAACAGCTGCCGGAACAATCGGTACACGAACAGGCCCGGCGGGAAAGCCGACGTTCTGTGCTTCAAGGTATTGGACGACACCGCTTGCAGCATCCAACCCGAAAGCACTTCCGCCTGTCAGTAGCACGGCGTGGGCTTTCTGGACTAAGCGTCCGGGCCGGAGTGCTTCTGTCTCGCGCGTGCCGGGTGCCGCACCGCGCACATCAACACCTGCCGTTGCTCCTGCTGGACTGAGGATAACGGTACACCCTGTCAGGGCGGTTAGATCGGTAGCGTGGCCTACCTTGATTTCATCTATCGCAGTGAGAGTATGATTCGCCGATTCCATAGGTTACACGCTGTTTGGGGTTTCTAAAGACTACTATAACGGATTCCGATTATATCTGCAAGATGAATTATAGCGGAGGGAAGTGCGAGGCACGGGGGAACTCATCTCCGTAGCCGGTCCGAAGTCAGGAGATACTGCACCACCAAGATAAAGGGCGCTACGAATTTGCGGGCAAGTACGGGCAGTGGCTCCTTGCCTACGGTAATTCCATCGGAATGTCCAACACCTGCGGCAATAAACACTCTGTCTCATTACAAGGTTGATAGGTGAATTTCAGTGTAATTAAGCCGTTTTTCTCGCGGGCTACATTTGGTTTCCATTTTAACCGCAACGGAATCGCAAGGCTTTCTTCATAAACATTCAAGGGCTCGTCGCTAAATTCAAAACGGGCAGATCTGCCTTTCGGGTAGGCTACATCAACAACCTCCACCGGGGCATCCGCATCCACTGCAACGGTTGTCGGAATTAAATTAGTTTGCCCGGCGGGGTTCGCGTTAATATGCCAACCTGTGGCGATTTTGAGATGAAGTGCCACGTTGAATGTATCGCCGTTTTTGGCTTTAATGTCGGCGGTTGCCGTTACGAGAGACTGGGGAACTGAGGGATCAAGGTTTTCTTCTACGGTTAGGTAGTGGTTCAGGGCGAAAAGCATGTGCATGAAGGATGAGGGGGATTGCCCCATTGTTTCACCAAAAATTCGCAGCGTTTTCTCAGCGTAATGCTGGTAGCTTGCATCGAGCGTTAAGAGATTATTGACAGCCACGGCGTTGCCGGAGGGAATTGCGGAATCGTACGGTTTTTTGGTGCGGACAATTAACTGTTTTGCATCTGCTTTTGTGTAATAGAAGCCTCCGTTTTTGTCATCCCAAAAGAGTTGAATCATTGTATCGGTTAGTGTTCTTGCTGAATTTAACCACTGTTCTTCCCCTGTGGCGTGGTACAATCGCAGCAGCCCGCGTACAAAAAAGGCGTAGTCGTCAAGATATGCATCGATCTTCACAACACCATGTGTGGAAGATGTGGAAGATGGCTTCGATGCATTCTCAGGTTGAAGCGGGGCTGAGGCGAGAGAATACGTATGCCACAATTCACCGTTGGGTTTTCTCAAGGTGTCAAGAATAAACTGGGCGGCTTTTGACGCGGCGGTGAGATACCGTTCCTCGCCAAGCACTTGGTAGCCATAGGCGAACGCATCTATCATCAAACCGTTCCAGCTAACAATGATTTTTGTATCCAACAAAGGGTATTCCCGCTCAAAGCGTGCTGCTAAGAGTTTTTCCCGCGCGGTTGCCAAGTTCTTCACAGAATCCTCCGCCGCTGTCCCTTCCGGTACGTAGAGAACACTTTTCCCTTCAAAGTTAGGTCCCTTATCCACACCGTAGCGTGAGGCAAAACGTGCCGCATGTTTTTTGCCGAGGATTTCCTGAATTTCATCCGCAGTCCAGATATAGTATTTTCCCTCTTCGGCATCCGTTTCAGCATCCAAGGCGGCGTAAAACCCGCCTTCGGGTGCTGTCATCTCGCGAAAAATAAAACCGAAGATTTCTTCAGCAATGCGTTGGTAGCGGGGTTCTTGGGTTAGCTGATAGGCGTGGAGATAGATTTTCGCCAATTGTGCATTGTCGTAAAGCATCTTCTCAAAGTGAGGGATGAGCCATTTTGCATCAACAGAATATCGGTGAAATCCTCCACCAACCTGGTCATACATTCCGCCATACGCCATCATATCCAGCGTATGTGTTACCATCTTTAGGAGCGATTCGTCGTGGGCACGTTCGTATTCACGCAATAGGAACTCCAAATTGGCGGGGCTTGGAAATTTTGGTGCGCTGCCAAATCCGCCGTAAGCGTGACTATAGGAGGTTCGTAGGTGTGACACAGCAGTGGAGATGAGGGAACGGTCTGGCGGTTTGGCAGGGATGGAAGTAAATCTTTTATTGGTTGCCATCTCAATGGCGCGGGCAATCTGGTTCGCTGATTCGATGACCTCTGCTTCGCGGGTGTCCCATGCCTCATGCACTGCCTCCAGAATAGTTGGGAACCCCGGTCGTCCGGGCATATCTGTCGGTGGGAAATAGGTGCCGGCATAAAACGGCTCCAAATCAGGGGTGAGAAAGACGGAATTGGGCCAGCCGCCGCGCTGGAGTAACAGCTGCGTCGCGGTCATGTAGATTTCATCGAGTTCTGGGCGTTCTTCCCTGTCAATTTTGATATTAATAAAGTTCTCGTTCATCTGCGCGGCGATTTCCGGGTTTGAGAAGACTTTACGCTCCATCACGTGGCACCAGTAACATGTAGAATAGCCGACAGAGAGGAAAATCGGTTTATTTTCGGCTTTTGCCTTTGCCAGTGCTTCATCGTCCCAGGGATGCCAGTCTACAGGATTATGTGCGTGGAGCAGCAGATAGGGGCTAGTTTCATGGATGAGCCGATTGGTCCATTTCCATGTGCCGTCCGGGTTTTTGAGTGCAGTGTCGTCTGCCCTTGCTATCCACACGATATTGAGAAAAATCAGAAACCCAAAAAAACGCTTCCAGTTGATTTGCTTCATGCTAACATCCCCATTTTCATTCAAACTGCGTAATACGATATTCCTTTGATTCGTAGTTACCTTTTTTCAGCCGCTGAAAAACAATACACATCGCGTTAATTCGGTATAAGTCTAAGCCTAACGAGGTCTATTATAACACAATTCCAGAAATTGCACAAGGGCCATAATATTATTGCACAAGCACCTGCCGTGCCATAGCGCGCCCTTGCTCTGTTAAAGTTAACTGCGTCTCTTTTTGAGAAACACATCGGTTGTTTAGGGCATATTTAACGACCTGGGTTGCAAAGGTGGGCTCCCAGCGGAGGTGTTCATGAAGGTGTGCTATTTCTGATTCCGCTTCTGCTTCAGGAAGCCCTTCGTGATTAAGGAGGTGGATGACTAACATCTTTTGGGCAAATTCCCACTTCTGCCGCGCCCGCCTGCGCGCAATGGCGATGAGTCCGCGCTCAGGAACAACCAAGAAGGTCAGCCCGAAAATGAGAAGCGTCATCGTGGCGATTGCCCCCGCAATGGAGACATCAAAAAGGTAGGCAAGCCAATAGCCACTTATGGCGTTCACGCTCCCGATAATGGCACTGAGGATGAGCATGCGTCCCAGGCTGTCTGTCATCAGGTAAGCGGTTGCAGGCGGGCCCGCAATGAGGGCAACCACCAGGATAGAGCCGACCGCGTCAAACGCACCGACTGTTGTCACGGATACCAACGTCATCAGTCCGTAATGGATAAGGGTAGGGGCGAACCCCAGCGCGGCGGCTAAACTTGCGTCAAACGTTGCCAACTTCAACTCTTTGTAAAACAGCAAAATAAAGGCGAGATTCAGCACAAGAATTGTGCCCATCACATATAGTGCTACGGGCCCCATGTTGTATCCGAAAACCTCCAGTCGGTTTAAATGGGCGTAGGCGATTTCTCCGAGGAGTACGGCATCCATATCCAGGTGAACGTTGCCTGCGAACCGGGAGATTAGGATTACCCCGATGCTAAAAAGAGCAGGGAATGTCAATCCGATAGCGGCATCCTCTTTTAAAAGTTTCGTCTGTTGCAACAATTCGACGAAAACAACGGTAAGCACACCGGTCCCCGCAGCAGCAAGAATCAGAAGCGGTGACGACAGGCTCTCTGTGAGAAAAAAGGCGAGTACGATGCCGGGGAGAATGGCGTGGCTAATCGCGTCGCTCATTAAGGTCATCCGTCGTAGTACTAAGAATACGCCGGGTAGGGCACATGCTACTGCCACAACAATCGCTGTGAGTTGGATTTCAATTTGATGCATTGCCATTTTTTCGTCATTCCTTGCGGTTTTTCGTCATTCCTTGCGGAGAATTGAGAATGCACAGGGTCAACGCTGTTGCACTGTAGATTTCGTCGGAGGTTTCTGATTCAAGTCTAAGTCGCGATTCGGACATCGCTCCTACAGTAACTCATTACGAAACCCGATTTTGAGCAGCTTCTTCCCACGCTTTGCTTCCCTCCCGCCCGGTTCCTTGGGGAAAAATCAATCAACGGAAAAATCGGAGCAGAACCCCAATTAACGGAGATCTGACGCAAGGTTTACATAAGAGTCCTCGTGCGGCGCTTGCAACTAAAAAGCTGGGCGGGATGGGCAGGCACAAGGCACTGCCCCTACAATACAAGCAAAGTTATAGTGCATCGCCGCCTTGGCGCTGTTGCTTCAACAACCTGTCTGTTGCCACCTTCAAGCTCCGTCTGTGTCGTTGCTGCCGCACCCGATGCCACACAAGCCCTCGGTTTGGGGCAAAAGCAATTGAGAATCCAACTATAACCGTTGCACATAGCACGATCGTTGGACCGGTCGGGATACGCGATGCGCTGCTGCTGATAATAGTGCCGCTCACGCCGGCGAGTGCGCCAAAGCACGCAGCGAGGAGCACCATCATATTGAGTTTGTCTGTCCACTGCCGTGCCGCAACAGCTGGTGCCACCAACATCGCACTCATCAGCACAGCCCCCACCGCCTGTAAACCGAGAACGATTGCAATGACAAGGAGGCCGGTCAGCAAAATGTCAAGTGCGCGGATCGGGAACCCAATAGATGCAGCGAAACCTTCGTCGAAAACAAGGAGTTTCAACTCTTTCCAAAAGACAAGCATAATGATGAGTGCTATACCCCCGAGTATGCCCATTGTGAGAACGTCGCGTTCCAGAATTGTGGCGGCTTGTCCGAAGAGGAACGTGTCTAACCCCGCCTGATTCGCATTGCCGGTTCGCTGAATCAGCGTATGCAGGACTAATCCGAAACCGAAAAAGGTGGATAGGACGATGCCGAGCGCACTATCGTACTTGATGCGAGTCAGTTTCACAACGCTCAGAATGAGCAGTGCGCCTAACCACCCTGCAATCGCTGCACCGAGTACCAGAATCAGCGGCGTTTTGCTGCCGGTAAGCAGAAATGCGATTGCAATGCCCGGCAGGGCGGCATGCGAGATGGCATCGCCGAGGAGGCTTTGCCGGCGCAAAACGGCGTAGGTGCCGAGCGCGCCACTGACGGTACCGAGCAGGGCTGCACCGATGGAGACAATCATTAGTGTATAGTCAAAATGGGTTAGAATGTTCAAGATCATTTGTTATTCCTTGCGGAGTAATCAGCAAATGTAAGAAATAAAAAAGTTGTTCATTAAAATTCACAACAATGTAAGAAATAAAAAAGTTGTTCACTTTTCGTTCACAACTTGGTATTCAGGGTATGAAACCCTGCAAAGCAGGGATAATACCCTCCCCCCTGCAAAGCAGGGGCAAATACCATTGGCGTGATAGTTCTGACAATGCACTGTAGATGTCGTCGGAGGTTTCTGATCTTTTGTTATTGCCTAGTTCCGGCGGTTTCTGCTGTGGTTGTGACGTTGTGGCAGCTCTCGTCGGCGGTTTCTGATTCAAGGTTAATTAGGAGAGAAAATTCTAGAACTCATGACGAAACCCGATTTTTCCGTTGTCAAAATCGGAGCAGAAACCCAATTAACGGTATGCCTCAATTACCTTGTAATCTAATTCACATTTTGCATAAAGGCGACGCGGCCACCGTAGGTCGCGCGTAAATTCTCCGGTGTGAATGTTTCGTTAACGGGCCCGCTGGCAATGCGACGAATGTTCAAAAGCATCACCCAATCGAAGTAGTCGGTTACAGTCTGCAGGTCGTGATGCACCACGACAACCGTTTTTCCGTTTGCTCGGAGTTCCTGAAGGAGGGCTACAATTGCGCGCTCCGTGGTTGCGTCTACGCCTTGAAAAGGTTCATCCATCAAGTAGATTGTGGCATCTTGAACGAGGGCACGTGCGAGAAAAACGCGCTGCTGCTGTCCGCCAGAGAGTTGGCTGATTTGTCGGGTGGTGTACGCCTGCATGCCGACTTTCTCTAGTGCCTGTATAGCGAGTTCTCGTTCTGGCTTCCCCGGCCGCCGTATCCAGCCCAAGGTGCCGTAACGCCCCATCATGACGACATCCAATACATTCGTTGGAAAATCCCAGTCAACGCTGCCGCGTTGCGGGACATAGCCGACAATCCGCCGTTGTGCTTCATAAGGTTTGTCATAAATTAAGACGCGCCCTGCGGCGGGGCGCACCAACCCCAAAATCGCCTTAATCAGGGTTGTTTTACCAGCACCGTTGGGGCCGACGATTGCCAAAAGCACCCCCGGTGGCACATCCAGATCGACATCCCACAAAACAGGGGTTTCTTGATAGGCGACTGTCAAGTCGGTGACCTCAATGGCTTTGGGTTCGAGTGCTTGTTGCAATTTTAGTGCTCCAAAGGGCGCGGTTAGAATGCACGTCGCATAAGTAAGAAATAAAAAAGTTGCTTGCTAACAGGTATGCTTCCCCGCAAAGCGGGGTAACATACAATTCACGCGCAACTTGGGCGCAGATAGGTATATCCCCGCTTTGCGGGGTGATACCCTTTTCGCCGCAAAACCGCGCCTACAAGGGGAGGAGCCCATGTGCTTGCGTGCCTAGTATTCCCCTGTAGGCGGAGTTTGTAACCCCGATTTTCCTGCCAATGCTGCCACAATTGTATCAATATTGTGGCGAACCATGCCGATATAGGTACCTTCAGGTGTCCCTTTGTTGCCCATCGCATCCGAAAAGAGTTGACCCCCGATGTCCACCGCAAATCCCTTTGAATTCACGGCTGCTTTCACTGCTTCAAGGCTCCGTGAAGAGACAGATGATTCCACAAAGATTGCGGGAATGCGCCGTTCTGCAATGAAGGTTGCCAATTCCTGTACATCGGCGATGCCTGCCTCGGCTGCGGTACTGATTCCCTGTAGCCCGCGTACCTCAAACCCATAAGCTTTGCCGAAGTAGTTAAAGGCATCGTGGGCTGTCACAAGCACCCGTTGTTCCGGCGGCACTAGGGAGGCTTGCATCTTTACGTACTGGTGCAGTTCAGCAAGTTTCGCGAGGTAACGCTCAGCGTTGTCTCGGTATGCGGCTGTGCCCCCCGGGTCAATTTCACTGAGCGTGTCCCGGACTTTTTCGACGGCCTTCATCCACAGTGTTACATCAAACCATAAGTGTGGGTCGTGTTGTCCCTCAAATTCCGGTGGTGTGAGTAGCAACGCCGGGTCGACATCTGCTGTTACGGGTACCACAGTTTGCATGTTTCCAGTCATCTTGGCAAGGATGTCTCCCATTTTCGATTCAAGGTGCAAGCCGTTATAGAAAATGAGCCTTGCTGTGCTCAGCCTTTGGACATCGCCGGCACTCGCCTTATAGAGATGCGGATCTACGCCGGGCCCCATCAGTCCTGTCACTTCAACGCGCTCAGCACCGACATTTTTGACAATGTCGGTAATCATCCCGATCGTCGTGACGACGCGAAGTTTCTCTGTCGTTGAAGCATCAGGCTGTTTTTTCGGCTCACAACCGAGAATCGCAAGTATGGTTATCGCGCATAACGCCATGTATAGTCTTTGCATAATTCTATTTCCCAAAAACAAAACGTTCTAACAATCCTCCGACGAGGTAGCCAACCCCGGCAACGCCGAGGCCTACAACAAACATGTCAAGCCCACTCCGAATCAAACCCCGTCCGGTGAAGAGGCTCCGCGCTGCACCGACGGCGAAGTGGGAGAGCATAGCCAAACTGAACGCCACCCAGATAGCGATAGCACCTTCAGCAAAAAGGAAAGGCCCGACCGGAATGAAGGCACCGATAGCAGTCGACAGCCCGGTAATCCACCCTTCTTTGAGGGGGGTTGTATGTGACGTAACGATTTTGAGCTCCTCCCGGATTTTCTCTTCAAGTGCGAGTTCCGGATTACTCATGATTTCCTGTGCCAGGGTTCGGGCCTGTTCTTTAGTCATGCCCCTTGTCTGATAAATAAGTGCAAGTTCATCTTCCTCAATATCTGGCATCAGCCGGATTTCCTCTCTCTCCACCTCAATTTCGTGTTCGTAAACCTCTTGCTCACTTTTCGCTGCGAGGTAACCGGAGGCACCCATAGAGAGCGCGTCCGCAACTGTGCCCACAATGCCTGTCACGAGAATAATAGAGGATTCGGGTGTCGCGGCGATAACCCCGGCGACTAAGCCAAAGTTCGCCGTCAATCCGTCGTTAAATCCGTAAACAACGTTGCCTAACATTCCGCCTGATTCGGTTTTGTGCCATGGTTCATCACTTGTGCCGGTAAGTTCTTGCAAACTTTCGGTGTGCATTGCGGATTCTTTGGCGAGAATGAGCGCGGTCTCTTTCGCGTCCGCGAGCGTGCTGTTTTTATAGAGCGTTAGATAGTCTTTGACCTCATTCGCCTCGGCGTTCAGCATCTGGGATAGCGGAAACGCAGTGTCAAACCGGCGCGCGTACCATGCTATCAGCCGCGCACGCGCGGTCGGCTGCTGTTTCTTGAGTGTTACGTTGTATGTGGTTAACATTTCCTGCCATCGGAGCACATGCCGGTTTTCTACTTCGGCAAGTTCGCTTAATATCTCTTTTCGTCTGGGTTCCGATTCGAGGCTGGCGAAAACGCCATAAAGAAAACTCGCATCCACCTCATCCTGTAAGTGGTGTTTCCAGATTTTGAGCGTTTTGAGATCCGGTGTAGGCTGTTTAGGGTGTTGCATTTTTTAGATTCCTCTCAGTGTTAGCACGCACGCTTAAAAAGCTCACCGACCGGGAGAGGTAGGAGCGTGTCTACCAAGCGAATAGTTTCACCACTATTGAAAATAGTGGTGAACATCTGGAGCGCGCTTATGTAGGTTCTGTATCTTGCACATCGGCAACAAAAATGTGTTTGGTAACTTCGCGCCCGAGGATGGCTTGTTGGCCTTCCTCATTTTCGGTGGCAATTTCAATCGTGAAAGGCCCTTCAAATGGGGCGATGTCAAGCACCCGGAACGCCGTGCCAGGGTACAGGTTAAAGCTTGCCAAATGCCGGAGCAACGCCGGGTCGGTATCACTCACCTCCGCAACAACGCAGGATTGTCCCTTATGAAGCGTCGTCATCTGGAAGTACGCTTTTTGCGTCACAACGCCGTTCTTATCTGGGATGGGGGCACCATGCGGGTCGGTGGTTGGATAGCCGAGAAACTCATCCATCCGTGCCTCCACGTCTTCTGAAATGACATGCTCCAGTTTTTCTGCTTCTTCGTGGACACTATCCCACGGCACGCCGAGTGCCCTGAATAGGTAAAGCTCCAATAGGCGGTGATGCCGGATGATTTCCAACGCAATCGCTTTACCCGCAGAGGTTAGCGTAACGCCCTGATAGCGTTCGTGGTTCACCAGATTCATCGTCTTCAGTTTTTTGAGCATGCCGGTTACTGAAGCTGGCTTAACGTTAAGGTATTGCGCTAACACGCCCGTCGAAACTTTACCGCCCTTTTCCTGTAATTTATAGATGGACTTTAGGTAATCTTCAGCTGCTTGTGTAAGCATCGGTTTTTCCAGAGGGATATCGCGTACATATTCCAAAATTTTAGGCACTATGTGCCAAAGTTATTAGTTGCCCTTACAAATTAATTTAGGCATGACTAAATTATATCTTATATAAACCTAATTGTCAAGAAAAATTTTCACAAATTCTGTTTTCTCTAAAAAGTGGGGGAATTCAACCAAGTCGCAAATACGCACTGAGTTGCGCGACTACGGACAGCCTACAAGCAGAAAAAATACAAATCGCTGTTAATTCGGTATAAGTCCTCGATGGGAAAATCGAGGCTACAAGGGGCCCGGGGGTGTCACGCTAAAATTCGTTGTAAACCTTCACAGGTTGCCCGGTCTCAATAGATTCCCACGCTGCTACGCCGACAGCAATAGACTTCGCGCCATCAACTACATTCGGCGACGGTTCTGAATCTTCCTCAAGGCACTGTTGAAAATGTCGCATATATCGGATAACCGTTTGTCCATGGCCATAAACGCTCGTGTCCACTTCAGGCGGGCATGTCATTTCAAAAGGCTCTCTCGCCGACATCTTATCGAGCATCAACTTCACCTGCCCGCCTTTGTTATCAGTAAAATCACCAATCATTGTGCCTTTGCTTCCGTAGACAGACACCTGCATCATCGGCATCGGTGGGTGGACAATGTCGTAAAGCCCCATCGCTCTGGCAATCTGCCCGCTCTTAAACTTCAGGTTGAGGAGGAAGTTGTTTCTTATCGGGTATTCTGGGGAGAGTTTACCTTTCGTGCCGTAGGCATGTACTTCTTCAACATCGCCGAGGAAACTCCGCAGGATGTCAACAGGGTGTACAACGCCGCCGAACATCAGATCTTGTGGCACATGGAGCCGCCACGGTGTAAAATCGTAAACCTCGCGCATGTCATGGACATAATAGGCATCCGCCACCATGATGTCGCCTAAGTCGCCATCATCAAAGAGCCGCTTCATCGTCAAAAATTGCCGGTCAAACCGCATCGTCTGCCCAACCAGGAATTTGACCCGGTGTTCTCGAACTAAGTCTACTAACCGTTGTGCATCGGCTAATGTTGTCACCATCGGTTTTGTGCACACCACATGTTTTCCGGCTGCAATAGCGGCGATGCAATGCTCGGCGTGCAGATGGTCTGGAGAATAGACTGCAATGACAGAAATATCCTCATGCTGCACCAGTTCACGGTAATCCGTTGTCCAAAAATCCACACCGATTTGCTTGGCGTAATTTTCGAGAACGTCCGGGCGTTTCGCGCAAATACCTCGCAGTTCATACTTCAGGTCTGGGACATCCTTCAGCAGTGCCGCTGTTGAACCCATATTGGTAGGATTCATTCCAATAACGCCTAATCCTATTGCCATTTTGTGCCTCCTTGCTAAATCTGTTGACGTGGGGACATTCTATCACACTTGCTTTTTGTTGGCAAGGGACCGCCGAGCTTTCGTCTCTGCTTGTTTTTCGACCGCAGCACATGGGCAGAGACAGGGATGCACCCTGACAAATCAAAGTCATTCAGACAAAAATGAATTGCTTTTTCTGCCGATTTCAGGTAAAATTAAAGGAAACATCTCAATGTGGAGGAACGATGGCACAAACGGAGACAAAAGGCGGTACGGGGTTTGAAGCCCAACGCGCTGAATTGAAGGGGCTCTCAAAGTGGGTTTTTCAGATAGCCGCGGTCTTCCTCGTCTTTTTCTACATCTATGGTGCAGGTTTCGGCACTGCCGCTGAACAGTATCATCTCGGTTTCTATCTGATTTTGACCTTCGCCCTCATCGGCATCCTCTACAAGTTTCGCCCGGGTTCGCCTCCCTCACACCCTTCCCTGTTGGATATGTTGCTGGTTTGCCTGAGCGTGTTTGCAATCGGCTACTGGATTGTGGAGTACCCGAATTTGGCACATCGGGCCGGTGACTATAGTCGCTTGGATATTGTAGTTGGGGCTATCGGGCTCATCGTTAGTTTTGAGGTGAGCCGCCGCACCGTAGGTTGGGCACTGCCCACCATCGCCTTGATTGGTATCCTCTACGCGCTTTTTGGCCGAGCGATGCCAGATGTTATTTCGCACCGTGGCTTTACGCTGCGCCGGATTATCGAATACTGCTTTTTTAGTCAAGCCGGCATCTTCGGCATCATGGCGAACGTGATGGCGACGTATGTAATTCTCTTTATCTTCTTCGGCGCGTTCTTGGAGAAATCCGGGGTAGGCCAGTTTTTTATCAACCTGCCGATGTCGCTCGCGGGCAGATCCGTTGGCGGTGCCGCGAAGGTTTCTGTCGTTACCTCCGGCTTCTTTGGCTCTGTTGCGGGAAGTGCCATCGCAAACACGGTGACCACCGGGGCGTTTACTATTCCGTTGATGAAGCGGACAGGTTTCCGGCCACACATCGCTGGGGCGGTTGAGGCATCAGCCTCTGTCGGAGGGCAGTTCTTGCCCCCGGTAATGGGCGCAGGCGCATTTCTGATGGCAGAGCGGACCGGGCTGCCGTACAGCCAAATCGCACTCTTATCGATTGTGCCAGCACTCCTCTATTTTTTATCCGTTTGGGTCATGGTGCATTTTGAAGCGAAAAAAGAGGGGCTTGAACGGATACCAAACTCAGAAATACCGCACCTCTTTACCCTGCTTAAGACTGACTGGTATTATTTGTTGCCATTGATTGTTCTCATCGGCATTCTTATGGCGGGTTATACTGCCTACAAAGCGGCGTTCTTCTCAATCCTCGTCACGATTGCAGTGAGTTATTTCCGCCCGGAAACACGGTTGACGCCCAAGCGTATCTTGGAGGCAACGGTCACCGGCGCAAAGAATTCTCTCGCCATTGGCGGTGCTGTCGGTACTATCGGCATTATTGTTGCCGTAATTGACCTGACTGGATTAGGACGGATTTTCCCGGATTTAGTCCGGTCTGTTGCTGGCGATAGCCGGATAATTGCGGTGTTGCTCCTCGCGGTTGCCTCTTTAATCTTAGGGATGGGGATTCCTGTTACCGCCGCCTATCTGATTACCTCTGAACTCGCGGTGCCGATTCTGACTAGCCCTGAGATGGGGATACCGCTCATCGCTGCGCACCTGATTATCTTCTGGCTCAGCCAAGATTCCAATATCACACCACCGGTCGCGTTAGGGGCTTATGCGGGTGCCGCTATCGCCCGTGCCGATGCGTGGAAAACGGGGTGGGCGTGCTTTAAGTTCGCCAAGCTTTTATACATAATGCCGTTGCTGTTCGCGTACACCCATATCCTGTTTACAGGAACGCCTTTCCAAAATGCCATGTCTGTTGTAACAGCGGTTGTCGGCACCGTGCTCTTTTCGATCGTCACGATGGGCTACTTTGTGCGGAAGACAAGATGGTATGAATCGATGCTGCTCGCGCTGGCGGCGTTCCTCGCGTATATTGACAATATCTGGGCTTTCCTTTTTGCGATAGGGGTAGGCACGGGCATCTATTTGGCACAGAAACGATCTGAATCAGGTCGTTCTGATTCATAGGGGAGGTTTTTAACCGTCCACTTCTTATAGGCGTGGTTAGAAACCACGCACTTTGTAGAGTGTCTTATTTCATGGTTGCTGGGCAATTTCCTGAAGCCTTTCCAAAATGTTCTCAGCGGCGTGGCGAGAGCCCTCTTCATTGAATTCTTCTACTGCTTTTCCTGCATGGTAGAGGTTCCCTTGATAGTATCGGAAAAGAATGGTGGTTGCCCACAACGCTGCATCCACGTAATGTCCATCCAGGGCGGTGTCAACAGCAATAAAGCCGAGCGCGCCGTTTAGCACAAGCGCGTTTAATCCATCTAGCCGGCTGCCAGCGTAGGCTTGTCCTGCCCCCGGCAAAATGGCCGAAAGAATCTTTGCAACCTTGACAGACTTCTGCCGTGTGTTGATAGCTGACGCGAAAAGCGCGTCCAGCCTTTCATCTGCGGTGGCGTTTTGCATGGCTTTGCGTGCCTCTTCCCATCGAAACTGGTAGAGGTACGCAACAGCTTGCAAAAAAAGTGTGCGTCGATACAGCGGTGCCGAGGGGGCGCGCATCATTACCTTTATCAACTCTAACCGGGCAAGATCGTAGTTTTGGTTGGCAATCAGCGTCACAGCGAGTGCGAGTTGGTATTCCGATTTTTTTTCTTTCTCTGTGGCGTGATGCACAGCAGTGCGCATTTCGGCGATTGCATCTTGCCATAGCCCTTGCGCTCGGTAGGCGAACCCCATGTTGTAATATACCTCGCTGACACGTGCATCATCTGGATGGAAGAAGAGGAGGCGTTTATATTCGGTGATAGCGGCATCGTAGTTGCCAAGGGACAAGAAATAGTCTCCGAGGGCTAAAGGTGTTTCTTCTGCGGTTGCGATGGAACTGTAGAAAAGTGGCAGCAGAATAACAAGCAAGAAAAATATGGAACGTTTTAAAGTTTTGGACATTCGGAAGGTATCTCCTTAGCCTAGGGGGCACCATTAAAAACCACACCAGCGAAATCTGTTGAATACGTTAAAGCGCGCGGTTGGAAACTACACCAGCGAAAACAGTATACCAAACCTCTATAGCGTTTATCAAGGCGCAATTAATTTTTCGTATTGGTAGAAGTAGAAACGAACTTTTTTCAGACTCATGCGTCTAATTTGATAACAAATCAAAATTTTGCATGTCGCTCTCAAGTGAACATGCTTTCTTCGCGAAAGAGAACTTCTATTATGAAAATAGACACAATCCAGCATTCAGGGGCTTTTGTCAATACACGCATGAAAGCCTTGTTTGTGGCACAGGACGATAAACCAGTAACTTTAAGAGAAATCGATCTCGCTCTATTAACGCCGTTCCAGCGGGGCTTGCTTGTCACCGACGGGACAGTTACGCGGTTCATTGAAGCATATACGTTCACTCCAGTGGAGGTAGCGTTGCTACAACAATCGAAACGGGCGCTATCCGCTGAACATATCTGGCTTGAACTGCCTGCCGGTGCAGAAGTTATCTTGCGGCAGGTAGCACTCCAAACACACCTACCAGACGAGTCATCTCCGACAATTCATACCTACGCAGAGTCGCTGGTTGTGCCGAAACGTCTCCCAAAATCGTTTTTGGAGGGGTTAGAGTCCGACAAGCACGGATTAGGGGGGCTTTTGCGGCATAGTAGCTTAGAGACTCGGCGTGAACTGTTATGGTGTGGTGTTGAGAACTTAACCCATCTACCGCCTGCCATCGCGCATCTTGAAGGCAAACCGTTTATTAGTCGTGCCTACCGGGTTTTCGCGAATCAAGAACTGCTCATGTTGATTAATGAGAATTTCCCGCTCTAATTTCCGGGAATAATGGCATTCGGTTAACCAGTCTAGCAGCCATCGTCGCGGACAACGCCGGCATGGGTGCAGACCGGATGGCTGATTATCTGGAGCATGTCCGTTCATACTACAACTCCGAAACGCACTGGTTTGAAAGTGGGCGGCGGCCCGGTAGCCGTGATGTCATGGAAGTCAGCATCTACCATCGCTGATGTAAGAGGAGTAAACTGATGGCGGGGTTTATAGCCCAGCCTTTTATACAGAAGCTGCTAAAAATGAGGCACGTGCCTATGATGACACATTTCACTACTGACTTTCAACGAATTTAACCGCATTACACTGCCCGGTGAAGAATTCGATGCCAATGCATTCGGCGGGCGTATCGGTTATTCCTTTTCGACTACACTTTTCACCAAGTTGTTCGCACAATGGAGTACCAATAGGGACGTTATTTCCACCAACGTGTTAGTCAACTATATCTACCGGCCCGGCAGCGATTTCTACCTCGTTTTCGACCAGAATTACGATACCCCTGATGGCAGTGCCGAACTTCTCGACTGGACAGTCGTCGGGAAGATGACGTATTGGTGGAACCCTTAGGACTTTCTAAACTGAAGAAGGAGATTCTTTCAATGAAAAGAAAATTTATGATGAAATCAAACAAATCTTTGTTTTCTAATTTGGGTTGGCTATTCGCAAGCCTACTCACTTTCCATTCGATACATAACGCCACGGCTGAAAATTGGATCCAAAAAGCGGACATGCCAATTCCGAGGCTTTTTTTCTCCGTAGCCACTACTGACAGTCAACTCTACACTATCGGCGGAATGCTCGCTGAACCCGTTGACTTTGTTGATGCCTATGACCCGGATCAGGACAAATGGGTTGAGAAAGCGAGGCTCCCAGCAGCGCGTGCGGGTGTTGTAACCTGTGTAGTCAATGGGAAAATCTACGCTATCGGCGGATGGAGCGCGCAATCTCCAGCACTTGGAAGCGTTGAAGAATACAACCCGACAACTGACACATGGACCAAAAAGACAGATATGCCTACACCCCGCTCCTTTTTTACGGCAACGCACGTAGCCGGTAAAATTTACGCAATTGGTGGAGTCGCGCAAAATGTTGGACCTGTGTTGCCTAATGTTGAAGAATATGACCCAGCAACTGACACCTGGACCGAAAAAACAGATATGCCTACACCCCGTTCAGGAATGGCCGCCGTGAGCATTGATGGGAAAATATATCTCATGGGCGGGGTCCCTGCTGTGCAAGGACCTGTGCTTGCAACGGTTCAAGAATACGACCCGAGCTCAGATACATGGACAGAGAAAACGGATATGCCTACACCCCGAACTGCTTTGGCTCTGGGTGTGGTGGATGGAAGAATTTACGCGGCTGGGGGAACACCTGTTGTGCAAGGGCCCGGGCTAACAACTGTTGAAATATACGAACCCGCTAGCGACACATGGACAGAAGGCCCGGAGATGCTAACGGCGAGAGTGTTCTTGGGCGTTGGCACTGTTGCGAATAAAATCTATGCTGTTGGCGGTGTTGCAGAAGGATTGGGCCCCGCGATTCTTCCGAATGTTGAGCAATTCGCGCCGGGGGGTCTGAGCGTAGCAGCACTGCATAGATTTCTCACAGCCTGGGGGAAAATTAAGAAAACGGATTAGCATTTATGCGGGCAAAACGCTCGTTTTAACTAAAAGTTGTGCAATTTTTAGTGGGAGAACTTAATAGAGGGCAGCTTTCCCTCCTATGAAAATTAGATTGTGAGTTCAGTGCATCTGTGATAAAATGTCAAACCATATTTAAGGAGGAAAATTTTATCATGCATAATGTTATAAACACTCTGTGTTGGTTAATGTTAGTTCTCCTGTTAATATCCGGAGGGAGCCGGATTGGCCAAGCACAAGATGAACATACCGTCGCCTTGTATACATTTGAGGCAGGTACCGGGAAGATTGTCAAAGATCTTTCTGGAAACACGAACGATGGCGAACTCATGGGGCCTGACTGGGGAGAGGGTAACCCTGGCGGCGGACTCGTCTTTGAGGGTAACGGGCCTAGAGACTTTGTGGAAATTCCCGACAGCGACAGTTTGGATCTGGTTGAGGGGCTCACGGTTGAGATGTGGATTTATCTCAACGGCTGGTCGACAGCAGGTGGGACAGGTGTCACTAAGGAACTCGCCTACAAAGTGGGATCTCGGAGTGACAAGAAGGTGCTAATCCGAATGACCACGGAAGCCCAAGCCTGGGGGGATGCCGTTGTTGCAGGAAAAACGGATATGCCGCTGAAAAAGTGGGTGCATATTGCTGGCACTTACGATGGAAAGTCAGGTGAAGGCAAGATTTACATCGACGGTGTCTTAGATGGCGACGGCAAAATCGGCGGCAATATCGTCCCCAATAACGATGTCTTATGGCTCGGACGCGGTGCCGGTCCATTCTTAGATGGACGGATGGACGAAGTACGAATCTCCAACATCGCACGCTCTGAGCAAGAAATTCAGGAATTGATGAACAAAGGCATTGAAGGCGTGTTGGCGGTAAGACCGGAGGATAAGTTGGCGACGACGTGGGGGAAGCTGAAATCAGATTTTGCGCGATAGAGGAATATCCAAAATGCCTTGGAACAGATGAAGACGGGGGCAGTGCTTGTTTTAAGCTAGCCGTTCGCATCTTATTGATTTTGATGCGCTCCTGGACTTGGCAGGGGCAGGCAGGTTCCGAGCAACGATTGATGTCTATCCTGAAGAACCTCCACCGGCCGACCATCCGGTACGAGAGAGCAAAAATACGATTTTGACAGCCACATGGCAGGCGCAATCGGCCACGCGCTCTACAACATTGGGCGGCTCGTTACCGATGACGTTGAAGCCATCGCGGCAGGACTCCCGCCAACCCGCGTGCAAGTAGCACAACCCGAACTGATAAAAAGGCGTTGAGTTGTAGTGTACCAAACCAAAACGGGCGGATATAGAGCTCCGCCCTTACAATATGAGGGCAGGCAGATACAGAGAGCCCCCTTAACAATTTCAGTATGGGAATTCTATGGAGAGCGTTGTCAAAAACTCGTTCTCTACGTGGCGATTGTAGACGCGCGCAGAAACGACGGAGCCGTAAATGTTGCCGAGGTAGAAAATCCCGCCGATGGTGCCGAAAGTCCATCCTTTCGTCGATGAAATTCCATCGCTGCTGAAGCCGTCGTAAGCCCGCCACCCCATCACGCCAACGATGAGCAAGGAGTTAAGCGCATCGGCAAGGCGGCCGGTGTAGAGCCGCCCTGCCCCAGGCAGAATCGTAGAGAGAACGCCGGCTAAAAATGGACTGCGCGTCGGTAGGTGCGCCCCTCGCTCAGCATAAGTGTGATATCCTGTTGCCCTTTCCTTCACCTCTGTGATATCTGATTCCTGCAACGCCTTGAAAATCTTACCTGCTTCAGACCACTGCTTTTGCATCAGATAAGAGAGCCCGATAAGCTGCTGGGCTTCGGCGAGTTGCTGTGCCTCCGCTATCTGGGGCAGTGTTTCACGCAGAAACTGCGCGGATTGCTCAAACTGTTCCATCAGGAAATAGGAGGCACCGATCTGATAGATGGCACTGCTTGCCAATGTGTTTTCCGGATGTGCCTGTAAAAGTGCTTCAAATGTGTGGATGGCCTGTTCAGTTTTGCCGCCTAAGCGGTAACAGAGGCCGATTTTGTAGCGGATCTGTTCGCTGTCTGCCCTTTTTCCACCTGAACTATAAAAAAGATAGCGTTGGTATTCGCCTGCGGCGCGGAGGTAGTCGCCTTCGGCGTACAGAAAATCGGCGAATTTGCGCACGCTTTCAGGGATATAGTAGTCAAAAGGCTCCTCGGAGGCTACAACGGATAGGAACGCGGTGCTAAGCAGAATTACGAGCACGCTTCCCCGTATCTGTATGCTGTTCATAAGAACTTGATAGATAGATTGGCCGCTATTCTTCAGCGGAGCGTTCCGGTTTCGGCGGAGGTGGTTCGTTAAAGGAAATTCCTTTTGCCTCCGCATCCTGCCGCCGTCTCTCCCAATCGGCATGCCATTCTCGGTAAACTTCAACTTTGCCTTCAACTTTACCTTGGGCAATGCCTTGGGCAATGCCTTCAGTTCTCGCTTTTTGCATCAGACTCGTAAAGCGGATCATGATTTCACCTCCTATTTCAAAAATCCCTACTATGAAAACAATCGCAGGCAGTATAAAGGCAGAAACATGCCTAACGGTAGCAAAAACCGCCTCCATACTTTCTTCTTTGGCACTCTCATGTCGCCAGACTATTGCAGCATAGGCAACCACTAAAATGAAGAGGATAATAATCTCTAAACTTATCCAGGTTTGCCTGGTTGATAATAGCGTCGCTCGCTTCCCCGTATCTGTATGCTGTTCATAGGAACTTGATAGATAGGCCGCTATTCTTCAACGGAGCGTTCCGGTTTCGGCGGAGGTGGTTCGTTAAAGGGAATTCCTTTTGCCTCCGCATCCTGCCGCCGTCTCTCCCAATCGGCATGCCATTCTCGGTAAACTTCAACTTTGCCTTCAACTTTGCCTTCAACTTTGCCTTCAACTTTACCTTGGGCAATGCCTTGGGCGATGCCTTGGGCGATGCCTTGGGCGATGCCTTCAGTTCTCGCTTTTTGCATCAGACTCGTAAAGCGGATCATGATTTCACCTCCTATTTCAAAAATCCCTACTATGAAAACAATCGCAGGCAGTATAAAGGCAGAAACATGCCTAACGGTAGCAAAAACCGCCTCCATACTTTCTTCTTTGGCACTCTCATGTCGCCAGACTATTGCAGCATAGGCAACCACTAAAATGAAGAGGATAATAATCTCTAAACTTATCCAGGTTTGCCTGGTTGATAATAGTGTCGCTCTCTCTTTTTTCACCGAAAATTCCTTTCTTATATGTCTCTATTATACCCTATTCCACACCAAAAGTCAAAATATATTTCTATTTCGTTGCTGCATAAGCAGAAACCGGATCAATATACTTCCCTGTTGCTTCATCTTTGTGGTGATGTGTGGATTGTGAACCGTTGCATCGGAGCAGCCTGTCAGCAGTGAGCAGCATACCGTGCAAGATGCCGTATTCTTGGATACATGCCATGCCGAAGCGGGAACAACTCGGCGTGAAATTGCACGCCGGCTTATCTTGACTTGAAATGAATTTCTGATACAAGCGAATGAGCCCTGTAGCAGCCAGCTTCAACGCCGAGGTTTCTTGTGGGTTAAAGCGGACAACCTCTCGCGGTTTCGGTGTTGCAATCGGGTTCACTTTGCGGATAAAGGCGAGGTCGGCTGCCTCGTCCGCGAACGCAGGTGACACGAGGAGAACCGCTATCAAACAAAACGCGCAGAAACACATCGCGACCAGGAGGTCGCTCCTACAGCGGAAAAACTCAGCATAAGTTACCATTTGACTTCTTTCACCTCTACGGATTCGGGAATTGTGAAATTCAGAATTGGATTTGGCGGTTCCGCGTTTACCTGTGGATTGTTATAGACGATGCGTTCATGTTGCAGCACCTGGCCTTTTGGACCGTACAGACGAGAAGAAACCTCCATCGGAATATAGTTATTACCGAGTTTGCTGTGGTTCTGATAGAGCGATTTTGCGACGAGCTGACCGTCCGGATTTTTGATTTCGGCGGAGATGAGCCGGTCGTCGCGCATTCCCAGAATAACGGCACCGAGTTTATCTTTCGCTTTTTTTGGCGGTGCCCAATAGGTATAGAGCACCTCATCCACGATGTCATGCTTGTCTAGGGTATAGCCGACGGCAGTTAACCCGTATTCCGCTTGTGTGGACTGGATGATAGAGTCAACAAACGGGAGCGGAATACGCCCTTCGGAGATAAAACGAAACGCTTGTTTCTCCACAGGATAATAGATTTCCAGCATCTTGTCCTTCACAACCATTATCTGCTTGAGCGGTTGGGTGACTTCAACGACAACCCGGGACGCTTTTACATCGTAATGGAGTGTCCCTACGGTATGCTCCATTTTGTCATTTTCGGTTAATTCGCGCGTAAAGTCCAGGGAGAGGCTCTTTAGCGGCGCAGCATGGAGCGCGTCGGCGAGGAGGACTGTGAGTAAAAGTATGATGGGGAATAGGAAATTTTTAGGCATCTGTTTTTTAGGGGTACCATGGTAACAAGCGTCCAAGAACTTGCTACCATGGTGTTTTTTAGTTCACTGTAGCTCGTCAGCCGCCTCTGCTGCTATGATTAAACCGTAGGCAATACTGGAAATAACGGTGCCAGTAACACAACCCCACATAGCCCTTGAGGTTTGAAGTTGACTGGCTTTTGCCTTGTATGCATCTGTGTAAAGGGCAACATATTCTGGTGATTTGCCGAGGAGTGATGCGGCAGGTGGAGAAGGTTCATGGATGTGCGAAAAAATGAACACAAGTACGCCACCAATGCAACCTCCCCAGAACCAAAGGGTCGTATTAACATTAGTTCCGGCATCTCGTTCTGCAGCGGCCATGGCTTCGGCCTGCACAGAATTCTGCTGTGCGAGGGTGACAAAAGGCATACTGAAGATCAGCACTGCCATCAAAAAAGCTAGAATTTTGAAGCGGGGGGGGGTAGTTAACTCAATTTTCACGAAATAGTAACTCCTTTTTAGGTAAAATGTTTGCGACTTGCGTCACAGATAAATGTGCCAGTGGATTGGCGCTGCTACCTCTGGCGAACCCAAAACAATCTTGATTCAGAAACACTGAAGTGTATCTGAACCTCGTTCGGATACACTATATTATACACGCATAGCTAAAAGATGTCAAATTTTTTTGAGCCGGTCCAGGGCGATTTCGTTTGTAGTCACGCGAAAATCAGGGGCGAAACGCTGTCACTCCCAGTCTACCTACTCGAGCGCATTGGTAGGGAGTTTCAACCGCATGCGAACAGCTTGACGCACCTCATCACAGATTTACTCCTGTGTAGCTGTCATCCGGTTGTCTCAGTGGTTCAGTCCGAGTCCAATCCCAACAAGTAAAGCTCCAACTACAACGCAACCACTGAGACAACCAGCTGAGGCCCATTTCGCTTGAATATTTCCTATTTTTGATTTGTAGGTTGATGTGTAAGCAGCTATATATTCCGGCGATTTCCCAATAAGCTGCACAGGTGGGGGATCTGGTCGATAGAA
The DNA here is from genome assembly GCA_958295855.1 of uncultured Poribacteria bacterium. Classification (GTDB taxonomy): domain Bacteria; phylum Poribacteria; class WGA-4E; order WGA-4E; family WGA-3G; genus CATQHH01. The sequence continues at coordinate 2,061,288 of OY282383.1, read as the reverse complement.
ATAGGATCCAAGGAGACCGGCTGGCGGTAAAAAGTAGCCATACGGATCTGGCAAAAATGCAAGCCCAGAAAGGAGAAAACCAGCACCAAACCACAATGGCTTGTTGACATCCTTACTAGCATCTGCTATGGCAGCGGTTGCAGCTTCGGTCTGCACAGAATTCTGCTGTGCGAGGGTGACAAAAGGCATACTGAAGGTCAGCACTGCCATCAAAAAAGCCAGAATTTTGAAAGATGTTAATTCAATTTTCACGAAATAGTAGCTCCTTTTTAGGTAAAATGTTTGCGACTTGCGTCACAGATAAATGTGCCAGTGGATTGGCGCTGCTACCTCTGGCGAACCCAAAACAATCTTGATTCAGAAACACTGAAGTGTATCTGAACCTTGTTCGGATACACTATATTATACACGCGTGGCTAAAAGATGTCAATTTTTTTGAGCCGGTCCAGGGCGATTTCGTTTGTAGTCGCGCGAAAATCAGGGGCGAAACGCTGCCACTCCCAATCTACCTACTCGAGCACATTGGTAGGGAGTTTCAGCCGCATGCGAACGGCTTGGCGCACCTCATCACAGATGTGTATGGCATGCTGTGTATTGGCTGCTGTCGCCGAATCCCCAGGATAGCGAGGTTCCACTGCATACGCCGCTATTATCTTAAAATCAGGCTGCCAAAAGTGCCACGCGGGCAGTGTAGGCACAATCAACGTCAGCAATTCTTCAAGATTGTGCGTTCTTGGAACGGGAATGTTCGCCTCTTGCAGCCACGCCTTGAGATACTTTTCAATACACTGTTGGGCATGGAAACAGATAATATCATATAGTCGTGGATTTGTTGTCGGTAGAAGTTTCTGCGTAGCGATATAATCGGCTTCAGCCTTCTCGATGCACTCCAGCGTTAACGGGTTCATGCAGTTTTTCTCCTCTTTGACACGGTTTGCTCCAGAAGATTTGACTTGTAGGTTGTCAACATTGTAGTGTGCATCGCATCCATGAAGCGGCTCCCCTTTTTCAGTAATCTCGCGAAGAAACCAATCATTATACGAGAGACGATAGGCAATCTCTTCCGGTGAGCGTACCAACACATCCATACTGAAACGATGTGGAATATGTTGCCGAATCTCCACTGCCTTGCGGCGAAACTCTGATTTCGGAATATCCATCACGACGAGCAGATCAACATCTGAGTCTTCCGTGGGAGTGCCATAAGCATAAGAACCAAAGAGAATAACTTGTAACGGCGCGAATCCGCGCACGATGTCATCACACATGGCTTGAATCTCTTGTCGGGTAACCATGCAGTCCTCCTTTAAAATGAAGTATATCATACTTGCGTAAGAACTATCAAGGCTGGTATAGGGGTATTTATGAGATAACCTTTAAAAATGTTACACTTTTCCTAAATAGGAATTGGGTAGGGATTGCAAGCATAAAATGCGTGTGTTTGTAGTCGCGCAATTTATTGCACGTTGGGACAGGCGATGAATTACCCTACTACAAACGTGGAGTGCCAGGGCATCTCGGCTTCGGCATGGCGAGGCACGGAGACCTCGCCCTACGGAATATAGAGTGATGAACGAAAGGGCGCGGTTGGTGCGCGGTTACGAGAAGCGATTGAGTGTTTGAAAAGTGTGGAATAAGGACTACCAAATAACAAAGTCTGCCCACGGCTTTACCTTGAAGGTCCCCAGAAGGAAAAATACAAGCGAGCCCCCAATTGCCCCCCTCGCAGATGCGCTTAATCGAAGGCGGCGCGTGGTGCTTCTGTAAGCATCCGTGTAATAGATAACATACTCGGGCGCTCTGCCGATAAGCCGTTCTGCGGGTGGTATCGGCTGGTAGACATAAGCGGCAGCGACAGCGGCAGAACCAAGCACACAACTACCAGCTACCCCTAAAATTCCGCCGGTAGCAACCCACAAACTGGTATTGACATCAGATTCGGCATCTCGTTCGGCGGCAGCTTCAGCTGAATCCTTGACCAAGTTCCCTAACGCTGTGAAAGGAGTGAAAAAGGTTAAAGCTGCCATTAAAACATTTATCAGTGATTTAAGTTTCACTAGAATCTCTCCTTTGCTACGCTTTTCCTATGAGTATTGACATCAGATTCGGCATCTCGTTCGGCGGCAGCTTCAGCTGAATCCTTGACCAAGTTCCCTAACGCTGTGAAAGGAGTGAAAAAGGTTAAAGCTGCCATTAAAACATTTATCAGTGATTTAAGTTTCACTAGAATCTCTCCTTTGCTACGCTTTTCCTATGATTGCGGAATTTCAATAGCGCGGCGCGCCGTTGTTGCCTTGCGCGCTGCTTCAATAATCGCAAGGTTGTGGTACGCTTTTCCCGCGCTGACCGGCAGTGCTGTGCCGGCGGCGAGGGCGTTAAAGGTGGCAGTAAAATAGCCGACATGCCCGCTTGCATCTTTGATTCCTTCTTCGTCAAGGTCGGGGAGTGCAAGTTGTTTCCAACCTTCTGTTCTGGAGAAACGGCGGAGTGCATCCCGGGCATTTTGACGATGCAGAACTCGCAGGGAACCGTTTTCGGCATGGACCTCGCACCAGCCGGAATCTGTAGCAGGAACACACCATGCCCCGGAGACAGTCGTAATCGCACCGCTTTGGTGTTCACAGAGCAGCATGGCAATGTCATCAACATCAATATCAAAGCGTAGCGTTTGTACGCGTGCCTCAACATAACGCACAGGAGATTGCATTAAGGCACAGACCGCATAGATTTCGTGATAACTCGTGTCGATAATACAACCGCCGCCCTTCGCTTTACTGGCGCGCCAGGCGAACGCAGGTGTCGGATGGTCGGCTGAGAAATCCATAGGTTTTAAACCCATTCCAACGCTTCGACCGAAATGGGGTTCGCCGAGTTCGTCCAGTTGTGCCATCGCTGATTGCATGCCAGCAGTGAAGAGGTAGTTATGCACCACCGTGTAAGGTACACCGCCGTGGTCTACTGCTTCCAGAATTTTATCTGCTTCTTCTAGCGTTGTCGCCATCGGTTTTTCGGAGATAATAGCCATGCCTGCGTTTGCGGATTCAATCACCTGCGCCGCGTGAAGTGAGTGCGGCGTGGCAATAGTCACCGCGTCAATTTCGGCGTTCGCCAACATCTCTTGATACGCTGTATATCGGTTTTCTGCGGGTACATTAAACAGTTCGCCAACCTTTTGAAGGTTTTCGGTAACGACATCCGCGAGTGCGGTAACCTTGACGGTTTCCGTAAGGGAGCGGTAGGCACGGGCGTGCGTATTTTGTACGATGCCGCCACAGCCAATGAGCCCTAAATGAATCGGTTTTTTCATTGTGTGTCTCCTTTTTGTAGATTTTAGCATGTTTGGCGTTTGTGTCAAGCATTTTTGTGACACCTATTTTTTGAAATGTGCTATAATGATTTTTCACATAAATCGGATTTACGCAAGCGTGCTCTTGCATCGGGCGTGCCCTATTGCCTTGCCCCTACAAGTGATTGTTCGTTTGCCTAATCCTGAAAAGGGGAATTTCACATGAGTCAAGAGGAGAAAAAGGATTCTGAAGAGCGAACGGCTGAGGAAAAAAGTGCGTCTCCGCCTGAAGATAAACTCTCTGTTACACACCATAGTGTTACAATTAATGGGGAGGTGCTTCGCTATACTGCAACAGCAGGAACGCTTGTTTTGAAAGAGGAAACCGAGAAAGAGGGTGAGAAGGCGAAAGCGGCAGTGTTTTTTGTCGCCTATACCCTTGATGATGTAGATGATGCTGCCAAACGTCCCATAACGTTTTCTTTCAACGGCGGTCCCGGTTCCTCCTCGGTCTGGTTGCATTTGGGCGTGTTGGGGCCCCGGCGTGTCAAACCCGATGAAAATGATAAATTACCGCCACCACCCGCTCAGCTCACGAATAACGAATATTCCATTTTGGACAAAACCGATCTGGTTTTCATAGATCCGGTCAGCACCGGGTTCAGCAGAGCGGTGCCCGGGGAAGAAGCGAAACAATTCCACGGATTCAAGAGGGATATTGAATCGGTTGGCGATTTTATCCTACTCTACTTGGGACGGTATAAAAGGTGGAGCTCGCCTAAATTTCTTATTGGTGAAAGTTATGGAACAACTCGTGCAGGTGGGCTCTCTGGTTACCTTCAGGAACGGCACGGCACGTACCTCAACGGTATCATGCTCGTTTCGGTGGTACTCAACTTTCAAACGATTCGGTTCGCCCCTGGGAATGATTTGCCCTATATCCTATATCTGCCTACTTATGCAGCGACTGCCTTTTATCATAACAGGTTGGAGGTAGACGAACATATCCAGTTTGACGAAACGTTGGCAGAAATACATCTTGCCCAACTTTTGGATGAGGTGAAAGCGTTCGCACTAGGCGATTACACAGTTGCATTGATGCAAGGTTCGGATATACCTCCGGGAGAACGGGCCGCTATCGTCCGCCAATTGGCGGAATATACCGGACTGACACCGGAATACATTGACCTGACAGACCTGCGGGTTAACATTATGCGGTTTTGTAAAGAGCTGCTCCGGGACGAAGGGCGCACCGTCGGGCGTTTTGACAGCCGTTATACCGGTATTGACAGGGACGCAGTAGGGGAAAATTTTGAATATGATCCGAGCGCTGCAGTTGTGCAGGGAGCCTACACCGCAACGCTCAACGATTATGTCCGCCGTGAACTTGAATTTGAGAGCGATCTCCCCTATGAAATCTTGAGTCGGCGCGTGCATCCGTGGAGCTACGGAGAACATCAGAACGAGTACGTGAACGTTGCAGATACGCTCCGCAAGGCGATGACTATCAATCCTGCCTTGAAGGTTTTTGTTGCGAACGGCTATTACGATTTGGCAACCCCGTTTTTGGCATCGGAGTACACGTTCACGCACCTTGGACTGGATAAATCCTTGCAGGATAATATCACGATGGCTTATTACAGTGCGGGACACATGATGTATATCGATCAAGGGGAATTGCAAAAGATGAAAAACGACCTGGATACGTTCCTTGACGATGTGCTTTCCGGTTCGTAAATTCTGTAAGCGCGGTTGGAAAGCGGGCGATCCCTGTGGCATCGCCCCTACATTTCCGGGGAAATTCCTAAGGTAGATATGAGTTACCAAAGAGAGTTTGAAAAAAGATTGAATGTGGCAGTCGTTGGGGTTGGGTCGCACGGCTATCGGAATATTTTGCCGACGCTGACATTTCTCCCGATTCGGTTGAAGGCATTATGTGATATGGACATTGCCCGCGCCCGGATGACTGCTGAACAGTACGGTGTTAAGGCATGCTACCAGAACATGGCGGAGATGTTTCGGAACGAAGAACTGGATGCCATCTTCCTCTGCGTTCCGCCGCGTCTGCATCCCGAGTTGACCTGTGAGGCGTTAGATGCGGGAGTGCATGTATGGTTAGAAAAACCACCGGGGATGTTCGCGAGCGAGGTTGAGGAGATGATTCAGCACCGGAAGGACAAGGTGGTTGTTGTCGGCTTCAAAAAGGCGTTCATGCCTGCCACGCGGAAAATTATTGAGATTTTCGCAACACCGGAATACGGTCCGCTGCGAACCGCCTTGGGTGTGTATCCGATGACAATTCCGAGTGATGGAAAGCGCGTTCTCCGCGAGCGTGAGCACACAAATTGGCTCCAAAATGGGTGTCATACGCTGTCACTGCTCATAGCAGTGGGTGGCCCGGTTTCAGCCGTGACAGTGCATCGAGGCAAAAACGGGGGTGGGGCGTGCATTTTAGAATTTGCCAGCGGCGCGCTTGGGAACTTCCATCTGGCAGATGGGGCAAGGCATGGGCAACCTTCGGAACTTTATCAATTCTTCGGCGATGGATGCCACGCTGAAATTATCAACAGCACGCGTGTTGTCCTCCAGCGCGGCATGCGATTCAATTACAGCGGTAGCACCAGTTATGTACCTGAAGGCTTTGATAGCGGTGCCATTGTTTGGGAACCGCAACACAGTCTTGGCACACTTGAAAACAAGGCACTTTTCATGCAAGGGTTCTACCACGAAATGCGCTATTTCTGTGATTGTATTTTGACAGGGCAGCCAGCGGAGCAAGGCTCGCTTGAGTTTGCGTTGGAGGTGATGCGGGTGTATGAGGCAGGACTCCGTTCAGGGGGCGAAACTGTTGCTGTTCTATGAAGGCAATCGCAACAGATAGCAAACGCGCTTGATACCCTTGGGAGGAAAAATGCTAACAAAATTAATTTGTCGTAATTTCAAAAACTTTGGCGAGGTTGAAGTAGAATTAGGAAATACAGTCGTCTTCATCGGCCCAAATAACTCTGGCAAGACGACCGCGTTGCAAGCACTCGCTCTGTGGGAGATAGGGCTCAAACGCTGGAACGAGAACCGAAAGGGAAAAACAAATCCGGAAAAGCTCCCAGGTGTTGCTATCAACAGGCGAGAGCTCATCTCCGTTCCGGTACCGAGTGCTCGATTGCTCTGGCGAAATTTAAAAGTTCGCGATGCACAGAAAAATGTCCGGATAGATATTATTGTTGAAGGCGTTACGGCATCTCATGCAAAAAACAAATTATCACACTTTAGTCCGATATGTGCCAGCAGAACAGATCGACCCGGAAGTCACCGAGGTGCTTGATCGTATTTTAGAGGTTGCCAACAAAGCGGTAGCGCTGAATAGTATGTAGCCTACACAATGGAGGAAAAAGCGTGGAATATAGGAGACTGGGAAAAAGTGGCCTGAAGGTATCCGAAATCTGTTTGGGCACGATGACCTTTGGGCACGGGGCAGACGAGGCGGAAAGCAACCGCATGGTGCACCTCGCTTGGGATGCCGGGGTGAACTTTTTTGATACAGCCAATTCGTATGCTGATGGAGAATCGGAGGTGCTGCTGGGCAAATCCCTCAAAAGTAGACGGCGAGATGCAATTATAGCGACGAAGTTTTCCAATCCGATGGGTGCCGGTCCCAACGATTCAGGGATGTCGCGCGTGCATATTATGCAGGCGATTGACGATAGCCTCAAACGGCTTCAAATGGACTATGTGGACATATACTACATCCATCACGTGGATACGCAAACGCCTTTGGAGGAGATGCTTCGGGCGTTGGATGATGTCGTCAGGCAAGGGAAAGTCCGTTACACGGCGTGTAGCAATTATCAGGCGTGGCGGCTCTCCGAGGCGTTATGGCTGAGCGATTTGCATCACTTGGCACGATTTGTGTGCTATCAACCCCAATATAGCCTCGTTGTGCGCGATATAGAGCAGGAATTGGTACCGCTTTGCGAACATAAAGGGCTCGGTGTCGTCGTATGGAGCCCGTTAGCTGGCGGATTTCTCTCCGGTAAATATAAACCGGGCGAACGCACCCAAGGCGGCACGCGTTCTGCCGAGGGTTGGGCATACCCCGAACGCTATTTTGCGGACAACGCGGATGAGACGTTGCAGACGCTTTTTGCCGTTTCTGATGCATTGGGATACAGTCCCGCGCAAGTTGCCCTGAGGTGGGTGCTTGAACAGCGAACGATGACTTCAGTAATTGTAGGTGCACGGCACTCAGCACATTTGCGCGATAATCTCGGCGCAGCCGGTTGGAGATTGCAGGGAGAGGCACTTGAAAAACTGAACGAAGTTTCACATCTGCCCGACCGGTACCCCGAAGCGATGGAGAAGAACATGCACGAACGCCGGGATAGTGCTGTGGATATGCCCCTTCCACCATTGTAGCGAGGTATCTTTGTGCATGTCCGAGGAAAAACGAACTTTTATCACTTTTATTTGACTAAAATAAAAAGCGAGACATGGTTAATAAAGGGCCGAATGGCGCAGCAAATGCATGTAGGCTCCTGCGCGTGACAAGAATAGAAACAGAACTGAATCAAAGGGGGTATCCTGGTGAAAAAATGGAGGCTTATCGCAATTATTGGCGTGGTTGTACTCGTTGTAGGAGGTGCTGTTGCTGTCGGACGCATTGTATTTGCAACCAAAGATGGAACAGACAGTGCCGAAACAACAGCAATAAAAACAGCCACGGTGGAACGGGGCGACATTGCTGTAACAATTGATGCAACAGGCACTATTAAACCGTTGAATATCGTTGAAGTCAGTTCCAAAGCAAGCGGAAAAATTTTAGAACTCAGGGTTGATGCCGGAGATTATGTCGAGAAAGATGAAATCATCGCGGTAATTGAAACCACATACGTACAGATTAGTTTAGAGCAAGCGGAAGCGGATTTGAAAGCTGCCCAAGCGCGCTTGCAACAGGCAGAAATTGACATCCAACTCCAAAAAGAGCAATCGGAAATCCAGATTCGACAGGCGAGAGAATCCCTCACTGAATCCAAGCAACGGCTACTTCAACTGAAGGCGGAGATTCGCCTTGAGAAGATAGCGAACAAACGCGGTGTCATGGATGCGGAGAATAGCTTGAAGATGGCAAATATCCGGTATAAACTGCTGACATCCGAAACGGTTCGCGAAGAAAACAAAAAGCGAGCGAAATCTTCTTTGATACAAGAAGAAGCAAACCGGGATTTGGCAAAGAGTGAGCATGAAAGAAATGTGGAGCTCTATGAAAAAGAGTTTATCTCAAAAGCTTCACTAGATGCTTCCCATGCCCAATCTCGCTCCGCTGAGGCACGATATCAGTCTGCTGTTGAAAACTTGAAGTTGGTTGAGCAACCTGCAAGCGAAGCAGAACTACAATTGGAAGAAGCCAATATTAAAAAGGCGGAATTCGCGCGTGACCTCGCCAATGAAAGGGTTGCGGCGGAGCCGACGCGAGAGATAGATATTGAACTTCAGCAGCAACGGATTCTACAAGCTGAAGACGCTTTGAAGCTCGCAGAAGTCAATCAAAAGCAGATTGATCGAAAGCAACGTGATCTGGAAACTGCGCGGGCATCGCTTAAACGAAGCCAGGGCCAGCTCGACCTACGTAAAATTGAGTATGAAGATACTATCATCAAATCCCCCATTTCTGGAACAATTTTGGAAAAAAAGGTTGAAGAGGGACAGGTGATTACTTCCCGCCTCTCCTCACTCGCCTCCTCAGAGGGACAGACGATCGTCACGATGGCAGACCTTGACACCGTCTATGTCGTAACAGAGGTGGATGAAACGGACATCGGCAAGGTAAAAATTGGGCAACCTGTGACTATTACAGTGGAAGCTTACCCTGACATGCCGTTTCAGGGCGAAGTGTTGAAAATTGCACCCCAGGGCCAAGTGATTCAGAATGTGACAACGTTTGAAGTGACTTCGGAGTTGAAAAATGTAGGAGTTACCGAATCACGGCAAGGAATGGGACGAGGTGCAGGAAGATGGCAAGGTGCGGGGCCCCGTGCGGACATGGCAAACCTGACTGAGGAGCAACGTGAGCGTTTCCGTGCGATGCGCCAACAACGCCAAGCAGAAGGTGGCGGTGCTGATGAAGAAACCGCTGCACAACCAGCAGAAGCCCCTGCTGTGGCTAAGTCAGAAGAAGCTACCGAAGACGATTGGGGTGGGCTTTTCGGTGGCTTTTTTCAGGAAGAGCCGGCTGTAGAATCCCCGACTGAAATGCAACCGGCGGCATCTGAAAACACAAAGATGCCATTTCTTAAGCCTGGCATGAACGCGAGCGTCCAAATCTCGGCTGTCAACAAAATAGGGGTTCTGATGCTTCCACCCGAGGCAATTCGTGATATGCGAGGCAGAAAAATGGTCAGAATTGTTGGAGAAGATGGGCAACCCGGTCGTCCGCAACCTATCGTAGCCGGTGTGAGCAGTTTTGACAAGACTGAAATCATTTCAGGACTTACTGAGGGGGATGTTGTCGCGATCGGTGGCTTTGAGCGTCGCGGGGGTGGGAGTGAAGATTGGCGCCGGCGCATGATGCAGAACCCGGCCTCTACGATGCGCCGAATGGGTGGCGGTGGCGGGCCACGAGGACGATAGACACTATTACTTCGTTTGTAGATGCTATTTCCAACGCGCAATCAATATGCTTGTAGGCGCGGTTTCCTGAAGATTAAGAAGTTCGTTCGGTAACATCCCAGAACCTGGAGGTTTCCCAAACTTGTTAGTGACAGCACGCACATGCCCGAATGTGAGTTGGGAAGAGATCAAATTCATTCCTTGTATGACATTCAAGTTCTGGTATCCGCCAAGGAGACGTTACGAAATTACCGATTTATTTTTTGAAACTTCATCCAACCGCGCGAAGGAGAGAACACAGTGGGTATCCTAGAAAGTCTTGCAAACGCATTAAGTGCCTTATTGGCAAACAAACTCCGCTCTATTTTAACAATGTTAGGTGTGATTATCGGTGTTGGCGCGATTATAACGACTACCTCCATTGGTGAGGGCGCGAAAGCAGATATTACGGAACGAATTCAGACGTTAGGTGCGAACATTCTGGCAGTCCGCCCCGGACAGGACAGGTTTCGTGGGCGCAGTTCAGCCGACACCCGGAAGAGCCTCACTGTGAAGGACATTGCCGCGTTACAAGAACGCGGAAAGAGTTTTGACTATGTTACCCCCGAGGTAAGCAAACGCGCACAGGTGAAGTACCTGAACAAAAATACAAACACAACCATCGTCGGTACTTCCCCGGAGTACCTTGTTACGGCGAACTTTACGGTTGAAAACGGGCGATTTTTCACGGACAACGATATCCGATATCGCCAGCGGTTCTGTGTACTCGGCAAAACCGTTGTTGACAACCTTTTTGGTGAAACCGATCCGGTCGGCAAAACGGTCAAAATTCGGAATATCAGCTTCCAAGTGCTGGGAGTCATGAAAGAGAAGGGAGCCAGCGGCTGGCGAAATCCGGATGACCGGGTTTTCATCCCCTATTCAACCGCTATGAAACGGGTTTTCGGAGAGGAGTACCTGTCGAGTATCAGTATACAAGCGAATGACGATAAACTTCTGGCGACAGCAGAAACGGAAGTCACAGATTTACTGCGCAAGCAACACAAAATCCCTGTCAATAAGGCACTTGACTTTCATGTTCGCAACCAGGCAGAATTTATGGAAACGCTGGAGGAATCAACTCAGACGTTTACCAACATGATTTTAGGCATTGCTGTGGTATCGTTAATTGTCGGCGGCATCGGGATTATGAACATTATGTTAGTTTCTGTGACTGAGCGAACCAAAGAGATTGGGCTCCGTAAGGCAGTTGGTGCACAGCGAACCGATATCCTCGTTCAGTTCCTCGTTGAATCTACCACGCTCGCGCTGGTAGGGGGAATCATTGGTATTGGAGTCGGCATAGCTGGGGCACAGATGGTGCCGTCGCTCTGGGGGTGGAACACCGTTGTCTCGCCAATATACGGCATGCTATCTTTTATTGTGAGTGCGTTGGTAGGCATCTTCTTTGGTGCGTATCCGGCGTGGAAGGCGGCAAAACTCCATCCAATTGATGCGCTCAGACACGAATAATACCCAACGAAGCCGGACGGATACAGACATCCGCCCTTACAAATCAAACGAATTTGGTGTAAGAAGGAAATCAATATGGCAAATGTAGCAGTTATCGCGGGCGTAGGCCCTGGTCTAGGGGCAGCACTCGCCCGTAAGTTTGTACACGAAGGATGCAACATAGCGTTACTTTCTCGTTCATCCCCCTACCTTCTCAATTTATCAGGAAAATTGGAAGAAACAGGTGCAACAGTTTTACCTATCCCAACAGATATTACGGATGCTGCGCAGGTAGCCCGTAGTTTTGCACTGATTCGAGAGGAATTGGGAGTGCCTGATATCTTGGTAAATCACGCGGGAAATGCGGCGTGGGGTGACTTTGCCTTACTCACCCCGGAGGCATTTGAAGGTTCGTGGCGAGTCTGCACGCTCGGTGCGTTTCTCTGTGCCAAGCAGGTGGTACCGGGGATGCTTGAAAAGGGCAGCGGGACAATTCTCTTTACTGGAGCGACATCTGCTATTCGTGGTAGGGCAGGTGCAGTCGCTTTCAGCAGTGCCAAGTTTGCAATGCGGGGCTTAGCAGGGGCACTCGCTCGTGAAGTTGGACCGGGAGGCATCCACGTCGCGCATATCATTATTGACGGTATCATTGATACGCCTGGGGTGCGGGAGCGGTATCAAATAGCACCGGATGAACCTTTGCTCGCGCCAGACGCGATTGCGGATACCTATTGGGCACTGGTGCAACAGGATCGGAGCGCGTGGAGTTTTGAGGTAGATGTCCGCCCCCATAATGAGGAGTTTTTCACTTAGGAGGTAAGGGGCGTTTCCTGAGGACAAGATAAGGAAACCGCCCCTAGAAAAATAGAATGATACCTTCCGATACGTTAGAACGTGCTTTCCTTTGAAGTTAACGGGCACCACCGCGTCGTCTCAAGATAACGAAGCAATACTGCTTTTGCTGCCGGTGTACCGATGCGATAAAGCGCGTGGACTGCATCGCCGCGCACATAGCGGTTGGAATCGAAAAGCACGTTTTGCAAGCCATCAACCGCATCCGCTGCATGCTTGCCAATCTGTGCCAGCGCAAAAACTGCTTTACGGCGCACCCCGTCGCGCGCATCTTCCAATGCCTTGATTAACCCCGGAACCGCTAACGCACTCAATTGACTCGTTGTACCTAACGCCTCTATCGCCTGCGAACGTACGGAACCGGAGGTATCCTGTAGCGTGTCAACTAATGCTGAGACAGCCAGTCTTGCTTTATCGCCCAAGTCACCGAGTGCTTCCGCAGCGTTACCCCGGACGTATTCGCGGGAATCTGTCAACGCATCGCGCAGGGCATCGACAGCGGGTGTGCCCACTGCATTGAGCGCATAACAGGTGTTTCGACGAGTCATCTCCGATTCATCTCGCAGACACTGCACCAACGCAGGCACAACCTTCTCCCCAAATCGAGGCAATTCATAAGCCGCCTGCAACCCTATTGATTCAGAAGTGCTGTTCAGGGCACTGATTAAACCTGATAACGATTCACCGTTTGACATGACAGGCATATCGCCATTCTCTTCTCCCCGATGCCAGTGCCAAAGGTGTCTGAACATCTGCTGATGTTCGGGCGGCCCCAATGCTGTCCCGTTCGTCCATTCTCTCTCTTTGTTCGCCCACGTTGGTTCCTGCGGCTCTGACATACGGACGTAGAGGAATTTCATCATGTACCGTTTCTTGTCGCTCTGGTTCGGCATGGCGCGGTGCCACAGATCATAGTTTGCGAATGCCACAGTGCCTGCTTTTCCAACGATAGGTTGTTCCGGCGAAACCTCCGAACCTTCACGGGTGCTATAGTAGTGGCTCATCGGTACAACCCCCGTCGGACCGAGTTCGATGGGCGTATCCTGCGGGTAATAGAAGACAAGCAGCCTACGGGTATGGTGCGACCAACGTTTTCCGCCATCTTGGTGCAGGTGCTGTCCTTTGCTACCCGGTGGATTGTAGTGTGGATGGCGGTGCGGTTGCATATAGTAATCAGCCCCCAGAAGGCTTGTTAAAGCTCCTTTGACGTTTACATCGTCAAGCACTTTCTGAATCTCCGGTATCCGCGGCACGAGATTATTACCGGGATTGCCCTCTTTGTCAAAGACTGCCACCGTTTTTTCATAGATGGCATCGTGAAATTGTGCAGGCAACGTCGTTGTGACGGTAACATAACCATTCACAATGAAATGACGCATTTGTGCATCAGTTAAAAAGTGTTCTGCCATTTTTTCTATCCTTCTCAAATATTTATAGGCTCAAATATGTTCAGGCACCAAAGTAATCCTATTATGACATAGTATTGCGCGATTTTCAAGAATAAATTCTACTATCAATTGCAGAATTATGGTAAAATAGTTTGTAATATTGCGTTTGCGCGAACTGATGCTTGTAGGGGCGATGCCACAGGGCTCGCCGGTTGCATAATTGGCTTTGGCACTTTTTTCAAATCCGATGTTAAGAAGAATACGAAAGGTGGAGGTTTCAGGATGGGACGAAGTTTTGAAAAATCGTTGGCGTGGCAGAAACGCGCCAAAGCGGCTTTAGTGGGCGGCGGCCAACCGCATAAACAGAGCCAGCCCCCGCGACCGGTTATGATTGCCGGCGGAAAAGGCGCGCATTTTTGGGATGCCGATGGAAACGACTATATTGATTATCTGATGGGCTACGGCCCCATGATACTTGGGCATGCCTATCCTACCGTGATTGAGGTAGTCGCGAAGTACCTTGAACGCGGAAACGTCTATAACTTCGGACACACACTGGAGGTGGAGCTTGCCGAAAAGTTGGTGGAGATTATCCCATCAGCGGATAGGGTAGCTTACTTCGTGGGCGGATCGGATGCCACGACCGGGGCGATTAAGTTCGCTCGCGCCTATACCCGGCGAGAAAGGGTGATACGCTCCGGTTATCACGGTTGGCACGACTGGTGTAGCCATGCACGCGGGCACCTCCCAAGTGCTGCTGCTGCTACACTCAGTGTAGATTTCAACGACCTGGGAGGGCTTGCGGACCTCTTTAAAGCACACCCTGACGAAATTGCTTGCCTGATTATGGAACCTTCCGGGCATGCCCTCCCCAAAGATGGCTACCTTGAAGAGGCAAAGGCACTTGTCAATGCCAACGGCGCGGTGATGATTTTCGACGAGGTGAAAACGGGATTCCGCTACGCCTTGGGGGGCGCACAAGAATATTTCGGGGTTACCCCCGACATGTCTGTTTTCGGAAAGGCACTCGCTAACGGATTTGCCACTGCTGTTGTCGTCGGGAAAAAAGAGATTATGGATGAAGTTGGCGATGTCTGGGTGGCTGCAACTTTCCACGGAGAGGTATCACTTGTCGCCGCCGCAATGGCTACGATCGAAGAACTCGAGGCAAAGGACGGTGTCACTTTTATGTGGAAACAGGGACAGAAGTTGTTGGATGGCTACAGAGAGATGACAGCACGCCTTGGTATCGACAATGCTCGTATCGGCGGTATCGGTCCCATGCCCTACTTCGGACTGAATACCGATAGCGATGACGAACGCCAACAGCGGTTCCACGAGACGTTTTATGAAGCAACGTTAGATGGTGGGTTGTACCTACCGGAGGGACATATTTGGTTCATGTCCATGTCGCATACCGATGAAGATATTGCGAAGACGTTGAGCGTCTCTGAGGATGCCCTCAAACGCGCCAAAGCCTCAGTATGACAAAAACACTTTCACACCCCGTAGGAGCCATCTCCTGATCGCGACTCCTACTGCTCAAGAGGATTTTTCTTATGGCACAAGTCATGAATCACACAAAACCTTTTATTGTTGATAAAAACCTGGGTTCAGCCCTGGATGTAGATAATACAGAACTCACGAAAGCAACCTCCGATGGTACACCTGTTGTCACGCCGACGCAGGAACAGAAGTACCTGTTTGACATGCGCGGTTGGTTGTTGGTGCCCGGTGTCCTGTCAGGCGATGAATTGGCGGAGATGCAAGAATTCGGTTATCGCCTCCGTCATGAACCGGAGTCGATTCCGGAACATGAACGTTCCCCATTGGGAGGACCGATGCAACGGTTGGCTGACCATCCGCACGTTGTAGGCTTTTTGAACGAATTTCTTGCACATCCTGCGTTATCTAGTCAGGAATGCTACGGCTTCCGGATGGAATCGTGTAACCTATTCTACCGCACGGTGGGTGATGGCAATTTTGGGCCGCACAACGGCAACGGCATGCTCCGTTTCCCCGGCGATTCGCACCTCTATCGGTGTATCCCCGGCAAAGCACATAGCGGTTTAACTCGCATCGTTTGGGAGCTGAACCCTGTCAAATATAGGCAGGGCGGCACCCTGTTCATCACGGCAAGCCATAAAGCAGTTTACACCGCACCCGACACAATCCAAAGCCCAGATTCTCCCATTTGGGATACGTATGAGTGTCCCCCCGGGTCGCTGCTCTTTTTCACAGAGGCACTGACCCATAGCACGCATCGGTGGACGAATACGGATAACGACCGGCTTGCTATTTTTAGTTGTTACAACACGGTGAATAGCAAGTGGCACGATTGGGATCCGCCCCCGAAGTTGTTGGCAGAAATGCCTGCCAAACGGCAGACACTTTTCCGGCCGGTTCGCGCCGCCAATAACCTGATTTGAGAAACATATCGGCACTAAATTTAGGATGGGTTACGTGTCAATTTAGGAAAAGACAGATGTCGGGAATCAACGCCCAATGTGCATCGGGAATTCGGCGTGGTTGAACGGGTCTCCGCAATGCCCGCACCTGCCGAAGAAAGCCGAGGCTTTCCTAAACCCATCGCAGACACAGATGTGGCGTGTCTGGAGGGATTCTCATTTTTCTGTGAATTTTTGTCAATAGACTCCCAAGTAGTTATCAGTCTCCCACTGGCTGATGCTCAAATGGTAGTTACGCCATTCCTCACGTTTGACCTGAATGTAGTAGTCGGCATACTCAGTTCCGAGTGCGTTCTTGATGACTTCGTCCCTTTCGAGATAGTCTGTGGCCTCGCTGAGCGTCGTGGGTAGAAAACCGATGCTCCGCCGCTGCAGTTCAGTTTCCGATACCTCATAAAGGTTGTCATCGTTTCGTACCCCAGGGTCGATCTGATTTTCGATGCCATCCAGCCCGGCTGCAAGCAGGACTGTCGCCGCAAGGTAAGGATTCGCTGCCCCGTCTCCTAGACGGTTTTCAATGCGTCCAGGCGCGGGAACGCGAATCATCTGCGTCCGATTGTTCCCGCCGTAGGTGACATAAACCGGTGCCCAGGATGCCCCGGAACGTGGCGCGCGACGAACTAAACGTTTGTAACTATTGACGAGTGGATTAGTAACCGCCGTGACCGCCTTGGCATGTTTGAGGATGCCGCCTATAAACCAGTCAGCTAGCGGAGACAAACCGTTTTCATTATTCTCATCAAGGAATAGGTTAGTCTGATTTTCCGCATCCCAGAGACTCATGTGGAAGTGTGCGCCGTTGCCTGTCAGGTTGGCGAACGGCTTGGGCATAAACGTTGCCATCAGCCCCTGCTCTTCAGCGAGCGTTTTGACCATCCACTTGAAGAAGGTGTACCGGTCTGCTGTCGTGAGCGCGTCGGAATATGTCCAGTTTGCCTCAAACTGGCAAGTGGCATCTTCGTGGTCGTTCGCGTATGGCTCCCACCCCAATTCTTGCATGTATTTAATCAGAGTCGTCATCATATCAAGGTTGCGGTGCAACGCTCTGAGGTCGTAGGCAGGCTTATCCAAAGTGTTGAGCGTATCCCATGGAGCATAGTGTCCATCCGCATTCTGCTTCAACAGCATGAATTCTGCCTCAACTCCGACGTTGAAGACGTAACCTTTCTCCTTGGCCTTTTCTAATTGCTGCCGCAGAATGGTTCTTGGGCAATAGTGCCATGCTTCACCTTCGACATACATATCACCTGCTACCCACGCTATGTTTTTCCGCCAGGGCACGATTGTGAGCGAATTAAAGTCAGGCATGCTCACCATCTCCGGGTTGTGCGGGAGTTGCCCTATCTCGCCTGCGGCAAAGCCACCGAAACCTGCGCCCTCTTCTGCCATATATTCAAGGTGAGTCGCGGGGATGACCTTCGCCTTCGGTGCCCCGCTCATCTCCACGAAAGAACAGATGAAAAACTCGACTCCACTCTCTTCGACTAAAGATTTGGCTTGAGTTCGTGTCATAAAATCATTCTCCTTGTTTTTATCGAATCCGCCCGTAAAACTCAAGTCTTTAGGCTTGGAATACAAGCGATGCTCTGTACAGCGGAAAAACAAACTGCTACGAAACTGTTTGCTTTGATTTCCGGTACCTGTAAAATGTCCACGCACTGGAGACTAGCAGTACTACTACCAGCACAACGAGCCCGATATTAATGAGATAACGCCCGCGATTGAGTTGCCACAACCGCTGGCTCGCCAGTTTCGAGGCAGGGCTTCCCTTTTGTGCCTTCACTTTAACCTGTTCCCAATACCTTTTTGCGAGAGCAGGTTGCCCATGTTGCTCTGCCAGCTTCGCAGTGACAACTATATAGGTGACATCCTGAACATCTAACTTGTTAATGGCATCGGCGAAGGAGCTGAGCAGTAAGATCGTTAGTTCTGGGGACATCGGTGGAAAATCTGTGGTGCGCTCAATTCCGTTCTGGAAAGCGGTAACAGCCCCTTGGTGGTTGTTGCGCTCAAACTCAATTTGCGCCATCTCAAACCACGTCTTCTTGGCAAGGGAGAGAGGTTGCTCTATTGCAGTGTAGCCATCAAAGGTGAAAGTTGCCGAGCCGTAATTCAGTTCTCCATGTTTCACACTAAGCGTGTAGGTTTTACCGAGTGTCAGCAGCTTCTCGGCTTTCCACTCGTCGAAGCGGTAGGTTGCTTCTTCACCTATAACCTGCTGATAATCTGTTCCTTCAATCCAAACTGTCGCCTCTCTAACCGCTTCACCGGGGATGCCCGTGACAGTGCCATAAACGGCGATAGGCTCAAGTGCCCAACCGAGGTGGGCCGATTCACCCAGAATTAATTTCAATTCGGCAGTCTTAGGCGGTGGAATGAGGTACCCCGCTTTCTTCACCGTAACCGTGGAGGCTCCTTGCTGGAGATTCTCCGTGATGAGTTTGGGGGTACTCCCGATTTCTACGCCGTTGAGTAAGATGAGTGCTCCTTCAGGAAACGTGGTAATCTTGAGCGCGGGGCTGAGTTTAAGCAGTGCCTCTTCGACATTACCTGTTGGTGCAAGAATCCCTGCCGCAAAATTAGGATTTTCTCGCAACAATTCATAAGTTTCAATGATACTGAGGTGCCGGTCATCGTTTACATCGGTTGTGTCTACGGAGAGCACGTTCTGGAGCTGCTGAAGAAGCGCATCCTCGCCTGTAGCGGTTGCTGTTTCTGCGGATTGAATCACATTTAGCGCGGCGGTACCAAGTGTCTCGCGATTGGCGAAGTAGGCACTCAGATTTGTGTCGTTGGTGTAACCATCAATGATAACAACCGTCCGATTTCTTCCTGCCGCTTTAAACCACTGATTCAGGGTGAGATCTTCAACCTTCAGTTCATCCCCTTGTACCAGCAGATGCATGGCGTTCATGCCTCTCGGTTTGGTAACCATTCCGTGGTATAGAAAGATAAGGGTTTCCTGTTCTTGCGGCTTATTCCCGATTTCTTGTAGCCTGGCGTGGATTTCCGCGCCTGTCGCACTTGCTCCTTCAATACGGTGGAGCTGCTCTGCCGGAACTTTTCCGCGTGCAACGAGGAGTTCGGTCAGGGCATTCAGCAGTTCGTGGGCGCGTGCCTCCGGCGTAGCATCCACAATGAGCCAGTGGGTTCCGGAATCGACCAGGATAGCTGGGGCTATTGGCACAACTAGATATGAGGCTAAGAAAACAATGGTTGTGAGAATGATGTTCAGCTTTGGCATATTTCTAAATTCCTGAGGCAAGCAAATACAGTCGTTTTCCCTTAATAGGCATATTCGGTTTAATGCTGTTTAATTAGTTTAACAAAAATCCTGAACGGTTGCAAGAAGAAAATCGTCAGTTCAGACATTAAGAATTCTAAACTTTTCTCGTGAAACTGCGTCAAAATAACTAAAAGGGGTTGTCTCGCAATAATTTCACAGAACTGTTCGCGTAGACATCATTGAAAATTAATAGGGTAAGTTGCAGTGGCGTAAAATCTGGTCATTCCTTGACAAATCTAATCAAATCTATCATTGCCCCAAGGTGCGGGATATTTTCGTTGTTTATTTACCGCATCTATGATACAATAGTAGTCAGAATCGTATCTCAATCAAACTCTGGATGCAGTCTTCATCTGATAGAGACAGAGGATGGTGAATGGAGCGTGAGTAGCGTTTCCTGCTGCACGATGCGAAGTGGCACGCTGAACAGTCCTACCCCCCGTGAAAAAGGTATTTACCCTGCAAAGCAGGGCGAATACCACCTGCGGATTAAGAGTTGGCAATGCGAATGCAGCGCCGACGGTGGAGGTGGCGATAAGACCGACGTGAGACCCATAGCCAACAACGTCTCACTCCAGCATCTGAGACTACACGAACAATTGTTACGACACGTCGCCCCCAGCTCGGGGGAGACGTAAAACGCCTGTGGATGCTATGTAAGCCCTACGCTGGTAAGCGATGGCAGATGAAGCAGGAAGTGTGGCAACTGACGGTCGCCTGTAAGATTTGAGCAGGTTTGATCAGATATGTATAAGTCCCACAAAGCGGTGCCCAATTCACACTACCACAATAACAACACAGTTTCCAAGGAGATGCTAATGATTCAATGGAAAATTAGGTTCGCTTTTATCCTCATTGTTCAGTTTGTAGCGGTTCTTTGTGTAACAGCACAAGAGCCGACCGGCGAAGTTGACCTGTCGCAACCTTTGACGCTTGAACAATGTATCCAAATAGGGTTGGAGAGGTCAACAAATATGAGAAATGCGAGGTTGAATCTCGCGATACAGGAACTTCGGATAAAGAGTGCCCGAGCAGGGTATTTTCCGAGAATTTTTTCATCGGGTCGCTACGATTTTTCCGACCGGGTTGACTTCGGCTTTGAACCAGAAAACTACGATTTGGGGTTAACAGGGCAATATACAATTTGGGACAACGGGCAGCGTGAGGGGAGTTTCGCACAGGCAAAAGAATCGCTAAATGCTACCCTGAGCCGCAATGAGGGGATTAAACAGAGCTTAATTTTGCAAATCAACCAAGCCTACTATGATGTCCTCCAATATCAGGCCCTAGTCAAAGTGAGTGAACAAAATTTGGCAAGGGCGCAGGAAAACACCCAACGGACTAAGGATTTCGTAGAGGCAGGTTCGCTCATCCCGGCAGATGTGGCAACTGCGGAGGTGCAAGAGGCAAATCAAAGATTAAATCTGCTGAACAACCAAAATTCACTTCAAATTGCACAAGCCGGGTTACCACGGCTCGTCGGATTAGACCCGGGCGTGTTAATTACCGTCGCGGAGGATGAGGCGTATCAGTTGTATCAGCAACGGGGGACGATTGAGCGAATCGAGATGTCGATTGAGGAAGCTATCCAGATAGCACTTAACAATCGCCCAGAATTTCAAGAGATTCAAGCACAGCTGAAGCAACAGGAATGGACACTCACACTCGCCAAATTGCAACGTTGGCCCCGGTTGAACGCGGATGTGGACTACAACGTGAACCTTGATAATTACCTACGCGAGCGTGAAAATTTCTCCGACTTCCGAAGTTGGAGTGCAGGTATCTCGCTTAATTTTACCCTTTTTGATGGCGGTATTTTGGGAAATCGTGTTAAGGAGCTGAATATGCAGCTAGAGCAAAGGCGGGAAGATGCCAGCGACTTGGAACGTTCCGTTGCGTTAGATGTGCGGCAAGCCTATCTGACTTTGAAACGGAACGAAGCTACCGTTGATATCTCCAAAACGCAGGTAACCAATGCACAACTGAGTTTAGATGTAATTCAGGGGCGCTTTGAAGTTGACAAGGCTATCCTGCTTGAACTACTTAACGCACAAACAGAGTATGCGCGAGTTTTGACAAATCAGGTGAATGCGTTCTACGATTACAAAATCGCGCAAACCCGCTTACAAGATGCAATGGGAGTGTTACAGTAGTTATGAAAAATCGCAAAAAGTGGATTATCATTGGGGCCATCGCCCTTGTTGTTATTAGCGTTGCGGCAATCGGTGCAACGCGAGTTAACTTAAACTTTGGACAACAGAAGAAGAATGGCGAGCCCAAGCAAGAGGTTGTGCGGCGCGGCGGATTTATCGTCCGAGTACGTGAATCCGGCACCCTACGCTCCTTCATTGAGGTGGATGTTCGTTCAAACGTAGAGGGCGAGATCCTAGAGATTTTCGTTAAAGAAGGCGAAGTTGTTGAAATGGGGCAGCCACTTCTCCAAATTGATGAGAAGCAAATTTTAGAACAAAGGAAGCAGGCCGAAGCCAACCGCGATGCCCGAAAAGCGCAGCTCCAGCAGGCAGAACTCCAAATTCAGATCACTGAGAAACAGCAGGAGAGCGGCCTCGCTCAGTCGCAAAATTCTGTCTCTATGGCGGAAGTGACTTTAGATTCCTTTATTGCCACCACACAGCAACGGATTACGGAAGCGACAACACTGGTAGCGACAACACAGAACTCACTGAACCAAGATAAGATCGGGATGAAGCAGGCAGAAATCTCGTTAGCGCAAGCAAAACTAACGCTCGAACGCGCAAACGTAAATGTTGAATCCGCGAAGATAACGCTTGAAACAACCGAGTCCGAGTACAACCGGAACAAGGAATTGTTTGATAAGAAATTGGTTTCAAAGCAGACCTTAGAAGAATCTCGAAAGCAACTCGTTGTGACTACATCGCAATATGAGACTGCGCAGAAAGAGGTTGAATCGCAACAGGAGACAATTAAATCCCAAGACGAAAACATCAAGGCGATGGAGGAAGCCATTCGGAGTCGAGAAGCAACCCTTGAACTCCGTAAACGGAACGTTGAGACGCTGAAAGAGTCGGAAAACGCACAGAGAAAGCAGCTGGTGACAGAGTTGGAGAACACCAATACCCGGCTCCAAGAATTAGAACAGACAACCGAAGAAGCGAAAGAATTAACGAGACATGCGAAGGCTAGTGCGGCAGCAAGTCTTCTCCAAGCAGAAAGCCAACTCAAGTCTCAGCAAGAGCGGCTAGAATGGACAACTGTCAAGGCACCCATGTCCGGCACAATCACGCACCTCATTGTAGAAGAGGGGGAAATTATCACGTCAGGACGCTCCGCATTCTCCCGCGGGGAAGCGATTATGCGCATTGCAGACCTTTCACAAATGATTGTCAGAACCCAGATTAACCAGGTTGAGATTGGCAAAATAGCGGTGGGGCAACGCGCTGAAATCAGCGTGGATAGCTATCCCGACCGGGTTTTTGAAGGCAGGGTTAGCGAGATGTCACCTAGTGCCACGCAACAGCGAGGACAACAGAGTCAAAATCCAAATGCGGTGATTACTTTTGAGGTAGATGTGGAGGTCGTCGGTTCACCGCCGGAACTGCGGCCCGGGATGTCTGCGGACGTGGACATTATTGTGTTTGAAGAGTCCGATATTCTTCAACTTCCCATCGCAGCCGTGCTAAATCCAAAGGTTGTCACTGTCAAAGCGAGCCTCGGTTCGGATGAAATCGGCCAATTTCAGCAGGGGCAGAAACTGAAAATTCGGAACCTCATCGGAAAGGAATTTAGTGGAAGGGTTGGACAGGTTTTAACCGACCGGCCTCGAGGCAATCTTGAAATTTTGCTTGAAGGGACACAGGAAGGCTTGCGAACTGGCCCAACAGAGATTGGCATCGTTATCTCTGACAACAAGCAACTCACAGGCATAGAAGCGGAAATTGATAGTAAGCGGGAGTTCTTTGTCCGGCTCGATACAAGTGAGCCACAGAAAAAGGAGAAAAGTGCGGAAAGGGGTGTTAAAACACGCATCGAAGTCGGGCAACTTAACAACACGCACTTTCAAATCACAGGAGGGCTGAAGGAAGGCGACCGGGTCTTTGTACCTTCTATGATGGAATTAACAAAGGGCACAGGACAAGAGGTTGATGAAGACTTTTAAAGAACGAGTGTAATTGGCAAGGGGGGATTCCATCATCCATCTGCCCCTATGCAAAGAGGAGTTGTACAATGTTAATAGATGTCAGAAACTTAACTAAAGTTTACGAAATGGGCGATGTGCAAGTGCATGCACTGCGAGGTGTCACCTTTAACGTGACATCGGGTGAATTCATCGCAATCATGGGCCCCTCCGGCTCAGGTAAGTCAACGATGATGGATATTCTAGGGTGCCTCGCAACGCCAACAGCGGGCGAGTACTTCCTAGAAGATGAGGAAGTCGGCAAGCTGTCGGATAACCGTCTGGCAGACATCCGCAATAAGAAGATCGGCTTTGTGTTTCAGTCATTTAACCTTCTGCCGAGAACGAGCGCGCTCCACAACGTTGAGCTACCGCTCATCTACGCCGGCTTAGGCAGAAAAGCGCGGAAGCAGCGGGCATTTGAATCGTTGGAAGCCGTAGGATTAGCGGACCGGGTCGATCACAAATCGACGGAGCTGTCCGGTGGACAGATTCAGCGGGTTGCTATTGCGCGAGCCTTGGTAAATAAGCCCTCTATGATCTTTGCAGATGAACCCACAGGGAACTTAGATACGCGCTCTGGTGCCGAAATTATGGCAATTTTCAACCGGCTTAACGATGAAGGGAATACTATCATCATGGTTACACACGAACCCGAAGTGGCTGAACATGCCAAACGGGTGCTACACATTCGTGACGGTTTGATCGAGCGCGATGTCAGGCGGAATGGACATGAGTAGCAAACTTCTGGGGAATCGGAGCGAAGTCGTCCTGAAAACAGTGTGCCTTTTTGTCCTTGTTGTGCTCGTTATTGATAGGCACGCGTACTAAGCAACGTTTCGCATGTTTGATGAAATCAGAATTACTACACCTGCCCGGCTACATTTTGCCTTGCTTGACCTGAACGGCATATTAGGACGGATTGATGGCGGGCTCGGTTTGGCAATTGATGAACCCAATTTCCAAATCATCGCTGAGCGAGCGACTGGCATCCATGTGGCATCCTCAGTCTATTACGAGCGCGCATGTGCTATTCTCGCGCGCCTCCAAGCTACCTATCCGTTTCCGGGCATCCAGTTAACATTCGCTGCTGAAATTCCTATGCACTGCGGGTTTGGATCCGGGACGCAGCTCTCGCTCGGCATTGCGCAGGCAGTGAATGTACTGTATGAACTCGGGTTAAGTGTGGAGGAACTGGCGCGGGCAGTTGGGCGCGGCGGCACTTCAGGGATTGGTGTTGCAGCGTTTGATACAGGCGGCTTCATCGTAGATGGAGGGCATCGTTTCCCTGAGCAGAAAGCCTCATTTCTGCCTTCTTCTGCCGTAGGCGATATCCCGCCACCTCCAATTTTGCTGCGATACCCGTTTCCCGCGTGGTCCCTGCTGATTGTCATACCCAATTGCTCCCGGATTTACGGCGAAGCGGAGTTAGAACTGTTCCGGACGCTTTGCCCACAACCGGAATCCGTTGCACCGAAACTCTCACACCTCCTCCTCCTCCAAATACTACCGGCGCTCCTTGAAGACGATATGCACAATTTCGGCAAGGCACTCAATCAGATTCAGACGTTTGGGTGGAAGAAGGTAGAGATTGAGGCACAAGGTGCTGAATTGCAACTGACGCTTGACTTTCTACAGCACAATGAAGCATTAGGGGCGGGTGTTAGTAGCTGGGGACCGGCAATTTGCGCGGTAAGTCGGGACGTTGATGAATTGAAGCGAAAAGCGGAAGCATTCCTGAAAACGCTTCCAAACGGCGGTTCCTGTTTTATTACGCAAGCAAACAACGTGGGCGCGTACATTGAATTGTAAGGGCGGCGTGCCATCTGTGCCTGTCTTCCACGGAGTCCTTGTAGGTTAGGTTGAACGCGGAAAGGCAAAGGGCTATCCATACGAAGAGGCCCGAGGCCTTTTCGGTAGCCTGTCGTGTGAGATATTTATGCGGATTCTCAAGAATAGAAACAGAAACGGGCGGATGTTGACATCCGCCCGTTTGCGTTATCCTTTACGTTGGTGAATAGTATGGATTATCTCCAGCAGCGTGATCGGTAGTATCAATCACATGCTTAATTTCTGGGAACGCCTCTTGAATCATGGCTTCGATGCCATGTTTAAGGGTGGCATTCGCCATGCCGCAGCCTTGGCAGCCGCCCCCCATGTGAATGTAGACAGCATCGTCTCCAACGTTGAGGAGTTCTATCTGCCCACCGTGTGCGGCGACGGCCGGATTAATCCGTTCATCAATGAGTTCCTGAATCTTCTGTGCCTTGGGATTATCCCATGTCGGCGTGTTCGGGTTCTCAATCTTAAACCCACTTGAGTTCAGGTCGTCGACATAGTCGATGACAGCCCCGCTGAGGTCAGCTGCGCTGTCGGCATCGACGAGGACCTTAAAATTATCGCATTCCACAACGATGTCATCGGCTTCCGCTTCCGTAGCTAAGCCGAGGCTATATTGGAATGCAGTAGCGGTCCTCCCTTGGATGCCGATGCGTAGGCCTTCGACTTCAACCTCTTCGGTCTGTATGACTGCGTGAATTTTCTCTTGTGCGGCTGTTGTGACTTCAAGCAGCGGTGCTTCCGTGCCGGTGAGCTTCTTCAAGAAATTCTTCATAGTCGTTTTCCTTAGTGTTCACGCAGCAGTCCGGTCTGCGCGTGGCAGTTCCGATCTAAATTCTCCCATTTCGTTGTAAAGGCTCCGCAATTGCGAAATTGCATAGATTTCCAATTGCCGGATGCGTTCTCGAGTTACGTCCAAGGCATCCCCAATTTCCCGTAGCGTTTTCCGTTCTCCATCTTCCAGTCCAAAACGCATCTTCAGAACTTGCTGTTCGCGATCCGGAAGTCTTTTAAGAAATTGGGAGATGAGATCTGCGTTGATCATTTCTGCAATGGGCCCCGCTTCTTCACCCGTGGTGGGGTCCTCGATTAAATCGCCTAACGTAGTCGCGGAACGTTCGTCGCTAAGCGGTAAGTCCATTGAAATGGTATCAGCGTTAAAAGTTAGAATTTCATCAACCTGCTTGACAGTTAAATCCAGTGCTTCAGCTATCTCCTCGCGCGTCGGTTCACGTTGCAGTTCTTGACACAACGTTGCGTAGACAGAATCAAATTTATTCATCTTCGCGACGATATAAGACGGTAGCCGGATGGAGCGCGAGAAATTATCAAGCGTGCGCATAATGGCTTGCTTAATCCACCAAATCGCATAGGTGCTGAACTTAAAACCTTTCCGATAATCAAACTTGCTTGCCGCCTTGATGAGCCCGATGTTTCCCTCTTGGATGAGATCTTCAAGCGGTACGTTGTGGCCCTGGTATCTGACAGCGATAGAAATAACGAGGCGTAGGTTTGCTTGTACCAGTTCGTCACGTGCTTCGATATCACCAGCTTCTATCCGTTTCGCCAATTCAACTTCTTCTTCTCGGGATAACAAGCGGTGGCCAGCCACGCTCCGGAGCCAGCTCGTTAAAGCAGTCCGCTCGCCCCCTTTGTAGTTCTCTGAGTACTCTGTCTCATCTGCTGGATATGTCGTCTCCAAATAGGGATCAACACTTCCAATATTTTCTGCTTCACCGAAAAACTCGGCTTCCATCGTTCTCCTCTCCTTTACGGAATTTTGATAAATAGACAAAAGATAATAATACTTTATGTTTAAACGTTTTGTCAAGTAAATTGTTTAAAAAAAAACGAAATTTCTCAAGAATAGGACACTACATGGATATTTTAACAGAAATTTCAAAAAAAAACAAGATAAAAACGCGGAAATTAAGGATATTCCGCTACATGGGTTGCAATGACATGGACTTTTCGCTGCTGTCAGACATTCTGTCGCATCCGTCTATTGACAAGTATGACAAGTTTCGCCTCTCAGTGACGTGCTTGCCGCCCGCTGGTTCAGGGATAAAAGCGTAAGACGTGCTAATCCTGTCTAACTACCTAATTTTCCCTGCGCATTTCCCTTCCTTCCCTCCGTCGATGTCATCTCCATCTCCGCGTTGTACGTGAGCCCTCATTTAATTGGAAATCCCGGCTAAAAATAAGGTATCATATAATCGTTAGAGAGTTGTGAGAAAACCCTAAACTTGGATAATCAAGGAGAGAACAACAGTGATTCAGAAACGATTTATGTACAATGAAAGCACCGGTGCATTTTTCAAACGATTGATTTGGATAGTCCCGGTCGTTGTGAGCATGCTACTCGGTTTTGGAATTGGCAAGATAACTGAGTTTGATGCGGCGACTGCAGAAGCGCAAAATGAAGGGCTTGCCCAGTTGACTGAGGAATTCAACGCGCTGAAAGCGGAACATAGGGCGATTCAAGCGAAGTGGCAGTCGGAATTACTCGCACAAGTCGCAATAACTTTGGCGGCCGAATCAAACGGGGTGAAACGTCGATTTGTAGATTTCCTTGAAGAAATTGGAACGCCTGGTACCGCTGCGCTCGTTGAGATGCTACGCGCCCCATCTGAACAGGTGCGTGAAAAGGTGGTTGAAGCGTTAGGTGAGATAGGTGAACAGGAGAGAAAAGCGAGACGAAGTACCGATGCCGTTGCTGTTGGTTTAGCGAAGGCACTGAGTGATTCGTCAGAAAAGGTTCGCCGGGAGGCACTTGAAGAACTGGACGATGTCCGCCCGGTATCGCCTGAAGCTCTCGCAGTTGTTGTTCCGGCGTTAATTGCGGTGCGGACTGCCGGTTCTTCGCGCGCGCGCTCAGATGCTCTGGATGTGTTGGGGCGCATTGGTGAAACGTTGGCAAAAAACGGGCACGCCACAAACGACATCCGCGACGCGTTAATAGCGAGCCTCACGGACAAGTCTGCAAAAGTACGAACAAATGCTGTAGATGAATTGTCAGATATTCAAGCCGCTTCTGCCGAGACGTTTGCCGCATTGATAGGGATGTTGTCAGATGAATCCAGGGCGGTCCGGCGCAGCACGGAGGAAACGTTAATCCAACTTGGCAAAAAGTCGGCTGCCGTCGCTACGCCGATGTTGGCGGATGCCCTTGAAAGCAGCAATTCAGCAGTAGTACGTGGACATATCGTTGATGTACTTGGGGCGCTCGGCGAAGCGCGTACAGAATCAAGTCAAGCCATTGCGATGGTTGTACCGCCACTCCTGGCAGCACTACAAGATGTCTCTGCCGATGTTCGCCGAAACGCCGCAGATGAATTGGGTGAGATGCACGCAAACTTGCCCGAGGTGCTAACAGCGTTGACACACGCTCTTAACGATAGTGCAAAAGTGGTTCGCCGAGCTGCACAAAAAGCCATTCGGCGGATTGAGAAGACTAAATAGCGTTCCGAGTAGAATGTCTGTAAAACGCGAATTTGAGGCTCATTTGTTAAACTTATCTGCGTCTGTTGCGTCATAATAACAAATAGACGACAACGAGATAAAACCTTCTTGCCCGAGGTGCTAACAGCGTTGACACACGCTCTTAACGATAGTGCAAAAGTGGTTCGCCGAGCTGCACAAAAAGCCATTCGGCGGATTGAGAAGACTAAATAGCGTTCCGAGTAGAATGTCTGTAAAAAGCAAATTTGAGGCTCATTTGTTAAACTTATCTGCGTCTGTTACGTCATAATAACAAATAGACGACAACGAGATAAAACCTTGTTAGTAAAAAACAGACAATACAGCGGAGATCTCCGGGGGGCGGCAGGGAGTGCCGGCCGACAGCAGAGGATTCTAAAATGCAACATAGCCTGGAAAAATCGATAGTTGATGTGATGCGGCAAGCAACACTCATTTCGGAACAAGCGTATGAGCAAATCTTGTCAGAAATTCAGCAAACTGGAGCGTCGGATACAGCCGTGCTTTCCAAGCACGTGTCTCCCGATCTCTTAGCACTCGCCACAAAAAGTGTTGAATACGGAACACCCTGCATTCAATTGGAAGGCGTGGTGCCCGAACCTGAGGCACTTGAAAAGGTCTCCGCCGGGTTTGCCTACCGAAATAAGGTTGTACCTATCCAGTTAGAGGCGGATGTGCTCACCGTCGCAATGGCGGACGTGCTAAATGTGGTGCTTATTGACGAAATTCAGCTCGTCACAAATTGCCAAGTTACGCCTATGCTCGCGGTAGAAACCGAAATTGATGAGGCGATTATCCGGCTTTACGGGCGAACAGCAGAAAGTCTCCTGAGTGCTGGTATCAAAGGACCTGTCGGGGCAACCACAACCTTTGAACGCGAAACCATTGATGATTTTGGCATTGATGAGAAAGACCTGAGCCAAGACCCGACGGTAATACACGCCGTTGACCAGATGATTATTGATGCTGTCCGAATGGGTGCAAGCGATATCCACATTGAGCCCTACCCTACACAGCTTAAGATTCGGTTCCGGGTGGATGGCGTGTTGGAGGACCAACCGCAGCCCCCGGCCTATCTCCAGTCAGCGATTACCTCCCGAATTAAGATTATGGCGGGCATGGATGTTGCCGAGCGCAGACGCCCGCAGGACGGGAAAATTGGCGTAAATATTGGCAGTGTCGGAAACAGGCAAATCGACCTCCGAGTCTCGACTGTACCCACTGTTGCAACCCTTCACGGTGAAAGCGTGGTGCTCCGCATCCTTGACCGGCAATCCATTGAGTTCGGGCTGTCTGAACTCGGGTTAACTGAGGACAACCTTGAACTCTTTCAACGAATGATTCGCAAACCACACGGCATCATCCTTGCCACAGGCCCCACTGGAAGCGGAAAAACCACGTCACTCTACGCCTGTTTGAAAGAGATTAACTCCCCGGATGTGAAAATTATCACCCTTGAAGATCCTGTCGAATACGAA
Source organism: uncultured Poribacteria bacterium (assembly GCA_958295855.1). GTDB lineage: Bacteria > Poribacteria > WGA-4E > WGA-4E > WGA-3G > CATQHH01. Next base: position 2,030,961 of record OY282383.1, on the reverse strand, counting down.
TTAGAGGGAATTAACCAGATTCAGGTCAACCCCGATATAGACTTCACTTTTGCCGATGGGCTGAGACATATCTTACGGCAGGATCCCGACAAGGTATTGGTGGGGGAAATTCGCGATTATGAAACAGCAGAGATGGCCATCCACACATCGCTCACGGGGCACCTCGTTTTTAGCACGCTTCATACAAACGATGCACCCGGGGCCGTCACGCGGCTCATTGATATGGATGTTGAACCCTATCTTGTTGCGTCAACAGTGGAGGGCATCATTGCCCAGCGGCTTGCCCGCCGCATCTGTAAAGCATGTTGTGAAATGTATTCCCCCGACATCCACGAACTGTCAGGGCTTATCGGGAACGGTAATGGCAACAACACATCCATTCCCTACGACATGATGATTCCACGCGCGGTGGGATGTAAGGAGTGTCGGGGTAGAGGCTACAAAGGCAGGATCGGCATTTTTGAAGTGTTGTTCATGAACGAAGAACTTCGGGCGATGGCACTTAAACAGGCATCAACCAGTGAGATTCGCCGCCTTGCAGTACAATTAGGAATGAAGGGCTTGCGGGAAGATGGTTGGCGAAAAGTAGCTGCCGGGTTGACAACAGTTGACGAAGTCCTCCGGCTAACGCAGGAAGAAGAGTTCGATTTCGGGGAAGTTGTTTAGGTGTTTAGGGGCATTTCGTTTTCATGCAGGAGCCATCTCCGAATCGCGATAAACGGAATGCCCCTGGCTGCTAAATATAGACGTTTGTAGGCCTGAATTATCACTGCGAGGTAGATTGTGCCGAGATTCCGATATGAAGCCCTCACTCATAGTGGCGGCACCATTAATAATACATTAGAAGCTGATTCTAAAGCGGAGCTGCTCGCTCGATTAAGGCAGATGGGCTATTGGCCCACGCAAGTTGTGGAAGAAGTTGAAGAGGCGCAAACCGATTTGAAACGCTGGCTTAGAATTGGCCGCCGTGGTGTCAAATCGGCTGATGTTGAGTTCTTTACTTATCAGCTGGCGACGTTGGTGAACGCCCACGTTGCCCTGCCGAGGGCATTAGAAGTGGCACTGGGGCAAATTCAGAACCCTGCACTCCACCGTATCGTTTCCCAAGTCAAATACGATGTGGAGCATGGCGCAACGTTTAACGATGCCCTCAGCCAACACCCCAAGGCATTCTCAGACCTCTATATCAACATGGTTAAAGCCGGCGAAAGTGGCGGTGTGCTTGGAGTAGTACTCGAGCGATTGGCAGAATTTGCCGAACGCCAACGGCTTCTCAAAAACGATGTTGTCTCAGCCCTCTTCTACCCCGCAATCCTCATGACGCTCAGCATCACGGCAGTGGCAATTCTCATGACCATGGTTGTGCCGAAGTTCACAATGATGTTTGCCGACCTTGGCGTTGCGCTCCCGCTGCCTACACAACTGCTCATCAGGACAACAGATGCCTTTACAAACTATTGGTGGGTAGGACTGATGAGCGGCGCTGTTGGCATCGCGGGGCTGAGACAATACCTACGGACCGAAACAGGCCAGGTGCGGTTTGACAAACTAAAGATTAAATTGCCGCTTGTCGGACCGATTTTTAGTACCTTCGCAATTGTCCGATTTACCCGCACCATGGCAACCCTTTTGGAGAACGGCGTGCGCATGCTGCCTGCCCTCCAAATAGCGAAGGATACGATTGGGAATAAGGTTTACAGCAATGTTGTTGCTACCGCAGAAAAAGAGGTGGGGCAAGGATCCACGCTCTCCCGTGAACTTGCAAGAAGCAAGGATTTTCCAGAGTTTGTCACGCACATGGTTGCTGTTGGAGAAGAATCTGGCGAACCTGTCCACATGCTCGGCAAACTATCTGAATACTATGATTTAGAAATCAAGAAAAGCCTAGAACGGTTAACCGGTTCAATTGGGCCCTTGGTTATTCTAGTTATGGGATTAATCATCGGGTTTATCGCTGTAGCGATGATCTTACCTATCTTTGAGGCGAATCAATTGTTGAGCGGGTAATGCTATGCTAGTGCTATGTCCAGTTTGAATTTGAATTTGTAAGTGGGTTCGGAGTCGCACAATTTATTGTGCGTACGGATGCGCAATGAATCGCGCGACTATAAACGGCTCCACCTCTCATTTTAAGATAGACACAGCACTAGGCCACTCAACGCTAAATTTTCTCAACCATAACGGCGGAAGTTTGTCTAAAAGACACAGTGCCCCGTGAATTAAACACAAGTGTGCCGGGTTTTACACAACTAAAAATTAAAAGGAGTTAGTGTCCATGTTATCTCAACTAAGAGCAGATCAATCAGGGTTAACCCTAATTGAATTGACGATTGTTATTGTTATTTTGGGTATTTTGGCAACTTTCATTGCGCCCCGGGTGATGGATGCCCCTCACAAGGCGCGCGTCGCAAAAGCACAAATAGAAATCGGGAATCTTAAAACTGCGTTGGATCTCTATGCTGTCCAGATTGGGGATTATCCAACAACGGAGCAGGGCTTGGAGGCGTTATGGCGCGCACCCAGTCCGATTCCGCAGAATTGGACCGGGCCTTATATCCAAAGCCAGACATTTGTTGATCCGTGGAATAACGCTTACGTCTATCGTTCCCCGGGGACACACGAAGGGTACGATTACGACCTCTATTCGTTAGGCAAGGATGGCAAGGTAGGGGGCGTAAATTATGACACGGACATTACCAATTGGGAAACAAGCACAGAGAACCAGTAAATTAACTATTCTGCCGTGCTTTTCCAAGTTGGCAAGGCGCGGCCGACAAAAAACAATAGAGACCTCAGTGATTTGCACCGATGCTTGGCCCCCACTCGAAAAACGCGGTTTCACCATTATGGAGTTGCTGCTTGTTTTGACAATCATCGCAATCCTTTCCTCAGTGTCAATGCCTGTGCTGAAGGGATTTGCTGCCACACGCCGCTTAAAGGCTTCAGCCTATACTGTACGAGATCTGCTTGCCTTTGCACGTGATATGGCAATCACAGGACGGAATGCTCACCTCGTTGTGTTCGATTTAGACAGGGGGCAATATTGGTTGGCTTCCAGCGAAACGTTTGACCCGAGAAACCCGCTTACTTCGGCGATTACTGCATCGAATTCTACAGCGATAGCCGCACAACCTAGAGCGCAATCGCGAGATGCTTTGGAAGGGACCCAACGGGGTTTGTCCCGTACCGGGGGCATTATGGGCATACCCCATGTCTTTGAACAGAATGTTAGGTTAGTCGCGATGGTAACCAACCACAGTGGCAGGACCGCGCAAGTGGATTCGGGGGTTGAATATGTTTACTTTTCGCCAACCTCAACCTCCGAGCATACGCTGATGTATCTCCAGAACCAGCGGAATCAAGTGATGTCTATCACCGTTGAGGCGGCGAGCGGGCACATCCGCGTCCAACAACTCACGCAGCAAGACATTGAGATGTTAGGTTTTGAAACGGAATTATAGATATGGGCAAACATAAAGATTGGAGTTGTCTGTCAGTTGTCAGTTGTCAGTTAAAAGGGGTGTGGCGTGCATCAGAACCCTCTTGTAACCGAGAACCGACAACCGACAACCGACAACTCCTCCAGCCAAAGCGTGAGCAAGGCTTCACACTCGTCGAAATTCTGGTAACTTTGACGATTTTGTCCGCTGTCCTGCCTGCGCTTTTGCAGGTTTTCGCTTCAGCTACACGCAATCAGGCACTGGCAGACGACAACACCACAGCACTCTATCTCCTCAAATTTCGGATGGCCGAGATTGAGATGAGCGGTTACCCAGATGTGGGTGAGGAAACCGGCGAATTTGGAGACAACTCCCGTTACCAGTGGCGTTCGGTAGTTGAGGATATGGAACCTGAACAGATTCAAGGGGTTCGGCGGGTTCAGGTAACCGTTTCATGGCAACACCTAGGCAAGGCAAGGTCTATGGCTATGAGCACTTTTATCGCGGACCGGCAAATTCAGGAGACACAAACACAATAGGGTTCGGTGCAGCAGGAAGTGCGGCAGCTGATGGACAACACTAGATTATGCTAGATAAGTCCAAATAATCTATGTCCCACAGAGCGGCGAACACCCTGGGAGCGGCACTCGGTAGCCTTGTGTCCATTTGAGGCACGGGCATCGGTAGCCTTGTGTCCATTTGAGGCACGGGCATCACCCTGCAATTTGTAGTATAATATGAAGTATCCAGAAAAGAGAAACCCTGACACTGCTGAGAGCGGGCTGACGCTTGTTGAAATGCTCATAGCCGTTAGCGTGCTTGTGATTATCGGAGGTTCCGCATATCTCGTCTTTAAAACCGCCATAGATGTTTACTATCAGACAGAGGCCAAAATGCTGGCAGCACAAAGGTGCCGAGTCGCGTTGGATCGGCTTGTAACCGATTTGCAGCACATACAAGTTGCTACTGATGAACCTGAGTTGTCCCTATACACACAAGATATGCCCTCGGAATCGGGCGATAGAGATATACTCAGTCTCGTTACGTTGGTGAAGACAGATCCGGATCCGTTTCTCTCGCAATTGAATTCAGGAAGAGAATCTGCAGTTCCTGTGCCGCTTGTAAGCGATGTGCAGCGGGTTGCGTACTTCGTTGGTGCTGATACGCAGCCAGGTGGAAGCCCAGGCAATGTAGGCTTACAAAACCAAGCTACATTCCAAAACGAATTTGAGTTTGAACCTAATGCCCAAACTGAGAAGTTCGCGCTCTTTCGGGTGGCAACAACAAACCTAAATCCTGAAGAAGTCATCGGCTCGCTGCTGGAGAGAGGCACGGTGCCGGAAACCGACGCAAACGGTGAACCTATTCATGTCGAAATTGCAACCCTCGTTACCGGGATTGTCAGTTTTGATTTGAAGTATTTTGATGGAGAGTCGGAGACCTGGTACGATTCATGGGATGAGACTGAAAACATCCCAAGTGCCGTTCAAATTCTGATTATGGTTCAAGGTGAAACACAGCGTGACTCAAGCGTGGGCACATCGCAAAGTTCATCACAGACGCAAACTGCAACGCAGCCAAATGTGATGACACAATCAACGATGGTTTCTCTTCGGTAAGTGGGCCGGTTACTGAACCGCAGGCATAGCGAGCGCGGTATGTGCTTACAATACGTAATGTTTACATCTAGTGATAGTTGAGGTAGGAGCCGTCTCCGCATCGCAATGGCAATCGTAGCACGATTTGTTAGATTGTGCTCTGTCCTTAAGGCAAAGTTAAAACGGTGAAAAACAGTGACTAACCGATATCCGCATTTCCAAGAAGAGGGGCTATCCCTGATTTCAACGCTCTGGATATTGACAATCCTTTCTATTTTGGCGACGCAGTTGCTTTACTCTATCCACATAGAACAGCGAGCACAGCGAAATTTCTTGGACCGGGCAAAGTATCACTATGCCGCCAGAGCAGGGTTTGAATGGATGCTTGCCGTACTACGCACAGACCGGACGTCTTTTGACTCCACCGGTGAAAGTTGGAGTGAACCCATCGATGGGCAGATTGAAGATGGAGTTCAGCTCGGAAATCTCTTAAACTATCGTGTCACAGCTACCGACGAAGCAGCAAAGGTTAATGTCAATACGGCTGATGTAGGGCTGCTTACCAATCTGTTAACTCTAGCAGGGGCAAATCCCGAAGATGCTGCGACTGAGGAACTTGCAAACCGAATTGTTGAGGGACAACCGTATCGTAGCGTTCGAGATCTGGCACGAGTTGAGGGAATGACAGCACAACTCCTCTATGGCGTGCAGCAACAGCAAACGGAAACTGCATCTGCGGGTAGTGCTGGAGATGTATCCGCTGACAAATCTGAAAATCAGCCACAGCAGCAGGGCCTGCTTACTTTGGCAACTATCTATTCAGTCGACACGAACACAGATGCAAACGGACAACCCCGGGTCAACGTTAACACAGCGGAAACCGGGCAGTTAACGCAGATTCAAGGCAACAACAATCAACCTGTCTTCACGCAAGGCGAGGCGGAGTCGCTCATCCAGCAACGTGATTTTGAAAAGTTTGCCGCACTTGTAGACGTACAAGCCGTTTCGGATGAACTTTTCAATTCAATCCGCGAGAGAATTACTGTCGAAGATACCCAGCCACAAGAAGAAACGAACACTCAGCAGGGACAGGGTGAGAACAGAGAAAATGACGGGGCAGCGCAAGAGGAAGGGGAACAAGTTAATATTAATACCGCAGATGTGGAGACGTTGCAATCGCTAGAAGGCATTGATCAAGGAATTGCTGAACGGATTGTGAACCATCGTGAATCTGTTAGTACTTTCCAGAACGTTGATGCGATTAAAGAGGTTAAAATGTTGACACAGGGGGAATTTCGCGGTATTGTTGATAAGGTTACGTTAAAGGATGGCGAGACGCGGAACGGGTTAATCAACATCAATACCGCATCGGCGCAAACCTTGGCACTGTTACCAGGAATGGATGCAGAGAAGGCACAAGCGGTTGTCAGGCGACGCGAAGAATCACAATCCAACGTTGTTCATATAGATAGCTTAACGCAAAAAGAGATAAGCGGCAATCCGTTTACTGAAATTTCACAACTTTTGGATATAGCAGAAATCGACTTTGACACCTTCCGGGAGGTTGTGGATTGGGTAGCCTATCGCTCACATGGGTTCCGCATTGAAGCGACTGGCGTTGATGCAAATGACAAAGTCGTGTCGATGTGTGTCGGCATAATTGACCGGACAGGGGATGAGTTGACAGTTCAGTATTGGCAGCAGGATTAAGTTTTATGGCAAAAAATCGGATAGTGGCGATGGATATCGGCACAAACTCAGCGAAAATAGTCCAACTTGAACGGAGTGCCACAGCCGTACATCTCGTTAATGCGAGCGTCGTGGCGTATCCAGACAAGGACGACCGGCAGACGGTAACAGAATTGGTGAGGCAACTCTGGATGGACATGGGAAGCGCGCCTACGGGTATACTCTCCATCTTCAACAGAAATAAGACTGGCGTAGGTGTGGCGCTGCCGCGCTTCTTGGTCAGTACAAAACGTTTAGCCAACCTGCCTGTGACGACCGAGGAACAGTTGACAGAGGTGGTTGCGATCGCTGCCGAAACAGAGCTCCCCTTTCGAGTAGAGGAAGCAATCTTTGCCTATCATGATGTACAGCAAACAGCCGAATCAACATCGGTGGAGTTGGTTTCAACTCGGCGGGATACGGTGATGTTGTACATGGACATACTTGAACAGATAGGTGTCTCGCCTTCGGCGGTGACACCTTCAATGGTAGCAATTGCAGCAGTTGCACGTTTAGAAAGCGAAGGGAAAAACGCGACCGGAAAGAACACAATCATCGCCGATATCGGTTCTGAGTTGACAGACTTCTGTTTCCTGCAGGACGGTTCGCTGCGGTTTTCACGGAGTTTTCTCGTCGGTGGGAGCCACTTGTCTGAAGTTGTGATGACAGCCCTAAACGTCGATCTTGAAACTGCCGAGCAGGAAAAGCGACACCTTTCAGCACGAGAGGCACCTACGAATGAATGGGTAACCCGTTTCCTGGGTGAACTCCAGCGTTCTATTGCTGCGGCGAGTCGCGAAATAGGAAAGGGCGATTCAGAGCAAGGCGCAGGCGGCTATGGAAATACTGCCCTACAAGATGCAGAGACAGAACTCTGGTTGTGTGGTGGCGGCTCGCGCGTGCCTGAGCTCGTAGAGGTGTGCGAAGCACAGCTGAACATCCCTACGCGGCTTTGGAATCCGCTTGATACCTTCGCGCAGCGAACCGATATGGAAATTCGGGCTGACAACCCTACAGTTCAGGCAACGTTTAACGAGTGGGGCCATACCTTGGCAGTGCCCTTAGGTGTGGGACTCGGCCTGTTGAACCCTACGGAATGCGTTTCGCTTTTACCAAAGGAGGCAGCGGAAACGCTCACGCAATCTGCTCGGCAACGCCGACTGCTTACCGCCGGGGGATTGGGAGGACTACTCATTGTAGGACTGGCTTTTGGGGGCATCACTTTACAGCGTTCCCATCAGTTGAAAGCGGCATCGCTGGATGCCCAAATTGCAAACTTATCGAAACAGGTCACAGATGCCAAAGCACAACTTGAACGCGAATTGGCACTCACCGATATGTTGACACACCACATTTCGCCGCTTGATATTTTACACATGCTCAGCCAGCTGTTCGGCGATAGAACACAGGTCGCGTGGGCTAATTTCAATATGAGCAACTTGGATGACCCGGCCAAAGCACAAATTACGTTTAATCTGAAAGCTGCCTCCCATCAGGCAATTAATGCCTTATTGAGTACTCTCGACCGTTCAGAGGTGTTTACCAACGTGCAACCGGGCGAAGTCACCACAATTTCTGAAAATAGAAAAACAATTTTCCAAGTGCAGGTGCGTTGTAACCTTGAAACTTCAGCCGTGGAAACATTTGCGAAATCACGGCATCCAATGCCTCAGCATCACGTACTGGAAATAGAGATGGATAAGAATCCTGACATCGCGCCACCTGCCTCTGAAACGCTTGAAAAACAGGGAAAGGGAGAGTGGGTAGAGACGGAACCTGAAGCACCCAAATCTGTTCCGTCAGATTCCAAAACGTCTGAAGAGGAAATACCCCCCGAGCACGCGCCGATGGACGAGCGTAAGAAATAGCGTTCAGGATAACTTTGCGAAAAAAGCGATTTCGAACGGGAGCAAAAAAGATAAAAAATGGAACTAAATCTCCAATTAACGCCGCGGAGCCGAGTATTGCTAGGAATTTTAGGAGTTGTTCTCCTCATTTTACTTGCGATACAAGTGGTTCCTGCCTTCCACGGCTTGCTTGCCAATCAAGACATTGAAGCGAAACAAGAACAGTTAACGAAAACTGAAAATTTAGTGCAGGTGGCGGATATTCTAAAACCTGTTGAATCCGAGATTTACAAAGACACCGGTTTAGCAACAGCAGAGCAGCAGCCAATTGCACGCTTAAAAAGCACGCCCACAATTTTTGATCGGGAACACCCTGAAACAGTAATTAGGGCGCGCATCGATGCGTTGGTGAAACGCTCCGGTATCCAGCAAAATTATCAACTCCTCACTAAGTCTGCGCCCGGCAAACAGACCGAAAAGCTTACCGTGCAGACACAGAAAAATCTTGTGCTTTATCTCTATATGAAACATTTAGAATCGGAACATAAGGAACTTGAAGCGTTAGTAGCACAGGAAAACGAGGATGACACTTATGCCAATTTGCTGGATGCATGGCTGCACGGAGATGAACCACCGGAAGATGAAGAAGCGGATGGTGCAGACACCGCGCAACATGGCGGGACATCCCAAACTACGGATGGGGACCGGTCTGCTCCGACAATAGATGCGGATGAGAATTGGAAATTTGCATCACTGCCTGAGGCAATCCCGATGCCTGTCCGTGTAGAACTTGCCGCCTTTATCAAGTCAATGATTTCGCAACAGTTATTGGGGGCAACAGATTTCAGGCAGGGCTTTTTTGAGGCGCAGGTTCACAGGGTGACAAAAGCCTCCAGCCCCGGCATCTTCGGCATCGGGACGAAGCCAGCAGCTGTCGAAATCCGATTTAGGCAGGATAGCATACTCTTGGACCTTTTCACACAGGCTATGCGCGCTTATGAAGTGTCGCTACAGCAAGAAGAAGACCTGCATCAACAGGACAATGAACTTATTTTAGCGTTAGTCGAATACATTGAGAAGATTTTGCAACAACGGACAGCACTTTTTGAGCAGTTGGCTTTAGCACCGTCGACGTATCAGCCCGAAGTTTACATCGTTGAAATGAAATTCAAAACTGACATGGAAAAACTGGTTAACTTAAATCACCTAATTGAAACGAGTACTAAATGGTTAACAGTCAGGGATTTGAGAATTTCTGCAGATACGCAGGCAAACGCGCGTGCCAGAGAAATGGGAGGCCGCGGGCAGAACGCTGGACGTACAACGAGTTTGAATGTTGATGTGCTTATGATTGCACAAATCTTTTAGACAAAAATGCATCAAGTTTTGACGAGGGTGTCAAAACTGCCTTTGCCACAGAGAATGTTCACACACGCTTGGTGCCAGGACGAATAAATCTCTGCTTACAAAATGCAACTACGTTAAAAAAAACAACAACATTAACTGAGGAGAACACTTTTATGAAGATTTCCCGGCTTTTATGGATTTCATTTATTTGTGTAGGATTGCTGACAAGTCTGCTTCTGGAGCTCTCTGCCCAGCAGCAACCGCCTATGCGTGTCGCCGAAACGGATGAAGAAGGCCGCGCGATACGTTTCGACTTTAACTTTACGAGCCAAGAGCTTAAGGGGCTCTTCGAGTGGTTGTCACGCGAAGCGGACCTCACCATTATCGCGAGTGAAGAGGACATTCAAAATAAAAAGTTTTCCCTAATTAATCTCAGGAATGTAACAATTGACGAGGTAGTTGAAAAAATCAAAACCGTCCTCGCGCAATATGATCTCGCCCTTATCCGGACTGATAGCACATTGTTGGTGACAACGTTTGAGCGGGCCATGGTGACCAAGGGTATAGTCAAGAACATTCCGCCCGACCCGGAGCAAGTGGATCTCACTGACGAAATCCAGACCTATATCGTTCAATTAGAAAATATCACTGCCGCGGAACAGGTAGAATCTCTCAAACCACTACTCAATAAACAGGCGAATATCTTCGCTGATACATCAACCAATTCACTCGTTATTACTGATGTTGCGTCCAACATCCACCGGATTGTTTCTATTCTGCGGGTCGCCGATGAAGGTGAACAGTTTCCCTTAAAGATTCTCATCGTCCCGCTCGCTTATGCTGAAGCCGCTTCATTGGCGCAGACACTCACCAACATTTTCCAGCAAGCAGAAGGCCGCGATGACAGGCAGGAAAAAAGCAGCGGCCCCGGTATGAGTGCAGAACAAGCAAAAACGGCAGCTGCCCAAATGAAAACTGACGGCACCGGTTACGAAATCCTTGATGGCACAATCAAGATTGTTGCCGAAACCAGCTCCAATTCACTTGTGCTCAAAGCCTCTGAGGCAAACCTGGTTTTCCTCCAAGAGCTCATCAAGGAACTTGATGTCGCACCCAGTTTACAAGTCCGGATACGTACCTTCCAACTTAACTACGCAGCCGCCGAGGATGTCGCGACAACGCTCCAAGAAGTACTCACCGGTGAGCGTAGCGAAGGCCGCCGCAGAATGGACGCTTGGGATCGAGCAAAATTAAGAAACTGGCAACGCGAACAGGGACTCGACCAATCCCAAGGCATCATCGGCAATGTCAACGTCTCTCACAACGACAGGCTCAACATCATCGTTGTCTCCTCAGATCCTCGTAACTTTTCCATCATCGAAAAGGTTATCAACGAACTCGACCAGGAGCAGACACAAGAAGAAATTAGACTCTATTTTCTTAAGTTCGCTAATGCCGAAACCATCGTGCCCAGTCTACAAGATCTCTTTGAAGGCGGCAGTGCAGGGCGTGATAGAGATCGACCGTGGTGGGACCGCAGAGAACGAAGATCCACTGAAGACGGTGGGGGATTCGGTGTGCAAGGTGAAGTCCACCTCGTTGCCGACCTGCGGCTCAACGCAATCCTTATCTCTACGAGTGCACAAAACTTTGAGACAATTGACGGACTTATCGAAAAACTTGATGTCAACATGCCCGACCAGGAATGGGGCACCCGCATGTATAAACTCAACTATGCCGATGCGGAGAATGTCGCGGCTATCATCAATAATGTCTATCAAGGCAGCTCCAACAACTCAGGGAACTTCTTCTTTTTCCTTGCTGAACGCCAACGCAATCAGACGCAAGGTTCATTGGCAGGCAACGTCACTGCTGAACCTTATCCCACGCTCAATGCTGTCATCGTCTCAACCGCTACACAACGCAATTTTGATCTCATCACAGAGTTTATCAACTCCATGGATACTCCCACACCTGAAGGCCGAAAAGAGGTTACAGAGACAATCCGGCTGGAGTATGGAAACGCAGAGCAGCTCGCAACTGTCCTCGGACAGGTGTGGGAAGGTGAAGAATCTGGCGGATTCAGTTTTAGATCCTTCTTTGCCTCCGGCGGAAGGCAGGAGCAGCAGGACATCAACTCTTTGCGCGGCAAAGTCACCGTCTTCGCCGATGCGGACACGAATTCCCTTATCATCACCACGCTTCAGCGATACCTTCCGGATGTCAGAACTCTCATTAAGAAGTTAGACTTCGTCCGCGGGCAAGTCTGGATCGATATTCAGATTCTCGAAGTCACCCTCGATGAAACCACTAAACTCGGTATTGAATTGACAGCACAGGAGAACAGAATCTTTGGGGTTTCATCGCGGCCCGGTAACCCACTTGTCGGCGAGCTTGGTAGCCAATTAGGGCTTGAACAAGAAATCTCCGGGTTTAACCTCAGCCTGGCAACTAAAGAGTATATGGCATTCCTCCATACGCTGATCCGGGAAAATAAGGTGCGAACCCTCTCAACGCCATCGCTGTTAACACGCGATAGTTGGAACGCCACCTGGAGTAGCGGCCGCCGCATCCCATACCTCCAGAGCGTTGATACCAACAGCATCTTGGGGGATACTGTTACACAGCCGCTCTTCAACTATGACTTCATCGATCCGCCGGTCGGCATCAACATCTCGCTCACGCCCTATATTGCCAAATCGCAAGCAGGACAAGATGGAAAACGCACTATCGGCTTGGATATTGAGAACATTAGTGCCAGTAATTTCATTGAGTTTACCGAATTCAACGCGCCTATCACCGATGACAACTCGATCAGTGTCTATATTGACGTTGAAGATGGACAGCAGATTGTCGTTGGGGGCATCATCCGCAGGAAACAGCAGCAAGAGGAAAACAAACTCCCGATTTTAGGTGATATTCCATGGCTCGGGCGGCTCTTCAAAAAGACAGCAACTGTCATTAAGGATGCCGAGATTGTTATTATTATTACCCCACACATCGTGGACCTCAAGACCCCCGGTGACCTTGAGAAGCTTAAGGAAAAGGCGGAAAATTGGCAAAATAATGGCATAAGGCAAACGGAGACAGAGGCTACAGAAGAATAGACGCTGCAGAAACCGTCCGATAAAGCAGGAGAGCTGAAGATTATAGTTAGGGCACAAGTGCCCGGAATGCCGAGGTAAAACGGATAGCATCAAACTCACTTTGAGTTCGCGCCTTCTGGATGAGTCGCTTATCTTGGGCAATAGCTTGGGTTAGGTATTTCAACGCTTGGGCGGGTTGTCCGTTTTCCATCGCCGCTAAACTGGCATGATATAGGTATTCGGCATTGTTGGGAGTGTGCACGAGTGCCTGTTCAAAGGCATTAAGGGCTTCCGTGTAGCGTCCCTGTTTATACAGTATCCATCCAAGCGTATCGTAAATATGCGTTGCATCCGGGGCAAGTTCGTAAGCGCGTCTTGCCAGCTTTTCTGCTTCTGCTAAATTCGTCCCCAATTTATCGGCGTAGAGCCATGCCAGTGTATTGTATGCCGCCGCAAATTCGGGGCCTGCCGCAATTGCCTGAGAAAGCAGTTCAACTGCGGCCTCCATATTGCCTGCTGCACTGGCGCGTCGGCCTTGTTCCCACAGTTGGTAGGCTTTAAACGGATATTTTCCTGCTTTAAGTTCGCTAGCGAATGCCATCAACTGTGCGACCTGTGGGCTCGGACGAATGGTTTGAACAGTCTGACACGCTTGGATTGCATCGTCAAATCGTTTTAGGTTGAAGTATGTCCACGCTAAGTTTTCGTGTGCTGTCGCGTAACGTGGGCTCAGCGTGCTCGCCTGCTTCCACAATTTAAGTGCAGTCAGCGTATCCCCACGGTTTCCTGCAGCAACCCCGCTTCTCCATACGCGATAAGCCTGCATTGTGTATTTGCCTGCTTTTAGCTCTTGAGCGGTCTTGAGGGTGAATTCAATGATACTTAGTTCCGACGGCGAAACACGCGAACTTTCGCCCAAAGAAGGCGCGGTGGTATGCGGCTTTAATGCTGACTGACATGCCGCAATAGCAAGATCAAACTGTTCCATTTCGAGCAGTGCTGTGGCCATGTTTGCCCAAGCACTTACCATTTCTGGGTTTATATCTACTGCTCGTTGGTAGGCAGAAATTGCGGATGCCAATTGCTGTACGGATAGATAGCTGTTACCCAGGTTATAGAAAAGGTCTGCTGTGCCTGCAGGGTGAGAAAGTTCACCTTCGGATACCAACGCGATTGCCGAAAGGTAAGTACGAATTGCCAACTCATATTCACTTCTCTGAAAGTAGAGGGCAGCCAACTGCGGATAGACCTGTAAATACTTGGGGCTTTCGGCAATTGCCTGTTTCCAAGCAGCTATTGCTGCTTCTGTTCGCCCTGCACGTTTAGCTCGTGCTCCTACTTGATAGTGCCGATGGGCAGCAAGCGAATAAATTCCAATCTGTAAGTCGCGGGCAGTTGCGAGATTGGCATGCAGCTGGGGCAGCTCTGGGCTGAGGGTTAATCCTTCCTGATATGCTGCAACTGCGTCGTCAAACCGACCTAATTCCTTGTAAGCAAGCCCTAAATTGTTAAGTGCCTCTACGTTATGCGGTTGAATTTCAAGCGCGGTCTGATATGCTTTGACTGCCTGTTCGTAGAAGGCGCGCTTAGCAACGCGGCCTGTGGCATCTGTATCACCTGCTTTGTGTGAAGCCAGTCCGAGTTTGATAAGCGCATCTATGTCACGGGGGAGGCGTTTTAACGTTTGCGTAAATGCCTCAATCGCTTTTCGGAACTCTGCCTTTTGGTAGTAAGCTAACCCCATGTGATAGTGTGCATCTGCGAAGTCAGGCGCGGTTGTTGTAACCTGTCTGAATGTTTCGAGGGCAGCGTCCAACTCACCTGCGTTTAATTCTTTGATGCCTTGTGAAAACAGGGACATTGCCTCTTCGCTTGCGACAGTCGTATTCCCGATAGCGATGAGAAGGACACAAATCCCAATTATAGGTGGACAGGGGGACATCGATTTTTCTCCCAAGCACGTTTGAAAAACAGGCTTACCGATTGAATCTTCCCATATTGTAGCAATCTTACCGTTTTATTGCAACTTGACGGTGGGAGAGCACCGAAAGATGATAGATTTCTACGCCTAGCTGCGATATAATACCCTTGTCTATGTAAAGACCCTTGAATCGTCTCTCGTGAAAATTACGAGAGCAAACCCTGACGAACCGTCGCATCCACAGGTATTTTTTCATGAAGTTTGCATTCCCACTTCTCCTGAGCTTTCTCATTATCTCCAATGGAAGTGGACAACCAAGTATTCCGTTTACAGAGGTGACAGAGAAGAGCGGGGTTACATTCCGGCATGAGGATGGCCGCAGTTACAAGAAGTATTTTGTCGAAACGCTCGGCTCTGGAGTAGCACTGTTTGATTATGACAACGACGACGATGTAGATATCTACTTCGTCAACGGTACCAATTTGGATTTATCTGATACCGTTAGGGATGCAATGAATCGCCTTTATCGAAACGATGGTACGGGATATTTCGTCGATGTAACCGAAGCAAGCGGGGTTGGAGACCGAGGCTACGGTGCCGGCGTTTGTGTCGGTGACTACGATAACGACGGTTGGCTTGATCTGTACGTAACCAACTTTAGTTCCAACGTACTTTACCGAAATAACGGCAATGGAACTTTCACAGACCGTACAGCAGAAGCGGGAGTCCAAGTGCTTGACTGGAGCGCGGGATGTGCATTTGCGGATGTGGATGCAGATGGCGATGTGGACCTCTACGTTGCTAACTACGTCAATTTCTCTGTGGAGACGCACACGCCGTGCCGAGTCAATGGCATCTTGGTTTACTGTAGTCCTCGAGTTTATGATGGCGTGAAAGACATTTTTTTTCGCAACAATGGCAACGGCACCTTTACAGATGATACGCGGAATGCGGGCTTTGACAACTTCGCTGCGCGGGGACTGGGCGTTACCTTCGCAGATTATGACGCGGATGGCGACACAGATCTCTACGTCGCAAACGATGCAGACGCGAACTTCCTCTATAACAACGATGGAAGTGGGCGGTTTCAGGAACAGAGCCAATTTGCTGGCGTGGCACTTAGCGAACACGGATTAGTTGAAAACGGCATGGGCGTTGCTTTTGGTGATTACGACAACGATACATGGTTGGACCTCGTTGTTACCAACTTTCAGCATCAGACGAATACGCTCTATCATAGCGATAAAGGTGAGTTCTTCACAGATCGCACCTATGCGTCCGGTACCGGAAATATCAGCTTACCATATTTAGCGTGGGGTGTGAATTTCTTTGATTTCGACCATGATGGATTTCAGGATATCTTCATCGCGAATGGGCATATCCACGACAACGTAACGCTCATCGATAATTCAACCACTTACGGCCAACCGAATCACCTGTTTTGGAATAAGGGAGATGGTACCTTTATTGATGTCACAACAGAAAGCGGTTCAGGACTTGCGTTGCAACGTTCCAGCCGCGGCAGTGCTGTCGGTGATCTGGATAATGATGGCGCTCTGGATCTGGTAGTGTCAAACGTCGGAGAAGGCGTGGATATTCTATGGAACGATGGCGGGCATCGTTCGGGAAATTGGATAAATCTTAAGTTGATAGGCACCGTTTCCAACCGCGCTGCTATTGGCGCGCGAGCACTTATCAAAGCAGGCGAGCACACTCAAGTACGAGAGGTGCGGAGCGGTTCAAGCTACCTATCACAAAACGATTTGCGTATACATTTTGGGGTTGGGACACAAGAAAGGGTGGAACTGGAGATTCGATGGCAAAGCGGAACCGTTCAGAAATTTTCAGAGGTACCAGTGAATCGGTTTCTGAAAATTGTGGAGGGGGATGAGCAATTGGAATTGCTTAATTGAACTGTACTACGGGGTTGGTGTTGCAGCACATCGAAAACCGATGATTAGATTGCGAGTTTCTGGACGCGCGTGAAATCGATAGGCACACCGCATCTGATAAATACCGAAGAGATTGTTGCTCCACGAGCCGCCGCGCAGCACCCGGGTCTGCCCTGTTTCAGGCCCTTTCGGATTTCGGTGTTGGCTATGCTGATAGTAATCCGGCGCGTACCAGTCAGCACACCATTCAAACACGTTGCCTGCCATGTCATACAACTCGTATCCGTTACGAGGAAAACTGCCGATAGGCGAGGACCAGAACCACTTGTCTTTTCCCCAAATACCAACAGTATTTGCATGATGTCGAGAGGCTTCGTTTCCCCACGGATAGTTCTGATTAACGAGCCCACCGCGTGCCGCCTTTTCCCATTCAGCTTCTGTAGGCATCCGTTTTCCTGTCCATTCGCAATACGCCATGGCATCAGCGTAAGAGACTCCAACAACAGGATGTGTGCCGTGTTTAGAACCGACAGGAAAGGATTCTTCTCCCCCCATCTGTGGAACGTGTGTCCAATATTTCGGTGTCGAATGTCCCGTTGCTGCAATAAAAGCGGCATATTGCGCGTTACTCACGGGGTAGCTGTCGATGTAGAAGGCGGATAGCGACACAGCATGTTGTGGATGTTCTGCCTCAAAAAAATCCTCGGAGAGCCGTGCGTCCTTTTCGATCAAAGCGGCAGTTTGTGCCGATGTACTTCCCATAAGATAGGGCCCCGAAGGAATCAGAACCATCTCACTTCCATCAATTTCATTGATGATGACAGGAGAGAACTCGGTGAACGCTGTATGAGTACGGATGAGAAAACAGACGCTGAGAAGCACGAAAATGAGCCTGTTTTCGATCCATTGACGAACTGTTTTGTGTTTGAGATTCATTTTTCACTCGCCTTTTTTTGTATACGCAAAGTGTAGCACAGAATCTGCGCGGGGTCAAGTTCGAAGCATAGCAATCAGAAGCATTCCGTTTTCCCGTGGAGGTTTCATGTTTGCCGCCAACGACCTGTCAGGTAGGAGCAATCTCCGAATCGCGACGCTCTGCATAGCAATAGGGGAATTTTCATTCATTTTCAAGAGATAAAATCTCGAAATAATGCTTGACAAACGCCAACAAAATAGAGTATAATTAAAAAAGACTTTTATGCAGACAGAGGTAACGGTTGTCTGAAAAAAAGTTGACAGTGCTTTGCATTTTAGGTATACTTTATATTGAAGTGTGGTAGGCATGAACATCGCCTCCATCCCTAGAAGTAAGCATCTTCAAAACCTTTTAACAGGTAACGATAGTGAAAAACCGATTCCTTAAAACCGCGGTAAAAAAAATTAACACGCAGGGGGCAAGATGTCTTGACAGGTGCCGCTCTTGGTGGGCATTCACGTGCGCCTCGTCAGCCTGTGCTCTCGGCTATCTTAACTATTTGTTAATTACCCCCCCCGCTAATTTCACATTTAAGAAGTTTTATATTTCCCAACAACACAGTTTAGGCAATAAGTGCCGTTCTGTTTTCGCGCCTGCGCGCTCCCGTTTACTCGGCGGATTCTGTCGCGGGCTATTTTGCTTGCAAGGACATCAGATGCATGAGTTACGAAGCGGGCGTGCTAAGTGCTGATAATGGCGCGGATGGGGCCGCGAATGTTTTTGACATTCCTAGGCTTAACTTCAGCAGATGCCCAGGACAAAGCAGCGACAACTTGGGCGAAAATCAAAACGAGTCGCTAGTTGTCTTTTTGACAACTCCACTACGAATGTCTGGGGCGGCACCTTAACATGCCACCCCAACAAACCAAAATAGACTGATGGCAACCAAAAAGGAGGTATTGCACATCATGAAACTCTATGTAAGTATAGCCCTCTTTGCTCTCTTGAGCAGTGTGGCTACAATTTCAGCAAACGATTTGGCGTTTTACTCAGGTCCCACCAATCCGGATTGGATTTCCGGCGGGGCAGTTGCCGAAAATGTCAAAGTGATTAGTAACGATGCCGGTGTCAAAGCACTGTTTAACAGCATTGAAGACTTTGGTGACGGCGATGAAGTAGGTGACAATTCCCCTCTCGCGAAGTGGTGTATAGAGCATACCGGCAATGGACAACAAGATGTTATTATCCTTGCTTGTGGTACCACACCGAGCGCGCTTTATCCGTTCCCAAACAAAAAGCCGGATGGCTCCAATGTAGAGAACTTCATTGAAGAAGGCAATGTCGTCATTAACGTGGCAGACTGGATCTTCTACATGAGCTACGAGGGCGGTGTTCGGAGTGCGGAGAACGCTGCCGGTGGGGCTGCCAACGTCTTTGACATCCCTGGGTTAAATTGGGATGCCCGGGGTGCCAACTTTAAAGCGACTGATATCGGAAAAAAGGCTATCCCCTCATTCAAGGAGTTTAACTCTACCCGTCCGTGGCGTCTTGAGCATTTTGAGGGATCAGATTGGGATGTGGTTACTTTTGCCGAAGCAGATAAAGACACAGCAGATCCAGCGGTCGCAGTTAGCAAAACGCCCGGCAAAGACGGGACCGGTATGATTGCGGCAATGTGGCAGGTAGCCCACGCTGTTTGGCCAGACGAACCAGATATCCGCGGTATCGGTGTCGCCGAATTCATCAACAACTGGCTCGCCGAAAATGGGGCATTTGATGTTGAAGCCAAGAACAAGTTAGCAACCACTTGGGGGACAATCAAGCAAGTTCGCTAATTTAGGCATAAGTGCTGTTTGTAGCAGTGTCCTTCATTACGCATTGCGACGCTGCAGCTATTGTCTATAACCACCCTCAATTTAACACATTTTGTTGCCAGGACAGCATTGAGTTGTCTTGACATCTTCTATAGGGAATTGCCGCTGTGCTGCCCGAAGCATCGCAGGGGCATTCCCTCTCTCTTACCAACCGCCGCTAATTCGGGTTCAAGCACTACTTTCATAATAAATACCGCCAAAGTTCAAGTTCACAAAGCGGATTTCCAACATTCCCTGTTACTTGGTAGAAAGTGGTTGCTGCTATCGAATATGGTTATAGAGCCGCGCGAGTTTCTCTGGCGAAACCCCGAGAAAATAGAGCAAGGTGATGAGCCAGTTGTTTAGCGTTGTTCGGACAATACCGTTTGCTTCCCAACGCCGCGCGGATAGATGGATGCCAGGGTGGACTAGCGTTGTTTGGCCGAGGCTGCGCAGTTTCTTGGAAAACCCCATCTCTTCCAGGATGGGAACGTCCGGGAACCCGCCTATTTTCTGGAAATCACTTCGCGCCAGAAAAATGCCACTATCCCCATAAAATACCTTCAGATATTCACCACGTAGGTTTGCTGTCATCTCAATTACGCGATATAGCAAGTTCTTACCATCAATTTTTTGACGAAACCCGCCCCCGACGTAGCCGGATGAAAGCGCGCGTTCCATAGCCGAGAGTGCCCCGGGTTCAAGCCAAATATCCGCGTGTAAGAAGAGGAGGGTGTCCCCAGTTGCTGCCGCTGCACCTGCATTGAGCTGTTTTGCCCGCCCGCGTGCCGATGTGAGCACCCTTCCATATTTTTTTGCAATACAAACCGACGCGTCGCTACTGCCGCCATCTACAATGATAAGTTCATGGTTTGCCAATTCGGGCTGAAGCCGAGAGAGCATTTTTTCTAAAATTTTTGCTTCGTTCAGAATTGGGACGATGATGGATAGCATGTTCTGCGCTCGCGATTCGGAGATGGCTCCTACCTAACCCATCGCGTTCCTGCTTGTCGTGGGTTAATTCATTATCGGCCCAAATTTTGGTACTGATTCAGGGCAAGTAGCGGAAAAACAGATGCATTAATCGCATCCGCATACCCACCGATAACCTCCCAGTAGATGCCGACGCAGCTCTCTTGCCATGAACCATCCTCTTGTTGATGCGTGAGCAGAAACGCTATGCTGTCCTGGGTAGCCCTATTTTCTCGACTCGCCAGGAGCAGGGCATGGGTACACCATGCTGTCTGTTCTACCGTACTATCTGTGGGGTTGCCGAACATATCTTCCCCCCAACCGCCATCCTCGTTTTGTGTGCGTTCCAGCCATTGCACACCGCGGGCGACTTCGGGGACATCTTTCATGCCGGCTTTGACAAGCGCGATAATAGCACACGCAGTGCCGTAGGTGTTTTTTGCCAACCAAAGATCTCGCCAATAGCCCTCTCGGTGTATTTGCCCGCGCAACCAGGCAATCCCGCGCGTTATCGCTCCTTGGAGGGCACGCCCCTTCGGGAAATCCCCCCTACTGAATGCAAGCAGTGTCTCAATTGCATGTGCTGTGATGCTGACGCACCCAACATCCCCCTGCCCGGGTTGATATGTGCTCCAACTACCATCGCTCCCCTGTTCCGTTTCTAACCAGGCGATGCCACGGTGAATTGATTCGGCTACGGCATCGCTGTCCGACGAAGCCAGGCCCGCAAGCATTGCTCGGATAAGAGCAAGCGTTGACAACGCGGTATCGTCCGCGTCGCTTGGAAGCGTGCTATCGCGCAACCCGGAAAATGCCCAACCGCCATCGGCATTTTGGTGAAGCGTCAGCCACTGCGCGGCCAAGCGAATGGTATCCGGTGTTCCCGATACGTTGGGGAATCCAGGGACGCTGTCAAGCTCTGTGAGAGTGATGGTGCTCAGCGCGGTATCCCATACGTTGAGATTTAACGCTTCGCGACACCCGCCATCCGGGTTTCGCGTGCTGCGGAGCCAAGCGATGCCGCGTTCAATCAGCACTGCAATGTCTTCATCGGCAGTCCACTTTTCTTGCAGTTCAATGAGTGCCAATACAGATAGAGCCGTAATATAGTTGACCCGAAACCAACTGCCGTCGCTGAGCACGTGTGCTTTCAGCCATGCCACCAGCGACGCAATCATTTGGGGGCGTTTAGTCGTATTCAGTTCAATTAGGATAAAAACTGGCACAAGGGTATGTTGTTCGGCAATGAACAACTCGTCAAACATCGGCATGTTGAACAATGTGACAGGTGGCAATCGGTGCCTCGGCGGTTTCAACCGACGTTGGAGAATCGGAACCTTAGTGAGTTGTTTGGCTAATTTCATCAACGGTAAAGCTTTTTCTGATAGTGTGAGTTCGTTCCAATCAAACTGATTAAAAGCGGCGTAAGCCAATTTGATGAGTGCCAGATTCAGCGGGTGCTTCGGAATTGATTCCAGCAGTTCTTGAAGGTGGGGATGTGGTGCCCGTTGGAGGGTTTGCTCCAGAATCAACTGAACAAACAGCGTTGCCTCTGGATTTGACAGGTTAGCACTATCCAACCCCCAGGCATTATCTTCGTTCTGATTCTCCCGAAACCACTTGATGAGAGCAGCGTCCGGAGTTTCGCCTCGGGCGAGTTGAATCCAGGCATACGCGCAGGAGGGAAAGGTACTTGAGGAGAGTTGTCCCTCAAATTTTCCGTCTTCGCGCTGTTGTGTCAGTAAAAAAGTGGTGCCACGAGTTAAGGCAGCTCTAACCTGTTCTTTCATTTTTGCAGTGTCCAATTGTCCCTCACCAGAGGCTTTCCGTTCTCCCTTGGGGCAATGTTTGGCTCCAGGGAGAGATAAGGTAGGAGCCATCTCCGAATCGAGACTCCCCCGATAGGACAGACAGAAAACCGAAAACAGAATGGTGCTAGTTCCTCACTTCTTGAGAGAGCCCCATAACAGCGGTAGTGTCAGTGCTGTGAATTCGACTGCCTGCGGTGCATCCAAGTTCGGACTCAGTACGTCCGCTTCCCTCGCGATACCACTTATCCGCACCTCGTCTATCAAACCTTTCCATTTGAATTGCCGCGTGTTCTTGCTGCCAATGATTACATCATACCCTCCACCAACCAGTTTGCCCCCGTGGTTTGTCGCGCCCACCTCTTTGCCATTGATGTAGAGTTTGATCTCATTGGAATCGTAGGTGCCAGCGACGTGTTGCCACGCCTCCAATTCGAGCGGTTTTGCGGCACCAGCGAAGGCGACGCCTTCTTCCGTATTGATATGAAATTTAGCGATACCGTTCTCAACACCTAAGTGGTAGGCACCGGGCGCACCATCCCAGTTTGTGAAGATAAGTCGCCAACCGCTCAGGTCTTCAGGGTAGAGCCAGGCTTCAATCGTGATGGCGGTTTTGGGGATAAGCACTTCCGCTTCACCGAGGGAAATCACCGTGTTCCCATCAAAGCGGAACGATTTTCCAGCTTTATCCTCTTGGTTCCAGTCTTGGTTTGCGTCCCATGCTGCTTTCCCTTCTACATCTGCCTTCACTCCGTTTTCGGAGACATCCGTTACCTCGGCTCCATCGAAGTGCCAAAGGCCGAGCGTGTCTTCGTCTGGCAGGTAGTCGAATCCTTCCGCGCCGAAACTGGCAGCAATTGTTGAAAAAAGAAGCCATACACATGAGAGCACATACATCCATTTTGTAGAACGCATATCTCATTTTCCTTTTAGACATCAGAATCTATTAAGATGTGGAAAAAGTATAACATATTTCAGAGAATTGAGCAAATGCAAGACGCAAAACACAGCACATCCGGTAACCATGTTGACAGGTTTCTCTGTGGCATGCTATAATTGCTGTATTAGTAGATGACAACGTAAAATCTTGAGGTACAGGTGAATGTCCACTGCCAGTTTTCGGTATCTGATGTGTCTTATTCTTCACATCCTGTTTTTTGGGGCAACCAGTTTAGCGCAAGAGGAAACTGAACCCATCCAACTCAAAAAGATTGTTGTAACACCCGGTCGGTTCACGATTTACGATGGCGCGGCTGCAAGGCTATCGCTTTCTAAGCAGGAGATTGAACGTTTCCCTTTGATTGATAACGATGTGATGCGGGCAGGGCATATCTTTCCCGGTGTGATTTCAAGTGATTACAGTGCGCGGTTCAGCGTGCGGGGCGGTGAAAAGGATGATATTTCTGTCAGATTAGACGGGATGGAGCTCTACAATCCGTATCATCTTCAGGACTTCGGCGGGGCAGTCTCGCTGGTGGGGCTCGGTTTAATCCAGCGCGCTGAGCTGCTAATGGGCGGATTTCCAGCAGAATACGGCGAAAAGATGTCTGGTGTTTTTGACATCACCACAAGGGCCGCGAATACCGAGACAGTCTCTGCAAATTTCGGATTGGACCTCATTAACGCGACGGCTATGGTGGAGGGCCCCCTCTCTGAAAAGGGAGGGTGGCTTCTGTCAGCACGCCGCGGTTATGTAGATGTGATTCTCGCGCTCATGGATGTTGATGAACAATATAAACCACAATACGCTGATGTCTATGGGAAGTTGACGTATCAGTTGACAGACGCAGATACGCTGACGTTCAATGGCTTGTACGGTTGGGATAAGAATCGAATCCGCGTGGAGGATGTGGATAACAACTTGGATTCCCGCTATGACAATTCAACGGTGTGGAGTAAGTGGCGGCATGCGTTCGGCACGTCAAACTGGACGGATGTCTTTGTTTTTGCTGGCACATCGCGTCAGGAGAGAACAACGGGGAAGGCTGATTTTGACAATCGTGATTTCCGGTTCTTCGGCACAAAAGCGGAATTCACATCAAACTTTTTTGACAAACACACCTTCCGTAGCGGTATTGCGTGGCGTTGGCTTGCGGCGCAATACCAATATAACGTTCAGGAACGGCAGGCAGGCATAAATGTGTATAAGCCGATGCTCGCGGATATTGATAACAGTGGTAACGAAATCAAAGCGTTTGTGCAAGATGAGTGGCAGCTGCACCCAAAAGCCGCACTCAATGTAGGCGGGCGTTACGTAGTTCAAGGTTACCGGGAGGCAGGCATCCAGAGTTATGAGATTGGGCCTCGCGTCGCGCTTGCATTACAACCGGCGGAAAACCTCGTGTTGCGCGGCGCATGGGGCATCTATCACCAACCGATTCACCTGATGGGGCTTCCTGTGGAGGATGGCATTAAAACGGTGGGCCGCGCTGAGCAAGCAGCCCATTACATTTTCGGTGTAGAATACACACCAACCGATAATTTCTTGGTGCGTGCCGAAGGGTATTACAATACCTTTACCAATCTTGCGGGACGGCTGAGGGAGTTTGGACGGCAGAACCAGATTTTCGCCTCACCCGAATCAGGGAATGCAAAAGGTGTGGATGTGTTCGTGACGCATGTAGTGTCGCATCGTTTGACGTGGACTGTCGGTTATGCTTACGGTATCGCGGAGGAAAAGGCGGGCGGCACAACAATTTTTCGACAGTATGATCGGCGACATTCTCTCGCTTTGAGCAGTAGTCATCAACTGTCGCCTACGTGGCATCTCTATCTCAGTTGGCGTTTCCATACGGGTGAACCGAAAACACCGTTAACTCACAGGGAGGTGCAGTTGGCAGAGGAGGGGCTCGCCTGTGACAGGCAGTTTGGGGATACACATTCGGAGCGGCTGCCGGCGTATCATAGCCTCGATTTTCGGATTACAAAACGGAGCCCCTATAGGCGGTGGGAAATGACATGGTATTTCCAAATCTTAAACTTATATAACCACACAAATGTAGATCAGTATGCATTTAGTGAAATTCGCGATGAAAAGACGCGTGCTATTATCGCTTGTGAAATTGAGGAAGAACCGCTTTTTCCAATTGTTCCTACGTTAGGAATTACGGTGGTATTTTAGAAGTTTCCGCAAACGAAATGCCCTATGAACCACTTTTGCACAGTTGGCATTTTAGCGGAATTTGGCTATAATTGGAATTGTTTGTTAAACCTGATGGGTCAAAAGCATTTGGGACGGAACGAAAATAGGAATGTTCAAACATATCAAAAAAGTACTGAAGAAAATCCGAGCGCGCTACATCAACAATTCACTGGAGCGTAGGTTGCCGCGGGCTGCGCCAAGCGTAGAGGAGGCTATTCTTCCGTTCGATCCAGAGACGTACACTGTTGCACCGAAACATCTCAAACAGATGATGGACGAGGGAAAGCGGTTCATTTTGCTAGATGTACGGGAGGAATGGGAATATCAGGTAGTTCATCTTGAAGGCGCAGTGTTGATTCCCTTAGGCAACCTCCCCAGGCGGTTTACAGAGCTCACACGGGGTGTTGAAATTGTCATTTACTGCCATCGAGGCATGCGGAGCCTTGATGCGGCGGGGCTATTACGGCAACTGGGTTTTAAATCGGTTAAGAGTTTAACAGGGGGCATTGATAGGTGGGCACAGGAAATTGACAGCACCCTCCAGCGGTATTAACATGTGCGGGTAAAAAGCTTGCTTGCATTCGGTTGCGAAGTGCTCCGCCTATTCGCTTTTGAAATCTTGGCTCTGGAGCCCATATTTCTGCATCCGGTGTTGCAGTTTACGTCGCGAAATTCCCAACAACTGTGCCGCTTTGATTTGTGTGCCGTTGCTTTTCGCCAGTGCGCTACTCACATATTCCTTGATAATCTCCTCCAGTGAAACCCCTTCCTCTGGAATATCAAATTCAACGTCGGTTGAGGGGAGTGAGGTATCCAAAATCTCCGGTGGCAAGTCGTCTTTGTCAATAACCTCATTTTCCGAGAGCACAAAAATACGGCGGAGATAGTTTTCCAGTTGACGTATGTTGCCAGGCCACTGATAGCGTCTAAGGGCAGACATCGCCCGCGGTGTGAGTTGCTTAGGCTGCGCCTCGGCGTACTCGTTGCTGAATTTCTGAATTAGAAAATTCACGAGCAATGGAATGTCCTCGGGGCGTTCTCGGAGCGGCGGAACGTGAAGGGGAATGACGTTCAAACGAAAATAAAGGTCATCGCGGAAAACTCCTTCTCTGATGGCCTCAATCAGGTTTTTGTTCGTGGCTGCGATGACGCACACGTCCACTTTAATGTTCTGGGTGCCCCCGATTCGCCGTATTTCGCGTTCTTCTAACACGTGCAGGAGTTTGCTCTGCGTTTGAATAGGCAAATCTCCGATTTCATCCAAAAAGAGTATCCCCTCATCTGCAACCTCGAAAAGTCCTTTTTTCTGCTGGACAGCATCTGTAAACGCTCCCCTTTCGTGGCCAAATAGTTCGCTCTCAATTAGTGCATCCGGGATTGCACCACAGTTAATGGTAACAAACGGCTTGTTTTTTCGGGGGCCGTGTTTATGAAGTGCGCGCGCAATCAAGCTCTTCCCGGTCCCCGTTTCTCCTGTGATGAGCACCTGCGTGACCCCTCGGTGAACGATTCGGGATATATTTTTGAAAAGTTGTTGCATTCTATCGCTTTCGCCAACGATGTCATCAATGCGGAGCTCCGGTGTAGACTCATCGCCATTAGATTCATTTTCGTCAAGCGCGCCGCGGGTTTGCAAAGCATGCTTTACCTCCCGTTTGAGAACCTCTATCTGGATGGGTTTCTCAAGATAGTAAAACGCGCCTTCATGTGCGACAAGGTTCACAGCATCGTTCAGCTCCGCGAACGCTGTCATGATGAGCACTGGCAGGTCCGGGTCTGTGCGTTTTATCTCTCGGAGCAGGTCGCGTCCCTCAAAGCGTGACGACATCCACATGTCGCTGATAACCAGGTCGAACATCCGCTCTTCTATATGAGCGAGCGCAGCCTTGCTGTCGCCAGCCGTTTCAACAGTGTAGCCTTCGCGTGCCAATATACGCTGTAAAATTGTGAGCTGCGCCGGGTCATCGTCTACAATTAGTATTGATGGCATTGGGTTTATCTCCTCTAGGGTTTAGTGCATTTCTAAAGCCTGCCTACGGTTGAACGGCAAGCTAATTTTAAAAGCGGTTCCCATCCCCATTTTGCTTTTCATTTCAATCTTGCCTTGGTGAGCAGTGATAATCTGATGTGAGATGGCAAGTCCAAGGCCCGTGCCGCCAGATGCCTCCTTTGTCGTGAAATAGGCATCATAAATCTGTTCCTGAATTTCCTCTGGGATGCCGATACCTGTATCCCGAATGTCGAGTATTGCCTGTCGCCCTGATTCTGTCTGTTCAAGCGTCGTTGTGATATAGATGCTTCCGCCCTTGGGCATCGCTTGAATGCTATTTTGCAGAAAGTTGAAGAGCGTCTGCCGCATTAACCCTGCATCTAGCGTTACATTCGGCAGGTTGGTATCGTAGTTTTTGACTATCTGCACCTTTGCTTCTTCCGCCATGAGCGCAAATTCCAATACAACCTGCTCCACGAGCGCGTTGAAATTTACAGGTTCCATGTTCAGTTTCCGTGGGCGGTTTAGTGTGAGAAACTGTTCCGAAATCTGCTTCAGTTCTCCAATTTTTTGGTTAACGATATCCAAAAGTTCTTTTGCTTCCTCAATATCCTCGGGTTCCACTTTTTGTTGCGAAAAAACCGACTTAAGGTGCTGGGCAGTCATTCCGATGGAATTCAGCGGATTCCGAATTTCATGGGCAATGCCAGCAGCAAACTGCCCTAAAGCATCAATCCGTTTCGAGTGAGATTCCCGCAGCTGCCATAGCATACGTACTAGGTTATAGGTTGCCTTCCCAATTTCATCGGATGAATAAGTCCGCCGGAGTGAAGCCAACTCTCCACTTTCGGCACTCTGAATAATGCCTGTCATTCGTTCTAGCGGTTTCATGATGAGATAATTCGTCGTCAGGTTAATGAGAATAACGAGTAGAGCACCGACAATCATGATGAGTGCCGCGTGTATTAGCAAAGCATATCGAATCGATTTGCCAATATCTGGTACATCAAAAAGCACCTGGATATATCCGCTTTGTGTTTTTTGAATCCATAAGGTGTCCGTCTCCTTCCGTAAGGTATAGAGACTCCCGAGTTTCTTATTCGTAATCCGCCATTGCTCCCCTTTCTCCTCGATTGTCACTGTGGCATCTAGCACATAGATACCTTGCGCCACAAGGGCTTTCCACAATGGCAAAGAGATACGTCCACTGTCTAAGGTAGTTTCATCCACAACCTCAGAGGGCTTTATCTGCTTTGGTGTTACCAGTGAAACTAAATATTTAATAACAATGGCGGTTGCGTTCTGGCCTTCTACCGTGTCTATCGTCGCGCCTTTTGTCTCAATTTGCGCCAGATCTGCCGCATCCAGATTAATCTCGGCGGTATCTTTGCGTGTCAGCAGACTGGAACGAATGCGGGTATCGTCTAAGGAAACATGAATGTTTAGTACATCCTGCATATCTGGATGCTCTCGCTTGAGTCGATCTAGCACCCTATCAAGCCGGTCTGCATCAAATACTTTTGAGGTTTCGAGTTCTGTCACAACAGCATGGAGTATAGTGTTTTCAGCGATTTTTTTCAGTTCAGCCCCTCGCTCAGCACCCAAGGCATGGAGGGCATTCATTTCCCGCCGCACCCGGATACTATCAAAAAAATAAAACGCGACCAATACCGCCATGACGGAGAGGTTAATAACGAGTGAGTATTTCCATTGGAGTCGCATTTTAGCCCATTACCCGTTGTACTGCGTTTTTCCACCCTGCCAGTTTTTCATCGCGTTGGTTCGCTGTAATCTGTGATGAAAACACGCGGTCAATTTTTCGGTAGGCTTCAAGTTTCTCAACGCTGGCCCAGACACCGGTCGCAATGCCGGCGAGGTACGCGGCACCAAGCCCTGTCGTTTCAATTTGCTTTGGGCGTTCTACATCTATGCCCAAAATATCTGCTTGAAACTGCATCAGGAAGTTGTTCTGAGCGGCCCCACCATCAACGCGCAATCTTTCAAGCGTTACGTCTGCATGTGCTAACATCGCGGTGACAACATCCACGGATTGAAAGGCGATGGCCTCCAAAGTGGCGCGAATAATATGTTCGCGCGTCGTGCCTCGCGTTAAGCCCAAGATAGCACCCCTTGCCTCAGCGTCCCAGTACGGCGCACCAAGGCCAGTAAAGGCTGGGACAACGAAAACCCCCCCTGAATCCGAAATCAGGCTCGCCACGTGTTCCGTTTCTGCGGCTGTATCGATAATCTGGATGCCATCTCGAAGCCACTGAACTGCAGCACCCGCGACGAACACACTTCCCTCCAGCGCGTAGACAGCGGTTTCATCTAAACTACAAGCGAGCGTTGTCAACAAACCTGTTTCTGAATACACAGGCTGAGGGCCTGTATTTAGCATGAGGAAGCAGCCGGTACCATAAGTATTCTTCGCCATGCCAGGTTTCATGCACAATTGGCCAAACATAGCAGATTGCTGGTCTCCGGCAATCCCTGCAATAGGAATGCCAGCGAGGAGCGGAATTTTCGCTTCTCCGAAGAGGCTTGCCGATGGACACACTTCGGGTAAAATCGCCTTTGGCACATTGAAAATCTCTAAAAGCGTTTCATCCCAAGAAAGCGTATTGATGTTAAGCAGCAGCGTTCGCGAGGCATTTGTGTAGTCAGTTTTATGCACTCTGCCATCTGTTAATTTCCACAGCAGCCACGTATCAATGGTGCCGAAGGCAAGTTCGCCACGTTCTGCCTGTTCCCGCGCCCCCTCAACTCGATCAAGAATCCACGCTATTTTTGTTCCGGAAAAGTAAGCATCAAGCACCAATCCTGTCTTTGTCTTTACCTGTTCCTCAACTCCCCGTTGCTTCAGAGCTGTGCAAATATCTGCTGTGCGGCGGCACTGCCAGACAATCGCCGGATAAATCGGGTTCCCGGTCTTCCGTTCCCATACGACGGTGGTTTCTCGTTGGTTAGCAATCCCGATTGCAACAATATCCTTTTTAATCCCGGAGTGGCCCAGCACATCTGCTATCGCTTGTTGTGTAACCGCCCAGATCTCGCCCGGGTCATGCGCCACCCAGCCTGGCTTTGGGTAATACTGGGTAAATTCACGGTACCCTTGTGCAACGATATTGCCCTGCGCATCAACAAGAAGGACTGTTGTGCCTGTTGTACCCTGGTCGATTGAGAGGATATAAGTGGGGTTGGACATGCTATAGCACTCATCTCCCAAGTTCAATTTTTCCAAAAGCATAGCATGGATTTTCAAAGGAATCAAGCAAAAACGCAGCTTTTTTAAATTTCAAGCGTATGATATTGATAAATGCGAATGATTTTTTCAAAATTTAGGTTGACATCTGATGTCTTAACTTGGTATTATATAGTATTATGCCCGGTCTTCAGGGACGTTACTCGGATTTATGTAAGGGCAGTTATTCCGCGATGCAGAAGTTTCACCGCTACAGGGCGAGGTTCGCCTAAATCCTATGGACGTCCGACGATTTTGCGAATACGATTGTAAGAGATAGATGCGTCGATGTGAATCTGAAATATGATAATAGATTTTCAATATTTGTATCCTACTCTGGCATTGCAAAGAACATCAAACCGGTCACATGTTCCGACGGTTTTAAGGACGTAGTTTCCAAGTCCATGTTGAATTGCGAAAGTAGCAGAGTGGGAGACGAGAAGAGGAGTGAACGTTGTGACATTTGCAATATGGGCTTGCAAGCTGCGCCTTAAAGCTTGGCTTTACGTCCTTGTGTTGTTCTGCTTGACTGCCTATCACAGCCATGCAGAGATTAAGTGGGACGTTGAGAAGTTTGTGCCGTTATCCGAAGTGAAACCGGGGATGAAAGGGAAAGGCTACACCGTATTTTCCGGGACAACGGTTGAAGAATTCGATTTTGAGGTTGTGAGTATTGAATATAACTTTTTTCCGCGATTGGATTTGATATGGGTTGAGGGACTGAGTGAGAATTTTAAGCGTACCGGTGTTGCAGGCGGCATGAGTGGGAGCCCCATGTATATTGATGGGCGGCTCATGGGGGCACTCTCACGGGGTTATTTCAACCAGCGGGAGAAGTCCAATCTGTTTCTTGTGACACCTATCGAATCGATGGTTAATGTTACGAAACGCGGCATGGAGCCCAATTTGAGTTATGAAGGCACTCAACTTTTTAACTTGGGTTCAGAAACGGTGGGACAAGGTATTAACATGCTACCATCGTTTTATGCGAATGGCAATAGCCTTCAACCGCAACGCCCCTTCGATTCTCAGATAGCGCCTCTCATGGAATCAACACCGCGCGTGGATTCGACGCAGCTGACGATGCCTGTTGCGCTTCCTCCGCTCACTACCGAAGCCATGGGGATTTTCAAGCCATTTTTTGAGCAGTTGAATTTGATGCCACTCCGAGCTGTAGGTGGCGGCAGCCCTGTTAAAAATTCGCCTGTTGAAAACGGACAGACAATCGGGACAGAGATGGCACGAGGTGATTTCTCCGCTTTTGGCTACGGCACTATCACCTATGTGGAGGGTGATGAGTTACTCGCGTATGGACATGGTATGTCTCAAGAAGGCAATGTTAACATGCCAATATCTGGTGGGTATGTCCATCTTGTTTTTCCCAGCAGCGCGCGCTCGTTCAAACAGGCATCCCCTACACAACCCATCGGCACCCTCGTGCAAGACCACGAAGCTACTATTGCCGGCATCATTGGGAAGCACCCTAGCTACATTCCTGTGAATGTCAACGTGGCAACGAGTTATGGCGAACAGCACAACATGTACTATGAAGTCATCCGCCATAAAGGGATGTCTCCAACATTTGTAGGGATGGGTGCCTGGTTTATCTTAGATGCGCTTGAATTCTGGGGGAATGACCACACGCTTAATGTCGAAGCAACTATTAACCTGAAAGAACAGCCTGTCCTCACTTCACGTGAACTCGTTTACAAAAATGTCTATTCTTCTAGCGGTTCACCAGGGTTGCGTGCGATGCAGACACTTAGGACACCCATGATGCAGTTGACTAGCAATCCGTATACGAAGGTTCAGGTAGAGGATATCTCTCTCGATGTAAAGATAGAGGATAAACGGCGAACAGCGACGATTGATAGCCTCCGGGTAGATAAACTTCGGTATCGCCCCGGGGAAACCGTTGAAGTAGAACTGATGTTGCGGCCCTACCTCGAAACGCCGATTATGCAAACGGGGACGATTACGATTCCCAAGGATACTCCCGAGGGACAAATCATGCTCATTGCCACCAATGCAAGCTTTCACGAAGCCTGGCAACGTTCACGCGCCCCGCTTAATTTTCGACCCAAGAACATTAACCAGTTAGTTGAGTTGTTGCAACGGGGGGAAAACAACGCCGAGATTATCCTAGAACTCTTTGTCCCGCGACCAGGGTTAACCGTTCAGGGGAAGGAATTCTCGAATCTCCCCCTCTCTGTGATGTCCGTGATGAACACCGCGAAGCAGGTAGGCGAAAGTGGATACACTATGGGCACTACATTGCACCTTGATAAAGTGTCGACAGATTATGTTATCTTTGGAAGTGGAATCATGCGCTTTGTGGTAGATAGAAATGCGCCATAAACAGTGCACACCGAAAACGCATGTGAGGAACTTGATTTTTCGCTTGATTTGCATCGCCTCAGAAACCTATTGAGACTGAATATACAAAAAATTGGATTTTGGCGATAATTATCTACAGGAGGGTATTTTCTAATGCACCGTGGCATCTCCTTTTGGAGTCTTACTTTAATTGTCCTTATTTACGCCAGCGTCGCATCTGCTGTGAAAACATCGTTATGGGAACAGCAACAATATGAGGATTTTGAAGCTGGCAAACCGAAACACCTCTCACTTACAAGCCAAGGAGAGGTTATGTTATCTCCCAAGATTGATTCCTTCACCAAACTGAAGGAGACGCAAGTTTGGGCCCTCGTTGAGGATTCACAAGGCAACATCTATGCTGCTACCGGGAATGAAGGGAAAATCTATAAAATTAGCGCGGATGGCGAAGATGCCGAGCTCTTTTACGATTCACCCGAAGTTACGATTTATAGCCTGGCTATCGGGGCAGACGATACGCTTTACGCCGGCACCGGGCCTGATGGATTAATTTACAAGCTCACCGATGCAAGCACCCCGCCACAAACTATTTTGAGTGAAGGTGACAAATATGTGTGGGCGTTGCAATTTGACGATGCTGGTAACCTCTACGCTGCAACAGGTACCGATGGCAAAATTTACAAAATTACACCTGAAGGCGAATCTAGTGTGTTTTTTGATGCGGAAGAGAAAAATATCATGACGTTGCTTGCGCAGGAAAACGGGTTTTACGCAGGTAGTAGTGACAACGGCATTATCTACCGAATTATGGACGACGGCACAGCAAACGTTATCTACCAAGCCAAAGAGAAAGAGGTTCGTGCACTGGCAATGGATAGCCAAGGGAACTTGTATGCTGCAGTGGTTACATCTGCTCCTGCAGAGCCCGCGAGAGGACGGCGCTCAGGCGGGCCACCGGCTCCCACCGGGCCGCCGCCCCCGGGTGGAGGGCCCCCTGAAGAGAACAAATCCAACATCTACAAAGTTCGGCCGGATGGCACCGCTAT
This sequence comes from uncultured Poribacteria bacterium, assembly GCA_958295855.1. Classification (GTDB taxonomy): domain Bacteria; phylum Poribacteria; class WGA-4E; order WGA-4E; family WGA-3G; genus CATQHH01. The sequence continues at coordinate 1,996,797 of OY282383.1, read as the reverse complement.
GCCAATTTGGAATTCGCCAGAACCGCTTATCCTTGCAATCGTGATGGAAAGTGACTCACAAATCTTGATTGGTACCGGTGATGAAGGGAAACTCTACCGTGTTAACCCACTGACTGGTGATTCGGTTGAACTCGGGAAATGCGATGCAAATCAGGTGCTGGCGATACATCAGAAAGAGGTTGAGGGAAGCACGCGAACGCTCCTCGCGACCGGCAACCCGGGTAAACTCTTTACTTTGACAGCCACCTATGTTGAAGAAGGCACGCTTCAGTCAGATGTCCACGATACGCAAAGCCTTTCACGCTGGGGAAAACTCTCTTGGGAATCTGAGATAGCAGCAGGCACGGCAATCACTTTTTCAACCCGCTCGGGAAAAACCAGGAAGCCTGATGATACGTGGAGCGACTGGTCCGATGAACTGACTACCGCGGAAGGCTCACAGGTCCCAAATGCAGATGGACAGTACATTCAGTGGCGCGCAAAGTTCACGACCGGCGACACAACGCAAACACCTATGCTGAAAAAGGTTACGCTCGCTTCTGTTCAGACGAACATTGAGCCGCGGTTTACCAGCATTTCCGTTAATGACGGGCGCAGCACCGGCAAAGACACAGGACGACGTTCCCCAGGCGGTGGATTGCCCCCTCCAGGAATGCGCAGCGGCGGCGATGGCGGCAGGTCGAATAGTACAGCTGAAGCACCTTCCAAAAAATGGAAGATTGAGTGGAAGGTTGAGGATACCAATCAGGATACCTTGCAGTATACCCTCTACTATAAAACTGTTGGCGAAACCAACTGGCGGCTCCTGAAAAAGGAATTGTCAAAGGCGAACTATGAATGGGACATCACCGCCATCGCAGATGGAAGATATACTGTAAAGGTAGTCGCAACCGACAAATTGAGCAATCCGGTAGGATGGGCAAAATCGGCTGAGAAGGTTAGTACGCCGTTTGACGTTGACAACACCCAACCGGCTGTTGGCGCAATCCAAGTCACTGCCAATGGCGATGGCAGCTATAAAATTACCTGTGACGTGATGGATACGATGAGTCATGTCCAGAAAGCGGTCTATAAGATTGACAATGACGAACACTGGAGAGTTATTTTCCCTGACGATGGCATCTTCGATTCCAAACAGGAACAACTCGTATTGGAAACAGGGGAACTGCCTGAAGGCGCGCATACTATTACAATTCAGGTGACAGATAGGGCCCAAAACATGACAGTAGGGCGCGCCAGTTTCTAGTCCCCGCTCATAAACACGGGTGGGCACACCTTGATGAGGCTTAAGAATTTCATTGGGGCATGTAGAGCCGGAAACCCTATGGGAGGGGTTTGTAACCCCCGACTCCCTCTTTTTGTAGGCGCGGTTTCCAACCGCACGCTTTATCACATGTGCTAAAGAAACCGCGTCTACAGCATTACTGAAACAATTTTTAAAACTGCATGTAAGCGTGCACCGCTATATTATGAGGACACCAAGTGACTCTGATTTGTAAGGGCGGAATTCTGTCTCTGCCTGTCTTTGTTTGACATAAACGGGTGGAGTGTTTAACAATCTTTATCCTGTCACCATTGCAATTGAACCATAGAGGATGTCAAGCAAAGTGTCTAGTTCTGAAATTGAAATTTGCAACGGCGGCATCACTACCACGGTGTTGACAAGCGGCCGGAGCATCGCACCGCGGATGAGTGCTTCCTTACAGACCCGGGTACCTACCTTCTCTGCCAACGGATACGGGGTTTGGTTCTCCGGGTTTTTTACCAATTCCACGCCGGCAGCCAATCCACACACGCGCACATCGCCGACGTGTGGCAGCGCATAGAATTCCTGAAGCCGAGTTTTGAAATGACTGATAGTTGTTTGGAGTTGGGTGAGGAGATTCTCACGCTCGAAAATTGCGATATTTTCTAACGCCACGGCACATGCCAGCGGGTTGCCTGTGAAGGTGTGCCCGTGGAAAAATGTCTTGCGGTCGCGATATTCGCCGAGGAAGGCGTTATAGATTTTATCGGTACTTAATGTTGCTGCGAGCGGCAGGTAGCCTCCGGCGAGCCCTTTCGCTGTGCATAAAAGATCTGGCGTAACGTTCTCATGTTCACACGCCCACATTTTTCCAGTGCGCCCGAAACCTGTCATCACCTCATCGACGATGAGGAGCGTTTCCGAGCGTTTTGCCAGCGTCGCGATGTCCTTTAGCAATCCTTTCGGCGCAACGAGCATGCCACCCGCCCCCTGAATCAGCGGCTCTAAGATAATTCCCGCAATCTGTTGCGTATGTTGGACGAGTGCGCGCTTGATGTCCTTGAGACACCGTGCCTTCACCGTTTCAGGCGCATCGAGGGAACGATAGATTTCCGGGGCAGACACGCGGATACCCTTGAAAAGAAGGGAATCAAAGGTAGTATGGAAGCTATCTATGCCTCCCACACTCATCGCACCTACCGTGTCCCCGTGGTAGGCTTTATCAAAGTGGATAAACAGTTTACGTTGTGGCTGCCCTTTGTGTTGCCAGTACTGATACGCCATCTTCAGCGCAACTTCAACGGCGGTTGAACCGTTATCCGAGTAAAAAACCTTGTTGAGCCCTGCTGGCGTAAGTTCCACCAGTTTTTTCGCCAGGTAAATCGCAGGGATGTTGCTGTACCCGAGCAACGTGGCATGTGCAATCTTATCTACCTGCGTTTTAAGCGCGGCGTTGAGTTCCGCGCGATTGTGCCCGTGGACATTAGTCCACATAGAGGCTGTGCCATCTATGTAACGATGCCCCTCAATATCGATGAGGTAACTCCCTTCCCCGCGTTCAATAATAACCGGTTCTTCTTCAATCCAGTCGCGCATCTGCGTGAACGGGTGCCAGAGGTAACGTTTGTCCCAGGCAGTAAGCATCTCTTTATCCAACATAACGTTTACCCACCCGTTTTTCTGTAGAGGCGATGTTTCCGCAGCGCGCCAACTAGTAGAACACGCATCAAAGATGCGTGTTGCAGTTCGTTTAGTTCTCGCGAAACTATTGCTCCCTATCCCTTGAGTTTCGCGTAGTGAATTGGCGGTTCCAAGGCAAGTTCCTCGTACGTACCTGACTTCGGCACGATAATCTCAAGCATCCTATTCCGGTAATTCGCGCGGAAATCCTCCGGTTGGCACTGAATGGGAAATATATTCCGGAAACCGTTTGGGAAGGAACTCGTCCGTCCAAGCACCTTCTCAAACCGCGCATCTTCCAATTGGCCAGTTTTCGGGTTTACGGGGAGCTGCGTCTGCACAGTCACAACGGTTTCTGGTGCCAGCCCAGTGTCTTGAGAATAAGGTGTGCTCAGATAGATTTCATAGGCGTAGTCTGGCATTCTGTCCGGCAGGTCGTACGCTTTTTTCACGGCAGAATTGGGCACCCATCGCGGGAACTCAATTTCAATACGGTAGTAATCTGCCATTTCTGAAACCCGATTCACCATGCCGTAGCGGCGATATCGCTCCTTCAGGTCATCGGCGTAGATTACACCGTCAGTCTGAACTGCCCCGGGCATCGTTGTACGCTGCGCACTTGGTTCAACAACTAAAACAGAGCGGAAGACAGTGAGAATCGGTGTCGCGATGAGTGATACTATCCATCCGTAAAATGCTGCCCCGTAGCGGGGCTGCTCAGTTTCGACGGTAGAGATAAACTCATCTTTAAAACGGTAGATGCCCTCAACGATTGCAACAACTATCCCCAAAAAAATCATCATATTGCTTTCATTTGTGAAAAGGCTTATGCCTCGCCCCTTGACACCGATGAGGAAAAGAACGAGCGGATAGAGCGTCAGATTCACCAGGCTATTGATACCGGTTGACACAGCCGCACTGAAGATACGTGGGTTTCCTGCCATCTCCTCAAGTCGACTTTTAAACTTGGCAGAGAAAGCACCGAGGAGAGGTTGTGACAACATTGTTAATAACCCCAAGGGGGGACGAAGCGATGACGCGGGCGCAGCGGGTATTTGCACAAATTCTTCGGGAATACCCTGTTCTTTCCCTTTTGCCTTCCCTGTGTCGCCGGTTGACTCATCTGTTGCTTCAGGTTTAACAAATGTCTCAAAAAATTTACGATTTAGCTCAATGTAGGATTCCCATTCGCTGGGAACATCACTTTGCATAGAAATTGCGTCAACGGGACATGCAGGTTCGCACGCGGCACAGTCAATACATACATCTGGATCGATATAGAGCTGGTTTTCGCCTTCGCTGGTATGGATACAGTCCACGGGGCACACATCAACGCAGGCGGTATCCATCACGTCAACACACGGTTCACAAATTATGTAAGCCATCTTATTTTTCGCCTCCTTTTTGTAGATGTTGCAGATGCCTTGCTATTAAGTATACCACAATTGATTGCGTGTGGCAAGAAAATATTTCTATTACGCTTGTAGATGCACCCTCTTTCCCTTTGTCGCCTCGCTATTTTTGACAAACCGAACGATAGCGTCTATAATTCTCATAACACCAAAAGGCATAGGAAAATAATATGATAAAAATAGAATCTGAAGATTTCATTGTTGAAGAGCTGCCGCTTTATGAACCATCCGGAGTGGGTACCCATACGTTTTTTGGTATCCGAAAACGGCATCTCAGTACGTTGGAGGCGATTAACCGGATTGCACGGGCACTACAGGTGAATGCGCGGGACCTCGGTTATGCAGGGTTGAAGGATAAACGGGCGGTGACAACGCAGGTGTTGTCGGTAGAAGGTGTTCCGCCCGAACAGGTTTTGGAGATGGCAGTGCCGGCTATTGAGGTTTTATGGGCAAAACGGCACGCGCATAAGTTGCGTGTTGGGCACCTCCGAGGTAATCGGTTTGAGATAACGGTGCGCGATGTCTCTCCGACAGCACTGCCTCTCGTTGAAGAAATAATGGCGCGGTTGGCAACTGAAGGGGCACCGAATCGGTTTGGCGTGCAACGGTTTGGGAACAACAGCGATTCGCATCTGCTCGGGAAGGCATTGGTGAAAGCGGACTGGGAAACGGCGGTGCGTTCCCTGCTTGTGGATGAGGAGACACGTTTCAGCAAGTTGGGACAACGGGTGCAACGAGAGGCGGAAAAGGGTACTGTGGAGAGAGCCGTAGCGTGCATCCCACATCGGCTTCGGAAATTGTTTTTGTCGGCGTATCAGGCATATCTGTTTAACTGCATTCTGGAGGAGCGATTGCCGGATTTGGGGAGACTTCTGGATGGCGATGTTGCGGTGAAGCATAGCAACGGGGCCCCGTTCCTCGTTGAGAACGCGACGCTTGAGCAACCGCGCGCAGATGCGTTTGAGATTAGTCCCTCGGGGCCGATCTTCGGCTACAAGATGCGTCAGCCTGCTGGCACAGTGCAGGCAGTGGAGGCGGAACTCCTCGCGGCGGAAGGCGTTAAACCTGAAACGTTTCGCAAGGTGGCAGGGATACGGTTGCCGGGGACGCGCCGCCCGTTGCGGATGCCAATGGAATTACATCAAATTGCATCCGTTGCGGTAGGGGTGCGGCTCAATTTTACGTTGCCAGCGGGTGGGTACGCGACAGTGGTATTAGACGAACTCACAGGGTTACTGCCTGCTTCTTGTAGGCGGGGTTTCTAACCGTGCCCTTGTCGAACTCAGAATTTTGAGGCCATCTTGGCGCGGATTGCCTCAAAATCTGTGCCTTTGGGCATGATGAAGAGGCACTTCCCTTTGCTACGCGCCTCCCACAATTCACCGATGTCGCGCTTTTCTTTCGCATCGTCGGCAGACCAGAGGTGCTCGCCTTTGTACTCAACCACTAAATAGCGTCCATCGGTTAAGAGGCAGACAAAATCAGGGTAAAACTTGTCGGTTAAGGTTTGAAGCCAAAAGGAATAAAGCGGTTGGCGTTCAAGGTTCCGTACCCAATATTTAACTTCAGGCAACGTGTCAATGAACTGCGCGCATCGGAATTCTTCGCCATCTGCCTTCAGAGTGCCGACGTGTGGGTAGTAATGTTTCTGGAATTGATAGGCACCCGCATAACGAGTGTTGTAGGGATAACGGTGTGCGTCGAAGGAGAAGCAGTGTTCCGGTGATACAACAACCGGCGTTTCACATTCGGGCAAGAGAAGGTTTTGATAGGCACCGCGGTGCGCGGTTTGGCGATGGCTATCAATCTTCGCCGCAGCAGCATCCTTGAGGGCGTACTTGTTGCGGATGAGCATCTCTATTGGGATATCTCGCACTTCAATCAGATGTTTGACTAATCGCTGTAGGAAAGGGAGGGACTCACGGCGCAGGATGTCCAGATGTTTAATGGTTCTGTCCAGCCAATCGGCGAGCCGTGCTGCATCCCAGTTTTTATCCGGCGCGAGGAGAGTCATCTGTTGATGGAGTTCCCCCAAGAATCGCATCTCTAATCGTCCCTCGCGAGAAAGCCCGATTTCGCCCCGGTCTCCCGTGTTAAATTCGGATGGAAATTCTTCTTCAGAGAGTTCAGCATCGCATTCGGACAGCCGCCATGGGGTTTCTCGAAATCGCGTTCCCTCAAAATCAAGGTGTGTTTGCCCGCGTTGCACTGCTAACTTCGGTACTTTAAAAACTTCCCCGCGTTCTGCGGGTGTAGGCTCGGTGCTCGGTGGTGTCATGCCTGCAAAGAGTGACAAAATGGGTTGACAGTCGCCTGTAGCGCGGATGAGTTCAGCGGCTGCCTGCTTTTCAAACCCGTTTTGGACGAGCCCATCGGTCAAGGCGGATGCCGCATCGTAGAAGTTGCGGGACGCAACGAAAGCATAAGCCCTGTTCAGTGATTCCTGTTTCTTTCGCTGTGCCTTTGGGAGTCGCATGACTCTGCCCAATATCTGTTCAACAGCCGTGGAGGATTTCATTTCGGCGACCGAGCAGAGGACGTAGGCGAACGGGCAATCCCATCCTTCTCGCAACGCCTGCACGGTGATGACATAACGAATGTGACACCCCGGGTGGTTAAGGTCGACATTGTCAAGGCCTCTGTCCTCGCCTGTGGCACGCGCGATCTGCTCTTCGGGAATTTCGTGTTCTTCAAGCAGACATTTCTCAACGACTTCGACAGTCAATGTCTCTTGGCTTTTGCGTCTTGGCTGCGCCTGAATGAGCATGATGGGACGGATGTATTCACCTGTCTCTTCCTGTTCCTTCTGTGCATCAATTTCAAGCGTGTTGCGCTGTGCAATAGCGGCGGTGAGCAGCTGTTTCCACGCTGGCGTGGTTTCCAACTGAATCGGCATCTTGATCATGTCTTCCGCTTGGAGCTCGGCGGCAGAGACGGTATAGAGGACATTGGAAGGATTTTTGACGGTATCCGGGGTGGCAGTGAATTCAATGATTGCAGCGGGGTTGAACCGGGCAAGCGTATCAAAAGAGAGTGCGGTTCGGGCGTTGTGTGCTTCATCCACGATGACGAGGGGACGTTTAACGCATAAGAGATTCGCGAGGGAATAGATCGGCTTGCCGCTTTCATCACGCTCCATCTCCGAAAGGGTTTCGTCGGGCAGATGTGTGAAATGTCCCATCAGCGCGCCTGAGGGTTCGTAGACCTTGCGTCCATCGGTGTCCTCAACGCGGAACGCTTGCATCGTAGAGACAATAATCGTCGTTTTCGTGTTGAGAATATACGGAGAGAGATAGAGTGCCTCGCCGATAGTGCGGATCTCCACATTGTGCCCTGCGGATTTAAAAGCATCTCTGTACGGATGGTCTGGATTTTTAAGGGCATTGAGCGTCTGATCTCGGATGGCATTTGAAGGCGTAAGCCAAAGGACGAGCGGGCTCTCGGTTTTTAAGAGTTCAGATGCCGTGATGCCCACAGTGTGACACGCCACGAAGGTTTTGCCCCCACCTGTTGGGAGGCGGAGACAGACATAAGGCATGCCGGGTAAGGATTCAACGTCGGCATACGGCCTCTGGGTGAAATCGTAGAATGCGGTGTTGGCATTCTTGAAATGCAGGCAGTTTTGGTAGTAGGCTGTCAGCGTTTCAAGGGTGCGCTCTTGGTATTCTTTGAGGGGTAGGTGCATTTTTTTAGTTTTTCGAGGTTAAAAAAGTATTAGATTTATTCATTCATAGACAGATGAACGATGCCTAATTCGGGAGACTGTAACTGTCTCAGTTTGTTTATCGTAAGTATAAATCGCTCGATAGTCTCCAGAAGGTAACTTGAACTGTCCACTATATTTGCCCTTCAGTGCCTTATGGGCGTATTCGTCACAATTTTCACATAGCCGTTGAAGTTTTCTGATAACTTGCTTTCGGATTTTGGCATCCAAACGCCGCAAATCCCCCTCGGCGTTTCGAGTCAATATCAATTCATACATTCAACTTGACCCCTAACTCTTCGGCGACCTCCTCAAGCGTAAACATTTTGCCACCAGACTTGATATATTCATCTTCACGTTCTAGTTCTTCAATGAATTCTGGACGCAATGCCAGCCCTTCGTCCGGGTCGTAATCATAATTCTCAAGGAACAGTTCCAGTTCCAAATAGGAGACAAAAAACTCGTAGAACTCGGCGCGAAGCCGCGGCACTATCTCAACGGAACGTTCCATTTCCATTAACGCAACGAGACGTTCCCGCAATGCAAAAAGTCGCCAATCTCCAAGTGTCCGCATCAACGCCCGGAATTCATCAGGGGATAGTGCTGTTACCTTTATCGATGGCACAGCATCTCGGTGTATGGACATTCCCATCCGCCGTACTTCGCGTCCCAAAGGCGAGCTCTTCCGCTTGGCTTCAACTATAGAGACACAGTGTTTCAGGTGTGCAAACGCGTCGGATGCCTCTATGAGCGTAAGGACAGATGTTTCGTACGCTTCAAGTTCTAAGGCAAGGGCGTAGTAGCCGTTGAAGAACTCACGGAACTCTTGTTCCAGGGCCTCGTGGGGGCTATGCTTTGCAAGAAGCGCGATAAGTTTTTCACGTGATGCAAATATCTCACTATCTACAATTGGCGCAAGCCAATCGCATAACTGTTGGGAGGTGATGTCGTCTGTAATAGTGGGTGTCATTACGTTCACCTTCTAGAATTCTGGTTAGCAACAAAAATCGCGCCGATGCACCGGGATATTCAACAATTGGATATGTATAGTTTTTGGCAATTTCTATACATATCAGGGTGAATATGTATAATTTCTATACATATTAAGACTTGGATAAGCCCTCTTCTCACTTAATTTATGATACCATACAGAAATCGGCTGCGCAACAAAAATTGCGCCGATGCACCGGGACGTTCAATTGTTATTCGCTATGCGAGTGTTTGTGCTTCTACTCTATAAATATTTCCCCCTGACAGGGTTTATAGGTTTGCACACGTGGTGTCCTATAAACATTTATTCCCAACAAGGTTACAACACTCGCGGATCAGGGTTTGCGTCTACACGTTTGAGAGCAATTCCATAAGATTCCTGTTGATGTAATAGGATTCTCGTCCGATCTTCACGCGCTCAAGCAACCCAAGATCTGCTATTTCGTTCAGGTATTTTGTGGCTGTAACGCGACTACACTTCAGTTCTCTCTCAACAATATTAATCTTACAGTAAGGCCACTTGAACAGTAGCTCTACAAACCCTTCGCGCTCAACGGCTTTCGTTTTGCCTTGTGCTCGCGTAATTAGGTTGTCAATAAGGGTATTGATTGCCTCTATCGTGCGTGCAGTGTCTCGTGATGTCTGTTCCACTGCCTCTAACACGTAGAGTATCCACTGCTGCCATTTTCCATCTTCTGTAACTTCACGCAGGTAACGGTAATAGTCAGACCTATTCTGGATAAAGAAACGACTGAGGTAAAGTATCGGGACATCAAGCAGCCCTTGATGTATAAGATAGAGAATGTTGAGTATGCGGCCCGTCCGCCCATTGCCATCCGCGAAGGGGTGTATCGCTTCAAACTGGTAGTGCATCACGGCCATTTTGACAAGTGGTTGGAATCCATTGTTGTTGTCGTTGATGAAGTGCTCAAGGTTGGTTAACAACTTTATGATCTTCTTGTATCCGATGGGAGGCGTGTAGATAACCTGCTGTGTGGCCTTGTTTACAATCACGACCCCGTCATCCCGAACACTCATCTCCATATCAAGAATACGCGAACAAATCTGCTCAAAGAGTGACATGTTCAGAGTGGGGCGGGCGCGCAGACTACTCACACCTGTCCATAATGCCTCGCGGTAGCGCAGCACTTCTTTGGTACTCGGGGAAATTTGGTGGTTTTCAGAGGTCATAGCTCGATACAGTTCATCGTTTGTGGTGACGATATTTTCGATTTCCGAACTCATGCGTGCCTCCTGAAGTGGTAAGGTGTCAACCAGAACTCCTTCGTTTGGCAGCATCTTCACCAAGGCGTTTGCCCTAGCAAGCTCAGTCATCGCCGAGATGCACGCTCTAAGTATATCGCGCGAATCAATGTCCACTCTAGGCGGAAGTTCCGGAATGTGGTTCCACGGGATATTTTGATTGAATTGAGCCTTTGTCGTCATGTTCCACCGCTTTCAACAATTGGATATGTATAGTTTTTGGCAATTTCTATACATATCAAGGTCAATATGTATAATTTCTATACATATCGCTAGAACGCCGCCTCAAAGGGCTGCGTTCGGTAAATCGCGACACTCTCTCAAGTGCGAACTTTCCGCCTTATGTAGCGTAAAGAAGTTCCGCCGAAACTCGCCGTTTCGCTTGAAGAGGTCAAAACCACGATCGACTCGGATAATCGCGTGTTGCGTTTCCAAATACCTCGCATGAAAGATACCATCAGCATCGTCCTTTATCGAGAAATGTATAGGAAGAGGAAATCGGCGCGTTAGCGGTTCTATGAGCTTTTGAGTGATTCTTTGGTGTTGAACGTGAGTCTGGACATCTCGATGACTACACGTAAATATCTCCACACTTCTAACGCCCTGCTGAGATGCAAAAGAACCGGGTTGATTCCAAAGCGATAGAATATATTTAATACCTTTTTGGAAATCAGGTGTATTTTTTCTTCTCCCAATGTATGGGTCATAAAACCGCAGCCATTTCGAGAAACGGACTGAACGGATGATGATGTCTTCCACTTCCGATTTAGGCAGCGTGTCTATGGGGCCAAATTGGTTCTCATACTGCTGGCGGTCTTTCTCAAAATTGCTATCGCGGTATTCTGATAATGGAACCATGCACTCACTAAACCTTCGGTCCGATTTTAGTGTTTCCAGGCTTTTCTTTCCAACAATTAAGGCATCGGCTTTGGTACCCGTTTTCAAGTGATATGCTAAGTCCAAAAGACTCACCGATGATGTATCATTTAGGGAGACAAAACACGCAATGACTCGCTTGGATCTCTTTTTCAGGACGAGTTCTTCAATCAAAGATCGCAATCGCTGCTGAGGCTTGATTGGAAGGGATTTAATTTGTTTAACGAGGGCATCTCGCAGTCTATTTTCCGAATCAACAATTAGTAGTCCGTTTCTCTGGATACCCTTTAAGAAATCTACCGCCTGAATCGTATAAAGTGCATCAAAATAATCTGAATCAAACGCAGCAGGATCAAGCACTGCACTGACTAGCATTGACTTAGCTCCTTCTGTTATCTCAATTCCCGGAGACGTTCCAGGAAAAACCCGTTGGGCCATTCATCAATAAAATCGCCTTCCTCATCAAGATGTAAACGTTGGGCCTCCGCCCCTTCAGGGCCTCGACTGACGTAGATAACCGAGACATCTTCTGGCTTAATGCGATTTTTATAGACGAGGCGTTGCAGACGTAAAATCAGATGCTCACTGTGGGTTTCAACGATGAATTGGCTCCGGCGTGGTTTTTTAATGGCTTCCGCTAACAGGTCACCGAGATCTGCTTGCAATCTCGGATGCACGTGAACTTCAGGTTGCTCAATAGAAATAATTTGTTCCTCTGAAACCAAACTCTGAACAACGAAGGGGAGGAGTTGACTAATACCGAAACCGACATCTGGCAGTGCTACACTTACGCGTTCTTTTCGACGGGTATCTATGAGCCTGACCTCAAATAGATCGCGTGCCTCAGTCCCCACCGGTTTTACCTCAAGCTCGTAGCCGATGTCAAGTCGTTTGAGCCATTCGTTTGTGTCTTGCACTAGCTCAGGACGACGGAAGAGTAAATCTGGAAGCAAATCTCCGCGATATCCCACATTTTGGGGGCTGGTACCCCTAAAGATGTACCATCTTTCCGGAGGTCTCCGAAAAGGGCTCATTGGGAAAAGAGATTCCAAAGTTTGCTCCAAAGCATAGCCTGCTATGGTAGCGAGTCGAGCGACATCAAACACCGCATCATCAGGTCGCCGGCGTAATAATGAGCGGCGTACTCCTCTCCAAGAACTTCTTTCACCATGCATGGCTCCAACTGGCAGAAAACCCTGCATCCCTAGGACCGTGTTCATCTTTTCCTGGTGCCTCCTGGAAATGTAGGTTTTCAAATCAAAATCCGATGATAAGAATTTAATCTCGTCGTTTAAGGATTTCAACCCTTCCCTAAGCCTATTATTGTCTTCCTGGCGAGCTTCGTTAGCATGCTCAAATTCAGTTAATATTTCCTTGAGTTCGCGAAGTTCCTCCTCGTTATTCCTCAAACGCCACTCAAACTCCAGCTTCCAATGCTCTGGCTCCTCTGTTAACCAAACGCACTTTGCCGCCCCTAATTTTGAAATTGAAACTGGCAACCCACGCGAATCACGGAAAAAGCCTAACCGCCCCCGAAATTCCCTTGATATTTCAGTTCGATCCAATGGCTGAAATTTGGCAATACACTTAGCAGATTTCCCATTGTAAATACCAATTTCATCTAAAAGGACTTCTTCCTCAAGGGAGGGTCTTTTGAAACGAAGTTCAATAGCTATTTTGTCTCCGCTGAATGATGGTCGAAACCGGTATCTTCTACCTACTGTAGTTTCAACACGAATCGAAAGCGTCCGTTCCAAATCATGGTCGAAAAGCATATCCTGAAAGCTGCCAAGATCGACAATGCCATTCTCAACTCGCGGCAGCAGCAAAACCCCAGTCTCCCGGCTTTCCCGTGTCTGCTTGAGCAAATTAAGTGCTTGCAGGATTGTGCTCTTTCCCGCGCTGTTTTCGCCGAAAATGAGCGTTATCGGCGCAAACGGAATACGCGCGCGTTCCCCGAAGGCTTTGAAATTCTCTAATTCCAGTGCGTGAAGCATCAGACTTCTCCTAATCATCCTTTGTGCCGCGCTTTTGAGGATAGTTCGTTGTTCCGGCGGTTCCATAGCACAAAATGTTAGTTTGCGTACCATTGGACACAAACTAACAGATGTCGCTACAAAAAGAGGCATCCGTGGATTCTCTCAACATTGTGCTCGCGGCAAGTTAGGAACTACCCTCAATTCAATCTGACGAATAAATCCTACAATATTATAAGACATCTAACCAAATTTGTCAAAAAAATTGTACCTGCATACTTGACCGCACACGACGTGTGCTTACTACCGTACGCTGCTATACGAGGTTATACGGCATTTGGCGAAAGGTTATGCCCAACTGCTTTAAAAAAGCATCGGTGAGTTGGGTGCCACCACAATGGATTATCTTTCTGCCATCATGGCGCGGTAAGCGATTTATGAGCTCCTCAGTGAGGACATCGTCGTTGTTGAGCAGATAGACACCCACACCGTCCGCGCTCCCTAAAAAGGCGCGGTGGCGTTTTTCACGGGTAGTGCAAGAGGCATACGAAGGTCTATCCGATTCTACAAGGGCAAGCGCGGTGTCTGTCGCCATCGGGACACCTGTCTCCTTGAAAAAGAGGTACTGCGCCATCTCATGAAAGGGAATTTCCGATTTTTCCAAGAAGGTGTCACTGACGTGGTAATAGGAGAAGGTGCCACCAGTGCCGAACTCGTGTTGTTGTTTACCGTTGTTCTCAAAGGTGTAACCCTCACTGACGCGCTTGAGACGTGTCACTGTAATTTCACGGGCTATCTTCGGCTCCAATTCCACTAAAATGAATTGGCGATTGCCCCTATCTTCACGGTTTTGGGCAAGGACAGCGTGGCCGGTCGTGCCGCTGCCAGCAAAGGAGTCTAGCACAATTGAATCAGGTTCGGTAGACAATAGAATCAACCGCTTTATGAGCTCAAGGGGTTTGCTATTGTCAAAAACCTTTTTGCCAAAAATGGATTTTTGCTCGTTTGTAGCATCTGTCGTTGTTGCAATATCGTAATAGATGCTGCGCTCTTTAAGAACTTTCGCTTTGTCTTGTTTCTCGTCAAAATAGATAACTTCGTAGGGTGTCCAGCGCCCTCTTCTTTTTATCCAATGAATATGGTCTTGATCCAAAGCTGTAGGGCGAGTTCTCCAATTTCCATCGTTTCCATCTGGAGCTTGCGGAAAGAAGGGGTTTCCATCCGGATCTTCAATTGGATAAAACATTGTGGGTCTGTCTTCCCTATATGCGTTGGATCCCCATTTTTCGAGTTTCACGAATTTACATTTTCGCCCATTCTTGACTTTAGGAAATTCAGTTTGAGTTCTCTCTGAGGTCCTGAACTTCATAGTATAGGCATCACTTTTCCGGTAGCAGAGGATGTATTCATGCTCTCTGGCATAGTATTCAGAGTCTTGTCCGCCACCCGCCTTTTTTCTCCAGATGAGATTGGCAACAAAATTTGTCTCACCGAAAATCTCGTTCATCAGTAAACGCAGGTTCGGTTGTTCGTTATCGTCAAGTGTAACGAAAATGACTCCATCGTCTCGGAGGAGTTGATGGAGGAGACAGAGGCGTGGGAACATCATGCAGAGCCACTTATCGTGCCGGGAGAGATCTGCAGCGAGGGCCCCTACCGTTTTTCCGAGCCATTTCTGGATGGTTGGATTGTTGACGTTGTCGTTGTAAACCCAGTTTTCGTTGCCTGTATTATAGGGTGGATCGATGAAAATGCATTTGACTTTACCGGTGTAGTAGGGGAGGAGTGCTTTGAGCGCGATGAGGTTATCACCTTCAATGAGGAGATTGCCAGTGCCGAGAGGTTCGTTCTCAGCACCGAGAGATCTGTCGCTGTCGTGGGTGAGCGTGTGTATTGGCACCTCATCGTGATGGTTAATAACTGCTTCTTTGCCGATCCAATTAAGTGTTGGCATGTATGCGGTGCCCTCGATATCCTTCCGGATGTGGGATAGAAATTCTATAAGCCTGGATATCCGCTACTCCTTTGACGAGGAATAAATTCTACGATATTATAAAACATCCAACCAAATTTGTCAAAAAAATTGTACCTGCATACTTGACAGCACACGGCGTGTGCTTACTACCGTACGCTGCTATACGAGGTTATACGGCATTTGGCGAAAGGTTATGCCCAACTGCTTTAAAAAAGCATCGGTGAGTTGGGTGCCACCACAATGGATTATCTTTCTGCCATCATGGCGCGGTAAGCGGCTTATGAGCTCCTCGGTGAGGACATCGTCGTTGTTGAGCAGATAGACACCCACACCGTCTGCACTCCCTAAAAAGGCGCGGTGGCGTTTTTCACGGGTAGTGCAAGAAGCATACGAAGGTCTATCCGATTCTACAAGGGCAAGCGCGGTGTCTGTCGCCATCGGGACACCTGTCTCCTTGAAAAAGAGGTACTGCGCCATCTCATGAAAGGGAATTTCCGATTTTTCCAAGAAGGTGTCACTGACGTGGTAATAAGAGAATGTACCACCAGTGCCGAACTCGTGCTGTTGTTTACCGTTGTTTTCAAAGGTGTAGCCCTCACTGACGCGCTTGAGACGTGTCACTGTAATTTTGCGGGCTATCTTCGGCTCCAATTCCACTAAAATGAATTGGCGATTGCCCCTATCTTCACGGTTTTGGGCAAGGACAGCGTGACCGGTCGTGCCGCTGCCAGCAAAGGAGTCTAGCACAATATCATTTCCATCGGGCGTTGTGACAAGGTTGATAATCCGCCGGATAAGCCGCGTAGGTTTCGGGTAGTCAAATACGGTATTCTCGGTGTTAAATATCTGTTTGACCTCTTTTGTCCCTTCATCTGAGGTACCACTTTCTTTATGAAACCATATATCTATAGGGACCATTCCGCCAGAGACTTCTGAAAGAAAGCGTTTCAGTCTAGGGTATTTCGCTCTACCATTTTTGCCCCACCAAAGCCTGTTTTCCTTCACGTCAATTTCGTGCTGTTCTTTCGTGCATCTCCATGCATAGTCTGGATGAATCACAGTCTCACCTGTATTTGGATTGGTGATTGGATAAACCAGATTATCATGCTTTTTGCTACTTTTTCTAGCATAAGGAGTAGTCATCCATGGACCGCGTGGATCATTATCCGGGTTCTTATATAGCGAGTTCGCCTCATCGGTTCGCATCTCCCGTAGCATTTCGAGGGCTTTGCTCTTTCTGAAAACGAGCACCGCATCCTTTTTAGAATAAAAAAGTTTCGCATCATTATTGCGGCTATAGCGTTTTTCCCATGCAATGTTAGCGACAAAGTTTTCTTCTCCGAAGATTTCGTCCATAAGGAGGCGGAGGTGATGAACCTCATTATCGTCAATAGTGATGAAGATTGCACCATCGTCTCGGAGGAGTTGATGGAGGAGACAGAGGCGTGGGAACATCATGCAGAGCCACTTATCGTGTCGGGAGAGATCTGCGGCGAGGGCCCCTACCGTTTTTCCGAGCCATTTCTGGATGGTTGGATTATTGACGTTGTCGTTGTAAACCCAGTTTTCGTTGCCTGTATTATAGGGCGGATCGATGAAGATGCATTTGACTTTACCGGTGTAGTAGGGGAGGAGTGCTTTGAGCGCGATGAGGTTATCACCTTCAATGAGGAGATTGCCAGTGCCGAGGGGTTCGTTCTCAGTGCCGAGAGATCTGTCGCTGTCGTGGGTGAGCGTGTGTATTGGCACCTCATCGTGATGGTTGATAACTGCTTCTTTGCCGATCCAATTGAGTGTTGGCATATATGCGCTGGCCTCGGTATCCCTCCGGATATGGAATTGAACTCACGTTAAATATTAGCATTTATTTTGGGAGATGTCAATGTGAAAATTCGCTTTGGCGAGGTACTGGGAAAACACAAGCAAATACGATATATAGCGAAAAAACGACGACAATTGAAAATATTTCATAATTTTAATGATTTTTAAGTTGACAGGTTTCGTGTTAATTGGTAAATTACAACATATCCTTTTTAATTAAAGATATCCATTGCGCGTTGATTTGCTTGGCGTGCCACTATTTTCTTAATTTTTGAAACCCAATTGATTGCGTTTGCGTTATATTATTTACCTTACTGTAAGGTCCTTTTATAGACAAAGGAGCAGGTTTTTATGGCGCGCCAAACACCTAACGAATTATCTGCTGTTGAAGATACCTATCTTGCGACGTTAGCCAAAGAAGGCGATGAAGTAGCATTTGGCCAATTGTTTGATAAACACTATAAATGGGTTTACAACAAAGCCTATCGGATGCTTGGCGACTACCGTGATGCTGAAGAAGTGGCTCAGGATGTGTTCATTAAAGTTTGGCAGAAGCTAAGCAAGTGGGACACAGAGCAGGGTAGTTTTCAGGCATGGCTAAATACGGTGGCCCGGAATACAATTATTGATGCAATCCGGAAACGTAACCGGGATCCGATAGTATCGTTTGATAGCTCACCTGAAGATGATGAACGACCTTTGACAGAGCACGAAGATCCGCGCCCGGGTCCGGAAAAGCAGCTTGAGGCACAAGAAGCTAGAGAACTTATAGAGAGTTCGCTTCAACTGGTAACCAAACCGAACCATCGCATTGCATGGATTTTGCGTCACTTAGAGGGGTACAGTATAGCAGAGATTGCTCGCATTCTTGACCGGAAAGAAGGCACTGTGAAAATCTGGATTTTTCGGTGTATGAAAGAATTGCGGGAAATTATGAAAAAGAAGGGCATTCAATGGATATACTAATTGGAGGATTAACTTATGCGCTTTTGGAAGAAACTTAAGTCTCTTGGTGTTTCTACCGAGGAGTTGAAGAATTCGGAGAGGCTGGAGGCTTATACGTGCTGGCTGAAAAACGAGAAGTTATCACGTAAACAGAAACGGCATCTGAAAGAGATTCATAGTTTTGCTGATTTGCAGGCGTTGAAACAGTTAATTGATTTCACGCACTATAGATTTGAAGAGGGGGAACACGTTGAGCCGCGGCTCGGTGTACAGTTAGCGAAAACCCGGCTGTTTGCGAAAATCAGAGGCGAGACAACACAATCGGAGCCGGAAGCATCAGAAATATTGCAGCTGCAACCGGGGTATAGTCCGCAGGCCATGGGCAATGTTGACACAGATGTGTTGCCAATGGCCGCCGATGCCCCAATTGAAGATGCCCAGCCTCCGTCGTGGGATGTTGAAAAGCCAGCTGCCTCTTCTGAGGTGTTGCAACGTTACAACGCTATTCGTACCCTTTCCCGTTTTCATGTGCGGTTTGAACTAAAAGATGACGACGTGTACGTCACCGATTTGGGCGGTTCGGAGGCAACTTATGTTGATGGCGAACACGCTGGAGAAGCCACGCGAGTCCAAGACGGCGCGACCCTTAAGTGTGGGAAAGTTCGTTTAAAAATTGATGATATCGACCGTTCATAATTAAGCAAAGGCAGGATTGCGTGCACATTGGGGGCAGTCGTCTACCATGCACGCTAATCCTGGTGTCCCGTGTCTAGACGTTATACCACTTCATTGGCATTATCTTATTTCCAACACGCAGCAATCTGTTATGGGCAGGCGTACTACGTTGAATCCATTCAGCACTATCTTGCTGGATTAAAATTAGACGTGACTCGGCAGCCCCATATCTACGCGGATTTAGCGAAAGCGTACGAGATGGTTGGGCAGTGGGATAGGGCATTAGCCTACTTAGAGATAGCACTCCGGTTATGCCCGGATTCACCCACAGTGCTCAGGCGGAAAGCACGTATCCTTGAGGAAAAAGCGTGCTATGACGCGTTGATTTGTGAGCGAGATTTACAAGAACCGCCCTCTCAAGACTTCCTCGACCGGCTGCAGCGGGAGAGTGCAGAGACCCGGGGCCCGGTTATAACGGAAGAATTTTTCACGCTGACTTGTGATTCGGCGATGCACCCACAAACGGTGTGGAACATTTACCAACTGATTCATCGCACCTACGCGGAAGTCGGCGAAATGTTAGGGTGTTATCCTACCGAGGCGGTTTCTATCTCGCTTATAAATACAAATGGTTCCGCTGCTTCACAGCATGCGCTGCCAAAGTGGGCAAGCGGTTGCTACGATGGTAGCATTCGCGTTGCATATTGTGCGGATGGGGAACCTGTCTTAAGCATTTTATACGCCTTGATTCGGCACGAGTGGGTGCATCTGTTGATTCACCATCTCGTGCAGGAGCGTTGCCCCGCATGGCTTAACGAAGGACTGGCGCAAAGCATTGCACGTCCGATGTTTCCCTCTGAACGCCTCTATTTGCAACAAGCAGCTCGGAAAGGGCACCTGCTTTCCTTTTTGGGGCTTAGCAAACCGTTCAGCCACTTCCCTACGAAACAGCGGAAATTGGCGTATATTCAATCTGCGGCAATTGTGGAATTTCTCATTCAGCAATTCGGTTTTCCCTTAATTCGCCAGTTGCTTCATCGGTTAGGCAACGGTATCCCGGCTGAAAGCGCCATTGAGCAGACGTTCAAGTGTAGTTTCATAGAGATTCTTTTGGCAGGTGTGCCCTCTCAGTGATATGGATGCGGTAACAGGCGCAGCAGGCTTCAGCCTTATAGGGTATCTGTCAGAACAAGTTCCCATCTGAACGATGACCAAATTGGATATCGGTATTCTTATTCTTGTTGCTTTAGCGGGACTGAGTTGTTTCCGTGCGGGTTTCACTCGGAGTGTTTGGGGCGTGTTCGCGCTTGGTGCAGGCTGTTTTACTGCAAGTTACTTTTGGCCCTCCCTCGCGACATTGGTTCAGAAGTTCATAGGGAATCCGACTTTCGCCAAATGGCTGAGCATTGTCGTGCTTATTATTTTTACCGCTATTATAATTGATACCCTCTTTGAGCGTATCCAGCGCGTTATTGAAAAAGGAGTTTTGGGCTGGCTGAACCGGCTACTTGGACTTGGCTTTGGGATTGCGTCATGTGGACTCTTAATTGCGTTTGCACTCATCCTCTTAGACACGTACGGAAGCGATGGATTTAAAACTGAAATTGCGAATTCTCGCTTTGCCCCACAACTCATGGATATCGGTAATCACGTTTGGACAGTTAGCAAAGAGCAGATACAAAGGCAACTCGAAATCGAATGAAAACTGTTCTCTCCGTTTCAGTTTTTGCTCTGTTATATGCCATTCCGTTGTGTGCACAGCCATCCCCGGAAAGGGTGCAGGCTGCTTTTGCTGATTCACTATTCCAAGAAGGCGATTACCTCAATGCCGCTCGCGAGTATAAACGCCTCCTTTTTCAGCATCCCCATGCACCACGAAGCGATTTCATAGCATTCCGCGTTGCAGCGTCCTACCAGAACGCAGGTAAATTAGAACATGCGATTCGTGCCTACCGGCTTTTGCTTGACACCTATCCGAAAAGCATCTTGGTTGAACGAGCTACAAACAACATCGCGCAGTGTCAAATCTTGTTGGACGATAACGAGCAGGGCATTGCCTCATTAGAGCGATTTCTCTCCGATTACAGCGACAGTGATTTGGCACCGCTTGCCCACTTTACGATTGGGATGCTCCACATGAATAAGGGGCAGTGGATGCAAGCAGGAACGGTGTGGCATGATGTTTTTGTAACCTACCCAGAAAGCCCTTTTGCCGATGTAAGCGATAGACTGGCACGTGCAGTGAAAACCGTTGACACCTTGCCGCGCCTCTCACCGGCGGTTGCAGGAATGCTCTCGGCAGTTATACCCGGAAGTGGACAGATTTATAGTGGGCGCACAACGGAAGGGCTTTACGCCTTCGTTACTGTGACTTTGCTGAGCAGCGCGAGCATCTATTACGCAGACCGGGGACGCTATGAAGTCGCTGTGCCTGTGGGATTACTCGGGCTATTTTTCTATGGGGATAGTATCTATAGGGGCATCCGCGCCGCAGAGGCGTTTAGTACGCAGCACGAAGCGCGTTTTCGCACCCGCATCCAACGGCAAATTCGGGAGTCCGGGCTCTTCGGCGCACTAGCACCAGTCGCGGACGATGTGCAACTGGTGCTGTGGAGAGCTAGGTTTTGATGATGACAGTTGTGTGTCTTTTAATGCCGCTACTCGTTTTTGCAATGGGCGGGAACGCTGAAGGGTTGCCCTTACAGTTCGTGAAAGCGTCCAAATCAACGCTAATTGGCGAGGCAGGCAGAAAGCGTCAGGTTTCACGCTTACAACACCGCTATGCAGAACAGCTTTTTCAAACGGGCGATTACCAAGCCGCGCGACTTGAATATAAACGCCTTCTCTTTGAGCAACCTGATACAGAATTGAAGGATTTGGCAGATTACCGGATTGCCCAAAGCTATTACTACCAGGACAAAGGTGAGCTTGCACAACTTCTGTTTAAGGAATTTGCAGCGATTCACCCGAGGTCGCCTTTTCGATTTCAGAGCCAGTTGATGCTTGGGCAACTCTATTTTGATGCAGGGGCGTATTCCATAGCACGGACTACGCTCTTTGAACTTCTGCACATGAGCGATGACGCGGCTGTAGCCGCGATGGCACACTACCTGCGAGGGTGGTGCTACATCCATACCACCGACTGGAACAAGGCGATAGCCGAATTGCGGCGGGTGGATGTCCCAGAAGCCGACGCAATTCTCATGGAAAAAGCACAGCGGGTGGCAGGTACGCTCCTCGCTGAAACACCCTTGTCTGTCAAATCCCCACAAATGGCAGCGTGGCTCTCTACATTCGTCCCCGGCAGTGGGCAGTTCTATGTTGGTAACCTTAAAGAAGGGCTTATCGCGACTGCTGTCAGCGGAACATTCATCTACCTCGCCGCAGATGCAATACGTGAACGCCGATATGTTGACTGTGTTGGCATTTCCCTGGTTGGATGGCGGTTTTATTGGGGAAACCGCACCGAAGCGCGGCGATTGGCATCAGAATATAACAGACATCGTGAGCAGGAATTGATTCAAACCCTGAAACACCAAGCGGCAAGTGTTAGACAGTAGTAGGGCGCGCTTTTTAAAAAGCGTGTGAGTGCGTTGTTCACCTCAAAATTGCAGGTGAGTAGTAGCACAATTTATTGTGCATGGAGACGACAATGAATTGTACTACGACGAACTCACTTAATTGAACATCTCTGAACTACCACCCTGCTAATTTGAGGAATTCTAATGCCATTAATGTATGTCCTTCCGCGTTTGGATGAACACCATCTTGGGTTGTCCATAGGGCACCGGGGCGTGCTGCAACTGCACTGCTAAACGCAGCACTTGTCCGAATAAGGCGTGCATCAAACTCTTCAGCCAACCTGTGGATGCTTGTGTTGTAGGCATCCACTGCTAATGGGCGCGGCATCTCAACATCCTCTTCAATATAGAAAATTTCAAACAGAAAAAGAGGGGCATCCAATTCGGTTTTCACACGCGTGAGAATGCGCCGGTAGCACGCCTCCCAGTTCGGCAGGTAGTCTTCAGTCGACATATCCGATGCCAACTGACGGCTCGCATTGTTGATACCGATTTTCACCGAGAGCCACCCCGGTTTTTCGGCGATAACATCGGTGTCCCACCGGCTTTCTAAGCCCTCAACGATATCCCCACCAATCCCTTTGTTCACGTAAGCGATGTCGCGCTCAGGGTATTTGGCAGTGATTAACTCGGTTATTTTGCGGACGTATCCATGCCCTAAAGGCGCGTGTGCATCTCGCCGGCCGCAATCTGTAATGCTATCCCCAATGAAAAGCACCTTATCTCCAGATTGAAATAATAAATTATTCACAAAGTATCTCCTTTATATGGTATACTAAATTATGGATATTCCGTTTTCCGTAAAAACAGGTGTTTGGGTACGCGTGTTAACCTGAAAACCGAATGTCCCTATTAATTTATCACATTTTCAGCGGAATGCCAACATGAAAAACATCGGCGTTTGCCACGTCATCACGGACACAACACTTCAATCCCGATTTACGCACGCCGAACTGGCTGAGCTTGCAATTGAGGGTGGTGCGGATACGGTGCAATTTCGGCATAAACAGGGCGCTACGCGCGAATTAGTAGAGATGGCAAAGGAGATGCAGGCGGTATGCGCGCGGCACAACGTACCGTTGCTCGTAAACGATAGGGCGGACATCGCGCTCGCTGTTGGTGCGATGGGGGCACATTTTGGACAAGACGACATGCCTGTCTCCATCGCGAGACGAATTCTCTCCTCAGAAGCCATCCTTGGCGCATCTGCCCGAACTGAGGAGAAGATACTCGCTGCCATTTCAGAAGGTGCTGACTACATCGGGTTTGGCCCTATTTATGGTACATCCTCAAAACCGGATGCGGAAACAGCGAAGGGGTTAGAGCGGCTTCGCCGAATGTGTGACATCGCGGCGTGCCCGGTTATCGCAATTGGCGGCATTACTGTGCAAACGGCGGCTGATGTGATTCGAGCAGGAGCACACGGCATTGCCGTTATCTCTGCTGTTTGTGCCCATCCTGAACCACGCTTAGCAACGCAGGCACTTATCAACGAAATTCACAGTGCGAAGCATCGCTAATATTGTCAGTGCGGAGCCCTGTTGCTGCCGTTGTGTGGCTTGTAAGGACATAACCCTGTATCTGTCCATTATGGCATGAATTGGGTATAACCCAGATGACTTCGATAACTACCTAGGTGAAAAAATATGAGTGATATAGAGAATGTTAAGGCCTTCGCGAAGCGGCTCAGGGAAATTGACAAGACTTATGCGCCGGATTTGGATAAGATTGATGAAGCGTTTGTTCAGCAATTATGGCAGGGGCAACGCTTTTTCAGCACGAATATGGAGGCAATTGATAGACGAGCAATTCGCGTGCTAAAGCCCGGGGTCTGGAACCACGACGAAGGACCGGATTTTATGCACGCAGAAATTGAGATTGATGGACAATTACTGGTGGGAGATGTTGAAATCCATGTCAAAGCTTCAGATTGGTATGCACATAGACATTATCTCAATTCTCGGTATAACCGCGTCATCCTGCATGCTGTTTTCTTTGACGACGATATCAACCTGCGGACACGCCTACAGAATGGCAAGCGGGTTCCGACGCTGGAACTCCTCCGATGGATTGACGTGCCTATCGGTGACGTGTTTGACGAAACCAAGAAAACAGAGGCGGATGCAACCCGTTTCTGTAGGGTGACAGGAAACCGCTTGAACCTCCAAGTCCTCCGAGGTGTCTTTGAGTCGTTGGGCAGTGAACGGTTTTTAGAGAAAGCCGATGCGATACGCTTGTTTAGAACACGCCTCAATTTTGAGCAAATTCTCTATGAAGGCATAATGGAGGCACTGGGGTACAGACACAACAGCACGCCGTTGCGCGAGTTGGCACAACGTGTGCCTTTTGAAAATTTCGATCAAAAATCGGAGTTAGAGATTCAAACTATTCTCTTCGGGGTGGCCGGGCTGCTCCCCTCGCAGCGGGAGAAACCTTTGCCAGTCGAGGTAGTAGACAACCCGTTTATTGTGGCGTTAGAGAGCCGATGGCGTGCTTCGGAGCATGCCTCACGCCCAGATCACATGACAGCAGCACGGTGGCGTTTTGGCAGAGTTCGTCCTTTTAACTACCCAACCCGGCGCATTGCCGCAATGAGTCAGTTGATTCATCACTGTCAAGGGAGTTTGATGATGTACTTTTTGCCTATCTGTGAAAAGGCAGCGACTGCAAATACGCCAAAACTGTGGCGAGCTATCCAAAATGAACTGCTCGCACTGCTCATGTTTGAACCTACTGGCTACTGGCAAACGCGTTACAATTTTGGGAAAGAGGGAACCCGCAAAGCCGCACTCATTGGCTCCCATCGAGCCTTGGAAATCATAATCAACAAAATCCTGCCGGTTGCCTATATTTGGGCAGTTGAAGCGGATAGCCGGCAATTGCAGGACGCAATTCTGCAGCTTTATAGTAATTGCACCAAAACGCAAGACAACACCGACATCCGCCAGATTAAGAAACAGATTTTTACTGAAGTACAGCCGATAGCACTGCTTAAGTCTACTGCTAAAATCCAGCAGGGCACAATTCGGCTTCATAGAAACTATTGCGCTGACCGGCTCTGTGATCTGTGTCCTATCTTAGAGCACAATGCGATTTTCCCGGAGGACGGGTAATATGGGCTTGCACGCTTCGCCCCTAACTGACGAATCCTATTGGACAACGCTTTGGGACGGGCAGCAGCATAAGGTGCGGCATCTGCGATGGGCTTATGTAGCGAACCGTCAACTCGCCACCTTGTTCCACCGTGCCCTGGACGGCTTTGAACATCCGATGCTCATTGAGTTAGGGTGTGCAGATTCGTTGTGGTTACCCTATCTTGCTCGGAACTATGAAAGCGAGTGCTACGGTGTCGATTTCTCAGAACTGGGATGCCGGCTTGCACAGCGGAACCTTGCACTTGCAGGTGTAGAAGGCACGATTATCTATGAAGATCTGTTCGCGTTTGCCAAAAAGAAGGGCGTGACATTCGACTTTGTTTATTCAATGGGACTGATTGAACATTTCACTACGCCACAAGCGGTTTTGGAAGTGATGTATAGTCTTCTTAAACCTGCCGGGACAATGCTCGCGATAACGCCGAATCTGCGGGGCATGTATACGCCGATAGCGCGCGTCGCAAGCCCGAAACTCCTCGCGACGCATCGGGTGCTCACGCCGATAGTGCTTGCCACAGCGTTGCGAGACGTTGGATTTCACGTCACTGAATTCGGATATACAGGCGGTCCCTTAAAATTGAGCGTCGTCGATTATTCCCCGTGGCGGGCAGTCATCGGCAGGTGGGGGCATGAAGTGCTCTGTAAGTGTGTCAATCTAACAGATATTGTGGTTGGCAATTTTCTGGCAGGGCTTCGCGTGCCAAACCAGCAGTTGACATCGCCTTATGTGTATGCGCTCTGCACAAAGCCAAGTTGCGAATGATTCGCGCAATTTTTTGATTTTATACATTACCTAAATGGTGATGCCGTTGCAACATTTTAGCTTTAATGCACGTTGCAAATTTGTTTGTTTCATAAGCTGCGGGGCAAGCGAAACGCTCGCTCCCACAAGCTAACAAAAATAAATGAGGATGGTACACAATTGTTGTCTGAATCACAGATAACACGAGGTTTGTAGTCGCACAATTCATTGCGGATTGCGGTGCTGCAACTAATATTTATGAACCACCCTCAAATAAATAGGAGAATCTCTCATGAAAATGTTGTATGTTTTAACAATCACATTGCTGTGTGTTTCCGTTGCCACAGCCGAAGAAACCTTCTTTTCCGCCTTGGAAAGCAAAGCAGAAGTCGAAAAAGAGGGCGGTACCGTTGATGGAGGAAGTTTCGTCCCCGGTAAATTTGGCAACGGTTTTGTCAGCGAAGCAGCTGGGGATGTCATCCACTTTCCTGTAGAGGATCGGTTTGTCAACCTTGATGAAGGTAGCGTTGAGTTATGGGTAACCATGGGCCTTGATGTGAAAGATGTCAACGGCGAACTTTTTTTGTTCATGACCTATAAGCGCGGCACCGATGCAGTTTTCCTGCAATTTGACGGTGGGGGAATCGCACGCATGCGGATTAAAAGTGCCGGCTCTTGGTTCAATGCAGATAGCTCTCCGCTCAATTGGAAAGAGGGTGAACATCACCACATGGCAGGAACGTGGGGACCGGCAGGCTTGAAATTGTATTTAGATGGCAAGCTTGAAGGAGAGGATGACTCCAAAGAGGGACCGACTGTTTTTGCCGAAACCTTTGAGATTAACAATGCGTCGCCACCTGATCCCAAGTTCCCAACGAATTGCGTTGTTGATGGACTTCGGATTTCCGACCACCAAAAGGATGTTGATGAATTGGTGCTCGACGATCCCGCGCCGGTCGAACCGGGCGGAAAAGTTACCACAACCTGGGCTCAGCTTAAAGTTGGAAACAGATAATATCAGATTGCTTTGACTTGTAAGGGCGGAGCCCTGTCTCCGCCTGCCTTCGTGGCATGAAAAACAAGACGAATCGCGGTTTGGTATAATTATAGCACGGGCGGACAACCTTGTTCGCCCCATACTACTGAGGAAATGATAATGGAGAAAAGAGAGATATCGCTTTTCACAGCGGGTAACGAGGGGTATCACACGTTCCGAATTCCGGCAATGGCGGTTTCAAATGAGGGAACCCTACTGGCTTTCTGCGAGGGGCGACGAAACACCGGCGGCGACTCAGGTGATATCGATATTGTGCTAAAACGCAGCTTTGACGGTGTTAATTGGTGCCCGATGCAAATCGCTGTTTCCACAGGTAGCGATACAGATGGAAACCCTGCCCCAGTTGTAGACCGGGAGACAGGCACGATATGGCTCCTTTTCTGCAAGAATCTCGCTGATGGGGCAGAAGGGAAGATCGTTGCCGGAGAAGCACCCCGCACGGTGTGGGTAACCTCCAGCGTTGACGATGGGAAGACTTGGGCAGAACCGAGAGAAATTACAGACACTACCAAAGCCGATGCCTGGACGTGGTATGCCACTGGGCCATGCCACGGAATCCAGTTGGCAAGCGGCAGATTGGTGATTCCGTGCGACCATGTGCTTGGGAACAGCCGAAACTACGCGGAATACGGCTACTCACATCTGATTGTCAGCGACGACCACGGCGAAACGTGGCAGATGGCTGGAAAGGCGCAACCCGGCACCAATGAATCGGTTGTAGTGGAAACGGTAAAAGGCGAGCTCTATTTCAACTGCCGGAACTACGTTGCCCCGAAGCGGCGTGCCTACGCGTGGAGCAGCGATGGCGGCGACACATTCACCGAATTCGGTTATGCGGAAGACCTGGTCGAGCCGATCTGTCAAGCCAGCATGCTGCGCTATACGGACATCTATTCCCACGACAAAAACCGCGTCCTCTTTTCTAACCCGGCAAGCCAAAATCGAGAACGGATGACAGTTCGCATCAGCTACGACGAGTGTCGGAGTTGGAGCAGCGGCAAAGTCCTGCACGCCGGGCCCGCTGCCTATTCGGACCTCTGTATCGCCCCTGACCTGACAATCTGTTGTCTCTATGA
Organism: uncultured Poribacteria bacterium; assembly: GCA_958295855.1. Classification (GTDB taxonomy): domain Bacteria; phylum Poribacteria; class WGA-4E; order WGA-4E; family WGA-3G; genus CATQHH01. Next base: position 1,968,624 of record OY282383.1, on the reverse strand, counting down.
ACGCGGTGAGAATAGCCCTTACGAGACGTTGTCGTTCGCAAAGTTTGATTTGGCGTGGGTGACGGATGGGGCGGATGCATTGGCCTAATTGAAATACGCCATTTCCACAGCGTCTGTCAAAATCGCCAGCACTTGTCCTGCATGGGTGAAACGAAAAACTAAAGGGCACTGTGTTGTGGTAGATTTGTTGATTTCGCGAGAAAAACGTGGTATCCTATTTGGCAGGAGGTGGAAACCCATGGCATTTCGCGATTTCAAGGAAGTTCCTGAAGTGATAGAACGGTTTCAGATTACCCACGTGCAAACTGACTTCGTCAACGGTAAACCCTTAAACCCGTCGGCGCATTTCCTGCAAGAACTCGCGTTTACAAGGCAGCACATTGATGTGTTGGCATCCGAGGCAGCGAGGTGTCAGGCACTGATCTATCCGATTTTACGGGAGGTCTACAAGACATACGCCGAGGGCTACGTGCTCTGGATAGAGAAATCCATCGCTTATGATGACACTTTGAGCGGTACGCCAGATTATTTCGTCGCGACGCGCTCCAAATTGAGTCTGCGTATTGTCGGAAGTCCACTGATAATGCTAGTTGAGGCGAAAAGGAACGACTTTGAGAGCGGCTGGGGGCAATGCCTCGCAGAGTTGGTTGCGGCGCAGAAAATCAATGACACTGCAGATTTGCCGGTCTATGGTATTGTCACTGATGGAGAATCGTGGCAATTTGGGCGGCTTGCCGGTGACACGTTTACCCAAAACATCACTCCGTTCCTATCGGTGCATTTGCCATCACTTTTTGGGGCAATTAACGTGGTGTTCAAAGCCGCAACGGAAGCCGCCAGCAAGTGAACAAGACTTGACGCGGGCACGGTTCCCGCGTTATGCCTCAATGCAGATAATTTGGCAGGAGCCTTTCGTTCTTGTGTATTGCGGGGTCTTGTGCCTCGCGAAACTCTGCACCCCTATAGAATTGATGGAGGACATTCAGATGAAAGAGACCCCTGAAAAGCACCCAGAGTTCGACCCTGAAACGTACACGGACCCTATCCTCGAAGAATGCTATCGTATCAAAGCAGAGATAAGTGCTAAATACGACTCCCTGGACGAATACTACGCGTATTTGAAAGCGGAAGAGGAAAAGGACAAACGGAACGGCATCAAATATGTTTCGTATTTCGATCCGTCCAAACACACCCCACCGGAAAAATCCGATGACGAGGCCTAGCCCACGATCGGGAACGAAGTGCCAATGGCATCCAGCGGGGGCTCCGGTTCCCGCTATTTTTGTGAACATTCACTTGTAAAGTCCTAGAAGTTTCCAATGCGCGAAATTTAATTTGAAAGAAACAGAATTTCATGCTAAAATATATCACAGTAAAGCCGAAAATCTATCTTGAGTCAACCGTTGTTAGCCACCTGGTTGCGCGACCTAGTAATGATGCCATATTAGCATCTTGGCAAAGAGCAAGCCGGCAGCTGTGGGAGGACTATGCGGATAGATTTGAGTTCATTATTTCACGCATAGTTCTTGCCGAAATCCAGCGGGGCAACGCAACCGCGGCGCGGCAACGACTTGAAGCAGTGTCACAGTTAACGGTATTAGACAGTTCACCTAAGATGGATACGCTCGTGCAAAAGCTGCTTGATACTGGCGCAGTGCCGCGAAATTCTGTGCCTGATGCACAGCATATTGCTGTTGCAACGGTACACGGGGTTGAATATTTAGTATCGTGGAACCATAAACATATCGTCAACGAAAACAAGCGCGAGCATATCAACCGCGTTTGCCGAGAGGCAGGTTTTCAACCAATAACCATCTGCACACCTATAGAATTGATGGAGGACATTCAGATGAAAGAAACCCCTGAAAAACGTCTGGAGTACGATCCTGAAACGTACACGAATCCCATTCTCGAAGAATGCTATCGTATCAAAGCAGAGATAAGTGCTGAATTCGAGACTTTGGACGAATTCTTTGCGTATTTGAGAGCCGGCGAGGAAGAGGACAAGCGGAACGGCATCAAATATGTCTCGTATTTCGATCCGTCCAAACACACACCGCCAGAAAAATCCGATGACGAGGCCTAGCCCACAATCGGGAACGAAGTGCCAATGGCATCCAGCGGGGACTCCGGTTCCCGCTATTTTTGTGAACAGTCACTTGTAAAGTCCTAGAAGTTTCCAATGCGCGAGATTTAATTTGAAAGAAACAGAATCTTATGCTAAAATATATCGCAGTAAAGTCGAAAATCTATCTTGAGTCAACCGTTGTTAGCTACTTGGTGGCGTGACCTAGTGACAATCCAATCTTAGCATCTTGGCAAAGAGCGAGTCGGCAGCTGTGGGAGGACTATGCAAATAGATTTGAGTTCGTTATTTCACGTATAGTTCGCGACGAGATTCGACAGGGCGATGCAACCGCGGCGCAGCGACGACTTGAAGTTGTATCATCTCTAACGATATTAGAAATGTTACCGGAGGCGGGTATGCTTGCACAAAGATTGCTAGATGCTGGTGCAGTGCCCGGAAATTCTGAACAAGATGCACAGCATATCGCTATTGCAACGGTTCATGGTGTTAACTACTTGGTATCGTGGAACCATAAGCATATTGTGAATAAGAACAAGCGCGAGCATATCAACCACGTTTGCCAAGCGGCAGGTTTTCAACCGATAACTATCTGCACACCTTTAGAAGTAATGGAGGACATTCAGATGAAAGAGACCCCTGAAAAGCACCCAGAGTTCGACCCTGAAACGTACACGGACCCTATCCTCGAAGAATGTTATCGTATCAAAGCAGAGATAAGTGCTAAATACGACTCCCTGGACGAATACTACGCGTATTTGAAAGCGGGCGAGGAAGAGGACAAGCGGAACGGCCTCAAATATGTCTCGTATTTCGATCCGTCCAAACACACACCGCCAGAAAAATCCGATGACGAGGCCTAACCCCTATCTGGAACGAAGTGCCAATGGCATCCAGCGGGGACTCCGGTTCCCGCTATTCTTATAACGATTCGCTGTAAAGTACCAGAAACTTTAGATAATAGCATATTGCCGAAAAAGCGTTAACCGCTACGGTGTACCTAGAAACGAAGGATAGCACAGGCAAAATCCTCGGATTCGGCGGAGGCTTCTTCGTCAAACCCAACCGGATTGCTACCAATTATCACATCATCGAAGATGCAGCTACCATCGATTTTTACGGGAGGTGGAGGATGAAAACTATAGATATGGAGAAATCAAGGCAGGAAATGCGTCGGTTTCAACTGATTAAGGATTTCCGCCAACTTGATGAACGAACGCGTAATGAACGAGTAGACCGTTATCTTGAAGTCGATCGGCAGCGAATCATCGGTGACCATTATTTCGCTCGTGCTTCTACGGAATGCATACATCTCTACCGTGATGGCCACTTCATTGCTACTGTTATGGCAACGCAGGCGGTTAATGAAGGCATTTTCAAATTTGTCGCTCGTCGAAACAACATCCATCTGGGTAACTATTGTGACTTGTTAACAACTCTCGCTTCACACGGTATCCTTCCCCAGTTTTGCCTGGATGCTTCCAAACAAATCTGGAAGAGTTTCCGGAATGATGTCCACCACATGAATCCAAAGGTCATCGATATTGACTTTCCTAAATTGGCAAAAAAGAATATCCATAACCTTGCTGTGGTAGAGCGCGAAGTTTTTGGAGGTGACCTTGTCGAAGGAAGACTTAACCCGAAGTATCCACAGTACTGGGACATACAGGCAGATGACACGGTTCCTGTCTATTTAAGGGCTGGAATATAGCAATGAACAACATGTTTAACAGGCCGATGGTTTAGAAGTTCTATCGCCGCCCGTTAGCATAATTGTTCGCCGAGAGAAAGGATAACATTATGGCTTATAAGAAAAATTCACTATTGGGTTTTACGTCTTTGGTACTTCTCTTGTTCTGTGTAGTAACTGCGGTAACTGCACAGACTCCTCAACAAATCGCTCAAAAAGCCTTTCGATCTACAGTACTCCTCGTAATGGAAGATGCCAAAGGCCAACCCCTTTCATTGGGGAGCGGGTTCTTCGTCGGAGACGGCCAGATTGTGACTAACCTCCACGTTGTAAAGGGTGCTGCAAGAGGCTACGCAAAACTGGTTGGCAAGGAAATCAAGCACAACATTGAGGGCATCACCGCTATTGATGCCAAACGGGATTTGGTAATCTTAAAAGTTCCGGCTTTTGGCACGCAGGCTGTTTCCCTTGGCAACAGCGATTTTACACAGGTCGGCGAGACGGTTTACGCTGTTGGCAATCCACGAGGATTGGAAGGCACATTCTCGCAAGGTATCATCAGTAGCATTCGGCCGGTTGGTAGTGATAAACTGATTCAAATGACTGCGCCGCTTTCGCCAGGAAGTAGCGGAGGTCCAGTATTAAACCGTAGAGGTAAAGTTATAGGTGTTTCAGTTTTGACTATCCGCGATGGGCAGAACCTCAATTTCGCGATTCCCTCAAACTACCTCAAAACTCTCCTCACCAAGGTAGGAATTACAAAACGATTGTCTCAAGCAAAACCTACTAAAGGGCAACGCTCGTTACTAGCCGACTTCGGGAGTCGAAGTACTGAAGGAGTAACTGGTGGGAAACTATCCTGGAGAAGGTCTACCGGGCATGAGTCTCTGTATAGCGTTGGCGGAGATTGGGTTTTTTCCTTTTCCCTGCGAAATCATTTTCGAGAGAATGTGAAGAACGTTCATTATTACGTGATTTTCTACGACGAGTCAGGTGACCCAATTGATGTACTTGAGACGTGGTTTACGACTCAGATCCCCGCTAGATTAGCCAAGCGGGTTAAATACAGGGACAGCAACCCACACATTAGAGATGAGGCACTCATATCTCTGTTACGGCTTTCTGTTGATAATGATGTTTATGAATTGACAAAACGCGTGGAGTTCAGAATCCTTGACTACGAGATCGTGAGATGATGTAGGAAACAACACACTTGTAGGGATAGATGTCAAACTTGTCCTCCTATAAATGTGCCAAGAAGGTCTATTCTATAGAACCTTGCTTCTGTCAATAGGTAGACCCGCGCTTATCATTTCTTGAGCTAGTTTCTGTCGCCATGCCCTGGACTTATCCATACGCACATAAAGTATGCCATCGATATCTAACGGTGATTCTACCTCTCCTTTATAGATGGAGCGGGCTCGTTCGCGACCCAACTTGCCAATGAAATAGCCAAGTTCAAAGATGACGTTCTGGCGTGCTCTGGGGTTATGTTCGTTATCTGCTTTGTCTCTCAAAGTTCCAACATCGTCGGGCGTAAATAGAACAATTGCAAAACTTGCATTTTTCGCCTCTAATTATCCGATATTCCGCACCAAAATTCAAGAAAAAACGCCAAGTCATAACCGAAAAAGTTCCTACCGTAAATATTCCTCTCCCCGATGCGCCGCAATCCACGTCTTCAACGGCACATCTGCATCCGTGGGCTGCCACCAACCCTTAATATTCACACCATCACCCAACAGCTGCCGCCGAATCGGGTCGCATTTCTCAAGAATCTCCGATGGCATGAGGTTGTAATCCAAGCCGCGCAACCAACGATAACTATACCCCATAAACAACACCTTCCGCGTCACATCGGAGAAATTCCAGCCGCGCGAATGCCACATTCGCCGATCGAATAGCACCGCTGTGCCGCGCTTGACAAGCACATCCATCGCACCTTCCGGATCGCCATCAGCATCGCTATCGCTCGCTGGCGGACGGGTGTCGAGTTTGTGGCTACAAGGGACGATGCGCATCGCGCCGTTGTCGCGGTGGGTAACATCGCTTAACCAGTAGCTTACCTTCAGCGAGAGTCGGGGGTGCGGACGTTCCATCTCCGGCACCGGTCTTCCGCCGTCTTGATGCCAATGCGCGCCTTTTTGAACACGCGGGGTCTCGGGCGGTTCCGGGGGATACATGATGAGATGCGAGATGTAAAGTTGGATATTCCACCCCAAAATGTCCCAGAGCAGCGGAAATACTTTCTTATTGTCAAGCAGCTCTAACAGTATATCGTCTTCAATGACGGTACGGAACTTCGACAGCAACTTGTGGGGTGCCAAACCTGTTTTGGCGCGTTCTTTCACATCAATTCGATCTGCGACTTCCTCTAATGCGTCTACCATCTCAGGACTTAAAGCATCCTCAACAATAAGGTAACCCGTGTCGTTGAATGCTTTGAGTTGTTCCTCTGTAGCACAATATTCAAGCCAGCTTGTATCCATTGTTATGTCCTCCGGATGCTAACGGCGGATTTTAGACTTAATCTGTCCCCATGTTGTGGTGAGTTTTCCGGTGGATTCCACAGCAAATGTGATGCCTGCCATATCCACCTGAATCTGTTCCTCCGAAAGTGCGACATTGAGAATGCGGAGCTCATCAAGCGTTCCATCGAGCCAGACACTCTCATTCGCCTTCTTGCCGATCCAGACAGAGGCTTCGTTTTCGTTGATGTCCCCTTTTCGCGGTACTTCTCCATCTAATTCACCATCCAGATAGATGCGGACCTCCTCGCCATCATAGACCAAGGCGAGATGATGCCATGTATCCAACTTCATGGGTGTCACTCCTTGTACAACGGCCGGGTCGCCGGGGGCAGTGTAGACAAAACCGCGGATGTTACCGCCCGGCGTATCAAAGCCCCATCCACTTTCAGCAACGGAGCCTTTTCTCGCAATCGGCGGATGCCCGCCCGGAAATGAAGCCGGTTTGAACCACGCCTCAATTGTCAGTTCATCGCCTCCCGGAAAGAGGCTGTCGTGATGCGGCACCTCAATCAGACTCGTCGCCCCATCAAAGACTAACGCACCACCATTCTTGCCATCCTCTGTCCATTCAGCATCGGTGATTTCCCCATGATTCTCAAACTCGGACAGGTCTGTCGCTTCATCGGCTGTCTCTTCATCAAAGAGGTATAGTAACACGGTATTCTCTTCGAGTTCAGCAAACCCATTCACTCCCACGCAAATGAAGAGTGCTACTGCTGTTAGGATATAGTTCATTTGGAACGCCTCCTGATTTTAGTGTCACAATGCTTTATTTCACGAACCAATAACTTTTTTCGTTCGGAGGTGTAGATAATAACGGAAATGGACATCAGGATTACGATAGGGCATCTGCTTCCTAGAAATCCACAAATGGGCAATGGCAACAGGCAATAACGCATGTGCCGTTGCCCACTTGAATAGCAAGCAATCTTTGAATTCAGGAGAAAAAACATGCGGGCCCTATTTGTAGTATGCACCGCAATCGCCTTCTTTTTTTAATTCTCCACCCGTTCAATAATCTGCCCGGTTTCTCGATCTCTAAAGATACGTTTCATGCTGCCATCGGGCATCCGTTCGTCTTTGAGGTGTGCATATCGCTCATCAGCATCCGTATCCTTCTCTTGGGTGTCAGCAGTTTTCGCTTTGCCTCGCCAGTCGAGAAGTTCAACCGCTTCCCACTGTTTGGATTTCGCAGATTTATAGCAGGCATCAATGATAGCGTTCACCACATAGCCATCATAGAAGGTTTCCAGCGGTTCTCGTCCTTCGTCCATAGCGTTAAACATATCGAGGAACATATCCCGATAGCCGAGTTCCGCCACCTCATCGCCGACCGGGAAGAGCCAGCCGGTATCACTCTCCGCTTTTTCAGCGACATAGCCCCCTTGTCCGACTGCTGTGAACATCTCGTAGCCTGTGCGGAGCCAGTGGTTGAGCCAGATGGTACCCTCACTACCGGAAACTTCATCTCGTAAATCCATGCCACCCCGGAATGCCCAGCCTACCTCAAATTGTCCTATCGCGCCGCTTTCAAATCGGATGAGCGCGATGCCGTGGTCCTCCGCATCAATAGGATGAACGAGGGTGTCTGCCCAGCACATCACCTCAACCGGTCTGTTGTCCTTTCCAACGAAGTTTCGGATAATCTCAATGCAGTGGCATCCCATGTCAACAATGGCACCGCCACCTGCCTGCTCCAGATCCCAAAACCAATCGCTGTGCGGACCGGGATGCGTTTCGCGAGAACGCACCCACAGAATTTTACCGAGCGCGCCGTTTTGGACAGACTCTAACGCCTTCAGGGTTTTAGGCGGATAGACCAAATCTTCAAGATAACCCCCAAATACGCTGGCGTTTTCAACGATGTCTAACATCGCTTTCGCCTCTTCAGCGGTGCGCCCAAGCGGTTTCGTACAGAGAATGCCTTTGCCAGCTGCCACTGCAAGTTCGACCGCTTTCAGATGCAAATTGTTGGGCAATCCGATCACGACGACATCCGTTTCAGGGTGATTGATCGCGGCGGCCAAATCGGTTGTTGCGTGAGGGATGTTCCATTCTTCAGCAAAGGCGGTGGCGCGTTCTTCACGTCGGGAGTAAACGGCGTGTACGCGATCTGCGCCTCGTTGGTTGTGGAGCGTCATCGTGTAGAACATTCCGATGAGCCCTGTGCCAAGCATTGTGATTTTATGACTTTTCAGTTCTGACATTGTTTCTCCTTGGAATAGTTAACTGATAACCTATAACCACTAATAACTATTCTGCTTTGTAGCCTGCGATTACGCCCCCATCGTTCACTGTCCAACAGTTATTTTTATCCGTTGCGTGAACCCCTTTGAAGTTGTCGATTCCGCCTATTGATGTAGCGGGTTTATTCCATGTTTTGCCGCCATCGGTGGTGTGCAAAATAGTGTTGTAACCACCCACTGTCCAACCAACCATCGCCTCGACAAAGATGATATCTTGAAGATCGTCATAGGAATCGGTTTCCTGCTGATTCCACGTGGTGCCACCGTCGGTGGTGTGCAGAATCAACCCCTCCTGTCCACAGATCCAACCTGTATTTTCGTCAAGGAAATGGATGCCGAATAGGTTGTTGTCGAATCCAGCGTTTTGTTTATCCCACGTCTCGCCGCCATTCGTGGTCCGCAGAAGCGTTCCGAATGAGCCGACGATCCAACCGGTTGTTGGAGAAACAAACCAAATGTCCTCAAGATTATTGCGAGTTTCGCCGACGCGCGCCCGCTCCGAGCTGCCTGTCCAAGTTTCGCCACCATCGGTTGTCTTAAGAATCGTATTCTCAGTCCCGGCGATGAAACCGGTTGTTTCGCTAATCATCTGAATTCCCATCAAATTCGCGCGAAGGGGGCGTGGATTCCCGTCGCGTCCGGGGGTGTCACTCATAGCCCTTTTTCGTGCCCAGGTTTTGCCGCCATCTTCAGTCTTTAGGATAGTGCCTCTGCCGCCTGTAATAAAACCGATGTTTTTATCTACAAAGTAGATATTATAGAGGGGCGCGGGACCGCCTCGCCCGAAGCCGCCTGGAGGGCCTCCTTGGCGTTGCCCAGCACCAGGGGGGCGCATATTAACTTCCATTTTTTCCCATGTTGTGCCGCCATCTGTCGTCACCAGCGTTAAGCCGTTACCGCCAACGACTAAGCCATTTTGGTTATCCATAAAATGGACATCGTGTAACATCGCTTCAATTCCATCTTGACGGACGAAATTGTCTTCTCGCAGGATGGTCCAATTCGCATCGGAAACCGTCGCAGGAGAAAAGAGGAGAACAACACTGATAAGCGTTACGAAAAGCGTAATAATCGTTCTGGTCATGGTAATCTCCTTTTTATCTGTTTACGGCACGACGGAGCGTGCCTACTACTTTGTGTGACGGCACACGGAGCGTGCCTACTACTTTGTGTGACAGCACACGGAGTGTGCCTACTACTTTGTGTGACGGCACGACGGAGCGTGCCTACTACTTTGTGTGACGGCACGACGGAGCGTGTTTACTACTTTGTGTGACAGCACGACGGAGCGTGCCTACTACTTTGTGTGACGGCACGACGGAGTGTGCCTACTACTTTGTTTACGGAGAACCCGCGGAGCGTGCCTACTACTTTTAAGCAGACTGAAATTCATCATAAATCTGTCTCGCTCTGTTTTCAACATCCCTTAAGTACGTTTGACCGATTTGGGCGCGATAAAGTTCGGTTAAGTCGCCACTCGTTTCACCGAACGCTTTGGCAAACCGCCGACATTCCTCCTTATCCGCACCAGAGGCGTACGCTTTTGTCTTCGCATCTGTCCCGGATTTTCGGACTTCAACGAACTTATCGCGAAACTTGAGGTAACTCCCGTCTCCGACAAATCGCACATCCTCAAGTGCCGTAAAGTCAAGGTTTGGAAACGCATCTGAAAGAATGCTCCGCGCCTGTGCCACGTCTATTTTGCCTTCTCGGAGTGCAATAGCGATGCCGAGGAAAAACCTGTCGTTTTTGTCACGTTTGGCTTCGCCTTCCTGCTTCGCCCCCCGAAGTTTTTCAGGATTTGGTTCGGACTCATTGTAATAGGTAATGTCTTCTCTGACATCACACGTTGCGCTGATTTGACTCTCCCTAAAAACATCGGCAAGATAGTCAGACAGCGCGATATTTGCCTGTTTGCAATGTGCGGCGAGTGCCGTCACCAGCACCATAGATTCGCCTGCCGACTTTTCTCGCATCGCGATGGCAGTCCTCCCGCTGTGGCTCTTGATTGGTTCTTCGGGCCCGGTAATCATTCCGCCGCTCTCCTCTCCTGCGAAAATAAGCCGCGGTTGCACACCGAGCGAAAGCGTTTCGCCATAGACATCCGCAACAACGACGGGCGCGTCCGGCGTATCGGCAAGCTGCCGCTCAATCTTTTTCATTATTGAGGCAATCTCCTTGAAGCCGACCGGCACATTAATCACGTTGACACCGTTGGCAGCACCCCACTGGTCCCACGCGAGCGCGGAGGGCGTTGTCTTAATCATGAAGCGAGGATGATCCTCCCAGAGTCCGGCGGTTTTGAGTTGCTTGGTGTGAAAGTCCATCAGCATGAGAAACGCTTGATTGGGGGTGTAAATCGTCAACACCCGGTTATTGTCAAGCGTTAAAAAATCGACACCGAGCTGCTGGAGTGTGTCTGCACGCGAAGCATCCTCTATTTCACAGACGATGAGCCGGTCACCGTCCGGGTCGGTTGCCTCAATGATGGTGCCGATCGGTTGCGCCTGGAGTTTCGTCGCATACGCTGCTGATTTCACCACATCGAGAATGCTAAAATCACAGCCAAGGTCATAAAATTCAGCATCCCCCGTTTTTGGATTGCGCTCCAGCTTACCGATATTGTGATAGAGCGGGTCTGCCTCAACGTGGAGCCAGCGGATGGAGGCAGCAATGCCTAACCGTTCAAAGATAGCGCGCATGGGGCGGTACATACATCCGCCTACACAATCTACAACGATGGCAGGTTTCACCTCGCGAATGAGGTTGAGATTTGCAACTGTGGCTACGCCGCTTTTGAGATAGCCGACATAGAGTTGTATGCCATCGTGGAGTTCATCTAACCGTTCAAAATCGATGTGTTCGTCGGTGACTGCGCTGAATTGGATAGGGTAACCCTCCGTTTCAGCAGTTTTGAGGATTTCCTCAATCTTGTTAACGAACCGCATGGATTCTTCGGGCAGGTATTGACTTCCCTGATTGTTGAGATCTTTGGTTGCGTTTTTTGTGCTAACCGAGTGGCTTGATGTGACATGTTCACCGCCATCCAGGTCAAGCATGAAAATAAGGAACGATGCCATCCAAATTGGCAAGGTACCAAACCCTTTTGGCACATAAGTCCGAATGCCTTGTGCGGCTTGGATGCGGGCGATGAGCTCTACATATTTCTGCGAGTTATAGCGCACCTCGCACCCCGCGATTTTCTCAACAGGTTTCCCGCCCGCGGTCTCCCTCGCCACGAGGCTCTTTCCGAGCGTTGCCAAGACAATGCCAACCTGATTAATCGGAAAGCGCGTATCCCACGGATATAAAATATTCTGTGGACCGCGGATGCCCGCCGTTGACACTTGTGCCTCCTTCGCGTAGTTGCGAAACCATTCCCAGAGGTTTAACTGTTCAATCTTCTCTTTATCGAGCAGAAACGTAAATGCCTCCGGTTCGTCTTGTGGAAAAAGGGGGGCTTTGCAAAAAGCCGGTGTATTTTTTTCAACGACTGCGAAAAGTTGCTGTTCGGTTAAGTCTCTCTTGTGGCGATAACTTTTGTCTACTGTAATAACCATCGAAACCTTCCTTGCAGGATTAGAAATTTTACTAACATTTTATCATATCTTCACATTTTTCAGGGAAAAAAAGTGCGTTTGTAGGGGTAGGCCTTGTGCCTACCCATAAACGTCAATTTCTGAATCGCGGATTTCTTTCGTCTGAATCGCGGATTTACGCGGATTACGCAGAATGACGCGGATTTTGGGTGTCTTGCGAGTCAGCATTTTTTGTAGGGGTAGGCCTTGTGCCTACCCTTTAGCCCTGTCAGGGCGGTATGTGTATAGATACGCAGGATACCCTAGATGCTAAGCCCCAGCGGGGCGACATGTGTAGTGCCTCTGTCTGAATCGCGGAGTGGCACGGATGACGCAGATAAACGCGGATGTCTTTCGTCTGAATCGCGGATTTTTCTCGTCTGAATCGCAGATTTACGCGGATTACACAGAATGACGCGGATTTTGGGGCATCGCGCAGGTCAGCATTTTTTGGTCAGGGGAGGCGCGGCGCAGCTCACCCACAAGAAAACAGGGTAGGCACAAGGCCTACCCCTACAAAAAAAATGAATAGCAAGGTACCGAAAATGTTGAATGGAAAGGACACCCAAAATCCGCGTTAATCCGCGCTATCCGCGATAATCCGCGATTCAGACGAGAAAAATCCGCGTCATGCCGCACCTCCCCTCCCCCAAAAAAAACAGGGCAGCGAACCGAAGCCCACCGCCCTGCTCGGGTTAGGTTAGTTTAGAATATATCCCCGAATCTTACTCTTGAACCTTCAAATTGCCCCACGTCGTCGTGAGTTTGCCCGCAGCACCAATATGCCCTCGCAAGCGAGTCGCATCCGTCAGACGCTGACGATGCCCATCAAACGAAACATCCTCTATCTGATAATAGTAGACAACATTGGGCTTGGCAGTCTTGTCGGTGTAGCTGTAAGTCTGCTTTTCACCTGTGGTGCCCGCACCCCGAATCATCGTGGGATTGATAACCACAAACTCACCTGTCTTCGTCGCACTCCGCAGAATGTTAAACCCTGCGTTGTTCAACTCCGACTGTGTCACCCATTTAATAACTACACCAGCATCCGTGCGTTTGGGTAAGAAACTTGACAAAGACACAGGCAAAGCAGTACCTGGATAGTAGCCCGGTGTGCCGATATCGTCTGAAATACCGTAGTAGGTGTCGCTCGGAATCCGGATCAGTTGCTCGGAACCTTTCGCGCTACCCCAGTTGTCTGTTGCAACTCTGCTTTCATAGTAGCGGATGAGCGAGATACGTTGCTCCGGATTACCAATCTTGTCCGCTGTCAGCAGCTCCGCACCAATCGTCACTGTGTCGGTGGGAGTGCCTGACAACGCCTGATCTTTGCCGAACAACTCCAACGTGAACCCTTTCATGCTCAGCATCGAAAACCGGCTATTCTCAACCTCTAACGCTTGCCGCGCACCTCCGCTTTCGCTGTCGGTCCACAAGAGCATCACGCGCTGGGAGTTGAGCGGCTCCGGTGCAGAACCACGACGCGTCGCAATCAGTATCGTCTGGTTCGGGCCAATAATGTAACCGTTAGGCAGATTGATAGTGACATTCTGACGGGAATCCACATCAGTGCCCACATTTTTTATTTTCAGATGCCACGCATCAAGCTTGACACCTTGGGAAGGCGAACTATTGCGGAGCTCTATCCATTGCGGATAACGCCCGTTATCGGAGACTACCATAATCTCACTGATGGTAACTGCACCACTAGCAAGATCGCCCGGTTTTTCCTTGAGCGCATCATTCGGGAAACCAGGCGTGCCGCCATTGGCAGGCGTGTTATCCGCACTCCGGTCATACCCTAGCCCGGTGTAATCTGCCTTCACCCACACTTTTTCGCCAAAACCTTCACCGGCCTTAGCGCGCCTCCAGACCTTGCCCGCCTCAAACTTCTGGTCAATCACGTTGACGTGCCCTGCGGGCGTGGCAGTAAGGGGCCAAATATTGGTGCTCAACGCAGGATCGGCTACAAAGAGTTGACCACTGATATCGACGATGTTTTCATGCTTCGTTTTCTTAGCGTTTCGCAGCACTAACAGGAACTGACCGTCATCCTCATTCGGCAGAACACCCAGCGTGCCCTTCGCATCATAGAACATCGCATCCGTCTGGAGACCGCTCTTTTCCTGATCGGCTGCCGCAGTCATACCATTCGAATCCCCAAACTTTTTGCCGCGCGCCAAAGGCGTGTTCAACGGATCTTTGTTCACTATCAGCAGTATCTGGTCTTTAACCAGGTTGAGATCCTTATCCGGGAAATCTAGCAAAACCCTTTCCTGATCCTTCCCAGTGATAATGTTCAAACGCCAGTTTTTGAGATTGGCTGCCTCCTTGGCGCGGAGCTCTATCCAAACGTTGTCTGGGGTGCTGCTGTGCCCTATCTCGTTGATGATAACAGGCGAATACGGAATAGTGGTTTTGCTGGCCTGCGTTATCTGCGTGGCAGGTTTCGCACCCGGGGTCGCAATACGATTGGACGCAATATTGAGCACAGGCGTAGTGCTGGCCTCCCAACTACCAGAAAGCGTGCCATTAGGCGCATCCTTCGCCGCCTTGCTGAAATCAACTTTACGGCGCATGGAAATCAGCGGCACAACATCAGCACCTTCCATCTCCTCAGTCTCCTCCACTGCCACTGTTCGCCCACCTTGGCCCGGCACGGCCCATTTGCCATTCCCCAAGTTACCTACGGTATCAACCGCCCTGGCATCGGCAGAGAAAGTGGCCGCGCTGAAGGGTGTCACTTTCAACTGGTAAACTGACAAATCAGCAATATTTGCACCTGCATTGTAAAGCTCAATCCACTGGCTAAACTTCGGATCGGCTTGACTCAGATCGCTGCCCCACATGATTTCGGTGATGATGGGACCCAATATCTTACTTGTTGTGCCTACGGCTCTTTTGTCAACCAATTCAAGGGTACCACCGTTGCCGTTGGGACCTAACAAGTTTTCTAAGTTCGGCAAGTTCACTATAGACTGAAACCTCTTCGCTAAGCCGGTGTTGGAGACAGACGCACCGCTGTGCGCTAGCACAACAAAACCTTTTGCAGGAAGCGGGACTGATGGCAAAGTACGCGTACCTTTGGTCGGCACACCCAAAGTGGAGGCGACACTGATGATGGGGACCGTTAACGCATTAGATTCCCGATTCCCGTTACCCGCAATGTCTTGCACCTTGTTCTCAGGTACCGTTATCGTTACATTGCCATCATAATCCACAGGCGGTGTGATGGTCGCTTTGTAGACAAGGAACGAGGCAGAGTTCCAGATGATACCCGACGCACCGGTCGAGCGATGGTCTAACCCGATATAGCTCACCTCAACACCCCACTCAGACCGGGTTACATCGTCACCGGCAATCTTGACATCATCACCTTCAAAACTCTCTCCGATTTCCTCCGCGATGGAAGAAAGGGAAGCCTGAGCGTCAACGTTGGAAAACCGGAATTCCACATCAAACGCACCTGTCTGTGCGGCAGATTCCGTAACATCTGCTGCGGCTCGAAGTGTAGTAAGGGTGATACGCTCATTGCTCTTATCATCCGTATGCGTGTCACCATTCTTTATCAAACCGGGGATGTGCACATTCGGACGGATGGGATCCACAAGGAACTGGATCGTTGTCTCCTTATAACCGTCGGCTTTGAGGGTGAAGCTGGCTCCGAAGTGGTCATCCTGCCAACTTGCGAGATCTGGATCGTTGCCAAGATATGCTCTCAGCGGCGTTTCAAGGTCTACACTCATATTCAGCGGGTTGCCAGCCAAATCTGTTATGTACTTAGGATTAGTAAGCGGTGTATCATCAGACCAAGTGCCGGTGTTCTTTGTGTCATGGGTGTTATGCCGCAAGCCGGTCCACAAACCGATGCCGCCGAAGTTGTCATCGTGTGCTCCCACTGTGTAGTGGAAGGTCAGCAGATTGTCTCCGTCAGTTGCATCCGCATCTGTGAGCGTTGCCTCATCATCCTGAAGGCCCTCTTGCGCCAATATTAGGGTCGGTTTATTAGTGGTGTCCACCTTCACGGGTTCATTAAACTTAAACCGAATAGAAATGACATCGCCCTCTCTCCAATAAGAAGCTTTCCTGCTGTTCGTCAACGCTGGCTTGGACCAGCCATCATCGTTGACGAGCGCCGCTTCCGCTGTGTAAGCGGCACCGCCTATGCCCCGCCCTTGCAAACGAAGGTGCTCTTGACGGACGTGGTGATAGCGGGATGGCGCACCCGTGCCACCTGGGCGGGGAGCAGCATCTAGGAGAGTTCCGCTACTGCTAACATACCGAATCGGGTAGTCGCCAGCCGCGGGGGTAGACAGCCTCGGCGCGGTAGCTTCTGCGCTGGGCCAGTGGACAGTGACACCGGTTGTCAGAGTCGCGGGATCGGTATAGGTTGCACCGTCGGCACCGTATATACGCCCTGCTCCCGATGGAGGAGTTAAGGGGTTAGTCGCATTTGTAAAGCGAAAGGTGCCAATGTCTCCATCTGCTACCGTGTAGGTGTAGACGAGTGTTGTCCATTCTACATCGTCGTACCTGGCAGTACTAGCAGTATCCGATGAAGTGACACCATAGGCGTAAAGAGACTGCCAGGTACTACCTGTTTTACGTGCTCCTTCGGCAGTTTTACTCGACCCAGTGCCTATCGTTATGGCTAACTGTGCTCCATTGTAGTTAGTGCTCTCGATCCTACCGCTAAAAGTCACTGCAATTCCGATAACACTACCGACTCCGAGGGTCGTGGTACCTGCTGTTGCAGATGTCAATGCTGTCACACCGCTCACAAGGTTCCCGCTAGTGTCTACGATGTCTGTCGGGGCGGCGGAAGGGCCCTGGCTTACGTAGATGTTAATACCACTGATCGTAACGGCTTGCGCCTGCACAGCCCTCGGTGCAGCAAGGGTAGCAACGCCGGCAAGCAGCAGTAACATGAGAAACTTGGTCATGAAAGAATTTTTTAAAGTATTAGTATTCATCAGTTACCTCCTTAAATACTAATTGTTCGCTAGCTTAATTTGAAAATAGGAAAACCGTCGGATGCTGCCCACGGTTTTCCGGTATGTTAGAGAACATGGGCGAAGAGATTTTCCCTGAATTCGGTTATGGGAACAAAACCGCCCGCAACGCACTCCGTCGGTTTGAGACGAAGAGGGTGCGGGCGCGAAGCTACGCCGACCGTGGCGGTCGACGGGGGTTGCTTGTGAAGTTTTATAGGGATTATACTTAACGTATGTGAAGTGCGGGGGGGGGTAAACCGAACTGTAAGTTCACATCATCCAAAACGTGTGAACACGTGAACCGGACCTTGCAGGCATACAACCACCCAAGCACCTTGGGGAGGCGCGTTTGTTGCAGGCACTTTTCTTTCACATTGGCGGTTTTATCAAGCTTTTTATGGTTCATGTTCATTGGCGTTCATAATTTTTGGGGGAAAAACTTACTGGTTGTGGTTCCACCTTGTAACGCAGAATAACGTCTGGCACGCGTGCGCGGTTACAGACCCACCGCTTGGATGCGTGTGAACTTTTCTTATTGTATGATTAAATATTATACGACAAAAAGTTTAAAATGTCAAGACTTTTTTAGAGGACGCAGAATGACGCGGATTTGGGGGGGCTCGCGGTTCAGCATTTTTTGTAGGGGTAGGCCTTGTGCCTACCCCTACAAGATACGCGGTCTTCCCTAGATGCTAAGCCCCAGCGGGGCGATATGTGTAGCGACTCTGAATGTTTTAGCCTTGTCTTAGTGCGTGAGGGAATAGATGACAGCGTTGATGCCCATTTTCAGTGCCATATCGGAATACTCACGTGGGTAGAAATCCTCTGCGGCATGTTCCCATGCATCGCCAAGGTCGGTATTGAAATTAATCATCATCATGAGGCGGCCGTTGTCATCATAGACACCGCGGCAGTAGGCAGGGTACCCATCAAACCGTTCATACGTGCGGCCACTAAAAAGCGAACGGAGCCCGGGAATCTGAACCAATTCGTCAATTTGAAAGAAGCAGTGGAAAATGGGATGTGATATGGGGATGTCCACTGGCTCCCGCTCAGGAAATATCTTTTTAAACTCTGTGTAAAACCATCGCCATTCACGTTCCCCGTGAAAATCGTCAATGAAGATGAACCCGCCGCGTAAGAGATATTCGCGTAAATTTTCTGCCTCTGCTCGACTCAACCTGAGGCTGCCGACCTCCAGCATATACGCGAACGGATACCGGAACAGTTCCGCCGAACCGACTTTGATAATTTTTTCACGGGGCGCAGCATCAATATTCGTCTGTTTGCGGAGCTGCCAGATAAAATTCCGGTCGGAAGCGGGCCAATCTACCCGCCAACCACTTCTTCGGGTGAGTTGGCCGCCATATTCTAAGCGGACGAAGGTGAATTCATCCGCATCGCCTTCTGAATTCGGCAGGGCAGTAGGCACAAACATCATAACGAAGATGGCTAATAACTGAATAGTTCGCATGGGCTGACTTTCTTAGGTATTTGCTCACGGAGAACACACGGCGTGTGCCTCCTACTTTTTTTAAAAACGATGATACCACGCTGTCGTGATTTGCATGCCTTGCGCGGCTTCAAAGGCTTTTGCAATGTTAAGCCTGAAAATAGAGCCGTCTTCTCCAAACTGTAAACCGATACCAATATTTCCTTTCGGATCGAAGGTATACAGCGCGTCGGATACATGCCAGACTTGTCCCTCGTCAAGGAAGGCAATAGCAAACGCGTTTTTGAAAATACCCCAACGGAATCGGTTAGACAACCGATAGTAATATTCGACGTTGAGCAGAAAACCTCCATCCCCTGTAAATGCATACGGGGAAGACGTAGATGCACTATTATAGGTGATTATACCTTCAGATTCGTTTGCCTGTCTACGCCAAGGATACCCTCTGAGTCCTCCCATTCCGTCAATCACAAATTGGCGTTGAATTGGCAGCGGCGAGTCGGAATATCCAAACAAAAACCGCGTGCGGATGCGGTTGTTCTCTAGCGGGAAGGCGTACCGAAGGTGCAATTGGAAACGTGTGAAATCAAAATCGGAGCCGACTGCAGCATCGCTATGTTCAACGAGGAGGGTATTGTGCCAGCCGAGGGAATTTGTCCGGGTATTAAAATCGTATTGGAAGCTAAGGCTCCGCATCCGACCGGGGGTTATCGGTGGGTTCTCTCTCAAGCTGAGTCTCGACCGCCAGTTGAGGATAAACCAATCGGTGCTCTTTTGCAGGCTGGCATGGGATTCGGCGACCAGGTGCAATGTGACAGCGTGTGTTGGCATCACTGGTTGCCATCGGAACCCAACCTCAATTCCCTCGCGCAAATAGTAGTTTGGCAGATCTGGAATGCCCAAAACGCGTTGAAAAATAGATATGCCATCGTTGTAGCCCGGAAAAAGTTCATCGGCGATTGCATCTGTTGCTCGGTGGATTTGCGCCGTGATGCCCAAATTCCAGATATGGGATTTTCCCCAATTGGCTATGCCACCTAGCCGATAATGGAGATGCGGATTTCCGAATGCATAACTTACTTTCCCAAAGAGTTTCGATGTCTGGTTGTGAGTCGAATTGTTGACACGCCACGTCCAAAACGGCCCAAGATCTTTTCGCCTACCCATTTCAACACCGGTGCCAATCTCCCAGCCGGTAACGCGGTTAAACCCCAGGCGTAGCGGCGGATTGAGACCGAGGTATGCATCGGTAGAAAGCGGTTTTTCATCAAAGGTAATTGTCGCGATGCGACTATGCCCTTCTTCATTAACCTGTAGGTTTGCCGCTTTAAAATAGGGCATTACCTTAAACAGTGTTTTGAGTGCCTGTTCCATGTCCTCGGAGCCGTTTTCAAGCGTCTGCCGAATGCGGGCTTCCGGCACCTTCTGGTTACCTCGGATGCGTATTTCATGAATTGGAGCATCCCCAGCCAAAAAACGTGTCGCCGCAAGGGGCACCTGAGCAGCTGATTCTTGTGGAACGAACTTGTCGTACTTTGAGTTGTGGACGCGGCTACCGACAGATTCAGAAATCGTTAGAGATCTCAGCACCGATAGTGGTTTGGCATCGTTCCCTGTCATTAGAGCAATGCGTCTGCTTCCTTCCGCTCTAATTCGGAGAGATATGTGCATGGAATTAGGGCCGAGTGCACCCGCGATGATCGGCACCACCGCTTTGATGTCCCCGGAGCCGCTGTCAAGAATCTTCAGAATACTGCGCCTGTCAACGCCGTTGAAATCCTGGAGTCGAATTTCATGAATTGGCTCGCCATCAACAGTCCAGTTCAAAGACGCTGTTGGTTCAGGCGTTTCTTGTAAGGACAATTCGCCGTCTTCAGCCTTCGCTATAACAGGTGGCTCTGCATCTGTTTTGATGGGTTCGGGCATCGGAGAGGTTGGCGAGAGCGGCGTAGGCGGTGCAAGTGTCAGGTCGCGAGGCGTGAGCGCCATCAACTCAGGGATCTCAATACCGAGCTGATTGAGATGTAGCAGCAGCTCACCAACCTGCTTGTGTGGAATCTCGCCGACGATGTTTATTAGATAGACATCGTCGGCACTTTTGACGATGACGAAGATGCCGTTAACGGTTTCATTTTTCTGGAGAATGTAGAGATGAAATTTGTCGCTTTCACTATCGCTTTGCAAGTTCTGTCCTAATGCGTTCCACCCGCGCCCTTTTAGTGTTTCGCCATAATACCGCACCATCTCCTTAAAATTGACAGACCGGCTTCGGTAATTGCGGAGATGTAGGTTGTCCACACTATTGAATAGCGGGGCAATATCGGCAGCGGGATCTTCCATCACAAGCGCGATGACACCCCGGTTCAAATCGAATTGGAATTCAGACGGTGGCATATTCGGACAATCAAAAACGACTGTGCCATTGTCTAGCTGTGAACGCACCGTATGGCAAATAAGCAGCAGAAGCACTATCGATGTTTTCGCAATGGTATATTTCATTTGGAACCTCCCTTACTGCGCTCCAATATCTTCAATGTTCTTCAGGCGTTGTTGTAGTTTTTTCAACGCCTCTGGGATACGAGGCTTGCCGGGGCGATAGATAATTTCGGGTGGCACAATTTGTCTGTGTTCATTTGGCAGTTGATAAAACCATTGGAGCGCGATAGCGTGTCGAGGCCCTTGAAAATAGTGAATCTCAACAGGGTGCATGCCCGTTGTGAGTTTTATGCTGCCCCGCTTGCCCATCGCCGCGTGAATTCCATCGTTATCCACAACGAGAGTTCCGTCGATATATAGTTTTGAACCATCATCTGAATACAACCCGAAGCGATACAACCCCGGTGTGTCAACTGCCAATTCCCCACGGAAGCGAATGGCAAAATTCTCAACGACAGTCTGCATTTCTGGTGTAGGAAAACCCTTGGTATATTCTCGTACAGACACATCTAGATTTGCTGTAACAAAGGTGTAGAGAGGTGTCAAAGGCGTGAAATCAGGCATGTGGCGGATTTCGCCGCCGGGTACGTAAACCTGCCCAATTAGGCCGTGTCCGGGCATCACGTCTGTGCCAAAGATACCGAGCCCTGCATCTATATCATCAAGCGTTGCAAGTTCGACATCTGACACGCCTGTCGCGTGGCCAAAATGTTTTCCGATGCCATCCCCATCCGCCCCACGTCTGGGGCCGCCAACTCCGCTCCCGCCAACTCCGCTCCCGCGCTGTCCTTCGATTACAACCGGACCGGCCAGCACTCTATCGCCGCCGGAACTCGTATTGGACACAGGGCTGGGTGCATCCGTTTGCGGGATATCGGCATGCGTAATCAGGTCAGGAATCACATCGGCGTGAACTGGTGCCTTAGGCACGCTCACTTGTGGTGCATCCTGCGGCGAAGCAGGCGAAGAGCTTGATGCCTGAGCTTCACTCACTTGCGGCACTATAGGCGACCGGGTGGGTAAAACTCGCCGCCGCAACCGCTTGTCGGGCTGCACTTCCAGTATCTCAACTGACATAAGCTCTTTCTCCGCGTTGAAATGATTGATGAGAAAGGGCGAAATTGCTAATATCAAACCGATATGGAGCCCGAAGGATATCAATAAGGCACGATGTGTGTATTTGCGCATTTTATTATACCTCGCTATTTTGCCTAAAAACTATAAAACCACATCATGTTGAATTGAATGCTCTGGGTGGATTCAAACGCTCTTGCAATATTAAATCTTAAAATGGAATTTTCCTCACCGAAATGCAAACCGATGCCCGCATCGCCCTTCGGCTCAAACGTGTACTTTTCATCCGATACATGCCATGTCTGCCCAGCATCAAAGAAAAACACCAAAAAGAAATCCGAATCCGTGTCAAATTGTAGGTTTCTCAAGATGAATAGTTGCGGTAAATGGTAAAAATATTCAATATTGAAGAGGAAACCGCGGTCGCCAACAAAGGCGTAGAGGGGGTATCCGTTCAGTAGCCCTGGCCCGCCGATGGCAAATTGGCGTTGAATCGGCAGGGGCGCAGTCGAAAAACTGCCGACTGCCCGTGTGCGCATCTGATGGCTTCCAAGTGGATAGGCGTGGCGTAGATGCAGTTGATACCGTGTAAAATCGAAATCGGAACCGACAGCCGTATTGCTATGTTCCACTGAGAAAGTGTTATGCCAGCCGAGGCGATTGCGGAGGGTGTTAAAATCATAGTTGAATATGACACTCCGCATGTGCGCGGGCGTTATCACAGGATTTTCCCGCGCTTTTGACGTTGAACGCCAATTGAAGAAATGCCAATCCGTGCTTTTTTGCAGGCTACCGTGCGTCTCGGCAAGTAAAACGATTTTGAAGGCATGTGTGGGCACCATGCGATAATCTATCTGAGGATGCCATCGGAGTGCCACCTCGCCGCCTTTACGTAAGTAGTAATTTTGATGCTCCTTCACTCCTAAAACGTACCACATAAGCGTCCTCGCATCGTCAACACCGGTGAAA
Organism: uncultured Poribacteria bacterium; assembly: GCA_958295855.1. GTDB lineage: Bacteria > Poribacteria > WGA-4E > WGA-4E > WGA-3G > CATQHH01. The sequence continues at coordinate 1,945,567 of OY282383.1, read as the reverse complement.
AGCTCTGGGGCAATAATGCCGGTAGAACGGTGAAACTGGGCGGTTAATCCGATATGCCACTTGTTGCGTTTTCCCCAGACGGCATTGCCTCCAACACGATAATAATTCTGTTTATTGCCAAAGCCTCTACTAATCTCGCCAAAGAACTTCGACCCGTTCTCCTCAAGCGGCACATTCAGGGGCCAGACTTGAAAGAATGCAGATGAGTGTGTTGCTTCCTGAAGCCCGGATTCAATGCGGGTGCCAAGTGCCCAACCGGTGACACGATTAAATCCGAGCTGTGGGTTCGCGTTCAGATAAAAATGTTGGGAAAGCGGTTTGTCCACTACAGTAATTATCGCTGTCCGTTGCGCGTCTCTCTCCTCAATACTCAGATTTGCACTTTCAAGCGTCGGTATTCTGTCAGCGAGCGTCTTGGGTACCTTTTCAATTTCTTCCGGCCCCTCTTCCAGTGCTTCACGAATCATGCCTGCTTCGGTGTGTTGAAGAGGGACATTTCCCCGCTTTGCGGGGTGATACCCCTCCCCCCGAATCAGTATTTTGTGAATTGGCTCGCCTTCACGTGTCCGAAACGACTTCGTAAGCGTAGTGAACCCTGTCTCATCTGACATTTCTCTTGCGCTAATTATAACATTTCGTTCTGATACTTTCACAATGAATGTCGGCACATCTACAGACATGTTTTGTGAAGGCAGGCTATCTAACAATTCAGTGATGTCACCGGATGTGTTCTTCAACCCTTCGCTTACCCGAGCAACCTGTTTTTTCTCGTTGGCGCGAATCTGGATACGCTCAATTGGGTGGCCACGGTAGCTCCAATGCCCTTGATGGTTTTCCTGGTAACTTATGGAACCACCCAAGTTGAACCCCATTTTGGACGAAGGTGTAGGTTTTTTAACGCCGTCGATGCGAAACAAGGTTAGTGACGGTAGCGGTTGTGTTGGCTCTTCGGATTTCCTGAGCGCAAGTTGGCCGAGCAATTTCAGTTCAGGAATCTCAATGCCAAGTTCACCGAAATTCGCTAAGAGTTGCCATGTCTGTTTTAGCGGCATACGCCCAACGATGTTGAGCAGATGCACATCGGCACTACTTTTTACTACCCCAAAGATGCCCACAACCGTGCTGTCTGTTTTTAACCCAGATTCCTCCAGAATATAGATTTGCATGCCGCCAGTTTCTTCCGGGCTGTTCCAGCCTTTTTCTTTCAACCGTTCTCCATAATACCCAACCAGTTTGTCAAAAACCGCTGCATCGGCATCGTAAGTGTGAATGTATAAATCCTCTACCGTGTTGAAGAGTGCTGTCGGGAGGACAAGTGCGATGAGCTCGCGATTGAAATGGAATTGAAACTTAGCAGGCGGCACATCGGGGCAATCAAAAGGGATTGTGCCATCTGGCATTTGGGCGTACATTAGGGTAGCCGTGGTTAGCAGTATCAGGAAGATAAATTTGACTAGCAAGTTTTGGCTTGCAAGCAACGCCAAAAGGCTGTTTTTCACGTCGGTTCTCCTCTTAACAGTAGTAGGGTCTTTAGAAAGCCCACACGCGGAAACCTTCTCCCGCCGTGGGTTTCCGTAGCACCTATTTGTTCCTACAAACAAAATAAAAAAAGTGGCATGTTATTGCAAGGGTAAGTTGCAGTGCCGTAAAATCTGATCAAATCTATACAAATGTGGTAAAACCTTGACTTTACCATCAAAAAAAGATTTGACAATCTATAGTCTGTATGGTATAATTTATACAACTCGCGTAGGCAGGCGTGTGTAGCGTTACCGCTTGGTAGCGTGCCTGCCTTCCCACTACACAGGGGATAAAAGCGCGATCGCGAGGTTTCAGTCTGCAAGAAATCTAAAAACAAAAGCGTGCGTTCGCTTGCACAAAACAGCAGGATCAAAAACCACAAGGCTTGAAAAAACACAAGCCTACTGCTGATGCAGGAGAACAAACTCTGTGGCGCACAGCTCTGGCGACACATAAAACGCCTGTGGAGTACACGTAAGCCCTACGCTGGTAGGCGGTGAACGATGAAGCAGGAAGTGTGGAGTGGTATGTTACCCCGCAAAGCGGGGAATATACCTATACTGATGGAAGAACCTGTCAGATTTGTCAAGGTTTGACTAGAAATGTATAAGTCCCACAGAGCGGTGAAGCGTCTCAGCCTATACGTGTAGGCGAACTTTTTCAGCGCGAAAACTATGGGTACCCCCAACAAAAACTCAATATCCCTGCTACGGTAATTTCTATTTTAGCAGCTTCAGGTTTTGTTGTCAAATTTCGAGGGGAGCGTTTCGGATGCAGTCAGTTCGCCAATAATTCGTGGGAGGATGCCCGAACTATGAAGTTTAAGAATTGAAACGGGTATTTTCAGCGGTGGCATATCGCCCCGCAAAGCGGGGTAAATGCCTTTAACCCCTTCAGGTAGGAGCCACCTCCAAGGCAAGACACCTTGGAGAACCCGAATGACCCAATTTATTTTTTAATCTTCATTGTTCGGGACCGAACGAGTTCAGGCATCCAAGAGGACGTGTACTTCACAAACACAAACTAAATCTAGAATGCAAAGTTTCTGTAGGCACGGGTTCTAACCGCGCCTACAAGATTAAGGTGGACAGCGGACTTGCTACGCTATTTGTCAAGTGCGAAGCGTAGCACGCCACAGTTGACGGTTCCGACATAGAGCGTGTTACCATCAACAGCAAGAGAGGAGACAGGATTTGGGATTTCCGGCGTAACCTGTTTCCATGTGCCAGTATCATCACGCTTTTTCAAAACGTGATGATAGCCCTGTTGCTCGGTTGTCGCATATACCGTTGTGCCTTCCACCGCAAATTGTTCTATGACAAGGGGTGTGCCTTCTGTATCAGTTGCCGCGTGCCAGTTAATGCCATCGCTTGAATACGCGACACCCTTGTCCGTTGCAACGTAAACACTCGAACCAGCGAACGCTATCGCTTTGAAACCATCCACCGGAAATGGAAGGTTTGCAGTGACATCGTTCCAACTGTTCCCTTCATCAAACGATTGGAAGAGGCTACCATCCCGCTTTCCGACGTAAACGGTGCGCCCTGAGACAGCGAGCTTAAAACCGATCGTAGAGGCAGTGCCTTGTGCCTGCCCATCATCAAAAGCGTAAGCAGATGCGCCCTCATCTATTAATCCCGTGTCGAACCATTCCGTAGTACCGGGTTTCCATCTGAAAAGTTTCTGATCAGACTCTATATAGTAGGTAGCACTGCTGACAGCAAAACTTCCGAGAAATGATCGGACATAATTCGCCATGCTTTCCTTCATAATCTTACTGTACGCTTCATTGAACTTGTCTACATCGAAATGTTCAGGGTTTAGTTTTTTACCCCCTTCGATGCTTTTCTTGCCTTCATCTTGCATTGTGGCTAATAAGGCGCGGTTGATTTCTTCAGTCAGCCGCTCATTATCAAATCCGCTTCCCAAATCGGGCATTCCGGGAACAAGGATTAACCTATTGTCCTCCGAAGATAAGCGAAAAAGGCGAGGTTTTACCCCTTCGGCACCTCTGGCATAGAGCACATCGTTGAATCCCACCAGGCTCATGAGGTTTCCGGGACCCCCTGGAACAGGCATCCACGAGTCACCACCGTCAGTTGAACTGACAAGTGCATGCCCGATGTTCGCATAGAGTACATCATGCACAGAGACTAGATTCACTACACCAGTACTTACCAATCCTGTGTTCAATTGATGCCACGTTTTGCCTGCATCGGTTGTGCGATGAATCCCGTCTCGTCCACCTCTGTAGAAGGTGTTTTCGTTCAACATCACAACAGCGGGAGCCTTGTCCGTGTCTGAGAAACTTGAATGCAAGGTAATCCAGGTTTCGCCTGCATCACTTGAGTAATAACTGTTCCCGCTGTCTAATACTAAAAGGCTTTCTTGTGCTGCCACGATTTTGAGGCTCGAAGTTGGTTCCGTTTCTGAATCGTCATAAGCACCAAAGGTAAATCCACCTCTTCTCGACGGAAGTACTTTCGTAGGAGCTATTGCTTGCCAAGAATCTCCTAAGTCTGTTGAGCGGTAAAGTGCTAAGGAAGCCTTACGCGTTGTCATCGCTGACATGAATTGCGAAGTGAATTGATTCTTAACCTCCTCTCCTACGGCAACATAAAGTCGATGGGCAGCACTTGCCAATGCTCGGATATTCTCGGCTTCACCTACCGGTAATTGTTCCCAGCCTTCTGAATTGCGGCGATAGAGCCCCTTATCAGTGCCGACAAATACCGTGTTTTCAACGGCGGCGAGGGAGCGAATTTTCCTATCCGCTAGGTTTCCATCACTCAGAGGTGTCCACGATTTACCAGCATCAAGGGAGCGGAATACTCCTTCAACGAACCCAAGATAAAACGCATCATCTGTTATCACGATGCCAATCGGCTGCCCTTTGGGAGGCGCCCCGAGCGACTCCCAGGTCTCACCCCTATCTGTGGAAGCCAATACTTCTGTATCGGAGACAACATAGAAGGTATCGCCTCGTTCTGTCATCAGCCACGATACGTTCCGGTAATACAGACGCTTAATGGGCATGCTGGCGTTGACAAAGTTCCATGTGCGTCCATCGTCCGACAATCTATAGAGAGTCGAGCCTGTCCCTGCGTAGATGTCTCCAAGAGTTGTCGTGAAAAGGGTGTTGACGAAACCGCCTTCCGGTCCCTTTGTTTGAGTCCACTGCGGTTTCGGGGTTGAAACTTTGGTTTCATCAACCCGTGCTGCAGCAAAGCGCAGCGCGTCTGGTTTTTGACCGGCACCTTCGCTTTTACCGGGGAGAACCGCCCTGCCTGCCTGATTCCGCACCGCGGGTTTGGCAGGCGAGTTTAAAACAAAGAGTGCCTCGGTGAGCTCAACCGTCGGTTCCGAGGTCGCGTCTAAACTATACGGCTTCTGAAAATGGGAGAGGTATTGCGTGCCAACCCCCATCAGTAATAACACTAAAACGGCAGCAGCTGAGACTGCCCAAGGTACCAAAGGTTTACTTCCAGAAGGGGCTCCAGGGGTAAGGCGTGAAACTTCCTTCATAATGTTCTCTGTAAAATGCGTTGGCAGTTGGAAACTGCCGAGGTTTTGTCGAATCATGTCTTCCTCCTTTTTCAAACGGTTGCGTGCGCGGCTGAGCCGGCTTTTGACGGTATTCGGGGAGACACCGAGGAACTCCGCAATGGCTTTGACTGTCATCTCCCCGAGGTAATGGAGCGTCATTACTGTGCGTTCACTTTCTGGCAGTTTTCGGAGCAGCTTTTTGACCGTTTCGCGCCGTGCTTCATCTGCTTCTTCCTCGCGTTTTTCTACCATGTATCGGGTATATGCCACTTCATCCACCTCGTTAGCATCGGTAGTATCTAAGGATTCCATCGACAAGCGGTTTGTTCGGAGCCAGTCAAAGCACAAGCGTATCGCTATCACATTGAGCCACCCTGCGAACGCGTTGCGGTTTTTCAAAGTGCCGAGTTCTTGATACGCCCTGAGAAACGCATCTTGCGTAATTTCCTGGGCGATGTGAAAATCGCCGATTCTCTTCCACGCGTCCGCGTGAATCCCCTTTTGGTATTTTTCAACAAGGGCAGCAAACGCCCTTTGATCGCCGTCCAAGGTGCGCTGAATCAGTTCAGCATCATTCTTTTCCATCAGAATCCTCCGAAATTTAGCATCCCTTGATTTAAATGACGTAACTTAGCGCACGAAAGGTTGCATTATTTTCTGTATGAAGATTAAGAATTGAAACGGGTAATGTAGGCTGTTCATTGTCTGAAGCGGTGTGTGCCTCTTCCCTACACGCCTCTGTCAAGTGCTGTGTCAAAAACGTTACATACCCTATTGAAACGTTTTGCGATATGTGTTATACTTTTTGCGATATGTGTTATACTTTAATAAAAGGTGAATCCTGCTACGTCCATATTAGGCGAAACTACCGGAAGTGTAACTTGCAGGTTTCCCGTATTGCAATCCGGAGGCAAGAAATGGAACACCACATCACAGACGAACAGTGGGAACATTTTTGGGAAAACGGCTATGTTCGTATTGGACAGGTAGCCACTGATGCTGAATTCGTACAACTACAACAGCGCATGGATGACATCATGCTCGGCAAGGCACCCCTTGATTATGACCAAATCATGATGCAACTTGACAGAGCACCCGGAAAAAATTCGCCCGGGCCGCAGTCCAAAGGACATAAGGGCGCAACGTTGTTGTACCGGAAAATTCAGAACCTTGAAGTGGATGCCTACTTTTTGACGTATCTTCAGAAACCGATTTTTCGGGAAGTCTGTGCAGAAATTTACGGTGAAGGTACCCCAGTTGCCTGTTTCCGCGCAATGTTTATGAATAAACCGGCACACGAAGGTACCCCTCTCGTTTGGCACCAAGATAGATGGACAGATCTCGACCGCGACCCGCAGATTACCATCTATACCGCCTTGGATGCAGCAACGGTTGAGAACGGCTGTGTGCATATCATTCCACGGTCGCATAACAGGCTTATCAATCCCTCAAACGGATCTGGTTTTCTGACACAGAAACACATGGATGACATCGTCACCAAGGCTACACCGGAACCCCTAACGTTGAAAGCCGGTGAAGTGGTCCTGCTCCATAATTGGTTGCTGCACAGTTCTGGGACGAACGGTACGGATATTCCACGGCGCGCGTTCAGCGTCTGCTATATGCACGGCGAGACGAAGTCGCATCACGGACACACCTTTGCGCGAGTGTTCGGCGATGGCGCGATTAGCGTCGCCGATTTAGAATAAAAAAACAACAAGGAGAAAACTATGGCGAAGATTCGACTTGCCATGATTGGGTGTGGTGGAAACTCCTCGGGCCACGCTAGGCGAATGAATGCAAACCCCGACGTGCAAATCGTCGGCACCTGTGATGTGAACACCGACATCGCCAACGGGTACATTGACCGGAACCTGCCCGACCTCGCCCCGCGCCCAGGGGTTTATAACACCATCGCTAAGATGCTTGAGGAGACGGCACCGGATGCAGTAGTGATTTCGACACCGCATACGTTACACTTCGAGCAGGGGATGCAGGCACTTGAGGCAGGATGCCACGTGCTGATGGAAAAACCGATGGTTACCTCTTCTGTGGATGCGTATACGCTCGCTGAGAAGGTTCAGGAGACCGGGCTCGTGCTCACAATCGGTTACAATACCCCCTGCACACCCAACTTCTATTACCTCCGAGAAGTCATCCGCAACGAAGAGTTCGGCAAACTGGAGTTGGTGATAGGCTATATTACACAAGGGTGGAAAGGCGGTACAACGGGAACGTGGCGGCAGAATCCGAAACTCTCCGGCGGTGGACAAGCTTATGATAGTGGCGCGCACCTCCTCAATAGCCTCTGCTGGGCAGTCGAAGAGAAAGTCGCCGAAGTGTATGCCTTTATCGACAATCAGGACCGGGAGGTCGACATCAATTCGTCGATTAACATCAAGTTTGAAAATGGTGTTCTCGCAGCGATGGCTGTTAGCGGCAATTGCCCAAGTCCCGGCGGTACCCACATGGCCCTAGTCTTTGAAAACGGCCGCATTGAGGTAGATGGCTGGGGTGGCGGTTGGATTCGCGTCTGGAAAGGGGGAGAAGCGTTGGATTCACCCCCAATTACAGACGAGATGTCCGCCGGCACGCCTGATGATAACTTCATTGATGCTATCTTGGGGAGAGCGGAACCGCGCACCAGCCCGATGAACGGAATTATCCAATCTGAATTGATGGATCTGATCTACGAATCCGCAGAAACCAAAGTGCCTGCTCGCCCAAAACGATAAAGTCGTAGGGTCTTTAGAAAGCCCACACGCGGCTTTCTCCCGCTGTCACTCTTGTCCGGCTGTTTTGTGGCGGGCAAGCACTGCAACACTGCCTACTTCATATTGAGAGGGAAGCGGGGACGTGTACTCAAATTTTGACTACTGGCATGCGCGCACAGATGATGAAGAAATAGCACGTCCCCCCAACTTGACAGTCAGTTTCCGATAAGCATAACAGGTACACAGAAACCTGTCAAATATTCTCTAAATTCCCCTTACTCCTTATGCTCCTCATTCCTATTGTAATCCGCTTTCTTAAAAATTGGAAATGTGATATAATTCTGTGCAGGAACATAAACCGTGAGAAGGAGAAAGTGAATGAGCAATCCAACATATAACCTCTTAGCCGAAACGCTAGAGAAACAAGGAATTCAGGTTGAAGCAATCAAGGCACATCTTAAACAGCAACACATTGAAACGCCCTCATGGGGTTACGGCAATTCCGGCACTCGCTTCGGTGTGTTTGAACAGCCCGGTGCTGCGAGAAACGCAGCCGAACGTTTAGAAGATGCTGCTACCGTTCATCGGTTTACTGGCATCGCTCCCACCGTTGCACTCCACATTCCATGGGATAAAACGGACGATTGGGGGGCATTGAAACAATACGCCGCAGATGTAGGCATCGGTATCGGCGCGATTAATCCGAATGTCTTCCAAGATCAGGCGTATAAACTCGGGAGCGTTTGCAATCCGCACGCTGATATCCGCCGCCTCGCTATCGACCACATGTTAGAATGTGTTGACATCATGCAGAAGACCGGGTCGAATCTGCTCAGCCTGTGGTTTGCCGATGGCACCAACTTTCCTGGCCAAGCCAACTTCAGAAAGCGCAAGCAGTGGATGGAGGAGGCATTAGCCGAAGTTTATGAAGCACTTCCAGATGCCACCCGTATGCTGATCGAATATAAATTCTTTGAACCCGCGTTCTACCACACCGATTTACCAGACTGGGGCACCGCCTACCTGATGGCGACGAAACTGGGACCGAAAGCGCAAGTCCTTATCGACCTTGGGCATCACCCCCAAGGCACCAATATTGAATTCATAGTGGCTTACCTGATTGACGAAGGGAAACTCGGTGGTTTCCACTTCAACTGCCGAAAATACGCGGACGACGATCTGACGGTGGGTTCTATCAATCCACAGGAGCCCTTCCTTATCTACACAGAACTCGTGGCAGCAGAACTTGATCCGACAACAGAAACCGACATCGCCTACATGATCGATCAGAGCCACAACTTGAAACCGAAGGTAGAAGCAAGCATCCAATCGGTGTGTAACCTGCAAAAAGCGTACGCCAAGGCACTACTGGTTGACCGGGCGGCATTGGCGGAAGCGCAAGCCGCGGCAGACGTGGTGGAAGCAGAGAGTATCCTCCAACGCGCTTATGAAACGGATGTGAATCCACTGCTTGAACAGGTGCGCTTGGAGATGGGACGCGACCCGCACCCGTTGACAGCTTACCGGAAAAGCGGTTATTATGAGAAGATTAGTGCCGCGCGCGTCGGTGGTGAAAGCCAAGGTTGGGCCTAAAGGATAGAGCAAACTTTGAAAAACAGCTGGAAGAGATGTCCGCGCGACATGCGGAACGCCATGCGGCAATACCCCGGCGATATGAAGAAAGTGGTGCGAGAGCTGCGAAACAATTCGCAGACAGTGGCGCGGCAACTGCCAAGGGAACCGCTGACACGTCCATCTTAAGAAGTATGACAAACATTAACATAGGAATTATCGGATCGGGAGGGATGGCACGGCACCACCTTGAGCGATTCTCATCAATGGAAACCGCCGAAGTGGTAGCGATTGCCTCCAGAAACGAACAAACAGGGAGTCAACTTGCTGCAGCCCATAAGGTAGAATTTATTCCCGAATGGTTGCGCCTGGTTGAACGCGATGATATAGATGGCGTAGTCATCTGTACGCACAACGATAGCCACGGTGAGCTCTCGCTCGCGGCGTTGCGAGCGGATAAACATGTTTTTGTGGAATATCCGCTCGCCAGCGATGTCGGTGACGGAGAAGAAGCTGTTCAGCTTGCCAAAATACGTCACCGCGTACTCCGGGTGTCACATCCGGAGGCAGTCTCCAACACTCACAAAGCCCTCAAGCAAAAAATAGGCGAGCTCGGTGACTTACTGCTCACCTCCTTTGTGCGTCTCACGCCGGGCCGCGGGGCCCGTCCTGAAATTCTCTTCAATCTGCCGGTATCAGGAACACCCGCACACTTTTTCATCTACTATATCTATCCGATTGTGGATTTCTTCGGTGGTGCTGCGTCTGTTAAAAGGAGTGCCGTCTACGAAGGACTAACGGAGCATGGGCAGTACGACCGGTTTGTCAATACGCTCACCGTTGAATTCAAACGTGGTGGTATCGGACAGTGGACATGGGCAGGCGGTATCGCGATTAACGCCGCCGAAGAGCATGAGCGATACGTGCTGACCGAAGGTACAATAAGCGATGCTGGGGACAGATGGCATTGCACGACCCCCGCTGGTGTAACACCGCTCTCGATCCCGGATTCACCGCAGCCGACGCTTCAGGAGTTGTGGCTCTCTGAAATCCGAGATGCTGCCCATCAACCGCCCTGTTTGGAAGATGCTGAGGTTGCGCTCGAATCAATCCGTATCAGCCTCGCATCCGAACAGGCAGTGAACGGGCGAATTCAGTTGTGATATACTCCCACCGCTAAAGCGTTGGGAAACCTCTTTTGGCGGTTTCCTTGCCCGCAGAGTGGGTGGTATTTTCCCCTGCTTTGCAGGGGTTAACACCTGTAGTGTGGTATCAACAAGGGTTGCTTGCAATTGCAAGTCTGACCCCCTCTCCGCCAAAGGTTAATATCCTAACCTTCAAGGATATAGTATACCCCACTTAATTTTGATTGTCAAGAAGGCAGTCCCCACTATCGCAGATAGTGGTAACTGCTCTTTTTGCGTTTTCTACATCCCCACGCTGAAGCATGGGGTTTTGAAAACGGGGAGTGGATAAACGCTACGGCTTGCGTTGCATCAAATACATCGCAATCGGAAGTAGTGCTCGCAGTAACGTTGTGTTAAGACAACGTCTGTTGAAACCACGCGACCGATTTGGCAATTACCGCGGGAGAGGCCCCTGCTCCAACGGACTGAAAGAGCCCGGATGAATAGCACTGCAAAAAATCGTTTTTTGGTTGACAACTCAGCTTAATTTTGTTAATCTCTTGATTAAGGATACTCTCTTGATCAAGAATAGCCTATCGTCAGTTTTAATATATAAAAACCGCTATGGAGGGTGGTATGGAGATTGGTGAACTAATCTTAGATAAATATAGAGTGCTGAATAAACTCGGTGAGGGGACCTTCTCGGTCGTTTTTCGCGCGAGCGAAGAAATGCTAAACCGGATTGTAGCCATTAGAGCGTTAAACAAGAAAGAATATCTGTCAGACAAAATGCAGTCTCTGTTAGCAAATGAATTTCAATCAATGATAAAGCTTGCGGGACATCCAAATGTCGTCACAATTCATACGGTAGAACCCGGCAAAGACATCTACGAGGCGTTCATAGTGATGGAATGTGTTGAATCGAGTCTGGAGCGACTGATGCGGGACGGGCCAATGGGTTTAACAGAAACACTCAATATTGGTTTGGACATTTGCCGAGGCTTACAGGCAGCGCATGCACAAAAAATCATACACCGCGACATCAAACCACAAAATATCTTACTCACCACCGACAAACAGGTGAAGATTGCTGGTTTTAGCATTGCATGTATCCTAAGCGACACCCCTGAATATGCCAAAACTGTGGTAGGTACCCGACGCTACATGGCACCCGAGCAAACCTCTGGGAAATATGACTATCGCGTAGACCTCTATGCAACAGCCTTAGTCCTCTATGAAATGATGACGGGCCAATTACCTTTTTCTGGCAACGAAGAAGAAATTGCGAGAAAGAAAGGCTCCGGAGAAATAGAAGGGATGGACAAGTACCCTGGGATGCTGCGTGGTTTTTTCCAAAAGGCCCTCCAGCCAAGACCCGAGGAACGTTACCAAAACGCGGAGGAGATGTACGATGCGTTGGCCAGGATTCATAAAGCGGACCAAATCAGGGACATGGTGCTGATTCCCGCAGGTGAGTTTCAGATGGGCAGCAATGATGGTGGCAACGTCGAACGTCCGGTGCATACTGTCTATGTAGATGCATTCTATATGGATAAGTATGAAGTGACGAATGCACAATATGCCGCGTTTCTCACTGCCAAAGGCAAACATGCGGAGGCAGGCCACACGTGGTTGGAAATTGAATATGGAATTGAACGAATTGAAAGCGTTGAGGGTGTGTACCGTGCGAAGGCCGGCCATGAGAATCGCCCTGTGACGTATGTTTCTTGGTATGGTGCGATGGCGTATGCACAATGGGCCGGGAAGCGTTTGCCAACGGAGGCGGAGTGGGAGCATGCTGCTCGTGGCGGTTTGGCGGGGCTCAAATATCCGTTGGGGAATAGTATAGAGTCGAGCCAGGCGAACTACAATAATTTGAGTGGGGGTACCACGGCTGTAGGGGAGTATCCGCCGAATGGGTATGGGTTGTATGACATGGCAGGGAATGTGTGGGAGTGGTGCTTGGACGAGTATGATTCATATTTCTATGCTATCTCTCCGAGTCGAAATCCGCTATCGGGTGCGCCTAGTGTGAAGTGGTTATTAGATAACTATACAGGTGTTACGAGTTCGCGCGTGTTGCGGGGTGGTGCCTGGAATAATATCGCACAGTACGTGCGCGTTGCCAACCGCAACTGGGGTATGCCAAATAACTCATACTACAACTACGGGTTCCGGTGCGTGAGGGCGGTATCACCTCAAAAGCAGATGGGATCTAGTGTTTTTAACCTATAGTTAATATAAAAATCTAATTATATTAATTTAAAGTTAAAACATCGTTTAGTTTGTGCCTATGCGTTGGGTAATTTCCTACCACTATCCGGTGCGGTTAGGAAACCGCACCTACAAAGGGAGAGGCCCCTGCTCCGACGGACTGAAGCCGGAGAATTTGCAGCATTTACCGAAAGAGCCCGGATGAATAGCACTGCAAAAAATCGTTTTTTGGTTGACAACTCGACTTGATTAAGGATAGCCTCTTGATCAAGAATAGCCTATCGTCAGTTTTAATATATAAAAACCGCTATGGAGGGTGGTATGGAGATTGGTGAACTAATCTTAGATAAATATAGAGTGCTGAATAAACTCGGTGAGGGGACCTTCTCGGTCGTTTTTTCCGCGCGCGAAGAAATGACAAACCGGATTGTAGCCATTAAAGCGTTAAAAAAGGCAGCATATCAGCCAGACAGAATGCGGTCTCGGTTAGCAAATGAATTTCAATCAATGGCAAAGCTTGCGGAACATCCAAATGTCGTCACAATTCATACGGTAGAACCCGGCAAAGACAAATACTCGGCGTTCATAGTGATGGAATGTCTTGAATCGAGTCTGGACCAACTGATGCGGGACGGGCCAATGGGTTTAACAGAAACATTCAATATTGGTTTGGACATTTGCCGCGGCTTACAGGCAGCGCATACACAAAACATCCTGCACCGGGACATCAAACCACAAAATATCTTACTCACCACCGACAAACAGGCGAAAATTGCTGATTTTGGCATTGCACGTATCTTAAGCGACGCCACTGAACATGCCCAAACTGTGGCAGGCACCCCACGCTACATGGCACCCGAGCAATCCTCTGGGGCCTATGACTATCGCGTAGACCTCTATGCAACAGCCTTAGTCCTCTATGAAATGATGACGGGCCAATTTCCTTTTTCTGGCGACGATGGGGAAATAGAAGGGATCGGCAAGTGCCCTGGGGTGCTGCGTGGTTTTTTCAAAAAGGCCCTCCAGCGAGCACCCAAGGAACGTTACCAAAGCGCGGAGGAGATGTACGATGCGTTGGACAGGATTCATAAAGCGGACCAAATCAGGGATGACGACATGGTGCTGATTCCCGCAGGTGAGTTTGAGATGGGCAGCGATGCTGCAGATGCGGCTGCTGCTCAACAGCCAGTGCATACTGTCTATGTGGATGCGTTTTACATGGATAAGTATGAGGTGACAAATGCACAATATGTAGCGTTTCTCAATGCCAAAGGGAAACGTGCGGAGGCAGGCCACACGTGGTTGGAAATTGAATATGAAGATGCCCGGATTGAACGCGTTGGGGGTGTGTACCGTGCGACAGCGGGCTATGAGAATCACCCTGTGACGTATGTTTCTTGGTATGGTGCGATGGCGTATGCGCGTTGGGCGGGCAAACGTTTGCCAACGGAGGCTGAATGGGAGCGTGCTGCGCGTGGCGGTTTGAGAGGTAAAAAGTATCCGTGGGGGAATGGCAGGATAAAGTCGAGCCGGGCGAACTATAATAGTCATATTGATGGTACCACGGCTGTAGGGAATTATCCGCCGAACGGGTATAATTTGTATGACATGGCCGGGAATGTATGGGAGTGGTGCTTGGACGAGTATAATGCAGATTTTTATGCTATTTCTCCGAGTCAAAACCCGTTGTCTGGTGCGTCTAGTGTGAAGTGGTTATTAGATAACTATACAGGTGTTAATAGTTCGCGCGTGTTGCGGGGTGGCTCTTGGCTCAATTACGCTCAGTACGTGCGCGTCGCCTACCGCGGCAGGAATTCGCCTACGGGCACGAACGACAACATCGGGTTCCGTTGTGCGAGGGCGGTATCACCTTAAATCTTTACTCCTTTACCTCTTAGATCTGCGTCAGCAGATGGGACCTAGTGTTTTTAACCTATAGTTAATATAAAAACCGCTATGGAGGCTGGTATGGAGATTGGTGAACTAATCTTAGATAAATATAGAGTGCTGAATAAGCTCGGTGAGGGGGCCTTCTCGGTCGTTTTTCGCGCGTGCGAAGAAATGCTAAACCGGAGTGTAGCCATTAAAGCGTTAAAAAAGGCAGAATATCCGCCAGACAGAATGCGGTCTCTGTTAGCAAATGAATTTCAATCAATGGCAAAGCTTGCGGAACATCCAAATGTCGTCACAATTCATACGGTAGAACCCGGCAAAGACATCTACTCGGCGTTCATAGTGATGGAATGTCTTGAATCGAGTCTGGACCAACCGATGAAGGCCGGGCCAATGGGTTTAACAGAAACACTCAATATTGGTTTGGACATTTGCCGCGGCTTACAGGAGGCACATGCACAAAACATCCTGCACCGCGACATCAAACCACAAAATATCTTACTCACCACCGACAAACAGGCGAAGATTGCTGATTTTGGCATTGCACGTATCCTAAGCGACACCACTGAATATGCCAAAACCAGGGCAGGTACCCCACGCTACATGGCACCCGAGCAAACCTCTGGGAAATATGACTATCGCGTAGACCTCTATGCAACAGCCGTAGTCCTCTATCAAATGGTGACGGGCCAATTTCCTTTTTCTGGCGACGATGGGGAAATAGAAGGGATCGACAAGTGCCCTGAGGTGCTGCGTAGTTTTTTCCAAAAGGCCCTCAAGCTAAGACGCGAGGAACGTTACCAAAACGCGGAGGAGATGTACGATGCGTTGGACAGGATTCATAAAGCGGATCAAATCAGGGCTGACATGGTGCTGATTCCCGCAGGCGAGTTTGAGATGGGGAGCAACGATGCTGCAGATGCGATTGCTCATGAACAGCCAGTGCATACTGTCTATGTGGATGCGTTTTACATGGATCAGTATGAGGTGACGAATGCACAATATGCAGATTTTCTCACTGCCAAAGGCAAACATGCGGAGGCAGACCACACGTGGTTGCATATTGAAAATGCACGGGCACGGATTGAACGTGTTGGGGGTGTGTACCGTGCGACAGCCGACTATGAGGATCACCCTGTGATGTATGTTTCTTGGTATGGTGCGATGGCGTATGCACAGTGGGCCGGGAAGCGTTTGCCAACGGAGGCGGAGTGGGAGCGTGCTGCGCGTGGCGGTTTGGCAGGGTTCAAATATCCGTGGGGTGACACGATAGAGTCGAGCCAGGCGAACTACAATGGTTTTATTGGGGGTACCACGGCTGTAGGGGAGTATCCGCCGAACGGGTATGGGCTGTATGACATGTGTGGCAACGTGTGGGAGTGGTGCTTGGACGAGTATGATTCATATTTCTATGCTATCTCTCCGAGTCAAAATCCGCTATCGGGTGTGCCTAGTGTGAAGTGGTTATTAGATAACTATACAGGTTTTACAAGTTCGCGCGTGTTGCGGGGTGGCTCTTGGATCACTTTCGCTCTGTCCGTGCACGTCGCCAGCCGCTCCGGGTCTTCGCCGGCGTACGCGAGCGGCTTCGGCGGGTTCCGTTGCGTGAGGGCGGTAAGGTAAATATAGCCGAATGTGTCTAAAACCCCACCAAAATTGGGCATTTTCAGCGGAAATCGGCGGATTTTGGGTATTTTCACGTTTGTTAAATAAAAGTAAAGACATCTGTTAAAAACGGCATCTGCCGATAAGTGCTAAGTAGGGGTGGGATTTCCCCGCCTCTGCCCTACCGTAGTATGTGCGTCAAGCGCGGTTAGGAAACCTCGCCTACCAGAGTGGGCTGTCCCCCTGGAGTCCCAGTAATTTTGCCTGAATAGAGGTTGTATGTGCATCATCTCGTAGTAACGCTTGCCATGAGAGACAGGCACCACTTCATCGCCCCTACCGTGAATCAATTGACTTGATGGCACCGGAAATCTCACCGCCAATTGTCATCTCTGAAAAAGCGCCCTCACTGTCCCCAAAACCGCGAAAATCAAAGCACAGCGCGTAAAATACTATCGGTTTTTCCATTTCGTTCTCCTTTGCCTTGACATTAAACATTGCTTGTGGTAAAATATTATATCACACTTTTTGTAAAAGGTGACATCCAAATGGGGTTACACGCGCAATTCTTTCAAGCACTGCTGCAACAGGCAGCTGAAACAGCAGTCACGTTTCTCTATCCTGCACAGTGTAGAGTCTGCAGCGTGAGCCTCGGGCTCGAGGCCGTACCTTATATATGCGATGCATGCTGGCAGGCGATCCGGTTTGTTGAACCCCCCTGGTGTGATATATGCGGCACGCCAAGCATCAGGATTTGTAAGGGCGGAGCCCTGTCTCCACCTGCCTGTGGAAACCGCTCCGACACACATGAGAGTGTCTGCGATGAATGTGCCAGCAATCCGCCACGGTACGGAAAACTTCGGACAATTGCTTTTTATGAAGCAGCACTCCAAGAGGCAATACGCCTCTTTAAATTTCAGAAGAGAAACGTGCTTGCGAAACCCCTCATTCAACTAATAACAGCACATATTCCCGCTGACTGTAACGTTGCGGCGTACGACTTCATTCTACCGGTGCCGATTCATAAAAAGCGTTTGCGGGAACGGGGCTTTAACCAAGCGACACTCCTTGCCAACGGAATTGCCAAAGCCGCAAGTGTGCCGGTTGTTACGGATGTCCTAGTTCGACATCTGAATACGTCGCCCCAGAGCAGCTTGGATAGAGAAGCGCGCCAGACAAACATTATTGGGGCTTTTGAACTCCGGGGCGAAGAAGCTATCCGGGACAAACGCCTCCTGCTCATTGACGACGTTTTCACTACGGGGGCTACCATTCGTGAAGCGGTAAAGGTATTATGGAACGCCGATCCGGCCGAAATTGATGTACTGGCATTGGCGAGAACTTTAAACCCTTAAACAGAGCCATTCAGTTTCCCCCCGAGCTGGCTCGGGACAATGCCCTTGGTTGTAACCAGAAATCTGCCGAAGAACTGAAAACGAAATAGCACGAACCCTTAAATGAAACCGTTTCCACCATTTTGCGTATAAACAATAAGGTTAAGTACGCGAATGGTTAACACCACAGTAAAACCCATTGCAAATGTAAGAAATAAGAAAGTTGTTCGCTAGCCACTCACAACTTGGACGGAGGTTTACCTTTGCACTTAAACAGCATCAAAATCAGCGGATTCAAGAGTTTCGCCGAAGAGGTTAAATTGATATTGGAGCCTGGGATTACGACGATTGTCGGCCCCAACGGTTGTGGAAAGAGCAATGTCTCCGATGCAATTCGGTGGGTGCTTGGTGAACAAAGCAGCCGCACACTTCGGTGTACCAATATGCGCGAACTGCTTTTCAACGGTGGTGCCAATTTCAGTCCAGCGCAGAAAGCTGCTGTCGCCCTCTCCTTTTCAAACATCTCCGAGGCCCTCACCATCGGTTCGCCTGAAGTAGAAGTTCAGAGACAACTCACTCGCCAAGGGGAAAGCAGTTACCTTATTAACCAGACCGCCTGCCGCCTGCGCGACATCAGCGAACTCTTTATGGATACCGGGGTCGGCGTTGATGCTTACTCTATGATGGAACAGAGCAAAATCGATCTCATCCTCAACGTTCGCCCGGAGGAACGACGCTTCCTATTCGACGAGGTCGCGGGTATCACGAAGTACAAACACCGCAAGAAGACTGCACTCCGCAAACTGGAAGAAACTGAGCAGAACCTGCTCCGCATCAACGATGTAATTCAGGAACTACAGCGCGAAACTGAATCACTGAAAGCCCAAGCTGAACAAGCTGAGCACTATCAATCGCTCCAGGAACAACTCCAGCAATTAGAACTGAGCCTCGCTTATCGGGAATACGAGAAGCTTGCAAGGGATTATCGCGAAACCCAAAGCAACTTAGATACGGTGCTGAACAGCGTGGCTGAAGCAAATCAACAGTTGCATGGCGCGGAAGAACGGATTGAAACCGCAAACAGGCACCGTTCCGAACTGGATGCTGCAATCCGCGATGGACAAGAGACACTGCGCGGGATTTCAGAACAGATTGAGAAAATTGAACGTCAGATAGTGCTGCACAAAGAACGCCAGCTGAACATCCAACAGCAACGCCACAGAGCACTCCAAACCCTCGACTCCTTAAAGGTACAGCATGCAAGCCTTCTAACACAGAAACGGGAGCGAACCCAAGAACAGAAAAAACTTGAATCCTCCTTCAAGATAGAAGAGAGCCGCTTGACAGCACGCCAACAACTCTTGACGCAATTAGCCACACGCATCACCTCGGCGAAGGAGTCTGTGCAAGATGCAGAGACTGTTTTGCAGGAAACCACAGCCGAGCTCACGCAACGTGAGAACAAACGCTTGTCAATTGAACACAAGGTGACGAACACGGAAACCAATCTTAACCGCCTCCAGGAAAATTCGGATGCTTTGAAAACTGAACTCCAGGCAGCCACTGACGCTTACGCTGAAGTACAGCGCGATGAAGTACAACTGAAGGCTGAACTGATTCAAATTGAAGCGGAGAAAAATGAGACAGAAGCCACGCTTCGCGAAAATCAGGAAGGGCTCCGCAAAGTTGAGTCCGAAATGCGCGGGTTACAAGATACGCTAGGGAGTAGCGTCTCACGGTTTAAATCGTTGCAGGATTTACAATCCGCTTATGAGGGGTACTACACAGGTGTGCGCGCAATTATGCAAGCAAAAACCCACTACCCAGAGCAGTTTCACGGGATTTGTGGCGTTGTTGCGGAACTGCTGAGCACGGATACCGAGTACGAAGTCGCCATAGAGGTTGCCCTCGGTAGTGCCATCCAAAATGTCGTCACTGAAACGGCGGAAGATGCGGAAGCCGGCATTGCTTTCCTTAAAAAGCATCGCGCAGGCCGGGTGACATTTCTGCCATTGGACATTTTGCGAGGGAGAAGGTTTTCTGATGACACACTTCTGGACGAACCAGGTGTTATCGGCCTCGCAGAAGAATTGTTGGATTACGACAGCAAATATGAGCCCGCGATTCAACAGCTATTGGGCAATACACTCGTTATTGAAGATTTGGATGCCGCAGTTGCATTGACTCGCCGATTCCGCCCAACCGCACGTTTGGTTACGCTAGACGGTGAAGTCATTAACACCTCTGGGGCTATCACCGGCGGCCATACCAATCAGAAGAAGGGCGGTCTGCTCAGTCGCGCACGTGAACTTGAAGTGCTTGAAAGCAAAATCGGGGAGTTGACACAGGTTACCAATGAAAAGGATGCAAAGCGCAAAGCGTACGCCGCGGCGATTGCTACCTTGCAACAGACTCGACAGAAACTCACCGCGCAGTGGCAAGATAAGCGGATTGAAAAAACGGCCTTAACGAAAGACATGGAGCAGGCGAACCGCAACGTTACACGCCTCGAAGGTGAGCTCGCTGAAGTTGAGGTTGAAAACAGGGAACTCAGCGAAACAGTAAAAATCTCACGCGAAGAGCAGCTAGCACTTGAAACTGAAATTGAGGAGTTCACCAAAAAATGCACGATCACCAAACGGTGGATGCAACGGATGTCCGAGCAGATTCAGAGTGAAAGCCGCAAACATGATGAAGTCGCCGGCGGATGTCAGGAGATGGAAGTCTTCTTGGCAGGCCAACGTCAGAAATTGCAAGGCTTAACTTCTGAGATTCAAACGCTTGAGGAAACCCAACTGCGCACAGCCCAGAATATGGAAGAACAACAAGCGATTATTGACTCCGATGAACAAACCAAACTCGGCCTCGGCGACCAGATTGCAGCGGCACAGCGTGAATTCCTCCGAATTGAGGGAGATCGAGCAGAGGCGGAAGCGGAACTTGAGGAGCGCACTGAAGAACGCGAGACACGCCTTGAGGAGATAACGACGCTTCAGAAGCAGATGCGCGCCACCCGAAGGCAGTTTGAGAAACACAACCGCATGCGCCATCAACTCGAAGTCACAACCACACAACTTGAGATGCAGATAAAATCCATCTCAACACGCATCCTCGATAAATACCAAGTTTCGATCGATGCCGTTCAGATGGCCTCCGTAGGAGGGGTTTCCAGCCCCGACACCGTAGGAGAGATAAGTGATTCTAATGCTTCAACCATGAACGACATAGATCTGATGGATAACATTGAAAAGTTGAAGGCAGAATTGTCGGCGATGGGCGCAGTAAATCTCAAAGCGATTGAAGCACACGCGGCGCATAAGAAACGCTACGATTTTCTAGTTTTCCAGCGCGCCGATGTCCAAAAGTCCATTCAATCCACCTATCAGGCGATACAGAAAATTAATCAGACATCGCGGGATGTGTTTCTAAAAACGTTTGAGCAGGTGCAGACGAACTTTCAAGAGATTTTTGTCCAGCTCTTCGGCGGTGGCGAAACGGAGTTGCTATTAACCGACGAATCCGATGTGCTTGAATCGGGCATCGAGATCATTGCCCGGCCGCCGGGCAAACGCCCACAAAGCATTACCCAACTTTCCGGGGGCGAACGTTCCCTCGTTGCAATTGGGCTCCTATTTGCTGTCTTCAAAATCAAGCCGAGTCCCTTCTGTGTGCTTGACGAAGTGGATGCCGCGCTTGATGAGGCAAATGTGCTCCGCTTCACGAATCTTATCCGTGCCTATGCCGAGAATACGCAGTTCGTGATTATCACGCACAACCGGCGCACCATGGAAATCGCAGATGTCATGTATGGTGTAACGATGGAGCAGGCAGGTGTGTCAAAAATTGTTTCTGCCAAGTTTGCCGAGTAGCACCATAAGCGTTTAAATTATAAGGGCGAAGCGCGTGCCGCTTGCATATTCGGTCCAAATGCGTTCGAATTGTAAGGATGGTGCCCTGTCACAGCCCGGCTTTCTCGCCCCACTCCAGCAGCGTGCAATATCGCTAGCACGCCTTATTTCACGCAAGATTCTCAAGGAACTGATGCACCAACTGAATCGCACGCAACTCAAAATCCTTCCCCTTTCTGAACGCCAGCATAAGATGACGGTGGCAGATGTCTATTCGTTAGACGCAGCGATGCCCCTCTCCGACAATCCTCATCTCCGCATTGTTGCAGATCGGATTGTTGAGGCACATCGCGAGCACAGGCAGGTAATCTGGATGATGGGGGCACACGTGATGCGGCGCGGCAACTCCCGATTCATCATCGACCTGATGGAACGCGGTATTATCACACATGTTGCCACCAACGGTGCGTGTGCCATCCACGATTTTGAACTCGCACACATCGGCGCAACGCTTGAAGATGTAGAAGACTACATCTGGGATGGCAAGTTCGGCAACTGGGAGGAAACCGGGCGGTATCTGAACGAGGCGATTGTTCGGGGTTACCAAGATAAACTCGGTTTTGGGGAAGCGGTGGGCAGATTAATTCAGGAAGGAGAAGAAGGCATCCCTTTTCCGCATCGCGACGTGAGCATGTTTGCCGCAGCGTATCGGCTCAGCGTGCCAATCACCGTTCACAAAGGCATCGGCTATGACATTACCGACCAGCACCCTGCTGCCGATTACGCCGCTATCGGTTGGAGCACGGGCGAGGATTTTCTCCGTTTTGCTCACAGTATTTCTCAATTGGAAGGCGGTGTTTTTCTCAATTTAGGTTCCGCTGTGATGGGGCCCGAGGTCTACCTCAAAAGCCTCTCTATGGCGCGCAACATTGCAACGCAGCGGGAAGAAGAGATTCGGCATTTTACGACTGCTAACTTCGATCTGATCTATTTTGACGATTTCCAAGAAGAGGGAAAGCCTACCGATGCTCACTACTATCACCGGCCCAAAAAGACAATCCTCATCCGCACCGTCAAGGATGGTGGCGAGAGCTACCACATCTCTGGCGATTTTTCCGTGACTGTGCCGCAGCTGTACCGTCTGATAACTGCATCTGTGTGAAATTGTTCGGACTTACGCAAGCTCTCTTAACTAACCTATAGATGCTATCTCCAGATGCCCTTTCCAATGCGTCTGTAACATCCGCTTCAGCAATTGATGCTCAGGCGCATTCAGTTTCGCATCGGCTTTCACTAACCGCCCCGCCTCCTTTTTTGCTGCCTCTAAGAGAGACACACCGCTAATGATATTCGCAATTTTAAAATTGGGGATTCCGGATTGACGCGTGCCGAAGAATTCGCCTGGCCCGCGGATGTTCAAATCTTCTTCAGCGATGTCAAATCCGTTGTTCGAGCGTATCATCACCTGAATCCGTCGGTATGCATCATCTGTTCTCGGCGTTGCGACAAGGTAACACGCGGATTTATCACTGCCTCTGCCGACGCGCCCCCGCAATTGGTGAAGTTGTGCTAAGCCGAACCGCTCCGCATTTTCAATTACCATCAGCGTCGCATTTGGCACATCAATGCCCACCTCGATCACCGTTGTTGCAACAAGGATGTCGATCTGGCGTGCGTTGAATTGCGACATGATGTCCTGCTTCTCTGCCGCCTTCATCTGCCCGTGTAGCAACCCGACGCGTAGGTGTGGGAAGACATCGTGCTGGAAGTGTTCCGCCATGTTCGTGGCAGCTTTCAGCTCTTCAAGTTTTTCAGACTCTTCTACAAGTGGATAGACAATGTACGCCTGCTTTCCGCGTCGTACTTCTCGCTCAAGCTTAGCATACAACTGCTGCCGGTCATTTTCCTTCACCCACCGGGTCTCAATCTTCTGTCTGCCGGGAGGCATCTCGTCAATCACAGAGACGTTCAGGTCTCCGTAAATTGTCAAGGAGAGCGTTCTCGGAATCGGGGTAGCTGTCATGACGAGGACATCTGGTGTCTGCCCCTTGTGTCGGAGTGTCGCGCGTTGCATCACACCGAACCGGTGTTGCTCATCAATGATAACGAGCCCGAGTTTGTGAAAATCCACACCTTCCTGTATCAACGCTTGCGTGCCGACGATAAGGTTGGCTGTGCCATCTGTTATTGCCGTCAACGCCGCTGTCCGTTCCGATTTCGGCAGGTCGCTTTTGAGAAGTACAACCTTCACGTCAAAGGGCGTAAACAAGGCAGAGAGGTTGTGGTAGTGTTGCTCAGCGAGAATTTCGGTCGGCACCATCAGCGCGCCTTGGTAGCCGTTCTGAATTGCACACAACAGTGCCATCGCCGCAACAACCGTTTTCCCGGAGCCCACATCTCCCTGAATCAGCCGGTTCATCACCTGATTGCTCTGCATGTCCGCTTGGATTTCGCCAAAAACCCGTTTTTGCGCATGAGTCAACGTAAACGAAAGCGAGCCAACAAATTCTTGTAGGAGCGAGTTGTGCACTCCCCGCTCCCTCTCAATCTGAAACGGGATGCCGTTTTGCGAAGTTCTGTCATCCTTTCGCAGTTCCATGCCGAGGCTGAGTAAGAAAAATTCATCGAACGCCAGTCGTTTTTGTGCCGCTTCTCGATGTGCCTCTGAGCTCGGAAAGTGGATTTCGTTAATCGCCTGCCCTCGGTCAATCAACTGTTGGCGTTGGCGAATCTGGCGCGGTAGAATTTCGGGGAGCTCGTCTCCATGTTCATCAAGTGCGGTTCGCACCCACGCGCGCAGCATTTTCGCTGTGAGTTTCGCCGTGAGCGCGTATTTCGGGACAATCCGCTTCGTGTGAATGAGATTCTCTTCGTCAAACAATTCAAATTCATAATCCGTTGTCTGGATTTCGTTGTAACGGCGGGAAAACTTGCCGCTGACAACCACCTCCGTACCGACAGGGAGTATTGACTTGATATACCCAATGCGCCGCCCGAAATTGACTAACACAGCCACCCCAGTGCCATCGTAAATTGCTACCTTGCCGATGCGTTTTCCTTTCGCTGTGGGGGGCGCAGTGTGATTGGCAACCTTGCCCTGAATCGTCTCAGGTTCGCCATCCATTGCCCTACCGACGCTGTAAATTTCGACTGTTTTGGACCTGTCGATGTAGTCGCGCGGGTAGTACTCCAACAGTTCACCCACCGTTTCGATACCCAGTTCAGTTCCCAACCTCGCCGCGCGGCGGGGCCCTATCCCTTTGAGATACTGGAGCGGTTTCTTTAGAAATTCAAGCGATTCGACATCTGTTGAAACAGGCGTATCTCCGAGAGGCACGGATGTTTCGTCCGCCGCTCCGGAGTCTTCAGCATGCTGAGGCTTATCCGTGCTGCTTGGCGTGTGCGTGCGATGTGACATCGTCTCCCCCGAAGAACGACCGGAATCGGCTACAGATGTCGGTTTTGACGGAAGGGGTGTTTCTTGAATTGCCGATGTTTCTTGAAAAAGTGGCAATTTTTCAACCTGATTTGAATATGTATAGGTGGATTTTTTGTCCGTAGCGCGACGAGAATCGGAGGCTTGTGTCGATTTTGGCGGCACAGCTGTTTCTTGAAAAAGTGGCAATTTTTCAACCTGTTTTGAATGTGTATAGGTGGATTTTTTGTGCTTTACATCTGCCGACTGGTTAGCGGAGGTTCCGGGGAGCGCAGCCTCAATCTGTTCGGTTGCCACCTGAATGGTATGCTGACGTTCTGCCGGTGACAAACCTGCATAGTTTTCAAAGAGCACAGCAAGCCGGTCGAGAACCTGTTTTTCATCAGGAATGAGGGAGAGGGTGTTCCCTTGTTCCACCCAAAGTGCCACATAGCCACCCAGCCCGTTAACGACAACGTTATCTTGGCATCCTTTGCGAACCTCTTGCTGGAATGGACGGCGGATAGTCGTCAGAATTTTTTGTAAATCGTTCATGCTTTTTTCGCGAAATAGATATTTGTAATTTTAGACGCAAATTCAGGGGTAAAGGTTGATTTGGGCTCTCGTCCTTTTTCCGTTAGGAGCACGTCTGGGGATTGTTTGTCGGTTCAGTTTACCACAAATTTTGGTGGGAATCAAGACTATTTAGCGAGAATTTAGGGGCATTCAGTTTTCCATGCTTTAGTCCTATAGGGACGCTCTGTTTATAGAAACCGATTGCCTCTTCTCTTTAGTCCCGTAGGGACGATATGTTTATAGACTTATACCTGATAAGGCGTTTTCTTTTTTCCTTGACAATTCTACTATTTTATGGCACAATTCTGTCCGTAAAAAAATAAAATGGAGAAACCTATGACACAACCCGACATCCAGACGATACTTAAAGACAGCAATTACCACCTTGATCTTTTCACGGCCGCTGAAATTCAGGACTTGCGTGAGAACATCTTTACCCAAACGGTGCGCGGCAAGCACCTCCCGTTCCTTATCTGTCCCGTCCGGAAGAAGGAGATTCAACTCAAACCCGAAGAACTCATCCGCCAACTTTACGCGGCGCGGCTTCGGAAGCAATACTGCTACCCCATGGGGCGGCTCGCGTTTGAGTACTCTGTCAGCTTTGGCAGGGAAAAGAAACGCGCCGATATTGTCATCAGCGACAAAGACAGGCCGGATACCCCGTACATCATCGTTGAGGTAAAAAAGCCGAAACTCTTAGAAGGAAAATCGCAGCTCCGCTCCTACTGCAATGCCACCGGCGCGCCTATCGGTGTCTGGACAAACGGGCAACAAATCTCGCACTACCATCGCAAAGATCCGAATTATTTTGAAGAGATTACCGATATCCCCAACACGAACCAAAGCCTCGCGGATATCCTCAGCGAACGCTTCACGCTCAAAGACTTAATTCTGAAGGACAAACTCACCACGGAGCGGAAATCCCTAAAGGACATCATCTTAGAACTGGAGGATGAGGTGCTCGCTAATGCAGGCGTGGATGTTTTTGAGGAAGTCTTCAAACTGATCTTCACCAAACTCTACGACGAATTCAAGAGCCAGGACGACAAAATGTTTATCAACCGTCTCTTGCGACACAAAATCAACACCGCTATACAGGAACCAGGGGAAGCATACGCCGCTAACAGTTCGGATTATGAGGCTATCAAGAAAGCGATTCAGGAAATTCCGGATGACAACTTTCGGATTATGGAGTTCAGAAACACCGGGCAAAGGGCTGAACTCACAACTAAGATTCAGAGGCTGTTCGATGAGGCAAGAAACCAGTGGCCGGGTGTTTTTCCAGAGATTTCCACATTTAAACTTTCCGACAGTCATCTGACAGTCTGCATGTCCAGTTTGCAAGACATAAAACTCTTTAACTCCGATTTACAAGTTGTCGATGAAGCGTTTGAGTATCTCGTCAACAAATCCGCGAAGAGCGAAAAGGGGCAGTACTTTACCCCGCGGACTGTGATTGACATGTGCGTCAAAATGCTCAACCCCCAGCGCGGCGAGTATATGATTGACACAGCCTCCGGTAGTTGCGGATTTCCGGTGCATACCATTTTCAAACTGACTGGGACACTTTTCACCAACGCAGAAATCCCGGAGACAGACAAGGAACATGTTCTCAAAGTGTTTGGCATTGACTTTGACGAAAAAACGGTCAGGGTTGCCAGAACGCTCAACTTAATTGCAGGCGATGGGGAGACCAACGTCTTGCATCTCAACACCCTGGACTATGAACGGTGGAGCGACAGAACCGAGAAAGATAGGATATGGATAATGACCTATGGCAGAGGTTTTGATCGACTCAAAGCACTCAGAGCCGAACCAGGGGAGAACAAACTGTTTAACTTTGACATTCTGATGGCAAATCCACCCTTTGCGGGGGACATCAAGGAGAGCCGCATCCTCCGCCGATACAGACTCGGATTTAAGGGAAACGGCAAAGCACAAACCAAAGTCGGCCGCGACATTCTGTTTATTGAGCGCAATCTGGACTTCCTTAAACCTGGTGGCCGCATGGCAATTGTGCTACCGCAAGGCAGATTCAACAACACCTCAGACCAGTACGTCCGTGATTTTATCGCAGAGCGAGCCCGCATCCTGGCTGTGGTTGGGCTAGATACCAACACCTTCAAACCCCACACCGGGACCAAAACCAGCGTCTTGTTTGTGCAGAAATGGGATGAAAAACTCTGCCCCAAAATGGAAAACTACCCTGTTTTTTTTGCAGTGAGTGAGAAAGGGGGTAAGGATACCTCCGGCGATTATGTTTACCTCAAAAATCACAACGGAGAGTATAAATTGGATAAAAACGGACACCTGATTGTTGAGCAAGACCTGCACAATCAGGACGGTGCTCTCCCCGATGGTATTGCTGAAACCTTTATTGAGTGGGCAACGGATGAAAGATTAAGTTTCTGGAGTTAGAATGTCTAATCTTGAAAATATCTATCTTTGGAAGAAAAAAGCAGAAATTGATTACATTCCGCCTTTCATGTCTTTATGGCTTTCGTTAAATGCATGGATGAAACATCGCTTTGAATTTCGTAGAGATCGAGACAGATTAGAGGCATTAAAACGGAGCGGTTTATTTCTTGATAAATTTAAGGAATTAATCCGTAACGAAAGTATCAACGGCATCCTTTTTAGAGGCTACTTTGGAGAATTACATCGCGCATTGGTAAACGCCCACATTCTTTATAACAGGATACCTGATAAGACAATTAGTTTTGAATGCTGTATGATTGAATGGAATAATGGGAAGCCGCGGTTTGAATCCATATTGGTGGAAAAAGAAAACAATAACTCATCATTTGAAATAGAATTAGATGATGGCCTGTGGGTTGAAAACGACCCCGAGCGTTTGTTTGTAGTTTACATAGAGATCGTTTATCAAGTACGGTGTGCGCTTTTTCATGCAGATTTAGCACCAGATTCCGAAGAAAACAAAAGGGTGATTCAGCAGCTCTACTTAACACTTTCAATGATAATGGAGAATATTTGATGCCGCATTCAGTCGTTAATTTTTCAAAAGTCAAAGCTGTTGATGATTTCAGAATTGATGCGGAGTACTGGCATCCTGTTTTCATTCAGAACAGTGCGCTAGTCTCTCCCCATCAAAAATTGAGAGATTTTGTGGACCAACACATCTCGAACATCAAATCGGCCCCCATAAATCGGGATTTTGAGTACCTTGAAATCTCGCAAATTTCGCTGAACAGTTTTGAATATCAAACGACAAAGGTACTATTGGGCGAGGAACCAGATCTAGCTTACTGCCTTTTAGAGAAGGGGGATGTTGTCGTTTCCACCGTCAGGCCTAATCGGAACGCTATCGCCCTTATTAAAACCGATGGAGTCGTCGGTAGTAGCGGTTTAGCCGTTCTAAGACCCAATAATATAGAAGCGGAATATCTTTTAGCTTTTTGCAAGACCCACTACTTTGTAAACTGTTTAATGCGAGCAAATAAGGCAAGCATGTACCCTGCTGTTTCAATTAGTGACGTTTTGGATACACCTTTGTTTGTCCCCTCTAAACCCATGAGGTTGATGATTGTAGAAATCATTAGAGATTCTATTTCAGACCTTTCCGAATCCAAACAGATTTACGCCCAATCCCAAACCCTCCTCCTTTCCGAACTCGGCCTCGCAGACTGGCAACCCAAGCAGCAGCTAACCTTTGTCAAAAACTTTTCCGACACGCAGCAAGCTGAACGCTTTGACGCGGATTACTTCCAACCCCAATATGATGAGATTGTCAACGCCATCAAAAATTATCCAGGAGGTTGGAATACCCTCGAAAATCTGGTTACGCTCAAAAAATGTGTTGAGGTTGGAAGCAGAGAGTATCTGGAGGCTGGCATTCCATTTGTGCGCGTCAGCAATCTCAGTCCGTTTGAAATCACAGAGGCAAAGTACATTTCTGAAGAACTGTACGCGGAAATTAAGGAACACCAACCACAAAAAGGTGAAATCCTTCTTAGCAAGGATGGAACGCCCGGCATAGCCTATTATTGGCGCGACAGACCCAAAAAAATGATTCCTTCTGGTGGGATACTCCGATTAAAAAGCAAAACGGATAAAATCGGCAATGAATACTTGGCACTGGTGCTCAACTCAATCTTAACCCAACAGCAAGTGAACCGAGATGTCGGCGGTTCACTCATTCCCCATTGGCGGCCAGATCAGGTAGCAGCCACGCTTATTCCTATTCTGCCCGAAGAGAAGCAAGATGCAATTGAACAAAAGGTTGTCGAATCCTTTAACTTACGCAATCACGCCAAGCACCTTCTGGAATGCGCCAAACGCGCAGTCGAAATCGCAATTGAAAAAGACGAACAAACGGCTATCAACTGGTTGAAATCTGTTTCGTAGGTGAAAAGCGCGGGTGGAAACCTCGCCTACAAGCAGAGCCGCTTAATAGACAAAACCTCTCAGTTTTCCTTCGGAGTTTGTTCTGTGAATAGACGCAACACACTTATTGTGCCTCGCCATCCAACACCTTACGTACTAAATTGCTTGACGTTGCATTGCATATCCCCTATAATACAACCAAATCAACCGATACAGGGAGCAATAGCATGATATCCCCATATCTAACAGATGTGCAGCAGAAACAGTGGCAGAAAGAGGGATTTCTCATCATCAAGAACGTCCTCTCACCAACTGAAATTGAGACGCTTTTGATGGCTGTAGACTCGGTGATTGAAACTTACGTCCAACAGACTCCGAGCCTACAAGGCACACGATTCGGAAAGGGGGCCTATACCATTATCCGCGCGATTGAGCAAACCGATGCCCTCGATGTACTCACCGATCATCCGCGTATCTTCGGCACTATTCTTTCACTGATGGGCCCCTATCTCCAAATCATGGGGACACAAATCTACGTCCGACATCCGGATAGGGAGGCGTTGATGAGGTTTCATACAGATGCCGGGCCATCGCTCCAGCGGATTCACCCACATAGGGATAGTCTCCCCCTGCAGTTCAAAATTCAATTTTTCTTAACGGAGCTCTCTGAACCAGATCAGGGCAATTTTATGTGCGTGCCCGGAAGTCACCAGGAACCCTTCCCCGAAAACCGATTTGAGAAGGGCAGGTATCCTGAAGGCGCGATGCAGGTGCTTGCGGAAGCTGGAGACGCGGTTATCTTTCCATGGGCATTATGGCACGGTGTCGGTCCCAATCGGACAGAACGCATCCGCAAAAGTGTCACATTCCGTTATGGACAGATGTGGTGCCGCCCTTACGACTACGACAGGCTCCCCGCAGACGTACTCGCACGAATGACACCGCGCCGCCGCCGCTTATTCGGGGACATGGGCGAAGACCATCATCCAACCGACTACTATAAACCGGCGGATCAGCTTGAAGTAATATGCAAAGACGAATGGAATCTTACATTGACAGAGACCGGTAGAGTCCATGTGTTGTGAGCGTTAAGCAGGCTGCTGTCGCAATTTCTCAAATACATCTCGGAAAATTGCGTCCCGATTGACGCTCGTCGCGATGCGCATCAGGTGCCGGCTGTTGTCAAAACTCCACGTCACCGCATCCGTCAAGATGGGACTGTGAACGATTTCTGTCGGTACCCAATCGCTGTTGATGAGATACGCGGTTGCCGAGATATCCCATATTACCTTTGACCAGGCGAAGTGGTCTGTGTGGTATGCTTTAAAGATCTCGACGAGGTAATCGCCGATTTTTCCTTGCCCTTGGACGTATTGTTCCATTTCTGAAACCGTTGTCAGCAAGTGCGAGACAACACCTCGTGCCGGAAGGTGAACAAACGGCACACCACAATCGAAAACCAATTGTGCGCTGCGGATGTCTTGCGCAAGGTTGAACTCTCGGGTGTGCGGCCAGTACAACGGGTTGCCACCAAGCCAGACGACAACTATCCGTTTAATAATTTCAGGTTCAATTAAGATAGCGGAGGCGACATTCGTTATGGCACCTATGGCAACGACGTAAAGCGGTTCGTCCGCATTCGCCATCGCCCGCGCAACCATGTCGGTGGCTGCCTCACTATGCACAGGGCTATCTGTATCCGAGAGGAACGTCCTCGAGCCGCGATAGACGAAGCCATCGGATGGAACATCAAGGAAGTCCAAAAGCCTCAGAATTTCGTCGTAGCTTTTTTGCATGCCGTCTTCAGGATTCTCCGAACGGTTGTTGTGAAAAGGCGCAGCGTATATCGCCTCAACATTGAGTTGTTCCGGGGAAAGCACCGCGTGAACGACTGCAAACTGGTCGTCAATTTCATTATAGGTGTCCGTGTCAAGCACCATTCGGACGCGTCCTGCTGGCGATTGAAGCATCTCTAAGCGTTTTGTTTCTGACAGGGTTGGAAATTTCATAAACGGTTTTACCTTTAGTTGTTCTGAGTTGAATGGGCGTTTTCTATAGTGTATCACATTTTCAAGGTTGACAGTCAACCCATTTATTTTCACAAGGCAGCCGATGCATATATAATCGTTTGACATAGATGTGTTTTTGTTGTATAATTTTTAGATAGCATTTTGAAGGGCGTAAACGAAACTATGAACACGTGCCTGCTTCTGCCAGCTTACAACGAATCAAGAACGATTGGACAGATAATTCAGGAGGCATCTGAGTTCATCAGGGACATTATCGTTATTGACGACGGTTCATCAGATGGCACCGGAGAGATTGCAGCGGCGCGTGGCACGGTGCGTTTGACAAATGCAACGAATTGCGGTAAAGGTACCGGTTGATTCGTGCATCTGTTTTGCGACAGGTTCGGCTGGAGACGCCGCGTTACGAGACAGAATCTGAGCTCTTCATTAAAGCATGACGGTTGGGATTTCGGATTGAGAGTTTACCGATTCAGACACGGTACGGTGCGGAGGTTAGTTCTATTAAACCACTCCGAGAGATGTGGCTTTTTACGAGATTATTGCTTCGCAGCTTAGGAAACCACGCCACCCATTGTGAGTGATTAGCGAGCAACTTTTTTATTTATGAATGCACTCCGTCTATTTGCCAACGGCTTTCTCATCGGCATTGCCAATATTATACCGGGGATGAGTGGCGGTACGCTCGCGCTCGTCTTGGGGATTTATGAACGGTTAATTGCAGCACTACGGAACATAGGGCTTTCAACTGTTAAGAGCGTGCTAGGCGTTGTCTCCTTCAGAAAGGGGGCGTTCGCTGCGGCAAAGGCGGAGCTGCGCCGAATTGATTTTAACTTCCTTGCATTGTTGGGGCTCGGTGCTATCGCCGCGGTATTGCTAACGTCAAGCCTGATTGTTTATCTACTGAACTATCAGCATGATGCAACGTATGGCTTCTTTAGCGGCCTGATTCTGACATCAATCCTAATTCCGGCGCGAATGCTAAAACGGTGTGGTGGCAAGGAAGTGCTGGTTATGCTCATCGCGGTGGCATTGATT
Source organism: uncultured Poribacteria bacterium (assembly GCA_958295855.1). Lineage (GTDB taxonomy): Bacteria > Poribacteria > WGA-4E > WGA-4E > WGA-3G > CATQHH01. The sequence continues at coordinate 1,912,793 of OY282383.1, read as the reverse complement.
TTAAGCCTTACTGTAGGCATGGGTGAAAAACAGTTAGTTAAAGCGGATAGGAATGGCGAGCAAGGCCTCAATGACTCAGTACAGGACGACGGAAATCGGCATCCCTCCCTACTAGAGCTGGGACTGTTTTTTGGATGTGGCGCACTGGCCATTTCTGCGATGATTCTGCCTGGCATCAGTGGTTCGTTTCTCATGCTGGCTTTCGGTGTCTATTTCCCGCTCCTAACGGCGATTCAGAGCTTAATGGAGAACATTCCAACTTTGGTGAGCGGACTGCCAAGAGAGCCACTCTTAGGAAACCTACTGATACTCAGTTGCTTTGCGGCTGGCTGCCTATTTGGGCTTGTGGCATTCACACGGTTGCTAAACTATCTACTGGCACGCTACCGGAACCTGACAATCGCTTTTTTGATTGGGTTGATGGGGGGTTCACTTTACGGCTTGTGGCCGTTTCGCGCTTATCAGATGGTGGGGGGCGAACGGATTGATATTGCCCATATTTTACCACAACTGGATATGAATCTATTTATCACGGTGTGCGTGTTTCTAGTTGGATGTGGTGTCATCTTCGGGTTTTCCCGGCTGGAGAAGGAGACAGGATGACAAAAAAGGTCGGTTTTTTTGTTAACACCTCCAAAGAGAAGGCTGCGCGTGTTGTCGCGAAGGTATCAAAGTGGCTAAGGAAAGAAGGCGTGATTCCGCTGATTCCTGATGAACAAGCGGCGGCACTGGGCATCCCGTTAACAGGAATGAGTACTGCACAGATGGTAGCCGAATCGGAACTGCTTCTCGTTCTTGGTGGCGACGGCACGTTGCTGAGTGCTGCACACACACCGGGGATTGAAAATGTGCCTATCCTTGCCATCAATATTGGGCACCTCGGTTTTTTGACAGATGCATCGCTTGAAGAACTTGACTCAACTTTGGAAGCAACGCTGCGGGGTGAGTATCGCATCGAGCATCGTATGATGTTAGAGGTTGTTGTGAACAGTCAGAGCCCGAAGCCGTTCCGGGCGTTCGCGCTCAACGATGTCGTGATTCGTCACTATACACGGCTCATCGAGTTAGATGCTTATATTGATGGTGAGCCGTTTATTCCGTATAACGCAGATGGACTGATAATTGCTACCCCGAGCGGTTCAACAGGATATTCGCTTTCATGTGCCGGCACAATCGTCGCACCGCAGTTAAAGGCGATTCTGCTAACACCCATCGCACCCCATAGCCTCACGGTGCGGCCCTTCATCGCCCACGGTGACGCAGAGATTACTGTCAAGATGCACTCCGCTGATGAGGACGTGGATATCTTTGTTGACGGGCAACGCGACACACACCGCCTTGCCAGAGAAGCAGACATTAAAATACGGAAAGCGGAACGGACAATTCAGCTCATTCGTTCGCGGAGCCATAGCTATTACAGAGCATTACGTGAAAAACTGATGTTCGGAGGTTTTTTACGCAAGTGAAGGGGTAGGAGCAATCTCCGAATCGCGACCAGACACGCTACAACTCATTACGAAACCCGATTTTGAGCAGCTTCTTCCCCCGCTTTGCGGGGAAAAAGCAAGCAACGGAAAAATCCGTAGGGGTAGTGCCTTGTGCCTACCCTTGAAACGGAATTGACGAAAAATCTCGTCAGAGGTTTGTACTGCAATAAGCCGCTGATAGCACGAAGGAAGAACTCGTGATAGAAGCAATATCTATCCGCAATATTGCCCTTATTGATGCATTGGAATTGGAACTCTCGCCAGGGTTAAACATCTTCACCGGAGAGACAGGTGCCGGAAAATCGGTCATCCTCAAATCGGTTGGGTTGGTTTTAGGGGAGCGGGCTTCTGCTGACATTGTGCGAGAAGGCACGGACTTCGCACGTGTAGAAATCGGTGTTGTACCGCCCACATCGCTTCCTATCTCAAATGTCAGGGGGCATCCTGAGGGTGGTAGGCGCGCAATTCCTGGCGCATGCCAGGAGGACACTGATGATGTGGTGATTCTCTCTAGACAGATAAGCGCGAACGGCAGGAGCCGGTGCCATATCAACGGACGCTTGGTGAATTTAAGGCAACTACAGCAGATTGGGGCTGTGCTGGTTGATATCCATGGGCAACATGAACACCAATCGTTGTTTAGAACCGAAACGCACCTTGAACTTTTGGACGATTTCGGCGGAATTACGGAGGCACGGCGACAAGTTAGCAAGGTTTATCAGCAGCTTCGGACTTTGCAACAAGAGCGAGATACGCTCACGCATACATTGAAAGCCGCCGAACGCGAAAAGGAGCTCCTTGAATTTGAGATTGAGGAACTTGCTTCGGCGAATCTTGAAGAAGGAGAAGAGGAAGCACTGTCCACGGAGGCGCGCGTACTGAACAACGCCGAGAAATTGTTTGAATCTGCAAACCTTGTGTACGCACAACTGGATGGCGATGGAGAACTGGGGTTTTCAGTACTAGGACTCCTGAAAAATTCCGCCAAAACCCTCGCGAAATTGTGTGAAATGGATGAAAGCCTTTCCGGATTAAGCGAGCGATTGGACTCCTCGCTCTACGAACTGGAGGATATTGCTTCACAAATCCGCCAGTATGCAGACACGATGGAATTCAATCCGATACGGCTTGCAGAAATTACAGAACGGTTGGAACTTATCTCAAAGTTCAAGCGACGATATGGCAATTCAATTTCGGAAATGTTAGCCTACCATGCCGAAGCGGTACGTAAGTTGCAGGATTTAGCGTTCGGTTCCGAAAAGATTGCATCGCTCCATGAACGAATTCGAGACACGACACAGGAAGCACAACAATTGTGTGCGGTGCTTTCTGCCAAACGCAAAGAGGTTGCGGATAGGCTTTCTCGGTTGACTGAGAAAGAAATGCGGACACTAGGTATGGACAAGGCGGAATTTCAAACTTATGTCCAGCCCGTTCAGGACGAGGACGGCGAGCTGCTTATGGATGGAAAACGTTATGCGTTCCGCGCCAACGGAATTGATGAAGTCGAATTCTTAATCGCCCCCAATGTGGGTTCTGAGCCGCGGCCCTTGGCAAAAATTGCATCGGGTGGTGAAATCTCCCGCGTCATGCTTGCCCTAAAAACGGTCCTCGTTCAAGTTGACAGCATCCCAACACTACTTTTCGACGAAATCGATAGCGGTATCGGCGGCAAGGTTGCGGATGTAGTTGGAAAAAAATTGAAGGAGCTTGCTGGGTTTGCCCAAGTTATCTGCATTACGCATCTCCCGCAGATTGCCCGTTTTGCTGACAGGCACTTCCGGGTCGAAAAAAAAGTAGTAGACGAACGAACGCTGATTACAGCAAAACCGCTGATGCCAGAAGAGCGAGTCAGTGAAATTGCGCGAATGCACGGTGGCGAAGAAACGGAGATAGGGCTCGCGCACGCACGAGAGATGTTGTCTGAAAATACCTAGCAGCCTAGAGCGCATCTAAAACAAAAAACCCAGCTGTTCTTCGAAGGAAAGGCGAAAAATTCAGACAAGGGAACCGAAAAATATGGATGAAAGGTTTACACAAGCCAGCGGAACAAATGTCTATACAGGTTGCGAATTGCTAGTCAAAGGTGCCTTGGAGAGTGGCGTGAGCCTTATGACTGGGTATCCCGGCTCCCCGCTTGCAGAAGTGTTTGACGTGCTCCAACGCAATGCCGCTCTGTTGAAAACCAACGGCATTGTCGCGCAGATAGCCAACAACGAAGCGTTGAGCATTGCGCGGTTAAACGGTTCTCAAATGGCGGAACTGCGGGCTATCGCCTTTATGAAAAGCGTAGGATTGCATGTCGCCTCCGATGCGTTGGCTATTAGCAATCTCGCTGGAACAACTGGCGGTGCCGTTGTTGTCGTTGGTGACGACACGTGGGGGCATAGCACGCAAGTCCCAGCAGATTCCCGCTTCCTGGCGCGACATCTCTATACACCGCTTGTAGAGCCCGGTACCTTTCAGGAACTCAAAGATTGGGTGGCCCCTGCGTTTCAGATTTCCGCGGCGGCGAACCTTTATGTCTGCTACTTAACAACACAGAATCAAGCGGATGGCGGTGGAAATGTTGAACTGCGCCCAAACATTTACCCCCACATTAGCGAACAGAACCAAACCTCCCTAGATACCCGGTTGATTGATGCAGAACAACGTGTCGTGCTACCCCCGGATACTGCCCGTATTGAGGTTGAAACGTTGCAAGAACGGCTCCCCACCGCGCTTGAAACGGCACGTGCTCTGGAACTCAACCAAATCCGCTATCTGAACGGGAAGCAACACACCCTGGGCTTTGTTACTGCCGGCTTAGCTTACAGTTGCCTAGAGCACGCGCTCAGTGAATTGAACCTACAAGGGGACATTCCTATTCTCAAACTCGGTATGACACACCCGATTGAACCGGACATCGTTTGTAGATTTGCTTCGCAGGTTGACGAACTGTACGTCGTTGAAGAGAAACGTCCACTGCTTGAAAACGAATTGAAGGCCCTGTTAACGCAAATGTATCAGGACAGAAAAATCCAAGCTAGAGTCGTAAACGTTTGGGGAAAGCAGTTCCCGGACGGTTTGACAGGAATACCATCAGAGGCCGGCTTGGACACCTCCATCCTTATCCGGAGGCTCATGCCCCTCTTCAAGCACCGTTTCAATGTGGGAAGGGTTTGTAACTCCGATAAGGTAGGAGCGAGCTCCGAATCGCGACAGTATCCCACCATCGATAGCGAACACTTCGCCAAAGAAGAAGAACTTCAAAAACAGGTTTCTGCACGGCACATTGACATTCCGCAACGCACCCCAACCTTCTGCCCAGGATGCCCACACCGCGATTCCTCAAGTGTTCTCCTTGAAATTACAAAGCAATTTATGGACGCGGGGTATATGAAGAAGCACCATAATTCACCGCCCGTCGATCTGGTTTTTCACGGGGATATCGGTTGCTATTCAATGCTGAAATATGAGCCCTTTCCGCGCTTGATGCATAACCTCTCCGCAATGGCATTAGGCGGCGGGACCGGCGCAGGTATCGACCCGTTCATTGTCAATAAGCAGGTTGTTTTCATGGGCGATTCAACCTTTTTTCACGGTGGCATGTCAGCGATTTCTGATTCAATCAAAAACAACCAAGACATCGCGTATATTATCTTAGATAACCAAACAACAGCAATGACAGGGCACCAACCGACTCCAGCCGGCGAAGTCGACATCCTCGGTAATCCGACGTTTGCGCAAGACATTGAAAAAATTGCCCACGGCCTCGCTGGTGATTCTGAAATAGACATCGTTCGCACGAATCCGGAAGACCGGGTTACCTATAAAAAATATCTTGAAAAGACTATTCTTAAGCCCGGTGTCAAAATTGTCATCGCTGATAAGGAATGCGCAATTACTTACTATCGCCGCGTCCTCCGCGAACAACAGAAAACAGAGGCGAAGCATGGATTTTTACAGGAAGAAAAACACATTAACATCGCCCCGGAAGTCTGCGAGTTTTGCCTCGAGTGCACCACCTCCACAGGCTGCCCGGCCTTAAAAATTATTGATACAGATTATGGTGATAAAATCGCTATCGACCGGTCCAATTGCGTAACTGACGGTGCGTGCGCGCGGATAAAGTGGGCATGCCCCTCCTTTGAAGAGGTTATCGTCACCCGGAAACGCCCACCCCGTACCCTTGATTTTCCCATCGACGCACCTATACAACTGCCGCTGCCACAGACTTTTGAGACTTTTGATGAAATGGGGCGGTGGAGTGTGTATGCCGCAGGCGTTGGGGGCATGGGCATCGGGACTATCTCCAAAGTCCTCGTCGTTGCAGGGTACCTCCAGGGCTACGATGTTACTTTCTGCGATAGGAAAGGGTTAGCAATTCGTAACGGAGGGGTTTATACACACGTTACATATACTAAGCCCGGCGTTCATGCCGCGCCCATTATCCCTTACGGCAAGGCAGACCTGATTTTAGGCCTTGACATTTTAGAGGCGGTTCGCGGGATTAATGCACAATCGCTTTTCCGGATTGCTTCACCGACGCGTACTGCTGTCGTTGTCAATACTGCAAAAACGGAAACAATATCCACCCTCATCGGTAAGGAGCACTTTGACACCGAAACGCTGGAGGAAGCACTTCAGGCACATACCAATGCAGATGCCTATTTCGGCATAGATTTGTTTGCCGTTTCTGAGCAGTTGTTCGGAAACAAGGTGTACGCAAATATTATGCTACTCGGTACCGCCTTCCAACGCAGGTTGATTCCGCTGGAACTAGAACCGCTCCAATTGGCACTCAAGCAGATGGTACGGCCTACCGATTTAGAAACCAACATGAAGGCTTTCGCAGTGGGCCGGGCCCTCGCCCAAGGCATACCGCAGGGGCTTCAGGCTGCGGAAGGGGTTTGTAACCCCCATACTTATGTCGAGATGCTTTCGTCAAAACGGAAAATCTTAGGTAAAAAACGACGGGGGAGACGTTTGGAACAGGCCTATGTCACCCTCGTCGAAAGTATGGTGGAGACACTGGACATGGATGACAGCATCCATCGGTACCTCGCGCTCTATATCTACGATCTGATTCAGTTTGAAAATGTGAATTATGCCCGTTTGTACGTTGAAAAAATAAAACAGGTTTACGAACGCGATTCAGAAGCACAGGCATATCGTGCCACAAGAGCGGCTATCAAATATCTTCATAAAGTGATGTTGATTAAGGACGAGATATACGTCGCACACCTGCTAACGAGTGAAGAAAAACTTCAGCGTGACAAGGCATACTACAATGTTGATGAGGCAAATGGCGATAGGATTAGATATGTTCATCTTAATCGTCCTCATTTCACCGTGATGGGGTTAAACATTGAAACCGATATTGACACGCGAAATTGGCAGCTAAATATAGTGAAGCGGATGAAGTTTCTAAGGCGGTGGCTCTCGCAGTGGCATACGAAGGAAAAGGCGTTCCGAGAGTGGTATATTACGCAAGTCGTCGATACTTTCGCCCCAACCGATGCAGAAGGTTACGAAAACCATGTTCGCGCTTTGGAATGTGTGGAGGAGGTTCGCGGCTATCGGGCGATTCGGTATCCCAAAATGGAGCGCGCAAAGCAGACGGTTGAGAAACTCCTCCAATTGTAATTACATCAAGGTTTAGTCACCCATTGAAAATCCGTGATAAAGGCTCCCCTGCTGTAGGGGCAGTGCCTTGTGCCTGCCCATATATTCACAGAGCTATCTTGCAACCTGACTTCTCCGCAAGGAATGTCGAAAATGCCAAATAACAACCTTCACATCACCGGACATACACGCATTGTGGGTGTTATCGGCGCGCCGGTTGAACACAGTCGCTCGCCCCAAATGCATAACGCTGCATTTGCCAAGGCTCAGCTCAATTATGTATATCTCCCGTTTCATGTCCGCCCGGGAGAGGTAGCACGCGCCCTAGAAGGGTTCAAAGCGATTAACGTGGTTGGGATTAACGTGACGCTTCCGCACAAACAGGCTGTGATTCCGTTTCTTACCTCGCTCTCGCGCGAAGCACAACTCATTGGCGCAGTGAACACACTTAGCTTCGGCGAGGGGCAGATACACGGTGATAATACGGATGCCCCCGGCTTTTTGCAGGCGTTGAGAGAGTTCAAGGGAGAAGTGAGCTCCGAATCGCGGCAGCACGCTGGTAGGGATTCGTCCTTTCCTGAAGGCGAAGATGTCGTTGTCTTGGGCGCAGGCGGCTCTGCGCGTGCCGTTGTCGTAGCATTGACGCTTGCGGGGGTAGCCTCCATCGTTATTGCCAATCGTACAGTATCCAAAGCTATCGCTTTAGCAGAGGAGATGTCTAAAAAAACAGGCGTAACTATGCACGGAATGGGACTTGCGGATTCGCAATTACCGGCAACGGTCAGCCAGAGTGCACTACTTGTCAACACGACATCCGCAAGTATGGAGAGTTCACAACCACTATTGATTTCTGCTGACTGGCTTCAACCACGCACCATGGTTTATGATATTGTTTATACCCCACCGATAACACCACTCATGCAAGCTGCTTCAAGTGTGGGATGCCAAACACTGGGCGGCATACAGATGTTAGTTCATCAGGGGGCTATCGCTTTTGAAAAGTGGACAGGCGTAACGCCATGTACAGAGGTAATGCGTCAGGCACTATCTCTGTAGAATAGACAGTGATTTTATCCTGTCAGAAACTTACCGATGCTGATGGCTACAAAAACATCTAAAAAAGAGGCTCAGAACGACGCATGCAACAGCAAGAACACGAAGTTGAACCGATTCGGGTTGTCATACTCGGAATGCCTTATACCATCTTACCTACCGAGGACTTGACTACACAGGACATCAACGACCTGGTGAAGTCCATCAAAGAGTTAGTCGACTCCTATAGCCAAAAAGGTTATGACGAGCGAAGGATTCCGTTGCTCGTCGCTTTCCACATTGCAGATGAGAAACGACGACTGCAGGAATCACATGAGCATGAAAAGCAACAGCTGCAAGAGTCGCATACTCATGAGAAACAACGACTTCAAGAATCTTATGTTGATGAAAAACGACAGCTTCAAGAATCACATGATGATGAGAAGCAACAACTTCAAGAATCATATCAGCTACCATTGCAACGTTTGGTGGAAAAACTACAGTCGGCAATTGAAGAGGACGCGTAGCCTCAGGCTTCCAATGTAGGGGTAGGCCTTGTGCCTACCCTCATCCCTATGTGGCGCGCAATTTGCTGGTGTTCTCTTTAAAGCAGCCTGTCACGAGTGTACTATTGCGCAGCCAAGGAGGCGTGAACCGACTTGCAAGTGTGGTGCTATTTTTGCTCGAGGATAAGGATATTGTCCTTCCAGGGCGATGCGGTGGTGAGTGCCATGGGAATAAAGACGGCATCGTCAGACAGACTCCCCTGCCAGCCGGATATGGCAGCACCTATATCCATCATTGCGCTCTAGCCAAGCAGCAGCACCGCAAGAATACAAAATATCGGGAATAAAGCAATCAAAATTTTGACTTCAAGCAGATAATTTTTATAGCGTTGAATTGCGGAACTCTTCGCTATCCACTGGTTAACGAATTCGATTCGCCGATGAATGGAGGGGTGCGTGTTGAAAATTTCAAAAAAACGCCGGATCGATTTTGGCAACGCATTGAGAACGGCAAGATTCGTCAACGCTGTTTTGAATGCTTCCGGATTTTCCGTGAGTTCAACCGCATACAAGTCTGCTTGATGTTCGCAACGTCTGGACAAGTACCGAAAGAGTAGCACAAAATAGACGATAAAAAACAGCAGCGAACATAATGTTAACAGGAGCGGTAATTCTGCGAGAAGAGGCCCGAGGGGTTTCTCAATAAGCACGTAAAAAAGTGGGTAACTTAACAAATAGATGAGTGAAAAGAGCATGTACGTGGGAATATGTCTATAGTGGATATGTCCAAGTTCGTGGGCAACAATCGTCTCAATCTGTTCATCTGTGAAATAGCGCAGGAGTGCGTCTGTCAAAAAGATTTTGCGGTTCCACGGGAGTGTACCCGCGACAGCAGCATTTGCTATTAAGAGGGTGCCGGTTTGCCACACCACAATCTCTCTATATTTGACCCCGCTCTGTTTTGTCAAGCGTTCAAGTTTCTGCTTCAGCACGGAGTCTTCGGCAAGGGGTTTTGTTTTCCACAAAAATTGCATGAGCAACGGTGCAAACAGATAGGCGAATGCAAGCACCGGAAGAATCAGCGCAATCAAAACGTAAGGGTGTTCAACGATAAACAACTTCGCGGAGTAGGGAAGCCAGTAGATTAAGTCCACTGTAATGAGATAACCAAACATCGGAATCAAGGGGAAGATCAAAAACTTCAACTGAAGGCTGAGCATCTCCCGATGTTTCTTCGTTAAGAAAGGTTGTGCAGCTGTAGAGCGACTGTGTATCTCATCCGCGTCTCCTTGGATAATTAAGCATTGGAAGGTGAAACGGATACAGATTAATCCGATGAGAAGGGGGAGCAAAGAGACAATCTGGCGCAAATTTGCCATCGGAAAGAAAGCGAACTGTTTATCAATGAATCCGGGCAAGTTCAGCAGATATAGGTTGCACAGATATGTCCCTAAACTCAAGACTTCAAAAACAATCATGAAGCGTTTGAAAGTATAGCGTTTGGAGAGATTTTCCTGTTCGTGCGCGGGAAAGGCTCGGCTTGCATACGCGGTTACGAAATACGCGAGCAGCGCGGGCACCCCAGTGAGCACAAACGTCCAGAGAACTACCTGCGCGCCACTGATTTCTATGCTTGTTTCCGGCGGTTCAAAGGAGAAAAGAAAGAGCAACCCGGCGATTAAAATGATACTGATTTGGCCCATTGTGTCTGTAACCGTCCTCGTTTGTGATGAAATGCTTTTTTATTCACCACGTAAGTATTCAATTGTACCGTATCTCACGTGAAAAATCAAGTACGTTTAAAAAACAGGAGCTCTTGTAGGAAGGGTAGGGCTATTTCGTTTTCGGTTTTCTGTCGTTTCTACGGAATACGTCGGGAGGCGGAGCACCCACCTACGGGCAAACTAAATGCCCTATAGGAAGGGTTTTCAACGCTGCGAAAAAAAGTTTGACTTTTTCTAGAAAAAAATAGTATAATATATCAAAATCGCCTGTGGGAAACACACGTTTTTGGCGATGCGGTTTCGGGCATTGAGCTGGTGCCTCCGCGCGGGAAGCTATCTTCCCGCTTGCGTACACACGCTCAGGACGGGATTTACGAAGAATTCCGAGCAGCTTATGGTATATTATTACATGCGAACTGAAAACTTAATTTTTTAGGAGGAATCCATGAAAAGTAGAATCACTTTCACGATTATAGCTCTTTTGGGAGCCGCGCTTGTTGTCAGTGGCTGTGGCACGTTGAACCAGGAAGAGTTTGAAATGTGGAAGAATGAACATGTCGCGAACACCAATGAAGTCAACGCTGACATGTCAAACAAAATTACAATGTTGGACGGCAAGGTCGAGCAACAGAACAAAGACCTGATGGAAGCCATCTCTGAAGCGAGGGATGAAGCAATTGCTACTTCGCAGGGAGCGGATGCCGACACTAGTACCGCCATCATGCAGAACGTCAAGGAGCAGGAAGCGAAACTGCGTGCGGACCTGACGAAGGCTATGGATATGCATGCCGAAGAATCGATGGCTTCTGCCAAAGCGACACACGCGAAAATCGGCGAACAACTCATGGGTATTGAAAAAGCGAACATGGCGCAGGACGATAAGATAATGAAGCTCGCGTCTCATATAATGGCAGTTGAAGAAAAGCTGGCCGAGGTTGAAGTGGAAGTTGCAGCGAAGCCAACACTGCTGGTTACCGTTAATTTCGCGAGCGGGCAGACTGCACTCTCCAGCAACGCACAAGAGATGCTTGATGGTATCGTCGAACAGGTTATGTCGAATTCGGATGCCAAAATCATGATTGTTGGGCATGCAGATGGCATGCCGGTGTTGCGCGGTGGGTATCGCAGCAATTGGGATCTCTCCCAAGCACGTGCCAATTCAGCAGCCAAGTACCTGAAAGCAAAGGGAATTGATGCCAGCAGAATTGATGCAATTGGTAAGGCACACACCAACCCTGTTGCACCGCAGAACACTTCCGCTGGCAGAGCGATGAATCGCCGGGTAGAAGTCATTCTGTATCCACCTGGCTCAATGATGTAATGTAACTCGTAAACTTTTTCGCTTTCCTACAAAGGCAGATTTTGTTTGTGTAGACCGGGGACAGTACCATCTGTCTCCGGAATCTACAAAAAATCTGTCTCTCATTGGAACTACCGAACATGCCGTGACGCGAGGAAAATGGTTCCTGTTCATTCCCATCCCGAGGGTTGCCCGTAGTGTGGAAAGAAAGTTCCGCGCTGTTTTTAATCGAGGTTTCCCTCGCATCCTTAGCCTTCTTAGGGCGTAATGTATATAGTTGTATCGTATGCGTCTTATATTAGCCATCTTCTTTCTCATGCTTCTGATGCCTTCTCTGACCCTCGCGGAGTCTGCCGATGCCCCTCCGTTACGGCCGACGCCTGTCTTACAAACGCTTTTAAGAGAGTACATCGGCACACCATCGCTGCAGTTTTTCCTGTTTTCCTACAAACCGGCGTTAGGCAGTTTAACTGAGATTCTCCAGAGCGTCGGGGTATCCGAAATTCCGAGCGCGCTATTGCCAATGTTCTCTGTTGTGTTTGAACACACGGCTGAGCTAGATTCTCGCTTAGAAATCGGCTATTGGCAGATGGAACTTGACATTCCGTCCCCGATATCAGCAACACTCTCTACTACCCTCGTGCCTATGTCGTATCAGTTCATCTATCGTCCTGTGCTTCTATCCGAATTTCTGCCGATTTATTTCGGCGGTGGTATCGGTTTTTTGGGCGCACGCTTCAGTGGGAGTGCGGTTGATGTTGTTGAACAGCAGGGCATTGTACTTGATGACAGTTCTTCCGGCACGACCGGGTACGTTCTCATCGGTGCTGAACTGCTTGAGTGGGACAATAACCTTTCACTTAACCTTGAGTTGAAACGCATACTTAAAACGGTGGAGACAACCGGTGCCTTGCCGCTCGATGTGATTTTAGATGGCACTGCGCTCGGGGTAGGTGTCAAAATGCGGTTTTAGGTGTCAGTCATACTCACGGGCAGAGACAGGAATCTGCCCTTACAGCAGTGGGTACAGTTGAAAAGAGTACACCCTGTTTTCAGAAGCTTTCAAGATGGCTAAGGCATGCCTTAGCCATCTATCGGGCTTCCAAAGTCCGGCCACAAGGAAGAAAATTATGGATACCTTAAACGACGTTGAATCCAAGCAAAGAAGGTTTATACCGATGAAAAAAATATGCCTTATCTTTAGCATCACGCTGGTAGGATACCTGTTACTCGGCATCGCCCCCGCAGCACGGGGATTCATAGCATTTGTGCACTTTGAAGGCGTACAATTCAATGTGCTGCTCATCCACAGAATCGATAAGGAGCAGTGGACAATCGGCTACCGTTATGGTGCGGAGTGTCTGCCTGAAGACAGGCAAAACGGCAAGGCACTAGAGGAAGCGATCACCGCATCTCTACGAGCATGGCTACAACCTTTGCGGGAACTGCATCCAGCCCGTCCGATTACCGATGACTTTCGTTACGTGCTGCAGCCGGACTTTAACGGAGATAATCCTGATAACTTCGCAGGATTGATTGCAGTTGATACGCGGATAACATTTGAATGCCGGCAAAGCCGTTCGGTTGCACTGGTAGGTGGCGGCACACCACCAGATATCTTCATCCGAGAAGGAACTAGGATTACTCCTCCACTAGTTGGTGCCGTAAGCCATGAACTGGGACATGCATTCGGGTTAGCTGATACCTACGTTCGTGCGTACAAGGGCCGTCTTGCCAGTACGGGTGGTTCAGATCTAACTGTAGGCACACAACCGATGTCTGTTATGGCTGCTCTTAGCAGTGAGCCCCCCGAAATACGTGAAGATGACAAGAACGGCATTTTGTGGCTCTATAAGCATTTATATGAGAATCTCGACCTTGAAGACTGTTTTTTCCCTGACTATGTGTTTGAGGAATCGCCGCGTGGTTGTATACCGAAACATCCGTTTATCTTTGAGGTCAAGCACACGCGTTCGTGGAACCACATCACCTACCAGTTTGTAATGTGGATGCTCGATGAAGATCCGCAGCTTGATGTCAACGCGCAGGATGAGGAAGGATTTACTGCCCTGCACTATGCAGTCATGTATGAGCGGGAAGGGGTCGTGGAGCGTCTGCTCGCACGAAAGAACATCAAGCCATTTCTGCGGGATAAGCGTGGCCGCAGTGCCCTCGCCCTAGCGCGCGAGGCCAATCTCCGTCGCCTGATCGTGTTGTTGCTCAAACATCCGCTGACGTTACCTGTCCATCCTGCAGGGTCGCTGACGACAACCTGGGGTTCCCTTAAACGACGTTGAATTCAAGCAAAGCAAGTTTATACCGATGAAAAAAATATGCCTTATCTTTGGCCTCACGCTGGTAGGATACCTGTTACTCGGCATTGCCCCCGCAGCGCGGGGATTCATAGCACTTGAACAGACCGACAGCGTACAATTCAATCTGCTCATTCGTAAAATCGACAAGAGGCACTGGACAATCGGGTACCGTTATAGTGCTGAGTGTCCCCCTGAGGAGCGGCAGAACGGCAAGCAGCTGGAGGAAGCGATTACCACGGCACTACGGACCTGGCTACAGCCTTTGCGGGAGATGCAGCCAGCCCGTCCGATCACCGATGACTTTCGTTATCAGCTACAACCTGACTTCAACGGCGACCGGTTTAGCGACCCCGCAGGACGGAAGGCAGTGGATACGCGGATAACGTTTGAATGCCGACAAGGCCGTTCGACTACGTCGGTGGGTCAGGCAAGCCCACCTGATATCTACATGCGAAGAGGCACTAGGATTACTCCTCCACTAGTTTCTACCTTAACCCATGAACTGGGGCATGCGTTCGGATTAGGCGATACCTACCTTCACGATATATTTGTTAGCACTGGTGGCTTAAAGCAAACCGTGGGCACCCAACCACCATCTATGATGTGTGGACTAGGAATCAGCGAAGACGACAGAAAGGGCATCCTGTGGCTCTACAAGCGTTTTCACGAGGGGTTACCGCTCGAAGACTGCTTCTTTCCCGATTACGTGTTCGAGGAATCGCCGCGCGGTTGTATACCGAAATATCCGTTTATCTTTGAGGTCAAGCACAGGCGTTCGTGGAACCACATCGACTACAAGTATGTAATGGTGATGCTCGATGAAGATCCGCAGCTTGATGTCAACACGCAGGATGAGGGAGGATTTACTGCCCTGCACTATGCAGTCATGTATGAGCAGAAAGGGGTCGTGGCGCGTCTGCTCGCACGAAAGGACATCAAGCCGTTTCTGCGGGATGAGCGTGGCCGCAGTGCCCTCGCCCTAGCTCGCGAGGCCAAACTCGACCGCCTGATCGCGTTGTTGCTCAAACATCCGCTGACGTTACCTGTCCATCCTGCAGGGTCGCTGACGACAACCTGGGGTTCCCTAAAAGTTACGCGGTAGTTCCGCGCTGTACTTTCTGTTGATGCTGGTTGTCTCTGTCCCAACGGCTCATCACCAATTTCCAATCACCTAACGACGAATCGTTCGATTCGCCACAAGGAACACCAAAACTATGAAGCAAAGGGAAACGCATAAAGCATTGTGTCACAAACCTCTGCTGAGATTTGTGGGCGGGGGACTGATTCCCCGATACAAGTTTCCCTGTCTTGTTTCCTAAATTCTCCGCAAGGAACGTTAAAAAGCCGATAACCATTCCACGGATGTTCTTAAAGCATAGCAAGCGAATCCTTCCGTTTGTCCTCTGTCTCGTGTTCGGCGGCATTATCGGCCGCTACTCGGGTACCCCGCTCCCGCTCTTCAGTCTGTTGATTGCAACCGGGGCCTTTGTCTTTCTCGGCATGGAACTTGCCGTCTACGTTCTGTTCGTTGCGTTCCCGTTCTCCTTTCGTTACATCATCCCCGGCCTCCTTGAGATTCAAACGCCAACGGAACCACTGTTAGGCATGCTCGCCGCCGTTTACTGCTTAAAAAAAATCGTGGGGCGCGCAATTGGTAAGCGGCGGGCGGAAAACACCTTTCCGTTTTTTGTACCGCTCGGTTTCTACATCCTCGTCACATTCGTCTCTGCAGTGAATACACCCGAGCTGTTTGGCACGCTCAAGGGGGCAGCCCGTGCCACGGTGTACATGATGTTCAGTTTTATCGTGTATGCTGTCATCCAGAACAGGCATACCCTGAAACGGCTCTTTATTGCTACCTTCCCCTCCGCCGCTGTCGCCATCATCTGGACGGTTATTGTCCTCATCTACCATATAGATGAGTGGCAGTGGACGAGCGCGTATCGGAGTGCCCCATTTACCAACTACTCAGTTTATGGTGCTTTCACAGCAATCTTTTTTCTTATCTGCCTCAGCCGGATGCTATTTGATAATAGTTCCTACGACCGGGTGCTGTGGATGGGGTGGTTCGCCTGCTTCGGGCTCGGGCTCATTATGTGTTTTTCGCGCGGGGTGTGGCTTTCTGTCATCGTGGCGGTGGGCTTCATGTTGATACAACTGGGCAGAGGTGTTACTCACAAAAAACTCTTGTTTATAGGTGCTGCCTGCCTGATGTTATTGGTATGTTTGAATCTACCGGGTGTTTACAGCATCGTCGTGGAACGAATTTCATCAACAGTGGATATCAGTTACGCTTCAAATCAGGCACGCCTTCTCCGCTGGAGGCAAGCGGTTACGATGTTCCTTGGAAGCCCTATTTTGGGGCAAGGCTATGGGGCGTTCGCGATGCTTTACGAGGAGGATGTGGCACTTGTGGGTACCTACACGGCACAGTTTCAACTCGGTGCTCACAGCGAATACCTCCAGGTTATGGCTGAATTGGGAAGTGTGGGGTTAGGTGCGTGGCTCTGGCTCAACTGTGCGTTCTTACGCTACGGCTTTCGCGCCCTCAAAACGATTGATGACAGCTTTTACCGTGCCATCGTCATTGGCCTCATGGCATCTGAAATTTCGTTGATGGTGCATTTCACGGTGAACAACCTCTTGAACGGCGATGCCCTTGGCGTGCCGTTTTGGGGCATTTACGGGTTATTGCCTGCTGTCGTGCAAATGGCTGCCCGTGAAAAGGAAATTGCACCACAGGAAACCGAAAATACGGTATAATCCAATAAAAAGATTTCCATCGGAGTAACCAGTATGAACATTATCCATATTATTTCAGATACGTTTCGACGAGATAACCTCGCAATTTATGGTGGAAAGGGATACAGCCCGTCCCTGAACGCTTTCGCGGAAAAATGTGTCGTTTTCGACAAAGCGTATGTCTGTAGTTATCCCACCGTGCCGATCCGAGGCGAGCTGGTGACGGGGCAGGTGGGCATTTGCCGGCGGGGCTGGGAGCCTCTCAAGCGAAACATCCCTGTCATTGCGAATGCATTAACGAAGGCGGACGTTGTCAGCATGATGATTGCCGACACGCCGCATCATATTAACAACGGCTTTTTTTACAATCGGGGGTTCACCGGATGGCAGTGGATTCGCGGACAAGAAGGCGATTGCTTGGAAACACACCCGTACGATTATGAATCGCAGGATGCCTTGCGGTATCGCGAATATACCCGCACGCATCCGAACAGATTACCCCTCGGCCTCGGCAACCACATCAGAAACACCGCGTTTCGGCAAACCGAAGGGGATACCTTCGTCGCACAAACTGTGCAAACAGCATGCGATTGGCTCGAACGGAACTATCAGCATGAAAACTTCTATCTGATGGTAGACACCTTCGATCCGCACGAACCGTGGGACGCGCCGCAATGGTACCTACAGCGATTCGATTCAAGCGATTACGACGGCCCAGAACCGATTTATCCGCCTTATGGCCCCAATCCGATGAATGCTCGCGAGACGAAACGCCTCAACGCGCTCTACCGCGCCGAAGCGTCTCTCGTAGATAATTGGATTGGGCAACTTTTGCGGAAAATTGACTATATGGGCTTGATGGAAAACACAATGGTAATTTTCATGGCAGACCACGGTTTTCTATTGGGAGAACACGAGCTGCTCGCCAAGAATCTTAGCATGTATGAAGAGATTATCCACATTCCGCTGCTGATTTATCATCCTGATGCTACCCCTCGCCACACGGACGCGCTTACCAGTATCATTGACATCCCTGCAACCGTTATTGATGTGTTCGGTGCGGAACGCGGCGCGCAAGTGGAAGGGAACAGCCTGCTACCTGCTATCATGGACGATACCGACACAGGGCGAGAGTATGCGATTACGCACGGTGCCTGGGTCGGCGGCTGGAGCCCTGATGGCGGAAGCCCCCACGGAAATATCACGGATGGTACCTGGGCACTGCTCCTTGAAAATCAAGGGCAACCAAACAAGTTGTTCCATCTGCCCACCGACCCGGGGCAGATGCACAATCGGTTTGAATCGGATACAGTGGAAGCACGTCGGCTCTACCAAGCATTTTTGGACTTCTTAGCGCAGCACGGCGCACCAGCGGCAATGGTAACAGCATTTCAGAATCGGTGGCCAGACTGACTGTAGGCAACCGCGTTCCTCATACCTGCGTCCAGTCCATAATTACGCCCAAGTACTCATCTTTTCGATCCGTCAGCCCATCATAGGCAGATTGTGCATCTTCAGGGTTAATCACGTGCGTCAGCAATTCCTCAACCTTGAACTTGCCTTCACTGATGAGCTCGTAAACTAAGCGAGAGTTCCGTTCAAGCGAGTGCTTCGATTCCCCAGTGTGCATCGTGGGGTAGAGCCACTCATGTGCACTGCGGAGGGTAATCGCGCCCAAGCCTATGCTATGACTGTAGTTCAGAATTGTCGTTGCATTGGTGATAAACTCACCGCGCGGGGAACCAAGCAGGATAACTTCTCCCTTGGTACGAGTCAATTGATACGCCGTTTCAACAAGCCGCGGGGCACCGATGGCTTCAACGGTGACTTCCGCCTTTTCACCGTTCGTCAAAGCACTGACGCGTGCGTGTACATCTTCTTCATCAGGATTAATCAGATGCTGGATGCCGCACCGCCGGGCGATTTCCAGACGTTTTGGCACTCGTTCAATGCCGATGACTTTCATACCTGCCAAGCTGAAAAGCTGCGATGCAGAGTTGCCTACCAGCCCCAAGCCGATAATAGCCACGGTGTCACCAAACTCCGCGGATGCAACGCGCACCGAAGTCATCGCCACCGTTGCCATTCGGACAAATGGAACCAGTTTCTCGTCTATATCTAAAGGGGGTTTGAACGCCAGAAGCACCGCCTCGGTTTTAGCAATAGAAGTGTGTGGGCTATAGCAGAAGGCGAAGTCGCCTACGGCACACTTCGTTACGTTCTCACCGGCTTTGAGCACCTCCCCGATAGCGGTGTAACCTGAGCCGTGTGGGAAGCGTGTACCGCTTTCCAAACCGGTATACCCTGCTCCTTCGGTGCCAGGACTAATCAGGCTGTAATGTGTTTTCAACAAAATCTGGTTCGGTGCGAGGGTTTCGTCGAGTTCAAAATCCTCCAGCGTTACCGAACGTTTCGCTGGCATGATAATCCGTTTGCCTTGCATGACATGCTCCTTGTTAAATTTTTCAGATTATGGTATTATATTTGCTAAAAAATAGCGATCGGAATAAGGAGAGATTTGGCGAAGCTTGCAAGCCAATATTGAAAGATATGAGACTCACGCAACAGCAGGGTGAAACTTTTCGGACACAAGGTGTCCTGTTAGTCAAAAACGCGTTGACTGACGCTGACCTCCGGCCTGTAATTGATGAAATTTCAGACTGGATTTCGGAGCGTGCCCTTGCACTCAAACAGGAAGATAAGCTTGAAAACCTGTATGAAGATGAACCCTTCGATCGGCGGTTTGCAAAACTACTAGCACAGAGCGGCGACATGGCTAGTGGGTTGGATATTATGCACTACCGCGGCAAGGCCATCTTCGAGTTCCTGCGAAATGATAACCTTTTAGATGTTATCGAAGGAATTGTTGGCTCGGAGATTACCTGCAACCCGATTCAGCATTTACGTGCGAAGCCACCGGTTGTAGACGGAAACGCCAGTTGGGCAGGCGGCGTGCCGTGGCATCAGGATGCGGGAGTCATGATGCCGGAAGCGGAAGGTTCCGCTATCGTGACATGTTGGCTTCCGTTAGGCGATAGCACAGTGGAAATGGGATGCCTTCAGGCATTGCCCGGCATCACCGAAGAGAAGGGCTATTTACGGCATCAGAAAGAGGGCGGCACCATGATTGTGCCGGAACTGATGCCGGATGTCGAACCAATGATGCTGGAATGTTACCGGGGCGATGTCATCCTATTGAGCCGTTTCACGCCCCATCGTTCGGAACCGAACACCTCCGACCGGTGCCGCTGGTCTCTGGATTTGCGCTATCAGACAACCGGGCATCACACCGGGCGCACGGCGCACCCGGACTTTATCGTGCGAAGCCCGAAATACCCTGACACTGTTTTGACAGAGCACGCGGCGTGGTGCGATATGTGGGTAGATGCTTTTGACAACCCGAAAGGCTACGCAGGGCATCGGGCAGAATAAACGCTTATTATTTTTTCATTATCCATAGGGAGCGGGCCCCGTACCTCGCCAGTTTATCACAGATACAAACCTGGACAGGTAAAGCGGCCCGCCCGTACAGTCAATTGGTGCGTTATGAGAGATTTTGTGCCCGCTATACCCGTATCTGTTTCTCCGCGAAAATCTGTGCAATCCGGGTGATGCGCGATTCAGACAATTAACAATATACTTTTCCAAGCAGATGTCTTGTTTGTGGCGGTAATTTGGGCGGGGATAAATTAATTATACGAAAAAATTGCAATTTTGTCAATTTTTCTCAAAAAAAATCGATTTTTCCAATATTATCCCGAATTGTAGCACAAATTCGGATTGGCGGTCAAGCAATTGAGGTTTCGCGCAGCTGTGGCGCGAATCATTTAACAATGGAGAAAATAAAAGAAGCAACAGCAATACAGCAAGAAGCGATGATACCACCCATTTTCCATCGCTCGTTTTTGTCAACATTTCGCTCGTGCATGCTGACGATAAGCGTATCAAGTTTCGTATCTAACGCCTCAAACTTACTTTCCACTTTGAAATCCAGCGTTTCCAGACTGTCATAGTTATCTACAATAATCTCTATAACTTCTAACTGATAATTTTCCGATTTTCGTATGTCGGAGATAATTTGTTTCCCAGACGTATTACACTCTATTGCTTGTGAGTCAATCTTTGCAATAAGACTGCCCCAAGAGATACCTGGATAAAAACGGTAGTTAGCGATTGACGCTGGTAACTCTCTCATTATTTTGGCGTACACTAAATTATTAGTCATCTGATCCTCTGTATAGATATTGGCGGCGTGGACTCAACCCCGTCGCCGCCAATGTATATTGTACGTTACGAATTCTGATACTCTACTTTCATATCAGTTAAGATTTCACACACTTTATCGCGACTAAGAAACAATCTACGTTCTATCTGATCCACAGGCGATTTTACTGACGATACCCATGCCTGAAATTCTTCGGGGTATTGTTCTTGTACCCGTATAATTTTCTCTGCCTCTTCGCGATATTCAATTGTCTGTGTAAACTCGCGTAATAAATCGGGGGTAACATCTAATTTTTCGGCAAACGTCTCAAGTTTTGTTACTCGAGGTGCCCACCATCTCTCCTCGACAATCTCCTCTAATTTTTGCTTGAGTTTATCGAGTTGATCTCGTACGGCGTTAGACATCATATCTGTAATATCGTCTTTGCCTCCCACTTTGGTGTCCAATGTCTGTATAGCGCCCTCTAATTTTACCTGATTCAGCCGCTGGTCTGCTCCATCTTTTAGGATTTCCTTCACAGCATCCTCTAGGTTTGTAAGACGAATTTCCACGGCGGCATCGCGCTCCTGTTGCCGAACTTCCATCTCTACGAGTCGCGCCTCCGTTGCGGCATCGCGGGCGGCATCGCGCTCTTGCTGCCGAACCTCCATCTCTGCGAGTCGCGCCTCTGTTGCGGCATCGCGGGCGGCATCGCGCTCCTGTTGCCGAGCCTCCATCTCTGCGAGTCGCGCCTCCGTTGCGGCATAGCGCTCCTGCTGCCGAGCCTCCATCTCCTCCAGTTTTTGGAGAACCAATTCATTGCTATTCATGGCTAAAACCTCCCATTAATAATTAGTATAAATATTATATATTCCAATCTCAATTTGTGTCAACCATTTTCCCCAGGAAATAACGTCATTCAGTTCTCCTGTGGTTGTAAATATTCATATCACAATTCTCCGTAAATGAGCACAGATGCTATAGGATTCTACGGAAATCCCTCGATGTGGAGCTCAAGGCCACAACACAGTAACCCACACCCTGGTCGCTAAATTTCCGCGGTATCCCCTGTTCGTAACACAACATAACTCCGATAGCGTTCTGGATGTATCTCACCCGCTTCAACCGCCTCCTGGATAGCACAATCGGGTTCCGTGACATGGGCGCAATCGTTGTATTTGCAAGTCCCAAGGTGGGGCTCCATCTCTGGAAAATAGTGTTCTAAATTCTCCGTGTCCACACCCCACAAGCCTACCTCGCGGATGCCAGGCGTATCCGCAACTTCGCCGCCCATGCCTAACGTGAACAGTTCAACCAGCGTTGTTGTGTGACGGCCCTTCTGGGTTCTCATGCCGACTTCACCGGTTCGTAATCCTAAATTCGGTTGGATTGCATTCAGCAGACTGGATTTTCCCACACCGGACGCACCCACAATGACGCTAAATTTATCCTTAAGGGCATCCTGAAATGCTACCAGACTATCGGGCGCGTTGATACTGGTATAGAGGACAGGGTAGCCCAGTCTCTCATAGTTGGCAAAAGTTGAGGTGAGTTCCGGCTGTTGGGCAACATCCACTAAATCCATCTTATTTAGGCATATCACTGCCGCCATATCGCCCGCCTCTGCCAAAATGAGAAACCTATCCAAAGTCCGAAAGTTAAGGGGTGGCATAAGCGTGGAGACAACGGCTACAATTTGATGCGCATTGGCGACGATAACCTGCTCAATGTCGCCGTGTTTGCCGGCGTATTGCCGCGAGAACTTCGTCTGGCGCGGAAGAATATCCTCTATTACCCCCTCCTCCGCATCGAGTTGTGTGAAGATAACCCCATCCCCAACGGCGACCGGGTCGGCGTACAGCCTGCGTCCGGTGTCGGAGCGTCGTTTTCGTTTGAGGGTGCCACGGAGTGTGCATCGCAGGATAAGTTCGCCGTGCTGAACGTCATAAAAGCCTGTTCGTGCGCGGATAACTCGTCCCTGTTTGCTTTTAAGGATGATTTCCACCTCCCGGTTTTGTGCAGGCGAACGCTTTCATGGGCTTGCTGTAGCGGCGAGGTTTCCGCAGTATGCGCCCGCCTTTTTTCTGTCAGAGCGGCTATAATGCTATAAATCCTCTAATCCTGTAAATCCTGATTCAGACAATGAACACCTACATGCCCCTATTAAATTCTGAGTCTTCGTGAAACCGCGCGTACAAAATAGGATTAGACAGGTGCGCGGTTAGAAACCGCCCCTACAAATTGTTATTGGAGATGCGCCTGCATCGTTTTCAGTGCAGTCTCAACGTCTGCGTCAAAGTTGTCAAACTTGCACTCACAGGAAACGCGGCCGTCATAGCCCGCTTTTTGGAGTGCAGTGAAGAAATCTGTGAAATCAAAATCGTCATTTCCGGGGTAGGAGCGTTTGACCGGCTCCGCAATATGGACATGTGCTAACCATTCAGCAGCATTAACAATGTTTTGCATTGGTTCATTTTCCTGCCAGACGTGGTAAAGGTCGGCCAATACCTTAATGCCTTTGCGGTTAACCCGTTTTGCCATCGCGAGTCCATCGGCAACGGTGCGGAGGATGTTCCCCTCTTTCCAGCAAATCGGTTCAATAACAATAGTGATGTCATGTGCTTCGGCGTGGTCGGCGGCCATATCAAGGAATTCGGAAATCTGCGCCACTGCGCGTTCGCGCGAATAGCCTTCCGTTATACTACGGGAGCCGCTACTCCCATAGACGATAACCTCGCCGCCAATCTCACTGCCTCTGCGACATGCCGTCTCTACATAGCGAGACAGGCGTGGAAAATTCACCGTGTCGCCTACGACGCGCAGATCCCCGGGGATAAACCCTGAGTATGCCTCCGGCTTCAAGGGTGCTTTCGCCACCTGCTCCTGCATCTTCTGAAATTCGGCATCGTCCGCTTCAGGCATCAGCGCGGGGCGCACCCCTAATTCAATGTAGTCATATCCAACTTCTGCGAGCCGATTGACATTTTCTAAACCGGTACAAATCCCAAATCGCATGTGTTCGCTCCTTTCAAGGGCGGGGCTGCGCCACCGTTCAATGACTTACTCTCCAAAGCGCCGTTTGCGTTGGCTATAGGCGCGCAAGGCGCGCAGGAAGTCTATCTTCCGAAAAGAGGGCCAATACGTATCACAAAAATAGAACTCCGAGTAAACACTCTGCCACAATAAAAATCCGGATAGCCGTACCTCACCACTGGTACGAATAATTAACTCAGGATCTGGGAGGTTAGAGGTGTACAAGTAGGGTGTAATTTTATCCACAGTGAGTTCCTCTGCAATTTGGTGAACCTCTTTTCCCGTTTTACTTTCTGTTTTTAAGTGTCTGCGAAACGCTTCAACAATTTCCTCCCTGCCGCCATAAGCAACAGCAACATTTAGGATAAACTTATCATAATGTTGTGTCGCTTCTTCAGCGTTCCGAATTGCTTCTTGAAGGCTAAGCGGTAGGAGTTCTATTTGCCCCATTGCGCGAACCTTAATCTGGTTGGTATGGAGCCCTTCGATAGTGACGAGTTCCCGCATCCTCCGTTCAATTAATCCCAAGATGCCTTCCACTTCATCCGCTGCGCGTTTGAAGTTATCCAGTGAGAAAATCCAGATTGAGAAGATTTCAACACCCAGTTCGTCACACCAATGGAGCACCTCCTCTAGCTTATCCGCGCCTTCGTAGTGCCCTTTAATAACACTATCAAAGCCGCTCGCTTTGGCATAACGGCGGTTCCCATCGAGGATGACACCGATATGGCGTGGAATTTTCCACGTATTTGCTTCGCCTTCCAAACGCCTCTGGTACGCCTTGTAAAACAGTCTCTCGATTCGGTTTTTAAGGTATTTCAACGGATTCATAATTCCATCCTGAACTGTCGTGGCAATTCATTATTCTTATTATAACACGGAAAGATGATTAAGAAAAGTAGAAAAGTAAATCAGGCAGAGACATTCAGTTGTCCTGTAGCCTCGATAACGAAATGCCCTAGGAGGTGCCGCTTTTTCTTGACATATTTTGAAAATGTGGTATGCTGTCTCTTTGTGACGAATGCGTCGGAAATAATCCGCTCGTGTGCCGAACACGATGGGAGATTCTTATAATTTAAAAAGAGGGGACAATGAATGACGAATCAACGAGAAGATATTTGCCGCGCCTCACACCACATTTTTATTATCAGGGATGCGTCTGATGCAGAGAATATCCGTACCCTTCTTGAACAGAACGGTTACGGCATCTCTACTGAGCCCAAGGGCGGTGAGGCGTTTCACCGGATTACGGACGCAGTACCGGATGCGACAGTCGTGGAAGTTCAGAGCCCCGGGCAGCAGCGGAACAGTGCCCCAACGGTGTCTCATGCCAAGGGCACTCGCGAGAGAGATGCTTTGCAGGGGAATTATGACAGCATCATCGGAAACAGTCAACTAGTTTTTAAGATGCTGCGCGACATTGAGGATTTTGCACAGTCTCCTGCATCCGTGCTTATTTCAGGTGAGACAGGAACCGGCAAAGAGCTGGTAGTCCATGCCTTGCACCAAAACGGAAACCACCACCCGAAAAAAGAGGTGAGTGTCATTGACTGTGCAGCCGCCGCAGAAAGCCTGATAGAGAATGAACTGTTCGGACATGAGAAGGGCGCGTTTACCGGCGCAGATACGCGACACATCGGTCTGATTGAAGAGGCAGACGGCGGCACGCTGTTCTTTGATGAAATCGGGGAGCTGTCGCTTCGCCTGCAAGCGAAGTTATTACGAGTGCTTCAGGAAAGAGAGATTAGACACCTCGGTGGGACAAAACGCATCCGGCTGGATATCCGAATTGTGGCGGCCACCAATCGCAATTTGGAAGAAGAGGTAGAAAAGGGACGGTTCCGCCACGACCTCTACCAGCGATTAAACGTGCTAACTCTCCACGTGCCATCGTTGCGGGAGCGACGGGAGGACATCTTGACGTTGGCGGAACACTTCTTAGCGACAAAGAGCCCACTCCAAGGGTATGAGGTAGGCAGCCTCAGTCCAGAAGTCCTCGCGATATTCCAGGCCTACGCCTGGCCCGGGAATATTCGCGAATTGGAACACACCATGATATACGCCATCGTCCGTGCCAAAGGAGATGTCATCTTACCGAAGCACTTACCTGCACAATTTCAAGGCACTCCAGCGCACCAAGTGGGAACCCTCTCTAAAGAAACACCGAGCCTCCATGAAGCATACATTGTGAACTTTCCCCTCAGCACAACGTTGAATGAAACGATAAAGGCAGTAGAGAAGGCATGCATTGCGGATGCTTTGGTGCGGACAGATGGCAATCGCACTCAGGCCGCGAACGATTTGGGCATCAAAATTCGGACCCTTCACAACAAATTGAAAAGCCATGAGCATGCTGGTAAGCGCGAACGGTGACTGGGGCTCCCTTCTGGGTTTTATCTGTGAATGCCCAACGAACAGGCACTGCCCCGCGTCCCACTATGCAAAAATTTGCAGAGTTAACTATGCAAATTTTTGCCTACTGCGCAATTTATTGCATAGTTGGAAAATGCCTCTATCCTATAACAGTGGGATTTCTTACATTGGCACGATAATTGCACTTACGTCAAGTGAAACGGAAGCGGCGCATTCATGCAGCGGCGTTTTACGATGCATGTCCGAGCGTTCTTCGGAGTACAGTAGGCAGAGCGCCTTTCACTCAACGTCACTTTCAAAGGGGCAAAAGGCGGCGACTGGCAAGCACGTCAGAAAGCGTCACACGCAAGGAAGCGGGGCCAGGGACTGAACTCGCTCTCATCAGCAAAGACTGCATAACGCCTGCCTTGCTGAAAATCGTCCAGCCTTTATAGCATTTGCTATAAAGCGGACCGTTCCGTTTGAACAGTCAGTTCCCGTGCGAATTTTGTACAGCGCGCCTGGCGAATTTTCCGTTTACACAAACCGATTCCCTACAAGGGAGTCATAACTGAAGGAGAGAGACACCATGTTCCGTGACATCCTCGCAAATAAAGGTGTACTCGCAGGGAGCCTCTTCTGCATTCTCATCGTTGTAGGCAACCTGCTCTATAGTTGGCATGTTGAACGCGGTATCAAAGCAGACGAGGCGAAAACGCAGCAGTTTCTACAAGAAATAGAAACTGAGAAAGAGAATCACCCAGTCCAGGATACTAGGGAGTTGATAGACACTCAGACACTCGATTCCATGGAAACGCCCGTTGAAAACGAGGACACGCAAGCGATGTCCGAGGGCACGGATGCATTACCGGCAGACAACGCGGAGAGTGTTGACCTGGCGGATGCGTTCTTACCGGACGGTATGGTTTCCGCCGAGGAAGAAACCGCCGAGGTGCCTGTCTCTCCGTTTGGCTTCGGGGCGTATCCAGAAGTGCCAGAAGGATGGCCTGCCGATATATGGCCTCGGAAATCCGCGGACCACGAATTAATGGTACGCGTTCAGATAAAACTCATCTCTCAAGGGATAAATGCCCTCGGGGCCATAATGGAAGACGGCTTGGTATACCCAACGATTGATGACACAGTCTACATCAGATGGGATGAGGAGGCAGGCGAAAGATATGTATCGGAAACCGCAGGCGATGCAGAGGCTTGCGAGCGTCTGGAAAGCATCATAGAAGCGAGGGGAGACGATTTTACCGAGGCTGACATTCCATCAGACATTAAAATTGTTTCTTACGAAGAGGCGGGTATCGACCCCTACACATTCTTAAATCTACCTTAGGAGGAAAAACATGAAACGTATACTGTCTTATGTCCTACTGCTCGCGCTACTTGGAGGGCCATCCATATAGGCTTACAACCGCGACAAGGACCATGACGATTCCTTTTCACAGCGTGAGAAATTTGGGGCTCGTAGGTCGGAAGATTCAGAAGGCACTTTAGAAACCGCAGCGTATGTTCAGATTGACGTGGACTACCCAGATGAACGCATCTGGTATCGCTACGGCGTAAAATATAGAGCGTACGCTAAAGTGCATGCTGATTGGGGGTTTCATCATGAAGGGGAATATTCCATAAACGTACAAGCGGTGACGACTGCCCGCCGTAAAGAAACTAAATGGTCTATACGGGCGACACACCTGCTTGATACACATGGGGCATCGTTGTGCTTAGCAGTGTATTTATCAAAAAATGGTTGACATTTTTATGCTTGAAGCGGCTTTGAAGATCTGATAACATAATAGGTAAACGGAGGATGAACAACAATGTCCAAGAAGTACGTCACAATTCGGTTACGGTCAAGTGTCCTCGGTGTCCTTGGTGTCTGCCTCCTCGTTGTTGCAGGATACCTCCTCTATTGCTGGCACGTCCACTCCAAAAACTCACCTTATGGGTTTGGACCTTATCCAGAGGCTCCTGAGAATAGTCGTTTTGTTCCTGTCTGGAAACACAAGCACTACAAGAAGCTAGGACATCATGAAAAAAGAAACCTAGAAATTATTGATCGGGTTCTTATCGGGTTATGGGAACAAGGTGAACGCGGCTTTGAAGAAGGATTTTACGATTGCGGCAAAGTCTACCCCTTCTATGACAACACGCTCTATGTGCGTTGGCACGAGGAGGTGAGGCCAGATGGAACGGAACATAGATATGTGAGTCATCTCTATTATCCGCGGCGGATGAAATTCACAAGAGAACAGAGGGCGCAAATCACACAGGGGCACTTCCCGCCGGGTATACAGGCTTTAAACATGGATTCTTCAGGAATTCCTGCGATTCACTTCCTGAAATCAGAACAACCGAAGGAATTCCTGAAGAAATGGAGAACGTCTTCACATCTGAAGAAATGGAGAACGTCTTCACATGAAGCGAGATAATTTGAATAGCAAGTCATGTAAGAAATGGGTTTGTCTAGCAAGTTTTGGCTTGCAAGCTTCGCCAAAAAGTTGTTTGCTTTTCGCGCACAACTTGGCTTGCAAGCTGTGCCAAAAATAGGGATTTGCTGACACCAGTGAAACATTTCGGAGGCCTAGGCACGCATTTTCAATGCGTGTTGAATTGTCGTTAAAGCGCACCATAACTTCATCGCTACCTTCTTTGAGGCTCGATGGGTTTGGAAAAATCCATTGCATTGAATACAACTGCCGATGGTGATTCACTGGTTCCCTTCCCCCGCCCCCTTCGGGCAGTTTATTTGCTGCTTTGGGTTTGCTTCGGCGACGACATTTCATGACATGTCGTCGCTGGTTTCCTGAAAAAGAATATGCCGTTCAGGAGGAGTCAACAGATGAACCATAAAAACAATGCCTTGAAGAAACAAGCAATCACATTTTTCTGCGCCGGCTGTCTACTCTGGCTCGCGGGTGCTTTCTTGCCTATTGATGCGAAAATCGTGTTTTGTGTGGATGGCGATATTTTCGTCATGAACGATGATGGCTCACGCAGACGCAGGCTCACACACAGCACGCTGGAGACATACCGTTACCCCCGCTGGTCGCCGGATGGCACGACAATCGCTTTTACCCGATACATGGACAAGGAGAAGATACAAACCTCGTCTGAACTGTTCATCATGAACGCAGACGGAACGCACCCGCAACGCCTCACCCACAACAACGTGCCCGACACAGATCCGTCCTGGGCCCCTGATGGACAACACATCGCCTTTACGAGTACCCGAAGTGGAGAGGCTGAGGTGCATGTCATAGACGTGACAACTCTCGCCGTCACACAGTTAACAGGTGGTGGCGCGGATGCACCTTCCGCTGCTCCCGACTGGTCGCCCGATGGCACACAGATAACATTTGAGCGGTTCATCCGAATCAAAAACGGAATCGCCCCGAAAACCATCTACGTGATGGATGCGGATGGGCAGCACCAACGCCCTGCCCTCCCCGATCCGCCGCTTAATGGCCCGCGCACTTTGAGGTATTTTCCGCGCTGGTCTATGGATGGACAACGTATCCTATTTGCTGAAGTCCAGTGGCTTGACAAGGGAGATCTCGAGAAGATTATTGTGCTGAGGCTCGGGAGTCGGAAAAAGGGAATTACCGACGTTAATGACAGACTCGGCAACAATTGGTTGGGGGCGGGTGCGAGTTGGATGGAGAATGACCGTGCGATTCTTTTCTCACTGAAGCTAATGGATAAACCCGACCCGAATTACAACCTCTATCGCTATGAGCTTCAGACACGGAGCCTCAGACGTTTGACACGCGATGCGAGTGACGAAGGGTGGCCGGACTGGATAGAAGGGGCGTTGTCGGTTTCACCACACGGGAAGTTGCCAACGCAGTGGGGAAAGAGAAAGCATGCCTATAAGGAGCATCGGTGAATAATTCTCGCAGACACAACCCTTATAGGCATCCAACCCATGCGGAGGCACTCATGATGCGCCGGTATCTGTTGCATCGTGCCTCTCATGAAGAACTCGCTGAATCTTTGGGTAGGGAGGGGCTAATAACACCCTGCGCCGTTTAAACAACATCCGGTGAGGGGATTCTCTTTATGGTTTCCCCCTTATCCCTTCAAATAAGGAGAAACACATGAAAACGCAGCCACAGACACTCAAGGACTTTGTCATCCTTCTTCCCCAAACATGGCTCCAACAATTCTTTTTGTTAGGCCAAAGAATAAAAAATGTGCCTCGAAACAAAAAGGCGAGGAGAGTGATAGCAGAGATCTGTATCGGTTTAATGATTGCAATCCCCGGGGCTTTGTGGGCAATCCACACAGGTCTCTGTCCGAACTGCGATCGGCAGTTGGGATTTGGAAAAAGCGGCAGACACCTCTACTCGTGTCTGACCTGCGACGACTTAGTCTATAAGTGCCCATACTACCTGCATCCACACAAAGTTAAATGTCGGTCTTGTGATGATCACTATTTTGACTGTCCTCTTAACCCTAACCGTAGGGAAGTCAAAGCACATGGCATAGCGGAGTGCCTCATTTGTGAAGAGCCTTATAAAAAATGTATGGCAGATAAGATTTATTGTCCAGAAAGCATAATCTATCCCCGCCACAGACCGGCCGCTGCCAAACCGAAACCGTGACATAGCCTTACCTTCAGATGACATATTTCTTGCTACAATGGCCGTAGGTGCTGCCTAGTGGGCTGTAAATGAGGCTAAGGCAGCTGACGATGCCGCTATAGAAGCGTTAAGAAGCTGCCAAAACCCTGACTCTGGCAGTTGTGGCTAATAGAAAAGAAACAACCGGACAATCGGATTCCTTTCTCGGTTATCAATTCTCCTGCCTAATAACGAGAGTCATAGCCGAGATAGGAACCTCACAACCGGACACAACCTTTTATGAAACACAAGGAGAACCACCCATGAAAAAACGGATTATACTTCCCGTTTTTCTTTTCGTATGCCTTGGGGCACTCTGGTATTTCGGACATCATCGCCCGGCACAAAAAATGCTAAAGGCGGCACCGAAGAAAATCTATAAGGCAACGACACCCATTGCCCCCGAAAAATCAACGGTAACCCCACAGACTACCGAGGCAACGACAGATGAACACACGCCAACGGACGCGCCCCGCGCGGCATCGACGGACGACACTTCTGAGGTATCCATGAACGACACTTTTAAAGAATCAACGGACGATGCCAGCGAAGACTCCACCAAAGATAATCCGGATGTCCAAACCGCACCGGCAGCTACAGAAGAAGCACTTCATCCCGATACACAATGGTTAATCGAAGAATCACGTCGTCTCGTAGAAACACGTGATGCCCGTCATGCCAAGATTGATGCAAAAACTGCAGCAGTGATGCAAATTCTCAATCAGAGAATGCCAGAGATGATTAGCCATCTCGAATCACTCCCCCTTGAAGAACAGACTGCCTACATTTTGCGTGCCAAAAACGCGCTACCTAACATTCTGATTCTCAAAGCTCTTCCGCCTGAGAGTTATGAAGGGGGTTGGCAGATGATGCGAGATATGCTTGTTAAGCATGGGTATACACTCCCCCCGGGGGTTGAGTAATGTCTCACGGGGATGCGCCAAAATAACCTGAAAAGAGGAGTTTACCGTGAAAGACACACGTTTCTTATACAGCATCGCCACACTTGCACTCGGCAGTATCATTGCCATCTTCGCCAGTTACGCTACAGACACGCTTCCGATGCCGCCGCCCCGTACATTCAGGCCGCCATCAATACCGGCGAAATAACGGTCGAAGTCGCCACTCGGATAGAGATAGCTGGGGCTATTGACCAACTGCCTGTTGAAGAGGACAACCCCGTATCCATTGCGGCTACCGCGGTGCTTAGCACTGACAAGCACACCCGGCAAGCTGAGGCACATTGGGAGCGGGTCGCGGCGATAAAACGCTTGATGCGGTTGCTTCCCGAAGAAGATCAACAGGTTATGGCATTCCGCTATTATGAGGAGTTCAATCATTTCAAACACGAAGAGATAGCGAAGTTCACCGGCAAAACGGTAAAATCGGTTAAGCATCAAAGGAGTTTGAAGATGAAAAAGGACGAAAATCGGAAAAAGCCTCCAACAACAAAAGGCTTAAAGATTTTTCTTTGCATTCTTGGTGTCATGATAACATTCTCTGTATGTCGGAGAATCTATGAACATCAAAGAGATAAAGCATTCCGTGCGGAGCCAGTGAAAGTCTATAAGACTACACCACAGTCCGCGAAACCTGCGATAAAAGAAACAACGAAAGTCGAAGATGCCGACAATGTGGTTTCGGACCCGGCATCCGCCCCCATGGAATCAGATAAGATACGGGATTCATCTGAAAGCGAGTCAGCGATTGTCTCTGAATCCAGGTTCCCCGACCGTGGAGATGAAGCGACGGATGCATCGGAAAAATCAAAAAATAGTGAAGACGCTGAAAAAGCGAAGGCGGAACAAGCGGAACAGGCTGAACGACGAGCCGCACTTCAAAAACGCCTCGCTGAAACGGATGCCCTCTTAGAAGAAGCGTATTCCGTTATAGAAGACGGCAAAGCATCACTCCATCAGGCTGGGATCCCGCTTGCAAATCACCTCAATTCTCTTTCAATAGAACAACAAGTCACTTTCTTGGAACAAACGCGGACACAGTTTCGGAGCCAACTCCCGAAAGAAGCAGATCCAGTGGCTATAGAGAAGGGATGGCAGATGTATTTAGATATGCTTGCCGAGGCCGGATATACTCCACCGAGGGATTTTCAATGAAAGACACACGTTCTGTTGAAGAAGACAACCCCGTATCCATTGCGGCTACCGCGGCGCTTAGCACTGACAGACACACCCGGCACGCTGAGGCACATTGGGAGCGGGTCGCGGCGATGCTTCAAGGGACTCAGGCAGTATATGGGCTTATATTGCACAAGGCTATTCTGAGATTTCCTCTCATTCTAGTAGCGGCAGTACCAGTTCCACATTGGGGCGTAACTATAATTCCGTAGAATCTGACGGTGTTTCTGAAGGCAAGTGGTTCCCCGGAGCCCCCAAGTGGGCCTCCGCAAGCGCGTCTTTCGCAGGTATCTACGACGCTTACGACAGAGTATTAAAGCCCTTTTCACGACCCGGTGAGGGGTTCCCCTCTCGCCGCGTCTCTCACACAGGAGAACCCTCATGAAAAATAGAAAACGATTGATACTCATACCAATCATCGCGCTCTTCATCTTCGCAGGGATCTATATCTTCCGTACGACACCATTGGCGAAAAATAACTGGAGCAGGCTGCGTCAACAGAGCACACAAACAACGGAACGTTTCAGTGCTGGAAAAAAGACGCACCTTCCCTCGAAGAAAGAGATGGAATCCGAAGACCCCTGGGAGATATGGATCGAAGAACAGGTCGAAGCAGGCATCCAGGGATTTCTCAAGGAATCCAAGAGAAAATATCCCAGTGATCAACCGCCTGACGAAATGACGCTTGAGATGATAAGGAGCGATTTACGCGCACACCTTCGCTCGGAATTGCCAAATTTCAAGAAAGAGTCTGACACGCCCCCAGAGCTCACTCTTACACATAAAGTGAAAACCTTGCCGCTCCCAAGGTATGAAGGGCTCCAAACCACCGAGGCGATTCTCGCAGAATTCGCAGAGCAATATAACCGGGTATTGGAAACCCCGGAAACCGCTGAAAAATACCCCCAAGCCGAATGGATACAGATGCTCCTCGATAGAGGAATTGCTATTGAAGACTATGGCGATTTCGTTCGGTACCAGTTCCCCCGACATGACTTGACGCGCCTCGAAAACGAGCCGGCTGCATGGGCTTCGGGGAACTTCGGCATTCCACCCACCGATGACTGGGAAACCTATAAAAATGCCTATATTGAGCGAAAACTTTGGGAAAACCAACTCGTTCGTGGAGCGATGAAGGCAGATCCCGAAAGCACGGGTGGTATTTTTGTTGGCAAAAATCAGAAGATCTTCCACCCGACGAAATCCAACCGAATCTACGTGAAGAAAAAGGGCACCGGGGCAACGTTTTATGGCGGTTCCCTCACGGAACTTCAAGAGTTTAAACTCTTATTCAAAGGCATCCCCCCAGAGCATTACGAGGTCGTCTATATCGGTGAGGACGGAAATATCCTTACGGGGCCGCCCCCGGTCATCACACGCGAGGAGATGCTCAACGCCATCAATGAGTTGTCCGATGAAGAAAGGGGGAACAGAGACTTCAGCCAACAAGAGGCCGCCGATTTTTATATGGATACTTTCACCGAGACAGTACCACTTCCTGACACGCGAAATATTCCCAAGGCACCACCGGATGCCGCACGAGACGTGCAAAAACAGTTCAAACAGGCGCGCCAAGAAACCGAGAAAGTGTTGGAACACCTCACAAAAAGCGATGCCGACATTCAGGCGGAACTCGAGAAACAGATTCTACCCGAATTGCCCGCCGAAGAAGATTTTGAAAAAGCCCTTCGGCAACGTTTTTCACCAGAGCGTTTTAACCGCGCGCGGGCTACGTTAAATCAATACGGGCCCGAAGAAGGGCTCCGGCGCCTCAAGGAATCAGACCCGGAGATAGCCACACACGTTGAACGCCTCATTCAGAAACGTCCGGAGTCAGAAAAGTAAGGCGAACGCCTCCCGAGCGTTCTCCAGGGGACATGGGGCGGCTCATGGAGTAAGGGTGCATCACTAACACTGAGTGATTCGGGCTCAGGAAGTTGGACTATCGACACTGTATATCATTAGGGAGGTGACTGATTCAATGGGAACATCCTCTAAAAAACCCCCTTTGCTGATTCGTATTGCACTTGCGCTAGGCTTTTTCCTATTTCTGTTGTTGTTCCAGTGGTTTTGGAACAAGTACGACCTGCTGAATACATTGGAAAAGTTTATACGCGAGCTCTGACAGTCTCCGCGGGGTAAGTTGCAGTGGCGTAAAATCACATCAAATTTATACAAATGTGGTAAAATCTAATCTGCTTAGAACTAGCAGGTAAGATTTGATTTGACTTCTGCAAATCCACAAAAAGATTTGACAATCTGTAGTGTGTGTGGTATAATGATGGTATCACGTTGGGGAGCATAGCAAGCATTACCTCTCGGTCATGGGCTCCCCTCCCACTTGCTAGGGGATAAGAGACGTGATACGTGAAAACCATGTCACTCCGATCACAGAAGATTCAACTCATTCCGAATAACAAGCAGGCGACGGCAATGGCTCAGCACTGTGGTTACGCACGTGTTGCCTACAATGCCGCGCTGTCTTCGTTTAAAAGCGGATTAGACGATGGTAACTGGAAGACTCTTTATGACATCAAAAAGGAATTCAATGCCCGTAAACGTGACATATTCCCTTGGTGCGATGAGATGTCCCAGAATGCCAGCAAGAATGCCATTCATCATTTTAGTGATGCAGTGAGACGATGGCGGAGCGGTCAGAACAGTTTTCCTAAGCCGAAGAACCGAAGCGGTAAGCATAGTTACCAAGCGGAGTAAAGGTATTAGCCCTGCAAAGCAGGGTAAATACCATTAGGCAAGAACTCTGTTCGCGTGGAACGGAAGCGCGTCAAGCTGCCTGTCATCGGATGGGTGCGGATGACGGAGGAGTTGCGATGGCATGGCGATATCGGCAGAGTCGTCGTCTCCCGTAAAGATGATAAATGGTTCGTGTCTATTCTGGTTCGCACTGATGAAGGTAATCCGATGGTTCAGATGCCGTTAATAGACGCCCGTCTGCCTGTAGGCGTTGACGTGGGTATCAATACACTGGCAACGCTATCCGATGGGACTAAATATGAGAACCCACGCCCATTGAAACGCTACCTAAAGAAGTTAAGGCGTGCCGGGCGAATGCTGTCACGGAAGACAAGGTTCTCAAGTAACTGGCATAAGGCCCGTAAACGGCTTGCCAGCATTCACTACAGAGTCTCCTGCATCAGATTAGATAGTCATCATAAAGCAAGCACGTCCATCGTTCGGAAAGCTTCGGCTATTGGTATTGAGACGTTGAACGTCAGCGGTATGCTAAAGAACAAGAAACTTGCAAAGCATATAGCCGATGCATCTCTATACCGCTTTTTGACGATGATAAAGTATAAAGCAGAACGGCGGGGTATCCCCATCACGGAAGCTGCCATGTTCTTTGCCAGCAGTAAGACGTGTAGTAGTTGTGGACACAAAAAGACGGAACTTGACCTCTCTGAACGTACCTACCACTGCGGTGAGTGTGGTTTCACGTGCGATCGCGACGTCAACGCAGCAATCAACCTGTGTCCGTCATAACAAGCATGTCGCCCGTAGCTCGCGGGAGACGTCAAACGCCTCTGGAGCTCGTGTAAGCCCTACGCTGGTAGGCAGTGAGTGTTGAATGAGGAAGTGTGGCAACTGATGGGAGAACCTGTTAGATTTGACAAGGTTTGATCAGATATGTATAAGTCCCACAGAGCGGATAATGATTCCCCTCCCACAATCGCACCGAAACACGACGGCGGTGCCCAAAAGGAGAGAAACACTATGTTCCGTGACATCCTCTCAAATAAAGGTGTACTCGCAGGGAGCCTCTTCTGCATTTTCATCGTTGTAGGTAGCCTGCTCTATAGTTGGCATGTTGAACGCGGTATCAAAGCAGACGAGGCGAGAACGCAGCAGTTTCTGCAACAGCGAGAAATCAAGAAAGAGACACGCACTGCACAGGATGCAGCGGCTCCGACAGGCACCGAGGCACTTGGACAAACATCTACGCCTCTTGAAACCGATGACACGCAAACCATGTCTGACGAAACGGATGCATTTACTTCTCTGGATGCGTTCTTACCTGACGAGACAGGTGCAGAAGAAACCACCGAGGTGCCGGTCTCACCCTTTGGCTTTGGTCCCTATCCAGAAGTGCCTGCGGATTATTTCGGTGAACCCATTTGGGGGCGGGAGCCGTCCTTGATAGCCGATTTTCCCTCGGAAGCCCGAAAAAATATTGAACTCATAGATCGAGTTCTCGTCAAATTATGGCAGCAAGGCGACCGGGAAATTGTCGGCGGAAGTACCCGTAATGGAAAGATCTATCCGCACTACGACAACGTTGTCTATGTGCGTTGGCGAGAATACGAGTTGCCAGATGGAAGCATTCATCGTTACGTTTCGAGTATGCTAGATGCTGGCGAAGGCCCCACCCGTGACGACATCAGGACTGGGAAGATCCCCCCAAACTTTAAAGTCATTGAGTTTGATGATGCGGGTTTTGACCCGTATCAATTTCTGAATATCTCTCCTATGGAAGAATATTAGGAGAATATAAAGGAAAAAAATGTTTGTTAGATTTTTACGCGTTTTATCCTTGCAGCAGTTCAAATCCATTTTTGTGTTTTTGGTAATTTTGTTTGGTAGGGTTTTATTGGGCGTTGTAGCGGGGAGTCTATGGTTTATCGCTGTCCCATTTATCTTTTACATGACTACGGACAATCTCGGCGATCTCGCAGGTTACTATATGGTTGAACGTATGGACGGCGATCCACTTGAGTTCTATAGCATCGCACAGGAACTTGAAAACTATGGTGCCGACGACGAGGTTCTGTCAGAAAGAGTTATTGTTGTTGCCCGGATTGGATGGATAGGTTTCTTCTGGGTATGTCCGGCTCTCGGAATTATCTGGGGCGTTTCACAAGATAGATTGGACATCCGGGGGCTCCGAAAGAAGTTTGCCGAAAAGAATAAGATATAGACGGTATTGAGCATGTCTGGATT
The DNA here is from genome assembly GCA_958295855.1 of uncultured Poribacteria bacterium. Taxonomy (GTDB): domain Bacteria; phylum Poribacteria; class WGA-4E; order WGA-4E; family WGA-3G; genus CATQHH01. Next base: position 1,874,766 of record OY282383.1, on the reverse strand, counting down.
TATCGAATCCCACCGCCGGAGGAATAACCTCCTTGCTAACCAAAATCCGGCGGCACCTGGGCTATTTGATTGCAGGGGTACTTCTCTTTTTTCTCATAAAGGCCTTCCTGCAGACTCACAAACAAAACGTTTCTCAAAACACTCGGGCCCCTTTTACAACCGCCGCGTCTGTGTCGGTTTTCTGTCGCTTCGAGGGAATAAGTCGCGGAAAACCGAAAACGAAATAGTCCTATCTAATCCTAATAAGAATTGACACGTTATGCAAGTTGTGATAAACTTATCAGAAAATATTCCACTTGTGAAATTGAGTTATATACGGCATGGAACAAACTTCACCTTCGTTAGCATTCTCTCCCAGCACTGTGCGCGTGCCTTCCCACGGTGTCACGCTTAAATCTATCCTGATTGCCATTATCCTGATTCCGATTAACTGCTACTGGGTTATTGAAATGGAAGTTATTCGGTATTCGGGCCACCCGGTGACAATTTCGCTGTTTTTCAATGTGATTTTCAGTCTGTTCGTTGTGATTGGTGCGAATCAACTCCTGCGGCGTTTCCTACCGCGCCTAGCGTTGGTACAGAGTGAGTTGGTTATCGTTTACCTGATGCTTTCTATCGCTTCGGGCATTACTGGACACGACATGCTTGAAATTTTAGTGCCGATGTTAGGGCATGCCTTCCGCTTTGCAACCCCAGAAAACGAGTGGCAACAGTTGTTTGTCCCCTTCCTCCCAGAGTGGCTCACGATTAGCGATAGTAAGCTTTTACAAGGCTATTATGAGGGTGATTTGCCGCTCTATACGACTCACACCTTGCTTGGGTGGGCACCACCCGTGCTCTGGTGGACAGCTTTCATTAGTGTATTGATTTTCGGCATGCTTTGCATCAATATAATTGTCCGAAAACAGTGGATTGAACATGAAAAACTGAGCTACCCAATCATTCAACTACCACTCCAGTTGACAGAAACGCAACCGAACCGCCTTTTTCAGAACAAACTCATGTGGCTTGGCTTTGGTATTGCTGGCGCGCTCGCCCTATGGAATGGTGTGAACTTTCTGTATCCTGTTTTACCTGAATTGCGGACGCGGGTACGGAGTTTCCAGATTTTTACGGAGAGTCCCTGGAACGCGATGGGCAGAATACCGTTTGCACTCTATCCGTTTGCGATAGGACTCGGTTTCTTTATCCCCCTCGATCTTTCGTTTTCGTGTTGGTTTTTCTTCTGGTATTGGCGATTCATGCGGGTTGTCGGAGCCGCTATGGGGCTGCGGAGCCTGCCCCGCTTTCCGTATATGAATGAGCAAGCGTCCGGTGGGTACCTTGCGCTGTGCATTTTGGGAATTTGGGCAAGTCGTAAGCATCTGTTGCATGTTGCCAAAACAGTGCTGGGCATGGATACGCGGCGTGACACTTCTGTAGGCGTGTCCCCTGGGGACAAGGCGTTGGATGAACCGATGTCCTATCGCGCTGCTGTGCTTTGCCTCATCGGAGTCATGGCGTTCCTTGTGCTTTTTTGCTACTACGGCGGGGCAGAACTGTGGGTAATGTTCCTATTTTTCGTTATCTACTATATGATTTCCATCGCCATTACCCGGATGCGAGCGGAGTTAGGCACACCTGTACATGACTTACACTATTCCGGGCCCGACGAAATCCTGAGCCGAACGGTTGGGACACGCCGCTTGGGAAGAGAGAACCTCGTTATGTTCTCCATGTTTTGGTTCATCAACCGGGCACATCGGAGTCATCCGATGCCGCATCAGTTGGAAGGCTTTAAAATTGTGGAGCGGACGAACATGTCGATGCATCGAATTATCTTCGCCTTAACACTTGCCACCGTTTTAGGTTCATTGGCAGGGTTTTGGGCATTAATTGACAGGGGATACCGCTTGGGTATGGAGGTTCGTGCTTATTGGCCCTCTTTAAGTGCTTTCGGCATCGAACCCTACCGACGCCTCGCGGGATGGTTGCAAGCCCCGGAAGACACGCTCATTCCGGAGAGTGGGTTCATGGGGCTCGGTTTTCTGCTGACCACGGTGCTGATGCTATTTCGGATGCGGTTTGTGTGGTGGCCATTTCACCCGGCTGGGTTTGCTATCTCTACGAGTTGGGGAATGAACGTTACGTGGAGTTGCCTTTTCATGAGTTGGTTGATTAAGTGGCTCATTCTCAAGTATGGCGGCGTAGTGAGGCATCGCAAGATAGCACCTTTCTTTTTAGGGCTGATCTTGGGTGAGTTTATAGTGGGGAGCCTGTGGACTCTCCTCGGAATTATCGCGGGAATTCCTACCTACGGATTCTGGGTTTAGTGTGGGAGGGCGGCGACACCCTCGAGATGGTACGGGCAGTACCACAGTGCCTGCCCGATGCAACTTGCTTCCTAAATTCTCCTCACAGATTTAGTCAGCGTCTGAGCGCGAATTTATCGCCAGATTTAGGGGCAACAGGAACAAAGCGAAACTAAACAGGAGCGTCCATTGCCATTCCCATTTGAGGTGTGCCATGCCCAAAAATGCGTTGATAGGTTCAACGTAGAGTGCAATCAGGTGGAGCCCAATAACGATTGAAAAGATAACGAGTAACCGGTAGTTCGCGAACATTCTTTGAAAGAGCGATTCCCACGGGTAGCGCAAAGCCTGCCAACAGGCAGCTAGCTGGGTAAAGATGAGCGTGGTGCAAGCAGCCGTTCGCGCGACCGCGATATCTGATGCATTTGCTCCCCACCCTGATGAGGCCGAATTTGCTGTAGCCAAATTTGCTGTAGAAATTATATCGCTTAGTAATTCTGAAACGCCGACTGTAGTGGACAAAGCGGATGAACGCCACAGCATAAAAAAGAACGGGATGAGTGTCATCAAGCTGATAGTCACTGCCCGGCATATAATGTCCAACTCCGATGTTTTAGACAGGAATCGTGCAGTTGAAAACAGAGTTGGCCGGTGGTGCTTTTCATCAGCAAATATCCTATCTGCTCCTGCGCCGAGCGAGGGTAGCAAGCTTACAAGAAATTGCACCCAAACTACCTGCGTCAACGTCAACGGCATAGGTAGTTTATATGCATAGTGCAGCACCGTGCCAAAGGTAAGCGTGAGAAGCAGGGAGAGGGTGCAGGAGATACCCCACCGTAGGAAACCGGCGGCGTTATGATAAGTTTCGCGTGCATGCAGCAGCCCCTCTTTTACCGCCCGGAAGCCCCCCTTGTGAATCAAACCGTGGGCAGCGGCCTGCACGACGTGTGATGCATAATCGATGTTTGCAAGGGCAACATTGGCAACGGCCATCGCGCGCCGGTCGGAGACACCTTCGCCCAAGAAGCCGACAGAATGGCCCTGGTGCCGCAAACTCAGTACGATATTCCGACGTTGTTCCCAGGTTGGTTGGGAATAGACAGACCATTTCGCGGTCTCCGCATCAAAATTCTCGCGGGTGAGGGCCTCCAGTTTTTCTCGTGACGCAACTGCCTTCTGCGTGTGGATAAGGCCAAGATCTTTTGCAAAATCAACTGTCCGTTGTTCATCATTTTCTGTGAGGAGGACAATTTTCAGCCCGGAATCGAGGCTTGTTTTCACAAGTGCCTTTATTTCTTCGTTATTGCTGGGAGAAAAACTGATAAACCCTAAAAAGATGTGATCGTCTTCCATCTCCTGCGGTTTCAGAATAACATCTGAGGAGTAAAAGGCAACCCCATAGACCTCGGCTTTCGTACTCCGCAGATAGTCGATAACTTCACAGTACATTTCGTACCGCTCTTCTTGCAGGGGCGTTACTTGGCCATTGGTGGAGGTAAACGCGCAAGTGTCAAGCACCATCTGGGCATCCCCAAAGATGATATTCAGATAATCGCCAGGGGCTAACTCAAACACCTGCATTTGGTACCCGAAGTTAAGTGTCCAAGGGTATTCATTGACAAGGGGGAGTTTAGTTCTTAATTCATCAAGTTGGTACCCCAACTTTTCCATGTCTTCTTGGATAAGTCGCTGCGGCGCAAACACTGCCTCATTTCGATCCTGATATTGTTCGCCAGAGGTTCCGAGGCCAGCAGTGTATATTAACCTCGCAGCACCTTGTGGGATTTTCCCTCCGGGAGGAATTGCATTAACAGCTTCCTTTCTCTCTTCAGGTGTTAGTGCTTCCAGGGAGCTCAACCACTCCTTCCAAGCTGTCCCATCCACCAATTGTTCATCTACAAATAGATTAGAAATAGCGAGGGAGCGCGTGGTAGAGAGGCCGTTTTCATTCGCACAAAAAGCGTTGATGCGGCTTAATTTCTCAATGCTATGTGAGTTCCGTAGCACGACTCCTTTTTCCAGCAGCTTTTGGGCATGTTGAGCAAAGGACAATCGGAGAAGTGCTGCAGCATTTTGCGGTGCGGCAGCAACGATAAATAGCACACCAAGATGTACCAGCGCATGCCAATCGGTTAAGTTATCCTGATACTCAAACCACCACGCTATAGCAACAACTATCGCAGCTAGGACTACCCCTGTCACTTTTACAACGTTATGTAAGGACGTTATTTCTTTTTCTGCAGAGGTAGACTCACTTAGCACAGGACGCACAGTTCGGCGTTGCCTCCACATTTCAAGCTGTTTCCCTGTCTGAACAACAACTGCCAACCCATATCCTGCTACCACGTAAGTCCCGCCAAATGCCATGTTTTTCTGATTTTGAGGGGGTACGGAGCCATCTGGAATATCCTCGCGGGTTTTCGGTACTGGGCCTTCAGTACCAAACAGCGCGGATTCGTCGAGCATAAGTCCATCCGCTTCAATGATTCTGGCATCTGCAGGAATGTAATCGCCTGCATTGAGAGAGAGCAAATCTCCCGGCACAATGTCCGCAGGCGTGCATTTTTCAAACTTCCCTTGCCGGATAACTTGAAGGTTAAGCACCAAATTGTCACGAATCCTGTCCTCGCGGCGGCGAATGAGGTACGCGGATAGGTATGCCCAACAGATATGGAAAACTAGAACAACTGCGAAAACCCCGGCTGAGTATAGGGGAAAGCTCCTGTCACTGCTGATAAAAGAAGCGGTTAAAATCGCTGTTGCCAACGCGAGCACAAGGATTCGCCAAGTGAGCAAATGTTTCAAAAACATCTTGAATGGAGATGTTCTTTCTTCCGATTCAAACGTATTCTCGCCGTATCGCGCTTTTGCTTGCTGCAAAGCCTCTGCGCTCAACCCCTGTTCCATGTTGGTGTTGAATCGATTTAATATTGATGCAATGCTCTCCGCATGAAAATTTGACATCATCACCTGCCTGCGTCATTGTAAGGGCGAGGTTTCTGTCGTGCTCGCCCCTTGCCTCCTCAAAACTCCTGTTAGGCTGAAATGAACACGTTCGCGCCCTCAGCATCCGGTTTCAGAATCTTCGTATCACACGCAATCTGATGCTTGTTGAAGGCAGTTCGCATCTGATTAGCAACCTGTTCAATATATCCCAAACAATAGGCTGCGACGGTGGGGCCCGCGCCGCTCAACGCAACACTGATAGCCCCCGCAGCAGTAGCCGCTTCAGCCACATCATCAAACCCCGGAATCAGCGAGGTGCGGTAAGGTTGATGCAACCTATCCTTCATGGCTATCGGTAACATCTCAAATTGTCCGGTGGCGATGCTGGCAATGAGCAGGGTGCTTCGACTCGTATTGTAGATTGCATCTTCAAAACCGACCGATTTGGGTAATACCTGCCGCGCTTGTTCCGTGGATAGCGGGAAATCCGGGATGGCGAGTACAATGTGAAGTGCATCGGGGCACTCCAACCGAACGGTATGCACCTGTGCATCCTCTTGTGCTGAGACAACGAGCCCCCCCAACAAGGAAGCAGCGACGTTATCCGGGTGCCCCTCCAACGCTGTAGCAAAGTTGAGGAGCTCTGCATCAGAGAAGGGGGTACCGCACAACACATTCGCCGTTAGCAACCCGCCAAGGACGGCCGTTCCACTGCCGCCCAACCCACGAATTGCTGGGATGCCATTCGCTATGCTCAATTTGAAGCCTTTAGGGCGTTTCACCCCACTCCGTTTGAAAATAAGCTCTACTGCTTGAAACGCTATGTGTTCGGGCGTACTTGGCATCTTATCCGCGTCCACCCCACTAACAACGACTTCCGTACCGGTTGCTGTGGTTTCTAACGTAATCGTGCTATAGAGTTGAAGGGCAAGCCCTAGCACATCGAACCCGGGGCCCAGATTGGTTGTGCTGGCAGGAATACGCGCGATAATTTTACGAGGCATACAACAAATTTCCTTTAAGGAGTTTTTCGTCTTTCCTTGCGGAGTTTTTCGTCTTTCCTTGCGGAGTTTTTCGTCTTTCCTTGCGGAGTAATCAGAATGCAAGACAGGTCTAACAATACACTGTAGATCTCGTCGGAGGTTTCTGATTCAAGTCTAAGTCGCGATTCGGAGTTTTTCGTCTTTCCTTGCGGAGTAATCAGCAAATGTAAGAAATAAAAAAGTTGTTCACTTTTCGTTCACAACTTGGTATGAAACCCCTGCAAAGCAGGGGCAAATACCATTGGCAAGACAGGTCTAACAATGCACTGTAACTCTCGTCGGAGTTTTTCGTCTTTCCTTGCGGAGTAATCAGCAAATGTAAGAAATAAAAAAGTTGTTCACTTTTCGTTCACAACTTGGTATGAAACCCCTGCAAAGCAGGGGCAAATACCATTGGCAAGACAGCTCTAACAATGCACTGTAGCTCTCGTCGGAGGTTTCTGATTCAAGTCTAAGTCGCGATTAAGCAACAAGGTTCGCAAGTGCGGTTTCCATTCGGCGCAACGCTTCCTGGATATTTTCTAACGAATTGGCATACGAAAGCCTGAGGTAGCCATCGCCATATTTACCGAAAGACGTACCTGGCAATAGCGCAACCCCTGCTTCATCCATCAAATAATCAGCAAGTGCTTCGCACGAAATCGGCAACTGCTCAACGTTTGGAAAAACATAGAATGAGCCGAGGGGCTTGATACAACTGATGCCATCAATAGCATTTAGCCCATCCACAATCGCATCTCGCCGTTTTTGGAACTCCGCGACCATCTGTGTAACAAAGGTTTGCGGTCCCGTGAGTGCTTCTATTCCGGCGATTTGCGTGAAGGTTGCAGTGCAAGAATTGGAGTTAATCGTCAATTGGGTAATCTTGTCTGCGATTGCCTGGGGTGCGATGCCGTAGCCCAACCGCCATCCTGTCATGGCGTAGGTTTTAGAATGCCCTTCGATCAGGATTGTCTGTTCTTTCATGCCGGGAAAGCTGAGAATGCTCTGATGGGTGCCTTCGTAGAGGATGCGTGAATACACTTCATCTGTAAGCACATAAAAATTGTGTTTCAGTGCGAGTTCGGCAATTGCTTCAAGATCTGCAGCGGTTAGCGTGCCGCCTGTCGGATTCTGTGGTGAATTGAGAATTAACAGTTTAGTCCGTTCAGAGATGGCAGCCTCAAGATCTGCAATCCGGAACCGGAAATCTACCTCTTCGCGAAGCCGAAGCGGTACGGCTTTTCCGCCGATGAAGTCAATAACCGATTCGTAAATAGGGAAACCAGGTTCGGGATAAATTACCTCATCGCCTTCATCAATTAACGCCAAAATAGTGAAGAAGATAATCGGCTTTGCGCCGGGTGTTACGGTTACCTCATCCGGATGTATGGTAACGCCCCGGGTCTCAGTGATATGCTGTGCGACGACTTCGCGGAACTCATGTACGCCTGCAGATGGGCAGTAGCCGGTATGTCCATCCTTCATCGCCTTGAATGCGGCTTCACAAATGTTCGCCGGTGTTGGAAAATCTGGTTGGCCGATTTCTAGGTGAACAATATCTCTGCCCTGCGCTTCTAAAGCTTTTGCCTTGGCGAGGACCTCAAATGCCGATTCTGTTCCCAAGCGACTCATTCGCTCAGCAAATATGGCACTTTCCAAGATTGTACCTCCTCTTTGATAAAGTGTCGACTGGTTTGTAGTAGCGCAATTCATCTTGCATCCTCGCGCTCCAACCAAGTTGTGAACGAAAAGTGAACAACTTTTTTCCTTCTTACATTGTATTCATCAAGATGCAAATTTAGGGGATTGTAAGGGCGGAGTGCTGTCTCCGTGCGTCTTCCGTTCCCCTTATGCCCGCGCTTTATTTTGCTTGCATGATGGCTCCTGTGGAACTCGCTACCCACACATTTTGTCCATCAAGCACAAAAACTTTGACTATTTTTTCCCTGGAATCTTCAAGTTCCCACGTTTTACCACCATCATTGGTGTTTAGAATGGCACCGACTCCAAAATCACCGCCTACAGCCCAACCGTTCTTCTCATCTGCAAACCCGACACTTCGTAGTGTTTCTTGTGTACCGCTGAACTGCTCTTTCCAGGTTTCGCCCCCGTTACTGGTGTGAAGAATTACCCCGTTTTCACCGACTGCCCAACCGGTTGAGGCATCAAGAAAGAAGATGTCTTCAAGAATGTCCTCTTTCCCGGTCTCCTGGGTAACCCAACTCTGCCCCTCATCCATAGTCTTCTGAATCAACGCACTTTGCCCTTTTTTGCTGGGGATGACGCGCACGCCGGCAACCCAGCCCGTAGATTCGTCAAGGAACTGAATAGCATTGTACATATTTGCATCGCTATCGCCAACAGCACCGAGTTGTCCACCTTGAAGCACTTTCCATGAGCGGCCGCTATTTTTCGTAGAGAGGATAGTATCACTCTCTCCTGCGGCGTACCCAACCTCTTTATTAACGAAGTAGATGCTCTTAAGCCTATTGCCAACTTTGCTCGTTTGGAGTTCCCAGTCTCTGCCGTTAGTCGTAGCGGCAATTGTGCCGTCCGCACCGACTGCCCAGCCGTGTTTCTCATCCAAGAAGTAGACTTCGACTAAATCGGCTGCAATTTTGATTTCCGATTTTTGCCACGTTTTACCACCATTCATGGTATGTCCGATGAAGCCGGGATTTTCAAAATCTTCAAACGATGCGGCACCGACTACCCAGCCAACAGTCTTGCTTGTGAAAGCGATAGACATATAATCCCGAACCTCCGGGTCGCGTTCTTGTAAGATAGTCCACCCTTCCGCAGTCGGTAAAGAAATTACAACGGAACAAGCGAGCATCACTGCTATGAGAATCGCTAAATGCGAAGTTAGCTTTAAACTGCTTTGCCCGAACCGAGGTGCGTATAACTTTAATCTGTTCATCTTTATAGTTTCCCCTTTATCCTAATTTAAGTGGGTTCGTCGTAGCACAATTCATTGTGCATCCCGTGCCGACAGTGTGCCTTGAATGTTAGGAACCTAAATCAAACGAAGTTGCGAACGAAAAGTGAACAACCTTTTTATTTCCTACATTAACCTATTGCATCAGAGTCGGGCACCTACCTGCAATGCACATTGCTCCGACAGAAGCCGTTTTTCTAGTATAACCTTGAATTCAAAATTAAAGCAATAAATTTTTTCTACAGCGAAACGAAAAGCAAGACAGGAATGTTTTTCTATCGCTTAACCTACTTAGCAAGGATTAAAGTGCCCGTTTTAAAACTCTCTCCGACTTGGAGTTGATAGACGTACACGCCGCTTTCAACGAATTCGCCTTCCTCATTTTTCCCATCCCACTTTAGTTCCGTTTCGCCGAATTGTGCCGTTAAGGTCTTCACGAGCATCCCATTCAGGTTAAAGAGAAGCACGCTGAACTCGCCCTCAACATCTTCAATCGCGCGGGCGGGGAAGATAACGGTGTTGAAATCGGCATCCAGCGAGAGGGGCGTAAACGGATTCGGATAAGGTTCATCAAATATGCGGAGTCTTTTTTGTATTGGTGCTGAGACGTTATCTGCCTCGTCAATCGCGACAATAGCATAAGTAAAACTGCCTACAGACAAAGGGCGGGTATCAACAAATTTATATTCCGTTTTTTTCTCGTGTATCTCGCCATTGGGTAGTAGTTCAAGCGCGTTTGCCGATGAACCGAACAAAATTCGGTATGTTGTTACGTCACGACTGACGCTTGGCTTCCACAAAATTTCAACACCATCGCTTGAGGTAACAATGTCTAGCATCGGCGGTGGTTGTGGCGCGGCAGTGTCCGGTAATACGTCCACCGTTTGTGTAGCGGAAAGTTCCGATTGCAAAAAAAGCGTTTTGTAAGCAGTTATCTTATACGTATGGTTCCCCGGAAGTACGTTGACATCACGAAACGTGGTCGATGAACGATTTTCAATACGAATGGGAAGCTCCTTATCCCTATAGATGAGATAACCGTTGACATCCGGGTCTTCGGATTTTTGCCAGCGGAGGGTGACATCGTTTTCACCGGTGCTGTCGGGTTCGGCGGTAAAGCCTGTAACGGCATCAGGCGGTACATTCGGAATTACCTGTAAGGTAAAGTCGTCGTTGTTAATTTTTCCATCTGCCTGCCCTGAGCGGATAAATTCGCCGATGGGCCCGTCTTGCAGGTTTCGTAGGCGCGCTCTGAACACTGCCTCCCGTATGACGCTCTCCGGTGTTCGACAGTCAAATGTGATTTCATAAATCGAGTTCTGGAAATCGACGATGACATCTGCGAGTACCACGCGCAGTACGTTGCCTCCACCGGTGGAGACGCTGGCTGCGATTTTGGTGCCGTCCCGTGATATGCCTTTGAAGTTGGACGATTGCGTTAGAAATCCGGGCGGCATCACAATTTCAATAGTTTTAATTTCTTCTCCCGGCTCTGCCAACGACCGGTCGACGACAAGCGTGACGAGCAGCGGCACCGTTGAACTGGCAGGAACAACCCCTTTGGTTTGGCCGACGACGTTAATCTCCCCAACAGAGGTAACCGCGCTATAACTGTTGCTGGAGACGAGCAGACTACCGATAAGCATCCAAGCGAACACTATCTTTTTCATAACACTTCCTTTTGGCTTGTAAAGGCGGAGCCCTTTCTCCGCCCAGTTTCCGCTTATGTTTTAAAACAGCAGGTTGACTGAAGCCCGCTGTGTCGTATTATCTTGAAAATCACCCGTAAGCATTTGGAATCCATAATCAAGTTGAAAGGCAGCACTGCCCACCGGGATTCGCGCACTTCCGCCGAGGGTTAGGGTTGTTGCGGTGCCACTTCCGCCCGTTCTGTTAGAAGCGACGCCATACCCGCCACGTACAGCGATGGCTTTATTCAGCCAGAGTTCTGCCCCGGCGCGTACATGCATCTCACTACTGCGGTTCGCGACCTCCACAATGACTAAACTGGATTTCAACAAGTTGCTCACTACCTCGCCCTGCGCGCTCATCTCAGCAATAGATTCCAGCCTGTATGCAACACCAGCACGGATGTGCCGAGGCACCGAATCTGTGTGCAATTCGGAGATGCTCATGTTTGCAGGAAGTAAATTCTCCGCGGAAACGCCGAGGCTCAGTCCGGTTGCAGGCTTGGCAATCACGCCTACATCAAACGAAACGGCTGAAGCAGAAGTCTGCGTGAAATAGGGATTCTCGCTAACGAATTCATTCGCTTCATCGAAGGAAGTGCTGAAGAGTTTCAGGGTGGCTCCGATAGCAATTTGCTTGAGAACAGCGTTGCCATAAGCCAACCGCAGCGTCTGTTCCCGATAAATTTCCGAATCTTCTGCCAAGATGCCAATATTTGCGCCGATAACCCCAGCACCGCCAAGCGGTATAACGCCACCAATAGCGTTATAGGTAATGAGTCCGTTAAATCGCTGTGCATAAGTGGCCCCCGCCTGAATTGCATCTATGTAGCCTAAGCCGGCGGCGTTGTAGTTAGGGGCATTGCTATCATCGGCGAGTGCGACAAACGCCCCGCCGAGTCCGAGGGGCCGCGCCCCTACCCCGATGTCATTAAAGCGTGCGACAGTGGTAGCGGGAAAAAGTAGCCCCAGGAGCAGAAGTACATGACATGTGTGTTTCAATTGCATTATATTGTTTTCCTTAGCCTCGTTTCTTGTTCTGAGAGTTTTATCTCGGTACCCCTGTCATCGGCACAAAACTGACACCCGTCACCTCGGTGGTTTCCGCTTTGCCCGCTACCTTCCGAATTAAAAGAAGGTTTTGGGCCGCATCGCCAACCGGAATAACCATTCTTCCGCCTTCAACGAGCTGGTGAATGAGTTGCTCTGGTATGTTCTTGGGTGCTGCAGTCACAAGTACTGCATCGTAAGGGGCACATTCTTGCCAACCGTAATACCCGTTTCCTTCTTTGAGATGGATGTTCCGATAGTTGAGTGCCTCTAACCGTGCTTTCGCACTTTTGGCGAGGGCCGGCAAGATCTCAACGGAATATACCTCTGCCGCCAACTCTGCTAACACAGCGGTTTGATAGCCGCATCCCGTTCCAATCTCAAGTACTTTTGAAACCGGTGTGAGTGCCAATAAGTCTGTCATCAATGCTACGATATAGGGTTGTGAAATTGTTTGCTCACAATCAATTAGGAGTGGGCCATCCCGATAGGCTACAGCAAGGGATTCCGGTTTTACAAAGAGGTGGCGCTGCACCTTGCGCATAACAGCAAGCACCTGCGGATTATCAATGCCCCGCTTTTCGATCTGGTTTTGCACCATTTCCCGGCGCAGTTTTGAATAGTTTTTGGGAAAGGGCATTACACATGCTCCTCTTTCTTTTTTAAAAACGCAATTCATGAGGAATACGCTCTGTCACTCATCGCAAACCCGCTTTTGACACAGGTATACTTCCCCGCAAAGCGGGGTAATATACAATTGGGAAAAAGCGGAGCAGAAACTGAATTGATGCTCTTTAATTGCCTACCTCCACATGATAGCGCATGAGGAGAAAAAGCCTGTGCTTTCTGATAATGTTTAGCAGCCTGGAGGTAGCACTTAAGCGGCCGGCTAATGTAAAGCGACTGCCAATTTGCGCTAATCCCAGCTCAAATTGCGTAACAGGTTGGGGCACCGCCGATGATATACCTGTGCCAGTGCTGAGTAGCGGCTGGAAATTGCTTAATAACTGGGATAGCCACGTTTGTTTGGGGAGTCGGACTACCTCAACCACTTTCTTTTCCAATCCTGCTCGTTCTTGCGCTATTGCGAGTGCGAGGCTTAAGCCGCCCAATTTATCAACAAGCCCGTTCTCGTGTGCTTGTCTCCCTGTCCAGATGCGTCCCTGCCCGAGGCTGTCCACTTTCTCTTTCGTCAACTCGGCTCTTCCGATAGCAACTTTGGTAATGAAATCGTCATAAATTTCCGCAATTTGTTTTTGTACGATTGCCTGCTCTGAGGGTGGATAGTCGCCGTAATCTGTATAAAAATCTGCATGCTTGCCCCGTTTGATAATTTCTTTTTGGATGCCCAGATTTTCGTAAAGCCCTTTGAAACTATACTTGCCGCCGATAACGCCGATGGAGCCTGTAATCGTCCCGGGTTCGGCGACGATAACATCTGCAGGCGCAGCAATGTAATAACCGCCCGATGCTGCCACATCGCCCATTGAAACAACAAGCGGTTTGACTTGGGTGAGTCGCGTGAGTTCATGCCATATTATGTCCGCTGCGACGACGAGCCCACCGCCGCTGTCAATTCGCAACACGACAGCTTTTATGGACTCATCTTCCCGCACCTGCTGAACCGCGCGTGCGATAGTATCCGCGCCCATCACTTGTGTGCCCATAAACGCATCTATAAAACTACTGCCTGTCAGCATCAACCCTTTTGCCTCAATAATCGCAATCTTTGGTTGGCGAACCTGCCAATCTTGTACGTAAAGCCCGCTTCTGGCGTATTCGCTGAGGGGCACCAGGTCGGTAGCGGCATCGGTGAGTTCGGCTACAATCTCCGGCAGTTCATCTTCATAGACGAGCCTGTCAACGAGTTCGGCAGAGCGTGCCGCTCGTGCAGTGAACGGCCCCCGGTCAATCAGATTTTTGACAGATTCTTGAGTCCACCCGCGCCCTGTTGCAATGGCGGTTACCAACTGTTCGTAGAGGTCGTCCATGATAACGTTCTGGATTTCACGGTGCGCTTCGGACATATTGCGCCGCGTGAACGCCTCCGATGCAGACTTATATTCCCCGATATGCTCCAAGTCGGCTCTAACACCGAGCATGTCTAATGCACCTTTGTAGAAGGAACGCTCTGCGCGCAAACCGATGAGCCGCATTTCTGCGGCGGGGTGCATCAGCACAGCGTCGCACGCGGCAGCGACAATGTAGTCACCGGTGGAGCAGTTAGAGAGGTAGCATATAGCGAAGCGTCCCGATTCCCTAAAATCAAGAATGGCATCTGACATTTCTTGGAGCCGCCCCATGCCGTACCCGCTCCCGTCGATTCGGATGAGCACGCCAGCAACATCCTCATCCCATTTTGCAATTCGCAGGAGCTGTGCCAGATAGCCCATGGGTACATCAAGAAACATGCGGCGGCGCGGAATCGGTTTCGTTTTGGGTGCGTTGGAGAATTGGAAGTAGCCTACACCGGCCTGCGAGTTCAAGTTTTTGTCAAAGGAGTTATCTGTGCCGAATCCCCAATTTCCAATGTTGATACCGAAACGGATATCAAAACTCTGATTGCTGTTTATCGTGCCGCGCAGCATGAGTTCTCGGATTGGCTGCAGTGCCAGTGCATAGCGGAGTTCCACGCCTTCTACACCTTGCGTTTTCTGCATGTCAACAGAGAGCGTTGCCCGCCATGTGCCAGGACGAAGGGCTATGCCCACATCGTAGGTACGGCCTAACTTTTCGCCAAGCAATTTGGGCCGATTGAGCTCTCGCGCCATTGCACCAATTGAAAGGTAGCGACGACGGTACATAAATCCGAGGGATAATGAGCCGAATTTGTCGTAGGCTTTCTCGTCCGAATTAATCCAACTGTAACTTGAGCCCCAGTAGAGTGAACTTCCCAAGTGTTGTCCACTGGAGAACGTATAACGTGTAAAGTCAGTGTCCATATCGGTAGTGGCAAATTCGACCCCGAATCCGGCGTTTGGCACAGCGAGAAAAAAAGCGTCATCGCCAGCCCAATTGCTCTGGTATGTTCGGAGATAGTACAGATTTAAGGCACGCCCTGTGCCGAGTCCGGCTGGATTGAAAAAAGTGGCCAAGGCATCGTCACTCACGGCAATGGAGCTTGAGGGTAAGTAGGTGCGCGCCTTTGGCGGAGAGGCTACAGCAAAAGGCACACTAACCCCGAAGATGAATGCAACCAAGATAATATTCTTCCAAATGCACGCTACACGCATCCGCAGTTGACCGTTTGTCAAATTTGTATCACCAATAGCAGAACGTTTAACATTCTGGCGAACCATTTTGAGAGAGAAACGTAAAACCATAAATACACTTTCGATGTTAAGCCACACAAAAGACCTGTTACAAGTTTAAAACGTGTAGTATTAGGATACCACAAAACAGCAAAGATTGCAACAAAAAATCCATAAGGGCGGAGGTATTCGGTTGTCAACTGTAATTCTATCCTTATGTCTCCTTTTATAGGCTCGGGAGTGAGTGGGTGTATTTGTCTGAATCGCGGATTATCACAGATTACGCGGAGGACGCGGATTTTTGAGTGCTTGCAACTGCGGAAATCTCTCTGAGTTCTGCCGGAGTGATTTTTTAGATACTTTCTTTGATAGTGCGGATTTTTTCGGGAGTGAGTGGGTGTATTCGCCGCAAATGCGACATCATTCAGACAGTCACAGAAATGAAAGGATAACATAGGTATAATGAACAATAACTTGAAAATGAGGTTGACAAACAGGCACATACATGCTATGATTTAACATCAGAGGAGATTCGCATTGTGGAGGACGCGGCGGAATAAATTGTCTGAATGCACGTCGCATTTGGGCGAGGGTGGTATTTGCCCCTGCAAGCAGGGGTTGATACCCTTATGCCGCAAATCGCGGAGTGACGCGGATTTATCAGATTTCACGGATTTTTGGGAGCCGCGCAATCTGTGCAATCCGTGAAAATCCAATTGGAAGTTGACAAGAGATGGAAATGATTAGCAGATTTTGTGGAACGGAAGGTCGCGATCGACTTATTTCAGCGTTACGCAAACAGACTATTATTCAAGGCGACGAAAATTTATCTACAGAACTGGCGGGTCAAACTAAAATTCTTCAGTTTGAGTCCGGGGATGAACTAATCGTTCAGGATGAGGCAGACGATGACATCTATTTCATTCTCGCGGGCCGGCTTTCTATCGTTGTTAATGGGCGTGAAGTGGCAATCAGGAATTCCGGACAACATGTGGGTGAAATGGTATTAGTTGATCCGTCCGCTAAGCGTTCTGCGTCGGTTGTCGCTATTGAACAAACAGTTGTTGCGAAAATCTCTGAGGCTCCTCTCCGTCGATTAGCAGATAAATATCCAAGAATCTGGCAACTAATTGCGGGGGAACTTGCCGGGAGGTTGCGGCAAAGGAATAGGTTGGTGGCCTCTAAAAACCCACGTCCTGTTTTGTTTGTAGGTTCTTCAAAGGAATCTCTTCCTATTGCCCAAACGATTCAATCTAATTTAGAGCACGAGGACATTCTTGTACGATTATGGACAGACAGCGTCTTCGGTGCTTCGAAATTTCCAATAATCGACCTTGAAAAACAGGTTCAAGAAGCTGACTTTGCAGCGTTGGTGCTAGGACCGGACGACGAAGTGATAAGCCGTGACGAAAAATCTGATGCACCTCGTGATAATGTAATCTTTGAGTTAGGGCTATTTATGGGAGCATTGTCACATGAGCGAACCTTTATGATTATCCCTCGCGAGGGTGACATCAAGATTCCTACGGACTTGCTCGGTCTTACTTCCCTGAAGTATAAGTCAGGTGATTCCAACGATCTACCTGCTTTACTAGGTCCAGTTTGCAATCAGCTTCGGCATATCATTAACAGGGTTGGTGTCAAATAATTTCACATAAGGAGGATTATTCCAATGAGTTTAGTTGAGGATTATTCCAAAGCGGTTGAGGAAATATTCAAGGAGCAGTGGTCAACCCGGGAAGGCAGGAAAGTTCCAGAATCCGAAGATTTAGGGTTAGGTAATGATGCTGTGGAGTTAGATGGAACGGTACTCTATGCAGACCTTGATGATTCCACAAACCTTGTGGATAACTATGAACCCGAATTCGCTGCTGAAATCTATAAAGCATACCTCAGCTGCGCCGCTAAGGTTATACGGTCTGAGGGTGGTGTCATCACTTCTTACGACGGCGATCGCATCATGGCTGTGTATATTGGGGATGAAAAAGATGATTGTGCTGCCCGTTCAGCATTAAAAATAAACTACACAGTTACCGAGATCATAAATCCTCTCGTAAAAAAGTATTATCCCGCAAAGAACTACAGTGTCAAACAGGTTGTGGGTATTGACACCAGCGAGTTATTTGTGGCACGCACTGGAATACGGGGATCGAACGATCTGGTCTGGGTTGGACGTGCAGCGAACTACGCAGCGAAATTGTGTTCACTTTCACCCGATTACCCCTCACGACTGACTGAAGCGGTGTACAACAAATTGAATAAATCCGCTAAGTATTCTGATGGAAAATCTATGTGGGAAGCGGCTACATGGAACGGTATGAAGGGCATGAGAATTTATCGATCGGCTTGGCGGTGGCGAGTATAAGTAAGTTTCATCATTGCCCAATTGGAGCGATTGGGAAACGGTCTGAATCGCGGATTTACGCGGATTTATCAGATTTCACGGATTTTCACGCCGCGTTTTCCGCGTCATCCGTGATTCAGAACTATCAAAGAAGGCATCTAAAAAAACACTGCGGCAGAACTCAGAGAAATTTCCGCAGTTGGCAAGAACTCAAAAATCCGCGTCCTCTGCGTAATCTGTGATAATCCGCGATTCAGACAGTAGCGAAATCCTGAGCATATAAACGCCTCCGGGCCCCAGATGCACACCCCCATGCCAAGTTTGTTTTCCGTTGAAAATAAAACGCATCCTCTGGTATACTTCTTATATGACTTAACCTCTGAAGAAATTGCCATTGTGGGGGCGGCGGAGGGATAAATTGTCTGAATCGCGGATTTACGCGGATTTATCAGATTTCACGGATTTTCACGCCGCGTTTTTCTGCGTCATCCGTGATTCAAACAACTGTCTAACTTCATCTGGGAAAAATTAGCATTGTGGAAAAGGAGAGCATTATGCCTGTCACAACCCTAAGCGAGTTTATAGAATGGGCAGCACAATTTAGCGATGGACAGTACCTGTTTCGTGGTGTTTCCACGAAATGTTACAAAATAGAGGCATCCGCCTACCGCCGCCTACCAGAAACCGACAGAAATAATCCGAGTAAACTACTCAAAATCAATAAGGATCTGATAGAAAAGGCACGAAGTTTGGGACACGATCAAAGAGACGGCCAACAACTTTCCGATCTAGAACTACTCGCAGAACTCCAGCACTTCGGTGCTGCCACCTGCTTGATAGACTTTACGCGTAGTGCCCTGGTCGCGCTCTGGTTCGCCTGCAAGCGGGAAGCAAACGGCAAAGTCTTCGCTGTCCGACGCGATGATCCAGCCCGCTTTAAAACAGTTAATCCCGAATTGGTAAAAGAGGATATTGAGCATTTTTTCAAGCCCGAAAATGGGCGATATCCACGATATCAATGGCAACCCAAACTTCAGAACAACCGCATTATCGCCCAACAATCCATCTTTGTATTTAGCGGCGACCCAATTGATGCAGATGCTGAATGTGTCATCCGAAAAGATAGCAAGCGAGACATCCGAACATCTCTCGATAAAATATCAGGTATCACCGAAGCCAATATTTATCCAGATTTTGATGGGTTCGCTCGTCTACATGCCCACGATAAACCATACATTGAACCCGATGCCCAAGATTATCTGCAACGCGGTCTTGAAGCGCACCAGAACGGTAACCTGGATGATGCTATTGAGTACTACACCGAAGTCATACGGTTGAAGCCAGAGGATACCTCCATTGTCTTCATGGCTCATTACAACAGGGGTGTCGCTTACGAGACAATAGATAGGATTGACAGCGCCATTGAAGACTATAACCAAGCGATACAACTCAATCCAAATTCTGCCGAGGCCTATTACAATCGGGGTTACGCTTACTTTGCAAAAGACAATTTTGACAGCGCCTTTGAAGACTATAACCAAGCGATACAACTCAATCAAGATTTTGCCGGTGCCTATAACAACAGGGGTGTCGTTTACGGAAAAAAAGATGAGATTGACAGCGCCATTGAAGACTATAACCAAGCGATACAACTCAATCCAAATTTTGCCGAGGCCTATTACAATAGGGGTGTCGTTTACGGAAAAAAAGATGAGATTGACAGCGCCTTTGAAGACTTTAACCAAGCGATACAACTCAATCAAGATTTTGCCGAGGCCTATTACAATAGGGGTGTCGCTTACTACAAAAGAGGCGAATTCCAGCGCGCCATTGAAGACTGTAACCAAGCTATACGGCTCAAATCGGATAGAATTCTGTTCTACAGCAATCGCTTCTTCGCACTATTAGCCGTGCAAGAATGGGAAAAAGCCAAATCGGACCTGACTACAGTTGGAAACATGGAGGAGGATATCATTGCTTTATTTCACGACTCTTATGCAAGTATTGCAGATTTTGAGCAGAAACATGGCGTTGAGCTCCCAGAAGACATCGCTGCAATGCTCACTCCCCCGTAGGCATAGCAGTGGAGAGGGAAACTTTCTGAATCGCGGATTTACGCGGATTTATCAGATTGCACGGATTTTCAATCCGCGTTTTTCCGCGTCATCCGTGATAATCCGTGCATTCAGACAAATACACCCACTCACTCCCGAAGAAATCCGCACTATCAAAGAAGGGATGTGAAAAATCACTGCAGCAGAACTCAGAGAAATTTCCTCAGTTGCAAGCACTCAAAAATCCGCGTTATCTGCGTAATCCGTGATAATCCGCGATTCAGACAGTAGAAACATCGCGAGCACAATTTTTGCTAGGAACGCCGGGCGTACTGCGGAAATAATTCGTCATGAATGTCACTGCATTGCTGGAGGTGAATCCACCGGGTTTCGTCGGCAGTGTCCACCATGGTTGGGAAAAACATGCCCGCGCCAGTCTCAATTTTATAACCGCCAGCCGAGTGGACGCTTAGATATTGATGCAACGTCTCTAAATCGGGTTCAGTTTTGCAATGTTGGGTGCAATTCATGGTGAACATACGTCGACGCGTGCCCCCGCCAAACGCGGCGTGATAGGTATCATGATTGAAAATCACCACATCGCCAGGGTTACTTTCCAATGTGACGCTGGTTGGGAAATCCCGCGGCGGGATACCAAACAATTCCTGTGATTGATTCGGGTCAATCTTTTGGGCGCGCACGAAGTGTGCGGGGTTTTGACTGCCCGGAATTATTCTCAAACACCCGGTATCGCGCGTCAACGGGTCAAGATAGAATGCAACTTTACACGCGAAAAGCCGTCCCCAGCTGCCATCAGGGTGCCAGCCCGTATCCCCAGTGTAATAGTTTCCGTCACCCCCAGCGTAGTTGAAATCCTCACCGAGCACGCCACCGATAAGTCCCTTCAATCGTTCATCATCAAGCAAAGCACAGAGCCGGGGACGGTGCTCAATCGGACCGCCGAACATTGTGCGGCGCGTGCCGTCATGCGCTTTGCCACCCCCAAATTCCTGAATCGAGATTTCAAACTCTTTAGTAATCCACCCTGTCTCGCTTGGTGAAAACATACCCGGTATCGCCAGATAGCCAAAGGTGTTGAAAAAATTAACCTGGTGTTCTGTCAGTTTCATGAGGTTACCTCTTTCATCAAAATTGCGAAAATTCTGTAGTAGCAGGTGTCTATACCTACTTTGGTGCCGTGTGCATAATGTTAGCAGATGTAACGTGCATTGTCAAGACAGATACTGTGGTGGTGTTAAACCTCCGAGAACAAAAATATGCTTGAAAGCCTACGATTTTGTTGCATTTTTCACCCAGTTTAGGGTATAATGGCGAAAAGACCAAAACGATTAAGGGTAATACCCCTGCAAAGCAGGGGCAAATACAACTAAGGGTAATACCCCTGCAAAGCAGGGGCAAATACAACTAAGGGTAATACCCCTGCAAAGCAGGGGCAAATACAACTGCGGAGCCATTGAATGAGCGATCAAAGCCAGAACTACGACAATTTACAGAACCACATCCGTCACCTACAAACACCGGCGATCGAGACGTGGGAAAATCAGTATAGCCACCAAAATTACACAATTGAGATTACCAACCTTGAGTTTACTGCTGTCTGTCCCAAAACAGGGTTGCCGGATTTCGGAACGCTCTGCATGACTTACGTGCCAGACCGGCACTGTGTTGAACTCAAATCGTTAAAGGAGTATTTCCTTTTTTATCGGAATGTCGGTATTTTTCATGAACACGTCGTGAACAAGGTACTTGAGGACTTTGTTGAAGCGTGCCACCCGCGGAAGGCGGAAGTTGTGGGTGACTTTAACATCCGCGGCGGCATTAAAACGGTTGTGCGAGCAACCTATGAAAAGGAATAGCATGGGGTAGATGCAGCGGGCGGATATGCCAATCCCCCGCTGATTCGCGCAATTCATTGCACCACTACGAACAATGACACTTTTAGTCTATATCCACTTTTACAAGGCAGCCTTATGCAATCGGCACAGAGCGGCCTATCCGCGCGGATTCGTAGAGTGCATCGAAGATTTTTGCCACGTTCAGCACCTCTTCTGCCGGTACAGGAGAAGGTAAGCCCTCCCGAACAGCCGTGTGGAACGATTCAAATTCACTGGGTAACCCTGTGAGAAGTTTCGGCGTGTAATTTACCATCTCATCCTTCTTATCCAGGTAAATCTGAAGAGGTTCGTAGGTGGCCCCGGCTACATCGCCCATGAAGAAGGTACCCCCGATATTCTCAATATGCGATGCCCACGCTGTTTCCAAGGTCACCGTCAAACCCCCTTCAAACCGAATAGTGCCCATCGCGAAATCTTCCACCTCAAATTCTTCAGGATTCCATTTGCCCCACGGGTTGATGACATCGGTTCTGTGTCCAAATTTCTTCGCTGTCATCCCGAATGCCTCAACTGGTTTCGGACACCCAATCATCCAGAGCAGCACGTCAAGGATATGCACGCCGATATCAATCAGCGGGCCGCCGCCTGCGATAGCTTTGCTCAAAAACGATGGCGAGGCAGGGACACCGCGCCGCCGCATCGCCATGGCACGGGCATAGTAGATATCCCCGAAAAATCCATCATCGTAGAGTTTTCGCAAAGTGCGCGATTCGGCGCGGAATCGGGATTGTAACCCGATTTGCAACACCTTGCCGCTCGCTTTTTGTGCATCTACCATTGCTTGTCCGTCTACTGCGTTGCCAGCAATCGGTTTTTCACAGATAACGTGTTTTCCTGCGTTCAGCGCGGCGATAGTCGGGCCCGCGTGGAAGTTATTCGGTGTGCAAACGCTCACCGCATCCAGTTCATCCATTGCGGCTAATTGCTCGTAATCGGTGAAAACGTGCAGAATGCTATGTTTTTTGGCGAAGGCTTTGGCGCGGGCTGCATCAATGTCACACGCAGCGATGATTGAAACGCCTTTCACACGCTGATGACCAGGGATGTGTTTGCCTCCTGCAATCCCACCACAACCAACAATACCTACGTTAACGTCTTTCATTTTTGCTCCTTTTTCATTAAATTCTACGCAAGTTACCACCTATTAGGCATTAAACTGTCACAACTTGCGGTGCTTGCTCTAGGTTCAGATTGTGTGCCGCTGCCCATTCTGTACCCGCCCAATGGACACCGTTCGGGTCTCGCCTACCCTGTGTATCTGTCGATGCACCGAGAAACTGCCTGCCCAGGTCATCCAGATTTTCCACTAGCGTTGCGTCGGGCTGCAGGATATCGTTGTAATATCGCAAATAATAGTCAGGCTTAATCCAGCGATAATGGTACCCGTAGATGACTACCTTAGAGACATTCTCTGTGAAGTTCAACCCTGCAGCATGGTAGATACGGCTTTCAAACAGAAACGCATCGCCTGCTTGGAGGAGCGGTTCGTCATACGCAAGCGGATCGGCTTCACCTTCCGGGATGCGCAACGGTTCCTTCAACCTGTTGCTTTTCGGCAAAAACCACGTCGCGCCGGAATTTGGCGTGCTGAAATCGGTTAAGCAATACCCAACCTTCAACCCGACGCGGGGACACCCTTGGTGCCCGACATCTAAATGCACGCCGACATCTCGATGCCAGTTGCGGTTGTCGGGTTTCTCGGGTGCCTGCGGATGTTTGTAGATGAGCGCGGTGTTCGTAATATGGATATTTGCCCCGAGCAGTTGCAGGATTAACGGCACTGCCTTCGACTGCGTCACCAGGGCGGCGAACGCAGGCTCTTGCACCAATCCGTCCCGCCGATGGGCGTAATAGCCGTGGTATTCAAATGATTCCATGAGCCGGTCGCCTGCTTCAGTCAAGCGACGAATCATCTCGCTATCAATTGCTGAGCGCACGACGAGGTATCCATTCTCCCCAAATTCCTGGCGTTGTGCCTCTGTCAACTGAACAAATTCCATCAGCTTTCTCCTTTAGATTTTAAAATTCCAAGCTAGGTTGATAGACATGCGTAAATATGCTATCATAAATACAAAATCAGGTCTATTACTAAACATGGCGGTTTCGGGAAATAATGAAAACGACTTTTCTCTG
Organism: uncultured Poribacteria bacterium; assembly: GCA_958295855.1. Classification (GTDB taxonomy): domain Bacteria; phylum Poribacteria; class WGA-4E; order WGA-4E; family WGA-3G; genus CATQHH01. Next base: position 1,851,130 of record OY282383.1, on the reverse strand, counting down.
TTTTCTCAGCGAAAAAACAATACGAATCGGGTTAATTTGATTTGTAGGGGTAGGTGTTGTGCCTACCCGCCGTGGCAACGAGAAACACTGTGAACAAAAACAGAACCTCCCATACAGAAACCGCAGATGTATGCGTTATCGGTTCAGGTGCAGGCGGCGCAGTTATTGCCAAAGAACTTGCTGAAGCTGGGCTATCGGTGGTTATTTTAGAGGCGGGGGAGCATCACGACCCGAGCACGTTTAGCAGCTATGAACCCGACATGATGCGCCGGCTTTTCTGGGATAGCGGCTTACGGAGGACGCGCGACGGTACGATTATTATCTCCCAAGGCAGGGGAGTTGGCGGCTCAACGGTGCATAATCTCTGTTACGCAGTCAGGCCGCCACAACCTTTGCTGGATAGGTGGGGTGTTCCAGCTCTGTCGTCGGCATTAGCACGCGTGGAGCAAACTTTGGGCGTTACGCAGATTCAGGAGGCAGAGGTCAATCGCTTAAACGCTGTCATCCGTCGCGGGTGCGAGGCGATGGGATGGCGAGGGCTGGTGCAACGGCACAATCGCGGGACGTGTCCTGAGTGCGGTGCAGGATGTCTTTTTGGTTGTCCTGCTTCCAAAGGAGAGCTATCTAATTTGCATCCGCAACAGGCGCAGGGCACGAAGTCTCTGTCCTACAGTAAAGGGAAGATGAGGATAGGTAAACAGAGCATGGCAGTCACGTACATTCCACTGGCACTCGCAGCAGGTGCGCGCCTCTATAGCAATTGCAGTGCAGAGGCTGTGCTGGTTGAAAACGGACGTGCAATTGGGGCCAAAGCCATATTAAACAGTGCGCGTTTGCAGTCAAGCGAACTGACGGTTCAAAGCAAAGCCGTGGTTTTAGCCGCCGGGGCGATTAACTCCCCGCAACTCTGGTTAAAAAGCCGCCTTCCGAATGCAAATGCACACGTCGGGAGAAATTTGCACCTTCATCCTGCTATTTTTGTCGGCGGAATTTTTAACGAAATAATTGATGGACACCTCGGCATCCCGCAAAGTTACTACATAGAGCAGTTTCTTGACATGGAGCACTCGCCGGATAGCGGGTATCTCCTCATGCCAGCTTTCGGTTCACAGATGATAGTCGCGGCAAGTCTACCAGGGTTTGGCAAAAACCATCGTCAATTGATGGGGCACTACCGTCACATCGCGGCACTCCTCGTTCTCTTGCACGACAAGACAGCAGGGCGCGTGTCCGTTCATCGACGGGGTACACCGCGCATCACATACCGCCTGAGCCATGAAGATAAGAAGGTATTGATTGAAGGGGCAATCAACGCAGCACGCCTGCTTTTCGCAGCGGGAGCTACAGAAATTCTGATGCCTTACACACAACACGTGGTTATCAAAACGGAGGCGCACCTCGAGAGTATCCGTCGACGCGGCATTGTACCAAACGACATCATGTTGGCTTCAAGCCATCCGCAAGGCACCCTCCGAATGGGTGAAGACCCCAACAACGCGGTTGTCAATCTTTCCGGGGAAGCACATGCTGTTAAGGGTTTGTTTGTCGCTGATGCCAGCCTATTTCCGAGTTCCATTGGTGTGCCGCCGACGTTGACTATCGCCGCATTGGCAGCTCACGTGGCCCGTCAGATTGTTCAACTCGGCATCATGTAGGGGTGATGCCATAGTGCTCGCCCGTTGCAGATAAAAAAATGCATTAAAACATGAAGGCAAAGCTAAGCCGATAGATTCCTATACACGTCACACTCTCAATGCGTATGAAAGAGCGTTATCGCTAATCCTGTAGAATCTGCGTTTTTTCTTTGTAATTTTTTTGTTCACATGCTAAAATAATTTCGCCTTACGGTAAAATCTGGGAAATCTAGGAGAATTACAATGCGACATGGGTGGGTTGTGCTATTCGGGATTCTCATTGTCTTTTTTGTTACCTCTACGACGTTAGGGCAATCACAGTCGAAATCGGAATCTGTAACAATTATCAAAGAAATAGCCGAAGCAGAAAGACGGACGCTTGAGCACGTAGACACGAAATTTTCGGAAGTTAACACAAAATTTTCGGAAGTTAACACAAAAATTGCGGAAGTAAAAACAGAGATGGCGGTACTTAAAACAGAGTTAAAGGGAATAAATGAACAGACTAAGATAAGATTGAATGGAATGAGTGATAAGATAGAGGATTTGCGGGGCGATCTAGCATGGATTCAGGGAGGAATAATAACAATTCTTCTTTCGCTGCTAGGTTATTTTACAAAATCATGGTGGCAGAAGCTGATAAAAATTAGAATTGGATGAGACGTTCAAAGAAAAAGTACAGAAGCGTTTGAAAGAGCTATAACATTGGAATGATTCACGCAATCCCACACCTTTCACTCGGAAGCTTCCCAACCCCGGTGCATCGCCTATTGAACCTTGAGCGCGCCCTCGGTTTCACGTCGCTCTGGATAAAACGGGACGACCTAAGCGGGCCGTTGGGCGGCGGCAACAAGGTGCGGAAACTAGAGTATCTGTTCGCGGAGGCGAAGCACGATGACGCACCCCTACCCACCCTTTTTACAATAGGTCCCACAGGCTCTAACCACGTTCGAGCAACAGCGGTTTACGGAAAAGCAGCAGGATTTCGCGTGGCGTGTCTGCTATTTAAACAACCGCCGACCGAGTATTCTGAATTGAACTATCGCACAATTTGTGAGCACGCGGCACAGGTTCACGAAGTTCAACGTATGAGCACTATGCTTACCCGTTATGCGTACGAACGTATGAAAGGTTTTTTGGGCATCGGCACTGAACACTATTTCATCGCAGCAGGCGGTTCCTCACCGCTCGGTTCCGTCGGCTACGTAAAGGCAGTCTTAGAACTGAAATCGCAAATTGAAGCGGACATCCTGCCAGAACCGCGGTTTATCTTTGTTCCAGTCGGTACTTGTGGCACTATGGCAGGTTTGACGGTAGGTGTGCGGCTCGCGGGGTTGCGAAGTCAGGTCGTCGGTGTGCGCGTCTCAGATTGGCTGCTCGCGAATTCTTGGGCAGTGTCACGGATGGTGCGGCGTATCCTACGGCGCATCGGGGCACCGGATGCTGGACACGTACACCCTCGTCCCGTTGAACTCTGGCATCGCGATTTCGGAAAGGGTTATGCTATCCCGACTGAGGCTGGCAGACAAGCAGTAGTGATGATGGCGGAACATGAGGGCATAGTGCTTGAAAATACGTATACTGGTAAGACGTTAGCAGGGTTAATCCACTACGTGAAAGCGCGGGGGTGTGAACGCGACCCGGTCCTGTTTTGGCATACATACGGCGGAATGTGAAAATTAACCTATAAAAAGGAAAAGACATGGGAACAGAGAATTCCAAACCGAACTTCGTTCAGGCTGGCTTGTCTGTCATCGACGGCGACCTCCACAACCGGTTACCCTCACTCCGGATGCTCTACCCGTACCTGCCGGATTACTGGTGCGACTATTGCGAGGAGTCTGGCTTCCCTGGCCCGGATGCGAATGACTATCCAGATGGGGTGCCGACTTCAAGCCGACCGGACTTGACACACTTGGGCACGCCTCCCTCAGCAGGGCCCCCTGCATCGGATTTGGCACTGCTACGCCAGCATGCACTCGATTTCTGGGGCACTGAATACGGCATACTCACCTGTGGGTTTCGGGTACAAAGCGTGCATAATGAAGACTTGGCAGCAGCACTCGCTTCGGCTGTCAATGATTGGCAAATTGAGCATTGGCTTGGCCCGGAGCCGCGCCTACGCGCCTCCTTGATTGTACCGAGCCAAAACCCCGAACTCGCTGCACGGGAAATTGAACGTTTAGGAGCGCATCCGGGGTTTGTACAGATAATGCTACCCGCGCGTTCACAGGCCCCTTATGGCAATCGACGGTATCATCCCATCTATGCCGCGGCTGTGCGCCATCAGCTCGTAATCGGCATCCATTACGGCGGTGCCCCGGGGCTTCCACCGACATCCGTGGGCTGGCCCTCAACGTATTTAGAGGAATACGTAGGCATGTCGCAGGTATTTCAGGCGCAGGTGCTCAGTCTGGTATCAGAGGGCGTTTTTGACCAGTTTCCTGACTTACGCGTTGCACTCATAGAAACCGGGGTTACATGGATGCCGTCGCTCATGTGGCGGTTTGATAAGGAGTGGCGCGGCTTGCGTTCACTCACACCCTGGGTGAAACGCCCTCCATCAGCCTATATCCGCGAACACATGCGTATGACGCTTCAACCGATCGATGCACCGCCAACTGCAGCAGAACTGCTCCAGATTATCGGCCAGCTCGATTCGGAAGACTTGTTGATGTTTTCAACAGACTATCCGCACTGGCATTTTGATTCCCCCGAAGAGGCTTTCCCTACGCAGTTACCTCAATCGCTAACACGCAAAATCTTGTCCGAAAATGCGAGGGCATTTTATCGGCTTTAAGTGAAGTTTTGGAGAGTTCATTGCGTTAGAATACAGAAATTAAACACAATATGAAAGCAGAATGTGACTTTTCAAGGGGAGAACGGGGTAAGTTCTACGAACCAAAAGCCGTTTAGGAGGCATTTCACAATGAATCAGAAATTTGAGAAAAGTCAAAAACTGAAAAAGTGGCTCAAATGGATGGAGACGATTCACGACGAGATTCTGGGGCTTGTTCAAGATGCAAACATGTTCCGGGAAGTCCAAGACATAATCCGTGGAAATCCTCGTATCCAAAAGCCGAGTGCTTTCTATAGCTATCTTGCGAGGACTTATTCTTCTCATGCGCTAGCAGGGTTGCGTCGGCAAATTAAATTGCATAAAGATAGTATATCCTTTGTCGGATTGCTTGATGAGATTGCTAAAAACCCTGAAGAGTTATCCCGCAGCTACTTCGATTCCCTCTGTTCTTACCCTAATGGGCCCGACTTGTGTCAAGTGATAAAGATGGATGACTTCGCGCCCTACGCGGACGCGAGTGGCGCGCACGTTTGTCCACAGGTGGCAAAAGCGGATCGGGCGCGGCTGGAATCCGCAGTAAAAACACATGAAGCCTTTGCTGATAAACGGGTTGCGCACTGGGATAAGCGCGAGCCGGAAGTTGTACCCACCTTCGGGGAACTAGATGATTGCATTAAATTGCTAGATGAGACGTATGTGAAGTACCACCTTCTGTTTCATGCTGAATCAATGGACACGTTGATGCCAACCTATCAATACGAGTGGAAGAGCATTTTCCGTGAGCCGTGGTTAAAGGTGGGTTTTGGAAGTGCCAAAGGACTTATTCACATCAGTGAAGATTTTGACGATGAACTCTCAGATTTCAAAGAGTATATGGAATGAAATATCTGCTGGATACGCATACGCTGCTTTGGTTTCTCAAGGGTGACAACAAACTCAGTGACAAAGCACGACAGTTAATCGACAGTCCACGCAACGAAAAGTTCCTTAGCATCGCCAGCCTTTGGGAAATAGCAATTAAGGTGAATTTAGGGAAGCTCGTTTTAGACAAACCGTTTGAGAAACTGTTTCCAGAGCAACTCCATTTCAATCGTATTGAAATATTGGATATCACAGTGGATAGCCTGATAAAACTCACCACGTTGCCTTTTCACCACCGAGATCCATTTGACCGGTTGATAATCGCTCAAGCACTCGTTGAAGAACTTCCAATAATTGGTATAGACGCGGCCTTTGATGCTTACGGGATAAACAGAGAATGGTGACAATATGACAAGTGCATCCGATGGATGTAGCCTCAACATTTTTGTATTGACTTATGGATAAAATTCTGTATAATGAAGCAATTAGGATTATTAGTTTGTGGGCAGTTTTCGGCAAACCCACGCCGCAACTGAATTTTCTCATTGCAATTGAAAAGGAGTACTTATTAAGCAATGACACTTAAGGCACACATTGACGACATACGCGAAAAGTTAGAAAAAGGTCGCTACCCAAATGAAGCAGCCGTTTCTCAAGGCATCGTGATTAGACTGCTCGAGGTCTTAGCTTGGCCGAAATACGACACTCAGGTAGTCATTCCTGAATACGGAGTGGAGGCGACGAGAGTAGACTTCGCTCTATGTCATCCTCCATCAAAGCCTATCGTCTTCATTGAGGTGAAGCAGGTCGGAAAAATTGAAGGGGCAGAGAGACAACTCTTTGAATATGCTTTTCACGAAGGCGTGCCAATCGCTATCCTTACCGACGGTCAGACATGGCGTTTTTTCTATCCTAGTGGAAAAGGGAATTACAGAGAACGCAAGGTACGCGAATTGGATCTGAGCCAAGACGATAGTGAGGAGAGTGCTAAGCATCTTAACAGATACCTGAACTACGAGTCAATACCTACGGGTGAAGCGGTTAGGGCAATCGAGGAGGATTATCGGAACCTTTCCAGGCAGAGACAGGTTGAGGCACGTTTACCAGAGGCGTGGGGCAAATTAGTAGAGGAGGCAGATGAATTTTTGCTAGATGTCGTAGCAGAGAAAACTGACAGCCTGTGTGGGCATAAACCCACCGATGAGCAGGTATTAGATTTTCTGAAAAGTCTAGAAAGGAAAACCGAGTCGCATCCACCTGGGCTGCCAACACAACCCCGTGGGAATAGAACACAGAGTGCATCGCGCACACGCCTTGTTCCTATGCCCAATGGGGAACAGAGGGCATCGCCCACACGCCTTGTTGTTACTATGCCCAATGGGGAAAGGATTAATCATAACGTTGCAGCAGCTACCTTCGTCGAAGCAATAGAAAAACTAGGAATAGAGCGGGTAAGAGGTCTTAACAAAAAAGACATCATTCCTCTCATATCAACCTCTGAGGACGATAGATACCGCCAACGCCAGTCCGGCCGATATTACATAGCGACGCATAGCCATACAAAAAAGAAAAAAGCCATTCTTGAGGAAATTGCCTCAGATCTTGGTGAGCCACTGACAGTAGAAATAGTCCGAAAAGATTGAGTTGATAAATCGTGAAATTGTCAGAGATGCTGAATCTCCTTACCTGCGAGGACATAGAAATGCCGAAAACAGAAACACGCCAACAACAGCAGAAACCACCAGTCATCGACTGTGATGTGCATAACACCCTCGCCTCCGAGAAAGTGTTATACCCTTATCTCTCCCAACGTTGGCGCAAGCATCACAGCATGGTGGGCACAACCGACCGCGTCGGGGCATACATTCCGCGCGGCCACCCTTACGGTGCCCGATACGATGCGTGGACACCCTCAGGGCACCGCCCTGGCTCAGACCTCGACTTTCTACGCGAACAGTTGCTGGACGCATTCAATATTGAATACGGTATCCTCAACTGCTTAACCCCGGTCTGTGAGATGCCCAATCTCGCGTTCGCCGCGGCATGGGCAAGTGCCGTGAACGACTGGCAAATCGAAGAGTGGCTTGAAAAAGAACCGAGACTCCGCGCCTCGATGATTGTTGCGTGCGACGACGCAGAATTCACCACCACGGAGATGCATCGACTTGCGAAGCATCCGGGGTTCGTGCAAATATTGCTGCTTGCACGCACGATGGAACCTTTAGGAAGACGGAAGTACTGGAAGATGTATGAAGCAGCAGCCCAGCATAACCTCCCCATCGGCATCCACTTCACTGGCGTTGGGGCAGGCCCGATTACTGCTGTCGGCAGACCTTCACACTACATCGAAGACCACGCAGGGATGACGCAGGCGTTTCAGACACAGGTAACCAGCCTCGTTTGCGAAGGAGTTTTTGAACACTTTCCGACGCTCAAAGTGGTTTTAATTGAAGGCGGCTTTGCTTGGCTACCGCCACTCATGTGGCGGCTCGACCGCGCATGGAAAAAACTACGCGATGAGGTGCCTGAGCTGACACGGCTGCCTTCAGAATATATCCGGGAGCACTTCTGGATTACCACACAGCCGATGGAAGAACCACCCAAACAGGAATACTTTGACCAGCTCCTGGCGCAGCTCGACATGAATGAAAAACTGATGTTCGCAACAGACTATCCGCATTGGGACTTTGATTCGCCGCATCAGGCGCTGCCAAAAAATCTCTCGCCGATGCTCAAACGGAAAATCATGGCGGAAAACGCGCGTGCCTTCTATCGGTTTTAAAAGGAACATCCCAAAAACATGATTCACGTTTCACATCTCACCAAAAAATATGGACAGGCTACAGCAGTTGACAACATTAGTTTTGAAGTGTCACAAGGTGAAATTGTCGGTTACCTCGGCCCGAACGGTGCTGGGAAAAGCACAACCCTTAAAATGCTCGTCGGTTTGCTTCAACCGACATCCGGTGAAATCTCGGTGGCGGGCTACGATGCCAAAACCGAACTGCTTGAATTAAAGCGGCATATCGGATACGTGCCAGAGGAGGCACAACTCTATGAACACCTCACCTTGGTAGAACACCTCCAGTTAATGGGCAGGCTCTATGATATGGAAGAACGCCGCATTGCGCAGAAAATAAAAGAGCTCGTGAAGTTGTACGACATGGAATCGCAGGCAAACCAGAGAATAAGCGGTTTCTCACAAGGCATGCGGCAGAAGTGCCTCATCATGTCTGCACTGTTGCACAACCCAGATGTCCTGTTTTTAGATGAGCCATTTACCAATCTGGATGTGACAACGGTTACGCTCATGAAGACGGTGCTACAACGCTTCGCCGAGTTGGGAAAAACAATCCTGTACTGTACACACATTCTTGAAGTCGCTGAGACGCTCTGCCCCCGAATTATGATTATCAACGACGGAAAACTTATCGCCGATGCACCTGTTGAGGAACTACGGCAGCTGACCCATCAGACAGCACTCAATGAGATTTTCACACAACTGACAGAAACAACCGGGATTGATGAAAAAACCGAGGAAGCCATTCGGATTGTGATGGAGGGAACGCAGGATGCTTGAGGCTCTCAACAGCAAGTTTTTGGCTTGCAAACTACACCAAGCTTTCAAGACAAGCATAGAAATGTTCGGCGGCTCCCCTACCCACTACAGGTATCTCTTACAAACAGAAAAACTGGTAGAGAAGCGAGCACTTAAGGGAAAACGTGCTGTCAACCTGTCACTCGGTTTGAACTGCACATTCGGTTTTATCATGAGTGTCGTGTTAGCAATTATGCCCCTGCTTTTCTCCATAGATGTATTTACCTACGCGCTTTTAGGCATAACTATGTCTATGCTGATGGTAGGGTTCTGGAGTCTCCCATCCTTTGATGTGCTTCTCAGTCCGATAAATTACCCTGTCGTGGCACATACGCCGGTGTCCTCGCGTACCTATTTTCTCGTGAAACTGACCCAGGTACTCACCTATGCTGTTGCATTATTAGCGAGTTTGAATCTATTACCTGCCTTCAGTGGTATCTGGACGCATCCAGGAGACGGTGCTGGGCATTCATTCCTTTTTCCAATCGTTTACCTGCCAGTCGTCTTTATGTCAGGCTTGTTCACGATTGGCGTGATGACAACCTTCGCAGGATATTTGACAAAACTCTACACGAAAAAAAGGCTCCGAAATATTGCGCAATATGCTCAGTTTGTGTTTCCCGCTCTTTTCCCAGTAATATGGATTCTCCTTCCGACACTCGCTAAAGACTTTACAAAGGATCAATTCTTCTCAATTCTGAAATGGTTTTATCTGTTTCCGAGTAGTTGGTTTGCTGGTGCAGTATCCATAGCCCTGGGACAAATAGAATGGCCCCAGATAGTGAGAGATCTGGTTTTAGCCGGGCTTGCGGTTGTTTCAACGCTCCTTTTGGTGATGTTCCCGCTCCGGAGTATCGCGCAGGGGTACTCAGTATATCTCTCGTACTTGGCGGAATCTGGTGGAAGGAAAACGTCACAACTTCAAGTGAAAACCTCACTAGTGGCGAGACTATTCCAAAGCCGGGCTACCCATGCCGGGTTCTGCCTCGGTGCAGCCTATCTGCGCCGCGATAAACGCATACTGTACCATTTTGTCTCTGGACTGGGGAGTACCGTTCTATACTTGGTTCTATTGGCTCGGGGCGAAGGTTGGTTTTCTCTGAAGTCGTTTATGCTTTCCTACGCTATTGGACTGAGCCCGGGATTCTCTGGTATGTTCTTCTTTCTCGGTTCAACGTTTGTTGCGAGTTTCATACTTCATGCCCAGTATTCGGAACATTGGAGAGCATCATGGATGTTAACACTGGCACCGCTTGCGGCACCGCGTGATGTATGGCGAGGTGTTCAGGCAACTGTGCTCCTATACATTGTCGTGCCATACACACTGCTGTTGCTCTGTGTCGCCACTATTCTTTGGGGGAAGCTGGGGCTCCTTTACGTTTTACCGGGGCTAATCATGCTGCTCTGTTACATTGCCTTGCTGCCAAAACCCCCATCCGGCTTACCCTTCTCCGAAGACTTGATCCAAAATAAGTTCAACCCTGTCCAGCTGCTTTGGGCGTTCGGAAGTTACCTTGCCATTGGTTCCCTCGTGGGCATCCAATTTTTGGCGTACCTACTCAACCCTTCGGTCTATATTGGTGTATACGCCGTTATAGTTGTCGGTGGGTTTATCATCTTCATCTATTGTTTCATGAAGAAATAATAGAAAAGCGCAGGGGAGAAAAAATGGCAGCCCAATCCTCAAAAATTGAGTGGACCGAATCTACTTGGAATCCAGTACGCGGTTGCACCCGGGTCTCGGAAGGGTGCAGGTTCTGTTATGCAGAACGGATAGCTGCACGGTTTTCGGGCGCAGGCATGGCTTACGAAGGCTTAGCGGAAAATACCAAAGCGGGAGCCCGGTGGACACAGAAGGTTCAGACCGTTCCGGCATTGTTTTTTGTCTTTCCTTGCGGAGTAATCAGCATAAGTAAGAAATAAAAAAGTTGTTCATTAAAATTCACAACAATGTAAGAAATAAAAAAGTTGTTCATTGGCCATTCACAACTTGGTATGAAACCCCTGCTTTGCAGGGGAAACCAATACCATTGGCAGGATACCAAAAACGCGCGCATTAGCGCGCCTCGTAGCTCTCGTCGGAGGTTTCTTATGCACCCTTAATTAGCAGAGAGCACTCTACAACTCATAAGAAACCCGATTTTGACAACGGAAAAATCGGAGCAGAAACTGAATTGATGAAAAATGGAAAAAGCCGCGCAGAATCTTCGTCAATTCCATGAGCGACCTGTTTCATGAAAAGATCGAATTGGCTTATATTCAAAAAGTCTTTTCCGTGATGGAAGAGGCGAATTGGCATCAATTCCAGGTCTTGACGAAACGAGCAGAACGGTTGTTAGCATACAATTCAGAGTTGCCATGGCCGCGCAACGTTTGGATGGGCGTTAGTGTTGAAGATGCGCGGGTCACGCATCGGATTGACGCGCTCCGTCAAACCGGCGCGCAGATTAAATTTCTCTCACTTGAACCGCTCATCGGTGCCCTCCCAAATTTAAATCTAAACGGGATAGATTGGGTTATTGTGGGGGGAGAGTCCGGCCCCGGCGCGCGTAAGATAGAAAAAGCATGGGTTGTGGACATCCGCGACCGGTGTGCGGATGCAAAAGTGCCGTTCTTCTTTAAGCAGTGGGGCGGCACCCGCAAATCGAAAACAGGACGAGAGTTGGACGGACAGACTTATAACGCGATGCCGGCTTGAACCTCTCGCCACATGCGGCACCTTGGGGCGTTTTCACCATATTACCCCGCGTTGCGGGGTGAATACGGGAATCTCAAACCTTCGGCAAATCGTCAGAAAGCAACGCCTCAGAAACAGATTTTTTCGCCGATTCTTGTTCCTCATACGCCATGTGATAACCATGAAACCATTCCTTAAAATCTTCAACAGGGAAGCTCCCTACATAATCCTGCCGGAACTCATCGTGGCAGTCTTCCATATAGAGTCTCAAAAACGCACTCGCTTTTTCAAGTTCTTTCCAATCAAAGATATTCAAAGGCATGTCGACAACACCCCCCTTAAGCATATTGCGCAGAATTTCTATATAGTCGTCGTAGCGAGCCCCTATCATAAAGTCAATCATTCTGTCAAAGATCTTTGAAGGGAGCGCAAGAATACTGCCTTTAAACAGCTTATGCTGCATGCCTACCTTCTTTCCTAAGTTATGATTGCGTACAAACTTGACAATAACATCAAAGATTTTGCTTAGCATTTTCATTAGTCCTCCCTAAAATTTAGTTTTTCGTTATGCGCTACATAGATAAATGCCGGAGCCAAAACCGCCCCAATAGGGCTAATAAATACGGGATGAATCACGCGGTACTATAAACATTCCACCCCGATATGGATTTGGATGTTCGTGCAAACCGCCTGCCTATAAACTAACCGCTATCAAATAAGTATAGCATTAATTCGCGAACATGTCAAACGAAATAACGAAAAAATTAGCGGCATTCAGTAGGAACCTAAGGTCCCTCTCCTTGTAGGCGAGCTTTCATGAAGATTAAGAATTTAAGTCGGTAATTTTTCCATCAGGTGCGCGGTTAAAAACCGCGCCTCCAAAAAAAGAAAAGTGCCTCGCGTGGAAAAATCCTACCTACATGAAGCGCGGTCCCTGAAAGATGCGTAGTGATGTACTCACTCCATGATGCGATAGATGTTGTAGGGTAGCTGGCAGAAAGTAATGCCCATCTCTGTTAACTCTTTCTGACTGATGAACTTCTGTGGCGCATAGACGTAGGCTTTTTTGCCTTTCGCCTTGCACGCTTTGGCAATTTGCTCGGCTCGCGCGCCATCTAGCGCAGACGCGTTGCTCTCCAAAAAATCCAGTGATGGTTCATAGATGAGATAAAAACAGATGTGCTTGGTTTCACCGAAGCCGTAATCTTTTCGCTTTGCGATATAAGGTAGGTGTAGGGTTACCGCGCCGCTACCTGTTGCGGTATAAGCGATATAGTTGGCTAAAGCCTCGTAGGTTGGGAGTGCCTCACCGGTGAGCATGCCTTCCTCGTCAATCGGTTCGCCGAGGGTGCAGTAGGTAAAGGAGCCGCCGAGACCGTTCCGGAGGGTTTCATCTTTGGCGTTTTCAACACCGTTTATGACGCGTCGGACGCGTTCAGCAGTGATGGTGTCTGCGTACTCTTCGCATTCGATGAGGATAAACTTTCGGTTTCCGCCATCCGCTTTATTGAGCGCGAGGACAGCGTGGGCGGTGGTGCCGCTGCCTGCGAAGGAATCAAGTACAATGCCATCTTTGTCCGTGCCTAACTCAATCAAGCGTTTGATGAGCAAGTCACTTTTGGGATAGTCAAAGAGTGCCTGACCGGCAAAAATGGATTTTAGGGTTAAAGTCCCGCGCTCATTGCGAAAGTCTTTGTCGCTTAAAATGGACCGCTCTCTTTTCGTATCCTTCCGGTATTTCTCCACAATTTGAAAATTACCATCACGTTTTTTCTTTCCCATCACGTTCCGATTAAGATTTTGAAACACCGTTTGTTGTTGCCATCGCCAGACTGTTTTAATTCCTTGGGATTCAAGTGGAAAGACTTCTACCCACCCCTCTGTTTTCACTAGTGAAATCTTGTGCAGATTGTTTTCATCTGGCTCGTCAGGATTAACGTAGATTGGATAGTAGAGGTTCGGACGGTTAAGATTGTTGAATTTGACATTTCTATTTCGGAGTTCCCGTATTGCAAACCTGCCTTCCTCGTCAGTCAATGGCAAACTACTCTCGGCTTCGGCTGCGATTAAATTCAACTCAGCTTCTAAAGTTTTTCTGTACACGATAACATAATCATGAGTGCGTGCAATGCCACCATAGTCTCGTCCGCCAGGAGTGCTTCTGACAGTTATCACGGAGACAAAGTTCTCCTCGCCAAAAATCTCATCCATTAGCATCCGCAGGCGATGTTGTTCATTATCATCAATAGAGATAAAAATCACGCCATCGTCGGATAGCAACTCACGTAATAAATGGAGTCGGGGCCATATCATACACAACCACTTATCGTGCCGCTCTAAATCCTCAACGTCAATCGGGATGTGCTTCTCCAGCCACGTTTGCATCAAGGGGCTATTGACGTTGTCGTTGTAGAGCCAGTTTTCGTTGCCGGTGTTGTAGGGCGGATCGATGTAGATGCATTTGATTCTGCTGGCATATTTGGGGAGGAGTGCCTTCAGCGCGTGCAGGTTGTCTCCGTGGATGATAAGGTTATCGTCCAACAAGCGGGGGGGGGTAATCTACGTTAAGGCATCTGTCCGTGTCTATCTGTAGGGTTCGGAAGGGTACGGTGAGATGATGTCCGTATATGAATTGTTTGCCTTTGAAGTCGAGTGTGGGCATGTGGGTATTTCCTTTGGGGTGCTCGGGAGTGTTCCCAATAAGTTTATCTGTTCTGTAGGAGTTTGTTCGGATTAACAGGTAACCCGACGTTCCTCATTTCTTGCTCTAGTTTCAGTTGCCAGGCGTTTTCACTATCCATGGAGACATAGACTAAACCGGGGATATCTGATATTAACTCAACACCTTCTTTATAGAGGGCGCAAACTCGTTTACTGCCTAATCCCCGGAAGAAATAACCAAGTTCAAAGATAACGTCCTGGCGTGCTCTGGGTTTGCGTTTTCCTGTGGCTTTTGAGGAGCCAACATCGTCATGAGTCAACAAGACAATTGCAAAACCCGCTTCGTCTGCATATTCTTCAAACTTATCAATGATGGTCAAGCCTTCACTGGGTTGTTCATCAAGTATGATTGCCTCTAAGCCAAGTTTCTCTACGAACCTGGTGACCGCGTGCTTGGCTGCTTCGTCATGCCCGTGCACGATGAACACTTTTGACAGAATTTTCTCTTCCATAAGCTTTCCTTCAGGTTAATGCTTTAAATCAGGTGCGCGGGCGGATATGGAAATCCGCCCCTGATTTTTAGGCTGTCGAGGTATTTGGTTCTGTAGATGCCGGTAAGTTGGCCCGCATTAAATGCCCAATCGCGCCGAATACCTTCCGCAACTCGCTTATCGCCAGAACCGTTTCGTTCCGCGTAAATAGATTCTCTGCCAATTTACCAAATTGCCACATCTCGCCATCTGTTACAATGCCATAAACAGGTTTTACATCGTCATCGTTGATTCTCTGAACGGCAACCAACTCTGCCAAACACTGTCCCCATCCTTCGATGAAGTCGTTCCGTTTTGCCTCTACACCAACGATGATGGGTGTTCCCAGTACCGTTTTTCCCAACGCCGACTTTGTTGAGATAAGGTAGTCAGGGGTACCACTGAGTTGCGCGTCGTAAGCAATAGATTTATGGCTCCACAGCGAAAAACAGTCGACATATTTTTTGTAAACCTCTCTGAAGATGGGATAGATAACATTCTCACCTCGGGACGTTTCTGATGCAAACACGTCTATGTATTGCTGGCTAAATGCGAACTCCGCTAAAAACGCCGGGGAGGGTTCGATGTCATCGTATTGGATGTAGTCCGCTTCGGTATATTTAATCCCGAAAGTTTCTTGAACTTGCGCAATGGATTTGAAATCCGTAAACGCCATCTGTTTTCCTCCTTTGTGCTTGAAATGAGTATAGCATGAATTTGTGAATGTGGCAAGTGAAAAAAGAAAAAATGGGAAATCGGGCGTGGGAAACGGGCACGGGGAACTGCCCCTACAGATGATGGCACTGGGAAACCGACACAGGAACCCTATACACAAGGAAGAAACGGGTGGGCACCGTCCCTACAGGCGATCGACTGTGTACGCATCCAGCAAGGTTTCATCTATATCTACGCCAAAGCCTGGAGCATCGCTGACAGTGAAGAAACCGTCCCGGGGAGCAGGGCGCAGGAGACGATATAGCTCGTTTTCAACACCTTCGCGGGAGGGCCCGAATGTTTCTGCCATGCAGGGCAGTGGCAAGCACGCAGTAAGATGCAAGCCCCAGGGTGTGCCAGCCTGATGTAACCACGTCGGGATACCGAGTTCGGCAGCTTCGCGCGCGATGCGGAGACATTCTGTAAATCCGCCTGCCCAACTGATGTCTGGCTGAATCATGTCTGCCGCCTTCCAACGCAGGAGCTCGCGAAACCCGTAGCGGGTAAATTCATGCTCACCGGAGACAATCCACGTTGGCTGTACCTCGCGTACTAATTGTGCCATGCCGGCGTAGTCGTCAAGTGGTATCGGTTCCTCGATCCATTTGAGATGCACATCGGATGTGGCTTCGGCAAAACGGCGCGTGTAGTCCACATCCCAGCGGAGGTAGATGTCTGTCATCAGTTGCACCTCCGGCCCGATGGCATCGCGTGCTGCGTGTATCATCTCTAGGTTTTCTGCAAAGCCGGCTTCGCCTTCTGCAAGCCCGTTTCGGAGGGGAATCTTGGTGGCAGTGAACCCGTTTTCTGCATAATATCCCACATCGGCACCAGTTGCATAGGCAGGAATTTTAAGGCACGGCGTATTTGTGACGAGGTTGTAGACAGGCGCGTCCACAATCTTGCCACACAAGTCAACGAGGGCGAGTTCTATCCCGCTCAATGCATAGATAACCACGCCGCGCCGCCCATAAATTGAGGTGATGTGATACATAAGCTCCCAGATCTCTTCAACATCAAGTGGGTCGCGGCCATGGACGAAGTACTGGAGGTGTTTTTCAATAATCAGCGCGCCTGCAAGCCCACCGCCGCCGAGGCCGTACCCTTTTAAGCCTTTATCGGTTGTAATTTCGACAATCAACGCCCCGGCTTGGGTTGCGAAGGGACCTCGCCAATCCACATGTCCTGTTGTAGGGAAACCAGATGTCTGTGTGTTAGTCTGTCCTTGCAAACCGCCCTTGGCAAACCCCAAGGTCGGCATTGCACGCGGATTCAGATTGACGTGCCATGTGCGGATACCGACTACGGTGTGCCGAGTTTTGGCGCGCGTTTTCCACGTAGCGGTGAGGGTGTGTTCGTTAGATTTCATAGTATAATACCTAATTATTGGCTAACGGCACGGCGGAGCGTGCCTGCTACTTTGAATAGTTGTAGGGTGTCGCAAAGAGCAGGTGCGTGTTCGTAATTATGTACTACCCTCAATTAACCTGATTTGTGAGGTAAATACCCTGCAAAGCAGGATAATATGCCTCAACGAGCGGATACTACGATGGCAAGGCAAAATAACCTATCCCTGTGAAAAATCCGACTATCATCCACAGCCCCACCATCACATATTCTCCGAAAATCAAGCCGAAGGCGATGGGACGGAGTTTCCGATACGTCGAGGCACCGCCAAACTTGAGCGCGGTATATTTAATGAACCACCCGATGAGAATGGAGGACCAGAGGTGAAACGGAGGATAGGTAGCACCTAGCAGGTAGCCAATCGGATGCAGGGACCACCAGACAAAGTGATGGCGCATCCACAGCATGAAGCCGGTAAAGCCCGCCCCCGCAATCATGCTGTACACTTCGTCCCACTTCGTCTCAATCGGGAACTGAATGAGACTACTCATCCGTTGAAAATAGTTGCGAGGCGCAACGACGAACGACCAGCTATGTAAAAACAGCGCACCTTTGGTATAGATGAGTGTTAACGAGGCATAAACAGAAACAAGGATAGCAAAGACAATCCCAATTCCCAATATCGGCACAACCCGGCGGCGAGCAAGTTTAACCTCATCCGCTGCCTTGAAACTGTGCAGGAAGTTCGGCATCATGAATTCTCCCCAATCGCGCAGGAACGTCCGCTGAAAACTGAGAATTGCCAGACTCTTATGCCCTAATGCCCCCGAGCCCAGCGTAATATCAATGTATTCTGAAGGAAAAAAGGGGGCTTGCACGAGCAGTAACCCGCCATTGACTACCATCCACGACAACACAATAGATGTGATAAAAATAGAAAGGAGGGTGAGGATAGCAACCCAGGTAGTTATGCCAGCAAGCACCAAAAACACAACAAGTATAATAAACCCAATCAGAAATCCAAGCAGTGCAAAGCGATATGGCAGCGGTTCATTTGAATCGTCTATCGTAGTAGACACACGCCGTTGTGACGTAACAAGCGACTGCCTATCAGAAATAAGTGTGTCCCCCATCCCAAACGTCTTCCTAAAAATCGTTGCGATGTGTTCACGCCCTATCCAGAAAACAGCAGGCACAAAGACGAGATAACCGCCCATCACCTGACGACTACAACTAATCCACGGCCCGATTCCCAGGCCCATCGCATTCATGATAATGTACTGGAGTTTGAAAAAGAGGTAGAAGAACCAGAGGCTAAATGAAACCTCAAGCGTTAGCAGTGTGGCTATCCCGATAACAGAAAAGTAGATGACGAGACGCATCGCGGGCCACCACCCAAGCGTATACCACGGTTTTTCGGTAAAGGCGCGGTAGATGTTATAGACTAGCGGAATTTCAGGCACCTTTGGAAAATGTGCGTGCAACCCATTGATGAGATGCAACACGACTGGCAACACCATACCTGCCCACAATAGCCTATTTTTGAAAAAGGTATTGAGAAGTGTACCAGACGCGGGTTCCGCTGCCAGCTGGATGGGAATCTGAATTAGCGGAAATGAAAATCTTTCCCGCTCTACCCACTGTTTTCGGAGAATCGTGGAGAGGCAGAGCGTTGTGAGATAAAAGACAAAGACAAAAAGCCCCCAGATGAGCAGCGGCTTGATCCAAAGCATCCACGGCACGCTTTCGCCCGGGGAAATGCCTTCATAGAAGTCTGTAACGGCTCGCGCATCCGTGATGACTAGCCAGTCCGGAATGTGCGGGTGGAGCGTTTCTGACCAGTCGTTTTCGGTGGTAGCGAAGTAATGCAGCGCGACAAGAGAGGGCAACAGAAACTGCAAAAGCCCCATTGAAGGAATACCGACTGCAACAATCAGCATTATCCAGATAACGGTTAATTCTAAGGCGGAAAAAGCGAAGCGGCCAGCCCCTGCCAACTTGCGCAGTGGCACATTGACAAAGAATATCAGAAGGAGAATGCCAAAGATAGAGCCGACAGGCAGATGGTTGCCCGCAATCTTGGTATTCTGTAAAAAATAATTGTTGTAGGGTGTGATTGCACACATCGCACCCACTAAAAGGAGCCCTACCACGATGGCAGAAAACCGAATTTTGGGGCGGTCGGGCATAGATGAAGTCCCCATTCTGAGAGTTGAGCGTCAGGGCGGGCATTGCCGCTAATATAATTTCCTGTAAGCGCGGTTTCATCTCCCTGAGGGGCGATAGAGGCATGTTTCAGCGTCTACAATTCGCCCATCAGGTAACGTATATTGATTTGGGGTACCGCCACCCCACGACTCCTTGAAATCTCGGCTTCGTGCCTTATCGGCAGCTATCTGTTGTGAAACCGATTCCCACGTGAAGCCTGACATGAGTTGTTCGTGTAAGGATGCTTCCAGTTGGCGATATTCAGCCTGCCCTGCCAGGTTTTCAAATTCGTCCGGATCATTTTCTAAATCGAATAGGATCGATTCATCTTCGGGAAAAGCAACGTATTTATAGCGAGAAGTTCTCAGCATGCGCATGGGCCCCGTGGTCTGCGTTGCCCAATATTCGGTGATTGCCGTGTTGCGCCAGCCTTCAGTGTTGCCAGACATCAGGTTCGTCACATCTGCACCATCTAAGCTGTTGGGGATAGGAATGCCTGCCCTTGCACATAAGGTGGGAAACAGGTCGTTCAATTCGACAGGCGACGTAATCCGCGTACCATGCGATTGTTCCAATCGCCTATCCGATATAATTAGCGGGACCCGTGCAGCGGCTTCATAGTAACTGGATTTCCACCACTGCCCATGCTCCCCTGCCATCTCACCGTGGTCGGTGGTATAGACGATGATAGTGTTCTCTAGCAGCCCGGCCCGCTCCAAGAGTGCCAACAGATCGCCGATACACTCATCCAGAAATTCACAGCATGCGTAGTAAGCGGCGCGAGCCCTCTTGGTTTCTTCAGGTAGAATGGCTTTTGTGTTGAAGTTTTCTCGGAGGCCCTTCGCAAAGCGGTGTGTTTTTTCCAAGTGTCCCGGCGGAATGTTGGGCATGTCCACATTATCCGGCCAGTATTTGTCAAAAAGCCTTTTGGGTGCTGTGAGTGGGAAGTGGGGCCGGCTATAGCTTGCGAGCAGGAACCACGGCTGTTCCGGCGGTTGTCCCCTTAAATATTCAAGCGTTTCTGTATTGATAACCCGTTCTTGCAAGAGGCTCGCCGGGATTTCTGTTATTCCGGCTTGACGTGTGCGCTCGCGGGTGCCGGGAGGCGTGTCCAACGGGTCGGTTTGGTGGCCCGCATAGCCGCGCAGGTCGCCGTAAGGACGAGCCTGGAAGCCGTGGTGCTGTTCTTTTCCGCCGAAGTGCATCTTGCCGATGAGCGCGGTAGCATATCCGTGTTGCGCAAAGTGTGCCGGCATTGTGAGATGCTCGGGGAATAACACGGAGCCGTTTGTCCACGCGGAGCATCGATGCGCGTGTTTGCCTGTCAACATACACATCCGTGAGGGCGTGCAGAGCGGCACTTGACAGTAGGCGTTTTCAAAATAACTGCCCGATTCCGCAAGCCGGTCGAGAGTCGGCGTTTGCACAATAGGGTTACCTTCACATCCGATAGCATGCGGGCTGTGTTCATCACTCATGAGAAATAGGATATTCGGTTTTTGAGCCATTATACGGAAAATCTCCTTTTTTGGGAATGGTTATACCCCGCATGCGGGGTGTATACCCTAAAGCATGTAGCGGTTTTGCTTGGCGTTTCCCGATACCCATTGCGAGTGCTGGTAGCACATTGTCAGAAATATCAACGGAATAATCGAAAATCGTCCAGCCGGAAGCTCCCAAGTAGCGGGCGAGGTAAATCTGCCCCACCACGGCATCCGGTGTGAGGATTGAATTAGAGGCAGTCGCGCCGATACCAGGGTAAATCGCAACCCCCTTAGGCATCAGGGCGAGTTGTTTCTCTAACAACTCGGTAAAATAGCCGGTATCTTCTGTATAGTTCATCGGGCACACGAAATCGACATAACCCGCCTTCGCCCAGGCAATCCAATCCTGTCCGATGGAGGCGACACACGCTGGATAGCCGCCGTAAACTGCCGCGGAAATCTTGATCTCAGGTTTTACCGCGCGTACCCGTTTATGGACTAAGCGAACCAAGCGCGTTATCTGCTGTGTGCGCCATTCAGTGTACGCCTGCCGGTGCTCCCCTGTCTCAGGTGCTACGGATGCAGGCCACTCGCGAATGTGTTGTCTCGTCGCAAGGCTGAATCTTTTACGGCATCCCTGACAATAGCAAGCATTCCGCCCCGGATAACGGATATAATCGAGATGAATGCCGTCGACATCATAGTTCTCCGCAATTTCCACAAGGCTATCCAATTCTAATTGGACGTTGTGCGGATGTGAGGGGCAGAGCCAGTTGAGCGATTTACCGGTTGCTGAAACTTGGGTTCGCCCGCCCTTCCTCAGTTTTTCTACAAATTCTTTCGGCGCGCCTTCCAAATTCCACGTAATCTTCCAGACGTGAACTTCTAAGCCGTGTTGGCGTGCTGCCGTAACGCACTGCACGATCTGGTCGCCGTATCGCGTAAAGGTTTCGCTCTGTGGCAACACTTTGCTGGCGTAATGCGCGATGCCTCCCCACGCCATATTCGGGATGAGCATGTTAAAACCTGCATGTGCCAATTCCTGGGCAGAGCGTTCCCAATCGCCCGGGTACGCGCCAAGCCCTGAATGATTCCACACGGCGCGCCCTTCTGTTGCAGTACTCGGATGCGCCAGGCAGTAGGCTTTTGAAAATGCCGCGCGGCTTGCACGCCCAGTGGCTATCGCTGTATGATACGCCTTGCGCGCATATTCGGCACGTGCCTGCTTCATCAAATCCTGTCCGCGTTTTAACGCTTCTGTTGCTTCAGGCACGCTGCTATGCCGGACAAATTGCGTCAGTGCCTCCAGATTCTGGGTGTGTCCAACGGTAGTTATCGCATCTACGACTTGCTTTGCAATCGTGCCCTGAAATTTTGGCACCAGATATGCCAAGAGTGCCGCTAGCAAGCGCATTTTCGCTTGGATGTCGTCTGGAAGAAAAACGTGGCTGAAGAACGCGCCCGACTCGCCTACGAAAAGCGCGGGAAACCCTGTCGGTTCACCTGTGGCATTGTACCAGTAACCGATAATTTTGGTTTGCAGCGATGTCGGTTCTGCCACGGTAATGTTCCACGATGCCTGTCGGACAGATTGTGGCATGCCTTGTATTTCAGGCGCATTCAGTCGAATGGAGGCAAACTGTCCGGGCTCCTCCTCACGGAGCCAATTCTTTTTGCGTAAATTGAGCAGCGGTGCTACCGAGTCTGCTAAGCTATAGGTTACCAAAAGCTTGCCACCGCGTGCAACGAAATTTTTTAGGAGGCTTGCAGTTTTTGCCGAGACCTCGGGGTTCAAGGGGAGAATTAGCAACTGATATACCACCCCGGTATTAGCAAGTGATGCCTCTTCAAGCATGTCAGCAGAGAAACCGATGCTGTTCAGCATTCGGATAAGCCGTTTGCTGACAGAACGAGCGTAGTTAACATCACCCTGCGTTACCCCAGACGCGGGGGCGGGTAACAGAATCCCAATATCTGCTTGCTGCGCAGCGGCGATAGCGAACTCTCCGCTACACCAAAGGAGGGTACACACGAGGATTACTATTATACATGTGGGAGTGATGAGAGATGGCTCCTTTTTCCGATGCAACATGGAAAAACCTTTGAATAGTAAGGGCGGAGTTCTGTCTCCGCCCAGCTTCCACAGAATGGAAAGCCCCGCTTTGCGGGGATTTGTTTTGTCGCAAAAAACAATACAAATCGGGTTAATTTAGTTTAACGTCTGGCGGCTGAAACCTGCTCACGTATCTCGTCGGAGTCTGTCCGGGTAACTGGGGTTATATCCGCCAAAAACTTTTCAACGCCTCGTGCGATGGCGCCGGCTATCTGCTGTTGATATGCTGCCGTTGCGAGTTTTTTTCCTTCTGTCGGATTCGACACAAACCCTGTCTCAATCAGGATAGCAGGCACGTTCGTTCCGATAAGCACGACAAAGCGCGCATGTTTGACACCGCGATTGGCTGCGCCTGTCGCTGCCACCAATTCCTGCTGAACATGTTTAGCCAATCGATGGCTGTCCTCGCTTTTACTCTCTTGTATCAGCCCTTTCAAAAGCGTTTCCAATTCTTGGATGCTATAACCGGAGTTTGCATTTTCCCGCTCCGCTATACTGGTTTCCGAAGTTTTATCTGTGTTGTTAACATCCAAATAGTAGGTTTCAATCCCGTTCGCTTCCTTGTTTTTGCTCGCATTGGCATGAATACTCAGAAATAGATCTGCCTTATGGTGCATCGCAAACTCGGTTCGTTCCTTCAAGGGGATAAAGCGATCGGTATCCCGTGTTAACAGCACCGTATAGCCTTTTGCAGTTAAAATCCTGCCTAACTTTTCTGAAATGCTAAGTGCGATGGGTTTCTCCATGAGGTTGCCTGTACCCAATGCCCCCGGATCTTCGCCGCCGTGGCCTGCGTCAATCACAATTGTCTTGGCAGTTAATCCGAACTCACGGGTAAGTGATTCAGGGGCTAACGCCTCCGCATCGGCAATCGGTGTCTTTGGTTTGATTGGCGATTGGGATTGAGAAACCGCTTCCTTGGGGGGCTCCACAGGTTCCTGTTGTGCTTTGAATGCTTGAAGTGCTTGTGATGCAGCGGCGGCAACCTCCTGCTTTGTAGCGGATTCGCTCAGGGCGGCATAGAGCGTTTCTGCGCGGGTGATGTAACCTTTCTGTGCATAAGCGTGCCCCAACGCTAACTGTGCTTCTTCCGCGACATCCGCATCGGCATACCGGTTTGTGACAATCTGATAGTACTGCACTCCGCGCGTCGCATCGCCAATGTGCGTATAGCAACGCCCTAGCCAATAGTGAGCCTGCGGTACATACTGAGAATTGGGATATACGTGAATCAGTTTTTGAAATGCTTCAATCGCCTGCTGAGGTGCCTCGGTGTCTCCATATTTGATGCACCACACCCAGCAGGAGGCAATAGCGTATTGTGCATCATCTGCCGATGCACCGTGGGCATCAGCGCGAATGATGTTCTCAAACTCCGCAATGAGTGTGTGCCATTCAGCAAGGGTAGCGGGCGTTTCACCGCTTGCGTACCCGTAATGCTGCATTGAAGCTTCTCTATAACTTGACTTGCTACCACACCCCGCCCATAATACCACTAACGTTAAAATCAGCAGACAGGAAAGGGGAATTCTCGCAGTGGTATTGGCCCCCGCAAAGCAGGGGAAACAACCTTTAATGTGAGGATTCCTTTCAGAGAATTTCATAATTTTTACTCCTACCGCTCTATATTTTTCTTTTCTGCATTTTAAAAATAGGTTGACACTTTGTAAAACGAAATATTTACGGTTTTCGTTACTAAAAAAAGTCCTATTTTCGCACGCAAAAGACGTGACATCCGATTATTTTTGTGCTATACTTAACGGACAGGTTCCATGTGTTGATTCGGAATTCTTGTAGGAGGGGTTCATACTCCATTCCCTTCCATCCGCTGTTTTTAACACAATAACGATAGAACAAGTAAATACCCCGGAACTGTCCAGTGAATTCATGAGGCATTCAAAAATGAAACATACGACACGAATTGAACTCGCGAATCGAGAAGATCAGATTTTAGCAAACGCAGGCGTTATCAAGCCCGATGCGGTTCGTCGCGTAACTGTTGAAGAGGCACTCGTTGATACCGGCGCAACCCGGTTGTCGTTACCACGTCCACTCATCGAACAACTTGGTTTGACTCCTGTTGGAAATACGAGAACGCCCACTGCAAACGGCATCGCAGCGCGTACCATCTATTCAGAGGTTCGATTTACGGTACTGGAACGGGCGGGAACAATGGAGGTAACGGATTTGCCAGAGAATGCGCCTGTCCTTGTTGGGCACATGGTTTTAGAAATGCTTGACCTTTGCCTGGACATCAGAAAAGGATTAATTTACAATCCAGCTCATGACAATGAATGGATTGAAGAGCAATGGTGAAAATAGGAGTACGTTCAGACAGGTATATTCAGTGTATCTTACGGGGAATTCGGGGTTACAAACCCTCCCACATATCCGCTCCTACAACGGACAGGTACCATCTGTTGATTCGGAATTCTTGCAGGAGGGATTCATACTCCATTCCCTTCCATCCGCTGTTTTTAACGCAATAACGATAGAACAAGTAAATACCCCGGAACTGTCCAGGGAATTCATGAGGTGTTCAAAAATGAAACACACGACACGAATTGAACTCGCGAATCGAGAAGATCAGTTTTTAGCAAACACAGGCGTTATCAAGCCCGATGCGGTTCGTCGCGTAACTGTTGAAGAGGCACTCGTTGATACCGGCGCAACCCGGTTGTCGTTACCACGTCCACTCATCGAACAACTTGGTTTGACTCCTGTCGGCACTACGAGAACGAGCACTGCAAACGGCATCGCAGCGCGTACCATCTATTCGGAAGTTGAATTTACACTTCTGGAACGAAAGGACACGATGCGTGTAACGGATTTGCCAGAGAATGCACCTGTTCTTGTTGGGCACATGGTTTTAGAAATGCTTGACCTTTGCCTGGACATCAGAAAAGGATTAATTTACAATCCAGCTCATGACAATGAATGGATTGAAGAGCAATGGTGAAAATAGGAGTACGTTCAGACAGGTATATTCAGTGTATCTTATGGGGAATTCGGGGCTACAAACGCACTCTGCATAGCTGTCCCTACATTACCAAATGAAATTATTAATCTTCATCTAACTGCGCTGTTTTTCAGAATTGGCATCAGCCCAAGGGAGACTATCAATGCGTTTGACACCTCAAGAAATCCAACTTTTTCGGCACAACGGCTTCATCAAATTGCCAACGCGCCTGCCTACCGCCCAAGTTGAGGCTCTCAAAGCAGCAGCGTTGAAAGACATGGCAGAGGCTGTGGAGCCTGTAGCACGACAAGCTGGCAGAATTATCCGCATCTCCGCAGTTTGGCAGCGCGGCGGTATCTTCCAAGAAACGATTACTTGCAATGAAATCCTCGAGCCGTTGGAATCATTGTTGGGTCCGAACATAGAATTTGTGCTGAATCGTCACAATCATATTTATCTTCGGGACGCGGGTTCGACACATTCGCTTGAGCTTCACCGCGATGTCAGCCACTGGTCCCGGACAATCGCGACTGTGCTTATCTACTTGGAAGAAACAAATTTAGAGAACGGCTGCACGCGAGTTGTCCCCGGGTCGCATCACTTACCCGCCTTTGCACATTTCAAAGACGAAACGCTTCAGCAAATTGCGGCAAACCAAACGATTCCGTTACCAATGCCAGCAGGCGGCTTGCTTGCCATTGATAGTATGATACTCCATTCGGCTGGCATCAATCATACGGATGGCACGCGGATGAGTATGACGTTGGGGTACCACGGTGTAGATGAGCTCGCGCCGGAGGGGAATCCAAAGAAAGTTCTCGTCCGTGGAGAACGGCCGTACCGCGGAAACGACCGGCAAGGTTAATTTCGCGGTTAAGACCGGAAATTTAACGATTTCCACCCCAAAAAACTAATTTTTTAAGAAAAAAGCAATTTTTTCTTGACAAACACCAAACTATGTGGTATACTTAATAATGTCCTTGAGATGAGATAGTTTTGCGATGCCAAAACGCAAACCCTGCTCTGATAGAAATCTCATTTTGGGCGGGTAGCTCAGGTGGCTAGAGCGACAGCCTTACAAGCTGTAGGTCACAGGTTCAAGTCCTGTCCCGCCTACCTGCCGTGACTGCCGTTGAATGAAAAGTCTCTCGAGTGCGAGAGTGAAATAAATAAACAAGTAAATATGGGCTCGTGGCGCAGTTTGGTTTAGCGCGCCTGCCTGTCACGCAGGAGGTCGCGGGTTCAAGTCCCGTCGGGCCCGTTTCTTTTATGCCGAATTAGCCACAGGTTGTACCTTACAATGCTGTGGCTTTTTCGTTGCAGGGCAATGCTGATTTTTCACCAGTGTAGCGTGAGGAAGATAATAAGGCAAAACAAAAAACGGAGGAGCGACACCGCCGTGATTGATCTTAAGTTTATTCGCGAAAATACCGAAGATGTCCGCCAGATGTTAGCAGAGCGTCACACTGAAGCTGACTTGGACCGGTTGGTAGAATTGGATACACGCTGGCGTGAGAACTTGACACATACACAATCCCTCAAAGCACACCAGAACCAGGTCTCGCAACAGATCGCCCAGCTGAAGAAGGCAAAGCAGGATGCGACAGAGACCATCGCGGAGATGCGGGAACTCTCTCAAAAAATCAAGGAACTCACCGCAGAAGCTAACGCTGCCAAAGCCGAGATAGATGCCATCCTACTGACAATTCCGAATATGCCGGAGGCAAGCACCCCGGTCGGCACAAGCGAGGCAGATAACATCGAAATCAAAACATGGGGTGAATTACCCAGTTTCGATTTTGAGTTGAAACCGCACTGGGAACTCGCGGAACAACTGGGTCTCGTCGACTTTCAGCGAGGTGCCAAGGTTGCGGGGAGCAACTTTGTGCTATTCAAAGGCTTGGGGGCACGGCTGGAGCGTGCGCTGATTCAATTTATGCTCGATTTGCACACAACCCAACACGGCTACACGGAGATTTCACCACCGTTCCTCGCCAATCGCCCTACAATGACAGGGACAGGACAAATTCCTAAACTTGAGGCAGATATGTACCGATGCGACAGGGACGAAGAGAACCCCGACAGCGACCTGTTTCTGATTCCCACAGCCGAGGTGCCTGTAACGAATATGTTCGCGGGTGAGATACTTTCCGGTGATGAGCTGCCTATCTACTACACCGCCTATACACCCTGTTTCAGACGAGAGGCAGGGGCTTACGGCAAGGATACACGAGGTTTACAACGTATCCATCAATTTGACAAAGTGGAGATGGTGAAGTTCACCACGCCTGAAACCTCCTACGTTGAACATGAAGCGTTGTTGGCGAATGCCGAGAGCGTTTTGCAAGCACTCGGTTTGCCTTACCGGGTTGTCCAACATTGCACGGTGGAACTCTCTTTTGCCGCGGCAAAATGCTACGACATTGAGGTCTGGGCACCTGCCCGGCAGCGGTTTTTAGAGGTCTCTTCCTGCAGCAACTTCGAGGCGTTCCAAGCACGGCGTGCAAACATCCGATTCCGCAGGACGGCAGGAGCGAAGCCTGAATTCGTTCACACCCTCAATGCATCAGGTACGGCATTGCCGCGTGTCGTCATCGCGCTCCTGGAGACGTATCAGAACCCAGATGGGACACTTCGTGTACCTGCAGTGCTGCAATCGTATATCGGCGGCCTGACGCAGATCGGGTGATGATCGAGAATTCAAGCCCTGAAACTCCAGGAAGAATGCTGCGAGTGCTATTAGGCATTGTTCTCAACGCTGTCTTCGTCTGGAACTAAGGAGTGGGTTCCATCCTCGGCCGAAGCACTTTCAATTCCTTGAGAGGTACATTCCCATTCTTCGCTTTTTCCTGCTTCAGTTGTTCCACGGCCTCCACGTTCGTTTTCACAGTAAATCCTGCATCCTGAATCATCTGCAGTGTGCGTGATGTTGCCGAGCCTGTCGCATTCAGATAGCCCTCCATAAATAGCGAATTTGCCGGATAGAGTGCCATCACCTCCATGTTTCTCAAGTGGTATTCCCTACCTGCGGCTACCCGAATTTCTGCCTGTGGATTTAGGAATCGATACAGACATAGCACGCGCAGACAATAGTCTGGTGTTAGCGAATGCGCCTCCACAAGTTGTGTACCAGATATCGGAAGGAAAAAGTTGACCGGGATTGAGGCTACCGCCAACCGGCGCAGTGCTTTCGCGACCCGAATTAAATCAGTGTTTTCTTCGCCCATTCCCACAATCACCCCTGAACAACAGGCGAGCCCTACTGCTTGTGCAGACTTCAAGGTTTCCATTCTGTCCTGATAAGTATGCGTGCTGCATATTTTTGGATAGTGGGATTCTGATGTGTTGAGGTTGTGGTTTAGTCTATCCAATCCTGCCGCTTTCAAGGTGCGGGCAGCATCTTCATCGATTAAGCCTACAGAGAGGCACACTTCAATCGGGTATCGCGCTTTAACCGCTTGAATCAGGTGCGCCAGATGCGCGACCCGTTTTGGCGTGGGCCCTCGCCCGCTCATCACAATGCAGTAGCGATACGCCCCAGATTCATAAGCATGTTCGGCTTCCGCGAGAATCTCCGCTTCCGGTTTTAATGGATAGGTTTCAATGTCTGTTGTTGCAGAGTTCGCCTGCGCACAATAATAGCAATCCTCCGGGCAATAGCCATTTTGTGCATTATTGAGGACATGCAGTTGGACTTCGTTTTGGAAATAGGTTTTGCGAACCTGATACGCAGCATCTAATAATGGAAGTAATTCCACTTCCGAAGCGCTTAATAACTGTTCGCAGCAAGCGTCTGAGAGCTGTTCGCCTTTGAGGCTTGTGGATGTTAATTTGTGATAGAATGTTGTTCTCATTTTTCTTCTTCTTCGTTTAGGCAAAATTTAATGTTCGCAGGCCCAGTCTGCTAAATGTCCCACACAATGTCGGTTGCATTAAAAACCGGGCCTTCGGTGCAAACGCGTTGATATTCAACATGAGTCGCATCAATACGGACAGGACAAACACACCCCAGGCACACGCCCATCGCACAGCCCATTCGATTCTCCATGGCAACTTGTGCAGGCACCTCAAAGTCAGCGGCAATCTTTGTGACAGCAGCAAGCATGCCGTGCGGCCCGCATGCATAAATTGTCGGGCGATGCCGCTCGGTTTTCCCAAGCAGAGCTGCGAGGACATCGGTGATGTACCCGTGATGTCCGATGCTACCATCATCCGTAGCGATATGCACATCGATGCCGATTGATTTCAAATCCGTCACACTCAGCAATCGGGCGCGATGCTGCGCGCCTACCAATCCGAGCGTCTGTATGCCACGCGCGCGCAACACCGCTGCCAGCAACATCAATGAAGCAATGCCAGCACCACCCCCAACTAAAATTGCTAGTTCGGGTGGTGCCTTCGCGATGTCAAACGTATTTCCGAGCGGTCCCAGCACTTGTAGTGTCGCACCTTTTGACATCTCTGACAATCGTTGTGTTCCCTCACCGATAATTTGATAGAGCATCGTTATTTGGGAGTTCTCAACCGTATAGATTGTAAATGGGCGGCGGAGCAACAGGCCAGCACCGTACGAAATTAGGACATGGACAAACTGCCCCGGACGTGCGTGGTGCGCAATCTCAGCGCATTCACAACGCAATAGGTAATGGTCTTCCGCAACCTTCTCGTTTGAGAGAATAGCGGTGTGGATGTCATACCTGTTTAGTAAAGGGTTATTTCGCATTGTGTTGAGGTTTTTGGGATTTAGCGTTCAAATTACGTAAGTCCTATGAGTAATAGATACATTTTAGCACAAAAAATTGCGGAATGCAACGCAAATTCTTGTTGAAAACAATTTGCTTGCAATTTTTAAGAATTATGTTATAGTTACGCATGGAGGAAAACAATAAACAAATGAAAAACAAATTAAGGTTTCGCGCAGATGGGCGTTTCAAGATTGTCCAATTTACCGATATTCATTGGCACAACGGCGAGCCTGCCGATCGGCAATCGGGAGCGTTAATGGAACAAATTGCAACGGCAGAAGCCCCGCATCTAATTGTGCTGACAGGTGACATTTTGGCAGGTGGGGGGTGCCATGATGCCGCCGAATCACTCCGACAGGTTATCCAAATTTTGGAGCGGTGCGGAATTCCGTGGGCAGCAGTTTTCGGCAATCACGATGACGAGGGGACAGCAAATCGCCACGAGTTGATGGACGTTATGCAGGAAGGCGCGTTGTCTCTCGCGTTACCGGGCCCGGCGGAGATTCCAGGGGTTGGCAATTACGTTTTAACAGTTCAAAGTTCGGACAAGCGTGAGCCCGCGGCGCTCCTCTACTTTATTGATTCTGGCAGTTACGCGCAAACGGATATCGGGGGCTACGATTGGATTAAACGGCCCCAGATAGAGTGGTTCCTCAGTGAATCCGCAAGATTCACCGCCTCAGCAGGGCATCCGCTACCCGCGCTCGCATTTTTCCACATCCCCATTCCTGAATATGACGAGGTTTGGGATTTCCATACCTGCTATGGGGTTAAGTATGAGAACGTTTGTGCCCCTCGCGTCAATACCGGTTTTTTTGCGGCGATGCACGAAGCGGGCGATGTGAGCGGCACCTTTGTCGGGCATGAACATGTCAACGATTTCTGGGGAAATTTGCATGGAATTCGGTTGTGCTACGGCAGGGCGACCGGCTACAACACTTATGGTAGAGCTGCGTTTCCGCGCGGGGCACGGGTGATTCAGTTACGGGAAGGTGAACGGCAATTTGAGACGTGGCTCCATCTTGACGATGGCACTGTAATTCATGAGCAACCGAAACACACACCGCTTCAACGTATTTTGACTGAAGATTAACGGGCTGTATTGCAAACTAATAGTTATATCTTAATGCATCTTGTGCTTTGTCCATCTCAAAGTTTCAGCTGGGTGGTCGCGCCATTCATTGCACATGCGGGCGCACAATGAATTGTGCTACGACGAACGGGCTTACAGATTGAAACTGGACAAAGCACTAGCAATCTCTCTTGGAGGAGAAAGTTGTGAGAAGAAATTATCAAATTTCTATTCGACACGAAGGCAAAGTCGCGATATTTGACATTACAGGGTACCTTACGGAGGCATCTGAATCTAGCTTGAGCGACGCGTACGCTAACGCTGAGGTTCAGGGCGCGGAAAAGATCCTGCTTAACTTTGAGCGGCGTAGTTTTATCACGAGTAGTGGGTTTGGGGAAATTGTCAAATTGCTCTGGAAGACACGGGATAAAGGACAAATTTTGCGAGTCGCGCACCCATCTACGCAGGTACGAACTATTTTCAATACAATTGGGCTGAGCCAAAGCATTGAGGTTTTTGAATCGGAAACTGAAGCCCTAAAAGAGTTTTCAATTCCCCAAGCCTAAAGGCGTGGGATTGCGTTCATCGCGTCGAACAACGTCAACTGATTCAGACTACGCAATCTCCACGTCTGTTGTAACTCGAAAGTTCTCGCTTCTACGAGGGTGGTAACCCACGCCTCTCCACGACGGCTCAAAGCAAGCCGGATGAGTATGTTTCGTGCCGCATTATGGTCTCACCGCAGAAGACACAGCGGAACGTCCTGTCCGATAGACAGAGCTTCTTCGCTGCTTTCTGACCACAGCAAGAGCAATTTTGTGAAGTGTTACGCGGGTCGACTCGGTGGAAATGCAAACCGTCTCTTTCGGAAACCATGCCTGCACACCACTCGAAGAAAGTTGCCCATGCGGCATCATTAATACTCTTACTGAGGTGTTTGTTTTTCACCATGTTCGATGGATTTAAATCCTCTACAGCGAGGACAGATTTATCCAAATGGTGATACAGTTTTCAGAGAACGGTTCCGCTTCCGATATCGTGGATAGCCGGGTGCTTCTGTTCCTGCTTTGACGCGACGAAAGAAATTGCGAAATGCCTTGTCAACACGCCGGAGAGCATGATTCTGAAAATCCTGTGGCACAGCACGAAAGTCGGCATGAGTCTCGCGTGCCTTTGTCAGAATCTTCCCTTGCTCGGAGTAGGAAACACTCCTGCCCTCTGTCTCGTAAACGTGCATCCGATTCGCCCGCGCGGAATTGTGCAATTCACGGAGGTGTTCTAGTATAGAAAACAGCCACACCTGCTGCGTTTTTGTCGGTTTTAACTGATAGGCATAATCAAGTTTTCTAACAAAAAAACGTCACATGCGCTAAAGGTATTATCCCCTGCTTTGCAGGGGCTAAATACCGCTCTCACGGGTTCTTGGTTTGCTAAAGGCGGCCAAGTCTAAAGACTTGGGATTCTTTTGCTTTTTCGTTGAATTTTGGTGCAGTCTGGCAGGTTTCCAAAACTTGCTATTGAAAGGTTACGGAAAAAGGGTGTACATGTTCATGTTTAGCACCACGCCTAGCAAACTCCACAGGCTTCCCGCGATAAACTGCCCAAAGATAAACCCCAAGAATAGCGGTAACGCCTGACGATAAGCCCGTACACCACCGCCTGCGAAGAGTAAGTGCTTGAAAAGCCATCCCAAGAATATTGAAAACCACATCCAGCCGATAGCCCATCCGTTGCCGACTGCGTAGCCCACTGGATAAAATGGCCACCACAAAAACTGCCGTTTGAGAAACGTCAACACGCCGGTGAAAAGGAAGCCAAACGCTATATGTTGGATGGCAGGTAGGTTAGGCGCACGCGGTGCAGTAATCCAGTTTTGCAAGCGGTAAAACTCGCCAATACCCCACCGCGCAAACCGGTATTCATAATAGAGCGCGACATGCCCGACAACGGAAATAATTGTGCCCACAATCGATGCCACAACCAGGGCAACAACCAACCGATTCTCGCTGAAGCGAAACTGCCTGCTGATTTTGAATGCTTCTAACTGGTGTGGCATCGGATGGCACCGGTAGCCATACGCAAGCCACGACAGCAAGGTTGTGTTCGTCAGATTCTGTGCACCCAACGGCCGACTGCCGGCAAATAGGAGCATAATTCGGTCCGGATGCATCCCGTGCAATTCGTGTGTCGGGGGACCGAGTTCGGCGCGCATGCGCGTCATCGCAATGCACAACACTAAATAGATGCCGAAATAGCCGAGCCCAACCCACGGCGACAGCCCCGCGAAATACCAAAATGCTAACACGAACGCCAGCCCAAACATCAGCCCGAAGACAGCAAGGCGATATAAGCCATCTTTCGATTTAAAGGTGAACACGCCACCTAGCACTTCCAGAATATGCCGCCGACTCGTCACAATGGCAAGCAACCCGATGCCGAGCCATGCACCAGCACGTTGCTCCGTCTGAAACCCGAGAGCCGTTGTCCACCCGGTCGCGCTGAAAAAGATACGTTGTATGCCCCAAAATAGGTAAAAAAACCAAAACGACAGCGCCAGTCCCAGCGGCATTAGATAGCCGAGCCCTATTGCAAACGGATAGACATAGACCGGCAAACGCCCCATCGCGTTCCATGGCCGCTCCGAAAAGAAGAGTTGATACTTGATTTTGAGCGACGGTATCACCGGAAAGAGATAGTTCAGCCCTGCCAAGATTTCCAGCCCGAACGCAATCCCGAAACCGAGCCAAATCAGTTTATTCCGAAAGAGGGCAGACGTATTGCCGAGCAGTTCTACAGGGAGCGTCGTCAGTGGATAACTCAACTTCTCGTGATCGATCCACTGTTTGCGAATGATGATATTAATGCACAGCATCATAAATAGCAACACAATCACCAAGCCGCTCCACGCCACGATTGGCCACAGCCACGCCTCCATATAGTGCACTTGCCAAAACGTGTCATCGCCTTCAAAGTAGCCTTGCAGAATCCGCCGGTCTGTGATGGTTAACCAGGAGGGCATGAACCGGAAGAAGAGGTCTGCCCATTCATTTTCGGGCGTTGCGAACCACCCCGCGTTCGCAATCATTGGCACGAGCTGCCGCACAATGTCATGACCGGCAAGTGCAGTCGCGACGGATACCATGGTGTACGTCATCGCGAGTTCGCGTGCAGTTGGAGCAACACGCTTGAAAACCCGTTTTAGAAGCGGCGAGAGGACAGCAAGCAGAAAGAACGTGAAGAGCACGGTGGGAAAAATTGAGAAATCTGTCAATTCCCATACGACTCGGTTTTCTGCAGAGATAATCCAATAACAGGTCAGAATAATGAGAACGGAACCGAGGACGAGGGTGCCAGCAAACCTTTCCACAGCAAGTTTTGGAAACCGGCCAGATACGCCAAAAGGGGATGTTGAGGTTTTCTCAACATCCTGAGTTGCACGAGGCTCTTTTTGATGCATACTTCTATGATACCACATCAGTTAGTGTTGCGGCAACCTATATTTGCTTGTTCACAGAAATATTCAGTTTTCGAGAATAGGTTCTTATGTATAAAGGATAAACACCCTTGGATGCCCGGATTTGGTCTGGGAAAACATCTAGTCTGGAGGAGGATTAGCAAGCAGAAATGGTTGGGGGTGTGATCTGAGTCTGCCAGTGACCCAAACAATCCCCGCGCCGGCGGGGAACATATTTGGCTCAGCTTCCTCACTGCGAGCAGTCGGCATCCACGTCCGCACCTTCGACGGAAAGCTTGACTTTTATACAAACGCAGGGCGTGATTCTGGTGCTCGTAACGTCTATTTTTCAGGGTGGTATATCCTAACGGAATAATATTATGAAACAGATAACACGGATTTTATCCACTCCCTGTTTTCAAAACCCCATGCTTCAGCGTGGGGATGTAGAAAACGCAAAAAACATTCTCTATTATCGTCTTCTCAAGAGCGTTCCGCGTTGCACAATCTATCAGTGCGGCATACGAATTGGTTCGCTACGAGGTTCGCGGGGACCCGGTTGAAGCCACAGGCACCATGAGACTCACGACGACAACCTTTACCAGGGAACTGCGTTTCCTCGGCGAAAACGAAACGAGTGAATTCACTTCCGGGGCTTTTGAATTCATCGCGCCCTTTGATGAGAAGAAAGGCACCATCAGTTGGAATGCAGATACCGAGCCCCGCATTCACAGATTCGTTGTTATTTCGGCCCGCATCACTAGAGAACCAAATAATCTTGGCACGTTTGCTTTTTGATGCCCCTTGTGCTATACTACTCAGAGATGAACCAAAATGGCTCCAGCCAAATTCTCGCGAAAGGTTTAGCACTATGGTACATGCAAAAGGGCACCTCGCCACAAAGTGGCACCCTCCATCGCGCTCGGGAGCTCTCGATGGCAGGGGAGGGGGCATTCTCCCGGACATCCACAAAATCCTCATCATCCGCATCGATGGCATCGGCGATTTGCTGAATTCGACACCGGCGATTGCATTGCTACGGGAAAACTATCCATCCGCAGAAATCACCGTGTTGGCACGGCCGCTCAATGCCCCTGTACTACGCGGTAACCCCGATGTTGACCGGGTGCTTGTATTTGACAGGGAAAGGCAGCACCATCGGTTAACAGCGAGACTTCAATTCTATCGCTCCCTCCGCCGTGAGCGGTTTCAACTCGTTGTTGCCATGCAAACTGCAATGTGGCCGCACTTAATCGCTTGTCTCTCTGGTGCACCGTACCGCTTGGGGCGCTATCAGAAGCGGTTCAAATCCACACTCACGCATGCATGGCACGGCAGGTACCGAAAAGGCGAAATCCACGAAGTTGACAGGAACTTGGCGTTGGTGCGGTTAATCTGTCGCGGCGAAGGCACGCGAAAACTGGTGTTCCACCTGCGCCCTGATGAGATTGCCAACGCGAAGGCACGCCTCGCATCGTGTGGTGTTAAATTTGTCGGAGGGGTTTGTAACCCCGAAACCGACGCTAGGCTTATCGGCATTCACCCTGGAGGGAGTTCTTTCGATAAACGCTGGCCGGAAAAACAGTATGCGGAACTCGCTGACAGGTTAGCTCGCCATTACAACGCGACTATCCTCCTCTTACACGGTCCCGAAGAGGCAGAACTGGCGCGCAATATCCAACAAGCGATGCAGTGTAGTCCCATCACTTACGCCCCCACAACAATTCGCGAACTGGCGGCCCTGCTGACTTGTTGTGAGCTTGTCGTCTGTAATGACTCCGGCCCGATGCATTTAGCGGCAGCATTGGATGTGCCGACAGTGGCTATCTTCGGCCCGACGGATCATGTGGCATGGCACCCGTTGAGTGAAAACGCAGCTATTGTGCGGCGAGATATGCCGTGTTGGCCCTGTAGCGCGCATAAGTGCAAAATCGGATGGGAATGCACGAAAAAACTTCCTATTGAACCGGTTTGGGATGCAACGACGATAACCGTAGAAACGAGACAAAAATGAAAATTGTCGTAGTAGGGTGGGGCACAACGGGAGATGTCTACCCGGTCCTGGCATTAGCGGAACGCTTGCTTGACAGAGGGCATCAGGTCCGTGTCTGTGCACCAACACTTTATAGAGACAAGATTCTTGAGATCGGTGCGGAATGCCACGAGATAGGAGTCGATTTCGATTTGTCAGAATTTCACGCGGCGATGGATGCCATTATCCCAAAGCGCGACCCGCTCGCGATGCTGCAGCTCATCGTAGAAGAGGGGATTGTGCGCCGCGGTGAAAAGTGGCATCAGGATTGCTTGAGCGCAATGAAAGGGTTTGATATGGCGATTTGCCATTCAGTGGACATTCCTGGACAGGAGGCGGCGATTCGAAACGGTGTACCGTGGATTACCGTAACGTATTGCCCAGGCTTCATCAAATCCCTCGACGTCGCGCCCTATCCGTTCCCAAATTGGGGACGCACATTCAACGCTATCGTATGGAAATTGGTGCAGCTCCGCCTTACCTTAAGTGTGGATGCACTTTTTAATCAATTTATCATGTCTGTCGGTGGAGAACCACGGGCTTCAGTCGCATTAGATGGGATGTATTCGCCATACCTGAACCTCATTGCGGCATCTCCAACGCTCTGCCCACCAGCTGATTTTCCACCGAATCACAAATTCACGGGGGTATGGCACCTTGCGTCGCCCTCTTATACCCCACCACCTGCCCTGGTCGCTTTTTTGGCAGAGGGACCGCCACCGGTTATTATTTCCTTCGGCTCTATGGGGGGCTCAAATGGACGTGAGACAACCGAAATCTTAATTGAGGCCGTCAGAAAAGCAAACCAACGCGCCATCATCCAAGCAGGGTGGGGACAACTCGGCACGCAAGCAACACTGCCGGATATATTTTGCACAGAATATGTCCCCCATCAGTGGTTGTTTCAGCAAGGGTGCTGCGTTGTGCATCACGGTGGTGCTGGAACAACAGCGTCAGTATGTCGTGCAAAAGTCCCCTCTGTTGTCGTAGCACATCACGCAGACCAGCCCTATTGGGGAAAACGCCTATCTCACCTAGGCGTTGCACCGAGGCATCTGCACCGCCGGAACCTTACCGCCGAACGCTTGGCGAAGCGCATCCGGCAGGTGTTAGCAACCCCCTCGATGACTACGCGGGCACAGGTTTTGGGAGAACAGATGGAAACAGAAGACGGCTTGACGAAAGCTATTGATTTCGTTGAATCTTTTAAACCGTAGAGACAGGTAACTGTGCTCACCTAGGGCGCCTTACAAATTGTAGGGGCGGGGCTTCTACCCACAAAATGCGTAAAAAAATCCTCGTATTCAGTTTCAGTTTTATTGGCGATGCAGTCTTGTCTACTGCCGTTATCCAACCCCTACGAACACACTTCCCAGATGCACACATCACCTTTCTCGTTGGCACGCGAGCGTTCGACCTCTTTGCCAACGAACCGCAACTTGACACCACACTCGTGTACGACAATCGAGGCGAACACGCGGGGTGGAAAGGCCGAGTAAAACTGATAAAAACATTGCGGCGCGAAAAATTCCATCTGGTTGTGAATCTACGGGACAGCCTGACAGCGCGGTGTATCGGCGCGGAACATTGGGGCATGGTGCGCGGCAATAGGGAGCTCCATGCTGTCACCCGATATCTGGAAACCCTCCGTAGACACGGCGTTAACACAACGGATGCACATCCTCACTTACAACTAACTGGATCAGAACAGGATGAAGCGCAACGTTTTCTCACCACATCTTCTTCAGATGTAGGACGAAGTCTTGTGCCTCGCTATGCGAGACGCACCAGAAGTTCAGAGTCATTATTAATCGGGATTCACCCGGGAGGGAATTGGACGTACAAGTTGTGGGATGCCCGGAACTACGCGCACCTCGCGAGTGCCTTATGTAAAAAACAGAACGCTTCAATTTTGCTCTTCGCCGGTCCGAACGAACGCGAACTCCAAAACAAGGTTGCAGGCCTGATGGATACTCCGCCAATTCTCGTCAAAACGGGGGACTTGCGGCACCTCGCGGCGTTAATATCTGCATGCGATGTGTATATTGGCAACGATACGGGCCCGATGCACATCGCTGCCGCTGTGGATACGCCGGTGGTTGCCCTCTTCGGTTCAACGAATCATTACCGGAGCGGTCCGTATGGCGAGAAGCATTGCGTTGTGCAGAGTGGGATAGAGTTGGGATGTAATCCGTGCCATCCGGGGCGGCATCCTGGGGGGTGCGGTGCTGGCAGTTGTGCAGTGATTGATGGGATTACGGTGGAACAGGTATTGGGGGTTGTGGAGCGTAGGCACACAGGGTAGGCACGAGACGTACCCCTACAAAACAACGTAGGTCTCCGGTGAAATTTCACCCTCAGAGGCTTTTAGCTCGCTCTGCCTGTTTTGAAACCTCGCTTGCAATTGAGCAATTCTACAGTGATTCCCCCATGCGCGGCAACACTAAAAAGAGTTACATCTTGTCACTCTTCGCGACATTACATGGTTTGCACAGCAAAGTTAAGTTTTCCCATTCAGTTAATCCGCCTCGTGAATACGGTATTATATGATCGGCATCAAGTTGTCGGAAGCCTGCTGTGCCAGAGAAAACCCGCTTGCAGTCCGGGCAAACATAGCCGCCGCGGTTCTCGTCGTAGTTTCTACGGAAATACGATTCTTTCCATCGTATTGGAAAATGACGAGCCCGCGAATCGCATGGAGGAAGATTGGGTGGTAGTGTGTTCAAGGGTATTTTTCCACAATTCGTGACAAAAGGAGTTTTGCCATATCGCATTGGGCCTTCTGGCCCCGGTCACCTTTCCAACGTCCTCTTGATTCGGGGTATCCTCCTTCTTTTTCAAGCCACTTGTTGCCCGCCAAACGCGGGGTTCGTATAAACGCTGCGATTGCATCCCACGCATCATGACTCAACTGAGCTATATCCATTTTCAATTCGACTGCGGCCCCAATCAATAATGCCATTTGCTTGTATTTATCAACACTCACCCCGGGTAGGCCGCGTCGAAGGATTGCCTCTACCCACTTGACAAAACTTTGGAATTCGGCTTCAAGCCCATTTCCATAAGTAGGAAACACAGGCGTTCCGCCTTGTGTATCCGTGAATTGCAACTGTGCACAATAGATGTCTAATGCCTCTTCTGTTGAGCCGTGAAATACCAGCGGAAGATGCTTCATTGAATTTGGATCCGAGATGAGTTGATTCAACTTTTCTCTATGCAAGAACACGAGGTACCACAAAACCATTGCGGAGGGAGTCTGCCCCTTCGCTCGATGTTTGCCCTCCCACCAATCTTTCCAGAGTTCCCACGCGTCAGGATGTTTTTCCCATGGATGCTCTACGCCCTTTTCGGCAGCCGCATCTACCATTCGTCTCGCGGAAGGCGTTTTAGCATAAATGCCGGCAATCCGAATGAAGTAGACGCACTTGGATTCGCTGTAATAGGAGAGGCGAATGTCTTGCGCGGTAAAAGGTGTCCCACCTTCATTGATGCGCCGAAATATCTCAAGCTTAGTTGAAAGTTCGAGGCTCGGCGGAAGGTAAATGATTGCAAGTGGGTAATCGTTAAAAACATATTGAAGCGTTTTTGGTAACTCCGAAAACTTTTTCCCGCTGTAGTGGACACTTTCTGGAGAGAAATAGTTAATTGCGCTACTCGCCATCAGTTCAAATTGGTCTTCCGCGTACTTCAGTATTGTACTCAACCGTTGTTGGCCATCAACAACTTCTATTGAGCCCGTTTCGTAATTCTCTGAGAAAAAGAACGCTGGCGTAGTCAGATTATTCAGCAGTGATTCTATGAAGAGCGATTCTTTCCTGTGATCCCATTGCTCTGCATCCCGTTGGTAATCTGGAATGACTATCCGGCCGTTATTCAATCGCAAAACAATAGACTCCACATTTTCACTCTGTGCTCGAGTCGCTTCCCTTACAATTGGTGCAGCTTTAGCCATGTCGTCATCCTTTCTGCAACGGATATATGCCAAAATTATACCATATCAAAATTAAACCGTCAAATTAATTCTAATTAACTATTGCTTAACTTGCGTAATTTTTATTGTGCCCCGCCTGCACCAGTTACCAACAGAACAACTCCAATGAGCAACAATCCTACAAAACAGACACAGAAGATAATCGGTACAAATGTCTCGACAATGGTGAGTTCCGAATAGGTTTTTCGATCAGTACCTTCCTTTAGCAGCTCCCATTCGCGTGTGAAAAATGGATAGGCGAGTTTTTCTTCCAATTCTTGTAGTACCTTAAACTTTCCAAACTTTCCGGAATTCAGCTGGCGGTAAGAGCGAATGATAATATACCATGCTGCTGCCAGAAGTGTGCCGAGTAGGCCAAAGCCTATCATGAGCCAGCCGAGGGGCACTCCATTTCGGCGTTGTAGGAGCGCGGAAAAAAGAACCGACAATCCAGACAAAACCAGCATATAGAAGCGGTTTGCTGTACCCCGTTGCCTGCTGATGCTGTCCGCGAGTTCCGCATGGAGTTTGTAGATTTCAAGCAATTCATGTTTTCTGTCCATGTTCACGCTAACTCCCGCATCGCCGAGACGATGCTGTCCACATTCCAGCGAACAATTTCATCCGCGGCTTCCTTTACTTTCACAGATGTATTTTGACTTCCCCAAGGTTCAATGTCGCGTTTTTCATGAGGGATTCAATTTAGGTTCACCGCTTCTCATTCTCTCCGAGAGCGGCACTGGTAACTGAATTCCGCAAACTGTTTAGCACAACCGACACACTACTAAACGCCATTGCAAACGCAGCAAGCATCGGGTGCAACTCGCGCAGCATTGAGGGCAAGGACGAAAACGGATAGAGTACACCTGCCGCAATAGGAATTAACAGCACATTGTAAAAGAATGCCCAGAAGAGATTCTGTTTGATGGTGCGCATCGTTGCCCGGCTTAAGCGGATAGCCTCTGGCATAGTACTCAGCACACCGTGCATCAATGTCACATCCGCTGTCTCCATGGCAATATCGGTCCCTGTGCCGAGTGCCATGCCGACATCCGCTTGCGCGAGCGCGGGGGCATCATTGATACCGTCCCCTACCATGGCGACGAGCCCTTTGCTTTCCGCCTGTAATTCCTTCACAGCAGCGGCTTTGTCTTCAGGTGTGAGCTCTGCCATGACATCGTCAATCCCTACAGCTTTGGCGATGGCAGCAGCAGTGCCGCGGTTGTCCCCGGTCATCATTGTCACTGTGCATCCGAGCTGCCCGAGTTCGCCGACAGCTGCTTTTGCCTCTGGTTTCACTGTATCTGCAACAGCGAGAAGCCCTTTCGCATGCCCATCAATTGCCACCCATAACACCGTTTTCGCGTCGGTTTGCAACCGTTCCGCGTGTTTCGCGAGCTCGCTGGTTGCAATTCCGTGCTGTTGCATTAAGGTATGGTTGCCTATGATTACTCCTACCGCATTTTCACGGAATTGTGCAGTGATGCCGTGCCCAGCGATGGCTGTGAACTCGGTGGGCGCGACGGTGTCAATCCCGCGTTCGGCAGCGGCGCGGACAATTGCTTTGCCGATGGGGTGCTCGCTGCCGCGCTCTGCAGCGGCAGCGAGTTGGAGCAGGGCGGTTTCGTTGTCCGGTGCGCCCTTGGAAAGCACGCCTGCAAGGTTATCGCTAACGATGATGTCAGTGAGGTTGAGCTGGCCTTGCGTTAAGGTGCCTGTTTTATCAAGGACAATTCGGGATAACGCGCCAGCGCGCTCCAGTGATGCACTATTGCGGAAGAGGATGCCTCGCTGCGCGCCGATGCCGGTGCTTACCATAATAGCCGTCGGCGTAGCAAGCCCCAATGCACACGGGCACGCGATAACAAGTACTGCCACCAACCTGAGCATCGCTGGTGTGAACCCACTGCCAATGAGAAACCACCACACGAGGAACGTCACAACGGCGATGCATAAAACGACCGGCACAAATACACTTGCGACTGCATCAGCGGTACGTTGGATAGGGGCTTTGCTCCGTTGTGTTGCCTGTACCAACTGGACGAGCCTGGCAAGGGCGGTTTCTGAACCGACGCGCGCCGCCTCAATTGTGAGCATGCCACTCTGGTTAATTGTTGCACTGGCAACGGTGTCACCCGCTGCCTTGTCTACGGGCAAGCTTTCGCCGGTGAACAGGCTTTCGTCTACAGCACTTGTGCCTTCGCGCACGATTCCATCAACAGGCATGCTCTCGCCAGGGCGGACAAGGAGCAAATCTCCTACCGCTACCTGCGTAACCGGAATGTGTTGTTCTTCGCCATCTTTGAGAAGACACGCTGTCTTCGGGGAGAGGCGCATCAATTTTTTCAGAGCGGCACTCGTTTTGCCCTTGGCGCGTGCCTCCAGCAGTTTTCCCAGTTTAATCAGCGTGATGATGACAGCGGCTGTTTCAAAATAGACGTGGGTGCCGAGGGGCAGGGCTGAGGCACGGGAACCTAGCCCTACAAGCGATACTGTGACAGCGACGCTGTAGAGAAACGCCACAGATGAACCCATCGCAACAAGCACATCCATATTGGCAGAACGATTGCGTAATGCCTTAACGCTACCGACATAGTAATCCCAACCGACATAAAACTGCACCGGCAGGGCTAAGCTAAACATCAGCCAGTTCACCCAGGGTGCAGATGCCCACTCACCAATCAGATTCATATCCCTCCCCATACTAATCAGAAAAAGGGGGAGTGTGAAAATCAACCCAACGCTGAATTGCAACTTTTGTCGTTGGAGCTCCGCTGCACGCGCAGCGGCTTCCGTATCTGCATCAACAACGTCAAAACCGAGCTCTCGGATTTTGCTAACGATGGATTCCTCACTAAGTGCTGCCGCATCGAAGGTGACAGCCGCCTGTTCCGTGGCGATGCTGACATCTGCTGCAAGGATACCTGCCATCTTTTTGAGATGTCGCGTGATGGTAGTTGCGCAGTTTTCGCAGTGCATCCCAGTGATGGGGAGGTTAATCTGTTGTGTCATTTTCTCTTATGGTTGTCAGTTAACTGAAGACTGAAGACTGACAACGAATTCCCCTATAGGTGGACAGGTTCGCCTGTTTCCAAGGAGTGATTCGCCGCGATGGACAAAATTGCAGACTTGGCGGCATCTGCATACGGAGAGCGGATTGCACTGCCGTCCCCGGTGCGAACTGCCTCAATAAAAGTGCTATCCATGGCAATCGTGCAGTTGTTTTCCGGGCGCCACGTGGTTGTTCCTTCGGCTGTGGAGAGCACAAGCGCCTTACGAAGATGGTATTCCAGCGAACCATCCGCACAAAAGATGTCTAGGCCAGAACGCCGCATCCCATGGGTCGTGAAGCACGCAGAAAACATGACACCGAACACACCGCTCTCAAATTGTAAAGAGACAGCAGATGCCTCCTCAATATCGTAATCCGTATCGGGAATGAGATCGCAGCGGGCGACGGCATACACGGTTTTAACCTCGCCGAAGAGATAACGCGCCATATCAAATTCGTGCGTCGTCTGCTCCATGAGCTGACCGCCGGATTTTGACTTGTCGCGCCACCAGCCGCCCGGCATGCCGCCCATCCAGTAGCCCATAAAAAATCCGACTCGCCGGGAGGCGAGCAGCTCCCGCGCCTTATCTATAATATCAAGATAGCGTTCCTGATAACCAGCAGCAGTG
The DNA here is from genome assembly GCA_958295855.1 of uncultured Poribacteria bacterium. Taxonomy (GTDB): domain Bacteria; phylum Poribacteria; class WGA-4E; order WGA-4E; family WGA-3G; genus CATQHH01. The sequence continues at coordinate 1,806,590 of OY282383.1, read as the reverse complement.
ATAATGCCCTTGTCCTCAATTTGCGCCGCAATCTCTTTTGCCTCATCAGCATCCATGTGGACAGGCTTTTCGACAAACATCGGCAGCCCAGCAGCGACGGCAGCTTTCTCCGGGGCACCGTGTGCGAATGGCGGAATAGAGATATAGACAGCATCTAATTCCTCGCATGCGAGCATCTGGTTATAGTCAGCGTAGGCTTTGCCGCCATACTTGTTAACAGCTTGCTCCGCCTTTTCGACAACAATATCACAAAAGGCGACGAATTGAGTGCCACCGATCTCGGTTAATTCGCGTAGGTGACGATTCATGTTGCCACCTGTGCCGATAAAGCCTAATCTTACGTTTGACATGATTTTTCTCCTAATACTGTCTGAATCGCGGATTACACGGATTAGAGCCTGGCCCCTTACAGCCGCAGAGAGCCCGCCTACAAGAAGACATCTCTATTTACCATTCAAATACAGTGCCTAGCAGGCGCATCGGTTCATCGCGGAGCCAACGGTATATCTGTGGCGCGTCGTCAACGTTTACCTGGTGACGGATAAGGGGTGCAATTTTAACTGAATTTTGACGGAGGAGCCGGCAAAGGTTTGCCAGATCATCGCGGGTAAAGTGGCTACATTGAAGGATACTAATCTCCTTGTGTTGTCCGACGTTGAAGGTGTAGTTTACGTCAAATCGGCCTGCCACTAAGAGTACTCGTCCACGCACTTTGCAAGCGTGTATCATCGGCGTGATGATGTCTCCAGCGCCTGCGAAGTCCATAACGGCATCAAACGTCCCCGCTTCGAGCTGAGCGTCCCAACTATCGCCGCTGGTATTGATAACTTGTTCCGCGACACCAAGCTGGCGCGCCTGTGCCAATCGAGATTCCTCAATATCGCATACCGTGACGCGCGCGCCCATCGCATAGGCAATCTGCGCGGCAAACATGCCGATGCACCCCTGCCCGACAATAAGCACCTTTTCGCCGATGCGTGCATCGATGCGGCGGCAACAGTGCATCGCCACACCCGATATGCCGAAAAGGGCTGCCTCCGCGGGGTTGATGTCCGGTGGCAATTTCAGCAGTAACCCATCCTCCGGAATCGTGAACCTTTCAACGTGGTCCTTGCTGGCGTAGATGAGGTCGCCGAGTTGCAGCTGGGTTACCGCAGGGCCGGTTTCAATCACACGGCCGACGTTCTGGTAACCGCCGCCTGCCGGCAACCTTTCATCAGACGCGGCATAGTTCCCGCCGATAAGCTGATTCCGCTCCGTGCCGTTTGTTAAGCCCGTGAAAACCGCTTCACACAACACCTCATTATCAACAGGCGCGGCAGGTTCAGGCCACTCCGAGACGACAACTTTTTCGCGCCGTTTATCGGGCAAGAGTTTGGTGACAATCGCTCTCACAATTTTGGTAACTCCTTGAAGTGATTTGCATTGTTAAAAATGAAGTTTAAGAATTTAAACGGGTATTTTCCGGGGTGTCGCGACACGGTGCCCCCCATATTCTGACGTTTTTTCTGCTCTGGCACAGCAAAGCGAATTCACAGGAATTATAGCATCTTTCTGTGTTAACAATCAACCCTTTTTTTATTTCGCTCGTAGGGGTTGGGTAACTGCTGTGCGAGATATCCTGTGCGTAGGGGCGGCGTCTCCCCGCCTGCGCCCTAGTCCCGTAGGGGCGGCGTCTCCCCGCCCACGATTTGCGGCGTACTTGCGGCGTACTTGCGCGGATGACACGGCTGACTTTCTCTGAATCACGGAATACGCGTCTGAATCGCGGATTTACGCGGATTACGCGGAAGTACGCGGATTTTGGGGCCCGCGCGGTTTAACATTTTCGGTATCTTGCTATTAATTTCTTTTGTAGGGGTAGGCCTTGTGCCTACCCTGTTTTCTTGTGGGTCAGCCGCGCCTCCCCTCCCCTGACCAAAAATGCTGCCCCGCGCGGCACCCAAAATCCGCGTCATTCGGTGTAATCCGCGATAATCCGCGATTCAGACGAGAAAAATCCGCGTACTTCCGCGTTATCCGCGATAATCCGTGCATTCAGACAAAAGCGAAAAAAGTCTTGACATTTTAAACCTTTTGTCGTATAATATTGAAGCATAAAGAAAAACTCACGCGCATCCAAGCGGTGAGTCTGTAACCGCGCACGCGTGTCTGACGTTATTCTGCGTTACAAGGTGGAGCCACAACCAGTAAGTTTTTCCCTCAAAAATGTATGAACGCCAATGAACATGAACCATAAAAAGCTTGATAAAACCGCCAGTGTGAAAGAAAAGTGCCTGCAACAAACGCGCCTCCCCAAGGTGCTTGGGTGGTTGTATGCCTGCAAGGTCCGGTTCACGTGTTCACACGTTTTGGATGATGTGAGCTTACAGTTCGGTTTACCCCCCCCCGAACTTCACATGCGTTAAGTATAATCCCTATAAAACTTCACAAGCAACCCCCGTCGACCGCCACGGTCGGCGCAGCTTCGCGCCCGCACCCTCTTCGTCTCAAACCGACGGAGTGCGTTGCGGGCGGTTTTGTTCCCATAACCGAATTCAGGGAAAATCTCTTCGCCCATGTTCTCTAACATACCGGAAAACCGTGGGCAGCATCCGACGGTTTTCCTATTTTCAAATTAAGCTAGCGAACAATTAGTATTTAAGGAGGAGACTAATGAATACTAATACTTTAAAAAATTCTTTCATGACCAAGTTTCTCGTGTTACTGCTGCTTGCCGGTGTTGCTACCCTTGCAGCCCCGAGATCTGCCCAGGCTGCCTCTGCTTCCACTGTGACTATCGCCGCCCCTGATTCTGCACAGAATAACACCTTTAAAGCAGGCGATACACTCTCCATTACGGTGAATTTTACGAGCGGCAACGTGGATCTCAGCCAGAACGTGCGCGTGATTCTATATATCGGTCCAAATGGCACGTTTAGCACTTCGTTTGGTGCCGGTAGTACACTCAGATGGGCAGCAGGGCCCGGTGCAGCCAACACTGGCCATGCTCGTGTCCCCGAGGCAGACGGGTTAAATCAAATGTCGATTACGTTCGAGTACACAGTAGGTAATCGTGATCTGGATACAGATGGTATCCAGATCAGGGCGGGTACAGATGGATTCCATAATGGTAATCGTCTTCTGAATGCCGGCACTAGCACTGCTGCGACTTTGACTAACTTTGCAGGGTACAACAGTGATGGTAATCTCGCTACTGCCTACAAGGTGGACGGAGTACGCCCTCGGCTTGCGACTACGACAGATCCCACCATGCCTGGCTCGGGGGCAATCATTAGCACGGCTTCTAAGATGGCCGATACCCACCTGTTTTGGGTCTATTACGATTCTATAGATAACAAGAGTCAGTATGCCGCCGGCGAGATTGTTGCTTACGATGCAACTAAGAAGCGAAAAGCTTATTTTTACGGCGCAGGGGAGACAATAGAGGCTCAGCTAGCGTTTAACGAGCCAGTGAAGTTCGGCACTAACGCTAACCCTGTGTGGAAGATAGATCTGGATGGCGATCAGAGAGTGATGACAGCTCCCTCTGGGCTCCCTGCAGCCATGTTAAAGCCAACCTACGTTGTGGGCAGTGGGGGTACTACAGGGGATCTGGACGGTGATTTCGATCTCCACCCGCAGATTCGGCTGACTTATACTGCTGGTGGCCTTACAGACGCAGTCGGCAACAGCCTCTGGAGCGACACCAACACTGGGTTAAACTTTTCGCCTGGGCACGATTTCTGGGATCCCAACACCAACGCTCATAGAGCTTATCACAAACACGGGGTAGATACCATAAGCGCGACAACGCAGATACTAGATGTCCCGACGGAGCCGCAGACAGGTGCCTTTGATGTGACAATCAGTTTCCATAATGCGAATTATGGATTCGGCGACTGGATATTTGCGGAGTTCCATGACCACACCAATGCTGAGTTCATCGAGGGTTTCAAAACCAAGTTCAGTGCGGGAATCTCGAATGCGGAAGTCACGAATCTTGTGTATGCAGGCGTGAAAATGTCAGATGATGGAGTATCTGCAGGAAGAGGTGGAGGTGGGACTGCGGAGACCACACATGAAGTGCCTTGGTACACGCGCTACACAGCCACCATCACGCCGACTTCTGGGGGCGATATAACGCTAAAGGTGCCTGCGAATGCAGTGATGGACATTGCGGGTAACGGGAATCTGGAATCCAATATGGTAACGATCTCCGGGCCCGCTACCCTTTTGGGTGTGCCGACCGAGACTACGCTGGCTTTGCCATCAGTAGCACTTCCCGCCAAAGGTTTTGTTGTGCTAGCGCACAGCGGTGCGTCTGTCTCGAACACCGGCTTAGCGAAGAGGTTTTATTCTATAGCGCGCTTGCCGCACTTAGAAAACTTGTTCGGTCCCGACAGCAACGGTGGTACCCTTGAATTGATTGACACGAGAGTCACAACGACAGTGAGTAAAAAAGTGGGTCCCATCATCACCGAAATCATGTGGGGCAGCGATCTGAGTCAAACCGATCCGAAGTTGAGCCAGTGGCTTGAGATTTACAATGCAGGCTCGGCCGAGATTCAGTTGTCCAATTACCAGTTGAAGGTTACGCCCTTCAGCTCGGACACTTTCGCTGCCGATGCCAAGGCGGTTGATACGGTCGGTAACTTGGGGAATGGCAGGTGGGCCGTGCCGGGCCAAGGTGGGCGAACAGTGGCCGTGGCTGCGACTGAGGAGACGGCAGGTGCTGATGTTGTGCCGCTGATCTCCATGCGCCGTAAGGTTGATTTCAGCAAGGCGGCGAAGGATGCGCCTAATGGCACGCTTTCTGGTAGTTGGGAGGCCAGCACGACGCCTGCGCTCAATATTGCGCCCAATCGTATTGCGACCCCGGGGGCGAAACCTACCACGCAGATAACGCAGGCAAACCGAACCACTATTCCGTATTCGCCTGTTATCATCAACGAGATAGGGCACAGTGACAACCCAGACCACATTTGGATAGAGCTCCGCAATGTGTCCACGGGTGAAGCCAATCTCAAAAACTGGCAGTTGAGCATTATCGATGCGGATCGTAAGGAACATCGTGTGATGCATTTCCCAAATGATAAGGGTGATTACAAACTAGGTGCTGGCAAGGTGTTGCTCCTAGTGAACAAAGATCCGTTGACCACGCCTTTAGCGCGCGGCAAAAAGTTTGGGGATCCTGAGGGTATAACTGCGGCAGTCGATCAGGAAAAGAGCGGTATCCAGACGGATGCGATGTTCTATGATGCGAAGGGCACGATTGTTCTGCCCCATGCGGGTCTAAGTACTCTGCCTGGGAATGGTAAGTTCCTGTTAGTGCTGCGCAGCGAGCCTAAAACGAACCATGAAAAGATCGTCGATATCAGTGGTGAGCTCTTTTTACCAGATGAGGGGTTGAAAACCAGTATTTGGCCCCTTATAGCCACGCCCGCAGGGAACGGCAACGCGATTAATGGCGATCTTGCCAAGGGCAGAGTGTATAAGCGCAATAAGGCTGGTGAAGGTTTTGGCGAAAAAGTGTGGGATTATGCAAATTACACCGGGCTAGGGTATGACCGGAGTGCGAGTAACACTAATGCCAATGGTGGCACGCCTGGTTTCCCGAATGATGCGCTCAAGGAAAAACCGGGCGATCTTGCTGGTGGTGCAGTGACCATCAGTGAGATTATGGTAGTCTCCGATAACGGGCGTTATCCGCAATGGATAGAGCTCCGCAATAGTTCGGATACCCGAGGTGTCAACCTTAATGCGTGGCGTCTGAAAATAGAAAATGAGGGCACTGATGTGGATTCCCGTCAGAATGTCACTATCAATCTGCCTAACGGTTACATTATTGGCCCGAACCAGACGCTCCTGATTGCGACGCGTCGTGGTTCTGCACCGCAGCCGCTCAACTCCCAGCGCGTGATGCTCTTGTGGAACGACAGCGAAAGCGGAGGTGCGCGGCAAGCGTTAGAGGTTGAGAATAGCCGGTTTTCGATGCTGAGCATGAAAGGGTTCACGTTGGAGTTGTTCGGCAAAGATGTGGCGTTGTCAGGCACTCCCACCGACACAGTGACGATTGGTGCGGAGCTGTTGACAGAGGACAAGATTGGTAATCCAGAGGAACGTATCTCGCTCATCCGCTACTATGACGACAGAATTGCAACAGACAAGTGGGTTAGCGCGGAAGGTTCCGAGCAACTGATCCGGATTCCGAGCGACACCTACTACGGTATTTCAGACGATATCGGCACACCGGGCTACTATCCAGGTACTGCTTTGCCTGTGTCTTTGTCAAGTTTCTTACCCAAACGCACGGATGCTGGTGTGGTTATCAAGTGGACGACGCAGTCGGAGTTGAACAATGCAGGGTTTAACATTCTGCGGAGTGCGACGAAGACGGGTGAGTTTGTGGTTATCAATCCCACGATGATTCGAGGTGCGGGTACCACGGGCGAAAAGCAGACTTACAGCTACACCGACAAGACTGCCAAACCGAACGTTGTCTACTATTATCAGATAGAGGATGTTTCGTTTGACGGGCATCGTCAGCGTTTGACGGATGCGACTCGCTTGCGCGGGCATATCGGTGCCGCTGGTAAACTCACGACGACGTGGGGCAATTTGAAGGTTCAAGAGTAAGATTCGGGGATATATTCTAAACTAACCTAACCCGAGCAGGGCGGTGGACTTCGGTTCGCTGCCCTGTTTTTTTTGGGGAGGGGAGGTGCGGCATGACGCGGATTTTTCTCGTCTGAATCGCGGATTTACGCGGATTACGCAGAATGACGCGGATTTTGGGGCCTCGCGGGTTCGACATCTTTGGGAAGGTGAGGTGAGGTTCGTCTGAATGCACGGTGCTTAGGGGCGCGGCGCGGCTGACCCCAAGAACATAGGGTAGGCACAAGGCCTATCCCTACAAAACAACCTTAGTCCCGTAGGGGCGGGGTCGCCCCGCCCACGCCTTAGTCCGGTAGGTATAACCGACCGGAATAACGCCCACTATTTTTAGCTCAATTTAAAAATTGCTTAAAAACGCCAAAAGTGCTATAATGAGCCTATCAAAATTTTTTCGGGAGGAAATAAGAGAAATATGTTGACGCGTAAACAGAAGCTAGCTTTCTATGAAAACGGCTATATCACAATTCCTGGGGTTGTTCCGCAGCTGATGGTGGATGCTGCTCGGCAAGCGATTAACCATTCCATCGGGGCTGCCGGCATGCATCAGGGCGATCTGGAGCGGTTTCGGGCGCAATCGTATTGCAACGAAATTCGGAACACGCCCGAAATTGTGGATATTTTCAGCAAGACTCCTATCTACAATATCGCCGAATCGTTGATGGGCGAAGGGAACGTGCTAACGCCGAGCTCGGGACAGATAGCGTTGCGCTTTCCTGGGCCGTTGCAAGCAGATGCGAACGAACCTCGCGGCCACTTAGATGGGTTGGGAAATGGTAAAAACGGCATGGCGAAGGGTGTCTATCGGCGCGGGTTTACGGCACTTGCAGTCGTTTATCTGGCAGATGTGCTGCAGCCGTATAGCGGCAACTTTACGGTGTGGCCGAAATCGCACAGCCTCTTCGCTGACTATTTCAAAAAGGAAGGCCATGAATTGCTGGCGAACGGCATGCCCAGGCTTGAACTGTCTGAAGGGCCCACACAGATTGTTGGCAAAGCAGGGGATGTTGTCCTGACGCACCACCAAATAGTCCACTCCGCGGCAGCGAACGCGGCAGCGGATATCCGCTACGCGGTAATTTTCCGAGTGCGTCACGTGGATTGCGAGAAAAACGGCTATGATGGTTATACCGATATCTGGCGCGAATGGCCGGGCATTCAGGAGGCTGTAGCGGCAGCTGAGGCGTAAGTCAAGTTTGAGGAGACACGAGGAACAGGCGAGCCCTGAGGCATCCCCCCTACAGTGGATTGAGGCAATGGGCGGGCACGGGGCCCGCCCCTTACAGTGGGCTGAGGGAACAGGCGAACCTTGCGGAAACCTGCCCGTTCATTTCCTACCTAGCCTCTTTAATGTAACCCCATGTCGTGCTCAGTTTACCGGCAGGGTCAACTGCAAACGGGTTTTCGGGGCCGTTGGCAAGGTGTTCAATCTCTTTTTCAGAGAGCGATCGGTGGAACATTAGAAACTCGTCCATAAGCCCTTTAAAGGCCCATGTGGGTCCCGTTGCTGCATTAAAGTCGGCTGCTTCTGAGCCAATTCCGATGAATCCGTACCTTGCCAGCCCTGCGCCGATGACTTTGGTCGGTGCGGCTATCTTCGCATCTAGTTTGCCATCAACGTAGATGCGCTTCTCATTGCCATCAAATGTTGCAGCGAGGTGATGCCACTGGTCATCCGCGACATCAGTATCACCATGCCAATCATGTATCGGGCAACAGTTGTCGAAAGCAACAAAGGTTGTGGCTGCGTTCGCCCCCACGTCATCGCCGACAGCAAAACGGAAAAATTCACTCCGATCCCATGAAGCAATCATTCCTCTTTGCTCCACCTTAACCCATGCCGCGAGGCTCAACTCCTCAATCGGTTCACTGTAATTGTGTTCCCGCACGGAAATATAGGCAGTTGCAACACCGGGAAACTCCATGCACTCCCCAATTTTACCTTTGACTATCTCAAGATCGTTGCCGCGGAGGAGGCCATCATTTCCATTTCCCGACACATCAAGGACATCTTCACCCTTGAGGGTATCTTCGTTGAAACTGTAGTAGATGATGAGGTCTTTCTCGTTGACTCCTTGGGTGTGGGCTGCCAACACCGGTACCATGAGAATCAGACCTAACATCAAAAACCTAAACATAAGAGAGGTTTTCATTGAGAATCTCCTTCTATAGTAGGTGCGCTGTGGAATCGCGTACCTTCGAAGCTGTTAGCGTTTCAAAACTTATCAGATTGTTTTATTTTACAAAAAGTACAAAAAAAATGCAAGAATTATAAGCATTTTTGCAGAGGCATTTGGTTTTCCCCCAAGAGCAGTTTCTGGATGTCCCAGCGTCTCTTATAGGAGCGATGTCCGAATCGCGACGTATCCTATCTTAACGCCGCGCGCCACGCTGACGAAAAAAGCGAATCAGCGGCGTTGCACAAGGCTCGTCCGTACGGATGTCAACAGAATCAATCTGACTTGCCCGAAAAGCTTGCCGACGTGCTGCAGTTGCGCGCTGGGTGCGTTCGGCATACAACTGCCGTGCTTGTGCCGACCGCGTATCGACGACTATCCTCTCCCCGCTCTCGGTGTCTTCCAGTTCTATCAAGCCGACGTTAGGCAGGGCAACCTCACGCCGGTCTTGTAGCGTAATAGCAATTAGCGAATGCCGTTTGCTGCTCAAGCGTAACTGCTTTTCATACCCTGTATCCTTGAAATCCGAGATAAGAAACACAACACTGTGCGGTTTGAGAACCCGGTCGGCGAACGCTAACGCCGCCGCAATATTGGTGCCCGGCTGCCGAGGCTCAAAATGGAGAATATCGCGAACTACGCGCAAAACATGTCTTTTTCCCTTCCCCGGTGTGACGAAGTGCTCGACGGTATCGGTGAAGCAGAGAAGCCCGACCTTGTCGTTGTTTTTGATGGCCGAAAAAGCGAGCAGGGCGGCAATTTCCGCTGCAACCTCTGCCTTCGTCTCAGCGATACTCCCGAAGCTTGTGGAGGCACTCATATCCACAACCAACATCATCACTAACTCGCGTTCTTCTACATACTTTTTGATGTAGGCTTGTCCCATGCGCGCTGTCACATTCCAATCGATCGTCCGTATTTCATCGCCGATCTGATATTCCCGCACCTCATCAAATGTAATTCCCTGCCCCTTGAAAACACTCTCATACTCGCCTGCAAACACTGTGTTCACCAGTCGATTCGCAAATATTTCAATGCGCTGAATCTTTTTCAGAATTTCTTTTTCGTTCATTGGCTATGTTTCCTATAAGGGCTAGGGCACCAAGCCCAACTAACGTAGATTTTGGAAGGAAACTAAATACGCCTACTTAAGGGCATATTTCCGTTGCTTAACTATTTAAACACCGTTATACTATCAGAAAAGCGCAGAGAAATCAACACCTTTTCTTAGAATGAGGATGCGCATGCAAAACTTTTTTTTAGACCAAACCACAATTGAAATCCACCGTGAAATTAAAACAGGGAACATCTGCCATGTCGTTTTCGATTTTGATGGCACTATCTCCCTCATCCGGGACGGATGGCAGAACGTCATGGTACCGATGATGGTTGAATTCCTCCAAATTGAGACCGATACCCCTGAGCCTCGGGAGGAATTGGAAGCTATCGTCGTTGAATTTGTGGATAGGCTGACAGGCAAACAGACTATCTATCAGATGATTCAGCTAAGCGAAGAAATTGAGAAACGCGGCGGGAAATCTAAAGCACCGCTCGCGTACAAAGATGAGTATAATCGCCGATTGCTCCCTGTCGTTGAAAGGCGGATTGCGAAGCTTGCTGCCGGCAAGTTACCTGCAGAAACCCTTCGCGTGCCGATGGCACTTGAATTTCTCCAAACCCTGCGTGATTTAGGGGTAAGCTGCTATCTTGCCAGCGGGACAGATGTCGAATTTGTCCGAAATGAAGCAGAGCTTCTCGGTGTCTCGGAGTACTTTGACGGTGGTATCTTCGGTGCATTGCGAGAATATAAAAAGTTTTCCAAAGCCCTGGTCATCCAGAAAATCCTCACAGATTTCCATCTGAGTGGCAGCCAGCTCCTTATTGTTGGCGACGGGTATGTAGAGATTGAAAATGCCAAAGCGGTTGACGCTATTGCCGTCGGCGTTGCCTCCGTAGAGGACAATATCTACAATATGAATGCAGATAAACGTGAGCGCCTTATTCGCGCTGGCGCGGATATCATCCTCCCTGATTTCCGAGATGGTGCGCAGCTGCTGAAATATCTGTTACCTACAACAAGAGGCCTTCACTTGTAGTCGTGCTTTCCAAGCGCGCTTTTCACATAAGTAGCCCGGTTGGAAACCGCGCCTACAAGAAAACGAAGACGAGCGGAGGCACGAGTTTACTATGAAAAATCAGAGATTTTTCATAATCAACACCTCGCCCTTACAAAAAGCGCGGTTTTTAGTCGCGCTTTTTTCGTTACAATTTTCGTTGACACGAATTTAATTGTGTGTCATAATAAGCATGCTTAGGTCGAAAACAGGTCTCGCAGACCGGCGCTAATCGCAAGATCGGTTTGCATAGACACAAACATCTAAACAAGAGGAGATTCTCATGAAATCTATGGTACAATTAACCTTTGTAGGGCTCAGTTTAGTTCTGAGCGTGTTCGTACTCATCACGCCTACGCTAGCGGAAATTAATATGGATTCCGTTGTAGGGCTTTGGCTCTTTGATGAAGGCAGCGGTGATGTTGCTGCGGATTCCTCCGACAGCGCGCTTGATGCAGCATTGATGGGAGGTCCAGAATGGGTTAGTGGCAAGTTTGGTTCTGCTTTGCAGCTGGACGGTGTCGGGGCTTATGTGGAAGTCCCTGCGCACGTGAATCCGACAGATGCAATCACCATCTCGCTCTGGGTGAAAAGCCTCACAGAAACTTGGAATCAGCACGGATGGTTTGTTGAAAAACGGAACGCCTATATCATTCATCCTAACGCCGAGACCAAAAACGTTTCATGGCCGATTTGTAACGGCGGCTGTTGGAATAAGCCCGGTGGTTGGCGCGACGGTGAGGTTGGCCCCGAAGATATTATGGAGTGGCATCTCTACACGACTACCTTTGATAGTGCAACCGGTGAATGGAATATTTTTATTGATGGCGTGGCAGAGAGTACCATGACTCTCAATACGGATCCAATTGATGAAGACGATGGGCCCCTTTTTATCGGCAGCGATTCCTGTTGCGATGGCAGATTCGGTAACGCAATTATTGATGAAGTCGCTATCTTTGATGTCGCTTTAGCGGCTGATGACATCCAGATGCTGATGGAAAATGGACTTTCCGCTTCACTTCTTACCCCGGTCGAACCTATGGACAAACTCTCTACCACCTGGGCCAACGTTAAAAGTCAGTATTAATCTAATTGGTAGGTGGGCAATGTCCAAACATTTCAATCTATTGAATGTATGTCTTCGCCCGCCTACTTTTTTATCAACAGAAGGAGATAAAACAACATGTTACTAAGAGTATCCATCGTGCTCATTCTTTTTATCGGGGGTTTCTTTGTGGGATTGCCGGTAACACCTGCGCAGCTCCCATTGGACGGTGTCGTTAGTTATTGGCCCTTCGATGAGGGTACGATTGCAGGCAATACTGTCGAGGACGTTTTAGGTAACAACGACGGCGAACTTGATGGGAAGCCTAAACATGTTGCCGGGAAGGTCGGAAAAGCACTTGAGTTCAACGGTGAGAATTTCGTCCATATCCCTGGCACCGCTACATTAGAATTTGCCGGTGCAGAAGAGATGAGCGTTGCGGCTTGGGTAAATGCCGATAGCGACAGTCCTGTCCAAGGTGTTGTTGCTGGATGTTGCGGTACAATTGTTGCACAGCGCGACGTAAACGGTTGGGCATTGCGGTTTGATGGGAGAAATGCCGGGCAAGAAATGGAATTCATTGTCACACCGGGATGGCAAGGCGATGGCGGTTTTGGCGCCGCTGCCTTTCCTAAGGGTAAATGGCACCACATAGTGGGTATCGTTAACGAAAAGAATTTGCAGCTCTATGTTGACGGTGAATTAGAAAAAGAGATGGTTTACAACGGTCCCATGACAGCAGACGGCTCAGAAACCGAGATTGGCAAAGCGGGCGATGGCGGCTTTGTCGGCATAATTGACGAGGTGCTGATTTACAGCAGAGCACTCACTGCTGACGAAGTCGAACAGGTCTTTGAAGCAGAGGGGCTTCCAGTTGAACCTCGTGGCAAACTCGCAACCCACTGGGGCCAAATCAAAAAGTGAATCACCCGGTTTTTCCCTACGCGCTGTGCACATCCCTAACGTAAATTAGCTTCAGAAAGGAGCCGTTATGAAACCTGTAAAAGTAGGTGTCATTGGATGCGGTGTCATCGGCACCAGGCATCTTAGTATTGCATCGGGGGCACCGCACATTGAGTTAGTCGCTGCGGCAGACATGATTGAGGCGAACAGAAAGCGGGCCGCAGAACGCTTCGCTCCACCGAAAATGTACACTAACGACATCGACCTCCTTGACGACGATGAAATCGAGGCTGTCGTTTTGGCGTTTCCAACACAATACCGGACCAAAATCGCTTTACGTGCATTTGCTAAGGGCAAGCATGTGCTGATAGAGAAACCCATCGCGATGAACGTTGCTGAAGTCAACCAACTCATTGCGGCCCGCGGCGAGTTAGTTTCCGGCTGCTGTTCTTCGCGCCAACGTTTCACGCCAGCTTCCCGGCTTGTAACACGACTCATTACTTCAGGTGGTTTAGGCGCGCTCCGTACTGTTCATTGCCGCGCCATTGTCGGGGCTGGAAAAGAGCCGAACACCGCCCGTCCTGCATGGCGATTGATTAAGGCATTCAACGGCGGCGGCATACTCGTCAATTGGGGCTGTTACGACATCGACTACCTGCTTGGTATTACGGGGTGGCAGCTCAAGCCGCGCACTGTATTTGCACAAACGTGGAGCGTGCCGCAGGTGTTTAAATCGCATATTGCCCCTGGCTCCGATGCCGAAACGCACTACAATGCACTCATCCGATGTGAAGATGGAATTGTCCTTAGTTTGGAACGCGGTGAATTCATGACGATGCATTCGCACGCCGACTGGCAGATTATCGGTACAGAAGGCTCCCTCAAGTTGAACATGGGCGATGGGAAACCTGAAAGTGTTATCCACAATCGCACCACAACTGCAGGCGGTGTGGAGTCCACCTCTCTTTCGGAGGCGGACGTAGCTGCAGAATCGCAGCACAGTACCCCGTTATCTGATTTCGCTGCCGCTATCCGAGAAAATCGCCAACCCTTAACCGGCTTGGAACAAGCCCTTGTTGTTCAGAAAATAACCGATGCTATTTATGCTTCCGCAGAAACAGGAACTGCTGTGGAGATATGAGGATAGCTATGAAATTTCACGCGCTATTTAAACGTGGGACCCGCTAAAAGCCCGGTAAGCGTCTCGCCATGGCGAGCGGCATGCCGAGGCACAACACCTCTCTCTATGTGAGAAATGAGCCCCTGTGCCTGCCTGTCGAAAACCCTGCGTAGGGCGTGGTTTTCTGCCACGCCTTGCCTATCCCTCCATTGTAGGGGCACGTCCCCGTAATGAAAAATCAGTGATACCCATCGAGTTAATTTGGTATTACCTATCCCCCATCGGGCAGGTTTCAAATCCGCCTATTTTTATGCCTGTTTCGTGAAATTTCGCTTGCATTCTTAACAGATGTATGGTATAATTAATACGATAGGATTTACGCAAATTCGGGCATCTAAGCGTGCTGGGTTACCGAATTAAATCCTGAGAAAATGAAACTACCGCTTGATGGGCAGCCCATAGGCACTAAATAGGAGAGAGGCGCTCATGAAATCCCAAGATGCAGTTGAACAACAGTACCGCGAAGCTGTGGACGCGCTTGTCGAAAAGGTGCGGAAGGATCCCTATATTCTTGCCGCCATTGTTGGAGGCAGTTTCTCTTATGCACAGGTATGGGAGAAATCGGATCTGGATGTGGAACTCATCGGCAGAGACGGCATTCGGCCGACTCTATCTGCTTTCTTGCTCGTCGAAAACGGCGTAAACATCCACGCCAACATAAGGCCTCGCAACGCTTTTAAGCAGATAATAGAGCGCGCACAACAAGGTTCCTTGATACACTCCTATTTCTCGCATAGCACGCTCCTCTTTTCACGCGATGCCTCTATCCAGGAGTGGTATGATAAAAACGCAAACCGCACTCACATCGGTGAACGCGATCAGCAATTTCAAATGCTGAACGTCATTGCCAGTACCCTGCCAAACCTTATCTACGCCGAAAAGCAGTTTTACGTCAACAAGGATGTCATAACCGCTTTCCTATCGCTTCTAAATGTGGTGCAAGGATTAGCGCGGATAGAGGTGCTTTTGAACGATGAAATTCCAGCACGCGAGGTGATTCAACCTGCACTCCGTTACAACCCCAAGTTCTTCAACCATGTCTATAACGAATTGATAAACTGTGAAAAGAACGAAGCAGTTATTCAAGACGCGCTGGAGGCAATTGATGCCTACCTTGATGCACAGCAGTTTATCTTTCAACCGATTCTTGACTATCTCGCTGAACAGAAAGCACCGCGCACAAACACAGAATTGAACGCCTATTTCCAATCCAAATGTGACAAAGAGGCGCTAGACCTGGTATGCCAATGGTTGACGTGGAAAGGAATTATCAGGCAGGTAGCCGCACCGATGAAACTCACTGTCAAAAGCCAAGTCGCTGTGGAGGAACCCGCGTACTATTACGATGGCGCAGAACCTGAGCCTCGGCAGATACGCCTGAAAGCGGACATCCACCAACAGATTCACGACGCGGTAGACAGGTTTACCGACACAATCAAGCAGGACAGGTACATCATCGCCGCAATTCTCACGAGCAACCTTGCCCAAGACAATGTGTGGGAGAAGACAACCGTTCACATCACCCTGATTCTGAGAGACGGCACCAAGTTTAACCAAAAAGCGTGTCAATTAATTGAAGAAGGCGTGCCGATTCGGGTTAAACTATATACCCGCAGTGAGTATAGAAAGCTGCTGGAAAAGACGTTACAGGGGAGCACGCTCCATTCAATCCTCTCAGAAAGCAAGATGCTATTTTCCAAAGAAGCAGGGCTCGCAGACTGGCACACAGACATTGCGCGCGTCGGAGAACGCGATCAGCACTCACAGTTGCTCAACGCTGCTGGTGGTGCCGCCTCCGTCCTCGTCAAAGCCGAAAAGTGGTTCCACCTCAAGCGCGATATCAATTACACCTTTCTCTACTTGACGTACGTTATCAACGCCTTGGCACGCATAGAAACCCTCATGCACGGCGAAACGCCCAAACGGAAGGTTATCTACCAAGCCCTCAAACACAACCCAAGGTTCTTCAACGCCGTTTTCACTGATATTATCGACAAACCCAAAGATGAAGAAACCCTTGGCAAGGTGCTCCATCAGATTGACGAATACTTGGCGGCGAACCTGCAGACGCTTTTTAAGCCCCTGCTTGATTTTCTGACAGATGCCGGTGGAGAACGCACAATAACCGACATCTATAATCACTTCGGGTACCGCAACCTGTGGTTTGAATTGGCGTGTGAATGGCTTGCGCAAAAAGGAATTTTGGAACAATTTTCTGCTCCTATTCGTTTAACTATGGACAGTCACGTCTCGGTTGAGGAACCTGCATATTACTACGATACCGAGAACCCATTTATGTAGGAGCAGTGCCTAGGTTAGGTGAAATACCATATCAGTTTAGAAAGGTGGGAGGGGTTTGTAACCTCCATACAACAAATAACCAACCGGGGAAGGGGTGGCACTCATGCTGCTGCCTCGTGATGTTGCAAAAATCAAGGCGGATAAGGCTTCCGGTCAATTGATTGCCTTTCGCAAAAAATTCTCTGTTGGTGCGGTTTGTACGGTAAATAAGAAATAAGGAGGAAGGCATGAGACAGTCTGTTGTTGTTAAAGGCGCGCGAGAAAATAACCTACAAAACATAGAAGTTGAAATTCCACGGGACGAGCTTGTCGTCGTCACAGGCATTAGTGGTTCTGGTAAATCCTCCCTGGCGTTTGACACTGTCTATGCCGAGGGGCAACGCCGCTTTTTGGAATCGATGTCCACGTATGCCAAACGCTTCATCACCCAGTTAAAAAAACCTGATGTGGATTTCGTTGATGGCTTGTCGCCTGTTGTTTCAATTGAACAGAAAACGGTGACGATGAACCCACGCTCCACCGTCGGCACGATGACTGATTTGCAGGATTACCTGCGCATGCTCTTCGCAACCATCGGCATTGCCCACTGCCCTTATTGTGAGCGTGAAATCCCTATCCGTTCTCATCATCAGATGTTGGAGCGGATGCTTTCAATGCCTTATGGCACTGAAATTGAGATTCACGCCCCAGTTTTTAAAATCTATGGCGAAGATTATGACTATCTCTTTGACGACATTCGCACCAAAGGATGCCGACACGTCCGAATTGATGGCGTTCAACATGACATCAGCGATGAAATTGAACTGGATGCAGACAAGGAATACGACATTCAAGTTATCGTTGACAAATTTTTTATCAAAAATGATATTGACAAGCAAATTCTTGCCTCCCTTGAACACACCATGCTGGTAGGGGAAGGCTTTATGAGTTTTCACGTGCGCCTTCCTGACGATGCTGGTTCCGACGAAATGAAACTTATGGAGAACTTTGGCTGTCCTGAGCATGGTGTGCTAATGGGTGAACTGGGATCGCACCACTTTACCTTTAACGAACCGACCGGGGCTTGTGTCACCTGCTCCGGCCTCGGCACCTACCTACAGGTGCATCCGAATCTACTCATCCCTGATAAGACGCGGAGCATTGCGGAAGGTGCTTTTGTGCACCAGGCATTTAACTACGACCCGGATCGGTGGGATGGCAGGACAATGTACAGCCTCGCCGAACACTATAGGTTTGACTTGCATACCCCTTTTGAAGAGCTCCCCGCTGAGGTTGTGGATATCGTCTTTTATGGAACGCACGGCGAAGAATTCCCTATTTGCCAACCAGAGGGTGCAAAGGAAATTGAAGCGAGGCACCTCGGTAGAAAAATCCGTTTTGACGGTATCATCACACGCATTGACAGGCATTACCGCCACTACCGCAAGCGGGGTGAAGCACACTCCGGCATGGAAGAATATCTCCGAAAAGTGATGGTAGAGCACACCTGCCCGGATTGCAATGGTGCGAAACTCAAGCGCCAGCGGCTTCTCGTCACCGTTGCTGCTCAGACTATCCACCAGGTGGGTGAATTGCACTTTGAGGAATTGCGAGATTTCTTGTTAGCTATCACAGGCATCCCCGAAAAACGACGTGAAGTTGGTACACGCGTTATCAGAGAACTGGTCAGTCGGATTAACCTCTTGCTCGGCATTGGGCTTGACTATCTGAACCTCAATCGACGTTCCGCGACGCTCTCTGGTGGCGAATCGCAGCGCATTCGCCTGTCCACCCAGATTGGCTCCGGGTTAATGGGGATGCTCTATGTTCTCGATGAACCCAGCATCGGTTTGCATCCTAAAGACAACGTCAAGATGATTGAAACCTTGCGCAAATTGCGCGACATCGGCAACACTGTGATTGTTGTTGAACACGATGAAAACACAATCCGAGCCGCCGATCACATCATCGAGCTCGGGCCGGGCCCCGGTATCCACGGCGGGCATGTCGTTGTCCAAGGCGAACTTGAAACGATTCTTAATAGCGATGAATCCTTGACAGGGTTGTATATGAGCGGGAAACGACAGATTTTAATGCCAGCGCAACGCCGTCCATTAAACGGCGCGTTCCTGAGCATCACCGGTGCCAGAGAAAACAATCTGAGAAATATTGACGTTGACATTCCGTTGGGCATGTTTATCTGTATTACCGGCGTGTCCGGCTCCGGCAAAAGCACCCTTATCAACCAGATTCTCTATAAAAAGCTCTATTCTGTCTACCACGACAGCCGTACCCTCTACGGTGCCCATGACGCGCTGAAGGGGCATGAAAACGTCAGCGATGTTATTAACATCGACCAGTCCCCGATTGGCCGTTCGCCGCGTTCCAACCCTGCCACCTACATCGGCTTTTACGATAATATCCGCAAACTCTTCGCCAGTACCCCTGCCGCCGTTGCCCGCGGCTATACCGCCTCCCGGTTCAGCTTTAACGTCAAGGGTGGGCGTTGCGAAGAGTGCCACGGTGAAGGTACTATTACCACTAAGCTGCACTTCATGCCCGATGTTGAGATTGTGTGTCCCACCTGTAAGGGCGCGCGCTACAATGAAGATACGCTTGAGGTTACCTACAACGACAAGAATATCTCCGAAATCCTGAAGATGTCTATTGAGGAAGGCGTTGACTTCTTCGCCGACCAGCGGCTCATTCACCACAAATTGAACGTCTTAAATGAGCTGGGCATGGGGTATATCCAAATCGGGCATCCTGCCACTATCCTTTCCGGCGGCGAAGCGCAACGCATCAAACTCGCAAGCGAGCTCGGCAAAATCAAGCGCGGCAAACACAACCTCTACATCTTAGATGAACCTACGACGGGGTTACACCTTGCGGACGTTCAGAAACTCCTTGATAGTCTCAACCGGCTCGTGGAGAGTGGCCACACCGTTATCGTGATTGAGCACCATCTGGATGTGATTAAAACTGCCGATTATGTCATCGACCTCGGTCCAGAGGGCGGGCACAAAGGCGGCGAAGTTTTAGCACACGGCACGCCTGAAGAGATTGCCGAAGTCGAAGCCTCTTACACCGGGCAATTTTTGAAGGAATACCTTAAATAGGGAGTTATGCCGAAACAGATCTTGGGGTTTCCTTGATGCGTAAAGCATTTAACGTTGAGACTGACATTGGTAATCTAACCGACTCAAGTCAACAGACAGCAGAGAGGCAGGCGCGATTGGCTCTTACAAAAATCCTGGGAGTCATCAAGAAGTTCCCGTTGATGCGGAAGAGGCTGCCGAAATGATAATTTTGGCAAATCATCTTCTCCGAATCGTTGATTCGCGTAAACAGGCAAGTTCCCATTGAGTGAGAAATTCCCATGCAACATCTCCGCAAATCGCCAGAATATCAGCGGTGGCTGAGAGAAATCAGGCATCGCGATGAAAATACATGTCGGGTATGTACCGTGCAGCAAAACCTCCACGTACACCACATCAAATCTTTAGAGAAGTACCCTGAATTCGCCACCGCCCTCGACAACGGCATAACGCTATGTGGGAATTGCCACGCTTTTTTGAGGGGGAGAGAAGAAAGCACCAACCTCCAGACGATTATTGAAGCGTTTACAGGCCAACAGGATGTGCAAACTGCTGAACAGTTGAAGCGCCTTAACGATAAGTTTTGTGTCTATTTGGAATCCCTTTTAAAATCAGAAGACCAGGACACTGTGAACGGTGCTGTTCATAAAATGTTTGTTCACCTCCAAACCTACCCTGGTTCACTAGACCAATTTCTACACCTTATTGAATATATCTTGGGTAGTGAGAAAGGGTTTGAGGATGGGCTTGCCAGGCAGATAGCGATTGAGACTCTCAAAAGCCACTCAAGCAAGGCCACATCACAAGTTATTAGCAAGTCTGAAAGTTCGTGGAACTATCAAGATGGTAAGCGTGCATATTTGCAAGGTAACTACGCCACAGCATTGAAGAAATTTGAGCCACTCGCCGAAAGCGGACATGGTGAATCTCAGCATTACTTAGGCGTGATTTACGAGGAAGGCAGAGGTGTTCCCAAAGCCGCTAAGACAGCCATCAAATGGTATTTAAAAGCCGTGCAACAAGGACATACAGAAGCACATACTCGGCTTGAGCGGATTTATGCAAAACGTAGAGAGACTCGGAAAAAAGAGGAAGATGCTTTACAAGAAACATCCCTAACGCGTCAAAGTTTTTTTCAAAGACTCTCTTCAAGAGGCATAGAGTTGTGTTTACTCACACTTGAGACGCATAATGTGAGGATTGAAATTAAGGACAATAGATTCATGCTATTAGATATAGACAGGGCATCCGGGGATGCTTCGTCACGCTCTTTAGGTTTATCAGCACCTTTAAATACGCTCTTTGATGAAAAATTAGAACTGGAAACGCAATCACACCTATCGGAAGCATATAGTCGGTTGAAAGGTGAGGTCTTCTTAACCCAAGAAGATATTCCCACGCTCAAAGCGTTCTTAGCTGGCATTAAAGCGGATGTTTTGGTGGACGCACCTATAGTCCTTGCTCGCGTCAAAGAGAAACTTGACAGAGCTATAAAGATTTATGATGAGGTTTATGATGAGGTCATTAAGTTTCAGGAGCAAGTTATCGCGCTTTGGAGTGAGGAGATAGAACTTTGGCGAGATGAGATTGCTTTTCAGGATGATGAATCCGAAGAAGAAATAATTGGCTACTTGACAAATGAAATTTTGACTGATGCCACTCACCCAGAGGACGCAATACACGAATTTAAAAACGAAATAGACCAGTTTTTAGAAGCCCTCTACCGATTAGAAGAGCGGTAACGGCACTAGGAACCACAATGTGCTCAAACTATTTTGGAGTAATAGTATGAGAGTAGATATAGAAGTTTACACACCAGCATTGTGCGAGCTATTCTATATATCAGAAACTCGATGCAATCACCTCCATTAAATCCAGAGGCATTTCGTTTTCGGGTTTCTGCCTGCTTTAAAGGCGAAGCCGAGCTCAGAAGATCTTACCCCCGAAATTTTCCCTTGCAAACTTAATCCAAATCGCGTATACTTTATACCGTACATTTTAACCTATATCCACGGAGGTGTCTTTTGAAGGATAATCTATTAAGTGCCTTAAACGATGTGCAGCGCGAGGCTGTCCAGCACACCACGGGCCCGCTGCTCATCTTATCGGGTGCGGGGAGTGGCAAAACGCGCGTGATTACGCACCGCGTCGCCTATTTGCTCAAACATCACGGTATCTCACCCTTCCGCATCCTCGCTGTGACGTTCACCAACAAGGCGGCAAACGAAATGAAGGAACGGCTTGATGCACTGGTAGAAGAGGGCGTTAGCAAAAGCCTGTGGGTGGCAACCTTCCACGCAACCTGTGCCCGAATCCTCCGCCGAGATATTGAGCGGTTGGACTATACCAGTGCCTTTACTATATATGATACAGGCGAGCAAGCCACACTTGTCAGAGACATACTCAGGCAACTTGGATTGAATGACAAACAGTACAACCCGCGCGCCATTCTCAGTCACATCAGCCGCGCCAAAAACGACTTCATAAAACCGACAACCTACGCGAACAGCGCAGATGGCTACTTTGAAACCATTATCGCGCAGGTTTACCCGATGTATCAGGACGCGCTTCGCCAGAATAACGCCCTGGATTTCGATGATCTGCTCCTCTTTACGGTAGAACTTTTTAATAAAAACTCAGATGTCCTTGAATACTATCAAGATAAGTTTGAATACATCTTGGTTGATGAGTATCAAGATACCAACCAGTGTCAATACGAACTCGTGCGATTGCTGACAGGTGAAAGGCAGAATATCTGCGTTGTCGGGGACGACGACCAGTCTATCTATGCTTTTCGTGGTGCTGACATCAAAAATATACTCAATTTTGAGAGCGATTATCCGAACACCCGTGTGCTCCGTTTGGAGCAGAACTACCGCTCCACGCAAAATATCTTGGATGCTGCATGGAACGTCGTCCGTAACAACAAAGCCCGCAAGCCGAAGAAACTCTGGACCAAAAAGGAGATTGGGGAACTCGTCACCTGTTATGAGGCAATTGACGAAAACGATGAGGCAGGTTACGTCGGCAAGAAAATTGAAGAGTGGCATGCCGAAGGGGTGGATTATTCAGATTTTGCCATCTTTTACCGCACCAATGCACAATCCCGAATTTTTGAGGAGGCACTCCGAACCGCCAATATCCCCTACCAGATCGTCGGTGGAGTCGGGTTTTATGACCGGATGGAAATCAAAGACATGATCGCTTATCTCCGCGTGATGTGCAATCGCAATGATTCCATGAGCCTCCGACGCATCATCAACGTGCCAGCCCGTGGCATCGGTGCCACAACGCTCCAACGAATCGTCGATTTTGCTGCAAACGAAGAGGTGTCGTTCTTTGATGCCATTCAACGCGTTGATGAGATTTCGCAAATTAACCGCGGCCTTCAGGCAAAAGTGCGACGCTTTGCTAAAATCTTCGGCGACTTTGAGAGAGATGACTTGCCTTCTGAAGCACTACACCATGTCTTAGAACAGACAGGGTACCTCAAAAACCTTGAGAGCCAGAAGACGATAGAGGCGCAGAATCGCGTCGAAAACATTGAGGAACTGATTAATGCCCTCGCCGAATATGAACACAACGAGACGGCACCAACCCTCGCCGATTATTTAGAAACCGTCGCGCTCACCGCAGATATAGACACAATGGAAACTGACAAAACCGAGATGGTGCCGCTGATGACTTTGCACAGCGCGAAGGGGTTGGAATTTCCGTTTGTTTTCATCGTCGGTCTGGAAGAGGGATACCTACCGCATCAACGTTCCACCGATAGTGAGGAAGAATTAGAAGAGGAACGCCGACTCTGCTATGTCGGAATCACGCGTGCAATGGAACAGCTCTTTCTCGTGCATGCGCGTTCCCGGCGAACATACGGGAACACAGAATATCGGAGCCCATCCCGCTTCATTTCCGAAATACCTGATAACCTCATCAAGCACGTTGACCGGTACCGCTCTCCATTCCGTGAAACGGAAGCTGTTTACCACGTGGAGGAGCAGACGCTCAATTACAGCGTCGATCAGCTTGTGCACCATCCTAAATTCGGGAGGGGAAAGATAACAAAAATCAGTGGGTACGGGGAAAATGCATTCGTGACAGTTCGGTTTGGACGTGGGGGTTCCAAGCGGTTTGCTGCCGCGTTGACACCACTGCAACCACTTTAACGCGTGCGTTCTCCAGAGGCATTCCGTTCTCCCGTGGGGTTTACCGCTAGTGATGGGGGGAAGGTAGGAGCGAGCTCCGAATCGCGACGGTGCCGAGAGAATTAGTCTAAATCAAGTTTTTGAGAAAGGATTCCAATTATATGGCAACTATCACCACAGATGGCGTACGCCACGTTGCAAACTTGGCCCGCCTTGAATTTAACGACGAAGAGACGCAGCACTTCACCGAGCAGCTTGCCCGAATCTTGGACTATATCGGGAAGTTGAATGAATTGGAGACAGATGCTGTTCCCCCGACATCGCACATCCACCCACTCCAAAATGTCACCAAGCCGGATGTCGTTAAATCCTCCTATCCGCGCGAAGAGGTGCTCGCCAATGCCCCGGAAGCGGAAGCAGGATATTTCGGAGTCCCCAGAGTAATTGACACGGCTAACTGACAACCACTTAAGGATACGAAAAATGTCGCTTTACAACTTGACAGCGCACGCCCTACACGAAAAACTCAAAGCGCGCGAAATTACCGCTGTGGCGTTAACAGAATCTGTCTATGCTCGCATAGAGGCAGTGGAGCCTCATGTCAAAGGCTACCTGACGCTTACTAAAGACATCGCCTTGGAACAAGCGCGCGCCGCCGATGCAGGGTTCCAAAAGGGTAACGACATGCCGCCCTTAGCAGGCATCCCCATTGCCATTAAAGATGTGATATGCACCAAGGGCGTGCGCACGACGTGTGCCTCTAAAATCCTTAGCAACTTCGTACCACCGTATGATGCAACTGTCATGACGAAACTCCATCAGCAAGGCGTAGTCATGCTCGGCAAAACGAATATGGACGAATTCGCGATGGGTTCGTCTACCGAAAATTCAGCCTACCAGATTACGCACAACCCGTGGAATCTGGGAACCATCCCTGGCGGTTCGAGCGGGGGTTCCGCGGCAGTTGTATCAGCGGATGCGGCAATCTGTTCGCTGGGTTCGGATACCGGCGGCTCCATTCGTCAACCCGCTGCGCTCTGCGGTGTCGTCGGCATGAAGCCGACTTATGGGCGTGTGTCCCGTTATGGGCTTGTTGCATTCGCCTCTTCGCTCGACCAGATCGGGCCTTTTTCCAAAGATGTTACCGACTGCGCGCTGCTGCTCAATGCTATCTGTGGAAGTGATGCAATGGACTCCACCTCTGTGGATATGCCTGTACCGGATTTTACACAGAGCCTCATCAACGACGCGAAAGGCTTGAAGATCGGTGTGCCTAAGGAGTATTTTGCCCAAGGATTAGAGGCGGAGGTTGCCGACCGGGTGCATGCTGCTATCGCTGTGTTGGAGCAACTCGGCGCAACTGTCGAAGAAATATCTCTGCCGCACACTGAATACGCTATCGCTACGTACTACATTATCGCCCCCGCCGAAGCGAGCGCGAATCTAGCGCGATACGATGGGGTGCGCTACGGTTACCGCACCGAAAACCCGGCAGATCTGCTCAATATGTATAAAAAGACGCGGAGTGAGGGATTCGGACCGGAAGTCAAACGCCGCATTATGCTCGGCACCTTTGCACTGAGTGCAGGATACCAAGATGCCTATTACCGAAAGGCGCAGAAGGTGCGCACGCTGATTAAATCCGATTTTGATGCTGCTTTTCAGAAGGTTGACGTTATTGCAACGCCGACATCGCCGACTCCGGCGTTCAAGATCGGTGAGCGCACTGCGGATGCGTTGCAGATGTATCTTTCCGATGTGATGACGACACCTGCGAGCCACGCAGGGTTACCCGGTATTTCTGTTCCGTGTGGTTTCGTAGAGAGCGGCCTCCCTGTCGGGTTACAGTTCCTCGCCGCGCCTTTTGCAGAGGAGAAGCTACTGCGCGCTGCCTACACCTTTGAGCAGAATACCGAGCACCATCGGCAGAAGCCGGATCTTTCGTCATTCCTTGTGGAGAATTAAGGAGGCAAGATAGGGCTAAGAATGCCTTGTAAATCTCGTCAGAGGTTTCTGATGCAATCTGTCGGAAAAATTATGAACACTTTCACAGCACCCCTTGGCGGGCTCCTCGGCGC
The DNA here is from genome assembly GCA_958295855.1 of uncultured Poribacteria bacterium. Lineage (GTDB taxonomy): Bacteria > Poribacteria > WGA-4E > WGA-4E > WGA-3G > CATQHH01. The sequence goes on along the minus strand of OY282383.1, from coordinate 1,780,916 downwards.
GATGTTAGGCGGCGTACTTTGGGCGAAGTATATTCAGTGGACCGGTAACACTGCCGGGTTCATTGCGCTCGGCATTGGTGTGCTCACTGGAGTGGGGATGCTGCTTACAAGTTATCGCGTCATCAATCTGGATGAAAAAGTATCCTTATTTGTCGTCTCTATTGCTGCCGCACTTTTTGCCGTTATCGGTATCTTTATCGGGAAATATCTGGATGTCCAATGGAATGCAGTTGCGCAAATTACGGAACAGTTGATTCAGGCGCAAAACCTATCGCCTGAACAAGCTACACCCATCGCTGAAACTGTGTTTGCAGGCAGCTCAGTCTGGGAACTCATGCGGCATCGCATGGCATGGATTGACCTGCTCTACGGTGCAGTCGCTGCCTTTATCGCTTTTCGTATTCCAGCCTTCCAATGGCTACGCAACTTTTTGCCGAGAGTGCCGTAGCCTCGATCTCCGTATCGCGGGTTTCTACGAAATTCTCATTACATTACATTACATTACATTACAAAAAGGGAGAAAAAAATGACAATGCGTTTTGCCTGCCGACGCAGGCTTTCAACAACCTGTTTTCACATCCTGTTCGTCACATTTCTCATGGCGACTTTTCTGCCACTCGGGTGGGGCTCGGAAGAAACCACATCGGAAGAAACCACAGAGGAATCTGATGATAAACTGCTAGAGCACCTCGCGCTTTTCGCAGAAGTCTTGGCTTATGTCCAACAGAAGCATCTTGATAATCCGGATTCGAAAGAGCTCATAGAGGGCGCGATCAAGGGGACGCTCCGTGCCTTGGATCCATACAGCCAATTCATTCCGGACTATCTTGAATTCCGCACCCAGAACCGTGGAAATTACGGTGGGCTCGGCATGTCTATTGGGATTCGGGAGGATATGCTCACTGTCATTACGCCGTTCAAGGACTTCCCGGCTGCGCTTGCCGGGGTACTAAACGGCGATATTATCAGCCACATTGAAGGCGAATCCACGGCAGTGATGACTTTGGACGAGGCTGTCGACCAGTTGCGGGGTGAACCCGGCACGTCTGTCTCTATTACCATCATTCGCTCGAAAGAGAGTCGTCCGATAGAGGTTACCATCACGCGCGAAGTGATTCGCATTCCGAGCGTGGAAAAAGAGATTATCGGAAATAAGGTTGGCTACATCAAAATCAATTCATTTCTTGAGACTACAGCGAACGACGTAGATAACGCCTTTGTGGACTTCAATGCACACGATATCCGCGGTGTCATCCTCGACCTGCGGTTAAACCCAGGTGGACTCCTGACTTCAGCAGTTGATATCGCCAGCGATTTTCTCAAGCCGGGGCAACTCGTTGTTTACAGTCAGGGTACGGAGCCGCGCGAAAACTTCAAAGCAAGCGGCAAGCCGAGGGAAAACTTTCCGCTGATTGTCCTCGTCAACGGGGGAAGCGCGAGTGCCTCTGAAATCGTCGCGGGGGCTATCAAGGACCACGGGCGGGGGCTCATCATGGGCAGTAAAACCTTCGGAAAAGCCTCTGTACAACGCGTTTTTCGACTCGGCGACTCAAATACCGCTGTGAAACTAACTTTTGCCCGGTATTATACGCCCAAAGGCACGGATATTGACAAAATCGGCATCATGCCGGATGTCGAATCGGCAGGGTTTAGCCGTTCTGAACAGCAGATGCAGGCGAAACTCCGCAATCATGAGAAACTCAAAACCTTCGTTGAAGAGAATGGAGATGATGTCTTAGCGCAACTCGAAGCGGCTGAGCGAGCATCGAGGGATGACCGGCACGCAGTCAAGCTCCTACGGCAGTACCAACGCTTGGCTGACGCGCTGACCGAGGAGCAGATTGTCCTCAGCGATATCGGGATTAAATATGCTATTGCTCGGATTACAGAGAATCCCCGTGACGAACTGGAGCAGGATCCGCAGATTGTCGCCGCAATGGAACAGTTGAAGGTGCTTGAGCTCTTCGGACAGCGAAACTAATGCTGTGCTGCCTGCTAAAGTGGTAGGCACGCGCCGTGTGCCGTTACATTTGCCTTGTAGAAGGTTTCCGTTTTGCCCGAGCCCGCTTTGCAAAGGAGGAAAATCCAATGAACCTACAAACCCCGTTACCGAACTACATTAATAACGTATGGCAAAAATCTGTGGCGGCCGAACGGCTTGACGTTACGAACCCTGCCACCGGCGAAATCCTCAACTATGTACCGCTTTCGCCAGGCGATGAGGTACATCAAGCCGCCGCTGCCGCCGCTGCCGCCCTTGATGAATGGCGGCGCACCCCACCCATCCAACGCGTTCAATACCTCTTCAAACTGAAAAACCTCTTAGAGGAAAACCTGGACGACATTGCCCAAACTATTACGCTGGAATGCGGGAAAACGCTTGACGAGGCTAAAGGGGAAATGCGGCGCGCCATCGAAAATGTTGAGGTCGCGTGCGGCATTCCCACGCTCATGCAAGGAACGAACCTTGAGGACATCGCCACCGGTATTGATGAGTTCATGATTCGCCAACCTGTCGGCGTATGCGCTGTCATTGCGCCTTTCAACTTCCCGGGGATGATTACCTTCTGGTTCCTCCCGTATGCGATTGCGTGTGGTAACACCTACATCGTCAAACCGTCCGAAAAGGTGCCGCTCACGATGCAAAAGGTGTTTCAGCTGCTTGAACAGACAGGGCTCCCCAAAGGCATTGTCAACCTGGTTAACGGCGGGCGGGAGACTGTGGATGCCATTTTGGAGCATCCCGACATCCGTGCTGTCAGTTTTGTCGGTGCGACTGCTACTGCGAAAGCCATCTATGCGAAAGCCGCCGCAAACGGAAAACGGGTGCAGTGCCAAGGGGGTGCGAAAAATCCGCTGATTGTGCTGCCAGATGCCGAGCCACAGTTTACTGTGAATGCTACCGCTGAAAGTGCGTTCGGGTGTGCTGGGCAACGGTGCCTCGCCGCATCTCTCGCGCTTACCGTGGGCAGCGCGCGCGATTGGTTTACGCAAGCTATCGCAGACACTGCTACCGACAGGGTTGTCGGAAACGGATTAGCGGAAGGAGTCGAGATGGGGCCCGTCATTACGCCTGAAAGTAAAACCCGAATTGAGGGGTTCATTCATGCAGGTGCAGAGGAAGGCGCGCAAATTCTTGTTGATGGACGACATCCTAGCATCCCTGGTGGCGAAAACGGCAATTTTATCCGACCTACGGTGCTCAATGGGCTCGAGCCACAGGGACAAATTGCCAAAACTGAGATCTTTGGACCTGTCTTGGGGCTCATCCATGTCGAAACGATTGACGAAGCGATTGCACTCATCAATAGCGGCAGCTACGGTAACATGGCGTGCCTTTTTACTGGCAGCGGCGCATCTGCCCGTAAGTTCCGCTACGAGGCACAGATCGGCAACATCGGCATTAATATCGGTGTCGCTGCACCGATGGCGTTCTTCCCCTTCAGTGGATGGAAAGACAGCTTTTTCGGCGATCTGCACGGCCAGAGCTGGGATGCTGTCGACTTCTTCACGCAGAAAAAAGTGGTCGTTGAACGCTGGGCATAACTGTACACTTTCCTTTTTCCACTTCCTTTTTCCACCGTAGGAGCAGGCCTTGTGTCTGCCCGTAATTTCGCTCTCCATGGTAGGGGCAGGCCGCAGTGCCTGCCCGTGTCTACATCAATCCACAAACCCATGTACAAAAAAAGGGCCGGACGAACACGCCCGACCCGGGGGTAAAAACCAGGCAAACCTTAACGGTGACTACGGTGGCTACGAGGTGCTCGTTGGCTACGACGGAATTTGTTAAGGCGTTTTTTCGCTGCTGTGCGCCGTTTCTTGGTTAATTCTGTCAACTTTGTCATCTGCTCTTCTGTCAAGAGCTCCTTGAGGCTCGCGTTGAATTTTGCATAGGTTTTCTTGACAATGCCCCGTATTTTCTTTGCAGCAACCCGCGTTGCAGTGGACTTACGTGCCTCCTTAATCTGCTTTTGAAGCGCATCGCGAGTTTCCTGATAGATGGGACGTGCTTTCGCCAGTGTTTCGTCGTCCGCTTTCACGCCAAACGTCAAATCTATCCAAGAGTTATTGAGAACGGACAAGGGATTCACCATCGCTATCCTGCCTTGTGCAGCGCGTCTGTTGTTGCCGCGGTGTTCCCGTTTACTCCGTTCCAACCGATGTGCTGAAGCTGTATTTTCAAAAACAAACATTCCCGCCATTGCGATTGCTGCGATTGCGCTGAGTACAAACCATTTCCTTTTCATTTTTGTTTCTCCTATTCAAATCTTAATTGAGTGAATGTCCATTTATCTTTAATCACGGACGTTTCCATTTTGGTTTCGCTTCTTTAGTCAGATGCGTTGAAAAAAAGTTCGATTTTTCAAGTTTAAGAATTTAATACCAATGCACTTGTTTGAAAAGATGACGTTGGCTGTCTGAACTTGTCGCGGCAGAGCGCGTCTCTGTAACCGAAGCATTTGCCAAAAACAAAGCCGGGCGGAGACGGGGCCCCGCCCTTACAATAAATACCACTATTGCATGTCCAGAGGCAGTTCGTTTTGGGTTTCCTTGTAAGGGCAAAATGTATATAGCAGCTGTTAAAAAAATACAAAAATTAATTTGCTTTCCGGTAATTTTTAGTGTATTATATTAATAAATAATAAGTAATAACAAAACAAGGCAAAAAAATGTGTTTTTCCGCAACGAGACAGTCACAATCATCAACGAGAATGTGCTGACGACGCGCGCAGTAGAAAAAGATAGCATCGATCTCATCGTCACCTCGCCACCCTATAACGTTGACATAAAATACAACGCAAATGACGATAATCTCTCTTACGCTGACTACCTCGCTTTTTCCGAAGAATGGTTTTCCCGATGTCTCCAATGGCTGAAGCCAGACGGCCGCTTCTGTCTCAATATCCCTTTGGACAAAAACAAAGGTGGGCAGCAACACGTCGGCGCAGACCTGACGAAGCTGGCAACCGCGCTCGGCTTTCACTATCACTCTACCATCGTCTGGAACGAGGGCAATATCTCCAGAAGAACCGCCTGGGGCTCATGGCTGAAGGCATCCGCGCCTTATGTCATTGCTCCCGTTGAACTCATCCTAGTTCTCTACAAAGAGAGGTGGAAGAAAACAAGCGGTAGCGGACAATCGGATATGAACAAGGAGGAGTTTATGGAGTGGACAAACGGCCTCTGGACATTTCCCGGTGAGAGCAAGAAACGCATCGGGCACCCTGCGCCGTTTCCGGCTGAGCTGCCGCGCCGCTGTATCAAACTCTTTAGTTACGTTGATGATACAGTCCTCGATCCATTTGTTGGAAGCGGCACAACGTTGGTTGTTGCCCATTTAAACCAACGCCGGGGCATTGGCATTGAAGTTGACAAAGGTTACTGCACGCTTGCCAAAGAACGGGTAAGTCTGGTAGCGAATCAATTGCGTTTATTCTGATACAGCATGTCAGCTAGCAAATGATCGAACCCATAGTTGATTTTTCACTTGATATCTGTGCCCTTGGTATGATATGCTAATTGGGCAGGCTATCTTGCTTTGTATTACATGAGTGTACGATAGAAAAAATTACCGAACGGAGCCTCTGGATACACACGTGCAAACCGATTTGCAATTCTGGAAAATTTACCTTGATACTTGTTGTTTGAGGCGGCTTTTGATCCGCCAACGGAAACACGGATTCGTCAAGAAGCCGAAGCTATCAATTAAATTCTCGCTTACTTTTCTAGGAGACATTGGCATTGGGCGGATTATTTTCTAACAAGCAGTGCAACGGTACTCAGCCTTCTGACACGCGTCAGAAGCCTCTTACCGAAAACCGGGAACCGGCAACCGATAACTATTCCTCATCGCAGAATGATTTCGGTATGTTGATAGAAGTCCTTGTGGAATTGGGGCCCGCTGTCTTCAAGTGGGTTATTAAGTGCTTATTCGATAGTCAATGAAAAGGGATGCGAAACTCGTAAGGCATCAAATTCGGTTGACATCCATGATTGTCTATCTTTTTTCTATTGACATACACCAAATTGTTATGATATACTGATTTAATCACTACAAAGTAGGAGTGGAGTCCAATTCATGTCACCGAGCGAAATTCTTGAATGGTTCAACCAGACACCCGTTGACAAACCGTGGTCGTTCACTGGCTGCAAGCCATCAGATACTGGGAAATGGACGCACGGCTATCACCGTTACCCTGCCAAGTTTATTCCGCAGCTTGTTGAGCGTCTGATGGATACTTACATAACTAACGAACCTGCTAGCATAAACGACCCGTTTATGGGATGCGGGACGACCGTTGTTAGCGCGATATCGCGCGGATTTCACGCGAGTGGGACAGACATTAATAAAGTTGCACATTTGGTCACTGGAGCGAAAGCGCAAGCAATTCACCCTGACTACCTTGAGGAAAAGGTAAAGCGATTTCTATCACAAATTTCTTGTTTTGAGGAAGCACCAGGTTTTTTTCAAGTCAGTCAGGTAAAGCCGCACATTCCGGAGAAACACTTAGAAAGGATTGACTATTGGTTTACTGGATCGGTACGGGACAAACTTGGAAAAATTCTATCCTTAATCCTTGCTGAAACAGACCCGGTTGTTCAGTCTTTTCTTCTTGTTGCGTTCAGTCATGTGCTCAAAACGTGTTCAATTTGGAGCCAAGGCAGCACCAAACCCACGCGAGATATGAAAAAGCGGCCTACGCCTCCCTATCATGCTATCAAAAGACACCTTTTGAAAATGCTGAGGGGAAATGCACAATTTTACGACGTTGTGCTGCCTCAGGTTAAAGACAACCCGGATAATTACCTAAATCTCCAAATAGGTTCGGCTACAACGCAGGCAGTTCCTGATGACAGCGTTGATCTGATTATCAGTTCAAGTCCTTATGTCACAAGTTATGAATATGCCGATGTGCATCAACTCTCAACACTCTGGCTGGATTTGGCGGATGACCTGAAAGCGTATAGGAAACAGTTCATTGGGACTTCCTACAAACAGTACGAGGACAAGTCGCTATTGAGTCAAATTGCCTCCGAGATTGTTGATGGGATGGTGCCCAAGAGTAAAAAAAAGGCGAAGGAAATTGAAGCCTTCTTTATTGACATGCAGGAGGTCTTTAACGAAAGTTTCAGAATTTTGAAACCGGGCGGCAGGTGTTGCTATGTCATCGGGAATACAAAGCTAAGGGGCGTTCCTATACTTAACGCCGAAGCATTCGCTGAGTCTTTACAATACTCAGGCTTCAAACTTGATCGGCTTATCAAACGGGAAATCCCGCTGAAAATACTTCCACAGAAAAGGGACGAAAAAACAGGGCGATTTGCAAGTAAGGATAAAGCCGACGCAGAAGCGTACCCAACAGAGTACATTGTTATCGGGTTAAAGGAATAAGGCACTATGAATTTTGAAGATTTGAAAAGTATGTACGCAGAAACGCAGCTGAGAGATGGGGAAGAAGCCTACAAATCGGTTTCCCAAATTTTGCAGGATGCGAAGGAACGTCATAAGCAGGATTTTTTAGAAGACAAACCTGATGGAGACCATGAACAGAGTTGGCGCGCTTTCAAGGGAAAGAATTTTGAGAAGCTGATTCAACATATTATCACGGAGTCAATTGAAGCACTCAGTATGAAAGTAATCAATGGCAATAAGTTAGAACGGAGTAAAAACCTATCGCTAGAACTGAGCCAAGTTAAGCGAAATTTGGCAATTGATTATGGCGAATTTGGGTTGCATCTACCTGACGTTGACATTGTCGTTTACAACCCCCAAAATCGGAGAGTCATCGCTCTCATCTCAAGCAAAGTCACATTGCGAGAACGAATTGCCCAAACAGGTTATTGGAAGCTCAAATTATTGGAAGATGAGAACACAGCACACATCAAAGTCTATTTTATCACTCCTGACGAAGATGGGACCTTGACAAGCACATATCTTCCAAAGAAGGGAAGAGCGATTGTTGAGATTGACCTTGACGGTACTTATGTCCTAACGGACGCCGATCTTGAGGAGAGTGACAATGTCAAACTTTTTGAGCATTTTATTGAGGATTTTAAGCAACTGATAGAAAAAAACTAAGTACTTTGTGCACTTTGAATGTGGTGTACTTTTATACAGCCCCTACACCGTATCGCAGCGGCAGTCAGCGACAAAGCGAGGTTTCGCACCGTGTTTCGTCCACCGCAGAAGCGTACCCGACAGAGTACATCGTTATCCGGATGCGGTTAAAGGAATGAGCAACTGTGAGAAATTTTGAAGATTTGAAAAAACTGTATAACGAAATGCAAGAGAGGAGAGGTGAAGAAGCCTATAGATACGTTCAGGAATTCCTGCAGGAGGCTCAGGAACGCCATGGAGCGTACCTTGCTGAGCACGAACCGCACAAAGACAAGGGGCAAAGTTGGCGTTCTTTTAAGGGAAAGAATTTTGAAAAACTGATCCAATATATTATCACGGAATCAATTGAAGCACTCGGATTGAAAATGGTTAACGGCAAAAAATTAGAGAGTGTACGACTCCCTCAACAATTAGATGCCGTTAAGCGAAATGTGACTGTTAATTACGGCGAATTTGGGTTGCGTCTGCCTGATGCTGATATTATTGTTTACAACCCTGAAAATTCTCAGGTTATCGCTGTAATCTCAAGTAAAACCTCTTTGAGAGAACGAATCGCCCAAACAGGTTATTGGAAGCTCAAACTTCTCGAAAGTCAAAATACAGCACACATCAAGGTTTATCTGGTTACACCTGATACAGACAAGGACTTGACGCAGAGACATCCTGCAAGGAAGCCACGGGTCATTGCAGAAGTAGAGCTTGATGGCACGTATGTGCTAACAAAGGAGAATCTTGAGGAGAGCGACAATGTCAAACTTTTTGAGCATTTCATTGAGGATTTTAAGCAACTGGTAGAAGAGAACCAGTAGCGTCATAAACATCAACTTCACGGGAGCAACGCATGCGGACAATGATAACCAAAGTGCAGGAGGCTACCCCATCTAGGCTGACTGCTGTCCTTCGCCAAGAGAGGATTTTACAAAGCGGCAAAGTCATCGGTATAAACCAGATGCACTATGACGAGCCCCTATTCGCCTCCGAAATTTCATATCTCTCGCTGATTTATTCAAAAGATACCCGGGGGCTTGTACCGAACAAAATAGTCCTGAAAGTGTAGGGGCAGGCACTATGGCACTGCTCCTACAAGGCGTATATCAATTCGATTCTATAGGAGAACCATCGGTTGTAGGTGCTTTGTTATAAAAAAAATAACGGGGCTTTGTTCAGTTTCAATAAGCATCCCCCTAACTTCAAGATAGACAAAGAGCTAGCAATAAATCCTGCTTCAGATAATTATTACCGTCCATTACCCTATTAGATTTTTAATCTTCATTAAAGTGCGCTTAATCACAAGTGACGCGCAGCGGATAATTTAGGAAAGATTTCTGATGAACAAACGCTCAAAAATCAGTGTCGGCGTTATTGGTGCTGGGCGTATCGGCCAACTTCACATTGAGCACCTCGCCCAGAATATACCCGAAGCGGAACTAGTTGCGATTTGCAGTTTGAACCGGGCCAGAACAGAAACCCTCGCGAACCAGTTTAATGTACCAAAGGTGACAAACGACTACACTGTACTGTTGGCAGATGCACAGATTGAAGCAGTGCTTGTCGCCGCCCCTACCAACACGCATGTTGAAATGAGTCAAGCTGCCGCCAAGGCTGGGAAGCATATCTTTTGTGAGAAACCGATCTCCTTGGATTTGGAACAGATTGATGAGACTCTGGCTATTGTAGAAAAAGCAGGCGTTAAATTCCAGGTCGGTTTTAATCGCAGGTTTGATGCCAGTTTCGGGCGGGTGCGCGAAGCCATCGCCTCTGGGGAGATTGGCGAGCCGCACATACTCCGCATCACTAGCCGAGATCCTGCACCGCCCCCCATCGAGTATGTCAAAGTTTCTGGTGGTATCTTTCTGGATATGACTATTCACGATTTTGATATGGCGCGTTATCTTATCGGGGATGAGGTGGTTGAGATTTACGCAACGGGCGGCGTGCGCGTCGATGCGCAAATCGGCGAGGCAGGCGACATTGACACCGCCGTTATCACCTTAAAGTTCCGAAACGGAGTTATCGCAACTATTGATAACAGCAGAGAGGCTGTCTACGGCTACGACCAGCGCGTGGAGGTCTTCGGCTCAAAGGGAATGGTTACGGCGGCAAATCCGTTGACAGATACCGTCGCCTTTAGCGGGAGTGAGGGTACCCGTGCTGCATTGCCTCCCTACTTTTTTGTGGAGCGCTACAAGGCGGCATTTCTGATGGAATTACGTGCGTTTTTCGCGTGTATTCGAGAGGATACACCACCGCTGGTTACGGGAAAGGATGGGCGCGCGCCCGTTGTGATGGGTTTTGCAGCCATGCGCTCGCTTCGCGAAAACCGCCCTGTGCTTCTGTCTGAAATTGAGAAGGGATGCTAGTTCGATAACCGAGCCATTCAGTTTGTGTTTTTCTGTTGATTCTATGGAATAAGTCGCAATCTGGAGACTGCTCCTACCGAGGGCATCGCTAGACTTACACATTGCTCCTATAGAAGAACTGAATGACTCTGGAGCTTTACTATAAACCCTAGAGAGAAAAGGCACTTACAGAATGTAGTTCACCTCCAAGGACAGAATCTGCTGGACGCGCAGATCAAGTTTGGATTAGCCTTACCCCCAGTTCTCCTGAATCCATTCTATCAGCCTTTGCTCCCGCTCTTTAATTTGCTCTATGCCCCAACCGTCGTACTCCTCAATCGTTCGGGCTACCTCTGCGGCAGTGAGAAGTCCGGTGTCTCGATAACGACTAACTTTTACCTTTGGTTCTTGACTACCTAACTCTGAATTGAGACCTGGCGGCAAAAGCATTAGGTTTCCAAGCCTATGGACATAAATACCTTCTTGTCCGGCCTGTAGGGGTTCCTGACTACCTTTTGACTGTGGTAGAATATGCTCAATCGAACGAGAAGCAGAATCTTCCCAAATATGGCTCCATTGCTCGTTATTAAACTTCTGTCCTTGCTGCTCCGCGAGATACTCCTCGTAACGAAATAGCAGATACCGAAGTTTTTCCTCCCGTCCCTCGTACCAATTCTGATTTTCAAGTTGACTCAGTACCACACTAATGCTGTGCGATGCACCGAGATTCGCTATCCGATCCAGAATTTCACCCGTGTTTAACTCTTTCTTATTTCGTATATCCCACGCCACTCTCACATAATCGCCGACCCCTGTTCGCGCGTCCTTTCCACATAGCCCAAATATACGGAATGTTGTTTTCTCCCATTGATCGAGAAACTCTGTTTCTTGATTAGAAGGAAAACCTCGCAAAATGATTGCTACCGCCAGCAGCCTCGCGTGAGAAATTGTGGTTACAGTGTCCCTGGAATGCTTCATGTCTCCCAAGAACTTATCGACTGCTTTTGTGACTTCTAATAACCAATTTGAAACTTCACGAGCTTTGAGTGCATTCGCGTCAACTTGCTTAGTAAGACTCTCGACAGCCCTTTCTTCACCAAGAGGTTTACTGATTTGGCGAGGTGATTTGAGTGTCGCTCCAAATCTTAAAGCTTCTGTACTTAGACCTTGACGAAGACCGATAGTCTCATAAATATTTCCCCAAATCCCATGTAGGCCACTGATATGTTCAGCACTATTGCCTTGATTGTCCTCGAAGACGACTGACATGAGCCTGCTCTTGAGTCTATCCAACCAAGAGACGTGAAGCCCTCTATTGTTAAGAACCTCAAAAACCGTATAGACAGCTGACTCGTCATCAATTTCATGAAACACAAACTTCAGTTGATTCTTGACTATCTTCAACAGTTCAATTGGATCGTTCCATTTATCAACAAAAGATTCGCATTCGTGTATTGCTCTTAACAATTCGCGATCTGCGAGCGTCTGGACTTCTTTCTCATTGTTCGGACGGACCCCAGATATAAGAAAATTAGAGAAATATTGGCTTCGGTCATGATTTGTCTGTAGCAAAATTAGACTTCCATCGTCCTGTTTGACGAGAAGTTTTTGCAGTTCTCGCGCAGGTTCCTCATTTGGCTTTTGACAGTTCAATTTTCGCTCAATCGCCTTAAGCAAAAGCACGAGCGTAGTGAGCCGCTGTTGTCCATCTACAACTTCTATCACGCTGTACTCATCAGCTATGATTGTTATTGGCTTACGACGCAATCCTACGACGGTCGCCATAAAATGGAAACCCTTTGACTTCCCTTCAAGCTTCTTGATATCATTAAACATATCAGCACGCTGCTTGGAATGCCATGAGTAAGCGCGCTGATAATGAGGAATCCGAAACAAACGCTTTGTAAGTAGTTGGTCCAAGGTAAAATAATCGGGTCGAGTCAACAAGCTTAAATTCTCCTTTCATCTATAATTGCCGTGCCAACCACAGTGCCGGTCCCGCAACTGTCTCAGCAGTGCAATCAAGCATTAAAATAGTAAGGCATTTGGCAAAAACAACTAGCAGAAAAATTCTTCAGAGGCATTCAGTTTTTCCATGGGGGGACCATATTTGAATCCAGCACCGTGGAAAGTATGAACAATCTCCCAATCGCGGTTTCTCCTATAGAACTGACAGAAAATCGAAAACTGAGTGGTTTTTCGATAGAGAGTGCAGTTGGGAACCGAGCCTACAGGGCATAGGAATTGTGTAAGCACGTAGGCAGACAACTAAATGTGCCTGGTTACTCACCGCCAACTTCACCGACTTCAATCTCAATCTCATCGCGATTCCGGATGCGCTCTACGAGGCCGTCGCGGATGTCCACAATCCGATCGGAGACATCGAGCATTTTCAGATCATGCGTTGCCGAAATCACGGTAACGCCCTGCTCATTATTCAACTGTTTGATGAGGTCGATAATCTCACGCCCAGTAATGGTATCCAGGTTTGCTGTGGGCTCATCTGCGAGTATGATGCTCGGGTCATTCGCAAGGGCTCTGGCGATGGCAACACGTTGACGCTGTCCACCTGAGAGTTCATCAGGGAGGTGATACATCCTGTCGCCTAAGCCGACCCGGGCCAGCAGCTCCTCCGCCTTTTCATTGCGCTGTTTTTCGGGAATGCCTGCAAAAATCATCGGCAACGTTACATTTCCGTGTGCGCTCCGCACGGGCAACAGGTTGTAACTCTGGAAAATATAGCCTACCCGGTGACAGCGGAACGCTGCAATCTGTCTTTGTGAGAGGTGCGACATATTTTGGCTATCAATGTAAACTTGTCCCTCAGTCGGCTGGTCGAGCGCGCCAATCATGTTAAAAAGGGTTGATTTGCCGGACCCAGACGGCCCCATCAATGAGATGTATTCTCCGCGTTCAATCTCAATATTGATGCCGTCCAAAGCGCGAAGCACGTTCGAGCCCATCCGATATTCTTTGACGACATCTTCTGTTTTCACAACAATATCAGGCATAGTCTTTCCTCTTTTAGCGTCTGAAAAATTTCTTGGTGACTTTTTTAGGCGGAGTGCCTACACCTCGGTTCGCATCGCTTCAGCCGGCGGGAGCTTCGCTGCACGCCACGCCGGGAACGATGAGCCGATAACTGCCAAAATCATGCCGAGCACACACCCAAGCAGAATGACGACTATCACGCCGAGCTGCATCGGACCGTCTTCAGGTCGCGAGGGTAACAAGGGGAAGTAAAAGAACAGGTCAAGCCCATAGTCTTTGAGCCCCAAAAGCACTGCTCCCAGCGTTCCGAGCAGCGCACCGATAAGGGCACCTGAAAACCCCTGAAACCCCGATTCAAGCAGGAACAACCGAACTACAAAACCGTCTAACGCCCCCAGACATTTCATTGTGCCAATCTCGCGGAAACGCTCTGTTACTGCCATCAGCATTGAGTTTGCAATACCCACGACACAGACGATTAGGGACATAACAATCAGCCATATATCCTTTGTTGAAATGCCTTTTTCCGTTGTCTCTTCAAAAGTGTTGATTGTTGATTGCCGCCCGCTTTCCTGTAGCGCGATGCCGATTTCGTTGTTCGTCCACACCGAGACCAGGAACGCGATGCCGAGCGTAATGCCTGCAGTTGTGATAATAGAACGTCCAAAACGAATTTTCAGGCTTTGAAAACTAATCCGCAACGATTCTACGAACGGGAGATCTATTTGTTCCTCAATAGGTGCTCTTTGATTCAAATGTCTGTCTCCTTAAGTTATGTTATTGGGGCATTCTATCAAATTTCCAATTTAAGGTCAAGTGTTGTTTAATATTGTGCAGAGACATATAGTATATACGTGGTTGACTTTCCAACGCCATGCTGTTATGCTTTAAGCAGGTACAAACCGATGCACCGAAAGTTTTTCTCTACTCTTCTGTTACTGCTATCTATCGGCATGCTGTGCTGGCGTGCGCCGATTTCTGCACATGATGCTTTCTATCCACACCATCGCGAGGATTTTGAAAGCATGACGCGCCGTCGTCAGTTGCGCGGCACCGTGCTTTTGAGTACCGGGGCGTTTTTCGGCATTCTTGCAGCGGCCGTCTACTTCGGCTTGCGGAAAAGCAAAGCGGTTGACAACGAACACGAGGAAATGGATCGGGTGCGCCTTGAGCGTATCACAAGCGAATCCGTAAAAGCCGCGCAGCACGTCCTCAATGCGAAGGGGAGCATTCCCGAAGCGATGGCGGCAATACTCACTGCTTATGCGCGAGCATCCGGTGTGGCATGGAAAACCCGTTCTCACGGAAGTGGGAACACAATGCGCTGCAAAATCGGATGCGATGTCGTCACCCTCAGCATCCACGCGGGTTCAGATGCCGAAGTCATTCGATTAAAGGCAGAACATCAAGATTCAAGTGCCGCTGTTGTGTTGCGCGTTGCTCGTGAGGACGAGGCATAGCGAACCAATCGCGTTGCTCAGGATGCTGATAACCGATTCATAAGTGCGGCACTATAACCTGCGCCGAAACCGTTGTCAATGTTGACGACGGTGACACCGGACGCACAACTGTTTAGCATCCCTAATAGGGCGGCGAGCCCCCCAAAACTGGCACCGTAACCTACACTCGTTGGTACTGCAATGACAGGGCAGTCTACTAACCCTCCCACAACGCTTGGGAGTGCCCCTTCCATCCCCGCTACGACGATGATGACGTGGGCGGCCAGGAGTTTTTCGTGGTTGCTCATCAAGCGGTGTAACCCCGCTACGCCGACATCGTAAAGCAGTTCCGGGTGGTTGCCCATCATCCGCGCCGTTTCAGCAGCTTCCTCAGCCACCGGCAGGTCGGACGTACCCGCAGAAACAATGAGGATGCCTGGTTCCCCCTCTTCAGCAGCTGACTGCGCCACGGTGATAGTGCGCCCGAGTTCGTTATAGTGTGCTGCCGGGTGTGCTTCCTTCACCGCTTCGTACATGGCTAGCGTAGCGCGCGTGGCAAGTAAAGGGTGCCCTGCTGCCAGGATGTGCTCGCTAATCTGCTTTACATGTGCCACCGTTTTTCCCTCACAAAAAATGACTTCAGGAAAACCGGTGCGGAGCTGGCGATGGTGATCTATTTTTGAAAATCCTAAGTCTTCAAACGGGAGTGTGCGGAGAGATTGCAGCGCGTCATTCACAGCAACCTCACCGCGTTTAACCCGTTCAAGCAGTGCCCTTAATTTTTCAACTTCCATGGTCAATCAGCTACATTTCTTGTACCCTTCGGCATCGTTAAGTTTCCGATGCGATGGGCCTATGGGAAAATGGAGACAAGCGGGTACAGAGAGCTACCCTTACAAATTAGGCATCCTCGGGCGCCTCTTCATCAGTCTCCTTGGTACCGCCGATGCCTGGAATCGATTCAGCGATTCTAGTGCGGACATCTGAAGAGACTTTTCGGCCCGTTTCCACAGCACTTTGCACCTGCTGAGTCGCTTCGTGGAGACGTTCTTTTCCGCTGTCTACGATGTTGTGGACGCTCTCTCTGCCTTGCTCAACAAGCGTCTGAATTCCTTCCTTCGTGTTATCGGTGGCTTGATGCGCGAGTTCAGCTGTCCGGTTTTTCGCGTCAACGGAGGTCTCGCGAAGCTTCTTCCGGGTTTCCCGGCCTGAGCCGGGAGCATAAAGCAAGCTGATGACTGTGCCTGCCAGAAAGCCTGTGAAGAAGGCGAATATCATTGCCAATCCGTTGTTCTGTCCATTGTTACTCATTCTTTTTTCCTTTCTATAAGGTTGAGGTTAATTTTTGTAAACACGCGTGGATGAAGTTACTCACCCGTTTGGTTGATAGATAGGCGTTCGCGATAGTTTGACGGCGGAGCCGGGTTGATGTCCGCTGAAGTTTTTTCCGAGTCCGTTTACCGGATCTCGGTGCAAATAGCAACATCAACGCAGTACCGATGAGTCCGCCGATTACGAAAATCGCGAAGATGCCGGAATGGGAGGTCTTTCGGTTATTCATGAGATGCCTCCGATGCTGGAGCTTCTTCTTCTGAAACTTCTGGTGAGGGGCCTTCTGCTCTATTTGACTGTGTGGAAGCGAAACTATCCCATCCTGCTTTGATGCCCTGCCACAAACCCACGATATCGGCCAGCGATACCGCCAGTTGATTTCGGAAAAACGTTGCCTGTTCGAGCGTTTGCCCAGAAAAATTACTCACTTTTTGAACCAGTGCATCAAGTTCTTGAAGACTTTGATTCAGGACTGCGCTCATTTCCTGGATATTATGCACGGTGGGTTGAATTTCAGATTCGCTAATTCCCTGTAAGGACGCTGTCAACCCGTTTAGGTTTTGTAGCAATTCGGGCAGTTCCTTGTTCACCTCTTTTACTGTCTTATCCACATCACTAATCAATTCACCGATTTCTTGATTGACAATGTTTTCGGTGGAGTTCAACGTGTTTCGGATGCTATTTAGTGAGTTTCGGAGGCTGCCGAATGTTGCACACAAAAAGCCTGCGAGGGCTGTAAGGGCAAGTAGCAGGATACCGAGGCTGAATTTCCAAAAAACTGCAGCAAACAAAGCCCAATCCATAACTTCTCCTTCTCAGTTTTCAAACTGTTTTTCAACAATTTGTCCGGCGGCATCGATGGCCGCTTTCACTTTGCTTGGGTTTTTGCCGCCCCCTTGCGCAAGTTCTGGGCGGCCACCGCCGCGGCCATCTGCAAGCCGGGTTAATTCAGTGATGATTTTACCCGCGTGCAAACCGCGATTCTTAACCAGGTCTGCGGTTACGCCTACCACGAAGGCAACCTCGCCGCCTGTCACCGATGCAAGTGCGACAACCCCCGATTCAAGATGGGTTTTGAGCGCGTCGACGAGCCGCCGCAAGCCGTTTCTGTCGGTGTCTTTTACATGTGAGGCGACAACTCGCACCCCCCCTACAAGTGTCGCGCCTTCGACTAAGGCGTTTATATTAGAGAGCGCGTGCTGGTTTTTAAGTTGTTGGAGTTGCTGTTCCAACTCCCGCTGTTCCTGAAGCAGCCGTTCTATCCGTTGCGGCAAAGCAGTTTTGGGCGTTTTCAGCAAATTTGTCACGCCTGCAAGGAGCGCGTCGTCCGCCTGAATCGTTGCTGCTGCTGCACTTCCTGTCAGTGCTTCAACCCGACGAACGCCAGCGGCGATACTGCTCTCGCTTGCCAGTTTGACATAGCCGAGTTCACCGGTTGCTTCAACGTGCGTGCCCCCGCATAACTCCACGCTATATTTGCCTGCTTGCACAACACGAACGATGTCACCGTATTTATCGCCGAAGAAGGCTAAGGCCCCTTTTGCTTTTGCCTCATCCAGGGACATTTCGCTGATGGAAAGCCGATTGTTTCCGCGAATTTTTTCGTTGACAAACGTCTCGATGTCGCGCAGTTGTTCCGATGAGACTGCTTCGTAGTGTGAAAAGTCGAATCTCAATCTGCCTGCTTCCACGAGCGATCCGGCTTGTCCTACATGTGTTCCGAGCACACTTCGCAATCCACTGTGGAGAAGATGGGTTGCGGTGTGGCTTACAGCGACGGCCCTTCGGTGTGCGACATCAATCTGTGCGTGTACCGGCGTATACGGCGTGATTTCACCTTCAAGCACCTTACATTTATGGATTACCAAATCTGCCGAGGGTTTGATGGTGTCTTGCACAGTTAACTTCGCGTTTCTGCTCTCAATCGTTCCAATATCGCCTACCTGCCCCCCGGATTCTCCATAAAAAGGTGTGCGATTGAGCAGAACAGACACTTCTGCCCCCTGTTGCGCGCTGCCTACCGATTCGGTGCCCGCAATCAATGCGACAATTTCTGCATCGGCATTGTCTTGGGTGTAGCCGACAAATTCGGTTTCGCCGTTCTCTTTAAGCACTTCGGCGTAAACAGAAATTTCTTCGTCTTTCGTGCCGCCTTTTGCTTGCCATGCTGCACGCCCGCGCTCCCGTTGTTCCTCCATGCTGCGCTCGAAACCGGCATTGTCTACAGTGAACTTGTGCTCGCGCGCGAGAATCTCGGTCAAGTCCAGAGGAAACCCGAATGTATCGTATAGTTCAAAGGCACGCTGTCCATCAAGTTCAGTGCTGTTTGTCTCTGTGAGCGTGTCAAATGAACTATCTAGCAGTGCTAAGCCGCGTTCCAGCGTCTGATGGAAACGCTGCTCTTCGCCCTGAATTGTGCGGGTGATGAACTCCTGCCGCGGTCGCACATCAGGAAATACATCGCCGAGCAATTCGATGACTTTATCGACGATTCGGTAGATGAACGCTTCGTTCATGTCCAATTTTTTGCCGTAAAGCACCGCGCGCCGCAAAATCCGACGAATCACGTAGCCTCGCCCTTCGTTAGAGGGCATCACGCCGTCTCCGATGGCAAACGTCAAGCACCGTATGTGATCTGCGATGACTCGGTGTGGTAACCCGCGCGCATCGTCAAAATAGGTGGCCCCGGTCATCTCAGAAATAGTTGTCAAAATCGGTGTAAACAGATCTGTCTTATAGTTTGAATCGACTCCTTGCAGTATGGAGGTTATGCGCTCAAAGCCCATCCCTGTGTCTACGTGCGTGGCGGGCAGGCGTGTGAGCTTCCCGCTTTCATTGCGGTTATATTGGATAAACACCAGGTTCCAGAATTCACGGAACCGGTCACTCGTGTTAGGGCCTGCATCCGCATCGTTCGCAGTTTCAGGATAGGTTTCCACACCCATATCCACAAAAAGTTCACTGCAGGGCCCGCAGGGCCCTGTCTCGCCCATTTCCCAGAAGTTGTCCTTATCACAACGCCGGATGCGCGAGAGCGGGAGATCTGTCTCTTGGAGCCAGAGTTTTTCGGCTTCATCGTCTTTAATGTAGACTGTTGCCCAGAGTCGCTCTTTGGGAATTTTCCAGATTTCGGTTATCAATTCCCATGCAAAGGTGATGGCTTCCTGCTTATAATAGTCGCCGAACGACCAGTTTCCTAGCATCTCAAAGAAGGTATGGTGGCTTGGCGAGTAACCAACCTCCTCGAGGTCGTTGTGTTTCCCGCTGACGCGCAGACACTTCTGTGTATCTACGGCGCGCGTATACTCCCGCTGCCCAATACCGAGAAAGATGTCCTTGAATTGGTTCATGCCAGCGTTTGTAAATAACAGCGTCGGGTCGCCTGCGGGTATCAACGATGCACTGGGGACGACCGTGTGTCTCTGTTTGCGGAAATATTCTAAGAAACTGGCTCTGATTTCATCTGATGTCATTTTAGAGCTCCTCCCACTTATTTTATTGTAGTTTATTTTTGCAGAGAAGTCAAGACAAAAATGCATGCGGGCCCGGGAACTGCTGCCATTACAAAACCTGTTCAATTATCTGTCGGATGGTTTCCGATTCAAACCCACGCCGTGCCAGGTACCCGTGTAATCGTCGTTTCGCAGCTTGAATGGGGAGACGTTTATAGTGCTTTGCCCGTTTTTGAGCGATTTCAAGTGCCAGTTTCGCCTCATCTTCAGCGTTTACCTCAGCCACCACCTGTTCTGCTGTCTCCCGATCGATACCTTTGTCAACCAGTTCATGCGTCAGCAGTGTTTTCCCTCGTGGATTCGACTTTTTCCGCCGGTTCACCCAATTTTCTGCATACTTCCGGTCGCGAATATGCCCTGAACGAATCAGCTCTGCGATTGCTGTTTGAACCGCTTGTGCTTCAAAGCCTTCTCGCGCAAGCTGCTGTTCCATCTCGCTTTTGCTATGGATGTCTTCACGTAGGAGACTGAGCGCGTAGTTCTTAGCGCGCATGACTTCGTCAGCCTCAATAATCTTTTCTATGACTTCGGGCTCAATTTTCAAGCCGATGCGCATCCCAAATTTTTCAATCAAGTCGGAACGAATGACTGCAAACGGTTCACTGTCGAGAAAGAGTTTTTGGTGTGAGGGGCGTTCACGCTGTGTCTGAATGTCGGTGATTCTCTGCTTCATGTCGTTCTAATAGGGAAGTCGCGAGTTGTTACTGGTTTCGATCTGCGCGTTATTCCGTATGTATGCGCGGATGTTGTTCATATTCGCCTGCACATTTGGCTTGTACCAAATTAACCGCAAAACGAAGTCGGGCAGAGACAGGGCTCTGCCCTTACAATGCAAGGTAGAAGGGGGCAGAGACAGAGCTCTGCCCTTACAATGCAAGGTAATTTCGTATTACAGGAAGGGCAAGTGCTGATGCCTCTCCTATCGTATAAACGGCAATCTTACCGTGAGGTTATAGTGTTCATTCTCCGCCGTTGCTGCCTGCCCAGAGGGCACCGCGCTGCAGGAGTGTTCCGAACATTTCATGCTGACACGCTGCTGCATCATGGCCGAGCGCGAGATAGAAAACACGGCCCTCGCCCCAATTCTTTGTCCACGCTACCGGTACTGCATTGCCTTTCCACAATGCGGATGCCAGCACATGATTTCGCGGATCGTAATCAAGAATGTACTGTTCATCTGTTACAACGAATTCGTCGAGCCCTTTCGTGATTTTGTGCTCACTATCGACGATGCTAACCTGATATTCGCGGTAGCGCGGGTGTGTCACAAAATAGCCGCCTACCATTGAACGGTACTCCGGGCACCCTCGGAACGAATCTGCGGCAGAATGCACACCGACGTAGCCTTTGCCGGAAGCAATGTGATTGAGCAAGCCGTTCTTTTGTGCATCTGAAATCTCGCCGATTGTATAATAAAAAACAACGAGATCGTACGCATCCAAATTGGGTGAGGCGAGAGCATCCAGGTCTTCCTCAACTCTGGTAATCTCAAATTCATCTCGGTGTGAGAGTGCCTTCACAATTTCTTCACTACAGCCTTTCCAGTCGTGAATTGCGCCACCTGCAAAGACGAGCGTGTTAATTTTTCCCATTATCTAGCCTCCTTGAGAAATGATAATGCTATTATATCATAGGTGCATCTAAAATACAAGCAAAGTTTTTTTGTTGTATAGGGCTATTTCGTTTTCGGTTTTTCCGGGTTCAGCTCGGAAGTCGCGATTCGGAGCTTGCTCTGAGACCGGATGCTTATATCAAACTCACGTTTGAAAAAGAAGAAACTTGCATCACGAGATAGCTTGTGATAAAATTAAAATTTAAGGTGTAACTTTCAGGTCCCATATTACCAATAAGGAGGGAAACTACCCCTATGATTATCAGTGGAAAGAATATAGCAGAACCGCCTGAAAACCCTTAAATCACATTGGTGCCAAACCACAAAGGAAATCACATGCGAAAAAAAATCGCCATCTTTCCTGCAAGTTTCGACCCGGTCACGAACGGCCACGCCGCCCTCATCGATCGAATTTGCAATCTTGGTGTCTTCGATGAACTCATCATTGCTATCGGTGTTAACCCTGCCAAACCGGCGCGTTTCACGCTTGAGGAACGCATCCAGATGCTTGAATCTGTCATTGAATCCTATCCGCGAGCCACTAAGGTAGGCGGCACACTCCGCTGTGCCGTTAAAATTGATAGTTATACTGGATTAACAGTCCATTATGCACAGACGCGGGGCGCGTGTGCTATCATCCGCGGGCTGCGCGAAATCTCCGATTTTGAATGGGAATTCAAGATGGCACGGATGAATCAACAGATCGCTCCCGATATTGATACCCTCTTTATGATGGCGAATACGCAGTATGCCCACATTAGCTCAACGCTCGTGATGGAAGTCGTGCAGATGGGGCAAGGGAAAGTGAGCGGGGAAAAACTGGGGGAGATGGTGCCGGCAATAGTAGTTGAATTTATCAAGCGGAAATTTCAGTAACGGTTTGGGACGAGGAGGGGAAGGCGAGGCACGGGGCCCTCGCCCTCCGGTAAGGGTTACAAAACATTCGCTTAAAACCGATTGTCGAGACTCAGACTCACATTGAAACCCGGTGCGTTCACACCGGACCCGTGCGGACGATACCTTTGATTAAGCAGGTTTTCGAGTGCGAGGCTCAAGCGTGTAGAGTCAAAAAGTTTGGCACCGCAGCGGACGTTGAGCGTCCACCATCCCGGTGTACCTGCATCTACTGCAGCACCGTTGGAGTCAAATTCAACTTCCGCTGGGTCGCGCGTTTGTCCTTGTATCCGTGGGTCGCGGATGTCGCTCCGGTTCAATCGTCTCTGGTCCGCTGCGGCACGCACAAAGAGCGTCGCCCAAAACTGGGTATTCAGCGGTTCCCACTGGATTCCGATGACTCCGTTCAACGGTGGCTCTCTGCGAGTGCGTGCTTCCCACGGCTTCTCCGGATCGGGTGCTTCGCCACCAATCTTGAGGACTTCTCCACGCAGCAATGTGGCATTCCCGTAGGCCGACCAGGCGGGAAGAATCGGGATGAGCCCCGCCAATTCAACCCCCTGAAACTGGGCTTCATCGACGTTATCAAACACAAGTATATCAACGCCCTCGTATTCTTTGATCAGCTCTTGATGGAGTTGAGGTAGGGTTTCACCTTCGTACGCCTCTTGGACAGGTCTGCGCGTCACTAAACCGCTGACCCGGCTGTGGAATAATGTTAACGCACCACGGAAGTAGGAATGATTTGCCTTGAGGCCGCCCTCAATTGTCCACGAAGTCTCCGCGGCAAGGTCGGGACTTGGTCCCGTGACACCCTCGTTAGTGACTTCTACCGCTGTCGTATCATTCAATGAGGGAGCGCGAAACGCTGTGGCGATACTACTGACGAAGTTTAGCGAATCTCTCAAACCGACAACCACCCCAGCACTTCCTGTCAAACTGCTGTCGAATTCATTGAATTCATCAAAATCCTCAGATCGGATGGAAAGGTCCGCATTGGTTTGATAAAACGTTGCGCGACCGCCGAGGGTGAGCTCCACACGCTCGTGTACCCTAATTTCATCTTGAAGGTACAGACTCGCATCCCAAAACTGAGAACCGTTAATGAAACGTCCAAGGTTTTCATCAACATCTTCCTTGCCTGTCTTGGTATCCGTTTTGACGGTACGACTCTGTAGCATATCCAAGTAGAATTCTCCACCGCCTACCAAGCGTTGCCGTGGAAGGGCTGAACTGACTGCTTGTGCGCTTATACCGATAGTGTTCACCGTATCATATCGCTGCCGCCGAGAGGTTGAATCGAGGGCCACCTCATTTCGTCCCTCTTTTTGCCGGTGATAAGAGGCTGTCAGGCGGAACGTGTCGATGCTTGCCTCGATTGGGTTTACTATATAATTGGCATAAACGAGGTCCCGGTCTTGCGGTTCAAAAAAGAATTCATCAAACTCCTGCGGTGCGATCTTATCATACCGCGGTGTTTGTGGCTGTCTCCACATCTGGTAGGCAACGTTGATAGTGCTTGTGTCGTTGGGTTGATACGCAATTTTTGCATCGGCATCGTAGGCTTGCCAGCTCAGTGGGCCTTCGTTGTCAATCAGCCATCTCTCAGGAATATTATCTTTTGACAACTTACCCACCTCATCATAGTCATAGAGTTTCACGCCGCTTGGCATTTCGTTCACTATTTCAAATTTACGATTTTTGTAGTGGAGGTCGTACCCGCTTCCAGGGTTTATATCCCCATAGAATCGCGCGCCGCCGCCAGCAATGAATCCGAATCGACCTTGGTTTCCTGTTACCTCTAACCTACCGAGTCGTTCCTGTGTGGCAGTCGTGTACCGAGCAAGGAGTCGTGGATGTATATCCCAAGTTTCCTGCGCCGGATTGAGCGGTACCGCTTTCGTAAAGAAACTGATAACGCCACCCATCGCGCCACTTCCATATAGCATAGAGCTTGAGCCGAGTAACACTTCAGCCCGATCTAGCATTTCGGGAGCGATGGTTGCGGTGTACTGATTTGGTCCTGAACGGAAGGTTGAATTATTGAGGCGAACCCAGTCAACTTGTATCAACGTCTGGTAGCCTGTTAAGCTTCGGAGCATCGGCGAACCTTGTCCGACTGTTGTCTCCTGCGCGATAACGCCGACGGCATCACGAAGCAGGTTGGACGCGGTATCTGCATGGGTGCGTTCCAATTGTTTTAAATTAAGCACAGTGATGGCGTTTGGGGTTTTGAAGGGATCTTTCTCAGCACGTGTAGCTGTGACCGTTACCTCCTCCATCTCTACAACTTCTTTGTCATTCTGCTTTTCCGCGTACGCGCGTGGAATCCAACTCGCTAACAACCCTAAACTTATCACTAAAAAAAGATAAAATGATTTTTGCATGGTAGTACCCTTTCTTAAGATTTTGAAGGTTCAAGCGATCTTGTGCAATTTTTAAGTATTGTGCAAATTGTATGCCACTCCGCTGTGTAGGACTTGCACAAATCTCACGAATGTGGTAATTTGTATACAAATCTATACAAATCTCACGTTCGTGTTCATTGTTGCCATACTTCCTCGTTCGACGCTCGCTGCCTGCAAACCAGGTCTTACATGAGCTCCGGAGGCGTTTTACGTCTCCCGCCAGCTGCGGGCGACAAGCTTTGCTATGATGGGCATAAATTGATAGCGGCGTTGACGTCGCGATCGCACTCAAAGCCACAGCTGTTGCAGTGGTATGTGCGGTCTGCGAGTGTCAGCTCCGCTTTTTTGTTTCCGCAGGCGCTGCAGGTCTTGCTACTGGCAAAGAACTGCTGTGCTTCATGCACGGGTGTGCCTCGCCGTTCGGCTTTATACTTCAGCATCGTGAAAAACTTATGCCACGCACCGTCGGCGATATGCTTTGCCAGCTTCTTATTTTTCATCATATTGGTGACGCTGAGAGTTTCGATGCCGATGGCAGAAGCCATGCGGACGATGGCAGTGGTTGCCTTGTGGTGCGAGTCCTTTCTGATGCAGGAGACACGATAGTGGATGCGGGCAACCCGTTTCTTGGCCTTATGCCAGTTTGCACTGCGCAGCGTCTTCCGTGACAGCGTTCGGCTCGCCCGCCTCAGTTTGCGTAATGCATGCTTCAGCGGCCTGGGGTTAGGAAACTTAGTGCCGTCACTGCACGTTGCCAGTGTGTTTATGCCGACATCCACACCGATGGCAGGGCGGTCATCAATCAAAGGCACCTGCACCATGGTATTCTCCTCGTCGGCCATCACCAGTATGCTGATAAACCATCTGTCATTCCTGCGGGAGATTGTGACTCGTCCGATGCTGCCTGTCCAGCGCAACTCTTCGGTCATCCGCACCCATCCGATGGCAGGTAGCCTGACGCGCTTACGTTCGACGCGAACTGAGTCCTTGCCGTTGTCTGCTTGGTAACTCTGCTTACCACTTCGGTTCTTCGGCACGGGGAATCGGTTCTGGCCGCTGCGCCATCGGATGATTGCATCGCTGAAATGATGGATGGCATTCTTGCTGGCATTCTGGGACATCTCATCGCACCAAGGGAAGATTTCACGCTTTTTGGCGTTGAATTCCTTCTTGATATCGTAGAGTGATTTCCACTCACCATCCTGCAGTGCGTTCCTGAAGATGGTCAGCGCGGCGTTGTAGGCAACACGTGCGTAACCGCAGTGTTGCGCTAGCAGCGTCGCCTGCTTGTTATTCGGGTTGAGTTGAATCTTCTGCGTTCGGTATGCCAAAATCCATCTCCATCTGTAGTTTCTCTTCGGTGACAATCTCTTCCAGTTTCTGTGCCATTTTCTGACTCTTGTGGGAACGTCGTCCGTAGAGTTTGGCACAGAAAACAGTCATGATTTCCATAACGTCCTGGGTGAGTTCCTCTTCAAATGATACCTGTTCACCTTTGTTTATGATAACCACTTCGATACCTTTCAATTCGCATATTCTGAACAAAATCTCTGCACCGAACCGAAGCAGCCTGTCTTTGTGCGTGACAACCAGACGGCTAATCTGACCTTGCACCAACATCTCCAGCAGTCGCAGGAGACCTTTTTTGTTGTAGTTCATGCCACTACCTAAATCTCTTATGATTTCAGTCTGCCAGCCGTTCTTGTTACAGAACGCCTCCAGGACTGCGTGTTGCCGATTCAAATCCTCTTTTTGGTCGGCACTAGAGACTCGGGCATAGCCGATTGTGGGGAGCGTCATATCGTTCGCCCCAAGCAGTTCTTGCAGTGAGTATAGCCTCGTCCCACCGGGCGTGCGTTTCGCAGGACGTATCAACCCACCCTGCTCCCATCGTCGCAGAGTCTGCGGATTTACGCCCAGCAGTACAGATGCTTCTCCAATCTTAACTAATCTATCTTTCATACTTATTATTATACCACAACCGTTCGGATTAGTCAAGTAAAATCTTACTCTGTATAGATATAATTACATTTTACCATATTTGTATAAGTATGAGGGGATTTTACGGCACTGCACCGAGCCCTAATCGGCACTAAATCGGTAAATTTCTCGGTTTTTTGGACATAATTTGTGAAACACTGTTCATTTTTTGAACACTTGCGCGATAAAGGCGAATTTCCAGGGCCGTTCGCACCGATAGAATTAATTCCTTTAGAATTAATTCCTTGATTTTTGTTAGCGGTTGTGATAACCTAAAGCAAAAAGAATTGAATAGGTACATTTATGGCTAAACAGAAATTAAACTTTGCATTTATCGGGTGTGGTGGGAATGCGCGCGGGCACGGACGCAGTGTCTCCAGTGTCGAAGATGTAGAGATTGTTGCGCTCGCCGACCCGAGCACCAGTTCGCTTGATGCGTTCAAAGAGAGCGTCGGCTTGGATGCTTCGGTTTCTACTTACGCAGACCACGGTGAAATGTTAGCCGCTGCGAAACCGGATGCTGTCGTCATCAGTTCACCGCATGGACTCCATTTCCGACATATCATGGACGCGCTTAACGCAGGGTGCCATGTGCATACCGAAAAACCGATGGTATGCACCGTGGAGCACGCCAAACAGGTGATCTCGAAGGTAGAGGAAACCGGCCTGCACCTAATGATTGGCTACCAACGGCATCTCAGCCCTACCTACCAATACTGCCGCGAGGTAGTCCAGAGCGGGGAGTTGGGGCGGGTGCATTTTGTTGAGGCGCATCAATCACAGAATTGGTATCGGAATCAGCAGGGAAAATGGCGGCAGGATGCGTTCCTCGGCGGCGGTGGCCAGTTGAACGATTCGGGGAGCCACCTCATTGACATCCTGCTTTGGGTGTTGGAAGCCAGCCCCGACACCGTCTTCGCAATGATAGATAACCGCGACCTGGAAGTAGATGTCCTCACTGCAATGTCGATAAAGTTTGATACAGGTGCATTGTGCAATATCAGCATTGTTGGGCATGCGTACGGCGGCGTGCGAGAAGATTTTTCCATCTGGATGGAAGAGGGCTCGCTTTATCTTCGTGCAGGTACACTCTATCGCCAAGGACGCGAGGGCAAGCCCGTTGAAGTGCCTGAATCTGAGATGCCGGCATCAGCCAACAAGGATGTCGTCTTCATTGAGCTCATCCGCGGCGAACGCACGGAGAATCCGATCGGCGTTGAAAACGGATTGCGCGTCATTCAATTAACAGAAGCCGCATGGCAATCTGCTGAACTCGGTAGCCCTGTCAAGGTGCATCTGGCCTGAAATGTGGTATTACGCCAAATTCACCGAATCCGCGTAAATCCGCGATTCAGACAATAACAGGCTCCGGGGACGAAGAATGCTTGATGTTCAAAACCTGTGCAAATCCTTTGACAAAAAGCCGTATCTCACGGAACTCACGTTTCAGGTGGGTGCAGGGGACTGCCTCGCCCTGCTTGGCGGAAACGGTGCAGGCAAAACGCTCCTGCTCAACCTCTTGGCGACTTTAGTGGAACCGACTTCAGGGACCATTTCTATTACTGGACTTGATGCCTTTGCTAACCTGAAACAGGTGCGTCCCCTCATCGGGTATGTCCCCGCTGCATTTGCGGGGTACCCTGAGTTGTCTGTTGTGGAATACCTCGATTTTTTCGCTGCTGCATACCGGTTGAAGCGAGGCGAGCGGGCTCCTGCAATTGAGGCAGTCCTTGAATTGATGGACATTGGGCACCTGTGCCAGCAAAAAATTGAGAGGTTGTCAGTGGGTGAGCGGCAGCGGCTCTTGTTTGCCAAAACCTTTCTGCACGAACCGCAATTGTGGTTGCTTGACGAACCCATCGCCCCACTGGATGCACAGGGACAAATCGAGATGGTAGAACTGCTCGGTGAACTCCAGGTGATGAGGAAAACCGTCGTCATCGCAACCAATCGGCTTGAAGATGTACCGAGAATGTGCAATAAAGTCGGGATTCTGAAGGCGGGGCAGTTTGCGGTTTTTGACACGCTCAGCCAGTTGCGGCAGGAGATTGCAGGAGAGGAGAGCACAGAGAGTCTTCCGGAGAATTGGCTCGTGCAGCTTTTGTAGCGCGCCGATGGCGGCTCTCTGTAATTTGTGTCATCCTTGTTCACTTTATCCGCGATGCAGACAATAATCTGCGTCATCTACGTCATCTGTTTAATCCGCGATTCAGACAATAATTGAGGTAACAAACCCATGAAGTCAGATATTGGAACATTCTTTCACGAAAATGGTTATTACTTTGCGAAAGGTGTCTATTCTCCAGAAGAAATCAAGAAAATGGAACACGACTTTGACCGAGTTGTCGACCGGCTGCTCAAGAGCGATGAAAATGTCAACGCCCGCTGGGGCGGCAGGTTGATGGATGCGCTGGATGGCGGAGAATCCGTTATCGTTCATACCCACAATATCCAGAGTTTTTCTGCCGTGTGGATGCAGGCATTCTTGCAGAAGAAGTTTCTTGACACGACCGAGGCGATTCTTGGACCGGATATTATGCTCCACCATTCCAAACTTTTCTGCAAACCGCCAGAGAAAGGCGCGCCCTTTCCGATGCATCAAGATTGGCAGTACTTTCCCTCTGTTAAAGATACGATGATAGCTGCTATTATCTACGTCTCCGATGCCACAGATGAAATGGGCTGTGTCCGCGTCTACCCGGGTTCTCACAAGCGATTGGGACGCACTGATGGCATGATGGGAAGCGGAAAAAACGTTGAAATTACGGAACAATACCCGATTGAGGAGGCCACCGTTTTAGAAGCAGAACCGGGGGATGTGCTCTTTTTTAGTTACTTTACCCTGCATGGCTCTATGCCGAATCGCTCGAAGCGGACGCGAAAAAGCGTCCTTGTCCAAATGCATGCTGGCGATGATGAGATTGAGTCTGAAAATCGCCACACCAATGTCCAGCTGGTGCTCCGGGGTTGGAACCATCTCGCGACCCGCTCTTCGGTCGGGCGGATTGGATAGTAAAGGTTTGTTCTACTCCCCTATCGGGCTCCGTTGGTGAGGGGAGAGAAGAACGGCAACGGAAAACCGAAAGCTGAATGTGTCTGGCTTTTCGGCAATCGGACAGATCTAATTTTTTAAGGTAGTAGGCACACGCCGTTGTGCCGTAACAAGTGAAAGGAGAATTACATGATAAAAGTTGCAAAATTGAGTATGGCACATGTCCACGCGGGTGGATATGCCCGAAAAATTCACGAAAACCCAGAAACCGAGCTCGTCGCTGTCTGGGATGAAGAGGGCTTTGAACATGGCGGGGGCGGCAGAAGTACCGCCGAACAATACAACGTTCCGTTCTACACCGAACTCGATGCAATTCTCGGCCGCGATGACGTTGACGCTGTATCTGTCGATGCCATCACATCCGACCATCCGCGCGTCATCATTGCCGCTGCTGAAGCAGGGAAACACATCTTCACCGAGAAGGCACTCGCAATAACCGTTGACGAATGCGATCCCATCATCTCTGCTGTCGAGAGAGCGGGAGTCAAGTTTATGATTTCGTTGCCTTCCCGATGCAATCCGGAAATCCTGTTCGCAAAGAAGGCTATTGACGACGGCCTCCTCGGCGACATCACTTTCGGCAGAGGGCGGATTGCGCATTCGGCAGGATTGGATAAGTGGTTCAGCGGCACCAGCGCGTGGTTCGCGGATGCGGAACTCGCCGGGGGCGGTGCCTTGTTTGATTTGGGATGTCACCGCGTTGATGTCATCCGATGGCTGATGGGTGAGCCTAAAAGTGCTATCGCCAAAATTAACAACTTCACCGGCAACTACCCCATTGACGATAACAGCGTCTCGGTGGTTGAATTCGCGAACAAGGCACTCGGCGTGATTGATGTTGCGTGGACGCATCGTTCCGGGCCGAATATGCTGGAACTCTACGGCACAGAAGGCTCATTCGCCGCGGGGCACGGAGAGATGCATTTTGAAACCCGTAAACTCTCTGATGAAGAAAAAGCGGACTACATTGCCAACGCGCCAGCGGCACCTCCGGAACCGATGCAGCAGTGGATTAATGCCATCCTCCGCGATGAACCGATGACGATTACCATCGAAGACGGCCGCAACCTAACGGAGTTGATGCAGGCATTCTATATGTCATCTGAACAAGGACAGGCAATTGAATTGCCCCTCTAACGCTTCTAGAACTTCTCCCATAAATACTGGAAATGATGGAATTTGTGTAGGTGCTGTAAAAATCCGCGTCATCTGTGTCATCCGCGATTCAGACAAAAATTGAGGTATATCATGCAAGACAACCACCCCGCTTCGGTCAGAGATTTGACCGGGCGCTCTTACATTCCTCTTTCGCTTTCTGCTCTGTGCAATGTCGGCACAGACATCATCGGCACACAGGCAACGCCGAACGTTGGCGAACAAACGTTCCACGGACTCCCTTTCGACATCGCTGAAGGTGGCAAGTGTTTCTTGGGTTTTGGCGAAGGTGTGAATACCGATGCTATCGGGGTGCCTGTCAATGCGAGTCCGAGACGGGTTATCATCGTACATCGCCTGCTTGAGTCACGCATTCCGGAAGGCGAACCGATTGGTAGGCTAATTGCCAATTATGTTTTCCGTTACACCGATGGTGAAACGGTCAGTGTGCCAATTCGCGAACGTTTCGAGATCGGCAGCGTGCCGCAAGGGTGGGGGCAACAGACATTCCTCGCTATACCCGACCGGCAGGAAGGCTTATTGCCGCGCCACCAAGGGGCATGGGGCTCTGCAGGCAACCGCCAAACCGAGGCAACCCAAGGGACTCCGCGCGACTACTACCTGTGGGTGTGGAAAAATCCGAGGCCGGACGTTGAAATCGCGTCGATAGAAATTCAACCGCAGGAACGACGTTTTATTGTTGCGGCAATCACGCTGGGTTACCTTGACGAAAGTCCGATACCGCGTCGGCCCCGCCGTGAACTCAAAATCACGCTCCCTCAATCTGATGATGCTGATAAACCCTTTGATATGGAAGTCAATGTTGACCGTGGCTCGGCAACATATCCTTATCCGTTGCCCGAGAACGAGCCAGAGGCCTTCATCGACGACAACTTCAAAGGGTGGGGCGAATCCCAAAACAACAAAAGCAGTCCCGCTTATGTTGAGGTGTCCGCTACGCCATCCGCAACCGTTGAAATCAGGAATCAGGGAGAAACGTTGGGAGCAGTGAACTGGGGCGCGGTTGAAGAACAGGGCACCGTTCAGCCCAACGAACGCGTCAAGGTGCAGCTTATTGACACCGGCAGAAACTGGGTGCATACGACTGTGATTGACGACAATACGAACAAACCGGTGCCGTGCCGCATCCACTTCCGTTCTCCGCACGGTGTGCCGTATGCGCCGCATGGGCACCACGCCCACGTCAATTCCAATATAGGCACGTGGCACATAGATGTGGGTGGTGATGTGCGGTTGGGGCAGATCAGCTATGCCTACATTGATGGCACCTGTCAAGGGTGGTTGCCCCGCGGTGACGTTATCGTTGATGTCGCCCGCGGGTTTGAATATACCCCTTTGCGGACTACCGTCAACATAAAACCGGGGCAACGCGAGTTGACGCTGCGGTTAAAGCGGTGGTGCAATATGAACGCCGAACGCTATTTCAGCGGTGACACGCACGTCCATTTCCTCTCCACGCAAGGTGCGCATACCGAAGCACAAGGCGAAGACCTCGGTGTTGTCAACCTGCTCCTTTCGCAATGGGGGCATCTGTTCACGAATACAGAGGAGTTCATTGGCAGGCCAACGGTATCTGCCGACGGACGCAGCATTGTCTATGCGACGCAGGAGAATCGCCAACATGTTCTCGGCCATCTCACACTGCTGGGTTTAAAGGAGCAGGTTGCACCGTGGTGTTCTGATGGCCCCGGCGAGGCTGAACTGGGCGGGAATATGGAGGTAACGCTTTCGCACTGGGCAGATGCGTGTCATGCACAGGGCGGCACCGTCGTCTTACCGCATATTCCGAACCCGAACTGTGAACCGGCGACGCTCATCGCAACGGGGCGCGTTGATGCGGTTGAATACCTCACCAACGCCATGTATGGCCACATTGAATACTACCGCTATCTCAATTGCGGCTATAAACTGCCGCTTGTCGGTGGAACGGATAAGATGAGTAGCGATGTCCCTGTCGGCATTTACCGAACCTACGTTCACATACCCGACGATGCGGAATTTAATTACGATAACTGGTGCAAATACATGCGCGCCGGCAACACGTTCCTCAGCGGAGGTGCAATGATTCGGCTCTCTGTCAACGGCCAACCGATTGGTAGTACTATTAGCTTACCCGGCAATGGTGGTACCGTTGAGGTTGAAGCCTCCGCGGATTCCATCTTTCCCATCCATACCTTGCAGATTGTTCAGGCGGGGCGCGTCGTTGCCTCCACAGAGGAAAAAGAAGGAGCACGCCAGCTGCGCCTGAAAGCCAAGGTGAAGGTGGACAAGCATTCATGGATTGCTGCTCGGTGTGGCGGTCCCGGTTATGCACAAGCTGTCCCACACCATGATGGATGGAGACGGGGCATCATCGCCCACACCTCCCCAGTCTATATTGCTGTCGGCGGCGAGTGGTGGATGTTCGACCCGGAAACCGCCAACTATATGCTGACCTTGATTGAGGGTGGGTTGTCTTATATTCAACATACAGCGCGTCACCATGAACCCGGCACCGTGACGCATCACCATGGCGAGGATGATCATTTGGAATTTCTCTCTCGCCCATTCCAGCAAGCACGGGAGGCGATTCACCGGCGAATGCATCAATTGGGTATCCCGCATTAGGCGTTTCCTGCCCTATCTACCCCTCTCCGCCTGCCTTCCTATTATTCTAAAAGGAGACAAACATGCCAAAAGAATTAATCGCAGTTGCACCACGCCAACCTGTTTTAAGAGAATATGAAGACGGACCTGTGCCAGAAGGCAGTGTCCGTGTCCAAGTTGAATTCGGCGCGCCCAAGCGCGGCACCGAGATGACGATGTATTACGGCCTCCGAGGCGCGGGGTTCCCACAAGGGCTCGGAAATATGTGCGTCGGCAGAGTCGTTGAAATCGGGGATGACGTTGAAGGCGTTGAAATCGGCGAACGCGTCGCAGGGCACGGACATCTCAAGGAGACACACACATGGCGGGCACAAGGACTCCTGAAGATGAACGATCGGATGACGTGGAAGGAGGCCGTCTGTTATGACCCGGGGCACTTTGCGCTGTCCGCTATCCGTGATGGACAGGTTCGCGCCGGTGACCGGGTGGCTGTCTTTGGGCTCGGTGCAATCGGGTTAGTGACGCAGCAGTTCGCGAAGGTAGCAGGTGCCGATTTCGTCGCTTGTGTCGATCCGATTGAGCGGCGACGCGCTGTCGCTGAGAAGACAGGCGCAGAGCTCGTCTTGGATCCGACTGCATGCAATGTCGGCGAGGTGCTGCACGAAGCCACCGGCGGCCTAGGTGTTGATGTTGCAATTGAAACGAGTGCGAATTACCATGCCCTTGACGATGCGATACGGAGTGTCGCATTTGAAGGCACGGTTGTCGTTGCAGGTTGGGCAAAGGAGTGCAAAGGCGGGCTTGACCTCGGTGCCGTCGCGCATTTCAACATTCCGAACCTCATTTTTGCACGCGCCAACAGCGATCCGAATCGCGACCATCCGCGCTGGAATTTCGGACGCATCATCGATACCTGCTGGAAGTGGCTCTCCGAAGGACGATTCCAGTGTGAGGACATCGTTGACCCGGTGGTCCCCTTTGCTGAATCTGCCAAAGCCTACGAGGAAATGGACAATCATCCCGAACGGAGTGTCAAATTGGGTGTTACCTTTGATTGAGGAGTTTATGGGGGCTATACGGAAACCGCCCGCTTGCCGGGGGGTTACTGAATTGTGGCGGAGAGGGTGTCAGACTTGCAATTGCAAGCAACCCTTGTTGATACCACACTACAGGTGTTAACCCCTGCAAAGCAGGGGAAAATACCACCCACACTGCGGGCACGGAAACCGCCAAAAGAGGTTTCCCAACGCTTTAGCGGTGGGAGTATATCACCACAGAGGAGTTAGCGGCAGCGAAGGTTTACGAATTCGCTTTCAGTTTCGCGCCGCTTCGCCTCAAAGGCGCGACCGGCTCCCCCGGCAATCCGCTCGCGATTCGGTAGGCTAGAGCTCCACATCGATTCTCTATTATCGTAGCGTATGGGACAGCACCGATGCTTTCCCATAACCGCTTTCTCTTCTCACCTGCACACATCTGTGCATTTATTTTTTCAATTTGCCCCACTTGGTGCAGCCAGCATGCACGCCAAACTCCCTAAACCCCAATATCTCCCATTCTGTCCCTTATTTTAGATTGGCACAGAAATTGCTGATAATGTATTGGTTACAAGTCCTCGCTCTTCTGAATTGGGCAACACCCTCAAAATACGATAGGAGTTTTGAAATGAACAGATTCACATTCACTTTATATCTTGCGTTTATCGCAAGCCTCTTGTCTGCCGGGTGTACGGCACCAACGTATTTGATGAATCCACCCGAACCATCGCCAGAGGAAAAAATACAGCAAGCCCTGGAATCCCCGGAATCATGGAAAGGCGATGCCATTTCGAAGGTTATTCAGAAATGGGGGACACCGCATGGAATCACTGATGATGGTAAAGGCTGGCACATCTACATCTGGCAAACGCCCGTGCCGGGATTTCTACCGCGTAAACATCACCAAATTATCTCTAGCCAACGGCAAACTAACAGTTTTCGCGGCGTAGTGCAAGCAGACGCCCTGTACGAGCTTATATTTTATATACGTCCAAACGGTATAATTTACAAAACGCTCACAAAAAGGAGTCAGGGATGCTTTACTTGGAAGTAGACTCAGTCTTCCGACATATCCGGGCTTACCTCAGGGAACTAGGTTTGACGAGATAACATAGTCAAGTACCCCCGACTGAAGTCGGGGGCTTGTGGGGACTAACCCCAGCAAGCCTGTTGTAACAACGGGTTTCTCGTTTCACAGAGAATGGTATCCCATATCTCTCCACGAAGGGCACAAGCCGCCCTGTTTAGAATGTTTAACGCCGCGTTGTGGTCGCGGTCAAGTTTGAATCCACAGGATTTACAATGGAACGTACGCTCAGACAACTTCATTGAAGGCACCTTTCGTTGGCAACAATTCGAGCATGTTTGACTGGTATAGTGGGCAGGCACCTGATGGAAATGTTTACCATCACGTTTGGCTACCCAGCCGCACCACTCGAAGAACATACCCCAAGACGCATCGGCGATGGACTTTGCAAGATGGCGGTTCTTCACCATGTTGCTTGGCTTCAGGGCTTCCGCAACCACGGCATCAACCTGCTTGTGATGGAAAAGACGGTATGCTGTCTTTGCAATAAAGTCAAGACGTTGGCAAGCAACGATGTCATGCAGCACAGCCAGTGCTTTTTTCGCCTTATACCACCGGTGACTGCCGTATTGCTTCCGAGACAGAGTACGCTGGTGCATGCTCAACTTACGTTCTGCTGTGCGGTAAAAGCGTGGCAAAGGTATTCGCCCCGCTTTGCGGGGTTGATACCATTGCGAGATTGTTTCACCATCAGAGGTGGTGAGGAAGTGCTTCGTGCCTACGTCTACACCACAAGCGGATTTAGGGACACAAGGTATTGTGTCTGGCACATCAACTACGATAAAAACGTACCAGCCTCGAGCCGTCTTTTTCAGCGTGACTTCTTTCGGGTCTCCGATGAGTGGACGGTGTTGACGAATGGCGACTTTACCGAGTTTAGGCACTTTCAACAGATTATGTCTTTGGTTCGTTTTCTGTATCGGGTTTTGACGAACGCCTTTGGACTTCCGCAGACACCAAGTCAACGACCGAACGACTTTTTTGTAGCGTGGATGGCCTTTCTTTTCAGTGCCTGCCTTGCACCTACGAAAGAAGTGCTTGAAGGCTACGTTGACACGTTTGAGTGTAGAGACTTGCATATCCTGGGCGTGCTCGCTGTAATGCGTGTTGTTTTGACGCAAATGTGCCAGATGGTTAATCTGGTCATAAAGCGAGACGGATATACTCCCTAAAAGGTATTATCCCTGCTTTGCAGGGCTAAATACCGCTTCCCACATCTGGGAACGCATCTGGAGCATGTAGTTTTGCAGTTCTTTTTGATGCTTGAGTTCCGAAAAAAGCCAGGCCTCTTGTGCAGGCTTTGGATATGCACGGTATTTAAAAGTTCTTTTCATGGTTGCCGCGTGTCGCGCTTTTATCCCCTGTATAGTGGGAGGGAAGCACGTTACCGAGAGGTAACGCTATACATGCTTCCCAACGCGATACATTAAGTATACCACAAAAAGCATCGTTTGTCAAATTTATTTTTTACGACAAGGAGCGGACTTTCCTCCCCCACCTGAAGGAGGCGGTTTCTAGTCCGAAGATTAGATGAAAATACCCACAATTTCTATTGCATCGCATCGCGTCACGCGGCTCATTATCGGCGGCAATCCGTATAGTGGTATTTCGCACCGTTCCCCGGCGGCATCCAAAACTATGGAGGATTACTATACGACGCATCAAATTATGGCAGACCTCGCGCAAGCCGAGCAGAGCGGGATTAACACCGTGCTTGCTCGCGCGGATAGGCATATCATGCGCACCCTCAACGAATATCGGAACGCAGGCGGTACAATTCAGTGGATTGCCCAGACACCAAAGGCGACAGAATACGCAGCCCTCGACGACTACCTCCAGATTATTGCTCGCTATAAACCGATTGCTATCTACCATCACGGCGGTACAACGGATACACTCTATGCGGAAGGCAGACTCGATTCACTTCGCGATATCCTTGTATGCATCCGTGAGCTTGGCTGCGCCGTCGGCATCGGCACGCATGAGCCCCAGGTGCTCAAGCACTGCTACGTTGAAGGATATGATGTTGACTTTTATGTCTGTGCGTTGTATAATCATACAAGGCATAGAGAATTGTATCTGCCAGACGACCGGTGTGCAGCATTCACTGCCATAAAGGCCATCCCGGTGCCAATCATCGCGATAAAAGTATTAGCTGCTGGCAGGAACGCGCCGCGTGAAGCCTTTCAACTCGCTCTTAAAAATATCAAACCGACAGACGCGATGGCAGTCGGCATGTACACCCAATTTCAACCAGAACAGGTGTGTCAAAACGCGCGAACTGTCGCTCAACTCATCAGGAAATTAGAGAATGAACCGAATTGTAGAACCAGAAGTCATGGATACGCAGGAAGCCGCCGAAGCTTATGATGCAATGGAGCACGGCGAAGTTGATGCTGCCTTTGTCGAACGCGTTATCGCACTCGGTGCGAACCGTGGACATTTCCTCGATATCGGCACCGGTCCTGCACAGATTCCGATTTTGCTTGCACAACACTGTCCCGATATCTACATCACCGCCATCGACCTGTCCGAGGAGATGCTAAAAATCGCGAAACGCCACGTCGTAGATGCCTGTCTCACCGATCGGATAACCCTTGAACACGTTGATGCCAAAATGCTACCCTATCCCGACAACACCTTTGATGGACTTATCTCCAACAGTATTGTGCATCA
Source organism: uncultured Poribacteria bacterium (assembly GCA_958295855.1). Taxonomy (GTDB): domain Bacteria; phylum Poribacteria; class WGA-4E; order WGA-4E; family WGA-3G; genus CATQHH01. Next base: position 1,742,679 of record OY282383.1, on the reverse strand, counting down.
TATCCATGATGCGATGCGTGCCCTCCAAGAGATGGGCAGAGTTGTCCGTTCTGAAGGTGTTATTCTTATCCGGGACCTCATCCGTCCTGAAACCCCAGCCGCCGCGCAAGCCTTTGTCGACCGTTATGCCGCATCGGACACCCCTTATCAACAGAAGTTGTACTACGATTCCTTCCTCGCTGCCTTCACACTTTCCGAAGTCAACGAGATGTTGACACAGATGGAGATGCCCGGTGCCGTTGTTATCCAGAGTACGGAGCGGCACTGGTCGATTGAGCGTGCTGTCTAATGTGCTACTGTTTCTTGCGGCCTAAAATGTTTATAGCATGACGATACCCTCGGCTGAGAAATGTGTGGCAGCGAATCCTGATTCAGACAATTTTTTTTACACCCATTTCCACAAATATGTTATAATATTTGCACATCCCAAGGTACAAATCCAAGTTTTGATCTTGCATAGGAGAAATCACAATGCCTAAAGTTACCTTTGTATTGTCGCTATGTTCACTCTTAATTATGACTAGCCTCAGTCTCGCCAATGTTGCTGAAGATGGCCTCGTTGCCTACTGGCCTTTTGACGAAGGGAACGGTAAAAAAGCGATAGATGTCACAGGCAACGGACACGACGGAGAGGTTAACGGTAATCCCAAGTGGGTTGATGGAAAGTTCGGCACCGGACTTGAATTTGACGGTGAGGATGACACGGTGATTGTTGCAGACGATGCCGCCTTCGCAATAGAGAAAAATATCACTTTTATGGCGTGGTTCAGTCCAAACGATTCACTTAACAGCCGGCGATTGATGGTGAAGAACGACTCCATCTTTGTCATTTTCGATTTCGGCAACAAGGACAGCATCGATTTTCTCGTCAAACCGGACAACACCTTCGCGGAATCTACAACAACCGATTGGAAGGTGGGCGAATGGTATCACTTCGCAGGAACGTTCGATGGAAAAACAATGAAGGTTTACGTGAACGGTGAACTGGAAGGCGAGGAAGCGAACGATGTCCCGATTGCACCGTCCAATTTAGAATTGTGGATTGGCGGCGATGACTTCGGCCGTCCCACTGACTATTTCCCCGGCACAATTGACGAGGTGCGGCTCTATGAGAAAACGTTGAGCGAGGCCGACATCCAAAAGGTCATGGAGACACCGCAGGATGTGCAAGCGCGTGGCAAACTCGCTACAGCGTGGGGAAAACTAAAGGCAGGGCTAAGATAGCCACCACTCAACAGCGATGGCACTTGTGAAAACAAGCAGCCATTCCAATGGGTTGAAGCATCCGTGAAAAAGTGGCTGTTGAGGTGAAATAACATACCCGCAACACCGGTACAGATAGCACTCCATCCAACGCCAGGCGGCCCCGGGGCCGCCTGGGTTTCTTTCCGCTCAGGGGCACCCCTCGAGAAATAGAAGGGTATCCATTCCGCCCAATGCGCAGCCGTCTCGCATTGAAAATCAATGCAATGACGTTTAGTGCAGTGCCAAGAAAGACAGAGATAAAAACAGATTTGAATGATATCTTGATTTTTCCTTAAAAATTTGTTAAAATAGTTTAACAAAAAACAAGGGTAGTAGGCACACTCCGTTGTGCCGTAAATAGATTCATGGAGGCACGCATGTCAACGCTTACTGCACGAACATATCTGACACCCGAGGCATACCTCGCTTGGGAACGCAAGGCACCTTTTAAAAACGAATATATCAAGGGGCAGATAATCACAATGTCCGGCGCAAGCCGCGCACATAATCTCATTACCATGAATATAGCAAATCAGTTCTACAACCAATTAGTGGCACGGGGGTGTGAAGTCTACGCCGGCGATATGCGCGTTAGAGCTCGCCCAACAGATTCCTACTTCTATCCGGATGTCGTTGTCGTTTGTGATGAACCGCGTTTTGAAGATGATACTTTCGACACACTCCTCAATCCGATTGTTGTCGTCGAGGTGCTTTCGCGCACAACAGCGGCGTATGACCGGGGTGAAAAATTTGAACACTATAAGCAGTTGGAATCCTTGCAAGAATACATTCTCATCTCCCAAAACCGTGTGTGCGTTGAACGTTATCTGCGGCGAGATACCCGATGGATACGGACAGAATTTCGGGAACTTGACAACGTGCTACCACTCGCTTCAATTGAATGCGAAGTGCCCTTGCGTGCCATCTACAGACGTGTCATGCCTGATGCATCATAAAAATAGGATAGCATGTTTAAAACAGAATTTCACATACATTTGCAATAAAGTAGTAGGCACACGCTGTTGTGCCGTAACTAGGAAGGAATTTGCGTGACAAACCAACACGTTTTAAGAGCCAGTTTCGGAAACCTGCAAGGGGCACAGAAACGCCCTGTCGTTCTCATCATACGAGACGGTTGGGGACATAACCCGTATCCTGAATTTCACAAAGCAAATGCCGTTTACCTCGCAAAAACCCCCGTAGATGACTGGTTGCGGCAAAACTATCCCAATGTCCTCATCCATACCTCCGGTGAGGATGTCGGTTTGCCTGCCGGGGTGATTGGCAACAGCGAGGTCGGCCATCAGAACATCGGCGCGGGACGCGTTGTGAATCAAGAGCTCTTGCGCATCAACACAATGATTCGCTCCGGTGAGTTCGCTCAGAACGAAGTGCTTTTAGACGCGATTGCCCATGTCAAAACGCACGGAACGAATTTACATCTCATGGGTTTGGCAAGTGATGCCGGTGTTCACAGTTCATTGGCGCACCTCTACGGACTTCTCACACTCGCCAAGGCGAAAGGTCTGAAGCCTCCCCAAGTCTTGATTCACAACTTCAGCGATGGACGTGACTGCCAACCTGACTTGGGCATTCAATTTTGCGAGCAGATTGAGGCGAAGTTGAAAGAGACCGGCATTGGACAAATAGCCTCCGTTGTCGGCCGCTACTATGCGATGGATCGAGATGATAGATGGGAACGGGTTGAAGTTGCCTATCGCCTTTTAACCGAAGGTGTGGGGACACCCGCAAGCACCGCAACAGAGGCGTACCAACGCTACTACAAACACCCGGACGATGCGAACCGCAAGGGCGATGAGTTCGTTAAACCTACTGTGATAGTTGATAAAAATGGCGAACTGCTCCCCCGGATTTCTGATGGAGATGCTGTTATTTTTTACAACTTTAGAGGCGACCGGCCGCGGGAGCTCTCCAAAGCCTTTTGTCTTGATGAATTTCCATTTGAGGCGGAAGGGAAGGACGGCGTTACGCGGCAGATGGGTTTTAAACGAAATTGCAAACCTAACGTTAAGTTTGTTACGATGACAGAGTATGAGCAGGGGCTTCCGGTTGAAGCTGCAATCAAAAAACCGCCGAAGATGGTGAATACCCTCGGCGCGTACGTAAGTGAAGCCGGCTTGACGCAATTCCGATGCGCGGAAACGGAAAAATTCCCGCACGTTACCTTCTTTTTTAACGACTACCGGGATGCGCCATATCCAGGAGAAGAACGGCAAATCATCGCATCCCCGCGCGATGTCACTACCTACGATCAGAAGCCTGAAATGTCAGCCCTTGGCGTGACGGAGGAGATGTTACGCCGAATTGCTTCTGACAAATATGATTTGATGGTGCTCAACTACGCGAACGGCGATATGGTGGGGCATACAGGGTCGATTGAAGCCGCTATCCTAGCGGTTGAGGCTGTTGATAGTGGCGTTGGCAGAATCGTCAATGCTGTTCTACAAAAGGGAGGTGCCCTCATCATCACCGCAGACCACGGTAACTGTGAACAGATGATTGATGCGGAGACCGGCGGTATCCATACTGCACATACCACGTACGACGTTGACCTCATTGTTGTAGATGAGCGGTTCAAGGGCTGCCCACTTCGAACCGGAGGGAAGCTTGCCGACATTGCCCCTACAGCCCTCCGCTTACTTGGTTTAGCGCAACCTGCTGAGATGACAGGCGAATCGCTTATTTCTTAAAATACAATCTTAACCTGCAAAGGACGAAAAATGAACGCAGCCCGACAGCATCATAGCACAAATGTAAGAAATAAAAAAGTTTTTCACTTTCCGTTCACAACTTCGTATTGTTTTTCACGCCACAAAGGCGGTCGGCGCCAGAGCACCGCCCTTACAAATCAAACTAACTTGGTATAAGGAGATTTTGGCATGTCCACACTGATTGACCAGAAAATTAGCAACGATTTCAGGCTATTCGCCGGGCGGGCAAACCCGGCGTTAGGCAAGGAAATCGCTGCAATTTTGGGCGTTGAACTCGGTAAGATTTCAATCGGCCCATTTCCGAACAGTGAGACTCGCGTTCAGATTGAGGAGAGTATTCGCGGAACAGATATCTATCTTGTTCAGCCGACCTGCGAGCCTGCCAACGAGAACCTGATGGAATTGCTCATCACCATTGACGCGATGAAACGTGCATCAGCACGGCAAATTACGGCAATTATTCCCTATTTTGGGTACGCCCGCCAAGATCACAAAACGACAGGACGGGAGCCGATTAGCGCGAAGCTGGTAGCGAATCTTCTGACGACTGCTGGTGCGAGTCGCGTGATGGCTATTGATCTGCACGTTCCGCAGATTCAAGGCTTCTTCGATATTCCCATGGATCACCTAACGGCTGTAACAACCTTGGCGAACTACTTCCGGGAGAAACAGGTCGAAAACGGCGTAATCGTCTCCCCCGATGCCGGTCGTGCGAAGTTGGCAGAAAAGTACGCCGATATTCTCCGACTCCCGTTAGCCATTATGCACAAGCGGCGAACCGGCATTGATGGGCAGGACGTTAAATTCGTCGAACTTGTCGGTGACGTGAAAGGCAAAACACCGATTATCATTGACGACGAAATCGCGACCGGTGGTAGCATTTACCAGCAAGCGCAGGCGTTGGCAGAGGCGGGTGCAGAGCCTGCTTATGTGAGCATCGCACATGCTGTGTTAGTCGGTCCCTCGCTTGAGCGGCTCAATCATTCATCAATTCGCGAGGTGGTCACCACGAATACTATTCCTATTCCGGCTGAAAAGCAGCTAGATGGAAAAATTAAAGTGCTTTCTATTGCCCCCCTACTCTCCGAAGCTATACTGAGGGTGCACCAACATCGCTCCGTCAGCCAAGTTTTCCGGGATCAACACCTTGATTTTCCTGTGTAAGGTTTTCAGCAAACAGACACAAGAAGTGAGACTTGGGCGGCCAGAGAGGCGCAATGTCCGGCGCAAGGTGCGAGCATAATCTTATCACTGGTAATAGAGGGGCTAGTTTTAACAACCAATTAGTGGCGTGGGCGTGTGAGGTTTACGCCAGCGATATGCGAGTGTGAGTTGGCCACAGACGCGTCAGATTTGAGGGGGAGCTCTTGAAGAGATGATTTCCATTCTTTACCTCAGCCATTGTGGTTCTAGCATCGGCGGGGGCGAAAAACAACTCGCTTATCTCGTCACCCATCTAAATAGAGAACGCTATCATCCTCTTGTTGTCTGTCCTGACGATGGCGTTTTCGCTGAACAATTAAGGGGTGCCGATATCCCCACGGTGATTCTCAACCTTCCGCCGTGGCGAAAGGCGAAATCGCGCATCGCGAGGCACAGTGCCGCCGCAAAATTAGCATCCCTCGCGAAAGCACACCACACGCAATTGGTACATACCTCTGACTCATGGCTTAATCCTTATGTGTGGTACATCAGAAAACATCTAAAAATCCCTGTCGTTTCGCACGTGCGGAATATCCTCACGCCCACGCAGGTACGAAAATATAGGTTTGACCGGATGGATAGCATCATCGCTATCTCTGAACAGAGTAAAGCCCCACTGGTTCAAGCAGGTATTCATTCTGAAAAGATTGATGTCATCTTAAATTGCGTTGACCTCTCTGTCTTTCAACCGGCCCCTGTAGGGACGATGTCAGAGTGCTCGTCCGTTCCTTCCGCCGTAAGGGCAGAATTTTCGCGGTGCCGGCCCACATCCCCATTTATCATCGGGATAGTAGGCAGAATTGAACCCTTCAAACGTCAAAAAGCGTTTGTTGAAATAGCCGATGCGGTTTTTGCACAGTGCAAGAATGTGCGTTTTCATATTATCGGTGCTGCACTAGATATGCCGGAGCATCGCACGTATCAGCGCGAAGTGCGAGAATTGGTAGCAAAATACCAGTTGAACGAGGCAATCTGTTTCGCGGGGCACCGCACCGATATGCCGAGGGTTATGCAGGAACTCCACCTGCTTATCACACTCTCGGCGGGCAGTGTCATCGCAGAGGCAATGGCAAGCGGAAAACCTGTTATTGGTACTTCTATCGGCAGTACGTCTGAAATGATTGTGGATGACGTAACAGGGTGGGTTATGCCGGCGCACCCTGTTGAGGCAATCGCAGCCAGAATTGTCCAACTCGTCAAAAATCCTAACCGCTGCGCCCAGATGGGATGTGCCGCGAGAAGGCAAGCCGTTGAAGCATTCAGTATCCAAACACACGTCCAAAAGGTGCAGGACGTTTATGAGAAATTGCTGAGCGCATTCTGAAGCACTCAGCCAGGACAGAGTACTTTGTTGCGACTGGAATATCTGTCTAAAAACTGAAAACTAAAGAACCGGCACAAAAAACGTTGACAGAATCCAGTGCATTGGTATATACTATCTATATGAGACAACGTTATGACAATGTAGCCAAATTTGTAACCACTGAGTGCACCGAGCCTTTCGCGGAGCTTATCCTCGGATATCCAAACGTCACAGTGCTGGAGAACCTGGCAACTGAGCAAATCACACTTAAGGCGCGTCAGACAGATAGCACGCTGAAGGTGCAGTTCCCCGGAGAAACCGCTATTCTCCACAACGAGGTTCAAGCTTATGACAGCCGGGAACCGATGCCGTTTCGCATCGCAGGCTATAACGGATTTCTCATCAGGGAACATAGGATGAACGTCTATTGTAGTGTGCTTTATCTGCATCCGCGCGCTGGCAGAAACGATCCGGGCTACTACGAGTATGTCGGACATGGGTGCGAGTACAAACTGAAGTATAGGGTGATTCGACTAATTCAAATTGAGGGACAATCAATTTTGGAGGCTCAGGTGCCCGGTTTGTTGCCGCTTACGCCCTTGATGAAACCGCCTGAGCGGCTGAATCCTGTTCGCTGGTTAGAGGCGTGTGTTGACGCGACATTTACCGCGCGCGTAGACGTGCACGACCGGGATGTTTTACTAGCGGCTTTAGGCGTTTTTGGTGGTTTAGTTTATAATCCGCAACTGATAAGACAATCTTTACCGGAGGGAATTGTGCAAGAATCTCCTTTTTTCCGAGAGTATATTCAAGAAGCAGCAGAACGTGCTATGGAACGCGGTTTAGAACGCGGTTTAGAACGCGGTTTAGAACGCGGTTTAGAACGCGGTCAAAAAAAGTGTGCTATCGACGTCATTCTGGAATTGCTAAGCGACCGGTTCCAGGCCGATGCGGTACAAGCTCTAAAGCCAACGCTTGAAACCATAGACGATTTGGAACGCCTCAAGCAGTTGCTGCGAGCAGTCCCGAAAACACCAAGCCTTGAGGCATTCACGGAAGCCCTACGCGGATAAGGCAGCAAATAGCAGTATTACATCTGGGACGTGCACGACCGGAATCTTTTGCTAGCGGCTTTAGGCGTTTTTGGTGGTTTAGTTTATAATCCGCAACTGATAAGACAATCTTTACCGGAGGGAATTGTGCAAGAATCTCCTTTTTTCCGAGAGTATATTCAAGAAGCAGAAGAACGTGCTATGGAACGCGGTTTAGAACGCGGTTTAGAACGCGGTTTAGAACGCGGTTTAGAACGCGGTTTAGAACGCGGTCAAAAAAAGTGTGCTATCGACGTCATTCTGGAATTGCTAAGCGACCGATTCCAGTCCGATGCAGTACAAGTTCTAAAGCCAACGCTTGAAACCATAGACGATTTGGAACGCCTCAAGCAGTTGCTGCGCGCAGTCCCGAAAACACCAAGCCTTGAGGCATTCACGGAAGCCCTACGCGGATAAGGCAGCAAATAGCAGTATTACGTCTGGGAGGCATTACACAATGCTCACACAAGAACAACGAGATTTTTATGACGAAAACGGCTACCTCGGCGTTGAAGCAGTGCTAACAGCGGAAGAGGTCGCGAATCTCCGCCGAGTCACCGACGGATTTGTTGAAAAATCTAGGGAAGTCACGGAACATACCGACATCTTCGATTTGGAGCCAGGGCACACCCCTGCCAATCCGCGCGTACGCCGCATCAAGAACCCGGGGCTCTACCACACCGTCTATGAGCGGACTTTGCGACACCCCAGGATTCTGGACATCGTTGAACAACTCATCGGGCCTGGGGTTCGGTATAATGGACATAAGCTGAATATGAAATATCCTGCATTTGGCAGCCCGGTTGAATGGCATCAGGATTGGGCATTTTATCCACACACCAATGATGATCTCCTCGCAGTCGGCGTCGTCATCGACGATATGACTATTGAAAACGGTGCACTGATGATACTCCCCGGTTCCCACAAGGGGCCGACGCTCGATCACCACCAAGATGGTGCTTTTGTGGGCGCGGCGACCGATCCTGATTTCACACCAGAGGGTGCTGTTCATGTTGAATTAAAGGCGGGTGGGATTTCGATTCATCACGTCCGGGCGTTGCACGGCTCTGCCCCGAATACCTCAGACAAGCCTCGCCGTTTGCTGCTTTTCCAATATTGTGCTGTGGATGCGTGGCCCCTGAAAGGGATACCGGATTGGGATAGCTTTAATGACTTCATCATCCGTGGAGAACCGACGAATCAGCCGCGCATGGTAGCTGCGCCGGTGCGGATGCCGGAGCCGCACGCGGAGCGGAAGGGCTCTATCTACGAGGTGCAATCTCTGCTTGAAAATCCGCTTTTCGTTAGGAAGCAATAGGTTAAACGAGGATGGTTCATAATTATTCCTGTCTGAATCGCGGATTCTCGCGGATTTCTGGAATTGACATATTCATTCAAATTCATCGCTCATCTCCGTAAAACCTACTTCACTCCGGGTTTGCGAAACAAGTTGCACACCGGACGAAATCGCCGTATCCCAGTCCGCGGTAAACACCCACCAATTTGTGATGTCCTTGTGCCCGTACTGGATGCGGTTTTCATGCCCCGGCATATTTTGCATCCAATAGATATACCACTGTGACTCCACACGTTGCGGAATCTCGACAGGATTCGCGTCTGGCCATGGATACGTCAAATTTCCGTACGTATCAACGTTGACTAATTTTTTTGAACCGCTGTTATCCGGAGTCCAGTCCTCAATATCGCTTTCGACAAGTGTTCGGGTTCCTGTATAATCGTAGTGCTTCGTCGTATTCGGCGGCATGTGCGTCCAGCCGGCACGCCCGGTGATGAAGTCCCCATTTTCGTCTTGGCCGACAAATTTTTTCCAAAAAAGGGCTGTATTGCCGTGTTGCAACTGGTCGACATGGCTTAATATCGCTTCCAATTGATGTCCATGGTTATGAACTGCTTCCGCTTGGGTGCGCCTGAAATTTTGTCCATAAACGGTATAGGTTGAATTGTATATGGGTAAATCGGTGTTATCCCGATTGCTATTGGAAATGTCCCCAGTCAAAGGGCTTGACATGTTGGATTCCCCCCAGTTTCTGAAATTTTCAGGCTTATGAAGACTCGCATCATAACTCGGAAAATCCGGGGTAACCCCGCCCTGCCATATCCAAATCTCTTTGACAGCTAAGTGGTTGACATAATGTGCCATATTAAATCTATCAAATATCTTATGGAAGTCAGGCGCGTAGATAGGATATCCCTTTATATGCTGGATAACGGGTCCGGGTGGTGTTTGTTCATAGAGCGTGATATATTCCACCACCCGATAGCCTATTGAAGGAGGAACTGAAGGATTTTTATATCCTCTAAATCGGCTTCCCTCTTCAAGCATAAACTTAATCCGTTTATCAAAAACATCAATTCTTGCCTTGAGTTCTGCCAAGGAAATTTCACCGAGGGTGCGATAATTGGGTGCCTTGGATACATCCAAATTCTCCCCATCTGAAGTCGGTAAAAATCTTATAATGACGACAGGGATCTCGTAGATGTGGCCGGGTGCCGGGGTAGCCAAGTAAGGGTCAATGGGCTCAAATACAGGGGAAAACTCCTCGGGAAATACAGGCATCGTCTTCATTAACAACACAATAAGTGTCAAACCTAAAATGGACTGTGATTTATTCATTTGAACCCTAACCTTCCGGAAGCACACCCGGAAACAAACAATAGCAAAGTCTTTCGCTATTCACTCAAGACGGGGATAGAAGTGGAGGGCGAGCAGTGCTCGCCCTTCAAGTTAGGTCTTAGTTGGCGACTGTTGCCGTAAAACGCGGGTCTGCTTCAACAGCCTTAACCAACGCGTCTGTGGTGACTTTGCCCTTCTCGACCTTTACCACAGCCTTATTGTCTGCCATGGAAACGCTGACGACCTCTGTGACACCGGCGACCTTCGTGAGTGCATCCTGCACCGTACTGGTACATCCGCCTCACGTCATGCCAGTAACATTCAGTGTCACTTCCTCAACGGTTGCTTCGGCAGTTTTCTTTGGCGTGTCCGCACACGCGACGACAAACAGAAACGCGACAAAGCAGACAAACAGCAAATTTAACTGACGCATCGATTTCCTCCTATCGCGACCGGGAGGTCGCGCCTATAAGTTCGTTAGCTGCAAGGCGGGCTTAGCCTCCCTGCAAACTGGGTTTAGTTGGCGACTGTTGCCGTAAAACGTGGGTCTGCTTCAACAGCCTTAACCAACGCGTCTGTGGTGACTTTGCCCTTCTCGACCTTTACCACAGCCGTATTGTCTGCCCTGGAAACGCTGACGACCTCAGCAACACCAGTGACCTTCGTGAGTGCATCCTGCACCGCACTGGTACATCCGCCTCACGTCATGCCTGTCACAGTGAGCGTTACTTCTTCAAGGGAAACCTCTGTCATCGCTTCCGCTTCCATCATATCAGCCTTCTTTTCGGCTTCCATCATATCAGCCTTCTTTTCGGCTTCCATCATTTCACCTGCCATGGAACCTGTGGCGGCTTCAGGCATTTCAGCCTTTTTGCCTGTCATACCACAGCCTACCATGAAGGCAAAGGCGATGAGGCAAATCAGCGATATTCTCGCGAGATACATCATTTGGACCTCCTTTGGGTTATTTACGTTACTATTTTAGCAAATACGCATTTTATTGTCAAGTTTTATTTTTAAAAATTATCTTCGCCGATATCCTGCTTGTTCGGATAATGCGTACACCTGCGAATTCTTCATATAGCGGATGTCTTGTCCCCGCAATTGTGCGCCGTAACGTTTTTCCAAGAATCGAATCCGTTCCTGCCGGTCGGAAAGCGGCATCCGTTTAGGTGTCTGCATTTTAAGCAATTCCTCACGTGACAATTTTTTCGGGGGTGTCTGGGTGTGTTGTCCTTTGTAGTAGCATTTGGGACATACGGGATAGCGCGGATAACGGAGCCGTCCACAGTTGCATCGCGCTGTTCCATCATTTCCGCCCAGAATCTCTTTGCCTGTGTTGTGATTTATCATTTCAGCACCTCATCTGGATTCATGTGAAAGCCGATGTCCCCTCGGGTCATAATCGGCCAAATCGGTTTTGAGCAGTTGCCAGAAAATGCCATCCGGCCAATCGACATGCTTGTAGACACCTAAATTTGCAAATTCTGAGCGTGGGAAGAAACCAGGGTAATCCTCATCAGAACCAAGTTCACCACCCCTCATCAAGAGGTTTCTGCGTGTGTGGTAAACGCGACTCCTGTCATTTCCGATACACATCTAAAAACGTGAACACATTTTGAATCCGTTCGATCTGTTTTTGAAAGGCTGCGGCGCGTTCAAATTGAAGTGCCGCAGCGGCACTGTCCCGCTTCATGAGCAAGGATGTAAATACCTCCGCATAGTTCCCTTCTAACAAGCCCACTACATCTGCTATCATTGCCTGATATGCGTCCTTTGTCACATACGTCGCACACGGTGCTTCACACCGATTAATGTGATAACGGAAACAGGGACGGAACTCCAGATGCGGGTTAATAGTTCCCTCGCAGGTGCGAATCGGAAAAATACGGTGAAAAACATCAATCGCCTCTGCTGTCCATCTCCGGCTAAAAAATGGACCGAAATAGCGTGCTGTATTGGGTTTGATTTCGGAAACCTGCTCCACAGTCGGAAAATCCTCTGTGAAATCTACCCGAATGTACCACGATTTTCGCCCATATTTTAAAGCAGTATTATAGGAGGGTTGGTGTTCTTTAATCAACCGCGATTCGAGGAAGAGTGCCTCCAGTTCAGACTGACACACCTGATACTGTACGTCCGTTGTCCAATGCACCAGCCGTTTGATCTTAAAGGGACGCCTTTTGGTTTTGTGCAGATAGGAGCGCGTACGCTTCCGTAGGCATTTCGCCTTGCCTATATAAAGAATTTTGCCTGAGGCACCGTGAAAAAAGTAGACTCCCGGTAACGATGGAGCGTCTTGAATCATTTCTTGCGTCAGCATCTCTGTTCCTGAAAAAGCGATTTACCTCAATTTACCACAATTGCTGTGTGAATTCAAGGGAAATTCTGTAGAAGCGTTATGGACATGTACTGTGTACCTTGTAGGGGCAGGCCGCGGTGGTTGCCTGCGTCCAATCGTGCCACGGTTTCCAGCAATGGCGAGCACTAGGCATCGCTCTACAAGAAAAAACAGGACTTGACAACCTTTCTAATTTCTGCTAAATTTCTATCACAATGGGGCCAACTCAAGACGCGCTAAGCGGCTTGACACACGCACTCGCAAGTGTTATGATATAAAGAAATCGCAGATTTGCCTTGTTTTTCAAGCTGCAGCGGGCGGAGACAGGACTCCGCCCTTACAATTCAAATCCCGGGCACATCCGGCCCTCACAACCGAAGAGGTAACATCACAATGCATCGATGGCAACCAACTGCTGAACAGAAGGCACACTATGAAACCGAGGGCTACTTCATCCTTCGCAACGTTATTTCACCAGAGCTCGCGGCTGAACTCCGCGGTGTCATCCGTAACGTGATTATGTTGCCAGAACCCGGCACATTCGTAGACATTGACCCGAGGAACCCCATGGAGGATTCTCCACAAGGCAGGATTGCGCGCTACCGCAAACTGAGCAACTTCTGTGTTCAATCACCCCTTCTCTGGCACAATGTCCACGCTGGTGCGACACTACTCAACATCGCCCGCTATTTTCTCGGGGACGATATTATTGTCAAATTCAATAGTTGTTTTCTCAAACCGGCTCGCACCGGCAGTGCCACCCCATGGCACCAAGATAACGGCCTCTGGCGCGACGGTGAGACGGAGCCGTTCAACTTCTGGATGCCCCTCGAACCTGCAACGCGAGAAAATGGATGTATGCAGTTTATACCGGGAAGCCACAAAACCGAGATTATTGAACACGTACTTTATTCCGATAGTATCCATGGCGAACTTCCACGTGAGGCGGTTCAAAAAATGCTCAAAAAGCACGGCGTGCATCACATTGAGTTGCATCCCGGTGATGTCGTCTTTTGGCATAGCAGTATGTGGCACTATAGCCCGCCCAATCAGAGTGAGCAGAGCCGCATCGCTGTTGCGGGTGTCTGGACAAATCTCGAGATTCTCAAAACCAGCAAACGTTTCTGGCATAACTTCCGATGGGCAATGAAAAACGGAGAGGTCTGCACGCAATTTCCACCGGAACCCATTTCGATGGAAAATGAGAATCCTGAAGAACCGAAGCCGTTGCCGCGCACCTCAGAGTAATGAAGACCTGCTGTTCTCTGGCGGTAGCGCAGGGGCCCCGTGCCCTGCGATTGTTTAATATCGCGTAGGCCTGGCAAGGGACAGGGATCTCGCCCTACGGCCTGTAGAAGAACTCTATGATATAAAAACAGATCCGTACGAATTCAACAATTTAGCATTTGAAGTGGCCTCTCGGCCGATGGTTGAAAGGATGCGCGCAGTGCTACAACAATGGATGAAATCTCAACGAGATGAAGGGAAACCTGAAAAGTGAAATCTAAACTTATTACCGGACTTGCCTATGGGGTGCTAGCTACCATTGCTATCATGTGCTTGGCTTGTGGCGAAGCGGAGAGAGCCCCCCAGGTTACAACGCCCACTTTGCCGGGAGAATCAACGGAAGAGCTCCCTTTGGGGCAAGGGTTGCCGCTCGGGGCAACGGCACCTGCATTCTCACTGCCAGATGGGGCAGGGAATTTTCACACCCTCGCCGAGTATCGCGGCCAAAAGGTGGTGCTTGTCTTCTATCGTACTGGAACATGAGGTACCTGTCGAACGCAGCTCGGTGAGTTGCAAGAAGGGTATGAAGAGATTCAGGCGGAAGGGGCTGAACTGATTGCGATTAGTGCGGATAAACTACTTATTGTCGGTTCAACGCAGCAGACGATGCAGGCAACTTACCTCTTGCTTTCGGACGAAGAGACAACGGCTATTTCTGCCTACAACGTGGTTGATGCAAGCGATACAGATGTCGCCCGGCCCGCAACCTACATTGTTGATGAAAGCGGCCGTATTGCGTGGAAATTCCTTGATGCGAAGGTAGGCGCCCGTATCGCACCTGCCCGAATTGTCACCGAATTGAAAAAACTTTAAATACGAGCCTACGATTTATCTACTTTTCAGGGAGATTTTTCATATAGTTTCTCCGAATTTTGGCTACAAGTGTGTTTGCTCCGGAAAAACGTGTCACGGTAATCATTGAGTTGGAAAAGTAGAGTTTCTCTACTTCTTGTGATGTCGATTTCAGCGTTTAGTGGAGGAGAAAACGAGATGTCAGAAACTTTAGAAAAACAGCCGAAAACTGAAGATCTCCACAACCTTCCTTTTGACACGGAAGTCTTCCGAAACACGTTCAATACGTATGTTCGAAAATTCCACACCATCTGTGCGGCTCTCGTCATTTTGGCTTGCTCGCCGCTTGTGGCATACGCCATCGCCATGTATCTGGAAATGACAAAAGTTGACATCACCCCTTTTCTACGCGTGTGGCATGCAGGGGAATCTCTGCTGCTAGACTTGGGGCTACCGCACGTAGTCTCCGGGATGTTTTCGTCAGGAATTATTGCATTTGGTTTCTGCTCTTGCGGCGTGATTTCAATCGGTAACTTCTCTTGCGGTGTCATTTCAATCGGCGGCATGTTCTCCGCCGGTGTCATTTCAATCGGCGGCCTGTTCTCCGCTGGTGGAATTGTACTTGGGTATTCACACGCCTATGGGACTATCGCAATCTCTATAGGTTACAAGCAATTCATTGGAGAATCCCTACACATAGGTGGTAAGGCTTTTGGGCTTATCGCAATTGGGCGACAAGCCCACGGTTTTTATGCGCTGTCTTATGACAACAAAGGTGAAGGCATGTATCAGTTTTCACCGAAACGCCAGGATGCAGAGGCAGTAGCACTCTTTACCGGGTGGTTCCGAAAGTTTAAGAAGGCATTTGCATCAACGAATAAAAACCTAGATGTCTCGTAGCCGCGCTTGCCAAACTGCAATTTTTCTCGCCTATATCCGGCTGTGGAGGGTTTTCCAAGGGCATGGATGAGATGCTGCGAGGCAGCTGGCCAATTGAGGTTAAAACACGCGCGAAACTACAAAGACCTCTTTTGTGCTCATGGCTCTCCGCTCTGTTTTTCTTATGATGAGATGACTGCTACAAACTTTTGGCCGCCTTAAAGAAATCCCCATTTGACGCGCTGAACCCGTACTGCTGTTCTACCTCCCGAATCGCAATCTCTGTTGTGAATAAACTATCAAACGTATCAGGAAACTCCACACCCGTTGTAGCATCCCGGAGCAGCACGATGTTATAGCCATACCCAGCCATCGACCTGATGCCGTAATCTCTACCTAACACACACCAGTTTGTCGCGAAGCCGGCAAATAACAGATGCAAGATACTCCGTTCCGCTAATAGCGTATGCAACTGCTTGCCTGTCGCGATGACAAATTCGTCCGCTTTCACATCAATAGCGGGGGACATAGAAAGTTGGGAGGCGAGTTTGTCCCAATGCACGCCAATGCCTGGCGGTTGACTGCGAGGCCCTCGGTAAACTGCGTAGTCACCCTCTCGACTCCGAAAATCGGAGGGAGGCCAGGCCGATGGCACATGTGGTTCGGGCGGTGTATGCCGTTGCAGTTGCGGATACTGTGCTGCCACTGGCGGAGAGGGAGCATGCACAATTGTCAATCCCATTCTCCGCGCGGCATCTAGCACCGGGACGACACATTCAACCGTCACCTGTTTTGCCCGTTCTATCCAGCTTTCAATGAAATGCACGTTCCAGAGATCGACTAGCACCAGCCCGGTCTGTTCAACAGGCAACGGCATCTCAAACTCACGGCGGATGAAGGCGGTTTCACGACACGGCGTATCCGCCGGCGTGCTATCCTGAAAGTAGCGTACGCGCAAATTCAATGTTTTCACTTTGGCTCCTGAAACAGTGACTCGTCAAGTTCCGCGTTCAGCGTGACACTGCTTATCCAATTTTCGGTGAAGAGTTCACCATCTATATTCTGCACAATATGATGCGGGATTTTGATCCCCTCTACATCGCGATAATCGTCCATGAACGTTTCTCTGTTCGCTGTAACACCCTGTCCTGGTTCGCGGAAACCCATTTTCACTACATAGTACGTCTCTTCACTAATGAAGAGTTTGAGCATTTCACCGGAAGGCTGCGTGACGAGTACAACAGCGGCAGGTTTTCCCATGACTTCTTCTGTGTCAGCGTATTGCATCGGTATATCGTTCTGTGTGAGATTCGTAAGGAGCCAAATCGTTTCCCTGAAAATTGCATCCTTGAAGGTGCCAGCCATATCGGGAAATATTGGTTGTACTCCCATCGGAGTGAGCGAAAATGCAGCGGCACCATCAAAGACAAAACCCATTTCGCCTTGGGGTGTCTTGATATCTTGCCGGAATTTATCCGGATAGACATAGTAGGATGTCCCCTCTATGTTCACTGGCCCCATCGGTGAATTAGCTGTGGAGCGTCCCTCCAGAACAATATTTTTGACAGCTTGCAACTTGTCAATCCCGCCATGCGCTTCGACTGCCGCCGCGACAATTTCCTTCGCTTTTGTGACATCCACATCGGTTGCTTCGGGCATCGGTTCCGCAGGCGGCGGCTCCGGTTGCTTTATTTCAATCTGGTTAACCTCACCGAATTCGCTCAAGGGCCGGTCGAAGCTGTCCTGATTGCCGACGGTGACAATAGTGAGCGCGTCCGGGTGCAGGTACTTTTGTGCCACATGCTGTACATCTTCCGCTGTCACTTTCGCGATGTTATCGCTGAATGTCTCTAAGAAATCCGCCGCGTAGCCGCGAAACGCAAGCATCATCTGTTGAAAAGCAATCTGGCTGCTGCTCTCAAACTGAAAGACGAATGAATTGATGAGCGAATCTTTGGTGCGCTGGAGTTCTTCTTGAGGCACCGGTGTTTCCCGCAAATCGCTGACAATACTGATGATAAGCGAGATGGCTTCGGCGGTCTTATCCGCCCGCGTCTGCGAATACGCGAACCATTCCCCAGGATTCGTGTAATAGCTCGTCTGCATCAGACTCCCCACCATATAGGCAAGTCCGTGCTTTTCACGCACTTCTGTCATAAGCCGGGACGTAAAACCGCCCTCGCCCAGAATCTCATTCATCACACGGAGCGCGAAGTAGTCTGGAAAATCGGGTGTGCGTTTGATGCCAAAATGCCCGATTAGCATCGTCGTCTGATTCAGATCCTTGAAAATGTAGTTAACAGAGGGTTTCGGATGGTTTTCAACCGTTGGCACATTTGGAAATTCAATCTCCGTGCGTTCCCAGCCTTCAAACACCTTTTCGAGGTGTGCAATCAACGTCTCTGTCTCGAAATCGCCGGTAATCGCGAGCATCATGTTGTTGGGGTGGTAGTACTTGGCATGAAATGCCTTGAGATGTGCTGAAGTAATGCTCTCTATGCCTTCAATTTCAGAGTACCATCCAAACGGATGAGCTTTACCATAGAGTATCGCGGAAAAGTTGCGCCATGCCAATTGAATGGGATTATCATTTCTCCTGCGAATTTGTTCAATCGCTTGCTGTTTGCGGAGTGCCAGTTTGTCCTCTCGGAATGCAGGGTTTCGTAGTACGTCCGCGAAGATTTCTAACCCTTTTTCAATATCTTCTGCCATCGTTGACAGGCTAACCCCGCCATATTCTTGCGACATGCTTACCTCAACAGAGGCTGCCATTGATTCCAATTCCTCATTCAGGGCATCAGGTTCCCGTGACATCGTGCCACCGGTTCGCATGACACTGGCGAAGATGGCGGCTAAGCCTACCTTATCTGCCGCATCGTAGATATTGCCTGTCTTGACGAGTCCACTGATGTCGAATACCGGCAATTCGTGGTCTTCCAGCAGGTAGAGTGCCATTCCGTTGGAAAGCACTCGTTTTTCAGGCACGGGCGGCTTAAACTGGATGGGTTCAAAGGTGAGTTCTTCGTGTGGTTTCGCGAATGTAGACGGAATGCCCCACATAATGAGACAGGCGCTCAGTGTCGCGAGCACAAGTCCGGTAGCGGTTCGTTTCTTCATTATTCGTTGCCCTCCGCGTCATCACCGGCGGGTGCTACTGCCTCTTTTTTAACGAGTGTGCCGACGGTGCGGTTGCTTTTTGTGAAATAGGTTTTTGCCACTCTCATGATGTCCTCAGGTGTAATTTCATACATCTTCTGCCGCCAATTGAGTATATACTGCCAGTCGCCAGCAATGCCTTCGTAGAATGCGAGCTGCCGTGCCATTCCTGCATTTGAGCTGAGATTCCGGATAAATCCGGCATCAATCTGTTTCAAAATGCGCTTAAATTCCTTTTCTAAAACTGGCTCCGTTTTGAGTTTTTCCAGCTGTGCATAGATGGCTTCCTCAACGTCAGCCGTTGTGTGCGGTGCACGCGGCGTAGCATTAACCACGAAGAGATTGTCGTAACGTGCGCCCGGATATCCGTTTATGGTATTGGCAGAGATTGCTATCCCCTCTTCAACGATGTTTTTATAGAGGCGGGAGGTGCGCCCATCGGAAAGGATGGCACTGAGCATATCCAGCACATAGTCGTCAAAATGTGGAATTGTGGGTTTATGATACCCAATCATCAGTTGTGGTTCCGCGTCAAATTCGACCTCAATCCGACGTTCCCCTTCTTGCGCGGGTTCACGAACTGTCACTTCAGCCGGGAGCGGTTGTGATGGGATATCCCCGAAGTATTTATCAATCAGTTTGATAGTCTTGTCAATGTTAATATCGCCAACGATAACCATGACTGAATTATTGGGTGCGTAGTGGATTCGGAAGAATTCTTCCGCCTTTCTCCGGTTGAGCATTGCGATGTCGGAGGGCCACCCAATAATGGGCATGCCATAAGGATGGGCAGTGAAGGCTGCAGCGATAAACTGTTCATACAGTTTGCCGCCGGGCCGCGTGTCTACGCGCATTCGGCGTTCCTCTTTCACTGCCTCTCGCTCCACATAAAACTCGCGCAGGACTGCGTTCTTGATCCGGTCGGATTCCAGCATTGCCCACAGTGCTAACTTGTTGGATGGCAATTCCACGGTGTATATGGTATAGTCAACGGAGGTTCCTGCGTTGAATCCGGTACTTCCGTGTTGGGTATAAATTTCGGTGTATTCGCCTGCAACAATCCACGCTTTCGCGGCTTCCTGTTGTGCTTTGAGTTCGGCTTCCAATTCAGCAATTTTGACAGCATCGGCTTTCGTGCCTTTTGCGCGCTCCATGTCAAGCGCGTCACCTATCCTGTCAATTTCCGCGAGCACCACTTTTTCCTGTTTGTAATCTTTTGTTCCGATTGTTTTTGTGCCTTTGAACAACATGTGCTCTAACATGTGCGCGATGCCACGTGCATCGTCAGATTCATCTACGGAACCTGCTTTAAACAGGATATACGGCGCGACCGTCGGTGAGGTGTGCCGTTCTATCATCAACAGTTTCAACCCGTTCGGAAAGGTGTGCGCCACAACCCGGTCTGCCAGATTTTGTGCTGATGTTACTCCGTGCAAGACAAAAAGGAGTAGCACCAGCCATCCACCTATCTGTTTCATTTTTGTATTGACGGTAGAATCCCAAAGGTATTGCGCCCCAGAGAATACCGCCTCCTTTCTAATATTTTATCTGCCTGTAAACGCGCTTTGTAAGCGGACTGTGCCTACGAAGCGAGACAAGGGCGGCACAGAAGCCGCCCACGACTTACTCCCGCTTAAGCTCTCCAAGTAAACCGACGAGGGCAAACCGTATGTGCGACGAGAGCGCAGAGTTCTCATCACGAAGGTCGGCACCCTCCTCATCTGGATACAGGACATGCTGTGCCACACCACGTTTGACCCAACGTTCTGCCCTGTCATCGTAAGGAATATATTTCTCTTTGGGTGCCTTGCAAGCCGGACACTCATCGGGTGGACTATCTGCTTCCTTCCACAAATAGCCACATGCTATACAAACAAACATCGCAAATTCCTTTCTGTTATGCGCGCTTGGAAGGCGCGCTGCCGGTCATAAGAAAAACAAAAATCATAAACAATTCTATTTTAGCAAATTTCCTTTTGCAATGCAATGTTTAAATTCCGCATGCATCTAATACCAAAGGAATGTAATTAGAAATGGGCTGCTAATACCAAGTTGTGAAAGTAATTTCGTATAAGGCGCGTATCTCTATTTTTTCCCAGCCAACTGCTCCCTCAGTTCCGAAATTTCATCCCGTAATGCCGCTGCCTTCTCAAATTCAAGTTCCATAGCTGCTTTTTGCATCTGCCGAGTTAAATCGGCAATTATCGCTTGAATATCTTCTTGTTCGGTGTCTTTTGCGACGGTAACAGGTTTGATAGGCTTTTTCGTTTCATATTCAGTTGTCGATTCGGCGATAAGCTCCTGAATTGCCTTTTCAATGGTAGCCGGCGTGATATTGTGTTCTGTATTATACTGCATTTGTGTGTTGCGTCGCCGTTGTGTCTCCTTGATAGCATTTGCCATCGCATCTGTGATGGCATCGCCATATAACAGTACTTCGCCATCAACATTTCGTGCCGCACGTCCGGCGGTTTGCACCAGCGATGTCACCGATCGGAGAAAGCCCGGTCGATCTGCGTCTAAAATTGCGACGAGTGAGACTTCGGGTAAGTCTAACCCCTCGCGAAGCAGGTTGATACCGACGAGCACATCAAACACGCCCTCGCGAAGTTCCCGTAGGATTCGAACGCGGTCAAACACATCAATATCTGCATGCACGTAATCTGCACGGATACCGGCCTCAGTTAAGTACTCCGTTAAATCTTCAGCCATCCGTTTCGTAAGGGTTGTCACAAGCACGCGCTGTTTGCATTTTACCCGCTCCCTAATTTTGCCAATGAGATGATCGATTTGCCCTTTTACGGGATGCACAGTAATTTCTGGATCGATTAACCCGGTAGGCCGGATGAGTTGCTCAACGATTTTCCCGCCTTGTTCCATTTCATACTTACCGGGCGTTGCCGAGACAAAGATAACCTGATTAAGGTGCGCTTCTACCTCTTCAAAACGGAGCGGCCGGTTGTCCAATGCTGAAGGCAAGCGGAACCCATAATTAACTAATGTTTCCTTTCGCGACCGGTCCCCTCGATACATTCCTCGCAGTTGTGGAATCGTCACGTGCGATTCATCTATAAAGAGCAGAAAATCTTCGGGGAAGTAGTTGAGAAGACAGTAGGGCGGTTCACCGGGTTGTAACCCTGAGAGGTGTCGCGAATAATTTTCAATGCCAGAGCAGTATCCCACCTCCCGCAGCATTTCTAAATCAAAGCGGGTGCGTTGTTCAATCCGTTGTGCCTCTAGGAGTTTGTTCTCTTTCTCAAATGTTAAAATCCGTTCTTGGAGTTCGAGTTCAATGTTAATTAGGGCTTCGTCGAAGATTTCAGCATCTGTCATGAAGTGCTTGGCAGGGTAGATTTCGAGAGAATCCTTTTGTGCCACCATCTCCCCGGTTGTGATGTCAATCTCGCTAATTCTGTCGACTTCATCGCCGAACAGTTCGATTCGGTAGGCGTTTTCGCTATATGCAGGAAACACCTCAACGACATCGCCGCGGGCACGGAACGTGCCTTGCCAGAAGCTGATATCGTTGCGTTCGTATTGAATATCCACTAATGCACGCAGGAATTTGTCGCGCCGGAGAACCTGTCCTATCTCTACATCAACTTTCTGCCCTTCAAATTCGCGTGGTGAGCCGAGCCCGTATAGACATGAGACGCTTGCAACAATGATGACATCGCGCCGTGACATCAGGGAGGCTGTAGATGCGAGGCGCATCCGCGTAATTTCCTCGTTAATCCTGACATCCTTCTCAATGAACGTATCGGTGGCCGGGAGATACGCCTCCGGTTGGTAGTATTCATAATCGCTAACGAAGTAGTGGACAGCATTATTTGGAAAAAAGGTTCGGAATTCATTGTAAAGTTGGGCGGAGAGGGTCTTATTTGGGGAGATGACGAGTGCCGGACGCTGTACGTTCTGAATCAGATTCGCCATCGTGTAGGTTTTCCCTGAGCCTGTCACACCGAGTAGCGTCTGCGCCCTATCTCCACATTGGAGTCCTTTTGTCAGCTTCGCAATTGCTTGCGGCTGGTCGCCCTCTGGCTTGAAATCCGAGACGAGTTCAAATGGCTTAGAAGACGATTCTACGTTGTCATCTGTGGGCGTAACCTCTTTTAGCAATTCCCAATTCTGTCTCATCTTTGCTCCTTGCGTTATGCTGTAGCGAACATCTGTGTTCGGTCTTCCGGGCTGTGCTATGTTTTGAGTGCTATATATAGTATACCATGTTTTTTTAAATTTGTCGGGACAGATTTATGAAGTAGGGGTGCTCTCCGCATCTCGACTTCCTCTATGAACTGAGAAAAAACCGAAAACGAAATAGCCCTATTATGAAGTGTGGCGAAACGCCAAGAGAAGTGCCTGGGGTGGCAGGGGGAATCTCGCTTCGCAGTGAGGTGGTGATATTCGGGCACTTGCGCTACGGTTTTGCAGCGTTAACGCTGACATCCAACAACAAAAAAACACAAGGAGCTCGCTCCTTAATGCCGATCGCAAATCTGTTTCGGTTCCTGCCCTTGAATAAAAGGTTCGTTGCTAATGTTTGCCTCGGGGCATTTGCCTGCCTTTTTGAGATAACCGGTCGTTTTATCGATCTCTCGGAAAACAATTCCTTTAGGCACAGGAAACTCCTTTTCGGGCCCTCGTGATGCATCAATCATGAACCGTGCCCAGATGGGCAGTGCCGCCCACGCTCCCTGCTGATTGTAATTTTGGTGCTGCTGCTTTTTATCTAATCCGACCCAAACGCCGACAACTATGTCAGTGGTATAGCCGACGAACCACGCATCGACGTATTCATTGGTAGTGCCTGTCTTGCCAGCTGCTGGGCGTGTAAGCCCCATATTTCCTGCTCGTCTGCCGGTCCCGTGCTTCATGACATTCTCCAAAAATGAGGTAATCTGATACGCCACCTTCTCATCCAACACCTGTGTGCGATCGGCCTGCAGATTTTTGGGCGGATACACAGTATTTCCTTCTGCGTCTACCACATACTGAATGTGAACAGGCTTTGTCTGAATTCCGCCGTTTGCGAAAATCCCGTACGCCGAGGTCAATTCAAGCACAGTCATGCCGGATGCTCCCAAAGTAAGTGCTGGCTTTGCATCCATAGGGCTCTTAACTCCCATCCTTTTCGTTAATGAGACTACCCGATTTAACCCCTCCCATAAGCCATTTTCATCTATCGGGGTTTCTAGTGTTGCTCTTGCCGTTGGAACGTTAATGGAGCTTGTGAGAACGTCTCGTACACTGACGCCTCCTCTAAATCTCTTGCTATAGTTGCGGGGATACCACGTTGGCTGTCCAGGGGCAGGGACGATGCCCCACCTTTGATCAATGATGGACGTTGCAGGCGTTAGGATGGACGGTTCTTCTAACAATGCGGCAAAAACAATCGGTTTGAACGCTGAGCCGGGTTGCCGTTTCGCACTTCCTACAGCGCGATTGTAGTAATTAATTTTACCGTCAGTGATGTTGTAATCTCGCCCACCGACCATCGCTTTAATGTGCCCTGTTTTCGGTTCAAACGCGATGAGGGCGGCTTGCAGATAACTATCAATCGGGGGAATCCCATGTGGATTCTGCTTATTTCTGTCGTAATTCGGCAGGTGGTGGCCGTAGGTGCTATCCATTTTCCGCAAGTGATCCGCGACCGCTTTTTCGGCAACGGCTTGCATTGACATATCGATGGTTGTGTAAACTTTCAAGCCGCCGCTGTACAACGTGTCTTTCAAAATAGGAAGGTTAATCAGTTCTTCGTGTACATAATCGAGAAAGTGCCCGGCTTCCTTTCGTAGCTTTTTTGTGCTGCGTAGATTTTGAGGGAGTAGGGGTGCATTCCGGCTTTCAAGCCATTCAGATTCAGTGATATACCCTGTGATTAACATCTGGTCCAGCACTAAATCACGGCGTTTTTTAGCATTTTTTGGATTGTGAATAGGGGAGTACTCGCTAGGCCCTTTCGGGAGTGCCGCCAACAGGGCACACTCGTGATAATCTAGTTCCCCCACCTTTTTTTCAAAATATCCCATTGCCGCTTGCTGAACACCGTGAAGCGTTTTCACACCGTACCTACCCAGGTCAACATAGTTCAGGTAGCGTTCCAAAATCTCATCTTTAGAGAAGGACTTCTCGATTTTCATCGCCAGTAACATCTCTCTGGCTTTCCGAATAAAGTTTCTTTCAGACCTCTGATTAAAAAGATAGATATTTCGCGCCAATTGCTGTGTCAACGTACTGGTTCCGCTCAGGCGCCTGCCTTGCAACAGGGTTCTACCGAAGGCTCCTGTGAGGCGTATGATGTCAATTCCCCAGTGTTGGTTAAATCGCCTGTCTTCAATGGCGATGAACGCGCCGAGAAGTTTTTCAGGCATTTCTAGGAGCTGAACCAAGCGTCGCGTTGAACCTTCTTCATCGTAGAATTCGTCTATCTTCTCTTGTTCGAGATAAAAGTACTGTCGTTTCGCATTCTCTTCATTGCGTATTGATACAATTCTTCCGGTTTTCACTGAAATCTGAACGTGCTCAGCCTCCACACTGAGGCTCGGGTGTTCAAATTCACGTAGATGAATCCGAACTGTACCGCTCTTTTCTGCATTCAATTGCGTTGCATACACCCCTGGCTCGCTGGCTCTCGGGATAACTTGCTCGACTTTTTTGTACTTTAAGCGTTCCAATTTGTCTATCAAAAAATCGACGTTATCTGTTTCTTGTACCTTGCAGACTGAAGAGTAGACCTCCAAGTGTTGCCGCCATGTTTGCCTATCAACATTGTATTCCAACCGCTCCAGGTCAAGCTCACGCACATCTTCCCAGCAAGCGAGCAGGACACCCCCTGCGGCTCCGATGGCGACAAAAATTGCCATAAATCCAAGGATGCATATTCCAAATAATAAGGTAAGCACCGCTTGAAAAACAGCATATAAAAACCGACGCATTTTAGCTCCTTGTCTTGTAAATTAACGCAGGAGACTTACAGGTTTTCTCCTGCCGGGGTGGTTTCTGTGTCCTTGTGCACGTTTTCTGAGGGTTTTATACCAAGCTAACCCGATTTTTATTGTTTTTTCGTAGCAGAAGACAGGTGAAGACAAAGTGCCGCCTTTACGAATAAAGTTCATCTGGTATTAAGGGGTTCTGTTTAAATTCGCCTTCCGCACCCGTTTAATCGTACACCCGACTGCCCTTGTCTTTTTCGATTCCTTTGGAATATCTTTCCCTTCAATCACCAAATCCAAAGCGGTTTGGAGATAGTGCTGCGTTGGCTCATCCCGGCTGTTATCAATTGCCCCTCTATAGCGGAGGATGCGCTCTTTATCCAGAAGAAACACCTCGGGGGTTCTTCTTGCCGCGAAATAATCCGCGATTTTGTTTTCCGGATCTTTTAGCACCGGAAATTCAAAGCCGTATTTCTCATTGTATTTGGCAATCTCCTCGACCGTTTCCTGCTTATTTGCGTTGATGCCGATAAATTGCACCTTTTTTTCGTCGTATTTGTTAAATAAGGTGACGATACGCTCGGCATAGTCGGTCGCGATTGGGCATTGTGTGGCAAGGAACAGCACAACTGTTGCTGGCTTTTCCTCACTCAACTTATGCAAAGCGTTGTGTGTCCCCTCCGCATCTTGAAGCGTAAAATCCTTGACGACGGCATCAAGTTTTACTGTATCCGCTTGCTCTTTCACAGGTGCCGCACTCGTAGTTCCGACAATTAACGCGACGAGCAGGAATGCACTATACACTTGGATAAGTGTGGTTTTCAACATCACTCCGAGAATCATCCTGGAGCCTCTTGACAGAATAGAGAGACGCTTCGTAGCTGCGAGAGGTTTCTTAACGAAGAAACATGTGAAAGTACTTAAAGTGCCCATTTTTCAAATATTCCCCTTTAATTAAGACGTTAGAAAGTGTAATTCAGTTTCAATTCTGCTCTTTGTTCATTTTTTTCTTGCATTCTTAACCTGCGTATAGTATAATATTAAGTATAAACCGATTGGTATGAACTTGTTATAAACGGAGATTAACTTATGCGAAAGCCATTGACAGATAGACAATCCCAGATTTTTCACTACATTCAGAAGCGCATCAAGCAAGACGGTTACCCGCCGACGATTCGGGAGATTGGCGGCCAGTTTGGTTTCTCTGAGAAAGCGGCGTACGACCATCTCAACGCGCTTCAGAAGAAAGAGTATATTAAACGGGAGCCCGGCAAACCGCGAGCAATTGCTATCATGGGGGAGATACAGCAGGATATTATAGAGATTCCGATTTACGGACGTGTCGCCGCAGGTGAACCGCTCCTTGCCTCCCAGAATATTGAAGATACGCTTCCTATTCCGACGCGCATGGCCAACACCCATGACTGCTTTGCCCTGCGCATCATCGGTTCCAGCATGATAGGAGTAGGCATACTGGAGGGCGATTTTGTCATTGTTAGAGCACAGGCGGACGCTGACCCGGGCGATATTGTCGTTGCCTTGCTTGAAGACGAGGCAACCGTCAAACGTTTCTACCCTGAAGGCGACCGGATCCGATTGCAACCCGAAAACCCATCTATCGCTCCGAGCGTCGTTGATGCTGATATTGTGCAGATACTCGGAAAGGTTATCGGCGTTCACCGTGAAATGTAACATGGGAGGGGTTTGTAACCCCGATTTTGTAGGGGCGACGCGTTGTGTCAGCCCCTACACTTCCGCTTAATCCTCAATAAAATTCGTTAACTCGTGTAGGTGGGTTAACCGTACATCTACCACCGATGCATCGAGACACGCCTTGGTTTGAGCACCGACAAGCCACGCTGTCCACATCCCGGCGTTCTTGCCGCCGACCATATCTGCCGCGTAACTATCCCCGACGTAGATAGCTTGACTGGGGGCAACACCCAATTCCGCCAAAGCGGCTTCAAAGATACGTGTGTCCGGCTTTGCCACACCGAAAACCGTAGAATCTATAATCACGTTAAGCAACGGGGAGAGCCCATATTCATCACACCAGCCATGGGTATTCCCAAAGTTGTTGCTAATCACAGCGAGTTGATAGTTCCCATGAAGCGTTTGGAGCCATCGCTGATTTTCTGCGAGACTTTCGGCGACACCCGCGCAGAACCAGGCGACGTATTCGTCTTTCATCTTCTCGCTCAACCGCAGCCGCTCGTAAATTCCAGCCGAAATTGCCTCAGCAGTCTCTCGCAATGTGCAGCGCGCCGCGTACGCGCTCGCGATCGCGCCGACTGGCAGCATTGAACCCTCTTGATAAGATGCCTCAATAGAAGAATCACCGAGTGCAAAAGCTGCCACTGCTGCTCTGTCCGCCTTATCGAAGGCCTCACGCGTAATTTCTGGGTGGCGTTCGTGAATAAACTGATACGTTCGCTCCAACCAGTGGATACCGTTCCCATCTAAAGTTCCGCCGAAATCAAATACCAATGCGCGGATATCCTTCATTCATTATTCCTTTTTTGTGGGTGCTATGTTTAGGTGACACAAGCCTTCTGATGCAACTTCATTTCTAATGCCCTTACGACTTCAGCGGTGCCAATCTCCTTCATGCAGAGGTGTAGTGCATCTTGTCGATGACACATCTGTTTGTAGCACGGGCGACACGAGACAGGTTTCTCAATGACGGTATGCCCGGTGCCATAGGGGCAATGGCGCGTCGGATCTGTTGGCCCAAACAGAGACACAGTGGGGGTACCAACTGCCGCCGCAACATGCATCGGGCCGCTATCACAAGTTAGGTAAACCTTAAACCGTTCTAACAGCGCGCCCAGTTGTAGAATTGTCGTTTTTCCTACGAGATTAATTGTTGTACTCGAACCGTTCAAAGCCTCTGCAAGTTCATGCTCTGCAGGCGATCCGGTTAAGACAATTTTGGCATTGATATCAAAGCGTGCAATGTGCTGGATAACTTTAGCGAGATTCTCTACCGCCCACCGTTTCGTCTCCCACGTTGTGCCTAAATTCACACCCATTAGCCGCTGGTGCGGAAAAATCCCTTCCGATTGCAGGAGTTGCTGAATTGCCTGCCGGTCGGTATCAGTGTGCCAAAACTCCAAATCGGGCGGTGCTGTATCAATGCCGAGCAACTGTAGCACCCGCAGGTAGCGATGCACCTCATGCACATCGGTGTTGTCCGCGCAAGATGCAGTGAGCAAAATACCGCGTCCACTGACGTTAGTGCCGATGCGCATCGGCACCCGCGCGAGGAACGGCAGCAGCGCGTTTCGGAACGAAGTCGGGTGCAACACAAGGGCTACGTGAAACGCACGCTTGCGAATCTGATTCACCACTTTCGCAAGCGACCGGAATCTGCCCGTTGCTTTTGTATCAACAATGCACGCGTCAACGTAAGGGTTCGTTTTCATCAAATCAACCACGCGCGGCCGCAGCAAAAGCGTTAGGTGTGATTGCGGGTATGCCTGTTTCAGTGCGCGCAACGCCGGTGTGAGCAGCACCATGTCGCCTATCCAGCCACCCGTTTGGCACACCAATATTCTTTGCATCAGAAACCTCTGACACTAAATTACTTTAAATTGTAGGGGCGCATCCCCGTGCCCGCCCATGTTCTGGAGGAAAAAACAAGACGAATCGCCATTAATGTGATATTACAGGTGCTATAAAAGTATGTTCATGCCTCAGGGCTTCATGTAAAGGACTCCATCTCCTGAAGACTGACAGGCCTGAGGCATGGGGATGCCACCTTACAATAGGAGTTTCAGAAAAAGAATGGATTCGACCAGGCCTTCTTGCCGGTTTCATCCGTTACTTCAACCCGAACGTATTTCGTGTTATCTGGGATGCTGTACGTAGCCTCGGTCAGCAGTTCACCCTCCGGTGCCAGGATTCGCCTACCGCGACTGCACTCCGACTTAAAAACGATCGATTGTGCTGCTGAACATTTAACGCTTATCTGGTTATCAGCCAGGTTTATATCCACGATTTCCGGTCCAAGGGTTGAATAAAATGTACCTGTTCGCAGTGCTTTCATAATTCCTTCAAGCGTCAGTTCCTGTGCCTTCACCATAACCCATCCGTGAAAACAGTCGTGTTCCGTGCCGTGGGAATCGTCTGCAGCGATGCCCAACACCGGGCCGCCTCTATCCAGCAGATCATCCCAGGCCTGCTCTGAAAACCCCTTGCCGATGCCCATACATGTGTCGTTGTAGACTTCGACAGCGAAGTAGCCGCGCAAGGGCAGATAATCTGAAATGGTATGCCCGCACCAATAGGGATGGCACAGAACCGCTTCGCCTCCCTGTGTTTTTATGTCCTCAAGCACTGCGTTTGGATGCATCTTTGCACAATTCACCGGCTCGTGGATATTAATTGCGACGATGTGATAGGTTGGGCCGCCATAGGGATTTGAGGGATGCACCTCGCTCCCTGATATTGCCAAAAAATCTGAGGTGCTATAAGCCTGTACATCGTTGACTTTCCGGTGATCTGTTAGCACGAGGAAATCGTAGCCTTCTTCACGGTACGCCGCGAACCGATCCGCGACGGGCAACTTGCCATCGGATTCCGTACTGTGGCTATGCGTATTCCCGCGGTACCACTGCCCCGGTTGCTGAAAAGGATTTGTATTGAACATTGCTGACTCCTTGTCTTTGATGATGATTTTTCCGAGTTGGTAGGGCATCTGCTGTGCCAGTCTGCATTTTATGCCGCTTTGTGGCTGTAGCACAACACTACTCTATTCTAACATATCTATAACTCCCTTGTCAACAAATTGCAGGGCTATTTAGTTCTCTTCCTTCCTAGGTCGCTCCAGCTAAGATTGGTGACGGCACACGGAGTGTGCCTACTACTTTTTGCATCATGTCATTAAGATTGGTGATGGCACACGGAGTGTGCCTACTACTTTTGGTGACGGCACACGGAGTGTGCCTACTACTTTCAAATTGTTTTAACCTTTTAGCTGGCACGGATAGCATGGATGGATATAGAAAAACGCGATGAGGGCATTTTTAATTGGCATTTACCCCATTAATCGTGTAAAATTATTAGCGTAAACTGAATTTTGACAAAGAACGTTAAATTAACTATAGGGGCGATCTCTGATCGCGATGAAATTTGTCTAAAGAGGGTGAATCACAATGCGTGAATCCAATCAACCCGAAGACTACTTACAACGCCTACGCCATTCGACTGCGCATATCATGGCGTATGCCGTGCAACAGCTGTTTCCAGAAGGGGAGAAGACTGTCAAGTTGGCAATCGGTCCCCCGATCGAAAACGAGTTCTATTACGATATGGAGGTGCCGCGCCCGATTACGCCCGACGATTTTCCTGAGATCGAAAAGCACATGAAGGCGATGGTTAAAGCCAATGCACCTTTTCAACAGGAGACGTGGAGCTACGAGGAAGCGCGCGCATGGTTCGGTGAACGCGACCAGAAATTTAAACTCGAATTAATCGACGGAATTTCTGACCGGGAAGTCAGCGCGAGTGATGAAGGCGTTGCCGACGAAGGGGTTTCCATCTATCACAACGGCGACTTCACCGACCTCTGTAAGGGACCGCACGTTGAAACAACAGGCGAATGCCGGCATTTCAAACTGCTCCGCGTCTCAGGTGCCTACTGGCGCGGCGATAGCAATCGCGAGCAGCTACAACGGATTTATGGCACAGCATGGGAGACCAGAGCCGACTTAACGGCGTACTTGACACAACGCGAAGAAGCCGCTAAACGCGACCATCGTAAATTGGGACGCGAATTGGAACTATTTCAGATGCACCCCGAATCGCCAGGCAGTGCGTTTTGGCTCCCCAAAGGCGCGCTCATCTATAATCTCCTGTCCGAGAAGGTGAGAAAACTCTATCTGAGTGAAGGGTATCAGGAGGTGCGGACACCGCTCATCTACGACAGCAGTTTGTGGAAAACCTCTGGGCATTGGGAGCACTTCAAAGAGGATATGTTCCTCGTTGAAAATGAAAACGCCGAGGCAAACAGTGCGCTCAAACCGATGAACTGCCCCGCGCACATGCTGATTTACAAAAGCACGCGCCACAGCTACCGTGATTTGCCCTACCGCCTGCACGACCAAGGCGTGTTGCATCGGAACGAAGCGACGGGAACGCTGAGCGGCTTGTCGCGCGTTCGCCAGATGTGTCAAGACGACGCGCATAACTTCGTCACTGAAGACCAGATCGCTGACGAATATGAGCGCATCCTTGGGCTTTTCCAACGCATCTATGGTGCTTTTGATTTGCCATTCCGATGCGATTTCAGCACACGCAACCCGGAAAAGTTTATGGGCGATGTGGCAGTCTGGAATCGCGCTGAAATACTACTTGAATCTGTCTTGAAAAACAATCAGATTGAGTACGCTGTTGACCCGGGCGAGGCCGCATTTTATGGCCCTAAGCTTGATTTTCAGGTACGCGATTCACTCAACCGAGATGTTCAATGTGCAACCGTTCAACTTGATTTCCAATTGCCCGAACGGTTTGAGCTGATTTATGTCGCCCCAGACGGCTCTGAAAAGAGACCCGTCGTTATCCATCGCGCGATTTGTGGCAGTTTTGAACGATTCATTGCCATGCTCATTGAGCATTATGCTGGGGCATTTCCGACATGGCTATCCCCTGTGCAGGGCGTTGTGATGACTATCAGTCAACGCTTTGTTGACTACGGCAGCGAGGTCGAGCAGCTACTGTTGCAAAAAGGGTGCCGTGTTGTGTTGGATAATAGCGATGATAAGATCGGCGCGAAAATTCGCCAAGCCCGTCTGCAACGGGTACCGTATATGTTAATTATTGGTGGGCGCGAACAGGAAAACCGAACTGTCAGCGTCCGTAGCCGAGATGAAGGTGACATCGGTGCCATGCCGCTGGATACCTTCGTTGACAGAATTGTTGATGAAGCCGATTTGGACTTCT
The DNA here is from genome assembly GCA_958295855.1 of uncultured Poribacteria bacterium. Classification (GTDB taxonomy): domain Bacteria; phylum Poribacteria; class WGA-4E; order WGA-4E; family WGA-3G; genus CATQHH01. The sequence continues at coordinate 1,710,141 of OY282383.1, read as the reverse complement.
AACTGACAACAACAAAAAGGAGCATACCGAATGGACAAAATTTTGACATGCCGGCCTGTGCAATATAAGCTTGCAAGCTGTGCCCTACTCATCGGAATTATGGCCATACCCATTATCATAAGCAGTGGCTGCAGTCCTTCTAAACAGGTCACGCGTGTTGCTGCTGAAACCACTATTGACCTCTCCGGCCGTTGGAACGACACAGATTCTCGCATGGTCGCCGATGAGATTATTGGTGACTGTTTAAGCCACGCTTGGATTATCAATCATATATCTGATGCAGCCGCAAAACCCGTAGTTATTGTTGGAGGCATCCGCAATAAGAGCATGGAGCATATTGCTGTCGGGACGTTCATTAGTGATATTGAGCGTGCCTTTATCAATTCAGGGAAAGTTCGCACTGTTTCCAGTGCCAGCGAGCGCGGTGAAGTTCGAGAAGAACGTGCAGACCAGGGCGAATTCTCTGCAATCGAAACAATTAAACGGATGGGCAGAGAACTCGGTGCTGATTACATGATGACTGGTGAAATCAACACCATCGAAGACCGCGAGGGTGGAGACCGGGTTGTTTTCTATCAGACGGATCTCACGTTGACAAACATTGAGACCAACGAGAAGATCTGGATCGGTGGAAAGAAGATTAAGAAGTTTATCGGGCGAAAAAAGTATAAAATGTAAGCGATAGCCCGGCACACTGTCCGGCTAAGTCTGTTTGGGCGGGTTCCCGTACCCGCCCACTACCATCGTTTAAAATCTAGGAGACTGATGATCAAAACACTGCCTTTTCTGCTTATTATCTCTCTAATAATAGGGTGTGGCGGCTATAAGTTTCAAGAAGTCATAGAACCGTTGGAGAGGGGCAAGCCAGAGGATGCGTACACCTATCTTCAGAAACATGCACCGAAAAAACCAGATATTCCTTACTATTTTGAACTAGGGATGGTTGCCCATTACGCCAACCACTTCGCGGAAAGCAACTCGGTACTTGACGTAGCCGAAGATATTGCGGAGGACCGCTATACCAAAAGTGTTTCCAAAGAGTTAGGCTCACTGGTCACCTCCGACAAATTGCGTCCATATCCCGGCACCCGGTATGAGCGACTCTTAGGCCACTATTATCGTGCGCTCAACTATGTCTACCTGAATCAATTCGACGGTGCATTGGTAGAGCGCGAACGTGCCACGAATCTAATCAACTACTTCAAAGGTGAAGACGAGAAGTACGATTTCTTCGGTACCGCGTTTCTGGCACATCTTTCCGGGATGCTCTTTGAAGCCACGGGCGAATGGAATGATGCTTTCATCTCTTACAAGCAAGCCTCCGAATACTACCAAAACGCCACGGAGAAAACCGGTGTAGAAATGCCAGACGACATCGGGAATTCGCTGGTGCACTTGGCACGCAAACTTGGGTTCGTTGACGAGTTTGAGCGGTATCGGAAGCAGTACGGCGAGCCTCCCCCACGCCCTGAAAATACCGGAGAACTCATTCTCTTTTATGAAAGTGGCTATGTCCCACAGAAACGCGAGGCTGCTTTGATGTTTCCTATCCTCAAAAAAGACGATGTGGAGGATGCTGAAAAGTTTGTGCCAACGCTGATAGGACGTGAAGGGATGGTGTATGAGGAGGTCGAATTGGAATATCTCCTACGTGTTGCGATCCCGACAATTAGCTCCAATCGTCCTCGCTTCACGGGTATCCGGGTTGCAGTAGGAGAAAATCAAAAGACAGGTGTGCTTGTAGAAGATGTAGAAAACATCGCGATAGAAACCTTCAATGCGCAACGTCCTGTTATTCTCTTCCGAACGTTAGTACGTGCTATAGGGAAATACTTGCTCTACCGACAGGCAAATAAGAAACATGAAGCCTTAGGTATCCTCACGAACCTTGCCGGTGTGCTAACAGAGCAGGCGGATACGCGTTCTTGGGGAACGCTTCCAAATCAGATTTTTATGGTGAGAATGCCGCTCCCCATGGGCACCCATACAGTGAAACTCTCATTTTTAGATGCAAACGGGCGTGTCCGCGGAAGTCAATCCGTACCAGATATTAGAATTAATCCCAATCAGATAGTCTTTCTGAATTACCGAACATACGAGTGAGTTTTTTCTCTTTGCTGTAGGAGCGGCCTCCGGTCGCGATATGGACAAAAAATATGCAACGCATCTATTTAGATTACAACGCCACAACGCCGCTGCGCCCCGAAGTTCGGGATGCGATAATGCCGTATCTCACCGAGGCGTTTGGCAACGGCTCCAGCATTCACGCGTACGGGCGCGAAGCACGCAACGCAATTGACACAGCCCGCGAGCAAGTCGCTGAGCTCATCGGTGCCAAAAGCCCCAGTGAAATTGTGTTCACAGGCAGCGGCACCGAAGCAGACAACCATGCTATCAAAGGGTTAACCGAATTGCAAAAGAGCCGAGGTAAAGGAAACCATATCATCACCTCGTCTGTGGAGCATCACGCTGTGTTGCATACCTGTCAATATCTGGAGCAACGCGGTTTTGAGGTAACCTATCTTCCCGTAGATAGATACGGACAGATTCGACTTGAACAACTCCGGGAGGCGATTCGAGACACAACAGTGCTGCTCTCCATCATGCACGTCAATAACGAGAACGGTACCATCCAACCGCTTGAAGAGAGTTGTCAGATTGCACAGGAACACGACATCCCGCTGCATACCGATGCCGTGCAATCAATCGGCAAATTGGATATTGACGTTCAATCACTCGGCGTGAATCTGCTCTCGCTTTCCGGGCATAAGATTTATGCCCCCAAAGGCATTGGTGTCCTGTACATACGCCGCGGCACCCGCTTGGCGAACCTCGTCCATGGCGGTTCGCATGAACGCAACCGGCGCGCTGGCTCAGAGAATGTCCCCGCCATCGTCGGGCTTGGTGCTGCCGCCGCCCTTGCGAAACGGGAACAGAATACCTACGCGCAGCACCTCGATTCCTTAACCCACCGACTGCGAGAAGGCTTAGATGCACACATCGATGGGTTGCACTACAATGGCCATCCCGACTGCTGTGCACCCGGTACCCTCAACGTCTCGTTCGAGGCTGTCGAAGGCGAAAGTCTCATCTTGCGGTTAGATATGGAGGGCATCTGCGTCTCAACAGGCTCTGCGTGTACCTCTGGCTCGATGGAGCCGTCGCACGTGCTTGCCGCGCTAGGATTGCCGCCGAGGTTAGCACAAGGCACAGTCCGGTTTTCGCTCGGTAGAAACACCACGGAAGCCGAAATCGATGCTGTGATTGCCAAATTACCCAAGCTCATCCAGCAGATGCGCGCGTTGTATAGAGGTTAATTGTCTTCTTTTTTTGGAAAACCAGATTAGTTTCTGATAATGAAACAAAGGAAAAACCGATGCCAGACACTCAAGAAATAGGTTGGAAAGCTGTTAGCAAAACTGGAGTCGTTGCTGCGGGTGGCGCGAAGGCTGTCGAGGCAGGGATTGAGATCCTGGCAGCAGGCGGAAATGCAGCAGATGCCGCAGCGGGAACGATTCTTGCACTTAATGTCACGGACCACGGTGCATGCTCTATTGGGGGTGAGGTGCCACTCCTTATCTTTGACGCGGAAAAGCAAGAAGTGAAATCCGTCTCCGGGCAGGGGCGCGCACCGCTTTCACAAACCGCCATCAATTGGTATATGGAAAACGGTATCCCCGAGCGTGATATTAAAATGGCACCGGTCCCGTCGGTTGTGGATCTGTGTACCACCACGCTCAAGCGGTATGGTACCAAGACGTTTGAGGACATCGTCACTCCCACACTGGCACTGCTTGATGCCGGCGCGGCGGAGTGGCACCCGAAATTGGCAGTTACGCTACGTCGGATGGTTGAAGAGGAACAGAAAACGTCTGGGAGTCGCGAGCAAAAAGTGCAAGCCGCAAGCGATCGGTTCTATGGACGGAACGGCACTCGCAGCGACATTGCCGATGCACTAGAAACTTTTTACATTGAGAAGGGTGGGTTTCTTCGCAAAAGAGACCTTGCTGCCCATGTCACACTTATTGAAGACCCGGTAACGGTGGACTACCGAGGCTATACGGTGTGTAAGTGCGGTCCCTGGACGCAAGGGCCCTACCTTTGTCAGGCGTTGCGTTTATTGGAAGGCTTCGATCTCAAAGGCATGGGACACTTCTCCGCAGACTACGTGCATGTAGTCACTGAAGCCCTCAAGCTAGCTATGGCAGACCGGGACGCGTACTACGGAGATCCGGAATTTGTGGATGTCCCGCTATCCGGGCTGCTTTCCGATGCCTACACTGAGATTCGCCGACCGTTAATTGATATGAAAATAGCATCACACGAGGCGCGGCCGGGCGATGTGGATAACATGAAACCGCTAAAGGCGGATGGCGTATTTCGACCCGGAGTCGGTGGAACGACAACCTGTGTAGTCGCAGACCGGTGGGGGAATGTAGTCGCTGCGACCCCGAGTGCTAACGTCTATCACGAAGAAGGCATAGGCGGTCCAACGGGTGTTAGTTACGGCAACCGTCTGCGCAGTCTCAATACAACGCCAGGGCATCCGAACTGTATCCAGCCCGGAAAACGTCCAAGAATTACGCTGACTCCTACGCTGGTTCTTAAGGACGGTGCCCCGATTTTAGCCATCAGTGTTGCGGGTGGAGATTTGCAAGATCAAGCAACAATGAATTTGCTGCTTGATTTCATCGAGTTTGGTATGCAACCTGAAGATGCTGTCACAGTACCACGTTTCGCGACTGCACATCACCAAGATTCGTTCGATCCGAATCCCAACCGGGTGCAGACATTTGGGCAGGCAGGTTCGTTGACTCTCAATGACAGCGTAAGCGAAGGCGTTCAACAAGAGCTCGCGAGGCGCGGACATCACCTTAAGGCACAAGCATCTGCAATTGCTGCACCTGTCATGCTCTATATCGAAGAAGATAAGGGAATATTTTATGCTGCCGGTGACCCGGCTGCTGGGCGGCATGCAGCGGGGCTGGCGGAAGAATGAGACATCACTGCCTCAACTGCTTGTCTGTTGCCACATCCTAAATTGGCGTTGCAGTGCTGTTAAAAATCTGCGAATAGATCTATCGCTTTGCGCCATGCGCCGAAAATTCATAGCATAAACGAGTTCTTCTACGCGTTCAATTCCATCTATTGGTGGAGTCATAGTTGCCTGATAAATGGCATTTAACAGCATGTTTTTATACCGACCGCGCTCGCATTTCTGATCGGGAACTGGGCAGCCCTTGCCAAACACGGTTTTGAATGCCTCCGAATCAAGAAGTAACCACCGCTCAATATGTGGTTCCGGAATCATGCTAATGACTAAGTCTCCTAAATTGGAGGTGACCTGATTGATCTCCGTTTCTCGTTCTGAAAGTCCCTTGCAATTGCTGTCTATTCCAACAATGACGAGATGTGGTAAACCCTCTTTGTAGCGTTGTAGGTCTCGCAGATACTGTTTTAATTCCGTAATGACCGTTCCATGCCCACCCCGCACACTGGAGGTTTTGATATCGATTTTGATATTGTACTCATTAGCGAGCCGCTGAACGAGTGCCATGAGAAAATCCTCATGGGCAACATCTTCAACAAATAGATTGATATTACGCATCGAAGTCGCCCCGCAAAATACGCTCGGAAGGGGACAAAGTATCTTCGTCGTTTAATGCTACCGTAATATCCGATTTTTTCCATAGGGGTCCCGCATGCATCATCGTAAAGGGCTCAATTTCTGTGTTTCCGTTAACCTTACGACAAACGTATAACGATTCGGGAGGAATGAGGTCGGGCAAAAGCGATGAATGCGTTGTCACAATGAATTGGATGTCTTCAAGAATCATACGAGTTTCCAAAAACCGGGCAATACGCCGAATTCTCCGAGGATGAATACCATTCTCCGGTTCCTCAAATCCTATCAATGCCGGTGGTTCCTCGGCACCAACGAGTGCCAAAAGGCCTAAAATCCGGAGTGTACCCTCCGATAAGACGCGGGCAGAAATGCGTTTTTTACCCTCACGAACATCTAATTCAACTTCACCTAATTCGTTAACACTGACATCAATTCCCGTTATAGATGGAATCATGGTATGGAGCGATTTCTCGACGGATTCAAATTGTCGCTTGTTAAGAGCCTGCAAGGTATTGAGAAAGGCTGCAAGGTCTTCCCCCATTAATCCAATATCGTGAACTGCCTTAACCGGATTTGGTAGCCGCATTTGTTCTCTCGGCTCAAGGTAGAAAGTAAGCCAGTTCGCCAACTCTTTCTGCATTGCAATTATATGGGGATAGTGAGGCGGATAGTGCGACCGGGAAAGGATACTGTAGTCAAGATAACGCTCATAGTAGAGTGGATGCGCCTGTCCCTCCATCCGCAAATGCAACCGACCCCCGATTCGTTCTAAGAAAGGCTTCCGGCGCTTATTTAGTTCTCCCTTGACATTAAGTGCTGCGAGATATTCGTCTGCCACACGCAAAATACCCAATTTGGGGAGCATTTCAATCTCAATGCGATACCGCAGATTTTTTTCAGACACAGGTAGTGCTCGCTTTGAAACCGGTTTATCTACACTCTGTGTATTCTTTACCGCTGTTTCTCTTATTTCCTGGATACGCTGATTAACACTTTCAATAACAGCAGTAGAAAGTTGAACATCTACCTCTATGCTAAACGACACACTTTCCTTTTCAAGGAGGCTCTTGATACCTTCATCTCCAAAAGTGAACGATTCCAGCGGATGCCCCCGGTAGGGCCGGTCAAACGCTTCTTCCAAGGTGTTACATGTCGCCATCCGGGACAGAAGCTGCAAAGCATCAAGGAAATTGCTCTTTCCCGAAGCGTTGGGACCCACGAGCACAGAAAGAGGTTTGAGATTTAACGCAAGATCCACGAGCGATTTGTATCCCTGAATTTTGATTCGCTTTAGCATAATAGCATGCCTCTGTTAAAGGAGAACACCAATTTTGAAAATACCTTCAAGTTTAAAACCGAGACGCATTGCTGCACATCGAGAACGCGCATTCAGGGAATCGCATCTCCATTCGACTACGGATGGCGAAACTATGGACAGCGCATCAACTATCAAAATTCACCTATTTCCAATCGTCGTCTGGAGGGTAAAGGTTGGAACTCCCTGCTCCAGCACCCTTAGGTCCCTCAGCAAACCACTCCTTAACAGTATCCCGCCACTTAATAAAGTGAGGGGCTTTTAGGTGCGCTTGGAACGCCGCCTCATCTACATAAACCTCGTAGAGCCAGATGCGATTCGGATCCGAGCCATCCTGAATCACATCAAATCTCAGGCATCCGGGTTCATTCGCAACGGAGCCTTTCGCGTCGTCCAACATCGCTTCGACGAACTCATCTCTGTGCCCTTCCTTAATCTGAATGGGGGCAATGATAACGTACATAATTTTCTCCTTTTTTATAGAAATTTGGGGTTGGTTTCTACCTTTAATGCTTTAACTTATCACAATGTAGAGCAGATGTCAAGTTCAAAGTTGCAAGAACCAAAAACTTTTGAGCATCTGAGGGTGGGAGGAATCTCATTTTCAAAATAGTATGACCGATCAGGGATTAATAAGGTGCTATAGCCACCCGCTCTACGCCAACTTGCCGCGTAGCAAGGGGTAGTCTGTCATGACCTCGCCATCACGGTTCCGCGTACCGGATGGCATATAATGGATGACCATCGCCCGGCGGTCTCGGGATGAGCGGTTCGGATTAGTTTGGTGGAGTGTGAGACAGTGATGTACCATCGCGTATCCGGCCTCAACCGGCACTGACACAGCACGATTCACATCAGCGTCCACCTGCAGCAATGCGGGCAAATCACCTTTCTCTGACTCGGCACGTTCGTGTGCTGCCAATCCTGCTAAATAACTGCCGGGGATAACGTTCATACAACCGTTCTCCTCATCGGCATCATCGAGTGCTATCCAGATGCTCACAAGATTGGGCGGGTTGCATCGCCAATATCCATTGTCCTGATGCCAATACACTTCGCCGCCGTGATAAGCAGGTTTGTAGAGGGCCTGATCATGAAATAACTGGATATCGGCTCCGATTAAACTCTCGGCGATGTCTAACAAAGGTTCGTGGTAGAGCAGTTTCCGAAATTCCTCATCGACACGCCACATCTCCATGATCTGCAACATTTCTTCGGCACAATCGGTGTCTTCATCGCTCTCCGAGTCGCCGACGACTGCAAGGTTACGCAACCCTTCACCAATTGTACCGCGTTTCTGTGCAAACAGCGAGTCGTAATGTTCGCTTAGCACGGCAAGGTGTTCGTCATCAATGATTCGTCTGTCTATTTTCAGATAGCCGTCGCGTCTGAATTCTTCAACCTCTTGGGGCATAAGTTTCATGGTGCTGCTCCTTATAGTGGGCTATAAAAATACAGAGACATTATTTCCTCATAAGAGAGGGAACCTGCCACTGCTTGTCTGATTGTACACCTTAATGGCTTCTTCAGTCAGATTCATGTCTTTCTGCCTTTTTCCCCTTTCGATTCATCCAAAAACGCATGACTAACCCCAACACAAAGCCTGTTACCAACCAAATTGGCAACTTAACAAACATCATTATCAAATCCCATTCTCTTCCATTCAAAACCTTCCACATCTGCGGCGGAACATCGAGAATCGCCCACATGATTCCACCAAAATAGAAGGTGCCTATAAAAAGCCAATTGATGGGCTTTGCCTGAATCATGGAGCGTTCAAGAGCATTCGCCATTCTTTCTTTTTTTCTCTGAAGCCATCTTCGGCGAAAGAACCGTGCGAGGAAATACCACAGCGGGAAAGTAATCGCCAATATGGCGAGACTAAAAATGTTCCATAGACAGGGAATTATTTGATGGCAACTTGGACAAACAAGGCCAAACCAATGCCCAAAGCCATTTCCTTTTGCCCACAAACGGTTGTCATTCAGCGTTTTACAGTGCGGGCAGGGAATGTAACAACGTTCCAACAAAGGTTTATCACTCTTTTTGTCAATCAACATGACTTTGGGGAGGCGTTGTCCCAAAATCAGTTCGTTGAATATTAGTGCTGGGTTCAATACCCAGTGTAAGATAAGGGGGTGAGGGACGGCCCATATTCTGAATCTGTTTTTGTCGTATTGCATCCGGTTGATCTCCATCGAGGATGACAATGTTAGCCCAAATGTTGGATCCTTAAAAAGGATAATCTTCTACTTATCCATAATCGCGGATGCACTTTTGGGGTGTCGTGTATCTGAGGGACGCGCGCCGAATAGCGTCCAGCTCTTGAGCACTGAAGACACCTACTTGGTAGAGATTCCGATACTCTTCAGAGACGCTCTGACCGAATATCATCACATCATCTGTGTTAATCGTCACCGGCACACCGTTGTCAAATAAGACGCGGATCGGATGTGATGCAAGATCGGGCACACCATCCAGCATGACGTTGCTCGTTGGACACACGTTCAGCTGAATCTGATTCTCGGAGAGCCACCGCATCACTTCAACCGATTCTGCAGCACCTATGCCGTGCTGAACTTCGTCCAAGTCGAGGACTTCGACCGTCCGCCGGACTTCTTCCGCACCGCCGAACTCACCAACATGTGCCTTGCGTTTCATTCCTGCAGCGCGTGCCTTTGTAAACAATGGCTTCATAACCTCAGGGGGACACGCCTCTTGATGGCTATAGAGATCTATTGACTGGAACACACCTAATTCTACGGCTTCATGTGCCAAGTTCATGAGTCTTGCATCGTCAGCACACCCACGTGAAAAGCCAAGTTCTGGCAGCAGCTCTGCTTGTGCCTTATATTGCTCAACTAACTTCTCAATAAACCCGCAAAGCCCAATTACTCCATCAAGATAGCACTCTGCGAGACGGATGTCAAAACTCATTTCAAGCATAACAACGCCATCTTGGACAGCATCATTCATTGCTGACACAGCGACGAACTCAAAACCCTCGCGGTGTTTTATGTGAGGTGCTAAGACTGTGTCTGCGTACGCCATCATCTCCTCAAGTCCTTTCATCTTGGGAGGCGGTTTCGTTAGAGGATGCCCCACCCAGCGTTCAACATTTTCTAATCGTGTGCTAAGGAACGCATGGGCGTGAACGTCAGTTTTGGGGGCTGCCCTTATAGCATCCAGATTATCTGTGGAGAGTGCTTCAACAAAATCAATACGCATAAAACCAACCCTACACTATCTCTTCAATTCTTTCTTGAGCACAAATCGCCATAGCTGTCTCTATCTCGTACCCGATGAATGATCTGCGCTCAAGTGTGGCGGCGACACCCGTTGAACCAGAGCCCGCAAAAGCATCAAGCACGAGTGCTCCCGGCGCAGAGAAAATGCGAATAAGGTGCTGAAGTAAATCGACAGGTTTTGCTGTCATGTGCCCATACCTTTTTCTTGGCTTTTTCGCCGGAATGACAGTCCCAGGAAATTGCGGCGCACCGATTAACGGATTTTTCACATCAATCAAGCCGGTTTCCCACTTATCCCAGTTATCCACAAAAGTCCCCTCCCTGGGGGCTTGCCCAAGAATTATCATTTCACCTTGCGGCTTCAATTGGGGCGTTTTCCGACCGCCTAGCTTCTGGATAAGTCTGTCTTTTTCTGCTACTGTCACCTTCCGCTTCCGGACAAAATGTTCCTGAGTGAAGGCTTTCGCCTGCCCTTCATATCGCCATAGCAAAACATCCCGTATTTCAAACCCCGCATCTTCTAACGCTATAGCCGCTCTATGCACCAGACGATTCTGGCTAAAAACAAGGCAAAATCCACCTGGCCGAATCACTCGCATCCATTCCTCAGCAATAGGTGTGAGAAACCGTTGCAATTTTCGTCCCTGCTCAACCGAAAACTTCATCCCTGCTGGCAGCGAACCGACAACACCATCTCTCACACGCGCTGTCAATTTTTTCGTGTCCCAATCCGCACCCATGCCATCAATGAAATAAGGTGGGTCTGTTAGCACAAGAGAGACAGTATTCTCACCGAGTTGCTTCATCCCGATGCGGCAATCCACATTCTCTACTTTTGCCGATGTATCGTATAACTCTGGCTGATGCGCAGAGAATAAGTCCGCCTCGTTAATAATTTTGTTTTTCAAAATCTAACGTCTCTGTTTGAGGGCGTTTGGCTTGTAAGGGCGGATGGCTCTCTCCGCCCGTTCGGACATCATTTCAAAATCAGCATCTTCCGCGTTGCCGCGAAATCCCCCGCCTGCAGCGTATAGAAATAGACCCCGCTGGCAACCCGCTCACCCAACGCATTCCTGCCATCCCAATACGCCGCGCGGCTCCGACTGTCATAATTCCCTGCAGGCCGATGCCCCAGGGCCAACGTCCGCACCACCGCACCAGTCGCCGCGTAAATCGTCACCGTCACCTCGGCAGGGGTTGCCAACTGATACGGTATCCACGTCTCCGGATTGAACGGATTCGGGTAGTTGGCAAGCAGTGCTGTCTCCTCCGGTATCAGATTGGCAAGCAGCTGCTCTAATACCACAATCCCGCGCCGGTAGGAGAGCCCTCCCGGTCTCGATGCTGAACGAGCCTCGCTCAGCCACTGCTCCAGATCCGCCGCTGTCAGACGTGCCAGCGAAACCGCCCGCGCCGATGGCGCAGCCGCCTCCTGCCCAAACGCACCCGCAACCATCACCAAATCCTGAATGTTAACCTGTCCATCCCCGTTCACATCCGCGGGGATTTCACCTGTCTCTCCGAACTTACCCGAAACGGCCGTCAAATCCAGAATGTTGACGATACCGTCGCCGTTGACATCTGCAGCGAGTTGCGGTGCCGCTTCTGGAGCAAGAGTTGTAAACAACACCCAAGACTCAATCCCCTCGGCAGTCGCCTTGACTTTGTTTACTCCTGCCGCCCTGCCGAGCGTGAGGGTTATCTGTGCTTTGCCGCGTGCATCCGTTGTTGCGGTTTGAGCACTGAGCGTGCCGCCGCCTGCAAGAATCTCAAACTGAACCGGCTTGCCGCCTATCGGCTTACCGTGCTCATCCATCGCCTCCACGACAAACGGGTTTGGCAACGCTGTGCCTCCTGCGCCTTCTTGTTCATCACCAGAGGTTTTGAGAAGGGCAGGATGCGCGACGTTGTCATAGCTCACATACTCCACCTTTATCCCCTTCACCAGAGCGGGAATATGCGTATGGAGGGAGGCGTAACTCAGGGGGCAGTCTCCCAGCCTCAGCTGCTCCAACTGTGTCAGATTCGCCAGGGCAGACACATCCGAGACGGCAGTGCCCCGGAGATACAGCCTCACCAACTGTGTCAGATTCGCCAGGGCAGACACATCCGAGACGGCAGTGAGAGAGAGATCCAGCGACCTCAACTGTGTCAGGTTGGCCAGGGCAGACACATCCGAGACGGCAGTGTTATAGAGACCCAGCGCCCTCAACTGTGTCAGATTCGCCAGGGTAGACACATCGACTGCAGTGAAAGCGAGCTCCAGCGACCTCAACTGTGTCAGGTTGGCCAGGGCAGACACATCCGAGACGGCAGTGTTAGAGAGACCCAGCCTCACCAACTGTGTCAGGTTCGCCAGGGTAGACACAAGGGCAGACACATCCGAGACAGCAGTGTTAGAGAGACCCAGCGCCCTCAACTGTGTCAGATTCGCCAGGGTAGACACATCGACTGCAGTGCCATTGAGCTCCAGCACCTCCAACTGTGTCAGGTTCGCCAGGGCAGACACATCCGAGACGGCAGTGTTAGAGAGCTCCAGCACCTCCAACTGTGTCAGGTTCGCCAGGGCAGACACATCCGAGACGGCAGTGTTAGAGAGCTCCAGCACCTCCAACTGTGTCAGGTTCGCCAGGGCCGATACGTCCACCAAGTTAGACATATAACTAAGAAGCAACGTTTGCAGGTTTGTTAACTTTTCAAGCGGTGAAAAATCTGTTACCGCACTGCTGTTGACATTTCCTTCGCCGCTGATATACCGATAGTCCAGATTCAACCGTCTCAAATGGACTGCATGCTCCAGCCCGGTGAGATCTTTTATCCCGGCATTGGGTGCTTCAAGCCTATCTAACCCTAGCATTGTATGCGTTGTGATGGCCTTGCTCGGAGTGAGCCCGAGTTCCTCGCGGATAGCCGCTGCTAAATTCGGATCGGGGATGGAGACAGGTTTGGCAGGCGGCAGTAGGGAGGTAACGTCAATAGGAAAACTCGCCCTAGACATGTTGCCGCGCACATCAATAACTGCAAGAGATACGCTTTCAATTTCCGGTGGTAGCTTATCAGTGGTGACAAATTCGACGGTGCCACGGACACCACTTAACCCCTTGCAATCCAGCAGGCCCCCGCGTAGGTTGCCGAATTCTCGCACCCGCAATTGCGCCTGATGGAGGCCATCAGGATCGGTTACCTCAAAGCGGAGGCGGATGGTATTCGGCGGCGAAACAAGAATCGGAGGAAGCATCTCAATTGTGGTAGACTTAGTGGAGACAGCCTGGCCGGGGTTGAAGGCGGGGTGGACACTGAGCCATTCCGCGGCGCAGAAAGACGTAATCATCCTGTCATAGATCGATGTAATTCGCTTGGTGTTTGCATTTCTGCGCCGATCATGTTGTAACCCAAAGGCATGCCCGAGTTCATGCGCAAGGGTGTGCCAGTGCCAAAGGTCGAGATTCACCCTTCCTCCGTGATTCCCACCACCGCCGGTGCCCAAAGCTCCTGTGAAACTTCTTCCCCCCGCTGAATCTAGCATATGGACAGTGAAACTTCTGGGAGGGACATGAATCTGTTCATTGATTTCGTCCACCCAAGAATAACGATTCTGTGGATAATGCGCTCTTGGGAATTTCCCGGCGACGTGATGCACCACGGCGTTGCCGTGCGCATCCGTTTCAAACTGGAAGGTTTTTCTCTCGAATCCGTGGAGTTCTAACTGGTCTGCGAAGAAGCGTTGGGCTTTCTTAATGAGTGCATCAATTTTCGCATCCACGTTGGGACGGACGGGCCGGTCGCTGGGCCGGAAGTAGATGAGGGACACGAGCCATGGCACCCGGGGTAAGTGGATCGGCTTAAACGGAGCAAACGAGACCTCTGTTCCGTTTGCTTGTATGGCGGGGATATGTGTCTGGTGTGCGGCGGCATTCAACGGGCAGTCATAAAGATTCAGTTCTGTCAGTTGTGTAAGGTTTACCAGGGGTGCCACATCCGATACCGCCGTGTAGCGAAGAGACAGCCATGTCAGTTGTGTAAGGTTTGCCAGGGGTGCCACATCCGATACCGCCGTGTAGCGAAGATCCAGCTCTGTCAGTTGTGTGAGGTTTGCCAGGGGGGTCACATCCGATACCGCCGTGTAGCGAAGATACAGCCTTGTCAGTTGTGTGAGGGTGGTGAGGGGTGTCACATCCGATACCGCAGTGTCTTCAAGATTCAGCCATGTCAGTTGTGTGAGGTTTGCCAGGGGTGCCACATCCGATACCGCCGTGCTGTAAAGATCCAGCCATGTCAGTTGTGTGAGGTTTGCCAGGGGCGCCACATCCGATACCGCCGTGCTGCTAAGCCTCAGGTATGTCAGTTGTGTGAGGTTTGCCAGGGGCACCACATCCGATACCGCCGTGTAGTCAAGATACAGCTCTGTCAGTTGTGTGAGGGCGGCAAGTGCCGACAAATCGGATATCGGATTTGTGAAGGGCTCACCATCGACGACGGCATCCACATAGCCGAGATGCAACCATGTCAGATTGATTGCGTATTCCAGACCGGTGAGGTCTGTTATCCCACGCCCCGGTGCGTCCAGCATCGTTAAATTGAGCATTGCATGCGATGTGATGGGCGCACCGGCAGGCAAGCCGAGGGCATCGCGGATTGCTGCGGCCAAGTTGACATCGGGGAAGTCAACAACTTCTTCGGGAGGCAGCGGATCAAACAGCACTGTCACCCCGTTCACCTGCATCGCCGGAATATGCGTCTGGTGTGCCGCCAGGTTCAATGGCGCGCCTTGAAGGTTTAGCAAGAGGAGACCCGTTAAATTTACCAGCACTGACACATCGACAATCCCCGTCTCACCGAGATTCAGGAATGTCAATTGGGTTAAGTTTGGCAGGTAAGAGATGTCCGAAACGGCGGTGTCACTCAGATTCAGCGAGGTGAGTTGCGTTAAAGACCCGAGTGAATAGGTACTGGAGACAGCGGTGCCGCTCAGATCTAACGTCGTCAAAGCCTTTAATTGGGCGATTGGTGCCAGTTCGGCTAGCGTATTGCTGTTCACTTCTGTGCCGTTGACAGATTCACTTCCGAGCAGCAGCGTCGTTAAATTGGTTGCATATGCCAGGCCGGTGAGGTCTTTTATCCCGGCATTGGGAGCATCAAGTGTGACTAAACCCAGTATAGAATGCGTTGTGATGGGCGCGCCGGCAGGCAAGCCGAGGGCCCCGCGGATTGCTGCGGCCAAGTTGGCATCGGGGAAGTCAATAACTTCTTCAGGCGGCAGCGGATCAAACAAAACCTCTGTTCCGTTTGCTTGTATGGCGGGGATATGCGTCTGGTGTGCGGCGGCATTCAACGGGCAGTTCCGAAGTTTCAGTTCTGTCAGTTGTGTGAGGTTTTCCAGGGGTGCCACATCCGATACCGCCGTGTTGTCAAGCTGCAGCGTTTTCAGTTGTGTGAGGTGTGCCAGGGGTGCCACATCCGATACCGCCGTGCCGTCAAGCTCCAGGTGTGTCAGTTGTGTGAGGGCGGCAAGTGCCGACAAATCGGATATCGGATTTGTGAAGGACTCACCATCGCCCCAGGCCTGGCCAAGCCGCAACTTTGTCAGATTGATTGCATATTCCAGTCCGGTGAGGTCTGCTATCCCACGCCCCGACGCGTCCAGCCTCGTTAACTTGAGCATTGCATGCGTTGTGATGGGCGCACCGAAAGGCAAGCCGAGGGCATCGCGGATGGCCGTGGTCAAGTTGGGATCGGGGATGGACACAACTATTTCAGGTTCAACAACGACAGGAGTTTCTTCGGCTACAGCCGGTTCCTCGGCAAGTGCCTCGACAGCTGCAACAACGGCACCATCCTCGGCTACAGCCGGTTCCTCGGCAAGTGCCTCGACAGCTGCAACAACGGCACCATCCATAGAAGTAACTTCCAACAAGGCATTGGCGGCATCATCCGAGAGAACGACATCTGTCAACGTAATCGAGGACGCTTTTGCCTCAACAACCCTGAACGTCACTGTAGCGAGGGTGCCATTGGTAGCCTCAGCTCCTCCTGTCAGAGAAGCCGCCCCGATTGTGATACTGTCCTCTCTTACCTCTGGCAGGAGAGAAAATGTTCCAGCAGGGAGGTAATCCGCATTCGCACTAGAAACATAACTGAGCGCGGTCGGATCAAAATGGACAGTCACCTGATAGCCAGCAACCTCTACCCCACCCGCGATGTTAATGTTCACAGTCAGTTCTTGCCCAGAGGCCGGGGAGGCTACTTCAGCTGGGGCTACAAAGACGACTGCCTGGCCGTGACTCCTCGCTGTAAAACTCAAGCAGATCACAACAACTAATAACGGAAAAACGATTTCACGATCGAAACGCAAATTTTTCACGCGATACTCCTTTGAATTGAGCGTCTTTTTCATGTGGATGGATCTCCTCGTAATGTTTCGCGGCAACGTATCGGAGCGCGCGCAGCGGGGTTTCGGATAAAGTTTCTGTATGGGATCATAACAAATTCCAGAAATAAAATCAAGTTTTTTACCCGAATCGGGCTTTTGTTCTCAGTCTGAACGCATTATGGACGCTAGCGGATAATGCTTCAACAAAATCAGTATTCATAATGCGAAGTCATACGTAACTATGGATTCATAGAGAAGCTATATCTCCCCTCCTTGTGTATTCGATGATACGCAAGTATTCACCATACACACGCCCTCCGGACACCTCGTGCTGATACCAATCTTCTTTAGATACCTTGACTCCCTCATATTCAGCCACATAAGTAATGGGCAAAAGCGTTTGAAAAGGGAAGAATTTTCTCAAGGTCCGTAGGCAGCGCCCACTGTGGTGTGCTTTGGACAGAAACGCGAGACTCTTGGGGAAAATCTCATGCTTTTCTAACACCTCAAGACTGAACATGACATCTTCGAGCGTGTTTGTTGATTTATCTTGAACGAGTATTGTGTCCGATGGGACACCTCGTGTTATGAGTGCCTCACGCATTATGGACGCTAGCGGTTGTCCTGTTTGATAGTAGCGTCGCCCACTCAAACCGGTAACCAAGACTTTTGGAAAGTGACCTTGCCGACACTCACGCGCCAGAGACTCTAAAATCTCATTATCAATCGAAGAGGTGCCAAAGATGAAAAGGAGGCCGGCTGGTTGGGGATTAGCGGCAACGAATACGGTTTGGGTGATGTGCTCAATCTCCTCCGGCTGCAAATCTTTCACTGCAACCTCTCGCGGGATGGGTAGATTCTTGAGGTAGTTCTCATAGTTGTGGGGAAACCGTGCTATCACTCTCTCCTCTCCTATAGTCAAACCGATACCTTCTATACTTAATCAACAAACCCAGGTAAATCAGAAATCCTTCGGCATCGAGGAAATGCACATGAGCTTTCAGTTACGTTTTTCGCCCAATCCCAATGCCACGCTTCTATGAACCAGGTTGCCCAAATTGGCTTCAACCCGCCCGCTGGGGCTTAGTATATAGGGCCGCCCGCGTTTCTATACACATACCGCCCTTACAGGGATAAAACGCCACGCACCATCTGAAAATGTGTAGCACTTTCACTGATAACTGTGAAGCCCAGCCTCCGATAGAAAGCGAGACCGCGTGTATTAACCTTTAGCACCTGAAGCAACACAGGCTTTCCCTCAAGACTGGCACCATCAATAATACGTGTCATGCACGCCGAACCGATGCCGCTCCCTTGGTACTCAGGGAGAATAAAGAATTGATTAACCTTGAGTGCGTCGGAAGTATTAGACCTGGCTAAGAAACCGACATCTACTCCACAGAACTGGATAATGCGAAGATCCTGTGAATCAAACCGCCTATCGTGTAACTCCCTTTGGTAGCTTTCATCCCAACCCCACACCTGTTCTACATACTCCCGGTATGCTGCCTTCTTTACGGTAAAAACGAATTCGCTGTCGCTTGCATGTGCCTTGCGAATATTCAACTCCTCCACAGCAAACCCTCCACTTTCTGCACGGTTCCTTCAGGCTGAGTAAATCTATTGCCCGGTGCAGCTACGCTTATATCTTCTCCAACCGTAGGCGATACAGGAGTTACATCTCTTTCTTAGCGACAATGGCAAAACTCACGTTGTAAGCCATTTCATGTGTCCAACTCCCGGGCGCAGCACTAATATCTGGCTGCGTCCAAGAACGTTCCTCAACTCGCTCAATCTGAAAACCGTTGTCCAAGAGTCCGTTGAATATATCACTCACGTAGTGCCGAAAATCAAATGCACCGTCTGGATACCTGGAAACACGTTCAGAATATGGTGCGGCGACGCGATAGAATTCACCATCCCATTCCAAGAAATGGGTAGCAGGATTGCCAAAATCTACGCGATAGTGGCCGCCGGGACGGATAATCCTTGAGACTCCCTCATACACTTCATGAACAGATGGAACCCAACTCATAGAAGGGCCTTGATAGACAAGATCGAATGAGGCATCTTCAATTGCCGACAAATCGCGGATATTGAGGCGACGCGTGTCCACGTGATAGCCGTAATGTCTCGCAGCGGTAATATCTCCCTCAAGTTGACCTTGCGTAAAATCGATCACAGTCACGCGTGCATCAAGCAGACCGAATACTGCCGACTGCTGTCCGCCACCTGCTGCGAGACACAACACATCCCTGTGCGCAACATCTCTGAGCAGATACGCCGGATAGATCTGGTAGAGATGATACGGCACCGGATCGAGCCGATCCTCAGCATATTTTAGGACACCATCTTTATCAAGGTCAAGCCAAGGCACGGTAAAGCCGTTCTTTTTCAAGACTTCGGCTTCCCAATGCGCTCGATTGGCAATAGTGATTTCGTCATTCATTTTTCCCATGAGACCTATTACGCCTCGTTTACGAGGTTGCAAACCCCGCCAGCAAAGGCGGTTGCGGAAATCCTATAGAGGCGCAATTTAAGCCATCACACTCTCTATCCATGCCTCATCAATTTCCAGACCGAAACCGGGGGCATCTGATGGGGCAACGTAGCCATCTTTGATGACTGACGTTCCGGGTAACTTAACCATCTCTTCGAGCGGCACACCGGGTGCAGAGACACCTTCAGAGCGTTCGCCCCACGTGATGGCGGGCATCGCACATGCTAGGTGCTGCCCGTAGGGATAATTCATTCCGCCGTGCGTAATCACCGAGATGCCGTTTGCCTCAGCAATGTGACAGATTTTGGCTGCCGCTGTAATGCCGCCACACCATAAAACATCTGGCTGGAAGATGTCAACGAGTCGCCGTCCCGCTGCAGCAGCAAAGACAGTTGGCAGATACCAGTGTTCCCCGGTCGCGAGGGTTTGCCAAGGGATGCGCTGCCGCACTGTCTCGTAGCCGACGAGGTCATCAGCGGGAATGTAATCTTCCATCCACTTCAAACCGTAAGGCTTCATAGTTTCGCAGACGCGCACGGTATGTTCTACATCAAACCCGGTCCAAGCATCTAACATTAATTCAACTTTATCGCCAATCACTTCTCTTGTGCTTGCCACCAATTCTTCAAGCTTGCCTAAGCCTTCTCTCCCCTGTTCCGGACCGTACGGCGTGAACAGTTTTGTCGCTTTGAATCCGAGTTCCATATACCATTCCTGATCGAAGCCGGAGGCGTAGCAGAAAATCTTTTCTTTCTGGGGACCGCCGAGCAGCTCATAAACAGGGCGCCCCAGAATTTTGCCTTTGAGATCCCACAGGGCACAATCAATCGCGCTGATAGCGTAACTGGTTAAGCCGGTCGCGCCAAATGCGGTTGACAATCGCACCATCATATCCCACAATTTCTCAGTCGCCATGCAATTTTCGCCAACGAGATGTGGGGCAAAGTGATCTGCTATGAGTCGCGTTACGGGACCGCTGTAAAGCGAAATGCCGAACCCCCATGTTCCATCTTCTGCTGTCACAATACAAGCGGGCCGCTTCCATTCCGAATAGGAGACATGTCCCTCTTTTTTGCCGAATGTCGGATAGCGTGAAACAGGCCGATTCAGTTGAAAGGTACTGGCTCGGCTCGGTGTGCGTGGGGGTGTCGTGGGTTTGGGATTTAATTCAATTTCTACAGCGCGAATTTCTTTAATCTTCATAGAATCTGTTCCTTTCTACAGTGGATGAGATTGTAGCCACAGCAGGCCTTAAGTTAATATATATTGTTTTCAGAGAAATAGCAAGGGAGAAATTCGCAGTGCCATTTAGTTCTCCCCCGTGAGTTGTGCAATTTTTCTTGCACGAAACCGTTATTTACTGTATCATAACGCTGACGACATCAAAAGACTCGCAACCGTTGGACTGCCCGTTGAGAGTACAGGTAAACTCGCGACCACCTGGGCAGGGCTCAAGTGGGCCTCAGCACGATGAACTGCTTGCCTCCTCCGAGGAGATGCAGAAGTTGTGGACAGGGGATTGAATTTGATTTGAAAGGCGCAGTATTTCATGCTACACTGCCAGAAGAATCTACCGATTAATTGAGGAAAACAACGTGAATTCAAATACCATTCATACACTTAACACCGGCACGGAACTGTTCGTTGACGATGCCCTGATTGCTTCCAAGCGCGGCGTGACGCGCACACTGCATCCAGGCGTAAAGCATAGCGTCCCTGTCCTTGAACCGCATCCCAACAATCCTTGGGAACACGGGGGACCAGATCAGTCCAGGCGCGTTCACCTCTATGGCACTACGATGTACGATGCCGCGTTCGGAAAATATCGCATGTGGTATATGTGTCGCATGGGACCGCATTGGCGGTTTAAAGCGAACGAGATTCCGGGGCTTTACGTCCCACGTCCAGACCGGAATCCGTCAACATTCAAGGGACAAACACACGATGCTTACGGGCGAAAGTTCGTCGAGAACGATCGCGGGGATCTCACCTGCTATGCGGAGAGCGATGATGGCTTGACATGGACGAAACCGAATCTTAGTCTCTTTGAATTCAATGGAAATCCAAATAATAACATCGTGTGGGACCTACACGGCGCGTGTGTATTCCGCGATGACGACGAATCGCATCCGCAGAAACGGTATAAGATGATAGGTTTTTGCAGGCGGTACCGCAACATCTTTCTGCTGACATCACCGGATGGCATCCGATGGGATGATTCAGACTACCTGGAACCGGTTGCAGAACGAAACAACGAAGGTGCGTTCAATGTCATCTACGATAATAAAGCCGCTCTGTTCCGGGCTTATGCCCTGATACGCGGGAATGACAAAGACGCGCGACGCATGATAGCATATACCGAAAGCCCACGCCTGGAGGGACCGTGGAAACCCCTCGAACCGATGTTCGGCGCGACCGAGGCAGACGACGAAATTGGCGCGCAGCGATATGGCGCGAGTCGCGCCGAAATTCACAACATGTCAGGCTTTCTTTATCACAATATCTACATCGGCATCGCCGGGGTGTTATATGTGACGGGATCGGGTGCTGCGGAGCATGAGATCCCTATCGATGGACCGATTGATGCACAACTAGTTTGTAGTCGAGATGGATTTCATTGGGACTATCCGGACTCGCATCGCACCCCGATTATTCCACGCGGGGAACACGGCACATTCGACACCGGTATGATTATGGGAACTGCCATAGAACCGATTATCACCGACGATGAAATTCGCTGGTACTACACTGGGACAGAGCACACCCACGGTGCGGCGATGAAAGATAGGCACAAGGCCATCGGGCTTGCGAAATGGCGATTAGATGGCTTCGTCTCTCTCGATGCGGACGAAACAGAAGGTGTGGTTGAAACTGTCCCGTTGCGAATTCCGAACGGCGCGCTTGAAATTAATGCGGATGCAAGTGCAGGTCAGATTGGCGTTGAAGTCCTGAAAACCGATGGACAGGCTCAACCCGGATTTTCGATTGACGAGTGTGTTCCGTTGACAGGGGATAGTACGCGGCACTCGGTGCAATGGAAGTCCGCTACGTTAGCGAATGCGCAGCAACCACTGCGGCTCCGTTTTGTCTTCAACCGGGCGAGGCTCTATGCTTTTCGTATTCAGTAGTCGCTTTTAGGACAACCACAAGAGAGAAAAAGAGTGAGACACACCACGCAAATTGAACTCGAAAATCTATATGATCTGGTTGCGGTAAAGTTAGGCGTTATGGATCCGGAAGACGTGCGGAGACTGACTGTCCCCGATGCCCTCGTTGATACCGGCGCAACGGGACTCTGCCTACCGACACCGCTTATTGAACACCTAGGGCTCACGCCTATTGGAACGGTGAGAGTCCGCACTGCCACTGGCATCGCTGAGCGCGCCCTCTATTCAGAGGTCCAATTTACGATACTGGAACGAACGAGGTCGATACAGGTGACCGATTTGCCTGAGGGTTCGCCTGTCCTCGTCGGACACATGGTATTGGAACACCTAGACCTCTGTGTTGATATAAAAGCGGGGTTGATCTATAATCCAGCACACGATGGTGAATGGATTACAGAGATTCTCTAACCGCCGGTCTTCCGTAGCGTTACTTTCCTCATCGCGATGTTTGTGACAAGAAAGGCAGACATCGCACGTGCTGAGAATCTGCTCCCCCTCGGGGTGGCTTACGACATCAAACGCAAACATGATGTCTCCCAAGGAGAAGCGATCTCTTACGATAGGGTAGAATCAAACGAGGACTCCTTTGTCGTCAAACTGCGTCGTCGCCAAGATGCTACCGTCTGATACCGAATGGTTACACCCATGGATGCAGCACTACCTTACCACATTCCCCCGTCGCTTGGAGTTCCCACGCTTGTTGTACGTCACGCATCAGAAAAGTATGTGTGATAAACGTGTCTAACTGCTCTGGCGAGTCCTGAATCACCTTCATTAATTTGGGATATATACCAAGGTTGTAGTGCCAATTTCCGCGTAGGATGAGCCCTTTCCGAATCATATCTCGGCTTGCGCCGAGTGGGAACTCTCCGCCTTCGCCGATGAACGTTACCTGCCCTTTCCTGCGGGCGGCATCTACCATCAACCGATGTGCGCTAGATGCCCCCGAACAATCCACAGCCTTGTCAATACCCACCCCGTTCGTCACGTCGCGAATCTGTTCAAGGATATCCGCATCATCGGGGTTGAACACGACCTCGGCACCTAACTTCTTGGCGAGTTCGGCACGATAAGGATGGCTTTCTACGCCGATGACACGTGCGCCGCGATAGTGAGCATTGATAATGCCACCTAATCCGACAGGCCCTAAGCCGGTAACCATGACTGTATCCAAAGCGTTCACCTGCATTTGCTCCATTGCGCCGAACGTCGGTCCCAGTCCACAGCACGCCATCCCTGCGTGTTCATAACTTACGTCATCTGGAATTGGCGATAACAAATCGTCTATTTTGTGCATATACTGGGCATAAGTCGCTGAAGCCGGATGCGTCCCGATGATTTCTCGAATGTTCCTGCCATTCTGGCAATGAATGTGCTCGCCAACGGCACACAAGGAACACTTGCCACAACCGTTTTGGGGTTGCACCACAACCCGGTCTCCGACTTTGACGCGACCGGGTTGTGCCACTTCGACGACTTCGCCAGCGGCTTCGTGGCCAAAGCCATCTCCGGTACCCCCTCCTTTGAACCCTTTATATTCTGTGCACATCGGAACGGCATGAATTTTGACAACGACAACATCTCCTGCTGCCCGAGGGTCTGGTTTGTCTACCACGCCCCCTTTACCTTCACCAAACATTGCTGCAACCTGCATAAAAACTATAACCGAGACTCCCCACATCCCGACAAAGACTAGCAGGGCTTTATTGTGGAGAGAAAAGGTTGTCCTCCTCTTTCTAAAAATTGTTAACAGCATAGCACATGCAGTGCAACCGGTCAAGAGGTATTTTCAAATTTCGGCTCCTGTCGTGCGACACGAAGCAGAATTCTCTGTGTCTCGCGAACTGACGCTTGGTGGAAAAATGGGCAGGCACAAGACCTGTTTCCCCTACAGCAGACTTGAGACTGCCGCTTTCAAGGAAAACTTCTTTTGATTCCGAAAATTTATCTGGCAAAGAAAATAGAAAAATGATATACTAATTTATGCTAGGATGAGACACAAGCCCTCCTCAATTAATTAAAAATGCAGCGATTCGTGGCGAAACATGCCACGTCAATACACCTACTTTTGTAGAGCAAGTTTCGGCGTGCAAGCTGTGCCGAAAAAGGAGAAAATTCAATGCGACACCTATTGACTTTTTGCATCTGCTTAATCCTAATAAACGGTTATTGCTTCTTGGTATCCGCACAGGAAGCGACGCAACCTAAGAACACCTCGACGCAGCAGGCATCCGCAAAAAAGAAAAAAGAGTTTGAAGATTTTGAGAAAGTCGTCGAAGACAGTCAAAGCTACCAGGGTTTTTTTAAGCTGTACCGGAAAAAAGAGAATCTTTATTGTGAAATTCAACCATCGCAATTAGACAACCCTTTTCTCTGCATGATTAGCCTTTCACGCGGCCTGGGGAGAGGGTACCTTATCTCTGGTATGACGTTGGAAGAGTGGTTGCTTGTCTGGCGGCGCGTTGGTGACCGTGTGCATCTCGTCCGAAAAAATGTGCGTTTCCGCGCGAATAAAGGGACACCGACGGCACAATCGGTTGACTACAGTTACAGCGACTCTGTGTTGTTTTCGCTCAAGATTGAAAGTATCCATCCCCAACGGCAGAGCCTTCTGGTGAATATCTCTCCCGTTTTTATATCCGATCTACCGCCTTTGGCACGTAATATTGCCTCCGATGCGAGGTTCGACAAAACGCGTAGCACTTGGGGGACAGTCAAAGCGTTCCCGAAAAACGTTGAGTTGCGAGTTGAAGCGGTGTACACATCCAACACCTATCTGGCGACTGTTCCGGACAGTCGCGGCATCCAGTTGACGTTACACTACAGCCTCGCTGCACTCCCATCGAACAACTATCGCTCCCGCATCGCTGACGACCGCGTAGGACACTTCATGACCGCGATCAAAAACTACTCGATGCAAACCAGCGATGCCCCCTTTGTCCGCTATGTCAATCGGTGGCATTTGGAGAAAGCCGACAAAGACGCAAAACTTTCACCCCCGAAAGATCCGATTATCTTCTACATCGAGAAAACGGTGCCGCATCGTTTCCGTCCTTACATTCGACAAGGGATTCTGGAATGGAACAAGGCGTTTGAAAAGATAGGCTTTGCCGACGCGATTGAAGCGCGGATGCAGCAAGACTATGAGAACTGGGACCCTGAGGATGCCCGGTATAACACAATCCGTTGGGTTGTTGATGCTGGTTTCGCGATTGGCCCATCCCGCGTGAATCCGTTAACAGGGCAGATATTAGACGCGGATATCCTTATCAGTGATGGATTCATCAGATCTTGGCAGCGAGCCTATACGACCTTCTTTGATGAACTGGATTATGAACGTGACCATCCGATGAATCACGCTTCACGGCTCCAGTGTCAGATTGCATCTGGATTGTCACGGCAGATGAACTTCATGGCGAGCGTGCTACAGGGGCGTGGTATCACTGACGAAGACGGGGAGTTGCCAGAAGAGTTCATCGGGCAAGCACTCAAGTCACTAACCATGCACGAAGTTGGCCACACGCTCGGATTGCGTCATAACTTTAAAGCGAGTACGATATTTACCCTTGATGCCCTGAACTCCAAAACAGGCAAGCCCCTCCTCGGTTCTGTGATGGAATACGATGCGGTGAACATCGCGCCGGAAGGTAAAAAACAGGGAGATTACTATACAACGACAATCGGACCCTGGGACTATTGGGTGATAGAATACGCCTATAAGCCCATCGATGCCAGCAAACCGGAGGATGAATTAAAGGAATTGCAAAAAATCGCTTCCCGGGTTGCAACACCAGAGTTAACCTATGGGACCGATGGCGACGCTTCCTCGTATCAATACCGAGATCTGGACCCGTTAGTCAATCGTTGGGATCTCGGTGCCGATCCGCTTGAATTCGCTAGACAAAGGCGGGAGATTGTCGTTGACCTCTGGGACAAGATTGCAGACAAGGTTACAAAAGAGGGGAAGGGCTATCAGCGTGTCAGATGGGCGTTCGGGACACTGCTTGGTGAATATGGCTATACGATGTACCTTGCAAGCCGATATATCGGAGGACAGTATCACCATCGCGATCATCGAGGTGATGAAAAAGGGCGTTTACCGTTCGTGCCTGTTCCAGCCGCGAAACAACGCGAAGCACTCCAATTCCTCAAAGAACACGCCCTCTCGGACCAAACCTTTGATTTCCCAGCGGGCCTGCTTAACAGCCTGGCAGTAACACGTTGGAGTGATTGGGGCGCAAGTAGTGGCAGTTCTACACGTTTGGACTACCCGGTGCATGATGTCATTCTGCGACATCAGAACCGCATCTTGGGACGACTGCTCTATCCGAATGTTCTCGCACGCATTCAGGACACAGAACTCAAGTTTCCTAAGAATGAGGACGCGTTCACATTGCCAGAACTCTTTTCAGGCATTACGGATGCGGTTTGG
Source organism: uncultured Poribacteria bacterium (assembly GCA_958295855.1). Lineage (GTDB taxonomy): Bacteria > Poribacteria > WGA-4E > WGA-4E > WGA-3G > CATQHH01. The sequence continues at coordinate 1,683,483 of OY282383.1, read as the reverse complement.
GTAGAACTTGAACGGAATGCAGGAGAAAAGCAGTGGTCGAATTCCGATGCGTTCATCTCCAGTTTCCGCCGTGGTTTGCAACGTGAACACCTGAAGCAGCTCATCAAATTGGTGTTGGACGCGGATAGTGGCACGCCTGAGGATGCGCGATCACTTGCACGCCATCATCTCGGGCTAATTAACGGTCGGATACAGCGTGTGCTTCAGAATGCCCAGGGAAGGCTTGATGATTATAGTTTGGCACACCTTGAAGAATCACAGGTTCGAGTTGCGAAAGCGTTGGATGCGAGTTTCCAGGTCCAGAAACGTTGAATGATCTTGTCTTTCAATCCGTATAAAAAGGAGCGAGCACAGCTCGCTCCTACTGGAAATGGCCTGTTTGAAGTCGTTAAATCCGTGATTCAGACAATTAGCACAACTTTAACCGCAGCATCTCATTCCCTGTTTTCTGGAAATGATACGGAACGCGTTCAATTGAACAGGTAACACCTTCTTTTTCAAGTTCGTCAATAACAGGTGATAAAAAGGGCGAGGGGTTGCTGTTTACATCAACAATAGGAAAAATTCTCACCTCAGTTCCGATGCGAAGTAGTTCTCGTACAGCATCAAGATGAAAAGCGAGGTCGCAGTTTGCTGAGTAGGAAAAGAGAAGGTGCGCCGAGAGCACGAGGTCAAAGTAACGGTCAGGAAAGGGCAAATGAGGGAGTGCTGCGTCTACATACCGTCCTTGTTGCTTGCCTTTCTCGAAATCTTGGCAGAATTCGTCCATTGCTTGCATTCTGATTTCCGCTAATTTATCAACAGACGAGATTTTTGTCCAGACGAATTTATCCTGATTCTGGCGGGCTTGCGCGATGATATCATCGTAGGTTTCCTGAATTCGTTCGCGCAATTCCACCTCTGAATACCGGTAAATCGGGTCCACGGAGACTATTGACGTGCTACGCTGGTGCATCCGGATATTGAATGACGCGGGCCCGTCGCCCACGCCTACAATGTCCCGCGCCAGATCGGCTTCGGAAAGGTTAAACATGTCAACGTATTCGTCAAACGATCTTCCCCACGGGACTATGTTTTTGCAATTGAAATCTATTCGGTTCACCTCCCTCACGGGTTCGGCTAATAGCCTGTTACGTTTTTCATAAACATCTCCCGGCAGGTTGTTAAAAGTCTATCCTCTCAACTTTGCAAAGGTGGCTAGGGTTTCCACTCAATTAACCGGTAGCTCCAGCATTCACTTCCTGTAGAACCGCCGCTGCTCGCTGTGCCAACTCGGTTGTTGAATCCCGCTTGATCAGCCGGTTTAAGTGTAGCACGGCACGCTCATCTCTGTCTCTCGCCAGCTCCAACGCTTCCTCAAACCCCTTGTTCCCGTAACTGAAATCCCTTGGCAGAACAGTCAGGTCGAGCTCCTTCCAATAATACTTCAGTTCATCAGACTTCCAGTTGCGGTAGACATCCGCCCACCGAAGGGCGTTGAAGATATTCAGGTGTGGCTCCAGCATGTGCTCAGCGATCGCATCCTCGACAGCTTGATAGCGGTTATCAAGCGACACGCGAAGCCGGTCCTCGGTCAAATTCGGCAGTGCCTTGTGGACAGTCAAAGCAGGGAAGATGAGGGTATCCCCGATTTCATAGTTTGTGGAATGCCATTCGCCGGACAACTCATCCGTATTCACGCACAGACTGCCCGCACCGAGCGAAAAGTGATGTTCCATGACCTGATTGATCTTATGCGAACCGGGGAGGATGGCTAAGCCGCCCAATTCTATTGGGCAATCCCCGACAGGTGCCCAACACGTATAGGTCTGGAAATTCCCTTGGAAGTGAACGAAGTCTTGGTGTATTGGTGTCGTATGCGCGGTATACTTCGGAAACCAGAGGCGCGCAATTTTCTGTGGATGCGGTAGCACGGTTCTACCGATAATTTTCTCCACCATATCGACGACTTCGGGCCAGTGGCCGGAGCGGTGGAACGCCTCTAACTTATACACTTCGTGGTATACATTGGCGTACTCGGGATCGCCCTCGGTACACTGGGTGGAGATATCGGCGATGCCATCCATCGGATCGGTACCCGCGACGAGCCAACCGCCTTCCTGCATTGTCGTTAGCATCTCTCGCCGCAACGCCCAGAGTTTGTCGGGATCTTGCAGCTTCTTGAAGAAGAGATACCCTTCTTCTGAGATGCGGTGACGCAATTCGTCCGGATTATTCATCGCATCGTTTGATACGCGAAGTTCTTTTAACAATTCTGTCATCTGACTTTCCCTTCGGTTTATCCATGTCTGGTTTTTCTATAGCAAGTTTCGAGAACCTGCAAACTACGCCGAAAACCATTGTTTAAGGTTTAGTCTCTGGCAAAATTCTTCATTAGCATATCTATCTGTTATTATAGTATAACACATACAGAATAAAAAAATCAATTCAAGCGTCGCGATTGGGTGCTCTCACCTACACTCTATTTTTCTCAAGCCAATCAACAGCGTAATCTACGATGTTACGTTGTGGCATGAGTTGGCAATTGGCGATGCCAACCTTGCCGCGCCGAACCACTTTTCCTGCATCAGTGCCTAAAAAGTCCTCACCGATGCGATCGAAATCGGAAGCGTCCACACTGATATCTTCAAAGGGTGCCCATACCCTTGAACTCGACTGTGAGATTGGGGCACCCTCCTGGACGATGTATTTAGTTTGAAAGGTTGCCCGGTATTCTGCGAGATGCAAGGAGGTGTTGCTTGAATGCTCCACACCGAGGAGCAGAACGAAACCTTGCAAGTCATAGATTCTGGCAAGCGGTGAATTTTCGCCCAATCCGAATGCCAAGGCGTGGTCACTTATGATATACGATGCGTGAGGGCCGCGTGCACAAAAAGAGCTCTGTGGATGCGTACTGCGAAAAGTGTCTTCCTGTTTTCGGAACGTTTCGGCAATTTTGCCCATTGAACGGGTAGGGGTTAAATCGGCATCGTAGGCTGGCATCGTCTCGCGTATTGTTTGCCACCACGATTCGGGGACAGGCGGATTTTCCCACTGACTCGGGTCGCTGAGGTCGGTTGAGTGGGTTGGCATCACAAGCGTGCCAGTTTCCCCCAAGACCTCCTGAAGCGCAATGATAACCGCGACAGGGCCGCCACACACCCAGCCCAATGCACTCAAGGACGAATGGACTAATAAGACCATTCCTGTCTTGATACCGAGCAATCTGAAATCCGCTTGTAATGACTCGATTGTGGCGGGTGTTTCCGTGTTACGAACCACCTGACCTTCACGCATTATCAATTACCTCTATTTTCCAAGCATCAGCAAGCCTCTTCACTTTATTCGGATCTGTTTCACCCATGCCCACGTTGTCGTCAGTTTATCTTCCGGGGCAACAGAAAGTGGCTGGAGGTGCAGGTCTTTGGTGACATCAACATAATAACGAGGGTTACAAAAAACAGAACCTTCATAGTCTGCCTCCTGAATTATCAATTTCAATTGGCAATTAGAAATCGTTCACTATAAACCAGTTTTGTTCTGATGAAGGAATACTTGAATATTGTCAAATTAGACAGACTTAACAGGTAACCCTCATCAAATTGACAAAAGCGCGTTGATTGTTAATCGCCCTTTCGTCGTTTCCACCCATATAGGAATCTTGAAACGCCATGCCCATGCCAGAAACGAAAACCGCTCCCTCGCCATAACCTCTTTTGACTAACAGATGTTCTCCACTGGCAGCACTTCCTAAAACCTCATAGCCTTTGCCCACGATCTCGGCTGGACATTGGAGTGCTATGTCGCTGATGTCTTGGAAAATCTCTGCCGCAAGATTCTCAGCCTTCCTGAATGCTGCATCTGGTATCGGTTTCAGTTCAATGTCAAATTCCTTTAGCAACGGGTTATACAAATCGGGGTTATTCGCTCCGCCACCGCCGCCCCAGCATAAGACAAATAGGCTACCACCATTTGCTACGTAATCCTTGATTGCCTCAATTTCACTGGGAACAAAATGAACAATTGGACCGGCATATTTACAGTGCAGCAGTAGCACATCATAACCCGAAAGTAGGTTTTGCCATAACTTTTTATCGGAATTCGTTCCGATTTCAAAACCGTTCTCTCGGAGCAATGTGTAGGCTGTATACTGGGAGAAGTTATAGACACCGAGCCCCCTTATGTCTGACTCGTTATGGGAAAAATCGAGTAAGATCCGCCCGGCGGTAGCGGGTGTATTTTCCGCTTCGGCGGATTCGACTGCAAAGGTAGATATCGGTGTGCCGCAACCGCCTTTCGACGTTTCGATTGTGCGTCCTGCATCATCAAGCACTTCAAGATGCCAAAGATAATTTCTGCTAACGTCCAAATCTGTCTCTTCAAGGTGGACTCGCGTTTCCGTTGTCTCCTTAATACAAGCCGCTTCCTTTCCTCTAATTTCGTCAATTAGAAGAACGTACGCGTGTGCGTTATCTACCGGTTCCCACTGAAAAACATGGGGCAATGAAATCCGCTCTTCGTTTCGTGGGGATAACCGAACAATTGGTTTCGTTGGGGAATTATCAGAACAGGAACAACTAGAATTCATTGTTTATTCCTCCTTGCCGTTTACGCTCAACATATATTATGCCAAGCCTTTGCAATTAGTATAGCCGCTCTTTCGGAAAATAACAAGAGCACATTTTATCTCTGGAAACATTCAAGCCTATGATGCCAAATCATCAAGCATCTGGCGGATGTTGTGTTCACCACTATCAATAAATAGAGGTGCCAAGGGACCTCTACCGTGTAAGGTTTGAAGTAGGGTGTCAATTTGTATCATACGTTCCTGCGGAGTGCGGCATCTGAGCCACTTTTCAACGAATTCACGCGCTGGCCTCGGGTTGCCAGTTCTCAGCGAACGGGCACTTTTACGCCACGCCTGCCATCTAAAGGTATGTCCACAGGCCGGACATTCAAGTTTCTCGTCCTTCTTTTTCAGGTGTTTTCGGTAATCTCGCCACCGGCGTTTATAGCCACAGACCGTACACTCGATATTGCCGTGTACATGGGTCGCGATTTCTTGACACTTGGGACAGTGCAGTTCAGGGCTGGGGTGCCGCTCTCTAGCCGTTCGATCCCTTGGAGGGGCAGCCGGTCTGCGGACGAGGTTAAAACAGCGCGGACACGGTAGACGTACGCGGGTTCTCACCGACTGATTGTAGGCTTCCTGGGACCAGGTTTTACCACAGGTACACTGCAGCAATTTGTCTGTTTTCTGCAAGACAGCATGACAATCAAAGCATCGCGGCGTGTTACGGAGAGCCAGACGGCAGTCGCGCCAGAGGAGCCGGCCAGCACAGTGCGGGCAATGAAACCAATTTTCGTGCGTCCCACCTTCGCCGGAGCTAAATAGTGCGTCAATCCTGCGTGTCACCTTTGTGTTGCACTTCGGGCAAGGCACACGTCCTTGTCGGAAAACATCGGCGACTGTAGCAATGTCTGTACAACGCGCATAAAGTCCCCAACCGACATCGTGTAGCAACGTATTATCATAGATGCCGAGTCTAGCATACCGGTAAAGCCGCCGGATTTTGATGGGTTTTACACGGGGTGCCCAGTCCATAGTGGTTTCCTTTGAATGTCGACTTACACGATGGGTAAGTAACGGATACGCACCCTCCGATCAGCAACAACTATCCTCGGCGAAAGGTTCATAATCTGAAACCACCCAAGCCGCGTATTTCATTGCATCCTGAATATCAGCAGCTTCCAATTCTGGATAAAGTTCAGTAATATCCTCGATAGAGCGACTACTCGCTAACAATTTGAGAATCACGCTGACTGTGATTCGAGTTCCTCGAACTACGGGTTGCCCGAGACAAATCTTGGGGTTAATTTGGATGCGATCTAGTATTGCCATTTCTATCTCCGCTAAATTGATATTTTAACGACTTCTCCGGTTTCAATGCTACGGCTAATCGCCTCCAAAACGCGCATGTTCTGATAGGCATCTTCAAGACTTGAGTGAGGCTGCATCCCCGCTTGCAGCGACTTTGCCCAATGTTGCATTTCTTCGAGATAGCCGGGGCGGCCGATACTACGCAATGCAGTGTTAAGATCCCATTCTTCGGTAGGTGTATCCGCGTAGCCACCGCCGGTGCCAAGCCACGTCGGGACACGGTAACGGCGCAACTTGCGGGTCTCCAACACCTGAATTGCCTGATTGTTTGTGCCTTTGACGAAAACCATCGCTTCCAGAATCGGCCCGGTGCCTAGCGTCATCGTGCCGATGCCTCCGCTTGCGTAACGTAGGTTCACGGACATTGATACGGTGTGAGATTCGGCATCAACCGTGCCCATGGCGAAGACTTCGCTGACCTGTCCCATAAAGAAACGCATGCAATCGGTCGGATGGATGGTCTGATCGAGCATGAAGGGCCACGCGAAGGGAGAGCCTGCCTCCTGTAGGCGTGGGCCCGGAGCGAGGTATCGGGTATGATATTGGCATGCCGCACCGAACTCCGCTTCGTCCATCAACTGCTTGGCAATCTGATGCGCGGGTGCGTGTCGCCACATTGTACCTACCATGCCTGTTTTGCCGCTCTCAACCGAGGCATCAACTAGCATCTTCGCGCCTTCAGCGGTGGTAGCAGGCGGCTTCTCTGTATAGATATGATAGCCCCGTTGGAGGCATTCAATACCGATGTCTCTATGCAGCTTATCCTCCGGTCTGCCCACAACAGCCACGGCATCGAGTTCTTCGGTTTTCAGCATCCGGTCGTAATCGGTGTAGTGGCGGAGTGCGCCGAATCTTCGGGCATTTGACTGTGCCTTTTCTTCAACGAGATCGCAGGTAGCAACAAATTCAAACTCTGGCACCCTCGGTATGCACTGTTGCAACTGAGACGACATGCCACCGCAACCGATAAAAGCAATTCGGATTTTGTCCATGATGTATCCTCCAATTCGTGAGAGGGCTTTGTAAGCCCGATTGACGGGAAATTCCTATTCAAAAAGTTGTGCAACCCGGCAGGAAAACCCCGGCACCACATCCCCACCGGTGAGTGTGTCGTCGTACGTAAACACCTCAATGTCTGTTTCTGAACGATACACCGTGACTGTTTTCATGACAGATTCAACAACCCATACCATCTGGGTGCCTGCATCCAGATAGGCTTGTACCTTTTCGGCAACGTTCCACTGAACATCTGTTGGCGAGATTACCTCAACGGCAAGATCAGGGGGAATCGGGGAACCTTTGCTTTTGTCTTCAGGCAGACGTGCTGTGGAAAGAAACGCGACATCCGGTTTCATTCCTCGTTCGCCTACCCGAAATCCTGCCGCTACATACACTTTGCCTAACTCATTCTGACTGAGGTATGTAAACAGATAGTGCGTGATTTTCGCACTAATCTCAGCGTGTTCCAAGGATGGAGATGCCATCGGCACTAATTCTCCTTTAACGTATTCATACCCTTCTATATCGTTCGCCAAAAACTCATCCATTGTCATCGGCATCTGTTCTGGTAGGTGCATTTCTTGGGCGACTTCGGAAACTTCATGCAAATTCATTTTTTATTCCTCCTACAAGATAACCTACCTGATTCAGTTAATTTGGTTGCCAGAACGTTGTTGTGACAGTGAGTCGCTAGCATGTGCAATTTTTTCGATAGAATCTGCAATTCTTTCGTGGGCTCGCATTGCGCGCCAGCCAACAACCATCCAAAAGACCGCGGTGAAAAAACCGAGCAGTATCGTGAGAATAGCGAGACCGTCCATTTGTTTACCCTCCTTGGTGAGATTGGTGAGAATAGCATATCCTATTTTGTTAAGAAATTCAACCGAAAAAAGCACTCTGGCGTCCAGATGTGCGCCAGAGTGCAAAAAAGCGCGTATATCCGAAGTTTAAGGGATTATACCAAATTAACCAATTGGAAAGATGGGCAGATACAGAGAACTACCCTTATAGCTTAGATTAATGTGGTATTAGCCATTATGAGTTCATCTTGTAGGGTGCCAAAAATTTCCGGAGTTGTCGAATCGCAGCGTTTTTGCGTGAGGCAACTGTGCCAATCGGACATTGGACGATATCTGCGACTTCTTGGTAAGACAACCCCTGAAGTTCTGTTAACTGAAACACCAATTGGTGTTCTTTTGACAGTTTATTGATTGCAGATTGAATCGCCTCGTGGGTTTCCTGGGCAATAAGGACAGCCTCTGGCGAATAGTGTGTATCTGCAATTGCCACGGCGATGGGGCGACAGTTTTCATCGTCCTCGCTGGCAGGTGTATCCAAGGATTCAATGTGCGGTGTCCGCTGTTCTTTCGCCAAATGTTTCAAGCAGACATTCTTGGCAATGTGATAGAGAAACGTTCTGAATTTAGCAATCGGGCGGTACGTTGGCACGCAACGCCAGAGTCGCAAAAACGTCTCTTGGCAAAGGTCTTCGGCAAGCGGACGGTTTTTAACAAATCGATAGATAAAGTTTAAAGTGTTTGAATAGTGACGCTCGGTTAAAATTTGGAATGCGTCTCTGTCTCCTTCTTTGACAGAAAGCATCAACTGTTCGTCAGTTTGTGTCATCCGTGTCTCCTCAAAAGAGGAACGTTCAAGCGAAGGCTAGCCAACCCCCTTCCTTCCTATAGTGGAGGGTGCATGCTTGTTCGCTCCTCGGTCTGTGCTTTCTTCGCAATCGGGGCTGCATCCAAAAAGGTAGCACTTCGGCGGTTTCAAAAGCCTGTGCCTTTAGGGCGCGACAATCGTAGCAGCCCTTTCCCACTCGGTGCCTTCTTCCCTTTCCTTCTTTTACATTATCGCAAGCGTGAGGCGTTGCCTCCGTTAAAAACAGAATGTACTGACGCATCGTAAAATCTCCTTTCTAAAATTTATCGCCAGATAGTGACTGAGTCTTCTGATACCTTTTTTCTAAAATAAAAAATAACCTTTATAATTTAACCCCAAGGCTTTGAAAAAATTCACTTAAAATTCAAAAAATCGTAAAATAAATTGTTTTTTGTCACCGCGCGGAATTTCCTAATTCTGTCAATTCTGATTTCGCTAAGCGCGCCTCACGCCACACTTGGCTGAAATGGCTCAAGTGCCAGAGAGGGCTCTCCCGTGGTCAGCAGTTCAGCAATGAGTTGCCCTGTAATCGGTGCGAGGAGAATACCGTTTTTGAAGTGGCCGGATGCCAATACCACATTGTCATAGCCGGGTAGATATCCAAGTACCGGTCCCTTTTTAGCATAAGGCCGCAAACCTGCCCACGTTTGCACAAATGTGCTTTGCGCGAGGGCAGGCGCGATGCTAATTCCTGCGTCAATCATCTGCTTAACCCCGTCCAGCGTCGCGGTTTTATCATAGCCGACAAACTCCACCGTTGCACCGAGCAAGAGTTTTCCATCTGCGCGCGGCACGACATAGATGCCGAGTCCATCAATAGTATGTTGGAAGAGCGGCGGCATGGTTTCAATGAGTACTATCTGTCCCTTCGCTGGCACAATCGGCATGGGAAAATCAAGCATGGCGATAAGGTTGCCCGCCCAGCACCCGGCAGCAATCACAAACGTATCTGCGTATACGGTTTCGCCGTTAACTACGGTGCCAACGACTTTCCCATTTTCCCGAATAAATCCGGTAACAGGATTGCCGAGTTTGAATGTCGTGCCGAGTTGTGCGGCCCCCTTTGCAAGCGCGGTAACCAATTTCGGGTTGCGCACTTGTGCATCTTCAGGAAATAGCACTGCGCCAGCAATCGTTTTCGATAGGGCAGGTTCCAGCCTCCATGCCTCTTCTGCTGTCAAAACCTCTGCTGCAAATCCACGCTTCACCCGCCGGTCGGCTAAACCGATTAATCCAGCCGCCTCAGCAGGGTTGAAGAACACCGACAACGTGCCAGATTGAATCAATTCAATATCTATCTGCGTCTCAGCTCTGAGTTCAACCGCCAGCGATGGATAGAGAGCGAGGCTTGCACGGCACAATTCCGGATACGGTTCGTGTGTTGAGGCATGGGATGTCAAAATCCCGGCACCTGCCCATGATGCCTCTGTGCCAACCCGCGTCGCTTTGTCAATAACAAGCGAGTTTACCTGTTGCTTGGCGAGGTTGTACGCAATCGCGCACCCGATAACGCCGCCACCGATAATCACAACATCTACCTGATTCTCACGCAAGATTTCCCCTCCACATTTAAAAACTTGACTTTCTCCCGAAAGATAGTTTAACATGAAGTATGTCGTTTGTCAATTTGCAGGAGATAGCTCGATGGCCAGAACGAGCGGGCTGCCGCGGGGGAGTCTCTAGCCGTATAAGGGCGAAATGTAGACATCGCGACTACAACGAAAGCGCCCTATGGGAGAACTAAATAGCTCTAAACCAAATAAAAAAACGTTGACCTCTTATTCGATTCAGATGTATCCTAAAAAAAGGAGGAAACCCAATGCCCCAAATAACACCCCACGACATGCACAACATCCATGACTTTGACACCCTCTTAGACTTTTTGCGCGACAAACTACAATGGCCCATCACTGAAGACGTTGCACTTGAAGACATCGCCTTCCCCCGATTTCTGCTTGACAAAAAATGTGTACTCTGTTAAAATTTAAAATAACTTAACTTTTTCAGAAACCTTCAAATAACGGTTTGAGGGATGCTTTAACCCGCCTTGATACGCAACGGAGAAAATCATGGATATCCTAAACGACTTTGCATTCAAACAAAAAAAGTATATCCCCGTCTTTCCAAAAGCGAATGGGACACCGACTGTTTACATCGAAGGCTATCCGTTTGAGGACGATGAACCTATGGCAGCAACCGGATTTCACGGGCTACAGATAAACATATTTTCCGACCAGATCTCACGCTATTTTGCGATCGATGAACACATCCACATCGGCGTTGACAACTTCATCTATTATCGCGAAGGAGACATCACAAAGTTCGTCGCACCGGATGTTTACGTTGTGTTTGGGGTAGATAAATACCCACTGCGTCGTAGTTTTTATACCTGGTCGGAAGGCGCGGTGCCTGGTGCTGTATTTGAGTTTCTTTCAGATTCGACAGCGAATCAGGACCGGCATGAAAAAGTGCGCGTGTATCTGGTTGATATGGGTGTTCAAGAATACTTCATCCATCAACCTGAAATGGCGAAACCTGCGGAGTTTTGTGGGTGGCGGCGGGATGCTTCGGGAGACATCGTTGAGATTGTGCCGGATGCGCGGGGAGGCTTGTTCAGTGAAGCGTTAAATCTGTGGTTGCGGTGGGAGGAGGATGAGACTACCCACGTGAGGCTTTTACGCCCGTATCTGCCGGATGGCACCCCGATAACGACATCTATGGAAGAAGAACACCTTCGGAGACAAGAACAAGACCTCCGACTGCAAGAACAAGACCTGCGGAGACAAGAACAACACCTGCGGAGACAAGAACAACACCTGCGGGAGGCGGCGGAAGCGAGGGCAGCAGAAGAAGCAGAACGCCGACGTGAGCTAGAAGCTGAGTTAGCACGGCTTCGCGCGCAAATCGCTAACACACAAAACGAAAGCAGGTGACATATCCAAGATACAGTAGCCCCTCATCAGCAGACTCTGGCCGCCCATACATAAAGGAAATGTGAGACAACCCAGTGCCCCAAATAACACCAGATGACATTCACAACATCCATGACTTTAACACCCTCTTAGACTTTTTGCGCGACAAACTGCAATGGCCCATCCCCGAAGACGTTGAACTCGAAGACATCGCCTTCCCATGGGCCGCCACAGAACTCGACCTGGATGAACCCACAGAAAAACGGCTCATTGACTGCCAGCAGCTCCCACCCTTTCCAACTAATCAACTCGCGTTTGAATTTTCGGAAAGCACGCAGCCCTGGGGAATCTTTTTCGTTCAATTCCGCAGTGACTCTATCTATCGCACCGCGCTCCGACGCGTCCTGCGTGGACTTGTAGAAAGGCGAGACAGAGACCCGAGCCTCCCTGCCTGGCCACACGACCAGCTCCTCTTTATCTGTACGACAACCGACTATCAACGCTTTGCCTTTGCGCATTTTGCGGCTACCACAAGCTGGCGACGCGCTGTGCTTACCATCTTCTCCTGGGAACAGGGAGACACCCACATCCGCACCCTCTGTGAACATAACCTCCCCGCACTCGCTTTTCCAAGCGCGGGGTTTTCAGATGCCGCGGCATGGCTGAAAGCATGGCAAAAGGCGTTTGATGTGGAAGCTGTCACCGAGAAATTCTTTGCCGACTACCAACGCGTCTTTGCACAGGTAGAAAATGCCATCGACAGTCGTGAGCACACGTCGCTGTGCGGTAAAGCACAACGGCGGCTCTATACACAACGCCTCTTTAACCGCCTGATGTTCCTGCGTTTTATTGAAAAGAAGGGATGGCTTACCTACAACGGCAGCCGCGATTATTTGCGCGCGCTCTTTGATGCGACTGATGATGCGGACGGCACACAGAGTATCTCTGCTACTTTGGATGCGGACGGCACACGGAGTGTGCCTGCTACTGTGACTGAGAGTTTTCTCAATGACCGGCTCTATTGGGCATTCTTTTATGGACTCGGCACGGCAGCGGAACTACCACACGACTCCCCTGAGCTTGCAGAACGCAGGGGAGATGTCCCCTTTCTCAATGGCGGGCTCTTTGAGATGCAGGAACACGATGGGCGCAACGCTGTCCATATCCCAAATGACACCTTTGCTGAAATCTTGAACCTGTTTGAGCGATACAACTTCACCGTGACTGAATCCACGCCGCTTGACATCGAAGTCGCCGTCGACCCGGAGATGCTCGGAAAGGTGTTTGAAGAACTCGTGACCGGCAGGCACGATACGGGCAGCTACTACACCCCGCGGCCCGTCGTCTCCTTCATGTGCAGAGAGAGCCTGAAAATCTGTCTCCGCAATAAAACCGATGAGACAGAGGAAACCCTCCAGGCATTCGTTGATGAGGGCGATGCGACAGCAATTCGGAACGCAGAGAAGGTGTTACAGGTGCTACAAACGCTGCGTATCTGCGACCCGGCGTGTGGGAGTGGTGCGTACTTACTCGGCATGATGAGCGAATTGCTCCGCTTGCGAGACGCGCTCTTTAAAAGCAATCGGATTGATGCCAGAACAACGTATCACCGCAAACTCGACATCATTCAGAACAACCTCTACGGTGTGGACAAAGATGAATTTGCAGTCAATATTGCCATGCTCCGTTTATGGTTAAGCCTCGCGGTGGATTATGAAGGGGACACGCCAGAGCCGCTGCCGAACTTAGACTATAAGGTTGCAACGGGCGATAGTTTGACGGGGCCTGCACCGGAACAGATGAGTCTCGAGCGCTCCTTGATTCAGGAGCTCCAGGAACATCAAGCGGCCTATCTTGTGACGCACACCGATGCTGAGAAACAGCACCTCCGGGAAGCCATCGCAGCCCTGAAGGAAAACCTTCAAGGATGGCAAGCGGACGCTGATGGCTTTATCTGGCAGGTTGAGTTTTCAGAGGTGTTCCAAGCGGGCGGATTTGATATTGTCATCGGCAACCCCCCTTATGTGCGACAGGAACTTATCAGACCGATTAAACCGACTTTAAAGCGGCTCTTTCCGGAAGTCTTTACAGGCAAAACCGATCTTTATGTCTACTTCTACAAACGAGGGACAGAGTTGCTCCAAGCAAGCGGTATTCTCACTTACATCTCCTCCAATAAGTTTCTACGCGCAGGGTATGGCAAGAAACTCCGAGCGTTTTTTACGGATAAAATGTGTCTTCACAGACTGCTTGATTTTGGCAGCGTCTCCGTTTTTGGCGCGAGTGTAGATACTTGTATCCTCCTTGCTGAAAATTCTACGCCGGGCGAAGAGGCTTTTTTCGCCGCCACGTTTCGTGACGAAGCAGACATCCCTCGGCTCTCCGATGTGTTCCAAGAACGTGCTTTTTCCATGCACACCCACAACTTATCGCCAAATGGATGGGCTTTGACTTTACCAAAGACACTGAAACTGCTCGAAAAACTAGAGAACATCGGAACGCCATTGGGAAACTATGTGAATGGGGGTTTATATCGCGGCGTGACAACCGGATGCAACGCTGCGTTTATCATTGGGGAATCCGTGCGGCAGCGGTTGATTGCTGAGGATGCCAGAAGCGAGGAACTCATAAAACCGGTGCTGAGAGGGCGCAACCTTAAAAAGTGGAAAACGGAAAGCACGGGGTATTATCTGATTTTCACTCGGCAGGGCATTGACATCGAACAGTATCCTGCGATTAAGCGGTATCTGAGCCAATATAGAATGGATTTGCAACCAAAGAAAAGTCGCGGGCAAAAGCGCGGAAGGGCGATGGGCAGTTACAAATGGTATGAAATCCAAGCGAACACGGCTTATTACCGAGATTTCGATAAACCGAAAATTGTCTATCGAAGAATCGCAAAGTCTCTTGACGCGGGCTATGACACAACAGGAACATTTGGTTTAGACACAACATTCTTCATACCCACCGGCAACCTTACCCTGCTTGCCATTTTGAATAGCCGGCTTTTTGATTGGTACGTCCGGCACAAGGTTTTGCCTCTTAATGACCCGTGGGCGGGAGGCGGCTTGCAGTTTTTCGCGCAGTACATGGAGAAAATCCCAATAGCGGATATGACATCAACGCAGAAAGCGGCGTTGTCGCGGCTCGTTAAACAGATAGTGGAGGCCCCGGAAAGCGATGGTGTGCGTGCCATTGAGCGGGAGATAGATGTGTTGGTGTATGAGTTGTATGGGTTGACGGATGCGGAGATAGCATTGATTCAGCAGACGTATCGAGATGCGGGCATGGCGGTGTGAGGGGGTCGCGCGTTGTCCTTATTGTCTGAATTGCGAGCGCGGATTATTTTCTCGTCTGAATCGCGGATTATCACAGATTACGCGGAGTACGCGGATTTTAAGAGGGGCTCTGCTCTTCTCCGCGTTCATCTGCGTCATCCGCGTAATCCGTGATTCAGACAATGAACGGTTACATTCCCCCATTAATTTTTTGTTTTCACCAGACACATGTCGGCCCGCTGGGGCTAAAGAGGAGGGTAGGCACGCGGTACTATACACCTGTCGCCCTTACAGGGCTAAAGGCACATACCTCGCCGCTGGCGCGGAAGGCTGTAAATGCAGCGGTTATTGCGATGAGGCTTTCAATCTGGGAATAGAGCCTCTTATCAGCGTTAATCTGTGTAATCTGTGTAATCCGCGATTCAGACAATGAACCATTACATCTGCATCACGGATTATCACGGAGTACACGGATAAACGCGGATTTTAAGAGGGGCTCTGCTCTTCTCCGCAAAGATGAAAAAACGTTCACATACGTAAACCAAAAAACGAAAACGAAATGCCCCTAAGGCACCTGCCTCGATGAAAAATTAATTTGATACTTAATATGGAATGTGATACGCTGTGTCTATCAGGTGCTTAAACTGTTTTAGTCTGACATAACGAATATGGCTTACGCACATCCAGGGGCTGGCAGCGAGCACTGTGGCATTGCCCCGACACAAATCCATTTGCGTAAGTGCTGTACATAATGATGCGAAATATCAAACTCGTGCTTGAATATGATGGCACCAACTATCACGGATGGCAGACACAGCCGAACCTGCCAACAATTCAGGGAGCCGTTGAGGATGCCCTATCGCAGTTAACCCAAACGTCTATACAAATTGTTGGGGCAGGCAGGACAGATAGCGGTGTCCACGCTGAGGGACAGGTAGTAAACTTTCATACCGATTCGCAGATACCGCAACGCGCTTTTCAGAAAGGACTCAACACGCTTTTGCCTCGTGACATTGTCGTCTGTTCCGCAACGGAGGTACCTGCCGATTTTCACGCACGTTTCAGTGCCACGAGTCGGCGGTATCGGTATACGATTTTGAATCGTGCTTACCCCGCTGCACTTTTGCGCCAGACGAGTTACTTCTTGCCCGCAGTAATTGATGTCTCGCAAACACATGCTATCTGCCAAAGCTTAATTGGAAAACAGGATTTTTCCGCTTTCCAAAAGACAGGGAGCGATAGGCTAAACCCTGTATGTGAAATTTACGAGGCAGGGTGGTGGCGAGCCGGCGATTATGTCTATTTTGAAATTGAAGCGGATTCGTTTCTGAGAGGCATGGTTCGTGCTATCGTCGGTACGGTGCTGAAATGTTTGAATCGTGCGAAAAAAACAGGGGAGGCCGCAGGCGCGCAGTTCCGTCATATTTTAGAAGCGAAAAATAGGGCGGTAGCGGGAGCGTCAGTCCCTGCACATGGCTTGTCACTTATCCGCGTCCGCTATAAATCGGAAATAACAGAGAGGTTTTTATGAACTACGCCCAAGTCTTGAATGAATTGGAAACGCTAGTTAATGAAACGTTTAGTCTTTGGGAACACAACCGGGTCGGCTTCCAATGGCGACACTATACGTGGAACCACACACTCCGGGTGCGCGCGATGGGCATGGAACTCGGCAGGCGGGAAGGCGGCGATGTGAAGTTGCTTGAAGTCGCAGGGACGCTACACGACATCACCAAACGTTACGACGGTGTCATCTTAACTGACGATAACGGCCAACGCATCCTCGACCGCAACGGCTTCTGGTTAAACGAAACGCTTACCCCCGCCGGTCAGAACATTGTCACGGGGCTTTACAACAAGCATAACCTACAGGGCAAGGTGCATCATGAATCTGGGGCGGTCATCACTGAGAATATTTTGGCGATGTACGACTTTGAACCGGCATTCGTGCAAGCCGCAACAGCAATCGTGTTGGCACATCTAAAACCGATGAGTTTGACAGCTGAGGACTTTAATCTGTTGTACGGCAATATCGAAAACCAGATTCTCTACGATGCAGACACCATGGATCCAAACGTTGGCTATACCGCCTTTTTCCGAAACATCCACATCCACGCCCACTTCGCACTCCAACGCAGCAGTTTTGACCTGGAGAACTATGTGCGGAGCCTGCCGCGCTGGATTAATTCCAAGCAGGAATTTGTGGACAAGCTCCTAACCGAATCCTCGCGCGAAGTTGCCCAAGCCCGACAGGATAGGAATCAGCAACTTTTTGCCCAAATGGTGGGCGAATTAGAGGATATGGAGATAAATCGAAAATACGGCTTACTCGGCCTGATTGAGTATTTCGTCAGTGAGACAGGAGATCCGCACTTCCTGAATCAACTCAACTATCTGCAAACCGAGTGGCTTCCGAAACGGCGGCAATGGGTGGCTGAAGAAGAGAAAAACGAATCGGCACGCGAACGCGCCCAAGCGGCAGTGAACCGCGTTAACGATTTCTTGACATTGCTTGAGCGAGAGAGCAAAGGCGAAATATAATCGCGGAAGGCAAGGCACCTTCTTCTTGTCGACGCGCTTTCCAAGCGCGCTTATGACACACGCGGTTAAAAACCGCGCCTACGGAGGTTTTTTATGAATCACCCAACAACAAGCGAACCCAGAGACATCGCTCCGGCTCCTGCAGCAATTCCCTATCCCGAGAATCTCTACCGTTTTGACACTGTAGCCGAGGGAATTTCCGGTGACTTTTCAGCGGTAACCGAAGCGCATATCCAATACTTTCATCAGCACGGGTATCTCGTCATCCATGATGCCTTTCGGCCTGACGAAGTTCAGGATGCCTTAGCCGGTATGGTTCACCTGATGGATGGAAACCATCCTGACTTTCGGGCAATTCAGTTTGAGCCGAAGCTCGCAAAACGTAAGAATGCGCTGGAGGGCCAAGAACGCCGCGATGCAATCAGAAAGATTTTCAAGTTTGTAGACTACGAACCCCGCTTGAACGCAATGGCAGAACATTCGGGGATGCTTGGCGTTCTTCAACGCATTATGGACGACACGCCAGAACTTTATCAAGATATGGCGTTGGTGAAACCGCCGCACTTCGGCTCCGAAAAGCCGTGGCATCAAGATTGCGCCTATTTTGACCTGCCGCGGGGAACTACAGTCGTGGGCGTGTGGATTGCCTTAGATGAAGCGACACCTGAAAACGGATGCATGCACATCATTCCCGGTTCCCATAATGAGGGCCCGATGATCCATTTCAAACGGCGAGATTGGCAGATTTGCGATACACATGTTCCGGTGGCTCGCGATACGATGGTGCCGCTCCAGCCAGGCGGCTGCCTCTTCTGGCACGGAATGCTCCACCACGGGAGCCCTGTCAACCAATCTACACAACGGCGGCGGGCACTCCAGCTTCATTACAAACCTGCGAGCTGCGAAGCAATTACAACACAAGAACGGATGGCGGTTTATGGCAGCGAAGGAAAAGCGGTAGAGTGCTAAAGGACAAAGTAGTAGGCACAAAGTAGTAGGCACACTCCGTGTGCCGTCACACAAAGTAGTAGGCACACACCGTGTGCCGTCACACAAAGTAGTAGGCACACACCGTGTGCCGTCACACAAAGTAGTAGGCACACTCCGTGTGCCGTCACACAAAGTAGTAGGCACACACCGTGTGCCTACAAGAAGAGAGTCTCAAAAACTACTTTTTCTGTTCGGGGAACGGGGCACGAATATCATAGCGTCCCTCAACAAATACCGGTAATGTTCCGCCCTCAACCAACAGGTCAAGCGGGTTCGGTCGCGTCGTGAGAGGGAAGGTGACAACATCCTTGATGCGCAACGATTCGTAAATTGCCATCAGAATTTCTATTGTGCAGAGCCCGTGTTTGCCGGCGTTGCGGTGTTCGTCAATATCGCCTTCTATCCAGGCTAACATTTCGTCAAACTGATTCGGTTCGCTTTGACGAGGTTCGATAGCCTGCCACCCGGCGGCTTTGCTATTGAGCAGTTCAATCGTGCCACCGCCACCGCGGCGGAGTTGTCCATCATTTCCGTAGACGACATCGCCTCGGAGCACGGGTTCCGGTAAGTCGCTTTCATAGATACCGCGGATGCCGCCTTCAAAGCAGATTTCCGCCATACACAAGTCTTCGCACCGAACGCGGCGTTCCCACCGGTCGGTTTTCCGTGCCACCTGTCCGATGAGCCACAACGGAGCTGGGTCACCGAGGATGTAGCGCATTTCGTCAATCTCGTGGGTGCCGCGGTTTAGCAGTCCGTGCCCATCGCGTCGAAGCATCGCTTGGGGTTGGCCAATTGCACCTTCTTGGATAAGCCGCCGTGCCTCACAATTTTGCGGACTGAACCTTCGTTGATGCCCAACAACCAGTTTCACGTTGTGCTTTTCACAAACGTTCAGCATGTCTTGCGCATCGCCCACTGAGGCAGCCATCGGCTTTTCGGTGATAACACCCAGTACACCACTTTCGGCCGCGGCAATAGTCGGTTCTGCACGCACACTCTGCCATGTCGTGATACTTACGATGTCTAAGTCCTCTTTGTCGCACATTTCACCGAAATCTGTATAGTGCGTCGGGAGAGACAACTCTTCAGCAAATTTCGCGGCGGAATCAGCACTGATATCTGAAGCAGTCACCACTTCGGCACGCCCGGTACTCGTCCAGTTACGTGCATGGGAACGCCCCATGCCACCGCATCCAATAATTCCGATACGATATGTTTTGTCTGCCATCTGTTTTACCTTATCCTTATGCAAGCTGCGTCAAAATAGAATAGTAAATCACATTTTAGCAAAAGTTGTGTATCAAGGCAAGTGAATTATCAGAGAACCTAGGGGCATTTCGTTCACCCGTAGGCGCGCTCTCCGACACCTCAAGCGTCCCAGCTACCCACCGAGGGGACATGTCTGCTGCGGGGTGTGTGGTGAGCTGCGTAAGCGTGCCACTGAATAACTACATTAGACTGGCAAGGAGAATGCCAAATAAGGAACATGTGTCTTTTTTGACACAATTCTTGAAGTCAAAAAGCCTTATATTATCATAGTTTGTAACAAGTACGCAATTGGCATCGTTTATGCAATAGGGATAGCAAAACCTCTACATTCCGCGACGAAGATTTGTGAAGGAGAATAAAGATGGAAAAATTAATTGTCAAAGGCGGTACCCGACTTGAAGGCACAGTGCCGGTCAGCGGTTGCAAAAACGCTGTGCTTCCTATCGCAGTTGCCGCCGCAATCCTTAGTGACAGTGTCAGTGTGCTCCACAATGTACCCAATCTAACAGATGTGGCAACACTACGTGCCGTGCTGGAAGAGCTTGGTGCTACCACAAAACTAAAAGATACTATGCTCTATATTGAGCCTGTGAATCATATAGCGTATGAAGCCCCGTATGACCTGGTGCGAAAGATGCGTGCTTCCATCTACGTTTTGGGACCCCTCGTTGCAAAACTAGGGCGGGCGAAAGTCTCCTTCCCAGGTGGTTGCGCCATTGGCCCCCGGCCAATTGATTTGCACATCCAAGGCTTGGAGTCTTTAGGCGCGCAGGTACAGGTTGAAAAGGGTTACATTTTTGCACAGGCGGAACGCCTCGTTGGCACAGAAATGTATTTAATGGGGCAACACGGGCCGAGCGTCGGTGCAACAGCAAACGTTATGATGGCAGCCACCTTAGCAGAAGGGACAACCGTCATCCGCGGTGCCGCACGCGAGCCGCATATTAGCGATCTCGCCCAGTTTCTCAATGCAATGGGAGCGAATATAGAGGGCATCGGGACTTCTGTCTTGACGATCCACGGGGTGAAACAGTTACGTGGCACTGAACACAATGTCATCTCAGACGATATTGAGGCAGGCACCTTCATGGTGGCAGCCGCTATCACCAACGGAGACGTTTATGTTGAAGGTATCACCCCACAACAACTCCCGGCCGTTTCAGAGAAACTGGTTGAGGCAGGTGTGGAATTGGACTGGGACGACAAGGGTGTCCGCGTCACAACGCCCCGGCAACTTAAAGCGGTTGATGTCAATACGGTACCGTTTCCAGGATTCCCTACAGATATGCAGGCACAAATGATGGGACTGCTCTGTTTGGCATCGGGCACCAGCGTTATCACTGAAAATGTTCACACAGATAGGTTTATCCACGCCGCAGAACTGAACCGGATGGGGGCAGATCTCATGCTTGATGGCCGCAAAGTTGTTATTAATGGCGTGTCGCACCTTAGCGGTGCACCCGTGATGGCTTCCGATTTGCGCGCAGGTGCTGTGCTCGTCGCGGCCGGCATGGCAGCCGCAGGCGAAACTGTTGTATCGCGTGTCTATCACATCGACCGGGGCTACGAAGCCATTGAGAAAAAACTGAACAGCATCGGGGCAGACATTATCAGAGTCAACGACGACGGCGAAGACTTGTAGGCACAATCTCCCCATCGCGAAGGAGTAGTTATTCAACGATGTTGCAAATTGTTGACACACAGACGCCGGAAGCAGCGGCTTTCCTCGTAAAGTTGAAGGCACGGGGCAAGTTAACAGATGAAAATATTTTAAAAACGGTGCGGCGCACCCTGCGGGACGTACAGAACGAAGGCGATAAAGCTGTTGTTCGATATACCCGCAAATTGGACGCGCCACGCATCTCTGCCAAAGACCTGAAGGTCTCGCGAAAGGAATTTGGTGAGGCGTATTTGGAGGTACCCTCTGAATTCATTGACGCAATCTCCCACGCGAAGACGAACATTGAGCGCTTTCACCAAAAGCAGGTGCGGACTTCGTGGATGGCTACTGAGACAGATGGCGTGCTGTTAGGGCATCTGGTTCGCCCTTTAAAGCGCGTCGGGGTATGTGTTCCTTCTGTCAGCCAGCTCTTGGTTTCATCGTTGCTAATGAACGTCGTGCCCGCTGCCGTCGCTGGCGTTGAGGAAATCGCTGTCTGTATGGGGCCAATGCGCAACCGACAGATTAATCCATACATGCTGGTTGCAGCCGAGGAATGTGGCATTCAAGAAATCTACAAATGTGGTGGGGCCCAGGCAGTCGCGGCGATGGCGTATGGCACAGAGACTATTTCTCCGGTTGATAAGATTGTCGGGCCCGGCAACCCTTACGTCCAACTCGCCAAAAAAGAGGTCTACGGGCACGTAGATATAGACAAGCTAGCCGGTCCAAGTGAAATCCTCGTGATCGCTGACAGTACCGCCGACCCGGATTATGTCGCCGCCGACCTGATTTCGCAAGCAGAACACAGCCCCGATTGCTCAGCACTGCTTGTAACACCCTCACGTGGGGTTGCCGAACAGGTGAAGGCAGCGGTTGATATTCAAGGACAGACGCTCCCTCGCCGAGACACACTTGTACAGGCGTTTGAAAACTACGGTGCGGCGTTTATTGTTGCAGATTTAGCGGAAGCCGTCGCCTTTGCCAACGAAATTGCCCCCGAACACGTTGAGTTGCACATTGAGAACCCGTTTGACTGGATTGGGCATCTCCGCAATGCGGGGGCTATCCTCGTGGGTCCTTATTCCCCGGAAGCCGTTGGCGATTACATTGCCGGTCCAAACCACATCCTGCCTACAGGCACCGCAGCGCGCTACGCCTCACCCCTCAGCGTTGACGATTTTCTAAAAAAGACCAGCCTCATCTCATACACCAAAGCCGCGTTGGAGAAAGTCACACCGGCCGTTGTCAAACTCGCTGAGGTGGAAGGCTTGGAAGGGCATGCCGCCGCAATGAAGATCCGGTTTGAAGAGGATTAGTGCGTAGGCAACGGAGATAAATCAGATGTTTTTCATTCCCTTTAGTTTATTTTTTTGTTTTTCTGAACCGATGCCGTCTGTTGCCACATTTTCAATCGTCGGCTATGATGCAGGCAACGGCGACTTAGGTGTGGCAGTGCAATCCAAATTTTTCGCTGTTGGTGCAGTTGTCCCATGGGCAGAAGCAGGCGTTGGCGCGATTGCAACCCAATCTTGGGCAAACACGAGCTATGGACGCAACGGCTTAAAACTGCTCAAAAGTGGGCTTTCCGCAGAACAGACGTTGGAACGTCTGATCTCGGATGACCCGGGCCGTGCAACACGGCAGGTAGGCATCGTAGATGCGAGAGGCAACGTTGCACACTATACAGGTGCTGAATGCAACGAGTGGGCAGGTGCTGTCAGTGGCGAAAATTACACCGCCCAGGGCAACATTCTTGCTGGTGAAGCAGTTGTCACAGCGATGGCAAAGGCGTTTGAGGAAACAGAGGGGGAATTGGCAGATAAACTGATGGCAGCCCTCTTCGCCGGGCAAGGAAAAGGCGGTGACACGCGCGGAGAGCAATCAGCCGCCTTGCTCGTCGTCCGAGAGAATAGCGGGTACGGCGGTTTCAACGACCGGTACATCGATCTGCGCGTGGACGATGCCGAGAAACCGATTGAAGAGCTTCAGCGGTTATTGGAAATTCATAAGAAATTGGTGCCCCGGTAGGCGCGAGGTGTGCTCGCGATTTTTCCTCCGTATCTCCACTCCCACGGTATACCTCGCTACTCTTCTTTCACCTCCAGCACCAGCGGCGGCCGTTTAAAACGGTAACGAATCGCGTTCGCAGCGGAGAACACTGCCGGTATGCGAATAATGCGACGTTCCAACCTCCGCTTACCCGGAAAATCGCTGACAATGAGCCCCGCTAAAATCGTTAAAATACCCTGCCCCGGCACCCCAGGTACCGACAGAAGTAGCCCCATAATAATTAACAGTCCACCGAATAAGTTTTTCAGGGCAGATAAACAGATACGTAAAACAGGATTTTTGATGCGGCGGGTCCGTTTTTCCGTTTTGAAATAGTCTGGGGGCAAGGAAATGATTAACACTGCACAACCGGCAACGCTTCCGATGAAGCTTGCTCCGGAGAAGATAGCGAGTAAAACCCAATTAGCGAAAAACCAGTCACTGGCAATCTGCCAGTAAATTTTTAAAGTCTCAATAAACGGCAAGAAATTTTCTCCTAACGCCTTATCGGCGCGAAACGGCACCACCGTCAATAGTCATAATATCACCACTAATATAGGCAGCTTCATCGGAAGCGAGAAACAACACTGCACCGATATAATCCCACACCGTCGCGCCGCGTTCAAGTGGCGGTGTCTCCGGTGAAGCAGGCGGCAATTCCGGTAAACTGTCATCCGTGGGGAGATGTTGGGACGCATTCATACCTGTCGGCGCACCACCCCCTGGGGCTACCGCATTTACAGTGATGCCGTGTGGGCGAAGCTCCAGCGCGAGGCTACGGGTTAGCCGATTCACGGCGGCTTTGCTCACACAGTAGCTTAAAACCCCAACATGCGACTCCTCGGCAAAGATAGAGGAGTTATTGATGATTCGGCCGCGTATCCGCTGCGCTATCATCACTTTGGCAACTGCCTGTGCACACAGCAGGCACCCCTTAACATTCACCGCTATTACCCGGTCAAACTGGTCCGGCGTTAACTCAAACAACGTTTGGCGGCCGAGAATTCCCGCGTTGTTGAATAAAATATCTACTCTTTCAAACGTATTCACTGCGGTATCAACAGCCGATTGGACCTGTTCCGGCACGGTGACATCTAACGGCACGGCAATTGCTTTTCCGCCTTCAGCGCGAACCTCAGCGGCGACAGCATCAGCACTCCTTCCACCGGCGACAACTACAGCTGCGCCTTCCTTGGCAAATGCCAAGCATGCAGCACGCCCAATGCCTAAGGGGCCGCCACCCCCTGTAACAAACGCTACCCGATTTTCAAAACGCATCCCATCCCCCTGAAATTATCTTCTCCAACTGTATGGGCAGGCCGCAGTGGCTACCCGTTGTCACTGTTCACCTGAAGCCCAACAACATGCGAACACAAAACCAAATTGGGGCCTTTGTATATCGGCGAAATTTTGATCCAATTCTGTCCCAACCTGGATTTTCTATTATTTTAGCACAAATAACTTTTATTGACAAGATTTCATCCGGCTATGTTAGTGCTATTTAGTTTTCGGTTTTCAGCATTTCAGGGAGGTGTCGCGATTCGGAGATCGCTCCTACGGGAGTTAGTTTTGGATTTTCAGTGAAATCTGTGAAATCTACGTAATCTGTGATTCAGACAATGAACCAATAAATGACCGGCCTGAAATTTTCCCTTGACAAATTTCCGCGAAAACAACTATTATAGTTAGTGAAGTAAAACAGTCTTGTTCGGCTTTAAAGGAGTTTTTTTGTGAACCCTGCCAAAAAACAGGTGCGCTGGTGGCCGCTTTTTATTATCGTTAGCCTTGCCATTTTAGGTATCGGATTGAGGTGGCTGTTGGATGCAGGTCATCGCCAAGACAAGATCCTCTGGACAGTTCTTCTCCTCATACTCATGACGATTCTGGGCGTGCTGTGGCTGCTATGCTTCTCCCGGCTGAGATGGCGGGTTAAGGGCATTACGCTTGTCGCTGTTGTAGTCTGTGTTTTTCTGGCGACAAATCTATTCCAATTCCAAGGGTTCAGCGGCGATCTGGCACCCATATTTGAATGGCGGTGGCGAGCACAGCCGATAACTTTGAGACCTGATGCTGAGGTTGCACCCGATGCCCAAATGCCCTCAATGGACTTTCCACAGTTCCTCGGGCAAAATCGAAACGGCGTCGTGAACGGTATCAAGCTAAATCGCGGTTGGGAAACACATCCACCCAAGTTAGTGTGGCGACAACCTGTTGGTGCAGGCTGGTCGGGATTTGCAATCGTTGGGAATTCGGCAATTACACAGGAACAGGAAGATGAATGGGAAAAAGTGGTCTGTTATGAATTGCACACCGGCGAAATACAGTGGAGCCATCGAGATGAGGCGCGCTACAACGCACCCCCTGCCGGGCTTGGACCGCGGGCGACACCAACAATTTCAGGAAACCGCGTTTACACTGTGGGTTCAACAGGAATTCTTAATTGTTTAGACTTTGAGACCGGCAAGCGGCTTTGGACGACTAATATTTTTGAGGAAAATGGCGCAAAAGCACCGCCGTGGGGTGTGAGTATTTCGCCGTTAGTTCTCGATGAACGGGTCATCGTCAGTGCTGGCGGAGCCGTGGCATATCATAGGGAGACAGGGGATATCGCGTGGACAGGCTACAGAACACAAAGCGGTTATAGCTCCCCGCTCCTCACAACCTTGGCAGGTACCGAGCAAGTCGTGATTTTTAACCAAGGGTTAATCACCGCGCATGAACCTTTGAGCGGAACGTTGTTATGGAAACAACCGTGGCCCGTAGTAGAATGTGTTGCACAACCGGTCCCGCTTCTCGATGACCGGCTTTTGGTCTCAACAGCTTATGGAATCGGTAGTAAGTTGTTCCAGATTGCGCGTAACCCGAGCGGACAATTTAACGTTTCTCTTATATGGGAAACGATATATCTCAAGGCGAAATTCACTAACGTCATCTATCACGAAGGCTATCTGTATGGGCTTGATGATGGCATCCTTGCCTGTCTAAATCCTACAGATGGTACGCGGCAATGGAAGCGCGGACGGTATGGACACGGCCAAGTTCTTTTAGTTGCAGATGTTCTGCTGGTGCTCACCGAATCTGGCGAGGTGGTACTGGTAGAACCGAATCCAGAAAGCCATAAAGAGCTCGCGCGTTTCACCGCATTAACGGGAAGGACATGGAATACGCCGGCACTTGCCGGGAGCTATCTGCTCGTGCGAAATGACCGGGAGGCAGCCTGCTACCAATTATCAATTATAGGCACGGCACTGAATACCGGTAAAGAGTGATTTTTTCTATTTTCAGCCCGTTCGCGGGCGCACAATTCATTGCGCGTCCGCACTCGCAATCAATTGCGAGAACCCAAACCAAGTTGTGAGTGTATCGGAGTTACAAACCCCTCTCACTCAATTTTTTTATTTTTGATGTGCTGTGGCATTTCAGGCACACGATGCCTCTAACTCACTTGTGATTAACACTTGTAGGGGAAACCGGGGTTCCGTGTTGCCTGCCCGTAGCTGATGATAGAGAAATTAAGAAAGGAGAAGGACAGTAGAATGAGAGGACGTATAGAGAAATTATGTACATTTTTAATTTGTTGTAGCATTGGTTTCAGCCTCCCAATCTTTACGCTGCCCGCGGTGACCTACCGGAATATTCCGAAGAAATTCCAAAGTACCATTGATTCGACTTTGGAGGCAACTTTTGAAGTCTATATCAAAGGCCAACGGAGCCGGCGCCGCTTGGCAACCACGGACCGAACAACCTTTGTTGTCTACGATATTTCAAAAAACAAAAAATTGGTTTCGATTAACGAAGACCGGCCGATGATGGCTGCCTCGATCGTTAAGAACTTTATTATGCTTGCATATTTTCATGAAGTCAAACACGGTAGGCAGCACCATACCGCTTTAAATCGGAGCCATTTGCAGAGAATGATTCAGCGGAGTTCCAATCCATCAACCAACTATTTTATTCGCTTGCTTGGCGGCCCGCGTAAGGTAGATCGGCTATTAAAAGCCAATTATCCCTATTTTAAACAGACGCGGATTGTGGAGTACATCCCAGCAGGTGGACGCACCTATAGAAACATGACCTCGGCACATGATCTAAATAGATTTTTCGTGCAGTTGTGGAAAGGCAGCCTCCCTTATTCTAGCAAAATGAAGCATTACCTCGGCCTGCCGAACGGCGATTATATCTACAAAAAAACGTATATCCCTTCATCAGTGAAGGTTTACAATAAAACGGGTACTGTCTATGGGTTAGTAGGAGATGCGGGCGTGTTAGTTTTCCGCGACCCGCGAGGTAGACAGCGTCCCTATATTTTTATCGGCATGATTCAAGACAAGAGCAAAACGAGTCGGAAAAACCGGTGGCAGTCCTTTGGTGCATGGAAGGATCGGCGAGCCAATATTCTGCGGAGGCTCTCCGAGAAGGCTTATGGATACATCTATGTAAATCATTACGGTGGTAAACTAAACCGCCGTTAAGATGTTCACCCCGCTCGCGGGGTAAGCATCTAATTCTGCTTTCAAGCCCGTTTGTAGTCGCACGCACAATTCATTGTGCATCAGATGAGGAAACCGCTATGGGACGCATTGTTGACCTAGGCAGGCGAATTGAACTCGTACCAATTGACCCGCATTTTCATGACATCACTATCGCGCTCTACCGCCAGCAACGCGGCGAGCGCACCGTTTTCCTTGTGCATACCTACAGCAGTCTAGAAGGGGCGGATGCGCGAATTCAGGCCGTAGTACAGGCAATGCAGACTCTAGGTGGCATGCTGAAAACGCCAGACAACTTGCTCTATTTTCCCTGTGGCGTAGGCCATGAAGCTGCGTGTCGGCGAGTCTTTTTGGAGGCCTGCAAACTCACACAGAACGTCCCCGTTGAACCACGCCCCTTACACACGCTCGATAGAAAATCTAAACTCACTATGACAGTGAATTCCATGGGGAACGGCACCTACCGTGTCGGGACAGATGGAGAAGGGAGAAGCGCAACACGGCGGGTCGCCGCGATTGCTGGCGGTTTGATGAAATTGGGGGACATGGCGCGCGTTGAAGAGAATAGTAAGGACACCGTCGCTTTTCCTTGTGCACACCCTCACGATGCGCTCGTCGGCCTGCTGTTAGTTCGCGCCCCGAATGTCCGAATTGTTCTACGAGAAGAGGAAACAGGTGCCTCGCGTGGAGTACTCGCTGCCCCAAGCCAACAAACATGAAACAATCTTGAAATCTGACAACATCAGACACCGGCGACGATATTTTCGCAGCGGGTGCTTTCCCCGCTTGCGGGGATTGCAACTCTCCCGATACTGGCATCACGAACTTATCAACTGCAACCAGATTAAAAAATGAAAATTGCAATCGGTTTTGATTCAGGATTAGCGAATTGTGGATATGGCATTGTCGCCCGTGGCGGGAGTGGGTTCGTCGGCCTAGCGTACGGCAACATCCGAACCGACTCAAAAGCAGAGCGGCCGGAGCGGCTTTTGAAAATCTATAAACACGCCACGGAGTTGATAACCGAATGGAATCCGTCCAAAATCGGTATAGAATCTGTCTATTGGAATCGGAATCAAACAAGTTGTTTACCCACTGCAGAGGTGATTGGCGTGTTGCAACTTGCCGCGGCCCAAAATGGCATTGGCGTTGTTATGCTTTCTCCCCAATCTATCAAATCTGCTGTCACGGGAGTGCCTCACGCCTCAAAAACGCAGGTTATGAAAATGACCCAAAAACTTTTGGGCATGAAGAAGCCTGTCACACCTAGCCACGCTGCAGATGCTTTAGGATGTGCAATCGCTGCCTTGTTGGGTAGAAGTGTATGATTTAGGGGTGCAAGCGCTCGTAGTCGCACAATTCATTGTGTATTCCGAAATGGGTGGCTATGAAAAATTTACTGATTTTTCATAGTTGCCTGTGTGCAGTCTCTGGCGTAATGTTTATAGCGGCGCGTTCATGCTGCCGCTTTAGCCTTGTAAGGGCGTAATGTTTATAGCGAGGACAAGAAATGCAAAACCAAACTCCGATGACCGGCCGCGAACGGGTGCTCGCCGCCCTCCGCAATGAACCCACCGACCGAACTCCTGTCTGCAACCCGACTTCTGTCGCTACAGTGGAACTGATGGATCTGGTGGATGCACCCTTTCCACAAGCAAATCGAGAGCCAGAACTGATGGCGAGACTGGCTGCCACTGGATACACTGAACTCGGGTTTGACACCATTATGCCGGTCTTCACGATTATCCAGGAATCCAGCGCGCTTGGCTGCAAAATTCAGTGGGAACAGAAAGACAACTGGCCAACCGTCAGAATGCGAGAGCCCATCTGGGAAGATGCTGACGACATCGTTATCCCTGATGATTTCTTGACACACCCGGATACCCAATGTGTACTCGAAGCGATTAAAATTCTGAAGAAAGAATACGGCGATGAAGTCGCTGTAATCGGCAAAACGATGGGCCCCTGGTCGCTCGGCTACCACTGTTTCGGTGTGGAACCCTTCCTGTTATTGTCCCTTGACGACCCGGGCAAAACGAAACTTGCCCTAGATCGGATGAAGGAAGCGACTGTGCAATTCGGTGTCGCCCAAATTGAGGCAGGCGCAGACGCACTCACCCTGCCAGACCACGCCACGGGAGATCTCGTCAGCGGCGAATACTACCACCGGTATCTCCGCGACTTGCACATCGAATTTGTGGAACGGATTCCCATCCCCTTAATCCTGCACATCTGCGGCCGCACCGTTGACCGGATGGAGTATATCGCCCAAACTGGGATGGCCGCCTTCCATTACGATTCCAAAAACAAGCCCCAAGAATCGATGGACATCGTGAAGAATCGCATTGCCCTCGTCGGCAACATCAACAACCCGGAAACATTGTTCGCCAAAAACCCGGAAGACGTTAAAGCGGAAGTCGTAAAAAACCTGGAGGCAGGTGTTCCGCTCATCGGACCGGAATGTGCAATTCCGCTCCAAACCATGGTTGAAAACCTCCAAGCTATTCCGGAAGCTGTCCAAGAATGGGCACGCGCGGGTGTAGGCAACCAAAAAATGAGGCAGAAAACGCCACTATAGGAGAAAAAAATAGATGAAAAAGAAGTTTTGTTTGCTGCTAATACTAAGTTTAGCACTAGGACTTTTAACAGCAAGTTACGCCCAAGATGCAGCTCTTGACACCTTAAAGGCATCTGATGTCAATGCTGATGGCATCGTAAATATCCTTGATTTGACACTCGTCGCCTCGTCCTTTGGTGCCCCTCTCATTGAAGAGCAGCATCCGAATCCGGATGTCAACGGTGATGGCACTGTCAATATCCTTGACTTGACACTCGTCGCGAGGTACTTGGGCGAAGTTGTCAGCCCGCCAGCGGCGTTCGTTAGCGCGACTCCAACAATTGACTCCCAGCTTGCTGTGAACGATACCATTACCCTAACCTTTGACAACTCACCAGATAACGTTACAGTGAGTACAGGCGTTGCCACAACTGCTGGAAAAACCGTGATAATCACCGGGCCCTTCACCCCAGGTGACTTTAACTTGACAATCACTTGGACTGGTGGAAGCCAAACGCTCACTTACACCGTTACTGCACCAGACATCGAGGCACCCAAAATTACCGGTGGAACCGTCATCGATGGCGACACGGACGTTGATGCCGAAGTGATTAACACTGCCGCGAGGATTGAGATTGAGTTTAGCGAAGATGTGAGCGGCAACATCGCGCTGCAAACTGAAGCGGGCGATGATGTCGGCTGGCTTGGCACAATTGCAGGTAACAAAGGCACGCTTGAACTGGTCAAAGGCAAAGAGATTGGCTACGAGATAGCCTATGTTATTGCGGGAAAAGTCAGTGACGCTGCAGGCAATTCAACTGATATCAGCATGACCTTTACCACCGCGAGTAAAACCTCCGGCATCCCCATTGAAGTCAACGATGCGACATTTGATACCATTGTGCTTGGTTCAACCATACCCATCGTGGTCGAGTTTAAAACGGATTGGTGACCGTTCTGTCAGATGATGGTGACAGTTGTCGCCGAGATTGCTTTGGAAAACCGGAACACATTTGCCTTCGCGAAACTGGATACTGATGAAAGTCGACAAACGCCGCAAAAGTACCAGATTAGGGGAATACCTACCTATATTGTGTTCCAAAACGGAGAGATTGTTGGAATTTTCGGGGGAGCGATGCCGAAAGACAGGCTGCTTCAGAAAATTCTGAGTGCCATAAACACTGAGGAAAATTAACTTGTATGGGAAACCGGGTTTCCGTAGTGCCTGCCCCACTTTTTGCGTTGTATGGGAAACCGGGTTTCCGTAGTGCCTGCCCGTAACTAATGGTGCTGTAAGGGCGCATAAGATGCTCACCCCGCACGCGGGGAAAGCAACTCCCCCTGTCTCACCTGTCTTCATTATAGGCTACTTCGGTGGTAAAACCACCACTCCAGCAAGAGCAGTAGAAAAGCCATAAGCGCAAACCAACGCCATATCTCTTGTGTAACAGGCTGTAATGAGGTCGCCTCATATTTGAATTCTTCCGCCATCGGTGCTATCGCTGGGGCTAAAAGCGCGGATTCCGTTGCATCAAGCAGATTGACTGTGAACCGTTCGAGCGGGGTGTCTCCAGCAAAAACGGTATAGACACCAACCCGGTCTGTTTCGGTAAACACTGAACCGTGCAACGTAACCGAGGTATTATCAGGTTTTGTAATTACAAAAGGCGATGCCTCTTCAGTAAAAAATCCGATGCTGACAGGCTCTCCGGCGCGGAACACATGGGGTGTCCCGCCTTCTTGAAACACAAGCGGCTTAATCGATGCTGTGCCAGCTTCCAGCCACGCTAAGCATTGGTAGATAAATAGCGGTCCCCCCGGAATAGTGAGTGCCAGGTCGGATATTTCTGGGTTGAACGCATCAAACTCAAAAACTAAGCGTTGCCTGCCCGCTTCCGTACCGAGCCATATCAGCGAACCCCTCTCCGTTTCAAGGAGCGAATGCCCCCAGATGGGCAATTCCCGGCTTGTAGATTTGCTTACCTGTAGTCCCATCAATGATACGCCTTGCATGAGAGCATGAGTTTCATCCGCCGCAATGACGCGAACAGGCGTTGTGTGCGTTTCAACGGGGGGCGCATCCCCCGGCATGAACGGTAGTTTGCCACGCGGTGTGATAAAAATTAGGTGTCCTTCCGGAACAGCCTCAGGAACAAAACTATCGAAAATGGTGACATCTGCATCCCCAGTTCCGTGATAGGTATCTGTGGGCACCTGTTTCAGTTCAACCTGGGGGCCGTACGTTTGCAAAAGGTGCGTCAATAAAGGCTGTTGCCTGTCGCTGACTAACAGGATTCGTAATGGCGGTAGGGTACTGAGAATTGCGGAGACGGTATTATCCAGCGGGAAGTCATCTTCTATCTCAAGGTGGACACTGAGCACCAAGCCCTCTAGACGCCTTGCGTCGCCAGAAAACACCACCGATTTTG
The DNA here is from genome assembly GCA_958295855.1 of uncultured Poribacteria bacterium. Taxonomy (GTDB): domain Bacteria; phylum Poribacteria; class WGA-4E; order WGA-4E; family WGA-3G; genus CATQHH01. Next base: position 1,650,718 of record OY282383.1, on the reverse strand, counting down.
TTTGTCCTGCTTGAATAGCCACGGTTTTGTCATCAATTGCGCTTAAGATACTCACCCCGTTCGCGGGGAGAACAACTCCCCCTTTGTTTGACCTGTAAGGGCGGGGGCCTGTCTCCGCCACCACTAGCCGAACGTTGAATTCTCGGGTAGTATCTGTAAAATTTTGAATCCGGACGAACACCACATACTGTTCTCCTTCCGTTTCTAAACTGAATTGCACAATGCCGATATTCTCTGTCTCACCGCCTACACCCACTTTATGGAGTTGTAGGTGCGCGACATCAGGAAGGTTGTCAAAGGTATCGCTGATAAAGAATACTTTGTCTTGTGGTGAATCTGCATAACGGATTGCTGCATCAAAGACAGGGGGCAACGGTTCGTAGTCGTGCCATTCAGTGCGCATCCCACCGATGCCTGTAGGTGCGCCTTGTTGTATTGAAAAGTCCAAGCGTGCACCGCCAACATCGGTTGCGGCGATGTTTTCTACCGCGCGACGTAGTTTCTCTTTATCTGTTGTAAACGCTTGCTGGATATAAGACGGCTCCGGTTTATCCCCAGACCGAATCTTATGTGTCACCAGCACCATCATCCCGTTGCTTGCCGAAATCTGTTCGATGCGCTGCAGTGCTTCCTGTTTTGCCAACGCTAGCCGGGTTTGTCCCATCTCTGTTGACTGCATACTGGCGGAATTGTCGACAATGAGAATAGCCTTTCCTTGTAGAAACCCTGCTCTGCGCAGCGCGGGACGCGCTACGCTCAGCGTGACGAGCATTAAAAATAGCACCTGCACCAGCAAAAGCAGTGGGTTCCGGAGCCGTTGGAAGGGGACGTTAGCTTTTCTGTCCTCAGCGGTGGGTAACCACAGCATAATGCTAGGCACAAGGTAGGAGTGACGACGCAATTTAAGAAAGTGCAGGGCCGCCACAATTGGAATAACGCCTAAGAGATAAAACGCGGCAGGGTTCAGGAACTGCATTTTTTCGTCATTCCTTGCGGAGAATTCAGAATGGTAGACAGGTACAGCAATGCACTATAGCTCTCGTCGGAGGTTTTTTACGCAACCTTAATTAGCATCAGAGCGCCTACAACTCATAAGAAACCCGATTTTGAGCAGCTTCTTCCCCCGCTTTGCTTCCCTCCCGCCCGGTTCCTTGGGGAAAAAGCAAGCAACGGAAAAATCCGTAGGGGTAGTGCCTTGTGCCTACCCTTGAAACTGAATTGACGAAAAATCTCTAACGAATTTCAAATTTTCGTCATTCCTTGCGGAGAATTCAGAATGCGTGGTAGATGTAACAATGCACTGTAAATCTCGTCAGAGGTTTCTTGTTGCATTGTAAGGGCGGATTGGTATTTTACGGCTGCTTTGCAGGGGAAACCGATACCACTCATTACGCATCTGGCGTGCTATCTTTTTCCTTGAGGAGCTGCATCACTTCATCTGCATCCTGTTTGCCGGTTTCACCATAGTTTTGCAACCGTTCACAGGCTTCGCGTACCTTATCGTGTTCGTCAAGTTCCAAATAGATGTTCGCCAGATTTCTGTGCATTTCTCGAAAAATACCGGGCCAATTTCGTTCGCCTTCTTTGTTGATAATACGGGTGGCGTTCTCAAGTGCCGTGTTGACAACTTCGTCAAGTGCCGCCTTTTCCTCAACTGAAACAGGTGCTTTTTCGAGTTTCTGATTGTAGGCTTTCAACTCGCTAATTGCTCTGTCGCATTGGTTGTACGTCTTTTCGATGCTCAAGGCACCTTCAAAAATCTTTGATAAAAATCCAAATTTCATATTTTCGTTATTCCTTGCGGAGAATTGAGAATGCGTGGTAGATGTAAGCATGCACTGTAAATCTCGTCAGAGGTTTCTTGGCAAAGCAGGGGGAACGGATACCCCCGCACTACATAACCTACTATAATGTGTGAAAATCTATCATAATCTGTTCGGTTAGAGGTTTCCTGCTTCGGCGAGGCCAGCCTACCCAGGTAGGTGTTACAGCTTCTCCACAGGCGTTTTGACTGTCCGCCGTGCTAGCGGCCAGTTGTCGAAGGTTTATCGCGGCGTTAACGTCTCTATCCTCTATGAATCCGCAGATACCGCAGTGGTATTCTCTGTCCTTGAGCGTCATCTTGGATGTGCCGCGCTTGATATATCCACACGAACTGCATCTTTGTGTCGATGGCCAGAACTTTTCTGCCGCCACAATGCGAATACCACGTCTCACCGCTTTATATTTGAGTTTGACGAGGAAACCACTAAGGCTTGCATCAGCGAGTGCCTTGCTAAGTTTGCGATTCTTCATCAAACCTTTGACGGTGAGGCCCTCAATTCCAAGTGCAGAGATACCTTGCAGAATGCGATGTGTCGCTTGATGATGAGCGTTGGAACGCACATTGGCGATGCGTGCATGCACCCGGGCAAGCAGTTCCTTGGCCTTCCACCAGTTGCGACTCAGGAACGTCTTCCGCGCGAGTGCTTTATTAGCACGGCGGAGCTTGCGTTCGTTCACACGCAACGCGCGCGGATTTTCATAGACAGTGCCATCGTCCATCGTGGCGAGGGCAGATATGCCGACATCACAACCAGCAGGGGGCAGGTTGGAACTATCGGGCGGTTCAGGTTCGTTAACGTCGACGAGGATGCTGAGATACCAGCGATGTGCGATTCGCTTGACGAAGGCACGGCGAACTTCACCTGTCCATCGCGGTGGTTCATGCAACCTAACATGTCCAATTATCGGGAGGACGACGTGTTTGCCATCCTCCGTAATTTTGACAGAATCTACACCATTATCAATCTGGAACGCGGGGCGAGACTTGTGTGTCTTCCGCTTCGGTGCGCCATTCTGTCCCGTTCGGTATCGCCGAATAGCATCTCTAAAGGCGTGGATAGCATTTTTGCCAGCGTTCTGCGAGCAAGCAGAGAACTCAGGAAACACCGCCCGCTTCCGAGAATTGAAGATTTTCTTCAAGTCATAGAGCGAGCGGCGGCGGTCTGCGTTCCAATCAGAATGGGCGGCATTATACGCGGCACGGGCGAATTGCACATGCAGGTTAAATGCTTCCACCTGTTCCTCAGTTGGTTTGAGTGCTATCTTCTGTCCCAGCAGAGTCATCAGCGAACTCCGGTTCAATCTGTTTTGGTTGTGAGGCGATGTGTGCCGCTGTCAGGGCATCAATTGTCTTCTGTGCTTTATGACTGCGGGAGCCATACAGGCGTGCCGAGAAAACGGTAATCATCTCAAGAACATCTTGCGCGAGTTCCTCCTCAAAAGAGGGACGTGCGCCTTGATGGATTATCACCACCTCGATGCCTTGCAAATCGCATAAAGCAAATACCAAATCGGCACCGAACCGAAGGAGGCTGTCCTTATGCGTCAGGACTAAGCGTTTCATTTTTCTGCGGAGAATCATCTCCAAAAGTTCGCGGAGTCCCTTTTTGTTATAGTTCATGCCAGAGCCGAGGTCGCGGATAACCTGTGTACGCCGGTTCTCCTTTTGCAGCGCAATATGTCTCCAACAATTCGTGCTGTCTGTCCAGGGCATCTTTCTGTTCTCGGCTACTGACGCGGGCGTAACAAATCGTCGGCGCATCAACATCGTCGATGCTGAGTAACGTGGCTGTTGAATAATAGCGGGTACCGCCGCGTGTCTTGCGTGCGGGTAGCAGTTCACCTGTCTTCTCCCACGTGCGGAGGACAGCAGGCGGGGTCCCAATCATTTCAGCAGCCTCACCAATCTTAACTAATCTGTTTTCCATAATGGTATATTATACCACATAAAAACAGAGGTTTACCACTATTGAAAATAGTGGTTAAACTTATTGTCAAATTTATTTTCAATACGGGCAGATTATTCTGCATTAGGTCGGATGACGACAGATTTCTGCCTGCTGTCACAAGCCCCCTGTCTCCGCCCGGCTTCGTAATGATGTTAGAAACCCGTTTTCAGGCTTCCCCAAGTGACTGCTAATTTGTCGCGAGCTTCAACTGCAAGGACACCCGGGACACTCAGCTCCATTGATTGCTGAATTTCTTCTCCAGTCAACGCCTTGTCGTAGATGACGACTTCGTCAATAATCGCGTCCTCTACCTTATGGACACCCGGGTTTTCACCTGCCCCAATGTAAATCGCCGCTTCTTTGAACTTCGGCCATCTAAAGTTCTCGGGTTGCTCTCCAATAAATTTGCCGTTGACATAGATTTTCCCATCTTTCCCATCAGCGACTAAAACGTAATGGTACCACTCGTCCAACTCAAATTGGAAGTTTCCCAAACTCTTATCAGCATGGTGGCCCGCGTCCCAAAACGGGTTAAAACTGCCGTTCAGCATAAGGCGGAATTCGCAACAGCCACCGGCTGCGGCTTCAATCGAGATAATCCCATCGTGGGCTGCGTGTTCATTCAGATAGAACCACGCCTCCATCGTAATCTCGCCTTTCTCGCCGATCGGCACGATAAAGTCGTTTGCAGGCATCTGGACAATACCGCCACCGCTGAGATGCACCGCTTTCTTGAACCGCCCGTCAACCAGTGCTCCTTTGCCGACTAGCTCTGCATCGTTACCGTTGCCAGAGTCATCTGTGAATTTCTTCCCGCTGAGTTTATCGAAGGAGTAGTAAACAAGGATGTTCTCCCCTTCAACAGCGTAGGTAAGACTGACAGCAAGGATGCACACTGCTGAAAGCCCTAACAGGATTAGACTTTTATGCATTTCTTATACCTCCTTAAAACTTGCGAATAAAACAATTATAGCATAAATTAGGAACAATGTCAATGAATAACAAGAATTACCCATGAGAATTACCTTGTTGACATAATTCTGCAAAAACTGCTATAATTACAAAATATGACATTTCTTGAAGCAATTCTGCTCGGTATTTTACAAGGCTTAACCGAATTTCTACCGATAAGTAGTTCGGGACATCTCGTCTTGGCACAAGCATTCCTCGGATTGAAGGAGCCCCTCGTCTTTTTTGATGTGATGCTTCACGTGGGAACGTTAGCCGCCGTTCTCGTTTCCTATCGGCACGCCATAGCGCGGTTGTTGAAGGGTGGACTTTCTGCCATCGGGAATCCCAAGTTTTATCGGCATCCGATTGCGACGCTCAACGCCACCGCTGAACTGAAGTTTATCTGGTTGCTACTACTCGGCTCTATTCCGACAGGTATCATCGCCGTACTGTTTAAAACGCAGCTGGAATCCGTTTTCGATGAAATGCAGCTCGTGAGCATGATGTTAATCGTCACAGGTGTGCTACTCCAACTGCCCCGGCTCAGAAGGAGCAAAACGGATGCCCAACTCAAAACATGGCATGCGCCGTTAATCGGCATTGCCCAAGGGTGTGCAATTACACCCGGCATCTCCCGTTCAGGGGCAACTATCTCGTTAGCCCTATTGTTCGGGGTTTCGGCAAAAACGGCGGCGGAATACTCCTTCCTGCTCTCAATTCCTGCAATACTTGGTGCTGTTGTGCTGAAGATACGGGACGTTGGGGATACCGTAATCCCTATTCATGTTATTAGTGCAGGGATGCTTGCCGCCTTTGTTGTTGGTTATCTTGCATTGCGATTTCTATTGGTAATCCTAAACCGAGGTAAATTCTCAGTATTTTCCTATTACTGCGTGGCATTGGGTATCATTTCCTTTCTTTTCTCTGTCCTTCGCTAATACTTGTCGGAAGGGCAGGCACAAGGCGCTGCCCCTACAATTGTCTGCGTACTTCGGTATTTTTGGATAAGTTCGCTTTAATTGCCCGAATCCAGTAGGTTTCGACAAATCCGAGCGTTTTCTGCGTGTAGCCTTTCCCCTCCGGGAATAACCCGTTTTCTGTGAGGATGCGGCACATCTGCTTTTCGGTTTGGAGTGTGTTCCGAATCCATTTTCTCCCCGTGCATCTGTAAATTAGGCTCGCGAGGTACATGAGCAGCGGTTTGGTGCGGCACTGTTTGAGATACTTGAGCGGAAAGCCGAAACTATGCCCTGTGATAGCCAGCATGCCGCCTGTTTTTAAGACGCGTGCGAGTTCTGCTAAGGCCGCTTTGTCATCAGGGACGTGTGGCATCACCAAAAAACAGGTGACTATATCAAATGTTGCGTCTGCGAACGGTAGCGCGGCAACCGACGCGTACATCAATCGTGGGAATTGATGATGTTGGCTACAGACTTTGGCAATGTGAGCCTGCCCGAACTTCAAGAAATTTTCATCCACGTCCACGCCAATGAGGAGTTCTGGGGCATCCGCACAGAGGGCGACTAGCAGATTCCCTGGGCCACATCCTACATCCAACACTTTCTTTCCGCTGGCATCCAGGTTCAGCGCGGCAATCCGTTGCCGGATTGTGCCATCTTCCAATTCACGATATGCGTTTTGAATGTAGGCACGATGCCATTTTGTTAACCTGTTTTTCATTTTTTATCTTCTGTGTTTGTTGCATCCACGTGTGGCGAGGCACGGGGGCCCCGCCATACAAGGTACGGCAAAGTTGCTCCCGAATCAGAAAGGGGATTCCTAAATAACAGACTATGGGCACAAGGAAAATTTTAAGGAAATTACGCATTTATATTCCCGATGAAAACACACGCCTACAAACACAGCGCGGTTGGATGAAGGCGGTTACACAACGCGTTGATAAATTTCTTCCAATTTTCGCATCGATTCTTCGTTGTTGAATTTCTGTTGAATAGTTGCTCGCGCGTTTTTGCCCAATGCCGTTGCAAAGTCGGGTTCAGTCAGGAGCTGATGTAGGGCTGCGGCTAACGCTCCCGCATCCTGTGGCACAACCCTGATGCCGTTTTTCCCATCATCGATGAGGGCGGCGATGCCGCCTACATCTGATGCGATGCACGGTAGCCCCATCCCCATTGCCTCAATCAACGCGTTCGGCGAGCTCTCATGCAGCGAGGGCAGCACGAAAACATCCGCTGTGGAGAGGGCAGAAAAAACATCGTCGCAAAAGCCGGGGAACGTAATGCGTTCAGCCAGTTTATATTCTGCCACGAGGTGACGCAATTCGGTTTCCAATTCACCCTCGCCGAGAAACGTGCACCGCCATGCAAAAGTGTTTTCCGGATACTGTGCGTTCAGCATACGTAGTGCCTCTATCAGATAGCGATGGCCTTTTTCTGCTGCGAATCGCCCCACACTCAGGATTAACTTCTCTTCAGCGGTATTTTGCCGATATGTCCCATCCTCGGCTGGCAATTCCAATAGATTTGGGATGGCAAAAATGTTTTTGTTCGGATACCGTTCGCAGAGATAGTGTTGAATCTGTTCAGAATTCGTTAGGACGGTATCCGCAGTGTTGTAGATAATCTTTTCGGTAAGCCAGAGCCGAAATCTGCCGTACCTTGCATGATAATCGCCGCGTTGTGAAGCAATGAACGGCACCTGTCGCCAAAAGCCCAGTTTTCGAGAAAGCCCACAGAGAAAATTAGAGTACCACAACCAACTATGCACCAATTGCGGTTGAATGGCCTTCACAATACCCGCCAATGCGAACGTTTTTTCGAGTAAAGTTGCACGCTTGCCTTCGCCTACAAGCGTAGTCACCTCCCGTACGCATGGCAGCGCAGCCAGTTCTGTTGCGCGTTCCCCAACGGCACGACTCAGTACGACATACGCCTCGTATCGTTCCGGTGCCAAGCGTGCCAAGGTCTTGAGCAGCTGCGATTCGGCACCATCTTTTGTCATGGAATCAATGACGTAGATAATTTTCATCTACCGTAGGGAAACCGGGTTTCCGCGGTGCCCGCCTATTCTCTTGTAGGGGCAGGGCTCCGTGCCCGCCCATTACCAACCTACCAATACGTATACAGTAAAACCTCAGAAATAATCAGTTGCGCAGTCAATATGCCTGCAACCCAATAAAAATCCGACAGCGGACGTTCAGTGAGGTATTTGGCAACAGGAATAACGAGAAACGGTACCATAAAAATCCAGATACGCTCTACCTCCATCGTAAACAGCGTCGAAAATGTGAAAAAGAGGAGCGTTATCAGATACCCGAGCACAAAGGTATCTACCGTTCTGTGCCGTTGCCACTCCTGCACCGTCGCAACCAAACGCCGAATCCAGACGACTGTTATCGGAATGCCCACGCCAATAAGAAAGGCAAACAGATTGGCGATGCTCAACTGGAAATACCTTTCAATGGTTTCATAACCTGTCCCCATCCCCGCCTCATCTTTTTTTATAGCGGCCCAGAGGGCTTCAATCGGCCGGAACCCACTCAGGATGAAAAGCACTAGGTAAAATCCGAGCAAGCCCGAACCTGCGAACAGCAAAACCTTCACATACTGCACGAACCGCTTTCGCTCCAATAAGGCGATAACACACAGAAAAACGCCAACAACTACCGTTGAATACGTCATGAACATGCCAAGTGCAAGCGAAATCCCCATCAATAAGCTATAGGGACGAAATTCAAGCCACCCTTGCTCCGGTAGGGTTTCCCGCGAGCGTGCTTCATAAAACAGATAGAGACTCAGAATAGGAAAGACGCTGAAGGGACCATCCATTGACGTTCCGGTAAACATCACAAAGTTTGGGGTAATCAGGAAGAGAATCGTCGCGTAGCGTGCCACCTTTTCATCGTAAAGATTGACAGCAAGCCGGTAAATCGGAATGACTGTGAGGGCAGTAAAAATGATGGATAACAACGAGGCCGAGACGAGATTGTAACCGAATATTTTACTAACGCCCCATAGGAAAAGGACACCTCCCGGCGGGTGGGTTCGGGTGTGTCCAGATAGTGTATCGAACAGTGCCGGTGTGCTATAATCTCGCAAAAATGCGCGGACTCCTATTTCGTCAACGCGTGGCACATCTCCATAGTATTCCAGCGACGTTCGGGTGTAGGGATCCAAAAGGGCTAAGATCCGTTCTGTTTCGTTATCGGCCCCTTTGTCTCGGTACCCATCAATTTGTGCAACGCTAATATGGATAGCGAGGAAACAAACCATGGCTATGCCGATGAGGTATCGGGGCGAGAGCCCTGCAAGTAGGTATCTGTGACAGAGATACAAGAATCCAAGACATACTGCAAGGGCGGGGAGTAGCCACCACCCCAGTTCAACTTGCAGTTCGGCGTAGAGCGGCACGACGTGCTTATGAAACCCCACTGCACCGAGGTTTAGTGAAGTTTCGCGCATAATATATACCACAAGTTTGTGGTAGAGCCAGAAAAACAGCGCGAGCCCGACGGTTTGGATAGGAATGGATTTGATTGCTTTTTGAAGGTACTGCATTTCTCCCCTGGAGAGGCGAGGTTTCCCCTAGTGGCAAATACCCCGCTTTGCGGGGTAATAGTCAATCAAGTGTAAGGTTTGCCACTATTTTCAATAGTGGTTAAACTATGACAGAAGTGCATTCTCTACATATCAGATGCCTGCAGCTGCTGTGCAGCCGCTAACAACGCATTCGCCAAAAACTCAGGATTAACCTCGGCTTTTCCGCGGAAGGTGCGCACCCGTTTACCACGAACCTTTAGCACCGCGAGCTCCTTCCCACCCAAATGGATACCAACTTCAGCGTTGCGCGTCTCACCTGGCCCGTTGACTTCACACCCCATCACAGCCACCGGAATTTTTATGCCGTGTTTTTCCAAAAGTTCTTCTGCAACAGCAACGATGTTCTCGTAATCTGCCCCCGGGTCGCCGCGCCCACAGAATGGACACGAGACAACGTCCAGCATATCTTCTGCCATACCGAGCACACGCAAGAGCTCCTTCGCCGTCAAAACCTCCTCAACCGGGTCGCCTGTGATAGAGATGCGGATAGTGTCACCGATGCCCTCCATCAGCAGTGTGCCGATGCCAAGCGTGGATTTAACATGCGCGCGCCGCGGGGTACCCGCTTCCGTTACACCGAGATGCAGCGGATAGGGAGATTTCGCCGAAAGCAGACGGTTTGCTGCTATCATCCGCATTGGATCGCTGGATTTAACAGAGATGGCGATGTCTGTAAAATCGTGTGCTTCGCAGATGTTGATGTGCCGCATCGCACTCTCTACTAACGCCTCCGCTGTTGGGGATGGATACTTCTCTAATAGTTCTTTTTCAAGCGAACCCTCGTTGACACCAATGCGGAGCGGGATATTCGCCGCTTTGGCAGCAGATAACACTTGTGCAATCCGGTCTTCGCTGCCGATGTTGCCCGGATTGATGCGCACCTTCGCTACGCCTGCATCTACCGCGGCAAGCGCGTATCTATAGTTGAAATGAATATCCGATACAATTGGGACCGGCGCCCGTTTCACAAGCGTGCTGAGGGCCCTCGCATCCGGCTCTTCAGGTACAGCGACGCGCACAATCTGCGCACCCGCCGCCGCGCATCGCTCCACTTGTGCCAGCGTCGCATCAATGTCGCGTGTCAGCGTCGTTGTCATCGTCTGAATAGAAATGGGACTGCCGCCGCCAATTGGGATGTTGCCCACCATGATTTTTTGTGTGGGACGTTTATTGCTGAGTTGTATCAGTTCTTTCATTTTTTATAATTTCAGATAATGCTGTTATGAATCGTTCATTTTCCTGCTCGGTGCCAATCGTTACTCGGATTGCGTTCGGGTAACCATAGCCTGCTATAGGCCGAACGATAATCCCCTTTTTCAGGAGTGCGTCGGCAATGTCCGCCCCCAATTGCTTCACAAACACCATGATGAAATTCCCTTCAGTCTGGGTATAACGCAGGCCAATCTTGTCAAGGGCGTTGTACAGGAAGGTTTTTCCTGTCGTATTGTGCTTTTGGCTCTCGGCAACATAGGCACTATCTTTCAGAGCCTCGCGCGCCGCTGCTTGTGCTACCAAGCTGCAGTTAAAGGGCTGCCGTACCCGATTCATCGGCTCAACCAACGCGGGCGGCGCGATGCCGTACCCGATGCGGAGCCCAGCAAGCCCATAGATTTTGGAAAACGTGCGGGTGATGATAAAGTTCCGTCCCTCTAAAACGTAAGGAAGCGTTTGCGGATAGTCGGGACGCGTGACATATTCATAGTACGCCTCGTCAAAGACAACCAGCACATCCGGCGGTACCTGTTCCATAAACGCTGCTGTCTCGTCCGCCGTAACCATCGTGCCTGTCGGATTGTTCGGGTTGGCAACATAGATAACCTTCGTTTTCTCGGTAATTGCCGCTGCCATCGCTGAGAGCTGATGCGTATCTTTGTGCATCGGCACAACCACAGCCGTCGCGCCGCAAATCTTCGTCACGAGGCTGTAGACGACAAACGCACCTGCTGCATAGATGACCTCATCATCAGGAACGATGTAGGCTTCACCTATCAATTGCAGCACGTCGTTAGAACCATTTCCCAGAATGAGATGTTCTTCAGAAACGCCCAAATGTTCTGCCAAATCCGCTTTCAGATAGCAGGCGTTGCTATCTGGATAGAGATGCACCTGCCTGGAGCTCTCTGCAATTGCCTGCATCGCCAACTGCGACGGGCCAAGCGGATTTTCATTGGATGCCAGTTTGATAATATCCGTAATGCCCAACTCGCGTTGGACCTCTTCGATCGGTTTACCGGCCTGATACGGCTGAATCGTATCAATGCCGGGTTTCGGTTTTAACATAGCATTTGTTGATAAATCAATGAATCGCAACCTGCGTCCACAGAATTTGTGTATGTGATGCTATTATAGCATACAGTCTCTCTTTTTGAAAAGAGAATTTAATTCATTCCGCACACTAATTCTTGACAAAAAAACGAATCTCGTTAAAATAGAGAAAAATTGTTATATTCCAATTCGTTGAATTGATTCACTCATGTGCATCATGAGAAAGGAAAACTGATGCCCCAAACACCACCAGAATCCGCAGTCGTTCTCTTTAACGGCACAGACCTCAGCAACTGGACGAGCCAAAATGGCAGCGAACCCGGTTGGAAAGTCGAAGATGGCGCAATGGCTGTCGTACCACGCGCCGGCGATATAATCACTAAGGAGACTTTCACCGATCATTTCCTCCATCTCGAATTCATGACCCCGGATATGCCCGAAGCGACCGGACAGGCGAAAGGCAACAGCGGTGTCTTCCTCCAAGGCAGATATGAAGTCCAGGTCTTGGATTCATACGGCATTGAGGTTCCCGGTATGGGCGATTGTGGCGCAATTTACAACCAATTCGCGCCCCTCGTCAACGCCTGCAAACCACCGCGTGAATGGCAAACCTACGATGTCATCTTCCGCGCCCCGCGCTTCAACGAGGCAGGCGAAATGGTTGAAAACGTCAGGATAACCGTCCTTCAGAACGGCTTGGTAATTCTCAACAACGCGCAGCTGCCTAGCACAACCGGCGGGAGCATCGATGCAGAAGTTGCTACGCCAGGGCCGCTCCGCCTGCAGGACCACGGCAACGACGTTAGGTACCGGAACATCTGGGTAGTACCACTCCCACTTGAGGGTTCGGATAAATACTAATCCCTATCGTAGGGGCGGACCTCCGTGCCCGCCCCTTGTATTAATGGAGAAACTCATGGCAAATCAACCTTTACCTACAATTCCCCGACGGCGTTTAGGAAAAACCGAATTAAGCATCCCAGTCATCCCCTTCGGTACCCAAGGCTTCGGCAACAATTTCGGGTTCGTTTCGGATGAAGACGCTGTGACACTCATGAAACACGCAGTGTCTATCGGTGTCAACCATTTTGATTGTGCACGCTGTTACGGCGATTCAATGCGGAAACTCGGCTTGGCAATGAAGGAGATTCCGCGCGAAGATGTCATTATTACAGCAAGGCTCTGTTGTCATTCCGCAGCAGATTGGGGGGGCTACGGGCAAGGCAGACCTAATTATTCCGCCGAACGCGCCATCGCTGACCTGGAAGACCAGCTGCAACTGCTCGGCGTTGACTATCTGGACGGCATGCTGATTCACGACCCGGGCGAAATTGATCCGACGCTTGAAAAGGGCGGTACACTGAACGGATTGCTCCAATGCAAAGCGCGGGGACTCGTGCACTACGTCGGCTACGGGATGCGTCCCCACGATTTCCACCTCAAGGCGATTGCAACTGGCGATGTCGACCTTATCTTGTGCTTCAACGATTACAACCTCGTCCGGCAGACAGCCGTCGATGATATTCTCCCGGCTACCGCTGAAGCCGACATCGGTGTGATGAACGGCTGGTCGATTCTGCGCGGCATCCTCACAGGCGTTGATATTGATGCCGAAATCGCAAGGGGGCGTTGGAGAAATGATGGCGATGTGCCCAAAGCCCGCGAGATTTGGAAGTGGTGCCTCGAAGAAGATGTCAATTTGCTACAACTTGCCCTTCGGTTCTGTCTACGCGAGGAGCGGATTCACGGCAATAACATCGGCAATCTCAACATAGAACAGTTAGAAGCCAACGTGCGAGCTGCCAGTACCCCGTTACCCGATGAGGTCTGGGAGAAATACGAGGCACGGTTCGGTTCAGGCAGTTTGTAGTCGCGCAATTCATTGCGTATGCCTTGGCATTGCAGAGGCGGTGCCCCGGCTCCGCGCGCTTTCGTTATAGCATCGCGAGAAATTTATGCGTAGCGCGCGGCAGCGGATAGTCGCTCAGTGCTGCAATCTCAACCCACTCAGCGTCTCTTGGCCCTTGCAAAACAACCTCGCCCGCTTGATAATCGCATTGAAACACATCCACAACAATTTTGAAATGGGTGAAGGCGTGCCTGACGCGGGTGAGGTATCGCACGTTGGTGACAGTGAGGTTAACAACCTCAGCAATATGGCGGATACACGCCTCTTCAGCGGGCTCGCCCTCGGCAAGTCGTCCCCCCGGAAACTCCCATAACCCGCCGAGCAATCCATCAAGTTGCCGCTGCGTTATTAAAACCTCGCCTGCTCTGTAGATAACGCCAACAGCGATGTGGTGTTCTGGGGTCGGCTTTCTTTCACGCCGCACCGGAAACTCCCCCTGGCGCGCCGTGCTAAACGCTCCACAAAACGAATTCACAGGGCATACAAGACAGAGTGGCGATTGCGGACGACAGATGATTGCCCCCAATTCCATCATCGCCTGATTGAAAAGCCCGGGTACCTCTGCATCTAAAAGTGTGTCCGCTTTTTCCCGAAATTGCTTCGCCGAAGCGGAATCGTTAATCGGTGCTGCCATGAGAAACAGACGTGCCAACACCCGTTTGACGTTCCCATCTACCGCAGCATACGGCGCATTAAAGGCGATGCTCAGCACCGCTGCCGCACTGTAATCCCCAACGCCAGGCAATTTCCGAAAAGCATAATAGTCGTTTGGTATTTCCCCATCCAGTTCTTCTACGATGACTTGGGCAGCTTTGTGGATATTTCGCGCTCTCGCATAATAACCCAAACCTTCCCACACCTTCAGTACATCTTGTAACGCCGCCGATGCCAGCTGCTGCACATCCGGAAATCGCGCAATGAATTTCTCATAGTACCCCACAACCTTTTTAACCTGCGTCTGCTGAAGCATCACCTCAGAAACCCAAATACGGTACGGGTCGCGAGTCTCACGCCACGGCATGTTCCGCTGATAGTCTTTAAACCACATCAACAGCGAATCCCTGAATTTTGATAATTGTTCTTTGTGCATTGTGTTCTTTAAAAGGATGGATTTTTCCCCTCCCCCTCTTCCACGCTTCTAACTTTCCAGCATTCAAGCGTAGCCTAACGCTTATAGGTCTATCGCAATCCGAAACCCGACGATATGAACAGCGCGAATCGGTTCATACGCCGCCCGGTTCGCGCATCGTGCCGCGAACTCCCCACGCGCTCTCCACGAACCACCCCGTATTAACTTACGTCGCCCCTCAATCGCCCCCTGTGGATTATCGGAAGGCGAGTATCGGTAAGTCTCAGCATGAAACCAATCGCTGCACCACTCAGAAACGTTACCCGCCATATCGTAGCATCCGTAAGGGCTGACCCCGGCCGGATAACTGCCAACCGGCATCAGTTGTCCATTTTGAGATTCCGAAGTATTTGCTTTAGCCGCATCCCATGTGTTGCCCCACGGATACTCCCTGCCATCGGTACCGCGCGCCGCTTTCTCCCATTCCGCTTCTGTGGGCAAGCGGTACGCTTCGCTTGTCAGGCCACACAGCCATTCTAAAAAATTTGTGGCATCGTACCAACTCACGCCGGCAACAGGAAAATCTGGTGCATTGAAGCGTGCATCTGCCCAAAACTGCGGTTGCGGATAACCCGTCGCCTCCACAAATTGTGCGTACTGTGCATTCGTAACCTGATACATGCCGATGGCGTAAGCATCAAGTGTCACGCTGCGTTGGGGTTCTTCCGGATCTGTCTTCCGTAGCCCGGTCGGAATAGTCCCCATCGCAAATGCCCCGGCAGGGATCTGGACTAAAGGATAATTGAGTACTTCAATGTGCATGTCAGGTGCGTATATCCTCTGGTATAGGCGTACAATAATATTGGCAGTTGAAACCCACCATTTTAGTATAGCACACCTGCACTTTTTTGGGTGCATCAATATGAAGCATCGCGAGAATTTCATAGAAAAAAGCACAAAAGCCAAATACTTTCCGTAAAAATGTTTTGACTTTTTTCGCTGTTTATCGTATAATAAATTATATGGAGTATTTCCTAATAGCTGAACACACAAAATCACCATACTTGGCAAGGCCTTCTTTTTCGGGCCACCAGACGTTTCCATTTCGTTATACGTGGCTGAAGAAAGGGGTTGATGCGGTGACAGAAGACCCAACCGTCTTTTCCTCGGAGAATGCCGCTATGACTTTAGGTGTCGGAAAAAACATGGTCAGTTCTATTCGGCATTGGTGTAGTGTCGCGGGGCTCATCAAAGCAGATGGCTATCAACGCGGGCGATTTGTTCCCACTAAGTTCGGCCAAACTATTTTTGACACCCAAAAAGGGCTTGACCCGTACCTTGATGATCCAGCCACTTTATGGCTGATTCATTGGCACATCGCGACCCATATCAATCCGGCAACCACATGGTATTGGGCATTTAACATTTTAAAGGGAAATCAATTTTCCCTGCCTACATTCAAAGAGGAATTGTCCGAGTGGGCATTGCAGCAAAGAGCATCCATGCGACCTGTTTCTGATAACACACTTCAACGGGATGTTAACTGCTTTATCCGCACTTACTGCCAGTCACGTCAGACCTCAGCCGTAGTTGAGGATACGTTTGACTGCCCACTCATTGAGTTGAACTTAATCGCCGAATTGCCCGATGGAAATGGATATGAATTCCAACGAGGGAAAAAAGAGACGCTGCCAATTGAGGTTGTTGCGGCAACGATAGTCGCATTTTGGGATGTCCGCTTCCCCGCATTGGAAGCACTGCCATTCTCGGAACTCATGCATACACCCTCAAGTCCCGGGCGAATTTTCAGGTTAGATGAAGACACTATGACGACGTATCTTGAAAGACTTGAAAAACTTACCGAGGGCGCGTTGCAATACGACGAAACCGCAGGTTTGAAACAGGTCTTTCGACATAGAGATTTAAATTCGATGGAACTTTTAGAGGGGTATTATGGATAATGTCCCGTTGTCAGATATTTTTCAGGTCAAGGGGCGTTTCCGACGCTCAGTTCATCTCGAACGCGACTTCTATACAGACAACGCCCTAGACGGATACATATTAACTGTTACCGCGCGGGAGGTAGTGACCCGTGTTGTTTCGACGCTTGAAAATGGGACAACATCAAAAGCCTGGTCGCTTACGGGTCCCTACGGTTCGGGGAAATCAGCATTCGCACTATTCGCCGCAAAGTTGCTCGGAAATCCTGAGGCACTGACAACGCAACAGGCTTTAGCACTGCTGAAACGAGGTGATGCCTCGCTATATGAGCGATTCATGGGCACAAACGGTAGCGGAAAAAAGACACTATATGGATTCTGTCCAGTGCTTATCTCTGGAGAGCGAGCACCGCTTCCGATTGCCCTTCTGCGTGGCTTAGAAGATGGCCTCAAGAATTTCGGAATTTCGTCAACTACTTCACTTCAGCGGAAGATCCGAAAACTATTGAAAACAGCGGAAACCAACGATAGCCTTCCACAGGCATCTGAAATCACTGCTCTTTTTGAGTTAGCGACGCGTGCTATTAAGAAAAATGGTGGGAGCGGTTTATTGCTAGTGATTGATGAACTTGGCAAGTTTCTTGAGCACGCTGCACAACATCCAGCACAAAGCGATGTGTTTGTCCTCCAGACGCTCGCTGAATTTGCCACACGAAGTGACCAGACACCGCTGCTTTTGCTGACGATTCTGCATCAAGCCTTTGAACAATACGCAAATAAGGTAGCCAAATCACAACAGGAGGAGTGGGCGAAGGTACAGGGGCGATTTGAGGATGTTGCCTTTGTAGAACCCACCGAGCAGGTACTCCGCCTGATTGGGGCTGCTATCAAAAGGATTTCAAAAGATGAGGAAGGAACTTTAGGTGTGCCTATTGAATTCGACCTCAAACCGAGTCAACTTGACAAGGCCGAATTTAGTGAACTCCTGAGAAATTGTCTGCCACTTCATCCGACAGTTGTACTCGTTATAGACTCGATTTTCCGGAGATTTGCACAGAACGAACGCTCTCTCTTCGCTTTTCTCAGTTCAAACGAACCGCACGGATTACAAGACTTTCTGTTCTCACAACATTACAACGGAGAGCCTCTACCAACGTTTTCACTCGTGGAACTGTACGATTATCTCAACACCACTATCGGAAATCGACTGTCCGTTTCTCACAATGGCAAGAAGTGGGTAGAAATTGAATCCGCAGTAGATCGTTTCTCAGATCCGTCTGCCATGCCCGTTAAATTGATTAAGACCATTGGTTTGCTCGGCATCGTTGGAGAAGTGATTCCCAATCTGAAAGCCTCAAATGAGCTGCTCCGTTACGCGCTAGATGATAAAACAGAAGGATTCACCCGCGAATTTGAGACAGCACTTGCCACTTTGAAAAAACGTTCAATTGCTATCTACCGCCGTTACAATAAGGCTTATGCGCTTTGGGAAGGGAGTGACGTTGACATTGAGGCAAAACTCCGTGAGGCAGAAAGGCATGTTGACCCGAAAGTCGTCCTTGCTACAGATCTATCGCACTATATGCCAACACGTCCCCTTGTTGCACGAAGGCATCTATTCCAAACCGGCACCTTGCGATATTTCACTGTTCGATACACCGATGTGGAAAACTTTGATGCAGATCTGAGAGAGCCACTCGGCGAGGCAGATGGGCTTCTACTCTACGCGTTGCCTGAAAATGAACACGAGGTTACGCAGCTCGTTGAAAAGGCTAGTGGGATAGACGTATCGGCCCGCAAAGAGGTATTGATTGCCATCCCGCGTTCCATCGGTTTTCTGCGCGATGCCGTCTCTGAACTTGCCTACTTACATTGGGTTGCGGAAAATACACCCGAACTAGAAGGCGACGCAGTCGCAAGACGTGAGCTCTCAGTACGGCGTATAGCAGCGGAGGGAAAGGTGTCAGATCGGTTAACAGCCATTTTTAGTGAAAACAACGAAGGCACTTGTACCTGGTATCACGAGGGACAACTGGTAGATATTAACTCCCAACGAGCGAGAAACGAACACCTGTCGAAAATATGTGATGAGGTTTACCACGAAACGCCCCTTATTCAGAATGAACTCATCAATCGGCGCAAAATCTCTGCTACAGTGACAACCGCACGAAAGAAATTAATTCAAGCCATGCTTGAAAACGGCGCGCAGGAAAAACTGGGCATCACCGGCTATCCGCCCGAAATGAGCATCTACCGCTCTCTCTTATGGGATACAGGGATACACAGCCACGTTTTGGGAACTTGGGGGTTTCATCCTCCGAAAACACCCGATAAAAACGGGATAGTGCCCACATGGAATGCCATCGAGGCGTTTCTTGCCGAGTGTGAAGGCGAGCGACAACCCGTTATAGCACTCTATGAACGCCTGATGGCACCGCCGCTCGGTGTGCGAAGCGGCCCACTGCCTATCCTCTTATGCGCCGCGATGCACTGTTACAAAACAGAAATTGCGCTCTACGAAAACGGCTCCTTTGTTGCCGAACTCTCAATGCCGGTTTTTGAACGGCTGCTTAAAGCACCAGAGCAATTTGAGCTAAAGCGGTTTCGGATGGCGGGCATCCGTGCAGAACTGTTTGCACAATTTTTGGGGATACTCAACCAACCAGTAAAAACCGAAAACCCGGATTTGCTAACGGTGGTCACGCCCCTCATGGGCTTTATCGTTCAACTCCCCAAGTACACTTTGACAACGCAAGCGTTAAGTGAAGGGGCGAAAAACCTCCGCCAAGCCGTTCAGAATGCGCGTGAACCGGACGTGCTGCTCTTTAAGGAGTTGCCAGAAGTACTTGGATTCCCTGCTTTTGGCACAGAAGCAACAACAAGTTCAAAGGCAGTCTCGGATTTTTTCAGCACGCTGCAAGGCGCATTGTCTGAGTTAGGACAGGCTTACGGTGCTTTGCTGAATTCCGTTGAGCACCTGCTAGTGGAAGCGTTCAACTTGTCTCCGACGAAGGAAGAACTTCGCGCCGAACTAGTCGCCAGAGCTGAACCCTTGTTAGGGGTAGCAATTGAAACGCAGCTCAAAGGATTTTTAATCCAAGTTTGTAGCGGCGGGCACGATTTCACCAGTTGGATCGAGGCAATCGCAACCTATCTTGCCAAAAAACCGCCCGCATCGTGGGTAGACGCAGATAAAGCCCAATTTGAGATTAACCTTTCTGAATTAGCGCGGAAGTTTCGGCATTTTGAAGCGGTGTCTTATGAAAAACGGGAGCACACTGAATCATCAGCAGGCGAGCCAATTCGGGTGGGAATCACCACGCCGAACCAACACGAACAGGAACGGGTTGTCACCTTAACACCGACCGCCGACGAGCGGGCTACGGAAATAGAGGACGCGATTAAGCAGGTTTTTGACAAGTTCAACGTAGATGACAACCCCGAACTTCACATCGCAATTTTGGCGCGCATTTCAAAAAAATGGATGCAACAACTTGAAAAATAGAGAGGGGAAACATGGAACAAAAAATACGCCATATCCTTGGGCTTTCCGGCGGCAAAGACAGCTCCGCACTCGCCGTTTATATGCGGGACAGAGTACCAGAGATGGAATACTTCTTCTCTGATACCGGTAAGGAATTGCCCGAGACTTACGAGTTTCTGGATCGGTTGGAGGCATTCCTCGGCAAACCGATTGCACGTCTCAATATGGACAGAGACTTCGATCACTGGCTGACGCTTTACGGTAACTTGCTGCCATCGTCGCAAGTGCGTTGGTGCACCTATAACCTCAAAATCAAACCCTTTGAGGAATACGTTGGCACAGGTAAAGCGTATCACTATATCGCCATCCGCGCCGACGAAGACCGCGTCGGCTACAAACCGCCAAAAACCTCCTCTGTCCGTAATATTGAACCCAAATATCCTTTTAAAGAGGACGGCATCACCAAAGCGGATGTCTACCGCATTTTGGAGGAGAACGGGATCGGACTCCCCACCTATTACGATTGGCGAACGCGTTCCGGGTGTTACTTCTGCTTCTTCCAACGCAAATCCGAGTGGGTGGGACTGTTAGAAAAACATCCGGAACTTTTTGAACTCGCCAAGAGTTACGAGAAATTTAATCCGGAGACGGGTGAGCGGTTCACGTGGTCTCAGGGTGAAAGTCTAGAGGAGTTGTCGCATCCAGAACGGGTAGCGGAGATTAAGGCGCGCGCGGAACAGGCAATGGCATCCAAGAAAACGGTGAAACCGAATCGCCGGCTGATAGAGATCCTCACCGATGTCCACGATGACGAGGACGACGAGGAGCCGTGCCTGATTTGCCATAAGTGATAGTTCGCTCGTAGACATCTAATCTAGCAGACATTTGAAACGGAGTTCGTAACATGGAATCCTTAGATTTACTGAATCCTTCAGCAGAGTTACGTGAGAATTACCTGCATCAGCTTAAACAGACAATTAGTGCTTACAACCCGACGCAAATCGTTTTAGGGGAGGCCCTCCAGAACGCTATTGATGCTATTGTCGAAGCAGATGGCACCGCTCATGAAATCACTATTCATCTCGACTTAGACAAGAAATCTGTTAAAGTTACCGATACTGGTGTTGGTTTTCCAAACAATCCAAAACTCCTATTCCTTGGCGGTGGAACAAAACGGGATGGTAACCCTCGACTCTTTGGGTTTGTGGGCGTAGGGATAAAAGTTGTATTGTTCTCTTCCAAAAAATTTAGTATCCGGGGACGTTCAAACGAGGGCGCATTTTGTTATGAAATCTCGGATGCTTACCAATTCGAGAAAGACCCACCTCCGAATTTACAGGTCCCTAGTCAGTTCCCTAACGATTTATCTCCACTAAAAAAGGGAACAGAAGTCTATTATCAATTTCCCAGCCATGTTGCATACGACCCTGTTGAGCAATTTATGCAAAACATGCACGCCCAATGCTTACCGCAAGGCAACGATAGTGGGTTTGGCAAAACCTTAAAATCGGCAGTAAAACGAGGTTTTTATGAAAACCGATTTGCAGGCTTAATGGAGGCTTTTCTCCGTCGCCATACATACGCTGGAGATGTTTTGAATTATCTTGGGAAAAAAAAGGATTTAGGGGATACTGCTATTAAAATAAACGTGACCTGCTCCGACCCCTCAGCTGCTTTCGGGGAGGAAATTGGAGACCTTTTTGATGGAAAGACGAAATTCTCATTCGAAATTAGACCTAAATACCTTCTTGTCTCAGATACCTGTAATTGGGTTTCGCAGCAAAATCGCCCAGGTTTATACGATGAAGCATTGGGACGCGGGGGTGAGAATCTTACTCGAACCTGGAAAGGATTTAATTTTCGCCGTTATTTTGACAGAGAAGATTATGAAAAGCTGGTCACCGACAAACATGGGGCATTCCCAAAAACAGTCGGGGAATCAATAAAGGAATACAGAGAAAAATTATTTCCGAGAATCAACGGAATCCTCCTTACTATTGGTCATATCCCTTTGTTTGAGGAATTCCTTCCCGGTGGAAGTCAACGTGTGATTTCCGTAAATGGAGTGGCTACGACACATGCAATAGATTTGACTCGAGGTCGTAATCAGGCGTATGTCCGTTGCTTTGATTTAGTCATAGATGTAAATGCACAACTTAATTATGGTAAGTCACAATTAACTGATACTCATCTGGTCCATCGGATCCGACGATTTGTGAACGATGCTTATGCAACTACGATTCAAACGGCTGCATCTGGTTGGGTTGGGAGAATAACTCCCCCGGGTCCTGAAGAACAGTACGATTTCTTTTTACGACGTGAAAGCCTTGGTATTCCTGAGCTTGTGGTCAAAAAAGTGCCTAAGGATGAAAATGATGTTATTGCCCTTTTCTTTGAGTTACTTGGCAGAGAATACCTCACAGGTTACCAAAGCTTTGGATTATCACAGATGGAGCCGTATGATGGAAGATTCCTCATAAGACGGAGTGGGGATAAAAGTCCTCCTTTAGTACCAGCAGATGACAGGCAACTTCAAGCGATTGAGTTTAAAGTTACTGCATCCTC
Source organism: uncultured Poribacteria bacterium (assembly GCA_958295855.1). Lineage (GTDB taxonomy): Bacteria > Poribacteria > WGA-4E > WGA-4E > WGA-3G > CATQHH01. The sequence goes on along the minus strand of OY282383.1, from coordinate 1,628,203 downwards.
CCTGATTCGAGATTTAGAACGGGAAGCTAAGGATCCTCGCGAACTAAAATTGGTGATTGCCTGGGATGAAGGTAATTCAAATTCTGATCAGTTTGGGTTCGCTGATATAGAGCACAGTATGTATTATGAAAACCTGGTTTATCCTGGAGTGACACGCTACCTACAAAATACGAAGTCAGGTGCACAGATTCAAGTTTTGCTGTTGAAGTCAGTAGTAGACAGCATTAGAGAAAAGCAAAGTGGAGATGAACGATGAACATGAGGCAACTTTTCAACAAACTATATTTCGCCCAAACCGAGGACAATGTCGATAAAGTCGTCAACGCTTATCCGGACATTTTCAAACAGGAAAATTGGCATGCCCTTGGTGGTAACGAGAATAATTTCGGTGTCATCGAAAACCAACAATCCGCTCCGATTGCCTCGCTAATTGAGAAAATTACGAACTCAATTGATGCTGTTTTAATGAAGAAATGTTTGGAAGCAGGTATCAATCCCAAGTCTGATAGTGCTCCGAAATCCATGGAGGAAGCCAAAGTTAACTTCTTTGCAAATCACAGTGACTGGGACCTGTCGCAGGATAGAAATAGACAAGCTGAGAGCATTCAAATTCTTGCTGATGGACCACGGGGCAATACCTCCCTGATTATTTATGATGATGGTGAGGGACAGCATCCTGAAGAATTTGAGAACACCTTTCTCTCACTGTTGCGGGGAAATAAGAACGAAATCCATTTTGTGCAAGGCAAATACAATATGGGTGGAAGCGGTGCCATTGTGTTTTGCGGTAAAAAGCGATACCAGTTAATCGGCTCAAAGCGTTACGATAACACAGGGGAATTCGGTTTCACGTTAATCAGGGAACATCCGCTGAGCAAAGCGGAAGAGCGCGTAAAAAAGAGTACGTGGTACGAATACTTGAAGATCAATGGAAAGACCTCTACTTTCCAAGCGAATCAACAGGATTTGGGTCTGTTCAACAAGAAATTCACGACAGGCACAATTATCAAAATGTACTCTTACGATCTGCCTTCGGGGATTTCCGATATCTCTAGGGATTTGAACCAGAGCATTAACGAGTATCTGTTTGAACCTGTTTTGCCAGTGTACACGATTGAAAAAGAGGAGCGCTATCCTAAGAGTTCCTTACGAAGGGGCTTATACGGATTAAAACGCAGGTTAGAACAAGAAGATAACAGGTACGTTGAAAAGTCTTTTTCCGAAGATTTTGACAACGCGCTTTTCGGCAAGATGAAAGTGACGTGCTATGTTTTCAGAACGAAAATTGAGGGTAAATCTGTCAAAGAGACTAAGAAAACAATTCAGCGCGAGTTTTTCAAAAACAGAATGTCTGTGCTGTTTTCGGTCAATGGGCAGGTTCATGGACACTACACATCTGAATTCATAACTCGTTCTCTAAAATTTAACTTACTCAAGGAACATCTTCTCATTCATGTTGATTGCACAAACATGAACTATGATTTCCGTAAAGAGTTGTTTATGGCATCCCGTGATCGGTTAAAGAGTGGAGAGGAAACACGCGCCTTACGGAGCTTTTTAGCAGACAAACTCGGGGCAAAAGATGGGCGCTTGGCAGAAATCCGAAACCGACGAAAAGATTTAATAGCAGTGGAAAGCGAGAATGCAAAAGACTTGATTAGATCTTTTGCTCAGAATTTCTCCCGAAACGAAGAGTTGTTGAAGTTGTTGGGCCAAACCCTGGATCTGGATTTGCAGTCTAGGGGTAACCAAAAAAGAGACATCAACAAATCAACCGAGAAAAAACCGGGGAAAAAAGACATGCAACCCTTTAATCCAAAAAGATTCCCTACTTTTTTCAAACGGCATGTGCAGGGAAAAGACGGAAAAGGTGTCGTAGTAATTCCACTTGGTGGTGAGAAAGCAATCCGCTTTGACACAGATGTGGAAAACAATTATTTTGACCGCATCGAAGAACCGGGGGAATTGAAAATTGCCATTCTTGATTTCAAAACGAATGAAACACAAGGTGGCGATGCCCCCGGCAAAGTTGACCGGGTTGAAGATGTATTCAATGCACGGAAAAGTAGTCCTCAGAACGGAACAATTAAGATTCATCTCAGTCCAAAAGAAAAAGTACATGTTGGGAATGAAGCGAGGGTTAAAGTCAGCCTTAGCGACCCCACCGGCAGTTTTTTTGAGGAAATATTCTGGATAAAGATAAGTGAACCTAAAGCACCGCAGCAGCCTTCACCGAAAGCTGCCAATAAGGAAATCCCGAATTTAGGTTTGCCTGATCTGATATTCGCTTACAAAGAGGAAAGACCGGAAAAAAATGGTGAGCTAACTTGGGGACAAGTCGAAAGTGCGACAGGCGAGGAAATGAATTACGCTACTGTGATTTACCCTATGGTGAGTGGCGAGAAGTTAGAGAGAATCTATATCAATATGGATAGTACTGTTTTGAAGAACTTCAAAGCAAAGACTAGAAATCCAAGTCAGGAACAGCTAGACATCGCTAATCGGAAATATATCGCTTCTGTGTATTCTCATACACTGTTTTTGTACTCAATTACAAAGGCTCATAAGTATCAGGTTGTGCAAGAGGAAAATGGCACGGATTCCGAGATTGAATTAGGCACTTACCTCAAAGATTTGTTTGACAGCCACTACGCAGAATTTATCTTGAGCTTTAGTTTTGATGAAATCATGCAATTGCTAGAAGATTAAATTTACGTCCTATAGGCGACAACTTTCTACAGATGAAAACAAGCATTGCATCTATTCCAGATAGAAAAGCTGAGGACACGCCTTCTTTCTCGTATCTCAACTCGCTCCGCTATTTTTCCGAATGCAAGCGAGTAAGAATCAGCAAGTCTTGGTTAGCACACAGAGCGATGTTCTGCTTGCCGAACCCGGCATTGACGGTACCGAAGTGCTCATGCTCACACCGACAAAGGCAGGAACGGAAGTGAAATTGGCTTCCGATATTGACGATGTACACATCCTCCTTAAGACAGGCTTTACTGCCGGAGAAGTTGTGTTTTCAGGATATTCTGAACAGTTGAGTTTATTAGAATGAGATCATGGAACGTCATTCTTGTTGATAGGTGCCGGTAATCGTCACTGCGAGCGCGCTTGTAGCACGATCTGTTAGATTGTCACCTCGCACCGGACACGTCTGCATTTCGCAGAAATGATATGACAAGAACAAGGAGAGAAGGATGAGCATAAAGGAAGGAACTTGGAATGCAGGACGCGTATTTCAGGCCTTAGGCCGCATAGGATACGATCCGGTATCTGCTCTTTTGGATCTTGTGGATAATTCAGTATCCGCAGGGGCGACTTGTGTTGCCATCAAAGCGAATCAAGAACGACAAGACAGGCAACGTGGCAGACCGAAAGCGATTTTAAAGTCGTTTGTCATTGCAGATAACGGGTGTGGCATGGATGAGGAGGAACTAGCGAATGCTCTTACCTTAGGTTCATCAGCCGCACTATATCATGAAAACACGCTTTCAAAGTTCGGTATGGGCATGAAAACAGCTGCCGCATCGCTAGGGAAACGACTAGAAATCATATCCCGTGCTGAAAATGACTCAGATAGAGTGTGCAAAGTTGTGTTGGATCAAGATTCAATTGTTGAGGCAGGAAAATACGTTTATGAGTTAACCGATCCGACAGAAGAAGATGTCGCGGAATTGAAGGCTTGTGCTCAAGAAAAGTCAGGCACTTTAATCCGTATTACCAAAATCTTCTCTGAGTCTTTACCGCGCACCGCTGAAATCATTGATGGATTAAAGCGTAAGGCTGGGGTTATCTATTATTACTATTTGAAGGGCCTCGCTGAGGGATTTGAACCCCTCTCACTGACAATTGATACTGATGATGTCGTCCCGATAGATCCACTGTTTGTAGATGAAATTGATCCCGATGATGCTAATTTGAACGAGCATACGTGGAACGGACTTCAGCCGAAGTGGATTACCGAATCACAAGCGATTCAGCTTACCGTCACTGGATATACAACGGCACAAGTTCAAATCACCCAACTTCCGCATCCCCCGAGCGTAGAACGTAAAGGTTTAATGAGCCGGAAAGATTGTCGCGCCCGTTATCGAATTGAGGCCGGGAATTGCGGTTTTTACATTTATCGTGACTGGCGACTGATTTCGTGGGCAGATAGTCTCGGTTTTGTGCCACAAGATCAGGATTTGTATGCTTTCCGGGGTCGCCTGCTAATCAACAGTGATGCCGATGATGTTTTAAATATTGATGTTACAAAGAGTCGTATACATCTCTCGGAAATCGCCGAGAATCAACTTAAACCTTTGGTTCTCGAAGCAGCCAAAAAGAGTCGGATTGCTTGGAAAACCGCGCACCGAGTTTCCGTTGAGCCGCTCACGCAAAACCCACACGATACTGCCAATCAAGCGTTGAGTAGGATTGCCGCTCTTCAAACTGATGAAGACGAGCGGGATGAGGTTGTTGCTCCTTCTGAAGAGAGGAAGGAACTGGAGCACCGCCGGAATAAGGCTGCTAAAGCGAAGCCAATACATAGTGAGGACCAGCAGCGCGTCAGCGAAACAGGGCATCGCGTGCTCTATGTCGATACACTAGACAACAATCAACTCTGGGAAAGAGCACACGATCCGACACATGGGCTAATTGTGCGGGTCAATCGGTCGCATAGTTTTTGCCGAGATATTTTAGACACTGTCTACGACAATAGCAATCTACTGAAGATAGTAGACGTTCTTTTTTTTGCAATTGCTAGGGGCGAATATGACCTGGTTTATAAATCAGAACGCGATGATGGTCAAATTGAGGAAATTATGGCGGAATATAGAGAGAGGGTTGGCGGAACGCTTTTAGATATAATCCGAAGACTTAATCTAACGGACTTTTTGGCGGACTTATGAGAATTTCTGTGGAACGTGTGCTGGCAACAATTTTCGATGTAACAATTACGAAACAGAGCCAGTTTTTGTATACGATTTATGGAATCCTTGGAGATCGAGCGACGCTCTATGTTGGGCAAACGAGGGCGAAAACAGGCCCCCTTGGCAGGCTCACCCAACATTTGTCTGATACGTACGGCAATACCTATCTTCAACGCCTTTCTGATCTTTATCACTACGAAGAGGTACCGCTCGAGAAGGTTGATTTTGTAGCGATAAGATTCACACCGGAAGAGATGTTCCAAATCGATAGTCCGGTATATCGCGAGGCGGTAGAAGACTTGGTGCAACGAAGGTTGATTAATTGGATCACCGAGCAAAAACTAGCGATTTCTATCGTTTCACGGACACGCGGGAATTCATATAACAAACTTCAGGACATCCAAGAAGAAGCGGGCAGAATTTCTAGTAATTTGGAACCCTGGATCCTGGAATGTTATCAATGATTATGAAATAAGAGCAGCCTTTCCTAGGTCAAAGGCAAAGTTCGAGTCACTTTACCGTGAGAGCGTCCCCGAGATCCCGGGTGTGTATGCGATTTGTAGCAACCACCTGATTTCACGCAACTCCTGATTAAGACCCTGTATAACATCATCTATGTCGGCAAGTCTAAGTCACTGCGCCGTCGATTCCTTGAGCACTACAACCGGCCAAAGTTGGAGATTGAGATGGCGATATGCTGTTTTGGTGATAGCCTTGAGTACTGGTTTACTGAAGTGAGTCTTGAGCATATAGATGAACTTGAGGCTCGGCTCGTTGACTGCTTTGGGCCTCCGGCAAATCTCGTCCGTGGACATATCCCCGCGAGGACAGAATCGCCCCACCCGGCTTGAGCATTGCAAACCGACAAATCCGATGGAGGATTGTATTAATGAATATTTATCCAGCTTTACGTTCACAGATGGGATCGTTTAGATACTATATCGTCAAAATGAGTGCACGCGAACTAAGCGAAAACGTGAAATACGCTTCTGAAGTTTATGAAGATCGGACTCTTGATGAAGCAATTCAGCGAGTTTTGAAGGAAAGCAGAGTTAAGAAGGAGATTGTGGAATATCTGAAACGTCAACCGGACCGTTTCTTCGCCTCAATTGTTGTTGCTGCTCTTGAGGGAAATCCGATGTTCTACCCGATTACGATCACAGAAGATCCGCAATTTTCAATTTTTCATGACGACCGGCGGCTTAACGAAGCATTCGGTGTCTTGAAATTTGATGGCACACAGAAGTACTACGCCCTAGATGGACAGCACCGCCTTTCAGCCATTAAAACGCTTCTCGATCGGAACAATCCGCTATCCGATGGTGCGCCTGAAGACTTTGAGAATGACGAATTTTCTGTCATCGTCATCATGCCGCGTCTAGAAGATTCTAATGAAGATTTCATGCAAAAGTATCGCAGGCTCTTCTCAAATCTTAACCGCTATGCCAAGCCGACGGATCAGGCGACGAACATCATCATGGACGAGGATGATACGTTTGCCATTCTCACGCGGCGGCTGGTGACTGAGAACGATTTCTTTAAATCGGCCGGCAAACAGCGCGAGTCAAGGCGGATTAAGACACGGAAAGGAAAAAATCTTACTCACAAAGATTCGTACTTTACCAGCCTTGAAACTTTGTACGAGATGAACATTGAATTGCTTAGCTCGGTACAGAGAATCCCCAAGGGCTGGGGAGCAATCAGTGAGGAAGGCGCGGATCTGAAAACCTTTAAACGGTTCCGCCCGTCCGAGGAATACATTGACAGTCTCTATGTTGAATTGTCAATGTATTGGGATGCATTACTTGCAGAACTCCCGATTCTTCATAACCATCCACCCAACATGCGGATTCATGAACTTACAGATACAGAAAGCGAAGATGAAACAGATCATCTGTTGTTTTGGCCCATCGGACAACAGATGCTAGCGAAAATTGTTAGAGCGTTACTTGACAAACGCCTCCCCGATCCTGAAAATTCTACACCAGATACTGTCCGCGAGGCGTTAAGAGGACTAAGTCGGTTAGAATGGCGGCTCCATCAAGCCCCGTGGCAGTACTTCCTGTTAATCAAGTCTACTACAACAAATCGTTGGAATATGCGGAGCGAAGAAAGGGCAAAGGTAGTCCGTTGCGGGCGTATCATCCAACAATGGATGCTGGGTTTGGAAGAACTTGACACAAGCGGTGTTGAAAGTTTGAAAAGAGATTGGGCAGGTTTTCTAATTCCGGCACAATCCGAGGAAAAAATTGACATGATGTGGCAACAAGTTGAGGAAATGAAATCCTCCATATCTGGATAGTTTGTTAGTTTTCGTGAAGTTGATACCTGTTTAGCAGATATATTAGCATTCGGTTGTTGATGAATTGTTTTGCCGCTCCTCAGATAGGAGCGGCATTTTTGCTTCAGCAGTCGGTGGACAAAAAGGAATGGCACCCTTTGGGTCAAAAAATGTAACATTCTTAAGCAAAACACCAATGAAATAAGCAGAAAAACACCCCAATTTCGCAGGCAAGGGATTCTCGGTTGACATCCGTTCACCGAATATGTTATCATTAGAACAAGGTTTGCAGGTTGCTCATATTGCAACATTCACACAGATGGAGGAGCCCGTTGTGGAGGTGATTCACCCTTATGATTATCACGCGGCTTATTGTCAAAAACTGGCGGAATTTTCAGCAGATTGATGTTCCACTGACAGAGCGTCAGTTTATCGTAGGTGCGAATGCGTCTGGCAAATCGAATCTGCTTGACATCTTTCGTTTTCTGCGTGATATTGTCAAGGCGGAAGGTGGCGGCTTACAAAACGCACTCAGTGTCCGAGGCGGTGTCTCTAATATCCGATGCTTGTCTGCAATGCCAGCCTCCGAAGTGGCAATTGAGATGCACCTCTCTGCGAATTCAGAAGCACCTGCGACATGGCAATATGGCATAGGGTTTCACAAGGAAAGCGAAGGCGCTCGCCGGGCTTGTCTTACGTATGAACGGGTATGGGAAAATGGGAACCTCCTCGTCGATAGACCCGAGGCAGCCGACAAAACGCATCCTGAGCGACTCACCCGATCTGTTCTTGAGGGAGGTAACCGCGATTTTAGCGAACTCGTTGATTTCGTGGGTGCTATCACCGACTTTCATCTGGTTTCGCCCAATGCTATTTCAGGTGCCGCTGTTCAAGACAATCCGTTCGCGGCTGGGTTTCTTGAGCAGGTCGCCAGTGCAGATGAGAAGACGCGTTGTTCTCGCTTGAAAACAATTGAACATGTGCTCAAAGGGGCAATTCCGCAATTTGAGAAATTAGCCTTTATTCGAGACACCCTCACCGGGCATCCGCATTTACAAGCGCGTTATTCTCATTGGCACCCTAAAGCAGGTTGGCAACGCGAAGATCAATTTTCTAACGGCGTGCTACGGTTAATCGCGCTTTTATGGTTTCTTCTTGAAAGTGATTCTGTCCTCTTGTTGGAAGAGCCGGAACTTTCATTGAATCCGGAACTCGTATCTCAACTCGCTCCGCTATTTTTCCGAATGCAAGCGAGTAAGAATCAGCAAGTCTTGGTTAGCACACAGAGCGATGTTCTGCTTGCCGAACCCGGCATTGACGGTACCGAAGTGCTCATGCTCACACCGACAAAGGCAGGAACGGAAGTGAAATTGGCTTCCGATATTGACGATGTACACATCCTCCTTAAGACAGGCTTTACTGCCGGAGAAGTTGTGTTTTCAGGATATTCTGAACAGTTGAGTTTATTAGAATGAGATCATGGAACGTCATTCTTGCGGTTGAGGATAGACTCAGCGAGGCGGTTGCGACTAAAGTTCTCACAACCCTAGGATTTGAGATTGTCAGAAGACCCAGGGAGCAGAGAAGTTCGGACCTGAGAGGAAAATCCCACCTCACTAACAACGATCTGAAAACATCCCTTAATGGCAAAGGGAAGGAGCTTCTATCATGACAGGCGAAGAAAAATTTATCGTCGACCTTGAAGGCTATTTGGTAATAAAGAACGTTTTAACCCCGGATGAAGTGGCTGAGATGAACGCCATCATTGATAACGGCGACATGCAGGGACCCCCCAGTTTGTGGGGAGAGCCCTTTAAGAGACTCATTGATCACCCTAAGATTCTCCCCTATCTCATCGAGCTCTTGGGACCCCATGTCCGTCTCGACCACGATTACGCCATCTTCATGAACGGTGGCGAAGGACGCGGCGGGTTACATGGCGGAGAAGACGGAGGGCGGCCCGGCGGGCCTGAGGGAGATCATTGGTATAAGTATAGAGACGGTGTCATGCGGAACGGGCTGTGCGTCATGACATACAACTTGGCAGCCGCGCCAGAAGGCGCAGGTGGATTCGCATGCATACCGGGAAGCCACAAGAGCAACTTTCCAACGCATATTCCATCAGGGGTACGGGGCTTCGAGCGTCCCGCGCACTACGTTGTGCAGCCTCCTGTTGAGGCAGGGGATGTGCTGTTTTTCACCGAGGCCGTTATTCATGGCACGATGCCGTGGCGCGCGGCGCATCAACGTCGCTCCTTGCTCTATAAATACAGTCCGGGCCACTCGGCGTGGGCAGGCACCTATTATGACATTAGCAAATACGGCGAATTGACAGAACAACTGAAACGGATGCTTTTGCCACCGTCCATCGGCAGGCGGCCGCGCGTCGTGGACGCAAATGGTTAACCGCGTCAATGCCAGAGAGTCCAAGATTTCTAGCGTCGGAGATTCAGACAGAAATTATCAGACACATATCGTTGATAAGGTGGAATCTGTGGCGGCGTTCAACGCATGGCTTGAAAGGAGTTCGCATGTTAACACCTGACGAAAAATGGTTTTTCGACCATCACGGATTCATTATCCTGCACCAGGTTGTTCCGCCCGACGATATCCAATTAATGATTGAATTGGGGAACCGATGGCACGACATGACGTTGGAGGAATTACCACCGCCACTCACTTCCACTTCGCGTAGCGGTGCCAGCTCCCCGACAATTGCACACTGGATTAACCATGTGCAATACGGCGATGCCGCCTTCCAGCGGTTGGTACTCAACCCAGAGATTATGCGGGTTATTATTGCACTCACGCGCGAAACGCCCTGTCTTGTGGATTGCGCTTTGACAAAAAACTACACAACGTCTGATGATATCAACTTTCATGCCTCTGGACAGGATTACGGCGTGGAAAAAGGTGAACCTTACGCAGGCTTCCTCAATGCAGCAATTTCGTTGGTTGACGTGCCGCCAGGGACAGGTTTCGTTTGTCTGCCCGGAAGCCATAAGCGTAACTTTGAGCCGCCCGAGATGCTGTCAATTTACGACGGCACCCCCACAGTCATCAATGTGGCTGTCAAGGCAGGCGATTGCGTGATCTTCACAGAAGCACTCTACCACGGTGCGAGACGCTGGACAGAAGCGTATCCCCGTTATACCGTTTTCAATCGATACATTGCTAACGGCTCGCACAGCGCGTTGCCCATCGAAAGCCATAAACATCTGATTTCGGATGAAGTCTATGAATTAGAACAACCTGCGGTTCGAGGGCAACGGAAACATGTCGTAGATCGAATGCTGAAAGACCGCGCAACGTGTCACGAATAACAAATCAGGTTTGTAGTCGGGCGATTTATCGCCCGTACCAACGCACAATGAATTCCATGAAAACACCTCAAAGCCGTGAACTTCACCAATATCCACTTGGCACACCGGGGCAAGAGGCGGCGTATTGTCATGAAAATCAAAGCGCACTCCCCGGTTCCGTTGTCCAAACGTTTGCCTTGTCAATCGGTGCGGTTGAGGAAAAAGCAGGTATGGCGTACCAATGGCTGCAGCTGCGCGCAACGAAAGCAAATGGTGAAAAATTCTCAGTCTGGTTGCTCAGCCAAAATGCACCTAGCGAGGCGATTTCAGAAGCGCGCGACACCACGGCTCGGTACATCCTGCAAAGCGGAGACGACACGCCGCTGGAGTTTCACGATAGATTTACCGGAAAACCTGTCCTTCCCGCACTCGGTGCGTGGAAATATCTTTTCCCGCGCCCTGCGGACACTACGGTGGAAAATAAAATTTTCCCACAGGCAGTGCAGTATTTGGGGCATGCCTATCTGCGTGAACGTTTCTTGGAATCGGAAGAATTTGCCCAACCGCCAGACACCACACGCCTTTCCCTACGTCCCGATGTGCTTATCGGAACGCCTAGCAACACCAGGCAGAAGGACGAAACGCGACGCTACAACCGGTCCGACTATGAACTCGTCCCGCTTACAGCAGCCGATTACAACGAGATGATTGATGCAGGTATCAACTGTGTGCGCGTTGACACGGAACAGGTTAAGTGGATTGAAAATCGCAACGTTTTTTATTGGGGGCTCGGCGCGGAGGAGGTTAGTTATCCGGAATGTTTATACAGAAGCAACTACCTCGGGCCTACCCTCTTCATGGACGAACCTGCTGTTTGCACGCGCGACCATGTGCTTCGCCCCAAACTGCAAGCAGATGCAGCATTTCGGAAAATGCTAACGCCCCAAATCGCCTTTGAGGCCTTTCAAAACTATTTCCACACCGCCAAATATGAGGGAGCACCGACGCGCCTCCTGAGCGGATTAGCAGCGCGTACCGACGTAGATGTGGGAGAAATGGCATTCCTTCAACAGAACATATACGTTTGGGATACACTGATTAGCTCGGCGGCATATCAACTGTCGGAGGGACACACAGAATCTCCTTCAACAATCGTTTTTGAGCCGCCTGGCCGCGTTGGCACAATGCGAACCCTCCCTGAAATCAACATGACTTATGGCTGTCAAATTCCGGTGGACAACCCAAAGCACCTCGCGAGCATCCTCTACGGTTTCCTGCGCGGTGCAGCACGGTTGACAGATAAAGGGTGGGGCATGAGCATTTATGGACAGGTGCATCGTGCCGATGCGTTCTGGCTTCAGACCCATGCCTACGATCTGGGCGCGCGGCATTTCCACTATTGGGATAACCACGAACTCGCTTGTGTGCCTTACGGTGAATGCCTTGCCCTCTCACGAAATCTGAGTGCCCATGTTGAAAGCCATCCGCACAGATCGCTCGAAAAACGAAGGGAAGCGGCAGAGGTTGCCATCCTTCTACCCCCCGGTTACAATCTTGGGCATGTTGACATGGGCAGAGGCAATCTTTGGGGTTTGGGTGAACTGAATTTAGAGCGTCTCAACCGAGAAGGAGTCAAATACCGCACCGTGATGGGCAACTTTTTTACCGAGATTGAGCGAACACTCAGGCTTGGTGTCGCGTTTGACCTGCTCTGGGATTTAGAGGAACTCAAGCTATCAGGTTATCGCGAAGCCATCCGAATCCGGGAGGACGGTACAGTGGAAGTCATCGAAGGTGAGCAGAAGGTTTTGTACAACAGCGCGAGAACACCGCCTCGCCCGGCTGGCACACCGCCAAAATTGAATGTTGATGTGTCTGTGAATCAAGGCGAAGTTTCTTTTGAAATTCGGGCACGCGCTACTGTAACCGCAGGCTCAGCTTCAGTTTACTACACACTTGGGGCAGATGAGAACGGCATCTACAATAACGAGATAGTGCTTTGGGAGCTTTTCGGTCCGGAGGAAGAGGATTACCGCTTCCTAAACAGAGAGTCCTCAAAAGTCCGTATTGATGAAAACGAATCAGTCTCCATAGTGGAAATTGATTTTCGCATTGAACTCGCTGGAAATTATCGCCTCCGCGTAGCGACGGTGGACATGGCGGGGCGCACCGCAGTCGTGTGGGAAACCATCACATGTAGGTTGGGTTGAGCGTAGAGCGAAACCCAACTATAGAACTAACGCACCCCAATTTAGATTTGCTTAAAAAAGCCTAAAATGCTATAATTATCCTATCAAATATTTTCCGTAGGCGCGGAAAACTCCTTATACCAGATGAACTTCATTCGTAAGGGCGGTGTCCTGTCTCCGCCGGAAAAATTGGATTAACCTGGTATTATTTCCGCGAGGGGGAACTCGCTATGAAAAAGCTAATCCATTTTCTCACACTCACGGTGGCTATCGTCACCTTCTCCTTTACAGCACACACTGAGCCTGTTGTGACAGATGGGCTGGTGAGTTATTGGACTTTTGATCGGCAGGATATTACTGGCGACACAGTCAAAGATGTCTGGGGCAAAAACGATGGCAAAATTGTAGGCGCGCCGAAAATTGTTGCCGGGCAAGTGAAAGAGGCACTTGAATTTGACGGTTCCGACGATTATGTCAACCTGACAAACCTCGGCGATTTTGGCAGTCAGGTCGGTGCCTCAACGTTTGAAGCTTGGGTTAAAACCGGTTTTAAGAAGGACTGGACAACGCTTTTCAAAGTCCTGGATGCAGGTTGTAATATGGCATGGGCAATTGATGTGAACCGAAGTGCAAAAGCAGGGTTCCCATTTGCTGAGGATATTGTTCACTACTATGCCCGCCAGAAATCGGCCGCAGGCTGCAATGATATCGCCGTTGAGATTGAGTTCGCGCTGTCGGATGGAAAGTGGCATCACGTCGTTTTCGCAATTGAGGACGCAGGGGAGCCAAAAGTCAGCCTCTATATGGACGGTGAAGCGCAAGAGGTTATCGTTGAGCCAGAAAAGAAGCTGGACACCTTTATTCCGTTCGTGGAGCCTGTCTATATCGGTGCGGCGAACAATCGCGGTAATGTAGAGCGGTTTTTCCCCGGCACGATTGATGAAGTCCGCATTTACGAACGTCCGCTCACCGCCGACGAAGTGACCCGGAATTTTGAATCTAAAATTGGGCTTGGCGTTGAACCTACCGAGAAGCTGCCTATCGTTTGGGGATTCCTGAAGACAGCTTTGTAGAATAGTATATCCAGTACGCCGGACGTCAGGCGCATTTCGTTTTTCGGTACAAAACACGCCAATTTAAACATTAAGACGCTTGTATGCGTCTTAAAAATCATAGGTATACGCAATTCACAAAACCTTAACTCACATCATGTCACTTCGTTTTTTCCCAAGTTGTGAACGAATGCACGTCGCATAAGTAAGAAATAAAAAAGTTGTTCATTAAAATTCACAACTTGGGCGCAGGTGGTATTTACCCCTGCAAAGCAGGGGAGACATACCTTTAGCCGCAAATACGCCGCAAAAAGTGAGCAGCTTTTTTATCGCTTATACTTCAACGGTGAAGGCTTTCTTTTCAATAGCAAGTCATGTAAGAAATAAGTTTGTCTAGCAAGTCATGTAAGAAATAAAAAAGTTGTTTGCTTTTCGCGCACAACTTGGCTTGCAAGCTGCGCCAAAAAGTTGCTTGCTTTTCACGCGCAACTTGGCTTGCAAGCTGTGCCAAAATAGTCTTCAGTGGGAGGAATAAAAATTTGCACCATCGAAAACTGATTTTTTATCGGTTATTTATCTTCTGTTGTCTCATAGCGATTGGCACGAGTGCTGCTGTCGCCAGCGATTGGCCAAGTTGGAGAGGCCCGAATCAGGATGGGACATCCGCAGAAACCGGTTTAATTTCCACCTGGTCGATTGAAGGTGAGAACCTGCTCTGGCAGGCTGAATTTATAGGACGCTCCACACCGATTGTCCTCAACGGCAGGGTCTACGTCATCGGGCGTGTCGGCGAAGGCATCACCCAACAGGAACGTATCGCTTGCTTCGACACAGAAACCGGGGAGCTGCTGTGGAATTATCAATTTAACGTCTTTCATACCACAATTTCGTTCAACCGAGTCGGTTGGACCAGCCTTGCCGGTGATCCCGAGACAGGCAATATTTATGCACACGGTGTCCAAGGCCTCTTCTTCTGCTTTGACAAAGATGGAAACATCGTCTGGTCGCGTTCCCTCACAGAAGAATATGGACGAATCTCAGGCTATGGCGGACGTGTTCACACCCCTATTATCGCCGGTAACCTTGTCGTAATTAGTTACCTCAACTCAGGGTGGGGTGCCCAGGCCGCCACACGCCACCGTTATTTTGCTTTCGACAAACGCACGGGTGCCCTCATCTGGGTCTCCACCCCCGGTGGTAGACCGTTAGACACTACCTACTCTACCCCTGTCGTTGCCAATATCAACGGACAAACACTCATTATTGGCGGCAATGCTGACGGTAGCATCTACGCCATGAAACAGAATACCGGTGAGATGGTTTGGGGGTTTAAACTGAGCCAGCGCGGTATCAATACATCAGTTATCGTTTCAGGTACGAAAGTCTATGCCTCGCATGGCGAAGAAAATATAGATAGCACGGCGATGGGACGCGTCGTCTGTATTGACGCAACCGGCACCGGAGATGTCACCCAAACCCATGAAGTCTGGCGATATGACGAGGTTAACGTTGGATACACATCTCCTACACTTAATGCCGGACATCTCTATGTCATAGATAACTCTGCAAACGTTCACGCTGTGAATGCTGACACCGGCGAAGTATACTGGCAACACAACATCGGCAAAGTCGGCAAGGGTTCACCTGTCTGGGCAGATGGCAAACTCTATGTCACGGAAGTCAACGGCATATTCACTATCCTTCAACCCGGCGAAGATGGGTGCGAGGCGTTAAGTGTCCAAGAGATAAGCCGAGCAGCGGATGAACACTACGTCGAAATCTATGGTTCACCCGCCATTGCCGATGGGCGCATCTATTTCACCACAGAAGAACGCCTCTATTGTATCGGGAGGGCAAAAGAATGAAAGTTTATTTCGCAATCGGGCTGAGGCACAAGCACCTTGCCCTACAATATATGACGTATGCAAGCCTGATTGTGTGTGTCCTCATTGCGGGATGCGCCGGCAAAGAGAGCACACCACAGCAAAGCACAGAGCTTGCTGTTTCGATTCTGATAACTCCTGCCGAGACAGTCACATCGGGCGAACCCGTTCAATGGAGCGTTGTCGGTTTTGATGCAAACGGAGAACGCACAAGCGCAGTTGGGAATATAGAATGGATGCACACCGGCTTAACTGGAACGCTTGACAACGGCCAATTCATCCCTGATAAAAGTGCAGGCGCGCATGCGGGCACAGTCACCGTCCAATCAGGCGATATGCAGGCGACTGCCCGCCTCCGCGTTATCCCACCCCTGCCCTGGACAGAGGGTTTTGAGACGATTGAACTTGAGAAAATCCCAACGCACTGGATTGGCGCGACAGGCAAATTCTTCGTGAGAGAGAAAGATGGCAATAAAGTCTTAGTCAAAACGCCTGCCCAGCGCGGCTTAAACCGTTCTAATGTCTACCTCGGCCCGTCCACAATGAAAAACTATCAGATCCAAGTCGACCTGATGGGCACAAGAAATAAACGCAGACTGCCAGATATGGGTTTAATTGCCAATCGTTACACCTTGGATATGCAGGGTAGACACCAACGCTTGCAAATCCGTTCGTGGGCATCCGATTTACGCATGGCAAAGACTATGGATTTCCCATGGGAAACCGATGTCTGGTACACCATGAAAATGATGGTAGAGGTTATTGAAGATAAAGCGGTAATTCGAGGAAAGGTGTGGCGAACCGGGCAACCAGAACCGGCTGAATGGACTATCACCGCCGAAGACCCGCTTCCGAATCGCGAAGGGAGCCCTGGCATCTACGGCTACTCCGCAACTGAAATCTATTATGACAATCTAAAGGTATGGTAATTTATGTCTTTTCAATGTAGGGGCGGGTGGCGTTCATATCCAGTCGTCCTTTTAGTCTTAACGCTCGGATTTCTCCTTGGTTTTGCCGTTTCCAACGCGACACCTGAAAAAGAGATCGCCCTCTGGGGCGGCACGTTAAGCCGTAACATGGTATCCAATGAAAAAAATGTTCCCGAAAGTTGGGATCTGGAAACCGGCGAAAATATCAAATGGACAGCACAACTCGGTTCGCAAAGCTACGCGGGACCGCTCATTATCGGCGGCAAAGTATTTGTCGGCACCAATAACAAAGCACTGCGCAATCCGAAACTGACCGGCGACCGGGGTGTTATTATGGCATTTCGGGAATCGGATGGCGAATTTCTATGGCAAACTACCCACACTAAACTTCCCTCAGGCCGCGTGAACGATTGGCCACTACAAGGAATCTGCTCCACCCCCTTTATCGAGGGCGACAGGCTCTATTACATCTCTAACCGCTGTGAAGTTGTCTGCATTGACACCGAAGCCTTCCTTGATGGTGAAAACGACGGCCCCTTTACGGAAGAGACCGAAACTAGTGAAATTGACGCAGATATCATCTGGGTTTACGATATGATGGATGAGTTGGATGTCTTTCCACATAATCTTGCCACCTGTTCGCCGCTTGCTGTCGGCGATTTGCTCTTCTTGGAAACGAGCAACGGTGTTGATGAAGGGCATATTCACATCCCATCACCCGATGCACCGTCCTTCATTGCGTTGAACAAACACACCGGGGAACTTGTTTGGGAAGATGCCTCCCCCGGTGAAAATATACTACACGGGCAATGGTCGAACCCGGCTTACGGCGTTATTAACGGGGTGCCGCAGGTGATTATTCCCGGAGGCGACGGCTGGGTCTACGCCTTTGAGCCAGAAACCGGCAACATTATCTGGAAGTTTGACTGCAACCCCAAAGATTCTGTTTGGGCACTCGGCGGACGAGGCACACGCAACAACATCATTTCAACCCCTGTTGTCTACGAGGACAACGTCTACGTCGCTGTGGGGCAGGACCCGGAGCATGGCGCGGGCGTAGGACACCTCTGGTGCATTGATGCCTCCCAAACCGGCGATATTACCGAGAGCGCAGGCATCTGGCACTTCGGCGATGAACAGTTCAATCGCACCATGTCCACCGTCGCTATCGCTGATGGGCTTCTCTACATCTCTGATCTGAGAGGATTCCTCTACTGCTTGGATGTGAACACCGGAGACCTTTACTGGACGTATGACACCTCCGCCGCAATTTGGGGCTCGCCTTATGTTGTAGATGGCAAGGTTTACCTCGGCGATGAAGATGGCGATGTTGTTATCCTAAAAGCAGGGAAAACCAAGCAGGTGCTGTTTAAAACCCACATGGGCAGTGCTGTTTACACGACACCTGTGGCAAAAGATGGCGTGCTTTACATTGTAACCCGTAATACGCTGATTGCGATAGAACAAGAAAAGTAAATTTGAATAGCAAGTTTTGGAAATTTGCAAGCTGCGCCAAATTTGAATAGCAAGTTTTGGCTTGCAAGCTGCGCCAAATTTGAATAGCAAGTTTTGGCTTGCAAGCTGCGCCAAATTTGAATAGCAAGTTTTGGCTTGCAAGCTGCGCCAAAAATGTAGCCCAGACAATATTTGGTGTATTCGTGCATATCCAAAGGAACGTCATAATGGAAATTTTAATATCGATGACATGTCTGTTTACCAAATCGTGCAGTGTGACAAAGTCCTCGGCATTCTCGCAAGCATGGTGGCACAACAGGCGTGAACCGGCGGTAAACTCACTGCATAGGAGGGCATTTCATAATGGCGTATAGCAACTTTACGTTAGGCACAGCGCGGGAAGCATTTCAACTTGAAGAGACTGATACCGCGGGACTTTTTTCTCACATAGAACCGGTGACACCAAGCGAACTGCTCACCGCTGTGTTGGCACGAAATATCCCATTAGCCACAGCTATTGGCACAGAGAAGGCGAAGTCGGAAATGATTGTCGCCGATGTGCTGGTTGAACTCCGCGAGCAGTTGGAGCATCGCATCAGTCTTTTTTCTGGGATTGACTTCAACGTTGATGCCGATGACGACCTGACAGGCGTGTGTGATTTTCTCATCAGTCTGTCACCTGTACAATTTAATTTGGAAGCACCTATCATTGTCCTTGTTGAGGCGGGTTTTAACAGCAAGTTTCAGCTTGCAAGCTGCGCTGAAAGGGATAATCTGGAAATCGGGCTTGGGCAGTGCGTTGCGGAGATGGTAGCTGCCCAACGCTTTAACGCCCAAGCAGGGAATGATATTCCCCGTATCTATGGGGCCACTACTTCAGGCACAGAGTGGCGTTTCCTCAAATTGGAGGGGCAAAAACTCCACATTGACATGTCTGTCTACCAAATTGAGCGGTGTGACAAAGTCCTCGGCATCCTTGCAAGCATGGTAAAACAACAGGCGTGAACCTGCGGTAAACTCACTGCATAGGAGGGCATTTCATAATGGCGTATAGCAACTTTACGTTAGGCACAGCGCGGGAAGCATTTCAACTTGAAGAGACTGATACCGCGGGACTTTTTTCTCACATAGAACCGGTGGCACCAAGCGAACTACTCACCGCTGTGTTGGATCGAAAAGTGCCGTTAGCCACGGCTATCGGCACCGAGAAGGCGAAGTCAGAAATGATTGTCGCCGATGTGCTGGTTGAACTCCGCGAGCAGTTGGAGCACCGCATCAGTCTTTTTTCAGGAATTGACTTCAACGTTGATGCCGATGCCGCTCTGATCGGCGTGTGTGATTTCGTCGTAAGCCTCTCGCCAAGGCAATTTTCTTTGCGGGCACCTGTCATCGTCCTTGTTGAGGCAAAGAACGGTAATCTGGAAATCGGGCTTGGGCAGTGCGTTGCGGAGATGGTAGCTGCCCAACGCTTTAACGCCCAAGCAGGGAATGATATTCCCCGTATCTATGGGGCCACTACTTCAGGCACAGAGTGGCGTTTCCTCAAATTGGATGGTAAAAAACTTTACATTGATATGTCTGTTTACTCCATTGAGCGGTGCGAGAAAGTCCTCGGCATTCTCGCAAGCATGGTGGCACAACAGGCGTGAACCTGCGGTAAACTCACTGCATAGGAGGGCATTTCATAATGGCGTATAGCAACTTTACGTTAGGCACAGCGCGGGAAGCATTTCAACTTGAAGAGACTGATACCGCGGGACTTTTTTCTCACATAGAACCGGTGGCACCAAGCGAACTGCTCACCGCTGTGTTGGCACGGAATATCCCATTAGCCACCACTATCGGCACCGAGAAGGCAAAATCAGAAATGATTGTCGCCGATGTGCTGGTTGAACTCCGCGAGCAGTTGGAGCATCGCATCAGTCTTTTTTCAGGGATTGACTTCAACGTTGATGCCGATGCCGACCTGACAGGCGTGTGTGATTTTCTCATCGGTCTGTCGCCTGTACAATTTAATTTAGAAGCACCTGTCATCGTCCTTGTTGAGGCGAAGAACGATAATCTGGAAATCGGGCTTGGGCAGTGTGTTGCGGAGATGGTAGCTGCCCAACGTTTTAACGCCCAAGAAGGCAATGACATTCCTCGCATCTACGGTGCCACCACCTCCGGCACAGAGTGGCGTTTCCTCAAATTGGAGGGGCAAAAACTCCACATTGATATGTCTGTCTACCAAATTGAGCGGTGTGACAAAGTCCTCGGCATCCTCGCAAGCATGGTGGCACAAACTGCGTGAGGCAGGGCTATTTAGGGTTCTCACTATACCGCTCTAACCACAAAAAACTTGACAAAAGCGGTTTTTATGGTATAATTCTTGTCAGTCACTTGGGTAGCGTCCCCTTTAAGCAAAGCGGGAAAGAGAGGAGCATTATATGAAGAAGTTGCTCTCGGTTGTGAAGAAATTGCTTCCGGTTGTGCTAGTCGTGTTGGCCTGTATAGCTTTTGATGGCTTGCATAATTCGGATTCAAGTTATGGTAGTATGTCTCCTGATTGGGGGATAGTTTTTTCTTGGCTTGTCTTTTTTTTCTTTTCTTGCCTTGGCTTGCTTGTTATACTTGTCAAGTGGTTATGGCCTTGAAATATCGGATTGGTGAGGACTGCATAGTTGTTTTGCTTTTGATCGAGTGGCTGTGCTCCCAATCAAAACTGTAGACCCAGGGAGGCGATTCACTCACTCATAACAGACCACAAAAGCGCAGAAAGCACCAGGAACACCACATTCACTAGAGGTATTCAGTGTTTGGTGTTTTAACCTCGGGACGTTGTGTTTATAGACGTAGGGGCATGAGTACACCCAGAGGTCGTGAACTGCCATTAAATTGGCAATCTGGAATCGTCGTTGATTCCAAACGAAAACTAAATTCCCCTGGCTACCGGGAGGCAGTCCCTAGGCATGTTAAGGAGAAATTATGACATCCGTATCGAAAGAGCTATCACGTCACATACCAGCGAAAATAAAGAGGCGCGTCCTCGTTGAAGCAGGACACCGTTGTGCGATTCACACTTGTCGGGAGTTTGAGGTGGATGTTCATCACATTGTCCCATTCTCGAAATGCCAAAAACACGAATATGAAAATCTGATTGCTTTATGTCCTAATTGTCACAGGAGGGCCGATAGAGGAGATATAGACAGAAAAGCTTTAAAGAAGTATAAAGTCAATCTTCGTTACGCACATGATAGGTTCAGCCAATTAGAAGTTGACATTCTCTTTAAATTGCATAATGCAGAATTGGATATGGCCCCAGAAGAAAAAGTACAAGCACAATGGCCATTATCTATGATTCTTATGATTAATCGAATTTTGGATGCTGGATACATAGAAGTAATTGGAAATCAATCGTCAGTACAAGTACTCGGCATGGAGATAAGCCCTATCTACATCTCCTTAACCGATAAGGGCCGCGAGTACATCAATTCCTTTTCAGCAACCTCAGCGGATTCAAGGGCAATACTCCGTGAAACAGGTACAACCTAATTTATCAGAAGACGATATTCCGTTTTAACTATTAGTAATTCTATCACCGGACAAATATTATTCTTCTATATCTGACGACACCGTAATTGAAAACGTCAAGCGAAATAGCACTGCCAAAAAGGATTTTTATCCAAATGAACCTCTCCCCGAAAATTGCCAAAGCCCGAACAGAACTTGATGCCCATGTGAGGGATATCGTCAACTGGCACTTTAGTCCTGAAACTGGCTGCCCGTTCTGGCTAGAGTTTGCCGAAACCCTCGACTTTGACCCACGTAAAGAAATCGGCGGCTACGCGGACCTCAAATGCCTTGGGCATTTCCAAGACGAGTGGATCCGCGGCGGGCCGGTGCGACGGTGGGTACCCAAGGCTTACGCCGATAAACCCATCTATGTCTTTGAAACCGGCGGCTCAACAGGCGTGCCAAAGTCGCGCATCAGCATCCGTGATTTTCGCATCGACTATGAGTTGTTCAGTAGAACACTTGCCGACGAAAGCTTCCCTCCTAGCAGCGATTGGCTCATGTTGGGGCCAACGGGACCGCGGCGGTTACGGCTCGGTGTTGAGCATCTCGCTCAGCATCGCGGTGGTATCTGTTTCCACGTAGATCTTGACCCGCGCTGGGTGAATGAACTTGTACGTTACGAAAAACATCAGGAATTGGACGCGTATAAAAGCCATGTCATTGGACAGGCACTTAATGTACTGAAAGCGCATGAAAACGTCCAATGCCTCTTTACTACGCCGAAACTGCTTGAGGCACTGTGTGAAAAAATTTCCTTGCAAAAGGTTGGGATTAAAGGTATCTTTTGTGGAGGAACCGAGATGGACGCGCAGTTTCACCGATTCGCACGGGAAGAACTCGTGCCAGGCATCGATTTTGTGCCAACCTATGGCAATACGCTGATGGGATTAGCTGCTTGCAAACCCTTTAATCCTGCGGATAATTACGCGATTGTCTATTACCCACCCCAACCGCGCGCCGTCATTGAATTGATTGCCCCACAGAATCCTGAAGCCCCGGTAGATTATGGAGAAACCGGGCGAGTCATGCTCACGACGTTGACGAAAGAATTTTTCGCCCCCCGTTTTCTGGAACGCGACGAAGCCGAACGCGCCAAACCGATTCCTGAATACCCCTGGGACGGGGTTGAAAACCTCCGCCTGCTCACAGCACTCCGAGAGAGCGTCGTTGTAGGTGTCTATTAATCTCTCTGAATCAAAGGAGACACTCAGGGGCGGTATGCTGGATATAACGGGTAGCGATAAATCAATCATGAATGTCTCAAACCGAACCGTTTTCTCTAACGACAATTTGCTTATCCTTCGGGGTTTAGATACCGACTCCGTGGATTTGATTTATCTGGATCCGCCCTTTAATTCCAACCGCAACTACGCTGCACCTATCGGAAGCCAGGCAGCAGGTGCCGCGTTTAAAGATACGTGGACACTGTCGGATGTGGATAATGCATGGCATGGCGAGATTGCCGACCGGGAGCCTGCGTTGTATCAAGCCATTCACACCGCTGAGTTGACACACGGCAAAAGCATGAAATCTTACCTGATTATGATGGCTGTGCGGTTGCTAGAGATGAAGCGCGTCTTAAAAAAAACAGGCAGTATCTATCTGCATTGTGCTCCGACTGCCAGCCATTATCTGAAGGTGATGATGGATAGCATCTTCGGAAAAAACAACTTCAGGTCTGAGCTCACTTGGAAGCGTGCAACGTCTACGCAAAAAGGCTCACAGCATCGCAACACACGGTGGGGTAACAACGCGGATATACTCCTATATTACGCGGCATCTTCAGCCACATCATTGCGGCCAGAAAGAAAACTGACAGAATCTGAAAGCTTGAAGAAATTTAAGTACGTTGACGAGAATGGTAGTCGGTATTACAACGACTCCGCCCATATTTGGCGAACACCAAATATGGGCGAGCGGCCGAACCTTTGCTATGAATGGCGTGGATTTGTGAACCCACATCCCTCCGGATGGCGGCTAAGCAAAGAACGTTTGGAGGAGGAATATCAGAAAGGCAACATCGTTATTCGTGCTGATGGAAAACTAGAGCGGCGGAAGTATCTTAAAGATTACAAGGGTGCGTCCTATGGTAATATCTGGGATGACGTGCCCCCGCCAGCGAAAGGCGAACGCACCGGCTACCCCACGCAGAAGCCTATTGCTTTGCTTGAGCGTATCATCAAAGCGAGTAGCAATGAGAGAGATGTTGTCTTAGATGCGTTCTGCGGCTGTGCGACGACGTGTGTGGCGGCGGAGCGGCTTGGACGGCAGTGGATAGGCATTGATATTTCGGAGAAGGCAGTCGCCTTGGTGCGGATGCGTTTGGAGAAGGAGGTGGGGCTGTTTGGACATGTCATCCATCGCACCGACATCCCCAAACGCAGTGAAAAACTGCCGAATTACCGCACACACAAACACACGTTGTACGGTACGCAAGAAGGCTTGTGTAATGGGTGTGAGACGCAATTTCCGTTTCGGAACATGACGGTGGATGGCATCATACCGAAGTCACAAGGCGGCACCGCCCACGTGGACAACCTACAACTCCTCTGCGGTGCCTGCAACTCCACAAAGGGACAGGGAACGCAGGCGGAATTAATCGCTCGGTTAAAGGCGCAGGGCGTTTTAAAATAAAAAATCCATAGCACAAACTGTTAGTTTGTGAACTCCTGCTACTTGCTACCAACCATTTTCAATGCAGTGATTAGAATTGCTCAAGTAGATAGACACTAAAGAGGAGTCTGAATATGCCAACAAAAATTGAAAAAATGTTCAGGGCACCCTATTCGGTGCCGAACGGTTTACAAGTGACAGACGACAACTTGTGGATCGTTGACCAGATTACCGACAGAGTCGCCTTGGTTGAAATCACAGCAGACTCGGACTATACCGTGCCGAAACTCATCCGCGATATTCCGAGTGAGTCCTCCAATACGAGTGGGATGGCATCTGGGGAGGGCGCGCTCTGGTTAGCCGCAAACGGCCCCGGGGAACGTTGGCGTCCTGTCCGAGATACAGATGCCAAACCCGGTACCGGTGAAATTTTCAAAGTCGATCCCGCTACCGGCAAAACCCTCGGACGCTATCCGATACCCGATGGCGGCGGCACACACGGTGTCGAGTACGACACCTACGATGAAGGGCATCTGTGGGTTCAAACGCTCAAGAATCAAGTCACACATAAGGTGAGAATTTCGGATTGGTCTGTGCAAAAGACGCTTCCGTTGCCTTACGGGCGCGGACACGGCATGGTGCGCGTCGAAGATGGCCTTTGGGTAACGCACACCTCCGACCGCGTTATTGTCAAACTAGCTCTGGAGGATGGCACAATCCTGGATAGTATCGAGGTACCAGAAAATTGCCCCGAACCACATGGACTCTCCATCTACGGCCCCGATTTCCTGTACTGCGATGCCGCCTCCGGGTGGATATCGAAAATCACAAGGGAGTAGGCACACGCCGTGGGTTTCCGTAACCTAACAACAAAAGATGCTACACATTCCAATTCTACGCGCCGGGCGTTCTTACAGAAGTCTGAACACTGTCCACGTCCCACATATCAAAACGGGTGAACCGTTAGTCGAAGTCAGCCAAGCCAACAGTGGCTTAATAGCCAAAGACCTTGGCGACATGGCACTTCACAAAGAGACGCTTGCACAACATGCTGTTGCAGAATTGGTTGCTCTTTGCAAGGATGCGGCGCACCTTTTCACAACCGCCGCTCTGCCGCTTGATGGGGATATCCAATCGCCTGCGGATTACATCCAACAGGTTTCCGGTACAACGGGCTTACCTGAAACCCTCTGTCAACAGAACTTAGCCAAGATTCAAGGTGTCATGGAAAACATAGATACGGTTTTAGCCGGTCTAACCCGGGGACTTGATTTACGCATCCTTGACACCGGATGGGGTATCCAAGAAGTACTTCCTCCTGTAGGCGTGCTTTCCGAGCGTGCACTTCCTCGTCAGCGAACGTTAAGCTACGTCTGTGAAACAGACTCACTCGGTGCCGTTTTACCTAGCAATTCACCAGGTGTACATTCCTTATGGGTGCCTGCTGTCGCCCTAAAAGTGCCACTTGTGCTAAAACCAGGGCGCGAAGAGCCATGGACACCTTATCGCATAGCACAAGCGTTTATCGCAGCAGGTGTCCCTCCGGCGGCGTTCAGTTTCTACCCTACTGATTATACAGGCGCGACCGAAATTCTGTTACGTTGTGGTAGAGCGATGCTCTTCGGGGGCAGTTCAACTGTTGCTCCCTGGGTAAATAATCCGCGCATCGAAATCCACGGCCCAGGACGCAGCAAAATCATCATTCACGAAGGGCAGCAGACGGATTGGGAGCAGTACCTCGAGCTCATCGTAGAATCGGTCGCCAAAAACGGTGGTAGGTCGTGCATTAACGCCTCTGGCGTGTGGGTAACGGCGCATGGCCGTAACATTGCCGAGGCGTTAGCAGAACGCTTGGGACAAATTACCCCGAAACCACTCGATCATCCGGACGCAGGAATCGCAGCGTGGGCAAATCCGAAAGCTGCCCACGGCATCTCATCGCTCATCGACCGGCACCTCAAAGAGCCCGGCGCAACAGAATTAACAACCGGTGCCCGGGTCGTCGAATTAGACAGCTGCACCTTCCTTCGACCCACGGTGATTTGGTGTGAGGATGCCGAACATCCGTTAGCAAACACAGAATTCCCGTTCCCGTTCGTGAGTGTCGTCGAAGTGCCGCCTGCGAAATTAGTTGAATCTATCGGTGCGACATTGATTGCCACCGTTATCACAGAAGATACTGCACTCACACGAGAGTTCGTAGCAACTCCGCTCATTGACCGGCTCAATTTAGGTGCAATCCCGACAAATCAGCTCTCTTGGGATAGCCCGCATGAAGGAAATCTGTTCGAGCATCTGTATCGGCAACGTGCATTTCAGCTTAGGTAACACCCGGAAAACTTGATTTTTTCAAACGTTTGGTATCATAGTTATGACCGAAAACCCAAATGTCAGTCTCAATAACTGCCGGGCATTGGTTCCTCATCAACGCCAATTCAGTTATTTAGCCCCAGAGGGGCGACATGTGTATAGCAACCAGCGATCTCCTCGGACTTTAGCCCCAGAGGGGCGACATGTGTATAAACCCTAACGGAGATTTTACTAAATGTCCTTAGCGAAATCCGAAATCCTGAAAAAACTTGACTTTTTTAGGACGTTTGGTATTGTATTGTACGGTTTTTGCAGTGTCCAGATTAGCGCGGTTGTGGTGAATTTCCGGATGGACATTCGCTCAAAACAAACCCACCGGAGGAAAAATGGAAGAACATAAGGATGCTATCATTAACATGGCAATTGAATCTTGGCGTTTTGCACGCCTATTTGAACGCTTGCTCACAAAACTTGACGCTGGTGAACACAAGCGATACACAAGCCAGTTGCAATGGTTTAAAAAGAAGGTAGAGGAGTCTCTAGAACAAGTCGGTCTGCGGATCGTCAATGTTGAGGGACACCCTTTCGATCCAGGGATGGCTGCCAAGCCCCTCAACATTGGCGATTTTGATCCGGACGATTCCTTGATAGTCAATCAGATGCTTGAACCGATTATCATGGGGAAAGAGGTATTGGTTAAAAGAGGCACGGTTCTTTTAAGGAGAATGGAATAATGAAGAATTTTATTGGCATCGATCTGGGAACAACAAACAGTGCTATCTGCTCCTACGATGGATCCGAAACCCGAATCTGGAAGAGCCCAGAGCAGAACGATGTAACCCCTTCCGCCATCTATATTGATCGGCGCGGCAACAAGTACGTAGGTCAACGGGCTTATGATGCAGCACCACGCAGCCCAGATAACTGCGCGACGTTGTTCAAACGTCACATGGGAACCAGTACCCCAATTGTCCTTCCGGCAGTCAATCTCACCATGACCCCAGAAGAATGCTCTACCGAGGTATTGAAAGCCCTCTTTGGTTATCTCCCCGAGGAAATCAGAAACGACCCAGAGACAGGCACAGTTATCACTGTTCCGGCGGCATTCAACCAAATGCAGAAAAACGCTACCCTGCATGCTGCAGAGATGGCGGGGATTGGCAAAGTCGCACAGATGCAAGAGCCGGTTGCAGCGGTGATGAGCGTCATGCGAGTCCGTGATAAGGATGGCATCTTTTTAATTTACGATCTTGGGGGTGGCACGCTTGATATCGCTATTGCCGAGAGCATTGCTGGAAGGGTGAATCTCCTTGCACACGGCGGAATTCAGATGTGTGGTGGACGAGACTTCGACCGGATTCTGGTTGACAACCTTATTCGCCCTTGGCTGCGTGAGAATTTCGATCTCCCCGAAGACTTATCCGCAAATCCAACCTTCAAAGGGCTCCTCCGCGTTGCCGCCTGGGCCACCGAACGCGCGAAAATAGAGCTATCGGCACGTGAAGAGACAGTCATAAGTCTTGACGAGAGTGAGACGCGGGCACAGGATCTCAGCGGTAACGAAATCTACCTTGAGATCCCCTTACAGCGAGATACCTTTGACGAACTGATAGCCGAACTCATTGATAAAACAATAAATTGTGCCCGTGAAACACTTTCAAAAGCAGGAATTACACCTCACGATTTGGAGCGCATCGTATGGGTTGGAGGCCCAACCAATTACAAACTCTTGCGGGACAAAGTCGCCTTTGAGTTAGGGATCCGTGGTGATATAGTGGCTCTGAGCCCTATGACTGCAGTAGCTGAAGGGGCGAGTCTGTTTGCTGAATCTATTGACTGGAGTTCCGAGAGCCGCTCAAGGAAAACTAGCCGTGGACAAATCTCATCTGGAGGTGAGCTCGCGGTGAGTTTCAATTACGTCTCCCGAACCCCAAGCGCGACATCTAAGATTGCTGTGCAAGTGACAGGACCAGTCGCCTCCGGTTATGAGTTTCAGGTGGACAGTGAAGATACTGGGTGGACCTCGGGGAAGCTGCCCCTCAAGCACGGAGCAACTGTTGACGTAGTCCTGGCAAAACCGGGGGACAACACCTTTAAAGTTCTTGCATACGATGCTCTGGGCGGCCCCATAGCCATTGAACAGAGTACGATTATCATCACCAAAACAGCCGCCACTGTTGATGCCATTCCCGCCTCGCACACAATCAGTCTAGGGGTTTTGAATAAACCCGGTGGCCGTCCGGTTCTCCAGAGGCTGATTGGGGATGGGGAACCGCTGCCGAAAAAGGGTGAGGTATCCCTTAAGGCTCTTGAAGCGCTTGAAGCGGGCACACCACATTCCCTCAATTTTCAACTCTGGGAAGGTGATATTGAAGATCCCATCACAGATAATCGCTTCGTCGGTGTCTTAAAAATAAGTGGATCCGATTTCGATGAAGGTGTGATTCCTGTTGGAGCCGACCTGAAGTGTTATTATGAAATTCTGGATTCGGGCGAACTCAAAATTGAAGTCTCAGTTCCTGACATCGGCGGTATATTCGACTCGTCGGGCAAGAATTTCTATTCGCGGCAAGAAGGGCAACTTGACTACGCTTCAGATGCTGCTCGGGTTGCTAATGAAGCTGAACAAACGCTTGGCCGTCTTGAGCACATCAACGAGGTTGTGGCCGACTCGAGACTGGCGGATGCACGTGAGAAACTTAAACCCGCTGTCACGCTTGATTATGAGGAATCCGATCCGGAAGAAGTGCAAGCGGCTAATGAAAGTATCTTAGAGGCAAAGAGACTTCTCAATCAGGTAAGAAAAGGACATCTCAAGGAAATTCGTCAGATTGACCTGGACGATACAATCACCTTCTTTGATAAGCACATCCGGCAGCATGCTCGGCCATCAGAGGCAGATGCGTTTGATAGACTCGCGAAAACCGCGCAGCGCGCTATTGATAACAACGAAAACGAATTTGAGCATCATCTTGATGAACTGAGAGGCAGAAATTTTGAAATCCTTTGGCGGCAGCCCTGGTTTGTTATCGGACAATTTGAGCAGCTGGTAAGTTCTCCCCATCTTTTTGCCGACGAGCTCCATTTTGAGGCACTCGCGAAGAGAGGCGCGCAACTCCTCGGAAGCGATGACATTCAAAGAATCAAAGCCCTTAGCCCGGAAGAGAGGAGGGATTTTTCTTTTATACGTTCCGAGGCTGTTGAGGAACTCCGCGCTATCGTTGCCCAGATGATGTCAATACGCCAGATAGGTAGTGCTCCCGACCACGAAGAGATGGAAGGGACGATCAATATTATGCTTGCTGGATAATTTACTGCTAAGAGCTTATGGACACGAATGCGCGAGCAGGGCGAGGTTCCGCTCACTTCCGTGTTCGGTGAAGCGTTCTTCCAATGTAGGTGCGGCTTCAAACTGTGCCTATCGCAGCGAAGGAAAAGAACTGACATACCGTATGTACCGGCTCGTCATAACCAGCGGGGAACATGGACCTTTTACACAATCCTTTTCATATTCTGAATGCCACACCGCGGGATACCCGTCACAGGATTATGGAACTCGCAGATGAACAGAGTCTCTTCCAAGGTGCCAGCGAGTGCAGGGATGCACGGGCTACACTGACACATCCACGAAACCGAATCTCTGCCGAGATTGCTTGGCTGCCAGGTGTCCCCCCAAAACGCGCGAGTGAAATGTTGATGCTGCTGGAATCATCGGCAGGGAATCGCCTCAGTAGCGACAAACGAACGCCTATCGCCCAAGTTGACTGGCTTGCCGCTTTGTTATCCCGTCTCCCTTGTGCCGCGTCATACAACGTTGCTGACGAAGTTTTGGATCTGCTGAAATCACCGGAAGGGCATCTTGCCGGAAGTGGCGCGCTGACAGAGGTTAGAAATTTTCTCGGTATAGACAAATTGACCCCTATCACTCAAACTAACTTGATCTCCGCCCGGATATCCCGTTTACCAGATTACGCGGCGGTCGATGTTGCAAAATGGATACTTGAAATTGCGAGGACGTTTGAGGATATAAACGCAGAAGAGGTCTGCACAACCCTCAACAAGGAACGCAGGGAAGCGGGATTTCCCGAAATAACCGACTTGTCAACAGTAGCGGAAGAAATCCAGAATCGACGACATCACTATCGGCAAATTATCAAGTCTGCTTTGGAAAATTTAGCTGCCAATGAACGCGCGAGGGCAGTCACTATTGCAGTTGAATCGGCAACAGGTCGTAGCAACAACCGCTGGCCAACTTTAATTGAGGACTTGGTTGATTCTTATGAAGTCGGGACTCAGCAATTTCTTGAAGCGGCGGAAGAAAATATTCAAACGCTGAACCAGAAACTTCGGATAGCGGCAGATGCAGAAAGCTCCGATGTTACTTTCACACCAATCGTGAACGAATTCATCTACGCTGTCAAAAACTGGGACACTATCGCGCAACCAATCCAAGTCAGTAAAAAAAGACAAGGTTTACGCCATGAAGCAAGTCATCGCTTGGCAGGACGTGTACGACAATTGGCTATTCACCTTTTCAACGAATACGATAAACTTGATTTCTCTCAACAACTTATAAACATGCTCCGGGAAGTGTTCGCGGAAGTCCCTGAGATTGCCGCGCAGCTCGCTGAGGATGCAAAGGCACTTGATAAAATCGCCGAGCAGCGTTTACAGAAGAATAGACCTGTAGAATTCGTTGACTCTTACTAATCAGTGAAGCGTATGAACCTTTTAGAAAATCCTTTTCATATTCTGAATACCACACCGCAAGATACCCGTCATAGGATTATGGAACTTGCAGATGAACGGAGTCTGTTTATAGATGAAAGCGAGTGCAGGGCAGCACGTTCCACGCTGACACATCCGCGAAACAGACTCTCTGCTGAAATGGCGTGGATACCCGGTATCGGCCCAATACGCACTATTAGAGTTTTGAAGATACTGGAGTCATCGGAAAGAAATCTTGAAGGCATGTTTAACGCACTGATGCGGTGCAGCATGGAGATTTCCGATGAGACTGGGAACATTCAACAAGACCTTTTCGGCATGGACAAACTGATACCCCTCTCCCGAGCCAATTTGCTTGCATCCGGGCTATCCGGCATGTCTGAGTACACGTCACATGATATTGTAGAGGGGATGCGTTGGGCTAATCCACTATCTTCACTTCCGACGACTGTGAAGTGGATACTTGAAATTGCCCAGGCGTTTGAGGATATCAATCCCGATGAGGTTCGCGCGACTATCAACGAGGAACGTAGGGAATCCGGTTTCCCTGAGATAACTGACAGGACAGCGATAGAAGAGGAAATCCGAAATCGGCGGCATCACTATCGGCAGGTTATCGAATTGGCCTTGGCAGATGTATCTATCATGGAACTCGCCAGAGTAGTAACCCTGATAGTTGACGCAGCAACAGGCAATGCGGAAAATCCCGGGATAATTTTGATTGATGACTTGGTTGATTCGTACGAGGTAGACGCTAAGGAATCTCTTGAAGATGGAGAAAAAGTTCTTGAGGTAATGGAGAAAAAACTCCGGGAGGCAGCTGATGCAAAAAGGCCAGATTCAACTTTGGTACTAATAGTGAATCCACTCATTGAACATCTCAAAAACTGGGACACCATTGCACAACCGATCCAGGTTAGTAAAAAAAGCCGAGGGGAACGCCATGAGGCAAGCCATCGCGTAGCGATGTGTGTACGGGGACTGGCAATTGACCTTTTCAATAAGTACGGCAAACTTGATTTTTCTCGACAACTCATAAACATGCTCCAAGAAGTATTCGCTGAGGTTGGCGAAGTTGCCGAGCGTCTTGCTGATGACGCAAAGGCACTCAATAAAATTGATGAAGAACGTGTGCGCCTGATTGAAAGTTTAGAAAAATGGGAAGATATTAAAGCACAGGTCGAGAAGCTGCGAGCAGCAGCGGATGCGAACACTCCCGATACCACTTTGGTCCCCATGGTGAATCAACTCGCTCAGACCGTCAAAAAATGGAATGCCTTGGCACAGCCGCTTGAGGCAAACTATGGTGTAACGGGTATTGTGCGAGAATTGTTACTTCACTTGTGGAACGAACACAACAAACTTGATTTTGCTCTACAACTCACAAATATACTTCAAGAAGTATTTGCGGGGGTTCCCGAAATTGCCAATCGCATCGCTGATGACGCAAAGGCACTCAATAAAATTGATGAAGAACGTGTGCGCCTGATTGAAAGTTTAGAAAAATGGGAAGATATTAAAGCACAAGTCGAGAAGCTGCGAACAGCAGCGGATGCGAACACTCCCGATACCACTTTGGTCCCCATGGTGAATCAACTCGCTCAGACCGTCAAAAAATGGAATGCCTTGGCACAGCCGCTTGAGACAAACTATGGTGTAACGGGTATTGTGCGAGAATTGTCACTTCACCTGTGGAACGAACACAACAAACTTGATTTTGCTCTACAACTCACAAATATACTTCAAGAAGTATTTGCGGGGGTTCCCGAAATTGCCAATCGCATCGCTGATGACAAAAGTGCACTAGATAAAATCGCCGAGGAGCGTACACGCTTGATTGAGCGTAGAAAGGAAAATGCAGCGAAGGGATGGGGCTGCCTCATCCTCATAATTATAGGAATATTGGCGGCTTTGTTTGAAAACTGTTAACAGTTGGTGTGAGAGGAAGCTAAAGAGGCTGCGAACGTACTGTTTTCTCTCCTAGTCCCAATTGACATTCTATGCTGCGTATCCCCAAATTTTCCCCGTTCCACGAAGCGGCATCTCTATAGCGCTTTACATCCTTCGCAAAATTGCCGGACATTCTTTGCAAAAAAAATCACACGAGTGTCACCACTCCGTAACAACATTTTGATGAATCAGCTGCTAAAATCGTCGCACACGACCCAAATACACAACGTCTTTATATGGTAAACGCCAATACTGATGGGCCCGAACCCGTTTGGGAAACATCTTCGCGCAAATAGTTGGAGAACGAAATGCTCCCACATTTTTTGTTGAATACTGAACGAAAATATGTTAAAATTAACTTCATTGCTAAATCATAAGAAAATCGTCCAAACCTTAGGATACACATGCAAGCCTTTGATGCCGAACTGACACAACGAATTATCTTCGGCGAGAACACCATTGAGAAACTTGGAGAAGTGGCGAAGGCACTCGGAGGAAACCGGGTCTTCATCGTGACCGATCCCGGCATTCAAAAGGTAGGTATCCTCGCACGGGCATGTGCAGCATTGAAAAGCGAAAAGATTACCGTTCACACTTTTGTCGATGTCGCGCCCAACCCGACAACACAACATGTTGAAGATGCTGTTGCAGTCGCGAAAGCCAACGCGCCGATAGATCTCATCATCGGACTCGGTGGCGGAAGTGCCATGGATTGCGCCAAAGGGGCAAATTTCTTACTCACAAACGGCGGTAGAATGGAAAACTATTGGGGCGTAAACAAGGCAACGCAACCGATGCTTCCCTCTATCGGCATTCCGACAACAATCGGCACTGGCAGCGAAGCACAGTCCTTCGCGCTTATCGCACAGGCAGAAACGCACATCAAAATGGCATGTGGGGACACAAAAGCGAAATTCGGCACCGTAATTTTGGACCCGACGCTTACCGAAACTTTGCCGAAAGCGGTAGCAGCGGCGACCGGCATAGACGCAATTGCTCACGCTATTGAAAGTTTCGTTTCAACCAAACGCAACCCGATGTCAATTATGTTCTCAAAACACGCGTGGCAATTATTAAACGCTAATTTTGAAAGAGGTCTTGAGTCGAAAAACAGCGATGCGCGGAGTAAGATGTTATTTGGAGCATATCTTGCTGGGCTTGCGATTGAAAATTCAATGCTGGGTGCCGCGCACGCCTGCGCAAATCCGTTGACAGCCAGATACGGCATCACCCACGGCGTTGCCGTCGCGCTGATGTTACCGCACGTCATCCGATTCAACAGCACCGTTGCTGAAGCATCCTATCACGATTTGCAACCTAAGGGAAATTTAGCAGATCGAGTTGTCGAATTGAAAAACGTGGCGGAGTTACCGAACACCCTGCGTGCCTGTTCTGTCAAACATGCTATCACGCCGACGGAAATACCGACGTTGGCAAAGGAAGCGGCGGCACAGTGGACTGCCCAGTTTAATCCACGCCCGTTAGAAATACAAGATTTTATGAGGCTTTATGAAGCGGCTTATTGAAGTACAGGTGCTCAAGTGGCTTCGGCACAACGGCGTGTGCCTGCTACTTTTCCAAATGGCTTCGGCACAACGGCGTGTACCTGCTACTTTTTTAATTTTTCTGTTGCTCTTCGTTGTACATGCTGCTTTTGGCAATTGGGCAAGCTTTCGTGGGAATCCACAGCTGACCGGTGTTGCCACTGGGCGGCTCCCTGACGAATTGGAACTCCTCTGGACCTGTCAGGCAGGGGATATAATCGAATCTACAGCGACGGTTGTTGATGGTACTGTGTACATCGCCGCGTTAGATGGCTACCTCTACGCAATTGACGCACAAACGGGAGAAAAAAGATGGACGTATCAAGCGAACGGACAAATCAAAGCATCGCCTTCAGTCCAAGACGGTGTTGTTTATTTTGGTGATGGAGAAGGGGTTTTTCATGCAGTAGATGTCAACAGCAGAGCAGCAAAGTGGCAATTCCGTTCGGAAGGCGAGATTATTTCATCGGCAAACTTTGCTGGCGATAATGTGCTGTTCGGTTCGTATGACGGATTTCTCTACTGTCTCAACAGAGAAAACGGAGAACTGCTCTGGAAATTCGAGACCGAGGGCTATGTTCACGGCACCCCCGGGGTGTGGACGCAGCGTGCGAGCGCGTCTGGCGATGCTGAGAACTTCGTGATTGTCACGGGATGCGATAGTTATCTTCGTGTTATCAACATAGACGACGGTACACAGGCACAGCAGGTGAACCTCGGTGCGTACGTCGGTGCAAGCCCCGCGATTGAAAAAAATAGTGCATATTGCGGAACTTATGGTACTGAAGTGTTAGGCGTTAATTTAGACACCGGTGAAATCGCATGGCGGTATCAACATCCAAAGCGCAGGTTGCCATTTTTTGCCTCGGCTGCTGTAACGGAGGAGCTTGTTATCATTGGCGGGCGCGATAAGATGGTACACGCACTCTCACCCAAAACAGGCGAACCGCAATGGACTTACACCGCGAAATCCCGCATTGAGTCTTCCGCAGTCATCGTCGGGAAGCGTGTCTTTTTTGGAACAACCCGTGGCGTTTTCATTGCCTTAGATATTACGACCGGGGAATCGGTATGGGAATTTGCAACAGGTTCATCTATTGTTGCCTCGCCCAGTGTTGCTGATGCCCGGATTTATATTGGAACAGAGGATGGCCTCCTCTACTGCTTTGGAGAAAAGAAATAATGTCTGAAACACAGTTAAACACGGGCTCGCAAGCAACGCCCTTAGCAGAACCTGCAACAGCAGGCATAGATTCAAAGAAAACAGCGGTAGGGAGTGTTTTTGTCTCCAACTACCCGCCATATTCTACATGGAACGAGTCAGTCGTACCAGAGGTGCATCGTGCGCTCAGTGACGCACCGCGCCGAGATGCCACACTTGGACTGTATCTCCACATTCCGTTCTGTCGCAAGCGGTGCAAGTTCTGCTATTTTCGCGTCTATACCGATAAAAACAGCGCGGAAATTGACACATACTTGAACGCACTCGCGACAGAGGTTGAACTGTACAGTACACAACCCGCAATTGCAGGCAGACCTCTGAGATTCGTTTATTTTGGCGGCGGCACCCCCTCCTATATCAGTGTCAAGCACTTGATAACTCTTGTCGACAGGGTGAAACAGGTGATGCCGTGGGATGCTGCCGAAGAGGTAGCGTTTGAGTGCGAACCTGGCACCTTGACGCAAAAGAAATTAGAAGCCATCAAGGCGATTGGCGTAACCCGATTGAGCCTCGGCGTTGAGAATTTGAATGACGACATCCTCGCTGAAAACGGCAGAGCGCATCTTTCCAAAGAGGTCTATCGGATTGCACCGTGGATAAAGGCGTTGGCGTTCTCCCAGGTCAACATCGACCTGATCTCAGGCATGATAGGCGAAACGTGGGAGAGTTGGCGAGAAACAGTCAAGAAGACAATAGCACTCGACCCGGATAGCATCACCGTCTATCAACTGGAACTGCCGTTTAACACCGTCTATTCCAAAGACATCCTCGGTGGGGATGCACTCCCAGTGGCAGATTGGAAATTGAAGCGCGAATGGCACCAATACGCTTTTGAGCAGTTTGCACAAGCCGGTTACGCACAAGCCAGCGCGTACACAGTGATTAAGAAAGACAAACCGTCCCAGTTTGTCTATCGTGACGCAGTCTGGCAGGGCAGCGATATGATAGGCACGGGGGTAGCCTCTTTTTCGCAC
The DNA here is from genome assembly GCA_958295855.1 of uncultured Poribacteria bacterium. Lineage (GTDB taxonomy): Bacteria > Poribacteria > WGA-4E > WGA-4E > WGA-3G > CATQHH01. The sequence goes on along the minus strand of OY282383.1, from coordinate 1,591,291 downwards.
CTCAGCGGCATTCATTTTCAGAACGCGCCTTCATGGGGCGACTATCTCAGCCACCTTGAGGAAGGCAAGCTCCCGATTTACAGAGCACTGAAGCCCACACAAACGGAACGGTTGACGCGAGAAATGATACTGCAACTCAAACTCGGAAAAATCAGACCGGCCTATTTCAAGGCGAAGTTCAATGCTGATATCCTCACACTTTACGCAGAAGCCTACGAAAAGCTGCAAAACGAGGGTATGTTGCGCGTCAACGCCGCATCAGATGAGATTCAACTGACACAGCGCGGATTGCTCCAGGTCGATAGCCTACTTCCGGCATTCTATGCCCCAGAATATCAGAATACGCGATATACCTAATATATGGATACACAAACGCAATTACATCGCCTGCGCGAGATGCTTGCCCCGGTGTTAGAGACAAACACCTTCTATCGGCGAAAACTCACCGAAGTTAGGGTTACGCACCCAAACGATGTGCAAACGATGGCGGATTACCAGCAGTTGCCCTTCACTACAAAGGAGGAACTCAGCGCGGATCAGGTGTTGCATCCACCCTACGGTACAAATCTCACCTTTCCGCTGGAGCAGTATACCCGTCTCCACCGCACCTCAGGCACAACAGGTTCGCCGTTGCGATGGTTGGACACAGCGGAATCGTGGGAGTGGTGGGGAAAATGCTGGCGAGAAATCTATCGCGCCGCGGGTGTCACATCGGCAGATCGGCTCATGATTGCCTTCTCATTCGGCCCCTTTATCGGTTTCTGGAGTGCCTATCACGGTGCGCAGCAACTCGGCGCGCTCACAATCCCAAACGGCGGCATGACCTCGGTGCAGCGGATACGTGCCATTCTCAGCAACAATATCACCGTGCTCGTTTGTACACCGACGTACGCGTTGCGGCTTGCCGAAGTTGCAGCGCAAGCGGGGATTGACCTCCGCCGCGAGTCTCAGGTTAGGGTAACAATTCACGCAGGAGAGCCGGGGGCAAGTCTACCGGCAACGAAACAACGGATTGAAACGTGTTGGGGTGCGCGTGCCTACGATCATGCCGGGGCAACGGAAGTCGGTGCCTGGGGTGTTATGTGCGAACCTCAGGCGGGAGTTCATCTCAATGAAAACGAGTTCATCTGCGAAGTGCTTGATGCGGAAACTGACAAGCCAGCAGCCGAAGGCGAGTTAGTCATCACCAATTTAGGGCGCATCGGCATGCCGATTATTCGCTACCGGACGGGAGACTATGTCAAACACAGAGCGTCACCGTGCGAATGTGGTAGAGATAGCCGTGTCCTTGAAGGTGGTGTCATCGGGCGGTTAGACAACGCGCTCATCATCCGAGGGCTGAACGTATATCCTGCTACGCTTGAAAACATCATCCTCAAGTTCCCGGATGTCCGAGAGTTTGCCGGGCGTGTTTATGGAACAGAGACACTTGATGAACTTGAAATTCAGATTGAGTCTCTCAATCCACATCCTGCTGATACTGCCGCTGCCGTAGCCGCTGCTATCCGAGGCGATTTAGGCTTGCGTGCTGTCGTGAAAGCAGTGCCGCTCGGAACGTTACCGAGGTATGAGCTTAAGTCGAACCGATTAACCGATGAGCGGTCCGCGCAGACAACAAGCCCCAGTTCGTAGTCGCGCAATTCATCGCGCGTTGAGGACACAATGAATTGCGATTATGCATCACCCTTTGTTACAGCAATCTCTAACAGGCCAAAACTCCCGATGATTGCCAAGGGTTCGCCTGCTTTAGAGTCGGCGTAAGCACTATTGATGTCGAATCGGTTTTCCTTGACATTTAAATTCTCTGAGACTATAATTGTTTAGAAGTTGGCGATTAAAATGGCAGACGATGAACCAGTGCCTTAAAAGCTAAAAGCACATTCCTTTTTGTAATTCCAAAAGATGAACAGACACCAAAACTACGACACCATCGTCATCGGCGGCGGGCCCGCTGGAAGCACTGTTGCAACGCTTGTCGCGCAACACGGCTACCGGGTGCTCCTCCTAGAACGCGAAACCGAACCGCACTTCAAAATCGGTGAATCACTGATTCCTGCCACGTATTGGACCTTCAAACGGCTCGGCATGCTCGAAAAACTGCGCGCAAGTCATTTCCCACAGAAGTACAGCGTGCAGTTCTATTCGCGTACCGGCAAAGCCTCCAGTCCCTTCTACTTCTTTCAAACCAATCCGCATGAAAGTGCTGTCACATGGCAGGTGCTGCGGAGTGAGTTTGACCAGATGCTCTTGGACAATGCGAAAGAGAAAGGTGTAGAAGTACGCCGCGGTGTTCGTGTGCGCGAGGTGCTCTTTGAAAGGGACAGGGCAGTAGGCGTTGTTGTGCAGAATGTAGATAGGCAGGCACGGGAACCTGCTCCTACAGTGGATGCGGGTAATAGTTCACCACTATTGAAAATAGTGGCAAACCTCCGCGAAACACTCAGCGCGCCTGTCATTGTGGATTCTACAGGCCAACGGTCACTCATCGGAAGGCAACTGAATCTGAATACCACAGAACCCAACCTCAAAATGGCATCTCTCTTTACACATTACAAAGGCGGACATCGGGACGAAGGCATCGACGAAGGTGCGACGCTCATCCTGCATACCGAAGAGAAAGACTCTTGGTTCTGGTCCATCCCGTTGCCCTATAACCGTACAAGCGTCGGCGTTGTAGGCCAGTTGGACTACCTCCTCCAAAGCCGAAGAGAGGCCAATGGTAAACTCAATGTCCAGAAAATCTTCACCGAAGAGCTCGCGAAGTGCGCCCCATTGAAGCACCGGCTTGATGGCGCAAAACAGCTTTTCCCGATTCAAACAACAAAAGACTTCTCCTATCGCGCCAGTCGTATTGCTGGCAATAACTGGGTGCTGGTAGGCGATGCATTCGGATTCTTGGATCCGGTTTACTCAACCGGACTGTTTCTGGCACTCAAATCCGGGGAGATGGCGGCAGATGCGATTGTCGAAGCGTTCGAAAAAAACGATTTTTCCGAATCGCAGTTAGGAAGTTTCGGCCCGGCGTTTGTAAAAGGAATGGAGGCCTTTCGGAAACTTGTCTATGCTTTTTACACAAAAGAATTTAGTTTCGCGCAGTTTTTATCGCAATACCCGGAGCATCAGGGCGGCATCATTGATATTTTGAGCGGCGATGTCTTTAGGAAAGATGTCACGCACATTTTTCCGGCGATGGCAGAGATGTGTTCTCTTCCACCTGAGGTGCCACTCGGTTAATGCAGCATACCCGGTACGTCTATAGGAGAACATTCATGAAATCGATCTTGTTCTGTTTATCAATTATCTGTGTTATCTTTGCCATAGGGTGTGATAATACGTCAAAACGCGACTCCGCTCAAGATGAGAAGAGCGACACATCTGTCAAGTTAAAAAACGATAATTCTACAAAACGCCGGTATATCAGCATCGGTACCGCACCGGCTGGCGGTGCATTTTTCGTCGTCGGTGCCGCAATCGCCGAGGTAGTCGACGGTAACGTCCCAGGAGCGAATTGGGAAGTGACTGCCGAAGCCACTAAAGGCACCCAGGAAAACATTCGCCGCATCGTGAGTGGCGAACTGGAATTCGCACTTGCCAACGCTGCAATCTCCTATTTTGCTGTACGTGGCGAAGGCGCGTGGGAAACCGAACACGCCATCCGTAGCGTGATGACACTTGCTCCCAATGTCGGCTTGTTTCTTACCCCACAGGCTTCCGGTATTCGTACAATTCAAGACTTCGCCGGAAAACGGATTGTCGTTGGCCCAGCAGGTGCAGGTTTTGAGTATTTCCTTAAACCGATATTAGCGGAACACGGTATCACCTACGACGATTTCACACCGATCAATAGCACTTACATCGGTGCAGTAGATCTATTAGCGGATGGCTCTGCTGCCGCTGCATTCGTCGGCGGTGCTGTTCCTACGCCAGCTGCCACGCAAGCCTCCACATCTCAAGAGATCTTTTTCATTCCATTTGACGAAGCGGCAAAACAGGCCCTTTTTGAAGAATATCCATTTTTCAACGCGATAAGTATTCCTGCCAACACCTATAAAGGGCGAACAGAGCCGTTCGCAAGCATGAACGTCGGCGCGATGCACCTAATTACCGCCGAGAAGGTAGACGAAAATACGGTTTACGAATTTACCAAAACCTTATATACACACCGCGCGGAAGTGGTCAAACGACACCGGGCTGGCAAATCCATCAATCCGAAAAATGTTGTCAAAGACACAGGCACGCCTTTTCACTCGGGTGCTATCCGTTTCTATCGTGAAATCGGCATCTGGCCCGAATAATCTGATATTTCAATAAAAGCAGAGATAGCAGGCAAGCTGATGCTGTTCTTAAAAAGATGAAATTTTTCACGAAAAAACTTGACAATCCGTTTTTTTTATGGTATTATTATATTACCTGATGCCGAGATAGCTCAGTCGGTAGAGCAGTAGACTGAAAATCTATGTGTCGGCAGTTCGATTCTGCCTCTCGGCATTTCCCAATTGTGATAATTTGCTAAGCCGGTGTAGCTCAGTGGAAGAGCAACTGATTCGTAATCAGTAGGTCGGAGGTTCAAATCCTCTCATCGGCTCTTTGTTTTAACTCAGGTTGCGCCATGCAATCAGTGATTTGTGTTAGCATTGTCGCGATAAGAAACACAACCGCTTTCAGTTGGTGTGGCACAGAATGGGGTTGAAATACTGCTAGCGGAGCACTGTGAGCAAAACAAGACTTTGGCAAGGAGGGAACTCGGATGATTAATATGTCTGCCTTAAAACCCGCGGTGAATGCGGTAATTCCTCATTTGCCCAAGGCAGCTGGTGTAGCGTTCACGCGGGCACTGCCCTTTTTGCCATTGGCATTGGAGGTTGCCCAACTGTTATATAAGCATCGCCAAAAGATTAGAGATGGCACTAACAACCTAACAAACAGAGCGTTTGAGATTGCCAAGGCATCTTATGGAAAGAACTGCAAAAGGGTTCGCAGTTTAACAACCTCATTTCTGAAATGCACGTCGCATTTGGGCGAATTACGCCGCAAAAAGGTTAAAAAGGCAGTTGAGGATGTGTTAGCGCGGCACTCTCACAGGGTTCGCCATATATCGTATCGGGGCAACATTCGTAGTGAGAAGTATCTAACTCGTTTTCGCTTGAGGATGTGTTAGCGCGGCACTCTCACAGGGTTCGCCATATATCGTATCGGGGCAACACTCGTAGTGAGAAGTATCTAACTCGTTTTCGCTGAATGCACGTCGCTTATGGGCGAGTACGCCGCAGAAGCGTACCTGATTTCGTTTTTCATCACTCCTCCCATTCTGTTTCGGTTGATAAATCTTCTTCAAGAGATTTGATATTGGCTAAGACAGTCGGGTGGGATTCAAGTTCGTAGACTTTTCGGTACATTTCCAGTGCTGCCGCCTTATCCCCAAGAAAACCTGCATAAATTTCACCCATCCGTTCCCACGCGCGAACTTCTTCCGCATCCAGTTGCACAATGCGTTCGTAGACTTGAAGTGCATCCACATACTGACGCGTTTCAATATCTTCTCGCTCAAGCGCGGCGGCACGCGCAAAGAGCAAACTGATGAGGTCATCGGTTACCTCGTTCATCTCAGGCCGCTTTTCAAGTGCCTGTTCCAAAAGGAGAATTGCCTGCGCTTCCAGGCGGGTAACCTCTGCCATGTCTTCGTTAGTGAATTCCCGATCGAGGAATTGGTAGTCCTGAAGCATTTTGCGATAAGTTCGGGATAACTGAAGGCGGGCAAGCAAGCCGATAGGGGCTTTTTCGGAGGAGACATCTCGCAAGTCCGGATCGTTTTCAATCGCCTTTTTGTATTGCGTTGTTGCCTCCTTCAACTGCTTGCTTCCCTGATAGAGAACGCCGAGGAGATAATGTGCTTCAGCGTTGTCCGGACTGTTTTTTAGCACTGCTAGGAATTCTTCGGCAGCTTCGGTTAGCAAGCCTTCATCTCGAAGAAGTTTGCCGCGTAAAAGGTGAACACCTTCGTGCTCAGGTTGGATGCGCGCTGCATATTCCAAGCGTGCCTTTGCATCCTTCAACCAGTTGCTCTGTGAATAGATTTCCGCGATGCGTAGATTGGCATGTAAACGTATTTTTTGTATGGCTATTTGGTTGTGTTCGTTTGGCGTGACTGTCCCTGTGCGTATCTCGTCGGAGATTTCTTGGCTAAAACGTCCCTGTGCGTTCGCTTGTGAATGTTCAGTTTCCAGTGCCTGCAGTGCTCTCCAATAGAATAGCGCGGCACTCACCAGATCTTGCCTCTCAAAGTGGGAATCCGCTTGCGCAATAAAGGTGTCTACTTGCGAGAGTTGTGGCGGCTCCGGTTCAGCACCGATGCGCCTAATATGGAACGCAGCAAGTACAACAAAGCCGACAATCACAGCAACTTCGGCGTAAAAAAGCCAATGGCGAGATGACAGCAATGACAAGAGCGATTTTCTTTCTATTTGCTTGGTAGGTGTCATAGTCGTTCCTTTTTTCGTTTTTTTGTTCAGGTTGCGTGATGGTTCTGACGATGCACTGTAGATGTCGTCGGAGGTTTCTGATGCAAGTATTTGTTGGGTTGAACGCAGAGGCGGAAGGGCAGGCACAAGGCTCTGCCCCTACCGTTTGTCTATTTGGACTCAATTTCTTCAAGGATGTTCAGCATCTTCTTCGCATCAACAAACCCAGAGATGCGCTTGAGAATGTTGCCTTGGGCATCCATGAAAATGACGACAGGTAATCCGGGAATCTGATACTTCTCCGTTAGTACTTTGGTAGTTTCAGAGCTGCGAGTAAAATCGAGCTTGACGTTAACGTAATCGGCGAGTTTGGCGGCGACAGCCGGATCGGCGTATGTCTCGTGGTCGAGTTCCTTACAAGCGGCACACCAAGAAGCGTAAAAGTCAAGCATTACCAATTTGCCCTCATGCTTGGCAGTCTCTAGTCCCGCGGTTTCATCGTAAACCCAGTTGAGTTGGGGCCCGGCGGGTTGTTGGATGCCACCAACAAACATATATGCACCTAGCACCGCCAACAAAATGCCGCACGCTTTTCGGAGTTGCGTTAGGCGAGGGATGCCCCTAAAACGTTGTGTCAACTTGCTAAGCCATAACCCAACCAGAACGAAGCTGCCCGCAATGGCGAAGAATGGGAGAGAGTTCTGTAGGAAATCTTGCAACGGGGTAAAAACATCTTTGAGAAAGTAGAGTGCCATCGTGATAATCGCGATGCCAAAAATATTTTCCATGACATACATCCATCCCCCTGAACGGGGTAGGGCGGAGAGCAGCCCAGAGAACGTGCCGATGCCGATAAAGAGTAGCCCCATGCCGAGGGCGTAAGTGAACATGAGCCAGAATCCAAGGAACAGGCTTCCCGTTGTCGCTATATAAGTTAACACCACAGCCAACGCAGGTCCCGTGCAAGGCGCAGCGATTACCCCTGCGACTGTTCCCATGGCGAATGCGCCGGTAAATCCGGTACCGCCCACGGTGTTCAGGCGATTCTGCACCGCATACGGCAATCGAATTTCAAAAACACCGAACATCGACAACCCGAGGGTAACGAGTATCAGACTGATAAAACCAACAACCCACGGATTTGCCATTATTTGACCGAAAACTGCGCCCGTTGACGCGACAGCAACGCCTAAAATTGAATACGTAACCACGATACCGAGCACATAGACAATAGAGAGCAGAAGAGATTTGAGAAAACTTGCAGACTCATTGGCACCGAAGATAGAAACGGTGATGGGTATGAGCGGATACACACACGGTGTCAAACTGGTCAGAATCCCTCCGGCAAACACGAGCAGGAATGCGAGCCACACCTGCCCGCCAGAGAGGGCCCGCGCGAGACTTCCTTCACCATTGGTGTTTGGCGGTTCGCCGAATGCAACAGTGGCAAAAATTGCCTCATTAATCCGTTGGACAGTATCTTCTATGCCAACAACATCAAGCGGTATGTTAACAGGTAGTGTTTCAGGTAACAGACACTGCTCATCGTTACACGCCTGATACTGTAGTTGCAGTGCCAACGTCATTGGCTGAATCGGTGCGTTTTGAAGCAAGTCGGCTTGGATGCCGATAGTGATGGTATCGTGATAAACCGGTGCTACCCCAATTGAGGCGATGTCTAGCACATCACCTATAGGGTAAACGACTTCTCCGAAAGTGACATCTGGTAGATTGGGAAGCAGCACCTCCGTTGCGATGAGCCCCTCACCAGCAGGATTGGCGTTGACATGCCATCCTTCAGCAATCTCTATGACAACCGCAATTTGGAATTGACTGCCGGGCTGCACCTTGTCTAGTGAGAGGTATCCTTTTGCACTGAGTTTTTCAACAGGAGGCCTTCCAGAAAATCCGAAGTCCGCTAACTGTGCCCAGGCGCAAATTGGGAAAACCGTCGCGATAAGCACTAACAAAACCCAGAGTGGATACTTATGAAGTTTGGGTATTTTCAGCATATTTTTGTTATTCCTTGCGGTGTAATCAGCATAAGTAAGAAATAAAAAAGTTGTTCATTAAAATTCACAACAATGTAAGAAATAAAAAAGTTGTTCACTTTTCGTTCACAACTTGGTATTCAGGGTATGAAACCCTGCAAAGCAGGGATAATACCCTCCCCCCTGCTTTGCAGGGGCAAATACCATTGGCAGGATTGTTCTGACAATACACTGTAGCTCTCGTCGGAGTGCTCTTAGCATCACGATTCGGAGATCGCTCCTACATTCGTTATTACCTGGGTTCAAGCACAATGCAGGGCAGAATCATCTCTTCAAGTGAAATGCCGCCGTGTTGGAAACTGCCGTGGAATATTTCTTTATAGACATTAAACTGTCTGTCATAAACGAAATAGCAATCCTCCTTGGCAAGGATGTAGTTCTTCCCTGCCGCGTCGTTGGGTAAACCATACGCCTCCGGGTTTTTTACGAGTAAGCCGGCGGATTCAGGATTGCACAAAATATCCTTGCCTTCTTTAAACCGGAGCCCAGTTGTGAGTTCGCACTGACTTGAAATTTTCGCTGCGTTTTGACAAAGCACTGAACCGTGGTCGGAAGTTAAGACGACGGTGATGCCGCGTTCGGCAGCCGTTTTAAGCATTTTATAGAGCTGCGAATGCTGGAACCACGCCTGCACGAGCGTTCGGAATGCCGATTCATCCGGAATGAGTTGCTGAAGTAAAGCCACCTCATACCGCGTATGTGTCAACATATCAAGGAAATCAACAACAACCGCGGCTAAGCTAACCCGGTTTGTAGCCGTTAACCACTGCAGATATTGCCTTTCTCCGCGCGCATCAAAAATTTTGAAGTAATGCGGGGGCGGTTTAAGGAGTATCCCATGCCGCTCAAGTTGCAAGCGCATGAGTTCCTTCTCATATTGGTTAATGCTCGTTTGGAATTCATCAGGTTCCGGGCATAAATCCGGGTGCCTTTGTGCCATTTCAAGTGGAAACAGGCCACTAAAAATAGCGTTCCGTGCATAACGGGTGGATGTCGGCACGATAGAGTAGTAATACTCCCTGGTGATGTGGAAAAGATGGTAGAGCAGTGGCTCAATTTTCAGCCAATGGTCCAACCGCATACAATCCATGACGACAAACAGCACAGGCTTTCCTGTCTGAATTTCCGGAATAACGTATTTGTAAAGGACATCCACGGACAAGGTAGGCGAATCTTCCCCCACAAGCCAGCGGCTGTAGTTGTCTTGAATATAGTTAGCAAACGCGGCATTGGCTTCACGTTTCTCTATTGCGTGGATAGCCTTAAGTTCATCCGCATTGTGAAGTGCATCAAGCCTGATATCCCATTCCACAAGGTGGAGGTAGGTATCTATCCATGCTTGCCAATCACTCTCGCGGCGCGCGCCTACCGAAGTATCCATCTGGCGTTGCCCTAATATGTGCTGTTTATTAAAGTTTTGGACATAGGCTTGCGGCGTATGTGCTTCTCGCATCGTTTGCTTTTCAATCAGAAAAGTGAGTGAGGCAGCCAACTGTCTCGGGCTGGTGGGCATTATTAAGACATTATCCACTTCATACAGGCTTGCTTCCTGCAGTATCCCCTCTTTCACTTCACTTGTTAGCAGAACAATAGGAATGTGTGCATCCTCTTTCCGGATATGCGAAAGCAGGTTGCCGTAAAGGCTATTATCCCCCGCTTTGCGGCGGTTGTTACCCTTTGGCGGCGCTCCCTCATGATTCAATAACACAGCGTGATATGTCCAGTCTCTGAGCAAAGCGATGCCCTCAACACCGCTATCCGTGAGGGACACATCGTACCCTTGGTATTCTAAAAAGCGAACGTAAGATTTTAACTCAGAAATCGTGCTATCAATCCACAGAATCCTCCCTCTTTTTCCTTGCATGTCAATTCCCCTTTCCTTCAATGCGTTGATTGCCTGATGTTTCAGGGGTCAACTTTTCGTTTTTTTGTCATTCCTTGCGGTGCAATCAGGTTGCGTGATGGTTCTGACGATGCACTGTAGATGTCGTTCGGAGTACTCTTAGCATCGCGATTCGGAGATCGCTCCTACAGAGGAGGTTTGTGCTGCAAATAGTTAATGTTTCCAGCACCTACGTTCTAGATACTTGAAACAAAACGCCCCGGGTTCAACAAGCTGTCTGCGTCGAATTTCGCTTTAACCTGTTTCATTAAGCCGCGCATGCTGCCGACAGAACCCCAAACATCAATGTGACGTTTGAGTTCAGGGGGAGCAGCCTCTATGATAAGGTTGCCTTGTGCTGCCATAGCACGTTGACGCAGCTGCGTCAGCGTATCAGCAAGCGGTTGAAAATCGGTTACGGAAGCGATAGGAATCGCGAGATATAACACGCCACTTCCCAATAATGCCATCATCTCCCCAGTCTCTTCTGGAATTTTGGGTATAAGCCCCTGCAAAGCAGGGGTAATAGCCTTTTGGGCAAATTCGGCGATATCTGTCCGCTTTAGGTTAACCTTCGCGATAATTCTATCATCGGAAGTCCCGTTGACCTCGGGGAATTTCCGCATAGCATCTTGAAGGCTCTGGCATGATTCGCCTTCTCTAATTGTCACACTTGTCCCGCCATTTTGTTCCATAATTGTTTGGACATGGTTTCGTTGCCACCTTACGGTTTCAGTATCGCCACCGAATCCAACTACCAGAGTCGGTGTTTTTTCCGAAATGCACGTCGCATTTGGGCGCAGATTGCTACGAGAATTTATGAACAGATTTGTGAACATGGGCAGTGCCTGTGAGCGCACAATGCTTAAACCTGTGTCAACTGCCTCTTGAATGTTCTGAAACTGGGTTGTGAGTATTACCTGTTGTATGGGTACCGGGGCCAACTTAAGTGTTATTTCAGTAATGATGCCCAGCGTGCCAAAAGCACCGATATAGAGTTTGTTAAGATCATAGCCTGCGACATTTTTCACCACTTTGCCACCACTTTTGACAACGTTGCCGTTCGCATGAACAACGTGCATCCCCAATACCTGATTCCGCGCAGTACCATGTCGAAGGCGAAGAGAACCGCTCGCATTTGTCGCAACGACTCCACCAAGGGTGCACCTGTCGGCATAAGGCGGATTCAGCGGAAGAAACTGGCGATGTTTCGTCAACTCGGCTTGGAGGGCAGCCAAGCGAATGCCAGCCTCCACGGTTACGGTTAAATCTGCCGGTTCATATTCTACCACACTGTTTAGGCGCGTTGTTGATAACACCATGTCCACTTTTTGTGGTAGGTTCCCGATACCGAGTTTTGTCCCCGCGCCGGCAGGCATCACAGAGAGGTGCTGCGCTGCGGCAAAGCGGAGGACATCTTGCATCTCCCGGACAGATGCAGGCAAAACAACCGCCTTCGGCACGCAATTGTCAAAAGTGTAAGCGGCAATCTGTGTCTCTGGCAGGATGCCGGCTTCTCCAACAATGTCCCTGAGTTTATCGTGCAATGTTCCTGATATGGTTTCCATGTACTTCTCATTCTCCGTCGCATTAGACCTTGGCACGGAGTGATTCCCGTATTACATTCGTGACATCATCTTTAGAATAGGTTTTCATCTAGAACCGCCCCGTTGTATCAGGTTGCAACCCCAACTTCGCATACGATTCTGCTGTGGGGAAAATCTTGCCCGGGTTGCAGAGTCCCGTGGGATTAAAGATGTCTTTGACCGTTGCCATTACCTGCAAATCGGCACGGCTGAAGATGAGCGGCATATAATCCATCTTTTCAACACCAATACCGTGTTCACCCGTAATTGTGCCACCGACTTCAGCACACACAGACAAAATCTCCATGTTAACATGTTCCACTCGTTCACACTGGTCAGCGTCGCGTTCGTTAAAAAGGACAATAGGATGGATATTACCGTCGCCTGCGTGGAAGACATTTGCAATTGGAATCTGATACTTTTCAGAAATTTCGGCGATTCGCCGCAGCACTTTCGGTAACCGTGTACGCGGCACAACGCCATCTTGGGTAATATAGTTCGGTGCGAGTCGCCCGAATGAACCAAACGCGCTTTTCCGTGCCTTCCATATTTGCTGGCGTTCCGCCTCATCTTTGGCGTAACTCACCTCTCGCGCAGTGTACTGTTTGAAGATTTCAAGAATCCGATCCGTTTGGTTTTGCATTCCCGCCTCAATACCATCAAGTTCGACGATGAGGATGGCTTCGGCATCGAGCGGAAAACCGAATTGGAACGCTTCCTCCAAAGCACGAATAACGAGACTATCCATCATTTCAAGCGCGGCAGGGATAATGCCCTCACCGATAATTGTGGAGACTGCGTTTGAGGCATCGTCCATCGTTTCAAAGACTGCAAGGGCAGTCTGATAGGCTTGTGGATTGCGCGTAAGGCGAACGACCGCTTTCGTCACTATCCCAAAAGTGCCTTCAGAGCCGATTAGGACACCACGCAAGTCGTAGCCGGGCGTTTCCTCAACGGTACCGCCGAATTCAATAATCTCACCATCTGGCAACACCACCTCCAACCCAAGCACATGGTCAGAAGTGACACCGTATTTAAGTGTGTGCGGCCCGCCGGAGTTTTCGGCAATATTCCCACCGATTGTACACGCCTTCTGACTGGACGGATCTGGCGCGTAATGGTAACCTTGGTTTTGCACCGCCTGCGTTAATAACAGATTGACGACACCCGGCTCAACCACTGCCCTTTCGTTCTCCAGATCAATCTCAAGAATGCGGTCCATCCGATTGAGGGCGATGATAATCCCACCCTGAACGGAAAGCATGCCACCGCTCAAGCCGGTACCACCGCCGCGTGCAATAAATGGTGCATTGTATTTGTTTGCCAATTTCACAATATCTGATACTTGTTGTGCTGTGTCCGCGAAAACAACGACATCCGGCAGTGCCTTAAATGAGGGCGCGGCATCGCATTCGTACACTGCCAACGCGGTTGCATCGGTTAAAACATTTTTTGGACCCAGAAGTGTTGAGAGTTCAGCAATGAGTTGCTCTTTCTGGTGCATAATCTATTTCTTCCTTTGTAGGCGCGATGTGCAATATGCTACCCTTGTCAGCGCGATTTATAATAACTATTATAGTTAGATTAGGGGCATTTCGTTTTTCCGTAGCAGGCATCTCCCACGCGCGACAAACCGAAAACGAAATCACCTCTATTTAGATTACCACAATTTCAATTGAATGTCCAATTAGAAATGTCAGTCAATGAATCCAAACGTTTTTCTTTGCCACAATACCGCGCGACATGCTATAATAGTTAAACTTAAAGGAGGACTGGTTATGAAAAAGTCTACGATTCTCGTATGCGGAATTCTGCTATTCAGCCTTACTGCGGTAGTGTCCGCTGATGTATGGACAGATGATTTCGATGGCGACGAACTCGTTGAAGAATGGAAATTTCGCGACTATCGCGACAAGGTGACGACGCATGAAGTCAAAGATGGCTTCTTCCAGATGACAAATCCAGAGGGCGGATGGGGGCATACCACGCCCGATAAACCGATGCTTGAACGCGACATCCCGAAAAGTGCCGCGAAAAATATAACGGTTAGCGGTATTTTTTCTACGGAACCGGATAAACCCGCAGATGCATGGATTGGCATTTTCCTCTACAGCGATGACGACTTGAACTACGCCTGCTTGTTGTTTGGCGGGGAAGCCAACCAATCGCAAAAGACGCTCATCGGCAGCATGGTAAAAGCCAATTGGCAAGACAAGGGGCATTTTGAAACCGGCTTTGATGTCCCAATCCATCTCAAGATTGTCAAAGAGGACGATGTCTTTTCTGGATACTATCGAGAGAACGAAAAGGAGGAGTGGCAACTCGCTGGCGGCAAAACATGGAATCATAAGTTTGATGTGGAACGGGTTGGTATCGGTTTCATGAACAGTTGGGGCGGCCAAACGGTCGTGTTCCTTGTAGATACCCTATCTATTGACGGCGAAGGGATTAAACCTATGGTAGTTGTCCCGCAAGGGAAACTCACCACAACGTGGGGTAACCTCAAAGCACCCCGATAACTTCCAATTGCCGTGGATGCGAAAAGTGGGCGGATATGAAAAATGTCCGCCCTATCACAAAATAAAAACAGATTACAGAACCCTCAATAAATTAAATCCGAAGGAGAAATTCGACTGCCATGTCCATCCCAAAAATGTCCGTAGGTAATCCGGTCTTAGCGAATATGTTAATGATTATAATCATCGCTTTCGGGTTGTACGCATGGATAAATCTGCCACGGGAACTGACTCCAGAAATCGCGTTACAGAGCGCAAACGTCACAACGTTATATCCGGGTGCCTCTCCGGAAGAGGTTGAAAAACTCATCACCGCCCCTATTGAAGATGCCATTGAAGAGAACGTCAATAAAATCAATCTACTGCTTTCTACCTCTTCAGAAGGCCGGTCTGTTATCTCTGTCGATTTTGAAGAGATGAGCGATCGAGATTTCGACAAAGAACTTGAAAACCTCCGCACTGCTGTAGAACAAGTCAATGAATTGCCGGAGGAGATTTTAGACGAGCCGCAGGTCGAAGAATTAGATATTTCCTCCGGTTTCCCTATGTTGACAATTGTTGTAGGGGGAAAGATTTCGGAAACGCAAATGCGGGAGATTGCCGAGAACCTCAAGGATGAAATCTTAGACATCAAAAACATTGCCTCTGTCCGGATAGCAGGGCTACGTGAAAGAGAAATATGGGTTGAAGTGAATCCGGATCGGTTGAAGGCGTATCAACTCCCAATTTCGGCAGTCATCACCGCACTTAGCGCAAGCAACTTGAATCTGCCTGGCGGCACGATGGAACTGGGGAATTCAGAGTTTATGGTGCGCACCATGGGCGAGTTTTCTAACCCAGATACCATCGGTGAAACTATCATCGCTGTTCAACCGACAGGTACCCCGTTGCGTCTCAACGATGTTGCAACCGTTTCGGACACCTACGAGAAGGCACGAACACTGTCGCGGGTTAATGGAGAGCCCTCTATCAGCCTAAGTGTACAAAAAAAGACTGAGGGAAACACAATCGCGTTAGTTGCCAAACTCCGGGAGCTGGTCGAAAAACGGAAAGGCGCTCTGCCTGAAGGTGCCACATTGATAGCGGTTAACGACTATTCCGTAATTTTGAAAGAGCGGTTAGGCATTCTTGAAACGAATGCCTTCTTCGGTTTGGGCCTCGTGGCGGTGATGCTCCTCCTTTTTATCGGGTGGCGGAATGCCCTATTCGCTGTGCTCGGAATACCGGTGGCGTTCATGGCAACGTTCTGGTTTATGTCTATAACGGGCTATAGCCTGAGTGGTGTCTCTCTGTTTGGGCTCATCTTAGTCGTCGGGATTGTTGTTGACGATGCTATCGTCGTCATAGAAAACATCTACCGACACATTGAAGCGGGAGAATCGCCAAAAGTTGCTGCCATTCGCGGTGCAGAAGAGGTCGGCTGGCCTGTTGTCGCCGCAAGCTTAACGACAATCTGTGCGTTTGGCCCGTTGATGTTTATGTCCGGCGTTCCAGGACAGTTCATGCGGGTTGTGCCAATCATGGCAATTCTCGTGCTACTTGCTTCCCTCTTTGAAGTCTTCGTGATTTTGCCAGCACACGTCTCTGAATGGGGAAAAGCGGAAAGGCGAGAAGCCCGCGGCAGTAAAAGGTTTAACCTCATCAGACGCAGATATGTTAAAATCCTCAAAGGAACTATTCGATGGCGATACGCCTTCGTTGGGTTCGTCCTCCTCATCGGCTCGATGGCGTGCATTGGTGCCTTTCAGATTCTTGACAAGGAACTTTTCCCTGGTGAAGATTTCCCGCAATTTTATGTCAAAGCGGAGATGCCGCCTTCCTACGGTATACAGGAAACAACAGCAGTTATTGCCCAGATTGAAACCGCTGCCAAAACACTGCCATCAACCGAAGTCGCTGCAATCGTCAGCAATATCGGGTTACATACACCCACTTCCGGCTTGATGGAAGGCGTTACCTATGGCTCAAATTTCGGTGAGGTTATCATTGAGCTCACACCGAAGCAGGAACGCACCCGGAGTGTGGATGAAATTATTGCATCAATGCGGACGGAAACCGCAACAATTAGTGGCGTTGAGAAACTGAATTTTATTACACAGGAAGGCGGGCCACCGCAAGGGCAAGATGTTGAAGTCAAGGTAAAAGGACCGCGGTTTGAGCAGTTGACTGAACTCGTTGGAGTCCTTAAGACGGTACTCACCGAGATGGACGGCGTTTACGACGTTCGGGATGACTTTCGCATAGGGAAAGCTGAACTCCGTATCTACTTGAAGCGGGAAAAGGCACATCAATACGGGTTAACCACGCTCCACATCGCACAAACAGTCAGAACCGCTATTGAAGGTGCCAAAGCCACAACCTATCGTGAAGCAGACGAGGCAATTGATGTTGTCGTCAAATACAAGGCAGATACCCTCAAAAGCCTCGCGGAACTTAATAATCTGTTGATTGCAACCCCTACGGGTGCTATCGTGCCCCTTAAGGATGTTGCCGATATCACAGAGGAAAAAGGATACGCGGATATCCGACGATTTGACGGGGAACGGGCAGTCTCGGTTTATGCATCTGTAGACTCGGAAAAAACGACAGCCGTCAAAGTAAATCAGGCACTCATCAGCGCGTTTGCCGATGTTGAATCCTTATATCCGGGATATCAACTTGATTTCCGAGGGATTTTCGATGAGATTATAGAATCCTTTTCCGAATTGTGGAAATTGTTCATTGTCGGGCTGTTGTTAATCTATGTGGTGTTAGGCGCGCAATTCAAATCGTTTGTGCAACCGATTATCATCATATTTGCTGTACCCTTCGGTATGATAGGGGCCATGGTTGGATTACTCCTTTCCAATGCGACACTTAGCATGATTGCAATGTTTGGCATCGTGGCCCTCGCGGGGATTGTGGTAAACGATTCGATTGTGCTTATCGATTTTATTAACACCTACCGGGAGCGCGGCTACAATAAATGGTATGCCATTCTGAAAGGCGGGAGTGTCCGATTGCGCCCGATTATCTTGACCTCGCTGACGACAATTTTCGGACTCATTCCCATGGCACTCGGGCTCGGTGGAAAATCTCCTATCTGGATGCCGATGGCAAATACGATCATTTTTGGACTCGCTTGCGCAACCACGATGACTCTTTTTGTGATGCCTGCCCTCTATGCTATTACAGCCGACCTGCGTGAACTTTTCTTGAGAGATGCAGAAGAACGTTTCCGGAGCGTTTCAGATGAAGAATTGCTAGGTGCTGCAATCCCAGCGGATGATTAACCAGAAATGTAGAGCGACATCTCTGAACTTCGTTTGTCTTATGCCGCTTTTACATTAAAAAAAAAGATAGGAAATTGACATGAAAATCGCCTTTATCGGTGCTGGCGGCATCGCCGGCAATTATCTCCGAAGCCTAAAACAACTCCAGCGTCCCATTGCGGCAGTTTGCGATATAAACGCGGAACGCGCAGTAACCATCGCTGCTGAAGTCAGCAACATGCGAAGTGCAACAGCATACACCGACCACGGTGAAATGTTACAAAAAGAACGGCCAGATGTCGTGTTTACCTGTATCCCACCCGGTGCACACACGACACAGGTTGCTGATGCAGCAGCATCCGGCGCGGCACTCTTCGTCGCCAAACCGGTTGCACAAGACTTGGAAACTGCACAGCGCGCCCGCGATGCAATTAGCACCGCCGGTGTTGTCAACCAGGTCGGCTATATGGCGCGATACAGCGACATCACTGACAAAGCCAAGGCGTTGGTAGGAGCTCGGAAGCTGGCTATGGGATTTGGAAGGTTTCTTGCACGTATGGGAGCTAACCATCCGTGGTGGGGCAAATACGATGTCTCGCGCGGACAGATGGTAGAGCAGACTACCCACGTCTTTGACCTCATACGCTACTTCCTCGGCGATGTAACCAGTGTTCATGCCTACGGCATCAAGGGGGTTTCCGAAGGCATTGCGGATTTTGAGGAGTGTACCGTCTGCAACATGCAGTTTGAGAGCGGGGCGGTGGGGAATATCACAAGCACCTGTGTCGCCCGTGCCCACGACAATTTCGCAACCGAATTGGTTGGTGATGACATTTATCTCAAGCTTACGCACGACCTCGGGTTGCGTGGCCAAGTTGGCGATGAGACAATTGATTACACCGGCACGGAAGCCGGTTATTTCCGACAGGTTGAGCAGTTCATCAAAGCGGTTGAAGCAAACGAGCAGGGAGTGGTGTGTTCCTCCTACGCCGATGCTGTCAAGACGCTTGCTGTGACGCTTGCGGCGAACCGTTCATTGGAAACGGGACAGGTTGAGCGGGTTGCTAAGTAGCGTTGACTTTGTCTGGCGGTATGTGCCTTTAGCCCTGTCAGGGCGACATGTGTATAGTACCGCGTGCCTCCCTTCTTGTTTAGCCCTGTCAGGGCGACATGTGTATAGTACCGCGTGCCTCCCTTCTTGTTTAGCCCCAGCGGGGCGACATGTGTCTGGTGAAAACCAAAAATGAATGGGAGGATGGAGGTGTTCATTGTCTGAATTGCAGATTACACAGATTACGCGGATAAACGCGGATTTTAAGAGGGTGTTTTTGTAAAGTCACGTCACGCTACAAGGCTAGCACCGATGAGGGGTTGAAGGTGTATAAGGTGCGCGGTGTTCCTTGTCTGAATCGCGGATTATCACGGATTACGCGGATTACGCGGATTTTAAGAGGGTGTTTTTGTAAAGTCACGTCACGCTAAAAGGCTAGCGGCGATGAGGTGTTCCTTGTCTGACTGCACGTCGCTTATGGGCGAATGCACGTCATTTCGGATGATTAAAGACAGCGCGATGCACCTTCATAACTCTCTTCCTAAGTGGTACTTTAAAAGAAGACGTGGGAAAGTATTCTTCAATAACCGTTTTCGGGAACCAGATTCCCGGTTCATATTGTGCCAATTCAGATGTTATGTAATAGAAGCGAACACCTTCGCTGTAAGCAGATTTCCCTGGCACAAGTTTCGCGGGGCCAAACCACCCTTCCTCGTATACTGGGAAGTTGCCTCCTGTCCGAGTGCTTGTCAGGATGCGTTTCGGATGGACACCTTCTTGAGGATGCATATAGAGTTCTATCTTCTTCGCCCTATGGTATTGGTCTATCTGTTCGGTGTCGTATAACTGGAGATAAACTTGGGAACTTCCATCAATGTCAACCGTTTTGACAGCTGTGATTTTATGGCGGCCAATGAATGTGTCGAAGCCTGCGTCGTGTCCGAAGCGCCACCACTGCGGATTGAATCTCGGGTCAAAATCTATGCGCTGGGTTGCGGGTAGCGCCTTCCGCCACTCCTCGAAGGGTTTCCACACCGCCCCATCCTGGATATAGAGTTTTTGCTGCCGCTTTCTCATGAAATGATGGTGTATCTCCCGCCAAATGTCATGGCGTGCGCTACCGTCCGGCATCCAAGTTACAAAGTGACTCCCGTCCATATCCCGTTTTTTGTGTGCTTTTACGTCAAAAAATTCAGTGTCGCCTTCAAACCGGTAAGTGATATTCCACACTCCGACAACGTCATATTTTGGTGGTTTCTCTATTTCTGTTTCTTTCGGTGGACTCAGGCTGTCGCGTCCCCATTCAAAAAGTTCTACGAAGAAGTTCTTTGTCTCGTATGGGCGTTTTTCACTCATCGTCACCGAGAATTCAATTTCGCCGTTTGTGAGCTGTGAGGCGTATGTCCTGGCTTCTTTTTTCAATTGTGCTAAGCGGTGCGTCGCTTCAGAAGACAAAGGTGGGGAGTTCTCTATATCGACGATAAATCGCGGTGTTTCTGTGACGGGAGGTGAGGGGTGTTCTGGCGGACGAGTTTGTGTGTTCTGTTCTTGTTGGGCTGGGTGATGGTGCCCGAAATACCATAAGGCTGTCGCCGTTAGGAAAATCAGGAAAAAGAAAACATCTCTATAGATGCTTGTGTGCTTACGGCTGGTGGGCATCAATGTTCTCCTTTGTAAAAGTTTATTGCCGTGGTAACTCTAAGAATGTATAAGGATCTATAGCCCCCTCTTCAAAAGACATGAGTTTTATGTCTGATGGGATATCCGCTTCAGTAAAGGCGCTCCCTTTTTTATCTCTTATCGCAGCTATCCGAAAACCGTCAGAGGAGTGTGCTATCATATCGCTGATGTATCGGACGGTTCCGTCGGGTCTGTCATATTCTTTCCATTTCACGTAGGCGATTCCCGGTATAACGGGATAAGCCCAGCCGTTTTCCATATTTACGCCGCGGGCGTTGATGCCCTCAGCGAGGAGTTTTATCCGAACGCGCGCGATTAATTCATGGTCGGCGGAGGGTGAAGGGAATGTATCGGCGGGCATTTCCGCGGGCACTTCAGGATAGGGACCAAAGCCATAAGGCGAGACAGGCACATCTTCAGCGGGGCCTTCCTCTGAAACGAAGCCGTCGGGTAAGAACGCATCCGTGAAGTCAAGCTGCCCGGTCTCGTTCGGGAACGCCTCCGTGTCATCAGACATCGGTGTGTCTGTGTTTTCATCATCTGTGTGAACAGGTTCTCTGGGTGTGTTGTGCTTTGTGCGCGCGGCGGGTTCTTGTGAGTTATATGCCTTGTTCCGATTTTTCAGTGCTTGTAAGGCTTGTATTGTCTGTTGCAACTCGGCTGCCGTGGTGCGTTCGACATGCCAAGAATACAACAGGCTGCCGCCGACAACTAGCACAAAGAACGCGAGCCCTGCGAGGATGCCACGACTGGCAAGTAAATCACGTAACATCTGTTCCCCCTTTGTGGTGTTTATCTATTCTATTAGTTGTGTAAGATTTACGTTTTCTTCGATGAATCCTCGGATGAACGAGAAGTGATAGAATATGAAAAATCAGAGATTTGTCATATTCGTTATCAATCGTCACGATTCTGCCCTTTACAGTGCTAAGCATCAGAACGCTCCTATTGTGTGTCAAGGTAAGGCATAGGGCACGGTTTCGGTTTGGCATCCGTGATTCAGACGAGAAAATCATCCGCGCTCGCAACCTCTTTAGCCCTGTCAGGGCGACATGTGTATAGTTTTCGAGGCGGTTGACAACATTTCCACAATCGGCTATAATTCTGCATATCATAACGCCTGAAAGGAAAGTAAGCGATGCAAACTCACAAACACCCAAACCCTTGGGGCGAATCATACATCAACGATGGATATTTAATGATTCCAGACCTCGTCACACTCGAAGAGTGTGATACCCTAAAATCAGAAATGCTGAAAATATTTCGCGGGGATTACGGATGCGCGGCGATTCCGCCAATGCCAGAAACCGCCAGCGAAACCCAAGTCCTCGACAGGATTATGTGCGTCGGTGAACCGCACGTTTTTAGTCCGCTGGTGCGGCGTTACATTGAACATCCAAAAATTTGTGCAGTGCTTCGAGAAATTGTCGGCGCACACATTCCGTTTTGGGATGGCGGTGTGAAGTGCATGCAATCGATGATGCTCAGCAAAGTGCCAGGACACACCGGCAACCCGTGGCACCAAGACGAGCACCCCATCCCGACACGCGACCGCTCGCTCATCGGTGTGTGGATTACGTTAGATGATGCCACAATTGAGAACGGTTGTCTGTGGATGCTGCCGAATAGCCATCGCTCCGGGGTGATTTACGACAGGCAGCCCCACAACAAACGCGACGAATTTGATAGCTGCCACGAGGCGTTTGGGTTTGAGGATGGCGACGAAATTCCGATTGAAATGACAGCAGGTAGTGTGCTCTTTTTCAACGGTTACCTTTTACACCGCTCTAAAAAGAACCGTAGCAATACATTTCGTCGCATTCTGGTGAGCCATTACTGCTCAACAGCATCGTGGTTGGGCTGGAAAGGGCAGCGTAATTACCGCGGTACCATCACCGTTGCAGGCGAAGATCCGTACGCTGACGAAGGTTATGTTACACCGAATATTTGGGCTCGATGGGAATGAAATTCTTAATCCTCATGAAAGCGCGCCGCCCTGAAAACGGATTATTTTAAAATCACCATGCGGCGTGTACTTTGGAAATTTCCCGCTGTAAAGGTGTAGAAGTAAATGCCGCTCGCGACACGGGCTCCGGATTCATCTCTGCCATCCCAGTACGCCGCTTTCTCCCGACTCTGATAACTGCCTGGTGCTTGTAGCCCGACATGCAATTGGCGTACAAGTCGCCCGCGCACATCGTAGATTTGCACCGCGACCTTCGCCTTTTCTGCCAAATTGTAGGGAAACCAAGTTTCAGGGTTAAAAGGATTGGGGTAATTCTGAAAGACTGTCGTGTGTTTTATATGCCCAAAGGTAGTGAGTGCGCGCCCTGATGCATCTACAGAAAAAGGGATATCCTCAGAGAGAAACCCGAGGTCAATTGGATTAAAGATAAATGCCGAGCCTGAGTTATCACCGGCATTATCGTTGCCTGCAGCACCCACGATAGCAAATGCGCCTTTGAGTGCTACCGATGCACCGAACAGATCTGATCGATTCGTGCCGCTGGCAACAATTCGGCGTTTTTGAACCCACGACAAGCCGTCCCGCAAAAAAGCGTACGCTGAGCCTTTGTCGACTTCCATGCTCAGATTAAGTACGTCTTCACTGGGATGGTCGTCCTTCCATGCGCCGACAATTGCTCTCTCTTCATGAATTGCTACCGCTGCCCCAAATTCATCGCCTGTTTCACCGTCGTCTGCGACCAGTTTCGCCTGCTGTGCCCAGGTTGCTTGCGTTCTGACAAAAACATAGGCGGCCCCCATATCCTCCTCCCTGCGATCCTCTTTGGGAGCACCGATGATAGCTGCGTCCTGGGTGAGAGCCACCGAGTAGCCAAACTGGTCGCCGACTCCTATATCATTTGGGATAAGTTTGAGTTGCTGCGTCCATGCGATACCGTTGCGGGTAAAAAGATACACTGCTCCGGAATCCGGGCCTGCCGCGTCACTCAAGTGTGCCCCAACGAGTAGCGTATCTCCGTTAATGGCCGCGGAAAAGCCGAACTTATCTCCGGGGACAGCGTCCAGATGCGTAAGTTTGGCCTGTTGTGTCCAAACAGCACCGTTTTGGACAAAGACATAGACCGCGCCGGAATCAGCACCGGCCTCGTCCTTCCCGGACGCTCCAACGACAGCGGTGTTCTCATGCAAAGCAACGGTTGTGCCGAACCTGTCGAAAATGCCGATATCAGCACCGATCAACTTTGCCTGTTGGCTCCACTCTCCCCCTGAACGTATGAAAATGTATGCGGCACCGGCATCAGGGCCTGCGTCATCGACACCGGCGGCCCCGATAAGTGCGGTGTCACCACTAATCGCGACAGCATTTCCGAACAGGTCGCCTGCCTTTGCATCGTCAGCAATGAGTTTTGCGCGTTGTAGCCACAAAGTGCTGCTCCGCTCAAAAATATAGGCGGCCCCTGCATTAGGTGCGACATCGTCATCCTGCTGCGCGCCTGAAATCGCGAGATTGCCGCTGATGGCGACCGAAATCCCAAACTGATCTTCGGATGCAGTTTCGCCATCGCTCAACTTTGTGACTTCTACCCACGTTGTGTTTTCCCTTTGTTCAAAAATATAGGCGGCCCCGGAGGCGATTCCTCCTGCTCTGTGTTTCGGGGCACCAGCGATAACTTCGTTTCCACTAATAGCCACCGAAAAACCGAGCTGGTCTCCGGATTGTCTATCCGCCGCGGTCAATTTTGTATGTTGATTCCAAAATGGGGGTTCATTGCGCGTAAAAATATATGCGGCCCCGACAGGATCTTCACCGACAATGCCGCCCGTTGCGCCAATAACAGCAACCTCGCCACGAATGTCAACAGAAGTTCCGAAACTTGACGCGCCTTCTGCATCGATTGGAATCATTCGGATGCGGATGCGGTTTCTTTTTTGTTCCCATCGGGTCCCTTCGCGTTCATAGATGTAAGCGGCACCGCCATCTTTATTGCGGGGTGAACTCACAATTGCGAAATCACCGTGAACATCCACGGCGTATCCAAATCTATCTTCTGCTCTCGTGTTATTGCCAATCAACTTTGCTTGGTGTATCCATCCGAATTCGGTGCGTACAAAAATGTGGGCGGCACCAGCATCATTGCCGGCTTCATCATCCCGAACAGCACCGATGATAGCTGTATCGTTATGGATTCCAACAGAAAAGCCAAAGTATGCGAAACGGTCGGCATCCGGTGCGCTGAGTTTCGCTGTCTGATTCCAGTTTGTTCCGGTACGCTCAAAAACGTAGACGGAGCCTGCGTCGGCAAAGGGCTCATTGGTACGATGCCCCCCGACGAGGACAGTATCTCCATCAATCGCGACTGAAATTCCGAAATAGTCGCCTTGCATTTCATCTGACGCGACCAATTTGGCTTGCTCTACCCATTCCGTCCCTTTTCGTGTAAAAATGTATGCTGCCCCCGAGCGTCTCCCGACCCCCATTTTTCTCGGTGTGCCAACAATGGCGTAATCGCCACTCATTGCAAGTGTTGTTCCAAATTCATCTCCCTCTACTGTGTCGCTGGCGTGCAGTTTTTGATGTTGCACCCACCCGGTTTCACTCCGAAAAAACACCTGTATCGAACCTGCATCTCTGCCGTTGTCAGTGTCATCCTTGGGAACCCCGACGATTGCATAATCACCGCTGATACCCACGCTCGCGCCGAGGTTGTCGTGGATGACAGCGGCATTTGTGTTGAGTTGTACTCTGTCTGCGTTGCTTTGTGTTGCTAACCCGATTCCGAAGAATAGGATTAGCAGGGCCATCTGTAATTTTCTCAATTCGTTCTCCTTCACCACTCGGCGTTACGCCGATACGCTGAGTCTACAGATTGTCTTGGCAGCATCATCGCCGTACCACAATGTCGTGCCATCCCAAGTGAGCCCATGCGGCTCGCTTGGACATGAAACCCTATTGAGGACTTCACCCGAGTCGGGATGAATTCGGTAAATTACATGCTCATTCGTGTCAGCGTTCCACAGTGCCTCTCCATCCCAAGCGAGCCCGTGTGCGCGGCCGCCCGGCGTTTGCAATTCTGCAAGGATTTCCCCAGTTTCAGGACACTGCTTCACGAATCTGCTGGTGTTCATATCCACACTCCACAAGTGCGCTCCGTCCCAGGCCAATCCGTGCGGCCCTTCCCCAGGGGAGGAGAAAGTGGTAACGATTTCTAATTCTGGCACCGTGAGCTTGTAAAAGGTTTGTTGCCAGATGCTGTTATACCACAAATATTCACCATCCGATTCCAAACCGCCTGCACCCGGGAAAGGTGGAGAAAGCGTTAACTGGGTTTCTCCGGTCTCGGGATGGATTTTGTGGAGTGGGCCAGCACCCTCTGCACTCCAAAGTGATGTTCCCTGCCATGCGAGGCCATTTGTACCGGCTCCGGGGGCGGGAAACTGATGTAGATGTACAATTGTTGCTTCACGCATTTTGTCTCCTCCGTATGCTATCCTTGGAAGGCAGGTAATTTATCTTTCCTGCGCTGTGTCCTATAGATAGTCAGTTGTGCTCAGGAAGTGGTTCCCACCGCGCACAATAGCGCGGCCTGAATTTCAGCGATAACATCTCGTTCACTCTCAAGGGTTAAGCGGGTTCGTAATATTTGCTTAGCAGTTTCGCCGCCGATTTGTCCCAATGCCCAAGCGGCGTGACTCCGAATTAAAGGTTCATCATCATCCAACGCGTTTTTGAGTGCCGGGATAGCATCGCGCGCCCGCCAATTACCGATGGCAACAAGCACATTTCGTAAGAACCCCCGGCGTTTGGCCCGTTTAATAGGACTCCCTTTAAACCGGCGGCTAAACTCGCGCTGTGTCATGCCGATAAGTGAGAGCAACCCGGGGGCAAGATTGCCATCGCGCGGTTGGAACGCCGGCTCCGTTGTAGGTGTGGCTTTGCTGTTCCAAGGGCAGACCTCTTGACAGATGTCACATCCAAAAATGAGGTTTCCCATTTTGGGGCGAAGTTCCTTCGGAATGCTCTCCTTGAGTTCAATCGTGAGATAGGAAATGCACAACCGTGAATCCAGTAGATTAGGTTCGACAATCGCATCCGTTGGGCATGCTTCAATACACCGTGTACAGGTGCCGCAACTGCCTCGAAGAGGTTCCGTTTTTGATTCCAGCCGGACACTCACAAGTACCTCTGCGAGGAAATACCATGAGCCTGAACGCCAGTGAATCACGTTGGTATTCTTGCCAATCCAACCGAGTCCTGCTTTTTGTGCATATTCCCTTTCCAGGAGTGGCGCGGTATCCACACAAACCCGGCTTTTGAGCTCGCTTTCAGCGGTGTGCTTAATAAATTCAATAAGGTGCAAAAGGCGTTCACGGATAACGTTGTGATAGTCATCGCCCCACGCGTATCGGGAAATTTGCCCACGCCCCGGGTCACTCGCGAGGGCATTGGGCGTATCTAGCGTATAATAGTTCATCGCGAGGCTAATAACAGATTTCGCCGATGTGAGGAGTTGCCGGGGGTCCGCCTTGAGGGATAGATGTTTTTCAAGGTACCCCATCTTCCCGGCGTATCCGTTTTCAATCCACTGTCGGTAACGCTGAATTGTTTGACTCTGTTCTGCCGGTGTAATTCCGACGAGTTCAAAACCGAGTTGGTGTGCGCGAGTCTGAATTTGTTGCGTTAACGTAGGTGCCATTGTCCCAATCTTTTCGTTGGATTTTTCGATAAGCAAGCTTAGGCTGAAGCCGCCAACTTTATTTACTGCCGCGCGGGTAGGAACCGAGAATTTCGACGCGCCGACAAAGTGTTTCAAGTTGCTCGAGCGCGGATTTCACACTTTTATCCGCAATATGCCCATCCAACTCAACAAAGAAGATATACTCCCACGGTTTGGTTCGCGAGGGTAAAGATTCTAAATAGCTCATATTCAGCCTATGTTTCTCTAAAATACCAAGAACTTGATGCAGTGCACCGACATGATCCCGGATTGCAAAGAAAAGTGACGTACGATCGCGACCGCTTAGTTCAGCAATGTGATTGCCGATGACAAAGAAGCGGGTTGTGTTATTCGGTTCGTCCATAATAGAATCCGCTATTATCGGGACCTGATAAATTTCACTTGCAAGCTCGCTGGCAATCGCTGCTGTAGTCGGCTCCGCTGCAGCACGTTGTGCCGCTTCAGATGTGCTGACAACCTCCACCTGTTCAGCCGTTTTCAGATGCTGGTTTAACCAGCTTCTACACTGCGCGAAAGGTTGCCTATGCGAGTAGATACGTTTAATTTCTGCGAGCGCGGACTTTGAAAGCAGATGCTGCTTAACAGGCTGGAACAGTTCAGCACAAATCTTCAGCGGTGTGCGCTGGAACCTTTCTAAAACGTCTCGGACGGTGCCTTGCACCGAATTTTCAATAGCCACCACGCCGTAGTCTGCTCTTCCTGCCTCGACCTCCGTAAAGATGTCGGTTTGTGGACTTACAGGAATCATTTCAGCTGATGAACCGAAATGGCCTAGGCTCGCAAGATGCCCAAAACTGCCAACGGGCCCCAGAAAAGCAACCTGTTCCGGAACTTGTAGGGAACGGGATGCAGACAAAATTTCTGTCCAAATCGCTTCCAGCGCGGCTTCAGGAAATTTCCCCTGATTCTGCGCCTTCAAGCGTTCGACGACCTCCTTGTGCCGGTGAGGAACATAGACGTTCGCCATGCCTGTGTCTATTTTTTTAGCACCGATCTGCTTGGAAATCTTCGCCCGTTCTTGTAACAGGACTAAAATCCGGTCGTCAATCTGGTTAATCTGGTCGCGGTACTCTGCTAGTTCCAAAAATAATCTCCGTAGTGAGCCCTTTGATTTTAGCGGGCAATCATTCTTCTCGCTGTACGTGTGCTCCCAAAGCGCGACGAATACCAAATTAGCCTGATTCGTATTGTTTTTCCGCGCTGGCACGCGGCCGGAGAGTGGTATAAGGTAAGGCTATGCATGGCGTGCGCGCTGTGTAAGCGCGCACGCCGGATACAGAGCGCGCCGCCTGCTGTGCCTCAAACCTCTAACGGTCCAGCTGCTTTATGGCGGCAATCATCTCATCATCTGAGGGGTTGTTTTTTACCATCTCAACAAACGCCTCAGCAGTTATCTTGTGTTCCTCCAGGAACATCTTGTCCTGCGGTCACGGGTAAATATAGTCACCAATGATGCCTTGGAGTTTGGCATTGGCTTTATCGGCAATCCTGGCCAACCACGGGATATCCCCGATAATTATATCCCTGTGCCTCGGTTTCCAATCAAGAGACATAGCGTTCACCTCCTTTTTTTATTCGATATTTCCATCCCCATCAACAGGCGGGGAAACCCCGCCACTACGGGTATTGCTGTCAAGTTGATTCAAGGTTTCCTCTAAAAGCTCAACATAACGTCCGTATTCCGCCCATTCGCCGGTGCGTTGCGCGCGTTGCGCCTCATTAAAATAGCGGTTTGCTTGTTCAACCAGTTCTTGCAGCGATGTCTCGCTTGTGGGGGACTCTGTTGTCTCCGGTGCATCCGCCGAGCTCAGTGCTGTAGATGCGCTTTGTAAGCGCGTCCCCCGGCCAAACATCTTAATGAGCGCCTCATCAAGGCTTTCTCCCCAGACAACATTCTCTTTGTACCCGACAACAACACGCCGTAGTTCAGGAATCGCTGTCTTCTCATCCTCAGACTGGATGTAGATGGGTTCAACGTAAAGCAACGAGTTGTTCATCGGCATAATCAACAGGTTACCGCGAAGTACGCGTGAGCCTTGTGTATTCCACAAGCTGATCTGCTGTGAAATGTCAGGCTCTTGACTAATAAAGTTTTCGACCTGCATCGGTCCCGGAACCAATTTTCCCTTAGGAAAGCGATAGACAAGGAGCTGACCGTATTGCGGTAAATCACATCGGGCGGCGAGCCAGGCGGTGAGATTCGGTTTGTTGCGTGGTGTGAATGGCAACATCAACATGAATTCGGCTTTTTCCTCCCCTGGGAGCCTGATGATGACGTAGTAAGGTTCAACATCTTGGCTGTTTGAGGGTGAGGTTTGAACGACCTGGCGTTGTGGTACGAAGGGACCCGTCTGCTGTGGCACTACTTGCCGAGTTTGCGCATCCGTATTATCATACAGTTCTTTACCGATTTCCCACTGATCTTCACCTGCATAAAAAGTCACCGGGTCTTTCATGTGATAATCTCGATAGACTTGGGCTTGAATCAAAAACATTGTCATGGGATATCGGATATGCGCTTTGAGTTCATCGGGCATATCCTCAAACGATTTGAAAAGGTTTGGGAAAATTCTCCGATAACATTCAGCAATCGGGTCTTGCTCCCGTTCAATCAGGTAAAAATCGACGGTGCCATCGTAGGCATCGACAACCACCTTGACAGAATTGCGGATGTAGTTTCCCCATGCTTCGTCCTCTTGCCGATTTCGTATAACCCGCTGCCTTCTCTCTGGATCCAAATCTCTCATCGCAACGGAATAGGGATATCGGTGTGTGGTAGCATAAGCATCAACCATCCAGAGAAGCCTGCCATCATGGAGAATAATGTAAGGGTCTTTGTCATATCGTAAGAAGGGTGCGATTTTATGAATCCGTTTTTTGATATTTCGATCGTAGAGGACTCGGCTTGTTGACGTAATCTCACCCGGCAAAATGAAATTGATCTGGTTATCAAACTTGAGCATATAAACCAGTTTCCGCCAGAAAGAAGTGAGTGCTACACCGCCCTTGCCCTGATAAGCGTATTCAACGTACTGTTGCCCTTCTTGCGGGTAATCAAACTCCAGTCCTTCGGTGCGTTCTGGGTGCACAATGACATACCTGTTGGTACGTTCACCGTAGTAGATACGGGGCCCTGGCTCGTCGTTAAATCTGTGTGGCCATCCCGGATCATAGTCAATTGGGGGTAAACCTTGAATGTACATGTTAGGTTTGCCGTTATCGATCTCGTTGACTGGGCTGAGAACTGCGCCGTATCCGTGCGTATAGGTATAGGTTTGCTTATACCAATCATTTCTGATTTCCGGTGGGAGATCGTTGATATTTAGTTCGCGTGCGGACAACATTACCTGTCGAATCTCGCCGTCAGTTACGTACCTGTCAATATCAACATCGTAGAAATCGTACTGTGAACGTAATTCTTGTAGTTGTCGGAACGTGCGGCGTAAGGGCCGCCAATCCCAGAGCCGTATGCTATTGATGACAGGTGCGTTTTCGGGGCTCGTTATGTCAGAATAGGCGAGTTCCTCTGTGAGTGGATACTCCTCTTCAGTCACGGTGTTATCCTCTAAACCGTAAGCCTGGAGCGTCGCCTTGATGTTATAGTTAATATAGTCTGCTTCTAACACCTGTTTTCTGGGTTCCACGCGCCATGTCTGTACAAGCCTTGGGTAGAGTTGTCCGAGGATACCTACAATCATAAACACGGCGAACCCACCAAAAGCAAAGGTGTTGCGGCGCAAGAAGATGCTAACGATGAAAACCAGGGCGCAGGCGATTGTGAGCCAAAACAGAATATTTAATATCGGCAGACGTGCCTGTATTGCGGCATACCCACCGCCGCCGCGTACCACATCGTTTGAGGTATACAGCAGGTCGTACATAGCGAATTTGTAGTTCCATGCTCGGCAGAGGAGCGTCACACCCACAAGAGCGAATAGATGCGCTTTGACACTGCGGGGCGGTCGAAACCGAAACTGATTGGTATCGCCGGTGATTAGCCCGTGGAAAAAGTAGATGACAGTTGAAAAGATTGTCACTAACATGAAAATGCCGAAAAGCGTCCCACAGATGTACCGTTCCAGCGGCATTTTGAAGACGTAGTATGTGACATCTTTATGAAAAATGGGGTCGCGTGCAGATGCTGTGAAAACAGCTTTTTCGCCCATCTCTATCTGAACCGGCGTATTCAAACGGATAGCGTTCTCCAACACTGCTTCAACGCGCGCAGTCTGATTTCTTTCATCAATTTGAACGTTTACCTCATCTCCCACCTGTATGTGTTTCGCATCTAATTCTAATTTAGAAACAGGAATTTCGTCTGAATTGAGGCTACCCTCTACGATAATAGGCGTAGCCGTCTGGAAACTGAGTCCATCAGTGTGTCTATACCGCAAATAGACTTCCCACCGGTCGCTTGCCGCGTAGCCCATTAAAATGCTAAAGAGGACAGCGAGCAGGAAGAGCCCGCCATAAATGAGTTTGCGCGTGTCCGTTTGACCGCCTGTGAAGTCTGTACCGCCCATAAACGCGGGACTCAACTGCGCTGGCGTGAATCGATGGACGAGCGCGAGATTCGTTAGAAGGATCGCGAGATAGCATAGCCCAACAATCGTCCCAAAAAAGATTTTGGTCCAGAGAATTTTGGTGTAAACCCCATGATAGTCCATCATGTTAAACCATAGCAAATCTGGATAAATGTTAATCCAGGCGGCACACAACCCGCCAAGTAGTCCTAAAATTACAACTGTAAGCAAAAATCGTTTGATGCGTGAGTCCATTTTTCTCCTTTTTTGTCCGTTATATGATATTAATTGAGGGTGACACCTAATTGTTTTTAAGTGCGCTGTTTGTCATCGCACAATTCGTGGTTTCCCTCGCCATTGGTATTCGGTTACCGGTCATCAGTTGTCAGTTAAAAGAACGTATTGATAACTAATAACCATTCCTAAGTCATACAAATTTTTAAAATGCCTGTCCCAGCCCCAAGTGGTATTTAATGCCAGGTTCCAATCGAGTTAGATCTGTGTTTCGCGCAGCAGCGAAATCTATAGAAAACAGGCCGAGTCGCAGTCGAAGCCCGATGCCAATTGAGGCTTTGACATCGTCAAGGCGAATGCGGTTTTGAAAGCCACCGCTTGCCGGGCGAGAATCACTGCCACGCTGAAAGACATGGAAGGGGTTCTCTGGACCGAATTGCCAATCCGACCAGGCACCGCCCACATCAGCAAAGATAATCCCGCGGATGCCTCCAATCGTCCATTGGATGGGCCATCCAAAGTGAAGGACATCTATGAACGGAATGCGAACTTCAAGGTTGAGTAACCCGATGCGGGTGCCGACTAACTCCTCGTAGCTATATCCTCGGAGGGTATCAATTCCGCCGAGATAGAAGACAGATTTATCTTTGCCAAAACTGCCGCCAAGTAACAACCGAGTCGCAATAGTACCGCGTCTGCCAAAACTGAAATAACGTCGCGCGTCAAAAATAAGGCTTGTTAACGACAAATCACTGCCGAGGGCCGGGAAAGATTGTTCAACTTGGATGCGATACCGTGAACCTGTATAGGGTGCCCACTCTCGCCACATTGTGGTATCGCCCACAAACGCGATGGAGCCCACCGTGAGCAAGCCTCTATCGTCGTACGGATCCAACTGCTGACTTGTTTGAAAGTTGAAAGAAAACGGTTGTGAGTACATTGCCAGTTCAAAGTCAAGCCGATGGTATCTGTCGAATGGATAGTTGAGATACGCGCCGGTGCCGGTAATCCGTTGTAAAATACCGCGTCTGCTTCGGATTGCGCCCAAAATATGGTATTCATGATAGTTGTAAAGCATGGCACCGATATCCGCGCGGTGTGTCAAAAATCCGTATTGCGCGATAAAGTCCGGTGCGAGGTAACTGGATTGATTCATCACGGTGACACCAACCCGATGATTGCCCAACATATCGCTCCCGATAATTTGCACTGTGCTTCGCAGCAGCCCATCGGCACCCCAACTAAAATTCGGGAAGATTGCATCTAGAGCAAAAGATGAACTTGTACTATACTTCCGCTTGGCAATCCTATAGTCAGGTTCCGCCTCCTCCTCAGCTAAAACCGCGAAGGGTTTTTCTAAGGGGGGTATCTCAATTTTTTCATCAAGCATTTTTGCGGTTTCCATGACACAGACATCGTATTTTCCGTTCTGATAGGCACTAAACAGCAGAAACTTTCCGTTTGGTGACAAACTGGGATTGAAACAACCAGTCATGATATTCGTGAGGCGCGTGAGCTCTATAGGTGACTCGGCATCTGGCGAGGCACTTTTTTCAGCCTCCAGGACTGTCCCTACAATCGGCATTTTGTATACATCATAAACACCCTGCCGGTCCGAGCAGAAAAGTAGCGATTCGCCGTCGGGTGTCCACGTTGGACTGATAGCATTGTACGCACTATCGGTTAGCAGACGCTGCGTCCGGCGGTTGATGTCAATCCGTACTAGCCTGTTTTTACGTCCGCGCTCCGAGGCATACACGATGTCGCCGTTCGTTGGATGCCATGATGGATGCGTATCGTTAAACGGGTCAAAGGTGATTCTGCTAACATCCCCGGTCAGCAATTCAATGATATAGAGGTCGGTTTGCCCCACTTTCAAGGCGGAAAAGACTATCCGTTCCCCACTCCCGTCGTAATCCGGAGATGTCACATTATCAAAATCCAGTTTAAAATATTGCGTTAACTCCCGGGTCAAAATGTTGACTTCAAGCAGATAGTTAGCGTCGTGATATTTTGCGACGAAAGCAATCCTGTCGCCGTCGGGTGCCCAAGCAATACTTCTGCCAAATCCGCTGAAATCTGTTCGGATTTCCTCGTATTTGTTGCGGAAAAACGGTTTGGTAATCCGCTCAATTCGCTCGCCTGTCTTGGCAGACATGAGGACGATCTCAAGAAAACCTTCATTGCCGGTGACATAGGCGATAATATCACCACTCGGTGCCCAGACCGGTTTAATGTTGTGAGAATATTTCGATTTTTCAGTCAGATTCTTTGCCACAAGATCCGGCAATTCGCGGTGTTCTATCAGGGGCCAGTAGCGTTTCCGGACTGTCTGCCGCCAGGCCTTATCGAATTCCTTAAGGTTAACCCCGATGACCTCTTGCATGACGCGATTGAGATCCTTGGTGCGGCTCTGCCTTAACCCATGCAAGATCTCAGCAATTTTCTCGCGTCCATACGTTTCTGACAGGTAGGTGACAGCCAATTGCCCCAACTTATAGCCGACATAGGGCGAACTGAGTCGGTTAAAATTGTGTAACTGGGGCAAGGGAACAATGTTGTTATTTATGCTGGCATCCCGAAGCACCATTTCGCCAACAGCATCATTATCTTCGGCAAAGTAGTCCGCCATACCCTCTATAAACCAGATGGGGGGCGAATAGAGAAACTCGCCACTATAGATGCGTGCATGCGGCTTTTGATAGATAATATCGTACTGAAAAATATGGATGAGTTCGTGAAAGATTACCTCTCGAAACGCCTCAAGGGAACCGGTAAATGGGATAACGATGCGATGTTTAAAGAGTTCGGCGAAACCACCGATACCTTCGTGGAGCTCCTGGAGAATTATGTTGGTTTCCTGAAAATCCTTATGCGACTTGTAAAGGATAAGCGGTGTTCTATCGCGCAATTCATGCTCAAAATCTTCGCTGTGTTTTTCATAAGCTTCCTCTGCAATATATGCCATTATTGGCACGAGCTTCGCTTCACTCGGATAGTAGTAGATATCAAAGTGTTCTGTGCGATGGATGTGCCAGTCAAAATGTTGCGCGGTAACCTTATTTTTCCCAAATCCCTGCGCCCACCCAACGCAAGGGGCCAGCAGCCCTAGGACGAAGAACAGATGTAGAAGCAATTTCCCGTTCGCGAGAGGCAGTACAACTTTCCACAACGGTGAGGCGACATATCGTATCTCGTTTTGCAATTTGGAGCGGTTTCTCAGTTCTTTCACACGTTTCACGTTTCTTGTCCTTTAACGAGCGTTTGCCTCGTTTGTCGGATTAGTTTTTTTGGGTTTTATGTGGACAGAGACAAGGCTCTGCCCTGACAACTTAACAGCGGCGGGCAGAGAAATCCGCCCTGACAACTCAAACGAATTACTTCACTAAATATCTATCTTCGCGTTCATAATGTGGGGAGATTTTACGCGTAAATTCTAAAACAGCTCGCTTTCCGAGCTCTCTGATAGTGTTCTCCTGCGGTCCCACCTGTGAGAAAAGAAACGAACCGATGGTATGCGCTTCGGCAGTGCTCCGCCGATACGCTTCATCCCAGATAATTTGTTCGGTTTCCACATCGATAATCAACACGCGGAGCGACAGCAGATAGGTTTTCTGCATATAGTCCTGGTAGTCCATCATATACCGTTGACGTTGTACTGAGTAGCGTTCTCCATAGTACCGTCTGGGGCGGCTATCTGAATAAAACCTGAAGCTCCCAACGATAATCCCTTTCACCTCAAAGTAACGTCCGAGTTCACTCAGATGCTCCGTATCGGAAAGCCATTCCTCAGCGACAGTGTCGCCAGTCAGCAAGCGTGCGGTTTCCTGCGTACTGACTACCTCAAAATATTGTTCGCGTGCCAAGCCTCTGCGTAGTATCGAGGCAATTTCTTCGCCGACTTCTGTAGGCAAATTTTCATCTCTCTCCGCATGTTTCTCGCTCACAAACGGCAAAACGGCGAAGTTAGAATACCGGCTAATATCAATTTCCGATTGAACCTTCACCGGAATAGAGACACGTGTCGCCCCGGCGCTACACCCGCAAAGCGTTATTGCCCCCAGTAATATTCCGATGATAGCACTTTTTGTGTTCTGCATGTTGCATCTTCCTGCATTAGTCAGACAACTCTTCCGAGGGATTATCACTAACGTCAAGCCGTGCGTCTTCATCTTTAACACCGCTTCGCCGAACGTGTATACGACACCGCCGATAGTTGAGTCTGTAGTATTTATTATCTGGCTCCAGTTCCTCTGCACGCTGATATGCAGCAATTGCTTTATCCGTTTTTCCAAGTGCCTCATAAGCGACACCGAGGTTGTTATAGGCTTTAGAATTGCTGGGATCTATATCAATCACCTGTTCCCACCGAAAGACAGCTTCATTCCACAGTTCTGCTTGGGCAGCTCTTATCGCAAACCGATTGTAGTCTGACGCTTGTATTGCATCGCGCGATGCCGCGCAACCGAACAGCATGAATGCAGCAAATATAGAGACGAACGCGAGTCCATTGTATCTTAACACATTTATCACCTCAATAATATATCTTACAATGAATTCACCTTTTGCGTCAAGAGAAAAAACATCAAGCCCTGAAAATGGGCGACTGCCTTCTGCATTACCCGCTGCTCAGCCCTTGTTAAAGGTACACCTAGCAGACGTTTTAACAGAAGTTCCAGATGGATGTGAGAAGGGCAAGGTTGGAAATCCCTCCAGCGGAAACCGTGTGATACGAGATGTGCCATCTGAAGGTGTCGTCAGCGAGAGTCGCGAACACAGTTCGATGCTACAAGAAAAGGTTACCTCGGCATTACCGAGATAATATGGGCTTGCAAGCAGAACGCGAATCTGCTAAACTTAAAATCTCATACGTCGTGACAAAATTGATACGTAACAAGGAGCACATAGAATGTCCAACACAACCCCACTTCGCACTGTCATTGTCGGGTGCGGGATGATCGCCGCGGGGGGCTATCAGCCCCGTTGTCAGGTGTACCCACACCGGATTGAACTCGTTGGCTACCACGACCAGGATGAGGCACGTGCCACCGCATTGGCAGAGAAAAATGGCGGCCGTGTCTACAAATCACTCGACGCTGTGCTGAACGATGCGAACGTAGAAGCAATTATCAATTTGACTATCCACATATCCCATTATCCTGTTTCATTAGCGGCTCTTAAAGCGGGAAAACATGTCTATTCCGAAAAGCCGATTTCTATCCGAACAGACGAAGCAAACGAACTGGTTGAAACGGCAGATGCCATGGGCTTAAAACTCGCGTGCGCCCCATCAGCGATTCTCGGCTACGTTCAGCAGAATGTCTGGCAACGGATTCGCGATGGCGAAATTGGCGATGTCATTTCTGCTATCGGCAACTTCGGCGGCCCCTTGGAGCACTGGCATCCAAACGCGGACGCGTTCCTGATGCATGCAGGGCCCTTTCGGGATGTCGCACCTTATCCGTTAACTGCGATGACAACAATGATTGCCCCTGTCAAAACGGTGCATGGCTTCGCCCGCGTGGCAGTTCCGAAACGGATGTTACACCAAGGGCCACGCCAAGGTACCGAGTTTGAAGTCACCGAGAAGGACCACGGGTTTGCTGTGCTTGAATTTGACATTCCGCAAAAGGGGGGTGCACACGGATTCATCTATCACAGCTTTACTGTCTCTTCCGGGATTCCGCCTTACGAAATTCACGGTACAGCAGGCGGATTCTCCCTTCAGGCACACGATGACGGACGTGGTATCCAAAAATTCACGCCACAGGTCCAGTGGCAAGATGAACCCTCTCCGCCGAAAGCCTTTACCGGGTTAGATTGGGGCAAAGGTGTGGCGGATTTCGCAGACGCGATCAGATCTGACCGGAATCCGCGGTGTAACGGTGCACAAGCGCGGCACGCGCTAGAGGTATGTGAACGGATAATCGAATCGTCCGATGCAGGCAAGCCTGTTGATGTGGTGAGCCGATTCCCGGCACCACCCCCGGTTGGGGAGGTGGCACCGTGGGATGCACAATAAATTGCACTACTACGAACCTGCTAAGCTTGAGATGGACAAAACACTAGATTCTCCACAAGGTGCGCGGTTAAAAACCGCGCCTACAGAAATGCAGCTCGCACAAAAATTATCACGTTCTATCGCCAAACCCAATGCTTTAGCGTTGGGATGCTTTGCATCCCTAGTGTGCCCGACGCTGGTGTGTCAAAAAAAAGACTTGACAAAATATGTGAGTGTGGTATACTATTAGTATAAGGTTGGGATATCAACCTTTGGTGGAGAGGGTGTCAGACTTGCAATTGCGAGCAACCCTTGTTGATACCACACTATAGGTGTTAACCCCTGCGAAGCAGGGGAAAATACCACCCACTCGGCGGGCACGGGAGGAAACCTCCGAAATCGGTAAATATAAAAAATTTACCAAATTTTTCATGGCCACCCGTGTGAGGTTTCCCACTGCTTTAGCATTGGGAGTATATCACTCCTACACGGGAAGGCAATCGCGGAGCATCTCCACGCTTTGTGGAACACCGACGTGTGCATCCGCTTTTCCTTCAAATTCAATGGATACGTACCCCCGAAATCCGACGGATTCCAGAATTTCGCCAATTTTAGCATAATCCAAATCTAGTGTATACCATTCTCCGCCGCCATAATAGGTTTTGGCATGCACAAGCACAGTTTGAGGAGCAATCTGCTTAAGTTTTTCATAAGGATGGGAGAGGAAATTGCCACAATCCATCGTTACTTTCAACCAATCCGAGTCAATAGCGGAAACGATGCGATTGACTCCCTCCGGTGTACACGTTAACCCCCAATGGTTTTCAAGGCCAAGAATAACACCGTATTTCTCAGCATCTGGGAGACACTTTTCAATTGCAGCAATCACCCACTCAAATGCCTCATCTTCCGTGTGGCCGGGAAGTGTTGGCTCCTGTCCTTCTGTTTTCATCAATTCATCAAAAGATGCCACGGTGCCCCAGCGTCCTGAGTTGAGACGAATGGCGGAAATGCCAAGTTCATGTGCTAACCGGATGCAGTGGAGCGTGTGGTTAATGTTTTTTTTGCGCGTTGCTGCATCTGGGGAGACGAAGCCTTGATGAATGGAGAGCGCGTACAGATTTAGCCCGTGAATAAAGGCGAGCCGTTTCAGTTTCTGTAAATAGGCGTTGGCTTCGGATGCCATCTGTCGGTGTAGGATTTCAACGCCATCTAATTCAAGCCGCGCGGCTTCCTCGAGCACATGCTCAATGGGAACCCGTTCGGGTTTGAAATGCCAATATGAATATGTAGATACGCCAAGTTTCAATTTATTTTCCACCTCTCGTCGATTATTAGTTTTATCATAACACAATTCCCGCTAAGAAATCTAATGTTTTTTAGTAATTCAGAGCGATTTCGTTTTCAATATTTTCTATCATGAAACAGGGAACCGCGCGTAGAGGTTGTTTCTATCACTAAAAAGCCTCGATGGGAGATGGAGGCTACGGGAAAAAACAGGGTTCGCTCTCGGAAAGCAGATCAAAAAGAAGGCTATTCAGACAATCAGTGCCGCTTCCGCAGAGGGAATAGCGCACTTATCGCTGAATAGCCCTGGGTTTCGTAAACGTCTATGAAACCTCAGCCGTTATTCAAAAGCTCCAACTTTCGCAGCTTCGGGGGCGCGAGTTGGCAGTTCTTTCTTGGCTAACGTATCTTCAGGCACATAGCCGGAGTAATCCGAAATCTTGCCGTGTGTCAACGCATACACAACAACATTGGTCATGAAACGGTACACACCGGGTGAATAGTGGACACTCCGTGTCGGGAGACTAACAGACTCCATCGCGCACATATAGTCACGGCGCACGACGATAACAGACAGCTGTTCCCCGACAGAGATACCTTCAAGGTAGTTCCGTTTGGGCGGACGTGTGCCCCACCAGAAAATGTCAAATCCGACGGGCGGGCCGCCCATTTCATAGAAGTTGTCATAAACTTCGTGATCGTTCGGAATCCGCTCAATCTGATGCTCAGGCATGACATAACGCATCTGTGCGAGGAAGAGACGGATCATTGCCTGTGCGGGTGCGTTCACACCGCAGTCGTCAAAGACGAGGAACCCGCCTTTTTCAATGAAGTATCGACGCATGCCAGCGGCTTCGGTGTCGGTGAGCCGGCTATCCATCTTACCGCCACCATATTGCCGTCCAAGCAGGTTACGCGAGCGAACCAATGAGGGATCGTGCCCTGTCATAAAAACAAACGGGGTTTTGAAGAGGTTGGCATCTGTAAGTTTCAATGCACCACCTTCAACGTTCATGTCCGTTTTGATCTTGGTACGTTCGTTGAGCCACTTCGTCAGTGCGTTGAGCGAGGAAGCATCTGCCCACCAGTCGGAGAGACTGTGGCGGATACGCGTGAAACGGAAGACACCGCGGATGTCGCGGCCTTTACCGATGACGCGGCCACCGGGTTCACCTCTGGGGAGGGGCGGTACTTCAACGTTACCGAGGGTGATGTTTTCAACCACATCGCCGAGCGCGTCGCGCGCGGCACCGACGTTCTCAACCATTGCGAGGCCAGGTGGACGTTCAAATGCCACTTTAACCTGCACTGTACCGCCTGCAACACCACGGCCGATGTTGGGGGGACCCGCGGAGGGAGCAGATGCGACAGGGCCTGAGAAGGCTAACGCACCGGGGGCATCCGATACGGGCAGGTCCGCGTGCGTCACGACGTGCGGCACTGGGGCATTAGGCGTAACCACTTTCGGTACATTCGGATTAATCGGTGCATCTACCTTGATGGCTTGGTTTGAAAATTCTAGCACCGTCTGGGGTTGGAAGCTCGATTTCACGGCGGCCACGGTCG
Organism: uncultured Poribacteria bacterium; assembly: GCA_958295855.1. GTDB lineage: Bacteria > Poribacteria > WGA-4E > WGA-4E > WGA-3G > CATQHH01. The sequence continues at coordinate 1,550,504 of OY282383.1, read as the reverse complement.
TTACACGGGGTTGTACTTGAACTTGTTCAACGACAACAGTGTTTTGTGTCGGAACAGATGGCTTAATAACAGGTTTAACGACAGGCTTACGCACCTTAGGCTTCGGCGGCTCCTTGGGTTTGAGCACTTCGGCACCGACCAGGTCTTTGAACTGCTGCGTTTGGCTGACTAGGTAAAGTCCAGCGATTAACGCAATAACCAGGTGGAGTACCAACGAAGTCATAAAGGCACCTGAGGTTCTTTTTGCACTCATTCGTTTTTACCTCCAAGGGATATTTGCGCACTTAACAAGACATCACCATAAAAACAGAAGACACCGTAGATGCAGTTTTCAATCGAGAGGTCTGTTTGCACGCTTACAATAGATGACTAAAAGTAAAGAAAAGTTGTTGATGCAGGGATATGTGCAATTTCTATGCCAATGTGAAAAACGCTGAATTTGCGGTTAACCCCTGCATCAAACAGGTTCATCTGCACGAAAAGGGGCAATTTCATTTTTGCGCTGCACGAAAAGGGGCAGTTTTCGGCGAGACGTGCATACCGAAACTGCACTTTATGGGGCTCTGTCCTCTTCACTCGCAAAGAACTTCCCATTATCCTTCAGCCGCGCCTTGCCTTTATGCAGCCCAAAGATTCCAAGGTTGTTTTCGGTGATACTATCAAGCTCATGAATTTTCCACTCATCCTTGTCCTTTAACAGATAGAGGTGTGTCTCCCCCGGATACGCGCCTTTGTAACAGTTGTAACCTATTGCACTCGCTTCTATTTTGCTCCCCTTATAGCGAATCCAGAAGGTGCTAAGAGTATTGTTCTGTCCCCACTTTGCACCTTTTGTGCCGATGCCTCCCCACAAGCCGGTGATACCATCTTTCACATTGTTCCATCCTCGCGCTAAAGGCACTGGTTCATTTCCGGCAAAGATGGTGCCAAACACGATGACACTTGTGTCAAAAGTGTCCTGAATGGCTTTGATATCGTTATCGTTAAAGGCTCTATAGAAGTCCCTGTAGACCTGTTGAATAGCCTTTTTTTCCGCTGCAAAATCGATTGGTTCTCTGGCTGCAACCGGTTGCTCGGCAGAACTCGCTGTTGAAGCAGGCTGTGTCGGTTTTTCAGTTGTCTCCTCCGCATCATCACTACCGCAACCAACAATGCCGATGCTTATGATGCCAACTGCGAACAGAGCAATCACAAGCCACGTTAATCTCAATTGCATTTTCCAAATTCCTCCTTTAGAATTCTCTGGCGCACCAAAAACTTGGGTAAAACTCATCCCACAATAGTTAAGACAAATTTTCCATAGATGCTTTGTAACATATTATAGTCTATCCAAAAAAATATGTCAAGTTAAATTGAATCGGGCGAATTTTTTAACCAATTCGCTTTCAGGAGTGTCTGAATCACATCAGCTACCTGAATTTTCGACATACATCCTTCCGTTCCAAATCGACACGACGCTCCTAAACAGGGCGGGCATTCTGGCTTTCTCCGAATTGTCTTGCATCGTGCTCCCACGGGTCCAAAACGTTCCGGGTCGCCGGGGCCATACAGGCCAATTGTCGGGATACCTACTGCCGCGGCAAGATGCATCGGTCCGCTATCGTTACCGATAAACACGTGACATGTGTGCAAAAGTGATGCCAATTGTGGGAGCGTCGTCTTGCCACCGATATTTATCGCCTCCCCCTGCATCTGTGCCTGAATCTCAGTGATTATCGGTGTTTCATCTTGCACGCCAATAAACAGAATTTGTGCACGGTTTCGTGCAATCAACCAATCTGCCAGTTCCGCATAACGCTTGGGCACCCACCGTTTTAGTGGAATTGGGGAGCCCGGGTGGATAGCAATCAGCGGTTGTTCCGCGTTAATCCGCTGTGCCTGTCGGAAATTAAGTGCCCATTTCTTCCCCTCCGCCGTTAACCCGAAGGTAGGGATTTTCATCGGTGTTGGAATGCCTGCCCGCTTTAAGACATCAAGGTTTCGGGTTGTTTCGTGTGTTCCACTGAATTGTGCCAGCCCCAACTTGTTCGCAATTTGTAGGGCCGCGCGAGCAATCCGTTTCGGTGAAACCCGCATGAGCGCGAAGCAGGCAACCCGCCAATCCCCACGGAGCTCGACTAGTACATCGTACTTTTGACAGCGCAGCTGGCGGTAAAGCTGAACCGTCTGCCACAACCGTGTTGGTTTCCCTGAGCGGCAAAAAAGCGGCGAATTGTATTCAAGCACCCTATCCACATCCGGATGGTTTTCCAAAACAACGCGACTCCATGCACCGGTGAGCGCGTGCAGTTCCGCGTTGGGGTACGCTTGACGTAAATTGGAAAGTACCGGTGTCGCTAACAACACATCTCCGAGATGATCAAGTTTGACAACAAGGATGCGTTGCGGTGTAAAGTCCTTCGGCAAACGTTTTCGGTAAAAAAGCCACTGCACGGCGGCGGAAGCGATTAAAGTGAGAATTTCGGATGCATTCCGGAGCATGCCTTTAAGTTTACCAAATTTGCGAAGATGTGTCAAGAGGTATTCTGTAAGGTAGGCCTACTTCGTTTTGAAAATTCTATTCTCAGGTTCATTTTTGAACATATTCTGTTCATTTTTTGAACAAACCGGGTCTGTTTTTACTACAGAAAAATCAGATAAGTCCATGAAATAAGGCTTTCTCTCTCTATTTTAGAAATGGCATCATATTTGCTTATAGTCATGTCGATGCCCATTGTCTGAACCAGAAGGCGCATCTGACGAGTTCGTAGTAGCGCAATTCATTGTGCATCAGATTATGCACTACTCTGCAAGGGAGATAAATATTATGACGACAAACACACAAAGGGAGATAAATATTATGACAAACACACAGTTTTTCTTATTCACCATCGGGTTGCTGTTTTGCATGCTTGGATGTGGTCCTGAGCGCGACAATATCCTACAGCACGCTGACATACAGCCCGAAATCATACCGGCCTTGGGTGCAGAAGTCAAGGACGCTGCGAACATCGAAGCCTCCTTTGAACAGCACATTTTGCCTATCCTCACAGCGAGATGTGCCTTTGCCGGATGCCACGTCGCCGGCGGCCCCTACAACCTAGATTTCCGCACATATCAAACTTTCAAAAAGGGAGGGGATGAGGGACCTGTATTCATCCCAGGCAATGCGAAATCAAGCGATGTGATTGAAGAAATTGTTTCAGGCCGCATGCCCCCTGGCGGGCCACCGCTGCCCGATGCTGAAATTAAACTCTTCGTTGATTGGATTAATCAACAAGAAGCGACGGGCCCCAATAACCGGGGTGATGACGATGACGATGATGACGATGACGATGATGACGATGACGACGAGGACGATGACGATGATGACGACGATGACGATGATGACGATGACGATGATGACGAGGACGACGAGGACGACGAGGACGACGAGGACGACGAGGACGATGATGATGATGATGATGATGATGATGATGATGACGACGATGACGACGATGACGACGATGACGATGACGATGACGATGACGATGACGATGACGACGATGGCGATGATGACTAACAACAATTCTAATGCTTTTGCTATTTCAGAATGCTATAGAGGCTGGTTTGGAACCAGCCTCTATGCTTACCTCCCCTCTCTGCTGTTAGGCATACCCCTGTACCACATCTTTGCTAAATCTCGCAGTGACGGAGTCCATCTGGCGTGCCTCAAAACGCACTTGCATTCGGCAGCGAGATTCTGCTATACTATTTCCAATGGCTTCTATCCTTCGCAAACCTATCTAGGCTTATGCAATTCATCAAACACTTTTCAGAAATTGACGAGGCGGACCTGCTGCATGTCGGCGGAAAAGGGCTGAATCTCGGAAAGCTGACGAGGGCAGGATTTCCAGTACCGCGAGGTTTTTGTGTCACTACAGATGCTTACCGATTTTCTGTTCAAAATCTATCGGAACAGAACGGGGACTGTATTAAAGAGCTTATGTTGGCACCAGAACTCGTCGCAGAAATCCGCAAAGCGCGAGAGCAATTGCAGACAGCCACGGTAGCAGTGCGCTCCAGTGCGACAGCCGAGGATTTGGCAGAAGCCAGTTTTGCGGGGCAACAAGATACGTTTTTGAATGTAACATCTGATGGACTCTTAGATGCACTTAAGGCGTGCTGGGCATCTCTCTGGTCGGCGCGGGCTATCACCTATCGGCAGATGCAGGGCATCGCTGACGAGGGGTTAGCGATGGCAGTTGTCGTCCAAGAGATGTGCGCAGCGGATGCCTCCGGTGTGCTGTTCACTGTCAGCCCCTTTAATGAGAACATCAGTATCGTTGAATCCAATTGGGGGTTAGGCGAATCGGTTGTGTCTGGGGCTATCACGCCTGATAGTTTCCACGTGTCGCGCGAAACATGCGAGGTTTTGGAGAAAACCGTCGCTACAAAACGTGAGATGGTAACCGCCTCTGGTGTGAGTGCAGTGTCAGCCGAGCAACAGAACGTTCCAAGCATGACAGACGCACATTTGAAACAACTGGCGCAGCTCGGCCTGCAGGTTGAAACCTTTTACGGGCAACCGATGGATATTGAGTGGGGCCTCGCAGATGGAAAACTTGTTTTATTGCAAGCAAGGTATATTATAGGACAGGCACAGGAACCTGCGCCTACGGCGGAGGAAAGGGAAGAAATTGGGAGGCTCCATCAGGAGGAAATACGGAGTCTCGCCGAGAGAGCGGATACGCCTGGCACCGTTTGGTGCCATCACAACCTCGCAGAAGTGTTACCTGCACCGCTGCCGATGACGTGGGCAATTATCAAGGAATTTATGTCGGGTGCCGGTGGGTTAGGCAAGGCGTATCGAGGCTTAGGGTTTTATCCAAGCCAGCAGGTAGATGAAGTCGGCATTCTGGACATGGTTTGCGGGCGCGTTTACGTTAATTTGAACCGTGAGGCAGAGCTCTTCTTCGACGGCTTCCCGTTCGCACACGATTTTGCAGTATTGAAACAGAATCCACAGAAGGCGATGTACGCGCAAGCCACTCCCAATATCATGCGGAGCACGCCATCGTTTTGGTTCAAACTTCCACGCCACATTATCCGCATGAGCAAAGCGGAAGTGCGGCTGCGACAGTGCCGTTCGGATTTCGATCGGCTGCTAACAGAAGAGGTGTTCCCGGCATTTCAGGCAGAAGTTGAAGTAGAACGAGATATGTCATATTCAGCGTTATCGGATGCAGAACTCGTGTCGAAGTTTGAGGCATGGTGTACAAAAACATTGGACGATTTCGCGCCGGAAGCACTTACCGCCACGCTCCTCGCTGGCTTTTCGCTCCAACGGTTGGAGGCAGCACTCCAGAAGTGCATGAATGAAACAGGGGCAAAATCCCTCGCGAGCCGGCTGATTAGCGGGCTTTCTGGCAATCTCACCGTTGAAACGAATGAAAAGTTATGGCAAGTAGCAGCGGGGCATCTCACGCTGACCGATTTTTTAAAAGATTACGGGCATCGTGCCGTGGGCGAGTTTGAATTGGCACAAGCCCGGTGGCGCGAAGACACTGTCTACCTAGAACAGATTATTGCCTCCTTCCGTTCGGTAGGAGGAATTTGTAATCCCGACGCTCCTGTCTGTTCGGTAGGAGGGATTTCCAATCCCGACGCTTTTAAACCACAAATAGAACAACGCGAAACCGCAAAAAAAGAACTCGCTGAGTTGGTTAAAAATAAGAGGGGTTTACGAAAACAGATTGAGGACGAACTCGATTTCACAAGACGTTACATGCCTTTTCGGGAGACAGCGAAGTTTTACCTGATGCTCGGTTATGAACAGATTCGACGCGCCTTGCTTGAACTGGATAGCCGTTATGGACTTGATGGGGGCATCTTTTATCTCGTGCCACATGAATTGACGCGGCTTATTAATGAGGAAAACTTTGACGATGTAATTGCCACACGCAAGGCTCAGCGCGAATTGTTGCTACAGATTGAGGTGCCGGATGTTATCTTCAGCGATTCGTTAGAGGACATTGGCACATCAAGCACAACTGATGCCGAGGAGACGTACACGGGCGTGGGGGTTTCCGCTGGCGTAGCGACAGGACAGGCACGTGTGCTTTTGACACCAACTGACATCCAGCCATCTGAACGGAATTATATTTTGGTATGTCCCTCCACCGACCCGGGGTGGACACCGCTTTTTGTGCATGCAGCAGGGTTAGTGATGGAACGCGGCGGGCTGTTGTCGCACGGTGCAGTTGTGGCAAGAGAGTATGGCGTGCCGGCTGTTGCCAACATTCCGAACGCAACCCGACATATCGTTGATGGACAGCGGCTCCAAATTGATGGGAATCAGGGGACAGTGTCAGTTATTTCTCATAAAAGTTAAGAATTTAATGGCTAATATAGGCATTTATTGTCTGAACACGGATTTAGCGACCGAATTTATTTTTTTATTCTTCATCAAAGCGTTTCGTTGATTCAATCAAGGGCCTCGGGTAATAAGCGTGTTACTTTTCCTAGATTGTAGCGCAGGTGGCTGGTTCCCCCGCAAAGCGGGGGTGATAGCCTTTACCGAATTATGATTCCTTATCTAAAGCGGAGAGATAGAACATGATGTTTGATACCTATTCAGATAAACGACATCAGATACGCAGGAAGACGCGGCGAGCGTTTCTGATGTCACTGGTTCTGCACGCCATCGCGGGCGGCGTTTTAAGCTTCAGCTACATCCAATGGTACCGCCCGATGCTCCCCTCAGAACCGCTTGTCTCTGAGGCGATTGCAGTAACGAATCTCCAACGCTTTCACGTCAGTAGCACCCGCAAACGTTCAATGCCCACGACGCAGCGTTCAACACCTACGCGACAACACACCCCGCAGGTTGCCAATCAAAACGTTGCGCGGCCGTTGAAGCCAACGCGCCCACTCGCGTCTCATGCATCAACGCGCATGTTAGACACAGCCGCGCACTTACCGATAGCAGAGACATCGCTCGCTGAACATGCTACGGAGTCCCCGATGTGGAAATCGCTGGCAACAGCTGATGCACGGACTCCTACAGTCACGCCTCCCGCTGAAACAGTGCAGGGACAATCGACTCCAATTCAGCAGACAGAGAAAAGTCCACCACAACCTGTCGACCGGGATGGGCGGATGGGTGAAGCACTGGCGGGTATCGCTGAGAGCATCGCTAATGGCGAAACCGAAACTGCAGTCGATGTCGTTTTTCTGCTTGACATTAGCGGGAGTATGATAGATAATATCCGTGCAGTCGGCAGACAACTGAATCAGATGGTGACAGTATTTGAAGAAAAAGCGGTTGACTTTACGCTCGGCATTGTTATCTTCAGATATCTCGAAGATGATACCATCATCCATCCGCAAACGCGGGATAGCGAAAGATATAAACGGTTGTTGACTTCACACGTTGTTGCTGCAGCGGGGGATGAGCGGGCACATAATGCCATCATCAAAACGATTCGTCGCGTCGATTTTCGAGAAGGGGCGAACCGCCGGTTCGTCCTCGTCACCGATGAGGCAAGTAAAGGCTCTTATTCGTTACCAGAAGTCCTCACCCAATGTTTGAAACACGACATCACCGTGGATATTATCGGCATTAAGCATACCACGCATAGGGCATTAACCGTTAAAACAGGGGGACTCTGGTTTCCCATCCCAATACAGGAGTAAAATGGGTTAAGACAACATCAGAAGTCTCCGACGTGCATTCATTGAAAGTACATTACGTCAGAAACTTACCGATGCTGAACCCTACGAAAAATATGAAATGGTCATTGAATACGTATCAAACGTGTCAAGAGTGGGAACTCGGGCGGATACTCGACATCGCTGAGGCTACCGGCTATCATGGTGTTGAACTCTTAATGGATTACAAGCAGAAGCACGGATTTGAATGGGATACACCTAAAGAAGATTGGAACGGATTAAAAGCCCAGGTAGATGCCAGTGGGGTGGTTATCTCCTCGCTAACGAGTTGTCAAAATTTTCATTCCGATAACCCCGCAGACCGGGAAGAAACCGTGCGTCGCGTGAGACGAGTCATCGACATGGCAGAATTTATGGGCTGCGACCACGTCCGGGTGCTTGGCGATAGATATACCGATGAAACAAGAGAAGCAGTCATCGGTTATGTTACCGAGGGGTTGAAGGCACTGGGTGCTTATGCCGGGGAAAAGGACATCACAGTGTCGATTGAGATGCACGGCTCCTTCACAGATGCGGATTCAGCAATGCAGGTGATTGAGGGTGTGAATCTTCCAAACGTCGGTTTTGTGTTTAACTCGCAATTTGTCGGTTGCGAGGCGGGAAGCATTGAGCCGCTCTTTTCGCGCGTAGCACCTCACATAACCGCGGTGCATACACACCGGGTGGAGGAACCTGAAACGTTTGGGCTCTATCGACAGATGTTTGAATGGCTCAATCGCATCGCTTTCTCAGGCTACATCTCCAACGAGTGTGCTTACACGGGGCCGGATGCAGAAAAAGTGCTTGCACTCTACGTTGCACTTTTCAAAGCGTTTGTTTGAGGACATACAGCGCCCTTTTGAAGGGAACAGAGCGAAAACCCCGCAAAGTGGGAGTTCTCGTTTAAAGCAGTTTTGCATGTTGCAACGAGGTGCAATCAATATGTCACACTCCGCCTATCTCTATAAACGGCTCGAGATTCCAGATGCATTCCTCAACGAAACAGATAGATACCGATGGGGCGGCGATATCCGCATCGGTGACCTGACAGGCAATGGTGCTGTCGATTTTCTGGTATACAAATCGCTCGGCGGCATCCATCCCTGTTTTCTTGGGGCGTTTACGCTGGAAGGCGAACCACTCTGGGCCGCCGGAGATAAACATCGCGTCATCCGAGATGCAGATGATGCGGAAACTACTCTGGAGACACGCTCGCCGCATCGGCCGGGGCCCGTTGCAATTTACGACATCGATGCCGATGGACAGGCAGAGGTTATCTGCTTCTGGATAGATGCGGATGCAGTGGAGGCAAGTCAGTGGGCTTTGTCTGCAATTCGCCTAATGATTTTAGATGGTTCAACCGGTGCTGTCAAACATACCCTCGCGCCGGATGTGCTGCGTCAGTGCAATGCTTACGCTGAAGGTGAGCTCCACATCCCTAACTATGTCCATCAGCGATTGATGATTGCCAATCTCTGTGGAAATGCACAACCCCAAGATTTCATCGTGAAGGTCGGTGTGAATGTACTCGCCTTTAACCACAAACTCGAACTGCTCTGGCAGTACACCGACAAATGGTTCCGCTACCCACAGCATTCCGCATATATTCCGGCAGTCGGCGATTTCAATGGCGACGGGCTTGATGAAGTCAACGGCGGGAATTTCGGGCTCGCTGCTGATGGCACAGTGCTCTGGGATAACTACTTCGGAGAGAATATGGACTCGGTTTTAGTTGCCGAGTGGGATGGCAAGAAGCGGGCTATCCTCTCAGGTGGTGGGCAAGTCGTTGACGCTGCAGGGCATCCAATTCTTTCACTCGGCTTTGATGTTGTGCCGCATGGACAAGAGATTCGATGTGGCAAATTGCTCCCAGAGGCATCCCCGAACGCCTTGGTTATCCGCTATAACGGGCATCACCCGCACCTAATGGTGGTAGACAAAAATGGACAGATCAGAAGCCGTTTTCGCGTTGATGAAACACCGAACAATACGGGCTTGGAGGTTATCCGCTGGCACGGAGTAGGGCATCCTGAATTAATTTATAGCCCGGCTGCGCTTTACGATAGTGCAGGAAACAAGGTGGTGACGTTCCCCGAATTGCCACCACCGACCGGCGGCAAAATGGGGTGGTATCACTGCTTTCCTGCGGATGTCTGTGGCGATGCCCGCGAAGAAGTTATCTTGTATGAGCCCTATAGCGATGCCATCTATATCTACACACCCGACCCTTTTGACCCGGGGCATTTTAGCGGCTATCAGCACACTGCACGGCAATATAATACGCGGTTAATGGATTAAAGAATGCAAACCACTGTTGTCAATAAATTTCTACTCATCTCAATTGATTGTTGGCGGTATGACGCGCTCAGCCGCACCAATCCCCTTTTCAATACGCCGAAGTTCGATCTGCTCACACAGGATTTCTCGCTCGCCGAAAAGTTTTTCGTGGCAGCACCGGCGACTCGGCCCTCCCACACCTCCTATTTTACGGGGCTTTATCCGTTTGAACACGGCGTCTATGGGCAAACCTATCTCAAGATGTTTGAGGGCATCCCAAACCTGTTTCAAATATTTGACGATGCCGGCTATCATATCACTGGACGTTCCGAACGCCCCGAGGTGTTCCGCTTCCTCGATTTTGAGAAGTTCATCACACCGCTTGACCCGAGTGCACATGCGCAGCATCTTGGTTCGCTTGAAGATGTCATCCAAAACTTAACGCAACCTTCGGAGACACCACAGTTCTGTTTTTTGCACTTTTGGTATACACACGGCGGTTACGGCATGAGCGGGATTCCGGGCGCGCCGAGTCTCAAAACGCTCGTTGACCGGGGTAGCACAGATGAAGCGTTGCGGTTTTACTACGCCGCCGTAACGCACATACTTGAATTTAAGTTAGTTGAGCTCTTGAAACAGCTTCGGCTTTCAGAATGGGCAGTTTTTATCTTCGGCGACCACGGTGAAGGGATTTGCGAGGAGATTATTGCACATGGCGATACGCTGAATCAGAATGTCCTGCACGTACCGCTGTTGGCGCATATCCCCGGCGTAATGAATTTAAAATTCCCGAACCCACCGATTTCGGCGATCGATCTGTTCCCCACTATTGTGAACCTTGCGGGTATTAATGCAGACTACCACGGGTACGGCCAAAACCTGCTAGTGCCATCGGAATCGGAAATTGATGAAAATCGGTTAGTACTGTCGGAGTTAGATAGTCTTTACGGCATCGGATTTCTGAGCCGGAGCAACTTGGAGATGCCCCATCACCGTGTGACATCTCGGACAACAGTCGACAACACAGAGATCAGTAGATATGCTGAAGGCGTTCGGCTCTGGTCGCTGACGAATGGGGAACACCTCTATCGTGAAGATGAACAGACAGGGGAGTTTGTATACCGGCACGTGCTGTGCGGCGAAGATCTCCCCTGCGAAGATCCAGAGCACTTCCGCAATGCCTACGATGACATTTTAATGAATTCTAATTACCAGCACCTGCAAGCACAAGAATCGACAGCGGAGGAGACAGAGATTTTGGAGGGCAGGTTGCGGGATTTGGGGTATGTTGAGTAGTAGACAGATTTTTATCCACTCCCTGTTTTCAAAACCCCATGCTTCAGCGTGGGGATGTAGAAAACGCAAAAAACATTTGCATGAGCTTGCAAAATAGTGTATAATACTCACAGCATTGTTGGTAGTGAACATCATCCGCGTCGCAAGGCGCGGTCACTACCAAAGCCGCATGATGTCGGGAGCAATGCTGGTAAGAACAATGCGAACCTTTAAATACAAAATACAATCTCATAAGCGTAACAGGCATTTGATGTCTAACACGCGTCTCATCAGTCACGTGCATAACCACTTCATTGCTCTGTCCCGTAGGCACTACCGTATCTACGGAAAGTGTGAAGGTTACAAACGCGCGAATTACTATCGCCTCGCCAAGCACCTGACGAAGTTGAAACGTCTCCCGAAATACTCCCACTGGAAAAAACCGTACTCTTGGGCACTGCAGGACTGCCTGAAGCGGATTGAACGTGGTTACATCAACTTCTTTGAGCGCCGGGCGAAGCGTCCCCCGAAATTCAAAGGTTGGCGTAAATATCGCTCCATGACGTTTGATGGTACCCATGTCAAAATAGAAACCGTCTCTGAAAAATTGTGTGACAAAAGACGTGTGCCTGTTGCCAAAATACGTCTCAATAAACGCTGGTATCGCTTTTGGCTGCACCGTCCCCTCGAAGGCAACGTCAAACGCGTGACAGTCAAACGTGACACACTGGGCGATTGGTATCTGTCCATCGTGACAGATGACGAAGGTTTGAGTCCCGAACCGAAGATGGGTCAGGCTGCAGGGTTCGATTTCGGTCTCAAAACCTTTCTCACTTGTTCCGATGGTAAGAAATATGAGTCGCCACAATTCTACAAAAAGTCTGCTGCCAAGGTGGCAAAAGCGAATCGAGCGTTGTCTCGAAAAAAGCGCGGTAGTCACAATCGTGAACGCGCACGCAAACACTACGCCCGAACACACCGCAAGATTACTCGTCAACGTGAAGATCATCACTGGAAACTGGCATTGGCACTTGTCCGTCTGTTTGACGTGTGTTTCTTTGAGGACTTGAATCTCAAAGGTATGAAACGTCTCTGGGGCCAGAAAATATCCGACCTCGGCTTCGGTGAGTTCATGCAAAAGATACGTTGGCAAGCATACAAACGATGCAAGCGTGTGGAAACCATAGGACGTTGGGAGCCTACCACACCGATATGCCACAATTGTGGACAGCGTGTGATGTTTCTGGAACTCAAAGACCGGGAGTGGTATTGTCATGTGTGTAAAACCCTGCATGATAGAGATGTGAATGCGGCGATAAACATTCTTAAGGTTGGGATATCAACCTTTGGCGGAGAGGGAGTAAAACCTGCGGATGCAGGTATTCCTTGTTGATACCACAATCCACTCTGCGGGCACGGTGGCTTCCAGAGAAGCCCAGTGCTTTAGCACTGGGAGTATATCACACTATAGGACTTACGTACAACAGACAGAGGAGAATGTATTTTGGGAAAAGAAAAAATTCAAGAACTCCCTGAGGATATTTATATCCTTGAAGCGGCGAGCCTGGGGCTCATCTCCATATCTGATGGCCTCATGAGAGTTGCGGCTGTGAATGTAGAGGTGCGCTGTGCATTTACCCTAGCAGCTGGGCAGATAGCTTATGTATCGGAAAAAACGCCATTCCTCGAGTTATATCCAGACCCGAAGCAGGTTTCTGTTTTCCGGATGTTGTTCACTGATGGCATTCTGCGTGAGTTTCGGTTGTTAGCACACGACCTCCGCCAAGAACTGGTAGGGCAATGGGAGCGAGTCTACGTGCGCCCGGCGGATAAGGCAAAGCAGGAAAGCGACCGGGACAAATACGGTAGAGTCTGGATGAAATGTAGTAATACCGCGTTTGAAGCAATAGATATGACGTTAATCCCTGAGCCTGGCGAAAGCAGCGAATATTGGGAAAGGATGATAGCAGCTGCAGATGCCCTAAAGGACAACGATTGACAAACAAGTTTTGATGTAGGGGTGGTGCCCACTGAGGGTGTTAGCCCCTGCAAAGCAGGGGCAAATACCAATCCGCCCGTTGTCGGATGCCCCTAAAATTTAATTTCAGAGTGCATGAATTGTCACCCCAAGTGTCTCCACATCCACAACGGCAACCGTTGCCTTTCCTGTCGTCCAACCACCTGTTTCGCCAGGGTTGAGCAAGAGGGATTTTTCGTTGCGGATGGCTATTTTGTGGGTGTGCCCATAGACGACGATGTCGTAATCGCCACTTTTGGCAATTGGGATAGCGAGCTCAGGGTAGTGCATCACGGCGATGTGCTTGCCGCCAAGCGATACACTCGCAAGGTTGGGATGTACCTCACCGATGGATTCAAACCGCTGTGCGAGGATGACGCGTTCGCCGTCATTGTTTCCAAATACGCCGACAACACGGCAGTTTAAATCGGCTAACGGGTCGATGGCAAACGGCGCGATAAAATCGCCGGCGTGGACTACCAAGTCAACACCAATTTCGTTGAAAAGGGCGACAGCCCGTTTGATGTTTGGCATGTTGTCGTGGCTGTCGGACATGACACCAAGTTTCATTTTTAAGTCCTCCCTGTTTATCTCTTCAAGTGCTTCCTCGCGAAGATAATCAAGCTTCCCCGCTTTTATATCATCTTCAAGTTGTTTATCCCAAGTTTCCTCACGAGCTTCCAGGGCTTCACGGAGTTTGTCTGCGAGCGTCTTCAACAGGTCTGCTTTTGTCCTTCCCTCGCCTCCTACCTCCGGAACCTCCGGAATCCATCCGCTCCACTTACTTGACTTTTTTGCGGCGTATTTCGCCCAAATGCGACGTGCATTCGTCACATAGGCGGTGTAGGTTTCCTCAAAGACTGCATCCACGATGTCGACAGGCTGAAATTGTGTGTCGTCAACGTGTTGTTCTGGCACACCATCGGCTGTGATCTGCTCGCTTGCAACAAGTGTCATTATGTGTTTTCCCTCCCGAGACGAAGCAATCTTCACCATGCATTCGGGTTAGAGCCCCACTGCTTTAGCTGTGGGTAGTTGACTGATTGAGTTGTGCCAATTCCTTTTCAAGGTTGCATCGAGATTTCTTCCCGCCATGGATACTCGGTTCGGCACACAACAGCTCGCGGAGGCGATGCATCGCGTTGTGGGCATCTTCACTCGTGATGTCCAGCACCTCGCTCAGCAGAAGGCGGTCAAGTTCGTGACGCACCGCATCATGCGCCGCCTCATTGAAAGGCAACATCCGCTGATATTTCAAAGCATGGAAGATACGCTCGGCGTTCGCCAATGCTTTTTCTGACAGACACCGCACATCCAGTGTGGGCATTTGGAGTAAGGCGGTTCTTGAACTCGCACCCCTGCCCGGCTGTTGTTTGCTACTATGCACCCACTGGAGCAGAAGCCCTAGCGTTGAATTGCCCCAGAGGCTCCAGACATAATCGTAAATCGGCTTTTTTAACACAACGTTGGGCAATGAACTTATTCCGACAGCAGGCTTTTCTGTGAACAGCACTCCGAGGGAATTGGCATTGAATCCTATCATCACATTAAAATGCACGCGCCCGCTGCGCGCGAGTATCTTCTGTGCTTTGCCGTGGCGGTTGGGACGAGGTATGAGATGGCAATCCGGTTCAACCACCATTGCCCTTTGGGCGGGAGCATTAAGGTGCCATAAGCCTGGATAGAGGGCCGTTTTGGCGTAGTGCTTTTCCACGTCAAACGCGCCTCGTTCCCCTTTCTCATGAATATCCCGATGATGTGCACCAACCCCTGCAATATCACTCACCCTGCACATTCGGATTTCTAACGGACTTGCTTGTGTTGGCAGCCACAACTCACCCTTTGCTAAACGATGCGCGGATTGGATTAACGCCATCTCCTTTATCCGAGCGGTATGCCATGCACCCTCTACCTGTAGGGGGCAGTTGAGTGCATGTCCAAGAGAATCGTCCCCGACTTTAAGCAGATTGCCACCACTTGGTTCATCTTCTAGTCGTCGTAAGTTGCCAAGTCTGTACGTGGCGTTGGCTATCTCAAGTGCCTCTAGCACGCTGCGAGGGCGGTGATTCAGAGATATAAATGTTCCACGCCCCGTGTTATCAAATTTCGGACCTTTGGTTGCTACTACCATGCACTCTGCTATAGTTGTATCCGCTGAGAACGCGCAGTTTTCACCCTTGGCATCCGCGATAGTAATCACAGTCACATCGTGGTATTCAGTTGCCCACATGTGCCGTACTTTGCTCCAATGTGGGGAAACAAGACAGGCGCTAGGCAAGATAAAACCCATTTTGCTTTTCCCATTTGCCTTTAGCATCCTGTCTGCAAGATCCACAAAGTCGGAGGCGAGGCCTGCATTGCCGTTGCCGACGCGCCAATCCTTTTTTCCGCGGGCTCGCCGCATGTTCCGTTCTTCTTCTTTGTCCCTGTTACTTCCTTTGAATACGGCTTTCGGTGTACCACTGCTTGCATCGGAGTCAGGTCTGGTAAACGGCGGATTTAAGACGACAATATCAAATGCGTTATGGCGGAATTCCTGTTGTGTCATCACTGTTGTGTCGTCTTCTCCGCCGACCTGTTGCACTTCTGTACCCATCATCGGAAGAGGGAGCGTTTCTTCAGGCACATCAAACAGATCGAGTGCACCGAGGGCGTAACTCCCATCTTTCTGTCTGCCGTAGGGCATTGTATGGATTTGGGTAGTCCCAATTTTCAGGGCAGGGTAAGTACTGGTCAGGAGTGAGGCGGTGAGGTGACTGGCATTTGGCATCACGTCGCACCCGACGAGGTTTTTCTCTACCATCCGCGCGTGGATGAGGCTGCCTTTACCCTCAGCTTGTTCATGCAGTTCAAGGATACGTTGGTACGCCCCGTTGAGAAGTGAACCGGTCCCACAGGCAAAATCTGCCACCTTCAAGTTGCTCACATTCTCCTGCGTTTTGGGAAGTACCAATGCGGACAGCAACGCGACCGATTCAAGGCGCGTGTAGTTCGCTTTGACATACTTTCTGTCAACGATAAGGCGTTGGAAAACGGTTCCCGCGAGCTCGTGCACCTGCGTGAGTCGTTGATTGACTAGCTCCTTGGCTGTATCACAAAGGATTGCCAACACGCTATCAACGAGCGCGTCGTCAGTTGCGATTGCCACTATGAGCCGTTTGGCAACATAGAAAATCGGGCGATAATTCACCTTAAGAATGATGTCCCAGCCTGCTATCACTTGCTCGTAGCGGAGCCGTTTCGCGTTGTTGGACAGCATCCGTTTGAGAGATAAGACATCTTCCATTTCGAATTTACCTGCAAGCGCGCTCTGAAACACAAACGCATTGGTAATGATAAGCATCGCCATTCGTGAGGTCTGCTCACCAGATTTTTGGAAGAGAATTGCCTCGATTTCCGCCCCGATACTGGGACGTTCTTTGATTGCTGCCTCAAGCTGCTGTGCTGCAATTTCTATTTGTTTCTCTAACAAGTCAGCGGCAGCATTGATTTTAGAGATGGGGGTTGCCCCGACGCGAATAGCGGTTGCGATGTCGGCGACACCGCCCGTTAACCAACCGTTTTGCGGGAAAGATTCGGGATCTGCTTCGTTATCAGGCCCTGCTTTGTTGACGAAAAGGCCCGGGTCTGGTTCGCTCTCTGGCACTCGCTTGTTGAGAAACATATAAGCGATGTCTTCCGCCCGCCGCATTTCAGCTTCGATTTCATCTTGTCGCATCGTTTTGAATCGAGGAGGCATCCGGACGCGCAGAACGTTCTCAACGGTATTGTAAGTGAGACCGCCGAAGACGCTCGGATCGAGAAGTCTCCCGAAATGTGCTTCTGCCTGTGTTTTGCCTGAAAGGTTCGGCGTGTTACCGTCAATTTTTACCTCAATGACAACCGGATTTCGCCCCCTTTCGCTCACAATCACGTCAGGCTTTTTTGTAGCGTTGAGGAACGGTTTTGTAATTTGTTCGTCGACGTTCCATGCGTCCCGCATGTGACGGAGTATGTTTACAAAGACCGTTGTGATGGTATTTTCGCTGTTTGCCATAATTTTTTGAAGCGCGGTTGGAAACCACCCCTGCAAGGGAGCCGGAAAAACGCTTGCCAGTGGACAGTGTGTCGGCCGAATGCACGTCGTTTATGAGCGAGCACGCCGCACATCGCGGATTGACGCAGATGCCGCAGATGCCGCAGATTTTTGCGAAACTTTCGCCAACTCCATCCTGAACGTGGGCATGGCATACAGAAACCTATCCGTTTTTCACTGTTTACTCCCTAAACGCTCAGTTGACATCTATAGGTTGACCGCGATAGAGCACAACACGATACTGCAACTTCAAGGTTTCATCGAGCGAGAGATGGAACGGCTCATAATAGACAGGGGAGGGATGGATTAAACAGTAGTTCTCCCGGTTGCGCACCCACCACGTTGTCGGATAACGCGGATTATTGGCATCATCGATGATGGTGACTCCATAAGTCTCGTCGTCAGCGGGGTGTTGCGCGGTAAAACTGCACCAACGGCTCTGTTTGCCGAAGATATCCATCGGTTCCGTGCGCCCATCAGCATCCAATAGCGTGCCGGGCGTGATGATATTGTCAAATCGGATTGCCAAGCCGCTGTAGTATCTGCCATCTGCACCGGGTTCACCGCGCCGTAAGTCTAAAACAACCTCACGCTCGTTTGGATGAAAGGTTAACGAGATGGAGATTTGCATCACATCCCCTGTAGGTGGATGAACGGTTATCTCGCGATGCTCCGTGAGATGCGTTGTGCCTCGCCAATCTATCCACGCGTTTTCTGCCGTTAAACTTGCACTGTCGGCATCTGCACGCTGCGCAACAATCCGGTGATGGACGATTTTCCCAAAGCCGCTCGGGTCGGCACCTGGTGCCGGTTGTTCCCAAAAATTGACTCCGTTGACCTTTTTCCACGCAACCCACATCCCTTGATGATGCACGTGGTCACCTGGTTCATTCATCGTGAGCGGTGGAGCACCGGGCAGGTTCAATGGGTGACAATAGGGGCGGTTGCCATCTTCAGGAAAATGGTATCCCAAGACTTGTTGCCCGTTCCAAGCAAAGGTTAAACTGTGTTGTGTTTGTGAGAATGAAAACATTTTTTAACCATGTTTACGGCACAGCGGTGTGTGCCTACTACTGCAGGTATGGGTTCACAACTTCGCGTTCAATAGCCAAGCCTTCCCATTCGTCGCCGCCGGGGCCGTCGTAAATGAGAGTATGCGGTCCAGCAAAACCGGCTTCTTGGGTAAGTTCAAGGCATTGCACGTAATCCTCTTTGTCCATTTCGCGCGGGGCGGCGAAATGTGCTTTGGTATGACACGACTCTGCCAACGGGGCGATTGCAGCGAGGTCTGCGTATTTTGTATCGCCACGCCAATTGCCGAAGTCAAGACATAGCCCAACGTTACCGTCCAATCCGCCTAAAATGGTGTTCACGTTTTCAGGTGTGGAAAAGATGGAGAACCAATTTTCGCTCATCAAGCGGATGCCAGCGGTATCAGCACGTTTGACAAGCTGAGCAAGGACATGACGGCTCTGCGCCACAGTCGCCTCAGAAGGTTGTGCCTTACCACCGATGACGCGCGCACACTTCGCGCCGAGTTCGCCAGCGATGTCGATGTACTTTTCAATCCACGCGATATCGCGTTCTGCTTCAGACGAGTGCGTGATATCGCCATCGTCAATCAGCAGGGAGAAGAGCTCAACATCGGCATCTGTCAGTGCAGCACGGAGTTCTGCGAGGTAAACTTTCTCAACAGAGGGCAGATGGAAGTGGCAGAGCTCCAAGGTATGAATGCCGAAATCGGCAATGCGTGCAGGTAATTCCAGAAGTGAAATAGGGCCCTTGTTATGGGTTTCAATGGGGATTTGCATGTCGTGCGCGGGCCCGGTGAAGCCCGGCCGCCCGAGTTGGCGATGCAAACTCCACGTTGAGACTGAGAGACGAGGTGTTGACATAATTTGAATTCTCCTTACGTTTGTAACAGCACGACGTGTGCGGTTACGTCAGTTCGTCCCATGTTTGTTCATTTATTCCATTCATGCATCACGATTGCAGATTGCACCTACCGATGCGATTACAGGTTTTGACTCATCCACGCCACAACCTTTTCAACCATGACTGCGGTAAAGTCTCCTGAAAAAACGTGGTCTGCGCTGGGAAGTTCAAGGAGTTCCGTCCGTTCGTTTGCGTACTGAAGGATGTCGTGGCTATCTTCAATTGGAACGATATCGTCTGCTGTACCGTGAACTAACAGCCATGGCACGGTAATTCGACCTGCTTTTCCGACGACGGTGTCAATCGTAGCCATGTCATTCATATAGGCTTGGGAGAGGGGACAGTCGGGTTCATCCCACATGAATCCTTCGTCCGGAGTGACATCGCCGAATTCGCGTTGGGCGAACGCTGTCGTATGCACCATCCCTGCAAGCGAGACGAGAAGTTGGATGCGTTCATCGGTAGCAGCACGTAGAACGCCAACAGCACCGCCCATGCTATGCCCGACGTAGCAGACGGTATACCCGCTGACAGCATCAATTATGTTCCCGAGGTCGGCAACCTCTTTAGTGATAGTGGAATCTGTGAACGCGCCTTCTGATTCACCGTTGCCGGAGAAGGAGAAGCGCAGGGCAGAGATGCCAGACTCAGCAAGCCCCTCTGCCAAAGCGATGAGGGCAGGTCTGTCTTTGTTGCCGGTTACCCCGTGCCCAATCACCACAATTCTGTCGCCTTCGCCTTTGTGGTAAGTATAATCAAGGCGTTCGCCGTGTTCGTTTCTAATTTCGCCAAACATAAAATTGTAGGGACAGAGCACGCTCTGCCCAAAATTCCCCTTTATCGTAGGGACGATGCCACAGGGCTCGCCCCTACCTAGTTACATTTAATCGCAGAGAGACCTGAAGGCTATCTCGCTTTCGGGAGCAATATTGGATACAGGGTGGGTGGGCAAGCCCAACCCCTCTAGTGTCCGTTGTTCTTCAAGGCATCAACAACCTTCTCAGGTTTGATTGGCAATTCGGTAATCCGCACACCGATAGCATCTTTGACAGCATTTGCCATCGTTGCCAAGGTTGGCGTAATGGGCGGTTCTCCAACGCCTTTGGCCCCGTAGGGACCATTGGGTGCAGGTACCTCAACGATGACAGATTCAACCGTCGGGAGGTCGGCCGAGGTCGGGACACGGTAATCGACGAACCCCGGATTGATGTTACCGTTTTCGCCGTACTGCATTTCTTCCATCATTGCCCACGCGTAGCCTTGCACGGTACCTCCTTCAATTTGCCCTTCAACCGCCATCGGATTAATAGCGAAGCCGACATCTTGAGAGGCGACGAGTTTCAGCACTCTGGTTCTGCCGGTGCCCGGGTCAACCTCAACTTTGGCAATCTGTGCCGCAAGTGCGGGGGTGCTCGCCTGGCGCGCGAAGGACCCTTTCCCGACAATCGGACCGCCGGTTGTGGAGAGGCTATACGCCGCCAATTCGCCTAACGAAATGGATTTGGGCGGGTCTGCGGTGATAACGTGAACGGCTCCCGCTCTGAGCTCAAGATTGTCCACATTCGTATTGAGCCGCTCTGAGGCGAGTTCAAGAACACGCTGGTGTGCATCTTCAGCCGCCAATTTGGCAGTGTTGCCCATTGTGAAGGTGACAACGCTACCGCCTGAACCTGTGGAATACGGGGCGGAATCTGTGTCACCGCGCGTAATCGTCACACTTTTGTAAGGCACAGTCAGGATTTCCGCGATAATCTGCGAAATTGCCGTATCCGTTCCTGTGATGTCCATAGAGCCGTGGAAGATTCGGACGCTTCCGTCTTCGTGGACCGAAACGTAGACACCACCAGGTCCACAGCCGTTCGTCCAATCGCCAACGGCAACACCCCAGCCTTGGTTCTCACCAGCTTCCCGATCCCACCATCCAGCGGCATCCGCGACAGCTTCCAAGGTCTCTTTGTAGCCGACTTTGGGTTCGCTCCCGCCTGCTGGAACAGCATCACCTTCCTCGCGCATGTTCATCAGACGGAATTTAACGGGATCCATGCCGATGCGTTCAGCAATCTCGTCCAGTTGGGATTCGCCTGCGAAAATGGCTTGTGGCGCGCCCGGGGCCCTATAGGCAGCTGTACCAGATTTGTTGGTGTGAACGCCGTAAGCGTCTACCTTGAGATTCGGAATCTTGTAAACCCCGCGCACTCGAATCGTGCTGCCGATCGATGCCCCAGAGACGGAGCCGGAATCCCAAAAGGCGAGGGCTTGCCTCGCGAGGATGCGGCCGTCATGAGTGGCACCCGTTTTCAGTTTGATAACACATCCGGGTGCAGGCCTGCCATCGACGAACTCCTCTTCACGCGTCATCTGCACGCGAACCGGACGCCCTGTTTTCTGTGAGAGTAACACCGCAGGTACATGCGTAATAATTACGCCAAAACGGCCACCGAAGCCACCGCCCATTGTTGTCCCGATGACATTAATCTGGGTTAGCGGAATGCCAAGCGTTCCGGCGATACCAGAACGGATAGCGAAAGGGCCTTGGGTGGATGCCCACACGGTAACCTTCCCTGATGAATCAGCACTAGCGACAGAGACGTGCGGCTCCATGTAGGTTTGATGGACGCGCGGAATCACATAAGTATCCTCAACAACTACATCGGATTCAGCAAATCCTTTTTCAACATCGCCTGCTTCGGAGTGGCTTTCGGCAGAAATGTTATAGTAAACTTCATCAGGATATTTCTCTAATTCTGCTTCAAGGGCACTGATTTCGTCGCTGTGATCGGCTTCCTTCTCGCGAGACAACTTTCGGATTTGCGCGTTGATATCCCGCCGGTTTGGTCCGTCCTTTGTAGCATCGCCGTGCAAACCGGGTGCTGATGGCTTAATGGCTGCCATGACATCTTGCACAACCGGCAGTACTTCATATTCAATGTGAATCAACTCAGCGGCTTCTTCAGCGATATCCGCATCGGTTGCAGCGACAGCGGCGAGCGGTTCGCCTAAGTAAAGCACTTTATCGGTCGCGAAGACACGGCGGCCGCTCGGCACGTCCGCTTGAGTAATAATCGCCCTG
This sequence comes from uncultured Poribacteria bacterium, assembly GCA_958295855.1. GTDB lineage: Bacteria > Poribacteria > WGA-4E > WGA-4E > WGA-3G > CATQHH01. The sequence continues at coordinate 1,528,184 of OY282383.1, read as the reverse complement.
ACCCCGGGCAGCTTTTCTGCTGCGCTGGTGTCAATGCTGAGAATGTTGGCATGGGCATGCTTACTGCGGACAAGTTTGCCGTAGAGCATTCCCGGAGGGTGGACATCTGCACCGTATTGGGCAGCCCCTGTCACTTTTTCGACAGCGTCAACCCGTGCTACCGTTTGGCCAACAACAGTGTATTCTGACATCTAATTCTCCTTTCTTAAGTAGTTGTCAGTTATCAGTTCTCGGTTATCAGACTGATAACTATTTATGAACTTGCGACGAGGTGGTGTAGTTTACCGCGCCCGATAGCCGTATTACATCTTTTACAGACATTCACGGTATTTTCACCGACTTCTCGGCTATAAAGCACTTTTACGCCGGTACGCCCGCAAACAGGGCACGTCCCGCGCCCGTTGTTATATTCACCGTTGTGAACGTTCCGTTTTGAATCAACGTAAAGGTGCCTTATGCCTTTTCCACGATGCGTTTTTGCCATCTTTTCTCCTTTCGGTAGGGCGGTGTCATAGTGCCCGCCCAATACGCTAAATTATATCAAGTTACCTTTATTAGCAGACCTATTATGATAAAGACAAGCAGGCCTGAGGTCTTGGATACAGGGTGGGTGGAACCGCCCTGCAGCCGGTTAATTAGGTTAAGCCCGCATTTGTAGGGGTAGGCCTTGTGCCTACCCTGCGTCAGAAGCTGACCGAGGCTGAACCGTTTGTAGAGGTAGGCCTTGTGCCTACCCTTCCTCATTGGTATTATGCAGTTGTGCGTATCTCTTCCGCGGCTTGCATCACTGCTTCAAGAATCTTGGTATATCCGGTACATCGACAGATGTTCCCGCCGAGGGCGTGCCTGAATTCTTCCTCTGTCCGGGCGGGATTCTCATCTAAAAGAGCCTTCGCTGCGATGATAAAACCGGGGGTACAGAAACCGCATTGATAACCGCCTGTCTCAATAAAAGCCCGCTGAACAGGATGAAGCGCGCCATCGCTGGCTAAACCTTCAATGGTAGTAATCTCTTTTCCAGCAGCGGTAACCCCAAGCACCATACACGACGTGACAGCTTTGCCCTCAACGATAACGGTGCATGCACCGCAGTCGCCTGTACTACACCCCTCTTTGGTTCCTGTCAAACCAATTGTATCGCGGAGCACAGCCAGCAAGGTTTTGCGCGGTTCAATGAGCAAATCGTGTTCGTCCCCGTTGACCGTTAGACTCACAGGGTGTTTTGCCATATTTTTTCTCCTTTATAAATTTATCCATCTGAATCGCAGACTGCCGCGCCAAGAATGTGCAAGTATGGATTTCACAGATTTTTTGCGGCGTAATTCGCCCAGATGCGACGTGCATCCCGGGTCAGCCACATTTGCGGCGTAATTCGCCCAGATGCGACGTGCATCCTCGGCAAAAGCATAAGGCCTCCGTGCCCCCAAGCTGTGCTGTATAACGCTTAGGCTTATGCCCTAGCTACAGCCTCTTGCACCGTTCGCCTTGTGAGGACATCCACCATTTGTCTGCGATGTTCCGCTGAGCATCGTAAATCAGATATTGGGCTGCATGCAGCTGCCGCGGCTTCTCCTGCTTCAGCAAGCAGCACATCACTGAGCGAATTTCCTTTTAGTAGGTTCTCAGCCTCAATCGCCCGGATCGGGGTGGGTGCAACAGCAGCAAGTCCAATTCGGGCATCTGTAATCGTGGCATCGTCCATATCAACAGCAGCGGCAACGCCGATAAATGCCAGATCCATCACTTCACGGATTTTATGCTTGATATAGTGGGAGCCAGCCGTGGCGCGCGGTAGGCGAAACGCTGTGATAATCTCACCGGGGGCTAAAACGGTCTGCCCGGGGCCGGTGAAAAGTGCTTCGATCGGCACCGTCCGTTCGCCACCCGCACTTGCAATGTCAACCTGTGCGTCAGCGACAAGCAAGCCAGCGACGGTGTCCGCGGCAGGGGAGGCATGCGCGATGTTTCCACCGATAGTCGCAAGGTTGCGAATTTGGATAGAACCGATTTCCGCGGCACCTTCCGCTAGGGCTGTGTGGTGTTGCTGAATATCTTCAGACAACTCAACTTCCCGCGCCTTCGTCATCGCACCGATAGTTATGCCGTTATCGGCATCAGTAGCAATACCAGCCAACCCCGGAATTTTTTGCAAGCTAATCACAGCCTGTGGCGTTTCGGTGTATGCCTTCATGCCGATAATCAGGTCTGTCCCGCCTGCGAGGAGTTGTGCGTGCTCCTGCGTGAACATACGTGATGCTTCAGCAAGGGTGGTAGGTTCAAAAAACTCAAAACTTTTCACATTTAATCCTCCGTTGCATGTTCCTTCAAGATAATGCGTTCCAGTTGTATTTTTCCGCTCCCTGAATATGCAATGACACTATAAAGGATACCCAATTAAAGGGGTACTTGTCAACCTTTAAATTCACTGAATATTTTTTTATGGAATAGGCCAGCCGGGTGTGGGCTCAGTGCGGAGTGCTTCGAGTTCGTAAAGCTCTTCCACGCTGATTTCGCGGCCGAGTTTCGCTGACAAGAGCGAGCCACTCATAATCTCCGTGACCTTCAAGCCGACATCGCCATTGCTGACAGGTTGGGCATCGCTGTTACAGGCATTGAGAAAATCCCGGAACTTATCGGGGAAGGACGCATCCGGGAGCTCCAATGGTGTTTCAACGAGATTCTCGCGATAGCGTCTGCGATTGCCCTGTTCATCGGTATCCCACGTTCCCTCTTCAACGAAAAGTTTATTGTTGCTGAACGCGCCTTTGGAGCCGAAAATGAAGATGCCTTGGGGTTGCCCACTCATATTGCTTGACCAGCCGTTTTCATACGTAAACGACATGCCGTTCGTGAACCGAACGAACACAGATGCGTGTTCCTCAACATCGTTAATCTCCTCACCGGTGTATTCGGGAAGCATGCCGCGATAGGCGATGCCGCTGATGGTAGCCGGTTGCGGTGAACCGAGCAGATAGATGGAACGATTGATGAGGTAGACACCTGTGTCGTATATCGTACCGCCGCCACTGTAAACCGAATTGAGAAACCACCTGCCGAAGCCGAACATATCCACATTAGGTCTGCCCCGGACGCGGTAACTGGTGAGCCGCCCGTAGTAGACATCGCCAAGTTTGCCAGAGGTGACGTAGTCCCGGATAGCGTAACTCGTCGCGTCGAGGCATGTGCCGCCGCTCTGGTAGGCAAGTTTAACGCCCGCCTTGTTGCATGCATCGCGCATATTCCTTGCCTCTGTCGCCGTGCGCGCCATGGGTTTTTCACAGAAGACATGCTTGCCAGCGTTCGCAGCTGCAACTGTTGCAGGTTCATGGACAAAGGGCGGTGTGGCAAGGCTGACCGCGTCTAAATCGCACGCCTTCAGCATTTCGTTGTAGTCATTGAAGATTTTGACACCGTTATCGCTATACGCTGCTAAGCGTGCGGCATCTGCCTTCAACGGCTCGCGGGCTTCTGCGGTACCCGCCTTTTCTGCGTCAGCGATGGCGGATTTAGCACGTGCCGCAGCGGTGGACAACACCTCTGCTGCTCTCCGTTTTGCGTTCGCGGCCACTGTATCACAAACAGCAACAATTTCGGCGTGCTGCGGATGCGCGAGATACCCGTTGATATGTGAACCGGATATCATGCCGCATCCAATAAGGCCGATTTTAATCCGTTTTGACATTATGATGCTCCTTAAATTCCTGTTTTATAGGTGTCCCGTTGGCGTATGCCCCGCACCTACCTTGACGTGCGTATCCGCTAACTGGGCTTGCACATGTACAATGCACGCTTGAAGGTTTTGAAACGGGGAGCTCGGATATGACTCTATGCTAAAATTGAGGTCGTTCTCACCGAAGGTTACCATATCCACTCCCGGTTTTGCGAATTTGCGGACGTTAATCACAGCATCAACAGACTCTATCTGCAAAATGAGAATACCGGTGTTATTCCACCACTCGGCGTATTCAAGCCGGTCCATACCCCGTTTGATACCGTACCCACTACTGGGTCCCCAACTCCGTTTTCCCATCTGCGGATAGTAAAAGGCATCAACTGCCTCATCCACCGTTTCGACTTTCTCAACTTGGGGAACAACAATCGCCAGAGGCCCTAGATCCAGTAGGTTGCCTATGAGATAAGCGTGGCGCGTGTGTTTGATGCGGAGTTGCACGCCGACTCCGAATTCATTCGCCATTGCACAATATTCAACGAGCTGCTCTTCATTGGCAGCTGCATGCTGATGGTCGGTTCCGATTAAATCGTAGTCGTCTCGACTGATGACCGCGGCCATCTCGTCCCGGGTACAACCGAACGGAACGCTACTGGCAATTTTAATCGGCTCTTTATTGCGGATGCGTTGTTTTAAAGACACTGGCACGACCTCCTTGGGGTTCAACCACATTATGAAACCTATTAGGCATCTTATATGAAAGTCAGATTTTTGTCAAGGGGTTTTTGAAATTGATTGGAGAGATTAGTTTGCCATGCGGATACGGAAACCATGGAAACTCGCCTCGCCTTGATTGTGACTCAAGGCGTTTACTTAGGAGACAAGCACCTACCTAATAAACCTTGCTACGGTGCTGAATGCGAGAAACAGTTAACGCTCTGGTTCGCCTATCAAAGGCATAAAGGGCTCGGTAATGCTTAGTGACTTTAAAACTGAACTTCCCTTTATGTCTGCCCTTCAGAGCCTTGTGGTTGCGCCCATCGCAATTTTCGCACAACCACTTCAGTCTACTGAGAATCCGCTGTTCTATTGTCACATCTAAACGCGCTAAGTCCTCCTCAGCTTTCGGTGTAAGCGTCAAACGATACATCACCACTTCAGTCCTAACTTTTTAGCGACTTCCTCTATCGGAATCAGTTTACCGCCAGATTTGATATATTCGTCTTCCCGATCCAATTCTTCTGCAAACTCAGGGCGTATCTCCAATCCATCGTCCGAATCGTAGTCGTAATCCTCTAGGAACTGTTCCAGTTCCAAATAGCATACGAAAAATTCTAAAAACGCCGATTTTAAGCGCGTATTCAGTGTATCGACAGACAGAGCCCCGTTTTGTAAGGGGGAATTGCTATCGTTGCTGTAGGTGTTTGCGCTCAACAGTTTCATTACCCGCTCCCGCGCCGCAAAAAGCTGCCAATTCGCGAGGGGCACCATCAGTGAGCGAAATTCATCTGCCGATAAGTCCACTACTTTTATCTCTGGAACGTGATCTCCGATGATGTACCCCCCTGTGCGCCGCGACTCGCGTCCCAAGGGCGATGTCTTCCGAACCGCTTCGACTGCCGCCACGCGATGCCTGAGGGGTGCAAACGTATCACACGTCTCAAGCATCGAAATTAGAAACTCCTCGTGGTCTTCTAAGGCAAATGCCAGTCCACAATAGTCGTCAAAAAACCCGCGGAACTCTTCCGCTAGTGCCTCCGTGTTGGCATTTTCTGCAAGCAGCGCAACAAGTCGCTCACGTGACTCAAATAGCGTTTCATCTACAATAGACTGAACCCATTCGTGGAACTGCGCCGGTGTTAGTTCTGTAATGTTTGGGGTCATTCGGTTTTCCTTTTAGGTTTGTGTTAATATCTTACGCTTGAGTGTAGCATGTTTTCTGTGAGATGTCAAAATTTAAAATACGAAATCAACTGAACACTTGAAAATTTTGGAGAATTCTGTTAATCTGTATTTTTAACACAATTAGAAGCGCGGAGAGGGAATTAATGCACACCATCCATTCCACCTTAACGGAAGAGGAAAAGTGGTACTTCGATTTGCACGGGTTTCTCGTCTTACGAAATGTTATCCCAAAGGACGAGATTGAAGAGATGTTGAAGGTGCTTCAGCATTGGTTGACAATTGACGAATCTGACATACCACCGCCGTTGCATCGCGGGCGGCAGGAGCCGTGCAAAACCCATATCGACCATATCCAATATGGGCACCGCCTCTTTGAAGAGCTCGCGATGAATTCTCACATCATGCGGGTTGTGGCAGGATTAACGATGAACGCACCACGCCTGTTTCACTGCAATTTCACGATGATGACGCAGCACGATGCCCCGCAACATTTTCATCGTGACGATAGCGGATTTAAATTTCCACCGGGGTTCCGCAATCCGCACAACGATTATCAAGCTGCCGCGGGACATATCTATTGTAGTCACATTGCGACGTGGGTTGCGCTGGTAGATGTGCCACCGGGAACAGGATTTTGCCTTGTCCCCGGCAGCCATAAATCGCTGTTTCAGACACCGGCACATCTGCCCGTGAAGCATGATCCGCCGACGTCGATAACACTTCCGATGGCGGCAGGCGATGTGGCAATCTTCTCAACGAATCTGCTCCATGATGCAAGCCCTTGGACAGAGGATTACCCGCGCATGAACATCTTTCAACGCTACCAATTGAGTGCCTATTTCAACGAGACGGGGAAGGGAGGATACCCCTTCGATGAACATCGCGATAAAATTTCAGATGAACAGTATGAGCTGGAATCGCTCTCAAAGGATGTGAAAGCAGCGGTGCAGTGCATTTTGCCCCATGGAGGTGAAAAATGAGCTTAAAAGGAAATGTATGTATCATCACAGGAGGTGGAAGCGGTATTGGCCGCGATGCCGCCCTCACGCTGGCGCGAGACGGTGCCGCAGTTGTCATTGTCGGGAGAACACAAGCGAAGTTAAATGCTGTTCAAGCTGAAATTGCAGCAGAAGGAGGCACCGCGCTGCCCTACGCCCTTGATGTAGCAGACTATGATGCTGTACAACAGATGGTTGACGACGTACTTGAGCAATTCGGGCGGATTGATGTTTTGGTCAACAATGCGGGGCACAGTTCGCATCACCGCAGGCTTCTCAATACGCCACCTGAGGAGATGCGCTCGGTTATTGATTCTAACCTTATCGGCACATTTTTCTGTACGAAAGCGGTTGTGCCAGCGATGTTGAAAGCAAAATCCGGGACGATTATCAATATTTCGTCGCTTGCGGCGGTTACGCCGGGTCCCTTTAGCGGTTTCGCTTACGGTGCGGCGAAAGCGGCAGTTATCAACTTCACCGAATTTCTCAATGTCGATTTAAGGAACACAGGCATCCGAGCCAGTGTGGTTGTTCCCGGTGAAGTAGCCACGCCCATCCTGGACAAACGCCCGATTCCACCGGATGCTGCTGCGCGCGCTACGATGGTAGACGTTGCCGAAACCTCAGCGGCCATCCATCTCATCGCGACGTTACCGCAGCGGAGCAACATTCCAGAACTGGTGATTCGCCCGACGATGTATAGGAATATGGCAGGGGAAACCGTTGAATTGGACGGTTGACAACTCGCTAACGATAAATCGTTGTCTCAGGATGGTAGCGTGCCCAAGCGAACCAATAGATGTTGACAGCAGGCAGACGCTCCAAACGCACGCCCTTGTCTTTACCGGCTGTTGCTTCGCCTCTAATGAGATTCCAGCGTGTACCAGAATTGTCTTGGGCGAAATAACTGTCCTGAGGCGTAAAGGTTCGCACGTTATCATCCACTGCCCGCGTAAAAACCGCCGTTGCAAACGAATCTTTGTCATGAAAGACTAACATCGGAACACCGCTAAGCGTATCGTTGATTAAAGACTTTTCCTCAAACTGCGTGAGCGGATATGCACGATAGTGCACCACCCCATTTTTATCCGCAACTTGCACCCCGAGCACGAGGGATTTATTAGGCAGCCTGTTGTCCGTGTAGTCCATCCCGCTCACACCTGTGCGCCGGCTAGCGTGGTAGTCTGCGTAGACATCTCGATTTTGGCTTTTGTGCATCCCATCCCTAGATGGCACGGACAGCACACGCGTTTTTGGGTAGTTCGTCCGCCATGTTTTCCACGCTATCTGAGGCATGGCGGCAAGCGTTTTTAACTGCTTGCCCTTGAGGGGTCCCTGTATCGCTTCCCCTGTAATATGCGACCAGAGAGAACGGGTCTGATGGTCGTACATCAACAGCGCGTCTCGCCATAACTTCCCACTGACACCAAAGGTGTAGGTTTTCCCTTCAAGCTCTCGGCTATACACGATAGCCGTTTTGCACAACGGTCACCACGTGGTGGCGATTTCCTGTCCACCGACAACGTCGTTGACAATTTCGTGTCCGTTCAGCAGATAGAGCGAATAGGCGTGGCTCTCGTTGTTAAAGGTCGCGCCGATGACAGGGGCATCCGCGTCTAATTTTGCCTCATTGGCAGTGACAAATTGTGGATTTGTAATGGCAGGGATGGCATCAAAAGGCAATAGGGTTCGGATCGCGTCGTCAGTATAATCTGCTCCTGTCGCGCATAGGATGACAAAAAGTAGTAATGAGAGGTGGAGGGTGTCGTTTTTCATGGTTAAGATCCTGATGGGAAAGTTAGTGTTTTTTGGTAACACAAAATATTAGTTGAAGAAATTATAGCAGAAATGAAAATATTTTGCTAATTTTGGTTTTTGATTTATCGCTTGACAACTCAGCAAAAATGTATTATATTTAAGACATGGAAGCGAGAGCTAGAGAGGTACGCAACTATATTGCACCAAATGGTCGTAATCCTTTCGAGCAATGGTTAGGACAAATCCGAGACAAAAGGACGCAGTTAACTATTGCTACACGGATTGAGCGTTTGCAGCAAGGTAATCCCGGTGATTTCAAAAGTTTGAAGGGGAATTTGTACGAATTGAGAATCCATTATGGGCCTGGGTATCGGGTTTACTTTGGTGTTGTTTCCTCTGAAGACACCGTTATCTTGCTTTGTGGCGGGACAAAGAGGACACAAAAGCGGGATATTGAGAAAGCTCAAAATTATTGGAATGAATTTAGGAACAGTACTTATGAATAGAGAAGTTATCCTTAAGCGTACAACCAGTTTCAAAGACTATCTTCTTGAACTCCTCTCGGACCCGGAGTCCGCAGAACACTATTTGGAAATCTCGTTAGAGAATTATGAGAAGGATGGCGACATCGAAATGCTATTGCTCTCCATGCGAAATGTAGTAGAAGCACAAGGCACTATCGGCAAACTCGCTGAGAGGGCGTTGGATGTTCTCTTGGAGTTCCTGTTGGGTCCCCGCATGGAGCGTTCCGCTGTCAATGAACATATTGATTCGTACACCGCTGATATGCTTTCCATAGAGCCCGAAGATTCTGAAATTGCCGCATAGCGGACCCTTTTGGAAAGTTGCACCTGCCAGAAAATACCGTATTTAGAGATCCATTGCTGAAATGCTAACGTTGTAATCAACACCAAGTGCATCGCGGAAATGGCGTTCCCCGCAGCGAATTTTCTGTTTCTCACTGGGACGGAGCACCGCTAAGTCTTCTGTACCCTTGGTCTCATGTACCAGATAGAGATTCTCTTCACCGGTAGGTTTACCGTACGCATCCCGCTTTTCTTTGACTATCGCCCAATCCGGATTGTAATCGCCGATCGGCGTCGGCACGGTGAAGAAAGCGGGAAGTTTCACGTAGAGTTTGATGTCGTCTCGCCCTTCTAACCCCTCAACGAATTCCTTTTCAACTCCCGAATCCCATATCACGTGATCATAGATGCATCGTGACGCAGGGACCATGCAGTCCTTCCAACTCTCCAGCTCGCCATCGAATTGACACATCTCGTACGCCTCGCCGATTTTCTCGTACTTTATGCCATCAATCAGTTGGTGCGTAATCTTCTCCCTGATGTGTGCAATCATAACCTTGGCGAATTCAGGCGGATTGTATAGGGCAGCGTGCTGACTTTCTGTGCGCTTGAGAATCTCCAGAAGGGTGCGACGCGTCAGTTTCATCGCAGGTGTGGTGTGTGCTAAACGATGCTCAATTAACTTCAAAACGCTTGCGCGGCCCGACAAGCGATATGCAAAGCTGCCCTCTCCGGTGTGCTGAACCTCAAATCTGCTTTCTTCGTTAAGTACGATTCTGCCCCTTCTAATAGCGAGTTCGGGAAGTTGGATGTCAGTTTCATCTAATGCATCGGCAACTTCGGCAATCAACTTCTCCGTGTCGATGTCTACTTTGTATCGGGTTTTGTGTTTTATCCGTTCCCAGAGTGCTTTAAATTCCGGTGTGAGCATCATGGCCTTCTTACGTTTTGCCACACCGCGCTTCCTCGCATTCTGCGGTTTGAGAGCACTATCGGCAGCTCCGAGCTCTTCCCGAACTTCAGTTTGAAGTTGCTGAACGTAATTGGTATAACTCTCGTTGGCAACGACAGTGAGCACATTGAGTTTTTCATCATGCACCCGTTTCCCCTCTTGATTGACAGCGAGCCGCACCCCACGCCCGATCTCCTGCCGTTTCTTCATCTCGGAGACGGTCTGGTTCAGTGTGCAAATCTGGAAGACATTTGGGCTGTCCCACCCTTCACGCAGGGCAGAATGTGAAAAGATAAAGCATGTCGGCTCCTCAAACGACAGCAACCGCTCCTTGTCCTTCATAATCAACTGATACGCTTCGCTATCCTTTTTTGCTTCCCCAGTTTTGCTGTCTTCATAGACTATTTCCCCGGTTCGTTTTCGGCTTTCCGCAAAATAGGCGGCTTGCACCTCCTCAGGCAGTTTCTCTCGCCACGCTGCATACCTATCTTCTTGCTTCAACTCGTTGAAACATTTGTCAAACAGTTGACGGATAATTCCATCCTCGCTGGCATAATTGTCGACCTTATCAATGAAGAAAAGAGAGAGCACTTTAATATTATGTGCTTTGAGGTGTCCCTGCTTCCGAAAATGCTCCTCTATCGTATACCGGATTTGTGCCTCAAAAATCGCCGATTTATCTGCGCCGTGGGATTCGCCTTCTTTCACTTCCACACCGTTTTCAAAACGGACATACCCCCAACGCTGATCAATCTCGCTGACACGGTAGCCTTCATACTCGGGCAGATGCGTCTTCTGCGGCGTTCCCAAATCATCGCCTTTCTTAACGGTGAGCGTCGTCCGCTTTACGGTGTTATTCTTCTGCAATTTATGTACTACGAGTTTCGCTGTCACGCGGGTTTTCTGGCTCTGAATGCTCTTCACCGCAATAAAAGCAAGGTTTGTATTGGTGCTTTCTTCAACCCCGGCAACTTCTATCTGTTTAACCAAGCGTTCGCGATAGGCATCATAAGGCGTTAAGCGGTAAACGAGGTGATACGGATTCCGGTGCGTGGCACTATACCGCAAGGCGAACAGTGGAGAGAGACTGGAAAGCGATTCAACGCTGAGGGTGCTCTCCATCCGTTGCGGTTCATCTAAAATGAGAATCGGACGTGTCGCTTGGATGAGGTGGATGGGTGTTTCGCCCTGCAACCAGTCGGTGCTTTGGCGGATTACGTTTGATGCTTTGTTGAACGATGCGAGCGTCATCACCATAATTTCAACGCTATCCGACAGGGCAAATTGCCGGACTTGGGCCAACTTCGAGGAATCGTAAACGCAGTATCGATATGGCAGATTCTGATATAGGTTTTTGAAGTGTGCTTCTGTTATTTGGAGCGTTTTCACCACACCCTCGCGAATCGCAACAGATGGTACTACAACGATGAATTTACGCATGCCATACTGCTGGAAAAGTTCCAAAACGGTTCGCAGGTAGATATAGGTTTTGCCGGTGCCTGTTTCCATCTCCACGGAAAAGTTTGGAAACCCATTTCGCACCGGTGTCCCTCCGACTACGGCGTTCCCTGCCTGAATCCGTTGTAAATTAGCATCTATTTGTGCTGAATCTAAGTCAAGACGGTTGGGTATCGCGGTAAAGTTGGTGTCACCGCTGAATTTCAGCTCTGTCTGAACGCGGCTTTGTCCATCAAACAATTTGACAACAGCATCAATGGCATCGCGTTGATAGGCTTGGTTGGCATCAAATTCAAACTGCAATTTCTTCTCCTTTTCGCATATTCAGATTGTTTTGAGATAACATTGCAAAGCGAGGTTCGCTGCGAGCGTATCATCTAACGCAACATCACGGCAGATAAACACGGAATCTTTTGATAACCTCAAGCATTCTATATCTGTTTCAGTCAGTTCCCCATCTAAACAGACATGGCACGCTTGCGTTCCATCAGGCGCGGTGATGTGAAAAACGGTATTTGTTGCGAGTCCTTCGACCGGCGCAATTGTGCTATCAAGTGGGTACCCCTCCTTGAGCGCGATTTCATAAAGGACATCCTCTGTGCGCCATCCCTCTCGGAGCGGGTCCAAAGTCTCCTCCAACTGGCGAATATAGGTTTGCGGGTTATCGGTTTGGACATCACTTTCTGTCTGGTAATTGGATTCTGCGAGTTTGAAGACACGGAAGCCTGTGCCCACCTTCTCACAAACACGCCGAGTCCGTTCTTTACCGATTTCCGCGATAGTTTCAAACCCGGCATTCCGTGCGCCTGATTTATCAGGAGTGCGTTCAGGCAGTTGTACCATGATAAACTGACGATTGCCATTGTCTTCTCGATTGAGCTCCGTCACCGCTTGCGCTGTCGTACAAGAACCCGCGAAGAAATCTAAAACAATGGAATCAGGAGTGGTGCTGAATTGGAGGAGACGTTTGATTAAACCTACCGGCTTGGGAAAATCAAAAATAAAAACATCATCTCTCTCGAAAAGTTCACGAAGTTGTGCCGTTCCGTGACTAGTTTGTTCCATATCGGTTAGCAAACTTCGCAACACTCGTGTGGAAGAGTTTAGATAATGTTTGTATGCTACATGCCATTCTCCTTTCTGATTCTGTTTGAAAATGATTTTATTTTCTGCCCTCCAGCGAAGAAAACGCGATTCTGACCATGCCCAGTACCTCAAAATCTTAGATCCGTCGGGACATTCAATTTCATATCGGCGGGTTTCGCGTTGATGTCTGAGGGGTGCCTCCAGACGGAAAGTTTTGTACGGGCCGAGCGTCGCGTAATGCTCATCTTTTTCCTTGTAGTCCGCTTGTTCATCTTCAGTTAATGGCCTTCTCATTTTACCAATCGCCTCTTGGCTTCTCGCATACATGAGGATATATTCGTGGTTAGTCGCAATGTGTTTCATATTGTTACCACCACCACTATTCCTTTGCCAAATTAACTGTTGCATGAAATTTTCTTCGCCAAAAACCTCATTCATTAGGAGTCGGAGATTGTGAACCTCATGATCATCAATGCTGACAAAGATGATGCCATCATCGGTGAGCAGTTGGCGCGCCAAGAAGAGGCGCGGATACATCATAGAAAGCCACGTGGAATGGTAGCGGCCGCTCGTCTCCGGATTGCTAGTTTGCAAATTGCCTTCAGTATCCATTTGCCCTGACACTTGGAGATAGGTATCTAACGGCTTGGCATAGTTGTCGGGGTAGACGAAGTCGTTGCCGGTGTTGTAGGGCGGATCGATATAGATAGCTTTGATGCGGCCGAAGTAAGGCTTATAGAGGAGTTTGAGGACTTCAAGGTTATCCCCCTCAATGAAGAGGTTCTGGGCTGTGTCAAAGTGAAGAGAGTCGTCACGGCAGGGTTTTAGCGTTGCCTCGGTGGGCATGTTGAGGAGGCGGATAGCCGTACGCTTGCCTGCCCATGTGAAGCGGTAGCTTTCGTTCTTATCTATTTCGTTGACATTTTTATCGCGATTTTCTCCCGATTCACAGAATAGTAAATTATTCAGTTTTTCCGGGTCAACTTCGCCTTCGGTAATGCATTCAGGGAAAAGTTGCTTGAGTTGGCGGAGCCGCTCATCGTTCGGAATGGCGGTGGTTCTTTGGGCTTTGTCTATGGTTTTTGTCATTGGCATGGCTCCAAAATGTAATTGCTTGGGGTGTTAGACATCCCAGGTTTCCGTTACTTAGATTGTTTTGAGATGACATTGCAAAGCGAGGTTCGCTGCGAGCGTATCATCTAACGCAACATCACGGCAGATAAACACAGAATCTTTTGATAACCTCAAGCGTTCTATATCTGTTTCGGCCAGTTTCCCATCTAAACAGACATGGCATGTTTGCGTTCCATCAGGCGCGGTGATGTGAAAAACAGTATTTGCCGCAAGCCCTCCAACCTTTTCTATTATGCTGTCAAGTGGGTACCCCTCCTTGAGCGCGATTTCATAGAGGACATCCTCTGTGCGCCATCCCTCTCGGAGCGGCTCCAGAGTCTGCTCCAACTGGCTAATATAGGTTTGCGGGTCATCGGTTTGGACATCACTTTCTGTCTGGTAATTGGATTTGGCGAGTTTGAAGACACGGAAGCCTGTGTCCACCTTCTCACAAACACGCCGAGTCCGTTCTTTACCGATTTCCGCGATAGTTTCAAACCCGGCCGCGCGTGCCGCCGACTTTTCGGGTGTGGGTTCGGGCAATTGCACCATGAGAAACCGCCGGGTACCACCATCCTCCTGGTTGAGCTCCATCACCGCTTGCGCTGTCGTGCAGGAACCTGAGAAAAAGTCCAAAACCAAATCGTTTGAATGGGTTGCTATCTGTAGGAAGAGTTTGATGAGTTTCACCGGCTTCGGATAATCAAAGACTGAAAGGTTTAGTTTTTCGAGGTCGCGTCCTCCATCTGAAGTCAAGGCGATGTCTACCCATGAACGCGGCGTGAGTCCTTTTTTGTCTTTGAGGAATCGTTTTCTTTTCGGTTTTGAGTTGCCGGTTTTACCCCACCAGATCAGATTGTTATCGATGAGTTGTTGAAAATTCGATTTAGTGTAGGTCCAGCAATGGGTAAATTTTTTGCCTGTAGGTGAAACCACTTCGTAAATCCGAGCGGGATCGTTATCACCGGTTCTCGTCAGGTCTGTTGATGCCCACAGCCCGCGTGGGTCATTATCCAGGTTCTTGTAGGCGCTGCGCTGTTTTTCCGTTAGTGGTTGAAAAAGTTCCTCAATCCGCCCTATATTCTGTGCGTACATCAAAATATGTTCGTGCTGTCTAAAAAATAGTTTTGAGTCAGCTCCTGCTCCTGCCTTTTTTCGCCAAACAAATCCACCGATGAAATTCTCCTCCCCAAAAATCTCATTCATGATGAGGCGGAGGTTGTGAACTTCACGATCATCAATGCTGACGAAAATAATGCCATCATCGGTGAGCAGTTGGCGCGCCAAGAAGAGGCGCGGATACATCATAGAAAGCCACGTGGAATGGTAGCGGCCGCTCGTCTCCGGATTGCTGGTTTGCAAATTGCCTTTGGCATCCATTTGCCCTGATAATTGGAGATAGGTATCTAACGGCTTTGCGTAGTTGTCGGGGTAAACAAAGTCGCCGCCGGTGTTGTAGGGGGGATCGATGTAGATAGCTTTGATGCGGCCGAAGTAAGGTTTATAGAGGAGCTTGAGGACTTCAAGGTTATCGCCCTCAATGAAGAGGTTCTGGGATGTGTCAAAATGAAGAGAGTTGTCACGGCAGGGTTTTAGCGTTGCCTCGGTGGGCATGTTGAGGAGGCGGATAGCCGTACGCTTGCCTGCCCATGTGAAGCGGTAGCTTTCGTTTTTATCTATTTCGTTAATATTTTTATCGCGATTACCCCCCCCCGATTCACAGAATAGTAAATTATTCAGTTTTTCTGGGTCAACTTCGCCTTCAGTCAGGCATTCAGGGAAAAGCTGTTTGAGTTGGCGGAGCCGTTCCTCGCTGGGAATGGCGGTGGTTCTTTGGGATTTGTCGATGGTTTTTGTCATTGGCATGGCTCCAATTAGACGCTGCCTATTCTCCAAGCGTGGTTTCCTGTACAGCATCAAGGGCAGTGTTAAGTTGGTGTAGTTTCTGAACTATGGAGGTCAGTGTGCGATCAGCGTCTGACTTGTTCCAGTCTAGATAGGTTAAAAGGGTTTCAAGACATACTTGCGTTAACTGACATCCTAATCTCGGGTCTGGTTTGTCAATGCTCAAATCAGGCACGTAATAGTTGCCCTTTTGGGTTAGATGATTTGCACGGATATCATCCCAGTTTCTACGAACGCAATCGGTTTCTTCATGGAGTACGTAAAGATACAGAGCTTCATTATAGCCGGGCCTTTCGCAAAATTGCGGCGAACTTTTTCGATTAATATCTTGAGAGGCTTCCCTCACCAATTCAGATCGGGCTATCTCATCTTTTTTTAGCCGAGATAGGATTAACCTGTTGATACGTCGCTCAATTGGCGTAAGGGGCTGTTCTTTCGTTTTATCTTCCAAACCGAGATACGTTTTTAATTCGGTCAAATAGGCATCCGAGATGGTGCTGTGTTGGCATCGCCCTTTCGACCTGATAAGGTGCACCGTGGCTATTGCAATTTCAAGGATGGGGCGGAAAAAGATACGAGTTAATTCAGGCTGGGCTCCACAAATATGGATTAACGCGCCTTCGTACAATTTCGTGAGTTGAACCATGTGTCCCACAATTATTGCATTGGGTTTGGTGTAGCCTGTTTTCGCTGTCTCCACATCTGGTGCTGAAGCAGTGCCTACCCTGAGCAAGTACAAACATCGGTTCATAACTTCAGCAACGAATCTCATCGCTTCAGCGTTCGTTTTGAATACAGAGGGCAGCGGCAAACTGGAGTTAACCCAAGCTTTCATATTTTCAAGGTTTTTAACAATTTTATCCATATCTTTCTCTTTTCCTGTCGTTTTCCAAACCTATTCGGACGTTGGCATATTATACCATCTTTGCCCAGCATTTGCTAAGTTTTTTTGCAATCAGCCCTTCTCGTGCTTCTGTGGGCAGAACCTCCTATTGCAATCAAGCCTTGCCGCAGAGACATGAAAATTGATTGGCATCCACTGGAGCGAAGCCTTCAAGAAGTTAGTCAGCACTGAGCTGTTCGAGGGTAACGTTGGACTGCGTATGTCTGGGTTCATGATGGAGCACCATGAGTTGAGAGGCACGAAAACCAAGGCATTCGTACATCTGTCCAGCCCGGTCGCTAAATTCAACCTCAAACGCGTCACCATTTGAAAGAATTTCAACCACTGTGCCGACTTGCCCACGCCAGAGATTATATTCAGGCATGTCGTGTGTGAGTGCGACGACATCCAAAAGTTCTATTTTGCCTATTTCTGCCTGTCCTGGATGGTATTCAGGCAAGCTCTCTCCGCTCGAAACGCCATCAAAAAATGCAAGTTTCACCGTCTACTCCTTCCTTTCAATGGATAGGCAGTTATCTAGGTGCTTTATGTTTACCCGTATCATTCTGAGAATTGAGGCAATAATCCCGCAGTTTGCGAATGTCCACGATAGCATGTTCGGCATTTGGTATTTTCATGAAATATGAGTGTCACTACAGCGGCATTTGGTTTTTCATTCTTAGAGCACTTTACGCGCGTGACGAGCCCTATTGCATGCAACACCACCACTTAAAACTTGGCACAAAATATCAAGCGTGCTATAATGTTTCTAAATTATAGCACAATTGCTAAAGGAATGCAACGATGAATGAAACCTCAATTGAACTGCTCAAATCGCTGACGCAAGCAGATGGCATCCCCGGCCATGAAGCAGAAGTGCGGGAGATTTTTCGCGACACGGTGTCCAACGTTGGCACAATAGGGACAGACCGGCTTGGCAGTATCTTTTGTACGCGTGTCGGCAGCGCGAAACACCCGAGAATCTTGCTCGATTCGCATTTAGATGAAGTCGGTTTTATCGTGCAACGCGTGACGGACGCAGGATACGTCAAGTTTCTGCCCGTCGGCGGGTGGTGGGCGCACACGCTTTTAGCACAACGCGTCACTATTACAACAAAACAGGGTAAGGTTCCGGGGATTATCGGTTCGGTGCCGCCACACTTGCTCGGCGCGGGTGCCCGTGATAAAGTAATAGATATGAAAGACCTTTTTATCGATGTTGGCGCAGAGAGTGGAACGCAGGCGATGGAGGAATTTGGCGTGTTGCCAGGCTGCCCGATTGCACCTTACGGTCCCTTTATACCGCTGAAAAACAGCAAATTGTTCTCTGCGAAAGCATTTGATAACCGCGTTGGGGTAGCAATTGTGCTTGAAGCACTGTTAGGGCTTGATGCACACCCGAACACCGTTATTGGCGCGGGAAGTGTCCAGGAAGAGGTTGGGTTGCGAGGTGCGAGAACGGTGGCCACAAGCGTACAACCTGATATAGCGATTGTGCTTGAGGGCCCGCCCGCAGATGATACTCCCGGGTTGGACAGCGACGCGGTACAGGGGAAACTGGGGGGCGGCGTACAAATTCGGTTATACGATCCGTCTATGATTGTCAATCCAAAATTGGCGGAATTTGTTATTGAAACAGCGAGACGACATCAGATTTCGTACCAAGTTGCGGTACGCCAATCCGGTGGGACCGATGGCGGTTCAATTCATCAAGTCGGTGCAGGTGTACCTTCGATTGTGCTAGGGGTGCCGGCGCGGTATGTGCATAGCCATGTCTCTATTATCAACATTGACGACTATTTTGCAACATTGGAATTGGTCTTGCATCTGGTTTGTGAGATGGATGCATCGGTTTTAGAAGGATTTTTGTTCGCGTAGTTCCTACGGAGGATGAACAATGGCTTTACCGAAAATTTCGTTTTGTAATCATCAAATCAGCAAACTGTTGATTGGGGATAATCCAATTTATGGCTATTCCCACTTTAACCAACTCCTTTCGCAGCATCAGAAGGCGTATCATACACCAGCGCGAGTGGTAGAAACGCTCAAACGGGCGGAAGAGGTCGGTATTAATGGCTGGCAGAATAGCTTGACGGAACGCTCGCTTTCTGACCTAACACGGTATCGGGAGGAAGGGGGAACTATAAATTGGTTCTGCCTCAGCCCGGGTTCGCTTTGGTATGATGAACCGGACGCGGTTTTTGAAGCAGCAAAGCACAATCCGTTCGGCATGGCACCGCATGGCGGCGGGGTTGGCTACCGTTGCCTGCGCGAAAACAGACTTGACCTGTTGCAAGATATCCTCAAACGGATTCGCGATACCGGTGCCCTCGTCGGTTTATCGGTGCATGATACGAAACTGTTGCACATCGCTGAAGATGAGGCGTGGGATATAGACTACTATATGACTGGGCTCTATAACCTTCACGGCGGGGCTGACAAATTTAAGGCGAAGTTTGGCTATGCACCTTTAGGCGAGATTTACGCGCGCGAAGACCGGGACAAGATGTGCGAGGCGATACGAAGGACAGATAAGCCGTGCCTACTTTTTAAGGTGCTTGCGGCAGGCAGGACGATTGGCAGCCCCGCGCAGATTCGCGCGGAAGTCAAATTCGCATTAGAACACACCAAGCCCATCGACCCGCTGCTGCTCGGCATGTATCAAGAGTTCAGCGACCAGATTGGTGAAAACGCTGCGTTAATCACTGAACTCTGCGAAGAAATTTTATAGGGGCGGTGCCACAGTGCCTCCCTATTTTTTTCAAAGAGACCGCGGGGGCGGCTAAGAACATCACGTTATTCCTAAAGGACGAATAAGAATGATGGAAAAACGGACGTGTGGAAAATCCGGAATTGAAATCTCACCGATGGGCATCGGTTGTTGGGCTTACGGCGGCGGCGATTATTGGGGCCCACAGGCACAGTCGGATGTGACCGCTGTTGCCCACGCGGCATTGGATGCGGGAATTAACTTCTTTGATACTGCTGAGGGATACAACTCGGGTCGGAGTGAAGAGGCACTCGCTGTTGCCCTGAAGGGCAGACGGCACGAGGCTGTCATCGGCACGAAGATCTCGACACCTGACCCACTGACGATACGGGAACGGTGTGAAGCCAGCCTGCGCCGATTGCAAACAGATTATGTTGACATCTACATGATTCACTGGCCCCACGATGAGTTTGCTATCGAAGAGAGCGTAGCTGAATTAACGCGCTTGCAGGAGGATGGGCTTATTCGCGCCATCGGCGTAAGCAACTTCGGGGTAGAGCAACTCACAGCGGCACTTAATACAGGAGCATCTATTGCCGTGAATCAACTCTGCTATAATCTCTTGTCGCGGGCAATAGAGCTGGAATTGCTTCCGCTATGTCAAAAGCATAACGTTGGCATCTTGGGATATATGCCGCTGCTACAAGGGATTTTGACCGGGCAGTATACGCGCGTAGATGAGATACCACCAGTGCACGCTCGGTTTCGCCATTTTCGGGATGATCGGCCGAATGCCGCACACGGAGAAGAAGGGGCAGAGGAAGAGGTGTTCGAGGCATTAGAGGGCATCCGAAAGATCGCCGCGGCGGAGCAGATTCCGATGAGTCGGCTTGCAATTGCTTGGGCGATAGCGAAACCGGGGATTACGTGCATGTTAGTTGGCACCCGAAAAGTGGTTGAACTGAAGGAAAACCTGCACGCTGTCGAATACACGCCATCTGCTGATGTGATTGAAAGCCTTGATATAGTGACATCGCCACTTTTGGAAAAATTGGGAGCAAACCCGGACTATTTCACGGGTGGGCGGATGCGTTAGAAAACACATGGGCGGATACAGAGATGCGCCCTTACCGTGGCCCGGAAAAAGGAAATGATCAGGTAGTATTTGCACCTACAGATTATAAGAGAGGAACTGATGTATGCCAGACACAATAGGCATTAAATTTAACAAAGACTTGGGTAACCCACTAGCAACGGCACCTGAGGACTTCACCCAAACGAACGCTGATGGCAGAGCCGTTGTTCCGCTGACGCAGGAGCAGAAATATCTCTTTGATAAAAACGGGTGGCTTTTAATTCCAGGCGTCTTGACAGAATCGGAAATTGAGGAGATGCGCGATTTCTGCTACCGGTTAAAGCGCACCCCCGAAACGATTTCACAACACCACCGGTCCACTTATGGTGGCCCTTTGGAGACACTCACCGATCATCCGGTTGTTGTAGCCTTTGGAAATGAATTTCTTGCATCGCCCTATCTCGCTTCGGATACATGCTACGGTTTCCGCATGGAAATGAGTTTTTTGGCATTGCGTTCTACAAGCGACGAAACGCCTTTCACGTTCCATGCCCATAACGGCAATGGCATGCTGCGAATGCCAGGTGACTGTCACCAATACGCGTGCCTTCCCGGGCAAGCATATAGCGGCTTGACGCGCGTTGTCTGGGAACTTAATCCTGTGGAAAAAGGCGACGGTGGCACGATGTTTATTACAGGCAGTCACAAAGCGGCTTATACTGCACCAGAAGGGGCCCACACGCAAGCGTGGGAATTTTGGGACACCTATGCTTGCCCCGCCGGATCTGTCATCATCTTTACGGAGGCAATTACGCACAGCGGCCAACCGTGGCGAAACCCCGATACCGACAGGGTGGCGGTTTTCAACGCTTACAACTCGGTAGATAAACGGTGGAGCCTCTCGAGACCGCCGCAGGCGTTGCTTGAAGCAATGCCGCCCAAACGCCAAACGCTTTTCCGTGACGCTTACGTAAAAGGCAACGTAACCGGCACAAAGTTTGACATGGCATTATAAGCATAGTTAACCCCTCTGTTGCAGGAACTATCTTTCGATCAACACAAGGAAAGACATAAGTATGACACCAAAACAACGTTATCTGTTTGATGTAACAGGGTATCTCCATTTAGAAAACGTCATCACCGGTGATGCACTGGCAGAAGCCTCTGAAGCAGTCAATCGATATATAACGACACCCCCTGATGAGTTGCCACTGGGATTTAAGCAACAAGGACTCCATCAGCACGGATTCGCTTTTGATAAATCGCTTGAATGCTTAACGATGCACGCGGCATTGTGGCCGATTATCAAGGAGTTGACAGACAATCAGCCACGGTTTGGCAGAGGTTCGTTGAAGCATGATAAACACGATTTGTGGGAGACTGGTGAACGCGCAAAGGTGAACCCTGGTGGGCTGCACTGCGCTCGTGATGATTACGGGTGGTATAGCACGCGTTACGAGGTTGACAGCGGACGTATCTACTGCGATAACTTCGTCTGTTTCCCCTATTTTACAGATGTCTATCCGGGCGATGGCGGTCTCATCGTAATTCCCGGCTCGCATAAGAGTGAATTTGCCCGTCCGGAGCAGCTGCTAACGCTTAATGAAGAAGATGGCATTGATCCGCTTGCCGATCCCGTTTTCGTCAATATTACACCGAAGGCAGGCGATATCGTGATTATTTCTGAGTTACTAACGCACGGAGTGCTGCGCTGGAAGCCGAAGGATAGAGATCGGCGGTTTCTCGTACTGCGGTATTTCCCGCAATACTCGGGTAGACATAACTTTCCACAACCTATTCTGGATCGGTTATCCCCAGAGACGTTGGAATTGGTAGAATCTGCGGGATATGGGCATACCAAGGACATTGTGAAGCGGGATGAGATTACGCTGACGGTATAGCGTAGATGCGACAAATAGGCTTGTAGGCGCGGTTTTCAACCGCGTTTTTTGCAAAGCACCTGCGGACGAATTGTCGACTATATATTGCTCGCGACCCTGAGGCGATTTTGCGCGCGCCAATGCCCTCTCCGCCCGCGGCCTGTTCAGATCTGGCAGGTTTGCGGCGAGAACGTCTTGGGCGCGTTGGCGCGCCATTTCTGCACGCTCTACATCAATTTCCGAAAACTCGTCAAGTGTCTCCAGCAACAGCAAGGATGGACGTATCCAAAAAATGCTTGATGCAAATTCATCTTCTGCTTGTTGATGGTTCAAAAGCTTCTTCACTTCCTCGCTGCAAACTGTTATGTCAAAATCGTCTCTAAAGATAAGTACAACATCCACATCGTTAGGTTCAGGCTTCGCTGTGATATAGCTTCCAAAAATAATCAATTGCTGAAGGTATCCTATATCTTTAGCAAGTTAATAGATTTGCCGCAAACGCGCAGTCACAAACTCTCGCTGTGTCGTTCCGCTGCCAAATTGAGCGATTACTTCACCAATCCTAGCCTGATGTATTCCTATAGGTAATTCACCTGACACGCCGAAGCCTTCCCAAGAGTATCCGCCGAGAAACATCGTGAACCCGCTGCCGAGCGTGAGCATCCAGCGTCGCCGTGTGTGCTGTGTCTGTAGTATGGCACTCGGCAGCGTTGCCATAAAGAAACCAACGAGGCTTGAGAAAAGCAGTCCGTTTCGCGAAACTGATCTTCGGGGATACCGTGTACGACTTGGATCCGTAGCCAGAAGGCGAGCATTCCGATACTGAGAAAGAGGGCAGCGATACCGATACCAATGAGATGTGCACGTTTCATAAGAAGGAATCACTTCATCTCAGGATTTTCAAAAGTTATTTTCAGCCCGTGATCGAGGAGCGTTGTTTGGATTACTGCTGCGGTTTTCTCAATCGGAGCCATCTGCGCCACCGTGGTGTGAAACTGTTTGACGAAATCCGCCTGTTGGGCGGACGTGAGTGCGTTGATACGTTTGACGAAAATTTGCGCGTTCAGTGCAAGTATGTTGGCGTTTTCAAGTTCAAAGAGATACTGGACAAGCCCGGTGTGGTCGGCTATTTCACATTTGTGTTCTGTGCATTGGCGATATTTCGGTTGCTTACACAAAGGGTTATCGCATGTCTGTATTGTATAGTGACTTGTCTCACATCCATAGTACCTTTCTGCACACCCCTGTGTCCATTCTCCATCAACCCCTTGTAAACTCCCACAAATAGCGTCATCTCCGACACATGTTTTTTCCCCACATTTGGGGCAGGTATCAATCTCATCAAGGGAAATTTTCAGTTTGAAGTCTTTGATAAAAGCAGTTATTGATGTATCTGCTAAGGTGTCGCCCCATTCCACTGCGGTGATGTCTCGCATCGCTGATACCAACTTTTTAGGACTTTGATCAGTGCCTAAACCCAGTGGAAGCAGCATCCATGGATTTTTCTCTACTTTTTGGTATGTGAGGATTGCTGGAAGGATCGGATACTGTTGGAGGAATGCCTCGGGATGACGAGTATGAAAATCTACGAGTGTCGGAAATGAGAAACGTCTTTCATTTGTCGGAAATGAGAAACGTATGTCTTTAAGTATCTCTCGGGTTTCTCTTTTGAGGCGTTGTAACAGACGGCGGGTGTCTACTGAAACGATGTCACAGAATTCTTGAGGATTGGAGCGTTTTCGGGGGTAGACGGTGCATGTTTTTTCGCCGGGGGTTCGGACGTGTTCCAAACATTCAGCATGTTTCTCGCCACAAACGTTACAGGTGTTTTCCCCGGAATAATGATCGATGTATCCCTTATCACAGGTAGAGATGATGTGATGGCACCTTAAACATATCGGTTGGAATTTTGGCGTGCAATTTTTATCTCCGCATTTTGGGCAGGCTTCAATATCTCTTTCTGTAAAATGGAGTCCGAGTTGTTCTATTAAAGACGAGGCCAAGCCTTGTTGGTAAAGACTTGTTCCGTTGTGTAAGGCACCTGATCGGGGAATGGAGTTATTTCCGTTGACGCGTCGCGGAATAAAATCGACGGCGATCTCTGTGATATACCGGAGTAAGTCCTTCTGTTCGTTTTCTGGCAGGTTTGCAATCGGTTTTTGAAATTTGAGAAACGGTGTAACATCAGACTGTCGTTCCAGTTTCCAGAGGGTCAAGAGAACGGGTATGATTGGATAATGCTCAAGCAGTTCTAAAGGGGTTTTGACTTCAAAATCTGCGAGGGTAGGATAGGGGGCGCTCCCTTCCTCAAGCATTTCCTTGTATTGATTTTCAAGGTGTGTGATGGGGTCAATCTGTATCCGAAAATTCATTTTAGGGATGCTCCTTCCGTTACTCACCCCTAGGATAGCGTTAGTATATCCTAGGGTGCAGGTCAAAAGCAAGAAAAAAGTGGGCACGGGGTTTCTGTATCTGACCTTCACGGAAATCTTTAGATTCGGGTGATTGCGTACAAATAATTTGTTAACTTGTTTTAAAGTGTGCCCATGCAAGGACATCTGTTATTTTAACAAAAGTGACAAAAATAAGCAAGCATTTAATCGGCGCGTGGCATTTTATGGAGAGAATTTGGTAAAAACTTTCCTGCCTCGCCGGTATATCTATCGATTAAATTGCAATCCGCTTATATATGCTACAATAATTTCCAAGAGATGTCAAGTCAAAAATTTCAATTTTGCCCAAAAAGTTTTGGATACCTCAGCAGATTTTCAAAATCTTTTTGATATATTACTAAAAAACGCATAAAATGTTAAAATGTCGAGCGATATACTCCCAATGCTAAAGCAGTGGGAAACCTCTTTCGGAGGTTTCCTTCCGTGCCCGCAGAGTGGGTGGTATTTTCCCCTGCTTTGCAGGGGTTAACACCTATAGTGTGGTATCAACAAGGGAATAGCAATGTATTCGAGTTGCATCTCTGTGGGGAGTGCTGAAAGCAGTCATGATTCAGATTGGGGAGTGACATTCAACTTGGCCTTCTTTTGGGAAACAGATGCAGCGGAGCAATGCCTACAAATTACTCGCGACTTTGAGGCGATTTTGCGCGCGCGCCAATGCCCCCTCCGCCCGCGGCCGGTTCAGATCCGGCAGGTTTGCGGTGAGAACGTCTTGGGCGCGTTGGCGCGCCATTTCTGCACGCTCTACATCAATTTCGGATGCCCACTCTGCTGTCTCAGCTAATACGGTGACACCCGTGCGGAGCACCTCAAAGACACCGCCACTGGTTGCCATTAACTACGATGTTTCCAATTCACGGATACGGATTTCACCGACTTCCAAAGCAGTAAGGGGAGAGTTCTTGAATTGAATCGGCTAACGTAATGTTTGAACGATTTATCGATTCCTGTGACTTGACGCAGCGGATACCTCCGTTGAAGTCACTTTCGCTTGTATCGGCTCACCTGAATGTCTGGTTAGATATTCAAGAACTTCATCTTGCATTTTCTGGATCTCTGTCCGATATCCAGTTGAGATGAGCGGAAATTCTTCAGGTGTTGCCTTAACCCGTAGTTGTAAGAGCAAGTTTTGAAAATATGCGATGCGTTGCTGACTCGCTTTGAGCTCTTTATCATTGTGAATCATTTTCTTACCTCTATGATACCGCGGCGCGTTCCATCACGTTTGACTTGCCAGCCTTCTATAAACTCGTCAAGTGTCTCCAGCAACAGCAAGGATGGACGTATCCAAAAAATGCTGGATGCGAATGCCTCTTCTGCTTGTTGATGGTTCAAAAGCTTCTTCACTTCCTCGCTGCAAACTGTTATGTCAAAATCGTCCCTAAAGATAAGTACAACATCCACATCGTTAGGTTCAGGCTTCGCAATGAAAAACCTGTGCGCGGCATCATCCGCGCATTCAGGGAGTAGCTCTAGGACATGCTCATGTTCTTTTTAATCCAGGGTCGCCTCAATTCCCGAGCAGTTGCAGTTCCCCGGAGAGTTGAAGGAACTGCACCCAGGGCTGTTTGGATAAGTCATCAACTGCATGGGCAGAGAGGATTGCGGTAAATATCTGCCGATCTGCGGTGATACCCGAGATGCCTAATGCTTCAAGGTAGCTGACTTCATCCGGGGCGGGGGCATGAGCCGTGTGGATAAAGACAGCGAATGCCGGGGATTCCGCATCTGATATTGCGGGCTCGGTCAGTGCGGTAGTCAGTTCCGGGTCAAGCTTCTGATAATTCATAACGATTTTCTCCTCTATCTACGAGATGAGCGCGGCAGGTGCATCTGTCAGAGAAAGGGCATTTATCAGTCCAAAGCCCCATTTCGGGTGGAAGGTGCCGTCGGGGTATCCTGGAATTGAACCGCTTGCTTGTAAAAGGGCTTTGATTCGTTCCGGAGAAAGCGTCGGATCCTGTTCCAGTAACAGGGCAACCAGACCGCTAATGAAGGGGGCTGACATACTTGTCCCCTTCTTTATTGTGTAGTGCGGGTTTATCTGGAGGTAGAGCGGGGGAGTGGCATCGCCAGAATTGCAACTCGCGATGAACGCCCCCGGCGCAGCCACATCAGGCTTTTGTGTCCCGTCACGTAACGGACCTTCGCTACTAAATTCAGAAATATCATCTAGGGGGAATGTTGCTTGTATCAGATCCCCATCAATATTTCGCCATTCCACCTTAGTAGTGTAGGATGCGACGGTGATAGCACGGTGGGCTGCCCCCGGGGAACCAATCTTCAGTGAGTCGGAAACACTTTGACCTGTGAAAATTACATTCGCCTGTCGGCTATCGTCTAATGCCCACACGTCCACTTGACCCATTTCAATATTTCTGCCACGCAACCACAGTTTCCATATACCGCTTGTAATGGGCTCACCAGAACCCTGCGGGGGTTTTATCCTGATGAGAAAGTGATGGTCTTTGTTTATAGGCTGAGGTCCAGGTGTGAAAATCTCGACACACGCGTCCGGCAAATCGTAAACTCGCTTATACGAAACGTCTGTTTCCCTTATAATGCCCTGATAGGGTGTCCGAACCCCGCTCGGCGATTGGACAGCGACCTCCAGCAGGTCTTGTCCTGAGTACCACCCATTCAGCGTGACTAAGCGAATAGCCGTTGTGCCGGATGTTGCTGGCACCCAAAAGCGCATGGTGTGTGGGTTCCCGTTTTGAGACAGTTGGGCTTGGGCATGAATATTGTTGTCTCCCTCGTTGCCGGCGGCGCAACAAACAATTCTGCCTTTGCCAGATTGCTCATCAATCATTTGTGATAACGCATCCCTACCGTCATGGGGGTCGTCATGTCCACCGAGACTCAGATTCACCACCGCTGGCCGCCCCAGTTCGCTGGCAACCTCAAAGATATAGCGAACCCCTTCTCCGATGAGCACCGAATTTAATTCTGTCTTGACAATAACCAATTCCGCTTCGGGGGCAACTCCCCCGAATTTTGCATCGTTGCCTGCAGCGATACCTGCGACATGGGTTCCATGCCCATCGGTGTCGCGGGACCTGGTGAGCTCGCTACCTCTGAATTCCCGCGTATGCAGTTCCCATCGCCCGTTCGTGTCGCGTAGCCTTTGCTCACGGATGCGCAAAATCCGTCTTTGGAAGGCGGGATGGTTGGCATCAATGCCGGAGTCGACGACACCGATGATGACACCTTTCCCTGTCAACCCAGTGTTTTGATGAAATCGCGGCAACTGTACTTTGCCGGGTGCAACGTCCATCAGTGGATACAGGGCGCGCGAGGGAGAAATATACGATACGGCAGGTTCCTCAGCAAGACGTTCTAGCATCTCTAGGGGTAAGAGGGCCGTCCTGATACGCCCTTTCTCGGCATTGACTTGAATGTCATCCCTACCCAAATGGGCGAGTTTTGCTGTCTCATCGCAGTGGAGAAAAACATTTACACTCGGCGCTCCAGGAATGTCAACGTTGTCGTGGATGTCCAATGTCCTACTATATAGGGCCAGTTCCTCTGGG
This sequence comes from uncultured Poribacteria bacterium, assembly GCA_958295855.1. Taxonomy (GTDB): domain Bacteria; phylum Poribacteria; class WGA-4E; order WGA-4E; family WGA-3G; genus CATQHH01. Next base: position 1,499,999 of record OY282383.1, on the reverse strand, counting down.
CCCTCGTTCATAAAGTCTTGGAAGGCTCCTATCAGTTCTGGATCTATTTTTTCGTATCTCATTTAGTGAAATGAAAAACCAAAGGTTTTTCATTACTTTCAATATAATCAATTGCTGAAAGTATCCTGTATCTTTAGCAAGTTGATAGATTTGTCGCAAACGCGCAGTCACAAACTCTCGCTGTGTCGTTCCGCTGCCAAATTGAGCGATTACTTCACCAATCCTAGCCTGATGTATTCCTATAGGTAATTCACCTGCATGATTCAGATTGGGGAGTGACATTCAACTTGGCCTTCTTTTGGGAAACAGATGCAGCGGAGCAATGCCTACAAATTACTCGCGACTTTGAGGCGGTTTTGCGCGCGCGCCAATGCCCCCTCCGCCCGCGGCCTGTTCAGATCCGGCAGGTTTGCGGTGAGAACGTCTTGGGCGCGTTGGCGCGCCATTTCTGCACGCTCTACATCAATTTCGGATGCCCACTCTGCTGTCTCAGCTAATACGGTGACACCCGTGCGGAGCACCTCAAAGACTCCACCGCTGGTTGCGAGCAGTTGCTGCGTATCCGATTCCCGGACGCGGATCTCACCAATTTCCAAGGCGGTGAGGAAGGGGATGTGTCCCGCGAGAATCTCAAAGTTGCCTTCGACTCCCGGGGCACGAACGCTGGTGACATCCCCTTCATAAATCAGTTTTTCGGGTGTCCGAATTTCAAGATGAAAACTTCTATTTAGCATTTTTTAACCTGGCACCAAGCGTTCGATAAAGGTTCCCTAAGCAATAACGTTGTGTTGCGTAAGCCGTTTTGCCAGTTTGGCAAAACTAGTGGCACTTGGTTATCTGTAGAAAACCTGGATTATGTTTTGCTGTTAAACTCCAAGACTTAGACAAATTCGGTAGGGCACTTTGGGGAAGGCACTTCCAAAGTGCCCCTACCGTTTAAGTGAGACTTATGATTGCGATTAATCCGCTGCCTCTTCTAATTCTGTGCTTTCCACTCGGCCAAATGCCTCGTCAATCGTGCCAATATAACGCAAAGCCTGCTCGGGAAGTTCGTCGCAATCACCGTTCAGAATTGCTTGGCAGCCTTGAACGGTATCCTCAATCTTGACGTATTTGCCCGGTATCGTCGTAAAACGTTCTGCGACAAACATCGGTTGTGTCAAGAACATCTCCAATTTTCGCGCTCTGCCGACAACTAACTTCTGCTCATCCGACAGTTCATCCACTCCGAGAATAGCAATAATGTCCTGAAGGCTCTCATATTCCTGCAGTACCTGCTTGACTCGGAAGGCAGTCTGGTAGTGTTCTTCACCGATGATCTCGGCTGCCAAGATACGTGAACTCGAAGTCAGTGGATCCACGGCAGGGTATCTGCCCTTCTGGACGATATTACGTTCCAAGCGTGTCACAGCATCGAGGTGCGCGAAAACAGAAACAACGGCCGGGTCGGTGTAGTCATCCGCCGGGACGTAAACGGCTTGGAATGAGGTGATCGAGCCGTGTTGCGTAGAGGTAATCCGCTCCTGCAATTCACCCATTTCGGTTGCCAGCGTCGGTTGATATCCAACAGCCGAGGGCATACGCCCGAGAAGTGCTGACACCTCACCCCCCGCCAAGGTGAAACGGAAGACGTTGTCTATGAAAATGAGAACGTCTTGTCCCTGCTGGTCCCGGAAGTATTCTGCCATGGACAAGCCCGCGAGCCCGACACGGAGTCGCGCACCCGGAGGTTCATTCATCTGGCCAAATACCATCGCGGTTTTGTCAATAACCCCGTACTCGTCCAGTTCAAGCCAAAACTGATTGCCTTCTCGTGTGCGTTCCCCCACGCCGCAAAAGACCGAATACCCACCGTGCTGTGTGGCGATGTTATAAATCAGTTCTGCAACCAGAACAGTCTTGCCGACTCCGGCCCCCCCAAAGAACCCGACTTTTCCACCCCGTACCACAGGTTGAATCAAGTCAATGATTTTGATGCCGGTTTCTAACATTTCGGTAGCAGTGCTGAGTTCAGCCTGTGGGGGGGGTGGCCGGTGGATAGAGTATCGTTCGGATTCACCCGCTGGGCCCTTTTCATCGATTGGTTGACCTGTCACGTCAAAGACTCGCCCAAGCACAGCATCGCCGACGGGAACCGTTATGGGACCGCCGGTGTCAGTTGCGGGTGTGCCGCGGACTAAGCCATCTGTTGTGTCCATTGCCACTGCACGCACCCGACTTTCGCCTAAATGCTGTTGAACCTCAAGCACCAATTCACTTCCGTCGTAACGTTCAACTTTAACAGCGTTTAGGATATCCGGCAATGTGCCTTCCGAAAAATCCACATCAACGCGCGCACCGACAACTTCTAATATTTTTCCCTGGTTCATGAGATATTCCTTTTTTAGTTGAGAATAATTGGTTTTTAGTCTCGTCCGAATACCGAAGGAACTTCTTGAAACGCCTTTTGATTTTTTAGGGGCATTTTCAATGATTTGCAGATTTCTACCAAGCGAAATTCATCGTTCTCCCGCTCATATTTGAAAATGTTACCCTTACAGTGAAACCATACCCACTGAACAGCCGATATGACTTCGGCGTTGATGCAAAAAACTGCTTGCTCATAGTCGGCAGACCACGCGAGAACAACTTTTGCGGGCTGCCCTTCTACGTCATAAATTTCTCTATACCGCATGCGATGCTGCACACTTCCATAATTATCCAGAAACACTCCGACGCAATGCACAAACGCACCTGAATTGCGCGCCATTTCTTACCGAAAATCAGGTAAAAGACTGGGGCACGCCTTACGAAATCGAGCAAGTGCTTCTGTATGATGTATCAATGCCTGTTGCCGATTGCGGGTTGGCATGAGAAAATTCATGCGTTGGATTTTCCGGTTCAGGTGTTTGAGTTTCTCACTGTACTGTGCAAGGGAGCGCGCGCGTTCTTGCTCAAAACTGCGCTGAATTGCCTTAGAACGGTGGGGATTTTCTTGCAGAATAACAGCCACTCGCTCACGGCGTGCTTTCAGGTTTGCCAGCAGTCTGTCAAGTTGTGCTTTTTCTTGTTCTATCTCTTTTTTTAATTCAATCCACCGGGGCGCGAACCCGTTCTCTTTTAGGAGTCGGTTCGCCATGCGCACCTGGGGGGTGAGGTATGGATTCGCCTCCAACTTGAGCGGTTTTCCTTTACCGGGCAAGTTGGTGAACTCGCCACGTTCCATCGCTTCTTCAATTTGTTCGTCAACATTGATTGCCATCTGGAACCTCCTGATGGCAGAACAGCGTCTGCCTACTACCTTTAACCCTCCAGCGCGGCTGCGCCACTGACAATCTCGGAAATTTCTGTCGTAATTTGCGTTTGGCGTGCCCTGTTGCGCTGAAGTATCAATTCATCAATAAGCTCCTTCGCCTTTTGGGTTGCATTCTCCATCGCCGCCATTCGTGCGGCTTGCTCCGCGGCATTGGAATCCAAAAGCACCTTCCACATCTGCATGTTCAGATGCTTACCAAGTAGCATTTCAAAGAGCTCCGCCTGTCCCGGCTCATAGATATAATCCAAGAAAAGTGTATCTCCTTCGGGCAGCTCAGGTACCAGCGGGAGCAGTTGCTCAACGAGCACGGTCTGGAGAATCGCTGATTTGAAATTGTTGTAGATAACCTCAACCTTGTCGATTTTTTTCTCAATATACAGATGTTCAAATTCGTGTACGACATCTACAGCAGTTTGGAATTCGAGTTGACGGAAAATATTGGTATACGCATCGGTGATGTCGTAGCCGCGCCGTGCAAAGTGTTCTTGCGTTCGCCTCCCGATACATATTAGCGTCACATCTGCACCATTCTCCTGATAATGTTGTGCTCGTTGTGTCGTTGTCCGGATAACATTGCTATTGAAACTGCCGCACAATCCGCGGTCGCCGGAAACCGAAATGAGGCAGACATGTTTCACCTCTCGATTCTCGAGCAATGGATGCGTTGGTGTTTCAATCTGCGAAATCAGGTGCCCTAAGATGTGATTGAGCTTATCCGCATAGGGGCGAGTGGCAGTAATATTTTCTTGGGCGCGACGGAGCCGTGCTGCGGCGACAACCCGCATAGCATCGGTGACTTGCGCGATGTTTGTAATGCTGGCGATGCGCCGTCGAATTTCACGTAGGGTTGCCATTTTTCGTCTTAACTCCGATACAAGATGTGCGCGCTTGGAAAGCACGCCTACGGAAAATTATGAGGTAGTCCAGTTTTCCTTGAATACTTTCACAGCAGCGTGCAAGTTTTCAAGCAATTCGTCACTCAGGATGCCGGTTTCTGCGATTTCGGTGAGCATTTCCGCGTAATTCCTGTCAAGGTATTGCAGAAATTCGGATTCAAACCGCGCGACCTCGGTTTCTGGGACATCGTCCAAGTAGCCGTTGGTGCCACAGAAGATAGATGCGACTTCCCGTTGTACAGGCATTGGTTCATATTGGGGTTGCTTGAGCAATTCAACAAGCCGTGAGCCGCGCCGGAGCAAAGACTGTGTTGAAGCGTCTAAATCTGAGCCGAACTGTGCGAAAGCAGCAACCTCCCGGAAACTAGCAAGGTCCAGTTTAAGGGTACCCGCAACCTCATCTGCTTTCATGGCTTTTACTTGTGCATCACCGCCGACGCGAGAAACAGATGTCCCGACATCAATAGCGGGCCTTACGCCTTGGTTAAACAGATCCGTTGTGAGGTATATCTGCCCATCGGTGATAGAGATAACGTTCGTCGGAATGTAGGTAGTCAAATCGCCTTCAAAAATTTCAATAATCGGCAGCGCGGTTAGCGAACCACCGCCCAATTCGTCGCTCAACTTCGCGGCCCGCTCTAAGAGGCGTGAGTGCAGATAGAAAACATCACCAGGATAGGCTTCGCGTCCAGGCGGCCTGCGAGAGAGGAGAGACATTTGACGGTATGCCCATGCATGTTTGGTGAGGTCATCGTAGATAATGAGGGCGTGTTGCCCTTTATCTCTGAAGTATTCGCCCATCGAGGTACCAGCATAGGGGGCGATATACTGAAGCGGTGAAGGGTCACTGGCAGGGGCGGCGACGATGGTAGTATATTCCATCGCGTTATGCTCACGGAGTGTGTTAGCAACTTGTGCCAGAGTGGAACCCTTTTGCCCAACCGCGACATAGATGCAGTAAACATCTGTATCCTTCTGACTGAGAATTGTATCCAGTGCAATGGCTGTTTTGCCGGTTCGCCGGTCGCCGATAATAAGTTCTCGTTGGCCTCTCCCGATCGGGGTCAAACTGTCAATCGCCTTTAATCCTGTGTAGAGGGGTTCGCTGACAAGTTGCCGTTGAACGATGCCGAGCCCCTTCCGTTCAACCGGCAGGCGGTGTTCCGTTTTAATCTCTCCTAATCCATCAATGGGTTGACCGAGGGCATCGACAATCCGTCCAAGGAGTGCTTCACCAACAGGAACTTCTGCTAGCCTTCCTGTCCGCTTGGCGATATCACCTTCATGTATAAGTTGGTCCTCTCCAAACAGCACACAGCCGACGTTATCTTCTTCGAGATTGAAAGCGGTGCCATAAACGTCATTGGGGAATTCGATCATCTCGCTTGCCATGGCATTTGCAAGTCCATGCACACGCGCGATGCCGTCGCCTACCTCCAGCACCGTGCCGGAATCATAGACATCCACGTCCTGTTCAAACTGTAACAGCTGTTGTTTAAGGATATTTGATATTTCGTCCGGTCGGACCTCTTTTGCCATTTTTTTACATTCCTTGCGGAGATTTCCGTTTTCCGCTGTAGTCCTATCCCAATGAAAATCTAATCAGGATTTATAGGATTTTAAGATGGCCAAGATTCTGCTGTAGTCCTTTCACAGTCCGTAGCAGCGTAATTCATCGTGCATCTCAGTTATACCATACCGTGCCCCTGGCGGTAGCACCGTTATCCCTTTGCCAGTTGCTGCTTCAAGCGTTGGAGTTGCGTTGCGACGCTTGCATCAAAAACGGTGTCGTTTAGCTGCACGATGAAGCCTCCCTGAATCCGTGGATCGGTTGTAGTTTCCAACCTGACATGTTTTCCGGAATACGCCCCTAATTGCTGTGTGAGCCGCTCCTGTTGTTCCGGTGTCATCGGGACAGTTGTTGTCACTTTTGCAACGAGCCGACCGGCGGTCTCATCAACGAGTGCCAAAAAGACATCCCCTATCGCCACGAAATAGCGTTCGCGTTGCCTAGATGCGAGGAGATGTAAGAAATTAAGCACCAGCGGATGCACCGCGTCAGCAAAAAGCTGCTGAAACATCTCGCTTTTGAATTGCGGAGACAAGACAGGGCTGTTGATTAATTGCTCGAATTCTTCAGACTGTTCAGTCAACAGTATCAGCTTCGTTACATCTGCAACGATAGGTATCAAGGCATCTTGTTCTAAGGCAGCATCATATAAGGCGCGGGCATAAGGTTTAGCAACCCGAATGTCTCTCATCGTTTAATCTTCACCTCGGTATAGGTAGGGCTGATGCACGAAAACCTGACCTCACAATGACAGTGAACGCTAGCAGTGCTAAGGCACAAGAAGTGTAAGAGGTCCCAGATGTAGGTTTCCGAAACCTTGCCCTCCAATTATTGTATTAGGGGGGTGCCTCTGGCAACCTGCTAATAGATGCATCAATAATATGCTGATGTCTCTCCGCATTCAGTTCGGCGCTTATAATTTTGCTGGCGGCATCAATAGCGAGTTCTGCGACAACGCCGCGCAGTTCTGCGATAGCTTCATCCTTCTCGCGCTGGATTTCTGCTCGCGCTCTTTCTACTTCGTCCGCTGCGTCTTGGCGCGCTTGTGCAAGAATTTGCTGACGTTCCGCATTACCCTGCTCAACTGCGGTTTGAATCTTGGCTTGTGCTTCAGTCTCAATATCGCTTAAGCGTTGACGAGTTTCAGCGGTGAGCCGGTCTAATTCTTGCCGGTCGGTTTGCAATTGGTCCAATTGCGTTGTAATTTCGGTACGGCGTTCCTCTAAAAGCCCGCCGACCTTGCCGAAAACAAACTTCCAGAGCACCCCAAGCACAACTAAGAAGCCGATGACCTGGATGATAATCGTCTTTGGGTCAATCCCGAGGGAGGATAAGAGTCCACCTTCACCGGCAGGTGCATCGGCGGCAAATGCGCTGAGGATACCGAGCCCCATTAAAATGAGACAGCATCTGTATATTTTTTTTCCCATAAGTTTACTGTACTCTGTTGTTGAACTGAAGACGTAACATGTCTACTTTGGCTTGCAGGCTTCGCCAAGGGTACGTCTTCAGTCGGGCGTTATTAATTTTCGCTTCTCTGGTCCGTTGCGACGCGTTGGGCATCTGACTCAATCATCCCTCTGAGCATCTCGCCTTCGGGGAGTTTGGCCACCAAAATAAAAAACATTAAAAGCGAATAGATAACAAGCGATTCAATGAGTGCCAAACCGATAATCATAGCGGTTTGGATTCGCGGTGCTGATTCAGGTTGACGCGCAATCCCCTCAAGGGCGGTACTTGTTGCCTTGCCCTGCGCGGTCGAGGCAAAAATAACGGCGATGGGCAAGCCTAATGTTACACCAAACGCCAACACTGCTAGGTAAATCATGAATGAGCCTCCTATGAAGGTAGGGCAAGCTGTAAATTGCCCAATCTTTTTTAAAGCAAGTTTCGGCTTGCAAGCTACGCCGAAAATTAATGCGCCTCATGCGCTTCTTCATCGTGTTCTATGAAAAGCACAATGTAGATGGATGTTAAGATGGTGAAAACGAATGCTTGCAAAAAACCACCGAACAATCCAAAGAAAAGCATCGGTACTTGAACTGGAAAAATAGGGATGAAGTCAACAATGAGAATAACAAGCCCCAGTTTCGTAAGTTCAACAATGACCGACTCTTCACCGAAAATATTTCCGAAAAGACGAATAGCGAGGGAACCGGCACGAGATAACTGCGCGATAACCTCGAGCGGAAACATCAAAAAACCCAGCCACGGCGGGTTGCCGATGAGGTGCTTGAGATAACCGCGGACCCCGTTCTCTTTAATGGCAATCATTTGAACGCCCAGTACAGCTGTTATGCCGAGGGCGAGCGTTGTATTCAGATCTGCTGTCGGAGACTGAAAACCTGGAATAAGTCCTAAGTAATTCAGGGAAAGAATAAAGATAAAGAATGAACCGACGAAAGGCACATACTTTCTGCCATGTTCACCCAAAATGCCCCCGAAGAAATCAATGATACCCCCGACAAACAGCTCAAGCAGGGTTTGTCCCTTCCCTTCGGGGAGCCGTTTCAGTTTCCGTGTCACGAAAATGAAAAATAGGACTAAAACGAGAACCGCAAAGTAGGTGTTTGGAATCAGATCCGGTTGATGCCACCGACCGGGTTCTGGAATGATGTCATCCGGTAACAACCTTGAAATCGAATAGAGCCAAGTGCGATGGCCATGCTCATCAGCATGTGGTTCGGTAGCGGCGGTATCCTCTGCAGCGAAACCCGCTGCTACCGCCAGACTGAAACCAATAATCAAGCAGATAAACGATATTTTTTTCATACGCTGTTTTTTCTTAAATCTAACAAAGCCGTAGGGTTTTGCATGTGTTTCTTACCGTAGCCCCGAATCTTTGTTTGAAAGAATACCCACCATTAAGCCAATCGCTTTAATAACGATTGCACCCTGTACTAAAGCAATCCCACCGGCGAGGGCGTAAACATTCATCCAGTCCATCTTAAATAAAAAATAGAGGCAAACGCCGAGCACTGTGTATTTGCCAAGGGCGATAAAGCCGAGTAAGTATTTCGTTTTCTTAGATTTCCCCGGCCGGATAAGCCGACGGATCGCGAATTCCATTGACCAAAATAGACTTAAACTGATAGCACTGCCTATAAGGAAACTTGGGAGTGCTGGACGCTTGACAACTAACAGCACCGCTGAAACTATCACGGTGAGGCAAATTGTCAAGACATAGACTTGGCGGATAAACCGGTCACCAACTTCCAAAATGGGCCTCATTCGCGTGACTTCTCTATGAACATCTCCTGAATCAACGGCGATTCAAGATTCCGGGTCACGATTGCTTTTTTCTTTGTCCCGCGCCTCACGTCGCCGTTTTTCTTGACGCTCAAGCTGCCGATTCCAACGCGCGATAGCGCGGAACATTTCCATGAACCCGGCAGCAACACCTACTCCAAAACCGATGTATGATCCAACTGTTGCATTGCCTAATTTCCCACCGAGCCACTTGCCGCCGAAATAGCCGATGCAAATCGCGAGCGAAAGTGTTATCCCAATCGAAGCGAGATCAAACATGCCTACATCGCCATAGACAAGAGACTTTGTTTTGCGCTTAAACATCGTCATCGCTCCTATTGAAACTCGTCAGGATACCTTATTCCAAGTAACCGCATATATTTTAGCACAATCCGGGCGAAAATGCAAAGCGTAAAAACATGTCTGTCACGGATATCCGTGATTTTTGAATGAGCGCGCGACTACGAACCCTCAACATTGACTCATGCCATGGCAATATTTAGCAAACACCCATTCTTGGTAACAGTATAGAGTCACCTAAGCAGGGCGTCAATCGTTCTGCTCTGTTGAAGATTCCTCTTTTGATTGATTCAAATCAATATCCATATCTAAATTGCTGAAGTCGTCTAAGTTCCCAAGCAATTCACCGATTCGTTCCGAATCAATGTTTCCAACAATGTTGACAAAGGTGACTTCCTCAGATGTCCCAGACACGACAATGGCAAAGATTCCACGCACTCTGGCTGCATCAAAAAGGAGGTTAACTTGAACTGTCTCGCCTTCGTCGTTGAATTTGACGAGAACGTCCCACTTCTCCCGTTTTAACTTGCTTTTGTAATGGTTAACCACCTTCTGTACGTCAATTGAAGTTGTATTGTAGGTGCGGACATAGATACCGTCTAACATGTCAATTAATTCGGCAAACTTTGGCTGGGTTTTTGCAGCGGATTTCGTAAAGAGGCCGATGAGGTTACCGCTCAAATTCACCTCAACTTTCGCTTCAGGCAGGGCTGGTAGATTAAAAAAGATCCGCCCTGGTTGGGATGATGGTGAAACGCCAACCCAGTGTCCATCGTTTTCATAAAAATCTTGCCTGCCCACGTTTGCCCACCATGAACGCACCCCGGTGCGCTGTTGCCCCCGGTCAAAGTTGATGCCCATCTGAATCGGTTCAGCCGTATCTGGATAATCGAGAACCTGCCACGGAATTTCCATCTCTACAACCCACCCATCATCTACAATCTGAGCGGCGACGTGCCAGGACTGAAGCCACTTGGTTTGCCCTTCTATACCTGTGGTGAGGTGCGCGTATTTCGTGCCAAGTGAGTTTGCCATAAAAAAGTTTCGCCCGCCAAAGCGGTGCGTGTGAAACGGGTCTATGCTGAAAGAAACCCAATCCTCACCCTGCAGTCGGATGCCATCTTTAGTCTCTTTGGCAAGAATTTCGCCCGGCGAATCATCGTAAAGGTGACACGCGACGTAGATGGCCTTATCTGTGTAAACTAGCATCGCAACCGATTGATTTTCCGCAGGTTTTCCGGTGCGCTCATCGATAAAATTAATAGCTTGCGGCGCGTCCTGCCAACAAGCATCGTCCAGCACTCCATCAAGCTTCGGCGGGTGAGAGATTTTTAGTGCTGTGAGTTCTTTCTGAACAGTTTGTGCGCTTGGGACTGCTCTAGCTCGTAAGCCTGTCCCGAAGATAAGTACCACAGTAACTATCAGCACTATCAAATAGGATTTGCGCTCCGTTAAGGTGTTCATAATATTTTCTCCTATTTGGGACAGGGTTATCCCTGTCCCAAAAAAGAATTGCGAAATTTTCAACAACTGGGACAGCAGGTTAACGTGCCTCCACTTCGCCTGCATCCAAGTATTTCAAGGGGCTCTCTAAGTGATAAACTTCAGAGTCTTCCACAATCTGTTTTTGGTAGTAGCACAATTTATTGCGCTACTACCAGCGGTGCAACGCCAAATAATTAGGCACCACCCTCATTTATCTCTATGAAACAACAAAAGATTCGGATTTCTTACAACCACACAAGCAGCAATGCTGATTCAGTTTTGGGTAAATTGAAAATTGAAATCCCCTTCAACAGTTGCAGCATCCCTACCAAGGCTTCTGAGAAGTTCTATCATAGATTCAAACTGTTTCATACCTGATTGCATCTCTTCAATGACTTCAGCGTTCTTTTCAGCATCACTCTCTGACATTAATTGTATTTCCAATTCAAAATAACGTTTCAACTCTAAAAGAGAGCCCTTTTTCTCACGATACAGACGGAAAAAGAGCTCACTCCACTCATCAGCCAGGGCATGTTCCCCAAACCGTATTTCGGCAACTTTGGCAATTGCGGAGCGTGCCGCCTCTGCATCTGTTTAGAGAAGCGCGTCAAACCTGGCCAGGTGCTCAAATCCCTCAGCATTCCATCCAAATTTCTTCAGATGTTGCATAGAGCCCCGCTCAGGGTTTGCATGTGATTCACCTGTTTGTGATTCATCATTCACACGCTCCTGGACGTTTGTGGAATTGGGAGAATCCTTCTAGCGTGCCGGACCAGAGGCATCGCCTGTTGAAAGCTCCTTTTTAATTTTTTCTACCACTTGAGGCATATCCACATCATCACCCAAGCCGAAGCCATCTAGGTTTCCAAGCAACTCACCAATGCGTTCTGAATCCATGTTGCCAAAAATGTTGACAAAGGTGAATTCCTCAGACGGCTCGGACGCAACAATGATAAAGATGCCCCGCACGCTATCGGCATCCGAAAGGAGGCTGACTTGAACTGTCTTGCCTTCTTCGTTGAGTTTGACAAGAACGTCCCACTGCTCCTGTTTTAGCTTGTTTTTGTAATGGCTCACAACTTTCTCTACGTCGATTGAAGCCGTATCGTAGGTGCGGACATAGATACCCTCGAGCATCTCAACTAACTCGGCAAGCTCCGACTTCGCTCCTGAAATGGCATTTGCAAAGATGCCGATGAGTTTACTGCTCACATTAACCTCAGCCTTTGCTTGGAGTGCCTCTGGAAAATCAAAGTGAATCTGCCCTTTTTTCCCCAATGTTCTGTCCCCTTTTTCATCGGATGCCGCGGCATCCAGGGGTATCAATGTTGAAGTAAAAAGAATCGCTACTAACAACATGAGCGGTATAAAGTGTCTTCTCGGTTTCATGGTTTTCCTTCTCCTTGAATTGATTCAGAATTTGAAGGTTGATGATACCCGGTATCGCGTATATCATCGGTTAACTGGTTGAGTATACTTAAACTACGGCGTATTGCCGATGAGACATTCGCCGTCTGCTTTAAAGCACGGCGGTGTGTTTCCTCAATTTGGACAGTCGAAAGCGTTTCGTTGAGTGCTCTACTACTCCTGTGCATTGCATATTGCACCTTGCTGAGTGCATAACCGAGGGCGTGAGCGGCTTGCTCAACCTGCACTTTTTGTTGATGCTGATGGACTCCAAACAGGACTACGCCAACCAAACAGACCAAGGCGCCCGCATGAAGGAGCGGCGAACGCAAGCCGGCCAAGAGTGTGGATAATTGAAAAATACGATGTATCCAGCTTCTACGCCTGGAATGTGCGCGAACATAAGCCGAGACTTCTCTGAAGATATCAGGAGGCGGTACCGGTCTGGGCAGTTCATCTAACACCTCGTCAATTGCCTGTGCCAAACGGAATTCGTGCCGGCACCTTTCACATGTGGCAAGATGTGATGTCATTGCTGATTCAGTGGCGGTATCCAACTCCCCTGCAATATACTCTTCTATAAAAGTCTGACAGTCTACGCAGGGCAAACCATGTGGTGAATTCTGGCTCATCGGTTACATCTCCAAGAGACGGCTCAATATTTTCCGCAATTTCTTGCGGGCTCGAAACACGGTGGATTTCACAGTACCTTCGGGTTGCCCTAAGACCTCTGCAATCTCCTTGAAACTCATTTCGTCCAATTCCCGCATAATAACTACCGCTCGCATGGCGGGTGGCAATTCTCCAATAGCGCGATGCACCAACTGCTTGAGCTCCCGTTTGACGAGAATCTCATCCGGTGACGGATTCGACTGGTAGGAATGCACATCCATTAATGTTTCAAGCGTCTGCTCATCTTCTTCAGCCAAATGTACCTGAAATTTGCGCCGCTTTAACTGGTTGAAACAGAGATTCTGCACACATTTTAGCAACCACGAGTGAACAGTGTTCGGCCTTAATTTTGCGCGATTTTCCCAGGCTTTGATAAAGGTTTCCTGTGTCATATCCTTTGCATCTTCCGGATTCCGGAGCAGATAGAGGGCATGCCGATAAATCCGAGCCTGATGCTTATAGACGAGCTCAAGGAATTCATCTTCTGTCATGTTGCAACTCCGCGCGCTTTAAAGTTAATGGTACTACAAATAAGTTGCAGAAAAGTTGCACTTTTTTTTAGATTTTTTCAATTATAAAAATAAAAAAGGAAATGGTACAAGGTGCGAGGAAAAATGTAGGGGAAAATCTTAATCTGCGCGTAGTGCGCATGGGCGGATGCGAGCTCCGCCCATATTATGCGAGGTATAGGAAGGTGCTGAATTCTAAGCTACAATAATTTCCGCCCTTAAAGAACGGAATTTTGCACAGAATTGAGCAGGAGCGATGGTAAAATGCCAATGAACAACACGCCAATCACCGCGAGGATTAACCCGACAACCAAGGTCGAGGGATATGGGCTAAATTCTAACTCCTCTTCCGGCTCGCGCATATACATTGTTACAACAACGCGTAGGTAGTAGAACGCTGAAATCGCAGTGTTAATGGCACCGATAATGACAAGCCAGGTGTGGCCTGCCTGAACCGCGGATTTGAAGATGTAGAATTTGCCTACAAACCCGGCAGTCGGTGGAAAACCAGCAAGAGATAAAAGCATCAACGTCATAAACAGGCCGAGCAAGGGTTTGCGGAACCCGAGCCCTGCATAATCGGAAATTGTCAAGCACTCACCATCGGTAGTTTTCGCTAAGATAACCGCACCGAACGCGCCAATGTTCATCACGCAGTAAACCAGGAGGTAGAGCATTACACTAGAGATGCCTTCGTTGTTCGCTGCTGCTAAGCCTATCAGCACATAACCTGCGTGTGCAATACTTGAATAGGCGAGCATCCGTTTGATGTTCGTTTGCGCGATGGCAATGACATTTCCAACCGTCATCGTCAGCATTGCCAACAAGATGATAACGTCCCCCCACTGCGATTGCATGGCGGGCAACGCTTCCATGAAAATTCTCAGAAATGCGGCAAAGCCAGCTGCCTTTGGCCCTGCAGAAATAAACGCCGCAATCGTCGTTGGCGCGCCCTCGTAAACATCAGGTGCCCATTGGTGGAAGGGCACAATCGCGACCTTAAATCCGAACCCAACGATAAGCAGGAACATTCCTCCCAGAAGCAGTGGCGATTGACTCTCGGCAGTGAGGTTCGAGGCAATCCCGGGGATACTCGTTGTGCCTGCACCGCCGTAAATTAATGCAATTCCGTAGAGGAAGAACGCGCTCGCGAACGCCCCAAGCAATAGATATTTCATGCCCGCTTCGCTTGAAACAGGATTATCGCGGAAATAGCCCGCTAACACGTAGAGCGATAACGACATCAGTTCCAAGCCGAGGAAAACTACAATCAGTTCATTGCCTGCGGCCATCAACATCATGCCAAGCGTTGCAAGCAAGATAAGTAGGTAATACGGCCCCTGCTTTCTATCGTCTTTTCCTAAATAACTCAGCGAAATCAACGCAACCAAAATTGTTGAAATGAGGAAAATAATGTTAAAAAAGAGGGAGAAACTATCCACCTTAAACATGTCGTTGAATTGGGTTCCCACGGTGCCGGCTTGTTGCATCTGGATGGAAACCCACAATGCAATCCCCGCGCCAACGATCGTTAGCCATCCGAGGATAGTTTTTGAGATGGAATCGAACATGTCAAAGATAAGAACAATAATCAATGTTAAAGCGATGACAAGTTCCGGCATCAGCAGTTGCCAGTTAATCTCTATTGGCATTTTTTAATGTTCCTTGCGGAGTAGAGTATTTTCCGCTGTTGCTATATCCTGTGGAAAATCTCGGAAGAAGCCGCTGAGGTAATCTGTTGCAGCACAAACCTCTTACGAGATTTGTAGTGTGTTAACTGACCTCTCTTGCTAGCTTCAACGGAGAAACACAAGTGTTACAATTACAAAAAGCGGGGCTAAAATTCCTACCGACCAGAGCATATATCCGAAGAAGCTCGGCATGCGGATACCGCTTTGCTCTGCAATCGCCTTTACCATGAAATTGGGAGCATTCCCGATATAGGTATTCGCCCCCATAAACACCGCACCGAGGGAAATAGAAGTTAGCAATTTCACAAACTCTAGGTGTTGGCTCTCTGTCAGTTGGCCGGACAGGATTTGCGGCACAAGTGCCTCGTTCAGATCTAACTTGCCAAGTGCCGTGTTGAAAAATGTCAAATAAGTCGGTGCATTGTCTAAGAAACTTGACAGAATCCCGGTCACCCAGAAGTAATGTACGGGCTCTTGGATCGCGCGGATTAATCCGCTCAGTACCCCGTTTTCGCCGGCCTTCAGAATTGCCAACGCCGGAATAATCGTGATAAAAATACCGGCGAACACCTTGGCAACCTCTTCGATCGGTTCCCATGAAAACTCGTTTTCTTGGCGCAATTTACCACTAAAAGGTGTAAACTTGAGAGATAATAGCCCCATGACGACAATCAGCAGGTCGCGGGCGATATTCTGCCACGCCACCTGAACGCCGAGGATGTTAACTTCGCCCAGTTTTAAAGTGCCGCTCATTAACACAGCGACGACGATGCCTAACAAGAAAATTAGGTTAAATAGCCCATCGACGCGAATTGGTTCGTTTGTGCCATCGTCTGGCACTACACCGCCTTCCCGTTTAAACATAAGTGTGTCTACCACAAAAAAGAGCACAATCAAGATGACGCTAATAAATAGCATCTGGGTGAAAAGTGCGGTTGTCGTCCAGAAGAAAGGCACACCGTGCAGGAATCCCAAAAAGAGCGGCGGATCGCCCAAGGGTGTTAAGGAGCCGCCAATGTTGCTAACCAAAAAGATGAAGAAGATAATCAGATGGACCTTACTCTTTCGATACGCATTGGCTCGAATCAACGGACGGATGAGGAGCATCGATGCACCAGTCGTTCCCACCCACGAGGCAATTGCTGTGCCAATTAGCAATAAAAGTGTGTTCACGATTGGTGTGCCGCGCAACGTACCGCGCACCAGAATGCCCCCTGCAACCGTAAACAATCCCCACAACAGAATAATGAACGGGATATAGTCTATCAGGTAGATGTGTAGGATGTCGTAAAAAGCGTCACCCCGGAAAGCAACGAGATACGGAATTGCGAAGATTAACGCCCATGCCAGCGACATTTTCCCACCATGGTGGATGAGAAAATGCGAATCCAACACGAGGGGGAAAATTGCAATTGAGAGTAAGATGCCGACAAACGGAATAATGCTCCACATTGGAAGTTTAGCACCATCAACCCCATGGTCACTATCCGTATCATCTGCCGCGAATGCATAAGAAAATGAAAACGTAAGCCCCACAATTACACAAAGAATAAGACAAGATGCCAGTTTGAACTTCATTTATGATAGGGAGTCGCGATCGGGAGATCGCTCCTACCGCTGTACCTCCTTTTTGCGGCGTAAACGCCCAAATGCGACGTGCCTTCACTCATTTCATGTCGTGCGCGCTGCGTTTGCTGTAAGTCTGTTTTAGAAGCGTGCGTTTCCGACTGCCCCTCTCGTAGCACAAGCTCGCTGTCCCTCAGCGATTGTTTTTCTGCGTGTCCCATTGCGGGAGCGGTTTCCTGTCGCACCTGCGTTACAACAAGCCCTACAGATTTCTCCATCCGATTCAGGAACGGCTTTGGATACACCCCAATCCAGACAATAAAGAGGAGGATCGGGAGCAGAACAACGACTTCGCGTGCATTCAGGTCAGGCAAAGCTGCGTTTGTCTTATCCAGTGTACCGAACATTACCCGTTGGAACATCCACAGCATATAAATAGCGGCCAGAATCACACCTGTTGCCGCAAAAACCACGTACCACTTCGAGAAAGCATCAGTAAGAAAACTGCCGAGCAGTATCATGAACTCGCCGACAAATCCGTTTAACGGTGGTAATCCAATTGACGACAACGTCACGACCATAAAAATAGATGCAAAGATTGGCATCTGCTTTGCCAATCCGCCGAAATCAGCAATCATTCGGCTGTGCCGCCGTTCATAAATCATCCCTACCAAGAGGAACAGTGCCCCTGTGCTTAAGCCATGGTTGAGCATTTGCAATACACTGCCCTGAATACCTTCCGGATTCTTCGCAAACAGCCCTAATATGACAAAACCGAGGTGGCTCACACTCGAATACGCCACCAGCTTCTTCAAATCGGGTTGTACCATCGCCACCAACGCGCCATAAATAATTCCGATGACAGCAAGTGTCACGATCAGGGGTGTGAAATGAGTCACTGCCTCTGGAAAGAGGGGGAGGCAGAATCGGACTATGCCGTACGTTCCCATTTTGAGTAGCACGCCTGCCAAGATAACACTGCCCGCTGTAGGTGCTTCAACGTGCGCATCTGGGAGCCAGGTGTGGAAAGGGAAGAGCGGTACTTTAATTGCGAACGCGATGAAAAACGCAAGGAATAGCAGATGCGAATGTTCAAATCCACCTGCTTTCGCGTAGAGTGTCGTGAGTTCAAAACTATTACCGTTTTGGAAGTAGAGCGTCAAAATGCCTACCAACATCAGCGCACTTCCCGCCATCGTATAGAGCACAAACTTGACAGTGGCGTAAATTCGCCGTTCTCCACCCCATATACCAATGAGGAAGTACATCGGAATCAGCATAGACTCCCAAAACACGAAAAAGAGGAACAGATCTAGGGCACAAAACACTCCCAACATTCCTGTTTCGAGGGCGAGCAACGACATCATAAAGCCGCTGAGCCCTTTCTCCACCGAATTCCATGCGGCGAGGATACACACGGGTGTCAGGAATGTCGTAAGTAACACTAACCACAGCGAAATGCCGTCAATGCCGAGGTGATAACTTGTGCCCAGCCCTGGAATCCATGCCAGTTTCTCCTCAAATTGCAGCTCGGCGGTAGTGGCATCAAACCCTGTGTAAAGCCCCAGCGAAATAGCAAATGTCAGGAGCCCAATAGCAAGTGCGATACCTTTGATAGCGGATGCCCCCATCCCTCTGAGCAATGCAATGGCTATCACACCGAGCAGTGGTAAAAAAATGACTATTGAAAGTAACAAAGAAACCTCCTTAGAAAGTTGCGATCCGCTACAATAGCGGGTTAGTTTCTCTTCGCGTAGTTTATAGCATCTCGGACGCTAGTGGTATTTTCCCCTGCTTGCAGGGGTTTATACCTTGAGCCCGAGGCAGCCAAGCACTGCTACAACCGTAAAGGCTGCAATCCATTGGGTTTATTGCTGTGTATCATCCCAAGTTGCCTCCTCTAGGGTTGAAGGAATAACTCACCGCCTCCAGAATTTCTCCCAGAACCACTATTAATGAGGAAACCAAGAATTATGAGGAAACCCAGAAAGGTGACGGTTTTCTTTTGCCTGAGCTAATTGCCGGCGGCGCTTTGAATAAGTGTCACGATAAGTGCCACGGAGCATTTTGTTCTGCCACCACAGCTTCACCTTACGATTGAACGCCGATATTTCTTTAGACGATTTCCCGCAGTTGTCTAAAATCCATGCACCTAGTTTGATGTCATTGTCAATCCGCACAGCAGCTTCCTGAAACGCTGCCTCTGAAATACCGAGGAAGGATAAAATCCCTGTATCTTGCTCGGAATCAGCACCGTATTTATACTTTCCGATTTCACCAGCATAGGCAGCCCGAGCCTTATCTGTCAACCTTGCAACACCGCAGATTCCAGCAACCTCTTTGCTGAGCAGATCCCGCGGTCGAAAAGGATGCTGTTTCATGTTCTTCCTCCTATGTTGAGATTTTGTTACCGCACAGCAGCCATGATTGCACCATGCTGGATTCTATGCATTAATTAGCAAGAAACACCATAGAACCAAAAAGAAACCCGATTTTGACACTGGTATTTTACCCCTGCTTTGCAGGGGCTAATGCCATCTGGGAAAAATCGGAGCAGAAACCCAATTGACGAAAACTACCGAACAAATAGATAGTACGCCAGAAACAGCACAATCCCGACAACCATTGACACAATATAGGCTTGGACAAGCCCCGTTTGAAGCCGCCGCAACGTGCCTCCGATAAGCCGGATAGCCGCGGCCACCCCGTTGACAATCCCATCAATAATGCCCGTATCCAAGATGCGCCACAGCAGATAATGAGAACCGTTTTTAATCGGCTGCACGATAACCGCGTTATACACTTCGTCAATGTAGTACTTGTTCGCAACAAGTTTGTGCAGCGCATGGGTAGGTTCCGCGGCCGGTACTCGTTCTCGGTAACGTATCCATGCAAACGCAATGCCGGCCAAACCGACAACCGATGAAATTCCCATAAATACTAACATATTGCCTGAGGCCTCACCATGTGCCTTGGGGAAGACATGCTCCGTGAAATGGTGGAACCAACTGTTATGTCCACCCCAGCCTAACAGCAAACCGATTAAGGCAGAGGGGATGGCCAGAATAGCTAGGGGCACCCACATCACTGGAGGAGATTCGTGGAGATGCGAAGCAACGCCTGATTCAACGCGAGATTCACCATAAAACGTCACGAAGATGAGGCGGAACATATAGAACGCTGTCAGGAACGCCGTGATTAATCCGATGCCGTAAATTACAGGAGAAATCGCCCACGCGCTGTGTAAAATTTCATCTTTGCTCCAGAAACCGCTCAGAAACGGCACGCCTGCAATCGCCATAGCACCCACCAAAAAGGTCCAATGCGTTATCGGCATTTTGGCTCTTAAACCGCCCATCTTCCGCATATCCAATTCATTCGCCATCGCGTGCATCACACTACCGGCTGTGAGAAACATCAATCCTTTAAAGAAGGCATGCGTCACCAAATGAAAAATGCCGGAGGCATACGCACCAACACCGACACCGACGAACATATAGCCCAGTTGACTTACAGTTGAATAGGCGAGGATGCGTTTAATATCATTCTGCGCCAGTGCAATTGTTGCTGCGAAAAACGCAGTCAAAACCCCAATCCATGCCACAACTTCCCCTGTTTCTGCCAGTTCATAAAGTACCGCAGAGCGCGCTATCATATACACACCCGCAGTTACCATTGTGGCGGCGTGAATTAACGCACTTACAGGGGTGGGCCCTTCCATCGCGTCGGGCAACCACACGTAGAGCGGAATCTGTGCCGATTTACCTACCGCGCCAACAAAGAGTAGTAACGTCGCAATCACGAGCGTACTTGCCCCGAAAATCTGTTGGAAATTCCCTGCATCGGCACTATCAAATATCGTCGTAAAGTCAAGGCTACCGAACGCGGCAAACAACGTAAACATTCCAAGCAGGAAACCGAAATCACCGATACGATTGACAATAAACGCCTTTTTCCCAGCATCCGTCGCCGACTGTTTCTCATACCAGAATCCGATGAGCAGATAGGAACAAAGCCCAACACCTTCCCACCCGACGAACATCATCAGGTAATTATTGCCAAGGACGAGGATCAGCATTGCAAACACAAAGAGATTCAGATAGGCAAAATAGCGTGTGTACCCCGAATCACCGTGCATGTAACCGATTGAGTACACGTGGATAATGAATCCAACGCCCGTGATAACCAATAACATTACCGTCGTCAGCGCGTCAACATGGAAGCCGATATTGAAAGCGAACGACTCGCCTTTAATCCATTCATAAAGTATGCCTTCATCTCCACTCATCCCTCCACCACCGCGCACGCTCGTGAAGGCGATAATAGAACAGGCGAACGAGACGAACACTGCAAGCGCGCTTATCCAACCGCTCAGTTTCTCCTTACCTTTTAGCCATTTGCCAAACAACCCGTTAATCAGAAACCCAGCAAACGGGGAAATTAACAGGACAACAATCAATCCAAGGGACATTCAACCCTCCTTTTTGTTTTTCGTCTTTCCTTGCGGAGTAATCAGGTGGCAAGGTAGGTGTGACGATGCTCTATAGCTCTCGTCGGAGGTTTCTGATGCAAGTTTTTCGTGTACCTCGCCTCGCCCGTTAGCCCTTCAACGAATTAACCTCATCCACATTAACCGTTTGACGATGCTTAAAAACACTGACAATGATTGCCAATCCAATCGCAACCTCGGCAGCAGCAACAGTCATGACAAAGAAGACAAATACCTGACCGGTTGTCTCGCCCAGATGACGACTGATTGCTACAAAGGCAAGATTTGCCGCATTCAGCATCAGTTCAATACACATAAAAATAATAATCGCATTCCTGCGGATGAGGACTCCGATCACGCCCGTTGTAAACAGGAGCGCGCTTAAAATTAGATAATATTCCAATCCCATACCAAATCCTTTCTGAAGATAGTTGTCAGTTGTCCGTGCCCTATTACAGGAATCTCCTTCCCAAACTTCATGCTTCTATGCATTAATTGGCAAGAAATGCACTAGAACGAAAAAGAAACCCGATTTTGAAGAGGGTGGAAACCCCCGCAAAGCGGGGGTATATACCTCATGCGGAAAAATCTGAGCAGAAACCCAATTGACGAAAAGCCATTTAGTCGGTGTCCGGGCCGTCACGTTTCACGAGAACAATAACCCCAATCAGTGCGGCAAGCAGTATGAGTGAGGTAACTTCAAAGGGTAAGAGATACTTGCTGAACAAAAGTTCCCCAATCTGGTAGGTTGTGACCGGGGCTGCGGTGGGCTGTGCTGATGCAACTGCAGTCTCATTGAGTGCATTCACAGCGATATAAATACCTTCCGCCGCCAAGAGAAGCCCTAATACAATAGCAACACCTTTCAATTTCCCGACGATACTTCCACTCGCTGAGAGTGTGCCGAGATTGAGGAGCATAATCACAAAGAGAAACAGCACCATAATCGCGCCCGCATAAACAATGACTTGCGCCGCAGCGACAAAATGCGCCCCCAATAGCACAAACAACCCCGCCTGCGCGAAAAACGTTACAATAAGTGCCAGCGCACTGTAAATCGGATGCCGAAACGAGATGACAGAAACCGCCCCAACCAGCGAGATTCCTCCAAAAACGATAAATAGAATCTGTTCTGCATTCATGGCATGCCTCCTATTCTATTGCATCTAAGCCAGATAACTCAGGTGTTGCTGGCTCAGGGGTCTTATTCATAACGAGTAACCCTGCTACAATTGATACCACAATAAATGCTGCAACCACGTTGCCGATACCTACTAACAGCCGGGATTGTGTCGTTACCCATAAGATGCCTGTTACAACAATTGAAGTCAACGCCACAGGCAACAAGAATTTCCAACCGAAGTTCATCAGCTGATCATACCGGAATCTTGGAAGTGTCCAGCGTACCCAAATAAACACAAACAGGAAAATCGCCGTTTTGACAAAGATGATGCCGAACGAGATAAGTCCGCTCCACACCGGGCCGCCCACGTTTTCCAAGCCGAAGAAGTGCCATCCCCCCAAGAAGAGAGTCACTGTCACGGCAGAGCCGACAATCATGTTCATATATTCTGCCATGAAAAATAGAGCAAATTTCATGCTACTGTATTCGGTATGATACCCCGCGACCAGCTCCTGCTCTGCTTCGGCAAGGTCGAACGGCAGGCGGTTTGTCTCCGCGAACATCGCCGTCGTAAATGCTAGAAACGCCGGAAAGTGGATGAGGAAATTCCAATTCCAGAGTGCTTTTCCCTGCGACTCTGCAATCTTTCGCAGACTCAATGCCGATTCCCCCGGCTCCACTACAGTGAGCATCAGCACACCGATAATTGCCAAGCCCAGTGTCAATTCGTAACTAATCATTTGCGCCGATGAACGTAAGCCCCCTAAAAGGGAGTATTTGTTATTAGATGCCCACGCCCCCAGAACAACGCCGTAAACGCCGAGCGAGGTAATCGCCAAGATATACAAAATTCCGATGCTGATATCAGCAATCTGGAGTGGGATTTCATGCCCGAATATCGTGAGAGAACTCCCAAAGGGCACCACTGCAATTGTAATCATCGCGGGTACTAATAGCATCGCCGGTGCCAGCACGTAAAGTGGCTTATCCACGTGATTCGGGATAAGATCCTCCTTGAACAAGAACTTAATTCCGTCTGCAATCGGCTGCAGAATCCCTTGGAAACCCACCCGATTGGGCCCAAGCCTGTCCTGCATCCAACCGCTTACCCGGCGTTCTGACCAGATCATTGCCATTACGCCAATAATCAGCAGATGTGCAATAATTAAAATCTTCACAATCGAACTAATAATTAAAACGTGTAATGGTAACACCACAAAATCTCCTTCCACAAATGCAAAGTAGTAGGCACGCTCCACGGGTTCTCCGTGACCAGCTTAGGTGAGCTTAACTCCCTCATCCCCAACTTTTTGGTGCGTCGCCTCACCGTACCCTGGCACATTCTCCGCAATTGCCAAGGCAATCTCACCAGCAAAGTGATAATTCATCTCACCGCCTAACTGTTTCGCGAGCTGTTGGGTAATTTCCCAATCCACACGTGCTTCACCTGGCGCATCGATCGTCTTGCGAATCCGTTGCACCCATCCGGTTGAATTCGTGAAGGTACCATCTTTCTCAGCGAAAGTTGTCCCCGGCAACACCACATCTGCCAACTGTGTAACATCTGAGGGTAAAACGTCCTGAACGACGAGGAAATCAACCTTCTCCAACGCTGCGCTTTCAGCAGCCTCAAGGGGACGTTCCGGCCCACCGCTCACCAGATACACCACCTTGGCACCTGCGACCCTTTCCCAAAGCGCGTCTCCCTCTAAAACGACGTTACCGTTCGCAGCACCGAGTATTGTTCGCGCGCCCGCTGTATTCGGATTCTTATCCGCTTCAATCGTAAATTGTGGGAATTTATGTTCTTCCCCGGGCAGTTGTCCAAAGAGCCCGACCTGCGTTGTCTTCAGCACATCGTGCGCGAATTGTTGTAAGACGTAGTTATCCTCATTCGTGCCCTGTGCAGAACCGATAACCACAATATCTTCTGGAGCAACATCCGCTGCCTCTGTTCCTAACAACTTTTCCGTAATCAAGGCCAGTGCATCTGCCCAATGTGTTGGGGTGAGTTCTCCATCAACCCGTTTCAGTGGAAGTTGAAGCCGGTCATCGCTATTCACATAGTGATAACCGAGCCGGCCATCGTCACACATCCAGTGTTGGTTAATCTCGCCGTGAAAGCGCGGCTTCAGCCTATAAACGCCATCCTCTTTATATTCTAGCGTGATATTACACCCAACACTGCACCCTGCACAAATACTGTTCGTTTTCTTCATAAACCACGGCCGCGATTTAAATAAGAAATCCTTACTAATCAGCGCGCCGACGGGGCAAATATCAACCACATTTCCGGCGAGCTTGTTATCTAACAGTTGTAACGGTGCGCCTCCGTGGTTTCGCGGAATATCAATTTCGTCATGAGAGCCGCGATGAATTAAGCCTAACTCACCACTACCCGAAACCTCGTCGCAGAATCGGATACACCGCGTGCAGACAATACAGCGCGTCGAATAGAGCAAAACGTCCGGTCCCAAGTCCTTTTTCGGCGGGACGTTTTTGACTTCCAGGTACCGACTCTTATCGTGGCCGTGCCGGTAACTAAAATCTTGCAAGTCGCACTCGCCCGCCTGGTCGCAGACAGGGCAGTCAAGCGGGTGATGGACGAGCAGGAATTCGAGGATATCCTCCCGTGCCTTTTTCACCCGCGGGCTATCCGTTTGGACGATAAAGTCGTATTTGCCATCCAGTTTCCTATCTGGCGGTGCTGTTCGTAGCACCGTGGTGCACCCTGTGGCGAGCTGCCTGTCAGGGACAATCGCCCCTGCAGGCGGGAAGAAAACGTAAGGCTCCACAAGGCACATCCGGCAATTCGCTGGACGACTCAGCCCGGGGTGATAACAGTAGTGAGGCACCTCAATGCCGTGCTGTCTTGCCGCCTCAACAACATTCGTTCCATCTTCGACCTCCACCTCGAGGTCATTGAGTTTAATAAATGCCATCTTTCTATACACATATTGGTCTGCATGAAGTTTTCGTCAATTCAGTTTCTGCTCCGATTTTTCCCAGATGGCAATACCCCCGCTTTGCGGGGTGATAGCCTTTGTGTCAAAATCGGGTCTCTTTTTGGTTCTAGTGCATTTCTTGCTAATTAATGCATAGAAGCGAGCTGATCTTCATCTGGACCAAGGGCTCCGTTGGGTTTGAATAGCAAGTTTGAGTTTGAATAGCAAGTCATGTAAGAAATAAAAAAGTTGTTTGCTTTTCGCGCACAACTTGGCTTGCAAGCTTTGCGGCGTAAGGGTATCAGCCCCTGCTTTGCAGGGGTAATATACCACTGCGCCCAAATGCGACGTGCATTCGCCAAAAAGGGCTTTGTGAACACGGGGGTTACAATTCACAAGGTTACTCCATCTCTCTTGGAATAATCCGCTGTTGGTATGCGTAATTTTCCTCGGGTTTCATCGTAGCTTCCGCAACAGAGAGCGTCACCAGTTTTCCCTCTCGGATACACGCTTCAAATTCGGGGCGGAACTTGCGCATATAGCTGACAGCGGGCCACGAAACCGCAATCCCAAAGACACAGATAGTATTCCACGTCATCGTATCCACATTCGCAATGTTGTTAGCGACACTCTCCAGCAAGTCCAAGTCTTCGTAAATCTCCTCGGTTTCGCCAGTATCGCCCCATCTGCCATTTTCTGCGATTCCAAACTTCGGCCGCGTGATAGTACTTTGTCGTCCCTTTCCGTCGGCAATCCGTTGCACAATATCGCGCACCCACGGCGTGCCCCAACGGCACGGTGTGCACTGCCCACACGATTCATGCGCGTAGAACTTCATGATATTGAGCAGGCAATCGACGATATTCCGGGTCTCGTTCATCACAATGATGCCGCCGGAACCGAGCATCGATTTCGCGAGCGTCAGGGACGTAAAATCGAGACGCGTGTCCAATTCATAATGCGTCAGAATTGGTGCTGAACTGCCACCCGGAATCACCGCTTTGACTTCTTCCCCCCGTAAACCGCCGGCCACCTCAATCAGCTCTGTACAGGTCAACCCGAGATCTAGCTCATAAACGCCCGGTTTGTTGACATCGCCACTGATACAATAGAGTTTCGTCCCCGTATTTGGATCCGGTTTCGGTGGATCAAACCGTGCATCCCCATACGTTGGTCCCATCTGCGTGTACCATTCAACGCCATTGCCAACAATGAACGGCAAATTGCACAACGTCTCCACATTCTGCACCACCGTCGGTTTCTTGAACACACCTTCAACAGCAGGGAACGGCGGTTTATTTCGCGGTTGTCCGCGCTTGCCTTCAAGCGATTCAATCAGTCCCGTCTCTTCCCCGCAGATATAGGCACCCGCTCCCGGATGCGTATAGATGTCAACATCCAGGCCCGTGCCAAGGATGTTTTTACCGAGGTAACCTTTCGCGGAAGCCTCCGCAATAGCGGCATCCAACATCTTTTTTCCGAGCGTAAATTCACCACGAATGTAGACATAAGTTGTCTCAATGCCCATTGCATAGCAACAGATTAGGATGCCTTCAATCAGTAGGTGTGGATTCCTTTCCAAGACGTAACGGTTGCTAAACGTTCCTGGCTCGCTTTCGTCAGCGTTGCAACAAAGGTAACACGGTTTAATATCCTTGGGGACGAAGCTCCATTTCAAACCTGTTGAAAAGCCTGCACCACCTCTGCCTTTCAATCCGGAATCCATCACCATTTTGGAGATATCGTCCGGTTGGTATTCGTTGATTGCTTTTTCAAACCGTTTGTAGCCGTCGTATTGGCGAAAGACATCAAACGTGTTTATATCTGGGACATCTAGGTGTTCATAGAGAATTCGTCTTTCTTGAACCATAAACCGTCTCCTACGCTTATTCCAAATTATCTAGGATTTCATCCACTTTTTCCGGGGTCAAATTTCTATGCAAATCATCATTGATCATTATGACAGGCGCGACATCACAAGAGGCAAGGCATTCGACCTTCATCAGGGTAAACCTCCCATCAGAAGTGGTGCCTTTGGCAAGATCTGTTTCCGCAGCGACATCCGTGTTGAGTTTTGTCTTAAGATGCTCAAGAACCACTTTACAATCTCGCAAGGCACACGGAAGGGTATGGCACACTCGGATGACGTATTGCCCCACGGGTTCCTCAAAGAACATCGGATAGAACGTCACGACATCTTTTACCTTCATGAGTGAGACTTCAAGGAGTTCTGCGACATAACGCATGACAGCGGGGCTAATATAACCTTCCTGCTTTTGAGCAAGGTGAAGGGTGGGAAGCATTGCCGCTTCTTTAACGGGGTACCGACCCATCAGTTTATCGAATTCGAGTCGGTTTTCTTCCGTAAACTGAAAAGGTGTTTCGATTTGGATGATTTCATCTGACATCTATATTTTCCTTCAAGGTGGCAAGCACCCCCGCTTTACGGGGGTTATACCCTAGTGCTTTAGAAGTACGATTTGTGCGAAAAGTTTCCCACTATTGAAAATAGTGGTGAACATCTTGAGACAGCAACTGTAGCATTTTGTGTTGCTGCGACCGCCCTAAAAGTTTCAAGCAAGGCAGCAACAAGATGCATTGTGAATTCTGCGCGAAAAGGGGTAGAAACCTAACACGTAAAACGTCGAAACAAGATAGAACGTTAGTAGTCGCCCCAAAACTGAATACGGTTACCTTCCGGGTCTAAAATATCGAAACACGCGAGCCCGTTTTCGTTCTCCAGTTTTCGCAATTGTAACCCCTTCGCTTTCAGTTCCTGATGAACAGCATTGACACTCTCAACGTGAAAGCCGATCTTTTGTCTCCCTCCATTCGGCTTACTTGCGCTATGGAGACACAATTTGCAATCACCGGTATTAAAGCGAAAAAAGCGGTGTTCCGGGAACGGCTGTTCTTTGTCCGGGCTCAATCCGACAACATCTCTGTAAAACGCGGTTACAGCCTTCATGTTTTTGACAAAAAGTATGATGCTTCCCAAATTCATGGAACTTTTCCCCTGGTGTTGTCGAAATTTTACAAAAAATCACAAAAAACGTCAACCTCAAAACAGAGGCGTTCCGTTGGATTTTTGGGGAGATAGACTGAAAACCGGTGGTAGGCTTTATGCCAATTTTACCGGTCCAATTCTCCCGCAATCACGTTCAAACTGCCCAAGACAGCTACCGTGTCCGAAACCATACCACCCTCCAACATGTGCGGCAACGCTTGGAAGTTCAAGAAACTCGGCGGCCGGATACGGATTCTATAGCCGGTTCCGCTTCCATCGCTCACAATGTAGAACCCCAATTCGCCGTTCGGTGATTCGGTTGCACAATAATGATCGCCCTTGGGCGGCTGCACGCCATGCCCATCCATAACAATCTTAAAGTGGTGGATCAGCCCCTCAATATGCCCATAAGCATCTGACTTGTGTGGCATCGTAATTTTGTTGTCTTCAACGTTGACCGGCCCATCAGGTAGATTATCCAGTGCCTGTGTAACGAGACGACAACTCTGCATCATCTCCTCCATCCGCACCAAATACCGGTCATAAGCATCACCGTTGCTACCCACTGGCACATCAAACGTTAATTCATCGTAAGCGGAGTAGGGTTCAGCCTTGCGGAGGTCATGGGCAACCCCGGCCGCTCGGAGACACGGCCCGGTCAACCCATAGTTAATCGCCTCATCTGCTGATATGGGGCCAACGCCTTTTGTCCGATCCATCCAAATTCGGTTCTTCGTCAACAACGTGTGCGTTTCCTTCAACGCCTTCGGGAAATTGCTGATGAAGTCACGCGCATCCGTTTCAAACCCATCATAGAGGTCTCGGAAGACTCCACCGACGCGCGTGTAACTCGTTGTCAACCGCGCTCCGGTCGTCTTTTCAAAGATGCTATACAGTTTCTCACGTTCGCGGAAGCTATAGAGGAAGACTGAAAATGCCCCCAAGTCCAATGCTGCAGTCCCCAACCACAACAGATGGTCAGCGAGCCGCGACAGCTCAGCCATCAAAATACGGATATATTGACACCGTTTCGGCACCTCAATGCCAAGCAGCTGCTCCACTGCGAGTACATACCCGAAATTGTTTGATAGCGGCGACAGATAGTTCATTCTATCCGTGACAACGATGAACTGGTTGTAATCCAAATGTTCACCCAACTTCTCAAACCCGGTATGCAGGTAGCCGAGGTGTGGTGTCGCCTTCAAAATGGATTCGCCATCCAATTCTAACACAATCCGAAGCGTGCCGTGTGTCGCCGGATGTTGCGGACCGAAGTTGAGAACCATTTTCTCGCCTGTCGCCCGTTCCAGCCCACCTTGCATAGGATACTCCTTGTCAATTAACTGAACTAATAGAACACGCATCAAAGATGCGTGTTGCATTCCTTTATTCTACACATTCTGCTTTTCAAAATTAAAACTTTCACGTTCGCCACGTCCACGGAGCGGATAATCCTTCCGGAGCGGGTAACCCTCAAAATCGTCCGGCATTAAAATCCGGCGTAGTTCTGGATGCCCCTCGAAATTGATGCCGAACATGTCGTACGTCTCACGCTCCAGCCAGTTCGCACCTCGCCACAATCCGGTGACAGATGGGACGCTCAGGTCATTTTCATGTACAGGCACCTTCACCTGAACACGACACTGCCCCTGATACGAATAGAGCTGATAAACTACCATGAATCTCGCGTAGTCAAACTGCATCAATTCCGATTCCATCTGCGAATTGTCTACCGCTGTGACATCAACAAGGTAGGTATAGGCAAGTTCAGGATCTGTTTTCAGGTATTCTAAAACCGCGTAAGCCTGCTCTTTTCGTACCACAACGCCAACCCTGCCGCGCGTTTCGCGCTGCGCTAAAAGTGCTTCGGAGTGATGTGCCGCTAACTTTTCAAGGACAAGCGGCGATGCCTGTTCGGCTATACCTTTCTCTTCATTCATAAGCAACCTCTATTCCTTTAGGCGCGGCACCACTCGCGATTTTCTGCTGCACTTGCATCACCGCGTCGATAAGATCTTCAGGGCGAGGTGGGCATCCGGGGATGTAGACATCCACCGGGATGAATTGGTCAACACCTTGAATGAGGGTATACGTATCAAACACGCCGCCACAAGAGGCACACGCGCCCATTGAAATCACCCACTTCGGATCCGGCATCTGGTCATAGATGCGTTTCAGGACAGGCATCATCTTGATGGAAATTCTGCCTGAAACGATGAGTAGATCGGATTGGCGCGGCGAAAACCGGATTGCCTCAGAGCCGAAGCGAGACAGGTCGAATTTGGAAGCCAAGGTCGCCATCATCTCTATCGCGCAGCAGGCGGTACCGAACGGCATGGGCCACAGCGAATTCTTGCGGCCCCAATTGACGACTTTATCAATAGTCGTCGTGATGATGTTTCCATCCGTTTGCGCGGCACCTTGGCCACTTTGAATATGGGTTTTGGCTAATCCCATGTTAAGCCTCCTTTCTTCCAAGCGTAGATATAACCCAGAAAAAGAATGCCGATAAACACCAGCATCTCCACTAAAATAAACAAACCACTCGTTTCAGAGAATTTCCTGAAGACCACGGCCCACGGGTAGAGGAAGACTACCTCAATATCAAAGATGATAAAGAGCATCGCGATGAGGTCGAATCGGATGGTAAACCGTTGCCTTGCATCGCCGACCGGTTGCACGCCCGACTCGTAAACAGAAAGTTTGGCACGCGTCGGCCGTTTGGGTCCAAGAATATGGGTCAGGGCGAGATTAATACCCGCAAAGAGGACTGCAAAGAGCCCTAACAACAAGATCGGAAGATAATCTATTAACATTGTTTCTAATCTATTTTGTCTCTACACATCTTAATAATGTAAAGCAATGCCACATTTGCTTTAATAGCACAATTTGGCATTGCAAGCTTCGCCACTGCACAATATTGGCTTGCAAGTTTCGCTATAGAAAGGTTAATTCAGCCTCACTTAATAGTTTCTCATATTTTACAAACATTGTCAAGTTTTTTTTGAAAAAAAATGCAAAGCAGCAATAAATTTTCCAATTATCATAGGGCCTTCTTTAGCGTAATGGAATTCACAGATTTCATTGAGACGCTTATTTTTCATTTGAAACCCGCAGCTTTTTCACTTTTCCCCAATGGGTGAGTTGTTCCGGCTGCCCTACCCAAAGCGATTTTGAAGATTTGCTCGTGATTGTTTCCATCCTACTGGGCATAGAGGTGTTCGTCACCCCACGGAGACCAAACCGGCACCACGTATCAGAAAGCGATCCAGTTTAAAAGTAGAACGATAATGCTTGTACATTTCATTCAGCCCCTCTTTTAGTTTCAGAACGTTAGACTCACGGCGACAGGCGCGTCATTTCCCACGTGCCTGAGGGTTGCAGCGTGTAACAGAGCCGGTCGTGGAGTCGGTTTGGACATCCCTGCCAAAATTCAAACAGATTGGGTACGAGCCGGTAGCCACCCCAATAAGGTGGCCGTGGAATTTGACTATCAATTCGTGCTTCTACATTCTGATATTGAGTTGAGCTGATAGGCAAATCAGGTGAATAGGTCTGTTCTGCCTGCCTGAAGCCTTCCGTAAGGTGTTCTCGTCCTGCGATAACGCGGCTTTGGCGTTCTGCCCACACTGCGAGTTGACTCTCAACCGGGCGGCTGGCGAAATAGGCATCTGATTCCGCCTCGCTCATTTTTTCAACGATGCCGGTGCTTCGCACCTGCCGGTCAAGTTCACGCCAATAGAAGACGAGCGCGGCGTTCGGGTTCTGCACGAGCTCCTTTCCCTTTTGGCTCTCATAGTCTGTATAAAAACAGAAACCTTTTGCATCAAAGCCTCTGAGCACTACCATGCGGGCAGAGGGAATTCCCTGTAGGCTCGAGGTTGCCAATGTCATTGCATCCGGTAGATCGAGTTTGGCCCGGGTCGCATCAGCGAACCACTTCTCAAACTGTTCAAATGGTTCGGGGGCGGCATGCTGCTCAAGCAGGTGTCCGCTGTGTGCTATGTATTCTCTGCGCAGTTTATCAGTGTTCATAAAGTAGAGCGGTGCCTCCCTTGGCATTTATTCTGTAACCTTGCGTCAAAAACCTCCGACGAGATTTATAGTGCATTGTTAGACCTCTCTTGCCAATGGTATTTGCCCCTGCAAAGCAGGGGTTTCATACCAAGTTGTGAATTTTAATGAACAACTTTTTTATTTCTTACATTTGCTGATTTCTCCGCAAGGAATGACGAAAAAAATCGCGTAATGCCTACCTCTTCCAAAAATTCGGTGAAAAGAGGATAAGCACGGTATAGAGTTCCAAGCGTCCCAGCAACATACAGAAAGACAGGATGAATTTTCCAGCAGTGGGAATATGTGCATAGTTGTCCGTGGGGCCCACACTGCCGAGGCCGGGGCCTATGTTTCCCATCGTGGCAATTGTACATCCTGCGGCACTGACGAGGTCAAGCCCTAATGTTGCCATGACACACGTTACAATCGCAAAAATTCCGATAAAAAAGAAGAAAAATCCGAGGACGTTTGTCATGACTTCGGCTGGGATGACTCTGTCGTTTACGCGAATAGGTAGTACTGCATGTGGGAAGAGGATTCGTTTAATTTCGGCACGGCTCTGTTTGATAAGGAGTAGAAACCGTATCTGTTTCATGCCACCACCAGTTGAGCCTGCACACCCGCCGTAGAACATAAGCGTCACTAAGATGAATTGGGAAAGGGCGGGCCATTTTTCAAAGTCAGCGGTGCCGTAGCCTGTGGTTGTAATAATGGACATAACCTGAAATGTAGCATAGCGTAACGATACCCACATTGACTCATAAGGCACCTGCCCATCAACCTGAAATCTGACAGTATTCCATGAGATTAAAGTGATACTCACAGCGATAACGATGCAGTAAAATTTGAATTCCGTATCTTGAAGATAGGCTTTAACATTGCCATGGAGCGCGCGGTAATGAAGCGCGAAATTGGTGCCAGCGAGAAACATAAAGAGACTGATAACAAGGTCAATATAAACGCTATCGTAATGTGCGATGCTGAGGTTTTTTGTCGAAAAACCACCAGTTGCCATTGTTCCGAACGTATGGCACAGTGCGTCAAAGAGAGACATGCCCCCGAGCTGTAGTAACACAGTTTCTACGATAGACAGGAGGAGATAAACCCCCCAAAGCAGTTTAGCAGTTTGGGCGATGCGCGGCGTGAGCCGGTCAGTTTGGGGCCCCGGTGCCTCCGCTCGAAACAACTGCATGCCGCCGACACCGAGCATCGGAAGGATTGCCACGGCAAGGACAACTATCCCCATCCCACCGAGCCAGTGTGAGAAGCTTCGCCAGAATAGCATTGCATGCGAAAGGTGCTCAATCTCTGTTAGGACTGTCGCGCCTGTCGTTGTAAACCCAGCTAGTGATTCAAAATAGCAGAAGGAGAATTCTGTCAAAGGCAAGCGGCCATCTGTTTTAAACACCCCCGCAAACATGTAGGGAAACGCGCCAAAGAAGGCAACCGTTACCCAACCCAAGGCAACGACAGCAAAGCCCTCGCGGATGCCAAGTTCTTGCTGTCGCGTCCTCATACTGAAGCGAAGGATGAAACCAACAATTACGGTGAGTACTGCTGACAAAATAAACGTGACTAAATCTGTCTGGGGTTCATCTGCTGCCACCTGATAGTAGATAGCCACTCCCACGGGGAATAACATAGTGCCAGCAAGACAAATTAGCAAATTACCGAAGGTGTAGAAAATTAACTTACGACTCATGGGGAATGGTATTCAGTTTTTTAACATACCTTGCGGAGTACCATGCTTTCCGCTGTAGTTCAAAAACCCTTACAGATCTCGTCAGAGGACTCTTATGTAAACCTTGCATCAAAAACCTCCGACGAGAGCTTTCGTCAATTCAGTTTTGCGGCGAGTAGGTGATATCCCCCGCAAAGCGGGGGCTAACACCCTTTGCGCCCAAGTTGCGCGTGATTAGCAAGCAACTTTTTTATTTCTTACTTATGCGACGTGCATTCTGCTCCGAGTTTTCCGCGGTGGGATTCGCCCCGCTTTGCGGGGTATTTACTTTGTCTCAAAATCGGGGTTCTTACAAGTTGTAGAGTACTTCCTCCTAATTGAGGTTGCATCAGAAACCTCCGACGAGATCTACAGTACATTGCCAGACCTACCAAGCATTCTCAATTCTCCGCAAGGAATGACGAAAAGCCACGAATCCCATGCCTATATTCTGCGTTCCGCGAACAGATCTTCCACAATAGGAATTGCATCAGGCATACTAAAGACAATAACACGATCTGCGGGTTGGATAACAGACTGCCCGTTCGGAATAATGAGTTTGTCGCGCCGGAGGACTGCACCAATAAAAGCGTTTTCTGGAAATTTCGTTTTGAATGACAGAAGCTCCTTGTGAACAATTTTCGCGTTGATACCTGCGACAATTTCAATAACTTCTGCATCTATGCCATGGAGCGACGCAACAGAAACAATATTCCCACGGCGAATGAGCCGGAGGATGTTGCTGACCACGGAGAGGTGCCGACTGACTACCCCATCAAGCCGTGGAATCCGTGCCAACAGCGGCAGGTAGCGTGGCTGCTGAATCAGGGCGAGGGCGCGCTGTGCACCGTTCTCTTTCGCTGTCATGCACGCCATAATATCGTTTTCATCGTCACCTGTGACAGAGACAAACCCGTTCACATCAAGGACTCCTGCTTCCTCAAGAAGCCTGAATTGGAGATAGTCGCCGTGTAAGACAGTCGTCCGTTTCAAGAGCCGCGAGGCCAATTCTGCCCGCTCTTGACTGGCTTCAATGAGTTTAACATCAGTGTTGTTTTGTTCTAGGGTGCGGGCGAGTTGGATGCCGATGGGGCTCGCACCAACAATAATGACCCGGTCAAGGTATTCGTTAAACATGATTCCGTTCAGGCGCAGCAACTGTTCGACTGCCAACGCGCTACCAATAACGAATACATCATCTCCTTGTTCCAAAATATCTGTGCCTCTAGGAATGATAATGTACCTGTTTGCGAAAGTAGTAGGCACGCTCCGCCGTGCCGTTAAACCACCCCCTCGCCTGCTAATTGCGGCAAATCGAATATCGGCTAAAAGTCCACTGTTATCTAACTCAGCAAGAGATTTTCCAACCAAGGGGTTAGTCTTTTTGATGCGAAAAGAGACAAGTTGTACCGTGCCTCCCTCAAATTCAACAATCTCTTTCGCTTCAGGTATCTTTAAAAGGCGAACAAATTCGGCTACACAAAGCTGTTCAGGATTAACCAAGAGGTCTATGCCGAAATCCTTGGGCGTGAGTCCGCTTCCAGATGAAAAGTAGTCAGTATTTGAGACGCGCGCAATCTTGGTGCCAACGCTGTACCGGTCAGCTATCTGACAAGCAAGCATGTTAATTTCATCGCTGTTCGTAACCGCAATGAGGAGCCCAGCCTCGTCAATACCGGCTGTTTTGAGAAGACGCGGGGAGGCACCAGAACCGCGTAAAGTCTGCAAATCTAATTGTTCACTGACTCGGTTGCAGGCTTCAACGGATTCATCGATGAGAACGACATCGTTCGCTTCGGTAGTTAGCAGTTTCGCTGTATGAAAACCCACCTCCCCCGCCCCTATGATTATTGCTTTCATCTTTTTAACATACCTTGCGGAGTACCATGCTTTCCGCTGTAGTTAGAAATCTATTAGAAATCTCGTCAGAGGACTCTTAGGTAGGCCTTGCAGCACAACCCTCCGACGACATCTACAGTGCAACGTCAGAACTATCCTGCAACCTGATTACTCCGCAAGGAATAACAAAAATGCGTCAGAAACCTCCGACGAGATCTATAAGGCATTGTCAGACATGTCTTGCATTCTCATTTCTCCGCAAGGAACGACTAAAAATAGTCATCAAGGGGTGGACAGGCACACAAAAGATTCCTGTCCCCGTAGACTTCATTAATACGTGCCACCGCAGGCCAAAACTTAGCATCGCGCACCCAAGGCTTTGGAAACACAGCCTTTTCGCGCGAGTAGGAGTGGGGCCAATCTGTTTGCGTGACCGTTTCTACGGTGTGAGGTGCATTTTTGAGAACGTTGTCTCGTCCATCTGCTTTCCCTGTCTCAATCTCGGCAATCTCAGAGCGGATCGCAACAAGCGCAGCGCAGAACCGATCTAGTTCAGTTCTAGATTCACTCTCTGTGGGTTCAATCATCATTGTTCCGGGAACCGGCCAGGATACAGTTGGTGCGTGAAACCCATAATCCATCAACCGTTTTGCAACATCGGTTACATCTACATCAGCCGTTCTCTTAAAGGGACGCAGATCTACAATACATTCGTGGGCAACTAACCCCTTCCTACCTGTGTAAAGGATCGGATAGTGGGGGGCTAACTGTTTGGAGATGTAGTTGGCGTTGAGAATAGCAACCTCTGTCGCCGATTTGAGCCCCTCTGCTCCCATCATCGCAATATACGCCCAAGAAATAGGTAAAATCCCGGGGCTCCCCCACGGGGCCGCTGAAACAGCACCGATTCCAGACTTACCCCCAACGGTGACGAGTGGATGCGTCGGTAAAAAATCGGTTAGATGTGCCTTGACTCCAATAGGCCCCATCCCCGGGCCACCGCCACCATGGGGGATGCAGAACGTTTTGTGGAGGTTGAGATGGCACACATCAGGGCCGATATCTGCTGGACGACTGAGTCCAACGAGTGCATTGAGATTGGCACCGTCCATGTAGACTTGCCCACCATATTGATGAACGATATCGCATATCTCGCGAATCTGTTCTTCAAATACACCATGTGTTGAAGGATAAGTAACCATGGCAGCGGCGAGGGTTTCACTATAACGCTCAGCTTTCTTCCGTAGATCCACCAGGTCAACGTTGCCTTCTGTGTCGCATGCAACGACGATGACTTTCATCCCCGCCATGACTGCACTGGCAGGGTTTGTACCGTGAGCAGATGTGGGTATTAAGCAGACATTGCGATGGGCTTCGTTTTGGCTTTGGTGGTATTTGCGGATGACTAACAGCCCCGCATATTCGCCCTGTGAGCCAGCATTCGGTTGCAATGAGATACCCCCATATCCCGTTATCTCCGCTAACCACGCCTCCAGTTGTTCAAACAGAACGTGGTAACCGGATGCTTGCTCCTGCGGTGCGAATGGGTGAAGCTCGCTGAACCCTGGCCATGTTACCGGCACCATCTCTGCCGTAGCATTGAGTTTCATGGTACAGGAACCGAGCGGTATCATAGCGTTGACTAAGGAGAGATCTTTAGTTTGGAGTCTGTGGATATACCTAAGCATCTCGGTTTCAGAGTGGTAACTATTGAAAACAGGATGGGTCAGATAGGGCGTTTTTCGTTGTAAAGTAGCAGGCACACTCCGTGGGTTTCCGTAGCAAACATCCCTACTACACCGAAAATCCCTCGCATCCTCAAAAATACCAAGCAACTCCTCAACATCCCCCAGCGTCGTTGTTTCGTCCAGCGATATCCCGATGTTGTAGGGGTAGTGCCTTGTGCCTGCCCCAATCGCGCGAAGATTTATCCCTCTCGCCCGTGCAGCAGCCAGCAGTTCCGCAGCAAAAGTAGCAGGCACACTCCGTGGGTTTCCGTAGCAAACCCCTACCCGAACCGTATCAAAGCAAGGCGCATCCCCAGTAGAGTAACCCAATTTCTCAAGCCCTGTGCGTAGGGTGTTGGTGAGTTTCTGGATGCGTTCCGCAATTCGCTTAAGCCCCGTGGGCCCGTGATAGACTGCATACATCCCTGCCATGACAGCGAGGAGTACTTGCGCTGTGCAGATGTTGCTGGTCGCTTTTTCACGCCGGATATGTTGCTCTCGCGTTTGGAGTGCCAAGCGGATGGCAGGTTTGCCCGTTGCATCTTGAGAAACCCCTGCAATCCGTCCGGGTATTCGGCGTTTGAGTTCCTCGCGCGTAGAGAGAAACGCAGCGTGGGGCCCTCCGTAGCCGAGGGGGACACCAAACCTTTGGGCACTGCCGATAGCGATGTCCGCACCAACCTCACCAGGCGGTTTCAGGAGTGTCAGTGCTAATAGGTCCGTGGCAATAGCAAATAAGCCACCAGCGGCATGCACCCGTTTGGCGAACTCGTGGTAATCGTAAACTGCACCATCCGTAGCCGGGTATTGCGCGATAGCTCCCAAGATAGGTGCCTCGAAATCCACGTTTTGATGGTTACCAATGTCTAATTGAATCCCGAGAGGTTCGGCACGCGTTTGCAAAACGGCAATTGTTTGTGGATGACAGGTTTCTGAAACAAAGAAGTTACGGAAACCTGTCTGTTGCTCGGTAGGGGCAGTGCCTTGTGCCTGCCCTCTTGCGATGCACATTCCCATGGCTTCAGCGGCGGCTGTTGCTTCGTCTAGGAGGGAAGCATTAGCAATAGGGAGCCCGGTTAAGTCAATAACCATTGTTTGGAAGTTTAGCAATGCTTCTAAGCGGCCCTGTGAAATTTCGGCTTGATAGGGAGTGTATTGGGTATACCATCCGGGATTCTCAAGGATGTTTCGTTGGATGACCGGCGGCACGATGCAGTTAGCGTAGCCCATGCCGATAAAGGAACGGTAGATCTGGTTCTGAGAAGCAAGCTGCGCCAAGGCTGCCCGCATTTCAAATTCTGGTAGGGGCAGTGCCTTGTGCCTACCCTTCCTCTCCCCATCGGAATCGGGAGAGTGGGCAACATATAAACTGAGGGGAGATGCTAGACGAATATCTGCCGGCACAACGTCTTCAATAAAAGATGCCATTGACGAATAACCGAGCGTTGTTAACATCAACTCAATGTCTTCTGGACGCGGACCTATGTGTCGATAGAAGAAAGAATTTTCCAACAGTAACCACCTCTCTTGTTTGCGTCAGAACCCTCCAACGAGAGCTACAAAGTATTGTAAGAACCATCATACGTTCTGATTACTCCGCAAGGAATGACGATAACTATCGGCATCAAGAAGCACGTCAAGTTCGTCCAAGGCCACCATTTTGATTTTGAGCAACCAGCCCTTATCGTACGGAGACTCATTGACCTGTTCCGGGGCATCAAGGAGTGATTCGTTGACAGCAATGACTTCCCCACTGACAGGGGCGTAGAGATCAAATGCCGCTTTCACAGACTCTATCACCCCGAACTCTGTCTGCTGTACGACTTCAGTGCCAACTTCAGGCAATTCGACGTAGACAATATCCTGAATTTCGGATTGGGCATAGTCGCTGATACCGATAGTAGCGATGTCACCTTCTTGCCTAGCCCATTCATGGCTTTCCATGTATTTTAAGTTTTGTGGAAACATTTATTTTTTTCCTCACGGGCCGGGCAAGGAAGCCTTTGCCTTCTCAAAATCAATTTTCGCTGCCGCCTGCTGCCCAAGTGCCTCCTTTGCAAGCCCGCGATGGTAGTAAGCAGTGGAATACTTAGGATTTAGTTTGATGGCTTGATTATAGTCCTCTACTGCCCCTGCATAATCGCCTACGGAACGCTTTGCTTCTCCGCGATTATTGTAGAAATAGGCACTTTTAGGGCTGAGTCGAATGGCTTTGTCGTGATCGTCTATCGCACCATCATGGTCACCAAGTTCAGACTTTGCCATTCCACGGTGACTATAAGCATAGTCATCATCAGATTTAAGTTTAATCGCTTGATTATAGTCCGCTATCGCTCCTACAAGGTTGCCAAGTTTCGCCTTTGCCTTCGCTCTATATTTGTAGGCTTCGGCATCGTTCGGGTTAAGTTTGATCGCTTTATCCAAGTCAGTAATTGCCCCAGCAGCGTCCCCATCATCATATTTTCTTCTGCCTCGTTTGACGTAGACATACGCCCGAACAAGTGCACGTTTCTGCCACTGTGCTAAGGGCTCTGTAGACGTAGAAGCAGCAAGCAATGCCTTGAGCGCGTTTGAGGGACGCGCGTCATAGCCGTGGCCGACGTGAATACCAATGACTTCCCCTTTACTGTTTAGCACGGGACCGCCGCTGTTTCCCGGATACGCTTCGGTTGTCGTCCGTATCCATTTATCGCTCTGCCGGATATCCTCTATAATGCCCTCCGTAACCCTATATTTTCCTAGATAAGGGTAACCCGCCAAATAAACAGACTCCCGCTCTGTGGGACTTATACATTTCTAGTCAAACCTGTTCAAATCTAACAGGTTCTTCCATCAGTTGCCACACTTCCTGCTTCATCTGCCATCGCCTACCAGTGTAGGGCTTACATAGCATCCACAGGCGTTTGACGTCTCGGCTAAGCTGTCCGCGACGTGTCGTAACGATTGTTCGTGTCGTCTCTGATGCTGTAGTGAGACGTTGTTGGCTAGGGGTCTCACGTAGGTCTTATCGCCACCTCCACCGTCGGCATCGGTATTTACCCCGCAAAGCGGGGATAATACCTTTCTGCAGTCGCATTGCCAACTCTTCATCCGCAGGTGGTATTCGCCCTGCTTTGCAGGGTAAATACCTTTTTCACGGGGGGTAGGCCTGTTCAGCGTGCCACTTCGCATCGTGCAGTAGGAAACGCTACTCACGCTCCATTCACCATCCTCTGTATCTGTCAGATAAGACTACCTCTTTCAGATAGATTTGATTACATTTGTATAGATTTGATTACATTTTACGCCACTGCACCGAACCCTATTTGGAGCATATCACTGTCACCAATAGGAAGCGGCGTGCCGGCCCCTGCGATTTTTAGGATGGCGAGGTCGTTCTTAACGTCAAATGCCATGACACCTTCTACTGCCCAGA
Source organism: uncultured Poribacteria bacterium (assembly GCA_958295855.1). Taxonomy (GTDB): domain Bacteria; phylum Poribacteria; class WGA-4E; order WGA-4E; family WGA-3G; genus CATQHH01. The sequence continues at coordinate 1,459,038 of OY282383.1, read as the reverse complement.
TAGTCTCGTTGTCAACCACTTTTGCGAAAATCGGACCCCTTTCGACAGATGCGGCGACGTGAAAATTCGTTGCAATTTTGTCTGGTGCCACGAAAAACCCGCTACCCCCACCGAAAAACGCGACCAATCGTACTGTAGATGCTGAGGCTCTTTCGGAAACTGTCTGTGAGTAAACCTCTGGACGTGAGATCGAAATGAGAAGTCCCAAAATTAGGAAAGACAATAAAAGTTTTATACCCCCGGTCTCCGAAGGCCGGGAGAGTAATACCATAAAGCCCTTCATCAGAGACGAGTTGTGTTTCATCTTTTTAAATCACCGCCATTGGATGGTGTTCATACCCAAGTTGTGAATTTTAATGAACAACTTTTTTATTTCTTACTTATGCGACCTGCATTCAAACCTCTTTTTTCTTGCAGCACAAACCTCCGACGACATCTACAGTGCAACGTCAGACCTATCTTGCCACTTGAATTCTCCGCAAGGAAAGACGAAATCTATAAAAAAGGAATTTCTACGATTTTCGCAGGGTGCATCTTCCCACGAATTTCTACATCGATGTTTTCATTGTAGGGGCAGTGCCTTGTGCCTGCCCGCCTACTGCTTTCGACGGAGGCAAAGCCGATATTGCATTTAAGACTCGGTGAAGGCGCACCGCTCGTCACAGCGCCTATGTGTTCACCTTTTTGATAGACAGGATGGCCAGCACGCGCGACCGCGCGGCCAAGCATCTGAAATCCTACCATCTGCCTCGCAAGAGCTCCCTTCCGTTTCTGTGCAAGAAGTGCAGCCTTGCCGATAAATTGCCGGTTCTTAAATTTGACAAACCTACCAAGCCCAACTTCAAACGGTGTCGTGCTTTCGTCCATGTCCATGCCGTAGAGGCGAAGTCCAGCTTCAAGTCGTAGTGTGTCGCGTGCACCAAGTCCGACAGGTTGCCCGCCCGCCGCCGTCACTATAGGATAAAGCGTATCCCACAAACGTTTTGCACCCCATTTATTCAAACGCGCGTTTACATACAACTCAAAACCGACTTCCCCCGTGTAACCGGTTCGTGAAATCACGGTCGGGATACCTGCTACCTCGCCGCTAGCAAACCCAAAAGTAGCAGGCACACTCCGTGTGCCATAGCAAGCCAAGGGACGCAGAATGTCCATCGCTGCGGGCCCCTGTAGCGCGATGAGGGTTGTATCCTCGCTTACATCTCTTACTTCCGCGCCCTCGTCATTATGGGCTTCCACCCATGCCAGATCTTTTTCAATGTTGGCAGCATTGACAACCAGCATATAGTAGTTATCGGCGCGGCGGTAAATGAGAATATCATCAACTATTCCGCCTGTCTCCTTACAAAGGAGTGTATACAACACACGCCCATCGGTTAAACGGTTCACGTCGTTGGTGCTGAGTTTTTGCACCAACTCGTTCGCCCCGTGTCCGCAGACCTCAATCTCACCCATGTGCGACAAGTCAAACAAACCAGCAGTGGTTCGGACAGCCAGATGCTCCTCAACAATACTGCTATATTGGAGCGGCATGTCCCATCCACCGAATTGGGTAAATTTGGCGTTGAGGGCTTTGTGAACCTCATAAAGGGGCGTTCTTTTCATTTTGCCACCATTTTAAACGTAACGTAAACTTTGCGTCAAAAACCTCCGACGAGAGCTACAAAGAATTGTAAGAGCTATCTTGCATTCTCAATTCTCCGCAAGGAAAGTTAAAAAACCTTGCGTCAAAAACCTCCGACGAGAGCTACAAAGAATGGTAAGAGCTATCTTGCATTCTCAATTCTCCGCAAGGAAAGTTAAAAAACCTTGCGTCAAAAACCTCCGACGAGAGCTACAGTACATTGCCAGACCTACCAAGCATTCTCAATTCTCCGCAAGGAATGACGAAAAACCTTCTAATCCATAGATGCGCGCGAGGTTATCGCCGAAAATTAGTGCCTCTGCATCATCGCCGAGTTCCAACCGCTTGAGGGCATTAATCACCTGAATAGGACGGTATTCCGGCAAATTAGAGCCAAAGACGATCTGTTCCGGGCCGAGCGCATCCACTGCATCTTTTACCTCTGTAGGAACAACGGTGTTTGCATCCGTCCCCCAGCGGCGATGAAAACGTAAGATAGTCGTTCCAAGTGAGATATTCTTGTTTGCCTTGGCTACAGAGATGGCAGCATCTAAGTCATCAGGAAACCCCATGTGATCCATGATGACAGGCGTTTCTGGCACCCAACTTGCAACGGTGCCGATGCGGTTGGGATGGCAATTGTTAGGTCCGGAGTGAATTGAAACGATAAGTCCATAGTCACGTGCGGATTCAACGACAGGGCGTACGATGGGGTCGTCCACATTGTAGTTGTGAACAGCAGGCATGAGCTTAATACCGCGCATTCCCCACACCTCCGCCGCCAACTTGACTTGTTCAACCGGTTCTGGTTCTGTCGGATGCACGAGCGCGCAGCCGAGGGCACGCGGGTTTCCGCGAATAGCATCGGCAAGTTCATCATTTTGCGGATCGGGTTGGGTATTGGGCATGATGACTGCTACATCCATGGCGGCTTCATCTTCCAATGTTAATAATGCCGCTAAATCCAGCCTTCCATTTTCATCACGAAATGAATCATTGAGATAGGCTTCAAAATCGCCACGCATTTTGATTCTCCTTTTGTTTGCAGCATAGTAGCAGGCACACTCCGTGTGCCATAGCAAGGGTTGCCGAGGTTTACTGCGTACCACTAGACACTAAGAACCATAACCCCTGCTTGCAGGGGCAAATACCACCCCTACTACCTTATTTCTCCGCTAGAGTTCTTTTGTAGGGGTAGGCCTTATGCCTACCCAAGTTGTGAATTTTAATGAACAACTTTTTTATTTCTTATATTTGTTAAAGCGCATACGGTTTCCATTGTAGCGGTAGGCCTTGTGCCTACCCAAGTTGTGAATTTTAATGAACAACTTTTTTATTTTTTACATTAGGGCACATCTACTTCGGAACAGGGTGTTCGTTAATAAGAATTTCTCCGCTTACGCCAATTTCAACAGGTACGCTCCGTTCCACTAGGGCTTGTCGGTAAAGCGTGTAAGCAGATTCAGCCATAGATGGCTCAGGAAAACAGAGAATAAAAACAATCCGAGCATCCATCCACTTTGCTGAATCGTAATCCTCTTTATAGAGTGCAGAAATACCAAGTGCCTCATCATTCAATTGTGGCACATTTTCAGGTAAAGTACTGTAGATTTGGCTCAATGCCCAATTCGTGCGAAACAGTTTGACACTTCCGTTCACCTTGTTGTTAGGTAACAGTCTAAGTATAGATGCCCAGTCACGCTTGCGAGAAAGCGTGGAAGGTGCTTTAATTCGAGCCGCAACAGATTTTGCGAGCATAATCATTCCGTCGCGAATGCCAGTTGCGAATTCGTAGCCCTCTATCTGGATGAAATACTTTCCTTTTGAAAACCGGAGATAACCGCCCGAAAGCATTGCCCTGCTGCCAACCCATTCAAATTTTGCTTGTGGATAGGTGTTGAAACTGTAAATTCCAAAGGCATTTTCTGGGGTTTCCATATCAAAAATTTCTAGTAAAATCAGGGGCTTTGAACCAAATCGCGGGTTTTGATATTCAACCTCTGCCTGCTGTTGGAAGCCATAAGCGTAGTAAAGTGCAGGTGCTGCAGCTCTATCTCGGTAGAGCGTTGCACCCTGATAGGTTGACGGTGCTCGCGACCGTACCCATCCCGCGGCCTCGTCATCCGCAGGCAAGAGGTGCTCTGGGGCGATGTTTGTTTGTCCCAGAGATTCTTTGACCCCGCGCTTTAGCGGTGCTGACACCCCATCATCTTGGGTGCGGATGTTTGCGGCGACCTCTATCATTGTCTGCTCTGCTATTTTCGCTGTGCGGCTTTTCCACACACCGTATATATACGCGCCTTCCTGGTGAACAGCTGTCCAGTTTCCCTGTTCCTCATGGCATGAAAGGAGTATCAGGCAAAAAAGAAAAATGAGTGATATTTCGCGTATCATAGCTATAATCAGAAAACCTAGTGCTTTGTCCTTTTTTTATTTCTTACTTATGCGCCGTGCATTTCAGCGGGTTCGTAGGAGGGGCAGTGCCTTGTGCCTGCCCTTCCCCGTGCATCCACACGCGCAATACGTCCTTGGGATGACACTCGCAAAAAGCCTTTACCACTGTTCAGCAAGTTCGTTGTAAAGGTCTTCTATCAGCTCGTCTATCAGCAGACTTTTGGCCTGATCCGGGGTTTCCACCGGTTCGCCTCGGTTTGGCACGACGTAGAAATCATGAATCTGGACATGGGTATCCGTTTGAGCAATCATATTGTTGCGAACCCGATCTAGAAATTCATACTCAACCTGTAGAGCCATCCGCACGAGTTCAACTTCGCCATTAGGTCCGAACCCGTGCCCCCTTATATCGTAATCCTGTATCCGCATCGTAAATTGGGAATCGTTCCCATCTCGCCATTTCCGATTGAAACGTTGGGTCAACTTCTCGTGGATGACTTCATCGTACGGCCGCTGCGAAGTATTATCATAAGCCATCTCTGCATCCTGAATTTCAACAGGTGAAACACGGATAGTTTTGATATGCTCCAGATACGATGAGGTAGAGACATACCCACATCCGCACATCAAACTGAACCATATCGGTAGCCCTAACATCAACATCGTTTTAGACATCTTACCCTCCCAAATTTTGCGTATACGCGGAAAACCAAATAATGTGGAAAACAAGGAACTTTGCTTTACATTTACAAGAGCGGCTTACCACCTGTCCATTGTTCAGACTGCTCAAAACCCCTAATTACTGGAATGTCAACCCGGGTGAAAGCGAGGGAATCTGAAATTTTACTGGCGCAGCCCGGGGTCGCGGTGCCTTCTGATTTCCGCCATAAAACACAGATTTGATGCGCTCCATAACGTATTTCTTATAGACAGGTGACGATAGAACAACGAAGACAACGATAAGTAGAATGAGCACAACAACTAAAAAATAGGTCATCCACTTCTGATCCAGCAGATCTCCTTTATGAACGGTTTGTTTAGTAGTATTGTGTCGCACTTTCATCAGATTTGCCTACAGTTTTTTGGGTCCGCTATTTCTACCAGCCCCAGTGTTGTTCGTCATACAATCTATTTCAAAAATCCGCTTCATCCCATATTACTTAATTGGTAAGAGTGGTGTCCTGTATCCGCCTGTCTGCCGCCGAGCAAAAACAATACGCATCCAGTTAATCTGATATAACGTGAGTTTGATATAAATGTGAGTTCGGTGTCCGTTGCACAAACCGTCAGTTTACGACATGTCGCACAATCTAACTGCCCAGGGCTTTAGCACTCTCTAAACAAGACCTTGGAACCCACAGAACAGGCATTCCCATCCAAGGTGGAAAAAGAAGTCATGAAAATAGGGCAAAGGAGAGTTCCTTTACCCTATTTTGAGTCCGGTCCTGCAATAATACGAAAGAATCCACCTCTACGAAAAGCCAAAAATGACTTCAAACGTTGATGGACAATCTATCTTCCACTATCTAGGACGCCCTTTAGGAATGCGCGGCGAACGACGATTGCGAGCGTCGCGAGCATTATCCCGCGGTTCGTAACGGTTGTTGCGTCTTTCCCGCGTATCACTATTGCGTCTTTCGCGGTATTCACGCGAGTCCCGAGAATCACGGTAGTTGCCCCGGCTTGTATCACGCTGTTCCCGCGGCGTGTTCCACTCTGATGAGGAATCGCTATCAGTGTCAGCGTCAACTTTAATTTCTTCAACAGGAACATCACCAACAGCCACAAGGGTTAGATCCACCCGGTCCTGATCATCAATAGTCAGGATACGGACGGTGACTTCGTCACCCACCTGCATGACATCTTCTGCGCGGCGGACATAGCCATCTCCCATCTGTGAAATATGAACGAGTCCGTCTTTCCCGGGCAAAATTTCTACAAACGCCCCAAAAGGGGCAGTTCGCACTACTTTTCCAGTGTACTCCTTGCCAATTTCAGGCAGAGCGGTGATTGCGCGAATCTGCTCCTCAGCCCGTTTAACATCCTCAACCCTCGTTGCGGCGATTTCCACAGTGCCATCATCTTCAATGTTAATGGTAGTGTTGGTTTCCTCCTGAAGCCCTTGCACAGTTTTGCCGCGCGGTCCAATGAGGTCCTTAATTTTCTGCTGTGCGATTTGAAGCGAGTAAATTCTGGGGGCGTAGGGTGAAAGTTCGGCACGTGGTTCAGCGATGACAGCCCGCATCTGCTCAATAACTGCAAGTCGGGCATCTTTCGCCTGATGAATCGCGCGACGCATTAACTCCGGTGTCACACCGTCAATCTTGATGTCCATCTGTACAGCCGTGACACCTTCATCAGTTCCCGCTACCTTGAAGTCCATATCGCCGAGAAAATCTTCAGTACCGAGCATATCAGTAAGTATGACTTCCTGTTCCCCCTCTTTGATGAGACCGACTCCAATGCCTGCCACAGGTCTTTTAAGAGGCACGCCGGCATCCATCAGTGCCAGCGTCGCGCCGCAAACGGTTGCCATCGAGGACGAAGCGTTAGATTCTAATATCTCCGAGACAACTCGGATGGTATAGTGGAACTCCTCCTTACCCGGAATGACAGGTTCAAGTGCCTTTTGTGCGAGCGCGCCGTGCCCGATTTCTCGACGCCCGGGGCCCATCATTCGCTTGACTTCGCCGGTACTAAAGGGTGGGAAATTGTAGTGTAGGAAGAAGGAACGTCTTGCTTCACCGTCAAGTCCACGTTGCACATCTTCATCGCCAGATGTACCGAGCGTTGTGACACAGAGTGCCTGTGTCTGCCCCCTGCTAAAGAGCGCGGAACCGTGGGTGTACGGCAGCAAAGCGGCTTCGCCAGAAATCGTGCGGATGTCGGTTACGCCCCGTCCATCAACGCGTTTGCCTTCTGTGAGAATCGCTGCGCGCATCTCCTCTTTTTCAATTTCACTTAGGATAGAAATCGTGTCTTTCGTCGCATTGGGATCGGTTTCCTCCGGCGCATCCTCAAGGATTTCTGACAGGACTTCTTCTTGCACTTGTTCGAGATAATCTTCACGTAATTTTTTATCTGCCATCCCAATGGACTCTCGGATTCGAGAGGTGGCAAGATGTCGCACACGGCTACTGAGGTGTGCCTCTACGCTTTTGGAGGCATAGTCGCGCTTCGTATTACTGCACACGGCGGCCAATCCCTCTTGAATCTTAATAACTTCTTTTATCTGTTCATGTGCGGCGATAATTGTGTCAATGACCTCGTCTTCGGGGATTTCATGCCCGCCGCCTTCAACCGACATCACCGCATCTGCCTTGCCACTTACGAAAAGTTCCATCTCGGAGGCATGTAATGCCTCGTAAGTCGGGTTGATTATCAATTCGTTTTCAATTTTACCAACAGTGACTGCGGCAACTGGGCCGTTAAAGGGTATATCGGAAATTGATAACGCAGCGGAAGTACCGATGAGTGCAGGTACGTCCGCAGGGTGAACTCCATCCGATGAAAACACATTGCATAAAACTTGTACTTCAGCCTTAAAGTCCTTCGGGAAGAGTGGCCGGATGCAATGGTCGATTAAGCGTCCGACGAGCTGTTCTGACGTTCCGGGGCGGGGCTCTCGTCTGCCATAGACTGTCGGAATGCGTCCACTGGCGTAAGCCCTCTCTCTATAATCTACTGTTAAGGGAAAGAAATCCAGGTCATGCTCACTATCATCGGCTACCACCGTGACTAAGACAACCGTTCCACCGTATTGCACCCAAACAGCACCGTCTGCCTGTTTAGCAATTTTTCCGGTTTCAATCGATAACTTCTCGCTCCCAAGTTGCATTTCAACTTTCATTTTATATCCTACTCCTGTATTTCCAAATCACAATACCATTCATGCGCTCCGTGCGTTTTCAAATCATCAGAGTGAAGGCTGCAAAAAACCTCCTAACTGCTCCTGGATCCGATAGTGTCACGAATTCCGAGTTCCTTAATTAAACGATAGTAGCGCGTAATGTCCTTCTTATAAAGATATCGTAACAACCGACGCTGTTTGCCAACTAAGCGGAAAAGTCCATGGCGGGAATGATAGTCCTTCCTGTGCGTCCGAAAATGTTCAGTTAACTGTCGAATGCGAGCATTCAAAACGGCCACTTGAGCCTCCGGGGAACCGGTATCCCGTTCGTGTATCTGGTACTGTTGGATTAATTCCTGCTTCTCTGCTGCACCAATTGCCAATTGCATTTACCTCCTTTCAGTTGAATGCCTAACACATATTTTTCATTAATATATGATACCACAAATCAACCTAAAATTCAAATTAAACTGAGGATAGTTAGAGGTATTCAGTTTTCGGTCTGCAGTTATCCGTTTTGTGGGGGGATTGGACACAAGAAATAAAAGGCGCGCATGATTGGCTAAGCCACGGATGACGCAGGGTTTCTAGGCGCGCAACCCCTGGCGCGTTCTCTAGCTCAAATGCAAACTGACTCTGCCAGAATCTCAGACGCAACAGCGATATCCCGTTGTATCTGTTGAATCAAAGATTCAAGATTCGGAAACTTCCGTTCGCCCCTAATTTTCTCTACAAAAAAGATTTCTACCGATTTCCCATAGATAGTTTCATCAAAGTCAAAAAAGTGACTTTCTACCTGAAAATTCAGCGCGTTAAATGTGGGACGTATTCCGATGTTTAATACGCCATCTAACCACCGCCCCTCCAGTTTGGCGCGAATCGCGTACACCCCATTCGGAGGACAAATTTGATCTTGAGTCTCTATATTCGCGGTTGGAAAGCCGAGGTGTCTACCTCTGCCGTCACCGCGAACCACATCGCCAACAAGGGAATAGGGACGCCCCAATAATTGCGAACTCCATTGAAGATCCCCCCTCGCGAGGGCTTCGCGGATACGTGTACTATGTACAGGGGCACCGTTTATTTCTGTAGGTGGAACAATTGAGACATGAAACGAACGAGACCGGCTAAGTTCCTGTAAACTTTGTGCATTGCCTGCCCGGTCCTTCCCAAACTGACAGGCATATCCAACAACCACATGCTTGGCGCGACACTTTTCCAATAGCACGCGCTTTACAAACGTCTCAGGTGACATGGAGGCAATCTCCGCATCAAAACTCAGAATGACAGTTTTATCAATACCAAGTTGCTCAAGGATTTCGATGCGCTTGGCAAGCGGCATCAGGATAGGTGGGCAGCGTTCCGGGGCAAGAAACGCCAGAGGATGTGGATAGAAACCAACCAGGAGGCTCATCAACTTATTTTGCGCAGCCTCCTTGAGAAGCATATTGATAACCGATTGGTGGCCAATATGAATCCCATCAAACACGCCAAAGGTGACTGCCGAGTGCCTGCCGAATTCGGGGACATCGTCTAAGCTATAAAAAGTTTCCACGTTGTTCAACCCCTCTAGGGCTATATCCATTTTCAACTTTTAAATGGGTTCATAATAGCACAATCCATTGTGCCTCTCCATGCGCAATAAATTGTGCGACTACCAACCTGCAATTTTGAGGTGGGCAAAGCACTAGCAATCCCGACTTTTGTTAGTTTTTGTGTTTTGATGGATGCACTCTTGTGCACTTGCAACGAGGGCAGTAATAGCTGAAGGATACGGCATCATAAGCCGGCAACCTGAGGCACGGGCGTGGCCGCCGCCATTGAACTTCGCTGCGAGTTTACCAACATCAACTTGGCCTTGGCTCCGTAGACTTACCTTCGCGCTTCCATCCTTGAGTTCAGTCACACAAAGTGCCACCTCAACCCCGGCGACCGTTTGGATCTGATTTACAATGCCCTCTACGGCATCAGCAGTTGTTCCAGTTTTACGGAACATCGCCTGCGTTGCGTACACCGATGCTATCTTACCATTATCCGTTACTCGCAAGGTACGGAGCACATCACTCAATAGGCGAATTTTGCCTACAGGTACCTGTTCATAAACGTTTCGGTAGACTTCATCCGGGGCGAAATCCCCTATCTCAATCAATTCCGCCGCGATTCGATGCGTTTCCGCTGTCGCATTACTATAGCGAAAACAACCTGTGTCAAACATCAGTCCGGTATAGAGACAAAGGGCGCACGCTTTGCCTATCGGTGTTTGATGGTGTTTAATGAGTTTGTAAACAATTTCTGATGTGGAAGAGGCTGAAGGAACGATCAGGTTGATATCCCCAAACGCTTCTGCTGTGGCGTGATGGTCTATGTTCACGAGGGCGTGCGTCGGTAGCAACGTTTTAGACAAAGTCTTGCCAATTCGTTCCAGTGTGCTTGCGTCCAAAACAACCAACACCTCCGGGCGATACGTTCCAACAGCCTGTGCGTTCTGAATGCTATCCCAAAACGGTAGAAATCTATAGTTGAGCGGTACTGCATCCGTATTAAACATTTTCACCGACTTCCCCAATCTTTTGAGAAAGAGATAGAGGCTCATCTCCGAACCAATTGCATCGCCGTCGGGGTTAAGGTGTGTTGAAAGCGCGAAGGTATGGTGCTGCTCAAATAGCGTTAAAAGTGTGCTGTAGTTGCGCATATCAACTGTCTGTAGGCGCGGACTGTGCTCCGCTCGTCGTTGGCTCAGCCGAGAGGTTTTCCGGCGTTTCGTCTTCAGCCTCAATAGATTTCAGGAGCCCATCTATTTTCATGAGGTAGTCCACAGATTCATCCAAGGTGAACCGGAGTTCTGGGGAATAGCGGAGCGTTAAGCGACGGCCGATTTCTCGCCTCAAAAACCCTGCGGCACTTTTCAGGCCAGCGAGCGTGTTATCCTTCTGTGCCTCGTCACCAATAACACTCACCTTCACATCTACATATTTCAGATCCGATGAAACCTCCGCTTGGGTGACAGTACAAAATTCAACGCGCGGGTCTTTGACAGAACGTTGGATAAGCTCACTTAACTCTCTCTGGATGAGGGTCCCTACCCGATCTTGCCTTCTATTGTCTACCATGTTGCTCCTTCCGTTTACCGTAAACCTATACGCTCAAGCGGTTATCAAAAGAAAAATTCGGTTTCGTAATCCACCAATTCAGCACCAGCATTCGTCTCAATAAAAGTTATAACACGCGAAATCAGGCTGTTCAGATACGCAGTATCGTTAGAAACCGAGACAGCCGCTAACACTGCAGATTGATGCACATCCAACGCATCTACTTCCGCAACAGCTATATTAAATCGATTTTTGAGCCGGGCGATAAGACTTTTGATAACCCGGCGTTTCGTCTTCAGCGAGTGGCTCTCTGGAATGTGGAGCCAAATTTTACAAACACCGATGTGCATGGTAATCTGTGTTGTGTGGGCTCACCCCTGGGAACTCAGTTTTTCCACACGTTGTCTACGAGAGCGATCGTGCTATATGCTCGTGGACATAACATTCAAGAACATCGCCCACCCTCAGGTCATCAAACGTTTCAATTCCTACGCCGCACTCATAGTTTGCTTGCACCTCGTTCACACTGTCCTTGAAGCGGCGAAGCGAATTCACCTTGCCTTCATGAATCAACCGATTGTCGCGAAGCACGCGAAGGGGTTGGTTATACGAAATCCGTCCCCAGTTGACATAACTTCCAGCAACTAACCCTAGCCGCGGCACTTTGAACAACTCCCTCACCACTGCACGCCCGATGACGACTTCTCGTACCTCAGGCTCAAGCAAACCTTCCATAGCAGACCGGACATCCGAGATGAGGTTATAGATAATGTTATATGTCCGCACATCAATCCCCTCAGCCTCCTTCGATTGAACTGCTTCTGTTGTCGGGTGAACATTGAAACCCACCACAATAGCATCCGAGGCAGAAGCCAGCAAAATGTCGGTTTCGGTGATACCACCGACTGCTTGGTGGATGATATTGATTTTAACCTCATCGGTACTTAGTTTGAGCAGCGACTCGGTGACAGCTTGCACAGAGCCTTGCACATCGCCTTTAAGCACAACATTCAATTCTTTAATGTCACCTTCTTGAATCCGTTGGGAAAGAGAATCCAAACTGACGCGGCTGTTCGACCCAAGTTGTGCAGTGCGATACCGGTCCTGCCGAGCTTCGCTGATAGTTCGTGCATCCTTATCCGATTCAACAACGTAAAACTTGTCCCCGGCTTCTGGTACACCTGTAAAACCGAGTACCTCAATAGGGATGGAAGGCCCCGCTTCACGCATCCGTTTCCCTAAATCGTCCATCATTGCTTTCACTCTTCCAGAGTACCTTCCTGAAACGAATACATCCCCAACCCGCAACGTTCCCGCCTGGACGAGAACGGTAGCAACAGGCCCGCGCCCCTTGTCCACCTGCGCTTCGATCACAACACCCCGTGCGGGCTTAGCCGGATTCGCCTTGAGTTCAAGAAGTGCGGACTCAAGGAGCAGCATCTCCAGCAAAAAGTCGATGCCTGTCCCCTCTGTTGCAGAGGTTTCGACGCAAATTGTTTGACCGCCCCATTCCTCTGGAACAAGATCATGTTCCGCCAATTGTTGTCTAACATAATCAGGGCGCGCGCCAGCGACATCAATTTTGTTGACAGCAACAACAATAGGAACTTGCGCCGCTTTTGCGTGATTAATCGCCTCTATCGTCTGTGGCATCACACCGTCGTTTGCCGCCACAATCAGCACCACAATATCCGTTACCTGGGCACCCCGCGCCCGCATTGCTGTGAACGCCGCGTGTCCTGGCGTATCTAAGAAAACGATGCTCCCGGTCTCTAACTTCACATGGTAAGCACCAATATGTTGTGTGATATTACCTGCCTCAGTTTCGCTGATATTTGATTGACGAATAGAGTCTAAAAGAGAGGTTTTGCCGTGATCTACGTGTCCCATAATTGTGATTACAGGGGCACGCGGTTGTAGTGATTCCGGAGCATCCGGGGTATCGGCTAACAACTCCTCTTCCAGGGTCCGCTTTTTCACTGCTTCAAAATTTAAGTGCCGCCCAACCATCACAAGTGTATCGTAATCCAAAGGTTGATTAATATTAGCTATCACCTTTAACTTCATCAGCCGTATAATCAACGCAGTAGGCTGCAAATTGAGCGATGAGGCAAGCACCGAAACAGTTGTGCCCTCTTTGATTTGCAAACCATTCCTTGTAGCCGCCTGCGCATCAGAGTCACCCACAATAGGCTTGTTCGGTGGAACGAAAGTTTCCTCAGAAAGGTTGGCTGCCAACTCAGATTCTACAAGCGCAACGGTTTCTGGGTCGAGCGTACTCATGTGGTTTTTAACACGAACACCATGAGTCTCCAATACTTTGATAAGTGCCTTGCTAGTTAGATTGCATTGCTTTGCCAATTCATAAACCCGCGTACTTGCGGATTGATTTTCCCCACGATTGGCTTTGGCAAGCTTCTGCCTTTGCGGCTCAGATGTCTTCATTGCGATTCCTCCTTTTTCCTTCTGGGAGAGCAACACCGGGGGACAATTTTTCTGTCCATTCAAGAAGTGTCTTTTCAAATTGCACGATAACCGCTCTCGACAATTGCACACGTAGCAAAGAATTAATCCGGTTTGGAGCCTTAAACGCCTTCCGAATGCAGGCTTCAGCACGGCAGACGTAAGCCCCTCGCCCGGTTAACTTCTTTTCTACATCCACCTGCAACGTTCCTTTCCTGTGACACGTAAATCGGAGCAGCGTTTTCTGCGGAAATTTACCACGGCACCCAATACAAGTGCGAATAACATCCATCAACAATTTCAACCTCGGGAGGCCCATTTTTATGAAGTTTAAAGAAATATTTGGGGAAATCGGGGTTACAAACCCCTCCCGCATATCCGCTCCTACACTGGGCAGGAAACCGGGGTTACAAACCCCTCCTACCTATCTGCCCTTACAGTACCGAATGAAATTATTAAGTTTCATTCAAGCGGGCTCTCGTGTCAATCCTGCCAACTAAAAACTATTTCCGATCCGATTCCTCATTAGCACTCTGGTTCCATTCAGCCTCAGGAAGCGATTCAGATTCACCGGCAGAATCTGTGGTTTCAACAATAGTGGTAGGAGAGCTTACCTCTGTATTCTCCGCTATCTCACCAGGCCCTTCTATCTCCGCTGAAGCCGCATCGTCTTCATCCTTTGGTTCAGGGGCTACCGGTTTAAAAAGTTCATTAATTGAAACAGTTGCCTCGGATTCACTTTTTATGTCAACCTTCCAACCTGTCAATTTTGCAGCGAGGCGCGCATTCTGTCCGCGGCGCCCAATTGCCAATGAGAGTTGATCGTCCGCTACAATGACACGCGCACTTTTCTCTTCCTCATTCAGTTCAACTCTCCGGACAAAGGCAGGATCCAAAGGGCGTAAAGCATTGACAATAAAGACATTTGCGTCGCCACTCCATTCAAGCAGATCTATTTTTTCATCATCTAGTTCGCTGACAATAGTCTGGACCCGAATGCCCTTGACTCCCACACATGTACCGACAGCATCTATGCCTTCCTCGGTTGCCGTAACCGCAACCTTCGCGCGGTTCCCCGGATCGCGTGCGACTGCCACAATTCGCACCTGTCCCTCATAAATTTCGGGTACCTCTTGCTCAAACAGCATTGCGACAAGGTCGGGATGCGTGCGTGAGACGATAATTGGGGCACCCCGCGTTTCGTTTTTCACTTCTAAAATCAAGCATTGCAAACGTTTGCCGCGTTCATAGTTTTGAGAACGTGGCATCTCTCGAGGCGGCAAAAAGGCTTCTGTTTGTTCAAGGTCAAGGATGATGCCGCCGCGTTCAAACCGTTGAACGTGGCCAGCGATAACTTCACCTTCACGCCCCTCAAATTCCTGATAGATCTTTTCCCGTTCCGCCTGCTTTATTTTTTGGAAAAGGATTTGCTTGGCTAATTGCGCTGGAATCCGTCCAAACTCAGTCGGGTTAATCTCAACCTTAAGTACCTGCCCAAGTTCCACATCAGCTTGGAGTTTCACAGCTTCCTCAATCGGAATTTCTGTGGAAAAATCGCGCATAATATTAACAACCGTTTTAGGGACGTAGCAGCGTATCTCCCCCTTATCCAGGTTAATCTCCACAGAAATGTCAGCTTCGGCACCGTAAACTCGACGCGCAGCAGCACGCAAAGCAGCTTCTATCGCTTCAACAAAAATGTGTTCAGGGAGATCTGTTTGCGCTGTGTTTTGACGAATAGCATTCTGGAGATTCTCTAACATAATGATGTTCGCGGTTCTTTTTCAGTTTCAGCCCGCTTGCTCCTTTTCAAATTTTTGTAAAGGCTGGAAACAACGCTATCTCATGAAAAGTTATCCCTAAAGCCTAAGAAAAAACTGTCTGCTGCACCCACGAAGAAATCGGCTGGAAATCCCTTTATCGGACTTTTTCTCGGGGCCGGAAAACAATTATGCCATAAATTCTAAAACTTAATAAACCTTTGTCGGCTGCACCTATGAAGAAAACAGGTTGTGTCGGTTACCAGTTAAGTTTTATGCGCGCGTTGCGAATCTGTGAAATTTCAACGGAGACCTGCTCACCAGAAGCTTGTGCCAAAACTACCGCCCCGGCAAGTACTGCCGTGATAGTGCCATGTACTTCATACGTCCGGTCGTTTTCTGCGGAGGCTTTTATGTGAACAGTTCTGCCTCGATTTCGCTGAAAATCCCTGGCAGTTCTCAAAGGTCTGTCTACCCCCGGCGAAGCAACTTCAAGCTGAGTATAGTCGGTTAAATACTGATGAACCGCCAAAATCGGGTGAACAACCTGATTCACTGCTTGGCAATCAGCCACCGAAAGACCGCCAGGTTTGTGAATGAGAAGCCGTAACGTCTTGCCTTGTGTTTCAACATCCACTAGCTCAATACCATCAATTTGAAGTATAGGTACTAACATCTCAAAAACGGAGTTCTTCTGGGTTTCTGTCATCTGTTGGTATAAAAAAAACGCGATAGTTCCCAGTAGTAGAGATTCCTCGCGGTTCATCTTGTGGTATTTCACGCGCCGAAAGACAGGGCGTTTCACCACTTCTACCGATGCCCAAGCACGGCGTGTTAACTCTCACCTACAAGCTTTACGTTACATATTACACGTTTTCCTTTTTGAAATCAAGCTAATTCCTGCGTGGTACGCTAAACAGCTGATTAATGCGTCTCAAAAAACGCAATTACCTCGCCACTAGACCCTTTGAAAAAGGCAATAGTTGCCTCGATCTTACCCAGATCAACATCAAGCGGTTCGACTGTTATTTCTGCATCTGCCTGTCGGACGTGTTCTACAGCCCGCCCTGTGGCCCCTCCATCACGGGAAAATATAACGCTGCTACAGCATGTGGATAGATAGATTCGCGACAATATGATATAATTGTATCATATTTGAAATGAAAAGTCAAATTAAAATTGTGTTGCCGGTGTGTAAAGTTTTTGACATTAGCCATAATCTCTCTCTTGTAGGAGCGGTTTTCAACCCCGATTTCACCTTATGCAATGCCCGCAGTCAACTTCAAACTTTTGACAAAATATTTACACATCCTTGTGTTGCTTGTGTTGCTTGCCCACAGAAAATGATTTTTATTTTCCTACAGGATATGCTATACTATCTCTTATGAGTATGTTTCGTGAACACTGGATCGGCGGGGTGGTAACCTACAGCACCTTTTTCATCATATCGCTCGTCGCCACTATCGCTGTTTCAATCTTTTGTGCATTGCCACTAGACTGGAATCCAACGATTTCGGTGGTGAATCCTGTAAAAGCCATCGGATGTTTCGCCATCGCTGTACTGTTCGGGCTGTGGCCAGACGTGGATATTAAGAGCAAGAGCCGAAAAATATTTTATAGTGTGCTGTTCGCGTTGAACATCGCGCTCATTCTGAATCAAAAGTATCTAGAATCAGCCCTATTCGGGTTGTTTGCTATGCTCCCACTTATTAGCAAACATCGCGGGTGGACTCACTCCAAAGTGACGATGCTGCTGCTACCGTGTGTGTTTCTGTTTATCCCGATTTATGCGGCATATCCATCTTGGGGTGCAGCGTGGGATACATTGCCGGATTTACTTCGTTCGTTGGTAGAATGGAAAGAACTTCCTGATGCTGTTCGTAGCGGTGTTCCGTTCTACGTCGCAAGTTTCATCGGCTATGCAACGCACCTGCACCTTGATGGTATCCTATTCCGTTCGCGCAAAGCGCAACGGCGAAAAGCACGTGCAAACCAGTTTTTGGTATAGCGATTTGCGGCGTAATGGTATCAGTTTCCCCTGCTTTGCAGGGGTAATATACCACTGCGCCCAAGTTGCGCGTGATTAGCAAGCAACTTTTTTATTTCTTACTTATGCGACGTGCATTCGATAAAGAAAGTCGGGCATGAAATATCCAAGGCGTATCTCGTCAGAGGCTTGAGGGCTAATACCTTTGAAGACAACGACATTCACATGCCAAGAACTACGCAGCAACGCAGTTATTCAAGCACTCAGCACTTTTTCAAAGACGCGAGGTGTTCAGCTCTACCTCGTCGGGGGCAGCGTACGTGATCTGTTGCTCAACCGGCCTATCGCCGATTTGGATTTCGCGCTGGCTTCGGACGCAATCCAGTTTGCCAAAACGTTTGCCGATAGCTTCGGCGCAACTTGTATTGCGCTTGAGGAGCAACCACCTACTGCACGCGTTATTGTGAGAACGCCTCGCGTGAGCATGGACTTCGCACAATTTAGAGCCGCATCCCTCATCGATGATTTGCGTTTACGCGACTTGACGATGAATGCAATGGCAATCTCGCTCGAATCTGTACTGATGTCAAGCCCCTTTCACGTGATTGACCCGTGTGGTGGTAAAAATGACTTGGCAACCCGTCTGCTTCAATTTTCGAGCGAACAAGTCGTCCCCGATGACCCACTCCGCCTGATGCGAATTTATAGATTCGCGGCACAGCTAGATTTTGAGATGTCCCAAAATGCTATCGGCTTGGTACAGAAGTATCAGCACCTATTGCCTCACGTTTCCGCGGAACGCGTACGCGACGAATTAATGAAGATTCTCAGCGTTGAGAAGGCAAGTCCTTATTTGCAAAAAATGTCTGAAATAGAACTGTTAGCACACGTTATGCCTTGTGTAGGACAAGCCCCCGTGCCCTGGCAACCGCTTGACACCTTTGAGGATACCCCAATCCCTGCGCCGCTTCGCCCTTACCAAACTGAAATCGATGCCTATCTCAGAGAAGAATTAGGTTTGGAAATCAACCGTCGTTCGTTGATTAAGCTCTGCCTGTGCTTACAGGGAAGCCTCGGTGATGTCGGCAAACAACTGCGACTGAGCCGAAAAGGGGTGCAGTTTATGAAATGTCTCGTTTGGGGACATCAACAGCTTACAAAAAAGCAATTGACGCGGAAACAGATAATCCACTTTCTAAGAACCACAGCCTCCGATTGGCGGGGTGTGCTTCTTTTTTCCGCAGCGATGCATCCGATTGACGAAGCAATACTCAGACAAATTGCGGATACCTACTACCGCCATGTCCTTCCTATCCTCAAGCAGGGAAAACTCATCACCGGCGAAGATCTGATTCGTACGTTTAATATGAAAGAAGGAAAAGAAATTGGGATGTTGTTGAAACAGATTGAGGAACACCAGTTCGATGGCGAGATTGTGACGCGCGAGGAGGCACTCGCCGCCGCAGAGGCGTTAATTCGTCAGTAGGTTGAACTCTTTATACGACTCCAACTTGAATCGCAAGGGCGATGCCCTGTCTCCGCTCGTCTTCTGACCGAAGCGGGGTGGTAGTCTTGCATGATATGCCTCACTGGCGGAGCGTCGAGATTCGGAGATTGCTCCTACGGGAGAACGGAATGGCACTGCGTTTTTGCGGCGGACACGCCCAAATGCGACGTGCATTCCCTTGCGATTCCTTTCAAATTGTGCGATGATATCCATAACATGAAACAACACGATTTTTAAAATAGCTGCATAAACAACGTTAATTCCTTAAAACGTGCCTGTGAGTAACAGTCTCGCTGGAGTGAGCAGAAAGCACAGAAAAAGATGGAGGGCTAACCCTTGGTCGCTGTTGAACTCACGCAGACCTTGACCGACGCACAGAAAACATTGCTACTACGCTATTTGGGAGAAGCAGAACGGTTTTCGTTAACCGAATGGGTCACGCTGTTGGAAGCATTCACGATGCTTGCGGAGGCGACCGTGCAATTGAATCAGCAGCGGCTGACCTTTCAGGCCTTTTATGACCGCTTCATTGACGACGTAAAAAGCGACGCGTTCATCGCTGAGCTCTACGCAGAGACCGATGTCCCTGCCCGCGCACCAGCGATCCAAGCAGGCTACGCGCGGGAGATTTTCGCCCAGCTGTGCTGTGAACCCTTCACACTAGGGAAAACACCTGAAACGGAATGCCTCCTCGCTTATTGTCTCTATTGGTGGGCTTCTTTTGCTCGCGGTTCAATCTTTGAACTGACGATTTTTCGAGACATGACAGAGACAGGTATCCAGTTTACACCGCATGATTTGCGGGTGCGCGCCGAACGATTCTCGCCGTGCGACTTAACTTTGCTAAATATGACCGGCGATATCAAGAATACGACATATTTTCTCTACGTCGCGCGTTCGTTCCCGCTAACTTGTGATTTCTATATCACTCGACTGTACGATGTGCAAAATCGATGTTATGTTCGCATCGTGGTGCTCACAGAACCAGCATGGCACCGCATAAATGGAGAAACTGTCAGTAGCGACCTGATGCAAGCCGCATCAAAACTCCCACAAGTGGTGAGCACAACATTCCTTGAATATCGTTTCGTCATAGTTGAGTACAATCTTTGGAAGCAGAAAGTCTTACAGCGACAACAATTAGGAGAATCTGTCCATGAACCCTAAAACCCTTGATGCAAAATTTGAAGCGTATCTCGCCCGTGACGATGACGCGCTGCTCGGAAGCCAGTTTTTTGAGACCTTAGCCGAAATTGAAAAGCGGCGTACCCCCCAAACTATTGAGGTTACCCTACATGTGGTGGAAGGCCAGGTGAAGTTTGAACCGTCACCCCAAATTCGGGCACAAGGCAACGTCCTTTGGGTGGGTGACAAGCGGATTGTTGTACAGATGAGCACAGACGAGCCGCGCCAGGGCCACCAAACACCTATTCGTCCTCACAAAACACGGGATATTCAATAAGTAACCTCACTGATGGTAGTTGGGGTTCCTTGTAGAATTCCTAATCTCCGAGAACTGAATCTCTGTGGAAACGCAACGCGTTGCAATATGCTGGAGCGGAAGAAAAATAGGGCGAGGCACAAGGCGTTTTTTAACGCGGACGAATTCAACACGCATTGAAAATGCGTGACTAAGTACCCCGCACCTCGCTCTACAATATGAGAAGGGGAAGAGCAGCTGACTTCAGGCTGAGCATTTTCCGCGCCGCCGCGACATCCCCTGCGGTGAACGTGTAGAAGTAGATGCCACTCGCGACACGTTCGCCCACCGCATTTCTGCCCAGTGGTATATGTCCCCTGCTTTGCAGGGGTGTCATACCCTGCCAATACGCTACACGACTCCGACTTTCGTAGTGGCCCACAGGCTGATAGCCGAGGGCTAACTGCCGGACTAAGGCACCTCGGGTGTCATAAATTGCCAGTTGCACCTCCGCATCGGTGGCGAGATGATACGGTATCCACGTCTCTGGATTGAATGGGTATCGTGGCACCCCCATCCACCAACTTTTTTCAAGTCCAAAAAAAATGCGTCAAAAACCTCTGACGAGAGCTATAGTGCATTGTTAGACCTATCTTGCCTTCTCAATTCTCCGCAAGGAACGACAAAAAGTTGGAATGAGGGAGACGAGAAGAATAAGAACACCTGCAACACCGAGATAGAACATCGTCTTCCAAATATTCCCCTCACCACTGATAAACGCGCCCCCAAGTTGAACCAATGCTATTGTTCCCGGTAACATAAAGATAGCAGAAACAAGCACAAACGTGGAAAATCGGATACTGGTGAGCCCGTAGGCATAGTTTTGAAGGTTAAATGGAAAAAGTGGGACTAGGCGCGTAAACATCAAAATTCGCCAGCCTTGCTGTTCAACCTGGGCATCTATTTCGCGGAACTGTGCATTGTCCTTCACCCAACTTTCCACGAGCCCCCGTGCAGCGTAACGGGCAATAAGAAAAGCGATAGCAACAGAAATAATAGAGGCTATCGACGCGTAGAAAATACCCCAAAGCGGACCAAAGGCGATGCCGGCTAACACGGTCACCGGGGTGCCTGGGAGAAAAAAGATAGTCGAGACAATGTAGAGCCCAATGTAGACTAAGGGTGCTATCGTACCAAAACTCGCTACCCATGTTTTGATTTTCGGGACGTTTTCCAGCCGAATAGTGTCTGTCACACCATAGTGTCTCAACACAAAATAAACTGCTGCAATAATGCCGGCAGTGATGATAAGTTTAGTCACCCTGTTTTTCATTAACCGTGGCAATTGCCTCCAAATAGGCTTTCATCTGTGTTTGATACCGCACCGGAATACGGTTGTTGTTCATAGCTTGCGCATACGCGCGTTTCGCGTTGAGGACAGCGTGGCTGAAGGGAAGATAGTCTGGCGCGTCGGTAGGGGCAGTGCCTTGTGCCTGCCCTTCACCTGTGAAAACTCTCGAAAAGCGTTGGGAATCAAGTGAAGGTTCCGTTGTGAGCGTCAACTGTGTCCCGCCAACCTGTAACGGTGAGGTTGTTTCACCGGTTAGCGGGGGTTGCCCGGAATCTATAAAGTTATCTCCTTCTATTGTCATATCACCTTCCGCTTCATTGGCTGTAGACGTTGTTGGCTGCGACGCAAAATCGGATGCCGCTTCAAGCGTGCCTTGCACTTCGCTATCGCCCCTGTTTTGCCCAGGCGCTCCATCACTATTAGCAATCCCGCTCGAAGCTTGTTGTATTTCAATACCCGCAAGTGCTAATTCCTTTCGGCTTGCCGTGAGCTGTGCCTCCAGTTGTGCAAGTTGCATCGACTTTTCTGCCTGCCGGAGGACATCAACAATGTCCTGCAACGTTTCTTGGCTAACTGCCTTCCCCTGAATCTGAGTTAGTGAATCGCTTAGCGAATCCTGTGGCAGACGTTCAGTCAAGCGTGCAAAGAGTTCCGCAAGTTCAGCTTGGAGTTCTGGCGGCATCTCAGGTTGTTCCATGACCGCTTCCAACTCTGCCGCAAGTTGGTTGGCATCCATGCCACCAAAACGTTGTGTCGCTTGTGTCGCTTTGGTAATAGCAGATTCAATTGCTGCCTTATGCTCCAATTTCTGTTTGCGAACGTCCCTATTCAAACTGCTGAGGTGCGCCTGCGCAGTGTCAACATCCTCTGCCTCCTTCAACTTTTTAACCGTTTCTTGGATTTGCACCTGTAGCGTCTGATTGTTAACCTGTACCTTTTCAAGGTTTGCAACAGCTATATCTACCACTTCCTGCTGAGCAGCAGTAAGCAGTTGCGGCAGGTGGTAGAAGCGCGGTATCGCGAAAGAAAGTGCAATGAAAAGAATCGGAACTGGAAGCCCTTTCAGTAACAAAGGCATGCGATATGGACTGACTTTTGCTACCGCTAGGGTTGCAACAGTGGCAGCAGCATCTCGAATTTGGAGTCGAGCTAAATCGCTTTGGGTATCATCCTGTATCAATTCAAACGCCGTGCTCAATCGTTCCTTGAGCCCCATGTCCCTGTCCACAGTTCGCGCCACAAATCGCAAATCCTTTCGACGTTTGAAACTGAAGCAGATACCAACAACCATTGCCCCAGAAATGACTAGGCAAGTAATACTAAACAACTGTATAGGAAGGCGAATTATTCGATCAACAATAAACAGGGTAGCAAGCACAAGTAGTCCAAAAAAGACAGCTGACACCACCGTTTGCAAGAGGGTTTGCCTGTGCATTCGAGCTCGGATATCCATTAGACAATTTTGGATGGACTGTTCATCTGAATTCTGCGAGTGGTATTTACCCCTGCCAGCAGGGGTATGCACCCTCAGTCTGTTGCGCTCGAGTTTTTCCATTCTAACTTCTCCACTGCGGCGATAACCATGTCCGGGGTAAGCACCGCGAAATTCTGGCGTGCAATCGCGGCATGTTCGTCCCACTCCTTGGGCGATAGCGTCTTCATAAACTCACACCCCTTGCGCGCAATAACGGTGTGTTTGTCCCACGGTGGCCCCCACTGAATTGGGTTTGATGCACCAAACAAGGCAATCGTTGGGGTTTTTACCGCAGTACTGAGGTGCATGGGTCCCGTATCGTTGCTGATGTAGAGATGACACCGTTGCAGGAGAGCGGCCAATTGCATGGGTGTTGTACTGTTAACAATAATGGGCGAATGTGCCATCTGGTTTGCCACATGATATGCGAGTTCTCCTTCCCGGGGGCCCGTTGTGATGAGTATGTGCGCGTCGTACGTTTTCTGAAGCAGGTCTCCGAGCAGAGCAAAGTTACCATCCGGCCACCGGCGGTAGGATGTGGCAGCCCCCGGGTTGAGTCCGATTAAGGGACAATTATCATTAAGGTTCAAATCTGCGAGAAAGTTGTCAACCCATGCTTTTCCCGCGTTATTAACGAACACTTCCGGTTCATCATCCACCGCCTCAACGCCGAGCGCGCGAACAACATCAAGATAGCGTTGTGCTTCATGCTGAACAGTGTTATTTGGTACGGCAAGACTCAGCAGTTTCCGGCCGCCGGTGTTCGTTTCAAACCCAACGCGGAACGGAATTCGGGCAAGAAACGTGTGAAGCACCAAACGGAAGGTTGGTTGCAACACAACCGCCATTTGGAATTTTCGCCGAGCAATTTGATAGATGAGTTTCGGCACCGAAGGCTGATAAGTAAGCACCTCATTCAGATGCGGGTTTGCCGACACCAAATCCTCCCGCGTGGGAGCCACCATGTAGGCGATATACGCGTCGGGGAAATGGTTTCGCAAGGCACGAATAACAGGCGTTGTCAAAACTGTCTCACCCAGCGGAGCCAGTCTTATGATTAAGAGGCCCTGAATCTGTTCTAGGGGCAGTGCCTTGTGCCTGCCCACTCGTTCCGCTTCCATAACGCATAGCCCCCACCAAATGTAAACCTTGCGTCAGAAACATCCGACGACATCTACAGTGCATTGTCAGACCTCCCTTGCACCCTGAATTCTCCGCAAGGAATAACGAAAATTGCAAATTTCTACTAGTCACGGTATAATACCCTAAAAACAGACAGGATGTCAAGGTGAATTCACGTCTCCAAACATTAAGAGAAAAATATCTGCAGGGTTGGGAACGCCAAGCGACGTTAATTTTACTCGCTTCTGCCCTTCTGTTAACGTTGCACCGATATTATAGCCGGCGGCGTTTTTTCCAACTCCATTTCGCTGAGTATTTCGGAAACGCCCCGCTGGCAGAAAGCTATTCATACTACTACTGGTTTTTGACAACCGCACTCACCTTGTTACTCGTGCCTGCTCTTGTTGCTAAATTTGGAACAAGACAGCGGCTGAGTGATTACGGAATTCGGTTGGGAAATCAGAAACTGGGCTGGAGTGTGACGTTAGCGGCATGGATACTGATGATTCCGGTTGTCATCTTAGCAGTAATAGTGTATCGGCCCTTCCTCGCAAAGTATCCGCTTTGCAAGGTAGTCGCTAATAGTTGGCAAACCTTCCTTCTGTACCAACTCGCGTACGGGGTTTACATGTTTTCATGGGAATTCTTCTTCCGCGGGTTCATGCTATTTGGGTTAGAAAAGCGATTCGGAAATTACAGCATCCTCATCCAGACTATCCCATTTGCGGTAATGCACTATTCCAAGCCTTTGCCGGAGGCACTCGGTTCAATTGTTGCAGGGGTGTTGCTCGGGATTCTTGCTCTCGAAACCCGCTCGTTTATTTACGGTGCCGCAATTCACTGGCTCGTCGCGATGACAATGGATGTGGTAGTTGTCAGCATTTCACATCTAATCATGTAGGGGCAGTGCCTTGTGCCTGCCTATTCTGCCGCGTATCCGCAGAATTTGGGTTGACCTTTCATTGTAGGGGCAGTGCCTTGTGCCTGCCCACCCTGCCAGACTTTGATACTATTATTGCACTTTTTCGACAATTGTGCTATAATTTACTGAAGTTTGGACAATTCTTGTGCAGCATCGCGGCGCAACACCTAACCGCGTCCTCTAAACAAGGTGTTGGAATGGACAGAACAGGGGCACAGATCGGTTTTGAGCAAAGGGTATTAGCCCCTGCAAAGCAGGGGTAACATACGAACAAATCATGGACAACATTACCGAAATTATAAACGACTTTGGCGAAAGCATTATTCGGGTAGATGGTGATATTCCTGTACATCTGCCAGCGTACGCAATCCACTACAACCTCAGATGTTGTCATTGGGATTCACCCAAGTTGTGAGTGACTAGCGAACAACTTTTTTATTTCTTACATTCAGACGATAACGCGTTTGAACTATATTTTGTTCCGACGATTCTCATTGAACACCTGAATCAGAAGAGCATTTCTATTAACAAGATCAGGGATTTGAAGGAGAATTACTTCATTCTGGAAAACTGCAAAAATGAAGAAGTAATAATCGAGAAGTGCAAAGAATATGGAATCATTTCAAGTACTCGCGCTCCTTTTTAGGAACAACCTCTGGGCGCCATTCCCCTCTTCAGAAGGTAAACCTTGCGTCAGAAACCTCCGACGAGAGCTATAGTGCATTGTCACACCTGTCTTGCATTCTGCATTCTCCGCAAGGCATGACGAAAATCCCTGAGCACCTTCGCTCGTAACTTGACAGATTCTAAGTTTTACTATAGAATGGTTTAGAGAGGAACGCGGCTGCCCGATTATACAAAAGAAATCTGGCACCGCACCTTCAAGAAACATCCGGGTGCCCAAAGTAGTAGGCACACTAAGAGTGTTAACCCCTGCAAAGCAGGGGCAAATACCAACCGCCGTGCCGTTAAACCCTTATGGGAGAAAAAACAAATGGCTAACAACGTTTTTCCACCGGTGGAAACTGCCTATCCAATCGGTGACGCACACGTCAACAGTTTAGAAGCATATCAAGCACAATACGCCGAATCCATTCAAAACCAGGAAGCGTTTTGGGCAACAATTGCAGAACGGTTGACGTGGTATCAAAAATGGGATACGATTCGCGATTATGACTTTGTCAACGCGGAAATAAAATGGTTTGAAGGCGGCACGCTGAACGCATGCTATAACTGCCTCGACCGGCACGTGGAAGCAGGCCACGGCGATGCAACCGCTATTATCTGGGAAGGAAACCATCCCTCTGAAGATAAGACGTTCAGTTACAGTGAACTCCTCGCCGAGGTCAAAAAGTTTGCTAATGTCCTGAAAGCACAAGGCATTGAGAAAGGCGACCGGGTCTGTATCTACCTACAGATGGTGCCAGAGTTGGCGATTGCAATGTTGGCGTGTGCAAGGATTGGTGCCGTTCACTCCATCGTCTTCGGCGCATTTTCAGCAGAATCCCTCAGAGATCGGATTAACGACTCCGCCTGCAAACTCCTGATAACGCAAGATACCGCAATGCGCGGACCCCGCAGTGACATCCCGATGAAGGCGAACGCAGACGCGGCGGTTGCAGCGTGCCCCTCTATTGAAAAGGTAGTTGTCGTGGAACGCACAGGCGACGCGGTTGATTTTGACGCGGCGCGCGATATTTGGTGGCACGAAGCAATGGCAACAGCAGATACAGCATGCGAACCCGAAGTAATGAATGCTGAAGACCCGCTTTTCATTCTCTATACCTCCGGGTCAACTGGAAAACCGAAGGGCGTTTTGCACACCACAGGTGGCTATCTTGTCTATACCTCCTACACACACCAACAGATTTTTGACTACCACGAAGGCGACATCTATTGGTGCACTGCGGATATCGGCTGGATTACTGGGCACTCTTACATCATCTACGGGCCGCTTGCAAATCGAGCCATTAGCGTTATGTTTGAAGGCGTGCCGAATTATCCGGACTTCGGACGCTTTTGGCAGGTAGTCGAAAAGCATCGCATCAATATCTTTTACACAGCACCCACAGCTCTGCGCGCTTTGATGAAGGAAGGCGATGCGTGGGTTGAGCCGTATGACAGAACCACACTTAGGTTGCTCGGCACAGTCGGCGAACCCATCAAAGAACCAGAGTGGTTGTGGTATTACAACACAGTCGGCGAGGAACGGTGCCCGATTGTAGATACGTGGTGGCAGACTGAAACGGGCGGAATTCTGATAACTCCCCTGCCCGCGGCGACACCACTGAAGCCGGGCTCCGCTACGTTCCCCTTCTTTGGCATTGAACCTGTGATTTTGGATGAAGCTGGCAATGAGGTGGAGGGCAACCCCGCCACCGGCTATCTCTGTATTAAAACAGCGTGGCCTGGCATTATGCGAACAGTGTACGGAGACCATGAGCGATTTCTTGATACCTATTTTCGCCGGTTCCCCGGTTATTATATGACTGGCGACGGTGTACTACGCGATGAAGACGGCTATTATTGGATTACAGGCCGCGTGGACGATGTGCTAAATGTCTCCGGGCACAGATTAGGCACAGCCGAGGTAGAAGGGGCGATCGGGCAACACGCAGCGGTAGCAGAAGCTGCAGTCGTCGGATACCCACACGACATAAAGGGACAAGGCATCTATGCGTATGTCACCCTCATGACAGGCGAATCTGCCTCTGACACAGTAGAAACGGGCATCAAACAAGCGGTGCGGCAACAAATCGGACCTATCGCCACGCCCGACAAGATCCAGTTTACGCCTGCCTTGCCAAAAACCCGGTCAGGCAAGATTATGCGGCGCATCCTCCGCAAAATCGCGGAAGGAGACATCTCTGAACTCGGTGACACATCAACCCTTGCCGATCCGACAGTGGTTGACGCATTGGTTGAAGGCAGACGGTAGCCCTTAAATCGTAGGCACACTAAGAGTGTTAACCCCTGCAAAGCAGGGGCAAATACCAACCTCCGTGCCGTTAAACCTAGGAGCACAACTTGGCATCAGCACAAAACATTGTAGACGAACTGAAGAAACAGCACATTACCCATGCCGTAGGTGTACCGGATAACGGCAGTGCCCGGATTTATGAGCTCCTGCGAGCCGACCCAGAGATCGAAGTCATCACCGTAACCCGTGAAGGAGAAGCATTCGCTATCGCATCGGGGTTGTACGTCGGAGGCAAGCGGCCGGTCATCATCATCCAAAATACAGGGTTTTTGGAATCCGGCGATGCTATCCGCGGCACCGTGGTGAACATGCGGGTACCGGTGGTAGTATTCATCGGGTATCGCGGGTTTCACAACCGTAATGCGAACGGGCAGTGGGTTGACTCCGTTGCCACCTTCCTTGAACCGACACTCAAGGCATGGCGTTTGCCTTATGAGATGCTAGAGACGGATGCAGATATTGAATGTATCCATAGGGCATTTGAAAAGGCAGCAGCGACATCATTGCCAGCATCCGTATTACTCATTGGACATGCCACATAGGGGTAAATTATCCAAGTTGCCAGCGGGATATGTTATTGTGCATTTTATTGTAGACGAGCGGAGGCACAGCACAGGATATTAGGAATACTGTAAAGATTCATGAAAGCATTTGAAGAACTTGTTTTCCTCTTCAGGAGAAATATCTGTAGATTCCTCATTTTTTGAAAAAACAGACTCAAACTCTTCTGAGATTAGTAAATTGTCGATCGTCTCACAGATAGTCTCTTCAGTAAGTTTTTGGACAATCATCATATCAGATGCCCAAAAATAGAGCCCATCGGCACACTCCCCAGTCTTTTTGTAGTGCTTCATCAAAGTGTCAATGTTTTGAAGAGTGAAAAAGACTGCGGAGAAGTTCTCTCCGTTAGGAAAGGTGACTTGAACATCAACATTATCGTTGTCGGGATGCAGTGGCTCGATTCCGCGATAGAGCGTCAATTTGTAATCGTCTTGTTGAACAATTGTGTAAGGCTTGTCCATCTTTATTGACCTCCAAAATGCTGCAAAACTTCATTGACTACTTTCTGCTGGTTGTCTTTGCCCAAGATTCCTAAAATTTCAGTGTACCCTTCTCACTATGCCTCGCCTTCGGTAGCGAGGGTTTCCAAGGGGGGAAGTTCTGGATAATTCCCACGTGCATATCGCCACGCGATGATTCCCTCAACTATCATCCAGACTTGCAACACCTGCACCGCAACACCGAATCCGAAAAGTAGGTATTTGCCGGTAAAAATCCATCCTGTTTGTGGATTAAACATTTGGTGTAACATCGCCCATGCAGGCATAAACAGCATGACTATCATTGGGAGAAGCGCGAACCAGATCGGTTTGTTGCGGCGCCGGAGATAGAAGACAATAACCATGAAGGCTAATCCCGCCAAGAGTTGATTTGTCGCGCCGAAGAGCGGCCAGAGTGTCAATCCACCACTACCGGGGCCACTCGATCCCTGTAGCAAGGCAACAGCCGCAGCAATCACCAACGCAAATGCAGTGGCAACGTAACGATTCATTAAGGGCTTGATGTTCGCGGTCTGCGCGAGTTCTTGGATGACGTACCGTTGGAGCCGCGTCGCTGTATCTAGCGTTGTAGCCGCGAAACTGGCAACGAGTACTGCCATAATTGCAATTCCCATCTTGAGCGGGATACCGAGGGTAGCCAGGAAATTTCCGCCGCCATCGACAAAAGCACTTACCTTCGCTTTGAGGTTGTGACTCGCCCAACCGCCGCCTACCACCTGGGTTGTGCCATCGGGATTTGTCACTGTTTTGCCCGTTGCATAGCGGGTTTGCCACGCCTCATGATTGGTAATAGGTTGCGATGAAAGCATGCCATTGGCAGGCGAGAATTGAACGTCTGCCTTGACAATTGGTTGGAACGTGTAACTTGCTCCAGTGCCGGTGCGGTTGAAAATGCCCATGCCGATGCCGGCACAGCAGGCAAGAATAACGATAACGGCAAGCCCGCCCTCAAGCAACATTGCACCATATCCTACGTATTGCGCGTCACCTTCGGATGCAACCTGTTTGCTGGAAGTACCGGAGCTCACCATGCAGTGGAATCCGCTGACAGCACCACACGCAATCGTAATGAAGAGAAATGGCCAAATCGGCGGGGCATCTGGTGGAATGTCCGAAGCGATGGCAGGAGCTGATGCGGTTAGGTTTGCTTGCCCTGTCAAACCTGCGACGGCGAGTCCCAACACCAACAGCAGCAGGGCTATCACCAATTCGTGGCTGTTGATAAAATCGCGCGGTTGAAGTAGCGTCCACACAGGTAGTACAGAGGCGATAAAGCAGTAGACAAAAAGCACCAGCGTCCAAATTACCACGACGCTCAGGTAGGTTTTCCCAAGCAACGGAATGCCGAGCCATTGCCCTAAATCAATCGGCAGAATGTAGGCACCGAACCCCATGGCAATATACATCACACCGAGCGCAATAATAGATGGCAGCAAAATATTGCCACCTCTGCGATAAATCCAGATGCCGATGGCTACAGCAAGCGGAATTTCTATCCAAACCGATAGTACAGATTCCGGATAGTAAGAAAAAATCAGGGCGATAACCAGGCCGAAGATGGCAAGGACAATCGTCAAACCCATAAAGAGGACAAAGAGGAAGAGGAATTTGGCGCGGGGACCAATCATTCTACCTGCGACTTCGCCGACGCTCTGCCCACGATTGCGGAGGGAAACCACGAGCGAGCCAAAATCATGAACAGCACCGATAAAAACGGAACCGAGGACAACCCACAGCAGCGCTGGCAACCACCCCCAAAAGACAGCGATGGCGGGCCCAACGATGGGCCCGGTGCCAGCGATGCTCGTGAAGTGATGCCCAAAGATGATCTCCTTCTTGGTGGGGAAGTAATCGACATCATCTCGCAGTTCTTGACTTGGCACCGTCGCGCGGGCATCCAAGCCGAAAATCTTTCTCGCGAGCCACCTGCCATACGTATGATAGGCAACAATGAACCCGATAAAACTCAAAACTGCAATGATAAGCGTACTCATAAGCAAGCCTCCGAGAAACAGAAACCTCCGACGAAATCTTCAAGGTTCTCCGTTAAGACTACATAATGCTGTCAAGGTACTAGGCATAGACGAAAATCCTTTGCAGTGCATGGTAAACGCAAGATAGGGATGGCAATATACGACAAATCTCGTCAGAGGGGTGTGATGCAAATGCAATATGGGTTTGTAAGGGTGGTATTTTCCCCTGCAAGCAGGGGTATGCACCCTCAGTGCCATTTACCTAATGCCGGTCAAAATTTCAAACGTGAGCTGGTCTAGTTTTTCGTATCCAAGCCCCTTTTGAGCCAAAGTGTCCGGTTTGAAATCTATGGTTCTTAATTTTTTAGCGTTTTGGGCAGTGTAAGTTCCCATCAAGGCTTCAAGTTCAGCATCGCGTGCTTGCAGTTGTGCGAGAAGTCCCTGAATCTCTGCATCTTCGTTGAATCGGCGCGCCTTCTCTTTCAGAATCAGATAGCTGCGCATACACCCGGCGGCGAAGTCCCAAACGCCCTGTTCATCTTCGGTTCGGTAGGCGTGCGCGTCAAAATGGCGGGAGCCGTCCCAGTTAACATCCTCAAGGAATTTGACGAGTAAGAACGCGCCTTTAATGTTTTCAGAACCGAAGCGCAAATCCTGGTCGAACCGGCTCATCTTCTGGTCGTTCAGGTCAATATGGAAGAGTTTTCCCGCCTCATAAGCCTGTGCAACCCCATGAATGAAATTCAGCCCTGCCATCGTTTCGTGGGCAAATTCGGGGTTAACGCCGACCATTTCCGGGTGCTCCAGCGTCTCAATAAAGTGAAGCATGTGTCCCGTTGTCGGCAGGTAGATGTCCCCGCGCGGTTCATTCGGCTTTGCCTCCAAAGCAAAACGGAGGTCATATCCCTGGTCTTTAACGTAGTGCGTGAAATAGTTCATCGCTTCACGGTTCCACTTAATAGTATCGGGTCCGTTTTTAGAGGCATCGACTTCGGCACCTTCGCGGCCGCCCCAAAACACATAAACAGTTGCACCCAATTCAACCCCGAGGTCAATCGCATTAAGAGTTTTCTGGATTGCAAACGCTCGTACCCTCGGGTCATTTGAGGTAAACGCGCCATCTTTAAAGATTGGGTGATAAAAGAGGTTCGTTGTAGCCATCGGCACTTTCATGCCGTAGTCGGCGAGTGCTTTCTTGAATTCTTTGACTATTCCATCACGTTCTGCAGCTGAAGCATCAAAGGGCACAAGGTCGTTATCGTGTAGATTGACTCCGTACGCGCCTAGTTCGCTTAATTTCTGGACGGTATAGGTGGGTTTCAAGGGTGGCCTGACAACATCACCGAAGGGATCACGGCCTGGGTTGCCCACGGTCCACAACCCAAAGGTAAACTTATGCTCAGGCTTAGGCTGATACTGTTCTGGCATTCATTACACTCCTATTGTTTGTTGTTTTTTTTAATTATAACATATTTTCCATGTTTATTGCAACTGGTTTTCAGTCTTTTTGTCGTTCCTTGCGGAGAATTGAGAAGGCAAGATAGGTCTAACAATGCACTATAGATCTCGTCAGAGGTTTCTGACGCAAATTTGTAGGATGTGATAGGAAGCAAGGTGCTTTTGTGGAGGTTAAACTATGAAAAATCTGTGATTTTTCATATTAACTTTCCTTTGTAGGCGAGGTTTCCAACCGTGCTCTTTTTCAAGTGCGCTTAGGAAAGCACGCCTACAAGGAATCGTATTTACCCCCGCTTTACATCAGAAACCTCCGACGAGATCTTCAAGGCCCTTAAGACTACATAATGCCCTCAAGGTACTAGGCATAGACGAAAAACACTGATAACCGCCAACTACGTGGCGTTTTAGGCATTAAGGTGGGCATCAATCTGCTTCAGAACGCCTTCATAGTCTGCTTCCAATTCAAGCGGCTTGTTTAGGTAGCGCGGTAGCGGTTCACCAGGTGCGACATTATGATACCCTACTTTGAAATTCGGGAATTTGAGGCCATTTGCTGTAGAGATAACGATGACCCTGTCATCTGGGAGAATCTGCTTGCGCGCGATCATTTTTATGAGGACTGCTAAGGCGACACCTGTATGCGGGCAATTGAACAGTCCAGTCCTATCTGCTCTTGCTGCAGCGTTCGCCAATTCTTCTTCCGTAGCCTGGTCGACAATGCCATCAAACCGGCGCAAGGTTCGGATGGCCCGATGAACCGAAACCGGGTTCCCGATCTGAATCGCTGTAGCCTGCGTCGATTGTGCAGTAATAGCGTGGAACTCTGTGAACCCAGTTTGATAACTCCGGTAGAGGGGATTCGCGCGTTCGGCCTGTGCACAAGCGATGCGCGGCAGTTTGTCAATGATACCGAGTTCCTGCATGATTAAAAAACCGAGCCCGAGTGCCGAAACATTGCCGAGGTTGCCGCCCGGAATGATAATCCAATCTGGAACATCCCAATCAAACTGCTGGACTATCTCAATGCTAATCGTTTTCTGTCCCTCAATGCGGAGGGAATTAATGGAATTGGCAAGATAGAAATCCTTCCGTGCGGCGAGTTTTTGGACGACATCCATGCATCCATCAAAATCTGTTTCGAGTGAGAGCGTCAATGCGCCGTTGGCAATCGGTTGAATCAGTTGTTCGCGCGTAACCTTTTCTTTGGGCAAGAGAATAACCGCGGGAATACCTGCTGCAGAGGCATAAGCTGCCAAGGCTGCTGAGGTATCTCCAGTAGAAGCACACATAACGGCTCGGATATCTCGCCCTTCGGCGATAATCTGTTTTACCATAGAAACAAGCACAGTCATCCCGAGGTCTTTGAAGGAGCCGGTGTGGCTGTTTCCGCATTGCTTAATCCACAAGTCAGGGGCACCCAATTGTTCACCGAAGCGTTCTGCCCAAAACAGGTTGGTCCCGCCTTCATACATAGAGATGATGTTGTCATCGTCAATAGTGGGACAGACAAGTTCCTTTTTTCCCCAGACTCCGCTTCCGTAAGGGTATTTGGTTCGCATGTAGCGTTGCTCAAAAAGGCATTTCCAATCGTCGGCTCTGCGCGATTTCAAAGCGTCGATGTCGTGCCGAACCTCTAACAACCCATCACAATTTTTGCATCGGTAGATAATTTCGGTCAGGGGGTAGGTGTCGTTGCAGCCTTCACTGCACTGAAACCATGCGTTATAGTTCATTTTTTCGCCTTTCCTTGCGGAGAAATCCGTAGGGGTAGTGCCTTGTGCCTACCCTTACCTCTAGAATCACACGTCAAATTTCAGTAGAGGTTTGTGCTGAAAAAGTAGGGGTAGTGCCTTGTGCCTACCCTATCCTGCACGCTGCTGTCACTCGCTCCCGGACGTAGCCCCGTTAGAAACCGTGCCCACAAAAATGTGTATCACCAAAACTTGCATCAGAAACCTCCGACGAGAGCTACAGTGCATCTCTAAAGCTACCTTGCCATTATATTACTCCGCAAGGAACAACAAAAACTCGTCAAGCGAAGGCAATTCGGAAGAGTCTTTCAATCCGAAATGTTGGAGGAACGTGTCGGTGGTGGCAAAGAGTAGGGAGCGGCCTGCCCCCTCTTTTCTGCCCGCGATGCGAACAAGCCCTTTCTCAACAAGCGAATTAAGAACGCCATCGCTGTTTACCCCCCGAATTGCAGCTACATCACCGCGCGTGACAGGCTGCTTATAGGCAACAATTGCAAGCGTTTCCAGTGCAGGGGGCGACAGCGTGACGCGCACCTGCTGGGTATAAAACTTCCGAATCCATTCCGAATACTCAGGGCAGGTACAGATTTGATACCCATTCGCAATTTCAACGAGGCGGAAACTTCGGTTCATCTGTTGATAGTCGTCGCGAAGTTGGGTGAGCCCCTTCCGAATCTCGCGTGTTGATATCCCCGGAAGCGCGTGTTGAAACTGTTTCACCGAAATCGGTTCGCTCGCGGCGAACAGAATTGCCTCCAAGATCGACTGAGGGGCTTGCCCCGATATCGGGGCAGGTTCATCTATTAGACGTTCAGCGTGTGAGGGGTTTTCAACCCCGAATTCAGAATCCATAAGTAAAGTTCCTATTTGTTGGCAGCACAATGCCGCCCTACAACTGTTTAACGATATAGATACTCTCAAAATAATCAGTTTGTACAGTGACAATTGTGCCTAACCGAATAAGTTCCAAAATAGCCAGGAATGTGACGATCCTATCCGCTCGAGTTGCAGATAACGGAAATAGATCATCAAAGAGCAGCTGGTCTTCACTTGCCAACAGCCTTTCGATCAAGGCGATTTTGCCCTCAACGGTAATTGTTTCCTCTTCCACCGTTTCATAAACCTCTTCAGGTTCCACCACCGCAAGCCGTTCATTCACATTCTTGAAAGCGGTGAGCAGATCGAACAGCGTAGCTTTAATCTCAAATTCGCGTACTCCATCTAAATCGGCGTGTAACTTCGGGTTTCTGCTATATACCGACGTGCGCCGTTCTGCATAAACTTCCAACACTTGTGCTGCTTCTTTAAACTGTTTATACTCCAATAGCTGCCGGACCAGATTCTCTTCGTCCCCCATAGCATGCTCAGAATCTGAGATTCCATCTCTAGGAAAGTGCGGAAGGATGCTTTGCGATTTAATATGGAGAAGTGTTGCTGCCATGACCAAAAATTCGGAGGCAACATCCAAATCTAGCTGCTCCATCAAATTCACATATTCCAAATACCGGTCGGTGATCTGAGCGATGTGGATGTCATGAATATCCATCTCCTCTTTCTGAATAAGATGGAGGAGCAGGTCAAGTGGTCCCTCAAAGCCTTCTAGTTTGACAGAGTAGATGGAAGGGATAGCTGGAATAGTAGATGTTGTTTCAACTAGCTTATGTGGCATTTTTTCGATATTCCTTGCCGAGAAATCAGCATAAGTAAGAAATAAAAAAGTTGTTCATCAAAATTCACAACTTGGTATGAAACCCCTGCAAAGCAGGGGCAAATACCATTGGCAGGATAGGTCTGGAATCACATGGTTAATTTCAGTAAATGACGTTTCGTCTTAAAATCGTTGCATCAGAAACATCCGACGAGAGCTACAGTAAGGAAAGACGAAAAAAGTGCAGATCTGAGTTTCAAACAGCGACTCCAAAACTTGCGTAAGTCCTGTGCAATAAATTGATTACATATTACAACCCGACTATCGACCGGATCAGATTGAGGACAGCATAACTGACAATTCCTAGGAATCCGAATACCGGATTGGGTATCCCAAGAAGTCCGGGTACAAAAATAAGACACATCAGAATCGGCATTCCATAAGGGCTCAGTTTTGCAAACTGGTGTGCAGCGCGCCCCGGGAGCAAACCCTGTACGACACTGAAGCCGTCTAAAGGAAAAAGTGGGAGCATGTTAAAAGCAGCGAGAAAAACACTAATCAACGCGGACATACTTAACTGCCTGAAAATCTCACGTTGTATTGCGGAACCGGAGACCGGAAAACCGAGAAATTCATTGAGCAATCTAATGCTCAAGAAAATAGCGAAAGTCAAGACAATATTCATGAAGGGCCCGGCCGCTGCGATAAGCATCATGTCCCTTTTGGGATTTTTGAGATTGTAAGGGTTGACTGGCACTGGTTTCGCCCAGCCAAAGAACGCACCGCCAAAGAGCGTACCAAGCAAGGGTAGCAAAAGCGTTCCAATCGCATCGATATGCACGGCCGGGTTCAGTGACATGCGCCCCTGGTCGCGTGCAGTTGGGTCGCCGAGCATATTGGCAGATTTCGCGTGCCCCCACTCGTGAAAGGTTAATAGGATAATGAACTGCGTCACCCGAAGAATTGCTAGGTATGGATTAAACATGTTTTTCGTTTCTTGGTTAAAAGTGGTTTCTGATGTGCATCAGATGGCTCTTTACCCGATAACTGATAATTGACCACGGAAGCACAGATGGATTGCCCTATAGATTAGCAGCTCTCTTGACTTTCTGCAGGCAGCAATATGCCTCCGATTTTGTGGTGATTTTTCCATCTAATTGTGCCGCGAATAACTCCGCCAGCAACGTCTCAAAGGTTTTACTGGGCTTTTCGCCCCACCGAATTAGGTCTCGTCCCGTGATAAATGGGCGTATCTTCCGTAAATTCTGTAGATAATTCCCGACCTTTTCGCGCTTCGGGTGTGGCACAGTTTCATCGAGATACGCCAGAACCAACGCTTCAAGTGGATAAGGTTTCAGCAATTGATAAATCCTTCCCGGCGCAGTAACTTCCGTTAAAGCTTCCAATATCGGTGTCAATTGACGATAGGCAGTTAGCGGTGTATCCACCCGATAAAGGTTCCCATCCCCAATTATGTAAGTGGCTCTGTTTTCAGCGTCGACGATGTGCCACTTCCCGTTTTGATATTCAACCCGGGCGTTCTGCGCCAGCGGGAATCCGAGTTTCTCAAAGGCAGATTGCGTCACTTTTTCAAGTGAGACACCATGTCGAAACGCTTGGGCATGACTCACCAATCGTTGGAGTTGATGTTCCAACACGAGCCTAAAACTGATTGCCTCAATCTGATATATCGGCACTGTTTTGCCGAAAAATGCCATCCATCGCACAAGGACAGGTCGAAACGCTTCATCCGCGAGGTGCTGCGATGCCCACGTTAGTGCCCGCTGTGCTGCCTGGAATTCGCAAGCAAACGCGGGGGATATCTGCCATCCTGCAAAGATAGCATCAGCTATGCCGAACTGTGTGAACTGTTGCACGATCTGTGGGGCGTTCTCCTCCAGAAGCACCCTGTCAATCTCGTTCCGTATGCGTTCTCCACTCAGCTGTGCCAATACCGGGAGTGCCTCCCGAATAAGAAACTTATCGGTTTCTGCAATCCGAAATTGGTAGCGTCCTGCATACCGCAATGCGCGAAAAACACGGGTTGGATCATCCATGAAACTCCGCTTGTGGAGAACCCGAATCACGCCATCCGTCAGGTCGGCAAGCCCGCCCGTTTCATCAACAATAGTTCCAAAAGCCTCAGCATCTAACCGCATCGCCAAGGCGTTGATCGAAAAGTCTCTCCGCTGCAAATCGTCCGAGATACTTCCTGATTCCACACTAGGTAACGTTCCAGAGCATTGATAAGTTTCATGGCGTGCGGTGGCGAAGTCAACCTTTGGATAGTCAGGATTTGCGGGCGTGACGGTTGCAGTCCTAAACTGCGTATGCACCCGCAAGGTGCCGTTCCACCGACGCTGCATCGCTTCTGCTACTCGGATTGCATCCCCTTCCACGACAATATCAATGTCAAGGCTCGGCCGCTTGAGCAGAAGGTCGCGGACAAATCCGCCAACGAGGTAGGTTGCCTTTCCGCCCACTTCGCCTATTTCCCGTAAGAGTTTCGCGAAAGGTGCAGGAATTTTTGGTGTCATTTTTTCGTGCTGTCAACAATTCGCCAAGTGCTCGGTAAAGTAAAATTAGCAAAGCAGAACCTCGGCGTTATCGTTGTTTTCCCCGCAAAGCGGGGATTGCAACTGAACCCGTTTTGTCCAAGGTGGTATTAACCCCTGCAAAGCAGGGGAAACCACATGCCAGTGTCCAAAACTACTTGCTTTTTGAAAAAACAAACAGATACGTCTTGAATGGCCTGGCAACCCGAGCTGGGACGAAAAATCTCAGTGGAGGTTTGGGCTAAAAAAAAGAGAAGACTCATACAAATGCGAAGACACGCGTGGGAGCCCCGGAACTGCGCGCCAATTTCAGCGGGGCAATTACCACATAGAAGTGCGTCGGTAATTGACTTAAATTGCACAGATCTTCAACATGTGGAATGCCCGCGCCAAGAAAGACGAGGTGTGCTGGGGGTAACCCATCGTGTAAGGGTGGATGGCCCGCCACCGAGTCAATGCTGCAGGCATCAGTGCCGATAACCTTTATACCTTTTTGGACGAGCAATTCGGCAGCATCTTTACTGAATCCGATCCACTGTTTGTTGAAACTATCCTGATAGACAAATCTATCCATTCCCGTTCGCATAAAAACGATGTGCCCCTCTGGAATCTCGCCGTTTTCAGCTATCCACGCTTTAATATCTTCAACCGTCACAGCGTCATTCGGTTTCTTAATTGCAGAAAAGTCCATCAACACCGCGTGCCCGGTCAGCTTCTCCTTCGGAATTTCGGCGATGGTAGCCCCACCGGGATACATTAAACAGGGGGCATCCATATGCGTGGCGTAGTGTCCGGACATGTCGACTCGGCTTTCAAAATAACCATCTTTCTCCAACGTCGCCTGGTCATAAATTTTGGCCGGATCAATTGGCAGTTCGCATGGGCTATTTTCGTCAACGACATAAGACAGATCTAGCACATTTTGATCTTTCACACAGGTGGCAAGGTGCATTTTGTGTTTCTCACTCTCTTTTTTTAATCTGTTATTTGTATAGTATAGCACATACCCACATAACAATTCAAGGAAGATTTTCCACTTAGTCGTTTTAACACGGCAATTATAGAAAGATCAAATCGGTAAACGGCTCGCGAAAAAGTGCATCCGGTTCTGTGTATTAGGTGAAGCTCTATTGATAGAGGAATTCAATACGTATTTTACCAATAACAAAGGAGATTCATGCGCGATAGAATTATTTACAGACATTGGCGGCCCGGTGATGACGATGCTATTTTAGCGTTGTTGTTACCAGCAGAACAATTCAGTATCAGTAAAGACTACTACCAAAAGAAATTTGACGCAGACCTTGAACCAGAAGGGATTCGTTTGGCATTCGTCAATGAAAGGGCTGTTGGACATGTGTTTGGTTCACGAACTTTTTTGTTTTTTGAGGGCAAGCCTCAAAAATTTGGGATGGTAACAGTTATGTTTGTTGCCCCCAACATGCGCCGTCAAGGTATCGCAACCCGCTTGATGCGGGATCTAAATGCATACTTTAAGAGAAAAGGCTATCGGGGAAGCATTCTTTATGTGGAGACTGCGAAAGCCTATCAATTGTATCAGAAAGTCGGATATCAGGAGGTTACCAGAGAGTTACGAACGCACCTCTCGCCACGTCCAAATTCCTCTCTGCTCAAATGGACAGAGGTGAACCGTAATGATTTCGATATCTTACATCAACTTAAAAAGAGGTGGGCGAGTCAGAATTTTCCTGTCTATTGGAATGTTCAGTCCCCGGAGGTGCATCAATACAATATGAAGCAGTATCGTGTCTTGCGTCGCGGAGCAAGCATCGTCGGTTATGCAGAATGGGATGAACCCTCAGAACATCGTCCGCAGGGATTGATTCGTGAGCCGATGGTCCCAGATGAAGACCCGGTGGAGATTATCACGTCAGTAGAGGCAGCGATTCCTTCACCACGCGTATGGCAAACCGCCGAAGGAAGTAGATATGAAAATCCGCTCCGTTCCCTCGGTTACGCACTCCAACGGACAGACTGGGCAGATATGCTGCTATCCTTTGGTCCTGAAATTGATTGGACAGGGCTTGCGCGAACCTTTTGGTAGTCAAGGGCTGAAGCCTTAATCAAGCAGGTTTAAAATAGTTCAGTACCGCGCTATGCAGGACTCCATTTGTCGCCACCATTGCCACAGTATCTTTCGTAATGGCTTTTCCTTGCATATCCGTTACCTTACCGCCAGCTTCCCGCACGATAACAGTAACGGCAGCGATGTCCCAGATGCTGATAGCTGCTTCAATGACAACATCTGCTCTTGCGGAAGCGACGAGGTGATACATGTAAAAATCGCCGAACCCTCTGGAGCGTGCTACGTCATTGATAAGATTGCACATGCCGGGTAAAACGTCCTTCTCTGTAAACCACTTCAGCCCGCCGTGGCATACCATCGCGTCTGTAGGATGTGTCACATTAGACACCTGGATGGGTTCGCCGTTCAAGAAAGCACCACCCCCTGCTTCCGCATAGAGCAGTTCGTTCAAAAGCGGGGCATTGGAAACGCCGAGGATAAGTTCCTCACCTTTCATCAGTGCTATCTGCGTGCCGAAGATCGGGATTTTTCGGATATAATTTTTTGTGGCATCAATGGGATCGATAATCCAGAGGTATGGCGATGTGCCTTCTTCTATCCCATATTCTTCGCCTAAGAAGCCGTGCTCGGGAAATGCCTGCTTGATGGTTTTACGGATGGCTTTCTCCGCTTCGGTATCGGCGAGGGTGACCGGCGTTTCGTCAGTTTTCAGTTCTACCTTCATCGCATCGCCAGTGTAGTAAGCAGTGATAATCTCTTCAGCGTTTTTGGCTGCCGCTAGCGCGACGGTTAAAAATTGACTGGGCATAAATTCCCCTATCTAATTCGTGAAATGGTTTAACGGCACGGCGGTGTGTGCCGGCTACTTTCGTTTGGCCAACGGCACGGCGGAGCGTGCCTGCTACTTTCGGAGGGAAATTGCAGGGCAATAAATCCCCTTCCATTCTCGGGCCCACCACGTTCCCGCCG
Source organism: uncultured Poribacteria bacterium (assembly GCA_958295855.1). GTDB lineage: Bacteria > Poribacteria > WGA-4E > WGA-4E > WGA-3G > CATQHH01. The sequence continues at coordinate 1,417,633 of OY282383.1, read as the reverse complement.
CACGTTTCGTGGCAATTTCGGTGAAGCGGTAATCGTAAAGGGTTGCCCGGATATAGCGCGGAGGTCTGTCCGGAAACGGGTTTTCTGCTAACAATTTCAGCACCTCAGGTTTTCCTTGTAGCAGTGCCGCCACAAAATTAAGAAACCACGATGTATTCTGATAACTCCCTTGGAGAGCAGCAAACCACATCTGCCAATCTAGTCGTGGTTGATGCGGCGCGACCCATCCGGGAGCACGCGTTAGTTCACCCGGTTTCCATCGAAATTGGTAAGTTGTCCATGTTAGCCGGTCGTTGCTGCCTTCAACGACAATTTCCGGCCTCGTCTCAGTCATATCTGCAAAGAGGCCGTAGGTGTTGACGCTCCGAAATGGCGAGATCCAGGCAACATCCGGCAGCCGCGCTTCTCTGAAAAGTTGCCCACCGAATCGGATGCTACTCAACAGAAAGAGTAGTACCGTCACACCTGCTATGCAGATTCGTCCATATCGGCGAGGCGGCAGTTGGATCGGGCAAATGCCCGGCATGAACCGTTTGGGTAGCAGCCTCTTCCACGTCAGGTCGTCGATGAGAAGTAGACACAGCGCAATCGTCAGCAGATTGAAAAAACAGTAATTCCCTGTCAGAAGAATCAACAGTTGTAGCCCAACCAATCCGATACACCCTATAGTTCGTAAACGTCGCGGGGCGAAAATCAGAAACGGAATGACTAACTCAACGCCAAACATACCGATAACTGAAATTTTGTGGAACCACTCGGGCAACTGATGCACATACCACCCTATCCACGTCGGTAAGGGCTGCGTTTCATAATGGAAGTTGAGGGCAGTAAGGTTTCGCCATGTCTCATCGCTAGCAAGTTTAACGAACCCAGAGGCAAACATCAAGCGAAATAGGAGCCAGCGTAAAAGCCACAAAAAAGCGGAGGAAGGTTCCCAAGCACGTGTAAATGCATCGCGCAGTTGCATCGGCGCGAAAAAGATTGCCAAAAACCCTGCCTCTAACAGCAGCACATCCCATTGAAAGCTGAGAAAGACTTGCCCGACCGTCACAAGCGACAGATAAAACCCCCACAAACCGACTAAGGTGAAAGGAGCAAAAATGCCCGCGATGAGGAGGAAAGATAAAAGAACACCCCCAGCACACAAAAAATGGAGGCATGCATCTGTCGGATTCAGCCAAAACAGCGTTGGAAAAAGGTGATAGCCTCTCGTCCCAATTTGTTGATGGACATCTGCCAAATATTGCTCCGCCGGTAAAATCCCATTGCTTCCAACAAGCCCGTGAATTTGCACCCACAGAGAAAAAAATGCGATAAGATAGATACAACCGAGTACCCGCAGAAACAGCCAGCGCGAAAAGCAGAACGTTGTTCGCTCAGTATGTGTCCCCCACAACCATCGCGTCAATCGGGAGAAAAACGGACGGTGCTGTGCAATGAAGCGATAGACTGCCTCTGTCACGCTCATGAACCCGGGCAAGTGGTAGTAGCACCAGAGCATCCAGCCGTTGTTCAAGGCACGCAGGATAGCCTCGGTGCCGCTCAACACCGTTCCGTTTTCCAAAATCAACTGCACCGAGGTTTCAAATGCTGAAAGCGGTATCTGCGGAAACTGCGCCGAGACCTCTTGGTAGGGCGCGTAGTGAACACGCTCCCCAGTGACGTGCCGCCACTGCTCAATCCAGTATCGGCAAAAATCGCAGTCGTTATCGTAAACAAGGAGCGGTGTGCTGCGCGGTCTATTCATGCCATGCACGCTGAATTTTAGTGATAGCTGCCACGATCTGGGCCATGTCTGTCTTGGAACCGAGGAAGAGGTTTTGGAAGAGCCACACGCTCTGTTCGCAAACCAACGCTGCGTTCGGACAGGGCAAGGTCCGGATAAGGTGTGGGTACTTCTGAGCAACGTGTGCCATTCCCGGCTCCTGTGACAGCGGCGACCGGTAGCCGATTGAACATGGAATACCTTCAGCAGACAGCGCGTTCACAAATTCCTGCCGAGATGTGCCACCGAACTCTTCAGGGTTGTACTTCAAGCAGTACAGGTGATACCCGTGTTTGGTAACCCATGTGGCAAGTTTAGGCGGTGTGATACCGGGAATTGTCTCCAACGCGTTGGAAAGGTAGGCAGCATTCCGATTGCGGAGATCTGTTTGTGTTTCCAGGAGTTCCAACCGCACTTGCAATATCGCAGCGAGATATTCTGACGGACGGTAATTCCATCCCAGCCGTGGATATTCCCATCTCGCGCCGCCAGGTGCCCGTCCGACATTCATAAAGGCACAAACCCGGTCGTGAATGTCTTTGTCGTTCGTGGTGACCATGCCGCCTTCGCCGGAAGTCAGATTTTTAGAGGCTTGGAAGCTAAACGCGCCAACATCGCTGAGGGATCCCACCTTTTTTGTGTGGTATTCCGCACCGTGGGCCTGCGCGCAATCTTCAATAATTGCGAGTTGATGCTGTTGGGCAATCTCTTGTAGTGCCCCCATATCTGCTGGGTGCCCGCCGAGATGGACAGGCAAAATAGCACGGGTTTCGGGCCGAATTGCGGCTTCAACAGCCTCGGCGTCGAGCGTAAAAGTCTCGGGTGAAATATCTACAAACGCTACGGTGCATCGACGTTCCAAGACCGCGCTTGCAGTCGCTACGAACGTATAGTTCGGCACGATGACTTCTCCGCCATCGCTAAATCCATCGAGGTCGAGCGCACCGGCTAAGGCAGCACTGATGGAATCGGTGCCGTGCGGCATAAAGAGCGCGTAGTTCGTTCCAGAATACCGTGCGTATTGTTCGCTGAAACGCTCAATCATTGTACCGCCAGAGCCTTCGTTACCACTCAGATACACTTGCCGGAGCAGTGGCTCAATCTTGGATTCCCATTCTTGAGGTGTATTTAACGGCCATGAGGGCCACGGGTTGTTTTCTATGTTGCGTATAGGCGTGCCGCCTGAAATTGCCAATTGGTTGGACATCCAAACCTCCGATCTTCTAGGTTCATAGCTTTCTACAGGCATTGCGGATTAAACTGTCTATTTACGGTGGGCAGCCGCAAAGTTTTCACCCGGTGGAAATGCGGGTGCCCTTAGGGTTAACAACTTTTCAAGTTCTACGTCTATCTATCCGGCAAGATGAGGTTTCCCTTTTCATCAAGATAGACAACTTCCCATCCCTTCGGCTCCACCCCTCTATCCAATAAATCTGACTTCTGTTTCTCAGAGAGTTCCGGGCCCTTGACCACCGATGTGGCTCTTCCATTCCGTGATGTTGTTGTGGAACTTACCATATACCAGATGCTAGCCCCTGATTCCGTTTTTCGTACGTAAATTATCCCCGGAATAGAAGGCAGCACGTTTTCACCTAACACAACCCAATCTTTCACCTCTGGGTTGGCTTGCTTTGCATCACTGATAAGTTGATACTCCTGAATCTGGGTGTCAATATACGCTGTTCTAGCAGTTTCCCAATCATATCCGGTGTGATAAAATTCTTTAGAAATCAAACCCGAGCGTATATTGAGGTACCCATCATAAGCCTTGAAATTCTCTATCGTTATACCTTTATTGAGGAGCATCTGAAGCCACGCGTCGCGCGGGTATTTGGTATCCATATCTGTCAGCGTAAACGCAATGCTGCGTTTTTCGCCCAAATAAGGTGTATCTACAGTACTAGCCCACTTTGCGTCTGCTGTCCGAGCACTGTACTTGGTATCAAACGCTTCCATGAGGGCTTCAGGGGTTTGGGGTCCGGTATATTTCTCCGCTTCCATGAGGGCTTCAGGGGTTTGGGGTCCGGTATATTTCTCTGTCCTCACCTTGAGGTTTCCCTTTTCATCAAGATAGACAACTTCCCATCCCTCCGGCTCCACCCCTCTATTCAATAAATCCGACTTCTGTTTATCAGAGAGTTCCGGGCCCTTGACCACCCCTGATGTTGTTTTGGAACTTGCCATATACCAGATGCTAGCCCCTGATTCCGTTTTTCGTACGTAAATTATCCCCGGAATAGAAGGCAGCACGTTTTCACCTAACACAACCCAATCTTTCACCTCTGGGTTGGCTTGCTTTGCATCACTGATAAGTTGATACTCCTGAATCTGGGTGTCAATATACGCTGTTCTAGCAGTTTCCCAATCATATCCGGTGTGATAAAATTCTTTCAAAATCAAATCCGAGCGTATATTGAGGTAGTCATCATAAGCCTTGAAATTCTCTATCGTTACACCTTTATTGAGGAGCATCTGAAGCCACGCGTCGCGCGGGTATTTGGTATCCATATCTGTCAGCGTAAACGCAATGCTGCGTTTTTCGCCATAAGATCTCTCTACAGTACTAGCCCACTTTGTGTCTGCTGTCCGAGCACTGTACTTGGTATCAAACGCTTCCATGAGGGCTTCAGGGGTTTGGGGTCCGGTATATTTCTCTGTCCTCACCTTGAGGTTTCGCATCATGTGACACCCAACAAAGGTTGTGCCGAAAATGAGCAAAAGTAGAATAGTTAGTCCAACGTGCTTCATGATTTTTCTCCTTTTCCTTGAATGGAAAATTAAGGCTGCGCTTTATTTGGCTAAGGGTATGCACCCCCGCTTTGCGGGGGTAAGTGCCACCTGGTTTGGAAAAAAGTCTCCCTTGCATTCAACTACAATGTTTCGTGTATTCTGTTATTCAGAAAACTCAAGAACTAAATGATTTTGGATGTGATACCAAAGACGATGCACCCCAAGACTACCCCGGTGAGGGCATCAATCGCATAGTGGAATCTACCGTACACAGTGCCCAGAGTCAGCCCGGTACACATCGGAAGCAGAATCAGAAACGCTGTGCTATCATAACGAAACGCGCAAAGCAGGACAATCACCGATAAAGATACATGTGAACTCGGAAACGCCGTGCCTTTTGATGAACCCCTTGAGAGAATCGAGTGTGTCAGTTTGAAGAAAAAACCACCAGACAACTTGCCTTCAATCTTCTCAAAAAGATAACGGGGCCCGGTGGCAGGCAGAAACGGATAACAGAGCAGGCTCAGGTTAAAAGTTAACGTCTCGGCGAAGACTGTCTCCTGAAAGGGTCCTGTCTGTCCTCCGAAATAGAGCCACGCTGCTAAAAACACGGCGATGACGTAATAACTAAAATAGCAGAGGTGTAAAACCTCTGAGAGTACGATGGAAGGAAACCGCCGGCTGAGTTCCAAGCTCGGCATCCCTTTAAAAACCTGCTTCTCCCAACGGATGACTGTTTCATCGAAATAGCGTTGAAACACCATCTGTGTCAACTTCCCCATCTCGAAGTAGAAGAGCGCGATAGTTGATAACGGATACCAATCCCGTATAAATTGCAACGGAAAGGCCAAAGATTCCTGAATGAAGGTTAATGATAAAATGCCTGCGATCCCTAGCAGATGGGCAATCAGGTAAAGGTACCAACGAACAACGTTTTTATGGAAAATTAGGATGAGCGCGCCTATTATCGCTAAATATCCGATGGCAACCCAATCATAAGGCAGAAGATTCATCAATATGTTCAGATGTGGTAATTCGCCGAAGGTTTCTTTTGGGGAATATTATATCAGAAATTTCTGAAAGATGCAAGTCCTGTCTGGATAAAAATGGTTATCGGTTATCGGTTATCGGTTATCAAAAGATCATAGGTTGGGTTGAACGGCCCTCAAAAGAGGGGTAAATCTTGAAAGGAGGGAAGTGAAACCCAACGATGCAGCAGAAAAAAGTTGGGTTTCAATCGGTATTTGTGTCCGGGACGCGGTTTAGAAAGGCTCGGCTTTCTTGGGGCGGCGTGCATTGCAGCGAGTTGTATCTGCCCCGCTTTGCGGGGATAACAACGAAATCGTTCAATCCAGCCTACGCGTTACGCTTCCAGCGTTTGCAGGAACGTTTGAAAATTGGGTGCAAGCACAGCAGACAGATGTAACTGCTTCAGGCGATGCAGGTCGGTAATCGTTTCAAGCGTTGGCTGCACGATGTGCGCATCGTCCTGCGAGAAGCGCGCCGTGAGCACCGTGAGAATATTCTCTATGGCATTCTCACGCGCACCGCGTTCAATACCTTGTTCAATACCTTGTTCAATACCTTGTTCAATACCTTGTTCAATACCTTGTTCAATACCTTGTTCAACCCCTCGTTGCATCACCTTTCCAAAGTGCACTTGGTAAAAGGGTGACTCTTGCATGATGTCCTCCGATATTGATTTTTGAAAGAGCTCCGGCGCATGCGCCAAACTCCCAAGCACAGACATACCAAACAACAGCGTCGCACGCGTCTGCTTGTCAACCGACGCTGACTGCACCGCACCTACGCAGGTTTCTACCCACGCCTCAGCAGACACACCCGCAGGCACTGACATCAACGGCGTGAAAGGCAACAACCCTACACAACCACAAGAGGCGTGATAACATTCAGCACAACGCCTACGAACTATCACGCCCCCGTTTCTCGATGCAGCGGCTCTACGCTTCCAGCGTTTGCAGGAACGTTTGAAAATTGGCCGCAAGCACAGCAGACAGATGTAACTGCTTCAGGCGATGCAGGTCGGTAATCGTTTCAAGCGTTGGCTGCACGGTGTGTGCATCGTCCTGCGAGAAGCGCGCCGTGAGCACCGTGAGAATATTCTCTATGGCATTCTCACGCGCACCGCGTTCAATACCTTGTTCAATACCTTGTTCAACCCCTCGTTGCATCACCTTTCCAAAGTGCACTTGGTAAAAGGGTGACTCTTGCATGATGTCCTCCGACATTGATTTTTCAAAGAGCTCCGGCGCATGCGCCAAACTCCCAAGCACAGACATACCAAACAACAGCGTCGCACGCGTCTGCTTGTCAACCGACGCTGATTTCACCGCAGCTACGCAGGTTTCTACCCACGCCGACGCTGACAACCCCGCAGGGGCCGCCATTAACGGCGTGAAAGGCAACAACCCTACACAACCACTATCCAAAACGGATTGTCCATCTAACTCGCGCAACCGAATCACCCGATAGTTGAACTGCAAACCCAAGTCCGGATTGCCATAACCATAATGCCCCGGGTCATGCCGGCCCGCAGACGGACGTAGATACAGCACCATCGAATACACCGACATCTCATGTCGAACCACAAGGAAACTCGCATACCCCAGCATCCGCAGCGGCATCGGTTTGTCTGTGCTATCGCCAGTTTGTAATTCTATATGAAGAATCGCCTCTCCCTCATCTGGCAGGCGAACCTTAAACGTCATATCGTCGCGATGCACCTCGACGGTGGGTTGCTCGGTGTCCAGTTTCTCTAACACTTCAACCGCTGTGCCCTCAAATGCTAACGCTGCAAACTCTTCAGAAAACAGGTCAAGCAGATGCTTCGCTACGGGATCATATTGTAGCATACAACTATTATACCTCCGTTTGTCGAAAAATGTCAACATTTTTTAGGGCTATTTAGTTTTCGTTTTTTCGATGCCACGCGCCACGTACCTCTGTGTTCTCCGTGTCTCTGCTGTGAACGGGATTCGGTGCTCCCTCCTACAGGAGAACGAAATGCCCTTAACATTTTTTGCAATAGTTATCGGTTCTCAGTTAACATTGACGCAGTGGCTTATCAAAACATGCCACTAACCCTATTCTGACAAGTGACAAACTGACATTTGATTTTTTCGTCTATGCCTAGTACCTTGACGGCATTATGTAGTCTTAACGGAGAACCTTGAAAATCTCGTCGGAGGTTTCTGATGTAAAGCATGGGTAAATACCATGATTTTCGGTACGATGGATATCTGTTCGCCTCAGGATATTATCAACCGGTGGAGGGCAAATTTCGTACTGGCCAGGAATTAAGGGAAAATGGCGAGGTACGAAGCCCTCGCCATACAGCGCAAATTCAACGCAATCTACCGGTCGAGTAACGGACGTTGTAACCGTTCTCTAATTCGCCTCTCAAACTCACGGGCGTCTGTTTCGGCTTTGTGGATGTCCTCTCCTATTTCCACGCCATAGCGTTCGCCGCGAAGTTTCTCAATGTTTTGCTTCAAGTAAGCGGCTTTATAGGTTTCCCAATCGTCGGTGGGCAGAATGCTGAAAAGCCCGGAAGACCAGACTTCCGGATGCTTTTCAATCTGCACCAATGTTTCCCGCTGCGATAGATATGTCCAATATTCTTCAAAATTGTCAATAGTGATACCTTTTTCAAGAAGCATTTGCAGCCACTCGTCGCGCGGATATTTCGCCTCCACTTCGCTTATCGGGAGCGGGGTCTGATATTCAAGAATCGTGACACTATTGAGTTTATAAACGACACTTCCTGAAGTCATGGCATACCGCTCGTTGTACTTCTCGTCATAAGCGGCCCGGAGTGCCTTGACGGTTTGTGGTCCGCTATAGTGCTTATGCACAGTGAAGGAAGTCACCTTAGGCAATTCAGGGATTAGGACATGAGGTACCTTTAGATGCTGCTCCCAATTGTGCGGGTGCAAACTGTGCAACCCTTCTAGGAATCGGTGCGATGTCTGCTTGGTTTTTTGAATCCGACTGAGTTCTCGCTCAATGTAAGCCGTTTTATAGGTTTCCCACTCCTTCGTCGGCGGGATGCCGAACAGTCCGGATGTCCACACCTGCGGATGTTCTTCAACATGCATTAACGTATCTCGCAGGAACAGGTATTCCCAATACGCGTCTGCGTTCTCAATTGTGCCACCTCTATCAAGAAGCCTCTGGAGCCATGCATCGCGTGGATATTTTGCGTCGACCTCGGCGAGCGGAATATTCTCATCATAGGTGAAAATTTCAGAGTCTCCTGCCTTATATGTCACGCGTACGGTGGTAGTCTGATGCCTGCGGTTGTAGTCCTCGTCATAGGCATCCCGTAGCTCTTTGACCGTTTGCAAGTTAACGTAGTCCTCAGCCTGCGGTGGCGACGCGACCTCGTTTTTCAACGCTGCAGCGAGTGCCGAAAACTTCGCCCGAATACTGGCGCGCATTTCAGTGCGGCGTGCTTCATCCATTTCTCCCGCAGATCTTAGCACAGTCTCGGTCTGTTCGTCTACCCAAGCCTTCCAAGCGTCTTCAGTTGTTTGCGCACCTGGGCGCGCTACGAAAAATGCGACTGTTCCCAAAGCGACTAGGAGGGTAAGTGTTCGTACAAGGTGTTTGGCTTTCATTGTTTATCTCCTTCAGTTTGATCAACAATTCGGATTCCACATTTTGCAATGTAAACCTTGCGTCAGAGCTCCATTAATTGGGGTTCTGCTCCGATTTTTCCGTTGAGGTATAATGCCCCGCTTTGCTTCGTCAGCGGATAAACACAGCGTGATAAGGAATTTATCATGGATGGGTTGTTATTCACAACCGATTTATCCCCTGACGCAGGGGATTTTTACCTGTCAAAATCGGGTTTCGTAATGAGTTGTAGTGTGTTCCCTGCTAATTAAGCATTAAAAAACTTGCATCAGAAACCTCTGACGAGAGCTACGAGGCGCGCTAATGCGCGCGTTTTTGGTATCCTGCCAATGGTATTTGCCCCTGCAAAGCAGGGGTTTCATACCAAGTTGTGAATGGCCAATGAACAACTTTTTTATTTCTTACATTTGCTGATTACTCCGCAAGGAATGACAAAAACTGATTTGTATCAACTTCCATATCGCACTGGTTGTCACACCGAATGTGAAAAGAAGTTCCACTATTTTTCCCGATTAACTGTTAGCTACTAAACAACGGATGGCACGGGCAGCTATTTTCGTATCTTGGAGTGAGGAGATGATAGCATCCGAGGTAAACGCCGCTGTGAGTTGTGGGGCCAAGTTATCAAGTCCGCATTGTTTCACGATAGCACGTTCTGCCATATAGCGATAAACCTGGTACCGCTTGGGCTGTCGCGCGCGGGAAGGTTTGCCACCATTTTCAATAGTGGTTAAACTACGTTCAAGCGTTAGGATGATAACCCTGCGTCCACTGCTCGCCGCCTCACATACCATTGAGAAGCTATCGGCGGTGACGATAAGCAGATCGCTTAGGGCGAGAATGGCTTGATACGGGTCGGCAAGTTCTGAAGGGCTGTCGGGGGTAATAAATAATGGACACCAGTCCGCCTGTTTGAGCGCGGTAGCCAAGTATGCTGTTACAGCAGGAGACGTTCGACGTGAAGTCGTCACTAATATTTGTACGTTCATTTCTTCAGCAATTGCCCGACAGATGTCAATCAAACGCTTTGCATGTGCTTCGGTGACAGTTTCGTGCCGGTCATTGCCACCGAGGAGTATGCCAATCCGCGCGCTGTCTGACAGTTTCATATCTTTTCGTACTTGCTTTTTCAATGCATCTAAATTTGCGGGTGAGATCGGATTTGGCACGCCGATAGTTTTGCACACATTGTCCTTGCGCGCCGCGCTGGGCCACGAGAGCATCGGGAGAATCGCGAGGTCAAAATGGCGCGTGCCTAACGGTGAAGGATGGCGACAGGTGACCGTCTTGGCATGGAGAAGCCTGCCAAGGAGTAGATTGACAGCTGCCACAGATGAACCTGTCGAAAGGATAACGTCAGCGGCTTGAAGGCGCGCGAGAGCATTGTAAGCAGCCGGGGTGAGGCTCCAGCGGAGAAGGGCGTGGAGGAACAGTATGGGGAGGGGTACGCCTCCAAAAATACACATAAAGACGCGCAGAAGGTTATCGCGCCACTTACGCCGGAATTGCACCTCAAGCCATTCTATTCGGCATTCAGGCAATTTTTCGACAATACCTAAGGATTGCTTGTAATGCCCCGGTTTGTTGTCGCTTAAAATAACAACTTTCATTTTTTCGACATTCCTTGCGGAGAAATAGGGAGAATTCAACACGCATTGAAAATGCGTGACTAACCCTTGGGAAGATCTGGGGGTACACGGTTGGGCAGGCACAAGGCACTGCCCCTACAAATCGGACATCGCTCCTACCTTGTACTCAGTGAGCTCCGTTACGCCGCGTTCATCTTCGATTTTGACAATGCCGACATGCGGAGCAAACCATACTGTCTGACTCTGCCGCGTCGTCTCCGCTTCCGAAAAAAGAATGTATGTGATTTCTGTCTGATATTCAATTTGATATGTCTTCTCAAAGCTCCCGGCAGGCGTTTCAAGTGAACTTTCGGAAACAACCTCTCCTTTGACGCTTATATCCACCTCAAAGGGAATCTGAAGCAGTACGAGATTTTGCAAGATGATGTTCCCGCTAACTGTCACATTGAGGGCATCCCACCGGAAATTGGAGGTTAGTGGAATATGGAAGAAAACGAGTTCGGGGTGTGATATGGCCTCTATTGCAACGTTCAGTTCCAAACCCGCGAATTCATCTTGCGCTGCTTTGGGGAGCTCAGTTTGAACGTAGCTGTCGATGTTTTCACTGACGACGAAAAGGACCTGGTTTTCCGTAACGCGATAGACATCCGGTTTCAGATAGTCAAATACGGTTTGGGAAACCGGTGGCATATAGGCAAAGCCCTGATAACCTTCTCCATGAGTGCCGCGCTCGTCTGTAACCTCCCGCGCCCATCGCATACCGCTAGCTTCCTGGTAAACCCATCTGCTTCCGACAGCATCGGGGAAATAGTTTGGCATTCCTTGCACGCTTGGTTCGGAAAGGGGTGGGTGGGAATCTTCATCGGTATTGCAACCGAATAGCAGTAGAACGCCACAAAGGACGAAGGTAGTCAGTCTCATCTTTTTTATTTTGGTTATGGCTTATCAGTTTGTCCTTTCTTCGGCCTTGTTTAGCACTGGTGGTTTTTGCTGTTGTTTTTGTTGCTTGTAGTTCTCGTCGGAGGTTTCTGATTTGAGTTGAGGGGAAACCGGCACAAGGCTCGGTTTCCCCTACAAATAATTGGCATTGTCCCTGCTTTGCAGGGCTAATGCCTGTCTGTCGTTCTCGGTATTTAGGCAATGCCAATGTACCGTGCGATAAAGAGGACAGCAAAGAAGTAGATGAGCGGGTGAAGTTCCTTTCTCCGCCGCGTCACTAACTTCATAAACGCGATTGAGATAAACCCGAACGCTATACCGTGGGTAATGCTGAAAGCCAGAGGCGTGATAACCACCGTCAGAGCACCCGGTATCGCCTCCGTGATATCCTCCCAATTGATGTGCACAAGCTCTTTCAGCATCAAGCACCCAACAATGATTAACGCAGGCGCAATAATCGGGTAAAGCGTTATATTCCCCTCAGCGAGATACCCCGCGCCCACAATCCTCACCAGCGGATAAAAAAATAGAGACAACAGCATCAGACACCCCGTCACAATACCCGTCAGCCCAGTCCGACCGCCCGCCGCAATACCCGAGATGCTCTCAATATAACACGTCACCGTCGACGTACCGAGCAGCGCACCACCCGCAGAACCCGCAGCATCAGACAAAAGCGCCTGCCGAGCCTTCGAGAGCTTGCCATCTTCAAGCAGCTCCCCTTTATGCCCAGTCGCCGTCAGCGTACCGATGCTATCAAACATATCCTGCGCAAAAAACACAAAAAGCACAGGAATCAGCTCCTGCCGAGCAAAGATATTCGGCAACCGCAGCGCAAAGAACGTCGGCGCAAGAGGCGGCGGCATAGCCACAGTCCCTTGATATGTCACCAAGCCCAGCAGCAAGCTCAGCGCAGCCGTCGCAAGAATGCCGATAAGCATCGCACCCCGAACATTCTTAGCCATCAAAGCCAGTGTCACAAACAGCCCAAAAACGGAAAGCAGCACCGGCGCAGATTCAAAATTACCCAGTGTCACAAACGTCACAGGATGCCCCGTAATCATCCCACTCATCCGCAACCCGATAAACGTAATAAAAACACCAATGCCAACAGCAATCGCATGGTGCAGCGACACCGGCAGCGTATTCATAATCGCCTCGCGTAACCCCACGAAAGATAGCAGCATAAACAACAGCCCAGATAAAAACACGATACCCAACGCCTCCTGCCACGGCAAACCGATAGCAGGGTTCAGGCACACATCATACACAAAATACGCATTAATGCCCATCGCAGGCGCAAGCGCAACAGGATAGTTCGCCAAAAACGCCATCAGGAACGTCGCACCCGCACTCGACAAGCACGTCGCAACCATCACAGCACCCCTATCCATGCCCACATCCGAAAGCATCACAGGTTGAACAAAAATAATATAAGACAACGTCAGGAAAGTCGTGCACCCCGCAACAACCTCCCGTTTCACCGTTGTACCCTGAGCCCTCAAGCCAAATAGTTTTTCTAACATAGTTTTTCTCCCAAAAGGCATTTACCCTGCAAAGCAGGGCAGATGCTTTCTCCGTTTGGAAACCTCAAAGCGCAGCGCCTTGTGCAGGTTTCCCATCAAGCACCCGGTGCAGTTCCACATCGTAAGGCACAGCACCCCTTAACCTTTTATGCGCCACAGGCAACCTTGCGAGCTCCGCCCTAGCATGCGCCTGAATCTCACCCAAGTTTGGAAAATCATACACCAATTCACCCTCCACCACAATAGGAATTAAAAGCCCATCGCCACTCCGTTCACCACCACTCCGTTCACCGCCACTCGGTTCATCACAACTCGGTTCAGCGGAGCTCGGTTCAGCGGGGCTCGGTTCGGGGTGGGTGGGCCAGAGCGTGACGTAGTCCTTACAAAAATAGCCATCAGCATCCGTAACGCGCGTGATTTGCTTTCTTCCGGGCAGCGTAGCCTTAGCAGGTTCATCAAGCGTCAGTTTGCCCACAGGCACACCATCACGTTCCACCAACTTATACACCCCACCGAGCGCAGAAGGCCCGCCTTCCCCAGTGAGAGAATTGAAATTCGCACCAGTCACCAGCCGAGTCCCCACGCCAAACCCGTCAAGCGGCGCACCCTTTTTCAGTAAAGCGTCTATCCTGAACTCATCCAACTCATCACTTGCCACAATCTCAACGTAGTGCAGCCCCGCCCCATCCAAGATATGGCGCACCGCCTTGCTCAGCGACAACAGCTCACCGCTATCTAAACGCACAGCACGCAACCGCTCACCGCGAGCCTCCATCTCTTTTGCGACGATGCAAGCGTGTCGCGCCCCATCAAGCGTATTATACGTATCAATCAGGAACGTCGTATTGTGCGGGAAACTGACAGCATACTCTCGAAACGCCTCAACCTCAGTAGAACGTTCGAGAATGAACTTATGCGCCATCGTCCCGACGTAGGGGATGTCAAACAAGTACCCCCCGAGCACCAGCGATGTGCCACTAGCGCCCCCAATGAAAGCCGCACGAGCCGCGAGGACACCCGCGTCTCTGGCGTGTGCGCGTCGAGCCCCGAAATCGAACACCGGCCTTCCCCGTGCCGCGTAGACAATCCGTGAAGCCTTCGTCGAGATTAACGTTTGAAAGTTCATCACACAGAGGAGATACGTTTCAAAAAGTTGGACATCTCGGCTCCTGCCCGTCACATTGATAATCGGTTCATTCGGGAAAACGAGCGAACCTTCCGGGACAGCAAAAACAGAACCGTCAAAACGGAAATCCCTCAGCGACGCGAGGTAATCCGCCCCGAGGTCGCCCCGTCGTGCCAAGTAGTTGAGCACATCGTCCGTAAACCGTAAATTTAAAACGTAATGGATAACCTGTTCGAGCCCCGCCGCGATGAGATATTGCCCCTGTGTAGCCGAAGATCGAAACGGCCGAACATAATAGTTCGCCGTAATAACCGCATCATTTTTCGCATCAAAATCAGCCTGTCCCATCGTGAGTTGGTAATAGTCCACAAACAACGCCATATCCGCTTCAGTCAGCAAAGCCGATTTTGGTTTTTCAGTATTATGCATTTTCAATTGCCTATACCTTTACAGCATTATGTAGTCTCAACCACATTGTAGATGTAAAGCCGAGAAAAAAGCAATAAGTTTTGGCACTGGCTACTGCTGGCGAATAGATGAAGAGCCTTCAGTGATAACGAGCCGCTGGTTAACAGACAGGTTTCTATACGTATCCACCTGCCCCGAAGGCCAGACAATGTCGAGCACCTTCACCCTTGTGTTTTTTCCTAACCCAATCTCAAGCGGAATGCTGTTCGTCGAACCAAAACCACCACCGCTACTCACCTCTCTATAAAATAGGTTTCCGCCATCCACAGTCAAAGTCACCTTCGCACCAATACCGTCTCTATTGCTTTTCACCCCAACAAGTTCAAGCGTTATCCAGTTGTTAGCAGTGCCACGGTTTTGATAGAATAGATTAGGCCACTGGTCGCCGATAAAGGCACCCCCGACCGGCACATAGATATCCACATCCCCATCGCCATCCGCATCACCGAAGGTAACCCCATGCCCTTTACCCAAGTTGCCCAATCCCAGCGCAACCGTTGCATCCGTGAAAGAGATAGACTTTTGGGTAGCGTTATTTAGGAACAGCGCATCACGTTCCAGCCTGCCCATCTGAGGCGCACCCGTCGCGAGATAAATGTCAAGATAGCCATCATTATTGACATCGCCGAAGTTCGCACCCATCGCGCCAAACGCCCAGAACAACCCAGCTTCACGCGTCACATCCGTAAACGTGCCATCGCCATTGTTTCGGTAAAGCACTTGCCTGTCGCTGTCGTGTAAAGCCGCGCCAGCGATTTGCCCAGCGATAAATGCTTGGAAAGAACCCGAGTTAGAAATAAAAATGTCCAAATCCGCATCGTTATCCACATCGAGAAAAAAGGTAACAAACGCATCCGTCACCCGCAGATTCATACCCGTTTCCTGCGTCACATCCGTAAACGTCCCATCGCCGTTATTGCGATAGAGAACGTTCGCCTGTCCATAGTTCACCAGATGCAAATCAATGTATCCATCTTTATTGTAATCCCCCCAGGCCGTTCCAAGAGAGTTACCCGTATGGGCTACACCCGCCTCGTCAGCCGTATTAGTGAAGGTGCCATCGCCATTGTTATGATATAACACATTCGCAGCACCATCACCGATAACCCCATCCGCAATATAAAGGTCAAGGTAACCATCGTTATCATAATCCGCCCACGCCGCACAGAAACTACTCTGTGCATCAGCAACGCCAGCCGTCTGCGTGACATCCGTAAAAGTGCCATCACCGTTATTGCGATAGAGCGTGTTTTCAGCCGCCCCAGCCCAGCCCCCACGAGTGATATAAAGGTCAAGGTAGCCATCATTATCATAATCCGCAAACAGCGAACCCCAACCACCCCTCGCATCAGCGATGCCAGCCTGCCCAGCAGTGTTCGTAAAAGAGCCATCGCCGTTATTGCGATAAAGTGCATGCGGTTGGTACGTACCGACAGCGACGATATCCAAATCCCCATCATTATCGTAGTCACCCCAAGCACTTCCACGTCCCCCATCAACCTTGTCCATCTTTAAAGTCGGTGCAACATCAGTAAATAAACGATCCGGTAGCTTGGCATGCGCAAGTGCTGGCCTTCCCGGCCCTCGTTCCTCAACTTGAATTTTAAATTCGTCCGGTAACCCTTCAGGATAGCCCCCCAGTTTAGAAAACGCAGTCCTTATGTTCCACAAAGTTTCTGGGTCGCGCGGTTTGAGGCGGAGCGATTCTTTGAAATTCGCCACAGCTTTTTCGGGAGCCCCATGCCGGAGATGATAGACACCGAGATAGTAGTACGCACCGGCGTGGCGGGGATAATTTTGAATGATATGTTCAAACAAAGAAGCCGCTTTGTCCGCTTCGCCGAGGCGGAATTCGGCTAAACCGAGTTGGAGCAGTGCTTGGTGATTATTTGGTTCAAGTTCCAGCACCTTCTCAAACTGTCTTTTGGATGCGGAGAGATCTGGAACAAGCATCTGTTGCGGCGCGCCTAGGAAATAACCTAGGCGCATCCGTGCCTCAGTATCAGCAGGGTTAACCTCCAACGCGCGAGTGAGCGCAGTAGTAGAATCAGAAAAGCGTTGTTGATAACTGAAAATCTGCGCTAATGTTAGATACGCTCTTGAAAGCCTATCCTTCTCCTCAGGCACCTGTTTAAGGAGTCTTATCAGCATCTGTAATGTTTCTTCGGCATGCGTGAACTTCTGCTGCCTAATATAGGTACGTGCGAGCTGCATGCGCGCATCGTGTGCATTAGGCTGCAATGCCAAACATTCCTGAAAAGCCTTTTCTGCTTCAGCGAAGTTGTTCATACCTAACGCGTCAATTCCCCGCTGATAGTGCGCGGTAAACTGTGGTGCAAACTTGGTTTGCGGTGTATCTGTATTGCACGCGCCAAAAATAAGCAGGATAGCCATGCCCAGTACCTTTACCGCATTATGTAGTCTTAACCGCATTGTAAATCTCATCGGAGCTTTTTTATGCTGCGGTGGAAGGGCAGGCACAAGGCACTGCCCCTACAGCACATTAGTGTGCCAATCTGGCTTTCAATTTCTCTTTCTGAACCGGCCGTGTCAAATCCATGAGATAAATCCGCATATGATCTGACCGGTCCGAACTAAACACAAGTTTTTTTCCATCACGCGAGAGGCTGGGTTCAAAATGTGCGCCCATGTGGTTGGTCAGTTGAGTTTTGTTTGTGCCATCGGCATCCATCATCCAGAGTGTATAGTGGTAGCCAGCATCAGAAACATAAATAATCCGCTTGCCATCAGGGCTAAAGATAGGTTGGTAATGGCTTGCTTTGGAATCGGTGAGTTGTTCCATCTCTCCTCCTTTCGCACTGACTCGGTAAATCTGACGGTCTTCTGATGTGAAGGCGATGTGCTTTCCATCGGGGGCCCACACAGGATGTCCATCGTCTGTGGTGTTACGGGTTAACTGCTTTTTACCGGTGCCATCTGTGTTAACAACATAGATTTGCATTACCTCGCTACCTTCATTGGATTCAAAGGCGATTTTCGTGCCATCCGGCGAGAAGACAGGCGCGCTTTGGGTCCCTTGCATCTTTATTAACGGGCGTTGGTTCCTGCCATCAATCTCCATCAAATAGATGGTGCTACCTCTTGGTGCCGCAGAACCGCTCGCTTGCAAGGGTGGCAACATCATTCCCCCGCTTGTTCGTTCTGCAATAAAGGCGAGCGTTTTTCCATCAGGCGAGAACACGGGCATGTATTCGTCATGTTCCTCAGTATGTGTCAGTTGTCGGAGCTCGCGCGTCGCGATATTCATCAGGAAAATTTCGCCATTTTGGAGCCGGTATGAGGCAAAGGCAATCCATTTTCCGTCTGGCGAGATTGCAGGGCTATAATCATCGCTGTACTTTGCGGTGAACGTCATCATGGTGCCCTTTTCCGTAAAGGTTTGCTCGTAATCGTCGCTCCCCTCGGTGCGGAGGCGTTGGACATGATATGCATCACCGGTAATCCCTGCCACCTTTAAAATAATATCGCGGGATGGCGACTCTTCCAGCAGTTGACGAAATTGTTCAAGGGCAAGTGGCCGATTATTGTTAGACCAGTAAACGCTTCCGAGTGCAAACGTAATTTCCGGACTTCGCGGTGCGAATTGCTGCGCGCTTTTAAGGGCACTGATTGCCAGGCTTTTGTCTGCCCGGAGTGCATAAACTAAGCCGAGTTGATAGTGGGCTTCAGCGTTATCGGGATGTTGCTTAAGGATTTTCTGAAACTGCTGTATCGCTGCGCTAGTGTCGCCAGCTGCGGCGAACTGTTTACCGCGCTTGATATCAGGATGCTCACCGCAGCCGAAAAGACAGCACAAGGCCATCCATAAGAGCAAAATGTAGAGGATTTTTGCGGCTAATAGGTATGAACCCCTGCAAAGCACCGGATAATACCCTCTAGGAGATAGGGAGGGCGGGGTCGCGCTTTTTTGCGGCGTAATTCGCCCAAATGCAACGTGTATTCTAAACATGCTATTCCTTCCTTGCACACAAGTACGGTAAAAATTTTGCGGCTATAAGAAACTTGCCCCCGCTTTGCATCCCGCCCGTTTCCCTTATACGGACAAAACGGAAACCTGCGCAAAGGGATATTATTCACTAACAACAACTTTCTCATAGTGAAGAAACCCGATTTTGAGCAGCTTCTTCCCCCGCTTTGCATCCCGCCCGCCCGGTTCCTTGGGGATTGCAACTCTTACGGAAAAATCGGGGCAGAAACCTAATTGATGAAAAACCTACTGCTCTGTTTTTTGCGTTATGTGCAGTGACTCGTTTATCGGGATGTTATGAAGCGTTTGTTTCTCGCCATTCGGCCAGGTAACCTCCAGTGCCTGAACCTGTGTGGATTTTCCCAACCCAAATTCGGCGATAAAACTGTTAAAGGACATGTAACTATCACCTGCGTAAATTTCCCGTATCTGGGTAGCATGCGCCGTTTCCACGCGAATCTTCGCGCCGATTGCATCTCGGTTGGCATTGGTGCCAACTAGCTTGACGTGTAACCAGTTGTTACCGTTAGGCAAAGCCGTGGCATCATTGCGCAACAAGGTCGGCTTCGCATAGTTATTGACAATGAAAATATCTACATCGCCATCGTTGTCATAATCACCAAACGCAGCGCCGCGGCTGACACGCGCATCACGCCCGCCGCTAATCCCGGTACTTTGGCTGACGTCCGTGAAAGTGCCATCGCCTTCGTTGCGAAACAACCCATCCCGTTGCGGAATGAGCACTTCGGGCCGGTCAAGTTCTTGGAAGGTACTTCCATTTGCCACGAAGATGTCCAAATCCCCGTCGTTGTCGTAGTCAAAGAGGGAGGTGCCCCATCCGATCTGCTTGATACTGACTTCAGCAAGCATAGAAGAATAGGATTCATCTACGAATCGAATTGTATTCATACCCTCTGCGTTCCCACGCCTTTCCTTCAAAAGATTTCTATAAAGCGCATTTTCCTCGTCCACCCAATGGCTCATAAAGAGGTCTATGTCACCATCACCATCGTAATCCCCCGCAGTCAGCCCCATAGAACCACGAAAATCAGCCGTCCACGACTCATCACTCACATCCGTGAAAGTGCCATCGCCCTCATTGCGATACGTATAATTCACAGAAGTATCATTGGCAACATACAGGTCCAAGTCCGTATCGTTATCAAAATCGCTAAAAATCGCTTGCAGACTTCTGCCACCTGGTGCCGCAACACCCGCGCCCACAGTCACATCAGTAAACGTCCCATCGCCGTTGTTACGATAGAACACATTGTCCTGCGGTTCAAAGACATGCGGATTCAGCGCACTTGGAACCGGCCTTCCCGATTGCAACGACGCCGCTTTCATAGCCTCCAGCTTTTGGACATCGTACGTGACATAGTTGCAAACATAGACATCCACATCGCTGTCGCCATCAACATCTGCGAAAGCCGCACCCGTACTCCACAAAGCACAACCCACACCGGCACTTTCTGTCACATCCTGAAATGTGCCATCGCCGTTGTTACGGTAGAGAACATTCTCGCCATAATTCGTTACATACAGGTCAATGCTGCCATCGCCATCGTAATCGGCGAAGACACACCCCATGCCGTAGCCGCGATGTCCAACCCCTGCCGCACGTGTGATGTCTGTAAAAGTGCCATCGCCATTATTACGATAAAGCACATTTGTTTTACCGAGATTAGTAGCATTTTGTGTAAAAGGAGTAGGCACGCTCCCCCGTGCCATATTGGTATGAAACCCCTGCCCAGGGGATTCTACCATTAAACCCCGAAAAGGCCCGGGGATATTGACAATGTAAAGATCTATGTCACCATCGTCATCTATATCAGCAAAGCCAGCCCCTGAGCCCATATCTTCTGGGAGTAGGCTGGAGCGGCGCCCGTTAGAATGCTCAAAACGGATACCGGCTTCATCGGTGACATCAACAAAAGTAACCGCTCCTGCTGTCACAGGCATTAGGATACCCACAAGTAATAGGCATGCTCCGCGTGCCGTTACAAGGCATGCTCCGCGGGTTCTCCGTAAACCTTGCATAAAAGTGTTCATGTCATGTCTCTAAGAAATTCGTAAAAATCGTACGGTTGAGAAAGCGTTCGTCGTTCAGAATGTTTTGATGAAGTGGAATTGTTGTTTTTATGCCTCCAATTTCAAATTCGGAAAGCGCGCGCTTCAATCGAGCAATGGCTTCCTCCCTGTCGCTGCCAATCGCGATGAGTTTCGCGATAAGTGAGTCGTAGTGAGGTGGCACCGTATAGCCGGTGTAAATATATCCATCAACCCGGATGCCGATGCCGCCGGGCGGCTGATAGGCAGTGATAAGCCCTGGTGAAGGCATGAATAGATTCTCGGGATCTTCGGCATTAATGCGGCATTCAATCGCGTGTCCTTGCAGCTTAATATCGGATTGGCTATATCCCAATTCCTCACCAAGCGCCACTCGAATCTGTTCCTTAATCAGATCGATACCGGTTATACTTTCAGTAATGGTGTGTTCCACTTGAATGCGTGTATTCATCTCCAAGAAATAGAAATTGGCATCCGTATCCACAACAAACTCAATAGTGCCGGCGTTTGTGTAACCGATGGCTTTCGCAGTTTTCGCGGCGGCTCTACATAAGTCAGCGCGAAGTTTTGTGGGGATAGAGGCAGCGGGTGCTTCTTCGAGGAGCTTCTGCTGTTTCCGTTGGATGGAGCACTCGCGTTCGCCAAGATGGACGACATTGCCGTGCGTATCTGCGAGAATTTGCACCTCAATATGGCGTGCTTCTTCAATCCATTTTTCAATATAAACCTCCCCATTGCCAAAAGCGGCTTCGCTTTCCGCCTTTGCGGTATGAAAGAGGTTAAATAAACTCGGGCGGTTATGCGCAATCCGGATGCCGCGTCCTCCCCCTCCCGCTACCGCTTTGATTCCGACAGGATACCCGATGTTCTCAGCCAGTTGTGCGGCGTCCTCAGCAGAGTCAATAGTGCCTCTTTTGTCCTTTTTACGCCCTCGGCTCCCGGGTACGAGTCTCAAACCTGCTTTCGCGACCGTCTCACGTGCCCTCGCCTTGTCGCCCATGGTAGCAAGGTTCGTGATGGAAGGGCCAATGAACTGTATTTGATGTGCTTCACAAATTTCGGCAAACTGTGCATCTTCGGCGAGAAATCCAGCACCTGGGTGGATAGCATCCACATTTGCGAAATCCGCGACAGCGATAATATTCAAATATTTAAGATAACTCTCTGTTGAAGGCGGCGGGCCGATGCAGTATGCCTCGTCAGCGTACTTGACATGTAAAGCTTCAGCATCTGCAGTTGAAAAGATAGCCACCGCCTTAATCCCCATGTCCTTGCACGCGCGGATGATACGGACGGCTATTTCACCCCGATTCGCTATCAGTATTTTTTTAAACATGTTTTCGTCAATTCAGTTTCTGCTCCGATTTTTCCGCAAACGTTGCAATCCCCGCTCGCGGGGAATGCACCCTCTGCAAAATCGGGTTTCTTAGTGGTGTTGTAGAGTGTTCCCTGCGAATTAAGGGTGCATAAGAAACCTCCGACGAGATCTATAGTGCCTTGTTAGACCTGTCTTGCCAATGGTATTTGCCCCTGCTTTGCAGGGGTTTCATACCAATGCTGAATTCTCCGCAAGGAATGACAAAATTCTCCGCAAGGAATAACAAAAATCTAGTTTTGTCTCACCCTAAACAGCGGTTGCGCGTATTCAACGGCCTCACCGTCTTCAGCAAGAATCTCCAGAATCTCACAGCTAAAGGGTGCTTCAACAGGGTTGTAAGTTTTCATCACCTCAAGCACAGCGACCGGGTCTCCGGTGCTGACGGTATCGCCTTCCTGAACAAAGGGCGGTTCATCCGGCGCGGGGGCGCGATAGAATCGCGAGGGCATCGGGGCATTAATAAATTGGATATCCTCCTCGTGTATTCCCGCCCGCCCGGTTCCTGGAACACTGCTGGAAGTTACAGTCTCTTGTATTCCCGCCTGCCCGGTTCCTGCATTGCCGGATTCGCTATGAGATATCGGTGCAGCTATGATTTTCTGCCTTGAAACTTGTACCTCCAACTCGTTGTCTCGGATACGCACCTCAGTGAGTTCAGCGCGTTCCACAATCGCCGCCAACTGTTCAACCAATTCAAGAATATCCCTGTAGCCTTGCTCTTCGGATTGAGATTCATCCCGGGGTGTCTGTCGACTCATGCCTATACCCTTTCTACATATTTGCCAGTGCGCGTGTCTACTTTGATAAGTGTGTCATTTTGGACAAAGAGCGGAACGTTCACCACACAGCCCGTTTCCAACAGAGCGCGTTTTGAACCACCGCTCACCGTATCGCCACGCAACCCAGGATCGGTTTCCACGATTCGGAGCTCAACAAAGTTCGGCAACCCCAGCGCAAGCGGCGTGCTACCCTCCATTTTCACCGTGACAATCTCGCCAACCTTTAAGAACCTCAACATATCCCCGATAAGCGCTTGAGGCAGAGAGTGTTCCTCAAACGTGTCGTTATCCATAAACCATAATATCTCACCATCCCTGTATAAATACTGCATCTGGCAATCCATCAGCCGCACAGTTTCAACAGTTTCATTCGAACGGAACGTCCGCTCCAAAACAGCCCCATCAGGGACACGCTTAATTTTCGTCCGAGCAAACGCGCCGCCCTTTCCAGGCTTGATGTGCTGACAATCTACAATCGTGTAAATACTATCGTTGAGCCGGATAACCAACCCATTACGTAAATCATTCAGTGCTGCCATTCTGTTAATTCTCACCTTCGTGGTTTAACGGCACGGCGGAGCGTGCCTACTACTTTACGTGCTTAGAGCAACTTCAGTGCCAGTTGCAAAGCCTTAGCCCTGTGACTTATCCGATTCTTGACTTCCTCGCCCAATTCCGCAAAAGTCTGCTCGTAGCCATCAGGCACAAATACCGCATCATATCCAAAGCCGCCCTCACCCGCTGCCGTTTGGGCAATTCTCCCCTCGCAAACGCCAACAACCACTTGAGGTGTCGCACTGGGGTGTTTGAGTGCGATTGCCGCGACAAAACGCGCAGTTCGATCGGTAACCCCTTCCAGTTTTGCCAGCAACTTCGCAATTCGGATGTCGTCATCCTGCTTTTCACCTACCCAACGCTTAGACGCAATGCCCGGCGCACCCCCCAGCGCATCCACCTCTAACCCCGTATCATCCGCAAGCGTCATCAGGCCCGTCAGTGCCGCAATCACCGAAGCCTTTTTGCAAGCATTTTCGGCATAAGTTTTGCCATCCTCGACCACCTCGGGTGCATCGGGGAACGCTTCCAACGAGACAACCTCGTATCGTGGTTTAACGGCACAGCGGAGCGTGCCTACTCCTTTTCCTTTGGTATGCTTCCCCGCTTTGCGGGGCAACATACCACTTTCGCGTAAGGCGAACTCGTCAAGCATTTTCGTCAATTCACGTACCTTGCCCAGGTTATGCGTCGCCAGAACAAGCTTCATCTAAATCCTCCAGCATCATCCGATTTTGCAAGCGGACGAGTTGCTGTATACCCCCAACAGCGAGCTCTAACAACCGGTCGTAATCGTCACGCGAAAAAGGCTTCTCCTCTGCCGTGCCTTGGATCTCTATGAATTTACCCGTGCCAGTCATAACGATGTTCATATCCACATCCGCCGTTGAATCCTCCTGATAACAGAGGTCCAACATCGCTTGTCCATTGATAATCCCAACGCTGGTAGCCGCAATGTTATCCGCAACAGGGAAAGTTTTGATTCTTTTTTTTCTGACCAGTTCCTTACAAGCATCCCAAAGCGCGATAAACGCCCCCGTAATTGCCGCAGTGCGAGTCCCACCATCAGCTTGGATAACATCGCAATCCACCCAAACTGTGAGTTCCTCTAAGGCATACAGGTCCACTGCCGCGCGCAAGGAACGCCCAATCAGACGTTGAATCTCTTGCGTCCTGCCACTGGGACCGCCACGCGTCGCCTCTCGTTGCATCCGCTCGGAGGTAGAGCGCGGCAGCATCGAATACTCTGCCGTCACCCAACCCTTCTGACGGATACGCTGTTCCCGCATAAACCGGGGCTGCCGCGCCTCAACAGAAGCCGTGCAGATGACGCGCGTATCCCCAGCTGCCACAAGGACAGAACCCTCCGCATGCTTAATATAGTGCCGTTGGATTGTGACAGGGCGCATCTCATCTAACCTACGCCCATCAACTCTCATCATTTCTACCCTCAGGGGCAGTCACCACTATCGCAGAAGTTTAACCACTATTAAAAATAGTGGCAAACTGTGGTAAACTGCTTTTACATCTCCTCCAGAAACGCCAACGCCTTGGTATAACTCTTCCGCTCAAGATAGTGCAGGAGTATTGCAGGCGGTGCCTTCCCCCCGCCCGGAGGGGAGATAGCTTCAGACAACGCTTCAATTCGGTGCAGCTGCGCCATAATATCCTCCCCCGCTTCAATCCGCGAAAACATTGTTTCCAACGTTTGTCTGAGTTCCGCGATGTATTCAACTTGCATCTAAAGCCTCCTGCTGCTCAACAGCTTTACAGGTTCGCAATGAAACATTTTTAGGTGGTGTATCGTAGCCTTTCCACGCGTACGGGTCGACACCGGAGACCGGAATGATGCATCGCCGGTCGGCATTCGCTGGGCGTTCGCCCGCTCTCAGCGACCACGGTAACAGCGACCAGGCGTTACAGTAGTGGTTGACTAAAACCCTGCGGAACGTATTTCCACGATTTTTACGGGAACGATGGAGCAGATACCCATTGAAGAAAACCAATGTCCCCGTAGTCACTTCAACAGGTACCTCGCCCGTGTCATCAAAGCCGAAACTCTCCTCAGCAAAGTCAAACTCATCCGGATTGTCGTGAGACTTCTGCGGATAGAGGTACCCCCGGCGATGCGAGGCTGGGAGAATCCATAAGCATCCATTTTCAACAGTTGCATCATCCATCGCTATCCACGCGCCAATCAACGAGCGGTCGCGAGTCGGAATATAGATTTCGTCCTGATGCCACGCCTGTCCTTGAAAGCGAGGCGGTTTCACAAAAAGCATAGATTGCATACACTTCACACTTCCATCCCAGTGAGAGTTGGGCAGATGCGCTGCAGCAATCTGGCTCAAGATACCGCAGATTTTCGGATGCTTGACGTACTTCTCAATGATGGGACTGACGAAATGCGGTTGATGAATGCAGAGAATCCGGCGGATAGCCTCCTCATCACTCACACTGTCGGGTAGAGGCTTGATGCTGTCACATGGATACCTACCCTTAGCAAGCGTCACAGTGTCCTGCCGCAACTCCTCAATTTCGTCAAGCGACAACAAATCCGGAACAACGAGGTAACCGTTGTCCACAAAGAACTGCGCCTGCTCATCCGATACAATTTTAGGCACTTCAATCGGTGCACTGGCTTCAAAATTCAACGCTTCGTACTCCCTTTTATATAGTTGTCAGGCGGTGAAGGTTATTCAGTAAAACATTGATAACATAAGAAAACCTTGCGTCAGCGTTGGTATACACCCCGCAAAGCGGGGTAGATACCTTCTCCTCCGACGAGATTTTTAACATACCTTGCGGAGTACTATGCTTGCCCGTGTAGTTCGAAGGCCGTTACAGAGCTCGTCAGAGGACTCTTATGTAAACCTTGCATCAGAAACCTCCGACGAGATTTTTAACATACCTTGCGGAGTACTATGCTTGCCCGTGTAGTTCGAAGGCCGTTACAGAGCTCGTCAGAGGACTCTTATGTAAACCTTGCATCAGAAACCTCCGACGAGATCTACAGTACATTGCCAGACCTACCAAGCATTCTCAATTCTCCGCAAGGAATGACGAAAAACCGCAAGGAATGTTAAAAAATTAAATTCGATTGGCAAAGAACATCTCCGTGACCGCCAGGGCAAACACCGCTAACATCAAATAAGCCCATACATCTTGGTTTTTCTCAACATCTTCGTGGTATTGCGCGACCCGCTCTGCCGTAGGTTTATTCTCAAGTGATTGCTCCGTAGAACCCATCAGCATACTAGTAAGTTCTTCCACATCACGAGCGGCAAGGTTAGATTCAGTCGTGTCAACGTTGACAACAAAATAGCGCGGTTCTGCGCCGGAGGTATGCACAGAATAGATACCTGGCAGTGCCGTATCTTCATAAAATACACTTCCTTGTTCGTAAGCATTTTCGTAAGGTTCAGTTTGTGTAGTTTCTGCTGTAGTTTGAAGTTGGTTAGAAATCTCGTCGGAGGTTTCTGATGTATCAAGAGTATTCACCATCTCACCGCCTTCGTTGCGTAGCAGACGGGTTTCCGCATTGCGTGGATTGAAAATCGCGACCACTTTGCTCCCATCTTCAAAACCACCCAGTTCCACGCTGTCACCGACACGGTAATCTGGCACTGCATCTACTCGCTTGAGTGCCAGATACTTAATACATTCATGCAAAAACGGCAGATAAACGGCGCGAATCGGCAAATCGTTCCACGCCCTGTCAATAGTAGAAGTCAAGCAGAGAACGCGTCCACTGCCGTAACTTTTTTCAAAGAGCGCGGCATCGCCATTATCATAAGCCGTAATGACGGTAGCCTCGGCGGCAGGCACCGCCTGAAAGTGCCGGTAAAATCGCGCAGTGCCAAAATCGCCATGGTTCGGTTCTTTGAACGGGGCGAAAATAGGATGCTCGTAGTTGACGGAAGCCAGTACCCGGAATTGTTCACGATGGAAAGCGTCTCCAATAGCTTGGATAAAGGTGCATGGCATCAACGGTGTTTCTCCGCCAAGCAGTTGCTGATACACATCGCTGTCCACATTATCGCCCACCGTCACGATTAAACCACCGCCCGCGCTAACGTAAGCCTTCAAGTCTTGTGCTTCAGCCGAAGTGAGCCCACCTACATTTGCAAGAATCAGGACATCGTATCTCGCCAGTAAGGACGCATCCGGCAACGCAACAGATTGCGTAAAATCAATAGGTACGGCACCCCTTCCCGCCTCAATCGCCCTATTCAAAAAAAAGGTTTCGCGTTTTTCGTAAGGTTCAGTTTGTGTGGTTTCTGCGCCGCTATAGACACAATGCACCTTGATAGCGGCGAGGCTTTGTAGCATAAAATAACGTCGGTTGTCAACCACGAGGGCATCGTCGGGGAGCTCAACCGAGCCTGTATGTGTTGCCTCGTTTTGGAAGTCTACTTTAAAGACAGCATCAGCGATAGCATTCGCATCAACGTCCAGTTGCACCGTGCTCATCAGATGTCCATCAATAAACAGGCGAACAGGCACACTTTCAACCTGTTCATCGCCGAAATTATGGACGCGTGCCACCAGTTGTGCAACTTTCTGTTCGTTCAGAATGACAGGGGGCACACTCACGCCTGTGATAGCCAGATTGCGCGGGCGCTCAGCACTCACATCCACAAACTCAATTTTTACATTGGCACTGAGTTTGTCAGTTTCAATGAAGTTTTCCCAACCACGCTTCTGCAAATCAGCGATGAGATAAATTTGTTTCTGGCCGATAGGGAGACGCTGGAGCATCTCATCAGCGGTTTGCAGTGCATCCAAATAATCGGTTGGAGTGTAAGTCGCTTCTGCGCGGTTTGTGGCATCTTTGATGTGGGAGAACTCTGAACCGAGTGGCGCAACCACGCGCGCTTTGTCGGAAGAGAGGATGAGGCACGCTGCATCCTGCCTATCCAGGCTCTCCAGTATTTTCACGGCCGCTTTTTTGGCATTCTCGAAAACATCTTGATACTGCATGCTATAAGAAGTATCCAGTATGATAACTGTGTTGCGTTTCCCACCCGTTTGCTGCGTAAGGAGAGGTGCCTCATCGGAAACCAAGAATGGGCGTGCAAAGGCAAAACCCAGCAGTGCCAACATCAGGATGCGCATCAGCAGGAGTAGCATCCGTTTCAACTTATGCCGCTGTACATTCGTCTGATGCGACATAGCGATGAAGCGCACCGTGCTGAAGATAAGTCGCCGCGCACGCTCCCGGTTCAGCAGATGGATGATGAGCGGGATTGCTGCGCCGATGGCACCTGCCGCTACAAACAGTGGGGCTAAGAACTGTAGTCCAAACATAGTATTTCTTCTTTTTTAACCATGTTGCAATTGTTAAGTTTTTGACGCAATTGCATCCTAGTGAAAATCTCTTCCGAGAGCCGATAGCCAATCCGCCGCAGCCGCCATCGGGTTTCTTCTCTTAGCAACAAACCATTTACCAATTTGCCACCTTTGTATACAAAAACTCGCCATTACCGCTCTGTAGAACTTATACAAATCTCACAAATCGAGACATTTCTCACATTTGTGGTCATTGCTGTCATACTTCCTCATTCAACGCTCACCGCCTACCAGCGTAGGTGTTACACGAGCTCCAGAGGCGTTTTACGTCTCGGCTAAGCTGTCCGCGACGTGTCGTAACGATTGTTCGCGTAGTCTCAGATGCTGTAGCGAGATGTCGCAGGTTAGCGTCTCGCGTCGGTCTTATCGCCACCTCCACCGTCGGCTCTGCATTCGCATTGCCAACTCTTAATCCGCAGGTGGTATTCGCCCTGCTTTGCAGGGTAAATACCTTTTTCACGGGGGGTAGGACTGTTCAGCGTGCCACTTCGCATCGTGCAGCAGGAAACGCTACTCACGCTCCATTCACCATCCTCTGTCTCTGTCAGATAAGACTACCTCTTCAGATAGATTTGATTACATTTGTATAGATTTGACGAGATTTTACGCCACTGCAACTTGCCCCGCAAAGCGGGGTAGATACCTTCTCCTCCAACGAGAGCTACAGTGCATTGCCAGACCTACCCAGCATTCTCAATTCTCCGCAAGGCATTACAAAAAACCTTGCCGTTTCGCGAGATAAGAGGAAAGTGCGACATCTACTGGCGTTGACGTGGTTATCAGGTTGTAATCTATATCCGCCTGACGCAACGCCACTCTGTAAGCATTAATAAACTCGTCAAAATGGTTTAAATAGCTCTCCCGGATGGCTTGCGGGGTTGTAATAATCTCCACATCGTTCTCCGAATCAACGAACCGGAGGAGCCGGTCGAATGCAAAGTCGACCTCCTGCTGTGCAAGCACATGAAACACAATTACTTCGTGCCCTTCATATCGTAGATGTTCTAACCCCGTAACCACCTCATCCCGGTTTTCATCGTAAAGGTCGGAAATGAAAATCACCACTCCACGTTTCGTGAGGCGTTCGGCTATCTGATGCAGGGGGGCACCCATCCGGGTGCTTTTTGCCGTTTGTAGCGTTTCCAACGTTAATAAAATGGTATGCAGGTGTGAGGCACTACTTCGGGCTGGTATGTACTGGTGAAGTGTGTCATCAAAATAGGCAAACCCGACTGCATCCCGTTGTTTTGCCATGAAATAGGCGAGTGATGCGATGAGGAAACTAGAATATCGCAACTTTGTCAATTTTGCGGCATCATTCGCGTTTTCATCCGCCGTGCTCTCTTCAGGCAGTGGATGCACCATAGACTGGCTCGTATCAAGGAGCAAATAGCAGTTGAGATTCGTCTCCTCCTCAAACTGTTTGATATAGTATCTGTCTGTCCGCGCGTAAGCCTTCCAATCTATATGTTTGGTATCGTCTCCAGGCATGTATTGTCGATATTGCGAGAATTCTACACTAAACCCGTGATATGGGCTCTTGTGAAGTCCAGAGATAAAGCCTTCAACCACGAGTTTGGCAATCAATTCAAGGTTTCCGATTCGCGCGAGGATTTCTGGGTTTAAGAATCTGCGGCCTTCTGTTGCATGTTGCATCTATTTATTCTCCTAGTTGTGGCTATCGGCTATTGGCTTACGGAAACCAGTTGTAAGAGCCATCTCCGAATCGCGACTTGCAGCACAAACCTCCGACGAGAGCTACAGTGCAACGTCAGACATGTCTTGCATTCTGCATTCTCCGCAAGGAATAACGAAAATGCTCCGCAAGGAATAACGAAAAACTATTTTTTTCTCAAAACGAGGAGTGTTAAATCATCAAACTGATCCGCTTCGCCCTGAAACGCCATGACAGCATCGTAAACGCCCTTACATATATCGGAAGCTTCTGTATCGCGACATGCTTTGGCCACCTGCTCAAGCCGCTCTTCCTCGTAATATTCGTCATCAACGTTCACAGTTTCGGTTACACCATCAGTATAAAAAACTACCACATCGCCACTAGCGAGTTTCACCTGTTCCGTCTCATATTCTGCGATGAGCGGCACCATGTCATTCGGAAACATCCCTAGCGGTAGTCCGCCGATGTCCTCTCCGAGCCACGCGCAGCTCCCGTCACTCCTCACAATCAAGGGTGGGTTATGGCCCGCATTTAGTGTCGTCAGCATATCCGTTTCCGGGTTAAGGTGACTATAGAAGAACGTTGCATACTTTTCCTCGGTGCCGCTCACGTGAAGTAGCGAATTGAGCGTTAATGCCATGTCAATGAGCTCTTTTTTTATATTCCGAGGTTCGCTTTCTACGCGCGCATTCCCACTTGACAATTCAGAGAGCAATCCTGCCCGCAGCGTTGCCATCAATAATGCGGCTTGCATTCCTTTTCCAGACACATCAGCAATGGCAAGTCCCCAGCCATCAGTAGGCAACTCAATACAATCGAAATAATCGCCACCAACGGCACCGCGCGGTTCATAATGCCCGGCGACTTCGTATCCTGGGATGTCAGGCAACCTGTCAGGGATGAGATTCACCTGGATTTTCTGGGCCTCTTCCATTTCTGCCTGTAATTGGCGTGCTTCTAGTGCCTCTTGGTGAAGGTGCGCGTTCTCAATTGCAACGCCTGCTTGCTTCGCGAAGGAATCGAGCAGGATTGCATCTTCATCGGTAAACGCTGTGATTCTTCCACCACGCTCCTCTTTGTCTCCGACAACAAGCACTCCGAGTATGTCGTTGTTGCGCCCCTGTATCGGTACTGCCATCAAGTGCGTTCCACTGAATAGGGTGTTGGCTGCCGCCACACAGTGAAAGGTCTTGCCTTCTTTGACTACTCCTGCTAACATCTCCAAGACAGGATCGGCTATTACCCCGCTTTGCGGGGTATTTGCCACTGGGGCAGTGTTTCCTGGCGTGCTTGCTTCAACTTCTGGGAGTGGGATGGCGAATGTTTTGTCGTCTCCTGGCTCGCCATTATTTGGAGCTTCTATCTCCGGGAAGGCGTAGTGCATTTCAAGTTCATGCCGTTGTGGATGAATCAGCATGAGCCCGCCTGCATTTGCATCAAGGAGCGACACCGCTTGATGCACTACCTGCTCAGCCGCCGCTTCAGGTTCTAAGAGTTGGCAGATTTGGGGTGCACTTTCAGCCAACATAAACAACCGAAACTTTTCTCCCTGGATTCCTTCTACCATCTGCGAATACGCAATCGCAATTGAGATTTGGTGCGCAAGCGTCGTTAATAATTCCTTTTCCCATGTCTCTAATTCAGCACGTCCAAAAAGTTCGCCTAAGGTGATGATTCCCAGAAATTCATCCTGAATTTTTAAAGGAATCCAGAGGCGTGTATCTATACTGCGCTCCAGCTGTGCACCCCGCTTTAAGAAGGCTTCAAGGCTTGCAGGAGGACAGGCGGACTCGATAGACGGCAATTGCAGTAGGCTCGCGACCTCGTCCGGTTCTATAGGAATGGGTGAAAACACTCCATCCGGGGTAGAGGTGACAACGGTGAGATGATTTCCCGTTGGGTGGAACCGTAGAATCGCTCCGCGTGTGACTTGAAGGGTTCCGAGCGTGATGCGGAGATAGGTTTTGCTTGAAACGTTAAAATTGCTGTGTCCGGAGATAAGCGTTTTGCCTAACTGCTCCAACTCCGATAAACTGAATATCAGTCGTTGTATTGTCTCTTCTGCTGCATTTGGGTTCATCTGGCACTGCTCCTCTTACAGTGCGGGCGAGCCCTGCGGCATCGCCCTTACCACATGCACTACACGCATTTATGCGTGCTATGCTTCTATAAAGATGAGGCTGCGTGGAGTTCTACGGCATCGCCCTACAAATTGGCAATGGCGGCTTCTTCGTCAGGGAAAATGCCGGCGTATTTCGCGATCGCCATCATGCGAAAGGTTCGCTCCTGTGTAGCGGACAGCCCACAGAAATTCAATGTGCCTTCCCGTTCATCAAGTGCCTCAATGATTTCTATCAGAATAGATATACCGATGCTGTTAATCAGAGTTGTTTTTTCAAGGTTGATTACCAGTTGTGTATATCCATCCTGAATGAGTCCCCGCGCTTTTTCCGAGAGTTGCTCCCCGAGTGCGTCATTCAGGTATCCCGCTGTTTCAATGACAGCGTGTTCTTGCTCAGTGCGAATTTGTATGTCGAATTTGTTTAACAAAACCCTCGCCTCCTTGAAAGTGGAAATGCTACTCAGAACGGTGCATTCGTGATAAGTCTACAACCCCGTAGGGGCAGTGCCTTGTGCCTGCCCAATACCTAAGTTGTTTTCTTCTTAACAACGCTAACAGTCGTTCCGTTTGCGCCAGTCTCAACATCCACTTCATCCATTAGGGTTCTAATAATTTCTAATCCCCACCCGCGTTTCCGCAGGTCCGGATGCAAGCCCGGCTGGCCTAGTAATTCGGAACCTGGTCGCCTCTCCGAGGCAATACCTACGCCCCGGTCGCTGATTTTGAACTCCAATTCATCATCCTTCATAATGAACTCAATGACAACCGTCTTATCTTCGCTTTGACTATGCTCAAAAGCGTTAATGCAGGTTTCAATAATTGCCAATTGGATCTCCTCAACCTCTCCCTCGTCAAAATCCATCAATTCCGCGAGGACAGAGGCAGTTTTGGCCGCAGCAAGTTCCATATCAGGATACATCGGTATAGTTAGGAGCACTTGTTGTTTGGAAGCCGTATTTGCCACGCTGAGTAGCCCTCCTTGCTAGATTATTTTCGTTCTACGTTCCCATCAGAGAAATAACTCGGCAATTGCTATCCTTCTCGTATTATAAAAAAGAATACCAAAATTTGCAAAATATGTCAAGTTTTTTTCTTAAATTGATTTTTGCGGCGTAAACGCCCAAATGCGACGTGCATTCTCAGGGAATTCATGGTATAATATATTACGCTATTTGTCAAGGTATCGTACACAAAAGCCACAAAAGCGAATCCCAAATGAGTTTGCTTTGCAAGGGCCATATTGCTATATGTCCCCTGCAAAGCAGGGGCGAATACCCCGCCTGTCTCCGCCCAGCTTCCACAGAGAAAAAACAATACGCTTAGGCCGCCATCTCCTCCAACGCACACTTCACGAGATGCACAACATCCGATACCCGCCCGCCAAGTTCAATACACTCCCATTATTTCTTGCAGCAAAAACCTCCGACGAGAACTACAGTGGCATGCCCGAGGTACCCTGCAATCCCATTACTCCGCAAGGAATTTTGTCTCGTCAACAATCCATCGCGCCTCTACTATCCTCGCCGCAGCTTCGGCCTGTTCTGGCTGATACATTGCAAACTTAACCTTATCACAGTTCCCAAGAAAATGCTGGATGCACGCGACATAGCGCACACTTATTTCCTCGCGATGCATCTGCTCAAGCACCCCCACAGTCGTCAATTCCAGTGCAGGGATTCGGTAGCGCGCTGCTATGTATTCGCGAATCACATAAGCAAGGCGGGTATGATACGTTTCCATATCGCATTCTGCTGCTTCCAATGCTTCAAGCTGTTGATATGCAATTTCATGGGACAGCCGCACCACCTCCTCTTCCGGAGGAGACAACAAGATTTGACGGTGTTTTCGGAGATAGAGCCAACATGCAATTGCGACAACAGCAAATATGAACGTACCCAATAGGACATAAGGAAACAAGCTTTGTGGTTCATTCAGGGGCGGCTTGATATCGCGCAGGCTTTGCACATTCACAGCACCCTGCGAAAGAATTTGGCGAAAAACGAACATGATTTTTTGCCCTAAGGCCTATACCTTTTATTTCTTGCAGCAAAAACCTCCGACGAGAGCTACAGTGTCGTACCCGAGGTATCCTGCCATGTCGTACCCGAGGTATCCTGCCATCTCATTACTCCGCAAGGAACAACAAAAAACCATCCCACACAGGACCGCGTTCTATGATGAAAGCGGAAGCGGTTTAACCACAATTGACTTCGGAACAGTTGGGCATGCATACTGGCAGACACCGCACCCTGTACATCCCGAGTCAATAA
Organism: uncultured Poribacteria bacterium; assembly: GCA_958295855.1. Taxonomy (GTDB): domain Bacteria; phylum Poribacteria; class WGA-4E; order WGA-4E; family WGA-3G; genus CATQHH01. The sequence continues at coordinate 1,382,639 of OY282383.1, read as the reverse complement.
CTTCTACAATGCCCTCCGGTGTCAATCGAATTGCTTCCTCACCGATTGGACAAGTGTCTACGCAATAGGTACAAGCCACCTCCTTTGTGCGGAGACAGGTTTCAGCGTTGAACACTGCCAGGCCTATCCTGATGTCTTCAGCATAGACAATTTGCAACGCGCCGCTCGGACAGACATACATGCAGGCTAACGAATCGCAAATCACACACGGTTGTTCATCAGGGGCGATGTACGGTGTGTTTGCGAGGTTAGGCACTTGGCTTTGTAAAGGCTGTATCGCATTCGCCGGACAATTTTTGACGCAGTTGCCACACCGATGACATTTTTCCAAGAATTCAGGCTCAGGTAACGCCCCCGGTGGGCGCAAAATGACGCGATCCGGTGCATCAATAAGGATCCGCTCACCAATCTGATCGTCCAGAAATTCGGCGACCGGTTGGATAATTTGGTTCAAGGCCTCTTTAAAAAAGCCGCGCCTTCCTGTTTGGTCAGACATCAAAGCAGCCCACCAATTCGTTTAGAATAATTAGCGTTTTATTCAACTTATTCAACCTAGCCAGGTGCATCAGAAAAACCGCGCCCCTACAGGACATGCGTACACCACGCTTACGCTGGTAATCCTATCAGGTCGGAGCCCCGTCTCAGCCCGCTCTACTTATCCTGGTAAGCCTTTAATCCTGATCCAGGCAATTGGGTTTAGGAATCCGGTAGCAACATCTGTGGCTACCCTGCATGATATGCTCTACTCGGTAGACCTTCGTCCCCAAGGATTGCCGAAAGAGTGCCAATTCAATTTCACACACGTGTGGATACTCCTCAGCAATCACGGCGATGGGGCAGTTATGTTCAATTAAGGCGTAATCGGTATTGTTTTCGTCAACACGTGCCATGTAGCCTTCTTCGTCCCGGATACGGGCAAGTTCTTTGACGCGTTGGGACAGGTTTTTTCCTTGAAGTCGCTGTTGGTAGCTCTGTAGTTGTGACTTCATCCGCCCCCGAAAAACCTTATTGATGAACCCCGGGCCATTGAATTTCGCGACCTCGTGCATCAAGCCAACCGCAAAGCTGGCGTACGTTGTCGGGAAAAGGCTGTTTGCTTCATCCGTTAGTCCATAGAGGTGATGCGGGCGGCCCCGCGCCTGCTTTTCCCGGTAATACTCAACCAAGCCTTCTTCTTCCAGGATAGCCAAGTGTTGTCGCACCCCCATGGCACTAATATGCAGCGCATCTGTCAATTGACTGACTGTCATGCGGGCGCGCATTTTGAGGAGTTGCAGGATTCGCATTCGCGTTTCGCTCATTTCGCCATTCACGTGATTCCCTCTTTTACAAATTTTGAGTTTAAAGGAATTATACCACAATTTTATATCCAATTCAAGACTTAAAACGAATTTTAGGGAGAAATATCGGGCTGCACGCCGAAAAAAGCAATATTAGCATATTTCCCCTGCAAAGCAGGGGGAAATACCTTTAACAAAAGCAGGCTGCTGAGCATTATGACGTTCGCTATCATGGGTGCCTACTTTTCTGATTCAGTTGCAAGGTATTTCAGATTTGTTTTTATATCAGCTGGGTAGTGAATTTCCCAGACTTTTACCTCGGCCTCGGTGAAGTTTTCCTTGGGGTAGACAGAAACAAACGCGTCGCTCAACTCGCCTTGCAGAAAAACTTCGGTGTGTTGCACCGTGGGTTTTTAGAAATACTAACGCTTCTCGCGCACAGCTCGCCTCTTGGATATATGTGTTGTAGAGGTGTATCCAATGCTGTATGTTCGGTTCGGAGGGCATCGATAGGTGACCTCCGCGCCGCTCGCATCGCGGGATAGACACCGAAACTAACTCCTATAAAAATCGCAAAAATGTTAACTATTGGCATCATTTCTCGACAATTATACATGCATATCCAGTTTTTGTCAAACTTAATCTTGTTAGAAAATTAAAAATTTTCGGGTATTATTGCTATGTCCATTTTCAATTTATAAGCGGGTTTGTAGTCGCACAATTCATAGGTTTTCAGCACTACAAACGAATACTCCCCTAATTTCAGAACAGACAAAGCATTATTGCAATCTTTAACACAAATTTGCATCAGAGGTTAAGCAATTTTCCTTTGTCTATTTACGCTTTATATGATAAAATAATAGTATAACGACGTATTGACATTGGACGATATGTTTTGAAAACGCAGTGCCTGAAGAACTGAAAGGAGCACGTGGAGATGCAGCACGAACTCACCACAGAACAAATTAATTTTTATCAGGAAAACGGATTTCTCGTCATTGAGAATTTTCTGGATGCCGACGAATTAGCAGAATGGCGGCGATGCACCGATGAAGCCGTCACGCAACGCCTCGGCAACTCCGTTGAGTTTATGACAAACCAAATGGAGGCACCTACTTTTTACGCACGTGTTTTTACGCAGTGCCTGCGCTTGGCAGATACACACCCCGGCATGCGGAAACTCGTGCATGACCCGAGACTCGGCAAGATGGCAACGCAATTGGCAGGCGTTGATGGCATGCGTATATGGCACGACCAGGCGTTGATTAAGCCGCCACACGGCAACCCCACCGCCTGGCACCTCGATGTACCCTACTGGTCCTTCGACTCGCGGGAGGCCGTCTCGTTTTGGGTTGCGTTAGACGATGCTACACTTGGAAACGGCTGTATGTGGTACCTACCCGGTACCCACAAAACCGCGCGTTTTGATAACGTCGGCATCGGTGAAAACATAGGCGAACTGTTTACAGTATACCCGGAATGGAAAAAATTGGAACCGCAATCGGCACCGTGTCCAGCAGGCTCGATTGTCTGGCATAACGGGTTAACCGCACACGGCGCAGGCGCAAATATGACAATTTCACATCGCCGAGCGATGACATGTGGTTTCATGCCCGATGGATGTACCTTCAACGGAAAGAAGAACATCTTGCCCGATGCCTATTTTAATTCGCTGGAAATTGGTGATGTGCTTAACAATGACACGCAGAATACACTTGTTTGGCATAACGATTGGAACACATAACGGGCGAGCACTGTGGCATCGCCCCCTACAGAAATAACCAGTGGTTGGTTATTAGCCCCTGCTTTGCAAGGGATAACTACCAAAAGAGAAAAGGAGAAATCACACATGGCAAAACAGCCAAATATCGTATTGATGGGAGTCGACTCCCTCCTCGCCACACACATGAGTTGTTACGGGTATCACCGATTGACGACACCACACCTCGACAGGTTCGCGGAAGGGGGCACGCTTTTCGAGAGAACTTACAGCCCCCATATCCCCACGACGAGTGCGTACGCCTCCATGCTCACAGGGCTGGACACCTTCAGCACGCAAGTTGTGGCGCTGCGGCACCAAGGCCCGCTCCGCGCCCAAGTGAAAACCTTAGCCGAAATTCTCGGTGAGGTTGGCTACAATACCACCTGTGTTGGTTTCGGCGGACCGAGCGCGCGTGGGTTTGATACCTATCTCGACTACTCTGGATGGGGGCCCGATGAAACCGGCCGGAGCCCCAAAGCGCAAAATCTCAACAAAACTGCCATTCCAGAGATAAATAGACTGATTGATGAGCGCGACGAGAAGCCGTTTTTCCTCTTCCTGCGCCACATGGACCCACACTCGCCCTATTTGCCGCCCGCACCTTATGAACGCATGTTCTACCACGGAGACGAGTGCGACCCGAGCAATACCTCTATGGAACCGGTGATGTCCTTTAAGCCCTTCTGTGACTACTTCGCCTCGTGGATGCCGGGAGGAATTACGGATAAGGATTACGTCATTGCGCAATATGATGGCGCAATCGCTTACATGGATGCCTGTATTCAGACACTCTTTAATGCACTGGAAACGCGCGGGGTGCTGGATGAGACAATTATCGTTATCAACGGCGACCATGGTGAAACCCTCTATGATCACGAATGCTGGTTCGATCACCATGGACTCTACGATGTCACCTTGCATGTACCGCTCATCATCCGCTACCCAGGGCGGGTACCCGCTGGAAAACGCGTCGCAGGGTATAACCAACACAAAGACCTTGTGCCGACGCTTCTTGAACTCGCCGATGTTGACACCGAGATTGCCTTTGACGGTAAGAGCCTCATACCCTTGATGAACGGAGAGATAGCCTCCTACGACAGCGAGTTCTATATCACCGAATGCACATGGATGCGGAAGCATGGCTGGCGCACCTCCGAATGGAAACTCATTGTCGCCCTGGAACCAGACTTCCATTACAAACCCTCTGTCGAACTGTACAATCTCATCCAAGATCCAGATGAGAACAACAACCTCGCTGAAAAACACCCGGATATCGTTAACGTTCTGGAAACGCGAATGAAAAACTGGATCCTTCAGCGAGAGAAGGAAACAGGGTTGACGAACCCAATTATGATGCAGGGCGATTGGCACGGCCATAAAGGTGTCGGCCCCTTCAAGACATCGGACCAGGCGTATAATACAATGCACATCGGGAATCCGGGCGAAGCAGCACGGTTGCAGGCAAAATCAAGGGACGAATAATAGCCTTTTGTCATTCCTTGCGGAGTAATCAGAATGCAAGACACGTCTCACAATGCACTATAGCTCTCGTCAGAGGTTTCTGATGCAAGTATTTTTCCTCTTTAGCCCTGTAAGGGCGACATGTGTATAGAATGAGATTGCAAGGTCCCTCGGGCGCTACACTGTAGCTCTCGTCGGAGGTTTTTGCTGCAAGTTTTTGTGGTTCTATCCTTAACCTGAAGGAAGGGTATCACCCCCGCTTTGCGGGGAAAGTTCTTTCAAAAGGAGATTAAATGCCAGATTATACACGAGAACAGGTATTAGGACGGCTGAAGAAAGAATTAAATGAAGGAAAATCGTTGTTGGCTGTCGGCGCAGGCACCGGCATTACCGCAAAATTCGCTGAACAGGGAGGAGCCGACCTCATTGTGATTTACAACTCCGGCCGCTACCGGATGTCCGGTTTCGGATCTTGTGCAGGGCTCTTGGCTTACGGCGATGCCAATGCTATCGTGATGGAGATGGGCGAACGTGAGGTACTCCCCGTTGTAAAAGAGACACCTGTCATCGCAGGAGTCAACGGCACAGACCCGACGCGTCGCATGAGCAACTTTCTCAAGCAAGTGCGAGATGTGGGTTTCGACGGAGTCAATAATTTTCCCACCGTCGGCGTAATCGATGGGACTTTCCGCGTAACACTTGAAGAAACAGGGATGGGCTTCTACAAAGAGGTTGAGACAATTGCCATCGCGCACGAAATGGGTCTTTTTACCATCGTCTATGTCTTTAATCCCGAAGAATCGGGGAATATGGCGAAAGTTGGCGCGGACGTTATCATCGCGCACATGGGTACGACGGTTGGTGGTACCATCGGGGCGGAAACCGCTTTCACGCTTGAAGATACGGCGGTGCGGGTGCAAGAAATCTGTGATGCAGCACAAACCGAGAATCCCGATGTAATCTGCTTAGCGCACGGCGGGCCCATCTCAAAGGCCCCCGAGGCAGCCTTTATCAATGAGAAAACAGACACAGTCGGTTTTGTCGGGGCTTCTAGTATTGAGCGGTTTGCTTGTGAGGAAAGCATTCCGCGGGTTACAGCTTCGTTTAAGGAGTGAGACACACGGGCAGGGAAATCTTCCCTTGAGGTTTTTGTCATTCCTTGCGGAGGTGATTGATGTCCATCAACACCAAAAACGCGCGCATTAGCGCGCCTCGTAGAGCTCGTCAGAGGTTTTTGCGGCAGAGGCTTTTTCTCTCCCTTGCTTGCAAGGGGCAAAAAGCCCTCCGCCCAAGTTGTGAGTGACTCGCGCAAACTTTTTTATTTCTTACTTATGCGACGTGCAGTCGATGCATTAATTAGCAGGAAACACGCTACAACTTGAAAGAAACCCGATTTTGACACAAGGGCATTCACCCCGCTTTGCGGGGGTATTGCCATCTGGGAAAAATCGGAGCAGAAACCCAATTGACGAAAAAAGGTAACTTCAATGTTAATAATTCCTGAACTGAATAGCCTCCACTATGGAGACAATCTGGCTATCATGCGGCAGTGGCAGGGCGGCTGGGTTGACACGGTGTATCTCGATCCGCCGTTCAACTCCAAGCAGAAGTTTAACCAACTCTACGGTATCGAATGCACGTCGCATTTGGGCGTTTACGCCGCAAAACAGCAAACAACGCCACACGCCCCGCCAGAGGGTATCAACCCCTGCAAAGCAGGGGCAAATACCACCCTCAAAGCGTTCGATGATACATGGACTTGGGGACCCGAAGCACAAACTCGGGTGCAGGAAATGATTGATGACACTACAGCACCGCCCGTCCGCAACGCGATTGATGGACTTTACACGATTCTCGGTGGTTGTGGTATGATGGCGTATCTCAGCTATATGGCATTGCGGCTAATAGAGATAAAACGCCTTCTCAAACCGACGGGCAGCATCTACCTGCACTGCGATTTGTCTGCGAGTCACTACCTAAAAGTTCTCATGGATGCTATCTTTGGGCCCACAGACTTCCGCGCAGAAATCGTATGGCAGCGGCACAATGCCCATAACGATAAACTGTACGGCACTATCCACGACACAATCTTCTACTACAGTTACGGCGATAAAACCATTCCTGAAGAGGTGCTTGTCCCCCTAAGCCCCGAACGCATTAAACAATATCGCCATACAGATGAACACGGGCAATATACCACAGGTGATTTAACCGCTTCTGGACCCTCCGGTGGTGAATCTGGTCAGTTTTGGCGTGATATTTCTCCCGGGAACAGACACTGGTCTCCCCCACGGACAGGTAAATATGCTGAGTACATTGAACAGAAGTTCAGCCCAAACTACCGGGCAATTGAAAGTGTGCATGCGCGCCTAGATGCGCTAGATAAAGCGGGGCTAATCTATTGGCCAACGCGCGGGAAACCGAAACTCAAACGGTACCTCCACCCAAGTTCTGGCCAACCGCCCCAGAGCATCTGGGATGATATTCCATCTGTCAGAGGTAACGAGAAACTCGGCTATAAGACGCAGAAACCGATTGCCCTCCTTGAGCGGATTATCAAGGCATCTAGTTCTCCAGGTGACGTAGTCCTCGACCCCTTCTGCGGTTGTGGGACTACCGTAGTCTCAGCCGACAAGCTCGGGCGCAAGTGGATCGGGATTGACATCAACCCCAGTGCTTTAGATGTTATCAAGACGAATCGCTTCGCGGGACAGGAGATTCCGACTTACGGTATCCCTGCGGATTTTGCGAGTGCGAAACGCCTCGCCACGGAAAACCGCAGGGACTTTGAGATATGGGCAATCAACCTCGTTCCCGGGCTCGCGCCTAACGAGAGTGGTGGTGCAGATAAAGGTATTGATGGAAAAGGCAACACTGTGGAAACACCAGACGGAGGCTACAATAAAGTTGTTCTCGGGCAGGTTAAGAGTGGGAAGTTTTCGCTGAGTCAACTACGGGATTTCCTGTACGTTGTCCACCGTGAAAATGCTGTGATGGGCATCTACATTACGCTGGAGAAGGTTACGTCCCTCAATGCCCAAAACGAAGTGGTAGGACTCGGCACGGTCACTATCGGGACTGATATCTGCCCTCGGGTCCAGTTTCATTCTATTGAAGCGCATTTTCAGGACAAACGGCCTGCGATGCCTGCAATGATAAACCCCTATACCGGCAAACCGCTCCAGCGGGTACTGCCAATTAGTTTCTAACCCCTAATACGCTTGTAGCCTCGCAGAGGGTATACACCCCTGCTTGCAGGGGCAAATACCACCCCCTCATCGAGGTTTATTCGCTTGAGAAGGAGAGAGGCAGAGAAAACGATGTCCAGTGCCAAGACAGTGTTAACCCCTGCAAAGCAGGGGCAACATACCATAAAAAAAATTGAAATGCTGAAAGCCGATGATGCCGAATTAATCAGGATAAGTAGAGAAGGCACATTGTCCCTCAACCTGACCGAAATGCAGGCAATTCAAACCCACTTTCGTGGCTTAGGGCGTGCCCCGACCGATGTAGAGCTAGAGACTATCGCCCAAACCTGGTCGGAGCATTGTGTTCACAAAACCTTTAAAAGCATGATTCGCTATTCCGAACAAGGGAAAGAGCCAGAGCAGATTGATGGGTTGTTCCCAACCTTCATCCAGCGCGCTACACAAGATATAGCCAAGCCGTGGTGTGTCTCTGTCTTTTCGGACAACGCCGGCATTATTGAATTTGATGAGACATACAACCTCGTTTTTAAGGTAGAGACGCACAACCATCCCTCAGCGATTGAACCGTATGGTGGTGCAGGTACCGGCATCGGTGGTGTGATTCGGGACTCCCTCGGCACAGGGCTCGGCGCGAAGCCGATTCTCAACACAGATGTGTTCTGCTTCGGGTTACCCGACACGCCCTACGCCCAGTTGCCGAAAGGCACGCTCCACCCGAAACGGGTTTTTAAAGGCGTTGTCGCCGGGGTGCGCGATTACGGCAATCGGATGGGAATTCCGACAGCCAACGGTGCTATCCTTTTTGATGAACGTTATACTGCGAACCCGCTCGTCTTCTGTGGTAACGTCGGCTTAATTCCCAGAGACAGATGTGAGAAATCCGTTGAACCCGGGGACCTTATTGTGGCCATCGGCGGGCAAACCGGGCGCGACGGCATTCACGGGGCCACCTTCTCTTCAGCAGAATTGGACGATACCTCTGAAAACCTTGGCAGTGTCGTCCAGATCGGCAATCCGATTATGGAAAAGAAGGTAGTTGATGCGCTACTGCAAGCGCGCGACCGGAACCTCTATCGCTCCATAACCGACTGCGGTGCAGGCGGGTTCTCGTCTGCTGTCGGCGAGATGGGCCAACAGACAGGTGCAGAGGTGCATCTCGAACGCGTTTCCCTCAAATATGAAGGGCTTGCCCCATGGGAAATCTGGCTCTCCGAAGCGCAAGAACGCATGGTAATTGCAGTGCAGCCGGAAAATCTCGCCGAACTGATGGATATCTGCACCGCAGAAGTGGTTGAAGCCACAGTCCTGGGGTGCTTTACAGACACGCGTAAATTGCAGGTTTTCTATGAAGGCACCCTCGCCGCGGATTTGGATATGGAATTCCTGCACAACGGCCTGCCGCAACCTGTCAAACAGGCAGTTTGGAATCCACCGCATCATCCCGAACCCAAAGTAGCAGGCACACTCCGTGTGCCGAAGTCCACGGAAACCCTATGTTGCCTCCTTGCCAGTCCAAACATAGCAAGCAAAGAATCTGTCATCCGCCAGTACGACCACGAGGTGCAGGGTGGCATGGTTATCAAACCGCTTGTCGGTGTCAAAAATGACGGCCCCAGTGACGCGTGCATCGTTACCCCGGTCTTGGGGAGTCGGAAAGGTGTGATTGTCGCCAACGGCATCAACCCCAGATATAGCGATGTCGATGCGTATCACAGTGCTGCGGCAGCAATTGACGAGGCCTTACGCAACATCATCGCTGTTGGCGGAACACTTGACAAAACCGCCTTATTAGATAACTTCTGCTGGGGAAATCCTGACAAACCGGATCGGCTTGGCGAATTGGTTCGTGCTGCAAAAGCGTGTTACGACATTGCAACCGCATACGGCACGCCTTTCATCTCTGGCAAGGACAGCCTCTACAATGAATATCGCGACACTACAACCGGCGAGCAACGCGCGATTCCTGCAACGCTGCTCATATCGGCAATCTGTGTTATGCCCGATGTCAGCAGTGCTGTTACGATGGATGCCAAAGCCCCGGGCAACTATATCTATGTTGTCGGCAACACCTACCCGGAACTCGGCGGTTCGCATTACTTTGGCCTTCAAGGCTTTGTCGGCAACAGTGCCCCTATTGTCCGGCCGAGCGAGGGTAAATTGACGATGGAAACGCTTAGCACAGCTATCCGCAGTGGATTGGTACGTTCCTGTCATGACTGCTCTGAAGGGGGCATCGCGGTTGCAGCCGCGGAGATGGCATTTTCAGGCGGATATGGGATGCACCTAAATCTCGCAGAAGTTCCGACAAGTGACGAAGTTGCTTCTGTCGATGTGCTGCTGTTTTCGGAATCAAACAGCCGTTTTCTTGTCGAGGTTGAACCGCAACACCGTGAAACTTATGAAACCTGCATGACAGATGTACCGATAGGATGCCTCGGCACCGTTACAAAAGAACCAGCATTTGTTGTCAACGGGCTTGATGGACACCGAATTGTCGAAACGTCCATTGATGTTCTCAAATCTGCGTGGCAGGATGCATTGCAATGGTAACCTTTTGTCATTCCTTGCGGAGCAATCAGAATGGTGATTGATGTCCCTCAGCACTATAGCTCTCGTCAGAGGTTTACGATGCATTAGTTAGCAGGAAACACGCTACAACTTGTAAGAAACCCGATTTTGCAGAGGGTGCATTCCCCGCTTGCGGGGGTAAATACCTCATGCGGAAAAATCGGAGCAGAAACCGAATTGATGAAAAAAGGAAAACAGATGTTGAAACCGAACGTCCTCATCTTACGAACAGCCGGAACGAACTGTGATGCAGAAACAGATGTTGCCTTCCAAGTCGCCGGTGCTGAAACCGCCTTAGTCCACATCCAACAGCTCATCTCTCGCAAAATTAGTCTCTTAGACTATCAAATTTTGGCAATTCCGGGCGGATTCTCTTACGGAGATGATATTTCAGCCGGAATTCTGCTTGCCACAGAGATGAAGCACAAACTGACAGATGCGCTTCATCAGTTTATTGACGATGGCAAACTGATACTGGGTATATGCAACGGATTTCAAGTGCTTGTGCGGGCAGGCCTGTTACCGGCCACAGAAGGTAATAACCCCTGCAAAGCAGAGGAAAATACCGCCCCTCGCGTAGGGGCAGTGCCTTGTGCCTGCCCACCGGAAATAGCACAGCGTGCGACCTTGGCAATGAATACCTCTGCAAAATTTGAGTGTCGTTGGGTGCACCTAGAAACACAGCAGAGCCCGTGTATTTTCACCAAAAACATTAAAGCTCGCGTCTATCTCCCTGTCGCGCATGCTGAAGGGCGATTTACTGCACCACCAGAAGTGCTGGAACAGATAGTGTCTAACAACCAAATTGTGTTTCGGTATGGGAGCGGCGCGCAATCGCCCTTAATGGAACGTGTTGTCACCGAGTACCCGCACAACCCAAACGGATCCGATGCCAATATTGCTGGCATCTGCGATACAACAGGCAGAATTTTCGGTTTAATGCCCCACCCCGAAAGGTTTCTGACCAAATGGAACCACCCGCGTTGGACGCGAGAACATCTCCCAGAAGAAGGCGATGGCCTCGCTATTTTCAAAAATGCTGTCAATTATGCGAAAGCCTAAGGGCAAAGTAGTAGGCACGCTCCGCCGTGCCGTTAAACCAATCATGAGGAATAAACTATCGCGCCGGCTGCTGCCCTTCTACATGAAATTGCCCGTGTTTTGGGCGTTCATCGTCGTTTCACTGCTAGGGCAGTTGCTCTGGGTGGCTGTCATCTCGCACGACCCGCGGATTGACTTGCGCTGGTCGAGTTTCGGCTATGCCTGCGGGATTGTGCTCGGTTTCATGCAAGGAAAGTGGACATCTCGCCTATGGGCCCAGTCCTATCTACAGGTTTTAAGGCGGCAGCTAACTTTCTGGCAAGCAAAAGGCGCAAAAAGTCTAACCTTCTACACCTGTTTCGCACTCGGATTACCGATTGTGGGAATCATCTTTATCCATTCAACTGCCATGTTAGCAGGAATTCAATCTTACGTTTTCGGTTTCATAGGGGCGATGAACGTCGCATTGTTGTTGTGGGTACGGCGGATTCCAAAATAAATTTAATTTGACGTACTGAACAAAAAATGGTATCCTACAGTTAAAGTAGTAGGCACGCTCCGCCGTGCCGTTAAACCACAAAAACGAAACACTTCTAAACGCATTCATGGAAATTTGCGGCGAAGGGTAGATACCCCCGCTTCGCGGGGCACCTACCACCTCGCCCAAATGCGACGTGTATTCTTGACACTGCATTGCAATTTATCACGGAGGAACAGTTTATGTTTTTAGAAACGATATCTTCGCAGGAATGTCTGGTTATTTTTGCGTATCTCAACTATCTCAAGACGTTGAACGGTAAACTGAATAGGCAGTCTCCGGGAGTGGAACATGTAAAACCCGCAAACCGTAAATTGCCGCGTCCAGAAAAGCCGCATCGTCAAGAGAGGGCACCTCGCCCGCTGAAGACTCCCAAGTATACGCTGAAAGAACTTGTCGACCAAATAACAGAAAACAATGTGCGTTGTAATCCTGTCAAAGCCGCCAAACTCAAGCAACAGCGTCCAGAAAAGCCGCATCGTCAAGAGAGGGCACCTCGCCCGCTGAAGACTCCCAAGTATACGCTGAAAGAACTTGTCGACCAAATAACAGAAAACAATGTGCACGAAGAGGTGGACACCGGGCCGGCTGTAGGAAATGAAGTATGGTGGGATTAACCGATTCCTTTTACGTTCCAGTGCAAGGCGATGTAGTGATGATTGACTTCAATCCGCAAACAGGAAATGAGATCAAAAATCGCCGCCCCGGTCTTGTCCTCTCCTCGTGGGACTATAATAGGGCATCAATGAGTTTAGCGGTTGTCTGCCCAATCACAAGAACCCGGAGAGGAGGTCCGTTTGAGGTTGCTATCCCGGCAGGTATTGAAGTAGAAGGAGTTATCCTTAGCGATCAGCTCAAAAACGTAGACTGGTCGGAGAGGAATACGGTATTTCTTTGTGAAATGCCTGATGAAACAGTAGACAAGGTTTTAGAAAAAGTGGGCGTGCTCTTGCAAATATTGTAAAAAAATTTAACGACAAAATTTTGCGGCGTAATGGTATCAGTTTCCCCTGCTTTGCAGGGGTAATATACCACTGCGCCCAAATGCGACGTGCATTGCCGAATCTAAAAAGCCTCCGGCATCCCCCGGAGGTTTTCGTACTTAACTTGCGAAAAAATGAAACTTGATAAAAACCAGCGAAAAGCCGTTAAGCACCACACCGGATCTGCAATCGTCATCGCGGGCCCTGGCAGCGGCAAAACCACAGTCATAACGGCGCGGATTCTAAACCTGATCCAGCACCATAACGTGCCGCCATCACAGATTCTCGCTATCGCCTTTAACAGAAAAGCCGTTGAAGAAATGGAGACGCGCATCTTGCGTGAATTGGTGTCAAAAAACGAGTTCGGAGATAGGGCGGGCGGGCCTGAAATCCGTACCCTTCACGCCTTCGGCAAAGACATTATCACCGAAAACTATCAGCGCGCAGGATTTAACCAACACCCCCAGATCTGGTCTGGGCAGCTTGATGAAATTATTGCGCAGGAGCAGAAACAACTTGAAAGGGAATCCGCCACCACTCCAGTCGCCATCTATAAAATTCAGAACAAAAAGGCAGGCAGGTGTTATATCGGGCAGTCTACAGCTCCGGAAAGACGGCGGCGCGAACACTTCAGTCACTCATCAAATGATAGGCTCCGTCAAGCCATCCGTGCTGAAGGAGAAACACAATTCAGCTTTAAGGTGCTTGAATGGGTTGAAGGGCAAAACGCGAATCGTCGCGAAGCGCATTGGATTGGATTCTACACAAACCGCACGGGCGTGTTTAACCGCGCAGACCCATTGCGAACGCAGTATAGCAATCAACTCATGCTTGAAATGGTCTGCCAGCATTTCGGCATCCCCTACGACGAATATCTTGACAGGCACCCTGATTTTGAGAATCTCCGCGAATGCTTCAACGGGATAAAAGAAACCGTCATGCGAGCAAAACGACAGGTTGTTACCGGACTGTTCGACCCTACCACCCTTACCGACCGCGTTGCACAGGCATTCGCCCAAAAATACGAAACCCTCAAAACGGAAGCCAACGCGATCGATTTCGAGGATATGCTCATCTACGCCGCCAACCTATTTGAGACTTGCCCAGATATCCGCCAAACCTACTGCGACAAATACCCTTATGTGCTTGTCGATGAATTCCAAGATATAGCCCCGACTGACTTTCGGCTGATCTCCCTCTTATCAGAGAATGTCTTCGCTGTCGGTGACGACGATCAGGCGATTTACGGATTTCGCGGCGGCGATTCCCAGATTATGCTTGAATTTGCCGCCCGGTCGAACGTGAAAAAATATAAGATTACGCGCAATTATCGCTCCACCGCAACGATTGTAGAGCACGCAAGAGCCCTGATTGAGCGAAACACGCCTCGCATTCGGAAAAATCTCCTCGCCCAAAATCCGAGCAAGCATCAGATAAACGTGGGGGAGACAACACTTGAAACCTTGGAAACGCGCCTCTTGCACGAATTAACCAAACCACATAAGCCTGTAGCGCAAGGCCCCCGTGCCTCAGCGATGCAGACAGCTCATCCTCAGGAAACTGCAATCCTCGCCCGCACGAACTACGAAGTTGAGCAGATTCAAGCGATACTTGCTGCTTCGGCACATCGGAAACCTTCTAAAGACGCTGCTACCCTTTTCGTGGATGTGACGACAATTCACAAAGCCAAGGGCAGGGAATGGGAAAAGGTTATTCTTATTCACAATACGTTGGAGCGTCGTTTCCCGCGTCGCGATAGCAAACTCACAGATGAGCGGCGCGTTTTTTATGTTGCGATGACGCGTGCAAAGGCGGAACTGGTCGTCCTCGGCGGGCGATGCCCATTCATTCCGGAGTTTGAGAACATCCCTAAAAATGTCAACTACTATCTCCGGCAGCTCGGATATTGGCATGCGGGAAGGAAATTGAAAAAAGAGGTACGCGCAAAATAGGAAGTGTGGTATAATTATTGTTAAAAGCCAGAATGTAAGAAATAAAAAAGTTGTTCATTAGGGTAATGCCCTGCAAAGCGGGGAATCACCCTAAAATTCACAACTTGGACTGGCATAACGGGCAAGAATCCAAAGGAAAAAACAAAAATGACAAATGAAGAACTTTATCAACTCATGAAAGAAGGCTTTGATCAGGTCAAAGCAAACTTTGCAGAAGTCAATCAACGTTTAGATGGGCTGGATACCCGGCTCCGCACCGTTGAGAACGGTATCTCAGAGCTCAAGGGGAAGCAAAGTGCGATTGCAGGGATGCGAAGCTGGATAACCACCGCATGTGCCATCGGTGCACTGCTCATCTCCATTGCCGTCGCTATTTTGAAATAAACATGCAAACTCGCTGGAGCCTTGTCGCTGTGCGTGATTAAACCAGTCAACAAAGGTAGAATATATTTGCCAGTTATGGGCGGCATTCTCACCCGCGGCACCTTATCGCGGTGAGAAGCGAGTTCCGACTAGCATCGCTGGCGAGAAGCCAAAGGAAAACAAAATGACAAATGAAGAACTTTATCAACTCATGAAAGAAGACTTTGCAGAAGTCAATCAACGTTTAGATGGGCTGGATACCCGGCTCCGCACCGTTGAGAACGGTATCTCGGAACTCAAGGGGAAGCAAAGTGCGATTGCAGGGATGCGAAGCTGGATAACCACCGCATGTGCCATCGGTGCACTTATTATCTCCATTGCCGTCGCTATTTTCAAATAAACACGAAAACTCGCTTTATGTTTGGAAGACCTAGCGAGATTACTTCTATGAAACCGAAATTAGACGCTGATCAGCAAAAAGCCGTTGAACACTTTGAAGGGCCTGCACTCGTCGTCGCGGGGCCCGGTAGTGGGAAAACCACAGTTATCAAAGAGCGAATTCTGCATCTGATTCGCGAGCACAACGTGGATCCGGAGCAGATCCTTGCGCTTGCTTTTAACCGAAAAGCTTCTCAAGAAATGGAACAACGTCTTTCACCGAAGTTGAAAGACGTGAAGTTATACCAAGGGAAACCGGAAATTCGTACCCTTCACGCGTTCGGGCTGCGTATTATCAAACGAAACTATAGGCGGTTAAACCTTGTTCTTGGGAAACCGAATTACCTTAAGAATGAACCTAATGTGTGGAAGTCTTTTGAACTTGAGCGAACCATTAAGGAGGAAGTCGCACAACTTAAGAGAGAGAAATCCGATGCACCCATCTATATCTATATCTATAAAATTGGCAGCAAGGTAACAGAAAAATATTATATCGGGCAGACTACAGACTGGAAGCGGAGGAAACAGGAACATTTCGCCGATTCCTCAAACAGTGACCTCCGCCAAGCAATATTAGCAGAAGGCAGAGAACCTTTCACATTTAAGGTTATTGATAAGGTAGAAGGTAGGTTTGCCGACAGTCGCGAAGCAAAGTGGATTGAACACTACAAAAACCGTGCTGTGTTTAACCCAGAATTTGAAAGTGAAGAGTTTGAAAAAGGAACCGTCAACACCCCTGTCACAATCTATAAAATTGAAAGTGAGGGAACAGGAAGGTGTTACATCGGATCCACTACGGATCCGATTTGGAATGAAGAAAACTTCATGCTTTTACCAAATGACCCCCTCCATAAGGTAATCAAAAATGATGCCCTCCATAAGGCGATCAAAGACGAAGGCCTTCAGCAATTTACCTTTGAGGTGATTCACGAAAATGTCCCTGCTGCAGAGGCCAGGCACCACGTAGAACAAGAAATTGAGATACACAAAAACAGAGCAGTCTTTAATCAAAATAACCCATTGAGTCAACGCTATAGCGATCGGCTCCTGATTGAGCTCTTCTGTCAGCATTTCAACGTTTCCTATGAGGAACTTCTTAAACGTCCTATAGATGTTAAGAATCTTGATGGAAAAATTAAGGACTTTGAAAAAATAGCCAGTGAAATAGAGAAGGAAAAGCGAGAGGTTGTTACGGGTTTGTTCATCCCTAGTTCTATTACCGACTTTATTGTGCGGGCGTTCGCTGAAAAATATGAAAAAAAGAAAGAAAAAGCTAATGCTGTTGATTTCCAGGATATGCTTATCTATTCAGCACACCTCCTTGAAACTTGCCCAGATCTTTTTCGGCGCTACAATGAAAAATATGATTATGTACTTGTTGATGAATTTCAAGACATATCGCCTGCTGATTTCCGACTGATAAAGTTGTTACCCGAGAATCTTTTCGCCGTTGGTGACGATGACCAGGCGATTTACGGATTTCGCGGTGGAGATTCCCAAATTATGCAGAAAGACTTCGGCAACCGGGAAAATGTGACAAAATATGAGATTACCCGCAATTACCGTTCCACCTCAACCATCGTCAGACATGCGAAAACTCTGATTGAGCATAATCCGGATCGAATTCCTAAAAATCTCCGTGCTGAAAACCTGTCGCGCTCTCCGATAAAGGTTCTAGAGACAACAGCAGAAACAGTAGAAAATGTCTTGCTGAGAGAAGTTGCCGAACCTGTTTGCCAAGCTCAATTCATTGATAATCGTATTCCTCCTATGTCGGAAGACACTTTGTTGAAGGTACCTATAGAGACACAGAAAATAGGTATTCCTCTCCGCTACAGATCTGAAGTTGAAGTGATTCGGAAAATGCTTCTGGCCAGAGGCTTTAAGGAGGTTAAAGGGGATGCTCGGCGCAAAGAAGGCGATCCTTTTGAGGTTATTGGAAGAGGACCGGAAGAAATAATAGAAGGAGGGACTATTCACAGTGTGAAGGGGAAAGAATACGATAAGGTCATTCTCATCCACAACACACTAGGCAAAGACTTCCCATTCCACGATAGCGATAATATAGTTGAGGAACGCCGTGTTTTCTATGTTGCAATAACGCGGGCGAAACAGGAACTCCTCATCCTCGGAGGAGACTGCCAATTCGTTGCGGAGGCGGGGCTGTCAGCACTAACATCTAAACGCAAGAAACAATTAGAGAGGGTTTCCAGAGCACTTGAATCCGCAATTGTGAAACGAATAGATATCGCTAAAAAACAATTAGAAGAAGTTTCCGAAGCGGTGTTGGCTGCACTAAAATCTGAATTTAAGAAACAGGTTCGTATTGCCTCCGAAGCCGCACGTAAGCAATACAAACCTGAGCTTAACCGTTTGCTCCGCGCTGCAACCGAAGCGGAGAACGCAGCCCAGCAGGCAGAAAAGCAGCTGCAAACGGGACCTCCGAAAGATCTAAAAGTCGAGAATGAGGCTCTCCTTAAAGAACTGATTCCAACATTGGATAGTTTTGAATCGGTTGTTGAAAGTGCGAATCAAAACGTTGAAACTGCTAACGTCCCCGATGATTTCGCCGCGTTCACCGAAAGTGTCCGACACGCTCAGACACAGTTGCTAGATTTGCTTAAACACCATGAGCTCAAACCAATTGAGGCTTCCCTTGGCGAAATCTTCAACCCTGCTTACCATGAAGAGATATCGGCCGCAATCTATTCGGATGAAGTGCCACCGAATCGGGTGGCAAGAGAAAAGCAACGCGGTTATCTATTGCAGGATATAGTCATTCGCAAGGCCCAAGTAGTGGTTTCTAAAGGTCAGAATATCAGAACACCTGAAAGGTTAAATCAGATTGTTGAAACATATCTAGATCGCCTAATCGCTTTCAAGTATGGACCTAAGTACGACCTAGATAAACCAACTATTAGACGAAAAATGACAGAGTATCTCGCAGCATTAGACAAGAAATCTCTAAAAAAAATAAATGCCGGTACCACTATAGATGCAGGGCAATCTAGTACGGAGCAACCTTTAGGTAACTATTGCGTAGGGCAGCATACAATGCATATGTGTACTGATGTTGTATTTCGCAACTTTTGGAAGCGTATGTGGGCAGTTGTGGAACAATCAAGAAAAATGCCTGAGCCCCAAATCAAACCTCCCTCAGTCCCCGCGCCTTCTAAAATCAAACGGGTACAGCCCAGTGCTGGACAGACAGGGCCAACAGCGCGCCTTGAATCGCCCAAAGAAGTGTCCGATTCCTCTCCCCAGGCATTTACAGATGGCGAAATTGTGAAAGGTATCGTCGTAGAGGTCAGTCGCGATGAAGTCAGGATTGATATTGGCTTTAAGTCGGAAGGCTATATCCCCGCGGCCGAGTTTGACACTGGCCAAGACGGTGCGCCCGCTGTCCAGGTTGGCGATGAGATAGATGTCTATATTGTGCGGCGGGAAGACGCAGAAGGACAGATAGTTCTTTCAAAGAAGATAGCCGACCAGACACTCGTTTGGGATGAGATTGCCACGGCTTATGAAAACGCCTCACCCGTAAAAGGCCGTATTACGGAACGCATTAAGGGCGGGCTCCGGGTAAGCGTTGGCTCTCTGCGTGGCTTTTTACCTGCCTCCCAAGTCGAATTGCGCCCCATTCAGCACCTTGAGCAGTATGTGGGGAAAACCTTCGACATGAAGGTCATCAGCCTGAGTGAGCGGCGGCATAACGTTGTCTTTTCGCGACGTGCATGGCTTGAGGAAAGGCGGACACAACTTCTCAATACGCTTGAAGTGGGACAATGCATAACTGGTACTGTGAAAAACATTACCACTTTTGGGGCGTTTTTTGACCTTGGCGGTGTTGACGGTTTACTCCACAAATCTGAAATGGCGTGGAAGCACATTCATCATCCCTCTGAAATCGTTTCCGTTGGTGAAGAGGTTGAAGTCAAAGTTATCGAGTTCGATCGAGAAAACGAGAAAATCTCGTTGAGTTTGAAACATAAGACAAACGATCCGTGGGCAGATGTTGAAGAGAAATATCCGGTTGATTCAACGGTTCAAGGCACTGTCATCAATATCGTCCACTATGGAGCATTTCTTGAACTTGAAGAAGGGGTTGAAGGGTTGATTCATGTGTCAGAAATGTCATGGACTCAACGCGACGTGGAACCGTCACACATTGTGAATAAGGGGGATAAAGTCGAGGCGATGGTCCTTAAGATTTCTAAAGATGCCAGGCGAATCTCGCTAAGTATAAAGCAATGCCAGCAGAATCCTTTTGAAGTAGCAGTTGCAGAGCCATCCGCTGACGCTCCAGCCACCGTAGCGGAAATTGAGAGCAACAACCCTAGTGAACTGACAGAACCAACAATCGCCAAACCTATTGAAGAAACCGAAGAAGCAACGTCTCCTACGGAAGACCCACCCCTTATGCCGGAGGCCGAAAAAGACTGCTTAGATGACGCGACAAACTCAATAACCCCTGAAGCCTTTCAAGAAGTAGACGATACCCCGTCACCAATCCTTCAGAAAACTGATGAAATTCCCAAGACACATGTACACAAACTCAAACCAGAAACACTTGAAACAGAAACAGTCTCCGAACCTCTGGAAGCAGTCAATAACAATACGCAGCTAACATCTCAGGAGTATGAGGACAGCCTCCGCAAACACATAGGAGAACCCAAAGCTTCCTCAGAACCAATGACTTCTGAAGCAGAACCAACAGAACTTCTCACTGATGAAACATCTCACGATATGGAATCTGAGAAGGGCACTTCAGTTGACCAGACGGATGCAAGGTACCTTGACTCCCTTGAAGGAACGGATGATAGCTTACTCCAGATCGAGGGGAAGCATCTCTCAGAGGACAAAGCTCAAGATGTCAAAAAAGGTTTTGGGTATTACCTTCGCCAATTCGGACGTTTTGTTAGAAGAAAACTTAAATAGGAGTAAAATGAAAAACAATCAAAAACCGCCGAGTGCATCTAACCGGAAACAGTTCTACTTCCTCACCCTCGCGCATACAGTTCTTGACTCCTACGCGACACTTCTGTCGCATCTGCAACCACTATTGTTGACAAAGTTAGCCTCCGCTGCCACACGGAATAGTTTAGCAGGCAACTTCATCTCGGTGTACAGCGTCTTCAGTTCTCTTGGCCAGATACTCTTCGGGTGGCTGTCGGATCGAGTGCGAACGGTGCATTTTCTGACGTTCGGGGTTGCCTTCACTGCGATTGGTTTAAGTCAGCTTTGGCTTGCACCGTCTCATTATATTGTATATTTGTTATTAGCTGTCGGTGGGCTCGGCGTTGCTGCCTTTCATCCACAAGCCACCACTTATGCCGGGGCACTCTCCGCGGAAGGGAGAGGTATGGGCATCTCCGTTTTTCTCACAGGCGGCAACATTGGACGTGCCCTGGGACCTTTGCTACTGCTGTATATTCCATATCGTTTTGGCTTAGAATACTTGGTGTGGGAAATGATACCAGGCGTGCTTCTGGCGTTGCGCGTACCAAAAGTGCTAAGATTTGAGCAACAACTCGATCTGACTGCTTCGACCCGTGTCATCTCAAATGCGGAAACGACATCACGAGAATCTTTTTGGCACGTCGCTGGGCCTCACTCCCTGTCTCTCATTGTGCTATTTATTATAGCCTCATTCCGAACTGTCACCGCGGTGGGGTTAGAAAACTTTCTGTCCATCTACCTTGATAACCAAAACTATTCCGACGAGATGCGTTCTTTTGTCATTGCAATCTTTATCTTCGCGGGTTCAATGGGCATCATGATGAGCGGTTGGCTTTTAACTCGGATGAACACTTACGTTCTGTTGCTGTTCTCACTCCTCGCGGCACCACCGCTGTTCTATGCATCGCTTCACTCCGATGGATTTAGTTTCCTTGTGTTCCTCTTTTTAGGCAATATGGTGCTTTCCAGTTCAATAACGGTTAACATCATCTTAGCACAGATGATTCTGCGCGGGCATGAAAACATTGCGTCCAGTTTCATGATGGGTGCAGCGTGGGGTGTCGGCGGATTACTCAATAAAATAGTTGGTGTTCTGGGGGATCGGTTCGGCTTGCCCATTGTATTAGATGGGTTAGTGATGCTTCCGTTAGTGATGGCCCCGTTGCTGATTCTTCTGCGAGATCAGCCGGATTTGTCCAAACCGAAGGTGTAATGCGGTTTTCTGTCAATCCGCCATGCGCACGGTAAGGTAAAATTAGCAGGGCTGAACCTTGGCGTTATCGTTGTATTCCCCGCTTTGCGGGGATTGCAACTGAACCCGTTTTTTCCTTATTGCGGGCAGGCACAAGGCACTGCCCCTACAATCAAATTGCAACTGAACCCGTTTTTTCCTTATTACGGGCAGGCACAAGGCCCTGCCCCTACAATCAAATTGAATTTTCTGTCAATCCGCCATGCGCACGGTATAGACAGGGACTACGCTCCTTACTCGATTCTGGCTAAAAATTCCACAACAAACTCAAAAAATGTGTACTCACTAGTTCACCGATAAGGAGTGCATAATCAAGGCGAAACTGACGCAGCTGAATGCCAACACCGCTCGTAAACCGGGTATCGCGGTAGCCGACACGCAACGCCAACGGGGGGCTGATGCGATATTCTACGCCGAGATGTGTCTGCCCATCATAACGCGCTTGCCACTGATAGGAGAGGATTAATTTTCGATTGAAAACGTGAGGGTTAACATAAGCGATGCCGAGGTTCAGATTTGCCGGAATCGACTCTTTGGGAGCAGATTCGGTATTCCATGTCAAGGTTGTCTTTGAGATGTCTTGGAAATTCACGCCGAACGCAAAACCGCCAACATTCTGTAGGCCGAAAAGGGCATTCAGATCAGGGAGGCGGATGAGCGCGCCTGCGTCAAAGCCGTATCCATGGCTCCCATAATCGTAAACTGGGGAAGTCTCGTCCGCATTTTCCCCCCCGCCCAAGGGTGGGCTGCCGCTGAGCTTTTGTGAAATCCACTTTGCATTCACGCCGAAAAGAAACTCGGGTGGCACCGAATCTCTGCCGAAGTTATCCCACCACGATTGACTAATAGTCCAGCGCGTTGCAAGCGTCAGCACATAAGCATTTTCACTATCACTGAGGTAACCTGCGGGGATAAAATCTTTCTCTCTAGGCCGGTATTTAGCAATGTTTTTCCGTTCGTCCGCGCTAATATGTGTATCAAACGATGGTGTCACCGGATAGATGGGGATATCGTCAACGCCGGCGCGAAGCCACGACATCCCAAGGGTGAGTTTCGGCAAAATTTGCGCAGTGCCGCTAACATAGTTGAACGCACCTAACCCCGAACGTCGTGCAGCGTGCATCAGACAGAGTTGATAATTGTGAGAAACGCCTGCAATACCCGCTGGATTCCAGTACGTGGCGGTGGCATCGTCTGCTATGCTGACGTACGCGCCGCCTAATCCAAGCGCGCGCCCGCCAACGCCGTTTGTCAAAAAATCCCCGGTGTAGTTTTCTGCTGATGCCGACAAGACAGCAAGGCAGCTCCATCCGGCAAGCACTAAGAGCCTTAGTTTAGTCAATGATTTTTGTGTCCTTCGAATTGCGCCCTTACAGGGCTAAAGGGTAGGCACAAGGCCCACCCCTACAAAGCGGCAGGGTTTTACAGTGCCCACCTGTCCTCTTATATACTTACGGGACCACATCCCGCACGCAACGAAACCCAACATCACTACTCAAAAGCGAAGGTTTCTCACCCAGGCGATTTGCAACGCGCACACTCTTTGCATTGAAGCTCCATGAACCGCCTCGTACAACCCGTCGCTCTTTTATATTTGTGAAATTATCAACAATCTGATTAATGCTTTCCGCACCTGCGACAGGATTCCGGCGTGGAGAATTGGCATAAAACCCCCTCTGATACGCATCAAGGCACCACTCCGCCACGTTACCTGACATATCGTACAAGCCGTACCCGTTGGCAGGATACTTCCCTACAGGTGTTGTCCGCTCCGCATGCGTGCCAGATTTTGTATTTTTATCGTAGTTCGCCTTGCTGGAATCGATCGAATTTCCCCACGGGTATTTCTGTGCAATTAAGCCACCTCGTGCTGCTTTTTCCCATTCTGCCTCTGTAGGCAATCGCTTCCCTGCCCACTGCGCATACGCCATCGCATCGTGCCAACTTACATTCACAACGGGATGCCGGTCCGTAGGCGAAGAGCGGGCGGTGGTATTTTCCCCCTGCTTTGCAGTGGTTAACACCTTGGGCGCATCGGATAACGCCCGATGGCTGGTGGCTTGAACAAACTGCTTGTACTCTCCAACCGTCACCTCATGTTTGTCGATATGGAACGCATCAAGGTAGACGGTATGCACAGGTTTCTCGTCACGATCGCCGTGTGTGCTTCCCATCTGAAACTCGCCTGCCGGAACCAGCACCATATTCGTAAGAGTCTCTTCGTTATTCGTGTCGTGGTATATCTGCGAAAACTCACTGTTTATAGCATCTGTAAGCGAGCTTTCCAGGCACAAAGGATAATAACCCCTGCAAAGCAGGGGCAAATACAATCCTTGCGCTCCCCCCATCGACTGCAAAACCAAGTTCACCGTAACACAGAAAGTGCCACACAGTAGAAACATCATCTCTCTTTTCATAATCACACCCGATTTAAGTCAAACGCGTGCCAATAGTATTGATACTTTGCGGATGCCCACCCCTTATAAATCTCATCCCAACTCATCCGATTGAAATGCGGTAACAACGAACCCTCCGTAACCGGTTTCGAGCAACCTTGATAGCGATAATCTACCGAGAGTCGAATCCGATCGGGGCTCTGATTCGGCAGTGCTTTGTGAACGGTGTGGCTGTGAAAGAAAAGGGCATCACCCACCTCGTAATCTCCTCCAACCCACCTGAGCCCATCAGTTTCCAAAGGGGCAGTGTCAATTCCGAGTCCACCCGCGCCGGGTGCCGGTTTTACCGGATATACACCGCCTCGATGCGAGCCAGCGAGTACGGACAACCCCCCTAACTCTTTTGCACATGCGCCAAGCGGAATCCACCCAGTATAGGTTTCTTCGGTGCCACGAATGTGGATGTAGTCTTGATGCGCCGGTGTTGTGTATTTAGTGTTTTCTGGGAACATAATTCTTCCAATATTCCGCGGATGTACCAGCGTACTTTCGCCGAATAGTGTGTCGCACGCGTTCAAAATCGCGGGGTGGTGCGCGAACGCATGGAAAGATTCCAAGCGTTGGAATTCATCTAACACCGGCCAATACCCTTCATCGCCTTCCATAAAGGGACCTCCAGTGCGAACGCCTTCCATCAAAGCTTCTCCGCCTTGTGCCCAGCCGTGCCGATGGCAGATTTCTAAGAAATCTTGGCGCAGGTTATAAATAGATTCCGCATCAATTAAGCCGCGAAAGTAGAGATAGCCGTCCCGTTGAGCCTGTTCCCGGACTTTATCCGCATCATCTAACAGTGCATTTGAGACAACAAAGGGATCTGTTCTTGCCATAGTGTTCTCCTTATCTTGACGTAGCTTGCAAGCCAATATTGCAAAGTGCAGGCTTTCATAAGATATTATACCAACAAAATAGGTAGCGTGTCAACCGAGATATAGGGCATTCAGTTTTCAGAGCTTTTCATAGCCAACTGGCGCATTCCATTCTTCTTGTAGACGCGCTCTTTGAGATGCGTGCTTTTTTTTGTAGGCGCGGTTTCTAACTACAATATATGAAGCGTCCTCAATAGGAGAAAACCCTAGGACAACTGAATGAATCTGGATAGCGTGCCTATTTTCTACCCACAATTTTGAGAATGTGCTATAATATGACAAAATACGACCGGTACCGTCCCTACGATATAATAGCGGACAAATCAGGAGAGACCTCATGCTTAGTATCAAACACCTTGAAGCCATTCCTTTGAACGTGCCATTCTATCACGAACGCGTCAGCCGACACATGCACCGCGCATTGACGCACGGAGAACGCGTCTACGTTTACCGCGTTGAACTCAGCAACGGCGTTGTCGGGTACGGCGAAAATTTATCAGATGAATCAGATAACATTGAACGCCTCATCGGGCAAAACCCCTTCGCATGCATGAACGATGATAGCATCGGGTTTGGCATCCAGATGTCGCTTTTTGATGCAATCGGAAAAACGGTGGATGTATCAGTCTACCAACTGGTCGGGACGAAAGTTCGTGAACGGTGCCCTATTTCGTGGTGGGATATTGACATGCCGCCAGAGGATTGGGTGGCAGAGGTAGAAGAATCGGTCAAACGAGGCTATACATCTGCAAAACTCAAAGCGCGCCCGTGGCGCGACATCTTCGCGCAAGTGGACGCTGTCGGCAAGGCGGTGCCAGCGGATTATCGGCTTGATATCGATTTCAACGGCTTCCTGCGTACAGCAGATAACGCTCTCCCAGTATTGCAGCAGCTTGATGGACACCCCAACGTCGCTATCTATGAGAGCCCGTACTACCTCGGCACAGATGTAGAGGGCGCGAGCAGGTTGCAGGCAGCTATTCAGAAACGCATCGTAGAACATTTCAACGAATCCTGCTTGCACGCGCGCTGTTGTGGTGGGTTTGTTGTTGGCGGTGGCGTTACCTCCCTGCGACGAACCAACGCGCTCTGTGCTTCGTTCGAGCAACCCTTCTGGCTTCAAATGGTAGGCACAGGGATTACAACGGCTTATGCGGTGCATCTTGGTGCAGTGCTATCGCAAGCCGAATTGCCAGCGATTACCTGCCATGAGTTGTGGGAATCGGATCTGCTCGAAACACGGCTCGCTGTGACTGATGGAACAATTCAGGTTTCGGAGTCGCCGGGCCTGGGAATTGTGGTGGATGAGGCAGCATTAGCGGCGTATCGCGTAGAGGCATCTACGCCGACACCGCAGCAGTTATTCCGCGAAAGCGAGTACACTTGCAGGGTGCATATCCCAAATGCAAGTGGCGGAGAGACAGTTCACGATTTCACTGGGGAAGATGTCTATTATCCGGCGTTCAGTGAGGGGAAATATCCAGGATTTGTGCCCGGGGTTTGGATGGAAGCGGTTTGATGGGCTCGAGAGGCATTGATTAACGATCTTTCGTCAATTGGGTTTCTGCTCCGCTTTTTCCCAGATGGCAATACCCCCGCAAAGCGGGGTGAATGCCCTTGTGTCAAAAGCGGGTTTCTGATGGGTGACAGAGTAGATTCCCCATGAATTAAGTTTTAAAAACTGCGCTTGCATACGCCAGACATGCGCGAATATCCTCTTGCACAATGTGAGGATAATTCTCAAGAATCTCTGCCTCGCTCCAGCCGTGTGCCAGCAAGTCAATGATAAGTTCAACTGCCAATCGTGTGCCTCTGATAACAGGTTTCCCTATAAGGATGTTTACATCGCAGACGATTCGTTTTGCTAATGTATGCGGAATTTGACCTTGCATGATGTGCTGTTCCTTTCGTAAACATTGCTATCCCCGCAAAGCGGGGCAAATGCAACAATATCTTCGCTCTATATCACTATAACACCTTATCTAAACTGATGAGGGGCGTTCTTGCAGTACAGGAATAACGTAGCTCCGAATCGTCAAACCGTCCACCGTCTCCGTCTCAACGCGGGACGCTGGATTGTTACGATGATCAAATACAATATAATATCCCTCTTGTGCACCTTCTAATTTGAGATACGCCCCAAGCTGCTTTTTGCCAGCCTGATAGTATCTGTCGCCTTCCCAAATCTTTGTCTCAACGATGTATTTGCGCTGGTTGTGGAGAATAAGGAGGTCTATCCTGCCACGTCCTGTTTGGACTTCAAGAAACATATCGGCACCAACGATGCGGACAAAATAGTCCAGATAGGCGTAAAGCAGGTGTTGCCCGACATACTCTTGTGGCGTATCTGGCACTTGCAGGATACGGAAGCCGACTCGTGCAATAAACTCTTGGAAGTTATCAAGGAGTGGTTCCATCTCAATCACCCCGGTCGGTGTGAGGTAATCAATAAAGTCTGCACCGCTCTCTTCGGAGAAGTATTCTCCCTCCAGCCCGTTAAACAAGGGCTTGAATGCTTGCAAGATGCGATGCTGATAAATCGGGTTGACGATCTCACACATGCCGTTAGCACCTTCTGTGACGACTCCGTAGGTTGCAAGTTCATTGATGAGGTTATTGTCCAAACTGAACGGCAACCCTCTCTCGTAAGAGGCGATGCGCATCAGGAGGCTTTCAAAGTGGCGGTCCCTACGGATATTGGTAAGCAGATGCTCAATGTTGGTGTTCCGTTCGCGAAGAAGCTGCGTGTGCGCTTTTGAAAAGTGCCCCATCGTAACCATTTCGGTTTTAGCAATGTCCATTTCCTCGGTGAGAATCTGGGCGCATCGATTGACGAGGAAGGGTTGCCCAGCTGTCTGTTTGTGAATAGAAGTGATGACTTCAGCATCGAAAACTTGTCCGACTTCGCACGTATACTGCTCAAATAGTTCGCGGACTTGGGCGAGAGTGAAATTGGGCAAATGGAACTCATCTTGAATATTGATTGGTATTTGCCCCTGCTTTGCAGGGGTTAACACCCTTAGTGGCGAGATCGACCGGTCGTAGTCAAGTTGTGTGATGTTTTTGACACCAACAACGCCCACACTATAAGGGCATCGGGGACCTGATTGCTCATGGTAGATGTAGCGAAGCGAATGAAGAAAACCCCGTACAGTGCCTCGCGGAATGGCATCAAACTCGTCAATGATGAGAACAACTTTTTGCGAATTATCATGCTCGGGCAGAAAACGGACAAGCCGCTTAAAGAACTCCATCATTGTAACCGCATCTGTCACCTCTGTGTTATCCAAAAATTGGGTTAACGCCTTAGAAGGCGTGGCACCCCGTTTCTCGAAAACACACGCAATCTGCTCGCGAAGCCTTTTATAGAAAGAGACATAAAAATCTGAAGCAGGAAAGTCTATATACAACTCAAAATTCAGTTGAATAGGGAAATACGCTTCGGCTATGAGAGCATCCAGAGCGGCGCGGAAGAGGGTAGTCTTGCCTGTCTGTCGCGGTGCGAAGAGGACGATGTATTTGCCCTTCTTCACCCGGTCGATAAAATCCGCAAGCTCCTCGGTACGGCTAACGACATAGTTCTCTTCAGGACTCACGGGCCCTTGGGTACCAAACGTTTTCATTTCCTTCCCCCCAGGAACTTATTGTATCGCATCGCTGAAAGTAGCAGGCACACTCCGTGGGTTTCCGTAGCCCACCCAAGAAAGAAAAATCCTTGGTTTTCATCGATATAGGTGTTAACCACTGCAAGGCAGGGGGAAAATACCACACCCACTCATAGATGGAGCCGACAATGTCCCCTATAATCGCACCTAGCATGTCTCCTCCTCTTCCGCGCAACGAAAGCCTACCTGAAAATTACGGATTTTATTCCGAGATCTCTACACTAAACTTTAAATGTTGTGTCCCTATGTCAATGAAAACACTAAAGGAGTTATTATCTGAGTTTTCAACAACCTCAACCTCCACGGGCTCGTAAGAGAGTTTTGCCAGAAAGTTAACAACTATATTCTTTAACGCAGTGGTAGCCATAATCCGACCGTACCTGGTTCTCACCAACTTTCCTTCCTTTACCAAGGCAACTATCACGCCATTTACCATCTGGTATAAAATATGTCTGCCCCCCGAATCTTTGGCATTTCTCTGTTCATCCGTCAGACAAAGCCGTTCCGCCAATTTATTCGCAGCATGTTTGTTCCTGAGTGCCCCTTGCGAATAATCAAGTTCAAGTAACGCTTGTCTTACGCCGCTCCTTGTCAGTTCCATAGCAAAACTCCTTGGTTCAAGATATGCTGTAATTATACCACATTTTTACCCATTTGTCAAATTTACTTTACCATTACCAACACCTGCGTAAAGCCAAAAAGCCTCTCAACCACAAAGGCTCAGAGGCTTTTGAAGTGGTATTTTCCCCCTGCTTTGCAGTGGTTAACACCTTGTATGTCACGTGTTGAATTAAATGACTTATTTGACAATTGCAAGTCTACGCGTTGCGGTGTAATGTCCGGCAATCAAAATGGTTATCCTGTTACGAATTCATAAAAATCCACCCATTTGATCCGTGTCTGTGCTAAAATATAGATAGGCTTAAAAACTACTCCCTATAAACAGAAAATCCAAGGAGCACTCAAAAATGAACGAGGCACTTTTTGTCAGTCAAGAATTTACACCCATCAACGGATTCACATCCGGAATCGAGGGACCGGCGTGCGATGCTGAAGGCAACTTATACGCTGTTAACTACGCACGCCAACACACCATCGGCAAGGTAACGCCTGACGGTAAGGCGAGCGTTTTTGTCGAGCTGCCGACAGAAAGCATCGGCAACGGTATCCGTTTCAACAGCGAAGGCTTCATGTTTATCGCGGACTATACGAACCACAATGTCCTGAAGGTAGATATGACGACGCGGGAGCTCAACGTGCATGCACACGAGCCGACGATGAACCAGCCGAATGACCTTGCCATTGGCGCGAACGATATTATCTATGCCAGCGACCCGAATTGGGGCGCGTCAACCGGGCAAATCTGGCGAGTGGATACGGATGGAGAGGTGACGCTGTTGGAAGGAGACATGGGTACTACAAACGGCATTGAGGTCAGCCCTGATGAGCAACTGCTTTATGTCAACGAATCGGTGCAACGCAACATCTGGGCGTACGACCTGTCGCCTGAAGGCGAAATCGGCAACAAGCGGTTGTTAATTCAGTTCCCGGATTTCAATATGGATGGAATGCGGTGCGATATCGAGGGCAACCTTTACGTCACTCGGCACGGCAAAGGCACAGTGGCAAAACTCTCACCGGCAGGCGAGGTGTTATTAGAGGTTGAATTGACAGGAAAACTCTGTTCCAATATCGCTTTCGGCGGTCCAGATGGGTGCACATGCTATGTCACGATGGCAGACCGGGGAAATGTGGAGGTCTTCCGAGCGGATGTGCCCGGGAGAAGTTGGCAGCTTTTCCGATAAAAGGAAACAGGGCGGGCGGGAGCGTCATAAAACAGCATTATTTCGTCATTCCATTTCTAGCGGCTTTTGAAAAAAACGATTTTTCATGACAGATTTCCATCAAACCAACGTCGTGTTTATCATGTTCTATCGCCAAAACCCAATGCTTTAGCGTTGGCATCGCTAGCCATCCCTAGTGTGTCCGACGCTGGTGTGTCAAAAAAAAGACTTGACATCATAATAGAGTGTAGCACCCTATGAGAAAAAGCGTCTTATCCTTCATCCGGAAAGTCGCAGCACCTTCAGGAAAACTCAGCAGATACCTGCGGCTCGGTGTTATCCTGCTTTTCGCCTGCTGGATACGCATTCAAATGGTAGAGCAAATTCCCGAGGGACAATTTCTCGGAAACGATGCCTATCTCTACTATTGGCAAGGGAATAATGAGCTCCGAGCAAGGACAATGGCATTCAACCAAGGACTCCCTGCTAATTTTTTTGATTTTGATCCAGAAGTGCACTAAACCGAAAACAAAAGGCAGCTACCTCTCCTGCAACTCGGCAGATTCTGCCGAGTCTACTAGGCAAAATCTGCCGAGTGGGGCAATTTCTGCCGAGTAGGAAAAAGGTTCTATCCCGTAACGGTTGCGTTTCTCACATTGGCACGCGAATTGCTATAAATAAAGTGAAACGGAAGCGGCGCATTCCTGAAGCGGGGTTGTCTTCCGCGTGGGATGTTTGCCCGGAGCTCCCGTGAGATTTTCTTTTTTGACAAAATAGTGTTTGTATTGGCAGCCCGCCTCTCTTTTGAGAGGAATTGCCGCACATGAAATGTTTCACGTTGATTCTTTTCGCGTTCCTTCTCACAGGCACGCAATCGGGAAGCACCCAAATAGAGACGCAAAAGGAGAACAGGCAGATGGATGCACAAACGTTGATTGCTATCCTGGGTTTTTCAAAGACCCTCATTCAAGACGCTGAATTCAAATTGCTCTGTTACGAGCATTTCCCAACTCCGCCGGAGGATAAGGGCAAATATATGCAGACATCCATAGAATACAGCAAACAGGAATACCGGGACGCACCGCAGAAGACTTCCACTCCAGAAGCACTGCGAAAGGAAATTTTGAAAGACATTGAATACGTCAAAACCTATGGCGATTTCTACGATTCTGACGAGTACTTTGTTTTTCGAGAAACGAATCTCGTCTTTCAGCGTCTCCCAGTGGCCGAAGGGAAAACACCCCAATGCAACTTTCGCATCCAAGAGATATTCTGTTTTGACAACTTTCCTTCTGCCAGTGATGCCCCCTTTCCATCCGCCGGTTTTGCGCGCTACTATGATGGCGGACGGCAAGAATATCGCGTCGTCAATGCCGATCAAAGAATCAGGATGACTCTAGCGCATCAATTCGACAACCTTAGATGCATCGGGAACGTTAGCGTGGACACCTTGGAAGAAGAGGATAGTTTGCTGAGCAGTTTCCCTGTCCGGCGTCCGCCGGTGGGCCTTAACAAAGACGAAGCGCAAATAGAACTTGCTGAAGTTGATGGCGAGGATGTCTTTGTCCTCACCTACTCCCCCTTTGAGAGAGTTCTGGCGAAAACCTATGTGCGTCTCGCAGACGGACCCCAGATTTTTCGCGAAGAATACTATTACAAAAGTGAGTCCCCCAACGCAAATGAAGACGGCTACTGGCTGCGCTTAGTTGAGGAATATAGCGACTTTGTTCATCTTGAAACGCTCGGCATCGCCCATCCCAAACGTTTTGAGGCAAAAGAGTACCGGTCCGACGGCTTTATGCGCCGGGCTACAACTATTACGGTTATAGAAATGGACTTTAATCAGGGGCTGCCGGCTCATTTCTTTGATTGGAATATACAAGAGTCCCTTAGTGGCTCCAAGGAAGGAGAAATACAATGAAATCCCGCTTTATTTTTATCCTCAGCCTCCTGTGCATCGGGGGTTTGATAGGACTTTGGTTGGCGAGAGAAAAGCCTCCGCCCGAAGTGATAAAAATCTATAAAGCTGCCCCATACGTGCCAAAATCAACACGTGC
Source organism: uncultured Poribacteria bacterium (assembly GCA_958295855.1). Lineage (GTDB taxonomy): Bacteria > Poribacteria > WGA-4E > WGA-4E > WGA-3G > CATQHH01. Next base: position 1,350,005 of record OY282383.1, on the reverse strand, counting down.
CACAGCAGGTGAAAGCACTCACTCCCCTAGATCTGTCCCGGTTGCGGAAACAGCATCTACGGCCTATTCTGATGGCATTCAAACAAATGAAGTGTTATCAGAAGAAGACGCTGAGCAAATGCCTGAAGACGACGACTTCTGGGAATGGCTCGAGTTGCTGGAAACCGAACTCGCTGGGGAAAACCTCTCTGAAGAACGCGAAGATGTCGTAGAACCTGAGACAGACACCGCCACAGAAATTCCATACCCGGAATTAGCCAGAATGGTGGCAGACGTATACGATATGGAATCTGTCCTCAATGAGTACGGTATCTACGTAGATGAACTTGGGAAAGGCACCTGTCCGAAATGCGCACGCACCGATTTTGTACTGATACAATCCCGAACAGATAACCATAATGAATGGGCCTGTATGGATTGTGAATGGCCAGGTGGCGGGGTTACCGAGTTTGTGGCGTGGATGGAAGGCATCGATGACCCCGAAGCCACTCGGTATTTGGCAGAACGCGCAGGGCTGATAAAATAAGGAAAAAAACAAGAATGACGCTCAAACTCTTAACACTTTTTCTCGCTGCAGGCTGCAGCATCGGAGGCGTGCTCGTGACAGGCTGTAACCCCAACAGAACCCCGGAGATTGCTTTTGAAAGTATCTCGCATGAATTTCCCAACGCTTTCATCGTCGGCGAAAAGATTCTCAAACGGTTTGAGTTCACGAACAAAGGGAACGCCCCGTTAGAGATTCAGGAGATTCAGACCATTTGATTGGAATATACAAGAGTCTCTTAGTGGCTCCAAGGAAGGAGAAATACAATGAAATCCCGCTTTATTTTTATCCTCAGCCTCCTGTGCATCGGCGGTTTGATAGGACTTTGGCTGGCGAGAGAAAAGCCTCCGCCCGAAGTGATAAAAATCTATAAAGCTGCCCCTTATGGACCGAAGCCTGTTCGCACGACACAGGTAGAAGTGACGCAACCGCCTGTCGTTTTCACCCCATCTGAAACGCAAGACCGGGGTGCCCCGCAGGACGAGCCGCTCGCCGAGCCTGAGTTCTTTCCCGAAGAAGAAGCCGCGTTTTGGGAATGGCTCGAGACGCTAGAGGCACCCCTAGCGGAAACAACCTACGATGAAACAGAGACAGAAGGTGAACAGGAAGCAGACACGCCCACAGAAATCCCTTACCTAGAACTGGTAGAAATGGTGAAAGAGGTTTATGAACTGGAAGATGTACTAAACGACTATGGCGTATTTGTTGACGAGTGGGGTAACGGCTACTGCCCGAAATGTAGCAGCCAGGATTTTCATCTGATGAAGTACGTCAAAACAGGTAAGTATGAGTATTGGTGCTGCATGGAATGTAAAGATGGTGCGTATAATGTCGTTGATTTTGTCGCGTGGATGGAAGGTACTAGTGACACTGAAGCGGCTCGGTATTTGGCAGAACGAGCTGGACTACTAAAATAAGGAAAAAAACAAGAATGACGCTCAAACTCTTAACACTTTTTGATTGGAATATACAAGAGTCTCTTAGTGGCTCCAAGGAAGGAGAAATACAATGAAATCCCGTTTTATTTTCATCATCAGCATCTTGTGCATCGGGGGTTTGATAGGACTTTGGCTGGCGAGAGAAAAGCCTCCGCCCGAAGTGATAAAAATCTATAAGGCCATTCCGTATAACCCAAAACCGATAAGTGTCCTACAAGAAGAAGAAGTTGAAACGTCTACAGATGCCACCGTCCCGGAAACGGACTATTCTGACGACACTCAAACAAGTGCGCCGTTGTTAGCGGACCCGGAATTGACTCCCGAGGAGGAGGCAGCATTCTGGGACTGGCTTGCGTCGTGGGAAGAGACAGTTGAAACAGAAGAAGTGGCACATCAACCTGAAACCGAAGAAATCACAGAACCCGAGGGAACCTCCACAGAACTTACCCATTGGCAAGAGATTCAAATCATTGACGACATCTTCCCCCTGAAGGAGATTATCGCCGCCTACGGAGGCAATCCAAGCGGGAATGGCGTTCAGTGCCCCCTCTGTTCTCATCCAGATGATTTTTATATTACAAGAGAGGGGACTTCTTGGTGGTGCCATACATGTTCGGATGGAGCCCACGATACCTTTGAATTCGTTTCCAGAGCAGAAGGCATCACCCGAGAGGAAGCACACGAACTCCTCGCGGAACAAGCCGGGCTTCGAGAGTGAGGAATTTGCCATGAACGTGCTTTTGATACCGATTTTTCTCCTCTGCATAGCAACAGGCCTCGCCTGATACTCGCTGCCATAGAATAACTGAATGTCTCTGGTGGAAAAAAACATCCTTGACAGGGAATATCATTTGTGGTATCATTTTTACATATTATTACTTGCATGGAGGGTAAAATTATGAAACAATTGTGTATTGTCTTAATTCTCGCCATCGTTTGTGGCACTTATGCCGCTGCCGATTTACTAGAAGGTTTGGTGCTATACATGCCGCTTGATGAAGGCACCGGTAAAAATGCCGAAGACTTTTCGGAAAACGGCTTTAAAGGTGAACTCAACGGCGGCGCGAAGTGGGTTGATGGCAAATTCGGAAAAGCCCTTGAATTCAGCGCGTCTAGCGATTTTGTGGCAGTTGCAGACGATGAAACATTTCACATTGAAGATGAAATCACGCAAGCTGCCTGGGTAAATCTTGACAGGCTACCGAGTGCACACGCAATCGTTTTTGGCACCCGCACGGGTGGCGGCGGTAGAAACATCGGATTTGGTTACGGGATGAATCCCTCAAACGGCCTCAAGGTTTGGACAAATGGGGCCGGCGGCGGGTTCAAAGATATTAACGATAACGCCACGGAGCTGGATACCGGCAAATGGTATTATCTTTCCTATACCCACACGTCAGATAACAACGGGAAAGTTACGATTTACGTGGATGGTGAAGTTACGCACGAAGAGGATTCTAACAACCCAGTCGCACCAGCGGGAGCTACGAGTCAAATTCAGATCGGCACCTGGGCTGGCGAAGCGTGGCCCGGCATCGTTGACGAGGTTCGCCTCTGGAATCGCGCCCTCTCTGATGATGAGATGAAACAGAGCATGGATATGGGTGCGGATGAGTTCTTAGCAGTTAATCCGAAGGATAAACTTGCTACCACGTGGGGGCAAATTAAGCGACTGCGCTAACCGTGCAGCACCTTCTTTTTGTAGGCGAGGTTTCTAACCGTGCTCCTTGGAGTACGGTTAAAAACCCCGCCTACCTCATTACTCACATATTTTAAAACGACTTGAAAAAACAGCGAAACAGTATACCAATATCGCACCGGAAAACGGGGAATTCAGGCACAAAACGTGCTCGAAGTCGGGACCAGCAACGGATGTATTCACGACTTCTCTTTTCTTGCAGCAAAAACCTCCGACGAGAGCTACAGTGTCGTGCACGAGGTATCCTGCCAATGGTATTTGCCCCTGCAAAGCAGGGGTAATATCCTTAAGCTGGTGACACTTGAGTTTGACGAGGCACGCGCCGAACTGGCATGCACGCATCTTCGGGAATCAGAATTAGATAGCCGCGTTGAGAGTCGCGTCGGCGCCGCGCCTGACGAGGTTTAGTCACGCATTTTCAATGCGTGGTTAAACCGTGTTGCCCTATCTACAGAGGAAATTAAAATGTCTCTTCACTCCAAACTCTCAGATAAATCTACACGCTTTACTGAATCTGTCATCCGCGGCATGACGCAGCTCTGTTTGCGTTACAATGCAATTAACCTGTCGCAAGGCACCCCGGCGTATCAGCCCCCGGACGAAGTTAAAGCGGCAGCAATCGAGGCAATTCAAGAAGGGTACAATCAATACAGCATTACATGGGGTGCACCAGCGTTTCGCGAGGCAATCGCGCACAAAATGACAACCTTTAACCGCATCCCGACGGACGCTGCCAAAAACGTCACCGTCACATGTGGTTCAACTGAGGGGATGCTTGCCTCACTGCTCGCGATTATCAACCAAGGTGACGAGATTATCATTTTTGAACCCTTTTATGAGAACTACGGCCCGGATACGATTATCTCTGGCGCAAAACCCGTTTATGTGGCACTGCAAGAGACACTGACACCTGATGGGACACTCCATTTTACCTACGACGCGACCGAACTTCGGGATGCCTTCACTTCTAACACAAAAGCGATTATCCTAAACACGCCCAATAACCCGCTCGGCAAGGTTTTTACGCAAGACGAACTGCAACAGATTGCCGCCCTGTGCTGTGAATATGACTGCCTCGCCGTCACTGATGAAATTTACGAGCACATGATATACGATGAAAAACCGCATATCAGCATCGGTTCTTTGCCACAGATGCAGGAGCGAACTATCACCGTGTCGGGGTTGAGTAAAGCTTATTCCATGACCGGGTGGCGGTTGGGCTATGTGATTGCCCCGGCACCGCTAACCGATGCCATCCGTAAGATGCACGATTTTCTGACAGTCGGTGCACCGCATCCGTTGCAGCGAGCCGGCACTGCCGCCCTCAATTTGCCACCAAGCTACCACCACGCGTTAGTTGCAAAATATGACAGGAACCGTAAACAGTTGGTAACCGCCCTGACAGCGGCAGGTTTTCGTTGTCACCCGCCGGAGGGTGCCTATTACATCATGACAGATATTACCGATTTCGGTTTCCCTGATGATACAGCATTTGCCCACTGGCTCGTGACAGAAATCGGCGTAGGCGGTGTCCCGGGCTCCAGTTTTTATAGCCACCCACACTTCGGCAAGACAAAGTTCCGGTTCATGTTTAGCCTGGCAGATGACATCCTCATAGAAGCCGGTGAACGACTCATGAAGATTAAAGTGAAAATTTGATTTTTCGGCATTCCTTGCGGAGAATTCAGATAGCAAGACAGGGCTAACAATGCACTATAGCTCTCGCCAGAGGTTTCGGCATTCCTTGCGGAGAATTCAGATAGCAAGACAGGTCTAACAATGCACTGTAGATCTCGCCAGAGGTTTCTTATGCAACCTTAATTAGGAGAGAACACCCTAGAATTAACAAGAAACCCGATTTTGAAAAAGGAAGTTGCCCCCGCAAGCGGGGGCGAGAACCTCATGCGGAAAAATCGGAGCAGGAACCCAATTGACGAAAAACCGATATGGACACCACTCTTGAAAACGAAACACAGCACATCTACAGAACAGAAATTGAAGCCCTTATCCAGCGCAACCCGAAGTATAAAACCCTCGGGCCTGCCGAGCTTGAGGCGATCGTGCGCGCTTTTGAATTTACTTTGACAAACGGACGCGAGAAGGTGAGAGCCCAAATGCTTTACGACCTCCTTCACGAAAAAAGAAGCAACTAATATGCAGCTAGAGCGGATCCGCCTCAGGGCTTTCGGATGTTTCCAACAACAAGATTTTCACCTGTCTGACGGTATCAATCTTATTTTCGGTCCCAACTTCAGCGGGAAAAGCACACTTGTCAACGCCATCTTTTTCGGTTTAACCGGAAAACCGATTGTCCCACGGGTTGAGGCCTCGGCGATAAAAAACGCAAACGCCTATAGTGGGACAGTCGGACTCCAATTCAGGGAAAACGGCGAACGGTACATGCTCTACCGAGCAACAGGGAAACGTATCCAACTACGTTGTGAGAAAAACAATGGGTGGCACATCCTCTTCGATGAGAAACGCGTCAGGACAGTTGAAGCAACGCTGCAAAAGCAATTTGGGATTATGCACGACCGGCTCGCCCTGACAGCATTTCTTCGAGAGGGTGAGATCTTTGAGTTTCTTGCACGCCAGCCCGCAACCCGCCGCGATATTCTCCACACACTCCTGGGAATCGACAGATTAATAGAGGTCCGGGAGTGTTTCATTGACACGCGCCGCCTTGCCAAACGGGAGCAGAACCGACTGAAATCCCATCAAAGTAGCCTGCGGTTCAGTGCCCAGAATGCACACAAAGCCGAGATTGAAAGCATCGAAGCAAACTTGAAGCGATTGGAGGAGGCATACAGCACAGAAACAGGGGATGCGGAATTAATTGCCGAGTGGATGCAGCACCAGAACCGCTTGCAAACGCAGTTGAATGCCCTCCTGCGCGAGCAGGCGGAAACCTTGGGCGGATTCACCGATATCGCCCACATGCGCACCATGATAACCACAATCGAGAACGCGGTTAAGGAAACCACTGGGTTAGAAGCGAAACGCGAGAAACTTATCCAACACATTGGTAGCCTTGAGTCTCAAATCGCGGCGTTGACAACCGTCTGCAACACCCTCCGCGCGCTGATTGAAAGTGACGATGGCCACTGTCCAACCTGTTATCAAAAGGTCGAACGTGATGTAGTTCAGCGAATTGTGGGCGAGAAGGAGAGCGAAAAATCGCAACAGCTCGCCGAATTGGCATCCCACAAGCAAAAGTTAGACGAAGAAACCGGAAATTTAGACAGCCGACGGGAACTTGAACAGCGACTCCAGACGTTGCAGACACACGCAACTCGCTTGGAACAACTCGCGCGAGACATCAATGACATTCAAACTGAGCTGAAAGCACTCGAAGCGAGACTAAGGGTGTTAACCCCTGCAAAGCAGGGGCAAATACCAATAAATGAGAAAGGTGTAGGAGCGATCTCCGAATCGCGACATTCTCACACTGGGCACCCTTTATTATCGCATAGAACCAAAAAGAAACCCGATTTTGAAGAGGGTGGAAACCCCCGCAAAGCGGGGGTATATACAACAAGCGGAAAAATCGGAGCAGAAACTGAATTGACGAAAAACTCTGCTCCCACAATCCAAGATAAACGTCAGTTGAAGGCACAAATTGACAGCGAACGAAAGCGACTTGACAAACTCAAGCAAGAAGAGGCGGTGCGGTTAGATAGACTCAAAGCACTCCAGCAGGTAAACCGGGAAGTATCCCATGTCGAAAAGACGCTTCTCAGCTTGGAACTTGCCTGTGCAGGGGTTGAAAAAACTATCGAAACGCTCCAACGTCAGATCCTGAAGCCTGCGGAAGAGGAACTGCACCTTTGGCTTGAAAAAATGGAACTTTTTGGACGAACGCGCATTGATTTACAACGGCAACACCTGCTCCCCTCGCTCACCATAGACGGTGTAGACCGGAGCTTGATGTTGCTTAGCGGTAGCGAGAAGATGTTTCTCTATCTCTGCTTCAAGGTTGCCCTCGCCAAGGTTTTGGGAAACCCCGGCTTCTTTGTATTCGATGACCCGACGCTCCATTTAGATGGGCAACGGAAAGCCCTGATGGTAGATTTTATCCATCAGCTCGCGGAAGAGCATCAGGTAGTTGTGACGAGTTATGATGAGGATGTCCGTGCGGGATTGGAGGGCGCGCATCTGATTGAAATGAACAGAGAATAGAGCCACTGCGTAGGAGCGATCTCCGAATCGCGACACAACAGTAGCATTAGCCGGAGTGTTAACCCCTGCAAAGCATCGGCAAATACCAACTGGCCTCTATCCGTCAATTGGCAAGAATTCGCATAGAACCAAAAAGAAACCCGATTTTGAGCAGCTTCTTCCCCCGCTTTGCTTCCCTCCCGCCCGGTTCCTTGGGGAAAAAGCAATCAACGGAAAAATCGGAGCAGAAACTGAATTGACGAAAAACAGAAATACTTAGGTATGCTTATGCCCTGTCAAAAGAGAGAAATTCGACGAGCCGATGCACTGCGTGACAAAATCATCGCGCTTGATACGAAGCTCGCTGAGGATTTCAAAGCACAAATTTCAGTCGCTCCATTTTTGTCTCGAAAAATTGTGAGTTTCCAAGGAAATAAGGACAAACCTGCCTACAGTTGGTATAAATACAAGGAGGCTTTTTCAGCAGAGCTTGTTACCTATTTTCTCGGAGGTTACGAAGGCGGTGTGTGCGGGAAGGTGCTTGACCCGTTTGCGGGAATAGGCACAACGTTGTTTGCAGCAAATGAGCAGGGTATCTCCGCTGATGGAATAGAATTATTACCTATTGGCCAGGAAATTATTAACACCCGGCTCCTGTTGGAAAAAGACCTGACTTCTAGTGACACATCTACGCTTGAACGCTGGGGTACCTGTCATCCTTGGAAGAGATTTCCGGAACGGGTACCGTTTAGCACATTCCGGATTACAGAGAGAGCCTACCCTTTGGAAACGGTAGATGCGATTGAACGCTACAGGGGAGCCCTTCAACAAGAGCGAGAGAAAATTCAAGCGATTTTACACCTCGCATTGCTGTGCGTTTTAGAATCTGTCAGTTATACCCGAAAGGACGGCCAATATCTGCGGTGGGATGCCCGCTCCGGCAAAAGGAGACCGGGAACCAAGCCTTTTAACAAAGGCGAAATTTTGACATTTGATTCTGCCATCACTGCGAAACTGAAAGAAATTTTGCGGGATGTCAGCGATGCGAATATACCAGCAACCCTCTTCCCTGTTAGGCATACACCCCAGGAACAGGGCGGGCGGGAAAGTGAGGCTCGGCTATTCAAAGGTTCATGTCTTGAGGTCTTGCCTACACTAGAAACTGGGGTTTACGCTGCGGTGATGACTTCTCCACCTTATTGTAACCGCTATGACTATACGCGCACTTATGCCCTGGAACTGGCGATGTTGGGGCTGGCACACGAGGATGTTTCCAATTTGCGACAGAAGATGCTCAGTTGTACCGTAGAAAATCGGGAGAAGGATTTATTGAAAATGTCCCCGCAGTGGGCCCCCTTTATTGAAGCAGCCAACCAGCAAAAATTGCTGCAGACAATATATGCTTATCTCGAACACGAGAAATCGGCCGGAACCTTAAACAACAACGGTATTCCGAGAATGGTTCGTGGGTATTTTTCTGAGATGGCGTGCGTTATCGGTGAGTGTGCTCGTGTGCTAAGACCGAATGCCCGCCTCTTCATGGTAAACGACAACGTGCGGTACGCAGGCGTTAGCATCTCCGTAGACCTGATTTTGTCAGATATTGCACAAGCATTGGGGTTTGAGGTCGAAAAAATCCTAGTTTTGCCCGGCAAAAAAGGAAACAGTAGCCAACAAATGGGAGCGTATGGATATGTGCCTCTCCGCAAATGTGTATATGTCTGGAGAAAAAGATAATGCCATATCTTCGACATTTATCCAGTAGTACTGATCTTGTAACCGCCCCCGAGGAGATTCGCGCGCCAATTCAGTATGAAAAATCTCTGATTTTTCATAGACAACACGTGTCGCATTGGCTTTGGAAAGAAACCGTCAGGCAACCCCCTTTGTTGAACAGGCACAGGCATTGAAAGTTTTGGCAACACGTGCCAAAAGTCCTAATGATTTACTCAACGTTGAAGGGATACGTGCTGCATTGCTAACAGCGTCAGGATTTTCAGAGAAGGCAACGAAGTACACGATCGAAGCCGACGAAACGGAGGCGATTCGCGGATTGATAGAGAACTTTTTAGAACCAGCAGGCTCAGATTTTGTTGAGGAGCTAGTTTATCGGTTTCTGTTGACACGCGGGGATTCACTAGGCGGGGCCATGCGAAACATCGCAGGCAAATTGGCGGAGCGAAAGTTAACCCGTGCAATCATTTCTGTCCTGACCCTAACGGAGACATCTTATCAGTGGCTTAACGCTGCCAGCAACACATGGATTGCAGGAACGAGTAATGATATAGATATTGAATTGAGTCTCAAGGCTCTTAACTGGGAACAGGATGGGGAACCCCGAACGTTGATTCACAATCGGACGGTGCCGCTTGTGCAAAAAAACATAGATATGTGTCTACTCAAATGTACGCCAAGTGAAGTTAAGCCTGCCACTTACAGAAAAGCAGAGCGGTTTATTGCCTTTGGCGAATTGAAAGGCGGAATTGACCCTGCAGGCGCAGACGAACATTGGAAAACCGCGCAAACTACTTTAAGTCGGGTAAGAACCGCTTTTGCTAATCAAAACTTGTCGCCAGCCCTCTTTTTCATCGGGGCGGTTATTGTTGACAGCATGGCACAGGAAATTTGGAGACAGCTTGGAGAAGGGACCCTGAGGAATGCAGCTAACTTGACAAACGCCGATCAGGTAGCGGCGTTAGCTAAGTGGCTTATTGATTTGTAACTAATGAAATCATTTCTCCGGCAGGCACGCTTTGGAAGCGCAATGCTCTTATCCTATAAATTTGCGATTTGCGGCGTACACGCCCAAATGCGACGTGCATTCAGGCAATTAACACCATACCTTCCAGCCCAGGAACAGGGCGGGCGGGCCAAATAAATTCTGAATTTCCATTATTGCAAAAGGTTTGAAAATGAACATTGTGAAACCACAACTGAACACCCTCTATTACGGCGACTGCCTTGAGGTAATGCGTGGATGGGCCGACAGTTGGATAGACCAAGTCTATCTCGATCCGCCGTTTAACTCCAATGCCGACTATAATATCATCTACGGCACAAACAGTACTGGCACCCGCACCGCCCAGGTGCAAGCATTTTCCGATACGTGGACGTGGGATGACGCAGCCATTCAGCGAGTCAACCTAATAGAAAATGATGCTAACCACCCCGCACACAACGCAGTCCGTGGATTAAAATTAATGATCGGTGAATCTGGGATGCTCGCCTATGTTAGTTATATGGCGGAACGCCTCGCCGAAATGCACAGACTCCTCAAACCCGCGGGCAGCCTTTATCTTCATTGCGATGATACCGCGAGTCATCCTCTTAAAATGATACTTGATTGCATCTTCGGAGCAAACAACTTTTGCAATGAGATTATGTGGAAGAAGACCCACTCTCCTAAAGCACAAGCAGCTTACTTCGGTGCACAGAAGGAGACTATATTTCTTTACGCAAAAGATGCGGAGAAAGCCAAATTTAACAAAGTCTATCGCGACTATGATGAAAAAGCATTGAAGCCCTATCGCTATGACGACAACGATGGCAGGGGTCCTTACCGAACAGTTGAGATTGAAGCACATGGACTACAGAGGACTGCTCGTCGAAAACATTTTGCGTTTAAGGGCCGAGCCGCGCCTTATTTGTACAGCCTAGAGCGTCTCCAAACATGGGATGCCGAAAAACGCATCTACACATCCAAAAATGGAAGGCACAGCAAAAAGCAATACCTCAGTGAAAGACAAGGGATACTGGTATCCGATATATGGGTTGACGACGATGTTAAGCCGATTCAATCAAAGGAACAATTGTATCCGACGCAAAAACCTTTAGCACTGCTAGAACGCATCATCAAGGCATCCTCCGACGAAGGGAATATTGTGTTGGATCCGTTTTGTGGGTGTGGCACCACGATCGTCGCCGCACACAAACTGAACCGCAAGTGGATAGGAATTGATATTTCACCGTTTGTAGTTGATATTATTGAAACCCAACGGTTTGGTGGCATGAAGTTGAACACTGTGGGTATCCCAACCGATATGGAAAGCGCGAAGAAGTTGGCACGTGAGAAACCTTTCCATTTTGAGGCATGGGCAGTAACGCGTGTGCCGGGGCTCGCCGCTAACGACACCAAAACGGGAGACCGGGGGATTGATGGGCGCGGCAAACTCATTACCACCCCAAAGGGGGCTACTTCCAACGCGGTCTTAGCCCAGGTCAAAGGCGGCCGGTTTCAATTAAGTCACCTCCGTGATTTCTTGTGGGTAATGCAGCGTGAACAGGCCACGCTGGGAATTTTCATCACCTTGGAGCCTGTCACATCGTCTCAAGCAAAATCTGAGGGGGCAACCCTTGGGCAAATAACTATCGGCGCATCGGTGTATCCGCGAGTTCAGTTCTGGTCAATTCAGGAATACTTTGCTGGCGGCTTCCCCAATCTGCCACCGATGAATGACCCTTATACCGGAAAGCCAATGCGAACCGTTTTGCCGTTGAACCTATAAGGTTTTTTGTTATTCCTTGCGGAGAATTGAGCAATGGTATCTGCCCCTGCAAAGCAGGGGTAACATACCAATGGCAAGATAGATCTAACAATGCACTGTAGCTCTCGCCAGAGGTTTCTTATGCAACCTTAATTAGCAGGAAACACCCTAGAATTAACAAGAAACCCCATTTTGACTTTTCGTTATTCCTTGCGGAGAATTGAGCAATGGTATCTGCCCCTGCAAAGCAGGGGTAACATACCAATGGCAAGATAGATCTAACAATGCACTGTAGCTCTCGCCAGAGGTTTTTGATGCAACCTTAATTAGGAGAGAACACCCTAGAATTAACAAGAAACCCGATTTTGAACCGGGTATCCGCCCCTGCTTTGCAGGGGTAAATACCTCATGCGGAAAAATCGGAGCAGAAACTCAATATACTGTTGGAATCCCAACTACTTAAAACTGCTTGAGATAAATATCCCCCCAATTGTTGAAACGCCTCGCTGATTGTTGCTCCAGACGACGCGCCAACGCCCCTGCCCAACAGCAACAACGAAAGGAGGAGAATGCTGCCCCTCCTGGGTTGAAATCGGTGTACCGTTTTCCTCCGACAACAGCGTCCCCGCCAAATCGATCTGCTGTCCGTAGATAGCATCGGTACTTTCCTCGCCAAAGTCCTCGCGATAATCTAACCACGCCACAAAAAACCGTTCTCCCTCGGTGTGCACAATAAACGGCTTGTCCTGATGTCCGCCTGCGGTACAGAGAGGAATGCCATCCTTGTCCCACAGCGGATTTCCTGTCGCATCAACGCGTTGGGCGTATAGGTCAGAGTAAACATCGCGCTCGTCGCGCCAGACTGCGATAAATCCGCCGAGGCCATCGTTGACAATGGAGGCGTGTTTCTGGATGCCGGAAGCGGTACAGATGGGAATGCCTGTGTCGTTCCATAGTTTCCTGCCATCAAGGGAAATCCGTTGGGCGTAAAGTTCGTCGTTAATAAAATTTTCATAAACCTGCCAGAGGACAATAATCCCGCCTTCGCCGTCGGCAATCACGCGCGGCTCACCCTGCATCCCGTCTGGTGGCGAAACAAGGATGGGAACATCCCACAATGGTTCTGCGTCTAAACTGAGCCGATATGCCATAATATGCCACGCGTCATAGCCGATAACGTCCCACCAAACGACGTAGAATCCGCCTATTCCATCTGCAACGAGAATGGGATCGCTCTGGAGCGATTCCGATGGAAAAACGGGGATGCCATCCGCCTCCCACATCGGCGTTCCCGCGGAATCAATGCGTTGAATATAGAGATCTTGGAATTCGGAACTTCGGCGTTCATCTTCCCAAACGCAGATAGCTCCACCTTCGCCATCGCCCAGAATTGCCTGCGTGGACTGGTCGGCGGCGTTTGTACAGACAGGAACGCCATCCGTTTGCCAAAGCACATCGCCCGCCAGATTTACTGCTTGAACGTAAATATCCCAACTTGTTCTATCGCGCCTGTCATTCCAGACAACAATCGCATGTGTATCGTGTCGAATCATGCGCAGCCGGCGTTGATTCCTCTCCGCTTTGCATAGTGCCAACCCCTCTGATTCCCATACCGTAGTACCGGTACTATCAACACGCTGTGCATAAACGTCCCAATCCTTGCCGGTGCGGTAATCCTCCCACATCACGATAACACCGCCTTCGCCATCGTCCACAACCCACGGCAGAAACTGTCCATCGCCCGCAATAGAAACAGCGATTTCTGCTAGTACAATTGTGTATTGCGCCCAGGAGGACAGCCCTACAAAAAGGAGCAGTATCAACCTTGTCAACAGGCAATTCAGTTGATGAAATTTGAGTCTCGCAATCCGAGCATCGCTTTCAGCGTTTTGGGTGTCCATAAGTTAACCAAGGTTCCTATGGGATGGGTTTGTAACCCGGAATGAAAATCGAGCTCTTCCCAGCGTTGAATGGTGAGTTCAATGTGGGCAAGTGCCGCGGTGGGCATTCGTTCAATTTGTCCTGTCAAGTTCATCACGAGTTGTTCCATTGTAGGATTATGTCCAATTACCATAACGCGCGGATACGTGTCCGGCAAGGCTTGCAAAGTTTCAAAGTAAACCCCCGGTGGGGCGTGGTAGAAGGCATCTAGCCGCTTGACTTTCCTTGTATAACCGCATGCTTTAGCCACTTTGCTGGCGGTTTTTCTTGCGCGTTTCGCTGATGAGGTAAGGATAAGGTCGGGAATTAATCCGTATTGGCGCAGATGTTTGCCCATGCGCGGCGCGTCTCGTTTGCCGCGTTTGTTGAGCGGCCGGTCGTAATCCGAGAGTTCAGCATCGTGCCAACTGGATTTGGCATGCCGCAGAATGAGAAGGGTTTTCATCGTATTTCTTCCTTAATACCTGACGTGAAATGATGCTTGTAGGGGCGAGGTTTCCACAGTGCTTGCCCAATGCTCACTGTACAGGCGAGGTTTCCATAGTGCTCGCCCGCCTCCGAAATCCACCCCTATAAAATTAAAATTGCCATGTGCGTATGAGGTTCGGGGTTCGGCGCGCAAACCGCTTGTTTGCACCATGTAGCACAATACAGCAGAGCGTGCGACAACAAAGGTTTCCTACGCTAAGAGCCATAACCCCTGCTTGCAGGGGAGAATACCACTCAAGGAAACCTCCGTGTGCTTGTGGATGCGAACATAGCACTGGCGTTTTTTGTCCTTTTTAGGTTTCCGAACCCACATTACGTCCATATCATAGCAGAGGTGGGAGTAGATGTCAAGGTAAAATCCGCCATCGTCCCCAAAAAACGCTGAATCTTTGCGGCGTAATGGTATCAGTTTCCCCTGCTTTGCAGGGGTAATATACCACTGCGCCCAAGTTGTGCGCGACTCGCAAACAACTTTTTTATTTCTTATACCTGCGACGTGCATTCTTACTTTTTTTGAAGAAAATCAAAGCACATTGCAACAAACATTATAAATGAACAAAACGCATTTTGTTTCCACATGGTGTTGGCAACAATTTACAACGACATCTCTCCCACAGGAGAACTAAATGCCCATGAAAATTTTTGCCTTGCATTCTCAACGCTTTTGTGATATTATTTAAGAGGTGCCTTGTCAACACTTTTTGGACATATTCGTTATAGATTTATAAATAAAATTAAAGTTATGGGAGATATAGAACACATGTTGTCCAAAATCAACCACTTTAAAAGCAACCTCTCGGTTACGAGATGCCTCTTCACAAAACTTCTGCCTGCGATATTACTGGTCTGTATCTGTGGGTGTTATATTGATGCCGATGATACTGCCGACGAACCGCCAGCTGTACCGCGCGGTGTCCGAACTACCACAGGCGATGAAAGCGTCCACATTGAATGGTACCCTAACGGTGAATATGACTTGGCAGGTTATAGGGTTTGGCGTGGGGAAACCAGCACAAATTTTGATGGACTCCTAATAGAGACATCAGCATCAACTACACGCTATACAGATACCGATGTGCTGAATGGGAAAACTTACTATTATGCTGTTTCCGATTACGATTTTGATGGGAATGAGAGCGGCCTGAGCCCGGAAAACGCGTGGGATACACCACGGCCAGAAGGACGAAACATCACCTTAGATGATTACCTCCTTGCGCCCGGGCGGAGCGGTTTTGATTTCTCAGATCCAGAGAGGGGAAGTATTCCGTGGGATAGCCGTACAACCGATGTCTATTTTGGCCTGGATACCGAGGTGAAGGTTACCTACCTCTATTCAGACAATGAAACGCTGATGCAAGATTTGGGCTATCACGAAAACTTTGACGAAGTCGATGTTGTACCGGAAACCGGGTATATAACCCTATTTGTTGAACTGATTGAGGGGCATATCTATGCCCTCTATACACCAGATGGAAACTTCGCTAAAATTCAGGTTCGCAAACTTTTTGACGATGCCGTCATCTTTGACTGGGCATATCAAACCGATCCGGATAATATACAACTGGCACCCCCTCTCAACGCCCGTTGATAAGGAGTCTACATGATGAAAAAAATGGTAGGGGCGGAGCAGACTCCGCCCATCTACGCAGTGCTTTCTTTTCTGGTCTTTCTCATCGGTATTTTTGCCCAAACACCGGCACGCTCGACAACTGACGGAACCACTACAGATGGAGAATTCAATAGCACTTCGCGACACCCGGATGCTGTCTCCACAATAACTCCTGCAGGTGAAAAGGGGCAGGCCGCTCCAATGCTATCCAATGAAAAACCTCAAAACGCAAATTGGAATTCCCAAACGTTCGCCTCAGGTTACACAGAAGAGACGCAAACTGAACATAATTATCCACTGTTCCGCGCGCATGCACAGCGTTATTATCCTGAACTAGATGTCCAAAAAGCGACCCGGTTATCCGCACTGATGCCGGGGTTAGGCCAGGCTTACGCAGGCAATTACACCAAAGCGACGCTTTTCCTCACCGCGGAGTTAGGCACATTTGCACTTGCAGGCTATAATATCGCGCGCGCCCTACATTACAACGACCACGGTGGTTTTAAAACAGGATTTCAAGACCCGCGTACTGGGGAATTCTTAAATGCTGACCAGGGGCGGGCCCGAATGATAAATCACACCTTTTTCGGGGGGATTTTTCTCCTAACCGGCATCGGACTGCACATCTGGAATGTGCTGGATGCGCCCAAGACAGCAGAAGCATATAATAATCGAAGGTTTTCCGTGCAAATGCAACAAACGGACAGTGGAATCCGATCTCTGATTTTTAGGCATATATTCTAGGAGGATTGCTTGCCAACATGCATTATGTAAAGCACCTAAGCCTAATATTTTTAATAGTGGGGACCTTGACGGTAAACGGATTCGCCCGTTCACTGGTTGAAACTGAGAACATCTCCCCACATCCACTGCGGCCTGGCGAAAAATTAACATATCAGGTCAAATACCGAAGGTTACCTGCAGGAAAACGGGTTGATGAGATTGTCAAAGAAACCGAGTTGAATGGGCGGGACGTTTATCATATCCGCTCTGAGACAAAAACCAGGTCCCTTTTCAGACTCTACCACTTCCGGAATCAGCAAGAAACGTATCTAACACTGTCAGTGCTTTCCCCCGCGCGGTTCCGGAATCAGATTGAAGATAGGAAATATCGTGCCACCGTCACCGTTAATTTCGGCAAAGGCGAGGCGGAATATGAAAAAATTTCACAGAGGAACCCAAAGTCGCCCCAGAAACGGGATAAAAAAGTACTTGAGACACCGGTCGGTACACAAGATGAACTGTCCATGCTCTACTTTTTGCGGTGTAAACAACTATCGCTAGGAAAAACCTACTTCTTCCCACTCCTCGTTAAGGGGAAGGTGCAGAAGGCTACCCTCACTGTTGAACGCAGAGAAGTCGTTAAGAGTAAGCCGTTAGGGCCTGTCAGAACACTCGTATTGCGAACTTCAAACGATTCGCTTTTGTGGGTGACAGATAACTCGCGCAGGTTACCTGTTAAAATTAAAGCGAAAACCAAGATTGGGGAAATGACAGCCACTTTAGAGAAGGTAGAATTTATGCGTAGGTAGGCACGATCTCCGGTGGTATTTGCCCCTGCTTTGCAGAGGTGTTACCCTTATGTCGCAACTATGCAAACTCGACGAGGAAGGGCAGGCACAAGGCGCTGCCCCTACGATATTCTATTTTTAGCATAAACTTCTGACGAGATTTACCGTCCCATTCAAGCCCTATCCTGCTATCTTATTTCTCCGCAAGGGTTGTATTTGCCCCTGCTTTGCAGGGGTATTATCCTAATGACGAATGCACGTCGCAGGTATAAGAAATAAAAAAGTTGTTTGCGAGTCGCGCACAACTTGGGCGCAGTGGTATCAACCCCTGCAAAGCAGGGGTAATATGCCATTACGCCGCAAAAAAGGGAAAATTGGTGATAGAACTTTTACGCAAAACAAAAAATTATCAAACCCTGCTAGCATGCCTCAAAAACGGTAGGAAGCTCCCGTGGCTCAGAGGGTTGGCAAATGCATCCACCGCCTATCTTTTGGCAACGCTGATTGGCGATTTTCCAGAAAAATCCTTTCTGATTGTACTTCCCTCGCAACGTGAAGCAGAAGAGGTGCTGGACGAAATCTGTACATACCGGGCGTATCCAACATCAGACATCACGCCGACTGCGCCTAAAAATACGGCGAACTTACAGCCTGAGCTCAATCTGTTTCCCTGTTGGTCGCGTAAGCTCTTTGATGGCATTGCCCCGCCTAAAAATACCGCTGCAGATCGGATGCAGTGTTTACACCGGCTGCTGCAGCAGGAGCAAAGTGTGGTTGTGACAACACCCGAGGCATTGCTTTACAAACTTCCACCCCGCGCGACTTTCGCGGATGCCTTTCGCGTACTTCATCTCGGCGACGAGACAGATCCGGACGAGGTTGCCGCTATGCTCATCCGTGGCGGGTACCAGCGCGTCGAACTCGTAGAGGTTAAAGGCGAATTTGCACGTAGAGGCGACATCTTAGATATTTATCCCCTCACATCCGAGGCACCCGTACGCATCGAATTTTTCGGGGATGAAATCGATGCCATCCGCGCGTTTGACGCGATGTCGCAACGTTCAACAGAAAAACGCACATCGGTTACGCTCACGCCACTGCGTGAAGTCCTCTCTGCTAACGTGTCAATGGACTACTGGCACGCTCAAAAAGACATGCTGCTCCAGGAAAACGCAACGCCTAAACTGATAAATACCGTGCAAGAGATGACACAACGCTTAACAGACGGTGTAGAACTTGATGGAATTGAGGCGTTTTCGCCGATGCTCTTCCCGCAAACAGAACTACTCACTGACTATCTCTCAGATGAGACAATTGTCTGCTTGATCGAACCACAGTGGCAAAAGCGCGAAGCTGTCCAGATGCAAGAACAGATGCAGGAACTGTACGAACGGAAGCAGGAAGCATCGCAACCTATGCTGCCGCCTGATAACCTGTTAGTTCCTTTCGAGACACTCAGTGCGCAATTAGCAAGGTATCCTGTCATCTCTTCATCGTTAGCTCTCCCGCGCGAGGCCTCGCGGAACGAAGCGGCGCAACTCAATTTTGATATGAAACCGATCGCGCTCCCGCGCGGCAACTATCAGATGGTTATCAGCCAGATTGAAACATGGACAGCGGAAGGGCATCAGGTTCATGTTTTTTGTGAAACGCCCCAACAAGCGAAACGCGTGTCCGAAATTTTGGCAGAGCGCGAATTACTGCCACCACATCTTACAGTCAGTGTTGGCGCAATCAGTGAAGGCTTTCTCAACGAATCTTTAAACCTCGTTGTCCTCTCCGAAGATGAACTTTTCGGGAATCGACATCACCGGCAAGTACGCTCGAAACCTGCCAAAGACGGTACACCGATTCTCAGTCTCATCGACCTGAAGGTTGGTGACTATGTTGTGCATGTCTCACACGGCATCGCTATTTACGACGGCATTCGCCGCTTGGCTATCGATGGAAAATCGCAAGACTTTCTCGTTCTCAAATATAGCGCGAACGACATCCTCTACGTGCCAACATATCAGGTTGACCTGGTTCAAAAGTACATCGGAAGCAAGGATGAATCCTACAAACCGCGCGTGGATCGGCTCGGCGGAACTGCCTGGCACCGCAGAAAAGGGCGTGTCAAAGCCTCAATTGAAAAAATGGCAAATGAACTGATCAAACTGTATGCGGCTCGGCAAGCGCGCAAAGGTTACAGTTTCCCCGCCGAGATTCCATGGCAAACCGAGTTTGAGGCACTCTTCCCATATCAGGAGACCGGGGATCAGCTCCAAGCGATTGAAGACGTTAAAACTGACATGGAAACAGAACGCCCTATGGATAGGTTAATTTGTGGAGATGTTGGATACGGCAAAACGGAGGTCGCGCTGCGTGCTGCCTTTAAAGCTGTCATGGGTGAAAAACAGGTTGCGATTCTGGTGCCCACCACAATCCTCGCGCTGCAACACTACGACACGTTTGAAAAACGCTTTAAACCCTTCCCGGTCCACGTTGAAATGCTAAACCGTTTCCGAACAGCAAACGAGATAAAACAAATTAAGGAAGGGCTGGCAAAAGGTACTGTGGATGTCGTTA
This sequence comes from uncultured Poribacteria bacterium, assembly GCA_958295855.1. Taxonomy (GTDB): domain Bacteria; phylum Poribacteria; class WGA-4E; order WGA-4E; family WGA-3G; genus CATQHH01. The sequence continues at coordinate 1,330,064 of OY282383.1, read as the reverse complement.
TCGGAACGCATAGTCTGCTCTCCAAAACGGTTACCTTTGACAATCTGGGGCTCTTAATTGTTGACGAGGAGCACCGTTTCGGCGTTAAGCACAAAGAGAAAATCAAGCAGTTCAAAGAGACAATTGATGTACTCACGTTGACGGCTACCCCTATTCCTCGCACGCTGCACATGTCCCTGGTCGGTATCCGGGATTTCAGCATTATCAATACACCGCCAGCAAATCGGCTATCCATCCAAACCTATGTCATGCCGTATAATCCAGATGAAATCCGAGCGGCAATCACCACAGAATTGAAGCGGGGTGGGCAGGTATTTTTTGTCCACAACCGCGTTCAAAGCATTCAGAGTATCGCCAAAACGCTTCAGGAACTCGTGCCTGAAGCCCGCATTGCTGTCGCACATGGACAAATGCCGGAACGTGAGTTGGAAACCGTTATGCTGGAGTTTGTCCGACACAAACACGATATTCTGGTGTGCACAATGATTATAGAATCCGGGCTGGATATCCCCAATGTGAACACTATCCTCATTAACCGGGCGGATGCCCTCGGTTTAGCGCAACTATATCAGTTACGTGGGCGGGTTGGCCGCGCTACCGTACAAGCCTACGGCTATCTCTTTTATCCACCAGACAGAGCAATTACCGAAGGTGCCCAGAAAAGACTTCGCGTCATTGAGGAATTCACCGAACTTGGCTCCGGATTTAAAATCGCGCTCCGCGATTTAGAAATCCGCGGCACTGGGAACATTCTTGGGGCAGAACAGCACGGGCACATCGTCACCATCGGTTATGAGCTTTACTGCAAGCTCCTTGAAGAAGCAGTTATGGCCCTAAAAGGTGAAAAGGTTGAGGAAACTTTTGAAACGCGCATCAGTCTACCCGTTGAAGCCTACCTGCCCGATAGTTATGTGCCGGATAGCCGCCAAAAGGTTTCTATCTACAAGAAAATTGCCGCTTTGAAAAATGACGAGGCACTCCAAGAACTTCGTGAAGAACTCATCGACCGGTACGGCGCGATTCCAAAACCCGCTGAGATGTTGCTGGCGGTTGCCAGCATTAAGCAACTCAGCCAATGCCTCGGCATCACAGCCATTGTCGCTGGAAAACAGCAGATAAAAGTCACCTTTGACGAGCGTTGTCTGCTTATGGCACGAATGAATGTGAAGCAGTTCGTTGAGGTCGTCCACAAAAATCAGAATCTTCAGTTACAACCCCCAGCCCATCTCATAATTCGCGTCCCGGGGTTAACTGGCGAAAATATGTTAACGGCATTGCAACAAACCTTAAGTCCGTTTGTTGACTACTGCGGCGGCGCACAGTCCGCCCGCACCGCACGGTAAGTACCTGAGTATGTACCGTGTCTATTATTATATTATAAGACAGCTTAGGCTGTCCTATGTATTAGATAAGGATGGCACCTGTGCTATTCCACACTTTTCAAAAAAATAGGGGCAATCGAAAAGGTGGGCGCGATGGCCGAATGCACGTCGCATAAGTAAAAAATAAAAAAGTTGCTTGCTAATCACGCGCAACTTGGGCGCAGTGGTATATTACCCCTGCAAAGCAGGGGCTGATACCATTACGCCGCAAATCGCGACACATGCAGATTGCACCAATGAAAGGAATTTCAGAACATGAAAAAAACGATTTTTGTTTTTGTAGCTATCGCTGCAACCTGTCTCCTGACGTGGCAGCTTGTTCAGTCTGAGCACCACGAACAACCTGCACCAGCAGCCGTTGATGAGAGTCAGATAATTTTGGCTGAATTTAAATGGAACGGGCAACCCCATCTAATTTCGATGGCAGACTTCAACGCCGCGATTGCAGAATTGCCCGTTTACCGCCAGCAAAACTATAAGAGCCGAGCGGATAAAGCGGAATATCTCGAAGAACTTATAGAGGAAAAACTCAAAATCCTCCGCGCAACTGACGAGGGGTTTGATAAACTCCCCGAACACCTCAAAAAACTGGAAGAATACACACATCAACTCATGGTTGAAAAACTTACAGAGGCAGAAGTTGATGCAAAAGTCGTCTACACTGATGAGGAACTCAGGGCGCATTATCAGGAACATAAGAGTGAGTACATCGAGGAAGCAAAGGTTCGCGCAACCTGCATAACTCTCGATGACGAAGACCTCGCCAACGAAACGCTGGACACCATTAAACTCGGGACGGACATTGTGGTTATCGCGAAATCACTCGCATCAGCAAACAAACTTGCGAACGGGCCCGGTTCTAATCAGGACGACCCAGGTAATACCTTCTTCTTTTCAAAATCCGCCTCAGCGCGCTGGTCGGAATTCGTTGAAGCTGTCTTCGCACAAGAAATTGGCGAAATGACAGATGCAGTCTTTGAAATTGATGTGAATGAGGAAACCTTCTACCTCATCTTCCGCAAAGAAGAGCATCAACCCGAAAGACAACAAGAATTTGACGAAGTCAAGGACGATATTGAAAGAGAAATTGAACGGGCAAAGAAACGCGCCCGCATCAACGAGTGGGTTACCGAAATCACTGAAAGAGGAAAACTGAAAACCTACCCTGAAAACATTCCGGAGCCGCCGCAACCAGAGGAAACGGAAACGGAGGCATCAGATCAGTAGTCCATTTTTTCAACATTCCTTGCGGAGTATGCAGAATGCAAGACAGGGCTAACAATGCACTATAGCTCTCGTCGGAGGTTTTTTACGCAAGTTTTTCGTTATTCCTTGCGGAGTAATGAAGTTGCAAGATAGTTCTAACAATGCCCTGTAGATGTCGGAGGTTTTTTACGCAATCTGCCGAGGGGCTTTCAAATTTCAAAGGAGATAGAATTGAAAACTTTAACAAGAATGCACGTTGCATTTGGGCGAATTACGCCGCAAATTGCCCGGTTCATGGGCAAAGCAGCGCAGCAGACGGGTGTGCAGGATTTTCATATAAATTCTGTTTCGCTTTTCATTTTACTTGGGATTATTGCAATACATCCCGCTTTTTATAGCTGTGGGGACAAGGCAATCGGTGCCGATGGAACTGTCATCGCTGAATTTGAATGGGATGGCAAACAGCAAATCACACTTGAAGAAATGATGCAGGAGATTAGCGAACTACCGGAATACAAGCAACGCCAATATCAGGACAAAGAGGGACTAGAAACCTATATGCTCCTCATGGCGGAAAGCCGATTAATTCTCAGCCTCGCTCGAGACGAGAAACTGAACGAAGATGCGGACATTCTCAAGAAGGTGCAGGGCTATCTTCACGAGTTAATGGTTGAAAAAATTACCGTTCAGGAAGTTGACGAGAAACTCGCGTTAACAGAAGAAGACTATCGGCAATATTATGAAGCGCATAAGGAAGACTACGTCCGCCCTGCACAGGTAAGGCTTTTGTGTCTCACACTGACAAATAAAGAACGGGCTGACGAAGTTTTTGCCCAAATTAAAGCAGGCAAAGACATCGCGGAAACCGCACAAGAACTCTCAGACAGAGGCGAACTGGTCGGGCCCGGCGCAAACCCCGCCAACCCTGGAGATACAGACTACATCAGCAGGAACGCCTTCCCACAGGGGACCGAACCCTTCTTAGATGCAGCGTTCGCCGCAGAGATCGGGCAGCTACACGATGAGGTCATTGAAGTCGACGTTCAAGGGCAGAAATACTTCATGATGTTCCGCAAAGACGAAGCGCGGGATACTTACCAACGGCCCTTTGAGGAAGAAGATGTCCGGAGAAGTGTGGAACGAAAGGCGGAACGCGAAAAGCGAGAAGCACTCATGAGCGAATGGATTCGACAGCTCCGCGAACGCGCCGAAGTCACAACCTACATTGACCGGATTCCCGAAGCACCTGCCGAGGAAGACGCTACTGCGCAGCCTGAAGAGGAAACTGAGGAAAGCGAACGGGAATAAGGTATTCCGATGCTTACTGTGGGGGCGGGCGTGGGCTACGGAAACCCACGGAGTGTGCCTGCTACGATGCCCTGCTTGGTGCAATATACCGTAGCGGCAGGGCCCCGTGCCCACCTAGTTGCGCAGTGCTTTAAAGGAAGGGTAGGCACAAGGCCTACCCCTACAAAAAAGAAATTAAAGGAGACATGCACATGGCTCGCACTTTTCGACAAAGAGGCATCTATCTGGTACTTATCGTGCTACTCATCAGCAGTGGTGTGAAAAATAGCAATGCTCGCACTTTTGATAAAATCCTGGCTTACGTCAACGACGATGTTGTAACCAAGCGGGAAATTGACATTTTAGTAAAACAGCGTGCGATGGAACTCCAACAGGTTTATCGCTTTAGTGAGCGCGAGGCACTCGCAGAAGCAGAACGGCAGCGTAGCGAATTACTTGACAGGCTCATCCGTCAAATGCTACTTTTGGAAGCAGCGTTAACTTTGAGAGTCACCGTCAGCGAGGCGGAAGTAGAACAGTACGTCCAAGAATTTAAAAAAAGATACCAGATTGAAACAGACGAGGAATTTAGAAAGCAGCTGAACCGGGAGGGCTTGACGCTCGTCGCGTTTCGCGAGCAAGCAGAACGGAATCTCAAAGCAGAAAAATTAGTCATGGGTAGAATTGTCCCCCGGCTACAGGTGCGGGATAGTGATGTCCAAAAATTTTTTGAAGAGAACAGAGAACAACTTCCAACTAAAGCTGATAAGGTACGTTTGCGGCACATCTTTGTCGCTTTTAAACCGAACCAAACTGACCGGGAGCTCGCCTTTGAACAAGTTAGCACTGCACTTGCTGAAATAGCAGAGGATAGAACGAATTTTGAAGATGTCGCACAGCGTCACGCCCCTCAGCACTTTTCTGATAAAAGGGCAAACTCGCAAGTGGGTATGCTAATAGAAGCCAGGCCTGAAGAGCTCAAGAGATTTCCCGAAACCTTCCAGACTGTGCTTAAAAACCTGAAGGAAGGCGAGTTCAGCGAACCAATTGAAGGAAACGAAGGACTCTACGTATTCACGGTAGAAATGAAAACGGACGACATGATTGCGTTTCGGTACCTCATTATTCCGCTTAAACCTAGCGAGGAAGCAATATTAGCAGCGCGCACGCACATTGCCCAACTTTTCAAAGAATTGGAAGAAGGCGCAGATTTCAACGCGCTTGCTGCAGAACATTCCGATGATGCCGAAACACGGGAAAACGGCGGAGATCTAGGGGCTCGCTCTCTCACGGAACTCAGTCCCAAAACGCGGAAAATCATAGCGGCACTCGCACCTGATGAACACAGTCAGCCGCTTGAAACTGAGTCTGGACTCCACATTTTCAAAGTTGATGAACGAAATACCCCAGAACTGAGCGAAACTGAAAAAAGACAAATTATCTCAATACTGCGCCAACATCGATTTCAGGAAGAATGGGATGCATACACCAACAAGCTCCTCGAAAACGCTTATGTGAAATTCAAACCCAATGAGTGAGACATCTGTGAAAAAAAGTTTTTCGTTAATTGGGTTTCTGCTCCGATTTTTCCAGGTGGCAAGCACCCCCGCTTTGCGGGGGTATTATCCTTTGTGTCAAAATCGGGTTTCTTTTTGGTTCGAGTGTGTTTCTTAGGCATTAACGGATAGGAGGGTGCTCTGTCACATGGCTTGCAATCAACAATCGTGCCACTCAACCGCGCCGATGCTTTCCCACCGCCCGTGTTCCCACCTAATAACGGTCGTGGTAATATCCATTACATGCCTCGTTTTCCCTGTACAGCACCTTATCGCTCAAGCTCCGCTATTGTGGGAGGGGTTTGTAACCCCGACAGTCGAACAGCCATCGCCTGAGCAACCCACAGAGGAAGCAGAAACACCAGACAACAAAGATGAAACGCAACAGGAAAAATCCGCCCCAGAACGGTTAGACCCGGAGCAGATGGCACCGGAAGAAGGCATGGTAATTGGTGATGGCGATGATGTCATCATGCAGGACAATTTTGTTCAAATTCACGGGGATGCTCTCATCAAATTTGAAGATGTCATTTTGCGGGCAGACCACGTTTGGGCAGACTTCAACGACAACCTCATGCGTGCATCAGGCAACGTCCATCTCAAGGTAGGCGACGAAGAAACCTACTCTGATGAACTTGTGTTCAACCTTGAAACCAAGAAAGGTATTGCCCGCAACGGGTTTACATTTAGCGATCCGTGGTACTTCGGCGGAACTGAAATCTTTAAAATAGAGGACGATAAATCCTATGTCCGCGGGGCCACGCTGACTACCTGTTCGCTGAAATATCCACACTACTATTTCAGCGTTTCTGAAGTTATTATTCGGATAAACGAAGAGATGATCGCCAAGAATATTGTCTTGCGGATTGGCGGATTTCCGCTCTTCTATTTTCCCGCTATCCGGCGCGACCTGCGCAAAGGCAAAATCGCCAAAATTATCGTCAAAGTTGGAACAGATAGCTACCAAGGGCCCTACACGAGTATCATCCTACCCTTGGCGCGCAAAAGACGCTACGACGGGGCACTGCTCTATGACAGAAGTGCAAGAAGGGGGCAAGGCTTTGGGTTTGAAGTAAAATATCGATTCAACGATACACAGTTTCAAGAAATCTATATACCTATTCCGCCGGATGCGACTGCAAACCAACGCTCGAAATTGGATGAAAAGGCCAAGGAATTACACGAGCGACTTGAAGGGGAATACGACCGGTATTGGCTAAAACAGCTCTTTCTGGCATATAAAATCACGGACGAAGATGTCAACCGCGCAAAAGAGCAGGCGGAAGAGCTCCTCAAACAGCTCAAGGAGGAAGATGCCGACTTCGCGCAACTCGCACAACGAAATTCGGACCACGGTACCCGTTACGAAGGCGGTGACATGGGATTCCTTGTCCCCGGAGAACACGACGCAGATGAGAAACCCCTACTTGAGCCTAGTTTAGAAGAAGCCGCTTTTCAACTGGAAGAAGGCGAACTTAGCCCTATTTTAAAAACTGAATCTGCCTTTCATATCCTTAAAATTGAGCGGGTACTTGATATCTACGGAGAACGTGAAGTGAAACTTCGCCGCATCGATATCGCTATTACCGCTAGCACAGAAACACAGCAAACACTGCGAGAAATAGCAGATAAAATCCATGAACGGGCACTTTTAGGAGAAACCTTTGAACAACTCAACCAGGAGTTCCCCGAAGCAACATTATCCGAAGTCAATGAAGGCAAAGGCTTACTTCTCAATGAGATGGAATCCGGTTGGCAATACTCTGTGAGACGCTTAGAGAAGCCTGGAGATGTCACGCAACGCCGCCCCGTTTCTTCCCCTGAAGGCCTTTACATTTTCAAATTAATCGAAAAAGAGGCAACCCCCACGTTTGAGGAGCTCGCTGAACAATTTGAAGCGGAATGGGAAGCCTTTCAAGAAGAAGTAATGCAATCACCCACAGAAGAACCAGCGGCAGACGCGGACACACAGCAATCTACAGAAGCATCCGAAGCGGCTCCCGCTCTTAATGAAGAATCAGGGCAGGTACCCCCTAACAATGAGATTCAGGATGGTATTTCACCCCGCAAAGCGGGGGAGAATCCTTTTGCCGAAAAAACAGATAACGAAGCGCATAAGCAGGAATTCCCACAAGATTCTGATAACGGTGAACTTCAGGACACAGAAGAAGTAGAGACAGAGAATGGCGCGGGTGGGGTAGTTACCCCCGATTTGCGGGGGAGCACACCCTCTGGCGAAGCCACTGCTGAAGACGCACCCACTGAATCGGAAGAACAATCGGAAGAACAAACGGAGGAGGAACCTGAAGTCTATAGAAAACATGGGTTTCGCGGCCAGTGGGAAGATCCAAGCGCAGTCGCCTCAGAGGCACGAAGTTTGTACGCCGGAGAACTCAGCCGGGTCATTTCAACAAAAAAAGCATTTCGCCTGCTCAAGGTTGATAGAAAACGCACCTATCGCGGTGAAATCTACTTCTACGGCGCAGACCAGTACTCCTACGACCGGAAAAACGCCTCCCGTATCGGAAGACGTTGGAACATGCGCTGGGGACACACACAATCCTTCTATACCCCCTGGGACAACCGACAGGAGGGACGCCGTCCCATCAGCTTCACAGGCCGCGTGGACTGGCGCGCCCTTAATTACAAAGAGGAATTGCAACTCCCCGGCGAATCTACGCTGAAATCTTTTGGACTCCTCAACTACGGCTCCGCTTTCACTACTTGGGCTAAGGAAGATGTTGATGAAGACAATAACCTCAAGTTCTCTCGCGAAACTATTGGTGATTTTGCAGGCAGACTCGAAGTCCGCCATATCCATGACTTCACGGGCGAAGGAACAACCTCACTACAAAAACTCCCACAATTAACCCTCAATTTTTCACGCATGCGTTTTAGCGCACTCCCTCTCTTTAGAACCCTTAACGCCGGTATGGTAACCGCCTCGGAAAAACTCACATCCGACAAGCCTTTTCTTTCACTGCTTACGTTCCCAACTCTTGAAAGCACTAGCTTCGATATGGACATTGAATTCGGGAACTTTTTTAGACAACTCTACCGCGGCAAACACGGAGAGGAAAGAGACGTATTTCTACAGACGCTGGATCTCGGCTTCGACTTGCGCAAGCAATCAGCCCTCCTTATTACACCCTTGCGTGAACTGAAACTTAACATAAATCTCAATACAAACGTTATCTGGCACGACCAGGACCAGGACAAAAATCGGAACATTGTGCGCGGCGTTTACAGCTTTAGAGGCCAAGCCACCAATACCCTCTTCCGCGTCTACAACATCAACTATATCCCCGGCGCGCGAAAATTGCGCCACGAAATACAATCCACCCTTACTTTTGATTACCAGCCCCCTGTTGATGAAAATGATAACCTCTATCCATTCGGGCCCAGCACCTATTTCTACGAACGCAAAAGACTCACCTATAACTTCAATACAAACATTGAAATTAAGACGCGGCGCAGCCAATCGCCACACCGTATCCTCTATTTTGATACCCGACTCACTGCTGATTTCACCGAATTCGATCCGTTATATAAGCGAAAATACGAACCTATTGAAAGCGATCTGACCTTCTTGCCGCTCCCCAGTCGAAACCTAAACATGACTGTCCGATTCACGCACGACCCAAATCCGGATCCGGACGACAACAAACAGTTCAAAATGGTTGGGTTTCGTTCCAACATCCGATACACCCGGCAGAGTTGGAATGCGAGCCTCGGCAGCTCTTTTAGCAAACGACACACATCCCGCAACGCCTCACGCTCCATCACCGCCAGCGCGCGATATCGTTATAGCGAGAATCTTGAGTTTGATGTCAACGTCATCTACTATCCCATCGACGGGCAATTTTACTCACAACGCATTAGTATCAACCGCAATTTGCACGATTGGAATCTCCGTATTTCATGGAACCGTGTCGGAATCAAACGCGAACCGCCGTACAACAACGTCCGCCAGGATTTCACATTCCAGGTGAGCTTAATCCAAGAACCGGCCGTTTCAATGGGCACCGGCTATGATGCTACCACCGAAACGTGGGGGCTCCGCACCGTCCCTGCCGGTGTCCCCTACAACGCCTTTGGCACTGGAAACTCGCTAGGCCGTTCTTACTTCTAAAAAAGCTCGCTATTACTTTGCATTGTCAGCTCGGCACCACACTAAGCGTGTTATCGCCTACAAAGCAGGGGCAAATACCAATCCGCCCAGTTGCCACTTATCAAATTAAACAGAGGCTCGATAAACCAGGTAAACATTGTGAACACCAACCTAACCGACATCGAAAGAAGACTGTGGAGTGCTGCCGATGAGTTAAGAGCCAATTCTAGGCTTCGAGCATCCGAGTACTCAACACCTGTGCTAGGGCTCATCTTCCTAAGATACGCAGAGCACAAATTCACACAAGCAGAACAAGAAATCCGTAACCAGGTAACAACCGGCAGACGAAGACGCACAGACAAGACAGAATACCAAGCACGCGGTGTCTTTTACCTGCCAGAGGCAGCACGCTTCCAACACCTATTAAATCTGCCGGAGCATGAAAATATTGGGCAGGCTATCACCGATGCGATGAAAGCAATTGAGGCAGAAAACAGACAGGTTGATGGTGTCCTACCCAAGACTTACAATCGCCTTGAAAAAAGCACCCTCTTTGAACTGCTCCGCATCATGGAACAGATTCCGATGGACATTGAAGGCGATACCTTCGGAAAGGTTTACGAGTACTTTCTCGGCAACTTCGCAATGAGCGAAGGGCAACGGGGCGGTGAGTTCTTCACACCCACTTCTCTCGTTAAACTCATCGTTGAGATTATCCAACCCTTTCACGGGCGCATCCTTGATCCAGCGTGTGGCTCAGGGGGAATGTTTGTCCAAAGTGCAGAATTCATTCGGAACCACAAGCAAAACGGAAACTACGGACACATTAGCATTCACGGTATTGAACGGGTGGCAGAGACTATCAGACTCTGCAAGATGAACCTCGCTGTACACACGCTTGAAGGCGATATCAAGCAAGCCAATAGCTACTACGAAGATGCGCATCAGTGTGTGGAAAAGTTCGACTTCGTGATGGCAAATCCGCCTTTTAACGTCGCTCGGGTAGACAGAGAACGCCTCAAAGACGACCCGAGATTTCCGTTCGGGATGCCCCGCGTCGATAACGCCAACTACCTTTGGATCCAACTGTTTTATAGTGCCCTTTCCGAGGGCGGACGCGCAGGCTTTGTGATGGCAAATTCTGCCGCCGATGCACGCGCCTCTGAACTGGAAATTCGCAGGCAGATTATCGAATCCCGTGCTGTTGATGTTATCGTCGGCATTGCATCAAACTTCTTCTATACCGTCACCTTGCCCTGTACTCTCTGGTTTTTTGACAAGTCCAAACAGCACGGCGATAGACGTGATAAAGTGTTGTTCATCGACGCGAGGCATCTCTACCAACAGGTAAGTCGGGCACATCGGGAGTTCACACCCCTGCAACTTGAGTTTTTGGCAAACATTGCGCGGCTTTATCGGGACGACTCTCCTGAAAACCTACACGACAGCGCGGACTTTTTGGCTACAAAATTTCCCGATGGAAAATACGTTGATGTACCCGGGCTCTGCAAGGTCGCTACGATTGCCGACATTGAGGCGCAAGGGTGGAGCCTCAACCCCGGCCGCTATGTCGGTGTCGCCGCGCAAGCGGCAGAAAATTTTGACTTTGCCGAACGCTTTAGCGAACTCAATGAGGAATTAGCAGTCCTAAATGCAGAAGCGCATCAATTAGAGGAACGCATTGCGGAGAACGTGGCAAAAATTTTGGAAAATAAAGTATAATTGAGGACAAACTGTTGACAATCTTGAATCAGTTGAACTGCGACGTTGAAATTCACATGACACCCTTCGGACGAAAAAGGCGGACACCTGCGAGTCGCTGCGGCGTAGCGATGTTCCTTTGCTTTGCGAGAGGAAGACTCTGATGGTACTCAAAGATCGAATCGCTATCATAACTGGCGGCAGTTCGGGCATCGGACGCGGCATCGCACTTGAATTTGCCCGCGAGGGCGCGCGTATCGCTATCGCGGATAAGCAGGAGACACCCCTTCGCGGCAAATATCACGAAACCGATGTCACAACCCCAACCGTCGCAGAGATAGAGAAACTCGGCGCGCGTGGGATATTCTTACAAACCGATGTTGCCGACGAATCCCAGGTCGCGCACACACTCAATCGAACCGTCGAACACTTCGGCGGGCTGGATATTCTTGTGAATAACGCTGGCATCCACATTCCCGGTGGGGCACAAGCACTTTCAATCGCCGATTGGGACAAAGTCGTTGGCGTTAACCTGCGTGGCGTTTTCGTCGCAACGAAACTCGCAATTCCACATTTAAAACGCTCCAAATTTGGGAGGATGCTCCAGATCGCCTCCGTCCACGCCTATGGCGGAGGTGCGGGCCCTGCGTATGCCCCCGCCAAAGCCGCTATCGTCAACATGGTTCGAGATACAGCGTTGGAACTCGGTCCATTCGGCATAACCGTCAATGCCATCTGCCCCGGCTATATTGAGACAGCCATTCAGGACTACCTCACCCCGGAACAGATTGAGGAGGCATTGGAAAAAACCGCCCTGCCACGCTTCGGACTCCCCAGAGACATCGGCAGAGCCGCGGTCTTCCTCGCCTCCGACGATGCCGCATGGATCACCGGTGCCTCCCTCCTCGTTGATGGCGGATTCGCCGCAGGCGTTTAAAAGTAATAGGCACGCTCCGCGTGCTGTCAACACAGTAGTAAGCACGCTCCGCGTGCCGTCACAAGGAACAACAAATGCACACAAATCCATGGGGAACAATCCGCTTTACAGACAAAGTCGCCCTGATAACAGGCGGTGCCTCCGGCATCGGACGTGCAACCGCAAACCGTCTGGCAGCCGAAGGCGCGCACGTCATCATCGCAGACAACAATGTGCAAATGGCACATCAAGCCGTATCCCAAATCAAAGCGGCAGGCGGCAAAGCAGTCCACCTGGCAGTCGACCTCGCCGATGATACGTCTGTAACTGCCGCCGGTCGTACCGTAGCCGAACAGTTTTCCGCGCTCCATGTCCTCGTCAATAACGCAGCCATCTTGAGAACCGGCAAAATTGAAGATGGCGCGTGGGTGCCAAATTGGGAACCCGAAACCGCAATCGGCTTGAGAGGCTGGGCACTCATGACACAGGTGCTATTGCCCCTGTTAAAAAAAGAAGGCGCAGCCATCGTAAATCTTTCATCGGAGGGCGGTTTTCTCGGCAGACCCGGGCAGTGGGTCTACGATGCGATTAAAGCAGGACTAGTCTCTCTCACCAAGACAATGGCATCCGAATTTGTTGAATACGGCATCCGGGTTAACGCCGTTGCGCCGGGCTGGATTGTTACAGAGATGCACTTCGGTAAAGCACCCGATCCTGCTGCACGAAAGAAGGAGTTAGCGGAATCACCGATCTCCTCTTGCATTATGAAACGTCGCGCAGGGCCAGAAGAGGTCGCCGCTGCCATCGCCTTCCTCCTCAGCGACGATGCCTCCTATATCACAGGGCAAACCCTCCATGTTGACGGTGGACGCATGGGCATGTCCGTAGGTTGAATGTTCGGCTATCTGCTTGTTATTTGTAGGGAAACCAGACCCCGTGCCTCAGTCCTACTTCACTTTAACAAACTTCGCAGAAAGGCGCGCAAAGGTCCAATTGCTCATCTACGAGCTTTCACAGTATGCTTAGCAAAACGCACACCACAGCCGTTGTCCTCATCCCGCCCGAAACCGTCCAGGCACCCATCCAGGCAATACGCCGCATCCACGACCGGAACGTCGAGCGATGGATGCCGCACATAACGTTGCTCTATCCGTTCGCAGTGCATCGCGATTTCGCAGCTGTGATGCCCGCCCTCGCACAAGCCGCACAAGAGGTGTGCCCCTTCTCTGTTGAGTTTGCACGCTTTGATGCTTTCCGACATCGCAAATCGTCTACGATGTTCCTGATACCCGAACCCGCGAACGACATCGTGCAGCTACACGACACCCTGGTGAAACACCTTCCCGACTACGACGACACGGCACGATATGCTGGCGGATTCCATCCACACCTCTCAGTTGGACAATTCCAGCACCACTCCCTCCGCACGGAACAACAGCGACTCCAAAAGAAATGGCAACCACTACGGTGTGAAATGACAGCATTCAGCCTCATCTATCGCTCCCCCGAAACAGCCGATCGCTTTGTCGTTGCAGAACAGTTTGCCTTTAAAACAAGGAGTCAACAATAAACGCAAAAGCTTCCATATTCACTTTGTACGAGCAATGCCGCAGGGGTTGCCGGTTTTTCGTTTGACATCCCACAATAAAATGATATATAATACCAATATGAAACAAGGTAACCGCTTACCGCATCAACAATTTGACATCGTTGCCAAAGACCCGTTCTACGTGTTTCCGGAGGACATGCTGCGCTTCCTGATGGATAGGCTTGACTTTGAGTTCATTGAACATGTTGATAGCACTTTAACCACAGTCGAAGTCCGCCACATGGATATCTTGATAAAAGTGCTGCTTGAGGGACAGCCGGTTTTGATACATTGCGAAATCCAGACAGACGATAGCCGGCAGCCGGACATGGTGCGCCGCAATGTGGGATATCTTGGCAGATGTTACGAGAAATATGGGCTGCCCATCTATTCTTTCGTGCTTTATCTCCGGTCGACAGCCGGGCAGAAAGATCCAGGCGGGTATTTCCAAAATGTACCGGGGCACCGTTTCATTGTAGAGTACCAGGTGATTCGGCTGAACGAGGTTGATGGAGAGCCAATCCTTGCAGCACAGCAGCCGGGGCTGATGCCGTTTACACCTTTGATGAAACCGCCCATCGGTATGTCAGGGACTGAGTGGACAGCACATTGTGCTGAAGTCACACAGTCGCTGTCTGTGGATGCGGGGGTGCGAAATAATTTATTGGTAGAGTTATGGGTAATGAGTGGTTTAGCGCATGAGCGTCCAGACCTCTTAACATTCATTCCGGAGGATATTGTGAACGAGTCATCTGTTTATCAAATGATTATTGAACGCGGCGTAGAACAGGGCGTTCAACGCGGCATCGAACAAGGCATAGAACAAGGCATCGAACGCGGTGTTCAACGCGGCATCGAACAAGGCATTCAGCGCGGCATAGAACAAGGCATCGAACAAGGCATTCAACGCGGCATAGAACAAGGCATCGAACAAGGCAAACAACTGGGGGCGAAAGAATATGCGATTGAGTGCATCTTGGCCTTCCTCAATCGGCGTTTCAATGTCAGCATGGCACAGATCTTGGCTCCTTCGCTGGAAGCGATTAACGATTTAGAACATCTCAGCCAGTTGATTCACGAGGCAGCGGAGGCAGAGCATTTGGAGCATTTCATCCACGTCTTACAAACCTATCGCAATCAAGCGTAAGCGATCTCTTAACTCAATCTAGTGCGAGGTCTTGTGCTTCGCAATACCATCTTCATTTGTACGGGCGATGCAGCAGGGCGCGCTTGTTGCCTCATCGCCCCTTCTGTAAGGGCGGAGCCCTGTCTCCGCCCGGTTTTTCTTTTTACGGGCGATGCAGCAGGGATCGCCCATTGCCACATTGCAAAAATATAGCAAAGATTCTAAAGCGTGTGATATAATATTGCAAAACAGGAAATCGGAACAGTCTAGTACTTATCAGAATCTACCACCTAATCTGAATAATAAGCAGGCACTGACCAATGATTTTAGAGGGAGGCAATGTGATGGCAACAGAAAAATGGGAGCGTGTCATTCTTCGGGAAATTTGCGACTCGGTAAACTATGGTTACACTGCTAGCGCGAAGCCAGAACCGATTGGCCCCAAATTTCTCAGAATCACAGATATTATGCCAGATGGAATTGACTGGGCATCCGTTCCGCATTGCAAGATAGATGATGAAAAACTAAGCAAATACCAATTGAAAGAGGGCGATATTGTTATTGCTCGAACAGGTACCCCCGGCTATGCCAAGCGAATTAGAGCAGATCATCAGGCTGTTTTTGCCTCCTACTTAGTCCGAATTCGCGTGAATCCGAAGTACGACAGCACGTATATCGGATTTGTCATTGAATCCGACGAATACAAACAATTTGTTCAACTACATCGCGGTGGGGCAGCCCAACCTCACGCCAACGCACAAATTCTGACATCGTTTCCGGTTCCACTGCCACCTATTGGAACCCAACGCAAAATTGCCACCATCCTCGGCACCTACGACAACTTGATCGAAAACAACACCTGCCGCATCAAAATCCTTGAAGAGATGGCACAAACCCTCTACCGAGAATGGTTCGTCCACTTCCGATTTCCCGGACATGAGAATGTGCCGATGGTGGAATCGCCGTTGGGAGCAATCCCGCAAGGGTGGAAAGTCAAGAAACTTGCAGATTTGGTTGTGACGCAGTATGGCTATACCGAATCTGCTACTGAAGATGAAGTTGGACCGAAGTTCGTGCGGGGTAAAGACATCAATAAAACCTCATATATTGATTGGCGCACAGTACCCTTTTGCCCAATTGAGTCTAAAAAACATGCGAAATATCAACTGGATGCTGGTGATATTCTCGTGATTCGCATGGCAGATCCGGGAAAAGTGGCGATTATCGAAAAGGAAATTGAGGCTGTTTTTGCATCTTATCTGATTCGATTGAAATTGCGATCCAATCTGCTATCACCTTACTATCTCTTTTACGCTCTTTCAGATGACCGTTATCAAGATTATATATACGGCGTAAGCACCGGCACGACTCGTAAGAGTGCAAGTGCAGGGGTAATCACAGGTTTTGACCTTGCCATTCCAACAGAAGAGGTAAGAAATCGTTTTGAGGAAGTAATTGGACCACTGAGAAAAGTACTCAACAATCTGTTGGAGCAAAACCAAAACCTCCGCCAGACCCGTGACCTTCTCCTCCCCAAACTCATCTCCGGCGAGGTTGACGTATCTGAATTGGATATTGCCGATGATCCGAAAAGCAATTGACAAAAACAACGTGACGGTGTATAATTTAATAAGGCAATTAGGAGGACACCTATGCGTAATATCAATCCCCAATATCTTGTCAATGACAAAGGGCAAAGAACGGCTGTCCTTTTGTCAATCAAGGAATATGAACATCTCATGCAACGCCTCGAAGATTTAGAGGACATATTAGAGATGGATGTTGCGGTGCGAACCGAGACAGAGTTTCGAGACTATCAGGACATTCAAGCCGACTTGATAAAAGATGGATAAGCAATGAAAAAGGGGCATCTCTGAGCGAAAGGCTGAGGAAGGCAACTCATCATTACCTCAAGCAGGATACCTATGTTATTTTCCTCATTGACAGCGATGCTCCGAGGGCAACTCATCAACGGCGGCAAGAACCGAATTCGCCTCCCCTTCTGGCAGGCATTTGCCGACACGCCAGAGGACGAAGTATTAGGGAACTGCACTCGCATAACTTTTAAAGGAGCAAATTGCAATGACTCAAGTTTCTGAACCGATAACCCTCGAAAAACTGTCTGAAGCTGAGCGCGAGGAACTGCGTAAATCCCTTAAACCAGACGCGACGACAGGGTGGAAAGAATGGGAACAAGTCGCCTCTCCCTTCTGGCAGGCATTTGCCGACACGCCAGAGGACGAAGTTATAAAGGATTTTGAGGAGGCACTAGCAGAGGTAAGGCGTGAACAGAAACAGATATGAGATTCGGTGGCGCATTTACCGGGCAACATTTGACACCAATATCTTTTTTCGTACATTAGCCTTAGTCTTTGTTGATGCGGATGTGCTTTCAATTATGTCGCGATTCGGAGATCGCTCCTACCGGATAACTAAATGCCCTATATGGCTTTAACCCAGGTTTTCAAATGAACCCCTACAGCGAAGATCAGCTATGTCGCGATTCGGAGATCGCTCCTACCGGATAACTAAATGCCCTATATGGCTTTAACCCAGGTTTTCAAATGAACCCCTACAGCGAAGATCAGCTCATTGAACAACCCGCAATTAACCTGCTCGCAGGAATGGGGTGGGAGACGCTAAACTGCTACAGTGAATTTGATCAGAGCGATGGTAGTCTGCTTGGCAGGCAAACGAAATCCGAAGTTGTGCTAACTTCTCGGCTTCGTCCCGCATTGAAAAAACTCAACCCCAATGTACCGGAAGATGCAATTGCCGCGGTAATTGCGGAACTCACCCGCTCCCGCGCACTCATGAGCATTGCTGAAGCCAATAGCGAAATTTACAGCCTGCTGAAAGATGGCGTGAAGGCCCCCATCAGCGACCCGAGCGGTGAAGGTGAAACTGTTGAAGTACTTCAAGTAATTGACTGGGAAAATCCAGAGAACAACGATTTCCTCGCCGTATCGCAATGCTGGATCACCGGTGAGATGTATACAAAACGCCCGGATGTGATCGGTTTCATCAACGGGCTACCCCTTCTCCTAATGGAGTTCAAGCGAATTGACACGTCCATATTTGCTGCCTACCATGACAACATCCGCGATTACAAAGACACCATACCCAATCTCTTCTGGTACAACGCTTTCATTATTCTCTCCAACGGTACAGACAGCAAAGTCGGTAGCCTGACTGCTAATTGGGAACACTTCGCTGAATGGAAACGGATTGAGCACGAAGCGGAACAGCACAAGGTTTCGTTGGAGACGATGCTGCGTGGACTCTGCCATCCGCAACGTTTATTGGACATCATCGAGAATTTCACCCTGTTTATGGAAGTCCAAGGTGGCTTGATTAAACTTATCGCCAAAAACCATCAATACTTGGGTGTCAACAACGCCATTGCAGCACTGCAACAAATAGAATCCAACCGAGGAAAACTCGGTGTGTTTTGGCATACGCAAGGCTCCGGCAAAAGCGTCTCGATGATTTTCTTCGCTCAGAAGGTGCTAAGAAAGATTCCGGGCAACTGGAGTTTTGTTCTTGTAACAGACAGGAAAGAGTTAGACGACCAGATTTATAAGAATTTTGCGAGTGCGAGCAGCGTCGTGACTGAGGAGGGTGTCCACGCAGAAAATATCAAGCATCTTCGTCAATTGCTACAAGCAGACCATCGCTACATTTTTACCCTCATCCAAAAGTTCCAAACAAAAGGTGGTGAAAAACACCCTGTGCTTTCCGATCGCTCAGACATCATCGTCATTACCGATGAGGCACACCGCAGCCAATACAACACATTGGCGTTGAACATGCGCACCGCGCTCCCCAATGCGGCATTCATCGCATTTACAGGTACACCCTTAATCGTCGGAGAGGAAAAGACGCGTGAGGTTTTCGGGGATTATGTCTCAGTTTACGATTTTAAGCAGTCTATCTCAGACGGCGCGACCGTGCCACTCTATTATGAGAACAGGGTGCCCAAATTACAATTAACCAACGAGGAACTAAACGAAGACCTCGCGCAAATCCTTGAGTCCGCCGAACTTGATGAAGCGCAAGAAGCCAAGATTGAACGCGAGTTTGCCAGAGAGTACCACCTTATCACGCGAGATGAGCGATTAGAAACCATCGCGGAAGATATCGTCTCACATTTCACGGGGAGGGGATATCACGGGAAGGCCATGGTAATCTCCATCGACAAAGCCACCGCAATCAAGATGTATGACAAGGTGCAGAAACATTGGAAACGCTACATCGCACGGCTGAAGTCAGCGTTAACCACGCTATTCGGCAGTGAGCGGGTGTTGTTGGAGACAAAAATTCGCTACATGGAAGAAACCGATATGGCGGTGGTAGTGTCTCAGTCACAGAACGAAATTGACAATTTGAAACAGCAGGGCGTAGACATCAAACCGCACCGACACCGCATGAACACTGAGGATTTGGACACCAAATTCAAACATCCCGCGGATGCGTTCCGAATCGCCTTCGTCTGTGCGATGTGGAGCACAGGCTTCGATGTGCCTTCGTGTTCTACAATTTATCTAGACAAGCCACAGCGAAACCATACCTTGATGCAGACGATTGCCAGAGCCAACCGCGTCTTTGGAGACAAAAACAACGGTTTAATTGTGGATTACATCGGGGTTTTCCGTGCCCTTGAAAAAGCGCTGGCGATTTACGCTACCGGTGCGGATGAAGACAAAAAACCGATTGCTGATAAGTCTAAACTCCTTCAAAAGCTCAGAGCGGCGATCGCAGAAATCTCTGAATTTTGTACAGGACTCGGCGTTGATTTAGCGAAAATTGAAACGAGTGATGCTTTACAACGCATCAGCCACATCGAGGAGGCGATGGATGCTATCTTGGAAAACGATGAAACCAAACGGGACTACCTCCAATTTGCAGCGAACATCTCTAAACTATACAAGGCTATTCTACCAGATTCCGATGCCCAGGCTTTCATGGGAATCTGCACACTTACCAATATTATTGCACAGAAAATCAAAAATTTGACAGCACCGGCTGACATCTCTAATCTGATGACAGAAGTTGAGAACTTACTTGACCTGTCAATCGCGCCCGAAGGGTATGTTATTGAAAGAGAGCCGGCCAACTACAACACCCAAAATCAGGAATGCACGTCGCATTTGGGCGAAATACGCCGCAATACTGTGCAACAGATTGACTTAAGCCGAATTGATTTTGAAATGTTGCGGGCGAAATTTAGGACTGCCCACAAACGAATTGAAATTGAGAGACTTAGAAGTGCCATTAACACCAAACTTGCCGCGATGCTCCGACTCAACAAAAGCCGTATGGATTATCAAACACGATTTGAGCAGCTCATCCATGCGTATAACGAAGCCTCCATCGACGCGGATGTGTTCTTTGAGGACCTCCTTGAATTCGTAAATAGGCTGAATGATGAGGGCAATCGCGCAAGGACCGAAGAACTCTCCGAAGAAGAATTGACGGTTTTTGATGTCCTCACTCACGCTGAACCTGAGCTAACCCACCCCGAGCGGGATGAAGTTAAAGACGCAACGAAAAGGCTACTTGAGACGCTCAAACAGGAAAAACTAGTTTTAGATTGGCGTAAGCAAGAACGGTCGCGAGCCCAAGTCAAGTTCACTGTTGAAAAAACACTTGACGACGAACTGCCCGAGCCTTACACACCAGAACTGTTCAAGCAGAAGTGTGAAGCGGTTTATCAGCACATCTATGATTCTTATTACGGTGCTGGAAAAAGCATCTATACTGAGAATTAAAAATTATGTCAGGTTATTCCATCGAAAATTATAGGCGCAGTATTGGTATTTTCCCCTGCTTTGCAGGGGTTTACACCCTTTGAAACCGCGCCTACATTATTGGTATTTGCCCCTGCTTTGCAGGGGTTAACACCCTTAACGGAATATACGCAATTATCACCCAATCTCGCCGATGTTAACCAAATGTTCATCCAAGGACAAAGCGCGAGGTGGCAAGTCACCGAAAAGCGGTCGGAAATACCCTGCCCCTGCGGGAGACAACTGGTAGCGTTCAGCATCGTAAAAACGCGGGTCAAGGCTTCGGCGGATAACGTGCCCCGATTCATCCCGTTTCAACACCTGTTCTAACGGCAACAGGGTTGGTTCTATACCAGCATCTGTCCGCGTAATCGTTGCAACCCCGTTAAGCATTCCATCTGCGAGTGCCCGTACCGCGAGCGAACCCGCTTTAATAGCAGTGTCTCTATCCAATGGCATCGGGCTCCCACACCTTTGGAGATAGCCAAGTATTAACGCCCGGAACGATGAGGCTGAAATTTCAGGGAGCCGTTTCTTCATCGCTTCCACGATGATCTCAGAACAGCCGCCCGGTTTCGTATGCCCAAACGCGTCAAGCTCCGCCTGTGAGGTTATCATCAATTCGCCATCATCATTGCGGATACCCTCCGAAACAACGACAATCACGTTTCCTTGTTCAGCATGTTTCTCGCGAATTGCTTCTGCAAGCCGGTCGGGTTGATACGGCACCTCAGGCACAACAATGAGATCCGCCTGGCCATAAGCTGCCGACAACGTCAACCAACCGGCATCCCTTCCCATCGCCTCCACAATAATAACGCGGTCGTGCGAATAGGTCGTGGTGCGCAAATCCCGCACAGCATCAATCACGCGGCTCGCAGCGGATGGAAAGCCAGGGCAGAAATAGTTCACCATCTTAGAGTAATCAACTGCATCCACCTCCGGTGGATTGATACCCACATCGTTATCAATTGTCTTTGTGACGAACACCGTTGTGAACTGCTCTGAAAGTGCGGTTCCAACCGTCAAGGTATCGTCACCCCCAATTGGGATGAGGCCACTAATATCCAGTTTTTTCAGATTTTCAATTGCCGCACCGAGCTTATCCATTGCGATAAGATTGGTGCGCGAACTCTTTAAAAGCGTGCCACCGTGATTCTCATCAATCAGGTCAGGGGTGAGGGTAAAATAGCGGCCGCCTTTCAAAACGCCTCGCCACCCCTCCATAAACCCAACTAGTTCAAAACCGAGTTCCTCGGCTTTCAATGCAATCCCTTTGAGGGTAGCGTTGAGCGCGCTCGTGTCGCCGCCACCCGTTAAAACACCGATCTTTTTCGGCATATCACACTCCTAAATCCTCGCTCAGGATTTGGTATTTTCCCCTGCTTTGCAGGGGTTAACACCCTTAGCGTCTTTGCGCAAACCTCTACTTAACCACTTCAACAACCACCGGCTTATCCAAGGCGAGTGCCTTCTCAAAGGTCGGTTTAAAATCGCCCGGGTCTTCAACGCGTAATCCAATTGCGCCGAACGATTCAGCGAACCGAACGAAGTCAGGGTTAACCAATTCAACGCCGATGCGCTTACCGAAACGCCGTAACTGGCCCCGCTCAATTGAGGTGTACTGGTTGTCATTCATCACAAGGGTAACGACAGGCAGGTTATACATCACAGCTGTTGCAAGATCTGGACAGGTCATTAAGAAACCGCCATCTCCGCTGAGTGCGACAACCTTGCGAGCTGGGTAGGCAACCTGCGCGCCAATGGCACCTGTCAACCCGATTCCCATGGCAACAGATATGCCGGAAAAGATGTAACTTCCTGGGTAATACGTCGGGAAATGCGGCAGCGCACCATAGCCGGTAACATTGACATCAACCGATAAGATAGCATCGCGTGGCATCACATCGCGCATCTCTTTGAGGATGCGAGGTGGCTCAATAGCAGTGAATTGTCTACGCAGTTGCCGTAAACCTTCCCCCCAACCCCCAGTCCGTTTTTCTGCTTGCAGTGCAGTGTTCAACTGTTGCAGGACTAACTTCGGATTAGCCCCGATTCCAACGGTTGCCGGGTATTCCTTGTGAATCTCGTCCACATCTGCCTCAATGTGCACCAAGGGTTGTGCAATTTTCAGGCTCCAATTGCCGGTGTCACGATAGGTAAACCGCGTGCCGACAGCAATCATCAGGTCAGAGGCCTCCATCGCCCTTTGCGCAACGCCGTCCCGAAAGATGCCAATTGAATAGGGCGAATCTTCAGGTACAGAGCCTTTTCCCATGCTTGTCATCACCACCGGTGCATCCAGCAACCGCGCAAACGCAAGCAGTTCTTCGGTTGCGCGCGTGTGGTTAATGCCGCCCCCGGCAACAATCAGCGGACGCTCCGCCTTACCGATGAGTTCTAACGCAGCATCAATATCCTCTGAGCTCGCTATTGTCTGAATACCGTTGTTTCGAGGAGGGATTGGCACATCGGCTTCTGCTTGCAACGCATCCGTCGCCAACTCAATGAGCACGGGCCCGGGTCGGCCCGAACGCAATGCCCTGAAGGAGCGATTGACAGCATCCGGAATTTGATGCACCCGATGCACAATTTCGAGATGTTTTGTCATCGAAGCGAATACAGCTTTCTGATCCAACCCATGAAAACTCTTCCTCGGGTCTTTCTGTGCCAAGTAAGATGGATTTTGCCCTGTAATCCAAAGGACCGGGGAGCATGCTGTATATGCCTCGCCAATCCCCGTAGCCGCATTCGTTGACCCGGGGCCCGGCACAGTCATACAGACACCGACATCGCCCGTGGCGCGCGCGTAGCCATCCGCCATAAACGCGGTTCCGCCTTCATGCCGTGTGACGTAGTGCCGGATATTATCTTGATTGTTATACAACGCCTCATAAACGGTGTCCAAGTGGTTTCCCGGCAGCCCGAAAATCACCTCAACGCCTTGTGCCTTCAAACATTCAACAAAAATATGTCCGCCAGTCATTGTCTATTCCTTTCCTGTTTTTGAGATGGTAATTACCCCTGCTTTGCAGGGGTTTTATCCTTGAGGGAAACCCACGGCGTGTGCCTACTACCTTGCCTATCTGTCCTATCTACACACATTTGGTTTGGTATTTGCCCCTAGCGCTGGTGCTAAAGAGACAACTTGTGATGCGTTACGACAAAAAGCCTCCCCTGTTTAGGCGTAAAGGCGCAATTCAGATACAACTTCCCATCGGCGTGCCAAAAATCGACAGGCACTTTGGTACCTGTCAGTAGGTGCCACTCTTCAACTACAATAGCCTTTTCTTGTAAGCACGGTGCCAAACCGCGCCCCACCTTTGAACTCCTGTGCAGCTCAATCAAAGTATCAACCGGTTCAGCACCTGCGTTGAAGAAATAAAAAACTTCATACGCCTCTGCTACCCGGTGGTGCATTTGAACCACGTGTGTGGAGTGGTTGTCCGGCTTCACATACACCGATACGACAGGGGGCACCCATTTTCGCAGGCACTTTTTGAGTGCCGATTTTCTTTCACCTAAGGGACCGCGGAGAATAGTTGAGCGCCGCCCATAGATGAGTTGCTCCAGCGGATAAGGCTCCAACCCAATTCGCCCGTTGAGTAGATAGGGCGTAGGTTCATTCGCTATCAACCTGCCCTTTGCTTTGGTGAATGCTTTGAGACAGTTGACTGTCTCTTCTTGAAGCGATATGCCACTCGGAAGTAGCACGACGCGATAACTATCCGCAGCTGCTGTGCAGTCGTTGGGAAAACAGAAGGTGGTAGTTCCCCCCGCAAAGCGGGGGTTCATACCTTTAGCGCGATTTTTCTTATCTACCTGACTCACAGATATATTCGCCGAACTCAGTTCCTGTTCCGAGACAATCCTAAAATCGTATCCCAGCTGCCACACCGTTTGGCACAACCATCCCCACGCTTTTGTCAGTTGATTCCATAGTTTCTCATCCGGTTTCGTCCACAGACTTTGCGTCGGCGCTATCATCAACAGTGCTCTTTTTGGGAAACCTGTTGATAGCAAGTGCGACAAGGGCGTTTCTTCGGCGTTTCCGCGTGAAGGCCACAGATTAAAGCCGAGGCTCGCATCTGCCATGGCATCACCCAATTTGTGCGTGCCCTTACGTGAGATACCCGCGTACTGTGCGTTGCTACAAACCCATTTAGCGATAGCGAAACGTCTTGGCGTATCTAGGGCAGTAGTGTTCAGAATCGGGCAATCAACTTGTGCAAGCATCGCCCCCAACTCAAATTCTAATACCTTTGCACTCACAGGTAGACTGACTGCAAACCGCAATCCCGCCTGATGAGAGAAATCACGCAATCCGGCAAGAAAGCATTTCGCGAACTGCGTCGTTACCTCGCGCCAAAACGCATTTCTGACAGCGGCTGAGTCGTAGGTTTCGTAAAATACCAGAGGCAGGTATGCTTGGATTGGTATTTGCCCCTGCTTTGCAGGGGTTAACACCCTTAGTGTGTCTTTCGTTGTATCCGATAGTACAGGGCTCCACGGTACTGACGACGTTCCGGGTTCTAAAACATCTACAGGCGACACGGATTTTGCTCCCGCAATTACGGACAAAAACCGGGGAAGCTCACAAGTAAAACCGATAAGGGCCTGTTTTCCATAAGTGCTTAAGTAAGGCATCAGCAGGCGTTCCACAAACGCCAAAACGCCAGTGTCGCTTAACAGGTCATCCGCTGTGTCTTCTGTCTGATGGAGGTGAATCACCGTTCGGCCACGCAACCGCTCAGCAATTGAGAGCTCGCCTGCCAAGCATCGCTGGACATAATCGCTGATATTATAGCAGGATGCCTCCGCATGCGGTTGCGCAATTAAATAGTACTGATTAAATCCTGCGCCGCATGACAGGTTACACTGCCGAAGCGATGCTTGGATAGCTGTCGCTGTTTCTGAATTGCTGAAAGCTTGTTCTACTGCTTTTAGCCAATATCGCGTTTGTAATAAGGCAGAAGGCAATTGAATCCATGCGCGTTCTCCCCGGCGCAGCAATCGGGCTAATTCTGCCCGATGCCATCCCGATTCTTTCGTGCCTGGCCACAGACGCAAAGTTCCGCCTATAATCGGTGAGAAATCCTTCTGCACAGCTATCTTTCCCCAAATTCTGCCCTGATGCCGCAGAATTTGTCTTTGCTTTACATTAATGCGTGTTATACCAAATTAGTTTGAACCGTAAGGGAGGAGCACCGTTTCCGCCCGCCTTCGTCGCCAAAAACAATACCCATCGCGGCTAATTTGGGATGGTTGGTATTTACCCCTGCTTTGCAGGGGTTAACACCCTTAGTGCGCGGTGCTCCTCACTTTTCCACAACACATAGCGCATCGCAGCCACCCCTCCTCCAAACGGTTTCACCACGCATTGAAAATGCGTGACTAAACCTTCCTACAAAATTTGCATATATTAAAGGCTTTGTGGTATACTTTAAACAATACTCGCGGGTGACGCAGGTACTCCTTCTACAATCCCTGTTAATTCGCGAACTCCATCTTTATCTATTTTAGCACTCTTCGTGAATTCATGCAATGATCTTTCGTCATTCCTTGCGGAGAATTCAGAATGCAAGACAGCACTAACAATGCACTATAGCTCTCGTCAGAGGTTTCTGACGCAAGGTTTACATAGGAAATCTGGGCAGAAGGTTCACCTATAAAGACTGTAAAAACAAAGCCTGCTAATGGTATTTTACCCCTGCTTTGCAGGGGTTCATACCTTTTACCCGCAAAGGAAAAAGAGAAACATGAAAATCTTAGAAAATTTTATAGCCGCGTTTTCCGTACTCCGCGGCAGCAAACTCCGGACTATCCTAACCCTTTTAGGCATTACAATTGGGATTGCCGGAGTCATCGCGATGATGTCCTTCGGTGCTGGTGCCGAAAAACTCATGATGCAGCAGATAGACAAAATCGGCGGTCCCAGTATGTTCGGCGTTTACCGCCCGGGGCATATACGCAAGAACGGACGTTGGCAGCGTAACACGAGTCCGCATCATCTAGAGATGCGGGATCTACGCCATATTCAGGAGGAGTGCCCCTCTGTTGAAGTCGCCACGGTGGAAAGAAGCCATTACATAAACTTTGAAGTTGATGGCAAACATCAACAAACCTACATGCGGGCGACAACGTTCGAATACCAAAAAGTCCGCCAATGGGAAACTGAATATGGCAGGTTTCTCGCCGACACAGACATGGACTTCTGGAGCAAAGTTTGTGTTATCGGCGCGAAGGTCTGGAAAGATCAGTTCAAAGGGCTGGATCCCGTTGGCCAGGAGGTCGGAATCAGCCACGGGGGCAAAAACAAACGCTTTACCGTTATTGGGATTATGGAAAGTCGTGGTGACGGGTTAGAGGCAGGCAGAAGTGACGACAATATGATCTTCATTCCGATTACGACTGCCCAAACCCGTTTTGGAGGGCGTAACCACGTCGGTGCTATTATGGCTCGTGCCAAGAGCCCTCTTTTGGTAGAACAGGCGATGAAAGAGGTCGAAACCGTGCTTACACGCAACCATGGCGGGGACAACACCTTTTTCCGGACGTGGAGTGCGAAAAAGGGCATCGAAGGCGCGAAAAGAATGATTTTTATCATAGAGATGATACTGGTTATCATCGCTTCAATCTCCTTAATTGTAGCGGGCATTGGGATTCTTAATATCATGCTCGTCTCGGTTACGGAACGCATCCCCGAAATCGGGCTGCGCAAGGCTGTCGGCGCAAAGAGCCTTGACATCCGCCTGCAGTTTCTCACTGAATCGGTGCTTTTGTGTCTCATTGGGAGCATCATAGGCATCGCACTCGGCGCCCTCGTTGGACAAGGCTTTGCACAAGCAGTTAAATTTTTCTGGTCACATATTGCCTGGCCTCCTGTTATTACGCTAGACGCTGTGCTCATCTCCGTTGCTGCCGGTGGTACGGTGGGTGTTTTCTTCGGCTACTATCCTGCCAGTCAAGCCGCCAAGATGACACCGATTGATGCAATTCGTCATACATAATGACTGAATAAGGTGAAGAAAGGATAACCAGTATGAAAGGTAATCCACAACCCCCGCGACGGTCGGAACCCATACCAGTAAAACAGGTAGTATGGGATGCAGTGCTGGATTTTACAGGCGGAGATGCAGACATTGAATTTGCAATCAAAGACATAAAACCAGTCGCCTTAGAGAAGTATCCTAATTTCAATGTGAGCAACGTGAGTGCAGAGATAAATGCCGACTGTGTCAATAGTCCCTCACGCCATCATTATTCCGGCAATGAGGATAGATATTGGCGGGTAGGACATGGAATATACCGTCTGTATAATCCCGAAAAGGATAATGAAGAAAGGATAACCAGTATGAAAGGGAATCCACAACCCCCGCGACGGTCGGAACCCATACCAGTAAAACAGGTAGTATGGGATGCAGTGCTGGATTTTACAGGCGGAGATGCAGACATTGAATTTGCAATCAGAGACATAAAACCAGTCGTCTTAAAGAAGTATCCTAATTTCAATGTGAGCAACGTGGATGCAGAGATAAATGCCGACTGTGTCAATAGTCCCTCACGCCATCATTTTTCTCGCAATGAGGATAGATATTGGCGGGTAAAATATGGGAAATATCGCTTGTATAATCCCGAAAAGGATAAGGTGGAATGTGATGGAGAGAGGAACCCTTGAATAAACCAAAAATGGCCTATTTCGAGAAAGAGGATATATTGCATCTCGTGATTTCTGATGAACCTGAAAGCGACAGCCTTGAGTTGAGTCCCAATATCACGGCAGAATTGAATCACAACGGGGAGCTTATCGGTATTGAGATTCTCAATGCCAGTGCTTTCGTTCAGGAGGCAATTTTAGATTCTAGTTCTGCTAAGGTACTTTCACTTTCCAAGGTTCAAACCTCTTAGCAATACCCCCGAATGCACGTCGCATTTGGGCGAAAATACGCCGCAGAAACCACCGAAGACATTGGAATTCTGAAGCAGAGGGGAGCGTAATTTTGAACTTTGGCATGACGCAAACACTTCCTCTCTTCAATGAGTTTGTACTTGATGCACCTTCCACCGAAGGCATCAAGTACATCGGCTCCAAGTGATTTCAGTCTTTGTGCGATAACACAATCTCTTGTAGTCAAGCACCTCGCTTCAGTAAGCAGAAAACTGAAGATTAAATCGCTATGAGTTTGGGGGGATTTTTCTTGAAAAATAGTTTCAGATATATTATAATATTGGCCAGTTGCCTTGGTGCTCCGCTAAAAATCACCGCAGGAAGTCCGGGAAAACTGTGCGATGTCTTACCTAAACTCATAGAGGAGGAATAAAATTGAATACAGTTCAGACAATTGATGTAAAGCGTATCGATCCGAATAGCACAATCAATGTGCGCAGGCAAGGTGTGGAAGAAAATGTTGAGAAAGTGAAAGCCTCTATCCAGCAACACGGTTATTGGCCAGATCAGCCAATTATCGTCCGGTCCCATCCTGATTCTAAGTCCGTATACGATTACCAGAATGTTACGGGGCAATGCAGGCTAAAGGCATGTTTAGAACTCGGCATGGGAGAAATTCCCGCTTTTATACTTGAACTCAATGACGATGAAGCACTTCAGCGTTCATGGCTCGAAAACGAAATACGCGGAGATCTCACATATAGCGACCGGGCGTACTGGACAGAGAGAATATACAAGCGGTACAGTGGAGAAGGGTATACGGGGCAAGAGGCTCTTGAACTTGCAGCTAAGTACCTTGGTGTAACAACCCCAACCGTTATGAGGTATTATACTCTATCAGCATTGCCTGAGGACCTTAAGCAAATGGTGGACCAGAGAATCCTCTCCTCACAAATTGCGGTCGCGATTGTGAGGAATACCTACGATAGGGCGCGCTTTAGACAGGCGCAAGAAGCAATGAAGGAACGAGCATCATGGATTTGTGGGCTTGATAGAGACAACCGGAAACATGCTATTAAGGCTTTAGAACAGTTGGGGCATAAAGCTTCTATTGCCGATTTGAATGCTTATGTAGCAAAGAAAGGTCAGGAGTCTAAGCGCGTTGTCCAATATGCAATTCCAACTGAATTGTATGACGAATTGTTACAGTGGGGTGAAGAGAGAGGTCTGGACGATGAACAGACTATAATCGGCCGCATGGTAGCGGAATCTCTTAGGGGGAAAACAAGATAGTAATGGATGTCAAGACCTCAATTGAGTACCTGACTGCTCATGCAGAGAAAACCCCTTCGGAAATCGCAGAAGCCGTCGATGTTTTGTACCAGGAATATAATTCCTATGAAAAAATCGCACAGAAAATGGGTCAGTCACCCACATTCTGGAGTACAAGACATCATCTCTTTCAACTCCCGAAAGGAATTCGATGGCAAATAGATCAGGGGCCAATTGGGATTACGCAAGGGTATCAAATGTCCAGACTTAAGAACGAAATTGATCAATGGATATTGGCCATCTCTATTATAGAGGAAAAACTGAAGGCCAAGGAATGTGAAGATGTGGTTAATCTCGTTCTCAAACAAAACATGTCAATCAGAGATGCACTTAGCCTATCAACGGGTGTCCGGTGTGATAAAACCCAGACATTATTACTTCCGCTTGGATTTGACATCCGGCTCTCAATCTGTAAGGTAGCGTGGGAGCAATGCCAAAACTGGGAGGATCTCTGTTATCAACTTATCCGCCAAGGTATAGACGTTGATATCAAAGAAGTAGCGCATCAACTTGAAAAACTTGCCTCGGATTTACGAAAAGCAGGTCAAGAAGAGAATGGATAAGTGCCAAAGAGATAGCATAAAGCCATGACGCAAACACTTCCTCTCTTCAATGAGTTTGTACTTGATGCACCTTCCACCGAAGGCATCAAGTACATCGGCTCCAAG
Organism: uncultured Poribacteria bacterium; assembly: GCA_958295855.1. Taxonomy (GTDB): domain Bacteria; phylum Poribacteria; class WGA-4E; order WGA-4E; family WGA-3G; genus CATQHH01. The sequence continues at coordinate 1,299,514 of OY282383.1, read as the reverse complement.
CTGAAACTCATCCCACAGATACTGCAGCTGATCCAGAAAGTTGACGCGAAGACGATTTTGGACGGTTTCTCAGGCACGACCCGAGTCTCACAAGCACTTGCCAAACTCGGTTATTCTGTTGTCTGCAATGATATTGCACCCTGGTCAGCGGTTTTCGGGACGTGCTACCTTCTCAATACAAAGCCGAAAGAAGTGTATCAACCCCTCATCGATCATCTCAACGCCGTGCCACCTGTTGACGGATGGTTCACAGAGCATTATGGAGGCCACGCCAACGGCGGGTGCGCAATCCAGGCAGATGGACTTAAGAAACCGTGGCAGTTGCACAACACCCGTAAATTAGATGCAATTCGGCAGGAACTCGAAACCCTCAAACTTGATACAATTGATAAAGCGGTGGCACTCACAAGTCTAATCTTGGCTCTGGATCGGGTTGACAGTAGCCTCGCTCACTTCTCCGCATATCTCAAAGCGTGGGCACCTCGCGCCTATAAGAAACTTGTGCTTGAGGTGCCAAATATCTTTACGTCGGCGGGAAAGCATCAGGTTTTTCAAAGTGACATCTTTGAACTCGCGCCTCGTGTTTCCGTAGATCTGGCGTACTTCGATCCGCCGTACGGTTCAAATAACGAGAAAATGCCTGCTTCCCGCGTCAGGTATGCCGCCTACTACCACCTCTGGAAAAGCGTTGTGCTTTTCGATAATCCTCCGCTTTTCGGCAAAGCAAAGCGGCGCAAAGATACCTCAGATGTGATTGCAGCATCCCCATTCGAGGAGTTCCGCCGTAACCCCAATGGTCGTTTCATCGCTGTTGAAGCAATAGAGAAACTGATCCGGGCGACACAGGCACGCTGGATTCTCCTGTCATACAGTTCCGGCGGACGTGCCACCGCAGAAGAGCTGAATGAAGTCATGCAACGGAACGGCGAACTCCTCGCTGTCGTTGAAATAGGCTACAAGCGGAACGTCATGGCAGGCATGAAGTGGACACACAAATGGGTAAGCGTGGCAGAACAACCCAACCGAGAATTCCTTTTCTTGCTTGAGAAGGAGGAGACAGTGCTTTCATAGACCACATGGCGAGGCACAGAGACCTCGGCCTGTAGAGAAGGGGTGGATACGCAAAATAGGCACGGAGACCTCGGCCTACAGAGAAGAGGTAGAGATGCAAAATAGGAATTTCGGCATTTTGCACTTTTTAGCGGCTGATACGTACACCGCCCGCCTGCATCGCCTTTTCTGCTTCTTCTGCTGTTGCCCAGTTGAAATCACCGGGGAAGGTATGCGCCAAAGCAGAGTACCCACCTGCAAAATCGACAGCCTCCTGTGGCGATTTTCCGTTTAGCAGGCTGTAGATTAATCCCGATGAGAAGCTATCGCCACCGCCAACCCGGTCGACCAGTTCCAAATTCTCATAGATACGCGAGAGGTAAAATTCTTCACCGTCAAACAGGAGCGTCCGCCAATCATTGAGCCACCCGGTTTTGGCATCGCGCAACGTCGTGCCGATCATCTCAATGTTTGGAAAAGCGTCCTTGACACGCTGCGCAACCGCCCGATAACTATCTGGTTCAAGTTTGCTATATGCCTCGGTTGTCCCTTCCGCCGCGAAGCCGAGAGATTTCTCAAAATCTTCCTCATTGCCGATGAGGACAGAGACATGCGCCATCATGGGTTGATTCGTCGCTTGTGCCTGTTCCGCACTCCACAATTTAGAACGGAAGTTCAGATCGTAGCTTGTTTTGACACCTGCTGCACGCGCCGCTTGGAGAGCTTCTGCCGAAACAGCAGCTGCAGATTCTGACAACGCAGGCGTAATACCGCTAAGATGAAACCACCGCGCCTGGCTAAAAATGGATGCCCAATCAATTTCCCCGGGCTGAACCTTAGAAATCGCAGAATACGCCCGATCGTAAGTAACACTACTCGCTCGAGGCCCCGCGCCCAACTCAAGGTGATAAAACCCGTTGCGCTCCAAGCCAATACCATCAAAATCAACCCAGACGATGTTAGACATGTCCACCCCAAGTTCGCGCCCTTTGTTGCGGATGTAGCGGCCAGACCAGTTGTCCACAAGTCGCGACACCCATGCTGTCCGCAAGCCAAGTTGTGCAGCATTGACCGCGACGTTCATCTCCGCGCCCCCTGCTGTGATTGAGAGCGATGTCGCCTGCTCCAGACGCTTATGTTCCGGGGCGGTGAGCCGCATCATCGCTTCGCCAAACGTAACCAAATCATACATAGCTTATTCTCCTGTTTCGATCGATGTCTGTTTCTGGTATTCGTGATAGAGGTTTTCAATACATTGCCCACAAAAACAGTAGACTCTGCCATAACCACCAACCTCTTTTTCAAGCAACTCGCTCATTAAAAATTCGTTTTGACAAAGCGCGCACACTTCCATGGGGGCTTTGGACTGTATTTCTCCGGCATCTTTCTGCCGAGAGACAAAATGCAAAATCAACCAAACGGCGATAGGCGTGAGAATCACAAAAATAATAAATAGCATGGCGTGTTTTCCTCAGGACAACGATACAGCAACTGGAATTCATATTACTATAGCCGACAAATGAAAAAGTGTCAACGGAAATTGTGAACAGAGCGGTTCAGTTTTTGCGGCGTAATGGTATCGGTTTCCCCTGCTTTGCAGGGGTAATATACCACTGCGCCCAAGTTGCGCGTGATTAGCAAGCAACTTTTTTATTTCTTACTTATGCAACGTACATTCGGCCTCTTTCTTACCGTCGCGCGATAAGAAACGGGGCCCGTAGCGCGAGGTCCCCCGGGCCTCGCAACATTCACATTTTAACTTATGCAGCGCAGACTAACGAAAAGTCTCTCGTCTGTTTTTGATTTCCATTTGATTAATTGATGGGATTTGTGGTAAAGTACCGACATTAGCATTTCAGGATGTAGGAATGTAAGAAATAAGTTTGTCGAGCAAGTCATGTAAGAAATAAAAAAGTTGTTTGCTTTTCGCGCACAACTTGGCTTGCAAGCTGCGCCAAAAAGTTGCTTGCTGATAGCTCGCAACTTGGGTTGAACGGCGCACCGGGATACTCGCGCCAGAGCCAGAAAGCCGAGCCGTTTTGCGGCTAAAAGGTTATATCCCTCTTTTGCCGGGGGTAGTAACCCTCTTCGCCCAAATGCGACGTGCATTCTACCCCCCCTCGCACACACATCTTTCAAGGTTTGGCTTCTCTTTTTCGTTCCGTTTCACCACGGCGAAGGTTTCCATACGCGCATTCGACGTTGATTCACGACACAATTTGAAGATAATAACGGAGTCCTCTATATCACCCATGAGCAAAATAGCACACGTAGACGTTTTCCCCACCGCTATCGGGCTTAAAGATGTTTTTACTATCGGCACCGGCTTCGTCGGCGATGCGGATGCCGCAGGCCACCATATCTTTGTCAAAATTACAACAGACGACGGCTGCATCGGTTGGGGCGAACAGCGCGCCCTCCCCTCGTGGAGTTACGAAACAACCGAATCCATCACAACCACGATTCGACATTACCTCGCCCCTCTGCTCCTCGGGCGGAATCCACTGAACCTCAACGAAATCCACGATGCAATGTATCAGGCACTCAAACCCGCTGTGAGCAATGGCCACCCCTTCGCCAAAGCCGCTGTTGACATCGCGTTGCATGACCTCGGCGGAAAGCTCCTGAATGTGCCACTACATACCCTCTTCGGCGGAAAACGCCACGACACGCTGCCCCTCTGTTATGCTTTAAGCATTGATACCCCGGAGATTATGGGACTGAAAGCGAAAGCGCTGTCGCCTTGTAGTTGTTTCAAAGTGAAAGTCGCCGGCAACCCTGCCGTAGATGAAGAGAGGTTGCGCGCAGTACACGAAGCAATGCCCGATGCCAAACTTTGGATCGATGCAAATCAGTCCTACATTCCATCTAACGCCCTTGAATTGCTCAAGCGGGTCGCAGATATCCGTGAAATTTACTGCATGGAACAACCTGTGGCAAGTCAAGATTGGTTTGGCATGAAGCGAGTGCGGGAGGGTGCAACAATTCCCATCGCTATTGATGAAGGCTGTTTTACCTACTTCGACTTGGCGAAAATTGCACGCCTTGAATGTGCAGATGCCGTAGTTTTGAAGGTGTGTAAATCCGGCGGCTTAGGGGAATGCCTCAAAAGCGGGCATGTCGCCGAAGCCAATTCACTGGAACTGCTCGGCAGTGGCTTGACAGAAGCAGGTATCGGTTTCATCGCGAGCGTTCACCTCTTCGCAACGCTGAATCTCGTCCTGCCTGCTGAACTCAACGCGCCTGCCTTTTTAGATACCATGGCAATAAGCGGCGTTGAAATTCGCGACCATGTCGTAACAGTGCCGGAAGGTCCGGGACTCGGCGTTACACCAGACGAAGACTACATCAAGGCACATCTGCTAAAAACTGGACCCGCTTAAGGCCATATAGGGCATTTCGTTCTCCGGTAGGAGCGAGCTCCGAATGGCAGGCACAAGGCACTGCGGCTACATCTTGATAAGGGGGCAGGGGAGTTGAGCGTGCTCTGAATGCAGGTCGCATTCCCGCCCGCCCTATCTCCTTTACGCCGCAAAAACGAGGGCAGGCACAAGGCTCTGCCCCTACAAAAACATTGCTTGACTTTTAGCAAAGGTTTTGGTATACTATTGTTAATCAGTAACAATTTCCACAATGCACGTCGTATTTGGGCGCGGAGGGGTATCACCCCCTGCAAAGCAGGGGAAGACACCCTTTGGCCGCAAAAAGGAGCATAAAATGACTGAAGACCAGAAAATTATACTTGAGGCCATGAAACAAGGCTTCGAGGCTGTCAACCAAAGATTCAATGAGATTGAGGAACGTTTTGATAAACGATTCAATAACCTTGAGAGCCGTTTCGATAGCCTTGAGGGACGCCACGATAAACTTGAATTCCGCGTGGATTTCCATGACGCGCACTTCAAAAAAATTGATGAGCGGTTCGACAAAATTGATGAGCGGTTCGACAAAATTGATGAGCGGTTCGATAAACTTTACGAGCACCTAAGCATACTCAACGTAACGCTTACAAAAGCAACCAACGATATTGAGTGGATAAAGCGAATCGGGCTCGGCATTGGTGGCACCATACTCCTCTACATTTTGAAACAGATCTTCTTCGGCGGGTAGTGTATGAACCTCAATCGTTTTGCTTTGCAGCACTAAGATAAATGAAGATTTCTATCAAAATCGCGATAGCAATCGCCACTGCGCAGAGCAGATAAGGGCTCTGAATCCCTAATTGTGAATCCGCAGAGATTCCGCCTAAGAAGGGACCTAACAGTATCCCAACCCCCAAGATTGCTTCGTGCCACCCGCTCTTGTTACCCTTGTCCGCTTGCCGGTCCAACCCGTAGTAGAGGCTACTGAAATAGGTAAATGCGACGGACACCCCAATCGCCGCAAACGCACATGTCCAGAGAATTGTTTGCTGAAAGGTATTTACCCCGCTTTGCGGGGATGCATACCACTCCCGCCATATTCCGATGAAACTGAGAATTGCCAACACCTGAACTATTAGTAAGGGGCCAAGCCGATAATGCCACCGGGTCGAATAGCCGGTGCCAAGTCCAAGAAAAGCTAGCGTCTGCAAGCCACCGAGCGTGAGCATCAAGTTGCCGAATATTTTGGGACGAATGCCCATCTCCAAGGTGAGCTTCGGGGCGAGCCGGCGCAACACACCGAGCGCAAACCACGATGCAAAATTAGCACACCGTGCCAGGTTGAGGTAGGTGGTGCGCACTTTTGGTGATGGATATATCGGCTGTGTCGGTTCCGATGCTGCTTCGGCAGGTGGACAGCACGGCGGAGCGTGCCTATTACTTTGCACTTTTGCCATAAGGGAACTCGGCTGAAGGTTTTTAAGGTCTCCTTTATCTTTGATTCGCATTGTCACTAAAGTGAGCATAGCCAGCACGCCAGCAAGGTAGAACGGTGCAAACGCATCGGCATCTTGATACAGATAGCTTGACACCGTGGGGCCCAAGGTTATCCCGATACTCCAGAACAGATTGAAAAGCATCACCCGTTGGATGAGTTTACCTTCGCCTTCCCGCTCAGCCAGCCACGCCTCGTAAGCCGGCCAAAAGAGGGCCATACTGATGCCGATTCCCGGAAAAATCAGGATGAGGTGCATGCTGTTCCGACAGCGGGGAAGCCCAATACTGACAGCCCCCAGTATCAGGCAAGCGGCGTAAAGCACATGCCGTCGCTCTATCCGATCCGAGAGTCTCCCAAAAGGAATCGCGAGCAACGCGAAAAATGCTGTGGCCACTGCCATCAGCACCCCGAGGAAGGTTGAGGAAAGCCCCAAATAACTGGTATAAAAAGAGGTGTTGGTTAAGACGCTGCTAAACGCAAAATCAATTAGCAGGACAGGAAGATAAACGATGAACAGTTGGTGTTTTTGGCGATTTTTTGTCATTCCTTGCGGAGAATGCAGAATGCAAGACAGGTCTAACAAAGCACTGTAGCTCTCGTCGGAGGAGAAGTCTGTCACGCATTGAAAATGCGTGACTAACTCTTGACGCAAAGCTAATGCAAGGACAGGTCTCTTCCCCTCCCGCCCAGTTCCTGTTATAGTGCTACAATGGCTGCATCGATGGTGTGATAGCCTGTCGCGCCCACTCCCCTCCCGCCCGGTTCCTGGGGTTCTGCCTCAATGCCGATCTCATCTTGGACGACCCCGTTGTTGGCTGTTGCTCTCGCGTAGATTTCAACAGGCTCCCTTTTCGGCGTAGTTTGCGAGTTTGATATTGCGGTGCCTTGGGGCACCTGCCAATTCCATTTCCAAAGCACCCATGCCAGCGGTGTATCCTTTGCCCAAATCTCTGCCTCTGTCCAAGTCTGCCCGTAATCAACACTGACTTCTACTTTCTTGATTCCACCATGGTTACCTGCATCAAACGCGGCACCGCTTACGGTGTAAGTCGTTCCCGCGCGGATTTCCTCGCCTTCACTTGGCGTGCCGATAACGGTGGCGAGTTTCACATTCGCAACGGGATCCCAACCCCGTTTTTCCCAGTAGCTTTCATGTGCTGCTGCCAGTTGGATATTGACTATCCATTTCGGGTTTTTGGTGCCGTAGTGACCGGGGTTGAGCAATCGGATGGGAAACCCGTGTTCTGTCGGAAGTGGTTCCCCATTCATTTCATAAACGAGGAGCGTCTCTTCCCGCATTGCATCTTCCATCGGAATCGCCGTATGATAGCCATCTGCACAGCGAAACACAACAACCTTGGCCTCGGCTTTCACACCTGTTTTTTGAAGGAGATCGCGGAGGCGGACACCTTTCCACATGGCATTGCTCATCTGCTCCGTGCCAATCGGGTCGCCGATGCACTTCAGGGTTCGCATCGCCGTTACGGATTCCATTGCCGTGAGGTCTGCAAGCCGCACTGGCGGCATAGGTTTCTCGATTAAGCCAGTGAGCGCCATCCGCCAAGTTGCAGCGTCAAGCACAGCCGGGTCGCCAATTTGGAGGATATAGAAGTCAGCGTTAGGCGTTATCAGGGTGCTTGGTTTAAGCAATGGTGCCTTCTCGGTTTGTGCCTCCAATTGAATCGGCAAAACCATTCCCGCAGTGCTCATCGCGCTAAGTTTTATGAACGTTCTTCTTTTCATCTCTTCCTCTATTCATTCGCATCCGCATCGTAATTTTCACGACACCTCTCACCATAATCACTGTCCCACTGCACAGAAATAGCTGCAGTCCCCATTGCCAGCGAAGGAAGAGGTAGGCGATAAAACTGATACACATCAAAACAATGAGGATGTTCAGGAGTTTTCTGTTTTCGTACCATTTCTGCATCTTTTTCTGTATCCCTAATGGGGAGTAGCGAGTATTCGTTGTTTACCGTGCTAACAATAGAAATGATACCATATATCCAAAATGTAAGAAATACTTTTGTCGAGCAAGTCATGTAAGAAATAAAAAAGTTGTTTGCTTTTCGCGCACAACTTGGCTCGCGAGCATCGCCAAAACTGAATGGCTCTGATATTATTGAAAGATTACTTGCGTTCTATTTGACTTTTCTATATAATGTGGTGATATTCTATACTTTATACATTGATATACAGGCCAAAACACTGTTTTTCAAAGAAAGTACCGGAACCCCTTATGGCAAAAAGACCGAATATTCTTTTTCTCATGACAGATCAGCAGCGTTCTGACACGGTGCGGGCCCTTGGAAATCCGATTATCCAAACACCGGCACTAGATCGAATTGTTCGGGAGGGAACAAGTTTTACCTCAGCGTACTGTCCATCTCCTGTGTGCGTGGCATCCCGTTGTAGTTTCCTGCTTGGACAATGGGTTCATCAGACAGGATGTGCGAGCAATTCGCCCATGCCCCAAGATAGAGTCTCAGTGATGGAGTTGCTGAACGAAGCAGGCTACCAGACGCACGGTATCGGCAAAATGCACTTCACGCCGCAAGGCCGCAAAATGTGGGGGTTTGAAACGCGAGACTTCTCCGAGGAAGGCGCCGGGCCCGATGATTTCACGCAGTTTCTGGGTGAAAACGGCTATGCCCATGTTGTCGCGCCGCACGGCGAGCGGAGTGAATACTACTACATCCCACAACCCTCACAATTGCCTGCCCGCTTACACCACACGCAGTGGGTAGGAGATAAAACGCTCCAATTCCTCTCCGAGCGTGATACACGCCGGCCGTTTTTGTGTTGGAGTAGTTTTATCAAGCCGCATCCACCGTTTGAATCACCAGTGCCGTGGAACAGGCTCTATCGTACCGTCGAAATGCCACTCCCGTTCCTACCGTCAGATTATGCTCATCTGCATACCTACTGGAACAGGCTTCAAAATCGCTATAAATACCGCGACCAAGGGCGGGATATGAATCTCCTCCGGACGATGCGAGCCGCTTACTATGCAGCCATCTCTTTCATTGATTATCAGGTCGGGCGAATCCTTGACTACCTTGAATCGGAAGGCGAGCTAGACAACACCTTAATCCTTTACACTTCCGACCATGGCGAATTGCTCGGCGACTATGACAGCTACGGGAAACGCTCTTTCCTCGACGCGGCTGCCCGAATCCCGCTGCTCGTCCGATACCCCGAACGTTTTGACGCAAACGCGCAGTGCGATACACCAACCAGTCTTGTTGATGTGCTACCGACCTGCCTCGGTGCAGCTTCCCTCTCGCCCGGTTCCGCTCATACAGAGCAGAGTGGCATTGATTTGGCGAATATTGCTGCCGAGAATACGCAACGAGATGCCATCATCGGCCAGTTAGGACAGGAAGGCACAGGGTTGTATATGCTCTTGACAAGCGAATACAAATACATCTACTCCGCCGCCGACCGGCAGGAATGGTTGTTCAGGCGTATGCGGGGAAACCGGCTTGACGAGCGCAGTCTTGCAGGTAATCCAGCATACAGCAGCACCCTCAACGCCTATCGACAACGTCTGATTGAGTGGTTCCGCGGGGACGGTTATGAGCTCCCACTTGATGGGAATAAGTGGCGTGACTTCCCGCCGCCGGCCGAACCTGAGAATCCGGATGCAGGCCAAATTTTCCAAGACGGCCGCTCTGTGAGTGCTCAGTTCCCACCAGGGTATTCACCCCAGGTTGACCCGCTCAGACCGGCAGCGGAATAGACAGGTGAAGAGAATAAGAGGAGAATGACTTTGTTGCGGGTCGCGATTCGGTCTTTTATCAATTCAGTTTCTGCTCCGATTTTTCCGTTGATTGCTTTTTCCCCAAGGAACCGGGCGGGCGGGAAGCAAAGCCGGGGAAGAAGCTGCTCAAAATCGGGTTTCTTATTAGTTGTAGGGTGCTTTCTGCTAATTAAGGTTGCGTCAGAAACCTCTGACGAGATCTACAGTGCAATGTTAGGGGTGTCTTGCCTTCTGCATTCTCCGCAAGGAATGACGAAAAGGCTATTCTCAAAGGCGGCGTGGCATGCCTACAACACCTACCGCAAGGGTGCGCGCTACCGGAGGCAAATAGACGAAACAACTACCTTGCTGAACGCACCGCGCGAAACCGTTTTGGCATTTCAGGCGGAACGCTTGGAAAAGCTCCTCCGGCATGCATACCAAACAACACCATACTACCGCGATCTGTTTAAGAAAGCTTCCCTCCCGCCCGGTTCCTTGGGGATTGCAACTTTTTCGCGGATTCCTCCGCTAGAAAAGCAAACTATCCGAGAACAACTGGAACGTCTCTGTTCTGAATCCTTCCCGCAACAGCAACGGATAAAAAACTCCACCGGTGGTTCAACAGGCACACCGCTGACGTTCTATCAGGACAGAAATTATTGGAATCAACGGAATCTGAGCGTCTACTACTTCGACCGGTGGGCAGGGTGGGATTTCGGCGAACCCCAACTGATTATCTGGGGCGCACGCGCCGATGCAGAAAGAAATAGCGACTGGAAACACCGCCTGAACACCTTCTGGCGGAACCAGTATTGGCTTAATGGATTCCATCTCACGGATGCAGCGATGCACACAGCATTTGAGAAGATGCAACGTTGGCATCCACAGACGATTCTTGCCTATCCCTCATCCCTTTATCAGTTTGCCACATTTCTCTCCGAGAACGATTTAGCACCACGATGGGAACTGAAAGGAATCATCGCCTCCGCAGAGATGCTACATCCGCATTACCGGACGCTGGCGGAAACTGTTTTCAATACAAAGGTCTACAACCGCTACGGGGGCAGGGAAGTTGGGTTAATCGCGATGGAATGCGCGGAGGGACGGATGCATATCAACTGCCGTGCTCTCTACCTTGAGATAGACAGCACCGATCCGTATACCAAACCCGGGGAGCTCCTGATTACGCAACTGAATAACTACGCGATGCCGTTTATTCGCTATCGGATTGGGGACATCGGCCGCCTCTCCGATGAATTCTGCCCGTGCGGCAATCAGTTGCCGATTTTGGCAGAATTGCTCGGACGTACCACAGCGACTTTCCGAACGGAAACAGGCACATTGATACATGGCGGCTATTTTACACAACAATTCTATAACCTCACCGGAGTCAGTCAGTTTCAACTGATTCAGGAGACTTATGAGCATTGTGTCTTAAAACTGGTTATTAATGCACAGTGGAGAGAGACGACACGCAATCTCCTGATCCGGAAGATTCAGGAGACACTCGGGATGGATGTTGCTGTCAAGGTAGAATTTGTGGAAGAGATTCCGATTTCTGCTTCAGGCAAGCGGGAATTCACGATTTCAAGAGTGGCAGCGATCGGTTGATAAGAGTTTACTATGAAAAATCAGAGATTTTTCATATAACCTCTCAATGGGGTTTTACCAGCCGTGTCTGTTCTAGGAGTTCGACTTTCTCTTGGAGACTTTTGACTTGTGCCTCAAGTGCACCGTAATCTTTTTGCCTGAGTGCAATGATAATTTGCGGGATGCCGATCGCTAACACGATTAAGGCGATGAGGCTCGTCACGAGTATCAAGATAAAGGTCTGCTTCTTGTCCACACCCTCAAATTGCTTGTCAATTTCCTCAAATCGCTTTTCAATTCCCTCAAATTGCTTGTCAATTCCCTCAAATTTTGCGGTAAACTTGGTGTCAAGAATCTTAAATTGCAGATCCGTATATTTTTGCATCCGTTTTTCGAGCTCTGCGTTCTCGGCTTTGACAATCGCAGTCACCTCTTCCCGAATTATCCGGATGTCTTCGGGTGTCAGTTCTGCAAACACAGGTGTCGTGACCTGCAAGAGTACTATGAACGCGCATAAAAAGATTTTCATCTTTTCTTTCTCCTTTGCAAATATTATAGTCTGTGTGCGTCCAAAATGCAAGTGCGGAGTGAGTCGCGATTCGGAGATCGCTCCTACATAAAACTTTGCGTCAGAAACCTCTGACGAGATTTATAGTGGCTTGTTAGACGTGTCTTGCATTCTGCATTCTCCGCAAGGAATGACAAAAATTAGTTTTCCGCTGTCTGAATGGTATGTTACCCCTGCTTTGCAGGGGCTAATACCCTTTCCGGCAAATATCCCGCAAGGGCGCGTCCCGTCTTGTTCCACCACGCACATAAGCCAAAATGAGCCCGTCAATTGGTAAACTTTTATCTGCGACAACGCCTGTGCTTCGTTCAGCAGTTAATCCCTTGGAGAGCAGGAGATAAAAGGTATCCTTCGCCCACCCGGGGGTAGTGTAGAAATTCCCCTGCCCCTTCGAAATAACCAAGTCCGCCTCCAACAGCGCGTTGGCAAACTCAGGTGTGGCTTGATAAAGATTGGTGCCGATCGTCTTGGCCCCTGAAGAAATGAGCGTGACAATCCCGTCCCGAATCGCAGTCCGGAGTTCCCGAAATTGCGCCTCGTTCACTATTTCGTGGAGGTCTGCCAATGTCACATCGTTGCTGGCGTTGTCCGCTTTACCGACAACACACAAGCGGTGTCCACATCGAGCCAGTTCCTGAATTAAGGCAAGATCAAAAAGCGCTTCCCCATCGTTGTCGGCGAGCCAAAGGAGTTGCTGTGGGGGGCCGTCAATAACCTTTTCGCGGAACTGTTCATAACAGTCAATGGCAAAAGGCGTTTCAACCGCTGCGCGCAGTGCCTCGGAAAAATAGTCCGGATTCGCTTTCAGTTTTGCGAGAACCCTTGAACTACTGTAATCAATCACATTCCCTGCAACAACTAACTTCAACCACGTTAGCCAAGGGTCTGCTCTAAAGGGGCGTCCCTGTCTTGGCCCTTCTGGCTTCGGCACAGGGACTGTGCCTGCTACTTCCCAAAATTCTGAAAGCAGTTCCAACGCAGTCTGGCGTGCCTTCAACTTGTCCTGATGATAGGGATTCGGGTTGCCGGTATGGAGCGTTACCATCTCAAAAATAACCCCCCATAACTCTTCAGGCGTGAGTGTCTCAATCAGATAACTGTCATTGTCTCTGTCTTCTCGTACGGGCGGTGCCATAGTGCCCGCCTGCACATGACATTGTCGCATATCCAATAACGTCCGCACTGCTTCACCAACCAGTTGCTGCAGCTGCAGATTGCGCGTCGCACGCGGAATCAATTCGGTGATGCTATGCGATCGCACATGTTCCCGCAGGTTATCCCAATCCGGCAATGCCCGCTTTTCCCCAAAGGTAAAAACACCAGGGCTATAATCCGATGGGACAATTTGATTGAAAAGTGACGCTGGCACACCAGGTGGTTGCGCGGGCGATAAGGATTTGCCCCTGCTTTGCAGGGGAACATACCCTAAGCCTAACATCCGGTCTGCTAAACTGATGCCGGACGGTATCACCGTCGCACGCGCCTGAATATCGGACAACTGCACGGCAGTGCCTACTGTTACCCCATCAAACGTGCAATTTTTAATCGTACTCCCCGTGGCAAGTCCGTGCACAGGTGCCGCCAGCGTCGCAGGTAAGGGGTTTGATTCAAACGTTGTATCGTTCGCAGAAACATCCTGCAACCCGACTGCATCTCCCACCGTTGTTGCACCGAACAGCGTGACGTTTTCAAGCCGGCAATAGTCGCCAATCTGAACGTTCGCGCCGAGATGGATGCGCCCAAGTAGATAACACCCTGTGCCAATGTGAAGGTTTTCGGCAAAGGTATTTACCCCGCTTTGCGGGGAATGCACCCTCTGGTCCCCTCCTACGAATGTTATTTGCGCAGCTGGATCGACGCGCACGCCGCTCTGTGCAAATTGCCTGCGCGTCTGCTCAAACAACGCTGCTTCACCCGATAGGACGTTTGCCCAGCGGTTAACGCCTGATAAAACCTCTCCGCGATAGATAAAAGCATTCGTTTTAAGCCCATCTTCATAGCAGTGGCGAATGAGGTCAACGTGGTGGAGTTCGCCATTGCGATTTGTATGGGGTTGCAACCGATGTATCCGCTCTAATAACGCGCTTTTCCGAATGAGCGTGATGCCTGTGTTGGTATAAGCTTCGCCGCGCTCCCAGCGGTGCCACATTTCTGCCTTTTCTGCCGATGTCATATCGTACCACTCTTTAGTGCCGATAAACTCACCATCAGTATCAAAGAAGAGGCCTCCCTTATCAACGACTGTTTCAGGCACCTTCCCACACAAGGTGACATCCGCACCTGACATAAAATGGGAGAGCAACGTTTGGGCAAAAAGTTCTATTTGTAAAAAGGGTTCGTCGCCGAACGCGACACCAATCCACTCTGCATCGGTGTCGCGAAGTGCAGGCAGTGCTGCTTGCAGCGCGCCCCCCGTGCCGTTCATCTCCGATTGGATACAAACGATAGCCTCGCGCCCCAGCAACTGCACAGCCGATGTGGAATCCTCAACTCGCGATGCCATCTGTGGGTTAATCACAACGATGTGCGGACGGTTGCCGGGCAGATAGCGACTCGAGCGTTGGAGCGTACTCTCCTCGCCAAACATAATGTCGAGCGTCTTGCTTAAGCGACCGGTGGCATCAATACGGGTGCCCTTGCCCGCGGCGAGCACTACCCATTGTGGTGTCAGGTAGCCTTCAAGGGCTGCGGTATCAGCGTGTTCAGCCAGTTTGCTGCACAACGCTTCTAGCCCCGAAACCCCTTCAGGCATCTCCCGAACGACTTCCACCGCATCGCAACCGAGGAGGTTTGCCAGGATTTGGTTTTTGATCGTAGTAGGTTCCATCATTGGTTTTAGGTAATTGTCCCATTTTCAACTGCTGTAGTTTCGCGTCCGATTTCATCCAGCATTCCTTGGATAGATGAACGCGGCCGAATCATTCTTTTTGTGAACTACTTATTTTTGTAGACGATGTGCCATAAAGTGTAACGTGATATACTCCCAATGCTAAAGCAGTGGGAAACCTCTTTCGGCGGTTTCCTTCCGTGCCCGCAGAGTGGGTGGTATTTTCCCCTGCTTTGCAGGGGTTAACACCTATAGTGTGGTATCAACAAGGGGTGCTCGCAATTGTAAGTCTTACTCCCTCTCCGCCAAAGGTTGATATCCCAACCTTGCATGATATAGTATACTACACTCACATATTCTGTCAAAATCTTTTTTCTGATTCACCAGGGTCGGACCGAGAATATAAACCCTTGGTTTCCAGAAATTTTACACGCCCCAAGGGGAAATCAGGGTTGACCTCTATTTTAACTTGTGATATAATAATAATGGCCGCGGGAGGTGGTGCGATGCACAGCAGCCTGGTTCGTAGTCGCGCAATGAATTGCACGACCCCAAATAATTATGCGCCATCCTCATATAATTAGTGAACTATTCTACTTAAAAGAAAAACGGACAACCCACCCAGATAAATTCGGCGGGTTTGAGAAGGGAAACAACTGTATGCTTGCAACAGTCCTCAGCAGTACAGTGCTAGGAATTGATGCCTATATCGTCAAAGTTGAGGTGGATGTCGCGAATGGCCTCCCTGCCTTCAGCACCGTCGGTTTACCAGACAGTGCTATTAAAGAGAGCAAGGACCGGGTTACGGCGGCAATTAAAAACTCTGGATTCTACTTTCCACCGGGAAGAATCACTGCTAACCTAGCCCCCGCGGATGTCCGGAAAGCAGGCTCCGCGTTTGATCTCCCTATAGCTATCGGTGTTATGGCCGCCACCAATCAGGTAGATGTCAGTAGGCTTGAAAACGCGATGGTATTAGGTGAACTGGCACTTGACGGAAGCATTCGGAACATACAAGGTGGGCTCCCAATAGCAATTGCCGCAAAACAGAATGGGCTGCAGGATATCATCCTACCCGCTGAAAATGCCAAAGAAGCCGCAATTATTAAGGGGTTGAACGTCTACCCGGTTACTAGCTTAGCGGATGCTGCCGCGTTCCTGAATTCGACGAAAGAGATAGCCCCGGAACCCCACACCCTTGGCACTGCCGAAGAGAATGGGCACCCCGACACTTACCTCGATTTAGCCGACGTTAAGGGACAAGAGCATGTGAAGCGGGCCGTCGAGGTCTCCGCCGCAGGCGGACATAACCTCATTATGATTGGACCGCCTGGCTCCGGAAAGACGATGATCGCCAAGCGAATTCCATCTATTCTCCCCACACTGTCTATGGATGAATCTCTTGAAACAACAAAGATTCAGAGCATCATTGGCACTCTGCCAACTGACACCCCCTTAGTTATAACGCGCCCGTATCGTGCACCACACCACACCATTTCAGATGCGGGGCTGATCGGCGGCGGGAAGGTACCGCGCCCCGGCGAGGTGAGTCTCGCGCACAACGGTGTTCTCTTTTTAGACGAACTCCCCGAATTTCGTAGAAACGTACTCGAAGTCATGCGGCAACCGCTAGAAGATGGACACGTGACTATCTCGCGGGCAGCCGCCTCACTCACTTACCCTGCAAATTTTATGCTAGTCGCGGCGATGAACCCCTGCCCATGTGGATTCTTCAGCGACCCAAACCGAGACTGTAAGTGCGCGCCTAACCAGATTCAGAACTACGTCTCCCGTATCTCCGGGCCGCTGCTAGATAGAATTGATATCCAGGTTGAGGTGCCCGCTGTCAAATATGCCGAACTCGCCGCAGAGATGACCGGCGAAACATCAGTAAACGTGCGCGAAAGGGTTGAAGAAGCCCGCCGAACGCAACATAAACGCTTTCACGGCACAAAAATACATGCTAACGCCAATATGGAATCCAAGCAGATCCGAGAATACTGCAAAATCCAATCGCAAGCACAGGAGCTGCTCCGTATCGCCATCAATCAATTAGGGCTGAGTGCCCGCGCCTACGACCGGATTTTAAAGGTGGCGCGCACCATCGCCGATCTGGGTGGAAACCCCGATATTGAAGCCGTGCATGTCTCCGAAGCCATACAATATCGGAGTTTAGACCGGAGTTTCTGGAGAAAATAGATTTCGCAAAGCGTAGATTAGGAGTAGGGACAACTGTTTTTCCCGCAGGCGGGATTTCCGAATCCAGACAAACAAAAAACTAAATAGCACTCGTCGCGATGAGGGCTATTCAGTTCTCCAGAAATTTGGGGTACGCGTGCTCACATAAGTAAATCTATTTCTTAAAACCAAATGCCCTAATTAGGGTTTACAAAAGTTGTAAAAAATAGTATCATACTTAATGCGGTTTTTTATGTCGCTGAATTTTGCTACAAGTATAACTATCGCAAGAACCAAACACCAATTGAGGCATTCCTACGGGGAGACTTGGTATGCAGGCAAACGCATTTACCAACACAATTATAGTTGGAGATACAACACAGGTCTTACCACAACTAATCAAGAACGAGAAACAATATGATGTAATTATTGCAGATGCGCCCTACAACATTGGTAAAGACTTTGGTGCTCATAGTGAAGTGATGCCGATACAGGATTATGTAACATGGGCAGTGTCGTGGATAAGAGACTGCCTTCATCTCCTGACAGATGATGGGTTACTTTACGTGTATGGGCTACCTGAAATTATTGCAAGAATCTCTGTGTGCTTCCCTATCCATGAGCAACGTTGGTTGGTATGGCATTATACCAACAAAACAGTTCCGTCATCCAGATTTTGGCAAAGGTCGCACGAAACGGTATTGTGCTTTTGGAAGCCGAATAGCCCACGCCCAGATTTAGAGATAGATGCAATTAGAGAACCTTATACTACCAACTTCTTAAAGAATGTGGCGGGAAAAGAACGGAAAGACACCCCTTCCCGCTACGGACAGACAGGCAAAACGACCATTTATCAGGCACATAAAAATGGAGCTTTGCCCAGGGATGTTCTGAAAATTCCAGCCTTGGCGGGGGGCTCGGGTCGCTCTGAAAGGTGGTTTGTTTGTAAAACCTGCGATTCTCAAATTTACCCACCCGCCTATTTGTCCGAACATCGCGGGCACGACATATTGAAGCATCCGACTCAAAAGCCTATGGAATTAACCAGACGACTCATTCAATCTCGAATCAATGGGCCCTCCGGCAAGGTGCTTATCCCATTCGCTGGTTCCGGTTCAGAATGTGTCGTGGCTCAACAGTATGGTGTTGAATATCTTGGGATCGAAATAAACCCTGAATTTGCTGATTTTGCCACCAAGTGGATAGAATATAATCGTAAACATCTAATACAGCTCGAAAACCCCCCACAAACCCGGATAGAAACCTTTGAGGAATACGTTTGGTAACTACCGCAGTGTTCAACCGAGTTTGACATGAGAAAAAAAGAGGCAAAATGCAACCTAATTTCATTATCTTTCTAACGGACGACCAGGGGTACGGCGACCTGTCTTGTATGGGAGCGACCGATTTCAGAACGCCCCATCTCGACAGGATGGCAGCTGAAGGTGCCCGCTTTACAGATTGGTACTCTAACTCACCTGTTTGCTCCCCGTCGCGCGCTGCGTTGCTCACAGGCCGTTATCCTTGCCACGCAGGGGTTCGCTCCATTTTAGCTGGACACCGGACAGCCACAGGGTTACCACCTTCCGTTCCTACGCTTGCAACGGCTCTTAAGGAGCGCGACTATTACACCGCCATGTCCGGCAAGTGGCACTTAGGGCTTGCAGACGGTTCACGTCCCGAACACCATGGCTTTGACGATTGGTTCGGGTTCATGGCAGGGTGTATTGACTTCTTCTCGCATATCTTTTACTGGGGCATGGCACGGCCAGATTTCGACCAGACTCATGACCTCTGGGAAAATGGCGAAGAGATATACCGAAACGGTGAGTACTTTACTGAACTGATCACCGAATATGCGGTGAGATACATCCGCAAATCTGTTGAACTCGGCAAGCCTTTTTTCCTCTACGTGCCTTACAACGCGCCGCATTATCCGATGCACGCCCCGCAGAAATATGTGGACCGGTTCCCGAATCTGCCTTGGGACAGACAGATTATGGCCGCAATGCTCAGTGCCGTTGACGACAGCGTCGGCGAAATTCTTGCGGAGTTAGAACGGCTGGGGCTCGCAGAAAATACCTTCTCCTATTTCCAGAGTGACAACGGGCCCTCGCGCGAAACCCGAAATTGGTTAGATGGTACGCAAGATCCCTATTATGGAGGCACCGCCGGTAAATTGAAAGGACATAAATTCAGCCTCTATGAAGGCGGTATTCGTTCACCCGGAATCATGCACTGGCCCGAACGCATTCCCGCAGGCCAGGTCATCGGCGAGGTGGGGGCAGCAATGGATGTGTTTCCGACGTTCCTAGAAGCAGCGGGTGGGGATGCCTCTGCATATCAACTTGATGGGCTTGATGTCCTCCCCACGGTCACCAACGGCGAGCCAACCCCGCACCATGAGCTCTATTGGGAGATGGGAAAGCAGACTGCAGTCCGTCGTGGCAATTGGAAACTGGTCCGCAATGGGCAATTGGTAGAGGGCGCGCCCCCTGAAGACGATGTGCATCTCGCCAATCTTGAGACTGACATGGGCGAAACGAGGAATCTGAAAGACAAGCATCCAGAACTCACCGCTGAATTGACAGCAGCAGCGCAAACATGGCGCGAAGGCATTGAAGCACATTGGGAAACTGAATGGGCAAACCCGAACGGAACAACCGGCTATGTCAAGGAGCGGGAACGTGCTAAATGACAATCAAGATGCTTACGGACACCTCCTTTCAGATTATCATAACGGTCGAGAATGCACGTCGCATTTGGGCGCAGTGGTATATTACCCCTGCAAAGCAGGGGAAACCGATACCATTACGCCGCAAAACAGTGCCTTGCGTGAGAAACCTCCGACGAGATCTATAGAGCATTGTTAGACCTCTCTTGCACTCTCAATTCTCCGCAAGGAATGTTAAAAAACGAGATAATCCATGACACCCTTTAAGTTTGCCTTTATTACGGACACACATCTTTATCCAAACGCCCCTGAAAATTTCGCCAGTGGGCTTCAACAACAAAAACACAGTCTTGCGCTCTATGAAAAACTGATCGAACAACTGAACGCGTTTGATCCGGCCTTTGTGATTCATGGTGGAGACATCGTGTGCGGTGGCAAAAGTTTTGGCATGTCAGCGGAGGAATATGAGCACGCCCTCTACCGTGCAGAACAACTTGGCAAACGCCTGACGTTGCTCAATAATGTGCCTTGCTATTACATCCCCGGCAACCACGATCTTCATCCGGAGACCGGTTCTAAAGCCTCTTATTTGGCCCGCTTTGGCGTGAACGGCATGGCATCTACCAGTTTCGTTCGGGAAAATATTCGGTTTATCCTCCTAGACTCACAGGAAGTCCCAGAGGACTTAACGCACGGGTATATCAGCACAAATCAGCTTGCATGGTTAGAGTGCCAATTGAAAAGAGCTGCCGATTACGGTGAAGAGGTGTTCATCTTTTCCCATCAACTCCCTTTTCCAAACGTTGAATTCCAAGGAATTGGCTCCAGAATCGGGAACTCCGCCGAATTTCTTGAAATCGTTGCCCCCTTTGAGAAACAGATTTTGGGATTCTTTTGTGGACATCTGCATCTCAACCGCGTCTTTAGAGAACAGGGTATGCTGTGCATCGTCACCTCTGGTATCATATGCTACCCCATGATGTGGCGGCAAGTGCATGTGTACCCCGATAGAATTGAGGTATGCTCTTCGCCTGTTGATTTGCCAGAAGTGCTTGCCCAATCAGAGGCTGTCAACCCGGATAACAATCCATATCTATACGGCCGTCCCACAGATCGAAATTTCAGCATTTTTCGTCATGCCTTGCGGAGAAAAGCATGACTATTTTGCACTATAGCTCTCGTCGGAAGGTTCTGACGCAAACTTTACATCAGAGCCCTCCGACGAGATTTTCAAGTGGATATTGCAACCGCAGAAAATGTTGTACTCCGCAAGGAATGACAAAAACATGATCGAAGTCCAAAATCTCACAAAAAACTACGGCCCCTTCCAAGCCCTCAAAGACATCTCCTTTAGCGTCGAGAAAGGTCAAATCGTCGGGTTCCTCGGCCCCAACGGTGCAGGCAAAACTACCACCATGCGAATCTTGACCTGCTTCATGCCTGCCAGTAGCGGCCAAGTGACCGTCGCGGGGTACGACGTTTTCAAGGAATCGCGAGATGTTCGGAAACGCATCGGGTACCTCCCCGAAAACGTTCCCCTTTACCCTGAAATGACGGTCACGAAATACCTCACTTACATGGCGAAAATCCGGAGCGTACCGCGTAGTCATCGCCAGAAACGATTGGATGTTGCCATGGAGGCATGTGGTTTAACCGAACGACGGCATCAGATTATAGGACAGTTATCGCGCGGCTTCCGGCAACGCGTTGGCTTGGCACAGGCACTCATCCATGAACCGGATGTTTTAATTCTCGATGAACCTACCTCCGGCTTAGATCCGCGGCAAATCGTTGAAATCCGAGAATTGATCAAATCTCTCGGCAAAAAGCGGACTATTCTGTTTAGTACACACATCTTACCTGAAGCGAGTATGACCTGTGAACGGTTGATTATTATCAGCAGGGGTAAAATTACAGGGGATGTCCAGTTAGAAGATGGCTGTGCTGTGTCGAATGGGCAGGCACAAGGCACTGCCCCTACATTAACTCTCTCTCTTGAGATAGCAGGTGCCCCAGCCGATGACATATTGGCTGCGCTCAGGGACATTCCAGACGTGATTCGCGTTGAGCAGATTGCTGTCAGTGCAGCGGATACAACGACATGCTATCTTCACTATACACGCACAACCGATATTCGGGCAGAGGTTGCAGAAACTATCGTCAAGAGCGGCTGGCGTTTGCTTGAAATGCACACTCTTGAAATATCATTGGAGGAACTATTCTTGTCCCTAACGGTGTAGAAATTTTTGTCATTCCTTGCTGAGTCTTTTGTCATTCCTTGCTGAGTCTTTTGTCTTTCCTTGCTGAGAAATCAGAATGCAAGACACATCCAGCAATGCACTGTAGATCTCGTCGGAGGTTTTTGATGCAAGTCTTAAAGCGTATAGTACTAATCATGCCACCTCTCCGTTGCACATGAAGGGTATTAGCCCCTGCAAAGCAGGGGTAACATACCACTGAAAAAATGAAGGACACCGTGGAAAAACGTTTGACTTTCCCTGCGGAAATGTGGTATCCTAAATTCTAACATTTTGTGAGGCAGCTCGGAGTTAATTAGTGACGGCCCGCGGAGCGTGCCTATTACTTTGTGGAAATCGTGCCGGTGTTAGAGAATTAAAAAGGGCTCTGTGCAGTGGCGAGAAATGTGGTATAATCTAATGGAATGTGGTATAATCTACTTATTTCGGTTGGACAGTGTGCGTTCTGTTGCGTGAATTCGGTGGGAACACAGGAGAACCCGTCTATGCGCCTCCGCCGATGCCGCATCACATAACCTGTGGCGCACAGCTCATGTGACACATAAAACGCCTGTGGGGCTCGTGTAAGACAAAGCAGCAGGCACACCGAAAGGCGTGTCTCTTCGTCAGAGACTGCCACATCTTGTAAAAATCCTTTGGTTACCCTTTGTTGTTATTCACAAGTAGCCAGATCAACTGCTCAAAGGCGATCTCTGACGCTGGCGGCAGTGCGCGCAGAAGCATGAAGTGTGGCAGCTGATGGCACTAGTTCAGATAAGACTAGAGTCTGCCAGAGAATCTATGTCCCACAGAACGGTGCAAGATGGAGATAACAAGCGCCTGTAAATCTCGTCAGAGGTTTTTGACGCAAGGGAGGTTTACCACTATTGAAAATAGTGGTTAAACTTACATAAGAGTCCTCTGACGAGATTTGTCAGGGCTTTCGAACGACACTGGCACGCAGGGTCCTCCGCAAGGTATGTTAAAAAATCTCGGTGGCGGTTTGTTACGCAATAGTTCTGGCATGTCTAGAGGACATCTATAGTCATAAGGAAACGCAGAAGACAATACGGTATTCACCACTATTGAAAATAGTGAAGAATACCTTTGAGGCCCTCACAGAAGCCCACAATGCCTCTCAACCGAAACAGATTGAATTGGAGTTCGCTGATGACTCTGCTGGGACAGAAGATAGCCCTCAAACCAACTGAGGCACAGGTGGAGGCATTTAACCTGCATGTGCAATTCGCCCGTGCCGCGTATAATGCCGCCCATTCTGATTGGAACGAAGACCGCCGCCGCTCGCTCTACGACTTGAAGAAAATCTTCAACTCACGGAAGCGTGAGGTGTTTCCTGAGTTCTCTGCTTGCTCGCAGAACGCAGGCAAAAATGCTATCCACGCCTTTACAGATGCGATTCGGCGTTACCGAACGGGACAGAATGGTGCGCCGAGGCGGAAGACTCATAAGTCCCGGCCCGCTTTCCAGATTGACAATGGAGTAGATTCTGTCAAAATCACGGAGGATGGCAGTCACGTCATTCTTCCGATAATTGGACATGTTAGGTTGCATGAACCACCGCGATGGACAGGTGAAGTTCGCCGTGCCTTCGTCAAGCGAATCGCACATCGTTGGTACCTCAGCATCCTCGTCGAAGTGAACGAACCCGACCGGCCCGATACATCCCACCTGCCCCCTGCTGGCTGTGATGTCGGCATATCTGCTCTCGCCACGATGGACGATGGCACTGTCTATGAAAATCCGCGTGCTTTGCGCGTAAACGAACGTAAGTTGCGCCGCGCCACTAAGGCACTCGCACGGAAGACGTTCCTGAGTCGCAACTGGTGGAAGGCAAAGGAACTGCTTGCCCGGGTGCATGCACGCATCGCATCAGTGCGTTCCAATGCACATCATCAAGCGACACATCGCATTCTGCAAGGTATCTCTGCACTTGGAATTGAGAGCCTCACCGTCAAAGGTTTGATGAAGAATCGCAAACTTAGCAAGGCACTCGCTGATGCAAGCCTTAGTGGTTTC
Organism: uncultured Poribacteria bacterium; assembly: GCA_958295855.1. Taxonomy (GTDB): domain Bacteria; phylum Poribacteria; class WGA-4E; order WGA-4E; family WGA-3G; genus CATQHH01. Next base: position 1,275,748 of record OY282383.1, on the reverse strand, counting down.
CTCGTGAAACTGAAATACAAGGCGGTGAGACGTGGTATTCGCATTGTGTCGGCAGAAAAGTTCTGGCCCTCGACACAAAGGTGCAGTTCTTGTAGATATATCAAGCGCGGCACATCCAAGATGACGCTCAAGGACAGAGAATACCACTGCGGTATCTGCGGATTCATAGAGGACAGAGACGTTAACGCCGCGATAAACCTTCGACAACTGGCCGCTAGCACGGCGGACAATCAAAACGCCTGTGGAGAAGCTGTAACACCTACCTGGGTAGGCTGGCCTCGCCGAAGCAGGAAACCTCTAACCGAACAGATTCGGATAGATTTTCATACATTATAGTAGGTTATGTAGTGCGGGATTGTGTGGAAGAAAGAAAGCGTAAAGAGAATAAACGGGAAGCGATTTTTACCGTGCGCGACGCAGAATCGGCAGTTGTCACTTATACGGTATTGGGGTTTCTCTATATTGTTGGGATATTCGCCTACAAGTAGGTCTCCGGGTGGGGGAGTTTCCTATTGCTCGCTGTATTAGTACTAAAGACTTGCAGCAAAAACCTCCGACGAGAGCTACAGTGTATTGCCAGACCTGTCTTGCAACCTGATTACTCCGCAAGGAACGACAAAAAAGCGAATTATCCAAGATTCAATCGTGCTGCGATAGCGTTGATTATATTTAAAGAAGGAGTAGATATCATGTTACGTCGCTATAAGGAATGGCGTGTTGAGCATGCGGAAAACCTTTCGAAAGCGGAAGCCGCTGGCATGGCGAAAGGGTTAGAGCAAGGTAGAGTCGAGGGCAGAGCTGAGGGCAGAGCTAAGGGCAGAGCTGAGGGCAGAGCTGAGGGCAGAGCTAAGGGCATGGCTGAGGGCAGAGCTGAGGGTATGGCCGAGGCCTATCAAAAGATATCCGCCTGGAACGCGCGCCGCTTGGCGGCAGAGGCGAAAGGGCTCCCCTTTGACGAGCCACCCCCAGGTAACGGAACCGCACCGCCAGCAAGGTAGCAGGCACACTCCGTGTGCCGAAGCACAGTATCAGAAACCTCCGACGAGAGCTATAGAGCATCGTCACACATATCCTGCAACCTGAGTACTCCGCAAGGAACAACGAAAATCTAAAAAAGAATACTTATGAGACTTGTTACCTTTCAAACTAAATTGACAGGCACCACACCAAGAGTCGGTGCATGGATTGAGGGCGACCGGATTGTTGACCTCACCGCAGATGCGCCAGATATGTGCCAATTCTTTGAACAGAATTGCATCGCTGCCACACAACGGCGTATTGAGCAGCTTGACCAAAAACGCGCGCAACAGCGCGCCACCGATGTTGTTTTCCCTGTTGCCGATGTGCAACTGCTCGCGCCCTTTCCGCGTCCAGCAAGCCTGCGGGATTTCGGTGTCTTCAAAACCCACATGGATGCCGCTGCACGTATCACCGGCAAGGAAATCTCGCCAGAGTGGTTCAAACTTCCCAACTATTACCGCGGGAGCACCAGTCCATCTTCGATCGCCGGACACGAAGCCGTTGTTACCTGGCCCAACTATACGGAAAAACTTGATTTTGAACTTGAATGGGGCGTCTATATCGGCAAAACCGGGAAAAACATCTCTGTAGAAGAAGCACCCGACTACATCGCCGGCTATACCGTTTACAACGACATCAGTGCGCGTGATATTCAATTTCGGCACATGACGCTGGCACTCGGTCCCGCCAAAGGAAAGGATTTTGATAATAGCAACATTATGGGGCCTTGCCTCGTAACGCCAGATGAAATCGGCGATGCGTACAATCTCCGAATGATTGCGAGAGTCAACGGCGAAGTCTGGGCAGATGGAAATACGTCGGATATGTATTATACGTTTGCAGAAATGATTTCGTTTGTGTCACAATCAGAGACGCTCTATCCCGGCGAGTTTTTAGGCTCCGGCACTGTTGGCAAGGGATGCGGCTGGGAACTCGACCGTTGGATACAACCCGGTGATGTGATTGAACTTGAGGTCGAAAATATCGGTGTGCTGAGAAACCAAATCGGCGAACCAGAAGTGAATCCTGCAGCGTGGACAAAGTAGCAGGCACACTCCGTGTGCCGAAGCCATCATCCCTCAGCCCCAGTAGGTGCGGCGTGCATGCATGAACGACGGTAAAAAAAATGCGACTCAAAGACAAGATAGCCATTATTACAGGTGCCGCATCCGGCATCGGAAAAGCCACAGCGATGCTCTTTGCACAACACGGTGCGAAAGTAGTCGTCGCCGACATAGATGAAAACGGAGCGAACCAGACCGTTGAGGCCATCCACGAAGCAGGCAAGGAAGCAATCTACGTCTACACCGATGTGACGATTGCAGACAACACTGAGCGGATGGTCCAAGAGACTGTTGGCACGTACGGAAAACCGGATATTCTGTTCAACAATGCCGGGATTGCGATGCGGTTGCCAGTTGGCGAACTGCAGGAAGCAGACTGGCATCGTTGTTTAGATGTCAACCTCACCGGTGTTTATCTCTGCGCCAAAGCAGTCATTCCTGAAATGCAGAAAAACGGCGGCGGCTCCATCATCAACATGTCCTCCATCTACGGCATTGTTGGCGCGGACGTTCGAGCGGCGTACGTCGCCTCCAAAGGCGGTGTGACGAATCTGACGCGTGGGATGGCACTTGATTATGCTCAGGACAACATCCGAGTGAACTGCTTATGTCCAGGCTTCGTTGAAACACCGTTAGTTGCAGGTGTTGTCAGAACGCCAGAGGGATATCGGGAGCTCGCGGACAAGCATCCGATGAAACGGCTCGGGCAGCCTGAAGAAATTGCCTACGGCGCGTTATACCTCGCATCCGATGAATCCGCGTTCGTTACAGGCATCGCCTTGCCGATTGATGGCGGCTATACCGCAGGATAATATTCCGTATCACCCGAAATAGAAAGGTCTAAGGGCACGGGGAGCCTGCGCAACATAAGGGAGAAAACAGATGCTTCATTCGCAAACAGGGGAAGGGCAGGCACAAGGCACTGCCACTACAACTATTCAAGAGATGGCGACGCACGACACGATAACGCTGGAGGCGTTTCTTGAAAATGATTTAGAGGGTTATGAATACGTCAAAGGAGAATTAGTCTCGATGTCCCCTCTGTCGATGGAGCATGGTGAAATCAGCATCAACATTATTTTACCTTTAGGTTCACATGTTCGTGAAAATCAATTAGGACGCTTGTATACGGCAGAAACGACGTTCCAATTAGGTGAACGGGTGGTGAAGCCTGATGTCGCGTTTGTCTCTACAGCCCGGCTGCCAGAAAACAGACGCAAGGGTTCGCCTGTGCCGCCGGACCTCGCCGTTGAGATAGTCTCGCCGACAGATAAGCATTATGATGTTACCGAAAAGGCGTTCGCCTACCTGAAAGCGGGGACACCCCTCGTCTGGGTTATTGAACCGATTGCAAAGACAGTCATGGTTTACCGTTCTGAAACGGATTTCACGCTGCTTACATATCTGGACACATTAACAGGCGAAGATGTCGTCGAAGGGTTTGTGTGTCCGGTCGCGCAACTTTTTGAATAATTTTAACATACCTTGCGTCAGAAACCTCCGACGAGAGCTACAGAGCATTGCTAGACCTCCCTTGCATTCTCAATTCTCCGCAAGGAATAACGAAAATAAAAAAATGCGGAAACTTTCCTTATTACTCCTTCCCCTTCTATTACTAAACAGTGCATACCTATTCAGCTTTGGCGAACCCACGCTCTTTTACATTTTCAACGTGCTGCTACACGTTGGCCTAGGTGTTGTTCTGATAATTCCCTTCAGCATTTATGTCTACACGCAATTCAGGGGCCCCTCAAATACTCAAAAGTCAAAACTCGGACAAACAGGGATTATTGGGATAGCGGTAGGTATCATCAGCGGTAGCTATTTGATGATTGTCGGTGCGACAACCCCCTATCGGTGGCTGCTCATCACGCACATCGTCAGTGTAAGCGCGGGCATTCTCCTCTTCTTCATTCACCTATTGAGAGGCGGCGCACTTCTTACGCCATTTTTGAAAAAAGTAAGCGTCGGTGTACTGGTTATAGTTGTGCTTTTCCCGATTGGTGCGAAAGTCACGCAACACTATCTACCGAATGCAACCTATCTCGTCAAAAACCCGGCACTGCCCCCTACAAGTATGTACGAGGAAGGCGGTGGCACAACAGGCCACTTTTTTCCAGCATCCGTCGAAACCGAGACCGGCGCGCTCATCCCAACTGATTTCTTTTTGACCTCACAAACGTGCGCCGCAAAGGGCTGCCACCCAGATATCTATGAGCAGTGGAACGAATCCGCCCACCATTTCTCTTCTTTCAACAACCAGTGGTACCGCAAGTCCATTATCTATATGCAGGAGGTTAACGGCATTCAACCCTCTAAGTGGTGTGGCGGTTGCCACGACCCGGCGATCCTACTCAACGGCGTGATGGACAGACCTATTCGTGAGAATCTTCATACGCCTGCTGCACACGCCGGGCTCGCCTGCACAGCGTGCCACTCCATTGAAAAAGTCAAAGATACGATGGGCAATAGCGGGTATGTGATTAAATATCCGCCGCTCCACGACATCGCTGCCAGCGATAATTCCATTATTCGCAATCTGCACAACTACCTTATCCGGCTCGACCCGGAGCCGCACAAAAAGAGTTTCCTCAAGCCCTTCCACCGCGAAAACACCGCCGAATTCTGCTCCACCTGCCATAAAGCACATCTGGATGAACCGGTCAACAATTTCCGATGGGTGCGCGGCTTCAACGACTATGATGGGTGGCAGAAAAGTGGTGTCTCCCACCAAGGTGCATTGTCCTTCTATTATCCTGAAAAAGCGAAGAAGTGTGTTGATTGTCACATGCCGCTTGTTGCCTCCACAGATGCTGCAAATATCAACGGCAGGGTTCACAACCATCGCTTCCCCGCTGCAAATACCGCCCTGCCCTTTGTGAACCAACACCCAGAACAACTCAAAGCCGTTACAGAATTTCTGCAAGATGAAGTGGTAACGTTGGATCTGTTCGCAGACGGCACACCCATCCCAATCAATTCGGCACAAGGCACTGCCACTACTGAATCGCGCCCCCCGCAAGGGGAATGGCAGGCACAAGGCACTGCCACTACTGAATCGCGCCCCCCGCAAGGGGAATGGCAGGCACAAGGCACTGCCACTACAGTCACACGAGGCCAGAACACACGGATTGATGTCGTGGTGCGCACACGGGGTGTCGGGCACCGCTTTCCAACTGGCACAATTGATGCATTTGACATCTGGTTAGAAGTGAAAGCCACCGATGAAAACGGCAAAATTGTCTTCTGGAACGGTAGAATTGCTGCGCCCGATGGAAACGGACCCGTTGATGCGAGCGCGCATTTTTACCGCGCGTATATGCTCGATGCACATGGCAACCTAATCAATAAACGAAATGCATGGGCACTGCGAACCGTGCTCTATTCAAACACAATTCCACCGGGTGCTGCGGATACCGTACGTTACCGACTCGAAATTCCGCCCGATTGTGGGAATATTCTCACAGTGGAGGCGAAACTCAACTATCGCAAATTTAACTGGTGGCATACACAGTGGGCTTATGCCGGCGTACGCGACCCAGAGGACACAGACTTTCAGGTAGATAAAGGCTACGATGATGGCAAGTGGGTTTGGCATGGTGATACCTCGGATGTCGCCGGAAAAATCAAAGCGATTCCCAACCTACCGATTATCGTCATGGCATCCGCCAAAGCAACGCTTCAGGTAAAGCCTGACGCTGCACTGCGGTATGAAACCCCTGCAAAGCATGGGGAAATACCTTCAGCGAAAATGGAGGGAAGGATAGATGGTACGGAAACCCAACGGAGTGTATCTACTACAATTAATACACGCGAACGATGGAACGACTACGGCATTGGGCTCCTCTTGCAGGGAGATCTGAAAGCTGCGGAGATTGCCTTTTTAAAGGTAACCGAGATAGAACCCGCATACCTTGATGGATGGGTGAATGTAGCGCGATGCCGCATTGAAGAAGGGGATATGCAGGGTGCCGAAACAATGCTCGAAAAGGCGTTTGAAATTCAGAAAACATTGCCTTCCGAAAACCCGCATCGTGCAAAGGTTCACTACTTTTATGCCCTTGTTCAAGAAGCCTACGGCAACTACGACACAGCGATTGAGCATCTCCAGCAGGCAGCGGCACAATTCCCACGTGACACCCGCGTTCGTAACGAATTGGGGCGGATGCATTTCCTAAAACGCAACTATGAAACTGCATTGCGTGAATTTCAGAAAACACTTGAGGTAGACCCGGAAGATCTGGACGCGCATTACAATATGATGCGGTGTTACCGCGCCCTTAAGAATCCATCTATGGCCGCGCAGGCACAAAAATTGTACCTGCGCTTCAAAGCAGACGAATCTGTCGATGCAATCACCGGCATCCCGCGCCGCGCCGATGCGAATGTCAACCGTGAACGCCAGCGCATCCACGAACATACCAATAGTTTTTCGTCATTCCTTGCGGAGTAATCAGAATGCAAGACAGGTCTGACAATGCTCTGTAGATGTCGTCGGAGGTTTCTTAAGCTACACCTTTCGCCCCGCTGGGGCTTAGGAGTGGGGGGTGTTCCGATTTTCTATACACCTTTCGCCCCGCTGGGGCTTAGGAGTTTTCGTTATTCCTTGCGGAGTAATCCGCATAAGTAAGAAATAAAAAAGTTGTTCATTAGGGTAATGCCCCGCAAAGCGGGAGGAAGGGTGATTCCCTGCTTTGCAGGGCATTACCCTCTTCACCCTAAAATTCACAACAATGTAAGAAATAAAAAAGTTGTTCACTTTTCGTTCACAACTTGGTATGAAACCCCTGCTTTGCAGGGGAAACCAATACCATTGGCAGGATACCAAAAACGCGCGCATTAGCGCGCCTCGTAGCTCTCGTCGGAGGTTTCTTATGCAACCGCAATTAGGAGGGAGCGCTCTAGAACTAATAAGAAACCCGATTTTGACACTGGCATGTTGCCCCTGCTTTGCAGGGGTTAATACCACCTGGAAAAATCGGAGCAGAAACTGAATTGACGAAAGATCTTAACTTGGGTTTGCCAGTCTGTTGGCGAATGCACGGCGCATTTGGGCGTGTACGCCGCAAAAGTTTCGACATTAAGGGATGCAGGGGGTAAGTTGCAGTGGCGTAAAATCACATCAAATTTATACAAATGTGGTAAAATCTAATCTGCTTAGAACTAGCAGGTAAGATTTGATTTGACTTCTGCAAATCCACAAAAAGATTTGACAATCTGTAGTGTGTGTGGTATAATGATGGTATCACGTTGGGGAGCATAGCAAGCATTACCTCTCGGTAATGGGCTCCCCTCCCACTTGCTAGGGGATAAGAGACGTGATACGTGAAAACCATGTCACTCCGATCACAGAAGATTCAACTCATTCCGAATAACAAGCAGGCGACGGCTATGGCTCAGCACTGCGGTTACGCCCGTGTTGCCTACAATGCCGCGCTGTCTTCGTTTAAAAGCGGATTAGACGATGGTAATTGGAAGACACTCTCTGACATCAAAAAGGAATTCAATGCCCGTAAACGTGACATATTCCCCTGGTGCGATGCGATGTCCCAGAATGCCAGCAAGAATGCCATTCATCATTTTAGCGATGCAGTCAGAAGATGGAAGAGCGGTCAGAACAGGTTTCCTAAGCCTAAAAACCGAAGTGGTAGACATAGTTACCAAGCGGATAATGGCATGAATTCTGTTCGCGTGGAACGGAAGCGCGTCAAGCTGCCAGTCATAGGCTGGGTGCGGATGACGGAGGAGTTGCGATGGACAGGTGACATCGGCAGAGTCGTCGTATCTCGTAAAGATGATAAATGGTTCGTGTCTATTTTGGTACACACCGATGAGGAGAATAAGATGGTGCAGGTGCCATTGTTCGATGACAAGCCTGCGGTAGGCGTAGACGTGGGTATCAATACACTGGCAACGCTATCCGATGGGACTAAATATGAGAACCCACGCCCATTGAAACGCTACCTAAAGAAGTTAAGGCGTGCCGGGCGAATGCTTTCACGGAAGACAAGGTTCTCAAGTCACTGGCATAAGGCACGGAAACGGCTTGCCAGCATTCACTATAGAGTCTCCTGCATCAGATTAGATAGTCATCATAAAACAAGCACGTCCATCGTTCGGAAAGCTTCGGCTATTGGTATTGAGACGTTGAACGTCAGCGGTATGCTAAAGAACAAGAAACTTGCAAAGCATATAGCCGATGCATCTCTATACCGCTTTTTGACGATGATAAAGTATAAAGCAGAACGGCGTGGTATCCCCATCACGGAAGCTGCCATGTTCTTTGCTAGTAGCAAGACGTGCAGTTCATGTGGGCACAAAAAGACGGAACTTGACCTCTCTGAACGTACCTACCACTGCGGTGAGTGTGGTTTCACGTGCGATCGCGACGTCAATGCGGCAATCAACCTGTGTCCTTCATAACAATCGTGTCGCCCGTAGCTCGCGGGAGACGTCAAACGCCTCTGGAGCTCGTGTAAGCCCTCATTGGTAGGCGGTGAGTGTTGAATGAGGAAGTGTGGCTACTGACGGTCGCCTGTTAGATTTGAACAGGTTTGATCAGATATGTATAAGTCCCACAGAGCGGTATGGTACGTTGGTTAAAGGTGCCTACCTGTTTATCGCGCTGAGGTGTCGGTTGTGAAGTATTCAAATCGTAACCTGCGTCTTCTAAAATGCACGTCGCATAAGTAAGAAATAAAAAAGTTGTTCATTAAAATTCACAACTTGGGCGTGTACGCCGCAAAACGTCTTGAGCGTTCCGAGTCGAGCAGTTTCCTCTAATTGAATTTGGATAACCTCAAGGAGATTTTTCCCCACTTCTTCAACGCTTCTTCCGCAACTCACAACATCTAGCTCCGGACAGTAGGCGGTGTACATAGTGCCTTCTTTCCAAATTTCTTCCGTTATCACTAGATTTTTCATGTCACTCCCATATTTACAGTGCTGGGATTGTTTCGGGTATCCGTAAAGTATACACAAGAAGGACAGTATATACGATTTTGTGCACAAAGTCAAGAAATTTTGGGTGTCAAGTTAAAAATGGTTCGAGTTCGTTCCATTCCCTCCAAATGCATTTGACAACGCTTCTACAATATGCTATACTGATTAGTAGAAATTCAGCACCTATTCTATGTAGCGCGATGCACGTCGCATAAGTAATAAATAAAAAGTTGTTTGCGAGTCGCGCACAACTTGGGCGCAGTGGTATCAACCCCTGCAAAGCAGGGGTAATATGCCATTACGCCGCAAAACTGTTAGTTTGCAAGTAATGGAGGATGAGGTTGACCTTCAATACAGACACAAACCTTCTACGGCAACTGCCCGCCATCGAAAAACTCCTCAACACACAGGAGATGCTTGACTTGCAAGCTACCTACGCGCGCCCGCTTGTAACAGAGGCACTGCGCGCTGTCGTCGCGGATATACGAAACGATATTCTGAGTGGAAACCACACGCAGCTGCCAGAATACACGGAATACGCCGAACGTACTCGCCAGAAAATAGAGGCAAAGATAGGTGCCCGCATGCGTCCTGTCGTTAATGCAACAGGCACGATTACACATACCAACTTAGGCAGATCGTTGCTAAGCACCGCTGCGTGTGAGGCAATCCAGCAAGCCGCCCAAAACTACGTCAACCTCGAATATGACATCACAACAGGTAAAAGGGGACATCGGGATAGCATCACCGAACCTCTCCTGCAGCAGTTGACCGGCTGCGAGGCATCTACAGTCGTCAATAACAACGCCGCAGCCGTTTTACTCGCGCTTCAGACCGTGGCTCTCGGAAAAGAGGTCATCGTCTCACGAGGAGAACTCATCGAGATCGGCGGCGCGTTTCGCATCCCCGATGTCATGGCGGCAAGCGGCGCGATTCTCCGCGAAGTCGGCACCACAAACCGAACCCATCTCCGGGATTACGCTGAGGCTATCAATGAGAACACGGGGCTATTGCTCAAGGTGCACCCGAGCAATTACAAAATATTGGGTTTCACTTCAACGCCTGGGATGGAAGAGTTGACAGCACTCGGCGAACAGCACGGCATCCCTACAATGGAAGATTTGGGGAGCGGTGCCCTCGTGGATATGACACCATACGGGCTTCCGCGCGAACCTCTCGTGGGGGAGCGCATCGAGAGCGGTGTTGATATTGTTACCTTCAGTGGGGACAAGCTGCTCGGCGGACCGCAGGCGGGAATTATCGTCGGCAAAGCGGAATGGATTGAAAAGATGCGGAAAAACCCGATGATGCGGGCACTCAGGCTCGATAAACTCATCATCGCAGGTTTGTCAGCGACATTGCAACTCTATCTCACCGAGCACGCTGTCATAACGGAACGGTTTCCGATGCTCAATCGCTACACCCGCCCGATAGAAGCACTCCACGCCCTTGCAACAAAACTTAAGGTGCACCTAGAAGGCCTCTTCGGGGAAAAAATCAACTTTCATGTGTCGGAAACTTATGGGCAAATCGGGAGCGGGGCACTTCCTGTTGAGACGTTGCCAAGCGTCGCCCTCGTTCTTGAACCTTCGGAGCTCTCTGCGGAATTGCTTGCCGCGCATTTCCGAAACGCGAAGGTTCCTGTCATCGGCAGAATCAAAGAGGGTCTTTTCTGGCTGGACCTCCGCACTGTCTACGACAGGGAAGAAGCGTGGATAGTTGAAACGGCAAAAGAAGTTCACCACGCATTGAAAATCCGTGATAAATCTTGGTAACACAAGGGTGGAAGGGTGGAAGGATGGAAGGTGAGAAGAGTGAGAAGAAATAACAGGGGGTTGAAAAGGCTCCGGTCTGCGAGTTTTCTGATGAGCATCCTCAGCATCGGGCTTGGCGCATGCATGCAGGACACTCAGTTTACACCGGAGCCAGCCACAGAAATTGTCTCTGAAGTTGATGGAGCCACAATGGTGCTGATTCCTGCAGGCACTTATGATATGGGCTCTACCACCGGGGATAGCGACGAACAACCTGTCCATACCGTCTCAATTGACGCATTTTACATGGATATGTACGAGGTAACGAATGCGCGCTATCAGCAATTTGTTCAGAAAACTGGGTACCCTGAGCCGCCACTGTGGCACAATCCGAGATTCAATGCCCCCGAGCTCCCCGTTGTACGGGTGACATGGCGCGATGCTGTCGCCTACGCGACATGGACAAACAAGCGGCTACCGACTGAAGCAGAATGGGAATACGCCGCACGCGGAAATCTAATTGGAAAAAAGTACCCTACCGGTGATATAATAACACATGCCGATGCTAATTTTGGCGGAGTTGGTATGAACCCCTGCAAAGCAGGGGCTAACACCCTAAACGCCGACGCGGATAGATGGGAATGGACATCGCCAGTGGGGAGTTTTCCACCGAACGGCTATAACCTATTTGACATGGCGGGCAATGTATGGGAATGGTGTTTTGACGAATACAACGGCGAATTCTACAGCCTGAGTCCACAAAATAACCCACGCTTCGGCAGAGAAATTGCGCCAGATAACGAAAATTTTCGTATCCTGCGCGGCGGCGGCTGGGGCGGTAGTGCCGCAGACCTACGTGTTGCCGATCGGTGGTATCATCTTACATCAGGAAGCACCGTCGGATTCCGTTGTGTGAAAGATGTAGATGAATAAGATAAGGGGGCTACGGAAACCCACGGAGTGTGCCTGCTACTTTAGGTTTTTCTCTAATGAAGGGGTATTGCTTAGATGTCAGTTAGCGTTGAATTAACCCAAATTACAAAAGCATTTGATGCCACGGTGGCAGTCAATGACATATCTCTGACAATTGCCCCCGGGGAACTGTTTTTCTTACTGGGACCTTCCGGGTGCGGGAAATCGACCTTGCTCCGCGTTGTTGCCGGATTTTATCGGCCGGATGCAGGGCAATTGCGGTTTGACGATGCGGTGATGAACAACGTTCCGCCACATCAACGCAACACCGGCATGGTATTCCAAAACTATGCGCTGTGGCCGCACATGACTGTTGCCGAAAATATAGAATATGGGCTAACGCTTCGCAAACTAGACAAACCCATTCGCCAAGAAAAAATCACCACCGTTCTTGAGATGGTACAGATGTCTGAATACAGCGACCGGCCTGTCAACACCCTTTCCGGCGGGCAACAACAGCGCATCGCGCTCGCGCGTGCGTTAGTGATTGAACCGAGTGTCTTGCTGCTTGACGAACCACTCAGCAACTTAGATGCCGCGCTCCGTCAAAACCTCCGGGACGAAATCAAGGACATCCACAGCCGTACGCAAATCACGACACTCTATGTAACCCACGACCAGGTTGAAGCCATCTCCATGGCAGACCGGATGGCAATAATGAAAGACGGCGTTTTTGTGCAAGTCGGCACACCGCGGGAGGTCTATCAATATCCTGCCAATCCTTTCGTTGCGAGTTTTGTCGGGGAGACGAATTTTATCACCGGCAATATTCGAGAAGTAGCGAACGGTAGTGCAACGATTGAAACGCCTGTCGGTGTCCTCCATTCCGAAAGCATCCATCACGAATTTGTTAGTGGGCAAACAGTGCGTTGTTCCATTCGCCCCGAAACAATCCACTTCAACGGAGGTTTCCCCGCGCCCAATCACCAAAGGAACCGGGAGGGAGGGAAGCAAAGCGGGGTAAATACCTTTACAGCAAAAGTCAATGCGGTCACCTACTTGGGACAGGTTGAAGAATACGAGTTAATAGTTGCCGACACCGTGAAAATCAAATCCGTGCTTCACAATCCCGGCACCCAAACAAAGAAGCCCGGCGAAACCGCTGACATCTCAGTATCACCTAAAGCGATCGTCCCGTTACCTCTTTCCGGCATGCCTTGCGGAGAATTGAGAAAGCAAGACACTTCTAACATTGTACTATAGATGTCGTCGGAAGGTACTGACGCAAGCTTTACACAGGTGTCTATCAAGCAACCTGATTACACCGCAAGGAATGAAAAATGCAACTTACAGAAAGCCAAGTACAAGCCCTTGACATTACTCACCATATCTGCGTCACCGCAGGTGCAGGCTCCGGGAAAACCACCGTGTTAGTCGAACGTTACCTCAAAATTTTGCACGAGGGGAACGCTACGCCTCGGGAAATTGTCGCTATCACCTTCACAGAGAAAGCCGCCGCTGAGATGAAAGAGCGCATTATCGAAAGACTCGCAGGCGAAGATGAAAATAGAGACGAAAGTTTCTCAGAGGAAATAAACACGGCACCTATTTCGACTATCCACGCCTTCTGCGCTCGCATCCTGAGAGAATTCCCCTTCCAGGCCAATGTGCCTGCCAACTTCAGTATCCTGCAAGGCATCGACCAGAAACTTCTATTACAGCAGGCTATTCAGAAAACACTGAAAGACATCGCTACGAACGCAGATGACAAGCACCGTGACGAACTTACTCGCTTGCTACAACGCTGCAGAAGCCGGGACAATCTGGAAGATCTCCTTTCCGCAATGGTGACTCAACGCGAAACGATTGAACGCCTGAAAAAGAGAATCTATGGCAATCCAAGCAAGGCAGAGGGTGGTATTTGCCCCCGCGATGCGGGGGATTATACCTGTGTGCGAAGGAAATGGGAAGAGCTTATCATTGAGCAACTGACCGAAGACTTTGATGGATGGATAAATAAGTGGCACTGCTGTCTGAAAGCTGTGTCAGCGGTCGCGGCAGGTAAAAGAAATGCCGAGACAGTTAAGAATTTAACACAGCAATTAGCATCTACGACTGAATGTCGCGATTCGGAGATCGCTCCTACAGCGGAGCGTCTGCCTACAGTGCTGAAGCACCTTAGAGAGATTTCAGATTTAATTACAACCAAAGCAGGTGGAATTGCGAAAAAAGACTTTCTGGGTCTCAGCGTTGATACAACCGGTCTTGAGGCAGAAATTGACTTTCTGGTATCAGCCGCCAAAAAGATTAAAGCCATACCGCCCCTTAACGAGGATGATGATTTCCTTATTGCCACAACCCACGCTCTGCTCACACTTTATGAACGTATTAAAAACGTTTACCAGCGCGATAAATTGTCGCAAGGTAAGTTAGACTATACCGACCTGCAGCTCGAAACCCGCGACCTACTCCAGGACAACGAAGAGATTCGGCAGAAATTGAGAGCCCGATACCAATACTACATGGTAGACGAATATCAGGATACAAACCGACTACAGGCCGAACTTGTCATGCTGCTCACAAACCACCTTCAATGCGCGAATTTGTTCATCGTTGGCGACGCGAAACAGGGTATTTATAGGTTCCGCGGTGCTGATATTCAGGTTTTCAACGAAACACGTGAAAACATAATTGATTTGGGTGGGGAGGCTATCGGGCTCCGAGAGAATTTTCGCTCACTACAGGATGTTGTAGGATTTGTTAATTTATTCTTTCAGCAATTGATGGGGGATGGAGGCGAAAGTGAATTTGAAGTATCTTATGAGCCGCTCATCAAAGCGCGGTCTGACGATGTCTCTGGTGGGGTCGAAATTATTCTCTCCGACAAAAACATGGAACAAGAAGGCGATGAGGTAGTGGATGGTAGTTGCCCCCGCAAAGCGGGGGTATCTACCCTTAGCGAAAACGCGCTTATTGCAAGGCGCATCAAAAGCCTGAAAGCGAATGGCACTAAGTACGGCGATATCGCTATCCTCATCCGAAGCAGAACGCACCTGCCCGATATCGAACACGCCCTTCTTGAAGAAGGCATTCCTTATCTCACCACCGGCGGCATCGGTTTCTATCAACGACAGGAAATCTATGATATTTGGAACTACCTCAAATTCCTTGACGCTCCGACTGAAAGCGACGTGTCCCTCGCCGCAATTTTACGCGGTCCGTGCTTCGGCATCTCTGACTCCGAACTGTACGAAATTTCGCAACAACAAGGCAAAAGCTTCTGGGACAAAGGGCAGCGCTACCTACAGCATAGTGCAACCGCCTCCGACGCACTGAAAACAGCAATTGCTTGTCTAAAAAGACACCGCCAGATTGCACGACGTTTGCCTGTAAACCAACTGATCATAACCATCGTTAATGAAACTGGTCTAATTGGCACGCTGCAAACAGGGAAGCAGGGCCAGCAACGGTGGGTTAACTACCAAAAGTTGTTAGATCTGGCGCGACATCGCGATTCGGACATCGCTCCTGCAGGTGGGCAAACGCTCGCGACCTTTATTAAGTTTCTGGATGTCCTAATTGACGACGAACCGCGGGAGGGCCAAGCACCCATTGAGCGCAACGAAGGGGCAGTTAACATTATGACTATCCACGCGGCAAAGGGACTTGAATTTCCGGTAGTTATCCTTCCTTGTCTTGAACGGGGGGTGCCAAGCGATAGGGAACCTTTCATTGATGAACTTCTCGGTATCGGTTTTAGTCCACTTAAACCGGATGATAGTTACGTGAAAAGCGAGCCGAGCATTGTGAAAATCATGAAAAGTCGCGCGCAGGCGAAAACCGAAGCCGAAAAAAAGCGATTGTTTTACGTAGCGGCAACACGCGCGGAGGATAGACTTATCCTATCCGGCACCTGTAACGGAAACCCGAGCAACTTTCTCAAATGGCTTTACGAGCATCTCTGTATTGCAAAACAAGATGCGCTGTGCCTGCCAGTTAGATTGGAGGTATTTTCCGATAACAATCTAAGCATCCATAGTTTTAACCTCCCAATCCCGATTATTCGGGGTGGAGGGCAGGCACAAGGCACTGCCCCTACGGACACACCGCCTGGGGACGAGGCTTCGGATGAATCACCTCCGGTAGAATTTCCTGAACACCCGTGTCCTGCTTTAACACCGCAACCGATTGGCGCGCACTTCTCTGTTACCGAACTTACTAACTATGCGCGTTGCCCAATGCGGTATCAGTTGGAAAATGTCCTCCGAATTCCACCGCTTGACACCGTAGAAGCAAGTCCGGATGCGTTGATAGACATCGAGTCCGTTGTAAGTGAAACCGAGGAGTGGCATAGCTTTACCCCCGAAAAGCAGGGGAGACATACCTTTGGCGATTGGGATGGCACCGAACGGGGACGCGCCGTACACGACATCCTCATGAAAATACGACGGCAAGATGATAGGGGACAACTTGATAAGTTAATTCGCTCCGCCCGCCCCAGAACCTCCGGAGACTCTCGCGTGGCAGCTGAGGCTAGCGCAGAACAAGCAAAGACGCTTCGCACACACCTCAACAACTTTCTTGATTCTGAAATCGGGGAAACTGCGCTTTCTGCATCCGAACCCTATACCGAACGACTCATTCGTGCTGAACTCGGAAAACATATTGTAGCAGGCAGCCTTGACAGGATTTTTAAGGATGAAACAGGGCACTGGCAGGTTATTGATTACAAAACGGATCAGATAACAAAAGATGAACTTGCGGACAGAGTAGCGCATTATCGCCCACAAATGGAACTTTACGCCTGGCTTGTCCATACATGCTATCCGGCGCAACCAACGGTAACCGTTAACCTTTTCTTTACCGCGCTGAATCGGTGCGAGCCGCTGCATTTCAGCAAAGCGGAATTGCAGGAAAATGCCAACCAGTGGGAGGAAAAAATCACGGAACTCCAACAGGGCATTTATAAAAAACATCTGACACATTGTGCTTTCTGTCCTTATGCTGATGCCGAACAACAGTGCATAGTTTCTGAGCTATAGTTTTTTGTCGTTCCTTGCGGAGAATTGGGAATGCAAGACTGTTCTGGCGATGTAGATGGGCAGGCACAAGGCGCTGCCGCTACAGTAGCTCTCGTCGGAGGTTTCTGATGCAAGTTTTTTGCGGCGAGTAGGTGATATCCCCCGCAAAGCGGGGCTAATACCCTTTGCGCCCAAGTTGCGCGTGATTAGCAAGCAACTTTTTTATTTCTTACATTTGCGACGTGCATTCGTGGTTCCATATTTTTGACTGAATAACTACATAGGGAAAAAACAATGAAAAAATTCCTATACACATTTCGCCCTTACAGGGCTAAGGAGATGCGCGAAAAGCATGGTTGGGCTTTGAACGTGCGTCTACCGACTCTTGACTCGGAGAGCACTCCTACGCTAGTAATTGTCACGGTGCTGCTTGCTTGCTTTTCAATAGGAGCTTGGCAACCCAGCCACGCAGGCACGTGGCGAGACGATTTTGAAGATAATGACAGCCGCGAATGGAAAATCTTTAACATTGACCGGCAGGTTGAAAAGTGGTGGATTAACGATGGCGAAGCCGTTGGCGAAATCTTCCTCCCCGGCTTCATGAGCCTGTGGCTAACAGGTGAACTCACATGGCGAAATTACTCGCTCTCCTGTCGTGCAAAATTAGTTAAAGAAAAGAACGAACCCCCGAGCATCGGACTGACACTCCACGATAGAGGTGAGGAAGATACTCGCTACCTGTTTTTTATTGATTACGTTTTTAATACCGTCCGCATTGTCAAAGCACTTCCAGATGCTTGGTTTCGCGTGGTATACCCTTATGTTGCAGAAATTGATACATGGTACGAACTCACTGCCACCGTTCACGAAGACGGGACGCTTGAATTTCAGATTGATGACGAGGTGTTCACGACTTTTGACGATGAACCGTTAAGAGGCGGGCAGGCCGGACTCATTGTCACTGACGCACAAGCGCGGTTTGATGATGTCGAAATCACAGGGAATAATATCCGCAACGGCGGCCCCGGAAAGGCACGTCCTGTCGCACCGCGGGGCAAACTCGCCACTACATGGGGACATCTGAAAAACAAATAAGGAAAGTTACACGAAGAATGGAAACGGAACAGACAGTTGGCATCGGCATTATCGGTATGGGATGGATGGGCATGACACACGCCCGTGCATATCGCCAGGTCGGAGCCCTGTTTCACGACAGTGGCGTTCATCCCAAACTCGTTGTCTGTGCAGATGACGTTGTGCAACGCGCAACCGAAGCGAAAGCGCGGTTCGGCTTTGAACGCGCTACTACCGAGTGGAGACAGGTGATAGAAGAAACATCTGTGGAGGTAGTTAACATCGCGGCACCGAACCATAAGCACCTTGAGATAGTGGAGGCGGCAACAGCTGCGGGAAAACACGTTTTCTGTGAGAAGCCAGTCGGGCGAAATCCAGCAGAGACAAAAGCCATTTACGCTGCTGCACACCGTACAGGTGTCGTAACGTGTGTTGGCTATAACTACAGATGGGCACCTGTTGTCCAATACGCGCGCCAACTTATTGCAGACGGAAAACTCGGAAAACTCACCCACTATCGCGGACGTTTCTTTGCTAGTTATGCAAGCCATCCCCGCGCTGTCCTCTCGTGGCGGTTTCAGAAGGAAATAGCCGGACTCGGTACACTTGGCGACCTGCTATCCCACGCCATCGACATGGCGCATTTTATCGCCGGAGATATCAGTCGTGTTGTCTCACAACAGGAGACGTTCATCCCCCAACGCCCGGTTGCACCAGAAGGGGAAGGGACTCACTTTACCCTGGGGGCAGAGGGTCCCACAGCACCCGTCACAAACGAAGACTACGTCGGTGCTTTGGTTCAGTTTGAAAACGGTGCACGCGGCACGCTGGAAGCATGCAGAATTATTACCGGACCGAAGTGTGAAATGGCATTTGAAGTGCATGGAACAGATGGTGCGTTGCGCTGGAACTTCGAGCAAATGAACGAACTTGAAGTATACCTGCCTACCGAGGGAGGTTTCTCTGATGGGTACACGCGCATATTGAGTGGCCCCAGTCATCCCTTTCACAACTATTTTAACCCCGGCCCCGCCGTTGGATTAGGCTATGACGACTTGAAGACGATTGAAGCGTATCAGTTTCTGCAAGCTGTTCACACGGGAAAACAGGGGCAGCCCGGCTTTCGTGAAGCCGCCGCAGTGGCAGATGTGCAAGCTGCCATCCAAACGTCATGGGAGGAAGATCGGTGGAGCTCCATTTAGAGGTGTATCTGCACCGCTTTGCGTGGAGACACAACAATGATTTTGCCTAATCAGAGGCGGTGGTATGTTACCCCTGCAAAGCAGGGGCTAATACCATACCTGCCATTACAATTAGAAGTTTTTTGTCATTCCTTCATGCATCCAACAGAGAAAAGTTGTTCGCTAGTCACACACAACTTCGCTCATGCATCCAACAGAAAAATATTGAGAGTGCAAGATGGGTATGAGAATGCACAATAGTTCTCGTTGGAGGGTTCTGACGCAAGCTTAATTAGCACAGAACACGCTACAACTCATAAGAAACCCGATTTTGAACCGGGTATCCGCCCCTGCTTTGCAGGGGTAAATACCTCATGCGGAAAAATCCGTAGGGGTAGTGCCTTGTGCCTACCCTTGAAACTGAATTGATGAAAAAACCTCTTTTCTTCCAGATGATTCTATGCTATTGCGGGTGGATGGCTGTCCTTCCTGCTTCGGCACAATTCATACCGCCCCAGGGCGATGTAGCCCATGGTAATGTGAAATTTGTTGACATCACCCACGCCGCGGGAATAGACTTCATCCATAACACCGGTGCCTTCGGGCAGAAATACCTCCCCGAAACGATGGGCTCAGGATGTGCCTTTATTGACTATGACACCGACGGGTGGCAGGATATTCTTCTCGTCAACGGAAAGGACTGGGCGGGAAGGGTAGGCACAAGGCCTACCCCTACAAAGCGGCAAACGATGGCACTGTACCGTAACAATCACGACAGCACCTTCACGGATGTCACCGAAGCCGCAGGGCTCGCCATACCACTCTACGGCATGGGGGTGGCCGTCGCCGATTACGACAACGATGGAGCACCCGATATTTATATCAGCTGCCTTGAAGCCGACCGGCTCTTCCAAAACCGCGGCGACGGTACCTTCGTTGACATCACGCAGACCGCGGGCATTCATAACCCCGGCTTCGGCACCAGTTGCGCGTGGTTCGATTACAACAAGGATGGGCACCTCGATGTCTACGTAGCGAACTATGTAGAATGGACAAGGGAAACCGACCTGTTTTGCACGCTGGATGGTACTCACAAATCCTACTGCACCCCTGAATCCTACCCGGGGCAGTCCAGCAAACTTTTTAGAAACCGGGGCGACGGCACATTTCTCGATGTCTCCCGCATCGCGCGTATTGAGGATAAAACGAGCAAATCCCTCGGCGTTTGCATCTTTGATTACAACGGCGACGGATGGCCAGATATCTTTGAGGCAAACGACACGCAACCCAATAAACTCTATCAGAACAACGGAGACGGCACCTTCATAGAAGTCGGAATGCTCGCAGGCATTGCCTATAACGAAAGCGGAATCGCAACCGGGGCAATGGGAATCGATGCCGCAGACTACGACCGGAGCGGTAGGGAAAGCCTCGTTATTGGAAACTTCTCCAACGAGATGCTCAACCTCTATCACAACGAAGGCGATTTTTTTATTGACGACGCACCCGTCGCGCAGATCGGCAACGCTACGCTACTGACGCTCACCTTTGCCTGCTTCTTTTTTGACTTTGACCTGGACGGAAATCTTGACATCTTTACCGCCAATGGACATGTTGAAACGGACATTAGTGCTATTCAGAGCGAAGTCACCTACGCGCAACCGCCACATCTGTTTCATAACAAGGGAACCGATGGCACATTCACCGAGGTCTGCCAGAAAGTCGGCACAGATCTGGCAAAGCCCATCGTCGGGAGAGGCGCAGCTTATGGCGATATCGACAACGATGGAGACTGGGATTTACTCGTCACTACCTCCAACGGCCCGGCGCATCTCTTCCGAAATGATGGCGGAAATCGGAACGGATGGATTAAGATACAACTTCTGGGACGAAAAAGTAACCGCGATGGCATCGGCGCACACATCCGCGTAACCTCCGCGATGGGAACACAGACGCGAACCGTCAAGAGCGGCTCCAGCTACTGCTCACAGAGCGAGCTCACTGCCATCTTTGGCATCGGGAGAGGGTATGAACCCCTGCAAAACATGGGAAAAATACCAACTACAAAGCCCTCCCACATTATTGAGAAAATTGAAGTTGTCTGGCCAAGCGGTGTGGTAACGACGCGCCAGAACGTGAAACCAAATCAGTTGATTCGCATTGAGGAAAATACACCTTAGGCGACGGCACGCGGAGCGGGCCTGCTACTTGGCGACGGCACGCAGAGCGGGCCTGCTACTTGGCGACGGCACGCAGAGCGGGCCTGCTACTTGGCGACGGCACGCAGAGCGGGCCTGCTACTTTGACGCAAAACATAGGCGAGGCACGGTAAGACAATGCCGATTCAAAGATCAAAAATAACTTGGGCGAACCAACTACCATCAGCCTTTTGCACAACTTGCAATTGATGATACGTCACGCTCTTAATTTCCGTGTAGACTTCGTGCTTGTCAAAGTTTGCCGATTCGCCGTAAACGTCCGCAGCAAGCTCTGTTTTGCTACACCGGCGGAGGTTCGCGCGCTTAAAGAAGAGCTCTTCAGTCTCATGCAGGAAAATCAACTCATCAAGCCACGCTACGAACAATTCCTCAACAGATTCGGCAGTGAGGTGGATATGAACAGATTCTGTTTCATCAACGGTATCAACAACGGCTATCGTTTCAAACAGCCCCTGCGCGGCATTGGCGAAGAGTCTAGACAGGGTATCGCCTGTCACCTGTAGTCCCATATCAGCGGTGTGTTCCAGATATTCATAAGGTTTCATGCAGTTTATGGTAACATGAAAATCCGTGAATGTCAATACACGCCGGTTGTATCTGCCCCGCTTTGCGGGGATAACAACGTTTTTGCAGCACAAACCTCTGACGAGATTTATCATTGTTCGGAGCCCTCTCTTGCCAATGGTATTGGTTTCCCCTGCTTTGCAGGGGTTTCATACCAAGTTGTGAGTGACTCGCGCAAACTTTTTTATTTCTTACTTATGCTAAATTCTCCGCAAGGAATGACGAATGCACGTCGCATTTGGGCGAAATACGCCGCAAAAATGCGATTTTTCCAGTTGGTATTTTACCCCTGCTTTGCAGGGGTTTATACCCTTTCCCTCACTTTTGTTTTCCTTTTTGCTACCCGCTGCGCCGCTGCCGAACCTTGGCGGTGTGGAACGCCCCTGCTGATTGCAAATGCCTACAACACACCGCAAAGGAATTCGGGGTTTCAAACCCCTTCCACAACGCCCAATGCACCCGCGGCACCTGTCCAACTCGGAGACATAGACAGTTTTTTTATCCACATTCCTGAAATGGCGGTAAAAGCTACCTGTGTCGCGATAAGTGAGCATCTCTACGTCTATGTTGAAAATTCTGTGCGCGACCTGTTCACCGATGCCGAAGCTGTCTCCATTGCCACCGAATTTGACGCGCGCATCTATCCCAAAGCCCGACAGTGGATGGGGACTGAATGGAAGCCCGGGATAGACAGAGACAATCGGATTACTTTGTTGATGCACGATGTCGGGATGAACGCCTCCGGCCGGGACTACGGCGGCTACTTCTCACCGGCGGATCAGCACCTAACCGCACCCAACAGCAATCGCCGTGAAATGCTGTTTATGGATGTTTACCAATTCAGAGAACGCTCCCGCCATACCTTTTACAGCAGCCTCGCGCATGAATTTGCACATCTCATCAATTGGTTTCAGAACGGTGGCACAACCGATCAGCGATGGTTAGAGGAAGGCATCGCCAGTTTCGTTGAATGGGCAATCTACGGCACCGTACACACCATTTTTGTAGACAATTACCTCACAACCCCTAGCGTCTCGCTCGCATACACAAACACAGGAGATGTCTATTACGGGGGTGCTTTCATGTTCCTGCTCTATCTTTATGAGCAGTATGGCGGTGCTGCACTTATCCGCGCCATTGTGGAACAGGATGCCCTCGGAGAACAAGCAATTGACAATGCCTTAGCATCAGTAGCAGGTAGGAACGAGCTCCGAATCGCGACCCCTCGCTTCCCCGCGGTCTTTCTGAATTGGGGGCTTGCCAATTGGGTTAACAATACTGCACGAGGCAAACAGCTCGGCTACCAACACCTACGGAACCGAAAAATCAAGGTTTCCGCAGTTCAGCGAGTTAACACGTATCCAAGCAGCGGTGACAATATACCTATTAAGAATTGGGGCGCGCATTACATTCTGTTTCAAAACCTGCCTGAAAGCTTGGATATATCAGTGACAGGAATGCACGTCGCATTTGGGCGAAATACGCCACAAAACTCCACAAGTCGCCTCTACGCCACAACCCTTTACTTGCCCCCGAACGCGCCGGCTGTTATTACACCTATCCCGTTTGACACACAAAATACCGGGCGCATCCGGCGAGAAGGGCTACAACGGGGCGGCCAAATTGTGTTGATGGTAACAGCAGATGCTCCGCAGACGCTCCGCTATGCTGCTGTTGATACCGGTAGGAGCGAGCCCCGCATCGCGACGCTTCCCTCCCGCCCGGTGCCGCGGCAACAGAAAACATTACAAACAGTGCCAAACACGATAACCTACGCGCTCAGCAACCGAACCCAACCGAGCCAGAAGAAATCCAACATCTCCTATCGCCTTGAGCCGATGACACAATTACACCTCTCTAGCGATTATCGAGATGTCGTAATTCACGGCGAGGAGACAGGCACCCCCTACCTGTATGCCGCCAGCGATTGGGGGCTTGAGATCTTCACATTAGAACAGCCTACAAAACCTGTGCGTATCGGTGAAATCGCTACGCCAGGGCAGGCACAAACTGTTGCTGTTGATGGGGACACCGCTTACGTTGCTGATGGTGATGCCGGTGTACATCTTATCCACATCTCGCAGCCCACGGCCCCAAGAATTGTAAAAACGTGTAGGCGCGCTTTCCCAAGCGCGATACAGCATGCACGCGGTGTTCGGGTTCATGAGGGGAACATATACGTCTTGGACAGCGAACAAGGCTTACTCGTTTTTGACCGGCAGAATCTCCACAATGCGCCAACGCCTCGGTTCCGGCGTTTCTTTAGAACAGCAGGCACACCGCTCAATGTATCCTTCAAGGACAATACCATCTACCTGAGCGATGACCGGCAAGGGCTTTACATCCTGAATCCAAGCCCATTCGGCAACTTCGTTTTGCGAGGCATCGCACCGATTCTCGCCGTTGCCCATGATATTTCAAAAGCAGCCGACGCGTCTTACGCCTATGTCGCGGGTGGCAACCTACGCATTGTTGATGTCAGTGATGCACTTCAACCCGAAACCATCTCAAGCCTAGACACCCCGGGCCTTGCAACCGGAATTCAGGCACACAACAGTACCGTCTATCTCACCGACCGGCAGGCAGGGCTCCATATCATCGATGTGCGTAACCCTCAGCAGCCGCAGCGGATTACCACCCAACCTACCTTCGGAAATGCGACTGACATGGCACTTTGGGTTCCCAGTCCTCTGGGGGCATCGCCCCTACACCTCGTTTATATTGCTGATGGAAAGGGGGGTATCCAGACAATTGATACAAACTCATCCGAATCACCACAGTGGCTCAACCGCTACGTATCTAGCGGAATCGCACAGGGCCTTGATATTGTAGAAAGAGAAGATGGCACGCGTACTGTCTACGTTGCAAACGGTGCAGGTGGGTTAAAAACCCTCGAATTGACAACCCCTTATGATGGGACCTTGACGCAAACCATGCCGCTCCCGGACAGTGCTACCCGAATTCGCGTACAGGATGGACACGGCTTCGTTGCCACCCAGACAGGCATGTTCATCGTCAATATGTCAGCACACACGATTGTCGCGCAAATCCCCACAGTCAGTCCTGTTTCGGACATTGCGCTTCACGAAGGCTATGCTTATCTCTGCGCTGAGTCCCTCATTGTTGTTGACAGCCAAGTACCACAGCAAAGCCGAATCGTGTCTCGGCGCGACATGCGTGGCAGTGCTTATCGTATCGCTTTCAATACCTCACACGCGTATGTCGCTGCCCTTGAAGGGGGCATGCACATTTTCGACATCACCGAACCCGCAACGCCTCGTCCCGTTGCCAACTACACCAGCCAAGGCAATGTAACCGGGGTGGCCCTCGCAGCGGAACGCGCGTATGTATTGGACAGCCGCGTTGGCGTTGCTGTGCTTGATATTAGTGAGCCGACTCAGCCGATACCGCTCGACGAGTACGCCAACGATGCCCTCCCAATTGATGCACAGATACGCGGCGACTATCTCTATCTACTCGATAGTGAAAGCCTTCAGCTTATTGACACCCGCACGCTTACCGCCATCTCACGCTTCAACCAACTCCGATTCCCCTTTGAATTTCAGTTGACAGAGACTGCCCTCTACATCGCGGACCTGTATCAACTCCGTATTTTTCAGGTGCATCCCCACCGATTCTCGCTTGCTGTAGAGGAAGCTTCTGAATCTGATTGGACACCAACCGTCGCCACGTCGCGTTCTATCAACCACCTGGGTCAAAACTTCCCCAACCCTTTCAACCCGGAAACCTGGATTCCGTATCAACTTGCCTCAGATGTAAATGTCACTTTGTCTATTTACGATGCACAAGGCAGGCGCGTCCATTTTGAGCCGATTGGCTTTCAACGCACTGGGGCCCACATGGCTTATTGGGATGGACGCAATAATACAGGCGAAGCTGTAGCAAGCGGAATTTATTTTTATTCCCTTGAGGCAGGTACCTTTCGCGAAACCCGAAAAATGCTCATTCAGAGATAAATTCGTCATGCCTTGCGGAGAATTCAGCATAAGTAAGAAATAAAAAAGTTGTTCATTAAAATTCACAACTTGGTATGAAACCCCTGCAAAGCAGGGGCAAATACCATTGGCAAGACAGGTGTAACAATGCACTATAGCTCTCGTCGGAGGTTTCTGACGCAAGGTTTACATAAGAGTCCTCTGACGAGATTTGTAAGGGCTTTTCAACTACAGCCGAAAGCATGGTACTCCGCAAGGAATAACGAAAAACCTTCTTTGTAACCCAAACCGACAGGGAAACGTTAAAATGATGGTTGATAACTTAATATCATTCAGTTTTTTCGTCAATTGGGTTTCTGCTCCGATTTTGAAAACGGAAAAATCAGGTTTCTTATGAGTTGTAGCGTGTTCTGTGCTAATTAAGGTTGCGTCAGAACCTTCCGACGAGAGCTACGAGGGCGCTAATGCACGCGTTTTTGGTATCCTGCCAATGGTATTGGTTTCCCCTGCAAAGCAGGGGTTTCATGCCAAGTTGTGAGTGACTCGCGCAAACTTTTTTATTTCTTACTTATGCTGATTACTCCGCAAGGAATGACGAAAGTGCTCGCCCGATGTCTATAAACATGTGTCGGGGCAGTGCCGCAGTGCCTGCCCGTTTGTTCGCTATAAGGAGAACGCTATCATGGCTACAAACAGCGTAACAGGTCGTTTTCGAGATATTGAAATATCCTTTATTGTCGATGGTCCGCAAACTATTATGAACGTGCAGAATCTGCTAAGCGAAGAAAGAAGCGTGCGCGTCATGTATAAAAAACTATCCATTAGCGGACTCGCGAATTGGACCCGATTTCAACTAGCTGACAAGTGTTTGTCTTTCCTCGTACCGGTAGAGGTTATGCAGGCGCACCGCTTGACCTTTTTCGTGGATGACACCGATCCGGTGTCGACGCTTCTGGAAAAGGTGTTAGATGAATTAGAACCCCTCAGGAGCGAATCTCGAACGCCCAGCGCAACGTCTGTTTCTGCCCCACCGCCTGATACGCCCACCGTAGGAGCGAGCTCTGACTCGCGAGGCCCCGGCAATGAAAATGCCCTTAAGGAACAGGGCGGGAGGGAAAGCAAAACAGGAACACAGCCGGTGCAAGTTGAGGAAACACCCTCTGCTGCGGTTCCCTCCCAAAAGCAAGCGTTACAAGCGGAGGAGCTACAGCCGACACAAACAGTGCAGCCAACAGTACCTCCACAAGATGCCCCGGTTTTAAAGGCAGAAGCGAGCACCAAATCGCAACCAGAGGTACTCATCCCTGAAAGCCCTGCACCGAGGGGGCCGCTACAATTGGCTGGGTCCAACTTTGAATTTAAAATCACTGTTCCGTCCTTCCCACAAAGTTATGCTAAGGCGCGGGTGCCTGCAGCAGAGGAAGGCGCGAGCGCAGCACTAGCAAAACAGAAAACGAAGCAGCAGGGCGTTTTCGGACACCTCTCTCGGGCATTAGGACTCTCCCCTGGCGGAAGACGCGGTAAGGCTCACTACCGGCAACAAGGTGAAAAAGTGCATTACGAATTTCAGAACCGGTTGGCGAAGCTGGAGACAGATTACAGTGAGGGATGTGGACTCAAGTTGACAAGTTGGGATGTGGAGCAGCTCAGCGAAGCGGAAACTGCAATTTTTATCCTGAATCTGATGGAGAACGAGATAGTAGCCTGGCGGAAGGAAGCAGGGCGTGCAACCTCTAAAAGTCAGTCGCTTGTTAACACCCTCGCTGAGATAGATGTAATCCTCCAACAGACGCTCAAGCAGATTCGAGGCGTTTCTGCACCTTCACCCACACGGTTTCCAGATGTTATCGTAGAAAACTGGCAGGATTTGGAGAAAATCAAGAGCGAATGTGAGGCATCCCACCAGCGATTCTTGACAGAACTCACTGAATTGGAGAAAAAGCACGCCGCAAAGGTCGAAGTCCTTCCGTTCAAAAAGTTCCTCTCCGAATTCGTTAGAGATTTGCTGTTCGTTAACGTCGCGAAAAGCACAAAGCCAGATGCGCTACCGCCTCGCCTCCACTGGTTTCTAGAACTCATCAACACTGAGGTGCTTCCCATTGAGGTGGGGAAAACCAAAGTGTCTTCGAGACATCACATAGTCCAAGAGACAAGAGAGAGCGATTTTGAATCTGGCACAATCGCTGAAGTTATCACCCCGGGATTGAAATCCAAAGATGGAGAACGCATCCGCCAGAAGGCTGTCGTGATTCGAGCGGAGTAGGCTATGAACACTAGAGAACGTCTTATTCAGAAAATTGCACAGATGCCACAAGTGCACCTCGGTCATTTTCCGACACCCCTTGAGGAATGCCCGCGCCTCTCTGAGGCACTCGGTGGGCCGCGCATCTTCATCAAACGCGAAGATTGCTCCGGCCTAGCGTTTGGGGGAAACAAAGTACGCCAGTTAACTTTCACTATTGGGGATGCTGTCGCCCAGGGTGCAGATACAATTGTGCATGGTGCCGCCTCCCAGTCCAATCACTGCAGGCAAACTGCCGCCGCCTGCGGCAAACTTGGGCTCAACTGCTACCTGCGTCTCGCACGCGACCACAAGAGCATCGTCCAAGGCAACCTGTTGTTGGATCACTTGGCCGGGGCAGATGTCCAAGTCGTGGATGTCCCATTCGGTCCCGAATTAGATGTAGTGAAATACGAACTCGCCGAGAGCCTGAAGGAACAAGGATTGAAGCCGCATGTTATCGCCTCGCCCCGCTCCACTGCGCTTGCCGCTGTTGCCTTCACGTGGTGCATCGCTGAAATTCACCAACAGCAACAACAGCTTGGCATTGATGCTGAGCACCTCTACACGGCTTCCGCCGGGGGGACACAGGCAGGGCTAGTACTCGGAGCCAAAACCCTTGGCATGAAATTGAAACCGTTCGGATGCGCACCTATTCATTGGGACGATAAGATTGAACGGATGCGCACCGCTGCAAACACTGCTGCGGAGCTCTTGGCACTTGATACGCGCGTCACCGACGCAGACATCCAGAATACCGATGACTATATCGGAAAGGCTTACGGCTACCTCACGTCAGAATGTATTGAGGCACTCAAGTTCGTTGCCAACACGGAAGGCATCTTCCTCGATCCCGTCTACACTGCCAAGACGATGGCGTGCCTAATTGAGCACATCCAACAAGGACAAATCGGTTCTGACGACACAGTCATCTTCTTGCACACGGGCGGCACCCCCGCGTTGTTTGCGTATCATGAAGAATTAGCATCCTAACGCGAGTCTGACATCAGCCTGCTTTTCTTATCGGCGCGGTTTCTAACCGCGCTTTGGTTTCCCCGTAATGTAAGAAATAAAAAAGTTGTTTGCTAGTCGCGCACAACTTGATTCGTGATAGTGCGATTTATCGCACGTTCCCTGCACCCTGAATCGCGCGACTACAAACTGACGAATTTTCCCCTTGCAATCCTTCCCCAATCCGTGTATAATTCGCGGTATCTAAATTCAATCACCGACAACACATGGAGAAAACACTATGCCCGAACTCAACATCAAAACGACGCACAAACCCATCAAAACATACTACGCCGAACTCGAAGCATATACACACCTCGGAGAACAAAACGAAGGCACCGTCCGAGCCGCATTCCAAAACCTACTCCAACACTATTGCCCCCAAGCCGATCTCACCCTTCTCTGTGAAAAAAGCCACTACACGCCAGAGAAAAGACGTATCACACCCGATGGTGAAGTCGTCGATGCGTTCGGCTTACCACACGGACACTGGGAAGCAAAAGATACCAAAGATGACTTGCACGCCGAAGCAGACAAAAAGTTTGCCGCAGGCTACCCCTCCAAAAACATCGTCGTGCAATCCCCAACACACGCACTCCTCTATCAAAATGGGCAGCTGCAACTCGACCTGGACATCACCGAGCCGAGAAACCTCGTCCACGTGCTCCAAACCTTCTTTGCATATCAGGAGGAGAACATCTCGGCGTGGCATGCTGCCGTCGCCGACTTCAAAGAGACGGTGCCGGAACTCGGCGAAAAACTGGCGGCGTTAATAGAGACAGAACGCCAAAACAACCCACACTTTCAGGAGGCCTTCGCCCATTTTCATCAGCAGTGCCAAGCCTCAATCAACCCGAATCTCTCCATCACTGCGGTGGAGGAGATGCTCATCCAGCACCTGCTCACCGAGCGTATCTTCGCCACTGTTTTCAAGAATAGGGACTTCACTCGCCGCAACATTATTGCCAGTGAAATTGAGAAAGTCATTGATGTGCTCACTGAATATGCACTGAATCGCGATCAGTTTCTTGAAAGTTTAGACCCGTTCTACATTGCGATAGAGAAAACCGCCAGCACGATTACGGATTTCTCACAAAAACAGGGCTTCCTCAACGCTGTTTATGAGCAGTTCTTCCAAGGCTTCTCCATCAAGACTGCAGACACGCACGGCATCGTCTATACCCCTCAACCAATTGTGGATTTTATGGTGAAAAGCGTTGAGCATCTCCTCAATACCGAGTTCGACCGGTCGCTTTCGGATACCGGTGTGCATCTCATCGATCCGTTCGTCGGCACCGGCAACTTCATCGTGCGGCTCATGCAGGAATTGGACCCCATTTCATTGGAGCGAAAATACACCGCAGTGCCGCCCGAACTTCAGTGCAACGAAGTCATGCTCCTGCCGTACTATATTGCCAGCCTCAACATTGAACAGCAGTTTTACACCGCAACGAACCGATATGCCGCCTATCAAGGCATCTGTCTGGTAGACACGTTTGAGGTAGCCGAGGCGCGGCAGACGCAGCTATTTACACCCGCCAATACCGAACGCGTTGAGAAACAAAAAGAGACACCGATGTTTGTGGTTATCGGCAATCCGCCCTACAACGCGGGGCAGGTGAATGAGAACGATAACAACAAAAATCGGAAGTATGAGACGATGGATGCGCGCGTGCGGGAGACTTATGCAAAAGATTCCAAGGCGACGAATAAAAATAAACTCTACGATCCGTATGTGAAAGCAATTCGATGGGGGTTGGATAGGATTGGCGATGAAGGCGTTGTCGCATTTGTGACAAATAACGGCTTTCTGGATGGCATCGCGTTTGATGGGATGCGGAAGCATCTCGCCGCAGATTGCGACGCGATTTATGTTTTGGATTTGGGCGGGAACATGCGGAAGGGCTTGAAAGTTTCTAATGCCAATGTGTTCGACATCACGGTAGGCGTAAGCATCAATCTATTTGTAAAGAGAAAGGGAAATTCATCAGAAACCTCCCAGATTTTTTACTATCGCACCGATGAGTTATGGCAGAAAAAAGATAAGTTTGACTTTCTGAATGAATGTCAACACATAGGCGGTATTGAGTGGAAATCTATTCAACCGGATGCGCGACACACATGGCTCACCGAAGGGCTCCACGCCGAGTTTGACACCTTTATCCCGATGGGAACTAAGGCAGCAAAAGCAGGAAAAGGCGCGGCGGTGGATGTGATTTTCAAAACCTATAGCAACGGTGTCAACACTGCCCGCGATGCGTGGGCTTACAATTTCAACCGAGCCGCACTTGCTGAGAACGTGCAGCGGATGAGTGAAACTTACAACACGGAAATAGATAGGTGGAAACGACGAGAAGATAGGCAAGCAAACCTTGATGATTTTGTGATTGATGATGATGCGAAAATCAAGTGGAGCCAAGGCTTGAAACAAAAAATGAAGAGGCTGCACATCGCGGCATTTGCCAACACAAAAATTCGACAATCGCTCTACCGGCCATTCACAAAATCGCGGCTTTACTTCGATAGATTCATGATAGACGGAATATGTGTGTTTCCATCTATCTTTCCGACCCCGGAAACCGAAAGGGAAAATCAGGTGATCATTGTCAGCGATCACGGTTTTCGCGCAGGCTTCAATACACTGCTGACAAATCTGATTCCCAATTCTCATATACTCGCGGCACGCGATCTTTTTCAATGCTTCCCCTTCTACACCTACGACGAGGATGGCACGAACCGCCGCGAAAACATCACCGATTGGGCATTGGCAGCGTTCCGAACCCACTACGACGATGATACCATTTCCAAGTGGGACATCTTCCACTATACTTATGGACTCCTGCACCACCCTACCTATCGCGAGCGGTATCAGGCGAACCTCAGACGTGATCTGCCGCACATTCCCTTCGAGGAAGACTTTTGGGGCTTTGCCAACGCCGGCGCACAATTAGCGGACATCCACGTCAACTACGAAGACCAGGACGAATACGATACACTGCAGCTCATCCAAACCCCGAACGTGCCCCTCAATTGGCGTGTGGAGAAGATGAAATTGTCCAAAGACAAAACCTCGCTGGTGTACAACGATTTCCTGACGCTGGATGGCATTCCGCCGGAGGCGTTTGAATATCGGCTTGGCACCCGTTCCGCGTTAGAGTGGGTAATAGACCAGTATCGGGTGAAAACAGACAAACGGAGCGGCATCCTCAACGACCCGAACCATGCGGACGATGCGCAGTACATCGTCAAGTTAATTGGGAAGGTCATTACGGTGAGTTTAGAGACGGTGGAGATTGTTAACAAATTGCCCGCGTTAAAGTCGTAGGCATACTCCGTATGCCGTGACTTCAAAGTAGTAGGCACACTCCGTGTGCCGTGACCTCTTAAAGTCGTAGGAGACATCCGTATGCCGTGACCTCATTGGAAAATGTTCTGATAACCGCGCGATGTGCTTTCTTTAGCCCCGTTCAGGGCGAAATGTGTCTCTCATTCTGAATGCACGTTGCTTATGGGCGCAGTGGTATATTACCCCTGCAAAGCAGGGGAAACCGATACCATTACGCCGCAAATTTTTACCTTGCAATCTGTCCCCAATCCGTGTATAATTAATTCAATCACCCACAACACACGGAGAAAACACTATGCCAACTCTCAACATCAAACCCACGCACAAATCCATCAAAACATACTACGCAGAACTCGAAGCATACACAAAAATCGGGGCAGAACATGAAGGTGCTGTCCGAACCGCATTCCAAAGTCTCCTCCAACACTATTGCAGACAGGTCCACCTCATTCTCGTGTGCGAAAAGACACGCCACACAAAACAGAACAGACGCATCCGGTTAGATGGCGAAG
Source organism: uncultured Poribacteria bacterium (assembly GCA_958295855.1). Lineage (GTDB taxonomy): Bacteria > Poribacteria > WGA-4E > WGA-4E > WGA-3G > CATQHH01. The sequence goes on along the minus strand of OY282383.1, from coordinate 1,242,891 downwards.
TCGTCGATGCGTTCGGTTTGCCACACGGACACTGGGAAGCGAAAGATACACAGGACGCTCTCCCCACCGAAGCACAGAAGAAATCGGAAGCCGGGTACCCGTTTAAAAATATCATTATTCAATCCCCGACCCATGCCCTCCTCTATCAAAACGGCACCCTCCGCCTTGATGTAGACATGACCGAACCGGAAAATCTTATCCATTTGCTGGATACCTTCTTTGCATATCAGGAGGAGAACATCGCCGATTGGTATGCCGCGGTGGAAGAATTCAAAGAAAAAGTGCCGGTGCTGGGTGAAAAACTGGCGGCGTTAATAGAGACAGAACGCCAAAACAACCCGCACTTTCAGGAGGCATTCGCCCATTTCCATCAGCAGTGCCAAGCCTCAATCAATCCGAATCTGTCTGTCGCTGCGGTGGAGGAGATGCTCATCCAACACCTGCTAACAGAACGCATTTTTCGCACCGTCTTCAACAACCGGGATTTTACCCGCCGCAATATCATCGCCCGCGACATTGAAAACGTCATTGATGCCCTCACCTCACAGACGTTCGACCGCAACCAATTCCTCCAAAGTTTAGATCCCTTCTACATTGCGATTGAAAAAACAGCCAGCACGATTACCGACTTCTCACAAAAACAGGGCTTTCTCAACACCGTTTACGAGCAGTTTTTCCAAGGCTTCTCCATCAAGACTGCAGATACACACGGCATCGTCTATACACCGCAGCCGATTGTGGATTTCATGGTGAAAAGCGTTGAGCATCTCCTCAATACCGAGTTCGACCGGTCGCTTTCGGATACCGGTGTGCATCTCATCGATCCGTTCGTCGGCACCGGCAACTTCATCGTGCGGCTCATGCAGGAATTGGACCCCATCTCATTGGAGCGAAAATACACCGCAGTGCCGCCCGAACTTCAGTGCAACGAAGTCATGCTCCTGCCGTACTATATCGCCAGCCTCAACATTGAACAGCAGTTTTACACCGCAACGAACCGATATGCCGCCTATCAGGGTATCTGTCTGGTAGACACGTTTGAGGTGGCAGAAGCACGGCAGACGCAGCTATTTACACCCGCCAATACCGAACGCGTTGAGAAACAAAAAGAGACACCGATGTTTGTGGTTATCGGCAATCCACCCTACAATGCGGGGCAGGTGAATGAGAACGATAACAACAAGAATCGGAAGTATGAGACGATGGACAAGCAAATTGCAGAGACGTACGCGAAAGATTCCAAAGCGACGCTCAGAAATGCACTCTATGATCCGTATGTGAAGGCGATTCGGTGGGCGTTGGACAGGGTTGGCGATGAAGGGGTTGTAGCCTTTGTGACGAACAACAGTTTTCTCGAGGGTTTGGCGTTTGATGGCATGCGGAAACACCTCGCAGATGATTGCGATGCCATCTACATCCTTGATTTGGGCGGGAATGCAAGAAAGGGATTGAAAGTCTCCGATGCGAATGTGTTCGGTATTCGGGTAGGGGTGAGCATTAATCTGTTTGTGAAAAAGCAGCAGACAGATAGGGGGGCGTCCCGCCTCTTTTACTATCGCACCGATGCGTTATGGCAGAAAAAAGATAAGTTTGACTTTCTCACCCAACGCCAACACGTAGGAAACATAGCCTGGCAAACGATTCGCCCGGACGCGCGGCATACATGGCTCACCGAAGGGCTCCATGCCGAGTTTGACACCTTTATTCCAATGGGAACTAAGGCAGCAAAAGCAGGAAAATCGGAGAAGGTGATATTTAGAAATTATAGCAACGGTGTCCAAACAAATCGAGATGCATGGGTTTACAACTTCAACCGAGATGCACTGAGAAAAAACCTGACAAGCATGATGGAATTCTACAATATGCAAGTTTTCAAGTGGCACCAGGGCCCAAAACGCGAGGGAAATGTTGATGCGTTTGTGGATGCGGCTGAAACCAAAATCAAGTGGACTGATGCCCTTAAATCTGATTTGAAAAACGGGAAAACCGCAGCGTTCTCGCCAGAAAAAGTGAGAACCTCCCTTTACCGGCCGTTTACGAAATCGCATCTCTACTTTGACAGAATGATGAATCAGCGCGTTTATCAGTTTCCCTCCATCTTCCCTACGCCGGACACAGAAAAAGAAAATAGAGTGATTTGTGTCAATATAACAAAAGAAAAACCTTTTATCTGCCTCATAGCGGGTTGCATCCCCGCAAATGTGGTAACAGGTGGATTTGGTTCATCTGGGCAATGCTTCCCCTTCTACACCTACGACGAGGATGGCACAAACCGCCGTGAAAACATCACCGAGTGGGCATTGGCGCAGTTCCGAACCCATTATGGCGATGACACCATCAGCAAGTGGGACATCTTCCACTACACTTATGGGCTCTTGCACCATCCTGCTTATCGCGAGCGGTATCAGGCGAATCTCAAGCGCGACTTGCCGCATATCCCCTTCGCGGAAGACTTTTGGGGCTTTGCGGAAGCAGGTGCACAATTAGCGGACATCCACGTCAACTACGAAACGCAACCGGAATACGATACACTGAAGTTCATCCAAACCCCGGACGTGCCCCTCAATTGGCGTGTGGAGAAGATGAGATTGTCCAAAGACAAAACCTCGCTGGCATACAACGATTTCCTGACGCTTGATGGCATTCCGCCGAAGGCGTTTGAATATCGGCTTGGCACCCGTTCCGCGTTAGAGTGGGTAGTAGACCAGTATCGGGTGAAAACAGACAAACGGAGCGGCATCCTCAACGACCCGAATCATGCCGACAACCCGCAATATATAGTCAAGTTGATTGGCAAGCTGATTACGGTGAGTTTAGAGACGGTGGAGATTGTTAACAAATTGCCCGCGTTAAAGTCGTAGGAGACATCCGTATGCCGTGACTTCAAAGTAGTAGGCACACTCCGTGTGCCGTGACCTCTTAAAGTCGTAGGAGACATCCGTATGCTGTGACCTCTTAAAGTCGTAGGAGACATCCGTGCACCGTGACCTCAAAGTCGTAGGAGACATCCGTATGCCGTGACCTCATTGGAAAATGTTCTGATAGCCGCGCGATGTGCTTTCTTTAGCCCTGTTCGGGGCGAAATGTGTCTCTCATTCTGAATGCACGTCGCTTATGGGCACAGTGGTATATTACCCCTGCAAAGCAGGGGAAACCGATACCATTACGCCGCAAATTTTCCCCTTGCAATCCTTCCCCAATCCGTGTATAATTCGCGGTATCTAAATTCAATCACCCACAACACACGGAGAAAACAGATGCCAGCACTCAACATCAAACCCACGCACAAACCCATCAAAACATACTACGCAGAACTCGAAAAATACACACACCTCGGAGAACAAAACGAAGGCACCGTCCGAGCCGCATTCCAAACCGTACTCCAACACTATTGCAACCAAGTCGATCTCACCCTTCTCTGTGAAAAAAGCCACTACACGCCAGAGAAAAGACGAATCACACCCGATGGTGAAGTTGTTGACACCTTCGGCTTGCCACACGGACACTGGGAAGCAAAAGATACCAAAGATGATCTCCACGCCGAAGCAACCAAGAAATTTGCCGCAGGCTACCCCTCCAAAAACATCGTCGTGCAATCCCCAACCCATGCACTCCTCTATCAGCACGGGCAACTGCAACTCGACCTGGACATCACCGAGCCGAGAAACCTCGTCCACGTGCTCCAAACCTTCTTCGCATATCAGGAGGAGAACATCTCGGCGTGGCATGCTGCCGTCGCCGACTTCAAAGAGACGGTGCCGGAACTCGGCGAAAAACTGGCAGCGTTAATAGAGACAGAACGCCAAAACAACCCACACTTTCAGGAGGCATTCGCCCATTTCTATCAGCAGTGCCAAGCCTCAATCAATCCGAATCTGTCTATCGCCGCTGTAGAGGAGATGCTCATCCAACACCTGCTAACAGAACGGATTTTTCGCACCGTCTTCAACAACCGGGATTTTACCCGCCGCAATATCATCGCACGCGACATTGAAAACGTCATTGATGCACTCACCTCACAGACGTTCGACCGCAACCAATTCCTCCAAAGTTTAGATGCGTTCTACATTGCGATTGAGAAAACGGCAAGCACAATTACGGACTTCTCGCAAAAACAGGGGTTCCTCAATACCATCTATGAGCAGTTCTTCCAAGGCTTCTCCATCAAGACTGCAGATACCCACGGCATCGTCTACACGCCGCAGCCGATTGTTGATTTTATGGTGAAAAGCGTTGAGCACATTCTAAAAACCGAGTTTAACCGCTCGTTGTCCGATACAGGTGTGCATCTCATCGATCCGTTTGTCGGCACCGGCAACTTTATCGTCCGCATCATGCAGGAATTGGACCCCATTTCATTGGAGCGAAAATACACCGCAGTACCACCCGAACTTCAGTGCAACGAGGTGATGCTCCTGCCGTACTATATCGCCAGCCTCAACATTGAACAGCAGTTTTACACCGCAACGAACCGATATGCCGCCTATCAAGGCATCTGTCTGGTAGACACGTTTGAGGTAGCCGAGGCGCGGCAGACGCAGCTATTTACACCCGCCAATACCGAACGCGTTGAGAAACAGAAAACTACGCCGATGTTTGTGGTTATCGGTAACCCGCCCTACAACGCAGGACAGGCAAATGAAAACGATAACAACAAAAATCGGAAATACGCGACGATGGATGCGCGCGTGCGGGAGACGTATTCGCAAGCCTCCAAGGCGACGAATAAAAACGCGCTGTCGGACCCGTATGTGAAGGCGATTCGGTGGGGGTTGGACAGGATTGGCGATGAAGGCGTTGTCGCGTTTGTGACAAACAACAGTTTTCTCGACGGTGTAGCGTTTGATGGGATGCGGAAGCATCTCGCCGCCGATTGCGACGTGATTTACATTCTGGATCTGAGTGGGAACGTCCGTAAAAATCCAAAGTTGTCAGGAACAACACATAATGTCTTTGGGATTCAGGTTGGAGTGAGTATCAATTTCTTCATTAAGAAAAGTGTTGACAAGACAGATTCAAAGCCGGCCCCGAAAACCACCCAAATCTTCTACGCGCGTGTTGATGAATTTTGGCGAAAGGAAGAAAAATATAGTTATCTGGATTCAAAGCAACATTATCAAAATATTGAATGGCAGCAAATAACGCCTGACAAGCGACATACCTGGCTCACCGAAGGGCTCCATGCCGAGTTTGACACCTTTATCCCAATGGGGACTAAGCAAGCGAAGGCAGTCAAAGGCGCGGCGGTGGATGTGATTTTCAAAACTTACAGTTGCGGTGTCGGCACGAGCCGTGATGCGTGGGTTTACAATTTCAACCGAGACGGGCTTGCTGAGAACGTTCAGCGGATAATTGAAACTTACAACGCAGAGGTAGATAGGTGGAAACGACGAGAAGACAAGGGGGCAACTGAAGATGATTTTGTGGTGTCTGATGATGCGAAAATCAAGTGGAGTTCAAGATTAAAACAGCACCTGAAAGGAGGGCAAACCGCAGAATTTGCAGAAACTAAAATCCGACAATCGCTCTACCGGCCATTCATAAAATCAAATCTATTTTTTGATCGCGTTCTGAACCAAAGAGTTCACGTTTTTCCTTCCATCTTCCCCACGCCGGAAACTGAAAAAGAGAATCGGGTGATTTGTGTCAATGGTATCGGCAGTAACAAACCTTTTCACGCCTTGATGGTGAAAGTGATTCCGTGCCTGGGCATACTCGATGCCAATCAATGCTTCCCCTTCTACACCTACGACGAGGATGGCACGAACCGCCGTGAAAACATCACCGAGTGGGCATTGGCGCAGTTCCGCACGCACTACCAAGATGACACTATCAGCAAATGGGACATCTTCCACTACACTTATGGGCTCTTGCACCATCCTGCTTATCGCGAACGGTATCAGGCGAATCTCAAGCGCGACTTGCCGCACATCCCCTTCTCAGAAGACTTTTGGGGCTTTGCCGAAGCAGGGGCGAAACTCGCAGCCCTCCACGTCAACTACGAAGACCAGGACGAATACGATACACTGCAGCTCATCCAAACCCCGAACGTGCCCCTCAATTGGTGTGTGGAGAAGATGAGGCTGTCCAAAGACAAAACCTCGCTGGCGTACAACGATTTCCTGACGCTTGATGGCATTCCGCCGGAGGCGTTTGAATATCGGCTTGGCACCCGTTCCGCGTTAGAGTGGGTAATAGACCAGTATCGGGTGAAAACAGACAAACGGAGCGGCATCCTCAACGACCCGAATCATGCCGACAACCCGCAATATATAGTCAAGTTGATTGGCAAAGTAATCACGGTGAGTTTAGAGACGGTGGAGATTGTTAACAAATTGCCCGCGTTAAAGTCGTAGGAGACATCCGTATGCCGTGACTTCAAAGTAGTAGGCACACTCCGTGTGCCGTGACCTCTTAAAGTCGTAGGAGACATCCGTATGCTGTGACCTCTTAAAGTCGTAGGAGACATCCGTGCACCGTGACCTCAAAGTCGTAGGAGACATCCGTATGCCGTGACCTCATTGGAAAATGTTCTGATAGCCGCGCGATGTGCTTTCTTTAGCCCTGTTCGGGGCGAAATGTGTCTCTCATTCTGAATGCACGTCGCTTATGGGCACAGTGGTATATTACCCCTGCAAAGCAGGGGAAACCGATACCATTACGCCGCAAATTTTCCCCTTGCAATCCTTCCCCAATCCGTGTATAATTCGCGGTATCTAAATTCAATCACCCACAACACACGGAGAAAACAGATGCCAGCACTCAACATCAAACCCACGCACAAACCCATCAAAACATACTACGCAGAACTCGAAAAATACACACACCTCGGAGAACAAAACGAAGGCACCGTCCGAGCCGCATTCCAAACCGTACTCCAACACTATTGCAACCAAGTCGATCTCACCCTTCTCTGTGAAAAAAGCCACTACACGCCAGAGAAAAGACGAATCACACCCGATGGTGAAGTTGTTGACACCTTCGGCTTGCCACACGGACACTGGGAAGCAAAAGATACCAAAGATGATCTCCACGCCGAAGCAACCAAGAAATTTGCCGCAGGCTACCCCTCCAAAAACATCGTCGTGCAATCCCCAACCCATGCACTCCTCTATCAGCACGGGCAACTGCAACTCGACCTGGACATCACCGAGCCGAGAAACCTCGTCCACGTGCTCCAAACCTTCTTCGCATATCAGGAGGAGAACATCTCGGCGTGGCATGCTGCCGTCGCCGACTTCAAAGAGACGGTGCCGGAACTCGGCGAAAAACTGGCAGCGTTAATAGAGACAGAACGCCAAAACAACCCACACTTTCAGGAGGCATTCGCCCATTTCTATCAGCAGTGCCAAGCCTCAATCAATCCGAATCTGTCTATCGCCGCTGTAGAGGAGATGCTCATCCAACACCTGCTAACAGAACGGATTTTTCGCACCGTCTTCAACAACCGGGATTTTACCCGCCGCAATATCATCGCACGCGACATTGAAAACGTCATTGATGCACTCACCTCACAGACGTTCGACCGCAACCAATTCCTCCAAAGTTTAGATGCGTTCTACATTGCGATTGAGAAAACGGCAAGCACAATTACGGACTTCTCGCAAAAACAGGGGTTCCTCAATACCATCTATGAGCAGTTCTTCCAAGGCTTCTCCATCAAGACTGCAGACACGCACGGCATCGTCTATACGCCACAACCGATAGTTGACTTCATGGTGAACAGCGTTGAGCATCTCCTCAATACCGAGTTCGACCGGTCGCTTTCGGATACCGGTGTGCATCTCATCGATCCGTTCGTCGGTACCGGCAACTTTATCGTGCGGCTCATGCAGGACATCCAAGGCACAGCGTTAGAAGAGAAGTATCGCCATGAGCTGCATTGCAACGAGGTGATGCTGCTGCCCTATTACATCGCCAGTTTGAACATTGAGCAAGAGTTCTTTCAACGCACGGGGACATACCTGCCGTTTGAGGGCATCGCGCTTGCCGACACCTTCGAGTTGCTTGAGCAACGCCAGACAAAACTCTTCACGCGTGAAAACACAGCCCGCGTTGAGAAACAGAAGGCTGCGGATATGTTTGTGGTTATCGGCAATCCGCCTTACAACGCGGGGCAGGTGAATGAAAACGACAACAACAAAAATCGGAAATACGTGACGATGGACAATCGGATAGCGGAGACGTACGCGGCAGATTCATTAGCGACACTCAAAAATGCACTCTACGACCCTTACGTCAAGGCAATTCGATGGGCATTAGACAGGATTGGCGAGGAGGGGGTTGTTGCATTCGTAACAAACAACAGCTTTCTCGACGGGATATCGTTTGATGGGATGCGAAAACACCTCGCCGCAGATTGCGATGCGATTTATATTATGGATTTAGGTGGGAACATGCGGAAAGGATTGAAGGTTTCTCATGCCAATGTGTTCGGCATTCGGGTAGGGGTAAGCATCAATCTATTTGTGAAAAAGCAGCAGGCATCCACAAGTTCACCCCGTCTCTTTTACTATCGCACCGAGGAGATGTGGAACAAAAAACAGAAGTTTGACTTTCTCACCCAACGTCAACACGTAGGCACTATTGAATGGAAACCGCTTCAACCTGATGCGCGACATACCTGGCTCACCGAAGGGCTCCACGCCGAGTTTGACACCTTTATCCCGATGGGAACTAAGGCAGCAAAAGCAGGAAAAGGCGCGGCGGTGGATGTGATTTTCAAAACCTATAGCTATGGCGTGAAAACCAATCGCGATGCGTGGGCCTACAATTTCAACCGAGACAGACTTGCTGAGAACGTTCAGCGGATGAGTGACACTTACAACGCGGAAGTCGATCGGTGGCAACGACGAGAAGACAAGCAGACAAACCTTGATGATTTTGTGCTCTCTGATGAGCAGAAAATCAAGTGGAGCCAAGGCTTGAAACAAAAACTGAAGAGGCGGCACATCGCGGCATTTGCCAACACAAAAATCCGACAATCGCTCTACCGGCCATTCACAACATCGCGGCTTTACTTCGATAGATTCATGATAGACGGAATATGCGTGTTCCCATCTATCTTTCCGACCCCGGAAACCGAAAGGGAAAATCAGGTGATTTGTGTTGCGGGTATTGGTGATAGAAAAGGTTTTGGGTGTCTGACTACAAACAGGATTCCCAGCTCGGAATTAGGATTTGAAAAAACGCAATGCTTTCCGTTCTACACATACGACGAAGATGGCACAAACCGCCGTGAAAACATCACCGAGTGGGCGTTGGCGCAGTTCCGCACGCACTACCAAGATGACACTATCAGCAAGTGGGACATCTTCCACTACACTTATGGGCTCTTGCACCATCCTGCTTATCGCGAACGGTATCAGGCGAATCTCAAGCGCGATTTGCCGCACCTTCCCTTCGCGGAAGACTTTTGGGGATTCGCCAACGCAGGGGCGGAATTAGCAACTCTCCACCTCAACTACGAATCCTGTCCAAAATACGATAAGTTGAGATACTATGAACAGCCGGGGATGCAGGTAGAGTGGCACGTGGAAAAAATGAAACTCTCCAAAGACAAAACCTCGCTGGTATACAACGATTTCCTGACGCTTGATGGCATTCCGCCGGAGGCGTTTGAATATCGGCTGGGCACCCGTTCCGCATTGGAGTGGATAGTAGACCAGTACCGTGTCAAAATAGACAAACGGAGCGGCATCCTCAACGACCCGAACCATGCCGGCGACCCACAATACATAGTCAAGTTAATTGGCAAGGTAATCACGGTGAGTTTAGAGACGGTGGAGATTGTTAACAAATTGCCCGCGTTAAAGTCGTAGGCATACTCCGTATGCCGTGACTTCAGTTGTGCAATTCTGTGGATAATCCATCTTGTGGAAAGATACAGCCAGCATAAATGTGCGTAGTGTATCAGAATACCTCTGGTTACCAAGATATACTTTTCAACGAGTCGTCTGCTCTTTCCAACGATCCAATGGAACAATTAGACATACTTTCCTTACTAAACGAGCAATCTTCTCAGCAGAATCGAGAAGCAATCTGCGGGCTCCGGTATATCGAAGACTACATCAATGAAGTCCAACATAATCGGTTGTTGGCTCGGGTTGACGAACAACAGTGGCTTGATGACCTAAAGCGGCGCGTTCAGCATTACGGTTTTAAGTATGACTATAGAGCGCGGAAGGTGAATCTTGATATGCACATTGGTGAGTTGCCAGAGTGGCTGAAAGTGCTGGGCCAAAAATTACAGCAAGAGGGTTACATGCCAGAAGGCGCAGATCAGGTGATTGTCAATGAATACCAGCCAGGGCAAGGCATCTCAAGTCATATTGATTGTGAACCTTGTTTTCAGGATACGATTGTCTCTTTGAGTTTGGGGTCAGGCTGTGTTATGAACTTCACAAACAAATTTGACAAAGCAAAAAAGATTCCGGTCTGGCTTGCGCCGAGGAGCATTGTCGTATTGAGTGGTGAAGCCAGATATGAGTGGTTACACGGTATTGCTGCCAGAAAATGGGATGAGTGGGATGGGCACAGATATAAGCGGCAGCGACGCGTATCGCTAACATTTAGAAAGGTGATAATAGAAACGGCAAAGCACTATGCAGATTAAATTCCGCGGCCCACTCCACTGCGCTATTAGAGTGTAGCGCGGTCGGGCGACCGCGCCGTATGAAACCGAACGCACGTCGTTAGAACCGTTCCGCTTTAATCTCGCTCCATTGCGTCGCCAATTTCTGGCTTGCAGTAACAGCGAAAGGTGTCTCACGATTCAGATCGTCTTCGGGTTCACCTTCAAAGTACCGGAAATTATCAATCCAGAAATCGACATCTGATTGGGCAATGGACAGGCCTACCCACATGTCTCTCTCAACATCGGCATTTGATTGAAAGGTGATGTGGTATTCCATCCACTCCGGTCCTAATAGATTGATTTCACCGCCTTGGTAGACAGTCCAGGGATCGTGTTGCATCTGGATACCGAGAGTCACTAAGCGTGGTTTTTCGGAGCGCGCCCAAAAAATGACAGTGTACTTTTCGCCTGACTTCATTGACGTGTCTAGTTGCCTAATCTTTGCGTGCCAGGCGGTGCCAGTCGCTTTGTGTCCGACAATCTTGAGCGACCGTTTCCCGTGTTGCGGGTTTGACTTATCAATTTCCATGGTATAGAGCCCGCCCCGGTCGCAGCACGCACCGTCCTCTAAACCCCAGGCGGTCGGAGCGGCCAGACCTTCTTCAAAACTGTGATTTTCGAGGAGGAGCTCCCCTTCCTTCCATTTTCCCCAATCTTGTGGGGTTCCTGCAAAGGTACTCAAGGCTATGAGCAGCGTGAACAGGCATACGCTGATAGCGATAGATTTCGTCACTTAATTTCCTCCATTGTGCGCTTTGTAAGCGCGACTACACAATTAATTTTCACCCCGCATGATAGATTCTACTTCGGGCAGTATCTGCGCCACTGCTGTTTGGTTAACCTGTTCAGCGACGCTGGCGTAACCTGCTGTGTGAATCATCTCCGCAAGATTTTGTCCAAGTTGTTCAATTGTCCAAGCGACCGAATCCGGTACGCTCGTTTTATCGAGGGAGCGCTGGTCGTTTTTTCCAGAGGGATCGTAGTGGTAATGGGGTTCTTTGCGGAAGCAGTCAAAGCGCAGCAGTTGGACAGTATCTCCATCTGCTTCTCCATAAACGCGCACCGAGGGACCGCCATCGGATCCAAAATTGCGTTCATCTACGTGAAGTTCAATGCCGCCGGCGCGGAACACTTTTTCAGCCATGGTTTTTCTCCTTGTTTTTAGAGATTTACACAATTACAAGACTTATGCAAAATATCGTGATTTCCTGTAAATGAATTATACATTAATAATGACAGATATGTCAACTGAAAAACACATCGCGTATAGCGGCATTTCGTTCTCCTGTAGGAGCGATGTCCGAATCGCGATGTCCTCTATGAACCGAAAAAAACGATTCTCCGCATCATCCGTGAAATCTGCATAACTCGCGATGTGCGGCTACCGAAAATTACTTCGTGTTAACGCGACACCTTGAAAAATACCCACCCAGATCTTTTTTAAAGTTTTTACTATAAAAAACTTGCAAATGGAATGAAATTATGGTATACTATATACTATTAAGTATGGTATACTATATACTATTAAGTAAGTAAACAAATTTGGATTTGCTTGTTTAAGAACGATGAAACAACAGATGCTAGACCGCTTTGGGCGTGTCCATACGAACCTCAGAATCTCTATCACAGACGTATGCAACTTTCGGTGCATCTACTGTATGCCCGAGGACATGGTATTTATGCGGGATTCAGCCCTGATGACGTTTGACGAGATTCTGCATCTCACGCGCATCTTCGTCGATCTTGGGGTTACCAAAGTCCGCATCACGGGCGGAGAACCGCTCGTTCGTCCTGGAGTACCGGAACTCATCAAGCAACTGGGGCAGCTAGATAGGTTGAAAGACATTAGCTTGACAACAAACGGCATTGGGCTAATTGCCCAAGCACAAGCACTTTACGACGCTGGGCTCCGCCGCATTAATGTGAGTTTGGATACCCTCAACGAAGAAAAGTTTGAGCAGATGACGCGCAGGAAGGTGCTTTCACGGGTGATAGACGGCCTCAAAGCTGCACACAACTGCGGGTTCAACCCGATTAAAGTCAACGCTGTCGCGATGCGCGACTTCACCGACGATGAAATCGTGGATTTAGCCACCTTCGCACGCGAAAACAGTTATCAACTCCGCTTCATAGAATTCATGCCTCTGGATGCCGATGATATATGGGGGCGGAACATGTTCATCCCAGGCAAAGAGATTATCGAAAAAATTAACGCTATCTACCCACTGGAGCCGATAGCTCTAAACGGTGAGTCAAAGAGCGATACCGCCAAACGCTACCGATTTGCTGATAATGGCAACGAGGTAGGCGTGATATCCTCTGTCAGTGAACCGTTTTGTGAAAACTGCAACCGAGTTCGCCTCACGGCTGATGGAAAATTCCGGACGTGCCTCTTTTCGCTAACTGAGACAGATCTGCTCACGCCGTTACGCGAACAAGCACAAGATGCAGTCATTGCACAACTCATTCTCGACGCAGTCGCACAAAAAGAGGCGGGGCATAAAATCAATGCTGTGGACTTTATCAAACCGGAACGGAATATGTCAAGAATCGGTGGGTAAGTTGCAGTGGCGTAAAATGTAATCAAATCTATACAAATGTAATCAAATCTATCTGAAAGAGGTAGTCTTATCTGACAGATACAGAGGATGGTGAATGGAGCGTGAGTAGCGTTTCCTGCTGCACGATGCGAAGTGGCGCGCTGAACAGTCCTACCCCCCGTGAAAAAAGTATTTACCCTGCAAAGCAGGGCGAATACCACCTGCGGATTAAGAGTTGGCAATGCGACTGCAGCGCCGACGGTGGAGGTGGCGATAAGACCTACGTGAGACCCCTAGCCAACAACGTCTCACTACAGCATCTGAGACGACACGACAATGGTTACGACACGTCGCGGACAGCTTAGCCGAGACGTAATCGGTATTTACCCTGCAAAGCAGGGCTAATACCTTAAACGCCTGTGGATGCCGTGTAAGCCCTCGTTTGTGAGGCAGTGGCAGTTGAAGCAGGAAGTATGACAGCAATGACCACAAATGTGAGATCGGTATTTACCCCGCAAAGCGGGGATAATACCTTTAATGTATAGATTTGTGAGATTTGTATAAGTTCTACAGAGCGGTAAACCTTAAGGCAGCCCAAACATGGAAATATAACTTAAAGGAGTCCGAGTCAAAAGATGAGCAACGACCTGGTGATTAAAGACTTGCACATCAAAGTCCAAGGAAAACCAATTATCAAAGGGTTAAACTTAACCGTTAAACAAGGTGAGATTCACGCCCTCATGGGCCCAAATGGCTCCGGTAAAAGCACGCTCGCGAACGGATTGATGGGGCACCCCTTCTACGATATTGATTCTGGTGAAGTAATTTTTAACGGGGTTGATATTCTGGAGTTGGAGGCGAATGAACGTGCGAAATTAGGGCTTTTCCTCGCATTTCAGTACCCGACAGCGATTCCGGGAGTCAGTTTGGCGAATTTTCTACGGCTCGCTGTGAGTGCAGTGCGTAATCAGGGGACAAACGGTTCTGATACCAACGACCTGATTCCGATGCGGGAATTCCGCCGCGAACTTCGCGACAAAATGAAACAACTCGGTGTAGACGATTCCTTCGCGAGGCGCTACCTCAACGATGGGTTCTCTGGCGGCGAAAAAAAGCGTGCGGAAATTCTACAACTTGCTATGCTTGAACCCAAAATCGCTATCCTTGATGAAACGGACTCCGGGCTGGATATTGATGCTGTCCGCATCGTCGGGGAAAGCGTCAGCAGGTTGATCGGCCCCGAATTGGGCGTGCTGATTATCACTCACTACCCACGGTTGTTGGACTACATCCAGCCTCAGTTCGTGCATATCCTGCTTGATGGCAGAATCGTTGAATCCGGCGGATGGGAACTGACACAGATGTTAGAAGCGGAAGGCTACGATCCGATACGTGAAAAACACGGTTTTTAATTTACTTTGCAGAGCATGAGGATAGCAAAACAGGTCACCAAACACTAGATATAACTACCGCGGAGAAAGTTTATCTCCGCAAGGAGGAGAGTTAATATGAAAAATCCTGATTTTTCATATAACCTCTAAAAAAGATGGCAACCCCTGAAATGAAAACCGTTGAAGAACTAGGAATTAGTAACGAATACCAATACGGATTCCACGACGATGTCAAACCGACGTTCAAATCTCGTAAAGGATTGGACGAGGAAGTTATCAATCAGATGTGCGACATCAAAGAGGAACCCGACTGGATGCGCCAGTACAGGCTCAACGCTTACAAAATTTTCAAGCAGAAGCCGATGACAAAATGGGGCGGGGATCTTTCCCAACTTGATTTTGACGACATCTATTACTACGTCAAAGCCTCTGACCGGAGCGAACGAAGCTGGGACGATGTGCCAGAGGACATCAAGAAAACCTTCGACCGGCTCGGCATCCCGGAGGCCGAACGGAAGTTCCTCGCTGGTGTCGGCGCGCAATACGATTCCGAGGTGGTTTACCATAACCTCGTTGAGGAATTAGATGAACTCGGCGTAGTTTTTCTGGATACTGACACCGCTGTCAAAGAATACCCCGACTTGGTGAAGAAATACTTCGGCACCATCATTCCTTCTGCGGATAATCAATTCGCAGCCCTGAACAGTGCTGCCTGGAGTGGTGGAAGTTTCGTTTATGTGCCGCCCGGTGTGAAGGTAGAATACCCGTTGCAAGCCTATTTCCGTATCAACAGCGAGAACATGGGGCAGTTTGAACGCACCCTTATCATTGCTGACGAAGGTTCGCAGGTGCATTACGTTGAAGGCTGCACCGCTCCGACATATAGCAGCGAATCCTTGCACAGTGCCGTGGTTGAGATTGTGTGCATGAAAGGCTCTCGGGTTCGCTATACCACCATTCAGAACTGGGCGAACAACGTCTATAATCTTGTCACCAAGCGCGCACTTGCCTACGAAGATGCACAGATGGAGTGGGTGGATGGCAACCTGGGTAGCAAATTGACGATGAAATATCCAAGCGTTTATATGATGGAGCCGGGTGCACGCGGTGATATTCTCTCTATCGCGTTCGCCAGCAAGGGGCAGCACCAAGATGCAGGTGCCAAAGTCTATCATTGTGCTCCGCACACCACATCGCAGATTACCTCCAAGTCCATCAGCAAAGATGGCGGACGTTCCAGTTACCGGGGGTGGGTTGATGTGGCAAAGGGTGCCAAGGGGTGCAAATCGCATGTCGTTTGCGATGCGCTCATCCTTGACAAAGACTCACGTTCGGATACGTATCCTGTCATTGAAATCGGCGAGAACGATACCAACATAGAACACGAGGCCCGGGTCAGCAAAATCGGTGAGGAACAGCTCTTCTACCTGATGAGCCGTGGGCTTTCGGAAGAGGAAGCCTCTACTATGATTGTGAACGGGTTCATTGAACCCCTCGTTAAGGAACTGCCGATGGAATACGCTGTCGAAATGAACCGCCTCATCCAACTTCAGATGGAAGGTTCAGTCGGTTAGAGTTTCTTTTTGGTTCGAGAGTATTTCTTACGAATTAACGCGTAGAAGCTAACTCGGTTTTCGGTTAAAAGGGTGCGCTGTAACAATTCACGCACATGTGGTGCCCTACAGAGGAAGGGTAGGCACAAGGCCTACCCCTACAGGTGAATTGTTACAGCCCTCCTCTTAACTGACAACTGATAACCGATAACCGATAACCAATAAAGGACAAAAATTGCAAAAAGGGCATTTTTCAAAAGAATTTATTCAAAAAATAGCAGCAACTGAGCCACAGTGGATGCGTAAGAAGCGTTTGGAGGCTTACGCGCTTTACGAATCGTTGCCGATGCCGCATACAACCGAAGATGATGTGTGGCGGCGTACCGTAGATATACGTACCCAAGATTACTGGCGGCGAACTCGGCGACATCTCCGCGGCTTTGCGCTTGAAAAATATCACCCCAGTGCCGCAACGAACGGCGAGGCATTGGGGCTCTCGGGGTTACAACCCCCTTCCACATCAGAGGAAACCGCGGGCGCGCTTGTACAAGTAGACGGGCAGTGCCAACATGCCTCCCTATCTACAGCGTTGGAAAGAAAGGGTGTCTACTTTGCGCACCTCCACACTGCTTTGCGGGAACGCGAGGAACTGCTCCGCTCCTACTTCATGACGAGGGCTGTCACGTTGGAAACGGCGTTAAAAAGCGGAAATATTGCCCTTCATAACAAGTTTGACGCGCTACACGGGGCATTTTGGCAAGGGGGCTACCTCTTGCACGTTCCAAAAGGGCTGAGAGTTGAAGTGCCACTGCATGTTCACATCAAGATGTCCGAGGCGCAACAAGCAGATCTTTCGCATACGCTCATCATCGCTGAAGCTGGCAGTCAGGTTACGATTTTGGAGGACAATCTGTCCACCGATGACACAACAAGCGGCTTCCACAGCGGTGCTGTCGAAATTTTCGCCGGTCAGAACGCAACCGTAACCTACGTCCAGGTTCAACACTGGAATCGGCACACCTGGAATTTTGCCTCTCACCGTGCAATAGTTGATAGAGACGCGCAGCTCTGCTGGGTGACTGCCGCTTTCGGTGGCAGGTTAAGCAAGGTAAACCAAGCAGTTGTTTTAGAAGGCACAGGTTGTAACGCCAAAATGTTAGGGTTGTCTTTCACCGATGCCCGTCAACATTTAGATGTTAGCACTGCACAAGAGCACGTTTCACCGCATACCTCCAGCGATCTGCTTTACCGGACAGTCCTGAAAGACAGATCGCAAACCGCTTGGGGCGGTAATATTTACGTCTATCCAGAGGCAAATCATACGGATGCGTACCAGAAGAACGACAACTTAGTCCTCAGCGAACGCGCACATACAGATACATTGCCGGGGCTAGAGATTAAGGCCCATGAAGTCCGTTGTACGCACGGTGCAACTGCCGGTAAGATTGATGCAGAGCAAGTTTTTTACCTCATGAGCCGCGGTATCCCTTACGCGCAAGCAGAACGGTTGATTGTTGATGGATTTTTTGAACCTGTCATGGAACGGATACCGTTGGAGTCGGTTCAGGAAGAGCTCAGAAAACTTGTCACACAGAAACTAGCGTAGCAGGTTTTTCGTCTTTCCTTGCGGAGGCATGTTTCACCACTATTGAAAATAGTGGCAGACGCTGTCCCTACAATTCAAAGTAAGTTGCTTGCTTTTCACGCGCAACTTGGTATAAAACGGGCGCGCTGCAAGGCGTTGCCATAACAGAAAGGAATCACTCACAATGAGTCAACCCAAAATTATCGCTTATATGAAACCTGTCTGTGGTTGGAGCAATGGTGTTCGCGCCATCTTCGCCAAATACGGTTTGGAATATGAAGACAGAGACATCATTAACGACGCAGACAACTATCGTGAAATGGTTCAGAAGACGCGGCAGCCCTACCAGCCGTGTGTCCAGATCGCCGACGTAATGCTAGCTGATGTCAGCGGAGAGGAAGTGGAAACCTATTTGGTTGAAGAAGGCATTGTCCGATCTAGTACTGCTGAAACCGATGTGCCAACCGATCAGGCATGTGAAAGCCACGGACCCTCTGCTGTCAATATCGGTTTGCCTAGCAGATAGTCTTTTCATCAATTCAGTTTCTGCTCCGATTTTTCCGCATGAGGTATATACCCCCGCTTTGCGGGGGTTTCCACCCTCTTCAAAATTGGGTTTCTTTTTGGTTCTACAGCATTTCTTGCCAATTAACGCGAAGGTAGCGAGGGAGCATCGTCTGAGTTGATAACACACAAGGTAAATCTCGGAAGGGGTTTGTGACGCAACGGATAGCCTCGGAGGGCTCTTCTGTAAAGATTGCGTCAGAAACCTCCGACGAGAGCTATAGAGCATCGTCAGACATATCCTGCCAATGGTATTTGCCCCTGCAAAGCAGGGGTTTCATACCAAGTTGTGAACGAAAAGTGAACAACTTTTTTATTTCTTACATTGTTGTGAATTTTAATGAACAACTTTTTTATTTCTTACTTATGCTGATTACTCCGCAAGGAACAACGAAAATATGAGATTTTCACTCGGCTATCGCAACATCAGAAACTGTTTTACTCCGCGAGGTTGAAGGCAATCCCCGCAAAGCGGGGTAATAGCCTTTCTATTAAAAAATGCAAAAAACAATGCCTACCGCGAACTTTCGACCTCTTGATGTGGAAGCTATCCGCAAAGATTTTCCGATTTTTGCCAGCACGCCCCCGTTGGCTTTCCTTGATAGTGCTTCCTCAACGCAAACACCGCATCCTGTCGTTGAAGCGATGGACAGGTATTACGATACCTATCGCTCCAATATCCACCGCGGTATCTATCGTATTTCAGAAGAGGCAACAGAACAATACGAGCGCGCCCGCCAGAAAGTGGCGAAGCTGATTAATGCACAACGTTCACGCCAAATTATCTTCACGCGAAATACCACGGAGTCTATCAATCTTGTCGCTTACAGTTGGGGCAGCGCGAATATCCGGGAAGGCGATGAAATCGTCCTCACCGTCCTGGAACACCATAGCAACCTCGTTCCGTGGCAGTTGCTGGCACAGCGCACCGGCGCAACACTCCGCTTCCTTGAGATGACTGATGAAGGTTTGCTTGACTTTACACAACTCCGCGACCTGCTCACTGAAAAAACTAAGCTAGTCGCGTTGACACACGTCTCTAATGTTCTCGGCACAATCACCCCACTTCAGTCCATTATTGAAACTGCACATGCTGCCGGGGCAAAGGTCGTTGTGGATGCCGCGCAATCCGTGCCGCATTTTCGGGTGGACGTTCAACAACTAGACTGTGATTTTCTCGCGTTTTCGGGGCATAAAATGTGTGGGCCCACAGGTGTCGGCGTGCTGTACGGTAAATTGGAACTCTTGCAGGAAATGCCACCCTTTCTCGGAGGCGGTTCAATGATTCGGGCTGTCGAACGTGACGTGTCAACCTACGCGGACCTCCCTGCGAAATTTGAGGCAGGCACCCCAAGCATCGCCGAAGCTATCGGACTTGGCCACGCCGTGGACTATCTCACACACGCGGGGTTAGAGGCAATCCATGTTCATGAACAAGAACTCCTTAAATATGCCCATCTCCGCTTACAGGACATCGAAGGCATCACCCTTTATGGCCCGGCACCGCATCAAAAAGCGGGAGTTATCGCCTTCAATATAGCGGGTATCCACCCGCACGACATCGCTGGCATTTTGGATACGCAGGGGGTTGCCATCCGGGCGGGACACCATTGCGCGCAGCCGCTCATGCATAAACTTGGTGTTATTGCCACGGCTCGCGCGAGCTTCTATCTTTACAACACCACTGAAGACGTTGAGCGTTTATGCGATGGCCTCCGAAAAGCACAAACGCTGATGACAAGAACAAAAGGGCATGAAAAGCCTCGGAGAAATCGATGAACATATATCAGGAAGAACTGCTCGATCACTACGAAAATCCGAGCAACTACGGCACGCTTCCGAAACCTGATATTTCACACGAAGAAGACAATCCATTGTGTGGTGACAGGATTCGCATCGACTTGGTTGTTGAAGACGACACCATCAGGGAAATCCGATTTTGTGGGCATGGGTGTACTATCAGTCAAGCCGCCGCCTCTATGCTAACCGAGGAAATTGAAGGGAAAACCCTCGCAGAAGTCAAGAAACTCACGCGAGACGACATTTTGGATATGATCGGCATTCCCTTGGGTCCTGTGCGGGTGAAATGTGCCTTATTAGCCCTCAAAGTCCTCAAAGCCGGTGCCTACGGCGTTCAAGGCTGGCCCGGCGAAGAGGATGAATAGGGAAGCACAACGCAAAGTAGTAGGCACGCTCCGCGTGCCGTACACAAAACACACACCGCACCTCAAAGTTGCCTAGGTCAAAACGAGGAGGAAGAAGGCGAATATGCCAGAATTTTACAAAGTTGCGAACGTAGATGAAGTGCCACCCGGTACGAAAAAACTGATTGAGGTAGATTTCGTCCCGGTGCTGCTCTTCAACGTCGAAGGCAAGTTCTACGCGATGGAGGATGTTTGTACGCACGACGGCGGTCCCTTGGCAGAAGGCTGGTTCAGTGGCGACGAGATAGAATGCCCACGCCACGGCGCACGCTTTTGTGTGAAGACAGGTGAACCGCTTTGTATGCCTGCGGTTGAAGCTGTCGAATGCTACACCGTCAAAATTGAGGACGACGCTATACTGGTTAGCGTTGATTAATTGGAAAGACTGTAGGGCGAAGAATAACTTTCGTAATGTCATTCGCCCTGCTTTGCAGGGGACATGACGATTATCGCACACACTGCTCTACCGTAGCGTGAGGTCCCTGTGCCTCGCATACCTAATCTATTTTCTTGGAGGAACCCAATGGTATCCGAAGAAACTGTCTTAGAGAGTATCAAACAAATTATCGACCCGGAAATTGGCATAAACATCGTCGACATGGGGCTTATCTATGGTGTTGACATCAACGACACAACCGTTGATATCACGATGACCTTAACGAGCCCCGGATGCCCTGCCGGCGGGCAGATTATCAACGGCACACAGCACGTCACTCAACAGATGGACGGTGTTGGCGAGGTGAACGTGAATGTCGTATGGACACCGCGCTGGAGCCCCGAAATGATGAGCGAAGACGCAAGGGACGAACTCGGCATGTTTTAATGGTGCCTAGTCCGGAAGTTGTGTTCTGTAGAAGTTTCACCACTATTGAAAAGTTCACCACTATTGAAAATAGTGGGAAACTTCTAGTGGCAAACGTTTGAAACCTGTGAATGCACGTCGCATAAGTAAGAAATAAAAAAGTTGCTTGCTAACAGGTATGCTTCCCCGCAAAGCGGGGTAACATACAATTCACGCGCAACTTGGGCGCAGGTGGTATTTTCCCCGCTTTGCGGGGTGATACCCTTTTAGCCGCAAAAATCTCGTCAGAGGCAAGGGCATTTACCCCGCGATGCACGTCGCATCTGGGCGCAGTGGTATATTACCCCTGCAAAGCAGGGGCTGATACCATTACGCCGCAAAAGCGGGGCGATATGCCAACGCTGATTTAACGCTCTTTTTTTCTCCACGGAGGCGATTGTTCTTTTTACAGATGGCCTGAACGCACCGCAAGGAACTTTAAAAAGTCCTTTTGCTTGTTAACACTTGGCAATATGACAAAAACACCGAAACTTCTCAAGAAACATCCCAACGCCTTTCAGATCGAATGGAAGGACGCGCATGTCAGTTGGTACCCGTATCCCTATCTCAGGCAGATGTGCCCTTGCGCCGAGTGTGCCATCATCCGGCATAAAGGTAGGGATGTCCACTCTCTTTTTGCCCCACAAGGCGATGGAGATATGACGCTCATTGAGGTTAGTGACGCTATTGCGCCGCTGGATATCCAACTCGTTGGACGCTACGCGCTCCAATTCAATTGGGATGATGGCCACGGTTCCGGTATTTACCCCTTTGAAGTCCTACGCGAAATTTGTCCGTGTCCAGAATGTGCACCCTTATCCGCTGTTGAAACTGAGGAAGATATGCAAACAACACAGGCACCCACAGAAATTTCTCCGTCCGAGCTCAAGCAGCTCCTTGATGAAAATCCATTAGTGCTGCTGGATGTTCGAGAACCCAGTGAATACGACATCGCGCACATTGCGGGCGCGATTCTAATTCCACTCAACGATTTGCCCCAAAAAATGGACAGCCTCCAGCCGGAACAGGAAATCGTTGTCTACTGCCATCACGGGCAGAGAAGCATGTATGCTGTCTCCTATTTGCAACAAAACGGGTTCCAGAATGTCAAAAACCTGCAAGGCGGCATTGACCGGTGGGCAGTTGAAATTGATTCAACCCTGAATCGCTATGGTTAATGTCTCTTCCCGTGGGATTCCAGTGCTTTAGCGAAGACAAGAAGTTTCACCACTATTGAAAATAGTGGCAAACATTGCATTGAGAAATAGCCTTGCGGGACATCTACGCGCGCGTTACAGGCGCTGATTAAGAGGAGAACACCGATGAGAGTTGAATTTGAAAATCGCTCCGGCGAACTTGAGCAAGCCGACATGGAAATTGACGAACCGTGCCCCATCTGCTGTGGCATGCTGTTCCCTGTTGTGGAATCGCGCCCAGAGAGCGGATACCGCTGTAGCAGTTGCGGGCTCGTCTTTGAGCCTGTAGCGGAGGAATAAGCGGCGCGGGAACAACCATTAAATTTGCAGTACAAACCGCCACCGAGATTTGCCGTGTGTTTCCAGAGCTATCTTGCTGCCTTAATTTTCCGCAAGGCATAGCGAAAATCCTGTTCCCGCACACCTACCGTTTTTGAGGCTCCGTCATTTGAGTGCAATTCCCAACTGGTTGAAAGCCTCTATGATGCGATTTTCATAATCGCTTTGTGACATTTCGCCATCGGCCGCCGACAACTTAATCTCAATGTTTTGAAAATTAAGTTGTAACGTGTGCATGATTTTTGCGACATCATTCACTTTTCCTTTCGGCAGGGCAAACCTGAGTTCAAGTGCTTCGATCTGTGGCGGGCGAGCGCGGAACTTTCTGCAAACGTCGTCGCGGATAAAGACTTCGTCACCTTCAAGGGAAATTTCTTTATCTCGAGGGACTTGCTCGTAATGGCCCAGGGTGAGTTTGCCATCCCTGTTTTCGCCGAGTCCAAAAAGCCCATCTTTCACGCTCTCGCGGATTGCTCCTACCCACACATCGCGGAGCGGATGCGATGCGCCGTACTTCTGGACGCTCGCGTGGAACAATTCAACCGTTGAAACTGTAGTGTTCTGCTCCAAGTGCCTTAAAATAGTTTGATGAATTTCTTCTATTGATGGCTGGCCGGGCGGTATGCACAGTTTTGCCTGTAGAAGCATCTCATCGCCCTCAAGGTGAATCTCCGTCTCCGGGATGTCTTGCCTGAAATAGAGCCGGGTGAGTTCATGCCCATTTTCCTCGCGGAGGCCAAGTCCGAAAAGCCCCTCCTCAACGCCTTTGCGGATACCCGACACCCATGCTTCGCGGCGTATCCGCTGTTCCCCAGGGGTTTGGAGGCTGGTATGGAACAACTGAGCGGTTGAAATCGCATCGTTGTCCTTCAGATAGCGCGTTAAGATGATGCGATGGTGAATCGTTTCGGTAATTGCTCCTTTGGAAACGAGTTTATCGTAGGCTGCCTCGTCAAGCGTCATACCTGCATTATGCTCGGATAGGCTGAGTTCCTCTTCGCGGAGGCCGTCTCGTGCTGGAATCAGAAGCGTGCGATAGTGGCGGCACAACGCATCGTTTAGCGCGTTCTCCGATTCCTGCAATTTGTCAGCAATCTCCGCTTTTTGTTCCCTCGATAAGCTCACAGTCTCGTCGTTCTGAATTTCTCGACATGCGATGTATCTTTTGACAGCAGTCTGTAGACGGTTCGTGCCATCTGCAGCCGAGGTGAGGAAGAAAAGCGTGTTGCGATAGACGCGCGGTGTTTCACCATACATTTCCAGGAGCCCTTTGATAAAATCGTCATCGCGCTGTGGCAGTACAACCAACTTCAGGGCGGTGGTATCTGGAATGCCTTTGCTCTCTGCTGGCGCGAGGTATGTTTCCAGTGTACCCCCTTCTCTGATAAGGTTGTTCCGGAGCCGTGCGTCGATGAGTCCCGCTACCGCTTTAGCGTCCACATTCTCCATCCGCATCTGCAAAAGTTTCGTTAGGTTGGGTTGCGTGTCAAAATAGGCTTTGCCCCTTTCGGTTCTCAGATAAAAGAGGTTCTCCCGCAGTTGACGCGTCACTGAATCGATTGTGACAGCGGGAATCTCAGTTCGGGTGACACTCCGTTTAATCTCTGCCAACGTTGCACCGCGTTCGGGCCCGCCGGCGAAGGAATAGAGAAAAGTAGCAGTTGCCGCGCGGGAACCGAGTGCCAAATTTTCGTACGCAGGGCCTAACGCTTTGTCAACCGATTTCGCGCCTGCATTCGGTTCGGTAATATCCATCGCAATGATACCGCTGTACTCCTGCCCGGCATGCTCCAAGAGTTCGCCTCGGATATCCTCGTTGCTTAGGTCAAAATCTGCGAGGCTGATATAAGGGACTGTTTGAGGCTCGGCACTGCTTTTCCGGCTCGCCCTGGCAATGACAAGCGAGAGCAGCCGCAGCACGGCGCGCGTCCGCTGAAATTCCGGGAACGCTCCCCACCGCTGATACAGCACATCAATAACCTCCGGTTGAAAGGGGTAACTCGCTATAAACCTGTTTCGATACTCCGATTTTTGCATGCCTACCGGCAGAATTGATTCTTCGTCCGCGTACTCGACGAAAGCATCAACCACACTTTTAGCCCCTGCCTCATCTACCTCTGAGAAAAGCCGTCTCCGAATAACCTTGGCAATTTCGGCATCGGACACTGGATTTATCTTCCGCTTCATCCTGCCGAGCACATGTGCAAACCGGTCAGACAGAACTTGTGCGTTCGGCCCGTAGCGTCCTAGGCCTCCAGATTGTAGCGTCGCAATTAAAACGACATTTTCGCACGCAGTCACGGATTCGGTTAAGGATTGCACAAATGCCAGCGTCTGTTCGGCTAATGTGCTTTCACCGACAGACACCCCTGCCGCTCGAATTAGATACTGCAGCACCTCATCCATCAAAATCAGCACGGGCTCCCTACGCCTATTTAGGAGTCGCGAGAGGCTATCACTGCCCGGTGCTGCCTGACTGTTGAACTGTCGCACATGGCCGGTTAACTGCTTTTCTATCTGGCTCCAGAGTGTCTGCTGTGCATCCATTTCGGAGCCGACAATGACGATGGGCTTGGCGTTCCATTCGTTCGCTTTGTGGAAAAGCGCGATGAGCGTGTGCGTCTTACCGCCGCCAAAAGGGGTTTCTAATTGAATGATGGCATCACCCCCCTTTCCTTTCAAGCGCCGTTCCGTTCCGGCAAGCAATGTCTCCAATCCCTCAGTCATATAGGTTTTTTCAAAAAACAGCGTTGCATCGCTGTATTCGGCGGGCCCTTCTCCTTTAAAGACTTCCCAGAGTCGAGCCGCATAAGTATCCATCGTGAACCGCTCCGCTAAGATGTCTTGGTGCGGCTTCGCGATGTTATCAAATCCTCGCATCTTCAGTTCTCCTTAATGTAATGGCGGAGCCCTGTCTCCGCCTGCTGCCTAGGTGCATAGTAAGGGGGTGGTAATAACCCGCAAAGCGGGGTAATAGTCCAATACCACTTCTACACAACTTCAAGAGAATAACCGACCTTGGGCGGCATCTCGCGCGGTTGCATCTACCGTTTGTTTCACCTGCTCTTGGATGGCCCCCCGGGCTGCGAGCCACCCCTCAAGCCACTTCCGTTCAGTAGATTCAAGCGGCAGAGCGAGACTCACTGCCTGCGCGACCTGCCAGATCTGCTCTTTTAACCCCGCATGTCCTGCTGCGAGTTGCTGCATCATCACCGCGCGATGGTTATACCGCCATGCCCACAAGACATAGTGTAGGATGTCGATGAACTTCTCGCTGTCGGCAAAATGGCTGAACTCCCGTTCATGCGGCCCCAGCACACGGACGAATCCGTTATCCTTCCGAATGAAACTTCCCTCGCCCCATTCTTGAACCAAATCAATGCCGGTGGCCCGGGCAAGCTTATTTGCATCGTCAAAGGGCATCCGTTTTTCCCCGTGTTCCAGTCGCCAGAGGAGGTAGAATCGCGTCAGCGGGGTGGCTGCATCTATTCCAACCTGCTCAACTGCCCACTCGGCGATTACCTGCTGGATATCCTCAAGCATCTTATCCGCGCGAATTGGCCTCGCCGCCAAATCCGCAACCTGTTCATACTTGCCAAAGACTTGCAGCGCACTGCCAATTGCTGCAATGAATAGATCTGCCCCGGAGATACCCCACTCCCACAATTCCAAGAGTCGTTGCTTGAGGTGGGCATCCAGTTCGTCTCGCACCTCATTATACAAACCGAACGCTTCGCGTGCCATTTTCCGAGCGACGATGTAGATAGAAGTCATAAGCGCAGCCGAGTTGTGGTAACGCATGCGTCCTTTGACCTCGGTCATAATCGGCCACGCAGCCGTAATCACGAGTCCTGAATCAAGCAGCGCGTTAATCAGGGTTTCCCAACCTGAGGTAGACTTATGCGCATAGACGATGACAGCAATCCCGTTCGGTTTCAGCACCCGATGCATCTCCGCGAAGGCTTTGGCGAGCCCTTCTTCAAACCACTGCTTTCCAGCTTCCAATCCACCTTCCCGGTGGCCGTAAGCGACGATTTCGTTCTGTTTAGGAGTCAAGGGTGTCCCAAAGAGTGCCGGATGAAGTGTACCCACGCTTCTTTTGAGCCACACATAGAAGAAATCAGAGAGGTATGAATATGCCATGTTATCATAGTAGGGTGGATCGGTAAGCACCGCGTCGAAGTGTGCATCGGGATAAGGGAGGTCTGTCGCCGAGCCTTGCTTAACCGTGGCTGGTGCAGCACGCATCTGGGCCAGGTGTTTCACTGGTTTTAAAAGGGTTTCTAACCGATTATCCGCTGTCCACAACGGATTTGACTCCGCATAATCCCAAACCATTGACATGGCAGGTCTGTCAAAAACAAGGGTAACGGATTCTCCCCATCTACATAGATTTGATGAAGTTTCTGCCACGCGATTAAGCCAAAACCCCAAGTAAGTGGCAACTGCCTGCGAATAGTCTGCTTCATAGCCTTGGGCCCGTAACGCTGGATGTACCTCCCTTACCTTTTCAGTCAAGGTAAGAAGGGTAAGTTGTTGGCGAGCATTGAAGAGCTGTCCATACGTGTTTAGATTGTAATTGCGAATCCGACAGCCTAATACTTTGGAGCTAGGCGTTATTTCATCAGGCACTGGGTCAAACCCCCATTCAATAGAGAGACTTTCTCGTTTTTCAGATAGAGGGTTGTGTGTAGCATTGAATACTCGCATATCTGCCTCCGTGGCCAGGCGGTACTGTTTTCCTCTCATGTTCGGGTGTTGGGTAACAACAGTAACCATTCTTTCGCCTGCTGTCCCTTCTTGAAATAGGCGGCGTGTCGTTTTCGCAGGAATGCGGATACTACAGACAGGGCAAGTGGCCACTGCATCCTTAACCGTTCCATTAGCAGGATCGAAGTTTTTCGGCATCGGTTCATATTCGCTGCCGACGATGCGGAAGGCAACCTGACTCCCCTCTGCATACGGAAACAGCGAGATCTCTCTTTTTTTAGAAAGCCAAAACTGTTTCATGAGCGGAATGTCGGCATCACAGGCAGGATTCTGGCATGGAATCGTGCGCGCCCAGATATAGGCAATAGGCGTAGAGCCATCCGGTTCCTTCGGATAAAACTGGGCCAGTTCTTCTTCCACTTGTGCAAGGAGCCGTTCACCCAACATTTTCACATCATCGTGCAGACGCTCACCATACTTTTGCGGGTATTCGAGCGTGCATTTCTGAATTAACAAGGCAACAGGGTTAAGGTCACAGGAATAGGTTTCGCACCCGAGGCGTTGTGCCTCAAGCGGAATGGAGCCGCCACCGCCGAACGGGTCAAGCACCTTGGGAGGCTTACCGTTATGTGCCTCCAAGATGTCGGCCCGCGCTTTGTTAATCTCATGTTGTTTGAGAGCGTTCTCCCACTTGGCGAGCTCGGCAATGAATTGCTGTTTAGGAGGGGTTATGCTATACTTAACGTATGTTGATGTGGGGGGGGTAATTGCGATAGTGAAGCGTAGCATGTGGCGCGCGAGGGACCGAGCGGCCGACGCGCCCACCAGGTGTGGATTCCACTGATTTGTCGAGCACCTTGGCCGCTCACTTCTTTGACAGGGAAAGCAACTTCAATGATACGTTTATCGTTATTCACTGTACATCTCCATCGGACATGTGTCAAAAATTATAATTAACATGATAACATGAACAAGCTTCAAAAGCAAAGAAAAATTGACCTTCAACGGCTAGGTTAAAAATGCAAGTCGCCCGGTAGGCATTCTTCCAAAGCGTGCCTACCGGAGCGGTTTAATCAATCTCCCGAAAGTCCGGCACCGCCATCGGCGCGCCGCCGTTTGCAATAGATTGCTCCGACACCAACCCCGGCACCGTGAAGTCCATCGCCGTATAGACATCCAGCGGTGGTGGGGTGTCAGTGAGGATGCTATCCACAAAATCGCGCACCTTAAAATACTCCCCGAGGTCGCCGGCATTTTCAGACTCGGTAGGTGGATTTTTCCATCTTTCAGGCAGTAAGTCTTCAAATTGGGAAAGCGGTCTCCATTGTTCGCCCAACGAGAACTCACTCAACCAAATCTTCGGTGCAGCACCCAACCCACGTGAACTCTCATAGCAGCCTTTTGTCCCTTGCAAACTGAAATAGGAATTCGCAGGACGATTAGAGAGCATGTCAATCCGAATTTTAATTAATCCACCGCTGTCCGTTTTGCACAGCATCATCACCGTATCCTCCATTGCATGCTCCGCATCGGTGTGAACGCCAGTGCCGAGGCAACAGACACTCGCAACGCGCTCGTCAAACCACTGAAGGACCGGGCCGAGGCTATGCGTCGCATAATTGCACCGATTGATGCCTACCTGCCAATAGTAACGCCACGTCGGATTGCCCTCCGCATCATGATGGAGCGACTTGATGTTGTGGACGTACTCCCCCTCCCCGAAATAGACATCCCCAAACATGCCTGCCGCTACCATGTTCCGTATCAGCACATTCGCCTTGGAATAGCACGTATTTTCAGCCATCGTGTATTTAGCAGATGCCTTCCGAACTGCCCGAACTAAGTCATAGCACTCCGCTAATTTGACAGCAGCGGTCACCTCACTGATAACATGTTTCCCCGCTGCTAATGCCTCGATTGCCTGCGGTACGTGCAGGTTTTCAGGTGTCGCAAGGACAACCAGATCCACCGCATCCAGCATCTTTTGGTAATCTGTAAACTGCTGCGGGACATCAAACCGTTCTGCAACGTTTTTGAGGGTGGTTTCGCTGATGTCACAAATCGCTGTAACGGTTGTTTCTGCTATCGCTGCAAAAGGTTGAAAATAAGAACTCCCCCGGTGCGCGCCAACAATCCCCACTTTTAGTTGATTCGCCATTGTGTGCTGCCTCCCATTTCGGCGTAGATGTCGGGTTTCCGAAACCTGATTTATCAAATTTTGTATCGGTAGCATAGCACATTGTGTGCAATTTATCAGCAAAATTTCCTGAATGCACGTTGCATAAGTAAGAAATAAAAAAGTTGCTTGCTAACAGGTATGCTTCCCCGCAAAGCGGGGTAACATACAATTCACGCGCAACTTGGGCGCAGTGGTATATTACCCCTGCAAAGCAGGGGAAACCGATACCATTACGCCGCAGGAATGTGTGGCATGTTCTTTTTTATTTGCAAACTTGCCCCGGGCATGCTAAAATACGATAATGCACGTCGCTTATGGGCGCAGGTGGTATTTATTTTCCCCGCTTTGCGGGGTGATACCCTTTTAGCCGCAAAAAGGTGATTGTCTAAACATTATCGAATAGGAGGAATGCAAACGTGAACGAGGCCCTTCTGCAACTTATCAAAGATTATACCACAAAAGAACACACCGAAATCGATGATATAAAAAATCAGAGATTTTTCATATAATTTTGGTAAAGACAATGAATATTACCAACCAACACCTCCTTAAAAACAACCTGCTAAAGACTAAGCAGATTACAGAGGACACGCTTGGAGAAGGCAAACTCATTGAAGGCGACATCCTCAACGTTCTGGATAAGATAGATGATGATGTCATCACTGTTGGCATCACTTCACCACCCTATAACAAGCAAGAAAAGCAAAAAGGCTGGCTAGTAAAAAATGTGGTGTATGATGTCTATAAAGATGCCGTGCCTGAACCCGAGTATCAGCAGAACCAAGTAAACGTGCTGAATGAGATTTACCGTGTAACCGCGCCAGGGGGTTCGTTTTTCTACAATCACAAAATACGATGGGATAGAGGCACCATGTACCATCCTATCGACTGGCTGCGTAAAACAAAGTGGACGCTAAAGCAGGAAATCATTTGGGACAGGGTAATCGCAGCAAACATACGGGGCTGGCGGTTTTGGCAAGTAGAGGAACGCATTTATTGGCTCTATAAGCCTATAGGAAATTACTTAATTGGCAAAGAATTGAAGTCTGCCGATGCAAAATTGACATCTATCTGGCGCGGTGCGCCTGAGGATGGCAGAAAAAATCCGCATCCTGCACCGTTTCCGCTCTGGTTGCCAGCCCGTGTGATTATATCAATCGTAGACACAGAGACACAAGGAATTGTGCTAGACCCCTATATGGGCAGCGGCACGACTGCCGTTGCAGCAAAACTTTTAGGGCATCGATATATAGGTATTGACAGAAGCGACACATATCTGAAAATGACGAGCGACAGATTGGATAATGCCGCCAGTGAAATGCCTAAAATCCAAGCGGAGATCGCGTTGCATAATGTGCAGACAACCGCTAAGGAACGCACATCGAAAGGCAAGCATAAGGGTAAATATCGCCCCACAGA
This sequence comes from uncultured Poribacteria bacterium, assembly GCA_958295855.1. Classification (GTDB taxonomy): domain Bacteria; phylum Poribacteria; class WGA-4E; order WGA-4E; family WGA-3G; genus CATQHH01. The sequence continues at coordinate 1,211,734 of OY282383.1, read as the reverse complement.
TGACGATGGGAAACCCACTCAACTTTCTATGCTATAGTGGTATTTGCCCCCGCGTGGCGGGGGTATGCACCCTTGTGGTATTCTAAAAAATCAGGCAATGAACAACAAAACGCTCGATCATTTGCTCATCGCGCTCACAGTTCTATTAGATTTCTGTTTCGTCGCCACCGCGATTGTCGTAGCCTATTGGGTCCGGTTTGAATCAGGTTGGCTTGAATCTCTGGCGTTGCATAAAGGCGGCACCCCACCTCTTGAGGACTATTTCCGGCTTATCCCGCTGATGGCAATTATCTGGTTAATGACGTTGAAGACGTTAAAACTCTATCGTCCGGAAAGCAACGCCACGGTCTCGGCGTTCTGGGCACTCTGCAAAGCCGCCCTCATCGCGCTCCTCGCCACGTTGGCTGCACTCTTTTTCATCTACCATCACGATGCCTATTCGCGCTGGGTGATGCTCCTTGCGACCGGGTTCAGTCTTGTCTGGCTGTTTTTGGGTCGGCTCGTCCTTCACCGTTTTCGGCAGGCAGTTCATGCACAGGGAGTAGGTGTCAGCCGGGTGGTGCTTGTTGGCTATGATGCACGCGTGGAAACGTTTATCCACGCCCTCCGCTCCAAATCAAACAGCGGTTATCAATTCGTTGGAATAATTGGTAGAGAGACCGGAATCGAGCATCCCCAACAAGTTGGGGAATCCGGCGCGGAAGCTTATCAAAGCCTTGGACAGAGTGACGAAGTGCTTCAACTTGTGCAAGAGTACAGGCTTGATATGCTATTCATCGTATCGCCAGCAATTTCAAATGAGGCTATCCTACAGATTCTCCACGATTGCGAAGGCGTGCCTGTCCAAATCAACGTGATTCCTGAGCTCTCCGAATTTCTCACCGGCGGTACAGCCATTGCTTCCTTTGATAGCATCCCCGTCATCCGATTACGGGAGACACCCATGCAGGGGGTCCAGGGCATCATCAAACGCCTTATTGACATCGTTTTTAGTCTGGTGGCTTTAATCGGGTTGAGCCCACTGATGTTAGCAATTGTTATCGCGATCCGGCTGACATCACCGGGCAAAGCGATTTTTCGGCAGGAACGCATCGGCAAAGCCGGAAAGCGGTTCAGCATCTACAAATTCCGCTCGATGCGCGCAGATGCTGAGGACAAGGTAGGGCATGTCTGGGCAACCACAGATGATGCGCGGCAGACATCCCTCGGAAAGTTTCTGAGACGTTGGAGTTTGGACGAACTTCCCCAGTTTTTCAATGTTTTTGTGGGCGATATGAGCCTCGTCGGGCCGCGTCCGGAGATGTCTGGGCTAATTGATACGTTCCGAGAATCGATACCGCACTATCTCGCTCGGCAGCGCGTCAAATCTGGGATGACTGGCTGGGCGCAAGTCAACGGCTTGCGCGGCAACACCTCCCTTGAAGAGCGTATCTGTTATGACCGGTATTATATCGAAAACTGGTCACTTGGCTTGGATATGAAAATCATTTTGAAAACTTTGTGGGCGATCAAAAAGGGTTCACGGTAGGGGCTTCAGTAGGACTTATATCAAATTAACTTGATTCGTCTTGTTTTTGTTCGGCGGTAGGTGGGCAGAGACGGAGCTCTGCCCTGACAAAGGGAGGCGGGCGGAGACGGGGCCCTCCCGCCCATTTCCGTTGCAAATAAATACGGCTGGAGACGGGGATGCGCCCCTACAATTTTGCTACTCAACCACCTCAATTGTCCCGCTTGATGCAACAGCTGCGCTTTCTGGGTTGTACATTGCCTCAGCGGAGACAGGCGGTACCGTAAATATTCCGGGTGTTACTGCTCTGAGCATGTAATAAAACTTCCGTTCCCGTTGGTGCGGAAAATTCCCGAAGAAGATGAGGCGGTCGTCACGAATGTCCATGTGGTCAGGTGTGAAGGATTGCTCTTGCATCCATGGGAGACTCGCGCGAGACTGAAGACGCGGGTTTTCAATCTCAAAGCCGGCAGGCAACATATCAACCACAACAACGTTTTCAAGCGTGCGCGAGAGAGCTTTGACGGTGATCTCTGCGACTACCACCTCGCCACTCTGAAAGACGGGGCCGACTTTTATCCCATCTTGATTAACGTAGCGGCGGCTTATCTGTAAATCGCGTTCGTATTCCTCAATGTAGGAATCTCGCCCGACACCGAACGCTGTCCAATAATAGTAGCAGCTGCCTTGCCCTTCAACCGTTAGCTGCACACGTGCGCCGTCCCAATCTCTGGCAGTATATTGCGCCCCGGTTGCGTCAAAGTCTGCAAAGGGTGTCCCGTTGAGTGTGAGTCTGCCGGTGTACTGCCCAGAAGCGTGCCGCTTTAGCATTTTGCCGAGTGCAAGAAGCGCGAAGGCGTTCTCCTGAGTGGTAGCCCACCGTCCATCCTCTGATGCTGCCTCGGTTAGACTTTCAACAAGGGCAGGAATAGCGGGATGGTTTTCAGCTACCTCTGCAAGGACATCGAGCATGATGGCGTGTGCTCGAACCGGTGAGTCAAAATTGCGTCCCGTTTCGCGCTGGTTTGCCGCATTGAGGGCGATTGAGGCAGGCAGCAGTGACAATGCTTTCTGCTGTTCACCGATGAGTGCGAACGCACCTGCTAATTGGAAACGGCTATAATCGTTCAGTTCGTCTAACCAGTTGTCTTTCAGGTAGTGTATCATCCTCTTCTCGGGCTGCCCTGCTGTAGCCAAGACATAGCAGGCGTACACGGCCTGAGCCACCTTATATCTATCTGGCTTATCCGACGCAGTAAACCTCGCCGCTGCTTTTGCTCGATGCCTCAACCCTTCCAGCATCCGATTATAGACTGTGTCGGAGAGCTCGTACCCCGCCTTCCGTGCCTCAACTAAAAAATGAGCTGCGTAGACACTGCTCCAAGCGTTGATGCTAGTTCCATTAGGCCAGTATGCGAAATGATGAGTCGGCAAAAGCATACCTTCTAACTTGGTAATGCCAGCAGTAATGTAGTGGTTAATTCTGCTGCGCTGTCCCGCCGCATCAATTAGCGTTGGTTCAACAAGTTTGGCAATGTCACTGAGATAGAGGAGTGCGAACACCCTGCTTGTTGTTTGCTCCAGGCACCCGTGCGGATATCGGATCAGATAGCGGAGCCCACTACCGAACTTAACTGCCGGAAAAGGTGCAACAGTCAGCGTAAACTCAGACGAATCTGCTAAGAGATTGGAAGGGAGCACAAAATCGGTTGGCTCGCCGGCTAGGACAACACCTTGTCCGCTCTTTGTAATAGGAGGCGCAGCCGGTCGGAGTGGGAACTGGACAGCGCGCTGTGTTGTTTCGTCATTGCCGGATGCAGACAGATTAAACGTCAGCACGCCTATGGCATCATGTGCAAGCACGTCGAAAAAGAGATGCTCCGTTGCCCCGGTGGCCACCCGCACCTGTTTTTGGACAGACGCAGTCGGTGGTACGGGTACGAGCTTACCAAAATCGCCTTCTATTTGGGTAGGAGGGATTTGTAATCCCGACTTTCTATCTCGGTAGGAGGGATTTGTAATCTCGACTTCAGTCAGAAGCTGCACGGGCCCGGTAGCTTGCAATTCAACCGTGAAATCACCAGCAGTCCCCGTGTTATTGAAAACACTCACCGGCACGCGAAGCCGGTCTCCTCCGGAGAGGAACCGTGGGAATGTTGGTGTTAGAATCAGCGGTTCACTGACTTCGATCTGCTGCGTCGCGGAGCCGTAGGCTTCCCCAGAAAAGGCGACAGCCATCACCCGCAAGGTCCCGTTGAACTGCGGAATCTTGAAGCGAACCACGCCGCGGCCGTCGGAATCTGTTGTCATGAGACCGGACCAGCGTGTTACGGGTTTTACCCGGATAACGCTGCTAGTATTAAGCCGGCCGGGCGGCATAGAAGCTTTCAATACGGGGGGTACGGACCCGGACGCCCCGAACCCGCCCCCGAAATCGGCGGAAGAGCCGTTCCTCCGTCCCAGAGTCGGAGCAAACCCACTCTCCAGCAAATACATAACGTCAGAGAACAATAGCAAATCCTCAACGTCAGAGAACGATTCTATCGGGCGAATCGGAAAGTGGTTGTTTCTGGTTATTGCAGTGTAAAACTCATAAGAACGGGTTTCAAGCCGTCTCTGCCGATAAAAGTAGGCATGCAGGGCTGGCGTTTGGAAGTCTGTCAGTTGAACGATGCCCTCGTCAACAGCGGCGATGCTGACTCGGTACGGTTGGCCTTCTCGCCGATTTCCGCGGACATGGAACTTTATCTCCACCTCACGGTCCGGGCGGATCTGTTCCGGCATGTCAAGTGCCACTGCCAGCCGGTTTGGTTCTGCATCCAGTTTTAACGGGACGATGCCAAACGCGCGCGCGGGTTCATCTTTCTCCACCGAAGCCAAGGGGCGAATGAGCGTTGCATAAAGGTAGACATTGGGGCGATAGGCGTGCTTAAACGGAATCGCCACGGTTGCAGTCGGTTCCTTCATCATAAGCGTTTGATAACCCAACACCTTTTCTCGCTCAATTGTCAGCAATAACTTACCGGGAAAAGGGGCTTTGATATGCAACGCCGCTGTTTCACCGGGCTGATAGGCGGCTTTATCGAGGGTTAGGTCAAGCTGAACTGAATTTTCCTTTGACCACGGTGCCCCGCCCCATTCTGAGACATAAAATCGCACCGAAGCCTTTGAACCGGAGGCAACATCAGTCCCCTCCACGCGATGTTCACCGCGCAGGGAGGGGGTAAAAGTGAAATGCCCTTTTTCCGATGTTGATGTGAGTGTATGCGTTTCCAATTGGGTGGTTTGCGTACCTGCTATCGCGTAAAGCGTGAACTCCACAGCCCGTCCCGCTTCAGCGGTGCCTTCCTTATCGACTACAATGTAGTTGAAGCCCACTTCTTCATTGGGCTTCACAGTTCCCGCTGTCTGCCGTTGGATGCCAATATAATGGGAATACGGATGTATCGAGATGTGTTGAGAGGCGGTCACAGCGCGTCCCCCAAGCTCTTGAGCTGTAACGCTGATAACACCGTTTAACGGAGATGTCGGCTTCGCAGTGTCGTGTGTGGTATCTGCCCCGCCAAGCGGGGTAAATACCTTTGGCTTGAACTGATAGGCGGCTTTCCCCTCTGCGTCGGTGCGCGTTTCACCGAGCCCAATTGATTCGCTCTCAAAAGGGCGGGGTGAATCGGAGAAATTGAACGAACGCCACTTCTCTGTTGGCACATAAGATGTTGTCACAAGCCTACACGTGGCATCTACTTTCAGGCCGGATGCTGGTGCCCCGAAAAGGTTCACGGCACTGACTTTGACGTTAACTTCGTCGTCCAACATATAGGTGGCTTTGTCCGTTTCTACCGTGACCTTCATCCGGTCGGGCATGAACTCTTCGACTTGAAACGAAACCTGCCCAAGTTTGCCACTATTTTCAATAGTGGTGAAACTTCTATGTTTTTCGTTAGCCCACATCGTGGCGCTGTACATGCCTGTTTGTGCAGAGGCGGGTAACTGTATCTGCACTTCACAGGCACCGTCTTGATCAGTTTGCCCTTGAAACGCTCGCAGGGTCTGGTTCCCTGGGGTGCGAACGTCAACCCATATCGGAAGCGAGGCTGGAATCTCATTGTCAGGGGCTGTCTGTTGCGCGCGGACAATGCCGACAAGGTTCACCTTTTCCCCAGGACGATAGACACCGCTGTTCGTGTAGAGAAACGCCTCATACCCCTCTTTTAAATTAGGGAAAGGGTATTTACCCCCGCTTTGCGGGGCAGATACCCACTCATCAACGGACGTGCTGAAATTGCCCGTTAAAATGTGATCCCTGTCTACCCTGAGGAAGGAGAAGTCATCCCCTTTGGCAACAGTCAGAATAAGTCCGCTGTATTTATTCAGTGATGGCATTTGCCCCTGCTTTGTAGGGGTTTTATGCGATTGGCCAGAAACCAACGGAATTTTGACAAAACCTTCCGCGTCGGTTATTGCAGTATGCAAAGTCCCAAGAAGTTCATCCGGTATGCCCCCCTGCCTTGTCCCAATGAGTTTAACTGTTGCCTGCGAAACCGGCCGTAAGGAATCAAGCGAATTGACCCAAACCCATAATTCATCGCCCGCGGTTTTGGCAACAATGCCCAGGTCTGTCACCAGAATCACCTGTTCTACATTTTCTCCATGACCCGCATCGAGCGGCACTACCTTAAAAATTCCGCCACCCTCACCGGTCAGATAGTCTTTCAAAGGGAGTGTGGTGATGATTTCCTCGTTGCGGGGCGATTCAATATGAAGTACACCCATGTGGATGAGCCTTGGCAAATCAGCGAGAAATAGCTTGGTTATCGCCAAACTCACGCGTTCCACGTTAATCGTTGCCACATCAAGGGTTAAAGGCCCCTTCCGAGGGAGCAGAAAACTTTTTTCAGGAAAACGGAGCTGCGGTTCCAGATCTGGAATCGTCAAGGTTGCAGCATAATCCTCTTTTAACATCAAACCGCCTTCCGATGTTAAACCTCGCTTAATACTGACTGTGTAAGTTGCACGAGGCTTAAAATTCCCGTAAATGTCTAAGCTGCCGTGAAAAGCTCTTATTGACAGAGCGGCTACCGGCGGTTCAATGCTGACATATTCTTGCACGTGTGCAGGCGTAATCCTACCGTTCGCGTTGAACAAAAGTGTGATGTTCGGCACTCTATCGCGCGTGCTAACCTCCACGGAATTAACCTCAAAGAATGGCAATTCATCCGCTACCTCTATCGGTGTCAAACGTGTCTGTTCAAGACCCGTTTGCATCCCAAGGCACTGGAACCCTTTATCAAGCTGCAGCTGGAAGTGCTGCCCATCAAGAATTCGCGAAACATCTTCAACCTCTATTGTGAAAGTCTGGGCAATCGTGCTTGGGGTTTGGAGGATATAAGGAATTTCAGCAGCGGTTCCATCTACAATTGAAACCTTCTCCCGAAAATCCACAATATTTATAGGGTAGTTGAATGTGAATCTGCCAGTCGCCTTTGCTTTTTGCAGGCCTTTATCATAGTGAAGTTTAAGAGTGGCTCGCTGCACCTCGAAACGTTCTGTGGTGAAGGTAAACTGTCGCTGTCCTGTGAGGACAAACGGCGGCCTCAGTTCAGCCGCGAGTTCAACCGTGTACTCCTGCGATGGAGCTAAGGGCGCGTCAAAAAAGAATCCGATTTTATCCCGGGCCAACCAGCGGGCGTTTCCTGGCACGCCCGGTGTGACCTGAATCGCTTGACTCGACAATTCGGTGTAAAGCAGTGCATCGTCAACCAGCGGTTCAGAGAAGGTTATTACAACCTCATCCCAGCCATATAAACTTTGTGGCGTAAAATACGCTACGCTGTATTCCGTCTCGGGATTTGCACCTGCAGTGTAGAAGGGATTTGTAAGCCAGACTCCTGTCAGCAGAACAAGCCCGATAAATAAAAATTTCTTGGAGCGGATTTTTACCCCCCGCAAAGCGGGGGTGAAATACCTATGATTGAATACCATGAGGAATTCCTCCCGGAAGTTGTTTGAGTGGACATTATCTTCAAACTATATTGGCTTAAACGGGGAATTGCCCAAGCGTGTTTACACTGAAGCGGATTCTTACCCCCGCAAAGCGGGGTGAAATACATAGTGCTGACAGAAGTCATGAAGCGTACCTCAATTCAACGCATTACGTTATCTCTTCAAAATGCCGATGCACAAAGGGCCATGCCCCCGCCTTGTAATAGCGATGCCCACCCTGCCCGATGAACAGTTCACACTTATCCGCAACGCCAGCGACCGTGTAGATAGCCTTTAATCGCTCATAAGCCAACTTGACGTGCTCTATCGGAAAAATGCCGTCGTCTCGTCCTGCAATTGCACAAAACGGACGCGGTGCGATTAAGCCTGCCACATCATACATTTCACCTAACCGCATCAACCCAGGCACATAGTTGCATTCACAATGACGGATAGTGCCAATGCTGCCTTCAAACGTACAGAAGTAGCAGCTCGGCACTGCTACAGCGATGCGGGTTTCACATGCTGCTGCGAAAAGCGATACTGTCCCACCGCCAGAATTACCGGTCATCGCAATGCGCTGTGCATCCACCGGAAGATTTGCTATTGCCCAATCAATGAGGCGTGACATATCCCACACCCGCTCGCCGATCGGTGTCCGTCCAACCAACATGCTGTGGACGAGCTGGTGTCGGCATGAGTGCGTATTATTGGCTTGTTTATCGGCTACAGTGCGCGTTTCGCCAAACGCTCGCGTCGTCGGGGCGATAGCAATATACCCTTCCTCAACTACCGCCTGCCGTGCGATGTCACGTTCACCGTCCACCATCTCCGCCTCTTCTTTTTCATTGTAAGCGATACCCGCGTAGATATGCGGATGATTGTGCCCATGCGGTGCAAGAATTAGCGGGAGCTTCCGTTCGCTACCACCTTCCTGTAGGGCGAGGGCCCCATGCCTCAGCCCTTTCGGTATCAACAAATAGAACGGCAGCGGTACCGTCGGCTCTACCCACAAATACCAGCTTTCCCGGACATGGTCGCCCATATCTAACGTTTCCAATTGTTCCGCTTTCGGTTCATACCCTTTCAAATCCGATGCCATGTTATCTAAACCGAGTGCCTCCTGCAGTTTCGGACGAAAATTAGCTTGCCATGCCAACAATCCTTCCCGTGAAGTTGCACGAAATTCATACTGCCTCGGTACGGTGGCATATAAGGTTTCAAAATGTTTTTCAGCGTTATACATGATGGATTCTCCTTAATGTCCCAAAAGTTCACCCCTATTGAAAATAGTGGTATACCTTGTTCTGGAGGTTTCCACAACTTGTTCGCCCGGCATCCGCCAAGGAGGGGTATAGATGTCAAGTTGCTTGACAAAATTCGCAGTGCTGCTATAATTACAATAATAATAAACGACTCTCCTACACCTGTCAACTGAATTTGACACAATTGTATATACCCCTGTTTACAGGACTAATACAATTCCCGAAAAGGATTTTTCATGAAAGTATTGATAACTGGTGCAAGTGGCAGGCTCGGCGCGTATGTTATCCGCGAATTGGCAGAAAACCACACGCTGGTGCTGATGTCACGCAGGCACCCGCCCGATGAATTCGCCGAGCTGCCTTTTATTCAGGGCGACCTGAACAATTTTGAGGACTGCCAGCGCGCTGTTGAGGGCGTGGACGCAATCCAACACCTTGGCGCGCAACCGGGGCCCGCCGATCATCCAGATTTACGGGCAGGTGCCGAGGAGAACGGCATCCCTTTCGATGCCACCTTCAAAACGAATATGCTTGGCACCTATTACCTGATGCAAGCTGCAATTGAAGCAGACGTACACACAGTCGTGATGTCCGGTAGTAATTGCGCATTAGGGCACGGCTTCCGCATTAGCGGCACCGAAATCCCAATAGATTACCTGCCCATAGATGAAGTGCATCCCTGCTATCCCGAAGATTCTTATAGTTTTTCCAAACGGTGTGGCGAAGACCTGTTGGCGAGTTATACTCGTGCCTACGACATCCGAACCTATGTCACCCGCCCAGCAGGTATATGTCCCGAAGAACGCCGACAACAGATGTCAGCCCTCTCGCCCAGTGGAGCGAAACCTACCACAGCATGGAGCCCGTGGCTGTGGTGTTGGGTAGGCAGCGAAGATGTCGCCAGGGCACACCGCCTACTCATGGAAAAGGCAGACGCATTGCCGCCGCACGATGTCTATTTTCTCAATGCAGACGACACCTCAGCGTTAGAAACATCTCAGGAACTCGTCGAGCGTTTTAAACCGGAGCTCCTTCCAAAAGTGAGAACGCTTCAGGGGCATCAATCGTTTATCAGTTGTGAGAAACTCAAAACCGCTGTCGGCTGGCAACACGAAACATCGTGGCGGAAACCATAGTATTGGTTGAATGGAGGAGGTATCATGGCAACCCATGACAGAGTACGCATTGGTGTCGTCGGTGTAGGCAGCATCGCTGTGCGCGGAATTCTACCGCACCTTACACAGGACGATGTCCAAGATAGATTGACGGTTACCGCTGTCTGTGATCCGGTTCCCGGCAGGGCACAAGCCGCATCTGAAAAATTCAACGTGCCGCATGCCTATCAAACCTACGAAGAACTGTTGGGAGGCGGGCATGTAGATGCTGTCAGCATTGCATCGCCTATCGGTTGGCATTATGAACAGGGAAAACTCGCCATCGAACACGGCGTGCACGCCCATTTCAACAAAACGATGACAACCACCGTTGATGAAGCGGATGATCTGATTGAATCCGCGGCGCGCAAGGGCGTAAAATTGGTGGCATCCCCCGGGGAGATGCTGCGCCCAATCCATCAAGAAATTCGCAGGCTCATTGATGACGGTGCCCTCGGGACGTTAACCTGGGCAGCCGCAGGCTCCGCTTTCGGAAGATACCACGAAAACGAATCCGTTAGACATGGCGACGATGCCCTCTCTAATATCAACCCGGCGTGGTACTTCCGCAAACCGGGCGGTGGCCCGCTCTACGACATGACTGTTTACGGGTTGCATACCCTGACTGGCATCCTCGGGCCCGCAAAGCGGGTAACCGCGTTCTCCGGCGTTCGCATCGAGGAACGTGAATTCCGCGGCGAGATGCTCCCCTGCGATATGGATGATAACACCTTTATTCTCCTTGATTTCGGCAAGGCGTTCTTCGGCTTTGTCTACGGTGCAGCTGCGGGCTCCGTCGTCGGAGGTAGATTAGCAATTTACGGTACCGATGGCACGATTGTGGGAAATTTGCTGAATGGTAAACCTATTGATGCACCGGATGGGGAGCTTCCGCATGTTGTGGGATGGCATCGTAGCATCCAGGAAGCGCACGTTTATGAAGACATTATGCAGCTCGTTGACTGGATTCGTGAAGATAAACCTACCATCGTTACCGCTGAGCATGCACGGCATGTGATAGAGATTTTCGATGCGGGTTACCGCTCCGCGCAAACGGGCCAAGCACAAACCCTGCGAACAACGTTTTAACTTACCCATTCTTAAGGAACCATAACCTATGCCAAAAGCCTTATGTATCGGTGAACTTCTCATCGATTTTGTCTCCACAACGCCCGACGTGACGCTTGCCGAAGCCCCAGGGTTCGTCAAAGCCCCCGGTGGTGCGCCGGCCAACGTTGCTGTCGGGTTAGCCAAACTCGGTATTGATACTGGGTTCATCGGCAAGGTTGGTGCAGATGCGTTCGGCGATTTCCTGACAGAAACGCTCCAACAAAACAGTGTAGATACCACCTGCCTCATCGCCGGAGAGGCATCGCGTACCACCTTAGCCTTCGTTGCCACGCGCTCCGATGGCATGAAGGACATCACCTTCTATCGCCACCCCGGTGCCGACATCCAACTCTCCCCCGACGAAGTTGACGCGGACTATATCCGAGCTGCGGAAATTTTCCATTACGGCTCCGTCAGTTTGAGCCATTCGCCAAGTCGCGAAGCCACCCTAAAAGCGATTCACTGCGCGAAGGCCGCAGGCGCGTTTGTTTCCTACGATCCAAATTTGCGGTTGATGCTCTGGGACGATGCCGGTGATGCCAAGCACTGGAGCTGGGAGGTGATGCAGTATGCTGATGTCGTCAAGATTTCGGAAGAGGAATGGGAGTTTGTCACGGGCGATGTCGCCTTGGGGCCCGGTATTAAACGCATCCTTGGACTCGGTGTGGCGTTGCTTGTTGTTACGTTAGGGGAACGTGGATGCTATTACACGAACAGCACAGCGGAGGGTTACGTTGATGGATACGCTGTTGATGTGGTGGATACGCTTGGTGCAGGCGATGCGTTCGTCGCTGCAATGCTCTCTCAACTGATACAACACGAAAACATCCAGTCGCTTGACACGGCACGCCTCCACGCAATTATGCGGTATGCCAACGCCGCGGGGGCATTAGCAACCCGGAAGGTGGGCGTTATTCCTGCACTGCCAACCCCTTCTGAGATTGCAAATTTCCTAGAGAAATACAACACGCATTGAAAATGCGTGCTATACCCCACTGCGCGATGTCTAAAGCGCGTGCTTTCTTGTAGGCACGGTTTTTCGTCATTCCTTGCGGATAATTGAGAATGCAAGACACATCTAACAATCCACTATAGATGTCGTTGGAGGTTTCTTATGCAACTTTCATTGTTGCCTGTGTGGAAAAATCGGAGCAGAAACTGAATTGACGAAAAGTTCCGAATCTGCTATCATGCACCTATGCCACAACTCAACCTCAAACCCAACCACAAAGCAATCCGAGACTATTACGCTACACTGCGCCAATACGACCGGCACCACATCACACACGAAGGCGCAGTGAGCAATCCCTTTGCGTTCTTATTGGATGCCTGTGCAAAACAGGTAGATGCCACACTCGTGCCACAATATGCCATGCGCACCGCAGCAGGAAACCGCATCGTCGTCGATGGCGTGATACTCGATGAGTATGGCCTCCCCTTTGCCTATTGGGAAGCAAAGGATATGGACGATAACCTCCACAAAGCCGTGCAGGAGAAACGGGACGCAGGCTACCCGCTTGATAACATCTTTTTCCAAAACCCACAGCACGCCATCGTATACCAAAATGGACAAGTCGTACTGGACTTGGACATCACCGAACCAGCACGCCTGATTGCCGCACTCCAATATCTGTTTTCTTATGTCCCAGCCGCGCTTGACAATTGGCATACCGCCGTCGCCGATTTCAGGGCACATGTGCCAGCACTTGCAAGCAAACTGAAAGAACTCATCGACAAACAGCACCAAGCAGATGTCGCGTTTCAAAACGCGTTTGCCGATTTCTATCAAATCTGCCGCACTGCCATTAACCCAGACCTGTCACAGGATGCTGTAGAGGAGATGCTCATCCAGCATATCCTCACCGAACGCATCTTCCGCACCGTTTTTGAACGTTCGGATTTCACCCGGCGAAATATCATCGCACGTGAAATTGAAAACGTCAGTGACGCGCTCATGTGGCATGCTGTGAGCCGGGACGCGTTTCTCAAACCGCTAGACCGGTTCTACCTCGCCATTGAGCAGGCAGCGGCGTTCTGCAAAGACTTCTCCCAAAAACAGCATTTCCTGAATACCTTTTATGAGAAGTTTTTTCAAGGGTTCTCCGAAGATGTGGCAGATACACACGGCATCGTCTATACACCACAACCAATTGTGGACTTCATGGTGAACAGCGTCGAACACATCCTCAATGCCGAGTTCGACCGGTCGCTTTCGGATACCGGTGTGCATCTCATCGATCCGTTCGTCGGCACCGGCAACTTCATCGTGCGGCTCATGCAAGACATCCAAGGCACAGCGTTGGAAGAGAAGTATCGCCACGAGCTGCATTGCAACGAGGTGATGCTGCTACCCTACTACATCGCCGGTTTGAACATTGAGCAGGAATTCTTTCAACGCACAGGGACATACCTGCCGTTTGAAGGCCTCGCGCTTGCCGACACCTTCGAGTTGCTTGAGAAGCGTCAGACAGAACTCTTCACGCGCGAAAACACAGCACGCGTTGAGAAACAGAAGGCGGCGGATATGTTTGTGGTTATCGGCAACCCGCCTTACAACGCAGGGCAGGTGAATGAGAACGACAACAACAAAAATCGGAAATACGCGACGATGGATGCGCGCGTGCGGGAAACGTATTCGCAAGCCTCCAAGGCGACGAATAAAAACGCGCTGTCGGACCCGTATGTGAAGGCAATTCGGTGGGCATCGGACCGGATTGGCGATGAAGGCGTTGTCACCTTTGTGACAAATAACGGCTTTCTGGATGGCATCGCGTTTGATGGGATGCGGAAGCACCTCGCAGATGATTTTGACGAGATTTACATTCTGGACTTAGGCGGAAATGCAAGAAAGGGATTGAAAGTCTCCGATGCGAATGTGTTCGGCATCATGGTAGGGGTGAGCATCAATCTATTTGTGAAGAGAAAGGGAAATTCATCAGAAACCTCCCGCATCTTTTACTATCAAACAGACGAACTGTGGAACAAAAAACAGAAGTTTGACTTTCTCACCCAACGTCAACACGTGGGCACTATTGAATGGAAACCGCTTCAACCTGATGCGCGACACACATGGATCACCGAAGGGCTCCACGCCGAGTTTGACACCTTTATCCCGATGGGGACTAAGCAAGCAAAGGCAGTCAAAGGCGCGGCGGTGGATGTGATTTTCAAAACTTACAGTTGCGGTGTCGGCACTGCCCGCGATGCGTGGGTTTACAATTTCAACCGAGACAGACTTACTGAGAACGTTCAGCGGATGAGTGACACTTACAACGCGGAAGTGGATAGGTGGAAACGACGAGAAGACAAGGCAGCAAACCTTGATGATTTTGTGGTGTCTGATGATGCGAAAATTAAGTGGAGTTCTACCTTAAAACGGAAACTGAAAGGAGGGCAAACTGCAGAATTTGCAGAAACTAAAATTCGACAATCGCTCTACCGGCCATTCACAAAATTGAACCTATTCTTTGATCGCGTTCTGAATCAGAGCGTTCATGTTTTTCCTTCTATCTTTCCGACCCCGGAAACCGAAAGGGAAAATCAGGTGATTTGTGTTGCTGGTATTGGTGATAGAAAAGGTTTTGGATGTCTTACTACAAACAGGATTCCCAACTTGGATTTAGGATTTGAAAAAACGCAGTGTTTTCCTTTCTACACCTACGATGAAGATGGCACAAACCGCCGTGAAAACATCACCGAGTGGGCACTGGCGCAGTTCCGCACGCACTACCAAGATGACACTATCAGCAAGTGGGATATCTTCCACTATACTTATGGACTCTTGCACCATCCTGCTTATCGCGGGCGGTATGAGATGAATCTCAAGCGCGACTTACCTCATATCCCATTCGCGGAAGACTTCTGGGGATTTGCCAACGCAGGCGCGGAATTAGCAACCCTCCATCTCAACTACGAATCCTGTCCAAAATACGATAAGTTGAGATACATCGAAACGCCAGGGATGCCGATAGAGTGGCGCGTTGAGAAGATGAAACTCTCCAAAGACAAGACACAATTGAAATATAATGATTTCTTGACACTGGACAGCATCCCTGCGGAAGCTTATGCATATCGGTTAGGCACGCGTTCTGCGTTGGAGTGGGTGGTGGACCAGTACCGCGTCAAAGTAGACAAACGGAGTGGTATCAAAAACAATCCGAATCGTGCGGATGCACCGCGGTATATCGTGGACCTCATCGCCCGCATCATCAACGTGAGTCTGAAGACGGTGGAGGTTGTCAAGAATTTACCTGCACTGTAGAGGCGGGCCGCAGTGGCCACCTGCTTCTCCCGTAGGCGGGCTCCCCGAATCCCGAGAACCTAATATCCGCGCGTCAATTCCCCCTTGGCTAATATTCCCCGCTATGCTATCATGCACCTATGCCACAACTCAACCTCAAACCCAACCACAAAGCAGTCCGAGACTATTACGCTACACTGCACCAATACGACCGGCACCACATCACACACGAAGGTGCAGTTAGCAATCCTTTTGCGTTCTTACTGGATGCCTGTGCAAAACAGGTAGATGCCACACTCGTGCCACAATATGCCATGCGCACCGCAGCAGGAAACCGCATCGTCGTCGATGGCGTGATACTCGATGCGTATGGCCTCCCCTTTGCCTATTGGGAAGCAAAAGATATGCACGATGACCTTCTCAAAGCCGTGCAGCAAAAACGGGACGCAGGCTACCCGCTTGATAACATCTTTTTCCAAAACCCGCAGCACGCCATCGTATACCAAAATGGACAAGTCGTACTGGACCTGGACATCACCGAACCAGCACGCCTGATTGCCGCACTCCAACACCTCTTCGCCGCGCCGCCCGCGGCGCTTGAAAACTGGCACGCCGCCGTCGCTGAATTCAAGGAAAAAGTGCCTGCTATTGGCACAGAACTCGCAGTACTCATCCAGAAACAGCATCAAACCAACGCACACTTTGTGACTGCATTCGCTGATTTTTATCGACAATGCCGCGCATCCATCAACCCGAATCTTTCAAAAGCCGCCGTTGAGGAGATGCTCATCCAACATCTGCTAACTGAACGCACCTTCCGCACCGTTTTCAGCAATTCGGATTTTGTGCAACGCAACGTCATCGCCCGCGACATTGAGAAGGTTATCAAAGTGCTCACAGAGTATGCATTTAGCCGAGACGACTTCCTTGAAACCCTCACCCCTTTTTATCTTGCTATTGAGCAGGCAGCGGCGCTCTGCAAAGACTTCTCCCAAAAACAGCACTTCCTCAATACCGTCTATGAGCAGTTTTTTCAGGGATTCTCTGTAGCGGTGGCAGACACGCACGGCATCGTCTACACCCCACAACCGATAGTTGATTTCATGGTGAACAGCGTCGAACACATCCTCAATACCGAGTTCGACCGGTCGCTTTCGGATACCGGCGTGCATCTCATCGATCCGTTCGTCGGCACCGGCAACTTCATCGTCCGGCTCATGCAAGACATCCAAGGTTCAACGTTGGAGGAAAAGTATAAAAACGAACTGCATTGCAACGAGATTCTACTATTGCCCTACTACATCGCCAGCCTGAACATTGAGCACGAGTATTTTCAACGCACGCGGACATACCTGCCGTTTGAAGGCCTCGCACTTGCCGACACCTTTGAGTTGCTTGAGGAACGTCAGACGCAGCTTTTCACGCAGGAAAACACAGCACGCGTTGAGAAACAGAAGGCCGCAGATATGTTTGTCGTCATCGGCAACCCGCCTTACAACGCGGGACAAGCGAATGAAAATGACAACAACAAAAATCGCAAATACCCCGAAATAGATGCCTTGATACGGGAAACGTATGCCACCGACTCCAAAGCCACCAATAAAAATGCACTCTATGACCCTTACGTCAAGGCCATTCTGTGGGCATTGGAACGGATTGGAGAAGAAGGGGTCGTTGCCTTCGTCACAAACAACGGCTTTCTTGATGGTAGGGCGTTTGATGGGATGCGGAAGCACCTCGCCGCAGATTGCGATGCGATTTATGTTCTGGATTTAGGTGGGAACATGCGGAAGGGGTTGAAGGTTTCTAATGCGAATGTGTTCGGCATTCGGGTAGGGGTGAGCATCAATCTGTTTGTGATGAGAAAGGGAAATGAATCAGAAACACCCCGTATCTTTTACTATCGCACCGATGAGATGTGGAATAAAAAACAGAAGTTTGACTTTCTCACCCAACGCCAACACGTGGGCACTATTGAATGGAAACCGCTTCAACCCGATGCGCGACATACCTGGTTGACAGAAGGGCTCCATGCCGAGTTTGACACCTTTATCCCGATAGGAACTAAGGCAGCAAAAGCAGGAAAAGGCGCGGCGGTGGATGTGATTTTCAAAACCTATAGCAACGGTGTCAACACTGCCCGCGATGCGTGGGCCTACAATTTCAACCGAGACGGACTTGCTGAGAACGTGCAGCGGATGATTGGCACTTACAACACGGAAGTGGATAGGTGGAAACGACGAGAAGACAAGCAGGCAAACCTTGATGATTTTGTGGTGCCTGATGATGCGAAAATCAAGTGGAGCTTAGGCTTGAAACAAAAAATGAAGAGGCGGCACATCGCGGCATTTGCCAACACAAAAATCCGACAATCGCTCTACCGGCCATTCACAACATCGCGGCTTTACTTTGATAGAATCATGATAGATGGAGTATACGTGTTCCCATCTATCTTTCCGACCCCGGAAATCGAAAAAGAAAATCGGGTGATTTGTGTCAATATGACACAAGAAAAACCTTTTACTTCTCTGATGGTTGATTGTATTCCCAACGTTGTAATGACAGGCGGTTTTGGATCGCTGACGCAATGCTTCCCTTTCTATACTTACAATGAGGATGGCACAAACCGTCGCGACAACATCACCGAGTGGGCATTGGCACAGTTCCGCACGCACTACCAAGATGATACCATCACCAAATGGGACATCTTTCATTATACCTACGGACTCCTGCACCACCCTACCTATCGCGAGCGGTATCAGGCAAACCTCAAGCGCGACTTGCCGCATATCCCATTCGCCGAAGACTTCTGGGGCTTCGTCCATGCAGGGGCGGAATTAGCAGAGCTCCATCTCAACTACGAATCCTATCCAAAATACGATAAGTTGAGATACATCGAAACGCCTGGGATGCCGATAGAGTGGCGCGTTGAGAAGATGAAACTCTCCAAAGACAAGACACAATTGAAATATAATGATTTCTTGACACTGGACAGCATCCCTGCGGAAGCATATCAATACCGCTTAGGTAACCGTTCTGCGTTGGAGTGGATAGTGGATCAGTATCGTGTGAAAGTAGACAAGCGGAGTGGCATCAAAAACGATCCGAATCGTGCGGATGCACCGCGGTATATCGTGGACCTCATCGCCCGCGTTATCAGTGTTAGTTTGAAGACGGTGGAGGTTGTGAAAAATTTGCCTGCACTGTAGCGGCGGGCCGCAGTGTCCACCTGCTTCTCCCGTAGGCGGGCTCCCCGAATCCCGAGAACCTAATATCCGCGCGTCAATTCCCCCTTGACTAATATTCCCTGCTATGCTATCATATTCCTATGCCACAACTGACTCTCAAACCCAATCACAAAGCAATCCGAGACTATTACGCGACCTTGCAGCAATACGAGCGGTACGATGCCACACACGAAGGCGCAGTCAGCTCACCTTTTGATACGCTGCTGAACGCCTGTGCAAAGCAAGTAAACGCGACGCTTATCCCACAATATGCCATGCACACCCCCAAGGGAAACCGCATCGTCCTCGACGGCGTGATACTCGACGAGTATGGCCTCCCCTTCGCCTACTGGGAAGCGAAAGATATGCACGATGCTCTCCTCAAAGCCGTGCAGCAAAAACGGGACGCAGGCTATCCGCTTGAGAACACCTTCTTTCAAACGCCACAGCGCGCCATCTTGTACCAAAACGGACAAGTCGTACTGGACCTGGACATCACCGAGCCAGCACGCCTGATTGCCGCGCTCCACTACCTGTTTTCTTATGTTCCAGCCGCGCTTGACAATTGGCACACCGCCGTCGCCGATTTCAGGGCACATGTGCCAGCACTCGCAAGTAAACTGAAAGAACTTATCGACAAACAGCACAAAGCAGATGTCGCGTTTCAAAACGCGTTTGCCGATTTCTATCAAATCTGCCGCACTGCGATTAACCCAGCCCTGTCACAGGATGCAGTCGAGGAGATGCTCATCCAGCATATCCTCACCGAACGCATCTTCCGCACCGTTTTTGAACGTTCGGACTTTACGAGCCGAAATATCATTGCCAGTGAGATTGAAAAGGTGAGTACCGCGCTCATGCGCCATGCGATGAGCCGGGACGCGTTTCTCAAACCGCTTGACCGGTTCTACATCGCCATTGAGCAGGCAGCGGCGTTCTGCAAAGACTTCTCCCAAAAACAGCACTTCCTCAATACCTTTTATGAGAAGTTTTTTCAGGGATTCTCTGCGGATGTGGCAGATACACACGGCATCGTCTATACCCCTCAACCAATTGTGGACTTCATGGTGAAAAGCGTTGAGCACATTCTACAAACCGAGTTTAACCGCTCGTTGTCCGATACCGGTGTGCACATCATCGATCCGTTCGTCGGCACCGGCAACTTCATCGTGCGGCTCATGCAGGAATTGGACCCCATCTCATTGGAGCGAAAATACACCGCAGTGCCGCCCGAACTTCAGTGCAACGAAGTCATGCTCCTGCCGTACTATATCGCCAGCCTCAACATTGAACAGCAGTTTTACACTGCCACAAATCAGTACGCCCCGTTTGAAGGACTATGTCTGGTGGATACCTTTGAGGTGGCAGAAGCGCGGCAGACGCAGCTATTCACCCCCGCCAATACCGAACGCGTTGAGAAACAGAAGCAGACACCGATGTTTGTGGTTATCGGCAATCCACCCTACAATGCGTGGCAGGCAAATGAGAACGACAACAATAGGAATAGAAAATACGCGGCAATGGACAAACGTATTGCAGACACCTACGCCGCCGACTCCAAAGCCACGAATAAAAATGCACTCTATGACCCTTATGTGAAGGCAATTCGATGGGCATTGGACAGGATTGGCGAGGAGGGGGTTGTTGCCTTCGTCACAAACAACAGTTTTCTCGAGGGTTTGGCGTTTGATGGGATGCGGAAGCACCTCGCCGCAGATTGCGATGCGATTTATGTTTTGGATTTGGGCGGGAACATGCGGAAGGGATTGAAGGTTTCTCATGCCAATGTGTTCGACATCACGGTAGGCGTAAGCATTAATCTGTTTGTGAAGAGAAAGGGAAATCAAGCGGAAACACCCCGCATCTTTTACTATCGCACCGATGAGTTGTGGAACAAAAAACAGAAGTTTGACTTTCTCACCCAACGTCAACACGTGGGCACTATTGAATGGAAACCGCTTCAACCTGATGCACGACACACATGGCTCACCGAAGGGCTACGTGCCGAGTTTGACACCTTTATCCCGATGGGAACTAAAGCAGCAAAAGCAGGAAAAGGCGCGGCGGTGGATGTGATTTTCAAAACCTATAGCAATGGGGTAAAAACCTGCCGCGATGCGTGGGCTTACAATTTCAACCGAGACGGACTTGCTGAGAACGTGCAGCGGATGAGTGACACTTACAACACGGAAGTGGATAGGTGGAAAAGACGAAAACACAAGCAGGCAAACCTTGATGATTTTGTGGCGTATGATGATGCGAAAATCAAGTGGAGTTCTACCTTAAAACGGAAACTGAAAGGAGGGAAAACTGCAGAATTTGCACAAACTAAAATCCGACAATCGCTCTACCGGCCATTCACAACATCGCGGCTTTACTTCGATAGATTCATGATAGATGGAATATGCGTGTTCCCGTCTATCTTTCCGACCCCGGAAACCGAAAGGGAAAATCAGGTGATTTGTCTAACGGATAAAGGATCTGAAAAACCTTTCATGATTCTTATGAGCAACCAATTAACAGATTGTCATGTTGTAGGCCCAGCTTGTGGTGCTCAATGCTTTCCCTTCTACACCTACGACGAGGATGGCACAAATCGCCGCGAAAACATCACCGAGTGGGCATTGGCGCAGTTCCGCACGCACTACCAAGATGACACCATCAGCAAGTGGGATATCTTCCACTATAATTATGGCATCTTGCATCATCCCGATTATCGCGAACGGTATCAGGTGAACCTCAAGCGTGATTTGCCCCACATCCCCTTCGCCAAAGATTTCTGGGGTTTTGCGGAAGCAGGGGCGCAACTCGCATCCCTCCACGTCAACTACGAAGACCAGGACGAATACGATACACTGAAGTTCATCCAAACCCCGGACGTGCTCCTCAATTGGCGCGTGGAGAAGATGAAACTGTCGAAAGACAAAACGTCGCTTGTCTACAACGATTTCCTGACGCTGGATGGCATCCCTGCGGAAGCTTATGAATACCGCTTAGGGACCCGTTCTGCATTGGAGTGGGTAGTGAACCAATATTGCGTCAAAGTAGATAAGCGGAGTGGGATTGTGAACGATCCGAATCGTGCGGATGCGCCGCGGTATATCGTAGAGCTCATCGCCCGCGTGATAAATGTCAGTCTAAAAACGGTGGAGATTGTCAAGAATTTACCTGCACTGTAGGCGCGGGCCGCAGTGTCCACCTGCTTCTCTCGTCCCGTAGCGCGAGGGCGAGGAAACCTTGAGCTGGAAATAGATTGACAAAATTCTGTGTAAAATGATAAACTTAACTTCTAAAGATAAAGAAAGGATAGCAATATGGCATCACAAAACGAATTGAAGTCAATGTTAGCCGCGCCCATCGCCTTAGCCCCGAACACCTACCTGCACTTCTACAATGGTGGGAAACTTCGCGCTGCGTTTATGGGCGAACCGCATCCGAAGGACGACTATTACTCTGAAGAATGGATTTTCTCCACAAATCGGGCAATCACCCCCGGCAGAGATAATCCTCCCGACAAAGGTTTGAGCCGTATAGAACTCCCGAGCGGTGAGGTTGTGTTATTGAAAGCCCTCTTGGATGCGTTTCCAGAGGAAACACTCGGTAGCACGCATGTCGCCAAATATAGCACTGAATTGGGCGTGCTGCTCAAGATTTTTGATGTTGGCGAAGGGGCACATATCCCTATCCACTGGCATCCAAATCCCGATTTTGCGCAAGCGCATCTCAACTCACCCTTCGGCAAAAATGAGGCATGGATCTTGATAGGCACGCGCCCCGGTGCGAAGGCATGGATAGGGTGGAAGGAAGCGATAGACAAAGCGGAATTCCGCCGCCTGATGGAGGCACAAGATGTGCAAACCTTGCGAAGCCTCATGCACGTCGTTGAACCGAAGGTAGGCGAGGTTTACTTCTTACGCACCCCGATTGTCCATTCGCTCGGGACAGGGCTCTGCGTGCTTGAACCACAAGAGCCTACCGATTGGAACATCCTCGCTGAATGGGAGGGATTCCCGTACGGTAGAGAAGATGGGCACCTCGGGCTCGGTTGGGATTTGGCAGTGGATGCCGCCGAGTTTGATAAACTGGAATTGGACTATCTCAACAACTACATCCGGCGCACACCGGAACTCGTCAGGGCAGAAGGCGACAGCCGCGAAGAACGTATTGTGCCAGAGGCGGCATCACAATTCTTCGGATGTTCCCGTTTGACGGTGGCCTCAACGCTGAGTATGCCCGCGGGGAAAGGCTTCTATTGCCTCGTGACTTTAGGCGGCGAAGGCGAACTCCGCGGTCCATTTGAAGATGTGCCGCTCCGCCGGGGCAAATCCGTTTTTATTCCGCGATGCTTACCCGGCTATGACATTGTTAGCACGGGGGACACGCCGATGGAGATTATCTGTTGCTACCCGCCGAGCCTTTAAGGTAGTAGACACACGCCGTGTGCCGTTACCTACACGCAGTCATGCTAGATTTCAAACCCCCTAAACCGAGTGCAATTGTGATTAAGGTTGCGAAAGCCCTCGTGCCGTTTATCAGCCGCTGGCTCTTGAAGGAGCTAACGTTAGAGATTGATGCAGAGTCCATTGCACGTTTAGAAACGACGCATGGCTATCCTACGGTGTTAGCTCCTAACCACGCGGCGCGCGCAGATCCTGCCGTTATGTTTCTCTTGTCAAAACGGCTCTCTCAGCCGTATTACTACATGACAGCTCGGGAAACCTTCGACAAGGGGCATTTCGGTGGTATCCGCAGCTTTCTGTTGCAACGGCTCGGTGCGTATTCGGTTGTGCGCGGTACCGCCGATCGAAACGCTTTCCGGACAACCCGGCAGCTGCTATCCGAAGGCGAGTGGCCGCTTGTCATCTTCGCCGAAGGAGAAATTTCGAGGCAGAATGACACCGTCATGCGCTTTGAGAGAGGCATTACCCAGCTCTGTTTCTGGGCTTTAGACGATATGAAAAAGGCGGGCATCAGCAAACCGCTCTACGTTGTGCCGCTCGGTATCAAATATCGCTATCCACAGGACATGTGGCACGCAATTGACACTGCGCTCACGGAATTAGAGCGGAATGTCCTCCCACCTACAGCGCACACGCCGCTGGAACGGTACGAACGATTGCGACGCATCGGCATAGCAATTTTATTAACGCTTGCAGATGAATATCAATTTAAGGTGGATGCTACCGTGTCGCTCGATGCGCAAATTCAGGGGCTAAAGGAGAAAATTCTTTCGCACGCTGAGCAAATTATGGGCATTCACTCCGAGGCTGATGTCCTCACCCGCGTCCGTGCTTTGAAAAACCTGGTCGATGCTGAAGTCTACAGAGACATCGATGGGATGACAGCGTATGAGCGGAAGATACATGAAGAACTGCTCCAGAAATTCCAGCAATTCTATCCCGATCTGGAGCGGTTGATTAATTTTATAGCGATTTCTGATGGCTACGTCGCTGAAGAACGTTCCCCGGAGCGTTTTCTCGATGTAATCGTCCGATTGGAAAGAGAGGCTTTCGGTGAATCAAAAAAGCGGGGGCCGCGAGTTGCGTCTGTCCGAGTTGGCGAACCGAAAAACCTCTTGGAGTCTTACAACACTTATAAGACGCAGAAAAGAGAGACGGTAGAGCAGATAACGCTTGACATCGAAACGGCTGTTCAGCAGCTGATTTCCCGTGTTCCGTAGTTTTGATGCGTTCATCGCACCCACGGAGCCCTCAAGCGGCTTTGCAATAACGGCTCGTAAGCACTATGGCAAAGCACGCCCTAGTTTTGTAAGGGCGGTGCCCTGTATCCGCAGGGAGCCACGGACATCAGAGACTTTTATACTCACAAGTGAAAGGGTAAAAAAATGGCAAAAAAATTGGCAATTGGAAGTTGGGCTTATGCATTTGGCCCTTATGAAGATAACCCTGTCCCGTTTGACGATGTTGTCAAACGCCTCAGCGAACTTGAATTTGATGGCATTGAAATCGGCGCGTTTAAACCGCATATTGACATCAACGATTACCCGATGAAAAGCGACCGGGATGCTGTCAAAGGCTTGATTGCCTATTACGGCTTGGAAGTTTCCGGGTTGGCAGCCGATTTCTGGTCGCACCCCGGGCCCGCTACGGATGAGGCGCAAGAGGACGATAAATACTACAAGTTGTTCAAGGAAAACCTCCAACTCGCCCTTGATTTAGGTTCGCCTGCGATTCGTGTAGATACCGTAACTGATGCGGAAGAAGAAATTCCGGGCGTTGACCGGCAAAAGGCCTGGGACCGGATTGTCTCCGTGTGGAGGCGGTGCGCACAAGTGGCGGAAGACCACGGTGTCTTGATGCTCTGGGAGTTTGAGCCGGGGTTCATGTTCAACAAGCCGAGCGATATTATTGCGATGCCCCAAGCCGTCGACCATCCCAATTTCAAGGTGATGTTTGACACGTGCCATGCACACATGTGTGCTGTCGTCGGCTCACGGCAAGTCGGCGAACAAGAAACGCTTGGCGCGAACGGTGTGATTGCCCTCGCTCATCAGTTGAAAGGACAAATCGGGCACTTCCACCTCATCGATTCGGACAATACGCTCCACGATGAACATACCAGTACGCACGCGCCGTTTGGACAGGGGGTGCTTGACTTTGATGCAATCATTCCTGTTATCATGGAGGAGACAGGGTACGACGGTGATTGGTTCTCAATCGATCTCTGTTTCTGGCCAGACGCATGGGAGGTGACGGAAGACGCGAAAAAGTTCCTTACCCCTTATTTAGAAAGGTATTAGGAACGCTGAGGAAACCGGACGATACATGCTAAATCTGCAGTCACTAGACACCCTATTCGACCTCGCCTGTGCAGAGGACATCGGCATCGGCGATATTACCACCGAGGCGACAGTGCCGCCCGCGCAGCAGGGCATTGGCACACTCCATGCTAAGAGTGCTGGCATCGTCGCAGGGCTACCTGTCGCCGAACGGTTCTTTGCAAAGTTGGATTCCGCGCTCAGCTTTCGCGCCTTCGTTAGCGATGGCGACGCAGTTGCGGCAGATACAGTGCTGGCTGAGGTGCAAGGCGGCGCGACATCCATTCTTATCGGCGAGCGAACTGCACTCAACTTTCTCCAACGGCTCTCTGGAGTAGCAACCCTCACCTCACAATTTGTCAAAGCCGTTGCTGACTATGATGTCAAAATTGTGGATACTCGGAAGACAACTGCAGGGTGGCGGGCAGCTCAGAAATACGCCGTGCGGGTTGGAGGGGGGCACAATCACCGCTTTGGACTTTATGATGGCGTGTTGATTAAGGATAACCACATCGTCGCCGCTGGTGGCATTGGTAACGCCGTGCAGCGGGCACGACAGGCTGTCCCACACACAGCAAAGATTGAGGTCGAAGTTGAAACCCTCGAGCAGGTTGACGAAGCACTGGCAGCAGGCGCGGACATCTTACTCCTTGATAACATGCCCACCAGCATTATGCAGAGTGTTGTGCATGAGGTGGGTGAGCGTGCAGTGACGGAAGCCTCCGGCGGGATTACGTTAGATCGGGTGCAAGCTGTCGCAGCAACAGGTGTCGACCTGATCTCTGTCGGGGCATTGACACATTCTGCAATGCCGATGGATATTAGCCTAACCCTGGCACTTGTTGCAGACTAGAGCGGAACACGAATAGCAGTCGGTAATTTTTCTGTCATGCGCGAGGCCCTCTGCTTGTTAGAAACATCGCCTACAGGAAATTTTCTTACCGCCCCAACAATGGAGATTTAGCTATTAATGCAAGAATTCTTGAGGCGTTCCCTGAGCCGTGAAAACAGAATTCGCGGTACGGTTTTCTTTGTGTTGTGTACATTCGCAGGGCTATTCTTCAGTTTTTTGTGGGGTGGGACTCAAGATATAAAACAGGTTGTTCTCGAGATGCGGGCCCAACTGCTGCTGGGCGCGTGCCTGTGCATGTTTCTGGATTGGCTGTTCGGAGCACTGCGTTTCCACATTTTCATTCGTAAAGTCACCCCAGAGATTAAATTCCGCGATAGCCTTCGCGCGAATTTGGCGACGCTCTGTGTGTCATGTATTACGCCGTTCCAGACCGGCGGGGTTGGGCACCTCTATATTTTTACACGGGTAGGTGTGCCACTGTCTGGCTCAATGACGACAGGCATCATCTGTTTCCTCTCAACCTTAACGACGTTAATTGTCTGCACAGGCGGTATACTCTGGCTGGACCCCGCCTTTCTACCGAAAGAGGCTACATGGGTAAGTCTATTTAGTTTTTTGATGTTCGGCTTGGTATTTGCAGTGTTTCTGCTATTGCTTTTCAAGCCGGAAATCGTTCTTCGTTTTTTTCAGTGGCTTTGTGCCGATGCGCAGCGAAGGTTCGTCCGCCTCGCCCCTGTCCTAGAACGTGCTGCGTTGAGAGTAGAACAACTCACTAATGAACACAAATCGTTCACCCGGATGTTTATCCGAGACTATAAAGGGACTTGCGCGCTCAGTTTGCTCCTAACTTGTGGGTTCCTTGGGGCACGAATTGTCGGCAGCTACATAGTCTTAAAAGCACTCAACGGAAACGCAACGTTGTGGGAAATCTGCATTACGAACTTGATGCTAAACTTTGTCGTGCTGTTTGCGCCGAGCCCCGGTGCAAGCGGGGTTGCAGAGGTTGTCACCGTCAGACTGATGCAGAGTTTGATTCTCAAAGAATTGATACCCCTCTATGTGTTGCTGACGCGATTTTTCGTTATCTATTGTGCCGGCGTTGTTGGCGGTATTGTCATCGGTTCGCAATTGGCAAAGGATTTCAGGGGTAAAAAGGACATAGCGAAAGACGCTGTGCCACAAGCGAGGGCCCACCCAATCCGCAAGCCAAAGGATAAAAAAGGACATAACTGAGACGCTACGTCCGAAAGGAGAATTATGGAAACCACGTTTAAGAAAATTGAACCTGCAACAACAAAACTGGGGTGGATTGGCACCGGTGTCATGGGACGTTGGATGTGTCAACACCTGATGGACTTAGGCTATGGAATGACTGTCTATAACCGCACGAAATCGAAGGCGCAGCCGCTTATCGATGCAGGCGCAGCGTGGGCTGATTCGCCGAGTGCCGTTGCTGCGGCTTCCGATGTCGTTTTTACGATTGTCGGGTTTCCACCTGATGTGCGGGCGGTCTGCCTCGGCGAAAGCGGTATCTTAAAGGGCGCAAAACCGGGCAGCATTATCGTTGATATGACAACGACTGAGCCCTCCCTCGCGCAAGACATCTATGCCGAGGCACAGGCGCAGGAAGTCGCTTCTGTTGATGCGCCTGTTTCAGGTGGGGATGTCGGTGCGCGAGAAGCACGCCTTTCCATCATGGTAGGTGGTGATACCGAGGCTGTGCAAGCTGTGATGCCGCTCTTTTCGGCGATGGGAAAAAACATCGTCCACCAAGGGGGCGCAGGCGCAGGGCAGCATACCAAAATGTGCAATCAAATCACTATTTCTGGAACGATGATTGGTGTCTGTGAAGGCTTGATTTACGGCCATAAAGCCGGGCTGGATTTGGAGACGATGCTGTCATCAATTAGTGGCGGCGCAGCCGCCTGCTGGTCGCTGGATAACTTGGCACCACGCCTCCTCAAACGAGACTTTGACCCGGGCTTCTTCGTAGAGCACTTCATCAAAGATATGAGCATCGCTTTGGACGAAGCACGCAAGATGAATCTGAGCCTCCCCGGGCTCGCGTTAGTGCATCAGCTTTACACAGCGGTGAAAGCACAAGGACATGGCCGCCTCGGCACCCAAGCCCTCATGTTGGCATTGGAGCAGATGTCGGGAACAGAAATCGGTTAAGTTGTAGGCGGTAGTAGCACAATTTATTGTGCATCCCAATGTGCAATAAATTGCGCCACTCCGAGCCGGGAACAGCCTTCGCACTATTCGCTAGGCGCGCTTGGAAAAGCGCGTGCTGCTTCTGCCCTAAAGACGAATGTATCGCAAGTTTGCCGCCAAGTTGCAAGTGACTAACGAGCAACTTTTTTATGGCTTACACCTGTTGTGATACGAGTGCCAACCTGCCTGAAATTCATCTCAATATAGCCAACAATAGCCCTTGCCAAGCGGGCATCGTTGTGTAGCGAACGCTTCCAACCGCATGGACGTTTTGTAAGCGCACCCACGGGAAAATTCTTCCTGTCTGTAGTACATGCCTTTATCATTTTGCACCTCTATTCAGTGTTTTTTTCAGAGAAGGTTTCACCTTCAATTATATTATACAACAAAAAGATATAAAAATCAACTATATTTTTAACTTTTTGTTAATAATTTTGGATTAGAAGGGCATGCTATTTCAGACAGGGCGAAAAAACGGAAACGGGCGGAGATGGTACTCCGCCCTGATAGGTATAATACCAAATGGGTTTGATGACTCACATGCCGCGCCGCTGACAGGAGAGCTGGGCATGCAAAGGCAGGTTTAAGGTTCTAAGCGCATCGGCATGATAAGACAAATATGCCCTTCCTCACCAATCGGTTTCACAACCACGGGGTTTACCCCACCAGAAAACTCAATTGCGAGCGACTCCGTTTCAATGTGGGACAGCGCATCTATCAACAAGCGCGCATCGAAACCGATCCGCACGCTACCCGTGCTGGACTCCACATTGAGCGTCTCATGTGCCTCTCCAAGCTCCGGTGTCTTCGCTGAAACCCGAATCTGCTGCGAATCGATCTCTAAACAGACCGAAAAGTTCTTCGGATTTGACAGCAATTGAACCCGCCGCGTTGCACCCAGAATCGAATCTTTGGAAACAACCGCACGCCCATCAAGGGATTCCGGAATTATTTTCTCATACTTTGGATACTCCCCCTCTACCAGACGCGTTGTCAAGGTAGCGTGCTCATCGGCAAACAGAATTTGATTCTCAAAAATGGAGATGTTCACCTCTGGGGAGTTTGCGAAGGTACGGGTAATCTCTCTGACAGCTTTGAGCGGCACGATAAACCCATTGACATCCTCAGGCAAGTTGAGCGGTTCGCAACTGGCGAGCGCGAGGCGGTGGCTATCAGTGGCGACAACCTCAGTTCTGTCCTCGAGGCAATTAAAATAGAGCCCGTTTAAGAAGTATCGGACTTCCTCTGTGGAGGCAGCAAATTCCGTTCTCTGTAGTACAGCGCGCAGGGCACCTCCATCCATTTTCAGCGCGGCACCGTTGACAGAAGGCAGTTGTGGGAACTCTTCATCAGAGAGCCCGATGATTTTGTAAACGCCGTCCCCGCAAGTAATTTCAACCCGGTCGTTTGCGGTGGTAACCATCTCTATCGTTTGGCCCGCAGGCAATTCTTTGACGATGTCTGCTAATTTTTTCGCGGAGACGGTGATGGCACCCTCTTCCTTAATAATCCCTTCCACCTTAATTCTGATGCCGACTTCCAGATCCGTGGCGACACACTCGATAGTTCCATCTTCGGCGTGGATGAGGACATTTGAAAGGATAGGTAAAGTGTTGCGGCCACTTGCAACGCCCTGTAGCACCTGCAGGGATTCCAAGAGGTCGTCTTTTTCAAAAGTTAATTCCATTGCAAGATCTCCTATATATTCCAATGGGGATGAATCATGTTAAATTATACGACAAAAATACATGAGAGTCAAGTCTATTTTAACTTATAGTGATATCATGATGGCATTCGGCAGAAAACAGAAAACCAAATCGCCCTGAAAATTCTAATCTTGACAGACTTCTCTTAATTAGTATACCATATTGTACAAGACATAACAATCAAAATTTTCGCATAGCGTATGCGGCTCGCGCAAGCGTTTTTATCGCCCTTCCAGAAAAAATGCACAATACCAACTTACACCCCTCACGCCCTATTGCAAAACGGGCCGTGTTGATTGGCACTTTCTTGATTATTGGCAACAGTTATTGGATAGCGTACGTGGAGATGATTTGGCACACAGCGCATCTGACGACGGTTGCGATGTCCGTGAATGTCATGTTCGGCATTTTGGCTATCACCATGCTGAACCTGGGCGTGCGGCGTACCTTTCCTCGCGCCGCGCTACAGCAACACGATTTACTTGTGGTTTACGCGATGCTGGCTGTCGGCAGTGCTTTTTCGGGGCACGATTGCATCCCGCGCTTGATGGGGCTCATCCCTTATGCCTTTCGATTCGCTACCCCAGAAAACGATTGGGAAGCACTGCTTTTCCACCACCTGCCCCAATGGCTCGTGGTGAAAGACCCGAAAACAGTCAACGATTTCTATGAAGGAAAGGTGAACTTTTTTACAGAAGGCTATGTCCAGTTTTGGATTGTGCCCATCCTCTCCTGGTCGGTGGTTATCTTCCTGTTGATGATGATTTTCTTATGTTTGACTTCACTCGTCCGGAAGCAGTGGATAGAAAACGAAAAACTCGCGTATCCGATTATCCAAATTCCGCTTGAGATTACCACCAACCGCCGTATCTTCGGAAATCGGCTGCTCTGGTTCGGCTTCGGAATAGCGATGGGGATAAACCTGCTCAACGGGTTGCAGTTCTTCTTTCCTGTACTACCGGAGATTCCTGTCAGGAAATATAACCTCAATATCTATTTTACGCAGAAACCGTGGAGTGCAATGGGTAGCACGCCGCTGAGATTTCACCCCTACCTCATAGGCTTCTCGTTTATTTTGCCGCTGGACTTAGCCTTTTCATGCACCTTTTTCTATCTGCTGAAGAAGGTGCAGCTGCTATTTGGCAGCATGGTAGGTGTGTCAACTTTGCAGGGTTACCCATTTTTGGGAGAACAAGGTGCCGGGGCATTGCTCGCGCTCCTCGCTATTGCGTGTTGGCATGCGCGAAAACATTTTGCAGCCGTACTGTCACAGGTGATTCGGCCCGAGCGCGCCGCGTCGCAAACGGAGGCACTTTCGCACCGCAGTGCTGTGATAACCTTAGCTGCCTGTTTACTATTGCTGGCGATTTTCTGTATTCGGAGTGGCATGACGCTCTGGGCGTTTGCCATCTTCATTGGCATCTATCTGCTGATTGTAGTCGGTTTAACCCGGATGCGGGCGGAACTCGGGCCACCCATCCACGCCATCGGCTATTTGACCCCGCAATATATGATAATTTCGCTGCTCGGTACGCGGCGACTCCGGGCAGGCAACCTGACAATGCTCTCGCTGATGAATTGGCTGAGTGGGGCGAGCTACGCCTCCTTTCGCACGCATCCGATGCCAGATCAGCTCGAGGCATTCAAACTTGCAGAGCGGACAGGCATCCGAAACCGCACGATGTTTGTGGTGTTAGTTATTGCGAGCCTCGTCGGCATCCTATCCAGCCTAATTCTCTATCCGTACGCGATTTACAAGGAGGGGGTTGCCGCGGGTTCGGAGCAGATCCATGCTGGGGGTGCGGATACGTATAACTTCCTCTCATCGTGGTTGGTGAGTCCGAAACCGACAGATTGGCTGGCGACCTCGGTGTTAGGGTTAACCTTTGCGGCGAATTTAGGCCTCATGTTTTTGCGTTCGCGCTTTGTGTGGTGTCCGCTGCATCCAGCAGGTTATGTCATCGGCGTTGCCCCTGGGACGACAGATGTGATTTGGTTTCCGCTATTCCTTGCGATGGTTGCGAAGTGGCTCATCTTGCGGCATGGGGGTATCAACGCCTATCGGCGGGCGGTGCCGTTTTTCATCGGATTGGTGTTAGGTGAGGCATTGATGGGGTGTTTCTGGCCCTTGTTGAGTCTCGTGCTGCGTTCAGCGGTGTATAGTTGGATTTGAATTTTTGTCGCATCTGAGGAAAACTCGCGCCATGAAAAAAGAACAAATTATCTCCCAAGATGCACGCGTCATGAGCGGTGCCTTGGTTTTTGCGGGCACCCGCGTGCCAGTTGAAAGCCTGATTCAGCACCTTGTCGAGGGCGATTCGCTTGATGTGTTCCTCGCTGATTTCCCAACCGTGTCGCGTGAGCAGGCGGTTGCTTATCTGAAGATGGTGCTGGAGTTCACCTATGCGAGTGTTGCTTGATGAGAACTTACCCTAAGGATGACACGGATTGCGCGGATTTTGGAATTCAGTGTTCCCTTATGCATCCATCCGTTGTTTTGCAATGGATACACATTTCGCCCCGCTGGAGCTAATTGCTCTGGGGTGCCGCGGAAACTATACACCTTTCGCCCCGCTGGGGCTTTGTCCTACAACGCGTTTGTGCTAAGATTAGGTCTCCCTCGCAGATCACGTATCGTGTCTGGGGGTAGGGAGATTCTTAGCCCTGTAAGGGCGGTATGTTTATAGCACCGCGTGGCCCCACCCAATTTCAGGTTTCCCTATCAGGGCGGTATGTTTATGGTTTCCGCCCGTGTTTGTCTGAATCGCGGATTATCACGGATTAGGGGATTAACGCGGATTTTGGAATTCAGTGTTCCCTTATGCATCCATCCGTTGTTTTGCAATGGATACACATGTCGCCCCGCTGGGGCTAAGTTTTCTGGGGTGCCGCGGAAACTATACACCTTTCGCCCCGCTGGGGCTTTTTTATATTGCGCCCCTGCTCGGGTCGTGCCTTTGTCGCGGCTCACGCGTAGTATCTGGGGTAGGCGAGTACATACTCTTAGCCCTGTAAGGGCGGTATGTTTATAGCACCGCGTGGCCCCACCCAATTTCAAGCCCTGTAAGGGCGATATGTTTATGGTTTCCATCCGCGTTTGTCTGAATCGCGGATTATCACGGATTAGGGGATTAACGCGGATAAAGCGGCGATTGTTACAAACGGCAACATCCGAGGGTGGGAACGGTCTTCGGCTTTGGTCCGTAGGACCTGCCTGTTTATAGAAGTGTAAGCGCGCGTGGATGAGGTTTCAGAAAATAAATCGGTAATGCTGTCAGGTACAGTTGGCAATCAGGGACAGCCTATAATCCTCGTCATCCCCTAATCCTGCAAATCCTGGTTCCGACAATGAGCCCCTACATGACTCTATTAAATTCTTAACCCTCATCAAAGCGCGCCTACAAGCAGCGACTTACTTCCGTATCAACATCTTCTTCGTTGCAGAGAATTCGCCTGCTTTGAGCGTATAGAAATAGACACCACTCGCAACAGCCTCGCCCTGCTCGTTTGTGCCATCCCAATAGGCAGCACGACTTTTATCCTGATACACACCCGCAGGCAACTGCCCCAACGCCAACGTCCGAACTAATTTGCCATCCGCAGAATGGATAGACACCGTGACCTCGGCAGGTTTTGCCAACTGATACGGTATCCACGTCTCTGGGTTGAACGGATTGGGGTAGTTCACCAATAGTGCAGTCTCTTCTGGCGGGGTTTCTGCCTGCGTGAGTGCCGCCAAGAGTTGCTCCAGCACTGCAATGCCGTGTGCATCTAGCTCCTGCTGCTTGGCATCCCGAATCCATCCCCTCACCTCCGCTGTAGTGAACGGAAGTGTGGGCAGCTGCTGCGCGAGGGCAGGCGCAGCGAAATTGGGGTTGATCGCCTCGGCAACGGCGGTGAGGTCTTTGATATCCACTCTGCCATCGCCATTGACATCTGCACGGTTCGTACCCGTTTTGCCGTAGTTGCGCGCGACTTCAACGAGGTCGTTGAGATCAACCCGCTCGTCCTGAGTGACATCTAACCGATTAACCGTAATCAATTTCCAAATTCTGACAGTCCCGGTGTCATCCCCACCCGCAAGCAAACGTCCGTTCGGATGAAAGGCAACAGACAGATGACCCTTGCCGAGTCTTACCAAGGAGTGTTTGCGGCTCCCGGTGTTTGGGTTATATAAAGCGATTCCGGATGATGTACGCCCCTGGAATGTCCATGATGAAAGCCCAATAGCTAATGTTTGGCCATCGGGGCTCCATGCGACGGAAAGGCACGCCGGAGAATTCATTCGTCTGATTTCGCGCTGAGTATTCATATCCCACAAGATGATATAGGGCTCCCCAACACTTACACTTGCAAGCATCTGTCCGTTTGGACTCCATGCTACCGCTCTAACAAAGTCGGTATGCCCACGGAGTACGGCGAAGTTGACACCAGTGGCAGGGTTCCACAGACGCACGGTGCCATCACTGCCACCACTCGCGAGTCTTTGCCCGTTTGGACTCCATGCCACGCTAGCAGTATCGGGATGTCCTATGTTAAAGGTGCGAAGACGCCGACGATCACCGGCTTGATGATCCGTGTTCCATATCTGGATTCTGCTGCCCTCAGGTGCAATAGCAAGTCGCTTCCCATCAGGCCGGTGGGCTATCTGCCTAATCCAACCTGCAACAACATCCCTATGCTCACTAAGTACATGACCATTGAGCGAATCATAGATGCTCAGATTGCGGTCATGCGCGACAGCAAGGTCATACCAGCCTTTTCGGAATGACACCGATGTGACAGCGTCTCTGCCAAAATCCCTATAGTGCAGCACACTGAAGGTGTTGGTATCATAGATCTCCACGTTGTAGTCAGTGTCGTTGTAGTTGGTGCCAACAGCAAGTTGAGGCACGTTTGCTTGGGGATGGAAGGCAACACTGCGGACCACACCTCCGAACTCAAGTGTTTTCTGGAGTACCCACTCTTCTTCCGCGGTTGCGGATGTTAGCCATAAGGCACATGTTAGCAGAAGCACTAACAGTAAAATCGTTTGTTTTTTCATTGGATTTCTCCTTGTTGTGTGAGCGGGGTTTGCGTGCCCGCTCGGTAGTTGTCTGAATCACGGCTTAGAAGGATGATACGGATGACGCAGATTTTGGAATTCTGCATCCTCCTATTCGTCCTTTCGTTGTTTTGCAATGGATACACATGTCGCCCCGCTGGGGCTAATTGCTCTGGGGCACCGTGGTGCTATACACATCCCGCCCCGCTGGGGCTTTGTCTTACAACGCGTTTCGTATTACGCCGGTGCTAAGATTGGGTCTCCCTCGCAGATCACGTATCGTGTCTGGGGGTAGGGAGATTCTTAGCCCTGTCAGGGCGGTATGTTTATAGCAACTTTAGCGGATGTTTTTAGCGACCAGGGGCAGCGAACACCTCTATCCAAATTGAATAGTTCGCGTCATCCTCCGCGAAAGTGAACTCCTGTTCGCCTTTACCGATATCCGCACGTGTGACCTCGTGCTCACCAAGAAAGTCATTGGGCTCGTAATCGTCCTGCTCATACAGCCTTATCTTGGCACGACGGGGGAATTGGTAATCGCTTTGAATCTCTCGCGTTTGTCCATCTCTCATACCTTTCGGACCCCAAACGCGCTTCCCGTTGATCGTGATATAAGGATGATCTTGGCCAGTCCAATCCTCTTGCTTATGGCATGTGATTCGGACTACTCTGCAAATTGGCATAATAAACTCCTTTTCAAATTGTTTTGTTGCCTAATTCAGCATTAGGCAGAGCCTTTTTGCATAACACCTATTAGAGGCGTTAGACAGTATTGACTCAAAAACATCTGCCACCATGCGGTCATTCTGTAGGACAAATATCGGGCAGGCACGGGGACCCGCCCCTACGATGGGAATGTGCACGACTTGGAACAACACAATTGGCAGGGATAACAAGCACCGAGCGAGCCCCGATGCGACAACAGAAACAGCCCGCCCGCCTTTCTGCGTGAGATAACAGAGAAAGTACTGCGGGCGCGACGAAGACAGGTCGACAGTAATCGCCGACACTGTCAGGTTAGATATGTAACGAATTGTTACAAAACGGTAATTTATGCGGGGGGGGAATTTAACTGATGGTAAACAGAGGTGACATAGGCGTGAACACCATATCGCAATGCTGTCTCAGCGGCGAAAGGACGCGCAGCCCCGCGCGGGGCTCCACTCAGTTGCATCGCGGGGAAACCGATCGCTTTGTCGATGTTCAGATCCGTGCGTGTTGGCTCCATGGTCGTCACCTTCGTAAGATCCTCGTTCTGATTCTGATTAACATAAAGTATATGACAAGATTGCAATTTTGTCAACTTTTTTGCGAAAAAAAAAATTAAAAAAGTAATTTCTTCAATATCATCCCGTATTTTAGCACAAATTCAGATCGGAAGTCAAGGAATTTCCGCGTTTTATGGTATCGGGAGCTCCAGCGTCGCGCGAACGGCTTGACGAACCTCCGTGCAAATTTGTACCGCCTGCTGTGCATCAATAGCAGTGGCGAAATACCCAGGGTAGCGAGCATCCACCGCATATTTGTCAAACGTCGAAAAGGCTGCCTCCCACGCGCGCCATGCGGGGAGCGTTGCCACAATCAAATCCAGCAATTCCTTCACATCGTGCGTCCGTGGAACAGGCAGGTTCGCCTCTTGCAGCCACGCCTTTAGATATTTTTCTATACACTGTTGCGCGTGGAAACAGATAGTATCGTAAAGATCCGGTGTCAATGCCTGCTGAAGCAACTTTATTGTCGTATAATCGGCTTCAGCCTTCCGTACCCACTCCAGTGTCAATGGATTCATAATGTTTTTATGGCGTAGTTTATTGGTGGTTTCCAGGGCTTTCTCAAAGAGACTATCAGCACCATAAAGCACATCTCCCTTTTCAAGGATTTCTCGCAGAAACCAATCGTTGTGTAAGACACGATAGGCAATTTCCTCTGGGTCGCGAACGAGCACATCCATGCGGAACCGACGTGGAATACGTTGCCGAATCTCCACCTCCTGCCGGCGCGTCTCCGATTTTGGAATAGGCATAACTACCAGCAGATCGACATCTGAGTCTTCTGTCGGGGTGCCATACGCATAGGAGCCGAAGAGAATAACTTGTATCGGCGCGAATTCGCGAACGATGTCATCACAAGTGGCTTGAATGTCTTGTAAAGCGACCATGGCCCATCCCGCCTTTTGTCAAAGTATCGCATAGACACCTAACGGAAACCGCGGGTATCGTAGGGGCGAGGTCGCCTCGCCCCTATTCGGACAAATCCTATCCCTAAGCCGCGGCATTCATTATCGGGCGGGGAAACCCCGCCCCTACTCAAGCAATAAAGTTAATTAGCACGTTTTATGGTATCGGGAGCTCCAGCGTCGCGCGAACGGCTTGACGAACCTCCGTGCAAATTTGTACCGCCTGCTGTGCATCAATAGCAGTGGCGAAATACCCAGGGTAGCGAGCATCCACCGCATATTTGTCAAACGTCGAAAAGGCCGCCTCCCACGCGCGCCATGCGGGTAGCGTTGGCACAATCAAATCTAGCAATTCCTTCACATCGTGCGGCCGTGGAACGGGCAGGTTCGCTTCTTGCAACCATGCCTTCAGATACTTTTCTATACACTGTTGCGCGTGGAAACAGATAGGATTATTTAAACCTTGTGTGGGTGCCTGCTGGATTAACTTTACGATAGCATAATCTTCCTCCGCGGTCTCTGCCCACTCCAATGTCAATGGATTCATAAAGTTTTTATCCAGTTTGCTCGTCGTTTCCAAGGCGTTTTTGAAGAAACTCCCAGAACCATAAAGCATGTTCCCTCTTTCAAGGATTTCTCGAAGGAACCAGTCATTGTACGAAACACGATAGGCAATTTCCTCCGGGGCGCGAACGAGCACATCCATGCGGAACCGACGTGGAATACGTTGCCGAATCTCCACCTCCTGCCGGCGCGTCTCCGATTTTGGAATAGGCATAACTACCAGCAGATCGACATCTGAGTCTTCTGTCGGGGTGCCATACGCATAGGAGCCGAAGAGAATAACTTGTATCGGCGCGAATTCGCGAACGATGTCATCACAAGTAGCTTGAATGTCTTGTAAAGCGACCATGGCCGATTCCGCCTTTTGTCAAAGTATCGCATAGACACCTAACGGAAACCGCGGGTATCGTAGGGGCGAGGTCGCCTCGCCCCTATTCGGACAAATCCTATCCCTAAGCCGCGGCATTCATTATCGGGCGGGGAAACCCCGCCCCTACTCAAGCAATTAATCATTCTGCACACATTTCGCACTGCTGGGGCTAAATCTGTTCCTTCGGTTTATACGGATCTTCTCTCGTCAGCTCCCCATTTGGCAGCTCATAGTAAATGTGTCCGTTAAAAGAATAGACGTTCGGAACCCCTTTTTTGCGGTTCTCTTCCTGTGCGCGCTTGACTGCTCGATTGCCAATCTGCAGCATCTCATGTGCCCATTTATAGGTTTCAGGGCTTAATTCGTCTTGATGCATTATGCACCTCCATTGCTAATATCTTGCATAAAGAGTTCAAAGAACTCTCTGTTTGTGACCGTGAGTTGATTGCCTTCACCAAAGGCGACCTCCTGAGGATGTTCCCCAGAATTGTAGAACAGGCTCCACCTATCCACCTGGTGTCTGTAGGTGTGCCAAAAGTTGTGCTTGCTCCGATAGAAGCGACGGACGATGTCCTCCGTCGGCACATGGTGTCCACCTGCCCTCACCCGGTTTTGAACGCGAGCGATAGACATCTCAGGCGTTTTAAGGAAAATAAAGGCGATTGTCACTGTATAGCCTGCCTGCTTCAACTGCCTAATAATCCGCGCAAACCCTTTGCCTGCAAGCGTAACTTCGACAGCAAAATCCTTCTCCGCTTCGATGAGGCTGTGGATGTGCTGAAAAAAGAGCCGGCCCGCTTGGAGTTTAACTCTGTCAAACTCCTCTGGGCTCGATACCAGTTTTGCCGCAATTGCGTCGGCACTGAGGTACTCAACCTCTGAATAGCGGAGATATTCAGAGACGAACGTTGTTTTGCCGGATCCGTTTGGACCGGCGATGATGATAACATTTTTTGGCGATGGCATATGTGTCTCCAACTTCAGGTAAATTATACGCGATGCACAACGAAAAATCAAGCCTTATAACGAAGGCATCAGAGTCATTCAGTTGTCGATCTCCTGAGCGAGGGCTCTTCACTGCAGGAACGATCTCCGAATCGCGACTGTGCCTTACGGTAAATTGAGTTACCTATTTGCCGGAACCGAGGTTTACCTCACAAGCAAGCGTCCCTTGTAAGCGGAATGGAACGCGCAAACCTTCTTGCGTCAGGTAGAGTGCCTCCGGAGTGACGGTGTCCACTGTGCCGTGCAAGAGGACATAGTCACCAATTTGCCGCGCTTCAATGACAGCCGCCAGTTTCTCACGCAACCTTGTTAACTGTTCTCCTAACGGGAAAACCAGCTTCTCTTCAACTGTTGTTCTGAGGTTTGGAAAGATGCCCTCGCCTGCGTTTTCGGCAATATCCAAAAGTAGGCTTTGCGTTGTTAGGGAATAGTTGAATTCGGTCACGGCAACGGACATCTCCGCCCTATCATATACAGGCGTACCGAGCAGGTACAGTTGTCCCTTCGCACCAAATGCAGGCATATTGAACCCCACACCCGCCACGAGCTGGGTGCCGCTGCCGTAGAGGGTTAAGTTTTCAACATGCGTTTCAATGCCCCTTAGCGTATGGGCTTTTTCAACACGTGGCTTCGCGAGGTTTTCAACGGCAGTGTAAGCGACATCAATTGGTACAATAACATGGTAGCCCGATTCAAGCGAGTCCACAAACTGGAGGGCTGGTAAATCGGTAACCGTGTTTTCTGGAGATGGGGAATCTGGTATATCCCCAATATTTGCCTGAATATAGGTTTTTATCCCAAGGCTGATTGCAAGCGTAACCCCGTCACTGGACAACTGTTGTGCGAGGATTTCCAGAGGCTCTATTACCAGGGCAATAGGTGGCTCCTGATTGACGACTATCGGGGTATGGAGTCTCTTCCACAAGCCCACAACGCGAGTTTTCACATCTATATTGGTGATGTATTCAACAATCAAGTCCTCTAATTTCGGCAACACCTTTTCTTTCACTAATGTGGTGAGCAGACTCCGTACCGAGATGCGGAAGCCCAAAATGCTAAGCTCTGCCTTTTGAATGAAAATGTCGGATGTCGTTTTTGCAGTAATACGCCAATCGGAGTTGAGCGTTAGGTTGAGGGTTAACGATGCTGTTGCTTTCCCTTCAAAATCTTCGCGCTTCTGGAGCACCTTTCCAAGAATCTTCTTAGAGGCACGTACCCAACCCTTGAACGCAAACGGCATTATCACCGAGATGGTGCCATCTGGCGAACTCGTCATTGTGATAGCGTTAGGGTTTAGCGTGATGAAAGACTCAATCGCGCCATCTTTCCGCTGGATAGGTTTGCGAAGGTAGTCTCTCAGGGCAGATTCTGCTAGCTGTTTGACATCCTGTATGGGTAATTTTGCTTTGACAGCCAGGGTCGAAGGTATCGGCGGAGGCAATGAAATCGGCGTAACACGTCGAGGAGGCGCGGGTGCATCAACGGTGATGCCCGCCTTCCGTGACATCATCAAGAAGAGTGCCGATAGAATTAACACAACGCCGAGGCAAACCACGCCGATAATTATCTTTCTCTGTTTTGTCATGTCTGTAACCTTGCGATGCCGCTTGAGCTCCCGTATTCCCTGTCAATACGAAATGGGTGAATGTCTAAAAGGGTTTCCCCGGTCAGTGCCAACTCGCTCAGGATGCGTCCGACGATGGCACAAAACTTGAATCCGTGCCCCGAAAACCCGGCTGCAATCAGCAGCGCGGGGCAGCGCGGGTGCACATCAATGATAAAATCTTCGTCCGGCGTTTCGGTGTAGAGGCACACCTCGGCGTGGACAGCTTTTCCAATGCCAGGGAGGCGTTGTTGAACATAATTCTGCAGCCGCTCAATGTATTCTGCATCGGGTGTGCGGTTGCATGCATCGGGTGAAACGGGTTGCCCCCTGCCATGGCGCGCCATCTTTATCCCATTTTTGCCAAAAGCGGGGATGCCGTAGAAGAATTCGCCATCCGCCGTTACCTCAACAAAGACCGGGAAACGGTTCGGTTGGAACTGCGCAGCATCCGTGGGATGGAAGTAGCATACCTGTTGTCGTGTAACGGTGAGTGGGAGGTTGAGTGCTGCGAGGAGCCCGCCTGTCCATGCACCTGCTGTCACCACGATCTTTCT
This sequence comes from uncultured Poribacteria bacterium, assembly GCA_958295855.1. Lineage (GTDB taxonomy): Bacteria > Poribacteria > WGA-4E > WGA-4E > WGA-3G > CATQHH01. The sequence continues at coordinate 1,170,379 of OY282383.1, read as the reverse complement.
GCCGTGAAACCGACCCGTTTCGGTGTAGACGGTTGGGACATCCGCCTGCCAATCTATTCGAGTGACAGGTGCCTCTTCTCGGATGTCGGCACCGCGTTGTGCTGCCAATTGCAAGTGAGTGGAGACACAAAGGGCAGCGTGAAGAAAACCGGTGTCTTTTTGCCAGAGGATGTCCATTCCTTTTGACACGTGGAATTGCGGAAAGCGACTCGCCAATTGCTGCGCATCCCACCACTCCGATTCAACGCCTGCTGCGTCCAAGCTGTTGCGCGCGGCGATGCCGTACCTATTCCCGCTTGTTCCAAGGCTTACACTTCCCGTAATGGACAGCAGGGCCCTTCCCGATGCGGATTCAAGGGCTCGCCATTCTGCATAGGCGGACTTCATCAATTCGGTGTAGAACGGCTTATCGTAGAAAAACCGGATGATGCGGGTTTCTCCGTGCGAACTGCCAAAGGCGTGTCCGCGCTGAAACTGCTCCAACACAAGCACGTCCGCACCAGATTCCGCAAGCTGGTACGCTGTCGCGCTGCCTATCCCGCCCGCACCGATGACAATGGCATCGTAGATATGAGGTTGCATTTTTGCTCTTCCTCGCATCCCCTTGAGGGGAAAATTTGAAGACGAGAAGCAAACATTGAAAGACTGGAAGAGTGGATGGGAGAGACGCTTTTTCCACCCTTCCACTCTTCATTAACTTCTAGCGTGGAAACGGACTTGGTACCGTAGTGAAATTCTGATACCTGTCTTCGCCATGCAGGAGTATCGGTTTCCAGGGCATTTTCAACGAATTCTCTTCTGCTTGTCGTACCCCCGGTGGGATATAGCGAACTGTCAGGCCACACCGCCGGCGAGTAGAATGATTCGGTAGACTGCCATGGATCGTCTGTCCGTGGTGGATGGACATCTCCCCCGCTTTTAGCACCAGATCGACAGCAGTTTCCGCCTCCACTTCGGTGACTGGGACTTCTTGATTGATACTCAATAGGTTGCCTACTTGTTTAGATTTTCCATGCTCTTGGATGCCTCGCTGATGGCTGCCAGGAATCACCTGCATGCACCCATTGCCTGTATCGCTGTCGTCTATGGCGTACCAAGCGGTAATTGCTTCTGGCGGTTCAAGTCCCCAGTAGGTTACGTCTTGATGCCATGCGACAAATTTATCACGGGGGCCGTATTTGCAGAAGAAGTGGGTGGCTAACAACATCACATCGGGCCCGATAAGTTCTTCAATCACAGCCACAATTCTGGGATGGGTTGCGAGTTCCCAAATAAATTGATGCTCAAAATGCCAATCGATCAGGCCGATTTCGCATTTCTCTTTACCGACTTCTGCCTCTAATGCATTGTAGGCATCGTGATAGTGCTTTGCTTCGGTTTCGTCGGCAACACGAATGCCTGTTAAGAATCCATCTTTTCGGTAGTTTTCAGCGAGTTGTGCGTTTGTCGTTTCCATGTGATGTCCTCTCTATGAGTTGGGTGTTTGTCGCACAAACTGTCCGTTTGCGACAACAAAGGGTTCCTACGTTTCACGGACACCGCCACGTGCTTGTCGACGCGAAGACAGTGCCGGGGGCGTTTCGCCTTTTTTAAGCCGAACTCACATTGCATTGGTAGCTCTGGTGATGGGCAGGCCCTGTGGCACCGCCCTTACATTGCATCTGGAATTTTCCACTGCCGAAACCATTGTGAATCTTCCGGAGGTGGTTCGTCCGAATTTTGCATTGTTTTGAAGGTTTTCAACTGGGGCAATACTATTTTTCCCCAGATGTGTTCTACTTGCTCAAAAGTGACAGAACGGCGTTCGGAAATGTCTTGTTGGGCATAAGTCTCTAGTAATTCCCGCATCTTCTTACCGAGCCATTCGACTTCATCTGCTACCATACGTTCGCCGACGCGCCGATCGGACTCGGCAGCGTTTGCTCCCATCGCAAAGTGGCGTCCCGGTGCGTCCGCTGCAGGCATCCGCGACATGTCAACGCAATCCGGTTCTAGTGCCCACAGCAGTGAAGTTTCAACGCGTCCAGCGTGGTCTCCGCCGTTGCCCTGCCGGTCAAACCCAGGGGTGTTCGCTTCAAAGTCGGGAAGCCCATAGAGCCGCATGGCGAAGTGGGGTTGAATTAACGTCAGGAGTGTCTTGAGGTCCTGCCAATTGGGTCCGTAGTGGCCGGTGAGGAAGATAGCTGCGTGGAATCCGAGTGCATCGGCGGCGCGAACGTGGTAGCACACATTTTTGAAGTGTTGCCATGCCGGCATAGCGGTGAGCCAGCTGCGTACTTCACCGACATTCCGGAATGCCCAGTTCGCATACATGCCGTGTTCATGGATATGCCAATAATCCGGCGGAGCGACAATACCGCCGTGCGTTTGCGCGGCACGACAAGCGATTGCGTGTGCCTTGAGCGCATCAAGCCCTACGGCATTTTGTGGGCCATGCGGTTCGCAGAGCCCGTAAGTGAAATAGACAGCGGGACATGTGTTGAACGCAGCTTCTAATTCATCCGGGAACATCCGTTCCCATCGGACTTCTCTTCGCATTATTCCTCCAAGATTACCCTGTGACCGAGGGTGGTTCATAAATAATAGTTGCGGGGTGGGAGCCGCGTAATAAACTGCGCGACGGCGAGCGCGCACCGGCCTTACCACCTAAACGTTTATGGTATTATTCTTTTTGCACCTTTTCCACGAAATGCACCATCTTGAGTTTTTGGCAGATTTTCTTGGCACCGGACAGCCGCGGATGCAGTTCAAACGCCTTATGCAAGACCTTCCGTGCTTTCCGGAACCTATTTATCTCAACATAGAATTCAGCAATCTTTTTGTACATCCAGGCAGTCTCACGCTTCGGGAGTTGTAATGCCCGAATCTTTGTCAAGGAGACTGGGCCCGTTTGCTGGTAGCCTTCAACGCTAAAGTGGTAAAGATATATCCATTTCAAGCGCTCTTTGAGCTCTCGGGTAAAGTGACGAAAACAGGGGCGTTGTGCTTCTGCGGCGAGGAGAGATTCATACATCGCCATTGCCTGTTGACGCTTTCCAACCTTCTGATATGCCTCCGCAATGAGGAATTCACAGTCCCGACTCTCTTCATAGCTAAGGAAATCGTCAATGCGCACCTTCTGACTCGCAGTCGTAGAGTCAGGTCTCCGTGCCCCAGTTCTTTCCCTTTTTTCGCGGAGCAGCTCCTCGTATACAGAAATGCCGGTTTCATAGTTTTGATGGAGCAGTGCTTGAAACAGCAATTCCAACTTGGCGTAGTTCTGGTTCAGTTTACTGAGTTTGTCCAGGGACGCTTCGTGCGCTTTCCGCTGGTGTTCAACGGCCTGTAGCGTCCGGTCATAATTCCATTTCCGCTTTTCGTCGCGCAGGACAGCGTATGCTCTATAGACTTCGCGGAGCATCCGCTTTGCGAAGGCTACCTGCTCCGGGCCAAAGTGTATAGGGTACTTATCGGGGTGGTAGCGTTTCGCGAGTTGCCGGAATGCCTGTTTTATTTCTGGGGTAGTCGCGCCCCTGTCGATGTCTAAGATTTCGTAATAATCTGGAATCTGCATGTGAATACAAAGTTTTTGATGAATATGAGAATATAATGCCACAGATTGCAGAATTTGTCAAGGGGAAATTTGGAGGAAAGATGGAAGTGTGGCTCCTGTCGTCCAAAGGTCTCTTGATTACGCGGTCGAAACGGGTTGGAGGTTAGAAGGGTGGAAACGTGGAAGGCGTTCACAGCGCGTCTTACTAGAACGGTTGACGCTTGCACTGGATGCGCCTGAACAGCTTGCGCTCAGCGGAGACACGGATGCACTTGTTGCGGTTTTGGAGCAGCTAGCACTTGTGCTGAAGCCTTCTGAGGAACCGAAGGCACTCGGTGGTGACACTGAGGGATCTGTGCAGGATGCGGAGGTTGTTTCTACAGAGGGCGGTGAAGATAGCAGTGATTCGGCGTGAAGTCATCTTTCTGCTAAGGATTTGAAAACTGGAAGGGTGGAAGATTCATGCCTCCACCCTTCCTTTTATTTTCGGCAGGGAATCGCGAACTCTATTCGCTTCTACAACTTACCTTGGTGGCTCTGCACGGTCAAGTGGTTCTTCGAGGTTGTAGATTGACACTGGTTACGCCGAAGTCTGTTTTTAGGTACAATCGTAAGGTTCTCTTGTTAATGGTTTTAACTTTTATTCGCTCTGACTTCACTGACAGGGTGTGTGCCCATTTCCTTTGGATAAGAGTCGATTCTTTCCTTCTTCCAAAAACGCATTTCTATAGTTCCTGTCGTTTTTCTGTCAGTCCAATATCCACCCTCTAACTTGGTTTTTTTCTGTTCTCTGACAATCTCAAAACTCATAGTTCCACAGTGCTGAGGGCTTCTTTCTTTAACGGTTTCAATTGGGTTGCTGTCGTATGTATAGACCAGTCTTTCTAGTTGATTTTGCTTATCCAGCACAAAACTACTGACGAGACTTCTGCTTGTCATCTCCGCTGTTCTCATTACACAACTTACGTTAAGAAATGATTGTTTGATGGTCAAAATTGCTGGTATAGCTGCGGGTGTTTCACATGTTTCAGGATCTATCCAAGTTGTACAGATTTGTCCTTTCCAAGTGCCATTAAGATTAGGAAAGGGAACTAGCCAATTCTTAAAAATAGGAAGTTTCCATAGAAAACTAACAAAAAAAGCGTGGAGTACAAGGTCAATTGAAACCACTTTGGGCAGTATTTGAAGAATCGTTTTGAGGTTAAAGTCTGGTGAGCCTTGAATGCGATATATAGCGTAAAACAGCAAAAATGACAAGGCAAGTAATACCCATAATGCTGCCTTAGTTTTTATGTTTTTCATCATTAGTACTCCAAATAATTCCACAAATTTAGTAAATAGGCCTTGACATCTTCTCGCGACCATTTGCGATCGCTACTGAAAAGACAGAGGAGCCCAGAGACTTCGCACCAATATTTGCAATCCTTTTCTTTCGTAGTGCTGTTATACAAGAACTTTATTGACTCTTTCAATCTATCTGTCCAAGTCTCATAACCGTTAAATATCTGGTCGGGAACGTTCCAGACTAAGCACTCCAATAGAAAAGACGTGATATTTCCATTGACGCTCTTTCCTTCTCTAATCATCTGAGCCCGAATTCGTTTGAAAATCCTTGTCAGTCGTTTGAAGCGTCGTTGTGTTCGGCTATTTTTCAGTTTACCATTTTCTATGTGTTGAATAGGAAAGTTGATAACCTTCTTTTGATTATTATTATCTGCGAAGAAACAGACACCTTCGACAAAACAGCCATCCTTTGAATACCTCTTGTATTGCCATGTTGGCACTACATCTGCACCCACACGATAAGTATTTCCTTCAATAGCAATACATTTGTTCTTTCTCCTTATATCACTCCCGAATTTATTGAAAAGTGCATTTGCCACATCGGTTTTGAAGGCGGGCGCTGAGTATGAAATAGGATTGTTTAATCCGAAATCGCTCCGAGTCGTGCCAGGAGGAAGGTCAAAGTAAAAACCGCCTGCATACTGAACATTGAGGTCAACATCGCTGTTTAGTCTGACATTTGTATTGTTTACATACGAACCCTGCCCAAAGATTCTAATGTCCATAACCTTTAGCGTAGCATCTTCATCGATACAATCCCTAACCATTGTTTTTACACGTGTGAGTTTAGTTTCCTCTGACTCACTAGGGGGTTTTCTCCAGTTATTTAATGTTTCCTCTGAATACCTTGCCATAGTCATATTCTCCTTCTCGTCGTGACGGCTCCCACACGCTGAAGCGTGGGGAAACCTCTGCGTGTCTCTCCCGAAGGCGAGGGGTTTCTTTTCTCGTGCTTATCACCGAGTTCCTTGATTTCTCAATATGATGTCTACACGATGCTATAAAGCGATCGAAATGCTCATCACAAACCTTCAAAACTCAGAGGTCTGATTTAGGACACCCCGTAAGGTATGCGGGCGTTTGTATTCCTATCCAACGGTTGATATAATCGTACCACATTCTTCTTCGGTTGTCAAATCTTTTTTTGACATGATGTAGACTCGCAAGAGGTGGTGTGGAAACTATAAAAAGTTCGGCGTGCCATATTAAACTCCCCCACCCTGCCCAGTTAATTGCCAAAGAAGGACTATCCCGATAACAAGCAGGATTGTGACGTAAAAATACACGAGTGTCTTTGAAAAAGTGGATTTAAACCAGGCCATATTCTGCTTAAAAGGGACAGTATTCATAGAGAAGTCTATTTCATCTTCATCCATTTTTCTAACAGCATCGTATAACTGCCGGAAAAGCCGTTCTTGGTTGAGATAAAAACCGTCCAACCCCCAAAAAGAGATGGCAGGAATCGCAGCTAACCAAACATAGATGGGTTTGGAATCTTTTGTAGCAAAACCTAACACGGCCGCGACGAAGATAACCGTCCACCCCTTCAAGAAAAAAGAACTGTTCGCTAGGCGATTAATGACAGTTTGAATCAGTTCTAAATGCTTTAGTTTTTTTACCACTGGTGTATCATCACTTGCTCAGCAAGTGCCTCCGCTTTGTGGGATTTATACATATCTGGTCAAACCAAGACAAATATTGCAAGGTTCTTCCATCAGTGACCACACTTCCTCATTCAACGTTCACTGCCTACCCGCGTAGGGCTTACACGAACTCCAGAGGCGTTTTACGTCTCCTCCGAGCTGGAGGCGACAAGATGATTATACAGGACACAAGTTCATTGCAGCGTTGACATCTCTGTCGCACGTGAAACTACACTCGGTGCAATGATATGTGCGTTCACTGAGATTCAACTCCGCCTTTTTGTGTCCACATGAACTGCACGTCTGACTACTCGCAAAGAACATTGAGGCTTCCGTGATGGGGATACCACGCCGCTCCGCTTTATACTTTATCATCGTCAAGAATTTAGACAGGGCCGAATCAGATAACGCCTTCGCCAGCTTCCGATTTTTCAGCAAGCCAGAGACGTTCAACGTCTCTATACCAATAGCAGAGGCTTTCCGAACGATGGCAGTGCTTGCTTTATGATGAGAGTCTTCACGGATGCAGGAGATTCTATAGTGAATGCTGGCAAGCCTTTTACGGGCTTTATGCCAATTGTTAGAGAACCTTGTCTTCCGTGACAGCATTCGCCCAGCACGCCTCAACTTCCGTAGGTAAACCTTCAGGGGCCTGCGGTTTTCATACTTTGTGCCATCGGATAGCGTTGCCAGTGTATTGATGCCTACGTCAACGCCTACAGGCAGGCGGTCGTCTATTAACGGCATCTGAACCATCGGATTACCTTCATCAGTGTGGACTAAAATGGATACGAACCATTTATCATCTTTACGGGAGACGGTAACTCTGCCGATGTCACCTGTCCATCGCAACTCCTCCGTCATCCGCACCCATCCGATGACAGGCAGTTTGACTCTCTTCCGTTCCACGCGAACAGAATTCATGCCGTTATCCGCTTGGTAACTCTGTTTACCACTTCGTTTTTTCGGTACGGGAAATCTGTTCTGACCGCTCTTCCATCTTTTGACTGCATCGCTAAAATGATGAATGGCATTCTTACTGGCATTCTGGGACATCTCATCGCACCAGGGGAATATATCACGTTTACGGGCATTGAATTCCTTTTTGATGTCATAGAGTGTCTTCCAGTTGCCATCGTCTAATCCACTCTTGAATGAAGACAGCGCGGCGTTGTAGGCAACACGGGCATAACCGCAGTGCTGAGCCATAGCCGTCGCCTGCTTGTTATTTGGGTCGAGTTGAATCTTCTGCGTTCGCAGAGACATAGTCTCTCCTCTTAGGGGCTCGTGTATCGTGCTATACCTTTGGATTTAGGTGGGCAGGCACCAGTTGAGACGCTGGCGATCCATCCTGCCCAACACGATAACACTATTATAGCATATCTCTATTCCCCGATGTCAAGGAATTTTACCTGACAGATTTGACAAGGTTTGATTAGATTTGTCAAGGTTTTACAGCACTGCACCGAGCCCTTATGAGTACTCTAAATTTTGAGTGAATTCCCACGCGGGACATTTGGTACTAGTATACTACATAAGAACCTAAATGTCAAGAAAAATGAGGGTGGTAACTAATTTAACTAATTTGATGTGATACAATTAACATGGCGGTTTTGATGGATGCTCTCCCTATTGAGTTCGCGTCCGAATAACTTGGTATCATTCCGTGACAATCGTTTCCTCTCCTAGCATGTCGATAATCTTCACGGCAACACGCGCATCCGGGCGAGGCAGCGATACCGTATATTTTCCCTTGATAAAATCACTCTTTTTCTCAGGAACATCGCTCTCAACGATTGTGAAATGCTCCCCTGTGTAGGCGGTATCGAGCAGCACGCAATCAATCTGGGCACGAAAATCCTCAATATGCTCGTCAAAAACGGTGCGCTCTATGTCTAACCGATCCAAGATAGTCGGACTGATGTAATCTCGGATGGTGAGTGTGACGCTTTGCTTGTCTCTGTTGACATCGAAATCAACTTTCGCCTGAGGTGGCTCAAAGGTGGTAATGCCCTCGCGCCCGATGTCACGCACAATAATTTTGTTAATCGGGCGCCGTTGGTTTTCCGTGTTGAGTTCTTCCTGAAAGCCTAACTCACTCCCATTACACAGCACCGTAACGTCGCGCGCCTCATCCGGACGCTCGTCGAGTTCATCTTTGATATGTTGGATATTTAAGCGGGTGAGCGGTTTCGTCAGATCCACGATTTTAACAAGCGTTCTGTCTAAGGTGCCATCAAAGAACAACTCTTTTCTGTCGGTTGCCACGCCGTATTTGGCGATGACAATCCGTTTGAGCTCTATATCTGTGCTGACATCGTAGTTGTTGACGCGGTAGTGGGCGATTCCGCGCGGTGCGTCAAGGCGAGTCTGTATCCGTTTCATTGTCGTCTGTATCGCACCTTTGTTGAGGTCTGCAGCAATCCAGCGTCTGCCGAGTTTTTCTGCGGCGACAGCGGTAGTGCCGCTTCCCGCAAAGCAGTCAAGGACGATGGAATCTTCGTTGCTTGACGCTTTGATGATACGTCCTACGAGAGCCTCAGGTTTTTGCGTAGGGTAGTTTTGCCGCTCCTTTGCACTTCTGCTGATAATACCGATTTCAAATAAGTCGGAGGGCAATTGGCCTTTCGGATGCGCGTACCACTTTTTGCCTGAAGAGTCTAATGTGTAATAACCTCGTTCATCTTGTTTATAGCCCTTTAATTGTGATTCTGTATAGGGTTCTCGCATTTCATCTAAGTTGAAAATCCAATCGTCAGGACTTTTGGCATACCAGAAAATCGTATCGTGTTTCTGGGAGAATTTCTTTTTCACCGTACTTGCCCAATTATACTTCCAGACAATCTCATTGACAAAATTACCTCCACCAAAAATCTCATCCATAATCAACTTCAGATAATGACTCATGGTAGGGTCACAATGCAGATAGATAGAGCCCTTATCTGATAGCAATTCGCGCATCAAGATAAGCCGTTCGAACATGAATTGCAAGTAGGTATCATTCGCCCAGATGTCGGTGTATTGCATCTGCTCAGCAACAGAGTGTCCTTCAGCCGCTAATTTCTCCCTTTTACCGCGTAATGCCACCTTCCGTACATAATCTGCACCGCTAGCAAACGGCGGATCAATGTAGATGAGGTCTATCTTGCCGCGGAAGCCCTGCACGAGCAGTGTGGAGAGGATTTCCTTGTTGTCGCCTTGAAACATGAGATTCGGCCCTAACCGAAAATTCTCGTATGTCGGTTCAGTTTCTGGGTTGTCTACGTCATACACTTCTGCGAGTTGGGCGGGATAGTTGTTCACCGTGTCGATGGGGCGTTTGCCGACCCACTGCAGCATGGGGCGCCCTTTAACAGGGGTGATTTTCATTGTGTTTCTCCATAACGGCGTGTTTTGAGTTTTTTTAACATTCCTTGCGGAGTACTATGCTTTGCGCTGTAGTTGTTAATCTATTGGAAATCTCGTCGGAGTGCTCTTCTGTAAAGTTTGCGTCAGCGTTGGTATACACCCCGCAAAGCGGGGTAGATACCCTCACTTCCGACGAGATCTATAGTGCATTGTTAGAGGTGTCTTGCCAATGGTATTCGCCCCTGCTTTGCAGGGGTTTCATACCAATGCTGAATTCTCCGCAAGGCATGCCGAAAAATGCGTAAATGGTGCTGCTGCGAGCCTGCCTACAGGAGCTTGCGTAAAAACCGTGCAGTATGCGACCGCCGTACCGATGCAACCTCTTCCGGGGTGCCTATCGCCACAACATGTCCACCGTCCTTGCTTCCCTCGGGGCCCAAATCGATAATCCAATCTGCTGATTTAATAACATCCATGTTGTGTTCCACAGCGACAATCGTGTTTCCTGCATCGACAAGCCGGTTCAGGACATTAAGCAGTTTCTGGACATCGTCAAAGTGCAACCCTGTTGTCGGTTCATCCATGATATAGAGCGTTGTACCGGTTTGGCGGCGCGAGAGCTCTTTCGCCAGTTTGACTCGCTGTGCTTCTCCGCCGGAGAGCGTCGTCGCCGATTGCCCCAATTGAATGTAGTCCAACCCGACATCCGCTAATGTCTGTAAAGGCCGACGGATGCGCGCGATGTTGCTGAAGAAGGTGAGTGCTTCCTGCACTGTCATTCCCAGGACTTCGGCGATGTTTTTGCTCTTGTAACGAATTTCAAGCGTTTCGGCGTTGTAGCCTGTGCTATCACACGCCTCGCATGGCATCCATACGTCAGGGAGGAAGTGCATTTCTACGCGGTTGAACCGGTGCCCATCACACACCTCACACTGTCCATAGCTGAGGTTGAAACTGAACCTGCCCATGTTAAATCCACGAAGTTTTGCATCCGGTAGTTCCGCGAACAGTGCTCGGATTTTCGTGAACAGGTCGGTATAGGTTGCCGGATTGGAACGCGGTGTTTCACCAATCGGTTTCTGATCTATGAGGATGAGGCGTTGGATTGGACTTGTGCCCTTGATGTTTTGATACTCAGCTTGCCCGTATTGACTTTCCCGCTGTCCATCTCCGGTTCTGATAGCACTGCGGCTTTCAAGGGCAGGCCGAAGCGTGCCTTCAACGAGCGAACTTTTCCCACACCCGGAAACGCCTGTTACACAAGTGAGCGTGCCAAGCGGCATTTTGATGTTAATGTTCTTGAGGTTGTTGGTCTTCGCGCCCAATAGTTCCAGCCATTTTCCTGTACCTTTGCGTCGAACCGGCGGAACAGGAATTGCCATTTTATTGGAGAGGTAGGCTTGGGTCAAGCTCTTCATCGGGGGTATGGGCAATTCCGCAAGAGAATTCTTATCGGTATCAACGGGAGACATGCTGTAGGAGGGGTTTGTAACCCCGATACCTGTAGCGAAATCATTCGGTGCCCCCGTCGCGACAATTTCGCCCCCCTGCTTGCCAGCCCTTGGACCGAAGTCGATGATATGGTCGGCGGCTAACATCGTGTCCCGGTCGTGTTCAACCACAAGGACACTATTCCCGATATCGCGCAGCTCCTTCAGTGCAGCAATCAACCGCTCTTGGTCGCGAGGATGCAAACCGATGCTGGGTTCATCAAGGATGTAGGTTACCCCGGTGAGCCCGCTGCCGAGTTGGCTTGCAAGCCGGATTCTTCGGATTTCGCCGCCGGAGAGTGTCGGTGCGGGCCGGTCTAATCCGAGATATCCCAGGCCAATGTTTTCCAAAAACCGGAGCCGGAGCTGAATTTGGCGGATGAGCTCTGCCTCAAACTCAGGCGAGGTGTGCGCGTGGAGTGCTGGATGCGTAACTCTTGAGGTTGCCACCTGTTGCATGTCGGTACTGGTGACTGCCGCGCGTTGTTCACTGTCCGTTGTTGCGAGCTGCACTTCAATCTGTTCCACCCTTGTGGCGAGGAATTTGACGATGTCGCTAATTGGCATCTCCATTAATTCAGCGATAGTTTTTCCAGAGAACTTCACCCCGCTTGGGAAGGGTTGCAGGCGTGTGCCGTTGCAGGCGTGGCATACACGCCCTTGGCGCGAGGCAACCTTGCCGAGCCCGTCGCAAACACTGCACGCGCCCAATTTATTGTTAAAGGAGAAGTGGCGGTGTGTCAGCTGCGGAAAATTCTTACCGCACGTCGGGCACATCGCGTGTTCACTGAAGAAATGCCGCTTGGGCTTGCTTCTGTCCCGCCTTGTGGCTGGATTCTGTTCAATAACCACAAATCCCTCGCTTTCTACGAGGGCCAATTCCACGGCTTCCGTAAAACGGCTTTTCTCTGCCTCGATAGACTGGATGCGGTCGATGACGAGAAAGACTTCATGGCGGCGCCGTTTGTCAATGTAGGGTGCTTCATCCAAGCGGTGGATTACACCATCAATTTGGACGCGAGCGAAGCCTGTTTTTTGCAGCCGGCGAAATGCATCGGCATAATCCTCATTCGCCTTCAAGCCGGGGGTGCGCTCCGCATCCTGCACCTCAACGCCATGCTCTTGAAGCCGGAAGTTTGTGAGCGGGGCCAGGACATTTACCCCCTTGCTGTCGAAACGTGGAGGAACTTGCGAGCCAAAACTTGCTGTGGATTGGTATTCGCCCCTGCTTTGCAGGGGTTTCATACCATCAACGTCAGGCATCAGTTGGAAAACCCGCTCAACTATTTCTTGTGCAGTCTGTGGACAGACTTCCTCAAGGCAATCAGGGCAGTGAGGGTGTCCCCATCTGGCATACAAAGTGCGGAGGCCGTCGTGAAGCTCTGTAATTGTTGCGACCGTGGAGCGTGGGTTTTGACTGGGGCTCGTGTGCGAAATGGCGATAGCCGGCGACAGCCCCTCGATCTTTGCAACCTTGGGTTTTTCCATTTGCCCTATAAACTGGCGGGCATAGGTGCTGAGCGTCTCAATATAGCGGCGTTGCCCCTCAGCATAGATGGTATCCAGTGCAAGCGACGTTTTGCCGGAGCCGCTCACCCCCGTGAATGTGGTGAACATGCCGTGTGGAATATCAATATTGACGTTTTTGAGGTTATTTTCTGCTGCCCCTCGCACAACGATAGACTTAAGGGCTATTGGCGTGAGCGCAGACGCATCTGCTTCCGCTACAGCGTACGTCGCATCCATGGACTTCCTCAGATCGAATTCGCCGCGGAGTGCTTGCCCGGTGTAGGATTCAGGCAGCTCGGCGACATCTTCGGGCGTACCTACGGCAACAATAGTGCCGCCATCCACACCCCCCTCGGGTCCCAAGTCAATAAGGTAGTCTGCTGAATTGATAACCTCCAGATTGTGTTCTACCACCACCACCGTGTTACCTTCTTCGACAAGGCGATGCAAAATGGACAACAGTTTATTCACATCGTCAAAGTGCAAGCCTGTGGTAGGTTCATCAAGCAGATAGAGCGTCTTGCCGGTGCTGCGTTTGGAAAGTTCTCGCGAGAGTTTTATCCGTTGCGCTTCACCCCCCGACAGCGTCGGCGCAGGTTGTCCCAGTTTGATGTAATCCAAGCCTACATCGTGAAGTAATTGTAAACCCTTCGCGATTTTGGGTATATCGGCAAAATGCGCCAGGGCGGCTTCAATATCCATTTCCAGCACATCTGAGATGTTTTTCTCTTTGTATTTAATGGTGAGCGTTTCGCTGTTGTAACGCTTGCCGTGACACACCTCACACTCCACCCAGATATCGGAGAGCAAGCCCATGTCCACCTTTTTCGCGCCGTTGCCACTACATGCTTCACACCTACCCCCGGGAACGTTAAAACTAAACCGCCCTGGTTTATAGCCTCGCAATTTGGAATTAGGTAAGCCCGCGTAGAGGGCACGGATTGCATCAAAAACCTTGGTATAGGTGGCCGGATTGGAACGGGGAGTTCGCCCAATGGGTGCCATGTCAATGTTGATAATTTTGTCAAGCACCCTGGATATAGGGACATTTTCCTCTGCGATGATACCGCGAATTTCGTCGTAGTCGCCCGGTACAGTCCTGGCGCGCATCAGGTCGCGGGCAAGCGCATTGTAGAGTATATCGTGAATCAGCGAACTCTTTCCCGAGCCGCTCACACCTGTCACGCAGCACAGCGTTCCGATAGGTATTTTGGGGCTAATCGCTTTCAGATTGTTTTGGCGCGCGTTACAGATTTGCACCCACCGGTCGCCTGTCGAGCGGCGCGATTCAGGTTGCACAATCTTCTTTTCGCCTCGCAGATATTGGGCAGTGAGCGACTGACTCTCTTTGAGGATTTGTGCCGGTGTGCCCATGGCAGTTATCTGTCCGCCGTTGATGCCTGCCCCGGGGCCGAAATCTACCATCCAGTCGGCGATTAACATGGTTGCTTCATCGTGCTCAACGACGATAACCGTGTTACCCTGATCGCGTAGATTTAGGAGGGTTGTGAGCAGGCCTGCATGGTCGCGGGGGTGTAAGCCGATACTGGGTTCATCCAGCACATAAGTAACATCTCGCAACCCGGCCCCTACTTGGCTCGCGAGCCGAATGCGTTGTGCTTCGCCGCCAGAGAGCGTCGGTGCAGCGCGCCCCAAGGTGAGATACCCCAATCCAACGTTTATTAAGAATCCGAGTCTTCCCCGAATCTCTTTTAACGGTTCTTCAGCGATTAACGCCTCGCGTTCAGGGAGTTCCACGGCAGAAAAGGAGGCAGCAGCCTCCTGAACGGACATCTCAAGAACATCTGTGATAGCGGTACCGCATAAGGTTACCGCTCTAACGAGTGATGTGAGGCGGCTCCCCTTGCACTCTCGGCACGGCATCTTGACAAAGTAGTCGGGGAGGTGTGATGTGCCCTCTTCCTCAATGCCCTTCCAAAAATACTGTTGCTCCTCGTCAGGGATGAGCCCTGGGAATCGGCGGCGATACAGCCGACTCTGCCTATTTTTCCCCGAAGGCCGGACAAAGGTGAGAACACTGTCGCCGGTGCCGTAAAGGATAGCGTGCTGTTGCTCGGGCGTGAGCTCCTTCCATGGCGTTTTGAGGGAGAATCCGAGGTGTGATGCGAGCCCACGGGCTATCATTTTCTCTCTGGGCCCCAGTTCATCCCACAAGATTATTGCGCCTTCTAAGATGGAGCGCGTTTCATCTGGAACAATCAGCTTCGGCGATATTGCCATTCCCACCCCCAAGCCTTTGCATGCCTTGCACATGCCATACGGACTGTTGAACGAGAAGTGGCGTGGCTCTGGCACATCGTAGCTAATCTGGCAGTGGGTACAAGCGTAATCCTTGCTAAATAGCTGATCTTCCCCGCTTTTTGCAAAGTCTGACGTATCCCCAGATGCTACCTCTTCTGTAGACACAACATGGACAATGAGGCTTCCCTCTCCGAGGGAGAGGGCTGTTTCAACCGCTTCAGCGACGCGGCTCTGAATACCGTCTTTAATAATAACCCGGTCAACGACAATGTCAATATCGTGGCGTTGATTCGGATTGAGGCCGATGTCGGCGTGCAGTTCATGCACTTCCCCATCAATTCGTGCGCGAACGAAGCCTGCCTTGCGTGCGTCTGCCAGTTCTTTTTGATACTCGCCGCGTCTGCCTCTGACAATAGGTGCTAAAATCATGAGCCGCGTGCGCGGCGGAAAACTCATAATTCTTGCCACGATGTCTGCTGCGGTTTGCGAGCCTACCTCTTGTTTGCATTCCGGGCAGTGGAATTTGCCTGCGCGGGCAAACAGGACGCGCATGTAATCGTAAATTTCGGTTACGGTAGCCACGGTCGACCGGGGATTATGCCCTGTGGAACCCTGAGCAATCGCAATAGAAGGTGACAAGCCCACAATCTCGTCCACCTCTGGTTTCCCGAGTTGGCCCAAAAATTGCCGCGCATACGCAGATAGCGATTCTATATACCGCCGTTGCCCTTCGGAATAAACAGTATCAATCGCAAGGGAGGATTTGCCCGAACCGCTCACACCGGTGAAAACAATTAACTTATCTTTTGGAAGTTGGATATCAATGTTTTTTAGGTTGTGTTCTCGCGCGCCGTGGATGTGAATTGACGCTCCTGCCATTGCATAATTTCCTTTTTGTTGTCAACCTGCTTTTTTCGATGAGATGCCTAATTCTGTTTACACACTTACCGCTTCAAACTGGCAAAAGCACTACACTACAAAACCGCCTAATTCTTTGAGTTTGCGTGCGTCTCTACGCCAATCCGCTTTGACAGATACGTATAATTCTAAGAAGACGCGGGCATCCAAAAATTTCTCAATATCGGCTCGTGCCAATTGCCCAATCCGTTTAATCACTTTGCCGCCTTTCCCAATGATAATTTGCTTTTGCGTCTGCCGTTCTGCGTAGACGACGGCTCGGATATAAATGATTTCATCTTCCCCGCGGGCTCTGTTACCCTGGCGACGGCGTTTTTCAAACTCCTCGATCACAACAGCAGATGCATAGGGAACTTCTCGACGCGTGATGAGCATAATTTTCTCCCGAACCGTTTCGGCGATGAAAAAGCGTTCCGGCAGGTCGCTGAGTTGTTCTTCTGGAAAATAACGCGGTCCCGGCGATAAGTAAGAACACACCTGCCCAATAAGAAGTGGCACGCCATCGGCGGTTTTCGCCGAGATCGGTATCATCTCGACAAATTCAAATTTCTCGCAATAATCGTCAAAAATCGGGAGGAGTGTTGGCTTTGCAACCAAATCCACTTTATTGAGGACGAGCATTGTTGTCGCTTTCGTCCGACGAAGACGTTCTAAAATTCTGTCTTCTATCTCTGAAACAGGCTGCGTGACATCAATGACAAAGAGCACCACATCTGCATCACCTAACGCCCCGTAAGCAGCTCGGACCATTTCGGTTTGCAAAGGGTACTTGGGGTGCATCAGCCCGGGCGTATCCACAAAAATGATTTGATGTGTGTCGGTGGTAACAATCCCGCGAATCTGGTTGCGGGTTGTCTGTGGTTTTGGGGTAACAATCGCCAATTTCTGCCCAAGTATGGTATTGAGCAGCGTCGATTTTCCGACGTTGGGTGCCCCGATGATGCTAACGTAACCGGATTTGAAGTCTTGATTTTCGTCCATAGATTCTCAAAGAAAGTGCACCTTGTGATGTGCCTGCGGCGTAGAATATACGAATGGAGGTTCCCAATTTGCGTTAGCAGAAACCCCCTTCTTAAAGTGGTGAAGCTAACATCTATTATACCGAATCTGTTTGCAAAAATCAAGAAAAAAGTTTAAGAATTTAACTCTTTTTTAACGTGAGTCCGGTGTTTGTAGCACAAGCTGTATGAGGTTTAAGAAAATAATTGCGTCATGCTGTAAAGGCGCGATAGCAATCCCAGAAGGTGCCATAATCCCGCCCATCCGCTAATTTAGAATTTTTGTCAAAAACCTTACATACCCGAAACGCATTTAACATTGGCATCTTCAAGGTAAGTATGCTATAATAGCAACATAGCCCCATTTAAAAAACACGAGGAGCATAATGAATTTAGGACTAAAAGACAAAGTTGTCATTGTAACAGGCGCGAGCCGCGGCATCGGACGTGCCATCGCGCACGGCTTCGCTGAGGAGGGAGCAAGGCTTAGCCTCTGCGGTAGGACACCTGAGACGCTACAAAAGGTAACCGATGAGCTCACAGCACGCGGCACCCAGGTCTTCGCCAAACCCACGGATGTCACGGACAGTGCACAGGTGCATGCCTTTATGACAGAGACATTGGAAACGTATGACAGAATTGATGTCGTTGTGAACAACGTCGGTGGCAGTCGTTGGACACCGTTGGCAGAAATTTCAGATACCGAATGGCATGACATCCTCGATCTGAATCTGGTTTCGGCGGCACGGATGAACCAACTCGCCATCCCCGCAATGGAGAAGCAGGGCGGTGGCGTAATTCTAATGATAACCTCCATCTACGGCAGGGAAGGGGGCGGACACATTACCTATAACGCTGCGAAAGCCGCCGAAATTAGCATGGCGAAGTCGTTGGCAAAAGAATTAGCACCGCACAATATCCGCGTAAATAGCGTCGCCCCGGGTTCCATTCTCTTTCCCGGTGGCGGTTGGGCTCGCCGCATGCAGGCAGACCCGGATGCGATGGCTGCCTTTGTGAAAAGCGATATGCCCCTTGGCAGATTCGGAAAACCCGAAGAAATTGCCAATGTCGTCGTCTTTCTCGCATCGGAGCGGGCAAGTCTTGTAACAGGTGCCTGTGTGAACGTGGATGGGTGTCAGTCCCACTCAAACATTTGACGAGAATCTTAAATTGTAAATCTTGAGTGTTCTGAGCGGCATTATTTGTGGCAGATACGCCAAAATGGCGCGGGTTATGCGCGTCAATAAGACGTATTGCGTCAAAATGGCGTATGTCAGCATTGGCGTGGATCCAATACCCATGCAGTTCTGTCAATTGGCACAGTAATTGCTTTCCTACAGACTATAAAGGCAAGCGATGCGAATACGGCACACAAAAGCTTCCTGCAGCACGTTGCATTCATAGGAGCCGAAAAATGAAAAAATTGATGATAGGTGCTATCCTCTCTGTCGCCTTTGCTTGTGGCATTTTTGTCTACACAGAGTGGGATAACCAAAGATTTGTCGACAGCTTGTCCAAACCGCCAACTGTAGAACAAACTGTTGACACATATTCCCATCCCCATGAGGATGCCGTACCGGCAACCCCCTCAAATACCGGCGTATTTGAATCTGAAACCGTTGCGGAAAAAGACACAACTACAGAACAGATGTCTGAAGATGTGTCAGGAGATGACACCCAGCAAACGGATGCGGCGTGGCAAACCGATGATGCTTCAGAAAGTGGCGCGGCGGGGCAAACCGATGACGAACACGAACATCAATCCACCCAGAAACCGTCTGCACGAAAAATTTCAGATCCAAGTGAGATGGATGCAGATGAACTGGCAGATAGGCTACTTGAAGGGCTACTTCAACGGTTTGGCGACATCCCAGAGGTTCACACATTTATTGCGCTAAAACGGAAAAAATTCAAGAAGCAACCGCTCAGCTTGGATGAACACATTGCTTATACGGCTGCCCAGTATCATCTTTGGCCAGATGCGGAAACGAAGAAAACGCTTGATATTTTCTTGGAGAAAAGAGCATCTGAGTCTCTAAGCAGCACCCAAATCGTGAGGTGAACATCATGAAAACTTTACTCGGAATTTCTATCGTGACACTCTTGTTATCGGGCTGCAGTACGAGGCAGGTCAACGCGCCGCCCCAAAACACGACCGCCCTTGAAAGACAGGATGCCAAAGCACCTTTTGTTCTTTTCAATGCGCTAGACGATGACCCGGACAATCCCAGTCTACACAATCCGCTGATCAAGAAGTTTGGGGACATCCCGCAAGTCCGCACCTATATCCGGCTCAAGCAAAAACTTGGAAGCGGTACACCCCTCACCGTGGATGAAGCGATAGCACTTTATACCGCAGACCTCTACCTATATCCATACGCTCCAACGGAGACGATGCTAAAGTCTCTGAAAGAGACTAAAAAGCGGCATGAAGCGTTGGGATTTCCAGCGGATACACCTGTACTTAGGTATACCGGAGGTACATCGCACGATCTCCGGCGTGGCGACAACGTTACAAGGACTCTTCCAGATGGAACCCGAATCATAAGTGACTCCCGTCTAACGGACAACCCTGTAGTCATTCCGCCGCGAGAAAAAAGGGATAAAAATCCTGCTGCCAAAGAACAGGATGACTGATTTTTGGCAAAGATGAAAAATATCGCGAACCTGATCAAATCATCTGGGAGCAGGGGGGCCCTGCCAGAACGCGATATGCACCGGTGGCTCCCGTTGGGTAGAGATTTAGGACAAACCCTGAATCTCTACTCTTACATGCTCCGCTTACGCCCACAAAGCACTTGTGCAGGTGTTTCCTAACATCTCGCTTTATCAAGTCACCCTCTATGCACCGCTCGTTTGTTTTGTCCTCGGATTGGGGACACTCTGTCTTTTTCTTTACCACACCTACGGGACACTCTTTTGTCAAAGTTTGGAAAATATACTACCCTCCCGACATCAAAGCCGCTCCGAAATACCTTGAAACAGAACCGGAGGAATAAGCACACCTGCTCGCAAACACCCTCACCCCTTTGTCGTCTCCTCTTAACCTTCGCCGTCATTGCCTTGTTAGGTTGGCACCACACCCTAGACATCGCGCTTCTTGCAACTCTCGTGCTCATCTTCGCGCTCGAGGCCCTGGACAACTTTGTTGCCCGCACACGCAACGCGACTTCCTAACTTGGCGCAACCCTGTACACCAGCACAGACAGAATCGTTGAAAACATCTTACACATATTTTGCTTGACATTTTTTTTTTAATGGTATTCTGTTTGAAGTGCGGCAAAGGTGTTCAACTTTCTATAGCCAGTTTTCGACTTGCAAGCTACCCCGAAAAATCCGTTCCGAAGATATGAGACGACAGATAGCGGCGGATACCCAAACGATAAAGGAGAGGGACAAAAATGAACAGCCAAATCAGAGAAGACAAAGCCCGCGGTGAGGTACACGTTGTTATTGTTTGTGCTCTGCCTGATACGGCGAAGGGGTTAGAAGAAGTGCTTGAACAGAAGGGTTACAAAGTCTCTATCGCCGCCGATAGCGAAGCACAGCCCTCGCCTCTCGCGAGCGATGCAATCTTAAAGGTGACCTCCGAGGAGAATGTTGACTGTCCGGTGCCGCGGCAGCAGAGAACCAGCGTATCCGAGATTATGGAGGCGGAAGCGTCCCACCCTGCATCTGCCGCTACATTGGCAAGAGAGAAATTGCATGGAGATTACAGCGAAATTATTGGGAAAAGTCCCCAGATTTTTAATGTCTTGCAACAAATTGAGAATCTTGCAGATACGCCGATGAGAGTCCTGATTTCTGGCGAGACAGGGACCGGCAAAGAGGGGGTAGCGCGCGCTTTGCACGAAAACAGTAGCAGGTCGCAAAAAGAAATGGTTTGTGTCAACTGTGCGGCGATACCAGAGAACTTAATAGCGGATGAGTTATTTGGGCATGAGAAAGGCGCGTTTACTAGTGCAGATAGGCGACATATCGGCAAGTTTGAAAGGGCGCACAACGGCACGCTGTTCCTTGATGAAATCGGGGAAATGCCCCTTGCCATGCAGCCGACATTGTTACGGGCGATTGAGACAGGCGAGATTGAACACATCGGAGGGGAAAAGTCGATTGCGGTGGATGTCCGAATCGTGACAGCTACCAACCGAGATCTTGCGCAAGCCGTTCAAGAGGGAAGGTTTCGTCAAGACCTCTATTATCGATTGAATATGGTATCTATCTCTCTGCCTACGTTGGCGGAGCGGCAGGAGGACATTGACGAGTTGGTGGTACACTTCCTAGAAAAACATCGCAAAACCTGTGAACCTCGCATCCTGCAGGTCTCACCGAGTACGCTAGCGCTCCTCAAAAGCTACCGCTGGCCGGGGAATGTCCGAGAGTTGGAAAACGCTATTGAAAGGGCATCTTACCTTGCCAAAGGGGAAATTCTCTTGCCGGAGCACTTGCCAGAAGAGATTCGGATGTATCAACAGCGCCCCGTGAATGTCCATGAAAAGCTGCCTACACCTGAAAATGAACAAAAGGTGAACGTTCTCCTCGGCATGACGCTTGAGGCGGTGGAAGAAACGTTCATCTGTAAAACTTTAGCAGAACTTGGCGGGAATCGGACAAAAACCGCGAAGCAGTTGGAAATTGGCATCCGTACGTTGCAAAGGAAATTGAAAAAATATGGTGTTTAGATAGTGTTTGCATTTGGCTGTGGTAGGCACCTGCGTTTTCAAAACAGGTTTAGAGTTACGTCATAAATATCCATCAATCCATGGTGTGTTCCTACTACTTTTTGTGCTTGTTCAATTTTTCCCTTGTTTAAAAAGACTAGGTATGTTAAAATAATATAGATTGAAAAGTATTGAGGAGGGAGAACATGAACACAAAATTGTGGGTTCCCGAGTACGACACACCGGAATTATGGCATAAAGAGATCTCGCGTCGCGGGTTTTTCAAATGCGGTGTCAGCAGTTTCCTGGGGCTCGTAGCCATGCAACATTTCGGCACCACAAGCGTTGCCCAACTTGCGGATGTTGTGCCGCGCGCCAAACATTGCATTGTGCTGTTTATGAGCGGGGGTGCCAGCCAGTTAGATACCTTTGATCCGAAAACAGGTACCAAAAATGGGGGTCCGTTTGCAGCCATCCCGACGAGTGTTAAGGGCATTGAGGTTTCTGAAAATCTCCCACTTGTCGCTGAACAAGCACACCATCTCTCTATTATTCGCTCTATGGTTTCACGCGAAGGGAACCATGAACGCGCACGCTACCTACTCCATACAGGTTATGCACCCGGCGGTGCGGTGAAGCATCCAACGTTGGGCTCGCTGACCTCTTATTACCTCAAGGATGATGCTTCGCATCTTCCGAGTTGTGTTAATATTAATTCACCTACCTACGCTGGCGGCTTCCTTGGTGCGACGCATGATCCGTTTGTGGTGAGTGACCCGATGAAACAGGTTGAAGACCTCTCATATCCTGCACAAATGGACACACATCGCTTTCGGGAACGGCTGAAGATGTTGAACACGATTGAGAAAGATTTTATAGCGAAACGTACCGGCCGCAGTACAGAAGCACACGAAGCGATTTACAGAAAAGCAGACCGGCTGATCAACTCCCCCAAAATAGACGCGTTTCAGCTCAACGAAGAACCGCTCGCCATTCGAGAGGCTTACGGGATGAACAAGTTCGGCCAAGGGTGCCTGATGGCCCGACGACTCGTTGAAGCCGGCGTTAAATTTGTTGAAGTCTCTTTGGATGGATGGGATACGCACGAAAATAACTTTGAGCGGACGAAAGAACTCCTGAACGTTGTCGATCCAGCGTTTGCGATGCTCCTTAAGGACTTAGCCAAACGAGAGCTGCTTGACGAGACGCTCGTGCTATGGCTCGGTGAATTCGGACGAACGCCGCGGATTAATGGAAATGATGGACGCGACCATCATACGCAAGGCTGGGCGGCGGTTGTCGCAGGCGGAGGCACTCGCGGGGGCCAGGTAATCGGAAGCACCAATGAAGATGGAAGCAAGGTTGTTACGGGTGCTATAGGGGTACCAGATCTGTTTGCATCGCTCTGCTTTGCATTAGGGATTGACGCTCAGGAGGAAAACTATTCCCGCTCCGGGCGGCCAATCCGCGTTGTCAACGATGGTTCAGTTATTGAAGAGTTATTCATTTAGCAAGAAACTCGTCACGCATTGAAAATGCGTGCCTAAACCTTTCTCGCATTTATGCTAACCTTGTAAAAAGATGAGAGTTATCGCCGGCCAATTTAAAGGCAGACGTTTGGCTGCGCTCAAGGGAAGCCGTATTGTCCGCCCAACTGCTGACAGAGTCAAAGAATCGGTTTTTAGCATTTTGGGGCAACGGATAGTTGATGGAAGCTTTCTTGACCTGTGTGCGGGGACAGGGAACATAGGCATTGAGGCACTGAGCCGCGGCGCAAAACATGTGACGTTTTTGGAGCGTAACCCGCGGTGTCAGCAGGTTATTGAACGTAACCTCTGCACTTGCAATCCTTGTTTAGCACTTTGTTTACAAAGTGACAAACAATATCTGGCAAGTCGGCATCCGCAGGTACAACTGCTCCGTTGCGATGTTGTAAAAGGTATTGCGTATCTCCGCAAACGATTAGCGGTGTTTGACATTATCTACTTCGATCCGCCGTATAATGCTGGATTTTCTGAGAATGTGCGCGTAAAAGCGCGTGTAAACCTTTATGATGTTTGCTTGGAGCAGCTTGCCAAGGGACCGCTGCTTAGTGCTAATGGCACGCTGCTGGTTGAACACGCAAAGCAGCGAGTGCTGCCTGACACAGTCGGGGGATTGACGCGAAGCCGGCGGGAACGTTACGGAGATACGGTTTTATCATTTTATCAGATGCGCGGCATACCAAATTAATCGCGAAAGGTTTCGCCACCATCTTTGATGGTGGTAAAACCGCCCCTCCATTGTATGGCGAAGTCTAACCGCGCTGACACAGACTTTACAGACGTGACAAAGCACTACAGATAGGATAAAGTATGCAAGTTCTGAATCTCCAATCCGGAACCCCTTTTCAGATGGGCAGAGGTAAAAACTGGCGCGTTGTTCATCCCGATATGGGCTCCAAGCAATTGACCCTCAACCATGGACACCACGCCCCCGGGCAAGAATTTACGCAGCACTATCACGATGCCTCCGAAGACGCAATTGTTGTGTTAGAAGGCGGGGGTGCCATCCGGCAGGGCAGCGTCTATACCCCAATTGCCGCTGGCGATGTGATTTTTGTGCCAGCCGGAGAAATCCATGGCACGGTGAACACCACTGAGAAAATGGCACGCTTAATCAGCTTCCAGGCACCGCCGGATATGGCACTGTACCGAGGGGAACGGGATACCCCCGATGAAGCACCTACACCTCAGCCTGGCCATCGGAGCAACGTCCAAGTGCTCAATATGGCGCGAAGCGGTCCCGTGTTTGGGAAATCTGCAGAGTGGCGAAGTGTCGTTTCTCCGCAAAAAGGCTCAGTACATCTTTCATTAGACTACATCCACCTTAGCAAAGGCGAAAACTTCACCCACGAACCCATAGAAACCGAATCGATTTATGTGCTCAGGGACGGATGTGCAGAAGTAACATTTGTTCTCGCCTGCCAAGAGCAGGCTTCCAATGATACCGAGACATTGACACTACAACCGCACGATGTCCTCTTCCTCTCACCCGGAGACACCTTTTCACTTTCTCAAGCAGGGAACGAACCGACAGCAATTATATGTTGTTGGGCAGTAGCATCTCGCACACCAGAGGAGTAATCTGTCAAATATAGAAGGAAATTCATGCATGAAACTAGGGGATATAGGAGTCTCACGGCAGGGAAACCTCGCTGTGATAAACCACAATAAATTCCAGATTCAGTTTAATCTTTCAAAAGGGACATGGGATTACATTGATGACACCGGCCATACTATTATTCGTGACGGATGCACACAGATAACCCTCAACGATGGAAGCACAGTAAAAACGGAAGATGCTGGAACTCGTGAGTTTATCACTGAACGCCCCAAAACGGACGTTTTCGGGACCTATCACCAGATTCGATTTTCCCACGAAGCTACAAATAAGCACATCCGATTAAACACGTATCTCAACTTCTATGCTGAGCAACCGTATATTCTGCTAAAGGTTGGTGTTGAAAACTTAAAACGAGCCCCGTTTGAATTAGACAGTCTAACGCTACTTGGGGTTTCAACGAACCGCGGTGCTGTCAATCTGGGGGGGACACCATCCGATTACCATCTCTTTGTCAACATGCCGCCTACCGCCCCCGGCGTGTCTAGAAGACTCTATGATGGGTTTCTGCTCAACGAAAACGACACTCCCTATCCCTGTCATGACGGCGCACTTCACGATACAGACAGTCAAAGGACACTGGTGTTCGGTTTTCTTACCTCTGAGAAATGGTGGCCCCGAATCCAGGTTGGCTATGAAGCGAAAAAGGCAGCGGCAGCTGGCGTTAACCCGTGGGCACTCTATCATCAGTGTGAACAACAGCCGTGTCACTTCGGTGAAGAGGTTACCTCGGAATCGGTTTATCTCAATTTCGTCGGCGGCACTACAGAAGCGTATCAACACTATACTGAGTTAGTGGCAACGCAGAACAACGCGCAAAAGACTGAACAGATTTTCAGCGGATGGAGCGTGTCTACCACACAAGAGAAACTAAACGCTGACTCTATCTTGGAGCAAACTAACCGGCTTGCCAAAAGTCCGCTTTTTCAACCAAACTACCGTAGCGGTATCCGTTATATTCAATTGGAATCAGACTGGCAATCGCGACTCGGCGACTATACCCTCAATGCCGAGGATTTTCCCGACGGCATGCAAGCGATTGTGAATCAGATTCAGGAGAAAGGCTTCAAAGCTGGTATCCGAATAGATCCGTTTTGTGCCGCGCTTGATTCAGAATTGGTTCAAAAGCACCCAGACTATTGCTTACAGGTGGCTAACGCTGCCGCCCGCGCACGCCCCGCGCCCAGAAGGAAAAGTCGCTCTCGTACGACAAAGCGGGACAATTCGGAGAAAAATCAATTCAAACCGGCTTCAATCTATTTGCCGGGGAACGGAGAAGAAGTCGCGCTATTGGATGTTTCCCACCCGGACGCGCAAGCCTATATCCGTAAACAGATTAAACAGATAGTTGGCGAATGGGGGTACGGGCTAATTAAGGCAGATTTCTCCTCGTACACAACCGGAATGATGTTCTCCGTTCACAATTTAAAGTGGCATGATAACTCGCTCACTTCAGCACAACTCTATCGGCTGGCAATTCAGTTGCTGAAAGATGCGGTGAGTGAGACTGAAAAAGAGGTAATACTCACCGGATACAATCTCATCGCGGGGCCCGGTATAGGCAGCTTCGCCCTCAATTCCCCCATTTTCAGGCACAAGTCGACGAATGAAAGCGACGCATGGCATCATCAGAAAGGGACAAAGCATAGACTCAGCAGATATGCCACGCATCTCCGGGAACATAACACCCTCTGGAGTCAAGTCTTTGGTGAACTGAACGTTGACGAACCGCGGCCTATCAATGAGGCAATTGTGGAAATGACAGCCGCCGCGTTGAGTGGCGGCGCAATTTTCTGCGCGGATAGCCTTGCAACCCTCAAACCGACCCGGGCGGAGTTCTTGGCGAAAATATTCCCACTTACAGGGAAAGTCGCTAAACCTGTTGACCTGTACGAGGCACCTTTTCCCAGAATCTGGAGCCTACCTGTTTCGGCACCGCATGAAACGTGGAATCTGACAGCGGTGTTTAATTGGAAAGACCATGACGATGATGTCGATGTTGAACTCAACACACTTGGGCTTGCTGAATCTAAGGAATACCTCGTCCACGATTTTTGGATGCGCCAATATCTAGGGCACGTCTCTCACAGCGTAACTTTGTTGAACATCCCGCCCCGCTCAGTCAAACTACTCTGCTTCCGGGAGGAACAGAACGTCCCGCAATTGCTTGCCACAGATATGCACTATACGCAGGGAAGCGTTGAAATTCTATCCGCAGGATGGGACAACCAAAGTGAAAGCTATCTACTTGTTTGCAAACCGCTTAGACTGGCGGAGGGCACATGCTTTATTCATGTTCCGGAGGACTACCTGCCTATAGGTGTTTCTGCTTACGGAAGCGATTATCGATACAGTTGGGACAAGCCTATTTGCAAGTTGACCTTTAGTCCAACCGAGACGCTGATTCACGCCAGCATCGGGTTCGCCAAGACATCTGGCGGCACCCGACAAACAAGATAGGAAGGTTTCTCCACCATCTTTGATGGTGGTAAAACTTTTTATGAATTGCGTTGATAAAAGTGTCATTCCCCGCAAAGCGGGGGAAAATACAACCGTCGCACAATTCATTGTGCATGCCAGAAATGTAGGTTGGGTAGAACGGAAAGTGAAACCCGGCTATTTGTAAGGGCGGAGCCCCGCCTCCGCAGTCCGAAATTTGCAAGAACATGAGCACTATTCACACACAGATGCAAACCCTCAAAGCGCGTGCAATTACTTGCACAGACTGCGATTTGGCGAAAACCCGTGCCAACGTTGTCTTCGGCAGTGGTGATGCCGCCGCAAAATTAGCCATTGTTGCTGAGGGCCCGTCCGCCGCTGATAATCACACCACATTTCCCTTTTCGGGACCTGCTGGTGAGTTGCTCGATGAAGTCCTCGCTGCAAATGGATTGACACGCAGTGATATCTGGCTGACAAACATCATTAAATGCCGTGCAGCCGGTCTTAAAGATGGCGTGTTGAAAAACCGCCCGCCAAAAGCCCCAGAAATCAGAGCGTGTGCCAAATGGCTTGATGGTGAGCTCACCTTAATACAGCCGTCCGTGATTTTATGTATGGGCGCGCCCGCGGCAAAAGCACTTATTCAACGCAGATTCCGCATTACCGAAGAACGCGGTATCTGGTTTACGGATACACACTATGCTCCCTTCGCTATGGCCACGTTTAACCCGGCGTACGTGTTACGACAAGAAGGCGAAAATTTTACACTCATGCGGCAAATCGTCATTGACGATCTCGCCGAGGCGAAGCGAAAACTACGTGAAGCTGAGGAATTGCCCAAATTAACACTTTTTTAAGAAGAGGAAAGTAGCCGGCACACGCCGTGTGCTGTAACAGAGGAAAAATGCCATCAAAAAAACAGATTGCTATTGATGCAGTGGTGAAGGCGACGAAGCTATGCGAACAGGTCCAAGCGGAGATGGTATCAACGGATGCTATTCAAAAAAACGACCGGAGCCCCGTGACCGTGGCTGACTTTGGATCGCAAGCACTGATATGCAAGGCGATTGGCGACGCTTTTCCTGAAGATGTTATTGTCGCTGAAGAGAACGCGCAATCGCTCAAACAGAACAGACAACTTCTGGCACGCGTCACGGATTATGTCAACCGCTTTTGCGAGGAAGGTAGTCGGCACGCACCGTCGTGCTGTCCACAAGAAGCGGTTGTTCCAGCGTCGACTGTCTGTACGTGGATCGACAGGGGGAACGGGGAAGTTGGGCAAAGTTTTTGGACGCTTGACCCCATCGATGGTACCAAAGGCTTTCTTCGCCGAGACCAGTACGCGATTGCCTTGGCATGGATTGTGGATGGCGAAGTCCAACTCGGCGTTTTGGGATGCCCCAATCTGTCGCATCAATTAAAGAGCGAGGGAACGGATACGCCGAGGCACGGGGAATCCCACCGCGGCGTTGCGCTACAAGAAGATGCGGAGCGAGGGTGCCTCTTTGTCGCAGCCCGCGGTCAAGGGACCGCGCTCTACACAACAACCGGCACATTTTTAGCAGAAGTACGCGTTTCGGAGAACGCACGCCGTTTGGCAGAGAGCTTTGAATCCACACATAGTGACAGCGATGCACATAGCAACATTGCGAAGCAACTCGGGCTTACCGCGCCACCTATCCAAATGGACAGCCAAGCGAAGTACGGCATTGTTGCGCGCGGCGAAGCATCGCTCTACATCCGCCTGCCGAACCCTGCATCTCCGGATTACCGCGAATGCATCTGGGATCACGCCGCTGGACTTATTGTCGTGGAAGAAGCTGGCGGCACAGTAACAGATGCACGCGGGGCACCCCTTAATTTTATGACAGGCAGACGTATGGTTGAGAATCGCGGTATCGTTGCTACCAATGGAAACCCGCTACATAATCAAGTTTTGTCCATTTTGACTCCATCTTGCAAACGGAAACCTACGTAGAAAATGTCTATAACAATAGAAAAACCTAACCGAGCGCATGGCGAAAGGACGAGAAACCGAGCGCATGGCGAAAGGACGAGAAAATGAAAGTTGGGCAAATCGTTGCACCACGTCACATCGAAATTATTGACTATGAACAACCGGAGCTGGCAGATTACCCCGATGGCACGGTGATGATTAAAACCCTCCACAGTGCTATCTGTGGTACTGATATGCCGTCGTTCGCGCTTGAACACCCCGCGGATAGCTACCCACTTGGGCCGGGGCTTTCCATTCACGAAGCAATTGGCGTTGTCATCGACAGCAAGTCGGAAAGGTTCAAGGCAGGCGACGAGGTCCTCGCGCTCCCACGGTATATCGGTGGGCTTTCAGAGTACTTTCTGTCCGATGCGAGTGTAACAATGCCCTTGGCGGAATTTGCGCGAAAAGACTGCATTCTGATGGCTCAACCGCTTGGCACTGTTGTTTGGGCATGTCGGAAGTTGGGAAATCTACTTAACTTGGATACGGTAGTTATCGGGCAGGGACCCATGGGGCTTCTCTTCACGCACATGTTGAGCAACCTCGGCGCAAGGACAGTGATTGCTACCGACCTGGTTGACTTCCGCCTGGAGGTTGCCAAGCAGATGCGTGCCACGCACACGATTAACGCTGCCAACGAAGATCCCGTCGCTGCCGTTGCGGAGATTACCGAAGGTAGAATGGCAGACCTTGTGATTGAAGTAGTGGGGCACCAGACAGAGACGATCAACCAGTGCCTCCACCTCCTGAAGCGGGGAGGTACACTCCTTGCATTCGGCGTGCCAGACGATGCGGTGTACGATTTCCACTTCGCAGAATTTTTCCGAAAGAATATCCGATTCATCGGCTCGGTCGGCCCGGATGCACCGAACGATTTCCCGTTGGCGATGGATATGATTGCCCAAGGCCGCTTTGATGTGTCACCGATTATCACGCATCATTTACCGTTTACCGAGGCGCAACGCGGATTTGAGATGTCGCTGAATAAAAAAGACATCGCAATCAAAATAGTGTTTGATTATCCTTAAAGTAGTAAGCACACGCAGTGTGCCGTGCTTCTTATGTAGGCAGAGGCAATTCAACGATGCGCCTCTCACGGCTAGACTGATAGATAGCGAGGATAATCTCAACTGCTTTACGCCCCTCGCGTCCATCAACAAGGTGCGCGGCATCGTTTTCAAGCCCGTTAATCAGATTTTCCATCTGCCGGCGGTGGTTATCATGGTTAATCGCACGTGGGTCGGACGCACCACCGCCGGTGTCTGTCTTTTGGGCGAATTTCTCCCGGATTTCCGCATCTTCAGGGAGCTCCGGGTCGAATTCCCATTTGGTGATGTCCTCTTCTTCTAAGATGACAGTGCCTTTTGTCCCGGAGATTTCGGTTTTCTTGAACATGCCGGGGAATGCTGCGGTTGTGCCTTCAATGACACCCAATGCACCGTTTTCAAACCTGAGCGCGGCGACAGCAGCATCTTCAACCTCAATGCGTTCATGTGCTAACGTATCGGTAAACGCTTGGACCGCTGCGACCGGCCCCATAAAATACTGAAGCAGGTCGATGGCGTGGATGGATTGGTTCATGAGGGCACCGCCACCGTCAAGGGCCCACGTGCCGCGCCAGCCGCCGCTGTCGTAATACTCTTGGGAACGGTACCACTTGATGTAAGCATCGCCCAAGGTCAATTTGCCGAACCGTCCGCTCTCAATTGTGGCTTTAACGAGTTGCGTGCTTTCGGTGAAGCGAGAATTAAAGATAGCACACAACCGAACACCTGCTGTATCACAGGCGTGGATAATTTCATCACACCGTTGTAGGGTAATTTCCAGCGGTTTTTCAACAATGACGTGTTTCCCTGCTTCTGCTGCTGCGACAGCCGGCTCTAAATGCGCACCGCTCGGCGTACAAATGCAAACAATGTCCACGTCATCTCGTTTGAGCATTTCATTGTAATCGGTATAACCTTCGACGTTGTATCTCTCAGTGAGACGTTTTGCGTTGTCAGCGTTTCGTGAACTGACAGCGATTAATTTTCCATGTTCCAACTCGGAAATCGCGGTGGAATGAAAATCAGAAATCATTCCACAACCGATAATCCCAAATCCATAAGTTTTCAATTATGACCTCCAACAAGAATCAAGTCCAAGAACACGCTTCTACAGCGAATCGCGATGCGGAACACGCTCATAGACATAAAGTTTTTGGAATCGTTTGTATGACGTTTTGTCTCGCGGTGACAGTCCTGTTTCTCTGGATCTGGCACCACCAAACCCAGTTCAACGACCACTATCGGAAGGCAACTTTCCTGATGCGCAACGGGGATGCAGAACAAGCGATTGCAGCGTATCAGACGGCAATCAAAAACAAAAAACGCACCCTTTTCTTCACGAAAGAGCCTTCGGCTTACAACAACCTTGGGCAAGCCTATCTGCATGCCGAACAATACGCGCCCGCCGTGACGAACTTTAAAAAAGTGATTGAAATGGCACCGGATGTCGCAGAAGGCTATATCAATCTCACAACCGCCTATCTCCGGCAGAACTTACCTGCCGATGCCCGTGAAACATGTCTACGTGCCCTGCAAACCTTTCCGAAGGTTGCCCCGCTCCACTACAATCTTGCGTGTGCTTACGCGCTGGAGGATGAACGCCAAAAATCGGTAAACTCGCTCACGCAAGCAGTAACACTCAACCCCGAACTCAAAACCCTTGCACAACAAGAAGGCTCGCTTAAGGAGATTGTCTCGGAACTTCCGTAACGGAGACTTGGTCAGTTGTGCTCAGAGGTTACCGGATCGAGATAGCACATTCGCTAGATTCTTCGGTGCCCCACATTTATTTAACCGAATAGGAAATTTTTGGTTCCGGAAACGTACTGGAGTCTTGTTGATATCTTTGAGTTGTAGTTTGGAAATCCCCTTACCGTGGAACAGAACAGGGATACAAGTAATTTCGGCGGACTGTGGCACGAAGTCTAAGAGGAAATCTATACTCTCTTGCAGCTGTTCAAATACATTTGTTGCTTTAAAGGTGCCGCTCTTGAGTTCAATTAAAACCACAACCAGTCTATTTTTGGCAGCGTCCTCGTAAAATAGAATCCGGTCGCATCGTTTACCTGTGCTTCGGTGTGCTGGGAACGCCGTATCTACGTCTACCACAATCCGCTCGGGTGGAACACCAGTCATGTCTACACGACATCCACGGCCGCTACACGAGTTAATAAGGTTTTCCTCGCCAACCCGCTTGCGGATTTCGCTGAGAACGTCACTCATTATCACCCAATTCTTCCTCATTCAGGAGATGTTGTTGTAATTCAACAGCATTATTATAGAGTTCCTCAGCAACGTTGTAGTAGTCTTTCGGCTCTATGCCTTCGATGCAGTCAAACTGGATTTCCTTTACCGGTTTGTCGGTGCGGAACCACCACGCACCAACCTCTCCCTCTGTCAACCAAGTCTCCGGTTCCGTTCGATTTTTTCCCAGTTTCATCACCTCGCCTTCACGAATTAAATTTCCGATTTGCTGGAGGAGCCAGTCGCTATGTGTCGTGACAATCACGCGGACTCCGGCACGGACTAAGCGGGCAAAAGTGATTGCTAATTTGGTTTGGTCCCTGGGATGTAGATGTGCTTCGGGTTCTTCAATAATCAGCGTATCGCCCGGACGTATGACACCGCGCAGGAATAACACTAACGGCGCGAGTTCAGCTACCATTGATGAAGCACAATTGAAATGCAGAGCCCGTTTTGCCTTCTGCGGACGATAGAGGAATTTCAATACCCTTCCCGAAACTGCACGCGTGACTTCTATTTCCCCCCGTAGTACATCGTCTTCTAGGGCTTTAGCAATATAAGGTAACTGATCTGAAGAGCCGTTACCTTCCTTGTAGCGGCTAATCTGCGTCAGCAACTCCGTTTCCATTTCCGAAGATAGAGAAATCTCAGCGAAGTCTTCCGTACTGCTACGAATGGGTCTCTCTATAAAGGATTTAGCCACCCTCTCATAGTTTTGCATGATGCCTCTCCGGGTAGCAGGCAGGTAATAGGCCTTTGCTGTTTTCTGATTGTGTGAACGCAGGAGTGTCTCGAGATCTTTCACATTAAGTGTTTCCTGGGAGCCTTCCGCAGCTTCCGAACAAATAACGAGCTCTCCGTGGGTGGATGCGCTTACAGTGGCACCTGATTCAGATGTCTGCATATCAACAGACCAGAGAGATTGATTGTTATCGCTAATCTTCAGTGAAATCTTCATTTGATTGCACGGGCTACCAGTAAACCGTACCAACTCTGAAACGGATTGAAGACCGAAACATCGTTTGAGTTGGCTACTGAAAACCTCATCGTCCTTGAGGCTAGCCTGCAAGCTGTCGCGCATGCCTTGGGGTAAGTCTGAAAACTTGAATGGCAGCCGACTCGTTCTTAGACTGTTAAGTGCTTCACTAATTTCTTTGTCCTGATGAATCTGAGAATCGCGCATTATTAACCTCAACTCCGACACAGCGTCGTGAGACCAAGGAAATCGTGCGAACCCCTCAAACCTGCGATGCAATGCATAGATAAGCGTGGAGAGATACGTCTTGCCGGTGTTGCTCTCACCGACAAACACCGTCAGTGGGCGCAGCTCTATCTCTGCTTTCTCCACCGGCCCAAAATTCTTCACCTCAAGTTGTACATTCGTGGGATTTGCGTTTTTGATTTTCGGCATTATTCTACTCCTACGCGCAGCGATTTTAAATAAATTGTACACGCATTCGCAATCAATTACAACACAGAAGTATTCGCCAGGCTGTGACAATTGGCAGGCAGAGGGATTTGCCCTACATCCTACATTACTGCCTGAACTGATTTGCCACTTGCACCAAATCCAAAACATTCACAACGCCATCGCCGTTCACATCCGGAGTATCTTTGCCAAACCCATTCGCCACTGCAACCAAATCCAGAATGTTCACAACGCCATCGCTGTTGACATCCCATTTGTCCCCTGTTCTTTTCAGATAGATTTCACCGTCTAAATCTGGCAGAATATGAATCGTGTTTCTCAAGCCGCTCTCTACACCTGTCGCCTGCGCCGGTAGGCGGATGGCTTGTGGTTCTCCACTACGGTTATAAACCGCCCACCCGTTGGTGAATTCCCGGATAAACAGACCTTCGCGGTTTTCATAGAGTTGTGCCTTGGCTCCGATGGGTTGTCCTAGGGGCGCATCCCAGAAATCGTACCAATAGTGTTCATGCTGGATACCGTCATTATAAAGCACATACCCATCAGAGTGGGTGAGACTCATTGTTGTGAAGACACGCATCCACCTGCGATTCGCTGCACTATCGGGAGGTTCGCCCTTAATGCCCCAACCTTCCAAGCAATTTACACGCGGTTCCCGGAGATTTTCCTCTGCCCAAAGTAGTGTGCTTTCAATCTCAATAAGTCCATCGTGTGTGTAGCCGCCCGCGTAATCTCGGAGGGTTTCCATAAACGTGCCGTTGATTGCCCAGCCGGTGCGCGTGATTTTGCGTCGGTTGGTGTTGACAAGAATGAGGAAATCCTCACGAACTGCCTCGCGAATTCCCGTTAAGATGTTATCTCTGGCGCGCTGTTCTTCCTCATTTCCCCGGTAACCGACATCCCAGCCCACCTCGGAATCGGCAAGTATGGGACCATCTTCTGTCCACCAATCGAAGAAAATTCCATCGTACAGCCCACACTTTGCGACTGCTACCGCCTGCGCGATAATCATTTCTTGCACATCCGGATGTGTAAAATCCATGAATGCATCTGTCCATTTTGACGGGTCGTCTGGGTACACCATCTTCGTATAGGCGGGAATCGGCTTACCCGTTTCGTCTCTTATCCAATGGGGCCAGTCCGGGGGATAAGCATCTAGCCCCTCTTCTCTCATTGAAATTCCAACGAGAAAAATCATATTTGGATTTAGGGCAAGGAACGCGTCTCGTTCCTGCCGAGCTGTCTCAAGATGGCCTACTACCTTCATTCCCTGGCGAGTCTCTTGGAAATTGAGTCCGAACAAGCGACAACAGAAATATAGGTCATGAAGTGTCATGTGTTCTAGGTCAGACACTTCAGGAAGATTAAGGATAGGACTCCAACCTATCCCTCCCCATGCAGCAAAAACTGAAGGGAAACGTCGTCCCAAGATTCGTTCTTGAATTGGAATCCCTGGTAACTCACAACTTTCATCGTATTCAAAATGTGTTAATGCCAGGGCATGAAGCGGACTGTAATCCGTAATCGCGTTATTCCGAATCCACAGTCTTTCCAACTGTGTTAGAGAGGCAAGCGGACTGACATCAACAATTCGATTGTTGCTCAGATTCAATTCAGTTGACAGTGTTAAATTGGCCAGTGGGGTGATGTCTTCAATCTGATTGTAACGAAGGTTCAGAGTTCTCAACCGCGTTAGGGTTGAAAGCGGCGTGACATCCGAAATCTCACACCCACCAAGGTCAAGATGTTTCAATTGCGTTAAGGCTGCTAACGGAGAGATGTCGGAGATCGGATTGAGCCAGAGATGTAATGCCTCTAGATGGATCAGACTCGCAATTGGGCGCAAGTCGCGAATCTCATTGCCATAGAGGCCAAGCTGGGTCAAATTCATTGCCTGCTCCAAGCCGGTTAAGTCTTTTATTTGGCTATCCCCTGCATCCAATCGCGTTAATTTCTCCATCTCCAATTGTGTGAGCGGTATCTCATCAGCCAAGCCGAGGGCTTGTCGGACTGCCTTTTCCAAATTAGCATCGGGTATTAACATAACAATATCTTCTTCCTGCGCTGTCGCGACATTGCACCAACTACCCAGGGCAATGAAGAAACACAAGCATACCAGATAAAACAATTTCATTACGTTTCCCTCCTCACGGAATCACCGCAACATAAACCTGCGAATGCCCCGAAACATCTGATGTATATACGACTGCCGTTTCATCAGGCCTAAAAAACGGAATGACACGGGGAATTTTCTACAAACTGTTATTCCGTGTCATTGAATTCCTGAAGGCGTTGCGCAATGTTAACTTTAATATTATTACGTCCTTGCTGCTCAGCCAATTTTAACGCGATTCGGAAATCAGGGCCCGCTGCTTCACTCTGGTTAAGGGCAAACTTCGCCGTGCCGCGATTGTAGTAGGCTTCTACAAATTCTGGATTCAGGCGAATCGATTCATCAAAATCAGCAATGGCAGCATCGTATTCGCAAACCAGCGTCTTCGCTGTGCCGCGATTGTAGTAGGCTCCGGCTAAATCTGGTTTCAGGCGGAGTGCCATATCGTAGGCAGAAATGGCATCTCCTATCCAACCGCCCTCCGAAAGAATATTGCCGATTGAAAAGAAGGCGTGGACAGCCACCTCTGTTTCGCTCCATTCTAGGATAGCAGCAGGGCTATACCCCTCTTCAAGCCGCTGCATCTCTTCTGGAGTTAGTTCCGCTCTGTGGGACTTATACATTTCTAGTCAAACCTGTTCAAATCTAACAGGTTCTTCCATCAGTTGCCACACTTCCTGCTTCATCTGCCATCGCCTACCAGTGTAGGGCTTACATAGCATCCACAGGCGTTTGACGTCTCGGCTAAGCTGTCCGCGACGTGTCGTAACGATTGTTCGTGTCGTCTCTGATGCTGTAGTGAGACGTTGTTGGCTAGGGGTCTCACGTAAGTCTTATCGCCACCTCCACCGTCGGCTCTGCATTCGCATTGCCAACTCTTAATCCGCAGGTGGTATTCGCCCTGCTTTGCAGGGTAAATACCTGTTTCACGGGGGGTAGGACTGTTCAGCGTGCCACTTCGCATCGTGGTGTAGGAAACGCTACTCACGCTCCATTCACCATCCTCTGTCTCTGTCAGATAAGACGACCTCTTTCAGATAGATTTGATTACATTTGTATAGATTTGATTACATTTTACGCCACTGCACCGAACCCTTATCTCTAGGATTTCCCACTCGTCGCCCCCTTCAATCGATGCCTCCTCTGCCGATTCTGGAGAGAGCTCTGACAACTTTGGAACGTGCTCGGTCTCATACCTTTCAACAAGAAACCCGACGAGCATCATCAGTGAGGCAACGGGGTGATGTTCATTTTCACCTACCGTGTCAACTAACTCTTCTAGCAGTGGCGAAAGTTGTCGGTAGTCGCTCCTCAACACTGTGTTGAAACTGAGAGCTTCGTCCCGATTCCCGATATCAATTAGCAACGCTAGCGCACCTGCAAGCCAGCGATAGTCACTTTCTGAATAGGGAGCAGCCTTCACAGTTTTCTGGAGTGGGGGCCGTTGTGTTACAAAAGGAGCTTGCTTATGGGATTCAGGCGCGCTCGGCTCCGCAGGTACAGAAGGGGGCAGCAAGGGTAGGACATTTTGTGCAGTTTGTGTACCGGTTAACATTATCTCTTATCTGTTCCTTTAAACCTGAACATACACAGACAAGAGCAGAGGTTACGTCTATTGCGTAACCATCTGTGCAGTTCGGTTTGCACCTGCCTAAGCAGATGGAAGAACCCTCAAAGCACGTGACATTTCCGATATGAAAATGCCGCGTGCGCCGTTCAAATCCCTGTCGCACCGATGACCGTCTGCATCGGATATCGTCTTCGCACCGCCGAGGTTCTCGGTGAGTTCGCCTGTCCATGAGACCGTCTTCGACGTATATGCCTCGTTCGCATCTATCACTGCCACACCGTATTCCAAAGCCTTCTGCTTCAAAAACATCTTGAACTGGTAGTGAGACAACGTCAGCATCTGACGGACAGCCATTTTTGTTTTAAGCCTCCTCATTTTGAAAAAGGTTGTTGCTCTGCTTATATTATACGTTTCTAACTGCCATTTGTCAAATAGAGACATAACTTTCTTTATATATTGCCTGTTTTTGCACAATTTGTCAAGTTTTTTTCGCTGCAATGCCAAAGAACGGGATGGCGCGGAAGTACGCGGATTTTGGGGGAGCCCTCGCGGTTCAGCATTTTTGGTAGTTTGCGATTCATTTCTTTTTTGTAGGGGTAGGCCTTGTGCCTACCCTTCCTTTTTCATCTGAATCGCGGATTTACGCGGAATACGCGGAATGACGCGGATTTTGGGTGCCCTTTTTACTCAACATCTTCGGTAACTGGCTATTAATTTCTTTTTTGTAGGGGTAGGCCTTGTGCCTATCCATAAACATCAATTTCTGAATGCACGTCGCTTATGGGCGTGGGTGGTATTGGTTTCCCCTGCAAGCAGGGGTTGATACCTTATGCCGCAAATCGCGGAGTGACGCGGATTTCTAGGAAACCGCGCCTACAAGAAGAAAAGAGCCTCGCGTGGTAAAAATGCCGAACTACATGAAGCGTGGGTCCCTGAAAACTGAGGGATATACGACTCTCTTGATGACGTTTCTGAAGGATGGGGTGGCGGAGACGGGAGCCGCTTATACTGTTCTGGCACCTGCACATCAGCAACCCGATCATCGCGCAATCGCCACAGAACAGTTAGAAATTGTCCGCAGTGTGGCGCAGCGGCTCCCTAAATCAGAGAAAGAAGTGTTCCTGTTGAAACTTGCCGATCCCGACATACTGCTGAAAGAGATTGCCCAAACGTTGGGTACCTCAGAGAATGCTGTCAAGGTTCGGTGGCATCGGGCAAGAAACAGGTTGGAAACCTGGCTTGAAACCGAATACCCAGGTGAATTTACCCATTTATTTAGGTGAGGGGTAAAACTGAAGGCCTGTAGGCGCGCTTTCTAAGCGCGCTTGGTGAGACGAAAGCCTCTTATCCTTTGTTAAAATAGCAACAGAGACTTTTTTAAGTGGTTGCTATTGTCTTTTAATCAAAAAACTTGACTTTTTTGTGACTTTATAGTAGAATTAAGACATTCATACCCGAAAATTGGTGTGTGAACGCGATTTTTTCGCAATTGGCGGTCCTCTCAATATTATAGAGGTGCGCCGACGGTGATACTAGCACCGACGACGCGGCACTGCCATAGACTCGGTATGACAGGGCTAACCTAATTGTAGCATGAAATGCCTATACTTTGTGATACTTTTAGGCTAGCACCTTACACGGAGAGATTGCCAAAACCGCCATCAAAAAGCACGAGCGGGCCGCGCAGTCCTCCACTCAAACAAAAAGTGTTATTCTCGCTTTTTGTCATTATCGACTTTGCTCCCGACTCAGATGCCAAACCGGAACCCCCACGTCGCGAGATATCCCCGATCGTGGATGTCTCCGAGACATCCTATGGCGCGGACATTGCGCCTCCGCCAGAGATTGCGGCCGATTCGGGCGGGTGTTCCTCTGAAGGCTGTACCGAGGTAACCATTGAGGTAACGCCGACAGAAGGCTCAAAGACGACATCATCGGGGAGCTGTTCCACGCGCGGCTTTGAAGCCTCAATAGGTGTGAAAAAAACAAGTGACGACGGTAGTACTTCGGTTGAGGTGACTGGCACTTTTAAGCACACCGAAGATGGTAACGGTAATGAGGAAACGAAGGGAGGCTTGAAGTTAAAGGTGAAGTGGAGATAGTAACCACGACTATTCTTTTTCAGTGGCATCCCTTTTTATAAGATGGATGCCACTGAACATCACAGGAGATAGCAAAATGATTTCAGTACGAACATTAACGATTATAGGGTTCTTCGTAGTGCTTTTCTGC
The DNA here is from genome assembly GCA_958295855.1 of uncultured Poribacteria bacterium. GTDB lineage: Bacteria > Poribacteria > WGA-4E > WGA-4E > WGA-3G > CATQHH01. The sequence continues at coordinate 1,130,437 of OY282383.1, read as the reverse complement.
GCCGGCCTGTTTCTCTACACAGAATATGACATACGGAAATTTTCCGAGAGTTTACCGACGACGCCAACGACAGGCAGTGCCCTAGAAACCGTCGACGAGAAAACGTCAGCACCCCTCGGAGAAACGACACCCAACAGCCACCCCTCGAGCACCGAGAGCCGCGCGGTCGAAACTGCGGAAACGGACACGCCGACCTCCGATTTTCAGCGGCGCAGTGCCATCCTTGAAATGACGCAAAGCGGTGCGGCAGGGCCCGGTGATATCTCTCAGGCAGAAATTGACACTGTTTTTGACGATGCCTTTGCTTTCTTTGATGATGCGTCTGTCTTTGGCACCATTGATTTGGAGCGAACACGTGCAGCATTAGAGAAACTGCTGCTTTACCTGCATGGAGAAGACCCAAGAGTCTCCGCGTTTCTCGACGACTGGGATACCACAAGTCGTATCTTGTCCCTGAGAACGGCATATAACGCAGCCGGTGCAGACGATGCAGCACTGCGTGAACAAATTTTCGCGATGAAGCCGACGGAGGTTCTCCCAAAAACCTTTGAACTCGGTAGAGACTTACTTCGCCCCAGCGACACCCTCGCAACGAAACGCCGTGAATGGGTTGAAGACTGGGTCGAGTTCACGACGCAATTAGAGATGGCACATTATGCACACGAACTTGCCGAAGATGCCTTCAAAGATGGCACAATTACGGAGGCAGATGCCGAAGTGTTCATTGAAGAAGTCTCCGGCTTAGATGTTGATGTTGAAGCGACAGACAAATAGGCTGTTGTCAAACGAGGTTCACCGCCTCTTGCGCACAGAAGGAGTTCTCACTTATGAAACGATTCAAACTTGTAAATCTACATCTTCTGATACTCTTTTCTCTCAGCGTTACGCTTTTCTGCCTCGGAGACGAAGGTTCAACGCACAGAAATTCAGAATTGGGAGCGTGAAAATGAATCACAAACTTTTAGGGGGTACTATATGGATTGTGTCACTTACGTTTATATCGTTACAAACCTTAGCTTTTATACCCCCAACGAAAGTAGAAATGACTCGCAGTTGTCCTGCCGGCACAGGTTGCTGTGCCCCACAGGAATGCCACTGTTTTCCAGGGAACTGTGAGTCCACCCGTGAGGATACTTCTTATTGGCCCTCCCTTTATGAGCGGATTGTTATCTTATACAATGCTTGCGTTGATGTTATTGTCAACACAGCTAAAAATTTGTGGTATGGTGGTAACCTCTATACGGAGTAACCCCACACGGAAGTTGCAGCGTCTCTTGGATGCTCCCCAAAAGTAAAGAGACGCTGCAATCATCACCATACCACAATTATGGAGGTCTTTATATGAAAAATCTTCAGACAGATGGCACTGCAAACACAGAACCAGTAGGGAAACTCGTATACTTTGCCTTGTTCTTGATGCTCTTTGGAATGCTGCAGGAGCGCCTAACTGACAGCGGGCTAATCACTGTCGTATCGCTTGGCATCAGTTCTTGGCTCTGGACATGGATTTTTCGGACAGGAACAGGATATACCTGGGTTACAAAGTTTCCACGGTGGCATAAGTGGCTATATCATTGGGGTCTGATAACTAGCGTGATAATTAGCCTCGTGTTTATAGTCTGGCTGATTGGTTCCTTCTTTTTTGGGTGGGAGCTCCGTTAAAAATTCGCGTGTGAACTCACGGGAGGTTATTGCTGGTTAGCGTATCTGCTTCGCGCTTGTCCTCGTCTTGGTAGTTCGGGATTTCTTTCAAATTAGATGGTTCAACGCATTTTGCAGTGTAGGCATCCCTATACCATTTACCCGTGGCAAAGTACTGCAATCCATCTGGCTTCTTTTCGTTAATTCGTAAGGAATACTCTCGGACCCAAAAGAAACCCGATTTTGAACCGGGTATCCGCCCCTGCTTTGCAGGGGTAAATACCTCATGCGGAAAAATCGGAGCAGAAACTGAATTGATGAAAGACCCATGGCGATTCACTGCATGAGAAAAATATCTATTTTCGGCCTCTGCCTTTTCGTTTCCCTTAGTGGTATCACTCTCGGTAAGGAATCACCTTCTGCCGGAAAATCAATTCACCTAACCTTCAGAGTTCTTGGCTGGCGTTCCGAGGATGTCATTGGAATTAAATACTTGGGGCCCGTCTCCAAGGAACAGATACACGCCGACACAAATGCCTTGGCACTGGCACACGACTGGACGTATTTTGAAAACACAACAGAAATTACATCAGAAAAAGGCGCGAAGATTACTTGGCAAAGCGGATGCCTTTCAGAAACACAGTCTCTCGCTAAAAACTTTACACTTAACTTTCAAGTACTCCGTGAACTATTTCCAAACGCTGAAAGCATTATTATCGACATCATCGGTCAAAACGGATTCGCCTATCAAGGCACCTTCACATCTTCCGGGGTTACAAATGAGAATGCTGAGCAGTGGCAAAGCCAATTTCCTTTCAAAAAGAATTGGGTAGGGATGTCAGGTTACCGAATTCGGTATACGCTTCATCCAACACAACTCCTCGCGATTCCTATTTTGCCAACGCTCAGTGCCACTGCATCGTTTTCGAAGATGTGGTTGTTCAAAACATTTCCATTGTTGGTTTTTCTAACGTTTGCACCGAGTGCCACCCTCTATCTGTTCGTCCGGCGAGGTGTATCACGCAACGAGCTCGGCAAAGTCAAACTCTCACCTATCCAAGGAATCATTCTCAATCTACAGTTTCCAATAATAATATGGGTGGTAACGGTTATCGGGTGTGCAAATGTGTTTGCTATGTTGACACGAAACGCTATTTTGGGATTTATGTTTGGTGGGGCAACAGTTCCTATTCTATCCTATATGTTTTTTTTATTTGTTTTGCATCGGAATGAAAAAAACTCCGGTAGGACAACGTGGAGTTTCCGCGAGAATCTCCTTACCAATCTGCGGATGATTGTCTTAGGCACCCCCGCAATACTTCTCCCTTTCTGCTTTTTAGGCACACAGAAAATGTTGCCGCACGTCCCGTTTTTTGCCCCGGGTCTCCTCCTCTTGGTGCAATACGCGATGTTGACTGCACTGTTTGCCTGCATGATTCCCTTTGCCTTAAGGTGGGTATGGAACGGCAAACCATTAAAAGATGAAACACTGGGCCAACGCCTCCACAAACTCGCACAAAAGGCAGGGATAGATTACCGAGGCATCGTTTTGCTGAAAACCACAGGGAACAAGTTAGCGAATGCCTGGGTTGCAGGCATCCTGCCCAGGTGGCGCACTGTGTTTATCACGGACTATCTGCTTGAACATCTCAGGCCTGAGGAGATTGAAACCATTTTCTCGCATGAGTTGGGACATCTCAAACATAGACATCTGCTCAAACAGGTAGCATGGATTGTTCTCGGGTTCGGAGGGCAATTGCTGTTGGTGAGCCTCAGTCTGTTTTTGTTTCGTTTCCTTACCGGTATCCCATCGTGGGCGTATTGGTTGTTGTTTGTGAGCATCAATTTCGGCGTGATTCTTCTCTTGGTGCAATTTGGGTTAATGCCATTTTGGCGGCGAATGGAGTTTGAAGCAGACGCTTATGCGGTGGAACTCACGCAGCAACCGACTGTTTTCTTACAAGCTCTCCGGAAGGTGATTCAATTGAACGATGCACCTGAAGACCTGGATACATTTAACGAAATGTTATCAACCCACCCCAATTTTAAAGCACGCGCCGATGCTATTGAAAAGATAAATCTTCAGCAGACATAAACCGCGAGAATTGCGTTACTGGTCCCTCATCCACCTGCATCAAAAACCTCTGACGAATGAATTCAACTTGCGACGCGAGGGCGGCTTTTTGTGCGTTGCCACTGACTCTACAGTAGCAAACGGTAGTGACAACTGATGGGGTTTGCGACTCGATGAATTCGTCAACGGCGTATCTAAAATGACATCCTGCAGTCCTGAACGATTTGATTTTACCATCGAACGCCAAGCCTCCTCAAATAATCTGGATTTAAATCCAACACATCACACGCCTTTTGCGTTGACAGATAACGTTTATTCATGACAACCATGATACCACAATCTCCGCGTATGTCAAGTAATAAGTGTGTTTAATTACGCATATCAGCGGTTGCACGCTCTAAGACTATGCTCCTCTTGTTCCACGCATCATACTCCGCGTGTGTTAGCACTTTGCGAATAGTGGCATGCTGGAATTGATACTGTATAGATGCAAGAAGACGCACTTTGTTGCCGCCAATGTTGAAAACTGTCCAAATTCTCTTTACAGTAGCGTACGAGCCCGTAGGCAGTCTTTCTTGCACTTTTACTAGAACTGGGTCAGCGTGCGGAAATTTTTTTACGCAACTCAACGATTGAACCGAAATTTTCTTGCTCCATCAATTCCAGCCACCTATCAAGTGCTGATTTCACGTTCGGGTGTTTCTGTGAAAATTCGGTCAGTTTCCATAATCCCCTCCTCACGGAATCACCGCAACATAAACCTGCGAATGTCCCGATACATCTGATGTATACACGACTGCCGTTTCATCTGGGCTGAACGAGGGGTGCGGGTGCGTCCACTGCGGGCCATAGACTGTATCCACCTTCATCTCCATCCAACTGAGGGACTTTTCCCTATCGCCTGCTTGCTGTGCTGCTGCCCAATCCTCGGCGAGCGCATACCGGTCAGTTTTCCATTGGCTCCCGCTGGACGAGCTCTGCGGATAACAGATGGGCCTATGTTCACCGGTTTCCACATCAACGAGTCGCAAACCGATATCGGGGTGGACGGTGTCGCACAACACCGTCGTCCCATCGCGATTGCTGGCAATGTGCCACGCATTGAAATCGGCAATCGTCTGCATCTGGAGGGTTTCCAAGGACATCCGCCGAAGCGAGTATGGCCAATGCGTCACAATCAATTCATCACGCGCGCCGAGGAAGGTTTCGTGAACCAAAAACTCGTGATTGTCGTGTTCATAAAGCAGGCGGTTTTCGGTGCCGTCGCGCCTGATAGTCCACATCCGGGGTGCCGGATCGCCAGAGTAGGCAATTAGGGCAGCATGTTTCGGATGAAACTGCGGATGGATAATCGTCTGATGCGGAGAAGTATAGATAACCTCACCCCCGCTTCCATCAGTAGCCGTCACGGTAATGTGCGATTTGTCGTCGCGCTTCATCGCTGTCACGATAAATTGTTCATCTGCACTGACGCTGCATTCGCCGAGGCTCCCATCGGGGAATTTTGCAAGCACGCGTTCCGCAAACGTGTCAAGATGAATTGCCTTGATAGTGCCCAATTCCGTATAAAAGAGTTCAGTCCCGTCTTTGGAAATCACCCCGGAGTAGCCGTGAATGTCATCGGCATCCGTCAACTGTACAATATCGCCATCAGGGAATGCCAGTTTGAAAAAATTCGGTTTTCCTGAACGGTAGGAGGTAAAAATCAGATACCCCTGGTCGGGCGTGAACGAAGGTGTAAGAAAGTAGAGGTTATGGTTAATAGAGGTATCGTTTGTGAGCTGATAAATATGCGCGCCGGTCTGGCTATCCTCAAATTCGCGCAGTTCTGAAGAATGAACGGAGGCTTTTGCGTAGTCTGCCAAGAAGTTGCTCCTAACTGGACAGACACCCCGGTCTGTCGCTAAAGATAATATTGCTTCATAATAGCAAATTTACCGCGAAATGTAAAGCAAAGTTAAATTGACTAATGCTATTCCGTTTTCAGTTTGCTGTAAACTTCGCTTTTTTTCAAGAAAACGAAAGCCACTTGCACAGACATACCGTTCTCTTGTCGCCTCCATCTCCTCATCGAGGGCCCTTCCACAACTCAATACCTCTGAGCCATCGGTTGTGGGGTATCATTGCTCTGTGTCCTCTGTGCCTTGCAGTGTGCCCTTGTAGAGAAATTCAGAAAGCATAGGAGTTGCGCCGAAAACGGAATACCTCTGGACAAGCAATAAATTAGGCTTGACGTAAAATACCGAAAATGGTATACTACAGTTAATAACATCTTTTTATTTTACCTTGTGTGGATTAACACGCGACAATCAGTCATGAAAGCAAGCACTTGGCTTGCGAGCGTTATTGTCTCGACGTGTGTACTTCAGGAGGAAATAATGAAACCGAGAGCGCAAATCTTATCCTTTCTGGTAGTCGTGCTCCTGCTTTGCGCTACGCCGTTTGCACTTGCGCAAAAAGCGTGGGTGGCGGTGAGCGAAACGAAGTGGCAGGCTACCTTTTCCGATGTCTTTTTCGTCGATGCACAGCACGGGTGGATTGTCGGGAGCAGTTCAACGATTCTACATACCAGCGATGGCGGCCAAACCTGGAACATGCAACCGAGTCAACCCTTACCTTTTAACATTGAGTTAAAGAAGGTGCGGTTTATCAGTCCACAAATCGGTTGGGTTGTGGGCGACAATGGCACTGTGCTAAAAACAACCGATGGTGGGCAGACGTGGATGAAAAAAACGACAGGCACCCGCACTGCCCTCTTAGCAGTCTCTTTCGCTGATGAGAAACACGGTTGGGCAAGTGGTGATGGTGGCCTCATTATCGGCACCTCAAACGGCGGCACGACGTGGACAAAACAGAAAATTGGCACCAACAACACGATAGAAGGCATCCACTTTGTTAGCCCCCAAGTCGGTTGGGCGGCGGGCGGCGGTGGAACCCTTCTTCACACTAGCGACGGTGGGCAGACCTGGGGATTCCAGACGAGTGCCACGGTCAACACACTTGATGCCATTTTCATGCTAAACGATAAAGCAGGATGGGCAGTCGGTGCTGGTGGTGCTGTTGTTGCAACAGTTGACGGTGCGAGTTGGGAAGTCCAAGAGAGCAAAGTACCGAATTCAAACGGTATGCCTGAACCTGTTTGGGATGTCCACTTTGCCGATGAAAATGTAGGTATTGCTGCTGCGGAATTCGGTGTAATTCTACGCACAACAGATGGAGGCACAACGTGGGCACCGATTGAACCTCGGCCCGTTGCTGCCCGTCTCCAAGGTGTTCACATGCTGAGTCCAACTGAAGCATGGATAGTCGGGAGTAACGCAACTATCCTGCACACGACTGATAGCGGCAGTTCTTGGAACATCGTCTCTAGTTCAAGCCAGTTGCAGGCCGCCCATTTTCACAATGACAAACTCGGTTGGGCCGTCGGCTTGTCAGGTAGCGTTTGGCACACCAGCGATGGCGGTGAAACATGGAACCCTCAAAATAGCGGGAACGTCTTTGAACTCTTTGGCGTAGGATTTGTAGATGAAAACAGAGGTTATATCGTCGGAAGCAATGCAGCTTTGGCTGAAACGCTTGACGGTGGACAAAACTGGCATAACGTGAGCGACCCGGGCGATGAAGGCCATGGTACCGCCAAGCGAATTAATTTTAACACATTAGGCCCAATGAGTTGGAAAAGTGCTATGGGATCCTACGCCATGAGTTTTGGTGCCCCAACACATGCCTGGGCAGTCGGAGAAACAGGCAGGATTATGCACACCAACGATGGTGGGCAAACATGGGCCGGTCAAGACTGCGACCCGATGATGACAGGGGCTGGCTTTAACAATCTCTACGGCGTTCACTTCATCAACCAAAACGTCGGTTGGGTCGTCGGCGATGCTGGAACTATCGCGAAGACCATGGATGGAGGTGAAAATTGGACATCTATGATGCAGGGCCCGCGATTAAACGATATCCATGCGATTGATGAACAGACAGCCTGGGTTGCCGGAGACCAGGGCACCATTATGGCAACTACAGATGGCGGCACTACTTGGACTGAGCAGACAGTGCCAACGGATGCTAGCATCAACGCCATCCTCTTTATCAACGCCAACCAAGGCTGGGCCGTAGGAGACAACGGCACAATTCTCCACACAGCCGATGGCGGTGTCACATGGTTGATGCAGGAATCACCAACCACAAGCCACCTGCGAGATCTCGTTCAAACACCCAGCGGCCAACTCTGGGCAATTGGTGACGCTACGACGATCATCCGCTATTAGCCAAATTCGTTTAATAACGTGAGTTCGGTGTTTGTAGCGCAAACTGTTCGTTACCTACAATCGCACACCAGATAGGCTGGCAGTGAGTTCGAGTCTCACGTGTGATATCGCCTCGCATCGCATCAAAAACCACGATGCTCCGCTGCAAAAACCAAGCAGACAGGCGAGGTAGAGTGGTTCACTAGCAGAAGACGAACCGTGACACTGTGAGTATCTGCTCAGCGAAAATAAGCGTCAACGAAAGTTGACTTTGATGGTTCTTCCACCTAAGTCTTCGGATATGGTGCGATTTGGTATTAGCCCTTGCAAAGCAAGGGTATATACCATTACAGGGAAAACCTGTAGCAGACCGGGATATATTGATGGTTGCACAATAGATGCAATCTCTGCTCTTGTCGGTATATACCCAGGATTAAAAGAACAGGAGGCAATGATAGAATGAATCTACTTACGGGCTCCGGTCGAATCAACGCTGAATGCGTATATCGCATTCGGCGGCGAATGGACAGGATGCCTCTTCCTCCCCGCTACTTCATGTGGGCAGGTTGTATGTTCCCCCGCTTTGCGGGGAATCACACTTTAGCCTTTTTGCTAATCTTGGGATTCCTGCTCGGCCTGGGCCCAAATCCTCTGCCGCTTGCTGCCGCGCAAGCACCGAACGTTTTGACGTTGGAGGAAAGTCTTGAGATTGCCAAACAACACAATCTTTCTATTCAGACATCCGAACAAAACCTCAAGGCTGCCGAGGCGCAGGTTCGTGCCGCCCGCGCAGGACTCTTACCACGGATTACAGTCAACGGGAACTATACCTATTTTAAAGACCTTCAAACATCAGTGATTCAAGCCGACGGCGGATTCAATTTCCCTGCACCGCCTGGCGAAGAAATGCAAACCCCGCCACCACCCAGTGCCGATAACGAATCCGACCTGATTGAGTTGGAGTTTGGTGCGCATCACAATCTCCAAGGCACGCTGAACCTAACGCAACCTCTTTTTGCTTGGGGGCGTTATTACTACAGTTATCAAGCTGCGAAACTCGGGTACGAAGCGACACAAAAAGAGTTAAACGCTGCCTATGCTCAGCTCCGATTAGACGTATCTGAGGCGTTTTATCGGGTGTTGGTAGCACAGGAATTTGTGAGAGTCTCGCAACAGAGCGTCGCGCTAGTTGAAAAACAACTGGGCATCGCTCAGGCGTCGTTGGCTGCCGGGGTCGCGACCGATTTCGATGTGCTGCGCGCGAAAGTACAACTTGCCAACGCAGAATCGCTACTGATTCGCGCTGAAAACGGTGTCCGCACAGCAAAAAATGCCTACAAAACCTTACTGAACATGCCCCTCGCTGAGGAAATCTCAGTCGAGGGTTCATTTGAAATCCCGGAAATCCAGATTCCGCTTGAAGAATTAATAACGCAGGCTTATGAAAAACGCCCTGAAATTAGCCGCGCACAACTTAATGAACAGGTCGGACACAAACAACTTGACGTTGCCAAGACGCGGAAACTTCCAGATGTTTCCTTTTTCTCCAACTATCAAATTTCCGAAAATGAAAGACTCACGCAAATGAACCGCATTTGGAGTCTTGGCTTGCAAATTAATATCCCAATTTTCGATGGGTTTGCAACCGGCGCGGCGATACAACAGAGCGAATCAGTGCTAAAACAGTTCCAATTGGGAACAGAACAGGTGAAGTCCGCTGTGGAATTTGAGGTGCGGAATGCCTACCTGACGCTACTAGAATCCAAAACGCTGATTGCAGTCCAACGTGAAACAGTAACACAAGCGCAAGAAAGCGTCCGGATTGCCACACTCCAGTTTGAAAACGGCATGATTACCACTGTTGCGCTCACCGATACACAACTCGCATTGGCGCAAGCGGAAGTCAACCGACTCCAGGCGCACCACGATTATGCTGTCGGTATCGCGCGGTTGGAAAAAGCGATAGGGGCCTCAATCCGGGAATAGATCGAAACTATCTACTACAATAGACAGCAGTATTTTGCCACTTTAAAAGCGAAACATCAACATCTTATCCGAGGTTCCGCATGGAGCCTCAGTAGGGTGTTATGCTTATAGGAGAAATAAAAATTGAAAAAAATATGGGTTGGCATTATCATATTACTCGTGATAGCGGTTGTTGCGGTATCAAGATTTTTGAAACCTGAAGAACCGGGAGCCGAACAAGCTGAAGCCACAGTGCTCAAACCTGTAGAAATTACAAAAGCAAAACGCGGCGAGATCCGCTCGGAACTCCAACTATCCGGCACAATTGAAGCGGCATCACGCGTGAGCGTGTTCCCCAAAATTGCCGGCCGCCTCATTACCTTAGCCGTGGATGAGGGTGCCCGGGTCAAAAAAGGCGATACCCTTGCCACTGTTGAACATGAAGAACTCGAGTTGGCAGTTCAACAAGCGGAAGCAACGCTGGAAGCTGCTGAAACAGCACACTCCCAGACAAAGTTGCTTGCTGAAGTGCGGGTGCACTCGCAGATTGCGCAAGCCACCGCACAACTCCATGCCGCGGAAGTCTCGCTACAACAGGTGAAGGACCTGGCTGAAATCCGAACGGTCACACAAATAGAACAAGCTGAGGCAGGGTTGGACTCCCTCGTCGCAAATCTTGAGAAAATTAAGAGCGGTGCCCGTGCCGAAGACCGGCGGCAAACGCAAGCTGGACTGAACCAGGCGGAAGCAAATCTTGCGAATGCCAAAAGCAACCATACCCGCATGGAACAGCTTTTCAAAAACGGGGCAATTAGTCAGCAGTCGCTTGAAAGCGCGAAGACACAGTGGGACGTTGCTGCTGCCCAACATAAGATTGCCACTGAACAACTTCAGCTCATTGATAACGGTGCCCGGACAGAGGATATCCAAGCAATGGAGGCACAGGTTGAACAAGCCACTGCTTCCCTCAGGTTGGCACAGGCACAAGCCTCCACAAAAACATGGGAAAAAGACATTGAACTTGCCAAATCGCAAGTTGAAACGGCACGTGCAGCACTTACATCCGCCAAAGCCTTAGAAACTGCCAAAAGCTGGGAAGCGGAAATTACCGCCGCCAGAACAACACGCACGCAAGCCCAGGTGGCGTTGAAGCTTGCCCTGAAACGGCTTAGGGATGCCACCATTCATGCACCGATTGCTGGGATTGTCTCGCAGCGCTCCCTAGATTTAGGCGGCATGGCAGTTCCCACAGCACCACTGTTTGAGATTGTCAATATTAGTACCGTCAAGGCCACCATCGATGTCATTGAAACACAGTTGAGCCAATTGGCATTAAACCAGCACGCATCAATAGAGGTGGATGGAATAACCGTCCCACTGTCAGGCAGGGTAGCGTTCATCAGCCCCACTTTACAGGCAGCACGGCGCACCGCAACTGTTGAAGTGCGTATTGACAATCTTGACGGTACGCTCAAACCCGGAATGTTTGCCAAAGTTACCGTGCCTATTGAGGTGCATACAGATGCGATTTTGATTCCTCGTGCCGCACTCATTGAGGATGCCCAGACAAAAAAACGAAATGTTTTCGTCGTTGAAAGCGGCGTGAGTCAGCTCCGCCCTGTGCAGATAGGACTTTTACGCAGCGGCGAGGTTGAGGTGCGCAGTGGGCTTACTGAAGGAGAAGCAGTCGTCACAGCAGGGCAACACACGCTCAAATCTGGAGAAAGTGTTACGGTTGTCAATCCCTGAAGTGCTTTCATCAATTCAGTTTCTGCTCCGATTTTTCCGTTGATTGCTTTTTCCCCAAGGAACCGGGCGGGAGGGAAGCAGAGCAGGGGAAGAAGCTGCTCAAAATCGGGTTTCGTCATGAGTTCTATCGCATTTTATGCGAATTAACGAGGAGAGGGGTGCATGAGTGTTTTCTCGGCTCTTTAGCGTTGTTAGGGGCGAAATGTGTATAGCGGTGTTTTCTCGGCTCTTTAGCGTTGTTAGGGGCGAAATGTGTATAGCATTTGACTAGCAAGTTTTGGCTTGCAAGGTGCGCCAAAAGCATGAAAGTTGAACAACTTGATGGACCCACAGTCAAACCGTTTCAGGTTATTGAACTGGAACGCCTTTTACAGGCTGACTCCCCTGACATCTTCTGCACTTATGGCTTACAAAGGGGTGGACAGGTGATTGTCACCCGGGCACCGGCGCGGCTTGACATTATGGGAGGCATTGCCGATTACTGTGGGGCTAACGTCCTTGAAATGACGCTCAACCGCACCGCTGTCGTCGCGTGTCAAGCAAGGACAGATAAAAAAATCTGTGCGGTGACGCTCGGCATCGCAAGCCAATTGAAGCCCGGCTTTCAGGTATCGCTTGATGACTTCTACACCGAGGGCGCCCTCAAATCTTATGCACAGATTCGGGAACTCTTCAACAAAGCGTCGCAGACTGCGTGGGCGGGCTATGTACTCGGTGGTTTTTATGTGCTGCTAAAGGAAGGTTTTGCCGCCTACACCCCCTCAGACAGTCAAGGATGTCCGAATGAGGAAGGCACCTGTGATGTTGGTGAAAGTGAGGCACGGCAAGGAAACGCTATAACCAAGACTGCTCAGCAAAAAAAACAGTTTACACACGGTGCCGCGATAGTTCTCAAAAGCGACATTCCGATGGGCGCAGGCATCGCTTCATCTGCAGCGATCGAAGTCGCGGCGTTGACTGCAATCAATCAACTCTATGCGTTGAAATTGGAAGCGATGGAAATCGCTCGAATTGCACAAATCGTTGAAAATCGGATTGTCGGCGCACCTTGCGGCATTATGGACCAGGTTACTTCTGTCGCAGGCTCGTGGACAAAGATGATTTCCATTCTGTGTCAACCGGATAAAATTCTTGAGTTTGTTCCCTGCCCGTCGCGGGTGAGTTTTGTCGGTATCCATACCAAGGCACCGCGCAGCACAACGAGCACTGCCTACATTGACACGCGCACTGCCGCATTTATGGGGCTGACTATCCTGAAGAAAGAACTCGCATTGGAAAAGTTGGACGATAACTATTTGTGCAATCTGACTGTCCAGGAATTTCAAGAAAAATGTTACCCTTTGTTGCCGGAGCAGATGCGCGGTGAAGACTTTCTCGAAAAATATGGTGAGACTGTGGATACCCTTACCGAAGTTCAACCCGAGAAAATATACGAGGTGCGGAGTCGGGTAGAACACCCAATTTACGAAAACGCCCGGGTCAAGCAATTTATTGCCGCCATTAAAAATGCCAGTAGAGATCGAGAACACATCCGCGACTATCTCAAAGAGGCGGGTAACCTCATGTACGCATCGAATGCAAGTTATCGCGACTTAGCTGGACTCGGTTCACCGGAAGTTGATGGCATTGTCAACATCGCGCAAAAAATTGGCGAACCGGGGGGTATCTATGGTGCCAAAATTACCGGTGGCGGCGGCGGAGGTACCGTTGCTTTGCTCTGCTATGGCAATGTTTCCAACTCGCTGACACAGATCCTCGCCGCTTACAAACTCGCTTGGGGACTTGACGCGGAAACTTTTAGCGGTCCCGCGCCTGGTGCTTATGCATTCGGCCACCTCTTGTGGGAATTGAAAGAGAGCGAACCTCTTACACATTTTTAGTTGATTAGAACTACCGAAGCAACGAGTGCTTTTTCCATCTTAATAATGAATGGTTTCCCTACTACCAGCTAGTACTAATTTTAAGATGGACAAGGCACTAGAATGCTGCAACCTGAATGAAAAAATACAGAAAGTGAAAGTAAACTGTGCATAACCTAGATAAACGTCGTGAATCCGGCGTTACATGGCGTGCCATTCTGATTGCCCTCTTCTTAATCCCACCCAATGTCTTTTGGGTTATCGAAGTTGAGTGTGTTTGGCACTCCGGGCATCCAACTACCATCTCCCTATTCTGGAATGTTGTTCTCAACCTGTTTTTCCTGATCTTACTGAACTTTTTCATCAAGCGGGTTTCGCCAAAATCCGCGTTGACGCAGGGCGAGATGATTACCATCTACGCCATGCTCTCCATCGCCTCCGGATTAGCGGGGCATGATACATTGGCGTTAACAATTCCAGCACTGCCACACGCCTTCTGGTTCGCGACACTGGAGAACGATTGGGCGGACATGTTCCACACCTATATTCCGCAACACCTTGTCGTTTCAGACAAAGAGATTATCCGCGGATTTTACGAAGGCAACACGCCCTTTTACAACGCTAAAATTGGGGGCGCGTGGATAAAACCTACCTTGTGGTGGACATCATTTATCGTCGCACTCGGTACCATCATGATTTGCCTGAATGTGCTGGTTCGGAAGCAGTGGACAGAGCACGAAAAACTGGCGTACCCAATTATTCAGCTGCCGATGGCAATTACAGAGGGCGGTGGTGCCGCCTCGCTTTTCCGAAATCGCATCTTATGGTACGGTTTCATCATTGCCGCCGTGCTGAATATATGGCACGGCTTAGCACACTTCTTCCCAGTGCTTCCAGATTTTAGCGTTCGGCATAATGCCCGCAACTGGGGACGCGTCTTCACCGAGAAACCGTGGAACGCTGTCGGCAATATCCCTGTTCCCTTCTATCCGTTTGTGATTGGATTAGGGTTTCTGTTACCGCTCGACCTCTCCTTCTCGCTTTGGTTTTTCTTTCTGTTTGAGAAGGCACAGCGAGTTTTCGGCAGCGCGCTCGCAATCCCGGCCCCCTTTCCCTATAATAGCGAACAATCCATTGGCGGTTGGATGGCAATTTTTGTCATCGCCCTACTCGTGACGCGCCGACATATTGCCAACGTGGCCCGCACTGTTTTAGGGAGGCCCGGCGGTATCGATGACTCCCAAGAGCCAATCCGCTATCGCACAGCACTCCTGCTCATAGTACTCGCCAGCCTGTTTATTATCTGGTTCTGTCTCAAGGCAGGTATGACCCTCCCGATTATTCTGCCATTCTTTGCGTTCTTCTACGCCATTTCGTTAGCGATTACGCGCGTCCGCGCAGAGCTCGGGCCCCCTGCACATGAGATGGCAGGCATGTGTAACGCTCAACAGTTCTTAATCAATATCTTGGGAACCCGCACAATCGGTCCCAATAACTTGACAGTATTCCCTTACTTTTGGTTCTTCAGCGGACGCGGGTATCGCGAACATATCATGCCCCATCAGCTGGAAGCCTTCAAAATGGCGGAACGTGCCAGAATGAATACAAAAAAACTGGTGCTTGCAATGGTTATCGCTGTTGTTGTGGGTTCGCTTGCTTCGTTCTGGGCAACGCTCAGCGAACTCTATCGGTTAGGCGGGGCAGTCACAGGCGCAGGCGGCGGTATCGGCCCTTCAGTCGGGCACATCGGTCAATTCGGTTGGCTTGCCGGTCTGTTTGCCTTCCCGCGCGACCCCGATATTCCCGCGATGAGTTTCATGGGTGGCGGCATGGCATTCACCTTTTTCCTGATGGTGATGCGGATGCGCTTTATTTGGTGGCCACTCCATCCGGCCGGATATCCTATCTCTATGACGTTTGGCGTTGGCTATTTTTGGAGTTGTCTTGTTGTCAGTAGTTTTCTCAAATGGTTGGCACTCCGATTCGGAGGGCCGGGCACCTATCGAACAATGGTGTTTTTCTTTTTCGGTGTGATCCTTGGTGAATACTGCGTCGGTGCGTTCTGGAGCGTGCTAAGCGTCATTATTCGTGAACCTATCTACGACTTCGCACCGGGTTAAAACGATAGTCGTAGGGTCTTTAGAAAGCCCACACGCGGAAACCTTCTCCCGCCGCTGGGTTTCCGTAACATGGAAGAGGGCAGGATAGGGTAAACTTTAACGTCATGAAAAAATTATCAATAATCTATTTATGCGTGCTGACAACATGCTTCATTGGGCTTTCTACGGGCCGCGCTGCGGATGAAGGCGCACACGCCGCTGAGTTTCTCAGCCATGGTGTGGGTGCCCGAGCCTTGGGCATGGGCAGCGCGTTCGTCGCCATTGCCGACGACGCAACCGCTACGTATTGGAACCCTGCAGGGCTTACCAAAGTCAAGAAGCACAGCTTTTCAGCGATGTATTCCGATACCTTTAGTACCGGAGACGGGAGTTGGCTGAGCAAAGGCTTGGTTACCTACAATTTCGTCAACTACGTCTATCAAGTTGAGGATATCGGCAGCCTCGGTTTGAGCTGGATCCGACTCGGCGTTGACGATATACCACGCACCACCTTCATTGACATCAACAATAACGGCTTCCTTGGCGATTTTCAGGATAAAAACGGCAACGGCATCAAAGAAGACGGCGAACCTTATATAGACAAGCCCGAAGTTGCAGAGTATTTCAGCAATACCGATAACGCCTTGCTTATTTCCTATGCGCGCCAGGTTCACCCTATGGCATCTGTAGGCGGAAACCTCAAACTCCTCAACCAAGCCATCTTTGAGAACAGTGGAAGCGGGTTCGGTATCGATATCAGTCTCATAGCAGAACCCTACAAAGGCTTCCGAGTCGGTGCAATGTTATTAGACGCAACAGGCACCCAGATCCGGTGGAACACTCCTGACAAGCCAACGTTCACCCGCGCGCGCCGCCTCCGATTCGGCACGGCTTATCACTTTACTGTGCCGCGCCTCGGCAAAGGGGCCATCGGTGCAGACTTTGAAACCGATCAGGCTGATCTGGAGGAAGGCGGTGATGGTGTGCTTATCCTACGTGCGGGCGCGGAATACTGGCTCTTTAATACCCTTGCCCTCCGCGGAGGATGGAATGGCCACGGGCTTTCTGCAGGTGCCGGTCTCCGCGTGAAGATGAATACCATGTCCTTTTTTGTCAACTACGCCTTCAACACCCACACCCTCGGCGGTTCACAACGCATCTCTGTTTCAGGGGAGTTTTAGATTTGACAACTGCCTAAAGACGTGGTATCCCTGTATCCGGCTGTAGGGGCAGTGCCTTGTGCCTGCCCTATTACACATCGCATGAAAAGACGAGACTTGCTTCGCGAATTAAAGAAGATGGGGTGTGGGCTTATTCGTCATGGTGCAAAACATGATTGGTATCATAATCCAAACACGCGCGTTTCTCAGCCAGTTCCCCGCCCTAGGAAATCGCAGATGCTTTGGCAAAGCACATTATCAAACAAGATTTAGTCCTCGTTGCCGGAAAATTCGGAGAGACATGTGAATCTGCAGCGGATGTCAACGGTGATGGCGTTGTGAATATTGCGCATCTGGTATTAGTTGCAGGGGCGTTAGGTAATGCTGCGGCTGCACCTTCTGCGTTGTTTCGCCATCTAGAGGGCACGCCGACAAGAACAGACGTAGAAGCATGGCTTCGGGAAGCGCGGCGGGTTAACTTGACAGATCCTGCCTTTCAACGAGGGATTCTCATCTTGGAACAACTCTGGGCAGCATTGACACCCAAAGAGACAGCCCTCCTGCCGAACTATCCCAATCCGTTCAACCCAGAGACGTGGATACCGTATCAGTTAGCAGCACCTGCCGATGTCAATATATCCATCTATTCCGCCAATGGGCAGTTGGTTCGGATGTTAGCGTTAAGTCAGCAAGCTGCGGGCATCTATGAGTCTCGAAGTCGCGCAGCGTATTGGGATGGCAGAAACACACTCGGTGAATCTGTAGCAAGCGGACTCTATTTCTATACACTCACCGCAGACGATTTCACGGCAACACGGAAGATGCTGATAATGAAGTGATTGAAACTAAGTTGCGTAAAACGCACGAAATCCCATAAGTCCTTCAAACGAAATGCCCTAAAAAAAAGGTTGACATTCTACTCCGAACAAAAGTATAATACTTGCATGCCATACTACGATGAAATTGTAAAGCACCTAATGGATCGGTTCCCTTATCCCTTCGCAGCGTTAGCCCTCAATACGCCACAGGTGGAAGTCGAAGCCAGACTCAGCACAGAGCAGCCGACAATTAAGATGCATCACAGCGATATGACATTTAAGATACGTCTCCCTGACGAGGAGGCGATTCTCCATATAGAGGCACAAACAGACGATAGCACTCATAAACCGATGCCGCTGCGAATGCTGGCGTATGCGGGTTTCCTCGCACTCCAACATGAGATGAACGTCTATTCCACGGTGTTGTATCTCCGTCCGACTGCTGGACACAGGGATCCAGGGTTCTACGGGTATGGCGACGATCGCCGTGGTGGTTTGTGGTTTAAGTATACTGTGATCCGGCTGCACGAGTTAGAGGGGGAGGCGTTTTTGGATGCCGAGGCTGTTGGGTTGCTGCCTTTCACCCCCTTGATGAAACCGCCTGCGGGTCTAACAACTGAAGCGTGGGTTGAGAAATGTATAAAGACGACGCACACGGCTGCTGTGGACAAACAGACGCGTGCGACTTTGTTATTTGCACTCTCGGTTTTCGGGAGTTTAGCACATCCCCCTGAACTTTTTCAGGCCCGGATATTGGAGGAAATCATGCGCGAGTCTCCCTTTTACGAACGTGTCATGCAACGCGGCATAGAACAAGGCATAGAACAAGGCATAGAACGCGGTATAGAACAAGGCATAGAACGCGGTATAGAACAAGGCATAGAACAAGGCATAGAACAAGGCATAGAACAAGGCATAGAACAAGGGGCGCGCCAAACGACTATTGAAAACACCCTGGTAGTCCTCACCACGCGCTTCCCGAACGCAGATGTCGACACCCTAAAACCAACCCTTGAAGCAATTGCGGATCTGAACCGTCTTAAGCAGTTGAATCTAAACGCTTTGTTGGCACCCAGTTTTCAAGCATTCCAACACGGGCTAGAGGCATAGGACACAACTATACCTCACCTTGCAGCACATTAGAATCGCAGAAACTGACATTTACCAAAACGGAGTATTCGCATGCGATTCAGGTATCTATTTTTTAACTTGATTGTTCTATTCAGTTTTTTGCGCCCAAACTTCGCGCAACAACCGATTGTTCTTAGACACGGCGGCACTGTCCAAACGGTGAAATTCTCCCCAGTGAATAATTCGCTTATTGCCAGTGCAGGAGATAATAATACCACACGATAGGAGGGTTCCTAACCGGTGTCCCCACCCGTTACTGGGCAGGGGCATCGGATCCTTGGAAAAAATGCCCAGAGCCCGATAAATTCTTAACACTCAAGTCCCTATTAAATTTTTACAAAAAGGACGCACACATGAAATTACGTCTGTTTTTTTGCCCAATCCTATTGCTCTTTAGCCTCCCAGCGTTTGGAGAACTGAGTACCGCAGATCTGGAAAAACTCAGCACAATGTTCAAGGAATCTGAAGCACGTATGAAGGAATACGTCACACAGGAGATTGCGAAGGTCAATATCAGAATTGACGAGATGGACCGACGACTGACGAGTGAGATTAGAGCTGTAGAAAAACGCTTGGATGACACGAACAAACGCTTTGATGATGTGAATAACCGCCTGGATAACCACCAATTTTTTCTGCCTTTGGCATTGGTAGGGTTCATTGGCGTTGGCATCGGTGTTCCGCAGATACTCGTCGCCCTACAGCGTAAAGACTAACGCGCGCAGGACAAGAAAATTGAAGCACAACAACAGCAAATTGAAACGCTGCTCAAAGAAATAGAAACCCTCAAACAGCAACGGATTTTCGGACCCTAAAAATCGGCCGGTTCAAAAACCGTATCCTCTCCTACCTCAATCCGTACCGGTGCTAAATAGGGACGAATCGCTTCCGTATCTACACGAACACCGAGTCCGGGCAACTCCTTCACCCGAACCAGCCCGTCAGAGTCAACCTGCAACGGCTCCGTTACCAATCGCTGCGACAACTCCGATCCTGCTGCCGGATATTCCAATAGGTTGAAATCAGGATTCGTTGCAAACACGTGAAGCGCAGCCGCAAGACTCAGATGACTCTTAAACGTGTGATTGACGTACTGGATACCGTGCTGTTCCGCGAGTTGGCGCACCTGAAAAGCAGGCACAATCCCACCAATCCGCCCCGCGTCGATCTGTACGAACTCAATACCGCCATGGACGATGAGATCTTCTGCCATGCGGTAGTTATTTGATCCTTCACCCGCTGCAATTGGGACACCTGTCCCGTGAGCAGGTTTTGTAACCCCGCTTCCTTTTAATAAGCCTGCTAAGGCCCCGTAGGCATCGATCGCATCGGGTGCAAGCGGTTCCTCCAACCACGTCGGCGAAAATTGTGCAAACGCCGCCGCGCGCTGATACGCGGTGTCATAATCCGTTCCCCAGACAACGCCAGCATCAATCATAATCTGTGCTTCTGTTCCCATGCCTTCGCGCGCCGCACGCACAAGTGCAATATCGTTTGCCTCGTCCAGTTTCCCCATCGGCCCCCAACCGAACTTCGCAGCGCGATACCCCTGTTCGTGCAACTCTGCTGCGATACGATAGGTGGCCTCCGGTGTGTCGCCAAAAAGCACAGACGCATACGGTAGTTTGGGGTGTGCTATGTCAGATGTGCCCTTGTTACTATAGGCACGCTCTCCAAGCGCGCTCTCAAGTAGCCGGTAAACCGGCTGCTCTAACTTCTGTCCAATAATATCCCACAACGCGATCTCGGCACCGCTATAGGCGTGTTGAATTTGTTGAATGTCCAATCCGTTCCTCAGTGCTTTTTCATTCAGACGAAGCACATCTTCAGGACTATCCAGCGTCTCACCAATTAGCGAGGTACGGATGTTGATAATATTTCCATGCGACATCGGGCAGCAATAAACGGCGAGGCTTACCAACGGCGAGGCATCACATTCGCCCCACCCTTCAAGCCCTGTATCGGTGCGAATCCGCACCAAAAGCGTGTCTTGCGTGCCATCGGCTGCAGCGGTGATGTCAGGCATCCGTAAATAGAAGGGATCAACAGCGATAATTTTCATAGCGAAGGATTTTCGTCTTGCGTGCGAACCTCGTCCGCAGCAATTGAGGGCACCGAATTGTCACCGTCTGCTGTCGACGAGAGCGACAGCGAACGCATAATTGAAATGAGAAACCACCCTGACAACCCCACCGCTGCACCTATGCACACCGCAATCCCCGCGCCTTTTGGGGTGGCGATGCGGTCCAACAACTCCCGGTCTAGCTCACATGAGAAATTTTTGATATTTCTCACAGCGACCGTGCGGCTCTCGCCGTGTTGCACATACTCAACACTGGGGGCGTTGCCGCCCTCCATTTGAATATCAGCGCTGCCTGAAGGTGTGTTAATCTTGACAACGTTTTCGCCATGGTCGCCCACCCAACGGGCTTTTACGCCCTTTAGACCTGCTGCATCGCGAATCGGTTCCACCCGCGTACGGGACAGCACGCTCCCCAAAAGATTAATGGCGACATCTTTAGATTTTGCTAAGGCAATGCTTAACTTTTTTGAACCCATTGTGTTCTCCAATCTCTATAGAATCTTAGAAAATATTATCTCATATTTCAGGAAGAAATTCAACCTTTATTGGTAGGACTTATGCAAGGAGGAGGAAACGCTTTGCTATAAACATTTCGTACCTACGGGACTAAAGAACGGAAAACTAAATGTCCCGAATAAACGTGCGGTTCGCATGTTTCATGCAAAAAACGTCTTGACTAATCATAAGTTTTATGCAAAAATATATAGAGAACTGTCGTTGGAGGGATGTCTCCATCATAGCCATATTGTACACTGTGGAGGTGTCGGTTAATACCAAATTCGTTTGACTTGTAAGGGCGGATTCCTGTCTCCGCCTGCCTGAATATAACAATCGGCAACAAAACTTGCAGCCTGTCAGCCCTGTATTTGCTCGTCTGAATTCACAGAAAAATCAACGATTTAGGAGTTTCACATGCAAATCGGTTCACCAACACCTTATGAACGAGAGATTCCGCTTTTTCCATTGCAGGTTGTCTTGTTCCCCGGAGGGCTTTTACCCCTTCACATTTTTGAACCGCGGTATCGCACCATGATCGAGTTTTGCTTGGAGCATGAATCCGAGTTCGGTGTTGTTTTAATAAAAGAGGGAAATGAGGTAGGCGAACCCGCTACACCTTGTAAGGTGGGAACAGCAGTGCGCCTGCTTGACGTTGAACGTTTACCCGAGGGCCGCATGAACATTATGACTGGGGGTGAGTACCGCTTTGAGACGCTTGAAGTTCAGGAACATCTCCCATACCTCGTCGGTCGCGTCCGCGTCTTAGATGCCCCGGACGAAGAGCTAGAAACCGCATTAGAATCAATTACCACGGAAACGGAGAAACTGTACAAAGAGTACGAAATATTATCCAGTCGATTAATTTTTGCATGGCACCCGCCGGAGGAAAGTCCAACGCATCCAAGACATCTCGCTTATCAGATTGGAACACGGCTGCGGATTTCGCTTCGGGAAAAGCAAGCCCTATTAGAAACGGTGCCATTAGCGCAGCTCCTCACACGCGAAATCGAAATCCTTAAAGATCAGAATCGGCGGATAGCCTTTCGATTGATGGCACAAAACAATTGACTTTAGACGAAAGCAATTGTATTCACCCCTGCTACGGCACAACGGAGTGTGCCTACTACTGTGAGACATAATGACATTAAAGGCTCCCATTCACCAATTTACTGAAACCCAGTCGATTCAAATTTCACGCCGGGATTTCTTCTACATCAGCAATATCCTGTCTGCCTTCAGGATATTGACGGTGCCTTTTATCTTCTTTCTCATTTACCACGCGCGGTGGAGACTCGCAATCACTTGTGGTGCTGTTGCCGTTATCTCAGACCTGTTAGACGGCTTTTTTGCCCGGCGTTTTAATCAGCACACGGAACTCGGCTATATTTTAGACCCGGTTGCAGACAAACTCGCGCTTACTGCTGGGGTTTTTGCCCTGGTTTTATCAAAAACCCCGTTCCCTGTCTGGGCCTTCACTGTTATTGTTGTTCGCGATGTCTCTATTGTGCTCGGCAATATCGTTTTGGCATACAAGGCGAAAATGATTACGCGCTCTAATTTGTGGGGCAAAGCCACCAGTTTTTCTTTGGCAATTACCCTGATGTTTTACCTGCTGCGCCCAATATTACAGCAATTACCGGATGGCATTGAATTTTATTCTCTCTGTCTTGCGTTGGTATTTGTTGTTATCTCGACAGTAAGTTATGCACGGCACATGTTCCGCGTACTAGAAACCTATAGTCATGTTGGCAAGGAGGGAAACTCGCGAACTGCCGGCGGGCACGGAGACCCGCCCCTACGGTGAAATGACGCATTGATCTGTTGACATTTAAATTTTTAAAGAGTATAATTTACATAACGAAAAAGTTATGGAAAATGAAGAAATTGTGGAATACGAAGTAGAGGAAATTCAAAACCATGACCGACGAGGAAAAATTTCGCTTTGACTTAACCGGATTTCTCGTCCGGCCCGCGATTCTTGAACGCCACGAAGTGCAGGCGATCGTAGACCAGATCGAGCGCATCCACCATAACTCAGAATCCCTATCACCCGAACATCGCGCCGTGCCTGGCGGTCCCGCGAGCGTGCTCATCGATCATCCAAAGGTGCTTGATGTGTTGCACGAAATTATCGGCCCCGATGTCCGGTTAGAGAACTGTTTTTCTGTTTGGCGTGAAAAAGGACAGGAACATGGGGGGCTCCACGGCGGTGGCCCGCAACAGGGCGACCCGATTTTTGGGTATCGCGTCAATAATGGCCGCATCCACGCTGGCATGGTGCGCGTCGTCTTTGAACTCACGGATGTCTCCAAGAATGACGGCGCAACGCACTTCATAGCAGGCAGTCACAAATCTAACTTTCCGATGCATCCCGAGCACATGTCACTAGAAGAAGGGAAACGGAGCCCTTTTCTGATGACTTATGAATGCCCGGCAGGCAGTGCAATCTTTTTTACGGAAAACCTATGTCACGCCGGGCCCGTGTGGCAACGCGATACGCCGCGCGTCGCAGTGCTAAACGCCTACGCGCACCTCGCAACCCACTGGCATCGCCTCCGGGTTCCGCCTGAAGTGCTTGCCGCTCTGCCTCGCGAAAAACAGGCATATTTTCGCGAACCGTGGATTGCCGATTTCCGCACCCGCCCGGCTACCCATAACACAATTGAGCGGTTTGTTGACAACGACGAAACTCCTATTAATACCAATACTCAGCCATAACAGGGTTCCCAGTCATCTTTCTATGTTGGAGAACGGTATGCCTCTGTCTGCTGCGTAGGGGCATTTAGTTCTCTGTAGGAACGATGTCCGAATCGCGACTTCCTCTATGAACCGAGAAAAAACCGAAAACGAAATAGCCCTACCGCTGCGCAAAATACCTTGTTTTTTTCACATAAAATAAGGTATAATAAGTATGTATCGGTCCGTAGCAGCAAAGGTTCATAGCCATCCGACATGGATTAATGTAAACAGCATATCACATAAATCGCCGAAAAAGGAAGACAAATTTTTCTGATAGAACACACGGAGGCAAAACAGATGAACATTCTTCGTGAACTGAACGAAAAACAGACACAAGCCGTAATTCATAAAAACGGCCCCCTGCTTGTTATCGCAGGCCCTGGCACAGGCAAAACAAAAGTCATCACACACCGCATCACCTACCTGATTCGCCATCACGGAATCAGACCGGAGAAAATCCTGGCGATCACCTTTACCAATAAAGCCGCGCAAGAGATGCAGGAACGTGTGAACAGCGAACTTGGCGCGCCGCACGGTGCCGACGTTAAGATCAGTACCTTCCACGCCTTTTGTGTCAAGGTCCTCCGGCAGCACGCATCTCAGATCGAGTTGAGCGAAAACTTTACCATTTTCGATCAGGAAATCCAAGACGACATCTTAACCGAGGTTGTCCGAGAACTAAATCTCAATCCTTATGACTATCCACCCTGGTTGCTGCGCAACATCGTCAGCGAGACCAAATGCAAACTACAAGATCCAGCTGATGCTGCAGATGTTTATCCAGAGGCTGCCGCTGACATAGACGATGCGGAGGCTGCCGCACATATCGAAAATTCGCTGAAAACTTATCAGCGGAAACTCGCCGAGTACAATGCCCTCGATTTCGATGACCTCCTCGTGAAAACCGTAACACTGCTTGAGCAGGTTCCGGCGGTACAGGAAACCTATCATAAGCACCTCTCCCATATCCTCGTTGACGAATATCACGATGTGAACAAAGCACAGTATCGCCTGCTACAGCTGCTCTGTGCACCGCCAGAGCAGAATCTCATGGTAGTCGCTGACGAAGATCAGGCTATCTATAGTTGGCGCGGGTCAAATCCGCAGTATATTGACGACTTCAAAGCCGATTTCGCGCCGCAAACCGTTGAACTAGACGATCATTATCGGTGTAGCGAGAAAATCTTGCGCGCTGCAGAGGAAGTTATCTCCAAAAACCCTGAGCGGCGAAAAGAGCACACGCTCAGAACCCACAAAGATGTAGGCCGCGATATCTTTCACTATACCTTTGATACACCCCAAACGGAAGCTCTCGGTATTATCCAGGTCATCCAAAACTTGATAAAGCAACGCGGCTACTCTTATCAGGATATCGCTGTCTTTTACCGCACGCACAAACTCGCAGACGTTTTGGCGGAACAGTTGCTACGGGCAGACATTAAATTCCAGCGGATTCGCGCTACCAGTTCTTTTGATGAGGAAAAGAGCAAGGGTATCCTCTCTTATCTGCGTTTCATCCAGTGGCAACTCCCCCAGGATTTAGAACGCGCCATCAATTTCCCTGAAACTCGCATTGACGACTTGACATGGGTTCGCCTCAAGTGGCTCGCCCGCCGCGAAGGAATTGAGTTGATGGAACTTTTGAAAAATATTGAGGCATACCCGCAAGATGTTGGGCCCTTGACACGCCGAAATGTTCGCCAATTTTGGACACAAGTTGAAAAGTTGTCGACTGAAATTGAAGGCAAAAATATTGGTAAAATCATCCAGCACATCTTTGCCAAATTGGAACTTGCGCGTTCACCTTACCGCGCGGAAGAACTGGAAGCCATTGAAAAACAACCAGAGTCGCCGAATCTCGCAAGCGCGCAGGATGTGCTTTACAGTGCAATTGACCTCAATGAACAGATTCAGATTACTGCCAGCCACGGAATTGATGCCTATTGTGCAGCGCACATTATCCATCAAACCCTTGAAACCTATCTGGGGAAGACTGTGCAGCTTCAGTTTCTGCCGCCTGATACGGCACAACGGCGTGTGCCTCCTACCCTTCATAACGGGGTGCACCTGCTTATTGGTGACTTTGATGAACTTGCGGAAAACGGAGCAGAGACGCACACGATTCTCATCGGCACTGCGGTTACAGATAATACCGACGTAATTCACCTTGAATCGGTAGGAGGGATTTGTAACCCCGACTCTTCTGAGGGTGTTTGGAGCATCGCTGCGCTCAAACTATGCCAACGCCTTGTGAGTCGTTTTGAGACCCCGAACATGGCGGACATGATTATCTACGATTTGGAAACGACAGGTGTCAATCTGAAGGCTGCAAACATCGTTGAGATTGCGGCGCACCGCCTCAGCACCCTCGGAGATGAAGTTGAGCACTACTATCGGTTGGTAAAACCACCGGGGGGACATATCCCCACATCAAGCACACGCATCCACAAAATTGATGAACACACAGTCAAAGACTCGCCGGGCATTGAAATGGTGCTCCCCGAATTCTGTGGCTTTATCCAAGATCGAATCCTAATCGGGCACAATGTAGCGGAATTTGATAATCCTATTTTCGAGCGTGATTTAAGGACATACCTAAAAAAGGGATTGCCCAACCCGCATTACGATACGCTTGCCACAGCACGGCGGCTTTTCCCACGCCAACGGTGTAGCATCGCTGCACTCGCTGAAAAGTTTGGCATTGAACACGGCCGTCTACATGGTGCCTTAGAAGATGTTGAAGTCAACAGGGAAATCTTTAAAGAATTAATCAAAATTGATGCGCAAAAGCGCGAGGTGAAATCCCTCACAGAATTTCTACCGCTTGTCGGGGTTGGCATCCTTGCGAAGGCTGAAGCCTCGCGGCCCGAGGGCGCTCATACAACGGAATCGCGCCCGGGGGAAACCTTAACCGAAGTGGGTGCGTTTCTAAACGCCGCGATGCGTTTTGTACAAACGCATCACTCTTCCTTACCTGACCGTTTGCTGCTTGACCCGGCAGAACAAGAACAGGCTGAGGCATTTATGGGTGAATTACAGCGATGCGATATCCCAAGTTTCCCGGAAGATACCGATTGGATAGAGCGCAAATCCAAATTCCTAAACGGCCTCCTCCATTTTGAAAAAATTAGCGATGACCTTCCACATAATAGTGGGCAGCTGACCCACTTTTTAGATTATCAGAAGCTGCTCACCAGCTTTGATGAAATTGACGATAAAACCGAGCAACTCACCTTAATGACGTTGCACGCGGCGAAAGGGACAGAATTTAAGGTAGTCTTCATCATCGGCATGGAGGAAGGGAGTTTTCCAATGTGGAAACGGGACATGAGGCTTGAGGACATCGAAGAGGAGCGCCGCCTCTTCTACGTCGGCATGACGCGCGCGCAGGAGCAGCTTTATCTCACTTCTGTCGTGTATCGTTCTGGGGACCGGGATCGTGCAGCGTCTATATTTGTCCGAGAGATTCCTTCTAATTACGTAGTCAAATGGAGCCCACAGCGTAACATGTAGCGCGTTCTCTTTCGTAGCGCAAGGAATGCTTTATTAGTACATGCGTCTCACTGCCGAGGGTGCACCATCGGTTAGTTATATGATTCCTTGTTCCTTCAACCTAACAATCAGCTCTGCCTGCGTGCCTGTCCCTTTCGTTGAGTTACATGCACCGCAAAGGAGTTGC
Organism: uncultured Poribacteria bacterium; assembly: GCA_958295855.1. Classification (GTDB taxonomy): domain Bacteria; phylum Poribacteria; class WGA-4E; order WGA-4E; family WGA-3G; genus CATQHH01. Next base: position 1,102,692 of record OY282383.1, on the reverse strand, counting down.
AGGTTATCCCCGTGGTCTGTGCCGCCGTGCGATTGTGGCACGATGTGGTCAACGGTCATGTTTCTGAACGGGAATTGCGTTCCGCATCCGTTGCACAGCCCTTCCTGTTTGCCATAGAGGGTATGCTTATGCGTGCGGTAATTCGGTAACAGTTCACTGCGTTGCGGAATATCTGTCCGATGGATAACCTCACCGAGCATGCCGACTTCCCGCTCCAGACGCATTCGCACCAATTCAATTGCCTTCGATGATAGGTCGATACCTATCCATTGCCTGCTCAATTTCTCGGCTGCGACACATGTTGTGGCACATCCGCAGAAGGGATCAAGGATAATATCGCCCTGATTGCTACTTGCGTTGATGATGCGTTCTAATAACACCAAAGGCTTTTGCGTTGGATAGCCCACTCGCTCCTTTGCCATAGAATTTAACTGCGTCAATTTTTTGTCATCGCAGTATGTCCAGACATCGTCAGGGGTGCGCCCCACATCCGCATAAAACCTCTTACCTACACCATTCACATGATATCTGCGCCCTTCTTCGTCAACCTTGTTAAAACGCTTGGCGTCCATGCGCCTAGGTACCGTTATACTCACACCATGATAATTATCCGATTTGGAATACCGAAATATAATATCATGCTTTTTCCTGAAATCTTTCTTGGGGCTTGCACCCATGTGGTAGTGCCACACAATTTCATTCCTAAAGTTATCTTTACTAAACACCGCATCCATCAGCATCTTGAGGTAATGACTTGCTGTCGGGTCGCAGTGCAGGTAAATGCTGCCAGTTTCCTTAAGCACGCGTTTCATCTCCAGCAACCGCACCGCCATCATGATGAGGTAAGACTTCATGCTCTTACCATGTGTTAGTTTGGATGCGTGGATTGCTTGGTAAAGTGTAGGTTCGCGGTCGGCGATTTCGCCATGCCATGCGTTATCAACATCTGACAGCGTCCATGTATCCTTAAACGCTGCGCCTGCTGCTTCGCTACCAATCGTGGCCTCGTAGTTACGGTTGGAATTAAATGGCGGATCGAGATAAATTAAATCCACTGACTCGCTGTCCAGGCCGCGTAGCACAAATAAATTGTCGTTCTCAAATATCGTACGGCTCTCAACGTTCATCGTTCATCGCTCTACGCTTCTGTTGTTTCGTTTGTTTCCTTCATCGCGACAAACCTGTTCAATTTTTGCTCTCTTATGTGGATTAGAGGTCAAATAACTCGGAATCGCCGCGTCAATGTAAACGGAGTACACCTTTTCTTGAGAATTAACCTTCATATTTTATACCTTAACATAAAATGTCTTGCAGTGCAAGAATTTTCTCACGGTAGCATATTCGTTCCTAGCATATTTCGCGGCCCGAATTCCGCTGCTGATTGAGGGCGTTATAGGCGTGTTTGTCAACAGCCTCTACCTCTCTTATTCGCGTCAATCTGCGTCATCTGTGTCATCCGCGATTCAGACAATAAATTATCCCTGCAAAAACTCCTTGCAAAAAAACGCTAAACATGGCATACTAAAACTTATGTAAAATCCGCGTCATCTGTAGAATCCATGATTAAAAATGCGAATTGATTGCCAAAGCCACGTTTTTCCAAACGCCTATATAGACATCCTCGCGCAGAACCCACATCCACCCCAAGTTATTCGCCGCGGCAGTGAGGCTGTCGTTACGTACGGTGATGTCCAAACATTTCGCTTACAGGACGAAGCCTACAATCCGAAGCGAAAACTCAAGGATATGGATGAAGCAGGGGTTGACATGGCTCTGCTCAGCACCAATATACCGCCCCCGTGCATGCTCTCGCCTGAATTAGGGCTCAAGGGCGCGCAAGCGATTAACAATGCCATTGCTGAACTCGTGGATGCACACCCGAACCGGTTTGCAGGCCTGGCATGCCTTCCGTGGCAAAACCCAGATGAGGCGATAACGGAAATGGATCGGACGAAGCACCTCGGGTTTCGCGGGATAATGCTCTATTCCCATATCGGCGGCAAACCGGTGGATGCCCCACGCTTTGCGCCGGTCTATGCACATGCTGAAGCACTGCGGATGCCAATTGTGATGCACCCCACCGTGCCAACCTGGGGAGAGGCAATCAAGCACCACTGGATGATAGGCATGATGGGATTACAGGTAGATAACAGTTTCGCCCTGTTGCGATTGATTCTGAGCGGAATTCTTGAACGCCACCCACACCTACAACTCGTGATGCCCCACATCGGCGGAATTCTACCCTATATGAGCGGCCGCATCGACCATCAAACTGAGGTATTGGGCAGAGCCACAGAACATATCACGCAACCCCCGAGCGCATATCTGCGTCGTATCTATTTGGACACCGTGTCTCCATCAATACAAGCACTGCACTACGCCTATCAGTTTTCTGGTGCGCATCGCCTGCTGTTTGGGACAGACCATCCGTGGGTGGATATGCCACGGTTTGTAGAACTGATTGAAGAGATGGATATTCCCGATGCGCATCGGGCGCGCATCTTGGGGGAGAACGCGGCGGCGTTGTTTGATTTAACATAGAAACGGGCGGGGCAAGCATCCCCCCTACACAAAGCAGGCGAGCCTTACGGAAACCTCGCCATACAACACAAGGATTCGTCGCTACCGATAGGAGGTTTTGGGACATGTCCCACGAACTGACTGATGCCCAACGGTTCTTCTTTGAAAATAACGGCTATTTGGTAATAGAGAATTTCCTCGCATCGCCCCATGTTGCGGCACTCCGAGGCGCGCTTGCTGAATCGATTGAAAAACGTCGAGAACATGAGGCGAAAGGTTTACCGCAAACCGGGATGACACAGATTCACGGCGACAAAAGCACCCGCATCTTCTATATCCTCGGAGATCATCCGTTGTTCTTGGAACTGCTGGATTGGCAACCAATCCTGCCGTACGTCACAGGTTTGCTCAATCAGATGCCGCACCACCACGCCTCCGATGCCATCATTGAACACGGCACAGATTTAATGGAACGCCCGATGGGGTGGCACATCGATGGACACGACGAAGGCTATCGTAACCTACGTCCGATTCCGCTGTTGCAACTCAAAATCGGCTATTACCTGACAGACATGACAGCGGGTGGGCAAGGCAACTTATGGCTCGTGCCGGGAAGCCACACGGCAATGTATGATCCGAACCATGAAGACCTGCAGTATCCTTATGAATACCCCGGGGCCTTGGAGGTTTGCGCACCTCCGGGGAGCGCCATTCTGTTCCATAACGCGCTCTGGCATTCCTCTGGGATTTTTACCAAACCAGATGGCTGCCGTGAAATGCTCTATTACGCTTATGAACATCCGTGGATGATAGCCTCGCAGGAACACTGGGGCTATCCCAAAGATTTCTATAACGCGCAACTCTCACCGGAACAGCGGAAGTTTTTCCATGGGTTTGTCTTCGACCCGCCTGAACAACGGTGGGGATAAGACCAAATTGTAGGGCAAGGACCCCGTGCCTCAGCCCTACACTGCAAAATTAAGGATATCTCAATTATGCGTTTAACCGAATCTCAAGTTTCCTTCTTCCACGAAAACGGGTATCTATTGCTTGAAGATGTACTGGATGAGAACGAGCTGGGGCCCGTCATTGACGAGTACTCCGGAATTATCGCGGAACGCGCCGAAAGATTACACGCGGAAGGGAAGGTTACCGCTACGCACGCCGATAAACCGTTCACGGAGCGGCTGCTCCGCCTCGCGAATGAGGCACCAGAGGTAACGGCGAATTTGGATATTATGCAGGCGCGCGGCGAAGCGACGTTTAACTTCCTCAAAAACCCCAAAATTCTTGATATTGCAGAGTCCTTCGTCGGTTCCGAGATTATTTGCAACCCGATCCAACACATCCGTGCTGTCCTGCCAAAACGGCGTTCACAGCGGGAACCGACTCCTTGGCACCAAGACGCGGGGGTTTGCTGGCCCGACACGGATCCCTACTTTATGCTCACCGTCTGGATACCGATTGTGGATACAACGTTAGAAAATGGATGCCTACAAGTGCTGCCGGGCAGCCATAAAATGGGGCTATTCACGCACGACTGGACATCAGCCGGATTGGCGGTGCCGCCCGAACATCAGCCACACGGACTTGAACCAAAACCCTTGCCGATTCGGGCAGGCGGCGTTATTTTGTTCCACAATTACACACTACACAGCGCGAAACCAAATGAATCGAACAGCATTCGGTGGAGCTTCGACCTGCGCTATCATGATGTTTATCAACCAACAGGCAGGCCCTTCTATCCTGCATTTCTCATGCGGAGTCGGCTGCGCCCACAAACTGGCAAAACTGATTATGAAACGTGGTGTCAACGGTGGGAATTTGCGTTAGAGAATTCCAAGGGCGCGCAAGCTTACCGGTGGCCCCGATAGAGCGTGGCAGGCACACGCCGTTGTGCCAAAGCAAATACAGTAGCAGGCACACGCCGTTGTGCCAAAGCAAATACAGTAGCAGGCACACGCCGTTGTGCCAAAGCAAATACAGATGAGGAAAACGTGCTCGAAATTTCAGATCTGCCCACCATCAATGCGACGTTGAACACAATAAGCGGCACCCTGCTGACGATAGGTTATGTGCTAATTCGACAAAAGAAAATCACAGCACATAAAAACTGCATGCTTGCCGCTTTTGCTGTTTCAGTGCTTTTTCTCATTTCTTATGTTATCTACCATGCCAACGCAGGGTCGAAACCGTTTACACAACAAGGGTGGATTCGGCCTGTCTACTTTGCTATCCTGATTTCACATATTATTTTGGCGTTTGTAATAGTGCCGTTGGCGTTGCGTACCCTCTATTTGGCATGGCGAGAACGGTTCGACGCGCATCGTCGCATCGCAAAAATTACCTTCCCGATCTGGCTATACGTCTCGGTGACAGGCGTGATTATCTATCTGATGCTGTATCAATTGTAGGGGTGGATGCTCTACCGCCCGTGCCCGCCCGTTGCAAGGACTACCGGAATACATCATTACCAAACTCAAATTAATTTGGCGTTATCGCACCTATGAAGTAAAGGGCCGGAACCCCCGCAACATCAAGCCTCGGTCACTAGACGCTTTTTTCGCTTCCGCTGCTGCTGCGGCACGCTTTTCTGCCTCTGCCCGATTCGCCGTTGTTGTCCCACCAATTACGACATAGTCATCTGTACGACGGTAACGATTGATGAAAGCGGGACGCGGTTTGTCCGACATATTCTGTTTTGAACCGTGCACGGTCTTGACATTAAAGAAGATCGAATCGCCGGCTTTGCCAACAACCGGCAGCGCGCACTCCCACGGCCATTCATTCTCCTCCAAACCGAGGTGTGAAAAGGTGTCAATATGCTTGAGCTGTCCGAGGCGGTGTGAACCGGGCACAACGTGTAACGCCCCATTCCCCAGGTCCGTATCCACAACGTAATTCAGAATCCCCACAGGGCCCTCGTAGCGATGCTCGAAATACGCAGAATCCTGATGCAGGTGCTTCGGATGCCCACCGACCGGTTCCTTGTAGAGGCATTGCCCGTTGCCGAAAAGTTCAACATTTGGGCCCAGGATTGCCTCAACAATGCTGACTGAAGTTTCATCGAGCGCCGAGCGGAAAAACGCAGCACTCGTTTGGTACCCTACTGCTAATACCATAATCTGCTTATCGCGCCTGTAGCCTGATGGTGCTGGGAGGAAGAGCGTGCCATTGGGCGTACGCCACCCCTCAACAATCCGTTCTGCCTTGTCAAGCAGCGATATAGATTCTGCCGCAGCAGCCTCAATGTCCTGATGAATTGCGTCAATATAGGGGGCCATCAAACCGCGCACGACAAGGCATCCATGCTCCTTAAAAATGCGCGCCGCTTCTTGGACATCTAACGCGTCCACCGACATCTCAATCTCTTTCACTGTTACCTTAGGTTTTTGACTCATGAAATCTCCTCCTTAAATTTATTTTGTCTTGAAGGACCTCACGTTCGCTAAGAAATTATTGCTAATTCGAGATACACATCAGGCGAATCCGGCAGCAAAGGGAAAAACCGTTCTATGCGTTGCAAGAGCACATCTGTTTCATAAGGTATGGACCCAAAACCGTTTTGTTCAGTGGGCCAAGTTGGCACGTTCCAAAATTCCGCGAGATTTTGCACTGTAGTCCGTAATTGATGGTTTGTGTGTCGGTTTGATGTTCAGTGCGGGCATGGTGTTTTCTTCGTATGTTGTCAGTGATTGAATTGACCTTATCCTGGCCATCCGCTAATCCTATAAATCTTGATTCAGACAATGTATACCTTGCATCAACCCCAGGGAGGCCGCCGGCCTGTCAATTCTGCCAAATAGTCTGCCGTTTGGCGCACGTCTGCCTTTAACTTCCTTCCTGCTTCTCGTTGCCCAGTATTTTCAGTCCTGTATGTCACGCGATAGGTGCCCTTTTTCGTTTGCCACAGCGCAAACTCACCAGGGATATTCCGATTTACATACCGAAGCATGTCATGCAGTAGCCAATAGACATCTTCTGCCGAATATCGGAGTGTATTCTGTTCGGATTCTTTGCTGACTGCATCAAGCGTCTGCTTCACAGCGTCAACAACTTCGGCTAGCGTATAGGTTTTATCCTCTCCCAAAACAATATCGTTCATCTTAAACTCCTGCCAATTTAATCGTAGGCATTCGGGCAGGTTGCGCTGCAAAAGATTGCACATTTTCCGCATCATTGCGCACCTGAATCAACTGCCCCGCGATGCTCACCGCTATCTCTGGTACCGTTTTGGAATTGATATCCAACCCGATCGGCGCGTAGACTCGCTGGAGATGTTCTTTGGAAATCCCTACCTCCATTAAATCGTCAAAGATCAGTTTAATCTTCCTGCGGCTGCCAATTAAGCCGATATAGCGTGCATCTGATTCAACGACGCTGTGTAGTGCGGACTCATCATGTTGGTGGCCACGCGTTACAATCACAACATAAGTTAAATGGTTAATCGGGTACCTTCGGAGTTCCTCAGCGATATCCCCGATGATAATTTCGTCTGCCTCCGGCAACCGCTCCGCTGAGGCAAAGTCTGCCCGGTCATCCACGATAGCAATGTCGAAATCTAACCAGCTGCCGAGGTGACAGAGGGCTTGGCCGACATGTCCAGCCCCTGCAATAAGCAACGTAGGGCTCGGCTGCATCGGCTCTAAAAAGACAGAGGTAGTTTCGTTCTGCTGAAACATACCCGCCCGGTTCCGTGCGAGAACGCGGCCGGTTTCATTGGCCACATCCGCTTCCAACGCAGCATCTCCCAACGTGCCAATCCGTTCACCGTTGGTAGCGAAGATCATTTTCATGCCGACCGCCATGCCACGCTGTTCACTTTTCACAACTGTCGCACAGACGAGGGGTATCTTCTCGGCATGTAGTTCCTGTAGGCGGGCAAACATCTCCGCTTCCGCGCCGGTTTTTGGCAAATCAATGAAGATTTTCATATTTCCGCCGCAGATAAGCCCATCATCCCAGCCGTAATCGCTATCCAATTGAAACTCAAGCAACCTTGGCACGCCGCCTTGCATCAACCCAATCGCTTGTCTGCGCGCTTCCGCTTCAACACAGCCACCGCCAAGCGTGCCGATGTTCCGCAAATCCGGAAGAATCAACAGCTTCGCGCCCGGTTTTTGTGGGGTTGAGCCTTTCGTCTCCACAACAGTACAGTATGCACCGACCTGGGTAGATTCAATCAGTTCTGGAATTTTTTGATATATTTCTCTCATCTGCTATAAACGTTTCGGCCCTGTGCTTTGTCAAGTTTGAAAATGTAAGGTTTCTGTAGGCGCGGTTTCTAACCGCGCCTACAAGATGTCTATTCCCAATTTTAACGACAAAGCGATGATTAAAAACCGCTTACAAAGCGGTTCCACTAAAGTTTTGTTCCGCTGCACTTTGCGCTACCAACTGCTTAAACTGCTCACGCTGTTCCGCTGTCAACACAAGTGGCACGATGCCCTCTACACCATCTTGCCCAATTTTTGCCGGGACGTTCAGGTAAACCGAAGTTGCATCGGATGAGATGTGGGTACCAAGGCTCATCACCCGCTTTTTATCAAGGGCGATGGCTGAAACTACCTGCAAAATATGGCTTACCAATGTGTATTGTCCGCCGGTCGCATATCGGCATCGTTGGGCAACTGCTTCGCAGAGCCCTTGGATGTCGGTTTCGGACATCAGTTGTGCCAGTGGAATGCCGTTTACTCGGCAGTATTGCGGAAGCGGGTACATCCCCTGGTCATTCCCAATAGCCAAGGCAGTCACGTCTTTCACAGAAACCCCAAGATGTTTCGCAATTTCAGCTGTGAGATGTGCCGTAGCTGTTCCGTTTGCGAGCCCAATAACCTGTGCTGTCCCGAGTGCTTGATGAACCCACGCTGCGATGTAATTCCCAGGCAATGTTGCCACCAAGATTTTGACTTCAGGTGCGTACTGCTGGATGCCCGGCACAAACTTCCGTGCGAGCGCGATGCCAGTTGTCTTGGACGCTTGGGCAGCTCGGAAACCGGCGTGCCCCATCGGCGGAAGCAGGATAATCACATCTGCTCCGGACAAGCCCTCCACTGAACGGGAGAATGAAACCACAGTATCACTGGTGCTTAACGCGTTTGCCTCCATAAGATCCTGAAGGTTTCCCTGCATGCCCACGTTTGGTTGGCCAAACCGGTTCGTATTTGGCATTACATCTGACACAAAGAGGATTTCACGCGCCGATTCCGATTGACACAAGCCCCAGGCAACAGCCAGAGCCTGCTGGCTGTTGCCCAATAAAACTATTTTCATCTATCACCTATAGTAGCGTTTCAACGATTGCATGAAATTGTTTTTCAAGGTTTTGACGTTGGCTGTCCATCTCAGAATCTGCTGCTAGTTTCGTAGCTATCAGTTCGTCGTAGCGTTCAACGTACTCCATCAAGGTTTCAACCTCTTTCTCATAACAGATTGCGGAGGCAAGCACCTTTTCCTTCAGCAATAGCGGGAGCTCAGCTTCAGTAATCTGGGTTAATTCCCATCGCCACACCTTTTCTGATATATAGGTGACAAACTGATTCAGCAGTTCACCCTTATATTCAGTGTTTTGAAGGGCTTTAACCTCTTGGATCAAGCCTAAGACGTGGTTGAAGAGTTCGTCCGGGAACTGTTTCCGCAATTGCATCAAGATCCTGCCGGTTGTAGATATCGGAAGTTGGTTTTGCAGGAGGAACACCCGAAGATTCGGGTAATCCGCTACGCTCTTGCTATCGCCAAGCCAGGTTTCCCCAATTGCCGGGAGGTCGCTTAAATCAAAACTGAGCACCTGCTGTTTCCGAATTTCCTCAAGGGTCGATGCACGTGGATTGAGCCCTGCTTTCACCAAAGTGGCTATCGTTTCCTCCTGCCGGTAAGGTTTGAGAAAAGACAGGAGTTCTGTAACTTTCCCCTTTTCAGCCTCAACAGTTTCGACGTTCGTCGAGGTGCTGTCTCGCGTTTGCCCCCGTCTCCGCTTTTTCGCTTTTTTGGGTGCATTCGCGAGCCTGCCCGCCCGCTTCGCCAACGCCTCTTGGTAAATTAGCAATTCCTCATTGAGAAGGCAGAGTAGTACATCGCCATGGATAGCAAGCATGGCAGCTGTGGTGATATGCGCTAATTCGTGTCCTGTCTTGGCGATGAGTGCCCGATTCAGATTCCGCTCTAGTGCCTTCCGATCCTTTTCAGAGTGAATAATCAGCGTGCTGCCTAGCGTCAAGTTGATTAATCGTTTCGTCTGGTTCGGTACACTGAGATTGATATCGCAAGTCGGTTGGCCCTTCTCTAGGAGTTGCTCCCGCAGTTTGCCATCAAGTACTAGCATCCACAAAGTTGCATAATGCTGTTGCTCATCCACTTGTGGCGGGGTTTGCTCCAACCACTGCTTTATCGTTGGAAAATGCACTTTCAGATGGCTCAGAATTTGTTCAAGCGCGTCATCAGCAATTTCAAAACCGGCAAACTTAGCATTGCTTCGGTGCTGTGCCTGCTGACTTCGGCGCTGTGTAGGTGTTGCTTTTGGAGCTAACAACAGATCCACGAGCGGCTGAATAAACGTTTCAAAATCTTGCTGGTGTTGACTTGCGAAGTTCGCCAACTCCAGCAATGCTAACCAGACTGTCCCCAGGCGTTCGATTTGCGCGGGGTGTAAGGTTGAGCGGAGCGCGATACCTGCCATCTTTTCACGGACTGTCCTGCGCGTCCACCTCGGCAGATAAATTTTGTCCAGCAGCTCGGCATTCTCAAAAATTGAGAGTTCAACCCGCTTCACAAGTCCGGGTTCAATGAAGTCTTTCTCAAATATAAGGTCATGAAACAGCCCGGCAGCTCTATCTAACACCTGATTTGTCAGTTTGTAACTGGATTGGATCAGGTGATTCAGTGTTAACTGTTGGTTGTCCTGCAGCTGCCAAAATTCTATCATGGCATCAATACTTTGCGTAAGGGCTTCTGCCCTCGCCGCTGCTACGTCCTCCTCAAAATGTTCGGTGAGATACTCTGCGTAGAATTCAACAAACGCGAGTATCGTATTCCGCAATTCGTTAATAACCAGATCATCCCAAACCTTATTGTGAACGCGTTGTCCCGGGCTTAGCACTAATGCTTTCAAACGGGTTTCAACGCTCTGTTGGAATTTCGCCATCAGTTGGTAGGCATGCTGGTTGGATTTCACCATATACATTTCAATTTTTCCCGAACTCTTGGCAATCACCTCCTGAATCTCTTCAGCAGGCACGTTGAACGCAATCGGAACTAACTGGAGTGTATCGGGTTCCAAAGGATTGTAAACGGCCGCTGTTGCGAGGACCTGAATATCTGAAGCGGCTTCCGAATCGGCTGCCTTCGCCACCCGGTTCTGAAGCGTCAAACTGTACCCTAAATCAATCAGGTCAGGGTACTGCTTGATATGCGTCCGGAGGACTACCAGCAGCACGTTGTAGGTATTTGTCTGAATTGCATCGACAAGGACATCTTCATTGAGATGGACCTGGTGGATGTGGGTTTGTTCAGGGATGATGACTGTTGCTGGGGGAATTTCCCCAGTGTCAGCGTGTCCAGTGTATGTGAGGATGTACCCTCCTGTTTTGACGGTGCTAGGTATTGTCAAGCGAACTTGCAAAATGTCCTGTGCGAGATCGGAAAGTGTTAGGGATTTCCCAAGGTGTTGAATCGTGATGTCCGAAAAAATACCATCTGCGAAATCTGTGATTTGGCGCGCATTCCGTTCTAATTCCTGTATGCTTTTGTGAACCCGGTCATAGTCGTCGCGCGTCTCAGCGGTGACTTTCGTCTCGTCAATCCAGGATGCCCAAGCCCCTGGGCGAGGCTTCATTTTCACCGTGAGGGTGCCATCTTCTGAGTCAAAACCTGGAAGAATGTCGCCTTCTGAAGTATTCTTCGGTGTCCAAACAATGAGATGTTTATCGGCTTTCACACCGAGCCCTATGCCAAAGGTATCCCCCCAACTCATCCGGCCCTCAACACTAGATTTGATTTTATCAGTTAACGCGAAAAGCGTATCTGAACGAAAATTAAGCGATAATCCTTGCATTGGGTTGATTCGATTGTATGCCTCCCAAATAGTTTGGGATGCCTGGGAAACGTAGAAGGGTTTGATATGTTTCAAAACCGCCACGCCCGGCCAGTTAAATAGTAGGAGTGGTCGGCAGCACGCACAATGCAAAACCTTATGCCTAACGGAAAGGCCACTCGGTAGTTCGCTCTTGGTGCATACTGCCAACCCCAGTTACGGGTGAATAGATGTGTCAATAGGTTATGCTGTTGCGGCACCCTGTTTTCCGCCCCGCTTCGATAACCAAAAAAACAATACAAATCGGGTTAATTTGGTATTAGCCGCTCTGTGGGACTTATACATAAAGGTATTAGCCATGCTTTGCAGGGCTAAATACCGCTGCCACACTTCCTGCTTCAACTGCCACTGCCTCACAAACGAGGTCTTACACGGCATCCACAGGCGTTTTACGTCTCGGCTAAGCTGTCCGCGACGTGTCGTAACGATTGTTCGTGTCGTCTCAGATGCAGTAGTGAGATGTCGCAGGTGAGCGTCTCACGTAGGTCTTATCGCCACCTCCACCGTCGGCATCGGTATTTACCCCGCAAAGCGGGGATAATACCTTTCTGCATTCGCATTGCCAACTCTTAGGAAAATAGCCCTGCAAAGCAGGGATTTATCCTATAATCCGCAGGTGGTATTCGCCCTGCTTTGCAGGGTAAATACCTTTTTCACGGCGGGTAGGACTGTTCAGCGTGCCACTTCGCATCGTGCTGTAGGAAACGTTTCCACGCTCCATTCACCATCCGCTGTATCTGTCAGATAAGACGACCTCTTTCAGATAGATTTGATTACATTTGTATAGATTTGATTACATTTTACGCCACTGCAACTTACCCAAATTTCACGGTGCCGATTGAATATCGAACCCCCACACATCCCAACCTCGGGTCTGCTTCCGCGCGAAAAGTTCAATCTTACACTGGTGTGGAAACATCTTCTCAATCCGTTCACGTACCTCATCCGGTTTTTCAGAGTGGCGCGCCCGTTTTGATTGAACGAGTTGCCTAATGTTTCTGGCACCCCTCGGTTGTGGAATTTTACCTCGCTTGAAAACGAGGCACAATTCGCACTGGCTCATCGTGTAGAAACCTGGGTTTAGGGAGAGCTTATCCCACACAAAGGCGACAGTCGCCCATTGGAACCCCCATGCCTTGCCAAGTGCAATCGCCTGGTCGAGATGCGGAGACGAACTCCACATAAAAAGCAGACAATTCTCTTCGCTTATTGCGGCAATATCCCACGTCGCCATTTCGGACACAGACACAGTCGGATAATGCCGAATTGCACCGCCACTCTCTTTGCCACCAACACCCGTGTGTTGCAGTTGCCCCTTGTAGTCCCACGGCGGGTCGGCGTAGATAATACCGTACTGTTTGTTTGGAAACGGTGCGTGTAATGCCATCTCTTCTTGTCTGCGCGCTTTCCACGCGCGCACCTCGCACGGAACGCCTATTCTGCTTCAACGCTTAGGCCTTCTTGCGGGATGTCGTTGTTCGCCACCAGCATATCCCGGTCAAAAATAAAGTCGCTGCGGGAACTTCCAAGGCTCTCTCCTTCTTTCTGGCGTTCTCGGAAGTACTGGGGAAGTGTCAAACCTGTCATACGGATAGCATCTTCGGGACACGCTTCAACGCAATACCCACAAAAGATGCAACGGAGCATGTTGATTTCAAAGACATCGGGGTATTTTTCGCGTGGATACCCCTCCTTGGTTGTCCACCCTTCCGGGGAAGGTGCTGCCTGAATGGTGATACAGTCGGCAGGGCAGGCGGTAGCGCACAAAAAGCATGCCACGCATTTAATCTCATCTTTTTCTGTCGTTGTCAACTTGTGAATGCCCCGATACCGCTCGTTCCGTTCATTCACACTCCTCGGATCCTCAGGATACTGATAAGTCAGCTTCTTTTTCGGAATATGCTTTAGCGTCGTAAACATTCCTTTAAGCAACGCTGGAATATAAAGTCTATCCCAAAACGACATTTCTTCGTTAACTTTCATAGCGGAATTCCTTTCTGATTTTGTATAGTTCCGTTCGCACAGTTTCTAACGTTCTGATCAAAACAGATCCGGCAACACACCTTTATTATCACAGACAGCCTTATCGAACACCCAGCACCAATACTCATGCTAGGTAGAAAGGTTCGCGACCGTGTAATTCGGGGCCTCCTCAGTAATATCAATATCGTGAGGGTGGCTTTCGCGATAACCACTGCTGGACATCCGCACAAATTGGCTATCCCTGCGTAACGCTTCAATATTCGAGGTGCCGCAATAGCCCATAGCAGACCGGACACCGCCCACTAACTGATAGACAAAGCTGCTCAGTTTACCTTTGTGCGGTACTCTGCCCTCAATGCCTCGTGGGACAAGTTTTTCAATATCTTCACTGCCGGGTTCAGGATGCCGGGCACGCTGCTTTCGCAAAGCCCCTAACGAACCCATTCCCCGGTGCATCTTGTAAGTTCTGCCCTGATAGATGACCGTGGCACCCGGACTCTCGTCAGTGCCAGCAAGCAGGCTGCCTATCATCACGGAACTGGCACCTGCACCGATCGCTTTCGCAATATCCCCGGAATAACGGATACCGCCATCGGCGACAATCGGAACCCCAGCTTTACCTGCTTCCTGTGCACAATCGTAAATTGCTGTAATCTGAGGGATACTCACCCCGGCAACCACACGCGTTGTGCAAATAGAACCCGGGCCGACGCCCACCTTAACTGCATCTGCACCCGCATCAATGAGGCTGCGCGTGCCTTCAGGTGTGACAACATTTCCCGAAACCAATTCGACATCTCGAAATTCTGATTTAATGTACTCCGTTGCCCGAATCACATTTTTGGAGTGGCCGTGCGCCGTATCCAACACGAGCACATCCACGCCTGCTTTTACAAGCAAATCCACGTTTTCCAAAGGAGTTGATGGCAAAATCGCCGCGCCGACGCGCAACCGCCCTTTGCTATCTTTACAGGCTTGCGGAAACATCTGCACCTTATCAATGTCTTTGATGGTAATTAAACCGCATAGCCGGAACTTCCTATCTACAATTGGCAGCTTTTCCTTCCGGGACTGGTGAAGCACCTGTTTCGCCTTTTCTAGCGTAATTCCCGGTGACGCAGTAATCAGCTTCGCTCCCGGAGTCATTCGTGCTGTTACAGGGAGCTCCAGATTGTCTTCATATTTCAGATCGCGGTTTGTAATCAGCCCGACAAGGTGTCCCTCTCTCGTGACGATAGGCACCCCACCGATGCGATAACGCGCCGTTACCTCCAGTGCATCGCGAATCGTCTTATCCTCGGTTAATGTAATCGGTGCAGTAATCATCCCGCTTTCCGAACGTTTCACCAGGTCAACTTCATACACCTGCTCCTCAATCGAGCAGTTATAGTGAATTATTCCGATGCCTCCCTCCCGAGCGATTGCAATAGCAAGGGTCGATTCCGTTACGGTATCCATCGGCGAGCTACAGATAGGAATGTTAAGTTGGAGGTTACGCGTCAACTGTGTACTTGTATCCACGTCCTCAGGTAGCACATCCGATTCCGCAGGAATCAGCAACACATCGTCAAAAGTTAACCCTTCTTTTGCAAACCTCGGGGGGAAGACATCGGAAATTTTGGTGTCCATCAGAATCGTCTCCTTCAATGCAAGTTGAGATGGATGAGAGGCGCACCCAACGCTGCCCTAATTTTCTCAATATGGGAAACCTGCAAGCTTTGCCTTAAAAGTGTCTTTTACCAATTGTAATATATTATAGCATTTTTTCTTTCCTGTGTCAAAATATTTTAGCATTCAAATTAACACAATCATGGTACACGGATTCACCAAAATTATAAAGGAAAATTGAAATTATATCAAGCCATTTTACAAAATCAATTTTATATTTTAAGGAGGACAGGGAGGAAAGGGTGGATGGAAACAAAGGAAACGTGCCCTTCCGCGCTTCCGTGCTTCCAAGGCAAACGTTTACCCTTCCACGCCGCATACGCCATCGCACCATACCAACTGACTTCAACAACAGGGTGATTCTCATAGCCGGCTTTCGCACGGTACACACCACCAACGCGTTCAATCCGGGCATCTCCAATATCCAACCACGTGTGGCCTGCCTCCGCATGTTTGCCTTTGGCGTTGAGAAACGCGGCATATTGTGCATTCGTCACCTCATACTTATCCATATAGAATGCATCTACATAGACGGTATGCACAGGCTGTTCATCGGCATATGCCTCAGCATCATCGCTCCCCATCTCAAATTCACCAGCGGGGATAAGCACCATGCCTTCAGTGCCACCCTAGGTAGAGACTGGTGCCTATCTTTCCCCACTAATTAGTGCTGTGAATTCCGCGATAGCATCGGGATCCTGAAGCAGCGTTTGAACGTCCGCATCTCTGAGCATTCTTTGGAGAGCGGCATTTTCTTTCAGAAGTGTTATAAAATCCTCTTCTACAGCCGGAGCGAGCTGCCTTAGGATGTCAGGGTTATCAATAAGGATTTCTATGGTAGTTGGGTTCAAGCGGTTTTGAACATCAGGGTCCTTAAGTGCCTCCAGGACAGTTGGAAGGAACCTTTGGATATCCGCTTGTTGGAGCGTCAGACTGTACTTTTCAAAGACCTTTTGGGGGAGGGTTTTCTCCTCTGCCACCGGCAGAAGTACTATTGTACCGATCGCATTGGAGACCAATGTTATATCCGTCGCGTCAACAATACCATCACCATTCACATCCGCCGCATCGGCACCAGTCACACCTAAACGCGACGCTACCAAGGCTACATCCGAGGCATCAACTACACCATCACCGTTCACATCAACAGACACAGCGGGCGGAGTGACCGGGGCGTTGACAGGCACCCACCCGGAGGTCACTGAAATCCGCGCACCGTTGGCGTACCTGATGAAGCCATCTCGCTGCTCTAACTCATTTCTACTGCGACTCGTATAACGAATTTGCGCGGTTGACACAGGAACACTAATTGCACTTTCTGTCACAACCGTAAACCCCCGGTTGGGATGAACCCAAGCACTCACCGTCTGCGTGGAGCTGAGGGGTTTAATAACTCTGCCGCCTTTCCATATTTGGAAGTAGATGGGATTATTAGCCCATGCCCTAAACACGCGGTGCTGATCTGCTTGGATGCGGTAAAAACCCGTTGTACGGTGCCCCGCTGGAATACTTCCGCTGCTATTGCGCGCCATGAGCGTAGAATAGACAATATAGATATCTTCCGTGGTCTGGTTGGTGACTATGTTATCCTGCCATTGTGCCACTGCCAACTGTGTTAGGGTTAGCGTCAGCAGGACAAAAAGGAACATGCTGACAGTTGTCTTCTGCATTTTTCTTCTCCTTCATTGATTTAGAAAAAGGTTGGGTTTCACTGGATATCTTTGCCTCCGAGCAGTCTAGAAACGCCTCAGCTTTCTTGGGCCGGTGCTGTCATCGCTCGCGGTCTTCAACCCAACCTACTTACGTTCTTTTTTAGTAAGGATCGGCGGGATGCGCAAAGTCATCCTCATGGAGTCCTCAGCGGCATCCTCAAGCTAAGGGAGATCTCCGCCCCCATCATCATCCGGGTCATCTGGCGGGAGAGCACCGCCCCCACCATCATCATCCGGGTCATCTGGCGGGAGAGCACCGCCCCCACCATCAACGTCGTCCGGAGGTATTCATTCGCATTTTCCTTTCTTTTTTATTCTGAACGACGAGGGGCAAATCTGAAATCTGCTCCTACACATTCGGAGAAAAGGAGCGGCAGCCCTCTGCCTCGTTACTTCACTATCAACATCTTGCGCGTCGCACGAAAAGCGCCCGCTTCAACCGTGTAGAAATACACGCCACTCGCAACACGCTCACCCGCGGCATTACGTCCATCCCAATACGCCGCACGGCTCTTGTTCTGATACACGCCCGGGGCTCGATGCCCTAAATCCAACATCCGAACCAAACTGCCATTTGCTGCATAAATCGACACCTTTACCTCGGCAGCGTGTGCCAACTGATAGGGTATCCACGTTTCGGGGTTGAACGGGTTCGGGTAGTTCGGCAGCAGCACACTCTGCGCGGGTGTCAGCGAGGTGAGCAGTGCTTCAAGGTTAGCTATCCCCTTGGCAAAAACAGCGGAACCGTCATTTTCGGCGCGCAACAGATCCAACCATCCCTGCACCCTTTGAGGCGAGACAGCGGGCCCGGGTGCGTAGGGTTCCGCGACAAACCTGCTGTCAAGCGGCGGGTTCACCTGGCGCATATCGCCAGCGAAGTCGGTGTTCGGTTGTGCCTGGCTCATGCTGTGGAGGGCGAAGCCCACCGTGAGTAGCGCAAGCAGGCAAATGAGAAGTGTCGGCGTTGTCATCATCCTTGTTTTCATTATAAAATCCTTCCTTTGGTTTGTGATGTCGTTGGGACATCGGTTGTGTTGACATTTTGTGAGAAAAGAGAATTAAATTTGGTTGCAACGGAAATCCACGGAGTGTGCCTGCCCGCCACAGGGGCAGCTACGGCACACGGAGTGTGCCTGCTACCTTAAGGGGTTACCGCCCTCACGCAACGGAACCCGAAGTAGTAGGGCGTGAGCGTTGGCGTACGCCTGTAGCGGTCGGCGACGCGCACGTACTGAGCGTTATTGTTCCAAGAGCCACCCCGCAACACGCGCGAAGAATTAACACCTGTATAGTTATCTAATAACCACCTCACACTATTCGCACCAGACAACGGGTTTTGACTCGGAGAAATAGCATAGAAACCTGCATTATACTCGTCCAAGCACCACTCCCACACATTCCCGGCCATGTCATACAACCCATACCTGTTCGGTGAATGCTTTCCTACAGCCGTGGTATCCCTAATATGATTATTGTAGTTCGCCTTGCTCGAATCTATCGTGTCACCCCACGGATATTTGAGCCCCGCCAAACCACCACGAGCCGCCTTCTCCCATTCCGCCTCCGTTGGTAAACGCTTCCCCGCCCATTGTGCATACGCCATCGCACCATACCAACTTACTTCAACCACAGGGTGATTCTCATAGCCGGCCTTCGCACGGTACACACCCCCAACCCGTTCAACCAGTTCAATCCGTTCATCACCATCGCCAATATCCAACCACGTGTGGCCTGCCTCCGCATGTTTTCCTTTGGCAGTGAGAAACGCGGCATATTGTGCATTCGTCACCTCATACTCATCCATGTAAAACGCATCAACATAAACAGAATGCACAGGTTGCTCATCAGAACCTGCTGCCGCATCGTTACTGCCCATCCGAAATTCACCGGCGGGAATCAGCACCATGCCTTCAGTGCCACCCTGGGCAACGTCGTCTCCTGGACCTACCGTTGTACCGAGCGCATTGGAGACCAATATTATATCTGTCGCGTCAACAACGCCATCGCCATTCACATCCGCAGAATTGGCACCACGCACACCCAAACGCGACGCTACCAACGCTACATCCGCTGAATCCACAACGCCATCACCGTTGACATCCCCAGGCAGCTCGGGCGGAGTAACCGCTTCGTTGACAGGCACCCACCCGGAGGTCACTGAAATCCGCGCACCGTTGGCATATTTCAGGAAACCGTCTTCTTGCACCAAGCTACCGCGCGCCTGGTTTGCATACGTCAGTTGTGCAGGCGTCACCTCATCATCCAGTTTGCCAGACACCAACGTAAACGCGGCACGCGGATGAATCCAAAAAGCAAACGTCTCTGTGGCACTTTGCGGTTTCATCGCCTCACCAGATTGAGAGATACGGAAATAGATATTACTATTAGCCCACGCGTAAAACGAACGTTGCTGCCCAGGCGAAATACGGTAATATCCTATCGTCCGATACCCACGCGGAAAACTGCCGCTCGCACCACGCCAAGTTGAATAGATTACATACACATTTTCTGTCGTCTGGTTCTCGACGGTATTCGCCTGCCAGGCGGCCACGGCCACATCTGTCAGTAGCAACGTCAGCAGCACAAAAACGGAGAACATCAGTGTTATTTTTCGCATAAGTTTACTCCTTTGCTATGAATCGAGGACACAACTCCCCTCCCTCCTGCTCAAGCGGAGAAGAAGAGAGACAGCCCTCTGTTCGGTTGTGCCTGGCGCATGCTGTGGAGGGCGAAGCCCACCGTGAGTAGCGCAATCAGGCAAATGAGAAGTGTCGGCGTTGTCATCATCCTTGTTTTTATTGTAAAATCCTTTCTTTGGTTTGTGATGTCGTTGGGACATCGGTTGTGTTGACATTTTGTGAGAAAAGAGAATTAAATTTGGTTGCAACGGAAATCCACGGAGTGTGCCTGCCCACCGCAGGGACAGCTACGGAAACCCACGGAGTGTGCCTGCCCACCGCAGGGACAGCTACGGCACACGGAGTGTGCCTGCTACCTTGCTTAAGGGGTTACCGCCCTCACGCAGCGGAACCCGAAGAAGGGGAGCGTGACCGTCGGCGTAAACCCGAAGCGGCCGGAGACGCGTGCGGGCTGTGCGGTAAAGAACCAAGAGCCACCCCGCAATACGCGCGAACTTGTAACGTTTATGAAGTCTGATGTTACCAAATCCAGATTCGATAACGTATTCACATCACTTAGCGGATTACGACGAAAAGATGAAAAATAGAATTCGCCATCATACGCATCAAGACACCACTCCCATACATTCCCTACCATGTCATACAAACCATAATCGTTCGCCGCATAACTCCCTACTCCCCGCGTATCACCCACGTTCAAGCCGTAGTTCGCATTCACGCTTGAAATCGTATTCCCCCACGGATACTTCAAACCCGCATGGCCCCCACGCGCAGCACGCTCCCACTCCGCCTCTGTCGGCAAACGCTTCCCCGCCCACGCCGCATAAGCCATCGCACCATACCAAGAAACATACGTCACAGGATGGTGCGCTTTACCTGCCGGATAGTTATTCCCGCTCCAGTGGTAGAGGTAGGTGCCATTGTGGAGGGAACGTGGAATCCGGGCCTTTTGCCACTGCGGATTCGCTAACACAAACTGCTTGTAATCCAGATTGGTGACCTCGTGTTTGTCCATGTAGAACGCATCCACATAGACAGTGTGGATGGGCTGTTCATGAACCTCCGCATCTGCATCATCGCTCCCCATCTCAAATTCACCAGCGGGGATAAGCACCATGCCATCGGGGATTGTGCCCCCACCCTGGGTAACGTCGTCCTCCGGACTAACCGTTGTACCGAGTGCATTGGCGACCAGGGTTATATCTGCTGCGTTGACGACACCATCGCCATTCACATCCGCAGAATTGGCACCACGCACACCCAAACGCGACGCTACAAACGCTACATCCGAGGCATCCACAACGCCATCACCGTTGACATCCACAGGCAGGCGGTTAACCTCCTCCGCCTTGATAAGCAAACCTGTTTGGTTGCTATTATCATATTCCACCAGATTACCTATCAATCCATCGATCGGGGAAAAATCCGATATCTGGTTGTCGTGAAGATCTAACTCTGTCAGTTCTGTCAACGCTTTGAGGGGGGATACATCAGATATCTGGTTGCCATCAAGATCCAGCACTATCAATTTTGTCAACGCTTTGAGGGGCAATATGTCAGATATCGCATTGTCATCAAGATCCAAGTGTCTCAGTTCTGTCAACGCTTTGAGGGGGAATATGTCCGATATCTGGTTGTCGTGAAGATCTAATTCTGTCAGTTCTGTCAACGCTTTGAGGGGGGATACATCAGATATCTGGTTGCCATCAAGATCCAGCACTATCAATTTTGTCATATCCTTGAGTGGAGACACATCCGATATCTGGTTGCCATCAAGATCCAGTACTATCAATTTTGTCAACGCTTTGAGGTGGGACACATCAGATATCTGGTTGTCGTCAAGATCCAATTCTGCCAGTTCCGTCAACGCTTTGAGTGGCAATATGTCCGATATCGCATTGTCATCAGCATCAAACCATGCTAGTTTTGTCAACGTTTTGAGTGACGATATGTCCGATATCGCATTGTCATCAACATCCAACCATGCTAGTTCTGTCAACGTTTTGAGTGGCGATATGTCCGATATCGCATTGTCAGAAATATCCAACCATGCTAGTTCTGTCAACGCTTTGAGTGGGGACACATCAGATATCTGGTTGCTGTCAAGATCCAAGTGTCTCAGTTTTGTCAACGCTTTGAGTGGGGACACATCAGATATCACGTTGTTGCGCTGAAGGTCCAACCACTCCAATTTTGTCAACGCTTTGAGTGGCGCTATGTCCGATATCGCATTGTCATCAAGGTCCAGGTATGTCAATTCTGTCAAATCCTTGAGTGGGGACAGATCGGATATACCTTGATTGCCGTAAAGAGACAATCTTGTTAATTTTGTCAAATCCTTGAGTGGGGACACATCAGATATATGGTTGACACGAAGATACAACCTTGTTAGATTGGTAGCAAACTCAAGGCCTGTTAGATTGCGAATACCGTATTCAGATGCCTCAAGCGATTCCAAACTCATTATCTCCGCCTGAGTAATGTCCTCCTCTGCTGCTTTACCTAGTGCCAATTCAAGAGCTGCGCGGAGGCCGGAGTCTGGAATGTCAACGGTCTGCGCGGTTGCTAGCCGGGGAGGTGCCAAAAAGAGCATGCACGCGGTGAAAACAAGGCTGACGACATGAGCAAGCCCCAAGTTCTGGTAAATAGATTTCTTGTTATTCATTCGCATTTTCCTTTCTTTTTTATTCTGAACGACGAGGGCAAATCTGAAATCTGCTCCTACACATTCGGAGGAAAAGAGCGGCAGCCCTCTGCCTCGTTACTTCACCATCAACATCTTGCGCGTGGCACGAAAAGTGCCCGCTTCAACCGTGTAAAAATACACGCCACTCGCAACACGCTCACCCGCAGCATTGCGCCCATCCCAATATGCCGCACGGCTCTGGTTCTGATACACGCCCGGGGCTCGATGCCCTAAATCCAACAGGGGTAAAGGCTCAGGGGGATACCGCCCTCACGCAACGGAACCCGAGGTAGCGGTCCGAGTACGTTGGCAACCTCCTATTGCGGTAGGCGACGCGTACGTTCTGCGCACCATTGCTCCAAGAGCCACCCCGCAACACGCGCGAAGTTTTAACGTTTGTGAAGTCTGATGTTACTAAATCCAGATTCGATAACGTCTTCACATCGCTTAGCGGATTACGACTCGGAGATGAAAAATAGAAGTCGATATCATACGCATCAAGACACCACTCCCAAACGTTACCACACATGTCATACAAACCATAGTCGTTCTTAGGATAACTCCTTACAACGGCGGTATCCCCAATACGACGGCCAAAGTTCGTCCGGCTCGCATCTATCGTGTTACCCCACGGATACTTCAAACCCGCATGGCCCCCACGCGCAGCACGCTCCCATTCAGCCTCTGTCGGCAAACGCTTCCCCGCCCACGCCGCATAAGCCATCGCACCATACCAAGAAACATACGTCACAGGATGGTGCGCTTTACCTGCCGGATAGTTATTACCACTCCAGTGTTTAAGGTAGTCGCCATCGTGGAGGGAACGTGGAATCCGGGACTTTTGCCACTGCGGATTTGCTAACACAAACTGCTTGTAATCCAGATTGGTCACCTCGTGTTTGTCCATGTAGAACGCATCCACATAGACAGTGTGGATGGGCTGTTCATCAACCCTCGCATCTGCAGCCTCGCTGCCCATCTCAAATTCACCAGCGGGGATAAGCACCATGCCATCAGGGATTGTGCCCCCACCCTGGGTACCGTCGTCCTCCGGACTAACCGTTGTACCGAGCGCATTGGAGACCAATATTATATCTGTCGCGTCAACAACACCATCGCCATTCACATCCGCAGAATTGGCACCACGCGCACCTAAACGCGACGCTACCAACGCTACATCCGAGGCATCCACAACGCCATCACCGTTCACATCCACTGAGGCCTCTTCAGGCGGAGTAACCGCTTCGTTGCCAGGCACCCACCCGGAGGACACTGAAATCCGCGCGCCATTGGCATACTTCATAAAACCATCCTCATGGACCAAGGTACCACGCGCATGGTTTGTATACGTCAGTTGTGCCACCGTCACGGCAGCGTTCATTTGCCCGGAAACAAGAGTAAACGCGGCACTTGGATGAAGGTAAAAAGCAAACGTCTCTGTGGCACTCGCAGGTTTCAGCGCCTCCCCGGATTGAGAGATACGGAAATAGATATTACTATTAGCCCACGCATTAAATGAACGTTGCTGCCCCGGAGAAATACGGTAGGGCCCTATCGTACGATACCCTCTTGGAATACTCCCTTTCGCACCACGCCAAGTTGAATAGATAACATACACATTCTCTGTCGTCTGGTTCTCGACGGTATTCGCCTTCCAGGCGGCTACAGCCACATCTGTCAGTGGCAACGTCAGCAGCACAAAAACGGAGAACATCAGTGTGATTTTTCGCATAAGTTTACTCCTTTGATTTTGTTATGACTCGAGGACACACACCTCTCCTGCTCACGCGGAGAAAAAGAGAGGCAGCCCTCTGCCTCGTTACTTCACTATCAACATCTTGCGCGTCGCAGGAAAAATGCCCGCTTCAACCGTGCATAGATGGACACCTGGTAAAGTAGCAGGCACACTCCGTGTGCCGTCGCCATAAACGGGCAGGCACAAGACCTGCCACTACAAGAAATCAATTGCCACCAATTATACACACAATTTTAATTGCGGACAACTTTAGCACAAATTCGGATGTGATGTCAAGTCATTTTTTCCATGAGTTATTTAATCCTAAAAAATCCGCATTTGTGCTAAAATACCTGAAATTATCGAAAAAAGGAACCGCAACATGAATATTGGGAATAACCTAAACGTTGGAATTGTAGGGCTCGGGTGGGTCGCGGGGGCCCACATCGAAGCCTTCAAAGCCGTCACAGGCGCGGATGTCACCGCTATCTGTTCACGGCGCGAACACGATGAAGCCGTATTAGCAGCGACTTATGGCACCCCCCTCAAAGCCTATACCGACTTTGAAAAAATGCTCGCAGACCCGGACATTCACATCGTGGATATTTGCACGCCGCATCCGTTTCACGCTGAGCAAGCCATCGCCGCCGCGAAAGCAGGGAAGCATCTCATTATCGAAAAACCCATTTGCCTCACCTACGAAGATGCTATAGCTATCCGCGATGCTGTCAAAACCACAGGTGTCAACGTCTGCGTCTGCTTCGAGTGCCGATACAGCGCGCATTTCACTATGATTCGTTCCGTAATTGACAACGGCTTGCTCGGAGAACTCCACTACGCCGAAGTCGACTATTACCACGGTATTGGCCCTTGGTACGGGCAATACGAATGGAATATCAAAAAGGACTTTGGCGGTAGTACCCTACTCACTGCAGGATGTCACGCCCTGGATGCACTCCTCTTTTTTATGGATGGCAGCGTTGAAGAGGTAACTAGCTATCACACCCAATCCACAGGAGCCGATTTCCAACCGTACGAATATAAGACAACGAGCGTGAGCCTTCTTAAGTTTGAAGGTGGTGGGAAAATTGGCAAAGTCACCTCCTGTGTCGATTGCTTACAGCCTTACTACTTCCACATCCACCTCGTTGGAAGTGAGGGCAGCCTGCTTGACAATCGCATCTATTCCGCGAAGATTAAAGGCATGGAAAAAAGCAGATGGAGCACCCTTGAGACGTCGCTCATTGACTCCGGTGATGTCAGCGACCATCCGTATGAACCGCAGTTCCAAGCGTTCATAAACAGCATTGGACGAAACGAACCGATGCCGCTGACCGATTTTGACACCGCTTTTGAATCGCATCGCGTTGTTTTTGCTGCCGACTGCTCTGCTGAGGCCGGGGGCAGAACTGTTAAACTGTCTGAATTCGCTGTGTAGTTGGATACAATGAAGGGAAAATTCTTGCAATTGAAGTCGTATTTCAAAATTTTGTTTTGAAATACGACTCAATTAAAGTACTCTGCCCTTACAGATTTAGGAACTTGTTTGCATTCCTGCGAACTGCTTCTGGAATAGGTTGTGGTAGACACCGCCGCGTTGCATCAGTTCGGCATGTGTGCCGGTTTCAACGAGCCTTCCGTCACTGAGAACAAGAATCTTATCGGCGTTCAAGACGGTAGAAAGCCGATGTGCAATCACAAAACTAGTTCTGTTTTTCATCAGGTTTGTCAGTGCTTCTTGCACCTGAGACTCGGAGTCCGCGTCCAGGGAAGAGGTTGCCTCATCGAGAATCAGAATCTTGGGATTTCTTATTAGCACGCGGGCAATAGCAACTCTTTGTTGTTCACCACCGGATAATCGGATACCGCGTTCCCCCACCTTGCTTTCGTACCGGTCGGGGAATTTCATAATGAAGTCGTGTGCGTTTGCTAACTTTGCAGCCGAGACAACCTCCTCATGCAATATGGATTCTGGATGCGCTGCGCCCATGCGGATGTTATATGCCACCGTGTCCGCAAACAGGTACGGCTCTTGAAAAACGATGCCGATATGGGCGCGTAGCGATTGAATTTGGAGCTCACGCATCGATGTAGTGTCGAGGAGGATGTTGCCTTGTTGCGGTTCATAGAAGCGTAGAATCAGCTTAATCAGGGTGCTTTTTCCTGTACCACTAGGGCCAACGATGGCGACCGTCTCGCCTGGTGCTGCTTGAAAACTAATCTCTTTCAAAACAGGTTGGTCTTCGCTATACCCAAAGGAGACATTAGCAAATTGGACATGTCCCGCGACCTGTTCTATAGGTGTTCCCTCTTGGGATTCTTCCGCATGTTCATCGAGAAATGCAAAAACGCGGTGGGCGGCAGCGAATTTCAATGGAATACCAAGTTGAATACCTATAAGTTGATTAATTGGATTGTGAAGACGACTGAAGTACCTTGTTATAGCAAAGAGTTCCCCAATAGTCATTGCAGCACGCAGGACGTACCCGCCTCCCACTAGAAATATCAGGGCAGTTGCAAGCCAAAACAGGATGATATTGACATTTCCTACCTGCTGGATTGTCACCTGCTTAAGGTTTAGCCTAACCAAGTGTGACAACGATTCACGAACTTTCGCCAGATCAAAGAATTCCTTTCCAAGTCCTTTGAGTTCGCGGGAACCGGCGATGCTTTCTTGTAAAATGCTAGACAACTCTGCCTTGTGCTCTTGAACATCCTCGCCAATTCTTCTGAGTGGCTTATTTAAGAAGCTGGGGATGAGTATATTTGCGGTTACAAGAAGAAGTGCGAACAGTCCCAACTGCCAACTGATCGACGTAACAACGATGAGGGCAATAGTGAACTCAACGGTGTTGATAAGATAGTTACCCACTAAAACCTTAAGTTCTACAGCTGTGGGGATATCCGAATTAAAAAGGGACATTGTCCTGCCGGTTTGCTGTGTGTCGTAAAAACGAAACTCTAATTTGCGAAGGTGGAGCCAGGCATCAAGTTGGAGGTCTTTAGAGGCGTTTTCCGATACCTTTGCTGGGAAGTACGTAACGCCGAAGGAGAAGAGAAACATCCCTAATGCTATGAGAATATACAGGCCGCAGGTGGGTAGCAGCATGTCAGCATTTCCTGCTCCAAAGACATCGTCAATCAACAGTTTCTCAATCCAAGGCAGTGCCAAATTCCCTCCGAAGTAGCCCAATGAGGATAAAATATAGAGCAGTTGAAAGTGCCAATAGGGGCGGATATATGCCAAAATTCGGAGGGCATCCTTCATATTTTGCTAGTTCCTCTGTTATAGGCTTTACGCAAAAAATACACTTACCACCGCATTGCTGCCTCACGATACAACTGAATCTGCTCCATATTGCGAGGCACCGCGACTTGAATAGCCTTGCGCTTCCGATTCACATCTTTGAGTAGAATCGGCGCGCGCAGCATATTCGTCATCGTGACAATGCCGGAATTATAGAAAACCCACATGCGTTGTTCCGTGTACGGGTTGAGAACATACTCTGAAGTGTGCTCGGAAGGATGTCCACCTACGTCAACAAAGAGATGATACTTCGGATACGTAAGTTCAACACTGCTATCATGTCCTTCTAAAAGCAATTTTTCAGGCGGCGGTTTGGGTGAATAGCCGCTCAGTTTACATTTCCGAATCCGGATAGGCGCGCTGGATTTGTTAATGAGATGCAGGGATACAACGATGGCGAGCCGATGGTTGTCGTCTCGGTTGATAAACCAGGTATCTTCCGGGATAACTTCCACGCTCAATCCTGGAATTTGCCGTTTTTTGTGATAGATGACAGCCAATGCGATAAAGCAGGCGAGCCCGAGTACCACTGACTGTCCGGTGGGCGTGGATAAAAATTGGAGCAGTTGCTTTAATAATTGTTGCAGCATCAGAGACCTCAGACGAGATTTTCAAGAATTTCGTAGCAGCATCAGAGGCTCCTGATACTTAACTATCCGAAGAGCTTGTTGTAGCACGCGAACTCCTTGGCGAGGGTTTCCTCTGAAATCACGCCGTGCCGTCGGATAATCGGTGGCGAGACCGAAATGTCGTAAACTGTTGACGGAATAGGGCCTGGCGTTTTACCGCCATCAACTACCATGTCAATTTTGGATGAAAGTTCCGCACCGATTTCCTGAATGGAGGTTGCTGGCGGTTCTCCAGAGAGATTCGCGCTCGTTATCGCCATCGGTCCGCCAAACGCTTGGAGGATTTGTAAAAGTAGGGGATTGTTCGGAATTCGCACCCCAACAGTGTTGCCACCGGCTGTCAATATAGGCAGTAGCTCCTTCGCCTCAACGATAATAGTCAAACCGCCGGGCCAAAACCGATCTGTGAGGTGAAAAAAGAATCCCGGTAAGTTTTGCGCGACACGCTCAATATCTGCAACCGAACCGAGGACGAGCGGAATAGGTTTACCGTCCGGGCGTCCCTTCAATGTGTAGAGCTTTTGCACAGCACTCGCATTAAAGGGATCCGCCGCCAATCCGTAGACTGTGTCGGTAGGAACAGCGATAATACCACCTGATTTCAGGCAGCTCACTGTGTCCTGGATGCAGGGCTTGGATTGCGGTGAGTGGCGATTTTCCTCTGCTGAATAACATTGCGCTTTGATTGACATCTGGAACACTATTCGTTGGACTGCTATGACTTATTTTGATATGGCATTGCGGGTAAGGCTGGTGCACGCCCGGTGAGTTTTGACAGAACCCCTTGCGCTTCAACGACATCAATTGAAAAAATTACCCAAAAACCTCTCCTAAATTACGCTGTAGGAGATTCCGCTGCAATTGAACCGTTTGCATCGGCATTCAGAGAAAGTCCATCCCGTAGCCCTTGCTGATATTTCTGGTAAGCAATTCCCGCAATCATTGCACCGTTATCTGTACACAGGCTGAGCGGCGGATAATAGACCTCGGCACCACTCTGTGCAGCGGCTGCTTTCAGGGATGCACGGAGGTGGCTGTTCGCCGCAACACCTCCTGTCAACGTTATCGTTCTGGCACCGGTAGCTTTCGCCGCGTGGAGCGACTTGTAAACAAGCACATCAACCACAGCAGCTTGAAAACTGGCAGCAATATCTTCGATAGTTATCACATCAAGGTTTGCCCGCTTCACATCCGTTCGCTCGCCTTCCACAAGCACGCCTGTGCGCCTCGCCTTTTCCACAAAATAGCGTACCGATGTTTTTATACCACTGAAACTGAACTGATAGTCACCGCTGTTGCGCATTGGCCGGGGAAATTTTATCGCCGAGGGGTTTCCTTTTTGCGCCAGTTCATCAATAATCCTCCCACCGGGAAAACCGAGGCCGAGGTACTTCGCAACCTTATCGTAGACCTCACCCGCAGCATCGTCCTGTGTGCCACCCAATACCTTATATTTCCAGCCTTCGTGAACTTCTACGAGCAATGTGTGTCCACCGGACACCGTGAGACATACATGCGGAAAAGTTAAGGTGTCATGCACCATAAAATTCGCGTAGATATGTCCCTCAATGTGATTAATGCCAAGCAACGGCAGCTTGTGACAATAGGCAAGGCTTTTCGCCGCTGCCACACCTACAAGCAATGCACCGATTAAGCCAGGGCGATTCGTAACTGCCACTGCATCTATGTCGCTAAACGTGACTGCTGCTGCTGTCAGTGCTTTCTTAACGATGTAGTTAATCGCTTCAATATGCTTACGCGAAGCCAGCTCTGGTACAACCCCGCCATAAGCTTGGTGTGTTTTAACTTGTGATGCAATGATGTTGGAAAGCACTTCCCTGCCATCGGCGACAACTGCAACAGCCGTTTCATCACATGAAGTGTCAATACCGAGTATTTTCATAATTCTTTCTGCGAGGATATAAATGACAGCCGCCCTTACAATCGCTACACCTCAAAAGCTAACCATTTTCTGACAGTTTGTGCGGCGCGCCCTTGCTCGCCGCTCAGTACAGCAATTGCGTCTCTCATATCAGTTGTGATGATGAGTTCCGGGCGTGCCAACTGCGCCACGGCTTGTAGGGCAAAGAATTGACTCGGGTCTGTGAGTCTTTCTATCAGCAGTGGTACGATGTCTTCGCCAAGTGCAACCACATTTCTGAACTCCTGGGATGTCGCGTAATCGCCTGGATTTGAACTCATCATGCACTCTGGTTCGTACCACGTCTTCTGCCACTTTGCATAGGCTTCCTCAAAAACCCTCCGTCCTTCGGCATCATAGGATTTGGTGATATTCGTTACAAGTTCTCTCTCGCTATCAGAGATAAGGGAGATGAGCTCTTCCTCCCCTAATCTCACACGTTTCGTTTCGGTCTTAGAAAGAATAGCCACAAAGTCTTCCTCCGCTAGTGTTATGTGGATTTCTGACTCGGCAAGGCGTTGGCTTTGGGTATAGTATTCCATCACCCTGCCGTAGATGCCTCCCTCTATCTCGTCCAAGCCGTGTTGAATTCGGAGCCAACCGCCACATTTGCTTTCCCAACGTGGACCGTGCTTACTTCCACTAATACTACCATGTTCCAACGCATTAATGCCAGTACCAAAAGCCGCCACTTCTCCAATCAAGGTTGGACGAAAACCGTAACTGCGGTAGAACGCATTGAATTCCGCTTTCGTTGCGGCTCGATTTCTCCATGGCCACATCCAACGGGATGTAATCCCAAGCGTCCACGCCAGACAATTGTATCGATGCGTGGCTTCTCCTGAGACAACAACACGCTCAACATCCATTCTTGGCCACCGGCTTCTGGCATAACTTTTCTCATCGTTTGTCAGATCTCTCGCCATGCTTTACTCGCGTAGGGGAACATAGGCGTAACCGGAAGATTACAGATATTGGCGAACTAAAATCGCCTTGCTCTCAAATATTCTGAGCAAATTGTTTTCCCGGCAACTGCTGAACAATGCCTTTGAGCTCCAGCATCAAAAGTACGCTTGAAACCTGTCCGATCGGCAGTTGTGTCGCCCGAACGATGGTATCAATATGTGATGACGGTACTTCGATGGCATCAAAGACTGTTTTTTCATCTGGTGTTAGCTGCGGTAATGGAATTACGGGTGCCGCATCTTCCTTCTCAGGTGGAGCTTGGCTGGAGGCGGATTCAGGTTCCCTCTTTGCAACAGACGGTTCATGAGGAAGTTCCGTTTCTGTATCTGCTGGCAATGGCGGTGACGAGGGAATGAAGGATTGATTTAACGCGTGCCGCGGCAGTGCCTCAAACAAATCGTCCACAGTGTTGATAAGCTTCGCGCCGCTATCAATCAACTTATGGGTTCCGGTTGAGAGTTCGGAGAAAATCTCCCCTGGCACTGCGAACACCTCTCTGCCTTGTTCGCCGGCGAGTCGCGCAGTAATCAGGGCCCCGCTTCGATTTGATGCCTCTACCACAACGGTGCCGAGCGTTAACCCGCTAATGATGCGGTTGCGCCTCGGGAAATTGTCCGCCATTGGCTTCATGCCCATCGGAAATTCGGAAATTAATGCCCCGGACTCCGCAATTTTCTCAGCCAGTTCACGATTTTCTGCGGGATAGATGAGGCTCAGCCCGCTGCCCATGACTGCAATCGTCCGGCCACCAGCGTCAAGCGCGCCCCGATGTGCACAAGTATCTATACCCTTTGCGAACCCGCTAATCACCGTTACACCGCGTTGCGCGAGTTGGTAGCTCAGCTGGTAACTCACCCGTCGCCCATAATCCTTCGCCTGTCGCGAACCGACGAGAGCAATACTGAGGGCATCTTCAGGCGTGAGTTCGCCTCTGACATATAGCAACGCCGGCGGCGTGCCAATTTCTTTCAACAGCGGTGGGTATCCCGGGTCATAAAGCGTCACAATCTGACAACCATATTCGTCTATCAGTTCCAGTTCGCGTGCTAACGGGCACCCGACCTGTTTGTGAATCAAACGTTCACATACTGCGGAGGGCAGACGCTCTATTTTCCGGAGTTCCTCCGGAGTCGCTCTCAGTGCGTTTTCTGCACTGCCGAAAACCTTAATCAGGAATTGCAGGGTTTTTACGCCCACACCTTGAATCAGATTCAAATGAATTAGGCTTATTGTCTCGTTAGACAGCATGCTATCCGCCTCAAGAGACGTGGGTTTCTATAACGTTCAGGGAGAATCCACGCCGCCAGAATTGCTCACTCCGTTGTTGCTGCTTCCATCGCATCCGGTGGGAGCGCGTAATAGATTTCAATCTCCTGAATCTTCCTGTACTCAGCTGCACTCGGTGCCCCAGTTTCACCGCGCATTGAGCGTTTCTGCCCGCCTACCCGCCGTGAATCCCAACGCCGCGGCACTTTCAGACGGAACTTTGTCGTCACAATCGGTGTTTTCAAGGTAAATCTGTAGCTCTCGCGAAGATTGTCTCGTACATCTTTGACTGTTTCCCACTTGCCCTCTTCATTCATATACTGAACCGCAAAGAATTCCAATTGGCCCTCCTGTGCCTTAACGACAACTTGCTGGATGGTCTGCGGCTTCCGCCATTCAAGGACGGCTTCGGTATAATCATCAGATTCCATCTGGGACGCTTCATCCTTTTCATCTTCAAGAATCGACCCTGTCTCACCCTGTGTATGGATATTGTCGTCGTGGAACTTCGTATCTCGGCTCGTCGCTTGAAGGGCGATGTTTTCGCTCCAGTTATACCCTGGATTTGATGAGAGAATACACCCCGATAGCCCAATCACCCCACAGAGGATTATCGCTAATAATCCAAAACGCATGGCTTACCTCCTCGTAAAACAGGACGGCACAGGTGCCATCCGCTCTAATTTTAGGTGCAGGCGGCATCACACAAACTGCCGCCTTTGCACTATGTTACTCTAAATCCAGTAAACTATCAAGTTCTTCTTCACGTTTATCCTCGGCTTTCCCCACCGCCATCTCTTCGGTGGACTTGTAGCCGTAGAGCTCAATTTCTCGGATTTTGCCAACGGCACGTCGATTTCCCGTGATCACGACTCTCCCGCCGTACCGTGCGCGTTGCTGACGCCTCTGCAGCGCATCATCTTTCGTGCCCAAAACCCGCAGACGAACCCGATCCGTTGGAAACGGAATTAACAGCGAAATTTGAATCGGATTCGTTTTGACACTCTTTACGTCTTTAATCAACTGCCAGTCCGCTTCAACCGCAATGCTCCCTTTATCTGCGTGGATGTCAAACTCTGTCAAGTTATCCGAATGCACGACAATTCGGCGGATAACCTTTTTTTCAGGCAAAGTGATTACCACCTCGGATGCCGCGTTCGCACCAACGACATTTTCTGAGCCTTGGGGGAACGTCGTTTCGCCGATAGTGTTCAATTTGCCATCAATCATCTGTGGGCTGGATGCCCGCACACCTTCCTCTAGGGCGTAATTTTCACTCCATTCTTGTTCCGAAAAGAGCGCGCTGCATCCGCTCATGACGATAGAGAGACAAATTAACGAAAAGGGCACTGCAAATCGATAAATCATTTTCAACTCCTTTTTTAGGAAATCTAGGGGCATTTAGTTCTCGCCTAGCGATGTGACACCCCAACTGCTCACTCTTTTAGCCCTGCAAACGAGGGAATATGAGGAGTGGCAGAAGAGGAGTTCGACAGGAGACTTAGTGCGCCTCAGCCGAGAAAACGGAAAACTAAATAGCCCTATAAAAAATCACACTATTCTTCACGACAAGAATAATGTATAGGCAAGCACAAGTAGCCTTACACAAAATTGCAAGGCATCATCGGTTCATCTGGTTGATATTTTGAAGAATCTCCTCTTTTGTGAGTTTATGAACGTTAAACGCGAGTTCTGTGAAAAAGGGCACCAAGTCCACACCGGCAGCTTGGCTGAGATAATAGACGAGGAAAATGGTTGGCATTTTACTGGGTAATTTGTTGTGCAACTGGTCAGCTTCCATCAACCGGAACACTTTGATATAGAAATCGGCACCATACCGTTTTCGGAGTTCCGAAACGATGGTATAGGCGTAACGATAGCGCCAGTCGGTGAGTTTTGGATCTCCGCCATGGGATGCCCAATCCTCTAAATCGTTTTCCCCAGCCATGTTCCGTTTCAAATTTCTCTGGAGCGAGTCAAACTTAGGATGTAAGCCACCTTTCGCCCATTCTGTCTGCATCAAAACGGCAATGCCTTCGTTAAACCACGTTGGAAGAAAATAAATGTTCGTAAAAGCGTGCGTGAGTTCATGTACCCGTACACCGGGTTTTTCGTACATCGCTAGGGGGTAGTCCATCTTGATGCCGGTAACAACTTTCAATGTGGTGTTTCCGACGCTCTCATAATTATATTGAGTAGTAGTGGATGCCACCCTTGTTGTTCCATTATAAACCGCATGAAGCGTTACGTGAATTTTATGTTCCGGTTGGAACCCGAAAACAGCGTTCATTTCATCGTAAACACTCTCCATATAGCCGAGGGCACTCAGTGCGAAGTCGCGCCGTTCTCGCAACTCGTCGAACTTCTCGTGCCCTTTCAAGTCGTCAGCGAAGGCCAAGGTATAATGTTCGCTTTCCGCTTTCTGTGCATCCGCCGCAACTGTAGGCTCGCTTTTAGAGGGCTCCATCATTAAATGCCGAGCGTCCTTCTTTTTTTTCAGACGTGCCTCCCTTTCTTGTTGTGCTTCCTTCAACGCAGTGCAACCGTTGAAGAGGAAGCAACTCGCGATAAGTACAAGAAACAATGCTGTTATGACGCTGAAAAATGGCAGCGTTTTCACGCTCCTGATGTCTAAAATGCCTCTTCTGACTTTCATGCCTCTCCTCATAATTTGATTGTTAGTGCCCGACGCGCTTAGTGAATACCTAGGAGTCACTCACATTTGGTACGTGAGCGTTCAATAGGACTGAGTGGACTGGCCCAACGTCTAGCACTTCGCTCTGACGCGTCGGACACAAGACTCGCGTTACTCACCTCGGGCCCGTGCTTAAGACGTTAGGTTGGCAATCCCCGGCAGTCCACGATAGCAACCACACACGTCGGCGGTAACGCAGAATCCCAAGACTTTCGTCTGCTGCGTATGTTAAAAAGTGTACTCCGCGTAAACCGATGCTACAGAAAAATGTGCGATGCACGTCGCATCTGGGCGCAGAGGGTGCAAACCCCTGCTTTGCAGGGGTTCATGCCTATTCGCCGCAAATGTTCAGAAGGCCTATCGTGATAAGACTTCGGCTTTCCGGCGTAGGTTGCGGTACAAGGAAATATCCGCTGTCACTTTTCGCCGTTGTTCACGCGTTAATAACGGTGCTAACTTTGCCGGGGCCGCACCGATTGGTGGAAAGACGTAAATTTCTTCAACCCTGGAAGCCGCATCATAGTCAAACTCAATTCCCTTTGTCCAATACCAGTGTGCATCCTTGTCAACTCCTTCCGCCGCTCCAAATTCGCCTTCCACATGCTTGAGACTGCTTCCAATACGAGTACCTCCTGCTGTTTTGGCTTGATTGGGGCGCCTTATAAATAGACTGCGAACTAGGTGGCTATCATCAAGAAAACCAGATAACCCGACGTTAGCGTCCCAATATTTAAAGAGTCCATCCTTACCAACCGCCTCGTCGGGTTCCCCGTAAAGTGCTTTCACCGTCTTGAATGCATCGCCCAATTTAATACCAGCGGCTTGCTTTCCTGGGACAATGAGCGTCACTTGCACGTCCGGCAGGTGCTCCAGCACGTAGCGTACCGTTTTCGAGCGCGTGGTGCTGCTGTTCTCCCCATCACGTACACGGACTGTGATGGTAACTGAGCCTACATCGGAAGGGGCAGTCCACTTAACTTTTGAACCGGTAGTAGCGTCCAATTTTCCTGCACTCACGTCCCACGTGTAAGTCAATGTGTCCCCATCTGTATCCCGTGCAATAACTTCAAGTTCAATACTCTCCCCGGGAGAGAATTCGTCTGGGACAATCAGTTTATGAACCACCGGGGGATTATTCGCCGGTGCCATATCGGCATCGTCCATATCGTCAGCGCCACACCCCCCTATATAAATAGCGAGCAGACACCCGATAACTAACGTTAGAATATCAAACCTTTCTGTCATCCAAAAATCCTTTCCGGTGCAAAGCCAAACTCTTACTAACATTTCTGCGGGTTTTGTCTAAATAACGTTGAAAAAGGTTATTTTTAAGGATACCCACTTTTGAAAAAAATGTCAAGAAAAAAGAGCAAAGGTGCTTTTTTTTGACTCCTTTGAGCCACATCCGCATAGGAAGAAGATACCACAGAGAAATACGGCTACAAAATTCATGAAACAGGTTTTCAATTTACACCTCACATCATGACAGCGCGTCGAAACTTGCACGTTTATGTACGTTTTAGAAATTTCCAGGTCGTGCCCTGGCGAGTATCTTGGATGTTAATGTTTAACGCTTTCAGCCGGTCGCGAATCTTATCCGAAGTCGTCCAGTCCTTCCGCTGTCTTGCGTCCTCGCGCACTTCCAGAAGGAGTGCAACGAGAGCGTTGGATTGTTCAGCCAATTCACCTTGAACAACCTCTGAGGGATTGTATATGCCCAACAGGGTGGATGTCGTTGTGAGTGCATTATGGGCAGAAGCAATGAGGGCAGCGGCCACACCGGTAGGGTGTGCCTCATTCATTAAAAACTGATTCACCGCGCCTACAAGCGTAAAAATAGCACCTAACGCCCGCGCGGTATTGAAATCCGCATTCATGCCCGCCTCAAACTCCCTCTTCATTCTATCTATCGCGGTGGCAAACACGGCTTCTGCTTCGCTCATGTCGGTATGCGCCGGTACCGCTGTAGCTTCGCTCGAGTACCTATGTAGCGTATCAATGCAGTTGTTCAGACGTTTCAGCGCGCCCTCCGATTTTTTCAAACTTTCAGGAGTGTAGTCAAGGGGGTGGCGATATTGTGCCGAAATCAGAAAATGGCGAATCACTTCGGTTGGGTAATTATCCAGTGCGTCTCGGAGGAGGATAAAGTTCTGTTCAGATTTGCCCATCCGCCGTCCGTCAATCTTTAAAAAAGCGACGTGCACCCAGTAGCGGGCAAACTGTACCCCTGTCACCATTTCGCTCTGCGCAATTTCATTTTCATGGTGCGGAAATTGCAAATCTTGCCCACCAGCATGGATGTCAATAGTTTCACCGAGGTGCTTCATCGCCATCGCGGAGCATTCTATATGCCACCCCGGCCTGCCTTTCCCCCACGGGCTCTCCCAAAAGGGTTCACCGGGTTTTGCCGCCTTCCACATGTCAAAATCGCGTGCATCTTCCTTGCGTTCGTCAATTTCCACCCGCGCGCCAGCCAGCAAATCCTCCGGTTTCCGACGCGACAGTTTGCCATATTCAGCAAAGCAATTCACCCGGTAATAGACACTGCCATCAACGACATAAGCGGCACCCTTTGCAATCAAGTCTTCAATCAGCGTTATCATCTCTGGAATGTGTTCTGTCGCCTTCGGATGCACATCCGCTGGCTGAATAATACCAAGCCGCTGTGAATCCTCAAAGAACGCTTCCCCGTTCTCATGTGCTAATTGTTTCGCGCTCACGCCTAGTTCCGTCGCACGATTAATGATTTTGTCATCAATATCTGTCAAATTTTGAACGAGTTTGACGTTGTACCCCTTATACACCAGATACCGTCGGATAATGTCTGTCACCAAAGCGGTGCGGGCATTGCCCATGTGGATGTAATCGTAAACAGTCGGGCCACAACTATAAATCGACACCCGGTCTGCCGAAAGCGGGACAAAGTCCTCCAATTGCCGGCTAAGTGAGTTATAGATTTTAACTCCCATTTCTTGTTTCTCCGCTCTGATAATATTCAAAGTTTTACCACCATCAAAGTGTACTAAAATCTGTACAGGCTTACAAGTCGCAAAGACACGCTACAGCTTGCGCGACGATCGCTTTCCCTTCACCAACAATTCCCAATCCTTCTGAGGTTGTCGCTTTAATACCTATCTGGGCCACGGAAATGTCAAGCGTTTCGGCAAGCGTGGTACGCATGTGTGGAATATGGGGTGCTAACTTCGGACGTTGCGCGATAACGGTACTGTCTACATTTTTAATTCTGTACCCAACCTGCCGGATTTTCGCTGCGACTTCGCGTAGAAAAATGAGGCTGTCCATGTCTTTGTAACGTGCATCCGTATCCGGAAAGTGCGTGCCGATATCACCGAGTGCTGCTGCGCCTAAAATAGCGTCTATAATTGCATGTGTCAAGACATCTGCATCCGAATGTCCCAACAGTCCCAAGTGATATGAGATTTCAACGCCGCCCAAAACCAATTTTCGATTCGCAACCAGCCGATGAACGTCGTAACCGATACCTACTCGCATTTTCATCTTTTCATCAATTCGGTTTCTGCTCCGATTTTTCCGCATGAGGTATTTACCCCTGCAAAGCAGGGGCAGATACCCGGTTCAAAATCGGGTTTCGTAATGAGTTGTAGAGTGCTCCCTGCTAATTAAGGGTGCATAAGAAACCTCCGACGAGAGCTACAGTACATTGCCACACCTACCCAGAGTCGCGATTCGGAGATCGCTTCTACCTCTTTGGTTGCATCAAAAACCTCCGACGAGAGCTACAGTACATTGCCACACCTACCCAGCATTCTCAATTCTCCGCAAGGAATGACGAAAAACAATTTTCATCAGCTATCTGCCCCTCGGCGATACGCAAATCCACCGGGGTAGTTATCTTCAAATTCGTCTCCTGGCCCTGCACCAACTTAACAGCGGCACCCAGTTGTTCAACGAGCGCAGCATCATCAGTCGCCGTGTATCGACGTTCCTGTGCCGTTCGATGTGCCTCCTCTAACAAGGATTTCCGAAAGACCTGGGGCGTTTGCACTGTCCATAGCCGGTCTCGCACCGGTGTTTCGACAATGAAGCCTGCCGCGTTCGCCACTTTAATCGTCTCCTTCACCGGCACAGCAGCGACAGCGGCACCCCATTCATCTGCCGCCGCGAGACACGCAAAAATCGTCTCGTTCGTCACAAAAGGGCGCACACCATCGTGAACAATCACGAAATCAACATCCGTTGATAAAGCACGCATGCCATTGTAGACAGACATCTGCCTACTCGCACCGCCGGCTACGAGTGCCTGCACCTTCTGAAACGCATAAGGAGCCAGCACCGTCGCTTGACACGCCGCGACATCGGCCTCATTGACAATCACGAAAATCTCGTCCACCGCGCTGTTTTCCTCAAAACGCTGAATAGTGTGTGCTAAAATCGGCTTCTGTGCCAATGTTAAATAAGGCTTTTTCACCTTCATCGCCATCCGGCTCCCTTTACCAGCTGCCGGAATAAGGGCGCTTATGTGGCGGTTCATCAGGCTCCATCTCATCCACTTTTCTCCGCGTGAAAATCATCTGCCCAGCACTCGTCCGCAGTATCTGTGTCACTTCAACGTCCAGCGTTTGCCCGAGATACGGCTTTCCGCCCTCAACAATTACCATAGTGCCATCATCTAGGTAGCCCACGCCCTGATTCGGTTCCTTGCCTTCCTTAAGGAGATGCACCTGAATCACTTCGCCCGCGATAACTACCGGGCGGACAACATTTGACAACTCGTTGATATTGAGAACCTTCACGCCTTGCAATTCTGCTACTTTGTTCAGGTTTAAATCGTTAGTAATAATTTTTGCACCCCGCTTTTGCGCTAAATGAACTAACTTCGCATCAACTTCTGTAAGATGTGGCACCTCTTCTTCTGTAATTTCAACAACAATCGTCGGATTGTTCTGAAGCGAACGCAGAATATCAAACCCGCGCCGCCCCTTATTGCGCCGAAGCAGCTCTGTTGAATCCGCAATATGTTGCAATTCATTCAGCACAAACCGCGGGATGACAAGCGTGCCTTCAATGAATTTCGTTTGACAGATTTCTAGAATTCTGCCATCAATAATCACACTTGTGTCCAAAATTTTAAAGTCATTTGCTGTGTGAGAAGAGAGCGATTCACCGGTGTGAACAGCACGGTTTGACCGCCCTCGGCTGCCTAACGTCGAGGGAGCCGAAAGATAGTAGCCGCTCATCATGCCAATGTAACCTATACCGAGGACAATCGCTATTTTTAGCATACCATCAGGTTGGGTAAGAATGCGTAACAGCCCGTGTGAAACCAGAAGCCCGGCAAATAGGCCGACTGCGCTGGCAACGACTCGACGTGTGTGCGACAGGTGAAGACAGTACTCCCCGCCAACAAGAAGGACTGCTGTAGCAAAACCAACAAGCACAGCGAGCAGTTCCATATAAATGATGTAGCAACTGACCGCGCTGGCAACAATAAAAAAGAGACGAATACCCCAGATTTGCATATTTTTTCGGCTTTAAATATTGTATGCTCCCCCGCTTTGCGGGGAATCACAATGCGTGTCTGAACTGTCCCAGCAGGGTTTTCCATAGTGCCTGCCTGTCACAACAAAGCACTGAGACTATCATAGACATCGTTCACTCCGACGAGTTCAATGTCCTCATCAATTTCTAACCCTCTACGGTTGTATTCAGGAAATATCACGCGCTGGAATCCCAACTTTGCCGCTTCACGAATCCGTTTCTCAACATGTGTCACCGGCCGAATTTCGCCGCCAAGCCCAACCTCACCGATGATGACGGTACGCCGATTGACAGGAATATCCCGATAGTTTGAGGAGATTGCCATCAGCACGCCCAAGTCAATACCGGGTTCATCAATGCGCAGCCCACCCGTAATATTAACAAACACATCGGAGTCGCCAACATCAATCCCCACCCGTTTATTTAGCACGGCGATGAGCAACGCGATGCGGTGCCGGTCAACGCCAGTCGCTGTGTTGCGTGGATTACCATAATGGGTGGGCACCACAAGTGCCTGCACCTCCATCAACAACGGTCGGGTCCCTTCCATACTTGACACGACAGCGGAGCCTGAAACCTCTTCCTCTCTATTACTCAAAAAGAGTTCTGAGGGATTCAGCACATCTACAAGCCCTTTACTCTGCATTTCAAAGATGCCGATTTCGTTCGTTGAGCCAAACCGATTTTTTATAGCCCGCAGCACCCGGTAGATGTGATGCCGTTCGCCCTCAAAGTAGAGCACCGTATCCACCATGTGTTCTAAAATACGGGGGCCCGCCAGGGCTCCCTCCTTTGTCACATGCCCTACTAGGAATATAGGAATATTCCGGTTCTTCGCACAGATGAGGAGGTGCCCCGCGCACTCACGAATCTGGGTAACACTCCCCGGAGCAGATTGGATGTCCGACAGGTACACCGTTTGGATAGAATCGATAATAACCACTTTCGGTTGGAGCACCCCAATATGCTTTTCAATCTGTGCCAAGTTGTTTTCACACAACACATAGAGTGTATCGGAAGCAACACCGAGCCGAGTCGCCCGCAGTTTCGTTTGGCTAACAGATTCTTCACCGGAAACATAGAGTACCTGTCCATAATTCAGGCTCAGTGCCTCACTGGCTTGAAGCAGCAAGGTTGATTTGCCTATCCCCGGGTCACCGCCGATAAGAATCACGGAGCCGGGGACGATTCCGCCCCCAAGCACCCTATCAAACTCGGACATACCCGTGAGGTGCCGCGCCACTTCGCTCGCCGTGACTTGCGAAATTGGCTCAGGTTTACTAGATGCCTGCCCGATACCACGGTGCCTTGATGAGGTTTCCGACGGGGCACCTATCTCTTCGGCGAAACTCTGCCAACTTTTGCACCCCGGGCAACGCCCCAACGTTCTTGGAGTTGCATATCCACACTCTTGACAGACAAATTTGCGTTTCTCTCGTGCCATTCGGGGTTCCTTATCGTTTCACTAATCGCCGGCGAAGAATCGGAATCCGGTCGTCCAACGCCGCTCACCTGTCAAGTTCTCCACTCCCAGCAAAAACTGGCTCTGCGGGAAAAACCGCACTGCCACTTCCGTGTTCAGTTCTGGTGTTTTCCCGGTCAACCCAACGCCTTCAATGCTGATGCCTAGTCGCCGGGACAACAGCCACATATCAAGCCCCGCGCCCACCTTGGAACGCATGAAACCGGCGCGGGCTCGGAAAAAGTCTGTCACATCGTGTGCATACTGAACCTCAAATTCAACATTTTCCGCCCGAGCTCCTAATCCCAATCTGTAGTGCGCGTTTGATCGCGGGGACAGTGAAAACGCCAACTCGTTGTAGAGTTGCTCTTCAAGACTTAAATAGCGGATCTCATAGTCCCAGCTAACTCTCGGCAATTCAAAACTTTTCAATTGGCGCCCGGTTTGTTGCGATAGCTCCGTGACAGCCGTCATCGTTTCATTGACAGCCTGCAAGGTGCGCCGTGCATCCTCAAGCGGTTCCGGCGTGTTCAGCAGCTGCGCAACGGTGCCATCCCCTTCTTTGATTTTGGCAAGGAATCGATTGATGTCCGTGTCTAACGCGGCGAGGGCCTCAGTTGTCGCTTGTAGATTCTCTAAAATTGGCGTAATGTTCGCCTCTCCTGTCTCAAGGGCATCGCTCCCTTGTGAGACGACCGCGGAAATCTCCGAAGTTAAGGTGTGGAAATCATTTCGAAATTCGCGCGCTATCTGCCGAAATTCTGACGTGCTGGCTTGCGCATCTGTTAAAATGCTGTTCAGTTTTGGCGAATTCTGATTAAGCAGCCTTAGCATCTCGCGCGTAATGTCAGTCACTTGACTGCTCACCATTAGAGAATCGCCCTCCAGCTGCCCTATGAGGCTATTTACCTTCATGAGCGTCTGCTGAAAGCGCCTATCTGTCTCAAATGCTAACTCTGTCAACGTCTCCACTGTTTCTTCGGAGTCCACGCTCAATTTCTCAATCACTTTTCCTGTCAGTGCGACTACCTCTCGAATTTCCTTGATAGCGAGATGGATAGCTTCTTGATTGGCTTGAAGGACTTCATTCGCCGCCGTGGTTAACTCAATCGCTTGCGTCATGCCGTCGCTCGACTTTTCAAGTAGTTCTAGTGCATTGACCGGGTCCTTTCCGATAATCGGCAGATCTGCCGGTTTTAATACCTGATTTCCTGTTGGGGCATTGTCGAGCGCAATGTAAATCTCGCCGACGAAGCCGTTCATAGAAATTCCCGCGGTACAGCCCTGTCTCAACCATTGGAATCCGTTCTTGACTTTCGCCCGAATTTCGACTTTATCGATTTCAGGACGCAGTTCAATACTCGTCACTTTGCCAATGGGTACACCGTGCAGGTAAACGCCTGCCCCGACATAGAGCCCGTTGACAGCCCCGAATTGGAACACCAGTTCATCACCAGCAGTTGCCCATGGCCAATTCTCAGCATTTGTCAGCAGAATTGTGAGGAGGACAATAGCGATTAGGATCATCGTGCCGACTTTCACAGACGCGGTCCAAAAATTCATGCCTCTCTCCTTATAAACTCCTTCAAAATCGGATTTTCCATATTGAGAATCTGATCTGGAGCCCCAAACAGGATAAACTGTTGCAAAATTGGATCGTCTATCTTAAGAATTTCAGCCGGGCTGCCTGATGCAATCTGTTTGCCTTCGTGTATCATCGCTATCCGCGTTGCAACGCTGAACGCGCTTTGCATATCATGCGTTACGACGACCGAGGTGACTTGCAGCTTTTCGTGCAGATCTCGGATAAGATGATTAATCTCGGTGCAGGTAATCGGGTCAAGCCCGGTTGTTGGTTCATCGTACAGAATAACCTCTGGGTTAAACGCGAGTGCTCGGGCAAGCCCCACCCGTTTTCGCATACCACCGCTCAATTCAGCAGGACGCATCTCCCGAATACCGTCTAAATCAACTAAGCTGAGTTTCTCATCCACAATTTTACGTGTCTCTTGCGGACTTAGATTTTCATGCTGGTCGAGCATAAACGCGACGTTCTCAGCGACAGTCATCGAATCAAACAACGCGGCGGACTGAAAAAGCATTCCAATTTTTCGGCGAATGACATTCAGTTTTTTCGCTTTCAGTTTTGAGATTTCTGTGCCATCAAACCAAATTTCACCGGAATCAGCGGCCATGAGCCCGGTAACAATCTTCAGCAGGACGCTCTTTCCACATCCGCTGGGTCCCATAATCACGAGTGTCTCGCCACGTGGGATTTCAAGGTTCAACCCGTTTAAAACCTGTTTGTCCCCAAAAGTTTTCCTAACGTTCTTAACAGAAATCATACGAAACCTAAAATATTAAATAGAATGTGATTTAAAACAAAATCTAAGATCAGGATAGTTATCAGAGAAATAACGGCGGAACCAGTCGTCGCTGTGCCAACCCCTTCCGCACCGCCGGCTGTTGAGATGCTAAAACCTTTGTAGCACCCCACTGCCGCAATCGCCATCCCGAAGGAGGTCGCCTTAATTAAACTTACCAGCACGCTTGCAATAAACAGATTTCTTTGCACTTCCAAAAGAAAAAAATGACCGTTTACATCAAATAGGGATACGACAGCAACAAAGCCGCCCCCGATGCCCGCGAACGTTGAGAAGATAGTCAGTGTCGGAAGCATGATAGCGCAGGCGAGAAAGCGAGGCACAACCAGGTATTTGACAGGATTTGTCCCCATCACCTCAAGCGCATCAATTTGCTCCGTAACCTTCATCGTTGAAAGCTCAGCCGTAATTGAGGCACCGATTCGCCCCGCAAGCACAAACGCCGTGATCATCGGGCCGAGTTCCTTCACCACAGAAACACACACAAATCGCGCAACCGAGCCCTCCACTGCATACGGCTTGAGTTGAATGTAGCCTTGAACTCCCAATACCATCCCCGTGAAAAATCCGGAGACAATGACGACAGACAACGAATTGAATCCGATTAGCAATAACTGCTTAATCAGCAGATCGAACTGAAAGGGCGGGCGGAAAATTTGAACTAGCGTCTGGAAAAATAGCGTAAAGGCTTGGCCTAGTTCGGAAAGCGTGTGCTGCAATCGAGTTTTGAGGAACAAACTAAGCCCACCTGAGGATTCGTGTGTAGAAGATTGCTGATTCATACGATGAAACTGTGTAGTAGCTA
This sequence comes from uncultured Poribacteria bacterium, assembly GCA_958295855.1. Taxonomy (GTDB): domain Bacteria; phylum Poribacteria; class WGA-4E; order WGA-4E; family WGA-3G; genus CATQHH01. The sequence goes on along the minus strand of OY282383.1, from coordinate 1,057,706 downwards.
TCAGTTATCAGTTATCAGTTATCAGTTATCGGCTTTCGGCTTTCGGCTTTCGGTAGCATCTCCGCGGCACAAACACTACCGATAACCGAAAGCCTGCGCAGCAGACGAACTCAGAGTCGATAGCCATAGGCCCGAGAAAGCTAATAGTTTATATTATCAAATCGCATCTGCCTTTTGGTAAAATAGAGGACGACGGTTCCGGTTGGCCCGTTGCGCTGTTTCTTAATCATCAGGTTTGCTTCCACCTGCTCATCAGTTTGTTCTTCGTCCTGGTAATAATCCTCCCGGTACAAAAAAGCGACCAGGTCGGCATCCTGCTCGATCGCCCCGGATTCCCGCAAATCAGAGAGCTGCGGCTGTTTGTCAGGCCGGCGTTCCACTTCGCGGCTCAACTGCGAACATGCAATAATGGGTACATTTAGCTCCCATGCGAGGACTTTCAGGGAGCGCGAAATCTCTGATATCTCTTGTTCGCGAACGCTATATCGGCCTGTCCCTCTAAGTAACTGTAGGTAGTCAACGATAATCAAGGCAAGATCGGCGTGTTCGCCTTTCAAACGGCGCCCTTCGGCGCGCAAACTCTGAACTGTTAAGCCGCGGTTGTCGTTAATCAGAATAGGGGCCTCAGCTAGCCGGCTTGCCCCTTCTGTCAACGGCCGCCAATAATCTTCGCTAAAGTTACCGGTGCGGAGCCTGCCGAAATCTATCTGCGACTCAGCGGAAAGCATCCGCATCACGATGTCTTGCGCCGGCATCTCAAGGCTAAAGATAGCGACAGGGCGTTCTTGTTCAAGCGCGATATTCTGCGCCATATTCAAAACCAACGTTGTCTTTCCCATACTCGGCCGCGCAGCAATGATAATAAAATTGCCGGGCTGCAACCCCGATGTCATGTGGTCGAAATCCATAAACCCGGTGGGGATGCCTAAGAACCGATCTTCTTTGTGAAACAACTTTTCAATCGCGTCAACGCTTTCTGTGAGCAGCGGCCGGATGGAGGAAAACCCACGTTGAGCATCGGTTTGCCCCAGTTCAAAGACTGCCTCCTGCGATTGATTTAGGACATCCGCGATGGCAACACTTTCATCGTACGCGAGTTCCTGAATTTGCGCGCCCGCTTGGATTAACCGGCGGCGCGTCGCTTTTTCATGCAGAATCTCCGCATAGAACTCGCTACTCTCCGTTTCCACAATCGGTGCTTGCAATTCATACAGATAGCCCGCGCCGCCTGTCCGATTTAATTGATTAGTCCGTTTCAATTCATCGGCAACGAGAAGCGGGTCTGCCTTGCTAACGCGTTCATAGACGGCAAGGATCGCTGTGTAGATAAGCTGATGGTCGGTAGTGAAAAACGCGTCGGACGTATGCCCCAGCAATGCCATTACCTGCGGAATAACCGACTTTTCGGTCATCATCGCCCCAAGCACTGCTTGCTCTGCCTCTTTATCCGAAAGAGATTCAACCGCGTGCACTTGCATACCTACTCTTCGCGTTCAACGACGATGCGGAGTTCCACCACGACATCCGTGTGTAACTTCACAGGCACCATGAATACGCCGAGTTCGCGAATCGGTTCTGCGAGTTCAATGAGTCGTCGTTCCAGATCGAAGCCGACAGCCCGTAATGACTCGGTGATATCCATGGAGGTCACGGAGCCGAAAAGCCTATCGTTTTCGCCAGCACGCCTACTGAGATTACAAGTAACGCCGGCAAGCTGCCCAGCAAGCTCACGTGCTATATTCCGCTCCTTCGATTCTTGATGTTCAATAAGCCGTTTTTCGTGTGCCAGGTGCCGGCGGTTTCGCTCGGTTCCATGCACCGCCAACTGCATCGGCAAGAGGTAGTTCCGCGCATACCCGTCTGCGACGTTTAGCACATCACCCGGGGCACCGAGCCCTTCAACGTTTTTCTTCAGAATTACTTCCATAATTAATATTCCTGTTTCTATCCTGTGTGTGGCGAGCGGGCGGAGGCGGGGCTCCGGCCTTACTATCTGGAATTTGAATGCTCGCACTTGGCCTGCAAGAATGCCTATCGCGTAAACGGCAGTAGTGCCATATTCCGTGCCCGTTTCACCGCACGCGTCACCATCCGCTGTTGTTTTGCGGATAGCCCGGTGATGCGGCGACTCACAATCTTTCCACGCTCATTAATAAACTTTCGCAGCGTATCAACATCTTTGTAATCAACAGATTCCAGTTTGCTAAAACGCTGTCTTCGACGGAATGCCATATAAATTCTGTTCCTTTTTTCGTCTATTTCACATTCAAGCGTTTCTGACGCAATATCGCTTCGTTGAAAATCTCGACAGAAACGTTGCCTGCTGCTTGAATCAGATAATAAATGCGGAGGGAGAGCCTTTGTGGGGCTCTCCCATCAACGTGTTTCCCCTTAAAATGGGATGTCGTCCTCTGTCGATGAGGGGGCTGCGCCACCTTCCGGTGCTGCTGGCTCCTGATAATCGGTACCTTGCGTTGGTGCAGCGGCAGGTTGGGCTTCAGCGTAACCACCGCCTGTCTCATCGCCATCGCGCCGTCCATCAATAAACTGAATCCGAAAGGCACGAACAGAGAGTCTGCTTCGCTTACTTCCATCTTCGGCCTCCCACGAATCAAATTTAAGAGAACCTTCAACGAAAACAGGTCTGCCTTTCGTCAAATATTCGTTCGCGATTTCTGCTTGTCTACCCCATGCCTCTACATCAACAAAACAGACAGACTCTTTTTGCTCGCCTGACTGCCGGTCGGTGTAACGTTCATTCATAGCGAGGCCAAAGTTTGCGACTGAGGTTCCACTAGGAAGAAATTTCAATTCGGGGTCGCGGGTGAGATTCCCCATCAGTATAACCTTGTTGTAGCTTGCCATGGTTTCTCCTTTTTTCATTTCACGCGGAACAGGACAGGAGTTGTCCTGCTTGCTTTCGGGCGTAACTTGTAGCACATATTGTGCTATTTAGGATGATGCTTCTTTTAAGCAGAGCCTGTTGTGTCTTCAGCCGCACCATCACTCAGTTTTTCTTTTTCCGCGGCGGCCAGGTCTGCCTTGAGTTTCTCAAGGTCGTCCTCGTACTCGACAACCATGTACCGCAGAATCGATTCAATCACACGTAGCGCTCGGTTTAATTCCGCAATAAAGCTCGGCGCGCTTTCAAAAATGAAGAGCACGTAATAGCCTTCACTGCGTTTCCGAATCGGATAGGCGAGGCGTTTCTTGCCCCAGACATCAACTTTCAGGAGTGTCCCGCCATTTTCGATGATGCCCCGTACATTCTCGGTGAGGGCATCCGCTTCGCTCTCATCGTGGTCCGGAGTGATGATGAGCAGGAGTTCATAAGGTTTCAAATTTCTATGCCTCTCTTCGGACTGATGGCTCCACTGATTTCTGAAAAGTAGCCAGGGAGCAGAGATTAATTAATGAACTCCACCTTTTGGATAGAGTTCGTTCGGATTTTGATTAATATAATTATACCACATTTCAATTTGTATATCAACCTAAAATCACATTTTTTCTATAAAACTGTGCTATATTTTTTCGACATCGGAGGTTTAAATTGCAAGCGATGCGTGAGCCGTTATATGGAACGGTAAGAAGAAGGGACGTTTTGAGACGAGAACTTCTTGCCGGATTCGCGAGGCTAACGTATCCACATCTACCTGGGCTGCTGTTGCAAGCCCGTATTTTTCTAGGAGGGGTAGGAGGCTTTGAAAGATTGTCGCCATGTATCGGTAACCTGCCCACGTTTCTGCAGCACCGATTGGCACCTCAAGGTGCATAGACGGTTCAGGCAATCCTGCTTCGACAAAGGTACGGTAAAGCCCTATGCCCATGTCAAGGTGCGCGCCTGAACACTCAAACACGTTGAGAATCCATGAAATCAACTGGTTCATCAAGGGGGTATCGGGATGCCAGAGTGCACGGTAGAGTGTGTACTCTGGCTCTTGAAAAGCGACAATACCGCCAGGCCGCATGTGTGTTAGGAATTTTTTCAACGCCGCCACCGGTTCTGCCATATACATCATTACAAACCGGCCGACAACGGCATCAAAGTCGCCTGAGAGTTCAAGCGTCCGAGCATCTCCTGCAACAAATTCAATATTTTGCATGCCTGAATCGATGCCCCGCTGGCGTGCGGTATTGAGAATTTCCGCATTGACATCCACCCCTATAACCTGTCCTGACGGGCCGACAAGTTCGGCGAGGGTGAAGGCGGCATCGCCAGCACCGCTCCCGATTTCAAGCACCCGCATCCCCTTCGCGATACCCGCACGTTTGAAGAGACGCTTCGTTGAATCCCCATAAATTCTTGACTGCTCAATAAGCCGTGTCGTTTCGTGTGAGGTTCGTCCCAACGTATAGGTAGCATCGGCATGTGATGTGCGCGGATTCGGTTTGTGGTGTTTCGTCATGTGTGCATTTCCCGTGGAAGGGGTGTCGCTCCGATGCTGTCAGGTGTCAGGTTGCCAGAGACGCATACGCAGTGATGTGCGGCGGCAAGACAAGCGGCCGTTTTGCGGCAACAACTTCTGCACGGAGCCGTTCCGCCAGTGTGTCTATATCCACTTCTTCAGCCGTTGCGAGCCCGTAAGCCTCTATCAACGGGAGAATACTCCGGAAACTGTTCGCGAGGTACTCGTAACCTGGCCACGCGGCAGAGCCTCCCATCGGTGCCTCAAAATGTAGCGTAGGTTCTGGCAAACCTGCCTCGACGAACGCACGGTAAAGGTTAAGCCCCATGCCGATGTGGGCACCGGAACGTTCAAACACAGTCATCCCCAACTCAATGGATGTGTTTACCAAGGGTGTATCTCGATGCACAATCGCCGGGTAGAGTGTGAAATCAATCTCTTGAAAGGCGACAATCCCTCCGGGGCGGAGGTGAGTCGCCAGTTTTTTGAGTGCATCCGCCGGGGATGCCATGTACAGCAGGACAAGTCTGCCGACGACAGCATCAAAATCGTTGGGCAATTCAAGCATCCGGGCATCACCCGGGACGAATTCAACGTTCTCGACACCGGCATCGTTTGCCCGCGTGCGGGCAGTCTCAAGAATATCAGCGTTGACATCTACGCCAACGACAGCACCGTCGGGGCCCACAAATCCGGCGAGGGTGAGGGCGACATCGCCCGCACCACTCCCAACCTCAAGCACTTTCATCCCTTTCGTGATGCTGCTCCTTAGCAAAAAACGCCGCGTCACATCCTCATAGAGTTGCGATTGTTCAATTAAACGTTCCGTTTCGGATTCGCCGCGGCCCAGTGTATACTCTGCATCTCGGGTCTGATTGCTCATATCAATTAACCTCACTTTTGAGAAATTTGCGCGGCATAGAGGTGTCGCGTCATATCATCGCAAGTCTTATGGTGCAATAAATTGATAGAACTGTATTTTTCCATCTTTGACAGTATTGATAACTAAGCTCTTAATTGCATGCCGATTTTCATCAAAATGGGATAACATCGTTGCACCACTGTAGTCCTGAGTCGCCGCAATTTGAGCTCGAATAGCCGCGGAGGTTAAGTCAGTTGTCCGGCGCATCGCCTCAATGACAATGGTAGCAGAATCGTAGCCGAGTGCCGCGGGGCCGTCGGGGGCGATACCAAAACGCGCGGTATAGGCAGTAACAAATTGACGAGCCTCATCGCTTAATTCACCGCCAGATGAAAAGTGATTCGCAAAGAAGCTCCCCTCAACTGCCATCCCACCAATTTCAACTAAGTCTGGGCGATCCCAGCCATCACCTCCGAGGAAGGGGGCAGAAATACCTATATCGGCAGACTTTGCCTGCTTCACTGCCAGCGGAAATTCAGAGCCCAAGCCCGGTAAAAAAACAACATCAACACCCGGTTCAACCGCAGCAATTGCGAGCAACGGCTCTGTGAAATCTGTCGCGCCTGCCTCGTAAAATTGATGGACAGCAATCGTGCCACCTTGCGCGGTAAAGCCTTCAATAAAAGTAGCCGATAGTCCTTCCGAGTAACGACCACCTGTTTCTGTAAGGACAGCGGCTGTCATGGCTCCCAATTCCTGCATAGCAAAACCCACCATCATACTTGCTTGGTACGGATCGATGTACGCCCCCATGAACGAGAAATCTCCATTCTGTGAAGCCCTTGGGTTCGTCGGATAGGTTGTCACCATCGGGATGCCGTGTTGTTGAGCAACGACACCCACTTCTACGGCTTGCACACTGTAATCAGGCCCTACAATTGCCAATACACCTGCAGCGATTAACTCCTCTGCATGTTGGACACTGAGCGCGGCGTCTCTTTTATCATCTCTAATGAGAAGTTCTATCGGTAGCGTGTTGATGCCGCCTGCCTCATTTGCGAGAGCAACCGCTAACTCGGCACCATTCCGAGTCGTTCCCGGGTCAGATGGACTATAAATGAAACCAATTTTGATTGTCGCCGCGCCATTAATGCCTTCCGACTCCTCGGAAGCAACGATGTCCTTGGAAGGAACGATTTGCTGTGCGCGCTCGCAACTTAAAAAGAAAGTGCTCATGAATGAAAATGCGGCAAGAATCCCGAAAACAGTTATATATCTGAGCGTTGTTTTCTTTTGTTGAAATAGCATAAAAATTTTCCTTTTGTGTTAGGAAGCGGTTTCAAGCCGCTTCCTATTGCGTAGGCGCGGTTGAAAACCGCGCCCTTTGCCAAAAGCACATCTAGTGCCTTTGATGAAATAAGTTTTAGAAACTGTACCCAAATCTGGCATACCAAAAAGCACCATCAAAACCGAACGGGCTGAATTGGCCGTATTGGTTGCCAATCACGGTTTGATTCGGGTTTTCATCTGGATACTGGTCGAGGATGTTGTTCCCACCGATGGTGATAGTCAAACCGGAATCCGCCATATACTGTGTTTCTAGATCAACTACCACCTTACCGGAGTACTCTCCAACACCAGGCATCTCAGGGTTCTGGTTGAAATCTTCAGAATCGAACCAGCCAGAGAAATAAGAGGCACGTGCGAGCACGCCCCACCTATTGGTTATGGATTGCGTGGCAGTGAGACTGGCGCGGTGTTTGGGAAGCCCCTTTTCCAATTCATTTTTTCGATCGTCAAAGGCCAGCGTATCCGCGACGTTGGTAACAGTCGTGGTTGTGTAGTTATACACGGCGATGACATTACCGTTCGCTACTGGGGCTGTGACAACAACATCAATGCCTTGCGTTGTGGTATCGAAGTCATTGGTAAAGAACCGGAATTTCTGTAGGTTCTTGGCACTTGTTATGCCTTCACTCACCAAATTCTCCTTATCTTCATCGGAGAGCGTGATGTCTTCCGTTAGACCTAACCGATCCCTCAACCGAATATCAAAAAGGTCCATGGTGAGGTTTACGTCCATAACCTCAAAGGTAAACCCACCCGTGAAGTTGTTTGACTTTTCGGGTTCGAGTACATCACCACCGTGGAGCGCAGCGGCACTGTGCGTTGAGGGAATAATCCCCCTATTGACCAGAGCGCCGAGCGTAAAATCATATACAGTGCTAACGTTGAACGTATTTTGCTGTCCAGGCGTTGGTGCTCTGAACCCACTGCTATAGCCGCCACGCAACCGGAGCGTTTCCATCACCTTGTAGTTCGCCGCCGCTTTGTAGTTAAGAGTGCCGCCGAAAGTCTCAAAGTTTTCACCGCGTACGGCAAGTGCCAGCAGCAAGCTCTCAAACGGTCTGATTTCGCTTTCCAAATAGGCAGCAACGTTGGATCGGTCCCAGGTGCCTGAGGCAATCCGACCGAATCCCGAAAATCCGTTGGAAGCAGAACTAAAGCCTTGTTCGGCCAGGGGACCGATTTGATAAGATTCTCGCTGCCCCTCTACCACTTCAAAGCCTTCGTTCCGATATTCCAGCCCGGAAGCAAGGAATACCATGTCAGTGAGGGGGTACGTCACATCAAAGTTCAAGTTGTACTCTGTTTGGATATAAGCCCCCGGGTCAAATTCTGTGGGGGTTTCTGGCCCGAGGGAGGCGTTCACCGTGTTGAAAATGAAGTAATCTGCCTCGTGCCGCCCAAAATACCCACTCAAATCCCACGTTAGGGGTTTGGCTAACGCTTCTCCGAGCGCGGCACCTTTAACGCCAACTAGCACGGAGGCATCATTAGTGTACGCACCAAATCTGGGGGTGAACCCACCGGGGAACATTTCCTGAAACGAGAATAAATTCGGGTCATCCTTAACCGCTTGCAATGCAACAGGATCTGGCACATTGTCGGTTACCAGGATGTCGTCGGCATTCGGATCCTCCGTGCCTGCTAAGTTTCCAACCAACAAATACTGTTCACCATCACGTACAACGCCAAACACATGGGGGCGCTCATTGGGGTGTCGGAAATAGAATCCCCCCTCGACGCGTTTGCTTGCATAATTAGCATGCCCATAGAAATCGATGGTATCTGTGAACGTGCTGCCGTAATTGGCAAAGAACTTGAAATCGTTGTCTATAATCGGTTGGCCCCAAATTTGCACGGGATCTCTCACATCAGTGTTGCCTGCGTTGATGAGCGCTTCGGCCTTGCTCCATTGGACTGAGCGGCTAGTTGGGTTTGAGCCCCCGTATTCAACGCTGAGGTTCGTCCACGCGTTAGGGCTACCTAGCCCGATGTTCCCTGCGACAGAATATTGTCTGCCGTCACCGTACTGGTAGATACCGGGTTTGAATTGAAAACTCCCGCCTTCGTAGTTGTCTTTCAGCTGAAAGTTTAATACCCCGGCAATCGCATCGGAGCCGTATTGTGCAGATGCCCCATCTCGAAGCACCTCCACCTGTTTCAGCGCGATTGCAGGAATGGCAGACAAGTCAGCACCTTGCGCACCATCAGATATACCGTTCCCTAGCCAGTGGATAACAGCGGCACGGTGCCGACGCTTGTTGTTCACCAGCACCAGGGTGTGGTCGGGTGCCAGCCCTCGTAAATTCGCTGGCCGGACAACCGTTGACGCATCGCTAATCGGCTGTGTGTTAACGTTGTAGGACGGTACTAAACTTCTCAGCAAATTCGGCAAATCGGCACCGGCCTGCTTTTCAAAGGCTTGGCCTGAAACAATATCAATTGGCACTGCGGAATCAAGCACCGAACGGGGCTGAGAACGAGTCCCTACGACGACGAGGCCCTCAAGCCGTACAGGTGCCTCCGCTTCTTCCATTGCTCCAGTTTCTTCGTCTGTTTTCGCTTCGCTTGTTGTTGCCCCTTGGTCAGCTTCTTCCTGTGCTACAACCGTGGGGAGGACACACATAGACAGTCCTAGAACGATGCTGAGCGAAAGAATAATTGGCTTAAAATACATTGTGTAATGCATACAATATTCCTCTTTGTTTTTTGCAAAAACTATGTTAAGAAACAATCGTCTCTTTTCAACAGCTATCAGTTGTCAGCAGGCAGTTAAATATTGTGGCATCAAACTTTTGTGTCTCTGCCACAAGACATCTTAACTGATAATTGACAACTATTACCTTTTTTCCAACGTCTACATGATACCACAAGTTACGCAATTACACAAATTAAACATTTATTTCGTTGGCGTGAGCTGTTTTCTATCTGAATAGCGTAAAATACTAGAATTAAACCTTGACAATAAATTTGCGTTTGTATATACTTAAAATAAGAAAAAGAATTGAAGTGACGCACTGCTTGAAATATTGAGCAGAGCTGGGACTATTCACCAAACAACTAGACTAACGGCGAAACAATACGACCATGGCAAAGAAAAAAGGGCGTAAGTCTGTAAATGTGGCGCGCAAACGTGAAAAGCGCAATCGCGACCGCAAATCCAGACAAAAACAGATAGCTATAGAAAAACAGCGCAGGCTCCCGTACGAAAAGTCGGAAGAGGAACACTTGCACGCGTGCATCTCACAGAGTCGCGAACTGCTGAATGAACCGGAACTGGGAGGTGTCCATTTCGATTTTGAACTGATGTACACCTGGGTGACGGAGCTACTGAATCGCTACGAGATGGACGGCGCGAAAACCGCTTTAGCAGAAGCGGCGGAATCCCCCGGACTTGAATCCGATACGATTGATTCAATAGCGGAGGAGAGTCAGCCAATGCCAGAACAGGCGAACCAGATGGCGCATGCAGAACAGGCGTGCGAACATTTCCGAATGGAAGTACTCCCGCATCTCGTTACACCGGAGTTCATGCAGCAGTTAATACAAACTTTGACAGCATGTGAAAACCGCCTTAAACTGATTGGCAATCGCAGTATGGCGGAGGTAGCCTTTGTCACGCGCTCGCTTTTTGAGGTAGCGCCATCAGACATGTTGGCCTTTCATCCGCTGATTCAAAGCATTGGCATCCAAACACTTCGGATGCTTGTGGAGGAGCCAGACGTGACGATGAAGGGACGTGAAGATGTCAAAGGCATGCTTTCAGATGTGTTGGAATATGAAGATGCAGAAGCCTATCAATCTGAATCGGTCACTGTCTTTTCGGACGTATCAGGAGAGGAACCGCCCGATAGAGAGGAACTGCCCGATAGAGAGGAAGCGGCCCCTCCGTTAGCAGAGGTAATACTGCCGACACCTGAGCCAGCAGCACCCTCGCCTCCTGAAACACCGACTCCAGAAATATCACCAGCCGCAACACCCGCGCCAACGCTTTCACCAGAGGCGCTGCCTGCCCGGGCACTCTATAAAAATTTTGAGGGCTTAGCGATAAAAGAGCTCTTTGAAACGTGGGCAGGCGACGAGGCTTCACAAGATAGGCCTGCAAACTACGTCTTGGTGAATGAAAGCGGCGAACAAATTGAATTTGCTGATACCGCGCGTGAACGCTACATAACGGTTACCGAAGATCGGCTTCAGTTGCACGCCTGTTCAGAAGCCGAACTTACCATGGCGATGGAAGAGGTAGAAGCACAGTGCAAATCCGCACTCATGTACCTCGCCAAAACGATTGAAGAAAGGGGGTAAAATTATGCCACGCAGTAAAAGTGGCCAGGTCAGGCGACGGACACAAATCCGGCAACGCCAGCAACGGCGACTGAAAAAGAAAAAATCGGCATTGAAAGAATTATTGCAGAAGCGCTAATTAGGATGTGTTTTTCCCGTAGGGGCGATGCTACAGGGTCCACCCGCTCTGTTGTAGAGGACGTGGGGTGGGGGAGGACGTGGGGTGGGGCGGGCCCTCGTGCCTGCTGCTGCGGCTACTCAACCTTTTCAAAATGCACAAACTCTGACTGTTGTAACCTGACAGAATCTGCACTATCTCCATCAACATAGCCTATTCTGAGCAGCGTAATTACCTCGTGAAATGCTGGAAGGTTGAAAAGTTGACGAATCTTATCCCGGTCCTCCGCCCTTTCCAAAGGCGCACTGACAAACTGCACACCGATACCGAGTGAGGTAGCAGTAAGCAGCACGTTCTGAATTGCCATCCCCATACTGAGCCACATCCAGCGCGTAGCACCCTCGCCCGGCGGGTACCGCTTGCAATTCATTGTAACTAACATGAGCAGCGGGGCAGAGCGAACCTGCGCCGCAATCTCTTTGGCTGGCATCTTCCCTGCCCCCAAATGCCCCAAAAACGCCAACGACTTTGCATTTTTCAACACAGGTCTCAGCTTTTCCGGGCTGTCTTGAAGTGGCTTCGGTAGCGTGACGTGCTCCGCGAGCAGGACACCGTCTCCGTGCTTTCGCCACTCTGAGTCGGTGAGCCGCATCCACCGGCTGTTGTCGTCCAGAAACTTTGCATCCTTGAATTGTGCAACGATGGCGTGTTCTGTTACATCGGCGAGTGCCGATTTTCCATCCGTTTCTTGGATAATCAGCAATTCCCAAGGTTGGACGTTAAAGGGCGAGGGTGCCCATCGTGCCGCTTCAATCAGTTGATTCAGGTCAGCGACATCAATTGGACGATTCTGAAATTCACCGCGATGGCTTCGGCGTTGCCTAATTGCATCAAAAACGTTCATGCAGCCTCCGATGTCGTTCAAGGACTTCCTCGGGTGATGCTGTACCCGTAGTGCCAATTTTCGTAACGGTGATCGAAGCGACTAGATTTCCAACATAAGCCGCTGCAATAGTTGTCTCCTCTTGTAGGCCCGCTTCCCCAGCGCGCAGGCTACACAGCGTCGCCACAAGCCCCGCCGAAACGCTGTCACCTGCCCCAACCGCATCCATCTCATCATCAATCGGGATACCGGGGATGTGTGTGAACTTACCCTGACTGTAAACGAGGATGCCATTTTCGCCGAGGGTGATGTACACTGTGTTTTGTGTTTTGTGCGAGAGGGCAACCGCGCACTGCTTCGCCTCTTCGATGCCAACGTCCTCTCCGCGCCACTCTTGCTGTACAGCACGTTTCGCCTCAAACCGGTTCGGTTTAATAATCACATGTCGGTACGCGCCAATTCGCGTGCGGGAGTCCGCGAAAAAGATTTTTTCTGGAAACGCCACTGCCAAGGCACACAATTCTTCTCTCACACGGGTAGTGACAACACCTAAATTCTCAAGCGGCATCTGATCTCCGATAATTATGCCATCAACAAGCGGCAGACATGTTTGGAAGGCATTGATAACCGAAGTTTCAACGGTGTCACCCATCGGCACTTGATTCTCAATATCAAATCGCGGTCCCTCTGTTTCCACGCCTTCGTAGCCGCGATGAATCGGTTTCAGATAGGTAGGCGTAACCCAATTCGGCACCTGCACCATGAAATCTGTAATGCATCCGTTCGCTTGTAAGCAATTTAGCAGCGTCCCCCCGAAGCCATCCTCACCGATAACGCCTAACGTATAGACCGTGGCTACGCCCAGTGCTTTCAGATTATTTGTGACAGTCCCCGCAGCACCGGGGCTATAACGTTGTTCAACGACGGGATTCGTATGCCACGGCGTTTCCAACGATAGTGTAGAACGGGTCTTGTCTATGTACCAGTAGGCATCGAGGTAAAAATCGCCCACAACGAGAATTCGCCGGTCGCGAAATTGGTTGAGAATTGTTTTCAGGCGCGCTTCGCTAATCAATGTGTTCCTCCACTATATGAAAAAGCATTATAGCATGCTTTCGCTTTTTGGGGAAACGCAAAGTCTTCTTATTTTTCTTTGCATACAAGCAGAAGACGTGTTATCATAAGTCACGTCTTCTACTGAACGCTTGACTCTCATGAAGAGTCAAAAGGAGAAATCAGAAAGCACTATGACGACTTACCGCAGAAAACTCATTGAGGTAAATATACCCCTCCAAGCTATCAACTACGAGTCTGCAAAAGACGCTTCACTGGCGCATGGACACCCCTCAACACTCCACCGCTACTGGGCACGCCGCCCCCTCGCCGCATGCCGCGCCGTTATCTTCGCCAGCATGGTGGACGATCCCTCCGAATGCAAAGACGAATTCCCAACCGAACCCGAGCAGAACGCAGAACGAAACCGACTCCATACCCTCCTCCGGCGACTCGTCATCTGGAAAAATAGCACCGACGAAAACCTCTTGGCAGAGGCACGCCGCGAAATTGCCATCTCTGTCGCACGCAACAACGCCGAAGACCTGACTGCCTGTCGCCAGCGGTTTGAAAAAGATCCGGCGGCAGTCCTACAGTACCTCCGCGACCACTGCCCCGCTATCTATGATCCGTTTTGTGGGGGCGGCTCCATCCCGCTTGAGGCACAACGCCTGGGATTACGCGCACGCGCCTCGGATCTGAATCCGCTGCCTGTGCTGCTCACCAAGGCGATGATTGAATTGCCGCCGACGTTTCACAACCAGAAACCGGTCCATCCTGATGCCGATCCGATGGGAATGTTCACCGGCACAGGTAAAACGAAAACGCGTGTGCCGTGGAAAGGCACCGCAGGCTTGGCATCCGACATCCGCTACTATGGTGCGTGGATGCGTGAGCAGGCACACAAACGCATCGGACATCTCTATCCACCCGTGGAATTGCCCACAGGTATAACTGCCACGGTTGTGGCATGGCTCTGGGCGCGCACAGTGCCGTGTATCAACCCTGCATGCGGCCTTCAGATGCCGCTGATGAAAACCTTCCAACTCTCTAAAAAGAAAGGCAATGAGCATTGGACGAAGCCGGTTGTTGACCGGGAATCCAACACGATTTCATGGGTCGTGCAAACCGACACTGAAGGCGTGCCGAAGCCTACAGTCAGCCGAACAGGTGCCTACTGCTTTGCGTGCGGGAGTGCTGTCAAGTTGGCTTATGTTCGAGAACAAGCGAAGGCGGGCAAAATCGGAGAGATACTGACAGCGATAGTCGCCGAGGGTGCCCGAAGGAAACTGTTCTTGGCACCCACTGAAGCGGAGATTAAAGTAGCCCAGTCGGCCAAATCCGAGTGGAAACCTCGGCAGGCAATGCCCAATAATCCAACTTTGGTAAGTGGCCGCGGGTATGGAATTACCCATTGGCATCAGCTCTTCACCGAGCGACAACTCACGGCACTAACTACCTTTAGCGATGTGCTATCTGAGGTTCGCAATCAGATTGCTCAGGATGGTGCGGAAAAAAGATATACCGATGCGGTTTGCACTTACCTGTCCCTTGCTGTTGATAGAACTGCTGATAGCGGTTGTAGTTTCACCTGTTGGCAAAACCAAAGCGAGAAAATCCAGCATGTTTTTGGACGCCAAGCCATTCCAATGACGTGGGACTTCGCCGAGGCGAATCCGTTCTCTAACTCAACACGAAACTGGCTGGCGCAGATAGCGTGGATTGCAAGGGTTGTTGAGAATTTGCCTGTCTCAGCAAACATTGGAGAAGCGTATCAGGCGGATGTATGTACGACGCCGCATGCTCAGGATATGCCCATTTTTATTACAGATCCGCCCTACTACGACAATATTGACTACGCAGATCTCTCCGACTTCTTCTATGTCTGGATACGCCCCTTGCTTCGTGATGCCTACCCAGATCTATTCGCCGGTATGTTGACCCCCAAAGAAGAAGAGATAGTCGCCATTCCGGCACGATTTGATAATTCACAAAAGCGGTTTGAGGAATTACTTGGCAAGGCATTGCTGCGGATGCGGCAACATTGCTCAGACGAGTTCCCCTCCTCCATTTTCTACGCCTACAAACAGCAGGAAGAGGAACAGGATGGAAAAACGTCCACCGGCTGGGAGACGATGCTCACGGCAATCGTCAATGCAGGCTTTAAAATAATCAGCACTTGGCCCATGCGCACCGAGCGTCCGACCGGTCTCAAAATAGGAATTAACGCGCTGGCATCCTCTATTGTGTTAGTGTGCCGGCCGCGCCCTGAGGATGCTCCCACCATAACCCGCAACGAATTTCTACAAGCACTGAAAAAAGAGATGCCACGCGAACTTGACAGACTCACGCGCATCACAAACATCAGACCGGTCGATTTGGCACAAGCCGCCATCGGCCCCGGCATGGAGGTCTACTCCCGCTATAGCAAGGTAATGCGAATCAGTGGTGAGATCGTGCCAATCCGCGAGGCACTCATGCACATCAACAACGAAATCACCGCCTACCATGAAAAAGAGACAGGCGAACTGGATGCGGAGAGTCAGTTCTGTTTGACGTGGCTGCGGCAGCACGGCTACATGGCGGGCAACTTCGGGGATGCAGAGGGGCTTTCAAAAGCGAAGGATATAGACATCGCCGCGCTGCACGACAGAGTGCTCATTGCTGCGCGCGGGAAGGTTCGGCTGTTGCGAGCAGAAGAATACGCTGAGCGTGAAAATAGAAAAGAGATGACAGCGTGGGAGGGGTGTCTGCGGATGATGTGGCATCTTTCTGGCGTAGAGCACAGCGGTGGTATTTTGGGCTGCGCCGCAGTTGCGCGTGCGATGCGCGATTCGGAGTCTGCGAAACGTTTGGCGCGCGTGTTGTATGCGTACTATGAGGTGCGCGGCGATGCGTCGAGTGCTGCGGCGTACAACAACCTCGTGACAGAGTGGCCGTATATCTCTACCGCGATGGGTGCCCCACAGCAGATGGAAACAGTAGTAGGCACGCTCCGCGTGCCGTAACCTCCTCCCATAAAATACCCAATTTGCAATATCACCCCAGATGTGTTAAAATATAAGCAGTCTAAAATTCATGACAGGAACATGTTAGGAGAACCTCTATGTATAAAATCGGCCTCATCCCTGGCGATGGGATTGGCCCCGAAGTGACACGCGAAGCGATGAAGGTCTTCGGGGCAGCAGCCGCACAAGCAGGCATTCAATACGACACAGTCGACTATGATGTCGGCGGCGACCGGTATCTTGCAACCGGCGAGGTGTTACCAGAGTCAGTTTTAGAAGAACTGCGAGGGCTCGACGCTATCTACCTCGGTGCAATCGGACATCCCGATGTCAAACCCGGCATTTTAGAGAAAGGCATCCTGCTCAAGGTGCGGTTTGAACTCGACCTCTATATCAACCTCCGCCCCGTCAAACTCTATCCAGGCGTACCTACACCGCTGAAGGACAAGGGCCCTGAGGAGATCGATTTCATCATCGTTCGAGAAAATACTGAGGGTTTATATGCCGGCATTGGTGGCTTTCTCAAGCGCGGCACGCGCGATGAAGTCGCAATTCAGGAGATGATTAACACCTACAAAGGCGTAGAACGGTGTGTGCGCTATGCGTATGAACTCACCAAAAAGCGCAACAAGGAAAACACCTTGACGCTCTGCGATAAGGCAAACGTCCTCACCTACGCACACGACCTGTGGCGCCGCGTTTTTGACGAGGTAGGCGAAGACTATCCGGACATTAAAAAGGAATATGCCTTCGTTGATGCAACGACGATGTGGATGGTGAAAAACCCGGAGTGGTTTGATGTAATTGTCACCTGCAATATGTTCGGCGACATTATCACCGACCTCGGTGCGATGATTCAGGGGGGGATGGGTGTTGCCGCATCTGGCAATTTGAACCCCGACAGCGTCGCTATGTTTGAACCCATCCACGGCTCCGCACCGCGTTATACTGGCAAAAACCAGATTAATCCTATCGCGGCGATAGGCGCAGCAGGAATGATGCTCGATCATCTCGGCCATGCAGAAGCCGCAGCACGTGTAGAGACATCGATAAGCGACCTCCTCGCAAGCGGAAAAATCAAAGACCTCGGCGCGGGACGGATGGGCTACACCACCGAAGAAGTCGGCGATCTCATTGCAGAAGGCCTGTAAATCCTTACAGGTAGGTGTGCTTGGAAAGCGTATTCAAAATAGCGCGGTTGGATGGGGAACCGGCTCTTCTTGTGAAAGAGCTCGGAACCGCGCAATCCTCACACCAAGCGAGCCGTAAAATTAATCCGATCTGAATAGCGGTTCCACCGATTGAAGGTATACATATCGTAAGCACTTAACGGCTTGTAACCGGCGGCTTTGAGCAAATCATTGACAGTGTTCACCTCAAAGATTTTCTGCTGGTGAACCTCTTCAAACCGGTGGAACAACTCGCCCTCCCGGATAAAAAACGTCAGGAGCGTGCGGCAGATTTTGGTGTGATAGAGATAACTATTTCTCCAAATATAGGTATAGTCGGCGTGATTTTCAGAGAACGTTTTGTTGTGGAAATGTTCAACGATGTTTCGCTCCGTCGTTACGTCAAAGATAAACAACCCGTCAGGTTCCAGATGCGACGCAACGCATTGAAACACGCCGCTTAATTCGTCTTCGTTGATGGCATAATTAATGCTATCATACGTGCAGAGGATGACATCAAACTGCTGATTGAGTTGGAAATTGAGCATGTCGCCGTGATGGAATGCGATATGCACATCGTGCTTTTCTGCTTTTTCCCGCGCGACATCTAACATGCCTGTTGCCCGATCGACACCGGTTATCTCATAGCCTTTTGAAGCCAATAAGACAGTCAGTGCACCGGTGCCACATGCCACATCGAGGATTCGGCGCGGTTTACAATCGTATTTGTCGAAAAGCGACTCAATGTAATGTGCCCAGCGTGTGTAGTTGACGTTTCTCATCATGCGATCGTAGGCGTAGGCGAATTTTTCATAGGGCGGTGTTGGATGTATCTGCATAATTTAGGTGTTGCGTGTCAGTTTCCATGACGAGTTACTCAAATTCCTCTTTGAATCCGACAGAGGCGTTCATCATCCGTAGCAGGGTGTTAATTTCCTCAGCGTCCCAGAATTCATCGGCGTTCGCTTCTATTGCGTAATTGCCGACCGCTCTGATTTTTCGGAGGCTGATTCTCCCAGTGAGGAAACTAAAAGGTAATTGTTGCCCAGCGGTTTTAACCCGTTCAAACGTCCCTTCAATATAATACCGGTCCACCCCTTCAGGGGCTTGTTTCATCAGCGCGTCTTTCACCATATCCGCGCCGAAACCGAATAGCTCTTTGATGATAAACCATTGCAAAACTGCGAGGCAAACCATGAATATTAAGAGCACGGTTAACCCTTTGCTGATATGGCGAGTCCACTTTCCCTTCTGGTTACTCATATTGCATTTACCTCATAACTTGAAATTACACGTTATAGATGAAAACCTCAGAAATCCCTGGTCAGAAACTATTCACACGGCAACTGTAGGCGCATTTCGTTCGCCTGATTCCCTCAAAGCGACAGAAAATCGAAAACGAAATGGTTTCCCTAGGAAAATATATTAGCATTTTACGGAGAAGTTGTCAACGGAAAATAAAATGAAAATCGGTATTGTAGGCAGACCGCACGTTGGAAAAACCACCGTGTTCAACGCCTTAGCACACGCCACTGCAGCAATTGGGGGCTACACGCGCCGCAAACAGATAAACCTCAGTACTGTGAGTGTCCCAGACGAACGGTTGGAACGCTTGGCGGCGGTATTTCAACCCAAAAAAATCACCCCCGCGACAATTGATTATGTAGATGTCGCTGGCACTTCGCGTGCCTTAACTCACCCGGATGTCGAACATCCAGAACGTGCAGAATTAGATGCCGACATCCTGGGCGAACTTCGCACGGTTGATGCGCTCGCCCATGTCGTTAGGTTTTTTGAAGACGCGGCAGTACCGCACGTTGATGGAAGCGTTAATGGAATACGGGATATTGAAGCGGTAGCACTCGAATTTGTCTTCGCCGACTTGCAGGTTATCGAAGGTAGACTCGGTACGCTCAGCAAACAGCTTCAAAACCAGAAGTCGCCGGCACTCCAAAGTGAACTTCGGCTTTTACAGCAGTGCCAACAAACCCTAGAAAGTGGAAAGCCGCTCCGCACCCTCTCCCTAACTGTCAATGAAGAAAAGTTGATACGGGGCTACGGGTTCTTGACACAGAAGCCGTTGCTGCTTATCTGCAATATCGGTGAGGCACAACTGGATACCGCCACTGAGATTCTCAACCGCTTCGCTGAATATGAGGCGCACCCACAAACAGCTGTCATTGTGCTCGCGGCACAGTTAGAGATGGAAATTGCACAACTTGATGCCCCAGATGCCGACATGTTTATGGCTGAAATGGGATTGAACCAATCCGCTTTAGAGCGGTTCATTCAGACCTCGTACCGGTTATTGGGTTTAATCACCTTTTTTTCCGGAAACGCCAACGAAGTCAGGGCATGGACGCTTCGCGAAGGACGAACTGCCGTTGAGGCCGCAGGCGTAATCCACACCGATTTCGAGCGTGGATTCATTCGATCGGAGTGCATTAACTGGGCTGACTTAGTCGCATGCGGCAGTTATGCCCACGCGCGAAGTAAAGGGTTGCTGAGAGCCGAGGGTAAGAACTATCAGGTTCAAGAGGGCGATGTGCTAACCATTTTGGCGAATCCAACGTAGCGGCGCATCCCCGTGCCCGCCCACCGCCATTGTATCAGAGAATCTCACCACAACCGAGGGCGGCACTTTTCAATAGTGGTTAAACTCGCAAATCCGCAATCGCTTGCATCATCTGTTCGCCCATCTGCTTATACATGTCGCGCTTATTTTCAGATTCCTCGGCAGTGAGTTCAATGGGTGTGCCAAAAACCACGCGCAGCTGTGCCCGGCGAAGGCGTCGACTTCCGCGCGGCAACATCCGTTCTGCCCCGCTATGAAAAACAGGAACCGTCGGCACGCCTGCGCGGTGCGCGATAAAACACGCCCCGTCCCGCGCTTTACCTAATGTACCATCAGTGCTACGCGTCCCTTCAGGGAAGATGAGAACAACGTTGCCCGCTTTCAAAAGCGAGAGCGTCTTTCGCAACGCGCCTAAGTCGGCAGCCCCTCTATTCACAGGGTAGGCATTATAGGCTGAAATGAGTTGTCCTAAGCCAGGGATGTCGAAAGCATTACTCCTCGCCATGTAATGAACCTCACGGCTTGCAGCAGAACCAACGATAACCGGGTCCAAGAAACTGACGTGATTTGAGACGAGCAATACCCCACCTTCTCTGGGTATGTGGTGAACACCCTGTGCTTTAAGATGCCCCATGCTTTTACAGAAAAGGTTTGTGAGTCTATGTCCGCACCGGTATACACGGCGCGGTGTCCAGAATTGATTATTGGTATACCACATGAAAAATTCTGTTGTAGGTGCCCAAGGCGATATTGAAAGGTTTCCTAACGGCGCTGCCGCTCTTCTTGTAGGTGCCCAAGGCGATATTGAAGATTTTCCTAACCGAATCGCAGTTAATCCTTACTTTTCACCTGCCCCAAAATAAAATCAACCACTTCGTCGATTGTTCGCTGCGTTGTATCCACCCTTATGGCATCCGCCGCAATTCGCAAAGGGCTGTGCGCTCGCGATGTATCCTTTTTATCGCGCGCGCGAATACCTGCTTCAACCGCTTTTAACGTCGTATCCACATTTTGGGCCCGGAGTTCTGCCAACCTGCGTCCCGCGCGTTCTGTTACAGAGGCATCAATGTAGAATTTAAAGTCAGCGTTTGGAAAAACAATAGTCGTCAAATCCCGTCCCTCAGCGATGAGACTTCCTTCTTCCCCGATGCGCTGTTGGTGCCTGACAATCTCGTGACGAATCTCTGGGATTTTCGCAACATCCGCAACTAGGCTGTTCACCTCCGGGGAGCGGATGTCGGTAGAGACATTTTCGTCATTGAGTAAAATCGTTTTGCCATTATCGGCAAAATCAATATGGCATCGCTTCACCATGTCTATTAGTTTCGGTGTATCTTCAGCAATGCCATGCCGTATCGCAAACACGGTCACGGCTCGGTACATCGCCCCCGAATCAAGATAAAGAAACCCGAGTTTTTCTGCAACGCGTCGCGCAACCGTGCTTTTCCCAGACCCGGCTGGGCCATCTATCGCAATCGTCACCTGATATGCTGTCTTCCTCATGCGCCCTCTCATGCTTCTCCGCGCTTTTTAACTATAACCTGTGCCTCGAGAAGCACACGTTCAATCTCAGCAAGGTTATCAGTTTGGAGCAAGGTTTTGAATTCAATTAAGTTGTCAATCATGCTATCAATCAGTGGTAAAAGGACATCCGCGTTCTGAGTGAAAATACCTGTCCACAGTGCCGGTGCCCCGGCGGCGATACGCGTCGTATCCCGAAAGCCGGCCCCGGCGAAATCCAACGCTTTTCCGGAATCCGTTTCGACGGTAGCCACGCTATTGGCGAGCACACTGGCTATAAGATGCGGCAGGTGGCTTGCCGCACCAATGAGCAAATCATGCGTTTTCGGCGAAAGGAGATGCGGCACCGCCCCGATAAATTCCCACATGTTTTTAATCAATTGTAGCGCATCCACATCGGTGTTTTCTGTTGGAGTCAGAATGCACTTCGCGTTCTCAAAAAGCGTCGCACGCGCAGCGCTCACACTGGTTTCGTGTGAACCTGCCATCGGATGTCCCCCTACAAAAGAGATGGCATGCGAAGCCCGCTTTATCAGGTATTCCTCAACCCTTTCCACTAAGGCGGCTTTGGTACTACCCACATCCGTAATCACGATGGGATAGTGCTGTGTATCAACAACTTCAGCGATGCGTGCCACACATGTTGGAATGAATTCGACAGGCATGCAAAGTACCACAAGCTCACTGTTGCGGATGCCCTCCCTCAGTTCTGTCGTTACCGAATCAACCGCATCGTGTTGAAGCGCGTTCTCAAGTCTACTGATGTTCCGTCCCAACCCGACGCGTTCACCCCCAAATCCATTCTTCTTCAGGGCGAGTCCAAGTGAGCCTCCGATTAAGCCGACACCCCATATTGTAATTCGGCGAATCTGTCGTAAATCTGTAAACATATAGTGGAACACTCTATTGTTTGTTGATAGCAGTTTTATCAACTCCCCGTTTTCAAGGTTTCCCCATGCTTCAGCGTGGGGATGTAGAAAAGGAATTAAACTTGACAATTATAAGTCAGTGTGATGTACTATATCATACAAGGTTGGGATATCAACCTTTGGCGGAGAGGGTGTCAGACTCGCTATGCGAGCAACCCTTGTTGATACCACACTACAGGTGTTAACCCCTGCAAAGCAGGGGAAAATACCACCCACTCTGCGGGCACGGAGGCTAAGAGGTTTCCGCCTGCTTTAGCAGGGGGAGTATATCACTATATTTTACGGGGAATTGCAGCCCTTTGTCAAGGGAAAAGTTTTTTCGCCTATTTTCAGGCGGCGGCCCTGAATCGGAAATCGGCGCAGCCACGTTCAGCAAAACGCAATAAAAATGACTTGACATTACATCTATAATTCGTCTTGTGCCTGCCTGCTTACGGCACACGGAGTGTGCCTGCTACCTTGTGCCTGCCTGCTTACGGCACACGGAGTGTGCCTGCTACCTTGTGCCTGCTACTTTGTAAGGAGAATAAAATGAAAAAGCGTTTCATGTCCGCTATAATTCTACTGTGCGTGTTTTCCGTTGGCATAAGCGGCTGCGACGAACCTGAAGCACCGCCCGATGGGATGGTGCTTATCCCCGCCGGTGAATTTGAGATGGGGAGCAACGATGCTGAGGCACATGCCTATGAACAGCCTGTGCATACCGTCTATGTGGACGCGTTCTATATGGACAAATATGAAGTCACCGTTGGGCAATATATGGCGTTTGTTCAAGCCACTGACCATCGTGCACCGAATTGGAATTCGGTTGCTAAGTATTCGCCTACGGATGAGCACCCGATAATTTTTGTGAGTTGGCATGATGCAATGGCGTATGCGGCGTGGGCGGGCAAACGTTTGCCAACGGAGGCAGAATGGGAGAAGGCGGCGCGGGGTGGTTTGTCGGGCCAAACCTATCCGTGGGGGGATGCGGCACCGAACGGCACACAGTGTAATTTTGCCGATCAGACTGCAGATGACGGTTACGAACATACTGCGCCTGTAGGGCGTTATCCTGCGAACGGGTATGGGTTGTATGACATGGCCGGGAATGTATGGGAGTGGTGCCTGGATGAGTATGATGCTGATTTTTATGCGGGTTCTCCGCGTGATAACCCGTTTTCAGGCGGCGCTATAACAGAAGCAATAAGTAATTTTACAAATGTTACAAGTTCGCGCGTGTTGCGGGGTGGCTCTTGGAACGATAGCGCACAGGCCGTGCGCGTCGCCTACCGCGGCAGGCCTGCGCCTACGGACACGTACAACGACTACGGGTTTCGTTGTGCGATGGCGGTATCCCCTTAAGGCTTTACATCAGTGGGCAGGCACAAGGTAGCAGGCACACTCCGTGGGTTTCCGTAGCCGTCCCTACGGTGGGCAGGCACAAGCCCGGTTTCCCCTACGGTGTGCCCTACTCTATCTGAATCACGGATTATCGAGGAGAACGCAGAATGACGCGGATTTTGGGGTGCTTTGCGGTTCTGCATCTTTGGTAAGGTGCGGTGAGGTTCGTCTGAATGCCCCGCGCGTAGGGGCCCGGCGCGTCTGGCTCCAAGAACATAGGGTAGGCACAAGGCCTACCCCTACAAAGAAAGGAATAGCAAGGGACAGAAAATGTTGAAGGGAGAGGACACCCAAAATCCGCGTTAATCTGCGTTATCCGCGTAAATCCGCGATTCAGATTGATACGTCTAGACACATACCGTCCCTACGGGACTAAGGAGAGGATATGAAAATATGTAATTTTTGCTTTCAAAATTAAACCAAATCTGCTAAAATAGCGTAATAAAGTCTAAATCAGGTTGCGAGAAGCAAACTAATAACTTTTTTATTTCTTACATTTTTTGATGAGTTGAAATGGACGCTATAAAACAGGCACATTACAATCTTGCTATTGCTTATTTGAACGATGCACAATACAGCAAGGCAATTCCTGAATTCCAAACGGCTATAGAGTTAGACGCAGATTTTATAGACGCGCACTGCGGACTCGCCCGTGCGTACGTTGAACAGGATGAACTGGACAAGGCAGAGATGTCAGCCACAGTGGCATTAAAACTTGATGCCAACTACCCGCCCGCCCTCGCGCTGCTTAACAGTATAAAACAGGCACACTACGACAAGGGCATCACTTACCTCAGCGATGAACACTATAGCGATGCCGTCGAAACCTTCCAGAAAGCCGTAACCCTCGATGCGGATTTTAAATACGCCCACTACTACCTCGGCCGCACATATATAGCCCTACAGGCATATCACAAAGCAGTCGATTCACTTCAAAGCGCGGTAGCCTTAGATGCGAATTTAGAATACGCGCAATACAACCTCGGTTACGCCTACGTGGAGCAAGGACAATACGACAAAGCAATACCGCATCTGGAGCAAGCAATAGCCCTTGATCCGAATCTCAAGCACGCGCATTACAACCTTGCTCGCGCCTATCAAGAATCAGGAAATTTAGAAGCAGCCACACACGCCGTCACAGAAACTTTAAGGCTGGATGCCAACTATCAACCTGTCCATGAACTTGTAGACACACTAAAGCAGGCACACTACAACAGAGGTATCACTTACATCAGCGATGAACGCTATAGTGAAGCTGTTGCAGCGTTCCGAAGTGTCATCATCCTCGCCCCAGATTTTACTGCTGCACACTACAACTTGGGGGTAGCTTATCTTAAGATGGAAACATATAGGCGGGCAGTAGATGTACTTCGGAAAACGATAGCACTTGATGCAAGTTATAAAGCTGCACATCATGCGCTTGCTCTCGCTTACTTCGGACAGCAGGAACCCGGAAAAGCGAGAAACGCTGCAAAAGACGCGTTAAAGGTGGATGCCAACTATCAACCCGCCCGTTTGCTTCTGGAAGCGATTGATCCAAGTTTCGTGCCCCTTGAAGCTTCGTCTTTCACATCCCCGGAGACACAGGTTGTTACGCCTCCACGGCCTGACGGAGCATCAACCCCACAGCCGGATGCCAAACCGACAAAGGAAGTGCATCATGAACTCGGCATCGCTTACCTAGCTGCCAAAAAGCACACCGAAGCGGTTGCGGAGTTCCAAAAGGCGATAGATCTGGACCCGGGTTTTGCAGCGGCGCACACAAGTTTAGGCAGAGTCTACCTTGAAATAGAACAACTTGATGACGCAGAAAACGCAGCGCAAAAGGCGTTAAGCGTTGATGCGAATTACCACCCGGCCTGTCAACTTTTAGAGGATATCAGCCAAGCTCGTCCTACCCAATCCACTCAGTTAACTCGTGTTCCCTCAAATGCACCGGATAGGGAAAAGCACTATGAACATGGGCAAGCTTTTCTCAACAACAGGCAGTATAACGAGGCCGCCGCCGCATTCAAAAAAGCGGTAAAGGCGGATGCAGGTTTTGCCGAAGCGCATTATGGCTTAGGGCTCGCCTATTTGGAAATGGGCGCGCTTGATGACGCAAAAACAGCAGCCGAAGAAGCGTTGAGGTTGAAAGCAAATCGTCAACTTGTACACGAACTTCTCACAGCAATAAAGGTTGTCGAAACCAACCTACGCAGACGGAACCGGTGGAAAAAAGGAGTGTTCTATGCCGCTCTTTTGAGCATCATTGCGGTGGGTGCCTTTTTTACATTCAGATTAGGACTGCTCAACACAAACCTGCCGTGGATGTCGACGGTGCAGCCGAACCTCTCAATAATAGGAGTCGCTTTAGAAGAACCTTCAGGGAACGGTTTCCTAGATGCGGGTGAAACCGCGCGCCTCAAACTGATAATCCGCAACAGCGGCGGCACAGCGCGCAATGTCGACATCAGGCTTGAGCCACCCGTTCTAGCAGGGCTGCGCTTTATGAAACCCGCGCTGATTCCGAAACTGAGCGAAAATAGCATAGAGACCATTAGAATCTCTATTACAGCCGATAAGAATGTGCAGGGCAGAGAGCAATCCTTGGAAATTCAATTGTTCGGAAAGAAAGAGCAGCTCACGACTAAAGACTTCTCTTTCACAATTATACCGGAAACGCCAGGCCCGGAAACGCCAGATTTAGTGCCGCAGAGGAGGCAATAATGAATCCGAAAATTTGGGGTATCATCGGTGGAGTCGCCTTGGTACTTGCCCTCTTATCACCGCTCGTATTAGGGTGGAACGACATCTAACCACACAAAACAGCGGTCCCGCGCAAACGTTAGGACATCCGCGCAGAACTGCTGTACTCATCTGTGTATTATAGAATAGCAGCTCACACCTGCCCACACTATTCCTTAATCACAAAGAATTTTTCCTCTTTAATCCGCTCCTCAGGGAAACGCGCACGCGCCCAGATAGCTTTCGCATTCTCAATCATCTGTGGATGCCCGCACGCATAGACTACCGCGTTCGTGTGGTGAAAGCCGAGCTCATCGCCGTACTTCCGAATCACATCCTCCGCACGCCCGCTTTCGCCTTGCCACGCCGAATCCTCCCACGGACGACTCACCGTCGGAACAAACGTCAACCAGTCCTCCTGCGCCGCGAGTTCATTGAGCTCATCCATGTAGTACCCGAGTTCCCATGAACGACTCGCACCAACAATAACAAGGATCTGATGTGGACTCGCTTTGCCTTGTTCCTGCTCAATTTTTTGCGTACGTGCAATGCTAATATACGGCGCAGCACCCGTAACAGTACCAGCCATGAGGTGGCGCGTCAGCCCGCTTTCCGTGTCCATCACAAATTTCCCGACGAGGCGTTCCCGGACAAACACACTGTCGCCCAACTTCAATTCCCAAAACAACGGAGTCGTCGCGCCCTCCGGCACCAATTCCACGAAAACCTCCATAAACGGCTCATGCGGGGAGGAGACAATAGAGTAGGGACGCTGGATAATCTTTTCACCCACCTGAAACCCGATAGTCGCGTATTGCCCCGGGATAAACGAAAGCTGCTTATCAGTACGGAATTTGAACGCGGCCAAGTCTTCTGAAAAGTCTTCGCGTTCAATCAGTTCACCTTTAATGTACTGCGCTCTGGCGCGTCTTCTTTGCATAATTGTTCCCTTCACATTTTCTATAGCCAGTTTCGGCTTGCAAGCTACACCGAAAAGAGAATAATAGAATTTTGATTGCCTTTTTAGGTAGTATACTAAAAAATCAAATCTATATCAAGTCTTTTTGCAAAATTGCCAGAGACTTCAGTTTTGAGAAAATTGCAGGTGAACCCTTTTTGTAGGCGCGGTTATTGGAGCAGCGCGTTCATGGCACTATGACAGGAACACACAGACAATTAATTTTGCCTTTAAAGGCTTTTTGTGGTAAACTATGAAAAAAGGTTTGCTATGAGCAAGGAGTTTCGAAATGAAAAAGATAGGAATTCTCTCTATCGCATGTATCTTCATGCCGACGCTATTTCTATTAGACGGATTCGCTCAGGACTACACACAATGGCATTTACCTGAAGGTGCCACATCCCGCCTTGGGAAAGGCTCAATAAACGATGCGAAGTTTTCACCCGATGGTACCCGATTAGCGGTAGCAACAAGCATCGGTGTATGGATATATGACACGCACACTGGGGGAGAAATCGCCCTACTCAACGAAGAACCGAGAGACATCGTAACAATAGCCTTCTCGCCGGATAGCAAAACCCTCGCCAGCGGTGCACGGCATGGAAACAGCACAGTTCAGGTTTGGGATACCACCACTGGCAAAGAATTATCTACCCTGGACGGAGATATAGATTGGGTTCGCTCGTTAGGCTTCTCTGCAGATGGAAAAACCCTCGCCGGTGCGGGTGTCGGTGCACAGTTCAGGTTTTATGTCTGGGATGTTAGCACCGGTCGCGAGGTGTCAAACTTCACTTGGCAGCAAGATCGCATCAATGGAGACGCGTTAGTTGTGTCCCCAAATCACCGTTTTGTTGCAAGTGCTGGTAGAAACACCGTATTTTTATCGGATACACGCACCGGGAACCTAACGCATACCATAGAATCAGATATAGATGACGTGTGGTCCTTGGCGTTCTCACCGGATGGTAAAACGCTTGCTGGCGGACACACGACAATCCGGTTATGGGATGTAGAAACGGGCGACCCAATGTTCAAATTAGAAGGACATACCCGTACTGTTACTTCCCTCGTCTTCTCACCAGATGGAAAAATCCTAGCAAGTGGAGACACCAGCGGGAAAATCATGTTGTGGGCTATCGATGCCAGCGGCAACAAACTCACGCTACGGCACCTGTTGCGCACCATTACCGGTGAACCACTATCTAACAACCGCACCTTCACGGAACACAAACGCCCCATCGAAGCACTCGCCTTTACCGCAGATGGTAAAACCTTGGTCAGTGCGAGTCGCGATAACACTATCAGGTTATGGGATGTTGACACCGGAAATCAGCACTTAATGACGAAAGGACATACGGAATCAATCAACGCACTCGGCTTTCTTAAAGATGGCAAAACGCTTGCGAGTGGTAGTTTTGACTGCACACTGCGATTGTGGGACACTGAAACAGGCAATCAACAGCTTATCCCAGTGGAACATCGGTGGTTTGCTTTCAGTTTCGCTTTTTCTCAAGATGGCAAAATGGTTGCAATCGGCAGTGTGGGTAATGACGTGCAGCTGTGGGATGCCGAAAAAAACTTTTTCGCTACGCTTGTAACAGCACACAAGGGCTTTATTGACGAGCTCACCTTCTCACCTGATGACAAAATGCTTGCCAGTGGCAGTCGGGGTGGCACTATCGAACTGTGGAAGATTTTGGAACGTCAGCGTATTTCTATACTTGAAGGACATACCGATGAAATCAACGCCCTGACATTCTCCCCGGATGGCAAAACACTTGCAAGCGCTAGTATGGACGAAACAATGCTATTATGGAATATTGACACTGGACGCAAAACCGCCCTGCACACCGAACGTACCGCTGAAGCTCGGGCATTGGCATTTTCGCCGGATGGCAAAACGCTTGTCAGTGGGTTTGTGGATGGGTTTATTCATTTATGGGATGCCGCAACAGGCGAACATATCTCAATTTTCATGGGACATGCAGGGCGCGTCACTGCCCTCGCGTTCGCCCCAGATGGAAAAACGCTTGCTAATGGAAGTCGAGATGGCTCAATTCGATTATGGGACACAAGCACAAACACGCTGATACGGGACGTGCTATCGGGACACTCTTGGGCTGTCAACAAGCTCGCATTTTCACCTGATGGCGGAACGCTTTTTAGCGGAAGTCGTGACGGCACAATTCTCGTCTGGGATTTAAATAGCCTCACCGACGCGGATAGATGAGAGTCGTTCACAAATTTTGTAAGGGCGGAGCCCTGTCTCCGCCCCGGTTCGATGTGGGAATAGATCGAACCGCTCTTACACTCCACTACCAAAGAACAACAAAAATCGTGTTAATTTGGTATAAGACGTAGATAAGAACAGAAACGCTCACCGCGAAAGCCATAAGTCCGCGTCAATCTGCTATTGGGATGCTTCCCCTGCTTGCAGGGGCAATATGCCAATCAGACAGGAAGAATTATGAACCCCCCCGGTGAAATTAACGCCCTACATTTCCGCCAACTTCTTCTGAAGCCACCGCGTCATCGGTGCATGCCCCGGATCGCACACCTCAATAAAATGCCCCGGCAACGGCTGCCCAATCAACGCCTCAACATCCCGCCGCCGTTCCGCCACAACCGCCGGATGCACACTCGCAACGTTCACCTTCTCCTCCGGATCCTTTCGGACATCAAAGAGCTCATCACCCTTCTCATCTCTATAGCCTACCGAAGTACAGAAGTTCCAATGATTGTCGCGCACGCTGACGCGCCCCCGCGCATTCCCCGTAGCAAATCCTGCCCAACCTGTGATAATCCGTTCACGGAGAAACGCTTTCTCCTGCGTAACGAGTGGCCACATATCTTCCCCATCGGTCCAACCGCACGGAATGCCGAGTTGATTCAGGAGCGTCGGCATTAGATCGTGATTTTGCACAAACGCAAAAATGTCCTTGTCATGGGGGCCGTTCGGATGCCGAATCATCAGGTTCAGTTGCGTATTGAATGGATGCAGTTTGTTCGCACCCTTCCCGAAACTTCCATGGTCGCGGAGTTGTGTACCGTGGTCGGACATCAGTACAACTAGCGTTTCATCTCGGATGCTGAGTTGTTCTATCTTGTCAAGTAGTACGCCAACCCATTTATCGACAAACGTTACTTCGCCGAGGTAAAGTGCCTCAATTCGGCGCAATTCATTTTCCGTAGGGCCATCGCCTTCGTTCGCGCTGCCCGGCGTAATAAAATCCTTACCGGAATAGTCTGGAAAATAGACATCTGCGTAGACTTTAGGTGCATCCCACGGTTCATGCGGGTCGAAACTATCCACCCATAAGAAGAACGGCCCGACGGTGTGATTATCTTCAAGCCACTCGGACGCAGCGCGGAAGACGCGCGCACAACTATAGTCCTCCTCCGATTGCCGATGCCGTTGCGACAACAAGTAGTTGACGAGCCCAGCGTGTCGTTGCCAGTTGAGCGGTTCGCGGACGTGTTTTCGGAGCTGCGCCTCAATGAGCCGCGGGTCGCCGCTGTGCCAGTTATCCGACTCCTGCCCCCGGATGAAATCGAAATGTGCGAAGCCTCGCGAGAAATTCATCGTCGGCTTGAACATGTGATACGTATCGGCAATAAGTGCAGTCAGGTAACCGCGCTCCAGCAGGACCTCGGCGAGCGTATCCTGTTCTGGTGGAATTTTATGCCAGCCGGGGGCGTGGTGCCAATGCCCACGCCGATCGAAGTTATATTTCCACGGAAAACTCCGCATCCCCGTGAAGTTTGCACGGCGCACCTGAAGCGTTGGTTGCCCTTCGCCGAACGCGCGCGTAAAACGGACACTCTCCGATGAGAATGCATCAAGGTTCGGCGTTTGCACGTGGCTATACTTCTTGCCTTCACCTATGATATCCGCGCGAAACGTGTCTAAACAGATACAGACAATGTTCATAATTTTTGTATACCTCAGTCAGTCCTTAACCCCGCTCATTTCGTCCAGAATTCTCCCGGCAGCCTCCAACGCATCTTCCGCTTCAATAATCGGCCTGCCGACAACAATGTAATCCGCCCCTCGATTAATTGCCTCTGCTGGCGTTGTGATACGACGCTGGTCGCCCGCGTCTGCCCATTCAGGCCGAATGCCCGGTGTGACAATCAGAAAATCGTTGCCACACGCTTCCCGAATCGGCTCAATTTCCAACGGTGAAGCGACGACTCCATCCAGTCCTGCCTTCTTCGACTGCTTTGCCAGATGAACCACTTGTTCCGTGAGTTGCCGCTTAGAGCCGAAGTGTTCCTGAAACCCAGGCTCATCTATGCTCGTCAGAATTGTTACACCGAGTAGAACAGGGCTCGGAATCTTCGCCGCGTCGGCAGCATTATCCGCACTGTATCTCGCCGCCTGCATCATTTCAAGTCCCCCAGAAGCGTGCATGTTAATCATGTGTGCGCCATGTTTTGTCATCGTGCCGACATCACGTGCCACCGTGTTCGGGATATCGTGGAACTTCAAATCAAGAAAGATCTGATGTCCCTTTCCGCTGAGCCACGCAAAAGCCTCGGTTCCGAGGGTACTGAACGCCTGAAAGCCGAGCTTAATCCATGGTACCATGTCTACAAGCGTCCCGGATAACCAGGCGATATCCTCGCCATCGTCAGTATCTAATGCGACAATTAATCTGTCTCTCAATTTTCCCTTTCCTTTTCTGTACTCGCGGAATAGTTTGTATGGGCCCGCACGCACCATTTTTTTGTCCTCTTTCTCTTACAAAGCTGCCTCAATCGGCCAAATGGTATAAACCCCTGCAAAGCAGGGGCAACATACCTTATCCCAAAACCTCTTCAACGATGCGCAGCGTCTCTCGGTGCGCCGCCTCAATTTGCGTCTCGCAGGTATAGATACGCAATGCAATCTCATTCAGTTGTTCTTCAAACACGTCTATCATCCGATTGACTTCCGCAGGCGAGGTGCCGCCGAGGCTTTGGTTATTACGAATCGCCAATTCCGCATCCAGAATCTGCTTGAGTTGCGAAATTGATATGTCAAACTCTCTCTGCTTCAAGAGTGCTTGCGTCAACTCCCAATCAGCGAACGTTTTTCCCTGCTGCACCAATTCTCCAACGAGCCAGCCCACAATCTCATGGCACGCCCGAAAACTGAGGTGATGCTCCTTAACCAGATAATTCGCTAACTCCGTCGCGGTCGCGAAGTTCGCATTTGCCAATTCTGCCATCCGTTCTGTCTTGAAATCCGTCGTCTTGAGGAGTCCAGGGAGCATACCGAGGCACGCCTTCACAACATCAAACGCCTCCCATAGCGGCGGCTTATCCTCCTGAAAATCGCGATTGTAGCCCATCGGCAGCCCCTTGAGATTCGTCAACAGGTCCAGTAACGCCCCGTAGACTCGCCCTGTACGCCCTCGCGTGAGTTCCGCAATGTCCGGATTCTTCTTCTGGGGCATGATGGAACTCCCGAAACTATACGCATCATCAAGCACCGCCATCCCAAATTCATAAGTTGTCCAATAGACCAACTCCTCGCTGATGCGTGAGAGGTTTGCCATCACGAGCGACAACGCAAAGAGCGTCTCTGCGATAAAATCTCGGCTGCTAATAACATCGAGGGCGTGTTCGTGCGGCGCGTCAAAACCTAGCAGTTTTGTCGTCAGTTGCCGATCGATGGGGAATGTCGTGCCAGCCAAAGCACACGCGCCGAGGGGGTTCGTATTGGCGAGCGCGTAAGCAGCGTCCAAACGTTTTTGATCCCGCAGGAACATGCTCACGTAAGCCGTCGCCCAGAAACCGAGACTGATCGGTTGTGCATGCTGCGTATGCGTATAGCCGGGCATCACGGTGTCGGCGTGTTCCTTCGCAATCTGTAGGAAGGCATCACACAATGCGGAGAGCCCCCGCTGAATATTGAGAATCTCATCCCGAATGTAGAGGTGCGCATCCACGAGCACCTGGTCGTTGCGAGAGCGGGCGGTGTGGAGCTTGCCGCCGAATTCGCGCCCCGCGTTCTCGATCAGATACGATTCAACGTTCATGTGCACGTCCTCTTTATTCGCATCGAGCGTAAAATCGCCGTTTTGAAAATCCGCCTCTGCCTTGCGAAGCCAGTGCAAAATCTCCTGCAGATCGGCATCGGAGATAATCTCTTGCCGAGCGAGCATAATCGCATGCGCTTGGCTTCCCCAAATATCGTATCCGATGAGGCGAGTATCAGCTTCAATAGAGTGCGTGAAGGCTATTGTCTCTGTGGTGAGACTTGTACTAAAACGGCCGCCCCAGAGCGTTTTTTGTGAGGTTTTCATACTTTATCTGAAAACGGAACACTGAGAAGAAGAACAGCTGGCATTATCCTCCAAGTCCTCTTCTTTGTCAAGTAGGTTAAAAACCGCCGCCGACGCGGATATCTGATCCTGTTCTGTCCAGACACCATAGTCATCATCGTAGATGATATGTTCACAGCGAGCCCGATATAAATTGTGGATAGCTCGTTCAATATGATGCAGCTCGTCGGTACTTAGGTTCGACAATACTGCCGTTATTTCTTGAATTGTGGGCATTATAAAAATATCCTCAGTCGCCTTGAGTTTTCAGTAGAGAGTTGGCTAATCAATTTAACCGCCTGCTGTTACGTCCACTTTTCGCATTACGAATCTTCTTAGATTTTTGCGGCGTATTTTCGTCCAAATGCGACGTGCATTCGTTCAAAACCTTCACCAATAAAGCCTTTCCAGAGGAAATATCAGATGCTAGGCAACATTTAGCGGACTCCGTGCTGCCATGGATTGGATACTCCTCCGTTGCCCGGGAGTCAACAAGGAAGCAAGAGAATCCCAAGCATTGATGTTTGGCTGCCTTTAGGAAACCGACTACCAAAGCGTCAGTTGCACAGGGTCGGTTTCCTGCTTCACCTCCATAGTTTTCTCCGCAGTTCTCCGCGGTGGTTTCCAATGTCTGAAGTTCAGACGTGTTAGACTCTTGCAATTCGATAGTTTTGCCTGCGTTGTCAGACGTTTCCCGCCTGCAATGGGTTGCAAGGAGAGTCCACCTTTCTGATGTCCACATATTACAGCGAGGCCGTGTTTCACATGCTTCACTAGTGTGTTTTTCACTAGACCGAGGTGCATCGTCCCGCCGAACCGTGGCCGCTTACCACCTTTCTGCGGATTCTGGCGATGCAGCGTTCGCCGCTTCACCTGGAAAGGCGCAATGCAGAAAAGCGACGTGTTATCCACCACTGCCTCACCACCCACCGCATGATATGCAAGGCACCAACTATCCACGCAATGGGCATCGAACGCCTCCGCTGTTTTCCGGCGAGACTTTCGTAAGCCAAGCCTGTCACGAATTTCCTTTGTCTCATATCCACGAAGTGTGAACAACTGCCAACGCGACGAAACCTGCTGGTAAAACCACTGCTTACCCACTTCGAGAGGACTGAACGACACATTCCACATCCGCTGGTTTCCTTTCCGCGTGCGAGCCGCTATATCCTCGACACACACATGCGTCACGGGGTAGAGCTTGGAGAGCCAGTCCAACACGCGTATTTTCCAATGCCAACGAGCTCTAGTGCTAGGCGGTATCCGTGTTTTATTCGCAAGGCGGTTCGTGCGATTTTTCCGATTTGGCTTCTTCCGTGAACGCCTGCCACGCCGCAGATTCCGACGTGTTTCTATCTTCTTCTTCGTGTGGGTATGTGCATCCGCCTGAACATTCAGGTAGGTATGCGCCTCCGACTTTATTGTGTAGCCTTCCTTCTTGCTCCCCGGATCCACACCAACGGCGATGTCCTGTTTATAGCGGGCAGAAGGTTCGCGGTTGAGGCGGATGCAGAATATGCCGTTATCCCAGTAGGGCGCGGCATCGCCTGCCTTTATCATCATGCCCGCCCGCGTCGGCGTTGTCGGCATGAGTTGCTGTCCATCTCTGGATTTTACAGGAACGAAGTTCATCGTAATTTCTCCTCGCGGAGTTATATGCTTCCCCATCCACACATGCATGCCGAGCGGACTCAGACTTGGGGAGCATCCGAGCCATCGTCGCGGCTGCCACGCCGAGCATGCACGTCTCTAACAAGTGGGAACTCGTTCCTACTTGCCGTGTAGTAAACGGTTTAACTTTTGAGGACATCGCCTGGCGGGCGACTATCAAAAGCCCAGGTTTCCTTCAGGAAACCTGGGTTATTTACTTGTCTACTCTTCAGGATAGCCTTCTGGTTTCGGTGGGGGCGGTTCATCGAAGGGTTGGTTGTTCGCAGCCGCCTCGACTCGCCGCTTCTCCCAGGCAAAATACTGACCGAATTGGGCGATGGTTTCCGCGCGCCCTAGTGCCCTACCTTCAGCAATGCCTTCAGCTCTCATTTTTTCCATGAGGCTCGTAAATCTAATCATGGTTTCACCTACAATCTCGAAAATGCCTAAAATCCAAACAGTCATCGGCAATATGGCAGCAGAAACATGCCGCATCGTGACAAGAACTGCATCCATCGCCTCTTCCGTTTTGCCACTCTCATGCCGCCATACCATAACGGCATACACACTCACCGCGAGAAAGAGCGTGAAAATCTCCACGCTTATCCAGTCTTGCCGCGCCGATAAGAGCGGAAATCTCTGTTTTTTCACTCAAAAAACTCCTTTAACACGCTCTAGATTATACACAATGTTACATCAGAAGTCAAATGCCCGGGAGGCAATTGCCTACTCTTCAGGATAGCCTTCTGGTTTCGGTGGGGGCGGCTCATCGAAGGGCTGGTTGTTCGCAGCCGCCTCGGCTCGCCGCTTCTCCCAGGCAAAATACTGACGGAATTGGGCGATGGTTTCTGCTCGCCCTTCTGCCTTACCTTCTGCTCTCATTTTTTCCATGAGGCTCGTAAATCTAATCATGATTTCACCTATAATCTCAAAAATGCCTAAAATCCAAACAGTCATCGGCAATATTGCAGCAGAAACATGCCGCATCGTGACAAGAACTGCCTCCATCGCCTCTTCCGTTTTTCCACTCTCATGCCGCCATACCATAACGGCATACACACTCATCGCGAGAAAGAGCGTGAAAATCTCCACGCTTATCCAGTCTTGCCGCGCCGATAAGAGCGGAAATCTCTGTTTTTTCACTCAAAAAACTCCTTTAACACGCTCTAGATTATAACACAATGTTACATCAGAAGTCAAAATAGACACAGCGCCAGTATCGCGATCGGGAGATGGCTCCTACCGGGGAGAAGCGAATAGCTGTGGTATTAACTAATCTGCGGCGGTCTACGTGGTGCCATCGGTTGGATAATCTTGCGTTGATCCGAGGTCAAACGTGCCAATAACGCCTCTGAATGCGGATAGTCAAAACGCTCACGGACATATCGTGGAGAATAGCGATAGACAATCGACCGGCGATACCCATCATTTGTCCGTTCCGCCGATCCGTGCGTGATGGCATCTGTGAACATAACCGCGTCCCCTGCCTTCAGATAGATCTCCTTTGTCCCAAACGCTGTCCCCGCCGGTTTACCGCTTACGCCATCGTAAACTAAGCCTTTCCCATCAACCTTCAAACGCGGGTGAATCTCGGTGCATTTATGGCTACCGGGCACCAACACCGGCGCGCCATCCCCCGGTCCAATATCGTTCAGTGCCATCAGAACATTAATCTGTCCTACCATCCATTCCCCTGTATTTTCCTGTCGGAATGTCAGGTAACTTAGGGGGACGTGCCCACCACAGTGGATATGAATGAAACCCCCTGGCCCGCGGACGTTGAGAAAGTTCTCATGGATTGAAAGCCCATTCACTTCATGGATGTACTTCCGCACCAGATGAATCCACGCCGGATGGTCGATTAGTTTCTGAAAAACATCCCCACCCTCAATGATATTCTGGAAATTTACGCCGTTTTCGATGTTGTAGGTATGCGTCTCAATATTACCGATCCAGCGTGGAATTCGTTTGTCCTCTGGGTTTTCCTCCCACGGATCTTCCACATAATCCCAATGTGCGTCGATCCACGCGTTCATCTCACACAGATCTGCCTTCGAGATAGCATTCTCTAAAACCAGATAACCTTGCAAGTCAAATAGGTAATCGTGTAACGCTTGGTCCATGTTCTGCCTCCTTAGGTACCCTCCAGTAAGCACAGTTTTAGAAGTAAAAAATAGATTAGGGCATCGAAATCGGACGACGAGCGGTTTACCGCGCTCCGGAGGAAAGCGGGTTGACATATTTCGAGGCTTTTTTACATCGGCGTGCCCGCTTATAATCCGTGCCTTCTGCGTAATCCGTGTCATCCGAGATTCAGACAATAGAAACCTATATTACCCTATTAAATTCTTAAACTTCATTCAACCGCACCTACAGAATAACCCAAACGCTTCTGAAACTACAGATACGCATCCAATTCCGCTGCTGTCGGTGTCGGCGTAGAGATACCCCCTTCAGGGATTTCTACCTTCGCTGTCCACGCAATGGCGTTGAGAATGAACTTACGGAGCCTGTCATCCGCCCAGTTCCGATGCAAGTGTCCGCCCGTGAATCCGAATCCTCGGCCGCCATCTGCGCGCTCCACACACCACGCCAGATGCTGTGGCTCACCCTTCGCCACCGATGCGCGCACATGCGGGTTACCACTATGCGGTCCATCCGGTCTTTGGAGCGTTGCGGCAGGTGCAATGGCACTCAACAACGGTGTCACACCTTTCATATTCTCACGAAACCGCATGTGGTAATACCACTCATCTTCCAATGAAAACGGCTCTAAGCCGCGCGTTGTCGGATGCTCAGGAAACGATGTAAATGTAGCGGTCCAATAAGGATTGACCGAGAGGTGTGTTTCAAAATAGCCGCCAATCCACGCTAAGAAGTGATTCCCGGCGTCTCCCTTCGGTACTTCGACGGCGTAGTGCAACATCGCAAGCCCGATGCCCTGCTCCATCAGTCCAGCAATCTGCTCCAGATGCGGAATAGTGAGGTGCCCGGTACCCCCATCCGAGTAAACAATAATAGCATCCGTATCCTCAAAAGTGGCCAAATCTGTCGGCCAGCCCTGAGAGACCACCGCTTCGACCTCTTCCACGGCATTGTTCAACAGATCTGCGAGGAGGGCGC
Source organism: uncultured Poribacteria bacterium (assembly GCA_958295855.1). GTDB lineage: Bacteria > Poribacteria > WGA-4E > WGA-4E > WGA-3G > CATQHH01. Next base: position 1,019,399 of record OY282383.1, on the reverse strand, counting down.
ACCCACCGGGATGCTCATGCGCCCCACCACCATGACTCCCACTTCCTGCAACCAACACGATTCGAGATTTTTTTGACATATTCGCTCCTTTATTTGGAATCCCCGTGAATTTACTTACCATATCAACACGCTTTTGCCAACCGGCTTTTTGCGTTTATGTGAACGGGTAACTGTAAGCATTTTTGCTAGGATGTTCTTCAAAATTCCCCCAGCACTGTTCTATAGTGATTAGCACAACATTCGTTTTCTTCTTATCCATCAGACAATTCTCCTCAAACCAAAAAGCACGGTTGCGGCAAGGACATGTCGAATTTGAATACTGCTAACAGAAAAGTCTTCATCGCAGTGCTATAATTATACACCTTCTCCTTGCGGATGTCAATTTTTAACGCTTGACAATTCTACGGCGAAGCATTAAAATGGTAATCCAAATCCCATACAATACAGGAGCACCACAATGGAGAAATTCCCAATCGTTGACACACACGTCCATCTATGGCACCCGGAACAGTTGAGATACCCATGGCTTGCGGAAGCACCAGCCCTAAATAGACCTTATCTCCTAAAAGATTACATCGCTGCGTCCGGTGAACTAGCAATCGACTCCATGGTTTTTGTCCAATGCGATACACACCCCGATGACGGCTTGAAAGAGACAGCATGGGTTACCTCTCTCGCGACAACAGTAGCCCCTCGGATTCAGGGCATCGTCGCATGGGCACCGCTCGAAGAAGGTAAACAGGTCGCCCCCTTCATCGAAAAATTGGCAGAGAATCCACTCGTTAAAGGGATCCGTCGCCTCATCCAATCCGAAAGCGTCGATTTTTGCGTCCAACCTGACTTCGTTAGTGGTGTCCAAACCCTCGCCCAGCACAAATTGAGCTTTGACATCTGTATCTTCCACCCCCAACTCGCCAATGCGATTCGGCTCGTCGCGCAGTGCCCCAATGTCCAATTCGTCTTGGACCATATCGGCAAACCGGACATCAAAAATCAACTTTTTGACCCGTGGCAGCAAGAAATCCGAACCCTAGCCGAGTTCCCGAACGTCTACTGCAAAATTTCGGGGCTGGTAACCGAAGCCGACCACGGGCAGTGGACTCCCGCACACCTACAGCCCTATATTGAGCACGTCATCACCTGTTTCGGTTTCGATCGCGTCATATACGGAAGCGACTGGCCTGTCTCCACGCAAGCCACCGATTATCCGCGCTGGGTTCACACATTACAAGATGCAGTTTCAGGATGCTCCCCCGAAGAGGTGCGAAACCTCTTCCATGACAACGCCATCAAATGCTACAGACTGCCCGCGTAGAAAAAGAGGAAAAAAGCAGAAGGTGAATGGAAGAAAATGGGAGGATGATGGCTTCGGCACACGAAGTGTGCCTGCTACTTTTTCCGTAGCGTACCGGCTTGTTAACCGCCCGCCTTAACCTCCCGCCGGCGCGGATGAAGCACAAACTCCGTGTACCCGTTCGGCACCTCACACCCTTTAAAAACCAGCTCCAACGCTGCCTGAAACGCAATACTCCCCTCATAATTCGGCGACATGTCCCGGTAGTTCGGGTCGCCGGCATTTTGCGAATCAACTATCTTGGCCATTCGCTGGAACGTCTCTGTCACCTGTGCTTTCGTGACGATGCCGTGGTGTAACCAATTTGCGATATGTTGACTCGAAATCCGCAACGTAGCGCGATCTTCCATCAAACCGACGTTGTTGATGTCCGGTATCTTTGAACAACCGATTCCCTGGTCAACCCAGCGGACAACGTAGCCGAGGATGCCTTGCGCGTTGTTATCCAATTCGCGCTGAATCTCATCAGGTTGCAAATTGTTTTCTGCTAACAGCGGCGGTTTTAGTAGATGCGCTAAGCTCGCTCGCGACCGTGCAGCCAATTCGTCTAACCGCTTTGCAACGTTGACTCGGTGGTAGTGCATCGCATGAAGTGTTGCAGCTGTCGGCGATGGCACCCACGCCGTTGTCGCCCCTGCCAAGGGGTGATTCACCTTCGTTTCAACCATCTCTGCCATCTTGTCAGGTTTCGTCCACATGCCCTTTCCAATCTGTGCAGTCCCTAGCAACCCCATCTCAATTCCCATATCAACATTCCAATCCTCATAGGCGAGCATCCACGGTTCGTTGCGGATGTCCATCTTGGGAATCATCGCGCCCGCTTCCATGCTGGTATGAATCTCGTCGCCGGTTCTATCCAAAAAGCCGGTGTTAATAAAAACGAGTCGTTCCCTCGCCACCCGAATTGCCTCCTTGAGATTGACGGTGGTACGCCGTTCCTCGTCCATAATCCCAATTTTGATGGTATTCGTCGGGAGTCCCAGCGCGGCCTCTATCCTCTCAAACAACCGAACAGTCATCTCGACCTCTTCGGGACCGTGAAACTTCGGTTTAACGATATAAACACTACCTGTCTTGCTATTGGTGTATTTGCCCTTACCCTGCCGGTCATGCATCGCAGCAAGCGTCGTTACCATAGCATCCAGGAACCCTTCCGGAATTTCCTCACCCGCTGCTGTTGTGACAGCATCCGTGTAGATATGGAGTCCAACATTCCGAATCAGGAGCAGACTCCGGCCGGGTAACGTCAATGTGCTTCCATCTGGGGCGGTGAACGTTTTATCTGGTGCCAAGCGGCGTGTGAGCATCTCGCCGTTTTTCTCAAACGTCGTCTCTAACGTTCCTTTCATGATACCGTTCCAGTTGCTATAGACACGGCACTTATCCGCCGCGTCCACTACAGCAACAGAATCCTCGCAATCCTGAATAGTCGTTATCGCCGACTCAAGGATAACCTCGGCTACACCAGCGGGATGTGCCTTTCCGATGGGATGTTCCCGGTCTATCCGCATCTCAATGTGCAGCCCGTGGTTTTGAAGCAAAATAGCACTGAGTTCGCCATTGTCCTGTGTAAAACCTACAAATTTGGTCGAATCTGCTAAGCCAACCTCACTGCCATTACTGAGTGTCGCGCATAACTGTTGCTCGCCATCAACGGCTTTGAGGGAAAATTGCGTAACGTCAGAGAAACTCCCAGTTTCAAGTCCTGTTATTTCATCTAAAAACTGCTCGGTGTACGCGATGACTTTCGCCCCTCGGATCGGGTTATAGGTGGGACTGCGTGTAGCCCCATCCGATTCATCAATAACATCGGTACCGTAGAGTGCATCGTAGAGGCTTCCCCAGCGAGCGTTCGCCGCATTTAGGGCATACCGCGCGTTATCGGTCGGCACAACCAATTGCGGTCCTGAGATGAGCGAAATCTCTATGTCAACGTCTTCCGTGAGCACAGTAAAGTCTCGTCCTTCAGGAAGCAGATAGCCTATGTCAGTCAGGAACGCCGAATACGCTTCACTATCCAGTGGTTCATCTTTGCGGGCGAGATGCCACGCGTCAATCTGCTGCTGGAGCGCGTCTCGTTTCTCCAATAGTGCCTTGTTTTCTGGTGCAAACGCCGCAACGATGTCGCCGAACGCCTCCCAGAAGGCATCCGCTTCGATCTCCGTGCCGGGCACAATCTCATCTCTTACCAATGTATACAAACCTTCATCTATTTTGAGGCTCCCGATTTTAATGCGGTTTCCCATGCTATTTCTCCATTCCAGGGGCTGTAGGGCGTTGCTTGCAAGCCCATATTGCAAGTGTTGGATTCCAGTTGGCCGGTGCCCCGTTGCACCGACACCAAACTTTGTCTCAATTGCCAATTATCATAGCAACAGACGCGCAGCGTGTCAACTGTTTTTTCACAAATGCGATGAAACTCCCTTTGTAGCACACTCTGTATGAAGATTAAGAATTTCACAACAAAGCGAACAACGAAACCCATTTAAAACTAAATTGCCCTACGTTACGCCATAAAACCTTGCCAATATCCACTACAACTGCTATAATAAAAACAGACCTAATTCATCAACTCGTAATTAAGAAAACACCTGAAAGGCAGCGCGAAAATATGAAAATCGGAATTATTGGCTGTGGCACAATCAGCAGTGCCTATTTTGAGGGCGCGCGAAAAACCGACATCTTAGATATCAAAGCCTGTGCAGACATCCGAATGGAAGCTGCGCAGGCACAAGCCGAGAAATACAACTGTCACGCAGGCACCGTAGATGAACTGCTCGCAGATGCAGAGATTGAACTGGTGGTGAATCTCACTATTCCCAGAGCACACGTCGAGGTTGGCTTGCAAGTCTTGGAAGCGGGTAAACATGTCTATAGCGAAAAACCGCTTGGTGTGGACATTGAAAGCGGGAAGCAGCTCATCACCACCGCAGCGGAAAAAGGACTTCGCACAGGCTCTGCACCGGACACCTTCCTCGGTGCGGGAATTCAGACATCGCGACAAGCACTGGATGCAGGGAAAATCGGTAGCCCCATCGCCGGGACTGCCTTTATGTGCGGGCACGGACACGAGAACTGGCACCCGAACCCTGCCTTCTATTACGACATCGGCGGCGGACCGATGCTGGACATGGGCCCTTACTACGTGACTGCCCTCGTCAATATCCTCGGGCCCGTCAAGCGTGTCGCGGCGATAACGACGAAGGCGTTTGAAGAACGCGTTGCAACGAGCCAAGCCGTGCGGGGCTTGCGCATCCCCGTTAAAACGACGACGCACCTCACCGGCACAATCGAATTTCAGAACGGCGCACTTATCACAATGGTTATGAGTTTCGACATGTGGCGGCATAGCCTACCTTGCATTGAAATCTACGGCGAAACCGGTTCAATGCAGGTACCCGATCCGAATGGATTTGGAGGGCGCGTGGCTGTGTGTGCAGCGCATGAAGACTGGGAGCAAGTTCCCCTTGCCTTCCCGAACAACGCCCGGATGATCGGTGTCATTGACATGGTATCCGCAATCCGTGCAGGGCGAGTGCATCGCGCCAACGGGGCACTCGCATATCATGTGCTTGAAGTTATGCTTGCCTTTGACAAATCCTCCGAAACAGGTGAACACGTTGTGATAGAAAGCACAACGGAGCGTCCAGCCCCATTACCCTTAGGCTTGAAGGAATGGGAAATAGCATAGACATCTGTACGGGCGATGCCACAGGGCTCGCCCGTTTCGGTTGTTTCTGTAGGGGCGGTTTCATGAAGTTTCAGAAAATAGTTCGGTTACACAATCGCTAAACGGCATGATATGCTCGCAACAACGCAACAACCTTCGCAGAGGCCGGCCTTCGCATCTGCTGCGCGACTTTCAGCGGGGTTAAACCTCTCCGATTCTTAACGTTCGGGTTTGCCCCTTTGGCGAGCAATGCTTCCAATGATGCCCGCTGTTTTTCACCATCCTTAATCGTCGATCGAATCGCATCAAACACCGGCGTTTCGCCATCCTTATCAGGGGCATCAAGCGTGGCACCGTTTTCGATAAGCAGCTTGATGACTTTGAGAAAACCAGCCTTCGCCGCATAATGCAATGCGGTTTTCCCTTTGTGATTCCGAACATTGATATCGGCACCGAGTTTTAAGAGCCGCTGAATTTCGTGCGGGTGCTCCCCCTTGTCCCCACGGCATGCGATAACCAATAGGGGCCATCCCATGTGGTTTTTGGCGTTTATGTCCGCAGGCGCGACACCGTAGGTCTTGAGCAGCACGCTCATTTCAGAATTGTCGTCTAAGAGACGCGGGGCTTTGCTCGCATCTGCGCCATTTTCGAGTAATAACGTGACGTTCTCCACTTGCCCCAGCGAGACAGCGTAATCAAGCAAGCGTTCGCTGTGCGGCTTGATTGTCGCACCTCGCGAGATGAGCAATTCAACAATCGCCCGGTTCCCGCCCATGATAGCATAGCAGAGCGGAGTTGCCCACGCGGTTTCTTGATATTCATGTTCAAAGGTAACGGGTGCCCCTGCCGGTAACATCACTGTCTGAAGGGATCCGATATTGACGAGACGTTCATCGTTGTCAAGGTGCGAGCGTACCGTATCGTAATCGCCGAGGTAGGCAGCGGTATGAATGTCAATTGTCGCACCGTGCACAAGCAGATACTCCGCCACCAGATCTCGTCCTTCATAACGCGCCACACAGTAAGGCGTTATCTCAAGGCGGTGCTTGATATGGTAGCAACCGGGCAGATTGATATCGGCACCGCGCGCAAGAAGAAATCGGACGACCTCCAACTTCCCTCGATATGCTGCCTCCCATAGCATTGTCCGCCCGTGCGAACCGACAGTATGAATCCAATCCGGGTTGTCATCAACCAATTGACGAACAGCCTCGAGGTCGCCGCGGCCCGCCGCTGCGGCAACGATTTTAAGGAAATCGCTCTGTTTTCCCGTGAGTTGAATGTTTGGCATTTACGCCCTCCTTATTTTGTGTGGTTCACTTCGCTTCCACGACGCGCGGTCGCCTACCAATAGAAGGCGGCAAGAGCATCCGTCTCTGCTGTTCTGTCAACTGTCCATATTTGCTAATGTCGTAATAATTCTCTGACCATGCCGAGTGCCCGGGGCTATATTTATAGAGCAACGAACGGCGTTGATGCGCTGCCTGCCACGGCATCGTACCGTGAACCACCGCCTCGGTGAAAAACAGCACATCCCCGGCTTCTACGGCAGGTTGGACGACATAGTGTGCAGGCTGCTCGAAGCGTCGGACCTCTGGCGGAATCTCGGTTGCGAAATTGCTTTTGTGGCTCCCCGGAATGCAGGCGAACCCCCCTACGCCTTCGGGGGCATCAACCAAATTGTATGTCATCACACACAACCCATTTCGCATGACACCGTCTCGGTACTTGTACCAGTGGTCGCCCGCGCGCCCGCCGGGGCGGCCGCCGTCCTCGCCGCCGTGCAATCCACCGCGTCCTTCGCCTTTGTCCATAAAAATCGCATAATCGTGGTCAAGGCGGACATAAGGGCCTAAAAGTTCAATGAGATAAGGTAGAATTTTCGGATGGTCAATGAGTCTCTTAAAGGCTTCACCCCAGAGACTCGGGCGTCCCTGAAGGTTTCCTCTGTCAATGATAGCGTTCATCTCCGCGACTTCAGCGTCGCTCAAAACGTTTTTTATCACCAGATAACCTTCAAGATCGACGGTAAATTTTTCTTCGCCTGTCATGATAGAAACTCCGTCCTTTTGCAATGAAGTGTCGTTTTCACGTTGTTCTTGTAGTGGGCGTGAATGTGTTGCCAATTACAAGACAATCATATCAAATTTCTTTTCAGATTGCAAGAGAATTCAGTTTTCAGGGACCACGCTTCATGGCATTCGGATCAAGCGCGCTGAGTAGGGGCAGGTCTCGTGCCTGCTTAGTAGGGTAAGGTTTCAATCTCGTTCTCGAGTGGCTTTTGGTTTCAGGAAAGAGAAGACGGCCCTGGCAGGAGCCGTCTATAAACAGTTTCAATCTCGTTCTCGAGTGGCTTTTGGTTTCAGGGTCTGGCAAGGTGCAGGAACTGAGCGAACTGGAATTAGGTTTCAATCTCGTTCTCGAGTGGCTTTTGGTTTCAGGATAGGAGCGGGGCTGTGGACTGAGTAAACCTTTTGCGAGTTTCAATCTCGTCATCGAGTGGCTTTTGGTTTCAGGTTAAGTATCTGAACACATCGTTGCTGACGGTGCCTGCAAAGTTTCAATCTCGTTCTCGAGTGGCTTTTGGTTTCAGGTTATACAAGCAGACGATGAAAGAGGTACAAAAGACTCGTTTCAATCTCGTTCTCGAGTGGCTTTTGGTTTCAGGTCAACTTTGTCTTCTATGCGCGTGAGCCATGCTGTAGTTTCAATCTCGTTCTCGAGTGGCTTTTGGTTTCAGGTTTGCAAGAGTTTGACTTGATTGTTGGCTTTAACATGTTTCAATCTCGTTCTCGAGTGGCTTTTGGTTTCAGGTTTTTGACATCTTCGCCGTGACGAACCTTATAGGCGGCAACGTTTCAATCTCGTTCTCGAGTGGCTTTTGGTTTCAGGCAAGAAAACGGCAAACCCGTAACTCCTGCTTGCCAACGTGTTTCAATCTCGTTCTCGAGTGGCTTTTGGTTTCAGGCTTGAGTAAATCACGCTTGTCGGCTAACTCCACCCAGTTTCAATCTCGTTCTCGAGTGGCTTTTGGTTTCAGGAGTCGTGGTTCACCTCGCATAATGAATCCTCCATAGTTTCAATCTCGTTCTCGAGTGGCTTTTGGTTTCAGGCAGGAGAAGTCACCTATTTCCGTAAAGATGATTCATGTTTCAATCTCGTTCTCGAGTGGCTTTTGGTTTCAGGTCCCACAGCCTCTGTCGTGGCACTATCGACGAGAACGTAGTTTCAATCTCGTTCTCGAGTGGCTTTTGGTTTCAGGTGCCTGCGGTCTGGTGTAGGCGGATGCTGTTCATGTCGTTTCAATCTCGTTCTCGAGTGGCTTTTGGTTTCAGGATTTGATTTGTGACCAGGTCGCTATGACCTTTGCTTTTGGTTTCAATCTCGTTCTCGAGTGGCTTTTGGTTTCAGGTCAAGATTCCCCCACATCCATCCCCGCCACAACAACAAACGTTTCAATCTCGTTCTCGAGTGGCTTTTGGTTTCAGGTTGAGAGGAGTCTGCGGAAGCTCTTCTGGTCTTCTGTTTCAATCTCGTTCTCGAGTGGATTTTGGTTTCAGGCACAGCGACCTGACCGTCGATGCCTGTCACCTTGACGATGTCCAGTTTCAATCTCGTTCTCGAGTGGCTTTTGGTTTCAGGTCGGCTTTAAATAATCCTGATGCACCCAACGACTCTTTTGTTTCAATCTCGTTCTCGAGTGGCTTTTGGTTTCAGGCGAACGGCTTTATGTCAAAACTGGCAATGTTCTTAATCTCGTTTCAATCTCGTTCTCGAGTGGCTTTTGGTTTCAGGAATGGCCGACGAACTCGTAAAGTTGCTGGAAGACTATGATGTTTCAATCTCGTTCTCGAGTGGCTTTTGGTTTCAGGCTGTCAGCACCACATTCGTCGTCACGGTAACAGACTCCTGTTTCAATCTCGTTCTCGAGTGGCTTTTGGTTTCAGGGAGATTCACGCCTCGTGTCATTTCTGCGGCTGTGATCTGTTTCAATCTCGTTCTCGAGTGGCTTTTGGTTTCAGGTTGAACCAGCACTCGCGCTGAAATATCTCATAGAACTCGTTTCAATCTCGTTCTCGAGTGGCTTTTGGTTTCAGGACCAGAATCGCAACGTCCTTGTCTGCACCACTGCGCTCGTTTCAATCTCGTTCTCGAGTGGCTTTTGGTTTCAGGTCACGGGCTTAGCTGCAACATCGTCGCGTCTTTACTATTCGTTTCAATCTCGTTCTCGAGTGGCTTTTGGTTTCAGGCGCAACGAAATGGGCAACGCCTGCCATCAAACAAGGTTTCAATCTCGTTCTCGAGTGGCTTTTGGTTTCAGGGGCGTCAATTACCCATGTGGGTAGGGCGTGGCGATCGGCTTTAGTTTCAATCTCGTTCTCGAGTGGCTTTTGGTTTCAGGCAAATACGTTGAAAATGCCACATGGGGCGGTTTGCCTACCGTGTTTCAATCTCGTTCTCGAGTGGCTTTTGGTTTCATGTCCGCCCCGCCGGGAGCTTTACTGTACGTGCTTCGATTCCTAATGATTCCGTGCGCGACGAATTTTGGGGCACGCGGAGATACCAGAAATATGTAACGAATTGGTTCAAAGCACGAGTCATAAGGGTTCCCACCCTTCTGTGAGGGGCCAAGGTTTTTCGGCCCCTTTTCGATCACAGAAATCTTAACGCTTAATTTTACACAATATACGACCGTTTGTCAAGTCCTTTTTTCACCCCTATCCGATCAATCTGTTTCTCGCACGCTGCACAGAGATGAAGGTGAGTTTATACTTGAAAATAGGGTGCGTAATTGTCTCATTTTTTCGCGCTTCGTACGCCGCGTAGAATGCTTTACGAACTTCAGCACGCATTGGAAATGCGTGACTAATTTCTGACATAGTTTTATGCTCCTTCCAGTCAGGCTCACTCGACCCGCCGCGTCTGCCCCATTCCCATTGTTGTCTTATAGCCAGTACCGCAATAGAATGCAAAATTCGCCAAACAGTTCGCCGCGCGGAGCAGCCCTTCATCAAGCGAATCTTCTGCCAACCCACCCGGGGGACGGAAAACACAAGCACATGTGCCAACCCACCCGACTTCGGTATGCCTTCCGAAATTGAGTGCCCGTGATTTTGCTGTCACGCTTGTTACCTGTCCATGCTCCGTAATGAACGCGAGGATCTCGGCTTTGTCAAGTTTCACAGGTGCGAAAGCGTTCCATTTGTTAACCCAGCTCTGATAACACCGCACGAGATCTACATAAGTATCGTTCCGGGTTTTCTGTCCGCGCGGTGTCATCCTGCGGAAGGCTGTCGGCGAGTAGAATCGGAAACTCATCCGGGTATCCGTTTTTGCCGATTGGACCAGGTCTGCGTAAGTTGCGCTTCCGCTCCAACTTCGCGCCTGATTTCTTTGAGTTGTAGGGGAAACCTGTCCCTGTGCCTGCCCTTCTGCGTGCGAAACGAACTGCTTCACCTGAAACCTCGCGTTGTTTCCCAACCGAATGGGCGGCATCGTGAGTGTCAAGAAGGCTTCACCGAAATGTGCAAAGAGTTTATCATCAAGGAACGTGAATCGGAGTTTGCAGTCGGTGCCTGCCTTGATGTGGAGCAGGTTATTGTGCTTTTCCGCCTTCGCGATGAGCGGTGAGACGGTAAACGGCTTTTGTGCCGCGGGTGCGTGAACAGCTTCGGCCACCTCAGGATTGCTCTTCTTGAGGATAGCGAGGAATGCGGCGTGGGCGTGGTGTCCCATCGTCGGGCGTAGTGTGACATCCGTTTCTGGGATGAGTGAGATTTGTGTGCTAATGGGCATGGGGTGTCTCCTTATGTTGCACCAGCAAAGTAAGCCATTGACGTAGGAAATGTGACACCATCAAATTCGACATAGTCTCCTATAAACCTGGCATTTTGCAAGAGACTGACCGGCGGCATTGAAATGAGGTCATACAACTCTGGCATGGCACCTAGGTCCATTGGATTCAAGAGGTGCGTGCATGTGAAGGTGCCATGTTTTGGAATTAAGCGAGATTCCACAGCCTCAACCTTAACTAGAGCCTTGCTCATCCACAACCCTAAGCGAATCCACTTTGGGAGTTTGTCCGGGACGTTGCCGAAAAGATAAAAGACAAATTCGCTTTCTGGGGCGAGCTCCTTCGCTTTTCCGTAGGAGGGTTTATTGGTGCTATGGGGCTTTGAGAAAGCGCGGTGCCGATTATCAGCGAATTTAAACGTATTAATCACGTAATCGCAGCGGATAGGTTTGGCAGGCGTAACGTAAACGCCTGCCTCGTTAATCGGTTGAAGGTCGTCCTGATACGTCGGAACGCTATTGGGGCAATAATACGGTTTCCGAATGAATCCCAATGCGTATGTCAACGCCCAGTTATGGATAACCTTTTCGGTTTCGTAGAGCCGTCCCATTTCCCGTGTCGCGTAATAGAGCGAATCATGTAAAGTGAGTTTGCATTTTACGACGTGCATCGGTGGCTCCTTACTTTTTCTTCTTGTCACTTTGGATGACGCGTTCTGAATATTCAGTGGTTTCCCTGTCAACTTCCTCAAGAAATGTCCGGAGTTTATCTGCGTCAGTTGTTACCACAGTCACACACCTCATCAGTTCATCAAGAGCCTCGCCGTGGACATGATCGAAAATGACACCGTCGGCACTGAGAAGTTGCGGTATCGTCGTTTTGGCATTTTCGATAACTGCTGCTTGATTTAACGGCGTATTCTCCAAATGTCCTGCATCGGATAGCCCATCATAGATTGCCTGTGTCAGTTTGAGGTTAGAGAAGATCTCTCCATCGGCAAACACAATTCCGGCGACATGATTCGCTATCCTGCCTGTGCGCGTCGTCTGTGCACCGTAGCGTTTTGTCCGCAAAAGGTTGTTTAGCACGTACGCGAAACTGTTACGGGTTACGTCCTTGATAGTGATAACCGAGGGAAAGTAGACCTGGGGGACGATATGGTCTTGCTCCCCGAAACTAGATCGGACTACTCCCTTCTGGCTCATGTTTCCTTTTTCAAACAGCGCGTTAAACGAAAACTGCTGGTGGGATTCATCGTAGCCATTGACAGAATAGGCGGTATCCACATAGATCTTTGACTTTTCAGCCCCGGAGTCACCGATAGCGAACCCGTAGTAGACACAATCCGGACAGCTTTGGCAGAAGTGCTCGTTGTAGTCGCAGTATTTCGGATGCGCGTTTTCATCTTGATTCTGCGTGATACCGTTCCGCCGCAGGAGTTCCCGGCCGGCTAAGCGCTCGGGGGAGGTTTGCTTCCGTTTAAACATGGCGAGACGAATCATCAGTTCTGTTTTCGCCAAACCGCTTTTGACGTTGGCGATATTGAGTGTCCCGTCTGTTTGGAAGACAGGATAGGACTCTGTCTCCCTGACCAGGACAATATGTGCGTATCGGCCCTCGGGTGCCTTGGGAATCGTGTCCAAGAAATAGGCTTCAGGGGCGATGGTTTGGGGAATTTCAATTATTGACATCAGTTGTCTCCTCATCTTTTTGATTGCGGAATTTTCGCCAGTTTACTTGATACCAAGCGTTGATACCGGCGTTAAGACGATTTCGCTCGGCGCGCAGGAGAGCTCTTTGCCCTTCATAATTGCGCATAAAGACTTCCTGGTAGAAATAGTCAACCAACGCCCGGATAGCCTCGGATTCCTCTGGCGGACGCAAGCGTCTAAATCCTTGTGCCCGGTTACTCCTGACGCGCTGCATCAGGTTGTGAACCTCGCCTGCCGCTTGGTATTTGAGGTCAACCGAGGCTATTGTGGCTCTACTGTTAATGATGACATCTTCCACCAGGGCGATTACTTTCAAAACACTGTTGGGTTTGAAAGAATCTGGCCCGTAAAAATTGAAGCACCGTTCTGCAATGCCTTCAATCAGACTCATTTTGTCACCTCCAAGGGTTTGGTAGAATTGCAAATAACGTTCGGGGATGAATGTATCCCCATCTTTGGGTTTCGGAAAACTATCCCACTTGTTCTTGCGGCGAAGAACATCAAGATAGTGGAATACGTACAGCGGATCTGTCTCAATATTGCCAGCGACTCCATTGAGATGTTGCCACTGCGGTTTAGCACCATCGCGGAAGGCATCAATGTTGATATCGTAGACTGCGGCAAGTTTTTTCAAACCGTCAGCCACCTCATCAATGCGGAGCCTATCATTTTTCAAAATGTGCGTGACAAAGGGATGTGGCGCGTTGAGCACCACGGTCTCCTTAAACTCCTCCGCGCTGTGGTAAAGCGGCACCTGCGATTCAGTCACGACGACTTTTGCATTGAAAGCAAGCGTTGAGAGCACCCCAAGGAACGTCGGCATTGCCCATGACTCTGTGTCGGTTGGTTTCGAGCCCAGCGTTGGGATGCCACAGAAATAGAACGTTGCCAAGTCGTTTGTGCCGAAATCCATCTTGAGCAGATTTTCCGCCTCAGTTGCAGGAACTTCTGTGTCAATGATGAATTCCTCAAGTTCTATCAAATCCGTTACGGCTGCGCCTCGGTGGAGCCTTTTACGCACATCAAAGAAATTCAAGGATTTCAGGTTCTGATAGGCTGCACCGATAACCTTGGCCGTCTCCGGCGTGAAAAAGTAACTCGGGTAGAGATAGAGCCACTTAATTTTCACACTCTCATAGCCTGCCCCAATGAGGTTCCACCGGGAGCGTATTAAGATCTGGCGGAGCATCATTTCCAATTGGCACAGCCGACAAATGCCACGCCTGACACGTCCCGAATTAATCGGATTCTTGTTGCTGTAAACCTGCGGTGCGAAAACCACGTCCGTTTCGCTAGATTCCAGTGTCTGGAAAGCCGAAGAACAGAGCGAACATCCTTTGTCGGAACCCCTCCCAATTTTCTTCGTATTGGTGTACCGAGCGAGTTCTGTCTGGAAATCTTGGCGGATGTTCTGATGCCCGTTAATATCAACCGTCTGCTTGACATAATCCCGTAGCACAGCAAAACTATCCGATTGTGTTTGGTTGTCAAGAGGCTCGGCAAACGCCTCGGAAACATGCGCGGCAATTTCCTCAAACAAATCCCGCATGTCTCTCGGATCTTTCCCTGGATTCTGCAAGAGGTATTTACCCGCGATGAAGTACCACGGGAATGGCACGCCGCCTTGGCGGGGAATTTCGGCAAATGCTGTTTGCCAGCCACCCATTCCGAGGTAAGTGATGATTTCGTCTGAAACGATTTGCCGGTCGGCAAATTTTCCAACGAGTTTCTCTACCTCGAAAAGGTACTCCGCCAACTGGTCTACGCGGATATCGTCCTCAAAAATGAGCGAAATATCCGCTGGTATTTTCTCTTGCTCTTGAAGTTGCTGGAGCTTCGCTAACCGTTTGCCTGCCGAAGGTGCTTTATCCTGCCGAAGAATCTTAAAACAACCCTTTTGGATTAAATCCAGCATTTCGTCAGGTTGGAAGAAAGCCTCATAATAATCCGCATACTTGAAGCCTTTCCCACCGCGGGTAAACCCGTTGAGATTCTGCTGCAGCCGAGAAGCGCAGTACTCCTTGAGTTTCTCAATGACAACTTCAGCGGTCTCAGCTCCCGTAGGAAGTACTTTGTCTTCAGAATCCCGCTTTCGCAGGTACGTCACACCGGTAGGAAAAAACAGAAACGGTTTCCAACCGAAATTGTCCCGCATCTCCGCAAGCACGGCGTTGTTGATGACGTTCGTCAACATCCCGCGATTTTCGGAAACCTTGTGATATGCGAACTCAAACTTCCCACCGCTTAAGTAGGTTAAGGATTCCCGGATGTCGCCTCTCCCTAAAAACCCTGCCGGGTTCTGTAAAAAATAGGCGATGCGATCTGAACAAGTGCACATCTCGCTAAGGAATTGACGGCGGCGGCCCGGAAGCCGTAAATCAAAGCCTTGCAGATAGAGATTCGCTCCATATTTCATTTGCGTATTCAAGATTAAAAAAGCGATGTCCCCACGATACTCGTCGTACTCGGGGCAGAATTGATCGAAGCGAAGACGCTTCCCCCAATCATCAATGTAGCGATATAACTCGGCAGCTTTTTCATCGTCCGCAACACTCAGATGTTGGATGGCTTCCAATTTATCCAAGTCGTGAAGAGTGTAGGCGATGAGATAGAGCCGTTTATCCAACTCTCGCAGATCTTCCCCGGATTCCCGCACAATTTGGAGCGTTGGAAAGAGACCGTTGAAGATGTGCGCCAGCATGCTCTGGTCGGCGTTGTGCGAGAATTGTTGCACAGTACTCCCTTTCGCAGACCGCAGGGTGTACTCTTTCTGCATCTGGGGCACCACGATTTCAACGTAGTCTTGCAAGACGTCGTCATCGGGCGGGATGGCCCCTTTCAGCAAGGCAATGTAGGCCGAAGTTTCTTCGGGTTCATCTTCGCTGCCTCCATCTACCGGAATCAACTGATCAAGCCGAGTAGGCCCGGGAATTTCTGTTGGTTCATCTTCGCCGCTATCTAGCGGCAAAACCAATTGTTCGTTCATGCTTACTCCTCCTGCGCCCAAATATAGGGCTGTGAGTATAGTAAGAGAGCGTCTTTGGAAAAGACGACGCTGAGTTCGTTCCCCTCGGAGTCAATTAAGGGGAAAATACCAAAAAGCGGCGGTAGCCTCAAACGGACCCTTAACTCATCGGCGCGTTCCTTGCGGATGAGGCACAGGAACTTTTTGCGCCGAATCGAAAGGTTAATCTTCGTCAGATCTTGAAAAGGGCCCTCAATCCGAAAACCTGAAAGCCCCTGCGGCGTACGATACGCCTTTTTCTCAAATTTTTTCAGGATTGCATCTCTGTGACAAATTCGCAGGCGTTCTGGTTCGGAACGGTATTTTAACACCCGTAGATAGATATCAACATATCTATACCTCTGGGATTGAACATCGGTCCGCCGTTCAATTTCGCGCATGAAATCCTGTTTACTCATCCATTCTGCCTCAGCGTTTCTGAGAACCCAGAGTAAATCGTAATCCTTAACGTAGCCATCGGTTCCATCCAGGATACCACAAGTGAAGGGAGTATCTCCGCGAAACCGAGAGATGGCGGTATCAACGATTGCGGGCTGGTTCTGCGTGATATCGTGATACCAATTCACCCGTTCGCGGATATCCACTTCAAAGATGTTACTGTAGGTTTCTGTCAACCGTTCGCGCAGGGGCGCGTAATTATCGCGTAAACGGGGATGCCCCAGCGTATTAATGACGTGAGCCGGATGTATCCACCCCAAACTTTTTTGATAGTACCGAAAATCGTTGACAGGCGAAAAAATACGTTTTTCCGCGTTCTCGTTTCGCATCATCTCTATGAGCGCGGCCTTATCGATTTCCGCTGTTGGCATATCCGCCCCTTCTATCCGCTCAGCCACGTATTTCGGCAGCAGCGAGTGGCCGACGAAATTGTTAAAGGGAACCTCTTTGCCCTCCCTCTTGTATCCCCGGTGTCTTCCGAGGCGACCGAGGCGTTGGATCCACGAACCGGCATCTAGTGCCTCAAAAACGAGGTAGTTGATTTTGAAATCGACACCTACATCAACCGTAGATGTCCCGACGAGCAGGTCGCTTTTCTTTAAGGCAAATTCCCTTTCGGCCTTGTTGCTCAGCCGGGTATTTGCCCCTACACGCAAATCTAGACGTTCATTCAGGAACGTGACGATGCGTTTTGCTGTCGCAACCGAATTGACAATAATCGCTCCCCGTGAACCGGGATTTTCGGAAAACCACTCAGCTAATTCCTGATAGTGGTTTTGGATCCATGCCTCAGTTTGCCTTCCGACTGCATGAAAATGGAGATCGAACGGCGCGCAAATTTGAGCCCAATCTTGTGCATCAGCCCCTTCATACTGATAGTCACCCTCAATGATTTCATATCGGAGGCCCGAGCGTTCCAAGCATGCTAACAGCAGAGGGTTTGGTGTCGCGGAGAGGAAGACGAATTTCTTCCGCTGGCGTGTCTTCCGCGTCTGTTTTATGATGTATAACATCGCAGTCAGCACCGCCATAACCTGTGAAACGTCGTAGAGATGAAACTCGTCAAACAGAAACACATCGTAAGAATCCACGATAGGTTGTAGCAGCCGGTCGGGATTTTTGTGCTCACCCATATACTTGAAATTCGCGATGAGGTTGAAAATATCCGGATTCGTGAGAAGAATTTCGTGTTGCTGCCCCAAAAACGCTATCGCGCGCTCTTGACTCCCCAACTCTAACTCTGCGCGGAGCTCGTATAAACGCTCACTGAACATGTCTCCCGGCGTGATGTTCCGATTGAACAGGGCACAGTAGGAACTTATCTGTTCCAACTGATCTTGGATTAACGCATTCGTCGGGTACATTGCCAAAACGGGGCACCCGTCAACCAATGCCGGGAGGTACGCGGCAAGGCTTTTCCCATCCCCTGTCATTGCCGTGTTAAAGACAACGTCAATCTCGGGGTCGCGAATCGCATTATAGGTTTTCACCTGATGCTCCCGCAAAGAGATCTCCGTAGGAATACCTGCAATCGACTCGGATTGAGAGAGCCGGGAGTAAACAGGTAAAACTTTAATCGGGTTCATGTCAAGCCTCCTGAAAATCTAGAATTTTATCGTTACGTTGACGAAACCGCAAACTCAATTCAAATCAACTTAAGTATAACACATCACCCGTCACACAAACCTGCGCCTGATCTAAAAAAAATCGCGAAAATTCTCATTTTTTGTTAAAATCTTTTGGGGCTTTTTGTCAAAGACAAAATCAGGCTTTCGGTTTTGCTTTGGCATACATCCGTACCATCTTCTGCGCTGTCCGCGCGACCCACTCCCGCAATTTTCTGGGTTCAATCACTGTCGCATCATCGCCCCAACTTAAAACCCACCAACCGATTTCGCGCCAGCCCGCGACCGTGACCTCAAAGCGAATCCCGCCTTTGGCGACTTCCTGTATTTTCTGCGTTGAATGCCAATTCACCTCCCGAATCAACGGGGCGATACGTTTCGCAAATAGGATAACAACGTGCGTGTCGGGCCCAAGCATGACATCCCAACTTTTCGCGATGTATTTCTGCACAGAGAAATCTTCAGGAATTGTATAGCCAAGCTGCGTGATTGAGAGAGAGGCAATGCGATTGATACGAAATGTCAGAATCCGGTTAAAGGTTTCGGACAGGCCGATGACATACCACGCGCGTTTGCGAAACAGCACCGCATAAGGTGAAAGCCGATGGCGAATCTTCTTGCCGCTACTAAAGGAATTGTATTCTATAGCGACGCTGCGACGCTCTCGAATTGCTTGGTATAGGCTCTCTTTATAGGGATGCGTTTCGTCAATTTGGCTCATCTGTCGATGGGGTACCTCAATCCGTGGGACAATCTGATTTAAGGTTTCGTTTGTCCCTTTCGGTAAAGCGGAAGTTACCTTATGAATTGCACGATTCAGCACCTCAATTGTCTGTCTGCCTTCCGTTTCCCTATAATAACTCGTTGCTGTGACGAGCGCGAGTGCCTCCTCAAAGTTAAGGTTGAGGGGAGGGAGGAAAAATTCAGAGATCAGCTCATATCCCTGTTTACCACGCGCGATGATCTTCATCTCCATTTCGCGCAACAGATTAATATCGCGCTGGATAGTTGTCTTATTGACCTCAAATCGTTCTGCTAACCGAGGGCGCGTCCACTTTCGCGGTTCGTTGTGAATAAGAGACGCAACTTCAATGATTCGTGCCATTTGATACGTTCGGTACATAATATCCTTTCAGTCACATTTGCGTTTTATGCCAAAGTCAAAAAATTGACCTAAACATCCGGTCTTTTTTCAAAAAAACAGCCGATTCGATCAAAATTCCTTGACTTTGTGCACAAAATAGGGTATACTATTATCAAACAATTCACTTGCAGAAGTAAAATCGCAGCCGAAGACTGTTGCGTATGCCGAGCTGCCTACCGACCGGTCGGTAGGATAGGTTGCCCACCTCTCACCAAGGTGGTTTTCTGTCGGATCCCAGAAGTAAAATCGCAGCCGAAGACTATTACATAGGTTGAGCTGTCCCCCGGCCGGCCGGGAGAATAGGTTGCCCACCCCCTCACGGGGGTGGTTTTCTGTTTTAAAGTTCAACAAGCGTGCCGCGTTCCTTCGCTTGAGAAAAAATTTCTCCAAGTTCGCTGTCTCCGCGTTCTAACAAATCTCTTGAAGCACCAGCTACCGCATCCGCTAACCTTATGAGGGGATGGTTTTCATCTTTTCTGATTCCGCTCACCTTTTCTACGGGGTACCCGCGTTTTCGCAAGCAGGTCTTATATCTGCTACATTTCTTTTTTCCCAGTCCGTCAACATAAACATAGACCTTAAAGTTGAAAGGAGACAACCTGCGAACTAGTTTCTTAATGCCTGCAATTGTCGCCTCATCATAATCGGTTGTTACACGAAAGACACTGTAAAACAAGATAGCCTTAAGAGAAGCAGCACCTGAAATTGCAGCACGCAAATAAGCCAGCCGTTTATCTTTGCGAGCCCCACCCCACTTCTTTTTTCCCTTGCCTGAAGTGCTTTCAAAGGATTCACAAAGTCTGCTAAGCTCATCACTTTTCTCTACCGCTACTACAGCGACGATGAACAATAGACCTCTCGTATCTTGACCAGATTCGTCAACGTAGAGGTTAAGTCGATTCGGCTTCACGGCAGTTGATTTAGGGTTGCTACGCATTCTCTTTTTGATCCATTTACCTAGTTTGATTTATACTAAAATACTAATAACAATTTAATTATAACAGATTTTCAGAGGAATGTCAAATTTTTTTTATCTCGCGATCGAGAGGCTTTTTGCCAACATGTTAAATTAAGTTGACATGTGGCATACGAAAATCCTAATTTTTCAATCTTGCACTCAAGAGACTTTTTACCTACGATTTTAAGAATTATACATTACCTAAACAGCAATTGTCAAGAAAAAAAGCGAATCTACTAAGATTAGGACAGTCTAAGTCACTTTGCAAGTTTGCTTAGCAACCACACATACCTCTCTTATCCGCGTAAATCCGCGATGTGCGGCTAAAAGGGTATCACCCCGCAAAGCGGGGAAAATACCACCTGCGCCCATAAGCGACGTGCATTCAGACGAGAAACACCCACATTTGACTTCCAACCTTCCTGTTCGGTTTTTTCTCGGTTCATATTTGTTAATTTTAACATATTAAAACGCCTCAAGTCAAAATATTTCTTGATCTAAAACAGGTTTCCGTGCTACAATGATAGCAAAATTGGCTTTTTCTCACCTGCCCAGGTCAGAAAATACCTGAAAATACCCGCGATTCAAGTATTTGTTGACTTAAAACGCGTCTTTGTGCTATAGTCATAAATAAAGCAGAAAATGCAAAATCGGTATTCTTATCACACCTACAAGTGAGGAGGCGTGTGAAAACGTCTCGCTTCAAGCATTTTTTGACTTAAGAAATGTTTTTGTAGTATAATAAATACTAAAGTTTGGACAATATAGCGGGCGAGACACCGCGCATCGCCCAAAACCGATGGGAGTCCTGTTCTGTGCGTTCCAAGCCCTTGTTTAGAGGGAGCGAAAGCCCTGCGCAGCAACGCTGCACAAGAATTGTCCAAACTTCAAAATAAATATATAAGTAGGACAAAATGACACGTGGTGTCTTTATTACAGGCACTGATACCGAAATTGGGAAGACGATAATTGCAGGTGGGTTGGCTGCTTCGCTAAAACAGGCAGGCACGCACGTGGGGGTGATGAAGCCGATCAGCTCAGGCGATACCACAGATGCCCAATTCCTGAAGCATGCTGCCCAAGTTGACGATGCACTGACAGTGATTAATCCCCTCTGCCTCCGGTATCCGCTGGCACCCTCAGTCTCGGCAAGGTTAGAAGGTAGAGAAATTGACATGTCGACAGTCGCGACAGCATTTGCACACTTAAAGCAGAAATACAATTTTTTAGTGGTAGAGGGAGTCGGTGGCATTGCGGTGCCACTGCATGGCGACTTTCTCGTGGCACATCTCATCAGTCAGTTGCAGCTGCCGCTCCTGATTGTCGCCCGCGCAGGCTTGGGAACGTTAAATCATACGCTGTTGACTGTCGCTTTTGCGAGACAGTTTAACCTCCAGATAGCGGGGATTATTCTAAATCGGATGCAACCCGAAACGGCGGGGCTTGCTGAACAGACAAATCCAGCAGAAATTGAACGGTTGACACAGGTGCCAGTGCTTGGCGTTGTGCCGTTTGAGGAACGGTTGAACACCCCAAATCCAGATGTAACGTTTTTGGCAGCGTTGCTAAATCGGCACGTGGCATGGCGCAAAGCAGAGAAACTCTTTTTGTAAAGCACTATAACACATTATGTACACTGCAATTGTTCTCGCCGCCGGATTGGGACGCAAAGTCTGGCCCTATGGTGAATTCCGCCAGAAATGCACGATTCCTGTTGCCAATACGCCAATAGTTCGCCGGTTAGTAGAGAATCTAGTTGAGGTAGGTTGTAGCCAGATTAGCGTTGTGGTGGGGCATTACGCCCAGCAGGTACGCGGTGCTCTTGCCGACATGCCAAACGTTGAATTTGTAACACAACAGCCTCTTGATGGCACAGCGAGTGCGGTGTTGGAGGCTGTAAAGCGTCTTGAAAATGAAAATTATCTCGTGGTTTATGGCGACATCGTAACCAGTCCAGATAATTTTCGTAATTTGTTTAAGGAGTTCGATAAACAGCATGCCGAAGCAGCCGCGCTGGTGCAACCGCTCGGCGAAGAAGACGCAAGCAATTGGCTTTGTGCAGGAACCAGCGGTGATTCTCTAACGGGCATTGAGGGGCACCCGCGCGGTGGTTCGCATCGGCTCTGCGGAGTATACGTTTTTAAAAACACGGCGACACGCTACCTACTAAGGAACCCGGGCATCGTTACACGAGTCCCCGTTGGTGGTATGCCACCGCCTGAATCGGAAATCGCACAATCTTTACAGTTGATGATTGATGATGGCGCAGAGGTGTTAGCGGTTGAAACCACTGATTTTTTTGTTGACGTTGATAAACCTTGGCACGTCTTGGAAGCGAACCGCAGGCTGGGCGATTATCTTGCAAACCAAATTGAGGCAGACTGTGTCGCAACGGGTGCCAAGATTTCGGATGCTGCAGAAATTAATGGACACGTCGTGTTAGGAGAAAACTCGGTGATTGGGGCCCGCGTCGTCGTGAACGGTACGCTGATTGCAGGGGCAAATAACAACATTACGAACGGCGCAATTTTACACGGAAACATCTTCCTCGGCGACCGGTGCCGCATTAGCGATTACTGCGATATCGGGAGCAGCACAATCGGGAATCGGTGCATCGTTGGGCATGGTGCCGAAATGTCCGGGGTCATGTTCGATAAAGTCTACCTGTATCACTATTGTGAAATGTCCGGGGTTTTTGGATGCGCGACAGATATCGGTGCTGCCACAGTGTGCGGAACGCTGCGATTCGACGACCGGGATACGCCGATTCAGGTAGAAGGCCGTTATGAAATTCCAACTTACGGCGCAAACGCTACCTATATGGGGGATTACTGCCGAACCGGTGTCAATGCAATGATTATGCCGGGGCGACGCATCGGCTCTTACAGCGTTGTAGGGCCTGGGGTTATCCTATACGACGATGTGCCGAGCAAGACTCTGGTGATGGCAAAACAGGAATTGATTACCAAACCGTGGGGCCCCGAACGTTACGGATGGTGATTCTTGTAGGGGACGTTAGGCACCAAGGAGTTCCTTGAGCAGCGTTGTGAGTTCTTCGTTGCCCGATGCGAGTTCAAAGGCGCGGCTGATTTTATCTTCGCGCGAAGCTTCCGATTGTGAGGGAGCCTCTGCATCCCAGAGCACTTCCAGATTTTTAGGACTGAGCCGGTCGTAGGTTACTTTGACAAGCGTGAGCGGATAGTTTTCAGGGATAAGGACAATCCAGTCGATTGTTTCACCCCGCGCTGAATATTGTCTATCCACAATCAGTTTGGATTCCTGATGTGGAACGTTCTTCTTAATCCACTGTTTGCGGCCGAGTGTGTCAGTTTCAAAATAGCCAACTTCTAACCAATTGCGGCCGGCACCGTTCGGTTTTGTGGTAATTTCGATACGTTGCATGTCTGTTTAATTCTCCGTTTTGGATTTAGATTTCTGCCCTCAACCCGTGTTGGGAACATGAGAATTTTAGCATGCATCGTGAAAAAAAATCAAGTGCTTAAAAGACACACGTGAAAAAAATCGGCATTAATCAATTGAAAGGTGTACGGACATGCAAGTCGACATGAGATATGGCACAGGCACAGTGGTAGTAGACATCCCTGACAAAAATGTGGCAGGGGTGTTGGAAACCGCACAAAGTGTGCCACTGACAGATGCTGACAAAGCAGTGCGACAGGCGATGTCGCACCCCATTGCCTCGCCACCTTTGGCAGAAATAGCGAAGGGCCGCAACTCAGCATGTATTGTAATTTCCGATGTGACGCGTCCAGTACCTAATCAGGTGATTCTGCCGCCGATGTTAGAGACACTTGAACAGGCAGGCATGCCGCGCGAGAAGATTACTATCCTCATCGCTACGGGCATTCATCGCCCCAATGAAGGGAAAGAGCTTGAAGAGATGGTTGGGCGTTCCATTATGGATACCTACCGCATTGTCAACCATTTCTCACAAAAGCCGGGGACACACGCATACTTAGGCCGGACACAGAAAGGCACACCCGTTCACATTGATAAGACGTACCTCGCAGCAGATTTGAAGGTTACCACGGGGCTGATTGAGCCGCACTTGATGGCAGGATATTCTGGCGGCCGGAAGGCAATTTGCCCAGGGCTTGCTTCTGTTGAAACAATGAAGGTGATGCACGGCCCCGAACTGATGGAGCACCCGAAGTCCGCTGTCGGCATTTTGGAAGGAAATCCGTTCCATAGAGAAGCCACCGAAATCGCCCTGATGGCGGAGGTGCATTTTAACCTTAATGTTGCCATTGACAAGCAGCGCCAGATAACAGGCGTTTTTGCGGGTGCCCTGGTTGAATCCCACCGAGTGGGCGCACAATTTGTGGAAAAGCAGGCAAAGGTTACCCTCCCTGCTCCAGTAGATGCTGCCGTGGTTTCCAGTGCAGGCTATCCCTTGGATACGACTTTCTACCAAGCGATTAAAGGCTTGCTCACCGCCGTTGAGATTGTCAAGCAGGGGGGCAGCATTCTGCTTGTGGCTGCGTGTAGCGAAGGCATCGGGAGCAAACCGTTCACCGACCTTATCTTCAAAACTGACGAACTGGGTGCCTTCGTGCAAGGGCTTTACAACCCCGCCAACTTTGTCATCGATCAGTGGCAATTGGAAGAATTGGCAAAAGTTGCCCGGAAGGCAGATATTTACTTTTACACAGATGGAATTCCGTATCCGCAGCTCGCCAAACTATTTGTACACCCGTTGAAAAGCCCGCAAGAGGGCATTGCACAGTTTTTCGCTCGCTACGGAGACGATGTTCAGATTGCAGCGATTCCTGAAGGCCCTTATGTGCTCGCGCAAATAGAAGGGGCTTAGGGGTATCACCCCGCAAAGCGGGGAAAATACCACCTGACGCATTTTTTGACAGGATGTGGCGCGGCTTGAAACAGTACGGGCTGGCGACACTCAGAATGGGAATTCGGGGTTACAAACCCCTCCTACAGGCTTGGAAAAAATGGCACATCCAATTGTAACGCTCAGAGCGTATGGGGACGGCTTACGCCTCATTATTAGGCCAAACCTATCAATAACCGAAATTGAGGAAGCAATTCAGCAGGAATTGGCGAGGATGAATCCGCCTCTATCCGAAACTTCGGTGCAGATTGATATGAGGGCCCCTGTGTTAACAGATAAGGAACTGGAGCGCCTAAAAACAAAGCTCCAGAAAACTTACAATCTACAGACTCGGGAAGTCGCGAGCCCGGACGAAACGGCTGCTCCTGTTGTTGTGGCTGCCCCAGCAACCCATACGATTTCACAGACGCTGATGTTATCACACAATGAGAGTTCGGAACAATCGAGAATCGTACCGCAAACTATCCGCTCGGGACAAACGGAGGACTTTCCACAAGGGAGCCTTATTATCTACGGAGATGTCAACCAAGGCGCAGAAGTTAGAGCTGGGGGCGATGTTATTGTGCTTGGTGCGCTGCGAGGCAGTGCACACGCAGGCACGAACGGAAGATTATCCGCTGTTGTCATTGCGATGGAGTTAGTCCCCTTACACCTTCAGATTGGAAACTATATTAATCCTCCCCTCCTTGGCCAAAAATCGCGAGGGTATCCCGAAATCGCGCATATCGGTTCAAAGGATATTATTGTCGTCGAAAGATTTGTTAAATTCTAGAAGAAGGAGGTTTCGACTATGGGAAAAGTTATCGTAGTGACATCAGGCAAGGGCGGGGTAGGAAAAACAACCTCTACAGCCAACTTAGGGACTGCGCTTGCCCTGATTGGAAAAACAGTTGCAGTTGTTGATGCCGATGTCGGGCTCCGAAATCTAGATGTTGTCATGGGCCTTGAGAGCCGCATTATTTACACCTCTATGGATGTGATTGAAAAGCAGTGTGAGCTGCAGAAGGCCCTGGTGCGGGATCGGCGAGTTGAAGGGTTGATGCTTCTGGCCGCATCCCAAAAAAATGACAAGGACGACATTCAGCCTGAGCAGATGAAATCCATCTGTCAGCGCCTCACTGTTAATTACGATTTCGTACTTGTCGACTCGCCTGCTGGCATTGAACGCGGTTTCCAAAATGCGGCGGCGGGTGCAGAAGAAGCAATCATTGTCACAACACCAGATGTCTCCGCTATTCGAGATGCAGACCGGATTATCGGTTTATTACAAAACGCTAGGGTTGAGCCCATAAACCTTGTGTTAAATCGATTCTCCCCCGATTTGGTAAAAAGTGGGAATATGTTGGACAAATCCGATGTGTTGGATATTCTCAATATTGAGCTCTTGGGCATTATCCCGGAAGACGAGGCTGTTATTGCCTCGACGAATCGCGGGATTCCCTTGGTGCATTCCACCAGCTCCTCGGCTGCCCAAGCATACATGCGCATCGCGCGGCGGCTCTCAGGACAGCAAATTCCGATTCCAGACTTACATGCAAAAAACTTCTTCTCCGGTATCATGGAATGGTTTTCAAGAAAAAGATAAGGAGTCATCTATGAATTTTATGCAATTATTTGGGCGTAAATCCAAGTCTAGCACCATTGCGAAACAACGTTTGAAGCTTGTTATCACGCAAGACAGATTTGATGTCGACGAGCAGCTTGTCACACGGTTGACTCATGACTTGGCAGAGGTGCTGGCAAAGTACTTTGAATTCTCAATGAACTCTGTTCAGATGTCATTAAAGAAAGCACAGGATGGCAATTCCTACATCTTGGTTGCAGATTTTCCTTACAAAAAGGCTACCAAGCATCCTTCGATTAAGGGTTAGTGTTGTCTTGTAGGACAGATTCCATATCCTTCTGTCCGTGGGCACGCTGCCTAAGCGCGCCTGCGGCGCAACATGCGAATCTTGGGTGCGCTTAGCAAGCACGCCGCTAGGGAAATTTTGCGCTAATTTATTAGAAAATCCGTTAGAGAATGAGTTTCCAAATCGCTTTTGCAACGCCGTTTTCGTCATTCGTGGCAGTGATATAATCTGCACAGGCACTGATCGGTGCCACTGCATTCCCCATCGCAATGCCGAAACCTGCCGTTTTGAGTAAACTCTCATCATTGTAACTATCACCAAAAGCAACAACCTTATCCATTGGGATATTGAACCTATTCGCCAGAGCTGTCAAGGCTCGCCCTTTGGCTACCGCCGGATTCATAAATTCAATATATTCTGCCTGTGTCTGCGTTACGTAAAGTTTCTCTGCATAATTGGTTTTGAAGGTGTTTAAGAGCGAAGGCAATTTATCGGGTGTGTGGATAATCAGCAACTTCGTCGGTGTTTCGCCTGCAAACCGGCGCAAGTCCCCGACCGGCGTAGCGGGAACCCCTGTCCGGCTTTCATAGAGTTCACTCCACTCGTTCTGCTCCATGACATAAAGTTCGTCGTTTAAACAGAAATTGATATGTAGATTTTGCTCGAGGCAATCCTTAACGACTGCCATGGCGTAGTCTGCCGGGACAGGCGTGTGATGATAAACCTCACCGCTTCTCGCATGTTTCACCATCCCCCCGTTATACGAAATAATAGGGTTTTCTAGGCCGATGCCATCGCTAATTGGCTGCATAGAACGGTGCATCCTTCCTGACACCAAAACAACCAGAATCTCATTTGCTGCGAGTTGCTGGAGTGCCTCACGGTTCTCTGACGGTAACACATGTTCACTGTTCAATAGGGTGCCATCTAAGTCAAAGGCGGCCAAACGACACGGTATTTTCATGTTAAATTCCTTTCCCAGATTGCATACTCCGTTTTCCGGTCAAAAAGGTGCATCTGCGCTTCATCAAAATCCAACCAGATAGTCCCCCCTACTGCAATTGGAAATGTCGGATGCGTTCTGACCCGGATGAGGATGGGTTCTTGCGTCTCTGGATGCGTTCCGAGCCGGAGGTCGAGAATGTTGACTGCGCCAAGGGGTTCAACGAGGTGCACCTCGGCGGCGATTTTCCGGCCGACAGGCTCTCTGGTGGCGTTGATATGCTCAGGCCGGATGCCGAAGACGAGGCCGTTGTTCTGGGCAGTGGCACTTATGCCTGCCTGTTGGTGCGGCGAGAGCGTCAGCCAAACGTCAGTATGACTCAGGCGCAGCCCGGAACCCCCTTCCCGAGTGCCGAGTTCGGCATCAAGCAGGTTCATAGTTGGCATCCCCATAAATCCAGCGACAAAGAGACTCTCCGGCCTGTTATAGACTTCGTGAGGTGTACCAATTTGTTGTAGCACCCCTTGGTGAATCACTGCGATTCTATCCGCAAGGGACATCGCTTCGACCTGGTCGTGTGTCACAAAAATAGTGGTTGCCCCAATCTCGTGTTGAAGGCGTTTAATTTCGGCGCGCGTATCCATGCGCATCTTCGCATCTAAATTCGCCATCGGTTCATCCAGGAGATAGACTTTGGGCTGGCGCACCATCGCGCGGCCCAGCGCGACGCGCTGCATTTCACCGCCGCTCAGAACACTCGGTTTCCGATGCAGCATATCGGCTATTTGTAAAATCGTTGCAACCCGTTTGACGCGCGCATCAATCTCGGGCTTGGCAACCTTCACTGCCTTGAGCGGAAACGCAATGTTATCGTAGACACTCAGATGTGGATAAAGCGCGTAGAACTGAAATACGAAAGCGATGTCCCGGTCTGCCGGAGGCAACTCGTTCACACGCTGCCCATCAATCAGGATATTCCCTTCTTCGGGGGACTCTAACCCCGCGATTAACCGAAGCATCGTTGTTTTCCCGCAGCCGGAGGGCCCTAGGAATACGACAAATTCCTTATCCTCGATGTCCAAGTTAAAATCTTTGACAGCGATAACATCGCCGAACCGTTTCACAACATTTTCAAGTTTGATGTGTGCCATACTTCTTAATATTTGGCTTGTCAGCTTCGCCATTAAGCAATTTAAAAAACAAATTTTACCTTTCTTCCACCCTTTTCGCACCCGCGTGACATCGGTTTTTTAGTTTATCACAAATTGTGCCTTTTGAAAAGCAAAAAGAGGGTATTTCGTTAATTGGGTTTCTGCTCCGATTTTTCCGTTGTCAAAATCGGGTTTCTTTTTGGTTCTAGGGCGTTTCTTACTAATTAATGCATAGAAGATGGAAAATTGGTTTATCCAGACATCAACAAACGTTCTAACGCGTCCTGATGATTTATCAGGAAGTGCATCACAGCCCCAGAAATGAGCGGCACCGTCAGGTTATCGTCAATCCGAAGCGGAATAAGTTCTACAAAAGTGGCGACGAGTGCCCCAATAATTCCTACAACGGGGTGAAACTTAACCAAAGCAATTGCCGTGCAAACAATAAAACAGGCAACACTCCCCTCTAAGCTTTTCGGACCGATTAGTTTCGTCTTGCCCCACATTTTTCCCACCAGCGCGGCAGACATATCCCCCAAAACCATGAAAAAGATGCAAACAACTGCAAGGTGTTTATCAAAAAAGAGAATGCACAGCAAGACACTAATCAGATAGTAGGTTGCCCCGGTGAGCTCGCCTTGGCGTTCATGGGTGCGGAGGACCGGTGTGAAAAGGCGGAAAAAGAACTCGCGGAAACGCGGTGAGAGCCATTTTACCAATTCGACAGTTATTGCAACCGCTGTCAGCACTCCCACGAGAAGCAACATAAGGAATTTATCCATGAACAGATAAACAACCGGCAGGATTAATCCTGATAAATGAATGCTTTTCCGACGTAACTCCTCAGTCATGAATCAACCTCTTCCGCTTATTGCTTAATGCAAGAGCAAGGTACAAGGCAAGCCCCGCTTTGCGGGGTAATCGCCTTTTGGGCATCTCGCGCTACCGCGTCATAGCTCACTCTCAATTATATAGTTTACAGCATTAAATACAAGCGTAAACGATTTTTCTCTTTTTTGCCAAAGAAATTACACAATTTTGTTTCATTTAAGAATTATAATTTTCTTGCCATTGGAATAGCGTTGAGAACAAAAATGCAGAGCGGAGTGCCCTCCGCGCGTTGTAAGAAGCCATAGAAGGACAGATTGCCATATTCGTCCCTTTACAAAACTATCAGAGGATTTCAGATGAGCCTAAACTGTATGGGCGGAGCCCTGTCTCCGCCGCTAGAGAGGATTTCTTAATATGGGCTTTCAAGCTTCGCCCTTAGGGAAGAAGGCAAGCCCCGCTTTGCGGGGTAATCGCCTTTTACAGTTTTGCATCGGATTGTTGCTTTTAATGCTTGGCACGGGCACCACCGAGGTCAGCGCCCTCAACGATGAAGCACAACAATCGGTAAAAATAAGAGGTACTGTTGTAGACAGTGACACTGAGGTACCGCTAACAGGCGCAGCCATCAGGGTTGTTGACACGAAAATCAGGGGAACAAGTGATGACACAGGCGCGTTTTCGCTTGAGCTGCCAAGTGGAACCTATACGATTCAGGTAACAGCACCGTTTTACAACCCTTATGTGCTGGCAGATTTTCAGGTGAATGTTGGACAAATCCCAGAACCCCTCCGGGTAGCACTCACCCCCCAAGTCATTCAGTTAGACGCGATTAAGCTGCCGGTTCGGTTGAGCCAGTCCAGTGAGCGAGGGCTCCTTGAAAAACGGATGCGGAGCTCTCGCATTGAAGACAGCATCAGTACGGAGGAAATTAGCCGCCTCCCGGCCTCTTCAGCAGGGGAAGCCATTAAGCGGGTAACAGGTGTCAGCATTGTCGGTGGACGTTACGTGTTTGTACGCGGCTTGGGGGAACGCTACAGTAACACGCTCCTCAACAACGTTGAAATTCCGAGCCCTGAGCCGAATCGGCGCGTTGTGCCAATGGATATTTTCCCTGCGAGTCTCCTCGCCAGTTTACAAACGGTGAAGACGTTCACCCCAGATCAGCCGGGCGGTTTCGCGGGCGGTTCGGTGCAGGTGTTTACCAAAGACTTCCCGGAAGAGTTGACGATGTCCTTATCCATGTCAACAGGTTTCAACACGCAGGCTACGGGTGAAGAGGGGTTGACGTATCCGGACGATACCTCGCGCGCCCTGCCTGGTATTGTTCAAGAGCGAGCGGGCGAGATTCCTATCCGGGAGCGTGGGCGTTTCACGCCACTCGGTTTCACGCCTACAGAAATTCAGGCGTTCGGGCAAGCGTTTTCCAACATCTGGTCGCCGGAGCGGCAACAGGTTCCGGTCAATCAAGGCTATAAATTCAGCCTTGGTAATAGCAACACGATTTTTGGCAAGGCGTTCGGCTACTTGGGCGTGCTCTCTTATGGGAATAGTCATAGCTACGACACACAGGTGCGCAACGCGTTTCGCATCGGCTTGAACGAGAAGCTTTCACCTGTGTCCTCTTACAACGTAGAACGGAGCGGCAATGAAGTGGATTGGGGTAGCGTGCTAAATGCGAGTCTTCGATTCTCGCAGCAACACTCACTCAGCTTACGGACGCTTTTTACACACACCGCCGAAGACGAAACTCGAACATGGGAAGGTTTTAACGCCGATAGAAACACAGACCTACGCAGTGCGCGCCTTCGCTATGTTGAACGCGAACTCTTCTCCGGTCAAGTCGCAGGCATGCATGACTTCAACTTTGGCGAACCTGCCCTAGCAGGGCCAAGGCACCCTGATGTTTCCATGGAATGGCGACTCACCTATTCTCGTGCCTCCCGCGAGGAACCGGACACGCGCGAAACTATCTACGAAGATAGAGGCGATGGCACGTACACCTTCCGGGATGTCACACATAGCGGAAGCCGATTCTTCTTCGACCTCGAGGACGATGAATACAATGCACGCGTGGATTGGAAAATTCCGATTGGCACAGAAGGCCTCTTCAAATTTGGCGGGGTGCTGCGAGATAGAGCCCGCACATTTGATGCTCGCCGATTTAGATTTTTGCCTTCCGACCGGGTAGATGCTACCGTCAATTTATCACATCCGCCCGAAATACTTTTCCAAACCCAAAATATCGCCCCTCGCGTCTTTGAATTGCGAGAATCCACCCGTGCTACTGATAACTACCTGGCAGCTCATAATATTTACTCAGGTTACCTGATGTTTGATATCCCCGTCACCACGAAGTGGCAGTTCATGAGCGGCGTGAGATTAGAATCTTCGGCACAACAGGTTACAACCTACGATCCGTTCTCTGCATCCGCCCAGCCAATTATTGCGGATTTGGAAACCCTCGATGTGCTGCCCGGGGCCAACCTCACCTATCGATTAACAGCGCGGATGAATTTGCGGCTTGCTGTATCGCGCACCATCACACGTCCCGATTTTCGAGAGCTGGCCCCGTTTGAATTTACAGATTTCGTAGGCGGAAGGACGATTCTTGGCAATCCGGCGTTAGAGCGGACGCACATCGACAATTACGACTTTCGCTGGGAGGCGTTTCCACAGTTAGGGGGCGTTTTAGCGGTGAGTGCGTTCTATAAACGGTTTCAGAAACCGATTGAGCAGATTGTTCAACCGCAGGCGG
Source organism: uncultured Poribacteria bacterium (assembly GCA_958295855.1). GTDB lineage: Bacteria > Poribacteria > WGA-4E > WGA-4E > WGA-3G > CATQHH01. The sequence goes on along the minus strand of OY282383.1, from coordinate 987,279 downwards.
AAGTCCGAATCACATACGAAAATGCGGAAGCGGCTAACAACTACGGCTTGGAGTTAGAAGCACGCCAGAATTTAGGTGTGCTCGCACCCGCGTTGCACAACTTTTCGATTAACACGAACGCGGCGTTGATTTCCTCGCAAGTAGTGCTACCCGATGTCGGAATTCAGACATCTTCTGAAAGACCGCTACAGGGGCAGTGTCCCTACATCGTGAATGTGTCCATCGGTTATGAGGCACCAAATTGGGGAATTTCCGGTGCGATTGCGTATAACATTTTTGGACGCAGGCTCTCTGAAGTGGGTAACCACGGTGTGCCAGATGTATATGAGCAACCACGTGGGCAACTGGATGTGAGTTTCAGTCGAACCGTTGCGAATTATTTCAAATTCAGTGTTTCCGCGAAAAATCTGCTCGATCCGTACGTTCACTTCAAGCAGGGTGAGGAGAGTTACGTTCGGTATAAACTCGGCAGAGCGTTCTCATTTGGGATAAGCTACAATTTGTAACGTCGCAGTACGCTCCGCGGGTTCTCCGTAACCAAAGATGCTAAAAAGAATTCATAACATTGCCACTTTTTTGCAACAATTTATGGGTATTTTTAACATAATAGAAATTTACAACAACGTAGGAGGCACGCTCCGCGTGTTCTCCGTAACCAAAAAGGAGCTTAGAATGTCAAATATTGCGTCAACACCGGCTTCCATGTGTCAGTTCATGGCCATTTTCGCGGTTGGGTTAGCGTTGGCTTTTGTCGGTTGTGGTAGCGATGAACCTAGTACGCCCGCTCCGAGTGCCGTAACCAACGCAGAAACTATTATTGATGTTGATGGGCGCCAGGTGGTTGTCCTTGAAGGCAGATTGACTGCGGATAAAACGCTCTCGGCTGCCTACGATTACCTGTTACGCGGTGCCGTATTTGTTGAAGGGGGGGCAACGTTAACAATTGAGCCTGATGTCAAAATTTTCGGGGAGCAGGCAACCAATGGCACACTCATAATTGCACAAGGCTCTAAGATTATGGCAGAAGGCACAGCGTCTGCGCCAATCGTTATGTCCAGTGATGCCTTTGAAGGTACCCGTGCGCGGGGCCAGTGGGGTGGCTTGATTATCAACGGGAATGCGCCGACGAATCAGGGCGTAACTTTCGGTGAAGGCGATACAGGGGCGTTTGGCGGAAATAATCCTGCGGACAGCAGCGGCGTGTTGCGTTACGTCCGTGTTGAGTTCGCAGGCATCGAATTTAGTCCGGACAACGAGTTGAACGGCATCGCACTTCAAGGCGTCGGCTCCGGCACCATCATCGATCATGTCCAGGTACACATGAACCAAGACGATGGCATCGAGATGTTCGGTGGCACCGTCAACCTTAAATATGCCCTCGTGACTGGCGCAAGGGATGATTCCTTTGACTGGACAGATGGCTGGACAGGCAAGGGCCAATTCCTTGTCGTACAGCAATATGGTGATGATGCAGATAACGGCTTTGAAGTCGATAACAGCAGTAAAGATAACGAGGCAACGCCACGTTCCGCTGCGACAATCTATAACGCAACGCTAGTGGGTGCGCCTTCGGGGCCCGAGAGCGATAACGGCATGCTGATTCGTGAAGGTGCTGCTGGCACATTCGCCAACTTCATTGTCACTGGCTTTAACAAAATGGGGCTAGATATCAACAATGAGTCAACGCATGCTCAAGCGGATAGCGGTGCGCTAGTTGTGAAAAACAGCCTCTTCTTTAAAAATGGGAAAGGCAATTTCGGCGATGAAAAGGATGACGATGGTTTTGATGAAGCATCGTGGGCAACCGGTCTTGACAATCATGAGAAAGATCCGAACTTGGCAGCCCCCTTCGACAAGAGCGCGCCGGACTTCACGCCTGGTGCAGGCGCAGCCGCAGTGACTCCTGCAAAACCACCTACTGATGGCTTCTTTGAACAGGTTAACTTCATCGGTGGCGTGAGCCCTTCCAATAACTGGACAACGGGTTGGACAACCAGTGTGCAGAAGTAATTTTTCGTCTATTGGGTTTCTGCCCCGATTTTGTTGCGTAAAAAACCTCCGACGAGAGCTACAGGGCAGCGCCAGACGCATCTTGCCAATGGTATTTGCCCCTGCAAAGCAGGGGTTTCATACCAAGTTGTGAATGGCCAATGAACAACTTTTTTATTTCTTACATTTGCTGAATTCTCCGCAAGGAATAACGAAAAGTCAAAATCGGGTTTCTTTTGGGTTCTATGGCGTTTCTTACTAATTATTGTTTAGAATACGTGCTTATAGCGGTGCTGCTCAGTGGCGGCTGTTTGGTAGGATGTGAGAAAGGGGCGTGGAAAAATAGTCTCGATTCGCCAGACCAGCTTGGCATGGCAGTCGTTGATGCGCTTAATCGGAAAGACATTGAAAAGTTGAACCGGCTCCGTGTGCAGCGCGAAGAATATCTTGATTGGATGTGGCCTGCGTTCCCTGCAAGCCGCCCCCCGAACAACTTCCCCGGCGATTTTGCTTGGGCAAATCTGAATAAAAAATGTAACATCGGTATGAAAAAGTGGATAGCACGCTATGGGGGACACTCCCTCAGGTTTGTGGATATCCGCTTTGAGAAACCGACAGAAACTTATGATGGGTTCCAACTTCTACGTGGCACAGTTTTGACGTTACAGAACGCAGCTTCCCGCCCGCCCGGTTCCGAAATACAGGAGATGAAGATTCTGGGATCCGTAGTCGTGAAAGATAACAGTTACAAACTCCTCAGCTACGAGGATTAATACCAATTTTCGTCGTTCCTTGCGGAGTAATCAGCATGGGTATGAAACCCCTGCAAAGCAGGGGCAAATACCATTGGCAAGACATGTCTAACAAAGCACTGTAGCTCTCGTCGGAGGTTTCTGATGCAACCTTATTAACTTGAGTGCGTGGTATGGGGCTCTCACCCTACAACACGAATGAACTTATTGTTTAGAAACGGGATAGGTATGTTTTGTAAGCGCGATCTTCTTGTAAGCGCAGACAAGCTTTCACCCCCTGCAAAGCAGGGGGAACATACCCTCTCTTAGGAGGACCAAACTTTATGAGCTATGCATGCTCTAATTACTTATCCGGCAGGCGGCGAAGAAAGCAACGCGAAAAAAAGATGGCACGGGTATATACCCCCGCTTTGCGGGGTGTATACCATAGCGACACGGGCGTACAGCCTAGGCAGGCCGTAAAAAAAGCCCCATCGAGTCAAGCCTCCCAGGTGTCTATGACGATTGTTGATGCACAGCGGCAAAATCGGGAGGCTGCCAAAAAATGGAAAGCTACTGCGAAAAGAGGCGCATTCGGCATCGCAATTGGATTGCACGCAATTGCCCTTGTCATCGTAGGCATCTATTTTGTGCGGAAAACAGTTTTACTTATGAATGAAGACGCGGTTCAAAGTGTTGTCGTCAACCAGACGAAACCGCAACCGAAACGGCGCACACCGCCCCGGGCAACTCGAAGGCCAGAAAAGCCGAAAACTTTTAAGATTCGTGCCCCGAAGGGACAGCCTGTAACAACGAGTGCGAAAATTCCGATGGGCAATGCCCGTTTCACCTTGCCTACCAGCGATGTGTCCACACGCCCCGTGATAGCACCCAGCGTATCAGGAATTGGCAGAAACCTGCTCGGCGGCTCGCGACAGGCAAACATCGTTACGACAATGCCGAAGTTCGAAGTGCCGAAGTTTGAAAGCACAAGCTTAGTAGCGAGAATGGATATGGGAACAAGCCTTGCGCAAACGGAGTTCAACGCCCCAGGCAATTTGGAACTCGCCTCAGTCAACTTAGGGGAGGCGAAACAGTCCTTTAACGAATTTTTGAAGGCAGTTCGGGAACGGATTAAGCAGGTGCAGCGGTTTCCACCACAAGTCCGAAATTTGAAAGCGGGCACCGCCGCAACGGTGCGCTTTACGCTGTTTAAGGACGGCACCGTTCAGAATCCTGAAGTTACGAGTTCTTCAGGTTCACGGGCACTGGATACTGCGGCACTCGCCGCTGTCCAAAATGCTGTGCCTTATCCGCCCTTCCCTGAAGGACTCGCCGGGTACAGCTTGCGGCTTGAATTGCCAATTATTTTTCAGTTTTTTCGTTAATTGGGTTTCTGCTCCGATTTTTCCGTTTTTTCGTTATCCCTTGCGGAGAATTGAGAATGGTAGAGAGGCACAGCAATACACTGTAGATGTCGTCGGAGGAGAAGGTATCTACCCCGCTTTGCGGGGTGTATACCAACGCTGACGCAAGGCTTACATAAGAGTCTTCTGACGAGATTTGTAAGGGCTTTCGAACTACACTGGCAAGCATGGAAATTTTACCACGTGCAAAGCACGTGGCTAAACCTTCCGCAAGGTATGTTAAAAAATCCTTTAACAGCGGGGGCACGCGGCATGCCGGGGTAGGCAACGCTGGAAGTTTGTAAAAAGAAGTCAACGCTGCCGCTTTCAAGAAGGCTATCATAGTAGGAAACACCCTCACGGACGAGTTGAAAGTGTTCGTCTTGGCTAAGTGCGGTATCGCTGGATATGTGCCAATAGAGGCACAGTGCCGCGAGAAAAATAATGACGCAGCTTGCGGCATCCCCAGTTTTTGTTTTCAACAGTTTTTTTCGCATTTTGATTTCTCCTTGTTGGAAAGTCGAGGCACTAGGGCGGCAGTTTAACAAAAGTTTGCGGGGGCATCCGCCGTATCCTACGCTTATGTGCCGGAATCTCCATACTGTCAACTTTTTTATCCCGCGCGTTTGCGCATCTTAGCAAGCGCGGCTTTCTCAACTTTAGCCACAAGCAAACGTGAGATTCCACCGTATAATCAAAAACATTAATCCATTAGTATACTATATATGTGCTAGAATCTGCAAAGTGTCAACTTTTTTTGCAGGGACATTCAAGTTTCAAATTTCAGAACGCAAGTTTCTCCGCTTTTGCCTTTGTCTCATCCACAAACCCCAACAGAATCAATCCCACGATAAAGAAAACCATTAATGAAATGATAGCGAGGCGTGCACTGCCCGTGACCTGCTTGATAACGCCAAACGTCACCGGGCCCCAGATTGAGGAGAACTTGCTAAACACAGAATAGAATCCGTAGAACTCCGCGCTTGCCGCTTCTGGAATCATTGCACCGTACAAGGAACGGCTCAATGCCTGCGTCCCACCGAGGACAATACCAACAATTATTCCCAACACAAAGAATTCGGTTGCAGTGTGGATGAAATAGCCATAAGTGACAACGCCGCTCCACAGGACTAAGGCGAACATCACGGTGCGTTTTGCGCCAACGCGGGTTGCAATCCGACTGAATACAAGTGCTCCCGCTATCGCAACGACTTGGACAAGCAGCAGCGTCACCATCAGTGCTGTCGTCGACAGTTTTAATTCCTCCGTGCCGTAAATTGTCGCCATGGTGGTAACAGTGTGTATGCCGTCGTTGTAGATGACATAGGCAATGAGAAAGCGGGTGAGGTGTTTAAAGCGGCCCACCTTTTTTGCGGTGGTGATAGTCCAGTCGATGCCGAGAGCGAGATAAGCCACACCTTTGGGTTGATTGCGGTACTTTTCTGGCAGTTCGTACGGTGTTTTGACCTCTTTCAGATATTTCACCGTCAACAGCGCCCAACCTGCCCACCAAATTCCTGTCATCGCCATGCCGATGCGTGCTGCCGTCGTTAGGCTAATGCCTACTGCCTCGTGCAGAGCGACAAGCGTGAGGGCGATGGCGAATTGCAGCGAGCCCCCGACATATCCAAACGCATACCCTTGGGCAGAGACAGCATCCAGTTTGTCTTCGGAAGCAATCTGTGGTAAAAACGCGTCGTAGAAGACATTCGCCCCAACAAAGCAGACTTGCGTCGCGATAAATAGTACAATTGTGAACCCTACATCGCCGGATTTGCAAAAATAGAGCATCGTTGCAAAGAGGCTTCCGGCATACGCAAAACTCACGAGGAACCTCTTTTTCGATGAAGAGAAATCGGCGATGGCACCCAGCACGGGTGCAAAGAGGAAGACCAGGAATGCGGCTGTGCCCAACATATATCCCCATAACGCTGTAGCACTCACATTCAGGCCAAAGATGTCAATACCTGCTTCACCTACAACGGCTCTCGCAAAATAATTGGGTAACAACGCCGCAACGGCGGTGGTGATGTAGGCGGAATTCGCCCAGTCGTACATACACCACCCAAAGATTATTTTTCCATCGTTTTTCATGGCGCTCCTGTCTACAAAGTCGTGAACTACGTTATTCTCTACATTGTCTCATATTTTGTGAAGGAAATCAATAGGATTCTGTATTTTCCCAGAGGCATTCAGTTCTCCATTTTTGGGCAGATTCAGAAGGCACATGGGTGCCTCCCTTACAACCCCTTCAGGTAGGAGCCACCTCCAGATTGAACATGCAGAATTTTAACAGATATGATATTATAAAAATAAGTTTTCAGACATCCACGGAGGACACGCTTTAAAGCGGAGTGCCCAAGAAGTCGAATTATCTGAATTGTATCCCTGAAAATGGGTTAAAAGGACACAAGAAAACGAAACGCTGTTCATGAAGGTTGCTTTCTTGCCTGCTTAACCATCAAATGACACAGCATCAAGAGCTACCCCTATTTGGGAACATAGCAGATAGAGAGATTCATGATGTATTTGGTTTGTTATTCATGCAGGCGTGGTTATCGCGTCCATCAAGAGAGTGTCGACTTTGTTCAAAAACAGACCTGCTCAAATGGGCATGTCCACGGTCTGCGGTGCAGGTGTGGTAGGAAGATATTTGCTGTTCAACGTGTTGATTCCACACGTTGGAAGTTTATTGAGCGCAAAGTCCCTTGGAAGTATCCGCACCCACGCGCGCTTGGGAAGTAAGAGCGGAGGTAAAAACGAGGAATGGCAACTGCAGAGACGCAAACGGGCACGCTTGATAAGTTGCCCGCTTTAATTGAAGAAACGCTGAAAAAACTGGATATCCGTTTGGAACAGATTCGGTTTGCTGTCCAGAGCGATGTCAGCGCATCAGGTGTCTACGGGGAGGAGTGGTTTGTGCTCACCGAGGATGCGATATTCACCTTAGATGCAGCCGGTAAGGTGTTTCACTATTTGCCGTATAAACGTGTGTTTGGTATCCGTGCGGAGGTGGTAGTAGATGCCGGTGTGTTGGTATTAGAGACAGAAGAGGGCACTATCGACCTCATCCGGTATTCAAATGGACTTGCGCCGAAGTTCGGATTCGTTGCCCGATTTATCGGTGATGAAATTGAGTTTCGAGATGGGAAACGGGATGAACCACCAATATGGGACTATAAACCTGAGGAGCAATTCTGTCAGTCGTGTGGGTTGCCGTTGCCAGATGAGTTTTCGCCTTGCCCCGCCTGCACCAAAAAACACAAGGTGATGTTGCGGATTTTGTCGTACATGCGGCCGTATCGCGGCAAGGCCCTCCTGTTTGTCTCATTTGTGGTTATTGGAACACTGATTTCTCTGGTGCCCCCTTACTTCTCTCGTATTCTGATTGACGATATCCTCGCGCTGAACGATGCCGTCAATCCTGCAGCGGATGCATCAGTGACGCGGCTAGGGGAGATATTCCGCGCCATCCAACCGGCGGCGGTAGCTTTGTCTATTGCGATAGGCGCGCTGTTAGCCACACAGGTTATCCTCGAGATTTTTACAATTTTCCGAATGCGTCTGGGTGCCTGGCTGACGTTCCGTGTCGCTGCAAATATCCGGTCGCACGTTTACCAGCATTTGCACAATCTGTCTATCCGGTTTTTTGATAAGCGGAAAACAGGCACGGTTATCTCACACATCACCGAGGATAGTGAGCGGCTTCAGGACTTCATGTTAGAAGGGCTTTCGTTTCTCGCAGTAGAACTCTTGCTCTTCTTCGGGATTGGCGGTGTGCTTTTCTGGATGAATTGGCGATTGGCCTGCTTTATCTTAATTCCAATTCCGATTATCATCTTGGGAGCAGGTTGGTTTTGGAAGAAAGTGCGAAGCCTTTGGCACCGCGCCTGGCGTCGCCGCTCAAAACTGTTCGATGTCGTCAACGACTCGGTATCCGGCATCCGAGTTGTCCGTGCTTTCGGGCAACAGCGGGGGGAAGTTGACCGGTTCAGCGACGCGAATATCGATGTCCGAGAGTATGAAACGAATGCTGAAATGATTTGGGCAACCTATTATCCACCCTTGATGTTTGCTGTTCAGTTGGGTTCTTTCATCGTTTGGTACGTCGGCGGACTTGATGTTATCGCTGGAACAATGACACTCGGTACCTTGATGGCTTTCCACGCCTATCTTATGATGTTCTATCAACCGTTGCGCTATATTAGTCCCCTCATCAACTGGGCTTCCCGCTCAATGACAGCGGCGGAACGGCTGTTTGAGGTAATAGACTCGCAGCCGGAGCAGTTAGACGATGGCACCCTTAAGGCAATGCCGAATATCACCGGAGAAGTCAAGTTTCACAACATGACGTTCGGTTACGACTCGCATAAACCGGTGCTTCGGGACATTAATCTTCATGTGAAACCCGGCGAGATGATTGGGCTCGTAGGCCATTCGGGGGCAGGGAAGTCAACACTCATTAACCTCATCTGCCGGTTTTATACACCGGATTCCGGACGTTTAGACATCGATGGTGAGGACATCAAGCAGATTAACCTCAAGGATTTACGCCAACAAATTGGGGTAGTGCTGCAAGAGCCGTATCTGTTTGGTGGGACTATCGCGGAGAACATTGCGTATGCCCACCCGGATGCCTCAATGGAGCAAATTATCGCAGCGGCGAAAGCGGCAAACGCGCACGAATTTATCATCAAATTCCCTGATGGATATGATTCGGAAGTAGGTGAACGTGGGGGCCGTCTATCGGGTGGTGAGCGGCAACGTATCTCAATTGCACGTGCAATTTTACACAACCCGCGCATTCTTATCCTTGACGAAGCCACATCGTCGGTGGATGTAGAAACGGAGAAGAAAATCCAGCAGGCCATCGACCGGCTCGTGAAGAATCGGACGACTTTTGCGATTGCACATCGTCTCTCAACGCTCCGAAACGCGGATCGGCTCTTCGTGATTGAAAAGGGGCGCGGTGTTGAGTGTGGTTCTCATGAGGAATTGATGGAGAAAAAAGGCATCTATTACAAACTTGTTGAAACCCAACGCGAAGCAGCGAATGTTCGCGCAGCAGCCCAAGCGGTAGAAAGGTAGCCATGCACAACGAATCATCACAAAAAACCATAGGCGTGCCCACAGAGCGCGAGGCTCATCCACCTACGGACGATTTTACGCCACGCTACTTGGATGCAGCACAACTCCGGTTTACCCGTTCACCGGTAGGCGAACCGCGGCTCGAAATTCAGAATCAGGTGTGTTACTTGCGGATTATCCCCCGGTGTCTTATGCCGTTGAGCAATCCGACAAGTTACATTTCACTCGCAGTAGATGAGGATACCGAAATCGGTATCCTCGTGCATCCCTCGCAACTTCATCCGGAAAGTCTAAAAATCCTACAGGAGGAACTGGATAAACGCTACTTCACACCGGTCGTTCAGAAGGTTTACCGGGTGAAAGAGCAATTTGGTATCCACGAGTGGGAGGTTCAAACAGAGCGTGGCAGGACGAAATTCTCAGTGCGCGGGCTGAACCAGAACATCAAGCAGGTGCCACCCGCGAGGCTTTTTGTAACAGATGTGCGCGGCAATCGGTATGATATTCCGGACTATAGGAAACTTGATGCCGAGAGTTTTCAGCAGCTCCAACGCCATCTCTAACGAAGTTTCAGAATTTAATTGAGGGAGAATAAACCATAGTTGTAGGGTTTCGGGCTGGGAATGGACCGGCACCCTCTTCACCATTGCATCAGAAACCTCCGACGAGATTTACAGTGCATTGTTTCTCCGTTAATTGGGTTTCAAGGGTAGGCACAAGGCACTACCCCTACGGATTTTTCCGTTGATTGCTTTTTCCCCAAGGAACCGGGCGGGAGGGAATCAAAGCGGGGAAGAAGCTGCTCAAAATCGGGTTTCTTACTCATTGTAGTGTGTTCCCTGCTAATTAAGCATTAAAAAACTTGCATCAGAAACCTCCGAAGAGAGCTACGGTGCATTGTTAGATCTATCTTGCCAATGGTATCTGCCCCTGCTTTGCAGGGGTGAAATACCAATGCTGATTACTCCGCAAGGAACGACGAAAAACCCCTAAAGGAATGACGAAAGAATGCAAAACGCACCTTATCGAAGAACCATAGAAAAAAAACGTTATCAAGCGGTACTTGCGTCAGTTATCTTGCATCTGCTTTTTGCCCTTATTACCGGTCTGATGTTATCAGAACAACGGGCGATAAACAAGGATACGTTTGACGCGGCATTTTTCACGCTCAATCCCTTAAGGGAACAACTGCGTCCGACGCGCAAGACGGTGTCCGCCCACGCCACTCCCGTACCGGACACCCTAAGGACACAGGCATCCCCCCCGCTTTCGGCTATCAGTCAACTTCCAAGAAGCGACGCGCCGCCAGTTGCCCGCCAAGACGCAACACTCACCTTTGATACCGATGTGCTCACTCCTGCAGATGTGGCAGTGCCAAGTGTAGCTCCTGCACAGCGCGGGGCGGAATCCACAGCCCCGTCTTCAGTGAAAGCGGAACCGGCATCACCCGGTGTATCTGTTAGGCGGGAGGAGTTTGTAACCCCGACACCCAATCCACCGACACATACCTCCAGCACTGGACTTACCGATTTTCTTGATGGCACTTTACACAGCGACGGATTAGGGAAAGACTTTGCGCGCGCGTTGCGTAGCGGAGTGACAGTACCGAAAGGGCAACTGGGGGGCATCTTGGAAGGTACAGGTCAGGAGTTCCGCGGCCATATTCGCCTCATTCGGCTCAAACATTCACTCTCGGATTGGTGGCAGGATCCGACTGCAATTCCGGCACTTATCAAGTGGTTAGAGAAGTACACGCAAATTCGGGCAGATATGAATTTTGAAGGGGGTGCCTTGCCCTTGACAGATGCGAGAATCTTGGATGCCCCGCTTATCGTGATGACAGGGCATGATAAGGATATTACCGTCGGGCGCGGGCTTGCCAAGGACGGTCCCTTGAGTACCGGGTTTACAGAAGCAGAACGCGCGGCACTCCGAAAGTATATTGTTGAAAGGGGTGGCATGCTCTTTTTCGATGACTGCGGCTTCCACGGGCTGTTTGCCCATATTGTAGCAGACGAACTCAAACAGATATTCCCAGAGTATCCACTTGAAATCCTGCCTCACGACCACGAGATTTATCGCATCTATTATCACCTGCCGAAACCGCCAACAGGGGGAGATGTGTTTTGGGGAAATGAGAACAACGCCCAACCGACACAATTCCGCTATCAGAAGGGGATTACCATTGGGAAGCGACTGGCTGTTGTCTACAATCGTAAAGATTACATGTGTGCCATGGAAACCGCCGAAATTGAGAGCCGGACGATGCTGCGCCTCCGCCGTTCTACAGATGTCTATCGTTTTATGAGCAATCTCTTGATTTACGCGCTCAAGTACGGCGGCAATATTGACAGAGCGGGGTATCGGGAGTAGGTGTTCCTTTATTTCCTGCTATGAAACACAAGCGATTGCACACAAAAAGCCCCGCTATTAAAAAATAATCGAGGGCTCAGTTTTGGTTTGATCCTAAAGCTTGTGTGAAGTCTTCTAGTGTGTCAGCAAGTGCTGCCGCGCGAAGCAGCTGCTTAAGGCGTTGCAGGTCTTCAATTGCCTCCAGTGTCGGTTTGAAGGTTTCCGCCGTGTCGGGTTGTAATCGGAGTGCGAGGACCTCAAGAATATCCTCGCGAGCGGTTTCTCTTGCCCCTTGCTGTACACCTTGTTGATGTGCTTCTTCTGCTAAGTATTCGACGATAGCAGGTTGATGCATGGTTTCCTCCAAGATGATATTCAAAATCGTTTCGGGTGCGTACACTAAATTGCCCAGAACTGCCAGGCTTCCGAGGTAGGCTGGTTTGTTCGGCACGTCAATGCTATCCGCTGTTTGTACACAACGGCGCAGCCATTCCTCGGCACTCACACCCACTGGCCGCTTCATTAAAGGGATAAAAGGGATTAATCCTATCGGATTTGCCTCAAGAATTTGTTCGCCATCCATTTCAATCAGACGCAAAACCTGATATTCAATGAGAATTTGATGCCCGGCTATGTCTTGCCGATAGTACCCCGGGTCTCTTCTGCCTGCATCAGGACGCAGATAGATAACGCTTGAATACACCGGCACCATATAAGTTTCAACTGTTCGGCTGATATAGCCTGCCATCCGGAGAGCCATATCAGGTTCGTAGCTGTCAGTGGTTTGAAACTCAAAATGTATCAGTACCTCTCTACCGTTGAGCCGCACTTTGATAAGCATATCTGCTTGATGCATTTCAACGGTGGGTTGTTCGGGTGTAATAACCTCCAAAAAGGCGACATCCTGCTGCCTGAATTTAAAGCAGAGGTTGACGAAATCCATCGGATGTGTCCGCGCTTGTGTTTTCGTGATAGTATCAAAGTTTGCCATTTCATTTTCTTTTCTATATAAACTATTTTAAATTATAGCACACGTTGCGATTCATGTCAATTATGTGGATTATAGATTAGTGTGGGTCGAAAATTTGCGATTCAGACAATTTTGTGTTCCACTGCTATGCCTACGGGGGAGTGAGCATTGCAGCGATGTCTTCTGGGAGCTCAACGCCAGGTTTCTGCTCAAAACCTACAATACTTCTGTTGGCGAGTTGAAAAGCGGGTATGCTGTCCTTCCCGATAACCTTGGCAACAGTCAGGTCTAATCTTGCTTTTTCCCATTTTTGCAGGCGTGCCCACACCACGCCGCGACAGTAATAGGCTTCGGCCATATCTGGTTTGAGTTCTATCGCTTTGGTATAGTCCGCAATGGCATGCTCAAACTTATCTTTGGCGAAGTAAGCCAAACCTCGATAGTAATAGGCATTGGCAAGTTTGGGATTGAGTTGTATGGCTGTAGTATGGTCTTCGATGGCGCGATCAAGTTCACCTTTTTCTTCGTAAGCAAGACCGCGATTGTAATAGGCATTGGCAAGTTTGGGATTGAGTTGTATGGCTGTAGTATAGTCTTCGATGGCGCGATCAAGTTCGCCTTTTTTAAGGTAAGCAATGCCGCGATTGTAATAGGCATTGGCAAGTTTGGGATTGAGTTGTATGACTGTAGTATGGTCTTCGATGGCGCGATCAAGTTCACCTTTTTCTTCGTAAGCAAGACCGCGATTGTTATAGGCTTCGGCATAACCTGGTTTGAGTTCTATCGCCTTGCTAAAATTAGCGATGGCGCGATCAAGTTCACCTTTTTTGTCGTAAGCAAGACCGCGATTGTAATAGGCATTGGCAAGTTTGGGATTGAGTTGTATGGCTGTAGTATGGTCTTCGATGGCGCGATCAAGTTCACCTTTTTTGTCGTAAGCAAGACCGCGATTGTAATAGGCATTGGCAAGTTTGGGATTGAGTTGTATGGCTGTAGTATAGTCTTCGATGGCGCGATCAAGTTCGCCTTTTTTAAGGTAAGCAATGCCGCGATTGTAATAGGCATTGGCAAGTTTGGGATTGAGTTGTATGGCTGTAGTATGGTCTTCGATGGCGCGATCAAGTTCACCTTTTTTGTCGTAAGCAAGACCGCGATTGCTATAGGCTTCGGCCATGTCTGGTTTGAGTTGTATGGCTGTAGTATGGTCTTCGATGGCGCGATCAAGTTCACCTTTTTTGTCGTAAGCAATGCCGCGATTGTAATAGGCATTGGCAAGTTTGGGATTGAGTTGTATGGCTGTAGTATGGTCTTCGATGGCGCGATCAAGTTCACCTTTTTTGTCGTAAGCAAGACCGCGATTGCTATAGGCTTCGGCCATGTCTGGTTTGAGTTGTATGGCTGTAGTATGGTCTTCGATGGCGCGATCAAGTTCACCTTTTTTGTCGTAAGCAAGACCGCGATTGCTATAGGCTTCGGCCATGTCTGGTTTGAGTTGTATGGCTGTAGTATGGTCTTCGATGGCGCGATCAAGTTCACCTTTTTTGTCGTAAGCAAGACCGCGATTGCTATAGGCTTCGGCAAGTTTGGGATTGAGTTTTATCGCTTCGTTATAGTTTTCGATAGCGCGGTTGACCTCGCCTTTTTCTTCGTAAGCAGTGCCGCGATTGCTATAGGCTTCGGCAATTTTGGGATTGAGTTTTATCGCTTTGTTATAGTCTTTGATGGCCATGTCAACCTTGCCTTTTTCTTCGTAAGCATTGCCGCGATTGTTATAGGCTTCAGCATAGCGCGGATTAAGGTCAATTGCACGTGAGTAGACTTCTATTGCCCCATCTATTTGTCCCAGCATCATCAGAAAGTTACCCCGTTGTAATGCCAAATCAGCTTCTTCTGGTGTTATACGGGGTGAGGATTTCGCCTCAGTGCCAAGCTCACCTTCCTTCTCCAGATCAGATTCTGGTGTCATACGAGGTGGGGATTCCGCCTGAAGTTGCATTTCGGTAATGGCTTTTCGGATACCCGCCACCACATTTTGCCAGCCTTTGCTCTCTGGAACCCATTCGTTAATGGGTTTGCCTCTTTCAGGAAGAACTTGAAAGTCACTGAGTTGAGCGTTTTCCCAATCGCAATGCTCGAGAATAATCGGGATAACTTTGATCTCTGCGTTTAACGCCTCGGCCAATTCCTTGTTGCAGTTTTCAGAGGCAAGGCTATAAGCGGAGGTGAGATAGAGCAGAATGTCGGAATCGGCAAGGTTGCTGAAAATGGCATCACGCCACTTGTCACCAGGGGTGATTTCGTTGTCGTGCCAGATGCTTATTAAGCCTTTGCGCTTCATGACATCAAGATGGATTATCAATTCTTTCTTTGCTGCTGTATTGGTATGTGAATAGGTAATGAATATCTTCAGTGGTTTGCTCATTCTCTTTCCTCCACAATAACGACTCGTCCAAGAGTGAGGTAGTGCATTCAGACAATTTATTCCGCCTCCGCCTCCACAATTCGAATCTCCCCTGATGTCAAATTATAGCATGTATGTGCCTGTTTGTCAACCTCATTTCTGTGACCGTCTGAATCGCGGATTATCACAGATGACGCGGAGGACGCGGATTTTTGAGTGCTTGCAACTGAGGAAATTTCTCTGAGTTCTGCCGCAGTGATTTTTTAGATACTTTCTTTGATAGTGCGGATTCCTTTGGGAGTGAGTGGGTGTATTTGTCTGAATCACGGATTATCGCAGAGGACGCGGAGTGAAAATCCGTGAAATCTGTGATATCCGCGTCACTCCGCGATTCAGAAAGTTTCCCTCTCCACTGCTATGCCTACGGGGGAGTGAGCATTGCAGCGATGTCTTCTGGGAGCTCAACGCCATGTTTCTGCTCAAAATATGCAATACTTCTGTTGGCGCGTTGAAAAGCGGGTATGCTGTCCTTCCCGATAATCTTGGCAACAGTCAGGTCTAATCTTGCTTTTTCCCATTTTTGCAGGCGTGCCCACACCACGCCGCGACAGTAATAGGCTTCGGCCATGTCTGGTTTGAGTTCTATCGCTTTGGTATAGTCCGCAATGGCATGCTCAACCTTACCTTTGGCGAAGTAGGTCAAACCTCGATTGTTGTACACTTCTGCCATGTCTGGTTTGAGTTCTATCGCGGTGTTAAAGTCTTGGATGGCGCGATGAAACTCGCCTTTTTTGCTGTAAGTATTGCCGCGGTTGCCATAAACTTCTGCCATGTCTGGTTTGAGTTCTATCGCGGTGTTAAAGTCTTGGATGGCGCGATGAAACTCGCCTTTTTTGCTGTAAGTATTGCCGCGATTATTATATGCCTCGGCATAAACAGGTTTGAGTGCTATCGCTTTGGTATAGTCTTCAATAGCACGCTCAAGTTCCCCCTTGTCTTCGTAAGCCACGCCGCGATTGCAATAGAGTTCGGCAAGATTTGGGTTCAGACGTATCGCCTTATTGTAGTCTTTGATAGCAAGATTCACCAAGCCCTTGCTGACATAAGCGTTACCGCGATTGCTATAGGCATAAGCGAAACCTGGGTACAGTTCTATTGCCGTGCCGGTGTCATCAATAGTCTGATCTAATTCACCTTTCTCTCGGTAAGCAATACCACGATTGTTATAGGCCTTGGCAAAATCGGGTCTCAGTGCTATCGCCATATTATAATCTTGGATGGCGAGGTTAATCTCACCCTTCTGGCAGTACGTCAAACCGCGACCGTTATATGCGTCAGCAAGATGCGGTTCGAGTTTAATCGCTTTGTTGAAGTCTTGCATGGCGAGCGCAAGTTCCCCTTTTTTGCAGTAAGCGAGACCGCGATTACAATGTGCCTCGGCATCATCGGGTCTGAGCTCTATCAGTTTGGTATAATCTTTGATAGCGGACTCAAACTCACCTTTAATACGATAAGCGTAGCCGCGCATGCTATAGCTATGCACATAGCTTGGATTCAACGCAATTGCCTCGTTGTAGTCTTCGATTGCCTCATTGTACTTTTTCGATAGCAACCTCTGATTGCCCCGCCGCAAGTACTTGGAGAAAAGTTCGCCTTTGTCGGTTAATCTGTTATCCATAGCGGTGTTCCTCTTTAATAGATCCCTATATGTAGAGGGGTGCCTTAGTTTAATTTCATCAACGATTTGTATAAGGTAATTCCGGCACAGAAGCCGCAACGAATTGGGAAGGAGATCGGCTTCCTTTTCCAAACCCTCAGCACTACTTACCAAGCGACGATAAGCACTGCTGGTGACTAGCCACGCTTCATTTTCCTGACCGCGGTAGAGATAGTTTTTTTCGGGATGGGTTATCTCATCTATTTGGTTGATGTAGTCCGCCAAGTTAGATATTTCAATTGGTGTGTTCATGCGTTGATGTTTCTATTCTACATTCCTCCAAGCATTATCAAATTATACAATTTAGAGATGAATTTGTCAATCTTACTTAGTCTGAATGCACGTCGCTTATGGGCGAATGCACGTCGCATTCAGACAATGGTGAAATTAGGACAAGTGTTAAACTACTGTCCTATATCTTATCTTTCAGATGAGATTCAATAGTTTCATCCTTAAATTCGCTTAAATCTTCATCACCTTCTCCTTTATAGATTTCATCGCCTTCAAATAACTCAATTAACTCATCAACATAAGCGCGGGCAGTTGTTTCACCGTTCAGGGGCTCAACACTATCATCAGCGTGTTTATAGGAAACAAAAATTTTTCTAGCCATTTTGTAGTTCCTCAAGCAGATCGGGTTTGAGTTTCCGTACCTCACTATGGTCTGCAATCGCCCTGTCAACATCGCCTTTTTTGTAGTAAGCAAAACCGCGAGCGAGATAGGCCTCAGCATAATTTGGTTTCAGTTCTATCACCTTGCTAAAATTAGCGATGGCGCGATCAAGTTCACCTTTTTCGAGGTAAGCAAGACCGCGATTGCTATAGGCTTCGACTATGTCTGGTTTGAGTTCTATCGCCTTGCTAAAATTAGCGATGGCGCGATCAAGTTCACCTTTTTCGAGGTAAGCCCCACCGCGATTGTTATAGGCATCGGCATGTTTGGGATTGAGTTGTATGGCTGTAGTATGGTCTTCGATGGCGTGATCAAGTTCACCTTTTTTGTCGTAAGCAAGACCGCGATTGTTATAGGCTTCGGCATAACCTGGTTTGAGTTGTATGGCTGTAGTATAGTCTTTGATGGCGCGATCAAGTTCACCTTTTTCTTCGTAAGCAATGCCTCGATTGTAATAGGCATTGGCAAGTTTGGGATTGAGTTGTATGGCTGTAGTAAAGTCTTCGATGGCGCGATCAACATCGCCTTTTTCGAGGTAAGCCCCGCCGCGATTGCTATAGGCTATGGCAAGTTTGGGATTGAGTTGTATGGCTGTAGTAAAGTCTTCGATGGCGCGATCAACATCGCCTTTTTCGAGGTAAGCCCCGCCGCGATTGCTATAGGCATCGGCAAGTTTGGGATTGAGTTTTATCGCTTTGTTATAGTCTTTGATGGCGAGGTCAACTTTGCCTTTTTCGAGGTAAGCCCCGCCGCGATTGCTATAGGCTATGGCAAGTTTGGGATTGAGTTGTATGGCTGTAGTATAGTCTTCGATGGCGCGCTCAACATCGCCTTTTCGCCTGTAAGCAATGCCGCGATTGTTATAGGCATCAGCATAGCGCGGATTAAGGTCAATTGCACGTGAGTAGGCTTCTATTGCCCCATCTATTTGTTCCAGCATCATCAGAAAGTTACCCCGTTGTAATGCCAAATCAGCCAACATTTCTATTTCTTCTGGTGTTATCCGGGGTTCGGTAACGGCTTTTCGGATACCCTCCACCACATTTTGCCAGCCATCGCTCTCTGGAACCCATTTGTTAAGGGGTTTACCTCTTTCAGGAAGAGCTTGAAAGTTCCTGAGTTGATGCTTTTTCCAATCGCAATCTTCAAGAATAATCGGGATAACTCTTATCTCTGCGTTTAACGCCTCGGCCAATTCCTTGTTGCAGCTTTCAGAGGCAAGGCTATAAGCGGAGGTGAGATAGAGCAGAATGTCGGAATCGGCAAGGTTACTGGAAATGGCATCACGCCACTCGTCACCAGGGGTGATTTCGTTGTCGTCCCAGGGGCTTATTAAGCCTTCGTGCTCCATGACAGCAAGACGGATTCTCAATTTTTCCTTTTCTGCTGTATTGGTATGTGAATAGGTAATGAATATCTTCAGTGGTTTGCTCATTCTCTTTCCTCCACAATAACGACTCGTCCAAGAGTGAGGTAGTGCATTCAGAAAATTTACTCCGCCTCCGCCTCCACAAGAGCGATCTCTTCTTGCGTTAAATTATACAACGCATACACCTGCTTGTCAATCTCTTTTTCAAGGGCGGATACGTTCGCATCTGAGGCTGCGCACTTGGCATCAAGAATTTGATCGACAAGTTCAACAATCGGAGCTTGTTGCTCAGGCGGCACATCAGGAATGGGCAGCTTTTTCCAATCATCAGGGTAATGTTGCCCCAGTTGATAGTTTCAAGGTTAATGTCACCCGCCCACCCACTCTCGCGGCTCAAGTCGGTATGTGACAGAACGGTGTATCCAAACCTGTCTTTGAGGAAGGGATTCAATTCGCTGTTATTCTCTGCTCGATAAATTGTCCAATTGTCCCGCAATTTCTTTGGACATAACACAAGTACCTTGTTATTCAACAGTTCAAAGTATTTAATCACAGCGAGTGCCTCGAAGGTTTTACCCAAGCCGACACTATCCGCGATGATACAACCGTTGTGTTGTCGAATCTTGTTAATTGCTCCCTTTACCGCGTCCTTCTGGAACTCAAATAGGGTTTTCCAGATGTCTGTATCAATGAGTTGTACATCCTCAGTAAGCAGTCCACTTTTTTCTTGCTCACCCAAGAATCGCTTTTTCGTTATTCCTTGCGGAGAATTGAGAATGCGAGACAGGCACAGCAATGTACTGTAGATCTCGTCGGAGGGTTCTGACGCAAGGTTTACAGAGTTTTGTAGTAAATAAACGTCGGGGTATTGTGAAATTTTGATAGTGTTGTTCAAGGTATAATAGGACTTCCTCTTTAACATCTTCGACGAGTTCTTTGTCATCCCAAATTTCATCAAACCACATCTTCACGTCGCTGCGGTCCCGGTTGCTGATCAATGTCGCGATTCGGAGATCGCTCCTACGACAAAGGTTGCATCAGAAACCTCCGACGAGATCTACAGTGCATTGTTAGACCTGTCTTGCATTCTGATTACTCCGCAAGGAATGACGAAAAATCAATTTTGAAGGCTTTTTTGTCGGTGTTTTCTGAGTCAACGCTTTTCACAAAGCGGGGTTCACCATACAGAAATCGAAGTTCTTTAATTTCTGTGAGCGACTCTTTGAGTGCCTGAAAGGCGTAAATCGTAAAGTACGCGGAGACAATAGAAAGAGAGGAACCCTCTTCGATTTTGGACTTCAGGAAATTGCCAACATTTCCTCGATGATGGTTGTCGAGGATGCCTGACTTAAGAGATGAATTATGGTTTGACATGGTGGGATTCTATTATCAAGACTAATTTTATTCTCATAAACATGCTTATGCAACGAATCGCGCGACTACGCGAACAGTTATCGGTTAAAGAGGGGTGATGTTCATCGCCCGTCTCTTTTAACCGATAACTGATACTGACAACGTAACCTGTTGTGGTATTTACCCCTGTAAGCAGGGGTTTACTTCCTTATGGCACAACCCAGGTATCCCCCGCATTGAGCAGGGCATCGATTTCTCCTGGCCCCCTCTGCTGTTTTGCCCATGCAATCTGTTGCGTCATCAGTTCTTCGTAACAGGGGTGGTGAACGCTGCGGAAGATACCGATTGGATGTGGCATTTCCGGCATATCACTCATCCGTGCGAGGAAGTTCGCCAGGGTGGTGTTCTCCGCGTACTGGTCATGCACGATGAGGTTAGCCTCGGCCTCCGTGCCGTTTGTAGCGGTGGTAACTTCAGGCAGGAAGCCGTTCAAGCGAATCCCTTTTTCGCCTTCTTTCCCGAAGACAAGCGGTTCGCCGTGTTCAAGATGGACTGTATTTTCAGATTTTGTTGACTTATCGGTATACTGTTTGAAGGCATCCCTGTTGAAGATAATACAGTCTTGATAGATCTCAATGAAGGAGGTGCCTTTATGTTCAAACGCGGCTTTAATAGTGGATTGCAAGTGGTGTGAATCTGTGTCAAGTGAGCGCGCCACAAAGGTTGCCCCGGAAGCCAAAGCAAGGCTAATGGGATTAAAGGGGGTTTCAAGGGAACCCAGCGGTGTTGACTTTGTCTGTTTTCCCTGTTCCGAAGTAGGCGAGTATTGTCCCTTGGTGAGCCCATAAATCCGGTTGTTGAAGAGAAGCACGTTGATATCAAAGTTGCGGCGCATTAGGTGGATGAAATGGTTTCCGCCGATAGAGAGTGCGTCGCCATCGCCGGTGATAACCCAAACAGAGAGGTCTGGATTCGCCATTTTCACCCCAGATGCGATGGTAGGTGCTCTGCCGTGAATCGTATGAAATCCGTAGGTGTTCATGTAGTACGGGAAGCGGCTTGAACATCCGATTCCGGAGATAAAGACGATATTCTCTTTTGGGACGCCCAATTCAGGCATAATTCGTCGCGTTTGGGCGAGAATGGAGTAATCGCCACAACCGGGGCACCACCGCACATCCTGATCGGATGCAAAATCTTTCTGGGTGAGGGTAGGTGCTCCGCTCGGAATGCGTGAAGACTTTTTATTTTTTCTCATTATGTGTGACTTGCCTTTTTTGGTATTGGTTTTCCCTGCTTTGCAGGGGTTAACACCATTAGCGCATCAGCCGAGACATGCAAAAGGAATTTCATGCGAGGCCCGGCTTATGGCAGAAAATGTTTCACCACTATTGAAAATAGTGGCAAACTTAGAGGAGCGATTTAATTTTAGATTCCAATTCAAAAACTTGGAAGGGTTGCCCCTGGACTTTGTTGAGTCCGACTGCATCAACAAGATACTCGGCCCGGATTAATTGGAGGAGATGCCCGCTGTTCAACTCTGGGATTAAAACCGTTTTGAATCGGTTGAGAATCTCCCCTAGGTCACTGGGGAATGGATTGATGTAACGCAAGTGTACATGGGCTATTGCGTGCCCTTCATCTATTTTATGTTCAACACTGGTGCGGAGGGTGCCATAAGTGCCGCCCCATCCGAGTACAAGCAGTTCTCCCTCTGGTGCGCCAAAGACTTCCGTTGGGGGTATATCTTCAGCGATGCGCGCGACCTTTTCAGCTCTAATACCGACCATTTTCTCATGGTTTTCCGCATCATAACTGACATTCCCGGTAATATCCGATTTTTCCAGTCCGCCGATGCGGTGTTCTAGGCCGGGCGTGCCAGGCTTTGCCCAGGGGCGTGCGAGGGTAGCTTCGTCTCTCAGATATGGTTCGAACCCTCCCACTTCGGTTTGGAAATTGGGTTCGATTTTAGGAAGTTCTGCGAGGTTGGGAATGCGCCACGGTTCTGCGCCCAGTGCGATGTACAGATCCGACAAAAAAATGACAGGTGTCCTGTATTTTACGGCGATTCGGCATGCCTCATAAATGGTTTCAAAACAGTCGTGTGGGCAGCACGCTGCCAGGATAGGGACTGGGGATTCGCCGTTTCTGCCATAAAACATCTGCAACAGGTCAGACTGCTCCGTTTTTGTGGGCATCCCTGTTGAAGGGCCGGCTCTTTGGATATTGCATACGATGAGCGGCAATTCGGCAATCATTGCGAGATTAATGGCTTCAGATTTGAGGGCGAGGCCGGGCCCGCTACTGCCGGTAACGCCGAGTGCGCCGCTAAAAGCGGCCCCGATAGCCACCCCGACAGCGGAGATTTCGTCCTCCATCTGCATCGTCACAACGCCAAAATTCCGGTATTGTGCTAGCCCGTGAAGGATGTCACTGGCGGGCGTTATCGGATAACTGCCGTAGACGAGTTGTAGCCCGGATTGATGCGAAGCGGTGATTAGCCCTAAGACGGTTGCCATATTGCCTTCAATATTCCGATATTTTCCGGAGGCAAATTGTGCCGGCTTGACTTCATAAGAGGTAGCAAATTGTTCGGTAGCTTCGCAGTAGGTATTGCCGGCTCGGAGTGCCAAGATATTTGATTCAATGTACTGAGGCTTTTTCGCAAACTTGGTCTTAATCCACCTCATGGTATACTCCATAGGGCGGTTGTAGAGCCACAGAATCATCCCGAGTGCGAAAAAGTTTTTACACCGGTCAATCTCGCGGGTGCTGAGGCCGGTGGCTTCAAGTGCTTTTCCGGTAAGCCGTGTCAATTCGACAGGGAAGACCTGATATTTTGTGAGGGAGTCGTCCTCAAGCGGATTGTCCTCGTAGCCAGCCAATCGCAAATTTCGCCGCGCGAAATTATCTGAATTCACAATCAGAATTCCGTTGGTTTTCAGTTTATGGATATTGACTTTTAAGGCGGCGGGGTTCATCACCACAAGCACGTCACAGGTATCGCCGGGGGTGTGAATATTTTCACTGGAGAAGTGTAATTGGAATCCAGAAACCCCTGCGAGTGAGCCAGCAGGTGCCTGAATTTCAGCCGGGTAATCGGGCAATGTTGCGACATCGTTTCCGACAATGGCAGAGGTCTCTGTCATCTGTGTCCCAATGGTTTGGGATCCATCGCCGGAGTCGCCAGCAAACAGAACTGTCGCCTCCTGAATTTGCTCTACTTGCTTATGCATCAGTATTCAGCCTTTTTATGTACATTGTTCACCACTATTGAAAATAGTGGGAAACTTCTTTGTAAGGGTGGTGGCACAAAGCCGGCCTACAAAAGCCCTCGTCCATGTGTTATGCTCCTTCTCGTGCCTTCAGTGCGTCTCGAATCGGTTCTGGGGGTAATGTCAGTACCTCCTGCGGGAAATTCTCAACGAGATAAGAGATAACGTCGCGAATTGACACCATGCCAATGGGGTGATGCTGTTCATCCACAATGGGCAGATGCCGGTATTTGCCGTGCGCCATATATAAGATAGCCGTATCCAACATATCCTCGGCACTCGCTGTCTGTGGGTGAGCTATCATGAACTGTTCAACGGGGATGCGTGTCAAATCCCCAACCTGTTGGTTTAAAATTTTGCGCAACACGTCCCGTTCACTAAAAATCCCTCGAAGAACCCCATCTGCCACAATGGGCACAGCCCCAATCTGTTTCGCTATCAGCAAGTCAATGGCATCCTGTGTGCTTGTTGAAATGTCAATGATAACACACGGGCGCATCAACTGTCGGAGGGGGACCTGAATTTCACCAGATTCCAGAGCCTTGAGTGACGCTTCCACATCTTTATCCATCTGTGCGATTTCTTCATCAATTGCCTGTTCATAAAGCATGGCTATGCGTCTCCTTCCTGATTCTCAATGAATATAGCGACGTGCTCTAAAATATCTCGTGTTGAAATCAACCCGACGGGGTACTCATAGTGCTGGTCATCCCAGATGCAGAGCGGGATGTGCCTGAAATGCCCGAGGTGCATCAGGTTCAAGGCGAAGGCAATCGGGTCACTGGCGCGCAACGACTCGGGGGCTTCTGTCATGACCTGTTCAACGTTTACTGCTGCGGGTGCCAACCGCTGCCCACACACCTGAACGAGCAGGTCGCGTTCGGTTACGATGCCGACGAGCCGTTCTTCAGCATCAACGACGAGAACACACCCACCCCCCGCTCCTTGCATTATGTCAATGACTACTGAGACTGGGGTGCCAACTTGCACAGCGGCAGGTTGTTTGTAATTTAGCGTGCTAATTGGTAAAGATAACGTTCTCGCGTCCATCGCATGGTTTCCTTAAGTGTAACGTTAAAAAACGGATTTGGGTTTCTTAGCTATTCCTTTGAATCTGTGCATTTCTACAAAACGCTATAGAAATCTAGATTCTAAATTCCTGTTTCATCAGGGTAGGCACAAGGCACTACCCCTACGCCTCTGCTATGAGGTGTTACCAGGTATCCATCAGGCGTTTAGACTCTCCGTAGAACCAGCGGCGAGTTGCTAATACTTGATAGCAGCGTTTCTATTTTCCTTTTAAAGGATACCACATTTTTAGCGAATTTGCAAGCATATTTTGCCACCGTTCTATTTGACGTGAAAATGACAGGAAGGTTTAGTTTTTCAATGCCATCGTCATCGCTCGAGAGGTAGGAGAGCCCCAGCCGGGGACGACAATAGTCCATCTGCCCGCAGGCCCGCCTGCTACCATGAGCATCAGGTTTTCTTCCGAGTAACGTTCTGTGGTATCCGCAATGTAACGTTGCACGTCTGCCTTGCTAAAGCCGTCACTGGAAATTGTCTTTGCGTGTTCAAGTCCAACAACGAGGAGTGTTTCGCCACCGCTGCTGCCAGGAGACGTCAGGTGTGCACAGATAGTGTCAAGAATACCTTCTGCGGTGTTATTACCGTGGTCGTTGACACTCTGTGGGCTAGCACCAGCAAAGACGGTTACGGTGCTTTCCGCTGCTTGAAAGCCGCGTGCAACGTGCAACGCTGTCCAAGGACTTTCTTCCTCCTTTTCAGCGATACAACAGGTATATTTTCCGGCATGTCCGAAGGCAGCCCGGTCAAGTTCGCCGGGTAGTGCGCCGCCGATGTTGGTACAGACGAGTCGTACAGCGCGGCCAATTGTCGCGTTCGCGCGCCATCCCTGTCCGAAAAGGTTGAAACTGTCGTTAATGTCTAACTGCTTCCGGACGGGCCCGTTAACAACAAGCATCGGTGAAACATGCGACGTAGTCACCTGAACGCCGTGTAGATTAAACGGCTCGGATGTCATCGCCTCCACTGCAGTGAGGACAACCGGTAGGTACGCCGGTTGGCACCCTGCCATGACTGCGTTAATTGCCACCTTCTCAACTGTTGCTCTGCCCCACTTTGGCGGCACCGAGGCGATTAATTCGTCTGGAGCCCGGTCTGTGTTGCTGAGCATCCGTTCAACCCGTTCCGGGGTTGGCGGAACAACGGGGAGGCCATCTGTCCACCCCTTCCGATAGCATGCTTCGATAAGGTCGTCGGTTTCGTCAACTGCCACTTGCGTGGCGTGCCATTGTTGTGCCATGTGTGTTTCCTTTACAGGTGGGTTTGATAGGTACACTAGGAATATGTTAACATGTTAGCATAGATTTTTTAGATTGGCAAGACATGCTTTCAAAGGAGGGAATGTGGCATCTGTTACGTTTCAGGGAATTATTGCTGCGCGACGCGTTGTAGCACAGTTTTTAAAACCGAGTCCCTTAATTCATTACCCAGAATTATCCGAGAAACTCGGATTTCATGCTTATATTAAACACGAAAATCACAATCCGACGGGCAGTTTTAAGGTGCGCGGTGGGCTGAATTTCATGCATCACCTGCCGCAAGCACAACGTGAGAAGGGAGTAATTACAGCAACACGCGGGAATCACGGGCAGTCTATTGCGTATGCGGCGGCACAATTTGGCGTAAATGCAACCGTCGTTGTGCCGCATGGGAACAATCCGGAGAAGAACAGCGCGATGCGCGCGTTTGGCGCGGAGCTGATTGAACACGGCGTTGATTTTGACGAGGCGCGCGAATTATGTGAGACGCTTCAGGCGGCGCGCGGGCTCTATTACGTTCATCCGTGTCTTGAACCCGCGCTCTTTCACGGCGTAGGCACCTATTCGCTTGAGATTTTTGAAAGCCTTCCGAATGTGGACTCGATTATTGTGCCTATTGGTGGAGGGAGCGGTTCCTGCGGTGCTATTACGGTCGCGAAGGCTATTAATCCGAATACCAACGTCATCGGTGTGCAAGCGGAAAATGCCCCCGCTGTTTATCTGTCGTGGAAGGCCGGCGGGCTTATTGAAACCGATTCTTGCACTACTGTTGCTGATGGGGTTGCGACGCGCGTGCCGTTCTCCCTGCCGTTTTCTATTATTAAAGATGGCATTCACGACATTGTGTTGCTCAGCGAGGCTGAGCTGCAGGAGGGCATCCGTTTGGCGTTGCGATGGACGCACAACTTGGCAGAAGGGGCGGGCGCAGCACCGCTTGCAGCTGCCCATAAACTTGCGGATACGCTGGCGGGACAGCACGTGGTGATGGTGATGAGTGGTGCCAATTTGGACACGGAGACGCTCAAGGCGGTATTAGCAAGTGCCTGACTCTTACCAATTGTGAATGACGTAAACTGGCGCGGAGTCTTCTGTCAACTGGAGTGTTGCCCATTCCGCGCCGTCGACAAATTCGTTCCGGAGGGCGTTTGTTAAGGCGGGGTGGATATGGAGCGATGCCAAGTCCCAGCGCAGGTTTTGGCTATTTTTGACTATGACGTTGGGCACTTCTGCAATAAGCGAGACACGTTGCACCCTGCTGTTTTTTCGGGTTAACCGCAATGCTGATAACACATAATAGATTGTTTGTCTCGGGTCTCGCATTTCGGCTTTGTAACATTCGCCTGCGGACAGCCGGTGGTGCCCAAAATTCATCAGTTTCAGGTTGCCAAGAAATTGATCTGTCTCATATTCTTCCGGTCTCGGTAAGGCACCATAAAGAATGATATGTCGGCCCCCGTATTCTTCTATCGCATAGTCCACGGCGAGTTGGCCATCGGTATAATCTTTGTCCGTTTGTCCCACCCATTCCTGCACGGTATGTTTTGCTTCTGGGAGGGGTTTGTAATCCTGATGTGGGACCGAATCCATGTCACCGATGAGGACATCTGGTACGAGGGGCGTGTCCCTCTGCCGATTTAATTCGTCAAATATCCGCATCCCCCCATTGGCACAGATAAGCGGGAACCGATTCTCGATGGCCTCTCCGATTTCTTGCCGGTAAAAATCGAGATAGCGTGTGTCATAGTAGCCGTTGAGAAAGATAAGTACTGGTTTCATGTTTTCGTTATTCCTTGCGGTTTTTCGTTATTCCTTGCGGTTTTTCGTTATTCCTTGCGGTTTTTCGTTATTCCTTGCGGTTTTTCGTTATTCCTTGCGGAGAATTGAGAATGCAAGATAGCTCTAACATTGCACTGTAGATCTCGTCGGAGGTTTTTTACGCAACCTTTTTAAAGGTAGAAGGCATCTCCCGGTGTCGCGATTCGGACATCGCTCCTACCCAGATAAGAAAAGCCCTAGAACTCATTACGAAACCCGATTTTGCAGTGGGTAAATATCCCGCAAAGCGGGGCGAATCCCACCGCGGAAAAATCGGAGCAGAATGCACGGCGCATAAGTAAGAAATAAAAAAGTTGCTTGCTAACAGGTATGCAGAGGTATGTCACCCTGCAAAGCAGGGGAGCATACCATTACCGCAAAGCGGGGTAACATACAATTCACGCGCAACTTGGGTGCAAAGGGTGTTAGTCCCCGCTTTGCGGGGGATATCACCTACTCGCCGCAAAACGTCATAGATGGTATCAACCGGACAGGATGATAGGAGTGTTTGACGCGCTTTAGATTTTCTAATCCCGAATCATCCATCGCGTTAAGCCACCGGTAAGTGTCCATTAACTCCTTACAAAATTCGCGAAAGATAAACTGCGCGAGGCCCTTTATTTTTAACTCTGTTACCTCAAATATCACGCAAAATGTATCGGCGTTAAGCGGGTAGCCGAAGGTATAGCCTTTAATGCGTCCGTTGATGCGGACAACCCTGCCAATAAGCCGCAGTGCCTCTGCATGTGCGATACCGATGCGGTGCGCACACCAGGAATCGTCAAGCATTGCACGATAGATTTCATCGTTACATTTCGCTGCACGTGCAGTGTGCCATGTGTCATATAGTGCGAAACACTCGTCCCGGTCAGCTGTGCAATACGGGCTGAGTGTCGCTGATGGATAGCGCGCTACAAAAGCGTTGTATGCATGTCGCTTGCTCTTGTAGCGATTGCCGCTTAGCTTGCCAAGTGTCTCCGTTTCATAGAGATATTCGGTTTCCTTTAAGGTAGTGCAAAAGCCATTCTTTTCAAAGAAAGAAAGCATCTCATGTGGAACGTTTTCGATTCGGGCGATGTGTGGATTCCGATTGGATTCCAGCATGAACCGGTACGCTTCTTGAACCACGTTTAAGGGCTGCTTGGAGCGCGGTTGTTGTCTGAATATAACTGGGGCGCGCCTACACGAAGAAATGCCCAGGGGCAGAATTGGCATGAAGTAGTCATCTCCCTGCTTAGCAAACACACAGAAATAGTCGTCCAGCAGTGTCCAATAAAACTGAAAATGCTCCCGCCATATATAAAGCGGTGCGAAGGCATAACTGGACAGGAAAGTGCATGTCCGGCGCGCGTACGCGTCAAAAATGGGTTTGTCATCAAGCGTGAGCGGACGAAGTTGCATGTGTCAATTTTTGTTGTCGCGCTCAGGAGATGGCTCCGAACGCGGGCACCCGCGCGTCGCGCTCGGGAAATCGCTCCTACTGAAAGTATGGACAATTTTCACGGTATCTTGATAGTCGCCGATAAGGCTCCAGTTCGCGGAGATCTGTGCGGTAACCGTTTCGGATTCTACGTAATCAATAACATGGCGGATGTGCCGCTGAAAGGCTTCCGTTTCGAGATGCGCCTCACCAAACGGGCAGAGGGTATCCACGCCGAGCACAACCTCGCTCCTATTCTCGTTGAACATTAGGGCGAAAGGATAGAGTTGACAATCGAGCGGCCGGATCGGGTAGATAGTGCAGTGGCTGGTTTCTGGGTGAAAAAAGGGACAGATGTAGAAATCGGCGTGGGGTTCTAGTTGAATCTGCGCGCTTCTTCCATCTGCCTGCGGGCGAAACAGTGCTGGTTCTACACCGTGTGCTATGACTTTCTCTGTCTCCGTTTCGGTGAAGATGGGCGCGAGGGGACTGTCCGCCTCTAAAAATCGACAGCAGACATCACACGAGAAACATACCTCGGTGGGGATAATTTGGTGGAGTTGTTTGTTTGACTTATTGTGCATCTATTTTCGATTTTTTCGTTATTCCTTGCGGAGAATTGAGAATGCGGGCTAGTTCTGACGTTGCACTGTAGCTCTCGTCGGAGGGTTCTGACGCAAGGTTTACAGATTGCAAATGAAAACTCAGGGATTTTTCATTAAACTTCTAATGGTATCAATCACGAGATGCACATCCATTTCGGTTAACCCTGGATGAAGAGGGAGGCTTACCACGCGTTCATAAGCTGCCTCAGCACACGGGAAATCGCCCACACGGTAGCCGTATTGCTCCTGATAAAATTGGAAGAGGTGCAATGGGATGTAGTGGACACTGCATTCAATGTTTGCGTCCCGCAAAGATTCAACAAATTCGTCACGGTTGCCGGTGTGGAGCTGGATAATGTAAAGATGCCATGCATGCTCACTCGGGTTATCAGGTGCTGCCGGTGTCTTTATTTCGGCGAATTTTGCCAGTTCCGTTTGATAAATCTGTGCGAAATTTCGGCGGCATTCCTGTTGTTTGTTGAGTTTCATGAGCTGACACAACCCCATCGCCGCCTGAATATCGGTCATGTTGTATTTATAGCCTTCCATCGCGATGTCGTAACGCCAGATGCTACGCTGCGATTGACGTGCCCATGCGTCTTTGTCAATTCCGTGGAGCCGCATTTTTCGGAGTGGTTCGGCGAGTGCGGCGCTGTTCGTAGTAATCATGCCGCCTTCAGCCGTGGTTATATTTTTATTTGCATAAAAACTAAAAGCGGACAGGTCGCCCAGGGTTCCGATATATTGCCCTTTGTATTCGGTTGGAATAGCATGGGCTGCATCGTCAATCAGTATGAGGTTGTGATTTCGGCAGATGTCCCGCAGTGCATCCATATTGCATGGGAGTCCTGCGATGTGGACAGGCATTATCGCCTTGGTGCGCGGTGTTATCGCCTGTTCAATGTTGGCGATGTCAATATTCAAGGTGTGTGCGTCAATGTCAACGAACACGGGCTTTGCCCCGACGTACCGAATCGCCTCAGCGGTAGCAGTGAAAGTGTAAGGTGTCGTAATGACTTCGTCACCCGTACCGACACCGGTGACTACGAGGCTGAGGTGCAGCGCGGCAGTGCAGGAGCTGACAGCGATTGCATGCTTGACTCCGAGGTATTCGGCAAAGGCGCGTTCAAACTCGCGCACTCTGACTCCTGTGCTAATCCATTTTGAGGCAAGCACCTCGCTGACTGCCGCAATTTCGGTCTCGTCAATCCACGGCCGATTAAACGGTATGAAAGGGTTTTGTGCCATGGCTAATTCTCCACGAATTTAATCACGTGCTATGCACGTGCTCTTGCAAAATTTGAATCATTGCGTCAAGGGACAGGGTGTAACTATGGGTTCCGAACCCGCCGATTACGCCTACCGCAACAGCCGAGATATAGGAATGATGCCGAAATGCCTCGCGCGCATAGATGTTAGATAGGTGAATCTCAATGACAGGGACTGCTATGGTGGCAAGTGCGTCTCGGATGGCGACGCTCGTATGTGTATAGGCTGCGGGATTAATCAGGATGCCATCTGCCCAGTCGATGTGGTCTCCGATGATGGAAACGAGTTCGCCTTCGTGATTAGATTGAAAGATTTTGAGCATAATTGGGTGAGGCGACGCGGCGGCTTGCCGGTCCAGTGCCATATTGATGTCTTGCAACGTTTGATGCCCGTAAATTTCCGGTTGGCGTTTTCCCAAAAGGTGTAAATTCGGTCCGTGGAGGACGAGGATGTTCATGCGTATATTTCCTTTTTTGTGAAACACTGCTATTTTACCCTGAAATCAGTTTTAGGAGTGCCTCAACCCCTTTCATTCCGGTCACAGATAAGACGGTAGCGAAAGAGACACTCACTATTCCGCCAAGGACAATCTTCCACGGCGTTAGCATACCCTTCAGTTCCGCGACACTTTGTGACAATTCCGCGACGGTTCTGGCGGTTTCGTCAACACGTGCTCGGCGTTCAACCTCAAGTTTTGCCTGCTGCTCGGTATCCGCAGTAATCCGCGTGACGGTTTCCGATAACGCTGCGACGGTTCTGGCAGTCTCGTCAACGCGTGCTTGGCGTTCAGCATCTTGTTTCGATTGGAATTCGGCGTTTGCGGCAAAACGTTCCTCTATTTTCGCGTGGAGTTCCGCACTGCGCGCTTGCACTTGTTCAATCTGTCTGAAACGCGCCGCGCTCTCCGCAGCTTGTTCAGCCCGGTGCTCGGTATCCGCCGTAATCCTTGTGACGGTTTCCGATAACGCTGCGACGGTTCTGGCAGTCTCGTCAACGCGTGCTTGGCGTTCAGCATCTTGTTTCGATTGGAATTCGGCGTTTGCGGCAAAACGTTCCTCTATTTTCGCGTGGAGTTCCGCGCTGCGCGCTTGTGCTTGTTCAATCTGCCTGAAACGCGCCGCGCTTTCCTCGGCTTGTTCAGCCCGGTGCTCGGTATCCGCGGCGAGACGTTCCTCTATTTTCGCGTGGAGTTCCGCGCTGCGTGCTTGTGCTTGTTCAATCTGCCTGAAACGCGCCGCGCTCTCCGCGGCCTGTTCAGCGCGGTGCTCGGTATCCGCAGTAATCCGCGTGACGGTTTCCGATAACGCTGCAACGGTTCTGGCAGTCTCGTCAACACGTGCTTGGCGTTCAGCATCTTGTTTCGATTGGAATTCGGCGTTTGCGGCAAAACGTTCCTCTATTTTTGCGTGGAGTTCAGCACTGCGCGCTTGTGCTTGTTCAATCTGTCTGAAACGCGCCGCGCTTTCCTCGGCTTGTTCAGCCCGGTGCTCGGTATCCGCCGTAATCCGCGTGACGGTTTCCGATAACGCTGCAACGGTTCTGGCAGTCTCGTCAACACGTGCTTGGCGCTCAGCATCTTGTTTGGCGCGCTGTTCGGTATCCGCCGTAATCCGCGTGACGGTTTCTGATAACGCTGCGACGGTTCTGGCAGTCTCGTCAACGCGTGCTTGGCGTTCAGCATCTTGTTTCGATTGGAATTCGGCGTTTGCGGCAAAACGCTCCTCTATTTTCGCGTGGAGTTCCGCGCTGCGCGCTTGTGCTTGTTCAATCTGCCTGAAACGCGCCGCGCTCTCCGCAGCTTGTTCAGCCCGGTGCTCGGTATCCGCCGTAATTCGTGTGACAGTTTCCGATAACGCTGCAACGGTTCTGGCAGTCTCGTCAACACGTGCTTGGCGTTCAGCATCGTGTTTGGCGCGCTGCTCGGTATCCGCCGTAATCCGCGTGACAGTTTCCGATAACGCTGCAACGGTTCTGGCAGTCTCGTCAACACGTGCTTGGCGTTCAGCATCTTGTTTCGATTGGAATTCGGCGTTTGCGGCAAAACGTTCCTCTATTTTTGCGTGGAGTTCCGCGCTGCGCGCTTGTGCTTGTTCAATCTGCCTGAAACGCGCCGCGCTTTCCTCGGCTTGTTCAGCCCGGTGCTCGGTATCCGCGGCGAGACGTTCCTCTATTTTCGCGTGGAACTCGGCACTGCGCGCCAAGGCAGCTTCGATGCGATCCAACCAATTGGGCGAATCCAATTCGCTGGAATCTGACGTATTAACCTGCTGAGTATTGGACGTACTTGCTCTCTCTTCTACTGTTTTCCCTGTTTTCACTG
The DNA here is from genome assembly GCA_958295855.1 of uncultured Poribacteria bacterium. Lineage (GTDB taxonomy): Bacteria > Poribacteria > WGA-4E > WGA-4E > WGA-3G > CATQHH01. The sequence continues at coordinate 954,181 of OY282383.1, read as the reverse complement.
TTTTATCCTTTTCTGTTTTATTGCGAATGTGTCGTTTACGAAAGTTTGGACAATTTTTAATGTAAGAAATAAAAAAGTTGTTTGCTTTTCGCGCACAACTTGGTTGTAAAAAACGGGACAAAAAAGAGTATATAATGAATTAGAAAAATTTGCAAAGTTTTTTCAGATTTTTCGTTATTCCTTGCGGAGAATTGAGAATGCAGGATAGTTCTGACGTTGCACTGTAGCTCTCGTCGGAGGTTTCTGATGCTACACCTTTCGCCCCGCTGGGGCTTAGGAGTGGGGGTGTTGGGATGCAACCTCAATTAGGAGGAAGCACTCTACAACTTGTAAAAACCCCCGATTTTGACACAAAGGTTACTACCCCCGCGATGCACGTCGCATCTGGGCGCAGAGGGTATTAGCCCCTGCTTTGCAGGGGTTCATACCTATTAGCCGCAAAAGCGGGGGTGTATACCATTGGGAAAAATCGGAGCGGAAACTGAATTGACGAAAACTCAATCTATTTGCGGGTCTAGTGCGTCTCGGAGGGCATCTCCAAGGAGATTAAAGCCCAAGACAATGAGGAAGATAGCAATGCCGGGGGCGGTGACAGCTAAAGGCTTCCGGCGAATGAACTTTAGATTTTCATTGAGCATCGCCCCCCACTCTGGTTCGCCAACCTCTGCACCGAGTCCGATGAAACTCAATCCTGCAGCATCTAAAATAGCGGCACCGATGCCTAAAGTGGCTTGCACAATCAACGGTGCAAGGCAATTCGGAAGGACAGTGGTGACAAGAATCCGCCTGTCACTCGCACCAATCACCTTCGCGGCGATAACATAGTCTAATTCGCGGACTCTGAGCACCGAGGCGCGCAAGATTCGGGCGTATTGTGGAATATAGACGATGGAAACAGCAATAATCGCATTGGTGAGGCTTTGCCCTAAAATGGTGACAATCACCATGGCGAGGAGGATGCTCGGCATCGCGAGCATCATATCCATCACACGCATAATCAGATTGTCAGCCCGACCGCCATAATAGCCGGCGATTGCGCCGAAGAGCGTGCCAAACCCGATGGAAAATGTCATCGCGATGAGCCCTACCTTCAGGGAGATGCGGGTGCCGTAGACAATGCGGCTGAAGATGTCCCGTCCAACGCCATCGGTGCCAAGGTAATGCTCGGCGGATCCGCCCTGGAGGCGTTCAACGACGTTCGCTTGCCTCGGGTCGTGTGTTGCGATAACCGGTGCGAAAATGGCAACGATGATGAAAAATAGGACAATGGACGCGCCAATAGTAGCGGAGCGGTGCCGTAGAAGTTTCCGATAGGCGTGGTGCTGACTGGTAACTGTTATTGGGGTGTTCATTTGCTTTCGTCTCCGACTCGGATGCGCGGGTCAAAGTAAGCATACAACAGGTCAACGGTGAGGTTGACAAGCATAAACACGGTTGCCACGAAAAGCACACCGCCTTGGACAGCACGGACATCGCGCGCTTCAACGGAGGCGCGCAACCATGAGCCGAGCCCGGGCCAAGAAAAGATATGTTCAGTGAGGATAGCACCCCCCATCAGATAACCAACCTCAAGGCCAATAATAGTCAAGATGGGCACCATGCTATTTTTCATTGCATGCTTGCTGATAACTGTCCACTGCGATAAGCCTTTTGCGTACGCGGTAGTAATGTAGGGTTGATTTAGCACTTCGAGCAGGCTGGACCGGGTCATCCGTGCAATAATCGCTAACGGGATAGTGCCTAACGTAATTGCGGGGAGGATGAGGTGCGCGATGGCGTTCCGAAAGGCGGCGAAATTGCCTGCCAGCAGCGTATCAATCAGGTAGAAGCCGGTGCGCGACGGAACATCTAAATCCAAGACAACATCCAAGCGTCCCGTACTTGGGAGTATAGGCACGAAATACGAAAAGAGCAGAATGAGCATCAAGCCTAACCAGAAGATGGGCATGGAGATACCGGCGAGGGATGTCGACATGGAGACATAGTCCCAAAACCTGCCACGGTAGACGGCGGCGATAATGCCAGCCGCTATGCCGAACAGAATCGAAAATGTCATAGCGGCGAAGGTTAATTCAACGGTTGCGGGAAAATAGCGTTTGATTTCGTCAATAACAGGTTGCTTTGTTTTAAAGGAGCGTCCGAAGTCAAGCTGTACGATATCCCAAAGGAATTTCGCGTATTGGTAATACAGCGGTTTATCTAGTCCCATATCCTTTCGGAGTTCGACGAGGGCTTCTTCAGTGGCGCGTTCGCCCAAAATGGCAAGGGCGGCATCGCCTGGAATGAGATGCACCATGAAGAAGACGAGGAGTGAAACCCCCAAAAGAGATAAACCGATGGAGAGAAAGCGTTGGACTAAGTAGGAGATCAATTTTTTATAAGTCCGCCAAGCGAATGTAAGAAATAAAAAAGTTGTTCGCTGGGCAGGCACAAGGCCGGTTCCCGCTCCCAACTTGGGCGCAGTGGTATATTACCCCTGCAAAGCAGGGGAAACCGATACCATTACGCCGCAAAAACGAGACGCAATGACTATTGACATTTACAGCATACGTGATTAGAAAAATGGGTTGTGCCGCTTCTCTTCACCGACGGTTGTAGCGGGCCCGTGTCCGGGAAAGAGCCTCACCTCATCAGGGAGCGACAGCAGATTCTCGCGGACGCTATCAATTTCAGCTTGATAGGAGATGTTGGGGCCGCCGACGGAGCCTGCAAAGATGGCATCTCCGACGAATGCGGCTGTCTGTGTAAGGAAGCTACAGCCGCCGGGGGTGTGCCCGGGGGTATCTACCACGGTAACCATGAGTTCACCAACAGCGACGACATCCGCCTGGACAAGTTCACGTAATTGTGTGGCACTCTGCGGTTTCGGTTCGTTCTTATGGATGTAAGTTCTGCATCCGGTAGCAGATTGGAGCTGCGGTAACCCATCCGCGTGGTCGCTGTGGGCGTGCGTCAAAAGAATCGCGGTCGGGTTGACTTTGTGGACATCTAGCTGTTCCAGAATGCGCTCAGGATGCGCAGCCGTATCAATAATAGCGGCATCATCGGTAGCTTTACAAATTAAGAGATAAGCATTGACGGGCCATCCGCCGACGGGCGCGCTAATCGTGATGACATCAAGGTTCGCGTTCTCAGGATGTTGCATAGGCTTAGGTGCCCACTGTTCCATTGCGATGTCAAGCAGTTTGGTGCCGTCTAAATTAAGTGCTTCTGCGAGTTTATAGACTTGCGCTTCTGTCGGTTTTAAGGTATACTGTTCCATACGAGCGAGTTGCGCCGTTGTTATTCCAGCGGCCGCGGCGATTTGGCTTTGGAACAAATCTTGTCCGCGTCGTGCTTTGCCAATGATATCGCCAAATTCGTCTTCAAGTGCATAATCCATGGTAGTGTTCTCCTTTGTTTTAGGGTTAAGGGAAATTATAGCAAAAAGTGCGGTATAAAGCAATTCAAAATAGATAGTGCTGAGAAAGGAGGAATCTGATGCGCATTCCGAATGCACGTCGCGTTTGGGCGCAGTGGTATATTACCCCTGCAAAGCAGGGGCTGATACCATTACGCCGCAAAAAAATGGTTATGAGCAAACGGAGGTATCCCTCGTGCCGATAGCAACCGATATGACGCTAGAGGAATTCCTTGAGAACGATTTAGAGGGGTATGAATACGTAGAAGGAGAATTAGTGCCGATGTCAGCTGCGTCAATAGTCCACGGTAAGATTAGTGTTAGAGTCATTCGGTACTTGGATGCGCACGTCCATCGGAATCAACTGGGGGAGGTGTTTACGGCGGAAACGACATTCCGGGTGGGTGAGCGTTTGGTGAAACCGGATGTAGCGTTTGCTTCAACCGCACGGGTACCTGAAGACGAAACTAAGGGCTTTCCGATACCGCCGGATCTCGCCGTTGAAGTAATTTCTCCGACGGACACACAGTGGGACGTTTCGGAGAAGGTTCAAGCCTACCTTGATGCAGGAACGCAGATGGTTTGGGTGATTGATACAGTATTGCAAACTGTGGCAGTGTATCGCCCCAACACAGACTACAAACTACTCAAGGGCGGGAACACGCTGAACGGTGAGGATGTTGTCGAGGGGTTTTCGTGTCAAGTGGCACAACTGTTTGAATAGAATTTTAACCACGCATTGAAAATGCGTGACTAAACCACGTTGAAAGCGATTTTTCGTCATTCCTTGCGGAGAATTGAGAATGCAAGCTAGATCTAACAATGCACTGTAGCTCTCGTCAGAGGTTTGTGACGCAAATTGTAGGGGAGGGAAAAATGAACTCACAACAAGGCAGAGAACATCCGCAAGAAATGCTTCCGCCTGAACCCGTTGCGATGACGCTAGAGGAATTCCTTCAGAACGATTTAGAGGGGTATGAATACGTAGAAGGAGAATTAGTCCCCATGTCACCCCCATCAATGGAACATGGTGAAATAAGCACCAACGTCATTCGATATTTGGATTCGCATGTTTATCAGCATCAACTAGGGCGCGTGTATACTGCGGAAACAACATTTAAGTTGGGTGAGCGTTTGGTGAAACCGGATGTAGCGTTTGTCTCGACAGCACGGCTGCCGGAAAACAGACGCCAGGCATCCCCAGTTCCTCCGGATCTCGCGGTTGAGGTAGTCTCACCGACAGATGTCCAGTATAACGTTACTGAAAAGGCGTTCGCCTATCTGGACGCGGGGACGCGGTTAGTCTGGGTTATTGAACCTGTGGCAAAGACGGTGACGGTGTATCGCTCTCAGACAGACATCAAGTTCCTAACATGCGAAGATACGCTCACTGGTGAGGATGTTGTCGAGGGGTTTTCGTGTCAAGTGGCACAACTTTTTGAATAGATAACGTTTTTTCGTTATTCCTTGCGGAGAAATCAGCATTGGTATTTCACCCCTGCAAAGCAGGGGCAGATACCATTGGCAGGATAGGTCTGACAATGCACTATAGCTCTCGTCGGAGGTTTCTGACGCAAATTGTAGGGGAGGAAAAATGAACTCACAACAAGGCAGCGAACACTTCCAAGAAATGCTTCCGCCTGAACACGGCACGATGACGTTGGAAGAATTTCTTGAGAGCGATTTAGAGGGATATGAATACGTTAAAGGAGAATTAATCCTGATGCCAGCTGCCTCAGCAGAACACGGTTTGATTGGCGCGAGAGTCTTTTTGCGCTTGGGCATGTACGTGCATGAGAATCAACTGGGCGAAGTCGTCACCCCGGACACCGGTTTTCAAGTCGGGGAACGTGTGCTGAAACCAGATGTTGCCTTTCTTTCAACAGCACGCCTGCCCGATGACCTGAGCAAGGCGTTCCCCATTCCGCCAGACCTCGCTGTTGAGGTTATTTCCCCAACCGATGCGGTGTGGAACGTTTTAGAGAAAGCGCAAGCCTATCTTGATGCAGGAACGCAGATGGTATGGATAATTGAATCTGTCATGAAAACGGTGACGGTATATCGTTCGGAATGCACGTCGCATTTGGGCGAAATACGCCGCAAAACTGACATCAAGTTGCTCACACGCAACGACACACTCACCGGTGAAGATGTGGTGCAGGGGTTTTCCTGCCCTGTCTCGCAACTCTTCACATAATCAAGGGCGCGCTTACAAAGCACGCCTATCTCTTAAGGGGAAAGGAAAATTTATGAAACTTGGTTTGGTTACGTATAACATGGCGAAAGATTGGGATGTTCCCACTATCATTGAACGGTGTGTGGAAACGGGATTTTCGGGCGTGGAGTTGCGGACAACACACGCGCATGGCGTTGAAGTAGCGCTATCCGCAAGCGAACGTGCTGCGGTGAAACAACAGTTTGCGGATTCGCCTATCGACATTGCAGGTTTAGGCTCTGCGTTTGATTATCATTCGATGGATGAGACAGTGGTTCGTCAGAACATAGAAGGCACGAAGGTGTATTCTCAGTTGGCAGCGGATGTGGGTGCACCGGGCGTAAAGGTGCGTCCGAATGGGCTCCCCGAAGAGGTCCCTGTGGAAAAGACGTTGGAGCAGATTGGGCTGGCGTTGCGCGAGTGCGGCGAATTCGCAGCAAACCTCGGCGTGCAAATTCGCCTGGAAGTGCACGGCGGTGGCACCTCTGAACTCCGACATATTCGCACGATTATCGATGTCGCCGAGCACGAGAACGTGTATGTGTGCTGGAATTCTAACTTCGGCGAAGTGGAAAACGGCTCTATTCAGCAGAACTTCAACCTCGTCAAGGGCAGAATCGGCTTGGTGCATATCACAGAACTGCATCGGCGGGAGTACCCGTGGCGCGAACTGTTTACGTCGTTGAGAGAATCTGGGTATTCGGGCTACTGTCTGGCAGAAATCGCTGGAAGCACCGACCCGGTGCGTGTGATGAATTTTTATCGGGCGTTGTGGGAACAGTTAGCAAGGTAAGCAGGCACACCCCTAGGCGAGTTTTCCAAGCGCAACGTCTCATACGAAATTAATTTGAATTGTAGGGGTGCCTCTCCGTGTCCGCCCGTGTTCTAGGGAAGAAAAACAATACGGTAGCCTCCGGAAATTTGACGTGGCAGATGGTTGAAGGCACCTCGTCCCTTCGGGGCTACATTCTGCCCTTTTTTGAAGGGAACTATGTGCCGAGAGATGACACAACCTGGCAGGACTTCTTGTGTGAGCGGGGACCGGTAAACACAACAGCAGAGCTCTCATTAATGAATATCAAAAACCGGACACTCTTCATAGCAGATAACCTGGATATACTACGTGGCATCAACAGCGATTGCATCGATCTCATCTATCTGGATCCGCCTTTCAACTCAAAAAAGAAATATAAAGCACCTATCGGTTCTCCTGCTGAAGGTGCAGAGTTCAAAGACATCTGGACAGATGAGGACATCAAAGCCGAATGGCACGGTGAAATCGCCGAAGAAAACCAAGAACTCTATCAAGTCATTCAGGCATCTGAAGTCATCTACGACAAATCCATGAAGATATACCTCATGGCAATGGCAGTCCGCCTATTTGAAATGAAGCGTATCCTCAAACCTACAGGCAGCATCTACCTACACTGCGATGCGACAGCCAGCCATTATCTGAAGTTAGTGATGGATTCAGTTTTTAAAAAAAAGAATTATCAGAGTGAAGTCATTTGGGGGTACCGAACACAAGGAGTCAGCAAATCAAGCTGGCCTAAAAAACATGATACACTCTTACACTACGGTGGCGGGCTGAAGCCTACATTTCACCCACAGATGCAAAGAATTATTTATGAGAAACCATTTCGCCACACAAAAATAGATGAAAAAGGTAGACACTATGCAGATGTATATGTGCGCGATGTTTGGGATGACGATCCCGAAACTAAGGCTTTGATCAGCCAATCTAAAGAACGCACCGGTTGGCCCACGCAAAAGCCCCTCGCTTTGTTAGAGCGAATCATCAAAGCATCATCAAACGAAGGCGACATCGTCCTCGACCCGTTCTGTGGGTGCGCAACCGCTTGTGTCGCAGCCGAGCAACTTAACAGGCAATGGATAGGCATGGACATATCGCCATCTGCAGAAGACATCACAAAACTACGTCTCGAAGAAATTGTTGATAAAGAATCAAACCTATTCAGCCCATTCACAGACGTTATCATTCAAACCGAACCGCCAGTACGAACGGACCGGGTTGAGCAGGTTCCCCCACATAAGCAACTGCCAAAAGCACACACCTACAAGCACGAAATCTACGGACAACAAGAAGGTAAATGCGTTGGCTGCAACTACTCCATTCCATTCCGCAACATAACCATCGACCACATTGTCCCGATATCCAAAGGTGGCACAGATCAGAAAGAAAACATACAACTGCTCTGTAATGCTTGCAACTCAACAAAAGGCGCGCGTTCACAATCTGAATTTATTGCAATTCTCAAAGAACAAGGCGTTAGAACCGATGCCACTCCGCGCCCAGAACATCGCACGCCAACCGAGTAAAAAGATTTGACAAAGGCAGTAAAATGTAGTACAATGGACACCGCAACGCGCGCAAACACTACGCAGGCGGTTTTAAAGAGAGGCGAACGGTTTAACCACGCATTGAATGCACGTCGCATAAGTAAGAAATAAAAAAGTTGCTTGCTAACAGGTATGCTTCCCCGCAAAGCGGGGTAACATACAATTCACGCGCAACTGGGGCGAAGAGGATACTCACCCCGCAAAGCGGGGTAGTATCTTATTAGCCGCAAAAATGCGTGACTAAACCTCACAACTAATTTTTTTCAAAATGAATATTAAAAACCGGACACTCTTCATAGCAGATAACCTGGATATACTCCGCGGCATCAACAGCGATTGCATCGATCTCATCTATCTGGATCCGCCTTTCAACTCGAAAAAGAAATATAAGGCACCTATCGGTTCTCCTGCTGAAGGTGCAGAGTTCAAAGACATCTGGACAGATGAGGACATCAAAGCCGAATGGCACGGTGAAATCGCCGAAGAAAACCAAGAACTCTATCAAGTCATTCAGGCATCTGAAGTCATCTACAACAAATCCATGAAGATATACCTCATGGCGATGGCAGTCCGCCTATTTGAAATAAAACGCATCCTCAAATCCACAGGTAGCATTTACCTACACTGCGATGCGACAGCCAGTCACTACCTCAAAGGCGTGCTGGATGCCATATTTGGAATAGATAATTTTAGGAATGAGATTGTTTGGGGGTATTCCAACAGCGGGCGGCCTAAGCGTTTTTTTGCCAAGAAACACGATATCATTTTGCTTTATACTAAAACCGATAAGGCATTCTGGGGAAACTACAGAATACCTATTAGTGAGGAATATCTAGCAAGTCATTATCGGCAAGTAGATGACAAGGGACGTAGATGCCGCATTCGTGTGGATGCAGGTAAAAGGAGATATTATTATCCAGAAGAGGGAATGACGCCTAACGATTGGTGGAAAGACATTCCTTCTCTCAATTCTGTAGCCAAGGAACGCACCGGTTGGCCCACGCAAAAGCCCCTCGCTTTGTTAGAGCGAATCATCAAAGCATCATCAAACGAAGGCGACATCATCCTCGACCCGTTCTGTGGGTGCGCCACCGCTTGTGTCGCAGCTGAGCAACTTAACAGGCAATGGATAGGCATGGACATATCGCCATCTGCAGAAGACATCACAAAACTACGTCTCGAAGAAATTGTTGATAAAGAATCAAACCTATTCAGCCCATTCACAGACGTTATCATTCAAACCCAACCGCCAGTACGAACGGACCGGATTGAGCAGGTTCCCCCACATAAGCAACTGCCAAAAGCACACACCTACAAGCACGAAATCTACGGAAAACAAGAAGGTAAATGCGTTGGCTGCAACTACTCCATTCCATTCCGCAACATAACCATCGACCACATTGTCCCGATATCCAAAGGTGGCACAGATCAGAAAGAAAACCTGCAACTGCTCTGTAATGCTTGCAACTCAACAAAAGGCGCGCGTTCACAATCTGAATTTATTGCAATTCTCAAAGAACAAGGCGTTAGAACCGATGCCACTCCGCGCCCAGAACATCGCACGCAAACCGAACAACGGAAGCTTTTTCAAAATGAATATTAAAAACCGGACACTCTTCATAGCAGATAACCTGGATATACTCCGCGGCATCAACAGCGATTGCATCGATCTCATCTATCTCGATCCGCCTTTCAACTCGAAAAAGAAATATAAGGCACCTATCGGTTCTCCTGCTGAAGGTGCAGAGTTCAAAGACATCTGGACAGATGAGGACATCAAAGCCGAATGGCACGGTGAAATCGCCGAACACAACGAGGAGCTCTATCAGATGATACAAGCCGCTGAAATTATTTATGATAAGTCAATGAAAATTTATCTCATGGCGATGGCAGTCCGCCTGTTTGAAATGAAGCGTATCCTCAAACCTACAGGCAGCATTTACCTACACTGCGATGCGACAGCAGGACACTATCTTAAAATCGTCATGGACAGCCTGTTTGGAAAAAATAATTTTAGGAATGAGATTGTGTGGTGTTACACAAGAATGTCTGCAAAAGGGCAACGTCAACTGTCGCGTGCCCATGATGTAATCCTTTGGTACTCAATAGGAGCTCAATGGTGTTTTAATGTTGACGATATTCGTCTCCCTTATGCGAGTGGTAGTAAAAAGCGAGAAGGCCATACACTCAACAGACTCGGTAGTGGCTATTCAAAAGAAGGTGTCACGAAACTCAATCCTTTAGGCAAATTCCCCGAAGACTGGATGCGCCATATACCTTACCTACGCGGGAAAGAACGCACCGGTTGGCCCACGCAAAAGCCCCTCGCTTTGTTAGAGCGAATCATCAAAGCATCATCAAACGAAGGCGACATCATCCTCGACCCGTTCTGTGGGTGCGCGACCGCTTGTGTCGCAGCAGAGCAACTTAACAGGCAATGGATAGGCATAGACATATCCCCAGCTGCAGAAGACATCACAAAACTACGTCTCGAAGAAATTGTTGATAAAGAATCAAACCTATTCAGCCCATTCACAGACGTTATCATTCAAACCGAACCGCCAATCCGAACAGATATAACCCAAACCGCAACACAAACACGTCTACCCAAAGCACACACCTACAAGCACGAAATCTACGGAAAACAAGAAGGCAAATGTGTTGGCTGCAACTACTACTTTCCGTTCCGTAACATGACAATTGACCGCGTTGTCCCAAAATCCAAAGATGGTACAGATCAAAAAGAAAACCTACAACTGCTCTGTAATGCTTGCAATTCAACAAAAGGCGCGCGTTCACAATCTGAATTTATTGCAATTCTCAAAGAACAAGGTGTTAGAACTGATACCACATAAAGCACAGCAAAAAGCATGTAAAAATTTAATTTGCTATTACGGGCAAGATAGTGTATAATTAACATGAGTTTGGTTTTATTTGCAGCAGAAATGCCCTTTTTGGAAAATTCGCAAAAAAAAGTGCAATTTAATTTGCAATTGCCAGCGATATTGTGTATAATTAACATTAATAATCCCCTATAGCTCAGTCGGTAGAGCAGATGGCTGTTAACCATCGTGTCGGCGGTTCGAGTCCGTCTGGGGGAGCTTCGATTTTGCTGATGGATTTTGGGTTCAAAGTTCATCAGCAAAATTTTTTAAGGCGCTCTTGTTCAAACTTGTTCCTACTTCTCAAATGGAGTTTAGCATGCCCGAAAAACTCACCGATACACATCTTGACGAATTAGCGAAGAAAGGGTATGTCATCGTCCCCGACTACTATGCCGGTTCGCAACTGTCTGAGATGCAAGAGGCACAGCGACGCGTGCTTCCGACGTGGGAAGCAGTGAAGGACAACCCACCGCCAGGCAGAGCCATTTTGACAGAATTTCCGCCGCCGGAGATGCCGTTGTTGCGAGGTATTGTTGACTGTCAGGCGTGGGCGTTTGCGCGCAAATGGCTGAAAACAGAGCAGATCCATTTCCGTGCCGGGTGCATGATTGCACGCTATCCGGGCTTCAAAGGCGGGGGTGTCGGTAGCGATGCGAGCGGCTTACATATTGATAACGGCAATAATTCGTTGTTGCCGCAGTCGCCTACTGCCCCTGAATTCGGACAACTCGTCTTTTGGTTCCACCTTGAAGATGTGGAGGCAGCTCAGGCACCGCTTAGATTACTCTCCACTGAACACGGCCGGGATACAGCTAAATATGAACCACTTGTCTGCAAAGGCGGCACCCTCTGTATTTTCACCAACTATACATTGCATTCAGCAAGCGATTATCTGCGGAAAGATGGACAACGCTTCACGTGGGGATTCGGCTTGGGGCGGGCAGAGCACTATTGGGAAGGCTTTCGACACTACACAGACAAAGGACGACACGCGACCTTCGCAAAATTCATCGGCACGCTAACAGCGGCAGAGCGAGAAGTCTTTCGATTCCCGCCCGCCGGGCATCCATACTACACGCCACAAACGCTTCAGGCATTAGCGGAGCAGTACCCCGGTTGGAACGCGCGCGGTGAATATTAAATCGCAGATAAAAAGTGCTACCGCAGCCGGATGTATGCCTATGTGTTATATGTCATGTTCACCGTACTTGCACTCTGGTAGTTAGGGTAAAAGGAGTTATGCATGAGTCGAAATGTTCAACCTAAACAGCAGTTTTTTCAAGGACTCACCCGATTCGTCTCATCACTCGACGAACATGTTAGTACAAACAATGGACAATGGCGTATCAAGGGATTTATTGATGTATGTCGGAATATTTATACAATTTCTTCGGATACGAAAATAATATCAAAGATTCTTGAAATACATCTCTTCCCTCGTCTCCTCAGTTTCGCGGAAGAGATTGGATACCGAGTGGTTCTAGCTAAACATCAGAATTACTATCCAGACATCTCTTTCGTGCGCGCGGATAACGAACACATCAAATTCGCTGTTGATTTCAAGACGACATACCGCTTGCCAGATTATCCAGAGTTTTGCAATGGATTCACATTGGGTTCCCACGGGGAGTACTTTGTAAATAGAGGAAGCTCAAAGAACATTCAATTCCCCTATAGTCAATACCAAGGGCATTTCTGTTTGGGAATTATTTATAGCAGACATGCGAAAAAGGAAGTAGCTGAAACTCGCACTTATAGATTTGAAGAACTTCATTCGATTTCTTCTGTTATAAAGGACTTCAAATTCTTTGTCGCAGAAAAATGGCAGATCGCTAGCGACAAAAGTGGTAGTGGCAATACCGCGAACATCGGCAGTATCAATAGAATTGCTGATATAATCTCAGGACAGGGCATGTTCTCAGACTTGGGTGAGGAATGGTTCGATGATTATTGGATGAACTATGATAAGATTACTATCACGGAAGATGGAGGCAAAACAAAGAAGATTAGAAACCTGAAAGACTTTGTTGCATATAGGGGCGGAGATGTTCGGTTAATTGTACCCAAAGCGAGAAAAATAGGTCTGAGGAGTAGGAACCAATGATGAAAGTTATGATTCCACCGATTAAGTGTCAAGGGATAAAGAGCAAGCTTGTTCCTCTCATAAAACGAACTGTGGACAAGTCTTTTGAAGGCACATGGATTGAACCTTTTATGGGCTCAGGGGTTGTTGGTTTCAATATCACACCGCGCAACGCGCTCTTTGCTGATAGCAATCCACATTTGATTAACTTCTATAACGCCATTGCAAGTGGAAAGGTTAATGGTTTGACAGTGAGAAACTTCCTTGAACAGCAAGGCAAAATACTATCAAGATGTGGGAAGGATTACTATTATGAAGTTCGAGAGCGGTTTAATAAAGCGCATGAGCCCTTAGATTTTCTTTTTTTAAATCGCAGCTGCTTCAATGGAATGATTCGGTTCAATCGCAAGGGAGACTTTAATATACCTTTCGGGCACAAGCCACAGCGGTTTTCCAAGGCATATATCACCAAGATTGTCAATCAAGTTGACTACGTTTCTGTCATGTCAAAGCATTCTAACTGGTCATTCATCTGCCAAGATTTTAGAGAAACGCTCAAAGAGATTTCTGAAGACGATTTTGTCTATTGTGATCCGCCTTATGTTGGGCGGCACGTTGATTATTTCGACCGGTGGGACGAAGAAAATGAACAACACCTCTTCGAGATTCTGAGTCAATCTCCTTGCAAATTCATCTTATCCACTTGGCATAGCAATCAGTACAGGGCGAATATCTTTCTTGAGAAGTTATGGGCGGCATTTCATGTGTTAACCAAGGAGCACTTCTATTACGTTGGCGCGAAAGAGGAAAATAGAAAACCGATGCTTGAGGCGTTGGTAATGAATTTCACCCCCAAACGCTTACATGAAGAACCAAGCGAGCAACCTGAGCAGCTTTTGCTTCTTGAAAAGTTAGCGGAGTATCAAAGTAGTAAGGGTTTGGTGTTAGGAAATTGAATTATATTGTCTTTTCAGCGTGATTCGCTTAGCGATGTCTATAATTTCAATTGGGCCTTTACACGAGAGGTTTGCGAAGCGGTTCCGACTGCAACCAGCCGATCGAGTGAAGAATTTCGTCCTGCCTTTCTTGCATCATCACCTCAATGAGTGCAGGTTTTTCAGCGGCGAGCGCGTCTCGTAACGTCTGCTTAAAATCTTTTAAGTTTTCAACCCTCCGCGCATACGCACCGAAAGACTCTGCAAACTGCACAAAATCAGGATTTTGCAAATCGGTATCAATCGTGCGTCCGTCACACCCCTTCAATTGCGAGCCTTTAATCGCTGACAAAGCGCCATCATTCACCACAATCGCTACGACGTTGATACCATACATCATCGCCGTTGCCATTTCGACTGCACCCATCAGAAAGCCGCCATCGCCACTGAAACAGATAACAGGCCGGTCGGGATACGCGACCTTGGCACCGATTGCAGCGGGAAAGGCATGCCCTAATGCCACCCCGATATTAGGGTAGAGGAGCGTGCGCGGATCAGAGATCGGAAATTCGGCGAAGACCCCGTAGCCAAGCGCGTGGACATCAATGGCGTAAATTGTCTCTTTGGGGAGCACATCTTGCAAATCGTGAAGCACCGGCAACGGCGGTTGTGCGTCAGACTGGGCTCGGAGTTGCGTTAACATCGCATCCCATTCGTTTTCACCAGCGGCGACATCCTCAATGAGTGCTTGCAAGGTAAGTTTCAAATCGCCGACAACACCGACTTCGCACGGGTATTCACGCCCAATCTCTTTTTCATCTTCATCAATTTGAATGAACGGTTGAGGGAGTTTCAGGCTCCAGTTTCGTGTATCAATGGAGGTAAACCGCGGGCCGATGCCAATTAAACAATCAGCACGTTGGAGTGCCTCTCGTCCCAAGAACCCGTAGCAGATTTGCAACGCTAACGGATGCTCCTCCGACAAAGCCCCTTTTGCACAACGCGTGACAATGACAGGGGCGTTTAATTTCTCGGCGAGTAAGCGTAACTCGTTTCGGGCGTTGGAATGGAAAACAGCGGAGCCGGCAAAAATCAAGGGCATTTTGGCGTTACGAATCGTATCAACAGCATCGCGCAGGGCGGTATCGTCCGGTAGTTCGCCTTCCGCGCGTTCAACACGCGGTGGAATGCGAACCTCTCCGGCACCCGTGACAACATCCATCGGAAATTCCAACACTGTGGGCCCCGGTCTCCCGTTGCGCATCGCTTTAAAGGCATTTTCAACGACAACAGGAATGTCGGCAACAGTGTGGGCAATGGCACAGTACTTGGTAAGCGACTCAAAAAACCGCATCTGATCCAACCCGTGGAACATCTTACTCGGTGCTTTGCTGTATAGGCTCGTATCGCTTTGGCCGGTAATGAGTAATACTGGCGCACAATCCGTGAATGCCTCCAAAATTCCAGTGGATGCGTTGCTGGCACCCGGTCCGGGAACAGTGATTGCCACGCCGACATCACCTGTTGCGCGGGCGAACCCGTCTGCCATCTGCGTCGCCGCATACTCATGACGGACGAGATAGTGGGCAATTGTGCCAGCACCCCGGCGAAGTAAGGAATCGTAGATTTGAATGTTTTGCGTGCCGGGCATTCCGAAAACTGCCGAGACACCCTGTGCTTTCAAACACTCGATGAGAATATCTCCACCTTTCAAGTTTTAGGCTCCTTTCGGGACCCGAAGATCCCTCCTACTTATGCTTTTTTAGGAAATTTTCTAACCAGGCATCGGGTTCGTAGCCGAGTCGGCGAAGGACTTGACATCCAATTCGCTTCACAAAATTGGGCATGAGGTTAAAACATTTAAGCTGCCAACTCATAATGCTGATATACGCTTTCAAGCGACACCCTACGGTGCCCTTAAAGCGACTCCTGTAGTTTTATCAAAGAGATGAATCCGTTCAGGGACAAACGTAACGTAGAGGGGCTGTCCAATTTTCGCTTCAAAGTTAGGGGTTGTCCGGGATTTGAGAATCGTATGCACACCAGCTGCATCCGTTCCGAGGGTTAACTCAACTATCGTTTCCGCGCCGAGGGGTTCAACGCTATAGACTTCACTCTGAAATGCATTCGGGACAGCTTGATGACTGACGAGAACATCCTCAGGGTGTACGCCCAGAACAACGTCGCTGTTTCGGGTGGCTTGGTTCACTGTTTTAGCAAGGCGGGCATCCTGAATTGCGAACGAGTTATTTGCCCCTACGTTGCCAGATAGTGCTAACTGGAGCTGAGCGTTGGTACGAGAGATGGTGCACGGAATACAGTTCATGCTGGGACTGCCGATGAAGCCGGCGACAAACAGGTTGGCAGGACGATTGTAAATATCGGCAGGTGTTCCTAACTGCTGAATCTTGCCCGCTTCAAGCACAGCGACCCGGTCTGCCATGGACATGGCTTCAACCTGGTCGTGCGTGACATAGAAAGTCGTTGTGCCGAGTTCGCGCTGCCGCCACCTGATTTCGGCGCGCATTTCGGTACGGAGTTTGGCATCAAGGTTGGAAATAGGCTCATCCATGAGGAACACCTGTGGCCGGCGCACCATCGCCCTGCCGAGGCCGACGCGCTGCGTTTCACCGCCGCTCAACTGATTCGGGGTGCGCATGAGCAGGTGCTCAATGTGGAGCATCTGCGCGATATCCTTGACACGCCTGTCGATCTCCTCAGCGGAGAGCCGTCTCGGATGTAACGGGAACGCCATGTTCTCGTAAACAGTAAGATGCGGATAGAGAATATGTGATTGAAAGACAAAAGCGACATCGCGCTCAGCAGGCGTTTTGTCGTTGACAGGGACATCGTCTAAGTAGATGGTGCCTTCTTCCGGCTTGTCCAAGCCGGCGATACAGCGCAGCGTTGTCGTTTTTCCCGCGCCCGTCTGCCCGAGCAGCACAAAAAATTCCTCATCGTGGACATCGACTGTGATATCGTCTAGGGCGATGAGTTCGCCAAACCTTTTTGTAACGTTTTCTAGTTTTACTGTTGCCATCGTGATATTCTTTTTCGGGACCGGAAGGTGGCTCCTACCTGGATTTTAAGTCTTGCTCTAGTATCGCATGAATCGCGATCGGATGTCAACAAAAATAGGTGCAATTTGGCACAATATAGGGTATAATTACGAAAATAGGTATTGTATTTGCCCCTGCTTTGCAGGGGTTATATCCTTTAGAAAACGTTCCTCACAACAATATGCTCGGAGAAAAAGATGTTCAATCGCCAAGAGGCAAAAGGTAAAGCAGATACCCATCAATCCTTAACGGACAGAATTCGCCGAAAATACGATTTAACCCCATCCGTCAGTACAATCCTCGCACTGACAACGCTGTTTTTCGTCGTATTTCTCATATACCCACTCCTCTATGTTTTCAAAGAAGCATTCTGGATTGAGAACACTTTCGACATGACGTACTTCAAACTGATGGTGACAGATCCAAACATCCGAGAACTGGTTATCAATAGTTTCAAAGTCGGTGCGATGGTCACGTTAGTCACGAGCGTTGTGAGCCTCCCTCTGGCATATTTTTTGACCCGGTATCGGTATCCCGGCCGCAATATGTTGCGCTCGATTATCCTGATTCCGATGATTATGCCGCCGTTCGTCGGTGCCATCGGCATGAAAAAGTTTTTCGGGCTATATGGAAGCGTCAATATGATTCTCGTCAAACTTAACCTGCTTGAACGCTCCGCTGATCCGATTGATTGGTTAGGCGGAGGCTTCTGGGGTGTAGTGATGTTGTCAGCGTTGCACCTGTACCCGATAATGTATCTGAACATCGTTGCAGCATTGGCAAACGTCGATCCAAGTTTGGAGGAAGCCGCAGAAAACCTCGGTGCCTCGCGATTTCAAATATTCCGGCGGATAACACTGCCTTTAATGATGCCCGGTTACTTTGCAGGCGCGATTCTCGTTTTTATCTGGGCGTTCACCGACCTCGGTACGCCCCTAATGTTTGGCTACAAAGACGTAATTGCCGTGAAGATTTTCCGCCAAGTGACTGAGGCAAACACAAATCCAATGGGCTATGCCCTTGTGGTGCTCATCATCGTACTGACAGCACTCGCCTTTTACGCCTCTAAACGGTGGACAGGCAGTAAAAACTATGAGATGCTCGGACGAGGACACGTGACCTCGCGTGAAGTAGATGCGAACTGGAAAATGCGCAGCATTATCTACCTCTTTATCGGTGGTTTGACATTCATGGCGTTGCTACCGCACATCAGTATTATCCTAAACTCATTAACGCCGGATGCAAGTCAGTGGTGGTTAAGCATCCTACCACAATCTTGGACTCTGGCGCACTACGTTGAGACATTTACACATTCGGATACACTGCCGAGTATTCTCAACAGTCTAAAATACAGCATCTTCAGCACACTGCTCGCGCTCCTCGTCGGCATTGTAGTGTCCTATCTCTTGACGCGCAAACGCCTTCCGTTCCAAAACCTGTTAGATGCGGTTGCAATGTTGCCGTTAGCATTGCCGGGCGTTGCGATAGCGTTCGGATATATGGGCAGCTTCGCGGATACGACGCTTCTGCTGCGGCATCTTCCCGATGGGCTCGTTTCCGTGCTGGATCCAAGACAAAACCCGACGTTCCTGCTAATTATCAGTTATGCTGTCCGACGGCTGCCGTACATGTTGCGTTCCATCTATGCGGGCCTACAGCAGACGAGCGTAACTTATGAAGAAGCCTCGCAAAACATGGGCGCAACGCCGATACGGACGCTGTATAAAATCACATTGCCCCTCGTCATCGCGAATATTCTCGCCGGTGCGATTCTAGTATTTTCATTCTCCATGTTAGAAGTCAGCGACAGCCTGATCTTGGCGATGCAGGATAAGCACTATCCGATTACCAAAGCCATTTGGGCACTCTCTCAGCGTCACGACCACGGTGCTTATGTGGCGAGTGCGTTGGGTGTGGTGGGAATGTTAATCTTAATTGCGTGTCTGCTTGGCGCGGGGCGCGTGCTTGGTGGAAAGTTAGGGGAGATTTTCCGGATTTAGCAGTGAATTTGTGAAAAAAGGTGAGGAAATATAATGGACATCTTGCATAGCATTCGCGATGCCCTGTTAGAGGCACAGGACGTGCTCAATCAGTTTATTCAAAATCCCGAAAACATCGCTGTCATCGCGGAAACGGCAGCGTTGATGCGAAACGTTTTTGAACGGCAAGGCAGAGTCTTCGCATGTGGGAACGGTGGCAGTTTGTGTGATGCCATCCATTTTGCCGAAGAATGCACTGGGAAGTTTCGGGAGGATCGAAGGCCCCTGCCAGTGATTGCGCTCAGCGATGCAGGCCATATTACATGCACAGCTAACGATTTCGGATTTGCAGAGATTTTCGCACGCCCGGTGTCGGCACTGGGACACCCTGGCGACTTACTGGTGGCACTCTCAACGAGCGGGAATTCTGATAATGTTGTGCGAGCAGCGGAAGCGGCGAAATCACGCGGAATGCAGGTGTTCGGGCTGCTCGGCAGGGATGGCGGCAGGCTCAAACACCACTGCGATATCTACCTGATTGCCCCCGGTGATACCGCAGATCGGATTCAGGAAATTCATATTAAGGTGCTGCATATCCTGATAGAACAGGTGGAGCGGTTGATGTTTCCAGAGAATTATTGAGAGCTGTCCTGCCGAACCTGAAAATTTGTGCTGGACTTTCAGACGGGGACGTGATAGAATACATGATTGAGGATTTTGATATGGTATAAGTCCCAGCAAAGCTGGGCTTTTTACCAACGTAGGAGCGGAAAATGAGACGTTTTGGCACCGAAGGTCGCGTTTACCCTGAAGAGCATTATGTTGTTCCCCGCACCGAGGAGAGCGCGGATTTCATCAACCGCGTCAAAGATGGCAAGTACATTGTGCTCTTCGCACCGCGCCAGACCGGCAAGACAACCTTCTTTCAACGTGCCCTGCACACACTCGCCGCTGAAGAACTAACCTATTTCCCAATCCAATTGAATTTTGACGTGTACCAAGACTATGCTCTGTCAGCATTTTACCCGCATCTGTATAAAAAGATTTGCCAGCAAATTGAGAACGTTTTCAAGGCACGCGGGCGGGCTCTTCCTGAGACGCTAAAGCAATTTTTGGCGAACACCGTGCTAACCGAGCATGTGTCGATGATGGATTTCTTTGAAGACCTCGCCAATTTTCTGTCACATCAGCGGGTTGTCCTCATCATTGACGAGTTTGATGGCATCCCGCAAGCTGCAGTGCGCGGTTTTCTGAATGCCCTCCGCCACATCTACCTCGCCGGGAAGCCTCGATGCCCCCATAGTGTCGGTATTGTGGGAGTCAAGAGCGTCACGCAGCTCGACTACGACAGGTCCATCTCTCCGTTCAATATCCAAGATGAGTTCAACCTACCGAACTTCACGCTTGAACAGGTGCGCGGGCTGCTTGGCCAATATACCGCCGAAGTCGGACAAGCCTTCGCCCCAGAAGTCATCGCCGATATTCACAAACAGACTGCAGGACAACCGGTACTCGTCAACAGGCTCGCGCAAATTCTCACAGCGGAACTCGACATTCCGAAAACAGAGACGATTACCCCGGCACACTTTACAACGGCACACACACAACTCCTTCGCGGCAGGAACACCAACATTGAGCATCTCACAACCAATATCCGCAGGGATAGACGTTTTGAAAGAATCCTGATGGACATCATGTCTTACGAGGAAGGAGTAGGCTTCAACCTACACGATGAGCTCATCAGTGAACTCGCAACTTACGGTGTTATCAAAGAAGGGCCTGAGGGCATGTGTGAAATTGCCAACCCAATTTATCTGTATGCCATCTTGCAGGCGTTCAAGCCCACGATGAACGGGCTTGAACGGGAATACTTCCATGAGGACAATATCGCAGGCTTTCAGGCATACCTGACTACCACGGGACAAATAGACATGGAACGGCTGCTTGATAACTTCCGGGACTTTATCGCCCGCGCCGGATTCAAAATATTACAGGTGCCGGATACGCCACAAGAATCCGTGGGCAGACACCTCCTCCTCACCTATCTCGACCTGTTCGCGCGGGGCGTGGGCGGCGTCATGTCCTTTGAAGTCACGACAGGCCGAGGCAGAATGGATCTGCTCATCACACACAAGGGGCGAAAATACATCGTTGAAACAAAGATTTGGCGAGGTGAGAGCCGCTATCAGGCAGGAAAAAAGCAGCTCGCCGCCTATCTCAAATTAGAGGGCACTTTGCAGGGATACTATGTCGTTTTCGATCATCGAAGGAATCCAGAGCCGCGGGTAGAAACAGAAACGATAGATGGGGTGGGGCTGCGGAGTTACGTGATTCCCGTGATACAAGAGCCGCCCTCATCACAGTGATATACTCCCCCAGCGGATTTTGAGAACTAGGAGCGGAAAATGAGACGTTTTGGCACCGAAGGTCGCGTTTACCCTGAAGAGTATTATGTTGTTCCCCGCACCGAGGAGAGCGTGGATTTCACCAACCGCGTCAAAGATGGCAAGTACATTGTGCTCTTCGCACCGCGCCAGACCGGCAAGACGACCTTTTTTCGATTGGCACTTGCGGCACTCACAGAAGAGCATCCAACCTATTTCCCGATTCAATTGGATTTTCAAGTGATGCGCAGTGCCTCGCCCGCCACTTTTTACGCCCGGCTCTACCGACTGATGTGCATGCAAATCGAGAGTGTTTTCCAAAAACGCGGCGGCGCGCCTTCTGAAGCGTTAACGCAGTTTTTGGAGAACACAACGTTAACTGATGATTTTTCAATGCTGCTGTTTTTTCAGCAGCTCGGAAGTTTGTTGGACAGCAATTCTCACAAGCAGGTACCCGCTTTCAAGAGGGTTGTGCTTCTCATTGACGAATTTGATGGCATCCCGCGGACTATTGTGAGCGATTTCCTGTATGCACTTCGCCAGATTTATCTCTCTGGGGAGATGCAATGTCCCTACAGTGTCGGTATTGTGGGAGTCAAGAGCATCGCGCAGCTCGACTACGACCGGTCTGTCTCTCCGTTCAATATCCAAGATGAGTTCAACCTACCGAACTTCACGCTCGAACAGGTGCGCGGGCTGCTTGGCCAATATACCGCCGAAGTCGGACAAGCCTTCGCCCCAGAAGTCATCGCCGATATTCACAAACAGACGGCCGGTCAGCCGGTACTCGTCAACAGGCTCGCACAAATTCTCACAGCGGAACTCGACATTCCGAAAACAGAGACGATTACCCCGGCACACTTTACAACGGCACACACACAACTCCTTCGCGCCAGGAACACCAACATTGAGCATCTCACAACCAATATCCGCAGGGACAGACGTTTTGAAAGAATCCTGATGGACATCATGTCTTACGAGGAAGGAGTAGGCTTCAACCTACACGATGAGCTCATCAGTGAACTCGCAACTTACGGTGTTATCAAAGAAGGGCCTGATGGCATGTGTGAAATTGCCAACCCAATTTATCTGTATACCATCTTGCAGGCGTTCAAGCCCACGATGAACGGGCTGGAACGGGAATACTTCCATGAGGACAATATCGCAGGCTTTCAGGCATACCTGACAGCAGCAGGACAAATAGACATGGAACGGCTGCTTGATAATTTCCGGGACTTCATCGCCCGCGCCGGATTCAAAATCCTACAGGTGCCAGATACGCCACAAGAATCCGTGGGCAGACACCTCCTCCTCACCTATCTCGACCTGTTCGCGCGGGGCGTGGGCGGAGTCATGTCCTTTGAAGTCGCGACAGGCCGAGGCAGAATGGATCTGCTCATCACACACAAGGGGCGCAAATACATCGTTGAAACAAAGATTTGGCGAGGTGACATCCGCTATCAGGCAGGAAAAAAGCAGCTCGCCGCCTATCTCAAATTAGAGGGCACTTTGCAGGGATACTACGTCGTTTTCGATCATCGAAGGAATCCAGAGCCGCGGGTAGAAACAGAAACGATAGATGGGGTGGGGCTGCGGAGTTACGTGATTCCCGTGATACAAGAAGCGCCCTCATCGCAATAACCCAAAAACCAAAAATCCCTACTGTAGGCATATTCCGTAGTTGACAAATATCCGAAATTACGATACAATTAAAATTAAAGGACATATCGGGCGTTTACCTGTCATAGCGATTTCCCTAAGGAGGGCAATTGATGGAAACATCGGAGAAAAATCGTACGTATTGGCGGAAAAATCTGCAATATCTCGCTATCTTACTCGGCATCTGGTTTGTCACATCGTATCTCTGCTCAATTGTGTTTGTCGAACAACTTGACAAGCTCCAGTTTGGGGGGTATCGCATCGGGTTCTATTTTGCCCAACAAGCATCAATATGGATTTTCGTTGGCTTAATTTTTGTCTATGCGGCGTTGATGAACCGCTTGGACAAAGCATACCAGACAGGTGAAGAAGCGGAGGAAACAGAATAAGCATGAACGTACAAGCATGGACTTTCGTGATGGTGGCACTTTCCTTCGCGTTGTATATCGGCGTGGCACTCTGGTCCAAGGCACGCTCAACCGGGGATTTCTACGTTGCCGGCAGCAATGTACATCCGATTGTGAACGGGATGGCAACGGCTGCGGATTGGATGAGCGCGGCCTCTTTTATCGCAATGGCGGGGATGATTTCCTTTATGGGACGCGACGGCTCTGTCTATCTGCTTGGATGGACAGGCGGCTACGTATTGCTCGCGTTGCTATTGGCACCCTACCTCCGCAAATTCGGCAAGTATACGGTACCAGATTTCGTAGGTGACAGGTATTATTCGCAATTG
This sequence comes from uncultured Poribacteria bacterium, assembly GCA_958295855.1. Lineage (GTDB taxonomy): Bacteria > Poribacteria > WGA-4E > WGA-4E > WGA-3G > CATQHH01. The sequence continues at coordinate 930,485 of OY282383.1, read as the reverse complement.
GCTCGGATTGTTGCTGTCGTGTGCGCGGTGTTTGTCTCATTCACTTACGTTGCAGGGCAGATGCGCGGTGTCGGCATTGTCTTCTCCCGGTTTCTGAGCGTCAGTGTTGAAACGGGTGTCCTTATCGGTATGGGAATCGTGTTCTTTTACGCGGTGCTCGGCGGAATGAAAGGCATTACTTATACGCAGGTGGCACAATACTGTGTGCTGATCTTTGCGTATCTCGTGCCTGCAATTTTTATTTCTATCTTGATTACCGGCCATGCAATTCCGCAGTTGGGGTTGGGCGCGAAGATTGCGGACGGCTCTGGCATGTACCTGCTGGACCGGCTCAATGGACTCAATGAGGCACTCGGCTTTAACCGATACACAGACGGAAGCAAGACGACGATTGATGTCTTTTTCATTACGGCGGCATTGATGTTAGGCACAGCCGGGCTTCCGCACGTGATTATTCGCTTTTACACGGTACGAAAAGCATCTGAGGCACGAATTTCGGCAGGATGGGCGTTGCTGTTCATCGCGATTCTCTATACAACCGCCCCCGCTGTGGCTGTCTTTGCGCGAACGAACCTCCTCAAAACTGTCAGATATGAACAGAACGGCGAGCTCACAGATGTTAAATATGAAGATGTCCCGACGTGGTTTCGGAATTGGGAGGCAACAGGGCTGATTACGTTCAACGATGTGAATGGCGATGGGAAAATTCAGTACCGTGGCCCAAAATCAGATGTGCAAAATGAACTTGAAATTGACCGGGACATCATGGTATTGGCGAATCCTGAGATTGCGAAGCTCCCCAACTGGGTTGTCGGGTTAGTTGCCGCGGGCGGTTTGGCGGCGGCGTTGTCCACTGCCGCGGGTTTGCTCCTCGTCATCTCCACGGCAGTCGCGCACGATCTGCTCAAGGGCGCGATTGTCCCAACGTTAAGTGAGAAAAGGGAATTAATTGCCGCGCGAATTGCGGCAGGCGTTGCTGTCTGTATCGCGGGATATTTCGGGATAAATCCGCCGGACTTTGTCGCCCCGGTTGTAGCGTTCGCTTTCGGGCTCGCGGCGAGCTCATTCTTCCCTGCAATTGTGATGGGCATTTTCTCTAAACGTATGAACAAGGCAGGCGCAGTCAGTGGTATGATTGTCGGTATCACCTTTACAGCAGCGTATATCATCTATTTCAAATTTATCAACCCGGCACTGAATACACCTGAGAATTGGTGGTGGGGTATTTCGCCTGAGGGTATCGGCACACTCGGCATGGCGCTAAACTTCATTGTCGCCATCGGTGTGGCAGCTGTGACACCGCCCCCACCTGCTGAGGTGCAGGCATTGGTTGATGACATTCGGGTGCCTTAACAAAGCACATGTCGGCGCGCTTTCCACGCGCGCATTGAGGGAATTCTCATGAAACGAAAATTGCAAACAACGCTTTTTATCTTCTTCCTCGTTGGCATCTCTTTTTCCGCGAATGCCGCAAAAGTTAAAGATTTCATCCCCGGGGATAGTTTTGTTTATCTACAACTACAAGATATAGACGAGGTCTACGCGGAGATCGAGATGTCTGAAAACTGGGCGAAGGTGCAGGCTCTTTTGGCGAACACCTCCTCGGAAGTGGCGGAGATGAATCAAGGGATGACAATGGGAATGGGGATGTTTGGCACGAATCTATCGGGACTGCTTGGGACGATAGGGTACCAAACGGGTTTCGCAATGTGGGAAAATGGTGCAGGTGACATTCAGGCAGGGATAATTGTGCATTCGGGCGGAAACCTCGGCGAACTCCAACGGCTTGCTAAAATCGCCACAGGCATAATGGGTATGTCTGAAGGTACATTGAAACCTGACGCAGGGAAATACCGCAAAGTTCAATACAGCATTCTTGAATTACCACAACAGCCGATTACCTACGGATTTGTGAGTGAATTTCTTGTGGTTGGCATCGGGGCGGGTAGTTTTGAAACGCTGATAGATACCTACAAAAAAAGATCCCTTTCTCTTGGAAAGAATAAGGAATTTGCCAAAGCATACAAAAAGTTGGGCTCGGGGCAGGTTGGCGGGTATGTTAATGTTCAACAAGCCTTGCCACGGATTAGAGAATTGAGTGGGGCGGAACGGAGGCAACTCGCCGCTTTTGAAACGCTGTTTGTACAGCTCAATGTCCTTGAAGTTGCACCAGCACTCGAAATTCACGCGCACCTCAATCCGAGTCTTTCAGAGAATAAAATAGGGCTTTTTCTGAAAGAGGGCGCGCGGTTGAGAACGCTCAACGGTTTGTCAGGTAACGAAGATCTGTTTGTAGCCGCAGCCCCGGTGGTATTAGAAGGTATATGGCACATCGTGCAGACCGAACTTGATGAAAAGGGAACAGGTGAAACCTACGCGTTTATCTCGTTTCTTGAAGGGATGTTGAACCTCAATTTGGAAGAAGATGTTATCGCAGGGCTGACCGGTGAAATTGCTCTGGCGGTATCTGATCTAACTCAGTTTGACCCGAGTGCCTTGGATAGCCTTGATATTAGTTTTGATGCTCCCTTTGAGATGGATGCTGCGGGCGTAGAAACACACGGCGGATTAATCTTCAATTCCCGTAACCAGCGGAAATGGAATCAGCTTGGCAACAGCGTCTCTAACTTGCAAAATGCTTCTGTCTCTCAAACAGAGTATAAAGGCACGGCGGTATCAACCTTCGCGTCGAATATCTACTACGGCAACACAGACGGCCTGTTTTGCTTGAGTTTTTCAGAAGAGCAGATGCATGCCATTGTTGATGGAATTAAGGAGAAAAAGAAGCCCTCCTACTTAAAACAGGTGCCAAAGACTCCCACAGCAGTTGTGCTTATGAACTTAGCCAGGGTGTTAGAATCAAGAAATGGTGTCCCGCCTGCAGACATGCTGCTTGCAACATCCAAAGAAATTTCCCCGCTTCTCGCCTGGCTCTCTGTCCGTAGAAATGAGGCAGTGTTGAAAGCGACGCTCTCAGAGAAAGAGACACCGCTTGAGGTACTGGCGAAACTCGCTCCGTTTATCGTGTGGGGTCTGAACAATCAGTAACTAAAGCACTATGACAACTAGGGTTTATACGCCCTGCGCCCTGCGCGGGGAGATTAATATTATGCGCAAAAAACTCATTGAGGTAAATATACCGCTCCAAGCTATCAACGAAGAGTCTGCAAAAGACGCTTTGCTGACGCATGGACACCCCTCAACACTGCACCGTTACTGGGCACGCCGGCCCCTCGCCGCATGCCGCGCAGTCATCTTCGCCAGCATGGTGGACGACCCTTCCGAATGCATAGACGAGTTCCCAACCGAACCCGAGCAGAACGCAGAACGAAACCGACTCCATCACCTCCTCCGGAGACTTGTCATCTGGAAAAATAGCACCGACGAAAATCTCTTGGCAGAGGCACGCCGTGAAATTGCAATCTCTGTCGCACGCAACAACGCCGAAGACCTAACGGCTTGTCGCCAGCGGTTCGAAAGAGATCCGGCGGCAGTCCTACAGTACCTCCGCGACCATTGCCCCGCAATCTATGATCCGTTTTGTGGGGGAGGCTCCATCCCGCTTGAGGCACAACGCCTGGGATTACGCGCACGCGCCTCCGATCTAAATCCGCTGCCCGTGCTGCTCAACAAGGCGATGATTGAATTGCCGCCGACGTTTCACAACCAGAAACCGGTCCATCCAGATGCCGATCCGATGGGAATGTTCACCGGCACAGGTAAAAGCAAGACGCGTGTGCCGTGGAAAGGCACCGCAGGCTTGGCATCCGACATCCGCTACTATGGTGCGTGGATGCGTGAGGAAGCACACAAACGCATCGGACATCTCTATCCACCCGTGGAATTGCCCACAGGTATAACTGCGACTGTCGTGGGGTGGCTATGGGCGCGCACGATCCCCTGTATCAACCCCGCGTGTGGACTCCAGATGCCGCTGATGACAACCTTCCAACTCTCAAGAAAGAAAGGTAATGAGCATTGGACAAAGCCTGTTGTCGACAGAGAATCGAACACGATGTCATGGGTTGTGCAAACCGATAATGAAGGCGTGCCGAAGCCTACAGTCAGCCGAACAGGTGCCTACTGCTTTGCGTGCGGGAGTGCTGTCAAGTTGCCTTATGTTCGAGAGCAAGCGAAAGCGGGCAAAATCGGAGAGATAAATACAGCGATAGTTGCCGAAGGCAACCGCCAGAAACTTTTTCTACCCCCAACCGATGCGCATACCCGCGTTTCTCTATCGGCAAAACCCGAGTGGAAACCTCGGCCGGCAATGCCCAATAATCCAACTTTGGTAAGTGGCCGCGGGTATGGAATTACCCAGTGGCATCAACTCTTCACCGAGCGACAACTCACGACACTAAATACTTTCAGCGACTTGCTATCTGAGGTTCGCAATCAGATTACCCAGGATGGTGCGGGAAAAAGATATGCGGATGCGGTTTGCACTTACCTGTCCCTTGCTGTTGACAAAACTGCTGAGAGTGGTTGTCGTTTCACCCGTTGGCAAAACCAAGGCGAGAGCATCCGGATGGTTTTTGCACGCCAAGCCCTTCCAATGACGTGGGACTTCGCCGAGGCGAATCCGTTCTCTAACTCAACGCAAAACTGGATGGCGCAGATAGCGTGGATTGCAAAGGTTGTTGAGAATTTGCCCGTCTCAGCAAACACTGGAGAAGCGTATCAGGCGGATGTATGTACTACGCCGCATGCTCAGGATATGCCCGTTTTTATTACAGATCCGCCCTATTACGATAATATTGACTACGCAGATCTCTCCGACTTCTTCTATGTCTGGATACGCCCCTTGCTTCGTGATGTCTATCCAGACCTGTTTGCCGGCATGATGACGCCCAAGGAAGAAGAGATAGTCGCCATTCCGGCACGATTTGAAGACCCCCCGCGGAGGTTTGAGGAACTGCTCAGCAAAGCCCTGCTGCGGATGCGGCAACACTGCTCAGACGAGTTCCCCTCCTCCATCTTTTACGCTTACAAACAGCAGGAAGAGGAACAGGATGGAAAAACCTCCACCGGCTGGGAGACAATGCTCACAGCAACCGTCAACGCAGGCTTTAAAATAATCAGCACTTGGCCCATGCGCACAGAGCAGACTAGTGGTTTTCACGGACAGAGAAACGCGCTGGCCTCTTCTGTTGTGTTAGTGTGCCGGCCTCGCGATGAAGAGGCCCCTACTATAACCCGCAACGAATTTCTACAAGCACTAAAAAAAGAGATGCCCCGCGAACTTGACAGACTCACGCGCATCACAAACATCAGACCGGTCGATTTGGCGCAAGCCGCCATCGGCCCCGGCATGGAGGTCTACTCCCGCTATAGCAAAGTGATGCGAATCAGTGGTGAGATCGTGCCAATCCGCGAGGCACTCATGCACATCAACAACGAAATCACCGCCTACCATGAAAAAGAGACAGGCGAGCTGGATGCGGAGAGTCAATTCTGTTTGACGTGGCTGCAGCAGCACGGGTACATGGCGGGCAACTTCGGGGATGCAGAGGGGCTTTCAAAGGCGAAGGATATAGACATCGCCGCGCTGCACGACAGAGTGCTCATTGCGGCGCGCGGCAAGGTTCGGCTGTTGCGAGCGGAAGAATACGCTGAGCGTGACAATCGCGAAGAAATGACAGCGTGGGAGGGGTGTCTGCGGATGATGTGGCATCTTTCTGGCGTAGAGCACAGCGGTGGTATTTTGGGCTGTGCCGCAGTTGCGCGTGCGATGCGCGATTCGGAGTCTGCGAAACGTTTGGCGCGCGTCTTGTATGCGTACTATGAGGTGCGTGGCGATGCGTCGAGTGCTGCGGCGTACAACAACCTCGTGACAGAGTGGCCGTATATCTCTGCCGCGATGGGTGCCCCACACCAGATGAGACTAAAGTAGTAGGCACAAAGTAGTAGGCACGCTCCGCGTGCCGTAACCAATAGACACGCCGCGTGCCGTAACCAATAGACACGCCGCGTGCCGTGCCCTCAGGAAAAAATACGATGAAACACGAAATGGAAATTGATGGAGTCGAGGTTACGTTTTCAGAAGGCGAAACTATCCTCGAAGTGGCACAACGTCATCAAAAAGAGATTCCAACGCTCTGCTACGATGCACGGCTTGAACCCTTTGGGGGATGCCGCCTCTGCATCGTCGACTTGGAGGGCGCGCGAACCCCTGTCGCATCCTGTACGACGCAAGCCACAGCGGGCATGGTAGTCAAGACAGCCACCGAGACAATTGAGGCCTACCGCAAAACCCTACTTGAGATGGTTGTCAGCGAGAATCGCGAGGTGGATGTCGATGCGTTGCGTGGCTATGCCGCCGGCGAACTTGCGAACCTCCGCGACAGGTATGCTGTCCACACCCCCGGTATAACGGGGGAAACATCCGGCACGATCAAAGCGGATGACAACCCGTTTATCCTCAGAGATTATGAACTCTGCATCTCCTGTTATCGATGTGTGCGCGTTTGTGCCGAACAAGAGGGAGATCACGCCATCACTGTGATGAATCGCGGTTTCGACACACAGATTACCACCGAGTTTGATGGGCTCCTCAAGGACTCCGCCTGCACCTTTTGTGGGCAGTGCATTCACACCTGCCCGACAGGTGCCCTTGCAGATAAGAAGGCTCTGCGGCATGCTGAGGATACGACACAACCGCGTGTGGCTGCGCCTTTGCCTGATATTGAAAAAACCCGAACGATATGTCCTTATTGCGGTGTCGGCTGTTCGGTTGATATGCTCACGAAAGCGGGGCAAATCGTCGGTATCCATCCGGCCATGGACGGGCCCGCCAATCAAGGGGCACTCTGTGTGAAAGGGCAGTTTGCTTATGACTTTGTACACCACCCCGACCGGCTGAAAACGCCGTTGGTGCGCGGTGACGATGGCGAACTGTGCGAGGCGACATGGGACGATGCGCTTGACAGAGCCGCCGAAGGATTCCGCAAAGCCCATGCGACATACGGCAGGCATAGCATTTATGGCATCGCCTCTGGGCGCGCCCCGAGCGAAGCCGCGTATCTGATGCAGAAGTTCATCCGCGCAGGGTTCGGCACTAACTACATTGACAATTGCAGCCGTGCCTGACACGCCCCGACCGTTGCCGGGCTGGCAGCGACAATCGGACGTGGTGCAATGTCTAACCCACTCATTGATATGCAGAAGCCCGATGTGATTTTCTGCATCGGCACAAATATGACAGAATGTCACCCTGTCGCCGCGACAGGGCTCAAAAAAGCCGTTGCCCGCGGGGCGAAGCTTATCGTTGCAGATCCCAGACGCATCGGGCTCGCGGACATGTCGCATCTCTATCTGCCGCTCCGCGTCGGTTCGGATACGGCACTGCTTTTGGGGATGGCGCACGTTATTGCACGAGAAGGCTTGATGGATGAGGCGTTTATCGCCACTCGCACCGTCGGATTTGATGACTTCTTTGAACATATCAGCGAGTGGACACCCGAATGGGCAGAGACGATTACGGGTGTGCCGGCGAAGGATATTGAGACAGCGGCGATATGGTACGGCAGTGCGGATAAAGGGGCTATCTACTACACGCTTGGCATCACCGAACACATCTGCGGCGTTGAGAATGTGCAAAGCCTTTGCAATCTTGCCCTCATGACAGGCAATGTGGGGCGCGAGGGCACCGGCATCAACCCGATGCGCGGGCAAAACAACATCCAGGGCGCAGGGGATAGCGGTGCGTTGCCGAACAACTACCCCGGCTTCCAGGCAGTCACTGAACCTGAAAATCAGGAGAAGTTTGCAGCGGCATACGGCAGAGAGATTGACATGGAGAAGGGCATCACCAAAGTCACCGCGCTGGAACTATGCGGTGCCGAGCTCCATGCGATGCTCATCGACGGAGAAAATACATTGCTATCCGACCCGCATCGCGTGCATTGTGAACATGCCCTGCGTTCATTAGCACATCTCGTTGTCATTGACATCTTTCTGACTGAAACGGCACAACTCGCCGATGTTGTCCTGCCAGCAACCGCCTGGGGGGAAACCGATGGGGTTTGCACGAATACGGAACGGCGTGTGCAGCGACTGCGCGCCGCAGTGCCGCCCGCCGGTGAAGCCAAACCGGATTGGTGGATTATCTGTCAAATTGCACAACGTCTCGGTTTTAAAGGCTTTGATTTTGACTCGCCAAAACCGATTTTCAACGAGTTGTGCCGGCTGTCACCGATTTACGCCGGCTTAGATTGGGAGCGCATTGAAAAGGGCGAGTACCAGTGGCCGGTGCCGCACAAAGCACACCCTGGTACACCACGGCTACATGAGGAAGAATTTATCAACGGAAGGGGTGTTTTTTCAAACGTTCACTACCGCGATCCCGCTGAAACTATCAGTGCAGCGTTTCCGGTGTGGCTAACGACAGGCAGGCGGCTGCAGTCCTATCACACCCGCACGCAAACCGGCCGAGCACAGGGGATTGATTATCTGTTATCTGAAGAGTCGCTTGAGGTGAACCCTGCTGACATTGAAAAGTGGCAGTTGGCGAACGGGGAGTGGTGCAAAATGAGCAGTGCTCGCGGCAGTATCACGATTAAAGTGAAGGCGACAAACCGTTCACCGCGCGGCACCGTCTTCGCGAGTTTCAGTTTTGGCGATGTGCCGGTGAATCTGCTGACAGGTTCGGGTTACGATCCGGTGACGCATACTGCTGAATTGAAGGTATGCCCTGTCCGGCTGGAGCCACTTTAGCAATTGGGTTTCTGCTCCGATTTTTCCGTTGTCAAAATCGGGTTTCTTCACTCTGAGAAAGTTGTTGTTTTAATTAACTCACCTTTATAAAAAATCAAGAATTTTTCATAAGGTGACAGCGCGAATGCTTGAAGTTTCGGAAAACTGAATCAAGCAACGCTTAAGGCGAGCCAGAGAAATGGAGGCAATAGATGTATGATAACGTGAAGTTTGAGAAAAGCAGTGGGAACGTGTTTAAAGATATAGGATTTTCTGCTGCGGAAGCCGAAGCCTTGTCGTTTCGGACGAGGTTAACTTTTGAGGTATTTACACTTCTCAAGAAGTCTCGGCTGAGGCGCGCTAAGGCAGCGAAACTTCTGGCGGTTGCCCCAGCAGACATCTCGAAACTCAAGAATGGCGACGATGATCATTTCAGCGTGGCATGCCTTTCTGATTTTCGGGATCGGTTGAAACGTTATATGGAAGGAGATCTATTATGAGTTGGAAATCATCCTGGTCCCAACAGAATAAGGACACCAATGCGTTAAAGAAACAGTTACAATCCGAGGGATTCGATGCCTACGAATGGACAGGCCGTCCAGGCGGTGCCTACCTCGATTACATCCACAGCCAAGATGAAGTTGTCTGCGTGTTATCTGGCACTGCGGAGGTGAAGGTAGCCGATGCACACGGCACTGTCGAACGCGGCGACCGGATTGATGTCCCCGCGAGGACTTACCATTCAATTACTGTCACGAGCGCGGAACCCCTTGTCGTCTTGACAGGCATGCGCGCATCTCAATAGAAAGGAACATTTATGAATATTCATGTTGAAATCGGCGATTTTCGCCAGGCGGAAACCGATGCCGTAGTCATCTATGTTTTTGAAGATTCTGACATCCACAATGAGCTTCTCCGCACCGCCGATGCTGCCTTAGGTGGGCGCATCCAAGCGGTTTTGGACCTCGGTGACTTCAAGGCCAAACTGAAAAACATCAGTGTACTATACACAAACGGTGCGATAGCATCGCCTCGCATCCTCTTGGTAGGGCTTGGTTCGTTTGATGAACTCACCGTGGAGAAGGTGCGTCAGGCAGTCGGGCACACCGCCTGTCATGTGCGCGATATGGGGCTTAAAACCGTCGCGTTTCATGTCCCTACCGAAGCCCAAGACGAGTGGATTCAGGCTGCCGCTGAGGCAAGCCTGCTCTCCCTCTATCAGTTCAAAGTGCACAAAACGGAAAGTGGCGATGATGACGAAGATAAGACGCTGGAATCCCTTACCTTTCTGGTGGAGAGCGGGTTCGGCAAATCGGCGGTAGAACGCGCTGTTGCGCGGGGACAAGCTATAGCCAACGGCACCACCCTCGCCCGGGATCTGAGCAATCAACCCGGAAACCATCTCACACCGACGCGACTCGCTGAGAAGGCACAGGAGGTAGCGGAAGCGACGGGTCTCACCTGTGACGTTTTTGACAAAGCGACCTTGGAGGAAAAGGGATTCCGCACGCTGTTAGCTGTCGCACAAGGAAGCGTTGAGGAGCCGCGGTTTGTCATTCTGGACTACACCCCTGAAGGCGAAGGACAGGATACCGTTGTGCTCGTTGGAAAAGGCATTACCTTCGATACCGGCGGCATCAGTATCAAGCCAAGTAGCAAAATGGGGGATATGAAGCATGACATGTCCGGTGCTGCCGCGGTGATAGGCGCGATGCAGGCCATCGGACAACTCAAACCGAACGTGCGCGTCATCGGCATCATTGCGACGACCGAGAACATGCCGAGCGGCACTGCGATAAAACCGGGTGATGTTGTCACCTCCTACGGCGGAAAAACGATTGAGATTCTGAATACCGATGCGGAGGGGCGCTTGATTTTGGCTGACGCGCTCGGATGGACAGCCCAGTATAATCCGAACGGCGTTGTCGATTTAGCCACGCTCACGGGTGCTGTGATTACCTGCCTGGGGCATGTTGCTGCCGGTGCGATGGGTACCAATTCAGATTTGATGGAGAAAGTGAAGGCGGCGGCTGAAAAGACGCACGAACGGGTATGGGAATTTCCGCTTTGGGACGATTACGATGAAGGAATCAAAAGCAAGGTGGCGGACGTGCAGAACATCGGGGATGGCACTGCTGGCACGATTGCAGGTGGGGCGTTCTTGAAGAAATTCGCGGAGGGATACCCGTGGGTTCACCTTGATATTGCTGGTACTGCGTGGGGGATGAAAGGTTCGACGTATATCCCTGAGGGTGCCACAGGGTGGGGCGTGCGGTTGCTGGTGCAATTGGTTGAGGATTGGTAGATGTGCTGTCTGCCTTTGGTTCCTGCGTTAAGGTGTGGTGAGAAGGATACTTCTCTCGTAGGCGTGCTCTGTTAGATTGCGCCTACGAGAGAGGGAACCTGCTTTTTAAGGGGTATTATCCTGAAAATCCTGATTCAGGCAAAAGGAAAATTCAAGGCACATCCCTACTCCTGGCTATCCGCTAATGTGGCACTTCTACAAATCCGATGAGCTCCTTCACGAGCCACTCGGTATCAGGGAATTCTGCGAAGGTCCTTTCGTGCAGGGCCTTCTCAAGTTCCGTGAGGTAGCGCGTCTGCTCCTGCGCTCCCAGAACTTGTCGCCATTGTTTGAGGGCTGTCCGTTCATCGGTGTGGAGGTATTGCACGAAAGCGTCAATGAGTTGCCTATGGACATCAACAGCCCGAATGTGTTCATCAGGCTTGCCAGAAAAGGTGATATAGAAACTACGGTCGAGGTGGCACCATTCTGTTATCCCTGCAAGGGCGAAGATTTTCAATTCCTGTCGGTTGCGTTTAAGCGCGTGTTGCCAGGGCTCTAACGCCTCAAGGAGGTACTGTATCGTTTGCGGTTTCTTCAGGTTGCGCGGAGAGGCTGTTGCACAGGCTGAATCTAAGGGTGCTGTTCTGCCACAGTGGTATCGGAAGTATCTGAACTTGAATCCGGTTATCGTTGCGCTGAGTAGCGCGTTCGGATAGAGCGTTTTTGCAGCATCCCACTGCGGCTCAAAGTGTTTGAGGAACGCTTTCTCGATCTGCCCCAGCACTGCGAGCGTGTCGCCTTCATAGGCAGACTCTTCAACATCTTCAATAACACTGGGCAGAACACCGACAAGTTCGGCGAATTCCGCTTGGTTCCACCCGATGGCATCGCGTAAATCATAGACATGTTGCGCAATTTCTCCGTTGATGTCTGCTTTCTCTAACAACGCTCGCATCTCGGGATCTGCCTCAAAATGGTACGTGTCCATCATTTCGACTGCACCTTTGCCGGCAAAGCTATTCTCAACAGTGTTGTTTTCAAGCATTGGTAATCTCCTGTGTATGCAGGGCTGGGTTTTGCTCAAACTGCTGTTTTCGTTTCAGAGCGCGGGCTATTTCGCGTTGCGGTATGGCAGAAGTCTTTTTAGCGATTCCGTGGGAGAGAACAGCAGTTCCGCTATGCCAGAAGTAAAATATCCTATATCTGAGTGTTCCTATCCGTGTCCGAAGTTCATAGATGTTACCGGGCAGACGGCGTGCATGTGGCAATCGGAGATTCTGCCCTACCTGCTGTAGTCGCCTAATTGATTTGTGGCACTCAGAGTGGGAAGTTTTTGGCAGCGTGTAAAGCCATCGTTGCAAGGGTACTTGCCCGCTCGGTTCCCGATAGTAGACAACCCGTATTTCTGTCATGTGTAAGGTTTACCCTATTTCGCAAATTTTGTCAATTCGCTTAAAGACCGGAAGAGGCACTAACTGCCTCTTCCAATAATCGGCGGAATCTGTCTATAGTGAGCTCTTTTGGGCGATTCAGACAAATTACCGCTCTGCACGCAGCTGCATCAGCTTGTTAACAGCATGGATATAGGCTTTGGCACTCGCCTCAATGATGTCCGTGCTGGCACCGCGCCCCGTGATGAGGTTCCCGTTGTCCTGCACCTTCAGCGTGACTTCGCCGATGGCATCTTCGCCTTCGGTAACCGAACGGATTTGATAATCGATGAGATTCAGTTGGATGTCAACAATCTGCCCGATTGCCTTAAAGGCAGCATCAACGGGCCCGTGACCCGTAGAGGCTCTCTCAACAACGCCATCTTCTGTCCTAATGCCGATGGTAGTCGTCGGTGAGATTTTGGTTCCGCTGACTACCTGAATGTAGTCTAGCTCAAAGACCGCGGGGATGGCGCGAATCTCATCGCTCATGATTGCCTCGAGGTCGGCATCGTGCACCGCTTTCTTCTTATCCGCGACGCGCAGGAATCTTTCATAGACCTTGTCTAACTGTGCCGGTTCCACCTCGTAGCCGAGTTCACTGAGACGGTGTCTGAGCGCGTTTCTACCGGAACGCGGGCTCAGGATGAGCTGGCTCTCTTTCCACCCAATCTCTTTCGGGTCGATGATCTCAAACGTGACGCGCGACTTAATAATACCGTCTTGGTGGATGCCCGAGCTGTGTGCAAAAGCGTTTGCGCCGACAATCGCTTTGTTGGGTTGCACCGCAATGCCCATCGTGCGACTCACGCGCCTGCTGATAGGGACGATTTCCTTGGCATTAATGTCCGTGTAATACCCCTTGAAATAATCGCGCCGGGTTCGGATTGCCATCACCACTTCTTCTAGCGATGTATTTCCTGCCCGTTCCCCGAGCCCGTTGATAGTGCACTCTACCTGCCGTGCGCCCTGTTCAACGGCTATAAGGCTATTCGCTACAGCCAATCCTAAATCATTGTGGCAGTGAACGCTAATAATAGCCTCCTCAATATTCGGTACATTCTCCATGATTCCAGCGATGAGGTTCCCGAATTCGGTTGGGACTGTCCATCCAACGGTTTCCGGGATATTGACGACAGTTGCGCCTGCAGCGATGGTGGCTTCAACCACTTTGTACAGGAACGCTAACTCGGTGCGTCCCGCGTCCATCGGTGAAAATTCGACGGTAGCATCCGGGTGTTCCGCGCACAAGCCCTTTGCGTAGGCGACCGCGTCCACTGCCATCTGTAGCGTGTCTTCCGGTGTTGTGCGTGTGATGCGCCCCATGTGAATTGGCGATGTGCCGACAAACGTATGGATACGCGCGCGCGGCGCGTCCTGGATGGCTTTCCAGGCTGCGGTAATGTCCTTTTCGACAACGCGCGAGAGCGCGCAAATTTCCGGCCCCTCGACCTCGGTGGCTATCCGTTGCACTGCATCAAAATCACCGGGTGACGAAATCGGGAAGCCGGCTTCGATGACATCGACATTTAATTTGGCGAGGTGTTTTGCAATCGCCAGTTTTTCTTCGATGCCCAGTGCTGCGCCGGGTGTCTGCTCGGCATCGCGGAGCGTTGTATCAAAAATATAGACCTTTTCTGGGTTGGTTTCAAAATCGTCCAAGGCTGTGTCCCTCCACTTGCGCAATGAATTGTGCGCCTACGAACTTGCAGGTACGCTTGTAAGGGCGGCTTCTGCCCCTACCCCTTGCAATAGAGGCGCGGAGACAGGGCTCCGCCCTTACGACAGAGGCAGGTTCCTCTGCTTATATTTCCCTGCCGACAGCGATGGCAATCGGTTTCAGTTCCCGCATCAGTGTCTCGAATTGTGTCGGGAACAGCGACTGTGCGCCATCACCTGTCATCGAATGATCCGGGTCGTGATGTACTTCCAGCAACAGCCCATCTGCGCCTGCGGCGACAGATGCCTTTGTCATATCACTGACGAGGCTTCGGATGCCGGTACCATGGCTCGGGTCGACGACGATAGGCAGATGGCTCAATTCATGAATGACAGGCACTGCGTTCAGGTCGAGCGTGTTGCGGGTGTGGGTTTCAAAGGTGCGAATCCCACGTTCACACAGGATGACATCCGGGTTGCCTTCGGCGAGGATGTACTCTGCGGCAAGCAACCACTCCTCAATCGTTGAAGCCATGCCGCGCTTGAGGATAACAGGTTTTCCCGCCTGCCCGACTTCTCGCAGCAGATAGAAATTTGTCATATTCCGTGTGCCAAGTTGAAAGATGTCCGTATATTCCCCGACGAGCTCAACCTCATGCGGTGTCATCACTTCTGTAACAATGCCCAAGCCGGTTTCCTCTTTCGCTGCCATGAGCATTTTCAGGCCGTCTATGCCGTACCCTTGGAAGCTATAGGGCCCGGTACGAGGCTTAAAGGCACCGCCTCGAATGAACTGTGCACCTGCTTTTTTGACATGCTGGGCGATAGTCACAATCTGTTCAGCGCTTTCCACTGCACACGGCCCCGCCATAACGGCCAACTGCTTTCCACCAATCTTGGTGCCGTTCACTGCGATAACCGTCGGTTCTTCCCGAAACTGGCGGCTCGCCAACTTAAACGGGGCAGTAATCGGCATTGTCCGTTCCACGCCGGACATTGAATCGATCGGAATATCGCCAAGCAACGTTTTATCTCCTATAACCCCAATCACGGTGTGTTGTTCGCCAGTTGAGACTTGCGCCTTCAACCCCACACCCTCGATGCGTTTGACAACTGCCTCAACCTGTTCCTGTGTTGCCTCTCTCTTGGTAACGATTACCATGCTTTTCCACTTCCTCCGAAAAATAACTCTGGTTCAATCAGACGCTTCTTGTCGGTTAAAAAAAATTACCCAATATCGAGTCGTTGTCGACATTGGGTGGTGATAAATGGCATCGGTTAAAACATCATGAGTGCTTGCGAACCATCACCACCCGCCGTCGTAGTACAAATAGAGGTACAACCCGAGCGTAAAAAGGGCAAACGCGTAGCTTTTCACTAGCAAGTTTTGGAAACTTGCAAGCTGCGCCAAAAAGCCCTCCCATAATAAGTATGCCGGAGCGAGCCATACACGGTGCTTATGTACTGTGAGACGAGTCTTGCAGACGAGTATTCGCATTGTTACAGATTCCGCAGTGAGGAACTTATACATATCTAACCAAACCTGCTCAAATCTCTCAGGTGGTTATCAGTAAAGGTATTAACCCTGCTTTGCAGGGCTTATACCGATTCACTCTTCCTCCTTCAACGTTCACTGCCTACCCGCGTAGGGCTTACACGAACTCCAGAGGCGTTTTGCGTCTCCCGCCTGCTACGGGCGACAAGTTTTTATGTAGGACACAGGTTGATAGCCGCGTTGACATCTCTGTCGCACGTGAAACCACATTCATCGCAGTGGTATATACGTTCACGCAGATTCAACTCCGAATTTGCAAACTTAACTTTCTCTGATGCCTTTAATTAAGACGTTATTCGCAAAAAATGTTTAGAAATCAAATCAACTCTATTATATATTAACACAATTTATCTTGCAAGTCAAATTTTTTTAAATGAGACTCAATTGTGTGACAGCACACGGAGTGTGCCTACTACTTTTGAACGACGCGGTGGTAACGCTTTTTACCCGCGCGGAGGAGCAACGCATTCTCCTCAAGTAGCTTAGCGTCAACAACGGTATCTATGGCACGGTACTGCTTCTCGTTGATATAGGCACCGCCCTGCTGAATTAGCCGGCGGGCTTCGCTTCGTGACGTGGCTAACCCGACTTCATGGAACAACTCCATGATGGGAATGCCTGTGTGAAGTCGGTTGGCAGCAATAGCAGAAGTCGGGATTGCTTCCAGATCCATTCCACCGCCGCCAAATGCGGTGCGCGATGCTGCTTGTGCTTTATCCGCTTCGGATGCCCCGTGTGCAAGTTTAGTCGTTTCGTAAGCGAGTACTGCTTTCGCTTCGCGACTCTCTTCGTCTTTCAAACGCCCCAACCTTCTGACTTCCTCCATCGG
Source organism: uncultured Poribacteria bacterium (assembly GCA_958295855.1). Taxonomy (GTDB): domain Bacteria; phylum Poribacteria; class WGA-4E; order WGA-4E; family WGA-3G; genus CATQHH01. Next base: position 914,031 of record OY282383.1, on the reverse strand, counting down.
CAGGAAGGTAAAATAGGCTAAGAACCGCGCAACATCCCGGTCGTCAGTGTTAATCCAATATTGATAAAACTGGTAGGGCGATGTTCGCTGTGCATCGAGCCACACTGCGCCGCCTGCGGTTTTTCCCATTTTTGCGCCGCCTGCTGTCGTTAGCAACGGAAATGTCATCGCGTGTACCCGTTTGCCTTCAATCCGGCGTACGAGCTCCACCCCCGCAAGGATATTACCCCACTGGTCATCGCCGCCGAGTTGGAGAGCACATCCGTATCGCTGGAAAAGATGCAAAAAATCGTAGGCTTGCAGCAACTGGTAATTAAATTCAAGGAATGAGAGCCCCATCTCGCGTTCAAGGCGTTGCCGATATCCTTCGGCGCGAATCATCTCATTGACGCGGAAATGCTTGCCGATATCGCGTAGAAATTCAATATAGTTTAGCGAAAGCAACCACTCCGCGTTGTTCAAAAACCGTCCCGCGCGATTATCAAGCTTCAGGTAACGCTGTAGCTGTTCAAGAATACCTGCACCGTTTGCTTCAATCTGTTCGGCGGATATCATCGGCCGCATTTCCGTTTTGTCTGTCGGATCGCCTATCATCGTGGTGCCGCCACCGATGATTGCAATCGGCGTATGCCCTGCCCGTTGCAGATGTGCCATCGCCATGATTGGCACAAGGCTTCCCACATGCAGACTCACCGCTGTCGCATCAAAACCGACGTAGTAGGTAACCTGTTTTTCCGCAAATAGGTTTGCTACACGTTCTTCATTGCTGCACTGTTGGATGAAACCCCGTTCCTTAAGGGTTTCAAAAACGTTCTCCATTTTTATTCTCCTTTAGCCAAGAATCGTTTTCAACGTTGGGTAGTGATAGATAGGAGCTCATAATTGGTATCTCCTCTGCTTTACATTTTCGCCTAATTCCTATTCAAGAGGCTGGCTGGCTGCTCAGAAAATTTGACGCGTCTATAAATATCGCGCAAGGGGAGCTCACATCCTATTGAAATGAGCGACAGGGATTCCTCAACCGCACAAAATTCAGTGAATTCCTCCGTGATATACTCCCACTGCTAAAGCACTAGGAAACCCCCATCTGGTGCTGCGTAGCAAAGGTGGTTCGCGTTAAGGGGGACACGCCTTAATTTCCTCAGGGCTCACTGCGACGAGTTGGGAAATAAGCTGCGATTCTTCCTCCGACATCACGTCTACGATTTCATTCCAGACGCGGGTTTGGCGTTCCGTGATTCTGTGTCCATTGTCATCAAATTTTCTGCTGATGATGAGAATACGGATGTCTACCTCCCCATCGTCGAATACATCGACATAGTCGTTTTCCCCGCTGAACATGTTCGCTTTGAGCCTATCGTGAATTTTCTGCTTGAGCATTTCACAGGCCATTGTTATGCCTCCGTTACCAGACGTGAATTTTTTTTTCGGGCGTTGCTAACCCTCAATAACAGAATCTAACTTCTTCGGGGGTGGCCCCAATCAATAAGGAAACGTATCCCCATTCCTCGTCTGAAAGCCGTTTTAAGAGTTCGTCCCATATTAACTTAATCCTGATTCTCGGACGGTGGCCCTCAAATTTTCTGCTAACGACGACAACATGGATGAGATCATCATATCCATCGGACACATCAACGAAGTCTTTTATATCATTGAAGTAGCCTGTTTTGAGCGTTTCCTGAATTTTCTGTTTTATCACTTTGCACGCCATTGTGTAAGTCCGCCGTTAGATGTTAGTGTCTATCCATTGCATAACTTTTTCAACAGCGTCCATGAAATCAGTTGCCGCTTCACGGCTTGCCCGATTGACAGAACTTACGTAAGGACAGTGACGGGACAAGGGTGGAGAGTCCTGCTTGTAGCGGCAGGCCGCAGAGCCTGCCCGAATCTCCAGTATTATCCTTCTATTCGTCTTCATCTTCGGCATAAGAATGCCCGCTGAAGATTGCACGAACCTGCTTTGCTGTTTTCGGACCCGACAGCAATTTCCCGATCCGGTCGCCTTCCTCTTTCAGCAATGCTTTGACGTTCGTCAACACCGCCTCCAGCTGCTCTCCCGGAAACTTGCACGCGCCATTTTCATCCATGTGGATAATTTCACCGGGTGACACGTCCATCCCTGCGATAGAGACCGGGACGTTGATAGCCTGAACTGCCATCGCGCCGTGGCCTGGGGTGATGCCACTCAGCAGGTACTGAAATTCCATTGGACGGATTTCATCAATGTCGCGCGACGGGCCGTTAGAGATTGCGCCCAAACAGCCTATAGATTTCATGGCTGCTGTCATGTTGCCGCCAGCTAAGCCTACCTTGTTCGCAAATTCTGGGGGGAACTTCTGCTCAAATGCCAGAATTGTGGGTTGTTTGGAGGCCCCTAACGCATCGATGACATCCATAAAAGAGAGCCGCGAATAGTTCGGATCCGGCACGCTATAGACACATGTCACTGCGTACCCGGCAACTGCGCCCAACTCAGGGTACATACACCGGAGGGTAGTATCCGTGTACCAATTTTCTGTCCATGGGTTGTAAAGTCCAAGGCAGAGTGGGCTTGTCGGATAAGTGGCAACCACATTCGTGATTGAGGGGGTATCAAATTGCCGCAATTCTGCCAACATTTCCTGTTCTGTTAATGCCATAATAAATTTCCTTTTTTTGCTCGTATACCGTCCCAATGCGAGGCCCGGGGGCCTCGCGCTCCGGTACATCAAATGTGCCTTAGACAGGCATTGTCCTGCCTGCATAAGCCCGCCCGATGCGTGCACATTCTTCGCCTGAACCGCAGATTCTCACGCCAGCGTCAAGACTTGCTTCAATTGTATCTGGCGATGCACTCTCCAGAAATAGAATGCCTGCTGATTTGCACGCCTCAAACACGCGATTCCGAGCATCCTCCAGTTCCTGTGGCCGCGGGTTCGGCGGATTTTTGTAGCCAAAAGACATGCTCATGTCCCCGGGCCCCCATTCCGCGAAGGCGATGCCTGGGACTTGCGCGGTTATTTCAACGTTGGCTAACGCCCGCTTATTTTCAAATTTCAACCCTAGCATCAGTTCGCCGTTCGGATTCAATGGCCACGCATCGGCAGTGTCTAAATATTGGTCAACGGAAACACCCCAGATAGGTGCGGCGGAGCCTTGCCCGGCGGAGCCGCGTCTGCCAACGTCCAATTGCGTACCTACCCCGATTGTCTGGAAGGGGTAGCGGCATGCCTCTACAAACGCTTTGACTGCCTCTGGTGATTCCGCGTGGCAGAGCAGAAGTCCATGCACCCCTCGTGCGAGCAGTTGGCGCATCTGCCACCCGTTCGCGCGAATCACATCCGCGCTGATTCCGTCTACCGGCAATTCTACAATAACAGCTGGCGTTTGGTGTCCGCTGTTGGTTGGGCCGCCATCGGCAAGCCCGCGCATGAAGCTATCTAACCCGGACAGATCGAAGCTACCGTGCTCCATGCCGACGTTGATATAGTCTGCCCATGTTTTTGCCATCGCGCGGCCTGCATCATAGTTCAGCTCCGCGCCCGTGTGACTGCCTGTATAGAAAATAGGCTGATCGTCTGCTAGTAATTCAATGGCTTTATTCGCTCGTTTGGGCATTGCGATTCTCCTTCTGTTGTACAATATATGTGGGAAGTGTGGTGCTTTAAACGTATTTTATAGTAAACGCTACAATCTGTCAATAGAATTTTAGACGTATTGAAATAAACGTCACTTTCTGAATCGCGGATTATCGCGGATGACACGGAATGACGCGGATTTTGGGGCATCGCGCGGAATGACGTTTTCTTGTAGGCGTAGGCCTTGTGCCTACCCTTTAGCCCCAGCGGGGCGGTATGTGTATAGATACGCATGTCTTTCGTCTGAATCGCGGATTTACGCGGATTACGCAGATTAACGCGGATTTTGGGGCATCGCGCGGAATGACGTTTTCTTGTAGGGGGAGGCCTTGTGCCTACCCTTTCTTTCGCCCTGTCAGGGCGCAATGTGTATAGATACGCATGTCTTTCGTCTGAATCGCGGATTTACGCGGATTACGCAGATTAACGCGGATTTTGGGGCATCGCGCGGAATGACGTTTTCTTGTAGGGGGAGGCCTTGTGCCTACCCTTTCTTTCGCCCTGTCAGGGCGGTATGTGTATGGAAACGCATGTCTTTCGTCTGAATCGCGGATTTACGCGGAGTACACAGATTAACGCGGATTTTGGGGCCCGCGCGAGTCAGCATTTTTTGGTCAGGGGAGGCGCAGCGCAGCTCACCCACAAGAAAACAGGGGAGGCACAAGGCCTACCCCTACAAAAAAAAATGAATAGCAAGATACCGAAAATGTTGAATGGAAAGGACACCCAAAATCCGCGTAAATCCGCGCTATCCGCGATAATCCGCGATTCAGAATAAAAAGGCAGGGTAGGCACAAGGCCTACCCCTACAAAAAAATGCTGACCCGCAAGACACCCCAAAATCCGCGTACTTCCGCGTAATCCGCGTAAATCCGCAATTCAGACGAAAAAAATCCGCGATAATCCGTGCATTCAGACGAAAAAAAAGCATGGCAATGAACCGAAGTCCACTGCCATGCTTTAGAATATATCCCTGAACCTTAATCTTGAACCTTCAAATCACCCCACGTCGTCGTGAGTTTGCCCGCAGCACCGATATGCCCGCGCAAGCGAGTCGCACCCGTCAGACGCTGACGATGCCCGTCAAACGAAACATCTTCTATCTGGTAATAGTAGACAATGTTCGGTTTGGCAGTCTTGTCGGTGTAGCTGTAAGTCTGCTTTTCACCTGTGGTACCCGCACCCTGAATCATCGTGGGATTGATAACCACAAACGCACCTGTCTTCGTCGCGCTACGCAGAATGTTAAACCCTGCATTGTTCAACTCCGACTGTGTCACCCATTTAATAACTACACCAGCATCCGTACGTTTGGGTAAGAAACTTGACAAAGACACAGGCAAAGCAGTACCTGGATAGTAGCCCGGTGTGCCGATATCGTCTGAAATACCGTAGTAGGTGTCGCTCGGAATCCGGATCAGTTGCTCGGAACCTTTCGCGCTACCCCAGTTGTCTGTTGCAACTCTGCTGTCATAGTAGCGTATGAGCGAGATACGTTGCTCCGGATTACCAATCTTAGCCTCTGTCAACAGCTCCGCACCAATCGTCACTGTGTCGGTGGGAGTGCCTGACAACGCCACATCTTTGCCGAACAACTCCAACGTGAACCCTTTCATGCTCAGCATCGAAAACCGGCTATTGTCAACCTCTAACGCTTGCCGCGCACCTCCGCTGTCGGTCCACAAGAGCATCACGCGCTGGGAGTTCAGCGGCTCCGGTGCAGAACCACGACGCGTCGCAATCAGTAGCGTCTGGTTCGGGCCAATAATGTAATCGTCCGGCAGATTGATAGTGACATTCTGACGGGAATCCACATCAGTGCCCACATTTTCTATTCGCAGATGCCAATCATTAAGGTTGATACCTTGGGAAGGCGAACTATTGCGGAGCTCTATCCATTGCGGATAACGCCCGCCATCGGAGACTACCATAATCTCACTGATGGTAACTGCACCACTAGCAAGATCGCCCGGTTTTGCCTTGAGCGCATCATTCGGGAACCCAGGCGTGCCGCCATTGGCAGGCGTGTTATCCGCACTCCGGTCATACCCTAGCCCGGTGTAACCTACCGGCTCCCACACTTTTTCGCCAAAACCTTCACCGGCCTTAGCGCGCCTCCAGACCTTGCCCGCCTCAAACTTCTCGTTAATCACGTTGCCGTTCCCTGCGGGCGTGGCAGTAAGGGGCCAAATATTGGTGCTCAACGCAGGATCGGCTACAAAGAGCTGACCACTGATATCGACGATGTTTTCATGCTTCGTTTTCTTAGCGTTTCGCAGCACTAACAGGAACTGACCGGCATCCTCATCCGGCAGAGCACCCAGCGTGCCCTTCGCATCATAGAACATCGCATCCGTCTGGAGACCGCTCTTTTCCTGATCGGCTGCCGCAGTCATACCATTCGAATCCCCAAACTTTTTGCCGCGCGCCAAAGGCGTGGTCAACGGATCTCTGTTCACTATCAGCAGTATCTGGTCTTTACCCAGGTTGAGATCCTTATCCGGGAAATCTAGCAAAACCCTTTCCTGATCCTTCCCAGTGATAATGTTCAAACGCCAGTTTTTGAGATTGGCTGCCTCCTTGGCGCGGAGCTCTATCCAAACGTTGTCTGCGGTGCTGCTGTGCCCTATCTCGTTGATGATAACAGGCGAATACGGAATAGTGGTTTTGCTGGCCTGCGTTATCTGCGTGGCAGGTTTCGCACCCGGGGTCGCAATACGATTGGGCGCAATATTGAGCACAGGTGTAGTGCTGGCCTCCCAACTACTAGAAAGCGTGCCATTATTCACCTCACTCGCCGCCTTGTTGAAATCAACTTTACGGCGCATGGAGATCAGCGGCACAACATCAGCACCTTCCATCTCCTCAGTCTCCTCCACTGCCACTGTTCGACCACCTTGGCCCGGCACGCGCCATTTGCCATTCCCCAAGTTACCTACGGTATCAACCGCATTGTCATCGGCAGAGAAAGTGCCGCTGAGGGCTGGCGTGATCTTCAACTGGTAATTGGACAATTCAATCGCATCACCTGCATTGTAAATCTCAATCCACTGGCTAAACTTCGGATCGGCTTGACTCAGATCGCTACCCCACATGATTTCCGTGATGATGGGACCTTTGGTGGCAGGCGTTCTCGTGTCAACCAATTCAATTGTACCACCGTTGGTGTCGGGACCTAACAAGTTTTCTAAGTTCGGCAAGTGCGCTGTAGGATGAAACCCCTTCGCTAAGCCGGTGTTGGAGATAGACGCACCTTCATGTGCTAGCACAACAAAACCTTTTGCGGGAACCTCTGCTGCTGGCAAAGCACGCGTACCTTTGGTTGGCACACCCAAAGTGGCGGCGAGACTGACGACAGGGACCGTTAACGTATTGGATGCTAGACTCGGGTTACCTGCAATGTCCATCGTGGCACCCGCAGGCACCGTTATCTTTATATCTCCATCATAATCCGAAGGCGGCGTGATAGTCGCTTTGTAGACCTTGAACGAGGCAGAGTGTTTGACTCGCGCCGGCGCATCACCCAGATCATTAGGAAATGCTGGATCCCGATGGTCTAAACCTATAAACACAGGTGCCGAGACCGCCCAGCCAGTCGCGTCCGAGTCTACCCCCGTGCCAGTGATCTTGATGTCAGCAGCCGCGAAGCCTTGCGTGGTATCCGCAATGACACCGTCCTCGTCAGATCCAGTCCCATAATTGAAAAATAGGAATTCCACATCAAAGGGCCCTGTCACACCGTCAGCCTCGGTAACATCCACATTGGGATTACCGACTTTAAAACCACCCGTTCTAAAGTCCACCGCTGCTGTGCGTAAATCACCAGTATAATTAGGAGCCTTGATCACGCCGTGGATTCTCACGTTCGCACTTATAGTATCTATGAGATAGTTAAGGCCATCGTGAAGATAAGCCGTCGTTCTGGGTATCGACGAGGGTGGAGCCGTGTTACCGTAACGACCTCCTTCCCTCCCATCCCAATAAAATATTTGATGGAACCAATACCACGCCCAAACGTAATGGCCCGGAGTACCACCAATCGTGTCAGTACTCATGGGAACGTTATCTGTTATGTAATTATGCTCATCGCCAACATAGGCGGAATCCACAAAAGTCAAACCATGGCCGAAGCAGTCGTCACCTTTTACCACCGTGTATGTGAAAATTACTGCATTGTTAACGGGGGTAGAGGCAGCTCTGAGCGCATCAGTCGCTGCTTTATCGTAGACTGCGCGTTGTTCCGTGGTGCCCGGGGTTGGTGACCTACCGTCGAAAACTAGCATCAGGGCCGGCAGGTTAGAACCATCCACCGCGGTAATGGCCACAGCGATGTTAAATGTCACCTTAAACTTTATCTTATCGCCAAGCTTGAAGAATTTAACGGGTTCGCCAGCACCTAGCTTGGCTGCGAGGGAGTACCCGGGCGCAATAAGATAAGGACCGTCCTCATGCATCTGATTGGTTAGTAGTGTCGTCTTATCCGGAATCGCGTTCCAATCTCCAAGTAACCTTTGGCGGGCAAAGGCATAGGCAGAATTGCCAGACTGTGCAGGCGGGGGCATATCCACTATCTCAACCTTAGTTACCTGCGGTTGAGCTGCTGCCTGCACTGCCATCGGTGCTGCCAGGGTAGCAATGCCGGCAATCAGCAGTAACACAAAAAACTTGGTCATGAAAAAATTTTTAAAAGTGTTAGTATCCATTAGCTATCTCCTTAAACACTAACTGTTAGTTAACTGATGTGAAAAGAGGAAAACCGTGGGCAGCATCCCACGGTTTTCCGGTGTGTGAGGTAACATGGGATAAGAGATTTTCCCAGAATAATGCTTGTGTGCGCTCTCGATGTCCACCGCGCGGCGTGTGCCGCAGCAGGTAACGCAGCGTGAATCGGTTATGGGAACAAAACCGCCCGCAACGCACTCCGTCGGTTTGAGACGAAGAGGGTGCGGGCGCGAAGCTACGCCGACCGCGGCGGTCGACAGAGATTGCTTGTGAAGTTTTATAGGGGTTATACTTAACGTATGTGAATGCGGGGGGGGAAATCGACCTGTAAGCTCACATCATCCAAAACGTGTGAACACGCGAACTGCACCTTGCAGGCAGACGACAACCCAAGCACCTTGGGGCGGCGCGTTTGTTGCAGGCACTTTTCTTTTACATTGAGGGTTTTATCAAACTTTTTATGGTTCATTGGCGTTCATACATTTTTGAGGGCAAAACTTACTGGTTGTGGTTCCACCTTGTAACATAGAATAACGTCTGGCACGCGGGCGCGGTTACAGACCGACCACTTAGATGTGCGTGAGTCTTTCTTTATGCTTGAATATTATACTACAAAAATTTTAAAATGTCAAGCCTTTTTTCGATTCTGAATGCACGGATTTACGCGGCTGACGCGAAATGACGCGGATTTTTGTCTGAATCGCGGATTTACGCGGATAACGCAGAATGACGCGGATGTCTTTCGTCTGAATCGCGGATTTACGCGGATGACGCAGAAGTACGCGGATGTCTTTCGTCTGAATCGCGGATTTACGCGGATAGCGCGGAATGACGCGGATGTCTTTCGTCTGAATCGCGGATTATCGCGGATGACGCAGATTAACGCGGATTTTGGGGGTGCCTCGCGGAATGACGTTTTCTTGTAGGGGGAGGCCTTGTGCCTACCCTTCCTATGTAGGGGTAGGCCTTGTGCCTACCCTTTAGCCCCAGCGGGGCGGTATGTGTATAGAACCGGGGCCTGCCCTAGATGCTAAGCCCCAGCGGGGCGACAGGTGTAGTGCCTCTATCTGAATGCACGTCGCTTATGGGCGCAGTGGTATATTACCTCTGAATCGCGGATTAGCGCGGATGATGCGGAATGACGCGGATTTCTTTCGTCTGAATCGCGGATTATCGCGGATTACGCAGAATGACGCGGATTTTGGGGTGCATCGCGGAATGACGTTTTCTTGTAGGGGTAGGCCTTGTGCCTACCCTTCCTATGTAGGGGGAGGCCTTGTGCCTACCCTTTAGCCCCAGCGGGGCGGTATGTGTATAGAACCGGGGCCTGCCCTAGATGCTAAGCCCCAGCGGGGCGACAGGTGTAGTGCCTCTGTCTGAATCGCGGAGTAGCACGGATGACGCAGATAAACGCGGATGTCTTTCGTCTGAATCGCGGATTTACGCAGATTACACAGATAAACGCGGATTTTAGGGGGCAGCGCGGGGCCAGCATTTTTTGGTCAGGGGAGGCACGGCACAGCTGACTCCAAAAAAACAGGGTAGGCACAAGGCCTACCCCTACAAGAAAAGAAATTAATGGCACTTTACCGAAGATGTTGAATAGAGAGGGCACCAAAATCCGCGTTAATCCGCGCTATCCGCGTAAATCCGCGATTCAGACGAGAAAAATCCGCGGCGCAGCTCACCCACAAGAAAACAGGGGAGGCACAAAGCCTACCCCTACAAAAAAGAATTTAATAGCAAACTACCGAAGATGTTGAATAGAGAGGGCACCAAAATCCGCGTTAATCCGCGCTATCCGCGTAAATCCGCGATTCAGACGAGAAAAATCCGCGGCGCAGCTCACCCACAAGAAAACAGGGGAGGCACAAGGCCTACCCCTACAAGAAAACAGGGTAGGCACAAGGCCTACCCCTACAAGAAAACAGGGTAGGCACAAGGCCTACCCCTACAAGAAAAGAAAATAATGGCACTTTACCGAAGATGTTGAACCGCGAGGCACCCCAAAATCCTTATTGCTCCTTTGTCATGTGGGTAATTGTCTTTCTTTTCCTAATCAACGTGTATCATGTTTTTCACCTTTACAACAACAGCCTTTCGCCGAACGGCAGTTTTGGGAAAACACCCTTGAAGTAATCCTGTATCGGATAAATATGTAGACAAGGTATTGACACCGTAAACCCACCCGCATCTATCTGATATGTGCCGGCTCGTCGGATCTCGTCTAACATCCCACGTGTCGGCTCCCGTGTAACGACAAATACCCCTAAATCCGCCTTTGCATTCTGCATCGCGGTGCGAAAGTCGCGCACCTGACTCAGCGTATAATTGCCACCCTTGACTTGCGCGACCATCTTGCCATACGCCTGTCTACCCTTTACTTTGCCGATGGGAAATGTGAACGTGCCGTCAATACCACCGTCTGCGCCCTTCTTCGCATTCGATTTAAACTTCAAGACATGCGTGACGCACCACTCCTCAAAGCCAGCAGGATCGGTGCGGGCAAGTGCTAACGCTGTTGTTTCATCCTCAGGCGTGCCAGTGAGAATGACGCTGTCCCGTAGATTGGGAAACAATTTCTCTATCTGTATTTTCACAGCACCCGTTGCCAAGTAGGTAAGATCTATTCCTATCCATCGCCTGCCTTGTGCTTCAGCTGCCATCAGCGTCGTGCCACACCCACAGAACGGATCTAAGACAAGAGCACCTTTGTTTGATGACGCTTCAATAATGCGCTGATAGAGAGCGAGAGGTTTCTGTGTGGGGTAACCGATGCTTGCCTTTCCGCGAACAGGCGCGATGTCTGTCCAAATGTCTTGTAACGGAACCCCTTTTGCTTCACTCAGATACTTCTTGTAGTAATATGGACCGCCCTCTCGCAGCTGCACCAACAAGTCAGATTTGTACATCTGCTTCATGTTCGCTTCGCTGAACCGCCAAGCGCGCGTGATGCCCCTGAATGAATAGGGTTTGTTTCCACCAGATTCGTTCGTACATGGCAGCAACCGATACAGTCCTTTTGCATCTTCATGTTTGTAGGCAGATTTGATATAATCAGAGTCGTAAGGTGTATATTGGATGCGATACGAAGCCTGCGGGGATTTCCCATAATAGAATACAATGTCATGGTTTCTACCCATGTGGGATGTAGAGAGGTTGTGTGTATCTAATCGCCGCTTCCATACGATTTCATTCCTAAAATTTTCTGAACCAAAAATTGCGTCCAAGATAATTTTGAGATAGTGGCTAGCAGATGGGTCGCAGTGGAGGTACAGTGCACCTGTAGGTTTCAGGATTCGGTGCATCTCAACGATTCTGATAGCCATCATTACGAGGTATGCCATCATAGGTGTTTCATCTAAAAACTGCTGTAAACCTTGAATGGTATCACCTATCTGTCCGCCTTCTTCGACGATAAGATGTCTGCAGGCATCTTCTGCCGCGTTGCCCCATGCCCACGTATCGGTAAATGCCTTAACGAGGGAGTCCGGTTCTTGTCCTTGCGCGTCACGGTATGGAACAAAGTAATCACGTTTGGAATTGAATGGCGGATCTGTAGCGATGAGATCCACACATGCATCCGGGAACTTCCGCATCTCTTCCAAGTTATCGCCTCGAATAAGGGTGCGATTGTTATACATGACAAAGTCCTTATCAATTTGAATTACGAGTCAAATAAATTCGATTGGCTTATTGAGTGTGGATGCTCTGATTAATCGTCTTTAAAGCGTTCAAGGCTTTCACGCGCTCTGTGGCGATGGCAATGTATTCTTCAGAAATATCAACACCTATAAATCTGCGTCTGTGTATGAGTGCGATCTTGCCCATTGTGCCGCTTCCGCACATGGGATAAAACACAAGATGCCCTAACTCAACACAATCCGCAACGAAAAATCCCTCTTTTATCGCCATTTTTTTCTCCATAAAAATTGGGTTCACCTCTCATCTTGCTATATCTTAAAGCAGTATCTATTCAAGGATACGCTCCATACGCGAACGAACCGACGTTTTATGCTCAGGATGTGTGTGAATATAGAAGGTACCGCTCTGGATAGCATTATAGACATGATCCGCCACTTCCGTAGGTGACATGCCAGATTCTATCTCGGCGCGCGCATTCCGAGAACCGCCGATAAGGAGTTCACGCGGGTGCGGCTTCTCCGCCTGATTTTGTAATGCGTCCGGGCGGTTCCGGCCAGAATCCAGAATTCCCGTGCGAACCCATCCGGGGCAAAGCACATGCACCTGAATATTCGCTTCCTTTTGTGCCAATTCATCGGCGAGGGTTTCGGAAAGCACGACGACACCGTGTTTGCTCACTTTATAGATGCCTTCGCCACTGCCTCCCACCAAGCCCAAGATAGAGGCAGTGTTCACAATATGACACTTGTCCCCCTGCGCGAGCATGCGGGGCACAAACGCTCGGATGCCGTGGATGACACCCCACAGGTTAACGCCCAACACCCATTCCCAGTCGGCAAGCGTATGCTCCCAGATAGGGCGGCTACAGACAACGCCTGCATTGTTGCAGAGGATATGCACCGCGCCAAAAGCATTCAGCGTCTGTTGTGCAAGGTTCTCGACAGCCGCGGCGTTTGAGACATCTGTTCTGACAGCGAGGACAGTCGCGCCTTTCGCCCTTAAGGCGGCTTCAAGTTTGGCTAAGGGCTTCTCTTCAACATCGGCGAGGACGACTTTCATGCCTTCCGCAGCGAAGCGTTCTGCCAATCCTCTCCCGATGCCGCTCGCTGCCCCAGTGATGACAGCAACGTTTCCGCTTACAAGTCCGTGTTCCACCATAAAAGCTCCGTTTGGTGTTGTTAGTGAAATTATATGAAAAATCAGGGATTTTGATTATGAATTCTCCGCGCAAGCCGTTGTAAAATGTTGTGCGTGATGCGTTCAACGACCGCATCGCCGCCTGCCAACCCATGCGCCCAGTCGGTTGTAGCCGCAGTAAAAACTGTGCCACCCTGTGTATAGATGCCCATTGTTGCAGCACCTGTTCTCCCTTTTTCCCAACGTTCATACCATTCACAATCATCAGGATGCCAGCGGACAGGAGCTGTCGCGAGAATTGTGAAACCTTCAGGGGTGCCGTCGCGATAGGTGGGTACCGGCAAACCGTTTTCAAGGTTCCACTCGCACCCATCGCATTCGTAGCCAACAATGGTATTTTCGCCACCGAAGGTGTCATTTTGTGCAAGGTTTGTCCCTTCAAACACCCAATGCTCCGGGCGATGCACGGTGTATTCCCCTGCACCGTCCATAAACTGCCCGTGACTCAAATGATAACCCCCTTGCAGGAAACCCACGCCGGTCAACTGGTTCTCGGGACGCTCCACCAAATAGTGGCTCCAGAGGGTACTGAGGGTTCGGTAATCGCCAGTCTTATAGACGGGATCTTGATTGTAGGTCTGCTTCCAGCAAACGAGGGCTCTGCCGTCATCTTCGGAGCGCACCTGCCAGCAGACGGAATTCCCGCTAAAGAAGGCGGCGTTCCCTCCGTTCTCGATAAATGCCTCAAGATTATCGCGCATCGGGGCAGACCAGTACTCATCATGCCCAACGCTCAACACGAGTTTGTAATGTTCTAAAAGTTCCGGGTGGTACTCCAGATCGCTGTTCGCAGCGTAATCAAGCGTATATCCGTTCTGCTCTGCCCAGACGATGAAGGGCAACTCCCAGTTAGTGAAGATACCACGGGTGGGGCGGTTGAACGAGACACGGTTCCCCTGTATCTTGCTCTGCCCGTGATACCCGTAGAGACTGAAACCACCCCAGTTATTGTACGCATTGTAGGTGTTGGTAGAGAGTTGAAGCAGAATAGGCGTATCCGCGCCCGGTCTCGCAGGCCGGACAATAAAGAAGAGCGTGCTTTCAGCCGTGCGGTGATTTCTATAGACGTGGGCACCGCCACTATCGGTTGCACGGAGTGTGCCTTCATAATAGCCGCTCTGCCACGTTTCAGGCACTTCAAGCGTAAAGGCAATCGGCCATCCACACCCGTGCGATGAAGCGTTTTCGGGAATCGGGTGTGCTTCCCCGGGAAGGGAGGCTTGACTCCAGACAACCTCGCGCGTCGCGCCGATGCGAGCAATCTCAAGCGAATAGTTTTCTGCACTCGTTGAGACGTGGAACGCAATGTCGGCACCGGGGGCATAACTGAGTTGGTGAGTGTATCCATCAATATACAACGGTCTGATTTGGTTTTCGGTTTGCGTTAAAGTTGCCATTACGTCTCCTCCTTTGATATGTAGGGTATCATTTTCTGGGCGAAATGTCAATTTTTTAGTTATGAGTTGCCTGTTGGGTTTCTGTGGAGGGGTTTGCGACGTTGTATTCCCCGCTTTGCGGGGATTGCAATTCTGCCCGAACCCAACCTACCGCTGTCTATTTTTCTTTGCTTTTTTTTGTCAAATATGTTATTATCTTTACAATCTTTTTTGCTTTTTGTCATCTTAATTCTCAAAATTGTCCGAACTTTAGAATTGATAAATTGGCGTAAAAAAAATGAAAACACATCAGAAACAGGCACCCCCGCTATCACCTGAACAGGTAGCTCAGTGGGAAAACGATGGCTATTTGCTGCTGCAAGGCGTTATTCCGGAGTCTCTCATCAGTGGCGTGCGCGACAGGTTTGCCCACGTCGTCGATGGCATCATTCGCACGCTGAAAGAAAATGGGACTATCGAAGATGAAGGGTTAGAACTTCCTTTTGAAACACGTCTCGCGCACGTCGCTGGTGCGCATGCCAGCCGCTTTGGGCGTTCTTGGCGTGGCGAAATTGCGACATCTGAAATTTTCGAGCTGCACCACGCCCCTCTCCTCGTGGACGCAATAGGGCAACTCACAGGTACAGATGTGATTGGACATCCCGTTTTCAATGCCCGCCCCAAACTGCCCGGTCAGCAATTGACTGTGGTCCCGTGGCACCAGGACAGCGGCTATTTCGGTACAGTGAGTGAAAATTCCCTCATTCCGACTGCATGGATACCGTTAGTGCCGGTAGATGCCAGCAACGGTTGTTTACAGGTGGTTGCAGGCTCACATCGTTTGGGCGTGGTTGAGCATCATACGGAAGAACGGGAAGGACGGTTTCTTGAGGTGATGGACACCCTGGTCGAGGATTCTCGTGTCGTAACGTGCCCTATGGCATTAGGGGATGCTTTGCTGTTCCACAATCTCACACTCCATCGCTCGCTACCACACACGACAAGTGGAGTCATCCGTTGGGCAATTGATATACGTTATCTCCGTGACGAAGACCACCCTGGCACAATTTATTGGAAAGACCGGAATTTTAAGTGGGTTATCCGTAGCCAAACGCAACCCGTGACACCCCTGGCGCAATGGCTTGAAATGTGGTAGCGTTTCTATAAAAATGCTGTCCCTACTGGACTAAAGCCAATTGCCCTGATGAGGAAAAAATTGCATGAGACGTGTGCCTTTCCAAACTTTGCGTGATGAATTCTATCGTGTGCTTGCGACAGTTGGATTTGCCGGCGAGCGAGCAATGTTATGTGCGCGCCTGTTCGCCGAAAATCAGCGCGACGGTGTCTACTCTCACGGATTAAACCGCTTCCCTGGGTTCGTCGCTGGGTTGCAGAGCAAACAGATCGATTTTCGCGCCCAGCCAGAAAAAATTGAGAGCTTCGGCGCATTAGAACGGTGGGATGGCAAGATGGGGGTAGGGCTTGTCAACGCACATGTCTGTATGCAACGGGCAACAGAACTTGCCGAAGTACACGGTATCGGGTGCGTGGGGTTGTCCAACACAAACCACTGGATGCGAGGCGGTGCTTACGCACTCCAGGCAGCGGAGGCTGGATACATCGGGATATGTTGGACAAACACAACCCGGCTTATGCCGCCGTGGGGTTCTGCGGAAAAAAAGATTGGAAACAATCCGATGGCAATCGCCGTGCCGAGAAAAGAGGGACTTATGCTGCTGGATATGGCGATGAGCCAGTATTCAAACGGCAAATTAGAGGTGCTAAAGCTGCAAGGAAAACAATTACCCCTACCGGGCGGGTACGACACTCACGGAAACCTAACGGTTGAACCGGGGGAGATTCTTGATTCGGAAAGAGCACTTCCCATTGGTTATTGGAAAGGCTCCGGGCTGGCAATCGTGCTGGACACACTGGCATCCGTTATTTCAGGTGGACAAGCCACGCACGAAATCGGAAAGCAGGGCTCAGAATACGCGGTGTCTCAGGTGTATATTGCGATTCATGCTATCGGACTCATGGGACAAGCGGTGTTGAACGAGACGGTGGACGCAATTATCAAAGATGTGCATACCGCCACCCCGTTAGATGCAACCGAAAAGGTGAGGTATCCGGGGGAAGGCATGCTGCGTACACGGCAGGAAAGTCTTGAAAAGGGTGTCCTCGTGGACGAGGCACAATGGCAGGCGTTGCTGGAGATAAATAGAAGCGAGGCAGGCTAAATTACGCATTTTTGGCTTGCACGCTTTTTGTATACGCGTATAATAGATAGGACTCACGCACCTCAAAATTGCCGTTGCAGCCAGTAGGAGGCACACGCCGTGTGCTGTCAACCAGAAGTTGGAATTGGAGATAACCCATGACATTACGGGCCGGGATTGTCGGTTGTGGCGGGATTAGCCGAAGTCATGCCACCGCGTATGCGAATCTGGAGGGGGTTGCGCTCGTTGCGCTGTGCGACATCAACAGCGATGCGCTCAACACTCGCGCCGATGAATACGGTGTCTTAAACCGCTACACCGACTACGAAGAGATGTTCGCGCGCGAAGGGCTGGATATTGTGAGCGTGTGTACGCACGCCCCTTTACACGCCCCGATTACGATTGCTGCCGCACAAGCAGGTATCCACGTTTTATGTGAAAAACCGTTGTCGGTGGATTTAGAAAATGGCGACCGGATGCTGGCGGCGTGTCGCGAAGCGGGTGTCCATTTAGCAGTCAGCCATCAATTCCGATTTAGCCCGCTCTTTCGACACGCCAAATCCCTGATTGAAGCAGGCAAAATCGGTGAACTGCGTTCAATTCGCGAGGTGGGCAAGGGACGAGAAGCCGGGTTTGAGTTGATGGAAATGGGCGTTCACTACTTTGATGAGATGGATTTCTTTTTAGATGGCATCTCTTGGATGCAAGCACATATCACATACCAGGGACACGATGTGACGGCGGCGGACATTATGCACAGCAGTGAGTTGTGCAAAACCGACCGGCGCGACAACGGAATCGTCGCGGGAGATACGATGCTGGTACATATCGGCGGGACCAAGGGAAGCTACGGCATTATGGAGCTTTACTGTCGCCAACGCCGACACGGTTGGATGATGGGCCCGCATCTGCTCGGCTCGGAGGGGCAATTGATGATAAAACCGAACCCAGAAACAGGTATAGATGAACTGTGGTACTGCCCCTTCGATGTCTCGTTTGCAGCACATACCCCCGCCTGGGAACAGATAGAAATTGACGCAGATAAGTTTCTCATCTCAGGGAAAGCATGGCAGACACGACACACTATCTGGAGTGCCCAAAATATGCGAGAGGCGATTCTCAACGGAACTGCCCCAGAACTCGGCGGGCGCAATGCGATTACATCGCTTGAGTGTGTCAGTGCCACCTACGTCTCTCATTTCAGTGGGCAGAAGGTGCCGCTGCCCTTGGCGGAGCGGAGCCACCCGCTCGTGAAGCGTCTTAACAGAGGAGAAAATCAATGAAACTTGCATTCTTCAATGATTATCAATTAGGTGTAATCACAGCAGACGGAATTGTTGACATCAGTGATGCGCTGAGCGAGCTCTCGTATCGTACGCCGCAAGAGCTGATACGAACAGTGATTGAGGGCTTTGATAGCCTGCGTTCAACAATAGCAGATGCCGCCGAAAATGGCGAGGCAATCGATTTAGCCAGCGTCAGTCTCAAAGCACCAGTGCCGCGCCCGGGCCAACTCGTCTGCCTCGCAGGCAATTACATTGAACCGGATAGCCCCTCCCGCGGCGATTTCAACGCCTTTCTCAAGTCACCAACCGGCATTATCGCTACAAAAGGGACAGTTGAATTGCCAGAAGCAGATGTAACCGTGTTTCACTTTGAACCGGAACTAGCGATTGTTATCGGTAAAACGGCGAAGCATCTCTCTGAAGCGGACGCACTTGACTGTGTGTTTGGTTACACGCAATTTATTGATGTGTCTGCACGCGGTTTGCCCGGCGGTTTCTTTTTAGGGAAAAGTTGGCATACGTTTGCCCCGATGGGCCCTGCACTCGTCACCGCTGACGAAGTGACAGATAGTAACGCCCTCGGCGTGCAACTCTGGATTAACAACACCTTGCAACACGATTTCTCTACGAACTCCATGGCACGCTTTATCCCTGAATTGCTAGCAGAGGTAACCAACGTGGTAACATTGGAGCCAGGCGACGTGGTGTCTACAGGCACACACCATGAAGCACTCACCGCAATTGGCGACGGTGACACGGTAAGGTTGGGAATAGAAGGCTTCGGTCCGGAGTTGGCGGTTGCCGTACGCGACCCGTTAAAACGGACAACCTGGCGGGGTTAGCAAAAATGTTGACAACAGCATCAGTTTCCGTGTATAATAATTTTTAAATCTTAATAGAATTGACGGGGAAGCTTTTGAAAGGCGATTCCCTACATTACAAGGAATTATTTTCCAACGAAAACGGAACGAACTTGTTCCGGACGATAAGGAGACTCAATGAATACAAAACCCAGAAACATAGCCGTTTTTGCTGTCCTCACGATTGTCTGTGCATGGATGGTGGGTTGCGGTGGCTGTAATCCGGAACCGATGCCGACCGGGATGAGCCCCACAGAGGGCCCCGAAAGCGGGGGAACGACTGTCCGGATTACCGGCGAAAAATTTGATATGAAAAACGGCGTGACCGTGGCGTTCGGCGGGAAAAATGCCCAAAGTGTGACGGTTCCAAGCAAGACGGAAATTACTGCCGTAACACCTGCCGGCATGGCAGGGCAATCGGTGCCTGTTGTTATCACCAACAAAGGGAAACCTGAGGTGCCTGTCACGCTTTCGCAACAGTTTGCTTACACAGATGCGACACCACCGACGGTGACAATGAACGAACCGGGCGATGGGACAGTCATCTCTGAATACGCAGATTCGCTGAATGTAATGAATAGCGTGTCTGTCATGTTCAGTGAACCGATTTCCCCCAATAGCACCTCTATTAGTGTCGCCGTTGCGAAAACGGACGATTCTATGAGTGAACCAATGGAAGCAATGCTCGCAGGCACAGTCACGGGAAGCGGCGATTCCGTGACATTTACATCAGATATGCCCATGCGCGCAGGCCGCATGTACACCGTCACCGTCTCCGGTGCAACCGACATGGCAGGGAATACCCTCGCTGGTTCGCATAGCTTCAGCTTTAGTGTGACGAGTCCTGAAGTGCTTTACAAGTACCATGTGCGCGCAGAGGATATTCAGGAAGAGAACGGTGAAGCGGCACTGAAACGCATCGCCGCGCGCCCTGAAATTTTCGATAACGCAGAGAAGTGGGAACGGTTAGTTGCCTCGAATCAGGACTATTATGTCTTCGACCGGAAGAAACTAAGCGTGGGACAACTGTTATTAATTCCACGTGGACGAGCCTGGGGCGACAAGTAAGCACATTGGCAATGAACATGAAAAAGCCGTGTACCTGCTACACGGCTTTTTTTATTCGGAACCCCGATGAATCGCACGACTACAAACAGGTAGAAAAACTTATGTTTGGCCCGCAAAGAGATTTTGACAATCGCATCGCCGAATACCGAAGCAGTGTGGTAGGCATCAAGCACCTCCATCGATTAATTCCGATGCGCCCAGTGCCGAATCAACCGATTACCGTGCACGTGACAACGTCGGGCGGTATCGCTTACGATTCCGTCCGCTGTTGGGTGAATTCAGGGGGACGAGAAACTACGTTTGACCTTGGGCAGGGTGAATCGGTGTGGAATACGCTTGAATGGCGGTACGTTCGCCACTGGCATGGGCAGATTCCTCCGCAACCCAGCGGGACAACCGTGTGTTATCGGATTGGCGGGCGCGTGCTCGGTTCGGGTGGTTTGACAGCAAGTGTTGGCAACCTGCACGCTGCGCCAAAATGGATTTTTGCAGATAACCAAGCGCGAGTACTATCCGAAGCAACCGAGTTCGCAATCCCCATCGATGATTATGAAGCACCAGAGTGGGCGAGCTCCGCCGTTATCTACCACATCTTCTTGGATCGGTTCTATCCGGGGGATGGGGTGCCGTGGAAAAAGCCAACAAACCTCTCTGGGTTTTTCGGTGGAACGCTCCGCGGTGCAATTCAGAAACTGGATTACATTCAATCGCTTGGGGGCAACGCGGTGTGGCTTTCGCCCCTTTTTGCAAGTCCATCGCACCACGGCTACGATGCGACAGATTACTACACAGTCGAACCCCGGCTTGGAACAAACGCTGAACTGAAAGAACTGATTGAAAAAGCACATCGGCGCGGGATGCGGGTTATCCTCGATCTGGTCGCCAATCACTGGTCGAATCACCATCCAACGTTTCAGGCGGCACAGCATGAAGCAGACAGTGAGTATAGACAGTGGTATACGTGGCAAAGATGGCCGGATGAATATGCAAGTTTCTTCGGCGTGAAGGGGATGCCACAGCTGAACCTAAAGCACAAACCAACGAGTGATTATCTATTAGAATGCGCCCAATATTGGTTACGCAATGGGGTTGATGGATATCGGCTTGACTATGCACCGGGCCCGCCACATACGTTTTGGGCAGCTTTCCGCCAAGCGTGCAAGGCGGTAAACCCTGACGCTTTTCTATTTGGGGAGGTAGTGAGTCATTCGGCAGTGATAGCTTCTTATATCCCGCATTTTGATGGGTGTCTCGATTTTCTGCTTGCGGATGCACTTCGGCGAACCTTTGCCCTTGAAACTTCAACACTGCTGGAATTTGAGGCGTTTTTAGCAGCACACGAGGCTTATTTCCCGCAGAATTTCGCTCTCCCTGCGTTTTTAGACAATCACGATATGACGCGCATCCTCTACTTAGCGGGCGAGGATAAGGCGAAGGTCAAATTGGCGGCACTCGTGCTCTTCACGCTCTCTCAACCGCCTGTGATTTACAACGGGACTGAGGTGGGCGTTTCACAACGGAACCCACTTGGGCGTTTTGAAGAAGCGCGGTTGCCCATGCCGTGGGGGAATGAAGAGGACACAGCGTTGTTAGCTTATTTCCGACGCTTGGGGGCATTACGGAGCCAGTTTCCGGTGCTCGCTTCAGGGAAGCGACAGGTTGTTCATCTGAACGTTAAAAACGGGACTTATGCGTATCTCCGCACCTCAGCAGATAGTAAGATGCTGGTTGCATTGAACACGAGTCGGCGTTCTCAAACGCTTGATGTCTCGCTTCCGTTGGGGCGGGGTAGCGATTCGGAGATGGATCCTACCTTGGCAGACCTTCTCAACGGAAATCCGGTGACGGTGTCGGAGGATTCGGTAAGGGTTTCACTTCCGGCACAAAGCGGCGCGTGTATCGCCTGAAATTGTAAGATGTCGGGATTCGGAGATGCCTTCTACGAAAAAGAAGAAAGGGACCTGCAACAACAGCATGTTGTTCTCGGTCCCCTTCTTATAGGTGCTATGAGATGTGATATACTCCCACCGCTAAGCACTGGGCAACCTCTTTTGGAAGCCCCCGTGCCCGCAGTGTGGATTTGGGCATAACAAAGACGCAGGTTTTACTTCCTCTCCGCCAAAGGTTGATATCCCAACCTTGTATGATAGAGTATACCACACTCACCTCAAGTTTTTCAACATGTTTTTTGCGTTTTCTACATCCCCACGCTGAAGCATGGGGAAACCTTGAAAACGGGGAGTTGCTAACTACTAGGCACCACCGGCACCAGCATCACCGTCGCCCATGTCACCAGCACCAGCATCACCGTCGCCCATGTCACCAGCACCAGCATCACCGTCGCCCATGTCACCGGCGCCAGCATCACCGTCGCCCATGTCACCAGCACCAGCATCACCGTCACCCATGTCACCAGCACCAGCATCACCGTCACCCATGTCACCGGCGCCAGCATCACCGTCACCCATGTCACCGGCGCCAGCATCACCGTCGCCCATGTCACCAGCACCAGCATCACCGTCGCCCATGTCACCAGCACCAGCATCACCGTCGCCCATGTCACCAGCACCAGCATCACCGTCGCCCATGTCACCAGCACCAGCATCACCGTCGCCCATGTCGCCAGCACCCGTGCCCTCGGCTGCTTGGGGCACTTCAAGGAGGTCTTCGTTTGCTCCAACGAGCTGTAGGAGAGTCAGCGATGCCACGAAAACACTGTCAGTATCAGCTTTGGCGTGGCATCCGTGGCAGCCTGCGCTGCCTGCCAAACTGCCCCCGCCGGCCAGTGCGTCCTTGCCGTCTGCTGACGGACGAGCATATTGGACGTACATCCAGCCGTTGTGTTCTACGTACATCGGGTCGTCCGTTTTGGTCATCTTCGCGACCGTCTGTACAAACATATTGGTGTCATCCATGATTTCCTTGACAATTTCAGTCCCGGCAGGGAAGGTTGTCAGGCTATCGCCTCTCAACGCCATGACACCGGTATCGTTGATATAGACAGCGCGGCTGCCTTTGCCGTGCACTTCCCCGGTTTCCGCCGGACTCGTAGCGTCTGCCTGGGGCCCCGGTGTTGGAAGATTAATCTTCAACCACGAGTGGTACATTGTCATGTCTACCATCATATCCATCGTCTCGGCGGGCATCTCTGCATCCGGCAGTGCCGGCTCTAACATTTTCTGGCTCCGTTCACAGGATATGAAGGCAACACAGCTGATTAAGATAACAATCAAGGTTATCTGAAATTTTAGCATGTTTAATGCTCCTTATTCTACATTCTTAATTAAAAGGTTGACGAAGAGTTGCCAATCTATTCATAAGGCTTTAAAGCGACAAAGCCATTCATTTTAGCGTGTCACTCTTCGTGTTCATGTACTACACAACTTCACTATAAATAATACCACAGTTCGTTTTAATTTTCAAGAAAAAAATCACATTGAGGAATCGCGCTCGGGAGATGGCACCTACCGATTGGTTTTTAGGATTTCTGAACGAATTTTTAGAATATAGGGGTGTTTCGGGGCTTGAGTAAAAGCGGATTCAATTTCACGCTGTGCGTCAGGGATGCGGTTGAGCCGGTAATAAACGAGAGCAAGCGTTGCACGGTGTGCCGGGTGTGTGTCCTGCGCAACAGCAGCCTCGGCTAGGGTGAGTGCCTCGGCAAGCCCCCTGTTTTCTTCTGCGAGCAGGAATGCTAAGGCATCTTTTGGAAAGGGCACATCTGGGGCGAGTTGGATTGCCCTGCGGAAATCTTTTTCTGCTTTGCCGGGCTCACCTTGTTTCTGACGAATTTGCCCGCGCCACCAATACCCTGGTGCCCATGCGGGTTCGTGTTGTATGCCCATCGTGAAAGCCGCCGCCGCGCTAGTTAAGTTGCCTGATGCCTCACGGAGGTTTGCAAGCTGAGAGTAGGTGTCCATAAAGTCTGGTTCATGTCGGATGAGTGTAAGGAAGTGGGCCTCCGCACCGGTTTGATTTCCAAGTTTCGTTTCTATCATGCCGAGATGTAAAAGTGCCTGACGTGAGGTAGGTTCTAGTGTGAGCACGCGTTGATAGGTGTGCTTGGCGGTTGCCAGATCGCCCTGCTGCATCTGAATGTAGGCGTAATCTTTCAAGGCAGGAATAAACGTGGGTGCTGCTTCGAGTGCCTTTTGAAGCGGCTTTAGCGCGTGTTGCGTCTGGCGTTTTTCAATGAACTGATGTGCCTGATGGAGATAGCGTTCCGCTAAGGTTTGTTGGTAGCGCGCTTGGGCAGCTTCTGCACCTTTGTTGTCTCCAATTTTGCGAAGGACATCTGCGAGTGCTTTGTGAAAGGTCGGTTCGTGTGGTGCATCTTGAGTTGCCTGTTCGTAAAAACGTTGGGCAGCAGCGAGTTGTCCACGCCTTGCTGCGACTTCCCCCCGTCCGAAAGCGGCACTGGCAAGTGTGTTGTTTTGAGTGAGTGCTTCCCGAAAAACGGCATCGGCTTCGTCAATCCGGTTGAGTTTGAGAAGGACATGCCCAAGGTTGTTATAGGCAGCTGTTGTATCTGGGTGCAGTTGCACGGCAACGATGTAGTATCGGCGTGCTTGCTCTAAGTTGCCGCGCTCGGTTTCAATCTGTCCCAAGGCAACATACCAGGGGGCTGGCGCGTTTTCACCCGCACCTTTGATCGCTTTCTGAAACCACTTATCGGCATCATCAAGTTGCTTGTTGCGGTGGTACGCGGCGGCAAGTTTGGCTTGTACAGTAGGTTCAAAGGCAACGCGTTCGGCTTGTGGGCGTGCTGCAATCAGTTGTAATGCATGCTGAAAAGCGGCAATCGCGCTGGGATAATCCTTCAGCTTCGCAGAAGCATCACCTTTGCCAATGTGGGCAATGGGCAGCTTCGGTGCCGTTTTCGCAAGGGCTTGATATAAACGGTGTGCATCGCGCCACCGCTCTTGCTGAAAGGCGCGCTGGGCGTTTTCCAACTGCTTCCGCATCGTTCCAGGATAGGCAGATATATCCCACGGTGAGACATCGCCAAACGTTGATACAGTGAGCATGAAGAGAAGATAACAAATGGCAGTATGAAGTTTCAGAAACCCACCCCCTTTGCACAATTTATTCTGTTAAAATATACCAGTTTCCCTCTGATTTTCGTTTGGTTAGCCACGTGTCAAACTCGCCTTTTGCTTTTTGTTGGCGAATTCGCGCCACAATCTCGTCTTTGACTTCCGGATACTGTTTTTGGCGTGCCGGAGTTTTCTTGATGAGTTCAGCAATCAGGTACCCCTCTGAAACGGGAAGCGGATTGCTTCGCTCAGCAACTTTCAATTGCGCGATAATAGTGCCTAACGGCGTATCATCCGGCAGGGTTGAGACATTAAAACTGATGAACAGCTCAGCTTTGTAAGTTTGCTTAACTGCCTCAAACGTTACACCTTGCTGTAAACGTAAGCTGAGTTGTTGCGCGAGTGCCTCGGCACCCCGCTTCTCTTTTGCCGATGCATCCGGGGGCACCGCTATGCGTAGGGCATGAAACGTGACAGTCGCCGGCACAATAAATTCGGTTTTGTGCTTCTCAAAGTATTGGGCGGCTAACTGTGTGATTTCTTCGCTGTTGACAGTGTTGACAAATTTGCGGCGAAAGAAGACATCATAAATGAGCCGGTCATGCACCCACTTCTCTAAGGCTTCAATTTCTAACTCGTGCTTCTGCAAAACGCTGTAGAATGCTGTCTCGTCCGCATATTTTGAGCGAATTTCCGCTAGCTGTTCTGTCACCTGTATGCTGCGATCGGTGAGCATAATGCCAAGCCGCTCCGCTTCCTGCAAGACAAATTTGCGGGCGATAATAGCATCTAAGACTGCCTGTTTTTCGGAGACGGTGGGCTCGGCCGTATTCGGGGCTACAAACCCCTCCCACGTCCCGATAATAGCAGCGATGCGGAATTCGTTTTCAAGTTCACTTTGGGTGATGGCCTCCCCATTGACCGCGGCAATTACGGAATCAATTAAAGTTTGCGCGTGCACATTCCCGACAAACAGGAAAAGCAGAAAGGCACTGTAGCGTCCTATATTCGGGGTTACAAACCCCTCCCACAAAAATTTAGAAAATTGCATCACAAACCCCTGCTGAGATTTACGCATTGATTTTGGAAATTGCGCGACGACGAACGAATATACCCCTTATTTTGAGGCGGACAAAGCACGCTTATCACTTATCGGGATTACAAACCCCTCCCACAGAAATTAGCGCGGGTTCCTCGGCGTTAGCCATTCTTCTTCAATGTGCAAACCGAGTCCGGGCCCATCGTTTGGGGAAATATAGCTGTCTTTTGGGAGAGATTCGCCATCAAATAATTTTGTCTCCGCTAAAGGCACGCCGGGCGGGGTACCGAGGTAATACTCCACCCAAGGTGTATTCGGCATCGCAGCAGAAAGATGGAGGCCAGATTGCCTGAGCCCGCCGCCGTGAAAGATAACGGTTAAACCAGCCGCATCCGCCATGTGGCAGATTTTGACGCATTCGGTTATCCCACCCACCCAGAAGGTATCCGGTTGCAAGATATCCAAGCATCGCTTTTCGATAATCTGTTGAAATGGGAAGCGGGTGTAATGGTGTTCGCCACTGGCTAACGAGAGCCAATCCACAGCCTCTCTGACTCTCACTAGCCCATCAATATCTTCTGGAATCAAAAATTCCTCAATCCACTTCAGGCGATAGGGCCGAAGCCGTTGTGCCAAACGGATGGTGTAATCGACATCAAAAGCCATATAGCAATCTAACATAATTTCAACGTCGTCGCCGACTGTTTCTCTGGTTTTTGCAACCAATTTTTCGTTCTCTTTCAAGCCCCATTTCCCGTCTGCGGGCCCGTAAGGACACGCCAATTTCACCGCTTTGAACCCGAGCTCCAACTGCCAATCCGTATCGTTACCGGTGGCGTAAGCAAACATTTTTTCACGCAACGGGCCACCGAGCAGTTCATAGACCGGCTGATTCTTAATTTTGCCGTTCACATCCCAGAGTGCAATGTCGATACCACTCATCGCGCAACTGGCTAAGCCTTGCGAACCGTAAGGTTTGGACATGCGAAACATCATGTCCCAAATCTTTTCAACAGCGAAGCAGTTTTCACCTATCAGCATCGGCGCGAAGTGTTCATCGATAATCGCGGCGACCGGGGTACCGAACGATGTCTCGCCTATCCCCCACGTTCCATCTTCAGCGGTGACTTTGACGTAGACGGTATCCCACTTCGGCATCCAACTGGCACGGTGG
The DNA here is from genome assembly GCA_958295855.1 of uncultured Poribacteria bacterium. GTDB lineage: Bacteria > Poribacteria > WGA-4E > WGA-4E > WGA-3G > CATQHH01. The sequence continues at coordinate 886,792 of OY282383.1, read as the reverse complement.
CGTTTGTATTTGGGGTAGCGTGACATCGGGTTAGCGACTTCGGCGTGGGCGTTCCACGGTTCGCGGCGGGGCGGTGTCCGTTTGATGTCACTCGGCGGCACGTTGATTCGGACGGTTTGTATGTCTTTGATTTTCATTGTTTCGCTCCATTCGATGTTTGTCGCATGATACCACAATTCAGTTTTGGATTCAAGCGATTTTGAATGCCCCTAAGTCAGAGTTTTCTGCGGTTGACAACTTTTGCAGGTGCGTCTATAATATCAGTGCACATGGGACAAACGGCGGGGAGCTCTACGATTTAGAAATGGATGCACATGAGACGCACAATCTCTGGGAACATCCGGATTGTTGGAAGATTAAGATAGCTATGCAGGAGCACCTTATTCATCGGATGGCCTGGACAGTGGATGCACTGCCGGCGCGCCAAGCACCGTGGTAACGCCCGCTGTAGCGTGAGGTCACCGTGCCTCAGCGATGCGGAAATTGGCTAGAGAGTCTTGCTTTGAGAGCAGCTCCTTATTGGTACAGAGACTCGCTTCGTGGAATTGATAATTGTTTTTGCCGCTCCGATAGTAATATTGCAGGTGCCCGGTGTCAACTGCCTGTTTGAGGTGATTTGGAGAGATACCGAGCATCGTTGCGGCTTCGGTGAGGTCATATTCAACGGTAGTGTGGCGTATTCGCATGTTGTCTCCCTCTTATAGGGGCATGTAACCCTGAATCTAATTGGGAAATATAACGCATAAAGAAGGGGATAAGTTTCAAAATTGAAATGGGATAAGTCAAGCATGGGCAGGCACAAGGTTTGGAACTGGGTGGGTGGGAAACAGTGGGGTGGTAGTGGGCAAGCATTAGGGATGCCTACGCCCTACAAAAAGTCGTGGCCCCGGCTCATTTACGTACTGTTTTTCTGCTGTCTCGTAACAGGTTTAGATGCGGATGCCGAAAATTTCATCACGCGCTGGGATGAATCCCTCTTTGAACGCGTCTACGATGCACCACCACATCGAGAGCCGATGTGGACGCTTATGGAGGGAATTACAGAGTTTGGGCATTACCGAGCGGTGATGGGGCTATCGATTCTGCTCATGGCGTACGGCGATGAATCGCATCAGGAGACAGGACGGCTTTTATCTTCAGCATTCCTCGGCACCGGGCTTGTGACGTTTGGAATGAAGCGGCTAGTTGGCAGGAGGCGGCCCCTTGACGAAACGCTAGGGAATCCATCCTTTCCATCAGGGCATACGTCGCTTGCGTTCAGTTCAGCAACGATTTTAGGGTATCGGTATCCAAAATGGCGGGTGCCGCTTTACATTGGTGCGGGATTGGTTGGCTTCTCCCGCATCTATTTGGGGCGGCATTATGCTTCGGATGTGGTAGTGGGCGCAGCACTCGGCACTGCGGTGGGGATGCTCGTTTGGCATAAGCAGACAGCGTTGTTGCGATGGGAGTTTTAGCGGAAGTAGCCTGGCGAGGCACAAGGGAAACTCATCCTCGTAGCCAGGCCTAAATCGAAAGGCATCACACCACCTGCCGTTTCAATTCTCCGCAAGGAATGTCGACAGATCAGATTTCGTAGTGGACTAGCTTGCGAGCGGCTTCAACAATCTGTGATGCATCCGGAATAACAAAGTTTTCCATAACGGGAGCAAACGGCACAGGCACCGGTGCCGCTGCAACGCGCTCGATGGGGGCATCGAGGTAGTCGAAAACCTCTCGGACAACAAGGGCGGCAATCTCGGCTCCAAACCCGGCTCTGCCTACCGCCTCATGCGCGATGAGCAGCCGATTGGTTTTCTTGACAGAGTTGAAAATTGTCTCTTTGTCAAGGGGCATTAATGTCCTTGGATCCACCACCTCTGCGGAGATGCCTTCTTCAGCAAGTTCATCTGCTGCGGCGAGCGCGTTCAACACCATGCGCGAAGTGGCTAAGATTGTAACATCGTCGCCTTCGCGTTTGACATCTGCTACACCCAACGGGATGGTATACTCCTCATCAGGCATCTCGCCTTCTTCAGTGTAGAGGAGCTTGTGTTCAATAAACATGATGGGGTTATCGTCTCGAATCGCGGTTTTCAGCAACCCTTTTGCATCGTAAGGCGTAGAAGGCATGACAACGAGGATGCCGGGGATATGCACGAACCATGCTTCGAGGCTTTGCGCGTGCTGTGCAGCGGAGGAGCGGCCTGCCCCGCCTTGCGTGCGAATGACAAGTGGCACATCTAACTGCCCGCCAACCATGTAGCGGATTTTCGCGACCTGGTTAACTATCTGATCCATGCCGACTGCCGTAAAGTCAATGTACATAAGTTCGGCAACGGGGCGCATGCCTGTGACAGCGGCTCCGAGTGCTGTACCTATGATAGCGGATTCAGAGATGGGGGTGTTTCGGACGCGCTCTTTTCCGAATTGCTGGAAGAGACCATCCGTGACCTTATAGGCTCCGCCGTATTCGGCGATATCCTCACCCATGAGAAAGACTGCCTCGTCGCGTTGCATCTCTTCTGCGAGTGCTTCTTTGAGCGCATCGCGATAGGTAATTGTTTTCATTTTTTGCATATTCCTTTCAAATTTCGTTTTCGATTTTCTACGTTCGCGGGAATTCTTTGTGTTCCTGCGCGATGCCCGCTCCCAAGGCACATGGGCGAAAATGGGTGCCAACTAAACAGTCAAGCAAGTGTTGCCTTCAAAAATTACCTCTGGATTGGTTTTGCCACGGATGAGCCCTCCCCCTTGGAACTGGGTGGGAGGGAAACCACCCGAGCTCCTGCCTCTTGTAGGCGCGGTTTCTAACCGCGCGCTCATCTTGCCAGTCACAAAGGTGTTGTTGTAAAAGCGAATGTTGCGAATTCCCTTGCTCAGACAGTCAACTGCAGCGGGATTTCCGTTCGCAGATGCAGCTACAAAGATCGTATTGTGATAGAAGGCAGTGTCTCTGATGCCGCCGTTTGCCCCGGTAGACGAGATGTGGATGCCCCCGTAGCTGTTTTTTCGCCCATCGTTTACACTGAGATTATAGCGGATGACATTATCGTGAAACGCGCTAGCCCCGCTGAATTGTGCCAGCAGATATCCCGCGCCATCGTTGTCATGTGAATAGTTATACTGAACAAGCGAATTTGTCACGCCGCCATCCAGATCGAACCCACCACCGTCTTTGCTGCTCCCTGTGCGGTTGTGATGCGATTCATTAAACTGAATGACAACGCGGTTTGCGTCCCATGCCCAAATACCAACGGGCCCGCCGCCTTCATAATCGTTTAACCTGCCGTTTTCATAAGCCTTACAGTACTCAATTGTTGCTCTATCTACCTGTGCGAGGACGATACCGTTCCCTGAATGGCTTCCCTTACCGGGAATACCCTGATTCTTGTAGACACGGCAGTTTCCGACATAAACATCAGCGTGCGCATATCCTTCTTGCTCTGGATTCCACACACCTATGCAACTTATTCCTGCATCGCCGTTGTCATGAACGGTGGCATGTGTAATTTTTACATCGCAGAATCCGCTCCAGCTTTCATCTGCGGGTTGCGCCATGATGCAAATTCCGGCGTGCTTGAAACCGCTGACATCAATCTTGTGAATACGGATATGCGCCAGTTTTATGTTCCCCGGCAGTGTATTGAGACACCAAATGCCAGAACTGGTATTCGTCTCTGCCCCCGCGCCTACAAAGTTGAGCTCGACGAGCCGCACACCACCCGTGTTTTTGGCGCAGAAACCGGGCCCTGTGCCAGCATCAATCGTCGCTCTCCCTTCACCGTATGAACCGATAGTTATCGGTGGGGCGGCGGTATCCGCCTGTGTCTCGGCAAGAGAGAGGTTTCCACTGAAGGTCTGGTTGGCTTGAAACCATACCGAATCGCCCGGCTTCAATTGTGTGGCATTCACCCGGTCAATGCTTCGCCACGGTTGGGTTTTAGCCAAACCTGAGTGTGAATCGTCACCGAATAGGTTAATATAGTAATCCATTGCAAAAGACACAACAACGGGAAGGCACAGAAGCATGCCTTACCACAGGGCATCTGATAAATAATTTGTAGGGCTGAGACACATGGCCCTTGCCCTACAAGTCTCGTTAATTTGCTATGAGTCCTTCTGCTTTCATCCAGTCAATTGTCTGTTCAAAGGCTTGCACTGTTTGTGCGATGTCGGCTTCTGTATGTGCCGAGGTTGTCATGCCGCCGTTGCTGGCGAGGTCGACGCCATTGAGCAGCAAGCCACACCGGAGGGGTGTTAGCAATTGGGCATTGTTGCCCCCTTTGAGTTTCCGGTAATCCCATGCGTAAGGGTTAAAATCAGCGGCGCGCGCCTCCTTTTCACCGTGTCCGATGAGGAGTTTGATGCCTGAGAACTCGCCGTAAACCGCCCAGTCTAATCGGTATGCATCAATAACGCTGTTGAGCTCATCCCGAAGTTGCTGTGCAATGCGATGCGCCTGTTTGTGCGGTTCGCCGGTTTTAACAATATTAAGCATCGCGATTCCCGCGGATGCCGAGAGTGGATTGGCATTAAACGTACCAGGGTGCGGCATTTTTAGGCCGCGCTGTTCGGCTTGCATCGAAATGAGTTCGAGAATCTCTTTTTTGCCGACGAGTGCACCGCCGGGAAGTCCGCCTGCCAAAATTTTCGCGAGCGTCGTCATATCGGGCGTGACGTTGTAGTGGGCTTGCGCGCCGCCGGGGGCAACCCGAAATCCTGTAATTACCTCGTCGAAAATGAGAAGAACGCCATATTTTTGCGTGAGTTCTCGCAGTTGCTGTAAAAATGTGCCGTCGGTTGGGACAACACCGAAAGACGCACCTGTAGGTTCAAGAATGACGCAGGCTATATCTTTATCGGTTTTCAACAATGTTTCAACGGCATCAATATCGTTGGGTGGGCAGATGAGGGTTGTATCGCGCACCTCCTGTGGGATACCCGGTACGGCTATCTCAAAGGGTGGGTAGGCACCTAAGATGAGGCTGTCGTGCCAACCGTGAAAATGCCCAGCAAATTTTAACACCTTGTTCCTGCCCGTATAGGTGCGTGCAAGGCGAATTGCCATGAGCGTTGCTTCCGTGCCGGAGCTGACAAACCTGACGCGTTCTGCAGAGGGAATAAGTTGCGTTACCAGAGTGCCCCATTCCAATTCAAGCGGGTGGCACGCGCCGTAATGGGTGCCGTGGTGCAGCTGCACAGTCACGGCTTCTACAACTTCAGGCGGGTTATGGCCGAGGAGCAATGCACCGTGCCCTGCCCAGTAATCAATAAACGTCTTGTCTTCAAGCCCCCATTTTTTTGCACCATCGGCACGGGTAATGTAAACCGGAAATGGCGACATATAGCGGCTGTCGTGTGTCACACCGTCGGGAAAGAGTTGATTCGCGGCGTGTGCGAGCTCTCTATCTTTTGCAAAGGTTTTTTGATACCGCTCTAAAATTGTATGCATATTTTTTCCTCGTTGTGTGTCCTTAGGCGCACTATATCTGTTGCACTCGATTCAATAGCTGGGCATACCTGACGGTGTCTGTCTTCAATGTACTTCTCAGTTAGATGTGCGCTACATTTTGGGCAAAATTTAAATTCGTGACTCACCATAGACGTTGCTGGGGGAAAATGCTTGCTTTTATGATACACAAAAAGGACAGAAATGTCAAGAGGATTTTGGGTTTTATTTGGGTTTAAAAGAAAAGCGCGCGTGGATGAAGATATAAAAATAAATGGGTCATTCGGCTTCTCCAAGGCATCGCGCCCTGGAGGGCACTCCTACCTGAAGAGGGCAAAGGCATTTACCCCGCTTTGCGGGGCGATATACCACCGCGGAAAATACCCGTTTAATTTCTTAAACTTCATGACAGCGCGCTGACAAGAGGAAGGGCTTGTGCGAAGAAACCCCTCCTCCGGATTGGACAAAAAAGTAATGTGAAAATAGATGCTTACCGAGAAGCGGCTTTAAGTCGCCCCCATGTGGTGGTGAGTTTGCCTTGGGCTTCCACAGCAAGAAATCCACCAACACCATTGTCCATGATGAATTTCACTTCTTCCTCGGTGAGACCGCGTTTCCAAACGGTCAGGTCATCCATGAGCCCATTGAAGGGACGATTATTGTCAATGTTATAGCCGACACGCGCCCCCGAATCCCAATCTGGTGCGATGGGGGTTCCCACCCGTGCCTTTTCCTCACCGACATTGGCCCCGTTGATGTAGAGAACGGCTAAGCCTTCTGCACGACTGAACGTGCCGGCATAATGTATCCACTCATTGGCTTCGTTTTTCCCTGCGCGGATGTCGAATATCGTCGCGCCGCCGGGGCTCCGATTGAGCCAGCGGTAATTGCCTTCTCCGCGTGCCTCCGGATGCACAAGCCACGTGTTATCCCCGGCGCGAGCGTTGAAGAGCGCCATGTCCGCAACAGCTTCGACGTTAATCCACGCAACGACGCTCATCCCCTCGGTCGGAATATCATTTTCATCGATGTTGGGCCCGTCCAAATCCAGAAAACTGCCTGAGACGAAATGGCCGGCTTTGCCAAATTTTCCGTCGTCGGATTGCGTTACCTTGCCGTTAATCGCGCCATCGTAACCGTGGCCAGATTTTTCAACAACGGTATCTCCCTTAAAGTCCTCATAATCGAAATACAGCACCAAATCCGGATCCAAGACCTCGGCGGATACTGCCTGAATGCCAAGCAAAGAGAATTCTGCTGTATATGGACAGAAGGGGTATACCAAAAGTAAGCACACCAGAATTGTCAAACTGCGTTTCATTTGAGAATCTCCTTTAAAAAATTTATTCACTTGTATTAAAGTTTACCACTTTTCCACTCGCATCTGCAAGTGATATACTCCCCCAGCTGAAGCAGTGGGGCTGCTAACCCCGTGCCAGCAAGGTGGATTGTGGTATCAACAAGGGTTGCTCGCCGTGGCGAGTCCTATGCCCTCTCCGCCAAAGGTTGATATCCCAACCTTAAGAATGTTTATTGCAGCGTTCACATCTCTATCATGCAGGGTTTTACACACATGACAATACCACTCCCGGTCTTGCAGTTCCAGAAACATCACACGCTGTCCACAATTGTGGCAAATCGGCTTTGTAGGTTCGCATTGTTTTCTCCAGCATTGTCCCGTTTTCACTCGGTTTCGGCCCGACCGCGCCTTGCTACGCGGGTGAAAATCTCTACCAACAATGCTATAGTCATTATACACTACTTTGCAAAGTCATGTCAAATGTTTTTTGCGTTTTCTACAGCCCCACGCTGAAGCATGGGTTTTGAAAACGGGGAGTTGATAAAAATTGAGATAGTTTTTCCTTGATTTTAACCTCGTTTTGCATTAAACTACAAGATGAAGTTTTAAAATTGTTATCTTTTTGATTCTCAGAAAAACCGCGATGACTGCAAATTTACAAACCTTGCTGGGAGGGGGCATAACGTTTGCAAAGTGTAGGAATTATTCCAGCCCGCTATGCCTCAAGCCGTTTTGAGGGGAAGCCGTTGGCAAATCTTCTGGGGAAGCCGATGGTGCAACATGTCTATGAAAACGCGTGCCGAGCAAAAACCCTAAATGAAGTTATTGTTGCAACGGATGACCGGCGCATCTACGATGCTGTTAAGCAATTCGGTGGGAACGTCCAGATGACCGGGGCGTGTGCGACCGGCACCGAGCGCGTGGCTGTCGTTGCGGAAGGACTGACGTGTGATATTATCGCCAATATTCAAGGGGACGAACCGTTGCTTGAACCCGCGCAGATAGACATGATGCTTCAGCCTTTCATCGACAGACCGGCGGTGCAGGTTTGCACATTAAAACAGCGGGTTGAAACCGCTAGAGATTACCGGGATGTTAACGTCGTTAAAGTTGTTACAAATCTTCAGGGCGATGCGTTATATTTTTCGCGTGCATCTATGCCCGGTAAAGTGCAGGAGGGCGCGGTGCAGAAATTTCCGGTGTATCGACATGTCGGGTTGTATGCTTACCGACGGGAACAACTCCTTACCTTCACCAAGTGGGAATGCACCCCTTATGAAATTGCCGAGGGGTTAGAGCAGTTGCGTTTTTTGGAACACGGTGTCCCCATCCATGTTGTAGAAACCGATACCTCACTTATCGGTGTTGATGTGCCAGCCGACTTGGAGCGGGTGAAACGGATTTTAGAAGGAAGAGGTGCTAAAACAAAATGACAAAATATATCTTTGTGACAGGCGGCGTGATCTCAGGTATCGGCAAGGGGATTACCACAGCATCATTAGGGCGGTTGCTCATCGATCGCGGCTTCAAAGTGAGTGTTATCAAAATAGATCCGTATCTCAATGTGGATGCCGGGGTGATGAATCCGTTCCAACATGGCGAGGTTTTCGTAACCCATGATGGCGCTGAAACCGACTTGGACGTGGGAAACTACGAAAGGTTTCTCGGGCTGGATCTGAACCAGCACGCTAACTTTACGACAGGTTCTGTCTATAGCGAGGTGATTAAGAAGGAACGGCGAGGCGATTACCTCGGCGAAACGGTGCAGCTCATCCCGCATGTTACGGATGAAATCAAACGCCGCATCTATCAGATTGGGAAGGATACCGATGCTGACATCGTTATTACAGAGATCGGCGGGACTATAGGTGATTTTGAAACACCGCCGTTTGTCGAAGCTATCCGACAAATGGCAGTTGACGTCGGCCGAGAAAATACAATGTTTCTCCATGTCTCGCTGATTTACACCTTACCGAACGGTGAAAGCAAGAGCAAACCGACACAACATAGCATCCGGAAGCTCCAAGAGTTGGGCATTCAGCCGGATCTGTTGCTTTGCCGCACCAGCCAGCCGCTTGATGAAAGCATACGCATGAAGATTGCGCTCCTCTGTGGCATCAGTGCGGAGTACATTCTTGAAGGATTGGACACCAAATGCATTGATGAAATTCCACTTAATTTTGAAAAACAAGGCATGGGGCATCTCGTCTCAAAAAAACTGGGGCTTGAAAGACGCGCAACGATGGATACCGAATGGGTAGCCATGGTTGAAAAACTGAAAAACCCGAAACACAACACCCGAATCGCGATTGTTGGGAAATATACAACCGGGAACGATGCCTATATCAGCGTACAGGAAGCGGTGAAACATGGTGGGATTGCCAACGAAGCGGCAGTTGACATTGAGTGGATAGACTCTGAAACGCTGACAGAACAGCCGAACCTTGACACAGTCTTTGAACATGTAGATGGGATTCTGGTACCGGGGGGGTTCGGTTATCGCGGCATTGAAGGCATGTTGGTTACCGCGCAATATGCCCGCGAAAATCACATTCCCTATTTGGGGTTGTGCCTCGGCATGCAGTGTCTCGTGATTGAGTTTGCCCGGAACGTAGCGACTCTAAAAAAAGCAAACAGCACAGAGGTGGATGAGGAGACACCGCATCCGGTGATAGATTTGATGCCTGAACAACGCGCCATCGCCGACCTTGGCGCGACGATGCGGCTTGGGCTTTATCCTTGTGTGCTTAAAGAAAACACTAAAAGTTACGCGGCATATCAGCAGCCTATTATCGTAGAACGGCACCGCCATCGCTACGAGTTGAATAACCGATACCGAGCAACATTGGAATCGGCAGGGCTCTGTTTTAGCGGGGTTTCACCGGACGAAAGCCTTGTCGAAATTGCTGAGGTAACCGAGCATCCGTGGATGGTAGGTTCACAATTCCACCCCGAATTTCAATCGAAACCGCTTGCCCCGCATCCACTTTTCCGGGAATTTATCGGGGCAGTGCTCGGCTATCAACGGCAAACAAGGGCATGCGTGTCTCCTGAAAATTAAGGTTTATTTTCGATGTTATGTCGTAAGACGCAGTATAATCAAGCAGTCAGTTGCATGGCATCTGTCAATTGACAATTGGTGATGCACAGAAAATGTAAGGGCGGCGCGCGATGCGTCCGAGAATGAATCTGTGGTGGCGATAAATCATCGCAGACGCAGGATATTGAACGCGCAAAAACCTATTGGCGAGAATACAAGGAGAGACACCAATGAGAAAAATGCGAACCTGGCGAGAGATGCTAATTGCGCAGCTAGCTGAGTCACCCGAGGAGGCTATTGATTTCCTTCAAGCGGTGCTAGAAGAGTATCAAACCTACGGAAATCCGGCCGCAGTTCAGTTGGCACTTCATAGCGTTGTAGAATCGAGAGGTGGGATTTCCGAACCTGCCCAGAAAACTGGCATCGCCCCACAAACCCTATCGGAAGTGCTATCCAGCGACGAGGCACCGCGGATTGACACGCTCAGAACGCTTCTCACTGCGCTTGGGTGCCGACTTTCAATTGAGCCATTGGAGAATGCTAGCCCCAATCTTGAAATTTCGGATGAGAATTGTCAGATTAAACCAGCGGCTGCCAACCTCAGTTTTCAACCGGAAGAGGGAAAGGCAAACCGCGCCGCTATGGATGTATAGTTTCGGCACAGAAGCCTTGTAGGAGGGATTTGTAATCCCGATACACGCTGAAAATGGAGAGAAATCATGAAGAATACGGCTACCGTACACTCTCGCGCCTGGTATGGCGATGAAGAATTAACGCTGAATTTCCCAATGGGTTGGGAGGTTGAGATGTTGGGACCGAGGGATGCACCCGTGCTTTCCGACGCACAAATTGAACGCGCATTCGCCGAACCGATTGGCACACCCCGCATTTCGGCACTGGCGAAAGGCAAAAAGAGTGCTGCCATCGTCGTGGACGATCTGAGTCGACCGACACCGGCAGCGACAGTTATCCCGTTTCTGCTGCGCGAACTCACTGCAGCAGGCATCCCGAAATCGGAGACGCGGTTTGTTGTCGGAGGCGGTTCGCACCGCCCTCTCACCGATGAAGAGGTCTCGAAGAAGATTGGGGCAGATGTCGCTGCTGAATATGAGGCGACGAGCCACGACTTTATGAGCGGAACTCTGCGGGCATTGGGAAGCCTTGAGAACGGCATGCCCATCTATATCAATCGCGTTGTCGCCGATGCGGATTTCAAAATCTGTCTGGGCGGCATCTATCCGCACGGGGCCGTCGGTTTTGGTGGCGGCGCGAAGTTAGTTGTCCCCGGCATCGCTGGTTTCGCGACGATGTTCTATTTTCACTCCTTCTCACCGAGCCGCGGGCATGCTGTTATTGAGAGAAAAGGCAGTGAACCCGATCATCGCGATTTCGCTGAAGCGGTGGCAGGTGTCCTAGGCCTTGATGGTATCGTCAACGTTGTACTCAATCGCCGCCGTGAAATCTGTGGGCTGTTTGTCGGTGATTTTGTGCAGGCGCACCGTAAAGGCGCACACTTCGCGTTAGACACTTACGGCACGGAAATACCAGAAGCAAGCCGAAAAGAGACAGATTTGGTGGTGCTGAACTGCTACCCACTTGACAGCGACCCGATTCAAACGGGAAAAGCGTTGTGGGCAACGCGTTATTTCGAGAAGGCGTATCAGATGGCACTCAACCCCGCGAGCGACGGCATCTGCTACCACGGACTATTCGATCAGGTGGATTATGCCCGTTTTCTTCGAGAGAGAGAGGGCAAGCCGCAACCCGAACTTCCTACGCCCCAACTTGGAAGCCGGGAACAACTGCACGTCTGGTCGGAACACTTTTTGGTAGACGATTTTTACAAAAAGCATCCGGGCGCGCTCCTTTTCCGTGAGCTGGAACAACTCATCCAGTTGTTCGCGGAGAAACTACCGGCACGCGCCAAAGTCACTGTGTTCCCGTCGGCGGGGATTCAGGTGTTGGCATAGGAGGCTAACAAAATATGGACAACAGCGTTGCGATGCGTCTCTCCCGCTTACAGCGTATCAATACTTACCTTGGCAAGATCGAAACAGGCTTGCTATGTCTGATTATTGCGATGATGGTAGGGCTCGCAATTCTCAAAATCGTCTTGCGCTATATCTTCCACACGAGCCTGTTGTGGAGCGATGTGATGCTTCAAAACTTGACGCTCTGGTTGTGCTTCCTCGGTGCCGCGCTTGCTACCTGCGAGCGGCGACACATCAGCATTGACGTGCTCAGCCGGGTTTTGCCTAAAAACATCATTCGTTGGAGTACCCTTATTGTGGATTGCATCGCGCTGATTGTGGTTAGCATTTTAGCGTACTACGGTTTTGTATTTTTGCAAGATGAGCAGTTAAGTCCCGCCACACTGATTGGAACTATCCCGCTTTGGTGGGCAAAGAGCATCATCCCGTTCGGGTTTATTCTTATCGGAATCCATCTGATACTCCAGTTTGGCTTATGGTTTTCGGACAGGGAATCGGCATCGGAGGCCCCTCCTACAAGGGAATCGTCTAAGAAAGGAGAGAACGGCTGATGGGTTTTCTGATTGGCTTTGGATTGGTGGGCTTCGCGCTATTCGGTGGCGCGCTTTTTGTCCTACTCGGGGGTGCATCAATTATCGGATACGCCACAGCAGGCGAACCGATTTCAACGATTCTAATTGATCTCAACCGCCTCACTAAGAATTCAACGATTCTAATTATCCCACTCTTTACGTTTGCGGGGTACCTGCTCGCTGAAGGGAAGGCACCGCAGCGGCTGGTTGCGTTCGCGCGCGCGAGCGTAGGGTGGTTACCGGGCGGCATCGCTGTCGTTGTGCTTGGCACCTGTGCTTTCTTTACAACGTTTACGGGAGCCTCCGGCATAACGATTATTGCGCTTGGAGGTTTGCTCTATCCAATCCTACAGCAGAGCTACAACGAAAGATTCTCACTCGGCTTGGTGACAGCTTCCGGCAGCATCGGGCTCCTGTTTCCACCAAGTGTCCCGCTTATCCTTTACGCCATTATCGCCCAGGTTAGCATTGACAGGATGTTGCTTGCGGGCATTCTCCCCGGGCTGCTTATTCTTGGCATTCTCAGCCTTTACTGCTGCGGGTGGAGCTTCTTCAAACGGACTGAGACGACACCGTTTGATGTGAAGGTTTTCGCGCGAACGTTCTGGGAGGCGAAGTGGGAACTGATTTTGCCGTTTATTTTGTTAAGCGGCATCGTATTCGGTATCGTTACACTGGATGAAGCGGCTGCGTTGACAGCCATCTACGTCTGTATTGTAGAAATCGGCATCCACCGTTCCATGTCCGTGAAGGCGTTACCGCGCATTGTGAAGGAGAGCATGTTGCTGGTGGGCGCGATTCTCATCATCCTCGCGGTCGCCTTAGGATTGACAAATTACCTCATCACACTTGACGTGCCGACGGCGGTGCTTGAGTGGATTCAAGCACAAACCGAAAACCGTGTTATCACTTTGATTGGGCTCAATATCTTTCTGCTCATTGTCGGCTGTTTGATGGACATCTTTTCAGCCGTTATTATCGTTGTGCCGTTGCTTTTGCCGCTCGCTGAGGAATTTGGAATTGACAAGGCGCACCTTGGCATTATCGTTTTGACAAACCTTGAAATCGGGTATTTGACACCACCGGTAGGCATGAATTTGTTCATCTCAAGCATGAAGTTCGACCGGTCGGTTGTGGTACTCTACCGCGCTGTACTGCTTTTTATCGGATTACTGCTCATCGCCCTGGTGCTGGTAACGTATCTGCCGGAGTTGAGTCTCTGGCTGCCGCGAGTGTTTGGGAAAGAACCGATGCAGCTGCTTTGAATCGTATTCAACGGCGATAATTTTGAACGGAGGTGTAGGCACTGTTTTTTATTTTTTGTCTCCTGCTAGTGGGGGTTTTGCAGCAAAAATTGTCAAGCGCAATTCTTCGTTAAAAAGTTCATAGACAGGAGTCTTTCCGCTGAGTGTCTCGCTTTCGTTTAAAATGATACCCACACCTTCCCCTCGGCGTTCCAAAAAGTGTCGCCGAGCCACCTGTCTCCCCATATCATAGTCTAATGTAATTTCCGAAAGCAATCGAGCGAGGAGTTCATTCCGCGTGGCTTGGCTGTAGCGTAAATTGTCCACCGTTACCGTATTTGCCAGTGCCCCTGGCGAATAAAGTTCCAGCCGGTCGGCAAACATAAATAGCCGAATTTTTGAGCCTGTTTTTGAATAATCTCTGTGCACAACGGCGTTGACTACCGCCTCAAATATGGCTCGCATGCTGTATTCTGGGAAGTCTATTCTGCCAATGTCCTTCCGCGCTGCGATGGCGTTGTATCTTTTAACGAATTTCATGGTGTGTATAATTTGCCGGTCGAGCGGGCCCTTGAAGTCCTGGGCATCCAGCTGGTAATTGGCATCCTTATCCTTACCAAGATAATAAACGGCCTGAATGAAACTATTATAGAGGTAATCCTCGGGTTTTTCATGACACATTAACACGCCGGCGACCGAGGCGCGGTACTGCTCCCCGTCCTTCACCAGCAAACGTCTTTTAAGGAGCAGGTCTTCTATCTCGTCCTCAGTGGCACCTTCGGTGATAAATCGCTGATAGAGGGCTGTGCTTAAGGTGTTTTTATGTGTATTGGGAACGAACTGTTCATCGAAAGCGATGATACGTGCCTGCGAGCGGGTTTGGAACAACCGCGCTAACTGCTCGGTGGGCATTTCCCTTTTGCTACTTCCTTGACGAATGAAGTAACCGTTAGAGGTTTTATGAACAAACAGGCTCCTCGGCACCTCTATTTTTAGCAGATTTTTGTCATCAATCCGCAGTTTTTCCGTAAAAATGAGAACCGTGGGTTCAATGCTGTCCTGGCAGACTTCAACGACTGTTTTTTCCGCCCTGTCCAGTTCCTGCCGGTTGACACCAACAATCTCACTATTGTCGTCAACCCCTATCAGTATCACACCGCCTTTCGCGTTGGCAAAAGCGGAGATCTCGTCTGCAAGGCTGTTTCTGTGCGGCAATTCTCTTTTAAATTCAATCGTTGCGTCTTCGCCGAGATATATTTTTTCTGTGAGTTCGCTCAAATTGTCAAACATGGCTTTTTTCTCCTTTTATTTAGTTTACAGTATACCACTGTGGCAGGCTGTTTTCAAGCGATTTTGTGAACCGCGCACATCTGAACCTGGATTTCAAGGTTGACTGTGCCTCCAAAATATGGTATAATTAACATGATTCATATAACGCATTAGTAAGGGAGAAAAACAGACATGAAGTCAATCGCCGTATTCAACAACAAAGGGGGCGTCGGTAAAACAACTTTGACCTATCATCTGGGATACGCACTCGCAGAGTTGGGCCATAAGACGCTTCTTGTCGATTTAGACCCGCAATCGAATCTGACGCTATTTGGCATAGACCCAGAAAAATTACACAGCATCTGGCAGGTTGAGGACGCGTTTATAGACGACTTTGTTGACGCTCGAGATCAACAACCCCCGGGTAAATTTGAGGGTATCGCAGGTGATGTCCGTTCCATTCATTTTCTCTTAAAACCAACTGAAGATGGGGCAGATACACCGAAATCCCTTCCAACACCTCTTAAGTTACACGACAACCTGGGAATGATTCCGGGCAGACTGTCGATACATACCTATGAAGATAAAATTGCGAGCCGATGGACCGATGTTTATGGTGGGGACCTGCTCGCAATTCGTACTGTAACACAGATCCGAAGTTTTTGCGAAATGTACGCAAAAAAATATTCATATTCCTATGTTGTGATTGATACATCGCCAAGTCTTGGAATACTTAATAAAGTCATCATATCCACTGTAGATGGATTTCTCATCCCGTGTCTGCCAGATATGTTTTCCCTTTACGGCATACAGAATATTGGCAAATCCCTTAAAGGCTGGCAGCGCGATTTTGATACGATGTCTAAACTACTCTCCGATGCAAAGTTAAGTTATTTCCCTAAGAATGTCGTCAGTTTTTTGGGGTTTACAATTTTCAATGCTAGGAGATACGCCGCATCCGGCGAATGGGATTTATCCAAGGCGCATCACAAATACGCCGAACAGATTCCCGCCACGATTCGAGAACATATCGATGGTGCCCATAGAAAACATCTAACTGAAGGGCAGTTAAAAGATCCCGTTGGTGGAACAGCACTTATGCATTCATATTCAACACGCCCGAATATGGCTCAAAAATACAGAACACCTATGTGGAAAGTCCCAAGTTGTGGACATTTAGAAGGACGTGACAAAAGCACTATTTTTGGAAATAGAAAACTGTATGAAAAAACCCAAATAGGTTTCCATGCTTTTGCCGAGGACCTCTTGACGCGACTTGACCAATTGGAGGTTGATAATGGTTGATGAAGCAAGTATGGAAGCTATCATAGAGCGAGTTGAAAGTGAACTCCACAATATAGATCTCTTTCGCGGTTCCGTAGTTGAATTCTTTGAGACACATCCAGACCTAACCCGCTCTCCACAAATCGTTCATTCGGTCAAAAGTCGGATGAAAGATTTGCAACACCTTCGTGAAAAAATACAACGTAGGTCGTCAACTGAAAACCCAATTACGCCAGAGAATATCTTTGATCGGATAACTGACATTGCTGGTGTTCGAGTGCTTCATCTGTTCCAAGTACAATTTACACAGATTCACAGTGCAATAAACCAAAAACTGGACAGCCAAGATTGGGTACTGTATGAACAGCCGAAAGCCTATACTTGGGATCCGGAATCACAAGAGTTCTTTCGATCCCAAAACTTGGAGGTTACGCTGAGAGAGAGTTTATACACCAGCATTCACTATGTGATTAAACCGAGAGCGAATTCACCGGTTTCTTGCGAAATTCAGGTCAGAACCCTTTTTGAGGAGATTTGGGGCGAAACTGCTCACTTAGTCAATTATCCCGAACCAACGGACAGTGTGACTTGCCGAGAACAGATTGGTGTTTTGGCACGGTTGGTTGGTGCGGGGAGCCGTCTGGCAGATTTAATCTGGCGTACCCATTCTGATGAAAAGACGGCTCACGAAGACTCAAATTAACGGAGGGTAGTACTTTGCCAAGTCCTTTTAAGATCCAGGCATTCATCAGGAATTGGAAGCATATCCTCGGGTATCTGATTTGATTCAAGGTGTTCAATCTGGGGAGAGGTTGGGTTGGCGTAAGAAAACCTCACTTGAAGTAAACGCCCATTTTCAGAATTAGCAAACGCATCGTGAAGGTCAATAGTACCGCATCGGATGAGGTTGAGGCGTTCAGCAGAGACCCCAGCGTAGAGCCAAATTTCATATTTGTCGGTTTCATCCGCAGCAACAACAAGGTAGAGGTGGCCTTCTGAATTTTTGCAGGAAAATAGGACAGGCTGATCATAATACGCATAGGTTTCTACAATTTCAAGTCTGCCTAAACCTGGAATATTGCGTATATCAAACATCATTTGCTCCTTTACGGGCCATCTGTCAACTCAGAGGGCAACCCCTCAATAATCCGCGCAGATTCTACACTCACATAAACGATCCGCTTAATCGCAGCGACCAGATCGCGGGGATGCGCAAACCAACCATTCGCATCGTTGATGATGCCGCTAGCCTTGTCCTGCGTGATCTTGTAACGGTCTATAAACCACTCCAACGGCGTTCTGCCGTTGACCACATACCGATGCGCCGCTTCCGGGATACCAGATAATTGGACATGCTCGTTGATGATGAGCGTCGTTTTCGCTTCCTTGTCAGCAAACCGCATTGCACGTTTGCCGAGCTGAAAATGTTGTGGCTGCGGTTCGCCGTTGTGGGCGAATATGAGTTCCAAGGGGTATTGCTGACATGTTTCGTAACCGAGATGAAGGGATGCAAGTGCTGCCCCGGCCTTCGCGAAGGCGTGAAAATCAGGGGCGAACGGGATACGCGGTATCATCTTTGACAGATCGTTTGCGAACGCTTCCCGATAACTCGGTGCATGCAGTAGGCCGTAGACGTAGTCGAAGATTGCATCCTTGGTGATGGTGTCGTCGCCATAATGCTCACGGAAGGTGTGCAGTGCGGTGTCTGAAATGTTGTCAATGCGCTCGGGTGCCTCGGCAATACCTTGCAATGTGCCTATCGTGTCGGGGATATCTGTAGATTTCAGATAGCGCCACCGTGGGAAGCACTGTGATGCATTATTGAATCCAAGATCTGGCATCGTATCGGCCATCAGCGCGGAAAACGCCTTTTTAGAGCCGACTCCGGGTACACATATCACGCGGTTTTCGTTGGAACTGTCCAAGAAAATTTGCCCCATATTTTCCTGTGCGAAGGTGTAATCCGCGTAACAATTGGTGGCAATGAAGGGGCGATACATAACCTTTCGGATGTAGTTTTCCTCGAATGCCGTTCTTCTCTTTGATTCCAGTCTCTTCTTGAGATCGCCTCCCCACTTAATATGCGAGTTGTGCTGTAGCGTTACTTCATCCACTGTCAGTTCAGGGTTCCCCTCAAGTTTAGAAATCGCGGCGAGATAGTCCGATGTCATTCGTCTCGCGTTCTCGGTGCAGGCATCGCGTGAGAAATTGTAGATGTATGCGTCTCTGCCCGTTCCGTATCCTCGCGAATACAACACAAATATTGCATTGTCTGCCTTACCCGCCTTAGCTTCCTTTGTCCCCAATGGGATAAACTTTTGGAAAACTTTGCTGCGTTGTCCTATCCAATCGTGGTACTTATTGGGCGTGATTGTCTGCCAATCGCTGAATCCTGAAATCGATCTCGCCTCGCGCAGTGCTTCTAATTTCTCCTCGCGTGTGAGATAGTCACCAATATCGCGGTAGTGGATGCTGCAGCCATCGTGTGTCGCATTTGGGTTCTTGACGAGGAGCGTAATAGCCACAGGTGCCCGTGAACCACTACCGAACACCTTTCCACCCTCACGCCGCGACACCTCCCCTTGGGTGCGTTGATTCCCCCGCAGGTTTAGGACATAGATAGAACTGAACTCCTCTGCCAAAGAGGCACGAACTCCCGAGTCGACATGCCCGTCAATCCACGAACCGTTGGTGACGAAGGCAATAATTCCTTGTTCTGGAATTCTGTCAGATGCCCATCGAATCGCCATCTTGTAGGTGTCGTAGAGGCTATTCTTATTATTTCCTATTGAGTGCTCAGCATAGGTTTCTTTAATGCGTGCTTCAAGGTCTGGGTAGTCCACGTTCGGGTTGTTGTCTGCCGCGCTCCGCTGTCCTATTGACCACGGTGGATTGCCAACGAGCACCCCGATCGGGAGCTGCTGTTGACGTTCGGCGCGCTCGTTGTTGTCCGGCAGCCACTCTTTCGGGAAAAGAGTTCTCTCTTTGTTCAGGTTGAACGTATCTGTCAAGACGATGCCGTTAAATGGCTCGTACGCTCTATCCTCGCCGCGTTTTCCATGGAATGCCTCTTCAATATTGACAGCGGCGATATAGTAGGCAAGGAGAACAATCTCATTGGCGTGCAGTTCTTCACGGTACTTGCGTTCAACATCTGCCGCGCGGATAAGCTCAGATTGAATGAGGCGCACGAGAAAAATGCCGGCACCGGTGAACGGATCCAGCACATGCACCCCTTCGTCGCTCAGGCTTCGGCCGAACTCCTCGCGCAATACCGTATCCGCGCTGTGCAAGATGAAGTCCACAACCTCAACGGGTGTGTAGACGATGCCGAGTCGTTCTGCGTCTTTCTTCAGGGCGGTGGCGAAGAACTTTTCATAGAGTTCCAGTAGCACTCGCTGTCGTCCTTCGCTGTTATCAATGCCGCGGGCTCGCATCCGGACGCTTTCGTAGAACTTCTCCAGATCCCGCGTTTCGTCCTCAAGCCCGAATTCTGCAAAATCGTTGCGGAGGTTGTCAAGTGCGATGGCGACAGGGTTGCCGGCGGCGAAGTCGTAATTCTCGAAGAGTGCCTCAAAAACGGGCCGGGTTAAGATGTGTTGTGCCATCATGTCAATGGCGTTGCTCCGAGTGATGGAGGCGTTTATTGAACTTTTCAACTCCCCGTGGAAATGGGCGAACCACTCACGCAGTGCATCGTTTTCAGGGGTGTCCAGCAGGTTTTCGATGCGCCCGACGACCCGCAGGAAAATATCCGCGACATCCTTTGCCCAGCTCTCCCAGTATTTCCTGTCACCGCACCGCTGGACAATCTTGGCAAATATCGCGTCAGGTGGGAGGTCGATAGGCAAGAACATCTGTTGCTCATTTAGCGTGCCAGCTCCTTCGCCATCACGTTCAAATCCGTCTCCGCTGAAGATAATCCGATCTGTTGGTGTCGTGTTGAGGTCTATTCTGTTGATTTCAGCGTTGAGTCTGTCGTCGTGCGAACGGAGTGCGCGTAGCACATTCCACACAGACGCGAAGCGTTCATTGTTGTTGAGAGTATCGGCCGGGTCTGCCCCCGCGGGAATGACGACGGGGAGGATGATGTAGCCGTACGTCTTGCCTTCTGCTTTCCGCATGACGCGGCCGACCGCCTGAACGATGTCAACGTGCGAGTTGCGCGGGCTCATGAAGAGGACAGCGTCAAGGGCGGGAACATCAATCCCCTCGGAGAGGCACCGCGCATTGGAGAGGATACGGCAGCCACCGTTAGCGTCGCCTTTCAGCCACTCGATGCGGGTTTTTCGCTTGAGGGCGTTATCTTTTCCATCTACATGTTCCGTTTCGCATTTAAAATTGCGCGGGCGTTCATCTTCGTGCATCCGTTCGATGGCACTGTCGATAACGCCGTCCCAATGTTTCACAAGGCTCTTTGAGGCGGCAATAGTGTTCGTGAATGCGATTGCGCGAGTCAGGGGTCTGATTTCTGCATCGTCAGGCGACTTTCTTTCAGGATTTTGGAGTGCACGCCAGCATCCCACAATCTTCGTTGCATCGTTGATGTTAATCTCGCTCCCCCCGGACGTGCGATATGTCTGCAGCGCTGCGTCCGCGCCTTGCTCGGACATTGCAAGCACAACAACCTTGTAGTCGGAGAGGAGGGCTTGCTCAACGGCTCTGGAGAACGGGAGGCGGTGAAATTCTTCGCCGTAGGTACCCGGGTCGTCCATGGAGAAGACCTCGATGTCGTGGCGTGCGGCTTTTGCCTTCGCGCTTTCGGTGTAGAGCCGCGAGGTGGCTGTCATGTAGAGGCGTTTTTTAGCCCGAATCCTATCTGAATTGTGAATAAGAACGAATGGGGATGTCTTGTCGTCGCGCTCCTCGATGCCGGTGGTTCTGTGTGCTTCATCGCAGAGGACAATATCAAACGGTGGCGCGCCTGCATCCTGTGCGGCTGCAACGATAGGTAGGGAGTGATAGGTGCAGAAGACAACCCTCATAGTGGTTTCGTCATTTTTTTCGAGTGCTTCGGAGATAGCGGAGGCATCCGTGGTAACCGGAATCTCAAGCTCCAAAATTGATGCGTCCTCGCTCGTTTTTCCTGCCTTTGTATCGGAACAGATTCCGATATAGCGGTGCGGTACCCCTTGTTGTTCTGCCCATTCTCGCATCGCTTGTGAAAAGAGCCCAATGGATGGGACGAGATAGAGGACACGTCCGCCTGCACCCGCGATGTGCTCGGCGATTCGGAGTGCCGTAAAAGTCTTGCCTGTGCCGCACGCCATGATGAGTTTGCCGCGGTCGGAATCTTTGAAGCCGTTGATAACATCGTCAAACGCCTCTTTTTGGTGTTCCCGCAGACTGAACGTCTCTTGTTGATAGTCTAGCTGCTCTGGTGCCTCAAGGCTTAGGTCGGGCCAGTCAACCGGTCGGCTGGCGAGATCGGCAGCACTGATGCGTTGGCAGGGGGGTTGCAATCCGTCGAGGGTTCTGTGTAAGTTGGCACTCCAGTCGCTGCCAGTATCGACGAAAATTCGGGAGGTGAAGGGTTCTCTCGCTGAAGCGGAGATGAATGAATCGAGGTGCCCCTTTGCGATTCGCGTGTTTTCTGCATAGCACTTGCACTGAATGGCGCAGTATCCACCGTCGCGTTCTTGTGCGACGAGGTCGATGCCTATATCAACGCCGTCGAATTCTGGACGCAGTTCTGCCCATTCGGACCAGAGCCAGACCTCCGCAAACCGCTTTTTGTAGAAGGGGTCTTCAAGGAAATATGTTCTCACCAACCGCTCGAAAAGTTTGCCTTTTCCATATTCAGTATGGGCATTCTCGCGGATGTAATTGAGCGTACTGTAGAATCCGTTGTCTGTTTCTGGATGTCCGCTTCCGACGGCGAAGTAGGTTTGCGTTGCTTCTGACATATCTGTTTCCTGTGGTGACGGCACACGGAGTGGGGTTACGGCACACGGAGTGTGCCTACTACTTTAATTGCGGTGACGGCACACGGAGTGGGCCTACTACTTTAATTGCGGTGACGGCACACGGAGTGGGCCTACCACTTTAAATTGTGTGCTTCAACCCATTCATTAACAACCCGCGCCATCTCTACAAAAACATCTTCATCCGTTTTGCGGGAACGTTTGAGGACTTTGAACCCGTGGTCGGCGGTGTCCAGCAGATGTAGGGTTGCTTTGTCTCCGAGTTTTTCACAAACAGGGGATAACAGCTCGAGGACAGCCAACTTATCGCGGGTGCCGGAGAGGAACAGCATCGGTACGGTAACATCATCAAGGTGTTCGGCACGTTCCGTGCCCTGTTTTCCAGCGGGATGCAGTGGAAACGCGAAAAATACGAGACCGCGGACGTGTTCGATTGGGGATTCTGCCGATGCGAGTGATGACATGCGCCCGCTATAGGAGTGCCCGCCAACGAGGAGTGATAACTCGCTTGCTGCTTCGTGTGCAGCGGCGACCGCGGCCCTCACGGTGGCTAAAGCAACTGCCTGCGATTCCCTACCACCCCCGCCACGTTCCATGTAGGGGAACTGGTAGCGAAAGGTTGCGATACCTCTATCGGCTAATCGTTCGGCGATAGTCTGGAGGGTGGTATGGCGCATATTTGTGCCGGCACCATGTCCCAGCACGAGCAGCCATTGCGCGCTTTCTGGGCGTATCAGTAGCGAGGAGACCGCGCCTTTTTCTGGCGTTGCGATGAACGTCGATTCAATTGTTTCATAACTCATTTTTTGCACCTCTCAATTCAATGTAGCAACGCAGGACATTCCTATTCTGTGCGCGCTGTTCCTGCGGGGAACGCGAGCCGTTGCAACGGCCAAAAACGCGTTATCCATCTAATCCACCGAATCCGGGCAGCCGGTATGCCCTTACCATCTGCAGGAACTGTGCGTGTTGACTTTCAGTTGCCCTTTTGTCGGCAAGGCCCTCGGCGAGATCCAACGGATCTCCATGATAGAATACATCCTGTCGTGCATAGGGTAGATTTTCAATGTCCCGCTGTAATTTCTCCGCTTCGTCTGTGGGTTCGGAAAAAAAGTCAGTCAGGCATCTGCGTACCAAATCCCAGTATGCCTCTACATGCGGGCGAGACAGGGGGACATTGGGGTCTTTCACAGCCACTATTATTCCTCCTTGATAACACTATTATACCATAAGTAACACCGCAATGCCAATCTTTTTAACGCGGTTTTTTATCTGTCACTGAAGCACTTACGGATGTGCAGACGGCTCGTGCTTGTTCAACAGCCGTGGAGGCATCTGCTTCCGTAGCTTCTCGCACGTCCTCCGGGTAGCGGGCTTCAACCACCCATCTGTTTAGGTCCCCCAGGTTTGGATGCGCGGTTTTGAGATGCCAACTCTCAGGCAATAGACTCCGCAGAATATTCAAGTCATGCGTTCTCGGAAAATCGATCTGTAAGCAGATTAGTCCTGCCTTTAGTGCCTTTTCAGCGGCTTGCTGCGCGTGCCAACAGGATTGGCGAGGCGGAATGTGTGGCTGCCTTAAAAGGGTTTCAGCGGTTATCAAGTCTTCCTCCGCATAGCGGAGCCAGCGGACGGTGTCTGCGACTCGCTCCGTTGCTTGCATAAAGGATTTTACCTTCTTGTTGGGCATACCGCAGCACCGAGCCGATGCGCGTGCAGCTACGTTCAAACTCTGCCAAAGGATTTTACCTTCTTGTTGGGCATACCGCAGCACCGAGCCGATGCGCGTGCGGCTACGTTCAAACTCTGCCAACGTTGTTACAAGGATATCCTTTGCCACGGGCACGTCAGCCAGGGCGCGCTGAATGTCAAGGGCAGTTTTCCGTTTATCGGCAAGTTCCGCGAAAACGACGAGCAGATCTATGTCGCTATGCCGGTCTGCGTCCCCTCGTGCTTGTGAACCGAAGAGGATAATCTGCAACGGGTCAAAGTCGTGCACGATGCGCTCTGTCATGATTGCGATGAATTTGTTATGCATTGCCCTTCTCCTTTTATCGGCATTTTTCAGAAAACCGAAAAAGGTGCCCCTTGCTATTGTAGCCTAATTCACAGCACAGTTGAAGATGGAGTTAAAATTGTTATGGGATGTGAATTAAGCACGCCTGCACGATATCCCGGTAAGCGTCCAATCTTGGCATTTCTAACCCCTTCACCTTCGCCAGGTCATCCCATCGCCGTAGCAGGAGGGCATCCTGAAAATAGGGGATTTGCTCAAATGCTTCCCGTTCTGTATCGGACATGGCACCGCCCTGAAGTCGGAAACTCTTTTTTGATGCATCGGATAGCCCGTCGTAATACGACGCATCGGTTGTGCACAAGTACCTTTTTGCTGGGACATGCAGCCGAATTGGCGTTGTGACAGATTCTGGGAAAAACGGTGCTAGATACGTTGCACCGATTTCCTCATGATTCATGTCTTCGTCCAAAAAGTCGGCATCGGCGTTGTGTTCGTCTAACAGCAAGTGCCCGATGTCGTGTAATAAGGCACTCGTAATCTGGGTTGGGCTGCTACCGTGTCGTTGGGCTTGGTTGGCACATTGGAGTGCGTGTTCCAGTTGTGTTACAACTTCATCGTAAAATGACTGGCCGCGGCGTTCTATGTAATTGAACAGCGCCGCAACCTTCTCTTGCGCTGTTGCACCTGACATCTGGTTCGCGAGGGTTGCGTCAATAAGGCTTCGGCACAACGGCGTGTGCCTGCTACTTTGCGTTGCGTCACTCCTATTCTGCATGGTTTCGTACCGTCCTTCCTTGAAAATGGGCGATCTTGCTGATTTGACGTGCCTGTGTTGCACTTGCCTTCGTGTAGTGCGCGAAAGCCTGTCGCTTGTCTTGATAATACTTCTCTCGCCAGTCGCCTTGGGAGAGCGCATTGTAGGTGAGATAGATAATTCGTCTCGGTGAGTTTGAACGGTTTGCCCCGCTCTTGTGCGGGATGTAGGAGCCGAAGAGTAAAATGTCTCCCGGTACTGTCGGCACTGCTGTCCATGCCATATCCGAAGCGACTTGGGAGGCAATACAGCCGTTGTCGTCCAGCGCGATGAAGCCTTCCTGATGCCGCCCCTGCGCGAAATAGAGACAACCGCTTTCGGAAGTCGCGGCATCAACCGAGATTAAACAGGTAATGTGGAATGGGACAAACTCGTAAGCGGGCGCGTCTTGATGGGCGGCATAACCACCCCCGCCGGGATACTTATAGTTTATTTTCTCTTTGTAGAGCACGGCCGGCTCTTCCATCAACGCTGACACAACATCTACCACTTTGCCGCGCGTCACAGTCTTTTTTAGTGCTGCGTGGTACGGCACGAAATTTTCCGAGCGGGAGAGGCGTATTCCATCTGGTGTGGATTCATAATGGTGCATCCACTTATCACTCGTCGGTTCCCATCGCGCTATTTCCGCGACCCATTTTTGCAACGCCGCGACCTCTTCAGAGGAGAAAAATCCCGATATTTTCAGATAACCGTTGTTTTGCCAATCTGTGTTAGGCATAATTCGTCTCCTTGGTAAAAGATAATTATATCTGTTAATATGCCATTTGTCAAATACAAAATGAGCTCTCCCGCAGGGAAAGCGGGCGGAGACAGGGCTCCGCTCTGACAACACAAAGGCATCTGGCGTAATTTGATTTGCCGCTATTTCGGCAAGCGGTGAGAAAAACTGAGCGCGTTCGTAGGGTTTGCAACCTCCATCCGATAATCCCATCCGCCTGTGTAATCCCCAGTCTGGATTGTTAGGGTATTCCAACCTGCTTTCAACGGCAATTCAAAGTGGGCCCACCCGGAAAACAGATGTGTGCCCGGGACGGACGCTGCAGGAATTTCAACGCCGTTCAGAAAGAGTCTTCCCAGATTGCACCCCCACCCGATCTGTGCAAACACATGCCGCGCATCAGGACTCTTAATATGCGTCATGCCGTAACCGAATGCCCACTCAGGGTTCCCGAAGGCATTGTCTAAGTTAAGACGTTCGGTCTCAGAGCGATGCTCTTGCCAAGCGATTTCTCCTGTTTGTCCTTGATAGGTTTTATCAACAACAGCACCAGATTTCATTGGGACTGTTGACAGGAAATTTGGTAGCACCTCGTTTGGGTTAGCGGGTGCCGCTGTCACACCGAGGTCAAAGGGCCCGAGCAGCATCCAATTTTTGAGGGCGTGCATATCCGATACATCAATAGGATGAATTAAATTCCTGCGACGTGCCAATTCTTCGCCTCCATACAGGATGGAATAGTCGTACACAGGAAAGGGCGTTAAGGCATCCGATGGCACTGAAAAGGCAACTCTTCCCTTTGTTGATTGCCCAGGTCTGATGTCAAACGTGAGTTTGCTTGGGGAGATGTGCCAGTTCTCGCTTGGGTGGAAGGCAATGTCGACTGTCACCAGTTTTTCAAGCATGTTTTCCAACGCAATGTCGAGGTTTCCGCTAGAGACAGGTTCATCTCTATTGATATTAAAGTGCGATTGAAATGTGACTAAGTTGCCGATTTGCTGTTTGAATTCCGCGGTTGCGATGTCCGGCGGATAGATGTTGCCGGGTTCGATGATGGCTATGTTCACCTCGGCGTTATCTACGGTGACGATACTGTAATGATCGAAGGCACCCGCTTCGGTTGCCTCTTGGGGTGTGAATCCACCACCTGTGGCACCAAGAACGAAATATCTCCGATCGTTGCGGGTGTGCAAGGTTAAGTTATGAAAGTGCCCCGCGAAAACGGTGTATTCCCGCTCACCGAGCGCGGTTTCAATGTGCGTCCAGCCTGAGTCTTCGTATAACCATGCAGGTTTGTGCAATAGGACAAATGTATGCCGCACATCGGTGTGTTCTGCCAATTTCTCTGCCACATACCTCAGCTGCGCCGCTCCAAACCAGTTTGTCTGCACCTCCCCTTTCGCTTGCGGGAAGCCGTGCCACTCCTCGGTATTGAGCATAACAAATAGGCAATTTTTATAGACGAAAGCTGCATACGTCCTTCCGATGTTATCAACCCAATAGTCGTACATAGTCCGATTGGTGATGTCGTGGTTACCCGGTAATGGCAGAAAAGAGACCGTTAAATCGGATTCGTGTTGCCAGAACTCTAGCCATTCCGCCTTAATTTGCTCAACATCGTCTGTGTAGCCCTGTATGAGATCCCCCACCATGATAGCAAAGTCGGGTTTCAGCGCATTGATTTCGTCAATTGCCCGGTCAAACACAGGCCACTTATCGAGCCCTCCGCCCGTTTTATCGCCGATAATAGCGAAACTGAACTTGTCCGCATCATCCGAGAAGGGGCGTTCGACAAGAGGCATCCGGTCGGGAAAATTGGGGCGTTGTGCTGCGGTGGTAATTGCCAGGGACAAGACAAACAGTGCCACAATTTTCAGTAAAAGCGTATATTTTGACATAGCATTCTCCTCATGCTTTGATGCGCAATGAATTGCGCGACTACAAACCTGTGGATTTTAAAAACTTATAGTACGGATAGAATGTGAAGGAATTGGGACATTCTTGCGAAATTTATATGATAAAACGTGCAGGCACCGCAGCCAGCCCTACAAGGGATGAAGATGCTGCAGCGACGTGATACATCAACTATAGTGCCTTGCATTTTCGCCAAAGGGTTGTGCGGCTAATCCCTAAACGTTGCGCGGCAAGCTGCGGTTTCCCATCAGACTGTTCCAAAACCCGTTGAACTAATTCACGTTCCAAAGCGGCAAGAGGGTTGCTCTCCTTGAGTGCCCGTGCCACAATATCATCTTGCGAGGAGATGAGATCAGCCGGTAGATGTTGCTTTTCGATGCGCCCACCCTGGCTCTTGACGAATGCATGCTCTATGATATTCTCTAGCTGCCGCACATTGCCGGGGTAGGAATACTCCATCAAGATTTCAAGGACATCGGGTGAGACACCGTGAATTGATTTTTGTGTCTGCTTGTTGAAGTGTTCAATGAAGTGTTCAATGAGGAGCGGAATGTCATCTCGCCTTTCACGCAGTGGAGGCAGGATAATGGGGACAACGTTGAGTCTATAGTACAGATCCTCGCGGAAGCGTCCCGCTTCGATTTCTGTTTTCAGTACCCGATTTGTCGCAGCAATGATGCGAACATCCACTTTCCTTGTTTCAGTTGAGCCGACCATTTCAAATTCGCCTCCCTGCAAGACACGGAGCAACTTCGCTTGTGTTCCGAGGCTTAGTTCGCCGATTTCGTCCAGAAACAGTGTACCCCTATCTGCGGCTGCGAAACGCCCTTCGCGCGTTGCGATGGCATCCGTAAACGCGCCTTTGACATGTCCAAAGAGTTCACTCTCCAGCAGGCTATCGACTAAGCCCGCACAGTTGACGCGCACGAAGGGCTTTTCGACCCGCTCGCTATTGTGGTGAATCGCGTGGGCGATAGGCTCTTTGCCCGTCCCGCTTTCGCCTTGAATCAAAACGGTCGTTTTCAGCGGTGCGACAAGTCGAATCAGCTCGAAAATCTCCTGCATCTGCCGATTTTTCCCAATTAGATTTCCAAACGCATGGTGTACCCTCAGTTGTTCGCTGAGGGCTTTCACCTCTGAGACATCCCGGGTGAATCCCTGAATAAATGCCCTTCCGTGATACTCAATCCGAATGGCGCGAATTTCCAAGGGTAGGAGCCGCTTGTTTTTTCGGTACAGTTCCGTTTGGAAAGTAATTGGTGTACGTAGGTGAAGGGCTTCAAGGGTTTCGCGCGCGCTTTGAAATTCATTAGGGTGCATCAGATCGCGCAGCGACAGGCGCGTCAGCTCTTGGTGTGTGTAGCCGAGCCATGTGCAGAAGTTTTCGTTTACGGTAACGAACGCCTCCGTGAGGGACGGACAGATGAAAATTGCGTCGTTGGCCATCTCAAAAAGTGTGCGATATCGTCTGTTACTTTCGGCGAGTTTGCCTGCCCAATGCCCTTTTTCGATGAGAATTGAGAGTTGCCCGGCTATCGGTTTCAGGCTGCCCACATGCACTTCCGAGAATGCTCGTGGTTTTTCGCTCGTGAAAAAGACAACGCCGATGGGTTTGCCCTGCACCTTGAGTGGCATAGTGAGGTTTGAACGCATCCCTTCCTGCACCATCAGTCTTGTCCAATTCGCCGGCCGCTTGGTGAGAATTTCCCTAAAATCTTCGATAATCCGTGCCTCACCGGAATTGAGGATACGCTCCAGGCTTGAGCCAGCAATCTGTGCTGCAAACCCGTTGTTCAGCAAGATTTTCCTGTTGGATTTCGTCTTGCGCTGCACTAAGTTCCCGGAAGCTTCGTCGATAAGGGCGATGCCCAACCGGTTATGCGGCACTATATTCTGAAGTTTCGTGTAGATATTCTCGAACACTTCATCAAGTGTCTTTCCAAGCTGAATCTGTTCCAAGATTTCATACACCCGGTCGGTTTCAGTTGTTTCCTCAAAAACAGCATCTGCCGGTTGAGCGTCTGTTGCCGCTTCAGGGGCGATTGCAATCTGAATCACATCCCCATCAAGTCGAAGTGGATAGGTTCGGACCTTCGGTGTGGCAATAGGACAGCCGCTCTTGAGGTTGTATTGCCAACCGTGCCAGGGACAGGTGATGACTTCGCCCGCCAACGTTCCTTCGCTGAGTGGCCCCCCCTGATGCGGACAGGCATTATTAATTGCGTAAAATCTCCCCCCGGTGTTGAAAATCGCGACGTTGTCATCGCCCAATTTGACAACAGCACTCTGCCCCGGTTTGATTACAGATGTTTTGACAGCATTGACCCATTTTACCATTTTTACCTCCCAGGCGTGAACAGGATTTGTCATGCGTAAGGTACAAATTATCATATAGCAAAACAAATGTCAATACGTTGTTTCAAAAATGAAATATGTTTCAGATATGAAAAGCCGTTGGGCAATGATGTCTCAATAAGTTTTGCGTAGTTTTTGGAAAACCAGTCGCCGACAGCTGTAATAGACTGCGCACATTCGGCTTCTCATTCTTTAAGGTGCTGTGGGAATGTCCTATCTCTCCCCTGTCAACAACCTTTTGTGAATCCCCGGTCATTCTGGTTCAGCAGGGGATGCTCCCACCAAAATGCATTGAAAATCGCCTGAGTTGTTTTTCGACAACTTCTCAAGAAAAATTTACAGTGGCTAGTCATTCGCTTCATATTGTTTCATATTTGAAACAAAACGGACAAATCTAATATTTTGTTTCGGCTGCCAAAACGCTGATATACATCAATTTCGGCGCGTTTTACGCGTGTGGCACCAAACTTGCTTAAAGGTTAATAGGTAAAGCGACTCCCCTTGGAGTCAGATGAGAATTGCAAAATTATTTCCTATAAACCGGACAGACAACTGGAGGTTCATTGTGCGTATTTCAACCCCTACCCCCGAAGAGACCCGAGTCGGTGATATCCACATTGAAGCGTTGCCGATAGAGGTGGTTGAGAAAACCGAACTTGTTTACCATCAACTGTGTCTCGCTGCGGATTTTGAAGAGCTAGAAGGCAAACCCTTCCACGTCAACGGCACCCACCTGGCTGTTTTCAAGTCCGAGGGCAAATTTTACGCCGTTGACAACCGTTGCCCACACATGGGGTACCCGATGTCCAAAGGCAGTGTCCGCGATGGGGTGCTTATCTGCCACTGGCATCACTGGGAATTCGACCTCAAATCGGGCGGTTGCTTTTTAGCGTTCGGCGACGACCTAAAAGCGTTTCCTGTCGAATTGCGGGGCGACGGCTATCTGTACGTCGGGTTAGCAAAAGGCGAGCGGGAGGCCGCAAAACGGCGGGTGATTGACCGTGGCAAGCGCGCGCTTGAACGGGGGCTCAAAGACCGCAGCACCTTCTTTATCGCCAAAGCTGTCACCGCACTTCGTGACGCGGGCGCGGCACCGAGCGAGGTTATTCAACAAGGGCTCCACTACGGCGCAAATAAAAGTAGCGAGGGCTGGTCATCAGGCGTTGCTATCCTCACACTGGCGGCGAATCTGTGGGACGATGTTGACGCGAAGGACCACAACCTGTTTCTCGTACACGGCTTGAGCCAGATCAGTCGTCGAACGACGGGGAGTTCACGCCCTTATCGTGCGCCGTTTCCGAGAGCGAGCGAGGAACACGACCTTGAAACGTTCAAGCGGTGGTTCCGCTATTTTGTGGATAAACGGCACCAAGGCGCGGCGGAACGCATTTTGCTGACGCTTAATGACCGCGGCTACGATAAATCGGTGATCGCAGACTTCGTCTTCACAGCAGCCACCGACTACTACTTCACCGGCGATGGACACGCCATCGACTTCGCTAACAAGATGTTCGAGGCCTTAGATTACGTCCAATGGGAGGGCGCACACGAGATTTTGCGCCCGATTGTCATTGATTTGGTGAGTCGAACACGGCATGAGGAAACCTCGCGGTGGGCAGACGCGGTGCCAGTCTTAGAACCAGTCTTTGAGCGACTTGATAACATCTGGAAGGACAATCAAGCCAATGAAGCGGAACTTAATATTTCAGAGTTTACACAGACGCTGCTCGGCGATGCGTTTGAGCCGATTGTCGCCGCGGTCGAGGCGAAACTTCGCGCGGGTGTCGAACCAACTGACATTTGCCGCGCGATGACCTACGCTTCGGCGATTCGCACAGCCCGTTTCCATCTCAAAAACGAGGGAGATTGGCACGATGTGGCGAACATTTACTCCTATGCCCACGCGCTCTATCACGCCTTGCGCTACGCACCGAGTGCCAACTTGCTGCGCGGCATTTTTCATGGTGTGGTTTTCTTGTCATATTTGCGTTGGTTGAACATGCCAGCCGCCCGCATTCCCAAGCCGGGCCAGCGGCTTGATGAAACTTACGACTCCGCTGATAAGATGTTAGCACGGCTCCAAGAATTCGCGGACTTCCAGAAGGTCTACGAAGCGGAGATTCTCGTGAATCAATATCTAGAAGAAGGGCATGACATCCCGCCATTGAAGCGAACGCTCGCACACATACTGCTCCGCGAAGATGCAGAACTCCACATGTTCCAGGTACTCGAAGTTGCCTTCCGACATTATGACTTGGCCATTGATGCAGAAGAGCAACGGATGCATCTACTCGCAGCAACCCGGTACATCACAGCACAGAAGTTGATGAAGAACATCCTGTGGTCTACCGAGAACGCGGAACGTCTCGCGCGAGGCGAGTTGCTTAGTGAACGCGACGACGATTAACACCCAAATTCAGCGGCGGAGGTGCATAAACATTCCTTGTGGTGAGTCGGCGCGCAATTTATTGCGCGTCCGACGCTCCTGAAATCGCTCGGCGATAAACTTCCGTGTCATTGGAAATTGTCTAAGCTTTAGTATGCTTTAGAGGGTGGACAGATGTTATGCTTACGCAGGCGCGGGGGCTGCGCGCAGGGAGTGCGATGTTGACAGGACTACATGAACCAGGCTCAACGCATCTGGCAATGCTTGAGGCACTTGCTGGGCGTGAGCACCTGCGAATCTTTGCAGGTTACTCTGTTCTCCTTTCCAAAAGCAAGTTAGGGGCGTGGTAACCTATCGGTTGATAAGACAAATTGGGCAAATTGGTGTTTTGTTCGGCGTGTTCAATAGTCATTGAGACCGGATTTCCCGAAGCATCCACATCAATGTAAATATTCTCGCTAATTTCCTTTGTTTCGACTACGTCGTGTGTTGAAAACTCAATCAACGCTGTATCGGTGTCATGAAAATACGTCACTTTCACGAGCGTTCTCCTTTAAAATTCCTAATCCGCAAGCAAAACGACTCTGAGAAACCTGTTTTCTTCTTCAATCTTTTTCCATTTTCTTATTTTGTATGGATGGGATTCTTAGAAGTATTGAGTTGACTTCAACGCTGAGTAGCCTCAATGAGCAACCATAGGATGGAGGGTGCCTGTAGCTGCTTAATAGCAATTCGGCAGCTACAGACATCAATGCGTTACATCACAAAATCGCCGACAAAGACGTTATTCTCTGTGCCGCCTTGGTGCCACGTCACTGGGAGGTGGGTGCCTTTATAGCGGTAGACTTCAGATTTGCCGACGATGGCGTTCTGAATCTCTGTCAGCGGTTTATACCAAATCTGATGTGGCTGTGTGCATCCTGTGCACGGATAGCGGTTGGCAGAGAGTGCAAGGACTTCACCAACTGTTACATCGTATTTGGTGTCTTTTTTCGTGAATGCAATAGGAGCCGTTTGTGTGGCAACGACTTCGCCCAAAACGTCCGCACGTTTCATTGTCAGCATGTCGCTGAGCGCGGCACGCTGTTCTGCTGTCACTTCTGTGTCTACGTACAACACGCTCTGACGGGTTTCGGTATCAAGTGCCAAGTTGTTTTTCGCACTGACGACAGCTACGACGGTTAAGCCGTCAAGTGAAACGCCGTTCCAATTGCCACTTTCAATGTTCCAGACGAGGGTTGCCTCTCTCCCGCCTTCCACAAACTCGGCCCCGAAGTGGCACGCCCCGACATAGACACTCGCCGAACGGGCTTCAATATATTCGCCTTGCACGGTTGATGTTGCCGTGGCGAAAGCGAACCCCGCTACGAGCGCGAGGGCTACTGTTGTCAAAACAAAGATGCTTTTCATGTGGGTTTCTCCCTGAATGTCAGAAATAAGAAAGTTGTTCGCTAATCACTCACAACTTTATTTTCAGATTCACCTTACTGGACGCAATGATAATACTACGCCTGCTTAATTTCTAATTATACCCTGAATGTTATTAAAAAGTCAACTTTTTCTGAATCGCTGATTTTCCCTCCGGCGTTTCGTTGGTTTGCGATGGATTTACATGCTATGCTGGTGGCACATATCGGCCCGCTGCGGTTAATACCATTCGCTACCACTACCGATGCTCATTGGCTGTCGATTTTTCTCTCATCCCTCTTTTCGTAAACAGGAAGATTAATAACGCTGTAATGGCGCAGAGCATCAATGCCCAGAAGACAAATCCAAAGTTTTGGAAAAAAGTGAGGATATTGCCCTTTTTACTCATTTTGAGTGGGACGAAGTGGTCTCCGCCATTAACAACGGTAACGGGTTTGCCAAGCCGATCGCTGTAGCCTTCTTTGTAGATGCTGATGAAGTAGCGGCCTGCGGGAATACCGGAGCGTTCGTAATCGCCATTACTATTGGTTATTGCTGTAAATTCTTCGCCGGCTGCACTGACAATCTTGACTTGAACGCCTTCAATGGGGTTCTGTGCTGGGGTTGTATCCGTAATTTGTCCGCGGACGGTGCCAGCCTGAATCCCTAGGGCGCCTTGTGCGAAGGCAACACCAGCAGATATAATCGTGTATGCAACAAACATTAACGTTAAACCTAAACGAGTCATTGGAGTTACCCTTCCTTTAGTAGACGCTGGAGTGTTCGTCCTAAAATTTCTGCCTTATCTGCCTCCGGAATAAAGGTGCAGTGGGTGCGGAACGCTTCAAGCGCGTGTTGATACGTCATAAAGTTGCGGACAACCGGATAATCCGAACCCCAGCAGAGGCGGCCGGGACCGAAGTGTTCGTATAGGGCGCGAACAATCCAATGCGTATCCGAATAAGGATAATCCCACGAGACCTGGGAGACGTAGGCAAAGCCTGACATCTTGATGTGAATATTTGGCATGTTTGCGGAATCAAGCACTAGCTTGAGTTGCGGGTATGGGTATTCTACACCTGCCCGCGCACCACCCATGTGATGGCACAGAAATGGAACGGTGGGAAATTGCGCTGCTAGCTGCTGAAGTGCGCCGTGTTGATGGCTTCCCATGGCGATGCTGGCGATTAAACCGAGTTCTGCTGTTGTTTGAAAGAAGCGTTGTCCTTCGTCTGAAAAGAACCAACCGCCATCGTCATCACCTCTGAGATAGTGGGTGTAGCCTTTGAGGGCGTACATCTCTGCGGCGGCCTTTAGGCGTTCGGCTGCGCCCGGCGTGTGGTACGTCTCTGTCCATGAGCAATCCACATCTGCGAACTGAATTAGCCGTTCAGGGTAGCGTTTTACACACTGCGCGACGTAGTCGTTATTTTCAGGATTTCTGTCGATGCGGGCACAGATAAGCACCGCCTTGTCGACGTTGTGCAAATCCATTTCGTGGAGGAGTTGTTCGACTTTGCCCCGGCTTTCGTCATCGGGGACAGGCGGTTGATAAGGCCATCGGGGCCATGCATGTGTATGGGAATCAATAATCATTCTTTTCTCCTGAAAGGAGCTACCTTTGCTGGCGAGTGCCGAGTTGGGTTTCACTTTCTGTTCAACCAACCTACATTATTCATAGGGACCTACAATGCGTTGTTGCTTCAGTGCTTCTATTTCCCGCGACAGTTCTTCGATTTTTTTGTCTTGGCTCCGCTCATTTTTCCCTCGCCATGCCATGATCATCTGCGGGATACCCACAGTGACAACAATGAGGATTATGAGTGCAGATACAAATCCTACGACTAAGATAAGCCGTTCGTCCATGCTATCAAATTTGATGTTAACGCTCTCAAATTTGATGTCAACGTACTCTTTCATCCGCTTCTCGGATGCAGCAATTTCCGCTCTCATCCGCGCCTCGGATGCGGAGATCTCCTCTTTGACAATCAGACGGATTTTATCAAGATCCTGAGGGGTTAATTCACCAAAAACAGGCGACGCAATCACAAAAAATGCGACAGAGAAAAATAAAATAGATTTCATTCCTGATTTCCTCCCTTGTATAGTATAGTATATCATGTTTGTGACATTTTGTCCACTTAAATAGAACTTCCGCCAGAGGCATTCAGTCGGTACTAATTTAGGCCTAGCATGAAGGCCCCCAGTTCCTGCTGATTTGTCTCCTCTGGTTTGACAATACCGGCAATTTTGCCTTCATACATCACCGCAATTCTATCGCTGAGGTGGAGAAGTTCATCCAGCTCGGAGGAGACCAGTAAGACCGCTTTTCCACGGTTGCGCGCCTGAATGAGGCGCGTATGAACAAATTTCGCCGCATGAATGTCTAACCCGCGCGTGGGATGTGCCGCAATGATCAACACAGGAGCTCCGGCTAATTCACGGGCAACAACCACCTTCTGCTGATTCCCACCGGAGAGCGTTTTAATTGGATGCGCGATGTCTCCAGCCTGAATTTGATATTTATCCAATGCGTTCATAGCAAATCGCTGGATGGATGCGTGTTGAAGCATGGCGTTACGACAAAATCGTTTCTGTTTATGCTGTCCGATGATGAAGTTTTCATCAATCCGGCTATTTAGACTGATTCCGTGGCGGTGTCTATCGGCAGGTAGATGCGCGATATGTTTTTCCCGGAGTTCTGCTGTTGTGCAATTGCCGACGGATTCGCTGTCTAAAGTGATTGTGCCGCTCTGAATCTGCCGCAATCCGGTCAGCACCTCAACGAGTTCTGTCTGCCCGTTCCCTTCTATGCCGGCTATCCCAACGATTTCGCCAGGGAACACCGAGAGGTTAATGTCGTCAAGGGGCCTTTTGCCGGTTTCAGCAGTTAAGGTTACATCTTCCATGTGGAGCACAGGGTTAGCGTTTTTGGGCCTGTTCTGCGTAGCGCGGTTGGAAACCGAGCCTACCGGAGGAGGGGTTGGCATAATCGGCTCTCCAAGCATGAGTTCAGCGAGTTGGTTGGAGTCAGTTTCGGCTGTAGGACAGGCGGTGACAGCTTTGCCGCGCCGCATCACCGTGACGGTATCGGCTATCGCCATGACTTCATCAAGTTTGTGTGTGATAATGATGAGGCTTCTGCCTTCTTCCTTGAGACCGCGCATGCATTTAAACAGCCCTTCGATTTCTTGGGGCGCAAGCATCGCTGTGGGTTCATCCATAATCAGGATGTCTGCCCCGTGGTAGAGGACTTTCAGAATCTCGGTATGTTGTTGCGCGCCAATCGGCAGAGCGGAGACAGGCGTGTTCAGTGGCACATCAAACCCAAGTTGTTCAGCGAGTACCGTGATTTCTGCTTCTGCCTTTTCATCATCGAGGAAGGTTTTAAATTTGCGAGGCTCTTTCGCAAGCACAATATTCTGAAGGGCTGTGAACACAGGGATGAGCGTGAAGTGCTGCTGTATCATTCCCAAGCCGAGGCGCATCGCACGTCTCGGAGAGGAGATAGCCACAGGTTGCCCATCAACGTAGATGTCCCCTTCATCGGGTTGATAAAGCCCGTAGAGAATCTTCATCAATGTGGATTTGCCTGCGCCGTTTTCGCCAACGATAGCGTGGATTTCACCGCGGTGTAGTGTAAAATCGACGGCGATGTTCGCCTGTACTTGTCCAAACCGCTTGCTGATGCCGCGCATCTGGATAATTGGGGTGTGTGTCATTGTTGCTAAGCAATTTTAAGTATTAAGGCTTATTTTTGAAGGCAACATAAGGAGCGGCAGACTAGAAGGCAGGAAGCGTGGAAGGGCCGGTTTCCTTCCTTTCCACCCATCCTTTCCTTCCTGCCTTCCTGAAAATATACTGGCAACGGGCAAGCACTGTGGCCCCGCCCGTACAAAGACAGCTCTATTCGCGTTCGTGCGGGACGACGATATCCCCCGCGATAATTTTCTCCTTAAATTCCTGCACCTTTTTTAAAATCTCATCGGAGAAAAGTTCTCGGTTGTTTTCATCAATAATGTATTCAACGCCGCCGTTTTTCAAACCGTAATCTTTTAAACCACCGGTGAAACTTTCCTCATGCACACGCTGTATGGTTTCATAAATCGAGATTTCTACGCCCTTGATGAGGCTGGTGAGGACTTGCCCGGGAATCAGGTGATTGCCGTTGGAATCGACCCAAATGATTAATTTTTGCATGGATTTTGCGGCTTCAAGCACCCCCAAGCCGCTGGCTCCGGCTGCAGCGAGAATAATGTCCACACCTTTGTGATACTGGGCGAGGGCAAGCTCTTTTCCCTTCGCTGGATCATCAAAGGCTTGCGGTGTGACACCGACATAATCGACAAGAAGTTCGATGTCCGGGTTTGTTGCTTGGATTCCAGCGGCGTAACCGATTTCAAATGCTTCTACGAGTGGAACCTTCATTCCCCCGATAAAGCCGATCTGCTTTGTTTTGGTTTTCAGCGCCGCCATGACACCTGCGAGGAACGTCCCTTCGTGGGCGCGGTAGGTGAGCGACGCGACGTTCGGTGCATCTACTACCGCATCAATAAGCGCAAACTTGACATCGGGAAAGTCGGCTGCCACCCGGCTTATCGGTTCTCGAAAAAGGAATCCAACCCCGATGATGAGATCGTATTTGAGTTTGGCGAGCCGTCGCAATGCTAATTCGGTGTCAGCACTCTGTCCAGGATTAACCTCTGTGAGTTTAAGCCCCCACTCATCAGTGGCTTTTTTCGCGCCGGCGTACGCGGCATCACAAAACGAGAGATCACCGCGCCCGCGGACATCGTAAATTAGCCCTATTTTCGTTGCCGCCGGTGCTATATTTATAAGGGCAAAGCAGGCAATAAAAATCGTGATACAAATTCTTATGTTCAAGATAATTTCTCCATGTTTCTTTGTAGAAGTACAGGGCAGCAGCGGAGCTGCCCGTTTTTGGAACTCTGTCACCATGATTAGCATATACGATAACAGACTCAAATGCAAGTATTTTTCAGCACTGTTTCGTTTTCAGTGCCGAGACGTTCAGTTGTCTTGTAGCCTCGATCTCCTGAGCGAGGGTTCTTCGCGGGAGGAGTGCTCTCCGAATCGCGACGGCTCTCATTATGAACGACAGAAAACCGAAAACGGAATACCTCTGTTTTCAGTGTCTATTAATCTTGACTTTTTTTCGATTTAAGGGTATGCTATTAAGAAGGTTTTTACCGCCTACATGGTGGCGGAGGAAGTGTTGACATAATTTTGCATGATGTTAACGAAATTAACCGTAAACGGAGGGATACTATGGAAATGAATGCTATAGCCTTACCGAGGTTGACAGTTTTGAGTCTCATAGTGCTTTTTGGGGTGGCACTTTCTTTGCCATTATCCGCGGGGACGCAATTGTGGGACTTCGAGGAAAAGCACGATGACTGGGAGGTTGCCAACGGAAAATGGGAATTCAAAGGCGGTACCTACCACGTTGACAAAGGCGGGCAAGCGGAACATTCTCTCGTTGGCGAAGAGAAATGGGATGACTATACCGTTAAAGCAAAAGTCCGCATAGATACTGGCAATTGGGCGGGTGTGGTTTTTCGCGCCCAAAGCGAGATGGAGTACTATGTTTACTACCTCAACGTGCCCGATAACAAGACAGAACTCTGGCGACACACAGAAGGTGCCTGGAATACCCGTAACAATCTCGGGCAAATTCCTGCTGTTGGAAATGTGAATATAAAGAACGGCGACTGGGTGGATATGAAAGTAGTCGTTGATGGCGACACCTTTGAGCTGCACCTCAATGGTAAACTTCAAGGTGAGCATAAAGATGATACCTACAAAACCGGTAAAATCGGTGTGTGGGCATGGGAAACCGAAGCGAGTTTCGACGATGTCACTATTACTGGTGATAACGTCAAGGATACCCTTGCTGTTGACCCGAGACAAAAGCTGGCAACGACATGGGGTCATCTCAAGTGGGTTCATTAATTTTTTGCATGGTTTAACCTCAGGAGTTTTCTGCACAGATTTCATCTCCTTGAAAGTGGTGTCGAAAACTTCTGAGGTAACAATTTACAGAGGGGATGTGGATTCCCCTAATATTATTATAGGAGAAGGATAATGAAATATGTATTTTCAGTTGTTGCAAGTTGTTGTCTTCTGGTATCTATAGTCTCCCTCGCTTTTGCGGGCGAACAAACCTGGTCATTTGATGCCGAGGCGGACGAGTGGACACCTGCTAACGGTGCCTGGAGTGTCGAAGATGGCACTTATAAACTCGTTAAGGGCGGCAGGGCCGAGCACTCGCTTGTGGGTGATGCTGCGTGGAATGATTACACGATTGAGGCAAAAGTTCGGATTGATGAGGGAAACTGGGCGGGTATCGTCGCTCGGGCGCAAAGTGAGATGGAATACTATGTCTATTATCTCAACGTACCGGATAACAAGACGGAATTCTGGAGACATAAGACTGGCGCGTGGAACGCTCGCGATAAGATTGGCGAACTTCCAGGGGCTAACGTCACTATCACAAACGGTGAGTGGTTTGACATGAAGATAACCGTTGTGGACCGGGAGGATAATCCCTCAATGACACTCTGGATTAACGGCGAAATGCAGGGGGAACTCACCGATGAAACCGGTGAAGGGTATCCTGCCGGGCAAGCCGGAGTCTGGGCTTGGGAAACTGCAGCGAGTTTTGATGACTTCAAGGTCTCTGGGGAGGCTATTCCCGGGGGGCTTACGCCGGTGGAAGCACAGGATAAATTGGCTACCACATGGGGGCACCTCAAACAACGTTTTTAAAACTTGTCTCATAAATACCAGGGTTTAGACCGGGGCCCCGTGCCTCGGTTTCCCCTGCAACACGTTTATGAGATAACCTGTAATTAGTGTTTCTATTTTACCGTGGGGACAGCAGCACGTGGTACAGAAACTCTCCTATTACACTGTTGCGGTGGTGGCCCTTGTGGGCTGCCACCTGACTCTCTGGCAGGTTCCGGACTCATTCTGCCAAGAAACAGATGCTGCAGACATCGCAGCACAGATTCGTGCCTATAAGGCACAACTCACTGCGGATGCGACTCAGGTTGAGATACGGCTGCAGCTCGCGAAGTTATATCTCCGAATAGAGGCTTACGCAGAAGC
Source organism: uncultured Poribacteria bacterium (assembly GCA_958295855.1). GTDB lineage: Bacteria > Poribacteria > WGA-4E > WGA-4E > WGA-3G > CATQHH01. The sequence continues at coordinate 845,992 of OY282383.1, read as the reverse complement.
GGTTGCCGAGTATCGTCAGGTAATCGCGACGGTGGAAGCGGACACACTTCCAGGAGGCACGAGTATTGAACCCCATTCAGATGTACCGGAGGCTTACTACGGTTTGGGGTTGGCATATACCGGGCTTGAAAAATTTGAGGATGCCATAGCGGCATACCAGCGTGCGATTGCGTATGCACCCGAGCGGGCACATAGCCATGCGGCTCTAGGAAGTGCTTACGCGAACATGCATCGTTACGCGGCGGCACTCGACTCTTACAAAGTAGCAGTTGCGTTGGATGCGAACGATGAGATGGTTCATCATCAACTCGGGAATGTCTACAGCAAGCGCGGGGAACGCGCAGCAGCGAAGCGACATCAACAACGGGCAATTGCTATTGCACCGACATTCGCAGCGGCGCATTATCAGTTAGGGCTTCTCTACGCGCAGGAAAAGCGGTGGACTGACGCTATTACGGCGTATCGGACAGCGGCTGCGCACGATGCAACGCTAGTTGAGGTGCGCTATAATCTTGCCCAAGCGTATGCTCGCGCTGGAGATACAGCAGCGGCGCGCGAGCAGATGGCACTGTTTGAGAAACGGAAAGCGACACTGACTCCCCTGCACCAGTTGCGGGGGGCATTGCAGCGGACGCAAGATACAGATGAACGCGCCCAGATTCTCGCCAACATCGGCAGGCTTTACCTCAAAAACGGACGCTATGAGAAAGCCGTCTGGGAATACCAGAAAGCCCTCGGAATGGATGCACAACTGGTGCCCGCTTATAACGGGATGGGTATTGCCTATACGATGCTTGGGCGGTACTCGGAAGCGATTGTTGCGCAACAGAAGGCGTTGAAACTTCAACCGAACTTCGCAAAGGCTTATGCCGGACTCGGCTTGGCACATTTCATGCAGAATAAGGTAGAACCCGCGATAGAATATTACCGACACGCGGTCGCGTTAGAACCCCAATTTTTAGAAGCACACCTAAAAATTGGTATAATTCTGCTGAATCAAAAGCGTTATTCAGAAGCAGTTGAGGCCTATCAGGCGGTGCTTGCACTGAATCGTGGCACTGCTGAGGTGTATCACAACTTAGGGTTGTGCTATGCACATCAAGGGCAAATCGCGTTAGCATTGTCGGCCCTTGAAAAGGCGGTTGATGTAGCGCGTCGCTTGCAAGCACAGCCTGCAGAGCGCGCCGAAGTCGCCTCTGAACCGTCGTTTCTCGCCGAAACGTACTATCTTATTGGTGAACTTCACGCGGCGCAGGGGAACTTCAACGCTGCAGAATCGACTTATCTGAGTTCTGGCCTGCCGAAAGCATTTCACGCCCTTGCTCAGCTGAGTGCGAAGCTTGCCAGCCGGGACAAAACGCGCGACAAGCGTCTCGCGAAACTAGCGGCTGCGGCAAACTATGCACAAACCGCGATTCGATTGCATCCAAACGTTGCGAGTTATTACAACACGCTCGCTTTAATTGCCTTTCGCCAAGGCGATTATCTACAAGCTGAGACAGCTATCCGAAAAGCAGTTGAACTTGAACCCGAAAACCTTAACTATCAAGAAGGGCTAAAACAGATTTTAAAGAGATAATCCCATATCACGGTGGGAGGGGTTTGAAACCCTAAAGGGTATTAGCCCCTGCAAAGCAGGGGTAACATACCATCACCACAATTTATTGCGCCTTTAGGCCTTGCAGCACAAACAAGAAACGAGAGCGGTAAATATGAAAAATGACCTCGTCATTTTTCATTGCCACCTGTGTCCTGTATTGCCTCTCTTTATCGAAAAAGTACAGTTTCTAAGTTAAAATAGTAACCCTTGCGTCAGAAACCTCCGACGAGAGATTTCGTCAATTCAGTTTCTGCTCCGATTTTTCCGCATGAGGTATTTACCCCTGCAAAGCAGGGGCGGATACCCGGTTCAAAATCGGGGTACTTATTATCCGTAGAAGCGATCTCCGAATCGCGACTTATACGAAAATCAGAAACCTCCGACGAGATCTACAGGGAATTGTTAGGACTATCCTGCAATCTGATTACTCCGCAAGGAATAACGAAAACGTCTGAAAGAGGTCAAAAATGGCTTATGCTAGCCTGAGAGAGTTTGTAAAAGCCTTGGATCGGGAAGGCGAACTCAAACGCATCAAAACTACCGTATCACCGGAACTGGAAATCAGTGAAATCACCGACCGGGTTAGTAAAGCAGGCGGTCCCGCGCTTTTGTTTGAAACGGTTGAGGGCAGCCGGATACCGGTGTTGATTAATACCTATGGTTCTTATGAACGGATGGCGATGGCTCTGGGTGTGGACGACCTGGCGCAAATTGCCGCCGAAATTGAGGGGATGATTAAACTGGGACCGCCGGAGTCGCTCTTGGATAAGGTCAAAATACTTCGACTGCTGTCTCAATTGACGAACTTCCCACCGAAAAAAGTCAAACGGGGTGCATCCCAAGAGGTTGTACTCACGGGTGAGGATGCCTCATTAGATGTGTTACCGCTCATTAAATGCTGGCCCCTCGATGCAGATAAATATATTACCTTACCACAAGTTTTTACGCATAGCCTCCGTACAGGCCAACGGAACGTTGGCACGTACCGTTTGCAGAAACTGAATGCGTATAGCTTAGCAATGCACTGGCAGATTCACCACGATGGTGCCGCGCAGCATCGGGAATATCGACAAGCTGGACAACAGATGCCGGTTGCTATCGCACTCGGCGGGGATCCGGTGATGTCCTACATCGGCACTGCACCGCTTCCCTCAGGCATTGATGAATTGCTGTTCGCGGGTTTTCTGCGTAAAGCGAATGTTGAGATGGTGCCTGCAAAAACAATTGACATGCTGGTGCCCGCCGATGCAGACATCGTGATTGAAGGGTACATTGAGCCTGATGAAACTTGTATAGAAGGCCCGTTCGGCGATCACACCGGATTTTATTCCTTGGCAGATGAGTACCCGGCACTCCACATCACAGCGATTACGCACCGCAAGGATCCCATCTACCAGACTATCATTGTTGGCAAACCGCCGATGGAAGATTGCTATATGGGGAAGGCAACCGAACGCATCTTTATGCCTTTGATTAAGACACAGCTACCTGAACTGATGGATATGAATCTGCCGTTATTTGGCGTGTTTCACAACTTCGCCCTGATTTCAATAGACAAACGTTATCCGTTCCACGCCAAAAAGATTATGCACAGTTTGTGGGGGCTCGGGCAACTGATGTTCAGCAAAATTATCATCGTTGTTGATAAGGGTGTCGACGTTCAGAACGTGGAAGAGGTCCTTTTTTATGTCGGCAGCAATGTAGATCCGAAACGAGATGTGACGATTGTTGAGGGACCTGTTGATGTGCTGGACCACGCCGCCCCGCTTATGGGGGCCGGCTCTAAGATGGGAATTGATGCAACAACGAAGTGGCCAGAGGAAGGGTATCAACGCGAGTGGCCTCAGGAAATCAAGATGTCTGACGAGATGGTTGCGTTGGTTGATGAAAGATGGAAAAAGTACGGTTTTTAAGTTAAAATAGTAACCCTTGCGTCAGAAACCTCCGACGAGAGCTATAGAGCAACGTCAGACCTGTCTACCACTCTCAATTCTCCGCAAGGAAAGACGAAAAGTTTGGCGAAACTTGTTGTTGAAAAATCAGAAGGCCAGCGACAACTACTGGAGGGCATTCTATGCCCAATTTGGAAGATTTCATAATTTTCATAAAAGAGTCTTTAGAGCGGATTGAATCCCAGGGAATCGACCGCGATAAGGAACAGAAAATCCGGCATGAGCGGCTTGAGGACAAGGTCGACGAGCGTCTTAAGGAACAACGGGAAGTGCAGAAGCGTTTTGCCGACCAGGTTGATGCGCGGTTCTCGGAGCAGAAGGCAGATCGCGTCCGGCTTGAAGCCAAGATGGACGTGGGTTTTAAGGAACAGACAGAACAGATGGACCTGCGGCTCTCCGAGCAGAAGATAGAGCAAACCAGGCTTGAATCCAAGATGGACGTGGGTTTTAAGGAACAGACAGAACAGATAGACCTGCGGCTCTCCGAGCAGAAGATAGAGCAGAAGCATTTTGCGGACCAGGTTGATGCGCGGTTCTCGGAGCAGAAGGCAGATCGTGTCCGGCTTGAAGCCAAGATAGACGTGGGCTTTAAGGAACAGACAGAGCAGATGGACCTGCGGCTCTCCGAGCAGAAGATAGAGCAGAAGCATTTTGCGGACCAGGTTGATGCGCGATTCTCGGAGCAGAAGGCAGATCGTGTCCGGCTTGAAGCCAAGATGGATGTGGGCTTTAAGGAGCAGACAGAGCAGACAGACCTGCGGTTCTCGGAGCAGAAGGCAGAGCAAACCCGGTTTGAAGCTAAAACGAATGCTGGTTTTAAGGAACGCAAGGAAGCGCATGTGCGGCTTGAAGCCAAGATGGACGCGGGTTTTAAGGAACAGACAGAGCAGATGAACCTGCGGTTCTCCGAGCAGAAAATAGAGCAGAAGCGTTTTGCGGACCAGGTTGATGCGCGGTTCTCGGAGCAGAAGGCAGATCGTGTCCGGCTTGAAGCTGAAATGAATGCTGGTTTTAAGGAACTCAGGGAATCGCATGCGCGGCTTGAGGACAAGATGGACACCCACTTTACCAAACTTTATGGGGGAGTTGGGTGGATTTGGGGCGCCACGACCGCTGTGGGGGCAGCACTCGGAGCGGTTGTTACATTCCTTGTGAAATCGTGCTAGGAACACAGCATCAGAGACATGATAGCAGGTATGCAGCGTTGACTGTGGTGACAGATAAAACTACCAGTGATTGTCAGCGAGGTAAAATCGGGACAGCGTTTAAATCCGAATCAGATAGAAGATGTGTGCTACGCACAAACTAAAAGGTAAAAAAATGGCAGAAACCATCTACGATGTTGCGGTAATTGGCGCGGGCCCGGCGGGCACACAAGCCGCGGTCTCAGCAAGCCATCAAATGAAACATGTGCTGGTGCTACACTCCGGAAAGGTGAGTTTTAGCCGTGGCCGTGCCTACTGGTCGAAGTCCGTTGAAATTGAGGATGCGCCAGTCTTCCCCGGCATCACCGGTCCCAACTTTGCCAAGGAGCTCATGAAGTGGATGGAGAGCAGGCCTGTCGTTGACTTCATGCTCGGCGCAGAGAAACGGAAAACGGGGATTGAGATGCGCGACGGCTTAGTCACGAAACTCACACGAAACGGCAGGCTCCTTGAATTAGAAGCCTCCTCGAAGACGCTCAAGCGACACGCGCCGTTGGAAATGGAACGTTTCAAATCTCGCACTGTCGTTGTTGCCTCCGGGTTTGATGACAAGTGGCCGGATATTGAGTTTCAACCTGGGGCAGAACGGTTGTATAAACAGTACGCTACCGTATTCCGCTATGCAGGCAACCGAAAAGGGTGGCACGTCTGCATCCGTTGCGACGGGCATCTGCACGTCAATGAGCACCTCGCTATTCTTGGTGTGGGTGACTATATCTATGACGCGGCACTGGGTGCACAAGATTTTACGGATAAGATTACAATCTTAACGAACGGCCGCCCACACCGCATGTCACCAGCCGTGCTGAAACAGGTGGCGGAAAGAAATATTAATATCATTGAGACAAAGATTAAGCGACACATCGGTGAGAAAACAGATCTGTTAGGGTTTGAGATGGCGGACGGTACAGAACTATACTTCCACGGCTTTCTCGTTGACGAAGGACTGATTCCGAACACAAAGTTCCTTGAAGGGTGGGATTACCAAAAAGATGAGGAAGGATTAATCATTGCAAACGAGGATATGCAGATGTTGGACCGGCATGGCGAGCCAATTCCTGGCCTCTTTGCCGCGGGCGACATTGTCTCTGGCGAGCGAAACCTGATTGCAACCGCTTTCGCCCTCGGCCAAGAAGCAGGCTTATCCGCCTCTGACTCGTTGCGAAAGTGGCAGTATCCAATAGATTCAAGTTAGGTGCGTAGAAGGGGTTCCAACCCCCATACTGCGTGCATGTTACGTAGATTCGGTCGTCGCCTCGCAATTCATTGCGCATTTAATACTTGCAGCACAAACCTCTGACGAGATTTATCCTGTGTTAACAGTCCTGACTTGCTGCCTAAATTCTCCGCAAGGAATGACGAAAGACCATTCTCTGCAAAAAAATAAAAGAACAGATTGAAACCTCAACACTTTAAGGAGCCTTCCGTTATGTCAAATGGACAGCAAGATACCGTATACATTATTGACACACACGCCGAGATATTTCGGGCATACTATGCAATTCGCACCCAGTTAACCAGCTCTGTAACGGGTGAACCGACGAACGCAGTCTTCGGGTTTACAAGCACCCTGATCAAACTCTTATCCGAACGGCAAGCGAAGTATGTCGTCGCCGCGATTGATACCCCCGGCCAAACCTTCCGGGATGAACTTTATGCGGACTACAAAGGAAATCGCACCGCACCCCCGGATGATTTGGTGTTGCAGATTCACCGCATACAACAATTGCTTGAAGCATTTGGAATCCTAACCCTCGGTGCTGCGAACCTGGAGGCTGATGATATTATTGCTTCTGTTACGCAAGCAATACTTGATGCCCCGGAAGCGCGCGATGTCCATGTCGCTATTATTTCTAAAGACAAGGACCTCGAGCAGTTGCTCTGTGACCGGGTGACAATGCTTGACATCCACAACAACAAAACGATTGATGTCCCATCCCTCTGGGAAACTAAGGCAATTACCCCTGCACAGGTTATCGATGTATTGGCGTTGATGGGCGATAGCTCTGACAATGTGCCGGGGGTTGAAGGAATTGGCTTGAAGACAGCCGCAAAATTGATTAATGAATTCGGTTCAATCGAGGGCATCTTTGCTAACATTGATAAGATTAAGGGAAAACGCCGAGAGAATTTGGAGAAAGGCCGTGGACAACTCAGTCTTGCGCAACAACTCGTAACCTTAAAGCGGGATGCCGCCCTAAATTTCTCCTTAGCACAAGCGCGCGTCAAACCGCTTGCACTTCAGAAAATCCTACCGCTGTTTCGGGAATTGGAACTTAAGCGTTTCGACAAGGTTATCACAGAACTCGCAGATGGAAATCCCACCTCTGTTACACCTGAAGCGGCTACGCCCTCTACGCGTAAGGAGAAGATAGCGGCACTCGCGCAGCAAACAGACTCCATTCTGGAAAAGGGGGATTACGAGACTGCGAAGACAGGAGATTATAAGGCAATCACGACAAAAGCACAATTGGAAACACTAGTTGAAACGCTTTCTGCACAGGAAATTATCAGTTTTGATACCGAAACAGATGGCTTGGCCCGGGAATCGGCACTTTGCGGGTTAAGTTTTTCGTGGCAACCGAAGCAGGGTGTTTATGTCCCGATTCGTTCGCCCAACCCGGAAAGCCACTTGGACGCGACGACGGTACTTTCCCACCTCAAACCGCTTCTGGAAGATGCGGCGGTGCCCAAATGTGGACATAATTTAAAGTTTGATGCTGGCATCCTCCTCCGAAACGGCGTTAAACTCCAGGGCGTTGTTTTTGATACGCTTCTGGCGAGCCAACTCGTTGATGCTAGAAGCCCTTCACACAACTTAGATACGTTGGCATTGCTCCACTTAAAGCACAAGACGCTCTCTTTTGACGAATTGCTCTCTTTTACAGTTGAGCGAGCCCCCGCTGAACAGGTAGAAGGGATGTCCGAATCCCGGAAAGATACTGACTCAATTGAGAAAGTCCCCTTGCACCTAGCTACCATCTACGCGGCGGAGGATGCAGATATTGCCCTGCGGCTCTATCGATTCCTCACACCGAAGTTGAAGGAAATGGGCATTACCGAATTGGTGCGCGATATAGAATCGCCGCTCGCACCGGTCCTCGCTGAGATGGAGTTTAACGGTATCGTGTGTGACAAGGTGGAGTTGGCACGTCAAAACAGCGTGATTCAACGGCTTGTTCATGAGCGGGAAAAACAGATACACCAAATAGTGGGATTCCCGTTTAACATTGAGTCCCCACGGCAACTTGCAGTCGTGTTGTTTGAGAACATCGGTTTTAAACCTGTCAAACGGACGCGGGCCGGGAAGACCTCAACCGATGTAACGGTCCTAGAGGCTCTCTCTTTAAAAGAGGATGTGAATGAACCGAAAACAAGCGTGCCGCGCTTACTGATTGAGTATCGCCAATTCCGTAAACTCCAAAGCACCTACCTGACTCAACTGCAAAACGCGGTGGATTCAAAAACGAATCGCATCCACACGCACCTCTATCAACTGATGACAGCGACTGGGCGTTTGAAGTCTGACCGGCCGAATCTTCAGAATATTCCTGTGCGTACTGAAATTGGTAGGCAGCTGCGTCTTGCGTTCAAAGCCCCTGAAGGGTATAAGTTAATCTGTGCGGATTATTCGCAGATTGAACTCCGCATTCTAGCGCATTTCAGCCAAGATTCAAAATTAATCGAAACATTCGCCCAGGGTTTGGATATTCACACCGCCGTTGCCGCTCAGGTGTTCGGTGTGCCGGCAGAGTCAGTGACGCGGGCACTCCGCGATAAAGCGAAAAGCATCAATTTCGGCATTATCTATGGCGTTTCCCCAACCGGGCTCTCGCGGCGGATTAAGGGGATGACGATAAGCGAGGCAGCCCAACTTATTGCTGACTATAAACACCGCTTTCCGGGGATAAGTCGCTTTCTCCACCAGTGCGTCCAAGAGGCATTGGAGTACGGATATGTCAAAACGTTGACGGGCCGTCGTCGGGCGATTCCTGAGATTTACGCTACCGCCCGAAATAGGCGCAGCCAAGGGGAACGCCTGGCAATTAATACGGTAGTGCAAGGCACTGCAGCGGACTTGATGAAAGCTGCCATGGTGCGCGTCCAACACAGAATCAATCGGGACCGGTTGCCGTTGCAAATGCTGTTACAAATTCACGATGAGTTAGTCCTTGAAACACCAGCGGAATTAGCAGAAGTGCATGCGGCCATTGTCTGTGAAGAGATGGAGAACGTGATGTCTTTAGCGGTGCCGCTCCGAACAGAAGCCGGCATCGGAGCTAATTGGATGGATGCGAAATGAGAAAGGGTGGCTATGAGTACATTAGGCAGAAAAAATAATTGAAATAAAAAAGTTGACAAATAAAAAAAATTATGGTATCATGTTAAGCGTTAAGGAAAATGTGATAGTGTCCGCTGACAAATTGACGAGTAGTGTTTTGACAGTTTTATTGGAATCGGAACCCTTTTTCTATGAAGTGTGACGAGACTGCCGACAGATTGATGAGAATCTCTAGTTCATTTTTGCCAATCTACGCTTGCTGCCAAATTCCTGCCCTTAGACTTTTGAGTCTCGCAAGACAAGTGCTTGCTTTCAGGCTGACAGTGCTCAGTTTTCTCATTTTCCCGTTATTTTTAATTCCAAGAAGGAGAAACGAGATGAATATCTACGTTGGCAATGTGCCTTATGCAGCCACAGAAACCGACCTGGAAGACCTCTTTGGGGAATATGGGCCGGTGGCGACATCGACAATAATCCGGGATCGTTACGACGGCCGCTCCAAAGGGTTTGGCTTCGTTGAGATGGAAAACCAAGAGGATGGCGAACGAGCGATAGAAGCATTGGATGGCCAAGAGATGATGGGACGTCCGTTGAAAGTCAATCCTGCGCGTCCTCGCGAGCAACGCCGCGAGCCTCGGCCGCGGTATAATGATATATAGTCCCTTAAGCCCCGCTTAGGAAACGAAACACACGTCTCAGGCGCGACGGGTATTTTGTGCCATGTTGCGGTTGAAAAGTGTTTACCCCGGTTTCGGAAGCCGTTTTAAGTCGGTTTCTGGCCGGGGCTTTTTTTCCCCAAGAAGCCTGCGTAGGATAGCCGGGTTGCGGCAGTAAGTGCCGCAACCCAAAATTGCTGTTCCACCCTGCTCTGAAATTGTAGTAGGAAAGATAACGTTTGGGTAGGCGCAGTTTCTAACCGCGCCTACAAGCTGAACGCGGGCAGAACACTAGTCTTTTCGTTTGAGCTCTCCCCAAGTTACCGCGATTTTCCCCGCAGGTTCAACCGCGACTCCTGAGGCTTTCAAGCCATTATTCATAATATCGACAATATCGTCATCTTCCAAAGGCGCGTGGAAGATAGCAACTTCGTCCATTGCGCCCGTGAACCAATTGCCCTCGGTATCCCAAACGCCGCATCCGCCGATATTGACGTTAAAATCGGAACTCCCGTGATCGGGCCAGTTTCCGTTTTTCACTGTAACGTTGCCATCCACGTAGACTTTTGTGAACTCTCGAGTGGCAACCGTAGCGATGTGATGCCATTCACCGGCGGGATGCTCATACGGATTCTCGTTTCCTCCGGCAGTGGGTGTCCACAGCATGACGGAAGTGGGGTTAATAAAACCGAACTCCGCTGCATCGTTCTGGCCTACCAATCCGACGCGATTGGCGGTGATATTCCCCGGTTTCACCCAGGTAACGATTGTAAATTCAGGCAAGCCGTTGAGGAGCTGTTTATTCGTATTGACGCAGTTGCTTACGCCATCAAAGGCTAAGGCACCGCCAAATCGCCCATCTACCCAAACCGGGGTATTGACAATCGTACCGTGATTATTGTTTCCTGATGAGTCCATAGCCGTGCTTCCACCACCATCATCAAACAGCCATATACCGACTACGCTACTCTGGTTAATTTCGGCGGGACTACTGTTGACAGCGACTAGACTGAATGCTATCAAACCCAGACTGAACAGAACACCTGTTAAAACATTAAATTTCATTTTAATTCCTCTCACTTTCTTTAGAGATTTCCCTCGCCTCAGGCGAGGGTTTAGGACAGCAGCCACTTCACAAATGCTGGTATGTTCCGCTCTGTGGGTATACCGCTCTTGTGTTTTCTGCACTCGCGAACTACGCTCCGGAATGTAACGCGAATGCGAATGCGAATGCGAATTTGATCTCATCTCATATCAAATTCGGTGGCAACTTATTGTTCTCACGCCGTCCGACTATTTAGGCAAATTCCTCCGACGAGATATGCATGCGACGGTTCAGGCCAACGGATACGAACCGAATCCCCATACAAAACACTGAAATTATCGGTGCACCTACATCGCCAGACGTTTTGGCTTTTCAAAACAAAGCCGAAGTCGAATATAAAGTTATTTTCACACATTTTGCATAAAAATGCAAGTTTTTTTGTAGAAACGCCATATTACGATTATAGCACATACGCATAATTGTTTGCAAGACAAATTATTAATCGGTATTGAGACACTGAACGTCTCTGGCTTGCTGAAAAATCGGAAGCTCGCAAAGGCACTGTCGGATAGCGCGCTGTCTAAATTCTTGACGATGCTTCGGTATAAGGCGGAGAGACGTGGTATTCCCATCCAGCAGGCGGATAGGTTCTTTGCCAGTAGCAAGACGTGCAGTAGTTGTGGACACAAAAAAGCGGAGTTGAATCTATCCGAACGCACCTACAACTGTACCGAGTGTGGTTTTGAATGCCATCGCGACATCAATGCCGCGGTTAATTTGTGTCCTGTCTAACAACCTTGTCGCGGACAGCTGAGCCGAGACGTAAAACGCCTCTGGAGTTCGTGTAAGCCCTACGCAGGGAGGCAGTGAATGTTGAATGAGGAAGCGCGGTCACTTTTTCGGTATCCGGATTGTAGCCACTGCCGCTCTGAAGGGGACCGCTTGCATTGATGCCGCCCCATACAATAACCTCTGTGCCGCTCCAAACAGCAGTATGCAGCCAGCGCGCCGTTGGTGTCCCCGCTGATATAGGTTTCCATATACCTCGTCCAGATGTAGAAAACGGAAACCCAAGAAAGAATAGGTAACAGAGCACTTTAAGAAAGGAGAATGAGGACAATCGGTTCGTTACAGAATCCATGCGATTTTGATGAAGGTTTAGATGTCAGAGCAACCTGGCTTGTGAGCGGAGAGGTAATCTCATAGGCGCGCTTAGTGAAAACCCATGGACACCTACGGGTATTGGAAAGGTGTGCCTATCTGAAGTGGTGGGTAGCCTTAATATGGCCCCAGGTGGCACCGAGTTTACCGGCGGCATCAACAGCTAAATATCCTTTAAAACCTTTGTCCATTAGCTCTTGAATATCTTCTTGTTCCAAGGCTGAATGGAAAATAGCGACTTCGTCCATAGCACCGGTGAAAAAGTTTCCTGCACCATCCCAGATACCGCAGCCACCGATGTTGACGTTAAAGGCAGATGTACCGTGGTTCGCCCACCCACCCTTTTGTTCGGTGAACTCGCCATCAATATACGTATGGACGTACTTTGTCGTAGCGACACATCCGACGTGGTGCCATTCATCGCTATCGTGTTTGATTTTCCAAGGATTATCTGTCAGACCGGCAGAGGGTGTCCAGAGGCTAAGGGTATTCGGGTTAACAAACCCAAATTCAGGCGCGTTGTTCTGCCCGACTAACCCAATCCGGTTCGCCGTAATGTTGCCGGTTTTCACCCAACAGAGAATAGTGAATTCTTCGAGGTTATCAAGAAGTTTCTGTCCAGTCTTGACACATCCCGCTTTTCCATCGAAGTCGAGTGCCCTGCCGAATTTGCCATCTATATATGGGGCTTTGACGACTTCGCCATCGTTTCCAGCATTGGACATGTCTGTAGCGACATCGCCCTTGCCTTCATCAAACAGCCATATCCCCACAGCTGTTTCAAAGTCAATCTCGGCGGTGCTGATGTGAACAGCGATGAGGCTGAAACACACCACACCGAGGGTTAATAATAGAATTTTTTGCATAACAATTTCCTCCTATGAAATTGACATTAGTTTTTAAGATACGATTTATGATAACCGAAACGAAATAAAATTGCAAGAAAAACCTGATTCAGATCATCGGCATTTCGTTTTCCCTTGAGAACGTTACTCCTCGCCTTCACAGGGGAGGCATAGTGCACTCCCCCATTCTTAAAACCTAATTCACAGGGGATACCCTTGAGCACTAATCAGAAACCCGCTTTTGGGCAGCTTCTTCCCCCGCTTTGCTTCCCTCCCGCCCGGTTCCTTGGGGAAAAAGCAATCAACGGAAAAAGCGGAGCAGAAACTCAATTAACCAAAACGCACAGATGCGACGTGCATCGCGCACTCACAGACGCAATCTAACAGCCCGCCCTACAAAAAACACAATCCCTTACAATACTTAATGACTGGATTTCAGATACCCAAAATTATTTGCCCCCCCTCCCTTATTCCTTAGTAGGATGCAGGATTCCTTCATCCGCTCGGTGATATTCATAAAGTTCTTCAGGTGCAAACAGGATACCTAATTCGCGCCGGGCGTTCTCTGGAGAATCCGAGGCATGCACAAGGTTATGTGTCACATTCAGCGAGAAATCCCCCCGGATACTCCCCGGTTGTGATTTCCTCGGGTCGGTTTCGCCGTTAAGGGTGCGCACCAATTCTATCGCATTCTGTCCCTCAACTGCCAAGGCAACAATGGGCGTGGATGTCATAAATTGGATAAGCACATCATAAAAAGATTTTCCGCGATGGACCGCGTAAAGTGCCTCCGCAGTGGTGAGCGGAAGTTTCAGCAGTTTCATCCCAACGAGTTTGAGCCCTTTGCGTTCATAGCGCGCAACAATTTCACCAATCAGACCGCGTTGAACGCCATCCGGTTTAATTAGAACCAGTGTTTGTTCTGTTTCCATTTTTTTGTCATTCCTTGTGGAGAATTGAGAATGCAAGACAGGTCTAACAATGCACTGTAGCTCTCGTCGGAGGTTTCTGATGCAACCTCAATTAGGAGGAAGCACGCTACAACTTGTAAGAAACCCGATTTTGAGCAGCTTCTTCCCCCGCTTTGCTTCCCGCCCGCCCGGTTCCTTGGGGAAAAAGCAATCAACGGAAAAATCCGTAGGGGTAGTGCCTTGTGCCTACCCTTGAAACCCAATTGACGAAAAACTTCATGAAAGTGCGCCTATGGTTAGAAAAATTGCGTGCTTACAAAAAACACATCTATAGGTACCAAAAACAGGTTGCATTGCTTGACATCAAGTCTTTTTAAGTATACGATATTTATTACGGGGTTTGCCAATTTTTCGTCTTTCCTTGCGGAGAATTGAGAATGCAAGACAGGTCTAACAAAGCACAAGCACTATATAATAGAGGTAGATATGTACGACAAACTGGGAGAAGTGGTACTGAAGACAGGGGAACGGATGGAAGTTGGCGTGATTGCCGTGCCTGACGAACCGCACGCAGGAGAAGTGAAACAATTCCTGGGACATAAGGGAGGAAACTATAAGTGGCATATTGAGCGGTGCGTCACGGAAGTGCTTGATGCGTTAGAAACCCGTTTCTATGTCGGTAAACTTGATGGACGCGTGATTACCAATATCATGACAGTTGAACATGAAGGCATCGGCATCTTAGGGCATGTCTTTACATTGCCGCAACAGCGTAGAAAGGGGGCATGCAAAGGCGTAATGGCGTATCAGATGGCGCATTTTCGGCAGCGCGCTGGACGCTCGCTCTATCTCGGCACAGGTTACAATAGCCATCCGTATCACATCTACCATAGTTTCGGATTTGAGAGTGTCTTTCCTGAATCCGGTTTTATGAAGTATCATGTGAACGCGGATTTTGAAGAACGGTACTTTGCACGCTTGGAAAGCGCGCCTACAGGAAAAAAGGTTGACGCACATCCGAAACCTGTTGAATGGCACGACTGGCCGAAAGTCACGGCGTTGTCGGCAATTGTGGGATGGGACACGCTGCGGAGTCTTGCATGGGGCGTTTACGGTCCCACGAATCTTGAAGGTGGCTTTCTGAATTTTAAGCATGCTTTGGAAACAGAAGATGTCTACGATGATGCCAAACTGCTGATTACGTCGGATGGTGCGATTGTCGGATGGGCGACTGTCAGTCGCGATGCGCGCTGGCGACCGGCGACTGCGGTGTTGGATTTCTTTTTTCATCCGAATTTTGCGGATGCTGTTCCCGCGTTGCTTTCAACAGTAGCGTTTCCTGAATCGAAGGTTCAGTGTTATGTCGACAGCGGTGCTGAGCAGAAAGCGGCAGTTTTAGAATCCGCGGGGTTTAGCTGCGAAGGGCAATTCAAAAACCAGTTTGAGTATAGTGGGCAGGATTACGATGTTTTGGTGTTTTCGCGTGAATAAGCGTATCAAAATCGCGGCATTGTGCTTGTCTGAATGCACGGCGCATAAGTAAGAAATAAAAAAGTTGTTACGGGGTGCACCACGCATTTTCAATGCGTGGTTAAACCTTGGCCATTCACAACTTGGGCGGGTACGCGGCAAATCGCGGATTATCACAGAGGACACGGAGGACGCGGATTGAAAAGTCGCGACATCTGAGCGAGTTCTACTCGCGATGCTTCCTCTGTCCGAATTATTTGAGAACAACTAGCTTCCCCACCTTTTGCTTGCGCGTGTCGTCTTTGCGGACTGTGAATTTATAGAGATAGACACCGTTCGCGAGGGGTTCACCTTCCGCATCCAAGCCGTCGTAGTGGTACTCGTTGTAGGAAACAGCCGCATCAAGCGTGTCAATGGCGGTGATGAGCCTGCCCGTGAGCGTGTAAATCTTGAGGCTCACTTCGTCTGCGCTTTCGGTAAGGTAATAGGCGAAGTCTGTGCCGCGCCCGGGTGAAAACGGATTTGGGAAGTTGGCGATGTTTTTGATCTCAAATTCGCCAGCAACAGTTGCTGTTCGCTCCGTGCCTGACACATTTCCGTTGGCATCTTGTGCCTGCAACCGAATTCGGTACGCGCCTGCTTCCAAGACCGGTGTGTAGGTGATGAGAAGCAGGTTGCTGCTCACTGGCGAAGTGGCGAGTGTGTACTCATCTTGTGGCACGCGCTCGCCGTTTTTGGTGAGCATAATGTTCTCTGGGCGTGAATCAATCCCGTTTGCATCCTCAATACGGGCAGAAATGGTAGGGGTATCGGAGACATAATCGCCATCAACGAAACCCTGATTCCCAACGGTTAAATCTAGTACTGGTGGCGTGGTATCGCTATTGGACAGCAACGCGAAGGTACCGGGCAGTTTAACCTGCACAGAGACAGTCTCTCTCCCCGTTTCACTTTGACCGGCTGTTTCCTTGCCCACCCGAATCCAGTTCCCCGTTTCATCGTCGTGCATATAGATATGTGCCTCGTCGGCTGTGGGCTTCACGAAGGTGGCAGTTGCTGTCAATTCGGTTTGCTCGCTCAAGTCGAATTGATAGCCGACAGACGGAAACTGTTCGCTTGCGCCGGTAAGGGGTGCAAGATCTGGTTGATTTGTAATAGTAAGTGCTTCTGCCTCAAACGTCATGATGGTGCGTTTCTGAAGGCTTCCGGGCGGAATATCTATTCGCAAAACGCCGTCTATACTCTGAATTGGCCGGTCGAGATTTTCGGGTGTGAGCAGAATCCGGTTGCTCACAAATTCTCGCGACGCGCTGTTATTGCGTTCCCGGCGTTCAATGATACTGCCCTTCGGCTGTTCCGCGGAGGGTAGATCGACGAAGACGGTGATACGGTATTTACCGGGTGGGGGCTGCCATGGCACGCTTACCACAACGTTGCTATTCGGTGGTACTTCTGCCAGTACCTGCGTCTCCCCAATCTGCGTTGCATTTTGGAGGGCAGGCACGAGACCGGCCCCTACTTCGGGTGTGTCTGCCTCTGTGGGAGTAGTTTGTAACCCCGATTCCATCAGGGGTGTCTGAAAGAATTGGACAGGTACGTTTTGGGCGGCGCGAGTCTCTCGGTTTCGGATTTGTGCGGAAAGCAGAAACGGCGGATCGAGAGCCCATGTGATAGTTTGCTCCAAAACAGCCAGGTCAACGTCAACCTCCCCAACTATATAGGTGCCGAGCTCCGTTTGTAGGGTTCGCCCACCTTTCACTTTGACCTCTAGGTAATAATCGACAACATCCCCTTGCGGATATCCGGGGATAGGTTCCACACTTCTATAGGTTGAACCGGTGTGCTGAACCACCGGAATTGTGTAAAATTCTACGCCATCCCAACTCCAATAAAGCGTCATTGCGTCAATTGCACTTTGATTCACTACCTCTGCGTAAAGATGCACGGTTTGCTCCGGTTCAACGGGGTAAGGCTGCAGGCGGACGTTATTAACGTACCGCTGTAAGGCGGTGTAGGCGATATAGCCGATGGCATCTTCATCTGCATTCCATGCGTAAACTTGTACATTTCCAGCATCGAATTCGATATCAACGGGGAGTCGTACTTGTGTGTTAAATTTTCCATTGGCTACAGGCACAGTGTCGCGCGCAAGGGCTATATCAAGAGAATGGGATTCAGTGGAGCCTTCAGTAGAGGAGAGTGCTGTTGGAACAACAGTAATTTCGGCATCTCCGTTAAAATTCGGATTGGGTAGCGTTCCAGACACAGACAGCAGAGTTTCTGACTGGAAGGCATCGCGTCCTGAGGCGGCTATGACATCTGTCGCTACTTGTATCTGCTGGCGCGGCAACCGCAACTGGGTGGCTGGATCGCCGAAGAGCGTAAAGACTTCATTCAGGTCAAAAAATCCAGGCGCATTAATGAGAAATTGGGTTTTTGCCTCAGCGAGGATCGCCCCGACATTCTCGGTATTTTCCTCAAAGATTACCTCAAAAATTTCCTGATTGAGGATATAGTCGCCATCTAACAAGCCAATGCTTGTTCCGCCAATGACTGCAACAGCCCCGCCGTTTTGTGAGTGGAGCAGTGCTTCTGCGAGACAGCTTCTGTTCCCGTTAAAGTAACCTGTGAAACAGGTCATACTGATAACAAAAGGGAGCTGCGAGATATTAGTCAAGTTTTGTTCCGGATCTTCCAAATCCAGCATGCCGCTGGATGCCCAGTAGCCGCCACCGCCATGGCCGATATAGTTTACAAGGCTGGCACCGTCGTTGAATCCATCAATAACTTGCCGGGCGACGGGGGAGCGCACCCGGTCATCAAGCGTCGGTTCCGCCGTAGTGGGTGCGTAGATAAGCTTGGTTTCATATTTGGCGTTAAGTTCCCTTTGTTCAATAAGCCGATCGGTTTGGGAATGAAATCTCTGGTCCGAGCCTGCCAGCATCAGAAGCCGTTTATGCCAGGGGCCCACTTCGGCGGTGGTTTCATAGGCGATTGTGCGTTCAACGAATATTCGCGCCTCCACGCGATGCGCTGAGGGTATCCTCCCAATGAGCATGTCTGGAAAACTATCTGTCCCTCGAAACGTGACGAACTGATGATCGCTGGCGGTTGAGCCGTACCCCGGGATTTGTACCTGTATAGTTGGTACAAAATTGATTTCATTTTTCACATCAAAGTGTGTATCCCCAACCAAAAACACGTAAGTTGGTGCAGGTGGTTGCCAGTTATGGTAAGCGTAATTGAGAAACTCGCGAATCGCGCGCGGATTGAGTATGCCGTGATTAAATTCATCGTAGATATCTTGGACATCGACGACTTTGGTGCGCATGCCCTGCTGTTCGCGCAAGTTCACGAGGGGTTGCACATCTGGGATAAACTGGGCATCAGTGATGAGGATGTAATCTGCCGCGTTGTGTATCCCGCGTAGGTCGGAGGGTGCATCTGCTACGATTTTCGGTTTTCGGAATTTGTCGCGCGTCAATGCGACGTATTGGACAGTTGTGTCCGGAGGGGGCAAGTCCCCCCGCAAAGCGGGGGTTGTAACCTTTACGGCGTTGTGACGAATTTGCGAGGATTCAAAAACGACGCGGTAGGTGCCCGGGTGCCTTTCATCTATAATTGGGTCTAAACCGACATAGCGCGTGCCATCAACGCCGTAAATTTCGATGTCGGGAGTGGAGAAGTTTTCTAACCAGACCCTGAAATTAGGGTTCACAGTGCCAGTTTCATCGGAAAATGGCGTGATTGAAAAGGGGAGGACATTTTTTTCTGCCTCAAAGGTTCGCCAATACTCAATTTCAAACCAGTTCACCAAGACAATATCCAAGAGGGCACCGGGGATGCCCGGGATTGTGATACGAATTGTATTTCTGCCATTTTTGAGGAAGGATTGTAGGAGTTGTTCATGCTCAAATCGATATTCGGTTTCTCCATGCCAATTTGAATCTTCAAATCTGCGAGCATCATTCAGCCAAATCTGGACATGGTGTTCCGTGTTAGACTTCCCGTGTAGAGCGACGCGTAATGTTGCGAATCGATCTGTTGGCGCAACCCCGGTCAGGTTAAAAGGCAAGGTCTTTGATGCTGTTGCAGTGAGCGATTCCCAAAACCAACTGTCGTTTGGAAGCGCGGGTAAGGCTGTGAGAGTGAAGAACCGCTGTTGGAGGCCCTGCCCGATCTGTTCATATTGTTCTCCTCCGTCGAGGTTAGCGTTTGGGAAGCGTCGAAAATGTTTATCTTTTTCAAAATGAACACGCGTGAGAAATTCGTCGTAAACTTGGGCATCGCTTGTATTTGCGGGCGGCGTTTTTGGCACCATCCGTAGCCCACGTTCTGCATTCCACGAAAGCCAATAGACATTCTCATCGGAAAACGGGTCAATATAGCTTGTTTCCCCGCTGTGGCGTTGTCCGTAGAAAACAATTTCATCTTGGGCATCAAACCTCCCATCGCCTTCACCCCGTACAAAGATGGGTATCTGCTTCCCTTTGCTGGATAGCGTGAGCGTTGTAGGCTGAATATTACCTATATCGATGCCAGCCGCCGCCAAGTCAAGGGCGGTAATGTGATACATCCCTTCTGCTGTGACAATGACTTTATAGCGCGGGTGGGAGGTGTCTGTAACCCCGATACCACTCGGTGCACTAGGGATGTTATTGTATGCGTCGGCGGGGTTTGTAACCCCGAGCCGCGGTCCTTCCGCTACAGAAAAAGGGTTTCTTGCCCACCCACCCTTTTGTAGGGAACGCCACTGCTTAGCGATTTGCGGATTAATCAGCAGATTTCCGAAGAGCCGCTCATAAACAGAAGATTCAGGGCGCGCAAGCCCTTGCATTGCTGGTGGCGCGTTACCCGCCCTGCTAAACCGCACCTCAACAACAAGCCTATGGTAGAGTCTGACTTTCCCGTTAACAGGATTATACTGAACCGGATTCAGTTGAATAGGGAGGACACGGTTCTCTCGAATCCAGCCTGCTTCTCTGATTTCTGCGACGCTGTGCGGAAAAAAGTGATTTTTTGTATAAACGGGCCCATTTGTAGGGGTGCGATTCATCGCCCGTCCGCTTCTGTCGATGGATGTAGGCATAACCGTTTGCACGCTGTGCGTGCTAAAGTCACTTTCAACAACTCGCAAATCAAAATCTATATCGGGCGGAACACCTATCAGCGTTGATTGCACAGGTAGGCGTGGCACCCCTGGTGCCGTTGTGAAACGGCACCCAGGGAATGAGAGTGTCTGAAATCGTTTTCCGGCGTGTACCTGTGTACCGATTTCAAAATCCGATTCAGCGATGCGGAGCTGAATTGTCACGCCTTGCGAGGTAGCACTCACCAATTCAATCGTGGGAGTGGTTTGTAACCCCGATGCTACACCCCTTGCAGCCACGCGGTTACTACGGTTCCTGGATGTAGTGGGTGCCGCCTCTACGGGCCTGAGAACCAAAAAGGCAGCTGTATTCAGGCAGAGGCAAATCGTTGTCAGTAATGCAGTGTGTTTCATTTTTAATTTTTAATTTTTAATGAAAGTGTTGACGAGCGTGGTTAGAAACCGCGCCCACCCGTGGGAGCGGTTTCTAACCCCGATACACCTCACTTGCTTTTTGCGAGGTGGTAGACCTCAATTTCTCGAATTTGGGCGATTGCGGGTTGCATCACCCGATAGTGTGGGGCGTAAAATCCGGCAAGGGTTGTGCGCCGGTCGACGACTTTATCTCCAGGTTCAGCGATAATCTTGTTTACCACGATGTCATCCACAGTGCGGGTTACGGTTACCCGAATCATCTGGGTGTGAAAATCCAACCGATCAAAGACAAACAGGGGTTGTGCGCGTTCGCCATCAAGGTTGCGCCGCTGAATGATGGAATCAAAAGTTTCCCATTCGCCAGTATCCGCGTTCAAATAATCCATCTCAAACCGGAAGAGATTGCCGTTGTGAATGACAATTTTGCGGACAGGGTGTACGTCAGCAAATCGGATGATAAAGTTCCGTTCATTTCTGGCAGGGAGAGTTGCCACAGTGTCGACATTGCCATCATTCAACCCAGGGTGATTTGCTTCGGTGCCGTAGTTGACACCGGCTATGTTTTCGCTGTACTGCGTTGATAAGACTTCTGCGACGCGACAAGCGTTTAGGTGTAAACAGAGCAACAGAAGGAAAGGCAGCCAGAGAAAGGTGATGCGGCTTTCATTGGTTATGTGTCTCATTTTTTCTCCTCCAAGGGTGTGACATCAAAACGGTCTACAATGCCCATGACGAGTTCTCGCATCGGCGCATCTTCAACGCCGAAGACTTCTTGTGCAACGCCGGGCCCTGCCCCTACAATCACCGTATCGCCTTCACCTGCGCCCACATAATCAACAGCAATTGTAGGGGTACGAACGAGTTCGGATTTTAGGCTCAAGGGTTGGATAAGCAACAACGTGCGATTTTGATACGCAGGGTGCTTAACGACTGAAACGACTTTGCCAATAACTTTCGCGAGGTACATGTTCTCTTTTCCGTTTTTTCGTTAATTGGGTTTCTGCTCCGCTTTTTCCGTTGAGGTATAATGCCCCGCTTTGCGGGGATTTTTACCTGTCAAAAGCAGGTTTCTGAGTCGCGATTCGGAGATCGCTCCTACCCCAAAGGTTGCGTCAGAAACCTCCGACGAGAGCTATAGTGCATTCTTAGACCTGTCTTGCATTCTCAATTCTCCGCAAGGCGTGTCGAAAGGCTGCTCAAGCAAAGAGATAGAATCTACAATTCCAACAATTGCTACATCGACCGGCATTCGTCTTCCGGGTAAAACCCCTACGGCATCGCCCCCAGTCACGATATAGACGATTTCGCCTACGCCTGCGTCCTGTAGGGTATCCACTGCGACGAGTGGTGCGGAAATGGGGTTGTGTTTCTCGTCTAAAGGTTGCACGATGAGGAGGCTTGTCCCCTCTAAACTTGGATGTTTTCGGGTTGCAACGACGGTGCCAATAACTTTTCCTATATCCATTGGTGTTAACTTCCGTTGATTGAATTCATTTTTTTCTAGCACAAACCTCCAACGAGATTTGATCTTTCATCAATTCAGTTTTGCGGCGTAATGGTATCAGTTTCCCCTGCTTTGCAGGGGTAATATACCACTGCGCCCAAGTTGCGCGTGATTAGCAAGCAACTTTTTTATTTCTTACATTTGCGACGTGCATTCTGCTCCGCTTTTTCCGCTTGTTGTATATACCCCCGCTTTGCGGGGGTTTCCACCCTCTTCAAAAGCGGGTTTCTGATGGGGGCTAGAGGGTATTTCCCATGAATTAAGTTTAAAAAAAAGCAAGACTCGCATGATTCCCCGGTATAGGTTTCCCTACCTTGCTTCCTCGATTCTCCGCAAGAAAAGGCGAAGAGGCGAGTACGCCGCAAAAATGCGTGACTAAACGGTAAGTTCGTACTTAGCCAGTTTTGTGCGGAGTGTATTTCGGTTAATGCCGAGTATTTCCGCGGCTCTGCTTTGCTTTCCGTTAGTGTGTTCCAGCACAATTTTAAAGAGCGATTTCTCGAAAATGGCTTCAATGTTAGCGTGAAGTGCCCCTTCATGTGCTTTGGTTTCTAGATAGTGTTTGACGTGTCCATGGAGAAGGGCATGAATCTGAGCGTCAAAATTCCCTGTCTCGCTGAGAGGGCTCGGCTTGTCCAAATTTGGGGTGAAATGTTCTGGCAGTAATGTATGTCCTGAGCACATAACTAGCGCACGTTTGATAGTATTTTCCAGTTCGCGTACATTGCCGGGCCACTCGTAGTCAATCAACTGTTTAACAACTTCCGCGGAGATGCTATTTTTTGGAAGTTGGTACTCTTCAACAAAACGGAGCGTAAACAGATTTACGAGCTCTGGAATATCCTCTTTTCGTTCCCGCAAGGGTGGGAGTGAGATTGGGATAACGTTTAGCCGATAGTAAAGGTCAGAGCGGAACTCTTTCTGTTCAATCGCCTCCTCAAGTTTTCGGTTGGTTGCAGCAATGATGCGCACATTCACAGGACAGATTTGATTGCCGCCCATGGGTTCTACCTTTCGTTCTTGGAGGACGCGCAGCAGTTTCGTCTGCACCTCAATCGGCAATTCCCCGATTTCATCAAGGAAAATTGTGCCGCTGTCTGCCTGTTCAAATTTCCCTTTTCGTGCAGTATGGGCATCGGTATAAGCCCCTTTGACGTGCCCGAAGAGGGTGCTTTCAATGAGACTAGACGGCATCGCTCCACAATCAACAACGACAAAGGGATTATCGGCGCGCCCGCTATTTTGGTGAATTAATTGTGCTACCAGTTCTTTGCCAGTGCCACTTTCCCCCAAAATGAGGACTGTTTCGTCACTCACCGCAGCGCGCCCGATCATCTGATAGACTGCCTGCATCGCGGTGCTCTGCCCTACCATTTTGCCTTGTGTGTCAACGTCAATAGCGGACGTTTTCAGTTTCTTTGTTTGACTTGTCGCAGCGACCGCGCGTGCCACCAAATCTAGCAGCTGTTTTTTGTCAGTCGGTTTAGTCAGGTACCCATACGCGCGTTGCTTTGCAGCATCAATAGCAGTTTGAGTCGTGCCGTGGGCAGTAATTACAATAATTGATGCAGTGCTATTGTGTTCCTGAATCTTCTCAATGAGCTCCAACCCATTTGCATCGCCTAACCAAATATCAAGCAGAATGACATCAACATTCTCTTTCTTCACGCATAAGAGCGTTTCCGCGCCATTTCGGGCTTTGACAGTCTGGTAGCCTGCCTTCTCAAGGGTAGCAGCGAGCATTTGGCGGAAACTATCGTCGTCGTCAGCGATAAGCACCAGATCTTTCGTCAATTGCGTTTCTGCTCCGATTTTTCCGTGGTGGGATTCGCCCCGCTTTGCGGGGTATTTACCCACTGCAAAATCGGGTTTCTTATTAGGGGCATGTGCATGTGTCTCTAATTGAGGTTGCATAAGAACCCTCCGTGGGGTGTGCTCTGTTCTCCGCGGTTGTTCGTCTCTACTAGAAAATCTCGTCAGAGGGCTCTTATGTAAACCTTGCGTCAGAAACCTCCGACAAGAGCTATAGTGCATTGCTGTGCCTGTCTTGTATTCTGAATTCTCCGCAAGGCATGACGAAAAACTAAGATACAGGGAATGTTATGACAAACGCGGTGCCAGTTTCAAGGGTAGCATCCACTTCAATGCTACCTTCATGTTCGTCAAGAATCTTTTGGCTGATGTAAAGCCCAAGCCCGGTTCCCTTCTGTTTTGTCGTATAGAAAGCATCAAAAAGCAGTGGTACATCATCGGGCGGGATCCCTGGCCCGTTATCCTGAACTCGGAGATGTACTGCTGCCGCGGCTTTCAGATATTCTGTCTGAATTGTCAATGTTCCACCGCGTTCCATCGCCTCAATTGCGTTGTAAAATAGATTCAGGAGTACTTGTGTTATTCCATCTTCGTTTACGTTCACCTGTGGGCAGGTGTCATATTCTGTAACAACCCGAATAGCTTGCTTGTTTAATTCGGGACGACATATAGCGAGGCTATTACCAAGCAGTTGATGGATATCAATTCGCTTTGCCACTTCCAGTGCCGGTTTGCTGAAAGCGAGCAGTTGCTCAATGAACCGATTGAGCCGGTCAACCTCTTTTATAATAATTGACGTGTACTCGTTAATCTCAGCTTGAGAGAGGACAGTGCTCGATTCTGCAACGGATGGCGCATTTAACGCGGCCGTGGGAGGGGTTTGTAACTCCGATGCTGCGTAGCCCTCTTCATCAGTGCGTTGGAGAAGCTGGGTGCCCAACCGTATGCTGCCGAGTGGATTTCTCACCTCATGCGCTATGGTTCTGACTAACCTTCCCAGTGTTGCCAAACGTTCAGATTCGACGAGTGCGTCAATTGTTTGCTGAATTTTGACACGCTGTGCGATGATTGAGGCGATAATTGTCAACAGTCGCCGGTCATCCTCTGCTGAAAATTCATCTGATGCCTTGTCAATCGTCAACGTTCCGATAACATTTTCTTCGATAATAATAGGGATACACCAGAAAGCGATTGTGTCTTTAGATTCAACGAGTTCTGGCTCAAAAAGTTTTACATAACTTCGAGAGTGCCTTGTCTGTGGCACGCCGATTGCTTTGCCCGATGCGAGCACCCGTTTCTGAATATCCGCCATCTGGTTATCTGTACCCCGTTTCATTTCGGCAGGGGTTAGCCCTAGGATGACTTCGGTAGAAGCGACAACCTTCCCTTTCTTGTAGAGGTGCAATGCCCCTCGGTAGATGCCAAGCCGCTTCGACAGAAGTTCGATAATCCGCTGAAAGAGTCCCTCCAACTCTAGGTTTGCATTTGCCGCTTGGCTCACCTCAAATAGGGTAGACAAATCCCGTACCCGTTTTTCTAAATCAGCATTCACGCTATTTATCTGCTCTATCTCTTCTGCACGGTTGCGCCGCTGCGTTTGCATTTGGCGAATGAATCGGACAGCTACAGCAGCAACGAGCGGATAGAGGAGTGCTACGATAATACTTGCAGTTTGGGTAGGTGCTAGAAGCACATAGAACCAGTTTGCCGCTGTTGTTACGCCGAGCAGGATATTCTGGCTCAGCGGCCTGGTGTAGATAACTGCGAGGAGCATCACACCATAATAGCAGTGGCTGAGCACGTAATAGTATTCCTGCATCTGAAGCAGATACACACTCAGGTTGATGAAAAGCACTCCAAGTGCTAGGAAAAACGTTAGCATTTTTTCTCTTTAGCGGAGCGTTAAGAAGTTATGCAGCATTTTTAACCCGACGTGCCCGCTCTTCTCCAAGTGAAACTGCGTTGCGATGAGGTTCTTGTGGGCAATCGCGCTGCAGAATTCAAGCCCGTACGTCGTTTGTCCGAGCACCACTGCCTCTGTCTCTGGAACAGGATAATAGGAGTTGACAAAATAGAAGTACGCAGGGTTTGGAATACCTTCAAAGATTGGATGCGCCTGCGTTTGATACACTTCGTTCCAACCGATTTGCGGCACTTTTAACGTTGGGTGTGGCGTTTTCCCGCCTGCATCCGTGGTGCCGAATTTTTTTACATACCCCGGTAGGAATCCGAGGCATTCGCTATCCTCTTCAGCACTGTGTGCAAAGAGAATCTGGATGCCGATGCAGATGCCTAGCATAGGTTTGCCGGTATCGTAACAGCTCGCCAACACTTCGTCAAGCCCCCGTTTTTTTAAGGTTGCCATCGTCGCTTTCGCGGCACCGACACCGGGAAAAATAACGCGTTCCGCCGCTAAAATTGCTTCGGCTGAGTACGTAATTTCGTTTTCATAACCGAGGTGTGTTAAGGCGCGGGCAACACTAGTGAGGTTTCCCGCTTCGTAGTCTATAATTGCAATCATTTTGATCTTTCATCAATTCAGTTTTGCGGCGTAAACGCCCAGTCGTATTTTTGGAAACCAACAATGGCGGACACAAGACAGGCACCTACAGTGTATCAACAACGTATTTATTTTAGAGTTTTTCAATCTCTTTATAGAGATTGGCCATCTCAATTCCGGTGACAGCGGCTTCAAATCCTTTGTTTCCTGCTTTTATGCCGGCACGTTCCAGTGCTTGTTCTATCGTGTCAGTGGTAATGACACCGTAGATGACAGGCACCTTTGTATTTGCCGAAACCTGTGCAATTCCTTTCGCGCTTTCGCCAGCGACATAATCAAAATGGGGTGTTGCCCCACGGATAACTGCGCCAATACAGAGTACTCCATCATAGCGTCCGCTTTCAGCCAGCCGTTTGGCAATTGCCGGGATCTCAAAAGCCCCGGATGTCCAAAAAACATCAACTTCGCTTAAGTTCACTCCGTGGCGCTTCAGCCCATCTAGTGCGCCGTCGAGCAGTTTTTCGGTAACAAAACTATTGAATCGGCTCACAGCAATACCGAATGTAAGTCCAACGCCACTGAGATGGCCTTCATAAACGTTTGGCATTATGTGTTTCTCCATTTATACCGCAGTGAGGAACTTATACATATCTGGACTTACCTGCTCATATCTATCAGCAATGCCATCAGTTGTCACTCTTCCTCATTCAACGTTCACTGCCTACCAGCGTAGGGCTTACACGAACTCCAGAGGCGTTTTGTGTCTCCCGCCTGCTACGGGCGACAAGTTTTTATGTAGGACACAGGTTGATAGCCGCGTTGACATCTCTGTCGCACGTGAAACCACATTCATCGCAGTGGTATATACGTTCACGCAGAGTCAACTCCGATTTCTTACTACCGCAACTACTGCACGTTTGACTACTCGCAAAGAACATCGCGGCTTCCGTGATGGGGATGCCTCTACGTTCGGCTTTATATTTCAGCATTGTTAGAAATCGGGACAACGCAGAATCAGAGAGTGCCTTTGCCAGCTTCCGATTTTTCAGCAGGCCGGATACGTTCAGAGTCTCTATACCCATTCTTGATGCCTTCCGAACGATGCTGGTGCTTGCTTTATGATGACTATCCTCTCTGATGCAGGAGATGCGGTAGTGGACACTTGCCAGTCTGCGCTTCGCCTTCCGCCAATTGTTGGACAGATACTCCTTCCGTGACAACGTTTTGTTGGCACGCCTGAGCTTCCGCTGATGCACCTTCAGTGGGCGTGGGTTCTCATACGTCGTGCCATCACTGCACGTTGCCAGCGTATTGATACCCACGTCAACGCCTACCGCAGGAAACAGGTCATCCATCAAAGACATCTGCACCATCGTGTTTGCATCATCAGTGTGAACCAGTATAGATACGAACCACTTGTCGTCTTTTCGGGAGGCGACGACTCTGCCAATCTCACCTGTCCAGCGTAACTCCTCACGCATACGTACCCAGCCTACCTTTGGTAGCCAGACACGCTTTTTGTGAACCCTTACTGAACCCGTGCCGTTGTCTGCTTGGTAACTCTGTTTACCACTTCGGTTCTTCGGAAAGGTATTAGCCCTGCAAAGCAGGGTAAATACCCTTCGGGGAATCGGTTCTGTCCACTCCGCCATCGGGAGATGGCATCGTTGAAGTTGTGGATAGCATTCTTACTGGCATTCTGGGACATCGCATCGCACCAAGGAAAGACTTCACGCTTTTTGGCGTTGAATTCCTTCTTGATGTCATACAACGTCTTCCAGTTGCCAGCATCTAATCCGCTTTTGAACGAGGACAGCGCGGCATTGTAGGCAACACGGGCGTATCGGTATTTACCCCGCTTTGCGGGGAATAATACCTTACCGCAGTGCTGAGCAAGCAAGGTGGCTTGCTTATTATTTGGAGTGAGTTGAGTCTTCTGCGTTCGCACAGACATATTCAATTCCTTTTGTAGGGTTCGCAGGACGTGTTTTGCTGCCAGACTCTGGAAGTGGGCGGAGACAACAACGGGATGCTGAAGGAGTCTTTCCCCGCCCCACACGAGACTACCAGTATAACTGACTTCCAAAATAAAGGCAAGCACTTTTTTCGCCTGAGAGATTTGATTAGATTTGTTTTGGTATGCTTCCCCGCTTTGCGGGGCAACATACCATAGGAATGACCAGATTTTACGCCACTGCAACTTGCCCAATTCACCTGATTTGTATAGTTTTCCACATGTTCCCCACTATTGAAAATAGTGGGGAACTTCCTACGAAGGCCGGCAGAGACGAGTTACTGTAGGAGCGATGTCCGAATCGCGACTTAGACTTGAATCAGAAACCTCCGACGACATCTATAGAGCCTTGCTGTACCTGCCAAGCATTCTCAATTCTCCGCAAGGAAAGACAAAAAATTCGTATTATTCATCTTCTGCATGTAGGAGGAGATGTCCAAGTTTAGAGCGTTTTGTCTGTAGATATCGGTGGTTGAACGGATTGGGTGTTGTTTGCAACGGAATTCGCTCCACGATTTCCAGTCCGTACCCCGACAGTCCCTTCACTTTTTGTGGGTTGTTCGTCATCAAGCGCATCTTTTGAACGCCCAAGTCTGCTAAAATCTGCGCGCCGATGCCATAATCTCGCAAATCCGGGGGGAATCCGAGGCGTTCGTTCGCTTCAACAGTATCCAACCCTTCCCGGTCCTGTA
Organism: uncultured Poribacteria bacterium; assembly: GCA_958295855.1. Lineage (GTDB taxonomy): Bacteria > Poribacteria > WGA-4E > WGA-4E > WGA-3G > CATQHH01. The sequence continues at coordinate 816,819 of OY282383.1, read as the reverse complement.
GTTGGTAGGCGCGAAGTTTTTCCTTGAGTCCCATGCCTCTCCCCTCTTGCCGCATATAGAGGAGTACGCCTCTGCCTTCCTTCTCAATGTTTTCGAGCGCGAGGTGGAGCTGCTCCCCACAATCACATCTCAGCGAGCCAAACACATCGCCGGTAAAGCATTGCGAATGCACCCTGACTAGCACAGGGTTTGGATTCGTCAGAGTGCCTTTTGTGAGGGCGATGTGTGTTTTATCAAGTGTCTCCTCACGTTCGCCTATCGTATCTGTACTTTCGTAGGCGTAGAGTTTGAATTCTCCATGTGTGGTGGGTATATCGGCAGTTGCAACGCGTTTGATAAGGGTTTCTGTTTTCCGGCGGTAAGCAATCAGTTCAGAGATAGTGATAATTTTCAGGTTATGTTTCTCAGCAAACACCATCAACTCCGGAACGCGTGCCATTGTTCCATCGTCGTTCAGCACTTCACAGAGTACCCCTGCGGGATATAAGCCTGCCATGCGTGCCAAATCCACCGTAGCCTCCGTATGCCCCGCGCGCCGCAGGACACCGCCCGGTTTTGCTTCGAGGGGGAAGATGTGCCCTGGACGCGCGAAATCTGAGGGGACAGCTGTTTTATCGACAAACTTGCGAATGGTATACGCGCGCTCCTGTGCGGAAATGCCTGTGGTTACCTCTTTCGCGTCAATTGTGACTGTAAACGCTGTTTGCATTTGCGCGGTATTATCTACTACCATCGGACGCAGCTCAAGTTCTGCGAGGCGTTCTGAACAGGTAGGTAGGCATATCAAGCCTCTCCCATATTTCGCCATGAAATTGATGGTTTCTGCCGTTACCTTTTCGGCTGCCATAATCAGATCGCCTTCGTTCTCCCGGTCTGGTTCATCAACGACAATAATCATCTCACCCTGATGAATTGCCGAGAGTGCTTCAGGAATCGTACTAAATGTATATGCCATCCTCGCCTACCGTTTCATTAGCAATGATTGTAGTTTAACCACTATTGAAAATAGTGGCAAACCTTACAAAGAATGAATTTGAGCTAAATCCAATGCATCGAATCGTCATGGTAAAACAAATCCCGGACAATTTTAACCATCCAGGCTTCTTTTAATAAGATACCCGATTTTGAACCGGGTATCGGTTTCCCCTGCTTTGCAGGGGCTGATACCATTACGCCGCAAAACTGAATTGATGAAAAACCCGTTTTAACTTTCAATGTAGCCATGCTCAGTTAAGAATCTCAAATTCAAGCGTTCCGAAGGTGTCGTCGGAGAGGTTTGTAACCCCGATACCATATTTGTGCTGCTGGCAGTCGCCGGGGTAGCCCTCGACAAAAGACTTTCAACGTAGCGTGCAACCAAGTCAACCTCAATATTAACATGCGCCCCGTTTCGTTTCGTACCCAGGGTTGTGACGTGCTTTGTGTGTGGAATTAAGGCGACTTCAAAGGCATCTGCTAATAGGTTCGCTATTGTTAAACTGACACCATCAACGGCAATAGAACCTTTATATGCAATGTAAGGTTTTACGTTCTTGCTCATTGTTACTTGCATGAGTGAAGCGTCGCCTTCATCTTTCCAACCGCTAATTGTCGCCACTTCGTCTACATGTCCTAGCACCAGATGGCCGCCTAATCTGTCGCTTAATCGGAGTGAACGTTCTAGGTTGACTTGCTCTCCTGCCTTCCGTTCACCTAAGGTGGTACGGCGTAAGGTTTCAGCAGATATATCCGCAATGAATGCTTCGGGGGCAAGTGACCTGATGGTAAGGCATGCCCCGTCGACGGCGATGCTGTCGCCTACCTTCGCATCTGCCAAAACATCGCTTGCCCGAATTTCAAGGGTAGCCCCCTGGGATTTACGCTGGATGCTTCCAACCGTTCCCAACGCCTCAACTATTCCTGTAAACATTTGATTTTCCGTATATTCATAAGTTTCAACTTCTTTTTTTTCAGTCATTAGCGTTTTCGAGGCTATGAAGTGCTTGAGTGACTCTCAAAAACGGTCTCTTAAATACCCTTCAATCAGGAAATCGCACGCCCCATCTATTGTGGGTTTTTGCTTTGATGTTCCTTCAGGGTTTTCGGAACGCCCGCCTCTTGCTATGTGCGCCACGGATAGTGGTGTCACGCTCACAGCCCGTAACCTCGGCGCATCTGCTAACCTCGCGATGCCTTCACCCCCGAGCACCCCCGGTGCTTGCTGGCCGCCAATTAGTTTCGGTGAGACAAAACACATCACCTTATCAACAATACCCGATGCGATTGCAGAGGCATTGACTTCTCCGCCACCTTCTATCAATAGACTCGTTACCTCTCGCCTACCCAATATGTCCATCAATGTCCGCAAACAGATGCGTTTATCCTCAGTAGGCACAGTAATAACCTCGGCACCAGCATTTTCAAGTGCCTTGATATTTTCTGCTGGTGCACTCGGTGTCACTGCGATGATAACACTGGCCCTGCTTCCAGGGTTGAAAATTCTCGAATCTGTAGGCGTTCTGCCGAGTGAATCCAACACAATCCGTGTTGCGTCCTGTCCGCCACCGGTGTCGAGCCGCGTTGTCAACGCTGGATTGTCTTTTGCAACCGTGCCTCTGCCTACGAGAATGGCATCCACCTCATCCCGCATCACGTGTCCTCGCTGCCGAGATGCCTGGGAGGTAATCCATTGCGATTCTCCGGTGGCGGTAGCGATTTTTCCGTCAAGGCTCATCGCCATTTTCAAAATAACGAATGGTTGGCGGGTTTGAATGTACTTTCTGTGGACTTCATTCAATTGCACCGCTTCCTCGGCGCACAACCCGACATGGACTTGGATATCCGCGCTTTCAAGTTGATGAATTCCCTCGCCTGCAACCCTCGGATTCGCATCCACCTCTGCTACATACACTTGGGCGATGCCTGCTTGAATGAGTGCCTCCGTGCAGGGCGGCGTGCGTCCATGGTGGCAACACGGTTCTAAATTAACATAAAGTGTACCACCCTTGGCAGCTTCGCCTGCTGCGCGCAACGCATGGATTTCCGCATGCGGCCCGCCGGCTTTCTGATGATACCCTTCGCCGACGACCTTGCCTGCATTAACAATCACCGCGCCAACCAGCGGATTCGGACTGGTACGCCCCTTTCCTTGTCGTGCCAAAGCCACTGCGCGTTTCATAAACGCGACATGTGTTTCGTCCATCGCTATGCATCACCTACAATTATAGTATACCATATTTTCATTGCAAGTCAAAATCATTTTTATCCAGAGGAATGCATTTGAGCTATTAAGAAGAGGCTGCGCTTGCATTACCGAATGAAGTTCTAAATCTTTATCAAACAGCGCGGACAACTGAAGGCTCTGCATTTTTATCGCTGTCTATTAATCTCAAACATTCAAGAATCTCAGTTTGATGTGCCAAATCAAATTGATGTGAACCGATGTACATATACCGAATGATGCCGAATTTGTCAATGATAAATGTGGCGGGGCGTGCAATGTTGTAAGCCTCAAGGCTGAGCCAGTGGTAAACGCCGTAGTTTTTAATCACCTGCCGTTCTTTGTCAACCAATAGGGGGTAGGTGATGTTGTTACGTTGGGCATACCCGCGCAGTTCACGAGGCCACTGCCCTACGATGGCGAGAGGGATTGCGTTGTATGCTGCATAAACGCTAAGCTGCTCCTGTACTGCTGCCAACTGGCGGCGGCTATTCGGTCACCACGTCCCACGGAAAAAGGTTAGAATGACGCGTTGTGCCCCGCGATACGTGGCGAGGGAGACTTCCCTTCGTTGATGAGAAGGAAGTGTAAATAAGGGAGCAGTATCACCGAGGTTGAGAATCTTGTTTTTGCGTGGCATGGCAATATTTTATTAGAAATTACGCCGCCTGTCAAGTAGAAAACAACACCTAGCAGTGTAGGTTGGGTTGAACGGTAAAAATCCAATCCTCTTAGATAGAGTAAAACCTAATAGCCTAAGGCCTTACGCTTTTTGTTTTACCTAGAATCACCGAGACCTGTCGAATGCTTAAGCGTTTTTCTGTGTTGTCCTATGTTAGCATCCCATAGGCGGATGGTCCTGTCATAACTCTTACTAGCAAGTGTGCGACTATCAGGAATGAACGCTAAACTATAGACGCACAAGGTGTGTCCGGTGAGCGTTTTTCTATGCTGTCCTGTACCAACATCCCATAGCATAACGATTCCAGGATTAGGATTATTAGGGTATCCACTCCCGATCATAAGAGGCCCTCTCGTAATACCTTTACCTATTTAAAAGTTCCTTGTAATTCTTCCCAAGGTTTTCAAGATCAGGGTAATTAGAATAACAAATTCTAAAGTATTTCATATATTCCTCTAATATTCCAAAAAGACATGTGAACGTTACGTCTAGAACTTTATAGCAATAGCGACAGCTTGAATGGAGACTCAAATCTACCTCAATTTGACTTTCAGTGTATTCGGTAATAGAGGCAAGCGTTGCATAGATGCTAACATGAGATAAAGCCGAAAGTTCTTTATACAATTGGTGAAATTGCTCCAAATTAACCTCCTTAACCTTTTCACTAAGGTCGAGTCCTGCCCAATTGTATCGTCTGTACTCAGGCGTTGCATCCGCTCTCGCTACACCTGATTTGAGAGATTGATCGTGCTTATCCTTGTACTTCTTTTTTAACTGATTATATGCTTCTGTCAACTCGTTTTGCTCTTTTTGACACACCTGTCCTCCCAAACTGCGTTTTCTTTCCATGTCACGGTAGAGCCATTCAGCACCGTGATCGAGAAACCTCGTAAAGCGTGCATCCCTATGGGCCTCACCATGATTAATGTACTTCATATCAAGGAGAATTTCATATATAGAGCGGGCTGCCCCAATACCTCCGTGGCCCCAACCATGGTAACAACTATAATAAGCACCGTAGCCAAACTTTAAGGCTTCACTCATTTGAACACGGAGGAAAATCGAATATCGGACTTCCTTGGCTTCTACAGATTCAATTAGCGGAAGTGAATCGTTAACAATCTTCACGGATCGGTTCAACAACTTTCGCGTCAAATTTAGCAATTCAGGTACTTTTGCATCCATATTAAAACTCCTTTCTGTTTATACTACAATTTGTGAGAGCTAGTTCGCGTCTCCATTCTACAAACGGGGGTCATCACAGCATTTCTAATCGCATTACTCTCAAAGGTCCCGTTATTACCCGCGAAGCTTCGCGATACTCTATGCTATCGCACGGCGATTTATCGCAAAGGAGGATAGCCGTTGAAACGCTAAGTTCGTAATACCGTGCAGCAGGTCAGTCTTTGTCAGTTATGTTAAGTATACTACAGACAATTTCTGTTGTCAATGCAAATTACATAGGACTTCCGCAAATTGGAATGTTTGGTGCCATTAGACACATATTGATCGTAAACGATCAAAAGAAAAGCGGTTTGTCATTTCGTAACCCCAACTACGTCCGACATCGGGGTTACAAACCCCTCCCACAAGGAACTGGGATAACCTGAGACACTTCAGGATTCCAAAAACTTTACACACCCTTACGGTTATGACAAAACATTCCAGAAGGCCTTACGCTGTTTGTTTTACCATGCTAGAGAGGATACCGAGGATTTTGCCGCACTCCCTGATAGGGTACACCTCCATATCAATGTGGAGCCGCTTTCCCTCCAATTTAAGGAATCGCCACTCTGTGCCAGAAGTGGTGGCACCATAGATGTCAGGAATATCGTTTCCTTTCTCGTTGTTAAAACGTTGCGCGGCGATCATCTCCGCGACACACTGCCCAAAGCCGAGCGTCAGGTTATCCTTCTTTGCCTCAACAAGAATAATTAGAGGTGCCTGCAAGAAAGAACGTATCGGTGACAGGCTCACTAAAAAATCGCAGACACCTGTCAAACCGAGATCCGCATCAACGCTCAGGTCAATCCCCGAAAAAAAACTAATGCGGCGGTCGAGGAGCTCGCGGAGTTCAAACAGAACATCGGTGACTATCAATTCCGAACGTGCTTTCTCTGTGCCTATGGAGATGGCTAACTGCACCTTTTCCGCTAAAACCGTGGTGAAATAGACAGGCGGTACTACGGGTTCAATTTCGGAAAAAAGGGCTGCGGTTTCAACAATGTCTAGATGAAACGCCTCCTGCACAGTCTCTAACGTAAAACTGCTATAAGCCATGTGATAGTGCCTCCTGTAATGCCTTATGCTTTTTGTTTTACCATGCTTGAGAGGATACCGAGGATTTTGTCGCACTGGGCAATCCTATAGACATCCATATCAATGTGGAGTCGTCGCTCCTCCAATTTGAGAAAGCGCCAATCTGCTCCTGTCGTGGTAGCTCCATAAACGCAGGGAATGTCATTGCCTTTCGCTGCATTAAATTGCTGTGCGGCAAGCATCTCCGCAACACATTGCCCGAGGCCTTCCAGCAGGGCATCCCTTTCAGCGCAGCTTGCAAGCTGAAACTTGCTGTTAAAACCTGCTTCGACGAGAACAATAATAGGTGCCTCTAAAACAAATGGCACCGGCGACAGGCTAATCAGAAAATCGCACACACCTGTCAAGCCTTTCTCAGCGTCAACGCTGAAATCAATGCCCGAAAAGAGGCTGATATGCCGATTGAAGTGCTCTCGGAGTTCAAGGAGAACATCGCCAACAATCATTTCGGATTTTGCTTTTTCTGTGCCAATGGCGAGAGCTACCGGCACATTGCGCGCCAATTCTGCTGTGAGATGGGCACTCGGTGCCACCGGAGCTATGTGAGAAAAAAGGTTAGTCGGTTCAACGATTTCTATTTGAAACTCGGTTTTCACTAGGTCTAAGGTAAAATTGCTATAAGCCATTTGAGAGAACCGCCCTATCAGGAGTTATGCCTTTTGGGCAACCATGTCTGAGAGAATGCCAAGGATTTTGTCACACTGCTCAATCGTGTAGCGTAATCTATCAATATGGAGTTTCTGCCCTTCTAATTTGAAGAATAGCCTTCGTTTACCCTATCAGCATTCTCAACAAAGAAGCACGAACTCATCTACTTTCCTTGCACGGCACTGATTTCATCCTCCGAAATCTTGTGGACGCTTTTGGGGTTAAAGGTCTGCGTTGTATCGACGCGCAGTGCCACTTCGATTCTGCCGCCGGTTAGGACGAAGAATTGGATGAGGAAGCCTCCCCCTTGCATCGATTCAACCTGATATTCGTTTTCGTCAAGCTCACCGATCCATTCTGGCAGTGCTTCTTCAAAGTTTGGGTGCGCGAGGACGTTCTCTGGGAGCGCGACGATCAGGGTGCCGGGGGCATCGCCGATCGCATCACCGATGACCTCCCGTTTTTCTACCATAAACGGCACAACGCGGCTAGCATATTCAAAATCATCAGCCATGGCGCGTTGCGGTGGGACGAGCCCCCACGTCAGGTGATGGATAAACGGATTACCGTACCCTTGTCCGAGCATGTGCTGCAGTGCCGGTTTGTCAACAGGATGCACAACAGCGACATAGTCAAACCACCCTTTATAGCGCGCGGGGCTATCGGCGGGTAATTGCGCAGAGACGTTGATATAATCACAACCGTCAACAGGCGAGGGATAACACCGCGCATCCCACCCGTTGACATAACCGAGTTGTTTCAAACCATCAGCGACAAAATGCGGCGGATCGCAGAAAATCGCGGCGTGGTCCATGTTGGAATGGAGCTGCACGCCCGCACCCATGACGTGCATTGCAACCTCGGTTGCCTCTGCAAAGCGTAGGCCGGCGTTTTCAATTGTCAGGTAGTCAGCGAAATCTGTAGGCAGTGTTATTCCATAAAGTGGCAGGTTTTCCATGAGATACCTCTGTCTCTGTCTTGTGGGGAAGGATTGTGCCTCCCAAGCGTCGGGCCGAGACACGGGGCCCCTCGCCCTACAAATCACGGTTAATTTGGAATAATGTAGAGAAGGATTACCAAGCTAGCATGGAGAAAATCCTGAAAATCTATTAAAGCCATATTAAGAGGCATAATTCAGATAGTATAAGTTTAACAAAAATTGCGTTCATAAGCAAATGTAATTTTGGCGTTGAAAAAAGTACGGATTCCTGTTAATATAGACGCATTTAGATGGACAGAAGAAGTCGCGATCGGGAGATCGCCCCTACCGAAGAGGTGACATTGATGAGAACAAATACCTTTCGAGAATTGCTTGAGGCTGGCAAACCCACCGTTGGCACACATATCCATACTACCTGGCCCTCCATCGTTGAGGCGATTGGCCACACGGGGATGTATGACTATGTTGAATTTGTAGGAGAATATGGTCCGTTTGACCTGCATGATTTAGACAACCTGTGCAGGGCGGCTGAACTTCACAACATCTCCACAATGATTAAAGTCGACCAGGAGCCGCGCGGCTTCATCGCGCAACGCGCAATCGGCTCCGGCTTCCAGAGTGTGCTTTACGCGGATTGTCAAAACGTTGAAGATGTGAAGGAGTGTGTGCGGATTACGCGTGCGGATACGCCGGAAGATGGCGGTAGTTATGGCGTGGCAACCCGCCGCTTTTCCTATATGGGCTACGGCGGCAGTCCGGATTACATTCAGGCACTCCGCGATGTTGTCGTCGTCATTATGATCGAGAAGAAAGGCACCGTTGACAACCTTGAAGCGGTGCTGTCTGTTGAAGGCGTTGATATGATTCAGTGGGGCGGTTCGGATTATTCGATGAGTATCGGCAGGGCAGGGCAGCGCGGTGCGCCCGAAATCCGTGATGCACAGAACAAGGTGTTTAAGACAGCGCTAAAGATGGGGGTGCCGCCTCGCGCAGAAATTGGCAGTGCCGATGATGCGAAACACTATCTGGATATGGGCGTGCGGCATTTCTGCATCGGCACCGATATTTCTATTCTCTACGGCTGGGCATTTCTGCATCGGCACCGATATTTCTATTCTCTACGGCTGGTGGCGAGAGCATGGCGACGGGCTCCGGAAGGCGATTGAAGGACACTAAAGGATAATCGTAAGTGGGCGGGCACGGAGTCCCGCCCCTACAGTTAATTTGCTGAAAGCATCGCCTGCATCCGCTCCGCGACCCACTCTACAGCGACATCTATCATCGCTTGCCCTTTCTCCGCTGTCGCTAACTTGGCTTGGTGGTGATATTCCCGGTCGGATTTCGCCTGCCCTTCATTGGAGATGGTGAGTTTCGCGCTGTCGTAATCCACGCCGTTCCAATCCACGTTTTCCGCAAAAGCGGCGAGGGCAAACGCTGTCTCAAACTCCGCCGCGTGCCCAGGACAGACACCGGATTCCATCTGCTCCTTCACCAATTCCTCCGTGTACGCCTCCCAATAGGAGTGAAAGGCGATGTTGATGCCGAGCTTCTCTCGGTAGCCATCTAACCGCTGATGCACTGGCCCCGCATTGCCCGCATGTCCGTTGACAATCAAGATATTGTCAATCCCATGCCGACGCATGCTATCGGCGACATCGTATAGCACCTCGCCAAAGACTTCGGGCCGAAGCGTGAGTGTGCCCTTGTGGTCCATCCAGTGTTCGGATACGCCAAGCGCCAATGGCGTTGTGACGATAACTTGCGGGAACAACTTTTCTGCTGCTAATTTGGAGACATACACGGCACTTTGCGTATCGTGATACATCGCCAAGTGTTCGTTGTGTTGCTCTGTGCTTCCTGTGGGAATGATTGCACCTTTGAGGGTGCCGGCATCAATTGCCTCGCGGATATATCGCCGTTGGTTTTCCCAAAGTAAAACCGATTTGATTTGAGACATTTCTCTAACCTGTTCCTTTGAACCTACACAAATCGTGACAAGAGCAGAGATAACGTCTATTGCGTTACCATCTCGACCGTGTGGTTTGCAGCGATTATCTCGCTGGAGGAACCCTCAAAGCACGTGACAATTCCGAATCGGTATTTAGCCCCTGCAAAGCAGGGGATAATACCTTTATGAAAATACCGCGTGCGCCGTTCAAATCTCTGTCACACCGATTACCGTCTGCATCAGTAATCACCTTCGCACCGCCGAGGTTCTCGACAATGTTACCTGTCCATGAGACTGTCTTCGACGTATATGCCTCGTTCGCATCTATCACTAACACACCATATTCCAATGCCTTCTGCTTCAGGAACATCTTGAACTGGTAATGCGACAGCGTCAGCATCTGACGGACAGACTTCTTTCGGAGCTTCCGCGCGCCACGCTTAATCATCTGCTTAACCTCAAAAGTGGGTAGCAGAATAATATCAAAGTTTGTGACGAGGAAGTGTGCGACTTTCTTGTGTAGTTCCATCACAAGATTGCGGATTTTTACTTGAATCTTCTGTGCACATTGTCGCAGGGTACGCCGTAGCGGACGCTTCACCTGCGTTGCGCGGGAGTAGAGATCATCTGCATGTTGGCAGAGCCTCTGGATACGATTAATTGCATGATGTCCGAGCCAGCCGAACGCCGTTTCAGAAAACATTGTCATGAACGTACGAACGCCAGGGTCGAGTGCTACGATATGTCCGCTTGAGTCTCGCGGTTTTGTTTTCTCGATGTAGCTGACGTTCATATAAAACCTGCCATGTTCCATGACAATGCGACTATCCTTTACCTCAGATTCATGGTCACGTTCCGCCTTCTTGCCAGGTGCTTGCGGCTTCGCGGGGAGCGGTTCTGTCATCTTCATTTCACCGAGATAACGGATATAGAAACCATGAGTTTTGATGAACTGCGCACACAAGTAAAACGACTTCGTGGTGTTCTTCTTCCTACGGAACTTTACGCGTTGCGGTGCACCTGTTTCCTTCCACTTTCGCCGTGCGGCAGTCACCGCTCTCTGTGCATCCATCACTGCACCGACACGGATATGTCGAGGACAATTCGATGTCCACTCAGGTAATGTTTTTAGCCAGTCGGGCGCATACACCTTACGTCCTTTGTTAAACTGTTTCACCGCCTCGTTGTAGACGTAACGTGAGATACCTTCCCATCTACGGAGTATCGCTTTCTGTGGTGTTGTGGGTAAGATTTGTATCTTCTTTGATTTCCTCACGGTAGCGTCGGAGTCCATACAGCCGTGAGGAAAAGACGTGGAGAATCTCCAGCAAATCGGAAGTAAGTTCCTGTTCGGGACTGTGAGTAGTTTGGTTGAGAACCACGACTTCTCCACCGTTTTGCTCGATAAGATATCGAATGACTGCGCTGCCGAAGCGGGCGAGTCTATCCCGATGGGCGACCACAACTCGGAGTTTATCGCCGCACAGGACTCTGTCCAATATCCTTTGGAGTCCTTTTCGCTTGAAGTTGATGCCACTGCCGAAGTCTTGGATAACTTCCGATTCTGGGAACTTTTCCTGCATGTAGGCGACTTGCGCGGCGAGGGCGTCCGCCTGCGCTTTTCCTCTGACTCGACAGTAGCAAATGGTAGAAATGTCTGGTTGACGTTGAGCATCAACAAACTTCTGGACATCGTAGTGGTATCTGCCCCGCAAAGCGGGGTAAATACCTAAAGCCGATGCCCGCCTCCAGTGCGCACGCAGTCGATTTCGCCGCGGGCTTCCATCCTGCGAAGGTGCTCGATGGAAATATCCAACACCTGCGCAGCCTTTTGTGGTGACATTAGGTGATTCATACCTACATCATACCACATTTATTTCCCTTTGTCAAGTCAAAACGATAGTTATACCGATTTACTCGGATTTTCAGGGTTTAGCACTCTTCTCCATTATTTCGGTAGAAGACCGCACCTACCGAGTGTGCTTCGGATAGCCACACTACCATCTTCCATCAACTCCCGAGCAGGCGGAAGATAGTCTTGCAAACTTTCCCAGTCATATTCGTTTTGCTGTGCATCGCTGTTTTTAAACAGAATTTTAGTGCCGTAGTCTCGGATTTCGTTGAGCGTCCACTCATAGATATAGAAACCGAAAATATCTGCATGTAGGGACACGCGACTCTGTCTTGCCGTGAGATAGCGTTCTAAAACAACCTCAAACCGTTCGCCTGTGAAAGCAACCAGGTCTTTCTCGGGGGGACCCAAGCATACGCCATCCCAATCGATCAGGTGTAACCGCTTTGCCTGTGAGGTTTTCAACCCCGATTCCAGAATGAGATTGCCCGGTGTCGCATCTCCGTGCGTAATAACAAACGGGGTTTGTAATGCGTCTGCCGAACGTCCTAAGCTATCGTATCTCTCCAGTGTCTGTAGAATTTCCGATCTGTGTTGAGCGAGTGCCTCAAGCAGCTGGCGTTGATACTGATTTTGATGCTGTCTCTTTTTTTCCGCGGCATCAAGCACCGCGTACAGCTCATCGCGCAACGGTAAGTCATACGTTGCGACTGTCAAGACATTGGGCGGAATCGTATCCGTGCATCCATGAATTGTCGCGAGCAACGTTCCCGTTTGCGCCAGTTCGGCATCGTTAAAATCTTTTCCGATTTTCCACAAATCCCATCGGCTTTTGCCTTCAATAAACGGGAACAGCGAGACGCGGAAGTTTTGCCATGGAATGCTCAACATGCCATCTTGCGTTTCCAAGGGGGCGACAACGCCGGATATGTTGCATTGGTGCCGCAGGAGCGATGCAACCTGCAAACATGTATTTGGGACAGAAGTAGAGGCTTTGGCAAAATACTTCTCGCCGGTTTCAGACACGGCGATGTAGCCGTAGCTATCTTCGCCTTCAGGAAAAAAGGTTAAGGACTGCAACGGTAGCGCGTAGGCAGTGCTGAGGTATTTCTTTAGTTCTGTTTTATCAAAAACGTTGTCGACTTTCATAAGCGATATGATGCTGGCGAATGTGTGTTATGTTTTCCCTAGCGAGTTGTACGCTGTTTAAATTTCTATCTCGGCAAACTTCTATGATTTCTTCCGTGTCTCTTTGAGATGAAATATCGTTTCCGGGTAGGTTGAACTCCGATTCTTTTCAGTGCGATTTAAGACAGGTCGCTTGTGTTGATTAACAATGTGCATTCCTGCTGTCTCCGCGATAGTAGGGTACATATTAAACTTATCGTTTGCGACAACGAAGACATCGTAATCGTCAGCCAAAAACCGCTTACAGTTTTTTAAGACTTCCACCACACCGTGAATGTATGACTCCCTCGCCTCTCGCCCTTTCCCTCTAAAAAGGGGGCCAATCTCTAATTCATCTAGCCTTTTGAACCCGAAAAGATCGTAGGCGTAGGCGTGTTGTTCGTGGTAGTTAATGAGTCCAACATACGGTGGGCTTGTGAAGATTCCCTTAATCCGTTGTTTTTGAGCAACTGCTGCGAGCTGCGAATTTGTGTGCTTTAGCATCGCGAAGAGGTCAATTTCTCGGGGGCCGCTCAATTTGCCTGCCGGTCTTCCGCGAGCAACTCCACCTTCTGGAGAGCAACCTGACTCTGGCTTTTCAACTTCAAGGCCTCGGCAATGTTTCCGCTGTTAATCGCAATCTTAAATTGCTTGGTAGAGGTTGAAAATCTTCCTAAGTATTCACCAACGGGGACATCGCCGTAGTTTTCAACGAATTTTATCCTGATTTTCTCTCCTGTTTCAAATGTCGCTTCAAGTGTGTCCCCAAGTTCCCAACCGCGTTCGGTAAACGGGGCGATAAGCAGGTCTGTGACGGCGTTCCCGTGGTCGTCGATGTCGGTGATAGTCGCAGAGAGCGGCATCATTTCGGCGTTTTCCGGTGTGCTAGTTTTTGCACTGCATCCGATGAGCAGTGTTAGTGTCATGAGAAAACAGATGTGTGTCAAGGTATAACAGCGTGAACGGCATTGCTCGTAGAATTTCATTATGGTTTCTCCGTTTGAGTCTCTATATTTGGCAACTGTTAAATTATGGTTAAGTATAGCGAAAAGGCACATGGTTGTCAAGAAAAAGTCGGAAATGCCTTGTCGCAGAAAAAAAGACTTGACAAACTTTGCGGTTTTCTGTAAAATTAGCAACTATGGATGCAAAAGAATTGACCAAAACCCTCATTGGATATAACACAGTGAGTGTCCTGAGCAACGTTGAGGTAATGGACTACCTTACCGGCACGTTGGAATCAGTTGATTGCGAAGTTGAACGGGTTGAATACACCGACTCGGCGGGTGTGCTGAAGGTGAATCTGATTGGGCGCAAAGGACGTGACACTGGCGAGCGCGGGCTGGCATTTCTCGGCCACATAGATACCGTGCCTGCCATCGGCTGGTCGGCGAATCCGTTTGAGGCACGGATTGCCGATGGAAAGATGTACGGTCGCGGCAGTTGTGATATGAAAGGGAGTGTTGCCTGTATGATTGAGGTTGCCTCCCGGTACTCAGCGTCCCAGTTAGATGCCCCGCTGTATGTGGTGATCACGGCTGATGAAGAGGTAGGCTACTTCGGTGCAAGTGCTGTTGTCGAAAAATCGCAGATGTTCAAGCAGCACGGCTTTCCTCAATACGGGGTTGTCGGTGAACCGACAGAACTGCACACCGTGTACGCCCACAAAGGGGCTGTCCGCTTTAGCGTCGCTGCACACGGCCGCGCAGCGCACAGCAGTACGGGTGAAGGCGATAATGCCAACCTCAAGTTGATTCCGTTTCTCTCAGAAATGCGTGACATTTATCAGGAGTTGACAACCAATGCACAGTATTTCAATGCCGAATTCTCGCCCCCTTGTACAGATTGGAATATTACCATCAGTGATGGCGAGTGCGCGGCAAACATCACCTCGCCGTTAAGTGTGTGCAACATAAACTACCGTCCGATGCCAGGTGATGACGCGCAGGTATGGATAAACCGCGCACGCGAGTCTGCCGAAAGACATGGATTGACGCTTGATATGTTAATCGATGCCGATCCGGTGCGCACCCCGCCCGATGCAGAAATTATTCGAGCGGGACTTGAGATTACCGGTGAATCTACGCCCCAAACGGTTGCCTATGGCACTGATGCTACGGTGTTCGCGCCGCACATGGAAACCGTCATTATCGGCCCGGGGAGCATTCTGCAAGCACATACCGTCGATGAATGGATGGCGTTGGACCAGTTTGATTACGCGGTCTCGATTTTTAGCCAGTTTGTGGATAGGTTTTGCGTTTGAGCGTAGCTTGTAGGTTTCCCCTATTGCTAATGTGTTGTCGGCACAGTGCTAAGCTAAGTACGTTGCGTAGGCGTGTCAAAGAAGACAGCATCGGGTTTCACCCACTCGGCTTCTCCGTCTGCCCAGACTTCGCGTTTCCAGATGGGCACAATCTGCTTGAGGCGATTCATCGCGTATTCGCATGCGGCAAACCCATCTTTGCGATGCGGTGAGGCGACTGCTACCGCCACGCTCACTTGGCCGATGTCCAACTTCCCGGTGCGGTGAATCATAGCGATGCGGTGGATACCCCACTTCTGCGCGATTTCTTCGGCGATCTCCGCCATTTTCTTTTCTGCCATCGGCGGGTACGCCTCATATTCAAGGCAGGTTACCGGTCTGCCGTCGGTGTTGTTCCGAACGGTGCCAAGAAACAGCACCACCGCGCCAGCATCCGGTGCTGCCACGGCTTCACGAACTTCCGCGCCTGTAATGACTTCGGTGGTTATCTTAAACATCTCGCCCTCCCGTCACTGGGGGAATCAGGGCGACTTCATCGCCTTCTGCGAGTGCGGTGTGTTCAGTGGCGTATTCCCAATTAACCGACATCTGCATCACTTCGTAAAACTCAGCAATTTCCGGCCATTCTTCCTCAAGCCGTTCTAAAATGGTTTTTACGGTGGAACCCTCTGGAAGTTGCATCTCTTCTTCGGATCTGTCTAATATTTCATGGCATACGGCAAAGTATTTGACTGTGACGTTCATAAAAACTGTTCCTTTGCAATTGGATTTAGAAGAGTATACCCTAAAACCTGTTCAAAAGCAACGAAATTAGAAAATGTGTAGGGCTATTTCGTTTTCGGTTTCCCGAACGAAAAACGAAATAATGCTAGCAAAATCAAATTTTAGGTTGATTTTTACTGTGTAATAAGATAAAATAGAATAAATTGTGTGAACACGATTCACCTATTACCTGCAACAAGAGGAGAGAAGGCAGCATGAAGCCGAAAGCGATTTGTTATTTCATCTTTATCTTGCTCGCAACGGGCCTGATGGCCTGCGGCAGCGACAGTGATGATGAAACAGAAGCACCAGATAAGCAAGCCCAACCTACGACGACTCCCTCCCAACCAACAGAGCCAGATGTAGTTGTTGGAAGGGACATTGACTTTGCCGCTGAGGAGCAAACAATTCGCGACCTTTACGCGACGTACGCTGTCGCCCACGGCGACAAGGATATTGATGTGCTGGAGGACGTTTGGCTCAAAAGTGAGGATAAGGACGTTTTTACCGCGTGGACGTTTTGGGCTGGCACATTTGAAAAAAACGAAGGGTGGAAGGCAGTAACGAAGGCGTGGGAGGGAATTTTCCGATTGCACGCCGGAAAGGTGACGGTTGATATCACCTACATCGCTATTGATAGCAGAGGCAAAGAGGCCGTTTTGCGAAGTGAATACGATTGGGATAATCAGAAGGGCAATCTGATTTCTGCACTCAAAAAGGATGGCAGTGACTGGAAAATTCGCGCGATTGATTACACTGATGGAAGGTTTGGAAAACAGGTGAAGGACCTGATTAAACCCGCCTACACCTTCGGTGAAATTGCCGAAGAATAGTCATGGATAAGATTATCCTCAAAGGGATTCGATTTCACGGCCACCACGGAGTCCCCGAAGCGGAGCGACAGGTTGGTGGCAATTATGAAATTGATGCAACGTTAGGTTGCGCCCTTGTCAGTGCAGGCCAGACCGACGCGCTGGAGGACACAATTGATTATGCCGGCGTTGTCGAGCGCATCGTTGATATTGGTACAAAGCAATCGTTCCAACTGATTGAAGCATTGGCTGAGAAGATAGCGACAACTATTTTAGAGGAGTTCGCGGTAAATGAAGTCCAGCTCACCGTCAAGAAGCTGCATCCACCGATCGAACAATCAATGGCCTACTTCGCCGTTGAGATTTGTCGAACTTTTCGTTAATTCGCCAGGCGTTCGAATTGGGACAGTTTTTGCGAAATAATTCCGTGGTGTAATCCGCAGGCTGCCGTTGTTGCCTGCTAGATGCTAGTTTTGTCTCGAACAAATTTGGGTATCCATGTATCTATTATGCAGAGATTCTGTATTATCTTATGTTTGCTTTTCACGCTAAGTGCTATGGCACAAGCCGATGGAAAGAAAACTGTGTTGTTTCCGGAAATGTTGCCTGGGCTCGGCCTCTATCGTTACGAGTGGGATGTTGAAACGTGTGTGCTATACGTTGCCGAAATGTCCCGCAGTGAACCCACGCTGCATTTTGAAGTGGCTCTGGCGAATGCACAAGTGTTAGGGAAAGAGACGGTGCGCGCGATGGCACATCGCCGAACACAACGAGGCGACCGGCGCGTTGTTGTCGCGGTGAACGGGGGTTTCGGTGTTCTTGGCGACATGCGAGGCTATGGCGGCGTTTTGGAAAACCTGCATATCCAAGATGGTGAGTTGATAACCCAACCCACGGATTCCGAGGCGTGCTTTGGCGTAACCGAAGATGGCGCGTTTCTGAGCGGGCCCGTTGAAATGAAAGCGACTGTGGCAATAGGCGCGCACACACTGCCGCTCGGATGCATCAACCAGCGACGGCTTGATGGATGTCAAATAACGCTTTACACGCCGCGGATGGGAGAATCAACACGCACCAACCGCCGCCGTGGCAAAGAAGTGATTATAGGCGGCCTCCCACTGCCGTTGACTGCGAACTATGCTCAGCCCTACCGCGTCAGCGGCGTGGCGAGTGGTGGAAATAGTCTTATTCCCAAAGATGGCGCAATTCTCTGGATGAGTTCACGGGTAAAACATCCAGCTGTTTCTCAATTCAGAGCCGAGGCAACTGGAACGCTGACGCTCGCCCTATCTCCCCCCGAGTGGAATCAGGCACGCCATGCTATTGGTGGGCGCATCCGGCTCCTCAAGGATGGAAAGATAAATCAGACACTTGTGGAGATGCACAAAACTGAAAAGCGGCATACCCCCGGCAAACGCGCGTCGGTGCTAAATCTGAGCCATGAACCGCGAACAGCCTTGGGTTACAATGCCGACACCCTGTTTTTAGTTGTCGCGGATGGACGGCAACCCAAGTATAGCACAGGGCTAACCCTCTACGAGCTCGCCAGCATTCTGATTGAACTCGGCGCAACCGAAGCGATTAATCTTGATGGCGGTTCCTCCAGCACCTTTGTCGTTAACGATGCGGTTATCAACCGCCCTTCCGGGCAGCAGGAACGCGACGTGCTTAATGCTGTGTTTATCACGATGGATGTGCAGTCATATTAATTCTACTTTGGGGTTTTCTATATAAAAAAGAGGTACTATCGTGCAACAACTACGTGAATGGAACGAAAAGCGCCCGCACATGGGGCAAATGAATGCCAAATGGATTTTATTTTTGATTCTTGGTGTGATACTCCTAGTGAGCTTAGCAACCAGTTTTTATACTGTTGAAGCAGACGAGATTGCAGTCGTTCTAATGTTTGGCAAATCTGTCCGACAAGCCGAGCCAGGGCTCCACTTCAAGTTACCGTTCGGTATTGAGAAGGCTATTAGCGTTCCGGTCCGAAAGGTTTTCAAAGAAGAATTTGGTTTTCGGACGCTTAAAGCCGGGGTTCGTACCCAATATGACACCCGAGATTACTCTGCGGAATCTCTGCTGCTAACCGGGGATCTGAACATAGCTGATGTCGAATGGGTGGTTCAGTACAAGATCAAGGATGCGAAAAGTTTCCTGTTTTTTGTAAGGAACCCGCAACGGGCTTTGCGCGACCTCTCAGAATCGGTGATGAGCCGGGTGATTGGGGACAGGCTTGTTACCGAAGTGTTAACCGTAGGGCGTATTGAAATCGCTGCGGAAGTTGAAGAACATCTACAGCGACTTCTCGATCTGTACCAAACGGGATTGGATGTGGCGAGCGTAACCTTGCAGGATGTGAATCCGCCGGATGAGGTAAAGTCTGCCTTTAACGCCGTTAACGAGGCAAAGCAGGAAAAAGAGCGATTAATTAACGAAGCATGGCGAGATTACAACCAATCTGTTCCGAAATCCAAAGGATTGGCGCTACAAAAGATTTCGGAAGCACAAGGTTATGCCTTGAAGCGAGTTAACCAAGCACAAGGCGATGCAGATCGATTCAAGGCTATTCGCTTGGAGTATCAAAAAGCGAAAGAGGTTACCCGCCGCCGCCTTTATCTGGAAGCGATGCGGGAAGTTTTGCCACAGGTTAAGGAAATTTATGTTATTGATGCTGAAACCAATGCACCGATTCCAATCCTGCAACTCAACCAATAGATTTGATAGCAAGTTTTGGAAACTTGCATTGCTTTTTTGCAATATCCAGATTTTTGACTCGGCTCCGGCTGCGCAAACGCGTACGTCAAAAGCCGCAAAAGGAACAAAATGCTGATGAAGTCCAAAATACTGATACCCCTGATTATTGTTGTTATTTTAGTGGTTCCATTTGCTGTGGGGATGTTCTACACGGTAGATGAAGGCGAACAAGTCGTGATTACCGAATTCGGCCGTCCTGTTGGAAAACCCATTGTCGATGCAGGATTAAAGGTAAAAACCCCATTTATTCAGCAGGTGCATCGCTTTGAGAAGCGTATCCTTGAATGGGATGGCTCGCCTAACCAAATTCCGACAAAGGACAAGAAATTCATCTGGCTTGACACGACCGCGCGGTGGCGCATTAAAGATGCACTCAAATTCTATCAAGCACTCGGCACAGAAGAATTTGCGCAATCCCGTCTGGATGACATTATTGATTCTGCAGCACGTGATTTGGTAACAGCGCAACTGTTGATTGAAGTTGTGCGAGATTCAGATCGTGTGTTAACTCTCGATATGGAAGTCCTCGAAGAGGAGGTAGGACAGGCTGGCGAGCCGTTGGAAGAAATTCAGATTGGCAGAGAGCGCATTACACGGATGATTCTCGAAAAAGTACAGGAAACTGTGCCGCAGTTTGGCATTGAACTTGTTGATGTTCGCGTTAAACGAATCAACTATGTAGACGAAGTCCGCCAAAAAGTCTTTGACCGGATGATTTCGGAACGGCAACGCATCTCTGAGAAATACAAATCGGAGGGCGAAGGCGAAGCCGCTGACATCATGGGGCAGAAGCAAAAGGAGTTAGAACGCATCCAATCAGAAGCTTACAAGGAAGCGGAACAGGTTAAAGGGGATGCTGATGCCGAAGCCATCCAAATCTACGCCGATGCGCATGGGCAAGATCCGGAGTTTTTCGCCTTCCTCCAAACTTTGGAAACCTATCGTCAGGCAACCAACCCGAATACAAAACTCATCTTGACAACGGATAGTGAACTCTACAGTTATCTCAAAGGCAGTGGAGTACTCAAACGTTGAGCAGGGCAGGGCTATACCTGTTAGGGGGCGGACTCAATAATTGTACCACCTAAGCATTGTGGGAGTCTTTTGAATCTACCCTCTCAACGGAAGTAGACAGGGCGAACACGTTAGATTTCAAGAACGCGGAGGAAGATATGAAGAGTAATAAACATGGTTTGAGGCAGGCACGTTCGGGGTTTAAGGCTGCTTCGCCTGCTACGTGGGCTTGCGATTGTGTTGTCTCTGCTCTCATTTTTTTGCTTTTGGTGTCAGACATCTGGGCAGATACGCCAAAACTGCTGAAGGTAATACCGCTTTCTCAAACAGCAATTCAGTTACAGTTTGACAGGCAGTTGCAACCGGAATTTGCAGAAGCTGCAACGAACTATCACATCACGCCAGATGTACAGGTTGAATATACCCTGCTTGATGAACGGCAGAACCGCATCCTGCTATTCACTACGCCGTTGGAGGTAGAGAAAACCTATCACCTTACCATCCCAACTCTCCAAACAGGAATCATTGTGACGCTCCCAGAGGTAAATGAGATAACCTTTGGCGCGGGGGACGCTGTCACTTTTTCCGGGGGATTACAGGATACCAGTTTACTCGTGAAAAAGGACCGGAAAACGCGAAACAACAACGCCGGTGCGGAACCAACCCTCTTATGTAACCCGGCAGGAAGTGTCTTCTTCGTCGCGTTTGACCTGTTTGATGCGTTTGAGGATATGGGGATTCGAGAGCCTACCCTGGTGTTAGCAGCCACGGTAAGCCTGTACGTCGAGCAGTGTGATTCTGATTCTGCCCACACCGTTATCCTCCGGCGTGTCCTCCTCCCGTGGCGAGAGGGACGAGGGACATCGGCACGCGCTGAAGAGAACGAGCTCACCTATAACAGCGCGTTGCATCGCAACCTCCCATGGAATAAACCGCCCGCACAAGCCATGTTAGCGGGGATAGATGGCGATAGCGAGAGCGATTACAACGGTTCTGAGGATGTCGCACATCGCATTGATGGGACGTGTGAAATTCAAGGCGCAGGGAAGCATTATACATTCAAAGGTGAACTGCTCACAGATGCAGTCCGCTTTTGGGTAGCGAACCCCGATTACAACTACGGTTATCTTTTTGCTTTGCGCGAGGGAGAGGGCGCGCTTGCTTTTGCCTCAAAAGAGCATGCTGATAAAAACCTGCGCCCGGTGCTGACGATTCAGTATCGCACACAGGCAGGAGAGGAGAACGACTTGACGCGGTGAGTTTCCCCAGGCTGAACTGAATGGCCCTAAAAAATTTGACCGGCGTTGCATCGGGACCTTGGCGGTTTTGGGCAATTTAGTTTACGAGGCGGAAACAATTTCACGTATCATTTTGGAGGAAACCATGCACCAACCTAATATCATCGAATACTGGACAGAAAAAGCCACTGCGGAAGCACACCAACAAGGCGTAAGAGAACGCGCGCTTGAAGACATCCTTGAGGCACTAGCACTCCGGTTACAGCCCGATGCAGCGCGCACCTTCAAACCCGCACTGGAGGCTATCGACGACTTGCAACGCCTCAAGCAGTTGCATCGTGCCGCAATCCTGGCAGATAGCCCAGAGGACTTCCGACAGGCTTTGGAGTCAAACGGAAATTGAACGCTGATAGGTGCGATAGTGCAGGCGTTTGGAATTGTACGCACAATCCCTGTCAAGCAACGAGGGATAACGCAAAATCCTGCAAAAAAAACGCGAAAATTGCTTGACAATTTTGTATAGATAACGTATAATCTGCACTAGAACCTTAAAAAACTTGAAAATTAACCGTGATAAACGTGAACGCCAAAAATTTCTTGGAATTTTTGGAAAATCAGAAAGAAGGTTGACAAAATGTACAAGAACCTCAATAAGATGAACAGGAATTCCTTGTTAGGATGGCTCTACAACGAAATCGTAGAGATGCTCAGGGTTCGAAAGACATTCTGGCTTGGAGGGATGACGTTAGGTTTTACAATACATGTGCTTATGGACGTGCTTTGGGATACGTCAGAATACCTGCATCTATTAACTCCTCCACTCACTCCGATACATATATCATGGGTGGGGATACGTATAGCCCCTATAATCATATTCGCAGTCCTCTATATGAGAGAACGGATAAAGGCATCCCCTAATAAGGAAGGATAACACAGTATAAATTCTCCTCAAAAATTAAAAGCCACAATTCCAACTATGCCTCCCCCCGCAGAAAAATGTTGACTTCTATAGAAATATGTGATAGACTTATTAGGAGAAGAAAAGAGCACTGTTTGAAACCGATAGTAGCCTCGAGAAATTCGCTTTGACATCTCACTATTACTTGGGGTGCAATAGCCTTATGATAAACCGAGGGATTCATGAATACCGCAAACCGACAGAATCGATTAGACACGCTAAAAATCCGTGAGGCAGAAGGAACCCTGACACAAAAGGAACGCACGGAATTAGATGCTATCTTTGCAGAATTGGATGCAGAGGAAGCTGTAGCGTTGAAACCAACAGTAGAAAAGCATCAAGCACTCATTGACAGTTTGCTTGAGGAAGAGACGGAACTTGAGACAACTGTCGCGCAGTTACAAGTTATCGTCACTGCCCAGAAACAACTCGTGGAGGATGCCCGCGCATACCTGATGCAACTTCGCGCAACACGCGCGATGCTCGCAGATAAATATCACGCGCTCACTGGAGAGGAGCTCGCCGGCGCACGTTGAATTTGTCTTTCACACATACTCCCGCAGATACACCAACGTCCGCTCCACCGCGCCCAAGTTTTCCTCAATCACTTGCTTCCCGATGTTGCCCGCCGTAGTACGCGCTTCTGTATCCGCCAGCCACGCCGTAATAGCGGCTGCTAGCTGCGGTGCAGTGCGAACCTGTTTCGCCCCACCCCGAGCCACAAGCAGAGAGGCTTCATAGGCGTTCTGGATAGTTGGCCCGAACAGGACCGGTTTCGCCATCGCAGCGGGTTCCATCACATTATGAACGCTGCCGTGAAAACTCCCCCCGACGAAAGCGATATCCGCTAACCGATACAACTTCGCGAGAATCCCCACTGTGTCAACGATTATCACATCTACCTTCTCCAAATTTGTATCAGTGCCCAACGCTGAAAAACAACGGTGCGTCAATTCCTGTTGATTTAACTTTGCGCGAATGCCCGTTATCCGCTCTGGTGTCGGTTCGTGTGGTACGAGAATTAACTGTGGCACGCCTTCCGGTAAATCTTGACGAAGAATC
Source organism: uncultured Poribacteria bacterium (assembly GCA_958295855.1). Lineage (GTDB taxonomy): Bacteria > Poribacteria > WGA-4E > WGA-4E > WGA-3G > CATQHH01. The sequence goes on along the minus strand of OY282383.1, from coordinate 793,198 downwards.
TGGTAAGCCGCCAATAGCACTTTCTCATCTTCTGCATAAGTGCTACCAGCAATGAGGATAGGATTTTTCAGTGTCGCTTGCCCCGGGAAGAATTCAGTGTTAGATTCAATAGCGGTCGCGCGTCGGTAAACCTGCTCGTAACGAGTATCACCGGTCACCACTATCTTCGGTTTGTAGTCGCACAATTCATCGCGCATTGGTGAACAGAGTTCTTGAAAACGAGCCGCATCCCCTTCCGAAATTGCACAATGCACCCGGATATGCCGATGCACGCTTCTAAAGAAGGGCTTCGCGAATCGGGCAAGCCGTTTGGATTGGGCGTGCAGGGTGCCAGCAACGACGATGATAGGAATGCCGAGTTTGGAAGCCTTCCACACGAGGTTGGGCCAAATATCGAATTTGGAAAAAACGATGAGTGCGGGTTCAATGAGCCGTATCAAGCGTTCGGCATTGCGCGACGTGTCCAAGGGGAGGTAAACGGCGGCATCGGCGTAGGTGTAGGATTGTGCATTCGGTGCAACGGAGGGTGAGAAGAAGGTTAAAACAATTCGGGTTTCTGCATAAATCGATTCGATGAGCGGTTTTGCCTGTTCAAATTCTCCCACAGAGGTAAAGTGAAACCATGCCGTTTGCTTTAGATTACCTCTTCCTGTAGGAGCGATGTCTGAGCGTGACTCGGCGAGTTGGTTTTCCAATTTCTCAAACACCTGCTTCCGTCCCTCAATGCCCTCCCGAATCTTCCGATTGCAACAGCCCGCGCAGTGTCTTCCGAGGAACAGGGCGACAAACATGGCAGGGACCGCGAACACGTTGTAGACAAGTTGCCAAAACATAGTGAGCCTTAGAAAAATAAAAAGATGGGAAGGCTGAAAGGATGGAAGAAAAAATCTAATTCCCCAATCTTCCAACCTTCCAACTTTCCATGCCGCAGAGGTGTGATTGCAAGGTGTTGGGACTTACAGGGTGTCTAAGATTTTTTTCTTGAGTGCGTCTTTGGGCATCGCGCCGACAATCTGTCCTGCAACCTTGCCATCTTTGAAGACCAGGAGCGTCGGGATGCTCCGCACGCCGTACTGCATCGCGGTCTGGCGGTTGTCATCAACGTTAACCTTTCCGACCTTGAAGGTATCCGAATTTTCGGCGGCGAGTTCCTCCAAGATAGGCGAGATCATCTTGCAGGGACCGCACCACTCCGCCCAGAAGTCAACAACGACCGGCGTGTCTGATGTCAGCACCATACCCTCAAAGGTATCGTCGTTAATTTCAAATGTGTTTTCAGCCATCATATCTCCTTTTTGCTGAGAATCCAGTGAAGATAGTCGCGATTCGGAGATCGCTCCTACCTCTCTTTTTAATATTTCTGTTTGAGCAAGTGCTCAGAGTGAATAAATCAAGACATTAATATGATACCCTATTTCGCGATTAATTTCCACTGAATTTTTAGCTTCCCTGAGGACGATTTCGTTTTCGGTTTTCTGCGTTCAGAAACGCGAGAGCGCGGCACAGGGACTAGATGCACGTTCAAAGTTTCCCTCGATGGGGAGATAGAGGCTACGGGACAACTAAATAGCACTGCCCATTCCTCTCAAAAAATTGACATCGGAACCATTGTGTGGTATCATGGGAAAAAGAGTTGAAAATAGCAGCGGCATCTCATCTACAATCCAAACTACGGCAATAAATAATGAGGCATGAAGATAATGAATACATCAGAAGCTCACGACGCAGAAGCAGCACCAGTTATATTAGGCAGACAAGCCCCCCTTACTGGGGAGTCGGGGTTCGCGCAAGAAGGGAAACCTCCCGCAAAGTCTCCTACGCCTTCTCGGATGACGTTGGAGGAATTTCTTGCGAGCGATTTAGAAGGGTATGAATACGTTAAAGGAGAATTAATACCGCGGCCACCTACGTCCGGAGAACACGGTAATATCCGCACGAACATTGATTGGTATTTGCAGTTGCATGTCCGTGAGAATCAGTTGGGGCGGATTTATATGCCAGATACGGGTTTTCAGATGGGCGAACGCGTGCTAATGCCGGATGTAGCCTTTGTTTCAACAGCACGCCTGCCTGAAGACTTGAGCAAGGTGTTCTCAATTCCGCCGGACCTCGCAGTAGAGGTGGTTTCTCCAACTGATGCACAGTCTCGTGTTGTCCAAAAGGCACTCAACTATTTGGACGCTGGCACGCGCCTCGTTTGGGTTATAGAACCAGTCGCGAAAACAGTAACGGTGTATCGTTCCGAAACCGACATCACATTGCTCACACGCGAAGACACCTTGACAGGGGAGGATGTGGTAGAGGGCTTTTCTTGTCCGGTCTCTCAACTTTTTGAATGATGTTTTGACATTCCTTGCGGAGAATTTAGGAAGTAAGATAGGTGTGTTGTCACAGGGTAAATCTCAGAACTAATCCTGTGGTGCTTGACTCAGACAAATTGAAAACTTAAGGACGTTGGAGCTAGATTTTTCTGGAAAAAAAACGTGAAATGTGGTATCTTAAGAAAAGCATAACGTAAATCTAACGATTAGACTGAGCAAATACAATGTTGATTGTGAGCCATTTATTTCTGAAGGCGCGGGCGGCTATGATTTTCCGCTATACCTGGGGCCGCCCTGATAATCTGGAGTAAGGAGGCAAAGCATGTCAGAGAAAGAAAAAAAACAGGTTCGAGACTCAAATATCTCGCGCCGGAGTTTCTTGAAAGGCGTAGGCACCGGCACCGTTGCCGCAACCGTCGCCCCCACCGTCTTAATCGGGGCGGAGAAATCAGCCGAAGCCCAAATGGACGAAGCTGTCTCTACCGCGAAGATTCAACTCAATATCAATGAGAAGTCATATCAAGTCGAAGTTGAAGCACGCACGACATTGTTGACGGTTTTGCGCGACGGCATAGATACGAGCGGCAACAACGTGGATTTGACCGGGGCTAAACTTATCTGTGACCGGGGTGAATGTGGCGGTTGTACTGTCATAGTAGATGGGAAGACTGTTTACGCTTGCATGATGCTTGCAATGGACGCGCAAGGGAAGCAGATAACAACCGTGGAAGGCTTAGCAGACGGCGACGACTTGCATCCGGTGCAAGAAGCATTCATCCAACACGATGCGCTGATGTGTGGATTCTGCACCCCCGGTTTCATAGTCTCATCGGCAGCACTGTTGAACGAAAACGCGAAACCGACGCTGGGAGAGATTAAGGAAGGCTTGTCCGGCAACACTTGTCGTTGCGGCACCTACCCGTTCATCTTTGATGCCGTTAAAACCGCTTCACGGAAAAATTTTAATTAGGTTGCAGTAGCTACAGTTTTTGACGCAATTTAGCCATGGGGTAAATCTCGTCGGAGACTTCCGATGCAATCGCTACCGCAGAAACCTCTGCTGAGATGTGCCATACGATACCACAACCGCGAAAACTGTGCTACGCCGAAAGGTATGTGGAAAAGAGGGAAAACTAATGGAATCATGGGGAGAAGCAAGTGAATCTCGGCTTATTGGCAAGCGGATAACCCGTTTGTCCGGTAAGGATAAAGTTACAGGAAAAGCAAAGTATACCTTTGATATCAATCGACCGGGGATGCTTTACGGACGTATTCTTCGCTCTGAAGTCCCACACGCAACCGTGATGGGCATTGACATGAGCCAAGCGGAAGCGTTGCCCGGGGTCAAAGCGGTTATCCCGTTAATTGAATCTGGAAAGAAACTCAGGTATCAAGGGCAGGAGATTGCCGCGGTTGCCGCGGAAACCGATGACATCGCCAAGGACGCGCTCCGACTCATTCAGGTTCACCTGGAGGCGTTACCCCACGTTGTCACGGAAGCGGACGCGATGGCGGAAGGCGCACCGCAAATCCGAGAGAATTGGGCAGGCAATCAGAGTGAACCTAGCATCAATAAAAACAGAGATGTCGCTGCAGGGTTCGAGGAAGCCGCTGTTGAGGTGGAAGCTACCTACCACACGCCTGTGCAGACACACGTCTGCTTGGAAACACACGGCCATGTTGCAGAATGGGAAGACGAACAAAACCTGACTGTTTGGGCATCGACACAGGGAGTTTTCGGAGTCCGCAGAGATCTTGCACAGTACTTTGGGCTGCCCCCAAACCAGGTCAGAGTCATCACAGAACACATGGGCGGTGGGTTTGGCAGCAAATTCGGTCCTGGCTCCGAAGGGGAGGCGGCCGCCAAATTGGCACGCATCACTGGCAAAGCCGTGAAGTTGATGCTGACACGCAAGGATGAGCACCTTGTCGCGGGGAATAGGCCCTCGATGACGCAGCACGTGCGCGCGGGCGCGACGCGCGATGGCCGACTTATCGCCTACGATATGCGCGGCTACGGCACAGGTGGCATCTCCAGTGGCGCGGGGTTCGTAGGGCCGTACGTCTACCATGTCCCAAATACGCGAACCGAACGGGTTAACGTGGCTGTCAACGCGGGAAACCAACGGGCGATGCGTGCCCCAGGGCACCCGCAAGGCGCGTTTGCGATGGATTCTCTCATGGATGAACTTGCAGAGAAACTGGGGATGAATCCGCTAGAGTTCCGCCGCATTAATGACTCGAGTGAGGTACGCCAGGCGCAATATACGCTCGGGGCCCAAGAGATTGGATGGCACCGTCGCAACAACGTACCGGGTGCTGGGAACGGTGTGAAAAAGCGTGGCATGGGTGTTGGCAGCGGGCAATGGGGTGGCGGTGGAGGCCGCGGCACAGAAGCGCGTGTCACTATCAATGCCGATGGTACCGTTGAAGCCGTTACCGGGACACAAGACATCGGCACAGGCATTCGCACTGCCATTGCGATTATTGTCGCCGAAGAGTTCGGGCTCGCACCGACTGATATTACGGTAAAGGTTGGCGATAGCGCTCCAGGGTTGCCCTCCGGCGGCAGTGGTGGGAGTCAAACGACAGCATCCGTTGCGCCTGTCATCAAAACCGCAGCAGCGGCGGCAAAACAGAAATTGTTTGAACACATTGCCCCCTTATTGGAGGCCCCCGTGGCCGACCTGCGCGTCGGCACCGGCATTATCTACGTCGCTTCTGACCGGACAAAAACGATTACATGGCAACAAGCGGCTGGACAACTCGGCATGGAGAGCATCAGCGAAGGCGGGCATTGGGCTGAAGAACTCAGAAAAGGCGTCGTCGCAGGCACCCAGTTTGCTGAAGTTGAAGTGGATACGCAAACCGGTGCTGTCAAATTGATTAAAATTGTGGCTGTCCAAGATTGCGGATTGGCGATTAACCGGTTGACAACGGAGAGCCAGATTAATGGCGGCGTTATCATGGGGTTAGGACAAGCCCTGCTCGAGGAGCGGTTCATGGATGCACAAACCGGGCGGATGCTCAACGCTAACCTTGAGGATTACAAAATCCCTGGAACCTTCGAGATACCTGAAATTAAGTCTATCGTTTTTGATACGCACCGGAAAGTTACTGGCATCGGCGAACCACCGTGCATCCCAACACCGGGTGCTATCGCAAATGCAGTTTACAATGCAATTGGCGTTCGTATTCGGGAACTGCCGCTCACACCGGATAGAATCCTCACCGCGCTTGCCGAGAAAAAGGCATAAGGAGGTCAGCCATGGAAAAATTTAGTTACGTCAACGCGACCAGTCTGGAACAGGTCACCTCACTGTTGAGTGACAGCGGATGGGGCGAGGTGATGGTGATAGCAGGCGGGACAGACCTGCTCGGTGAACTCAAGGAGTACATTGAAACCCCCAAAACGCTGATTAATCTCAAGACGTTGCCTGGAATGGATAGCATCTCAGCGGATGGATCCGGTTTGAAAATCGGCGCGTTAGCCACCGTCGCCGACATTGCGATGTATCCGGAGATTCAGAATCACTACACCGTGCTTGCACAGGCGGCAGGTTCTGTCGCTACACCCCAGATTCGGAACGTCGGCACGCTCGGTGGTAACCTCTGTCAACGCCCGCGGTGCTGGTATTACCGAGATGAAACCGTCGATTGCCTCAAGAAGGGCGGCGAGCTCTGTTATGCCATTGAGGGGTTGAGCAAATATCACGCTATCCTCGGCGGTGACCCGGTCTATATTGTGCATCCTTCGGATATCGCTCCCGCGCTGATTGCCTTGGGCGCGTCGCTCAAGATTGTTGGCCCCGAGGGTGAGAAAACGATGTCGGTTGAAGAATTCTTTACCTTGCCAGCGACGAATCCGTATCGGGAAAATGTGCTTGAGCCGAACGAAATTGTTGTTGAGGTGCAGGTACCACATCCCAAATCGAATGCGAAGAGTTTTTATCTGAAGGCCCGCGAGAAAGGGGCACCTGACTTTGCCTTGGCCAGCGTTGCGGGAGTCTTTGAGATGGAGGGGAACACCTGTCAAGCCGCCAGCATCGTCCTCGGGGGGGTTGCTCCCGCGCCTTGGCGTTCCACAGAGGCGGAAGCCGCGCTCACTGGCAAGATGATTACCGAATCAGTCAGCATGCAAGCTGGCGAGGATGCTGTTAAGGATGCCCAACCCTTGAACGACAATGCGTATAAGGTGACGTTAACCCGGAATCTCATCAGCCGTGCCGCAATGATGGCGGCAAAGTAGCAGGCACACTCCGCTGTGCCGTAACGAAAGGAGCTTGAACATGTTAGAAGGAAAAACACTTCCAATCTTCAACCGGCCGATATGCCAGTACCTCCGGACGAAGGCGATTTATATTCCCGGTGGCAACTTGCAAAACCTTGTTGAAAACAATCCGGGATCGCACTATTGGTGCAACTGCACAATGCAGGTAGTCGGTCCCGACGACCGGTTTGTGTCGCCGGATGCTTGCAAGCAGGCACGTTCCTGTTTCAAGCCGGTTGGTGGAAAGCCAGTGGTGTAAAATCGCGCAACCTATTGTCACGCGAGGTAACCCTTCCTGGGTCGCAGATGGCCTGTGCTACGAACAGGCAGCGGGGATGGGTTTCCATCGCCCTACAGTATAATGACATTAATTGAGGGTGGTGCATAATTGTTTGACGTTGCACGCTTGCCGCTCAGGGTGCCCCCTGCAGCTATTATTTACGAACCACCCTCATATTAATTACGACGAGATTTTCAAGGTGATGCCAACTGCTGCAGAAACCGTCGTACTGCAAATAATTAAAATGTTTCTGAAACCTTTGATGCAATGGTTGCATGTCGGCTCAGTCGTTCTGATAATAGGCGGATTCTTCTTCTTTCGCGTTGTGCTGATTCCGATTGCCAGCCGCCTTCCCGACCCGGGGGAACTGATTTCATCGGCCCTGCGACGCTTCAGCAGATTCGTCTGGAGCGCGCTGTTAACCGTCCTTATATCAGGGTTGTATAACTTTATCACCTTCTTTAGAGAAGCACGTGCATCTGCTGCTGTATCGCACAATGTGGTGGAGCTGCAAGCTGCGCCTTTACCTGTTGTTTCAGATTACTCACTCTACATCCTCGTCTTAGGTGTCAAACTTTTTATCGTTTTTCTGATATTTACCCTTGCAATTATCCTAACGTTCCCATATCCTGTTTTTGAGGTATTTCAAAAGAAGCCTTCACCGTGGTTGAACATCACCGTGATTTTAGGGTTAATAGTTATCTTTTTATCTGCATTTTTACGCCGATTGGGGTAGGACGCTTAAAAAGTAGTAGGCACACGCCATGTGTCGTTCACACTTAATCTCATAATTGGAGAAAGAAAATGTCAGTTTTGAGTTCCGAAGATCGTGCTTTTTGGGAAGAAAACGGTTATGTCGTTATCCACGACGCAGCACCTCCAGAGTTGGTACAGAACACAGCACAGGCAGTCTGGGACTTCCTTCAAATGGATGCCGACAATCCTGACAGTTGGTATCCCGACTCCCCTCGCAACAGCATCATGGTGGAAATCTATCAGCACCCGACGTTGTGGGCAACTCGCCAATATCCGCGGGTGCATCAAGCGTTCGCTGAGATTTGGGGTACGGAGAAACTATGGGTGAGTTTCGACCGCGCCAGCATGAGCCCGCCCAATGCCCCCGGCAAATTTGAACGCACAAACTTAGGGCTTCACTGGGACACGTCCGTAGACATCCCCTTTCGCTTCCATGTGCAAGGTGTCCTTTATCTGACAGATACCGCCGCCAACCAAGGTGCGTTTACCTGTGTGCCCGGGTTCCACAATAAGGTTGAGGCGTGGATAAAAAGCCTTCCACCGGATGCCGACCCGAGGCAACAAGATTTAGAGGCGTTGGGCGCGATTCCTGTCCCCGGAAAAGCAGGGGATTTGATAATTTGGCATAGCGCTTTGCCCCATAGTGCTGGCATCAACACGGCTGATGCCCCGCGCGTCGTCCAATACATCTCTATGTCTCCGACAGGAGAAGCGAATCCAGAAGCACGCGAACGCCGCGTTAACGCCTGGAAAAATCGAATGGCAGGGTTTGGCGGGGAACGCTCAGAAAAGGAGCATGAATTAGGTGAAACCGCGCACCTAACTGAACTTGGCAAAAAATTGTTGGGGCTTGAGACGTGGGGATGAATTCGCAGCTCAACTGGCTCATCCGCAGCTACCTCCGATGGTGTCCGATCACTGAGGGAAAAAGCCAGATCTTAACCCTGACAAGGAATTGGATTATCCCCGAAGACCCGATTGCTACCTTTGAAACCAAGTACCGGTTCCGATTGAAAGCCAACTTAGCCAACCTTGAGCACCAATATCTCTATTTTTACGGCACCCATGACGAGCGGTACGTTATTACTAAGCTCTTGAAACTCATCAAACCGGGGGATATCTGTTGGGACATCGGGGCGAACATCGGGTTTTATACATGCCTGCTTGCCTCCCGAGTTGCCGTTTGCGTCTCGCAATCCGAGGAGTGCTTTCAAAGCGGGGCGGTCGTAGCGTTTGAACCTGCCGCGCAAACCTGTGCCTATCTTCACGAAAATGTCTGTCTGAATCAGTTCGCGAACGTCACAGTTGTCAACAAGGGGCTCGGCGATAGCATGGAACAGCGACACCTCTACTATTCCGAGGCAGCACTTGCTGAGGGCACAGCATCCTTAAAGTATGCTAAAGGGCGAGCGGCATCGGAACCGGTAACGCTTGACACAATTGACAACCTCATCCGCGAACTGCCCATCCCGGATTTCATCAAGATTGATGTGGAGGGGTATCAGCTGGAGGTATTGCGCGGCGGTGAGTACTGCTTAAAAACGTACGCGCCCCTCTTGATGGCGGAGCTCAAAGATGTCGGTGAAACCAATCGTGCCGATTTCAGGGAGATTGAGCAGTACGTGGCGGAGCTAGGGTATCAGTTTTATGAGATCAGAAAACATTCACTCAAGCGGTGCGTGCACATCTCTGATAGTAAGAAGCGCAATTTTTTCTTAGTCAACGAAGATTCACCCACGTTTCGCAGAATATCCCCTTTTTTGCCGTAGCGTCTTTCGTCATTCCTTCCCTACAGCAGGAGAGAAACCGAATTCTAACCTTTTGTCAGCCTGCCTAGCACCGGATACGCCGGGTCGTTGTAACCTTTGCCTGTATGCTCACCCGGAGGCACCAACGCATTGATAGCCGTTTCATCGGCTTCTGTTAGTGTGCAATCTAAACACCCCAGGTTATCCTCCAGCTGTTCCATCGTGCGGGGACCTATGATAACAGATGTAATTGTCGGATTTGCCAGTACCCATGCCAATGAAAATTGCGTCAGCGTTTTGCCGTGTGCATCTGCCAAAGGTTTCAGTTGCTGTGCGACTTCATAACTTTCCTCGCGGAGCTCAGTCTGTAAAATTCGCCTGTCCTGCCGCGCCGCTCTAGAGCCCGCAGGGGGGTTTTCGCCTGACACATACTTGCCGGACAGCACGCCGCGCGCCAACGGACTGTACGGCACAACCCCTACACCGTATTTTTGGCAAAACGGAAGCAGTTCCACCTCAATACCGCGATTAACAATGTTATAGAGCGGTTGGACGCATACGAACTCCTCCACTCCATGCTTTTCGCTTGTCCAGAGTGCCTCACAGACGCGCCACGCCTCAAAATTAGAACAAGCGATGTAACGCACCTTGCCCTGCCTCACGCAATCATCCAGGGCCCGCAAAGATTCCGCAATTCGCGTGGCGGCATCCCATCGGTGCAGGTAATAGACATCAATATGGTCGGTGCCGAGGCGTTTGAGGCTTGCTTCCACCGCTGACATGATATGAAATCGGTGTGAACCCCCTTGGTTGACATCCTCACCCATATTGCCGTGAACTTTCGTTGCAATCACCCACTTGTCACGATTGGATCGAACCGCTTTCCCAATAACTCGTTCGGATTCGCCAGCGTTGTAGACGTTAGCAGTATCCATAAAATTAATTCCCACGTCCAGCGCACGGTGGATGATGCGAATGGAATCACGTTCATTCGTAGGGCCGCCGAACATCATTGTACCAAGGCAGAGGGGTGAGACCTTCACACCCGCGCGCCCGAGTGTTCTGTATTCCATGTCTTTTCTCCTTTCAAATTACCTTTTTAAAGGGTGCACGGCATAACAGCGTATGCCTACGACTCTATGCCATCCGGATGCCGCCGTTGACATCAAGCGTCGCCCCAGTGACATAACGTCCCTCTTCCGAAGCGAGGAAAAGGATAGCACTTGCAATCTCCGAGGCATCTGCAACACGCCCTAGTGGAATCTCATCCGTCATGTCTGGGTGGTTTTTCGCCATCTCCGTTGCGGCTACCCCCGGTGCAATGGAGTTCACTGTAATTCCGTATTCACCAAGCACGCGTGCCAACGATTTCGTCAGACACATCACACCTGCTTTTGAGGCGGAATATGGAGCAGATGCAACCAAGCCGCCCACTTGTCCTGCCAGCGAACCGAGGTTGATGATACGTCCAAACCTTCGCGCTTTCATCGTTTCCATGACTGCCTGCGAACAGAGGAACGGCCCTTTGAGGTTGACAGCCATCATCCTATCCCATTCCGCTTCGGTGCAGGCCTCTATGCGAGTGTAGCTGAAAATACCGGCGTTGTTGACTAAAATATCAATCTTTCCAAACTCGTCAAGCGTTGTGTTTACCATCGTTCGCACGGACTCACCGTCAGCAACATCCGTTTCAATCACCCGGCAGCGTCTGCCGAGGGTAGTTATCTCTGTTGCGACTGCTTCTGCATGTGCTATATTTACTTCGGGGATGACAATATCCGCGCCTTCTCTTGCGAACGTGAGGCATGTCGCTTTCCCAATGCCGCCGCCACCACCTGTCACGATGGCAATGCGCCCTTTCAACCGCATTTATGTTTCTCCTTCGGCGATTTGCGTGTAGACAGATATAGCAATCCGCCCTACGCTCTTTTTTTCTTGCAAACCTTCGATAAATGTAGTAACATCTACCTATTATCACACGGATGCTAGAAAAAGTCAATAGAGTAAATAGTTATCGGTTGGTGGTTAAAGAGTCGTCGGCTATCAGTTAACTTTCCTGCCACGAGACACTCTTAAGCGAAGACTGAAAATCACCACTCCTCGGTTATTATTTTAATCGCTATTTTATTTTTAGCGAGCGGCACAAGGAGATGTGAATTATGAAAAAACGTGCACTTTTGCGTTGGCTGAAGTTAACTCTGGTGTTGAACTTAGGCTGTAGTTTTGCATTTACGGCGGCAGCACAAAATTATTATCCGGCGGACATCGGCAATAGGTGGGTGTTAGAGAGTACCGATGGTACGAAGCGGGGTACCTATACGCTTGAGGGACCCAAAACTGTTGACGGTAAAGAGCTTGTTCTCCTCAAAATCCAGACCGAGGAGTTCAGCACTGACGAGATTGACACTGACAGGTATTTTGTGAGTGTTGACGACGAAGGCCTTAAACTCCATAGCATTATCCTAGAGGACCCGGTTGCCACCTTGACAGCGAATTTTCCAACACCGGCTACTTTTTTCCCAATACAGTTAGAGCTAGAGGATGAGTGGCAGATAGTGTCGGATGCAAAAGCGGAAATAAGGCTAGGACTGGCAATCTCCGGGAAAAATACCACCGATTTTAAAGTTGTTGGATTTGAGGACGTTGTGACACCAGCCGGGACATTCCAGAACTGTGCCAAGGTGCAGTTAAATTTGCAGCTCACCGCCGCATTCCTAAAACTCGCTTCGACTACCTACCAATGGTTGGCACCCGATGTAGGGCCCGTAAAATATCAAAACAGCGATGGACTGATCTTTGAATTGGTAGATGCCAATACGCTGCCTTATGACGTAACAGGGGACGGGGTTATTAATATCTTGGACCTAACCTTTGTGGCTTCTCGCTTCGGGGAAGCCGATTCCGACGCGGATGTGACAGGCGATGGTGTCGTGAACATTCTGGATTTGGTGCGCATCGCGCAGCATTTAGGCAATTAACTTTATCCTGTCTGAATACGCTTAGCTGACTATAGGGTTATTTCGGTTTTTTTCTCGGTTCATAGAGGAAGTCGCGATGCGGAGCTCGCTCCTACCGGAGAACTCAATGCCCCTAAGTCTACTATTTTTTTCTTGCAAACCTTTGATAAATGTAGTAACATTTAATTATTATCATACGGAGTTTGGAAAAGTCAATATGGTAAATTGGAAAGTGGCATTAGCTGTTATTGTCCTTGCCGTTCTACTTATGGCAATCGGCGTGTGGTTTGGGTATCGATACGTCTCGGAACAGGACGATATCTCCCCGGCGGGGTGGTGTGAACCTGCTAACACGGTGTCCCCATCCGGCGATAAGCCACTCGTAGTTTTGGCTGCCCAGCGCGAAAATGCCGCCGGGGCAATATTGCATTTTCCAAACACTATAGAATTTGATTTGGGGATTTAGGCGGGGAGTAGACGCAATCCATTCCCTGTATTACATTCAGATTAAATTCGAATTCAACTTAAAAAAAGGAGATCTAAACTATGAAAATGACCGCATTTCTACGTTGGCTGAAGCCTGTTCTGGTGTTAAGTTTTGTCTGTAGTTTCGCGATGACAGCGGCAGCACAAAATTATTACCCCACGGAGATCGGCAATACATGGGTTTTAATTACTACGGATGGTGCTGAGCGGCGGACTTATACGCTTGAAGGCCCCGAAAACATTGACGGTGAAGAGCTTATCCTCCTGAAAATCGCTACTGAGACACTCGGCACAGAAACGGTCGACATTGATAACTACTTTGTGACTGCTGAAGCCGGGGCCCTTCTCCTACATCAAACGGCTACGGCCGAAGGCACGTTCGGCACCGCAGAGGCGACTTTTGATCCACCGGTCGTTTTTTTCCCAGCCGCATTGCCATTAGCGCATAAGTGGGAGATTGTGACAGAGACAGAATTGAAAATCGTGGGGCCGGTGACTAGCACCAGCACTATAGAAGTTGTCGCGATTGAGGACGTTGAAACCCCGAGCGGCATATTTGAAAACTGCGTCAAGTTGGAGATTAAGCGGAGAGTCGTCACTGCACTCGCAGTTCTACGTTCAACTTCCCACCAATGGTTAGCACCTGATGTGGGTCCCATCAAATTTGAGGACGTGGATCAAGGTGTTGTGTTTGAATTGGAAAACTACAATCTGGTTGAGGCACCTGAAGTCGATACGCCGGTAGTAGAAACCCCGGCGGAACCTGTCGTAGAAGAACCCACGGTGCCAACTGATGTTGTCGCTGAAGAGGCGGCTGCCGAGGAACCGGTTGTTGAAGAACCTGCTGAAGAGGCGGCTGCCGAGGAACCGGTTGTTGAAGAACCTGCTGAAGAAGTGCCTGCCGAAGAACCGGTTGTCGCGGAGCCGATGGTGCCGACAACATACAATTTTGATGTCATGCTTCAGCCGGGCTTGAACATGATTTCTATCCCGCTGATGCCAGAAGAGCCGTATACGGCGAAATCGCTTGCCGAGATGTTCGGTTCAACGATTGTGATCAGACTTGATACAGCGCTGCAGCGTTTGGTAGCTTACTCTGTTGCTGAAGCGGATGCCGGTTTTAGTATTGATGGCGGAAGTGGGTATATCGTCAATACCCCAACTGGGGGGATGGTAACGTTCACCGGTAAAGCCTGGAAGAACACACCGGATACCGAGGAGCCTGCTGCAGAGGTAGTTGCTGAAGAGGCACCTGCCGAAGCACCTGCTGAAGAAGCAGTTGCCCAGGAGCCTGCTGCTGAAGACGGCGGCGCAGCGGCGCCTGCTCTCTCCACCTATAAGAGTGCGTGGGCGTTCGTCATCACCAGCGACTTGCAGCACATGGCGGCCGGCACCACCTACACCGCCGTTGCTGAAAACCTCCGCACAGGCACCGTTGTTACCGAGCAAGTCTCCGGTGACGTGAAGCGGTTCTCTACCGGTTGGGCAGATGTGAATCGCAACAGCGTCGTCGAAGCCGGCGATAAACTGGAGATTGCGCTCTACGATGAACACGGCACGATTGTCTCGGGGCCCTTCCAGCACACGGTGTCAACTTCGGATATTCGCAATGCTTATATGAGCGTGCAGCTGCGTGTAGGCGATGTGCAGCCGCAAAAGACGATATTGGCACAGAACTTCCCGAATCCGTTTAACCCCGAAACCTGGATACCGTATCAGTTGAGTCAAGCAACAGAAGTGAAGATTCAGATTTATGATATTTCGGGGCATCTTGTTCGGACACTAGATTTGGGTTGGCAAGCGAGAGATTCATATATGACATCCTCAAGTGCAGCATATTGGGATGGCAAGAATGAGTTGGGTGAGCGTGTTTCAAGTGGCATTTACTTCTACACGCTGCAGACTGCTGATTTTGCTGCGACCCGGCGGATGGTTATTCTGAAGTAGGTACAACTCCCCAAGAGGCGCGCTTTCTAAGCGCGCCTACCCAAATCGTGCTTACTATTTAAGTCCTAATAGTACAATAAAACGCCTTGATGTCACAACTTATCTGTTTGTGTAGCAGGTTGAGCCGCGATAGCTGAATCAAGGCGTTTTTGCTTTTATGCTGCGGTGCGAGACAAACCGAGGAGCGAATACGCTTGGCGTAACACCTTCGCTAAAATTCGTTTTCCATTTTAAGCGGGTTCGTAGTAGCACAATTCATTGTGCATCCCCATGAGAAATAAATTGCGCACCTACTAACCTGTGTAGCCTTACAGGAGGAGGAAGTGAATGATTGGAAAAATCGCATTTGTGCTGCTGTTAGTGCTCGTGCTAGTCTATAGTTTCACTTTTCCGACATCAGCACAAAATTATTACCCCTCAGATATTGGCAATATGTGGGTTTTGGAGAGCGAAGATGGCACAGAACGGCTCACCTACACCCTTGAAACCACCGAAGAACGCTTTAATGGTAAAGAGGTCAGACTGCTGAAAATAACTGCAGAAGTACTGGGTACAGACGTAAGCAGTGTCGATGAGCTTTTTATGGAGGTTGGAGAAGATGGACTTAAGCTCCATAAAATTATAGCGGAACTCGGTTCAGTGTTCGGCGTGGCGAATGTTGAATTTTCTCCGCCTGCTATCTTTTTCCCGGTGCGTCTGAAACTTGGAGAGTCGTGGGAGGTTACGGCAGAAACAGCGGTGCAACTCATCGGGCCCGTCGCCCTCACAAGCGTTAACAAAGTTATCGCTGTAGAGGACGTGGCCACCCCGGCAGGGACATTCGCGAACTGCTTCAAAATTCGGGTGCGATCGAAAACCAGTGCTGCACTCGGCACTACTCGCTCAACTACTTACCAATGGCTAGCACCGGATGTCGGGCCCGTTAAATTTGAGAACAGTCAAGATATTGTCTTTAAATTGGTGCGTTCCAACCTGCTTGTGGATGCGTCGGAAACCTATGATGTGACAGGCGACGGTGTTGTCAATATCTTAGACCTAACCTTTGTGGCTTCTCGCTTTGGACAAGCCGATGCTGATGCTGATGTGAACGCCGATGGCACCGTTAATATCCTGGATTTGACGCTCGTCGCACAGAATATTGGGAAGTAATTTGGTGCGCTTTGTGAGCATTTTTGGGGTAGATTTCCCCTAAAAAACTTGCACTAGGAACATCTGCGGCGTGCGTGTTCACAAAATCCGCTTTTGCGTTTCGTTTGCACCCAGTGTTTCCTCCTGCCACGAGGGTTCTACATCGGCGCGTTTTTGGCGTTGCCACGAAAACGTAATCGGTGAATCGCCGCCATTGTAGAAGACTACCTCTGCACGCTTTTCTGTGTTGAGAATGGGGCGGACTAATGAGAGCAGCGTCGAGGGTAAAGCCGTTTTCCCATTTGCGTGTTTCACCGCCAAAAGCGGGGTAACCTCACTCTGAATCTCACGGGTACCGAGGAGCAGCGGGCCGTAGCATGCGGTGACTGCACCTTGTCCCCAATTCCGGCCATGTCCAGCTGCAACCGAGCAGACTGCGCCGCCCATATCGGCGTGTTCCCGGCCGCCACGCAACACCCGTCTCGCGATAGTCAGGCGCGTCGCTGCATTCCGTAAGGCACGCCTCGCGAACGACACGTCACCTGTTACCTGATAGGCGAGTGTTAGCGTGGCAGTTGACGGTTCTTGAATCGGTTTCACCGAGCCATCATCTGACCATTCGCCCCAATACGCCATATCTGCCCGTTTGCCGACACCAAGTTCTCGACGGCGCGTCTCTTGTGGAAAAATCAACGCCAGCAGTGCCGGTGCTTCATCAGGCAGTTCCGCTAGCCCGGCACGAATCGCCGCGTCAAAGCCAGTATCCTCGAATGTCCAGCGGTAGTAGCTCAGCGCCGCCGCCGCCGGATCGTTATACGCATCGCCGAGCGATGTCACTAACGGTTCCACGATGTGCTTCGCCGCCGTTTTGAATACCTCCTCTCTAGACAGCAGATAGAGATCACCCAATGCATAGATAGCACCAGATGCCAACAACACCTCAATGCCAGCGAGCGCATCACCCGGAATGTGATGAGTACTTGCCACAAGCCGATGTAAATTTTTCGCATTGACAGCGGCTTCGTCAAGCCCTTCTCCGTCAAGCGTCCAGAGCAAAGGCATCGGATGTGGCGCGGAAATCAACCGCTCAGCGCGCTTTCTGCCGTATCGCAACGCCCATGTCACATAGCGTTCTTCACCCGTCACACGATATGCTGCGAGCGCAATATGGATAAATCGAAAATGTTCTGCCATTTCATAGACGTTGTGCTCATCGTTCTCTACAAATCGGCTTCCAATGTGGTATCCGATGAAGGTATCTCGTTCGTAATCGTACCAAGGTGGTATTTCTGGCACCCAGTTCCCGATGTGTTCGGCAGCATCTGTCAACAGTCCGATGGCTTCCGTATCTTCCGGCTTCACTCCAATATAGCGAGGCAGGAAAAGCAGAAACGGTTCTGGCCCGTGATGTGCTTCCGCCTTCGGCTCATAGCCATGCACACAATCGCGTTTCACCCAACCGAGGAGTGCTGCCTTGAGAGCATCGAAGTGTTGGAGGACAGTTGCATCCCCCGTAATTAGGTAGTGAGGAAACCATGCGAGGGCATAGTTTGCCTCGTCCTCGCCACCGTCGTTTGGCCCAGGCGGATCCAGCAGCATGCTCTGTTTGAGCCAACGCCCCATTTCTGTCCTGAGTGCATTATAGGCGTTATAGCACTCGTGGATAACGTTTGTCATTATAGTCCTTCCTTCGTACTTTTCGCAAGTTCGCTTTGCAAGCGTGCCTCTTAATGCCTCGGAGCAGAAACAGACAAACAACTCATCCACTACCGCTACATCAGAGAATTCAGGAATTCAATGCTCCGTTTCGCGATTGTCTGCGGATCGGGTTTGAAGTCGAAAACCTCTGTCGAGACATAGCCGTTGTAATCAATCTCTTTCAATGCTTCGATGATTGGTGGGTAGTCCACATTGCCGGAACCGGGCAGATACCCGTTGTCGTCGTTGGAATGGAAATGTGCGAGGTGCGAGGCGCAGTTGTGAATCTGCGTCGGCATATCCAATCCCTCTTTTGCGGTGCTACAGACATCCAGAATCATCTGGAAGTTCGGGTGGTTTATGGCGTTAACCATCTCAACGGCTTTGTCAGGATTCGTGATGAAGTTCGTCTGATCGCTGGACAACGGTTCCATGCACAACATAACCCCTCTTTCACCGGCGAGTTCTGCGCCTTCTGCGAAGGTATCCCGTGCGTAGTTCCATGCCTCTTCAAAGGTGAGCGGTGCTATGACGTTTCGTTGTTGCGGTGATCCAATAACCATCACGCGCCCGTCTAAATCTGCACACAGTTCGATCAACGCGAGGAAATAGTCTCGCGTTTCGTTCCGGATGTCTGCCTCTGGATGGTTAATATAGAGTCCCGGTGGTGAAACGAGTAGCCAGTGAAGTCCTGCGATTTCTATCTTTGCAGCTTCAGCGGCTTTTCGGATGCGCGTTCGTTCTGCATCGCCGATGTCCAAAACCGAGTCTGCCAAAGTAAACGGTGCAATCTCAACGGCATCGTAGCCGAGTTGGGCGGTGTAGGTAAAAACGTCCTCAATTTTCCAATTTTCAAACATTTCGTTGCATATCGCGAGTTTCATTTTTTCTCCAGTCATCATTTTTTGCCAATTTTAAGCCGTTTTCAGTTTTTTGTCAAGTTTTCTTCTTCTCGTATCAGAGGCATTCAGTTCTCTATTTGTGAGAAGATTCGCACACAATATTGCTTGACATTGCACCGTGTATCCGTATAATAGCGGTATATCACCCAGGCAAATTTTCCGCAATTTCAAGCCTCGGTCGGTTTTTGACGTAATCGCATCAAGCGAAAAATCTCGTTAACGTTTTTTGTCAATTTTCATTTGGAGGAAAAGAGATGGGTTACACGTTTCACAAGGGTGGCGCTCCAAACGCAATGTACCGGATGCCCACGCATTTTGGCCCGCGGACGGGACCGCGACGGGGGCCCGACGGTAGAAAATTTGCGTGTAAAGATAATCCGAAATCAACATCAATTTCAGTGAGTTTTCTGACGAACGGCGAACAATTAGAGGCGTTTCTACCGCCAGGTTTCGCCCTTAACGGTGAGCCAATTGTCTCGGTTTCCGCGGGCTATATGAAAGAAATTGAATGGCTGGCAGGGCGTGGTTACAACACCCTCGGCGTCAGCCTCCCCGTGGTTTTCAACGGTGAAGTAGACCGCGCAACAGGCTCTTTGTTGACTGTGCTGTGGGAGAACCTGACAGATCCGATTTTGACAGGCCGCGAGGAATTAGGCTTCTCTAAAATCTATTGTGAATTGCCAGAACCGCTAACTTTTAATGGTGAAACACACTGCACTGCAAGTTGGCTCGGTTTTAAGTTTATGGACATGCATGTAAAGCCGACCGAACAAGTACCACAAACGCACGCGCCTTCTCCGCCGAAGCAAACCCCTGGCGAACAACCACTCACCGGCACATTGCACTATAAATACATGCCGAGAACCGGTGAATGGGGTACCGCTGATGTTGCCTACGCGGTGCTAACGCCTGCCAGCACGCCGAATCGCGTCGTCAAGGAGCAGTGGCGCGGCGAGGGCACGGTAGAGTTCCACAAAGCGCGCTGGGAAGATCTACCAACGCAGTATAACATTGTCAACGCGTTCCACGACTTGGAAATCAAGGAGTGGCGAGGCGCGTCTATCGTCAAAACGGTGGGCGGCAAAGATCTGAGCGATCAGCGGATTTTACGGTAGGAGGCACACGCCGCTGTGCCGTTGACTAATACATCATTAAACCGCCTGCTACGATGACAGATAGCCCGGTCAGGTACGCGGATTCGTCTGAAGCGAGGAACGCGGCCATCTTTGCGACATCCTCGCCTTCGGCGAGCCGCCCTAACGGCACCGATGCTTCAGCGCGCCGAGCGAACTCCGCACGCTGTTCGTCATCAGGCATATCCACGGGCATTAAGGCAGATGCCATGTGTCCCACGCGCTCCGTATCCACCAGCCCCGGGCAGATAGCGTTGACGTTTACGCTATAAGGTGCAAGCTCATACGCAAGCGCCTGGGTCAACCCGATTACGGCGAATTTGGAAGCACTATACGCTGCGTAGCGCGCTAAACCTTGTTTACCTGTTACAGACGAGAGGTTGATAATTTTGCCGCCCATCCCTTGCGCGATGAGATGGCGTGCCACCGCTTGACAACAGAGAAACACGCCTTTGACGTTGACACGTTGCACCGCTCTGTGGGATTTATACATATCTGATCAAACCTGTTCAAATCTAACAGGTTCTTCCATCAGTAACCACACTTCCTCGTTCAACGCTCACTGCCAACCAATGTGGTCTTACACGAACTCCAGAGGCGTTTCACGTCTCCCGCGAGCTACGGGCGACATACTTTTATGAAGGACACAGGTTGATTGCCGCATTCACATCTCTGTCGCACGTGAAACCACACTCACCGCAGTGGTAGGTGCGTTCAGAGAGATTTAACTCCGTCTTTTTGTGTCCACAACTACTACACGTCTTACTGCTGGCAAAGAACATGGCAGCTTCCGTGATGGGGATACCGCGCCGTTCTGCTTTATACTTTATCATCGTCAAAAAGCGGTATAGAGATGCATCGGCTATATGCTTTGCAAGTTTCTTGTTCTTTAGCATACCGCTGACGTTCAACGTCTCAATACCAATAGCCGAAGCTTTCCGAACGATGGACGTGCTTGTTTTATGATGACTATCTAATCTGATGCAGGAGACTCTGTAGTGAATGCTGGCAAGCCGTTTACGGGCCTTATGCCAGTTACTTGAGAACCTTGTCTTCCGTGAAAGCATTCGCCCGGCACGCCTTAACTTCTTTAGGTAGCGTTTCAATGGGCGTGGGTTCTCATATTTAGTCCCATCGGATAGCGTTGCCAGTGTATTGATACCCACGTCAACGCCTACAGGCAGACGGGCGTCTATTAACGGCATCTGAACCATCGGATTACCTTCATCAGTGCAAACCAGAATAGACACGAACCATTTATCATCTTTACGGGAGACGGTGACTCTACCTATATCACCTGTCCATCGCAACTCCTCCGTCATCCGCACCCAGCCTATGACAGGCAGCTTGACGCGCTTCCGTTCCACGCGAACAGAGTTCATGCCTAATGGTATTTACCCTGCTTTGCAGGGCTAATACCTTTACTCCGCTTGGTAACTTTGCTTACCACTTCGGTTCTTCGGCACGGGGAACCTGTTCTGACCGCTCTTCCATCTTCTGACTGCATCGCTAAAATGATGAATGGCATTCTTGCTGGCATTCTGGGACATCTCATCGCACCAAGGAAAGACTTCACGCTTCCGAGCGTTGAATTCCTTTTTGATGTCATAGAGTGTCTTCCAATTACCATCGTCTAATCCACTTTTAAACGAAGACAGCGCGGCATTGTAGGCAACACGGGCGTAACCGCAGTGCTGTGCCATAGCCGTCGCCTGCTTGTTATTCGGAATGAGTTGAATCTTCTGTGATCGGAGTGACATGGTTTTCACGTATCACGTCTCTTATCCCCTAATGAGTGGGAGGGCAGGCACGTTACCGAGAGGTAACGCTCATTATGCCTGCCAACGTGATACCATCATTATACCACACACACTACAGATTGTCAAATCTTTTTGTGGATTTGCAGAAGTCAAATAAAATCTTACATTGTATAGATATGATTAGATTTTACAACATTTGTATAAATTTGATGTGATTTTACGCCACTGCAACTTACCCTATCCCAATCTGCTTCAGCAAGGTCGACGACCGGCACCCGGTCTTTACCGGCTATCGTTCCCGCGTTGTTGACGAGGATATCAATTTTTCCGAAATGCGCAACGGTTTTGTCTACCATGTCATTAACCTGTTTTGCCTCCGAAACGTCCGCAACGATGCTGAGCGCGCGTTGTCCCATCGCTTCAATTTCACGGACGACATCCGGTAACCCTTGCCACGTTGCTTCATCTGCGGCATAAGGCTGTTCGGTAATGTCATTGACAGCTACGTCTGCACCTTCTTTCGCCAAGCGTGTGGCGATGGCGCGCCCGATGCCGTTTTTGCCACCCGCACCTGTCACCAAAGCCACTTTCCCAGTTAAGTTGTACATTCAGATATAAGTCCCTTGAATCGCATCATTTATTATAGGGATGCGTATGCAAACCCGTATGATTATAAGTATGGTGGATATTAAAAACCGATTCGGTTTAAACAAAAACAAGCGTTCTGTGAAAACAGAAGGCTTGTAAATCTTGTGAAGGATATAGAGTGAAGCGCGGGTTAAGGTTTTGTTCCCTGCGGTAAGAGGAGGTAACCTCGAGATTTCAAATCTTCTACTACTTGTTCTCGTAGAGTCTCTTTATCCACCCCGTGATGCTTCACCCAGTGTTCTGTACCGGGATATTCTGTCCCGTTATATTCAACGTATTTGCTCTGCCATAGATGTTGCTGTTTGTGAAGAGCCTGTAATCTGAGATTGATCTCCTTGATTTCTGCGATCAGTTCAGATCTAGACATACTACCAGTCTTAGCGGCGGCGATAAGTTTCTCGGCATCTGATTCTACTATTCTTTGGAGTTCCTGAAGTTCCAGTACTTCTGCATGAAGATCGGCGAGCACCTGCTCTTCAAGAGGTTCTATTTCTTCAGTTTCTTCAGAAGGTAAAACAGCTAATTGCGAGTATTCCTCTTGGACAGAGTCTTCTCGGGTCTCATCGCTGGCTGGCTCGGGTTGGTTTGGTGCGGCATGCCATTCTTGGTTTTCGTGCCAGTGTCCCTCGCCAGTTTCAAGACCGATTTTCTCACTGTTATCAATAGAGTTTTCTGCTTCAGCTGTTCCATCGGCTAAGACTTTATCATGTATAGGCGGTTTTGGTAGCGATGCCTTGAACCTCTTTATGTCCCACTGCGTATAAAAGTGTAAGCCGATACCAAGCACAATAATACTGATGATTATTGCAAGTGAACGAGTCATGAAGTTTCTCCTTGTTTTTATGAAGCACCCGTTGAGTAAGTTTTCTCAGTATGATGTTTTCGTGGTATTTGGTATCACATCCTAATGTGGACAGCTCCAAACGTAGCAATGCCACGCGCC
Organism: uncultured Poribacteria bacterium; assembly: GCA_958295855.1. Taxonomy (GTDB): domain Bacteria; phylum Poribacteria; class WGA-4E; order WGA-4E; family WGA-3G; genus CATQHH01. The sequence goes on along the minus strand of OY282383.1, from coordinate 770,221 downwards.
CGTTGTGATAATATCGGGTGGTTCGGACTAGACATCTGTATGAACCTTACACCACCAGGCGACCGTTGTATCATGTTCGTTGGAATTATACGATTTTTGCGATTTTTTGTCAATTTTTTAGCGATAAAAAAAATTGACAAAAAGTATGGTGTGTATTATAGTAAAATCCGAAAATATGTTGACAGAATGCTTACGCCGCTGTTGTATGCGCGGTTAGAAATCGCGCATACAAGCGTGTATAAGTAATTATGGGCTTTGCTATATACTACAATAATGGAATAATGTGCCTATTCTCTTATCCTGGCCATCCCCTAATCCTGCAAATCCTGATTCAGATAATTAGTGGGGAACACGCTGCTATAAACATCGCGCTCCCGACGTGCGATAAATCGCACAACTACAAACGTGATTTTGGGCTCTGCCTGCAATCTAATTTCTCCTTGCTTTATATCCCTAAACCTGCTATCATACTCCCATGCCACAACTCAACCTCAAACCCAATCACAAAGCTGTCCGAGACTATTACGCGACGTTGCAGCAATACGCGCGGTACGATGCCACACACGAAGGCGCAGTCAGCTCACCTTTTGATACGCTACTGCACGCCTGTGCAAAGCAGGTGAACGCGACCCTTATCCCACAATATGCCATGCACACCGCAGCAGGAAACCGCATCGTCGTCGATGGCGTGATACTCGACGAATATGGCCTCCCCTTCGCCTACTGGGAAGCGAAAGATATGCACGATGACCTCCTCAAAGCCGTGCAGCAAAAACGGGACGCAGGCTATCCACTCGAGAACACCTTCTTTCAAACGCCACAGCGCGCCATCGTATACCAAAACGGACAGGTGGTACTGGACCTGGACATCACCGAACCAGCACGCCTGATTGCTGCACTCCAACACCTGTTTTCTTATGTCCCAGCCGCGCTTGACAATTGGCACACCGCCGTCGCCGATTTCAGGGCACATGTGCCAGCACTCGCAAGCAAACTGAAAGAACTCATCGACAAACAGCACCAAGCAGATTTGGCGTTTCAAAACGCGTTTGCCGATTTCTATCAAATCTGCCGCACATCCATTAACCCAGACCTGTCACAGGATGCTGTAGAGGAGATGCTCATCCAGCATATCCTCACCGAACGCATCTTCCGCACCGTTTTTGGACGTTCGGATTTCACCCGGCGAAATATCATCGCCCGTGAAATTGAAAACGTCAGTGATGCCCTCATGCGCCATGCGGTGAGCCGGGACGTGTTTCTTGAACCACTCGATCGGTTTTATAGTACCCTTGAGCAGGCAGCGACGCTCTGCAAAGACTTCTCTCAAAAACAGCATTTCCTGAATACCTTTTATGAGAAGTTTTTTCAAGGGTTCTCTGCAGATGTGGCAGATACGCACGGCATCGTCTACACCCCACAACCAATTGTGGACTTCATGGTGAAAAGCGTTGAGCACCTTCTACAAACCGAGTTTAACCGCTCGTTGTCCGATACCGGTGTGCACATCATCGATCCGTTCGTCGGCACCGGCAACTTCATCGTGCGGCTCATGCAGGAATTGGACCCCATCTCATTGGAGCGAAAATACACCGCAGTGCCGCCCGAACTTCAGTGCAACGAAGTCATGCTCCTGCCATACTATATCGCCAGCCTCAACATTGAACAGCAGTTTTACACTGCCACAAATCAGTACGCCCCGTTTGAAGGACTATGTCTGGTGGATACCTTTGAGGTGGCAGAAGCACGGCAGACGCAGCTATTCACCCCCGCCAATACCGAACGCGTTGAGAAACAGAAGCAGACACCGATGTTTGTGGTTATCGGCAATCCACCCTACAATGCAGGGCAGGTGAATGAAAACGATAATAACAAGAATCGGAAGTATAAGACGATGGATGCGCGCGTGCGGGAGACGTATTCGCAAGACTCCAAGGCGACGAATAAAAACGCGCTCTCGGATCCGTATGTGAAGGCAATTCGGTGGGCATCGGACCGGATTGGCGAGGAAGGCGTTGTGGCCTTTGTGACAAATAACGGCTTTCTGGATGGCATCGCGTTTGACGGGATGCGGAAACACCTCGCAGAAGATTTTGACGCGATTTACATTCTGGACTTAGGCGGGAATGTAAGGAAGGGAGTGAAAGTCTCCGATGCGAATGTGTTCGGCATTCGGGTAGGGGTAAGCATCAACTTGTTTGTGAAAACGAAGGGAAATTCATCAGAAACCTCCCGCATCTTTTACTATCGCACCGATGAGTTATGGAACAAAAAACAGAAGTTTGACTTTCTCACCCAACGCCAACACGTGGGCACTATTGAATGGAAACCGCTTCAACCTGATGCGCGACATACTTGGCTCACCGAAGGGCTCCATGCCGAGTTTGACACCTTTATCCCGATGGGGACTAAGCAAGCGAAGGCAGCGAAAGGTGAAACAACGGATGTGATTTTCAAAACTTACAGTTGCGGTGTGTCAACGAATCGCGATGCGTGGGTTTACAATTTCAACCGAGACAGACTTGCTGAGAACGTTCAGCGGATGATTGGCACTTACAACACGGAAGTGGATAGGTGGAAACGACGAGAAGACAAGCAGGCAAACCTTGATGATTTTGTGGTGCCTGATGATGCGAAAATCAAGTGGAACCGAAACTTAAAGGTGAAGTTGAAGCGTGGGACAATTGCTGAATATACGGAACATAAGGTTAGGCCATCCCTCTACCGCCCGTTTACCAAATTGCATCTCTACTTTGACCGGACGATGAACAATGACGTAGCCATGTTGCCATCTATCTTCCCCACGCCGGACACAGAAAAAGAAAATAGAGTGATTTGTGTCAATATAACAAAAGAAAAACCTTTTATCTGCCTCATAGCGGGTTGCATCCCCGCAAATGTGGTAACAGGTGGATTTGGTTCATCTGGGCAATGCTTCCCCTTCTACACCTACGACGAGGATGGCACGAACCGCCGCGAAAACATCACCGAGTGGGCATTGGTGCAGTTCCGCACGCACTACGGCGATGATACCATCAGCAAGTGGGATATTTTTCACTATAACTACGGCATCTTGCATCATCCCGATTATCGCGAACGGTATCAGGCGAATCTCAGACGTGATTTGCCGCACATTCCCTTCGCCAAAGATTTCTGGGGTTTTGCGGAAGCAGGGGCGAAACTCGCAGCCCTCCACGTCAACTACGAAGACCAGGACGAATACGATACGCTGAAGTTTATCCAAACCCCGGACGTGCCCCTCAATTGGCGCGTGGAGAAGATGAAGCTGTCGAAAGACAAAACGTCGCTGGTGTACAACGATTTCTTGACGCTGGATGGCATTCCGCCGGAGGTTTTTGATTATCGGCTTGGCACTCGTTCCGCCTTGGAGTGGGTAGTGGATCAGTACCGCGTCAAAGTAGATAAGCGGAGTGGGATTGTGAACGATCCAAATAGAGCCGATGCGCCGCGGTATATCGTAGCGCTCATCGCCCGCGTGATAAATGTGAGTCTAAAGACGGTGGAGATTGTTGCGGGATTGCCGCCATTGTAAGTTAGGTGTGGTTTGATGAAGATTAAGAATTTAATTGGGGTAAGTTGCAGTGGCGTAAAATCACATCAAATTTATACAAATGTTGTAAAATCTAATCTGCTTAGAACTAGCAGGTAAGATTTTATTTGACTTCTGCAAATCCACAAAAAGATTTGACAATCTGTAGTGTGTGTGGTATAATGATGGTATCACGTTGGGGAGCATAGCAAGCATTACCTCTCGGTAATGGGCTCCCCTCCCACTTGCTAGGGGATAAGAGACGTGATACGTGAAAACCATGTCACTCCGATCACAGAAGATTCAACTCATTCCGAATAACAAGCAGGCGACGGCTATGGCACAGCACTGCGGTTATGCCCGTGTTGCCTACAATGCTGCGCTGTCTTCGTTTAAAAGCGGATTAGACGATGGTAATTGGAAGACGTTGTATGACATCAAAAAGGAATTCAATGCCCGTAAACGTGACATATTCCCCTGGTGCGATGCGATGTCCCAGAATGCCAGCAAGAATGCCATTCATCATTTTAGCGATGCAGTCAGAAGATGGAAGAGCGGTCAGAACAGGTTTCCTAAGCCAAAAAACCGAAGTGGTAAACATAGTTACCAAGCGGAGTAAAGGTATTAGCCCTGCAAAGCAGGGTAAATACCATTAGGCAAGAACTCTGTTCGCGTGGAACGGAAGCGCGTCAAACTGCCTGTCATCGGATGGGTGAGAATGTGTGTGGAGTTGCGATGGACAGGCGATATAGGTAGAGTCGTCGTCTCCCGTAAAGATGATAAGTGGTTTGTATCTATTCTGGTCCACACTGATGAAGGTAATTCGATGGTTCAGATGCCACTGATTGATGACCGGCTGCCTGTAGGCGTTGATGTGGGTATCAATACACTGGCAACGTGTAGTGATGGCACGAAGTATGAGAACCCCCGGCCCCTGAAGCGTTATCTGCGAAAGTTGAGGCGTGCTGGGCGAATGCTGTCACGGAAGACAAGGTTCTCTAACAACTGGCATAAGGCACGGAAACGGCTTGCCAGCATTCACTACAGAGTCTCCTGCATCAGATTAGATAGTCATCATAAAACAAGCACGTCCATCGTTCGGAAAGCTTCGGCTATTGGTATTGAGACGTTGAACGTCAGCGGTATGCTAAAGAACAAGAAACTTGCAAAGCATATAGCCGATGCATCTCTATACCGCTTTTTGACGATGATAAAGTATAAAGCAGAACGGCGGGGTATCCCCATCACGGAGGCTACCATGTTCTTTGCTAGTAGCAAGACTTGCAGTTCATGTGGGCACAAAAAGACGGAACTTGACCTCTCTGAACGTACCTACCACTGCGGTGAGTGTGGTTTCACGTGCGACAGAGATGTCAACGCGGCAATCAACCTGTGTCCTTCATAACAACCGTGTCGCCCGTAGCTCGCGGGAGACGTAAAACGCCTCTGGAGCTCGTGTAAGGCCTACGCTGGTAGGCAGTGAGTGTTGAATGAGGAAGTGTGGCAACTGATGGTCGCCTGTTAGATTTGAACAGGTTTGATCAGATATGTATAAATCCCACAGAGCGGGTGCCACGGCAGTTGCCAATCAGGGAGGGTGCATAATCCTGGTTCAGACAGCAGTTTTTCAAGCGGCACCGCGGCCTAAGGTGACCAGAGGACATACGTCGGGATATTAAACAGCGTCCCGAGCAGTGCCCAGAGCCCTACAAATACATAATCGCCCATGACTAATCCTAAAAAGAACGGAATTGCCCGTTGGTGTGCCCGCAAGCCAAAGATTGTGATAATGACGAACTTCACCAACCAGCCGAGGAAGACAGAGAACCAGAAATCGGCAAGGCCGCCCCACGTTGCCGCTGTCATTACATACCCGATAGGGTGGAAGGGCCACCAGATGAATTTATGCCGTAGAAAATAGAGGAGCCATGTCATTACTGCCCCGATGCCCATGGATTGCGTCCCGCCCCAGTTCGGCCCGGTCGGGTTGTTAATCCAGCGTTGTAAACGCCTTCCGAAGACCTCGTTGCCGATGCCGACGACATACCCATGCACCGCCAGCGCGCCTGCGTCATAGAGTAGATAGAGGAACGCCCAAAATGAGGCGAGCGTCCCGAGCACAATAGCAAACATCATCACCCAGACCAGCTTTCGGCCGTTTATACCCGCACGCTCGGCGAGCTTGAAACCCTCCAATTGATTTGGCATCGGATGTGAGACGTTGAGCCGGTTGAGCCAGTAGTAGAAGGAGATAATTGTGAGGTTGCTTGTGCCGACAAAACGCGGTCCGAAGGTGACAGCCATCAGCCGTGCCGGATCGAGGGCGAGAATCTCATGCGATGGCGGCCCGAACTCGGCGCGAACGCGCGTGACACCGAGTGCCATCAAGGTGAAGATAACAATGAAACCGAGCACACCGCCCAAGGACATCCCTGCCTGCACTGAGAACAGCGTCAGCCCGATGCCCCCAAAGATTAATCCCAGCACGGCACTGCGATACGACATCGGTTCGTTTGAATCATCAAACGGTTGCTTGGATGTGAAACAATTCCTCACGACATCTCGCAGGTGATGCCGGGTACCCCACAACGCCAAAACGCCGACAGCAAGCCATGCGCCCCCTGCGCGCTCCGCAAAATAGAGTTCACCTTCCCCTAGCATCCCAACGCGAATAATCCGCTCCACTTTCCCAAATAGGTAGAAAAACCATGCCGACATCGAAATGTCCAGCGGCACGAAGAACGTCAATCCGATGATAAACGGGTAGGCGGACAACGAAATCCACCCGACAGCGTTCCACGGCTTGTCGGTGAAAAGGTGCGTGATCGAGTAGTAGTTGAGCTGAATAGAGGGAACCTGCGGGAACAGATAGCTCAGCCCCGCGAGCAGTTCAATAAACGCCGCAACCGAAAAGCCGAGCCACATGGTGCCGTTTTTGTAAAAACTTTTACGTCCCTGAGCCATCTGGAGCGGCAATTGGATTATCGGATAGGCTAACTTTTCACGTTCGGTCCACTGCACACGGATAATTGTGTTCAAACAGATGAGTGTGAACCAAAGCAACGTGACAAACCCGGTCCACACCAGAATCGGCACGCTCCAGCCACGCAGATGTTTGGCGAGATAAAAGGTCGAATCTCCCTCAAAATAGGCATCCAAGGCACTGTTTTCTGGTACGAACCACGTCGGGATGTAACGCCAGAACAGATCTGCCCATTCATTTTCCGGTGTCGCGAACCGAAACGGATGGGCGAGCGTGCCGATAAGAAACGTCATCATTGAATGGCCGCCGATCGTCGAGACCATGACTACCATGATATAGATGACGAGCAACTCTTGTGCAGTCAGGGCGTTGCGCGGGGCGATTTTCTTCCAAGCGAGATTGAAGCCGATAAGGGCGAACAGCGTAAAAATCGCATTGAAGAAGAGGGAGACGAAGTTGAGGAGGAACTGCGGCTGAATCATCTCTGCCGCGTAGGCGAGCCAGTAGGCGTTCCCGATGACGAGCAGCGTACCGATGAGGAGTGCGCGAAAGGTAATTCCAGATGTGAAGGATGCGCGAGGTTTTGGCATTTTAAAATTTTCGACACTCCTTGCAGTAGGAGCATCTCCGAATCCCGATTAGGAAGCAAGATAGGGAAACCTGTAGCGGGGAATTATTCCCCTCCCACAAATCTCGGTGGAGGTTTGTGCTGCATTGAAATATCCGTAGGAAGGGGAAGCCTACACCGCTCTGTGGGACTTATACATATCTGATCAAACCTATTCAAATCTAACAGGCGACCATCAGTTGCCACACTTCCTCATTCAACACTCACTGCCTACCAGCGTAGGGCTTACACGAACTCCAGAGGCGTTTTACGTCTCCTCCGAGCTGGAGGCGACACGGTTGTTATGAAGGGCAAAGGTTGATTGCTGCGTTGACATCGCGATCGCACGTGAAACCACACTCACCGCAGTGGTAGGTGCGTTCAGAGAGGTCAAGTTCCGTCTTTTTGTGCCCACATGAACTGCAAGTTTTGCTACTAGCAAAGAACATGGTAGCCTCCGTGACGGGGATACCGCGCCGTTCTGCTTTATACTTTATCATCGTCAAAAATCGGTATAGAGATGCATCGGCTATATGCTTTGCAAGTTTCTTGTTCTTTAGCATACCGCTGACGTTCAACGTCTCTATACCAATAGCCGAAGCTTTCCGAACGATGGCAGTGCTTGCCTTATGATGACTATCCGATCTGATACAGGAGATTCTATAGTGAATGCTGGCAAGCCGTTTCCGTGCCTTATGCCAGTTGTTAGAGAACCTTGTCTTCCGTGACAGCATTCGCCCGGCACGCCTTAACTTCCTTAGGTAGCGTTTCAATGGGCGTGGGTTCTCATATTTAGTCCCATCGGATAGTGTTGCCAGTGTATTGATACCAACGTCAACGCCTACCGCAGGCTTGTCATCGAACAACGGCACCTGCACCATTGTATTCTCCTCATCAGTGTGTACCAGAATAGACACGAACCATTTATCATCTTTACGGGAGACGACGACTCTGCCGATGTCGCCTGTCCATCTCAATTTCTCCGTCATCCGCACCCACCCGATGACAGGCAGCTTAACACGCTTCCGTTCCACGCGAACAGAATTCAGTCCGTTATCCGCTTGGTAACTATGCTTACCGCTTCGGTTCTTCGGCTTAGGAAAACTGTTCTGACCGCTCCGCCATCGTCTCACTGCATCGCTAAAATGATGAATGGCGTTCTTACTGGCATTCTGGGACATCTCATCACACCAAGGAAAGACTTCACGTTTACGGGCATTGAATTCCTTCTTGATGTCATAGAGTGTCTTCCAGTTACCATCATCTAATCCGCTTTTAAACGAAGACAACGATGCATTGTAGGCTACACGCGCGTAACCGCAGTGCTGAGCCATAGCCGTCGCCTGCTTGTTATTCGGAATGAGTTGAATCTTCTGTGTTCGTAGAGACATGGTTTTCACGTATCACGTCTCTTATCCCCTATCTAGTGGGAGGGCAAGCACGCCACCGAGAGGTGGCGCTAGATATGCTTGCCAACGTGATACCCTAATTATACCACAACACACAGCAAAAGTCAAACAAAAATGCACTAATGGTATTATCCCTGCTTTGCAGGGTGAATACCCTAAAGCCATGTTAGATATGACTACGTTTGTATAGATTTGTATAAATTTTATGGCACTGCACCTTACCCCATTCTACGGATATTCATGGAAATTATTGCTTGATAGCTCCCCAGGTCAACGCAAGTTTGCCTGCAGGCTCCACAGCTAATATTTCGCTGTCAAAAGTGAGATCCCCGTAGGCGAGCGCATCCCATGCACCCCCGGGAACCCACCCTATCTGATGTTCACGGCTCCCGTTTTCACAATCGTTCATGTGGAAACTGAGCCCGATCGTCATCCCTGCTTTTGCCTTGAAGTCCGTCCCTTTCGCCGGATTTGCAAACTGTGGGTTGCCGCGCGGCTTCGTCGGGTCGATGGCTACCTCATAGATGTAATCATTTCCGTTTTTGATAAGCACCCATTCTGTATTTTCCTCTGATGCCGCAGCGGATAAATCTTTTCCGTTGGCACCAAGCGTCCACTGAACGAGGCTCTCTCTCACCATCCCGTTGTCAAAATCAAACATAAACTCAACGCTATCATCCTCCCACCACTTGTCATCATCGGGATGAATATCTTGGAGTTTGTCGTCGGTGATTTGAACGGCGAAGTAGATACGGGTTGCGTCTTGGGCACTCCAAGCGACCCTGCCTTGGCCGGTAAAGTCGCTGGCTTTCGGGAGGCCGGCACCGACATCTTTCAGTTCATCAAAGGCAACAATTTCGGCGCGTTTCCATTCGTCGAGTTTACCGTCTACCTTGAGGTTTGTAATCTGTTTGGCAACGTACTGTTTATCGCGCTTTGCAACCGCTGTGAGATGCGTTACAAAGAATACCAGCACCACTATTGTTATTATCCTGACAGCGCCCTCAGTAGACGTTAGAAACTTCATAAACTTTTTCATCGGAGAATTCCTTCGTTTTTCAACTTCTGAATCAGTTGTTCCTGGGTACGATTTCCCTTCATCGAATTGCACGCACCGCACAACAACTGAAGGTTCTCAGGAGCATCGGTGCCCCCTTTGGATGTTGCGAGAATGTGGTCGACTGTCATATTACGAAAGGGGAACAACACTTGACAGCCATTACATTTGCCTTCCTGAATTCCAAATAACGTGTGTTTATAGGTGTGATACTGCCTTGATTCAACCTGAGATCGAACCGTGTCCGAAGTATCCTGCACACCCAATAATGTTTCGTCATGCATTTGATAAGGAACAGAGGCATCGGAACGTTTCGGGACATCCGTTCTGTGAATCACCTGTCCGAGGATACCGCCTTGTTCATATATACCTTCCCGTTCAAGACGGAATTTGACCAATTCAACAGCTTTCGGACTGAGATCAACACCTATCCAGTGACGTTGTAGCCGTTCGGCAGCGACGCATGTGGTAGCACACCCACAGAAAGGGTCTAGCACCATGTCACCGGGGTTGCTACTCGCGCCAATAATGCGTTCTAGCAACGCCAGCGGTTTCTGCGTGGGATATCCAACCCGTTCTTTACTTCTCGCCGTTAAGTTGGGAATATCCACCCAGATGTTGTTGAGGGTTTTGCCTTTCTGTTCGTCAAGGTACCGCTTATATCGGGGGACGTTCCCGGGACGTGTCTGCACAACGCGTCCCGCTTCGAGCTCTTTCATCATCCGTGCTTTTGTCCAACGCCACGTTCTAACGATGCCCATTAACTCATAAGTGAGATTAGAGTCAGAATCCTGTATGGGAGCGTTTAGGGCAGTATACGAAACAAGCCTCCCCGTTTCCGGATCAATATGGTTATACTGCTTTTTCGTTTTTTCGTCCAAATTCGCCATATCGTAGGGAATCGTGACAGCCTCAGGATGCCACACAAAGTCGTTGCTCTTTGAATACCGGAGGATGAAGTCCGAATCCCGTGCCAGCCCTTTTGTGAGATTCCCTTTGCTGGTTACCGCCCTTTGCCAGATGATCTCGTTCCGAAAATTATCTTTCCCGAAAATGCTATCCATCATCATTTTGAGGTAGTGGGCAGCGGTATCGTCGCAGTGGAGATAGATAGTCCCTGTCGGTTTCAGGATTCGATGCATCTCCAGCATCCGGATGCTCATCATGATGAGGTAGGCCTTCATGGACTTCCCGTGACTAAACTCAGCGGCACTGATAGCGTGATAAAGCGCAGGATGCCGGTCTGCGAGTTCACCGTGCCACGCGTTATCTAAATCATTTAACGTCCAGGAATCTTTGAAGGCTGCGCCCGCTGCTTCGCTCCCTATCGGTGCTTCATAGGTTCTATTGGAGTTGAAAGGCGGGTCGAGATAGATCAGGTCTATAGTGTCTGTGTCAAGCCCGCGCAGCACATGCAGATTGTCGTTTTCAAAGATGGTTCGGTTCTCGACATTCACTCCGGAAACCTCGCCCAATAACCAGCACCTTCTAGCCTCTAAAAATCTTCCTGAGGATGAGGAATGCGCCGCCAACAACAATGATAAATAAAGCGGCGGAAAATACGAAGGCGAAAATCGCTTGCAAAATTTTGAAGAGAAGCACCACACCCACAACAAAGATGACGATGCCGAAAATGACAAGTAAAATTGTTCCCATAAGTGATCCACGGTTAGTTCAGTTCAGCAACGGGCAAGCACGACGCGAGCGCGTTATCAATCAACGCCGGCGACAGTGCCAAAATATCAGCATTCTGGGCGGTGCCCACATTGTTGACTAAGATATCAACGCCACCGAAGTGCGCAATTGTCTCCTGCACCACCTTTTCACAACTCGCTTGTGTGGTTAGATTGACAGCAACGGCATACCCTTTATTTTGGTTTCTTGCCTTGATTCTCTAATAGGAGATGCCCAACCAGGTGTGGCGGGCATCCCGTATAGCTTCATCACAATTTGCAATCAACCGCGTCGGATACCTACTGGGAGGCTTTGAGTCTGCCCCACGTCGTCGCCGTTTTCCCGGCGGCATCAACGGCTAATGCACCTTCAATACCTGCACCGAGTTTCGCAACTTCATCATCAGTAAGTGGGACATTGAAGATAACCACTTCATCTATGATGCCTTCCCATTGGCACCGCATACCGCAGCCCGGGTCGGCACCGATATAAACCTCTTCGGTGGATGCCCACGGCGGTCCCTCGGCATCTTCACTGTTCTCGAGTTTGCCGTTAACATAGACGTGAAGTTGCGATCCATCCCATGTACCGACAAGGTGGATCCATTCTTTCGCCGGGAGTTCACCGCCGAGGACTTCAAGTTTTGCACCGCCGTTAGCGACGCGGATGTGGAAGGCTGCCTTTGTGCTATTTTCGGAGTTTTCGTGTGCACCCGTTCCGAGTAAAAACTGCGACCAGGTTGAGCATCCAAGCCCTTTCCATATAACACATTTACCGGTCGGATCTGCTGCGGCATAAACCCAAGCGTGGATTGAGAAACCTTCGGAATCCTTGAAATCCAAGTTGGTACCGAGTTTGACCCAGGTGTCTTGGCCGTTAAACTCCAATCCGCCCCCAAATTTGCCATTTTCCCATTTCAGGTCACCAACAAATTCGCCGTCGCTTCCGTTGCCGGAGAGGTCTGTGACGACTTTTCCCTTGCCTTCTTCAAACGTCCACATTCCTGCGATTGTCTCTTGGTCTAGGTTCGCATTGCTTGCCGTTATCATCCCGAAACTGAGGGTGATGATAGCAATTGCAGTGAGCGTGTGATTCAGATAGCGTTTTGCCAAAAACATATTTACTTCCTCCTAGGGGCACAATTCAGAGACCGCACATTTTCGCGACGCGGAGAGCGCGCCTACAGAAAAATTGCGATCGGGGAATCGCGCCTATTTTCGCGATACAGAGATCGCTCTTATCTTATTTTTTCAGACTGCCCCACGTGACAGCCAATTTCCGTTTTGCGTCTACCGCAAGCGTCGGCTCCAAACCCTCGTTCATAACGGCTTGGATGTCGTCTTTGCTGAGGACAGTGTTGAAGATAATGAACTCGTCGATCAGCCCTTCCCACTGTCTGCTTTGGTCCCAATCGCCAATACGAGCGGGATCGAGCACACCGGGGTTGCCGCCCCAATCGTTTTCGATATCAAGTTCGCCGTTAATGTAAAAGCGGATCTTCTTTTCCTTCGCGCTGTAGGCGGTTGCGATATGGACCCATTTATCCATCTCATCGCCTGCCAACATATAGTTTGCGAAGGTATCGTTCCCACCAGCGTTACTGTGAATGGAGAACTCTACTTTATTATTCGGGTGCATCTGATAGTGGATATCGCCCTGTTTCCACCCGTCGTTGTTGAAGAAAACGCGCCATTGCGATTCTCGCCCGGTGGACTTAACCCAATGTGCAAAGGTAATTTCTTCAAACTCGCCGATTCGTTTGGGAATCACGATCCACTCGTTTGTGCCGTTCAGTTCAATTGCATCGCCGAATTTGCCAGCGGCAAATTTGCCACCCTCGACTTCTCCATCGAACTCTCCCTTCACGTCTTTGGCATCGCCATTAAACAACCACGCTGCGGCAATCATGTCTTCAGTGATCTCCGCGGAACCGGGGATGCTGATAGTTAACATAAAGGACAACATGAGCAGTAAGGAGAAAAGAGCCGTTCGGCTTATTCCTAGAATGTAAGAGAGGTTTTGATCTATTCCCAGATCAAAAGTCCGTGTGATAATTCTTGATTTCAACAAAGTAACCTCCTGTGTATTGCCATGAGGCGCGGGGAACCTTGTACATCCTGTTCCTTTAATCTCAATATAGCCCAGTCTGCGATAGGTTTTCCCCATCAACGCACCATGTCCCGAAGGAATTAGGTGGTGGAACCAACAAAGTCAGTTTTCACTGACGCTTATTCTTCTACAGCAGATGCTCACAGTGTCACGGTTCGTCTTCTGCCAGTGAACCGCTCTACCTCGCCGGTCTGCGTGGTTTTTGCAGAGATGCAACTTGGTTATCGTTGCGAGGCGAGGCGATGTCACACGCAAGACTCGAACTTGCTGCCAACCTAAAGGGTGTGTGATGAGTCGCGAGGTTTATGCACGCATTTTCAATGCGTGCTGAATTTTCCCGTGCTTGTCAGTGTTTTGAGGCTCTAGGACGATGCTCCCACTTTTATTTTACGTAGTTCAAACTACATTAATTCAAATAATTGTATCATGAAAAATGTCAAAATACAAATAAAATTGCAATTGCGCCAGAAGCATTGAGATTTTCGTCATGTGTTACAAATCTGTTGTCATAGGATGGAGGATGCTTAAACAAATCTGCCCTTGTGAGGGCTGGCTTCCCATTGGGCGAGCCAAGTATGCCACGGCGTTGGGCACTCCGAGCTGTGGCTGGCGCGGACAGGGCACGCAATCGTTTCGTGCCAGAGCTCAGCGAGCGAGGTGCCGGTCTGGCTGTATCGACAGTCGACCGACCAGCGAATGGTATCGCTGCAGTTTAGCAGAGAACGGTGGAACACCAAATTATTAAAAATGAGCAAATCGCCCTTTTTCATCTCCAAGGTGTCAATATCGGTATCCGATGATGTGGGGGGAAGAACTGGTACGGCGAATGCCTCACCTTCAACGCGGTGGTAGGTTTGCAACCCCGCTGTATGGCTCCCCGGCAGAAATTGTAACGCACCGTTCGCCGCTTTGACATCCACTAAGGGAAGCCACACGGTGAGGTGCGTATCGTGTTCGGTGTGCGGCATGTAGGCACTGTCTTGATGCCAAGGAAGGGTTGTGAGTTTTTCATTGGGCAATTTCGGACGCACCCAAAAGTCGCCGTTGAACTGAATCTCGCTGCCGATAAGCAGTTCTACCACATTTAGCACCTTCGGATGCGTTATCAGGTTAAAGAGTGCCTCGCTAAAAACGAGCGTGTGCCAGCCAAACACCTCGTTTTCTCTACTGCATTCATGAAGGATAGCGTGCCAGCGGCGTTCAAAAGGCATACCTTCATAAACATCTGAGATTGTCCGTGCCTTGTAGAGTTCGTGTGCACGCGTGTCAACCACTTTAGAGATAACGGCGATTAACGGGGCAAGATCTTCCCCGTGCAGTGCCGCTTTCACGACAAGGTAGCCCTGTTTCGCGAACTTTTGGCGTAGTTTGCAGGCCTCCATAGAAAAATCAGAATTGGTTTGCATCATTTTCCAGTGGTGTTTTAGGGCGTAGTTTACAAGCCTTTATGGGCACGTATCGCGCCCCAAGTCGTTGTGAGCTTACGCCCTGGTTTAACGGGTAGGGGATTCATAGATTCCTCAACAGGGATCGCCTTGTTCCAGAAAGCGACCTCGTCAACAGCCCCGGGATAGAAGTTCTGCCCATTTCGGCTGCCGATAGTAAAGGGCAGCCCCTCGGTCACGTGAACCGCATCAGCACCAGCCATTTCGCCCTCCAGCTTGCCATCAACGTACGCCTTAACCGACTTGCCGTCGTAAGCCCCGAAAATGTGGTACCACTCCCCAATCTCAAGTGCGAAATTACCGACACAGCAGACAAGATTGTTCCCCGGCCCGGTAGAAACCTCAAACGAAAGGGTGCCATCGGGTTCAATGAAGAAGCCGTAACTCCAATTGAGGTGGATGCCCTTTTCAGCAACCGCCACCCACGCCCCGAGTTTTGTTGGCTGAATCCACGCCGACATAGACAATGTTTCCAATTCAGAAAGTGCCGGTGCATCCGGAATCTCAACATAGTCAGTGCTGCCGTTGAATTCTAACGCCTCACCAACCTTGCCATCTATCACTTTGGGGTTTCCGTGGAGAATACCATCATTCCCATTGCCGCTTAGATCGTTCGCCCCATCTGCCTCGTCGAAGGACCAGTAGCCAACTAGTTCACCGTTTACTGTCAGACTTGCCACACAAAAAAGGATAACAGATAAGCCGAATGACGTAATTTTTGAAATGCCCACGAGTTTATGCCTCCATTGGTGCGTCGTGATGTTTTGCTCAGCTGTCGGTTATTGGGTTAATCAGTAGATTGGCGAGGCACAAAGACCTCGCTCTACAGTGTGCATGCTTATAGTTTCGCCCTGAGCAAATCCATCAATCCATCCGGCGGATCGAACGGTAACTCAATTACCTCGTTCGTAATACCGCTATAATAGATACCCAAAAGGAGGTTGAACTCCGCAAGCGATTGTTCAAGATGGGTGGGATGCACCTTGCTCTCATCATCAAGCCAGTCAAAAACAGCATCGGTGAGGTTTCCTTGTGCGACGACATCTTGTTGCCCGTAGTTGAGCGGCCCGCCTTCATAGCCCCCCTTTGGTGTTGAACGTTCCCAACTGCTGAACCGCCAATGCACGAAGCCCTTTGTCCCAACAACAAAAACCCGTTTGTGGCCGTAGATACCCGGATTATCGGATGCGGTTGGCGCGATGGCTGTACCGAATGCGACAGAGACATGAAGCCCATTCTCGTACTGAACGCGCGCACTCGCATATTGCGGAGAGGGTTGTGCTGAATCTAAGTGTTCAGCGCCAGAGATTTGCCCAAGTACACGCACTGGACGAGAGTTGTCAATGTAAGAGGAAACGAGTTGTAACACATGCGGGCCCTGGTCGACCGGTGTGCTACGTGCACTGGCATCAATAAACTTGAGCTCGCCAATCCTACCCTCTGCGACATCCTGCTTCAACGCTAGGTTTTGCGGGTGAAAATTGAGTTGCGTATTGACGACAAACTTTGTTTGGGTCTCCTTGGAAAGCCCTGCGATCTGTTTCCAATCTTCGCTCTCAACAGCAATCGGTTTTTCGACGATAGCGGCAGGCACCCCGTGGTCGGATGTCTGTTTCATCAGCGGGTACCGGATACGTTTGTTGCTGCCGCGTAGCACGGGTGCCGTGACAATGTGAAGCACATCGGGTTTCTCTTTTTCAAGCATCTCGTCCAGATCTGTGTAGCGTGAAGAGATGCCGAAGTCGTCCCCGAATTTGTTGAGTAATTCAGTGTTCATATCGCAGATTGCAGCAAGTTTTCCGCCTTTGGCAAAGCGGTAAGCATCTGCGTGCGCCCGGGCGCGGCCGCCGCATCCTAACATCGCGGTTTTATACATAGAAATGTCTCCTTTAATATTGGCATGTCATACAAAATAAAGATAAGTGAGCGTAAATAGAATATAAGATAATTTTCAGTTAAAACAGCGGGGGCCCATAGACGTTCAGTTTCCCATTCTGTAGGCCCGTAGGGACGATATGTGTATAGAAACGCGTCCCCTCCCTCTCTTTAGTCTCGTATTTGGTTCAACGCTTGTGTGAAGTCTTCCGGGCTTTCTACCTTCATCGCAGCACCAAACAACTGTTCAAGGCGTTGTAGATCATCAATTGCCTCCAACTTTGGCTTGAAGGTTTGCGCTGCATCGCCCTGTAATCGAAGTGTCAGAATCTCGAGGATGTGCTTGCGGGTGCTTTCTCTCACGCCTTGTTGGATTCCTTGTTGGATTCCTTGTTGGATTCCTTGTTGGATTCCTTGTTGGATTCCTTGTTGGATTCCTTGTTGGATTCCTTGTTGAACGCCCTGTTCGTGTGCTTGAGGGGCCACGTATTCGACGATAGGTGGTTGTTGCATGGTTTCCTCTCATCCGCAGCACGAAAGGTAGCAACTTTCCAATGCTGCCGTAGCGTAGGATGATCGCAGGTTCATTTTCCGTTTTGGTTCAACGCTTGTGTGAAGTCTTCCGGGCTTTCTACCTTCATCGCAGCACCAAACAACTGTTCAAGGCGTTGTAGATCGTCAATTGCCTCCAACTTTGGCTTGAAGGTTTGCGCTGCATCGCCCTGTAATCGAAGTGTCAGAATCTCAAGGATGTGCTTGCGGGTGCTTTCTCTCACGCCTTGTTGGATTCCTTGTTGGATTCCTTGCTGGATTCCTTGTTGGATTCCTTGTTGGATTCCTTGTTGAACGCCCTGTTCGTGCGCTTGCGGGGCCACGTATTCGACGATAGGTGGTTGTTGCATGGTTTCCTCTCATCCGCAGCACGAAAGGTAGCAACTTTCCAATGCTGCCGTAGCGTAGGATGATGGCCTGTTCATTTTCCGTTTTGGTTCAATGCTTGTGTGAAGTCTTCCGGGCTTTCTACCTTCATCGCAGCACCAAACAACTGTTCAAGGCGTTGTAGATCATCAATTGCCTCCAACTTTGGCTTGAAGGTTTGCGCTGCATCGCCCTGTAATCGAAGTGTCAGAATCTCAAGGATGTGCTTGCGGGTGCTTTCTCTCACGCCTTGTTGGATTCCTTGTTGGATTCCTTGTTGAACGCCCTGTTCGTGCGCTTGCGGGGCCACGTATTCGACGATAGGTGGTTGTTGCATGGTTTCCTCTCATCCGCAGCACGAAAGGTAGCAACTTTCCAATGCTGCCGTAGCGTAGGATGATGGCCTGTTCATTTTCCGTTTTGGTTCAATGCTTGTGTGAAGTCTTCCGGGCTTTCTACCTTCATCGCAGCACCAAACAACTGCTCAAGGCGTTGTAGATCATCAATTGCCTCCAACTTTGGCTTGAAGGTTTGCGCTGCGTCGGCCTGTAATCGAAGTGTCAGAATCTCGAGGATGTGCTTGCGGGTGTTTTCTTTCACGCCTTGTTGGATTCCTTGTTGGATTCCTTGTTGGATTCCTTGTTGGATTCCTTGTTGGATTCCTTGTTGGATTCCTTGTTGGATTCCTTGTTGGATTCCTTGTTGGATTCCTTGTTGAACGCCCTGTTCGTGTGCTTGCGGGGCCACGTATTCGACGATAGGTGGTTGTTGCATGGTTTCCTCCAAAATGATATTCAAAATCGTTTGCGAGTCGTAAACTAAATTCCCCAAAACGGCGAGACTCCCAAGATATTCCGCCTTGTTCGGAACATCCATATTATCCGCAGTTTGGACACAACAGCGAAGCCATTGCTCTGCATCCGCATCCGCTGGACGTTTCATAAGCGGGGTGAAGGGTAGCAGTCCCACAAGCTTCAAATCAAGG
This sequence comes from uncultured Poribacteria bacterium, assembly GCA_958295855.1. GTDB lineage: Bacteria > Poribacteria > WGA-4E > WGA-4E > WGA-3G > CATQHH01. Next base: position 751,609 of record OY282383.1, on the reverse strand, counting down.
ATTTCTTGCCCATCCATCTCAATTAGCCGGAAAACCTGGTATTCAATAGAAATATTATGCCTGTCCAGATTTTGTGCAAATTCTCCCGGGTCATTTCTACCCGCATCAGGACGCAGGTAGAGGACATTGGAGTACACGGGCAACCGGTAGACTTCAATCGCTCTGATGATGTAGCCTGCCATCCGGAGCGGCATCTCCGCATCATAACTGTCAGTCGTTTGAAACTCGAAATGCACGAGTACCTCTGTGCCATTGTGCAGTGCCTTGATGAGGATATCTGCCTGGTGCATCTCGACGGTAGGTTGCTCCGGTGTAACAACCTCCAGCACGGTGGTATTTTTCATTCCAAATTGGAAGCAGAGGGCTACGAAATCTTGAGGGTTTGTTTCGACCTGTTTTTTAGAGGCAGTATCAAAACTTGCCATCTTATTCCTTTTTAAATTATAGCACATCCTTGCAAGATATGCCAATTTTTGGATGTAGTTTGCGGCAGGCGAACCGTTCGCCTGCCTATCGGTTTACAATTTCTCTCGGAGTGCATCGATTAAGCCATCGGGTGGTTCAAACGGTAGATCGATAATCTCGTTTGTTATGCCGCTGTAGTAAATTCCCAAAAGCAGGTTGAACTCTGCGAGGGATTGCTTGAGATGTGTCGGATGCACCTGCTTCTCATCGTCAAGCCAGTCAAAGACAGCCTCGGTGAGGTTTCCCTGCGCCACGACATCCTGCTCTCCGTAGTTGAGCGGCCCGGCTTCGTAACCTCCTTCTGGTGTTGCGCGTTCCCAGCTGCTGAACCGCCAATGCACGAAACCTTTCGTGCCTACGACAAAGACGCGTTTGTGGGTGTGATTCCCCATATCCGGATCTTTAGGCACTCGCTGCCCTACACCTGCCCCGAATGCGAGAGAGACGTGAAGGCCGTTTTCATATAGGGCCTGAGCGGCAGCATGCATAGGGGAGGGCTGCGCGGAGTCCAAATCCTGAGCCCCAGAAACCTGTCCGAGCACCCGCACCGGACGGGAGTTATCAATGTAGGAAGAAACGAGTTGTAACACATGCGGGCCCTGGTCGACCGGTGTGCTACGTGCGCTGGCATCAATAAACTTGATTTCACCAATTCTACCCTCAGTCACATCTCGCTTCAATTCTAAGTTTTTCGGGTGGAAATTGAGTTGTGTGTTAACGACAAACTTCGTTTTCGTCTCCTCTGCTAAGCCTGCAAGCTGCTTCCAATCCTCGCTTTCAACGGCAATCGGTTTTTCGACAATCGCCGCTGGCACACCGGCATCGGACGCTTGTTTCATCAGTGAATATCGAATCCGTTCACGGGTACCGCGTAGTACCGGTGCCGTGACGATGTGAAGGACATCAGGTTTCTCTTTTTCAAGCATCTCATCCAGGTCGGTGTAACGTGAAGCAATGCCGAAATCTTCACCGAAGCTGGTGAGCAGTTCTTCATTCATATCGCAAATTGCACCGATTTTGCCGCGTTTGACGAAGCGGTAGGCATCTGCGTGCGCACGGGCGCGACCACCGCACCCTAAGAACGCAGTTTTATACATGAGAATGTCTCCTATAAGTGGGTATCTATCATCAGTTTTGCTATTAGATTATCAGAAGGGCATGTTTTTGTCAAATGTTATTAAATTCTTAAACTTCATTAGCAAGAAACGATTTGACTTTTGTCTTGAAATATGCTAATATGTTATATGTTGTTATGAAGTCCTGTTGCTGTCCCAAACCCATTTTCGAGAAAATGTGTTTGCTCCACCGTGTGAGCTCCATTCGCGTTGAAGGTAAGCTACGATGAAAAAAGTATTATCAGACTACATAAAATCAAAAGAAGATTTCGACCGATTCTGCAATCTGTTCCTAAAAAAAGAGGTGTCCCCGTTCGTAAAAGTCTATGCAGCACAAGGACCCGACGGCGGGAGTGATGCAGACTATACCGGTACTTATAAAAAAAGAGAAGGCAGGTGGATTTTCCAGTACAAATTTTTTGATCCAACGATGGACAAAAATCGTGCACGCCGCCTCCTCCTTAACGCCATGAGAGGCGGTAAACGCAAGCCCGGTGAACTCGACAAAGCCGAGGCATTGCAATGCGATCACTACGTTCTCATGACTAGCACTTTGCTCACCGCAGGGAACAAGCGTAAAATTGAAGACGCTAAAAACGAGAAAGGTTATACTTTTTCCTTAACCTGTTGGGATGCGGAAGACCTCATCACAATGACCGATGAGTTTCCATACATCCTAAATTCGTTCCGGGATCCCCATTTACCTGTGTTCCTTCCTTGGCAGAATATGTTCCGAGATCAAATTGCAGGTAAACATCAAATGTCAAGATACGATTATGAAACCTTCGGTCGCGAGGATGAGATACGTCAATTTCAAACCTTTGTTCAGGATGTGAACAAAAGACTGTTCATCATATACGGTAGCGGCGGCATTGGAAAAACCAAGCTCGCTATTGAGTTTGCAAAGACAGTCGAACAAGAGCACACAGATTATGAGCCTCTCTTTGTTCAGATGGCTGGAGACAGTTTTGAAAGTGCGCTGGCAGACATTCCACCAAACCGGAACTATATCTTTTTTATAGATGATGCGCATGACTTGATTGAGCACCTTGGGGGCATCAAAATAGTGCTGAATAGTCCCGGATACCGCGAATCTAAAGCAGTCCTTATAACGCGGAAACCGTTTAAAGCGGCTTTGGAGGGTTGCTTCCTAACTGCCTTACGAGGTGAAGCGGTTGAGGAACTTGAAATCTGTAAACTCTCCTCGGAGAAAACGAAGGAATTTATCCAAACCTATACGGGAATCCCCAACAATGCTATGTTGACTGGCTTAGCGAAACTCGCGCGGGACACACCGTTAATCGCCGTTATGGTGATAGACCTGGTCAATAAAGACATTGGTCTGCTAGAGAATTTAACAAAAGATAAATTAATCGAAAGTACCTTTGACTCCTATCTAAATGACATCTTGAAAAAATACCCAAAATCCAGCGAGCATCGGCGAAAATTGCTTTATTGGCTCAGCGGGATTGCACCGATTGACCTGAAAGATACCCGAATACGCGATAAATTAGCAGAGCTGCTAAAAGTGAAGCCTTATGAAGTAGAGCGGTACCGCGATGACCTGAAAAACGATGGTTTGCTTTTTCAGTACGGCACTAAGCAGCGAGTCTTCCCGCACCAACTCAGCGACTATATTTTACGGAAAGCGTGTTTTCTCTCCGAAGGGAGACCGTCTTCTTTTCACAAAAGTTTGTTGGAGGAATTTTTACCACTTCTTCCTGTCAAGGTAGTCGTCAATCTTGCTCGCGTGGAAAACAATGCTGGTGAAAAAAGTCTCCTTGATGAACATGTTGCTGCTCTTAAAACTCGAGTGTCCGAGGGTGATAATGCTGTTCGAGAGGATATCCTTGACCAGATAGAAGGTATTAGCTATTTTCGTCCAGATGATGCAACTGAAATTTTTAATATTATCCTGGATAACCCCAAAAAAGACTGTGTAAAACATTATACAGGGTGGACATCCACGCGGACCCATCAAGACGTGGTGAAGAAAATTGCCAAAGAAGCGCAAAAGACTGTCAATACACTGTCTGGATTCGAGAAGACGCTGGAAATAGTACAGAAACTCCTTCTGATGGATGATTTGGAGCTTCCTAATTACGATTCGCCGCAAGAATCGTTGAAAAGGATGGCAGGTTTCCAAACCAGCAAGTCCTTCATGTTTCAAATGAAAGTACTTGAAAAGTTTGAGGTATGGGAAAAGGAAGATAAGCCGGAACTGAGTTTGGCTCTACTCAACGCGCTTGATTCACTTCTCGTGCTAGATTTCAGTGAAACTATCAGTGAAGGCAGTTCTTTGAGATTCGGTTGGCACCATTTAGAGTACACAGATGAATTAATCACACTCAGAACGAAGGCGATTGACTTACTTGAGAATTGCCTGATAAACTCTCAACAGGGTACCGTCAGGGTAGAAGCGATAGACTCTATCAGTAGAGCGATAAATCCTTTGGAAAGTCCATTTCGGCAAGGGATTGTAGAAATAGATCAGGCTTTATTACAAGAGGAACAGGCACGACTCTTCAACATATTAGCAGACCAAATCTCAAGAGAGCAAGATTTCACCGTTCTCAACGCAATAAATCAGTGGCTCCACGGATATGCAGAAAGCAGATATTTAGAAGGTTTTCCGAAAGAGAGGGCAGTGGAATTACTTGCTAAATTTCACGAACATGAAAATTATGAAAGGTACCAGTTCTATTGTCAATTTACTGGGAAATTCCGTGACTGGGAAGTGAGCGAAAGTACTGAGCAAACCCAGGCATTCTTGGAAAGTTATATCAAGAAATACACACCCGCGCAACTCTCAAGATTAATGCAAGAATGTATACAGATTGCTGAAAGAGGAAAGGAGCATCGCAGTCCTAGAGACAGCATCTGGGCAGAAAAAGGGTGGAATCCCGGAACTGCGACATCGCTGCTTCAGTCTATCGGTGAACTTGACCCCTCTTACGGTGCGCATCTACTGGATTGCATCGTTGCTTGGCAGACAGAGGAATCGCATTGTGCCTCTGGACTGCTCAGGGGTATTCGCTACATCAACAAAGATAGTGCGAGTGAGGCAACTCACCGTCTCTTGGATCAGAACACCATCTTTGCCAAACGCATCGTTGCAAGGAGCTATTTCTGGAGAAGTAAAACGGACCGATGCATTGGAAAAGAAGATCTGTCCATTTTAGCGCAATTATCTAAAACGCCAGACCCGCAATTACGACTGTATATAGCCGAAAGCCTTCCGAATTTCTATGGTGTGGATGCGAACACTGCCCTTGAAATTATGGTAAGACTATCAAGTGATGAATCACTTGTGGTTACGAGGCAAGTCATCCACGCACTCACCAAATTCTCCCCACAAAACCACTTGGAAAAATACAAGCAGGTGATGCTTAATTGTGTTCGTTTAGAACACCTTGATTATGACGCTGAACAAGCACTTCGGGCTATCTTCAGGCGAGATCCAATCTGGGTTATCAAATTTTTTGAGAAGCGAATTGCTTACAAAGAAAACGAATCTAAACGCTACGATTCAATTTCGGATGATTCAATGTCGCATCGTCCATCTGAGTGGTTTAAGTTTGACGCAGTCCCACATCGCACACACTATCTGTTTGATGATGTGGACTGGCATGATGAAAATGCACTGGCAGCTTTAAAACGCGTGAGAGATTGGGTCCTTACTCCCTCAAACCTCCTGAGATTTGAGGCTCCCAGATTGCTCACATCCATGGTCGGCGGAAACGCTCACCACAGTGATGAGATTAAAATTAATGGGGCAATGCAGAAACTCCTTGAGGAATGGATCGACTCAGAAGATCCAGAGTTGAGGATAGAAGCGGCTTATCTGATGAGGGGGTTCGACGCAGACGCAGTCTTTTATTCCCTTGCAGAATCAGTTCTCATAAAAAGCAAAGGGAACAAACAGGTGCAAGGCGAAATCACCGCTGCACTCTATTCGGGAGTTTCCTCAAAAAACATTGGTGAACCAGCACCACGTCTCGTGAAACGTATCGAAGACCTCAAAGCACTGCGAGATCGAACACAGTCAACGATTGTTGAACAATTTGCCGAAGATCTGATAAAAATGACAGAGCAGGATATTGAAAAACAATTAGAGGAAGATGAAGAATTTCTTGAAAGGGAAGAATGGTGAAACTAACGAACGAAAACAGGCTCCTTCAGGAAATTGGGAACCTTGCTGCAAACGGGAAAATTCGAGACTCTGGAGCGTTAACTACGAAAACTAATGGCTCAAAGTTAACCGCGCAAGATGCTAAAACTAAAATTCAGAAGAAGTTGATTCCAACAATCCGACAACGAATCAATGCTGTAAAGTTTTATCTGAATCTGATGGCAAACATGAACTATGCTCCCTATCTGGAAGATCTATCCTCTTTGCCCAAAGAGCAGAAACCATTGATTAACTTCTGGGATAGTGCCCTCCATGTTCAGATTGACTTGTTGAACCGTGATACCTTCCCTTTGATTGTCTTCATTGTTTTGAACGGCTTCTTTTCCAATTTGGTGAGTTCGGAGGACTGTGTGGCGAAAATAATCAACATAGTTTATGACCTACTTCAGGACGATCGCCAAGGTTACAGAATACGTCGAGAGTTAGAAAACAAAATACCAAATGGAATCCTAACTGCCCATTTACGCACCTTTCACGCGATAGGTGAGGATGGAAAGCCGGACAAAACAGGTTCTACTTTCAATATCGCGAAGAAAATCAGGAACCAGTTAGTGCATGACGACATAGCAGAAGTAATGTTTTTCCCAACTCTGTCCCTCTTAGGTTTATCCGACCGTGATTTGTATTTCAACAATGTGTTCTTTCCGGCGTACACTCCCCCCAAACACAATAATACTGGAATGATTACTTTCTGTAAGAATGTCTACAACGAAACAGTCAGCTTTGTGGATAAGTGCTATAGGTTAATCTATACCGACCTCCAGCAGAGCGGCGTTCTCCCGGTTGATAGTAAAATCTAAAAATATGTTGACAGGGCGCTGACACCGCTGCTGCAGGCGCGGTTAGAAACCGCGCCTACAAGGGTGTCTAAATAATTCCCGATTTCCAAAATCGCTTCTACGAGGAGATGTACACTTTTTCCCCACTCTTCGCGCTGTCGTAAAGCGCATCCAAGATTTGCATGAAGACATAAGCATCTGGAGCGGAAACATCTGGGGCTACCTCGCCTGCGATTGCCATAGCGAAGTGGTTGAGTTCGTAGTAGAAGACATGCACATTTTCAGGCAGTTCACCGTGGTCAATGTCGACAGGTTCATCAATGGATTCTCGGACGAATTCACCTTCTTTGAATCGCGATATGCCGCCATTCGTGATTGCACCGGTGGTGCCGTAAAGTTCCACGACGCTGGCGGAGTCTGAGTGGCTCATCCGAGAACAGTCAATCTGGATAGTTTTCCCGCCTTCGCACCCGACGATGCCGCTAAAATAGTCCTCCGCTGCTCCTTCAGGTCCATCATACTGCGGGTAAAGCACGTGCTTAGCAGCAAACGCCCACTCCGGTTTCGGACATCCCATCCACCACCACGTCAGGTTGAGTTCGTGCGAGTAGTGTTGCCCTAATGAACCGCCCTTTTGTCCGTAGACGTGTAGCCAGCGACTGTTGGCATCAAGGGGCGGGACGGAGTTGTACTTCCCGAAGATACGGGCGTGATACAGATCCCCGATTGCGCCGTTCAGGACAGCTCGCCGAATCTTTCGGTTGTTTGGGAAATGGCGCATAAAGTAGCAGAATTGGAGGGTTTTCCCGGCGTGTTGTGCTGCGGTTCCCATCTCTAAAATTTCGGGGGCGCGGATTGCGTGCGGTTTTTGCACCAAGACATGCTTGCCTGCACTCAGCGTATCCAATACCTGTTGCAGGCGGCCATCCGGCGAAGTGGCAAGATAGACGGCTTCAACCCCCGGGTCGTCAAGAAGTTCGCTATAATCACTGTAGCGGTGCGGTACTCTATTGTCATCCCCTGCCTGCGCGCGGCGAGTTGGGTCGCGCTCTGCGATGGCGATGACGTTCAGGCGAGAGGTAGCATTGGCGGCTTGGATAGCTTGGCAGCCTGCCCACCCGCACCCTACAACTCCAAGTTGAATAGACTGATTTGTCATAAGCGGGTCCCTCCTATTCTTCTGTAAACAGGATTTTCAATAGAACACATCCACTGCGTCAGACATGTGGAAATCAATATTAAAAGGGAGTGAGATGTCCGATTCTTTGTTAGCAAAGTGGTACGAAAAATCAATGAGGGTGAATCCGATTAACTTCTTCGTCTCGGGATGGAAACGCAGAATTACATCATCCGCGTATTCAACGTAGTCCGTGTGTTCGGTATCTCCCCGTGTCACATAGAGGACATCAGCCTCCCGGTCATAGAAGATTTTAATTCTGTCTTGGTGGCTACTCATCTTATCTCCTCTCCGAGTTCGGACAGTTGAGAGAACTTCATCAAGACAGTTTCTCAATTCCCAGTGATATTCAAGGATGTGCCGCCATCTCTCATCAGTTAACTCAATTCGGTTGCCCCATTTGTCGGTAACACGCCACATAAACAGGTCTCCACAAACGTATGTAGAAGTGAAAGGCGTGGGCGGATGTAAACGCCCACCGCCTGTCCAACTTTGCACTACGGCTCAACAATTTTATAGAATTCGACTTGTCCTCCCCGAATTGTCTGAATTGCAAGGCTTTTGACAGGGTGCCGATTTTCATCGTAATGCGAAATCGTTGTGGCACCTTTGTAACCATTAACTGCGGCGAATGCATCGCGAACTGCAACCGGGTCAAGTGAACCTGCTGTTTCTATTGCCAGTGCCAAGAGGCGCATTGCATCATAGCCAGACGCAGCGATGCCATCTGGCGGACTGTCATACAACGCCATATAACCTTCCACAAATTCCTGAACAGCTGCGTCCTGTGTCGCAACAGAGAAATTAGTCGGATAATAACTGCCATCCAACACACTGTTATCGTCTAAAACGCTGAGGAAGCGTACCCGGTCATCCCACGCGCTGCCGCCGAGAAAGGTGGCTGTGATACCGATTTTCCGTGCTTCATTTATTAATAGCGGAACCTCTGGTAAAAAACTGGGGCAGAAAATAACGTCTGGATTTTGGGTGTGAATTTCTGTCAGCAGTGTACTGAACGCCGTATCGCCTACAGCATAGGTGCCCTTGTGAACGATTTCTCCACCAATTTCCTGAAAGGCTGCTTCAAACGCCTGTACAAGGTCGGTTGAGTACACATCGCCTTCCTCGTAAATCGCCGCTGCTGTTTTCGCACCGAGTTCATCAGGGTTCATCGCGAAACCTGCCATCACCTTTCCTTGAAATGGATTTGGCACCGTAATGAGAAAGATATAATCACCAACCGCTGGCACGTTTGAACCGCTTGAGCCTGAGAGCATAAGCCGCTGTGCCTGTTGCGCGATTGGGCCTACTTCCACGGAATTGGTAGAGTAAACCGGGCCCAAAAGCGCGAAAACGTTTTCGCTCTCAATGAGTTCCTTCGCGGCACTCACGCTTGCTTCCGGTGTTGGCGGCTCACTTGCCACGGGTTGATTATTTCGACTGATAAACTCTACCTGCATGTCGATGGAGCGCGCTGCTTGCAAGCGTATATTGCGAAGCCCACCCTTTTCATTAATTTGTGCGCGGGCAGCTTCCGCACCTTGGCTAAAGGTAGTAAAAGTGTTCGATGGCTGAATCACACCAATTTTTAATGTCGCTTCCATCGGGGTAGTAGGGGTATCAGGCTGAATTACCTGATTAATGCGTTCACACCCTGATAGGCTTGCAATTAAAATTGAAAGCGTGACGAATAAGGTTAACGTAAAATTTTTCAAACTCATAAGTTGCGTTTTTCCTTCTTGCGTAAAATTCTGGCTAATTGACGACATCAATAGCCTCTTCTGATATTTTCACTAGGATTTGAAAACATCAGGAAGTTTTATACTCACATTGTACTAGGTTAAAAATACTTGAAAAATATTCGAATTTGTGGTAATTTCTAACCCAGAATCCTAATTCCTTGTAAAATAATAACATATTCTATTGATGTTGTCATGTTTTTTTTAATATACCCTTGGACAGCTCGGTAATTCTTGTAAGGTGAAGTGCGCGGTTGGATGAAGTTTAAAAAAGCGTTTCGGTAATGCCGTCGGCCCCGACGTGCAGGAAAAATTAACCCTTAAATTCTTAATTCTTCATGAAACCGCGCTTGCAAACGGCGGGACTTGCGGATTACAGATTATATTTAGTGGACGATGGCACGCCTTCCCTACAGCGGATTACAGATTATATTTAGTGGACGATGGCACGCCTTCCCTACAAACAAAATAACCTTGCTTTGAAATGTCCTGATGTTCATTCACAAAAGTTGTGTAAGAAAGGTGCGAATATCCACCCGAATGCGGGCTGGGAATAGACCTCATTTGCATTCGTTTTACATTATTCGTCGGAATACACAGAGGAGCTTTTTCATGGAACTCGGTTTTTTCACAATGCCTTTGCATCCACCCGGCAGTGACACCACCCAAACGCTCGACGATGATCTTGAGCAAATGGTGATACTGGATGAGTTGGGCTACAAAGAAGCCTATATTGGTGAGCATTTTACGTTTACGTGGGAGAATATTCCGTCTCCGGATCTTTTTATTGCAAAAGCTGTCGCGATGACAGAGAACATCATCTTCGGCACAGGGATTACCTGTATGCCGATACACAATCCTGCGGTTCTCGCGCATCGCATTGCACAACTGGACCATCTGACGCACGGCCGCTTTCATTGGGGCATTGGTTCCAGCTCCACGCCGAGTGATTCAGAGATGTTCATGGCATCCGGTGACCGGCGGCAGTCGACCCGAGAAGGAATTGACGCGGTTCTTAAGATTTGGACAGACCCGGAACCCGGCCACTATAAAAGCGATTTCTGGGAATTTAAAATCCCCGAGCCCCGCCCGAACATTGTGAGCATTCACATGAAACCGTATCAGAAGCCGCATCCGCCGATTGCAATGGCGGGTTCGTCGACCAAATCCGACACGCTCATTCTTGCTGGCGAGCGCGGCTGGATTCCGATGAGCATTAATCTGGCACATGTCCCTACCATCAAGACACACTGGGACGCAGTCGAAGAGGGGGCAGAAAAGTCGGGCTTATCGCCGTCTCGTTCGACGTGGCGCATCGCCCGCGAGGTCTATGTCGCGGATACCACCGAACAGGCGCGAAAAGAGGCACTTGAAGGCACGCTTGGCCGTGATTTCGAGGACTACTGGTTTAATCTGATGGGCAGCAAGAATTTCAAGCCGAGTCCGGATATCGCCGACTCAGATATGAGCACCGAGCATCTGTTGGATACACTATGGGTTGTCGGTAGCCCAGACCATGTCGCTAACCGGTTGCGTGAAATCTATGAACAGGTCGGGGGCTTTGGCATGCTACTTGCCATGGGGCACGAGTGGGAGCCGAAAGAGCAGTGGTTGAATTCAATGACACTCCTCAAGAATGAGGTGATGCCACAACTGGCAGATTTGACGTAGGTGCAGCACGAAGAGGCAACGGCACGCGGAGCGGGCCTGCTACTGTGAGCAAGGGAAATCAGGAGGCATCTTATGAATATCCTAATGGCAGGCGCGGCGGAGGCTACGATTACTGACATAAAGGACAGACCTGAAGTTTACGCTGAGTTGTATGCGCGCGCGTTGGTGCTCGCCGATGGTGAAAAACGCCTCGCTATTGTGACAGCGGACTACGGGCAGTTTCCGCTCTGGTACAACAAACTGCTGCTAGATGCAATCCACAATGCTACGGACATACCGCCTGAGCACATTGTCATTAACTGTAGCCATACGCACAATGCCCCCGGTGTTGATGGCCGGTGGATAGCCGAGGAAGCTGAGGCATGGTTGGCAACCTGTCTCGCCGAATTGGTTAAAGATGCAGTGGATGCGCTTGAACCTGCAACGTTGCGGGTTGGACGTGCGCCTGTCCAAATCGGCTACAACCGCCGACTGATGAACGATGAAGGCTATATTGTCATGGCACCTAACCCTGAAGGGGCTGTCGTGCCGTGGGTTGACGTGTTAGGGGCTTACGATGCAAATGGGCAGCTCATTGCAGTGTTGTTTTCGCATGCCGCGCATCCGGTGATTATCCACTGGTCGAGCGAGGAGATGGGGGCCGATTATCCCGGCTATGCAGTTGAACATCTGCGTAATTTTTTAAGCAAGACGTTGAAACCTGACAGCGTCTTGATGTTCGCGCAAGGATGTGCAGCGAACATCAACGGGTATCCCTTGCGAGGTGGCTTCAGCGCATGCGATGTTGCTGGGCTCGCCCTCGCGTTTGCAACCTATCAGGCGTTAAGCACTTCTGAGGAGATTCCTGCTGCACCGCTTAAGACGCGTTCGGTACTTGTTAATTTGCCGTTCCGATCCCCGCCCTCGGTTGCGGAATGTGAGCAGTTAATCGCTGAATTTCCTGATGACGAACGCTATGTCGCCCTATTAGAAGTCGCCAAGAGCGGTGAGAAGCGCACCTTACCCTTCCCAATAAGTGCGTTTGCTGTTGGCAATACGCTCTGTTTCCTCTCTGTATCGCATGAACTCTTTGCAGAGTATCAGTTGTTTGTTGACGAAACGTCGCCGTTCTCGCACACATTCGTTTTTGGCTACACGAACGGCAGTGAGGTTTACGTCGCGACAAAGAAGGATTACGAATTGGGGTTGCGTGGTGGTTATGAAGCAGGACCGAGGAATCATGCACTCAGTGGCCCGTACCGATTAGCACTGTTGCCATCAGTTGAGGCACAGATCCACGCGGAGATGACAGAGCTATTGGCGCGCGTAAAGGATTCGTAGAGGGTGCAGCTTGCAAGCCAATATAAGCATGGTTTGCAAGCCGAAAGAACGCAAGTTAGGGCACCGAACACAATACAAATCTCGTAAGAGACCTCTTTTACTACAGACTACATCAGAACTCTCTTATGAGATTTTCCAATGGATACCAACAACAGCGGAACTTGTTGTACTCCGCAAGGAACATTTAAAAATAGGTTTCTAACTTCGCGAGCGCGTTTGAGACACCCGCAATAATCGGTTGCGGCGTTTCCGCCTTCAACCCTAAATAGATAAGCATGATTTCCCCAGCGTAGCCGACACGTTCTATCTCCTTACAGATGGCTCGAAAATCCATCTCTGGTGCCCAGAACGGCTCGCTTCCTGTCGCGGAATCGACACCACAGTTGAAATAGACACTGGATAGCCGCTCTGACAAAGTTCGCAAGGCGACAACCGGGTCGTCTCCGGCGCGATAAAAATGATACGGACTGTAATAAAAGCTAAAGTTTTCGGAGGGAATCGCATTGAAGAGTTGTTGCGTGCGTTCAAGGTTGTAAGCGAGGCTCCCTTCGTGCGCATAGAGGGCTAGGGTCAGATTGCGAGCCTGTGCTTCTGCGGTGATTGTTTTGAGATGATCGATAATCGTTTCAATCTCGCGAGCGGTGGCGGTTTCATTTCCACCACTCGCGATGCTAACCGTTGAAATGGAAAGCCTTTGGGCAGTGTCGAGAATCGAGATTAACGCATCAAGCCCATGTGGAGCGTCAACCCGCACCGTGCTCAGCAAAGATTTGAAATGGAGCCCGGTCTCTTCTCGAAGTAGGGCGATAGTTTCGGCTGCCACATCCGAAAAATGGGCTTGGGCGAGTTCAATAGCAGACACACCACCTTGGGATAACTCGCCCACAAACTCCGTCAAACGGAAATGGGCGAATGGGAGGGTGCTTGCACAATAGGTTTTCATGAATTTACTCCAGCCTGGACGTAATAATTGGGCTTACGCAATTTCCATAGCAAGTTTTTGGCTTGCAAGCTACGCCAAAAATACTTCCCTTTGCTGCCAGAAATTGGAAGATTGGAAGATTGGAATGTTGGGGGGCAATTCTTTTCTCCCTTCCGCGCTTCCATTCTTCCCCTGCCACCCTTCTCTCCAAAGCGCGCCAGCATGCGAGTGGCGTGGCAAATCCTAAATTATTTACCCATCGCCTTTAGCGCGCTTAGACAGCGTTCAACAGCCTCAAGTGGCGGGAAGGCATCACTTTCATATTCGACTATATACCATTTCGTGTCCCCGGTCGTTTCGCAGACTCGGAAGATCTCGTCCCACGGCACACTGTCCTCGCCAATAACGGGCCGGAAGCCGGCGTGCCCACCTGCTTCGCCATCTGATTGCGTGTAAGGCTTGAGATGCACCGTGCCAGCGCGGCCAGGGTATCTCTTTAGGATGCCAACGAGATCCGCGCCGCCATAGAGCGCGTTGCCCATATCCAGTTGCATCACGACTCCTTCATTCGTGTTCCCGAAGAACGTGTCCCACGGCAGTTCACCATCGAGGGGTGAAAATTCGACGTGATGGTTATGATAACCTGTCACCATATCGTGCGCGGCGAGTTTATCAGCGAGTCCATTGAAGAAATCCGCTAGCTTCAACCAATCCTCCCTTGATTGACGCAGTTCACCCGGTATACCGGGGATGATGACATAACGGTTTTCCAAAACCTTATTAAATTCAATTGTTTCGGCAAGGGTATCTTCCTGGACGAGGTTGAACGGCGTGTGCCAGCCACAGCAGACTAATCCGAACTCATCAAGCAACCCTTTCAATTCTTGCGCGGAATGTTGCGGTGGCCCGGCGAATTCAACGCCCTCGTAACCCATTTCCGCGACCGCTTTTATTGTACCGCGGACATCCTCTGCCAACTCATTTCGGACAGAAAACAGTTCTAAACCAATCGGTATTCTTGTCATGATTTTCCTTTCATGTTTTTTGGGCTGAGGTACACGGCCCTCAGCCGATAAAATTTATTGAAAAACATGGTATCATAAACACGTTAAAATGTCAAAAAACAATCTAATACCAAACGGAGACAGGCGGAGACAGAACACCGCCCTTACAAATCAAACGAGTTTGGTATAAAATTACCCAGTGCAATTACGTTTAGAGGCCTCGATGAGAACATCGAGGCTACAAAAAAATATGACAGTTCACTTTTCTCTTGCGCTCTAATTTTTTATGTTGTATAATCATCGTATAGTTGTCAATTTTCGAGATTCAGACAATACAAATTTTGATTGATAGGATAGACTTATGCACGTCGGACTCATGGAAGGCACGATTCGCCGGGCAACGTTAGCCGCAAACCTTGATGCCGTTGTGGCACACGGTGTCCACCATTTACAATATCATGTGTCTGCATCGGCACCGCCGCTCGCGGAGATTCGTAAGGAGATGGATGCTCGAGAGATGACCATCTCAGCCCTCTCAGGCACCTACAATATGATCCATCCTGATGTCCAGAAGCGACACGACGGGTTGCGCATGTTACGTTCTGTTGCAGAGAAGTGTGAGCCCCTTGGAACCTCGGTAATTACAATCTGCACCGGCTCCCGCGACCCACACAGCATGTGGCGTGCTCACCCTGATAACAGTTCAGAATCCGCGTGGCAGGATCTGGTTGAATCCATGGGGCAGGCACTCGCGGTGGCAGAAGACTTCGGTGTAACGCTGGCACTTGAGCCTGAGGTCGCGAATGTGATTGATTCCGCACCGAGGGCGCGCCGCCTCCTTGACGAAATGCAATCGCCCTATCTGAAGATAGTGATGGACGGGGCGAATATCTTTCACAAGGGCGAGCTGCCGCGGATGCGAGAAATCCTTGACGAAGCGTTTGAACTACTGGGAGACGACATCGCACTTGCACACGCGAAGGACTTGGATCGGGACGGACAAGCGGGGCACCTCGCCGCAGGTACAGGGTTGCTAGACTATGAGCAGTACCTCGGTCTGTTGAAAGAAAGCGGCTATGATGGCGCAGTGGTTCTGCACGGACTTTCGGAAGAACAAGTGCCTTATTGTACAGGGTTTTTGCGGGAGAAAATTGCGGCCTTGTAGAAGAAAGACGGGCGGGCACTGCAAAGCTGATTTCGATCTATTCCTAGCGCAACGCCCCCGTATAGATTTAAATTTTTCCAGACATCCGTTCTGCTAACCGAGCTAGTGCGGGCGACGTGTCTAGCTTGTCAAGTTCTGCCTCAATCAGGACAAAGTGTTGCGTATCGGCAAGTGCCGCTTTGATGGCGGTGTCAAATTCGCCTTCGGTTCGGACGTGGAACCCGCGGCCTTCGCCAAATAATTCTGGGATGCGACTGTAATTCCAGTTCCTTATATCGTTAAAACCGCCTTCGCAGAGGTGTCTTTCGGTGCCGTAGCCGTGGTTGTTTAAAACAAGGATAATCGGATTGAGCCCGTAGCGTGCGGTTGTTGAGAGTTCGGTGCCTGTCATTTGGAAGGCACCATCCCCCACGATAACAAGGGGCCGGGTGTTAGACATACCGAGTTGCGCACCGACGGAGGCTGGCACTGCAAACCCCATTGAAGTGTAGTAGGCAGGACTGATAAAATTGGTGTGCTGGTGTATCCGCAAATCAACTGCCCCGAAGAGGCTGTCGCCGGCATCGGCGATGACTGTCAGTTCATCGCTAATGAGTTCGTTGAGATGCTGGAACAAGCGGAGGACTGTTAAGGGTGCGTCAGGTACTACCTCAAACGGCTGTGGCGTTGGATATGCCCATCCCAAGTCCTGTTTCCGCCGTCTTCGGAGTTTCGAGGAGCTGATGCCATCAATAAAATCGCCAAACATCACTTCTTCGTATGTGTGGTATCGGATTGCGATTCTTTCGGAAGTGGCATAGATAGAGCGCGCCCGGTCAAGGTTTGCTGTGTAGATGCCAAGGTTCACATCGGTCATGAAGGCCCCGAGGATGAGAACACAATCCGAATCCTCAACAAATTGGCTAATTTCTTCCCTGCCCATCGCGCCTTCATAAATACCCAAGTAGAGCGGATGCGCTTCCGGCATCACCGATTTGCCGAGGAGCGTTGCGACTACAGGAATACGTTTTTCTTCCACCAGTCTAATCAATTTATTTTGATAACCGAATCTGTGTAGTTCTACGCCCGCGAGAATCACGGGGTTTTTGCTGTGGTTAATGTAGTCAATGGCATCGTCAACGGCGGCATCCAACGTGTCCGGATCGCTGAGGTGTCCGCCGGTAGAGGGACGTTGGTAGAGCGAGCCGTGGATATCTACCATATCCCGTGGCAGTTCAATGTAGCCCGGCCGCTTATATCGATACACAGCATCGAGCACCCTGTCGATCTCGTTAAAGGCGGCAAAAGGTTCATCAAGCAGTGCTGTTGCGACGGTTATCTGTTCATAGATACGCTGTTGTGTGTGGAAATCTCTGACTTTATGGTGGAGGAGTGCATCCTTCCCGCGTTCTTTGATGCCCGGTGCGCCGCTAATTACGACGACAGGCGATTTTTCAGCGTATGCCCCCGCAACAGCGTTCACCATTGATAGCCCCCCGACGCAATAGGTGACACAGGCGGCCCCCATACCTTTTGTGCGTGCGTAGGCATCTGCCGCATAGCCTGCTGCATCTTCCCGTGTCATGCCGATGTGTTGAATGGGGCTTTGCTCAATTAGGTGATAGAACCGCAGAACGTAATCCCCAGGAATGCCAAAGATGTGGTCAATATCGTAGCTTTCTAGTTTTTTCAGCAGGTATTCGCCGATAGTTGGAGGTCTGTTTTGCATGGGGTTACCTCGTTGTGTGTAGTTGTTTTTAGCATGCGTTTACGATTGTCTCAGTTTTTCGATTGCTGCTTCTAGAATGCCTGTTGTTCTTGCGATGACCTCGGTGCTTAACCCTTCGTTGATGAGTGAGTGTGCAATCGCCACCTTTTCCTGCTGTCTTCCCCGATTATGTTCATCTATTAGGGTATCTTCCCAAGCCTCCTCATCCTTAAGGACTCGGCGTTCCCCGGGCGAGATGTTGTCAAGTTTAACTGCATCAATCACCCTCTCGAAAATTGGGGAACTATAGCGGTTTTCATCTATCTCTCCATCCAAAGAGTCCAACACGAGCTCCAACCACGCTCTGATGCCAGCCGGTGTCTGATGGTTTACCATACGGGGCACCACAAACACAAGTTGATGCGGATAGACATTGACTTTGCGTCTGAATTCGTTGACCGGGTTGAAATCCGTGGTAGCAACACTGAAGTCAATTTCATTCTCGAGATAAGGACTCGTTAAGACAACAATGGTGTAAACTGTCTGATCGAACTGATATGCTTTGCTATTTTTTACCTGTTCAACGAGGTTGATGATATGATAATATAGGAACCGATTATAGAAGTGTCGTTCTTTGACATGCTGTATCTCAACAACAATTCGAGATTCCGAATCTTCAGCAAACAGGTCGTATTCAATATCAACTTGGCCCACGGGTTCGAGGAATTTATAACCACGATGCACCTCATCGGTATGGAATTTGATATCTAAAACATCTTCGGCGAACTGACAGAAAATCTCCGGTTGGCTGAGTGCCTTCTTAAAAGCCGTGTCATATCGTAAAGGAACAACTTGAGCCATATCTTGCTCCTTGTTTGTGGTCCTATCCACACGCGAAAGTATAATGAATGCAAGAGGGAACACCTTACAAAAGGATTAAGGACAGCGCGTATATATTGACAATTTTCGTTGACTAAAGAGAGCCACTCTTTTAGGTACGCCAGTGCCAGTTTACCGATAGCATTCGGTGGACAGGACACGTGCAAGGATACACGCGATGCTTTTCCTGTCCAACTGACCCTTTAATTGTCCCATATTTTTGGGAAAATGTCAAATCTTTTTTTGGCGTTGCATACAAGCCAACACTCGCTCTAGAAAATATCCACGAAAACGAGTCAACACCGTTGATTTGATACAGTCCTGTTTCCTAAAAACCCTCAGTCGCAACAAGGGCAGCATCGGGAATTTTCTGGATATTTACCGTGATTTTTTCTCGCCTTGGACTACCATCGGCGTTTCTAAAACCTTTCTGGAATGAACCGCCACACTGACTCAGCGTTTCACCATCAAAACAGATAAAGTGCATCTCCGATAAAACAAACGCTGTCTTCCGTCGCCTTGACATTGCACCTCTGTTTATCCGGTTGATTTCATATTGGCTTATTCCCTCTTTCAGCTGATCATGCCATTGTTTGAAAGTTCTTTCTTCGTCATTGTAATCCACTTCACCGATTGCGAGAATCACTCCGTAGTAGCCGTAATCGCTTATCGTGTCTGATATCGCTTCTGCATCGTTTGTAATAACATTGTGGATTGTTGTATTGGCAGCATGCGCCTTAAAATCCCACGAAATTTCTCGAAATGCGTCAAACTCTGTCTTACCGTATCTCTTGCCGGGCATGCTGATTATACCTTCAAAATGGGTTTGACACAAAAACTCGAAGTAAAATCCCATCCACTCCATCTGCCGCCACTGTCTGGATCCAGCCGCTTTCATCTCAAGAATCGCGCTTCTGCCATCCCAAACTTTTGGCATGTTTCGCGAAGCGATTTGCAATTTTTCAACTGTGTCAACTATTTTTCGATCTAACATGATAGAATCACGCCTCCTCACAAAACAAATTCAAGCCAGGTTCCTCTTCCGTTTCCGTTTTCTGAATTAAGTATTTCCCGGACGCAAGCCGGTCGCGCGCGAATTCATAGTACGCCGGCACGATCTCAAACCCGATGTAATGTCGTTCCTTCATTTTGCTCACGACAGCAACCTGTCCAGAGCCTAAAAACGGATCCAAAACAATATCGCCTTTTTGACTGGAATAATCGAGGATTTTCTCAATCAGTGCAGCGGGCAACTTTGTCGGCGTTTTCACTGCACCTTGCCAATATTCTCTTTTGATTTCCCAAACATCCTCTTTGTCTCTGTAGTGGGCTGATCCGCCATTTTCGGTTTTTGCATCCTTATCAAATCGGAAATAAGGATAAAATTGCCGTTTCTTGTCGTTTTTGCAGAGGAAAAGGCAGTGATAATGAGACGTTACATATTTACGCTTTGTGACAACGCCAAACTGATATTTCCAGATGAGGTGATTGACCGTCGTAAGTTCACACAGGTCAATCGCTATCAAGAGGTCTTTTAGATGATTCCAACCGGAGAAGATATACATGCTGCCAGACTCTTTTAGCACTCTCGTCGCCGCTGAAAGCCAATCAAGCGTGAAGGCGAGATAGTCGCGGCCTTCAATTTCGTTGTAACCTTGAAGGACGCGACTTCCTTTTCGGTTGTAGTTGTGGCGGGTGGCTTTGAAGTCGATGGCAAAAGGCGGATCTGTGACGATCAGATCGATACACTGATCCGGTATTTCCGACATCAGTTCAATGCAGTCTCCTTGTTTGATGGTGTCAATCCATTCAGGAGGTTTCGCTGCCTTCGCTTTTTCTCCTAAAGTGCGCGCGTCGCTGTTGTTTTTCTTCATCTTCAAATTTCCATGCCCCATTCACATACAGCCTCTTCTTAAATCCATCAATCAGAGGCACTGCCTGCGTCATGTCAGGTGTCCGTTGCTGCGCTGCCACACACACCGAGACAGCGCGCCCACATCATCATTCCAAGTGTACCACATTTTGCAAAGCGCGTCAAACCTTTTTGCTGAATGTGCGCGGCTGTCTTTTTGGAACAAGAAACGCGTTCATGTATCCGATGGTATACGCGCGGCCGCGGTGCCCCCAACTTGTATCATCAACAACGTGCGGGACATGGAATGCGAATTAGGTCTATCCGCAGACCTAATTCCGTTCAGAACTGTTTACTGCTATCCAGCAGAATAGTAACAGGACCGTCGTTAATCAGTTGCACATCCATCATCGCTTGAAAGGTGCCGCCTTGTGTCGGAATATTTTGCTTTTCGAGTACAGTGATAAACCGTTCATAAAGTGCGTTTGCCGATTCAGGGCGGGCGGCGTTGATAAAACTGGGCCTCCGGCCTTTGCGGCAATCACCGTAGAGTGTGAATTGCGAGACAACAAGCGCGGCACCTCCCGTTTCGAGGAGTGAACAATTCATTTTGCCTTCTTCGTCCTCAAAGATGCGCAGGTTGGCGACTTTGTTCGCGATATATTTCAGTTCTGTTTCGGTATCGTCACGGGCGATGCCGAGAAAGATAAGCAATCCGGCTCCGATTTCAGAGACGAGTTTACCCTCTACCTTAACGCTGGCAGATTTGACGCGTTGAATAACTGCTCTCATTGTTTTTCTTTCTGTTTTGGCAGGGCTGGGCACAGGGCCCTCGCCCTACAAGGAAGTGTTTCATTAAAATTTCCTTCTGTGTAAACAAGAAGTGTATTCTTTATGCCCTTACAAGGGATGCTAAAACAGCAAATTCTCGCCTTCCAATGCTTGTGCCTCCTCGCCGCCGAAGGTCAGGTTAAACTGAAATCCGGGCTGACTGTTGTATCCACCCTGGAATGCCAATGTGTTGGAGATTTCATAGCGAAATGCGAGCCCGATGAGGTTCGTCACGGTTACGCCTGCATAGGGGAGTTCGCGCGAGAAATCGGCTACCAGCCACATGTTATCCGAAACCGCTATTTCACCGCCTACTTGCCAGTTGAGCGTAAAAAAGTCCGTCGTTTTGAGTGCTTTTGAGGATAAGAAGACTCCGACTCCCGCGTGAACTTTGAAAAGACTCCCGAACCTTTGGGTGCCAACTAGGTAGGTGTTAATACCGAAAAACGGGAAGCTGTCGGCAGGGCTGTGGTCTAGGAATTCATTATCGGAGTTGAGTCTGTCATCCGCTGTGAACCCGAACTGCGCGTCACCGCCAACAGAGAGGCTAGGAAGGTTATCGTTCCGATCGGGTTTGATGTTATACTTGAGCCCGATGAGTCCATCAAAGAGCGACTGGTCGTAAACTCGGCGATTGGTGAGTGCATCCGCTGTGTTATAGAAATCGTGAACCACTTTCCGCACACCCCCTGTCGACAACGTACCGCCTAACACCAGGTCAAGTTCTTCGCTTAAGCCGTAAGTGAACCTGACTGGCATGAGGAACGTCTCAATTTCAAGCGTGACGCGATGCGATTCCTCAAACCCGCCGATGTCCACCTTTTGGTTCTGGTCTGGCAGCAGGTCGACTTTGGAGTATTGGAAGAGTCCGAATGTAGTGCTGGAACCGCCCTTTCCCATGGGTTCCGCTGTCTGGATAGTACTGAGATGCGGAACGGCTGGCAATTGCGCCTGGAGGGATGGCACTATGCTGATGAGAAGTACAGTGCAGAGAATGCAAATGAAGGCTGGCGTGTTATGCTGTCTATTTTTAAGGTACATAGATTTGTCCTTTTTGAATTGTGATTGTGTAGGCATGAAGTTCACCTTTACGCCCATTTTTGGTGTAGCTTGCAAGCCAAAAACTGGCTATGGAAATTCGGCGTAGATCGCAAGCCAAAAACTGGCTATGGAAACTCGGCGTAGATCGCAAGCCAAAAACTGGCTATGGAAACTCGGCGAAACTTGCAAGCCAAAACTGGCTATGGAAATTCGGCGTAGATCGCAAGCCAAAAACTGGCTATGGAAACTCGGCGTAGATCGCAAGCCAAAAACTGGCTATGGAAACTCGGCGAAGCTTGCAAGCCAAAAACTGGCTATGGAAATTCGGCGAAGCTTGCAAGCCAAAAACTGGCTATAGGAATTTATGGTCGTGCTTCCACCATCGCGCTTTCGTCTCGCCGCCCATCGGGACCGGCCGTATCGTCGTAGGCTGTTATGTAGTATCGTCTGAATTCCAGTACCTGCCCGACGAGAATCGGGTCTTCGCCAGGGATAGTGAATGTGCGCTCTTTCCGTCCGACTGCGGGCCGGGGGAGCAGGTTTCCATCTTTATCTCTTGTATAGAGTTGATATCCTGCGAGATCTGGTTCGAGGTTTGGCGTCCAAGAGATGACAGCGTCATATTTTGTGTTAAATAGGGAGCGAGGAAGGTAACGCACTCGTACATTTTTCGGCGGTGCCGGTGGCAGATTCGGGGCCGTTGCACTGATTGTGGTAACCCCTTCTGCTCCAAATTCATCGGCTGCCGCGATGCGATAGACTTTGCTGATGCCATCAGCCTCGAAATCGTGGTCGAAATAGTAGTGCCTATCTCGCTTCGGTTCAGCAATTAGTTTAAACTTGAGTGGTTTTTCGTCACCGGTGTCGATTGCAGCGTAAATTCGGAAGATAGAAAAATCGTAAGGGAGCTCATAGCCTTCCCAGAACAATTTAACCGTGAGGTCCGTCGCATCTCCGAGGGTTACAACTGGTGCTGGCGGTGGCACACTTGGTGTAGCCAGTGCCGTTTTCCAGATGCGGCGCGGCTCTTCACCTTCACGCGGTGAATTGGCCGCATCTGGTGTTTCAACGCCGTTTATATCGACATAAGAGATGCGGTATTCATAAGCGAGAAGGCGGCCCTGCGAATCGCGCCGGTCGTTTTCGAGGTTGTGGGTGTCAATAAACTCGTTTGCTGGAGCATCGACGGAGCCAACTTCTATAAATTCGGTATCTGTGTCGCTAGTGGAACGCCGGTAGATACGGTAAGTCTTGATGCCCTCCTGACCGGTATCACTCCACGTAACGCGCACCTGTTTATCACCTGCGTAAAGCGTGAGTCCGTCAGGTGCCCCTGATGTGCGCAGGTTTTCTGGATCGAGCGGGTTCGTAAAATCTTCGCCATTGGTGCAGGCGGCAAACACCACGAGCATCAAAAGCAGGGTTAGCCTTCGCACGAATCCCTTTTTTTTATCCGAACCGGTAGGAGCCATCTCCGAAGCGCGACTTCTCCAGCTCTGAACAAGTTTTAACTTGCAAGCTACGCTAATTTTTTGGGGGCAAGTTTTGGAAACCTGCAAGCTTCGCCAAAAAGGGATATGGAATAGACGCATTGTATTTTCTCCTTTAGAAATAGTGCGAAAACCTGAGGCTCGCGCGCTGGGTTTGGAAATCGTAGTGTGGGCGGAATGGGAACGAAGCCCGTGGCAAGAGACGCAGCGTGTTCCCAGAGAGACGCGCAGCGTAACGCTCGGCTCCGTTGTGCAGACGAGTTTGCAAAGCGGATGACTCATCTGGGGGGCTCAGTTGGTTATAGATTGAGAAAAGCACCGCAAGCCCCACACATCCGATTCCGACGCGTGACATGATGATGCTGGCATTTTTTCTGGCGCGGTACGCGTTCTTGTGGGCTTGAATGTCTGCTTGGATTGCGGCATTGAGATACTCGTCATACCGGTTTTGGGCACCCGCTTTGAGGAGGCTACTGCCGAATTGGAAACTGATACCGGAGGCAAACAGAGCTAGCGTTAGCACACGCGAGCGGCGTGCCGCATCCGCATGTCCACTCGTTAAAATGAAAATGAAGGCACAACTGCACGCAAGAGCAATGTATTTCTGACAGGCGGTATAACGTTTCATGTTAGGTTTCTTCCTTTATCAAAAAGATGTGTTTCTATAAAGTTTACCCTATTTTCTGTGGAAAGTCAACGTTTTTTGATAAACGGTAGGAGCAATCTCTGAATCTCGACTTATTCCCTCAAAGCGACAGAGAACCGAAAACTAAATGCCCTAACGACAATAAGAATTTCAATTGACATTCGATAAAATATAGCGTACAATTAAAAAGAACCTTTTTATCGTAGAGATTGTCCTATTCACAAATAGACGTCTCATGCATACGCGCTTGAAAAACGCGTAACGGAGGAAAAATAAGTGAAATTGAAAATTGCTAAGAATCGGCGAAGCGTCATTGCGACACTAGGAATTGGGTGTGTGGTATGCCTACTCCTCGGTTTTGGGGTACTGCTCCACGCGCAAGAAAAAACAAAAGCGGCGTTTATCGGCACGAAGCCAGAGATAGATTCGGCTAAAATGCAAGAAATGAAGAAAATGAAGGAGCAATCCGAGGCGCAACGCAATAGATTTCGGCAGCGCCAAGGACGCGGACAGATTGACTTTGGAGAAAATGTAGCATTCTACAAAGTGATTATTGAGAACAACCTCTTCCGACCCCTCGGGTGGACACCACCGAACAACGAACCTGTCTATAGTGTGGTTGGCACTGTTGTCGACGCAAACGGCACAATAGCGCAGGCGACGCTGCTGGAGAAAAGATCGAACCGGTACCACTTTGTTACTGTAGGGGCAAAACTGGACGACATGACAGTCATGGACATTCAAGCCAAACAGGTAACCTTAGACAAAGCCGGCGAGACAATAACACTCAACGCCGGGGCGCTACAGTTCCTCGCGACGAGTCGGGGGCGCGGCGGCAATTCTGGTGGCGAAAGGCATGAGAGCCAGCACGAAACAGCGGGGAATAATAGGGCGAAAAACCAGGCCAACGCCAAGCAACAGAAAGAGGCTGAAAAGCGCAGACAAGCGGCATTCGGGATGAACCAAAAGGAGTTCGCAGAAAAACTCCGGGGTGCTTCGCCAGAGGAACGACAAGAAATAATGCGAGAAATGAGAAGACGAGCTGGTGCCAGTAGAAGAGGGGATCGCAGGCGACGAGACAATAGGTAGTGTTTCGCTTGTTTCAGGACTTACGCATTTCCAGTTTGTTTGCAGGCGCGGTTAGAAACCGCGCCTTCTTATTCGGATAACTACGCCGCCTCTTGGACGTTCTCCGGCATGTTTTCCAGCCGAGATAACCAGTAGCTAACATCAAAAGAATCGTCACCGATGAGGAAACGCCACTGCTTGATGCGATTGACAATCTCAAGCCTCACATCGTTCCCGTACCATCTGTGATTCCTGCCCAGAATGCCATGAATAGCACGTGTATCAATATCGTCTGTATTCCAGAGACGGAGTTGGTGCACCGTTGGGTTCAGACGTAACTTGAACATATAGCGCGTCTCATCTGTCAGGTTCGGTTGCGCGCAGTGCCACATCCCGTGATGCACAACGAGGAGTGTTCCTGCCTTACAAACGACAGGAAGCTGCCCGAGGAAGTTTTGGTAGCGCGCGATGTCGGTTTCACACACCCGGCGATAGTGGCTGCCCGGCAGAATCATCGTTCCTCCCATTTCGCGCGGCGTATCGTGCGAGAAATAGAAGAATTGGATGTCAAAGTGCATCCGCAGGTCGATGATGGCATCGGCATGCCAAATTTGTCCCATATCGTTTTGGGGCCGGACGATGTGAACCGCATGATGGTCGTAGAGCGGATTCTCGCCAACAAGGCTGTGGATAATGCCCTGTACTTGCGGAAGCCTAAAAACTTTCCCCACCGCGGAGTCATCGTCCCAGACTTTGTCTAAAACCGTGCCACCGCCACCGCGCACAATCACACCAGATTCCATCTCCGCATGTGCAGCTTCATTCAATTCGCGGGGGATTAATTCGTCGAAGCGAAGGTAACCGTCCGCAACGAAGTTCGCCATCTGTTCGGTATTGAGTAAACACTTTTTTTGACTCATGAATTTCCTACCTCCAGTTTTTGGTATAGAGCTGTAAGAACGCGCAAGATCACATTTTTTAAGTGTAGCACCTCTTTGAAAAATAACAAATGCAATTCACGTAATTGAGATAACTCCATTCCTATTTTACCAGATTGCATGTCTTTTTTCCACAAGATTTTACTGTGTCTTGTTTAAGAACCGATGTTAACCAGCCATTTAGGCTCCCCAACGAAACAAGGAAAACTATTCTTTCGTGCGTCAACAGTTCAAAAACATCGACATTCATTAGCCGTTTTAAGGCTCCGCTAACCTCACGTTCTTCTCAAGGATGTACTCAAACCTGAGATATGAGGTATGATATTCCATGCCGGGGTAGGCGGGAAATTGTTGGGGGAACTGTATCACACGCCACCCATCTTTCATCGCTTCCAGCACCGAGCTATAGGGCGGTGTCTCGCTATCCCCCGTGGTATGTCGCGTTTGACCGGTGCCATCGTACATTGCCCACGCGACAACGCCGCTGTTTAAGTCAGGTGTATGCAAGTAAAGCACCAGAAGTTGTTGTCTTAATTCAGACATGGTATGCGTTGCTTCTCCTTGAAATGGGATGGTATCGGTTTCCCCTGCTTTGCAGGGGTTAATACCATAAAGCCGCGATTCGGCGATCGCTCCTTATGATTAAACTACGGTTTCTGGCTGTATGGTCGCGTCCTTTGGGACAATCACAATACCGTCTCGAATGTAGTAGTTATCGCCATCGTGATTGTCGATGCTGTCTCGGTTCACCAGTACAGCATTGTCGCCGATGCGTGCATTTTTGTCAACAATTGCATTCTGAATCAAGCAATTTTGTCCGATGCCAACGTTGGGAATCCCTGCCTGCGCGTTTTCAGCTGTCAACGCATCGGACTCATAGTAGTCTGCGCCCATGAGCACAGATTGGTAAATCCGGCTGCCGCTGGAGATAATACTCCGGATACCCACAATTGTTCTATCAAGCTCGGAATCATCAATGATCGAACCTTCAGCGAGGATAGAGGAGCGGACACTGCTGCTGTTGACTTTGGTGCTGGGCAGATGGCGGCGATTGGTGTATATAGGTGCCTGCTCATCGTAGAAATTGAATGCAGGTGCAACATCTGTGAGGGCAATGTTCGCCAAATAGAAGGAGCGGATGGTGCCAATATCTTCCCAATAGCCGTCAAAAAAGTAGGCAGAAACCGGGCGAGTCTGAATGCTTTTGGGGATAATATCTCTACCGAAGTCCATGTTTGAGTCATCTTGGAGCACTTCTTGCAATACCCCTCGGTTGAAAATATAGATTCCCATGGAGGCGACGTATTCTCTGTCGTGCGGTTGGATACCGCGCGCAGTAAAGACATCGGGTTTCACGCGCAGCCGCTGCAGTTCTTCCTCTGTTTGTGGCTTTTCGACGAAATCAACGATGCGTCCATCGGCATCTGCTTGGAGAATACCGAGCCCACTCGTGACATCTTTCTTCACTGGAATGACAGCCACCGTGATGTCCGCCTTTGATTCGGTGTGAACTGCAAGCATCTTGCGATAATCCATCCGATAGAGATGGTCGCCGGCGAGAATCAGGACGTAATTGTCTGGAAACCGAGGGTTGAGAATATAGGGTTCATTGTGCTTGACAGCATCCGCTGTTCCCTGATACCACTCTTCGCCCATCAGCGTTTGTTGTGCTGCCAGAATTTGGACGAACCCGCGGCGATAGGTATCAAAACGGTACGTCTGCGCAATGTGTCGATTTAAGGAGACCGAGTTAAACTGCGTCAGGATATAGATGCGTTCCAATCCGGAATGGAAGCAATTGCTAATCGGGATGTCCACCAGTCTAAATTTGCCTGCGATTGGGACACTCGGTTTCGCGCGGTCACGTGTTAGTGGAAATAGGCGGGTACCGCGCCCGCCCCCAAGAATAACTGCAATAACGTTCCCATTACTCATAAGCTTGCTCCATTAGGTTACGGAAACCCACAGCGTGTGCCTACTACTTTACACTGCTATAAACTCCCTTTGGTAGATAATACGCCTGTGATGCGTGTGTCAAGGCGTGTTGCAACATCTAAGGCTTTCGCGACTGCCTTAAAAATGGATTCGATGATGTGGTGTTGATTTGTGCCGTAAGGAACGTTGATGTGCAATGTCGTGCCGCTATGGTTCACAAATCCGTGGAAAAATTCCTCAGCCAGTTCAATATCAAAGTCGCCAACTTTGCCCTGTGTGAGTGGTGTCTCATAGTGAAGGTAGGGGCGTCCACAGACATCCAGATCGACCTTAGCGAGGGATTCATACATTGGGACTGTGAAACTGCCGAACCGTTGCATCCCTATTTTATCCTGCACCGCTTTTTGCAGTGCCGCGCCTAAGCAGATGCCGACATCTTCGGTAGTGTGGTGTGCATCTACATGTAAATCGCCGGTTGCTTCGACTTCCAGGTCAAAGAATCCGTGTTTCGCAAAAAGTTCTAACATATGATCCAAGAACCCCACGCCGGTGTTAATATCGGCGAGGCCTGTCCCATCAAGATTGAGGCGAAGTCGGATGCGGGTTTCTGCTGTTTCGCGGGCAATTTCCGCTTGTCGAGACATTGAATTTCCCTCAGGTATTTTTTATGATTGGTGCGCGTGCTCTTTCGACATTCCTTGCGGAAAGGAATGTCGAAAAAGTTGGAACTATGCCCATGTCACCAGCCCAAGTTGGTGTGGCGATTGTAAATCTTCATGGTACGGTAGGGCTCGCACAGTATAGCCGTGCAACCCTGTCTGTTTCAAGACAAGTGTCCCTTCAAAAAGATAGGTGCCGCTGCCGAGTTCGCCTCGGTATTCCATCGGGCTGACATTTCCGTTGTGAATTTCGCCTGCGGCATCTAGGACACCGTGGTAAATTTGGACGACGAGTTCGTGTGGAAAAAGCACATCTGTGTGGACAGCTGCCTGCACTGTTGCGGATTCACCGACTCCGAGCTCGGAATTTTGCGTAGCGGAAGTTGAAACATTGCTGTGCTTTTCCTCAATCCGGAGTTCACGCCAGTGGTTCCGGATGTGGGCTTTCCAATGGGCTAATGCGATGCTGCGCTTTGCTTCTGCCTCATTGAGATGTTGCCATCGGCGATGCGCGGGAAAATATAACTGCTCTGCGTATTCCGCAACCATGCGTTTTGTATTGAAAACGGGGGCGAGATTCTGCATCGCAGTCTTCATACGCGCAACCCACTCGTACGGCACGTCGTCAACAGGGTGACGTTTGTAAAAGAGTGGGACAATCTCTTTCTCAAGGAGCTCATAAATTGCGTTTGCGTGTGCTTTGTCGATGGCCAAGCCACGTTCACCTGCATCTTCCGCTACGGGGCCAGTGTCAATCGTCCAACCGCCGCCTAAATGATTGGCTTCTGCCCACCACCCATCTGCGATGCTGAGGTTGAGTGCCCCGTTCGCCGCCGCTTTCATGCCGCTCGTCCCGCTGGCTTCATTGGGGCGTAACGGGTTGTTGAGCCAGACATCAACGCCTTCAACGAGATAGCGGCCGACGCAGATATCGTAGTTCTCAATGAAGACAATTTTATGCTGAAAGCGGGGCTCGGCAGCGATGCGGCAGATACGTTGAATCAGCAATTTGCCCTCGTAGTCATGCGGATGTGCCTTGCCAGCAAAAATGAGTTGGACAGGACGCTCCGGATGATTGAGGAGCTTATCAAGCCGGTCGACATCCTGGAAAAGTAATGTTGCCCGCTTATACGTTGCAAATCGGCGGGCGAACCCGATAGTCAACACCGCAGAATTGAGGATTTTTGTTGCAGCAGTGTGGGTTTCTTGGCCCCGTCGTGTGCCAGTCTCTTTCAAGTGTTTCTGATTCTGCCGTTGTTGCGCGAAGGTAATCAGGCGTTCGCGGCGGCGTTCGTGTGTGCGCCACAGCTCTGCATCTGGAATCTGCGAAATCTGTGTCCAGACAGCTTGATTGGTGAGATCGACAATCCATCGGGGGCCGAGGTACCGGTCAAACAGGCTCTGCATATCCCCCGAAACCCAAGAGCGGGTATGGATGCCGTTTGTAATGGCACCAATAGGCACTTCATGCACAGGGATGCCGGGCCATAGCCCTTTCCACATCTCTCGGGAAACATGCCCATGCAATTGGCTCACGCCGTTGCACATTGCGGAGAGCCGGAGGGCGAGGAGCGCAGGACTGAATTCACTGTGGGTATCGAACGGGTTCATTCTGCCGAGGCCGAGGAAAGTTTCCGCAGAAACGCCGAGTTCGCCATAATAACCGCTGAAGTAATGATTCACCAATTCGGGTGGAAACCAGTCGATTCCTGCGGGAACCGGCGTATGGGTTGTAAAAATATTTCCTGCTTTGGTTGCTTCGCATGCTTCCTCAAACCCGATGCCGGTCTCCATCATCAGTTGCAGGATGCGTTCAATTGTGAGGAACGCTGCGTGTCCTTCATTCATGTGGCAGACAGTCGGACGAATGCCGAGTGCAGATAAGGCACGGCACCCCCCTATACCGAGCAGAATTTCCTGTTTGATGCGGAGCCGTTCATCGCCACCATACAGGTAATCTGTGATGTTGCGCAAGTCCTCGCTCTGGTTTTCAGGGATATTGGTGTCAAGCAGGTATAAGGAGATGCGCCCTACTTGGGCACACCAGACCTTTGCGAACGCCTTCCCCTCCGGATAGCCAACCTCTACTAAAAGCGGGGTTTCATCTTCTCTGTACACCGGTTGGATCGGCATGTTGTAGAAATCATTCGTCGGGTAATCCGCCATCTGCCATCCATCCCCAGTCAGCGTCTGGCGGAAATACCCGTGCTGATAGAGGAGCCCAACCGCAACGAAGGGCAGTCCTAAGTAGCTTGTTGATTTGAGATGATCTCCTGCTAAAACGCCTAAACCCCCAGAGTAGAGCGGCATGCATTCTGTCAACCCGTATTCCATTGAAAAATAGGCAATTTTTAGGTCGCGGAGGGTTTCGTCGTTGGCATACTTTTCAAACCACGAGGGTGCAGTGTGATACGCTTTAAACTTTTTATGGATAACCTCTAGGCGCGCGAGGAACACGTCGTTTTTTGACGTAGCATCCAACTGCTCTTGGGAGATTTGTCCAAGCATCGCGACCGGATTGTGGTATGTTTTTTCCCATAATTCCGCATCAAGGTGGCGGAATAGACTCAATGCTTCGCGATCCCACGTCCACCACAAATTTATGGCGAGTTCGCGCAAGGGTTCGAGATTGGGCGGCAAGGTCGGCACCACTGTTAATTGGCGAAGGGGCTTCATCTAATACGTTCTCCTTCCGTTGAAAGCAATGCGCACATGGCGAGACTCAAAACCTATGCCGCTTCCGCGTCAGCTTGTGGTGTTTTTAGCGTGATGTAAGTGGCCTGTTTCCGTTTTTCAAAATCTAATTTTCCTTCTCGCGCGAGCCAACCGACTCCCATCAGGATTGCGCGTTGTGTTTCGCCGATGTCGCGTGTTAATTTGGTAACGGTGGCTTCGTTGTTTGTTTCGAGATAATGCCAGATCGCTCCAGCTACTTTTCCAATATCATTCAGCATGTTTCCCTCCGAAAGTTTTTTGTTTGGTTGCAGAGATAAAACGCTTGGATGCAACAATTCTTAAACTTCATTATATATTATATATTATACTTGCATGTGGCGGGGTTGTCAAGGATAAAGAAAAAATTAAAAAATTTGACATTTTTTGCCGCACGGTGTATAATAGGCATGCATTCCCAAAAATGTGTGAGCAGGCGGTTCTCTTTCTTTTAAGTGACACAAGCAGTGTGCAGTGCATAGTTCGGCACAGTACCCTTCTGAGGGGAAATAAAGTGGGACACTTTTGAAATTTTGACCCAGGTTGTACGTAACAAGTTCAGCGGCGCGCAATTCTCGAACCTTGAAGGAATCTCGAGGCACTGAAAAACAACTTTTCAACTTCAGTTACTGGCTGAATCCACTTCGTTGCTAGCGTGTGATGTTTCTGGAACTCAAAGCCCGGGAGTGGTATTGTCATGTGTGTAAAACCCTGCATGATAGAGATGTGAATGCGGCGATAAACATTCTTAAGGTTGGGATATCAACCTTTGACGGTGGCTTTCCAGAGAAGCCCAGTGCTTTAGCACTGGGAATATATCACTTAAAGGAGACTTCGATCATGTTCAGTTTTTTGTTCACCCGTAGCATACTCGCCGGACTTATCTTCTGTGCGCTCATGGTTACGGGGAGCCTCTGCTATCATTGGCATGTCACACGCGGCATCCGAGCCGATGAGGCACGGACGCAGCAGTTTCTGGAACAGATCAAACGACATCAAACAGAAACCCACGTTGGGCATGTTGCAGAACATACGTCATCCGAGGGGCCCGGCGCGGTGGAGGTTTCCCCCATGGAAAAAGATGTGTCCCAAACAACATCAGAAAATTCAGGCTGGAGATCGTTTAAGACAGAAGCAGAACTTGAGCATCCATTAGATTTGTTTCGCGAAGAAACAGCGGAACTTGAGGATGCACCTTATGGTGTTTCACCCTTCGGCTTTGGAGCGTTCCCTGAAGTGCCTTCAGATTATC
The DNA here is from genome assembly GCA_958295855.1 of uncultured Poribacteria bacterium. Taxonomy (GTDB): domain Bacteria; phylum Poribacteria; class WGA-4E; order WGA-4E; family WGA-3G; genus CATQHH01. The sequence continues at coordinate 719,070 of OY282383.1, read as the reverse complement.
CCGATCCAACCGTTTGGGAATTTGCTGAAACGCTATACGCGATAAGCCCAGCCCGCGCGCGCGATTGGGAACTAAGGGAACGGGTTTGTATCAAACTCTGGCAGCAAGGAAAACGAGCCACAAGTGTTGTAATGGAAAATGGGCTTGTTTACCCCAGCTATCCAAATACGGTTTATGTGAGATGGGGCGAGTCTATTGATGAGAAGGGTAATCCTGTGACATATATTGACAAACTTCTCGCCCCTGGCGATATGTCACAATATAGTGATTACTTTGATAATGACATCATTCCGCCCGGTATCAATGTCATCCCTTATGATGAGGGAGGAATTAATCCTTACACGTTCCTTAACCTCAATTAATCTGATGAGTCAAACTGGCGAAACTGGCGAAGAGATGGATACCGATGGTTCTCTGATTCCTGCCTTTTTTAACGTATCGCCCAACACGTTAAATCTCATCAATCTAATGACACGACCGTTGTCAATGGAGGTGCTGTATGTTACGTGCCCTACTCTCAAGCAAACTGATCCAAGTTGGACTCGTTTGCTTTGTGCTGATTGTCGGTGGCAGCCTGCTCTATAGTTGGCACGTCCGACGCAGTATCGAAGCAGACGAAGCGCGAACTCAGCAAATTGTAAAGCAGCGCGAAAACAAGCATGAGGCGCACACCGCAGCGGACACCGTAGATACGAGTACGGTGGACTTTGAACAAGCGGAAACGCCACTTGAAACTGATGACTCGCAGGTGCCTAACGACACGGAGACTCTACCCATAGATGAGACTTCAGAGGGGCTTGACATGATGGGTGCATTCTTACCGGATGACTTCGTTTCAGAGGAAGAAACCACCGAGGTGCCCCTCTCGCCCTTTGGCTTTGGCCCTTACCCTGAAGTGCCCGACGATTATCCAGTTTCCCCGACGTGGGAACGTGAAGGGTATGATACTTTTAGTCAAGATAGCCAAAGAGAATTAGAACTCTTAGACCGAGTCCTCATTAAGTTGTGGAAACAAGGTGAGAGGGGTTACGGAGGTGGTGGAAGTACCTCTGATGGAAAAGTTTACCCCCACTACAAAAACACAGCGTATGTTCGTTACGAGACGACCGCTTTCGGTCGCCGATATATTTCCAGGTACAAGGGTGATCCGGCAATCCGGATCTCACCTGAACAATTAAGGACAGGAGAACTGCCATCATATATCCGTGTTCTTGATTACGATTCTGAAGGGATAAATCCCTATACATATCTAGACTTACCATGAAGTCAAGAAGATTGTAATCGGAGATTCCAGAAGTAAGCGTTTTTAACCCTTAATTAGCAGGGAAAATTCTAGAAATGCGTCGAAAACCGGTTTTGGACAATTGTATTTGCCCCTGCTTTGCAGGGGTAATATCCTTAACATGGACAAAACCGAGCAGCACTGGTATGATACCCCTGCTTGCAGGGGCAAATACCACCCCCAATTGTTAAAAAAGGAGAAATGAAATGTTTTTACGAAAATACTGGATCCCGCTCACCGTGTTTGTGATTGCGACCGCGGGTGTGAGTCTTTACTACCTACAGCCACCGCCTGTTGTGTTTTACAAACCGGTTGAACCGTTGGCGAAACCGACCGAACAACCGAGCGCGAAAGCCCCCGTTGCGGAGACCGCACAAGGCGGAGACGATCGCGAGCAGGTCTCCCCAACTCGCAGAATTGTCTCCGTAGAGAAGCCATCACACAGCGACCGCGTTCTGGACAATATGGGGCTGATATCGGCGGAAGAAATAGACGCGCAAGAAAAAGCGCGCCGTGCTTTTTATGCGTCCCACGGACTTGAACCGCCGCCGCCCGGCTATCGTTATGCGAAACTTGGAGACGGGCCCCCGAAACTCGTAAAAGACAAAGACCCCATCATCAATGTTGTCTGGGGTGAAGGATACCGCAACTATCACCAACTCACGGCTGATGAACTTGCAATCTATAGTTGTTTACGCGGAATAGCACATCCGTCTGTCATCAAACGCTACGGGCTTTCACAAGAAGAAGTTGAGTTCGGGTTGGTATGGAAACAGGCACTCTACGAAAAGACGAAGGGGCCCAGACCGACGATAACGGCGCACGTGAGTCATCCGTCAAGTAATCCATTCACCGAAGAAGAAGAACAGGCATTGCTTAAGCGCATGCGTGCCCGTGAACACGAGTTAGTTCCGCGTCCCCCTGAATCGTTCCCTATCGATTATGATGTTTTTGACACAATCATAGCGGATATCCGCGAAACACTCTCAAGGAGATAATCAGATGAAATATAGAAGTTTTGCGGCGTATTTCGTCCAAGTTGCGCGTGAATGCAAGCAACTTTTTTATTTCTTACTTATGCGACGCGCATTTCTGTTTCTGTTGGTTTTATTTTTCGTACTTGTTGCCGCCATCGCAACGCAATCCGATATACGGATGACAGGACCCAAGGTTTCCGCATCAGCGACTGCCGATCCCGGACGGGCTGATGTCGTTGAGGTCTTGCATCCATCGGGCAATCTCATATCGACACAAGATGCAAGTTATGATCTGCTTGTAAAAGCGGAAACTGAGGCGGATGGAAACGGTTGGGTGGGTGTCCGCGCGGCAGGTTCGTTGGACACAGGATTCCAACTCAACCCCGCTCTCAGTATTGAAAAGGTGGGTTTCTTGCTCCTTTTTTCAGGGATGAAAACGACGACGGTATACGCCCGCGGGAATTTTCTCACATCTAACAGCGGTTCTCGGACGCTGACAGGCAGCGGCATCGCTGCGCTTTCTGCTGGTGGCGATTCCCTATTGTTCTCTGGCGGTAGTTTTGGTGTTGGTACAGGTTCGGAGGGACTCACCGTCAGTGGAGCAACAATAACGGATACAACATCTTTTAAGATTTCACTTGTGACACAAACTTCGGGTAATTGAAAAGGAAACGTTTTTGGCGTTGCTTGCAGGTTTCCAAAACTTGCTATTCAAATTTACCTACCAAGTGTCCTTGCTCCCCTCCGAAAAATACCTTGACACTTCTCACCTTCACATGGTAATTTTAAGATGTATTTATCTTAATTTTTAGGCGAGGTGGAAAATTTGAGTGTTGTTGTGCATGTGACGCACGAAGCCATCCAAAAAATGGGTGGTATCGGTGCAGTTTTGGAGGGGTTGCTGACAACCCACAGTTATAATGAAGCGATTGAGCGGACCTTTCTCGTTGGCCCCCTTTTTCCCGGTGCCGATTTGAGCGAACTAGATCCGGTACTGTATCATGCCGCCGACGGTATAAAAACTACTCCGCACGCAAAGGCACTGAGCGACATTGAAAAAACCTATCAGGTTGAGCTCGTTTACGGGCAACGGCGGTTTAAAGATAAAAATAAGAAGGTTACGACGCTCACCGATGTTATCTTAGTGAATGTGTCAAACAGCAATGAAGACCTGATTGGGCAGTTCAAATGGCAACTCTACGAGCATTTTGGCATTGAATCGAGTCGTTATGAGAGTGAATGGGAGTTTGAGGAATATATCCGCCTCGCCGAGCCAGCGTATCATGCGCTGCAGGTGCTCCTCGCGGAACACACAGAGTGCCCTGTGTTCGTCATCTCCCATGAATTTATGGGGATGCCGCTCGCACTTAAAACGCAGATTGAGCGGAAAAACAACACGTCTCAATATGAGTTTGCAAACGGCACTCCAGGGGCAGCGAACATGCGCACTGTTTTTTACGCCCACGAAGTCGCTACGATACGCCCAATTGTTGAGGGGCACCCCGGACACGATGTCCGTTTTTACAACGTCTTACAGCAGGCCAAGTCGCAAGGGCAGTCAATGCGCGATGTATTCGGTGACCCGTTCTGGTATTTCAAGCATGCCTTGATCGATAAGGCACACCTCTGTGATACCATCTTCGCTGTCGGCGATCTGGTTGTAGACGAGCTCCGATTTTTGGCACAGCCGTTTGAGGACTTTCCGATTAACCTCGTCTATAACGGGATTCCCGCGTTTGAACTAAGCCTACAAGAGAAGGTAGCATCAAAGGCGCGTCTCCAAAAATATGCGACAACCCTACTTGAATACCGGCCCGATTATGTTTTTACCCACGTGACGCGGCTTGTCAAAAGCAAAGGATTGTGGCGAGATCTGCAGGTGCTAACGCATCTGGATTCCCTGTTCGCCTCCAACAATAAAACGGCTGTGTTGTTCATCCTTTCTACAGAAATTGCGACCGGACGTCCCAACGAAACCATTCACGAGATGGAGCGAGAGTACGGCTGGCCCGTGCATCACAAAATCGGTTACCCAGATCTCGTCGGTGCAGAGATTGCGTTAAATAACGGTGTTTCCGCCTTCAACCTTCAGTCTAAGGCAATTAAGGCCGTTTTTGTCAATCAGTTTGGGTGGAGTCAAGCCACGTGTGGCACCCGCATGCCGATAGAGATGGAGTTTATGGACATCCGCAAGGGGAGCGATGTGGAGTTTGGGCAGTCAATTTATGAGCCATTTGGGATCGCACAGGTGGAACCGCTCAGTTTCGGTGCTATCTGTGTAGTAAGCAATGTCTGTGGGTGTTGCGGTTTCATTCAGCGCGCCACCGACAATCGTGAGGTGCCTAATGTTGTCATCGCTGACTATACGCAGCTGAGTATTCCGCCGAAGTCATTAGAAGATGTGCTTCATATCGGCTTAGCCGAACGGCATGCGATTGAATTGGAAAATAGCCGGGACATTGCTGCGAAGCTCCTCGGCCGCCTGCCGCGTAAACCGCGTGATGTTGCGGATATGATTCAAGAAGGCTACGAGATCGCTTCCCAGATGAGTTGGGAGGTTGTGGTTAAAAATTATTTCTTACCGGGCTTGCAACAGGCCCTATAAAGTAGGCACACAGTAGTCTGCACGCGGAGCGCGTGCAGACTACTTCGCGATTCTGAGATCGCTCCTACAGGAGGAAAAATGTCAATAGCAAAGCAAACCCCAATTGATGCTCCGGTGCAGATGACACCGGAACAAAAGTTTTTCTTTGACCTCCGCGGCTGGATTCTTTTGCCATCCGTGCTGTCAGAGCCGGAGATCGAAGAAATGAAAGCGGAAGTCTATGCGGGTGCCAGACAGAGTTATCAGGGTGCCCTCCAAAGCCTGCTGGATCATCCGGCAATCGTGGGAATCCTGAGCGAGATTCTGTCTGAAGCTCCTTTTGTGCTGGATGACTGCTACGGTTTCCGGTGTGAAGGCTCCTTCACTACCGTCAGACAGCCGGGATGGAGCAAGTCTGAACGCGGCGATAACGGGCTACCGCATGTGGTGCGCCCACCGCAGCAGGCCAACGCGATGCGGTATCAGGTTGCGGGTGGAAAAATCTTCGCCGGGTTGACTCGCGTTGTGTGGGAGCTTGAGGAGGTAAAGGCGGGACAAGGCGGCACCTCGTTTCTCAGCGGATCACACAAGGCGCATTTCAACTACGGCGGGCCCGATCCGTATCGTCCGAATATCAGCGAATCGCCTTGGGAGGCGAACACGCGCGAGGTGATGGACGACTATAGCTGCCCGCCCGGCTCCGTCGTCATCTTTACTGAAAGTCTCGCCCATGCCGCAAACGACTGGAAAAATCAATCGAATCCACGGTGTGCGGTGTTCAACTGCTATAACTCGATTTGGGCGCAGTGGCATCGGCTCAACCTAAGCCATGAAATCATTGAAACGATGCCACCGAGGCGACAATCGTTGTTCCGAGGCACATGGGCAATCGGCGGCGGTCCCGGTGGAAACCGCGCGTATTCGTTAGACAATAACACTACGTGATAACAACCTCTAAAACGGCGCGCTGACATGAGGTTTTTCGTTATTCCTTGCGGAGAATTGAGAATGCTTGGCAGGTGTGACGATGCACTGTAGCTCTCGTCGGAGGTTTCTGACGGGTCGCGATTCGGAGATCGCTCCTACACCGAATTAAATTCTTAATCTTCATCAAAGCGCGCCTACGGGGGCATTGTCAATCCTGAGCAGAGGCTAACACCTGCGCACTTCGAGCAGGGACATAGAGCTGAATCGATTGTTTATACCCGTTCATGGCGACATCTTGCCACGGATAATGGACACCCTCTACGACACCGTAACCGCCATAAACGGTATCATCAGTATTGAGAATGAGCCGGTAGTCTGCCTTCTCAGGGACAGGGATGTGCCAATCGGCGTAGGATGCTGTCGGATGAAAGTTGAAAACAAAGATGAGCCGCCCGCGCTGATAGACAAGCTGTTTAGCATCCTCGTGAATGAATAACAGTTGAATGTTTGCATCTGTTAGCAGATGATACTGGGCATCCAGTTGTTGCATTGCGCCATCAAAGGCGTTCAGATGCTTGTACCGGAGGGTATCATCCTCCACGAGGTGCCACTGCCTGCGCGCATAGCAATAGGTGTAATTGTTTCCCTTTCGCGGAAAGTCTATCCACTCAGGATGCCCAAATTCATTTCCCATAAAGCTGAGATACCCCTCACCCCCTAAGCCAAACGTGAGCAGGCGGATCAGTTTGTGCAACGCAATACCCCGCGCGATGAGAGGGCTTGAGGTGAAAACACTCATGTTGGTGTAAAGTTCCTGGTCCATAAGCTGCATAGCAAGCGTCTTATCCCCAACAATCCCCTGGTCGTGGCTTTCCACGTAAGCGATGTGTTTTTCTCCTGCGCGGCGGTTGAGCAGCATGCCGTAAATATCACCGAGATGCCAGGCTTCATCAGGTTTTTCCTGCAATAGTTGAATCCAATAATCGGGAATGCCCATTGCCAAGCGATAATCGAAGCCGAGTCCACCCTCTTCAGTAGGGCGTGCGAGGCCGGGCATCCCACTCACATCCTCAGCAATCGAAATTGCCGCTGGTTTCACAGCGTGAACTAGCTCGTTTGCCAACATCAGATAGGCGGTGGCATCCAGGTCAACCTGATCATTGAAGTAATCTGCGTAGCCTGTAAACTGCCGCCCGAGTCCATGGTCGCCGTAGAGCATGCTCGTCACACCATCAAATCTGAATCCATCAAACCGATAGGTTTCCAGCCAGTAGCGGATATTGCTCAGCAGAAACCGTTGCACCTCGTATCTGCTGTAGTCGAAACAGCGCGAATCCCATGCAATGTGTTCCCCCCTTGGTCCCGTGTGGAAATAGTGATGTTCTGTGCCATCGAAACGGTTCAACCCTTCATTAAGGTTTTTGACAGCATGGCTATGAATCAGATCCAAGATGACCCGCAATCCCATACCGTGCGCGGTATCAATGAGCTTCTTTAGTTCCTCTGGTGTCCCGAAACGGCTTGAGACAGCGAAGAAGTTGCTCACGTGATACCCGAAACTGGCGTAGTAGGGATGCTCCATCACTGCCATCAGTTGCACAGCGTTATATCCCAGGTTGGCAATTCGGGGCAACACATTTTGCGTAAATTCTGTGAAGGTGCCGATTCTTTCAGCCTCCTGTGCCATGCCGACGTGTGCCTCATAAATCCGCAAACCGGGGCCCTCCCCGTAGGGCGAGGTTCCCGTGCCGTGCCTTCCCTGTATTGGAGCCTCATATTTCCACTGGTATGGCATCGGCGGATTCCAATACTGCCCGGTAAAAACAGTGTCGCCTTCCTGTACCACCCGCTGAACATAAGCAGGAATCCTGTCCAGGCCACCAATTTCTGACACCACATGCACCTTCACGCGGCTCCCGTGTGTTAGTCTATCACCATAGGTGTTGTCTGGCAGAAATAGGTGCCACACCCCCCATTCATCAACAGACATGGGGTTTGCATCGCGCGCCCAATCGTTAAAATCGCCGATCAGGGCGAGGGAGTGTGCTCCCGGTGCCCATTCGCGGTACCAGACACCGGTTTCCCCGGCGTTTTTCCCGCGGTTGAAACCGAAATATCGGTGGCCTTGACTCATCTCGCCCAATACGCCCCCGGTCTTTTCAATCTCTGCTTTGAGGCGCTGATAGTGTGCAAACCGCTCGCGCAGCTGCGCTGCATAAGGTTTTAGCAAGCTATCCAATTTGATGAGGGCAGTGCCATCAGTCCTGCTTCCTGTTAAAAGATGCTTTCCCATAATGTATCAGTTTAGCACAAGACAGCTTGCAATGCAAATCATAAGTGTGCTACGATGGAAACATGCGAACACTTTTCCACCGAATAACGATATACTTCACACTCATCGCATTCGGGTGGTATTTTACCCCGCAAAGCGGGGTGGATACCATAGCAAACCCCTCCCAGGGTCTGGTGCTTTCCGCCGATACCTTTGAGCTCCAGGTGTTTGATGCGGGTACAAAAATGACTCCGCCCTATAGGCTGGTTTCTGGGAAACGATACCGACTTCAGGCGGTTCAACTCGGAGTTGCAGGTAAAGTACTGCCGGGGCAGTGGTTTCTCGCAGGAAATTTAGGGAGAATTACGGAAACCGGCGAGCGGGTGATGTTAACAGCCGTTTTTGTGGGTGAGGGCAGTCTTATTTGCCGTGTGGCCGACGTAGAACAACGGGTAAAGTTAAGCGTCGTCCCCGCGACGGAAACTATTAATAGCCGTGGCGGAAAGCTCCAAAGCCCGGCAGGTGTGGCAATAGAACTGCCCCCAGGCGCACTCGCCATTGAACGGAAAATTGGGATAGAAATTGTGGCATCACCGGGGTTACCGCCAGCGACACAACGGGTTGTTCGCGTCATTCAGATCTCACCAGCGCAGCTTGTCTTGAAACGCCCGGCGCGGCTTACATTTCTCCTTGAAGGCATCGGGGTTAGAAACCCCTCCCACAGCATGCCAGACGCACAACTACAACTCTATTTTTGGGAGCCGTTTGGGAGAAAGTGGGTGCCGTTGCAAGGTAGAGTGAACACGGTGCAAGGCGGTGTGACGACGGCTATTAACCATTTCGGCACTTATACCTTGATGGTACCCGGGGCCGCTTTCAAACGCACAGAGCGGCTACAGATTCAGAACGTCACGCTTTCGCCACGCGTGTTTTTTGCACCAGATACGCATCGACTCACAATACAGTATCTGCTCAACGCACCAGATGCAACGCAAGCTTTTGTAACGATGGACATCTTCGATTTTCGAGGCAAACGGGTTCGGCAGCTGCTTGCGGACGCGCCGCGCGACACAGGTGCTAACGCTGCGCAGTGGGACGGCTTGACAGATAATGGCACCCTTGTCCGAAACGGCCGCTATCTCCTTGTGATTCGTGCAAGGACAGGTTCGCAGCGTGTGGGCATACGAAAACTGATTGTCGTTTTTAAATGAGGGTAATTTAACTTTGCAAATCCGCTTTTAGGATAAGCGGCGTGAGACATTGCCCTTATAGCGCCAAAAATAGGCGGGCCCGCGGACCCGCCCTACAATTGAGGTATTTTCAAACGTCGGGGTTACAACCCCTCCCGCAAATAAGGAAGTCTCCTACAGATCTACTCTAGCGAGAACAACTTTTCGATTTCTGCTGAGCGTTCTGCCTTGCCGAGTGCTGAGAGCCTTTGGAGTTCCATACCGGTCAGCTGTTCAAAAAGCCGATCGATCTCCGCATACAATTCAGTTGTATCCTCTGTTGTACCTGCCTCTGGCGGCGCATCCAGGTCAACCACATGTTCGTTTTTGTATGCATCGGTGAGATGAATAACGCCCCGTCTAGCCCCCTCTGGCCATTCCACAGAGCCGTTCTCTTTTAAGACAGCTCTATCGTTCCCGCTTAGCGAAGCAGACACGATTCCGAAGGCCGGCATTGGGAGCCGTTGCGTCGGGCCGGGGGTGAAGTTCTTGACTTTTTCAATATGTATCTCAACACTGTTTTTAGTCAGCCGTTCATCCAGCGTTTCAAGGTGCCGTATCATTTTTGAGCGGCTACCCGCAGGCAAATCTGCCAACTGCGTCCTAGCAATTAAGGCAAGGATGCTGAAGTGCCGTAGGTATGGCTCGACATCAGTGTCGGCGGAGAAAGGCGGCATGAACATCAGTTCAGGATTGTTACGGTATAACGCCATTATATGCGCTTCCCATTGGAGCCTCTCGCGCTTGGGCATCGCGTATTTTTTATCGACAGGACACGAATGGGTAAGTTCAGAAAAGCGTTTTTGCTCCTCTGGTGTGAGTTTTCCTGAATACGCATAGAATGGCGCAAGCAATGCTCGCGTTTCTGCATAGGTAGCTTGGCGGCGGTTGTGCCAGTAAAAGATGCCCGCACACAGCACTACGATGCCGAGCATCCCTACCAAGCGCATCTGCTTTTTACTCATCGTAAGTTATATCCGCCCTTTACCTTTGCCCAAGTGGTTGAGAGTTTGTCTGCCGCATCAACGGCAAATGTGCCAGAGATGTTTTGGTTAATCTCAGCTTCGGTGAGTGCTTTGTCATAAGCCCGGACGATGGCAAACGAACCGTTGAAAGTCCGGCGTCGTTCATCGTAAGAATTTGCACCAATTGAGATGTCGTCGATGGGTAACCCCTTGTCGAAATCAAAACCGGGTTGCTCGCTGACCTCTTTACCATCTTGATAAGCTACAATTGACTCGCCGCTTGTGCCGACAACTGTTATCCAGGTCCACACACCTTCATCAAGGGTGAGGTTAAGCGGTTGAACGGTCTGCTTACCGCCCTTGGCATGGATAGACATGTCTAACTTCTGGCCATCCACTATCCAAAGCCGAATCCCCTGCTGGCCTTCCCTTGGGCTGTTCTGGAAACCGGCGAAGTGATGTTCCTCAACGAAAAAATCACCGTTGCGTTTACAAAGGAACTCCAATGTCCAGTCCTCGAAAAACAGGGGCGGATTCTTGGCGGGCGGCCCGCCAAAGGTTTGAAGGGATTCCTGGGTTGTGTAATATTTCGCGTTCGGTTGGTTAATACCAAGTGCCGGGATGTCTATTGTCCCTTCTTCGAGCTTAGGTGCTTCATCTGCGGAGGGTAATTCACCGCCCTCGGTACCAAGGTTTGTCCAAGCATCTGGGTGGCCAGGATTGTCAGAGGCATCGAGATAAAGCACTGGGTCGGGGACGACATTGGCATAGACAATTGTATCGGGGGTGGAAATCCCTCCCACAATTGATAGGCAAAATAGCGTCAGGCAGATTGAAATAAAGGTTCTCATTTCGGGTTTCTCCTTAGGAGTGGTGGTTCATAGTCATGCTGCAATCAATGGTTACATGCTAACACATCTGACAAAAAAAGTCAACAAACTGTTCTCAGTTGAAAAAAGTTTGCAATTGATGCATAAATATGGTATTATATAAGAAACAAGGGGAGGCTTTTGTCTCGAAAACCCTTTTTAATCCCATCCAGAGAGGTGGAAAAAGGATGTCAAGTTACACTTTGGGGGCCAGAGTTCCCTGCCGAGGTTTGCCACTATTTTCAATAGTGGTGAACCATTCTCCACGGAAAGCGCGCGCTTGCAAAGCACGTCTACAAAAAGAAAAAATTACCTACCCGCACGGAAACCAGGAGATTCTCGCTCCAGGGCCCATAGGGAAATCCCTGAAGCCAGTAAGCATATCACCCCTGCAAAGCAGGGGCAAATACCACCCGGCTTTTAAACAGATTATTTCGGAAGAGAGAAGACTATCGAATTGTGCCTTTCTCATCATCACATGAGAGAGGTTTTTTTTGGCGAAGCTTGCAAGCCAAAAACTTGCTATAGGAATTCATTGCACCTAAAGTCGTAGGGGAATAGTAAAAAACCCTCTTTCGTCGAGTTCTCGTATAGGTAACAGTATCACCATGAAAATGCGCGAAAAAGCACAAGTCATGAACGCCGAAGACATTCGGCGCGCCTTAGTCCGCATCGCCCACGAAATTTTGGAGCGGAATTACCAACATATTGCGGAGCTGGTGCTCGTCGGCGTTAAAAGCCGAGGCGATATCCTCGCCCACCGAATCGCCCAAAACTTAGAGCGCATTGAAAACATCAATGTCCCAGTCGGGGCGATTGATGTCACGCTCTATCGCGATGATATCAATCTCCATGAGCCCCAGATTCAGGTGAACAGCACCGAGCTGCCCTTTGACGTTACGGCAAAACGGGTTATCTTGGTGGATGAGGTGCTCTATACCGGGCGTACCACGCGTGCGTCCATGGACGCGCTCATGGATTTCGGCCGCCCAGCGGCAATCCAATTGGCGGCGTTAGTGGACAGAGGGCATCGTGAACTGCCGATTTCAGCAGATTATATTGGCAAAAATGTGCCCACTTCGCGAAAAGAGTTCGTCCGCGTGCAGCTAGTCGAAGAGCATGGTGTAGATTCAGCAATGATTTATGAAACCGATGCATAAAGCGGCACAAACCTCTGACGAGCCAAGGGCGAATAAAACAGCCCGTGTCTTGTTAGACCTAATTTATTTCCTAACTTCTCCGCAAGGAAAGGTGTCCATTTGAGATGAACAACACTCTTATCCGCAATGGACATATCATCGATCCGGCGAATAATGTTGATGAAGTAGGTGACATTCTTATCGCTGATGGCAAAATCGCCCAGGTCGGCGGCACAGTGTGCCAGAAAAATAGGAAATCGGCGGTGGGGATTTGCCCCGCAAAGCGGGGACTATACCCTCAACAAAGCCATAAAGGTAAACACCCCTCAAAGCGGGGCAAATACCACACCACAGATGTGATGGATGCAACCGGTTTGATTGTTGTCCCGGGCCTTATCGATATGCACGTCCACCTGCGGGAACCTGGATTTGAACATAAAGAGACGATTGCCACCGGCACGGGTGCCGCAGCGCAAGGCGGATTCACATCCGTTGTCTGTATGGCAAATACTTTACCGGTGACGGATGCCCCCGAAAGGATTGAGTCTATTTACGATATCGCGCGAAAAACGTCATCCGCGAATGTCTTCCCTGTGGGCAGTATCACCAAAAACCTTGCAGGTGAAAAGCTAACGGATATTCGAGGCATGCTTTCTGTAGGCGCAGTCGGCTTTAGCGATGATGGTGTCACCGTCATGAACGCCTCCCTGATGCGCGAGGCACTCGCGTTGAGCGCGGCACTCAGTTTTCCTGTCATGGTTCACTGTGAAGAACACAATCTGAATGCAGGTGCCGTGATGAATCTCGGAGAAACTTCGCGAAAGTTGAAGCTAACGGGCAGCCCAAACGCCGCAGAGGACATTATTGTAGCACGTGACATTATGTTGGCTGAGATGACAGGCGGCCATGTGCATATCCTGCACGTCAGTACCGCAGGTGCTGTCGAATTGGTGCGGTGGGGAAAACGCCGAGGCGTTCACGTCACAGCGGAAGCCTGCCCACACCACTGCATCCTCACCGATGTAGAAGTCGAAAAGCAGGGAACCCATGCCAAAATGCACCCACCCCTGCGCACACAGACGGACATTGACGCAATACTGGAAGGGTTACGCGACGGAACCATCGATGCAATCGCCACAGACCACGCACCGCACACACCCACTGAAAAGGCAAGCAGCATGAAAGATGCACCTAACGGAATCATAGGGTTGGAAACTTGTGTCCCGCTTGTATTGACACATCTCGTCTCAGCCGGGCATCTTACATTAACCGAGGCAATTGCAAAGTTGACGTGCATCCCTGCCGATATAGTTGGCATAGAGCGAGGCACGCTCTCTGTCGGCGCAGTGGCAGATGTGACGCTGATCGATGCAGAAAAAATTGCGAGAGTGGACGTGACAAAATCCTGTTCAAAAAGCCGAAATACGCCCTTCGCAGATTGGGAACTTAAAGGATGGCCCGTAACCACACTCCGGGAAGGAAGTTTTCGGCATGCCTTGCGGAGAAATCAGATTGCACGATAAGTCTGACAATACCCTATAGATCTCGTCGGAGGTTTTTGATAAAACCTTAATTGGCACCAACCACGCTACAACTCATTACGAAACCCGATTTTGACAACGGAAAAATCGGAGCAGAAACTGAATTGACGAAAAAGGGAAGGAAGTCTATGAAAGCGATTCTGGCATTAGCAGACGGAACCGTTTTTGAAGGGCAGCAGTTTGGCGCGACAGGTGAAACTGTCGGCGAGGTTGTTTTTAACACCAGTATGACAGGCTATCAGGAGGTGCTAACCGACCCGTCCTATAAAGGACAGATCGTGACGATGACCTATCCGTTAATTGGTAATTACGGCTGTAACGAAACGGATATTGAATCCATAGGGCCGCAGGTGGAAGGGTTCGTGGTTCGCGAATATAGTGCGTACTATAGCAACTGGCGCTCAAAATGGAGTTTGGACACCTACTTAGCTGAGCACGGCATCATCGGCATTCAGAATATCGACACCCGCGCGCTCACCCGCCGCCTCCGCGTGCACGGCGTGATGAACGGATGTCTCGCTACAGAGGACGCAGCTGAGAATTTTGACGCAGCAAGCCTCGTCGCGAAAGCACAAGCATGGCACGGTTTGGTAGGGTGGGATCTGGTGCAACGCGTTACCTGCCCGAACCCTTATTTGTGGGAGGAGTTTCAAACCCCTGCATGGCAGGGCACCGGCTCTGTGAAGAACACTGCATCCATGGATGGGGCTGTAATCCACCCCATCGAGGATGAACCAAAACCCAAAAACAGAAAATATCGTGTTGTTGCAATCGATTTCGGCATTAAATATAATATCTTGCGGCAACTGACAGAACATGGATGCCTGTGTCAGGTTGTGCCAGCGACAACAACGGCTGACGAGATTCTTGCCGCGGCACCAGATGGGGTGTTCCTCTCAAATGGCCCCGGCGACCCGATGCCCATCGACTATGCAATTCAGACGATTCAGGGGCTGATAGGCAAAACGCCGCTTTTCGGCATCTGTTTGGGGCACCAACTTTTGGGGCTCGCCCTCGGCGCGAAAACCTTCAAACTGAAGTTCGGACATCGCGGGGCGAATCAGCCCGTGAAACATTTGGAAACCGACCGGGTTGAAATTACATCTCAAAACCATGGCTTCTGCGTTGATATTGACTCACTACCGAACAGCGTCGACGTTACCCATATCAACTTGAATGATGATACACTTGAAGGCATCTCGTCCAGGGCGCATCCCGTTTTTTCTGTACAATATCATCCAGAGGCATCCCCCGGGCCGCATGATGCAAGCTACCTATTTTCACGATTTACACAGATGATGGATGAATAGTTACCAAGTTGTGAGCGACTCGCGAACAACTTTTTTATTTCTTACATTCTTCTGTGCGTTAATTGGTAAGAAATACTCTCGAACCAGAAAGAAACCCGATTTTGACAACGGAAAAATCCGTAGGGGTAGTGCCTTGTGCCTACCCTTGAAACTGAATTGACGAAAAAATGCCAAAGCGAACAGATATTGAAAAAATCTTAATTATCGGCTCCGGCGCGATTATCATCGGCCAAGCGTGTGAGTTTGATTACTCCGGAACGCAGGCATGCAAAGCCCTCAAAGCGGAAGGGTATCAGATTGTCCTAGTGAATAGCAATCCTGCCACGATTATGACCGATCCGGATTTCGCAGACCGTACTTATGTTGAACCGATTACAGCAGACACGGTCGAACTCATAATTGCCAAAGAACGGCCGCACGCTTTGTTACCAACACTGGGCGGACAAACGGCTTTAAACGTCTCGGTTGAGCTTGCAGAATCAGGCGTGTTGGACAAATACGGGATTGAACTGATTGGCGCGACATTGCCCGCGATCCAAAAAGCAGAAGACCGGGCCCTCTTCAAGCAGGCGATGCAAAAAATCGGATTGGCAGTACCGCAGAGCGGCATCGCGCACTCGGTGGCAGAGGCAGTCGCGCTAATTGACAGCATCGGCTTCCCTGCGATTATCCGGCCCGCGTTTACGCTGGGTGGCACAGGCGGTGGCATCGCTTACAACATAGAAGAATATCAGAAAATGGTCGCCGCAGGCCTCTCATTAAGTCCAATTAACGAATTGCTCATCGAAGAATCCGTCATCGGCTGGAAGGAATTTGAATTGGAGGTGATGCGGGATGGCGCAGACAATGTGGTTATTATCTGTTCCATTGAAAACGTCGATGCGATGGGTGTCCACACTGGCGATAGTATTACCGTCGCACCCATCCAAACGTTGAGCGACAAGGAATATCAGCGGATGCGGGATTCAGCCATTAAAATCATCCGCGAAATCGGTGTGGATACCGGCGGCTCCAATATCCAATTTGCGGTGAATCCGCAGACAGGGCAACAGGTTGTTATCGAGATGAACCCGCGCGTCTCCCGCAGTTCCGCACTGGCCTCAAAGGCGACAGGCTTCCCAATCGCAAAAATCGCAGCGAAGCTAGCCGTCGGCTATAATCTTGACGAGATTCCGAACGACATTACCGCCGAAACCCCCGCCTGCTTTGAGCCAACTCTCGATTACGTTGTCGTCAAAATTCCGCGCTGGGCGTTTGAAAAGTTTCAAGGCACCGATGAGACGCTGACAACACAGATGAAATCAGTTGGCGAAGCGATGTCCATCGGTAGAACTTTTAAGGAGGCACTTCAGAAAGGCTTGCGCTCCTTAGAGAACGGCTGGCACGGCTTTGATAACCACCCGCTTGAAGAACTCCCACTCTCTGAACTCCCTAGCAAATTAACCGTGCCTAACGTTGAACGCATCTTTTACATCAAATCTGCGCTTAAACGCGGGATGAGCATTGAAGACATTCACGCCTACACACACATCGATGCGTTTTTCCTCTATAACCTCCAAGAAATTGTTAACTTTGAAGCCGTTTTGGAGGGTGAAAGATCAGAAACTTCCGAAGCCGAAAGTGCCGGTGCTGAACTTAACGAAAAACTCCTACGTCAGGCAAAACAATTCGGGTTTTCAGACCGGCAGCTCGCGGATATCTACAACGTGACAGAAGGCACAATGCGGGAAGCCCGCAAATCTCTCGGCGTGGAGGCAACGTTCAAAACCGTTGACACCTGTGCCGCCGAATTTGAAGCCTTTACTCCCTACTACTATTCAACATGTTCCAGCGAAGATGAGGTACGCCCCACAGATAAAAAGAAAATCATGATTCTGGGCGGCGGCCCGAACCGTATTGGGCAAGGCATCGAATTTGACTACTGCTGTGTACACGCCGCAATGGCACTCAAAGCCGATGGGTACGAAACCATTATGGTGAACAGCAACCCCGAAACGGTGAGCACAGATTACGATACCTCCGACCGGCTCTATTTTGAACCCTTGACATGCGAAGATGTTTTGAATATTTTCGACAAGGAGCAACCGTCCGGAGTCATCGTTCAATTCGGCGGACAGACACCGCTAAATCTTGCCCTCCCGCTTAAAGCTGCAGGCGTACCGATAATCGGAACGAGCCCCGAGGACATCGCCCGCTCCGAAGACCGGCAACTCTTCAAAGAGGTGTTAGACGACATCGGGCTCATGCAACCCCCAAACGGCACAGCAACCTCAAGCGAGGAGGCAGCCCCCATCGCCGCAGCGCTCGGGTACCCGGTTATTGTGCGGCCCTCCTATGTGTTAGGCGGCCGCGCCATGCAGATTGTTTACGATGAAAAACTCCTACAAGAATATATGCACTCCGCTGTAGAAGCATCGCCAGAGCATCCCGTGCTCATCGACAAATACCTTGAGGAAGCAATTGAAGTAGATGTAGATGCTATTTCAGATGGCACCCTGACTGTCATCGGCGGCATTATGGAACACATTGAGGAAGCGGGGGTTCATTCCGGGGACAGCGACTGTGTGCTTCCGCCCTATACGCTGGTAGATGAACAGATCGAACAACTCAAGGCGTACACTTACGCCCTCGCCGCCGCACTCCGGGTGCGTGGATTAATGAACGTGCAATATGCGATTAAGAACGATGAAATTTATGTGCTGGAGGTGAACCCACGTGCATCGCGAACCATTCCGTTTGTGAGTAAGGCTATCGGCGCACCTTTGGCAAAACTGGCAGCGAGCGTGATGGCAGGTAAAACGCTCGCTGAACTCGGATTCACGCGTGAAATTGTACCTGCCTATTTCAGCGTCAAGGCACCCGTCTTTCCCTTTAACCGGTTCCCCGGTGCCAACTCACGATTGGGCCCTGAAATGAAATCAACGGGGGAAGTCATGGGTATCGATACGGATGTCAGCAGGGCATTTGCGAAAGCACAAAAGGCGTGTGGCTATACGTTACCGCTGACCGGCAAGGTTTTTATCAGTGTGAGAAACAAGGACAAGCGCGCGGTTATCTTCATCGCGAAAAAACTCACCGATATGGGATTTGAACTCATCGCCACACACGGCACCGCGAAAGTGCTGCTCCGTAACGGAATGGATGTCGAGCTTCTCTATAGCATCGGAAAGGGCAGACCTACGATTCACGATTATATCAAAAACCACGCTGTAGAACTGATTATCAATACGCCAACGGGAGATTTGCACCGGCCCAATGAACTCCTCATTCGTCAAATGGCGATAGAGCATGACATCCCTATCTTTTCAACGATTCCCGGTGCAGCCGCGGCAGTGAATGCGATTGACGCGCTACAACGTGGAGAAATTTCTGTCACCCCGCTCCAAGATTTTTTGTCCATGTTGCAGTAGCAGCAATTTTCGTCAATTCAGTTTTGCGGCGTAATGGTATCAGTTTCCCTTGCTTTGCAGGGGTAATATACCACTGCGCCCATAAGCGACGTGCATTCTGCTCCGATGCGTCCGTAGCCGTCGTAGGGGCAGTGCCTTGGGCCTGCCCATCCGAATCGCGACTATCTTATATACCCCTGCTTTGCAGGGGCTAATACCACTTATGATGCACATCATGAAATGGAGATGTAACCTCGATGTCCTCATCGAGGGAATAAAGAAAAAATGGAAGCCAACGATTCTATTCAAAGAAATACCCGCTGGGTTCAAGCCCTTGATAGGATTCTTGAGATGCTCAACCTTGACGTTGAGCACCCTATCTGGGTGTTGGAAATTGAAGATGGCAGAGAAGTGATTGTCGTGCAACCGAATGCCTTCACTGTCTCGCGCGTCTACGCTACCGGCCGTCCCGACGGCCTGCGGCCACATGGCCTGGACTCCTATTACGATTATTTTCGTGGAAAGTTGGAAGAACACGAGGAACAACACGGAAGCCTCGATTCATTCGAATTAGCAAACGACGAATGGGAAACTCTGTTCGACGAATCTTTCCACCGGTATACCCGATATCTTCTGTTCGCAGGTATCAAACGGTGGGAGGATGTGCAGCGCGATACGGATACTAATCTCGCTGTAACCAATTTGGCGCGCGAATACGCACCGGCGGAGGTTGCATGGCAGAGCTACCAGTATAAAGGCTATATGCTCATGATGAACAGCATCGCCAAAGCAGAATTGAGTCTACAACAGGATGACGCGGCGACGGCACTCCAGCAAATTGACGCGGGCATCCAGCAGATTGGGGAGTTCTGCGGTGAATGTTTGCGCGAGGAACACGGGGAAGCCGAAAATATTACACGCGAACGCTACCTCAACAACCTCATAGAATTCCGCTCCGATTTGGAGGCACTCGGGACAGAGACTGACGGTGCGGATAGCGATGAAACCGATGTAGATAGTGAGGAAAGCGATGTAGATAGTGATGAAGCGGACATTTTGGCAGAGCTAGAAAGGTTGCTAAACGAAGACGAAGAATAATCACCTACCCGAACCCGAATTGGGTACGGTTCATCGGGAATCCCGCTCCGTAGGGGTTAGGTTACCTAACCCCTACCACCGAGCCCGAATTGAAGATGGACAGAACACTAGTTTAACCAATTATCTTCATCCTGTGGTGCTCGGATCAGAACGCCGCCTAGGAAAAAGAATGCCACGCCTCGGAAAATCACGTGTAACGCCACTTCCCGGAAGATTGGGTCTTGTGCACCATCTGGAATCAACCAAACGCCCACTGGAAAGGCGATAATGGAAACAAAGAACAGGTACGCAGCGGCATGATTTCCCCACGAATGAAGCGCGGTTCCGTAGCAGAGTGCCATTAATACGCATAGAAAGGCACTTGTCATAAAAAGGGCCTCTCCCCATTCCTCCCAGAGTTTTACAACACCAGCATCGGTTGCCGCCAATTCGGATAGGGCGCGTAAGGGCGCAGTCTGCGAACAATGTGCTAATAACTCTATGAGAACCCAGAATAGGGCGAAAGTTACCCCTAAAGTACTTCGTACCCCCACTTCTGAATTGAGTAAAACATACGTAGCTACCAGCGTCGGCACAAGCAAAATGAGCGTAACAATGCCGACACCATGCAAAATACCTACTATCCCAGTGTTCGGAGCGGCGAAGATAAACCAACACCCGGAGGCGACTAGGACGAGACCGGTCAAAATACCGGTGGCACCGCCGAGTGTACACAGTGGACTTAGTTTTCTATCCATTCATTTCTCCAAAATGCGAGCAAGATTTTAGGATTTTTAACAATTCGGTTTCTGCTCCGATGCGTCCGTAGCCATCGTAGGGGCAGTGCCTTGTGCCTGCCCATCCGAATCGCGAATTTGTGTTTTGTGGGAGTTGTAGGGGCAGTGCCTTGTGCCTGCCCATCCAAATTCCGAAATCGTCGCGAATACGCCAAAAGCCTATGGAAAATTTCCCAGTTTTTGTGCTTTATTATTCCCAAGTATACTACAATTCACAATTTTAAGCAAGATTTTTGGTTAGGTGATTTTGTAGGCGAGATTTTCAACCGTGCTCTTCGGCGAGCGTAAGGGATTTTGTAGGAGCGATCTCCGAATCGCGAATATGAGCTGTCATAACACATAACGCCGCGCTTTCCCACCCGCGCTTTCCCACCCGCCCGGTTCCAAAGAAAAGAGCGCGCTTGGCACGAGTACCGCCACACACAGCCTGATTCACTTTTTATCTATTCTAACTTATTCTTATTCGTCTTTGGTTGCCACGAGCGGATTAACTCTGTCTCTAATAACACCGTTTCCTCTGCACCTGATGTGAATTCAACCGAAAATTGGACGATTTCTCGGAACATCCGCAGCTGCGCATAAAGCTCAGGGTTCGTCGCGCCGTCGTAATGCTGCAACAGCCGGCGACGCACGCACGTCGTGGATTCCCCGACGTAGAGACACTCGTGCCGCCCCTCAGTGCCAGTCTGCCGCCACAACGCGTACACACCGCTTCGCTCCCTCGGCAATTTCCGAATCTCCGCCCGTGTAAAGGGGCGCAGGTTGCGCTTTAACTGATACTGTAAGACATAAGGGGTAACATTGTCACGCATGGAGATAGTCTCTGAGGTCACGGCACGCGGAGCGTGCCTACTACTTTGTGCCTACGACTTTTGGTCTCGGCACGCGGAGCGTGCCTACTACTTTAGTCTCATCTGGTGTGGGGCACCCATCGCGGCAGAGATATACGGCCACTCTGTCACGAGGTTGTTGTACGCCGCAGCACTCGACGCATCGCCATGCACCTCATAGTACGCATACAAGACGCGAGCCAAACGTTTCGCAGACTCCGAATCGCGCATCGCACGCGCAACAGCAGCACAGCCCAAAATACCACCGCTGTGCTCTACGCCAGAAAGATGCCACATCATCCGCAGACACCCCTCCCACGCTGTCATTTCTTCGCGATTCTCACGCTCAGCGTATTCTTCCGCTCGCAACAGCCGAACCTTGCCGCGCGCCGCAATGAGCACTCTGTCGTGCAGCGCGGCGATGTCTACATCTTTCGCCTTTGAAAGCCCCTCTGCATCCCCGAAGTTGCCCGCCATGTACCCGTGCTGCTGCAGCCACGTCAAACAGAACTGACTCTCCGCATCTAGCTCGCCTGTCTCTTTTTCATGGTAGGCGGTGATTTCGTTGTTGATGTGCATGAGTGCCTCGCGGATTGGCACGATCTCGCCACTGATTCGCATCACTTTGCTATAGCGGGAGTAGACCTCCATGCCGGGGCCGATGGCGGCTTGTGCCAAATCGACCGGTCTGATGTTTGTGATGCGGGTGAGTCTGTCAAGTGCGGGTGGCATCTCTTTTTTCAGTGCCTGTAGAAATTCGTTGCGGGTTATAGGCGGAGCATCCTCAGGGCGCGGCCGGCACACTAACACAACAGAGGATGCCAGCGCGTTTGTAGCCGCCTTAAGAGCTGTTGGCCGCTCTGTCCGCATTGGCCAGGTGCCGGTTACCTGAAAACCAGCGTTGACGATTGCCGTGAGCATTGTCTCCCAGCCGGTGGAGGTTTTTCCATCCTGTTCCTCTTCCTGCTGTTTGTAGGCGTAGAAAATGGAGGAGGGGAACTCGTCTGAGCAGTGTTGCCGCATCCGCAGCAGGGCTTTGCCAAGTAATTCCTCAAACCGCTTTTGTGAATTATCAAATCGTGTCGGAATGGCGACTATCTCTTCTTCCTTGGGCGTTATCATGCCGGCAAACAGGTCTGGATAGATGTCACGAAGCAAGGGGCGTATCCAGACATAGAAGAAGTCGGAGAGATCTGCGTAGTTAATATTGTCGTAGTAGGGCGGATCCGTGACGATAATAGGTCTATCCGTGGTCTGTATCGTGGTAGCTGCATCCGCCTGATATGCTTCACCAGTGTTCGCTGAGGTAGGAAACCTCTCAACAACCCTTGAAATCCACTGTACTTGCGATATCCAGTTTTGCGTTGAAGTGGAAAACGGATTTGCTTCGACAAAATCCCACACCATTGGAATTGCCTGCCGCCCGAAAGCTGGCATGATACTATTCCCAGCGGTGTCCCATATAGCGAAACTGCATCCGCTCTCAGCAGTTCTGCCGATAGCCAAGGCGAGGTAGGTGCAAACGACATCCGCATATTTTTCTGGCGCGCCATCCTGGGTAATCTGATTGCGAACCTCAGATAGCAGATCGCTGAAGGTATTTAGTGCCGTGAGTTGGCGTTCGGTGAAAAGTTGATGCCAGTGCGTCATACCGTAGCCGAGGCTGCTAACCTTTGGGGTATCTATTATTGCTTGCCTCGGTCGCCATCTGGGGGTAGCAGCCATCGCCACTTGAACGTGTTCGTCCGTAGGGGACAAAAATAGTTTCCTTCGTTCACCCGCCGCAACGACTGCAGTCATTATTTCTCTTATCTTGCCCGCTTTCGCTTGTTCTCGAACATAAGGCAACTTGACAGCGCTACCACACGCAAAGCAGTAGGCACCTGTGCGATTTACGGTACCCCCCTTCGGCACTCCTTCACCGTGGTCCTGAACAACGAATGAGATTGTGTTTGATTTTCTGTCAACAACCGGCTTTGTCCAATGCTCATGCCCCTTCTTTCTTGACAGCTGAAAAGTTTTCATTAGGGGCATGTGGAGTCCACACGCAGGATTGATACACGGCACTGTGCGCGCCCAGAGCCACGCCACAACCGTGGCAGTTATACCTGTGGGCAATTCCACGGGTGGATAGAGATGTCCGATGCGTTTGTGTGCTTCCTCACGCATCCACGCTCCATAGTAGCGGATGTCGGATGCCAAGCCTGCGGTGCCTTTCCACGGCACACGCGTTTTGCTTTTACCTGTGCCGGTGAACATTCCCATCGGATCGGCATCAGGATGGACCGGTTTCTGGTTGTGAAACGTCGGCGGCAATTCAATCATCGCCTTGGTGAGCAGCACAGGCAGCGGATTCAGATCCGAGGCGCGTGCGCGTAATCCCAGGCGTTGTGCTTCAAGCGGGATGGAGCCTCCCCCACAAAACGGATCATAGATTGCGGGGCAATGGTCGCGGAGGTATTGTAGGACTTCCGCCGGATCTTTTTCAAACCGCTGGCGACAAGCCGTTAGGTCTTCAGCGTTGTTGCGTGCGACAGAGATGGCGATTTCGCGGCGTGCCTCTGCCAAGAGGTTTTCGTCGGTACTATTTTTCCAGATGACGAGTCTCCGGAGGAGGCGATGGAGTCGGTTTCGTTCTGCGTCCTGCTCGGGTTCGGTTGGGAATTCGTCTTTGCATTCGGAGGGGTCGTCTACCATGCTGGCGAAGATAACGGCGCGACATGCGGCGAGGGGGCGACGTGCCCACCACTTGTGCAGTGTTGAGGGGTGGCCATGCGTCAGCGAAGCGTCTTTTGCAGACTCGTAGTTGATAGCTTGGAGGGGTATATTTACCTCAATGAGTTTTTTGCGGTAAGTACACATAGTGTAAGTTATTCGTTTAGCATGTGCGCGAATGCCTCAATATTTTGCACCCTCGTAGCGGCGACAAGCAACTCCTCAAGGCGTTGTACATCGCTTATATTCCGAATCACCGGGGCTAAGGCATTCACGACATCTTTCGGGAATTTCGCCTTGAGCACTACCAAGATGTGGCTGGTAGTGTTCTCCCTGATAATTTCTTCGCGTAAGAGTTGGTAATATTTCGATTCTTGCATGAGTACCTCCGGTATGCAGGCTTTGAAAAGTTGTGGGTCATGCACGACACCGCCGAAGAGAGAGATTGCACAGAGCAAATTTCCCTGTGTCCGCGCATCGACAGGTGTCGCCATCGTTGCGTCAACGCATGCTTGCACCCAACCCGGCTTAGAGCTGGGAGTAGATTGAATCTCTCTTGCTGCGGCGGGCATTCGCCGTGTCTATTCTGTCCCTACTATGTACTTTTATCCGTTTAGCATGTGCGTGAATGCCTCAATATTTTGCACCCTCGCAGCGGCGGTAAGCAACTCCTCAAGTCGTTGCACATCGCTTATATTCTCAACCACCGGCGCTAAGACATTCACGGGATCTTCCGGGAATCTCGCCTTGAGCACTACCAAGATGTATCTGGTAGCGTTCTCTCTGGTAATTTTCTCCTGTAGGCGTTGGTAAGTTTTAGATTCGCGCATAAGTTCCCCCGGTATGAGTCGGTCAAACAACTCAGAGTCATACACTACCCCACCGAAGAGGTAGATTCCGTACAGTAAATTCGCCTGCGTCTGCTGATCGACAGGCATCGCCATCGTTTCATCAACACATGCTCGCACCCAGCGCTCTAGGTCCATTCCTGCGGGCGGTTTCATCAGCGGCGTGAAAGGCAGGAGCCCCGGTACCTGCATATCCAAGATCGCTTGCCCCTCTATCTCGCTCAGCCATATCACCTTATAGCGATTGACGTGTTCATAGCCGTTCCAATCGTAGGCGTAACCGCCTGGATCATTCCTGCCGGCACTGGGATGGAAGTAGATAACGTTAGAATAGACAGGCATCTGGTATCTACCGACGAGGTATCCCTGATATTGCGCGTTTCTTGCCCACATCGGTTTGGCGGTACTATCGCGGAATTGCAATTCGACATGGAGAATTGCTTCGCGGTTATTGACGCGGATGCGCTTTGTGATGTCGGTGCGCAGGGCGATAACGGTCTGCTGTTCAGTTTCAAGGTCTGCAAGCACTTCGACATCGTCTTGGCCAAGTACAAATCGCGAGAGGTCCTCGGCATGCTCTCTCCATAAATTTTTTCCCATATTGTCGTAGTCTTGTGCCATAGATGTATTATACCTCAAAGCGATGGAAACTGTCAAGCAGATTTCTAATGGCTTTTGAATTCAGCGTTGAGATTTTCGCTGTTGGTTTTGACAGCACGGGTGGTATTTTCCGAAAACCCATCTGATTTGGATGCGGTGACGGTGATTTCAACTTTCACCTCTCCGCCATCAGCCTGTAGCGTGCGGACAACCTCGTCGTGGAGTCTGTCAACATCGTCAGCGCAAGGGAGTTCTAACTGCAACGTCTGGGTAACAACGACATGCGTAGGGCCCTTGAGTTGTGGTGGTTCTGGAGGCATCTCTGTCGGCTCGTCAACTGTTTCTGCATCGGCATCTGGTGTGGGCGGTGCCGGTCTATTTTCCTCTTCCTCCTTGAGCAGCTGTGCCATTTCAGGATTTATCAGGACAGCCGTGGTTCCCTTATCTACTCGGAGTACACTGATCTGTTCTTCAAAATGGAGGTTGCGGTAGTCGCCATCTTGATATGCGCGAGCGTAGCCGAATGTGCCTTCGGAGACTCCTTCTCTGATGCACGTCGCCAAGACGTTCCGGTCTCTGAGTCGTGGCATGTAGACGTTTCTCGCCATGAGCTCCCAGAGGGTATCTATTTCAATGTGTTCTGGGTAGGTGTCGGTGTTCCAGACGTATTGCTGCAACTTTTCGGCGAACATTGAAGGGGCTATCCTGGTGATAATCGCCTCATCGTCAATAAATTTTTCACGGAGGCGTTGCACAATTCTGCCATCTTCGGGTTTTGTGTCCGAGTGGGAAAATTCGTAGGCGTTCTGCTGCGGATCGGCTTGGGAGGGTGCGAGTGCCCAGCGGTACGCCTTGAAAAGCGCGGTACTGACTGCATCGTTTCCAAATTCTACCTTCGCCGTTGCCTGATCTAACCGTTCGCCTGTCAGGTTGGTGAGTTTGCTGTGTAGGGTGTCGCCGTTGATAATGGAGTGCCACGCGAGGTAGTCTTTCACAAGATTTCTGAGGTCGCGGATATCGTCTCGCCGCGCCGCGATGAAGAGGAGGGTGTTCCTGAAGTTTCGCTGTCTTTCATCGTCCGCGCTGTATGTGAGAATGTTAAGGGCTGTGGGACGTGCTGTGTCGCTCTCCGAGTCTCGGCTCGGCAGGGACACCTGCGGCGGGAGAATGACGTACTGAACCGTTTCGGAATCCTTGACGAAGCTTGGAGATGTCGGGCAGACTGGCACGTTCGGGTCGCGGCCGATGGCGCTTTCTAACCTTGAAACAACCTCACCGTAGATATCTTCTTCTGTGTACTGCGCAGCACGATCTAGAGCCACTTTGTTAAGATTCTCTTGGGTGTGGAAGTAGTATCTGTCGTCAAGATTATAGAAAAAGTAGAGGTTGCCGTTCATTCTGCTGAGTGCATCGTTGTAAATTGAAATCCCTTGTTTTGGCTCAACGACTCCGAGGTGAATCTGGCGGGTTGTGATGCCTTTGACTGCGCCGGTGGCGGCACTGCCGAGAAACACGGCCCGGGCAATGCGGCGCGCCGCGTTGCCTACATCAATGAAACTTCGAGACTTCCTATCGATCTGGTCGGTGCGGGAACCGCGGCTGTCTACCTCTTTCACGACCGGGTCCCAATTTCCGCCAGACTTCGCAAGCAGCCTTGTGAATTCATCGGAGAGCGCGGGATCGTCCAAGGTGAGGTTCGCCGGCATTATCAACGGGGAGAGATCCTGTTCTTGGTAGAGGCGGGAAATGCAGGTTGCCATGATTCGCAGTACGCCGCGGGTGCGCTGAAACCCGGGAATTACTGCCCAATCCTGAAAGAGGCGGTCGAATATTTCCGGGTGAATCGGATAGCAGTCCTTCATCCGCTGCAGGTAGCGTTGATCGTTAACACCGTCGGGGTATTCGCTGCGTGCGCTCTGGTACATCCGCAGGAAGGCTTCACATGTCACATCCCGTGCTGTTTCATCCTCATCATTCATGCTACTGAACAATCGCCTGCGCACCACCTCATAAGCGTTGTCAACTTCTAAAGGTATTGAGACAGCGTCAATCCGTTCAAGGATAGACTCAAGCGTATCAAGGGCACTCATTCCGCCTTGGCCACCTGCCTGCACCTGCCCCTCTGGTAATGTCGCAACAAGCGTCACATTGTTAGTTCTGTTGACAGACTCTGTGAGGGTCTGAAAAAAGGTATAGATGCTTTCTTGTGTGACACCTTGGACATTACGGACATAAGCAACAAACTCATCTATTAAGATGACAGAGGGCCCGACGTGTTCAAAGAGCGCGTCCAGCTGCTTTCCGCCGGGAGAAATGCCTTTGCGGGCGGCATCCTGTATAATGTTGTAGGCATCTTGCCCGCCGAGCTGATCTGCCATCATACCCCAGAGCGTGTTGAGCGGATCCCCTTCCTTGGTTTCATCTGTATCGGTAGTGGACAAATAGGTGCCTACCAGCACAGAGACGTTGGCCTTGAGGGGCGTGCCATGATGCCAGCCTGCTTCTTCCATGATGTCGTCAATTTCTTCACGCAGCCGTGCGTACTCACCGTCCTGTGGGAGCTCCCGCAGGATATTCGCCCCGGTAACGAGATGGTAGAGGGCGATGAGGCTATGCGTTTTTCCCCCGCCGAAGCCGGTTTTAAGCTGGATTACCGGGTTACCGCCTTTACCACCGAGCCGTTTCAAGGTATTGACTAACAATTCCTTAAGGCCAGCGGTGATGTATGTCTGATTGAAAAAGATGTCCGTTTTGCCATATTCCGGGCTTTCCGCCTTTCCCTCGAAAACGTACTGGAGATTCGCTGCGAATTCCGAATTTCGGAAAGTGCCTTCGATGACATCGGTGTTGGGGCGTATGACATCACGCCATGGCTTGAGGTCAGTTGCCTTTCTGCGCGGCAGTTTGGGCTTCGCCGCCGGTGCAGGCACCGTGCTGGCTAACAAATTTCCACGTATGGCTTCGACTTCCTGCTTTTGTTTCGGTGCATTGATTTGTCCGAGCATATCGGCAATGTCATGAAGGCGGGAAGTGGCGTATTCCCAAGCGATATCTTCTGTTTGAGGATGCGAGACTCTATTTCGTGCCTCGGTTATGATACCTATGGCACTGCGGACATCCCGATCGGGGTCGAAGCGTTGTGCAAAGGTACCTTGCCAGTACCTTCTGAAGAGATGCGGGAAATCACCAATATCTATCTCCGCTTCGTTTTCAAAGCCATCTTCTGGGCCCAAGCCTTGTACTGTTCTCAGGTTTCTGAAAACAAAGGTGCGCATTGCATCGCGATAGATGTTGAGTGCTTGGTAAAGTGCATCTTGATTTGGACGTTTGATCGTGTTCACGTGTTTAGGACTCCCAATTGTTGCCTAGTTCCAAGGGTTTTGGTTGTAGTTGTAACGCAGTGGCAGAGCTCGTCGGAGATTTCTGATGCAAGTATTTTAACCGTTAATTAGCAGGGAACACGCTACAAACGCATCCGAAACCCGATTTTGTAGTGGGTAAATACCCCGCAAAGCGGGGCGAATCCACCGCGGAAAAATCGGAGCAGAATGCACGTCGCTTATGGGCGCAGTGGTATATTACCCCTGCAAAGCAGGGGAAACCGATACCATTACGCCGCAAAACTGAATTGATGAAAGGGGTTACACGCACAGGGCAGGCACAAGGCGCTGCCCCTACAGGCGGATTTGGCCGTTCCCGTAGATAATGTACTTGTAAGTCGTCAACCCCTCTAGGCCCATGGGCCCGCGGGAGTGGAGCTTCTGTGTGCTAATTCCGACTTCGGCACCCAACCCGAATTCATAGCCATCCGTGAAGACGGTGCTGGCGTTGACGTAAACTGCCGCAGAATCCACCTCTTTGAGGAATCGCTCCGCAGCGGTGTAACTTTCTGTGACAATTGCATCCGAATGATGCGAGCCATACCTTTCAATGTGGTCAATCGCTGTGTCCATACTGTCAACGACACGAATGGATAAGATGTAATCGAGGTATTCTGTCCGCCAATCTGTTTCCGTTGCGGGTTTCGCTGCAGGGTATATCTGACAGGTGCGTTCACAGCCGCGCACCTCAACATCAGCAGCGCGCAACTGCTCGCAGAGAGTCGGAAGGTACCGCTCTGCGACTGCCTCGTGAACCAACAGCGTTTCCACAGCATTGCAGACTGCCACTTTGTACCCAACTTTCGCATTCATACAGAGCTTCGTTGCCATGCGGAGGTCGGCGGCTTCGTCCACATAGATATGGCAGATGCCGTCCGCATGCCCAAGCACCGGGACATCCGATTCCCGCATCAGATATTGGACGAATTCGTTGCTGCCACGCGGAATAACCAGGTCGATGAATTCGGGCAGGCGGATGAGTTCACGAACCGCTTG
This sequence comes from uncultured Poribacteria bacterium, assembly GCA_958295855.1. GTDB lineage: Bacteria > Poribacteria > WGA-4E > WGA-4E > WGA-3G > CATQHH01. The sequence goes on along the minus strand of OY282383.1, from coordinate 689,343 downwards.
CCGGTCGGTGGTGTCAACGAACTGGATGGCATCTGGAATGCCCGCGGCTGCAGCGGTATCGCTGAGAATACGGGCGAGGGTTGCATTGGAGTGAATTGCTTCGGAGCCACCTCGCAGGATAACCCCGTTTCCGGATTTGATGCAGAGTGCGGAGACCTCCACGGTTACGTCTGGGCGAGACTCATACACTACGCCGACGACACCGATAGGCACACGCACTGTCCCGATTTTGAGGCCATTCGGACGCTCGCCCATGCTGATGACTGCGCCAATCGGATCCGGTAGGGCAGCGACTTGTCGGAGATTGTCCGCCATCCGTTCGATTTTTTTGTCATCTAACAGGAGCCGTTGCATGAGGGGTGCGGCGAGGCCTGTTTTCTCGCCATCGCCCAGGTCAATGCGATTCGCTGCCTGGATTTTGTCTTTCGCGTTCAGGAGGCTTTCAGCCATTGCCAAAAGCGCGTTGTTCCGCACATCAACGGAGCTCCGTGACAAAACACGCATCGCCGATTTTGCCTGTCGCGCTTTTGATTGGATGCTATTCTGGATGTTTTCGCTCATTTTGTTTCCTTTTTCGTCAATTCAGTTTCTGCTCCGATTTTTCCGCATGAGGTATTTACCCCTGCAAAGCAGGGGCGGATACCCGGTTCAAAATCGGGTTTCTTATTAAAAATGCCGGCATGGTGCAATCATGCTGGCCTCTTTTTCGCGATTCGGAGATCGCTCCTACGAGTCAAGTAAGACGAGGTTATCCCGATGTATGATTTCATCGTAATCACGGTAACCGAGAATTTTCTCAATGTCCTTCGTCTGCTTGCCGGTGAGTTGGGCAGTCTCTGTTGAATTGTAGTTGACTAAGCCGCGTGCAAACTCCTCCCCATTTTCAGTGATGCAAGAGACGGTGTCGCTATAGTCAAAATGTCCGCCAACGCGTCGGATTCCTGCGGGCAACAGGCTTTTTCCGCCTAGCACGAGCGCATCGCGTGCGCCATTATCTACCAAGAGTCTGCCTTTTAGGTGCCGAGAATAGGCAATCCACCGTTTTCGCCCAGAGATTCGGGATTGCGGCAGGAACAGCGTTCCGAGCGGTTCGCCTTTCAGCAGGCGCGTCACTACGAGTGGCTCCTTGCCGTGTGCCAGCACCATCATCTCGCCTGAGCCGGTGACAATCTCGGCAGCACGCAACTTTGTCGCCATACCGCCGGTACCAGCCGTTGTGCCAGCGCGCCCAGCAGCTTGCCGCATGTCTTCTGAAATAGCGGAGACGGTGTGGATGAGCTCGGGGGCGGCGTGCTGCCTCGGATCGGCAGTGTAAAAGCCCGCCTGATCGGAGAGAATGACGAGGAGCTGCGCCTGGGCGAGGTTCGTCACGTAGGCGGAGAGCGTATCGTTATCGCCTACCTTGATTTCATCCACTGCGACGGTGTCGTTTTCGTTGATAATCGGAATTACACCGAGGTGGAGAAGGGTACGCAGGGTGTCGCCCATGCGGGTGTAGCGTTCCCTGTCGGAGAAATCGTCCCGTGTGAGCAACAGGATTGCGGTGCGTTGGCCATAGTTGCAAAACCGCTCCTCGTACGCGGCCATCAACCGAATTTGGCCCACAGCAGCGGAGGCTTGTAAGCGCGGGAGTGTCTGCGGACGTTGGTTAAAACCGAGTTGTGGCCATCCTGCCGCGATTGCCCCCGACGTGACGAGGATAACCTCAACGCCGTTCTGTCTGACAAGTGCTAAATCGTGGACTAGTTCATACAGCGCAGCTTCGTCGAGATATGTCCCTTGTGAAAGCGTGCTACTGCCCACCTTCACAACAATGCGTTGAACACCCGCCAAGTGGGTACGCTGTTCAGTTTGATTGCATCGCTTTTGGGCTATAGGTGAACTCAAATTCATCAATCTTGACTGTGTCTCCTTCCACTGCCCCCGCGCGGGTGAGTGCATTCATCACGCCCATCTTTTTCAACTTCCGATAAAGTAAAATCAATGCTTGTTCGTTTTCCATATCCGTCATCACGACAGCGCGGCGCGGTTCTACCCCGCTGACAACGAAGCCTTCCGCAGTTTGGGTGAGTTCAAACCGCGCTTTTGGTTCTGGCGGTAGCCCGGGCTCAGTCGTCTCGAGGTTACAACCCTCTCCCACATTCTCTTTTCGGGTGAGGGATTCCAGGTGTTGTAAGGAACGGTAGGCCTGGTGCATGAGGCGGTTCACGCCATCGCCAGTGATTGCCGATATGGGGAAAACTGGCCGCTGCCCGAAATATGCCTGCACGCGCGCCACATTCGCCTTAGATTCCGGCATATCTACCTTATTTAGGGCAATAAGTTGCGGCAGTTTCGTCAGCATGGGGTTGTAGTGGCCGAGTTCAAGGTTCAGCTGTTCATAATCACTAATCGGGTCGCGGCCATCTGTGGCCCCGAGGTCGATGACATGAATCAGCATTTTGGTTCGCTCAATGTGCCGCAAAAATTGGTGCCCCAATCCTGCGCCTTTATGCGCGCCCTCTATCAGCCCGGGGATGTCTGCAAGGACAAAATTCTGCTCTCGATTGAGGCGGACAACGCCTAAATTCGGGCTAAGCGTCGTGAAGGGATAGGCAGCAATTTTCGGTGTCGCGGCAGAGGTGCGCGCCAACAGCGTGGATTTGCCGGCGTTCGGATAGCCAACCAACCCAACATCGGCGATGAGCTTGACTTCCAAACTTATGTCGCGTTCTTCACCCGGTTCTCCCTTTTCCGCAACGCGCGGTGCCTGAAACGTGCTGCTCTTAAAGCGAGAATTGCCTTTCCCACCAATGCCGCCACGAGCGACGACGACGCGCTGGCCAGGTTCTGTTAAATCTGCGAGAATTTCCGCAGTCTCCAAGGCCCTGATGATGGTGCCAACGGGGATTTTGATGATACAATCTTCACCATCTGCCCCGTCTCTCTTCTTTCCGGTGCCGTGCGCCCCGTTTTCAGCAACCTGAATCGGGTTATGTCGGAAGTCAATCAGCGTGCTCATGCCCAATGTGGCAGTAAAGATGATATTGCCACCGGCGCCACCGTTGCCGCCATCGGGGCCACCGCGAGGGACATATTTTTCTCGGCGAAAACTGATGCATCCGTTGCCTCCGTTGCCTGCTTTGACATGAATTCTTGCTGTGTCCATTCTTTCGACATTCCTTGCACAGAAGGCCGTAGGGGTAGTGCCTTGTGCCTACCCTCCCGTAGGGGTAGTGCCTTGTGCCTACCCTCCCGTAGGGGTAGTGCCTTGTGCCTACCCTCCCGTAGGGGTAGTGCCTTGTGCCTACCCTTATATCTATGTCTACAATGCTTTGAAACCTGCTTCCGTTATTGCCGACGTGAGGTTAGCAGGGGTGATGCGCGATGCGTAGAAATGCACGACCGCTTCACCTTTGCGTAGGTTCACCTTTGCACGCTGAACGCCCTCAAGTTCTGTCAAGGCATCTGTCACCGTTTTGACGCAATGTTGACAGGACATACCGCCGATTTTTAATTTTGTTTTTGCCACAATATTATCTCCTTGTTGGAAAATTACGCCCGCACGAAGGACACGTCGGCGTATCCGTGCGAATTGCCAAGCCACAGTCAGGACAGATGCGTTTCGTCTGAAAGCGAGAGACAAGACGAGATATAAGGATTATTCCCAAGAAAAGGAGGATGAGAAACGCAACTTCCCAAAAACCGATACCCAAATCTTTAATCTCCGCCGCTCAAGGTGTCAAAAGCCACCAAACCCCGTAAAGTCTCAAGATTCGTCTTGTGCATCGTTTTCATCTGCGGTGTTTCAATGATGAGCGGTGTTTCGGCAAAGCGAGCATCGTTGAGAATAAACGCAAATGCTGCCGCCCCGATAGCGCCTTCGCCAATGTGTTCGTGCCGATCGACGCAGCTCTGATATGCCGATTTTGCGTCGTTGAGATGAAATGCCTTTAACCGGTCCAAGCCGATGCCGTGGTCAAACTGATCAAAAGTCGTTTCACAATCGGCTTCGGTGCGCATATCGTAGCCGGCGGCGAAGACATGACACGTATCAAAACAGACGCCGAATCGATGCGGGTATTTTGACATCCCGATAACATCGCGCAGGTGTTCAAAGCGGTAGCCGAGGTTTGTGCCTTGCCCAGCAGTAGTTTCAAGCAGCACCATAACATCCGGTGCCTCGGCGTTTTCAAACAGCCCATCGAAGCTATCGCTTAGCCGTTTTAACCCGATTGTTTCCCCTTCGCCGAGGTGTGCACCGAGGTGCGTGACGATGTAACGAAGCCCTAACACATGTGCAAGTTCCATCTGTTCGCGAAACTGTGCTCGTGATTTTTCGAGAACCTCCGGTTTCGGAGAGGCGAGATTGCTCAAGTGTATATCGTGAACAATTACCTCCGCAATAGGAGATTCTGTCCATGCAGTGCTAAATTTTTCGAGTATCGCCGCGGTCGGCGGTTTGGCTTTCCACTGGTTCGGGTTCCGCAGGAAAATTTGGATTGCGTCGCAGTGGAGTTCGTCGCCACTCTTGATAGCATTGTGTAAGCCGCCTGAAACGGACACATGTGCGCCGAGGATCATATTTTTTTATCGCAACTTTTGCGGTGTAATGGTATCAGTTTCCCCTGCTTTGCAGGGGTAATATACCACTGCGCCCAGATGCGACGTGCATCCGGCGTAGCTTGCGAGCCAAAAGTTGGTATACACTCCTTGTTCTGTTTTGTAACTATTGCGAGATGCTTTTTTAATTGTTCCTAGTTGTCTGCGAATTCCAAGCAGAGGCGGAACCCTAATCCCGAGAGAATGTTCTGCAAGTTCTCCAAGCGCGGATTCGGTTTTGAAGCAAGTATATCGTTGAGGTGCTACGAATTAACCTTGGCCCGCTCGGCGAGTTTTCCAATTCCGCCTTGCGCGTCTACGACATCCTTCATTGCCATCCAGAGTGCAGCCGAGTCGCCGTCTTCCTTATAGTCTGATAGGGCTGCTTCCAGATAATACATTGCAGACTCCGGGTCTGCCAGGTCTTCGAGAAGGGCATCGCTGAAACTGGTAGTGTTCTTAAGTATCGTTGCCATGTTCATTATTCCTGCTCCTTGCTTCATTCCAATAGTTTTGAGCTCTCGCAATATCTCGCTGTTGCGTTCCTTCTTCTGGCGTAATATAGTTACGGACATCTCTGGTAACAATTTGCATATCTTAAGTATAATACATTTTTGGCAAATTGTCAAATTATGCGTTATCGAAATGAATATCGCAATGAATTGCGCGACTACGAACCCGTTTGCTGCTCAGGGATGCAACGCAGTCTTCACTCCGCGCTGGGCGGCGGCATTCTCAAACGCGGCTAAACCTTGCGCGATTGGGAAGCGATCGGTTAACAAGGGCACAAAATCAAGTGCCTTCTCTATCAGGAGTTGCCGCGATTCTTCAAGGCTGGCGCGGGAAAATGCCCACGATGCCATCAGTTTGTGGCCGGCATAGTGAAATTCTTCGAGGTTGATGCGGAGCTCCTCGCCTTCCGGTGCCAGTCCAAAGAAGTTGAGGCATCCCCCTCTGCGTACACTCTCAAAAGCGAGGGAAATTGCTGACGCATTGTTTGTTGTTGCGGAGATGACGGTATCAACGCCGCCATCGCTGATATCTCGGAGTTGGGCAACCGCGTCAGGGGAGGTATCAAAAGCAGCATCTGCTCCGACTTTTTCTGCGACAGCCCTGCGGTGTGGAAGCGGCTCCAGCACATAAGTTGCTAAGCCTGCCCGTTTCGCCAGTTGGGTGAACATCAATCCGATAGGGCCTGCGCCGAGAATGGCAACGGAGTTTTGGAAAAGGGTTTCCCGCATCGCATTCAGGCAGCAACCTAAAGGTTCAAGAAAGAGCAGCTCTTCGGGTAGGATGCTGTCAGGCACTCGGATAAGCTTGCCGGTGTCTACGCCGTGTTTTGGCATCCGTACGTATTCCGCGTAGCCGCCGTCAATGTCGTGTCCAATGCCTTCAATAGTATTGCAGTATTTATCCAGGTCATTTTGGCAGTAGGTGCAGTGTCCGCAGGAAAGCATCGGGTTGAGCGTCACCCGTTCGCCAGTTTTGACATCCGGGTGGCGACTCTCTACAACCACGCCTGCCAGTTCATGCCCCATCACCACTGGCGGTGCATAGTCTGACACATCGCCGCGGAGTGCAGCGAGGTCAGATGCACAAATACCGCACAGCTCCATCTGGATGCGTACATCCCCGGGATGGAGCGAAGGAATCGGCTTATCCTGTATACGCAATTGCTGAATTTTTTCAAAAACGACAGTTTTCATATATTTTGGTTCTTCCGTAGGAGGCATCTCCCACGCGCGACACATCGCGGCTTTGTAGCGGCAGGAAAAGGGGCGGGCGGGAGTCGCGATGCTGTGCCGGATGCACGTCGCTTATGGGCGCAGTGGTATATTACCCCTGCAAAGCAGGGGAAACCGATACCATTACGCCGCAAAAACGGCTTTGTAGGGGCAGCGCCTTGTGCCTGCCCTTCCAAAGGCAACACGCATTGAATGCCCGTCGCATAAGTAAGAAATAAAAAAGTTGCTTGCTTTTTGCGGCGTAAACGCCCAAATGCGACGTGCATTCACGCGCAACTTGGTATTAATTTCCTGGTTTCCAAAGGAAACCAGGAACATAAATCCTTAAACCGAAAACGGATAACGACTACGCGCCTACCCAAACTCATAAGGCACGGTTTCTGCCTGATGTGTCTTAGACGATTTTTCTGCCAAATCCATTACAGCGACAACGCGCCGCGCGGACTCTGGGGTTACGAGCAACGGCGTTCCATCGTTTAAGTGGGCGACAATATTCTCATAGTAGGCGGGCCCGGGTCTTCCGTGGCAGCCTACCTTCTGCTCTTTCGGTTGCCCCTCGACTTCGGATAGCACCTGAAATTGTCCGCCTTCAGAGACAATTGCGCCATGAGAGCCGAGCAGTTTCCACCGAGGCCCACTAATTTTCGAGATGTTAGACATTTGGATGTTCGCCATCGTGTCGTCTGCGAAGCGGATAATCGCTTGGACGTGGTCCTCGTTCGTAATATCGTCCCAGACGAGATTCGGTTGATAGAAACCGGTGATGTTAATCATCGGTGCCTCGATGATATTCAGTAACCAGTCCAGGTAGTGTGCGCCCCAGTCGTAGAATTGTCCGCCGGAGATGGCTTTGACACTCCGCCACCAATCGGGATTCTGTCTGCCGTAGCCACCGCCCCACATCTCAACGTTAAAAACTTTTCCGATGATGCCGGAGTGAACGAGTTCGCGGAGCGTCCAAAAATCGGCATCCCAACGCCGATTGTGGTGAACCGAGAGCATGACCGCGTTTGCTTCGGCGGTAGTAATCATTTCGGTGGCTTCCGCAATCGTGACGCACATCGGTTTTTCAACAATCACATGCTTGCCTGCGTTGAGGCTATCCACGGTCGGCGCGCAATGAAGGCTGTGGGGCAGCACGTTAGCGACGAGATCTACGCCATCGTCTGCCAAAAGTTCTTCGACCTTGTTGTAGGTACGGATGCCAGGGAAATCCGCTTTTGCTGCTTCTGTCCGAGCGGCATCGATGTCGCACACGGCTACGCATGTGATGCCATCCGTGTGTTCCATCATATTTGCGTGTGCCTTGCCCATGTTAAACGCCGCCCCATAACCGATGACGGCACCTCTGATCGTATCTGCCATTTGCTCTAGCTCCTTCTTTTTTCCATGTATAAATATCTTATTATAGCACAGATACAGGAATATATCAAAAATTAAAAAGGGCCGTCTCGGGTCGTTCCGTCACGCCCCGATTCATGGCAATGCGTGAGGGAATGACACAGGGATGTTAAAGCGCGCGTGATGTACCTTCATGCCTCTCTTGAACCTCGGTTCGGGTAGGGCTTCTTCAAGGAACCTTTCGGGGAGACGTGTATCGCTTAGAAATGACACCACAATCTGCGGATATTTAGAAGCGGGTGTGTCTGGAAAGAGGTCAAACATGTACATGCCAGTCCCCTTTTCTACTTCGGTAACGATTTTAGGAAACCAGATGCCCGGTTCATACTGTGCCAGTTGATACGTCTTGATGTTATAACCGATACCTACTCTAAGTTCGTGTCCTCGCGGCCTGATGGGCCAGAAACTTCCCTCATACGATGCAAACCCAGCACTCTTTCGATACTCCACTATTCGAGTCGCGTGGAAATCTTTCTGTGGATTCAGCCAGATGTCACGTGTAAACGTTGAACATCCATATCGATCTCTTTTTCCGCTGCGGTGTGCTTGGAGATAGTAAGGAGAGGTACCATCCATTTCAACGGTTTGGACATGCACCGGTTTGTATGGGTGCATGAACTTTTCAAAGGTGTCTGCCTGTGAAAACCCCATCCACCAGCGAGGGCTGAACCTTTTGTCAAAAACGGGACCGCCTGAGGTTTCGACATACGGTTTCCATGTCGCACCGTCCCGCATATACAATGTCTCCTTGTATATCAGATATTGGTGGTGTGTCTCCCGCCAGATCTGGTAGAACGAGTATAGTCTTCCGTCTTTTGCTCGGATGAAGATATAGTCTCCGTCTATTTCCCGCTTTTTCCGTGCCTTAACGTCAAAAAACTGGGTATCGCCGTCGAACTTGTAGGTGATATGCCAATAGCCGATATCCTCATACACGGGGGATTTCTCCGCTTCTTTGGGGTGTAGCAGGGAGTCCCATAGGAAGTCCCATCCGGATCCTAAAAGTTGTAAGAGGGAGGGATGCTCATCTTCCCCGTGTTTTTGGCGGAGTGTTACCGAGAATTGAATGTCGCCGCTTTTCAACTGTGCAGTGTATGCGTCGACCTCTGTTTGAATGCGTTCCAGCATTTGCCTGGATTCAATGGAGAGTGGGGCAGAGGACGCTATAGCCCCTGCCCATTCTGTTTTGATGCGTTCAAGCACTTGTCTCTCTTCAATGGAGAGTGGGGGGAAGCCGTCCCGACATCGGCCCCATGCGAGAGGTGAAGCACTCAGCAAGGCGAAGAAAAGTGTCGTGAGAAGACACAACACCTTGTATTTAGATCTGAAATGCATAAGTAACCCCCAATATCGCAGGAAAGGCATGTTCCCCCACGCCTTAAAATAGATACCTCGCTTCGGACTTGTGCCAGTATATAAACCAATGCTCTTTTCATGATGCTTTACCTCACTAAGGTAAATTTAAAAAAACGTAAGCATCGATACCTCCTTCTTCAAAAGGAACCAGTTTTATGTCTGCTGGAATATCTTCCGAAGTCAGAGATTTCCCCTTTTCACGTCTAATAGCATGTAGGCGTTTGCCATCCGCCCCAGTTGCTAAAATTTCACTGATATATCTGACAGTGCCAGTAGGTGGCTCATACTCCTTCCATTTAACGTAGGCTATTCCTTTGATTGTCGGATATATCAAACCATTCTCCATAGTTGAACCTGTAACGTCAATACCTTGCGAGAGCAGTTTTATTCGGACGCGCGTCATTAATTCGTGGTCCGCAGATGGAGCAGGAAAAGTATCAGCTGGCCACCCTTCTGGCACTTCAGGATAGGGTCCAAATCCGAAGGGCGATACGGGTACCTCGGTGCTTTCTGCTTCTAACACAACATCGTCAGGTAAGAACGCATCCGCCACCTCATCGATATCGGAAGCCGCGTCTCTCGGTAATGCAGCCGTGTCGTCAGATATCGGTTGCCTGCCATCGGTTTCCAGGGGCATTTCCGTTTCTCCGAGCGTCTCGGTATCTGTGGGAACACCTGCATCCTGTGCAGTGCGTGTCTCTTTCTTGATTTCTCGCTGCTGCAGAAACTGCTGCGTTCTCGCCTCGTCTGCTTTGATGCCGCGCCGGACATGCCAACTATAGAGCTGCGTACCCCCAACAATCAGCACAAACAAAACGAACCCAACGTGCAACGCACGGCTCGAAAGTAAATCACGGAACATTCTGTCACCTCCGGGGGATTATTCAGTATAATAAGTATAATAGTAGAGAACTGATGATTGCCAGCCAGAGGCTCACCGTTAAAAGCACGGATTTTCGCATAGTTAGCTTGGCGACAACAGCGACACCCAAGGAGAGCACCCAGAGATACCACATCGAAAATAGGTCAAACTGGCTGAGGAACTGAAACATAAAATGGGGTGTCGCTTCTGCTTGGTTATCCAGCAGAAGATGGAGCCCCGGCAGAACTTGAAGGTCTGTAAAATCTTGGATGTCGTCAATTTGCTTAAAATATAGTAATAACGCGCCGTTGATTAGATTTGAAAGCACCAAAATCAATTCCGCGTGCAGGACAACCGCGTACATCAGTTTGAATGTGAGCTCGTTTGTGCTTCCGAGCAGTCTGGCACCGAGATAGAGGCATACAGCAAAAATTAGGCATTTAATCAGGGATGGAACCGGCGAAAGGAGGACGCCAATGAAGTGAAATATCCCAATTTCGATGCGCTTTTGTAGGGCTCCCGGTCCATAATGACCGGATTCAAGTGCTTGGAATTTTGAATCCAACTGAATTGAAAAAGGCAAGACGACCCAGGCGATGCCAATCGCCGCAAAAGTGATACTGACGAAAACGATAACCCAAATCGGCTTTTTCGCCAATTCTGTAAACCCTTTTCGCGGTTTGACAAAAATGTTTGTGATAATCTCTAATGTCCGATTCATGAAATCCTTATTTTGGTTTTAACCTCGGAGGCACAGAAGATGCTTCTCCGCGTTTTGGATACAAAAAGTTTCACGCGGCTCGGCGGAAATGAGAACTTGACTGTAGATTTTCAGGTTATCGCGGCGACAAACAGGAACATTGGGGGAGCCGTTTTGAAAACAGAATTTAGAGCAGACCTCTACTACTGCAGCGAAAAAACACTCAAATTTTTCATGATATTCTCCTTACCTCGGTAAACCGAGAAATTCATAGGGGTCGATACCCCCATCTGGAAACTCATAAACTGTTAAATGGGGCGGAAGGGTGTCTTTGAGAAAATCCTCAAAGTAGCGATCGTCAACTGCTGGAGACGTTAGCCAACGTGACATATACGGCTTCCCATCTGCTCCCATAGAATCCGCCCACTCGACATAAACTACGTCATCAAGAATAGGGTAAATGAGGCGATACTTACTATTAAACACAGCACCAGGCGCGTAAACGCCCCGGTTCCACAACTCGAGCTGCACCCTTGCTATCAACTCATGATCTGGCGACATCGAGCTTGTACTCACATCGTCCCAAATATCCTGTTCAGGAAAGTCAGGAGGCACCTTCGGATAAGGCCCAAAGCCGAAGGGTGAAACGCCATACGGCGCATCCACATCGGTAGTTTCATCAGCTTCATCCATCTCGGACAGGGACAGATCTAATGCGCCCGCGGTATCACCGCGCGTCGCATCATCTCCCTCCATAACAACCGCCGCCTCTTGAGAAACAGCATCAGAAGTCGGAGAGCCATCAAAGGCCTCAAGTGCCTCGGTGTCTGTCGGAGCCGCTGCATCCTGTGCAGTGCGTGTCTCTTTCTTGATTTCTCGCGGCTGCAGAAACTGCTGCGTTCTCGCCTCGTCTGCTTTGATGCCGCGCCGGACATGCCAACTATAGAGCTGCGTACCCCCAACAAGCAGCACAAAAAAAACGAGCCCAACGTGCAGCGCACGGCTCGAAAGGAAATCACGGAACATTCTGTCACCTCCAGGGTATTAGTCAGTATAATAGCACATTAAGCAAGTTTCGTGCCAACGCTCTAAATAAAAGCACATCCTTCAGACAAAACCACCGACATCCCAAGGCGTTTCTCACTCGAATGCTTGTAAAACACACGCACACACTCGGTTTGTCAAGGGGGCATAAGCACTGACTTTTACGGAAGGGTAGGCACAAGGCACTACCCCTACGGAAAACCTGCCTCGCCGCTATACGCAAAAATTGCGTAAGAAGGCGCAAAAATTGTAGGTAGAGGCGCAAAAATTGCGTCATCGGGCAGCCACACGTCTTGCGCACGTTTTTCTTGCACAAAAAAACGGCGTGTGGTATGATTTTTCTCATCAGATTGCGTGAGACCGGTAAGGAGCACATTATGAACATACAGCCAACATTTATTGAATTGCCGTCAGAACCGATGCAGGAAATTTACCGTACCATTCAGCAGGTTGCGGAATCAGACATCTCATTTTTCATTACAGGGGAAACCGGCGTTGGCAAAGAAGGTGTGGCACAATACATTCACAAAAGCGGCCCACGACGGAACAAACCTTTCGTAGCCATAAACTGTGGGAGATTCACCTCGGAACTCCTGCAAAGTGAGCTGTTTGGCCATGAAGAAGGCGCATTTACCGGGGCAAGTCACCAACGCAAAGGCGCATTTGAAAGGGCGAACGGCGGCATTCTCTTTTTAGATGAGGTTATCGAGATGTCCCCGGAGGCACAGAAGATGCTTCTCCGCGTTTTGGATGCAAAAAGTTTCACGCGGCTCGGCGGAAATGAAAACTTGACTGCAGATTTTCAGGTTATCGCAGCAACAAACAGGAACATTGAGGAAACCGTTTTGGAAACAGAATTTAGAGCAGACCTCTACTACCGCCTCGTGGGCATGATGCTCCATGTCCTACCCCTACGGGAGCGGCCAGAAGATATTGCGCCCTTAACCGATGCCTTTATTCACGAATTCAGCCCGAAACATGGACAAGGTATTACAAGGATTACACCAGAGGCACTCGCGCGTCTTGAAGCAGCAGCGTGGCCCGGCAATGTCCGGCAACTGAGAAGTACTGTTCGGACAGCTATTGCAATGGCTACAACCGACAAACTTGAAGTCGAAGATTTTCCATATAACTTTTCCCCCACCTGGGGTTTGGAAAAATCTGCCGCCGCTCCGGATATAAAAGGACACACATCTATCCACCCAGAATTTGCTCAGACGCTCAGCTCTATATGGGAGACACTTCCAGCAGAGACACAGCAGACAATTATACGTGAACTCTCAACGCATCTACCCGAGCAGTGGCGTAACCTTCAAGTTTCCAATATTCCAACGACAGACGAAAATCCAGAACTTCTGAACATAACAAATATGAATCAGGATGAAATTCTACAGGCAGTTGCCCAGAGGCGCATTGCAGAATGTTCCTCCCTCACTCAGGCGGCACATTCACTAGGTATTGATATCCGCACCCTTCAGAAACATGCACACTGGACAGAACAAAACGACACCTCAAGCTGAATTTAAAAATTTACCAACCCCTAACCTAAACGTAGCACATGACGAATCATTTTTTAGTCCTCCGTTTTGAGAAATGTGTACGGATCAATTCCGGCTCCGTCGTAATCAACAAGTTGTATGTGTGCAGGCGTGTTGCCATCGCGAATCTGTCTGCCGAAGGGTGCTATCTCGGGCCCTCCCTTTATTCTTGTAACGAATCGGTGTACCGTTCCGTCTGGCAACAGATCTTCTTTGTACCGAACATACGCAACATTAGTGTAATGTGGATAGATTTTTCCTCCCTCGCTGGTGCTTGCACCAGTGATGTCGGTGCGCCCTTGTTTCCACAACTTGATTAAAACTCTATCCATGAGTTCAAAAGGTCCGGCTGCGTGGTGAGGTACCCCAGCTCCAGTGGGATTTCGTACCCAAAAAGGCGTAAGGTATTCAGGATAATCGTCGGGCACTTCTGGGTAAGGGCCAAATGTAGAGAGCAAGATGGCCTCATCATCAGCTTCTTCCTCGGCGGTTTCTTCTCGGAAGAATTCATCTGTGTCGTCTATCGGTAATGCTTTCGTCTCCTCAGACATCGCAGGCATGTCATCGGTTTCCAGGGGCATTTCCGTTTCTCCGAGCGTCTCGGTATCTGTGGGAACACCAGCATCCTGTGCAGTGCGTGTCTCTTTCTTGATTTCTCGCTGCTGCAGAAACTGCTGCGTTCTCGCCTCGTCTACTTTGATGCCGCGCCGGACATGCCAACTATAGAGCTGCGTACCCCCAACAAGCAGCACAAACAAAACGAACCCAACGTGCAGCGCACGGCTGGAGAGGAAATCACGGAACATTCTGTCACCTCCAGGGTATTAGTCAGTATTGGGAGAGATACGTGCCTGTTGGGAACCCCTCGTGAGGGAAGCCATGGCACTCTCTCCGCATAATAGACTTTGCTGTGGCTCCTTCTTTTTTCCATGTATAAATATCTGATTATAGCACAGATATAGGAATATCAAAAATTAAAAAGGGCCGTCTCGGGGCGTTCCATCACGCCCCGATTCATTGTATACGGGGGCTTGATGCCCGCTTTTGGCGTGTGGGAATTCAAACCAAGTCCCAAGTGATAGAAAAGCAGTGCCACACGGGGTGACACTGCAAGGTGTGAAAAGAAAGAGGTTTTCCGCCCGATGCCAACGGACACGCGTGGACTGAACTCTTGTTGTGTTAGTGAGTTTCACCTCAATACTGCTTACATGCGGAGACTGTCAGAGCTCGCGTATAAACTTTCCCACTGTATTCAGCAGGTCGTACTTGATGTAAAACCACCGGAACAGCGACAGAAATAGTAAGAAGCCTAGCGCAAGTGCAATACGAATCAGCAAAGGGGGTTTTTTATATGATGTTCCCATTGAATCAGCCACCTTCCTAATGATATACAGTTTTGATAGTCCAACTTCCCCAGCCCATATCATTCAGTGTTAGTGATGAACCCTTACTCCATGAGCCACCCCATGTCCCTCCGCTGCTACTGGGGAGCCATATCATTGGCGTTAACTTTATGGAGCCGTTCCCGCTCCAATTATGTGTCCCATCTGCTGTAGGGAAGATTTCCATGACAGTGCCGGCGACAGGATGGGTGGAAACACTCCGGCTTGTTGGGAATCCAAGGAATGTACCCCATGATCCGACAGACCCGTTTTTTGAAGCCGTGCCGTTATAACCAGCCACGGTTCCGTTAAACTTAAGGACAACCAGTCCGAACCCTGTGACGGTGGATTCTAGGTGAGTCTGGGCATAACTAGGGCGAGGCGGCTCCCACCGCTCAGCAAAGACTTCTTGGCTGTTCCTCCAAACATTACGGGTGAAGGTTTCTCCATCGTCCGGGCAGGTGGCTGTAGGATTAAGGTTGAAATTCAGATCTGCCAAAATGCCTACGATGCTGATACCGCAAAGTAGTACAATCAAAGTAAGAAGGGCAATTCGCCTTTTTGAAAACATAAGCATCTCCTTTTTTAGGACTTACTTGGTTTGTAGATGTTCTAAGCCAAGTTCTTCACGGGCTTTCTCAAGAAGTTCTTGAGCGCGCTGGACTCCCCGCTGCTTCGCAGACTCAATGGATTCGCCGGGGTACCCAAAAGTCACAATCGTCGCGCCTGTAGGGACTTCGCCTTGTGCTTTTTCTTTTAATTGTGCAATTTCGGCAGAAAGTTGCCGGACTTTGGCGAGATTCCCTGATGCTCTTGCGGCGCTTAACGATTGTTGTAAACGCTGATACATCTCGTATTGTGCTCTTGTCGGAGCAAATCCGATTCGTGTCGTTATTTCAACAATAGGCTCGTGCGCTTTATGATAATGCATGGTGCCATTTTCATCCCAATAATATGCGTATCCGGGTTCTGGCGGTTCAAGCCCCATACTTCTATAGAATTCGTCAATAGCTTCTTGCTGTTGTTCTGGTGTTAACTCAAAGAAATCCTTTAGAGAGGGTTCCGCCGCAAGACTAATACTGTCAGCATCAATTGCTTTCAGTGTTTCTGTTGTATCAGACACCGTTTCAGGGATGTCGTCGGTTGCAACAAGGGCATCTGATGATACCTCCGCGTTGATGTCTGTCTCCGCTAGTTGCTGCTGCGCGCGAGTTCTTTTCGCGGTTTCTATTTGTTGCAGAAACTGCTGCGTTCTCGCCGCCTCGTCTGCTTTGATGCCGCGCCGGACATGCCAACTATAGAGCTGCGTACCCCCAACAATCAGCACAAACAAAACGAACCCAACGTGCAGCGCACGGCTCGAAAGTAAATCACGGAACATTCTATCACCTCCAGGGTATTAGTCAGTATAATAGCACATTAAGCAAGTGTCGTGCCCTTCAGAAACAGGCACAATGGACAGAACAAAACGACACCACAAAAGGTAGGTAAACCTGCAGAAACCTACCTTTCCCCTCGACTCGATAAGAAAGCTAGGTTTCTGCAGGGAGGCCCATTAGATGCATTTTAATATGCCGAATCAGAAACCGTTGCAGCCCAAGTGTTGGCATGCCGATCCGAACCCCAAGAACTTGAATCCGCATAAAGTGTTCCACCCCCGATGCTCTTGGAGTGCTTCACACTACCAAAGAAAGTACCGCGAAGATTAGAATCACTGTCAGGCGTTACATCCATACCCATAGAACACATATAGTAACCGTTCCGAACGGCCCCCGTTCCGCGTGCCTTCGCCCAACCCGAAAGTGTATTTCCTATACGCTCAGCAACGCAAGACGCATTATAGGGCCCATCCCATTTGTTTTTCGGCTGTTTTTTTGCCGCTTGAACAAAGAGGACAGTACCTACAAAGAAAACCATTAAAATCAAAAAGACACTCAAAACTCTCATGATATTCTCCTTACCTCGGTAAACCGAGAAATTCATAGGGGTCGATACCCCCATCTGGAAACTCATAAACTGTTAAATGGGGCGGAAGGGTGTCTTTGAGAAAATCCTCAAAGTAGCGATCTCCAACTGCTGGAGACGTTAGCCAACGTGACATATACGGCTCCCCATCTGCGCCCATAGAATCCGCCCACTCGACATAAACTACGTCATCAAGAATAGGGTAAATGAGGCGATACTTACTATTAAACACAGCACCAGGCGCGTAAACGCCCCGGTTCCACAACTCGAGCTGCACCCTTGCTATCAACTCATGATCGGGCGACATCGAACTTGTGCTCACATCGTCCCAAATATCCTGCTCAGGAAAGTCAGGAGGTACCTTCGGATAAGGCCCAAAGCCGAAGGGTGAAACGCCATACGGCGCATCCACATCGGTAGTTTCATCCATCGCGAACAGGGACAAATCTAATGCGCCCGCGGTATCACCGCGCGTCGCATCATCTCCCTCCATAACAACCGCCGCCTCTTGAGAAACAGCATCAGAAGTCGGAGAGCCATCAAGGGGCTCAAGGGCCTCGGTGTCTGTCTGCACCGATGCAGCCGGTGCAGCGCGCGTCCCTTCACGGGCCGTAATCCCCCGCAAAATGCGCTGCGTTCTCGCCGCCTCGTCTGCTTTGATGCCGCGCCGGACATGCCAACTATAGAGCTGGCTACCCCCAACAATCAGCACAAACAAAACGAACCCAACGTGCAGCGCACGGCTCGAAAGTAAATCACGGAACATTCTATCACCTCCAGGTGTAGTATTCAGTATAATAGCACATTAAGCAAGTTTCGTGCCAACGCTCTAAATAAAAGCACATTCTTCAGACAAAACCACTGACATCCCAAGGCGACTCTCACCCGGATGTCTGGAAAACACACGCACACACTCGGTTTGTCAAGGGGCGCATAAGCACTGACTTTTACGGAAGGGTAGGCACAAGGCACTACCCCTACGGAAAACCTGCCTCGCCGCTATACGCAAAAATTGCGTAAGAAGGCGCAAAAATTGTAGGTAGAGGCGCAAAAATTGCGTAAGAAGGCGCATTGCAGACTGCGCCTCCCTCACTCAGGCGGCACATTCACTAGGTATTGATACCCGCACCCTTCAGAAACATGCACACTGGATAGAACAAAACGACACCTCAAACTGAATTTAAAAATTTACCAACCCCTAACCTATCTGTTTCATGTCAATCTACGTTGCCGAATGTCGTGCCAAGGCCCGGTAATCGCCAGCGTAATCCCCGGACTCTGAATGTTGACAAACAGAGTGCTGCCGTCCGGTGAGAATGTTGAACCCGCGAACTCAGACATATTCCCGGCATTTCGAGCGAACTTATAGAGGTGTCCTTCGGGCGTAACGCCAACTAAGAACTCCTCTTCTGGTCCGTCTTCACAGATAATGAGGTCGCCCCACGGCGCAACTGTCAGGTTATCCGCATTTTCCAAGAGATTGCTGTCGTTTGGCTCAATGAAGAGTTGAAGCGTGCCGGGATGTTTTTCCTCTTGCCTTGTCCCTTCATAAGGGCTCGGCACGTATTTCCAGATTTGCCCTTTTTTCTCGGTACCGCCATTCGTGCAGGCAATATAGATTTCTCGCGCCTCTTTTCTGAAGTCCGAGCCACCGCTGTACCATATTCCTTCGCCTCGCGCAAACTTTGCAGCATCTTTACCTTCAGCCCCCTGCTTTCGGAGGTCATCCTTTGGCGATTCTACATTTTCAATATCCACCCATTCGACCGCGAGGGTTTCTCCAACTGGCACCGAGTTGTACATCCACCGGAAAAACTTTTGCGAACGGCTTCGCCAGTTTCGGGTATCTGCACGCTTGAGGTCGCGGAGTTTCAGTGCCTGAAGCTTGCCACCTGCAGCGAGTTGTCCCGGTTGTTCAGGGATAAACCGATAGATTAAACCATCGTGCCTGTCTTCGGTTTGATAGACAATCCCACTTTGCGGGTCGACAGCGATAGCTTCATGATTGAAACGTCCCATCGCTTTGAGTGGGATAGCGGGTGCTAACCCTACGTCAGCAGAAACGGGGACTTCAAAATTATACCCGTGGTCTGCCTCATAGGTTCCCTCTGCCTTTTGCACGGTTTCTTCGCAGGTTACCCATGTGTTCCAAGGGGTGGTTCCACCGGCGCAATTCCGGAGCGTACCTGCGAGACTCAAGAACTGTTTTTCCAGCCGCTGTGTCCGCGTGTCATAGACGAGCGTTGTCGTCGCGCCAAGGCCCGGCAATTCCGCTGAGCCAGCATCGTAGAATTTGTCGATCGCAGCGCGTTCAATCTTCTCGTTATTCCAGCCGAACGGGCCGACGACTTTGTCACCAGCGTTTAATTCATGATTTCGGATTAGGATTGTCTTTCCATTGCGTCCAGGGAAAGCTGCCATGCCATCGTGTTTGCCCGGTACCCAAAGGCTGTCGTCCATCTGTTCACCTGTTCTTGAAAAAGCGTGGGCGGTAAACCCTTCCGGGAGATCAAGCAGCCGGTTTGGACTGGGTATAAACTGATAGGGCTTAAAGCCGGGGACTTTTTGGATTAAGGCACGGCTACACCCTAAAAATCCGAGGCTTACTGCTGCAGATGCGCTGGCGAGCGCACCAAAACGTAGAAACTGCCGTCGAGATAGTTTATTTGGCGTAGCTTGAAAGTTCATAAATTTTCCTCCTCCTCCATCAAGCGTTAAAACGGTCATCGAGGGCCTTGTATTGTAGAAGGTAGTGGTATTAACCCCTGCAAAGCAGGGGCAAATACAATTACATTTTTTCACACGTGCAATTTTTTGTTGTTGCCTAGTTCCCATGGTTTCTGTTGTAGTTGTGACGTAGTGGCAGATCTCGTCGGAGATTTCTCATACAACCGCAATAGAGTATGGCCTTAAGATTTTACAATATTTTTGATTTTTTTTCAAAGGTTTGTGACAAATCGGGTGTGCAAAATTTTTGACAAGCTGGACAAAACCGAGCAGACTGGTATTTTACCCCTGCTTTGCAGGGGAAACCGATACCACGCCCAATTGTTAAAACTTCAGTTACAGAAAAGTTGTCTTGACAATATAACGAATCTGTGTTAAAATTTATTTTCATATTCTTGTTGTTGCCTAGTTCGAATGTTTTTGGTTGTAGTTGTAACGTTGTGGCAGATCTCGTCGGAGATTTCTGATGCAAGGAAAAACAAAGGAAATGGATGGAAAACCGGTTTTGGACAACGGACAAAACCGAGGAGAAACTGAATTGTTAAAAATGGGGAACCATGCTTACGCCCCGGCGAAAATAGAGCCCTATTGGCAAGCCGTGTGGCGAGAAAAAGAAGCATTCAAAATTCCAAACGATATTGAGATATTGTCAAAGAAGCCGAAATTTTATGTGCTGGGTATGTTTCCATATACCTCCGGGGCCGGACTGCACGTTGGCCACTCGAAAAACTATATGCCTACCGATGTGCTCGCAAATTTCCGACGGATGCAGGGCTACCATGTGATGCACCCCATGGGATGGGATGCCTTTGGGCTGCCAACAGAGCGGACAGCGGTGCGGGAAAATGAACACCCAGCGCATATTACACAACGAAACACCGCTACCTTCCGGAAGCAGATGCAACGCCTCGGTTTCTCTTACGACTGGTCCCGGGAAATTGACACCTCCCTGCCAGACTATTACAAGTGGACGCAATGGATTTTCCTCCGCCTCTATGAAAAAGGCTTGGCATATCTTGCCGACGTGCCGGTTAACTGGTGCCCTGCGTTAGGGACTGTGCTTTCAAACGAAGAGGTAAAGGACGGTAAATATGTTGAAACCGGCGATGCAGTTGAACGCCGCCTGATGCGGCAATGGATGCTCAAAATTACTGCCTATGCAGACAGGCTGTTAGCAGACCTGGATTTACTGGACTGGCCCGCCGGCCTCAAGGAGATGCAACGGCACTGGATCGGCAAGTCGGAAGGTGCAGACATCACCTTTCGCATCAAGGATAGCGATAGCACCTTCTCCGTTTTCACGACGCGACCCGACACGCTCTTTGGGGCAACCTATTGCGTGCTGGCACCGGAACACCCCCTCGTCTCTCAGATAACCCCTCCTGATGCACAGGCAGCGGTTAACGCTTATGTCAAAGAAGCTATCAACAAATCCGACCTCCAGCGTACAGACCTCGCTACAGAGAAGACCGGGGTTTTCACGGGTGCTTATGCTATCAACCCGTGTAACAACGCGCCTATCCCCATCTGGGTTGCGGACTATGTCCTCATGACGTACGGTACAGGTGCTATCATGGCAGTACCGGGCCACGATGAACGCGACCATGAATTCGCCACAACTTTTGGCATGCCTATCGTTGAGGTTATCAGTGGGGGCGAAAAACCGGTTGAGGAGGAGGCTTTTGTAGGCGACGGGGTGTGTGTCAACAGCGGTTTTCTTAACGGCTTGCAGGTTGACGATGCGAAGGCGAAGATGATTGCATGGCTTGAAAGCACGGAAAAAGGGGCGCGGCAGGTTCAGTATCGCCTACGCGATTGGCTCTTCTCGCGGCAACGGTATTGGGGCGAACCCTTCCCGCTTGCACATCTTGAAGACAAGAGCATTGTTCAGTTGCCGGACGATGAACTGCCCCTAGAGCTGCCACCTATTGATGCCTACAAGCCCACGGAAGATGGTAAACCGCCACTCGCCCGGGCAGGCACCGAGTGGTTGAATGTGACGCTCCCTGATGGGCGAATCGCGACGCGGGAAACGAACATTATGCCGCAGTGGGCAGGCTCCTGTTGGTATTATCTCCGCTTTCTTGACGCACACAATGCTGATGCCCCTTTTGACCCGGGACTTGAACGGTATTGGATGCCTGTTGATCTCTACCTGGGCGGGGCGGAACACGCTGTGTTACATCTGCTCTACGCCCGGTTTTGGCACAAGGTTCTGTACGATTGCGGTTTGGTCTCGACCAAGGAACCGTTCCAAGGCTTGGTGAACCAAGGCACAATTCTCGCCGAATCGTATCAAGACGACGCTGGTAAGTACTACTATCCACACGAAGTTGAACAGAAAGTCGTAGACACAAGCCGTTGTGCCTTACAAAACAATAACCCCCGCAAAGCGGGGGTAGAATTCTTCTCCAAAACCTCTGGCGTGCCACTCAATGTGCAAATGGAGAAGATGTCCAAATCGCGCTTTAACGTCATCAACTCGGACGATGTCATTGACAAATACGGTGCAGATGCAATTCGCCTCTACCTCCTGTTTATCGGTCCAGTCACAGCGAGCACGCCGTGGCAAACCGCGGGTGTTGAGGGCGTGTATCGTTTCCTTCAGCGAATCTGGCGGCTTGTTATTGATGAAGAGACAGGTGAACTCAGCGCGAAGTTAACTGACGCTGCTGGCACAACGGAGCCTGAACTCTGGCGGGAACTCCATAAAACCATCAAACAGGTAACAGAGGACACGGAGTCGATTGACAAGATGAACACCGCGATTAGCCAAATGATGATTTTCGTTAACGCTGCGACGCAGACAAGGGCACTGCCGAAAGAGACATTGAAAGTGTTTCTGCATCTGCTCTCGCCTTATTCACCGCATATCGCGCAGGAGCTGTGGCATCGGCTCGGTGAAACGGGGTTCATCGCGCATGCACAATGGCCCACACACGACGAGGCGGTGCTCGCAAGTGCCACAGTCACCATAATTGCCCAAGTGAACGGGAAACTCCGCAACCGGCTACAACTTCCGGCGGATGCAACCGACAAGGAGATTGAAGAAGCCGCACTCGCTGACGAACGCATCCAGAAGTTTATTGCTGGAAAGCCGATTCGGAAGGTTATCGTCGTGCAGAATCGCCTCATCAATTTTGTTGTTGGCTAGTTCGAATGGTTTTGGTTGTAGTTGTGACGTGAGGGTAGGCACAAGGCACTACCCCTCCGGTCGGAGATTTCTGATTTTTTGTTGTTGCCTATATTTTAAGGCTTAATTAGGAGGGAAGACTCTACAAATGGATGGAAAAGCGGTTTTGGACAACGGACAAAACCGAGCAGAAACTGAATTGTTGATTATCCCGTTGGGCGGTTTGGGCGAGTTTGGATTGAACATGATGGTATACGAAACCGCGGATGACATCATCGTCATCGATACCGGTTTCATGCTGCCGAATTCAGATATGCCCGGTGTGGATCTGATATTTCCGGATATCCACTACTTAGTCGAACGGGAAGATAAAGTTCGCGGCATACTCTTAACCCACGGCCACGAGGACCACATCGGTGCGTTAGCTTATGTGCTACAGCAACTGGATGTGCCGGTCTACGGCACGCAGCTGACGCTTGCCATTGCGAGTGGCAGGCTGCGAGAGTACGGCGTGTTCGGCAAGGCACAACTGAATGCTATCGAGCCTGGCGATATAGTAGAATTGGGCGATTTTTCCGCTGAGTTCATCCATGTCACCCACAGCATTCCGGATTCGGTTGCAATTGCGCTACGGACTCCGGTGGGGGTTATCGTCCATACTGGGGATTTCAAGTTTGACGCGACACCGGTTGATGGCAAGCTAACGGATATTCAAGCACTCGCCCGCTTAGGGGCCGAAGGCGTTCTGTTGCTCCTTTCTGATAGCACTAACGCCAGCTGGACAGGGCAGACTCCCTCTGAACGGAGTATCTATGATGCAATAGACAACATCTTTCAGAAAACGGAGCAAAAACTATTTCTCTGCACCTTCTCCTCAAGCCTACACCGTATCCAGCAATTTGTCGATGTGGCAGTCGAACATCGGCGGCTCGTTGCTGTCACCGGGCGTTCTCTCATCAACAATGTACGCAATGCCTCTGAACTCGGTTACCTTAAGATTAACCCGGATTATCTCATCGATGCCCGCGACGCATCTATGTTCAAACCGCACGAAGTGGTGATTTTGAGCACGGGCAGCCAAGGCGAACCGCGCTCGGCGTTGGCATTGATGGCACTTGACAATCACCCTTTTTTAAAGGTCGAACCGAACGACACAGTCGTCATCTCCGCCCGAATTATCCCCGGCAACGAAAAATCTATTGGCAATGTCGTGAATCATCTGCTCAGACGCGGTGCCAAGATATTTCATGAACGCAACGCAAATGTCCATGTTTCCGGGCACGGTGCCGACGAAGACTTGAAGTTGATGCTCAACCTCTTGCAACCCAAGTTTTTTATCCCGATACACGGTGAATATCAAAACTTGATGCGGCATGCAGAGCTCGCCGAATCTGTCGGCATCCCGAATGCCAACATTAAAGTCGCTGAAGATGGCGAACTGATTCGGCTCACGCCTGAGTCGTGTGAAGTGTTTGAGCGACAGGGGCGTTCTGGGCGCGTCTTAGTTGATGGCAAGCCGGAAATTGAGCTAGAGGATATTGTCCTTCGGGATCGGATTCAACTCTCGCAAGATGGCATGCTCATCCCCATTATTGTGCTGCACAGCGACGGTGGCGCAATTGCAGCGGAGCCGGAGATCGTCTCCCGTGGATTTGTCTACATGAACAAAGCGGAAGAGTTGATGGCAGAAGCAAAAGAAATTACCTGCCGCGTTATTGAAAACCTAAGTGAAGAACAGAAACGCGAGACAGAAATTGTACAGGATGAGATTCGGGGGGCACTGCGCCGGTTTTTCGCCAAACAGATGCAACGGAGCCCGCTAGTCCTTCCCGTGGTTATGCGAGTGTAGGACATAGGAGGGGGTTCTTAAGGTATTAACCCCTGCAAAGCAGGGGTAACATACCATTCCCGATTAGTTTAGCGTTCGACCCCCTAGGACGGTACCTCCCACAAAAGCACCGTGTCGTCCTCACTGGCACTCGCAATGGTACTACCATCAGGAGAATACGCAACACTCCTGACAGAGCCCTTATGGCCTTCAAGTACGGCCTTGGGTTCCCCTGTGCCTGCATCCCACAGACGCACCGTGCTATCCCGGCTCCCGCTCGCGATTGTGGCACCATCAGGAGAATACGCAACACTCCAAATATGGTACGTGTATTTCGCGAGTATGTGTCTACACCGTGTGCTGACTGCATCCCACAGCCGGATCGTTCCATCGGAACTCCCAGTAACGATTGTCTCGCCATCAGGAGCATAAACAACTGAATTGATAACGTGCGTATGGCCTTTGAGTGTTGCTTTGTGTTTCCCTGTGGCAGCATCCCACAGTTTCACTGTTTCGTCTCCACAGCCAATGGCGATTGTGGTGCCATAAGGTGAATACGCAATACACCGAACAGAGCCGGTATTTTCTGCGAGCGTGGCCTTGGGCTGCCCTGTGGCAGCATCCCACAACCGCAGCGTTTCGTCCAGACTGCCACTCGCAATTGTGCGCCCGTCAGGAGAAAAGGCAATCGCCTTGACATAGTCCGTATGCCCCTTGAGTGTAGATGTCGGCAGTCCAGTGGTACTATTCCACAGCAATATGTCTTCATAACTCCCCGTGGCGAGCGTGGCACTATCGGGAGCATAAGCAACACACCAAACATGTTCCGTATGCCCCGCGAGGAAGTGAACTTCTTCACCGCTGTGTGCATCGTATACCCAAGTCCCGATGTCACAAGCCACAGCAATCCGAGTGCCATCCTGTGAGAAGACGAGATTCCCTGTTATGGTGCCTTTGTCGAGACGTGCTCTGACCCCTTCAGGCAAATCTAATTGAGGGTTCTCTTGATTTAAGTTCGTTTTCATTTTAAATTCCTTTTTTTTTAAGTGTAGCAATAAAAAGTGTAACACAAAAACGTTAATTAATCAATTTTTGTTGTTGCCTAGTTCCCATGGTTTCTGTTGTAGTTGTAACGTGATGCGTTTGTAGCAGGTAGGAGCAATCTCCGAATCGCGAAAGTGAAAAATCTCGGCGGAGATTTCTCATGCAACCGCACTCCGTAGGGGTAGTGCCTTGTGCCTACTCGTTCCACCTTGTTAAATTCCTTATTCACAGGGAATACGTTTGATAACTCATCAGAAACCCGCTTTTGACAGGTAAAAATCCCCGCAAAGCGGGGCATTATACCTCAACGGAAAAAGCGGAGCAGAAACTGAATTGACGAAGAATTAAATTTCTCTTGCATCCACAAAAAAGGGCGTGTATAATAAAAGAGAGGTCTCTTTTGTAATTACAAAGCATGAATATCGAATAACGGAGGAAGTCTCTGATGACACACATCCTTGAAAAAAGCACACTCATGATGCTAGTCGTAGTTCTGGGTTGTGCTGCATTGAATCAGCCGCCCCCAACAAGGATTACCGCGCATCGGCTTCAGTGCGAGCTGTATCCAAATTTGGTTGATGGCAACCTAGCGACAACGAGCATCCTGGACGTGAAGGGTTCGATTGAAAAGGACTATGTGTATGCCGGCACACACGCCCAAAGGTATCAAGGCTCTGTGCGAGGAACGAATAAGACACAAGCCTTGATTCAACTGGATGCACCGACGTATGTAGCTTACATTGAGGTCTACCCGGTATCAAACATTCCGAGTCTCACAGTGGACACGACGGCGGCGCAGGTAGAATCGGGCGCGGAGATTGTAAATGCCCCTGCAAAGCAGGGGTTTATACCATACCACTTTACACCCATCTCCGACAATCGCCACTTAAAATCTGAAAATGCTGCAGTGATACGTGTCAACATTGAGCGAGAGGTGCTTTTCCTTCGGCTCATTGTCTCATCTGGTAGAGATAGAGCCAATTCAACACGAGAACCCCTGACAGACAAAATCAAAGTGCCGTTCAAGGATATTGTAATTCGAGAAGTCAAGTTCTATGGAAGATAATACAGAGACTTTCAGTTGTTCTATAGCCTCGAGGTCCTGAGCGAAGGCTCTTCGCGGTAGGAGCGATCTCCGAATCGCGACTGCTCCCGCTATGAACGACACAAAACCCAAAACGGAACGCCTCTGGATATGCTATGAAACAAAAACCGAATAAGGGACAGATTGAATTGAAAAGATTCACGTTTATCGTGGCAATTGTTACCCTGATAGTGGGCCTCTCCGCCTGTGAGCGGATGTCGCAAATTATCCAACCTGCCACACCTCAGATAGAAGATAGAAATAGCGCGATTTCCATCGGGGTAGTTTTACCTTTGACAGGGCACTTAGCTTCCACGGGCCAACTCATGAAACAAGGCTTTGAACTGGCTCGTGATGAAATCAACACTGCACAGCTCAGCAGTACAAGACTTAATTTTATTCTTGAAGATGATACCAGCACTGTAGAGGGCGCGGTTGAGGCTTTCAATAAACTGATTTATACTGAGGGCGTGGCTGTTATCCTCGGCCCCGCTACCTCAAGTGCGACGCAGGCGGCTTTTCCCATCGCGCAAGAAAATCAGATTGTAGCCATTAGCCCCACATCGGGTGCCCGCGGCCTCAGCGCAATTGGTGATTTTGTCTTTCGTATCCCGCTCACGACAGATGTTCTGATTCCGAGAGGCATCAAGGCGACGCATGCAAAACTCGGCTATCAACGGGTGGCTACGATATATGACGAAACCGATCTCTTCTCCACAGATCGAGACGAGGCATTGCGGGAAGCACTCACTACGAACGGTGTTGAGGTGCTCACCACGGAATCCTTTGTGAGTGGCGATACCGATTTCTCCGCACAATTGGCTCGAATCAAGGCGTTGAATCCGGATGCCATCTTTGTTTCTGCGTTACCCCCCGAAAAACCGGGGATGCTGATGCAAGGGCATCAACTAGGCATATCTGTTCCCTTTATTGTGAGTTCATTAACGGATGTTGAGGTACAAGCCGCGGGTGCCGCCGCCGAGGGTGCAATAACTTTTATAGGTTGGCTCAGCACAGATGACACACCGGGAAATCAAGCCTTCGTCCAGAATTACAGGGCAACTTTCGGCACAGAGCCAAACACCTTCACCACGATGTCGTATACCGCTGTCTATATGCTATCGGAGGCAATTAGGGATGCCCAATCAACTGATTCAACCGCGATTCGAGACGCGCTGGCAAATATCAGAGATTTCGACACAGTTTTGGGCAAGTTCTCTTTTGACACCAACGGAGACGCTATCTATGAGCCGAAGATACTGATAGTAAAAGACGGCGCATTGCAACGCTTCGAGTAATCTTATTTGAGCACTTGTAGGGGCAGGCCCCCGTGCTGCCCGCTATCTTCGCTGCTACCCTGTCCTGGGCATGACATTAAACCGCTTTAATTTATTCAAAAGAGTAAAAAAAGATGAACACACAAACGATGTACGAAAAAATATGGGACGCGCATCTTGTGCGCGCCGCCTCGGGCGATGTTCCAATTCTCTATATTGACACGCACCTTGTGCACGAAGTCACCTCCCCGCAAGCATTTGAGGGGTTGCGACTTAACAACCGAAGGGTGCGCCGTCCCGACTTGACATTCGCCACAATGGATCACAACGTCCCCACAACGGATCGAACGCTGCCTGTCGCAGACCTCATCGCAGCGAAGCAAATGGAAACCCTCGCCGAAAACTGCGCTGAGTTCGACATTCCGCTCTACGACATCAACAGCCCCGAGCAGGGAATTGTGCATGTCATCGGCCCCGAACTGGGCATCACTCAACCCGGAAAAACTATCGTGTGTGGGGATAGCCATACCTCAACACACGGCGCGTTAGGCGCGCTCGCCTTCGGTATTGGCACCAGCGAAATTGAGCATGTGCTTGCTACGCAATGCCTTTTACAACAGAAATCGGAAACGTTTGAGATTCGGATTGATGGCATCCTGCCTTACGGTGTGACTGCTAAAGACATCATTCTCTCTATTATTGGGCAGATAGGCATTGATGGTGGCAACGGTGCCGTCGTTGAATACACAGGCTCCGCTATACGCGCCCTCAGCGTTGAGGAACGGATGACCGTTTGCAATATGTCAATTGAAGCAGGGGCCCGCGCAGGAATGATAGCACCTGATGACACCACCTACGAATATCTCATCGGTAGACGCTTTGCACCGCAAGGTGAAGCGTTTGATGCAGCGGTTGAACGCTGGAAACAACTCCCCACCGATGACGGGGCAACGTACGATAGAACCCTGCAACTTGACGCAGAAAAAATTGCACCTCAGATTACGTGGGGCACAAATCCGGGCATGGTAACCGATGTGACAGGGTGTGTGCCGAACCCTGCTGCCATGGCAACACCTGATGAAAAACGCGCAGCCGAACATGCCTTGGCGTACATGGCATTGGAACCCGGTACACCGATGACAGATATTACCGTGGACAGGGTTTTTATTGGCAGCTGCACCAACTCCCGCATTAGCGATCTCCGTGCTGCGGCTGAAGTAGCAAAAGGTAGAAAAGTAGCCGAGACGCTCAGTGCAATGGTTGTCCCCGGTTCACAGGCAGTCAAACGCCAAGCGGAGGCGGAAGGGCTTGACGACATCTTCCGTGCCGCGGGATTTGAATGGCGCGAAGCAGGTTGTAGTATGTGCCTCGGCATGAACCCGGATATTCTGATGCCGGGGCAGCGCTGCGCCAGCACATCCAACAGGAATTTCGAGGGAAGGCAAGGCAAAGGTGGCAGAACACACCTCGTCAGCCCACAGATGGCCGCGGCAACTGCGGTAACGGGCCATTTTGTGGACATCCGAACGTTTCAGTTTTTTGTTGTTGCCTAGTTCGAAGGGTTTTGGTTGTAGTTGTGACGTTGTGGCAGATCTCGTCGGAGATTTCTGATGTAAGCGTTTTTAAGGCTTAATTAGGACAGAAAATTCTAGAAATGCGTCGAAAATCGGTTTTGGACACTGGCATATTGCCCCTGCAAAGGCAGGGGTTAATACCACCTGGACAAAACCGAACAGCACTGGTATGATACCCCTGCTTGCAGGGGCAAATACCACCCCCAATTGTTAAAAAAAGGAGGAAGTGGTATTAACCCCTGCTTTGCAGGGGAAAATACAATTACAGAAAATGGAAGCATTCAAAGAACACGTTGGACTTGTCGTACCACTCGATCGAATTAATGTTGACACCGACCAGATTATCCCGAAGCAATTTCTGAAACGGATTGAACGAACCGGCTTCGGAGAATTTCTCTTCTACGATTGGCGTTACCTTGAAAATGGTGAGCTGCACCCGGAGTTCGTGCTGAACCTGCCACGATATGCAGGCGCGAGCATCCTCATTGCTGGTGTCAACTTTGGCTGTGGCAGCTCTCGTGAGCACGCACCCTGGGCACTTCAGCAGTACGGCTTCAAGGCACTCCTCGCACCATCTTTTGCTGACATCTTTCGCAATAATTGCTACAAGAACGGCATACTACCGATAGCCCTGCCCGCAAACGTTATTGCCACGCTGAGTCAAGCGGTGCATGCCACCGAGGGATATCGGTTAATGGTGCATCTGGAGGAACAAGTGGTGATATGCCCTGAGGGTACTTCACACTCGTTTGATATCGGCGATTTTGAGAAACACTGCCTGCTAAACGGGCTTGATGAAATCGGTTGGACCTTACAGTTTGAGGCGGACATTGCCGCCTACGAAAACCGCTTTTTTGTTGTTGCCTAGTTCCAATGGTTTCTGTTGTAGTTGTGACGTGTTTGAAAATCTCGTCGGAGATTTCTCATGTAAGTATTTTAAGGCTTAATTAGGAGCGGGGAATCTACAAACGGGTCGAAAAGCAGTCTTAGACAACGGACAAAACCGAGCAGCACTGGTATGATACCCCTGCTTGCAGGGGCAAATAACACCCCCAATTGTTAAAAACCTTGTTGAAAAATCGGAGATACATGATGTTTTGGGAACAGATTGTCAGACACTACAAAGCAGGCTCTGCCCATCAATTTTTACTGCATTTTAATGTCAACGACCTGCTCTACGACCAGGCCTACGGCTATTTGCCAGCAACGAGTTATCTCATGGAGCAACTCAACGTTTTAGGGTGCGACCTCGTCTTCGGATACAACCCAACACAAGGCATAACTTTTCCCAATATTCACCAATGGCAAGCGACTCAGAAAATGCTAGCGTTGGTCCCGCAGTATGAGAAATCTGGCGTTTTCCACTTCCAGAGTCTGGCGACATGGCTTCAGACGCTTCGCCGCCTTCAGGACGTAGAAGACGCAAATCTCGCGGATGATGAAGCAGACACTCAGGTTGCCCGTAGAAGAATTAATTCCACTCTAGCCATCGATAAACTTCACGAAGATGCGTTTGCAACTATCAACCCTGCTCCCTCGGAAGAATTGCAAGATAAACTGAGTCACCTCCTAAGGGGAGACAGAGTGAAAGTCGGATTGGTTATCAATTCTCTGGAACAACTCGCGCCGAATCATCCTTCTCTGCACAGCGGCGCAAACGATGCCTTACCACGCTTTTTCAACAAGCTTCAAGATTGGGCATCCGACTTAGACATCCGAAGGCGAAAACACATCATCCTTCTTGTCACCCAAAACACATTCGATGTTCATCCCAATCTTATACGGAATCCGGAGATTCCGCTCGTGGAAATTCCGTTTCCAGACTATGCCCAACGCTTGCAGTTTATTGAGCACCTGCATACCATCTCACACGTTAGCACGCAAATGCACAAAAGCCTCGGAGATGCTAGCGACAGCGAAACCCTCGCACGCGCGCAAATGCGCAAAAGCCTCGGAGATGCGCGCGACAGAGAAACCTTCGCACGCGAAACCGTAGGCCTCAACTTATTTGGGGTTCACGATGTTGTGCGCCAAGCAGCATCGACCGAGCAGAAGGCAAGCGGTGAATTGCTCATGAACTATCGGCGTGAGAGCGTTAAGATTTTCAGTCACGGTATCCTTGACATCGACATACCGCCGGCAAATGCCTCTGTGAGAGGGTGGTACCCCATGCGCGCGATTGAAGATATTGCAGACGGCATGAGACAGCGAGATATGAGGCGCGTGCCTCGCGGTATGCTGTTTCTCGGCCCCCCTGGCACAGGAAAGATGTTCGTGGCAAAGTTGCTCGCAGGTGAAACAAACATGACGTTTGTCCAGCTTCGCTACGCCGCGCAGGTAGGTGAGGTGGCAGTCAGCATTCATGAAAACGGGAATAGCTATGAACGGAATCTGAATGCCGCCATCAACTTTATTCGGGGTATTGTGCCGGTTGTAGTTTTTATGGACGAAATTGAGCAGGCATCTCCGCATTCCAGCATGCAACCGGAAGATGTGGCATATACTTTGCCAACAAGTCTTGTGAACGCCATCACGGATGCTTCCTTGCACGGTAAAGTCATCTGGGTAGGTGCATCAAGTCGTCCGGATTTAATGCCGCCAATTTTTCGGCGGGCAGGAATTTTCGATTCCAAATTAATTTTGCTACCGCCTCCCTCTAGTGGCAGGGCGGAAATTTTAAGGATTTATTGTGAGGGATACACGCATGATCGAATCAATTTCCAGGCACTCATGGAGGACGCGCGCACAGACGGAATCACTTATCAAGATTTGTTAATGATTGTGCAACGCGCCCATAACATTGCACGCCGCCATCAGCGAGACCGGCTGACTGAAGCCGAACTGCGCGAAGCCTTGGACGATTTTATTCCAAACTATTCACCTGAGATGCAACTCTTCATGGGGTTGTTGGCGTTGCGGGAGGCAAATTCCCGGGCAATGCTTCCCGATGCGCTGCTCCCACAATACGAAGAATTCGTGGATGGCAACCGAATTGACAAAACAAGGATTAACCAGCGTTTGATGGAACTGAGCGGTGTGCTTGGGTTGAATGCTTAAGTTGCCTAGTTCCAACGGTTTCCGTTGTAGTTGTGACGCAATTGTATTTGCCCCTGCTTTGCAGGGGTAATATCCTTAACATGGACAAAACCGAGCAGCACTGGTATGATACCCCTGCTTGCAGGGGCAAATACCACCCCGAATTGTTAAGATGGTTTTTCTTGACAAATATTACCAAAACTGCTAAAATGCCTTATCTTTACCTACTAAGGAGGAAATTCTGATAATGAAAAGCGACGCAGTCGTCACCGTTGAAAGCACACCCAAACGCAACGTAGATGAATGCACGTTCATGACATAGATTAACGCCGAGCATTGGAACGGCACACGCCAAATCGTCGGTAAATCGGTTCATGGCGAATGCGGCGGCAGGCTCCAACAGTGATTCGCGGTTTCCGGATGAGCACTCAAGCGCGCCGTGCTTATTTTTGTGGAATTCGCAGCCTGTGCGGCAACCAAAATTTGGCTTGACAAACACTAGAAATAAGGGCAAGTTGCAGTGGCGTAAAATCTGGTCATTCCTTGACAAATCTAATCAAATCTCTCAGGCGAATGGTATGTTGCCCCGCAAAGCGGGGAAGCATACCAAAAAAGTGCTTGCATTTATTTTGGAAGTCAGTTATACTGGTAGTCTCGTGTGGGGCGGGGAAAGACTCCTTCAGCATGTGGCATGTTGCCCCGCAAAGCGGGGAAGCATACCATCCGCTGTTGTCTCCGCCCACTTCCAGCGTCTGGCAGCAAAACACGTCCTGCGAACCCTTGAAAAGGAATTGAATATGTCTGTGCGAACGCAGAAGATTCAACTCACTCCAAATAATAAGCAAGCCACCTTGCTGGCACAGCACTGTGGTAAGGTATTATTCCCCGCAAAGCGGGGTAAATACCGATACGCCCGTGTTGCCTACAACGCCGCGCTGTCTTCCTTCAAGTCTGGATTAGACGAGGGTCACTGGAAGACGTTGTATGACATCAAGAAGGAATTCAACGCCAAAAAGCGTGAGATATTCCCTTGGT
Source organism: uncultured Poribacteria bacterium (assembly GCA_958295855.1). Taxonomy (GTDB): domain Bacteria; phylum Poribacteria; class WGA-4E; order WGA-4E; family WGA-3G; genus CATQHH01. The sequence continues at coordinate 656,031 of OY282383.1, read as the reverse complement.
GTGATGCGATGTCCCAGAATGCATCGAAGAATGCTATCCATCACTTCAGCGATGCTGTGCGAAGGTGGCTGAGTGGACAGAATAAATTCCCTAAGCCGAAGAACCGAAGTGGTAAACAGAGTTACCAAGCGGAATCGGTATTTATCCCTGCAAAGCAGGGCTAATACCTTTAACGGCAAAGGAACAATTCAGGTATACAAAAAGCGTGTGCAACTGCCAGTCATCGGGTGGGTGCGTATGCGTGAGGCGCTTCGTTGGACAGGTGAGGTTTCCCGTGTGGTTGCGTCGAGGAAAGATGATAAGTGGTTTGTTTCCATCCGAGTTCACACCGATGATGCAAACACGATGGTGCAGATGTCTTTGAGGGATGACAAGCCCGCGGTCGGTGTGGATGTGGGTATCAATACGTTGGCAACGTGTAGTGATGGCACAAAGTATGAGAACCCACGTCCATTGAAACGTTATCTTAGGAAACTGGCACGAGCCAATCGAACGTTATCACGGAAGACGTTTCTGTCCAATAACTGGCGGAAGGCAAAGAGCAGACTGGCAAGTGTGCATGACAGAATATCCTGCATCAGAGAGGATAGTCATCATAAAGCAAGCACTGCCATCGTTCGCAAGGCTTCAAGAATGGGTATAGAGACTCTGAACGTATCCGGCCTGCTGAAAAATCGGAAGCTGGCAAAGGCACTCTCTGATTCTGCGTTGTCCCGATTTCTAACAATGCTGAAATATAAAGCAGAACGTAGAGGCATCCCCCTCACGGAAGCCGCGATGTTCTTTGCGAGTAGTCAAACGTGCAGTAGTTGCGGTAGTAAGAAATCGGAGTTGACTCTGCGTGAACGTATATACCACTGCGGTGAGTGTGGTTTCACGTGTGACAGAGATGTCAATGCTGCAATCAACCTGTGTCCTGTCTAACAAGTGTGTCGCCCGTAGCAGGCGGGAGACGTAAAACGCCTCTGGAGTTCATGTAAGTCCTACGCGGGTAGGCAGTGAACGTTGAATGAGGAAGAGTGAATCGGTATAAGCCCTGCAAAGCAGGGTTAATACCTTTACTGATAACCACCTGAGAGATTTGAGCAGGTTTGGTTAGATATGTATAAGTTCCTCACTGCGGTATTATAATTGCCTGTTTTTGTTGTTGGCTAGTTTGAAGGGTTTTGGTTGTAGTTGTGATGGTGTGGAATGCACGTCGCTTATGGGCGCAGAGGGTATTAGCCCCTGCAAAGCAGGGGACATATACCAGTAGCCGCAAAAATCTCGGCAGAGATTTCTCTTTTTTGTGTATTTTAAGGTTTAATTAGAGGGGAGATTCTACAAATGGATGGAGAAGCGGTTTTGGACAACGGACAAAACCGAGCAAAAACTGAATTGTTAAAAACAGTTTCATGTAGAAATTGCGGTACCCAGATTGCAGCGGAAGCGTTTGTCAAAAATCTGAAAGTGTGCCAGCACTGCGATTACCATCACTACATGAATGCTTATGAACGCCTTAATCTCCTCATAGATGGGGACAGCTTTGAGGAATACGATGCACACCTCTACTCTATTGATTCGTTAGAATTTCCGGAATATCCGCAGAAACTGGAGCGAGATATTGCGAAAACAGGCCTCCGCTCTGAGATGCTTTCTGGGATAGCCAAAATCGGCGGGTACCCTACAGCTATTGCGATAGGTGATGTCGGATTTATAGGTGGGACATGCGGTGCCGTCATCGGCGAAAAAGTCACCCGATGTATTGAACGCGCACTTGAAAACAGATTGCCGTTGGTTATCGTCTCCGTTAGCGGGGGCATGCGGATGCAGGAAGGCACGCTCGCCTTGATGCAGATGGCGAAAACTGCTGCCGCTTGTGCAGTGTACGCCAAAAACGGTGTCTTTTACATCTCTGTCGTCACCGACCCGACGTTTGGCGGTGCCACCGCTAGCTATACCTCACTCGGCGATGTCATCATCGCTGAACCCGGGGCACGTATCGGATTTGCAGGGCCGCTAGCGGTTGCCAGCTTACGAGAAGAACTTCCGGAAAACTTTCAGAAAGCAGAGTCCTTACTCGAACATGGATTCATAGACGCGATCATTCACCGCGCGGATATGCGGCAGATGGTTACAGACCTGATTGCGTTCGCGCGCTGAATGCACTCAAACCATTTACCCATTTTTTTGTTGTTGGCTAGTTTGAATGGTTTTGGTTGTAGTTGTGACATAAAGGTATTTACCCTGCGAAGAAGGGGAAACCGATACAACATGTGGAATGCACGTCGCATAAGTAAGAAATAAAAAAGTTGTTCGCTAGTCACTCACAACTTGGGCGAGGGTGGTATCGGTTTCCCCGCAAAGCGGGGTAAATACCCTTAGCCGCAAAAATCTCGGCGGAGATTTCTGATGCAATTAATTTCATGTAGCTTTTAGCAAAATTAAGCGTTAATATTAAGGTGTATCTATAAATTTCTGTACGAGGCTTTGAGCTGGGCAGAGATCAAAACCCGCTTGCATTAATCAAAATAGGAATAAAATATGCCAAAATCACTCGTCGTTGTTGAATCGCCGGCGAAAGCGAAAACCATCAAAAAGATATTAGGGAGGGATTACATTGTTGAATCCTCCGTTGGGCACATCCGCGACCTGCCGAAAAAAGAACTCGGTGTCGATATTGAGAATGCCTTCACGCCGAAATACGTACTTATCCGCGGGAAAGGGAAGGTGCTGAAAGCCCTTGAAACCGAGGCTCGTAAGGTAGACACCATCTACCTTGCCGCAGATCCGGATCGGGAAGGCGAAGCTATCTGTTGGCACCTCGCTGAGGAATTGAAGAAAGCCAAGAAACCCATTCACAGGATAACCTACAACGAAGTCACCAAAGGTGCAATTTTAGAGGCGATTCAAAATCCAACTCAGATTGACATGGCACTCGTTGACGCACAACAAGCGCGGCGCGTACTAGACAGACTCGTCGGGTATCAGATTAGCCCGATTTTGTGGCGCAGCGTTAAACCTGGATTGAGTGCCGGCAGGGTTCAATCGGTTGCAGTGCGCCTTATATGCGAACGTGAGGCAGAAATTGAGGCGTTTAAACCGGAAGAATATTGGACGCTCACTGCAACGCTGAGCCCGATGAAAGTGGAACACCCCTTCCTCGCAAAATTACATAAAATTGGGAGGAAAAAAGGGGAGATTCATAACTACGGATTTCGGATTGACGAAGCCCGCGCCAACGAACTCGCTGCAGACGCACAACTACAAACATACCTGGTTGAAAAGGTTCAAAAACGGGAGCGAAAACAGAGGCCGGTACCACCTTTTATCACGAGTACGCTACAACAGGAGGCGGCTCGGAAACTGAGATTTACGGCGAAAAGAACAATGCGCATTGCCCAACAACTCTACGAAGGCTTAGAGCTTGGCGGAGAAGGTTCCGTAGGGCTTATCACATATATGCGTACCGATTCGACACGCATTGCCGAGGAAGCCCTTGGGACCGCGCGAGAATATATCAAAGCAACGTACGGTAAGGAATATCTGCCTGCCCGGGCTGTTCGCTATCGGAGCAAAAAGGGGGCGCAAGACGCACACGAGGCAATCCGGCCGACTGTACCGTTGCGAGCACCAGCATCACTGAAACAGAACCTGAACGATGAACAATATCGCCTCTACGAGCTAATCTGGAAGCGGTTTATAGCGAGTCAAATGAAGCCTGCTATTTTCGACGCAACAACTCTCGACATTAAAGCAGGTACCTACCTTTTCCGCGCCACCGGCTCCGTTATCAAGTTCAAGGGGTTCATGCTTATGTATATGGAAGGTAAAGACGACACCGCCCTTGACGAAAACCAAGCCAATGAAGAGAACAGCAATCTGCCGGAGGTAAAGGAAGGGGATACCCTTCATCTACGCAAGCTCATCCCCAAACAACACTTTACGCAACCACCACCGCGTTACAATGAGGCAACACTTGTCAAGGCGTTAGAAGCGAAAGAAATCGGCAGACCGAGTACGTACGCAACAATCCTCTCAACTATTCAAGACCGGGGCTATGTCACCAAAGATAGGGGGCGCCTCATGCCTACAGATGTCGGGAGGCTCGTCAACCAACTCCTTGTTCACGGATTTCCCAACATCGTTGACGTTGAGTTCACAGCAAAGATGGAGGCGCAACTGGATACCATCGCCGAAGACAAGGTGAAGTGGACACATACGTTAGGAGAGTTCTATCCGCCGTTCCAAACCGCACTACAAGAAGCCCCGGATAAGATGTATGAAGCACGAAAGGCGATGGAAACAGAATCAGATGAGAAGTGCGACAAGTGTGGGGGCAACATGGTGGTAAAGTGGGGCAAATATGGCAGGTTCCTCGGTTGCACAAACTATCCGGAATGTCAGAACGTTAAACGCTTGAACCCGGATGAAACTGCATCTGCTGAACCGGAACAGACAGACTACGTGTGTGAAAAATGCAGTAAACCGATGGTTATCAAGATGAGCCGCAGTGGGGCTCGGTTTTTATCATGTAGTGGATACCCAAAATGCAAAAATGCAAAGCCGGTGCCGATGGGAATTGACTGCCCAGAGGCGGACTGCAACGGTTACCTTGGTGAACGCCGAAGCCGCCGTGGAAAAGTCTTTTACGGGTGTAGCAACTATCCGAAGTGCAAATTTGCGACATGGGACAAGCCTATTCCTGAACCCTGTCCAGAGTGTCATGCACCGTTCCTCGTTGAGAAAACAAGGAAAACGAGTGGCAGTGAACCAGCAACGACATCCCGCGCTTGCACCTCTCAAAAATGCGGCTATACCAATGTTGCCTAGTTTGAATGGTTTTGGTTGTAGTTGTGACATAAAGGTATTTACCCCTGCTTTGCAGGGGAAACCGATGCCACATGGACAAAACCGAGCAGAAACCCAATTATTAAAAAAATGATTCAAGTACATCAGGTTAGCTTCAGTTATGATGAATTTAGTGTACTTGAGAAAGTGAGTTTCCGTGTGGAACGCGGAGAGTTCGTATTCCTGGTCGGTTCAAGCGGCTCTGGGAAGACAACGCTCTTACGGTTGTTATACGGGGATTTAGTGCCACTAGAGGGCCATCTGAGTGTGGTGGGGCAACCGCTTGACGAGCTGAACAAGGTTCGCCTGCCTTATTTTCGGCAGAAGATAGGGATTGTTTTTCAAGATCTCAAGTTGTTATCCGATAAGACAGTTCAGGAAAATATTGCACTTCCGCAGAAACTGATAGGTGAGAAACCTCAGGCGGTTAAAGAAAATGTCGCTCAGCTTCTGCATCAGATGGCACTCACTCACCATCGGGCTGCGCGCCCTACAGAAATATCTGGCAACGAACGCAGACGGATTGCTGTCGCAAGAGCTATTATCAATAAACCCTTGCTACTGCTGGCAGATGCTCCCACAGAAGGTTTAGACGCACACCTCTCCTCTGAGATGATGGCAATTCTGGATGCGCTTAACTTTCAGGGAATGACTATCTTCGTCGCAACAAGCGACCGGGAACTCGCCAAAAAAAGCAATAAGCGGATTATTGAGCTTAAAGATGGTGCGATTCGTTGATCTTTTTGTTGTTGCCTAGTTCGAGTGGTTTCTGTTGTAGTTGTGACGTTGTGGCAGATCTCGTCGGAGATTTCTGATCTTTTGTTGTTGCCTAGTTCGAGTGGTTTCTGTTGTAGTTGTGATGTTGTGGCAGATCTCGTCGGAGATTTCTGATTTTTTGTTGTTGCCTAGTTCGAGTGGTTTCTGTTGTAGTTGTGACGTTGTGGCAGATCTCGTCGGAGATTTCTGATCTTTTGTTGTTGCCTAGTTCGAGTGGTTTCTGTTGTAGTTGTGACGTTGTGACAGATCTCGTCGGAGATTTCTGATCTTTTGTTGTTGCCTAGTTCGATAGGAGGGAAAATTCTAGAAATGGGTCGAAAACAGGTTTTGGACACTGGTATAATACCCCTGCTTTGCAGGGGCAACATGCCCCCTGGACAAAACCGAGCAGAAACCGAATTGTTAAAAAGTCGAAAAAATGCGCTACCACCTTGAAAACGCCTTCTCTCATATCACAAATGCGGGATCCTTAAACCTGATGATACTTCTCGTACTCGCATTTACCACCACCCTGCTAACGACGTTATTGCTTAACCACTCGTTCATTTCACAACAATTGGCATTGGATAAGGACGGGCCAACTCTCGTAGCATTTCTAAAAGATACGGTGAACGAGTCAAAGGGCAGAACGTTGGGGAACCAGATTGAAAAGAACAGACAGATTCTTGCTGTAAATTACGCCTCAAAGGCGGAAGTTCTCGAACGCGGGAAAACCCAATTTAGGGACCTAAGCCGCCTGATTAAGGATGGGTTTTCAGGCGTAAATCCCTTCCCAGCATCTCTCGACATTTATGTGGCGGAAGAATCTGTAACGCGTAAAACGTTAGAACAGATCGCTTTGGATATTAAAGCCTACAACGAAATTGAGGACGTGTCGCTGACAGGACAGGGCTTGGTGAACGATCTGTTACGCGATTCGGAGCGCACAACTTTTATAGGAATCGGGTTAGCAATTGTAGCCATCTGGGGCATTATCCGATACGCCCTTGGGAAAACGGCCGCCGCACGTAACGAAGAAATAGCACTCATGAAATTACTAGGCGCGGGCCCCCGTTATCTCCGTACGCCCTTCCTTATCCATGGGATTTTCCTCGGAGGAATTGGACCGTTGTGTGGGCTTGCCTGTTTCTACGGCCTGTTTCAGCTATTCAAATCTCAAATGGGCACACTCAGATTTCTAACTATCCATCAACCTATCTTGGTTGTCGTCGGCGGAATAGGGATAGGGCTTGTCGCTGCCTTTTCCGCGCAACGGAAATTCGTGTAGCGGCGGTCGGATGGGTTTGTAAATCCCGATACCTTATGCCGCACAAACCTCTGACGAGATTTACCTTGTGTGAGTAGACGCAAGGGTAGGCACAAGGCACTACCTCTACGGAAGGAATGGAGAAAAAAATGACAAATAGGGACATAAGTACTGTGTTCAGAGCCATCGGAGGGCTCCTGCAAATCCGCGGGGACGATGCATTCCGCGCACGGATTTACGAGCGGGCAGCGGATATAATTGATGAACTAACAGGTGAACTTGATGTGTCTAACCAAAATATAAGGAATGACGAAAAAACACCAAAAATGCACGTCGCTTATGGGCGAAATACGCCGCAAAACATAATTACAATAGAACAGTTCCGTGCCATCCCCGGCATCGGCAAGGCTATTGTAGCTAAGACAGTTGAAATGCTGGAAACGGGACGCTGCAGATTCTATGATGAACTTACAACAGAAATGGGCACGGAGGTGCTTGAACTGTTAGCAATCCGCGGGATTGGTGTGAAGACTGCAGGTAGATTCTATCGGGAACTCGACATACGGAACACGGAAGACCTCCAGGTAGCACTGAATAGCGGGCAGCTTAAAGGTAGGAAGGGCATCGGGCGAAAAACGCTCCAAATGATAGCAGAAGGCTTGCAATTTCACATGGCACAAAAGGGAACACGTCCGCTGTGGAGAATTTTGCCGATTGTGCAACAGATTTCCGACATCTTAGCACAGTTCACAACCCAATCCACCACTGCTGCCCCTATAGACGAGCTTTCCAAGCGCGCAATAAAACGCTACGAATTTACAGGAGACTTCCGCAGGCATGAAGAGGTTTGTCACAGCCTTGAACTGGTTGTTGAATGCAGCGGCGAGATAGACATGCTCCGAGAATCACTCCTTGAACGCCTTTCACAAACAAAATTACTGGGGGAGAGGTTTGAAACCCCGATGACACCCAGTTTTGAACACAGTCAAAGCGCATTGTATTTGCCCCTGCTTTGCAGGGGTAATATCCTTAAAGCGACAAGAGAGGAAGCCCACACTGCTTCGGCAATTCAATTCTCCGTTGACCGGGATTTTCTAGTATCTATCTATCTGTGCGCTGCCGCCGAGTACGAGGCAACCCTCTTCCTAACAACCGCAACCGATGAACACCTTGCCGCGCTCTGCGATTCTTCCGATTCAGAGGAAACGGGCGGGCGGGAAGCACAAAGTGAAGCTAAGATGTTTACGCTGCCAGTGCTGAGCCAAAAACCTAAAAGCCACCAAGAAAGCAACCATCAAAGCCCCTCGCGCTCGGAATTCATACACGGAAACACTGAAACGGAAATTTATCAGAAGCTGGGGTTGCCCTATATCCCACCAGAACTTCGACAGGACGCAGATACCGTTACGGCAGCACGCGAAGGCAGGCTCCCCTCGCTTGTTGAGTTCGGAGATATGCGAGGCGACTTGCACGCCCACACAGACTGGAGTGACGGGCGAAATACGCTCCGGGATATGGTAGAAGCAGCAAAAGCACAGGGGCTTGAGTACTTTGCTATCACCGATCATTCTGTCTCCTCTACCGTTGCCAACGGGTTGCATCAGCAACGGTTGTTAGAGCAGGTAAAACAGGTGCGTGAACTCGATGCAGACATCGAGGGTATCACGCTTCTCGCTGGTTCTGAGGTAGATATTCGGAAAGATGGCAGGCTAGATTTTCCGGAAGAGATTTTAGCACAACTGGATATTGTTGTAGCAAGCGTCCACAGCCATTTTTCACTAACGGAGGCGGAGATGACGCGGCGGATGATTCGCGCTATCGAGAATCCGTTTGCCAAGATTATCGGACATCCGACTGGCAGGTTGCTTGGACGAAGACCGATGTACCCGCTCAACGTTGATGAAATCATCGAAGCCGCAGCAGAAAATAACACAGTTTTGGAAATCAACGGTTCGCCGAGTCGATTGGACCTGGGCCCTGAATTTGTGCGTAAGGCAAAACGCGCGGGAGTACGATTAGCAGTCAATACGGATGCACATGCTATCGCCCAACTCGCACACCGTCAATATGGAGTGAATGTTGCCCGGCGTGGGTGGTTAACGAAAGCGGATGTCATCAATACGTACCCCTTGGAAAAATTACGCGACATGTGGGAAGGGTTTGTAACCCCGACACCACGCTACTAAAAGGAGTTATTATGGAAAAACGAACGCGACTTGCACCCGCAAAACGGGCGATTATTATCGGTATGGATGGGGCGAGCATGGAACTGGTGAAAAACATGATTGATTGGGGACACACCCCGAACATGGCAAAATTACTCCGCACGGGGGTATATCGGCCGATGCTCGGTGTTTTTCCAACGCTGACTCCGCCAGGCTGGACTGCGCTTGCCACCGGTTCGTGGCCCGGCACCCACCAGGTTATGGATTTTAACATTCGTGCTGTGGGGGAACGCCTTGATAAAACAGTGTGGGGCATTAACACAGGCTTGTGTCAATCCGAATACCTCTGGAATCTCGTAGAACGGGTTGGTGGAAAACCGATTTTGGTGAAGTGGGAAATGTCTTGGCCACCCACTGTGAAAACGGGCATTCAGGTGGAGGGCACGGGGCCCGGTGTCTCAAATCACCATCAAATTGCGGGATATCACCTCTTTGTCGCAGGGAAATGGGCACCCCGCCCTATCGGGGGGCAACGCGACCCGGAGACACTGGATCCAAGCGCGTTGCAGAAGATTCAACATATAGATCCAGTGACTATTGAACCCGTTGAGAACGGCGAGGGAACCCTCCCATGCGCCGTGCCGGATTCCAAAAAACCGGTGCGAGAGGTTGAACTCACTATCCAACCTTTGGCACGCGGCAGAGAAGATGTGATGGCTTCGGTTTACTCCCAGACCGAGGCTTCCGAATGCACGTCGCTTATGGGCGAAATACGCCGCAAAAAATCGGGGTTACAAACCCCACCCACTGTCGTTGCGAAACCGTTTTATGGATTGATTTACGCCTCCGGAGATAACGGCTACGACCGGGTCCGCATCTGCAGGAGCCGGTCCGGAGACGATGTCGTTGCCGACCTGGGTGTCGGCGAGTGGAGCGAGTGGTGGTTGGATACCTTTGAAATTAATGCTACCGAGGTCGAAGGATACGTCCGGATGAAACTTGTCACCCTCACGCCCACAGCCGATGCTTTTGAACTGTTTGTCCCTCAGATTTGGCCGCGAGCCGGCTATACGGTGCCTGATACGGTTGCTACCACAATTGACACGGAAATCGGTTCGTTTCTTCAAAACCCGGCCCGCGATGCACTTGGGCAACTGGACGACAATACCTATTTTGAGTTGTTAGATTATCACCACCAACGCCTCGCAGATGTAGCAACGCACCTCGCAAGTGGCAACGATTGGGATGTCCTCATGGTAGAAACCCACGCCCCCGACTATGCCAGCCACTTCTTCCTCAGCCAAGCGGATGAGGTGAGTGGTGCAGCACCGGAAACTATCCACCGATGCCGTGAGGGCTTGCGGCGCACTTATGAATCCGTAGACCGGATGATTGGACGTGTGGTAGAATGTGCAGATGACGACACGGTTGTCCTCTTATGTGCCGACCATGGCGGAACCCCTAACCAATTTCGCGCCGTGGATATCGAAAAGGTGCTGGAAGAAACCGGATTCATTGTGAGGGATGCAAGCGGGGCAATAGACTGGACGAAGACGCGCGCGGTGAACGTCGGTTTGGTGCATATTTTCATTAACCTAGCGGGACGTGAACCGGATGGCATTGTCGCCCCCGAGGAGTACGAAGCAACGCAACGTGAAATTATTGCAGCCTTGCATACCTATCGCGATGCAGAAACGGGGCGGCATCCGTTTACCTTAGCCGTGACGCGGGCAGACGCAGAGATGTTGAACCTACACGGTGCCCTCGTTGGCGATGTTGTCTATGCACTACGGCCAGAGTTTGACGGCGCACACGGCAAGCAGTTGCCATCCGTGAGTTTCGGCATCGGTGGACAGCACTCTACTTTTATTCTGTCAGGGGCAGGCGTTCGGAAAGGGATTGCGCTTCAAAGGCAAGTGCGCGTTGTTGATGTTGCCCCAACGCTCTGCTACCTATTGGGGCTTCCAATGCCTACGAATGTTGAAGGGGGCGTTGTTTATGAAGCGTTGGAGGATGCTAATTGGCACTTGACGCAACTGGCAGCATTTCAACATTCCTTGCGGAAAAGTGAGGCAGCAAAATAGGTTTTTGTTGTTGCCTAGTTCCAATGGTTTCTGTTGTAGTTGTGACGTTGTGGCAGATCTCGTCGGAGATTTCTGATGCAACCGCAATCCGTAGGGGTAGTGCCTTGTGCCTACCCCATAATGACTATGGCACGCGGTGAATGTAGATGTCGTAATCCGCGCCGCGCGCATCGCTCCAGACGACAATTGCGCTCCCAACACCTATAGGCACAGCTTGGGGCGTAATTTGTGCTTTGGGTGCAGTACAAACAGGCACGCCATCCTTTTCCCAAAGCGGTTCACCGTTCGCATCAAGGCGTTGCGCGTATATTGCATCCTCAGTCGAATCGCCGAAGTCTTCGCGATAATCAAGCCAATAGACAATAGCACCCCCGTTATCAACAGAAACGAGCTGCGGCACGCGCTGAACCCCTGCCTCAGTACAGACAGGAACACCCGCTCTGTCCCACAACGCCTTGCCATCTGCACTAACCCGTTGTGCATAGATGTCCGCGAAGATATCGCGTTCGTCCCACCACACAACGATAAATCCACCTGCTCCATCGCGAATGCAGCTGGGTTGTTGTTGGTTGACAGGCAGTTCACAGATAGGCAGGCCATCCTTCTGCCATAACGCCGTGCCATCTCCCGTTATACGCTGGGCATACAACTGCGCAGTTGTGTAAAAATTCGGATCATTTCGATAATCCGACCAGATGAAGAACGCGCCACCGTTTTCGTCGGTAACAACAGACGGCGCGCCTTGGTTCCCTTTTGCCGTACAGACAGGAATAGCGGCGGAAGGTGCGGCATCATCGTGGTTTGAAATCCCTCCCACAGGCGAATGCCACATGGGTTCGCCATCCGCTGAAAGCCGTTGCGCAAAAATGTTCCACTCAGGCGTGCTGATATCCCACCAAGCGAAAATAGCACCGCCCTCGCCATCCGCGAGGAGGACCGGGTCGTACTGGTCTCCGGCACCGATGTAGACAGGAACACCGTTGGATTCCCACAGAGGGGTGCCAGTGCTGTCAATTCTTTGGGCATAGATATCCTGATTCCCGTTTCGCCACTCCTCCCACACCACAATTACGCCGCCTTGTCCATCGGCGATAGCGTTGAGATCATCTTGCAAAGTGGGATGCGTGCAGACCGGCACCCCTTCAGGGTTCCACAATTTCTCTCCGTTTGCATTGATACGTTGTGCGTAACTATCCTGATTGCCTTGGCGGGTATCGCCCCAGACGAGGATTGCCCCACCATTGCTATCATCAACAATGAGTGGCCAACTTTGCGATGAGGGCAACCCGCAGATCTCGATGCCATCAGTATGCCAGAGCATTTCGCCTGTTGCAGTGACGCGCTGTGCAAAAATATCGCGGTTCGCGTTTCGTGCATCGCTCCACGCCACGATAGCCCCACCTTCTCTATCGGCTACGAGAACAGGGAAGTGTTGTTCGTTTTGCGCTGTGCATAACGGAAGGTTTTGTGTTGTTGAAGATGCCCATTCCGCGGTGAGATTACAAACCTCTCCGACTCCTGCAATAAGTACAGAAAGGAGCGTGAGAACGAGGCAGATCCGGAAGCGCAGAAGAGAACCGTAGTTTGCCTTTTCAATTTTTTGTTGTTGCCTAGTTCGAATGGTTTCTGTTGTAGTTGTGATGCGGTGGGAAATCTCGGCGGAGATTTCTGATGCAACTGCAATCCGTAGCAGAAACCCAATTGGTAAAAAAATCAATTATTTCTTATCCTTTCACGTGCAACTTTCACATATTTTCTATCTAAGTCACACCCGGCGAATCTTCGGAAGTTTCTGACTGCGGCAACCCCCGTAGTGCCTGAACCCAGAAACGGATCCACCACCAGATCTCCTTGGTTACTATGTTTTTGCACCAAAGCCTCAAACAGTGTCAATGGTTTTTGCGTAGGGTGCACCCTGTTTCCATTATGACGCGGGATAGGATACTCGTAAACACCAGGGTCGTATTCACTATTGAAGGTTGGCTTGCCACCTTTGACTCCCGCAACCGCCATTTCTCGACTATTCGACAAATAGGTTGCCTTCATATTCAGCGGTACAGGGTTAGTTTTCTGCCAGATAATCTGTCGCATCATCTTAAAGCCCGCGCATTCCATTGCATCCTTCAACCTACCTATTTTCCAAATATCATACCACACGATGACAGTTCCCCCGCGTCGTATTGCTCTGTAAAACACCTTTGACATATCCTCAAGGTTTACCTCAGTCTCATCCCACGGGCCAAAATCCATACTAACAGCGAATTTCTTCTCCCCATTTACCACGGATGAAAAACCGGTCTTTTTGCTGATGTTATACGGGGGATCTGTCAGGATAAGATCAACCGATGCAGCAGGCAGAGAATCCATAAAATCGTAATAATCAGAAGTCTCAACGCGAAATTCCCGAAAAGCCATTTTTTAAAATTAGATGAGCAATTCGTCTCCAATTGGAAAGAACTGATCTGCGATTTGTTGTAAATCCATAGAGGTATTGTGTTCAAAAGCGACAACCTCTACCCGTTTATCCTGTTGCTTGATGAGTTCTGCGAGCGGGCAAAAATCGCCATCGCCGCTTGCCAAAATCACGACATCCAACGTGCCTAGCATTGAGACGACATCAACGGCAATCCCGACATCCCAATCGCCCTTAGCGGAGCCGTCGCCTCGCAAGCGTAAATCCTTGCTTTTAATGGTGTACCCGTTATGTTCCAAGAGAGAGAGAAAACTGGACTGATTGATTTCGGGTATCTGTACGACATAGGCGTAAGCCATCATGAGGTCTCGGGGGCCAACTATCAGGTCGAGGAGTTTTATATAATCCACTCGGCGTCCGAACCGGTCTTTGGCAGCGTAAAACATATTTTGGACATCAACAAACACGCCGACGCGAGGTTGTTCGGAGGTCGGTGCGTACCCCGCTTCGGCGTCGGCGAGTTGCGGCGTATCTAAATATGTCATAGTTTGGCGGATCTGGTTCAGTGCCCCGCGCGCGGCTTCATGGTATTTTTGAAACATATCCAATTGGCTCTCAAGGTGCGTTTGAAATTCTTCGAGCCCTTGGTAGCCTTTGTAGACAGCTTCCTCAACTAACTTGAGGTCTGCGGATAGCGTCTCCTTTGCCGCCTTGATTCGCTCATATTCTTTCAATTGTGCCTCCATGCGCTCCTTTTCCGCCCGTATTTGCTGAGTATCTTCGACCAGTTGTTGCAGCGCGGCGTTGTCTTCCACATGCTGTGCCACGCGCTCGTGGAGGAGTTGGTTTTCCTGTTCAAGTGCTTTCATCCGTCTCTCATTAGTGTCATACGCTTGCGCTTTGGCTTTCAGGCCTTCGTTTTCTTCGAGCAGGAAAGCACAGTGTTGATCGAGCCGGTTATATTTCTTCTCAAGGATACCAGAGTGCGCCTTGAAATCTGCGAACTCTCGTTCCAGTTGCTCCATGTGACGGGCATCGTCTTCAGACTGCCGCCGTACGCCCTCCAGATCGTACGCATACTTCGCACGGATTTCTTCGACCTGCTCTGCTGTCGCCTGGTTCTCGTACCCGTTTACGCCCTCTTGGAGACTCTCCGCACCTAAAGTTTGATATGTCGCGTTGAAGAGTTTGTAACCGTGTTCAACTACCTCGGTGCGCCGGTCCGTTAAAAGTGCCCAGACAACTTCTGCAAATTCGCCTGCTTCTATGAGAACATCGGACGTTTTGAAAAAGGATTCAATTTCGGCAACTTCCATATAGCCGACTCGGGACACCGCCGTGTGCCCCTTTTCCGAGAAGAACTGCTTCGCTGACGCTTCAACAGTTGTTTCTGTAAAAAAGGCATCTGTGAGGTGCTCCAACAACTCCCGTTTGGACAACGCATATAGCCTGTCTACATCTGGAATGATACCTACAGACGCGATGAGTTGGAAAATCTCTCTTTCATCTAAAAGCAGGTCTAGAAACCACGTGAACTGGTCCCGCCGTATTTGTAATTTTATATTCGGGTCTGACATAATTAATTATACTCCGAAATGTTGTGCTCATTTTTTTGTTGTTGCCTAGTTCCAAGGCTTGTAGTTGCGGTGGTATTGGTTTCCCCTATTTACAAGGGGGTTTATACCATTGGCAGATTTCTGATGCAACCGCAATCCGTAGGGGTAGTGCCTTGTGCCTACCCCCTACAAACGCATCGAGAACCGGTTTTGGACAACGGACAAAACCGAGCAGAAACCGAATTGTTAAAAGGTTAAATTTTAATAATTTTTTCCTGTCCATGCTGGATGGTGTGGGTGGCGTTGCGGGTGTCAACAACGACTGGGGCGTGTTTGACAACCCACCCGTAATCTATGACACCGTGGTCTGTTAGAATCACAACGCAATCAACACTTTGCACCAAAGCGGCCGTTAAAGGTTCAGAACGATAGGTTTTTAGGCTTCCATCAAGCGGCAGGGATGGTACATAGGGATCATGATATAAAAAATCCGCTTTTTTGTCAAGAATTAATCGAATGACTTCAAGGGCGGGGGATTCACGAGTGTCGCCGACATCTTTTTTGTAAGCGACTCCTAAGATTAAGAGTTTTGAACCGTTGAGCGGTTTGCGATGTAGATTGAGTGCATGACTGATTTTGTCGAGCACATATTTGGGCATAGCACTGTTAATCTCGCTGGCGAGTTCAATAAATCGCGCGTGGTATTGATAGGTGCGCGCTTTCCAAGAAAGATAGTGCGGATCGACAGGGATGCAGTGGCCCCCGAGCCCTGGCCCGGGGTAGAAAGGCATAAATCCGAAGGGTTTCGTGGCAGCAGCATCAATAATTTCCCACACATCTAAATCCATACGGTCGCAAATAAGGGCAACTTCATTGATTAACCCGATATTGACACTCCGAAACGTGTTTTCTAAAAGTTTAACCATTTCTGCCGTTCGTGGCGAGGAGACGGCGTGCGTTTTATTGATAAACTGCTCATAGAAGGACCTGGCGACTTGCGTGCATTTCGGGGTAACGCCCCCGACAATCTTGGGCGTATTTGTCATGAAGTAGGTGCTATTTCCGGGCTCAATTCGTTCGGGTGAAAAAGCGAGATAGAAATCGCGGCCTACCTGTATAGGCTCAGGTGAATCCGTACTGAGACATGCGAACTGGGTGTTACACCCCTCTTCAGCCGCATCTCGACCTTTCGTCTTTCCCTGCGGAGAAGTCAGGTTGCAAGATAGGTCTGGCATTGCAGGGTAACCCTCGTCGGAGGTTTGTGCGGCACTTTCCATGTGACAGGCAAGCGTTGGCAGCACAATCTCTTCCGTTGTACCGGGGTAGGTGGTACTTTCGAGAATAACCAATTGTTCCGGATGCAGGTATTTTGCAATTTGCTGAACCGCAGCGACGATACACTGCATATCCGGCGTTCTGTTTTCACCCAAAGGGGTTGGCACGCAAATGTTGACGGTATCCAATTCACGCAGTACGCTGTAGTCTGTCGTCACCTGAACCTGCCCGGACGCGATAAGGGGGGCGAGTACTGCATCGGTGACATCGGGAACGTCTGAGATGCCGCGTTTTAATCGTGCAACTTTTTGGGGACAAATATCAATCCCCGTGACCCGAAAGCCGGCATTCGCAATAGCAACCATGAGGGGTAGCCCGACATAGCCGAGGCCGATAACACCAGCGTGCGCCGTACGGGTTTCGATTTTTTTTCGGATCATGCTTTCGTCTTTCCTTGCGGTGTACTACGTTCTCGGAGGTTTGTGCGGCAATGTTAACCAGCGTGCGGCTGCGGCAAGATCTGTAAAGATTTTGTCAGGCAGGGCATATTTCCCCTGCTTTGCAGGGGTTAATACCCTTTTTGTAGCGGCCGGTGCAGAACGGATATAGCCGCGATAGGTATCTCGCCCGTGTCCCGTTAAGACCAGGATTGGTAAGGATCCCGCGCGTCGGGATGCCTCGATATCCGTGATTGAATCACCAATGACATAAGCTTGTGACACGTCGATATCGTGTTCGCGTGCGGCTTGTATTAACATCCCTGGCTTCGGCTTTCGGCATTCGCACCCTGCATCGGGGTGGTGTGGACAGTAGTAAACTGCATCAATCTGTCCGCCTGCTTGGGCAATTTCGGTAACCATCCGGTGATGAATCTCCATCAGGTTCTGCTCGGTGAAAATGCCTTTCCCAATTCCGGCTTGATTGGTTACCACAATAATCCGATAACCGCTTTCGCTCAGGGTGCGGATGGCTTGCAGCGCATTCGGGATGAAGGCGAACGCTGCACACGTCCGGACATACCCTTTATTCGGCGGGTTCCGGTTAATAACACCATCCCGGTCGAGAAAGACGGTTTTCATGTTTTCGTCGTTCCTTGCGGTGTACCCTGTTCTCCGCGGCTGAATGTAAGAAATAAAAAAGTTTGCGCGAGTCACTCACAACAATGTAAGAAATAAAAAAGTTGTTCGCTAGTCACTCACAACTTGGTATCTACCGGAATGCACGTTAGTGTCTCAATCGCGTGAAGCAGCTCCGCTGGCGTGACGGTTGCACACCCCATTTTCCCAACAACAATCCCCCCGGCGAGGCTCGACAGCTGGGCGGCACTGTGGATATCAACGTTCGCCGCGAGGGCAAGCGTGAAGACCGCGACTACCGTATCCCCCGCGCCTGTTACATCCGTCACCGTGCTGGATTGCGGAGGCA
Source organism: uncultured Poribacteria bacterium (assembly GCA_958295855.1). Lineage (GTDB taxonomy): Bacteria > Poribacteria > WGA-4E > WGA-4E > WGA-3G > CATQHH01. The sequence goes on along the minus strand of OY282383.1, from coordinate 638,260 downwards.
AGTGATTTACCTGTAGGGTGCCATCCGGATTGCGCTGAAATAGGGACATGCCCTCTGCCTCCCGCGTAATCAACAGTGCTTTGAGCGATAACCGGTCTAAAATTTTCTCACCGACAGCGACGAGGTGTACCGCATCCGTAATTTTTTCATCGACAGCAGCACCCGCCTCCATAAGATTAGGTGTGAGGGCCGTTACACCTTTATACTGCCAGAAGTTCGTCCGCTTCGGATCGACGATAATCGGTACGCCATAAGGCTGAGCGTGCGCCACGACTGCGTTGATGAGTGCCGCACTTACAACCCCCTTGTCGTAGTCCGAGAAGATAATTGCATCGCTCTCTGCTAATCGGGAAACAACAACACCCAACAAGTGTTCCCTCAGCCCAATAGAGATTTGTTCCTTGAACTCCCGGTCAATGCGGAGCAGATAGTGACCCTGCTGTAACGACAGATTTCCGGCGCTGCCCGTACCTACCGCCGCGGTATTCGTCGCGGCAGTATTGGCAAGCAGGCGAGTTTTCGTGCTTGTCGGCCGCTGTACATCCGTACAGATGCCGGCATCACCAATATTCATCGCGGTAAGCATCTGGACTAACTTTTCGCCTTCCCTGTCTTTCCCGATGACACCGACCAGTTCTGCCTTGCCTCCCAACTTGGCAACATTCTGAGCGACATTCGCTGCACCACCACAGCCGTGCGCCTCTGCAGTCATGTCAAATACCGGAACAGGGGCTTCAGGCGAAATTCGATTCACATCCCCCCAGATATATTCGTCCAAGATGATATCCCCGATAATCATCACCCGTTTGCCTTGAAGTTGTGCAAAAACACCTTTTAAGTTCACAAGATTATATTAGCACAACTTCACAAGTTAAAGCAACAACTTTTCGTTTTTTCGTCATTCCTTGCGGAGAATTGAGCAATGGTATCTGCCCCTGCAAAGCAGGGGGTAACATACCAATGGCAAGATACCAAAAACGCGCGCATTAGCGCGCCTCGTAGCTCTCGTCGGAGGCAAAGGCATTTACCCCGCAAAGCGGGGCGATATGCCACCGCTGACGCAAGGTTTCCATAAGAGTCCTCTGACGAGAGCTGTAACGGCTTTCGAACTACACGGGCAAGCATAGTATGGTATTAACCCCTGTTTACAGGGGCATATACCAAACTCCGCAAGGTATGTTAAAAATCTGTAGTTTTTTAACAATTTCATTTGCATTTTTGCCGAACACCTGCTAAAATATTTTGAAGAATTAATGAAGGCACTGTATCTAAAGCACCACAAATAGATAAATTTCACGTATATACGAAGGTTTGTCGTCGCGCAATTCTTATGTCATTGCAGCCATGTTGTGAGGGATTAGCGAACAACGTTGTTGCCTAGTCCCAACGGTTTTTGTTGTAGTAGTCATGGCATTTCTAATCTCGTCGGAGATTTCTGATGCAAGTATTTTAACGCTTAATTAGGAGAGAAAATGCTAGAAAGGTGTCTAAAACCGGTTTTGGACACAGGTATTTTACCCCTGCTTTGCAGGGGAAACCATATACCACCTGGACAAAACCGAGCAGAAACCGAATTGTTAGTTCATATACTCCTGCTAATTTTGGTGCCCTTCAGTTTTGCAGCGAACGTTTTCGCGGTAGAGCCACCGGCTGCAAAGCAGGGGGAGATACCCATTGCCAGCAAAAATGGAAATCCCCCAGAATTATCAACCTATACACTGCAAGTTGGCGATAGTATTGTTGTCACAGTCGAAGGATACCCTGAATATACCAAGGACCGGATTGCCGTGCCAGTTCAACCTGATGGCTATATTTCCTATCCGCTCATCGGGCTTATTAAAGCAGCGGATTTGACGGTTTTTGAACTTGAAGCACAGATGCAGGCCGCTTTCTCTCAACACCTCCCCAGTGCCCGCGTGTTTGTGACGATGATGCAACCCAGACGCAACATCCTCGTCCTCGGCGCGGTTGAAGCGAGAACCAGAGGAAACCCGCACGTCTTTGCCATGGGACAAGTTTATCTGATGCATGCCTTGGCGGCGGCAGGCATCAACTACGAACTCGCCGATCTAACCAAAGTTGGTATCTGGCGCAACGGAAAACTTAACCAGACAGTCAATTTTTTGGAACTCCTCGAAACAGGCGGGCCCGACATTCCCTTGAAAGACTACGATATTGTCATCATCCCTTCCGTTTATGCACAACGCAGGATTCGTGTGATAGGAGCCGTGACAGCACCGGGGCTCTATCCCATCCCGATAGCAACACAGCAGATCGACGCAATTCAGGCGTTGAAACTCGCAGGCGGCTCCAGAACTGACTTCGCAGACTTGAAAAAGGCAGAAATTATTACGAATACAGGGCGCACCTTAGTCGATCTCACCTTGGAAAACGTCAATGCCATGTTGGCACCAGGGGATACCTTATATGTCCCATTAGCGGAGGCTAAAATAAGCGTTACCGGCGCAGTGGATAAGCCAGGGCAATATGTTATCACGGAGCCAACGCTTTTAGGCCAGGCGGTTGCAATGGCGGGCGGGTTCAACGAGGAGAAAGCGAACCCCAAAAAGTGTCTCCTTACGCGAGCAGATGGAACACAACAAGAACTTAACTTCGATCAGGCACAAGCAACGATTTACCTCAACCCCAATGATCAGCTCCGGATTCCGGAACGGATGCGCATTGATTGGCGCGTCCTGAATTTCGCTGCTTCATTTACGAACCTCATCGTGACGGTTTGGCTGAGATACAGGTAGTATTCATTTTTTGTTATTGCCTAGTTTCAATGGTTTCTGTTGTAGTTGTGACGTGGTGGTAGCTCTCGTCGGAGATTTCTGATGCAACCGCAATCCGTAGGGGTGGTGCCTTGTGCCTACCCTCTGCAAACGCATCATTGTTAAAAAAACTACAGCAAAAACCTCCGACGAGATTTTTGCGGCTAAGGGTATTTACCCCGCTTTGCGGGGAAACCGATACCACCCTCGCCCATAAGCGACGTGCATTCCAGTAGATACGAACAACCGCGGAGAACAGGGTACTCCGCAAGGAACGACGAAAATATGCCAGAAACAGCCGATAGGCACATTGAAGAAATTAAGGAAATTCGATTATCAGACTACTTTTGGATTCTCTTTCGCAATAAGTGGAGTGTCCTTTTCATTTTTTTACTCTCCGTTTTCGCGGCGTTTCTCGTCACTGACGTTACCCCTCCCGTCTATCAGTCAGAAACAACCGTTCGCGTCCTAGATGGGCAACAAGCACCTTCACTATTATCACAGTTACCGCTATCGGGCATCTTCGGCGGCACCTCGTTAGGTGCCTACGCCGCGCAACTCCAATCACGCGACCTAATCATCGCCCCTGCCATTCGACAACTCAGAGCAGAAGGCCTCCTTGAACCCTTGCCTGTTCACCGCGGGCAGACGCTCGTGTGGCTCGCCAATCTGTTGAATATTGAACTGGATGCGGACGCTACAGAACAGGGCGAGCTGACTGTAACGGAATGGGAGGACTTCTTCATAAAAACGCTGATTGACGAAGAGTTAAAGGTTGAAGAGACAGACGGAAATGTAATTACTGTTACGGTGAAACAGCGGACACCCGAACGAGCGCAGCAGCTGAGCAATAGAATTGTGGCCGTATTTTTGCAAACCGTCGAAGCAGAAACAACGGAAAATATGCGTTGGTGGGAAAAGCCCATCCCACAAACTATCCTGGAAGAGATAAAGCAACACCTGAAAACAGCCGAAGATGCACTTTTTAAATTTCAGCAAGCGCATCCGGAGATTACCTTAAACGCTGAGGGAGGAACGCAGGCACAACTCATTTTAGCCCTCCAATTAAAAGAAAATGAATTGACCGGCCTTTTGGTAGGTGCTACATTGCGACTTGATGCTTATCAAGAGGAATTGAAGAGAATAGAGGAAAATCTCGTATCAGAAACAGTGACAACGAATCCGTCACATGCCAAACTCAGAGACAATTTGCACGAGTATGAAATTGAACGTTCATCGTTCATCGGTAAATACAGAGATGCAACGCACCCTGACATCACTGCCTTGGATGAAAAAATTAAGGAAACGAAGGCACGCCTTGCTCAAGAGGAAAAACAGATAAGAAGCACAACCACTTCTTACAACCCGTTACACCAAGTGCTCACAGAAAAGGTGAATGAGACGCAAGCAACTATTACCAGCCTTGAAAAACAGAAAGACGAGCTCTCTGCTCAAATTGCTTCTCATATAGCACAACTCGGCAGCTGGTCTCCAACCCAAATGGAAATGTTGCGCCTCAAGCGAGATGTTGAAATTCGCAACGCGCAAGCAATTGCCTTGGAGACGAAAATGCGGGAGGCAGAAATTTTCGCTGAAGCCAGCACAGAACAACTCAAGGTGTTAGACAAGGCACGCCTCGCGGAAGAACCCGTTAAACCCCGCATGAAACTAAATCTCGTTTTGGGTGCCATGCTTGGTGGGATACTCGGCCTTACCTTTGCTGTCGCAAAAAATTACTTTAAAGACACATACCTGCGATTAGAGGAAGCTATCCGTCAATTGAATTCCCTGCCGGAACCGCCTAGCTTCCTCGGCGTGATTCCCTCTATTAAGAAGAGACGCACGTATCGACTTCCGCTCATTGTTCACGATGCACCCAACTCCCGCACAGCCGAAGCCTTTCGAGTGCTACAAGCGAAACTGCCGTTTCTTAACCCAAGCGACGAACTGAAAACAATCCTCGTCACGAGCGCGACCCGCGGTGAAGGGAAAAGCACTATCGCCGCAAACCTTGCTGTGGCTCTCGCACAAAATCGCTTTCTTGGGGGTGCTCAGGTTTTTGATGAGGCACCCGCAGCGCAAACGGCTCGCCAGGTTTTGCTCATAGATGCCGATATGCGCCGTCCATCGCAACATAAAATTTTTTCAATTCAGGCAGGCACAAGGCCCGCCCCTACCCATCAGGCAGAGCCCGGGACGCAAACCGATACAGCAGACGTTGCTTCGTCACCTACAGCGGAGCGCAGTGGCAACCGTAGGCCGGGGTTGAGCGAAGCCCTCCTCCTTATGAACGCCGAAAATAGCTACGACGTGTTTCAAGCAACAGTCAAGCCTACCGATATCCCCAATGTGCATCTCGTACCGGGGGGGACTGTCCCACCGAATCCGATTGAACTCTTGAACTCAGAAATGATGAGGCAATGGCTGGAACTCGCAAAATCGGTGTATGATGTGATAGTGATTGACTCCCCGCCTGTGCGCGCTGTCGCAGATGCGATGATTTTGGCAACCGGTGTTGATGCCGTGGTCTATCTGTTTGACATCACGAAGACGCAGCGGTTTGATATGCTAACAGGCGTACGCCACCTGACAGAAGTCTTACCGACGAAAAACATTGGGGTGCTTTGCAACATGATCAATCCGAAGCACGCCAAATCCTATGGTTACTACAGCCGGCACGCGAGTTACCATGAGCTCGCAGATGAAAGCAGTTAACTGTAGTAGGCACGCTCCGCGGGCTCTCCGTAAACCATACGCACTTGCATTGTAGGGGCGGGTCCACGTGCCCGCCGATGTTTCTTGCAGACGAGCGGCCTGGCGAAGCACGGGAACCTCACCCTACATTCGGTAGGAAGGATTTGTAATCCCGACACTTACTTCCGTATCAACATTTTCCGCGTTGCCGTGAAATCGCCTGCGGTGAGCGTGTAGAAATAGACACCGCTCGCCACGGGCTCTCCCTGCTCGTTGGTGCCATCCCAATACGCCGCACGGCTACGGCCATGATAGATGCCTGCCATCTGATGCCCTAACGAAATCCGCCGAACCAACTTCCCATCGGCGGAATAGAGACGCAGCGTCACATTTGCAGACACCGCTAACTGATAAGGTATCCACGTCTCTGGATTGAAGGGATTCGGGTAGTTGGCAAGCAGTGCTGTCTCTTTCGGCACCAGCGATGCAAGCAACTGTTCAAGCAGCGCGATGCCGCGTTGAAAAGCAGGCGAACCGTTATCTTGTGCGCGCAAGAGATTGAGAGCCCGCTGCACAGTTTGGGGCGTGAGCGATGCAGGCAGCACAACCTGCGCGGGTGCCGCAGGTGCCGTGGACTCCCCAAGGTGTTGGGCAATGAGTGCCAGGTCTTGTAGATCCACCGTGCCATCCCCATTCACATCGAGGCGTGGATTCCCGGGAGGTGCTTGCCCTAAGGCGGCTGCCACCAAGGCAAAATCCGTGACATCCGTCTGCCCATCTTCATTCACATCCCACGCAGGATATGTATTCTCCACAGATGTGGTTGTGCTTGAAGGGGTGCCCTCAAGGAAATACAAAGCAATATCTGATAAACTGGACCTAAGGATTGTGTGCTGCTGCGAGCCATCAAGATTGCTGCGTCTAATCTCAGTGCCCTCTCCATCTATCCAGTACATCGTGCCGTTAGACAGGACTAGGGTTATACCTCTTGTGGTAAATTTAGGGGTTTGGAAGTTGTTGACGTTTGAGCCATCAAGATTCGACATACCTATCCCATTAAATCCGTCAGTCCAGTACATCTTACCGCCCGCAATATCTAAGGCAAGACTTTGTTTATCGCCTGGGTTTATGAGCAATTCAATGTTTGACCCATCTAAGTTGGCGCGAGAAATGCTCGCGTTTCCCTCCCATTGTGTCCAGTACATCTTACCACCCGCCACATCTAAGGCAATATCCAAAAGTGTTCCAACGCGTAATTGTAAAAGCGATTCCGCGTTTGTTCCATCCAAGTTCGCACGAAAGATGCTGTTCGTTTCACCGTGCGTCCAGTACATCTTACCGCCTGCCACGTCTAAGGCGATACGGCCGCCCGAAAAACCCTCTATGTCATCCGTTATGAGATGTTCGATGTTTGTTCCATCTAATAAGTTCGCACGAAAGATGCCGTTGTCAGGTTGTACCCAGTAGATCTTCCCGTTCTCTGCGTCTAGGGCGAGACTCACCGCTTCCCGATTGACGACATCCTCAATATTGGCACCGTCTAAGTCACCGCGTTGGATCTTACTCCCGGTTGCCCAATAGAGTTTCAGCGTTGGTTCTGCCGGCGGCGTATCCTCTGTCGGTTCGCTGGGGGGATCGTCAGGAACAATTGGTGCCTGTTCTGCCGGCGGCGTATCCTCTGTCGGTTCGCTGGGGGGATCGTCAGGAACAATTGGTGCCTGTGTTGTAACGACAGGGGGTGCCCCGTATTCATAGGGCCCAATATCTACCGTGTTACCGATGGGTCTAGCGACTTCATCAAAATCATCTGCGGGTGCAAATGCATTTGTGCCGGCATCAATCGCAGGACTTGTGGCTTGCAAATGGAAGTCCCGGGTTGTCACCGGATCTACGAGTTGCGGTGCCCCTTCGAGATTATTGGTGGCATTGACAGCGACGAGTTCCCAAAACAGCAAATCGTTGCCGAGGTTGTTCCCCGCTTGATCAACGAAGCCCACCCGGACATTGTGAAAGAGGTTATGCGTGATCGGGAGATCGAAGGTGCCTCCGGTGTAGATAGCGATCTTCACGTTGGTAAAGATGTTGTTGTGGAACCGGCACTCGGGTGAACTCACCGAGACGGTGTGCGGGCCTGATACGCCCTCGGAGAGTTCATCGGAAATCATGAAAAGGTTGTTCATGAAGTGGGTGGCGTGCCGTGTGCCAACTGCGTTACCGGTACCACTTGAGGTGTTGTTGAAGAAGATATTGTTGGAGACTTCTACCGTATTTGTAGATGTGTGGCGTAATTCAAACCCACCACTATAGTGTGCCGAATTACTATCAAATATATTGTGGGTAATTTTGCCGGTGATCCTGTCAATCTTGAACCCACCACCACCATCAACCACCTTATTCCTAGTAAATTCGTTGTGGGTAACATTACCGACAATAGAGTCAATCTGGAACCCACCGCCAGAACTAGAATCACCAGACTCACCTGACGTATTATTAGTAAATTCATTGTCGGTAACGTTGCCGGTGATGCTGCGAATCCCGAACCCTCCGCCGCCGCCACCAATTGCCCTATTGCTATCAAAGGTGTTGTGAGTAACATTGCCGGTGAAGGTCCCAACAGCGAATCCCCCATTCCTGTACGCCGAATTGCCAGTAAAGGTATTGTTTGCAACATTACCGGTCAGGTGGCCAACATGAAACCCACCACCAGAGCTATGACTAGGCGACCTATTGCCAGTAAAGGTATTATCGGTAACACCGCTGTCCAATCTCTGTTTGACGTAAAATCCCTGGCCTGCGTTATTCTGAAAGATGTTCTTGGAGATGCTACCGGTAGAATTTCCTTCAATGTGGAGACCTGTCCTGTGGTTACCACTGAAGATATTGTTGGTAGCGGCAGTACTCTTAGTTGTCTCCACGCCTCTCCCATGATTGTTGCTGAAGGTATTTCCAGTAAGGATAAGGGGCATGTTTGACCACACGCCGCCGCCTTTGTTGTTATGGACAATGCACCCCTCCAAGGTGCTCGGCGTTTCATTCGTGCCAGTCGGGTCATGCAGCACAATCCCGCCGGTGCCATTGGTGCGGAGAGAGTTCTGTATCGTCAAATTGCGGATGGTGGCACCTTCCGTGTCCTCTCCACTGAGAATCGGTACAAGGGCACCTCCTGTGTGCTGTCCATCAATAATGCATTCTTCGGCGGTGGTTGTGCCTTCAAATATCATTTCGCGTCGGAGTTTCAACGGGAATATTTCGCGGGCATTTGCGGGTTTCGCGAAGTCCGCGTCGTAGGTGCCGGGGTGGATGTGCACATGCCACGGATCTGGGAGGTTATTTCTGGTGCTCAGCAACAGCGCGAAGGTAATGGATTGATACGGATTTGCAGCAGAGCCTCTACCGGTAGGGGCGTTTATCCCGTTGACTGCGTCTACGTGGATGTGGGTTTGTGCGTGACTCACACCGTGGAGGGTGAGTGCAAATACGATGGCAGCAAAAAGTGCCCCGATGGGTTTTCGATATATTAATAGTGTTTTCATTAAAAAATCCTTTCCCTTTGAGGGATTTGTAACCCCGATTTGTCCGGGGTATTCCGCGCGCTTGAGGCATTGATTTGACAGTAAGTTTCCGTAAAATCCGCGTCATCTGCTTCAGCCGTGTTATCCGCGATTTTTACGCGAAAAACTTGAGAAAAATTGATTTTCCTAACATGATTTCCAATTTTAGCACAAATTCGGAGTGGCAGTCAAGCAATTTTCGAGATTTCCTGATGCACAATAAATTGCGCTACTACAAACCCGCCTGCTGAGGAGAAGAAAGACTCCCGGCTAAGACTTCATCTTTCCCAAAGCCGCAGGTGGGCGCGATGTGCCTACAAACCCAGCAAGCACTACCATTGTTAAGATATAGGGGAAACTGTTGAGCAGCTGCACCGGAATGTGCCACCGGTTTGCAAGCTCCAAAGCTGCGGCGAACCCGAAGAGGAGACACGCCCCAATACCACTGACCGGTCGCCAATTCCCGAAGATGACAGCCGCGAGGGCGACATAGCCTCGCCCGGCTGTCATGCCTTTTGTGAAATAGTGGACTTCGGATGTAAGGAAACAGCCGCCTGTGCCCGCAAAGATGCCGCTCAAGATAACACCGAAGTATTGCCACTTGGCGCGGCTCAGGCTGAGCGCGGTCAGCGCCTCTGTTGATTCGCCCGCAGCGCGCAACCGTAAGCCCCACGGCGTTTTAAAAAGCAAAATATGACTGAGCCCCATGAATATAGGCACTAAATACACAAGGAAACTGTAGGAACCGATAAGAGGCAGCTGCCAGTGGGGTAATCCTGCTAACCGTTGCGAGGTGGGTAAGAGAAACTCTGTGATGCCTAACGCCAAAATGTTAATCGCAACGCCAGTGACAATCTGCTCCGCGTGAAAAGTAATCGTGGCAACAGCATGTAACAAGGACAACGCTACCGCAAAACCGAGCCCCACAAGCAATCCTATCCATGTAGCCCCGGATGCCTGCGTGCCGAGAGCATACCCAAACGCCCCGATGAGCATTATACCTTCCAACGCGATGTTAATTACCCCGGAACGTTCGGAGTAAATGCCACCGAGCGCGGCAAACCCCAGGGGTGTCGCCATTCGTAACGTGCTTGGAATCAATTCAAAAATCATACAATGGGTATCTCCCCCTGCTTTGCAGGGGTAACTCCTTGCTGCCCCAGTACGGGCGATGCTATAGGGCTCGCCTGCATTGCGATGCCGCTACACAAATCACAATTCCTTTCGCCTCAAACCGCCCTCTATACAGACTAGCCAAACAATAAGCATTCCCTGGCCGGCGAGGAACAAACCGTGCGGCACATTCAACAAAATCTCAATATCCAACGCCACCTTATTCAATAACCCGAACAACACCGCTGCTGCCAAAACGCCAAACGGGTGATTTCTACCCAAGAGCGCAGCGGCAATCCCAGTGAACCCCCATCCCCCTGAGAAGTTATCTAAAAACCGGTAACGATACCCCATCACCTCAGCGACACCTGCCAACCCAGCAATTGCACCGCTGAGTGCCATTATCCACACAGTCACAGCACGAGGGTTTATCCCGCCATACGCTGCGACTTCCGGTGCGTTCCCTACCAAGCGGAGTTCATATCCCCAGCGCGTGTGCGTTAAGAAGATGTAACAGAAAACGACACACCCACACGCCAACAAAAAACTGACGTTTAACGGGTTACTCTGTGGAAGGGAAGGCAAAACAGGTGCCAATCGGGGAAGCCGAGCGGCTTCATAAATCGGCGGCGTTTGCGGAATCATCTGATTCGGCTCTTGGTAAACCGCGGTAACAAGGTAATTCATGAGGGCAAGCGCGATGAAGTTCATCATAATTGTATTGATGACTTCATGTGCGCCGTATCTCGCTTTTAAGAACCCAGGCACCGCGCCCCAGCCAGCCCCTGCAACAAGTGCAGCCCCCACACAGAGGGGGACCAAGAGCACATGCGGCAGGTTCAGATGCATGCCTACCCACGCAGCAGCAAAGGCAGCGACGTAGAGCTGGCCCTCACAACCGATATTAATCAGGCCACCCTTGTAGGCAATAGCGACAGCGAGCCCGGTAAAAACAAGCGGCGTTGCGTTAAACAGCACATAGCCGATGTCGTCAAAACTAGCAAACCCACTGACGAAGATAACGGTATAAAACTCTAACGGGTCTTGTCCCCTCGTCAGGAGCACAAGGCCGCATAAGAGGAAAAACCCACAGATTGCAAGGAGTGGGGTAATTGTAATTGCCCCTGCAAAGCGGGGGTTTATACCACTCCAAAATTTCATCTGGGAATAGATGAAACTTGCATTCGATTTACATTTCCGCAACAGGGCTCGGGTAAAGTATTCTCGAATATTCAATCTTCTTGTAGGGGCAGTTTCAAACCGCGCCCTCCCTCTTCCTATAGGTACCGTTTCATGAAGGAAAAAATAGACCTGTCTTTCATCAATTCGGTTTCTGCTCCGATTTTTCCAGGGGGTATCGGTTTCTCCTGCAAAGCAGGGGAAAATACCCATAGCGCAAAGGTATTCATCAGCCACTCCAGCCTTATCGGACGCTGGCAAATTAACGAAACATCAATCAAGAAATGTCTAGAAGAAGGCAGAAAATGGGGTATCCTTTTACAAACATGCCACCGTTTTGAAAAGGAAGTAACAAACCTCCCTCATTTTCTACCTCATCCTGATTCTAACAGATTTTCGGCCACGCTTCAACAAACAAAATTTGTGCAGATACTACGATACTCTCGACAGCGATGGCAGATTGAAACGGCGTTTCTCTATGTGAAGCAGCACTTCGGATTGGATACCTATCCACTCACATCCAGGCGAAGCATTAAACGTATGAAAAAAATTTGACAAAGCGGAAAACATCTGGTATAATTAACACTGATAAGTTAAATCACTCTGTAAATCAAGGGGAAAGCAATGGGGGTTAAAGAACGGAGAGCACGCGAAAAAGAACAGTTACGGCAGCAAATTCTTTCTGCGGCACGAGAACTTTTTGTCACTGAGGGGTATGAGAACGTCTCTATGCGAAAGATTGCCGCCAAGATAGAATACTCACCCACAACTATCTACCTTTATTTCAAAGATAAGGCAGAACTCTTAGATTCCGTTTGCAAGGAGACACTCCTCAACCTGTTGGACACGCTGGAACGGCTAAACAGAGATAAAAGCGACCCCCTCGAGACGCTGAGAAAAAGTGGCCGCGCCTATGTTGAATTCGGTCTGAAACATCCGCAAGAGTACAAGCTGACGTTTGTCGTTCGGCCGCAGTTCCAGCAGGGCTTAGGGTTGGAAGAAGGCTCGGTTGGCGAAAAGGTGTTTAATTACTTGTGTGCGATGGTGTTTGAATGCATTAGGCAGAAGGTATTCCGGCAGATGGATGTTGAAATGACCGGTCAGGTGCTGTGGGCCGCTGTTCATGGTGTGACGTTGCTTCTGATTGATTTCCCTGATTTTCCGTGGAGTGAGAAAGATGCGTTGATCGACATGGTTCTTCAGACGACAATTGAGGGTTTGAAGGGATAGATTTGAAAGGATTTGGCGAAGGGCACCTGTTTTTTTGCTTATAAGTTAACACCGTTGATTTATTTATCTATGTTCATGTATATAACATCCGAAAGGAGAATAAAAATGAAAAAGCGAACCCCCTGCTACAAACGCTTTGTTTCCGCAAAACAGAGCCTAAGCGGAAGATGCTTCCATGCCACTTTTGTTATACTGGTTTTTGGGGTATACCTATCGGGCTGCTCAGGGCTGTTCGCCGAATCAGTCGATGCGGTGAAACCTGATGCAGCGGCATTCACTTTCGAGCGGTACGACATCGCCACTGGCACCGCGAAACGCCAGACGGTTTTGACAGGATTTCTTCTCGGCGGCCCTGTCGCGGAGCTTGCTGTAGTGCACATCGACGAGAACGCCAAGCGCTGCTTGCGCCTCTACGCGTTCGGCGAGGGTACCTGGGTGCCGACACTCGATGCCACGCTACGTCCCGAAGTGTTGTTCGTCGATGTGGCTAACATCGGTGGCCATGAGCGGTTAATCACATACGCGCGCGGCCACTTGCGCTGGTTCGATCCCGAGTCTGCGACGGAACGCGTGCTTGTGGGGGTTACTTCCAACTTCGAGCCGCCTCGCGGCGGCGACCTCCCGCATGTAGACATCACTCGGGACGTGAACGGCGATGCCCGCGATGACCTGGTAGTTCCCGACTCGGATGGCTTCTGGGTGTTCGTTCAGATGAACGACGGCGCGTTTGCCGACCCGGTGAAACTCGGGCCCGCCACTGAGATTGATAGGCTCTACGGTACCGATGCATATCGATACAACCCCTGGTCTCAGAGCCGTATCCACGAGAGCGACTACAACCGAGATGGGCGCACCGACTTAGTGTTCTGGAACGGTGACCACTTCGCTGTTCATCTCCAGGACGAGCATGGGTTATTTGCCTCGGTGGCCACAACCTTCACGACTGATGTGGCATTCGACTCCGACGAGCTAGCCTCGCTTGCCGCACCACACGGCGTTCGCCGGCGGCGTAAAGACCACCAACCGCCCGGTGCCCTGACGGGGAGAGTCCTGCACGCGTTAACCGACATGAACGGCGACGGTGTCGCCGACCTCGGGGTTTTCTCGTTGGAAGGCGGGAGCCTGTGGCACATGCACTCTACCTACGAGGTGCACTTCGGTATGCCAACACCCGATGGCGGCACCCTGTTCGCACCGGATGGCGGCACCACGCTCCAGTCGGATGGCATTCCGTTTGGGATGGCACAGCATGACTTCGACGATGACGGCCAGGTCGACATGATGTTCACAACCATCAAACCGCGTATCTTCAAGGCCATCAGCATGATCATCGGCGCGTTTCTGACTGGTTACGTGCCGCTGGATGTTACGTTCTACCGGATGGAAGGCGGTATCTACCCCGGCACCCCCAACGCCATCCGCAAACTCAAATCGTACCCCTCCGACGAAACAGGGGGCCAGACGGCGTTCTCGGCCATGCTGGTGGGTGATGTAAACGGCGACAGACGCTTAGACCTACTGGTGCAGCAGGGATCGGAAGAACTACACCTCTTTATCGGCGTGCCGGGCCCGGACTTGTTCGCCCGGCGGCCTCAAAAACTGACAGTCGCCATGCCCAAGCACGAGGAATACACATGGCTCGTGCATCTCAACAAGGACAGCAAGCAGGACATCCTCATGTATCACCTGTCCACTACTGAACCGCATCGGGTGACGCTGCTCATCGCCCGATAAACAAAAAGGAGAAAAGTGATGACCCGCTCAATTTTTTGCCTGATTTGTCTCTTTTTAGGGATAGCCTTCAGTTTCTCGGCGCAGGCACAAGAAACTAACCTCACCAAAAGTTTCGGTATCGGACTTCAAGGTGCTACCCCCGCATTTGGTGGCATAAGTTTTCGCTATACCGGACTCGCACCCATCTATCTTCAAACCGTTGGACGTTTTGTTCTCACTGATGAGGAGAGTGATCATATGTTAGGTGCCGGTGTTTCGTATGCCATATTCGAGCACCAAAGCAGATGGAACATAGCCCGACTGTATTTCACTTTAGAAGGTGGCTGGCAATATAAAACAGAACAAGAGCTCCTTACCACGACCTTAGCAGGTGGCCTCGCTTTTGGCGGCGAACTTGTGTTTTCACTTGGGGGGATTCCTCTCGGCTTGAACGTGGGAATTGGTCAAGGATTTGGCAGAGAAAAAGCCGGCTCTCAATCTAAAGGGCTGGCTGGTGTTTACGTAGGGGCAGGCATACATGCCTATTTTTGATAAGACTTACGCAAGATGCCTCCCCTTGCGGGTGCAAGTGGCAGATTGGAAGGGTGGAAGCGTGGAGAGGCGAACCCCTCTCCTTCCACCTTTCCCTTCCTTGGCATCATTGAATCGCTTGGCCATCAGCACATTCACTTTCTTCTCTGCTCCAAGACCTGTGCCTCCCACTCCTCCCAGGTCGGTTTGTGCTCTTTAGTGAGTACGATGAGCGGTACCCTACCGCCTGCTAGAGCTTTGTTTTGCACGAATTCAGCGGCCTTGTGCTGCGCGACAGTCAAGTCAGCCCGGTCGGGCGTAGGAAAGTAGCGGAAGTCGATGCTCCAGCGGGATTCCTGAGTCATGTTCACTTTGCTGGTATGGACGCAAAGATTCGACATGAACAGCGCACCGCCAGGTTTAAGGGGGATGGGCACTGGGGTGCCACGGGCTTCGACATCCGCCTCCATCCGGACGTTTGAATCTGCTCCCCGTGCACCGTCCAATAAGCCCCAGCGGTGGCTGCCGGGAATAACCCAGCAACACCCATTTTCGATTGTCGCTTCGACAAGCGGTACCCACACCGTCACCATGTGGAGATGTCCTGTGTGTTTTTCCTTCTTCCCGATGGTTCCCTGGTCCAGATATTGGCTGTCTTGGTGCCACGGGAACGAGGTAATCACGCTTCCGGGGAGTTTTGTCCTTAAAGCAGGCGTGCCGATATTCGAGACTTCGGGACCCAAGAGAAGGCGAAGCACACTAAGAACACCGGGGAGGTTGTAGAGATCATAAAACTCGAGGCCGAAGGCACCAAAATTCCAGTTACGAGGCAGTATGTCCAACTCTTGGCAGATGGCAGCATAGCGTCGTTCAAAGGGCTCGTCTTCGTAACGCGACGATAGTTTGCCTTCACTATACAATTCACGGCTATATGCATCAACCTTCGCCTTGATGAAGTCGCGGATTGGAGCTAGATCTCGGACATCAATAATGTCTCTCACCGCCACGTAACCATCACGTTCATAAGCTGTCTTGATTTCTTGATGTGTCATCAGCTCATCTCCTTTTGTGGGCGGGGTTTGTAGAGGACATCTGCCCCTGCAAGCAGGGGTAAATGCCTGTCCCCCGATGCCACGTTGTTGCGACATGTTTAAGCAGTCAAAAATCACCCCGGTAAGGCGTTCTGGTAATTGACACCGGTAAACATCCCGAGCACCATCCAAACCCCTACGATGCCAAACTCGCCAATGATCAAGCCCATAAACAACGGTCGAAACCTACGATAGGATCCGAGGCCGCCTGATTTCAGTGCCAAATACTTCAAAAACCAGCCGATAAACATACAGGACCAGAGGAAATAGGAGGAGTAAACTGCCCCCATCACATATCCAATCGGATGGAGTTGCCACCACATAAATTGACGCTGCATAATCAGTAGAAAGGCGGTGATGCCGACCCCTAAAATCATACTATACGCCTCTCCCAATTTCGCATCTTTCGGATACTGAATCAGTGAGACGATATGATTGAAGTATCTCGGTGCGCCGACGAAAGGGCCCCTTTGCAGATTTAAGCCACCTTTTTCATAAATCAAGGGCAGCGATGCGGCGTAGGAAACGCCGATAGCGACAACAATCGCAAGTACCATCGCGCCGAGGACGCTTCTGCGATTTAATCGAAGCGGGTCTGCCGCTTTGAATCCGTGCAGAACGCCCGGCATCAGAATGCCGCCCCAGTCGCGCATCATTACCCGCTGAAACCCTAAGAGTGACAAACTGTTTGCGTTGATGATTCTTGAGCCTGCAACAATCTCGAAGTATTCTACAGGATACATCGGTGCCTGGATGAGTAACATCCCCCCGTTCACCACCATCCACGACAGCGCGGTAGAAGCAATCACGAACAGCGCAATGATGCTACAAGCGACCCAAAGCGACATCCCGGCGTAGACACAGAGAAAAGCAAGCAGGAGAAAACTGAAGATTGTTCCAAGAACTGCCCATCTATACGGCAATACTTCACCTGAATCGTCGATGGTTGTGGAGGTAGTGGATGCCAGAAATGTTCGCCTCAGGAGGTCTTTTATATGGGCGCGACTGTTAAGCAGGAAAGCGAGCACCATCACCACATAAGCCGCCATCGTCTGGCCTCTCGCGCAAATCCACGGGCTGATAGGAATAGCAAAGGCGTTGATAATGATGTACTGCAGCTTGAAGAACAAAAAGAAAAACCAGCAACTGAACGACACCTCCATGGCGAGAAAGTAGGTTATACCGATAACAGAGAAATAGAGAAAAAACCGAAATTGGGGCCACCACCCCATCACAATCCACGGGCGTTCCGTGAACGGGGTGTACAGGTCATACCGATTCGGGATGGAGGGGAGTGCAGGGAAATACTCGTGCAGTCCGTTGAGCAAATGATATGCGGCGGCGAGCCCGAACCCCACCCATACGAGTCGATTCGTGAAAAGACCGCTCAGCCTCCCTTGCGTTGAGGTTTGTTGAACCATCTCTACGGGCACAGTAACGAGCGGAAAGATAAACCGCTCGCGTTCGATCCACTGTTTCCGTAACACAATTGATACACAGATTATCAGAGCATAGAGCAAGAGGATGAAAACTGTCCAAACCAGGAGCGGTTTTGCCCAAAGTACCCAAGGAACAGGTGCCTGGCCCTCATAGAAATCGGTAACGGCGCGTTCATCCCACACGATGAGCCATTCGGGGAAGTGGGGGTGAAGCGTTTCTGCCCATTCGTTTTCAGGTGTCGCAAAATAGACCGGGGCCGCCAAATAGGGCAGTAAGTAACCTATCATACCTTTCGATGGAATCGCTGAGCTGACCCCCATCATTACCCAGACTACCATTAACTCCGCCGACGTTAGCACCCCTGGAGGAAATGCCTTCTTCAAAATGGGATTGACGACTAACGTGAGAAAAATCAGTGTAAATACTGCCCCCAAAGGGAAATGATTTCCGGAGATATCTGTCCCTTGGAGGTAGTAGTCGTTATAGGGCGTAATTGCTGTTTGTATAATGACTAACGCCAAGCCGATCAGAACCGCCCTCACGCGCATCTGTTTCCCCCGTTGCTTTATCTCTGGCAGCTAAGAATCTTTGTAAACCATTTTAACAAATCTTCCCTTTTTGATTAAGGAAAATCTTACCACTAGTATTTGCCCTGCAAAGCAGGGAAGAATACCATTACGCCAAAGTCAGATGAAAGATCGGTTTTGCTAGTGCGAAGCGACTCGGGGTATCATCTGAGGGTGTGCATAGACGGTCGCGTCGAAACTCTTTTGCATCAGTTCCCACTTGATGGCCTGATAATCGGGGTGCTCGGAGAGATTATTGTGTTCCCAAGGATCATTTTCCAAATCATAGAGTTCGCAAATCCCTTTTTGATGCCCTTTCATGTGGTAGGCGACAAGTTTCCATCGTCGGTCCCGGTACATCGTGGCATGCGTCTGGTTCGGCGTTGCAAGTGCCCCGAAAAATTCACAACGAACCGCCTCGCGATGGGTGTCAGCGGGGACATCACCGCGCAAGAGCGGCGCGAGCGATCTGCCCTGCACATAGTACGGTATGTCTACACCCAACACATCGTACAGGGTAGGGACGATATCAAGCAGTTCAACAAGAGCATCGCTTTGAACGTCCTGCAAGAAGTGCTGCCCCTCCCCAGCAACAGTTGAGGAACCCGGCCATGAAATGATGAGCGGCACCCGTACGGACCCTTCGTAAAAACGGCACCCTTTGTATACCAAACCGTGGTCTCCGAGTGCTTCCCCGTGGTCGGAAGTGAAGATGACGATTGTGTCTTCACGGAGGCCTTCGGCATCGAGATAGTCAAGTATACGTCCGAACTCATCGTCGAGGTGTTCAATCATAGCATAATAAGACGCTTGCATCCGCTTGTCGTCCCACGCTGCAGGCGGTTTCGCCTGAGACTGGAAATCAATACCTGCATCTGTCAATGTCGACTGAAAGTTGATGTCACTTTCCTGAAAATGTGGGCCGGGCAATGTTTCCGGTTCATACCGCCGATAATACTCCCAAGGTGCGTCAAACGGCGGATGCGGATCAAAGGGGTTGATGCTAAGCAGCCACGGTTGATTTTTTCGACGATTTTTCCCAATAAATTCAATCGATTTTTCCGTGCACCAATAAGTCTGGTGGAGATGAGGAGGGACATTGTCAAGATCCGGAGTCGGTTCTTGCACACGTCTAGTCCTGTTCGGATACCTTTGGGAGGCTGCCTTCTCTGCTATCAACGTTTCAGGAGTGACACCTTGTGCGCGCAGCCAATCTGCGTATTCGTGTCCGAATGCGTTCGGCTTTCCGTGGTCGTGGCTATATTGGAAGTAGCGGTATCCATCGTTCACACGGTGTTCTTGTGCATCAAAGGCACTTGCGAGGTGGAGTTTGCCAATCAACCCGCAGTCATAACCATCTTGAGCGAGGGCATGCGAAATCAGCCGGTCTTCGTAATATTCGGGAAAAACCGGGTTGCCGTTGCCAGTGACACTCACAGCTGAAGGATACATGCCTGTCATAAAACTCGCGCGAGAGGGTGTGCAGATGGGCGATTGGCAATAGGCGTGGGTGAATGTGACCGACTGACGTACAAATTCGTCGAGTCTCGGCGTGTGGATATGCGGATTTCCTAACGCCCCGATGGTGTCGAAGCGTTGCTGGTCTGTACAGTACCAAAGGATATTTGGACGTTTTTTCATTTTTTACTCCTTTTCGTTGTTCTATCGCGGCATAGCAAGAGCTATATGCCTCTTGATTTGACTAGCAAGTAATGCAAGAAATAAAAAAGTTGTTCATTAAAATTCACAACTTGGCTTGCAAGCTTTGCGGCGTAATGGTATCGGTTTCCCCTGCTTTGCAGGGGTAATATACCACTGCGCCCAAATGCGACGTGCATTCGACAAAATGTGGGTGTAATTGTCGGGATTGTATTTGCCCCTGCTTTGCAGGGGTAATATCCTTATGAGGATTTCTCTCACCGTGGCCTACCACGCATACGCCTCCGGTGCTTCGCCACCAGGCCCCGCCCAAATTTCATCGAGGCTTGCCACTGTTTCATCGTCCAACTGCAATTCCAAGGCGGATAGATTCTGTGCAAGTTGTTCGACCGTCCGCGGGCCGATGATCGGCGTTGTAATGTCTGGATTGTTAAGCACCCATGCCAAGGCGACGTTCGCTGGAGGTTGTCCGATCGACGCGCAGAGTGCTTCATACGCCTGTAGTTGTGGCCGATGTGTCTCGATGGTTTTTCTGAGCGACTCCCTGCCTCGCCGCCCGGTGGTTGGGTTGTCCAGCACACCACAGAGCAAGCCTCCGCCCATCGGACTATACGGAATCACCCCCAGCCCGAGGGCCCGGCAGCAGGGAAGGACTTCAAGTTCGATCGTTCGACTGCGGAGGTTATACATGCTCTGCTCTGAGACGAGCCCAAGAAAATTGCGTTGGGTAGCGATGCCCTGTGCTTGTGCAATATGCCACCCCGCAAAGTTGCTACTGCCCACGTACAGAATTTTGCCTTCCCGCACCAATTGCTCCATCGCTTGCCAAATCTCATCCCAGGGCGTACGACGATCAATATGGTGCATCTGGTACAGGTCAATGTGGTCGGTTTGCAGACGGCGTAGACTGGCTTCGCACGCTCGACGGATGTGATACGCAGACAGGCGACCGTCATTGGGTCCGTCACCTGTCTGACTATACACTTTGGTTGCCAGAACAATCTGGCCGCGGCGACTTTTATCCTGCACCAACCAGTTTCCAATAATCGTCTCCGTTAAACCCTCGTTATAAGAATTGGCGGTATCGAAAAAGTTAATGCCCGCTTGCAGTGCCCGGTTCAGCACCGGAAACGAATCTTCTTCGGATACGTGCCTCCCAAAATTGACAGTGCCGAGACAGAGACGGCTAACCCGTAGCCCAATTCGACCTAGATAGGTATATTCCATAGCAAATGCTCCTATATCTGCTCTTTCATCAATTCGGTTTCTGCTCCGATTTTTCCAGGTGGTATCGGTTTCCCCTGCAAAGCAGGGGAAAATACCCATAGCGCAAAGGTATTCATCAGCCACTCCAGCCTTATCGGACGCTGGCAAATTAACGAAAGATCAAATTTGACAACGAAGAATGCTTATCAACTATTTTATCAAATCTTCGCTTTTTGATTAACAAAAATCTTGCAACTCGCCAGGGCATTTCGTTATGCCATGGCGATAAAGGAAATTACCCCTGCAAAGCAGGGGATTTTGCCCTAAACAAAAATGCCTCCAAGCGTGTGTATAGATAGAAGTTATACAAAACAGGTCTTCGCTAAAATAGGAAACGTAAACTTGACAATTAGATGTATGTATCGTATAATTAGTTATACGAAACAGGAACGGAAACCAACACTTGCAAAACCATTAAGGATATTAACCCTGCAAAGCAGGGGCAAATACAATAAGGAAGAGTTAATGCCCTTGCATCAGAAATCTCCGACGACATCTACCACCGCGTTACAACTACAACTGTAACGGTTGGAACTAGGCAACAACGACTTTTGACTAGCAAGTCATGTAAGAAATAAAAAAGTTGTTTGCTTTTCGCGCACAACTTGGCTTGCAAGCTTCGCCAAAATGTTAACAACACTCATCCGCCGAGAACTCCTTGACAATCTGATGACATTCCGCTTCGCCGCAGCCGTTTTTATTATGCTGTTGCTTGTGGTTGCGAATACCGCTGTGCTTATTAAGGACTATGAAAGGCGGTTGGCAAGTTACAACACCGCTGTTAAAAAGAATCGGAAGAATCTGGAGGAAACAAAAACTTATTCAGCAGTCAGCTTGTCCATTGACCGGCCTCCAAACCCTTTGAGCATTTTTAATGTCGGTTTGGACAAACGATTAGGGAACTCACTCGGAGTCTATTACTTTTACGTGCCATCACTATGGAATGCTGGAAAACACGGATCAAATAACCCGCTGCTTAACATTTTCTCTTCAATCGATATTGTTTTTATCTTTGAGGTGGTTCTCAGTCTGTTAGCACTCGTCTTTGCCTATGATGCTGTTGCAGGGGAGCGTGAGCGGGGTACGTTACGCCTCGTTCTGACACATCCTGTTCGCCGCGGGCATATCCTAATTGCGAAATACATGAGTGCCATGATATGTCTGCTTATCCCGCTACTGATGAGTTTCCTCCTCGTGCTGATTTTGCTAACGACATCCAATTCGGTTTCTCTGAGCACCAATGATTTTCTTCGGAGTGGCGGGGTGGTTTTTACATCGCTTGTCTATCTGTCGCTGTTCTACCTCATCGGTATGCTGATTTCAACGGCGACTCACCGAACGAGTACCGCCCTCATACTCTCTATGTTCGTCTGGGGATTTTTAGTCTTGGTATATCCAAATATGATTCTTACCGCTGTTGAAACGGCTCCACAAGGGGACACGGAAACTTCCGCTTACAACCAAATCAAACAGATATGGGAAGAATTTGAGAGAGAACGGAAGCAGTTCCTCGCGAATGACTCTGTACCAGGGGAGGACTGGGACTTTGGCTTGGGAGGAAAGGGCTACAGCTTCTGGGGAGATGAGGACGATGCATCATCATTACACTATTTCAATTACTACACAGGATTCCACTATGAAACGCTTTCTAAAGAATCCGAACCGCAAGTCCCTCACGCGCAGGATTATCATCGCTTTCTCGGGCTACAGCTTGTCAAGACAGCAGACCGGGTGTGGCGAGTCCGAAATCCTGCACTGGAGACGATTTATGTACGCCCCGCAAACATGGAATGGATGTTGCTGAAGTTCTCCCCAGTCGGTTTGTATGATGCAGCAACTGAAGCCTGGACAGGCACCGACCTAAATGGACTTCAAGATTTTTTCACAGCGGTTCAACGTTACCAACAAGCAGTCGTTGGCTATTTTCTCGACAAAAAGATATTCGAGTCTCGACTCTGGTTCGTCGCCGACAAAGACACTATTGATTGGGACATACTGCCTCAGTTTTACTTTCAGCGAAGTGGTATAGGCATAAATGCAAAGAGAGCGTTACCCGCTCTGTTTCTGCTGCTCACGATTAATGTCGTTCTTTTTATAGGGACATTTCTTATTTTTGTCAGGAGAGAAGTATGAAATGAGCTGGCATATCACACTTTTCAATATAACTTGGCGCGAACTCTACGACAACCTTAATAGCCTTCGATTTGCTCTGACGACTGTGCTGTTGCTGGCCCTGATGGTAACCAATGCCGTCAGGCATATCCGTGAACACCCACAGCGGATACAGAAGTATCACGATGCTGTCACCGAATCTCAGGGGCGTTTAGCTTCTCACGCCGACGATAGTTTGTATATGCTCGCACAACGGGGCCCCGGATATCTCTACAAAAAGCCCTCCGCTCTTTATTTCTGTGCAGCGGGTGGAGAATCGCTTTTACCCGATAGAGTTGAAGGCGGCAGCCCGTTTGGATACGCCGAAGATCTAACAGGTGTCTGGAAACTCAAATATCCCGATGCGAACATAAATCTCAAACGCGTTGGGCCGGACGTTACCAAAGTGGATTGGGCATTCATCTTATGTTATGTCTTGAGTCTGATTGCAATCTTGTTCACTTTTGATGCACTCTCCAGTGAACGCGAATCCGGCACGCTCCGCTTGATGCTTGCCAATGCAATTCCCCGGCATACTGTACTTATTGGCAAATTTTTAGGTGCTTTCATAAGTGTTGGTATCCCTTTTACACTTGCAGCGTTGGTAAACCTATTGATAATTTCCACCTCCAGTGCTGTTCACCTCACTCCGGAAGCGTGGGGACGCTTAGGTGTCATCTTTCTTATTGCATTCCTATACACGTGCCTCTTTCTTGCGTTGGGTTTGTTAGTATCTGCGCGCGTGCAACGGAGCGCGGTGAGTCTGGTGATACTCCTGTTGGTGTGGGTTACCTTTGTTGTTTTTACGCCGAGTACACTCGCTTCAATTGCGAGTGAATTTTCACCATCCTTATCGTCCGAAGCATTATGGAAGCGCCATAGCCACATTCAAGATGAACTCTGGAATAAATACGGGCGCTGGCTCTGGTCAGATGAATTGGACGAAAAAACGCTGACAGCAAAAAGAGATTTCTTCACCCAAGACGCAGAAGGGGAAGAACGTTTACGTCGAGAATACTTAACCCAGCAGATTGCACAAGTTCAACACGCGCGTGCCATCACCCGTGCTTCACCCGTGACAATTGCACAGCACCTCCTTGAATCGTTTGCTGGAACCGGGTTTGAACGGCATGTGCAATTTGTAGAAAATGTGCAACGTTACGCCAGACAATTTCGTGAATTTGTCGTCGATACCGATAGGGCAGATGCACAAAGTCTCCATATTATCGGTGTCCGTGAGGGCATGTCAAAGAAAAAGGTCGCACCGGAGGCGATTCCGAAGTTTGAGGACACACTTAACTTCAATAAGGATTTCAATACCAGAGCAATGGAGTTGCTGCTGTTGACGCTGTTTGTGGTGGTGCTTCTTTCTGGAGCGTATCTTGCGTTTGTGCGCGTTGAGGTGTAATTGAAAATGTTTAAAACACTCATTGGCAGGGAATTGCTCAACAATCTGATGACGTTCCGTTTTGCCGCAGCGGTTTTTATTATGTTACTGCTTGTGGTAGCGAATACTGTTGTGCTTATTGAGGATTACGACCGGCGGTTGGCGGGCTACAATACCGCTGTCAAAACACATCAGCGGCAGCTTCATGCAAAAAAGACGTATTCGGGCGGGACATCGAAATTAGTCGTCGCCCGTCCCCCCAACCCGTTGAGCATTTTCAATGTTGGGTTTGATAAACGGCTCGGCAACGAGGTGTCAGTATCTCACACGCTTGTCCCGTCGCTATGGGATGCCAGAATGCACGGTTCGGATAATCCGTTCATGGATATGTTCGCCTCAATAGATATTGTTTTTATCTTTGAGGTAATCCTGAGCCTGCTGGCACTGATTTTCGCCTACGATACCCTCGCCGGCGAATACGAGCAGGGAACATTGCGTCTCGTCTTGACGCATTCTGTCCGGCGTGGGCATATCTTGCTTGCGAAATACATCAGTGCGATGCTCTGCCTGCTCGTGCCGTTGCTGATGAGTCTGCTGCTCGCCATGATTTTGCTGACGACTTCCTCCGTTATTTCCTTGAACGCCGATGATTTTCTTCGCATCGGCGGGGTTATTTGGGCATCCGTTGCGTACCTGTCGGTGTTCTATCTCATCGGTATGCTGATTTCAGGGATGGCGCGACGAACGAGTACTGCGTTGATGCTGTCCATGTTCGTCTGGGGTTTTTTGGTGTTGGTGTATCCAAATATGATTCTTGCCGTGAGCCCGCAACCCAAAGCACCACAGACGCGCACCGCATCCGCGTTCAATCAAATTGAACAGATGTGGGAGGAATTTGACAGGGAACGGAAGCACTTCCTTGCCACTGACGCTTTTCCAGGCGAAGAATGGGATTTTGGCATAAAGGGATGGGGAGGCCTCTACGCTTACTCTTGGGATAATCCCTCCAAACTATTGTATACCTATGAAAGTGCCATGGAGTTCAGAGACCTTGGTGAGCAATATGCGACGGAGATTCCGCATACACAGAATTATTTCCGATTCCTCGGCCCGCGAGTTATCAATACAGCAGAGCGCACCTGGCTCATTCGGAAACCGGCACTGGAAGATATCTTCATTCACCCTGCAAATGTAGAGCGAATTTGGTTAAAACTCTCACCCGCTGGGCTATATGATGCCGCAACCCAAGCCTGGGTAGGCACAGATGTACTCGGCATCAGAGATTTTTTTCACGCGGCGAGACAACATCGACAGCGGGTAATTAATTATTTTCACGATAAAAAGGTGTTCGGTTCTCAACAGTGGTTTACGACAGATGAAGGCGCAGCGGATTGGGGCAGCCTACCACAGTTCTCTTTTCAAAGGCTCGATGTGAACACAAACGCAAAGCGAGCATTGCCAGATGTATGCATACTGCTCATGATTAATATAGTTCTCTTCGTAATAATATTCCTAATTTTCATCAAGAGTGAAGTATAAAATAGCCTTCCAGTCATCAGTAATCAGTTGAGAGATAGGTATAACATGATTTGGCATATCGCAAAACGTGAACTCTACGATAACCTCAATAGCCTCCGATTTGCGCTGGCAACGGTATTGCTGCTCGGATTAATGCTCACCAATGCGGTTGTGCATCTCCGGGAACACCCGACTCGGCTCCAGAAGTATCACGATGGTGTTGCCGAATATCAAAATCGCTTAAAGTCTTATGCTGCCGAAAGTTTATATAAACTCGCACAGAAGGGACCCGGGGATCTCTACAAAAAGCCGTCGGGCCTCCATTTCTGTGCAGCGGGCGGCGAGACCTTTTTGCCAGCAGATGCAGAGGGCGGCTACGGCCGGTGGGGGCTCGGGGGTGAACCACCCCTGGAAAGTTTCTGGATATTATGGTATCCATCTGTCACCCCAAATCTGGCTAACGTTCGTCCAGACGTTACCAAAGTGGATTGGGGCTTTATCATCGGTTACGTTTTAAGTCTCATCGCGCTCCTGTTCACCTTCGATTCGATTTCCCGCGAGCGCGAGCGCGGCACTTTGCGATTGATGTTGGCGAATTCGATTCCTCGGCATACCGTGCTGATTGGCAAGTTTTTGGGGGCATTGATAAGCGTTAGCATTCCGTTTACGCTTGCCGTGTTGATAAACCTATTGGTGATTTCCACGTCGAGCCATGTGCACCTCGGTGCTGAGGTGTGGGGACGTTTAGGCATTATCTTGCTTATTACGCTTCTATACACATGTCTGTTTCTGGTGTTAGGTTTGCTCGTGTCGGCGCGTGTGCAACGGAGCGCGGTGAGTCTCGTCATACTGCTGTTGGCTTGGGTTACCCTTGTGGTTTTTATGCCGAATACGCTTGCCGCCATTGCAGGGGGTTCTTCATCGTCCGAGGCTGCCCTTGGATTTTCGGAACGCAGCGATCAGATTCATGATGAACTGTGGCGCGAATACGCCAGTCATCGGTATAATTCGGGTAAGAGTTGGCCCCAAAAATTAGAGGCGGCAGGCGAGTACGTCACCAAAGACGCGGCGCAGCAGGAACGCTTGCACGAAGAACGCTTAAAACAGCGCATCTCTCAAGTGAACCGGGCACGGACGCTCGCCCGGATTTCACCCGTCACGATTTTCCAGCATCTCCTTGAATCCTTCGCTGGAACAGGTTTCGAGCGGCACCTGCAGTTCTTAGAGAATGTCAAATCCTACGCTCAGCAATTTCGGACATTCACCGTTGACACCGATAACGCAGATGCGGAGAGCCTCCATATCTTTGGGGTGCGTGAAGGCATGTCCCAGAAGCCTGTCAGCCCGGAGGCGATTCCGAAATTTGAAGATACACTCAGTCTGAGTAAGGATTTCAACACCGCGGCAATTGATCTGCTGTTGCTAATGCTGTTCGTCATAGTCCTTCTATCCGGGGCATATCTTGCGTTTGTGCGTGTTGAAGTTTAGCGTGTTTCTTGCAAGTTCCCTTCGTGTGTACCGGGCGGAATGACGCGGATTTTTCTCTTCTGAATCGCGGATTATCGCGGAATACGCGGAATGACGCGGATTTTGGGGTGTCCTCTCCATTCAACATCTTCGGTACCTTGCTATTATTTTCTTTTTCTCTTCTGAATCGCGGATTTACGCGGAGTACGCGGAATGACACGGCTTTTGGGGTGTCCTCTCCATTCAACATCTTCGGTACCTTGCTATTAATTTCTTTTTTGTAGGGGTAGGCCTTGTGCCTACCCTTCCTTAGTCCGCGTTGTCCTAGCCCTATAAGGGCGAGCTGTGTATAGCAAACGTTGTGGGATTGTGAGGTTGTGAAGTAGGCTTGACTCTGTTCACGGAACATGGTATCCTTATACACAAAGAGAGGAGGGTATAAATGACGAAAAAAGAACCACCCAGTGTCAAAACGCTGAGTGGGTTTATGAAATGGGCAGAACAATTTGAGCCTGGGCGCTATCTGTTTCGCGGTGTCTCAAATAAAAATTACGAAATAGAAGCTTCTGCTTCTCGCCGCCTGCCAGATAAGAAAGATCAAACACCGGCGAATCTCCTTGAAATTAACAGGCGAATCATCGATGACGCGCGTCTTCAAGGGCACGACGAGAAAAATGGACAGCGATTCTCCGATTTGGAACTACTTGCCGAACTCCAGCATTACGGTGCAGCCACCTGTCTGATAGACTTCACCTACAGTGCACAAGTCGCGCTCTGGATGGCTTGTCAACGAGCATCTAAAGGGACTGCAAAGAGCAAAGTCGTTGACGGTAAAGTCTTTGCTGTCAACATCAGTAATCCTGAGCGCTTCCAAAAGGTTACGGCACAATCAGTAGAAAAAGATATTGACTGTTTTTTTGAATTTGAATCGGATAAACGCGAAGGGTATTCGTTGTATCAATGGCAGCCTAAGCAGCAGAACAACCGCATTATCGCACAGCAATCCGTTTTCCTATTTGGTGGTGCCAAAATTGAATCCGAGGCAGAATGCATAATCGTAGAAAACAGCAAGGAATCCATTCTAACCTCTCTGGAGAAATCAGGAGGCATCACAGAGGCGAGAATGTTTCCTGACTTTGACGGGTTCGCGCGCCTCCGCGCGCATGACAGACCATACGTTGCTGATGCTCTAGGTTATCTGCAGCGCGGCATTGAGGCGCACAAGGAACTTAAATTAGAGGAGGCTATTAAGCACTATACCAATGCCATAAGCTTACAACCTGCTAAACACATGCTTGTCAGGGCGTATAACAAGCGGGGCAATGCTTACGAGGCCCTAAAAAAGGATGATTTGGCGATTGAAGACTATAGCAGGGCGATTGACATCAATCCAGATGATGCTGATGCTTACTTCTACCGAGGCTTTACTTATAGGTTAAAGCGCGATTATGAGAAGGCTATTAAAGATTATAACAAGGCAATTAAATTGAAACCGGATCATGCCGCTGCTCACCTCCATCGCGCTGATGCTTACAGAGTAACTGGACGCGATTCTGAATTAGTCATCAAAGACTATAGCACAGCGATTGAACTGAATCCACATTACACTCACGCTTATAGGCACCGTGCCCAGGTTTATAGGGTAAAGGGCAAGATTGACCTAGCCATTAAAGACTATACCAAACTAATAGAATTGGACCCGAATCGCGTTTTTCTTTATGATAAGCGGGCTGGGGCTTATATGCAAAAGAATGCAATCGAGCTGGCTATCGCGGATTATAGTAAACTGATAGAATTGATGCCGGATGATGCGCAGCGCTATTACTATTTTCTTCGCGGCATAGCTCGGTTGCGCATACAAGATTGGGAAGGAGCCAAGGAAGACTTCATTGCTAGCCAAGACAAGGGAGGGAATCTCATCAATTCATTCTCTAGAGACTATAGAAGCATTGCTGCCTTTGAAGAGGAATTTGGGGTTGAATTGCCTGAAGACATCGCCGCAATGTTGACGCAATAGTAGGATTGATTCTGATTCTACCGATGTCAGCAAACTGATTTCGCTGCCAAAGTGGAGCAGAAGGGTAACTCGCTTCATCGCGAATTCAGTGCTGGCACTGCTTCTCGGGTTTTGCTAAAAAAGTTTGACTCCAGATCTATTTTATGGTATTTTTATACGCAAATGATAAAAGATAAGCAATTGTGTTGCATCCAGCGAGTATGCCAACCTAAAAGGACGTCAGATCGTGCCTGCACAAGATTACACCAAATGGCATTTGCCCAAAGGTGCCAAGCGCCGCCTTGGAAAAGGCTACATAACTGATATAGCGTATTCTCCAGACAGCAGTCGTCTGGCTGTAGCAAGTTCCATCGGAATTTGGATCTACGATGCGGAGACTGGTGAAGAACTTGCCTTGTTCACAGGACATACTGATACTGTCGAGAGGCTCGCATATAGTCCCGACAGCCGCTTTATCGCCAGTAGCAGTGCTGATAAAACCGTGCGTTTGTGGGATGCATCGGCTGGAGAACACAAAGCCATACTAAACCATGATGCCGCTATCAGGAATCTTGTGTATAGTCCGGATGGTAGCACAATCGCCACTGGCAGTAGTGACCTCAAGGTGCGTTTGTGGGATGTAGTCACTGGGGAACATAAAGTCATACTCACTGTATCTGACCCTTATGGTGATTGTAGTTTTGCGTATAGTCCGGATGGTTCCACAATCGCTGCTACGGATTTTTACGAAGCTACGTATTCTTACGAAGTGTGTCTGTGGGACGTGGCGACTGGAGAACAAAAATCTACATTCACCGCTGCCGGAGGTGGTGAACATTTTGTGTATAGTCCGGATGGTTCCACAATCGCTACTAGGAATCGTTCCGGAGTGTGTC
This sequence comes from uncultured Poribacteria bacterium, assembly GCA_958295855.1. GTDB lineage: Bacteria > Poribacteria > WGA-4E > WGA-4E > WGA-3G > CATQHH01. The sequence goes on along the minus strand of OY282383.1, from coordinate 608,038 downwards.
TGTGGGACGTGGCGACTGGAGAACAAAAAGCCACACTCACTCCTGCCGGAGGTGTTGAACATTTTGTGTATAGTCCGGATGGTTCCACAATCGTGACCACTAACCGCTTCTACGGGTGGTTGTGGTTGTGGGATGCCAACACTGCAAAATGTAAAACCATACTCACGGAAAATCCTAGTAGACTTGTGCATAGTCCGGATGGAAAAACAATCGCCATAGTGAGCGTCACACCCCGCGGAGGTCACTATCTCGGCGTAAGTCGCTACCGCATCTCTAGTCCGGATGGGCCCACTATCGCTTGGGTGACATCTACAGGTAAACCTACTTATGGTCCGGATGGGCGCACTATCGCCACGGTGGGCTATATATTTGAAGGAGAGAGCTCTAAAGCCGGGGTGTGCTTGTGGAATGCGGAAACCGGAGAACTTAAAGCCACACTCACTCATGCCGGAGACGTTATGCGTTTTGTGTATAGTCCGGATGGCAAAACAATCGCCACTGGTGATAAGCATTTTAGTGATGGAATTGTGCGGTTGTGGAATGCGGAGACCGGAGAACAAAAAACTACACTCATAGAACATGCCCGTTGTGGCCCCGATTTTTCACATAGTCCGGATGGCAAAACAATCGCTACCCGGATGATTCACTCTCCTTCCCCGGGTGCCCAAACCATTGTACGCTTATGGGACGCGAGGACCGGAGAACTCAAAGCCACACTCACTCATGCCAGAGAAGTTATGCCTTTTAGTCCGGATGGAACAATCGCTACCCAGGAGCTTCTCTGGTCTAGAGTTATGCGTTTTGTGTATAGTCCGGATGGAAAAACAATCGCTACCCAGGCGTTTTTCCGGGCTAATGGAACCAAAAAAAAGGAAGTGTGGTTATGGGACGCGAGGACCGGAGAATACAAAACTATGCTTATGGGACACACCCATGGTTTGTGGAGTCTTGCGTATAGTCCGGATGGAAAAACAATCGCTACTATAAATGGTGGACAGGTGTATTTGTGGGATGCAGTGACCGGAGAACATAAAAACATATTCATGGATAGTCATGGATTGGAAAGTAATAGTAAACTTGTGTATAGCCCGGATGGGAGCACAATCGCCACTGGTGATAAGCATTTTGTAAAATTGTGGGATGCTGTCACTGGGGAACTCAAAACTGCACTCACAGGACATGCCAACCCTGTCACGAGCATTGTATATAGTCCAGATGGCCACACAATCGTTATTGGGAGTGATAGTGGGTTGCATTTGTGGGATGCTGTTACTGGGGAACCCAAAACTGCACTCACAGAACATGCCAACCCTGTCACGAGCTTTGCATATAGTCCAGATGGCCACACAATCGTTATTGGGAGTGATAGTGGGTTGCATTTGTGGGATGCAGAGAAAGAAGAATGCAAAGCTAGGCTCAGTGAATATGGCAGAGGTTTCAGCAATCCTGCGTATAGTCCGGATGGTAGCACAATCGCCTCTAGCGAGGGGAAGCAGTTTAAGCTGACAACAAAGGTATTTTTATGGGATGCCCACACTGGAGAACACAAAACCACACTCACTCATAGTGAAGGTTTTAGATCTTTTGGGTATAGCCCGGATGGTAGAACAATCGCCACTATAGGTGACGATGGCACCGTGCTTCTGTGGGAAGTTCCATCTGCCCTTCACCAATATCCAAGTATCAATCCACGGGAAATTCCTGGAAAGTGGCGAGCAGGTTACGCTCTGGATGTTCATATATTATCAAGCCGCCCCTTGTCGGATGGAGGATACGACACGGAACGAACCGAACTTGGCGAATTGGTCTATCAGTTGAAGTATTGCGATGATATGACCAAGATTCAACCGCTAGCAGAGATTGCTGCCAAATTTGTTAAAGAAAAATTTGTAGTTGATGGATACCGTGTCCTCGAGTATCTAAAGGCGATTATTCCTATTCCGCCTTCAGAGACAAATAGAACTTTTCAACCTGTTACCGCAATCGCACAGGAAATAGGAAGACTCCTAAGTGTGCCGGTACATACAGATTATCTGACGAAAGTAAAACGGACTGTTCCCCTTAAAAATCTTCCGGACGTAAGAAGCAAGCGCGAACAACTCCAGGGGGCGTTTGTTGTCCAGTCTCAAGATTTGAAGGGAGGCTGTGTGTTGCTACTTGACGATCTCTATGACTCAGGGACGACTTTAACAGAGGCAACCAAAGTACTCTACGAACAAGGTGGTGTAGCCCGTGTGTTAGTGCTAGCGCTCACCCAAACGAAGACTCGAAGATAAGCATCGAAAGGGATTATTTCTCGTTCGGGTTCTTTAGCACTCGCGCGGCATAGGTCTCAAATTAGGACAAGGCAAGGCGACAGACTTCTTGGAGGTATTTGATGTCCCGTTCTGATTACGATAATCACAATCCTGATGCCGAAATTGAGGAGAAATCCAAGGCTTCCTACACAGGACATATCAGCACTCCTGTTGGCAGTCTTCTTACGGATAGCACCGATGGTGCTCCTCTCCCCACCGATCGCCGAAACGACACAGGGCTCCCATGGGATGAGCCGCCTTCTATTCACGAGAGGGTAAGTTGCAGTGGCGTAAAATCACATCAAATTTATACAAATGTTGTAAAATCTAATCATATCTATACAATGTAAGATTTTATTTGACTTCTGCAAATCCACAAAAAGATTTGACAATCTGTAGTGTGTGTGGTATAATGATGGTATCACGTTGGCAGGCATAATGAGCGTTACCTCTCGGTAACGTGCCTGCCCTCCCACTCATTAGGGGATAAGAGACGTGATACGTGAAAACCATGTCACTCCGATCACAGAAGATTCAACTCATTCCGAATAACAAGCAGGCGACGGCAATGGCTCAGCACTGCGGTTACGCTCGTGTTGCCTACAATGCCGCGCTGTCTTCGTTTAAAAGTGGATTAGACGATGGTAATTGGAAGACACTCTCTGACATCAAAAAGGAATTCAATGCCCGTAAACGTGACATATTCCCCTGGTGCGATGAGATGTCCCAGAATGCCAGCAAGAATGCCATTCATCATTTTAGCGATGCAGTCAGAAGATGGAAGAGCGGTCAGAACAGGTTCCCCGTGCCGAAGAACCGAAGTGGTAAGCAAAGTTACCAAGCGGATAACGGCACGAACTCTGTTCGCGTGGAACGGAAGCGCGTCAAGCTGCCTGTCATAGGCTGGGTGCGGATGACGGAGGAGTTGCGATGGACAGGCGATATAGGTAGAGTCACCGTCTCCCGTAAAGATGATAAATGGTTCGTGTCTATTTTGGTTCGCACTGATGAAGAGAATAAGATGGTGCAGGTGCCATTGTTAGATAACAAGCCTGCGGTAGGCGTTGACGTGGGTATCAATACACTGGCAACGCTATCCGATGGGACTAAATATGAGAACCCACGCCCATTGAAACGCTACCTAAAGAAGTTAAGGCGTGCCGGGCGAATGCTTTCACGGAAGACAAGGTTCTCAAGTAACTGGCATAAGGCACGGAAACGGCTTGCCAGCATTCACTACAGAGTCTCCTGCATCAGATTAGATAGTCATCATAAAGCAAGCACGTCCATCGTTCGGAAAGCTTCGGCTATTGGTATTGAGACGTTGAACGTCAGCGGTATGCTAAAGAACAAGAAACTTGCAAAGCATATAGCCGATGCATCTCTATACCGCTTTTTGACAATGATAAAGTATAAAGCAGAACGGCGGGGTATCCCCATCACGGAAGCTGCCATGTTCTTTGCCAGCAGTAAGACGTGTAGTAGTTGTGGACACAAAAAGACGGAGTTAAATCTCTCTGAACGCACCTACCACTGCGGTGAGTGTGGTTTCACGTGCGACAGAGATGTGAATGCGGCAATCAACCTGTGTCCTTCATAAAAGTCTGTCGCCCGTAGCTCGCGGGAGACGTCAAACGCCTCTGGAGCTCGTGTAAGTCCTCATTGGTAGGCGGTGAGTGTTGAATGAGGAAGTGTGGCAACTGACGGTCGCCTGTTAGATTTGAACAGGTTTGATCAGATATGTATAAGTCCCACAGAGCGGTAAACATCACTCCACGGGAAATCCATGGGAATTGGCAGGCAGGATACGCTTTGGATGTTCATACGCTATCAAGTTACCGCTCGGCGGACAGAGGATATGAGCGAACCGAACTTGGCGAATTGGTTTATCAGGTAAAATATTGCGATGATATGACCAAACTTCAACCTCTAGCAGAGATTGCTGCGCCATTCGTCAAAGAGGATTTTGCGTTTGATGGACATGCTGTCCATCCTTATCTTGACGCGATTGTTCCTATTCCGTGCTCCTCAAATAAATATTTTCAGCCTGTAACCGAAATTGCAACGAGAATAGGGCGAATCCTGGATGTGCCAGTCCCTTCTGATTATTTAGTCAGGGTCAAAGCGGCTGCCTTGCCAAATTTTGAAAGCGAAGAGAGTCGCTCAGAACACCTGCAAGGGGCGTTTGCTATCCGGCATCAGCAGAGGAAATATCGTTGCGTTCTGCTATTTGACGACATCTATGGCTCCGGGACGACTTTAACAGAGGCAACCAACGTTCTCCAGAGACAGGGCGGTATCTCCTATGTGTTTGTCCTAACGCTTACCCAAACGAGGACGAAAAGATGAGCATCAACAGAGATTATTTCTGGTTCCGACTTTTTAAGACGCGCGGCATAGGTCCCAAACTTCTAGGCTCTGTTGCTGACATACTGGAAACAGAGAACCTCAACCCTGAAATGTTGCCGCTTAGCCAAAGCGATCTGTCGGCGCAATTCCCAAAATTAGCGAAAATCCTTAATGGCAAGATTCGTGCAGAGGATAGGGAGAAGGTGTCCGCGGAGTACGAGCAACTCAAAAGGCAGAGGATTAATATTATCTATCCAGGGCATCCCCATTTTCCACCACACCTCCTTGAAATTTCACCGATTCTGTTCGTTAAGGGGCAGCAAAAGCGCCTCATGTCAGATGGCATTGCGATTGTTGGGGCACGAAATGTGTCAGGTACAGGAATTCGCATTGCGAGAAAACTTGCCGGAGAGCTCGCTGGTGAAGGGATAAATGTCGTCTCCGGATATGCCAAAGGGGTTGACTCGGCGGCACACTTAGGTGCATTAGCAGCAGACGGAACAACGACAATAGTACTGCCCTACGGCATCAAGCAATTGCATCAGAAAAGTGAATTTAGGAAATTCAACTGGGAGCAAGATGTGCTTGCGGTGTCGCAATTCCATCCAGCTGTTAAGTGGCTCGCGCGCAACGCGATGGCGCGGAATAAACTTGTAGGGGCACTCTCCAAAGCGGTTGTCGTTATTGAATCGGGGCCTGAGCGAGATGCAAAGGGTAAAATGAGTGGGACGTTCGATGCTGCAAAAACGGCTCTTGACATGAATCTCCCGCTTTTTGTCCTCAATCCTAGCTGCCTTGACACTCCACCAAAAGGTAACGCAGCATTGATTGCGTTGGGGGGTTATAGTCTCGATGCGGTTCATGGCGCAAAGCAGATTATAGAACACATCTCTGTTAAAACGGAGGAGCCTGCCCCTATTGCAAATTGGAATTCCGCTGAGCAGTTGTCAATGCCTTTAGAGGATTCCGAGGTGTCCTGATCGAGCATTCTATACACATTTCGGCCTTACAAGGCTAATACCAAACGAGTTTGTGTACGGCACAGCGGAGTGTGCCTACTACCTTTTTGTGGACAGCACAGCGGAGTGTGCCTACTACCTTTGCGTAGGGGCACAGGGTAGGCACAAGGCCTACCCCTACAAAAAATGTTGACCCGCGCGGGCCCCAAAATCCGCGTTTATCTGTGTAATCCGCGTAAATCCGCGATTCAGACGAAAGACAGCCGCGTTAATCTGCGTCATTCGTGCCACTCCGCGATTCAGACAGAGGCGCGACACATACCGCCCCGCTGGGGCTTAGCATCTAGGGCAGAACGCGTTTCTATACACATACCGCCCCGCTGGGGCTAAAGGGTAGGCACAAGGCCTACCCCTACATAGGAAGGGTAGGCACAAGGCCTACCCCTACAAGAAAACGTCATTCCGCGAGACACCCCAAAAATCCGCGTTCTTCCGCGTTCTCCGCGATAATCCGCGATTCAGACGAGAAAAATCCGCGTCATTCCGTGTCAGCGGCGTAAATCCGTGCATTCAGACAAAAGCGAAAAAAGTCTTGACATTTTAAACCTTTTGTCGTATAATATTTAATCATACAAGAAGAAAAGTTCACACGCATCCAAGCGGTGAGTCTGTAACCGCGCCCGCGTGCCAGACGTTATTCTGTGTTACAAGGTGGAATCGCAACCAGTAAGTTTTTCCCTCAAAAATATATGAACGCCAATGAACATGAACCATAAAAAGCTTGATAAAACCGCCAATGTGAAAGAAAAGTGCCTGCAACAAACGCGCCTCCCCAAGGTGCTGCTGCGGTTGTATGCCTGCAAGGTCCGGTTCACGTGTTCACAAGTTTTGGGTAATGTGAGCTTACTGCTACACTCGGTTTCCCCCCCCCGCATTCACATACGTTAAGTATAATCCCTATAAAACTTCACAAGCAACCCCCGTCGACCGCCACGGTCGGCGCAGCTTCGCGCCCGCACCCTCTTCGTCTCAAACCGACGGAGTGCGTTGCGGGCAGTTTTGTTCCCATAACCGATTCACGCTGCGTTACCTGCTGCGGCACACGCCACACATTGGACATCAGAGCGCACACAAGCATTATTCTGGGAAAATATCTTCTCCCAAGTTATCTCACACACCGGGAAACCGTGGGCAGCATCCCACGGTTTCCCTCTTTTCATATAAGTTCACTAACAGTCAGAGCGCACCCAAGCATTATTCTGGGAAAATCTCTTCTCCCACGTTACCTCACACACTGGAAAACCGTGGGATGCTGCCCCCGGTTTTCCTCTTTTCACATAAGTTCACTAACAGTTAGTATTTAAGGAGGAGACTAATGAATACTAATACTTTAAAAAATTCTTTCATGACCAAGTTTCTCGTGTTACTGCTGCTTGCCGGCATTGCTACCCTGGCAGCACCGATAGTTACCGTGCAGGCAGCTGTACCGAAATTACACAATGTTGAGATAGTGAATATGCCCGCACAGTCTGGTGATTCCCTCTATGCCTTTGCCCGCCAACGCTTACTTGGAGATTGGGATGCAGCCGGTGTAGATAGGGATAATCTAATAGGAGAGCAGACCGGTTCTCTTCTTGTTGAGCCGGGGTACACCCTCAAGGCCGCCCTAGGCACTGGCGAAGCGGTTAAATTCTTCAAGGTGGGCGACCCCATCTATTTTAAGATGACATTCAGAGTGGGTACGGGGAGTACCTCAGCTCTCTCAGATTTGACGGTCACCGGTACTCCGAAGTTTAAGCTAGATCTCGACGGTAGGGTATCCGATGAACAAGTCGCAGTCTACGTAGGGCCGGATGGTCATGCCGATAACGATCCCGCGAATGGCGTACTAGTGTTCAAATACGTGGTGCGAGCAGATGACGAATGTTTCGGTGATGGGATTACTTTTGCCAGGGGCTCGACAAATCCCTATGTTAGTGACGATGATAATCACATAGCAGAAACCGGTGGTAGTAGTGATAAGTTTGTGCTGATTGGATGGGAATTTGGGACACCTCATGCCAGAATTAAACAATTTTATTGGAACATGCGGGAGGGCGGTCGTAATGGTAACCTGGATCCACCGTGGCCGAGACCCAGAGATACGGCTCATATTCACGATGGCCTTAAGTATCTCATAGATGCTGTACCGGCGAACGTGAGAATCACCGGCATAATCAAGCCTGCTACTCATACTGGTGATTTACGCACAGCAGCGGTGGACTTTAGCACGGGTGGTTTTACAGCCACAAATGCCAATGTGGGTGTTACCGAGGGTGACAGTGTGACAGGGCCCTTTGATGTGGAATTCCTATTTTTCAATTATGCGACTGGATCTAGCGATGAGGGTACCCTTGCGGATACCACGCAAGGCTTCGCGGATGATGACATCAAGATCGCTGGACCGGGCGTAGCCGCGGACCAGGCTGGCTGGGATGTCTCGACCCCGGTGGTGATAGGTTTAGACCATCGGGATCCAGGATTTCCTGGGGATTATGATGACGCGCGAGTCAAACACTCTGCCTCCTTCAAGGTCTACAAAGCGACCATCACGCCGCCTGTGGATTATGACGGAGATATAAAGATAACGGTGCCTGCGGGTGCCACGATGGACATTGCAGGTAACCCGAGTAAGGCATCCAATACGTTAACGGTCCCTGTCATCAGTCTCGCCACCACTTTGGGTGTGCCGAACGAAACGACGCTGCCTTTGCCAAGCACAGTAACGGTTGGCCCAAAAGGTTTTGTTGTGCTAGCACACGGTGGTGCGTCTGTCTCCAACACCGGCGTAAATAACAGGTTTTACCCGATGGTACCAAGGAGCTTGCCGCACTTAGAAAACTTGTTAGGTCCCGACAGCAACGGTGGTACCCTTGAATTGATTTACACCGGCACTGGAGATAAGAAATTAGGTCCCATCATCACCGAAATCATGTGGGGCAGCGATCTGAGTCAAGCCGATCCGAAGTTGAGCCAGTGGATTGAGATTTACAATGCTGGTGCGGATATTGCTGATTTGTCAAAATACGCGTTGAAAGTGACACCAGCATTATCGGGCACTTTCTCTCCCGATGCCAATGCGGTTGATACCGTAGGTAACTTGGGGAATGGCAAATGGGCCGTGCCGGGCCAAGGTGGTCGAACTGTGGCCTTGGCTGCGACTGATGAGACCGCAGGTGCTGATGTTGTGCCGCTGATCTCCATGCGCCGTAAGGTTGATTACAACAAGGCGGCGAATGAAGTGAATAATGGCACGCTTTCTGGGAGTTGGGAGGCCAGCACTACGCCTGCGCTCAATATTGCGCCCAATCGTATTGCGACCCCGGGTGCGAAACCTGCCACGCAGATAACGCAGGCCAGCAGAACCACTATTCCGTATTCGCCTGTTATCATCAACGAGATAGGGCACAGCACCATCGCTAACAACGTTTGGATAGAGCTCCGCAATGTCCAGACCACGGGTGAAGCCAATCTCAAAAACTGGCGTTTGAACGTTATCACTGGGAAGGATCAGGAAAGGGTTTTGCTAGATTTCCCGGATCGTGATCTCAAACTGGGTGCAGGCAAGATACTGCTGATAGTGAACAGAGATCCGTTGAACACGCCTTTGGCGCGCGGCAAAAAGTTTGGGGATGCGAATGGTATGACTGCGGCAGCCGATCAGGAAAAGAGCGGTCTCCAGACGGATGCGATGTTCTATGATGCGAAGGGCACGCTGGGTGCTCTGCCGGATGAGGATGCCGGTCAGTTCCTGTTAGTGCTGCGAAACGCTAAGAAAACGAAGCATGAAAACATCGTCGATATCAGTGGTCAGCTCTTTGTAGCCGATCCTGCGTTGAGCACCAATATTTGGCCCCTTACTGCCACGCCCGCAGGGAACGGCAACGTGATTAACGAGAAGTTTGAGGCGGGCAAGGTCTGGAGGCGCGCTAAGGCCGGTGAAGGTTTTGGCGAAAAAGTGTGGGTTGTGGCAGGTTACACCGGGCTAGGGTATGACCGGAGTGCGAGTAACACTGATGTCAATGGTGGCACGCCTGGGTTCCCGAATGATGCGCTCAAGGAAAAACCGGGCGATCTTGCTAGTGGTGCAGTGACCATCAGTGAGATTATGGTAGTCTCCGATGGCGGGCGTTATCCGCAATGGATAGAGCTCCGCAATAGTTCGCCTTCCCAAGGTATCAACCTTAATGGTTGGCATCTGCGAATAGAAAATGAGGGCACTGATGTGGATTCCCGTCAGAATGTCACTGTCCCTCTGCCTGACACTTACACTATTGGCCCGAACCAGACGCTGCTGATTGCGACGCGTCGTGGTTCTGCACCGCAGCCACTGAACTCCCAGCGCGTGATGCTTCTGTGGAACGACAGCGGAAGCGGAGGTGCGCGGCAAGCCTTAGAGGTTGAGAATAGCCGTTTTACGATGCTGAGCATGAAAGGGTTCACGTTGAAGTTGTTCGGCAAGGATCAGGCGTTGACAGGCACTCCCACCGACACAGTGACGATTGGTGCGGCGATGCTGACAGCGGACAAGATTGGTGATGCGGAGCAACGTATCTCGCTTATCCGCTACTATGACAGCAGAGTTGCAACAGACAACTGGGGTAGCGCGAAAGGTTCCGAGCAACTGATCCAGATTCCGAGCGACACCTACTACGGGATTGCAGACGATGTCGGCACACCGGGCTACTATCCAGGTACTGCTTTGCCAGTGTCTTTGTCAAGTTTCTTACCCAAACGTACGGATGCTGGTGTCGTTATCAAGTGGACGACGCAGTCGGAGTTGAACAACGCAGGGTTTAACATTCTGCGGAGTGCGACGAAGACGGGTGAGTTTGTGGTTATCAATCCCACGATGATTCGGGGTGCGGGTACCACGGGCGAAAAGCAGACTTACAGCTACACCGACAAGACTGCCAAACCGAACATTGTCTACTATTATCAGATAGAGGATGTTTCGTTTGATGGGAATCGGCAGCGTCTGACAGATGCGACTCGCTTGCGCGGGCATATCGGTGCTGCGGGCAAACTCACGACGACGTGGGGCAATTTGAAAGTTCAAGAGTAAGATTCGGGGATATATTCTAAACTAACCTAACCAAGGCAGGGCGGTGGACTTCGGTTCGCTGCCCTGTTTTTTTTTCGTCTGAATGCCCGGATTATCGCGGATTTTTTTTCGTCTGAATCGCGGATTTACGCAGATAAGCGCGGATTTTTCTCGTCTGAATCGCGGATTTACGCGGATGACGCAGATTAACGCGGATTTTGGGGGCCTCGCGGTTCAACATTTTCGGGAAGGTGAGGGGAGGTTCGTCTGAATGCACGGCGCTTATGGGCGCGGCGCATTTTAGTCCTGTCAGGGCACAATGTGTATAGAAACGCAGGCCTCCCTAGATGCTAAGCCCCAGCGGGGCGACATGTGTCTTGACGCTATCTGATACGGCTCCCAATCGGGCGGGGAGACCCCGCCCCTACGGGACTAAGGTTGTTTTGTAGGGGTAGGCCTTGTGCCTCCCCTGTTTTCTTGTGGGTGAGCTGTGCCGCGCCTACGCCTACAAAAAATGCTGACCCGCGCGATGCCCCAAAATCCGCGTTTATCTGCGTAATCCGCGATAATCCGCGATTCAGACGCGCAAAATCCGCGTTAATCTGCGTCATCCGTGCCACTCCGCGATTCAGACAGAGGCGCGACACATACCGCCCCGCTGGGGCTTAGCATTTAGGGTAGGCCGCGGTACTATACACATACCGCCCCGCTGGGGCTAAAGGGTAGGCACAAGGCCTACCCCTACATAGGAAGGGGAGGCACAAGGCCTACCCCTACAAAAAATGTTGGCTCGCGCGGCACCCCAAAATCCGCGTTTATCTGTGTAATCCGCGTAAATCCGCGATTCAGACGAAAGAAATCCGCGATTTAGATAGCGTCGCTACACATGTCGCCCCGCTGGGGCTTAGCATCTAGGGCAGGCCGCGGTACTATACACATACCGCCCCGCTGGGGCTAAAGGGTAGGCACAAGGCCTACCCCTACATAGGAAGGGGAGGCACAAGGCATACCCCTACAAGAAAACGTCATTCCGCGAGACACCCCAAAAATCCGCGTTCTTCCGCGTTCTCCGCGATAATCCGCGATTCAGACGAGAAAAATCCGCGTCATTCCGCGTTCTTCCGCGTTCTCCGCGATAATCCGCGATTCAGACGAAAAGAGTGAAACCACCCCTTGACAAAAACGTTTTAATGTGTTATCATTTAAATGTTATGGAGAACCGAACCCACCATCTTAACGTGAATATTTCTGTTTCAAGCGTGCGAGGTGCTTTCGCGCCTTTACGCGCCTTTAGATATTACCGAAAGTTAACGTATAACCCCCCCGTATTAACAAATAGGTTAAAATATACCACCTCTCCCACACCCCAACGGGCACCTGAAGTCGCGCACCGCGCATCGCGCACCCTCTCCCTGCGGCCCCTGGGAGAACGCATTCGCTCCATCTCTGACTTCCAACACCCGATATACCTCTTGGAACCCGACATCGGGCACCTTCCAAGGGATGCATTGTTCCACACCTCTTCCACACCGAAACCGATTCACGCTGTGTTACCTGCTGCAGCACCGCGCTGCCCAACTCCGGCACACGCCGCCACAAGCATTATTTGGGGAAAATCTCTTCCCCCAAGTTACCTAGCACACCGGAAAACCGTGGGATGCTGCCCACGGTTTCCCTCTTTTCACATAAGTTCACTAACAGTTGGTATTTAAGGAGGAAATAAATGAATAAAAATTCTTTTATGACCAAGTTTCTCGTGTTACTGCTGCTTGCCGGCGTTGCTACCCTTGCTGCACCGAGGGCAGTGCAGGCGCAAGCCGTTACGATCAGTGATATTAACATCTACGTAAGCAAGGGCCCTTCCGCTGCCTCGACAGACATCGTAGACACTAGCGGGAACCTTGTGAGCGGTTTGACAGCATTGACATCTGCAACTGCAAGTACCACGACCCTCGGAATCGGTAGTGTTATCGGAATCGCAGTGACTTTTAGCGGTAATATCGAGGCAACTAACGCCAATGGAGCACGGTTACGCCTAAGGATAGGCACTGTGACGAGTAAATACGCCGTAGGACCCCTTAGAGCAGATAGTAACTCGCAGACTGTTTACACCTATGGTACCGGTGCAACTGCTGATCATCTTGCTAGCAGAATCGACAATGTAGAATGGCGCACGCTCGTCTACACCTACACGGTAGCAAGCGGCGACACTGGGACCTTTGGCTTTGTAAATGTGCTTAACCCCTTAGCCCCTGCGTCGGGATCAGCGGGTGTAATAGGTGCCGACGGTACAACCGCAACCGATGTCGGGACTCTGACAATCCCTAGCGGTGTCACTCTCCACTGGCCCAGCGCAGAAACTATCCGTCCGACGCTGTCTACCCCCGCAGCAGGCGACTACCCGATTCAGTATGTTAACAGTAGCGGAACTCCCCTAGATGCTGCTCCCCGCCCAGGTGGCACGGGTGCGCCATCCCGCTATCACCACGTCCGCCAAGAGCACCTTGATTTGCAAGGGCGGGGCATAGGCGGTGCCGAGTACACAGCGCAAGCGGCGCTCGTCAACGCTGATGGCTGGTCCAAGCCAGAGCTGACGAACAGCAGGAAAGCTTCTTATTGGAGAGAGGGCGATGTCATTTCTATTCGGCTTAAGTTTAGTGAACCCGTGAAGGTGGACACCACTAATAAACCGACGCTGATGTTGGGGGGAGAGGGCGTTCAGGGTGATGAGGCAACGCTCACAGATGCGGATGCAACTGACGGAGACAATCTGCTAACCTTCCACTACACAGTGGGAGCACACGATGACAACTTCGGCGGCATAACTTTGTGGAGCAATTTTCGGCATAACACCCATGACACAAGTATCAGCGTTTGGGCGGATCAGCCACTGCTTGCCAATCCTAAGTACATAACAGATTTGGCTGGCAACCCGCTGGATATGAATGTAGACCTTGAAACGCCGCTGAGAGCATATCTTGGCAACGATCCAGATCTCACAAGTTGGCGGGATGACCACGAGGGAGCCAGCTTCACCCTCAAACCCGACGGTTTTAAGGAGACAACGATCCAGTATCTTGTGGATCCCATCCGTCCGAATGTGTACATCCCGGGTGTGATAAAGAATGGTGTGACGCATACGGATGATAAGAGCAATGAGCATATAACCCTTGCGACACTTCGAGCCGCAGCAGATGTTATGGAATCTGCCGCACAGACAGGTGCGTTTGATGTGGAATTCCGGTTTTCCAACGTTGACGCTCAGTCTTCCCTTTCTTCCATAGCGGAGGAAATCGGAGAGAGTTTTGAAGGTGATGATGTCAAGATTACCGGTGACGATGTCATTGCGTCGGAGTGGGGTGTTGAGGTGAGTTATATCGGGTTAGACCATCGCGAGACCGATACGTCGGGTCGCATCTGGAACTCTGCCTCGTTCCTTGTCTACAAAGCGACTATCACACCGCCTGTGGATTATGATGGAGATGTAACGTTAACGGTACCTGAGAACAAGGTGCAAGACATTGCGGGTAACGGGAATCGGGAATCCAATGCGTTAACGGTCCCCATCATTAGTCTCGCCTCCACTTTGGGTGTGCCGACCAAAGGTACGCGTACTTTGCCATCAGTACGGCTTCCCGCCAAAGGTTTTGTTGTGCTAGCGCACAGCGGTGCGTCTGTCTCCAACACCGGCTTAGCGAAGACGTTTCATCCTATAGCGCACTTGCCGAACTTAGAAAACTTGTTCGGCCCCAACGGCAACGGTGGTACCCTTGAATTGGTTGACAAAAGAGCCGTAGGCACAACAAGTAAGATATTGGGTCCCATCATCACCGAAATCATGTGGGGTAGCGATCTGAGTCAGGCCGATCCGAAGTTGAGCCAGTGGCTTGAGATTTACAATGCAGGTGCGGCGATTGCAGATTTGTCAGATTACGCGTTGAAAATCACGCCAGCCCTCAGCGGCACTTTCTCTGCCGATGACAATGCGGTTGATACCGTAGGTAACTTGGGGAATGGCAAATGGGCCGTGCCGGGCCAAGGTGGGCGAACAGTGGCCTTGGCTGCGACTGAGGATACGGCAGGTGCTGATGTTGTGCCGCTGATCTCCATGCGCCGTAAAGTTGATTTCAGCAAGGCGGCGAATGATGTGAATAATGGCACGCTTTCTGGGAGTTGGGAGGCCAGCACTACTCCTGCGCTCAATATTGCGTCCAATCGTATCGCGACCCCGGGTGCGAAACCTGCCACGCAGATAACGCAGGCACAGCGAACCCCTATCCCGTATGGGCCTGTTATCATCAACGAGATAGGGCACAGTGACAACCCAGACAACATTTGGATAGAGCTCCGCAATGTGTCCACGGGTGAAGCCAATCTCAAAAACTGGCAGTTGAGCATTATCGATGCGGATCGTAAGGAACATCCTGTGATGCATTTCCCAAATAATAAGGGTGATTACAAACTCGGTGCTGGCAAGGTGTTGCTCCTAGTGAACAAAGATCCGTTGAACACGCCTTTAGCGCGCGGCAAAAAGTTTGGGGATTCTGAGAAGGGTATGACTGCGGCAGCCGATCAGGAAAAGAGCGGCCTCCAGACGGATGCGATGTTCTATGATGCGAAGGGCACGATTGTTCTGCCCCATGCGGGTCTAAGTACTCTGCCTGGGAATGGTAAGTTCCTGTTAGTGCTGCGCAGCGAGCCTAAAACGAACCATGAAAAGATCGTCGATATCAGTGGTGAGCTCTTTTTACCAGATGAGGGGTTGAAAACCAGTATTTGGCCCCTTATAGCCACGCCCGCAGGGAACGGCAACGCGATTAATGGCGATCTTGCCAAGGGCAGAGTGTATAAGCGCAATAAGGCTGGTGAAGGTTTTGGCGAAAAAGTGTGGGATTATGCAAATTACACCGGGCTAGGGTATGACCGGAGTGCGGATAACACGCCTGCCAATGGTGGCACACCTGGGTTCCCGAATGATGCGCTCAAGGAAAAACCGGGCGATCTTGCTGGTGGTGCAGTTACCATCAGTGAGATTATGGTAGTTTCCGATAACGGGCGTTATCCGCAATGGATAGAGCTCCGCAATAGTTCGGCTACCCGAGGTGTCAAGCTTGATGCGTGGCATCTGAAAATAAAAAATGTGGGCACTGATGTGGATTCCCGTCAGAATGTCACTATCAATCTGCCTAACGGTTACATTATTGGCCCGAACCAGACGATACTGATTGCGACGCGTCGTGGTTCTGCACCGCAGCCGCTGAACTCCCAGCGCGTGATGCTCTTGTGGACCGACAGCGGAGGTGCGCGGCAAGCGTTAGAGGTTGACAATAGCCGGTTTTCGATGCTGAGCATGAAAGGGTTCACGTTGGAGTTGTTCGGCAAAGATGTGGCGTTGTCAGGCACTCCCACCGACACAGTGACGATTGGTGCGGAGCTGTTGACAGAGGCTAATATTGGTAATCCGGAGCAACGTATCTCGCTTATCCGCTACTATGACAGCAGAATTGCAACAGACAACTGGGTTAGCGCGAAAGGTTCCGAGCAACTGATCCGGATTCCGAGCGACACCTACTACGGTATTGCAGACGATGTCGGCACACCGGGCTACTATCCAGGTACTGCTTTGCCAGTGTCTTTGTCAAGTTTCTTACCCAAACGTACGGATGCTGGTGTAGTTATTAAATGGGTGACACAGTCGGAGTTGAACAATGCAGGGTTTAACATTCTGCGGAGTGCGACGAAGACGGGTGCGTTTGTGGTTATCAATCCCACGATGATTCAGGGTGCGGGTACCACAGGTGAAAAGCAGACTTACAGCTACACCGACAAGACTGCCAAACCGAACATTGTCTACTACTACCAGATAGAGGATGTTTCGTTTGATGGGAATCGTCAGCGTCTGACGGGTGCGACTCGCTTGCGCGGGCATATTGGTGCTGCGGGCAAACTCACGACGACGTGGGGCAATTTGAAGGTTCAAGAGTAAGATTCGGGGATATATTCTAAACTAACCTAACCAAGGCAGGGCGGTGGACTTCGGTTCATTGCCCTGTTTTTTTTGTCTGAATCGCGGATTATCGCGGATGACGCAGATTAACGCGGATTTTGGGGTGTCTCGCGGGTCAGCATCTTCGGCATCTTGCGCTTATTTTCTTTTCTGTAGGGGTAGGCCTTGTGCCTACCCTTGTTTTCTTGCGGGTCAGCTGCGCCGCGGCTGTCTTTCGTCTGAATCGCGGATTATCGCGGATGACGCAGATTAACGCGGATTTTGGGTGTCCTTTCCATTCAACATCTTCGGTGGCTTGCTATTCATTTCTTTGTAGGGGTATTTCTTGTGCCTCCCCTGTTTTTTTGTGGGTGAGCTGCGCCGCGGCTCCCCTGACCAAAAAATGCTGGCTCCGCGCGGCACCCCAAAATCCGCGTCATTCTGCGTAATCCGTGATAATCCGCGATTCAGACGTGCAAAATCTGCGTCATCCGTGCCAATCCGCGATTCAGACAGAGGCACTACACATGTCGCCCCGCTGGGGCTTAGCATCTAGGGAAGACCGCGGTACTATACACATACCGCCCCGCTGGGGCTAAAGGGGAGGCACAAGGCCTACCCCTACAAGAAAACGTCATTCCGCGCGATGCCCCAAAATCCGCGTCATTCTGTGTAATCCGCGTAAATCCGCGATTCAGACGAAAGACAGCCGCGATTTAGATAGCGTTGCTACACATGTCGCCCCGCTGGGGCTTAGCATCTAGGGCAGAACGCGTTTCTATACACATGTCGCCCCGCTGGGGCTAAAGGGTAGGCACAAGGCCTACCCCTACACAGGGAGGGTAGGCACAAGGCCTACCCCTACAAAAAATGTTGACCCGCGAGACACCCCAAAAATCCGCGTCATTCCGCGTTATCCGTGTAAATCCGCGATTCAGACGAAAGAAATCCGCGTCATTCTGCGTCATCCGCGATACTCCGCGATTTAGATAGCGTCGCTACACATGTCGCCCCGCTGGGGCTTAGCATCTAGGGAAGACCGCGGTACTATACACATACCGCCCCGCTGGGGCTAAAGGGGAGGCACAAGGCCTACCCCTACATAGGAAGGGGAGGCACAAGGCCTACCCCTACATAGGAAGGGGAGGCACAAGGCCTACCCCTACAAGAAAACGTCATTCCGCGCGGGCCCCAAAATCCGCGTCATTCTGCGTAATCCGCGATAATCCGCGATTCAGACAAAAGAAAAATGAGTTGACAGCGGCACCACAAACTGGTAAACTCTCTCTAAAAACAACCATACCCTGGAATTCACTGGAGATACCAATGAATGCGAATGAAAAAGTTCAGAAACTCGCCTCGCTGCTTGATAAACATCACGAGTATCGTGAAACCTGCCTTAACCTCATTGCTTCGGAGAATACACCGTCGCCATTAGTAGAGGCACTTTTTGACGAAAAACTGGCACGGCGATACGGGAATTATGCCGGTATCGACCTTTACCAGCGGAATTACAAAGGCAACCGTTATATTGCCGAAATAGAGGCATACACGCAAGCGTTGGCAAAGGAGCTCTTCGGCGCAGCGTATGTCGATTTCCGCCCGCTATCGGGGAATATCGCAGGGATTGCAACCACGTTCGCGTTGGCAGCACCGGGCGATACCGCCTTGGAAGTTCATAACGGACACCATTATGCCCACAAGCTGGCAGCGTCACCCCTCAAGGTAGAACTGCAATCCATTCCGATTCCATGGGATGGAGACCGCTCAAACATCCATCTCGGGGCAACGCTTGCCCTGATTGAAAAGCACAGACCCGAGCTCATAAACATCGGATCTGGCGTGTTTCTCTTCCCACAACCGGTTGCGGCGTTGAAACAAGCGATGCGTCAAGCGAATCCGGACTCCTATCTCATCTACGACGCAGCGCATGTTATCGGGCTCATCGCAGGTGGACGGTTTCAGTCTCCCTTTGATGAAGGCGCGGATGTCATTATCTCCAGCACCCACAAAACGCTTGCAGGCCCGCAAGGCGGAATGATTTTAACCAATGACAAATCTATTGCGGAACGGATTGGGGGAACACTTTATCCCTTGCTAATGAGCAATCATCATCTGAGTCGGTTGCCCGCGTTAGCCGGCACCTTTGTTGAATGGATGGCGTGTGGTAAAGCGCATGCGGATGCAATCGTTGCGAACGCGAAGGCTTTGGGACAAGCATTGGCGCTGCGCGGTGTGCCGATGCTTGGTGCTGAACTCGGCTTCACGGAGTCACATACATTGATACTGATTGTGGATGCTTATGGGGAAGGCAGCGCGCTCGCAGCGCAGCTGGAGGCGTGCCATATTATCGCAGGTGCCGCAGCCCTTTCGGCTGGTGCCGGAACCGCTGGATTGCGTATTGGGGTGCAAGAGATAACCCGATGGGGGATGACACCAGCAGATGCACCGGAAATTGCCGACTGTCTTGTGGCTGCGCTCTCTGGGCAGGCACCTGAAGTTGTTAAACCTGATGTGGCAAGGTTGGCGCGGCGTTTTAATACAATTCGGTTTACCTTGGATGCCTGATTCCTATAGAAAATTAATCATCTCGGGTTTCTGCCATCTCATTTTCATGCATAATTTCTTGTAGCCCCATCGCGATGCGGAAAGCGGCGAGGCAGATGCCTACCGAGATAGCAAACAACCCCCGATAACCGATATGCGGCGCGAGCATTCCACCTGCCACCGGCGCGAAACCCACAGGAAAGAGTAATGTGTTCATAAACCCGATGTAACTTGGCCGACTGCGCGGCGGTGCGATATTTAGCATATACGCCATGAACCCTACCATCATGCCGTTCGCCAAAACGCCGCCAACCGTAAAAATCAGGAAGAAGGCAGGCATTTGTAATGAGGCTGGCAATAGGCCTGAAGAAAAGGCGATTGCCGGTGGGAGTACCATCAGTCCTGCTGTGATAATCAGCAGCCATCGCACGCCGTGTGTTTCGCCGATATAGCCCCACATTGTGTTTGAAACCACCCCGCTGAGTGCAGAACACACGATGAAAAAGCCCATCGTTGCCTCTGAAAATCCTAGTTCCTTCAGGGCGTAAGGTATGTAAAAGGGGGATGCCATCCCGGAAAAATGCGCACAGACGCGGAAAAGGATGAACCGGCGGTAGTTTCTGTCTGTCCGTAGGAAGTACGGCCCCTGTTTTAAGTGTTGCCACATCGGTTGGCGTGTGGGTTGGACAGGATGAATCGGTTCGCGCACCCCTAAAAAACTGACAAACGAGAGGAACGCGGCACTCACCGAACAGATAAAGAGAAAAGCGTAGTTATACGGAAACCCGAGGTCCGTCTCCACATGACAGATCGAACTGATAAAATACATGGTTAGCGTTTTGAAGGTTTGCGTAATGCGCCCAAGGATACCTGTAAATTCGGCTTCGTTTCCAAGCACTGCACGCACCAAAAAGCCTACCCAAATTGCAAAAAAACCACCGTACAGCTGTCTCAGGCTAAAAAAACGGGCGCGCTCCTGCGGTTCTATCGATTTAGAGACGATGTCCATGTACGGCAGCGTTGAAACGCCCATGGCAGAGGAGGAGATAAAATAGAATCCCAGAAAGCAGGCGGCGAGTAACATCGGGTTCTGCTCGCCGATTAGGATGGTGGAGAAAAAGATGGCAAGCCATGCCAACACGCGAACGCTCATACCGAGCGCGTAGAAGGGCATTTTACGCGGACGATGTTCTAGTAGGTTTGATATCAGCAGCTGCGGCCACATCCACCCGGCTGTCATCATTGAGCCTGCCAAACCCACCATGATATCGGATTGGGTTAACTTATGGATAAAAGCAGGAAGCACCGTTGATGAATCTGCAAAGGCGAGATTGATACGCATGAAGGTGCCTTGAAGCAGCGCAAATCGAAAGTTTCGCGTTTTGTTATCGGGATTACAAACCCCTCCTACTTTAGGCATTTTCTTTTTTGTCTTCTCTCCTAATGGAGATTAATAAGTGAATGAGGTAATCTCTATCCGCGTTTTGGTATCGGGGTTACAAACCCTCCCACAGCATTCTCCTCGTTATCTTTTGACAGAATTTCGGCAATTAGGTTGAGTTAAAATGGTTTTCAGTGTTGTATCCATCGAGGATCACATCAGGCTTTAAGAGGTTTTTCTCGCTACATTTTCGCCGTTGATTCGAAAAGCCCTGCACGATTTGGCTTTACAGAGAACCGTAGGTATGCTAAATTTGATACAAACTTCTATTCTTGTAGGCGTAATATATGGGGGTTACGAACCCTCCCACAAAAAGGAAACAGATATGGAACCTCTTCGGATTGGATTTCTCGGTGCCGGCGGTTTTGCGAGGCACACTATTTATCCCGCGTTGCATTTAGCACCAGTGGCATTGCAAGCCGTTTGTGATGCTGACGAAGGTCGAGCGAAAGATGCCGCTGGCAAGTTTGGTACAGGCCGGTACTACACCGACCGGCATGAAATGTTTGAGAAGGAGGACCTGGAAGCAGTCATTATCTGCATGGGGCCTGACCCGAGGCAGCCGCTCGTGCTTGAAACGCTCGCGGCGGGGTATCATGTTTTCGTACCAAAACCGCCCGCGCCCTCCCTCGCGGAAACTATTACCTTGGCAGAAACGGCTGAACAGCACGGTAAGACGCTGATGGTAAACTTCCAGCGCAGGTTCAGCCTCGGCGTACGGAAAGCAAGGCAGATTATGCAGACCGAATCCTTCGGTAAACTCACCCAACTCTTCTGCTCGTTCTGTAGTGGGAAATACCCGACGGTGAAAAGTTATCTGCTAGATTTTGCTATCCACCATTTCGATGTGGCGAGACACATCGCTGGTGCCGATGTAAAGGAGCTCAGCGTTTTCCACAATGAAGTTGATGGACAGGGGGCTTTTGCTGTCGCAGTAGAATACACAAACGGCGCAGTCGGAAGTTTACAGCTCACCAGTCAACGGCTGTGGCAGCGTAACTATGACTATATCGAAATTACGGGACAGCATGAATACATCGTTTTAGATGGGTTGTGGGAGGCGAAGCACTTCACCGAAGCCGGGAACACCTTCACCTCCAACTTCTCGGATGAGCGAAACGGCGAGTTAACCGGCGATGGTATCAGCCTTACCGAGTTTGTCAACGCGATTCGTGAAGCTCGGGAACCGATATCGAGCATCCACGATTGCGTCGGCACGATGCGGTTCTACGATGCGGTCCTGCAACGGAAAAAAGGTGTCATCTCTTTGGTAGATTAGTGTCTACTGCTTTGCAGGAGGAGTCTATCACTTAATGCTTTCTAACACCTCAAGGCACGTTTTTCCGTTAACTAACTGATGATAATATTGTGCAACGCGTCTGCTAAAATCTTGATTCTGACTCAAACCGCTCCCCGACGACGTTCCGGGAGCGTTCCATAACGTTGCATCCGAAAAAACGGTAGCGAGTCGATTTTCTACGTCTGCCATGCTTGCGTCAAACGCACCTTTCAGTACATCCTGTATCGTTCGGTTTGGGTCGCGGATTTCATAAGCTGTGCCGGTATCGGTGATGCCCTTGTAGGAGCCATCTCCGAATCTCGACACTTGTGGTGTCAAAAATCGGAGTACCGTTGCGAACGAGTATGCGAAATCAGATTTGAACAGGGTTGTGCTGGAATCATAATTCGGTGAGCGGACGATATCTGCCGCGCGTTCGCGGAGTTTCACCGTTTCAATGATGTTAATCCGGGCGTTGTCGTCTTTGACTCGGCGGATTCGGTCGATAAATTCTAGCGTGTACGCGCGCGCACTTTTCCCTGCTATTGGGATGTCTGCCTCCACAATTTTAGCATAGCCGAGCATCAGGCGTTCCAGATGCGGCCCGAATGTTGGATGTGACGCTGCTTCGTTGACATATTCAATGCCAGAGAGCATGCCCTTGTGCGTGATGCCCGGCACATGGACCGAATTCACCAAAAGCAGTTTCCAGTCGTGATACGGTTCAATGCTCTCCTGACTCACAATAACGCCGTAGTCATTAAGTTCGCCAAAAGGCACGCGTAGCATGTTGTCCAGATCTTCCAGAATAAGCGGGGTAACTGGCAGTTTCTCTGCGTATGTTATCAATTCGTCTGGCCCTTCGATCTGTGCTTGTGCAGCTGCCTTAATCTCATCAGGCACAGCGTAGCCCTGCGGTACGAGCCGGTCGCCCATTTCGTTGAGAAAACCGACGTTCGTCTCCAACCACGCCGCGTAGGCCCCGCTTCGTTTTGGGTACGCGTTGCAGAGCAGCTCGAGGATAACATCGCCATTATTTCGTAGATTATCGGTGTTGATAACGCAGAGTGTCGCATCTGCACCGTGGTGAGAAAAGTAGCGATAGAGCGTCTCGTCTAGGACATCCATCGCGAGTTCACCTTTGGCAATGCCTGCTTCGGTTACCCCAATGAGGATAAGGTCTAACGGGTTTTGGGTTTGTGCGTAGAATTGCTCGCGGCCGGCTTCAGTCGAGAGTGTGGTTGCACCCACAACGCTTGAGCTCTGTTGAATATCATGAATGCCATCTAAGTCAAACGTGACAACATGATATACGCCGTTTTGTTGGTTAAAGGCATGGGCTTTTTCGGTGCCTCGCGGCTGCCCGACAAAAATGCCGCCGTTGTAGTGCTTCCGTTGGTTGAGGATATGGACAAATTCGTGGGTTAAGGCGCGTTGCAAACCGCCCGCACCGATAGCGAGAATTTTGATTCGGAGCATGTGTGTTGTTCTCCTATTGGTGTAGAAGAATGGGAGGGTGGAAGGCTGGGCCCTCCACGCCCCCCAATTTATGGAACGTGCGATTCCCTCCCGCCCGGTTCCTTGGGATGGAGGAGATGTTCACCACTATTGAAAATAGTGGTAAATCTCTGAAGGGAGAAATGCCGCTGCTTCCCATCTTCCAATCTTTAGCTTATGTGCGACTTATCTTTTGCTAGAATATCGTCATAGAGGGCTAAATAAGCGTAGGCAATGTGTTTCCAATCGTAGGGTTTAACCCGTTCAACGCTGGATTTGCCCATCTGGATACGCTCTTCCCCCGCGTTAATCAGTTTGACAAGGCATCGCGCAAGCCCTTCTACATCCCCGGGGTCGAACAACTCGCCGTTCACGCCTTCCTCGACGAGTTCATCGATGCCTTGAACTCGGCTGGCGACAATCGGTAGCCCTGTTCCCATCGCTTCCAAAACGACAAGCGGCATGCCTTCTGCCAGTGAGGGTAAAATGAAGATGTCCGCGTGTCGATACTTTTGTGGCAATTCCGAATACGGCACCGAACCTGCAAAGTGTATATGTGAGGTTACGCCGAGATTTTCCGCCAATTTCACGAGTTCTCCCAGATACGGTCCATCGCCCACAATTTCAATCTCAAAGTTGTGTGCTGCATTTTCAACGATTTGAGGAAGCGCACGAATCAGAAATTGGAACCCCTTGCGCGGAATGAGCCGCCCAATCGTCAGCACACGAACCGTTTTGGGACAGGCTTCGCGAGGTGTGGGCGCGAACCTCCCTAAATCTAAGCCATCAGGAATTACGTCAATGTTCACATCTGCATCCGTCTCCATAGCGAGCGTGCGCAAGCCGTCGCTACATGCCACAAGTGCCGAAGCACTCAGCCAAATTGCTCGGATGACCGGCTTTAGCAGCAGGTATAACCACCGATAATAGGGCGGATCGGGATTGCTGCGCGGTACGTCGCGTCCGCCTAAAAAGACGAGATACGGCACATCGCGAAACTTCTGCAAAAGATAAGCACCACCCCCCGCAGGAATCCCAAAAAACACTTGGACAATGTCCGGTTGAAACTTCTTCGCCAATTTCAATCCGTAAATGCTTGAACTAAGGCTATACGTCAACATTTCGTGGACTGCACACACGTCAGGATTTTTCCGAAGTGCAGGCACGCGATGCACGTGAAAGCCTTCTACTTTCTCGTCTGTCGGACAATCACGAAATTGCGAGGTAATCAGATGGACATCGTGTCCTGCCGCCGCGAAGTGCTTGCCTAAGAAGTAGCTGACCCAGCCACCGCCCCCACCAATAGGTGGGAATTCGTGATTGAACATCAAGATTTTACGGTTGGCACAACTGCCAGACGTTCTGGGGGTATCATTCATACATACAACCGTATCCTTCCGTATGTATCAGGGTTACAAACCCCTCCCACAAGACTCAACTTTTTTTGCAAATACTGTTACAAATTTGATAATCGCATCGGCGATGTTGATACCCGTAACCGCCTCCAGTTCCTCAAATCCAGGCGATGGATTGACTTCTAAGATAACGGGTCCCTCGTTTGTCTGGAGCACATCGACACCGGCTATCTCCAGTTCTAGTGCTTCCGCTGCTTCAATAGCAAGGTGGATGTATTCGTCCGGTAGCGTGACCGTTTCTCCCGACGCGCCTTTGTGAATATTCGCCCGGAATTCGCCGGGCGGAGCACTCCTTTTCATCGCTGCAATTACTTCACCTCCTACCACGAGGAGACGGATGTCTACCCCACCAGTCAAATCGGAGTTACAATCCCCTCCCACAAAGGGCTGAATAACATAGTCTTGATGGAGAGCACATAGGGCATCTACTGCTGAAGTGAGCGATGTAGGCGTATCTAACAACATAATACCTCTGCCGTGTGTGCCGTAAAACGGTTTTAAAATAAACGGATAACTCCCGATTTCGGCTACGGCATTTTCTAAAAATGTGGCGGAACCGACGGTGAGGCTCGGTGGAATGGGCAAGCCGTGTTGTGCAAGAATACGCAGGGAGTGAAATTTGTGGCGTGCTGCGGCAATCGATTTTGCGCGATTCACCACAGGCGTGCCGCTCCATTCAAAATGTGCCACGACTTCTTCGCCATATTGTGCTGTTGTGCGGCTGAGTCGTGGCACCACAACATCAAAATCTTCTGCCGGTTTTCCATAGTATGTGATGCGGTTACCAGTGCCACCGATATGGAGGTAGAAACCGAAAGGGTCTAGAATCTCTGCCGTGTGTCCTGCATTTCGGGCGGCATCGCTGAGGCTACGCGTGGCGTGGTTTTGGGATCCCCGGGAAAGGATGGCGATTTTCATATTTTTAACGATTGGGTTTCTATAGATGTTTTTTGACGTAGCAAAAACGAGCGAGTTGCGCCCTATGGCTCTAGCCCGTGTTGGAATGCCCGAAAACTGGGTGTCAACGAAGCCATCAGATTCAACTCCTTGAGGCGGTTCAGATCCGCAATCGCTTCAAGGGCTGGTTTTAGGGCGTTGACATCTGCGTGCGGGAAGCGCGCAGTGAGAATAGCAAGCGTGTTTTCAATGGCATTCTCGCGCGCACCGCGTTCAATACCCCGCTCAATACCACGTTGCATTACAAGTTCGTAAAAGGGAGACTCTTGCATGATTTCCTCCGAGATTCGAGATTGAAAAAGTTCAGGATTATACGCTAAACTCCCGAAAGACTTAGAAAAAACGAGCGAGTTGTGCCCTATGGCTCTAGCCCGTGTTGGAATACCTGAAAACTGGGTGCCAACGAAGCTGTCAGATTCAACTCCTTGAGTCGGTTCAGATGCGCAATAGCTTCAAGGGTTGGTTTTAGGGCGTTGACATTCGCGTGCGGGAAGCGCGCGGTGAGCACAGCAAGCGTGTTTTCAATGGCATTCTCTCGCACACCGCGTTCTATGCCTTGTTCAATACCCCGCTCAATACCACGCTGCATCACAAGTTCGTAAAAGGGAGACTCTTGCATGATTTCCTCCGAGATTCGAGATTGAAAAAGTTCGCGATTATACGCTAAACTCCCGAAAGACTTAGAAAAAACGAGCGAGTTGTGTCCTATGGCTCTAGCCCGTGTTGGAATGCCCGAAAGCTGGGTGTCAACGAAGCTGTCAGAGTCAACTCCTTGAGTCGGTTCAGATCCGCAATCGCTTCAAGGGTTGGTTTTAGGGCGTTGACATCTGCGTGCGGGAAGCGCGCGGTGAGAATAGCAACCGTGTTTTCAATGGCATTCTCTCGCGCCCCGAGTTCTATGCCACGTTGCATTACAAGTTCGTAAAAGGGAGACTCTTGCATGATTTCCTCCGAGATTCGAGATTGAAAAAGTTCGCGATGATGCGCTAAACTCCCGAAAAGCGATAGCGCAAATAACAATGTCGCCCGCGTCTGTTTGTCTACAGCTGCTGCGCGCGTCGTCTCAATACATCTCTGAATCCACGCATCAGCATTCATACCCGCAGGCGGTTTCATCAACGGTGTGAAAGGCAGCAACCCAACAGAAGACGCATCCAAAAATGATTCACCCGCTAACTCATACAACCTAATCACGGTATACTTGAACCACAAACCACCACGCTGCTCGTCGCCATACGCGTAGTACCCCGGGTCGGCACGCCCCGCAGTGGGGCGGAAATACAACACCGTGGAATACACCGGCATCTCATGCTGGAGGCCCAGGAAACTCGCATACGCTAACATCCGCAGCGGCATCGGTTTGTCTCTGCTATCGTCTGTTTGTGCCTCTATATGGAGAATTGCCTCCTCATCGGGGAGGTGTACCTTAAACGTCATATCGCTATGATGCATCTTAATCGTCGGTTGTTCCGTGCTGAGTCTTTCCACAACTTCTACGTCTGGCGAATTGAGGGCTAACGCCGCAAACGCATCGGGAAACCGATCCATCAGGTGCTTCACAATTTCATCGTAGTATGGCATCTCAATATTATACCTTTGTTTGGCGCAGAATGTCAAGCTTTTCTTTAGAGACATTTAGCATTGCAGGTTGGGTTGAACGAGGAGAAGCGCGACGGTATCAAATCCAAGAGGGCTGACGCTTTTCCATACCACGTCCCCTGCACAAGTAGTACCGAGTGAAACCCAACACTTCTCTGCCTTGGGTTTGGGGGTATGTGCGTATGAATAGGGTTTCACTGCGTTGTTGGGGTATCCGAGGAGTCTTGTGTTTGATGTGTCTAGCGAGTTGTGCCCTATGGCTCTAGCCCATGTTGGAATGCCCGAAAGCTGGGTGCCAACGAAGCCATCAGATTCAACTCCTTGAGTCGGTTCAGATGCGCAATAGCTTCAAGGGTTGGTTTTAGGGCGTTGACATTCGCGTGCGGGAAGCGCGCGGTGAGCACAGCAAGCGTGTTTTCAATGGCAGTCTCTCGTGCACCGCGTTCAATACCACGTTGCATCACAAGTTCGTAAAAGGGAGACTCTTGCATGATTTCCTCCGAGATTCGAGATTGAAAAAGTTCGCGATTATACGCTAAACTCCCGAAAGACTTAGAAAAAACGAGCGAGTTGTGTCCTATGGCTCTAGCCCGTGTTGGAATGCCCGAAAGCTGGGTGTCAACGAAGCTGTCAGAGTCAACTCCTTGAGGCGGTTCAGATCCGCAATAGCTTCAAGTGCTGGTTTTAGGGCGTTGACATCTGCGTGCGGGAAGCGCGCGGTGAGAATAGCAAGCGTGTTTTCAATGGTAGTCTCGCGTGCCCCGCGTTCAATACCACGCTCAATACCCCGCTCGATACCACGTTGCATCACAAGTTCGTAAAAGGGAGACTCTTGCATGATTTCCTCCGAGATTCGAGATTGAAAAAGTTCGCGATGATGCGCTAAACTCCCGAAAAGCGATAGCGCAAATAACAATGTCGCCCGCGTCTGTTTGTCTACAGCTGCTGCGCGCGTCGTCTCAATACATCTCTGAATCCACGCATCAGCATTCATACCCGCAGGCGGTTTCATCAACGGTGTGAAAGGCAGCAACCCAACAGAAGACGCATCCAAAAATGATTCACCCGCTAACTCATACAACCTAATCACGGTATACTTGAACCACAAACCACCACGCTGCTCGTCGCCATACGCGTAGTACCCCGGGTCGGCACGCCCCGCAGTGGGGCGGAAATACAACACCGTGGAATACACCGGCATCTCATGCTGGAGGCCCAGGAAACTCGCATACGCTAACATCCGCAGCGGCATCGGTTTGTCTCTGCTATCGTCTGTTTGTGCCTCTATATGGAGAATTGCCTCCTCATCGGGGAGGTGTACCTTAAACGTCATATCGCTATGATGCATCTTAATCGTCGGTTGTTCCGTGCTGAGTCTTTCCACAACTTCTACGTCTGGCGAATTGAGGGCTAACGCCGCAAACGCATCGGGAAACCGATCCATCAGGTGCTTCACAATTTCATCGTAGTATGGCATCTTAATATTATACCTTTGTTTGGCGCAGAATGTCAAGCTTAGTCTTCGAGATAATAGGGGTATTTAATCTGGATGCGTTTTATACGTTGTATGCAGGAAGTCTGCGAGTTCCGCAAAGGTACCAAAAATCCGTTCGCACAAGTTCTCAAAGAAAATACTCCGCGTGCCAGTGTAAAACGCATACACCGGTTTGTTATAGCGGGACGCGTAATTCATTTCACTGAGAACGCCGGGCGACAGTTTGTCCGTAGGGTAGATGACAACGACAAAATCGCTTTGGTGGATAAATTGGTAATCCCGCGAAATAGTTCGCGTTTTAATCTGCTCGATGACGTGCGTATCCATCTCACTCATAGTGGATGGCACACTCCCATCCTCCCCGGAGACAACGAGGGCCATATCCTTAATTGTGAGCGGATCAAAGATAATAAAAGAATGCCTGAGCTTTTCACCAAGATCGCGAATTTTCTGAATTTCCTCCGGAGTCTCTTTTAGGAGCGTAATGGGATAGCTGAGGTAAAATTTCGGTTTGGGGGAAAAGAGCAATTCATAAAAATTCTCAAGTTCATGTCGTCTTGCAACGGTATAATGTGGCTTTTCTATAAGATTTGCTAGTTGCCTCGTCAGGAACTCTTCCTCGTCCAACCAAACATTAAGTGTTGCTTTTCCCATTCCTGCCCATTGTGCCGTTTCTCCCATCCGGTCGGATATGTCAGTGATATTGTCAACTACGTTGATAAAAAGATGCGGTGGGAGAATGTCAATGTCCTTGAAAGAAAATCCTTCGATCAGGCTCCTACGCCATCGAAAGCAGGCATGTAACCCTATGACAGCATGTTCATAAGTTTTGGCGCGTTGCGCGATTTCATAGAAAGCGTTGCGTCGCGCTAAGGATAGAACCGCGGGGTCCGAATCAAGGACCTTTTCTGTGAAATGAACACCAGATTCCGCCGCGGCGCGATGCATAAAATCACCGACATTAAAGAAACCGATGTCTAGTCCCTTTTGGACGCAGAGTGCCTCAAAATCTGCCATCAACTCCCTGCGCCCTGAACAACTGATGCCGGTACAGATGACATTCATATTTTTAACTTCCTTTGCAGAGAATGAAGCAAGTTGAACGTATGTTCGGCTGAACCCAGAAAAAACAACACATTGCAGCACAAACCTCTGACAAGATTTACCGTTATTTCTCCGCAAGGGAAGACGAAAACTCGTCAGAGACTTCCGAAGCAAATGCCCGGTTTGAAACCCTCAGCGTTGATTCCTACAAGCGCGTGTCCACTTATGTTCTCTCTGCGACTAAGGATTTAAGTTTGGCGAGTGCATCCTGCTCCTCCGTTTGCCATGGACGGTGGGCCGGTTTCTCCAATTTTTTGGGCGGCCCCCCGAAGACAAGGATATAGGCTCTGCGCGGCTGCGCGGTGCTATTCGGGGCAGAATAGTGCAAGGTGCGACAGTGATGGAACGTCGCACCCCCTACCGGAATCGGGCAGGCGACTGCCTGCGATGTGTCAACATCGTCTGTCACTAACCCGTGGACGAGCGCATCGTCGTTGATATGGCGATGCCAACGCACCGGGCCCTTGTGGGATGTCGGGATAAATTGGAGGCACCCACTCTCAAGTGTCGCTTTGTCAAGCGGAAGCCACACACTCAAGCTATGCGGCTGGACTTCGGGGTTCCAGTACGCCTCGTCTTGATGCCACGGGGTTTCATTGCCGTAGTGGGCAGGCTTTAGAATCATGTGCCCGCCACCGCTGAGCTTCTCGGTTGCTACACTGAGCAACTTCGCAGCAAGCCGCCGCGCATTTTGGAAGTAGATAGATTCTCGAAGTTCTGGAAATTGTGCCTCTGGGCCGAGCACTTGCGGCAAGGTTTCACGAGCGGTATGAGCGCGGGGCCCTGCCAAATCGAAGTAGCGGCCTTGTGCCTCTCCAATGCGTTCCGTGAAGAGTTTATCGTAAATGCCCTTGAGCCATTCTACCTCTTCATCTGTTGTGATGCATGGAATGCTTAAGTACCCGTTCTCTTGAAAAAAGGCGATTTGTTCGTCAGTTAAGTCAACGTGAAAGTCATTCTTGGATTTCATATTTTTTAATTTCCTTTGCAGAGAAATCAGGACGCAAGATAGGACACCAAACACCCGGTAAATCTCAAAAGAGGGTTGTGCTGCAACTGACCCCATCAGATGTCTCTTCTGAGCGAAATTATAAAAATGGAAAAGCCCAGCGGATATTGCAACATTACAACCTGTCGCACGCCGCAAGGAACAAAAAATCACCGAATTAAAATATCAAAAGGCAAAAATGTGACAACCTGCTCCTTTTCAAATAGGCTCAGCCATGTGATAATCTGATTCCACCGCAGGTCCAGCATGGGTAACGTCGCGATTCGGAGAGCACCCCTCCCTTGAATTGGCATTGAAGTTTCCATGTCTTCAACCATGCTCTCTAGGAATTGTTCAAAAAAGGTTTTCTGCTTTGGCAGCACGATGACGTTGAATTTATCTTCATCAGAGAAGCCTGCCTGTTGCTTGGCGATAGACAAGGCGGTATCAAGCCCTCCGAGTTCATCAACGAGGCCGAGTTCTTTTGCTTGTTTTCCGCTCCAGACTCGCCCCTGTGCAATCGTATCAATGTCGGCGAAGGGCTTGTTTCTTCCCGCTGCTGCCTTGCTGACGAAATCTTGATAAACGGTTTTCATCATCTTTTCGACGCGTTCGCGTTCCGTGGGTGTAAAGCTGCCGTAATCTGAATAAAGCGTGGCGTTTTGCCCATGCGAGATAATCTCTTTTGTTAAACCGACTTTGTTATAGAATCCCTTCAGATTTAGTTTTCCACCGAAAACCCCGATTGAGCCTGTAAGGGTGGCAGGTTGTGCAATTATTGTTCCCGCTGCCATCGCGATATAGTAGCCACCAGAGGCAGCGACATCGGACATAGAAACAACGACCGGTTTTTCGCGTTGTGTGAGCATCACCTCGCGCCAAATCAGGTCAGAAGCGAGCGCAGAGCCGCCAGGGCTATCCACACGTAGCACCACTGCACGAACGGAATCGTCCGTGCGCGCTTTTTGAAATGCCTTTTTGAACACTTTCGGGGTAATTACCGGCATAGTGGCTAAAAGGGGCTCAGCACTCATGAGGATAGGCCCGCTGGCATAGATAAGCGCGATTTGCATTTCTGCCGCCGGCTGAGCGCGCTGGGGGGGATTCAGCATGCTGAACAGCTGCATAAGCCCCGCGAAGCTATTCATATTCGGAACTTTTCGCTTCCCTTCGCTACTTGAGACAACCTGTATCTCTCCCTCTGGAGCCATTTTGATAGCCTCCAGCAGCTCGTCGTAGTATTGCAATCGATCGACGAGTTTCGCCCCATGTGCTTCTTCTGCGGTGAAGGGACCGCGGTTTATCAGCTCGGCAGCGGTTTCTGGCGTGATTCCCTCTCTGCTTTCGGCGATTTGATTCAGCAGTTGGGCATACAGATCATCCAGCAGGGCACTCATGGATTCTCGGAACGCCTCGGACATACCGTCGCGTGTATAGGGTTCAACCCCGGATTTGTATTTTCCCATTGCCAGCATATCCGCTTGGATGTCCAACTTTTCCAAAAGCCCTTTGTAAAAGAGCACTTCCGCGCGTAAGCCGGTTAAATTGAGACTGCCGGTCGGCATCAGAACAATAGAGCCCATCGCAGCGGCGAGGAGATACTCAGCATTGCCCCCGCTTTCAAGATAGCCGATCGTCTCTTTTTCTGCATCGCGGAGTTCACTCAGTTTATCTCGGATTTCTTGGAGTGTTGCCCACCCTACGCCGACATTCCCAATTTTGAAAATAACACCGGCTACTTCATCATCGTTTTTGAGAGCGTCCAGTTTCTTAAAGAGCCCGCGGAGCGTCTTCGTTGAAGAGGTACCAAAGGTACTCACCGTTTTGGTATCGGTGAAGGTACCGCTCAATGTGAACGCAACGTATTTTTTGACAGGAGGTGCTGTTTCTTCCACCGTGTGTTCCTCGGCGAATATCGGTGAAACAAAGATAAACAACATCAGCATGCCGTTGGCAGCAAGCGCCAGGCAGCGACATAAGCGTGTTTGTAAGCAGTCGTGTGATGATTTCATCGATTTATCCTTCTTTTTTTTCGTATCCAACTTGATACTGCATTCTACCATAAAGCAGGTATTATGTCAAGCCTTAAATTCTTCTGCATAGCATCATTTCCCGAGGCGTGCCCTGGCACCGTAGGGTAAGTTCCATTGTGTGTCGCCTTGGGTGAAGCCGTTTGACAAAGATAGGACAGAAACTCACATGAGCGTCGCTCTGAAAAATTGCGTCTTTCTCATAAGACACCGCCTATTTTCCGATGTGTTGTGCAACGAGCATCAAATCCAAAATGTTTGCGATGCCATCCCCGTTCAGGTCGGGTGTTTTCTGTCCGAGACGTGAGGCAAGGAACGTTAAATCTAAGATATTTACAATGCCGTCGTTGTTGACATCCCACGGCGTTTGTGTGGGGACAGGTGTGAGTGTCCATACGAAAATTGTCCCATCCAGACTTGCGCTGGCAAGCGTCTGGTTATCTGGTAAAAATGCTAAGGCACCGACATCGCCTGTCCCATAGCGGAGGGTTTTTGGGCGGGCTTGAATTCTTGAAGTGTGTAGGTCCCACAACCGAATTGTATTGTCCCAACCCGCGGTGGCAAGCGTTGTGCCAATAGGACTTTGGGCATCTGGCGAGAAGGCGAGGGCAAAGACCGGGGCCGTATGGTCTTCAAAGGTTGCCAGTAATTGTCCGGTGTGTGGGTTCCACAAGCGGAGTGTACTCTCTGCTTCCGCGCTCCAATATCCCCCGCTGGCCAAAGTTTTATTATCTGGCGAGAAGGCGAGTGCTAGAATTGAATCTGTATGTGCGGAGAGGCTATTTTGAAGTTGACCTGTTTCTACATGCCATAACAAGATTGTACCGTAATTTTTAACAGCCACCTGGCTTGTGCTGGCAAGGGTTTGGTTATCGGGAGAAAACGCCAGGGTGGTAACCATATCCTGATGTCCGTGAAGGACTGCGGCAAGGTGTCCTTGTCCGCCGCTCAGGTGCCATAAACGAATCTCCTTGAAACTCCCGCTAGCGAGGGTTTTGCCATCCGGTGAGAATGCTAATGCAACAACAGGATGGAGGTGCCCTGTGAAGTTTGTGCTCTGTTCACCGGTGCGTATGTTCCAGAGGCGGACGGTCAGATCTTCACTTGCGCTGGCAACTGTTTGGTTATCTGGTGAGAAGGCGAGCGCGGTAACATTCTCCATGGGGGGGCCACTGAACAGTGCGTGTCGTTTCCCGGTGCGGGTATCATATATCGGCAATGTCCGCTGTGCGCTCGCCACGGCGAGTTGGGTGCCATCCGGGGAGAATTTTATAGCATGTATCGCCTTTGTGCCAAGTTCAGGGCTGCTTTCAGGCAATCTCCATTGTGTGCTGTCTTGGGCGAAGCTGTTCGGTAGGAACAGGGCATAAGCGATGAATGTAAAGAGCATGCGAACGCAGCTTGCAAGCGCATCTAGAGAAGACAGATGAAATTTCATAAAACTTTGGAGTTTTCGCACTGTTATCATTTCCCTTTTGCCTAACAAGAAGTGAGGGAGGATTGTTACCAGGAGCCCTCTTAACTGACAACTATTTAGAGAATATATCTGCTCAAATCCTGGTCTTTGACGATTTCTGCCAATTCTGATTTGACATAGTCAGCATCAATGGTGACGTCAGTCTGCTCGATGTCGGGTGCGTCAAAAAATAGGTTTTCAAA
Organism: uncultured Poribacteria bacterium; assembly: GCA_958295855.1. Lineage (GTDB taxonomy): Bacteria > Poribacteria > WGA-4E > WGA-4E > WGA-3G > CATQHH01. The sequence continues at coordinate 573,353 of OY282383.1, read as the reverse complement.
GAGTTTTTCCATAATAGTATGCAGTCGCCGTGCGCCGATATCCTCAACCGATTCATTAACTTGGAAGGCCAGGGAAGCGATTTCGTCAATTGCGTCCTCGGTGATAGTTGCCTCGATGCCCTCGGTGCTGAGCAGTGCAGTATACTGCTTGACTAAAGCGTTTTTCGGTTCTGTGAGAATAGATTTAAAGTCAGCTTTATTCAGACTTTTGAGTTCAACCCGAATTGGAAACCGCCCTTGCAGTTCAGGGATGAGATCTGAAGGGCTGGAGACATGAAACGCGCCTGCGGCGATAAACAGGATGTGATGTGTCCGCACCGAGCCATACTTCGATGCTACCGTACTTCCCTCAATGATGGGGAGGATATCGCGCTGCACGCCTTCGCGTGAGACATCGGGCCCCTGTCGAGATTCGCGTCCTGCTATTTTGTCAATTTCGTCCAAAAAGACGATACCGGAGTTTTCAACGCGCGCGATAGCTTCGCTGATGACAGCATCCATATCAATGAGTTTGTCGGATTCCTCCTGCATCAAGATTTTTCGTGCTTCTGACACGGGGAGTCGGCGTTTCTTAGTTTGATTCGGGAGGATGCTACCGAACATATCCTTGAAATTGATGTCCATCTCCTCAATTCCCCCCGGCGAAAAGATTTCTACGAAAGGCATATTCTGGTGTTTGACACTGATTTCCACCGGTTTCTCCTCAAGTTTGCCTTCTTGTAGCCAAGTTCTAAACTTTTCTCGGGTTTTGAAGTATCGCACTCTTTCCCTCTCTTTGGCTTCCTCCTCTTCAGTTTCCGCGTCGGTTCCGAGATCGAAGGGGAGCTGCAGCACATCGTCATCCTCTTCTGTTTCGGTATCATCTGTAGACTCACTTCGTAAGCGCAGGCTCTGCTGTAGGGAGCGTGGCATCGGGAAAAGTGCATCCAACAGCCGTTCTTCAGTAGATTCCCGTGCCTTTTCCTCAACTGCCTCGGTCTGTTCCGCTTTGACTCGGCTAATAGCGATTTCGGTTAAGTCGCGAATCATGGATTCAACATCTCGCCCGACGTAACCGATTTCGGTATACTTTGAAGCTTCTACCTTGATGAAGGGCGCATCAACAAGCCGGGCAAGTCTGCGGGCGATTTCGGTTTTGCCTACGCCTGTTGAGCCGATCATGATGATGTTCTTAGGCGCGACTTCGTCCTGCATATCTTCTGCCAGCATTTGCCGCCGCGCACGGTTCCGGAGGGCAATAGCAACCGAACGTTTCGCTTCAAACTGCCCGATGATATATTTGTCCAGTTCCTCAACTATCTGCCGCGGGGTGAGTGCCTCTGCTAAGGTTTTCTTTTCTAGCTGCTCACGCGTTGCGTTTAATTTCTCCAAGGGTAACCTCCCAAAAAATAGTGGCATTTGCCCCTGCGAGCAGGGGTGATATGCCGATTCAGAATGGGTCTGATGTCCTTTTAAATTACAAAAAATGCAGAGAATGAAGGTTGCAAGAAAGTTCTGCAATGGTATAAATCCCTGCTTTGCAGGGGCTCATACCCTCAGACAAGTTAAATCTCGTCAGAGGTTTGTGCTGCAAGTTTTGTAAATTGCAAGGGGTTCATCACTATTGAAAATAGTGATATACTTTTATCAACTCCCCGTTTTCAAAACCCCATGCTTCAGCGTGGGGATGTAGAAAACGCAAAAAACATTATTGGTATGAAACCCCTGCAAAGCAGGGGATTCTACCATTGCATGACTTTGCAAAATAGTATATAATGCTTCAAGCATTGTTGGTAGAGATTTGCATCCGCGTCGCAAGGCGCGGTCTCTACCGCAGCCGTATGCAAACGGGAACAATGCTGGAGAAAAACAATGCGAACCTTTAAATACAAAATACAATCTCATAAGCGTAATAGACACTTGATGTCTAACACGCGTCTCATCAGTCAGGTGCATAACCACTTCATTGCTCTGTCCCGTAGGCACTACCGTATCTACGGGAAATATGAAGGTTACAAACGCGCGAATTACTATCGCCTCGCCAAACACCTGACGAAGTTGAAGCGTCTTCCGAAATACGCGCCCTGGAAGAAACCTTACTCGTGGGCTTTGCAAGAGTGCCTGAAACGCATTGAGCGTGGCTATATTAACTTCTTTGAGCGCCGGGCGAAGCGTCCTCCCAAGTTCAAAGGTTGGCGTAAATACCGCTCTATGACGTTTGATGGTACCCATGTCAAAATAGAAACAGTCTCTGATAAACGCAGAGATAAGTGCCGTGTGCCTGTTGCCAAAATACGTCTCAACAAACGAATGTAAGAAATAAAAAAGTTGTTCACTTTTCGTTCACAACTTGGTATCGCTTTTGGCTGCACCGTCCCCTCGAAGGCGACGTGAAACGTGTTACCGTGAAACGTGACACACTGGGCGATTGGTATCTGTCCATCGTGACAGATGACGAAGGCTTGAGTCCCGAACCGAAGATGGGTCAGGCTGCTGGGTTTGATTTCGGTCTCAAAACCTTTCTCACCTGTTCTGATGGTAAGAAGTATGAGTCGCCTCAATTCTATAAAAAGTCTGCTGCCAAGGTTTCCAAAGCAAACCGTGTTGTATCCAAGAAAAAACGCGGTAGCAACAATCGTGAACGCGCACGGAAGCATCTCGCACGCTGTCATCGGAAAATCACTCGCCAACGCGAAGACCATCACTGGAAACTTGCCCTCGAACTCGTCCGTCTGTTTGACGTATGTTTCTTCGAGGACTTGAACCTCAAAGGTATGAAACGCCTCTGGGGGAAGAAAATCTCCGACCTCGGCTTCGGTGAGTTCATGCAAAAGATACGGTGGCAAGCACACAAACGATGCAAGCGTGTGGAAACCATCTGGCGTTGGGAGCCTACCACGCCGATATGCCACAATTGCGGACAGCGTGTGATGTTTCTGGAACTCAAAGACCGGGAGTGGTATTGTCATGTGTGTAAAACCCTGCATGATAGAGATGTGAATGCGGCGATAAACATTCTTAAGGTTGGGATATCAACCTTTGGCGGAGAGGGTATCAGACTCGCCTCGGCGAGCAACCCTTGTTGATACCACAATCCACCTTGCTGGCACGGGGTAAGAAGTTTCCCCACTGCTTCAGCTGGGGGAGTATATCACGTTTTTATTGTTTCAACTTCAATGCGCGCGTTGGTGTAGATACAAATTTCACTCGTAATCTGGAGTGCCTCTGCGATGAGCTCGGGTGCTGTCAGGGCGGAGTACTTGAGCAAGGCTCTGGCAGCAGATAGAGCGATAGACGCGCCGGAACCGATTGCCAGAACATCATCGTCGGGGGCGATGACATCGCCTTGGCCCGAAATCAGGTAGCTATCGCTGGCATCGGCAGCGATGAGGAGGGCATCTACTTGTCTCAGCATCCTATCCGTTCGCCACTCTCGTGCGAGTTCCACCGCAGATTTCTGAAGATGCCCACGATACTTTTCCAGTTTCTTCTCCAAATTTTCATATAGGGTGATGGCATCCGATGCAGAGCCGGCGAAACCTATCAGCACCCGGTCATCATGGATTTTGCGAATCTTTCGTGCGCTGTGTTTAATGGCTATATCGCCTAAAGTGACTTGGCCATCGCCACCGATAGCCACTTGCCCATTCCGGCGCACGGCTAAAATTGTTGTTGAGCGCAATGGTATACGCCCCGCCTGCGGGGTATAACCATTCCTTTTTTCAAGGAATTTTCCTTGCTGTGGATAAGTTTGGACTGTCGTCATATCGACGTGAAAATCTCGTCGAAGTGTTCTGATGTTTTTCATAAACTATAGTATCTACCTCCATATATAAAACAGTAGAAAACAGAAAAACTGCAATGCCCCCATAAAGATGCCACACCGTATCCCGGCAACCGCAGCGTGTTGCTCCCGATGAAAATAATACGGGCACAACAAGAAAGTCAGCAGAAAAGCGACAGGTACAAAGAGCGGCACCGATGCGATATGTGGTGTGGTATCTATCCATTTCGCGTTCCATGTCCATAAATGTGATGAACCCAGTCCATAGATGACTGTGCTTCCGACAGCAGCACCGATACCTGTGGTAGCTGCTGCCAATAGGGCAGCTCCGGCAACTTCACGGTTACGGCAAATCATTTCCAACTGCTGATAACAGTAGCCTGTGAGTGTTGCGAACACCACCCAGCTCAGTATCAACCCAATCGGTGTTGTCATGTTCGCCAGAAAATCTGGACGGAGGTAGAAAATGAGATGCACTTTTCGTGAGAACAACCAGTCCATCGGTATGTATGTCAGGGTGGCAGTAAATCCAAAAAGCAGGCTTCTTGAAAGAAGAGAAGTCCCTTCACCGTTCTGCCAGATACAGTAACCGAATAAGCCTATCGCAATCAGCAGGTTTGGATAAAGGAGCCAGATGGAGCCGATGTAGTTCACTATTAAAAACGTTAAAAGCGTTGTAACGGCTACAGTAACGACGGCTTTGTCCGTTTTGCTGGTTTCCATAAACTGCTCACATGTTGATGTGCCTCCGCATGCACAATAAGCAGTTCATCACGCATTGAAAATGCGTGGTATACCTATTGGGCCACCACAAACGAATATACCTCATTTTGAGATGGACAAAACAGGCTTCTACTTATTGCAAGATTCGGACTGCTTCTCTAACCACCGGTCGATGCACTGAATCTCCTCATTTATAAACGACCGGGAGGAGTTCACCACTATTGAAAATAGTGGTATACTTTTCGTTTCAAAAACTCAATCTCAGCGTTGCGGAAGTGAGTGATGGATTCACCATGGTCCTTCGAGAGTTCTTCCACAATCCGTTCTTTCACCTCGTTGATGAGTGAAAACAACATTGTTTCCTCCTTTAACCGCGGGCTTCTGCCTCAAACGTAATTACCAACCCTTCTTTTGTCAGTTTCGCCCCGGTGGTTTTTTTGTTGGAAAGGCTGCGCGGCAGTGCCACGTGTTGCTTAAAGCCGCCTATCGTGACAATTAATTCATCTCCGTGCTTTACCAGTTCAATTTCCTCTTTGCTAAGAAAGGGGAGGCGCATAGACAACTGATACGCACCTTCAGTTTTTTGGAATTGATACGGGCTTTCGTCAGAAAACTGCGATGCCGGGTTAATATCTGCATAGAGTGCATCTGCTAGCTGACGCAACCCCGGCTCCCCAACAATTTCGTCAGCAAAGAGGTTGACTCTCCAGATTGGCACGTCTGAAAAGTAGTTATTTGCCGCTTTAATATAGTGCTGTTGTGTCTGTTTCCAGAATTCAAAATATTCAGCCTCTACCTCTTCGGGAAATATTCGGTTGATAATCACAGCATCAATGCAGAGCCCATAGAGACAAAAGTACATAAACGCCCGCTGCGTCTCTTTGATCACAATTTTCTCTGGGTTCGTTACCAAGCGTACTGTTGTAATCTTCGCATCGGTGAGTACGCTGTCAATACCTTCCAATTTATCAAAAAGGTCTTGAATGTTTTGAAAGTAGTTATCCCGCGGGATGGGTACGGAGCTGACGCGTTCAATGACTGGCCCTGCGATTTTTGCCAAGCTGCGCTCTAATTTGAAAATGTGGTTCATATACCATTCCAGCGTCGTCGGTATGCTAACGAACCGAAGTGATTCTCCGGTGGGCGCGCAGTCGAGAATAATCACATCGTATGCGTTTTCACGCACATATTGGTTAATATAGAGGAGCGCGCAGATCTCCTCCATTCCCGGAAACACTGCAATCTCTTCGGCGACGAGGTTTTCAAGCCCTGAGCGGTTCAACAGGGAACGGATGTAGTTGTAAACATCGTCCCAGTACTCGACTATTGCTTCCTGAATGTTAATCTCTTGTATCCAGAGGTTGTCATTGATTTGCGTTTGCTTTTCAGTGCTTCCGCGGACGAGTTTTTCTTCGCTATCAAACGCGTCGCGTAGCGAATGCGCCGCATCGAGTGAAATCACGATGGTCTTGTAGCCGAGTTCAGCGAGTTTGATACCTGTGGCTGCGGCGATGGTTGTTTTCCCAACGCCACCTTTACCGGTGTAAAGGATAATTCGCATTATTTGCAATCCAATTTGATTGGGGTTGTATTATCTTTTTAAGTATACCAAAAAAGTTATTGAATTGCAAGCAAGAAGTTGAAAATTTCAGATTGGTGTTACGCGATACTCATCCATAATACCTAAAGGAAATCGTGGGCGTTTCATGGTAGCCTCCGGAGAGTGATGTGTTCCCAAAAGGTTGTAAACCTACACTATGAGTGGGTTTTGTGAGGTTTACTATGAAATTTCATATCTCTTTTGCGTAAGGAGCGAGAATATATCCCAATATACAATAAGTGTAACCCTGAACAGCCACGCTGTTTTTTTCTTGATTTTTGTTTCGTTTCAGGGTATTATACTTAGACTCCACGCTCATAAAAACGAGAAACCATCTTCTCCTCTGTGGGGGCGACAAGTCGTCACAGGCAAGTGACATTGAACGTGCAAAGGATTATTGGTTGCAATACAAGGAGACACAACGATGGAAAAACTGAGAACATGGCACGAGTTCCTAATAGAACAGCTTGCTGCCCGGGAGGAGGCTATTGGCTACCTTCAAGTTTCACTCGAAGAATACCTCGTTGATGGTGACACGCCATTTTTTCTCAAAGGGCTCCGGAATGTTATAGAAGCGCAGGGCGGGATTTCCGAAGTTGCCAAGCAAGGTGGCATTGCCCCAAAAGCCCTCTCAAAATTCCTATTCAGTGAAGATGCGCTGCAACTTGGTACCCTTAGTACTATTCTCAAGGCGTTGGGGTGGCGGCTTTCAATTGAACCGCTAGCGGCAGAGAGCCATAGTAGTGAGTTCGCAAGTGAACAATTAACGCCCTCAAACGCGCCCTTAGAGACAAGCCCAGAGCAAGTGGCTGAATCACCCCAGGCTTGATTTGAAAATAGACGCTAATTCCTGTTGATTGTCGCATCTGCGAGAATTTCTCAGAAAAACGCTAGGGTTTGTTTGACATCTGACCCAAATTTCTGTTAAACTTCAACTTCTATCAAAATCGACATGTTTATCCTTACATTGCGTCTCCTTCCCTTCTTTAGTCTTGTAGAGACGCTTTCTTTTTTTTAGGGATATTGGGTCTATCTTTATCCTGGATAAGGAGATCAGACAAATGGCAAAATGGATAGATAGAATGATGAATTGGGGTTTCCTTGCTATTCCGCTGCTTATAGCTTTGGTGGTTTTCCTGTTAGGGCGTTTAGGATGTGGAGCCGTGCCAAATAATGGTGTGGAAATCAGAGAGGAGAAACCGCCAGTGTCCAAGGCCTTGGAGAATACAAATGAACAAACTCTACTTCTGCGACAACCTTGAAATCCTACGCGAGATGGACGATGAACGCATCCACCTGATATGCACCGATCCGCCCCTAAATCTAAATTTAGTTTTGACAAACGGCGTTTTTTATGGTATAATATCTTATGGTTGTGTGCGCAATGCGCGGTTGTGATTGCATAGGAGTTCTTTGGCGAAATTTTCCAGTTGATAGCGTTGCGGCACAAACTTATCTACTGCAATTTGTTAAAAAGTTTTGATTGAAGGAACAGGAAGTCACATGGTACTGAAAACGAAAACCTATTTTCCAAAAGCGGATAAAGAGATTAAATGGTATGTGGTGGATGCGGAAGGGCAAGTGCTAGGGCGTTTAGCATCTCGAATTGCACAAGTGTTGAGAGGCAAACATAATGCCCGGTTTACACCGCATGCGGATTTGGGATTTCGCGTTGCTGTTGTTAATGCGGAGAAGGTGGTTGTCACAGGCAATAAAACGGTGCAGAAAACCTATTTTCGGCATAGCGGCTACCCCGGTGGGGATAAATATAGAACCTTTGAGGAGCAGATGGCCGTTAAGCCTGAGTTCATTATCTCCGCTGCTGTCAAGGGGATGCTTCCAAAAAATCACCTCGGTCGGCAACTCATGAAGGGCCTCAAGGTTTACACCGGCCCTGCACATCCGCACCAAGCACAGACACCGGAAGTCTTAGCATTGTAGAATCTATCGCAATCTACCGTAGCGCGAGGGCCCTGTGCCTCGCAAGGCTACCAATCAACTGTGGAGGTTAGAAACGGAATGGCTATTGAGCAATACTGGGGGACCGGCAGGCGCAAAACATCGGTCGCGCGCGTCCGAATCATCCCCGGTGGTGAAGGCGGCATTATTGTAAATAAAAAACCGATTACCGAATACTTTCAGCGCGCAGATCACTGGCAGGCAGCACAACGCCCCATTGAGCATGTTGAAAAGGTTGGGGAGTATGCTGTCCTCGTCAACGTAAAAGGTGGGGGGCACACGGGGCAAGCGGGTGCAATTTCGCATGGACTTGCACGCGCACTCGTTAAAGCGGAGGAATCCTTGAAGCTGTCTTTGAAAAAAGCAGGATTCTTGACGCGCGATGCAAGAATGGTTGAACGCAAGAAATACGGACAGAAAGGTGCACGTGCCCGCTTTCAATTCTCTAAACGTTAAGGTTTTGATTGCCTGTAGTGAACCTGTCAGATTAACGAACCTTAATCAACTCCTTTGTGTACACAGAGGAATTGATTAACACATGGTGAACATAGAAAAAATGTCAAACATTGTCATCTTAGGCGCGCAGTGGGGCGATGAGAGTAAAGGGAAACTCACCGATGTGTTTGCTGAGCACGCGAATATTGTCGCGCGCTATCAGGGCGGCGATAATGCCGGGCATACCATTGTACTCGGCGAAAAGACCTTTATTCTGCATCTTATTCCATCAGGAATTCTCCGGCCCGACACGGTGAATGTTATCGGCAACGGTGTCGTCATTAATTTGGAAACCCTTTTTGGTGAAATTGACCGGTTGCAGGCGCAAGGCGTTGAAGTCAGTAGTGAAAACCTGAAAATCAGCGACCGGGCGCACCTCATTTTGCCTTACCACAAGGTTGTGGAACAGTGGGAACAAATGGGGAGTGCCGCAAAAATCGGCACGACTTCGCGCGGCATTGGCCCCGCCTACTCCGATAAGATGAACCGACACGCAGGCATCCGTGTAGGACATCTGCTTGAGTTTGACCATTTCCAAAAGAAGTTGGATTACAACCTGGAAACCAAAGCAGATGCTCTTCAGATAGGGGGAGTAGAACGGCAAGTGCTGCTTGAAACCTACTACAACTATGCCCAGCGGATTGCTCCCTATGTGACGGATACCGTTGCATTCATGCACGATGCCATCGCTGCGGAAAAACGGATTCTATTTGAAGGGGCACAGGGAACTATGCTGGATATAGATTTTGGTACCTACCCCTACGTTACCTCCTCTAACTGTACCGCAGGTGCAGTGTGCACTGGCCTCGGCATCGGTCCCAAAGTGATTGATGAAGTGCTGGGCGTTTCAAAAGCGTATGTGACGCGCGTCGGCGGTGGCCCCTTTCCTACCGAGATGCCGCCCCACCTGGATGAAGAAATTCGGAAGATCGGAAAAGAGTATGGTGCCACGACGCAGCGTCCCAGAAGATGCGGATGGCTGGATCTCGTCGCGCTCCGATATGCGGCGCAAATTAACGGGCTAACCGCTGTCGCACTGACGAAACTGGACGTATTTGATACCCTCGCTGAACTCCAGGTCTGCGTTGCCTATCGATACAAAGGCAAAGAAACCACTACCTTCCCCAGTAGCCTACAAGCTTTGGAGGCGTGTGAACCTGTTTATGAGACACTGCCCGGGTGGCAACACCCCCTAACTGAAGCGCGCACCGCTGAAGAGATTCCGCAACAGACCCGAGACTATATCGCTTACGTTGCCGATTATCTCAACGTACCCATTCCGATTATCTCTGTTGGCCCCGATAGAGATCAGATTGTGCAATTAGGGCCGGCACTTTGGTGAGTGTTCCTATACTGACGCAAAATTAGGAATGGCAGGCGGAGGCGGTTGAAAACCTTAATGCGTAACGCACAGCCGAGAAAACTACAAGTGAAAGAATATCAAACATGGCGTGAATACCTAATTGAAAGGTTTACTGCCGACAAGGGGGAGGCGATTGGATATCTTGACGTGGCACTGGCGGAATACCAAATTGACGGGGCCACCCATTTATTTCTATTGGCACTTCGGACGGTTGTAGAATCGCAGGGGGGGATTACCGAACTTGCCAAGAAAACAGGCGAGAAGCCTCAATTCTTCTCGGAGGTGCTATCCAACGGCGAGGCCCCGCGGCTTGATACGCTCAGCACCATTCTCACTACCCTTGGGTGTCGGCTGTCGATTGAACCTTTAGAGGCCGCAAGCCCTAACGTTGAACTCGCCCTAGAGGCGGCTGTGGTTGCACCGCTAGCGAGCGAGGTTTCTAATGAGAGCGGCAATTTGCGTTGACTATATACCGCATCGCCATTGGAGAAAAACAAAGAATGCGTTTTTGAATTTTTTGCATTTTAATTTGACATTTGCCTAAAAAGATGGTATCATTAAAAATTGAGTTTTGCAATATAGGCTTGCAAACTTTGTCCTATTTATCATGTTCTATCGCCAAAACCCAATGCTTTCGCGTTGGGATGCTTTGCATCCCTAGTGTGTCCGAACCATGGTGAATCGGAAAAAAGATTTTGACAAACTATAGGTGAGTGTGGTATACTATATCACGCAAGGTTGGGATATCAACCTTTGGCGGAGAGGGTGTCAGACTTGCAATTGCAAGCAACCCTTGTTGATACCACACTACAGGTGTTAACCCCTGCAAAGCAGGGGAAAATACCACCCACTCTGCGGGCACGGAAGGAAACCTCCGAAAGAGGTTTCCCACGGCTTTAGCATTGGGAGTATATCACGAGCCGTTAGCTCAGCTGGTAGAGCATCTGACTTTTAATCAGGTGGTCACAGGTTCGATCCCTGTACGGCTCACCATTTGTGCCCCCGTCGTCTAGCCTGGCCAAGGACACCGCCCTTTCACGGCGGCGACACGAGTTCAAATCTCGTCGGGGGTATTTTCCTAAAACGAAGAACGCAGACAAGCCCCGTTTCCCGCGGGGCTTGTTTTGTTTTCCGCGGCTCTAAACATTACGCCCTAACGGGGCTAAAGAAATACGCTCCAATAATACTGAAAACGAAATGCCCCTAGGTACTAATGTGTATAGCATGAATTATTTTTTATTTCATGATACAATATTGTCAAATTGCACAAGAAAACCGAATGATATGAACACCCTCATCACCCCTTGGGCGCTGCTATTACTATTTCTCTGCACCACTGTCGGAATTTGCCAGACACCAGATAACCTAGGGCAACAGGGCGCGTCCCTTCATGGCAGTTTCGTGGATGCCGATGATGGGCAACCTATTTCCGATGTGCTTGTTCGCGTCGCTTCTGAAAAAATTGAGCGTGTCTATCCTGATAGAGATTTCACACACGAGACAGAGACGGATGCCGAAGGCACATTTTGGCTCACAATCCCGAATGAACCGCAAACCTATTATGCGTTCTCTCTCATGGCACTCCATCCACGTTACCAAGCAAAACTCCTGCGGTGGGAGATGTCCCCCGGTAAAAGTAGATATGATTTAGGAGACATTGCCCTAAAACCGCTTCTCTCTTTGCAAGGCACGGTTTTTTCTGCAAGCCCGGTACACGCTGTTGATGAACTCGTGGTGCGATTAAAAATGCACAATAAGTCGGCGGACTTCTTTCGCGGCGCAGCACCACCTGAGCATACAACGCGCCCGGATGCCAAAGGCAACTTCCGCTTTTCTGAGCTCTATCCGATCGAATACAGTTTGACAATTTCTCGAAATCATGTTATTCTTGCTTATGTGGAGCAGGTTAACCCGCAAAACAGGCAGCTAATTTCGGTCCGCCTACCGAAACTAAAAACGTTACGCGGCAGGGTTGTTGACACGCAGCAGCGTCCCATAGCGGCAGCGCAGCTTTACGCAACGCGGCACAGGGAAACCCCACACGGGCACGGTGCCCTCTTGGCGACGGCACAAACCGATGCACACGGTGCTTTTCAGATGCAGGTGTTAGAGACTGCGCCCCGGCTTCTATCCCTTGAGGTGTCGAAAAAAGGTTACTTTTCTAGGGTATATCAGAACGTGGATATAGGAGAAGAGCCTCTGGTTGTACCGCTTGAAAAAGGGATTGCTATTGTAGGGCAAGTTATCCTCCCACGCGATATTCCCTCGGAGGGGTATTATGCAGTAAAGGTGTTCCCTGCAAATACGCCAATGGCACCTGTGCTGAATCCGCTAAGGTTAAACAGACCTGTGCTGTCAAAACGGTTTCCTGTAACGGAACCGACTTTCGTGCTAGACGGCCTCTTTGAGGGAAAATATACCCTTTATCTCGTTGGTGAAGGCATCTCTGCAACCGGACTTGATGTAGCGGCATCGGCGAATGGCAAAGAAGTGCTAATTGTAGCGGACGTGCCAACGGTGGTACTACGAGGCCAAATTCTCTGGGCAGATACTGCACAGCCTGTGCGCAACGCTGTCGTCTCGCGTTCATGGTATCCATGGGAATTGAGCCGATACGATATGTCAATGACGTTGGATCGTTTTGAGACGGAAACAGACGCGCAGGGACAGTTCGCGTTTGAGAATTTAACGGAAGGCAGGTATCAGTTGCGTATCCGTGCTGTCCAAGCGACGTTTGAAAATGCTACGGATGCACTGTCGGGGTTACAAAACGCTCCCACGCCCTACCAGCGAAGGTTCATTCAGAAGCACGTTGAGATTCCTGCCTCTGGTAGTGCATACCGCATCTATCTGGGCAGACGAGATGGCACCCCTTTTGCAAAGTAGTAGGCACACGCCGTGGGTTCTCCGTTGAAACGTTAAAAGTAGTAGGGTCTTTAGAAAGCCCACACGCGGAAACTTTCTCCCGCCGTGTGTCATTCACCCATGGCATGTAAACGCTTGGTTACACACTGGTTCAATACAGTAGCCCTGGTGGTAATTGTCGCCAGCCAATTTCTGGTTTCTCCTGCAAGTGCCGGACTGCACGGTACATACACACAAGCGGGAAGAATTATCCTTCAGGAGACAGCGGTTCCTGCAGCGGCCGGTGACTATTATCGGAGGCCCGGTAAATTTGTGGCAGCGGAAGGCAGCAACCGATGGTTTGGCCCTGAGGTGAATAGTCCTGTACTTTGTCCCGGTGTCACGCACGCATACAATCTAGCCGGCTTTTTCGATATTACATCTACGAGAGAGGACGCGGAAGTTTGGCCCTCCGCTAAACCTGGGAAAGTGTGGTGGTACCGAAGGCAGGAGTGGCGTTTTGCCAGTGCCGACACACCGTGGGGCACAAACAGCGTCTACATTACCCTCATCGTTGAGATTGACTGGGCAGACATTGATGTGGAGAACAGTGTCACGGGGTATCCTTGGAGCGGCTTTGAGGAACATTGGCGCGCCGGAGATGCCATAAAAGCCAAGGCTGAAGTCGTGGGCTACCACAAGTATGAGCATGCAGGAAAGAAATATCTCGCTCCCAAGTACTATAAAGGCGGAACATTAACCTATTTTTGTGCAACCGAACGAGGTATCCCCAATCTGAAGGTGTTGCAACACACCGAGGGCGGCTTCACTCGCCCTAAGTTTCGTCTTGAGACAAACATGCTCAGTTGCCAAGAAAAAGGTGTTGAGAAAAGTACCGATGCCTGGTATGATTGTGTACCGCTGAAATAGAACGCACTGCATCAAAGCCTCGCGTCTTTTCACTTTTTGTAAATTTGTAACGGGAGACATTTCGCAGTGAGAATATTCATTTTTGTAATTTATGCATTCCTTATTTTGCAAGGAGGCGCGGTCGCCGTTACTTGGCAAGACGACTTTGAACTAGAGACAGAAGATAATTGGCAGCAAGCGGGAAACGACTCTGTCTGGCGCATTGAAGATGGATTTTTAAGGGCAGAAATTCGGGCACAGCAGCAGTGGAGCACGATATTTGAACTGTACCAATTCATAGCCTACCCCGGGCCATACCATGACTTTACAATTAGGCTGGAAACCATCGGGGCAGCAGAAGCACGATTCGGTATCGCCCTCGCAAAGCATTTCCTAAACCCCGTTGCCGAAATAGATGAACACGGCTACTACCTCTTTTTCACGAATGATATGCAAGCCTCAAGAGATGGCAGCGTGTTCGTCGGTCCCGGGCAGCGATGGAACACAGACGAACTCCAACAGATGGAGTTGCACTTCGAGGGCGGCAGATTTCAACTGCACGCTAATGGCGAATCGCGCATGGATTTTAGAGATGCTAACTTCGATCAAATTGATATTATCGCTTTTGTGCTCGCTGGCTTTGTAACAGATGATGTGAATACCGGGAGCGCCTGGGTAGATACGTTTACGATTTCCGGACTCGCTGTCTCACCAAAGCGGAAATTGGCCACGACGTGGGCGCATTTGAAACAAGAATAAGGAAAATCTGACTGATGTTGCGGAAAAATTTGGATCTCGTTTTTGATGGGTTTTTGCTCATAACGGTTTTGGGAATTGGGTTTTGGAGCACCTTCGTGAGTGCTCGCTTGAATCCGGGAGAGCGTGCCCGCCCAGCGAGCTCAGGGGCGTATTATAGAACACCCGGTACAAACGGAATGTGGTTTGGCCCTGAAATCAATTCCCTCACGCTCTGCCCCGGTGTGCATAACCCTTACAACAATAGAGGCAGGTTTGATATTGTAGAAACCATTGAGAATGCGACGGTGTCCGCCTCAAGTATCCGAGGCGCGCTACATTGGTACCGTGGGCAGAAGTGGGGTTTTGGCACAACCGGTACGCCGTGGGCTACAAACTACTCCTACATTACACTCCGCGACGATTTGGGGTGGAGTGAAATTAGTGCCGGAGGTGGCACAACGGGTTACCCTTGGAGTGGGATTGAGCGGCATTGGCGCGACGGGGACATTATCCGAGCACAAGCCAGCGTGATGGGATGGCGGCGGTATCTCTGGCGCGGAGAAAAGTGGATTTGCCCGATGTATTACAAAATCGGCGGTTGGGAAGGCGAAACCCTTGAGGTGCACTGTAAAACGCTGAGAACCTGGTTTCCGCCTGATTGGGATGTCTTGAAACAAAACGATGGAGACTTCGGCCCCCCAACCGAGCGAAAACCCGGGGTGCTCAGTCGAAAAGGAAAGAAAACGCTCCTATGGTACGACTGCATCAGAATCGATTGAGCCGAGAAACGTGCAAAATAAAAAAGGTGAGTTAGCACTGGCATTTACCCCTGCAAAACAGGGACAGATACCCTCAAGTATTTTCAATGCGTGCTGAAGTTCTCTCGCGAGTCGCTCACAACTTGGGACTCTTTCATGTCAAAGCAAAACTTAACAAAGATGCCTTTACACATTTTGATAGGCGTTTGTGCCTTCATCAGTTGCATCGTCCCTGCTTATGCAGATATCTGGCATGACGATTTTGATGCCGAAGATCTGGAAGGGTGGCGGGTGGTGGGTAACGACTCCATCTGGAAAGTGAGCGACGGATTTTTACGCGCAGAGGTGAAGCGCGAATGGGAGGTGCAATATGAACTCTACCAATTCACCGCATTTCCGCCCCCTTATAGAAACTTCGCAATTACGATAAATGATTTTGGCGGCGACAAAGTGCGTTTCGGTTTTGCGATAGGGAAGCATTTTCCCGATACAGCCGACGAGGATGCGTTCTTCTATGTGTTTTTTCCAGATGAAATCAGAGCCCGGCGTTTTAACGGCAAAGGGAGCAGTCATCCTTTTCGGGTTCGGCTATCCAGAGAGCCACGCATCCGCTGGGAAACGGATGTTCTCACACAGATGGAATTGTATTTTAATTCGGGGCATTTTGTGTTGTTTGCGGATGGCGAATTCCGCACCGTATTCCAAGATGTGAACTTTGATAAGGTTGAGATTCTCGGGTTTGTCATGGAGGGCATCAATATTGCAAACGAGTGGGTCGGCGAGGCATGGGCTGATTCCTTCACCATTTCCGGGCTAAACGTTACCCCAGAAGTAAGACTAACCTCAACTTGGGCGCAACTCAAGGAAAGACGGTAAGCAAATTTTTGTCATACCTTGCGGAGTTTGGTATATGCCCCTGTAAACAGGGGTTAATACCATACCATGCTTGCCGATGTAGTTTGAAGGCCGTTACAGAGCGCGTCAGAGGACTCTTATGTAAACCTGAATCGCGATTCGGACATCGCGCCTACCTTTGTAAACCTTGCGTCAGCGTTGGTATACACCCCGCAAAGCGGGGTAGATACCCTCACCTCCGACGAGATCTACAGTGCATTGTTAGACCTATCTTGCATTCTGAATTCTCCGCAAGGAAAGACGAAAAGCCGCAAGGAATGACGAAAAACCGCAAGGAATGTTAAAAAAACGCGCAATTCTCACAACAATCATCATCCCTACACTGCTGATTTCTGGGCTTATCATCGTCTTAGTCAACAACCATCGGGAATTTCCAGGGGCGTTAGTTCTTGCTGAGCAACACATCGACTTTGGGGTGCTCCCTGAGTGGGAAGGGCTCGTGACGCGCTCAGTGACAGCACGAAATGTAGGCGGAGAGACACTCCACATTCAAAGCGTTCAAACGCGGTGTAGTTACGCGAAGATTGAAGCACCTACGCGAATTCAGCCAGATGGAGAAGGCACATTCCAAATAGTCCTCAACCCAGAAATCATCCCCGCTGATGAGACATCGGCGCCCGCAATAATTTTCACGGACAGCCCCAAGACACCGCAAGTCTATTTGACAATTGTCGCGGCCGCCAAGCGGTTTGCGACGCTGAGTGCCGAGATGTGCGATTTTGGGAACGTTCTGCCCAATACAACGCATCAAAAGACGCTCAGACTCTGTGTGAATGTCCCGCTGAATTCATCGCACATCCGACTCTTGCCATCAGAACATCCGAACTTGACTTGGAAGATGATGCCAGACCCGAGCACTGACTGCTTTCTTATTACAATTCAATTGGGGCCCCTGAAACACAGAGCGTTCTTTTCATCGCTACTCACGGTGGCTTTCCCTAACCAGCGGACGTTGACGCTGCCTGTCACTGCGAAGGTAGTCGGGCCGGTAAGGGTTCATCCCCACACCCTCTTCTATGGGGCAGTGGTGCGGGGAACACATCCATCGCTAGAATTCACGCTTTCCGCCAAAACCCCTTTTGAGGTGTCAAAGGTTGAGGGCACCCCCGCTTTGAGCGTTAGCGTAGTAGGCGGACTCCGTTCTGCTGTCCACGTTGATATAAACGATATCGACAAATACCACCAGAAAACGCTGGAAGTTATCTGGCATGTGCCACACTCGTCGGGCGAGGGGTTTAAAAGCCCCATACCGCTACGAGAAGAAATCCGAGTGCTGACCACGGCGGATGCGCTCCCTATCCGTCTCCCTGTCTACGGGTTCATTCGGAGCGAAAAGGGTGAAACAAATCCATAGGTAGCGAGAGGCTCACGCTTGAGGTTAACCACTATTTTCAATAGTGGTTAAACTATCTAGGGCGATTCATCGCCTGTCAGTAGCATGCCGAAAATTAACACTTGACAGAATCCGTAAATTGTAGTATCATTATATACAGTTGTTGTAGAGTCATTATGTGTCCATAGCAAATATACAATAGGTGCCGTTGCATCACTGATGTAGCACGTTCGCATGTTCTGTTAGATTGCGTACTAAGTTTGGTTTAGGCGTTGTCAGTGAGAATCCGATGTGCTTAGCTGATAACTGATATTCGTTATTCCTTGCGGGGAATTGAGAATGGTAGATAGCTCTAACATCGCACAGTAGCTCTCGTCAATTAGGATGAAACAGGCTCCAATTCATAAGAAACCCGATTTTGCAGAGGGTGCATTCCCCGCTTGCGGGGGTAAATACCTCATGCGGAAAAATCGGAGCAAAAACCCAATTAATGGAACAACTCCACTTTGACTTCAGAGATATTTTCCGAGTTATCCGCTACGGATTCAGTGGGCGGAAAATCGCTGTTCATCTCATTGGCCTCTTGCTCGCGTATCTGATTTATGAAACTTTGGTGTATATCAGTCTCTTCATCGTAGGAGGAAACGCCCCGCGAGAATTTTGGAACGCCTACGCGCTCTTGCCTGTACCGCCGTTCGTTGAGGCGCAGGTTGAGCAGATAACGCACATCGCAATGTGGATAGGCATGTTAAGTTTCGCAGGCTTCTTTTTCCTGGCAAGCACCATGACTTCCAAAATTACCATCGAACAACTTCGGGGGGATTTCTTTTTTTCTGTAGGGGATGCTGCGACTTTTCTGAAACAGCAGTGGAAAACTGTTTTCGGTGCGTTCATTGGATTGTGCCTCATCCAGATATTTCTGGCGGCGATACCATTCGGTATCGCGGGGCTTGGAAAATTGCCTGTAGTCGGCAAACCCGTTCTGATGTTTGCTTCGCTTTTGGCACCTATCGGCTTTTTCCTCGGATTGCTAATGGCGTTAATAAGTGTGGTTCTCATCGTGAGCCTATTCTTTGTGCCAGCGGTTGCTGCGACTACAGGTGCCGATGCGTTTGAAACA
Organism: uncultured Poribacteria bacterium; assembly: GCA_958295855.1. Taxonomy (GTDB): domain Bacteria; phylum Poribacteria; class WGA-4E; order WGA-4E; family WGA-3G; genus CATQHH01. The sequence goes on along the minus strand of OY282383.1, from coordinate 554,833 downwards.
ATATATCAACAGTTTGCCATCGTGTGGAACCAACCGTGGCGACTCTTATGTTATGAGACGTTATTGTTCGTCATCAAACTCATCTTTGTGCCAATATGGGCGTTTTTCTGCCTCTGCGGCTTTTCGATAGTCATGCTCCCGATGCGCTATCTACATCCAGAACATAGCGGGCACTTGCTATACTATGCAAACAGTTGGCTTGGCAGTGCCGTAAAAAAAATAGCAGTGCTACCCTATATCGACACTCTTCACGTCTTTGACATGGAGAATCCCGCGCAACTGCCAACGCTGGCAGGTATGGAGGCTTTCTGGACAACAGCGACTGCTATTTTCTTAACAAGTGCCCTCATAATGATCTCATTCTTGGTAATTGCATATCTGTTCTCAATAGCTTCCGTTGGGAACACGGTTATCTATACGATATTGCGGAAGCGAATTGACGGACAGAATCTTTTAGAACCAATTGAGCCGGAAGCGGGGATGGAACCGCCACAGATACCAACTGCCCGTTAAAGGTATCTACCCCTGCTTTGCAGGGGCAAATACCACCGTAGCGCGATAGGTTAGAGTGTGCTCGGTTTGAATCGTAAGGGCGGAGCCCTGTCCCGCCAAACATAGTAGGAGGGGTTTGTAACCCCGGAAAGTTAGCGTGTCAATTGCAGCACAAACCGCCACCGAGATTTAGTTTGTGTAAAGGTATCTATCCCTGCTTTGCAGGGGCGAATACCACCCCAGTACTATCTTGATTCCTAACTTCTCCGCAAGGAAAGACAAAGACATGTTCCAAAAAGTGCTAACCAAAGTTTTCGGGAGCAAAGAAGACCGGGATGTCAAACGCTTCCGCCACATAGTGGAAGCAGTAAATCAACGCGAACCGGAAATCAAAAAACTCACCGATGCGCAGCTCCAGTCCAAAACACCGCAGTTGCGCCAACAGTTGGAGGCAGGCGCCTCGCTTGATGAACTCTTACCGGACGCCTTCGCCGTAGTTCGAGAAGCGGCTGCGCGGACTTTGAAACAGCGGCACTACGATGTCCAGCTCATGGGAGGTGCCGTACTCCACCAAGGACGCATCGCGGAAATGCGTACAGGCGAGGGAAAAACGCTGACTTCAACGCTCGCTGTTTATTTGAATGCCCTCCCAGGAAAGGGCGTGCATCTGGCGACTGTCAACGATTATCTTGCCCGCCGTGATGCAGAGTGGATGGGGGAAATTTACAACTTCCTCGGCTTGTCCGTAGGATTGACGCTCAGCCTGATGCCACACGAACAGAAAAGACTCGGATACAAGGCAGATATCACCTACGGTGTTCACAGCGAATTCGGGTTCGATTATCTGTGGGATAACAAAGCGATGTCACTTGACACGAAGGTGCAACGCGGGCACCCATATTGTATCCTTGACGAAGTGGATAGTATTCTAGTTGACGAAGCTCGCACACCCCTTATTATTTCGGAGCCCTCCGGTGAACCCGCGGAGCTTTACAAGCGAATTAACACCGTCGTTGCCCGCCTACAACAAGAGGTACACTTTCAAATCGACAAGAAGGGAAATACACGCGGAAGTGTCACCCTCACGGACGACGGCGTCGAGGAAGTACAACGTTACCTCGGGGTAGACAACATGTATGAACACACTAACATCGCCCTAGTTCACCATGTTAACCAATCCCTCTCCGCGCACTACCTCTACAAACGTGATGTTGATTATTTGGTTGAAAATAGCGAGGTGCTCCTTGTTGATGAATTCACAGGGAGAAAGCAGATCGGCAGACGCTTGAGCGAAGGGCTCCACCAAGCAATAGAGGCGAAGGAGCGCGTTAAAATTGTTCAGGAAAGCCAAACCGGCGCAAAAATTACCTACCAAAACTATTTCCGAATGTATCAGAAATTGGCAGGCATGACGGGTACCGCTGCAACCGAAGCGAACGAATTCGCCCATATTTATGGATTAGATGTCGCTGTCATCCCCACGAATGAACCCATGATTCGGATTGACAATGCCGACCAAATTTATAAGACCGAGGCAGCCAAATATAACGCTGTATTGAACGATATTGCAGAACAGCACGAAAAGGGACGCCCTGTGCTTGTTGGCACAATTTCAATTGAAAATTCTGAGAAGTTGAGTAGAATGCTCAAAGCGAAACAGCGCGACATCCGCCATCAGGTTTTGAACGCGAAGGAGCACGCTAGCGAAGCAGATATCATCGCTCAAGCTGGCGTGCCCGGCGCGGTAACAATTGCAACAAATATGGCAGGCCGCGGCGTCGATATCCTCCTTGGCGGCAACCCTGAAGGCTTGGCAACCGAAATGCTTCGCAAGAAAAAAGTGAATGTGGCTGAGCTACCGCCCGACTCAGATGCCTGGAACGCTGCACTTGCAGAAGCCGAAAGTATTTGTGCCGAAAACCGTAAAAAGGTCCTCGCCGCAGGCGGCCTCCATATCATCGGTACAGAGCGACATGAATCACGCCGAATTGATAACCAGTTGCGCGGCCGCGCCGGCAGACAGGGCGACCCGGGCTCCTCACGTTTTTATCTTTCCCTTGAAGACGAATTGATGCGAAAATTTGGCTCCGAACGCCTACAAGGGCTTATGACGCGCGTCGGAATGGAGGAAGACATCCCCTTAGAACATCCCTGGGTAACGAAGTCTATTGAGAAGGCGCAGACACGGGTTGAGCAAATGCACTTTGAAATTCGCAAAAATCTCCTTAAGTTTGACGATGTCATGGATGCACAGCGCTCTACTATCTATAACTTGCGCGATACCGTCTTGGATGCCACCCTAGCACCTTCAGAATTACCGGAAAACGAAATCGCTCCTCTCAATTCTGTACTATCGGAATCTGCAATAAAAAACGGGGATAACCTCAAGACAACAATTTGGCAGATGATTGAGAGAGTCGTTGCAGATGCAATTGCCGATAATATGCCAGAAAGAGGTGAAAAAACATTGGAGACACCTGACAGATTTGAGCAGTGGTTGACGCAGACTTTTCCGATTAACCCCACATGGACAACGCCCCTGGCACAGGCAAGCGTAGAGGACATTCAGAATGAGACGCTAGACACATTGCGAACCGCATATCAACAACGCGAACTTGAAATGGGACCAGAGATGATGCGCATCCTTGAACGTTTACTGCTCTTGGATAGAATTGATCATCATTGGAAAGATCATCTCTACAACATTGACTACATCGAAAAAAGCGTTCGGTTTGGCGCAGGGTATGGTGGCAAGGACCCGATTGTGGTTTTCAAAAGTGAAGCCCTCGGTGTCTTTGAAAGTATGTATCAACACATTGAAGAAGAAGTTAGTGAATTCATCTTCAAATCCCGCGTCAATACCGAGGCACCCCGGCGCGCACCGGCCCGGCGAACTGGCCGCCAACGCAAACCGAAAGGGGCTCCCCCGCGTTGGCGTCGGGGTTCCACACCCCTCCCACACCAACGTGGGGGAGCCGCTTCGGATCAAGCCGACTCTTCGCGTGGTGCGGAATTCGCTTCGCAACAGGCAATGGGCACCACGCCAAAAGTGGGCAGAAATGCACCTTGTCCCTGTGGGAGTGGAAAAAAATACAAGCGGTGCCACGGCGCCTAACAGTTTTTCGTCGTTCCTTGCGGAGTACCATGCTTGCCGGTGTAGTTCGAAAGCCCTTACAAATCTCGTCAGAGGACTCTTATGTAAACCTTACATCAGAAACCTCCGACGAGATCTACAGTGCATTGTCAGAACTATCACGCAACCTGATTGCTCCGCAAGGAATGACGAAAAAGGAGAACCCTTTTGAATTCAGAAAACTCGTATACCCTCTCGCAAACCTTACTTGACATCCTGGCGTGTCCAGCATGTAAAGGCGAGATAGCACTTATGGCGGAAGAACAGAAACTCGTATGCCTCGGCGAGTGTCAGCGGCGATACCCGATTCGCGATGGAATCCCGGTGATGCTTATTGATGAAGCTGAGTTACCCGAAGGGGCCTTGCAGTGATGGTATGTTACCCCTGCTTTGCAGGGGATAATACCCTTAGGCAGAAGGAAGATAAGTCACCCACACAGTGAAAATCTCATCGGAGGTGAGGGTATCTACCCCGCTTTGCGGGGTGTATACCAACGCTGACGCAAGGTTTACATAAGAGTCCTCTGACGAGCTCTGTAACAGCCTTCAAACGACACCAGCAAGCATGGTATGGTATTAACCCCTGTTTACAAGGGCATATACCAAACTCCGCAAGGTATGTTAAAAAATGAAGATCTTATTTTTAAGCCTCAGGTGCCCGTATCCACCGCATCGCGGGGATCGCATCCGGTCATACCACTTTATCAAGCAACTTTCGCAACAACACACTGTGACGCTTATTTACTTCGCTGAGTCCCAGAGCGATATTGAAGCCGTTAAGCACTTGGAACCCTTTTGTGAACGCGTAGAGTGGGTGCGTTTTCACCGGCCTTTCGCCCTTATCAATACGGCTGTCCACTGCTTATCGCGGCGGCCACTTCAACTGCACTACTGGTACGCGCCGCAAATGCAACGCAAAATTAACCAGATTCTCGCACAAGAACGTTTTGAGCTGATTCATGCACAGTTGTTTCGGATGGGACAATACGTGACGGAAGTGCAAGGGCCCACCAAAGTATTAGATTTGTGTGATTCGTTGGCACTGAATCTCAGCCGACGCGCCGAACTTGAAAGCAATCCTTGGCTTGCAAAAATTAAATTAGATTGCACGCCAAAGCGTTTTTTGGTAAAATTAGAGGAGAAACGGGTGCGCCGGTACGAGGTCGGTATTATGAAAACTTTTGACTGCGGGACCGTGGTTGCACACTTCGACCGGGACTATCTGCTCGAGCAGGACAGCAGTCTGAATTTGTCCGTTGTTCCCATGGGCGTTGATCTTGGGTACTTTCAACCCCACTCAGGTCTGGGAATAGACACAAAACATTTACAAACTCCTCCCACAGCAGAGGAGATTCGCGAAGAAGCTGCCGACGACATAAGCGAAGAAACGCAGGGCACTGCATTTCCCACTTCTGAACCGTGTTTGCTCTTTACCGGAACTATGAACTATTTTCCGAACTCGGATGCTGCCATCTATTTCTGCCGTGAGATTTTCCCACGCATTCGGGAACATCATCCGAAAGCAACCTTCTATATTGTAGGCAATCATCCGACCGATCGGGTACGACGGCTTGCGGCGCAGGACGGCGTGGTTATCACGGGCTATGTGCCAGATGTCCGGCCCTATTTTGGGAAGGCATCTGTTTTTGTTGCACCCTTACGAGCCGGGTCCGGCATACAAACCAAAAATTTAGAAGCGATGGCAATGGGGGTTCCTGTCGTCACAAGTTCTATTGGCGCAATGGGCTTAGAGGCTGATATTGGCAAAGAGTTGCTCGTTGCGGATACCCCACAAGCCTTCGCAGCACATGTCATTCATCTTATGAATAACAAGGCCTTACGAGACAAATTCGCCCAAGCTGCCAGAAAGCGGGTCGAAAGGAACTATAGTTGGCAAGCTGTTGGGGCCCGTTTAAAGCATGTCTACGCCCAATTAGTTTGATTCAAGAAAAATAAAGGAGAGAATATGGATAAACCCCGAATAAAATGGAGCACTTCAGTTGTTGTTGATGCCTTACTCGTCAATCTCGCGTTTCTATTCGCTTACCTGACCTGTAGGCAATTGGGTTTCAACCTATTAGAACTATCCACACCCCTACTTGTCTACCAGTCGGCTTTAGCCGACGCATCGCCCTACCAGCTCTTTTTTAGTATCGCCGCCGTCGTCACAATTGTCCGCGTCAGCCTGTTCTTAGGCTTTAATCTGTATAAGCCCATGTGGCGATATGCTGCTGCCCAAGAGTTCCGCGCTTTGGCTATGTCAATCACGCTGGCGACTGTAGTACTCATTGGGCTCTCCATGCTCCTTAAAACTGCCTGGGTGCTTTTCTTAATTGATGGCTTTTATAACTTCGTGCTTATTGGGTTCACCAAATTCTCCTTTCAAATCTTTCATGGCGGTAGACGGAAGGAGGTTTTTGTTTCGGATGAAAACAGACCTTCTCTGAGTATTCGGCTACTCAAACCACAAGTCGGTTCTGCTTCGGAGGGCGCGCCGCTTTCAAGCGGACGCAAACCGAGAACGAAAGTCCTGATTGTCGGGGCTGGCGAAACAGGCATTGGGGTACTCCGCGCACTCAGAAACCACCCCGAAAAAGGTTATGTGCCTGTTGGATTCGTTGACGATGCCCCGTGGAAAGTCGGCAGAAGCATCGCTGGCATTGAAGTGCTCGGAACTACCCGCGACCTCACTTACATCGCCCGCAAACGCGAAATTGAAGAGGTTGTCATCGCCATACCTTCAGCACCGGGCGGAAAAATTCGTGATATTATTCGCCAATGTGAATATCGAGGGTGTCAATTCAAAATTGTCCCCAACATCCACGCTATCCTTGAAGGCCGTGCCAGTATCAACCATATCCGGGAAGTGCGGTTTGAAGACTTACTCAACCGTTCTACTTCACATAGTGATATTGCCGAAGTGTCCAAATACCTCTCCGGTAAGCGCGTCATGGTAACTGGTGCTGGCGGTTCAATCGGTTCCGAGCTCTGCCGCCAGGTCGCGAAACTCAATCCTGAACTCTTAATTCTTTTCGGCCGTGGCGAAAACAGCCTATATTTTATGGACATAGAACTGCGGGAGTCAGAGCCAGAGCTCAACCGTGCCTTAATTATCGGGGATATTCGAGACAACGCCAAGGTTTGTCAAATTATCCGAAAATACAAGCCTGATATTATTTTCCATGCCGCCGCACACAAGCATGTCAAGTTCATGGAGAATCATCCGGACGAAGCGGTTAAGAATAACATTCTGGGGACGCAAAACCTAATCGAGGCGGCAATAAAACACGACGTGGAGGCGTTTATCCTCGTTTCTTCCGATAAAGCGGTTAATCCTACCAGCGTTTACGGGGCATCCAAACGTGTAACGGAGAAACTGATTCAGTCCAAAGCGAATTCTGTGCGGGAAATCTCGGGCCGCGATGCGCCGCGCTTCATTGCTGTCCGCTTTGGCAATGTTATTGGCAGCCGGGCGAGTGTGTTGCCAAATTTCAAACGCCAGATTGCGAAAGGCGGTCCCGTCACCGTTACGCATCGGGAGGCAACGCGCTATTTCATGACGATTCCGGAAGCGGTGCAGCTCCTCATCCAAGCTGGCGCGATGAGCAACGGCGGCGAAATTCTCATGTTAGATATGGGAGAACCGATTAAAATTCTCGACCTCGCCCAAGATCTCATCCGCCTCTCCGGACTGGAAGTTGACAAAGACATCAAGATTGCCTTTACAGGGTTAGAGCCGGGTGAAAAATTGTATGAAGAGTTACTAACACCACAAGAAGGCGTTACCGCGACCAAGCACCAGCGCATTTTTGTTGCACAATTGGAAAAGATTGAGGAACGCCAGCTCCTTTCCGACATTAAGGAGCTCTCCCAACTCGCTGACGCGCTGGATGCCGAAGGAATTGTCGCCAAATTCCAAGAATTGGTGCCAACTTATGAACCGAATAGGGCATTCCTCGCTGAAAGTGCTAAGGATAAAGCATCTGAGATTATTCGGTTTGAGGCGGAAACAAACCCGGTGATTGCGAATCGCCAGTAGGTTTTTCGTCGTTCCTTGCGGAGTAATCAGAATGCAAGACAGGCACAGCAATGCACTGTAGATCTCGTCGGAGGTTTCTTATGCAACCTCAATTAGGAGGAAGCACTCTACAACTAATAAGAACCCCGATTTTGCAGGTGGCGTATTCTCCCGCTTTGCGGGGGATATCACCTACTCGCCGCAAAACTGAATTGACGACAGCTCTCGTCGGAGGTTTCTGACGCAAGGTTTACATAAGAGTCCTCTGACGAGATTTGTAACGGATTTCGAACTACACCGGCAAGCATGGTATGGTATTAACCCCTGTTTACAGGGGCATATACCAAACTCCGCAAGGTATATTAAAAAAATGAGAAGTCCGCGTATCCCAAACATCTCTCAGTCTCATACAGAAGGTGCTGATATCCGTAAGGACGGAGCCCCGTCCCCGCCCAGTGGTGAACCGAAGGCGAAACGGACATTCGATCTCCTCTTCGCGACCCTCGCGCTGGTGCTTTTGTCCCCGCTTTTTCTCCTCGGCAGTGTACTCGCGAAGTTGCAATCTACAGGCCCCGTATTTTACAAGGCGAAGCGGGTGGGTAGAGGCGGAACCCTCTTTGAGATGTATAAGTTCAGAACCATGGTCGCCAATGCCGATAGGCTCGGTGCCAGTTTGACAACTTATAGGGATGCGCGAGTTACACCTATTGGACGCTTTTTAAGATGGACAAAACTGGATGAACTCCCCAACTTAATCAACGTTATTAAGGGAGAGATGAGTCTCATTGGACCGCGGCCGGAATCCCCTACCTACGTCAAATACTACACTGAGACGCAAAAACGGGTACTTCAAGTGAAACCAGGGATGACTGGCCCATCGCAGCTTGCCAACCGACATGAGGAGGACAAGCTAAAAGCGTGCGTGAATCCAGAGCACTACTATATAACCGAATTAATGCCGAAGAAGCTAGCCTTAGATCTTCACTATGTTGCGACACAGAGCCTCGTCGTTGATCTGCAGTGGTTGCTTAAAACTTTTTGGGTAGTTATCTTCGCGCCAATTCTATCCCGCTTCGGTTTTTAGACATTCCTTGCGGCGAATTGAGCATTGGTATATACCCCTGCTTTGCAGGGGCTAATACCCTCTGCAACATCGGGCTAAAGATACACGGTAAATCTCGGTGGCGGGACAGCTTTTTGCCTCCTGCGAGCAGGGGAGAGAAAAAGCCTTGTGCTGCAAATGGATGATGCGCAATAAATCGGGGTTACAAACCCCTCCCCCCAGCGTGGGCTTTGATTTGTAAGAGCGGAGCCCGGTCTCCGCCTTTGACACAATCTAACAGAGCGTGCTACGAGGAGAACGAAAATGAATAAGAAACGACTTTTCATCATCTTAGGCGTTATCATCGCGCTATTTTTCGTAACGGTGATGTTACGTTCAACGGTTGATGGAACGCCGATGGGGCAGAAGGTCGCGGTGATAGACATCATAGGAATTATCTCCCGGTCGGATGCAACCATTAAGCTGATTCACACTTACCGCGACGACCCGAGCATCAAGGCAGTCGTTGTTAGAATTGATTCACCCGGTGGTAGTGTTGCCCCTGTGCAAGAAATTTACAGCGAATTGAAGAAACTAGAGAAGCCTGTTGTCGCTTCGATGGGCGCGTCTGCCGCATCTGGCGGCTACTATATTGCATGTGCAGCGAACACTATTGTTGCAAACCCGGGGACGTTGACTGGCAGTATTGGCGTTATTATGCAGTTCACCCGGATGACAGGCTTATATGACAAGGTTGGGTTAGAACATCAAGTCATTAAAAGTGGAGAATTTAAGGATGCAGGTTCTCCTTTCCGGGCAATGTCTGAAGCGGAACAGGCAGTTCTGCAAAGCACTGTGGACGATGTCTACAATCAATTTGTAGATGCGATCTTTGCGGAGCGAGGCGACTATTTAACGCGGCTCGACATCGTTGAACTGGCAGATGGCCGCATTTTTTCGGGTAGACAGGCACTTGATGCCAAACTCCTTGACAGGCTGGGCAACCTTCCTGAAGCGATTGCGCTTGCGGCAGAGCTTGCAAACATTGAAGGGAAGCCCAAAGTTGTGCGTAAGGAGAAAAGTGTATCGCTACTTGAAAAGCTATTGGGGCTCAAATCCATGCCGCCTTTAGATGAGATGTTCAGTCTTCCCGGTATCACTTTTCGCTATCAACTGAACCTTGGCAATTAGCCAGTTGTGGGAGGGAAACCTTGTCAGCTCGAACTTGCCCGGTCCTGCTTTTTCCTACACCGCAAGGAATTTAACAAGATGAATGGCACTTATCAAGTTAATCAGGAGTGGAAACAGCTGGCAAGGCGCATCGTTAAGTCTCAACAGGTTGTGCTTGTGATAGGTTCAACCGATACCGGAAAATCAACATTCTGTCGTTTTTTGACAGATTTTGCGGTTACTGAAGGCTTCAGCGTTGCTTTTGTAGATGCAGATATCGGGCAATCCCAAATTGGCCCACCGACGACAATCGGCGTGAAGTTCTTTGAACCCTCTCCCACACGTGTCAAGTTTGATGGTATCGCTGACCGGCTCTACTTTGTGGGTGCCGTGTCACCCGCACGAAACCAGCTCCAAGTTTTAACAGGAACACGATTGATGGTAGATGTAGCGCGCGACGCACAAGCCGATTTTATCGTTGTTGATACCACGGGATATATTCATGGCAACGCCGCTGTGGTTCTTAAACAACACAAAATTGAACTCCTCCGGCCGAATCATCTTGTCTGCATCGGGCGTCCTACTGAATTGGAGCAGATAACTGCGTGTTACAGTCCACAGGAGTGGCTCCAGATCCATTACCTTCTCCCGCACCGGCATGTCCGATGCAAAAGCAGTGCAGCGCGCCGGCGACATCGAGAATCCCAATTTGATGCTTATTTTGGTGGCACTCGCAGGGCACCAAAACGGGCTCTACAAAAGCCTGAGAGTACGGTGCAACGGGTGCCTTTTGAACAGATCCGCGGCGGACGCACGCCCTTTTTCATAGGGCGCATCGCAAATGAGAAAGAGTTAGAATTTCTCACCCGCCTCGCAAAAACTGAGATTCGCTACGCTGAGTGGGGACACCGTGCCTTGTGCCTTATCGCTGCGGAACCCCTGTCCAAATTTGCCATCGCTAACCTCACAGACTATTTAAGCCTGCGACACATTACAGCGGAAGTACGCACCTACTTTGAACGCCGTCTAGTTGGATTAATTGGAACTTCCGGAGATACTTATGCTATTGGAATAATCGAAGGGGTTGATTTCCAGAAGCGTGAGTTCAGTATCCGCTGCAAACCGGACGCTGCGAAACATGCTTGTGCCCTCCAATTTGGCGACTACCAAGTTGTGAGCGACTAGCGAACAACTTTTTGGCGCAGCTTGCAAGCTAAAACTTGCTAGTCAAACTTATTTCTTACATTGCGACTTGAGGAGAGAAGAATAAGGAGCTTTATTCATGCCTTACACTAACGATAATTTGCCAATTGACCAAATTCTGTGCGGGAATAATCTTGAGCGCATCAAGGAATTGCCCGATAACTGCATCCAATTGGTGATTACCTCACCGCCCCCATTTACTCAGACGACAGCAGCGCGATTACGGCGGCGGCATGGGAAATGGGACGCATGTGACTGAATATATTGATACGCTGCTTCGTCTCTTCCGCGAATGTGTCCGTTTTATTTCTTACATTGCGACTTGAGGAGAGAAGAATAAGGAGTTTTATTCATGCCTTACACTAACGATAATTTGCCAATTGACCAAATTCTGTGCGGGAATAATCTTGAGCGCATCAAGGAATTGCCCGATAGCTGCATCCAATTGGTGATTACCTCACCGCCCCCATTTACTCAGACGACAGCAGCGCGATTACGGCGGCGGCATGGGAAATGGGACGCATGTGACTGAATATATTGATACGCTGCTTCGTCTCTTCCGCGAATGTGTCCGTTTTATTTCTTACATTGCGACTTGAGGAGAGAAGAATAAGGAGCTTTATTCATGCCTTACACTAACGATAATTTGCCAATTGACCAAATTCTGTGCGGGAATAATCTTGAGCGCATCAAGGAATTGCCCGATAACTGCATCCAATTGGTGATTACCTCACCGCCTTATTTTCAACAGCGCGATTACGGCGGCGGCATGGGAAATGAGACGCATGTCACTGAATATATTGATACGCTGCTTCGTCTCTTCCGCGAATGTGTCCGTGTTTCGACAAATGACAGCAATATCGTGTTCAACATAGGGGATAAATATCAGGAGAGCAACCTGCTTCTTGTCCCATATCGTTTTGCGCTCGCCGCAACGGAAACAGGATTGGTGAAACTCGTGAACGAAATCACGTGGGTGAAGAGGAATCCGACCCCGAGACAGTTTCGCCGCCGCCTCGTGAGTAGTACGGAGCCGTTCTTTCACTTTGCCAAGTCAGATAACTATTTCTATAACCTCCAGGCGTTCTTGGCGGAGGCGCGTGCCCCGAAGAAATCGGCAGGGAAAGTGGGAACGAATGCCGGTCAGCGGTATTTTGAACTCATTGCACAATCTGACATGTCGGATGCTCAGAAAACCGTCGCCCGCCGTGAGCTCACAGAAGTCATCCAAGAGGTGAAGCAGGGAAAAACGCACAGTTTCCGGATGAAAATCCGCGGCATTCATGCGGAGCCGTTCGGCGGACAAATAGGTGGACGCACGCTACAAATGAAGAATAAGGGATTTACAATCATTCGGATGCACGGCAATAAACTCAAGCGAGATGTAATTGAGACATCGGTAGCCACGGTTAAAGGGAATAAGCATCCGGCAATCTATCCGGAGGAAATTGTAGCGGAGTTTTTACACCTTCTAACACCTCGCGGCGCGCTAGTTCTAGATCCGTTCATGGGTTCGGGTTCAACGGCGGTAGCGTGTAAAAAATTGGGAAGGCATTACATCGGCTACGACATCAACCCTGAATACTGCGAATACGCACGGCAGCGGGTTTCAGATATCCCAGGCAGCACTCCGTCTCTATTTGAGGAAAAGTCATGAATTACGTACGCGCAATTCTGGAAAATGCTTATGAACGTGCGGAATCAAGTGGCACTACCTATTCTGGGATTTCGGAAGTCCAACGAGAATGGGTCGAAACAATAACCGCAAACGCGGAATCTCAGAAAGCGGTTCTTGCGGTGTTGATAACATCTCTAGTGAAAAAAATTGAAACGCCAATGCAAGATGTCCGCTATCACAAAAAGGGACTGCCTAACGGCTATTCAGGAAGAGGTTTTGATACTTTGCATGTGACACCCTTCATTGGAGAGAAGTTTCGGAGGCTTGCTATGAAGGGCGGAAGCGGGTGGTTGACTCGCTCACTAGAGCAGGCTCATCCTTATACTCTAAAATATCCTGGCAAAATTCGCAACACATCTGTGAAGAAGGCTTTTCTTCATATTCTCAACGATATTGAAGAAAACCGAGCCGATCCGGAAAGATACCTTCACGCGATATTTACTTCCCTGATTGACTTGGTGGAAAGATCAAAGATTAACCTTGACTTATTGGAGAGGACTAACGCAGGTTTTGCCCAGACACTGCAATCTAATGCTGTGACGATTGAAGATATCGTGAATCTCCTGAAATATCACTTTTCATTTAACTATAGCATTGCAGGTGCGTCCCGGCTCCCTGTATTAGCTGTCTATTCCGCCTATGAAATGTTGTTCAGGGCAAATGACCGGTATAAGGACAAAACACTTTCGCCATTGAAGAGTCATACCACATCGGATATCAAATCTGGTGGAATTGGGGATATTGAAGTGCTAGACGAAAAAAGGGATTTTTTTGAGGCTGTTGAAATTAAACACAACATTCCTATTTCGCCAACGCTTGTTCAAGATGCTTATGACAAGTTTGCCCCGACATCTGTCTGTCGTTATTATCTACTGACTACGGCAGAGCCGGACGTTGAAGATGTAGATAAGGTAAACCAGATAGTTCGCTACATCCGCACTCAGCACGGTTGTGAAGTAATTGTCAACGGCATCCTGCCATCATTAAAATACTACTTGCGCTTGTTAAGCGATCCCAAACTTTTTTTGGACAACTACATGGGAAACCTTCAATTAGATTTTGACCAGAATACGGACATCAAGGAAGTTCATTTACGCTACTGGCGTGACTTGTTAGGTACTTTGTTATGAAAATTCCACTTTATGCTTGAGAGTTTAGTAATTCTGTCAGCGCGCTTTTGACGCGCGCCACCCCTTCTAATCCTGCAAATTCGCGATATGCGGCGTAAGGGTATCATCCCCTGCTTTGCAGGGGTAATATACCACTGCGCCCATAAGCGACGTGCATTCAGACAATGAATATGGATGACAAAGTCACCTCCCCTTTGGGCACTGAGAGTGCCTCTCTCAAAAAGCGTACGCTTGTGCGTTTTCTACGGTATCACACTCGCTATGCCGCTTCCATTCTGTTAGCAATGGCATGCGCGCTAGTCGTTGCTGTGTGCAACTTAGGGTACTTTCAAATTTTAGCAGATACGATTGATGCGCTGACGGTAGTCGGGGGCAACACGTTTGAAGAAGCGGTATCTATCACTTACTTTCAGAGAAAAGGTATTTTTGCGTTTGAGGGTTTTGAGATGTCGCTGTTGGATGCTCGGGCGGCTTTGCAGGCTGTCCTTTGGTTGCTCGCGGCATTGCTTGTTCTAGTTTTCATCAAAGGGGTTTTTGTTTACGGTAACGATTATCTGATGGCGCGCGTGAGCCATAAACTGGCTTTTCGCTTACGGAATTCCCTCTATCAACGACTCGTATCGGCACCCTTGGAAACCCTACGCAACGAGCGCACCGGCGACCTGGTGGCACGCGTTACTGACGATGTTCGGGTGTGGCAGAGCGTTGTGGCTGCCATGGCAAATATCATACACGCTGTCGCCCAAGTCAGCGTCTTTGTGGCTGCTATGCTAATCACTAGTTTCAAATTGAGTGTGTTTGTCCTACTAATCCTTCCGCTCCTTGCCTACCTCATCACGTCTATCGGGAAGCGGATTCGCGGTGCTAGCACAGAGATTCAGCAACGGAACGCGGACATCTATTCCCAGTTGAAGGAGACGCTTTTCGGCATCAAGATTATCAAAAGTTTTACCTCTGAACAGGTAGAAATTAAGCGATTCCGAGCCATTAACTGGAGCCAATACTGCTCGGCGATCCGGCGCGCGCGGTTCGCGGCACTCCTACCCCCAACGATTGAGTGGTTAGGGGCTGTCGGCATTGCCGCTGTTTTCGGAGTGGCATGCTGGCAGGTTATCATAGGGCAGTTATCAACGGGATGGTTTATAGGCTACATCGCTATGGTGAGTTGGATGTTCAAACCAATTAAAACGATTGGCAACGTCAACACCGCCTTACAACAGGGCCTTGCTTCTGCGGAACGAATCTTTTATCTGCTGGATTTTGAGGTATCGGGGAATCATTCTCCTGGTGCTATTGAACTACAGGATGTCCGGGGTGCTGTCAGGTTTCAAAATGTCTCTTTCTCTTATCCTCACAATCTAACAGAGCGTGCTACAATTGAGAACGTAAGTTTTGAAGCGAAGCCGGGTGAGGTTATCGCACTAGTTGGCCCCAGCGGCAGCGGTAAGACGACGCTGCTCAACCTCCTGCTGCGTTTCTACGAGGGCGACTCTGGGGCAATTTTGATTGACGATGTGCTAATTTCTGAAGTAACGTTGGCATCGTTACGACAAAATATAGCACTTGTGCCACAGGATACGTTCTTATTTGATGGCACGATTCTGGAAAATATCGGGTATGGGTGCCCCGGTGCAACGCGCGAAGCGATTATTTCGGCGGCAAAAAAGGCAAACGCCCACGATTTTATCACAAAAATGCCCGACGGCTATGCATCCGCAATCGGGGAAGCTGGGGTGAAACTCTCTGGCGGCGAACAGCAACGGATATCCATCGCCCGCGCGATTTTAAAAGATGCACCTATTCTTATCCTAGACGAAGCCACCTCCTCGCTGGATACGCACTCTGAGGCACTTATCCAAAAATCATTGGCGAACCTAATGGCGGGCAGAACGAATTTTATTATAGCACATAGGCTTTCAACCGTTGTAAAGGCTGACAAAATTCTAGTTATCCAGGATGGCGAAATTCTGGAAACTGGCACACATGAAACGCTGTTATCAAAAGGCGGATTGTATCAAAAACTTTTTTCGACATTCCTTGCGGAGAATGATGAAAGCGGGATAGAGCACCGAACACAAGGTTTTCGTCGTTCCTTGCGGAGTAATCAGAATGCAAGATAGGGTCTGACGCAAGGTTTACAAAGGTAGGGGCGCTCTCCGAATCGCGATTTCTGTATCCGGGTTAGAACTCCTCCCACTAATTATGCACGCTCCTCAGTTCATTGGGGCAAAAAAATGCAATTTAGGTAAACTTATTTGGCTTTATTAACGTCACACATATTGTAAAATAGGTTCATAGATTCGTTTCCGTAGGGGTAGTGCCTTGTGCCTACCCTTAGGGCTGTGCATCAATGTCCGAACGGGCCGCTTATGCAGGATTGCAGCAATTTGCAACGGCAACTGTAAGGGGCCCTCTATGATTGGCCCCTACAGATACGGCATTTGATGCTTAATTTCGACCTTTTTTGGTGATGGCTCCTTCGAGCTCCGCTTCGCGATAGACGGCTTCGGAAAGATCAACCTCGTATAGGTAGGTACCTTTGAAATTAGCACCGAGTAAGATGATACCTTTCAGTTTGATTTCACCGAAAATTGCCTCTTCAAGGTTCGCATTCTCGAAGCTGGTTAAGGTTCCGAACGGGCCTGGAATCACACATTTTGGACATCCAACGGTTGCACGGCGCAAATCTGCATTCCGGAAGTTGGTGCCACTGAACAGGCTCCCGCTGAGGAATGCACCGCGTAAATTGGCATCCTCAAGGTTGGTGTCCGTTAAGTTAGAGCCTACAAGATAAGTCCGATGGAGAATTGCACCGGAAAGGTTCGCACCTGTGAGATTCGCATCGTTTAGATTCGCCTCTGTTAAATCCGTGTTGCGCAGGTCGGTGCCACTCAGATTCGCTTCGGATAAATCGATGCCGACGAGCGATTGGTTTGCCAAATCTAGGTTTGCCAGGTTTTCACCAGAAAATGATTCGCCGGCCAGACACCTTTTAACAACATCGCTTGGTGTTATTTGATGCATTCACTGCCTCCAATATTTGAGAATGATGAAAGCAAGATAAGTCTAACAGCACAAGTTAAATCTCTGTGGTTTGTGCTGCAATTTAAGAACTCACAATCTAATTGTACTATTTTAGATAGCATACCACATACGAGCCAAAAAGTTAACTCTTTTTTTGTATTTGCATAACGTTTTGTGCCTGAGACGGCAAACCGCCAACAAAAATCTACAATGAGGTGAAAACATGAGAGATTTCCACCCAGTGCATCCCGCTGCCGATGAGTTTTTTGCGGACGACGACAAAACGCACGAGAACCCAGACCCGCGAAAGGATGAGACCTTCGCTTACTTACAGAAAATAGCGAAGACACCCCTGCTTGGACCGGAACAGGAGACCGCGCTCTTTAAAAAATACCGGGAGGGGCTACATACATTTACCTCCCTGCTAAATCAATTCCCTGAGTGGCTGTTAACCTCGCTTCATTTCCCCGAAAACCGAGCGGCAACCAGCGATTACAAATTTGAACCGGAGCAATCAGAACATGGTTCTGTTATAGAGCAGGTTCGCTCCCAGATTCAAACCGTTCAGGTTTTATTGCATCAGCTTGAAGCGAAGTCTAAACGCTTAAAGCAGGCGAGGTGGACAATTTTTAAGGCGAATGCACACCTCCTGGAAAAGTATATCCACGCGGATTCACATCCTGAGTTGGCACAGGCAGGATACCTGAGTCTCTTGAGGGCGATTGATGAGTGCAAATCGAAGCACAGTGCAGAATTCCGGGGGTATGCACGCAAATCAATTCGCAACAGCGTTGCCGAAGCCGCCAGACGTTTGCAACAACAAAAACCTTGTGCGGCTAGCCCGAACTTGCTGCCTCAATTGTTCACCACTATTGAAAATAGTGGCAAACCTCTCGCCGAAAGGAAACCGGGGGGTGTAACCCTGATTGAGGCAACACGCTCTAGTGCCAAACAGGAAGCCCGCGCGTTTGACGAACTTGATGTTATCCGCCACGAGGTTACAATGCTGTTACAAAAGTTGCCCGGGGCTATTTTACCAGAAAGGGCATCTACATGGAAGCCGCGCACCCTTGAGCTTGTCCTCAAAGATCTTCGCAACGAATTTGAGCATCTCGAGCGGTTGTCGACGCAACTTGAAGCAGCAGATGAGGTAACGCATGGTACCAAACTAAAAATTGTTGAAGCCAATCTACGCTTAGTCGCGAGCATTGCGAAACAACATCACTTCAGCAAAACCTCGCTGACCTTCCTGGATTTGATGCAGGAAGGGAGCCTCGGATTGATGAAGGCAGTTGATAAGTTTGACTACACCCTTCGTTTCCGATTCAGCACCTATGCCACTTGGTGGATTATGCAGTCTATCAAACGAGCACTCGACCAGCAGGGACAGATGATTCGCGTACCCTGTTATATTGGGGAAGCACGCCGCGCCATTAAGCAGGCGCAAACCGACCTGACGATGACACTGGGGCGAGAACCTACGACAAAAGAGATTGCTGACGCTGTTGAACTCACTGAGAAAAAAGTGACTGACATTTTCAACGCCACAAAGGATCCGGTGTCTCTTGATGCACCCATTAGTGACACCGCCCCAGATGGCGCATTTTTTGAACTGATTCCGGACCAATCCCAAATTACCCCGGAAAACTACTTGCTCGGCCACTCCAAGGTAGAGGTTATCACCGAAGTGCTGAACAAGACGCTCAACCCACGCGAGGTACAGGTTATCGTGCTCCGATACGGGTTAATGGATGGCACGGAATACACACTGGCGGACATCGGCAGTAGGCTCCACATCAGCCGAGAACGCGTACGACAGATAGAGGCGGAAGCACTTGTGAAACTCAAACGACACGACTCGAAGGCGTTGCTCAAGGAGTTGCTACAAGACCCGTAGAAGGAATTTAACTTGAAAATCGCGTATTTCGACTGCTTCTCAGGCATCAGCGGCGACATGACCCTCGGTGCCTTGGTGGATGCTGGCGTTGCCCCGGAACTCCTGAGAACGGAGTTAGCACATTTGAAACTGGATGCCGAGTTTACGTTAGCCTTTGAGAAGGCAACGAAACACGGCATCACCGGAACCCGAGCGATGGTAGCGGTGCACCCTGCTCACACCTCACACGAGGGTGCATCTCACGCTCATGCCCATCAACACGCCCATGGCCCCAGCCGGCACCTCGCCGATATCTTCAAACTGCTTGACGAAAGCGGTTTGGATGCGGACATTCTCGACACTGCCAAACGCGTTTTTGACCGGCTCGCTGAAGCGGAGGCAAAAGTTCACAATACTACCAAAGCGAACGTTCACCTCCACGAAGTCAGCGGCATTGATTCAATTGTGGACATCGTAGGTTCCGTTATCGGTTTGGCACAGCTTGAGGTTGACGCAGTTTACGCATCGCCGCTCTCGCTCGGACGCGGCTTTGTCAGATGTGCACACGGGCTCATGCCTGTCCCTGTCCCTGGAACCATGGCACTCCTGCAAGGGGTACCGGTTCACCAGACAGACATCCCGAAGGAATTGGTTACGCCGACAGGCGCGGCACTCATCACGACGCTTTCGAAGGGATTCGGTGTCATGCCACAGATGACGCTTGACCGGGTTGGGTATGGGGCTGGTACCCGCGACCTTGCGCAGCAGCCCAACCTCCTCCGAATTTGTCTTGGAGAAACAACGTCAAACGCCGGTCTGAAAGCAACACCCTACAACGCGGAAACTGACACCGTAGACATCATCGAGACCAATGTGGACGATATGTCGCCAGAGATTACGGGCTATGTCACGGAGCGACTCTTCGCACACGGCGCACTTGATGTCTTTCTCCTCCCTATCTTTATGAAGAAGGGCAGACCGGCAACGCAAATCACTGTGCTTTGTCCGGCTGCGAGTCGCGACAAACTGATTGAACTCCTTCTCACAGAGACGACAACCTTTGGGGTGCGGGTCTCTTCGGCAGCCCGAGTCAAATTGCATCGAGATTTTATTAAGGTTGAAACACAGTGGGGTGCAATCCAAGCCAAACGCGGGTATCTCAACGGCACCCTTATTAAAACCGTACCAGAGTATGAGCATTGCAAACGGCTTGCGGAACAAAACAAGGTGCCACTCCGGCATGTCTATGCGGAGGTGCTCAGCAACCTAGGACGTGTTGACATTGTCAATTGTCTTGAAATCTAAAGTTTTTTAGTTGTTCATTTTCACCTCCCCTCAAATTATGTGCTTTTTTACGATTTAACTTGACAAACCCTTTTTTAAGGTGTATAATTACCAGCGATTTAGAATCTAGTTTTCTATTGAGGTACAAAAATGGCCACGACAGAGATTTTAGAAGAACTTCAGCGCCGCATTGAGGAACTAGAGCGCAAGCTCGCGACATACGAAGCTGAACCCGTTTTGAAATGCTCCGAACTCCATATCGTGGATTCAACGGGGAAACCTGTTATTACGCTCTCCGTAAACGAAGACGGCTCCGGGGAAATTCTTGTTGAAAGCGTTAATGGTATGAGTGGCGTTCACATCCAGGGCGAGAACCATGACGGTGGCGGATCTCTTGAAGTGTTTAAGAAATTCGCAGAAACATTGGATCCATGGATTGTTCCCCGTAAAGACTACGTCATGCTTGTTATTACGCCTGAAGACTTAGGCGGCGGCGGCGAGGTACGCACCCTAAGAAACCATGCAGAGAGCGTTTCGCTGGGCTCACATTATGGATATGGGGGTGTCGTTTCTGTAAATGGCGAGTATGACAGCGAGTGCCATGCAGCAGGACGTGTCCTTATCGGCGTTGATAGAGAAACAGACCAAGGCGTTATTCTGCTCAGAACCGTCGGTGACCCTGAAGGCGACCCTGACCACTGGATGAAGACACTCACAAAATTAGGAAATGGCGAGCCACCCGATTGCAGAGCTCATGGACCAAACCCAAACCCAAAACGGCTAGCGAGATGAATGCAGCAGGACGTGTCCTTATTGGCGTTGATAGAGAAACAGACCCAGGCGTTATTCTGCTCAGAACCGTCGGTGCCCCTGAATATGAATTGTCTTGAAATTTAATTTGATAACACTTTACTCTCGCGTATCACGCGCACTGTTGCTGCGCAATCTCCCTTCGCAGGTGTGGGGGGCCTTCGGGCCCCCGCCTTTCACGCGCACTGTTGCCGCGCAATCTCCACCACAAAGAGAAGTCCCGTTATGTCAAAAAACTTGAAAATGACGCGCCAGAAGGTAGGATTCTTTTTAGCCTTGCCAATTTAGATGCGGAAGGAAAAAACGACAGTGCCACGTCGACTTATTGAGGAAGCCTTCCCACTCAAAAAGGTTTCCACAGACTCAAAACACGAAAAAAATGTCCCACACGGACGTATCTCCTCGCTTCACGTTTGGCCCGCACGCCGCCCCCTCGCTGCATGCCGCGCCGTCACGATAGCCACATTGCTCCCAGATCCCGCCGATGCACCTCGAAAAATAAAGGAAGAATACACACGCCTTTGCGGATCCCCGTTACCTGACAAACAACGTGAATATCTCTGTAACGACCTGATTGCTTCGCTGACCCGGTGGGGTGACGAAAATGGACAAGGCGACTGGGACAGAAAAGATAAAAAAGGACGCTGGCTCAATAAACTCCGCATCGCCAGAGAACTCATCCAGATGGCTTACAACGGACACCCACCCAAAGTGATGGATATGTTCGCAGGCGGGGGCGCAATTCCGCTTGAAGCAATGCGGCTCGGCTGTGAAGTGATAGCCAACGACTATAACCCTGTTGCCTGGTTTATCCTCAAATGCACGCTTGAATACCCGCAACGGCTCGCCGGAAAAACGACACCACTCCCCGCGCTCACGCTTGATGCACAGCCGGAGCTGAAAAAGGGAGATCTGGCAGCTCATGTCCGTTTATGGGGCCAGTGGGTTTTAGAAAACGCCCGCAAAGAACTGGCGCAATACTATCCCGTAGTTGATGGCAAACCGACGGTCGCCTACCTCTGGGCCCGCACCATTCCCTGTCAGGACCCGCAGTGTGGGGCGACGGTGCCGTTACTCAAGACGTTGAAGATCTGTACGAAGGCTGAGAAAACCCTTAGAGACACGCCCGAAAATCGGGAGCGTTCTGATTTTCTCAGACTCAAAAAGACAAAAAACCAGACGGAAGTCATTATCAACAGCAAGCGTGCACTCAAGCTCTGCCCAGATGCCAATACGAAACGTGTCCGATTTGAGATTGTCGCGCCGGAAAAAACAACAGATGTTGGCGAGCCTACGATGTCAGGTTCGACAGCAACTTGTCCGTTTTGTGGTTCACAGCAACCCGATGATTATATTAAGCGATGTGGGTATGATGGCAAACTCAAGGCACAGATGACGACAGTCGTTTACAAGGAAGAATACGGCAAGGAGTACCGTCCACCCACACAGGCCGAGATTGATGCCGCGAAAATACCGCAGGAAGTATTGAAAGCGATCGCTGATGAAATCCCGCCTGGGCTACCTGATGAACCCCTACCAGGCAAAGAGAGGCATCGAGCTGTTGGCTCTCAGTTGCCCGATTATGGATTCAAAACGTGGTCAGATCTGTTTACGGAACGGCAGTTGCTAGCGTTGATGACATTTGTCAAGTGGACGCGCGCTGCACAAGGAACAATGGAGAAAGTTGGCTATTCGCCAGAATGGCTGGAGGCAATTAGCGTATATCTAGCGTGTGCCTTTGACAGGATGCTGGTTTTTAGCTCAACTCTAATTCCTTGGATTTCAAGTACCGAGGCAATCGGTCACACTTTTGTCAGATATGCCTTCCCGATGACCTGGGATTTCAGCGAAGGGGCAATTCCGAATGAAGTGCGGGGTGGTTATCAACTCTGCCTTAAAAAAATCCTCTCTTCTATGGAAACAATCCGTAGTGCCCACACAGCGATAACGCCAAATTGTGTGATCTTACGTCAATCCGCGACCGATCCCATTCACTCGGAAGCTGAAGCCATCATCACCGATCCGCCCTACTATGACGCAATACCTTATTCGGACATTTCTGATTTCTTTTTCGTGTGGCTCCGCAGATCCCTCGGAGATTGCTTTCCAGAGTTTTTGGTAAATGGGCTGACTCCAAAACAGGATGAGTTAGTTCAACAACATAAAACGGGGGAAAGAGGTAGGATTGGTAAAGAATTCTACGAGAAAGGCATGGCTGAAAGTTTCCAAACTGCGAGCGACTCACTGTGTAAAGGTGGTAGAATAGTAATTGTATTTGCCCACAAAGAGCCAGATGCGTGGGAAACCCTTGTGAAGGCAATGCTTGAATCGGGTTTAGTAGTTACAACATCTTGGCCCATTGACACTGAAAAAGGGAAAAGGATGAGCGCGCAAGGGACAGCCTCGCTCGCGACTTCACTGTGGCTCGTATGCCGAAAGCGTGCTGCAAAGGCCAGAGTAGGGCATTACGGAAAAGTGAAGCGTGAGATGCAGGAACGAATTACCGAACGCCTCAGATACTTCTGGGATGTGGGAATCCAAGGCCCAGACTTCGTCTGGGCAGCAATCGGCCCCGCACTGGAAAGCTACTCTACCTACAAGGAGGTCCGCCGCATGAACGGGCAAGCGTTCACGGTGACTGAATTTCTCACAGAGGTACGCCGGATCGTCACGGACTTTGCATTGGGACAGATCCTGAAAGGCGCAAGCACAGAAGCGTTAGACGAATGGACCCGCTACTACCTGATGCACCGGAATCATTTCGGGACAGAGAATGCGCCGGTGGGTGAGTGTATCCTATTGGCACAGGGCTACGGGTTATCACTTGACGAGCTCCGGGCGGTGCACACCGGTATTTTGCGGAAAGCCGCGTCGGGCAATGCCCTGAAACTATTGGGACACACCGAACGCCCTTCAGACCGGGTTGGCGACGCGCACACGTCTGGCAGAATACCTATGATAGACATCATCCATCGGCTCATGAAACTCTGGGATGCCGGCGAAAAGGTGCAAATCAACGCCTCCTTCGACGAGCACGGCCTGCAAGAAAATGCGCTTTTCAAGGCTGTCATTCAGGCACTGATTGAGACGAGTCCACAAGGTTCTGGGGCCAGATCGCTTTTGGAGACGCTGATGCATTACGCTCCGGGAAAATTCCCAGGTGGCACCGGCTCGGGTTCCTCGGGAACCACCAGTGCGGAACAGCAACTCACGCTTGATGGAGTGTCGTCATGACAGATGAGATTAATGTCGCAGTTGGTTTAGATGTCCCGGCGGTTTTGACATAAATCGCATGTGCCACAGCGGTAATTTTCATCAACTTCTTCGCCGAAGTAGTCCCGCATGACACGTACTCGGCAGGTTGCCTCTAACGCATAAAAAACTACTTTATCGATCTGCCTGCGTTTGCGGAGAACATAATCACTCACCTCGATTTGCTCCTCTGTGAGGGTGCTGAAGAGTTCACTGTCATGAATCAGTTCGATGAGCATCAGGTCTTCCTGTCCCCAGTACTGAATATAGCCCTCGCTTTGCAACTCGGCGAGTTGTTCCATCATCTCCTTAGGGTTCAGCCCCACGGCTTCACAAAACTCCAAGATAGTTGTTAACTTGCCTGCCCTCAAGTGGTTGAGCAATTCCTGCTGCCCGGTATCTTCTGGTGCAGTGGTATCCATCCGGAATGCCCGAAATGTCACGGAAAGTTGAGAGGGCACGTTATACCACCTTTTCAGAAATCCGAGTTTTTCGAGGTAGCTGAGGCACACCTGAATTTTTGTCATTTTGAACCCGCTCATCCATTCTAGTTCGTTGCCGGCTATTGTGCGATACCGGTCGGTCCCTTTGAAGTTTTCGATAACCTTTAAAAGTTTGAGCAGGGAAGGCCCATCTGGTGCGTTCTCTTTGATAAACCACTCGTGCAATCCCCTGTCTTCGTGGCAGTAGAGTAGCATACACGCTGCTGTCTTGCCATCTCTGCCAGCCCTGCCGGCCTCTTGACAGTATTCTTCGAGGGTGCCTGTCAGGGTCCAATGCACAATATATCGGATATCTGCCTTGTCGATGCCCATTCCGAAAGCGTTCGTGGCGACAACAATGTCTAACCCGTTTGGGCTGTCGTCGAAAAACGCTTCTTGCACGCGATTGCGTTCGTGGGTTTCGAGCCCTGCGTGATAGAAATCTGCTCGGAATCCGCGTTTTTGCAAGTAGTTTGCAATTTCCTCTGTTTCACGGCGGCGGCCAGCGTAGATAATCCCGTTTTGTCCGATGTCGCCCGCTCTGTTAGATGGCGATGTCTTAAGAGGTTTACCACTATTTTCAATAGTGGTGAACTTTAGAAAGTTCTCCAGCAGTTGATACTTTGTTTCTTCATCTTCACTTTCTTGTACGCTCAGTTTTAAATTGGGGCGCTCAATGCCTTGCGTGAGGATGCGGGGTGTGGGGATGTTTAGCAGGCTCAGCACTTCTTCTCGGATATCTGGTGGTGCTGTTGCGGTGAAGAGGGCAATCACACGCGGATGGAGTACATCAATGGTATCTCTGAGAGCCAGATAGGCCGGTCGAAAGTCCCTGCCCCATTGTGATATACAGTGTGCTTCATCTATAACAAATAGCGAGATTGGAAATGCGTTCAGGATGTCTAAAAACCGTCTGCTTCGGAGGCGTTCGGGGGAGATATAGAGCAGCTTTACTGCCCCTTGCTTCAGTCGTGCCAATTCCCCTCGGTACTCATCCCATGTCTGTGTGCTGTTTATTAACGATACCGCCTCGATGCCCCGGGCCCGCAGCGCATCAACCTGGTCCTTCATCAACGAAATGAGGGGAGAGATGACGACTGTGATGCCGGGGAGCATCAGCGCGGGCAGCTGGTAACAGAGGGATTTCCCGTGCCCTGTTGGGAACACAGCGAACACATTTTGGCTTTCCAAAACAGCTTCAATAATTTCACGCTGTCCGGCGCGGAAGGAGGGGTACCTGAAGTGGGTGTGGAGTGCTTCCAGCAGTGCGTCCGTCGGCGCATCGCAAGACGTTGCAACGTCCGGCGTGGGTGCTGGCGCATCAGTTGACTTCAGAATCGCATCTACCTCTTTAAGCAAATCCTGCAAATTGCCCATCTTGCACCACGCTCTGCCAGATTGTGAGCTCCGCTACGAAAAAAAACGAAAACGGAGGATATGAAAAATTGCGGCGATGCCATCCTTCCAATTAACGGTCTTGCCTTCATGATAGTCTCTGCCGCGATAAGTGATCGGCACCTCAACGATTCTGCACTTTCGTTTGGCAAGTTTCGCTGTAATCTCCGGTTCAAAGCCGAACCTGTCGGAGTAGAGCGAGATCTGCTTTAGAATAGGCGTTTTAATCACCTTATAGCAGGTCTCCATATCGGTGAGTTTCGTGCCGTTGACGATATTTGAGAGAGATGTGAGAAATTGATTCGCGAGGTAGCTCCGCAATAACCCTTTTTGCCTACCCTTCATAAACCGCGAGCCGTACACGACATCGGCTTCGCCTGCTAAAATAGGTTGAAGCAATTTGGGGTAATCCCTCGGGTCATATTCCAGGTCTGCATCTTGGATGAGGGTAATCTCACCGGTGATATGTTGAAACCCGGTACGAAGGGTAGCCCCTTTTCCCTTATTCACATCGTGATAGAGAACCTTTATAGAGGTATCGGCCGTGGGCGGGGTTTGTCCCCCTGATTCAATTCGCTTTAAAATCACGCGCGTACCGTCTGTTGAACAATCGTCAATGAGAATCAGTTCTTTTTCCATGCGGACTTCAACCGCAGCGATTTGGTTTAGAATCTCTTCTAGGCTTTCAACCTCGTTGTAAATCGGAATCACAATGGATAGCTTACACGCCATCTGGATGCCCCCAATGTTTTTGTCCGCACGCCGGTGTAGGATAGGATATGGTGAAAGTGATTTGGGCACAATTAACCTTATGATACCCTATCTCTTTTTTCAATGCAACCTTTTTTATATGAATTTAAAATTGACATCTTCTTGCTTTTCTGCTAACATGTTACCATAATCCAAACCTTAAAGGGTAAAAAAGATGTCAACGCAAGCAGAACTTTACGATGCCGCGCTCACCCATTTCGCAGAAAATGACCTGGAGGCGGCAGTCAACGCCTTCAAAACACTCATTGACACTTATCCTGACTATATTGAGGGGTATCTTGGGTTGGGGCATGCTTATGAACGGCTCAGTCTATACGATGAAGCGATTGAAGCGGTTCAGAAAGCTATCGACATCAACCCAACGGACCCGCTGGCTTATACCAGTTTATCTATTTGTTACCAACGAAAAGGGATGATTCAGGAAGCAGAAGATGCGATGGCAAAGTCGCAACAGGTGCAGCTGGAAGCGTCCCGTTCATCTACATGATGAGGTTTTACTATGCCATATACCTTACTGGATCCAACCTCTCAGGGCGATGCTGCCGCGAAATTTCTTGCGCCGCGGCTGGATAGCCTTGATGGGAAAGTGATGGGGTTGCTGAACATCACCAAAAATGGCAGTGATATTTTTCTTGGGCGCGTTGAAGAATTAATGCGCGAGAGATTTGACATTGCCGAAGTCATCTCTGTTGAAAAACCGACATTCGCGCGGCCTGCACCGACAGAGCTGCTCGTCGATCTTGCCGAGCGGGCAGACTTCGTCATTGAAGGGCTCGCCGACTGAGGCTCCTGTATATCGTGCAGTATGCACGATGGGAGTGCTTTAGAGGAACGCGGCGTGCCGAGTGTCGCCATTTGTACCGAGGTGTTTTTCGCTGCTGGAAAGGTGCAGGCGCGTGTGCTAGGCCATAGCGGCTTAGAACCGCTCACCGTTCCGCACCCTATTCAGAGTCTCACACCGGCTCAGATTCGTCAGCGTGCAGAGGGCGTTGTTGACAAAATCGCCGAGCGGTTAACGAAGTGATATACTCCCCCATGGCAGCACAAACCTCCTTGGAAAAGGGCGGCACTGTGGCCGCCCTTACAACTCAATTTCTTTCAACGCTGAAAACGAATTCCCCATCCGCAAAATCGGTAGCAATGGCATCGCCATCCTTGAAGGTGCCTTCTAACATCTGAATTGCCAAGGGGTTAAGTATCTCGCGCTGAAGCGTCCGGCGAAGCGGCCGCGCACCGTACACTGCATCAAACCCGTGTGCTACGAGTTCTTCCTTTGCAGATTCAGAGAGTGTCAGTGTCATTTCTTTCTCCGCAAAGCGAGTGCTCAGCTGCGCCAGTTCAAGCATGACAATCTGTTTCAATTCCTCAATGCCGAGTCGTTCAAAGATAATCAGATCATCAATGCGATTCAAGAATTCCGGTGGGAAATGTGTCTGTAAGGCCTCCATCACTTTCCGCCGGATGTCTTCAGCCGCCAGATAAGTATCGCTAATCCACTGGCTGCCGATATTGGAGGTCATGATGACAACCGTGTTTTTGAAATCCACCGTGCGGCCGTGGCCGTCCGTCATTCTGCCATCATCCAGCATCTGGAGGAGGACATTAAATACCTCGGGGTGCGCTTTCTCAACCTCGTCAAGCAGGATAACACAATAGGGATGTCGCCTGACAGCCTCTGTCAGCTGTCCGCCTTCGTCGTAGCCGACGTACCCTGGCGGTGCCCCGATGAGTCGGGAGACGGTGTGCTTTTCCATGTACTCGCTCATGTCGAGGCGCGCCATGGCGTTGACATCATCAAACAGGAATTCGGCAAGTGATTTGGCAAGGTGTGTTTTTCCAACACCGGTAGGACCCATGAAGAGGAACGAACCGAGGGGCCTGTCCGGATCACCGAGGCCGACGCGGGAACGCCGAATTGCATTGGAAACCGCAGCAACCGCTTCATCCTGCCCGATGACCTGTTCACGGAGCCGCGTTTCCATGTGCAACAGTTTCTGAGTTTCGCCTTCCATAAGCCGAAAAACTGGGATGCCTGTCCATTTTGCCACAATGTCAGCGATGTCTTCCGGGCTTACCCGCTCTTTCAACATCTGTGTACCGTGGGCATCCGTTTCGACGGCTTCGCGTACCGTTTTCAGTTGCACTTCAAGTGCAGGTATCCTGCCGTACTCGAGTTCCGATGCTTTTGCAAGATCGCCGCGGCGTTTCGCCTGCTCCGATTCAATGCGGAGTGCTTCGATCTGCTCCATCAGTTCGCGGATCTGGCTCAGAGCTGCCTTTTCGTTCTGCCACCCTGCTTTGAGCGCGTTCGCTTTCTCTGTTAGTTCTGCGAGTTCAGCGTTCAGTTTGTCAAGGCGTTGTTGTGAAGCATCGTCTTCCTCCTTTTCGAGTGCCTGCTGTTCAATTTGGAGTTGGATAATGCGGCGTTCGACCTCGTCAATCTCCTCTGGCACACTGTCGATTTCAATCCGCAACCGTGATGCGGCTTCGTCGACTAAGTCAACCGCTTTATCTGGCAGAAACCGATCGGCAATGTAGCGTTTTGAGAGGGTAGCCGCCGCGACGATGGCGTTGTCCTGCATCTGCACGCCGTGATGCGTTTCGTACCGTTCCTTCAAGCCTCGCAGAATTGCAATCGTGTCTTCAACGGACGGTTCCTGCACCTGAATTGGTTGGAATCGGCGTTCGAGGGCGGCATCTTTCTCAATGTGTTTGCGATACTCATCCAGCGTCGTCGCGCCGATGCACCGCAACGCGCCCCGTGCCAATGCGGGCTTCAGCATGTTAGATGCATCCACTGTGCCTTCTGCAGCCCCTGCGCCGACAATGGTATGGAGTTCGTCAATAAAAAGGACAACCTGCCCCTCCGCCTGTTCGATATCGGCGAGTACTGCTTTCAGCCGGTCCTCGAATTCACCACGATATTTACTCCCTGCGATGAGCGCGCCGAGATCGAGGGCGATGAGACGTTTTTCTCGGAGGCTTTCTGGGACATCGCCGTCCGCAATGCGCTGTGCTAATCCTTCCACAATCGCCGTTTTCCCGACACCGGGCTCACCGATAAGCACGGGGTTATTCTTGCGTCTGCGAGAAAGGACTTGCATCACGCGCCGGATTTCATCATCTCTGCCGATGACCGGGTCGAGTTTTCCCGACATCGCTTCTTGCGTGAGCTCCCTGCCAAATCGGGTGAGTGCTTGGTATTTATCCTCAGGATTCTGATCCGTTATCCGCTGCGTGCCGCGAATATCGACGAGTGCTTTGAGAATTTTGTCCTTCGTTACGCCGGCATCCCGCAGGATTTTGCCGGCATCGCCCTGCTTTGATTCCGCGCAGGCAATCAAGAGATGTTCTGTGCTCACATATTCATCTTTGAGGGCTGTCGCCTCTTGGAGGGCTGTCTCTAAAACGCCTTGTAACGCTGCGGTGATATGAAGTTGCGAGCTAGCCCCTTGTACTTTGGGAGTTTTCTGAACGACAGCTTCAAGGGCCGACGTAATTCCAGCGGTATCGGCACCTAATTTTTGGAAAATTGGTGTGACAATTCCATCTGCCTGTTTGATAAGAGCTAACATTAGATGTTCAACGCCGAGTGCCGGATTTTGTGCCTCGCTGGCCATGTTTTCCGCTGTTTGTAATGCCTCTTGTGCTTTAATCGTAAATCTATCAAATCTCATTTTGAGCCTCCATTTCTCAGGATTCGGAGCATAAGGATAATACCCCACTTTGCGGGGGTTATTGCTATCTGCGCCTACCTTTTTTCGCTATTTCTTGGGTTTGTGCTGCAATATATTAGAAAGCAAAATTTGTGCCAATTTTTGTGGCACACACCCGTGCCATTTTGACATCAGGTGTGCGGATTTTGCATAGGGGTTTGAAACCCTCCTACATCTCGATGCCTTGTGGTTTCCTCGGTGCTTTCGATTTGAGAAAAGTTGATTGGCTTGTGCGTAGGATAGTACATCTGTCATCTGCGTGATGTTTGGAAAGATATGCCCATTCGCAAGGTTTGTAGTCGTATAAGAAAATAAAAGAACGCGGATTTTTCTCTTCTGAATCGCGGATTATCGCGGATTACGCAGATTAACGCGGATTTTGGGGGCCTGGCGGTCCAACATTTTCGGTACCTTGCTATTAATTTCTTTGTAGGGGTAGGCCTTGTGCCTACCCTATGTTCAATGTAGGGGTAGGCCTTGTGCCTACCCCATGTTCAATGTAGGGGTAGGCCTTGTGCCTACCCTATGTTCAATGTAGGGGTAGGCCTTGTGCCTACCCTATGTTCTTGGAGC
The DNA here is from genome assembly GCA_958295855.1 of uncultured Poribacteria bacterium. Lineage (GTDB taxonomy): Bacteria > Poribacteria > WGA-4E > WGA-4E > WGA-3G > CATQHH01. Next base: position 523,784 of record OY282383.1, on the reverse strand, counting down.
CAGACGCGCCAGGCCCCTACGCGCAGGGAATTCAGACTCACCGCCCCTTCCCAAAGATGCAGAACCACCAGGCACCCAAAATCCGCGTCATTCTGTGTAATCCGCGTAAATCCGCGATTCAGATAGAGTAGGCACAAGGCCTACCCCTACAAAGAAATGAATAGCAGTTACAGAAAACGTTGAACCGCCAGGTCCCCCAAAATCCGCGTAAATCTGCGTAATCCGCGTAAATCCGCGATTCAGATAGAGTAGGGCACACCGTAGGGAAAACCGGGCTTGTGCCTGCCCACCGTAGGGACAGCTACGGCACACGGAGTGTGCCTGCTACCTTGTGCCTGCCCACTGAGGTAAAGCCTCAAGGGGATACCGCCCTCGCACAACGGAACCCGACGGCGGGGCTCGGGCGCGTCGGCGCAAATTTGCCGCGGTTGGCGACGCGCCCGCCCTGTGCGCCATTACTCCAACCACCACCACGCGACACGCGAACACTTTTAACGTTTGTGAAATCTGATGTTATTAAATCCAAATTCGATAACGTATTCACATCGCTTAGCGGATTACGACCAGGAGATGAAAAATAGAAGTTGCCATCATACGCATCAAGACACCACTCCCAAACGTTACCACACATGTCATACAAACCATAGTCGTTCGCCGCATAACTCCCTACAACGGTGGTATCCCCAACATGAGGGCTATAGTTCGCATTCACGCTTGAAATCGTATTCCCCCACGGATACTTCAAACCCGCACGACCCCCACGCGCAGCCTTTTCCCATTCCGCCTCCGTCGGCAAACGTTTCTCTGCCCACGCCGCATAAGCCATTGCACCATACCAAGAAACATCCGTCACGGGATGGTTCGCTTTACCTGCAGGATAGTTATTCCCGTTCCAGTGGTGAAGGTAGTTGCCATCGTGGAGAGCACCTGGAATCCGGTCCTTTTGCCACTGTGGATTCGCTAACACAAACCGCTTGTAATCCAGATTGGTTACCTCGTGTTCGTCCATGTAGAACGCATCCACATAGACGGTGTGGATGGGCTGTTCATTAACATCCGCATCTTCATCCTCGCTCCCCATCTCAAATTCACCAGCGGGGATAAGCACCATGCCATCGGGCGGAGGTGGCGGTTCGTCAGGGGGCGGCGGGGGAGGCGGTTTGTCATCAGTGGCCGGAGGTGTCACGGGGGGGTCTGTCGTCTCGTCGCCGGTGCAGCCGCTTATGGCAACGGAAACCAGCACACAAAGTAGAATTATAGAAAATATGAAACGCTTTTTCATTTGATTCTCCTTACAAAGTAGCAGGCACACTCCGTGTGCCGTCGCAAAGTAGCAGGCACACTCCGTGTGCCGTCGCAAAGTAGCAGGCACACTCCGTGTGCCGTAGCCATCCTTTCAAAAAAGCGTAGGGCTGAGGCACGAAGCCCTCGCCCTACAGCACAAACGAGAATAGAAACAGGTTCTATTGTAGGGTCCGTCGCGCTTTAATATCTGCCCATGTCGTGGTAAATTTATCTTGTGGTGCCACACTTGTCGCGGCCCCGGCGTAGGCAGCAAAATCTGCTTCGTCAAAGGCGGAGCCATACACCACGACTTCATCAATGATACCACCGAAATAGTGGATATCAGTGCCTTCGCCATCTTCATCGTGGAAGACAGCATTGGCATTGACATGTGCGATACCGATATCGTCGCCGTGGCCATAGAGTGCGCCCCCCTCTTCACTGGCGATGAGTTCGCCATCCAGCCACATCTCGAATTTATCAGGTTCGACTGCGTCAACGGCATCGCGGATAACCAAGCCGACGTGATACCAGCGATTTGACTCCACGGGTGCGGAGGGCCAGGCACCGTCCCAGTTGTATTCTGCGCGATTCCAACCAGCAACATAGAGGTGCCCATCGAACACATTGATTACCAAACCGCGGGTACGCCCACCCTCTTCAAAAATTGTCTGTTTATGGGACGTGATACTGACATCATCGCAGTTAAAGTAAAGGGCGATGGTCCGATTGCTGTAGTAGTCGGGTTGCGCGAGCGTGTTAATGCCAACCGAATCCGGGAGTTTTACGCCATCATCGTCGCCATCAAAATGCAGTGCCTTTCCAACAATGCCGTCCACCACTTCCGGGTCGCCGACGAGTGTGCCATCCAAGCCTTTTCCGGAGGTGTCTGCGCCGTCGCCGTTATCAAAATTCCAAATTCCTTCAGCAGTTGCTTCATCTTTCTGCGCGAAGGCAGCTACCGCTACCAGCATGAGGAACACACTTAATATTGTAATATGGGTTTGCAAGCTTCGCCCGAAGCAAATAAAACGTAATTTTTCCATTTGGCATGTCTCCTTTGTATGGAATGAAAATTAATTTTGGGTTCGTTGGGCTTTTAGATGTGCCCAAGTGGTTGTGAATTTTCCGTACGGTTCAACGCTCAACGGCTGCGCGAGTTTTGCAAAATCCGCTTCGTCAAAAGCCGAACCGTAGACGATGACCTCGTCGATGAAACCACCAAACCAGTCGAGGTCACTGCCATCGCCACCATCATCGTGATAGACGGTGTTCTGGTTGAGATGGCCGATACTGCTATCGTCGCCGTGTGCATGGAGTTGGCCGCCCTTTTCTTGGGCGATGCGTTTGCCATCCAGCCACATCTCAAACTTTTTGTTTTCTACCTTATCCTTGGCATCGCGAATGACCAAACCGACGTGGTACCACCGCTTTGACTTAACATCCGCAGCGGGCCATGCCCCGTTCCAGTTGTACTCGGCGCGATTCCAACCGCCTACGTAGAGCTTGCCGCCGTGTACATAGAGGACTAGGCCGCGCGTCCGACCTCCTTCTTCGTAAATCACCTGCTTCCGGTCTTTAATGCCAACATCGTCGCAGTTGAATAACGCAGCGACTGTCCTGTTGGTATAGGGACCGCCGGTGTTGATATCAATGGAATCCGGAAGTTTTATACCGTCGCTTTTGCCGTTGAACTTCAACGCCTTTCCGGCGATACCGTCAACTGCTTGCGGTTTTCCGGCAAAATTGCCATGTAGTCCTTTTTTTGAACTATCTTTTGCACTGCCGTCGTTAAACGTCCAGTTTCCCGCCACGGTCGCTTCATCCCGCTGTGCGTCTGCAGTCATGAGAGGCAACATGGCAATACAGAGTATAAGAATCAGAATTCGACTCACTTCTATCCCTCCTGAATAGTTTCCTCCTTTTTTTATGGAGGTTAAGGTTTTTGAGGCAGACAGAGCCGTGCCTCAAACTTTTGATTTATGATACACGTTTAATTATTCAAAATTCTCAAAATTTTGTCAAATAAAATTTCTACGATGCACGTCGCATCTGGGCGCAGAGGGTGCAAACCCCTGCTTTGCAGGGGTTCATGCCTATTCGCCGCAAAAGCGGGGGAATCATCTCAACTATAATAACCCAGAAACGCGATGTCCCGCAAGCCGCGGAAAAGCAGACGGCGCACCCCCAAACGGCTCCCCGCCCAGGTTTCTATATATTTCACAGCATCGTGCGGAGCGAGTTGCGTAAAAAGACGCGGTTTCCCGATAAAAACAGGCGGCCCCCATTGGAACACATGGATTCCGCAACGGAGTTGGATTTGCAACGCTTTGGGCAGTTCCGATACGAATTTGTCAATTCTAACAAGGGGTTCATCTAAGGTTGTACCGGGCGCAACGCCTACCATGTATGCGCACACAGATTTGAGGATGTTGCGTTCAACTCGGGTGAAGAAGTGGTTATTGTTTGACATGTGATGTGGCATAGCTGAGGCACTTCCCTCCCTCCCAGCTCCGGGTTTCTCTACGGTAATGACGTGCATAGCGAAGGAACCGGGCGGATCGGAACCGGGCGGGTGGGCCCCCAGCCTACGGGTTCGTTAGGGAGTGGTATTTACCCCTGCAAAGCAGGGGAATCCCCACCCTCTTGGCACAATTCTCTCGCCGCTATTACCGCTTCTGTTTCTCCGTGTCGAATTTCTAATACCTTCAGGACATCTGGTGGCAATTGTGCGAACAATTCATCCCAGTCTATGTCTCCGCTCCCCGGCGGATGATAAGCCTCAAGTCCCTGCAGATCGTGCAGATTTACCCCGATGAGATGTTCTTTGTATGCGTCGAGCCACGTATGTGCCCAACAAAGCCCGACAGATTCTTGAAGTGCGGCATGTGCGGCATCGTGCCAATAGCGCATCGGGCTGCCGTAGAATTCCTCAAAGAACAACTCCACCTCCTCAAAATTCGGAATCTGATAATAATGAGGGCGATTCTCAATGGCGATGTGGAGTTCCATCCGCAGGGCGCGTTCATTCAATTCATCAAGGCTTCGTAGCACCGCGTCGCGGTGTTTCGCCTCCTTGCGTTTTCGCCACTCCGTCGCCTCTGTCACTTTTTGTCCAAATGCCTCAAACTCGCGCTCGCCATACGTGTAAAGGTCAGACATGAGGTAGGACCGGTCGTAAGTGTCCACTTCGCCAAGGTGAAGCACGACTGTCGGGACTTCCAATTCAACGGCGAGTTCCATCGTTTGCACGGTTCGTCGGACAGCTTCCTTTCGCTCCATTGCATCAAGGCTAGATAGCAGAATCTTGTCCTTTTCGGCATCCGCTTGCCGGGTGCCGGGTAGGATGGGGCAAAAGTTGTGGATGGAGCAGGGGGGACTTTGTCCAACGTCGCGGAGGAATGGCTTGAGTTGTTCAACCTGGTCTGGTGTGAGGTGTCGACTGAGTTCGATCGTCTCAAAACCGAGGGTTTTCAACTCATCAAACAGTGCTGCCCCATCTGGTTGTTTCAAGGCGTTCCACATTGTTGAAATCGCTAACATGTTTTTGACATTCCTTTTCGTCATACCTTGCGGAGAAAAGGCATGGCATTGGGATTCTTGCATTGCACTGTAGCTCTCGTCGGAGGGCTCTGACGCAACGCTTTTAACACTTAATTCACACAAAACACCACACAAACATAACAGAAACCCGATTGATGAAACCCCTCCCACTCTGTGCCTGCTACTTTACGATAACTTTTCGCCCCTCAATTTTTAGCTTGCCTTGCGCGTACCACTTAATAACTTGTGGATAGAGTTTATGTTCTTCAATCTGAATTCGGGCGTGTAGACGCTCTTCATCGTCCGTATCCAGAACGGGGACAGCTGTCTGCGCGATAATAGGCCCTGAATCTATGTCCTCATCAACGAAGTGAACCGTGACACCTGTCACTTTAACGCCATAGCGTAATGTATCCGCGACAGGATGTGCGCCTGGGAATGCTGGCAGCAGGGTAGGGTGAACGTTAAGAATCCGATTGCGATATTTGCGGACAAACGGTGGTTGAAACAGCTTCATAAAGCCCGCGAGAACAACCAGTTCCGCGGCATATCGCTCGATGTGCTTGGAAATTTCCGCATCAAATTTGATGCGATTCTCAAAGTCTTGTGTTCTGATGACCTGCGTCGGTATGCCTGCGCGCTTTGCGCGTGTGAGCGCGTAAGCCTTCCGCCGGTCGCTAATCACGACAGCGATGTCGATGCCGCTGGTTTTGTCTTCATGTAACCGGTTAATCAGGGTTTGCAGATTCGTCCCGCTCCCTGAAACAAGCACTGCAATTTTCATCTCTCTCCTTTCAACTTTTCGTCTTTCCTTGCGGAGAATGCAGAATGCACTATAGATCTCACAACGCACTATAGATCTCGTCGGAGGGCTCTGACGCAACGCTTTACATCTGTAGGAGCTATCTCCGAATCGCGATGCTAATTTTGAGATGGACAAAACAATAGGTTACCAGTACGGGTTATTCTTCGTATGCCCTTCTGGAATTGGCACCCACATCCCGCCTGTTTTCATCGCGACCTGCTGTTGGAAATCGTCGTAGGTGCCGATAACGCTGACAAAAGCCTGCCTTTGTTGTAGGAGTTGGATAATCGCGAGTGCTGAGTGCTCGCCCGCGGCGGGTTCATCTGTAATCAGGATGAGATGGGGTTGTGCATTCGGGCGAAGTTTAATCCGCCGTAGCCCTTCCGCCACAGCGTCTAACAGCATTTCATTCTCTTGGCACGGCAGTTCAGCGATTTTCCGAATCTGATCAAGCGTTTGGGGCGGATGGAAAACAGTCACCATGTTTACACCGGCTCGCGCCCGGAAGCGCACCACGCCGAGTTGATAGTCTACAAGGGCGTTATCCAAATCCCGCGCCAGCATGTCGAGCTGCTTCAAAAAATGTGGCAGTTTATCCTCCATACTCTTGCTACCGTCAATGAATAGGATAATATCAATCTGTGTCTTCGTGCTATGTTGCAGCAGGGTGTTGCCGATTTTTCTGACGTTTTCCCATTGTGCCTTGCGCAGCGTCTGGATCTTGGCACGCGGGCTTTTAGCGGTGTTGTATCGCTGTGCTATCTGCGGTGCCGGTCTGTTTTCAGGTATAATGTGCCACTTGCCGCCTGTTTCCGCTGCGAGTGCCTGATGTTCATTGTCCGGCAGGCCGAGGACGTTCACATAGATGCCGAATTCTAGGCAGTGTGCAATAGCATCTTTCACCTCTAGTCCCGCTACGCTTGTGAAGGGTTCGTCGGTGACAAGAATAAAATGTTTTTTGGATGTGGGGCGAAATCGCATCTCTCTGACAGTGTGCACGATAGCATCCAGCGCGTGTTCGTCATGATGTGTGGTTATCGCTTGGATGGTGCGTTTGTACTCAGCGAGACTTTTCGTCAATTGGAGGACTTTAATAACGTTTCGGCGCTCACGCGTCCAAAATTGTGTCAAACCGAGCGCGTAATCAATTTTGGCGGCTTTGTATACGTCTATCATCTCTGTCAAATGTTCGGCCACGGCGTTAATGTTATCCCCCATACTACCGCTGGCATCAATCACAAAGACAACATCAATCGGCCCGCCTTCACTCGTTTCCACAATATCCTCGGCCAGCCCTTTCATAAGTTGGCGAAACGGAATCTGGGGCAGTCCTTTCCGCTTTTCCCGGATATCTGCGAGCTGCGCTGCGGATATATCATCTTTAAATTCTGTGATTTTAATCGTGGAAGTTCGCGGAGTCCGTTGCATACCCGGCGGCCCCAAGCGTTTTGCTCCGAAGGTGCTGCTCCCTGCTGCGCTTGCGGCTCCGGTCTTCGTCAAACCCTGTTCGATGTCCCGAAGCGTGCGGGCAGCGGTGCTGATGTCTCCCTTGCTTTTTTTTGACAGCTCCGGTGCTGTTAAGGTCTCCTCTGACACGGGTTGCGGTGTGTTAATAGCCACAGTGTGCATCGGACGGATATGGCTTTCATATACTTCGGCAGCCGCTATAGGTAGAGGAGATTCCATTTTTGTACTGACTGGGTTCGTAGGTTTATGCGCGAGGACACGCAGGCGAGGCGCGACCGTTTTCGGCGGTGGTTTCAGTTGAGACACCTTCGCCACTGAGATGAGTTCTGCCTCTAGGCTAGCTTTCACCGATGGAATCGGCTGATTGCGCATCACGAAGTAGAACGTCATCATGAAAAAGAATAGATGAAATATCAGGGAGATGAACAACGCCTTACGGGTTAGGGTATCTGCCCCGCTTTGCGGGGTGCATTGCCTTAACGAAGTCGGGGTTGAAAACCCGTCCGTGAGACGCGAGCGGTTGTCAAATCCCTGAGCTGTCTTACCGAAGGAGGAGATGGATTTTTGATCTAACTGGCGTTTCATGATGAAACCTCTAATCAACGGTTTTGAGTGAACGTTTGGGCTGCTCGAGCGGAATTACCTCAAAGGAAATTAGTTTTTCGGACGTAAAACTTTGGACAGGTTGTTCATACGTTTTATCTCCGGGGGGCGCATAAAGTGTCACGCCCACCATAGTGAAGATGCCGAGTGTCAGCGAGAATGTATAAATGAGTCTTGCCTGCCTGGTGCCAGCTTTCACTGGGCTGTACGTTTGGATGTTACGTTTCACCCACACCAGAGACGCTTCAATAAACCGCATGATTCGGTGGAGCGGTGCTCTGTGCTGCCGCTGATGCTGGTTTATCCCCGATACCTGTGTCATCACGCCGGTTAAGAAGTCATCAGAGGCTTTGACCGGCGCGACTTGACGGAGAAACTTGTCGGTGTGTTGCAGTTGGGCAATGTGCGCAGCACAACCTGGGCAACTTCTGATGTGCCGCCGGAGAAGATGGCGTTTCCACGCCGGCAATTCCCGGTCAATGTAGGCTGACATTTCATATTCGCTTGCAAACTTTGTCCTACATTTTTCCCCCCGCCCTTGGGTAGGGGCGATTTCCGAATTTGATCGAACTTCTATCTGTTTATATTTTTGCATTGACACTCCCCCTCACTCCGGCTTTGATGAGCAGTTTTTTCATTTTTTGACGTGCCCGGTGAATCAACGCTTTCACAGCACCGACCGAGCAGTTCAGAATGTCGGCCACCTCTTTGTAACGCAGGTCTTGATATGTGACGAGCGTTAGTGCCAAACGTTGATTCTCTGGTAACTGTGCGAGTGCCTTCTGGATAATCTGTCTTTGTTCCTTTTTCTCTAAGATGACATCCGGCATATAGCGCGTATCCCGCATGATGTCTGTGTGGTATATATCCTCGTTTTCTTCTACCAGGTCTTCAAAGGAGCAGGTATTCCGCCTCGCTCGGTTCCGCACCTCGTTTCGGCACAAATTGGTAGCGATAGTGTAAAGCCAGCTTTTGAACGATGCTGTCGGTTCATAACGGCTCGCATTTTTGAAGACTCGGAGGAACGTTTCTTGGGAGAGGTCTTCCGCTCGGTGATAATCGTTGATCGAACGGTGAATGTAGTTAATCAGCGGGTGTTGATATCGCCGCACTAACAACTCAAACGCACTCATATCTCCCTTACGGCATTTCATCATCAAATCTTCGTCTGAAACAAACATTTTTCGATTCTCCGTCTTTCCTTGCGGAGTATTCAGCATTGGCATAAAACCCCTGCAAAGCAGGGGCAAATACCATTGGCAAGAGGCATCTGGCACTGCACTGTAGATCTCGTCGGAGGTTTCTGATGCAACTAATAAGCCCACATGAGATTTTCGTCTTTCCTTGCGGAGTATTCAGCATTGGCATAAAACCCCTGCAAAGCAGGGGCAAATACCATTGGCAAGAGGCATCTGGCGCTGCACTGTAGATGTCGTCGGAGGTTTCTGATGCAACTTTTCGTCTTTTCGCCTTTGTGAGTTTACTTAGCATCCGAAATCTTCAACTTGAGTCGCATCGCCGCTTTGTATGCGGTGACTGCCTCGCGCCGTTTGCCTTGAAATGTGTAAACTGCGCCGAGCTCAGAATGCAACTCCGGGTGATTGGGGATGAAACGGATTGCGCGCTTGTAAACATCAATTGCCTCATCGTAGCGTTTGAGCAAGCGATAGGTTGCAGCAAGGTTGAGATGCGCTGTCGCTTCGCTCGGCTCGCACGCAATCGCCATTTTGTAGGCATCTATCGCCTTTTCATACTCACCTAGCATAAAATGTGCTAAGCCAAGATGGAAGTGCGCCTCCGCCGATTCACGGTTGTATTGAATTACCTGCTGAAATGCTTCGATCGCTTTACCGTAGTCCCGAGCGTTTAAAGCCACCGCGCCCTGATTTAAGTGCTTCTCGGCGGTTTGATGGGTGTGGATATCGACGCGCCCGCGCTGGATAAATTCCTTTTGTAATGCCTCTTTCCCCGCCCGCCCTTGGGACGCTGCCGAATCCTCACGCTTTAGGGCAGAGTTTGTAGCTTTCTCCTCTTTTCCAGATGCTTGTTCTGCATCGGTTCTGCTGTCTTTCATCGGTTGACCCCTTTTCCCCTTTCCTTGCGGAGTATTCAGGTGGCAAGACGCGTCTGGCGCTGCACTGTAGATCTCGTCGGAGGTTTCTGACGCAACTTTTCGTCTTTTCGCCTTTGTGAGTTTACTTGGCATCCGAAATCTTCAACGTAGGGCGGTAGGGACGATTGGCATCAGGTGAGCCCTGCGGCCTGCCCTTACAGCAAGTGACGGAGGCAAATCAATTTTTCGTCTTTCCTTGCGGAGTATTCAGCATTGGCATAAAACCCCTGCAAAGCAGGGGCAAATACCATTGGCAAGACGCGTCTGGCACTGCACTGTAGCTCTCGTCGGAGGTTTCTGATGCAACTTTTCGTCTTTTCGCCTTTGTGAGTTTACTTGGCATCCGAAATCTTCAACGTAGGGCGGTAGGGACGATTGGCATCAGGTGGGCACTGCGGCCTGCCCCTACAGCAAGTGACGGAGGCAAATCAATGCGCGATGCGGAATCCAATCACAAACTCGGCATAGTTTGTGCTAAAAAAATCGTAACTCGTGCAGGTGCTATACTGGTGGTTGTAATACCACGCCCCCCCACAGGCAACGCGGAAATTTTCTTCGTCGTCGTAAGCAGTGCTCGTCCATTCCCAGACATTGCCCATCATGTCGTAGCAACCGAAAGGACTTACGCCGTCTCTGAAGGCACCCACCGGGGTTGTACCTTCGGCACCGAGTTCGGTAGTGTTGCACCGTGGTTTATCAATCTCATATCCCCACGGAAAAAGCCTATCATCGGTGCCGCGCGCTGCGTATTGCCACTCTGGAAACGTCGGCAATCTCCCACCAGCATAACGGGCATAAGCCTCAGCCTCTTCGTAGGTGACCCAGACAACAGGATGATCGCCCCTGTTTTCGGCGTACGTGCCATCTATCCAGTCCTGTGGTGGTTCATATCCAGCTTCCTGAATGAACCGATGGTAGTGCGCGTTCGTCACGGGGTAGACGCTCATCTCAAATTCGTCGACCGCCAGCGGCGCGCATTCCTCACCGATAAACGCAGTCCCCGCAGGGATGCGAACGGTTGCATCCAGCACCTGCAGGGCAGCCTCCCGAACTCCCTCATCCGCATGCGCCAGCGCGTAGCCCAACGGAGAGATAACTTCTCCGACTGGCGGTGTCGTGAGTTGCGGCATCTGCTCCCATCCCAGTTCTGTGCTTAACAACAACCTGGCTGCATCGCATAGAGAATCATCGAAGTGCCATTGGCAGTACTCTCGGAGCAGTTTTTGGAAGGCATCTGGGGCATCGCTTTCAACCAGTGCAATTCGAGATGCCTTGGTGCGCGTGATATTAAGGATATTTGTTGCTGTAACGCTGTTCGTGCTCTCCATGTGTACTATAATAGCAGAAATAAACAGTTTTTGCAAGCGATTTTTCGTCATTCCTTGCGGAGAATTGAGAATGGTAGTCAGGGCTGACGATGCACTGTAGATGTCGTCGGAGGTTTTTGATGCAAGGCTTTTAACGCAGATGTCGCACCGCTGGGGCTAAAGATGAGGGTAGGGACATGCGGTACTATACACCTGTCGCCCCGCTGGGGCTATTGAGAATGGTAGTCACGTCTGACGATGCACTGTAGATGTCGTCGGAGGTTTTTGATGCAAGGCTTGTAACGCAGATGTCGCCCCGCTGGGGCTAAAGAGGAGGGGAGGCGCAGCGTACTATACACATGTCGCCCCGCTGGGGCTAAGGAAAGAGCTGAAATTTGCAAAAGCCGCTCCGCTTTAAGATATGGCAAGACCGGTCGAGGCGTGGATTTGCGCAAACTTCCACGCCTCGGCAGTCTTTTCCAAGACCCCTGTCATCCGCATCACGAATTCCTCCGGGGTGCCTTGCCATTTGAGCCGCCAGAGCTGTTGCGTATAGAACCACGCCACGTCATCCCGTTCTTGTACATCAAGGCTGATAAACGTGATGCTGAAATCCTCAGTGCTTTCGACGTGATTTCGGTAATACGTTGCAATTCCGGTGCTACCTTCGATGACCTCGCCCGCATCGGTGCCTATTTTCACGTAGTGTGCAGCGGGTAGCATCATCGTGATGAGGGTCTCAGCATCCCTCGCGACGAGCGCGTCAAAATACGCTGTCACCGTGTCATGCGCATTCGGCATTGTGGATTCCTGTGAGCGCGTTCCACAAGGCACGGCTCATCTGCTCACATGCTTGCACGACGGTGTCGTGGGAATCCGGTGGCAATGCCCCGATTCGCTCAAGTAGTTTTTCTGCTTCGTGCTCATTGTGTGAATGCGTTTCAAAATAAGGTTCCACTTTTTCCGGGAGTTGATAGAACGCCTTCAAACCTGCTAATTTCGATTGCGCCGTTGCCGGTTGCTGTACCTCAAATGCGTACAGTGCTCCTAACGCCGTTGCCGGCTCCGAGAAGAGTTCATCTGCTGTTTGCAGCAGTGCCTTCACCTGCGGAATTTGCGCTTCCGAGACTGCGGTGTCAAGCCCATCGGCAAAATCTGCCCACATGTCAATGTGTTCCGTTTCTTCTTCTGCTGTTTCCGGGTCGTCCAATGTCTCCCATCCCTTGGGCAGAGTTGAGATAAAGGCACCGTATTCACGTGCATAACACTGTAGTGCTTCCACTTGCAACTCACCAGCACTCCACGCTTGGTAGAACTCGTGGTTGAGTAAGTTGTGAGTTGCGATTTTATTGTCTAACGCCTGCTTGAAATTCATCAAATTGGTTACTCCATTTCTTTTATTTTGAATAGCAAGTCATGTAAGAAATAAAAAAGTTGCTTGCTTTTCACGCGCAACTTGGCTTGCAAACTACGCCCTAGATGATGTATTCTTTTAGTATAGCACATCTATGCGTTTGTGTCAAGTTTTTGTTATTCCTTGCGGTTTTTCGTCTTTCCTTGCGGTTTTTCGTCTTTCCTTGCGGTTTTTCGTCTTTCCTTGCGGTTTTTCGTCTTTCCTTGCGGAGAATTGAGAATGCAAGATAGGTCTAACATTGCACTGTAGATCTCGTCGGAGGTTTTTTACGCAACCTGAATTAGGATGAAACAGGCTACAATTCATAAGAAACCCGATTTTGCAGAGGGTGCATTCCCCGCTTGCGGGGGTAAATACCTCATGCGGAAAAATCGGAGCAGAAACTGAATTGACGAAAGGCTTTCAATTAAATCGGCAATATGCTATAATTGCTCAGACAATTTAAGGCGCAGTTTGCGAAAGAGGGTTCGGTGCAGTGGCGTAAAATGTAATCAAATCTATACAAATGTAATCAAATCTATCTGAAAGAGGTCGTCTTATCTGACAGATACAGAGGATGGTGAATGGAGCGTGAGTAGCGTTTCCTACACCACGATGCGAAGTGGCACGCTGAACAGGCCTACCCCCCGTGAAAAAGGTATTTACCCTGCAAAGCAGGGCGAATACCACCTGCGGATGAAGAGTTGGCAATGCGAATGCAGCGCCGACGGTGGAGGTGGCGATAACACCTACGTGAGACCCCTAGCCAACAACGTCTCACTACAGCATCTGAGACGACACGACAATGGTTACGACACGTCGCGGACAGCTTAGCCGAGACGTCAAACGCCTGTGGATGCTATGTAAGCCCTACACTGGTAGGCGATGGCAGATGAAGCAGGAAGTGTGGCAACTGATGGAAGAACCTGTTAGATTTGAACAGGTTTGACTAGAAATGTATAAGTCCCACAGAGCGGATGTGATGGTAGCAGAGAGCCTACTTCCGCGATGTCTGGGTTTGGCATCGATGCACGTCGCTTATGGGCGAAGAGGATACTCACCCCGCAAAGCGGGGTAGTATCTTATTCGCCGCAAAAGTGGTATAAACCCCTGCAAAGCAGGGGAAACATACCCTTAGGACGGTTAATGTATCATAGGACACAGCTTTTCGTTATTCCTTGCGGAGAATTGAGAATGCAAGGGGTGTCTAAGAATGCTCTGTAGCTCTCGTCGGAGGTTTCTGACGCAATAATACAAAGGCGTGCACATGATTTGTACAGACAAGCCTTCCAGCTGCCTCACATGCTTGGCACAGGCGGAGGCAAGGAGAAGTGTCTCAAAGTGGCGTTGGAGAGCGTTGGGGGCGTGTTTCGGTGTCCTGCCCGTTATCAATTTGGTTATGCTCGGCATCAGTCTCATCATCATAAGTATCTTAACACCAAAAATCGATTTGTCCACACCGGAGCGAGTCGGTATCTATTCGCAACATCCGGCACGCTATACCGCGCAGTACCGTACAACCGCCAAAAGGGTGCGGCTCAGGAGTGTTTTCTGTGGTTGGATTGCCGGTGTCGCTCTTTTAAATCTCTTTTAACGAAGGAGTGTAGCGGGAATCATGCAAGATAAATCAACGCCTTATGAAGGGCTTGGGAACCAGCTCATTTTGCGAGACCGTCTCGCGGCGGACCGGACTATCCTTTCCAATGAGCGAACCTTCCTCGCTTATATACGTACAGCTTTAACCCTGTTTATCGCTGGATTATCCTTCGTGCATTTTGAAATTCTGGGTTCCTCTATTATCGATGGGACAATTTGTGCCATCTTCGTTGTACTCAGCATTGCTACCTTCTTGGTTGGCCTTGTCAGATATAAACGGATGCAGGTACGCACTCGCGAAATTAAGCGTGAAGAATTAAAGCAACTGAAAAAGGGAACTTCGTAATGAAAATAAGAGAGGTTGTTGTAACCGGACAGAATCAGGTGGAACTGCAAACTGCTGAAATAGACGCGCCTGTCCTTGCGCCCCATGAGGTGCTGATAGACACAGAGTACACGTTTATCAGCAGCGGGACCGAGTTGGCAAACTATACTGGGAGAGAACCGAAAGTTTTTCAAAAGGGCGCGTGGTGTGAGTACCCGTGGCGTTCGGGTTATGCAAATGTCGGGATTGTGCGCGATATCGGGGCTAGTGTTACCCGAGCTGCCCCCGGCGACCGCGTTTTTACGTACGGACGGCATGCTTCAACGATTCTGTATTCACAAGACAGGCTGATTGCGCCGGTCAAAGAAGGGGTTGATGCGGCTGTCGTTGCTGCATCACGGATGGCAGGCGTTGCAATGACTGCTATTGTTGTAGGTGACATCGAGACAAACGCTCGCGTCATCGTCTTTGGGTTAGGGCTTGTGGGCAATCTTGCATCACAGATGTTCCAAATTCACGGATGTCGCGTCATTGGTGTGGATCCCGTGAAAGCGCGGCGCGAACTGGCACAGCGGTGTGGGATTTCGCACACCGTCGGCGGCGATGCCAACGAGGCGCAAGCACAGATTCAGGAGCTCACTCACGGCGAACTCGGCGCTATCACCGTTGATGCTGTCGGGCATAGCGGCGTTGTTATGCAGGCCCTCCGGGCCACCGCCAACCATGGGCAGCTTATCATCCTCGGCACGCCGCGCGTCTCGGTGCCCGGCGATTTAACCGATCTGCTCTCCGAAACCCATTTGCGGTGGCTCACTCTCCGCGGGGCGTTGGAATGGTGTGTGCCGATGTATCCTGACATCGACAACCGAATCTCGCAGTGGGGCAAACAGCAGACTATTTTTGACTGGATGGCGCGCGGGCAGTTGCACGTTGAACCCTTAATCTCGCATCGCCTCAAGCCTGAGCGCATTAAACACGCTTACGATGGCCTTCTCAACGAACCAAATGTGTATACGGGCGTTGTTTTGGATTGGAGCTTTTCGTAAGTTCGTCAGGTGTTCTAATTAGATTTGGTGCTACAGGGATGCTTGGCGGAATCTGAAGGGTAGGCACAAGGCGCTACCCCTAAAAATGGGGGAGGAAGGGGTAGGCACAAGGCACTACCCCTACGGGGGAAAATACCAATAAGGCTTAATTAGGGGGGAACACTCAGATGGAAAGGACACAATTTCTTGATAATTGCACTGAAATCGAGTTGCCGCCAGGACTCAAGACAAGACTCGATAAAAACCAAGTAACGGAGATGGCGTTTTCACCGGATGGCACGCGATTAGCGGCGGGCGGTGCTGGGCGTATCTGGGTATACGATGCTGACAGCGGCGCACAATTCGCCATGCTCCCAGGACATACCGACCGGATTCGTGCCTTGGCATTCGCACCCGATAGCCGCCTGCTTGCCACCGCGAGTGACGACAATACACTCCGGTTGTGGGACACGGATACCGCACGCGAGGTTCCAAACCTCACAGTGTATTCTAATTTCATCCAGGCATTTGGTGCTTCACGAGAAGGTACCGCGCCTCCCGCTCAGGATAAAGGCACAGCACACTTGCCGGGGGCTTTTAGTGATGCCCCAGAGGACACCGGAGCGTTGGCATTCGCACCGGACAGCACAGCACTTGCGAGTGGGAGCGCAGATGGTAAGATTCGATTGTGGGAACTGGAAACTGGACGGATGCAGTTCTCCCTCCCTACAGATCAGGGAGGGGTGCTGGCGTTAGCATTCTCACCGGAGCGTAAAATTCTGGCAAGTGGTGGTTCGGACACCCTAGTTCGGTTGTGGGATGTCGACAGCAGGCGCCTCCTCTCAACCTTGACAGGGCATACCGGTTCAGTCAATGCCTTAGCATTCTCTATTGATGGTGAAATACTTGCGAGTGGCGGCCGAGACGCGCACGTTCGGTTATGGGATGTGGGTGCCGGTAGTCTTATGTCCACCCTCCCCGCGCGTGATGAAGCTGTCTGGGAATTGGCTTTTATAGAAAAGAAAGGGGTTGGGCAAAGGCTATGCGTATGCGCTGAGGATGGCTCACTTTTGATAATGGAATAGTGCAGGTTATGAACAGCGCGACCTAAATTTGATCTTTTGTTATGGCCTAGTTCTGGTGGTTTCTGCTGTAGTTGTGGTGGTATTTGCCCCTGTTTACAGGGGTTCGGTGCAGTGGCGTAAAATGTAATCAAATCTATACAAATGTAATCAAATCTATCTGAAAGAGGTCGTCTTATCTGACAGATACAGAGGATGGTGAATGGAGCGTGAGTAGCGTTTCCTACACCACGATGCGAAGTGGCACGCTGAACAGGCCTACCCCCCGTGAAAAAGGTATTTACCCTGCAAAGCAGGGCGAATACCACCTGCGGATGAAGAGTTGGCAATGCGAATGCAGCGCCGACGGTGGAGGTGGCGATAACACCTACGTGAGACCCCTAGCCAACAACGTCTCACTACAGCATCTGAGACGACACGACAATGGTTACGACACGTCGCGGACAGCTTAGCCGAGACGTCAAACGCCTGTGGATGCTATGTAAGCCCTACACTGGTAGGCGATGGCAGATGAAGCAGGAAGTGTGGCAACTGATGGAAGAACCTGTTAGATTTGAACAGGTTTGACTAGAAATGTATAAGTCCCACAGAGCGGTTATTACCATTGGCAGTGGAATGCACGTCGCTTATGGGCGCAGAGGGTATTAGCCCCTGCAAAGCAGCGGACATATACCAGTAGCCGCAAAAATCTCGTCGGAGATTTCTAAGGCTTAATTAGCGGGGGATGGATGGAAAAGATACAATTTCTTGACAATTGCACGGAAGCCGAGCTGCCGCCAGGACTCAAGGTAAGACTCGGTAAAAACCAAGTAACCGATATCACGTTTTCACCGGATGGCACGCGATTAGCGGCGGGCGGTGCTGGGCGTATCTGGGTATACGATGTTGACAGCGGTGCACAATTCGCCATGCTCCCAGGACATACCGACCGGATTCGTGCCTTGGCATTCGCACCTGATAGCCGCATCCTCGCGAGTGGGAGCGAGGACAATACACTCCGGTTGTGGGACACGGATACCGCACGCGAGGTATCAACGCTCACAGCGACACCTTCCACCCTAGTCCAGGCCTTGGCCTCCTCCCCAGATGGAATTCCGCTTCCAGCCTGGGATGAAGGCACAGGCCGATTTTTAGCCACTTTAACTGCCGACCCGGGGCGGGTGAGAGCGTTGGCATTTTCCCCAGATAGTACAACGCTTGCGAGTGGGAGTGCAGATGGCAAGGTTCGATTGTGGGAGTTGGAAACTGGCCGTCAACTGTTTTCCCTCTCTGCACATGATGGCTTAGCCTTGGCATTAGCAATTTCTCCGGATGGCAAAATTCTGGCAAGTGGCGGTTCAGATGCTACCGTCCGATTGTGGGAGTTGGACAGCAAGCGGCTTCTATCCACCTTAAGGGAACATACGGATTCGGTGCGGGCGGTGGCATTCTCTGCCGATGGTGAAACTTTGGTGAGTGGCGGGAAAGATCCGCATGTTCGGTTGTGGGATGTGGGTGCTGGTAGCCTTAGGGCTGTCCTCCCCGCGCATGAGGGGGCAGTATGGAAACTGGCTTTTATGGAAAGGACTACAGGTGGAGAAAGGCTGCTCAGCGTGAACCAGGATGGCTCGCTTCTCATTTTTTCGTAAGGAATTCACCACGCATTGAAAAAGCGTGACTAACTCTTGACGCAAGGGAATAAGGTGAGAGGGGCACTGGCAACAATGGGCAGGCACAAGGAATAGTTCACCACTATTGAAAATAGTGGCAAACCTGGCCCCTACAAATCTAATGCGCTGTCGCCGGTTTGCAATCCACCGAGACAGTTAATTCATGGGTGCCACTCCCGAAGACAACCCCTTTGAGCGGCGTTACGTCTGAGTAGTCTCTACCCCAAGCAACTGTGACGTGCCGGTCTGTCGGCATTTGATTATTAGTTGGGTCGAAATCTACCCAGCCGCTGTCCGGCAAGTAGACTGAAAACCACGCATGAGAGGCATCGGCACCCTCTAACCGTTCCTGGTTCGGCGGCGGTATCGTTTCAATGTAGCCGCTGACGTAACGTGCAGCCAGTCCTAACGCCCGGAGACAGCCAATGCCGAGATGGGCAAAATCTTGGCAGACTCCCCGACGATGCTTTATCACGTCTGCTAGGGGCGTGGCGATTGTTGTGAAGCCTGGTTCATAGGTAAAGTCAGTATATAGGCGAGTGGTTAGATCTTTAACCCCCTCCAGCAGGGGTAGTCCCTTAACGAACGACCTTTCAGCATAAGTCTGGAGTTCGGTGGTGGTATTTGCCCCTGCTTTGCAGGGGTTATTACCTTCATTGCTTTGGATCATCGGAGAGTCGAGAATGTACTGCCGCATCTCCAGAATCTCCGGGTGCGGATCGGTTTGTAACCGCTGCTGAACAACCTCCCAAGCCAAACCCTCAGCGAAATTTCGCTGCATCTCCCTGCCTTTGACTTGCACATCACTCGTCACTGTAACCGTGAGTTGGTTATGTGGGCGTTGGATTGTGAAATAGCGGACAGTGTTCCCGAAGAAGTCCTCTCGTTCTTGAAACATAATGGGTTCCGGATCCACAGCGAATTCGCTATGGGTGCAAACCTGGTGTGCAAAACTCCGCGGGGTCAGCCGCGCTTCGTTGTAACAGAGGTTCACTGTGTTGCTATAACTGTACCGAGTTTTGTGCGTAATCTTATAGTTCATTTTCGTCATTCCTTGCAGTTTTTCGTCATTCCCTGCGGTTTTTCGTCATTCCTTGCGGAGAATTGAGAATGCAAGATAGGGCTAACATTGCACTGTAGCTCTCGTTGGAGGTTTTTTACGCAACCTGAATTAGCATGAAACAGGCTACAATTCATAAGAAACCCGATTTTGCAGAGGGGGCATTCCCCGCTTGCGGGGGTAAATACCTCATGCGGAAAAATCGGAGCAGAAACTGAATTGTTAAAAATCTGTGGTCACCAGCTGTTGCGGTCCCTGGACGTGACTGAAATAGGTTTGTGTGAGGACATCAGAAATTTCTACCAGCTTATGTGCGAGACGCGCTAAGAGTTTTTCTAACCCTGTCCGTTGTGTCGTATGTTCAGAGCGTTCTGCAAGATGGATTGTATTAGAAAGTTGTAATTGCGTTAAGGCTTCCAAAATTAACCGTTCTTCCTCGCTGAGTCGGTAGCCACCCTGTTCCCTCGGTAGATCCCGAATCTGTTCCTGGAGTCGTTTGAGTTGATACACGAGTGAACGAGGATTGCTTTCATCCAGAAGTAGCAAGTCCAGTACGGTGGGCAGGTGTAACTCCGAACGATAACGTCCTCGATAGGTAATGAGGTTTTCCGCAGCGGAGAGAATGGATTCGAGGAGCAGATTTTCAATCCAGGCATCCTGCACATCGACAAGGCTGGAACGGCAGAGCATAATGAGGAGTAATGCGCGTTCAATTCGTCGGCCCATATCCAGGCAGCTCCAGCCGATGGTTTGTGTCATACTTTCCGCGTTGAGCCCCCTCAGTGCTGCGAGGAAGATCATCAGCCGGTCAAGTTCCGTTTGGATGTGTTGCAACGTCTGTCCATCTGATTGCGATATCCCTTCCTCAGGCGTGTTTTTTTCAAGCGCGCTGCAGAGATTCTCAATTTTGTTCATGACGCGCCACGTGTCTGTAGACCAACGAGCACGGACTGCATAGGCAGCACGCACCAGCGACTGAAGCGTTGATACAAGACTTCCACTATTTTTTGTGTCCAACGTGATGGCAAGCAGCTCGCTTTCTAGCCAAAGTCCCTCTTTACTAACAAATCCTGGATGCGATGAGGTTAAACCAGTCAAGGCATGGAGCATACTGCGGAGATAAGCGTTTTCTGGGTGGTATATTTCCCCGCGAGCGGGGTTATTACCTTTAATGTCTCGTGATTCTTCCCGGAGTTTCTTTGAAACTGTTTTTTTGTCAGCTGAAGGAAGGGGCTGCCCTAAGGGTGAAACCTCCAAACCTGTCTTGATTTTATCTAACATGATGCGAAGCAGGCGGGCATGGCCTTCTGCACGTTCCGCGTAGCGGCCGACCCAGAACAGATTTTCAGCGGAGCGGCTCGATAAGCCTTGTGAGTTCACTGAAGCGCGCGTGCCGCTTTTCGGTTGCTGCCATAAGCTGATATGTGGCTCCGGTTCAGGGGCCAGAATCCAGGTATCCTTACTCACACCGCCATCTTGGATTGAGACTGTCAGCTGGTTTCCTTTCGCTCCGGCGCAGCGCGTAAGGCCGCCCGGCATCACGGCGTAGCCATCTTTTTCCGCAAATAAAAAACTGCGGAGGACCGCGCGGCGCGGCTCCAGTTTCCCCTGAATCAGTGACGGTGTTGTCGAAAAGTGAACGTGCTCCTGCCCGACATAGAGGTGTGGTTTGGCATTAATCTGGGCCCGGAGTGTGTTGAGTTCGGCGTTGCTAAGCTCGGCTCCAAACAGGGACCGCACGCCCGGTTGCCGATGAATAGTTTTGATAACTAACTTCTTCAGGTTTACCAGTACATGTTCCCGCTGCATTGGTTGCCCACACCACCAGGTCGCGACGGAGGGGAGGCGCAGCTCTTCGCCCATTCGTTGCTTGGCAATGCCCGAGAGGAATGGTATCAAACCCGGATTTTCCAAAACGCCGCTCCCTGGGGGATTTACCACAACCACATTTCCCTGTCGAATCGCTTCCAGCAAGCCCGCGACCCCAAGGCGGGAGTCTTGGCGGAGTTCCAACGGATCGCAGCAAATATCGTCTACTCGGCGCAGGATAATATCGACTGGACGTAAGCCATCAAGCGATTTCAACCAGACCCGGCCGTCCCACACTGTCAGATCTTCCCCTTGAACCAATGTGTAGCCGAGGTAGCTTGCCAAATAGGCGTGCTCAAAGTAGGTTTCGTTGAGGGGCCCGGGGGTCAGCACAACGACATGCGGGTTATCTTTCTCGCGCGGGGCGATGTCCGCCAAACTGTTCTGTAGGGCGCGGAAGAAGAAAGAGAGCCGGTGGACACCAATTTCGCCAAAGAGATTGGGCAGTGTGCGTGCCAAGACAGTGCGGTTCTCGAGCGCGTACCCAGCACCCGCTGGTGCTTGCGTCCGGTCGTTCAGGACCGACATGCAGCCGTCGGGACCGCGTGCCAAATCTGCGGCATAGTTCAGAAGTAGGTGGCTTTCGGGCGGCATGAGCTCGTTACAAGGGCGCAAGAATCCAGCGTGGGCATAGGCCACTTCTGGTGGGAGCAACCCATCTTTGATTAGCCTTTTTTGGCCGTAAAGATCCGTCAAGATGAGATTCAGCAGTTCTGCGCGCTGGGTAAGCCCCGCGGAGATGGTTTCCCAGTCCCGGTTTGAGATGATTAGCGGAATAGGGTCCAATTCCCAGGGCCGATGCCCCTGCTTTTCACCGTGAACGACGTAGGTGACACCATTCTCCTGAAGCAGGCGCATCACTTCCTTGTGGTGAGATGCCATCGCCTCAAGGCCAAGGGCATCAAGTCCCTGAATGAAGGATTGCCAATGCGGGTTGACGTGCCCCTCCCTGCCCAGCATCTCATCGCCCGGTTCGGTATCAGAGAACCCTGCGGTGGTATAGCCCTGGTCAACTATGTTCCAGTTCGTATTCGCTGCGCGTCGCATAGTTTTCGATTCTTTCGTTAATTGGGTTTCTGCTCCGATTTTTCCGCATGAGGTATTTACCCCCCGCAAGCGGGGAATGCCCCCTCTGCAAAATCGGGTTTCGTAATGAGTTCTAGAGTATTCCCTGCTAATTAGGCTTTAAAAGTACAAAAATTGCAGCTCAAACCTCGGTTTCTGGCTAGGGCATCCTTCGCAGATCTAGCGTGTGGGGGTACTCAGAATTGTGCTCCTCCGGCGGGGCATCCATCGGGCCGGGCGGGCGCCCTTCAGCAAGAAAACTTCCGGTCGTGGGACGCACCGATTGCAGTTGAATACTGCTCGGTGTATGTCCCTCAGTTCCGAACCGGCTCACACGTCGCGCTTCTGCTTCGTAAGCGTTGACCGGGAAGGTATCGTAATGTCTCCCACCCGGATGGGAGACATGATAGGTGCAACCGCCAATTGACCGGCTGTTCCAAGTATCAATGATGTCAAATACCAAGGGGGAGTGCACGCCAATAGTGGGATGTAATGCTGAGGGTGGTTGCCACGCTCGATAGCGTACCCCGCCCACGTATTCACCGTGGGTGCCGGTGCTATGGAGCATTAAGCGTCGCCCGTTACACGTAACAACATAGCGAGAATCTGTCAATCCACGGCACCTTACCTGAAGCCGCTCGACGGAAGAATCCACAAAACGTGAGGTGCCCACCCGGGCTACCTCCTCACCGAGCACATGCCACGGCTCAATCGCCATTCGGAGTTCAAGTTCAATGTTTTGTATATTTACCGTACCCAGGATGGGAAAACGGAACGCAAAAAACGCATCAAGCCACGCCATCTCAAACGGATACCCTGCCGCTTGAAGGTCGGTAACGACTTCCTGTATGTCCCCCCGGACGTAGTGATGAAGCATAAAGCGATCGTGCAATTCCATCCCCCAGCGCACCAGTTTCCCTTTGTACGGCGTGCGCCAGAATTTGGCAACTAATGCACGAATGAGTAGCATCTGCACAACACTCATCTGAGCGTGTGGGGGCATCTCGAAAGCGCGCATCTCCAGCAACCCGAGCCGCCCGCCCGCCGCATCCGGTGAATACAGTTTATCGATGCAGAATTCGGCGCGATGGGTATTCCCAGTGAGATCTACCAGCAAATGCCGGAGCAGCCGATCTACTAGCCAGAGTGGGGATTCCGTTCCCCCCCGCCCTTGGGTATCGCCGCTGAATTCTCCTGTGTCTGGTATCTGCTGGAACGCCACCTCAAGCTCATAGAGTTGTTCATCTCTGCCTTCATCTACGCGAGGGGCTTGGCTCGTCGGTCCGATGAATACACCGGAAAAAAGATATGACAAGCCCGGATGGTGCTGCCAATAGGTGATGAGGCTACGTAGCAGGTGCGGTTGGCGCAGCAAGGGGCTGTCCGCAGGTGTCGGTCCGCCGATGATAATATGGTTACCGCCGCCGGTCCCAGTGTGACGGCCGTCCAGCATGAACTTTTCAGCACTCAGCCCTGCCAGCCGTGCTTGGGTATAGAGCGTTGTGATGTTATGAACCAGTTCATTCCAATTTTCTGCCGGATGGATGTTAACCTCAATCACGCCCGGATCTGGTGTCACGCTCAACGACTCGATTCGCCAATCTTGTGGTACTTCATACCCTTCCAGCATCACCGGCATTTTCAACGCTTCGGCAGTTGCTTCGATCGCTTTAAGGAGCGAAAGATAATGCTCCAGATGCGTCAGGGGTGGCATGAAAATGTGCAATCGTCCATCGCGAGGTTCAACGCACAAAGCAGTATGAAAAGGTTTACCACTATTTTTAATAGTGGTTAAACTATCTTTCTGCTCTGGTTTGATGCCACTACTTGTCTCGGGGGATGTCTCTGTAAAACTGATGCTATCTTCGCGGGGTTCAAGCGGATCACGTTCGTAAAACGGCTCTTGCTGTTCAGGAGTTACCTTCGGCAGAGACTCAAGCGGAAGCCGGAATCCCATCGGGAAATCACCGGGGGTTAGGCACATGTATTCGCCCTTGAAATCCCACACACAGCTCTCCCAGGCATCGTTTAGAACATCCCAGCGTAGCGGTAGCGCGTAACCGATCGGTTCACCAAGTTTACCGGCTTGTAGTAGCTGCGCTAACCGCTGTCGTTCGGGTGCCGCCTTGAGGTCGAATTGAAGTGCATCGATGTTGACAGGAAGCTTGCCTTCTGTCCAAAGGAAAAAGATGACATCTTCATACGCCGGTTTGATGCAATCTGCTGCAATGTCCAAAACGGAGGCGAGGTGTCGTATAAATCGTTCAGCATCTTCAACATCGAAGTGGGAAACGGTGTGCGGTTCAGCGAGTAATTTGTCATTACGCCAAACGGGGGTTCCGTCTTTGCGCCAAAAACATCCGAACTTCCACCGTGGCAAGGGTTCACCGGGGTACCATTTCCCTTGCCCGTAATAGCGTGCGCCACCGGGGGCGAAACTGTCGCACAACCGCTTCAGAAGTGCTGCGGCTAACCGTCGCTTTTCGGGACTGTCTGCTTCTATGTCCCACTCCGGGCTTTCTGTATCGTCGATGGATACGAAAGTGGGTTCACCGCCCATTGTCAGCCGAATGTCGTCACGAATTATATCTTCATCCACTTGATGCCCGAGGGCATTAATATTTGCCCACTGCGTCTCTGTGTAGGGTTTGGTGACGCGCGGAGATTCGTGAATCCGTTGGACGGTATTGCTGTAGGTAAATTCTGTTTCGCACGGGTCTGTGTAGCCGGTGACTGGGGCAGCACTCACGGGCTCAGGGACGCAAGCCAAAGGAATATGTCCCTCGCCAGCGAATAATCCGGACGTAGGATCCAGCCCTATCCACCCTGCGCCCGGTGCGTAAACTTCGCACCACGCGTGGAGATCCGTGAAATCCTGTGCGGGGCCGGCGGGCCCGTCAAGCGCTTTCTGATCGGCGACGAGTTGAACAAGGTAACCGGAGACAAACCGGGCTGCGAACCCAAGGTGGCGTAGAATCTGAACGAGCAACCAACCGCTGTCTCGGCATGAACCGATGCGCTTTTCCAACGTCTCTTCGCAGGACTGTACCCCCGGCTCCATGCGGATTGTGTACTTTATATCTTCCCACAGGTGCCGGTTGAGGTTCACAAAAAAATCGTTCAAGGTCTGCTGAGAGGTATCAACGCCTGTCAACCACTCTGTCAGCAGGGGCCCGTTTTCTTTCACTTCCAAAAAGGGCATCAATTCTTTTCGGAGCTGCGCGTCGTAACTGAACGGATATTGTTCCGCGTATGCTTCAAGAAAAAAATCAAACGGGTTGATGACCGTTAGGTTAGCAACAAGATCGACTTCGACCGACAATGCTTGTGTGGGTGCTAGAAATACGACACGGGCTTGATAATTACCGAACGGGTCTTGCTGCCAGTTGATAAAGTGTTCCTCTGGTTCGATTTTAAGGGAATACGCCTCGATCGGCGTCCGACAATGCACTGCGGGCTTTAACCGAAAAACATGCGGCGAAAGCTCTACCAACCGGTCGTAGCGATATAGGGATTTGTGATTGATTGCGACACGAATTGCCATAACTCTTTCCCCCATCTTTCATCAATTGGGTTTCTGCTCCGATTTTTCCGTTGAAGGGTATCTCCCCGCTTTGCGGGGATTGCCCCAATTGTATGTTACCCCGCTTTGCGGGGAAGCATACCTGTGTCAAAATCGGGTTTCTGTTATGTTTGTGTGGTGTTTTGTGTGAATTAAGTGTTCAAAACCGTGTGCTATCCGATTATCTGTTGGCTTTGTGTATCTGCTGATTCGCCATTGACAGGACGTGGTGCAAAAAACGTCTTGCGGATATCATCGCCAACAAGGTTGAGTTTAGTTTGGAATGCATCAAGAAACTCATGCAAACCGCTAGCGAGAATCTGCTGAACCTGTGCGTAAGCAAATTCGGAACGGAGCTGCCCCAAGCCCTGCTCGGCTGGATTCGAGAAAGTCTCTAGTGGCGTTCCGGAGATGGCGTGCAAGGACTCTTCAGCCTTGGAAAGGCAGTATAGCACCGATCTCGGAAATTCACGATCGAGGAGGAGAAAAGCGACAACTCTGTTTGGGGAGATGAGTCCGTATGTTCGGCGGTACATTTCAAACGCGCTAGCCGAGTGGAGCAGGGCCCCCCACTGAATATCATCAAAGGGTGTGTTTACGTCCCAGATGGAGGGAAGGAGAATGAAATACTTCACATCGACGATTCTTGATGTTTTATCGGCGCGTTCGATAAGCCTCCCGAGCTGGCAGAAGTGCCAGGCTTCGCTGTGCGACATGATGTTATCTGTCTGCCCCGCGAAGAGATGAGACGCGACTTTGATGTCGGTGAAGAATTGATGTGGTTCTTCCATCGCCCATTCCTCGGCGGTATTCGTCACCATCAAGTAGGCATCATTTAACTGCACCCACATCTCTGAAGATATATTTTCGCGTATAGATCGGGCGTTTTCGCGCGCAGCCCGGAAGCAAGAGATAATTGAATTTGGATTTTCAGTATCAAACGTCAAAAACCGAATCACCGCTTCGCGCGATGCGTGTCCGTATCGTTCGGCGAATACTTCATCATCACCTGTGGTGGAGACAAGCGGGTCCCACTGCATCTGCACACCGCCTGGCAAGTCGAGGATAAGATGCAAATTAACATCGACAAAGCGTGCGACGTTCTCTGCGCGTTCAATGTAGCGGCTCATCCAGTAAATTGATTCTGCAACGCGACTCAGCATGAAGTTCTCCTATGAATGTCCCGACAAGACCCAGGTGTCCTTGCTACCGCCACCTTGTGACGAATTGACAACTAACGAGCCTTTTTTCAGCGCGACCCGTGTCAATCCACCAGGGAGAACGTAAATATCTTCACCATAAAGGATAAACGGTCGGAAGTCAACGTGCCGGCCTTCAAAATGGTTTTCTATAAGCACCGGCACCCGCGAAATCGAGAGTGTGGGTTGGGCGATATAGTTGCGCGGATTGTGTTTAATTCGCTGGGCGAACTCCTCGCGTTCAGCGGTTGTTGCATGCGGGCCGATGAGCATACCATAGCCACCGGAGCCGTTCGCCTCTTTTACAACAAGTTCGTCCAGATGCTCGAGCACGTATTTTCGATCCGTATCTTCCCAACACATATAGGTGGGGACGTTAGGCACGATAATCTCCTCGCCGAGATAATACTTGATAATCTGGGGGACGTACGAGCAGACGACTTTGTCATCGGCAACGCAGGTACCAGGGGCATTGACTAAGGCGATGCGCCCAGACTTGTAAACGTCCATCAGGCCCGGAACTCCCAGAAGTGATTCTTGTTTGAACACAGTTGGATCGAGGAAGTCGTCGTTAATGCGGCGGTAGAGGACATCAACCTGCTCAAAGCCTTTCGTCGTTCGCATGTGCACGAAACCGTCCATCACAACCAGATCCCGACCTTCAACCAATTCAACACCCATCTGTTGCGCGAGGAAGGAGTGCTCAAAGTAGGCAGAGTTGTAGATGCCCGGTGTAAGCACTGCAACTTTGGGTGCCATAACTCTGTCGGTTACGAGGTATTGGAGCATATTCAGCAGTCGACTCGGATAATCCTCTACCGGCTGAATCTGTAACATCCCAAAGAGCTGTGGGAATGTCCGCTTCATTAACTGCCGATTTTCCATCACATAAGAGACACCGGAGGGACAGCCGAGATTATCTTCTAATACATAAATTTGCCCATCGCTATTCCGAACTAAGTCTGTGCCGGTGATGTGACACCAGATGCCGCGGGGTGGGTGCAATCCGATGCACTGCTGAAGGTATCGTTCCGATGAAAGCACGATATCCGCGGGGACGACTCCATCTTTGATAATTTTCCGATCGTGATAAACGTCATCAATGAACAGATTCAGGGCATGAATACGCTGTTTGAGCCCTCGTTCTATCCATTCCCATTCGTTGGCATCAATGATTCGGGGGATGAGGTCGAAGGGAAAGATTTTCTCGATACCTTGCTCGTCCGCATAGACGTTGAAGGTTATTCCCATTCGGAGCAATGCGTATTCGGCGGCAATTTGACGGCGAATTAACTCGCCTTCAGGAAAGCTCTCGATGCGCTCTACCAACATTTGAACAGCGGGACGAGCACTCCCGTCTGGTGAAAACATCTCATCAAAAAATCCATCGGTGTTGTAACCATCAAATCTTGTCATTGCAATGAGCCTCCCTGCCTTGACGCTTAAGAAACTTGCCCCCGCTTTGCGGGGGTTATTACCTTATGCGGAATTAACTTGGACGAGAATCAGGTTCCCGGGCCTCGGTTACCCTACGTATTTTATCAGAGGTAGTGCAATACTTATGCCAATGCTAATTTTTGTCAATTGATAACCTATTAATGTATTGCGCTCGCGCTCCGGGACGGTGTGCCCTGTATAATGACAAACCCGTGTGCTTTCCGCGCTCCGAAACTTTGAACCAGTATGGCACCTCCAATGACTTATTTTAGCACACTTTGCATATTTGTCCAAACTTTTTCTGGCAGTATCTGTCAAGAAAAATCCGTTTGACTTTTTTGCCAAATATGTTATTATTTTTTCAATTACCATCGGGGTTGGAATGCACGTCGCATAAGTAAGAAATGGGTTTGAATAGCAAGTTTTGGCTTGCAAGCTTCGCCAAAAAGTTGTTCATTAAAATTCACAACTTGGGCGTGGGTGGTATTTGCCCCTGCAAGCAGGGGTTGATACCCTTATGCCGCAAATCGGATTAATTTGGCTAAGAAACAGGAGAATAGGGATGAATACAGAATCAACGCTACAAGCGCGGCATAATGTAAAGCGAGACCACATGGGTCTATTCACAGGCGAATTTGGGTTGAGCGCGGATGAACTTTCACACTGGAACGAGAACGGTTATCTGGTCCGCTTGAATGTATTCACCGCTGAAGAGAACGATGCACTCCGTCAAGTCGCTGAAGACATTGTCGACAGGAAACGCCCGTTTCCATCCGCGCACATCGATCAGAACGCACTTGTCAAAGACGGGAAAGCGGTGGAGCAAGGCATCTATGCAATGCACAAGATTCATTTTCCGAGCTGCTACTGCCCAGAATTCCTCGCCCGTGTGCGCGATCCCCGTCTAACCGACCCACTTGTCAACCTGCTGGGCCCAGATATCCTCGGTATCAACACCCTATTTATCTGGAAGGCACCCAAAATTGGCCTCGGCTTCCCGTGGCATCAAGACAAGTTCTACTTCCGCACTCGGTTTAATACAGAGACAACGGTTGGGACGTGGACAGCTATCGACGCGGCAGATCGGGAGAACGGCTGTCTCTACGTTATCCCTGGCAGCCACAAATGGGATATTTTTCAGCATGACGACATCGAAGGTTCACAGCAACAGGAGTTCAAGCTGGCACGCGGGGTACGCGACGAGGATGGTGTTGCGGTAGAAGTGCCCCCCGGCGCGGTTATCTGGTTCCACAGCCATCTCCTGCATAAGAGTATGGATAACCACAGCCTGCGGTTCCGCCGCAGCTTCGTCGCCCATTACCTCAGTGCCCAAGCAGAATGGGCTAGCCCTGCCCCGGCGAGAGGTTCAGCGATCATGTGGGTTCGCGGAGAGACATTCCCCGGCAAGGTCCACGAAATCGAACGCGATGTCCTACCAATTCCCCAAAAGGTTGATACCCCCGCTTTGCGGGGGCAACTACCACCTTCCGCTTGACAGCGGAGCGATATGTCTCTAGAAAAATGGCATGGTTCTCCTTTAACTTATAGGACCCATTGCAGTGTCGGTTGAAGCGGACGGCCGGTATACGGATTTTTCATATCTGGCAGGTGTAGTTTCTCATTTTCGAAGTAGGCTGTCAGCGACCAGAGCTGTACGCGAGGATAGGTTTCAGTGCCGACAGTGACGTTGCCGAGATGCTGTGCTTCAGCCTGCGCGTTTCTAGATGTAACAGGATGCAGGGTTATGAAAATTCCCATCGCCGCTTTTTCACGCTCTATAGTCCAAAGGAAATCACGCAGTTGCCCCAGTTGGAATTTGCCTCCCTTGACTTGCGCGAGCACCAGTTTAGTATCCATGCCGTCAGGTTGCGTTATCATATACCCTCTGCCGTCAATACCATGATCTCCGGTTTGGACTTCGTTAGGTGCGAAACCTTGTGATGCGCAGTTCAGTGCCCAGATCTCGAAATGCTGTGGATTATCTTTTGCGAGCTGTGCTGCACCCGCAAAGTCAGCAGGAATGCCACTTGTTGGGATTGCTTGCCCCGCGAAGCGGTTCACCTTAAGCACCTCTAGCGCGTGCGGTGAAATATCAACGCCAATCCACTTTCGACTGAGTTTATCTGCGGCAACCATTGTTGTACCACAACCGCAGAATGGATCTAACACGACTTCTCCTTCTTTAGACGATGCCTTGATGATACGTTCAAGAAGCGCCAGGGGTTTTTGTGTCGGATATCCTAGACGTTCATGCCTCGGCATGTGCCCTGCACCAGGAATATCACTCCAGTAATCTTCCACAAGTTTTCCGCGTTTAGCATAAGCGGCTTCTATTGCCTGCACTTCTTCAGGAGTCCGATTACCTCGCGCGAGAGAGGTATTACCTGTTCCTGTAATACGGTTATAGGCAACTCGCACACCATCAGGATAAAACTGCGCTGACTTCGTTTTTCCGTAAAAGAGGATTATATCGTGTTTGCGAGGAAACCACCGCTTTGCATTACTCGGTCCTTTGTAACCCCAGACAATCTCATTCCTGAAGTTTTCCGGTCTGAAGATGCAATCCAGAAGTGCCTTAAGATAATGACTGGCGGTTGGATGGCAGTGAAGGTAGAGACTACCTGTAGGTTTCAATAACCGATGCATGACAGCGAGGCGCTCCGCCATGTAACTCAGGTAAGCGAGCATTCCTGATTCTCCTGGCCATTCTAAAAATGAATTTATCACCTTGTGGGCGGGGTGCGCTAAGGCATCACACAGGTTCTGTACCCGTGCGGCAGCCGTGGCATTCCATTTCCAAGAATCGTCAAACGCTTGCAATTGGGCATCTCGGGTGCCTCGATTGTCATCTCCGGTATCATATAGTTGATGATATTTTGCGTTGCTATTAAACGGCGGATCGAGGTAGATGAGGTCAACCGATTCGTCTGGCCACTGTTTCATGACCTCCAGGCAATCGCCGTAGTGGAGACTATTCAGTTGAGGCATATTTGGCATTGGTGTGTCCTTTGCGTAGAGATCAGAATTTTTCCTGCACGGGCCGATCTGGAGGTTGGGGCTGGGAATCGAACCCGTAGATGCGCCGCATGGTCGGGGTGGCGCGTTCAACTACCTCCGGTTTGAGGTAATGCACGAAATCGAACATCGGTTTGATGAAGGAACGACAACAGAAGCAGATTAACGCGATGCGCTGTCGATGGGTTTTGTTGGCACCGGCGGAATGCCAGATTGCCCCGTTAAAAAGAAATACGGAGCCTTTCGGGGCAGAGAGTCTAACTTCATCGGGGTGGTGTGTAGTGCCTGGAGGGGGTTTGATCTGCTGACGATGGATGCCCGGGACATGGCGTGTGCCCCCGTTCTCCGGTGTGAAGTCATCAAGCAGCCAGAGGCTGTTGGCAACCACCGGAAAACTGGGCAGCGGCTCTGGCATGGTTCCTAACACGCTATCAACGTGGTATGCGCCATCCGGTGCCCCGGCATCGATGATATTTGAGGTAAGCGTACTGAGTGTATAGTCGGGACCGAGCAGATGTTCAAAAAATGGCATCACTTTCGGTCGAGCAACGAGTCGCTCGTACATCTCGCCTTTGTTCACCAACCATCGGACATGTTGTCCATACCCATTGGTGTGTTGGCGAGCCAACCCATTCTGTTTCTCCTCAGCGGCTACCCTAAGTATATCGGCTCTGTAACCCTCGATCTCCTCGTCGGAAAGCACGTCTGGAATGACGATGCACCCCTGTTCGTCCAATTGCTTCTTTTGTGCGTCGGTGATACCCATTTTGGATGCTCCTTTATTGATTTTCGGCTATCAGTTATCGGGAAGAATGCACGTTGCATTTGGGCGCAGAGGGTAAAAACCCCCTGCTTTGCAGGGGGTTAGGGTCTTTTAGCCGCAAGGGATTCTGTCACACTCCACCCCTTTCCGACTTTTCACGGCTAGGCAACAGCCAATAACCGACAGCCATTACGCCGCAAACGGTTTCAGACACTCCTCATATACGTTAAAACGTTCGCCTTCGTGTTCTTGGGCATCGACGAGTTTGAGCCAGAGCGCGCTGTTCTTCTTTTCACCGCTCAGCTGCCGACGACTACCAAGGTTCGACGGATCCGGCCCGCTCCAGACGACTTCGCCGCCTTGCATATAGATGAAATTGTCACGATACCGGTCGATGAGGTCTTTCTGGTTTTCGAGATAGACTAACCCCTGCTCACACGTCGTTCGCCGCCAATTGGCAACCGTTTCTGGGGTATCCGTTTCGACTGAATCAAATTCCGCTAGGGGTGCCGCGACCTCGCTCTCCCAATCGATCTCGTCCAGATGCACCGTGCCGTATCCCCGCTGTGCAGCAATGAGGATATGGTTCCGATCGCGTTTGAATGGCGGTGTAGGCCAATCGGATTGCGGATCGTGTCCCATCAGGTGCATGCCGACGGTGTCAGTAGATATCGGGTGATCTCCTGCGATGAGTGCGTTACAAATCCTGCCCACGCCACCCCATTCTCGGCCCCACTGTCCTGTCAACGCGTCAATGATATTGAGGCATGGCTTCGTTATCAGCGCGAGATCTGGAAGCACGTAGGAGAGGCGGATAAGATGGTGGTAATAACTACGTGTCCTGCCTTCCGGGAGCAGCATCGGCGGTAACCCGAACAGGTTTTTCGTGCATAAGGTGATTCCCATGAAGGCGTGGTTTTTCATCTTCGCCACAGAGACGACTGCATCCGCATCGTCGAAGCAGGCACTCAGCGTGTAGCGATCGAACATTGAACCGCCGCCGGGGACATCGTAAACCTTAAATGGGGGCAGATTGGAATCGACGAACTGCACGCCGAATTCTTTCAGATGGTGCTCATAGTTGAAACCCGGTGGCATTCGATGCGCGTGGGTATAGGGGTTTGTGTCGGTAGCGATAAGCTGCGCAGTTGTATGTTCCTTGAGCAGCCGGAGAACAGCACGACACACTGCATCGTCCACCAATTCTCGGCGGCGGCCCTCGTAATAGATGATGCGCTCGTGCGGTTTCATCATATTGAGTTTCATCACCACCTTCTTGGCGGTTTCAATCGGTTTCCAAGCACGAGTGAGCGGATCGGTGATACGGCGGAGTGTCTGGTAGATCTCCTCTTCTGTTGCGCGATAATCGCAATGCGCTGCTCTGACCTTGAACTGTTTTTCTTGCATGATGTACCTTCCATTAATGACTGTGAATTTCCAAAATGATAGCATGTAATTAGAAAATTGTCACGGAAAATCCTATCTGAATGCACGTCGCTTATGGGCGAGTACGCGCAAGTACGCCGCAAATCGCGGATGGACGCGGATGACGCGGATTTTGGAGGTCGTTCCATTTGTAGCACGCTCTGTGTAGGGGTAGTGCCTTGTGCCTACCCTTCTTATAGTTACCCAGGTTTCCGGGGAGAAGTGGCTCAGGTCGCATTTAGGCGCAGTAGTATATTACCCCTGCAAAGCAGGGGCTGATACCATTACGCCGCCAATTTGCGAGTTTTCGGTTATCGTAGGAATAGTTGTCGGTTCACAGACAACCATTTTCTCTATGTGTCTAACGCTTGTAGGAAGGCCCCAAAACTGGAAGTCTGGACAGCTGTGAGATGGAGCTGCTTGAGGCGGTCGAGATCAGCAATCGCTTCAAGGGTCGGCTTTGCGGTCTGCACGTCGCTCTGGGGGAATCGCGCCGTGAGCACGGCGAGAACGTTTTCGATGGCTGTTTCTCGCGCGCCGCGTTCAATGCCGCGCTCAATGCCGCGTTCAATACCGCGTTCAATACCTTGCTCAATGCCGCGTTCAATACCTTGCTCAATACCGCGTTGAAGGAGCACTTCTGCCATTGTTTCTGCCATGAGTTTTACCTCGCTATCAATGTAAGAAATAAAAAAGTTGTTCGCTAGTCGCTCACAACTTGGTGAGTTGTTCTACGAGCTCTATCAAGGAAGCCTGTTCTTCAGTTGACCGGCGATGGATTATCAGGAGGAGGAAATAGACAATCGCCTCGCGCCGTTGTTCGGCTTGTAATGTAAGAAATAAAAAAGTTGTTCGCTAGTCGCTCACAACTTGGTATCAAGGGTGTTCAGGTGCGATATTGCCTCAGTGAAGGCATGGCGGATTGTGTCATTGTCGGCCGCTCTGTGGGACTTATACATATCTGATCAAACCTGCTCAAATATTGCAGGCGACCGTCAGTTGCCACACTTCCTCATTCAACACTCACTGCCTACCAACGAGGTCTTACACGAGCTCCAGAGGCGTTTTACGTCTCCTCCGAGCTGGGGGCGACAAGATTGTTATGAAGGACACAAGTTGATTGCCGCGTTGACATCTCTATCACACGTGAAACCACATTCACCGCAGTGGTAGGTACGTTCAGAGAGGTCAAGTTCCGTCTTTTTATGCCCGCATGAACTGCACGTCTTGCTACTTGCAAAGAACATAGTAGCCTCCGTGACGGGGATACCACGCCGTTCCGCTTTATACTTTATCATCGTCAAAAAGCGGGATAGTGCTGCATCGGCTATATGCTTTGCCAGCTTCTTGTTCTTTAGCATACCGCTGACGTTCAACGTCTCGAGACCAATAGCCGAAGCTTTCCGAACGATGGCAGTGCTTGCTTTATGATGAGAGTCTTCACGGATACAGAATATTCTATAGTGAATGCTGGCAAGCCGTTTACGGGCTTTGTGCCAGTTGTTAGAGAACCTTGTCTTCCGTGACAGCATTCGTCCAGCACGCCTCAACTTCCGTAGGTAAACCTTCAGGGGCCTGCGGTTTTCATACTTTGTGCCATCACTACATGTTGCCAACGTATTGATACCAACGTCAACGCCTACAGGTAGACGGTCATCAATCAGTGGCATCTGCACCATGGAATTACCTTCATCCGTGTGTACCAAAATAGACACAAACCACTTGTCGTCTTTACGGGAGACGGTGACTCTACCTATCTCACCTGTCCAACGTAATTCTTCACGCATTCTCACCCACCCGATGACAGGCAGTTGGATACGCTTCCGTTCCACGCGAACAGAACCTTTACCGTTATCCGCTTGGTAACTCTGTTTACCACTTCGCTTTTTCGGTACGGGAAACCTGTTCTGACCGCTCTTCCATCTTTTCACTGCATCACTAAAATGATGAATGGCATTCTTGCTGACATTCTGGGACATCTCATCGCACCAAGGAAAGATGTCACGCTTGCGGGCGTTGAATTCTTTCTTGATGTCGTAAAGCGTCTTCCAATTGCCATCGTCTAATCCGCTTTTGAACGAGGACAGCGCGGCGTTGTAGGCAACACGAGCGTAACCGCAGTGCTGAGCCATCAGCGTGGCCTGCTTGTTATTTGGGTTGAGTTGAATCTTCTGCGTTCGCAAACTCAATGTAATCTCCAGTGTGGTTCATGCACATGCCCATCCCCTCCTGCTATGGAGGTGGGAGCGGCAATCATCGGGTTGATGAAGTAGCATCCCGCTCCCGAACATGATGTAGTCAGTATACCACAACACACAGCGACAGTCAAAGAAAACTGCACGCCACCTGCCTGTTAGATAGGACGAGGTTTGTCAAGATTTGTCAAGGTTTTACGGCACTGCACCGAGCCCTTTCTTTTTGAAGCACCGTCAGCAGCCACCCGAACGGATGATCTGTTTTCGTCAGCGTTTCGATGTCTGTTTCCTTGACACTCAGAAACAGGGGTTCAAAGCGTGGAACAAACTGAGAGAGTTCTTCAGGGATGTCCATGATAGCTTCAAGCGTCAGTGGGGTGTGCCACCGCCGGTCGCCCGTGTAAAACACGATTGGAAGTATCGGTGGCAACCGCCGCTCACTTTTCGGTTTTTTGTCTTTCCTTGCGGAGTAATCAGCATTGGTATTTCACCCCTGCAAAGCAGGGGCAGATACCATTGGCAAGATAGGTCTGACAATTCTCTGTAGATCTCGCCGGAGGTTTCTTATGCAACTATCTTAGGTAGCTTCGAGGGTTAGTGGGGTGTGCGGCCCAAATCAACATCATATAAGTTTGAGTAGCAAGTTTTGGCTTGCAAGCTTCGCCTAAAAGCAGACCCGAAATCCCATCATCTCATCCACCGTCGATTGGTGTTCAACGAGGAGATAGATGAGCAGCTCGAATGTAAGAAATAAAAAAGTTGTTCGCTAGTCGCTCACAACTTGGTTCGTGCCTGGTTTTTAAAGGGAACGCGATACACGACATCCGCTTCCTGCTCGCGGAGGGTTTCCGGAAGCAGACTCCGGTTCATTGGGACAAGTTGGTTAAAATCTATGAGGGCAGCAAGGTTGCTGGCGACGATTTCTACTAACCCGCGGACGTTTTCCTTGTTTTGGAGCAACCGTCGCACACTCCGGTCGGGAAAGTGTTCAACTCGTCCGTCGAAAAAATCGAGGATATCCTGCTCTTGGAGTTCCCTCTCTTCGGTTTCGCGCGTCATTTCTCTCCTCCGTGAAGGTTTTTCTAAGATTATACCACTTTCTACAGCAGACATGCTACTCTTTTTTCGAAGTGTGTGTCCTCTGCTGGCGCAGCAACCGGCGCATGACTTTGTTAGAGGCAGTTCGCAGTAGCGCGTCTACTATAACGACATCGTGAATTCTGAATAAGGGGTTGAGACGCTGGGAAAGCGCGGTTTGCAACGCCTTATGAATCTCTTGTTTGGGAGGCTCCGCTTTTGATGCTCTCAACACAACGTAGATGACGAGTTGACTCGCACCTCCGCCTTTCGGCGATACAGCCACTGCTGCTGTTTCCTGTATCTCATCGACAGCGTTAAGCACCTCCTCGATCGCTGCAGCACTCACCTTGATGCCGCTCAGGTTCATCGTATCGTCAACGCGGCCGTGGATACGGTAATGGTTTCCTTTGCTTAACCGCTCAATTGCATCGCCATGGCGGCGCAGATTGGGTTGCGGTGTGTCTGCAAAATAGACTTCACCGTGGTCGGCGTTGAGCAGGCTTGTGGAGAGGCCGAGGGAGGGTGGCACAATGAAAACTTCGCCGTTGTCAGTGGGATTTCCGTCGTCATCAAAGAGCAGGAAATCCAAGCCGAGTGCAGGGGTTGTAAAGGTCGAAGGCGCAGCGGGTTGGACGCGTGTGCCTGTGACATAGGCACCGCCAATTTCAGTGCCACCGCAGTACTCAATCACAGGTTTGTAGCCCGCCAACGACATGAGGAAGAGCATCTCTTCAGGGTTAGAGCATTCGCCTGTTGAACTGAACGCTCGGATTGCCTGCCAGTCCAATCCGTTGACAGCACAGGGGCTGTGCTTACTACCTTGCATGCAACCGGTATTTTTCCACGCGCGGACGAGGGTAGGCACAACACCGAGCATCGTGACCTGCGCGTTCTGGACAAAGACTCCGAAGTCGCGCCCTGTCGGCACGCCATCATACAAGGCGATAGTGGCTCTGTTGATGAGGCTGGCGTAGATGAGCCAAGGGCCCATCATCCACCCGAGGTTTGTGTACCATGCCAGCACGTCACTGGGGTGAATGTCGTGGTGTAGGTAGGCATCCGCGGCGCATTTGACCGGGGTGGTATGCGTCCACGGAATAGCCTTCGGTTCGCCGGTGGTCCCCGAGGAGAAGAGAATATTCGTATGTGCATCGGGGGAGCAAGGAACGGCGATAAACGTTTCTGTATCGCTCAGAAAGTCTTGCCAGGTCATATCGGCTTCGCGCCGGGTTTGTGCAAGCGTGTCGCTGCCTTCACTCGGCTTTTCTATAGCAAGATGTCGCTTGCAAGCGGCACTACATACAATAGCTTTCGGTGCGTTCGCTGCGATGACTTTTTCATACAACGCCAGACGTTTGCCGCCTCTGTAGATGTAGTCTTGCGTAAAAATCGCTTTTGCCTTGCCGATGCGGAGGCGGGTGGCTATCTCGTCTGGTGCAAAACTATCGGCGATGGAGACGACAGTACATCCCGCTTTGACAATCCCCAGATAGATGGCAACGGATTCGGCGTTCATCGGCATATCGATTGCCACAGCGTCGCCTTGCTTCACACCGATGTCCACAAGTCCATTTGCGACTCGGTTGGTGAGACACGCGAGTTCGTGATAGGTAAGCGTTGACAGATTTTCGTCGTTTTCTCGTTGCGTGATAATTGCTACGGCATCTTCGGGAGCATTAAAGCAGCTCTCAACGATGTTGAGTTTAGCCAGGTTTGTTGCGATACCTGTTGCGTCTTGTTGCACTTGAGGGGTTGTGCATGCTGCTTTAATGTCCAACGTATCAATCATCGTCTGCCAAAACGTGTCCCGATTCTCCACTGTCCATGTGTGGAGTTCGCGGTAGGTTTTCAGGTTCAGGGTTTCGATGAGACAGGTGATATTTGCTTTGGCGAGGTCTTCTTCGGTAGGAAACCATGCAGGTGGCACTCCGTGCGTTGCGGAATCGAAATCGGCGTACACCGTCTCATAAAGCAATTGATGGAGTGCAAAGGGGTGTTGTGGGGTGAGGATATGGCGTGAAATGTCGCGCCAGCAGGCTGTCGGGGGCTGCGATGCCAACAGCTGAGTGACGGCTTCTGCTATTTCTGATGCCTCTGCCTTTTCCAATCCACAGGCGATAAGTTGTTTAACAGTCAGCATGAGACAGGATTTCCTTGAGAGTTCTGCTCCAACTGAGTTGAACTGAAAGTGCGGGCACGGGGTAGGCACAAGGCACTACCCCTACACTGGGCACGGCGCATATCAAACAACAGACTCAGGTGCCAAGGCACGTAACCGATTAACAACCTTTATGACTTCATCGGCGACAATGCCGACCTCTTTCGCTGTATTGTAGCGCCCCAAACCGAAACGGACAGCAGTCAACGCCAATTCATTCGGAATCCCCATTGCAACCAAGACGTGCGATGCCTTGACAGATTCAGAATCACACGCTGAACCTGTGGAAGCTGCAACCTGCTTGAGCCCCATCAGTAGCGCCTGGCTTTGCACACCCGCAAAGCAGAGGTTGAGATTGCCCGGCAGCCGCTGTTCAGGATGCCCATTCAGATGAATGTCCCGCAAGCGCGCGTTTAACTTCTGATGGAGGGTGTCGCGCAAGTTTGCCACGCGGCTTTTTCCCAGTGGCATATCGCCCCGCAAAGCGGGGTAAATGCCCTCAGCCATGTAGTTTTTAGAAAGTTCACACGCTGCACCTAAGCCGACAATCCCCGCGACGTTTAATGTGCCGGGCCGGACTCCTGCTTCCTGTCCTCCTCCATAGAAAATCGAATGGGGTTGAGGGATACCTCGACGGATGTAAAGCGCGCCGATGCCCTTCGGCCCGTAAATTTTGTGCGCTGTCAAAGATGCGAGATCTAGGCCAAGCGTTTCCATGTCCGATGGCAGCTGCCCGATTCCTTGCACCGCATCTGAATGGAAAAGCACGCCGTGTTTGGAGGCGATTGCGGCAATATCGGCAATCGGGTTTATTGTGCCTACCTCGTTATTCGCATACATGAAACTCATCAAAACAGTCTTTGGGGTTATCGCTGCTGCCACATCGTCAGGATTTACCATCCCGTATTTATCTACCGGGAGATATGTGGTTTCAAACCCCTCCGCACATAGAGCATGGCAGGTATCTAGCACCGCGTGATGCTCAGCGGCACTTGTGATGATGTGGTTTCCCTGCTCTCTACAGGCGTAGGCGATGCCCCTGATAGCGAGGTTGTCTGATTCGGTCGCGCCGCTTGTGAAGACGAGCTCCTCTGCTGCACAACCGAGCAGAGCTGCGACTTGGTGCCTCGCCTTCTCTACTGCATCTTTCGCTGTAACGCCGAAGGGATGTGTACTGGAAGCGTTGCCGAAATGCGTCGTGAGGTAAGGCATCATTGCCGCTAACACTTCGGGAGCGAGCGGCGTTGTTGCATGGTTGTCCATGTAGATGATGTTATTCACGAGGGCGTGTTTAGTCACGTGCCTACCCATGTCCGTAGTTGTCGTAGAACTTGCGAGGCCCGGGGGATGCCGCTTCGCTTCGCGCGACAGAAGGCACAACACCACCAAGATAAGGGCCTACAACTGACGTATTGTTTCGCCTAAAGGCGTTCTCTGAACATCTCAATCATTCTGTCCGGTGGATTAAAAGGCAATTCGACAACGGTGTTCGTCAAACCGCTATAGTAAATTCCCAGGAGTAGGTTAAATTCGGCGAGGGATTGCTTGAGGTGCGTGGGATGGACTTTGCTCTCATCGTCAAGCCACTTGAACACTGCATCGGTGAGCCCGCCTTGGGCAATAACATCTTGTGCCCCATAGCTCAGGGCACCGCCTTCATAACCGGTGCCGGGTAAGTTCCGTTCCCAGCTCTCAAACCGCCAGTGGACGAACCCTCTTTCACCGAATACGCAAACCCGCTTATGTCTGTTATTTGAGGTATCGGGTAGCACGCGTGGAGCCATCTCCGGTCCGAATGCGACTGAGGCTTGCACGCTATTTGCGTAGGTAACCAACGCCGTGGCATTTGCAGGCGAGGGTTGTGCTGAATCGAGTTGTCCTGCACCAGAAATTTGTCCTTGCACCTTCACTGGGCGAGAGTTATCAATATAAGAGGACACGAGTTGTAAGACGTGGGGTGCCTGATCCACGGGTGGGTTACGCGCGCTCGCCTCAATAAACTTGATTGCACCGATCTTTCCCTCTGCGACATCCTGCTTAAGTGCTAAATTCTGCGGATGGAAATTGAGTTGTGTATTGACAACGAACTTCGTTTTCGTGCGTTGAGAGAGTTCAGAAATCTGCCGCCAATCCTCGCTTTCCACCGCAATCGGTTTTTCGACAATCGCCGCAGGCACACCGTGTTCGGAGGCTTGGTTCATTAGCGGATACCGGATGCGTTCGTTAGTGCCGCGTAGCACCGGGGCGGTAACAATGTGTAACAGGTCCGGTTTTTCCTTAGAGAGCATCTCATCCAGGTCGGTGTAGCGGGCATCAATCCCGAATTCATCACCGAAGCCGTTAAGCAGGTCTTCCTGCATATCGCAGATAGCAGCAAGTTTACCGCCCTTGACGTGTTCGTAGGCGCGGGCGTGCCCGCGCGCACGGCCCCGACAGCCTAAAATCGCGCTTTTATACATAAGTTTCTCCTTGACAAGCAATCTTCAGTATCAAAGTTCCCTTTTGAAATCCACAATGGTGGAAAGTTGGAAGGGTGGAAGTAAGGAAGAATGGGCTTCCTTTCCTTCTATCTTTCCTGAAAATATAAATAGATGTTGCGAGTTTGTTTTGCAAGTTTTCGCTTGAAAGCTGCGCGAAAAGTTTGCTTAATTCATACCATTATATGTCAGGTGTAGTTTTAAAGCAACACTTTTTTGCATTGGCATATCGCCCCTGCTTTGCAGGGGAGAATAAGCCTTTCCAAAGTGGAGAAATGTAAGAAATAAAAAAGTTGTTGGCTAATCGCTCACAACTTGGTATAATAAGCTGCAAAAGCAGTGCACAATCTGGAGGAAAGCAATGGGATGTTATCTTTTCATTTGGAAAGCCTGCGGATGGTTGATGTGTGCAATGGCATTCCTGTTTATGGGATGCCAGTCTAAGGTGCTGCAGCTCATCATAGAACCCCAGGAATTGTACAACTATGCTGTTGATGATGGTGTCACTTGCAGTGCCCCTGAGATGATAGATGGTGATTTGAAAACCAAAGGATATGCTAGCGGCAGATTCATCCATCTGACACTTCCGAGTCGAAGGGCAATTCATCGCATCACTATCCGTGGTACCAACATTACAGATGCGATGGTGTATGAGAAGTTGGAAGGCGAAGGACGTTGGCGGGCAATTCTACAGATTCAAAACAACAGTGGCCCAGTAATTGAGATGCGGATGAGTACTGTAACGGAGGCACTCCGCGTCTACGTCAGTGGCACCGCCAATGATGAACTCAAAGCAAGGAAGTACGACCCGAGGTATGGCGCATTCGTGCCACAAATAAAGTTAGGCAGAGCCTTCGCACATGAAATTGAGGTCTATGGGCTCGTCTCAAAAGAAAAATAATCCAAAACGCAGCAGAAACCTCGGTGGTATTTGCCCCTGCAAAGCAGGGGTGTATACCCTTTGCGAGATTTACAGCGAAGACGTTCATGCTGCAGAAACCCTTATTACTGGAGGTACGAAAAACATGAAACGCTTGATTTTTGAAGACATATATACCTGGGCGGTATTTAGCGAGGAACGACAAATAGACTTTAACGGGCATCTGTGGGTGCGGCCCGATGGAAATATCGCCATGGATCCGGTTGCAATGTGCGATGCGGATAGGAGGCAACTGGCGGAACTCGGCGGAGCAAAGTGGATTGTCTTGACGAACCGCGACCATGAACGGGAAGCCGCCGCTTTTCAGAAGTGGACAGGTGCCGAGGTGGTTGTGCATGAAGCGGATGCCGATGCGCTAGGTATTAAACCTGCCCGAACGATTCGCGACGGCGACACCGTTGTGCCTGGCTTACAGGCGGTGCATCTTCAATTTGGAAAAAGCCCTGGCGAAATCGCGCTCTATTTTTCAGAGAAACGCGCACTCCTCTTCGGTGATCTGGTTGTCGGTGAGCCGATGGGGAGTTTGACACTGCTGGCAGATGAAAAGTTAGCAGTCGCGCCTAAAGCAGCGATGCAACTTCGCAAGGTATTGGAATTACCGTTCGACACCGTCCTTGTCGGGGACGGGCATAGCCTATTTAAAGCGGGGCGGCAGCAGTTGGTGGCATGTCTGCAAGCGCGGCGCGATATCTATCTAAATCGTATCCATATTGATGAAATGGAATGGGTGCATAAGCAGGCACCACCG
This sequence comes from uncultured Poribacteria bacterium, assembly GCA_958295855.1. Taxonomy (GTDB): domain Bacteria; phylum Poribacteria; class WGA-4E; order WGA-4E; family WGA-3G; genus CATQHH01. Next base: position 480,599 of record OY282383.1, on the reverse strand, counting down.
CCGTACGATTTTGAGGACAAAGACATCGACCGGCTTATCGGTGGCAAAAATTTGGGGTATCGCGTGATGCGTCTGCAACCGGGCAAGATGAGTTTCCCGATGCACTTTCACAACTTTGGGGAGGAGCTGTGCTATGTGATGGAAGGCAGATGTACGCTCAGAACGCCGCGGGGCGAGTTTGAAGTGCGGCAGGGCGATTTCATCGCGTTTCCGCCCGGCGAGATTGGCGCGCATAAGTTCGTAAATGAGGGGGATGCCGCCGTCACGTTATTCATACTCGGCACGACGATCCCGCACGATGTGAGTGAATATCCGGATTCCAACAAGGTGTTGCCTTATGTGATTGGGAAAATTTACCGAAAAGATGAAAGCCTCAGCTATTGGGATGGCGAGGTTTAGCAGGTTTCCTTTATAAAGGTGGCTTTCCACATCCTCATTTCTTGCTGGGTGTTGTCAACCCAAGAAGTATGGCACAGTTTTTGAGCATACAATCGCCACAATTGCTAACGAGTGAGGACACCTCGGTCCCCAATTTGACGCTTGAGTTAGAGACATTAGTACGAGCCTACGGAATCTAAAAAAAGTCTTGACATTTTAAACTTTTTGTCGTATAATATTTAATCATACAATAAGAAAAGTTCACACGCATCCAAGCGGTGGGTCTGTAACCGCGCCCGCGTGCCAGACGTTATTCTATGTTACAAGGTGGAACCACAATCGGTAAGTTTTTCCCTCAAAAATGTATGAACGCCAATGAACCATAAAAAGCTTGATAAAACCCTCAATGTGAAAGAAAAGTGCCTGCAACAAACGCGCCTCCCCAAGGTGCTTGGGTGGTTGTATGCCTGCAAGGTCCGGTTCACGTGTTCACACGTTTTGGATGATGTGAGCTTACAGTTCGGTTTACCCCCCCCGCACTTAACATACGTTAAGTATAATCCCTATAAAACTTCACAAGCAACCCGCGTCGACCGCCACGGTCGGCGTAGCTTCGCGCCCGCACCCTCTTCGTCTCAAACCGACGGAGTGCGTTGCGGGCAGTTTTGTTCCCATAACCGATTCACGCTGCGTGACCTGCTGCGGCACACGCCGCACATTGGACATCAGAGCGCACACAAGCATTATTCTGGGAAAATCTCTTATCCCAAGTTATCTCACACACCGGGAAACCGTGGGCAGCATCCCACGGTTTTCCTCTTTTCACATAAGTTCACTAACAGTCAGAGCGCACACAAGCATTATTCTGGGAAAATCTCTTATCCCACGTTACCTCACACACAGGAAAACCGTGGGATGCTGCCCCCGGTTTTCCTCTTTTCACATAAGTTCACTAACAGTTAGTATTTAAGGAGGAAACTAATGGATACTAATACTTTAAAAAATTCTTTCATGACCAAGTTTTTTGTGTTACTGCTGATTGCCGGCATTGCTACCCTTGCTGCACCGATGGCAGTGCAAGCAGTTGAACCGACGGTAACTACGGTTGAGATAGTGGATATGCCCCCGGCTGCACAGTCTGGCAATTCCCTCTATTCCTTTGCCCGCCAAAGGTTACTTGGAGATTGGAACGCGCTTCCCAGCCTCAACGACCGCGACCGTGAGAGGCTAATAGAACTGCAGTCCGGTAATCTTCTTGTTGAGCCGGGGTACTCCCGCGCAGCCACCCTAGGCGATGGCGAACCCGTTAAATTCTTCAAGGAAGACGATGAGATAAAGTTTAAGGTGACATTTAACGCGGATGTGGACATTACCGCGGAGCCGGGTTCCGGCCTGCCGGCCCTGAGGCTAGTTTTCGACGGTGAGCCTTCCCAGACACCCCATGCAGTCTACGATAAAGCAGCGACCGATGTGTTCAGAACTGCCACTCCCCCCGTTAACAATGTAGTAATTTTCACATACACGGTGGCAGAAGGTGACGACTGCTTCGGCGATGGTTTGACTTTCCCGAATTCCGCCTATGTTGGCGATACTGCTAATTTCATAACAGATATGGGTGGTACTAACAAGATTGGTACGCATGGCAGTTACGTTTGGGCATTTTATCATTACCATCTACAATTTTATAATAGACCTTCGGTACTCCGAGAAAGTGCTCATGTTCACGATGGCCTTAACTATCTCATAGATACTATAAAGGCGAGCGTGAGAATCACCGGCTTGATGAAGCCTGATACTCATCCTAATGATTTACGCACAGCACCGGTGGACTTTACAACGGGTGGTTTTACAACCACAAATGCCAATGTGGATGTTACCGAGGCTGACGATGTGACTGGGCCCTTTGATGTGGAATTCCTATTTTTCAATTATGGGATTGGAACTGGCGCTGACGGTGTCCTTGCGGATACCACGCGAGGCTTCGAGGCTACTGACATCAAGATTACTGGCCTGGGCGTAGCTGCGGACCAGGCAGGCTGGACGGTCGAGACCCCGGTGCTGATAGGTTTAGACCATCGGGATGCAGAATTTCCTGGGAAGCGAGCTAGTGGTGTAGGGCAAGTCAAACACTCTTCAGGCTTCAAAGTCTACAAAGCGACCATCACGCCGCCTGTGGATTATGATGGAGATATAAAGATAACGGTGCCTGCGGGTAAAACGATGGACATTGCAGGTAACCCGAACCTACTATCGAATACGTTAAATGTCTCCATCATTAGTCTCGCTGCCACTTTGGGTGTGCCAACCAAAGGTACGCGTGCTTTGCCAGCAGTACCGGTTCCCGCAAAAGGTTTTGTTGTGCTAGCACATGAAGGTGCGTCTGTCTCCAACACCGGCGTAAATAACAGGTTTCATCCTATAGCGTACTTGCCGAACTTAGAAAACTTGTTAGGTCCCGACACCAACGGTGGTACAATTGAATTGGTTGACACGAGAGCGACAGCCACCAAAGGTCCCATCATCACCGAAATCATGTGGGGTAGCGATCTGAGTCAAGCCGATCCGAAGTTTAGCCAGTGGATTGAGATTTACAATGCAGGTGATGCGATTGAATTGTCCAATTACCAGTTGAAGATCACGCCAGCCCTCAGCGGCACTTTCTCTGCCGATGACAATGCGGTTGATACCGTAGGTAACTTGGGGAATGGCAAATGGCGCGTGCCGGGCCAAGGTGGGCGAACAGTGGCAGTGGAGGAGACTGAGGAGATGGAAGGTGCTGATGTTGTGCCGCTGATCTCCATGCGCCGTAAGGTTGATTTCAGCAAGGCGGCGAGTGAGGTGAATAATGGCACGCTTTCTAGTAGTTGGGAGGCCAGCACTACACCTGTGCTCAATATTGCGCCCAATCGTATCGCGACCCCGGGTGCGAAACCTGCCACGCAGATAACGCAGGCCAGCAGAACCAAGATTCCGTATTCGCCTGTTATCATCAACGAGATAGGGAACTTTACGGACAACGAGAACGATTGGATAGAGCTCCGCAATGTGTCCACGGGTGAGGTGAATCTCAAAAACTGGCGTTTGAGCGTTATCACTGCGAAGGGTACGGAAACGCCTGTGATGGCTTTCCCGGGTGATAAGGGTGATTACAAACTCGGTGCAGGCAAGATACTGCTGATAGTGAACAAAGATCCGTTGAACACGCCTTTGGTGCGCGGCAAAAAGTTTGGCGATGCTGATGGTATGACTGCGGCAGCGGATCAGGAAAAGCACGGCATCGAGACGGATGCGATGTTCTATGATGCGAAGGGCGCGCTGGCGAATCTGCCGAGTGGCGTTAATCTCCTGTTAGTGCTGCGCAGCGAGAATAAAACGAACCATGAAAAGATCGTAGATATCAGTGGTAACCTGTTTGAAACAGATGAGGCGTTGAAAACCAGTATTTGGCCCCTTAAAGCCACGCCCGCAGGGCACAGCAACGCGATTAAAGACGGGTTTAAAGACAACACCGTCTTTAGACGTAATAAGGCCGGTGAAGGTTTTGGCGACCAAGTGTGGGTGCCGGTAGGTTACACCGGTCTCGGGTATGACCGGAGTGCGGGTAACACTGATGTCAATGGTGGCACGCCTGGGTTCCCGAATGATGCGCTCAAGGAAAAACCGGGCGATCTTGCTGGTGGCTCGATTACCATCAGCGAGATTATGGTAGTCTCCGATGGCGGGCGTTATCCGCAATGGATAGAGCTCCGCAATAGTTCGCCTTCCCAAGGTATCAAGCTTGATGCGTGGCATCTGCGAATAGAAAATGTGGGCACTGATGTGGATTCCCGTCAGAATGTCACTATCAATCTGCCGGACGGTTACATTATTGGCCCGAACCAGACGATACTGATTGCGACGCGTCGTGGTTCTGCACCGCAGCCGCTGAACTCCCAGCGCGTGATGCTCTTGTGGACCGACAGCGGAGGTGCGCGGCAAGCGTTAGAGGTTGACAATAGCCGGTTTTCGATGCTGAGCATGAAAGGGTTCACGTTGGAGTTGTTCGGCAAAGATGTGGCGTTGTCAGGCACTCCCACCGACACAGTGACGATTGGTGCGGAGCTGTTGACAGCGGACAAGATTGGTACTCCGGAGCAACGTATCTCGCTCATCCGCTACTATGACAGCAGAGTTGCAACAGACAACTGGGGTAGCGCGAAAGGTTCCGAGCAACTGATCCGGATTCCGAGCGACACCTACTACGGTATTTCAGACGATATCGGCACACCGGGCTACTATCCAGGTACTGCTTTGCCCGTGTCTTTGTCAAGTTTCTTACCCAAACGTACGGATGCTGGTGTGGTTATCAAGTGGACGACGCAGTCGGAGTTGAACAATGCAGGGTTTAACATTCTGCGGAGTGCGACGAAGACGGGTGCGTTTGTGGTTATCAATCCCACGATGATTCAGGGTGCGGGTACCACAGGCGAAAAGCAGACTTACAGCTACACCGACAAGACTGCCAAACCGAACATTGTCTACTATTATCAGATAGAGGATGTTTCGTTTGACGGGCATCGTCAGCGTCTGACGGGTGCGACTCGCTTGAGAGGGCATATCGGTGCTGCGGGCAAACTGCCGACGACGTGGGGTAATTTGAAGGTTCAAGAGTAAGATTCAGGGAATATTCTAAACTAACCTAACCAAGGCGGGGCGGTGGACTTCGGTTCATTGCCCTGCTTTTTTTTCGTCTGAATGCACGGATTATCGCGGCTTTTTTTCGTCTGAATCGCGGAGTATCGCGGATTACGCAGATAAACGCGGATTTTGGGGTGTCTTGCGGGTCAGCATTTTTTTGTAGGGGTAGGCCTTGTGCCTACCCTGCCTTTTTATTCTGAATCGCGGATTATCGCGGATAGCGCGGATTTACGCGGATTTTGGGTGTCCTTTCCATTCAACATTTTCGGTACCTTGCTATTCATTTTTTTTGTAGGGGTAGGCCTTGTGCCTACCCTGTTTTCTTGTGGGTGAGCTGCGCTGCGCCTCCCCTGACCAAAAAATGCTGACTCGCGCGGGCCCCAAAATCCGCGTTAATCTGCGTAATCCGCGTAAATCCGCGATTCAGACGAAAAAAATCCGCGATTTAGATAGCGTCGCCACACATGTCGCCCCGCTGGGGCTTAGCATCTAGGGCAGGCCGCGTATCTATACACATACCGCCCCGCTGGGGCTAAAGGATAGGCACAAGGCCTACCCCTACAAAAAATGCTGACTCGCGCGATGCCCCAAAATCCGCGTTTATCTGTGTAATCCGCGTAAATCCGCGATTCAGACGAAAGACAGCCGCGATTTAGATAGCGTCGCTACACATGTCGCCCCGCTGGGGCTTAGCATCTAGGGTAGGCCGCGTATCTATACACATATCGCACTTACAGGCCTAAAAACGTTTCAGAAGAAGTTGAACGTATCCTTTTTTGGGTTGACATTACCGGTCACTACTGCTATACTTGTCTATCTACAGCGTGCCAAAGTCCGGGCATCCGAAATTCTTGCGTAACGTTTTAAAATCCATTAGAGTCACATCTTTCAACTGCACCCCCATAAAAATTTCCTATAGGGTATTGTCGACATCCGAGGGAGGTGTGGAGAGATTCGTTTTCGGTGGAATATCCCATGAGATGTGCCTGCAACGTGGGCATCGCAATTCAAGTTCAAGGTCGGTTTTTTTCCGACACTTCTTTGAAGAGGCCAAACATAATTTCTTCGTAGTACGATAATTCTGCTAAGGCAAAGGGGTACCGTTCTTCTGCTTCCAGCATACGGTAAAAGTTCATATCAATGTAAGCACACACAGCGTGCCATCTTTTGAGTCGACTGGTGTGTACCTGCACAGAAGGCAAAACACCGCTCCTTGGACGGTTTACACCGATTCGTGAATAGTCGATATTGGAAGATCCAGCCGGATAAGTGTTAGTATAGGTTAGCGTCTCGTGATTTTGCCAAAGCGTTCCACCGTCTGGAAGAATTTGGGTTGGTTCTCCGAGTGTTTCAAGCAACTCTTGATGGAAAAGACGGTCAGGATTCATTAGCGTCGCTGCATTCGCTGTTAGGTATCCGGCAGCTCGAAGGCGATTCTTCTGGAAACAGTAAACTAGTAGGACAGGGACATCTCTATGGCGATGTTTGTAAACGAGCGTGTCGCCTTTATCGAAATGTATCCGCTTTCCCTGTTCCGCCAGCATAACGCTCGCTTTTGTGCTACCCCAACGTACCTCGCGAAAATGGTACACCGGTGGTGTAGTGAGCGTCGTGTGTAGCTGTGCACAACCACTTGAGAAAACGGCGAGAAGTAATAAGTGGAGAGAAATGCACACCTTTACGGATTTTCGAGAAATCTCAAACATTGCTGAGAAGTGGAAAGCACGAAAGATACGCGAGAATATGCTATAAGATCTGTAGATGGCGGCACCCACAACTTCTAACCGGAGACGAATTATATCAAACACTTAGGAACCTCATCGAAAAAAATTAATTGACATTTGAGACACTCTTCAAATACACTTAAAGTATATCATATTGTGCGCGAAAAGTCAAACAATTTTCTCTACAGCATGTTATCCCGGTCCGAGGGCGGTGTGGAGAGATTCGTTTTCTGTGGAATATCCCATGAGATGTGCCCGCAACGTGGGCATCGCAATTCAAGTTCGACGAGATTTCTGACAGCACCTGTTTTTTCCGGCTTCCGTCGGGTGCGGCATTGTGGGCATCTAACGGCGCGAAATTCATCGGCATCGCTCCTGCCGAAGTAGGCACCTATTTTAAAGAGAACAAGCAACAACGCGACGATGAAAACACAGAAGAGGCTGAAAAGGAGAAAAGGTAAAAATGGTAACATGGTGCTTTCCTCCTCGGTAGAGCTACCGTGAGAAGAAAAGGAATCTGGTTATGTGTATTGGTATGTTGCCCCTGCTTTGCAGGGGTTTATACCATCTACACCTAAAAATCAAGCCTGATTAGCGGCTTAACCGCGACCTGCTGATAGGTTTCCTCTGTGACAGCATCTGAGAAGAACGGCTCGAAAAACGCGTCGGCAGTTGCCAAAAATGCTGGTAGGTTCATTCCCATGTAACTTTGGCCCATATAGTTTCCCTCTGCCTCGTCACATTCAACTACAACTTGCCGCAATTTATCGCGCCCCGCGGTAGAAAGCGTGCGCAGGGGGCGCAACATTCGCATGTGATACTTGATGAGGGATGCTGACACCTGAATTAAGCCTTGCAAGAAGAGGCGATACGTATCTTCCGCTTGATGCCACAACCCCTCCCACGCTTCGTGCGCCTCCCACCAATACGCAAAGTTATAGAGATCCACGCCGTATAAGTACGCCTTGTTTTGTCTCCACATCTCCGCTGAAAGCGACGCATCATCGAGGTTTTCTTCCACGCCGTAGCTATGCCCGAGCGGGTCGCGAATCGGATGTGGCGTGACACCCGGTATGTGGCGATATGGCGGAAAAGGATTTTGCGGACAATACCGGTGCCAATTTGCATCGAAAGGTTGCGGTTGTTTGCGAATATTCATATTATTTCGTAAGTGACTATTACCCCGCTTTGCGGGGTTATTGCCACTGGGGAAACCCACGGCGGGAGAAGGTTTCCGCGTGTGGGCTTTCTAAAGACCCTACTACTTTCTGCCGATGCCGATGTAATGGAAGCCCGCAGCACTTGCTTCTTGTGGCGAGTAGACATTGCGGCCATCGATGAGAATCGGAGTCTTCATCTGCTTGGCGAGTTTGCGGAGTGCTAATCTGTGGTAGAGCTCCCATTCGGTGACAAGCACTAGCGCATCTGCGTTGTAAGAGAGTTGGTACACATCTTCGGTAAAATGGATCGGGATTTCCCCTAAGGCGTGCCGTGCGTTTGGCATAGCGATTGGATCGTGAGCGCGAACGTGCGCGCCTTCTTCAACGAGTTGACGGATGATGTCAAGTGCAGGTGCCTCTCGAATGTCATCCGTATTCGGCTTAAAGGCGAGACCGAGGATGCCGATGGTTTTGCCTTGTAGGGGTGATGCCGTCGTGCTCACCCGTTCTTTGGAAGCATGCACTTCACAAGCGAGCATTAACTTTTCAACGATGCGCTCGCGTTGCCGGAAGTTCACCGTTCGCGCTGCCTCCGTAATCGGCATCTCGTATCCGGATTGCGCTGCAACGCCTAAAAGAGCGGTAGTATCTTTGGGGTAGCAACTGCCGCCCCAGCCGAGCCCTGCACGGAGGAACTGCGGCCCAATACGGGAGTCGAGCCCTATGCCGCGCGCAACCTCTGTCACGTCTGCACCGACATTCTCACATAGCCCCGCAATTTCATTGATAAAACTAATTTTAAGGGCGAGGAAGGTATTGGCAGCGTATTTAATCATCTCCGCGCTATTCGCATCTGTCGTCATCATCGGGGGCAAGTGGTATGCTGCGGGACGCGGTAACGAACTTGGCGAATCAAACGTCTGTTCGAGTATCGGCTGATAGAGGCGACGCAGCGCATCGACCGCATCATCGCAGTTGGCACCGATAACAATCCGATCCGGATAGAACGCACCTTGTAACGCCAACCCTTCCTGCAAAAACTCCGGATTGGAAGCAACAGAGACATTCCCTTGCATGCCTCGTGCTGAAAAGACGTTTTCGACTACCTCAGCCACACGCCGATTGGTGCCAATAGGCACGGTAGATTTGACAACGAGCGTATAGTGCCTATTTGGGTGGCATACTTGTGCGACTTCTCTGGCGGCTTGCTCTACATGTCGTGTATCCGCTTCACCGTTCTTTTTCGGCGGTGTGCCTACGGCAATCAGAATCAGTTCCGCCTCTGGAACCACTTCGGCGACACTTGGTGTGAAACGGATGGTGTGCCACACCTCGTCAAGGAGAGTCTGCATCCCGGGTTCATGGATAGGGCTTTTCCCTTCGTGCAAAAGGTTGAGTTTGCTTTCGTCTTTGTCCACTGCAGCGACATCATGGTTGAGATAGGCGAGTACCACAGCCGTGGTCAAGCCGACGTAGCCTGTCCCTATAATTGCGATTTTCATGTGTTCCTCAGATTTATCACGCATTTTCAATGCGTGGTGAACTTTTAAGACAAAAGGCCGCCCCGGCCAAAACTATCTCTGCAGCCATCATCCACATTCGAGCGTATCGGACAAGCTTCCCTCGGCTTCCATGCACGCGCGTTTGAGACATTCAGTCCCACCACTCTTAAAACCTAATTCACAGGGAATACGTTTGATAACTCATCAGAAACCCGCTTTTGACACAAAGGTTACTACCCCCGCAAAGCGGGGGTGTATACCATTGGGAAAAAGCGGAGCAGAAACCCAATTAACGAAATTGCTTAAACTGCTGGTGGTTGCACCTTTTCCAACAGGCGATTGATAATATCCAAACTCGTGATTCCATCAGCTTCAGCGTTAAAGTTCGTCAAGATTCGGTGACGGAGCACCGGTTTTGCCACCGCTTTGATGTCCTCGTAGGCGACGTGATAGCGGCCGTGCATAATTGCCCGTGCCTTTGCCCCCAGCACGAGGTATTGCGATGCTCTCGGCCCTGCACCCCAATTCACCCAGTCCTTAATAAAATCGGGGGCATCCGGATGCGTGGGCCGCGTATTGAGGCTCAATTCAACGGCGTAGTCTACCATCGCCTCGGCAATAGGCACTTTCCGCACAATCTGTTGTAACCTTAACACTTCCTCGCCTGTGATAACCGCTTCTACGCTAGGTTCGTAAGCGGAGGTGGTTGTCATCACAATCTCTTTTTCCTCTGCTTTTTCTGGGTAGTCGATGTAGATATTGAACATGAACCGGTCAAGTTGCGCTTCGGGGAGTGGGTAAGTGCCTTCCTGCTCAATGGGGTTTTGTGTAGCTAAAACGAAAAATGGGAGTTCTAAGGGGTATGTATTGCCGCCCGCCGTGACTTTGTATTCTTGCATTGCTTGTAAGAGTGCGGCTTGTGTTTTCGGTGGCGTTCGGTTAATCTCATCGGCAAGAACAATGTTGGCAAAAACGGGGCCTTTAATAAAACGGAATGAGCGTTTGCCCGTCTCCACTTCTTCCTCAATAATATCTGTTCCAATGATGTCTGCGGGCATCAGGTCGGGTGTGAATTGAATACGGTTGAACGGGAGGTCGAGAATTTGCGCGAAGGTACTGATGAGCAACGTCTTCGCCAGTCCGGGCACGCCGACAAGTAGGCAGTGCCCTTGTGAGAAGAGGGCGATGAGGAGCTGTTCGGTGACTTCACTTTGCCCGATGATTCGCTTCTTGAGTTCGGCCAAGATGTTCTCGCGCGCCGTTTTTAAAAACTCGGCGGCTTCAAGGTCCGTCTGTGTTTTCGGAGTTGACATATCGTTTTTGTAAGGGTAGAGCCCTGTCTCCGCCCGTTCTCCCTATAATGGTTATCGGTTATCGGTTGATGGTGCTGTTTATGCTTGGGCTTCTGCATGGGGGCATGCACTGCGGAAACCCTGCCAGATAAGACTATGCTTATGTGCTGGTGTCGACTTGAGGGGCTTTCCACATTTGGAGTCCATCAAAATCTAAGTTAAAGTCAATGATTCGGGTGCCAGCCTCTTCAAGTTTCTGCCGAACACTATGCTCCCGCGTCGGTTGACAATAAAAAAGGAGACAGCCGCCGCCGCCTGCGCCACATGCTTTTCCACCAATGGCACCATGGGCATTTGCAATGCTAAAGAGTTTCTCGATCTGTTCATTTGTTACGGACAGATGCAGTTTTTTCTGATTTTGCCAGTTTTCAGTGAGAAGTTCGCCGAAATCAGTCAAGCGGCCGCGGATGAGTGCGGTTTTGGTGGCTTCAGCAATCGTTTTTAGATTTTCCAAGGCATTTCTAACGCCCGGTTCGCCGCTTTTATAGGCGTGCGTTACGTTCTGATGAATATTGCCAGAAAGCCGGGATTGCCCGGTATAACAGAGTACGAGGTTTTTTTCCAGCTCATATCGGATGTGCGGTGGTATTCTTAAGGGTGACGTTTTGACTTCTTCGCCCTGAAATTCCATAAAGTTAATGCCGCCGACAGCACTAGCGTAGTGATCCTGCTTGCCGCCAAGGATGCCGAGTTCGTGGCGTTCGATGGTGCTCGCGAGTTCGGCGTACTGGTAGGGAAGGTAGGTTGCCTCTTTGAGTGCGCCGAGGACACCGATTAATGCGACACCCATTGCTGCGGAGGTGCCTAACCCACTACCCGGGGGTGCGTTTGACTGCGTAATCAGGTCGAAGCCGCCAATTTGAATGGACATCTGACGCACCGCCGCCTTGATCAGATCGATGTTGCCATCATACTCAAGTTGGCGCACATCCGCTGCTTCAATAAACGTATCAAAATCGGCAGAATAGATACGAATGCTTGAAAGCAAGCCTGGACTTGCGAGACTTGAACCGTCCAAGACACGTTGAAGTTCAACGGAATCGGGTTGATTCGCCTGACTTTCGCAGACAAGCGTAGCGTAGGCGTATCGGTTAATCGCTCCGTTGACGACAAGTCCTTTGGATTCCTCAGTAAAAAGAGCTACGTCGCTCCACCCACCGGCGAAGTCAATGCGGACAGGGGCTCTCGTTCGGATTAACATCACCATTCTCCTGTACAACAGGCACCTGTACGGGCAGGGTTTCCGCAGTGCCTGCCCGATGCTGATGCCGAACATGAGTGCTTTACCGTAGGTGTGCTTTGACTTCTAAAGGCACCTCGGCACACCATAAACATTTCCATAGGCGCGGTTAGATGAAGTTTAAGAAAATAAAGCGGTAATTCTGCGAGTGCCAGTTATTAATCACAGAAAGTCTCTAATCCTGGCTATCCTCTAATCCTATAAATCTGCGATTCAGACAATTAGTTTCCAACCGCGCTTTTCCTTGCCTATGAAAAAAGCCGCAGGCATCCCTTCTCGAAAATAGGGGTACCCCCGCGGCTTTTTCCACCGCTGCTGTAGGCGCGGTTGGAAACCGCGCCTACAAGAATGTAACAACCGGTCAAGTAGCTGCGTCTAGGAGACAGCGTCCCTGAGCTGTTTACCGGGTTTGAATGCCGGAACATTCTTCTCAGGGATGGCGAGGGGTGCCCCCGTTTGCGGGTTGCGGCCTTGGCGGGCTGCCCGGGTTCTGACTTCAAAAGTACCGAAACCGATGAGCCCAATGGAATCGCCATTGCTCAGGGCTTCGCGAACGGTCGCTACGAAAGCGTCAACAGCGGCATTCGCTTCTTTCTTGCTAAGACCCGTTTGTTCAATAACACTGCTGACGATATCAGCCTTCATTAATTTTGCCATGTTAAGTGTTCCTTTTATTTTTGATCCAAACCAGAACACCCAGGGGTTTCCAAATTTCTTTTTGTAGGCTCGGTTTCTAACCGGGCATCCGTAGAATCCTGAAAGCGGGTGTTTTGGGAGTGAATCTAAAACTGAATTTAACAAAAACTAATAGTAACTATATTATACTATACAAATATAGATATGTCAAATTAAAGTGATTCCAGAGCCATTCCATTTTCGGTTTTCTGTCGTTCATAGTGGGAATGGCATGTTACGCCTGCCTTGCAGGGGTAAATACCATAACGTCGCGATTCGGACATCGCTCCTACCCTGTGTCTCGCGAGCACCAGAGATTCACCGCTCTGTGGGACTTATACATATCTGATCAAACCTATTCAAATCTAACAGGTTCTCCCATCAGTTGCCACACTTCCTCATTCAACACTCACTGCCTACCAGCGTAGGGCTTACACGAACTCCAGAGGCGTTTTACGTCTCCTCCGAGCTGGAGGCGACACGGTTGTTATGACGGGCAAAGGTTGATTGCTGCGTTGACATCGCGATCGCACGTGAAACCACACTCACCGCAGTGGTAGGTGCGTTCAGAGAGATTTAACTCCGTCTTTTTGTGCCCACATGAACTGCAAGTTTTGCTACTAGCAAAGAACATGGTAGCCTCCGTGACGGGGATACCCCGCCGTTCTGCTTTATACTTTATCATCGTCAAAAAGCGGTATAGAGATGCATCGGCTATATGCTTTGCAAGTTTCTTGTTCTTTAGCATACCGCTGACGTTCAACGTCTCAATACCAATAGCCGAAGCTTTCCGAACGATGGCAGTGCTTGCCTTATGATGACTATCCGATCTGATGCAGGAGATTCTATAGTGAATGCAGGCAAGCCGTTTCCGTGCCTTATGCCAGTTGTTAGAGAACCTTGTCTTCCGTGACAGCATTCGCCCGGCACGCCTTAACTTCCTTAGGTAGCGTTTCAATGGGCGTGGGTTCTCATATTTAGTCCCATCGGATAGTGTTGCCAGTGTATTGATACCAACGTCAACGCCTACCGCAGGCTTGTCATCGAACAACGGCACCTGCACCATTGTATTCTCCTCATCGGTGCGTACCAAAATAGACACAAACCACTTGTCATCTTTGCGGGAGACGGTAACTCTGCCGATGTCGCCTGTCCAACGCAACTCCTCCGTCATCCGCACCCAACCGATGGCAGGCAGTTTGACACGCTTTTTGTAGACTTTCACAGAATTCGTGCCGTTATCCGCTTGGTAACTCTGTCTACCACTTCGGTTCTTCGGCTTAGGAAATCTATTCTGTCCACTCCGCCAGCGTTTCACGGCATCGTTGAAGTTGTGGATAGCATTCTTGCTGGCGTTCTGACTCATCTCATCACACCAAGGAAAGACTTCACGCTTACGGGCATTGAATTCCTTTTTGATGTCATACAACGACTTCCAGTTATCCTCGTCTAATCCGCTTTTAAACGAAGACAGCGCGGCATTATACGCAACACGGGCATAACCGCAGTGCTGAGCCATAGCCGTCGCCTGCTTGTTATTCGGAATGAGTTGAATCTTCTGTGTTCGTAGAGACATGGTTCTCACGTATCACGTCTCTTATCCCCTAGCAAGTGGGAGGGAAGCACATTACCGAGAGGTAATGCTTGCTATGCTTCCCAACGTGATACCATAATCATACCACAACACACAGCAAAAGTCAAACAAAAATGCACTAATGGTATTATCCCTGCTTTGCAGGGTGAATACCCTAAAGCCATGTTAGATATGACTACGTTTGTATAGATTTGTATAAATTTTATGGCACTGCACCTTACCCTGCAGGAGAACGGAATGCCTCTGAAGTCATCCAGGGAGAGTTAGTTTTCCGCGTGCGCGCTTCAGAAGTGTGCCTACAAGTTTTCTCTGATTCCCTGCAAACGCGGTTTTCGACCGGGTATTTCTGGGTTTCGATAATTCTGTAGACGCGGTTTCTAACCGCGCATGTCTGGAGTTTAACTCTGAAGGTGTGCCTAGTACTAAGCATGTTAAAATTAATACCATATTTACTTTTGATTTGTCAAGAAATTTTTGCGTTTCTACAGCTCTACAGAATATTTTGTTTTCTAACATAACCAATCTCGTCAGAGGGTTCTGATGCAACACTTGCGGCACAAGCCGCTAACGAGATTTGCCTTGTGTTATCAGACCTAGTTTGCTGCATTCGCTGCAAAATAAATTAAAAAAGCAAAATATTTGCTTAACGGGCGGGCTTGTGGTAAAATTATGTAATGGCGGAGCTCTGTCTCTGTCCTATGAATTAATCCTTAAAAGATTCTGCTTGAGTTCACAATATTTGTAATGGCGGAGCCCTGTCTCCGCCTGAGAGGAAAATATCAGAAATGTGTGAGAGTTATCGTGTTGCTGTTGTGGGTGCGACGGGTGCCGTTGGTAATACGCTGTTGCATCTTTTAGAAGAGCGAGCGTTCCCTATCGCCTCGCTCAAGTTGTTGGCATCGCACAGGTCCGCCGGTGAAGTGCTGTCCTTTAAAGATGAGCCTATTGTCGTTGAGGAATTGACGCACACCTCGTTTGACGATGTCGACTTGGTTTTTTCGTCAGCGGGTGCGTCAGTGAGTCGGGAGTTCATTCCAACGGCGGTAAAAAAGGGGGCGTTGGTGATTGATAATACAAGTGCCTTCCGCATGGACACCGACACCCCACTGGTAGTCCCTGAAGTCAACATGGATGCTGCCCGTAAACATAAAGGGCTTATCGCGAATCCAAATTGCTCAACTATTCAGATGATGGTTGCGCTCAAACCGATTCACGATGCTGCGGGTATCAAACGGATTGTCGTTTCCACGTACCAGAGCGTCTCCGGTAAAAGCGGGCGAGCAGTAATGGAATTAGTGCAGCAAACCACTGAGGCTTTGGAAGGCAAACCTATCACCTTGGATCGATTCCCGCATCAGATGGCGTTTAATGTCGCTTTCGATTGGCCCTTTACCGCCAGTGGTGATAACGAAGAGGAATTGAAGATGGTGAACGAAACCCGAAAGATTCTTCAGGACGATACCATCGGGATTTCGGCAACAACGGTGCGGGTGCCTGTTTTCTTCGCGCATTCCGAATCGATTAACGTTGAGACGCACGAGAAGCTCACCCCGACTGAAGCACGGAAGTGCCTTGCTGACGCACCGGGGGTGCAACTCGTCGATGATCCGGATAATTTGAAGTATCCACTGGCCGTGGATGTCGCCGGTGAAGACGATGTTTATGTCGGACGCATCCGCGAAGATGTATCAATTGAGAACGGCTTAAATTTGTGGGTTGTCGCTGACAATCTCCGCAAGGGAGCCGCGTTGAATGCCATTCAGATTGCAGAAAATCTGTTGCTATAGTAACTTATGTGAAGATTAAGAATTTAAGAGCGGCATGTGAGTGTTGCTTGGCTGAATGCACGTCGCAAGTGTAAGAAATAAAAAAGTTGTTTGCTAGTCGCGCACAACTTGGGCGCAGTGGTATATTACCCCTGCAAAGCAGGGGTAAATACTATCTGGGGCTCGGTGCAGTGCTGTAAAACCTTGACAAATCTAATCAAACCTAATCAAAGTTTAACCACTATTGAAAATAGTGGTAAACGTCTCTGTCAGGCAAAATTCCTTGACATCGGGGAATAGAGATATGCTATAATAGTGTTATCGTGTGAGGGCGGAGAGTGTTAACTTCAGCATGTGGTATGTTGCCCCGCAAAGCGGGGAAGCATACCACCCGCTGTTGTCTCCGCCCACTTCCATTAACACGGCAGCGAAGCACGTGCATACGAACCCCGAAGGCAGGTCTCTCGATGTCTCTGCGAACGCAGAAGATTCAACTCAACCCAAATAACAAGCAGGCGACGCTGATGGCACAGCACTGCGGTTACGCCCGTGTTGCCTACAACGCCGCGCTGTCCTCCTTCAAAAGCGGATTAGATGATGGCAATTGGAAGACGCTTTACGACATCAAGAAAGAATTCAACGCCAAAAAGCGTGAAGTCTTTCCTTGGTGCGATGCGATGAGTCAGAACGCCAGCAAGAATGCCATCCATCACTTCAACGATGCCGTAAAACGCTGGCGGAGTGGACAGAATAAATTTCCTAAGCCGAAGAACCGAAGTGGTAAGCAATCATACCAAGCGGAGTAAAGGTATAAACCCTGCAAAGCAGGGCAAATACCATTAGGCAAAGGTTCAGTTCGCGTGGAACGGAAGCGTGTCAAGCTGCCTGTCATCGGATGGGTGCGGATGACGGAGGCGTTGCGATGGACAGGCGATATCGGCAGAGTCGTCGTCTCCCGTAAAGATGACAAGTGGTTCGTGTCTATTTTGGTACACACTGATGAAGGTAATTCCATGGTGCAGATGCCACTGATTGATCATCGCCTGCCTGTAGGCGTTGACGTGGGTATCAACACACTGGCAACGTGTAGTGATGGCACAAAGTATGAAAACCGCAGGCCCCTGAAGGTTTACCTACGCAAGCTGAGGCGTGCTGGGCGAACGCTTTCACGGAAGACAAGGTTCAGTCACAACTGGCATAAGGCCCGTAAACGGTTGGCTCATGTCCACTATCGTATTGCCTGTATCCGTGAAGACTCTCATCATAAAGCAAGCACCAGCATCGTTCGGAAAGCATCGGCTATTGGTATAGAGACGTTGAACGTCTCTGGCTTGCTGAAAAATCGGAAGCTGGCGAAGGCGTTATCTGATTCGGCCCTGTCTAAATTCTTGACGATGTTGAAATATAAAGCCGAGTGGCGTGGTATCCCCATCACGGAAGCATCAATGTTCTTTGCCAGCAGTAAGACGTGTAGTAGTTGTGGACACAAAAAAGCGGAGTTGAATCTCTCCGAACGCACATATCATTGCACCGAGTGTAGTTTCACGTGCGACAGAGATGTCAACGCGGCAATGAACTTGTGTCCTGTATAAGTTTAACCACAAGTTTACCACTATCGCAGATAGTGGTTAAACCTTTCGCAGATAGTGGTAAACCTCTCATCTTGTCGCGGACAGCTTAGCCGAGACGTAAAACGCCTCTGGAGTTCGTGTAAGCCCTACGCGGGTAGGCAGTGAACGTTGAATGAGGAAGTGTGGTCACTGATGGAAGAACCTTGCAATATTTGTCTTGGTTAGACCAGATATGTATAAATCCCACAAAGCGGTTTGTAAACACTCGCATCACAAGGCTCTGACGATGCAAAGTTAAGGAAAAAATGGAACTGAACAGAGACAATATCCGCCACTATCTTCGCCAACGCTACGCAGAGATAGGCTTCTTTGACCCGGATACAGCACTGGGTTTTGAGGAAATCGGAGATGGGAATCTGAACTTCGTTTATCGGGTATTTGATGCGACACGCCCAGAGCGTTCGCTCGTGCTGAAGCAGGCACCGCCCTATATTAAAATTTTGGGACCCAACTACCCGCTACCTCCCGAAAGGCTGACTTATGAATCGCGAGCACTGGCAATTTACAATCGGCTTGCGAGCGGCGCAGTGCCTGCACAACACTATTTTGACAGCGAAAACGCTGTGATTGCTATGGCGGACCTTCGCGGCTACCACCTGTTGCGGGATGAACTCATTGCAGGGCAGGTGAATTCCACAATTTCCGAAAAGATTGGGCAATTTATGGGCGTTGTCCATAGCCAAACCCATGTCGAAAACCTTGACATTGAGACTGCAAATATGTACCGAGAGGACTTTGCCAATACCGTCATGCAGGCGATAACTGCCGATTATGTTTTCACCTTACCTTATACCGAACACGAGACGAATTTCTATACAGAAGGATTAGAGCCCCACGTCAAGCGGTTGAAAACGGATGAGGTATTCTTGCAGCAGACTCGGCACCTAAAAGCGATCTTCGTCAGCACACAGCAAGGTATAACGCACGGCGACCTCCATACCGGGAGTGTTATGGTGCAAGGCAATTCGGCGAAGGTTATTGATTCCGAATTCGCCTTTTACGGGCCCGTTGGATTTGACGTTGGGTTATTCTGGGCGAATCACCTCTTAGCCTATTTTTCTCATGCCGGCAATTGGATGGTGCAGTCGGAACTCAAAATTGCTATCTATCGAACGTGGGACGGTTACGCAGCAGAATTTAAGATGGCTGATGCGTCGCAGGAAGCTGTTACGTTACAACACATCTTCCACGAAGCGGTAGGGTTCGCGGGCATGGAGATGTTGCGACGACTCATCGGTGCAGCGCATGTCGAAGATATTGAAGGTATTGTGGATGTACAACGAAAACTGAGCGTAGAGACCTCGGCACTTGAATTGGGGAGCATCCTCGTTAAACAGCATCAAAACATCGCAACCTTAACTGAGTTGCTTGAGCTATTGTAGTAGGAAGGGTAGGCACAAGGCCTACCCCTACAAAACTGTACAGGTGATGCCACTAAGGGTATCAACCCCTGCTTTGCAGGGGTAAATACCACCGTGCTCGCCTATTGCCTCCGCTATTAAAAACACTATGAGAGACTATTATGAAATACTTGGCGTAAATCGAAACGCCACACCCCAAGAAATCAAAAAAGCCTATCGCAAGCTGGCAGTCAGGTATCACCCCGACAAGAACCCAGGCGACAAAACCGCTGAGGAGAAATTCAAAGAGGCATCAAATGCCTATTCGGTGCTATCTGATGCTGAAAAGCGGCGAGTTTACGATACCCGAGGGCATGCCGGCGTTCATGGCATGGGCTTTGAGGGTTACGCGACGATGGACGACATTTTCGCGCACCTGAATCTGGACGATATTTTCGGGCGCGCGGGCTTAGGTGGATTTGGCGATGCTTTCGGCGATGTGTTTGGACCGCAGCGGCATCCGCCTCAGTACGCCCGTGGACGAGACCTCCGCATGAACCTCACGATCAGCTTTGCTGATGCGATCCTTGGGAGTCAGAAGGAGGTCAGCGTCCAAGGAAAAAATATAACCCTTAAGATCCCTGCTGGCATTAAGGGCGGTCAAACCCTTCGGATTCGCGGGCAAGGTCAAGCCATCAGCTTGGGGGAGGCGGGCGACCTGCTGGTGACTATCTCAGTTCATCCGCATCCGACGTTAATCCGTGATGGACAGGATTTGGTGACAGATGCGAGGGTTTCGATGACAACGGCGGCGTTAGGCGGAACCGTTCGGGTGCAGACGCTAACTGGCGAGGTGGAGCTCAAAGTGCCGGCTGGCACGCAACCGGGCCAGCAGTTGCGGTTGCGCGGGCAGGGCGTGGCAGATGCCTCTGGGCGCAGGGGCGATTTGCGGGTGCGGTTGGTTGTGGAGATTCCGAAGTCTTTGTCCCGGAAACAGCGGAATCTACTGAAAGAGTTGGAGAAGACGTTGTGAGAAATGTCAGACAGCCCGCATCCGGCAGGCAACCAGCGCAATCCCAGCGATACGATACTGTTTCAAAAAATGTTGTTCAGGAAAATCCTGAGGATTGGCTCCGGTTCTTTTCGGAGATACCGGACGCTGAGATAATTGAGGTGCTGAATACAGAGCAGCCTACCGTCAGATTGCATCGCGCGGATTGCTTCATACGCGTGAACGTTCAGGGCAAAGAAGCCATCGTGCATTTTGAGATTCAGACGCACGACAGCACACAGGTGCCTATGCCCTATCGCATAGCAGGCTACGTTGGTAGAGGGATTGAAACCTTTCAAACGGATGTTTACTCGCACGTTGTTTACTTACATCCCAAAGCAGGGCATAACGACCCAGGCGAATACGTACAAGACAGGCCAGGGTATCAGATCCGCATCCAATACAAGGTCATCAGACTCTGTGAGATAGATGGACAAGTTGTTCTGAATACGAAGTTGAAGGGGCTCATTCCTTTTGCACCCCTGATGAAGCCGCCGGAGGCGATGAATTCTGAAGAGTGGTTGCGGGAATGTATTCAGGTTGCTGATACTTTACCAATGGATGAGCCTGACAAGCCTGATTATCTTTCAAACCTTGCTATCTTGGGTGGTTTAATAGTCGACTATCAAACCATTCGTGACATTATATCGGAGGAAACCATGTACGAATCATCTGTTATCCAACACTTCAAGGAACAAGGCATCCAACAAGGAATACAACAAGGAATACAACAAGGAATACAACAAGGAATACAACAAGGAATACAACAAGGAATACAACGAGGTGCGCGAGAAAGCACTATCGAAGGCATCCTTGAAGCCCTGGAGATTCGATTCCATGCCAGGGGTGTTCGAACGTTAAAGCCAACGCTTGAGGGCATCGAAGAGCTCCAACGTCTCAGGGATTTGCGTCGCGAGGCGATGCAGGTACCGAGCCTGGATGAATTCAGACGCGTTTTGGCATCAAATGGGAGTTGAACCCTATTAGACTGACAACCGTATCCGATATCCTGTCACATTCGATTGTTGACATTATAGCGGAGGAAGCCATGCACGAATCATCTGTTATCCAACACTTCAAGGAACAAGGCATACAACAAGGCATACAACAAGGCATACAACAAGGTGCGCGAGAAAGCACTATCGAAGGCATCCTTGAAGCCCTGGAGATCCGATTCCATGCCAGGGGTGTTCAAACGTTAAAGCCAACGCTTGAGGGCATCGAAGAGCTCCAACGTCTCAAGGATTTGCGTCGCGAGGCGATGCAGGTGCCGAGCCTTGATGAATTCAGACGCGTTTTGGCATCAAATAAGATCTGAGCCATGTTGTAACCTATCTATCTTGATAGATGCGGGTACGGTTGGTTGTCTGAATCAGGATTTGCAGGATTCTAAGATTTCCAGGATAAGAGGGGGTTGGTGTTGTTGAACCCTCGGACGCGGAATTACCTAATTATTTTTATCTTCATCAAAAAAGAGGCACCTCCAACGTTTTAGTCGCGTCAAGGTATTGTGTCCAGCAGAGGGACAGCGGATTTGCTAAAGGAACTAGAGAAGACATTATGAGAAACCTAAACGAAGTGTTTTGCTGCCGGCACTCGCGTTCTCAACCTCGTTATCCGCGCTTCACATTGTGCCCTGAGTGCTATGCAGAAGCACCACATGAAGCCAGAGTCGTAGAAGCAGTTGGCCGCTATTTCTCCAGGGCGGAGTTTCCTGAGTTTTTTATAGAGACAGAACGTGAAGTTCAGATGGGGGCTGACACGCGTCGTGCAGATGTTGTGCTTGTTGACAGCAAAGGAAGTTTCGCTGCGATTGCAGAGTGCAAGCGAGTTGGATACGTAGGCTACGGAATTGAGCAATTGAAGTCTTATCTCTGTGCAACAGCTACGCCTTTCGGGATATTTGCCAACAGCATAAAACCTGATGTGTGGACTTTTTATGGGAATCTAGGCCAGAATCGTTTCAACGACATTACGCGTTCACAATTTGAGGCGAGGCTTGTTGGAAGTCCCCAACGACTTAAACCTACTTACAGTAGCCGGGCAAGTTATGCGAGACGCAGACAACTCGCAAGACGTGCAAAACAGCAAAGGGACTGAATAGTTGAGTCAGTTGAAAAAGGCTAAGATTTTTCACTCATTCAATGAGTGTGATAAAGAGGTTCGACGTTTAAAGCTTTTGCAACAGCAGTATCCTCTTTGTCCTGACGTTATACCCCCAGAACTAGCTGACTTAGATCAGTGGGTAGTCTGGTCTTACGAAGTTCATCAGCCGGGAAACGGGAGATTCGGACCAGATAAAGTGCCTTATCAGACGAAGAATCCAAAGCAAAGAGTTATGAAAACTTGCGACTCACATTGGTCTGACTTAACAACCGCTTTGCGGTGTGTGGAAACCTATCAGCACATTGATGGCATCGGCTTTGTTTTTTCAAAAGAGGACGGGCTCAGTGGTGTTGACTTTGACAACTGCCGTAACCCTGAAACAGGTCACATCCGTGAAGAGTATCAATTTTTCATAGACCAACTCGGAGGATATGCTGAAGTCTCTCCTTCTGGTACGGGCGTAAAGGTTTGGGTAAAAGGGACTATAGCTGATAGATATTTCAAAACTGAGAGAACTACAGGATTCAGCATCCTAAAATTCGCAGGTGGAGAGATAGAAGTCTATCGGCGAGGTCAATACTTCACGGTTACAACTCAATGCTTAAAAAAGGTTGAGTCTATTACTTCTGCTCAGACAGTACTAGATGTTCTCAGCGAATGGTCTCTATCAGAGGTTAGCAGAAATCTATCATATAACGGGTCGTCAGGACCCGAGCCTACTGAGGAAGATATACCTGCTACACAACAAGCAAAAACACGATATCAGAGTGAGCCCCGGTGCAGCCGATGCGGTAAGAAGTGTGAACCAAAATATGAACTGTGCTCCAAGTGTTATTATGCGGGAGAGCCTGAATCTAGCGTGGTGGAAGAAGTTTGTAACTATTTCTCCAAATTTCAGAGAAGCGGATTTTCTGCAATGCGTGAATATGAAATTGATATTGGTACTTATACACCGCGCCCAGATGTCGTCCTTCTTGATCAACAAGAAAACTTAGCTGCCATTGCAGAGTGCAAACGAGGAGGAATCAGAGATAACGGAATTGAACAGTTAAAGTCTTACCTATCCGCAACCGACACACGCTTTGGCATTTTTGCGAATAGTACAAACCTCGCCAATTGGGAATTTTATGAGAATCGACGGGGGCACCAATTCAGTTCTATAGATCTTTCTGAATTTGAGTCCGCAGTTGTTGAACGCTTAGGTGAACGAGCCCTGCTTGTAGATGAGATTCAAGCATTAGAAGATGAGATGAGAAGGCATCAAGAGCGGTTTGAATCGTTAAAAGCACAGAAAACGGGTCTGAGCGGGGAAGTCAAGAATTTTGAACGAGAATTGCAAGGTCTGCAAGTTACCCGCGAACAGTTAGAAAGAGACAACTCACATCTGAGATCGCAACTCACGCAAACCGAGAAGGTGATCAATAGGAAAACTGAAGAACACTCACACCTTAAAGAGCAAATTGGGCAGTTAATCCAAGCAAAATTGCAACTGCACGAGGCAGTCCGGATTCTGGGTGAACAGCGTAACGAGCTGGCATCCGAAATCGAGAAAATTATCCAAACCGAGCGCGAATTGCAAGAGAAAATTGAGCCGCTTAGTGAACAACTCGGGAAGTTAGAAAGTTATCAATTACAGACTAGAATCAAGAAACTTATGCAGACCGAGCGCGATAAGCAGGCAACTTGCGAAAAACTTAAAGGAGAAATCGAGCAGTTAGACGATCGGATATCTGAACTAGCAACCGAAATCGCAGAATTTGACAAAAAAAAGCGTCACATAGATACTACCCGCAAACAATTGGAAATAGAAACCGCACGGCTCGGCAAACAGAAATCTGGATTAGAAACCAAAATTAGGGAACTTAAACAAACCGAGAAGGACATGCATACCACTTGTGAACGACTTGAAGGCGAAATTAACCTACGAAACAAACAGAAGTCCGACCTGAAACGCAAAATTGGAATAAAATACTTTTTCGTGGCATTAATTCCGGCAGCGGTAGTGACGATAGCAGGTAGAGTGATGGATGTGTTCAGCGGGCCCGGAGATGCAATCATTACGATGCTTGTACTATTTGCCACGATGTTCATCACAGAGTTGACCGTGGAGAAAATTGTTTTGTCAAATAAGAGAAAGACCATAAACTGGCTCAAAAATCTATCTTCAAAGGAGAAACAATGATTTCATTATCACAACGGAGTCAAAATGTAACGCCATCGTCCACCTTGGCGATCACCGCAAAAATTAACGCGTTGATCGCTGATGGGGTAGATGTCGTCAAGTTCGGTGCGGGTGAACCCGATTTTGACACGCCTGACTATATCAAAGCCGCCGCAGTCGCCGCACTCGATGCAGGGTTTACGAAGTACACCCCTGTCCCCGGCACCCCCGAGCTCCGGGAGGCAATCACAGAGAAATTCAAGGGGGACAATGGGCTAAACTATAGCACCGCCCAGGTCATCGTCTCGTGCGGTGCCAAGCATACTATCTATAACATCTTGCAAGCAATCTGCGACCCGGGTGACGAAGTCATCTTCGCCGCGCCATATTGGGTGAGCTACCCAGAGCAGATTAAACTCGCGGGTGCAGTGCCGCGCGTCATTGAGACAACACCCGCGCAAAACTTTTGCATGGCACCAGAGCAGGTCGAAGCGGCGATAACGCCGAAGACGAAGGCGATTCTCGTCAATAGTCCCAGCAATCCCACCGGCACCACGTATGATGTGGACACGCTCAAACAGATTGCGGCACTTGCTGTCAAACATCAGGTATATCTCATTTCTGATGAAATTTATGAAGCACTGCTCTACGACGGTGTCAAGCATCAGAGCCTAGCTTCGTTCAATGAGGAGACGAAAGCGATCACCTTTGTCGTCAACGGGGTGTCTAAAGCCTACTCGATGACGGGGTGGCGCATCGGGTATACCGCAGGACCTGAAGACGCAATTCAGGCGATGTCGCGCATCCAATCGCACAGTACGTCCAACCCCACCTCAATTGCACAGAAAGCTGCTGTTGCCGCATTAACTGCGCCGCAAGATGCTGTTGAAGAGATGCGACAGGCATTTGAGGAACGCCGCGATGTGATATGCCAACGCTTTGATGAGATTGAGGGTGTGAGTTATGTCAAGCCGCAGGGCGCGTTCTACATTTTCCCCGATTTTTCCGAACACTATGGACGAACCCTTGATGGAAAAAAAGTAAAAAATTCAATGGACATCACCGATTATCTGCTCAATTCAGCGGGAGTCGGGGTTGTGCCGGGCAACGGTTTCGGGGCAGACAATCATTTGCGCCTCTCCTTCGCTACGTCGTTGACAGAGATTAATCGGGGCTTAGATCGGATTAAGGCGGCGTTGCAATAAGGCATTTTATCACGTGCAAAGCACGTGACTAAATTTGTTATTCTTTCTTGTAGGGGGGAAACCTTGTAAGCCGGATGACTGTCTGAATGCACGGCGCATTTGGGCGTGTGCTCGTCTGAATCGCGGATTATCGCGGATAACGCGGAATGACGCGGATTTTAAAAGTATCAACGTTTATAGTCGCGTCATTTCGGCGTAGCTTGCAAGCCGAAACTTGCTATAGAAAAGCCCGTGCTACTTGTGGGAGAGTTTTATAAGTCCGATGTATAATCGGCGTTGAATGCACGTCGCACCGCAAATACGCCTCCCAAAGGAACAGGGTGGGCGGGAAGCAAGATGCCACAATCAACAACCGATTACTGAGAACTAACAAAAACCATGAATGTCCAAAACCGAACCATCTTCTCAAATGACAACTTGGCCATCCTGCGGGGCATAGATACCGACTCCGTGGATCTGATCTATCTGGACCCGCCCTTCAATTCCAATCGTAATTACGCTGCACCCATCGGCAGCGAAGCCGCGGGCGCAGCATTCAAGGACACCTGGACGCTGTCCGATATAGACAACGCATGGCATGGCGAAATAGCCGACCGCGAGCCTGCGTTGTATCAGGCGATATACGCAGCTGAGTTGACACATGGCAAAGGCATGAAGTCTTACCTCATCATGATGGCGGTGCGGTTGCTAGAGATGAAACGCGTCTTGAAAAAGCCAGGCAGCATATACCTGCACTGCGATGCGACTGCGAGCCATTATCTCAAAATGCTTATGGATAGTGTGTTTGGTAAAGATAACTTTCGGAATGAGATTGTGTGGCAACGAATACACGGAGCAGGAAAAACTGCCCAACATAAAGCAAAATCTTACGGAAATTCAACGGACCAAATTTTCTACTATGCCTATCCTGAAAGTAAATTTGACATTGAATCTGATATAATCCCCTTTAGTGAAGAATATCTGAAAAAATTTAAGTTCACAGACTCTAAGGGGAAATATGCAAGACGCAACCCATTCAGACCGCCAGGATTAGGAGAACGTCCAAATCTTTGCTATGAATATAAAGGATTTTACCCTCCACATCCAAGCGGATGGACTGTAAAATTATCAACATTACAAAAATTGGACGAGGAAGGTGCTCTTGAATTTGCCAATGGAAAAGTGTATCGGAAATTACGGCTAAAAAAGGGCAAATATGCGGATAACTTGTGGTTAGATATCCAACCTGCATTAGCGAAAGAACGCACTGGCTACCCCACGCAAAAACCCATAGCGTTATTAGAACGTATCATCAAGGCGAGTAGCAATCCAGGCGATGTCATATTAGACCCGTTCTGTGGGTGTGCCACAACTTGTGTTGCAGCAGAACGGCTACAACGGCACTGGATCGGCATAGACATATCCCCTAAAGCGGTCGACCTTGTGCGTATGCGGTTAGAGAATGAGATCGGCATCTTAGGAAATGTTATCCACCGAACGGACATCCCGAAACGGAGTGAGAAGCTACCCAATTACCGTACACATAAGCATACCTTGTTTGGGAGGCAGGAAGGCTTGTGTAACGGATGCAGAACACAATTTCCGTTTCGGAACATGACGGTTGATCACCTCGTCCCAAAATCGCACGGCGGCACCGACCACGCGGACAACCTACAACTCCTCTGCGGTGCCTGCAACTCCACAAAGGGACAAGGCACACAAGCCGAGTTGATTGCACGATTGAAAACACAAGGTGTTTTACGCTAACTGCCTCTTGATGGGAGAGGTTTCTTGTGGGAGGCATCAAATGCCACACGCGCACTTGACGTTGATTTAGCAATGAATTGCGCGACTACAAACGCCGCATAATTTTATGAAAAGGTGCTTATCAAAAAGAAAATAAAGGAGACATTATCTTGACACAACAGATGACACCAAACCTCGTCTTCGTCATTACGGACGACCAGGGCTACGGCGATTTGGGAAGTACCGGAAATCCCGTTATCAACACGCCCAATCTGGACGCGCTTGCACAAGAGAGCGTGCAGCTGCAGAATCTGCATGTCGGGCCCACCTGCTCACCCACGCGCGCAGGCATCATGACCGGGCGATACTGCAACTCCGCAGGCGTGTGGCATACCATCGGTGGACGCTCGCTCCTCCGCAGCGACGAGGTCACGATGGCGGATATCTTCCGACGCAACGCTTATAAAACAGGCATGTTCGGCAAATGGCACCTCGGCGATAACTACCCGTTCCGTCCACACGACCGCGGTTTCGAAGAAGCACTCTATCACGGAGGCGGCGGTATCAGTCAAACACCTGACTATTGGGGAAATGACTATTTTGACGATACCTATTTTAGCAACGGGTCTGAACACCCGTTTGAAGGGTATTGCACCGATGTCTGGTTTCAAGAGGCAATGGCGTTTATTGAGAGAAACCAGAATCGCCCGTTTTTATGCTATCTGTCTACCAATGCACCCCATGGTCCGTTCCGCGTTCCTGATGCCTATAGCGAGGTCTACCGTAGGAAAGGTGTACCGCAAGAGCGTGCGAATTTTTACGGGATGATTACCAACATTGACGACAACATGGCGAGGCTGCGGCATCATCTCAAAGTGCTTGGGCTTGAGGAAAACACGCTTCTCATCTTCATGACCGATAACGGTTCTGCGGCTGGGTGCGACCTGGATGCACAGCAGTTTGTCAGGGCAGGTTACAATGCCGGGATGCGCGGCAAAAAAGGTTCCCCGTATGAAGGTGGGCATCGCGTGCCGCTCTTTCTCCATTGGCCAGGCGGCGGTTTTACGGAAAAGCGAGAGGTGCATGAACTCACTGCTAACATCGATCTGCTTCCGACGCTGATTGACCTGTGTGGTTTGGAAGTTTCCGAAACATCTCGTTTCCACGGTGTTAGCCTCGCCCCGTTGTTGAAAGATACGTTGAAAGATAAAGGGGCGGACTGGGAAGAGCGGGTTATTGTCACTGATTCACAACGGGTTGAGAACCCGATTAAGTGGAAAGACAGCGCGACGATGTCCCAAAGGTGGCGGCTCATCAACGGGGTAGAACTTTATGATATTCAACTCGACCCGGGACAACGCAACGACATCGCCGCCGAGCATCCGGAGATAGTCACGGTGCTCCGCGAGCATTATGAAGCGTGGTGGGCCCTGGTCTCGGAACGGTTTGATGAGGAGTGTCCGATTGTGGTAGGTACGCAGAACGAACAGGTTGCGTGTCTAACGACACACGATTGGCACGGCAAGGCGCAGGCGTGGAATCACGGTATGATTCGCCGCGGGCTGGAGTGCAACGGCTATTGGGCAGTTGAAATTCCGGAAGATGGGCAGTATAGTTTTGAATTGCGCCGGTGGCCCCGCGAGGAAGGCAGGGCGATTACGGAGGGCATCCCCGGTGAGCACATCGATCTTTACAATGGCGGGCGCGCGCTGGACTTAAAAACAGCGCAAATCCGAATCGGGGACCAGTCGGGAACGCAAGCGATTGCACCTGATGCAACGGGGGTAACCTTTACGTTTGACCTCAAAGCGGGGCAGACACGCCTCCATACGTTGTTAGCCGATGAAACTGGCAAATTGGCAATCGGAGCGTATTATGTCTATGTGAAACGGGCGATTTAAGAAAGTAGTTTTTTGTTATTCCTCGCGGAGCAATCAGGTGGCAAGATGCGTCTGACAATACTCTGGAGCTCTCGTCGGAGGTTTGTGCTGCAAGTCTTGTAGGGGTAGTGCCTTGTGCCTACCCCTGCTCAAGAAACCCCATTTTGACACAGCTGTAGGTAACCCCGCAAAGCGGGGGTACCTACCATTGGGAAAAATCGGAGCAGAAACCCAATTGATAAAAAACCGAATTAAATTCTTAATCTTCATGTAAGCACACCTACAGGCAGAAGGTTTTCTGCCAGGCCGTCTGACCAGGCCGTATGAAACTAACCGCCGCTCTGTGGGACTTATACATTTCTAGTCAAACCCAAGAGGGTAATACCCCGCAAAGCGGGGAATCACCCTTTTACAAATCTAACAGGTTCTTCCATCAGTTGCCACACTTCCTGCTTCATCTGCCATCGCCTACCAGTGTAGGGCTTACATAGCATCCACAGGCGTTTGACGTCTCGGCTAAGCTGTCCGCGACGTGTCGTAACCATTGTCGTGTCGTCTCAGATGCTGTAGTGAGACGTTGTTGGCTAGGGGTCTCACGTAGGTGTTATCGCCACCTCCACCGTCGGCGCTGCATTCGCATTGCCAACTCTTCATCCGCAGGTGGTATTCGCCCTGCTTTGCAGGGTAAATACCTTTTTCACGGGGGGTAGGCCTGTTCAGCGTGCCACTTCGCATCGTGGTGTAGGAAACGCTACTCACGCTCCATTCACCATCCTCTGTATCTGTCAGATAAGACGACCTCTTTCAGATAGATTTGATTACATTTGTATAGATTTGATTACATTTTACGCCACTGCACCGAACCCTTCCCAAAATTACCATCGCATCTTGCATAAGAAACCTCCGACGAGAACTACAGTGCAGCACCAGACGCATCTTGTATTCTCATTAATCCGCAAGGAATAACGAAGACTTGAGTTTTCCCCAAAGCACGGAGAGTTTATCCGACGGTTCCACGGCAAAAGCAGTGTGGTAAATGCCATCATTCATAATGCCTTGGATTTCATCTTCAGTGAGGGCATCGTTGAAGAGGCCCACCTCGTCCATAATACAAGCGGAGAGGAAGGCGGTTCCTTTGTCAGTAGCTAGCCAGGCTGTCTGATCCTGGTCTTGAAGTTCAAACTTTGGCACAGCTTGTGAGACTTTCTCTTCGCCATTGATGTAGATGCTCACTGTTTCCCCATCGTAGGTATTCGCCACGTGATACCATGTACCTGCCTTGACGGTTACGCCGCTGCTAATATCCCAACTGTTCGTCCAGCTGCGTAGCAGATTCCCGTCGTTTTTGTAAGGGACATAGCGATTGTTGCTTTGATCCCAGATAGAAAAATAGTTTTGTTGGCCGCCGATATCGGTAAACTGGAGCCACAAGATAAAACTCACCTTATCAATAATTGTGCCTTTACCGATAGGAATAGTGACAGTGCCACCCTTTTTAATCTCAGCAGCACCATCGAACTTGCCCTTATCCCATTTACCTTGGGTGATCGTGCCTTTATTCCCGTTTTCGGACGTGTCTTCAGCGACATCGCCCTTGCCTTCATCCAGAAGCCAGATGCCGACAATTCTATCCGGATCGATTTCGGCATGACTGTAACTGACAGCTATACCTAGCGCGAGCATCGCGCAGAGAAATAATTTTATTCTCATTCTCATGGGTTTGCGCTCCTTTATAGTAGTAGTCAGGCTCCGTTCTGCCGTATACAAGCATAGTAGGAAGAAATGTTATTTGAATGTAAGAAATAAAAAAGTTGTTTGCTAGTCGCGCACAACTTGGGTTAAGTATATTAGACTTGTCGATGCATTGCAAGTTTAATCTAATTTTCCGCTCCCATGGATAGTGGTGCTCGCTGTAGCCTTCTGTTGTCCGTCCGATGGTGCAAATTTAATTTGACAACGCGCAACAATTAGGGTATACTAGACTAGATTCACATGCCGGGATGCTGGAATTTGGTAGACAGGCTAGATTCAGGTTCTAGTGTGCATTTCGCGCGTAAGGGTTCGAGTCCCTTTCCCGGCATTTTTCGTCAATTCGGTTTCTGCTCCGGTTTTTCCAGGTGGTATTAACCCCTGCAAAGCAGGGGCAACATGCCAGTGTCAAAATCGGGTTTCTTATTAGTTCTAGCGTACTCCCTGCTAAATTAGGGTAGGCACAAGGCACTACCCCTACAAGACTTGCATCGAGGATTAGCCACGCATTTTCAATGCGTGCTGAACTTCTCCTCCAACGAGAGCTACAGTGCATCGTCAGATATAACTCGCAACCTGATTGCTCCGCAAGGAATGACGAAGGACTCTATTCTTTCTGTAATGTCTCCGGTACCAGCCACAGGAAAATGCCAACTGCCAGATAACCAATACCCCCTAAGGCGAAGCCCGAATAACCCAATCCGAATACGTCAGCAATGTTTCCGACGATGACCGGCCCTGCTGAACCCCCAAAGTCTCCAGTGAGCCGCCACAATCCGAGGAACTCACCGGTCCCCTCCCGCGGTGCCAAGTCTGCACCGAGTGTCATCATCGTGCCGGAAGCGACACCGTTGCCAATCCGCATCAAAACTGCCGCCATCAATAACCAGGTAAACGTCCCTGTGAACGGCATCAACACCATCCCCGTCGCAAAAATGCAAATCCCTGGCACCGTCGCATATCTTCGCCCGAACCGATCCATCATAAATCCAGCAATCGGAAACATTGACATGTCTACTGCCGAGGAAATTATCACCACCCAGCGTACCCCTTGCGTTGTTAACCCGACCGCTTCGTCGGCGTAAAGCGGAATGATAATATGACACCCGCGACGGAGCGTTTGGACACAGACCTGGCCTATCCCTGCAGTAGCGAGGAGCCGTGCATGCTGATTTGAGACCTGGAGAAACTGTTTGAGGTAGGGTGTCTTCTTGCCGGCGGTTTGTGTTGGAGGCCGGCGTGTCTCCGGAATAAAGAAAAAACAGAGTACAAGGTTCAGCAAAACAATGCCGGCATAGACGAAGAAGGGGATACGTAGGTTCGCGCCAAGGAAAATAGAGCCGAACTGTCCCGCGAAAGTGCCCATCCGATTCACACCGCCAAACAGCGCAATCGCCCTACCCCGTTTCGCAATCGGAATGACATCTGTCATGTAGGCGTGCCGGGAGAGCATCCATAAGGCCCCACCGATGCCGCCAATTAACTGCGCACCGATGAGCTGGAAGAAGTTCCCCGCTATCCCCATTCCAACAGTTGACAACCCTATCATGCCTAAGCCGAGCAACATAGATGGCTTCCTGCCGAGCCGTTCGACCAAAATACCGGCAGGGATATTTCCGATGACACCCATCGCGAGAACAACCGTGGTTAGCGTGTAGGACAGCTCAAAGGATTTGACATAAATAGAAAGCGTTGGCGAAACAATGCCGCCCCCCGTTGCGAGAAGGAACGCCGGAATATAAATGGGCAGAATCAGCGAGACGCGGCTAAAGTTGCTATTTTCCAATTTTCTTTTTTTCTCATTCCTTGCCGAGAATTGAGATTGCAAGGAGGGTCTAAGAATGCTTTGTGTGATTGAGCCATAGTAGTCGGCACGCACCGCGCAAAGTCAATTAAAAAAGGTCGGATAGCGCGGCCAGATAACACGTATAGGTAGCCTCGTCGAATAGGATAAACTGAATACATGCTGGTGCCGCCCTGCTGCGTTCTGCAAATTCCTTTACAGCTGTCAGTGCCACATGTGCCGCTCTCTCCGTCGGGTATCCATAGATACCGGTGCTAATAGAAGGAAAAGCGACGCGCTGAACGCCGTTTTCTACAGCAAGCCGGAGGCTCTCTTGATAACAACTCGCAAGCAATTCCGGTTCACCCGAATTGCCACCTTCCCACACCGGTCCGACTGTGTGAATGACGTATTTTGCGTGAAGATTGCCCCCCGTAGTGATAACCGCTTTGCCGGTAGGGCAGCCACCTTCCCGAGCGCGAATCTCTGCACAAGCTCGTTCGATGTCAGCACCACCTGCGCGACGAATCGCACCGTCCACACCCCCACCACCGATAAGCTCAGTGTTCGCTGCATTCACGATAGCCTCGACCTGCGCTTTAGTTATATCGCCTTGGATGAGTTCTAGGCGAGTCTGATTTATCTGTGTTTGCATTGGATTTCCTCCTTCAAAAGGTTATATGAAAAATCTGTGATTTTGATTATGAACTCTCCTCCGCCTGTTCATTCTGTCAACGCTTCCTTTGAATAAAACCTGCCCCGTGCAACTCCTGCAAAATAAACGATTCTACGGGGGTATCACTTTTCATTCGCGCATAACCGATGCCCTGAGCTGTGCAGAAGCGTTGCAAGTTGTCACAAAAGGCTTGATGTTGGTTTCGATATTGTGCAAGGGTTTCCTCATTAATTGTGATGGCTTTGGTTTCGCCCGTTTCTGCATCTTCCAACTGCCAGTCACCGGGGGGCGGCGGTTCTATTTCCTCTGGGCTCATCAGGTGAATTGCTGTTAACGAGAATCCTCGTCCTGCGAGTAATTTGAAGCCGGTGGTGTAGCCTCCCGGGTCCAAAAAATCTGAGAGGATGACAGCCATGCTTGGGTGCGGTTGATACGTCGGAAAATGCTTGAGGCACTCGGTTAACCGGGTTTGCCCGTGTGTCTCAATTGCCGTGAGTGCTTTTGTGAGACGTGAGAATTGTGATTTTCCTGATGTAGGTGGTAGGGTTGAAAGCAGTCGCTCTGCGCAAGTGTAAATTGCGACGCTGTCGGCATGTGCCAAGGCGATATAGCCCACTGCAGCAGCGATGTGTTTGGCGCACGTCAACTTTGTCGGATTGCCAAAGTCCATAGAGCGGCTATTATCAATCAGGAGTGCCATCGGCAGTTCTTCATCAGCTTGAAAGAGTTTGATAAACAGTTTATCTAGGCGTGCGTAAACGTTCCAGTCCACGTGCCGCAGGTCGTCGCCCGGTTCATACGCCCGATAATCGGCAAATTCCAAGCCTGTGCCGCGGTTGAGGCTTCGGCGTTCGCCTCTGAATTTTCCCCGGAACGAGCGTTTCGAGCGGATGTATAAGGGTTGAAGTTGTTTAAGGAATTGTGGTGTAAGCATCATTGTTTACCGAGTATTATAGCATATCTTGTGAAAAACAGACAAGAATTTTTCATATTTAATTTGACAAATGCCAATAAATAGTGTATAATTTAAACACTGAAACGGCGTACTTGGCGTAATACAAGGTAGGGAATGAACCGGGTTTACTCCTATTTCAAATTCGGGGCGTAGCGCAGCCCGGCTAGCGCGTCTGCTTTGGGAGCAGAAGGTCGGAGGTTCGAATCCTCTCGCCCCGATTCTTTCATATCATTCTGGTGCAGATTTTCTGAGGCAAGCACATCCTATTGAAAATCTCGTCGGAAATATCTGGTGCTTCAATTCAATGATATAAGCGCCTATAGCTCAATTGGATAGAGCAACGGACTTCTAATCCGTAGGTTGCAGGTTCGATTCCTGCTAGGCGTATCGGGTTGAAGTTTGCGAGCCTATATTGAAAAATCATTACGGTGGATGTAGCTCAGGGGTAGAGCACTTGACTGTGGATCAAGTGGGCGTGGGTTCAAATCCCATCATCCACCTTCATAAGTTTCCGTAGTTCAACAAGGCTTTTACTTTTTAATCGAACCAGTGTGGATACTTTTTACCAGTGTGGATACTTTTTAATCGAACCAGTGTGGAATTGAAAATAAGTTGGGGGCTCGAATCCTTCCGGACGCGAATATTTTTGTGGATACTGAATGCCCCCCGGGCCCCTAGAAAAGTCAAAGTACGCCGACATCATTGAGTAGATGCTTACAAACCGCGTCTAGGGTAAGAAAAGAGAGGGAGCGCGCCGTTAGCTCAATTGGCAGAGCATCTGACTCTTAATCAGGCGGTTGAAGGTTCGATTCCTTCACGGCGCATTGTTCATGTAATATACGGAGCGGGGAGATATGCCACTCATCAAATTCGGGCGGGTGCTGGAATTGGCAGACAGGATAGACTTAGGATCTA
Source organism: uncultured Poribacteria bacterium (assembly GCA_958295855.1). Classification (GTDB taxonomy): domain Bacteria; phylum Poribacteria; class WGA-4E; order WGA-4E; family WGA-3G; genus CATQHH01. The sequence goes on along the minus strand of OY282383.1, from coordinate 445,354 downwards.
TTGGGGTTACGCCTCGTGAGGGTTCAAGTCCCTCCTCGCCCATAGTGTGTTACAATCGCGACAGGAGGTTGCCCCGCCAAGGGTAAGTTGCAGTGGCGTAAAATGTAATCAAATCTATACAAATGTAATCAAAGTTTAACCACTATTTTCAAAAGTTTAACCACTATTTTTAATAGTGGTAAACTTGTGGTAAACTCTCTATCTGAAAGAGGTAGTCTTATCTGACAGATACAGAGGATGGTGAATGGAGCGTGGAAACGTTTCCTACAGCACGATGCGAAGTGGCACGCTGAACAGGCCTACCCCCCGTGAAAAAGCCGACGGTGGAGGTGGCGATAAGACCCACGTGAGACCCCTAGCCAACAACATCTCACTACAGCATCTGAGACGACACGAACAATCGTTACGACACGTCGCGGACAGCTTAGCCGAGACGTAAAACGCCTGTGGATGCCGTGTAAGCCCTCGGTGTGAGGCAGTGGCAGTTGAAGCAGGAAGTATGACAGCACTGACCACAAATGTGAGATCGGTATTTACCCCGCAAAGCGGGGATAATACCTTTAATGTATAGATTTGTGAGATTTGTATAAGTTCTACAGAGCGGCTTACACCTATAAGAAAATGTTAAGGGTATCGGTTTCCCCTGCTTTGCAGGGTAAAATACCGCAGGCGGGAAAACAGGGAGGTATGTTTACTTGAAAGTTGAAGTTGAAAGGCTGGACAGCACGCAAGTCCGTTTGGACATTGAGGTTCCCGTTGGAGATGTTAACGAAGCATTAGAGGAAACGTACCAGGTTTTGCGCGAGCAGGTATCTATCCCTGGCTTTCGGAAGGGGCGTGTCCCGGTAACTATCCTCAAATCTCGATTCCCGGAGTACGTCAACAGCGAAGTGGTTCGACATCTCGTCGTTCCCGCGTATGAAGAGGCTATCCACGCCCAACAACTGACTCCTCTTGCACAACCCACCTTCGAACCGCCGCTCAATCAGTTGCTTGTCCAAGAAAATCAGCCACTCCCCTTCTCAGCTACCGTCGATATTCGCCCGAATATTAATCTGCCCGCTTATGAGGAACTGACAACCGATAAGGGCTCCGTCAATGTCCCACGAGAAAAAGTTAATGCATATATTGAAAAATTACAGGCGCAATCAGCAACCTTTGAACCGCTTGATGAGGAGCGCGCTGTCCAAGAAAACGACTGTGTTCGCGTGGATTGGGAATGTTTTGTAAACGGCGAACGAATTGATTCCGAATCCCGCCAAGATGTGGATGTAGAATTGGGCGCAGGGACATTTCATCCTGAATTAGAGACGGAGATGCTTGGAATGCAGGTAGGGGAAACGAAGCCCATCGACATCAAATTTGAGCAGACGCACTTGTCCCCTGTGCTCGCGGGCAACATTGCGTGCTATGAAGTCACCTTACACGCTATTACTGAGAAACAACTTCCGACACTGGATGACGAATTTGCTAAAGACTTGGGGTATGAAAGTTACTCGCAACTTTATGGGTTTATCTGGAATAACCTTGTCGAAGAAGAGAGAAGTCTTCAGGTTGACGAGCAGAAGGCAGACCTGCTGGAGCAACTTATTGAGAAAACGGACATCGCTATTCCTGAACCCTTAGTGGAACAATATGTAGAACAAACGCTTCAAAATGTACAACGACAACTGGTGATGGAGCACAAAACACCTGAAGAAGCCGGAATTGATATGGAGACACTCCCGACTGAATTGCGGCGAGATGTGATTCAACAGACAAAACAGTCCTGGATTTTTGATGCTATCGCCGAAAAAGAAGGGATTTACGTCACTGACGATGAGCTCGAATTGGAAATCCGACGGGCAGCAGAGCAACAGAACCGTGACGCACAAAAATATGCTAGCCTGCTGAAATCCAACAATCGATTGGATGATTTCCGAATGCAATTGCAGAGCCAGAAAATATATCAGTTTCTAATTCACCGAGCATCGGCGAAAAAACCGCTTATTATTACTTAGAAGGAAAAACGAAAAAAAATAAAAATATGAATCTTGTACCTATTGTTGTCGAACAAACTAGCCGAGGCGAACGTTCTTATGACATCTATTCTCGCCTGCTCGAAGATCGGATTATTATGATTGGTTCACCTATTGATGATGATATGGTGGCGAATATCGTCACAGCACAGATGCTTTTTCTTGAAGGGAAAGACCCGGATGCGGATATTGTGCTCTATATTAACACGCCCGGCGGTTCAGTTTCAGCAGGCCTCGCTATCTACGATACCATGCAATATATCAAAGCAGATGTGCAAACATGGTGCCTAGGCCGCGCGTACAGTATGGGGGCTATCCTGCTGGCTGCAGGGGCACCCGGAAAACGGCACGCCCTGCCCCACGCAAAGACACTGATTCATCAACCCATGGCGAGCGGCATCGGAGGACAAGCTTCAGATATTAGCATCCATGCAACGGAAATTCTACAGGAGCGAGATCGACTTTACAACATCTTAGCGGAACATACCGGCCAAAACGTTGAGAAGATTGCTGTGGATGCAGACCGGGATTTTTACATGACCGCGGAACAAGCACTTGAATACGGCATCGTTGACCTGGTTGTTTCTCAACGTGACTCTCTGGCATCCCTTGCGGAGTAATCAGCATTGGCATAAAACCCCTGCAAAGCAGGGGCAAATACCATTGGCAAGACACATCCAGCAAGGCACTGTAGCTCTCGTCGGAGGAGAACTTCAACACGCATTGAAAATGCGTGTATAAACCTCTGATGCAAGTATTTTAACCCTTAATTCGCAGGATTCACGCCTGTAATGCATAAGAAACCCGATTTTGACACGGGTAGAGGATTAGCACTGGTATTAACCCCTGCTTGCAGGGGAAACCGAAGGTTTTACCACCATCAAAGATGGTGGAGAAACCTCCTCAAGCATTTTCAATGCGTGCTGAAGTACTCCACCTGGAAAAATCGGAGCAGAAACTGAATTGATGAAGAGGCGAAAAATGTCACAATCCATCCATGGGGAAATGTCCTGCTCCTTCTGTAAGCAGGGCAGCACACAAGTCCGCCGTCTCCTTCAGGGGCGAGAGGCAAACATTTGCGTTGAATGTATTGTTCGACTGTCGGAATCTACGGACGAGAGTGCTGCGTGCGCGTTTTGTAGGCGAGATAATACCGAGGTCCAGCGGCTCTTTAATGGGCTAGAGGCGAATATCTGTGAGAAATGCCTTGGGGAGTGTATTAATGTCTGTAATGACATTTTGGCGCAAGTGCCGGATGAACCAGCACCGGATAAACGGGATGCAGGCACGCGTCAGCGGCCCCCCCGTACGCGGAGGACTCGTGCACGTCAAAGCGAAGCCCAAGAGGCAGATTCATCTTCAGAGGTTCACCCAAATCCGTTTGAAGAACTGCTTTCCCCCGCAGAGATTACAGCGAAACTGGATGAATACGTCATAGGCCAAGAGCACGCCAAAAAAACGTTAGCTGTTGCAGTTTACACGCACTATAAACGGTTACTTCACGAGGATACAACAGATGTTGAATTGGACAAGAGCAACATCTTACTGATAGGCCCAACGGGCACAGGGAAAACACTCCTCGCGCAAACGCTGGCCAGGATTTTAAATGTTCCTTTCGCCATCACCGATGCAACAACGTTAACAGAAGCCGGTTATGTTGGTGAGGATGTCGAGAATATTATCTTGAAATTGGTGCAAGCAGCCGATGGCGATGTGGCACGTGCGGAAACAGGTATCATCTATATTGATGAAATTGATAAGATTACGCGAAAATCTGAAAATCCCTCTATTACCCGCGATGTTTCTGGCGAAGGGGTGCAACAAGCGTTGCTCAAGATTCTGGAAGGCACAACCGCCAATGTGCCGCCTCGCGGCGGCAGAAAACACCCGCACCAAGAGATGATTGAGGTGAATACCAAAAAGGTCTTGTTTATATGCGGAGGCACCTTTATCGGTTTAGAAAACGCCATTAGGGAACGGCTGGGCAAACAGAGTATCGGCTTCGGCTCCCCTATTCAACCAAAACGGAAAAAAAAGATTCACGAAATCCTCGCGCAGGCAACGCCCAAGGATCTGATTAAATACGGATTTATCCCGGAGCTGATAGGGCGCTTACCGATTGTGACCACGCTTCATGAATTGGACGAGGCAGCGTTAATTCGCATCTTAACTGAGCCAAAGAACGCACTTGTGAAACAATATAGGCAACTTTTAGCTTATGAAGGTGTGCAATTTGATGCAACTGATTCAGCCCTAGCCGCTATCGCACACCAGGTCATTGAGCGCGAAACAGGAGCACGCGGGTTAAGAGCCGTTTTTGAAAACATTATGCTGGATACCCTATATCGCATACCTTCGCTTGACAGGGTCCAAGCATGCCATATTACGGAAGATTGCGTCCTCAATAGTGAACCGCCACACTTGACTTATAGCGAATCGAAAGAACTGAAAACAGCTTAATGGGTTTTTCGTTAATTCGGTTCCTGCTCCGATTTTTCCGTTGATTGCTTTTTCCCCAAGGAACCGGGCGGGAGGGAAGCAAAGCAGGGGAAACCACATGCCAGTGTCAAAATCGGGTTTCTTATGCATTAAAGGTTTTCGGTTAAGGGAAACATTTAGTTCTTCCGTAGGAGGCACCTCCCACGTGCAACACATCGTGGCTTTGTAGCGGCAGCGCCTTGTGCCTGCCCTCCCCCGGTCGCGATGCTGTGCCGAAAACGGATTTGTAGCGGCAGCGCCTTGTGCCTGCCCTCCCCCGGTCGCGATGCTGTGCCGAAAACGGATTTGTAGCGGCAGTGCCTTGTGCCTGCCCTTCCAGAGGAAACACCGAAAACGAAGAAAGACAACACTTTCCGTTAGGAGTTCTTGTGATTGTGACAAAGGCGAGGATTAGTCACGCATCTTTGATGTGTGTTGAATTTCTCGTCACAGGATTTCGTTGCATAAGAAACCTCCCAATCGCATATCTCCCCTGCTCGCAGGGGTAATATGCCTTTGAGAGCTACAGAGAATTGTCAGAACTATCTTGCATTCTGATTACTCCGCAAGGAATAACAAGGAGCTAATATGAGCACGACAGGAACGAAAACTTATGAAACCGTCCGCTTACCGATTATCTATCTGCCCCCGGACTTTGATAGGATTTTTCCGAGAACGAAATCCCTTTTAAACGTCGCACGAAAAATGGGAGTCCAGGCGACGCATGCCGCGCTCCGCGCCGAACGACAGATACTCCTCCTTCACCAGAAAGAGGAGCTCGCAGAAGAGGAAGAAGCCAAGCCTGAACACCTTCATTCGGTTGGCTCTGTGGCAAATATCATCGAATTTTATGAACCGGGTGACGGAACTATCCGGATTGCCGTTGAGGCAGAGCACCGGGCAATTGTCCTCCGATACGCGAAGGCGGATAACTTTTTGAAAGCGGAAGTGCAAATCGTTTATGAGGAAGGCGGATTAGCGGATACCGCTGCGCCGCTAAGGGAAGAAGCACTAAAGCTTTTCAGTGCCTACGCCAAAACTCGACAGAAGGAATATTCAGAAGAAGTCAAACGTGCTATTCGCGAACAAGACGAACCCGGGCACCTCGCCGATACAATGGCTGGCTCCATCAACCTATCCGCCCCCAACTATCAGGCCGTCGTTGATGAACTCAACCCAATTAAGCGTTTACAGCTCATCATACAGTTTTTGACAGACGAACTGGAGCGGAATGAGATGCGGGAAGACATTCACAATCAGGTGCGGGAATCTGTCCAAAAGACGCATCGGGAGTTCTACCTTCAGGAACAGATGAAAGTCATCCAGAAAGAACTCGGCAGAGATGACATAGCCGAAATCGATGAACTCCGAGAACAAGTGAAAAACGCCGGAATGTCTGACGAAGCCCAAGAAAAAGCACTCAAGGAACTCGAGCGCCTCGCACAGATACCCCCACAGTCCGCTGAATCTGGCGTTATCCGCACTTATGTCGATTGGATACTCGCACTGCCATGGAAAGAGCGCACAGAGAATCAGGTGAAACTCGCAGAAGCCGAACAGATGCTCGACGAGGATCACTATGGACTCGAAAAGCCCAAAGAGAATGTCCTTGAATACCTCGCTGTTTTACAACTCGTCAAACACCTAAAGGGCCCTATTCTCTGCCTCGTCGGACCGCCAGGGGTAGGAAAAACCTCACTCGGAAAATCAGTCGCCCGCGCCACAGGCAGAAAGTTCGTCCGAATGTCACTCGGTGGAGTGCGAGATGAAGCAGAAATCCGGGGACACAGACGCACCTACATCGGCGCAATTCCTGGACGTATCATCCAAGGACTCCGGGATGTCAACTCCAAAAATCCCCTGTTCCTACTTGACGAAATCGATAAACTCAGCTCAGATTTTCGCGGAGATCCCGCCTCTGCACTCCTTGAGGTACTCGATCCTGAACAGAATTCCACCTTCCGCGACCATTACATGGATATTGCCTTCGACCTGTCGGATGTCATGTTCATCACAACGGCTAACACGCGCCTTACCATCCCCCTTGCGCTCCAGGACCGGATGGAAATCATTGAATTGCCGGGTTATACCGATTTCGAGAAGCATAACATCGCTACCTTTACACCGAATGGACTCATCCCCAAACAGCTCGAACTACACGGCTTGACTTCGGAGAATATCACCTTCACTGAAGAGGCTATTTTGGAAATCGTTCACAAGCATACGCGTGAAGCAGGCGTGCGAAACCTTGAACGTTCCATTACCAATGTTTGCCGAAAAGTCGCAAAACAGATTGTTACCGATGATACGCCAGACATCAAAGTTGAAATCACACCCATGAATTTAAGTGACTACCTCGGCCCCGCCAAGTGGACGCGCACCAAAGCGGAGGAACGAAATGAGATTGGTGTTGCCACGGGAATGGTCTGGACGCAAATCGGCGGAGATATCGTCTCTGTAGAAGCTACAACGATGCAGGGTGAAGGCAAATTGGATATGACCGGGCAACTTCAGGAAGTGATGCGTGAATCGGTACAAACCGCTGTCGCCTACATCCGCTCGCGCGCTGAATCGTTTGGCATCCCGGGAGGTCAGTTTGAACAGCAGAATATCCATATCCACATCCCAGAAGGCGCCGTCCCGAAAGATGGCCCCTCTGCAGGCATCACCGTCGCAACTGCCATTCTTTCTACACTCACAGGTCAGTCGGTTCGCAAAGATGTGGCAATGACAGGGGAGATTACCCTCCGCGGACGGGTGCTGCCTATCGGCGGATTAAAGGAGAAGACTCTCGCCGCTTACCGAAACGGAATCTTTGACATTATCATCCCCGAAGACAACGAGAAAGATGAAGAGGATATTCCAACTGAAATTCGCCAAAGCGTCCGCTTCCATAAAGTCAATGACATGACACAGGTGCTGAAGTTAGCACTGATTGAAGGAACCGGGCGGGAGGGAACCGACGTAGTGGCCGATGCCGCAGAAATGCCGGTTTCTCCTCCAGCAGATACTTTCGTGGAATTGCAGGAATAGGTTTAGGTATTATTCCCTGCTTTGCAGGGATAAATACCGATTCGTCAATTTTTCAATAAAGGTATTAGCCCTGCTTTGCAGGGATAAATACCGATGTGGTAAACGTCAATGCGATTAGACAAGTTTCTACAAGTGAGTCGTCTCGTGAAACGGCGAACGATAGCCAACACACTGTGTAGCCGTGGTGATATTTACGTCAACGGACAGCCCGCAAAAGCCGGCAAAACGCTCACCGTCGGCGATGTGCTCCGCATACCCCTGCGTTCCAGAGGTGTCGGGGCGACGGACTCACCGCAAAATCAGGATAGCCAGGATAGCCAGGATGGCCAGGATGTCAGAGAGACGTTATCTACCGTATCGTATGAAGTAGTGGACATCCCCACAGGCAATGTTTCACGCGCCCGCGCACCCACACTCACCCGTAAACTTCATGCCTAAGGGTATTAACCCCTGTTTACAGGGGCATTTACCATCAGCATTTTCATCGCCAATTAAGCCTTAGAAACCTCCGACGAGAGCTACAATGCCCTTAAGACTACATAAAGCCGTGAAGGTACTAGACATAGACGAAAAAACGAAAAAACCCCGAATCGGCATCACAATAGGCGATGCTGCAGGCATTGGACCGGAAATCATAGTCAAAGCCCTTGCACGCAAAAGTACTTATGCGGTGTGCCAGCCGATTGTTATCGGAAGCGCGGAAATCATTGCTGATGCGCTCAGGTTCGCATCCATAACAAAGCCACCTCCAAAGGTTCAAATCGTTGAAAGGTATTATTCCCCGCAAAGCGGGGTAAATACCAATCCGCCGATGCAATTAAAAGCAACACGCGGCACAATTGAGGTGCTTGATGTTGCACCATTGTCTCCTTCGGATATTTCTCATGGCAGTATAGATGCACGAGCAGGTGCAGCGGCGGTTGAGGCACTGGCAGTTGCGACGCGCCTCGCGATGCAAGGACAACTTGACGGTATCACAACCGCACCTATCTGTAAGGCGGCGTGTCAGCGAGCAGGTGTGCCTTATCCGGGCCACACAGAGATGCTGGCCGCTTTCACCAACACCCCGCAAGCTGTCATGATGCTCATGACACCCAATGAAAATAGTGGTGAAACTAGTGGTAAACTGCGTGTTGCTTTCGTTACAACCCATATCCCTCTCGCTGAGGTGCCACATGCGATGACAAGCGAAAAGATTGTGGAGGTGATTCGCATCACCCGACAGGCACTCATGGGCTGGGGTATAGCCTCCCCACGGCTCGTTATTGCCGCGCTGAACCCACACGCAGGTGAACAGGGTATCTTCGGAAAAGAAGAGGAGAAAATTATTATTCCCGCAATCGCACAGGCTAAAGCGTTATTTGAGAATTCGGTTATAGATGGGCCACTTCCTGCCGATACCCTTTTTATCAAAGCCAGTCAAGAAAACACTTGGGACGCAGTCATCGCTATGTATCACGACCAGGGCAGTATTCCGATAAAACTCTTGGGTTTTGGGCAGATTGTCAATGTCACGTTGGGCTTACCGATTGTCCGCACCAGCGTAGATCACGGTACTGCTTATGATATAGCAGGTAAGGGTATTGCCAGCGAAAGCAGCCTCTGTGCTGCCCTCGCGTGCGCAGCACAACTTGCAACGAGACGAGAGCACTAATGCCTTTACAACCACATAATGCTATCAAGGAGAAAAGGCATGGACGAAAAACATCCGACGAGAGCTACAAGATTCCCATTGGGATGCTTCCCAGCAAAGCTGCGGAGGGTATTTACCCTGCTTTGCAGGGCTAATACCTTTTACATACCACTAAGACTACATAAGGTTTCTGTGAAGGTACTAGGCTTCGTTATGCTTCAGATAGTGCTGTCTGTAGCCGTCGGCGCAGGAGAGGTATTCACCACTATCGCAGAGAGTGGAGACTACAATAAGTTCACCACTGGGGCAAATACCACCCCTTTACACCCCTCCTCTCTTCCGCCTTTACACTCCTCCTCCCTTCCGCCCTTACAGATTGTTTCCATAGAAGCGGACGCATTTACTGCGCGCTTTACCTTGCCAGAGCTTCAGATAAGCCATAGTGAAGATGGAACCGGGCGGGTGGGAGCGCAAAGCGGGGCAACATACCAAAACGAACATGGAACCGGGCGGGTGGGAGCCTTGGAAGATAGAACCGGGCGCGTGAGAGCGCAAAAAATTAGTTTTGAGGGCGCAGATTGGACACTTGAGGCAGGTAAACCGCGTGTCCCAATCTATACGCAGCTCATTGGCATTCCTGTAGTTGGCACGCCTATTGTCACTGTTATTCGCGCGCGGCCGGAGGTAAAAACAATTGGCACCGTCTGGAGCAATCCAGCAGATAGTATTTTTCCTGACACTCAAGGAACGAATAACGAAAACTTTTATCCGCAACAGCTCGTGGAAGTCGTACCCGGTGGGTTTGTGCGGGAGCAACGCATTGCGAGTTTGCAAATCAACCCTGTTCAATACAATCCTGCGACAGGCCAGTTGAAAATCTTTTCCTCTGTAGAATTTCGTATCCATTTTCCGGGAGTGCCGCTTCATAAGAAACCCGATTTTGACAACGGAAAAATCGGAGCAGAAACCCAATTGACAAAAGCTATTGAAAATAGTGGTAAACTTCATGAGAGCATGTTCCAAAGCATGTTGCTGAACTACACACAAGCGAAACCTTGGCGAAAACAGCGAAGAATTGCTGCACCAGCCGCCCCACCCCAACCCCAGGGCACGCACCGTTTTAAGATTCCTGTCACGCAAACAGACCTCTATCATATTACCTATAACAAACTGAAAGCCGCAGGCGTTGAACCGGAAACTATCAACCTTCACAGTATTCGCTTGGAAAGCGGCGGACAGAAACAGGGACTGTATATTTTTGATGAAAACCAGAACCAAACCCTTGACAACCAAGAACGCATCATCTTTTATGGACGTGGGTTGGTAGGCAATAAATTTACCGATGAGAACGTGTATTGGCTCAGTTTTACAACCAAAGGGACAGCACCCTCCGAGGGAAATGGGCAGGACGGAAGTGTCGCAGTACGTGACGCGACACCGCGCACGCCAAACTTGGAAACCCCCAGCGCGTTTTTGACACGAGCCCGCTTTGAGGAGAATGTACATCACGATGTCTTGGCAGGTACCAATATTAAATCTGAACTCGCCGACCACTACTTCTGGGCAACGTTCCGAGGCGGGAACATTGACTCGAGCCGAAAAGATTTCCCCGTGGAGTTGCCCGGAGCCGCCCCACGCCTTGAAATTAACCGTAAGGCAACTTTGCGTATTAAGTTCCAGGGCGCTTCCCGCAGGGGCGTCGCACTACACCGCGCACGGATAGCTTTCAACGGAAGGCAACTCGGCCGAATTGAGGAGTGGAAACGACAAGCCTCGCCAATTGCTACGCGCGATTTTGAACAGCGGTTTATCCATCATAACCAGGTGAATTTTATGCGGATTGAGGCACTTGATGAAAACAAGACACCGCCAGGTGCCTACGACTTTTATCTTGACTGGTATGAATTTGACTATTGGCGCAGTTTTCGTGCAGAACGAGGGAAGCTTGAATTTAACTCCACCACGGAACCGCGAACCCGCGGCACAGTTCAATACCGCATTACGAATATGTCTCATGATACCATAGATGTGTATCAGCTGGGTGCTGGCGGTATTACCAGCAGACTCGTTGGCGGGAAAGTGACACGCACCGGCGCTACATACCAAATTGTCTTTGAGGATGTCGTGAATCAGCATACACGTTATTTTGTCATCAACCGCGCAGCGTATCGGAGCATCAACGCCCTCGTGCCTACGCCGCCAACATCGCTGAAGGATCCTGCCAGCCAAGCCGATTATATTGTGATTACGCACCCAACCTTTACATCCTTCATCCAACCCCTTGTTGAATTTCGGCGTTCGCAAGGGCTGACTGCCACCGTCGTCGAGATTCAGGATATCTACGATGAATTTAGTGATGGCCTCTTCAACCCTTTGGCTATTCAGAAGTTCCTCCGGTATGCGTATACCAGTTGGCAGCCGCCTGCGCCTACCTACGTCGTGCTGGTGGGGGATGCACACTACGACTACAAAAACGCTACTGTTGAACGCTACCGCCGCGACGAGACGTTTCGGGGCACCTATAACCTATATCCAATCTTTGTGCCGACATACCATGGGTGGGCACCCGCGAGTGGCGAGACAGCAATGGATCAACGCTTTGTGAATATCAGCGGCGATGATGCGTTACCCGATATGCTCATCGGCCGCCTGTCCGTTCAAACCCCTGAAGCACTGGCGACGATGGTTGAAAAGATTATTAATTATGAACGGAATTTGAAAACAGGGCCCTGGCAAGGCACATTAATACAGGTAGCCGACGATAACACCGATAATCCCGGGGATGGTATCTTTGAGATATCGCGCAACGAGTTGATACAAGAGGTCATCCCAGTCGGGTATAACACGCGCGAAATTTACCTCCGAAAATTGAAAAGCCCTGCCCTAACAGGGGCGCGAATTCGTTCTGCCCTCAATCAAGGCGCAATCGCCATTGAGTATGCTGGGCACGGTGGGAGTCAGACCTGGGCAGATGAGTCCATCTTCCGCAGTGAAGATGTAGTTGCCTTGCGTAACCGCCACCTCCCGTTTGTTATTACGACAACCTGTCTAAACGGACAGTTTGATAAACCGCAACAGGCCGGCAACTTCTGCCTCAGCGAGCAGTTTTTGTTGGGCGAGCATGGGGCGATAGCAGCCCTCTCCGCCACCCGTTTAACCTACGGTTCGGCAAACGCCGAGTTCGACCGCGATCTGTTTAAATCCCTTTTCGGACAGAAGCCGGCTACTGTCGGTAAAATTGTTGGGGAGGCTAAAATTAGGTTTATTAGCCGTATCCGCAACCAACAGTGGATTCCCGGGACTGAGCAATATACCCTCTTCGGCGATCCAGCATCTCAGCTTGCACTCCCGCAACTGGATATACGCGTGCGGTTGGAACGCATTGCACTCAACGATACACAAGAAATTGTGATTCAGCAAAACGAAGTAGGCACGTGGACACAGGGCGGGGAGGCAGTTTTCAACCGTGCCGCTGATTTTAGTACTGAGGCACTGACTGCCTTCGCAGTCTTCGCAAATAATTTTGACGATAATCTGCAAAATGACATAGTGCGCCGCACCGGCGGCCGCGTCTGGCAGGGCGAATACGGCACCATTCGTATCGCCATCCCAAACGCCGCGCTACCGGGCGGTGGTATTGCCCGCTTATTCGCCTTTGACGCCGAACGTGCTGCCATCGGAGGTACCCGCTTCTGGGTGGAAATGCCTGTCGTGCGGGATGTCCGAGAAACACTGGATATAAAAGTAACAGATACCCTAAATATCAGCGCCCTCATCGTGGATGACAAAGGTGCGGCAGGCATAAAAAATATCAGCGTCCTTTGGGATGATACTGCCACCTTTAAAGACGAAATTGTCCAAATGGTAAAGGTTTCCCCCACGCCCATCAGTGGTGAACAAGTACCGCTCGGCGGCCAGTGGTATGAGCTACAAACACCCATTCCACTCCCGCAAGGGGGACGGCAGGTGCGTTACCGCATTCTCATTACCGACACCGCAGGGCACAATGTCGCGTTTCCATCAAAAACTGAACGCCGCATTGTCAAGATACCCGAAGGCCCCAACATCGCAATTGATGTTGACAGAGAAACCAAGGCCGCCCCCCTCCGCTACCAGTTTAGTGAGGACAAAAATAGTTACCAACTCATAGCCGAACTCGTCAACAACGGCGGCCGCCCCGTGCTCGCCGATATTGAAGTCGTGTTCAGTGAGGGGGACATGGATGTAGATGCGGATAGCCGAATTGACGAAGATGCTGACATCCTCGGGAAAACTATCGTCAGAACAACAGATTGGGAAGAAGGCACGGAAGTGTTGCAGCGCGTCACCGTCGCAATAGAGCTCCCCTCACCGCTGGCAACAGGTGTGCATAAGATTTATGTGCTTGCCGATGCGGATGATGCAAATATTGATGACAAAGTCCTCGGAACCGTCCATGAAGCCCGCGTCTTGGATAACAAGCGGTACGTCTCCTTTGTTGTCAACGAATTTAACTATAAATCGACGGAGGAACTCACGGCGTTTAGTTTAGACAGGGTGTTTGACATCCACTTTCCAGCAGGGGCTGTCGTCACAAAAACCGGGGACAACACCCGAACAGGCATCCCACTCTCCGTGAACTCACAGGCACCGGAGACATTATCACAACCGGACATCCAGTTTGCACCGATTCCGCGCGTCGCTGCACTGCGGCGAGGGTTAATCCGGCAGGGAAGGGCTGTCGCACAGCGATACGAAGCAGCATTTCGCACAGGCGATACCCAATTGGAGAAACCCGCTCAAGTCAAACTCCGGTTTGATGTCAGTGCATTGGAAGACAGAGTCCGTGAAAGCACAGGACTCCAACCCGATACACCCGGTTTTAAAGACGCTTTAACCGAACAGGCCGCCCAGTTAGCAATCTATGCGTGGCGAGCCGATTTTGCAGCGTGGCGACGATTGCCATCCGAAATCACCTATGGGATGCTTCCCACTCAGGATTCGGATACAAAGGGCGGGCGGGAGTTTTTGCTTGAAAACTATGTCACACCAACGCAGATGGAAAATGCCAGCGAACAAGCCTTGAAAGCCGACAACATCCGCGTGAATTCGAACCTAACCCCCGCAGGGAAGTGGGTTATCCTGTTTCAAGATTCATCCGAATATGTAGTTTTTCTCAGGCGGAAAGGCGAAGTACTCTTTCAAAAACTAGATAAATCCGGGCAACTCGACAATCCGTTCCGAGAGGAAGGGTTCGGCTTAGAATTGCTAATTCCGAGCCAAGAAAGCACACCCCTCGGTCCAAATTTTACGTTTGAATTTGCCGATATCCTCGCCTTTGAAACCGACTATAATCCTGAAGGCGATGCCATACTCACTGGCACGCGCAACCACAACCTCGGTAATGGAAACGCCACAGTGAACAGCAGACTCGGCCCCAAGCAGCTGTTTGAAGCAGGCGATTGGTTTCTCTTTTTTACCGCCCCTGAGCACTATGAAGTGCGAGATGCTGCCGGGGAACCCGTACATCTTCCCAACGGCGTCAAAGTGCGAGGCAAAATAAACGAGAGTCTTTTCCTCAGCCACCTCGGATTGGAAATTTTCGTAAACAAAAGCTCCGAAGACTTTGGTTTCGGCGATAAGATTAAGTTCAGCAGCGCCCGCGTCGGGACAATTACTGCAGAAGTGACAGAGCTAACCCCTTTTGCACTCATGCGGAGTGAGGATACCCAACCGCCAGAATTTGCTATATGGGTAGATGGCATCCAGCCCCAAACAGGAAGTGTCATCCCACCACGCCCGAAGATCTCCATCGTGCTACAAGATACAAACGGAATCGATCCCGCCTTTCTTTCCATTGCCAAACGAAAAGACAGCGGCCCCCTTGAACTGCTCACCGACTACGAAATCCGCACACAGAGCGGAAACCTCCAAACAGTACCCATTGCGTATCAACCGATACTCTTTCCAGGCGAGTATACCTTTGAAATCCGCGCCCAAGATTTCAACGCAAACGCCCTCGGCGGCGACGCAGGAGCCATCAGTTACCGTTTCTTTGTGACAGAAGAGCCCGACATCACCCCACCGCTAATCGAAATGCACGTCAACGAAAGCCCGCAGCAAGTTTCAACGTCAGGCACCTTACAAGAGAACCGGATGCTGCTTTCATCCCAGCCACACTTCGAGATAGTTCTGACAGATGATAGCGCACTTGACGATGCCGGCTTTAGCCTTGCCCTCGGCAGCGCGTATGAAACCCTCGTACCCTTAGATGCGAGCGTATACAGCAAAACGTTTGACCCCGGCGCACCCGACAAAGCCACAGTCGCTTATGCACCCGACCTCCCCAACGGAGAATATCACATCCGCATCACCGCAGCAGATACGAGTGAAAACATAGCAGAACTAGAAGCAACCATCACCTTAGAAGAAGCCGTAGCCCTCCGCGAAGTCTTCAACGTGCCGAACCCCACAACCGATGGAAAAACGTTTTTCACCTACCACCTCGCGCAGACACCAGATACAGTCACAATCAAGATTTACACCATAGGCGGCAGACTTATCCGAACCATTTTGGATGCGAGTGCCAAACGGGGGAGCAATGAAACGCGCTGGGATGGCAGAGATGAAATAGGGACGCGCTGTGCGAATGGAGTCTACCTCTATCGTGTCATAGCCCACACCGAAGAAAGCAGAGTCGAGCAGATAGGCAAACTTGCCATCCTCCGATAATGGTATGTTACCCCTGCAAAGCAGGGGCTAATACCCTCAGCGGGATAGAGAGAAAGCAAAGTAGAACACGCCCCTTTGATGCGTGTAGCAATTCCCCATTGAAAAAGCGTATTCACACCCAGTTTCGGAAAAAGGCTTAAGGTATTATTCCCCGCAAGCGGGGTAAATACCGCCTGCGTTTTTTTGCGTTGCAGGGTAATGCCCCGCAAAGCGGGGAATCACCCTTGTTGGCAAATCACCCCTGCAGGCAGAGGCGAATGCCCTAAACAATAAATTCCTTAAAGGATATAACCCTGCAAAGCAGGGTGAATACCCTTTGCTATTTTTTTGCTTTTGTTATAGAATAGTTTCTAGAATTGGCAGCCTCCTATATTTTTAGGTGCGCCGAGGGTGAAAGTACCACCCATCGACGCGGCACTGCTCCGTTTTGTTCCCGAGGGGGTTCGAAGGGTTCAAAATTTTGAACCCTCCATCGACGCGGCACTGCTCCGTTTTGTTCCCCCTGCACATGGTATGTTACCCCTGCAAAGCAGGGGCTAATACCCTCAGCAGGGAGATTAATACCATAAGGAGTCTAACAATGTTGAAAAGTGTTTTTACCAACCGGCTCGTGCTGGGAGCCCTCGCATGCTTAGTCCTCATCGTCGTCGGATGCACGCTCTATCTCACGCACGTTGAACGCAAAAACGCGAGGGAGACAGCACGCACGAATGAGGAAGCTTCAGACGAAGTGCAAGGTGAAATAAATCATAATGATACCCGTGACCACAATCACGATGAAGCACTCCCAAAGATGCGCCCCCCAAAGAATGGAATCACGAAAGCGGTAAAGGATATAACCCTGCAAAGCAGGGTGAATACCCTTGCGGCGGAGCAAGCGAGGAAAAAGCGGTTGGCCGAAGTTGAAGCTGAGCTGCATGCCCTTGCGCCCCATACAGGGCAAGGTAACCACGCAATCACTTTAAGGTGTCTTGATCTTGAGGAAGAGATGTTTACAATATGGAAAGAACAAGGCCTGCTGATAACCCATGGCGTGAATCCCTTTATAGAAATAAAAATGATGCGATTATTTTTCTCATTCATGACAAATGGGAAAGTCCCTGTCCATATTGGAGAACAAGTTGCCTCTTATTTAGAAGAAGAAGGGCATTACGAACATGCTGCGAGGCATCGTGCTATTACACAACGTGCTATAGAAAAGGGCGACGAATTCTTTAAGTTTGAACATTTGGAGGATAGATAGGAGACATCAGATGCGTTTCATCGAAGCTTTCTCCATTGGACTCTCCGCAATCAGTGCAAACAAGATGCGCTCGTTGCTAACCCTGCTTGGCATTATCATCGGTGTTGCGGCAGTGCTCGCAATGATAGCTATTGGTGATGGGGCCAAGGAGATTGTGCTGCAAGATGCACAGAAATTGGGTGGTGCAAACCAGTTTATACTGCTACACACAGGGTACAAGCGCGAAAACAACCGCCGGGTCCGCATCCGTAGCAATGAATACCTCACGTATGAAGATGTGCTTGCGATTGAGGCAGAATGTCCATCTGTCAGTGCAGTCGCACCGCGAATCTGGAACCGGGCGGGGGTACTCATCCAGGCACCAGGGGGTGCTGAAACCCGTGCAGGCTATAACGGCGTAGATGCCAACTATAAAAACGCATTTGACTGGGACGTTCAAGAAGGGCGTTTTATCACGGACGAAGATGTGGAAAACGCAACAAAAATCTGTGTACTTGGGCATGAAGTCGCTACTGCCCTATTCGGCAACAACTCCCCCTTGGGACAAGAAATTAAAGTCGCAGAAGGCAGCGGTTCTTACGACCGGTGGGGACGCAAAGTGGGCAGACGCTCCACAGAACGGTTCAAGGTTGTCGGAATACTCGTGCCGAGAGGCAGAAACCTCCGGTTCGGTGCGAGTTTCGACAACCTTGCCTTTATCCCTATATCAACTGTACAAGAACGTTTTACCGGCAGCGACCGGCTTCCGGATATTGTTGTTTATGCACATACCGTCGAGGAAGTCCCGAAGGCAATTGAAGAGGTAAAAGCCGTCCTCCGGAAACGGCACAGAAACCAAGATGACTTCGTCCAAATCTTTGAGATGCGTTTAGGCATCGCGCAGTTAGAAAAAATAAGTAAAGTGATAAAGATTGCACTCGGCAGCATCGCCGGGTTTTCGCTGCTTGTCGGCGGCATCGGTATTATGAACATGATGCTTGTTGCTGTGAGTGAACGAACGCGCGAAATCGGCCTCCGGAAAGCACTCGGTGCACAGCGTCTGGACATTCTACTACAGTTCCTCATGGAAGCCGTTGTGCTGTGTGGTATAGGTGGCACGATTGGCGTTGGCTTGGGCATCCTTGCTGGCGAAGGCATGGCGCTCCTGGCTGTCAAAATCGTCAAAATTGTCCCCGACTGGCCGGCCGTTCTCTCGACAGAATGGATATTGATTTCAGTCTCCTTTTCGGCTGTCATCGGTATCTCCTTTGGGCTGTATCCTGCAATAAAAGCCGCGTCGCTCTCCCCAATTGAGGCACTCCGCACGGATTAATCCAAGACACTTGATGCCCCTGGTACAATGCAAAAACACGCAGTGGAAAGGGTATCGGTTTCCCCTGCTTTGCAGAGGTAAAATACCACAGTAGAAATATTTCTCTTCACATTTGTTTGAAAATGTGATATACTTTATATCATTGATGGTAGAAACGCGTGGTTAAGAAGGGTTCCACCGACTGCTGCAATACTAAATAAAACCCTCAATTTATGGAAAAAAGGACAAAAACGTTGGGTGCAGAGAAAAAGAAATCGACTTTGGGGAGTAGCAGAATCGCTGTCCGCTTGTTGGGCTATCTCAAACCGTATTGGGGGTTAACCCTTTTGTATGTGCTCTTCAATGGCAGTTTCCGGGCTACCCACTTGGTCAAGCCATGGATAGAAGGGCAACTTCTCGACCGCGTCTTTGGTGACAAAGATGCCGATTTTCTACCCATCCTTGTGGGTTTCTGGATGAGTATTGCTCTTGCCACCTATCTCCTGGGAATTGGAATGGCGTATTTTTTGGCCAAGGTCACAAGTCAAACCCGCCGCGATATGCAACTGAAGGTCTACCAACATCTGCGATTCCTACCGTGTCGTTTCTACGATAATCACACAACCGGGCAAATCATGGCTAACATCAGTTCCGATACAACGTCCGCCGCGGAAGGGATTTTGGCGAGTGGAGGGATTATCGTCTCGGGGATTGAATTTGCCATTACCCTCACCGTTGTGTTCTGGGTTAATCCATGGTTAGGGCTTTTTAGTATTCCGTTTGCCTTTGCCGTAGTTGGGCTTCCCGTTCTTTTCCGAAGACCCGTGCAAAACGCTTCAAAGCAGGTCTTGCAGGAAAAAGAAAATATTTCTTCACGGCTTCAAGAAGGGATTGCGGGGTCGCGAGAGATTAAATCTCTCGGTCATGAGTTGCGCGACATGGGGTTCATCCGACGTTCAATAGACACCCTCGTACGTGCAGAAGTCAAGCAACGCTTAATTGGGGCCCTGGCGGGACTGGGGGCCCTTTCTTCTTGGTTGGGCAATCCTCTTTTCTTTCTCATCGGCGGAAAAATGGTGCTTGATGGACACATCAGCGTTGGGTTTTTGTGGATGGCAAACCGTTATTTGAATCTGCTCACCTTTCCCCTATATCAAGCCTCAAATGAATATCAAAAACTCCTCAGAGCCGGGGAAGGGGCAAAACGCGTGTTTACGTTCCTCGACGAAAACCGAGCCGAGTCCACGGAAGGGGTTGAGGATGTCGACTTGCAGGGGAAGGTGCGGTTTGAAGATGTCCACTTCCACTATAATGAGACCTCGGAAGTCCTTCAGGATGTCAGTTTTGAGGTGCAGCCGGGGCAACTCGTTGCACTCGTGGGCCCGAGTGGCGCGGGGAAAAGCACGCTTCTCAACCTCATGCCGCGTTTCTACGAACCCACCCACGGACACATCTATGTTGATTCACACGATATCACGACTCTCCAACTGAAAACCTTGCGTGCGCAGATTGGCACGGTGTTTCAAGACCCGTATCTCTTCTCAGGTTCAATTGAGGAAAATATCCGAATCGGTTCCCTACACCCTGAAAACGTGAAAAGAGAAGACATTATCGCTGCGGCCACCGCCGCAAACTCCCACGACTTTATCATGCAACTTGAAGAAGGCTACGCTACAGAGGTAGGCGAACGGGGCATCAAACTCTCCGGTGGCGAACGACAACGGATTGCGATAGCGCGTGTGCTGCTTCGGAATCCGAAACTGCTACTGCTCGATGAAGCCACTTCTGCATTGGACTCAGAGACAGAGCGGGTCGTGACGGAGGCATTAGAACGGTTGATGAGGGGAAGGACTTCATTTGTGATTGCCCATCGATTGTCTACTGTGTTGAATGCCGATGTGATTCTTGTCATGGAAAATGGCCGAATTGTGGAAACAGGCACGCATCAGGCGTTGCTGGCGCGTGGGGGGCTCTATGCGCGGTTGTATCGTTTGCAATTTGCAGAAGCCTCCGAAGATTCAAAACAGGGATGAGCTGTTCATCGTTAATAGGTGGGATATATGCATTTTTCAACATCGGCTAAACTTTCTATCCCAGAACATGTACGTTCCGTAATCTTTAGCGTTTAGAGGGAGAAAAACGTTGGATACTCGCAAAAAGAAACAGGACTTGGGGAGTGGCAGAATCGCTGTCCGCTTGTTGGGCTATCTCAAACCGTATTGGGGGTTAGCCCTCTTATGTGTGCTCCTCCAAGGCAGTTTCCGGGCTACCTACTTAGTCAATCCATGGATAGAAGGGCAACTTCTCGACCGCGTCTTTGGTGACAAAGATGCCGATTTTCTACCCGTTCTTGTGAGTTTATGGATGGGTATTGCCCTTGCCACCTATCTCCTGCAGTCTGTATGGGCGTATCTTATGGCCAAGGTGACAGGTTACACCCGCCGTGATATGCAACTGCAGGTCTACCGACATCTGCGATTCCTACCGTGCCGTTTCTACGATAACCACACAACCGGGCAGATTATGGCTTATATCGGTTCCGATACAGCGTCCGCCGCCGAAGGAATTTTGGCAAGCGGATGGATTATCCTAGCAGGGGTTGAATTTGCCATTACCTTGTGCGTTGTGTTCTGGGTGAATCCATGGTTAGGGCTTTTTAGTATTCCCTTTACCCTCGCCGTGGTTGGGCTTCCCGTTCTTTTCCGAAAACCTGTGCAAAACGTTTCAAAGCAGGTCTTGCAGGAAAAAGAAAGCATTTCTTCACGGCTTCAAGAAGGGATTGCGGCATCACGAGAGATTAAATCTCTTGGGCATGAGCTGCGCGACATGGGGTTCATCCGACGTTCACTAGACACCCTCGTACGTGCAGAAGTCAAGCAACGCTTAATTGGGGCCCTGACAGGACTGGGGCCACTTTCTTCTTGGTTGGGCAATCCCCTTTTCTTTCTCATCGGTGGAAAAATGGTGCTTGATGGACACATCAGCGTTGGGTTTTTGTGGATGGCAAACCGTTATTTGAATCTGCTCACTGTTCCTCTATATCAAGTTCAAAATGAATATCAAAAACTCCTCAAAACCGGGGAAGCGGCAAAGCGTGTGTTTACTTTCCTCGAAAACCGAACCGAACCGACCGAGGGTATCAATAATGTCGACTTGCGGGGGAAGATACGGTTTGAAGGGGTTCATTTCAGTTACAATGAAACCTCGGAAGTCCTGCAGAATGTCAACTTTGAGGTGCAGCCGGGGCAACTCGTTGCACTCGTGGGCCCGAGTGGCGCGGGGAAAAGCACGCTTTTCAATCTCATTCCACGTTTCTACAATCCCACCCACGGACGCATCTATGTGGATGAACACGATATAACAACACTAGATCTGAGTGCCTTGCGATTCGAAATCGGCACGGTGTTTCAAGACCCGTATCTCTTCTCAGGTTCAATTGAGGAAAATATCCGAATGGGTGCCCGACACCCGGAGACTGTGAAAACAGAGGACGTTATCGCTGCGGCCACCGCCGCAAACGCCCACGGCTTTATCACGCAACTCAAAGAGGGCTACGCCACGGAGATAGGCGAACGCGGCATCAAACTCTCCGGTGGTGAGCGACAACGGATTGCGATAGCGCGTGTGCTGCTTCGGGATCCAAAACTGCTACTGCTCGATGAAGCCACTTCCGCTCTGGACTCGGAGACAGAGAAAGTCGTGACAGAAGCGTTAGAACGGCTGATGAAGGGAAGGACATCGTTTGTGATTGCCCATCGATTGTCTACCGTGCGGAACGCCGATGTGATCCTTGCCATGGAAAACGGCAAAATTGTGGAAACAGGCACGCATCAGGCGTTGCTGGCGCGAGGGGGGCTCTATGCGCGGTTGTATCGTTTGCAATTTGCAGAAGCCTCCGGCGATTCAAAACAGGGATGACCTGTTCAGCGTTAATAGGTGGGATATATGCATTTTTCAACATCGGCTAAACTTTCTATCCCAGAACATGTACGTTCCGTAGTCTTTGACGAAAAAGATGGCTTTCCTTCATCCGTGACGCTTTTAAATTACGAGACGGAAGCGGGGCGCGTGGAGCAAGTGGGCAAACTTGCCCTCCGACATTGGTATTTTCCCCCTGCTTTGCAGGGGCAAATACCACCTGCAAATTTACCCTAAACTTTTGGCAGTTGGGCCTTATACAACTAATAGAAGTAAATGATAACTCAAGCGACAACATTCTTGTAAGCCCAAGGAGATTCACAATGAAACACGTTGTTCCTTTTCTATTTCTGGCCATAATGCCAAGTTTCCTCGCATGGGGAAACCCACCGCCCGATGGAATGGTGTTGGTGCCCGCAGGTGAGTTTACGATGGGCACAGATGATGCCCAGGCACCTGCCGACCAGCATCCTGCACAGAAAGTTTACCTAGAGGCATTCTATATTGACATCCACGAAGTCACCAATGCCCAATTTGAGGAATTCATCTTGGCAGGCGGGTACAACAAACGGCAGTATTGGACCCAAGCCGGATGGGAGTTCATTCAAAAAGAGCTGTTCTACTATATCTACCCGGGTAAGCAAACGTATCGCATTGAAGCACCGCTCGGCTTTCGGAAAAATAGCGTCTCTATTGCACCTGAGCATCCGGTGATCGGGGTGAGCTGGTATGAGGCATCTGCCTACGCCAAATGGGCGGGCAAACGATTGCTCACGGGAGCGGAGTGGGAGAAAGCCGCCAGAGGAACAGATGCACGTATCTATCCCTGGGGCAACGAGTTTGACTTTTCTAAACTCAACTATTTCCCGCACCAGACAAAGTTAATGCCTGTGGGCAGTTTCTCGACAGGTGCGAGTCCGTTCGGTGTGATGGATATGGCCGGCAGTGTTGCTGAATGGTGCGCAGATGAGGTAGGGGTAGGCCTTGTGCCTACCCAGTTTTTAAAGAAAACCGTGCGCGGGGGCGGGTGGAATTCGATTCGGCTCACCCTCCGATGCACTCACCAAGAGGCAGAACTCCCTACACACCGGCACTACACCCTCGGTTTCCGATGTGCGAAGTCTGTCAAATGAAGCGTTTTAGACACCATTCTGGAGTGGCATATCGCCCCGCTTTGCGGGGTAAATGCCCTCTGGTGAACAAAGGTGAATTCGGAGGGACATAGCAAGTGTCTTAATCTACTTACACTTACACTTTCGTCACAGGCTTTGAGGACATGCGCTCCCACGCAATTGCATCTCTCCTTAAAAATCTTAAAAAACTGCAAATTGACCCTAAACTTTTTGCACTTCGGCCTTAGACAAGGAATAGAAAACGAAGTCGCCCTCCCATGTCGCTTCTATAACACAGGAATTGATGAAACAGCTTTATAAAAAGGAGTTTTGACATGCAAAAAGTGGATATGCGCACATTGATTTTCGGGGGCAGTGCCATAGTGCTTGCAATGATAGCGTGGGTGCTCTATCTAGAGCATGATAAAAGGCAGTTTATTGAAAGCCTCCCCAAACTGCCACAATCGCTCCGCCACCACGCTGACAGTGCCACCGAGCGTTTGGCACCACTCCCTGAAAACAAGGGGGAACAAACCGAACCAGAGACATTGGAAACCGCAATAGACATCCTTACAGCGGTACCGGCAGATGTCACGGAAAGGGCAGAACCAGGGGCTGACACAGTTTTTGAAGAAGTGTTTGAGGAATCGATGCGAGAAGTTGATGACACTGGACTCTCGCCTGAACTAGAGACGCTCTTTTCACAATACTATGCCTTCACTCAGCAAGTCGTAGAGGTCGATAAGGTGCTTTCTCCGTTACTTGACACGCATGTCTTGACAACTCAACGGATAAGAGAGATTCTTTCAGCGGACCTGCCAAATGCACCCGATGACGCAGCACGACAGGTACTCTATGATGAATTTGACGAACTCCGTGCCTGGCAAGAGGAGGTTGACCCGACAATCTACGATCTGCAAGATGAAGGAACACGCATAAGTGAGAAACGGGCAGCCTTCTTAGCAGCATACGGATTTTCGTCTTGGTACGAATTTGAGGAGACCTATCAAGACACCTATTCCGTCTGGGCATCCGAACAATAACACCTTGACACGAATTGGTATTGCACCCCTGCTTGCAGGGGCAGATACCATAACACCGCACTTTCAACCTCGCATGCCAAGGCATGCTTGCAGGCGGTGAATTCGTGAACACACCGGAGAGACGCTCCGGCAGAAACGCCACGTGCCAGTCAGAGTGCCCGCTCAATGGACAATTCGCGGCAGGTTGTCTGAGCAGCCTGCCGCACCCTTCCATTTTTCTAAGGAGACACACATGTTACGCATAAGTTTCAGACTTATTTTGATTCTCTTTTCCCTCAGTTCTGTCTGCGATGCTGAAGATCTCACCCTCGACGCGCTCATTGGCGGTGTCAATCAGGCGCGCCTCACCATTCAGAGTGGCGAAGTTCAAGCCATCATCACCGTTAAGCGCGCTGCCCAAAAATCTGAAGACGAAATCGCTGTTTGGAAACAGGCAGAACGGGAACGGGAATTGAAAGCATTCATCCCTGATGCGGCTTTCCCCAACCTAGGACTCAAGGAGTTTGAAGAAGACTATCTCACACCGCATCTCGACTTTAACGCCAACTGGTACCGCCAACGCACAGAGATTGAGCACGCCACGACACTCTTTCACATTCTGGAGCCGGATGTCGCAACCCTCCCAACGTTGTATCAATACAAGATAACCCGCCAAGAACGACAAGGGCTTTCGCTTGACAGCCAAGGGGTCCAACATCTACAAGATAGCCGCTTCTACCTCCTCGCTTATGACATGCAAACTCAGGTGAAACAGGATATCGGGAACGTTGTCTCCGCCACCGCCAAACGCTATGCCTTTCAACTTTTCAAATCAGACCGGCACGGTGGATACTTGCCGTTTTCGTTGTTTGGTAGAGCACTTTACCGTGTTCCGGCGGATGCCAAACAGGTTGGAAAAGAACGGATTGAGGGCGCGGAATGCCACATGCTCGTGTTTGACACCGAAGGCGGCCTCATTATGAAAATTTGGATAGATGTTTCCAAAGATTTCTGTATCCGCAAAGCAGAATATCGTAGAACCTCATCCACACAGATCTTCTCACGCACAGTGTATAAACAGTTTCAGCAGTTCGGAGATATCTGGTTCCCTAAAATTAAACAGAACACCCTCTATCGGGAAGATGGCACCGTGAGAAACGAAAATCGGGTTGAGATCGAAAACGCCCAATTTAACGTGGATTTCCCAAAGGATTTCTTTCAGATTGATAGAGATTTTTATCGCGAGCAAATGGGTAGAATTCGTAATACGGACGCACCATAACTCGGGCAGGGTGTCCCTACCCCTCTCACAGAAGCAGAGAATCTTCTTCTCTGTGGGCCACAAAGTCTGCTACGGATTTGCGAAATCTTAAAAGCCAAAACAAATCTGAGGGAACTCAAAAAGTTGTCCAATTTTAATCCGAACCGCGGCACAACGATGCTTGGGCTCAAAGAGGCTGCCATCTACAAAGGCTTGGCACCCATAGGTGTCAAAGCTACCTTGACATTACTCAAAAGGAAAAAGGTGCCACTGCCAGGGATCGCTTATGTAGAGGGAAACCACTTCCTCGTCTTTGAAGCAGTGAACAAAAAAGGAGTCGAAATCTCAGATCCCGCACAGAAATACAATCCACACCTCACATGGGAAAAACTCTCAGAGGTATGGGATGGGGAACTCCTCATTTTTGATAAAAAGAAAGCACGCCGCGCCAAGCAAAAGCAGATGCCTCTTGCATTTACCGAAACGCCTGAATACGATTTCGGGAAAGCACTCGGCGGCAGTGAAATCAAACACACTTTTTCCATCCAAAATATAGGGCAGAAGCCATTAAAGATTCTTTCGGTGACAGAAACCTGTGCCTGTACCGCGTCCGTCCTCTCACAAGACAAAATTCCTGTGGGAGGCACAGGAAGTATTTCTGCAGTGCTTACCGTTCCTTCTGGAAATACACAGGTGGAGGAGAGTCTTCTGGTCCTCACTAATGACCCGACGCAAAGCACGTTGACTTTAACGCTAAAAGGACAGGCATTTATCCCACTGACAACGTTCCCGGAACGGCTTGCACTTGGGAATCAAAAGCCTTTGCAAGAGCCGCTGACAAAACGGGTTTCCGTGCACCTGCAGGATAGTGTTCAGATTCTGGGTGTGAGAACCAATTCAGAACATCTCCAAGCAAAATTGGAAACAGAGGGAAAAATACCGCATGTGGAAGTGCAAGTGTTGCCCTCCATTCCTGCCGGTCAGTTTTCCCATAACCTTTTGATAGATTATAGGTATCAGGGCCAGCAGACATCCCATGACGTTCTTGTTTTTGGGGAGGTGTTAGGGGAGTTGCAGATAACGCCAAAACGGATCTTTTTGGGGTTGGTAAAAGAACCCTCAGCAGTTTCCAAACACATCACTATTTCCTCACGCGACACCCACCCTTTCCAGATCCATTCCGTTGAATCTAGTTCAAAAGCTGTCATCGCCACCGTGAAAAAGACAGCGGACGAGACGCGCTATCTACTGACAGCAACCCTTAATCCGAAAGCGCGTCCCGGTGAATTTTCAGGGGAAATCGTGGTGCAGACATCCAGTCCCGTTCAACCGACGTTGCGTGTGCCATTTTTCGGTATCCTCGCAGATGCTGACTGATAAAGCGCAATGTTTTGTCAAAGGTAATGTAAGAAATAAAAAAGTTGTTCATTGGCCCCATTCACAACTTGGACTGAAATTCTATACACATTTCGCCCCGCTGGGGCTAGAGAGAATGGGATGAAAACTTACAAACGATCCTCTTTTTAGGGCAACTTCGGTGGTCTAATGCCAAAAACTTTACACACCCTAATTCCCAGAGGCGTTCAGTTTTCCGATTTTTGCACGTTTTGAATGAAACGCCGCGATTCGGAGCTCGTTCCTACCGTATTCCTAAAGGGTGTTGACTTTTTTCAATTTAAGGTGTATAATAAATAATAGCAGAAGATAATGTTGTGCTCAGAGGCTTGCAATCTATGCCTTTAAGGCAAAATAGGAGATTTCCCATGAAATTGAGATGTCAATTGAAAGGGGCGAAATGTCCGCCTTACAAGCATCAAGGGCGTTTCCACCCTGATAACGAAACCTTAAAGCGTTTTAAGCCGGATTTGCAGCGGTGTTCAAGATGCATGGCGTACGCGCCACCGGGACTACCAAGTTTCCAGGACGATTTGCTTCAAATCGCCTCCTTAACGCTCGTCGAAAAGGGACCCGAGTTCACCCCTGGGCATGCGAGTGGTGCCAGTTTCGGCAGTTTCATCCGTCCTCGAATCTGTGGGCATTTGATGAATGCTAAAAAGAAGGAGCTCACTCACTTCAGGCGTTACCTGTTTGATGCTGACGCGGCGCAGGCATCCCAAGATACAGTAGAGACAGAGGTTGATAGGGATGTCGGGCTTCTTTCACTGATTCCAGATCCGCAGCCTAATTTTGAGAAGACGGTGATATGGGAGATGTGGCATGCCGATTTCGAGCGGGCACTCCCGCAACTCCTACAACAGTTGACACCCCGCGAGCGACAGGTTTTCAACTTAATTCGGGCGGATACACGACATCGCGACATCGCCAAAACGTTGAACTTGTCGAAAGGGCGAATCAGTCAGTTGACGCAACAGATTGAACTGAAGCTCAGACGGGAGTCTCAAAAACTCGGGCTGGTTGAACAGCAATTTTGAGAAATTCACTACGAAGTCATCACGCATTGAATGCACGTCGCATAAGTAAGAAATAAAAAAGTTGCTTGCTTTTCACGCGCAACTTGGGCGCAGGTGGTATTTACCCCTGCAAAGCAGGGGAGACATACCTTTAGCCGCAAAAATGCGTGACTAACTATGGGGAAAATAATCATGAACGAAGAATAGCGGCGATTGTACAGCACAGCCTTAAAGCTGGCATGCAATCGCCTTTTTTATTTTTACTTTAAACCGCAACTACAGAAATACGCGCACATTGCGTAAGTTTTACGGGTATGCTGCCCCGCGAAGCGGGGAATGCACCCTTATAGTGGGTACTCCTTCAGATTCCTTACTGCAAGGGTGAGTACTCCGTTGGCTCAAGAATCTTAGAACTTGCCACGTTAACCAGCGGCCCTCCAACTTCTGTCAACCGCTTCGCTGCCTGCCACGCCGGATCTGCGATAAACGCATCCCACGCACGCTGATACTGCCCCAGATCTTCAAACGCAAGCATGTAGATAAGTTCGGTTGTTGTCGCCTCCCCGATAGCCGTCTCCCAAAACCCAATCACCTTCATACCGTGTTTTTCAAACAGCGGCAGCGTGATATTTGCAAACCGGTCATTCAGGTTTTTCATTTTTCCCGGTACAACCTGATACGTGCGCAATTCATAAATCATCAATTTTTCTCCTCAAAGTCGTAGGAGCCCGCGGTGTGCCGTAATTGTATAGACCCCTGCAAAGCAGGGGTTAATACGACTCCCTATAGAATTCCATATTTATCATAAACCTCACGGAGCGTTGCACCGGCGCGGAGCGCGTCCCGGGTACGATTCTCACCACTCACCTTTTCCAGCGCAGCGTGAATCACCGCTGTTTCCACCGTTTGCGGGATAACAACGACCCCATCTAGATCGCCGAACACGATATCGCCAGGGTTCACCGTAACACCGCCACATTCAATCGGAACGTTATACGCAACCACATCGCCACGTCCGTTGGAATCAACAGGAGACAACCCTGTCATAAACACCGGAAACTGCATCGCAATAATCTGATGGGCATCTCGGATGAACCCTTCAATAATCGCCCCACGCGCCCCCCGCGCTCGTGCCGCCGTTGAGAGCAGTTCCCCCCAAAAGCAGTTACGGGTACTCTCATGAGTGGAGCAGACTAGCACATCGTTTGGTGTGAGGCTATCCACGGCTGCAATTTCTTGTTGATAAGGTTCGTCAGGAATTTCGTAGACATCCACACTCTGCACGGGCAGCGCGCGGCCGACCACAACTGCCTCTGGGTAAAGGGGGCGGATAGTGTGTGGCAGTGTCTGCTGGCGATACCCGGCTGCATCCAGTGCATCCGAAATCACAGCGGCGTATAACTGTTTTTCCATCATGTCAAACAGGGCTGTATCGTTGTGCCTACTGTCCTTTTGTTCATTTGGCATGTCGGCGGTCTCCTTCTTTCAACATTCCTTGCGGAGAAAAGGCATGGTACTGCGATCTTCCAATTTTCTAACCTCTGATGGAGATGGCACTAGTGATATACTCCCCCAGCTGAAGCAGTGGGGAAACCTCTTACCCCGTGCTAGCAAGGTGGATTGTGGTATCAACAAGGGGTGCTCGCCGAGGCGAGTCTGATACCCTCTCCGCCAAAGGTTGATATCCCAACCTTAAGAATGTTTATTGCCGCATTCACATCTCTATCATGCAGGGTTTTACACACATGACAATACCACTCCCGGTCTTTGAGTTCCAGAAACATCACACGCTGTCCACAGTTGTGGCATATCGGTGTGGTAGGCTCCCAACGCCCTATGGTTTCCACACGCTTGCATCGTTTGTATGCTTGCCACCGTATCTTTTGCATGAACTCACCGAAGCCGAGGTCCGAGATTTTCTTCCCCCAGAGACGTTTCATGCCTTTGAGATTCAAGTCCTCAAAGAAACACACGTCAAACAGACGGACGAGATGCAATGCCAGTTTCCAGTGATGGTCTTCGCGTTGGCGAGTGATCTTGCGGTGTGTTCGGGCGTAGTGTTTGCGTGCGCGTTCTCGGTTCTTACTACCGCGCTTTTTTCGCGACAACGCTCGATTCGATTTTGCCACCTTGGCAGCAGACTGTTTGTAGAATTGTGGCGATGGGTATTTCTTACCATCAGAACAAGTCAAGAACGTCTTGAGACCGAAATCAAACCCAGCGGCCTTACCCGTCTTCGGTTCGGGACTCAAGCCTTCGTCATCGGTAACGATGGTGAGATACCAATCGCCCAGGGTGTCACGTTTCACGGTGACACGTTTCACGTTGCCTTCGAAGGGACGGTGCAGCCAAAAGCGATACCAAGTTGTGAACGAAAAGTGAACAACTTTTTTATTTCTTACATTCGTTTGTTGAGACGTATTTTGGCAACAGGCACACGTCTTTTGTCACACAATTTTTCAGAGATGGTTTCTATTTTGACATGGGTACCATCAAACGTCATGGAGCGGTATTTACGCCACCCCTTGAACTTGGGAGGACGCTTCGCCCGGCGCTCAAAGAAGTTGATGTAACCACGTTCAATGCGTTTCAGGCACTCCTGCAAAGCCCACGAGTAAGGTTTCTTCCAGGGCGCGTATTTCGGAAGACGCTTCAACTTCGTCAGGTGCTTGGCGAGGCGATAGTAATTCGCGCGTTTGTAACCTTCATATTTCCCGTAGATACGGTAGTGCCTACGGGACAGAGCAATGAAGTGGTTATGCACCTGACTGATGAGACGCGTGTTAGACATCAAGTGTCTATTACGCTTATGAGATTGTATTTTGTATTTAAAGGTTCGCATTGTTTGCTCCAGCATTGCTCCCAACATCATTCGGCTTCGGTAGTGACCGCGCCTTGCGACGCGGATGATATTCACTACCAACAATGCTGTGAGTATTATACACTATTTTGCAAAGTCATGCAAATGAGAGGGATTCTTCACTATTTTCAAGCCGTTTACCACTATCAAAGATAGTGGTGACTGCCTGTGGTGAATACCTTTTTTGCGTTTTCTACATCCTCACGCTGAAGCATGGGGTTTTGAAAACGGGGAGTTAATAATTCTGATAGCCGACTTTTTGAAGCCGTTCCGCTTTCTCAGCGACACCGTCGCTCAACTTCGCTTTATAGGCTATCAGTTTCGCTTCAAGTTCGGGGAATTGGTGTGCCAAAATTTGGACAGCAAATAGCCCCGCATTTCGCGCGCCACCGGAGCCGATTGCCATCGTTCCCACAGGAATTCCCGGCGGCATCTGCACCGTTGCATAGAGTGCGTCAACGCCGTTGAGCGGGCCGCCATCAATCGGCACGCCGATGACCGGCAGCGTTGTGTGCGCCGCGATAACGCCAGCGAGGTGTGCTGCACGCCCGGCACCGGCGATAATCACCTGCCCACCTTGTTCTTTAATCTTTTCTGTCCAGGCAAGCGTCCGTTCCGGCGAGCGGTGCGCCGAAGAGATAGTTATCTCAAACGGCACCTCAAATTCCTCTAAAACCTTTGCGGCTTCTGCCATCTTTTCCAGGTCGGAATCACTTCCCATCACAATGCCGACGAGGGCATGCTTCTGTTGTTGAAGAGACATATCTGTATCTGTACCTCTCAAATCTTTCATCAATTCGCCAGCGTCCGATAAGGTGACATTGGCAAATACTATCCCTTTGCGGAATCTGTTTTGTCCGTTGTCCAAAACTAACTGCATTTGTAATGAAAAAACAAATCTTTCATCTAACGGATAACGAATAAATCATAAGTGAATTTCTCTCAATGATAAGCGGTTTGGGCCCGCCTGGTGGAAATTTAGCTGCCCACTCGTTCGGATCATAATCGCGGGTGACAAAACAGGCCCGATGTGCCGGCACTGCGTGCTTCAGTCCGATGCGCGTCGCCATTTTGACGCATCCATCGTAGAACGGAAACTCGCCCTCCGTTGGATGGTTTGTCAGGAAGCCGATATCCGGTTCATAAGCCGCCACCGCTGAAATCAGTTCGTCATGCTCCGCAAAGTTATTGATTGGATCTCCGCTGAAGTAGAGCGTCGCGGTGTCGCTTGCAACGACGTATCCCAAGTGCGTAACATCGGGTGGTGCTATGTCGGCGGATGCGTCGCCTTCGGGCGGTTTCGCATAAACAGCGTGCACAGTGAGCCCATTCAACGTCGTTGATTCCCCCGCCCTGATCTCTGAAACGCGGTCCGCTGTCACCTCGGTTTCTGTCAAAATCTGACGTGTACTTTCTATTGGACCGATGAACTGCGTAGCACTTGAGGTCTCCCAGATGCGGCGGATCGATTCTGGACAGGTATGATCGCCGTGCGCGTGCGTCAACAGCACAAAATCTGTCGGCAGTGCCGATTCATCAAGCGGCGGTTCGGTATGAATAAAGCGATCCGCAGGGCGTTCGCGTGGAAAATAGGGGTCAATTTGGACGATAGTGCCAGCCGAATCTTTCAGCGCAAAGCTGCTCTGTTCAAACCAGTGAACAGCCATAAAACCTTCTGGCACTTTCAAGTCAACAAGTGGATGCATATTAATTCCTTTAAGAGTTGTCATTTGTAGGTTATCAGTTATCAGTTCTTTCATCAATTCGCCAGCGTCCGATAACTACTACTTTTTTCTATAATAGAGATACACGCCCAGCACACCAGTAATTGCCCCCGCTACATCTGCAACCCAATCCGCGAGCGTAGCATGTCTACCAGGGACAAACGTTTGATGCCATTCATCACTCGCACCGTAAAGAATTGCGATGAGGACAGCACCCGCCCATCGCCAACTTGCTGTAGGGCGAGGTCTCCGTGCCTCGCCATCCCTGATGCGTCCCCCAAGCCTGGGCGGGCCCGGGGCCCCGCCCCTACACGGGACATTCACAAACGCGATAGCCAGTAAAGCACCGAGGATGCCGTATTCAATGAAATGGTAGAGTTTGTCAATCGTCAGCCACTCAAATTTTGGCATCGGAAGCGGGGGTTGCTCCAAGGAGGAGATGACAAAAATCAATCCCATGTAAATGAGCGGCGGTACCCAGTATTTAAGATAGCGCATTGAGTATTGCATCCACGTCGTAGACGCAGCCGCCCCATGTCCCACCGCCGACAGCTTGCAACGCTGCCCACAGGCGCGTATCGTCCGGCAATGCAGCATCTGGCGCCAGATGCGGGTGAGGTTGACGTTCTGCCAACACCCGTTTACCGGCTTCTGCGCCCATAAGTTCCCCGTTAGGTTTCCCTACCAGATCGATGCTGCCTTCTAATCGGCGTGTGTCAATCTGAATTTGAATTATGTCGCCATCCTGCACCTTCCCGATGGGCCCGCCTGCAAGTGCCTCCGGGCCGACGTGCCCGATGCATGCCCCCGTGGAGACACCAGAGAACCGCGCATCCGTAATCAGGGCGATATTCTTACCAAACGAAAGGTGTTTGAGTGCCGATGTCAACTGGTAAACTTCTTCCATCCCTGTGCCTTGTGGGCCGCGACAACAAAGCACTATAATGTCACCGGGCTGGAGGCTACCCTCACGCTGACCTTTAAGTGTCTGTATCGCATCAGATTCGCGAACAAAGACGCGCGCGGGTCCTGTCATGCGATACACGCCATCAGCATCAACGACGCTTGCATCGATGGCGGTGCTTTTAATAACTGACCCCTCTGGTGCGAGGTTGCCGCGCGGAAATGTTACCGTACTGGTTAATCCTGCTGCCTTCGCGGCATCGGGGCTTAGAATGACTTCGTCCGGTGCAATGCCATCCGAGGCTGTTAACAGTTCTCGAACGCGCGTCCGCCGTTGGGAAGTTTCCCACCAATCGAGGTTGCTGCCGAGGGTTTCACCTGTTGCTGTTAGCACGTCTTCGTTGAGAGCTCCCAGTTCGCGCAGGTGCAGCATGACTTCCGGTACACCGCCAGCCAGAAAAACTCTCACCGTCGGATGCCCAACAGGGCCATTCGGCAACACATCAACGAGGCGCGGCACGCGCTGGTTGACTCCAGTCCAATCGTCAACTGTCGGGCGTTGGAGTCCAGCAGCATGTGCGATTGCAGGAATATGCAACAAAAGATTGGTGGAGCCACCAAACGCTGCATGCACTACCATGGCGTTCCGAATCGCTTCCGGTGTGACGATATCCTTCATCGTCAATCCCTTTGCTGCCAGATTGACCACGGCGCGGGCAGAACGCAGCCCCATATCCGACCAGATGTTCTGCCCGGATGGCGCTAATGCCGTATGTGTTAGACTCATTCCCAACGCCTCACCAACAACTTGTGAAGTTGCGGCAGTTCCCAAAAATTGGCAGCCACCACCGGGGGTAGCACAAGCACGACATCCCATGTCTGCCGCGTCTTGCAGGCTAATCTCACTGTGTGCGAAACGTGCACCGATAGTCTGGATTTTTCCCGCATCCTCGCCTGTTGTGGGCGGCAATGTCACGCCCCCGGGCACCAGAACGCCCGGCAATTCCCGCATTGAGGCGAGTGCCATCATCATCGCGGGCAAGCCTTTATCACAGGTAGCAACGCCAACCACCCCTTTTCGTGTGGGTAGGGAGCGGATGAGTCGGCGAAAAATCTGCGCAGCATCATTGCGGTAGGCGAGGCTATCCATCATACCTACGGTGCCTTGTGTTCTGCCGTCACAGGGATCGGAACAATACCCCGCGAACGGAATCGCCGCGAGCTCCTTTAGTTCATGCGCGACCGCCTGCATGAGGAGGCCGACCTCCCAATGCCCGGTGTGATACCCAAGCGCAATCGGCGTACCGTCTGGGGCACGGATACCCCCTTGTGTGCTAAGGATGAGGAACTCCTCGCGCCGAAGTTCGGTAGGTGCCCAGCCCATAGCGGTGTTGTGGCTCAAGCCGAATATATCGCCACTCGGCCGCGTGAGGAGCATCTCTGCTGTGAGCGGTAAGCTCCCTTCGGGCCCAGCGGCATGCGTTTGGATGTCATAGATGTCGCTATCGCCGGTTTCTAAAATGTCTGTGTAGTTAATCGGTTTGGTTTCCATTTTTTGTTATTCCTTGCCGTTTTTCGTCATTCCTTGCGGTTTTTCGTCATTCCTTGCGGAGAATTGAGAAGGCAAGATAGGTCTGGCAATGTACTGTAGCTCTCGTCGGAGGTTTCTGATGCAACCTCAATTAGGAGGAAGCCCTCTACAACTTGCAAGAAACCCGATTTTGCAGTGGGTAAATACCCCGCAAAGCGGGGCGAATCCCACCACGGAAAAATCGGAGCCGAAACTGAATTGACGAAAGATCTCGTCGGAGGTTTCTGATGCAACCTCAATTAGGAAGAAGCACTCTACAACTTGTAAGAACCCCGATTTTGAGCAGCTTCTTCCCCGCTTTGCTTCCCTCCCGCCCGGTTCCTTGGGGAAAAAGCAATCAACGGAAAAATCCGTAGGGGTAGTGCCTTGTGCCTACCCTTGAAACCCAATTAACGGAAAGAATCAATCCATCATTCAAAGAGTTGTGCAACCGGGCACGCAAACCCTTCGACGACATCCTCACCCGTCAGCATGTCTTCACAGGTAAGCAAGGTGAAATCTGTTTCAGAACGATAGACCCTGAGCGTCTTTGCAACCGGTTCAATAACCCAGACAAGCCGTGTCCCTGCCTTCAGGTAGGCGAACGCCTTCCTGGTAACATCATAGTGTTTATCTGTCGGCGAGACTATCTCAATCGCGAGATCAGGAGCAACAGGCGAACCTTTATGTTTATCTTCCGACAACCGATCCGTCGAAACAAACGCAACATCCGGTTTTACCACTCGGTCGCCCAATTGAAACGTTGTTTCCGCAATATATAAACGTCCCAGTTGTTTTTCACGAACGCACAACCCTAAAAGTAAATGAACATTGGAACCTATCTCATCATGGGCGATTGATGCGGCTGCCATAGGCACTAATTCTCCTTTTACATACTCATAACCTTCTAAATCGTTTTCAAGAAATTCCTCCATAGTCATCGTGTGTTGTGCTGGCATCTCTTGAATGGGTTCAGGGTTGGTTTGCGAATTAAGCATCAGTTTTCTCCAGGTGGTATTAACCCCTGCAAAACAGGGAAGGACTTGGCCACGCATTGAAAATGCGTGACTAATCCTTTACAATTGCGCCAATCTTTGTGCCTTCCAATTTATCTATTGTGCTCTGAAAGAAGTGTGACAACCTTGACTCTGCCTGCCTTGACTTCTGATTCGTCTACTTCTATCCGTAAGATGCCAATCAGAAACTGCGTTATCCCCCAATCAAGTTTCGCCGCATCCATGGGGGTATCACCCTCTTTATTTTGGGCGGTGGTATCTGCCCCGTGCTTAATGAGGATTTTAACAGTGTCGACACGGCCTAAAAACGCAGCAGCATGCAAGGGAGTACCGCCATCTTGGTCTCGTGAATTGACATCTGCGCCCTTCTCAAGGAGCAAGGCAACAATTTTCGGATGTCCCATCAGTGCTGCCATAGACAAAAGAGTAGAGCCAAAGGTGGGGTGTCGTGCATTGACATCTACCCCAGCAGCTAAGTGCTTTTTCACAGCGTTGAGGTCCCCGGTGTACGCTGCTTCAAATATGGCCTTTGCAGTACCTCTTCCTTTTGACAGAGTGGAAGTATCAACGCCGAGCATCTTCGCGATTTTGGCTCTGCCGGCTTCAAGCCGCTTCTGCTCTACCTCTATGTCTAAGGATTTTGCCACAAACACTGTTATTTCCCACGGTGTCCCCAAGGTATCTACGGGAGTAGCGTTATCCTGATTCTTTGCAGTAACATCTGCGCCGTTTTTGATGAGCAGTTCCGCAGTTTCGGCGTGCCCCAAAAACGCAGCGATATGCAAAGCAGTATTACCGTCCCTATTTCTGCCGTTGACATCTGCCCCGTGCTGGAGGAGCAATTCGGCAGCTTGTGTCTGTCCCATGATGGATGCCCATGCCAACGGCGGCATATCAAAGTGCGTCTCATTCACATCGTCACCTTCCGCTAGGTGCTGTTTGATAGCCTCGAGGTCTCCGGCGCGTGCGGCACCTATTAAGGTATTCTCTGTGAATTTTAAAACCCCTTTCATGAAATCGCCCTCGGGCCCAACGATGAAGGGGGAGTGTGGTCGCCGTTTCCAGTCCGGCATCCCGTCGGCAATTTCCTGCAATATCTCGATTTTGCGGGTGCGGATGAAATTTCGGGCTGCCTCTAGTTCGCTAGCGAAGGTTGGTTTTTTTTCTTTTTCCCACCATTCTTCATCTTCAAGGACGCGTTGCTCAGGCATCAGGTGCGGTGCAATGAGTGCCGAAATTCTGTCTAACTCGGCTAACAGTGCTTCCTCGTTCCAGTGGTTTTCAAGCAGTTCCATCATTGCTTTCCGATACCGTTCGCGCCCCGATTCAAGTTGATAGAGTTTGTACGCAATTAAGCCTTGCGTCTTAACCGAGATCGGTGCCCGCGAACTGTTTTGGAATTCTAGTTTACTCAGTTTGGTAAACAGCGAATCTGCCCCCCACGGTAAGAAATGAAACTTGTCCGTATCGGGATTGAGATAGATGAAGAAATTGTTGTTGTTTCCAGAGTAGCCATCCCAAAAGCCAAGCAAACTTTCCACTGCCCAAAACCGGTAAAACGCGTCTAAATCCACCAAATCTCCGATAGCTTCTTCGGTAGGCTGTTTATCTGCGAGAACGTCAATCAACTGATTAATTTTCGCTCGTCCGATTCTGTCATCGCCTCTTTTGTGCTCGAAACTGTTATCCCACTCTTCGTAAAAATCGACGACAGTGCCTTCGTAGAGGGGACCCTTATTATTTCCAAAGGCGCGTTTTAGCATCGGTTTACGAACGCTCTCCACGTTGGAGTATATCCCAAGGTTTTCGCCGTTCACCGTCACCTTCGCATACGCGCAGCGAGGCGCGGGGATGCCGGCCGCATTAAACAGCGCATACCCCATAAATTGACTCACCTGACTGATATCTTGTTTGTTGTTGTTCAGCGTCAGGAGCGTTATCCCATCAATCTCGCCTTTTTTGTCGATGTGATTGAGTTTAATCTTGAGGGAGGGTCTCGTCTTGCTGAGGGAGCCGATGAACCCTTTTTTGCGAAGCCCGACCTTCGGGAACACCACGCCATTGATGCTGACGCTCGCCTCAACGTAAGTATACGGCCGGGCCTGCGGTTTAAATTGCCGCTCCGCGCTGAGTGCTGTCAAAAAATTCCGTGACTGGTACCGAATCGTATCCCAATCCTGCTGTGCAACGGTAATTTGCACGTCCACAACCTGGTGGGTTGGAAAAATATCGTCTAACGTCAGTTCCTTCGTGGTGCCGTTTGCAGGGAGTGGCTCGTTACTCCATGTTAAGCAGACAGCAACCGCCAAACAGAGGAGCGTTACCAGACATACTGTCCATTTTGCCATTTTTTTCTCCTATTCTTTCAAATAATGTAAGAAATAAAAAAGTTGTTCGCTAGTCGCGCACAACTTGGTTTACAAGTAGTTTAGCACATTTTTAGTTTTTCTGCTTGCTAATTTTGAATTTTTGTTATTCCTTGCGGTTTTTCGTCATTCCTTGCGGTTTTTCGTCATTCCTTGCGGTTTTTCGTCATTCCTTGCGGTTTTTCGTCATTCCTTGCGGTTTTTCGTCATTCCTTGCGGAGAATTGAGAAGGCAAGATAGGTCTGGCAATGTACTGTAGATCTCGTCGGAGGTTTTTGATGCAAGTATTTTAACGCTTGATTCACGGGAGGGCAGTGTGTATAGCGTCCGGAGATTGAAGCCTGGTGGTATTTACCCCTGCAAAGCAGGGGAAACCGATACCCTGTAACGAAGTTATGGACTGGCTGTCCATCGGGCCCACCTTTGTCGCTTCCCATCCGAAACTCACCGGCGGGAATCAACACCATGTCTGCACCGTAATATTATTTCTGCTGCAGAGGTATTCAGTGATGGTGAACTTCAATCCAAGGAGGGCACCGATCAAGCGATGGACACAAATGCAAAGGACTCGGAGGTTAACATGGGAGACTTTCTGGCACACCACGCATTTATGTTCGGTCTTCTCGATGAGGTTGCTATCTTCAGCGTGGATCTGAGTGAAGATCAGATCAATGCAATCCGGGAGAACGGCTTACAGGCGGCACTCGGTGTACACCCACAAGGGAAGTTAACCACAAGAATGTCAGAAATAAAAAAGTTGTTCGCTAGGCGCGCACAACTTGGCGATGATTAAAGCGTATTAACCTATCTTCGGTAGGAGCACCCGCCTGGTCGCGATGCTTAGGGCTATGTGATTAATCCCACAAATCAAGCCCCAGCAGTTTTCGTCCCAAAGGTGTAAGTTCTGCCGATCCATAATTTTTCGCTTCCCAACCGCGCATGTCGCCCGGATAGGGACGCCGTCCTAGGGCTCGCCGCTCTCGCCACAATGTAATGCGTTCTTGTCGCCGTTCTTCGTTCATCGGATCGGGGACAGGGTAAAAGTTCATGTATTGCGCCAACCGCGGTTTGTCGGAAGTATTGCGGCCGTTGCCGTGCGGAAGGGCCACATGCCATATAAGCAGTGAGCCTGCCTTCGCAGGCACTTGAATGAAGTGTTCCGGTGAAAGTTCTGGCACCCACGGATTTTCTTTGTCAATCAGCGACTTATGTGCACCGGGCCAACAGACAAAAGACCCCTGATTATCAGCTGTGTCTGTCAGGAATAGGACACCTTGTGTGCTGAACCTAACCGGTAGTTTCGAGGTGTCCGCATCCCAGTGGTACATACCCTTATGGTCCCACTCAGGATAATCGGGATGTTTAGGCGGTTTCATGTTGACCCGGTCAGGGTGCACCCAAATCCGATCGGTGCCATAAACTTCAGTATAAATTTGATGAATCGGTGGATGTTGATAGACGTTCCACATGGCTTGGTGTTGGTACATTTCCACCATGCCTGCGCCCGGTTTATGAGGCGCGCGATACCAGTCATTTGGGTCTGAAGCATCCATCTCCAAAAACGCGAAGATTGCGTCAACGACGGCCTCGCAAAGTTCAGTGGGGACGGCGTTCTCAATCACCATGTAGCCGTATTCATCGAAATGCTCATGATGTGCTTGTGTGAGTATTGGCATTTGCATTTCCTTTTATGTTCGCGAACGTTTGGATACAAAAATGAAGTTGTCTGAGCGTACGTTCCATTGTAAAACCTGTGGATTCAAACTTGACCGCGACCACAACGCGGCACTCAACATTCTAAACAGGGCGGCTTGTGCCCTTCGTGGAGAGATATGGGATACCATTCTCTGTGAAACGAAAAACCCGTTGTTACAACAGGCTTGCTGGGGTTAGTCCCCACAAGCCCCCGACTTCAGTCGGGGGTACTTGACTAAGATAATAACACATTTAGCAAGGAAAGTCAAATCAGAACTATCTGTGTAGTGGGCGGCTCACTTGACAACTCTTCCATCAATATGATGCCCCGCGACATTGTGTCCACAAAGGCTTAACACGGTTGGAAAGACATCAACAGAACGGATGTGCTGCTCAGCAATTGGATAATTCGTGGCAAGTGGGATGTGCAGATGCTCCGCAATTAATGCGCCATGGGTCGCGTGGTGTTCCGGCACTTCATAACGGGCGCGTAAATCATAACCGCTCTCGGCACTGAGAACCAGGTCGCCAGTACGTTCGCTCTTGAAAATCTGCCACAATTGGACGATTCCATCTGGATACGGACTGTCGTAAGTCTCACGTAGTGCTTCCCGTGAGGACAGATTCTCGTAGTAGACACCGTATCCGAGTGGATCTGTTCCAGTAAACCGGTAAGAGAAGCGTAGCGAGTCTGCATCTTTAAAAATTGTAGACACACGCTGTGGGCTTTCGCGGTCTGTGTCTGGTGAGTGACAAGAGATTTTCCCCTGTCCGCCTCGGCTTTGGACGATAATGTCTCCAGTCTCGCTTTGTCCCGCCACAAGCCCCAATCCTTCCAGTTCCAGTAGTGAACTAATGACTCCCATTCGGTGAAGCTGCTCGAAAGGGGTGCGTTCTCCCCATCCGTTTCCATTTGGATTGTTTTTAAAATAGAGGTGCGTCATCCCGTTTCCGGAGACCATGCTGGCGGATACGGTGCCTCGCCGCCAAATCCGTGGATAATGCAAACATCGCCAACCGCCATCGTCTAAATGCTGTGGGACATCAATGTGCGTGTGTGTGTTAGTCATCCCGTGGTCGCTGGTAATCAGAATGAGCGTTTCTTGGAGGGTATTTGCCTTTTGCAAATTATGGACGAGTTGTCCAATCGCGCTGTCTATCTCACGGTAAGTCTGAAGCACCTGCGGTGATTGTATCCGTGTGAGGTGTGAAAAGGTATCGACCGCGGGGAAGAGGCACATCACAAACTTGTCATTCGCTTCAACGGCTTTGTGTAGATAACGCCCAGCAATCTGATTGACGAATCGCCATCGATGTGAAAAATGGGCATACGTATAGGCAAACGGCTTAATCCAACGCGTCCGGTTTTTGGTAGGTGGGCACCCGCGCGCGAGCAGATTGTAGATATTACTTACCGGCGCGAAGAAGTTAAACAAGGTGGGAAAATTAGGGGGCAAATCGGTTTCAAAACGCAGTCCGTCAAGTCCCATATAACTACAGATGCCGGGGCGTTTGAATCGGTGTGGGAGCTGAAAATTTAATTTGGATAGCCACCGAATACCGGGGAGATTCGCTGTGCCGGGATACAACCCCATAAAAAAGGGGATAAAAGCGGGGCCCGTTGTTGAGGGAAAGACAGAGACTGCTTTGTTCAGACTGCCGGCATCTACGACGTATTTCTTGATGTTCGGCAGGTCGCCGTTCTCAATTAACGCTTTAAAGATTGCGTAGGGTGCGCCATCAATTAAAATAAAAACAAAGCGTTTGAAGTGTGGTTCGGTTGATTCCATCGCATCTCCCTAAATATGTCATGTAACCCTACGAATTCTTTTGCTGGGTATAGGTTTCCCACATGCCTTTGGATTTTCAACGTAGAGCCAAGTTGTGAATTTTAATGAACAACTTTTTTATTTCTTACATTCGTTCCCGCATTCGCCGCGAATAGTCGCTCTCAATGCCTCTCTGTGAGCCGGCTTGAAAATCAGGGTCTCAGGCCCGCCCACCCGTTTCCGAGCAGCCATCTGAATAGGTTTCCTTATTTTAGTACGTCATTCTCACCGGCATACTTCCGAAAACTATTATAACGTTAATTGTCGCCGATGCCAACCTTAACCGCACCTAACCCAAAATTTAACTTCACAAACCAATATTAATAATGTATAATAATTACACGTAATTAAGTTATCTATATTTATTTTTTAATGAAACGAAGGAGATTTTTTCTATGTCAGAATTTGATGCAAAACAGGCAAGAAAAAGGCACCGTGAGAGACGAAGGCAGCACAGA
This sequence comes from uncultured Poribacteria bacterium, assembly GCA_958295855.1. Lineage (GTDB taxonomy): Bacteria > Poribacteria > WGA-4E > WGA-4E > WGA-3G > CATQHH01. The sequence continues at coordinate 402,802 of OY282383.1, read as the reverse complement.
CACGGAAAAGACGAAAGAAAAAAAAGGGCAGGTTGCAGTGCCGTAAAATCTCGTCAAATCTATACAAATGTGGTAAAACCTTGACATTACCCTCAAAAAAAGAGAAGTTTCCCACTATTTTCAATAGTGGTGAACTTTGACAATCTATAGTCTGTGTGCTATAATTGTATACAACTCGCGTAGGCAGGTGTGTGTAGCGTTACCGCTTGGTAGCGTGCCTGCCTTCCCACTACACACCGAATAAAAGCGTGAGAGCGAGGTTTCAGTCTGCAAAAAATCTAAAAACAAAAGCGTGCGTTCACTTGCATAAAACAGCAGGATCAAAAACCACTACAGAAAACCTCATGAAGTTTCTTCATGATTTTTCTGTAAGGCTTGAAAAAACACAAGCCTACTGCTGATGCAGGAGAACAAACTCTGTGGCGCACAGCTCTGGCGACACATAAAATGCCTGTGGAGTACACGTAAGACCTACGCTGGTAGGCGGTGAACGATGAAGCAGGAAGTGCGGAGTGGTATGTTACCCCGCAAAGCGGGGATAATACCTTTACTGACGGAATAACCTGTTAGATTTGTATAGGTTTGACCAGATATGTATAAATCCCACAGAGCGGATAATGTTGTAATGGCCAGGGTTGATGCGGGAGATCTCAACCGAATTGACGAACTGGTGGAATCCGGTCAATTTAATAGCCGTTCCGAAGCTGCTGCGTTTCTTATCAGTGAAGGCATTAAGTCCAAACAGCAGATGTTCGAGAAGATGGCGGAAAAGATTTCTCAGATTCAGGAGTTGCGAACCGAACTGGGAGCGATGATTTCCGAAGATACAAAATCCTCCGAATCGGTAGAACAGGGTGCATAAGGAACACCCATGTAGGGACGGGCCGCAGTGCCCGCCCAATGCTAATCGCTCCTGCATAAGGAAGGAGAAAGTCAATGATGCGAATTACGCTCACACTCATGTTAATTCTGTTTTTTCTTACCACGATTCTGGTGTTATCCCAACGTCGAGGTGCCGCGGAATCTTTAAAAGCACCCGAAGGCATCACAGTATATCGTGACGTGGCTTATGTTACGAACGGACACAAACGCCAGAAACTTGACCTGTATGTGCCGGATGGAAGGGAAAACCTACCGCTTATTATCTGGATACACGGGGGTGCGTGGCGCGGGGGAAGCAAGGCAAATTACGTCCCGATGGCATATCTCAAAGCCGGTTATGCAGGTGCGAGTATCAACTACCGCTTGAGCCAGCATGCCATCTTTCCCGCCCAGATCGAAGATGTGAAAGCCGCTGTGCGGTGGCTGCGCGCGAATGCGGCAACCTATCGTCTAGACCCAAACAGCTTTGCAGCATGGGGTTCATCCGCCGGTGGACACTTGGTTGCTATGCTCGGCACAACAGGCGATGTAGAGGACTTTGAGGTGGGCGAAAACCTTGAGGTATCCAGCCGGGTGCAAGCCGTGGTAGACTACTTCGGTCCGACGGACTTTCTTCAGATGGACGCGCAACGCCTTCCGGATGGCCTGGTGCATGATGCACCTGATTCTCCCGAATCGCAATTGATAGGAGGCCCTATTCAGGAGCATAAGCACCGCGTCGCGATCGCGAATCCAATCACCTATGTGTCCAAAGATGATGCGCCTATTCTAATTATCCACGGGGATAATGATGCACTTGTGCCGTATCAACAGAGTGTGTTGTTGAAGGACGCGCTGGTGGAAGCGGGTGTATCGGTCACGTTTTATAGGGTGGAGGAAGGAGGGCACGGCTGGTTCACAGATGCGAAGGTCCCAGAATTAACGAAGGTATTCCTTGAGAAACATTTGAAGCCTACGGATAATTGAATACTGAACGGCGCGGGGCTGGAAAAAGCTGCCCTGCGCGTTATAGCGGAAGTCGCGATTCGGAGGGGGAAGAGCAGGCACAAGGCACTACTCCTACGGTATCCTGCGTGACGACGCGCCCGCCCCACAGCATATTGTCGATAATAAAGAGCCCACCACGCCTTAGCCGTGGAATCGCTTTCTGAAACTCTTCGGGGTATCCATCTTTGTCAATGTCATTGTAGATGATGTCAAAATCCCCTTCCGTTTGGTCGATGATTTCAAGGGCATTGCCGCCCCGATAATCAATACAATCCGCGATGCCACCGCGCCGTCGGCGTTCTCCTGCGAACCATCGGTTTTTCGTTATTCCTTGCGGAAATGCACGTCGCATAAGTAAGAAATGGGTTTGAATAGCAAGTCATGTAAGAAATGGGTTTGAATAGCAAGTAATGTAAGAAATAAAAAAGTTGTTTGCTTTTCGCGCACAACTTGGCTTGCAAGCTTCGCCAAAAAGTTGTTTGCTTTTCGCGCACAACTTGGCTTGCAAGCTTCGCCAAAAAGTTGTTTGCTTTTCGCGCACAACTTGGCTTGCAAGCTTTGCGGCGTATTTCGCCCAAATGCGACGTGCATTCGCCAAAAAGTTGTTCATTAAAATTCACAACTTGGGCGCAGAGAGGTTTTACCCCCTGCAAAGCAGGGGGAACATACCCTTCGCCGCAGAATTGAGAATGCAGGATAGTTCTGACGTTGCACTGTAGCTCTCGTCGGAGGGTTGTGCTGCAAGGCCTACCTAAGAGTCCTCCGACGAGATTTCCAATAGATTTCCAACTACAGCGGAAAGCATAGTACTCCGCAAGGTATGTTAAAAACACGTCTATTGCGTATGGGGTGTGCGTGCTTCTCTCTGCCATCGTTCAAGCGGGTGTTCGCGTGGCGTGAGCGGCATATATACCCGTGCCTCTTTCCGATGCGATTCCCACGTTGCATGAATCATTTCAAGGCAATCTCGACCGTCCCTGCCGCTCGCGAATGGCTCACGGGCCTGCCCAATCGCTTCGATGAGGTCGCGCAGCATGAGGCGTTGCAAGTATAACCGTATGGAGGCCTTATCTCGCGGATTTCCCTGCTCGTCAAGGTCTTCGGCTGGTAGATGTACGGGTTCCCACGGTTCTGCCGGGGTCTGATGCTGCCCTCTGTGGATAAACATCGTTGTGCCGACGCTCTCTCGCACAGCGATGCGTCCCTCGGTGCCGATGATATCGATGCCGTAGGCGTTATCGTTAGTCTGCGGCTGCGCGAGGAACTGCACATCCGCATGGATGCCGTTCTTGAAGCGAAAAGCGGCGTACCCCCGTTCACCGAGCACAAGCCCCGCATCCCTGTCATGAGGATGCACTTCTTGGGTATGTTTGATGTCATCAACGGCCGACTCGCGTCCATCCATCTGAACGAGGTGCGCGTGTGTCCACTCCACATCGCCGCCGAAGAGACGCAGCCAATCGTAGAGATGCGTGCCCATCTCCATCAACGAGTTGCCCGCCTTCCGCCCCCCTTTGTCGGTTGCCTTCAGCAACACGACATCGCCGATCTCGCCTTTGTCGATGAGCGAGAGGACGTGCCGATTGTATGGACTAGCGCGTTTGATGTGGTTAATGGCAAACTTGACCTGATGCCGGTCGCAGGTTTCGACCATTTCGTCGGCTTCGATAAGGTTCAGGGTAGTCGGTTTTTCACAGAAAACGTGGATGCCCCGCTGTGCCGCCGCAATCGTTGGTGCGTGGTGCATCGGTGCCTGCGTTGGGATAATAACAATGTCCGGTTGTTGTTCATCAAACATCTTCTCATAGTCGTCATAGATGGCTTTGACACCGAATCGTTCTCCCCATGCCTTTGCCCGCCCCGGGTCAATTTCTGCACCGGCGACGAGTTCACAGTTTGCCTCTAATTGTGCGGCCTCGGCATGATGATGTCCCATGCCGCCCAAGCCAACAATCGCAATACGGTAATTATTCATGCCAGTCTCCGAAGTTTGTTATATAAACCTTGCGTCAAGGGGTATACCACGCATTTTCAATGCGTGGTGAACTTCTCCTCCGACGACATCTATAGTGCATTGTTAGAACTCCCTTGCATTCTCAATTCTGCGGCAAAGGGTATGTTCCCCCTGCTTTGCAGGGGGTTATACCTCTCTGCGCCCAAATGCGACGTGCATTTCCGCAAGGAATGACGAAAACTATCATAGCAACTTCAGAGCTAGAGTGCAAGAGATTTGACTAGCAAGTCATGTAAGAAATAAAAAAGTTGTTTGCTAATCACTCACAATTTGGGCGTGTACGCCGCAAAATCCTGTTTAAAGGCAGATTTCTGAATGATTCTGCTTGACAAAGTCCTTTTTCTATGTTCATTTTCTGGACAGTTATGTTGCTTTTGAGTTGCAAGTCATGTAAGAAATAAAAAAGTTGTTCATTAAAATTCACAACTTGGCTTGCAAGCTTTGCGGCGTAAGGGTATCAGCCCCTGCTTTGCAGGGGTAATATACCACTGCGCCCAAGTTGCGCGTGATTAGCAAGCAACTTTTTTATTTCTTACATTTGCGACGTGCATTCGCCAAAAATTAAGTGTGGGGTGCATTATTCGCGATTGTATTTGCCCCTGCAAAGCAGGCGTAATATCCTTGAGTGGTTTCGTGGCGCGATGCACGTCGCATCTGGGCGCAAAGCGGGGGATTATCCTATAGCCGCAAAAATTTGCACTTTTCGCGCAGCTTGCAAGCGAAAACTTGCTATACAAAATTCTATTTACAATTTGTCATAGTATCAAAAATGTGAATGTGCTATTATTCTTTTCTTGCTTATGATTTTTATTCATGGCATAATAACTGCAAAGAGTTTACTATGAAAAATCAGAGATTTTTCATATAACCTCTCCTGAAAGCAATCGCCGGATTGCGCAAAGGCATATTGCCCCTGCTTTGCAGGGGAGATATGCGATTTCAAACTTAGATGAAAGGGAGACGGTAGAAATGACCAGGCGCTCAGATGAAAGCGATGCTTGGATGACGAGATTCAAACGTTTGTATGCTACGCTGGTTGTATGTAGCCTATCGTTGCCACTCCTCTTTATGGTTGTAGGTTGTGCAACATTGGCACCGGATGAACAATCCGATGTCCCTTATGCGGAGCGCAGTGCAGAGTCGCGTCCCGAAAAGACGTGGCCGGTGGAACAGACGCTCATCAGTAATGAAGTCAACTGTATTGCTGCCGATTCAGACAATGTGTGGATTGCCACAGCCGCGGGTGTTTCGCGCCTCGCGCGCGCTCAAGACAAATGGTTCCACTATACAATGGAAGATGGGCTGTCGAACGATATGGTAAACGCTGTCGCAATCGATGGGCAATGGGTTTGGTTCGCCACCGATGAAGGCGTGAGCCGCTATGATATGCAGACGAATACCTTTTCAACCTTCCGTAGCATTGATGGCCTCGCAAGCGACCAGGTTTCCTCCATTGCTGTAGACGGGAACTACGTTTGGTTTGGCACCGCCAATGGGTTAAACCGTTACGATAAAACTATCGACAGCTGGGCAGTACGTACCCGGAAAGATGGCTTAGTTAGCAAGATGATTACAACAATTGCAGTTGAGCCAGAGTACGTGTGGGTCGGTACCGATAGGGAAATCAACCCGGATCCGCATGGATGGGATGAAGATCCCCGGTTCAGCAAAGGCGGGGTGAGCCGATACCATAGAGACACGGATTCTTGGAATAACTATACAAAATCAGATGGTTTGATAGACAATGAGATAGCCACGATTGCGGTGGACGACGATAGTGTTTGGTTTGGTACGCAAAAGGAAGGTGTGAGTCAATATAATCAAGTCGATCAGACGTTCATCAAAACATTTACAAAAACCGATCTGCTCAAAAGCAACATGATCACCTCTATCCGTGCAGATGGATTCCAAGTCTGGTTTGGGACTGCCAATGCAGGTGTGCATCGTTTCATCAAGCCTGTCAACACGTGGGTACACTATACCAAAGCCGATGGCCTGTCGAGCAATCATGTCAGTTGGATTACCACACAAGGCAATGATGTCTGGTTTGGCAGCAAAGAAGATGGCGTGAGCCGGTTTGACAAGGTGAGCGGCGAGTGGACGATTTACAAGCAAGCCGATTTTCTCGCAGATAACGATGTACGGGATATAACGTGGGATGCCGATGGAAACCTCTGGATGGCAACCGTTGCAGGCATCTCAATTTACTCCCCCCAAACGCGCAGTTGGGAAGTCATCTCCAAAGAAGATGGACTGCCGACACCCTACGTCACATCAATACATGTTGCGTCTCCAGCCGCCGAAGGCGCGCGTGTCTTTATCGGTACCGATCGAGGGCTCGGTTCAGCGGATGTCTATAAAAGTGGCGGAGAGTGGGCTTTTCATTCCCCCCTCCAAGGGCAGACACAAGGCGAGGCTTTTGTGACAGCACTCGATGTCGATGCTGCCGGAAACGGGTGGGCGGGCACCGATACAACTCACCTTATCTGGCTAGGCACAAGTTTGGGCCCTGGCATGTACGACACAACTTCTCACGAATGGACGCAACTTGCTACGCCAGACACACCCAAAAATCCGCTCATACTGTCTGTACTGGCTCGCGATGGCAGCGTCTGGTTTGGGGGCGCGGCGGGTGTTTGGCGATATTCAATTGCGGACAAGAAAATGCATCAGGCTGCCGACGGGTTACCCAACACCTATGTTAATGTACTGTTTTCCACAGGCGAAAAAAAGGAATTGTATGATACCCCTGCAAAGCAGGGGAAACATACCACCGGCGGCATCTCCGAATCCGGAACGCTTTGGGCAGGGACACGCCGAGGGCTTGCACGCTATGACAGCACGCAGCAGCGTTGGATACCGCTGTCCCCAAAAAATCTAGAAAACTCTGAACAATTGTTCACCACTATTGAAAATAGTAGGAAACTTCTGCCCTCTTCCAACGTCACCGCGCTCGCTTCAAAAGATGGCACCCTCTGGATCGGGACACCCCAGGGGCTCGGAAGTTACGTGATTGCTTCCAATTCTTGGAGTTCTCTCTCAAACGTGCCATATAACATTCGCGACATCCTATGCGGTGTGGATGAAACACTTTGGTTGGCAACAGACACGGGTCTTGTTGAATATGACACGCGCGTCTCAATAAATGGGGGGAGAGGGGTGCTGCATCAATCCCGGCCGGTGCGGGAGCCGTTCCTTGAAACCAGAGTCTCAAACATCAAATTTGATGGCGATTACATCTGGTTCAATAACTGGACATCTTCGCAGAACGGTGGTATTGTGCGGTTTCATCGCCAGACAGCAACGTGGCGGCGTTTCACACGCTTAGATATCCTTCAGGCGACTCAGAGAAAGTCGCCGACCTTGGTGCGTTGGATGTATGTGGATACTGATGCTGTCTGGTTCACGACAGACTACGGTGTTCTCCGTTACGATAAAATGGCGGATACGTGGCAGCATTTTACGACAGACGATGGACTCTCTACAGACGATGTGGATAAGATTGCTGTGGGTGATGGAAGTGTCTGGGTTATTCCGATGATAGGTTTGGAATTAAACCATTATAGTAAAGCAACTGGGACATGGAAAGTGGTTGAACAAGAAGAGAACCGTGACATTGAGCGTATAAAAGCACTTGGGGTTGATGGGCAGAATGTCTGGTTTGCATCCGGGCGTGGGCTCACTCGTTACAACGAGAGCACTGGGAAATGGAAGGATTTCGGACCCAGGGATGGCCTGGCAGGTAGAGGCGGGGAATGGATTACTGTAGATGATGATTTCATCTGGGTTGCGCGTTCGGAGTGGGACAGAGGCAGCAACCGTCCTTTATCACGATACGATAAGAAAACAAAAAAGTGGACGACGTTTTCAACGAATGACGTGCTTGCTGCGAAGACCATCAGGCGCATTATTGCAACGAAGAATGATGTCTGGATACTCTACAGACCCTGGGATGACGCAGGTGTCACTCGATACGACCGGCGTACAAAGGAGTGGACGACAATCACATCCGGCCGCGGAACTCTCGAATTAGCTGCCGACGACGACTATCTCTGGTTAGCCACACCGAATAATGGGCTCAGGCGGTTCCATTTCGCTTCTGGCACCTGGACAGCGTTTAAAGATCTTAAAGGGCTACTCCACAACCATGTAGGAGAGTATGGGCTTGCAGTCGATGAAGACTATGTCTGGGTAGGCACCTTACAAGGGCTTTCCCGTTATGATAAACAGAAGGAATCCTGGACACCTTTGACAGCACTACCAACTCTTGTTGGACGCACCGTCCGGACGGTGGATACAGATGAACGTTTCGTCTGGGTGGGCACCGATAAAGGCATGTCACGCTATGATAAAGTCTTAGGGACCTGGAAAAACTATAAGCAGGAGGGTGGCTCTGAGAACATAGAAACCCACGGCGGGCATTGGCATGAGCATCGACGGAAGAAAAAAGACTCTCTCTCTGATAACGCTGTGAGTTCTATTGTGGTTGACGAACAGTACGTCTGGGTTGGCACCCGAGACGGGGCGAACCGTTTTGATAAAATCGCACTGCGGTGGGATCAGTACAAAACTGAACATGGATTGCCTGCTAATAACGTGACTTCTGTTAGCAGCGATGGCAATAACATCTGGGTCGGGACTAATTCCGGGATTGGGAAGTACCCCCGCACAGCGGATGACCTCAACGCTTGGATTGCTTACACCTCCGGCACCGAGATCCAGCCTTCCTCCGTATCCAAAGAGTTCGCAGAGTCATTGGTTACGGATGAAATCTGGTGCATGGAGGCGAGCAAAAAACACGTGTGGGTTGGCACAAGGCGAGGCGTAAGCCAATACCACATCGGTAGGGACATCTGGAAAACAATCACTGTAGAAGACGGGCTCGCCAGCAACGAAGTGAGCTGTATTGCCATTGACAGAGAGCGCGTCTGGTTTGGCAGTGATCGCGGTGTGACCGTTTACAATGAGAAAACAGAGACTTGGCACCCCTATACCACGGAAGATGGACTCGCCAGCAACAAGGTCACGACGATCGGTGTTGATGGCGCAGAGGTGTGGATCGGTACCTACAATGCGGGGGTGAGTCGATTTGATCAGCTGACAAACCGCTGGACAACTTACACCCGAGAAGACGGCTTAGCGCATAACGGTATCCTCTCTATGGCTATCGGGAAGACTTACGTGTGGTTTGGCACCTATCGGGGTTTGAACCGTCTGGATAAACGCACAGGCACTTGGACAACCTTCACAGAGTCCTACGGACCTGAAGATATTTGAGATCTTTCATCATTCCTTGCGGTTTTTCGTTATTCCTTGCGGTTTTTCGTTATTCCTTGCGGAGAATTGAGAGCGCTTGATACCTCTAACATTGCACTGTAGATCTCGCCAGAGGTTTCTTATGCAACCTTTCCGTAGACGTAACCTTTTAGCCCCAGCGGGGCGAAATGTGTAGCTAAAGAGCAATGAGCCAGGAAAACCAAACGAAACTAACCAGAAACCCGATTTTTCCGCGGTGGGATTCGCCCCGCTTTGCGGGGTATTTACCCACTGCAAAATCGGAGCAGGAACTGAATTGATGAAAGACCTTAATTAGAGACACATGCGGGTGTCTAATAAGGAACAGACACATTTTTCACAACCACGTTGTAAACAACGTGATGTGAATAGGGTGTCTGAAAAATCGGAGCAGAAACTGAATTGATGAAAAGTCTCCTCTTGTTGTTAGGCGTATATCCCCGCTTTGCGGGGTGTTCGCTAAAAGTCTTGCTTTTCTGTTTTCTGTGGGAGGGGTTTCTAACCCCGATACATACAGCACAAGCAGAAGATGTGTACAGTCTATTTGGCAAATTGTTCCTATCCGGGCGTGTCGAATACGATTTCACAAACAGACGAAACTTCCTCGCCGATACAGAGGAAGAGCGAGTCAGGCAGGACAATTTTGATTTCGACCGGCTTTTCCGGCGCGGCTTCCACAGCGTTATGGTGATTGAGGAAACCGCAGGCAACGTTAAAAATATCCTGAGCCTCGGGGAGGTGCCCACCACCTTCACCAAATTCACCTTCGATCAAATTGATATGAGCGGAGTCCGATGGGAGGTGCGTTCCGACCGTAGCGATTGGACGATCCTAATGGTCCCCGGGCTGCTGAACCGCCTGAACAGTCAAGAAGGAAGAACAGAAGGCTCAGGTATCGGCCTGCGGGAAGTCACAAAATTTGGCAAATCACAAGTTGGGCTCTCCTGGTACTTCCGCGAAACACCTGTATGGGCAGTAGATATGGAAACCAACTTTACCAACTACGGGTTGAAAGCGGAGGTAGCTGTCACACCCAAAAGCGCGTTGCAAAAAAACTTGGGTTCGCGTTTAGACGCAACGACAACCGTATTCAAAGCATTTCAAACGGTTGGAGACACACTTTTTCAGGCGGAAGCGTTTCGCGTCGGGCCGCGGTTCGATGCCTCTCACTCTGTCGGAGATAACGATGATGGGGATAGGTACACCGATAACACGCCGCCGGACCCGCCTTCCCTGATTATTCCCGGAGACCTGGATAAAAACAACAACGGTACCTTCGACTATGAGGATGACATTCTGCTTTTTGATGTCGATGAGGATTTCCTTGACGAAAGCGATCGGAACAACAACGGCATCCGGGACGAGGAGGAAAACGATAAGGACCCCAATTACGAATTCGATGTCGGACTTCGAGGAATACGACTTTTCATGAACCGCAAGATAAGTCGTCAGGCAAGCGTTGTCGATCTGCATCTTGGGCTGCAATTGGAAAAAAACCTCAAACTCAGAAATACACCCTCTTCAGCCAAGGCATTCGCCAATATGGTTTACCAGAAAGAGCTCGCACAAGCCTCTTCGCTCATATTTGAGAACGAACTCAAACTGGTGAAAGACGAGATCCCCGACGAGACGTGGTACTTTGCCGGCTTCCTGAGCAAAGAAGAGGAAAGCGTCTATCGGGCACAGCCAGAAGTCAGGGAATTGGAGGCCAACGGCGATGTGCAGTTTTTCAGTATTGATGGCGGCACCGAAGTCGAAAAACGACGCAAGGATCCCCTATTGATGCAGAACGACCTGATTAACACCGCCAAAATCACATGGGAATATCTGGGGATTGACCGGATGGTTACAACGGCTCGCGCCAAAGTACAATACGACTTCGATGGCGACAGGGACAATGAACATTACGAAGTGGGCATTTTCAAAACCTTGTACCGCCTGCGACCCTCCAAATCCCTTGAAATCAGTCCAATGTTCAAGTACACCATCCGCAACGGTTTCCGAATGGCAGAAGACCGGCTCGACTACTTCGCTGTCAAAGCGAAAATCGACGGAAAGAACATCTCCCGCCGGCTCCGATTGCGCCAAATTGAACGTGCACATGTGCGTGATATGGCTTCCGCGTTTATTCTCAAGGTAGTCTATCAGTTCACGAAAACCATCAAGATCACCGGTGGCGGGCAGATTCTCCTGTTCAATGATATGCTTACCAACCCTAACGATTTTGTGCGTCAAGCACTATTGGCTGAGATGGAAAAGAGTTTCGTCGCCTACCAGAAGCAACTCTTTCTGCACATCGGCGCGCGATACATAGATCAACGGGCAACCGGAGAAGTGAACGATCAGAATTTCATGGAAATTTTCGTGCGTGTTTTCGGAAAGTTCTAATGGCCATCCGTAGGCGTAGTGCCACATGCCTACCCGCCATCCATCATCGGAAACCACCATCAATTCAGTTTTCGCTCCGCTTTTTCCGCATGAGGTATTTACCCCTGCAAAGCAGGGGCGGATACCCGGTTCAAAAGCGGGTTTCTTATGAGTTGTAGGCCCCCTGATGCTAATTAAGGTTGCGTAAAAAACCTCCGACGAGATCTACAACGCAACACACGATGAACCTTGCATTCTGATTACTCCGCAAGGAAAGGCGAAAAAACAAAAATATGTTTTCACAGACATCCCAGCAATCCAGATCTGAATTCGGTACCACCGCCCCACATTCGCAACAAGGGCATGGCTTCGGCACCGCCCCTGTGTTTCTTGCTTCCATCAGTACCATCCTCGGTGCCATTCTCTTCCTGCGGTTCGGTTACGCCGTCGCACACGTTGGGCTCTGGGGTAGCCTCCTGATTATCGTCCTCGGGCATTTCGTAACCATTCCGACGGTGTTAGCCGTGTCCGAGATTGCGACGAACCGCCGCGTGGCGGGAGGCGGCGCGTACTACATTGTCAGCCGTTCCTTCGGCACGAGTATCGGCGGCGCGATTGGCATCGCACTCTATATTTCTCAAGCAATCTCGGTCGCCTTCTATATAGTCGCCTTCGCGGAAGCTTTTGAACCCGTGTATGAATTGATCACCGCCATCTACGAATTGAACCTCGACCCGCGCTGGATAAGCCTTCCTTGCACGCTCCTCATTATCGCGCTCATGCTAACCAAGGGTGCGGACCTCGGTGTGCGAGTGCTATGGGGTGTCACCACAATCCTGGCGGTATCAATCATCGCTTTCCTGTTTGGCCAAGGCCCCGAAGAAATGCGTCCGGAGGGATTGAACTTTACCGCGCGCATCGAAGGCGGCGATAGTTTTGGGACGGTTTTCGCCACCTGCTTTCCTGCCTTCACCGGCATGATCGCAGGGCTCGGGCTATCCGGCGATCTGAAGAACCCGCAGAGAAGCATCCCCCTAGGCACAATTAGCGCGACGTTCGCGGGGATGGTTATATACCTACTCGTGGCCCTCAAACTGTGCCAAAGTGCCACGCCCGAAGAACTCGCGGCAAACCAGTTTGTCATGGCAGACATCGCGCGATGGAGATCCACAATCTACGTCGGCTTAGGTGCCGCCGCTTTTTCATCCGCCCTCGGCTCCATCCTGGTAGCCCCCAGAACCTTACAGATGCTTGCCCGCGACAACGTGCTGCCTGTCCCCAAGCTGAACCGGCTCATGGCAAAAGGTATAGGACAAACGCAGGAACCCGTATACGCCACCTGCGTGTCCGGCGGAATCGCGATAGTGTTCGTAATCGTAGGCAATGTGGATATTATCGCCCAAATCCTCAGCATGTTCTACATGGTAACGTACGGTGCCCTCTGTACCGTGTCCTTCCTCGAGCACTTCGCCGGTGACCCCTCCTATCGCCCCACCTTCCAGTCCCGTTGGTACCTGTCCCTGGTGGGCACCGTGATGTGCGGTTTGATGATGATTCAGATTAGCGTGCTGTATACGTTCATCTCAATCTTCCTCATGGTGGGGGCCTACATCGGACTCCGCCGAAGCCACCGCGGGCGGCGGGGCTTGGCGGCAATCTTCCAGGGCACCATGTTCCAGTTAACGCGGTGGCTGCAGACTACGTTACAAAAAAGCCGTGTTATCTCATCCGAAAGGGGATGGCGCCCCTCGATTGTCGCCGTGACCCGATTTGGGGAACGTCGGCTCGGGCACTTCGACTTGCTCCGTTGGATCTGCCACCGGCACGGGTTCGGCCACTTCATCCGACTCTTCCAAGGCGATTACTCGTTTTCTAGCGAGGTCGAGGCACGCATCCATGTTGATGAGTTAATACAACGCACCGAGGTCAGCAGAGCTGGCATTTTCGTCGATTCCCTGATTTGCCCGACGTTTCAACTAGCTATGGCGCAAATACTACAGATGCCAGGAATTTCGGGCTTGCCAAACAACTGCATTCTATTTGAGTTCGATCGAGAGAATCCTGACGAGATCAAAGAGATTAAGCAAGGTGCTCGCCTCGCAGCGAATTCAATGTTCAACGTCCTAATCTTGCGCTCGGCGAAGTACCGATTCGGCTACCGGTCCTCCATCCACGTATGGGTAACGGAAGCCAACTTGGCAAATGCACCAATGATGTTGTTACTCGCCTACATCATCGTCGGGCACCCGGAGTGGAGCCGGGCCGAGATCCGGCTCTTCGCGTGTTTCGACTCCGGGGACGCAGCGCGCCAGGCAGATCGGCTCGCAGCACTGATGAAGGAAGGGCGGTTACCCATCTCAATGCAGAATGTGACTTCCGTGTCTTGCAGCAGTGGGGAGGCTTTAGAGCAAGAAGTGGCACATCGATCCGCCCAAGCTGACTTAGTTATCGCAGGCTTAACAGCAGATAACCAAGATCCGGACGCAGATAACCAAGATCCGGAGGAAGTGGCGCAAACATTGCAATGTTACAAAGGGGCAAACGACGTGCTGTTCGTCCATTCAATCGAACAGATCTCGATCGATTAACAGGTTTTTGTCATTCCTTGTTTTTTGTCTTTACTTGCGGAGTAATCAGAATGCAAGATGCGTCTGACAAGACTCTGTAGCTCTCGTCCGAGGTTTCTGATGCAAGCTTTACAGAAGAGCCCTCCGACGAGATTTGTAACGGACTTCGAACTACACAGGCAAGCATGGTACTCCGCAAGGTATGTTAATGAGTTCAATAATCACCGCCGTCGTAGGATTTGCAACGGCGACGTTACTCTGGTTTTTCTTTAAACCACCCTTCGGAAAGAATATTGTCCGCCTGAACACACAACAGCGGAGTGTCGCGCTCACCTTTGATGATGGACCGCATCCGCCCTACACCGAGCGGTTGCTTGATGTACTCGCCAAGCACAACGTCAAAGCCACATTCTTCATGATCGGCAATCGAATTGAAAAACACGCAGAAACGGTACACCGCGTTATCGCTGAAGGGCACCAACTCGGCAATCATTCTTACAGCCATCCTGTGCTGGGCTTCCTGCCGCCATCAATTGTCCAGCGAGAAATTGAACGCACAGACAGCCTCCTTCGACAGGTAGGCGTTACAGGTGAGATTGTGTTTCGTGCACCGATATTAACAAGGTTTCTGCCAGTCGCATGGGTGCTCGCGAAAGAGAATCGAACGCACATCAGTTGCAATGTGTGGAGTTGGGATTGGACAACGCAGAATCCCGACCGAATCGTCCAAAGTGTATTGAAAAAGGTAAAACCTGGCTCAATTATCGTATTCCATGATGGAAAAGCAGAGAATGCACAAGCGAACCGTTCGGGCACGGTCGAAGCGACAGACCGAATCATCGCGGCACTTAAACGAGAGGGATACCAGTTTTCTACGATATTGTAAGCGCGTAGGCGTGTCCGCATTTGTATTTGCCCCTGCTTTGCAGGGGTAATATCCTTATTTGTATTTGCCCCTGCTTTGCAGGGGTAATACCCTTAAACCACGTGCATCCCCTGGGGCGGTAGGTGTGATGGCACCTTTTGTGTCGATGTGTCCTTTATGGTGTTTCATCAATTCAGTTTCTGCTCCGATTTTGAGCAGCTTCTTCCCCCGCTTTGCTTCCCTCCCGCCCGGTTCCTTGGGGAAAAAGCAATCAACGGAAAAATCGGGTTTCTTTAATGTAAGAAATAAAAAAGTTTGCGCGAGTCACTCACAACTTGGTTCGAGAGTATTTCTTACCAAAGGGCTCTCCTGTCCTCATGCGATTTCGACGACGATGCCCAATCCTTTGGCTTCTGCCTCTGCGAGTACCACTGAGCCTGCGACTGCATCTTGCACCGCCACCCCTACCGATTTGAAAAACGTGATTTCGTCTTCTGATCTGCGCCCCTGCTTGTCACCGTTGGCGATTTCGCCGATTTCAGCGTCTATGTCAGCGTTCGGAATAAGCAAGTCTCCCGCCTCCGCTAAGCAGGCTTCCCGCGAATCCACCACAATTCGGTGTGCCCTTCTTATTGTCGTCGTATCAACTTCCCGTTTTTCGGGTGTGAATGAGCCAACCGCTGTGATGTGCGTGCCCGGTTGTAGGGCGTTACCGTCAAAAAGTGGGGTTGCCGATGTCGTGGCACATAAGACGATATCCGCGTCCGCCACCGCCTCTTGTGGAGTAGATACGCGATTGACTTCGGGGGCATCTGTCCACTCCGAAATCTCAGCAGCAAGTTGTTGGGCCGAGGCCTGTGTACGACTGATGAGGTTCACGTGCGAGATGTCTCTGATTGCCATCACTGCCTGCAACTGTGCCCTCGCCTGCACCCCCGCGCCGAATAGCCCAACCGTTTTTGCGTCCTGCCGAGCAAGCAAATCTGCTGCCACGCCACCACCGGCTCCTGTTCGGATGGCAGTGAGGCTGCTACCGTCCATGAATGCTTTTGGGGTTCCTGTCCCCGGGTCAAGGATTAAGACTGTTGCAGCGATGCGAGGCAAGTCAAGGTTTGGATTGTTGTCATAAACCGAGACGACTTTGATTCCGAACTCGCCGCCCTCGGACAGATAAGCAGGCATGAAGAGCGTAACGCCTTTGTCAGTGGGGATATGTTGTCGTGGCGGTGCTGTCACCTTGCCTGCCGAAAGCTGGCTGTAGGCGTGCCGCATCGCATCAATTGCTTTGGACATTGGCAAGGCTGCTCGGACATCGGCAGCGGAGAGGATTCTGATGCGCATACAATCGTCAACCTTGTTACGGCACAACGGCGTGTGCCTACTACTATTTATTCCACATGGACTACCGGTTCACCTAAGACAGCCATATCAGGGAAGATTCCCAAGCCCGGTTGCGTTGCGGCTGCCATTCTACCGTTGGCGCGTTGCGGTGCCCCTTCGGCTGTACGGACGGTGACATAGCTGTTGAAATCAGTCGCTGTGAAAAGAAATTCCGGCGGCGTGCTGTGGGCGAGATGGGCAATCGCGGCAGTTGTGATGTCGCCACCCCAACTATCTTCAATCGTCATTGCAATTCCGAGCTCAACGCACATGTCTCTCGCTAATTTTGCTTTGGACAGCCCGCCGAATTTGCTGATTTTAATGTTGACGACATCCATCGCCCGGTCGGCATGACCGCGCAACAACGCGTGAATGCTGTCAATTGTCTCGTCGAGAACAAAGGGGTGCGCTGTACGCTGGCGAATGGCGAGGCATTCTTCATAAGAAAGACAAGGTTGCTCGATGTAGACATCCACATCGCTCACGCCCCGGACGACGCGGGCGGCTTGGTGCATCAACCACCCGGTATTTGCATCCGCAATGAGCACATCTCCTGGTTGCATCAATCCGGCGACCGCGTGGATACGTTCAATATCTGTGTTTGGGTCACCGCCCACTTTCAATTGGAATTTGCGATACCCTTCCGCACGATAGGTGGCAACCTTCTCCGCCATCTCATCAGGAGATTGTTGGGAAATCGCACGATAGAGCATGAAATTCGCTCCATACCTCCCTCCGAGAAGGGTACAGACAGGTTGGTTTGCAACCTTGCCGAGAATATCCCAACACGCCATGTCAATTGCGGATTTCACGTACGGATGCCCCTTGAGGGCGGCATCCATGCGCCGACTGAGCGGAAGCAGTTGCGTCGGGTTTGCGCCGATGAGATGCGGTGCGAGTTCAGCAATACCGGTGCGGGCACCCATTGCATAGGCGGGGAGATAGAACGGTCCCAGCGGACACACCTCGCCGTAGCCGGTAATGCCTTCATCCGTTTCAATCGCGACGATGGTGCTGTCGAAAACGGAGACAGATTTCCCGCCGGACCAGTTATAGCTGCCTTCATAGAGCGGCAGATCGACTTGGTAAGCGTTAATACAGCGAATTTTCATGAAAACTCCAAAATTCGAGAAATTGAGGCAGCGAAGGACAGAAAAATTAGGACAATGCAACACGCATCTTTGATGCGTGTTCTAGTTCTCAAAATCGCAACACAGGTTATGAACTTTATCTTGCGGTTTCAGTGAATAGACGCCCTCAAAGATATTATCTCCACAGACTCGAACCTCTTTTAAGCCGTTCAATAAAATAAACTGCTCTTGACTCGTCACCACCGGAAATCCATAATGCCTGTTTGTATATTTCAACGGGCCCGACTTTTGAATCCGATTTTTGACAAACTCAAAATGTCTGTGCACTCTATCGCACAAATAATGGTCTGAAAAATTAACAATATGGTGTGCAATTCCCGCCCGCCCTTTTCCTAAGGCACGTTGAAAACTCTCGTCGATTTCAACGCCGATACTATTGCGTCCCGATGTCATCGCAGCTGCAAAGGTAGTTCCCGTACCCAAAAACGGGTCGAGTATCATATCACCTTTCACAGAATACATATTGATCAGTCGATAAGCCAAATCGAATGGAAATGCTGCACTCCTCAATCGCGACATAGCATTGGAAAGTCTCTGTGCTGTTCCCTTAATATCCATCCAAACATCCGAATACCAGATATTCCTCTCTTCCCAAAACAGTGCACTTTCGCGTCTATTTTCTTTTTCGTGCTCTGTTTTAAATTCCCTTTTGGGGCCTTTTCTCACTATCAGAATGTACTCGTGTTCCAGCGTCACATAAGCACCCGCAGGTAGCATTCCCGATCCCATAAATTTATTGGGGGCATTGGTCTGTTTTCGCCAGAGGATATCAGGTAGTGCTGAAAACCCAATAGTTAAGAGGTAATTCAAGATTCTCGCGTGGTTTGGATACAAACAAAAATCATCTCTTACCCTCCTCGTCGCATCACCGATATTGATGCATGCAAATCTACCATCCTTTAAAACCCTGAACACTTCATCCCATACAGAATCGAGAATCTCGTGCATCAACTCATAAGCCTGTTTACCATCACCACGTATTAACGCCTTCTGAATTTCTGGATTCTGCTGACTAAACATATCGTCCCACATGCTAATCATGGGATATGGCGGAGAGGTAACGACCAGGTCTACGCTCTCAGAAGCAATTTCTTTCAAATCTCGTGCATCTTGAAAAAGGATGTTATGGGTAGTTTTCATAGAGGGTATCGCCTAACTAATGATATTCGGCGAAAGGTTTAACCACGCATCAAAGATGCGTGACTAAACTTCCCGCCGATATTTAAGAGGCTCCTGTCAAAATAATAACAGAGTTGACAAAAACCGTCAAGAAAAATCAGTCTGCTTCTTCCACAGAAATTTTTGCGTGAAAAGCGTTGATACACGGCTCCTCTTCGTCCCAATATCCAGTAGCACCTAACTTAAAAAGTTGACCTCGATCGAAACGATGTGTGATTCGTCTTGTGTCACCGGGTTCACCCGATGTCCATTTGTCTTTGAACGTTTTCATTTTCAGATTCCTTAAAGTCAACGCATATCTACGCTAATTCAGAAACGAGGCCGCACAGTTCCCGGATTTCACCAATAACGCGGCCCGCCAGTTTTCTACCTCGGGGCCGTGTGGGGCATAGACATCCGTCAAATCGGCGCGCTTCAAAATCGGTAGCATCCCAACCGATGCTGCCCCTGTCAGTTCTTTGCTGCTCCCATCCCCAACATAGAGACATTGCTGTGGTTGCACCTTCAACCGTTCGCACGCTATTTCATAGATGCGGCGTGAAGGCTTCTCCATCCGCTATTAAATTTAATTTGACTTTTCAACCAAAAGTTATATCATTAAGTATACCACAAAATTCTCGGAAAATTCAATCTTTCAGGACACTCCAGGGAGTGTGTAAAGTTTTTGTTATTCTGAAGTTATGCGGCGGATGGGATTTTTCCCCTGCTTTGCTTCCCACCCGCCCGGTTCCAATACCACTGCGCGTTTTTCCCAGAACGGATTCATCTTCCTTAGAAACGGTGGCCCAACAACAACTACCCATGCCAAAGAAAAACTAAATAGCCCTAATATCGGTTAATCTTTAATTGACAATATCAGCAACTATTGATAAACTTATGAGTATGCCTTAGCGAATAGGGTCTGAGGCGATTTTGCGAATCTAAGACGAAATTGAAGGAGACAATGATGAACTCGAAAACTTTCTTCGTAACTTTCCTAACCTTAGCTTTGATTTTGATGACATGCCTTTCAGGATGCGAACGAGTGAGACAGGTGATTAGCCCCGATGTGTCCACCCCGGACGCTGCGGCCACCGTGAAGATTGGTGTGATTCAACCAGCAAATTTCGGCCCCAGTTTTGCCAAAGGGGCAGAACTGGCGAGAACCCAAATCAACGCCAGCGGCGGGGTGCTGGAGATGCACGTTGAATTTATCGTTAAGGATAATCAGGGCGCAGACGCACTCCCGGGGACGGAAGAAAGCGTCCGTGTTGCGAGAGAACTCATTGAGGAAGATGGGGTTATTACGATTATAGGCCCCCTTTTCTCAACCAATTCCACGCAGGTTGGCCCGGTTGCTACAGCACATAGCATCCTCATGATTCCCGGTTCTTCTGGGCAGAACGTGACTTCTAAGGGCGGAGACTTTGTTTTTCTCGTTGTCGCGCCATCTTCAGTTCAAGCGGCAGTGATGGCTCAATTCGCGGTTGATGCCGCTGAACTGAATGCGAAAACTGCCGCGACTATTCGCCAAGCCGATGATGTGTACTCGGCAGATCTCACTATGGCTTTTGAAGAGAATTTTCAAAAACTCGGCGGGGAAATCGTTGCCAGCGAAGTCTATCAACATGGCGATGAAAACTTTGATGCACAGTTAATGAACATTAACGCAGCAGCCCCAGATACGGTGTTCCTCGCCAGTTTTTTCCCAGAAGTTTTCTTGGTAGCAGCGCAAGCCAGGGCAATGGGGATTGAGGCAACCCTGCTGGGCAGCGATAGCTGGAATGATAGCAACCTTCTCAAGACTTTAGATGACAATGCGCCATTGGAAGGAGCATACTTCATCACAGATTTTAGCACAGAATCCCCTGATGCCGCTCCGTTTGTTGAAGCCTATGAAGCCATGTTTGTGGAAGACGCGGATGCCATAGCATCATGGGGCTATGACGCTATGGGAATTTTAGCCACCGCAATCGAAACAGCCGGAACGCTCGATTCTGCTGCAATCCGGGATGCATTGGCGAATGTCACAAACTACCAGGGTGCCTCCTCTATTGCCGGTTATGATGCGCATCGGCACCCGATCAAAAGCGTGGCGATTAACACGATTCGCGATGGAGAGGTAGCACTGTACAAAGTTTTTGAGCCGTAATAGCAAAGTCGCGAAAAATGGGAATAATCTTAAGCATTCTGATGTTAAATTATAGCTTATGAGAAGCGAGATTGCAACACGCTGCATCACGACACTGAGGGTGCATACCCCCGCTTTGCGGGGGTGATACCCTTATCGCCCCATAAATTTGACACGGATTGAGTTTTCGTGGTATCCTTTAAGTTATGATGACTCCAAGGCAACCTCACGCATAAGATCCCCGGTTTCAAACGGTAACGACAAAAGAAGGGAGGAATCAACAATGGAACACCCAAATTGGACAGAAGCCGATTCACGCAGTGCCAAGCGTATCTGGGCGGAATACCAGAAACAGCACGACATTACCGAACGGATTGGGCAGACAGCCGGCATCGATGCGAAAAGTGGCCGGATTTGGTTCGGCGATTCGGCACTAGAAGTTGTTCAACAACGCCTTGCTGAAGGCTTAGATTCTCCCCTTTTCTTTGAACGCGTCGGCTATGCCGCCTATCTTTGGAAAGGCGGGCGACGGTGATTCATTGAATTATTGTAGGAGTAGCATGTTATGAATAGCAAGTCACTGACCGAAGTTCATAAACGCGTATCCCGGAGATACCTGGGAAAAGTGGGTATTCATGGAATCGGCGTGCGGCGAAAATCCAACGCCCTTTGCATTCACTTTTCTTCGACGGCTAGTCCTGAACTGAGTAGGCTCCTCAAAAAAATTGAAAACGAAGTTGCCCCTTATCGGGTGTTAACAATTGAGGAAGACCCGCCGACGATGTAGTGATCGGTTCGGAATCAATCTCGGGATACTTAATGCCAAGTTTCAGAATTAAGTTTGACATCAGAGTTGTTCTGTGTTAGCAAGCGAAAAAACCTTTGAGAGATGCGGATTAAGCAGCGTGATGCCCTACAGGTCGTATCTCAATCGCATGCTTGTTTGACAAAAAAAGTCGGACATAAAATGCTCCAGCTCACAGCTGTCAGGGCATCCGGTATGGGAATTGGTTCGGAAGGACTCGGGTTTGGTACAGGCAAGAAAGAATACTCTGCATCCGTTGAGTCTGCACTTCGTAATCTTGGCGACGACATGGTACATCAGATAAACGGAAACTACGATATTCGCAAAAAGGCGGAGAAACTAGACTAAAAAATCTCCGAAATTTAAAGCGAGAGGCTAAGTGTTCTGTAACCCGGCAAACTTCCCTTGACAATTCACTTCATGCAAGGTATAATTGAGAAAACCTATTAAGAGAAAACCGGAACGCAATCATACCCATGAATCGAATTGACCAGAAATTTCAAGAACTCCGACACAAAGGCACCCGCGCATTTATGCCGTACCTCTGCGCTGGGGACCCGAGCCCCAAACTTACCGCCAAACTCCTCCTCACCTTGGAGGAAGCAGGTGCAGACCTCATCGAACTCGGTGTCCCTTTCTCCGACCCGATCGCGGACGGCCCCACTATCCAACGCGCAAGTGAACGCGCACTCACACATCGCATCTCGCTCCAGCAAATCCTGGAAATGGTGGCAGACCTGCGGCAACAGACAGATATTCCCATCGCCCTGATGAGTTACTACAATCCGATCTTTCGGATGGGCGAGGATGCATTTTGCAAAGCAGCACACGCAGCAGGCGTTGACGGGGTTATCGTGCCGGATCTGCCGCCAGAGCAAGCACAACCGCTGCTTGAGGTTGCACCACATTATAACCTTGCCACTATCTTTCTCGTCGCGC
This sequence comes from uncultured Poribacteria bacterium, assembly GCA_958295855.1. Lineage (GTDB taxonomy): Bacteria > Poribacteria > WGA-4E > WGA-4E > WGA-3G > CATQHH01. The sequence continues at coordinate 380,261 of OY282383.1, read as the reverse complement.
CGACTAGCCCACCGGAACGGATGCAATTAATCGCCTCGGTGAGCACTGGGTTTGTCTACTGCGTCTCCCTAACAGGCGTAACAGGGACGCGAGCGACGTTGTCAGATGAAATTGCGCCGATGCTCGCAGAACTGCGAAAACATACGGATAAACCGGTCGGTGTCGGTTTCGGCGTCTCCACACCTGAGCAGGCAACACAGGTCGCGCAACTCGCCGATGGCGTGATTGTGGGGAGTGCCATCGTCAATGTTATTGAAGAGCATATCAGCGACGAAGCGGAATTGCTCATTGCGGTGAAACGGTTTGCATCAGATTTGGCTGCTGCGGTAAAAGTGTAAGCCTCGCGAGTCGGAGATCGCTCCTACAAGATTTAACATAAGGAGGGTTCAATCACATGCCTTATAGCAACTTCACCTTAGAAGCAGTGAGAAAAGCGTTTCAACTTGAAACAGTTCAGGCTGCCGGCATCTTTTCCGAAGCAGAGCGGGTCGAACCGAGCGTGGAGCTTACCAAAGCGTTAGCAAAAAAGGTACCGCTAGCTGTTGCGATAGGCACAGAGAAGGCGAAGTCGGAAATGATTGTCGCCGATGTCCTCATTGAACTCCGGGAACACTTTGAGTGCCGCATCAGCCTCTTTTCGGGCATTGACTTCAACGTTGATGCCGAAAACAACTTGACAGGGATATGTGATTTTTTAGTGAGCCTGTCGCCGGAGCAGTATTATTTGGAAGCACCGGTCATTATCCTCGTTGAAGCGAAGAAGGACAACCTGACAACCGGACTCGGACAGTGTGTGGCGGAGATGGTCGCTGCCCAACGCTTTAATGCTGAAAAAGGGAACAACATTCCTCGCGTTTATGGGGCTACTACGACAGGGCTAAATTGGCTCTTCCTCAAATTGGAAGGGAAACAGCTCCATATTGACATGGCAGCCTACGTGCTTGAGCGATGTGACAAAATTCTCGGCATTCTCGCAAGCATGGTGGCACAAAAGGCATGAATATAGTGCCGTATTTTGACTGGGCAGGCACAAGAACTGCCCCTACAGGCAAAAAGGTGATTCTTCTCGATGCGCGTTAATCTGCGTAATCTGCAGGTTTTAACAGCAAGTTTCAGCTTGCAAGCTGCGCTGAAAGAGATGACCTGACAACCGGACTCGGACAGTGTGTGGCGGAGATGGTCGCTGCCCAACGCTTTAATGCTGAAAAAGGGAACGACATTCCTCGCGTTTATGGGGCTACCACGACAGGGCTAAATTGGCTCTTCCTCAAATTGGAAGGGAAACAGCTCCATATTGACATGGCAGCCTACGTGCTTGAGCGATGTGACAAGGTTTTAACAGCAAGTTTCAGCTTGCAAGCTGCGCTGAAATCTCGGCATTCTCGCAAGCATGGTGGCACAAAAGGCATGAATATAGTGCCGTATTTTGACTGGGCAGGCACAAGAACTGCCCCTACAGGCAAAAAGGTGATTCTTCTCGATGCGCGTTAATCTGCGTAATCTGCAGGTTTTAACAGCAAGTTTCAGCTTGCAAGCTGCGCTGAAAGAGATGACCTGACAACCGGACTCGGACAGTGTGTGGCGGAGATGGTCGCTGCCTAACGCTTTAATGCTGAAAAAGGGAACAACATTCCTCGCGTTTATGGGGCTACTACGACAGGGCTAAATTGGCTCTTCCTCAAATTGGAAGGGAAACAGCTCCATATTGACATGGCAGCCTACGTGCTTGAGCGATGTGACAAGGTTTTAACAGCAAGTTTCAGCTTGCAAGCTGCGCTGAAATCTCGGCATTCTCGCAAGCATGGTGGCACAAAAGGCATGAATATAGGGCCGAATTTTGACTGGGCAGGCACAAGAACTGCCCCTACAGGCAAAAAGGTTTTTCGTCAATTCGGTTTCTGCCCCGATTTTGTTGCGTAAAAAACTCCGACGAGAGCTACAGGGCAGCGCCAGACGCATCTTGCCAATGGTATTTGCCCCTGCAAAGCAGGGGTTTCATACCAAGTTGTGAATTTTAATGAACAACTTTTTTATTTCTTACATTTGCTGAATTCTCCGCAAGGAATAACGAAAAGTCAAAATCGGGTTTCTTATTAGTTCTAGAGCACTCCCTGCTAATTAAGGTTGCATAAGGGCCTTCCGACGAGAGCTACAGAGTATTGTTAGACCTGTCTTGCATTCTCAATTCTGCGGCGAAGGGTATGTTCCCCCTGCTTTGCAGGGGGTAAAACCTCTCTGCGCCCAAGTTGTGAATTTTAGGGTGAAGAGGGTAATGCCCTGCTTTGCAGGGAATCACCCTTCCTCCCGCTTTGCGGGGCATTACCCTAATGAACAACTTTTTTATTTCTTATATTTGCGACGTGCATTTCCGCAAAGGAATAGCGAAAAAGCGATGTGCATTCAGATCAATTAACTACATCCCGCGCTTGATTCCAAATTCCGCCTCGAACGCCTCCCAAATATGTTCCGGGATCTCAGTTGTTGCCGCTTCATACCCATCTTCCACTTGTGTTTTGTCCGCGGGACCGAACATAACAATGCCATCTATCGGCGCGGCGAGGCAAAACTGCATCGCCAGATGGCGGATGTTGACATCACGTTCCTGACACCACTTCCACATCGCGTACGCCTTGGGTTCAGCATCCGGGTTACGTCGGCGTTCCTCTGCAACATTCGGTTCCGCGCCCGTCAAACTGCCCATTCCCAGTGGGCTTGCGAGAATAATACCGACATCGTGTTCGCGTGCCAACGGCAATGTCGTCTGTGCCACAGATTGTGATAACAAGGTATAGTCTAAGAAGGTGAGGATGATGTCAATATGCCCCGTTTCGATCAGCGTCTTGTGGAATTCATGGGAGCGTACACCGGCACCGATATGTCGAATATAGCCTTCCGCTTTCATCTCCAGAAGTGTATCCAACGCGCACCCTTTCCCCAATACACTCTCCATATCAATCGGATCATGGATTAACACGGCATCCAGATATTCTGTGCGCAGGTGCTTGAGGCTATTGGTGACACTCCACCGTGTGCCTTCCGCGGAGAAGTCTTTTCGTCGCTCCGGATGCGTGCCGACTTTGGCTTGTAGATAGACGTTTCCTCTCAGGCCACCAGAAAGTGCTTCTCCCCAGAGGTGTTCTGCATGCCCCGGATAGGTGTCAATGTAGTTAATGCCGAGTTCAATGCCGCGTCGGATGGCACCGATAACTTCAGCATCCGGTTTTTGCCATAGCCATGCCGCGCCAAGGGCGAGGGCGTTCGGACGCATCTCTGTGCGTCCCATCCGTAGGGTTTCTAATTTTTGTGGCATAGTTGTGCTCCTTCTGTAGCGTAGCATGGGCGTGTTTTGATGAAATGAAAAAATAGGTATGTCCTTTAAGGTACACAAACTTCAACACTCCAGTGCCCGCTTATTCGCGATAATCTGTGTAATCCTGGAGGGCTCTTCTGTAAACTTTGCGTCAGAAACCTCCGACGAGATCTATAGTGCATTGCTGTGCCTGTCTACCATTCTCAATTCTCCGCAAGGAATAACGAAAAAGCGACGTGCATTCAGACAATAATGGAGCTTGCAGTCAGAATTCATCCCTACTTAGATGCAAGTGCCTGCTTTAACTTATGCGTTGATTCGGCAAGCGACTCTTGTAGATATGGGTGCGGAAATCCGCCCCACCGGTCAGGTGGTGGCTCATGTGCTTGCACAATCTTCAGACTGACAAAAATAGGGCCTGCTTCAGCCCAAATTTTCGGGAGTGCTGCTTCAAGTGCTTCAGCCTCATCAAATTCATAGACCTGCTGGAAACCGACTCCTTTCGCAATCGTCGTCCAACTAAAACCGGCGTTACCAGCAGGGACCGGTTGATTGCCCGTGACCTCGTAGGTGCCATTATCACAGACAAAAAGGAGATAGTTGGGAGGTGGCGTGTTCAGAGCGGTAATCGTCGCCAATGTGCCTAAGCACATCAGCATGCTTCCGTCACCGTTGAGCACAATCACCTTTTTGTCGGGTTTGGCGAGTGCGATGCCGAGTGCGAAGTCGGCGGCGTGTCCCATTGCACTGCCGACGGACGCATAATCCAATGGATGCGTAGATAGCTTGCCCCACGGCACGGTAATCCCCATCGTGGTGACAACGATTTCATCGGTGCGCTGATTTGCAATGAGTTGTAGACACTCTTCTTTGTTTAGCATAATATTTTCCCAACCTCTTCATCAATTCGGTTTCTGCTCCGATTTTTCCGCATGAGGTATTTACCCCTGCAAAGCAGGGGCGGATACCCGGTTCAAAATCGGGTTTCTTATTAGTTCTAGAGTGCCGCCTCCTAATTAAGGTTGCATAAGAAACCTCCGACGAGATCTATAGAGCATTGTTAGACCTGTCTTGCATTCTCAATTCTCCGCAAGGAATAACGAAAAGTCTACTTCTCGTCCTCCTGTCGCAAAAACTTAATTCGGGGCGGCGTGCTCATCGCAGTGGTTGTAATCTGGACGTGCTGCGCGAATTCCGTTTCGGTGTGTATCCCATCAATGCCGCCGCCCCAAATAGCAAACGCTCGATAGCTGAGATGCCCCTCCGCATCAGGGGTTAGGGTTACCGACAAGCGCGAGTTTTCTGTTTTAACTTCCCCACTCCGCTGTATTGGTGTTGTCGAATAAATCAATGCTACGCCGAGCGGGGCTATGCCATTCGGATCTGTTCCCCAACTCCAGAACCAACCCTGTTTTTCGTCCGTGCCATAAGCATCGCTCAGATTCGGAATCCCCACAACAATCGCATAATCCGCAGGCAGGTTTCCGTCTATAAGGATGTGATGCTCAATCCACGGATTTTCGCCATAGATGAAAGTGGTTGATGTGAACCGGAGTGTCTCCCCCTGAATGTCCCACTTCGGCAAAATCCGTTGAACGATGGAGCGGATAGCACCATCGGCGAGGATGCGGACGTAGTCGCCTTCAGTTGGCAGCGGAATCATCTCCGCTTTTTGTTTATCCCACAGCGCAACCCCGCCACAGCCTATCAGATCCTCTGAGGTGGTTAGTGCAACCATCTCGGGTGTTTCGGGTTCGAGGAGCGCGTTCAGCGATAAGCTAATCGATTTGGCGACATTCAACTGTCCCTCTGTCTCGATGTCCTGCCCAAGGTCGGCACCCTCGCTGTTGCGTGATTTTCGGATAAAATAGGTCTCTTGGTGCTCAAGATCGCGGACTATCCACTGTTGCTCCTGTTTCTCTATCTCTATTTGCACCTGTTGGGAGAGGGTGATGTCGTTACTCTCAAAATGGTGTCTGAGCTCCGGTGAAAAGGGGCTCCTATCATCATCTAATTCCGCCTGAAACATTGTGTCTATACTGAAGAGTGCCTCTCGTTTTTTGCCATACGCGATAAATGCACCGTTCGGCTTGAGCAGATACGCAATCAGATTCGATTCCATTGCTGCCACGGCGTTGAGTTCGGGGAAAATACCTGCGCGTGTCTGTTTATTGATGTCAAGTGTTAAAGTTGCTTTAACGGTTGGGTCGTAAAGGATTGATACCTCTTTTGTTTCCTCCTGCTCCAGATCGAGCAGGAAAGTGAGCTGATCGCGTTCGCCGTCATAGTCCAGGTCGTCCGCTTGGGCAGCAATCATCACCTCCCGCGGGGCTTTCCCGGTAACAACGGAATAGGCTTTAAAGGAAAAATCAGGATTGACATTTCGGAGTTGTTCACCAGTCAACACAATGGGGACATTTTTTCGGTGGATAGGTAGTGTATTTTGGATAGAGAGACGGATGCGGCTAACCTTCTGATTTCCACCGGGCATCGTACAAGCACTGAGCGTCAGCAGAGAACCGAGAAGAAGTGATAGACAGATTGTTGACACCTGCCGCACTATATGTGTCTGAATGTTATCCTGTGTCTGTATAGTTTCCAATTTTCTTCCTTATAGTGTTGTGTAACGGCACACGGCGTGTGCCTATTACTGTCGTGAAATCCTAAGGTAGCACTTCAAGCAGACGTTCAATTTCAGCAGCTTTGTTGTAAAAATGAGGCGAGGCTCTGACCCCGCTGCCGCGCGCCGCAGTTATTATATCCTGTGCATGAAGCATCGCGTAGATTTCGTCAGGTGTGTGCCTGGGGCTTTCAAAGATAACAATTCCCGCTCGCTTTGCATCTGTTTTCGGGGTGATAACGCGATAACCTTTGGATTCCAACCCTGCGATTAAGCGTGCAGTGAGCCCCAAAACGCGTGCCTCAATGGTTGGAATACCCACCTCAAGCAATAATTCGATCGCTGCCTTAAGCCCATACAAGCCTACGCTGTTGTAAGAGCCCTCTTCAAAACGGGTCGCGTCCGGTTTCTGCGTTAAATCGTAATTGAGAAAATCGCGTGGATTGACGACGCTTGCCCATCCAACGTTGGTGTTGATAAGCCGTTCCCGTTTTTCGTCGGCACAGTAGAAAATCGCTGCGCCTTCCGGGGCCAGCAGCCACTTGTGTCCATCCGCTGCGAGAATATCGATCTGGCAGGCTTTCACATCCACCTCGATGACACCGAGGCTCTGGATAGCATCTACCACAAACCAGATATCGCGTTCTTGGCACAGTTCGCCGAGGGCCTGAATATCGTTTCGGAAGCCGGAGGCGAACTCCACGTGGCTAATCGTCACTGCCCGCGTGTGCGCGTCAATCGCTGAGGCAAGATCCTCAATGTGTATGCACCCGTCTCGCTCCGGCACCATGCGCGTCTGCACGCCATAGCGTTCCTTCAAACTCCACCACGGATAGATATTGGCAGGAAACTCAACTGCCGTTGTGACGACGTTGTCCCCTTCGCGCCAATCTATACCGTTCGCCGCAATAAGAATACCTTGCGTCGTGTTCTTCATAAAGGCGATTTCTGTGGCATCCGCATTGAGGAGGCGCGCTGCCGCGGCTCGACATGCCTCAGCCGTTTCTTCCCAACAAGCAGCATAGACTGCCCCATGAATCATGGCATCTTCCACAAACGCTACCATCGCCTCTCGCACTCGACGCGATAAGGGGGCTACGCCGGCATGATTCATATAGATATAGGTTTCGGTTACCGGAAATTCGGCTCGCCAGTTCTCAGGGGAGTTCTTCAAAGCGTTGCACCTTAGTGGTATTTACCCCTGCAAGCAGGGGCTAACACCCTTTGCGGGCAGGCACTGCGGTAGGGTATTTGCCCCGCAAAGCGGGGTATATACCGACTGCGCCCGTACAATTTAGTTATTGGCGTTCAAAAATGTTTCAACCGTATAATCTTTCACTCGTTTGGCATTGGCAAACACGATAAGTTCACCGAACAAGCCACAGCAGCATACCAAGATACCGCTGTTCATCAAAACGGGGCCAAGGTTTGGCATCCATATTGTCAGGATGCCGCCAAGGACTAACAGCATTGAACCTACGGGCCCGAAACACCGGAAGGGGCGCCGCGCACATCGAGAGATAAAAAATCGCGCGAGTGTGCCTAATTCCACGGATTCCTGCTGCGCTTTGCCAATTACACGCGCTGTCACTGCACCGAGTCCTAACAAGGATGCCCCCAATCCTATACAACTAAATGCTGCAAGGCTAACCGTGCCGAGCAAGATACCGCCTAAAACGAAGAAAGGGAGGCTTAAGCACGCAGCAACTTGAACTGCTCTTCGGCTACCGGAACTGGTATTTACCCCTGCGATGCAGGGGCTAACACCCTTTAGCGAAGACTGAAGGTGGTATTTACCCCGCTTTGCGGGGTTATTGCTTTGACGGAAGACTGAAAGTATCAACTTGAATGCGATAATATCTAACATGACGCGCCACACTCTCCCGAGCCCGTACTTGCTTTTTCCGAAGCGGCGTGGATGATGTGTGACAACAATTTCAGCGATGCGCGCGCCTGCCACCGTAGACATCGCCGGGATAAATCGGTGCATTTCGCCATAAAGCGGCACCTGCTTGATAACCGATGCCCGATATGCTTTGAGCGAGCAGCCGTTGTCGTGGATGGGGACACCCGTTACCTTCCCGATGAGCCAGTTGGCAACCACAGAGGGAACTCGCCGGGTCCAGAATTTATCCTGTCGTGTTTTCCGCCATCCACACACCAGATCGTAACCTTGGTCTAGTTTCTCAAGGAGTTTGGGAATATCGCCCGGGTCGTTTTGCAAATCGCCATCCATGCTGATAATCCGCTGTCCTTGTGCGAATTCAAAACCTGCCGCCATTGCTGCAGTTTGCCCAGCATTCTTTTCGAATCGGATAACCCTCAGAGTAGGTGCCTGTTTGCACAATTCCGACAGCACTTCAAAGGTTTTATCTTGACTTCCGTCGTCTACAAAGAGCACTTCGTAGGCATCGCCGATTGTCTCACAGACCGCCTGAATCTTTTCAAACAGCAGGCGAACGTTCTCCTCCTCGTTGTAAACCGGGACGGCGATGGATAGCGTCGTTTTTTTTTCATGGTTTTTCGTCAATTTTTTGTCATTCCTTGCGGAGAATTGAGAATGCAAGATGCCTCTGACAATACTCTGTAGATCTCGTCGGAGGTTTTTGATGCATTAATTTGAGTGTGTTAGTGCCACTCCGCAGAATTCAACAGAATCTGATGTGCTTCGGCGAGGGAGTCAAAGGTTCCTGCATCAACCCACTTGCCCTGCACGAGGCCATATTCAAGCTGCCTACGGCGGATATAGGCGTTATTGACAGCGGTTATCTCGTATTCGCCGCGCGCGGAAGGTGCCACCGTGCGGATGATGTCAAACACGGATGCGTCGTAGCAATAGACACCGACTACCGCGTAATTGCTTTTGGGGTGCGGCGGTTTCTCCTCAATCGCGACGATGTGATTCCCGTTCAAGGTAGCGATGCCGTAACGTTCTCCATCCTTCCACGCCACCTGCTTGAGCAATACACGGGCCCCTTGCTGTTGCGCGTGGAAATCGTTAACAGCGTGCTGAATGGGTTTCTCAAAAATGTTGTCGCCGAGCAGGACAACAATTCTGCTGCCGCCGGCAAACCCTTCCGCCAATGCGAGGGCATGCGCGATGCCTTTTGCCTCCTCCTGCACCCGATAGGTGAATTCACACCCGAATTCTTTTCCACTTCCCAGTGCGTTCACGAAGTCCCCGACGTATTGCGGATTCGTCACGATAAGAATATCAGTAATTCCTGCTGTCGTGAGTTGCTTAACGCTGTGAAATACCATCGGCTCGTTGCCGACAGGCAGGAGATGCTTACTGGTAACTTTGGTGAGCGGATGCAAACGTGTGCCTAACCCACCTGCGATAATGACACCTTTGTGCATGTTTTCGTTATTCCTTGCGGAGTAATCAGCATAAGTAAGAAATAAAAAAGTTGTTCATTAAAATTCACAACAATGTAAGAAATAAAAAAGTTGTTCATTAAAATTCACAACTTGGTATGAAACCCCTGCTTTGCAGGGGCAAATACCATTGGCAGGATACCAAAAACGCGGGAATTAGCGCGCCTCGTAGCTCTCGTCGGAGGTTTTTTATGCACCCTTAATTAGCAGGAAACACTCTAGAACTTGTAAGAAACCCGATTTTGCAGAGGGCATTTACTCCGCTTTGCGGAGAACATACCCAATCGGAAAAATCGGAGCAGAAACTAAATTGACGAAAGATGTCGTCAGAGGTTTGTGCTGCAATCTGGGCGGTATCAGGGTTACAAACCCCTCCTACTTTTTACTGTTTTGTCCCCGTCCGGGGAACGTCAATTCTGCGATGCCGGACTTATCCAAGTCGCCCAATCCGAGTTCAATCATCCGATCGTACTGGGCCTTCGTCGCTTGTGCGAGGGGTAGGGCAATGCCTTCAGCGTTTGCCAAGTCCAGCGCGATGCCTGAATCTTTAGAGGCATGTGCGGCAGAAAAATAACACTCGTGGTCGCGAATCTGCATGTCCTCACCATCTGTTTCAAGGACGCGGGAATTTGCACCCGTTTGCGCGAAAACCTCCTGCAACATCTCTAAATCCAGTCCCAATGCTGCGCCGAGTCCAAGCCCTTCGGCGAGGCCAGCAGTGTTGATGTTCATCACCATGTTAACCAACGCCTTCACTTGCGCTGCCTGCCCGGCTCCACCGATGTAACGGAGAGAAACACTCATTGAATCCAGAATGGGGCGTGCCTTGTCAAATGTTGCCTGTTTACCGCCGCACATCAGGTAGAGGGTGCCTTCTCGCGCCTGTGTAATGCTGCTCGCCATACACCCTTCAAGGCTTTCCGCACCATGCTTTTCCGCGAGTTGTTCAATATCCACGTGAATTTGTGGGCTGAGCGTGGCACAGTTGATAAAAACTTTTCCCGATGCGTCTTTGAGCAGGCTGTCGTCCGCATCTTCGGAGAAAATCTCTCGCATCGCCGCATCATCCGTCACGACGGTGATGATATAATCAGCGAGCGCCGCGACCTGCGCTAATTCGCTTGCCGCCGTTGTGCCGAGCTCTGTTGCGAGTTCTTGTGCGCTTTCACTTGCAACGTCGTAGACAGCCACCACATCAAACCCTTCGTCAGTGAGATGTCGGGCGATGTTCGCACCCATTCTTCCCACACCTACAACACCAATTTTATAGTCGGTTTCCCTACTTTGTAAATTTGCCATGTTTGCCTCCTTGCTACGCTTTATTTTTAGAGAAATCGCGCGGGTGGTATCGGTTTCCCCGCAAAGCGGGGTAAATACCCTTATAAGAATCCAACCCCTTAATGTGCAAAATATGATACCTCAATTTTTGCACATTCGCGGATGTTTGTCAAGCACGTTTTGCGTCTTTTCGTTATTCCTTGCGGAGAATTGAGCAATGGTATCTGCCCCTGCAAAGCAGGGGTAACATACCAATGGCAGGATACCAAAAACGCGCGCATTAGCGCGCCTCGTAGCTCTCGTCGGAGGTTTTTTATGCAACCTTTTTTCGTTATTCGTTCGTTTCTGATTGGTGTTTCTATACACCTTTCGCCCCTCTGGGGCTTATGATTTAGTGTTGTTTGGGTTTCTCTGCCCTTATAGTGAAAGTTGAGCCCAGACAGTGTTCTGCCGTTACATGCTTTTTGCAAAAAAGCTTGACTTTTCGTTTCTATTAAAGTATAATACTTTGGTGTATGGTAACCGAACGTGTGCAAGGGTGAAGCAATCACGCCTTCAGTCGTGATGTGCTTGCTATAAGGATAAAATAGTCATCCCTCAAATGACCGCGGACATCTTCAATATATTTTCTGTAGGCATGGTTTCTAACCGCGCGCCTGGGTTCGGTGCAGTGGCGTAAAATGTAATCAAATCTATACAAATGTAATCAAATCTATCTGAAAGAGGTCGTCTTATCTGACAGAGACAGAGGATGGTGAATGGAGCGTGAGTAGCGTTTCCTACACCACGATGCGAAGTGGCACGCTGAACAGGCCTACCCCCCGTGAAAAAGGTATTTACCCTGCAAAGCAGGGCGAATACCACCTGCGGATTAAGAGTTGGCAATGCGAATGCAGAGCCGACGGTGGAGGTGGCGATAAGACCTACGTGAGACCCCTAGCCAACAACGTCTCACTACAGCATCAGAGACGACACGAACAATCGTTACGACACGTCGCGGCCAGCTTAGCCGAGACGTAAAACGCCTGTGGATGCTATGTAAGCCCTACACTGGTAGGCGATGGCAGATGAAGCAGGAAGTGTGGAGTGGTATGTTACCCCGCAAAGCGGGGATAATACCTTTACTGATGGAAGAACCTGTTAGATTTGTAAAAGGGTGATTCCCCGCTTTGCGGGGCATTACCCTCTTGGGTTTGACTAGAAATGTATAAGTCCCACAGAGCGGCTGAGCCCCTTTGCTGGGCTTCGGGTCTGGGCAGCTGGGTGTGCGTTCGCGTCTGCGCGTTTCCATATCTTTTGTCATTGCCTAGTTCTAATGGTTTTGGTTGTAGTTGTGACGTTGTGGAAAATCTCGTCGGAGATTTCTCATGCAAGGAATGACGAAAACCTCCGACGAGATTTACCGTGTGTTGTGGGAACTATCTTGCGTCCTGATTTCTCCGCAAGGAATGTCGAAAGACCGACACAGACTGTGCTTGCCCCTTGGTGTCCCATGCCGGGATATGCCAATGGGCTTTTTCTGTTCTACGGGGGTTTTGCGTCTGCTACTATAAGCGCGATGCCTTCACAAAACATAAGCTGCTGTTCTACTTTTAATAGAAAAGGGAATGGCACGTCTTCATTTTAAAAAGGAAAAGGAGTGACACAATTTATGAAAGTTTTTTACAGCTGCATTGTGATTATTACGGTTGTTTTTAGTAGTTGGTTTAACGTTGCATCAGCACAGAGTGTTGTGACAGATGCGAATTTACTTGCTGTCGTGCGAACTAGGCTGTCCAAGCCAACCGGGGACATAACGGCAGCGGATATGGCAACTTTGACGGACCTGTTTGCTCGGTATCAGAATATAAGCGATCTCACTGGGTTGGAACATGCGACAAACTTAAGGAGCGTATCTCTCGATTACAATCAGATAAGCGATATCAGCGCGCTTTCAGGATTGACAAGTTTAACGAGGTTAACTATCAGTAACAATCGGATAAGCGATATCAGCGCGCTTTCAGGATTGACTAGTTTAACGACGTTATATTTCCGTAACAATCAGATAAGCGATATCAGCGCGCTTTCAGGATTGACTAGTTTAACGACGTTATATCTCGGTGGCAATCAGATAAGCGATATCAGCACGCTTTCACGATTGACTAGTTTAACGCACTTAGGTCTCGGTGGCAATCAGATAAGCGATATCAGCACGCTTTCAGGATTGACTAGTTTAACGAATTTATATCTCGGTAACAATCGGATAAGCAATATCAGCGCGCTTTCAGGATTGACTAGTTTAACGGATTTATATCTCGATCGAAATCAGATAAGCGATATCAGCGTGCTTTCACGGTTGACTAGTTTATCCCAGTTATATCTCGGTGACAATCGGCTAAGCGATATCAGCGCGCTTTCAGGATTGACAAGTTTATGGTCGTTACAGATCCATCAAAATCAGCTAAGCGATATCCGCGCGCTTACGAGGTTGACAAGTTTAGTGTGGTTATATCTCGATAACAATCGGATAAGCGATATCAGCACGCTTTCAGAATTGCAACGTTTAACGTCGTTACGTCTCGATTACAATCGGATAAGCGATATCAGCGCACTTTCAAAGTTGACAAGTTTAACGACGTTATCTCTCAGTGGCAATCAGATAAGGGATATCAGCGCGCTTTCAGGGTTGACACGTTTAACGTGGTTACAGCTCTCTATCAATCAGATACGCGATATCAGTCCGCTTTCAGGATTGACTAGTTTAACGTGGTTAGGTCTCTATAACAATCAGATAAGCGATATCAGTCCGCTTTCAGGATTGACTAGTTTAACGGGGGAACAGCTCGATATCAGCGCGCTTCCAGCGTCGACAAGTTTACCGGAGTTACCTCCCGAGAGTCCTCCGACGGAGTTACCTCCCGAGAGTCCTCCGACGGAGTTACCTCCCGAGAGTAATCCGCTTCAAGTCGAGGGTAATCCGCTTCAAGCGAGCGCGGTAGAACAGCGCGTGCGAAACCCCTCGCCTGTTGCCCAAGACCGGGTGCTCTTCAACGAGCTTCACAACGCGCATGATGACAACCTGGATTGGCTTGAACTCAAGAACATCAGCGAAGAACCTGTCACGCTCACCGATTGGGAGATTAGCCTCGTGACAGGGCAGAGCGACGTGGATGTGGTGCATTTCCCAGAATACGAGCTCCCTGCCGGGGGGATACTTTTAATTACCAACACCGATCCCAGCCAGACAGGTTTGGCCAAGGGACAGAATATCGCTTCATCGAACAGCAAAGCTGGCGGTGCGTCCTCGCAGTATGTCGTCTCGCCCAAACTCAAACTTCCAAATAGCCCGTATCTGCTGCTTTTGCGGAGTGCGACAGATAAAAATGGTAAACCGGAGGCATTTGAGGATGTGGCTGGTAATTACTTCCGAAACACGCTTGAATACGAAACCCAAGTGTGGCCGCTGCAAGAGACGGAGCGTCCCAGGGCCCCTGCGTCTCTGACGCGAGGTGAGGCATGGCAACGGGTTGACGTTGAGCACCGCGGCTATCTCGCCGAGGCGTGGGGTGCGAGTGGGTATCAATCTGGGCTTGGGTATAAGCCAAAAGCCCCGGCACGCTTTGCGCTGGGAACGCCGGGGTATCCGAATGGGGCGATTGTGCAGCAAGGTGTCGACGGGCAAATCAGCGTTTCGGAGGTGATGTTTACTTCCAAAGGTGGGTTGCATTCGCTGCCGCAATGGATAGAGCTGTATAACAATTCGGACACCGAAGTGGTGAATCTGGCAGGTTGGCAACTTGAAGTAGAGTCTCGCGATGCTGCCACCGATGTGCATCGGCATGGTGCTTTTAACTTTGAGGCATTGGACGTTTTACCGAATCAGACGGTGCTGCTTGTCACCTGGAACGGTCGCAACTCCGTGCATTTACCCGAACACCGCGTTTACAGGCTCCACACTCGGCATGAAGCGGCGTTGCAGCTTGGTGCACATAGAAACGGGCTGCTGAGCGCGGCTGGGTTCTCACTCTCGTTGTCGGATACGGAAGGCACGCTGATTGACGTGGTAGGGAATCTGGACGGTGACAGCAGCACGCGGGATGCGCCTGTGTGGGCATTGCCTGCGGGTGAGACATCAGATGGGCACCGCACCTCGCTGCGGCGGAAATATGAAGCCGGCACGCGCACGCCGCTTGATGGGAAGATGGCCGCGAGTTGGGTCCGCAGTGCGGAGGCCAAGGCGTTGTCGGTCACCACGCACTGGGGGCATCCCTCGGATATAGGCAATCCGGGCTATAGAAGTGGCGGGCCGTTGCCCGTGGCGTTGTCTGGGTTCCGGGCTGCGCGGACAGAATCCGGTGTGGTTATCAAATGGACGACAGAGTCTGCGTTGAACAATGCGGGTTTTAACATTCTGCGGAGTGAGACGAAGGCCGGTCCGTTTTTTGCCATCAATCCTGTGCTAATTGGGGGTGCCGGCACGAGTGGGGAGCGGCACCACTACACGTGGAAAGACACGAGTGCGACACCGGCTGTCACCTACTATTACCAGTTAGAGGAGGTGTCTTATGCGGGTGAGCGTCAGCGGTTGCGTATCACTCGGTTGAAAGGGGAGCTGTCGGCAAAAGGCAAGGCCTTCCTGCCGTGGGGCGCACTCAAACAGCAGCAGGAATAGCCAAAGGTTTGCCACTATTGAAAATAGTGGCAAACCTTAAAAAAAATCTAAAAAAATAGTTGACCTTTTTTGAGAATTTGGTATAATACTAAAAATGATGTATTGAATGCCGGATAATCTGGTGCGCGAGCACAAATCAACAAGATGGCAATACCCCCGCTTTGCGGGGAGGTTTGCCACTATTGAAAATAGTGGTTAAACTTCCTTGCCCTTTGCCGGCAAATTTTTACTTTCCTGAGGAGGACTACCGATGTACCGTTTTACGCTACTTTTCCTCGTGTTCGCCCTACCGCTTGGGACAATTATGGGTTGTGGAGGCGGCATTAGCATCGTCCCGCTTGGTGCCAAACTTCAGAACGCCGACAGCGCATTTGACCAGGCGGAAGCTGTACCCGTGGCGGCGGATGATGAAGAAACGATGAAAAAAAATCATGCCAAGAAGCAGGCACTTTACGATAGGGCGATGTCCCTGTACTTAGAGGTGATTGAACGCGACGCAAAGGGAAAATATGCCCAGCGGGCACATTACCAGATCGCTGCAATCTATAAGCGTCGTTATGAGTGGGATAAAGCCACTGAGCATTACCAAGCGATTGTCGAGCTGGATCCCACCGGGTATTACGCAAACGAAGCAAAGAGTGGTACGGCGAATATTCGCAAAAACCGCGAGATTATTAAAACGAAGCGTGCGGAATACCAAAACTACAAAGCGATTTATGATAATGAGCCTACAGACGAAACCTTTAATATCGCTGCCGAGGCACTCTACGAGGTCGCGCGCGCTTATGAAGGCTTGGAGAATTATACCGAAGCCATCCGAAACTCTGAACGCCTGGTGGGGGAATTTGCTGAGCACACTAGAGCCGCGCAAGCCCAATTCCAGGTGGGGAACATTTACTTCTACGAACTGTATGACTATCAGGGCGGATGGCCCGCATTTAACGCAGTCATTACAAAGTTCCCTGATTCTTATGAAGCCTCGCAGGCTGAGACGCTTTTGAAGCAGACAGCCGAGATTTTGACAGAAATTAACTTTTTGAAGGATGAAATTGATAAGTTTCGCAATAAGAAAGCCGTCCAATACCAAAAGACTGGGCGGAAGATTACACCCGCGGATATGTGGGTGATGGGCATGGGCGACCAGGTGGTTCAGAATTTCCAACAGATTGCGCGCAATTATGAGAAACTTCGCAACTACCCTCGCGCTATTAATGCTTACAAAACGTTAGCAAGGGACCTCTCCTATAAGAAATTTGCCGCCGCAGACGCGCTGTATCGCACCGGCACCCTCTACCAGCAAAGTGGTGAGTACGAACGCGCAATTCAAGCCTATAATAACTTGTTTGAAAACGCGCCTGAATCTGTCTGGCGGAATGAATCCGTTTACCAACAGGCAGTCTGCTATCGCTCCATCCGGGAATTCGGCTCTGCTTATGAAGGATTCAAAGCCTATATGAGCATTACAAAGGGAGATACACCCTATCTTCGCGAAGCTGAGCAGATTGTCCGCCAATACGAACTTGACCAGGACCAGGATGGATACAAGTTCTACGAAGAGCAGGAAGAAGGAACATCCGATCAGGATGCAAACTCCCATCCCGGCATGGGAAACTAAACTTTTCTGTAAAAGGCTAGCACCCCGCTTGCGGGGAGGTTTGCCACTATTTTCAATAGTGGTTAAACTGCTTGATTTCACCGACTTTTACCAAATTAACTGGGAGGGTATTAGCCCCTGCTTTGCAGGGGTAACATACCATTGTGGGCAGGTATCGTCGGGTCGCGTACACCGACTGCCACGGAGCTCATATTCGGTTTTTTGTCATGCCTTGCGGAGAATTGAGAATGCAAGATACATCTAACAATGCACTATAGATCTCGTCCGAGGTTTCTGACGCAACACTGTTGTGGTAGCAATCGTTTTCAGTTGCAAGGGTATCATTGACGAGGTGATGATATTTGACAGGGCACTGTCTGAGGATGAGATTCTGAAACTCGCTACGCAGGGCCTCGCTGTTGAACCATTAAACAAGTTAGCAACAACGTGGGGAAGAATCAAGCGTGCTCGCCGTTAACCTATAGGCGTTTAGTTCACCCGTAGGAAGGATTTCCTGTCGCGACTGATCCGTAAAATCAGCGGAAGATGGAAAAAGACCTCATCCTATCGTTAACTCACATTATAGGGCGAGGTCTTGTGCGCCGACTTCCCTATATTCCTTTACGAGGATTAACTCATTATTTTGTTAATCCCGTAGGATGGGTTTTCAGTGGCCAACACGTTCTTATCTGCGTCTTCCGTATCATCCGCGTAAATCCGCTATTCAGAACCGAATGAAATTCTTAATTCTCATACAGTTTGTGCTACGAGCACTACATGTTTTGCGAAAGCAGGCGCAAACTGACAGTTCGCGCTACGAATCCCGAACTTACATTTGGATTACAGAAACAGTTGAACCCGGGAATGCTCCTCCGGGGGCAAGTAGTTGAAGACTTTTTGCCGGATGAGTTCCGGCGTATAGCGGCGGGAAAAGTGAGTCAGGACGACATGTTCGCTCTCAAAGTTGGCTAACAGCGGGGGTAACATCTCAAGATGCAGATGCATCGTCCGCCTGGCGCGCCCCCGATGCTCCGGCAGTATAAATGTACATTCACAAATCAGCACTTTGCACTGTTTGAGCAACGGGTGCGCGTCAAGCGGTATGCTCCGCGTATCCCCAAGATAGGCGACTAATGGCAATTGCACCTCTGTCGTAATCTCCACACCTGCCTGCTTGAGTGCCGCGATTTCACGCCCCGACAAGTTGTGGAACTCAGGTTTTAACTTCTTGCGCACCTCACAAATCAGATAAGAGACTGCAGGGACGCTATGGTTGCTCGGTAAAATATGCGCAACTAAATTCTGCCGAAACGGAATCGCATCACCTACCCGGACAGGATTAATTTGATATGCCCAACTCCGGCCCGTATCTAACGCCGAAATCTTATCGAGGATGTTCATCAGTTGTTTTGACCCGCTTGATGGGACGTAAATATTCCCCGGCGGTATCCCAGAAAGCCAGCGTTGGCTGATATAGATAGGTAACCCAAAGTAGTGATCGAGGTGGAAGTGGGAAATAAAGACGTTACTGATGCCGATAAAATTCATCGGACATCTGCCTAAATCGAAAACGAGATCGAGCTCTTTCACTCGAATGTAGGTAGCAACAGCGGAACCGGATTTCCCATCAAGTGTTAAATTACCACAGTGTAACAATGCCATATTTTCGTCGTTCCTTGCGGAGAATTCAGAATGCAAGACAGGTCTAACAAGGCACTATAGCTCTCGTCGGAAGTTTCTGACGCAAGTCTTGTAATAGTAGGGGCAGTGCCTTGTGCCTGCCCTTCCGCAGTGCCTTGTGCCTGCCCTTCCGCAGTGCCTTGTGCCTGCCCTTCCGCAGTGCCTTGTGCCTACCCTTAATTCGCAGGAAACACGCTAGAACTAATAAGAAACCCGATTTTGCAGAGGGGGCATTCCCCGCGAGCGGGGATTGCAACGTTTGCGGAAAAATCGGAGCAGAAACTCAATTGACTGACGAAAAAGGAGAAAAAATGCCTAAAACTATTAACCCCCACAAAGCGGGGGTATCTACCCTCTGCGGAATTCTTGGCGGCAGTGGCTTTTATCAGATGGAAGGCTTAACGGATATCGAAGAAATTGAGGTAGAAACCCCTTTCGGCACTCCGAGCGATACCCTGATAATTGGCAACCTTGATGGGCGGCCGGTTGTCTTTCTGCCGAGACACGGCGTTGGCCACCGAATCCTTCCTTCTGAGATTAATTTCCGCGCCAATATTTATGCCTTAAAATCGTTGGGCGTAGAGTGGCTCATTTCGGTCAGCGCGGTCGGTAGCCTAAAACAGGAGATTGAACCGCGTCATTTTGTTGTACCGGATCAGCTCTACGACCACACCAAACACCGCGAATCGACCTTCTTCGGTGACGGCATTGCCGCACACATTAGCCTTGCCCATCCCTTTTGTTCAGTTTTGAGTTCCCTTTTGTACACAGCAGCAACCGAAGTGGGAGTGCCTGTTCATAACGGCGGCACCTACATCTGTATGGAAGGGCCGCCATTTTCAACACTGGCAGAATCAAACGTGTATCGGCATCTCGGATTTGACATTATCGGGATGACCGCGGCACAGGAAGCCAAATTAGCGCGCGAGGCGGAAATCTGTTATGCTGTCCTCGCATGTGCCACCGATTACGACTGCTGGCACCCCGAAAATGAGAACGTTACCACCAAGATGATCCTGAACAACCTCCGTGCTAATGTGGAGCTCTCGAAAAAGACGGTGCGAAACGTTGTCGCCAAAATTCCAGATGAACACCGGGCGTGTGCCTGTTCAAACGCCCTTCAGTACGCAATTGCTACCGACCCGAGCGAGGTGCCGGCGGCGACGCGCCACAAGTTAAAACTACTGCTTGATAAGTACCTCACGTAGCGTTTCAAAGATTCGATCTGCCTCAGTTTGGGTGAGAATAAGGGGTGGTGCAATAAAAATGATGTTCTCCGGTTCGTCCACGGCGTGCCCGATTTTGCCAACGATAACCCCTTTTTCTCTCAATTGTGCGACAATTTGGTTTGTTTTTGCAGTTTCGATCGGTGCGCTCTCAACTTGAATGAGTTCAACTGCAAGCATTAGCCCCTTACCGCGCACATCGCCAACGATGGGCAAACTTCCCAAGCTCTCCAACTTCTCAAGCAAATAGGCACCCACATGTGCTGCGTTTTCCCAGAGGCGTTCTGTTTGTAAGATTTTTAGGTTCGCTACACCGGCGGCGCATGCCACGGGATGCCCTCCATAGGTGCAAACTTGTGCAAATTCTCGATGTTCATCAGAGGCACCGAGGAACGCGTTGAATACGGATGTGGATGCAACACACGCGCCGAGGGGGAGATAACCGCTCGTCAAGCCCTTGGCAAGCGTGATGATGTCTGGTTGTACGTCCCAATGCTCGCATGCGAACATCTTTCCAGTGCGTCCAAAGCCGGTGATCACCTCATCAAGGATGAGCAGTAGCCCGTAAGCATCGCAGATCTCCCGCAGTTTTGGGAAGTATTCATCCGGTGGCACAATCACGCCGCCGCCACCGATAATCGGTTCCGCGATAACCGCGATGACAGTTTCGGGGCCCTCGGATTGAATTATTCGTGCGATATCCTCTGCGCATCCAATGTTACAAGAGGAGGAGGCCAAGCCAAGTGGACAACGATAGCAGTAAGGTGGATGCGCGTGTAGGAAACCTGGAACGAGCGGCTCAAAAGCCTTCCGTCGTCGTGCCTGCCCTGTTGCTGACAGTGCACCGTAGGTAAACCCGTGATACCCCCGATACCGACTGATAATCTTGTAGCGATTCTCACCTGGGTAGGTTTGCCTGCCATACTGCCGCGCAATTTTGATCGCTGTTTCATTCGCCTCCGAACCGCTGTTGCAAAAGTAGACGTGGTTCAAATCGCCGGGAAGACAGGCTACCAGTTGTTCTGCCAATACCGTCGCGGGCACGTTAATCTGCGAGTGTGGGTAGTAAGGCAACTCCTGTATCTGCGCATAGACCGCGTCCGCAATTTCCTGCCTTCCGTAACCGACATTGACATTCCACAAGGCGGAGTAAGCATCAAGGTATTCGCGCCCCTCTGCGTCCACAAGTGTTGTCCCGTGTGCCGATTTAAAAACCACCAACTCTGTTTCGTCAAGGCGTTGATGCTGAAACAGCGGGTGCCAAACGTGTGCCTTATCAACTTTTCTATAATCTACTGCCATTTGTGGAAAATCTCCCGTAACAGGGGGTACTAGTTATATTCGGGCCTCTGCCTTTGTCGCATCAAAAACCTCCGACGAGAGCTTTCGTCAATTCAGTTTCTGCTCCGATTTTTCCGTTGTCAAAATCGGGTTTCTTATTAGTTCTAGCGTGCTGCCTCCTAATTGAGGTTGCATAAGAAATCTCCGACGAGAGCTTTCGTCAATTCAGTTTCTGCTCCGATTTTTCCGTTGTCAAAATCGGGTTTCTTATTAGTTCTAGCGTGCTGCCTCCTAATTGAGGTTGCATAAGAAATCTCCGACGAGAGCTACAGTGCAATGTTAGAATAGCATTGCGATGCTTTTCTCCGCAAGGAATAACGAAAAACCTTGCTTGTGCGAGTTTAACGGCACACGGCGTGTGCCTACTACTTTTGGCGTTGCTTGCAGGTTTCCAAAACTTGCTATTCAAATTTACATTGATTCTGGTGCGGAGATGCCCAACAGTGTTAGTCCATTTGCCAGCACCGTTTGCACACTCTGCACGAGGATGAGTCGCGCGTATGTCCGCTCTATATTTGACGTATCCAGGACCCGATGCTGGTTGTAGTAAGGGTGGAACAGCCCCGCCAATTCGAGGAGATAGTGTGGGATACGGTGTGCCTCGCGTTCCTCAGCACTGAAAAGCACAATTGACGGAAATCCCGCCAACTTCCGAATCAGTTCGTGTTCCATGGGTTCTGTCAACTGTCTTAGTGAAACTGCATCAACTGGTTTGGGCTGGATACCTTGTTCATCCCCCTGCTGGAAAATACTACAGCACCTCGCGTGAGCGTATTGAATGTAAAAGACCGGGTTTTCGTTCGCTTGCGTAATCGCCAATTCCAGATTGAAATCGAGGTGTGTGTTATTGGCACGCATCAGGAAGAAATACCGGGCAACATCCACAGCAAATTGCTCACCGACAGTGCTGGCGAGTTCGTCAATAAGGGCATCAAGGGTAAAGAATTGTCCGCGCCGTTTCGACATATCCAACCGCGTGCCATCGGAATCCACGAGGTTTACTTGTTGAATAATGGAGATTTCCAGCCAGTCCTCCGGTAAACCGAGAGCCTTCACAAAATTTTTGAGACGGGTGACATGCCCCTGATGGTCTGGCCCGAGCAAATCGATGACTTTATTGAACCCCCGGTCAAATTTATCGCGATGATAGGCGGCATCTGGCACAAAATAGGTGTATTCGCCGTTGCTACGGATGACAACGCAATCTTTATCATCGCCAAAACCGGTCATCCGAAACCACGTCGCGCCTTCTGCTTTGTAGAGGTACGCCTTCTCGCGAAACAGGGCGATAATTTCCTCAGGTTTCCCACTGTCACGAATTGCTTTCTCGCTCGTCCACACATCAAAATCGACACCGAAACGTTCCAGGGAGGCTTTTTGTTGCCCAAGGAGGTGCGCAATTCCCTTATCGCGGAAGTGTACCACCCGCTCTTCTTCGCTCAACTGAAGGTAGGTATCGCCCTCCGCTGCAACGATAGTTTGGGCGAACTCCTGCAAGTATTCTCCCTGATATCCGCCTTCTGGGATTTCCAAGCTATCTTCGCCGAGTGCCTGCCGATAGCGGACATCTATTGATTCTCCCAGGCGTTCCACCTGTCCGCCGGCATCGTTGACGTAGTACTCACGGATAGCGTCATAGCCTACGGCGTTTAGCAGATTAACGAGAGTGTCGCCGACTGCTGCTGCGCGCCCACTCACAATATTAAGCGGTCCTGTCGGGTTTGCACTGACAAACTCAATCTGAACCCGCTTGCCTGCGCCTTTGTCGCAAGTGCCATATAGGGACTTTGCTGCCACAATCGTTCGGAGGGTGTCATACATCCACTTGTTGGAGAGGTGGATATTAATAAAACCGGGGCCCGCGATTTCAAACTTGTCGATGCGCAGGTGTTCATCCAAATTGACATGCCTAACGATTGTCTCCGCTATTGTAAGCGGTGCCATCCGTGCCTTTTTTGCCAATCCCAATGCGACCGGGGTAGCAATATCGCCGTGTTCCGGAGCCTTAGTCGGCGAAAACGGAATATCCGGTGCTTCGGATATAGGGAGTTCCCCTGCTTCAATAGCAGCGTGGATTGCCCTTTTTAGCATCTCGTAAACTTCTGCTTTAAGTGTGTCCATATCAGCGAAATTGAGCTCTGTATCGGTCATTTTTTTTTCTTATGCGGTTCAGCGTTTTTTTGAGTATTCGTCAATTCGGTTTCTGCTCCGATTTTTCCGTTGAGGTATAATGCCCCGCTTTGCGGGGATTTTTACCTGTCAAAATCGGGTTTCTTTATCTGCTTGACAGAATTATACCACAATCGGAAGTCCATGTCAAGTTTTCGTTATTCCTTGCGGAGTAATCAGCATGGATATGAAACCCCTGCTTTGCAGGGGCAAATACCATTGGCAGGATACCAAAAACGCGCGCATTAGCGCGCCTCGTAGCTCTCGTCGGAAGTTTCTTATGCACCCTTAGTTCGCGATTCGGAGATCGCTCCTACAGTAACTAATAAGAAACCCGATTTTGCAGAGGGTGCATTCCCCGCGAGCGGGGATTGCAACGTTTGCGGAAAAATCGGAGCAGAAACTGAATTGACGAAAAAACCTAATCCCTACACAGAGGGTTCGTCAAGAACACTGAGTGGGTCGCCTGAGGCATCTTTTCGTTCCAATATTTCCACCTCGTAGCCATCCGGGTCGGTGATGAATGCCATTTTCATGCCACCGGAGGTGAACTGCTCGTGCCAGGCATCTGGCCAAATTTCCAACCCCGCTTTCTCTAACCTGTCGCAAAAGTCAACGATATCTGGAACGCCGATAGCAAAATGCATTAGATCTTCTTGGACCTGAAGGTCGAAATCGGGTGAATAGGTTAACTCTAACGTGTGCGCGTTGCCCGGTAGTTCAAGATGCACTATCTGGTTGCCTGCCGGGGATTTGTCGCTCCGACTGAGGACTTTAAACCCCAAATAGTCGCAATACCATTTGATAGAACCGTCAAGGTCGCTGACGCGAACCCGTGTATGTAAAAAAACAGCCATTATGAGTCTCCTTTTTGAGAGTTATGAGGACATAATAGCGTACGCCGTAAATTTTGGCAAGGTGGTAGGCTGTGTTTTTCGGAGCAATTTTAAGGTTGCATAAAAAACCTCCGACGAGAGCTACAGAGAATTGTCAGAACTATCTTGCTTTCTAACCTCTCCGCAAGGAAAGACAAAAATTCGTTGAAAATTCGTCTGCTCTTGTGTATAATAATTTAAACCGCTGCAAAGAAAGGAGAATTCCACTCAACTTAACGGTCGAAATGGTGAATGCACGTCGCTTATGGGCGCAGTGGTATATTACCCCTGCAAAGCAGGGGAAACTGATACCATTACGCCGCAAAAACGCGATTAGCGTCCATTGTTCACCGCCGAAAGCAGATTGCTCACAATGGGTGGCAATGAAAAAGGAAGGAAACCTTTTCATAGTGGTTTTCCTATGTGAAGCAGATTTGAATCCTGCTCGACATGGGGATTACCAGTCCATCACCCACGCAAAAACTTACATCAAAAACCTCTGACGAGAGCTACAGTGCATTGCAAGGCACATCACGCAACCTGATTGCTCCGCAAGGAATAACGAAAAAACGTGTAGCAAATGGAGAAAAAATGAACCGAAAAACCGAAATGCACGTCGCTTATGGGCGAAATACGCCGCAAAAACCGAATGTGCTCTTTATCATGGCAGACCAGCACCGATACGACTATCTGGAAACTCTCGAGAATGCACCTGCATCACTTAATACGCCCAACTTGCGAAGGTTGGCAGAACACGGAGTCAGTTTTCTCAACTGTACTACAAACGCCCCGGTCTGTGCACCCTCACGAATTGGACTCGCCTCCGGGCTACAACCGTCTCGCTTGGGCGCGCTGGACAACGGCAGTTTTCTACCCGCTACTGTGCCTACCTACTATCAGCAGCTTCGCGACCACGGCTATCGCGTTGGGTGTGTCGGCAAGCTTGATCTCGCCAAACCAGATGGCTATAACGGCCGCTATGGCGACCGGCCCCGCACCTACAGTTGGGGATTTACACACCCCGAAGAATGTGAAGGCAAAATGCACGCTGGCAGTTCACCAACACCCATCGGTCCTTATACCCACTACCTTCAGGAAAAAGGTATGCTGAAAGCATTCCACGAAGATTATCGGAAACGGAGTGCTACTGGTTGGATTAAAGGGGGTTCTCACGATTCTGTTCTCTCAACAGAGGATTTCGCAGATACCTACATCGGCAGGCGCGCAACGCAATTTATTGAAAATATCCCTGAGGACTTCCCATGGCACCTGTTTGTCAGCTTCGTCGGACCGCATGATCCCTTCGATCCACCGCCTGAGTATGGCGACAAGTATCGGAATGCGGAGATGCCTCCCGCTGTCTTTGACGATATGGAAGGAAAGCCGGAGTGGGTGAAACGCCGTGTCGTTAGTATCAGTACTGAGGAGATTACCGTAACACGACAACAATACTGCGCTGCAACAGAACTGATTGATGCCCAAATCGGCGAAATGCTTCGCGCATTGGAACAACGCGGAATGCTTGACAACACCTATATTATCTATTCAAGCGACCATGGGGAAATGCTCGGTGACCATGGGCTTTACACCAAGAGTGTGGCGTACGAGGCATCGTTGAGAGTCCCGCTGCTCGTTGCAGGCCCGGGTATTGCGGGACATCAAGTTTCAAGTAGCTTGGTTGAACTGATTGATCTGAATCCCACAATCTGCGAGTTGGCTGGTGTCCCTGCCTTGCAGAATATTGATGCTCGCTCTATTGTGCCTGTGCTTCAAGGTGAAACCGAAACGCACCGCACGGAAACAGTGAGCGCACTCCGAAACTTCCGATGCATCCGTACGGCAACGCATAAACTCATCGAAAACTACAACGACGTGACAGAATTATACGATTTAGAAAACGATCCGGCGGAACTGCACAACATCGCGTCGTCGGAACGCAAAATTGCCGGAGCACTCAGCGGGCGTTTGAGCAGGCGGTTCCGGACAGAATGCACGTCGCATAAGTAAGAAATAAAAAAGTTGCTTGCTTTTTGCGGCGTAATGGTATCGGTTTCCCCTGCTTTGCAGGGGTAATATACCACTGCGCCCAAATGCGACGTGCATTCACGCGCAACTTGGGCGAAGAGGATACTCACCCCGCAAAGCGGGGTAGTATCTTATTAGCCGCAAAAATGTAAGAAATAAGTTTGACTAGCAAGTCATGTAAGAAATAAAAAAGTTGTTTGCTTTTCGCGCACAACTTGGCTTGCAAGCTTCGCCAAAAAGCGTGACTAACTGCTTTCTGAATCGCGGATGTACAGGATAAGCATGGCATTGAGATTACAGAGTGCCCTTCCCAAAGAGATAGTGCCGGATGGATTTGACGCAAAGCGTGCGTACCACCACATTGCGCAGCTTGCTTTTCCGCGACTTGTTGGGAGCGCGGGCGAGGCAAAGGCACAAGACTATATTGTCCAACAATTTACAGCATTAGGGCTGGATGTCTCACGGGAGCCTTTCTCTTTTACAAAATTCCCTGCCGAAGTGTTGCCTCGCATCCTTTGTGCTCTCTTCTTGCCGGTAGTGCTTTCAGTGCCATGGCTGGGCGAACGGTTTCCGATACTTGTATGTCTCACCTGCCTACTCAGCCTCTCTATAGCGATGTGCTTTACCCAGTGGCAAAAACGGTTTGAAGGGTTGTATGATACAGGCCCAAAACATCGCTCAGAGAACATTGTTGCAACAAACGGTACGAAACAAGATGATAGTATTCCTTCTCTGCTCTTTGTGGCCCACTACGATTCCAAATCACAAGTGTTGCCGATTGTAGTGCGGGCAGTGTCTTACAGTATCGCGATTGTCGGGCTGATTGTATTGACAATCACAATGGTGATTCAGGTTGTCACCTTCGTTTGGTTACCCGATGACACTGTAGGAGCCATCTCCCGATGGCGATACATTATCTGGGGTGTCGCAGGGATTACCAGTTTTTGTCTGTTGCTGTTACAAATCAATTTAACCCACAATCGCTCCCCTGGTGGCTTTGATAATGCTTCGGGTGTTGGCGTGCTACTTGAATTGGCACGCGTAGCAAAAGGATATGAGAAAAAACTTCGATTTATATTTCTCGCCGCCGGGGCGGAAGAGTATGGCATGTGCGGAGCATTACGCTATATACAAAAGCATGCTGATGAACATAACCGCAATCGCACCTACGTTATCAACTTAGATGGGCTGGGCGTTGGGAATGCCGTTAACGTCATTACGCGCTATGGGATTCCACCAGTTTGCACGACGGATGCGTTAGCAGGCCTGTTTCGGACATCGGGCGAGTCGCTCGGTATAGAGATTTCGGAACGTTATCTGCCAATCGGTGTGGGGTTGGATAGTATTCCGATTGCAAGCCGTGGGTTTGAAACGGTTACGTTAACGGCTCCCGCCCGGCCCAGGGAGATGTGGGGCGGTGCGGCTTTAAGAGTCCATTCGAAACGGGATAGGGGCGACTTGCTCAATCTGGAAAGTCTACAACAGGTAGGTGAGTTAATTGTCGATGTCATTGAACGCACAGCAGCAATGTAGGAGTGAGCTCCAAATCGCGACACTTTGGGTATCTGCCCCGCAAAGCGGGGGTAACACCCATTGTGCAACGAAAATGCACGTCGCAGGTGTAAGAAATAAAAAAGTTGTTTGCTATCGCGCACAACTTGGGCTCGGAGGGGTATCACCCCCTGCAAAGCAGGGGGAAGACACCCTTTGGCCGCAAAAAACGCTTCCAATCACCGGCGTTATCCTCGCGGGCGGTAAGAGTCGCCGGATGGGAGAGAATAAGGCGTTGATGCAGCTCGGGGACGATTCGCTCATCGGACATGTTATCCGCCGCCTGAGTCTTGTCACAACGGAGCTCCTCCTTATCACTGATAGTCCTGCCGAATATGCCCACCTCGGTGTGCCGATGCACGGCGATGTTATTCCAGGGACTGGCGCGTTAGGGGGCATCTATACCGGCGTGATGTACGCTTCGCATGACGCGGTGCTCTGTGTCGCGTGCGATAGCCCGTTTTTAGAGCCGAATCTGCTTATCTATCTCGCTTCTGTTTTAGAGGAATATGATGCGGTGATGCCTTATACCTACAGTAGTAAGCAGACTCCGTTCTGCCGTAACAAGGGCATCGGGGTTACAAACCCCGCCTACGGCGGCGACGTGCAGACAACCCTCCAAACGTTGTGCGCTGCCTATTCTAAGCGGTGTCTGCCTATTATTGCCGCAATGCTGGAGGAATCTGAGTTACGCGTTCACGCATTGGCGAAACGCGCACAGATACAACGTGTTTCGCCTGAAGTCTGGCAGGCGTTCGATGCGGAGGGAATGTCCTTTTTTAACATCAACACGCTAGAAGATTTTGAAAAGGCTAGAAGTTTGACTAGCAAGTCATGTAAGAAATAAAAAAGTTGTTCATTAAAATTCACAACTTGGCTTGCAAGCAACGCCAAAAGTTGACTAGCAAGTCATGTAAGAAATAAAAAAGTTGTTCATTAAAATTCACAACTTGGCTTGCAAGCAACGCCAAAATAGTTAAGAGGTTTCCTGTAACAAGTTCCCTCACTCTGG
The DNA here is from genome assembly GCA_958295855.1 of uncultured Poribacteria bacterium. Classification (GTDB taxonomy): domain Bacteria; phylum Poribacteria; class WGA-4E; order WGA-4E; family WGA-3G; genus CATQHH01. The sequence continues at coordinate 351,551 of OY282383.1, read as the reverse complement.
AGTACGCCAAGTGTGGGGCGATTATTACGCACCTATCTCTTAACTGACAACTGACGACCGGTAACTGCTAACGCATCTGAACCTGTTAACGACAAGGAGCGAGAAATGAGGACATTTGGCACCCGAGGCACGGTGCGACCGGACCGGCACTACGTCGTCCCGCGCACCGAGGAGATTCAGAATTTCATCAATCGTGTCAAAGAGGGACGGTACATTGTTCTCTTCGCGCCGCGCCAGACCGGGAAGACGACATTCTTCCGATTGGCGCTTGCCACACTCGCAGTCGAAGATGCAACCTATTTCCCCATTCAATTGGATTTTCAAGTGATGCGCAACGCTGCACCGGCCACTTTTTACTCGCGGCTCTACCGAATAATTCATAGACAGATTCAGTTTGTTTTTCAAAAACGTAGAGAGAATCCTTCTGAGGCGTTAACACACTTTTTGGAAAACGCTGCACTCACCGATTCCTTTTCAATGGTGGAGTTTTTTGAACAGTTCGGGAGTTTACTCGGAGCGCAACAGGTTGTCCTCCTCATTGACGAATTTGATGGGGTTCCGCAAACTGTGGTGAGCGATTTTCTGTATGCACTCCGCCATATCTACCTCTCTGATGAACTTTTATGTCCTCACAGCGTCGGCTTCATCGGAGTCAAGAACATCACACAACTTGACTACGACCGGTCCATCTCGCCGTTCAACATCCAAGATGAGTTCCACCTGTCCAACTTCACCCTGGAACAGGTGCGAGAACTTTTTAGACAGTATACGGACGAAGTGGGACAACCCTTCGAGCCAGAGGTTGTTGAATCTATTCACAAGCAGACTGCCGGGCAACCCTTCCTCGTCAACCGATTTGGGCAAATTCTCACGGAGGAACTCGACATTCCTAAATCCGAGATGATTGCGATGACACACTTCGCAAAGGCATACGAACAACTCCTTGGGGAGGGGAACACCAACCTAACGCACCTGACGACGAATATCCGAAAAGACCGGCACTTTGAAACCCTCCTGATGAAAATCGTTTCTTACGACAAAGGTGTACCCTTCCTCTTCCGCAATGACATCATCAGTGAACTGGCGACTTATGGTGTCATTGGCAAAGGTGCTGGCGGTATGTGTGAGATTGCCAACCCGATTTATCAGCAGTGCATCCTACAGACATTCCAACCCCTGATGAACGGCCTGGAGAACGAATACTTCCCTGAAGATACCAGCCCAGACCTTTCTGATTACCTCACCGCCGATGGACAAATTAAGATGGAGCCGCTTCTGGATAACTTCAAGGATTTCATCGTTCGCGCAGGATACAAAATCCTCCAAGTGCCGGAATGCACGTCGCATTTGGGCGAAATACGCCGCAAAACCCCCCAGGAGTTCGTTGGGCAATACCTCCTTTCTGCGTATCTCGACCAGTTTGTCCGGACGGTGGGCGGTACGATGTTCCTTGAAGTGCCAACCGGGCGCGGCAGAATGGACCTGCTCATCAGTTTCAACGAGCAGAAATACATCGTTGAGACAAAGATATGGGAAGGGCCCCGCCGCTATGCAGCAGGGAAGAAACAACTTGCCTCGTATCTCAAATTGGAGGGAGCAATGGAGGGGTACTACGTCGTCTTCGATCATCGCATGAATCCAGAGCCTCGCGTAGAGGCAGAGGTTTTGGAAGGTGTAACTCTTCGGAGTTATGTGATTCCTGTGCTGCAAGAAGCTCCCTCGGCGGTTCACGCCTGATGCTCCCGGCGTTTTTCGTTATTCCTTGCGGAGTAATGAGAATGCAAGATGTGTCTGGCGCTGCACTGTAGCTCTCGTCGGAGGTTTTTTGTTCTCGGGCAAAATCGGGAAAGTTGATGTGGCTACGCAATTTGTGTAATATTTTGACTTAGATGAGAAATTGTGATATAATTAATGTAAGAAATAAAAATGCACGTCGCTTATGGGCGCAGTGGTATATTACCCCTGCAAAGCAGGGGAAACCGATACCATTACGCCGCAAAATTTGCTCATTGTTCATTCGCAACTTGGAGGAAAATGCAAGGATTTGTTAGTCGCCTTCAGCATTGGGACACGCTTCTGTTTCACCGGATTTTTGGGTGGAACGGTCGGAGGTACCTTGACTGGTTCATGTTCGGTGTATCTCGCAGTGCTGACGGGCATCTCTACGCTATTGTCGCTGGGTATCTGCTGCTATTTGAACGGTCGTTTTTCGTAACCGCGCTGCCGGCATTCGCACTTGAGCGCTCGCTCTACTTCACGCTGAAGCGAACGCTCAAACGACAGCGCCCTTTTCACCGGCTTGAAAATGTTGAATATTTGATGGCACCGCCGGATCTTTTTAGTTTTCCCTCTGGACACACTGCTGCTGCTTTTACGATGGTAATCTTGCTCTCGCAAGTTTTCCCAGGCATCCGGCTTCCGATGCAAATCTGGGCAGCGACGGTAGGGTTTTCGCGTATCTATCTCGGTATCCACTATCCTACCGATGTCCTTGCAGGTGGAACACTCGGCATTCTCTGTGCGAAGGTTGGAATGAGTGGTCTGCTTCCCTTTCATTAAAATGTAAACCTTGCGTCAGAAACCTCCGACGAGAGCTAGAGTGCATTGTCAGACATCTCTTGCATTCTGAATGCACGTCGCTTATGGGCGCAGTGGTATATTACCCCTGCAAAGCAGGGGCTGATACCATTACGCCGCAAATACGCCGCAAATACGCCGCAAGGAAAGACGAAAATTACGAACCTGCTCTATCCTCCTGCTCACATGCTGGGCAGGTTTTACACAGGTGCCGATTTGCAAGGTGTGCCGATGCAAGTAAAATGCCGCCTCCACCGTGAAGCATCACCTCAAAACTGCCCTCCGCAAATGTGTGGGAGGTAACGATGAATGCCAATGCTACTACCAGTATGAGAAATGCTCTCCAACTTTGATGATGACGCACGCCCCACGCTAAGCTCACAATTGCAAGCCCGATTGCCCCAATAATAATGAATAATTCTGCGCGCTCACTTACGAGAAAGCCCAACCCGCACAAGGGCAAAACTGCCACTAAAAGCGGCATCGCGAGGCAGTGGACAGCACATGTGAAAGAGAGACACGCGCCAGTGGTGTCGACGAATCCTTGATTAAAATACCTTTTCAATTTCTCTCCTAAGGTTTGTAAGGGACAGGTACTACGAACCCTGTTTTTACAAACAGTTTGTGCTAAAAATTAAGTTTATACAGCAACTTCACGTTTCGCCCGGGCTCCGGTGCCACTGACTTGATACGAGACAGATGTTCGCGGTATGCCGTATCGAAGATGTTTTCGATCTCAAAAACCACCATATTCTCAAGCTGCCACCACGAAAAATTGAGGTAGCTGCCGGCATCGTAGACAAGATACCCATCTGTCGGTTCCTCAAATTCGCCAAGGCGGGTTTGGCTCCCTGAAAAACGGGATGTCACGTGGAAATGAAAGGGGGACGGTGTGTAACTGAAAACAAGTTTGCCGTTGAGGGGTGGGATGCGCTCCAGCGGCTGCCCGTTGGCTTCAATAGTTCCGTTGACATAATTCATATTGAGTTGTACGTGAAAGTGCGGTAACACCTCACCATCAATCCGGATCTCTGCCCCGTTCATGACAACGTTCTGCCCGGTATATTGGTAAATCCACAACCATCCGGCGCTGCCACTCCCCCACTCTTTTTGTCCAATATTGGTCGGCGTGAGATAGCCGTGTATATGGTTTTGAAAGACAGCGAGGTTTAGATTGAATCTGTCCGTTGCGTATCGTCCAAACGCTTCGATGCCGTACCCATTCTCAGGTTCCAGTTCTACATTACCGATTTCGTACGAGTAGGCTGCCAGGTGAGGTCCATCACTGAAAAGCTCCTCAATACCGGGGGCACGAAACGTTTTCATTATGGTGGTACCGGTGCTCAACCTGTCGCTCCAATGGTAAATGCCGGAGGCACCACCCGATATGCCATTGAAGTCGCGCCGTTGCACGGCCCCAGCTCGGATGACTGTACCATCATCTCTAAACGGCTCTGCTCGTCTAACGTCGTAGCGAATAGCACCCTGCAAGGTGAACTTACCGAAGTTATGCTGGTTTAGATAGAATCCAGCAAGTGCGAATTCGCGTGTATGCGGTGTCCAGTAAAACCCACCTGTTGCATGGTCGCGATATTCCCCCCAAACCCCCGCGATAGCGTTGTCTAACACGTAAGCCATCGCTGAGACGTTGTAGGTTAGCAGACCGAATTCCACACCGAGTGTTCCGTTTGCCTCCAGCTCTTGATGTTGATAACTAGTGTAGGTTGTTTGAAGTTTAATTTTATCAATCCACGGACGCTTGAAACGATACTCCATCTGTCCTTCGTAGCGCCGCCGATCCAGCGCGATGTTAACACCGTTAATATGCCCCTCCGGCGAGCCGGGGATACCATAATCTGAACGGTAACTGCTCCCGGAGGCCCCGATAAAGCCCCACGGCTTAATCATCGAGGCCCCTGTTGAAAAATTGACGTTTGAAAGGGCGGTATTTTCGAGGGCACCTATCGGCGTTTGCGTATCTGAGGCGAGCCGACGGTTCCATTCTAAATTTCCCGCGAAGTCGCCAATTGGGAAGGTGAAGCCTGTTGTTGCTGCCCACCCTGAGTTCACAGATTCACCTTGGAACGTTAGATGCATGTCAGGCTGTTTTGGCAGAGTTCGCGGGATGTTATTGTTTTTAACATTGATGACACCCCCGAGCGTACTTGAGCCGTAAATAAGCGATGCGGGCCCGCGCGTGATTTCAACACCCTCAGCCGTCGTCGGATCAATTGATACGGCGTGGTCGGCACTGGATGCTGATTTGTCACCTGTGCGCTCGCCGTTTTCAAGAATAAGCAGCCTGTCCCCACCCAAGCCTCGAATGACAGGGCGCGCGACTGCCTGTCCCATCGTTCGTTGCGCAACGCCAGCCTCATCTGCCAATGTGTCCGCCAAGGTCATACCTAACCGTTTTTGGAGTTCAGTCTCATTTAGTACTACATCGGTTGTTTCCTCAAACTGTGAGAGAGCTCGATGTGAGCCGTACACCGTAATTATTTCTAGGCGTTTAAACGCTGTGGGCTTTATCTCCATCTGGACATAAGGGGTGGAGGCATTGACATCAATCACTTGTTCAAGCTGCTGATAGCCGGTTTTCGTGAACTGCAGTGTGTGCTGTCCTTCCGGCACCGCGTCAAACTGAAACTGTCCATCTGCGTCGGTACGAGTGCTCTTCTCAAGCCCATCGATATGGACGATAACCGCCGTGAGTCGGGAGCGGCTCCTTGCGTCAATAACTTCCCCGCGCAGTGCTCGTGTTGTAACCTGAGCGCTTTGGGCATTGTTGGTATAGGAGAACAGACACACAATTCCCGATGCTAACACAAATAGGTTTTTCGTTATTCCTTGCGGGAGTTTATCCACGCATTGAAAATGCGTGGATAAACCTTTCAGGTTGCGTGATGTGCCTTGCAATGCACTGTAGCTCTCGTCAGAGGTTTTTGATGCGATGGAGGCACAAGTGCGGAGATGCCCAAGGAGAATTAATATGAAAAATCTGTGATGTTTCATATTAATTCTTTTTCGCATGGGAAATTCTCCTTATTCGACGGTTACCGGTATCGGAAGCGCTGCTGTGAAGTCCGGATGATCGCCGTGAAGGAGTTGCAGTGTGATTTGTGTTGTGCCCGCTTTCAGTCCAACGACTTCAAAACGCCACTGCGCGTCCTCTTCTTCGTGCTCTTCTTCAGCATGTTCCTCTTCTTCGTGCTCTTCTTCAGCATGTTCCTCTTCATGCGCTTCTCCGTCTTCAGGGATGTCAATAACTGCGACATCGTAATCCGTCAAACTCAAGGCAAAGATTTCTTCTTCACCATGTCCATGTTCGTCCTCTTCTGCTTCGCCGACGTGGATTTCCGCGCCGCTCGCATCGAGGAATTCTACGTGAACCTCGATTTCTTCACCGACTCCGACGGTGAGACCGCCTGTCTGGGTGCCTCGAAACTGGCGATAGATCTCCTCTCCGTCGACTGCCAGGACAAAGCCGTCAGCGTCTGCGTGAAGAGGAGCCTGTTCTTCAGGATCTTGCTCATCAACAATAGGGTTGTCGTCTTCGCCGCAACCGCCCATAAAGGGAAGCACTGCAACGAAACTCAGTAACATTAAGCGAGAAATGGCGACGAATGCACGTCGCATTTGGGCGTGTACGCCGCAGAAAAGGGCGCGCGGACAAAAGGCTGTAAACATTGTATTCTCCAATTAGTGTAAGAAATAAAAAAGTTCGCTGGGCAGGCGAAAGACCTGCCCCTACAAAACAGCATCGTTCTTAACAGACAGCAGGGCACGAACACGTTCAATGTAAGAAATAAGTTTGACTAGCAAGTTTTGGCAAGCTTCGCCAAAATGCACGTCGCATTTTGGCGAAAGACACCGCAAAAGCTGTTCGCTAGTCACTCACAACTTGGTTGAGACTAGATGTATACGTGTGCCAAAGCAACAGAGTGCATGCTGTCCAAATAGCGAGAGGGCAATTACAAACGGTGCCCATCGCATAGTGTGCGATATAGATTTGCGAGTTCATTGGAGAATACAGGCGGGGCACGACTACGAGTGTTAGGCGGGAGTCTTAAAGGAAGAAAAACGGCTTCATAAAGTAGGAGGGTAGCACTGCAAAGGCCTGGAGAGGCGAGTGCAAAGGACCCAATTTCAATCCCGACGTGCTGGCTGTTTTGGAAACAGACTATACAAGTATCTTCAGAGTGGGAATGTGCGGTATGCTCGTGTGTCAGCGCGGTGACACTCAGCAGCATGATGTAGCAACATAAGCCTAGCACAATACAAGTTTTCAAACTACGTACTAATGTTAGCCTATTGTAGTAAGTCTTGTCGTTTCTCATAAATCGGGACCTGAATTGCTGAATCGTAACATATGTGGCATTGCGAATCAATTTGCACAATATTATACATAAGATTGTGTCAAATGTCAAATTTTTCGTCTTTCCTTGCGGAGAATTGAGAATGCAAGATGTGTCTGGCGCTGCACTGTAGCTCTCGTCGGAGGTTTCTGATGCAACTTTTTTCGTCTTTCCTTTCTCATCCGTTTCTCATCCGTTTCTCATAAATGGGGTGCTGAATTGCTGAATCGTAACATGTGTGGCATTGCGAATCAATTTGCATAATATTATACCATTTGCATAATATTATACCATAAGATTGTGTCATAAGTCAAATGAAACTTGAAAAGATCGGCTTGCACTTATCATCGTGATGTTTTATGATAAATGTAAGACATGTGGCGTACGGCACGGCGGAGCGTGCCTGCTACTTTTTGGATTTAATAACGAGAAGGAGAAAAAATTATATGCTAAGTGTTGAGGAAGCAAGGCAACAGATGCTAGCTACGATTCCGGTTTTACCCTCAGAAAAGCGGGCGCTTCTAAGTTGTGTTGGTTACGTTCTTGCAGAGGCACTGCACGCCACGGAAAACATTCCCCCATTTGACAATTCAGCGATGGATGGGTACGCCGTTCGTGCAGCAGATGTAAAGGGTGCTTCCGAGGAGAATCCTGCTGTGCTTTCAGTTGTAGAGACGATCGCCGCGGGGTATGCCCCTACAAAACAGGTTGCGAGGGGGCAAGCAGCGCGTATCATGACCGGCGCGATGATGCCGGAGGGTGCAGACGCTGTTGTGATGCAAGAGGTGACACAGCAAGCGGCAGGTGAAGTCATGATTTTTGAAAGTGTTGACGAAACTGATAACGTCCGTTTCACCGGTGAGAGTGTCAAGCAGGGCGAGCAGGTGATGGGAAAAGGGAAACATCTGCGTCCGCCAGAAATCTCGATGCTTGCCTCTCTCAATCGTGCAGAAGTTGCAGTGCATCGGAAGCCTACCGTTGCGATTGTTTCGACAGGCGATGAGCTTACGCCACTCGGTGAACCGCTTGAACCGGGAAAAATTCGGGATAGCAACCGTTACGGACTCTATGCCCAGGTCCAAGAAGCTGGGGGTATACCGATTGATATAGGCATTGCTCCTGATGATGAAGCTGAAACCGAACGCATCTTTCGTGCAGCACTCGCAGAATCTGACGCACTGATTACCAGTGGTGGTGTTTCGGTAGGGGAGCATGACGTAGTGAAAAGTGTATTGAATAAATTGGGTAAGATTAACTTCTGGCGCGTCGCGATGAAGCCGGGAAAACCGCAGGCTTACGGCATTGCGGATGGAAAACCGATTTTCGGATTACCCGGCAACCCGGTCTCTTCACTCGTGGTGTTTGAACTCTTTGTGCGCCCCGCGCTCCTCAAAATGGCGGGGCATACAGTGCTGTTGCGCCCGACCTTCAAAGCGACCTTGGCAGAGAGCGTCACCAATAGAGACGGCCGCGTTAATTATATGCGAGCGATTCTCACGGAGGCCCATGGGCAGTACACTGCTGAAACAACTGGACCCCAAGGCTCAGGTATTCTTCATTCGCTTGTGTTAGCAAACGGGTTAATCACGATTCCAGCGGGGGTAACGTTAGCAGCAGGGGAAACGGTTTTTGCGTCTTTCCTTGCGGAGTAATCAGCAAATGTAAGAAATAAAAAAGTTGTTCATTAAAATTCACAACTTGGTATTCAGGGTATGAACCCTGCAAAGCAGGGATAATACCATCTCCCCTGCTTTGCAGGGGCAAATACCATTGCAGGATAGTTCTGACGGGCAGGCACAAGGCACTGCCCCTACAGAGTAGCTCTCGTCGGAGGTTTCTGATTTTAGTCGAAATATCCAGTCGGTGCTTCTGCTCTGAGTTGGAATTCCTATCCAGATGAACCTTGTTCTGCGGACAATGCACGTCGCATAAGTAAGAAATGGGTTTGAATAGCAAGTCATGTAAGAAATAAAAAAGTTGCTTGCTAATCACGCGCAACTTGGCTTGCAAGCTTCGCCAAAAAGTTGTTCATTAAAATTCACAACTTGGCTGAAGTTGGTAGAGTGGTAGACACACGCTGTGAGTTTCCGTAACCTTGCAGTAGTAAACATGCGGGTTAAAATAGTTGCATGAGAAACCTCCGACGAGAGCTACAGTGCATTGGGGGCATCTTGCATTCTGATTACTCCGCAAGGGATGACGAAGAAGCTTCGGGAATCTCAACCGGCAAATCCAGCCGGTCACCCCACTCTTTCCATGAGCCAATGTAGTTGCCCACTTTTGGATAGCCCAAAAGCCGCAACGCCAAATAGGCTTGGGAAGAGCGGTATCCGCCCTGTCAGTAGCACATGATCTGCTTGTCTGGTGTTATGCCAACCGCTTCATACATCGCCCGGAGTTTGTCAGCAGGTTTGAATGCTCCCATTTCGTCAAGGTTATTGAGCCACTCAATGTGAATAGAGCCAGGAATCGCGCCTGCGCGTTCTGCGCGGGCAACCCTGCCGTAGTGTTCATCGTCGGTGCGCGTATCTAGAGGGATAAAATCGTCTCGGTTTAAAAGGACGCGGATTACATCAGCATCCATGTGCGTATCGTGGTGGGCATTTATCGGAAAAGGTGGTACCTCTGGCGGTTCAACACCTGCCGTACTCACCGGGCCGTTTGCCGCTAGCCAGGCATTGAAACCTCCATCAAGTAAACGGGTTTCAGGATGCCCTAAGTACTCACAAAACCAGAACCCGCGCGAGGCACGGGTACCCGAAATGTCCTCATACCATATAATCGATTTCCCCGGGTCTAGCCCGCGTTGTTGAAACAGGTATGCTATCATCCACATGAAGGTATCAAACGTATCTTTGCGGGTATCGATGAGGCTCAAGCCGAATAGATCGAGATGCAGAGCACCAGGGATATGCCCGCGCATATATTCATACGTGGGGCGCGTATCAACGATGCAGAACCCTTTATCACCTAACGAGTCATCTAATGTGCCTTTCAATTCCTCAGCCGATATCACCAGCTGTGGATTTTCGTAGCCTTTGTACGCTTCCATTTTCAAACCACCTTTGTTTTTTAACAATTCGCCAAGCATTCGGTCAAGGTGGGCTAGCAAGGTAAGTTCCTCGACGTGCCCCGTCTCGGACAACGGACAAAACTTGATGCTTTGGCTTGTTGAGTTTCACTTTCTGTTCAACCCCTCTTCTTAACAACCTTTTTTGTCTTCCATTTTCCTGTGCGGTACCATAGCCACATGGCTATACCTTGCACCACATTTGAGAGGGCGATGCCGAGCCAAACGCCTTTAAGCCCAATCACACGTGAAAGCAGAAGCACAAGTGCCAAGCCGACTCCGACCTGAGCAGCCAGCGTAATTACCATGGGGGAGAACGTGTCCCCGGCCCCGTTGAGAGCTCTTCCTAACACAAGCGAAAAGGCAATAAAGCCAAACGTGAGTGATAGAAACTTTAGGTAAACAGATCCAATGTCGATAACCTCCGAGTTCTCAGTGAAAATCCGAAGGAACACCTGTGGAAAAGCGAGGAAAAACGTGCCGATCCCTGCCATGAGCGTCGCACCTAATAGATTCGCCATCCGAGTCGATTTTTCAGCGCGTTCTATCTGATTTGCACCTAAATTCTGCCCGACTAAAGGTGCTACAGCGTTGGCAATGCTGAAACCGGGAGTCATGACTAGGATTCGGAGGCGCATGCAAATCGTATACGCCGCAACGACATGCTTTCCATACGGACCTATCACCCATAGGAAACCGAGGCGAGATAAGTGCCGCCAGAACCCTTGCATAGAACTATAAACGCCTAACCGTAAAATGTCAAGCATTTCGATGATGTCCACGCGGTACCGAACGTTTCGCAACGAAATGGGCGCGCGCCCACTCCAACAGAGGTAAAGAAGGACAATCGCACCAATTCCTCGCCCGATAAGCGTTGCATAAGCAGAGCCAGCTACGCCCAGTTTTGGAAATTGCCACATCCCAAAAATCAGCAGCGGATCTAATATAATGTTAATCAGTGTTGAGAAAATCAGCACCACCATCGGCGTAACAGCATCGCCACCAGCGCGAAAAATAGAGCCAAGCGTCATTGACAAAAACATTGTGCTGATGCCGACGAGGATGATATGCATGTAAGTTGTGCCGAGCCGTAACACCTCCGCATCTTCTATTCTCACCGCACGCAAGCCATGCTCCGCTAAGGGGTAACCGACAATGCCAATGCCGATAGAAAAGAAGATGACTAACAGGATTGACTGCATCGCCACATGCTCTGCTTGCGCGCGGTTCCTAGCACCCAGGTACTGTGCTACCATAATGCCAGCACCTGTTGAGATGCCCAGCGAGAAAACGCCAATTAACCTGACCAAATTGCCGCTCACCCCGACAGCTGCTATGGAAGCGGGGCCCAGTCTTCCAACGAAAATCATATCAACGATATTGAATGCATCTTGGAGGATGTTGCTGAGTGTTATCGGCACTGCAAGCCGTAATAGGTGACCCAGGAGACCGCCTTGAGTCAAATCGCCTCGTGCTTTTCTCATCGAACTCCTTGCTTATGAAATAAAAAATTATGGGCGTATCTGCCATTTGTAGCGGCAGGTCTTGTGCCTGCCTATTCCGTTATCCCCTGTTTAAGGAAGATTTAGAATTTAGCCAACCGAGCTCCAGTAGCCCCTTAAGCCCTTCCTTTGTAAGCGTGCTTTCCCAAGCCCACGTCAGATTCAGCGCGATTCCGGGCGTTAGAACCACCAACTTGAGGAATTGCACCCAAGTTGTGAGTGACTAGCGAACAACTTTTTTATTTCTTGCATTAACTGAATAGTTCCGCATTTTTTGGCGAAGCTTGCAAGCCAAAACCTGCTATTCAAAAGTTAAACTTGAAAAAGGTTTGCCAAAAATTTGTGATTAGTCTATAATATCATAAATCAATTTTTTAATTCTTAAAAATCTGTAGGAGCGATCTCCGAATCGCGACATCCTACATTTTAACTCAAAGGAACGAAAAACGAACATGGCTGCTAATTCCCCCAAAGACATTGATGAAGGAGCGACACCTCCGAAGGAAAGCGATCGGACGGGTCTTACCTTCACGCCCTATTTTACGACATCGGGGATTCATCCCTATGACCAGGTGCAATGGGAACGTCGTGATGCTGCTATCTATAATGAAAAAGGCGATGTCATTTTTAAGGACGACCAGGTTGAAGTGCCGACAGCCTGGAGCCAACTCGCGACGGATATCGCTGCATCTAAATATTTCCGAAAAGCCGGAGTACCGGAGGTAGAATCGGAGAGCAGCGTTCGCCAGTTGGTAACCCGTGTAGCACGAACCCTACGCCGCGCTGGTGAGGAGTTCGGCAACTATTTCGCGACTCCCGAAGATGCCCAAACGTTTGAAATGGAGTTGACGCATATCCTCGTCACACAACGCGGTGCCTTCAATTCGCCTGTCTGGTTTAACTGCGGTTTATGGCATGAATACGGCATTGAGGGCAGTGGTGGAAACTACCACTGGGATGCCGATTCACAAAAAGTGTGTGTCTCTACAAACGCATATCAATACCCTCAAAATTCTGCGTGTTTCATCCAAAGCGTTGACGATTCCCTAGACTCCATGCTTGAACTGCAAAAATCGGAGGTGCGCCTTTTCAAATACGGAAGTGGCACCGGTTCTAATTTCAGTAAAGTTCGCGCCAAAGGAGAACACCTCTCCAGCGGCGGTGAGAGCTCCGGTGTGCTTTCCTTCCTTGAAGGCTTTGACCGGTGGGCCGGCAGTATCAAATCCGGTGGTACCACAAGGCGTGCAGCCAAAATGGTCATCCTAGACATGGAGCACCCGGAGATTGTTGACTACATTGATTGGAAGTTGAAGGAGGAGGAGAAAGCGAAAGCACTTATTGCCGCAGGGTATCCAGCCGACTTTAACGGGGAAGCGTACAGTACTATCAGCGGGCAAAATAGCAACAACTCGGTGCGAATTCCGGACACCTTCATGGATGCCTGCTTGCAGGGAGATTCATGGCAGACAACTTATCGCACTAGCGGTGAAGTCGCCGCCGAGTATGACGCGAAAGCTCTCATGGAAAAGATCGCACATGCGGCGTGGGCGTGCGCTGACCCAGGCGTACAATTTGACGATACCATTCAGAAATGGCATACTTGTAAACAGACAGACCGGATTAATGCAAGCAACCCGTGTAGCGAATACCTCTTTTTAGATGACTCTGCTTGTAACCTCGCGAGCATTAACCTTGCGACATTTCTAAATGACGATAACAGTTTTGACATTGCTGGTTTCCGGGCAACCGTTCGCGTTTTTGTCACTGCGATGGAAATCATAGTGGATCTTTCTTCATACCCGACCGGAAAAATAGCGCAGCGTTCTCACGACTATCGTCCACTCGGACTTGGATTCGCTAACCTGGGTGCACTCTTGATGCGTTTAGGGATTCCTTACGACAGCGAAGAAGCTCGCGCTTATGCAGGTTCCATTTCCGCCATCATGAGCGGGCACGGTTACCAAACGAGCGCAGAAATCGCCAGGAGCATCGGGGCCTTTACAGGGTACGCCAAGAATCGCGCCTCGATGTTAGGAGTTATCAGCATGCACCGGGACGCGGCGTACCAGATTGATGCAACGGCGTGCCCGGCGGAACTCTTGGAGGCAGCACATGAGGATTGGAATCTCTGCCTTCAAAAGGGCGAACGTTGGGGCTATCGCAATTCGCAAATTAGTGTTATCGCGCCAACGGGGACCATCGCGCTCCTTATGGATTGTGATACAACCGGGATTGAACCGGAGTTTGCCCTCGTCAAATTCAAAAAGTTGGCAGGTGGCGGTTACATCAAGATTGTCAACCAGAGTGTTCGCGATGCCTTAGAAAAGTTAGGTTACGCTAGCCAACAGACAGAAGCAATTGTTACACATCTTGTGGGAACAGGGACGCTTAAAGGCACACTGTACATCAATCCGGATTCTCTGAAACGCAAAGGTTTCACGACCGAAGATATCGCGCGCGTCGAAGAGAGGTTGCCGAGCGCGTTCGACCTGAATCTCGCGTTTGCCCCTGGTTTTCTCGGTGAAGAATGCCTTGCGCGATTAGGCATCACCCTTGAAGAAGCCGAAGATCCGAGCTTTAACCTCCTCTCCACAATCGGATTCAACGAGAATGAAATTGTATCCGCCGAAGAAATCATCTGCGGGACCGGCACTGTTGAAGGGGCACCGTATCTGTCACCTAAACACTATCCTGTTTTCGATTGTGCTGTTCAGTGTGGCAAGCACGGCACTCGTTATATTAATCATACAGGCCCGCTGCAATTGATGGCGGCTGTGCAACCTTTTATCTCCGGTGCTATCTCCAAAACGGTTAACGTCCCGCATGATGCAACGGTTGATGAGATTAAAACGCTGTATGTTGAAGCGTGGCGGCGCGGCGTGAAATGCCTCGCTGTTTATCGCGATGGGAGCAAAGGCAGTCAACCGCTGTCAACCCGGAGTCAGCAAGAGGCGCAAAGTGAAACGACTGAAGCTGTTAATGTACCCTTTGAACGTCCGATCAGGAAGCGTCTCCCGGACACGCGGCAGGCCGTCGGGCACAAATTCAGCGTCGGGGGCCATGAAGGTTATATCCACGTTGGGCTTTACGAAGATGGCACCCCTGGTGAAGTTTTTCTCCGGATGAACAAAGAGGGTTCCGTTATCTCAGGCCTCATGGACGTTCTTGCAACTCTCACCTCGTTTGCGTTACAATACGGTGTACCGTTAGAATTTCTGGTCAATAAGTTCAGCCATGTGCGTTTTGAACCTTCAGGTTTCACGAACAACCCGGACATCCCGATGGCGAAATCAATTATAGACTATGTTTTCCGCTGGCTCGGTAAAAGGTTTCTCCCGGAGGAATTGCAAGAATCTTCCGAAACACTTGAATTGGGACAACGGATGGTGCCGCCCGAAGAGCTCCATCCATTTGGACATGGGCGTAACGGTGATGCGGATTCATGGGGGGCTCATGAAAAGCAGATTGCACTCCAACATGCGGATGCACCACCGTGTCAGGAATGCGGTGCACTTATGATGCGAAGCGGTGTCTGTTACCGGTGCACCAATTGTGGTGCGACGAGTGGGTGTTCGTAGACTTTTCGGATTTTCATCAATTCCGTTTCTGCTCCGATTTTTCCGTTGAAGGGTATCTCCCCGCTTTGCGGGGATTGCCCTAATTGTATGTTACCCCGCTTTGCGGGGAAGCATACCTGTGTCAAAATCGGGTTTCTTTTTGGCTCTAGGGCGTTTCTTGCCAATGAACGCGACATGCTTTGTGGTATGGTATGTAGCAAGCGAGGTGTCCCATCCAGTGAGTTTGACTAGCAAGTAATGTAAGAAATAAAAAAGTTGTTTGCTTTTCGCGCACAACTTGGCTTGCAAGCAACGCCAAAAAGATGGAGACGAATGTAAGCAATAAGTTTGCCTAGCAAGTTTTGGCTTGGCAAGCTGCGCCAAAAAGTTGTTGGCTGATGACTCACAACTAATGGATATCGGTGATTGGCTATCGGGTATCGGTAGGTGTTTGGTAGCAGGTGCTTTTGTTGTATCTGTCACAACACATCTGAACTGACACTGCTAAACGTGTAAAGCGCAGCAACGTGGCGTCGGCACGGCGGAGCGTGCCTGCTACTTTTCGGTTTTGGCTGCCAACGATCGAATTTTAAATTGGATAGATAAAGGAGATAATAGTGATTCAAATTGGAATGTGGATTGCGGTAGTTCTGTCGTTAAGCAATCTTGTCGTGCTAATTTTAATGCTCAAGCGGCTCACTTCTATAGAAACTGGCAAAGTAGAGAACGGCGGACAGGATGAGTTACGTTTCCTGCGTGAGGAAGTATCCAGGTCAGAACAGGAGGTTAGATCTGAAGTGAGAGTAACTCACGAGGCCACAGCTAACACACTTGTGATGAATATCGGCGAATTGAGCAAAACCCTGACTACTCAACTTGAAGGAGTGAGAACTACGTTTGATGGAAGGTTTCAGAGTTTGCAACAGGGCAATGAAAACAAGTTGAATCAGATACGCCAAACTGTCACCGAGCATCTCCAAACGACTTCAGACACACTCGTGACGACTATCGGTGAACTTGGCAATACCCAGAAGGCCGCAACCGACACGCTTGTGGCGACTATCGGTGAACTTGGTGAGGCACAAGCGCGGCACCTACAGGATGTGGTTAGGTCAACCAACGATTTGACGCTATCTAACGAGACGAGTATTGAAAATGTCAGGAAAACGGTTGACGAAAGACTTCAAACCTTGCGGGAAAGCAATGAGAGTAAACTAGAGCAGATAACACAGACTGTTACTGAGCACCTCCAAACCACTGCGGACACGCTTGTGACGACTATCGGTGAACTTGGCGAAGCACAGGCACGCCAGCTCACAAACGGTACTAAGGCAATCAGCGATTTGACGCAAACCCACAAGGCTAGTATTGAGGATGTGAGAACAATCGTTGATAAACGTCTCCAAGATATGCAGGCAAGCAATGAGAGCAAGCTTGACCAGATGCGTCAAACGGTTGACGAGCAACTCCAATCAACATTGGAAAGACGACTTGGCGAATCTTTCAACATCGTCAGTAAGCGGCTTGAGGACGTGCAGCGTGGACTCGGAGAGATGCAGAATCTTGCCACAGGGGTCGGCGATCTCAAGCGAGTTCTAACAAATGTCAAAGCGAGGGGCACGTGGGGAGAAGTTCAACTTGGGGCACTCCTTGAAGAAGTTCTCACGCCGGATCAGTATAGCACGAATGTAAAGATTCATGAGAATTCACATGAGGAAGTTGAATACGCCATTCGTCTTCCGGGGAAGGATGATGGGCCAGATTCGTGTGTATGGCTACCGATTGATTCCAAGTTTCCACTTGCAGATTACGAAAAATTGGTTGATGCCACTGATGCTTCCAAGGCGGTGACTGTGCAAAAAGCAACTCAAGCGTTCATACGATCCGTACAAATCGAAGCAAAGAAAATTCAAGATAAGTACATTGCTCCTCCAAAGACAACGGATTTCGCTATTATGTTTCTCCCAACTGAAGGACTCTATGGGGAGGTGCTTCGGGCACCAGGCCTAGTTACAGAACTCCTGCAACGCTACCGGATTGTTGTTGCAGGCCCAACCACCCTTGCTGCTATTCTGAGCAGCCTTCGCCTGGGTTTCCGAACTTTGGCGATTGAGAAGCGTTCCAGCGAGGTCTGGGAGGTTCTCGCTGCTGTCAAGACTGAGTTTGGTAAATTTGGTGGGGTTATAGATAAGTTGAAACGTCAATTGAGTACAGCCGCCAAGACTATTGATGAGACTGGTGTGCGCACACGAGCGATGGAGCGAAAGTTGCGAACAGTTGAAGATCTTCCTCCGGAAGAAGCAACTGGACAGCTTGGACTTTCGGAGGAAATGCCCCTCATTCACCAGCATAGTGAGGATGACTAGGGGAGTAATAGGCAATTTAAAACGTCGGGGCGGGTGGCAAAACAGCTATCCTTTTTTGACAGCCGACAGCCGACATCTGATGGCCGATTTTTTCGACCTTCCTTGTGGTGTGGTATGTAGCAAGCGAGGTGTCCCATCCAGTGAAAAACTCGGCTGATGTGATGCGGGCTTCAGAAACTGTTCTACGCCGCAAGGTATGTTAAAAATTACCATTGCCTTTAAGACGTAATTTGACTAGCAAGTTTTTGCTTGCAAGCAACGCCAAAAAATGGTATTCTAGAAAGGCTTGAGTTGAGTAGATGGTCGCGTCCCGAATTTGACTGGGAATAGTTCAAATTCATTCCCAATATTCCATTATTCGGGATGAGGAAAGTCCGGACTCCGCAGGGCAGGGTGCTGGGTAACCCCCAGGAGCGGCGACGCTATGGAAAGTGCAACAGAAAGTAGACTACAACGTTTTTCGCCGGGCGGGTATTTACCCCGCTTTGCGGGGCAGACACCTTTTGTGCACCGGTTCGTTCAGCGTTGTACAGGTGAAACGGTGCGGTAAAAGCGCACCAGTCCATAAGGTGACTTATGGAGCTCGGTAAACCCCATCTGGAGCAAGGTAAAATGGGGGACATTCAAAGACGTGCCCGTCTCGTCCCCGGGTAACCGCTTGAGGTTAATGGCAACATTAATCCTAGATGAATGATCATCGTATACAGAATCCGGCTTATTCTCAACTCAAGTTCCTATAAATCCTGTAGCCGCGATGTCCTTATCGCGGCTGTAGAACAAAGAATAGTTGTAAACGCTCGCGATTCTCGGAATTTATCGTAAAACAGATGCAAACTCACCTCCTATATCACGGAGACAATCTCCACACTTTAAGACAATATATTCCGGATGAGAGCGTAGACCTCCTCTACGCGGATCCGCCCTTCAATTCACAAACTGACTACAAAAATGCCTTTACAGATATCTGGTGCTGGAACGCTGAGTCAGAAGCTGCCTATGCAGCAGTGCAGAAACTGCATAAACCTGTATCCATCTTGCTAACGGCGTTTCGCCAAACCTTCGGAAATAGTCACAAGACAGCGTATCTGACAATGATGACAATCCGTTTTCTGGAACTCCACCGTGTCCTAAAACCGGCCGGGAGATTCTATCTGCACTGCGATCCAACTGCCAGCCATTATCTGAAAGTATTGTTAGATGCGATTTTTGATGAGAAGAACTATCAGAATGAAATCGTCTGGGGCTACAAAACGGGTGGCACGCCCCAACGGAACACCGCGTTCGCTCGAAAACATGATATTATCCATTTCTATACGAAATCTGGCAAGCCAGACACAGATGTTTACGCGAAGCCACCTAAGCAAAAGAGTTACGTACCGACACTCCCCGAGCCGCATACCCAGAGCGGCAAACGGTTAGGCGTGAAACGGGATGAACTTGAGAAATATCGATACGTGCAGATGCGGGATTGGTGGGTAGATACCGGATTAATTCCTGAGGATGACATTCGGCCGCTCTTTAGAAATAACAAGGAACGCTTGGGGTATCCTACCCAGAAACCGTTAAAACTTTTGGTACGAATCATAACTGCTTCTAGTCGAGAGGGGGATATTGTGTTAGATGCGTTTTGTGGGAGCGGAACAACGCTCCACGCCGCACAACAGTTGAACCGCCGTTGGATCGGCATTGACAGTGCTGCCACTGCAATTGCGATAACAAAAGCGCGTTTGGAGGGTACGTTTGGGATACCCGTCAAGGTCGTAGATGGGAAATCTTCCGCTTAGAGAGTCTAGTGCTAGACGCTGAAAATCCGAGTAAATCGGTATAAATATCGTTTTTACTTGACAAAGCGAATAAATGTGGTATGATGTAGGTATGAATAACCTAATGTCACCACAAAAGGCTGCGCAGGTGTTGGATATTTCCATCGAGCACCTTCGCAGGATGGAAGCCCGCGGCGAAATAGACTGCGTGCGCACTGGAGGCGGGCATCGGCGTTACGATGTCCATAAGTTTGTTGATGCTCAACGTAAATCAGACATTTCTACCATTTGCTACTGTCGAGTCAGCGGAAAAGCGCAGGCGGACGCCCTCGCCGCGCAAGTCCAATTCCTGCAAGAAAGGTACCCCGAAGCGGAGATTATCCAAGACTTCGGCAGTGGCATCAACTTCAAGCGAAAAGGACTCCAAAGGATATTGGACAGAGTCCTGTGCGGCGATAAACTCCGAGTTGTGGTCGCCCATCGGGATAGACTCGCCCGCTTCGGCAGCGAAGTCTTTCGATATCTTATCGAGCAAAACGGTGGAGAAGTCGTGGTTCTCAACCAAACTACTCACAGTCCCGAACAGGAACTTACTTCCGATTTGCTGGAGATTCTCCACGTCTTTTCCTCACGGATGTACGGACTCCGACGCTACTGTGACGAAATCAAAGAAGATACAAATCTTACCCACAACGCCACAGAAAGCGATACTCCGTAGGTGGGAAGGTATCTCACGTTACGTCTACAACGAGGCGGTGAAGCAGTTTCACAAAGGACGCAAGGTGTATGCGCCCGACTTGCTAAAAACATTACCTGAGTGGACATCGAATTGTCCTCGACATATCCGTGTCGGTGCAGTGATGGATGCACAGAAAGCGGTGACTGCAGCACGGCGAAAGTGGAAGGAAACAGGTGAACCGCAACGCGTAAAGTTCCGCAGGAAGAAGAACACCACGAAGTCCTTTTATCTGTGTGCACAATTCATCAAATCGCATGGTTTTTATGTCAGGTTTCTTGGTGAAATGAAGATGACAGAACCGCTCCCCGCGAAGCCGCAAGGTCCTGGCAAGAAGGCGGAACGTAACCATGAATCTGAGGTAAAGGATAGTCGCATTGTCATGGAACATGGAAACCGGTTTTATATGAACGTCAGCTACCTCGAGAAAACAAAACCGCGAGACTCAAGCGGACATATCGTAGCACTCGACCCTGGCGTTCGGACGTTCATGACAATGTTTTCTGAAACGGCGTTCGGCTGGCTCGGACATCATGCTATTAATCGTATCCAGAGGCTCTGCCAACATGCAGATAACCTCTATTCCCGCGCAACGCAGGTGAAACGTCCGCTACGGCGTACCCTACGACAATGTGCACAGAAGATTCAAGTAAAAATCCGAAATCTTGTGATGGAACTACACAAGAAAGTCGCACACTTCCTCGTCACGAACTTTGACATCATCCTGCTACCCACTTTTGAAACGCAGCAGATGACACGCCGTGGCGCGCGGAAGCTCCGAAAGAAGTCTGTCCGTCATATGCTGACGTTATCACACAATAAATTCAAAATGTTTTTGAAACAGAAGGCATTGGAATATGGTGTGGTAGTGATAGATGCGAACGAGGCATATACGTCGAAGACAGTCTCATGGACAGGTAACATTGTCGAGAACCTCGGCGGTGCGAAGGTGATTACTGATGCAGACGGTAATCGGTGTGACAGAGATTTGAACGGCGCACGCGGTATTTTCATAAAGGTATTATCCCCTGCTTTGCAGGGGCTAAATACCGATTCGGAATTGTCACGTGCTTTGAGGGTTCCTCCAGCGAGATAATCGCTGCAAACCACACGGTCGAGATGGTAACGCAATAGACGTTATCTCTGCTCTTGTCACGATTTGTGTAGGTTCAAAGGAACAGCTATACCGTAGGGCAAGGACTTTGTGGCGTACGGAAACCCGGCGGAGCGTGCCTGCTACTTTCGTGATTGTAAAACCGAGGTGTTCATACAAACGCAGGGCTTTGCTGGACGTAAGAAATACATTTTTGTTGCGATTGGTTGGGCAGGCACGAGACTTGCCCCTACAAATCCTTTTCTGCTTTCCCATATCCACCGCCCCCCGGTGTTTCGATCTGAATGACATCGCCCTCGCTCGCAGAAAAGGTTGCTTTGCCAGCGAGGGGCTGCTCCACTCCATCACGGACGAGCACGTTACGCCCAGGCTGCCCCGCTTCACCGCCTTGCAAGCCATAAGGAGACAGTTCTCTGCGTTCCGAAAGGATGGTAACTTCAGCGTCTGTGAGGAGGCGTAAAGAACGGACAACACCCGCACCACCTCGACATTCGCCGTCCCCCCCTGTCCCGCGTCGAATCGCATACTGCTCTACCTGCATCGGATAGCTAGTCTCGATGGCTTCTATGGGGGTGTTCATGGTATTAGTCATGTGGGTGTGGATAGCATCAATCCCGTCTCGGTTCGGGCGTGCGCCCATCCCGCCTGCAATGGTTTCGTAGTAGGTAAAATCCCTTCCACGCGCTGCATCATATCCCCCTATCGTCAAGTTATTCATGGAGCCGCAACTGGCAGCGGGAATTCGCTCTGGACATGCGGTTGCCAATGCGCCGAGGAGCACATCAACGATTCGCTGTGAGGTCTCAACGTTTCCCCCGGCGACCGCTGCCGGGAATTTTGCGTTGACAACGGTGCCTTCTGGTGCGATGACTCGGATCGGTTCTAGGCACCCCGCATTGGAAGGGACATCCACACCGGCGACGCATCGGAAGGTATAAAAAACTGCGGAGAGCGTGATGGCGTAAATAGCATTGACAGAGCCCCGTACTTGTCCGGCTGTGCCAGTGAAATCGACGACTGCTGTATCGGCTTTGATGTCAATAACAACTCGGATTTCAACGGGTTCATCGGTAATGCCGTCGTTATCGAGGAAATCGGTGTATACATAACGGCCGTCGGGAATTTCTTGCAGGAAGGCACGTACCATTCGGCTGGAGTAGGCACACAGTTCCTGCATATATGCCTCAATTTCTTGGGTGCCATATTTGGCTGCCATTTCCCTCAATCGGCGTTCACCGATGCGATTTGCGGCGAGTTGCGCTTCCATATCGCCGCGGCGTTCGGTTGGGGTGCGCACGTTAGCGAGAATCAGCTCCCACAGGTCGGTGTCTAGCTCGCCGCCTCGAATAAGTTTGACAGGTGGGATGCGGATGCCTTCCTGAATGACACTGGTTGCGAGGGGCATGGAACCGGGTGTCATCCCGCCGACATCGGCGTGGTGCGCACGGTTCGCGACAAAAAAGGTAGGTGCATTCGCCGATGCCTCTGAAAAAACAGGAGCGACTAGGGTAATATCCGGCAGGTGCGTTCCGCCACGATACGGATCATTGAGCGCGATCATGTCGCCCGGGACCATCTCGGTATGTTCAATTGCGGCTAAGACAGAGAGAGGCATGGAGCCGAGATGGGCGGGGATATGCGCGGCTTGCGCGACCATCTGTCCTGTGCCATCAAACACAGCACAGGAAAAATCAAGCCGTTCTTTGATGTTGGGTGAAAAAGCTGTGCGTTGTAGCGTTACACCCATCTCCTCCGACACAGAGGTGAGCATGTTTTTATAAAGTTCTAATTTGATAGGATCAAAGTTCATTTTTTCGCCTTTCCTTGCGGAAATGCACGTCGCAAATGTAAGAAATAAAAAAGTTGCTTGCTTTTCACGCGCAACTTGGGCGAGTACGCCGCAGAATTGAGAATGCAAGCCAGGTCTGACAATGCACTATAGCTCTCGTCGGAGGCAAAGGCATTTACCCCGCAAAGCGGGGCGATATGCCACCGCTGACGCAAGGTTTACATAAGATGTTATACTAACTCGCCCTACAAGACGAATCAAATTAGTTTAGTATTATACAATTAACGCCTTGAATCGCCATTAACCCTAGAGCCAATGTAAGAAATAAGTTTGACTAGCAAGTTTTGGAAACCTGCAAGCTTCGCCAAAAAGTTGTTGGCTGGTCACTCACAACTTGGCTCGCGACAAGTTGTAACGACTTAGAGGCATTTAGTTTTCCATTGTTTAGTCCCGTAGGGCCGAAATGTATACTTAAAAGAGTGCGTGCTCTAAAATAAAAACGAAATGTCCCTAGCAGCATCCAGAAGTTAGTTGCATTGTAACACATCATCTTGTAATATACCAGAAAGAATCATCTGGAAGGGGAAGAGCAGATGAAAAAAATTAATATCGCTTTAATCGGGGCTGGCGGCATGGCAAATAGTGTCCATTATCCATCCCTCTCGGCATTTGAAGATGTGAATCTCGTCGGGTTGTGCGATGTGGTAGAGTCAAAACTTCACGCTACCGCTGAACGGTTTGAGATCGAGCAGAGGTTTACTGACTATCAGAAGATGTTAGAGAAAACAAGCCCCGATGCTGTCTATATCTTGATGCCACCGCAGCACCTATTCCCGCTTGTTATCCACAGTCTCTCACAGCAGCACCATGTTTTTATTGAGAAACCGCCCGGCGTAACGCTCCATCAAACAAGAGAGATGGCGTTGGCCGCTGAGAAGCACGGATGCAAGACAATGGTAGGTTTCAACCGTCGCTTTATCCCGCTGATGCAGAAGGTTAAGGCGATAGTTGAAGAGAAGGGGCCGATTATCCAGTGCATGTCGACCTTTCACAAAAACACGCCCGGCGCGCTCTACTATGATGGAATCATAGACGTTTTGACATGCGATGCGATTCACGCTGTGGACGCGCTTCGGTGGCTCGGCGGCGGAGAAGTGAAAGCTGTCGCGAGCGACATCAATCGATTCTATTCGGAGCGGGAAAACAGTTTCAATGCGATTGTCAAGTTTACGAGTGGTGCCTCCGGATATCTTTGTACGAATTGGGCGGTTGGTGGACGCATTCATACTTTTGAGATGCACGCGCGTGGGATTTCCGCCTATATCAATCCTGATGCCGGTGGGTGTGCAACACTTTACACGAACGGAGGCACTACCGAAATTACACCGGCGGAAGCGGCGGGTTCGGATGCAGCCCACAAAGCCTACGGATTCTACGGAGAAAGTCGACATTTTGTGGATTGCATTCAGCAGGACCGGCGCCCGTTAACCTGTTTTGCTGACGCAATCAAAACGATGGAGTTGGTTGGAGCCATTTATCGGAATCGGATAGATGTCGACTAGCCATATCAATAGGGCTGCGACTCAACCGGGCAGTATTATGAACCACCTGCATTTAAATTTGAATAGCAAGTTTTGGCTTGCAAGCTGCGCCAAAAAATTGCTTAGCAACATTTTTTGGCATAAAAACCAATGTTATGCTAAAATATGTATTAACTATAATAAGCAGAGGTAAAAACCGATGCTCACACATTGACTTGGTTCGGAGTGAGCCATTCCCCTCCAGAAGTCAATAGGAAATTGGCGCGGGAATATCCGAGTTTTTCAGCGATTTTGAGTCCGTATGAAGGCGAAACTGAAAAGATTGGCGATGTTTTACTGGCATATTGTAATTCCAAGGAGAAGACGCTTGGTGCGTTGATGATAACCGATGGATAGGTGGACATCTCCTCGAAAGTTCAACAAATTGCCCTAACCGAGCATGTTTCCGACGATCGGGACGTTAGGAAACTATTGGATGATTTCTATCATCAAGTCGCCATCGACCCTCAATTTGAGAAGTGCAAACATGGCAATTCCTGCTGATGCTCTCAATTACCTCGTTGCAGAGGCTGTATAGGTGTAGGAAACCACACACTATAGAAAAAAGGAGCAGGACAAATGTCAACATTTCTTGCGATACGCAAAAAATCCCGAGTTAAAACGGAGGAGCACCTGGTGTCCCTCTCGGTCGAAGAGCGGCGCTCGCTGCTTGTGACACCGGCACCGCCCGCTGAACTCGCCGATGAACTCACCTTGCAGGGTTTCCAACAAGACACCCGAGAAGCCCCCATAGATGAGCAGGCACCAACTTTCCAGCACCTCAATGGTATAGATGCCTATGTGCTCAACACGCTGTCTGAACAGCAGATTGAACGCGCGCGCGCTACATTTGCGGATTTCTCCTATCAGTTGGTTCCTGATTTTCAACTAGACCTGCCTCAGCCCATAAGCGGCGCGAAGGGACACCGTCCCAGTGGGTATTCTCCTTGGCCAGTGGAGTGTGGGATTGGCGAAGCGCGCCGCAACGGGGTAACGGGGGAGGGGGTGTTAGTCGGTGTGCTTGATACCGGGTGTGATGCCGACCATGGTGAACTGAGTCATAAGCCCATTGCTTTTCGTTACATCCCCCAGCAGTTGGCGCGTGACAATTCACGGGATGTCCGCGGTTTTGACGTGTACGGACATGGCACGCACGTTTGTGGCATCCTCGCCGGGCAAAATGTCGGTGTTGCCCCAAGGGTCGACTTGATAGTTGCCTCTGTCATCGAAAGCGTGACTCTCCAAACAAGCTTGGTGCGCATTACCAAGGGGTTAGAATGGATGCTTTCTCAATTTCAGCGAGAGGAGAATCTCCGGAAACCTGCTATTGTCAGCATGTCGTTAGGGTTTAGACCTGAATCGCTTGACGCCCCGGAGCGTCGTGATGTGATGGATGGTATCCAGATGCTTCTTTCAATTTTATTTGAAGATTTTGATGTCCTTCCCATAGTCGCTATAGGAAATGATGGGGCAGGAACGATGTGTGCGCCGGGATACTTTCCGGAAACCCTCTCGGTTGGTGCCGTCGATGTCAACCATGTACCCGCAAAATTCAGCGGCGGCGGTAGTTCCCCTATAGATGGAGAAACGCAACCTAACATCGTGGGCTATGGCGTTAATGTCTACTCGAGTTTAGAACGTGACTGGAACAATACAAGCATTTGGCAGCGGCTGAGCGGTACAAGCATGGCGACACCTTATGTTGCGGGAATTGCGGCACTTTATGCTTCAGCGGTTACGACGCTTGAAAGCGCGGCACTTCGGCAACACCTTCTCGACACGGCACTCCCCCTCCAAGCACCAGCGGAGCGGGTTGGCGCAGGACTTGCGAGGTTTACCTAAGATGCACGCTAAAAAAACGATTGAGCATCATAATGGATCTTATGAGCCGGCATCGGACAGGATTGACTATGTTGTGAGGGTAAACCGCCCCGCGTCGACGGCACTGGGGGGGCTCAACCGGGCGGAGAAGTATGAGATTTTAAAAGCGAACGCTGCCAAACAGCAGGCTGAAATCACGAAGTGGCTGGAGGCAACAGGGTTGTCGGAGGAAGTCTTTAAGATTGAGGCACCGACTGTTTTTAACCTGTTGTTCATCACCTGTACGTCCAAGGTTGCTGAGTGCCTTGAACAGCTCGACTCCGTGGAGAGCGTTTCCCGAAGCCCTGCGTTTCCAGTCGAGCTTTTGTCTACAGAAGATGGCTAGAGACTTGCGACGTGTTGCGGCGAAAGAATCACAACTGTAACCAAACGCGGGCAAGTGCTTTGAATGAACACGTGCCCGGCTCTCTATTTCTTTAACCGGAAATATCCGAGCAGGTTTCCCCGTTTTTTGGCGTTGCTTGCAAGCCAAGTTGTGCGCGAAAAGCAAACAACTTTTTTATTTCTTACATGACTTGCTATTCAAACTAGCAAGGTATAACAAGCTTTCACCCTTTGTAAGGCACGCATGGAAGTGACGTAGTTCCCGCACAAACGCGCTTTCCTATTCCACTGTGGGCATCTTGCTATATGTCATGCTGTCCACATCTATGCCGTGGATTGTCACCTCCGATTCCTGAGGACCGCAGGTGTTGTGCTGCCCTATCTTCCTTCATGCCACCCGTGTCTGTCGAATTATACGCATTTTGAAAATGGAGTTAAACCCCGCAAAGCGGGGTTATTACTTTTCCTCCGCAGAAATACTCTAGCAAATATCCCTTACTAGGTCAGGAAATTGAATCTACCGCACCCTGAAAAATATTGGCACGTTTCTTGCTATATTATTTAGTATAAGGACTATGGATATACAACATATACCTGTTTTATGCAATGAGGTGCTTGACTTTCTCGAGCCGAAATCCGGTGGTATTTACGTCGATGCCACCGTTGGAGTAGGTGGACATAGTTCGGCGATTTTAGCGGAATCTTCACCGAATGGCCGCATCATAGGAATCGATCTGGATGCGGATGCGCTGGAAATTTCCAGGGCGAGACTACACACATTCACAGACCGGTATCTCCTGATTCACGGCAATTTTGCGCGGATGGATGCGTTACTGAAAAATTGCTCGGTTGAGGCCGTGGATGGCATCCTACTTGATTTAGGCGTATCATCGCTGCAGCTTGATACGCCGGGTCGAGGGTTTGGCTTTAAGCACACGGGCCCTTTGGACATGCGGATGAATCCGCGTCAGTCACTTTTAGCCGTGCAGGTAGTCAACGACAGCGCGGTCGAGACACTCGTCGATATTTTTAAACGGTATGGGGAAGAGCGGTTTGCCAGACGAATTGCCTATCGCATCGTGCAGGCAAGACAGAAAGAACCAATAACGACAACGACGCGCCTTGCAGACATTGTAAAGGCAGCAATCCCGCAGAAGGCATCCAGGATTCATCCAGCAACTCGCGTGTTTCAGGCACTGCGGATTTATGTCAATGCCGAGTTGGAGAATCTGGATACCGGCTTAGATGCGGCGATCTCTCTGTTGAAGCCGGGCGGATGTCTCTGTGTGATTACGTTCCATTCGCTTGAGGATAGAATAGTGAAGCGGCGATTTCAGAGGTGTGCGCGCACATGTATTTGTCCACCGAAAACGCCGGTGTGTATTTGTGAACATGAACCGTCGCTACAGATTCTCACGAAACGGCCGGTGCTTCCTGCAGCGGGTGAAGTGCAAGCCAACCCGAGGGCACGGAGTGCCAAATTACGAGCTGCACGCAAAATCGCTTTTTCGCCTTTCCTTGCGGAGAATTGAGAATGCTTGGCAGGTGTGACAATGCACTATAGCTCTCGTCGGAGGTTTCTGATTAGAAGAAAGAAATTTGAATAGCAAGTCATGTAAGCAATAAAAAAGAGAAGATATTCGCGATTCGGAGATTGCTCCTACACTCCACCGAGATTTACCGTGTGTTGTCAGCCCTAAGGGTAGGCACAAGGAGGGCAGGCACAAGGCACTGCCCCTACTACCCCTACTGGCTTCTCCGCAAGGAATATCAAAGGCTCGGAAAAAAATGTATCTTAAATGCCACATTCAACGTTTAAAATTTTAAAAATAGATGTGTAGGTATTCGTAAAAGCAGGCGGAAGGATATAAAGCTATGTCCACCCCTCTTTACAAAGTGAGAGCAGGAGATAATGCGGAATCCAAATCGGTATTCAACACACACAACAAAAACAGAGCCTCCCAAACCGAAAAAAAAGTTTCCGTTAGTCTATTTGGTTTTGGCATTATCTTTCTGTGCGTTCACTGGAAGCATCTGGTTTTCATCCTACGCCAAGAAAGTGGCTTTGCAACGCCAACCAGTCTATGAAAGACAGAAGCACCAAATTCAGGATAAGATTCATGAACTGGAATTGGAGGAGTCTACGTTAATGGCTGTTGAAAGAATTCGGGAGATTGCCAAGGAACTTGAAATGGTGGAACCTACTGAGGCAGCTCAGGTAATCAGGGACAGGTAGTTTTCGTCTTTCCTTGCGGAGTAAGAGGTTTACCACTATTTTCAATAGTGGTGAACAGACGGTTGCAAGATGCGTCTGGCGCTGCACTGTAGATGTCGTCGGAGGTTTCTGATGCAACTGTTCGGGGTAATCTGCGATAGGAACTTTTTTATTTCTTACATGAAAAAAGAGTGGATGTATCTTGCTTGATACGCCACCGAAGGGATGTGAAAAAAATGAAAAATAACTCACATTTATCGATTCCTCGGCTCGTTTTGACGCTTATCGTGTTGCAGGTAGGGTTTTTATTGTTGCTTGGGAAACTTTTCAATGTCCAGATTGCCGGTGATGGAACCAGTCGGGAATCCGCTGGACACATGTTGTCTTCTAACCGCCTGTCAAAGGTAAAACGTGGCAAGATTCTGGATAGGCATGGTGCTGTGTTAGGCTTGAGTCGCCACCGGCTTGCTGTGTATGCAGATCCGAAGTATATGAAGGCGGATCCGAAGGCGGTTGCGCGGAAGCTTGCCCCGGTGCTGGGTGCCTCCGAGGCTGAGTTGCTCGCCCAACTCACGCGTAAGAGTAAGCAATTTGTATGGTTGAAAAAGGGTTTGGATTACGAATTGCACGATGAGGTTCGGACACTTCAGAAAGACATCCGTGGGTTAGGGTACGTTGTAGAACAGCAACGTTCCTATCCGAAAGGATCTCTTGCATCGCATGTGATTGGGCATATCAATGCTGAAAATAAGGGTGAGGGCATCGAATATCAATACAACGATTACCTACTGAGCACCCAGGCGGGAGGGGGCCAATTGCACACAAACGCGGCAGGTGCCGCCCCGATTGACCTCTTAAAGAATGGCGACTCTACGGAAGATTACGGGTATAGCGTCATATTGACGCTTGATGAATACATTCAGTATATCGCCGAAAAAGAGTTAGCCGCGGCTTGTCAAAAGTGGCAAGCACCGAGAGGCACGGTCATCGTGTTGGCTTCCCAAACAGCGGAGATTTTGGCACTTGCCAACTATCCTTCGTATGATTTGAACACTGCGGACAGTAGTGACGAGGCGAAACGGAATCTGGGGGTTTGGCTAGCGTATGAACCCGGGTCGATTTTTAAAATTGTTGCTTCCTCTGCTGCCTTGAATGAAGGCATCATGAACTCGGATTCATCGGTTTTCTGTGAAAATGGGCGGTTTCGGCTCATGAAAGGCCGCGTGATCAGGGATGTTTCACCCAAAGGCTGGTTGACGTTGGAAGAAGTCTTACACAAATCCAGCAATATCGGTATGATCAAGATTGTCAGACAGATTGGGCCGCAGCTCTTTAGTGACTACATAGAAAAATACGGGTTTGGCAGAAAAACGGGCGTTGATTTACCTTACGAGCATAGTGGGAATCTTTACACAGTGAAGCATTGGGATATGAATTCGCTGGGTGCTGTGCCTTTTGGGCAAGGTATTCTGGTGACACCCCTCCAGATGGTGAATGCGTTGAACGTTATCGCGACTGGAGGGAAACTGCTCCGTCCCTATATTACACGAGAGATTCGCGATCACAGTAGGACAGTGATAAAAAAAATGTACCCGATTGAGGTGCAGCAAGTGCTCAGACCGGAAATTGCGGCACAGATGAAAGAGATACTGGTTGGTGTCGTTGAAGGCGGGAGCGGGCGGCGCGCGCAAGTTGAAGGGTATCGTGTGGCGGGAAAAACGGGAACTGCCCAAAAAGCAGAGATAGGCAAGGGATATACTGGCAAAGAGACTATGTCGTTTATGGGGTTTCTGCCTGCGGAAGCCCCGGTAGTTTCCATCATTGTGATGCTTGATGAACCGAAAGGTGCGCGCTTCAGTGGACAAATCGCCGGTCCGCTTTTTAAAGCTGTCGCCACCCAAACGATGCAATACTTGAAGCAAACCGAATTTTCCGTATTTTCGGCATCCCTTGCGGAGTAATCAGCATTGGCATAAAACCCCTGCAAAGCAGGGGCAAATACCATTGGCAAGACACATCCAGCAATGCACCGTAGATGTCGTCAGAGGTTTTTGATACAAGTATTTTAACCCCTAATTCGCAGGATTCACGCCTGTAATGCATAAGAAACCTGATTTTGAGCAGCTTCTTCCCCCGCTTTGCGGGGAAAAAGCAATCAACGGAAAAATCCGTAGGGGTAGTGCCTTGTGCCTACCCTTGAAACCCAATTAACGGCTGTCACAACGCGTTCGGTGAAGGGAGAAGGCTCGTGAAACTACATAAACTGCTCAGTGGTGTTAACGTTACTGCAACCACCGGTCCGCTTGATGTCAATATCACTGGCATCGTCAGCGACCATAGGGATGCCAAGCCAGGCAACGCTTTTGTCTGCTACCAAGGTCTCAATGTAGACGGCCACACCTTCATCGCCTCAGCGGTTGAAAGGGGAGCAACAGTTGTTATTGGAGAAAAGTTGTTACCTGTGGGAACAACCGCACAACCCATTACCTACTTGCAAACTCCCAACGGGCGATGCGCGCTTTCCTTGCTCGCTGCCAATTGGCACGGGAACCCCGCGAAACGCCTGAAACTCATCGGCATTACAGGCACAAACGGCAAAACTTCAACTGCACACCTTATTGATGCCATTCTCAAGGCGAGTGGGAAAAAAACTGCCCTGATGGGGACAGTGGGCCACCATTACGGGAACGCCCAAGGCGAACAGGACAGTGTTCCATCATCGCTAACCACTCCTGATGCGTTTGCCCTCCACGCGCTCTTCAAGCGATTCGCAGAGGCCGGGGTAGAATACGTCACGATGGAAACCTCCTCCCAAGGCTTAGCACAGCACCGGTTGGCAGGGCTCACGTTCGATACGGCTGTCTTTACCAATTTGACGCAGGACCACCTTGATTACCATCGAACCATGGAAGAATACCTAAATGCGAAGCTAATGCTGTTTCAGCAACTCGGCGAGGAAGGCGTTGCAATTTTGAATAGCGACTCGCCCGTTACAGCACGCATCGCCCAGGTCGCCTCACAGCATGCGAAATCAATTTTGATGTACGGGCTTGACGTTGCTGACGTTGCTGACGTTGCTGACCGCCCACCCGTTTCCGCTTTGCATGCTCAGGATATTGAACTTTCTCGGAATAGATTGGCATTTACAGCAGTTACGCCACAGGGGCGAATTCATGCGAAGCTGCGTTTGCTCGGTGAATATAATCTTTACAATGCGCTCGCCGCGATTGGCGTTGGCATCCGGTACAATTGTGATATCCCAGCAATTGAGGAGGGGCTTGAGGGCACCGTTGTGCCTGGCAGGTTTGAGCTCGTCGATGGGGGACAGGACTTTGCAGTTATTGTCGATTATGCCCATACCCCTGATGGTTTGGAAAATGTGCTAACAGCCGCGAAGCGCATCACGGAACGTGCCTTGATTTGTGTTTTCGGTTGTGGCGGCGACCGGGATATGGGAAAACGCCCCAAAATGGGGAATATTTCTGCCCAACTTGCGGATTATAGCGTCATTACCTCAGACAATCCGCGCACGGAATCCCCGGGTGAAATTATCTCGCAGATTGTGTCAAATTTACCACATGATACCAAGCATGTGTGTATTCCGCAGAGGCGTGAGGCAATCCAACACGCAGTCGCGATGGCGAAACCCGGAGATGTTGTTGTGATTGCAGGCAAAGGGCATGAGGACTATCAGGAAATTCACGGAGAAAGGTTTCCTTTTGACGACAGGGTTGTCGCTGCAGATTGCTTTTTTAACATTCCTTGCGGAGAATTGAGAATGCAAGACAGGTCTGACAATGCTCTATAGATCTCGTCGGAGGTTTCTGACGCAATTTTCGGTAGCATCCATCTCCGAATCTTTAGCCCTATAAGGGCGAAATGTTTATAGAATCTCCGTGTTATCCCCTCATTAGCCCTGTAAGGGCGAAATGTTTATAGAAAATCTGCATCGCGACAGAAACAACGGAAGAAGATATGCACACCCATCAGAAACCCGCTTTTGAACCGGGTATCCGCCCCTGCTTTGCAGGGGTAAATACCTCATGCGGAAAAAGCGGAGCAGAAACCGAATTAATCGAAAACCTCAAAATTTCTTATCAGGTTGCGGGAGCCGGCGACGCTGTTGTTCTGCTACACGGCTGGGGCGGAGAAGCTGCGAGTTTTAAACCTGTTTTTGAATGGCTTGCACAGTCTCACAAAGTGTACGCGCTCGACCTGCCGGGATTCGGCAAGAGCCAACTACCGCCCAAAGCTTGGGATACCTCAGACTATGCACAGTTTGTGACAGCATTTTTGGACAAACTTTGCATTCCAAAAGCGCACTTTATCGGACACTCTTTCGGCGGTAGAATTTCAATTATTCTTTCAGCGGAACAACCTGAAAAGGTGGATAAACTCATCTTGGTTGACAGTGCCGGAATTAAACCGCGCCGAACTGCGAAATACTACGGACAGATAGGTATTGCCAAAACCGGACGACTGCTACGCCGATGTGGGAAATATGGAGCCCGGCTTGCAAATACGATGTCCCAACGAGTCGGTTCCAAAGACTATCAGAACGCCGGTGACATGCGCGCCACGCTTGTGAAAGTGGTGAATCAAGACTTGCGCCCTCTCCTGCCCCAGATAGCAGCATCAACTTTGCTCATCTGGGGTGAAGACGATAAGGATACACCTATAGCATTCGGGAAGATTATGGAAAAAGAGATCCCTGATGCTGGTTTAGTTGTTCTAAAGGAGGCGGGGCATTTTTCATACCTTGACAGATTTCCGCAGTTTTGCCGAATTCTTTCGTCATTCCTTGCGGAGAATTGAGCAATGGTATCTGCCCCTGCAAAGCAGGGGTAACATACCAATGGCAAGATTGTTCTCACATTGCACTGTAAATCTCGTCGGAGTTTTTGACGCAAGCCTTACAGAGGGCCCTCGGACGAGATTTCCAATAGATTTCGAACTACAGCGGAAAGCATAGTACTCCGCAAGGAATGTGGAAGGAATGACTTTGGAAACGATGAGTACGGGGCTCTTCTATTTGGCAACATTAACCTGTTTCGTAAGAGCCGTTATCAGAACGACAAACGGGCTCCATATACTCCAACTTGATGGATATAAGACTCGACGATACCTAAAGTGGATAGGTGGGCATCTGGCAAGCTGCTTTGAAATCAAAGAGATTCTCTTAGTTGGCGGCCTTCTAATTCTCACCGCAGTCTATCAGGGCGTGTGGCTCTTTCCCGTGCTTTGTATCGCTTGGGGGGCATTTCAGACATATTTGAGTGTTCGACGGCGAAAAGTTGAGGCAAAAAAACCGCTCGTTTACACAGCACGTGCCAAACGGGTGTTCGCGCTTTCAATCTGTCTGCTTGCCGGAATCTTGACAACACTTGTCATCTTTGCCAAGGCGAGTCCGTGGCGTATAGGCATCTTTCTTTTTAGCGAATTGGCTGTGATTAATTTAACTGCCGCCAACATTCTCATCTTTCCTTTGGAACAGAGCATAAATGGTGCGTACCTGCGGGACGCGAGAAAGCGAATTAAAACACTCCACCCTAAAGTCATCGGGATTACAGGGAGCTATGGCAAAACAAGTACCAAATATATTTTGCACCAGATTCTGTCGCAAAAGTTTAACACCTTGATGACACCAGATAGCTATAACACACCGATGGGCATCTGCAAGGTAATCCGAGGCGATCTCACCGCCGAGCATGAGATATTTATCGTCGAAATGGGTGCGTATAAACGTGGCGACATCCGAGAATTGTGCGATTTGGTATCACCGGAAATCGGCATCCTGACCGCGGTGGGGCCGCAACACTTAGAGCGATTTAAAAGCATTGAGAATATCGCGAAGACAAAATACGAATTGATTGAATCACTCCCGCCAGATGGACTCGCTGTTTTCAACAATGACAACGAAATCTGTGCTGAGCTCGCTGACACGTTGGCCAAGCAGAGGGGCGAATGCACTCACAACACATCCAAACAGAGTAAACCTGTTCTCCGATATGCTGTGGAACGGTTAGGGACAGATGTCCAGTTGACAGCAACGAATATTCAACATACCGATAAGGGCCTCGCTTTCACAGCCTATGCTGCTGTAGGAATGGGGGGATGGGCAGGCACAAGGCACTGCCCCTACAACGGTATCGACCGTACAGCCCATAGTGAGAATGGAACCCCGCCGCCCGGAGAGGGAACATACGATACAGAAAGTGTTGAAATTAGCACGCAACTTTTGGGTAAACATAACGTCTCTAACATCCTTGCCGCGATGGGTGTCGCCTTAGCATGCGGGATGACGCTAGAAGAGATTCGTGAAGCGATTGCGAACGTAGAACCTGTCGCGCATCGCTTGCAGTTGACAGCCGGGGCAGGAAATGTAACTATCATCGACGATAGTTTCAACGCGAATCCTGTTGGTGCGAAAGCGGCACTTGAAGTACTCGCCGAGATTGGGCATGGAAAAAAGGTGCTGGTGACACCCGGCATGGTGGAACTCGGTGAAAGGGAATACGAAGATAATAAACGCTTTGGTTTGCAAGCTGCCGAGGTATGTGACCTTGTTATCTTAGTGGGCCCTTCAAGAACTACCCCGATATTAAGCGGCTTGAAAGCAGCCAATTACCCAAGCCAACAAGTTATTATCGCCATGAACCTTGTAGAGGTACGACAATATTTGGCGAAGCTCTTAAAACCCGGGGATGTTGTCCTTTTTGAGAACGATTTGCCCGACAACTACAACGAGGACTCTTCGGCATCCCTTGCGGAGAATTGAAAATGCCTGCGGGTGCCTCTAACATTGCACTATAGCTCTCGTTGGAGGTTTTTTACGCAAGTTTAGTTAGCATGAAACAGGCTCCAATTCATAAGAAACCCGATTTTGCAGAGGGTGCATTCCCCGCTTGCGGGGGTAAATACCTCATGCGGAAAAATCGGAGCAGAAACTGAATTGGCGAAAGATCTCGTTGGAGGTTTTTTACGCAACCTTAATTAGCATCAGAGAGCCTACAACTGATAAGAAACCCGATTTTGAACCGGGTATCCGCCCCTGCTTTGCAGGGGTAAATACCTCATGCGGAAAAATCGGAGCAGAAACCCAATTAACGGAATGTTAAAAAAAATGTCTAAACATAATGTAGCCCTCATTTTTGGAGGCCGCTCCCCGGAGCACGAAGTCTCTATCGTCACCGCACATCAGGTCTGTGCGGCTCTGGAAGAAAACTATCACGTCATCCCCATTTATGTAACCAAGGAGGGCGAGTGGTTAACCGGCGAAGGTCTTCGTGATTTGAGCGTATTCACCGACGGGAGCCTGCCGCGTTCGTCCGATTTTGACAAGGTGACTGTTGAATTTGATGCCGTTCCCAAGTTCGTTGTTTACACCAAACAGTGGTTTCGGAAGAAAATGGAGCTCCCTGTTGATGTCGTGTTTCCATCGATACACGGTGCGCACGGCGAAGATGGAACGCTCCAAGGGCTGCTTGAGTTGATGCATCTCCCGTACGTTGGAGCAGGTGTAGGGGGTTCCGCTGTGGGTATGGATAAAATCATGATGAAGGCGATTCTCAATGAGAATAAGTTGCCAATTCTCCCCTATTTGTGGTGGACGCAGTACCAGTGGGAAACGCTTGGCCCCGACATCATCAAAAAGGTAGAAGCCATGCTATCCTACCCGCTCTTCGTGAAACCCGCAATGAGCGGTTCAAGCATCGGTGTCAGTTCTGTGAAAAGTCGTGTGGAACTCCTCCCTGCTGTTGAGCTCGCCGGGCAGTACTGCCGCAGGATTCTTATCGAACAAGGTGTGGAAGAGGCACGTGAAATCAACTGTTCAGTGATGGGTAGCCATGAGTTAACACCTTCTGTTTGCGAGCAACCCGTGGCTCAGTCCAATTTTCTGAGTTTTGAGGATAAATATATCCATCAAGAGGCGGAATCTTCCGGGATGGCAGGGGCAGAGCGCAAAATTCCTGCACCCATTTCCGAAAAATTGACGTTACATATTCAGGAGCTTGCGACACGAAGTTTTCAGGTTTTAGACTGCGCGGGTGTCGCTCGTATTGATTTCCTTGTGGATGCATCGGAACATGTCTATGTGAACGAAATCAATACGATACCTGGCTCATTCAGTTTTTACCTATGGGAGCAGGAAGGAATTGAATTTCCACAGTTAGTTTCGCGACTGATCGATTTAGCATTTTCAGTGCATCAGGAGAAAAAAGGATTAACCTATTCTTATGCAACGAATCTGCTCAGCCAAGCGGGGGCAAGTTTTGCCAAATTGAAGCAGGATGGAAAGCTCCAGAACACAGCTTTTTAACATGCCTTGCGGAGTACCACACTCGCTCCTGTAGTTTCAAAGCCCTTACAAATCTCGTCAGAGGACTCTTAGGTAAACCTTGCATAAAAAACCTCCGACGAGAGCTATAGTGCATTGTTAGATGTATCTTGCATTTTCAATTCTCCGCAAGGAAAAACGAAAAAATGTTTTATCATCTCTTTTTTGAGAATCTGATTGAAGTCTTTTCGCCATTCAACGTCTTTCGCTATATTAGCTTTCGCGCGATTTATGCAACAGCTACTGCCCTTCTCATTTCGCTCGTATTGGGCCCTTTTATGATAGAGAAGTTAAAACAGTTGCGCATCGGGGAGCATATTCAGGAGGAGGTGGCTGAAGCCCAACAGCATAGCGAAAAGCAGAGCAAAGCTGGCACGCCAACAATGGGGGGCGTTCTCATCATTGTTTCTGTGTTAATATCAGTAGTGTTCTGGGCTCGCCTCGATCAGCCCTATATCTACCTGATGGTTCTGACAATGCTCTGGTTCGGCGGGCTCGGCTTTCTAGATGATTATAGCAAACTGGTTAAACAACAATCCTTAGGGCTTCGTGGTTGGCATAAGATTGCGCTCCAAACTGTGGGGGCTTTGGCGATTGCTGGTTATCTTTACCAATGGGGTCCCGTGCAAGCGGGCGATGTTGCAACCCGTACTTCGCTAAGCCTCCCGTTCTTCAAAACGGTGCAACCGAATTTGGGAATTCTGTTTATTCCTTTTGTTACCTTGGTGATTGTTGGCACTTCTAATGCAGTCAATCTAACAGATGGTATGGATGGGTTAGCCATTGGATGCACCCTATTTGTGGCAGGCACCTTAGGCGTGTTGGGGTATATGACGAGCCACAACCAGATTGCCGAGTACCTCAACATTTTTCATTTTCCGGACGGTGGGGAAGTTACCGCGATTTTTTGTGCTGCGTTAGTGGGGGCGGGGTTAGGATTTTTATGGTATAATGGGCATCCGGCCCAAGTGTTTATGGGGGATACCGGGTCTCTGTCACTGGGTGCGACGCTTGGGACAGTGGCTGTGCTAATAAAACAGGAGTTTCTCCTTGTCATTGTGGGTGCTATTTTCGTTGTGGAAGCTCTGTCCGTTATCATCCAGGTCTGGTGGTTTCGGACGTTTGGCAAAAGGGTCTTCAAGATGTCACCTATCCATTACCACTTCCTACTGTCAGGTTGGAAAGAATCTAAGGTAGTTATCCGGTTTTGGATTGTGGGACTGATTTTAGTGCTCATAGCCCTAAGTACCCTTAAATTAAGGTGATCTTCCAGCATCCCTTGCGGAGAAATCAGATTGCTTCATAACTCTAACAATGCACTATAGCTCTCGTCGGAGGTTTTTTATGCAAGGTTTACCTAAGAGTCCTCTGACGAGATTTGTAAGCACTTTGAAACTAACAGATAAAAAGCTTTACCTAAGAGTCCTCCGACGAGATTTGTAAGTGCTTTGAAACTACAGGAGGGAGCATAGTACTCCGCAAGGAATGTTAAAAAACGAATTTTCAGGGAAACGGGTCACTGTATTTGGGTTAAACCGAAGCGGACTCGCTGTTGCAAAATTGTTAGATGCGCTCGGGGCAGTTGTGGCTGTTACAGACTCGCGCGGCTCTGATGCTTTATCATCAGAAATCGCGGCACTGAAAGGTGTGGCGGGGTACGGCAGGGCAGGCACAAGGCACTGCCCCTACGAATTTCATCTAGGTGGGCATGGAGAGGAGTGTATTGCGCATGCTGACTACATTGTTGTGTCCCCTGGCGTTCCGCTGGATATTCCGATCTTGTGCGAGGCTCAAGCGCGAAACATCCCGATTCTTGCAGAATTGGAGGTGGCAGCGAGGGTATGTTCTGCGCCTATTGTAGCGATTACTGGAACAAAAGGGAAATCAACAACAACACTTCTGACTGCCGCTATCCTGAAAGCTTCCCGCCCGCCCGGTTCCCGGGTTTGTGTAGCTGGCAATATCGGTGTTCCGTTAGCCGCAGAAGTCCAGCACCTTACGTCCCGGGACATCGTTGTTGTTGAAGCGAGCAGTTTTCAATTGGAGAGCACTGTCACCTTTCAGCCGGCGGTGAGTGTTGTGCTGAATCTATCGCGCGACCACTTAGACAGGCATCGAACAATGTCAGCGTATTGCAAAGCAAAACAGAAGATATATCAAAATCAAACTGCGGCAGACTGGATAGTACTAAACTGTGCCGATGCGCGCGTTGCCCGTTTTGCTGAGTTCACCTCGGCAAAAGCAGTCTACTTTGATGGCGACGGCACACGGAGTGTGCCTGCTACTTTTAAAGAAGGGTGGT
This sequence comes from uncultured Poribacteria bacterium, assembly GCA_958295855.1. Lineage (GTDB taxonomy): Bacteria > Poribacteria > WGA-4E > WGA-4E > WGA-3G > CATQHH01. The sequence goes on along the minus strand of OY282383.1, from coordinate 312,082 downwards.
ACCCTCAAACATATCTTCAAACTTATGAAGGGGGCATGGGGCTCTTCGCTAACTTGGGCGACGGCACACGGAGTGTGCCTGCTACTTCGCAGTGGATTTGTGATGTTGATGACATTCCCCTTCGGGGAGCGCACAACGTCCGGAACGTACTCGCCGCAATTGCTGTAGGCCAGATTTTTGAGGTGGCACCGGCGCAAATACGAGCAGCACTCCAAGGATTCGACAGGTCGCATCCTGCTTTAGCCCACGCCTTTGAACCGGTTAGAATGCTGAACGGTGTTGAATTTATCAATGACTCAAAAGCGACAAATGTGGCAGCTGTGAAGGCGGCGCTTGAATCCTTGGTTGGCGACGGAAACCCACGGGGTGTGCCTGCTACTTTTCAAAGACGAATTTTGCTCATAATGGGCGGCTACGATAAAGGAAACGACTATACCCCACTCAGTCAGATGGTTCAGGCGCATGTCAAAGGGGCAGTTCTGCTCGGGGCGCACACACAGCAAATTCAGAAGACACTTGCAAAGTTAACAAACATAATGAACACTAGAACCATGGCGGAGGCAGTGCAGGTTGCTTACACACACGCGACACCGGGCGATATCGTCCTATTGTCACCTGCAAATGCGAGTTTTGATATGTACCCCAACTATAAGGCACGTGGGGCAGCATTTAAGGAGGCCGTGAATGCGCTGGAGTCGTAACCGTGGACAGGGTAGGCACAAGGCTCTACCCCTACGACACAACAAGTGGCAACGGGCGAGCACTGCGGCATCGCCCGTACAGCAGCGGAGTCTGGGGCGGAAACCATTTAACCAGAAGTCCGGGCGAGGGTGGAAATCGGGGTGGGATGGGCAGGCACAAGGCACTGCCCCTACTGGGCGAATGGATAGATGGCTACTTATGCTCACATGCTGCCTCGTTGCAATAGGTATCTTGATGGTGTATAGCTCAAGCCATCTCCTGTCCTCAAGATTGTATGACGGTTATAGTTACCGTTATTTGCGGATACACATTATCGCCTGTAGCATCGGGTTGATAGGAATGTTGGTGGTCTCCTATTTGCCTTACAGAATTTATACACTGTATGCGAATTTCTTTTTGATTCTCGGGTTTGTCGGGTTATTACTGGTTTTTGTGCCGTTCCTTGGCACTGGGGTACAAGGGGCGGAAGGCGGCAGATTTAACCGTTGGATCCGAATCGGCAATTCTCCAGTGAATATTCAACCTGTTGAATTTGCTAAGATAGCGTTAGTCATCCATGTCGCGAATTTTGTGAGCCGAAACCCACAACGAGTGAAAAGTTTTTTAAACGGTGTGCTACCGAATGTGCTAATTTTAGCGGCAGCTTTTGGCCTCGTGGCGAGCCAGCCGGACTTCGGTTCCGCGTTTCTATTGGCGTTAACTGTCTGTATCGTGCTATTTATCGGAGGCATTCGCATCATGCATGCCGTCGCACTTGCCGGCGCAGGTGGCGGCCTTCTGGGCTTATTGATAATTAGAGATCCATATAGACTGCAACGGTTCAGTGATTATTTTGCGATGTTGAAATCACCCGATGCAACGAACTATCAGTTAACGCACTCGCTCAGTGCACTTGAATGGGGGGGCTTGTTCGGTGCCGGCATTGACAGTAGTGTGATGAAAATTGTGCGCCTCCCCTATCCGCACACAGATTTTATCTTTGCAGTATTGGGAGAAGAGTTCGGGTTCCTCGGGACTGCAGGCGTAACAATGCTTTTCATGTTGTTTGTGTGGCGAGGCGTGCACATCGCCCGATATGCTAGTGATCTGTTTGGATCGCTGCTCGCTACGGGCATTACAACGCTGATTGGTTTACAAGCATTCATTAACATTGGGGTTGTCACAGGCATCTTACCGACAAAAGGGATTACGTTACCCTTTATAAGTTATGGCGGTTCATCTATTCTCTTCAGTTTGTTAGGTGTTGGTATTCTACTCAATGTCTCAAGGTTTTCGTCATTCCTTGCGGAGAAGTGAGAATGCAAGGTAGTTCTGACGTTGCACTGTAGATCTCGTCGGAGGTTTCTGACGCAACATTTTAGGAGTGATTTGGGATGAGGACACTATCGGGGTTACAAACCCCTCCCACAATTGTGATGTCAGGTGGTGGAACAGGTGGGCATATCTATCCAGCTATCGGCATCGCACAAGCACTAAGACGCTTAGATGAGACCGTTGATATTGTCTTCATTGGTGGTGACGGACGATTGGAATCAACGCTCGTGCCCCAACATGGCTTCCGTTTTCTGCCTATTTCTGTCGCCGGTTTTCCGCGCCGTCTGACTTTACAGTGGTTCCCTGTTATCTGGAAAGTCTGTCGGGGGCTCAGCCAATCGTTAAGGTATATGAAACAGCTGAAGCCAGATATAGTTATTGGAACAGGCGGATATGTTTCTGGGCCCGTGCTTTTTGCCGGGGCACTGCGCAAAATTCCGATAGCAATCCAGGAACAGAATGCTTCTGTTGGGTTAACCAATGGTATTTTGGCGCGTTGGGCGAAAGCTGTCTATCTCGCGCTGGAACCTATGAAAGCGTGGGCAGGCACAAGGCACTGCCCCTACAAGGGTGCTTCTACAAGGATTGTTGAAGTGACAGGAAACCCTATCCGTCCTGCAATCAGCGCGTCTCCCAGACGTGAAGCAACTTATAGCAAATTCGGATTGTCTCCGAATCGGAAAACGGTGTTTGTCATGGGCGGAAGTCAAGGGGCCCGTGCAATCAATGAGGCAATGGTGGCAGCCCTACCTCAATTAACTGCGTTTGCAGACCGGCTCCAGGTGGTGCATCAAACTGGTGCAGCTGACGCTGAAGCAGTACAGGCAGCGTATCAAGCACAGCATAAGGTAAGTGCCACATCTGAAAAGAAGCTCCTATCTCGGGTCCAACCTTTCTTTGATGCTGTTGAGGAGGTTTATAGCATTGCTGATGTCATGGTGTGCAGAGCGGGTGGAATGACTGTCTCTGAAGTCACCGCATGTGGCATCCCTGCTATTTTTATTCCCTTACCCGCGCAAACGGGAAATAACCAAGTCTTAAACGCGCAAACTATTGCGAGTGCCGGGGCAGCAGTTGTGCTTGAACAGCACATTTTGACAGCAGATGCACTCGTTGAACATCTTGTCCGAATAACAATGAATGAGAAAATGTATCAACAGATGGTATCCAAAAGCCGAGCACTTGGGAAGCCACGCGCAAGCGATGACATCGCGCAATCTATTTATTCGTCATTCCTTGCGGAGAATTGAGAATGCAAGATAGGTCTGGCGCTGCACTGTAGATCTCGTCGGAGGTTTCTGACGCAAGTGGAGTGGGCAGGCACAAGGCACTGCAGCTACAGATTTGCGATGCATTAGAGAGAGGTTCGTGTCTTATGCGTGTTGCAGCAAGGATTAGCCACGCATTTTCAATGCGTGTTGAACTTCTCCTTTGACGAGATTTATCGTGAAGTCGATGAACGATCTTGCTTCCACCATCTGATTTTTCATAGTAAACGCGCTCCGCAAGGAATAAGGAATGTAGAAAGAATGTTTGGAAAAACACAACATATCCATGTTATAGGTATCGGCGGTGCCGGCCTCAGTGGAATTACTGAAATCCTGCTTGACTTCGGTTTCCACGTCACAGGTTCAGATATCCGAAAGTCAGAAACAACGGAACACCTACGTGCGCGTGGGGCAACCCTCTACTACAGTCATGCAGCCGCGCATGTCAACGGCGCGGATGTTGTCGTTATGTCGCCGGCTATTCCACCCGACAATCCGGAACTCGTTGCTGCACAGACACAGAAAATCCCCATCGTTCGGGGTGCTGAGATGCTTAATGAGATTACGCGGATGCGCTACAGCGTCGCAGTCAGCGGAACTCATGGGAAAACGACGACGACTGCGATGACTGCGGCCGTGCTCGGAAGCCTTGATCCGACGGTTGTGGTGGGCGGTAAGTTGGTGAACGGCAGCCATGCACGAAGTGGCAAAGGCGATGTCATGGTAGTCGAAGCGGACGAGGCGTACGGTTCGATAGAGATGTTCTACCCAACCGTTGCAGTTGTGACTTCAGTTGATGCCGACCATCTTGATTATTACAGCAGCGTTGACGAGATTAGTGAGACTTTCCTAAAGTTTGTCAATAAGGTGCCTTTCTACGGCCTTGCCGTGCTCTGCTTAGATGGGGAAAATATTCAAAAGTTCATTCCACGCGTTGAAAAACGGTATCTGACATACGGCCTTGAAACGAACGCGGATCTAACTGCTGAAGGCATTGCTGTGGAAGGGCCCACATCCCGCTATCAGGTTCGCAAAAATGGCAAGACGTATGGCGAAATCCATCTCAAAATGCCAGGGCGACATAATATCTCGAACTCTTTGGCAGCGATAGCCGTGGGGCTTGAACTAGGCATCCCGTTCGATGATATCCGGAGTAGCCTTGAGTCGTTTCAAGGCGTGCACCGCCGTTTTGAAGTGCTCGGTGAAGTGGATGACATTATCGTTGTAGACGATTATGCCCACAATCCAGCCAAGTTGAAGGCGGCCCTAAGTGGAGCACGCGATGGTTACAAACGCCGCATCGTTGGTGTCTTTCAGCCACATCGGCACCAGCGCGTAAGAGATTTGGCGGATGAGTTCTCTCGCTCCTTTTATCAAGCTGATGTGCTGATTGTTACGTCAATCTATGGTGCTGGAGAATCCCCTATTGAAAACGTCACCGCTGAAAAGTTGGCGGAGGCAATACGGGTGCACGGGCATAGACACGTCATCTATGTTCCAAACACGGATGAAGTTCCCGAAGTGCTCCTGCAGCTCACGCAGCCAGGCGATATTGTAATTACGCTAGGGGCGGGTGACATCAGTAAAGTTGGCCGGGAATTCTTGGAAGGCTTAGAGGCACGTAGTGTTTTTCGTCATTCCTTGCGGAGTAATCAGCATAAGTAAGAAATAAAAAAGTTGTTCATTGGCCATTCACAACTTGGTATGAAACCCCTGCAAAGCAGGGGAAAATACCATTGGCAGGATAATTCTAACAATGCACTGTAGATGTCGTCGGAGTCTTTCGTCATTCCTTGCGGAGAATTGAGAGTGCAGGGTAGTTCCGACGTTGCACTGTAAATCTCGTCGGAGTCTTTCGTCTCTCTACACATTTCGCTTCGCTCCGCTGGGGTTTATCATCTAGGGATGGCCGTGTTTCTATACACATACCGCCCCGCTGGGGCTAAAGAGGGTTGTGCTGCAAGGCCTACCTAAGAGTCCTCTGACGAGAGCTGTAAGGGCCTTGAAACTACAGAGGGCGCGTGGTACTCCGCAAGGCATGCGGAAAAGGAATATGTTGGATGAAGATTATATCTGGCTCGCAAAGAGGCTCTCGCGGGGGAAATGTGCGGAGGTGGCGTATTACCCCCGCAAAGCGGGGGAGAAATGCTTATAGCGCAAGGCATGTCCAACCGGTTGGGAGGCGTACTAGCTCGAAGGTGTACCTTTGGCGGCGGCTAATCTTCATCATCGCGCTCGTGGTTACCTTGTCATTTCTCGGTAAGACGGTGTTGCGTTTTTTCAGTGTTGAGCACATTTCGCTGGAGATTTTCGGAAACCTACACTATACTGAGGTGCAAGTTTATGATGTGTTAGGTGCGAAATTAGACAATATCCTCACAAATTCGGAAGAACAGACTGCTGCTTATCTCCAGGAGAGTCTCAGCTATATTAAGGATGCTCGAGTGTCCAGACATTTGATGAAGCGGATGCTTACCATTGAAGTTACGGAGCGTGAACCCTTTGCTAGGCTAAAATATCCATCAGTCAGGACGCCCACAGGCCGCGATAATGTGCTTTTTTTAATAGATATTGAAGGACATGTGCTAGAATCTATCAGCGTTGAAGCGGTTCGCGTCCCGGCCCGCCCGGGTGTGGGAGGGGGAGAAGTTAGTCACGGATTTTCAATGCGTGACGATACCTTCCCCGATACCGTGGTTACACTTGTTGCAGAAGGCGATAAATTGCCTAAAATTGGTACGCTTGTCCAAACGGCTGATGTCCAATTAGGAATTGATGTCTTAAAAACCGCCTTGTTTGAGGAGCCGGAACTCGCAAGGAATATAGAAAGTATTGATGCCCGAAATTCGCAGAAGATTAAAATTCAGTTCAACACGATGCGGTTTCCAGCATGGATTGCTGCAGACATGATTGACTTGGGGATTCATCATATTGCTCTATTCTTAAAACAGCAAAAACTTTGGATGCGCTCACCTGTTGGTGACAGTTCCGAGGCAACATACACTTATGTAGATGCAAGGTTTGAAAATACAATCTATTTAGGAGGTGAAAAAAAGTAAATGCCTAGACAAAATATTATTGCCGGGCTGGATGTAGGTTCAAGCAAAATTTCTGTAGTCGTTGGAAATACATTGAAAGGGGAATCTGAAAAAATTGAAATCATTGGCGTTGGGCATGCCCCCTCCGAAGGCTTGCGAGGGGGGATTGTGGTGGATCTTAAGCAAACCACAGAGGCGATCCGCAAGGCGATTTCGGATGCGGAATTGATGGCAGGTATTAAAATAGACTCCGTGTGTGCTGGCATTTCCGGTGAACACATTGTTGGGCAGATGTCACACGGCGTTGTTTCCGTAACGAATAGCCCCGAAATTACCCAGAATGATGTTCATCGGGCGATGGTAGCGGCGGAGGCAATTTCTATCCCGGCAGATCGGCAAGTCCTGCATGTCATTGAACAGAATTTCGTCGTTGATGCCCAGGACCGGATTAAGGAGCCTGTTGGAATGTCTGGCGCGCGCCTTGAAGCCTACGCCTACCTCATTATAGGGGGGACTACCGCGATTGAGAATCTGTGCAATAGTATCAAAAGGGCGGGCGACCCGGAGGGACTTGAGATCGAAACGCTTGTTGTTGGGCCGCTCGCCGCTGCGCAAGCAGTCGTGTCGCGAGATGAACGCGAAGTCGGCATTGCCCTCGTTGATATTGGAGGCGGCACAACCGAAATTATCGTCTACAAAGAAGATTCTATCCAACACACAGCTGTCCTCCCTGTCGGGGGGAAACATGTTACCAACGACATCGCCCAGTACTTAAAAGTCACGCTTCCTGAAGCAGAGGAACTCAAACTTCATCGAGGGTGTGCCTGGACAGAATTGGTGAATCATGATACCGCCGATTCAATTCCGGTGACTGTCGGCTCCAACCGGCCCCGTTTTATCGAGCGCATTGATCTCGCACAAAATATTGAATACCGGATGGCAGAAATCTTAGAAGCTATTGCGAATGAACTGGGGGATATATCACTCCCCGGGGGCCTGGTACTCACGGGAGGTACGTCACTTATGGATGGCTTGCCAGAACTCGCTGAAGCTATCATTCCGCTCCGCGTTCAAGTCGGCTATCCAAAAGGACTGCGAGGCTTAACAGATCGTGTGAATCATCCGATGTATGCAACGAGTATTGGACTTGTACTTTATGGCGAAAAACAGCGGCGTCAAGCATTAGAGCACTCCTTACAGCAACGTCACAACGCATTTGGTAGGATGCTGCAGCGGATAAAAGAGTGGTTTGGATATTAGATGCCTTGTAGGAGCAATCTCCGAATCTCGAATATCCATGCTTAAAACAAGAGGGCTATTTCGTTTTTCAACAATTTGTGTGAGGAGGGTTCCCCAACGGGTTCGGGCTCGTGTGCGCCATCCCGAACCCGTTCGAGCATCCAGCCACACGCGCCCTTCACAAACATAAACCTATTTCTTAAAACGAAATGCCCTAAAAACAATAGGAACACTTGACTTAACTTTGGAAATGCATTATAATTTACTGCGGGAAGGGTTTGTAACCCCGATGCGGTTTAAACAAGAGAGGACTTCCTCGCTTCCGTTGAGAGAATATAGGGCAAAGCACAATTGCGCTACAGGCTTCGTTTCGCACCAAGTTGCGCGTGAATGCACGTTGCGCCCAAATGCGAGGTGCATTCCGAGATTTACCCTGTGTTGGCAGCCCTAACTTGCTACCTAAATTCTCCGCAAGGAACGTCGAAAAACCTAAAATAGGAGGGAATTAGGTTGCTGTCGTATTGAGATGGTAGCTGAAATTCGAGATGATAAAATTTGAACAAGAAGAATTTGAAAGTTTGCAAGCAAAAATCAAGGTCGTCGGTGTCGGCGGGGCAGGTGGAAACGCTGTCAAACGGATGATTGAAGCGGGGTTAACCGGCATTGAATTTTACGCTGTCAACACCGATCAGCAAGCACTGATGACGTGTCATGGCGCTACGCAAATCCAGATTGGGATTAACACAACTGAAGGTTTAGGTTCTGGCGCGAACCCGGAGGTGGGCAGACAAGCAGCTGAGGAAGATAGGGAACGGCTGGAGGCCATTGTTACTGATGCCAACATGGTTTTCATCACAGCGGGGATGGGCGGCGGTACAGGCACCGGCGCGGCACCGCTCATCGCGGCTTTGGCTCGAGAACGGAATGCTTTAACCATCGGCGTGGTAACGCGTCCCTTTAATTTTGAGGGCAGGCGGCGCGCGGAACATGCTGAGAATGGGGTGCAAGAGCTCCGCGAAGCAGCCGATTCAGTCATTGTTGTGCCCAACCAACGGTTGATTGATTCAATGGATAGGAAACTCCCAATCCGGGAAGCCTTCCGTGTCGGTGACCAGATTCTACTGCATGGCGTTCAGAGCATCTCCGACATCGTCACAGATTCCGGCGAAATTAACGTTGACTTCGCGGATGTTCAAGCAATTATGCGTGGAGCCGGGAGTGCGTTGATGGGCATGGGCCGTGCAACAGGCGATAACCGCGCACAAGTCGCCGCTGAATCCGCCATCCAATCGCCCCTCCTTGAACAAACCGACATCGCAGGCGCTGTGGGCATGATTGTGAACATCACGTCCCCGCCCGATTTCATGATGCACGAATTGGATGAAGCAATGCGAGTTATTCAAGAGAACTCGATGGATGCACAGATTATCTTTGGGCTTGTCTACAAAGATGAACTAGAATTGGGAGATGAAGTCCTGGTGACTGTTATTGCAACTGGTTTCGATTCTGACTCGGAATACGATGAGGCAGAGGAATATGCCGAGCCTCGGCCATCTTACACACAGCCAGGCCGGGCCTCGCCAAATAGGCGATCGCGTAGAAGAACGCCTGCTGACTTTTCGGGTGGAGGCACTGATAGCCGGCGTACTGAGCCCAGCCCACCATCGCCTGTAACAAAAAAGAAAGAACGGCCCCCTTCGCCTCCTAATGACCAGCCCACGCGTCAGACCGAGACAGATTGGGATATTCCTGCGTTTCTTCGCGTTCAAAAAAAAGGCAAAAAGTGATTACCCCCGCAAAGCGGGGCAAGCATCTTTAGCCAACAAATAGTCATGAGGGTGTACACCCCGCTTTGCGGGGCAAATACCATCTCCCAACTGAGTCGAAGGATAGATGAAATTTTGCGGCTAATAGGCATGAACCCCTGCAAAGCAGGGGTTTGCACCCTCTGCGCCCAGATGCGACGTGCATCGGCTTTGTTTTCTATGATTTGCGGCGAATAGGCATGAACCCCTGCAAAGCAGGGGTTTGCACCCTCTGCGCCCAGATGCGACGTGCATCGGGGCGATGCAGTTTTGTGTGGGAGGGGAATCATCTTCCGATACTAGGGCTCTCTGGTGATGTGGAGGATAATAGAGAAAATATACCCGCAGTGCAACAGGGCATGCCCACTTGCTAGACAGACGCGGCGAAGCTTGCAAGCCAAAACTTGCTAGACAAATGCATTGTATCACAAACCTCCACCGAACTTTGTGGAGAAAAATGCAATCTGATTACTCCGCAAGGAAAAACGAAAAAGGCAAAAAAAATTGAATTTACAAGAGCACTACCAACACCTGCTGAGCGAAGAACACGGAAACCCACGTCTGAATTTCAGAAAACCGAACCGCTTCGCGCTCGTCTACCCGAGTACCTATCAACTTGGGATGTCGAGTCTTGGCGTTCAGGTTATCTATGCTACGCTCAACAGCCGAGACGATACGGCTTGCGAGCGTGTCTTCGTGCCTGAATCTGAATATCTTCGGAAGCTTGTCAGCCAGAAAACGCGGCTCTTTTCTTTTGAGACGCAAACGGCACTTAACCGGTTCGACATCATCGGTTTTTCGGTCTCATTTGAATCGGATTATGTTAATATTCCGCGCACCTTGGAGTTGGCGAACATCCCACCACTTGCCGAGGAACGTTCGGAATGGGAACCGCTTGTGATAGCAGGCGGCATTAATATTTCCTACAATCCAGAACCGATTGCTGACTTCATAGATGTGTTTGTTGTCGGAGAAGCTGAGGTTGTTATCCATGAACTCATGGCACACTTTCAGGAATGGAAGCAGAGCGCAAAAGGCGGAAACCCCGCAAAGCGGGGTACATACCACCCGTCCAAAACCGAATTGCTTAAAACACTCGCGACGGTTACAGGGCTCTATGTCCCACGTTTTTATGACGTAACCTATCGAGATGATGGAACTATCCAGCAGGTCCGCCCACAACCGGATGTACCGCCACGAATTCGTGCCGCCGCGGTGCCGAAACTTGATGATGTCCAAACCTGTACACATATTCATACGCCGAATACTGAGTTTGCAAATGCGCATCTGATTGAGATCGTGCGTGGTTGTGGCAGGCAGTGTCGTTTTTGTGTGGCAGATTACGCCCGTCGATGGCCGAGGCATCGCTCCGTGCAAAATACGCTGGCACTCGCAGAAAGAGCAAGAGGCATTACGGACAGAATTGGGTTAGTCGGGGCCTCCATATCCGACCATCCGCAAATTGACGAGATAGCAACTGGCTTGGTAGCACGAGGGTTTCGCATCTCATGTGCTTCACTTCGCGCGGAGACAGTACGAGCCCCTTTACTTGATGCACTTGCTGACAGCGAACAAGGCACAATTACGATTGCTCCCGAAGTGGCGACTGAAGAACTTCAAAAGGTTGTGAATAAAGCAATTCCGCGGGAACGGCTCTATTATGTCTTTGAAGAGGCGTTGAAGCGTGATATTCTCAATCTTCGCTTATACTTCCTCATCGGAGTCCCTCATGAAACCCCTGCGGATGTGACAGCGATTGTGGATATGGCTAAAGAGATGCGAACGATTCTTCTCCCTTATGCAAAGCGAACTGGGAGGATGGGCCGTATTAGTTTTACGATTTCTCCAATGGTGCCTAAGCCGCATACGCCTTTTCAGTGGGTTGCCATGGAACCTCCCAAAACCATTGCCCGAAAACTTGATTTTCTGAGACGCGAAATTAACCAACTCGGAAGCATAAAGGTCGGGTCCGCGAGTGCTAGACTCGCACACCAGGAAGCAGCCTTTGCACGGGGCGACCGGCGCCTTGGAAAGGTTATCCTAGAACTTGCCCGCGGGGCATCATGGAACCAAGCCTTCCGTAACCACGGGTTAGCCCCCGATTTTTACGCGATCCGCCAACGCCCATTTGATGAGATAAATCCTTGGGATCATCTCGATCTCAATGTTAAACCCCAATTCCTACAGTTAGAATTCAACAAGCACGAAAAAGGGTTTATGACGAGCGAATGTGATACTACCGTTTGCAAGAAGTGTGGTGCATGCTGATTTCTCGTGTTTTTGTCATTCCTTGCGGAGTAATCAGCAAATGTAAGAAATAAAAAAGTTGTTCATTGGCCATTCACAACTTGGTATGAAACCCCTGCAAAGCAGGGGCAAATACCATTGGCAAGACACGTCTCACAATGCACTGTAGCTCTCGTCAGAGGTTTTCGATGCATTAATTAGCGGGGAACACTCTACAACTAAAAAGAAACCCGATTTTGACACAAAGGATAATACCCCCGCAAAGCGGAGGTGCTTGCCACCTGGAAAAATCGGAGCAGAAACCGAATTGATGAGAAGGAGGAATTCACTGTGTGCAAATTAGGACAATTTATAGGAGTGTTTGTCACAATATTCGTGGTCTTCACCCTTACTACACCGTTATATGCAGGGTTGGATGACAAATCCCTCGTTTTATACCTCTCTTTTGATGAAGGAAAAGGGGGAGATGCTAAAGATAGCTCTGTTCATGGACATGATGGGGAACTCATCCAAAACCCCACATGGGTAGATGGGCAGTTCGGCAAGGCCTTGGAGTTCGATGGAACAAAGCAACAGCATGTGATGGTGCCTATCAACGATACGTTACAGTTAACTGAACAGTTCTCGATCGCTTTTTGGGTTAAACGGGGCGACGATCAAATTCGAGAATGGAATTACATGGTGACAGCGGGCAGCTTGAAATGGGCGTCGATTTTTAGAACAAACGACAGTAAAACCTATTTCTGGTCGACAGCGGGCGGGGCTTGGGCACAAAAAGCCATCACCGATGACATTCAACCCGATGACTGGGTGCACCTTGCTGTGACGCATGACACCAAATCCGAGGTTGTTATCTACAACGACGGTAAGAAAGCGGGCGGCGGAGATAAGCCACCACCTGTTGATGAGATTGATGGCTCCGTTATGGTTGGTGCACGCCACCCCGGCGAAGAATTTTTCACCGGTATCATTGACGAGGTGTTTCTCTTCAACCGCATCATCACTGAAGCGGAAATCAACGAGATTAAAGATGGCGATTTTCTACCGGTGGAACCCGCAGAGAAACTCGCGACGACGTGGGCTAGTCTTAAAGCCCATCGCGATTAGAATTACACTGGGTAGGGGCGGTACAGATGCTGCCCCTATACACCAGAGGTGAAGCGTATGTTCAAATATTTCACCCTATTTATCCTTTTTAGTGCTTTTGGAAACATCGCTTTCTCTAATTTTTCACCTGCTGAAAAGCATTATAGAGATGCATCTACTCACCACTCTCTTGGAGAATTCGAGCGCGCCATCTCCGAATACAAAAAAGCCATCGCGCTTCATCCCAATTCCCCTGTCATCTATAACAGGCTCGGTGTTGCTTATGCTGAGCTGAAGCAATACAGTGCTGCACTTGACGCGTATCGGCAGGCACTCGTATTGTCGCCTATGACAGCTGAGCCGCACTATAATATCGGGTTAGTTTACCTGAAGCAGGGCATTTTCCCGCTCGCTGCCGAGGCGTTTAAACGGGCTATCGCTGTTGATGCGGAGTGGGGAGATGCCTATAGTGGCCTCGGCGAGGTGTACCTGAAACAGGGAGATCTGGCGCAGGCAGAACAAGCTTATAGATTTGCTGTGCGTCGCAATCCAAACGACACCGGTGCGATTTTTGGCCTAGGTCAGGTGTATGCGAAACAAGGGCACTTGGACGCTGCGATGGCTGCTTTTGACAGCGTCATTAAGATTCAGGTGGATAACACAGCAGCGCATTATCAACTCGCTCAGGTATATATCAAACGCGGAGAAAAGAAAAAAGCGGCATCGACGATGGCGTTCTTCAAAGTGCTCCGCCACACCGACCCGCTCCTTGAGAAAGCCCAGTTGTGGGTGAAAAGGCATCCCGATGATGCAAAAGGCTATAACAACCTAGGCATCGTTTACTTAGCGCGCCGCCGCTTTGAGAAAGCGATTGAAAACTATAAACGCGCTATTTCTCTGTCTCCGGCTTTGGCCACTGCACATTACAATTTGGGGCATGCTCACCATAAACGGGGCAACCTAAAACTTGCCATCGCGGCTTATCAGCAGGCACTTTCTGCCGATGTGACACTCGCCATCGCGCATAATAATATCGCAGTCTGCTATATGGAATCGAAGGCAGTCCTCGGTAAAGCCCTCTTCCATGCACAAACCGCTGTCCGCCTTGCCCCAACTGAGTCAAATTATTGGGATACGCTTGCCCAAGTTTACACCCACCTCGGGTTGGACAGTGAAGCACAACATGCCCTCGAAAAGGCAATTAAACCTTCGGGAAATGCCTACCCCTCCCACAAAAAATGAGATGTATCTGCTGTATCCTGCTGTGTTTGGTGGTTCCCATTAGCACACGTGCCTATCCCGAAGTTCAATTCGTCGATGCTACTGCGACTGCGGGAATTGCGTTCCGGCATGTTGACGGTAGAAGCGGTGAGAAGTTTCTCATTGAAACCCTTGGCTCCGGTGCACTCTTTTTTGACTTTGATGCTGACGGTTACCTTGACCTTTATATAGTCAATGCTACGCATATCCCGCCGCCAGTCGGCGAGCAATCCGCTCAGACACACCTCCCGCGAAACAGACTCTATCGGAACAACGGCAATGGCACTTTTACCGACATTACGCTCAAAGCAGGGGTGGGGGATACCGGATACGGGGTTGGGTGTGCCGCCGCGGATGTCAATAACGATGGCTATCCCGAAATTTATGTAACAAATTATGGAAGCAACAGGCTCTATCAGAACAACGGTGATGGCACTTTTACCGATGTCACGCAGAAGGCTGGCGTGGGCGATAGCCGCTGGGGAACGAGTTGTGCTTTTCTGGATTACGATTTAGATGGCGATGTTGACCTCTATGTTGTCAACTATATGAAATTTTCTATTGCGGAAAACCGATGGTGGGAGACACGCGGCATCCGAACCTATTGTAGTCCAACGGATGGGATTGCCGGCAGTCATTTTGTAAGCGAACCAGATGTTCTCTATCGTAATAACGGCGACGGTACCTTCACAGATATCACCCAAGCAGCTGGGATTTCGCATCGCGCGCTCGGACTTGCTGTGGCAGTCGGCGATTACGATAATGATGGCTACCCGGATCTACACATCGCGAACGATATGGAGGCAGACCTACTTTACCGAAACAACGGTGATGGCACTTTTACCGAGGCTGCAGACCTCACTGGAACCGGCTACGATGAAAACGGCATCCCTGGCAGCGGCATGGGAAGCGCGTTCGGTGATTACGATAACGATGGATACCTAGATCTTATTGTGAGTAATGCCTCCTCTCTGCCTGTACTACTCTATCACAATGAAAAGACGCAATTTTTTACGGATGTCTCCTTTGCTTCGGGGATTGGGGCTGTAACCCTTCCCTATTTTAAGTGGGCAGTAGAATTTTTAGATTACAACAACGATGGGCTTCTTGACATTTTCGTTGCCAACGGGCATCTTCAGGAAAACATCGCGCGCTTTTCAGATGCTACTTATGCACAGGCTGACCTGCTTTTCCGAAACGCGCACCGAGATGGCAGGCATCACTTTGCCGATGTCTCTGCTGAAGTCGGATTGACACAACTGCCCAAAAGAGTTGGGCGCGGGGCTGCGTTCGGCGACTACGATAACGATGGGGATATTGATATTTTCCTCAACCACTCCAATCAACCTGCAACGCTACTCCGAAACGATGGCGGTAACAGCAACAACTGGGTGACAATTCACGCTATCGGTACGCAAAGCAATGCGTCCGGCCTTGGCACGAAGATCACTGTGGCTTGCAACATGCGCTTGCAAGCTGCACCGCATGGCACACTTTCGATTGTCAAAGAGGTTCATAGCGGCTCCAGTTATCTTTCTCAAAACGCGCTTCGCGTTCACTTTGGGCTCGGAAAATACACCCAAATTAACGTCCTTGAACTCCAGTGGCCGAGTGGACTCACAGAGCAATTTTTCGATCTGAAACCGAATCAGATTCTTCGAATTAAAGAAGGCAGTGGCATTGAGAACGTATCTGCTGAATAGTTATTGGACTTTTGTCCGCTAAGCCAGACAATCGTTCTTCTAGAAAACCGAAAATTTGCAGAAGTTTTGCGGCGTAATGGTATCGGTTTCCCCTGCTTTGCAGGGGTAATATACCACTGCGCCCAGATGCGACGTGCATCAGATTTTGCTTGACCTTGGTTTTTTTATGTGTATAATTTGTCTAGTTCCACTATAGCAGTGTTCAAACAGCACAGGAGGTTTTTCGATGGCAATAATCGATGCAATGCCAGAACTAAATCGCAAACTCCAATTTTTTCCTATTGAAAACGACAATCCATCAACGTTAACGCGCGCTGAAATTCAACACTTCAATGAAAAGGGTTTTATCTGTCCGTTAGATGTCTTTTCCGAATCGGAAATAGCGGAACACCGCGCCTATTTCGACCAGCTCATGAAAAAGGCGGTGGCCGCAGGATGGAGTAGTTACTCCATTAACGGATGGCAGACGCACTGCACCGGCATCTATGAGCTCATTAATGAAGACAGAATATTGGATTACGTGCAAGATCTGCTGGGCGAAACGCTTATCTGCTGGGCAACCCATTACTTCTGCAAACTTCCTGGTGAGGAACAGCAGGTAAGTTGGCATCAGGATGCCTCCTATTGGCCCCTATCGCCGAGCAAAACCGTCACCGTGTGGCTCGCGATTGACGACGCTGCGGTTGAAAATGGGGCGATGACGGTTATTCCCAAATCACATCTACACGGGCAAATTGCGTTTGAACGGAGCACGGCTGAGGAGAAGAATGTGTTGAGCCAGACAGTTACCCAACCGGGGCAATATGGCGATGCACCTGTTGCATTTGAGATGAAAGCCGGGCAGCTCTCTCTGCATTCCGATTTGCTATTGCACGGTTCTGAACCGAACATCTCCGACCGGCGGCGATGTGGTTTGACAATGCGATTTGTGCCGCCGGATGTCCGGTCTGCAAACAGTTGGAACCAACGTGCTATTGTTGCGAGAGGTAGTGATGCGAGTGGGCATTGGATTCACTCGCCGCGGCCGGCGGAGGATAGGATACCAGAGCAGCGTTGACAGCAACGCTGTGCCAACTGTAGCAGAGGAACGCAGTGCTATGCAGTCGGGAAGAGGTTATACCCCCGCTTTGCGCGGGCTATGACCTGAACAAACCCCTCCCACAAACTAGAGTGCACTGCCCCGCGCGCTGCCAGCCGTAAGGTAATAACCCCTGCAAAGCAGGGGCAAATACCACGCATCATCTGTAGGATAAAAAAATGCTTCCTCGACATATTCTGTACGCAGCCATTTCCATCTCTGCCGCTGGCAGTTTTCTCTTGTGCGGCTACGAGTTTATCCGTGCCGTTTCTACCTCCTTGTTCATCGCGAGTTACGGTGCGGAAAACCTCCCGCGCGCAATGATAGCGGTTCCGCCGAGCCTGATTCTGCTGCTTTACGTTTACGGCCGCCTTCTTTCGTGGCAGGGGGCGACGCGCACGCTGGCGATAACCTCGCTCCTGTCTGGTGCTTTAATTCTGGGGTGCTATCTCGCGCTCTCTCACGGTGTGCATGTCGCCTCGGCCATCATCTACGTCTTTCGCGAGGCATACATTGTGATTATCATTGAGCAGTACTGGGCGTTCGTCAACAGCACGCTCACGCCTGCGCAGGCGAAACAGGTGAATGGGCCATTTTGTGCAGTTGCCTCACTCGGCGCCGTTGTGGGCGGTGTACTTGTCAGCAGATGGGCAGCACCTTTAGGTTCTGAAACGCTACTGCTATTTACAGCGGGTTCTCTGCTACCGACAACGATTTTCAGTGCTATCGCTTACAAACTCGCGGGCGAACCGAAACCGGCTGTGGAAGAGGCAGGCGGACAACTTGGACACCTCGGCGTAAAAACGCTTTTCCGCTCCAGATATCTCGTATTTATTGCCTTGCTTATCTTGAGTACCCAGATTGTCTCAACCGTCCTTGACCTACGTTTCAACGGGCTCGCCGAAATTGAAAGCCCGATCAAAGACGACAGAACCGCATTTTACGGCACTTTCTATGCCTGGCTCGGCGGGATATCCTGTGTCTTACAATTGGCGGCCGTTCCGCTCGCGCTTCGATTTCTTTCGGTCAGGATTATCCATATCGGCATTCCGGTAGTTCATGTGGTCAGTGGGTTTGTCCTCACCCTTGCTCCGTCGCTCCGCACTGGGGCAACGGCATACATGTTGTTCAAAGCACTTGATTACTCATTTTTTCGGGCAGCGAAAGAGTTGTTCTATATGCCGCTCACTTATGACGAACGGTATCGCGCAAAACAGATTATCGATTCTTTTGGATATCGTTTTGCAAAGGGTGGAAGTGCTGGTGTCATTGAACTGGTACGCCTCGTTGTGAAAACGATTCCTGGGGCAGCGTTCTCTATCACCGCCATGGTGATGGCAGGCTTGTGGGACGTGATTGCTATTAATTTGACAGCGCAGTACCAAAAATTGGAAAAAACTGATGCAGCCCCGTAAAAAATGCTTGACAATGATATTGGTCTTTGTGTAAAATATAAATTGGAAATCCAGTTACAAAGGAGGCGAAGTTCATGATGTCTCAAATTTTCACAGACACTCAAACAAAGTATTTATGCTTTGGTATGCTCATCTTAGTAGGTCTGTTGCTGGCAGGGTGTGCAGTGAAACCGCAGCCTTCTGTTGAAGTCTACATGGAACCTATTGAAGGCCGCTTTAACGCCCATGTTGATACTGAGACAGGTGCCATGACTGTCGAACAAAAAGGGGTTGCTGTTACCATTGAACCGCTTGATGAAGTGGAGATATTTGCGCTCACCGATGACCCGAGGATTAACCCCTATCTCTCGGTCGAAAGAGGTGGTGCTGTAGAGCCTATCTACACAGTTGTTGAAATAACAGTCCACAATCTGGATAACCCACGCGTGTTAGCCGATGAAACAGCGGTGTTAATGGATGGAAGTGGTGTGCAATACGCGAATCTATCCGCTGATTACTTTGAGGGGCTCTATGACAACGTAGATTTCCCGCAGCGTCTTGATCTCGCCACAACAACTTATCCTTACGACTACTCACCGTATCGTGGGTATTATCCTTACTCTCGCGCCTACCAGACGTACCTGGATGTTGAGGCCTTGGAGGAGGGGCGCATCGTCATAGAGGATAGTATCTTTGAGGGTGGCAAGTTGTTCCCCGGTGCGAAACGAAGGGGCCTCTTAATCTTCGATCGGCTTAACGTTGACGCAACGGATGTCAGAATTATTGTGCCTGAAATCCGGAGAGTCCATTCAAACGGTAAGCAGGATAAGTTGGAATTTAAATTTGACTTTAGGCAAGTCGGTGCAGTAAAGTAAACTCACTGCTTGGGCAAACACTATGGCCCTGCCTGTACATTAGAGACTATGGAGATGGTGGCACGGTGCAGGTAGCGCGACGCGAGATTTTGTTGTTGTGGGCTGCATTTTGCTTTGGAAGACCAGGGCTCCGGGTGGGCCCAACAACAAGCGATCTTTCGTTGTTCCTTGCGGAAAAGGAGAGTTTCATAATCAAGATCACAGATTTTTATTATGAACTCTTGCAAGTTAGGTCTGGAGTGGTATTAGCCCCTGCAAAGCAGGGGTAATATACCTTTACACACGGACTTTTCTATATAACTTGGCTCAGAAGAGGTTTGTGATGCAATTGGAGGATACACAAAATGAAAAATGATTGGCTCGTGGTGTTTCTGCTGGCGGGCATTATAGCTTTATACGGGTGCCAACCTGCAAGCCAAGACACACGAGAAGTGCAGAAAGAGTTAAAAGTCGCTGTGGCCGGTCCATTTACAGGCAATGCCGCGGCGTTTGGCGAAATGATCCAACGCGGTACTGAGCTCAAAGCAAAAGAAATCAATGCTGCGGGTGGTATCAACGGCATGAAACTAACGCTTATCTTTGAAGATGATACCGGCAAAGGGAAGGAGGCGATTAACGTTGCAACGCGCATCGCCAATAACCGACAAATCCTTGCAGTTGTCGGGCATTTTAACAGTACCTGTTCGTTAGCTGGTAAAACTATTTATCAACGTACCGGCATCGTTGCATTGTCACCCGGTTCGACAAATGTAAGTGTCTGTGAAGGCAGCGACTGGGCATTCCGGAATTTGTATCGAGACGATTTTCAGGGAAAATTTATCGCCAAATATATTAAGAACGTCTTGAAGGAATTACAATCTGTAGCCGTTCTCTATGATAACGACGATTACGGCAAAGGGTTGGCAGACGCATTCACCGCCGAAGCGGAAGCAATTGGGCTGACACTTGTTGCTTCAGAAGCGTACGACCGGGATAATACCGATTTTAAAGCACAGCTCACCAGCATTAAAGCAAAAAATCCAGATGGTATCTTTATCTCTGGGCTCTACGGACAAGCGGGCCTGATTGCCAAACAAGCGCGTGAGGCGGGTATCACCGCTCGGTTTTTCGGTGGAGATGGGATTGACTCACCTGATTTTCTCACAATCGCAGGCGATGCCGCAGAGGGAACGTATCTAACGACCCCTTTTCTGTTCGGTGCAG
This sequence comes from uncultured Poribacteria bacterium, assembly GCA_958295855.1. Lineage (GTDB taxonomy): Bacteria > Poribacteria > WGA-4E > WGA-4E > WGA-3G > CATQHH01. The sequence continues at coordinate 291,870 of OY282383.1, read as the reverse complement.
GCGGAGAAGAAGCGGGGAAAGTCGCCGAGGCATTCAAAGCCGATTACGGTGTCGCACCGGATACTTGGGCAGCACTCTCGTATGATGCTGTCGGTATGATCGCTGAATCGATTGAAAATACCTACAATGAAAGTGCTACTTTCAGCGAGAATCGAAAAGCTATCCGCGATTACTTGGCATCGTTGGATACGCCGGGCGAAGGATACAAGGGGATTACTGGGCTAACCTATTTTGATAAAAATGGGGACACCGTGAATAAACCTGCCTACGTTAAGATCGTTGAAAATGGTGCATTTACGACCGCGCCTTTGCAAATGCTTAGCCCCGAATAAGAAGTTATATGAAAAATCTGTGATTTTAATTATGAATTCTCCTCTGAGACAAATCGTTAGATGGAGAAAGCCCCGCAAAAAAGATTGCATCAAAAACCTCCGACGAGAGCTACAGTGCATTCTTAGACGCGTCTTGCCATCTCAATTCTCCGCAAGGAATGACAAAAGTGGCGCAATTTTTAGAGCAAATTATTAACGGGTTGGTTCTCGGCGGTATCTACGCACTTATTGCTGTCGGTTACACCATGGTTTACGGCATTATCCAGTTGATTAACTTCGCACATGGCGAGATTTTCATGTTTGGTGCCTACTTTGCGTTTGTACTTGTGACGGGTTTTAATCTGCCTTTTTGGGTGGCTTTACCCCTCAGTATGCTGCTCTGTGCTATGCTCGGCATGTTAATTGACTTCATCGCGTACCGTCCGCTTCGGGCCGCGCCTCGTTTATCCGCCCTGATTACAGCCATTGGCATCTCGCTTGTACTGCAAAACCTCGCCCGGATGATATGGTCAGCGAGGCAGCGTTCATTTCCAAGTGAATCTCTCCCCGCCTTTTTCTTGAGCGAAAACGCGATAGCCCTCCCCGGTGGTGCTACGTTACCTTACCGCGACCTGTTTATCATTCTGCTCGCTGTTGTTTTAATGATTACCTTAAACCGGCTGATTTATTTGACTACGATTGGGAAAGCAATGCGAGCTTGTGCCCAAAATCGGGTTGCGGCGAATTTGATGGGTATCAAGACGAATCAAGTGATTGCGATAACCTTTGCCATTGGTTCTGCTTTAGGTGCTGTTGCTGGAGTGATGGTGGGCTTGCGCGAAGTGATTGAACCGACGATGGGATACTATAAGGGGGTTGCGGCGTTTGCCGCTGCTGTTCTTGGTGGTATTGGAAATGTTACAGGGGCTATGTTCGGTGGTATCTTAATCGGTTTAGCCGAAGTGCTCGGTGCCGGCTATATTTCCTCTGGTTATCGGTTAGCAATTGCCTATATTATCATGATTCTTGTCATTCTTATTCGACCGTCCGGGCTATTTGGCAAATCAGAAAGTAAGCGTGCATAGCCTCTTTTGTCATTCCTTGCTGAGTAATCAGAATGCAAGGGGGGGTCTAAGAATGCACTGTAGCTCTCGTCCGAGGTTTTTGATGCAACCTTTTTAAAGGAAAGGGCGGGAAGGTGTCGCGATTCGGAGATCGCTCCTACCCCATGCCTTAAGAGGTAAGAAAAGCCCTAGAACTAATATGGAACCGGGCGGGTGGGCCCCATTTTGACAAAGGTACTACCTCTACAAGACTTGCATCAAAAACCTCTGACGAGAGCTACCGAGTATTGTCAGACGCGTAGCGCCATCTCAATTCTCCGCAAGGAATGACGAAAACATGCGAGATAAATTCACACTAAAAAACATAGTTCTCTGTTTGCTTGTTTGTTTCCTTCCAACTCTGTTGTTCCTCGTAGATGCCTTCACCTATTACATGTCGGCAAACTATGGTATTTTCCTGCAGCTCCCCAGTGGGGATTATCTCCTGCGGATTGTTGTTCAGGCAATACTCTATATGCTACTCGCGGTGGGGTTGAATGTTGTCTGTGGGTTCACAGGTTTGTTAGACCTCGGCTATGTTGGCTTTTATCTTGTGGGGGGCTATACTGCAGGGCTATTGATGGTGCGGCTTGGGTTTAGTTACTGGATGGTTCTCCCGCTCGCTGTGCTAAATGGTGCGATGTGGGGGTTGTTGCGCGGGGTTCCTACTTTGCGCCTCGCCGGTGACTATTTCGCAATTGTCACGTTTGGGTTTGGGGAACTGCTTTTCCGTATCGTCAAAAATGAAGAGTGGCTGATTGGGGATATCAACGGGTTTGTCAAAAACATTCCCCCGCCGACAATCTTCGGAGTAGAGCTCTATCAAAATTGGCACCACTATTATCATATTCTCGTCTTGCTGTTTTTCGTTGTTTTTGTCACTTACCGGTTGCAGCATTCTCGTGTCGGGAGAGCATGGGTTGCTATCCGGGAGGATGAACAAGCGGCGGAGAGCATGGGCATCAATGTGAGTCGCTATAAGTCACTTGCCTTTGCTGTCAGTGCAGCTATTGGTGCACTTGGGGGTGCTTTTTTTGCACAACTTCAGGTAAATCTCAGCGCGGAGGCATTTGAATTCTGGGAATCTATCCTCATTCTCTGCATGGTGGTGCTTGGAGGGATGGGGAGCATTAAGGGTGCCCTTATAGGTGGTGCGGTTCTCGCATCTTTGGGTGAAATCCTACGTTTGATTCTTCCCTACCAATTTGGCGGTGCACGCTACCTAATCTTTGGGGTAATCCTCATCCTTTTAATGCGTTTCCGTCCAGGAGGGATGACACTCAAGAAAGCCTGAGTTGCATGTTTTTCGTCATTGCCTAGCACTGGTGCTTCTCGCTGTAGTTTGAAGTTGCTTGTAGCTCTCGTCGGAGGTTTCTGATGCAAGTCTTGTATCTGTAGGGGTAGGGTTTCCTTGTGCCTACCCTTAATTAGCAGAGAGGACTCTACAACTCATTACGAAACCCGATTTTGAGCAGCTTCTTCCCCGCTTTGCTTCCCTCCCGCCCGGTTCCTTGGGGAAAAAGCAAGCAACGGAAAAATCGGAGCAGAAACCCAATTGACGAAAACAGCAATTCACATACGAGGAGAATTAAGGCAATCCCTACAAGCAATTGAAAGCGTTCTTGATATTCCCCCTTTGAACTTACCCTGAATTTTTGACGCTGCAGTCGTGCTAAATCGGCTGTTAACCGCGCCATATCTGTACTTGCATGATAATAGGTACCACCTCCCGCTTTGGCAATATCGCGCAGGAGTGCTTCATCCAATGCCGTTAGCACGAGTTGCCCGCTGACATCGCGCTTATATCCGAAAAGCCCCGGGGAGTCTTTTCCTTTATTGTCTTCACTCCCCAAGGAAAGGGCGGGCGGGCCCGCAAGCGGAATAGGAACCGGTTGCTCAGGGGTGCCGACCCCGATGCAATAGATATACACACCCTCCCGATGTGCAGCTTTTGCTGCCTCAACCGCTTCTTCTCCGTGGTCCTCGCCATCAGTAAAAAGAATTAGTGCCTTCTGGCCGCTCAAAGCGGAAACCTGTGTTGCTGCCTGATGGTTTGACGCAGCATCTGTCTGTTTTTCTGAATCGAGACGAGCGTTTGCTATCTCAATAGCGTTGCCAATACGAGTACCGCTGTGGGTGAGCGTCTCAGCCTCTACTGCGTCTAAAAATTCCTTGAGCATAGAGGTATCCGTTGTCAGGGGACACACCACGAAACTGGCTTCAGCAAAATGGAGCAAGCCGATACGATTTCCCTCCAGTCGCGCTAGCAGTGAGAAGATAACACTTTTCGCGTGGTGTAGCCGATTCGGTTTAATATCTGTTGCGAGCATACTGGTTGAAATGTCAAGTGCCAGCATAACCTCCAACCTTTCAGCAACGGGTTCCGGTTTTGCGCCGAATTGTGGGCGCGCGATTGCAAGTGTCACGAGAACATAGCTCAGCATCAGCAACCCGGCTTGAACCGTGTGGTTTCGGAAATGCGTAGGATTCGCCTGGGTGTGGAATCGTAGGATTGCCTTCCGTTTCTGCCGTAATCCAAAGAGAATCAGCAGAATTACCGGCGGGATCGCGCATAGAAAATAGAGGAATTCCGGATGTCCAAAACGAAGCCAGTTCATATTTTTGTCTTTCCTTGCGGAGTAATCAGCATGGGTATGAAACCCCTGCAAAGCAGGGGCAAATACCATTGGCAAGACACGTCTGACAATACTCCGTAGATCTCGTCAGAGGTTTTTGATGCAAGTCTTGTAATAGTAGGGGCAGTGCCTTGTGCCTGCCCTTCCGCAGTGCCTTGTGCCTACCCTTAATTAGCAGAGAGCGCCCTACAACTACAGCCGAAACCCCCAGAACTAGGCAATAACAAAAGATCAGAAACCTCCGACGAGATCTACAGTGCATTGTCAGAACTATCACGCAACCTGATTGCTCCGCAAGGAATGACAAAAAGGTTAGGATAGAATGGAGTTCCGCACGCGTTCAAAAATCTCAATCGCGTAGTCGAGATGCGCTTTGGAAGCGATGTTAAAAGACATGCCAAAATTCTTGACTGTCACGTTGGGTAAATTCGCTCTGCACTCCACAACCTGAAGCGGTGTAAAGTCACCGTGGACATCAATACGGAAATGGCTAGCCCTCCTTGACGGATATGAGTCGAGCCACCAGCGGCCTCCGATAGTCATGCGGAGTTTGGCGATGCGGGGCCTGAGCGTTGCGCCGCACGTATCAACGTAATCCAGAAATTCATGAGCAATTTGTAGGAGTGCTTCGTTTGCCTTTAGCGTCTCCATAAACAACTCAAGCGTCATAAATTGCTGGGCGGTTCCGCTGTAACTCCGTTTTTCTTCCTTGACAAGCGTTCCGCCTAAAACGGTTTCAGTCGCCACCAGAATTTCATCCGGTGCATGGTATGAAAAGTAGGAGATGTAGGTGAGGTCAAGCCCTAAGCTTCGCAGGTATTCCGCAACTTCTAGTACGCGCGTATCTACGCCCTCAGAGATAAGTACCAACCGCTGTTTCCGATTGAATGCCGATTTTGGGATATCGCCTGGTTCATATCCAAAGAATTCACTGTGCAGTGCAGTGAGCGACGAAAATTCCTGGTTTCCTTGTTGTTGGGCCCAACGGTAAGCGAGCTTCTCCAATTCTATGAAAGCAAGTTGGGCAACGCCTGCGGCGTATTCTAATATCTGCGTGATAGCTGTACGAGAGGGTTTTCCCCGTTTGAGCTCAATAATAACAGTATTGCCCTGCCGGTCTAATGCCAGCAGGTCAATCTTCTGTTTTGAAGTGCTCAGCGGTGGCTGTCGGCTGATAACACAGATGGGCTCTCCCAGGACTAGCGTTGCATCCTGCTCAAGCAGATCCTCAAAGTCGCGTTCTGTGCCAAAGCGTAAGGGTTGTAGTTTCCCGAATTTTCGGTCTTCCCAGCGGTAAACTTCCATTTTTTAACATACCTTGCAGAGTACCATGCTTGTCTGTGTAGTTCGAAAACTCTTACAGATGTCGTCAGAGGTGCCTTATGTAAACCTTGCGTCAAAAACCTCCGACGACATCTACAGTGTATTGTCACACCTACCTTGCCACTTGAATTCTCCGCAAGGAATGACAAAAAAGTGGTTTGTAGGAGCGATGCTACAGTGCCTGCCGGAAATTACAATTTAACCAGCGAATCCGTTGTCGGTACGCCTCAACCTCTGCTGTGATTTTCGCTTGACTCCAGTTGTTTCGTTCTCCAAGAAATTGCGCGATTTGCGGTGCTATCTCGATGCCTTGTCCTTGCGTCCACCCGATTCGGGTGCGCCGCCACAGCAGGTCATCCAGCGTCATCGCCATTTCGCCCCACTGGGCGTAAAGCAGTTCCGCTTTGATGAACGGGAGAGAGGGGCTTATGGATTCCGCAAGCGTTGCATCCTGGCCGATGAACTGTTGAATCACCTGGTATCCCTTACCATACCGCTGGATGAGACGTTCCGTGTCCCCCGCCAGCAGGTTCGTCTGATGTCCATGTCCTGTTTTCTTGTAGGTACTGTTTCCAACTGCACTCGTTGAGTGTTGTAAGGAACCGGGCGGGAGGGAACCGGACGGGTGGGCCCCATATCCGTTTGGTGCTGCTCCTGTGGCATTTGGCAGCGGATAAATGGCGGTTTTACAGTCGCGCGGTACGCTTAGCGATTCTGCAAGGTAGTTCACGGTTTCCTCTGCCATTTGCCGGTGTGTCGTCAGTTTTCCCCCGTAGATATACATCACGCCGCTTGGGCTCTCAGTAATTAAGTGCTCCCTTGAGGCAAAGTCGGGACGTGCAGGTGTGCACCGGTGTTGATTGCGGGCAATGAGGGGCCGGGTGCCGGCATAAGCGGCGATAATAGCACCTCGGTCAAGCGTCGTCTCTGGGAAAATTCGCTGTGTTTCTGAAAGCAGATACAACACCTCACTTTCGGAGGGACGCACTGCGCCCGGCTCGCCCTCTGGGGTAGTTTCGGTGGTGCCAACGATAGAGGTATCGTGGTCGCCGGGCAAAATGAAAATAACACGAGGTTTTCCGTTGTGCGACCTTTCTGTCTGTGTAAAGGTTACGACACCGTATGGAACTGAGTCGCCGCCTGCTCCACAGCGCGGTACGAGGAGGTGGATGCCTTTCGCCTTTTCGGTCCGCAATCGTGGCACGCCATCGTAACTCGGGTCTTTGCGCCACAGCCGGTCGGTCCAGGGCCCCGTTGTTGAAACAATTTTTCGTGCTGCAATTTCAAAACGTTGTCCAGAAATCGCATCTTCAGCGGCTATCCTGTACATTGGGTTTGATTTATCAGGCTGTCCAACAAAATCGAGAAAACGGACGTAGTTTGTAACAACAGCCCCGTGCTGATGTGCATCCTTGAGTGTCGCGAGGGTCAACCTCGCGTCATCAACGGTACTATCCCAGAAGACAACACATCCTTTTAGGGTATCTGTCGCGATAGAACCGACGAGTTGTTGTATCTTTTGCACATTGCGAATTGCTCTTGATTTCTCAGCCTTATCTGTTTGAGAGAGATGATTGTAGTAATGCGCGGCAACCTGAATCCCCGCGAGCGGGTACGGGTCACCTTTGTAGCGGAGCACCGCCAGGGGTATCGGTTTGACAAGGTTGGGCGCGATGCGTAGGAGAATCTCGCGTTCCTTGCGTGCCTGTTTTACGAGGTCTATGTCGCGTTTAAGCAGGTAGCGAAACCCACCATGGATAAGCTGCGATGTGGCGCTGCTCGTACCATTTGCGAAGTCGCCTTGCTCAATTAAGCCGGCTTTGATGCCCCCATTTTGCGCGAGGTCACGAATTAAGCCTGCTCCGACGATGCCTCCCCCGATGACTAAAACATCCAACGGGTTCGTCTTTAAGATTTTAATATTCTGGATGCGAGTTTGCGCTGAAAATTCTATCGGCATTTTCCTATTTTTCCATTTTCTATAGTAGGGGCAGTGCCTTGTGCCTGCCCATCCCCCGCATCCGAAATCTCTGGCGAGATGGGTTTTCCTATTTCTGTAGAGGCAGGCCTTGTGCCTGCCCTTCTTTCTCAGTTAAAAATTTGTTAGCGATTTCTATGGCTTTCCATTTTCTATAGTCTCGACTAACAGTTCGGCGTAATTGGAGATTTTGCGAATCGCTGTCAGTATCCGCGAGGCTGCGCCTGCAACAGGTTTAGTTAACAGCGGCAGAAATATCAATTGCGAACACGCTTTTTCAGTGACAGGCAGGTCGCCTGCGGCGTACCCTTCATAATCCCCGCCCATGTCAGCGGTACAGAGTGCCCCTCGTCCGTTCGTGTAGATATCAAGCCCGTGTGCAAAGAGCGGTAGGGTATGAAGAAGCGGATAGGGGTTGCTGTTCGTCGACATGCTCCCTGAGAACACAGGCACGCCGTCACCGACTATGAGTGGATAAGGGTTGTTATTCGCCAAGACACCCTCTTTGCGGAGGGCATCGGCGAACGCCGGGGCAGGAAGCCTATGCATCTCTTCCGCGTGGTAGTGGATAGGAAATCCAAAGAAGCCCGCCGGCTCAGCACCTTCGTACTTTTCGACAGGACGCACTCCCGGAATATCTGCCAATCCATCTGATATTTCTTGGATATAAGCGCGGCGGTTTGCATTCAGTTCATCTCGTTTATTCAGCTGCACTGAGGCAATGCCAATAGCCAACGGATGCGCCCGAAATTTAACACCGAGCCCCATCGGCGGGAGATGTTTGTAGCGCAGGGCCGAAGCATCGAGCCCGGATTCTCCTACACTACCGGGCAAACGATTGACCTGACCGAGGAGGCAGGCGCGCTCGAAAACCGTCACGTCGTTCGTTGCGAGCATTCCCCCTTCGCCCCCACTCACCGGTTTGCTCCCTTGCAAGCTCCACGCGCCTGCATGGCCGATGCTGCCGCACGGCTTGCCTTTGTAAGCGGCACCGTGTGCATGAGAGCAATCTTCTATGACAGGCACTCCTGTTTCCTCGCTGAGTGCCATCAGGGCATCCATATCACACACGTTTCCCCACAGATGCACCGCTACAATTGCTTTCGTTCGCCCGGTTATGCGTCGCCGAACGTCAGCCACATCAATCAGCAATGTCCTCGCATCGACTTCACAAAAGACCGGTTTTGCCATCAACATTAATGCTGGCGTAATTGAACCCATCCACGTGTACGTCGGGCAGATAACCTCATCCCCCGGGCCGACCCCGAGCCCGAACATTGCGCTATGTATCGCCGCGGTTCCGTTGACAAGGCTCATTGCGAATTGGGTCTGATGGCGTTCACGCCATATTCGCTCAAATGCCTGAACAGTGGGTGACGCGCCGGAGAGTTCGTTCCTCAGTGTCATCTCATAAACGACTTGTGCCTCCGCTTCAGTCATTTGGTGCCACTGTTCTAATTTAGGAAAAGGTTTTTCTGTTGTTTTTTCAAAAACAGGTGTTCCCCCCATTGCTGCGGGAAGGTTGTTTGAGTCTTGCGCTAAGTTAGATGGATTCACTTTTTTCATCAGTTATTCCTTTAGCGAATTGTTTTGATGCTATTTATGCATACATGCATAATAGCATGTTTTGAGACTTTTTGTCAAAAGTTTGCTAAAAGTGAGTCAGAGGCATTCAGTTCTCCCATGAGGACAGGACAATGTTGGAATCCAGAGCGAATCAACATCGGGCTTACAAGGTTTCCCTCCCACAAGAGCATTTCACTTTTGCTTATCGGGCGATGAGCAGCGTCACCCGATGCGGCTCGGTTCCCGGGGGCATTCTCGGGGCCCCGTGGGCATCTCGTAGCGTGAATGGGTGATGCATGAGGACATCCTGCACCCCGTCCTTGTTGAGGTCCACCAGCCATGTGTATTCCTCGTCGTTGGGAAAGGCGACCGGCACCTCCTGAGGCCGCCGGGCGAACATGTCCGGCCCCGGCACGCCGGCGAAGACGGCCATGATGCGAGGGTGGTCCCCGATGAGCAGGTCTGAGCGGCCGTCGCCGGTCACATCCCCGATGAGCAAAGTCGTGTTGAACGCGCGCGGGTGGCTCTTTTGAGTGTTCCGGCTCTCGTGCGTCCCGCCTCGAAGCACGATGTCCAGTGGCACCCACCCCGGCTCGCGATGGCTGGGCACTCCATCCAACGCGATTCTGCGGGTGGTATTGGGTGTGCCGGGGTAGCGGCCTTCTTCCATTTGGTAGCACTCGAGCCCCAGCCAGATATCATCACCCATGAACCCCTTGATACTCTTCCAGGGGCTGCCCGCGAGGAACTTGAGATCGATGGTTGTGATCAGCACGTCGACCTGGCCATCGCGATCGAAGTCGTGCCGGGCCATCCCGAGCTGGATTCTCTCGTCCGACTGGAACGCGATGTCAATGCCCGGTGCGAACACGGTGCCGCCATCGGGTGTTGGCGCGCCGAAATGCACCTCGTAGTTGGAGTGCTTGCGGGAGATGTCCTTGCCCGCAAGCTCGAAAACCACCAAGTCGGCGACACCGTCGCCGTTCATGTCGGCCAACGAGTGCAGCACCCTCCCTGTCATGTCACCGGTGGCAAGTAAGGAGAGCCGGTCGGAGTCGAATGCCACATCAGTCGTGAAGGTTGTGGCCACCGAGGCAAATAGCCCATGCTCGTCCTGGAGATGAACAGCGAAGTGGTCACCGTTCCAGAACACTAAGTCGGTGCGATTATCTCGATTGTAGTCGATCTCGTGGATACGGCTCTGAGACCAGGGCGCGTATCTATATCCATCGGCACCGCGGAGCCGCTCCATATTGGTAGCGGCACCCACCTCCACTTTCTCAGCAAACGTGCCATCGCCCATCTGAACGAACACCCAGAAACCATCAACATCCGGCACTACCAGGTCATCGCGGGCATCGCCGTTCACGTCCCGAGTGATGTCTACATGCGGGAGGTCGCCGCCGCGAGGCGGCTCGAAGTTGGAAGTAACCCCCACAAGCACGCGTTCCATCGCAGAATCGGGATCGAACCAGCGCAAGTGGCCGCGCGCGTATGTGATTAACCGGTCACGGCCACCGATGTTGGCCACGTCGACGAACAACACTTCGGGACGTAGCGTGGCATCGAGTGTCGGCACCCAGGTACCCTCGCCGAACGCGTAGAGGCGCAAGCAGCGCTTGGCGTTCTCGTCGATGTGCACTACAGCAAGCTCCGCGACAGGGCCGCCGAGAAGAAATCCTGTCAAAACCGTCTGGCGTTTCGCGGTGCCAGTGGCGATGTCGTACCGCTCGAAAGTGAATGCCGCTGCATCAGGTTTCACCGCATCGACTGATTCGGCGAACAGCCCTGAGCAGCCCGATAGGTATACCCCAAAAACTAGTATAACAAAAGTGGCATGGAAGCATCTTCCGCTTAGGATTTGTTTTGCGGAAACAGAGCGTTTGTAGCAGGGGGTTCGCTTTTTCATTTTTATTCTCCTTTCGGATGTTACATACATGAACATAGATAAATAAATCAACGGTGTTAACTTATAGGCAAAAAAAACAGGTGCCCTTCGCCAAATCCTTTCAAATCTATCCCTTCAAACCCTCAATTGTCGTCTGAAGAACCATGTCTATCAAGGTGTCTTTCTCACGCCACGGAAAATCAGGGAAATCAATCAGAAGCAACGTCACACCATGAACAGCGGCCCACAGCACCTGACCGGTGATTTCAACATCTAAAGGTAGATGGTTGTGGGTGAGTATTCTATCTTGTCGGCACTCTTTCGCATAGAGACGTGCTCATACCCCTCAGTGACAAAAAGTTCTCGTGCCGCAGAAAGAATTTGCTGCCGTAACTGTTCTTTTTCGCGTGCTCTCCGTTCTTTAACCCCCATTGCTTTCCCCTTGATTTACAGAGTGATTTAACTTATCAGTGTTAATTATACCCGTTGTTTTCCGCTTTGTCAAATTTTTTTCGTCTGTGCATTTTTTTGAGAGGGGTTTGGCGAAAATAATGATGCGGGAGCGGCAGAACATCTTCCGAGACGCGCGGCACCGCAATCAATTGGAAAAATAATAACGTATTTTACGAGCAGACATCTTGGGAGCATCGCGCATAGAGACGATGAGTCTGGCTCTTTGCACAAGGGAGTGTGGCTGTGTTGATGATTCTTCTTGCATGTTACAAGATAATGTTGTATAATCCAAATAGGTTGGAGAAATTGACTTCAGGCTAATCAAAAGTAGTAAGCACACGGCGTGTGCCGGTCACGAGCTAACAAAAGAGAACATAATGTCCCAACACTCCCGCATCCGAGATAACAGCATGTACGGCACCGTCGCCGATTTTCTGCGAGAGAAAATCCAAGAGGGTGCTTCCCTCTCCATCGTCTCCGCCTATTTCACCATTTACGCCTTTAACGCCCTCAAAGAGTCGCTGACTGGCATTGATAACCTCCGTTTTCTGTTCGGTGAACCGAGTTTCATCGGCGGAATGGACCCGCAAAAAACGGAGGGCAAGGCGTTTGCGTTGACTGAAGCGGGATTAAGCCTTGAGAACTACCTCCCCCAAAGCGAGCTCGCCAAGGCATGTGCCGCCTGGATTGAAGAGAAAGTGGAGCTCCGCTCGGTGCGCCGTTCTAATTTCCTGCACGGAAAGATGTATTATATTGAGAAGGCCGGCGGTGAGGATGCGCTCATCGGGAGTGCTAACTTTACCGTACGCGGCTTGGGGTTAAGCGAAAAGGCGAGCAATATTGAACTCAACCTTGAAGTCGACAGCAAAAGCGACTGCGCTGACCTGAAAACGTGGTTTGATAACCTTTGGGAATCCGACGAGGTTGAAGATGTAAAACGACAGGTGCTGCGAACCCTCGAAAATGCCTATCAAGACAAAGCCCCCGAATTCATCTACTACAAAACCCTCTACCACCTTTTTGAAAATTTCTTGACAGACGCAAACGACACACCCTTTGTCGAAGCAAATCCCCGGTTTCAGGAAACTGAAATCTGGCAGAAACTCTACGCCTTTCAAAAACACGGTGTTCAGGCGTGTATCCAGAAACTGAAGGCATACAAAGGTTGTATCATCGCTGATAGCGTTGGGTTAGGCAAAACCTACGAGGCACTCGCTATTATCAAATACTTTGAGTTGCGAAATTACCGCGTCTTAGTGCTGTGTCCTAAGAAGTTGGAAAGAAACTGGACGCTTTATCATACACAATCTCGCAATAAAAATAATCCACTGAAAGCCGATCAGTTCCGTTATGCTGTGCTGGCACACACGGATTTGAGCCGGGACAGCGGTGAATCCAACGGCATTGACCTTGCACATCATGAATGGGACGGGTACGATCTTGTCGTCATTGATGAATCCCACAACTTCCGAAACCGCGGTGCTCGTTATAATAAATTAATGGAAGACATTATCCAGAGTGGATGCAAAACCCAAGTGCTTATGCTCTCTGCCACCCCAGTCAACAATCGACTCACCGATCTGGAGAACCAAATCTCTTTAATCACCGAAGACAAAGACGATGCCTTTAAAGGGACCGGTATCCCAAGCATCAGAGCAACGCTTAAGACTGCCCAAAGCAATTTTGAGACATGGACAACAGAAACTGAGCCGCTCCCCGATAAATCAAGAAGGCAAGAAAATCTTTCGGAAAGCCTCAGTGCGGACTTCTTTTCGCTCTTGGACCGGCTCACTATTGCCCGTTCCCGTACACATATTCAGAACTTCTATAGCGATTCTATGGAACAGATCGGTGGGTTTCCAGAGCATGAGACTCCAAAGTCTATCTTTCCAGAAATTGACAGGCAAGGGCAATTCCCCACCTACCAAGCGATCAGCAATCAAATTGATGGCTATAAACTCTCACTTTTTAATCCGTCAAAATATATCCGACAAGCGTGCCAACACCATTATGGCGGTAGACTCCTCCAACAGCGCGAGTTCAATCTCATCGGTATGATGAAGGTGAACTTCCTCAAACGGCTTGAAAGTAGCGTCTACTCCTTTGCAACGACGCTGGAACGCACTATTGAAAATATTAAAGCGCGTGAGTCTGAAATTGGCGACTTTGTGAACGCACACGCGGGAACGGTTCATGAAAGTGGTTTCGATGCGTTTGCCGAGGCAACCGAAGAATATGGAGAAGACGACGAACTCCAGACCGGTATACAAGCAGGGAAAGATGAGGTGTATCAGTATAAACACCTCGATCTGGACGCTTGGTTAGCCGACCTCCGAGACGACAAGGTGCAATTGGAGAAAATTTACAGCATCGCGAAAAACATGACACCCGACCGGGATGCAAAATTGGAGGAACTCAAACGGCTCATCGCTGCCAAGGTGCAGCACCCCACAACAAACCGATGCGGAAAAGAGAATCGCAAAATTCTCGTTTTTACCGCTTTTGCGGATACTGCCAATTATCTCTACGATAATTTGCACGCGTGGGCAACCGAGACGCTTAACATTCACTGTGCTGTCGTCACAGGCAGTGCCAACAGCACCACGCTTGGAAGAAATGATTTCAACGAGATTCTCACCAATTTCTCCCCAATCTCCAAGGATAGAACCCATCTTGATACCCCTACAAAGCAGGGGAAACATGCCACCCCCGAAATCGATCTCCTCATCGCCACCGATTGTATCTCCGAAGGACAAAACCTGCAGGATTGCGGTTATCTCGTCAATTACGATATCCACTGGAACCCTGTCCGCATTATCCAACGTTTCGGACGAATTGACCGGATTGGGAGCCGTAACGAGAACATCCAGCTTGTCAACTTCTGGCCCACACCTGAACTCGACGAGTATATCAATCTCAAACCTCGCGTTGAGGCACGAATGGCACTCGTCAATCTCACTGCTACAGGTGATGACGCTCTGCTTTCATTGAAAGAGAAAAAGAGCATGGAGCAGGTTTGGACGCACCGGGACGCGCAGCTGCGCCGCATGCAGAGCGAAATCCTTGAGTTTGAAGATATTGAAGCACAATTGAATCTCAACCAATTCACGCTTGGCGATTTCCGCGTACAACTCCTTAACTATCTCCGCAGCAACGAGGTGGAACTCCGAAACGCACCCCTCGGCTTATACGCTGTTACCGCGCCTCAGAAGCACGACGGTGCCCCCGTAAATATTGAACCGGGCGTTATCTTCTGTCTAAGACAAACCGGCGAGGCGAAGGAGAATGAAGATGGAGAGAAGCTCAATCCGATTTATCCCTACTACCTCGTCCATATCAGCGATAAAGGTGCAGTCTCTCTCGGTTTCACCAATCCGAAACAGATTTTAGAACGATTCAGCGCGCTCTGTGTCGGGAAAACTACTCCCAATCAAAACCTGTGTCACTGGTTTAACGAGGAGACTGCCAACGGCAGCGATATGAGGCTTTATGAGAGGCTAATTGATGCCGCGATGGATTCAATTCGCCAAGCGTACAATCGGAAAGTCAACGATCAGCTGGAGGCAAGTGCGGATTTCCTGCTCCCGATTGCCGAAAACCAAATCACGGAAGAGACTCAATTTGAACTGATTACATGGCTGGTTATCAGCCGCGGGTTTAATAACGCTGCCGAATCTTAATAAAACGTGGGTTCGGTGTCACTTTGCGCGGCGTGGGGCGATGTCTCCGGCACACCGGTGTCGGAGGAAGAGATTGCGTTGATAGCGCAGACGGATCGGGATGCAGGGATGTAGGTGTGAGGGCAGATCAAAGATTTGCTTTTCCTTGATTGATTTCAGACATTATGCAAGACTTTTATGTGGAGATGGCAGGTTAGAATGTGGGAATATCAGTGTGAAGGGTGAAAAATCATCATAAGTTTACTCAATTTTTAATTTGCATTACTTAACATATTGTGGTATAATTTTAATATGATAGAACGTTCCCATGAAATGCGCGACCCGATTCACGGGTTTATCAAAGTTTCTGAAAAGGAAATGAAACTGATTAACACCCCGGTGTTTCAGCGGCTCCGTCGAATTCGGCAGTTGGGGATGACGTTTTTGGTGTATCCGGGGGCGTTACATACGCGCTTCGATCATTCAATTGGTGTGATGCACATCGCGGGCCGAATTTGCACAAAGCTCCAAGAATTGCATCCAACGAGAATATGCAATGAAGACGTAGAGCGGGTTAGACTTGCGGCGTTACTTCATGATGTTGGGCACGGGCCATTTAGTCACGTTTCGGAGTACTTGTTGGATGAGCACGCGCCGGATCGAACCGATATGGGATCTACGCGCGAAAAGATACACGAGAAAATTACTGTAGATATTATTCAGACTGACTCGGCCATCCGCGGCATTCTGAACAAGGATGAACGGGATTTCGTAGCTGACATGATTCAAGGGCAAGATACACAAGACTGGCAGCGTGACATTGTCTCTAGCGAATTAGACGCGGATAAAATGGACTACCTCTTACGCGATTCCTATTTCGCCGGTGTTAAATATGGGATATACGATCTGGAAAAACTGATTGAATCATGCCTTATTGAGGTTGACAAAACAGAAACCTCTCTAGCAGTTAGCAGTAAAGGCATTTATGCCCTTGAACAACTCCTGCTTGCGCGATATCACATGACACAGCAGGTATATTGGCACCGGGTCAGCCTCATTTCCAATGAGATGATTATCCGCGGGATTACCCTTGCAATAGAGCGCGGCAATACACAAATGGCCAAACTTTATCAATACAGTGAAGAAAACCCTGAAAGCTTCATTCAAAACTATCTCACCTACCATGATGAGAAACTGATTGATATTTTGAAAGCTTGTCCCCAAGAGAAAGCACGTGAAATTTTCAACAGGCTCTACAACCGAAACCTCTTCAAAATGGTTGCAGAACTTCGGCTTAAAGACGAAACAAATAGCAAGGTGAGACGCAGGCTGCTTGCAATGAAAGATGATTCCCTTCTGAAACAGGAATTGGAGCGAAAGATTGCAGCACATCTCCGTAGTGATACCGATTATGTAATTATTAGGCCTCTTCAGATGCGTAATCCAAACTACGGGAGCCGGAGTTACATCCTGGATGCGGAAGCGATTACGATTTTTGACGAGAATCAGTCGGAACCAAGGGCTATGAGCGATTATGCAAGTGAACTGTTTTTCGCGAGACCCGCCACCGACAACGAAGCTTCTCTAGAAACGGTGCAAGTTTACGTATCACCAGATGGGAATAATCTATCGGGCAAACAGAGGCGCTCGGCACTTGAACCGGAAATTCAAAACATTTTACGCTCTGCTTGAAAGGTAATGAAATGTACACCATAGACATTCTTCTACTCGTTGTGAATAGCGAAGACAGGGGCGAACTACGAGGGAGAACGCTCCTCCAAAAAAAAGTCTACTTTCTATCTGTGCTGATGGAAGTTAATTTTGACTTCACCGCGCATCGCTACGGTCCTTACAGTAGCGTGGTTGCGGGGCACCTAGATAGTTTAGTTGCCCATGGATTCCTTAATGAAAAGATAGAATCCTTCGCGACAGCTTCAAAAGATCAAAATGTTTTCGGCGAAATTCGCCGGCACACCTACTCCCTGGCCGAGGGGGGCCGCGAGGTATGGAGTGACCTCGAAGAAGAACCGGATTTTCCAAAATGGAAAGCAGCACTAGAGTTGATTAACGCCCAGCCTATCTCTAACGATTTTAACAAGCTTTCCATCGCGGCAAAAGTCCACTACATTGTCAATTGGAGAGGGAAAAGTACAATAGGAGAGGTGCGACAGGTTGCCGAAGAGTATGGTTGGGACGTGAGCCCAGAGGATATCGAAAGCGTCCTCTCCTTTCTAACCAAACTAAAGCTTGTAACAACTGATGAATCTTAGCGATTTGGCCGCTCCAAAGTTGTCGGAAGAGTCATTTTTAGCGAACCTGCCTGTCCTAAAACAACTAAATTTGTCAGGTTACTAAACATGCACCCGATTTTTCCCACGCACCGTCTCATCTGACATTACAATCGGCCTCTCAACGATGGCGATGAGCGTGCCATCCGCCCTGATGGCACGCTCATCGTAGGGGAGTTGCCTTTCCGTTTTAGTGGAAAAAGCAGGCCTGACATGAATTCAGACACCATCAAACATAACATTGAGGCGAACCTCCGGCACTTCGATGAACAACCCCTCAGGGAAGCCGCCACCGCGTTCCTCAACACCCTCGGCTACCACAGCAGGAGGGTCGGAAACGACGGTATAGATAGCGACAGGTACCAACGCCTCAAGGCCGCTGCCGCAGAAACCGCCAACCCCTCTCACAAACTCCGCATTAACGACTGGCAGGCATTTTACTTAGTCTTGCAAGTGACGGATACTGAGATTAACGCGCAGATAACTCAGCAGAAATCACTCTTTGAGAGCACGGACATAGACGACACACTGATGCGTTCCTACATGTTCGTTGCCGTGCAACTTGCCGAGGGGAGTTATACACGTACACAACTCTCCGACATTACCCGCTTTATCAATAGACAGCTCCCGCAGCCCATCATGGTGATATTCCGGTCTAGTGCTTTTCTGACCCTCGCGATTATCAACCGGCGAAGGCACAAACGCGAGCCTGAAAAGCGGGTGCTGGAGAAAGTCACGCTCATCAAAGACATAAACTTGAATTCCCCGCACCGCGCGCATCTAGACATCCTCGCCGAACTCCACCTCAATAGACTGATTGAAACCGAAGGCGTTCATAACTTTGATACGCTCCATAAGGTGTGGGAGGGCATTCTCAATACGGAGGCACTCAACCGCCGTTTTTACCGAGACCTTGAGAAATGGTATGATTGGGCAAAGGCGGCCTGTAGATTTCCGGATGCAGCGAATGCGATGCAGGGCATCCGGCTGATAACACGGCTCCTCTTTATCTGGTTTCTGAAGGAAAAGGGGTTGGTGCCTCCGGCACTTTTTGAGAGAGAAGGCGCGCAAGCGTTTCTGAGAGATAGCGAGCCCCATGCCAGTTCTACCGGGGACAGGTATGCTTCCCCGCAAAGCGGGGTAACATACAAGTGGCGAGCGCAGCTCGCGTCTACCGAAGAGCGTTCCGATTACTACCAGGCTGTCCTCCAAAACCTCTTTTTTGCCACCCTCAATACGCCGATAAGTGAACGCGTCTTTAGTAGGCGCAATAACCCAGATCATCGAGATGCGAGCAAATATCGCTACGCGGATCTCCTCCAAGATGCAGACGCATTTCTGGAGTACCTCAAGCAGGTGCCGTTTGTTAACGGCGGGTTGTTCGACTGCCTGGATACGTTTGAGGCGCCCGGTGATGGTGGGGCGCGCGTTGATTGTTTCACTGACAATCCAAACGACAGGCGGAAACTACACGTCCCGACAAAACTCTTCTTTGACGAAGAAAACGGCATCTTTCCGCTCTTTTCCCGCTATAAGTTCACGGTAGAGGAAAACACGCCCATTGAGCAAGAAGTCGCCCTCGACCCGGAACTGCTCGGGCAGGTGTTTGAGAATCTGCTCGGCGCGTCTAATCCGGAAACACAGTCCACCGCGCGCAAAGCCACCGGCTCCTACTATACCCCACGGCAGATAGTTGATTACATGGTAGACGAGGCGCTCATCGCCTATTTCCTTCAGAAGGTTGAACCCTCCGACGGCCACGGGGAGGGCTTGGAGGGCAGGCTCCGCGAAGATCTCCTTGCCTATGACCGGCAAGGTACGGAAGATAATCCCAATAAACACCTCATCTATGAAGATGAAATCATGTCAATGATTCAAGCGATAGACGAACTCAAAATCATCGATCCGGCAGTCGGTTCTGGTGCTTTCCCGATGGGCATTCTCAATAAACTGGTGCTGATTCTCCAAAAACTGGATCCGCAGAATGAACGCTGGAAACAGCGACAACTCGAGCAGGCAGAAACAATTCCTGACCTGCAAAGCCGCGAAGCTGCACTTGCGGGTATCGAGCAGGTGTTCTCCGAAGCGAACCGCTACAACGACTACGGACGCAAGCTCTACCTTATCCAAAACGGCATTTATGGCGTGGACATTCAACCCATCGCTGTCACGATTGCCAAACTCCGCTTTTTCATCTCGCTCATCATTGAGCAGGTGCCGAACGAGAACCGCGCGGCAAACTACGGCATTCGGCCGCTGCCCAATCTGGAAGTGAAGTTCGTTGCTGCCAATACCCTCATTGGGCTAAATACAGACGCCCAGCAGCTGTTGCTTGAAACCGACAACATTCGGCAGATACGCGCTGAAATTGGTGCTATCCGCCAGAGGTATTTCAACGCGAACACCCGGCAACGAAAACTCCGGTACATCCGCCAAGAGGCAGGCGTTCGGGAACAATTGAAGCAGGCATTGATAGCCCAGCATGTGCACTGGGTGGGGAGTGAGCAAAACAAGATAGCGGAACAGGTTGCTCAGCTGCAGACAGAACGGACGCGCAATCAATTACGTGAAAAACTTCAGAAGGCGTACACGGTTCGTGAGAAAAGGTTAAAAGCGAGTGTTGGAGAGGCCCAGAAAATTGCCACCTGGGATGCGTATGACCAGAACGCTGTCGCCGATTTCTTTGACACGGAGTGGATGTTCGGTGTGAAAGATGGGTTTGACATTGCCATCGGCAATCCCCCTTATGGTGCTAAAATTCCGAAAGCTGAACTAGCGCAGATTAAAGCCAACCTTCAAGATACCCGAAATTCAAACAGTGCCGCCCTGTTTATTGATTATGCCAAAAATCATTTGATGAAACCTGATGGTAACCTCGCATTTATAGTTCCCAAATCCTTATTGTATTCTAAAACTTGGCAGAGCTTAGCTTTCACTTTGTCAGAAAAAGCCATTGTTCTCGTTGATGTTGAACGGGCTTTTGAGAATGTCTTATTGGAACAGGTTGTTTTCGTCTACAGTTCCCAGTCTAAAAATGATTTCTATACAGCTCGGAAGTTTGTCAATGATACGTTTACCCAAACGACTCAGATTTCCAAAGACTATCCGAAAACGTTTGAGGCATGGATATGCGATGTGTCCAGCGATGAAATTCAGTTAGGTTTAAAGCTAAATCGTATCGGGACGCACCTAAGCGAAATTTCCCAGAGTGTACGAGGTTTGTCGGTACAGAAATTCCTGAACGCTACTGGTGCAATTAAAGTGATTGGTGGAAGAAATATAAGCCGCTACGGAATTGATGGTGTGAGAGGGTTTGCTAACCGCGACACTCTTGATTCTGCCGATAAGAAAATTCAATCGCTACTTCAGCCGAAAATCCTCTCTCAGAATATCGTGACGCACAAAAAAATAAAGGCTACCGTTGACAAAACCGGTGATATATTAGGAGTTGACACTGTCGAAAATACGTTTCTCACGAATCCAAATTTTAGCCTGAATTTTATTGCTGCCCTATTCAACTCCACGCTAGTGAATTGGTATGCCCACCGGTTTATCTTTTGCTCTGCACTCATGACGATGCACTTTGATAACTACTATGTTGGCAAAATACCTATTCCGCTTGTGTCACCTGAGCAGCAACAACCGATTATTGAACTTGTGGAACAGCTTCTGTCAGCGAAATGGGAAAACCCGAAGGCAGAGAGCGCCGCGGATGAGCGGCAAATTGATGCGTTGATTTACGCGCTTTATGGATTAACTGATGATGAAGTTGCTATTGTGGAAAAAGTGATGGGCGTGGAAGGAGAGAAAAACACTGTGGGATAATTAAGTGGACGTATCGGGATGCAGGGATGTAGGTGTGTGGGAGTCGCGCGTTTTCCTTATTTCTGAGTTGCGAGCGCGGATTATTTTTTTGTCTGAATCGCGGATTATCACGGATAACACGGATAAACGCGGATTTTAAGAGGGGTTCTGCTCTTCTCCGCGTTAATCCGCGTAATCTGCGTAATCCGCGATTCAGACAATGAACACCTCCATCCTCCCATTAATTTTTGGTTTTCATTCGACACATGTCGCCCCCGCTGGTGCTAAGGGGGAGGGTGGGCCCGCGGTACTATACACATGTCGCCCTTATAGGGCTAAAGAGGAGCATCGCACCGAGGCTCCCCTCTTCCGCTCCAGCGGCGCAGTATGTGACTGGACAGGGGTTGCCTCCGCAATCATACCAATTCAACGTTTAGGAGTGTATTATATGAAGATAAAATCGATTAAACTGAAAAATTTCAAACGTTTCACAGACCTAACTATTGAAGGCTTACCTGAAACGGCGAAGCTCGTGGTCATGATAGGTCCCAACGGATGCGGAAAGTCCTCGGTGTTTGAGGGTCTGAAGTTCTATACCTATTTATCACCCATTCCAACAGATGAAACTAAAACATCGGATGACTATTACCAAATCTTGGAGTACTATGTCAAATCTAGTGATTATCCATCAGAAAGCCTTCTTGGATTCTTAGGTGGTTTTATATCGGATTGCGTAAATGTAGAATTCCACGGAGGAGACCCGTACTCGGACTATGAATGGGACAAATGCGTGAGCGCGCGTTCCGCCTACAGAAACTATACGATGACTCATTCGCATACCATCAACAGGGACAATCCACTAAAGGAACGTCGGCTTGTCAGCCTGATAGAAAATGATGAGGCTGTTGTATCAAATTATTGGAGGTTAGCATCTCGATGGCTAGAGCGTAGTTCGGAAATCGGACAACACGGGAAAAGTTTAACCGAGCTTCAAGACGAGATTCTTGGCGAACTCCGCGGCGCAATATGTAGACTATTCAACGACCCAAAATTGGTTTTAAAGAACTTGGGACATCCGGCAGACGGAGGATTCTTCCAATTTGACAAAGGGACAAGCGAGAGGTTTTCATATCAGAATCTCGCCAGCGGGGAAAAGGCGGCACTAGATCTGCTCCTGGATGTCATAGTCACAAAGGCTGAATACGACGAAACCATCATTTGCATTGACGAACCTGAATCCCACATGCACACGAAACTTCAGGGACAACTCCTTGAGGAACTTTACAACCTTATTCCTGACAAGTCCCAACTTTGGATTGCGACCCATTCCATTGGCATGGTGCGCAAGGCGCAAGATCTCTGGCGAAAGTGTCCGAAATCTGTCGTTTTCCTTAATTTTGATAGGCACGACTTCGACGAACCTGTAACGCTTATACCCACTCCGCCGGATTCAAATCTCTGGGCGCGCATCTATGAAGTCACCCTTGATGACCTCTCCGAATTAGTGGTACCCGAGCAGATTGTTCTCTGTGAAGGCAAAATCGAAGATGCTTCCGAAGGCTTTGATGCCGCGTGCTATAATCAGATTTTTGAGAAGCATCACCCTGAAACACTTTTTGTTTCCATCGGGGGCAGAAAAGATGTAGAAAACGCTGACACAAATCTGATTCCTGTTATAACGGCAATTGCGAAAAGGGCGAAAATCGTCAGGCTCCGAGACGGGGATTATGCAACCGATTCGGCAAAAGAGAGGTATGCCCAAAAAGGCATCCGCACTTTGTCACGGCGAACAATTGAAAGTTACCTGATAGATGATGAGGTGCTGACTAAGTTAGGTGAAAAGGAAAACAAGCCCGATAAGATTGAGGAATTGCGTAAAGTTGTCAAAGATGCCGCTGATCTGAAATCTATTGTTCAAGACCTCCACCACGCTGCGCGAGAGGCTTTCAAGCCATCACGAATGGGAAACAACATAGACAGTTTCATGAGAGATATTCTCGCCCCACTCATTCAACCTGGTATGGCAGTCTATGAGGAGTTACATGATGACATCTTCGGTGAGTGATGGATGTGTAAAATTTTTGGCTTCTAAATGATGTTCAGGTTTGAACCTCCAATACATGCCGCCCCTACGGGGCTAAAAAGAGGAGCGAATGTTTTCTATATACATGCCGTCCCTATGGGACTAAGGCGGGAAGGTATGTGTCTATACGCTACAAATGCTGTCCCTTTTTGACGAGAATCAGTCGGAACCAAGGGCTATGAGCGATTATGCAAGTGAACTGTTTTTCGTAAGACACTCCGCCGATACCTCTGCTTTAGAGACAATTCAAGTCTATGCCCCGTACGAAACAATCTCAGGAAAAGAGGAAAGCGAAATCCAGAAAATTTTGCGTTCTTCATGAAAGGAGACAACATGCACATTGTCGATGTCCTTCTACTTGTTATTGCGAGGGAAGGAGAGACAGGTTTACAGGGGAGAACCCTCCTCCAAAAGAAAATCTATTTTCTCAGCGTTTTGCTTAAAGAAAATTTTGGATTCTCCGCACACTATTACGGACCTTATAGTAGTTTCATTGCAGAGCACCTAGATGGGCTAGTAAACTATGGTGTCCTCAATGAAGTCACGGAGTCTTTTACTTCCACTTCAATTGAACGAAACGCTTTCGGAGAAATTCGCAGGCACGCTTATTCTCTAACCCCTGATGCTAAAAACATCTGGGAGGCTACCCAGCAAAAACCTGACTTCCGGAAATGGGACAAAACACTTCAGAACCTCAACGCCCAGGAGATCTCTAACGATTTTAACAAGCTTTCCATCGCGGCAAAAGTCCACTACATTGTCAATTGGAGAGGGAAAAGTACAATAGGAGAGGTGCGACAGGTTGCCGGAGAGTATGGTTGGGACGTGAGCCCAGAGGATATCGAAAGCGTCCTCTCCTTTCTAATCAAACTAGCGCTTGTAACAACTGATGAATCTTAGCGATTTGGCTAGTCCAAAGTTGTCGGAAGAGTCGTTTTTAGCGAACCTGCCTGTCCTAGGAACAACTAGATTTGTCAGGTTACTAATGACACAAGTAAAATCAATGAAACGCTAACAGAATAGACAGTAAAGGTAGGGGGAACAACAAAACCTTTGCTCCCCCTACACTTTTCATGTTTACCGTATATCTAACACCAAATTCCTTGCAAGACAGGCGGAGTTTATGTCTCACATTCGCTCCGCGGTCAAATTCAAGCAATCCGCCCAAGGTTATCAGGAGAAGTATCATGACTGATGAGGACTTCAAAGAACGCGTTTTGAACTTCATTGAGAAAACAGAGAACTTCATAGAGAAAACGGAAGAGTGGAAGCAGCAGGTAAGTCGAGAGTTGGGTTGGATACGCGGCAAACTGGAGGGGAAAGAGGAAGCCGCATCTGCCATGTGGGGCAAAGTCGGTGCCGCTGCAGGTTGTGCTGCTGCGATTATCGCGCTTATCGCACTTTTCCTCTCCTTGAAGTAAACTGATGGGTATCACAATCATGTTAGGAGAACGACTGAGAAGATTTAGACTTGCCTGTGGTACGTCCCTCGGGGACCTGGAGGCTGCAATTGATGGATTGGTTAGCAGTCAAATTTTTTGTTCTTGCCTAGTTCTGGTGGTTTCTGCTGTGGTTGTGACGTTGTGGTAGCTCTCGTCGGAGGTTCCTGATGATGTATTTCGAAAACCTTCCTTGTCAAAATATGAACGTGGGAAGCTGCACCCAACGGCGACAATTAGCACAGAGATTCAGACTTTTGTTCTTGCCTAGTTCTGGTGGTTTCTGCTGTAGTTGTGACGCAGTGGAAGATCTCGTCGGAGATTTCTGATGTTTCTCTTTTGCATCGACAGCAAAGGCTTGAGAGTGGTGCAAGGCACAGGGCTCGCGCCCGAATAGATTAACGCGCTTGTTGCGGAATATTTACGCCTTCCTAATTCCTATTCTGTCGATTATCTTTTCTGACAAAATCCTGAAATCCTTGTACGCGGTGCGGGCAGCAGCAGCGTGGCTGCCGATAGCTCCATCGGCCGTGGTGAGGTGGAAAATCGGTTTGCGCGCTTCCTGTCCCATCGGGACGATGCTGCGATAATGCTTGGCAGTAGCGAGGGCATTTTCTTTATCTTCTGCCGGTGTTTTGGCGTAAGGGCCCTTGTTATTGCCTAGCAGGTTTCGGGCGTATTCTGCCGGCATCCGGTTAACCCACTTGTCGTAAGCCTTAATTGGACGTTCCAGACGAATCCCGTGTTGCTGCACCACATAGCCAATCGGTTGAATCAATCCATTGGGCATCTGTAAATCAGGGATAGGGTTGCGGCTACGTCTCTCTTGCCACCCCTTTCGCCACTCTTGTAGCGTCGGGCCGAGATTCCGCAGCCCTTGGAGTGAAAATAGGTCGGCTCCAAGTGGAACGATAACGTAATCAGTAGCGACTAGCACCGCCCTATTCAAGGCCCCTAGGTTGGGCCCCACATCTACCAAGACAATATTGGATTGCCGGTCGCTCGCCGCCCTTTGCAAAATTCGCCATAGTGCCGAGATGACGCGGAAGGCACGGGGACGCCGGTCCAAACACTCCGGCCATTGGCTCGAAAGTTCATCTTCGGTTGAAGATAGCATGAGGTCGCCGACGATGAGGCTTAATTCTTGCGTTAGCCGTTCGTGTGTTATATTCTCCAAGTGAGGTGGCTCAATGTCTCCCGTTCCGTCCAAAAGCGGTTGGAGGGCATTATAGATAGTTTTTCGCGCGCCGCTGTCAGGCCACAGTACTTCTAGGCGTTCCTCATTGATAAACATACTAGTGAGGTTTGCCTGTGGGTCGAGGTCGCAGGCAAGTACTCGATAGCCGATGTCGGATAACATCCACGCGAGATGATAAACGAGGGATGTCTTACCAACTCCGCTTTTATTGTTGAAGAAAGTTAAAACTGGAATAGGCATTGTCATGGTGGTATCGGTTTCCCCTACAAAGCAGGGGTAAAATACCCTTAAATTTCTTGCTTGCGTGCTAGTTTTATGGTTGCCCGCACGTAATTATCAAGGATTGCAAATTCTGGTTCAGGATGGCCTGCTTTTTTCAGGAGACTTCTAGTTATCTGTATTCCTATGCCAAACTTTTGCACATAACCGAGGATTCTCATCGCTTCTGCCAGATTTGGGTTGCGATAATCAGTTAAATCGGGCTGCCCGAAATTTTCAACCGTTATTGCGCCAAAAGCACCGCCGGGGCTTAAAACTTCAACGCGGTCGTTGAACCATGACACGCGAACCGGTGCATGAGTTGCTTCATAAGTTCTGTGCATAACAGCATTCCGGATGATTTGTTGCAACGCCGGGATAGGATAAAGTGCTGTACTTTGTTCGACAGGGCTAGTCGTGAAATCAACCTCTGTGCGATTGTGTGCTATCAGTTTATCGTCCAGACGACGGAGGATATCAGGGATTGCTCCCCTGATGGCCTCGCTATCACGAATATCCCTATCGTCTGTTAATTGAATATTATCAATTCTGAGAAATTGCACGTAAGCCCCTGGAAGAAAATCTTGTGGGTTTTTGCCCAGTACGAGGATTCCCATCACAGTCACGAATGGCTCATCAGTTGCGGCAATCATTTTCGTTACCGCTAGGCGTTCTTCAAGCGTGCGTTCATTGGCTTCTAATATGTCAGGGTCAAAGGCTTGCACCAGATATTCGTGTTCAAATTGGCTTAGGTTGAGATCGGATAGGTCTGACGCGAGAACCGGTTGAATGTCGAAAGGGGCATCTTTGTGCCGACGCTTTTCATTGAGAATCCTTTCATCCTGCGCGGTAGCAATGCCTCGGCGAGGCCCGATACGGATACGGATAATGCCCTTGAAGCGAACTGGCGGTGAGTCAGTTGGTTCCACCTTAACTACAGCAACTTCTTTGCCTTTCAGCACACGCTTTTCTACTGTCAGGGATGGCGGGGGCACAATATTACCATCAGTTTTCATATCCGCCAACTGTCGGAGCAATTCATCTGTAACCGGTAGCCCTACAATAGTTTTGTCTTTCCTCACTCCGACGAAAACGAATCCCGGTTTTTCGTAGCGAGGCAAATCGTTGGCAAAAGCACAGATGGCTTCTCTGATTTCTTTCGGAGCACTGCCAGACAAAGACTCCTTGAACTCAACGCGATCAGATTCGTCGTCTTCAATAATTTGTAGCAACGCTGCATCTGTGAAATGTTGCATTTTGATTCCTATTAATTGGATGCGTGTTAGCCATTTGTACTTTCTATAAGTATACATTGAATGGCAGAATTTGTCAAGGCTGATTCATTGTTTTCCTAAGACTATTTAGGTTTCAGTTTTTTGTCACCGCCACGGAATAAATCGGGATTCGGGGTGCCCTCCTACGGGCGAACTAAATAAGAGAGCGGGCGGTGACAGAATTGTATTTGCCCCTGCAAAGCGGGGGTAATATCCTTATTGCTTTAATCAGAAACTTCCGACGAGATTTATAGGGCATTGTTATACCTATCTTGCATTCTCAATTCTCCGCAAGGAATGACGAAAAATCAATACAGCACATGCACCCGATTTTTCCCACGCACCGTCTCATCTGGCATTACAATCGGCCTCTCAACGATGGCGATGAGCGTGCCATCCGCACTGATGGCAAGCGTATCGTAGGGGAGTTGCCCTTCCGTACGGTAGGTGTAGAGGTATTTTGCCAAGCCACTACCTTCTGCTGTCAGGTCAAACACGGAAACGCCGTGTAGACTCTCGTTCGGGTTTTGGCTCCGCTTGGAGACAGCCAACGCAGCATAACGCCCTTTCGCATCAATGCGTAAGCCTTGCGGCATATTCTCTAGTTTCCACTGCCAGGCCTTTTCGCCACGCCATGAGTAGGCGAATAGCGTCATCCCGTTCGGGTGCGCGGTGGAAGGACGTTGCGCGCCCTGCTGGAGATGATAGGGGATGTATGTATCGCCCGTGACAAAGAGCGCGGCAGCATCTGTCGCACCAATAGTGCCAGTTGTGGCGATAATCGGCACGCCGCTGACCTCGAGCGGTGTCGCCAAGTTTTCATGCCAAATCGGTTCGGAATCAGTCGCGTCAAAGATGAAGGCACGTCCGTCGTCCGTTGTAACGTTGATGAACTTACCATCGGGTGCCATGCTAACACCGCGCCAAAAGCTAACACCTTCAAAATAGGGCGTGAGCGGTTCAAAACTGGCGTGCCATTGTTCTGTGCCGGAGTCGACATCAAGAACGCTGAGTCTGCCGTTGCCCTTGCCGCTGTTGTCTGTTAACAGGGACAGCGTTTTTCCATCAGCACTTATGTCAAACCAACGCAGCACCTTCGGCGACGCGCCCTCGCTGGGCCATTTCCATGCTACATCGCCTGTTTTTCCGTTAAACCGGTAGAGTTGTGACTTCCGCTGTGGCGTGCCGTTGTGTGTCCACGAATGCACGCTGGCGACGAGGGCATCACCGTTGGGCAGGACTCGGATGCACGCTGCGCCGGGGTAACTAACATAAGCGTAGACGCTGCCCGGGTCACTCGGTGTGGAGGTTTCAATGTCGTCGGCGGTGCGGTATTTCCAGAGCAGTACTGGTTTAGACTGCGACAGAGCATAAGCATAGATAAATCCGTCCGCTGCCTGTTCCCCAATGTAGAGGATGGTGTTATCGTGGTTAAATGCGAGATGCTTGACGTAGCCTTCCGAGATGCGGGTGTTCCAAAGCGTTTCGCCTGTGAGCGGATTGAGAATCGCGAGGTGCCCGGTGTCGGTTGCGATGGCGAGTTTCTGGGCATTTTGTGGACGGCTGTGTACGGAAACCCGCGGGGGGTGCGTGCTACTTTGCCCTAGGGTAATCGCTGTTGGTTTCGCGGGCTGCCGCAGATTTTCGAGGAGCGATAGAAGCCCATCTAATTCGACTGTGCGAATGAGATACGGGAGCGGTTTAAGCGGCGCGGTCGCCGCTGTTACGGCATTATTTATGCGAAACCGATAGGCTTGGTTGGGCTGCCATGCAAATTGCAACAGCACACGCTTCGCATCAAGCCGCTGGATTGTTGGTGTATTTGTTAATGCTTGTGTTGTCCCTTCAGATATGGTTGCAACGTTGATTTTGGGTTCACCGTTGTGTTTATGTTCTGTTTCGAGCACTGCCCCCGCCCGAACCCATAAGACGTTCATATCGGCAGGGTAGGCACAAGGCACTACCCCTACAATGGGCAGCGCGATTAGCAAACAGAGTAGACTCAAAAACTGAATTGGCTTCATTGTAATAGTTCCTCTTTTTCGCCTTTCCTTGCGGAGAAGTAAGGAGGCAAGACAGGTCTATGCTGTGTACGGCACGCGGAGCATGCCTACTACTTTAAACTGTGTACGGCACGCGGAGCATGCCTACTACTTTAATCGGCTACGCGCCGGAGGCCGCGTCCTAATCTGGCACCGAGCAGCACACCGATAAAGGTATACGCAAACCCCTCCACCAGAATTCGGAGGATAATATACCAATCGGCGTAAAAGAGGCGGTAGAACAGGATAGAGAGTTGAAAATCGACGTAGACGGCGATTGCATCGCAGATGCCGAGCACGAGTGCCCACGCCAGCAAACCGCGCCTTTGTACGAGCAGAAATCCCGTCTCAAGCAGGAGGACGCTCGTGCCTGTATAGATAATCGTCATCGGCGTGAAAAGCCCGAACGTAACCCCGCCGAGAAGTAAGCGCACTGCGGAGACAAGCAAGATGACACCCCCTTTACCGTGGGTTGGCCGGCTTTTGTGGACAGCTGTGTACGGCACGCGGAGCGTGCCTACTACTTTGGTTCTGGTAATGCGGGATGCTCTGGGGGCTCCGTTAATATAAATTAGCAACGCTGTCAGCAACGCGTAATAGAGCGTCTCATTAATTAAGCCTGTCAGCAAGACAGAGACGGGCCCAAGGAGGGCGCGGATGAGGTTGAGAAACAGCGTTGACGGCACGATAACTACGACAAAGATCGTTGTGCCAAATAGGGCGATGACGATGAGTTGTTTAGTCGTGAAACGAGCGAAGAACTGCTTGTGTCTTCGCTCGTTAAAGGGCAGCAGCACTATCAGCCCGATGCAGCTCGCGATGATTGCTATCCCACTCACAAACAGCGCATGTCGGTTTGGAACGATGAGATGGAGTGGGCGTTGTTCGCGAAGGATTGTCGCGTCGCTTCCCCATACCTTCACTGCAATGTCACGTTCGTATTCGCCTGTCGCGATTCGGAGATCGCTCCTATGGGGGGACTGAAAGTAGATGGGCAGCGGAATTGCTGTCACTTCACCGCCTGGCAAACTGGCGAAACTGATGCTCCGGTCTGTGCCGGCGTTCACGGCATCCGGCGGTGCAAGAAACCTCACTGCTGCGCCACTCTTCGTATCTCGGTTGATGGAAGAGACGACGACATGGATAGTTTCTTGGGCTTGATTGCGGAGCCGCACGGTCTGGTAGGCTATGGGTTGAAAGGCATCAGTTTGGGGCATTTTTAACCAACGGAACAAAGGGCGCTGGTAATAGATGGTATCGGTTTGTCGCTGCAGATGGGGGATGCCGGCTACATCCGTAGGCATTTGGATAGATTCTATGGAGAGGTGCTCGGCGATTTCTGCTACTGTTGCCGAACGCAACTGCACTTCTGTCCTTTGCGTCCAAGTTTGTGCGGTATCTGTCTTAAAACGGACGATACCTGCAATTTTTGGTTTTTTGTTATTGCCTAGTTGGGGTGGTTTCTGCTGTAGTTGTGACGTTGTGGTAGCTCTCGTCTGATGTAAGTTTTTAAAGCCATTCTGGGGAATTTTCAAAACTAATTCACGATACCAGACCTCGGATGCAACGCGAAAGGTGCCAGCGGTAAACAGACAAGTCTCGGTGCCGTTCGTCTCGGTTTGCCATTCTATCGGCAATTGGACGACATCGAGCGTAGATGGTAAGCAGAGCTCCACCTCAAAGGTAGCTGGGGCATTGCCGTTTGTAACGATGAGCGTGGCTGTCATTTCGCTCCCTTGTACCACGAGTGCCTTTGACGCGGTTGCATCCGTTGTCGCTTGCCTCGCTGCACCGTAAGGGATAGCAATCTCTAAATTGCCGGGGGCATGCACACGCGGGGCAGTCACCGTTTGAACACTGATTTGCCCCGTGTGCAAAGCCGCTTCAAATCTATAGGTTTCCCCTTCCTGCCATTCAAAATAGAGCGATTCTATCTGTCGGGGTGGTCCAGGGAAATTGAGTTGTGCAACCAGCATTCTGTCAGAATTGAAGGCAGAAATCCGCGCTATCGGTGGTTCGTTGTGAAACTGTACCTTGGCACCGAGCGAAAAAAAGGTAATCTGCCATGCCAACGGATTCTCTTTCGTTTCCGTTGTGCAAGCGACGACAAGCAGTGGGAGCAATAGCAATTTTTTGTCTATGCCTAGTGTGTTGACTGCGTTCTGTAGTTTTAACGGCATTGTAGCTCTCGTCGGAGGTTTCTGATCTTTTGTTATTGCCTAGTTCCAATGGTTTTGGTTGTAGTTGTGACGCAGTGGAAGATGTCGTCGGAGATTTCTCATGCAACCGCAATTAGCAGGGAGCACTCTACAACTAAAAAGTAACCAGATTGTGACACTGGTATTTTACCCCTGCAAAGCAGGGGTAAAATCTTTTCGCGCTCCTACACTTTTGTATACGGCACGCGGAGCGTGCCTACTACTATATATGCTGGGCAATACGCACCAAGTCACGGATGTCAACGATACCATCGCCGTTGACATCCCCAATTATTCCAACGCCGCTGGTGCCTAAGTACCGACTGGCAATTGTCAGATCTGCCAGGTCGATAAACCCGTCGTCGTTCACATCTTCGGGACGGGGGACAATCTGTGCAATTGCAATATTGTTGGTACCGTGCCCGGCTTGATAGGTTTTGCGCAGGGTTCCATCTGGCCCCAGAACACGAACGAGAGATAACCCTCCCCCGGTCCAGTCAGGATAAGTGATATAAAGGCTTCCGTCCGGTGCGAAAGTCATCCCGGCCCCGCCGCCGACATCGACAAGTGCGTCATTTTTGTCTCGAATCCACTTTTGCGTCGGCACGTTGTAGATAAGTAGACCGGGGTTCTGCCATCCTCCCTGAATAAACAATTGTTTGTGTGAATTGATTGCAAAGGCTCCTGGAGTCACCTTGAGTGCAACGGTTTTGACAATTTCATCGGTAGTCGCGTCAATTAGGACAAGATTCCCAGAAATCAGATTAGAATCGCCAGTTGTTTTTACAATCACTGTGGATTCGCCGTCGTTGAGGATGCCACCTGCATTGATGGGCATTGGAATAGACTTCAAGACGGTGTCTGACTCGGTATCAATCACCGTGACGCTACTCTCATGATAAATAGATTTGCCCGCTTCCGCATCCCACTCCCAAGCTGAATTGGTGACGTATGCCTTTCCGTTGAGCAGCGTGATGCCGGTCGTTTTGTTGAAGGAAGGATGCGTAATAATCTTCGTCACATTGCGGTTGGGGATGTCAATGACCTGTACCTGATGGACGTTATCGCATGTGACGTACATTTTGTTTGGATTAACAAGCGCGAGGCTTTGTGGGTAAGCCCCGTATCCGATCGGAATTTCGCCAATAATCTCTCGCCGTTCCAAGTTGACAATTAAGATGCTGCCGCGAGGCACCGAACTCCACTCGAAACGGGAGATATAGGCAAGATGCCCGTGAATGAGGAGCCCACTTGGTACATCACCGATAGGGAGTATCTCACCGTCAACAGCTCGTTTCTCATTGGGTTCATCGAGATCGATAATTGAAAGTGTAGTGGTGATGTTTAAGTCGTCATTATCCAGTGCATTGATGATAACGGCGATGTTTTGCTTTTGTATGTTTCCCCGCTTTGCGGGGTAACTGCTTATCTCTGTTTGTGCAAGTGCGGAACTAACCAGGAACGTGAAGAGCATCGCGCATAATCGTAGGAGCGAGCGCGGTCTGTAAGATTTCGACACTGGCATATGGTTTCCCCTGCGAGCAGGGGTGAATGCCTTTGAGAAATGCCGCCAAGTGAAAAAAAATCTGTTCATACTTTTTAATAGTAAATTTCGGCTACGAACTTCAGCATGCATTAAAAATGCGTGACTAAACCTTCTTCGCCGAAATCCTCCTTCTGGCAATTGCCCCTGCGAGCAGGGGTGAATGCCCTATGAAACAAGAAACCCCTGCTTTCATAATAGAAAAGACAGGGGACAAGGCGACACAGATTATGAGGCGGATCCTGCAGACTCTATGCTTTCTATCGGGGAGAACTTCAGCACGCATTTCCAATGCGTGACTAACTTCGCCCTTCCTACATTTGACAGGATACTGCTGCGCGCAGTTCCACTGCTTTCCCGCGAAAGCAGATGCGTGAAACACGATGCAGGCAGGTCTCCTGACTTCCGATCTTTTGGGGCATTGGCATTAAACCCCTGCAAAGCAGGGGCAGATACCAGTTGCAAGCCAAAGTTTGCTCTACAAAATCTTCCCGTCGATTTGTGTGTACGGCACGCGGAGCGTGCCTACTACTTTTCATTAGAGCAAAAGATCGTTCACAGTGGCGGGGCCGTGGCGGATTCTCACCGCGCTTCCCTATTCTCCGTAATGGGCATTTACCCCTGCTTGCAGGGGTAGATACCGACATTCGGCACCTGAACCGTTAGTTTATTCAATTGTTATGGCTATATAATACCATATTGCTGCGCCTTTTGCAAGTTTTTTTGTTTTTCGTCATTCCTTGCGGAGAATTGAGAATGCAGGATAGTTCTGACGATGCTCTGTAGATCTCGTCGGAGGTTTTTGCTGCAAGTGTTTATACGCTTAATTAGCAGGGAGTACTCTAGAACTAATAAGAAACCCGATTTTGACGCTGGCATGTTGCCCCTGCTTTGCAGGGGCTGATACCATTACGCCGCAAAACTGAATTGATGAAAAATCAAAAAAATTTGACACAGCAGGAAAAATAGGGTATCATTAACTTATAATCTTGACACAAGCGCAGAAAAGAGTTTTTGTCTATGCCTAGTGCGTTGACTGCGTTATGTAGTCTTAACTGCGTTGTAGATCTCGTCGGAGTGTTTTTATGTTTTTCTTTTCACATGCCAGTTTGAATAGAAACGGACGCGATTGGCATTGGCGGTGCTCCAATTCCATCGAGGGGGAGTGTGCGCGCTAATTGTATTTTCCCCTGCTTTGCAGGGGTAATATCCTTAAACGAAATTGGGTCTGGACTGTTTTTGATGTTATCTTTAAGCCTTATGCACACAAATCCCGGTGGCATAAGGTTTTTTTATTTTTTACCATTGTGTGTGTACGGCACGCGGAGCGTACTACGACTTTAGGTGTGTACGGCACGCGGAGCGGGCCTACTACTTTAGGTGTGTACGGCACGCGGAGCGGGCCTACTACTTTAGGGAGGGAAATCTGAATGCAAATTTTATCTGAACTTAAATACGACCGCGATGGGCTGGTCGCGGCGATAATTCAGGATGTCACAAACAATGAAGTGCTGATGCTTGGATATATGAACCCGGAAGCGATAAAAGAGACCTTGGCTACAGGCCGTGTCTGCTTCTGGAGCCGCTCCCGACAGAAATTGTGGAGAAAGGGGGAGACTTCAGGGCATACACAGACAGTCAAATCTATCGCAGTAGATTGTGATGGCGATGCCCTGCTCATAAAGGTTGAGCAGAAGGTAGCAGCGTGTCATACCGGCTATCGTTCCTGCTTTTTTCGGGAAGTCTCCCCCGATGGAGAGTCAACGCGTGTTGTAGGTTCTTTGTCATTCCTTGCGGAGTAATCAGCATAAGTAAGAAATAAAAAAGTTGTTCATTAAAATTCACAACTTGGTATGAAACCCCTGCAAAGCAGGGGCAAATACCATTGGCAGGATAGTTCTGACGATGCACTGTAGATCTCGTCGGAGGTTTCTGATTTTTTGTTATTGCCTAGTTCCGGCGGTTTCTGCTGTAGTTGTGACGTTGTGGTAGATCTCGTCGGAGATTTTTGATGTAAGTTTTCTACATGTGGGAGTTATTGATGTATTATCCGACACTGAAGGAATTTCGCGAAAAAGCGAAATCAGGAAACACGATACCGGTTTATCGGCCCATTTTGGCAGATATGGAGACACCGGTGTCCGCATTTTACAAATTGATGCCCGATGCCTTTGCGTTTTTATTGGAGAGCGTTGAAGGCGGCGAAACGGTTGCACGCTATTCATTTTTGGGGAGTCAACCGTCTGTGCTTTTCCATAGCAAGGGGCATCAGGTGACGATCGAGTATCTGTCGAAAGGTGAAACAGTATCACAGGTGTGCGACGATCCGTTGCAAGCCCTTGAAGGGGTGATGCAGAATTACCAGCCCGTTAAAGTCGAAGGGTTACCACAGTTCCACGGCGGGGCGGTGGGCTATATGAGTTATGACATGGCGCGCTTTGTTGAGGAACTCCCGGATAACACAGTAGATGAACTGCAAATTCCGGATTGTTTCTTCATGATTGTGGAGACGCTTTTGGTGTTTGACCATGTCAATCATCAGATTAAGGTTGTGGCGAACGCTCACATTGATGGAGATGTGGATGCGGCTTACGCCGATGCGATTGCAACCATTGAATCAGTGGTTGAGAAGCTCAAATCTCCTCCAGTAGGAGCGTTAGGTTGCCCGGATGTAGGGGAAACCGTGCCGCGGGGCCTACCTGCAAAGGCGGGGCCTCAGGAACCTCCGACGAGATCTTCCCCTGCGTCACAACTACAGCAGAAACCGCTGGAGCTAGGCAAGGACAAAAGATCGAATTTTACGAAGGCTGCTTACGAAGAGGCGGTGCTGCGCGCCCAGAAATACATAGCCGCAGGCGACATCATACAGGTTGTGCCTTCGCAACGGTTCAGTTGTCCGGTATCCGTGGATTCGTTTGATGTCTATCGGGCGTTGCGGGTGGTGAATCCATCGCCCTATATGTATTACCTGAAGTTTGATAGTTTTGACATTGTAGGGGCATCGCCAGAGATGATGGTGCGGGTAGAAGATGGGCTTGTCCAAACACGCCCGATTGCAGGCACCCTGCCGCGTGGCAAAACAGCGGAAGAAGATGTCGAATTGGAACAGACACTGCTGGCCGATCCGAAGGAGCGCGCCGAGCACGTCATGCTCGTCGATTTAGGGCGTAACGATCTCGGGCGGGTATGTGAATATCACACCGTTGAAGTGACTGATTTTATGATAGTCGAACGCTTCTCACACGTGATGCACATTGTCTCGCATGTTATCGGGAGGTTGCGCGAGAATCTCACCGCTTTCGATGTGATTCGTGCGTGCCTCCCGGCGGGGACGCTATCCGGTGCTCCAAAGATACGTGCCATGGAAATCATTGACGAACTGGAGCCGACACGCAGGGGTCCCTACGGCGGTGTAGTGGGGTACTTCAGTTTTTCAGGAAGTGCTGACACGGCGATTACTATCCGCACTGCAGTCATCAAGGACAGCGTTGCTTACGTACAAGCGGGCGGCGGCATCGTCGCGGATTCCGTTCCCGAAACCGAGTATTACGAAACGATGAACAAGGCGCGGGCGTTGCTCAGTGCCATTGAGATGGCAGAACAAGGGCTCTTAAGGGCGTAGATGACATTCACCCCTGCTTGCAGGGGCAATATGCCAGTGGCAACACTTATGGTGGTAAACAATGGTTTTAATAATTGACAACTATGACTCATTTACTTACAACCTCGTGCAGTATCTGGGCGAACTCGGTGCCGAATTGGCGGTGCATCGGAGCAGAAAAGTCTCGCTAGATGCACTGGAGGCACTTGCTCCAGAACGGATTGTCATTTCGCCAGGGCCTTGCTCGCCGCGAGAAGCGGGCATCTCCAACGATGTCATCCGGCACTTTGCTGGAAAGGTGCCAATTTTAGGCGTATGCCTTGGACATCAGTGCATCGGGGATGTTTTCGGCGGCGAGGTAGTCAGGGCAGACCGGTTAATGCATGGTAAAACGTCCATGATAATCCACGATGGCGCAGAGCTCTTCGAAGGCTTGGATAACCCGTTTGAGGCGACGCGGTATCACTCGTTGATTGTGAAGGGGGAGACGTTGCCGGCGTGTCTGAAGATCACGGCGTGGACAGACCGGGATGAAATCATGGGGATTCGGCATAAGACTTTGCCTGTCTGGGGTGTGCAGTTTCATCCGGAGTCTATTTTGACGGCTGCTGGAAAGGATTTATTGGCAAACTTTCTGTCATTCCTTGCGGAGTAATCAGGTTGCGTGATGGTTCTGACAATGCACTGTAGATCTCGTCGGAGGTTTCTTATGCAACTTTTTTTGTCTTTCCTTGCAGAGCAATCAGCATTGGTATGAAACCCCTGCAAAGCAGGGGCAAATACCATTGGCAGGATAGTTCTGACGGGCAGGCACAAGGCACTGCCCCTACAGAGTAGATCTCGTCGGAGGTTTCTTATGCAACTTTTTTTGTCTTTCCTTGCAGAGCAATCAGGAAGTTTAACCACTATTGAAAATAGTGGCAAACGTCAGGATTGTTCTGACGGGCAGGCACAAGGCACTGCCCCTACAGAGTAGCTCTCGTCGGAGGTTTTTGCTGCAAGTGTTTTTCGGTTTTGAAGGCTTAATTAGCAGGGAGTGCTCTAGAACTCATTACGAAACCCGATTTTGAACCGGGTATCCGCCCCTGCTTTGCAGGGGTAAATACCTCATGCGGAAAAATCCGTAGGGGTAGTGCCTTGTGCCTACCCTTGAAACCGAATTGATGAAAGACCGATTTTGAGCAGCTTCTTCCCACGCTTTGCTTCCCTCCCGCCCGGTTCCTTGGGGATTGCAACTCTTACGGAAAAATCCGTAGGGGTAGTGCCTTGTGCCTACCCTTGAAACTGAATTGATGAAAGACCGAATTGATGAAAGAGGGAATTGTTAAAAATTCGATTTGAACCACTTCTGCACCCGTGCCAGCTTGTCTGAAGGGATGTGCGTGACGTTGGCATCCGTTGGAAAACTGCCGAGTTCAACCTCCCGCTTATACCGGGATATTGCCTCAAAGGTCAGGTGGTTGTAATCCTGATAACGTTTGGCATGTTTGAAAGGGGGGCCTATACCTAATATATCATTAATAACGAGGACTTGCCCGTCGCAGAATCGCCCTGCCCCAATACCGATAGTTGGGATGGGCGCAGTGCGAGTGATGAGCTGGCTCACCTCTTCGGTAATTTTCTCGAGGACGATGAGTTTCGCCCCAGCGTCTGCGAGTGTTGATGCTGTTTCGATGAGTGCTTTCGCTTTCGCAACTGTTTTTCCATGGGTGATGGCTTTTGTACCGTGGATTTGCGGAGTGTGCCCGATGTGGGCGCATGTCTCTATGCCTTGTTCGGTTAAGGCGTTGATAATCGGCACTTTTTCAACGCCGCCCTCTAATTTAACGCCATCTGCCCCGTGCGATAAGAAGAGGTTGGCGTTTGCGAGTGCCTGTTTGACATGCCGATCGGCGGCGTAAGGCATGTCAACGAGGAGGTAAGCATCTGTCACGCCGCGGCGCACTGCTTTCAGGTGATGCAGCATATCCGCCATTGTCACCTCTGCCTCGCTCTTATAGCCAAGCACATTCGTGCCGACGCTATCGCCGACAAAGACGATGTCAATCCCGGCCTTGTCTTGCAAGCGCGCAGTAGGATAATCGTAGCAGGTCAGCACGGTGATGGGTTCATGTCGTTGTTTCTTTGAGAGCAAGAAACCGATGTCTTTCTTCACGGGTTTTTTCCAATTTTTATTATTGCTTAGTTCCAATGGTTTCTGCTGTAGTTGTGACGTTGTGGCAGATCTCGTCGGAGGTTTCTGATTTTTTGTTGTTGCCTAGTTCTAATGGTTTCGGTTGTAGTTGTGACGTTGTGGTAGATCTCGTTGGAGATTCCTGATGCAAGTCTTTATACCCTTAATTAGGGGGGAAGATGCTACAAACTTGCCGGAAACCCGATTTTGAACCGGGTATCCGCCCCTGCTTTGCAGGGGTAAATACCTCATGCGGAAAAATCGGAGCAGAAACCGAATTATTAAAAAGTTAAATTAGGACAATGCTTGTGCGACGGTATGCCCAATCGTCGCGATGCTTTCAGCCACAACGACACCTGCCTGGTTGAGTGCCGCAATTTTATCGGCAGCAGTCCCTTTGCCGCCGGAAATAATCGCGCCTGCGTGTCCCATCCGTTTTCCGGGTGGTGCAGTCTGCCCTGCGATAAAGCCGACAACGGGCTTCGTCATGTTGTGCTTCACGAACTGCGCTGCTGTCTCTTCAGCTGTGCCTCCGATTTCACCAATCAACACAACCGCGTGCGTCTCGTCATCTGCCTCGAAAAGTTCAAGCACATCAACGAAATTTGTGCCAATCACTGGATCGCCGCCGATGCCAACGCATGTCGATTGCCCAATGCCCAGTTGTTTGAGTTGATACGCGGCTTCATACGTCAGCGTGCCACTCCGAGAGATAATACCGACATTGCCAGGGCTATAGGCGAACTCAGGCATCACACCGATTTTGCATTCGCCGGGTGTAATGACACCAGGGCAGTTCGGCCCGATGAGTTTTTTGTCCTTGCCTAGTTCCAATGGTTTCTGCTGTAGCTGTGACGTTGTGGTAGATGTCGTCGGAGATTCCTGATGTTTCTGAAGAAACGCTTTGGCTTTCACCATATCAAGAACGGGAATATGTTCGGAGATACAGACAATAAGCGATACCCCCGCATCAGCGGCTTCCATGACTGAATCTGCAGCAAAGCGTGCAGGAACGAGAATCATAGAGGTATCTGCGCCCGTCGCCTCAACCGCTTCAGCGACAGTGTCATAGACTGGGATGCCGTTGACCTCGGTGCCGCCTTTTCCGGGCACAGTCCCTGCGACGATTTGGGTGCCGTAGGCGGCACACTGCTCGGTGTGGAATCGCCCAGAACTCCCAGTAATTCCCTGAACGATCACTTTTGTGTTTTTGTTAACAAGTATGCTCATATTTTTGTCCATGCCTAGTGCGTTGACTGTGTTCTGTAGTATTAAGGGTAGGCACAAGGCACTACCCCTACACTGCGTTGAATGCACGTCGCATAAGTAAGAAATAAAAAAGTTGCTTGCTTTTCACGCGCAACTTGGGCGAGTACGCCGCAAAAATCTCGTCGGAGGTTTTTGATGCAAGTCTTTTAACCCTTAATTAGCAGGGAACACGCTACAATTAACAAGAAACCCGATTTTGAACCGGGTATCTGCCCCTGCTTTGCAGGGGTAAATACCTCATGCGGAAAAATCGGAGCAGAAACCAATACACTGCGTTGAATGCACGTCGCATAAGTAAGAAATAAAAAAGTTGCTTGCTTTTCACGCGCAACTTGGGCGAGTACGCCGCAAGTACGCCGCAAAAATCTCGTCGGAGGTTTTTGATGCAAGTCTTTTAACCCTTAATTAGCAGGGAACACGCTACAATTAACAAGAAACCCGATTTTGACAACGGAAAAATCGGAGCAGAAACCCAATTGTTAAAAAACCTAATAGGCACGGGCAAAGACTGCGATATCTTGGGCAGTCTCACCACATACGATGCACACCCCGTCGCCGTCGGGCTGTTCTATCGGAATACATCGGATAGTTGCTTGTGTCTCTGCTTTGAGCTGCTCTTCGCATTCAGCGTTTTCACACCACCAGGCCCGCGCAAATCCCTCTTCAACAACCTCCTTAAATGAGTCGTAGGTGGTAGGTTCAAAGGTATTCATATCACGGAATTCTGTTGCGCGTTTGAGCATATCTGCTTGGATGGTGTCCAGCATATCCTTAACTGTTTCAGCAACGTTAGCAATCGGCGTGAACGCCTTGCCTTCACGTCCCGGAATATCTCGTCGGGCGAGGACAACCTGCTGTTTCGCAAGGTCTCGGGGCCCTATCTCTATGCGCAGCGGCACGCCTTTGAGTTCCCATTCGTTGAATCGCCATCCGGGTGAGTAATCGTGTCTGTCGTCAACGTGGTAGCGAACCTCGCCTAGGGTTTCACAGATTGAATCAACGGCTTGCATGACAGCCTGCTTGTCAGTGTCTCGGTTTTTCGGGATAATGGGGACAATTACCAGCTGCGTGGGGGCAATTCGCGGGGGAAGCACTAAGCCCTGGTCGTCACCATGCGTCATAATAATCGCGCCAATCATTCGAGTGCTAACCCCCCAGCTGGTTGTCCAGCAGTGTTGCTGCTTTTGGTTTGCATCGAGATATTGGATATCGAAGGCTTTGGCAAAGTTTTGCCCGAGATCATGTGACGTGCCAGCTTGGAGCGCGCGCTTATCGCCCATCATCGCCTCAATGGTATAGGAGGTTAAAGCACCGGGAAACTTTTCGCTTTCACTCTTGCGACCGGGGATGACTGGTATTGCGGCTTCGTTGAGGGCAAAATCGGTATAGAGCTCAAGAATGCGGAGCGTCTCTTCTTCCGCTTCGGCGTGCGTTGCGTGTGCTGTATGCCCTTCCTGCCAAAAGAATTCCATTGTTCGTATGAAAAGTCGGGTACGCAGTTCCCATCGCACGACGTTTGCCCACTGGTTGATTAGCACCGGCAGGTCGCGGTAAGACTGGATCCATTGGCTATACATATAGCCGATGATGGTTTCAGATGTCGGGCGGACGACAAGCGGTTCTTCCAATTTTTTGCCGCCGCCGTGTGTGACAACGGCGAGTTCCGGTTTGAACCCTTCCACGTGTTCCGCTTCTTTCTCAATAAAACTCATTGGAATGAAGAGTGGGAAGGCGGCGTTTTGGTGGCCTGTCGCTTTAAACCGAGAATCTAGCTGTTCCTTGACGTTCTCCCAAAGCGCGTAGCCGTAGGGACGAACTACCATGCACCCACGAACGGGGGCGTAGTCTGCCATCTCCGCTCGGCGGATGACCTGGGTGTACCATTTTGCGTAGTCTTCGCTACGAGGAATAATTTTATCAAACATTTTTTCGTATTTTTGTCTTTCCTTGCGGAGTAATCAGGTTGCAGGAGTGTTCTGACGATGTAGATGGGCAGGCACAAGGCACTGCCGCTACAGTAGATGTCGTCGGAGGTTTCTTATGCAACCTTAATTAGCAGACAACACGCTACAACTTGTAAGAAACCCGATTTTGAGCAGCTTCTTCCCCCGCTTTGCTTCCCTCCCGCCCGGTTCCTTGGGGATTGCAACTCTTACGGAAAAATCCGTAGGGGTAGTGCCTTGTGCCTACCCTTGAAACTGAATTGATGAAAGACCGATAACCGAAGGTGATGGCCTTCTGAATTATTTGTTGGTTAAAGCGACAATGCCTGGGAGCGGTTTTCCCTCTAAAAACTCCAATGATGCACCCCCACCTGTGGAGATATGCGTCATCCGGTCGGCAACGCCTGCTTGTTGTATCGCGGCGACACAATCGCCGCCGCCGATAATACTCACCGCTTGAGACTCGGCAATCTGCTTGGCAACCGCAATTGTGCCTTGGACGAACTTTTCAAACTCATAGACACCTAAAGGGCCGTTCCATACCACCGTTTTCGCAGCAGCTATCTGTTCACCAAACGCAACGACGGTCCCGGGCCCGATGTCCAATCCCTGCCAGCCGTCGGGGATATCCCCTTTGTCAACAACCTGAGATTCAGTGTCAGGGTGAAACGCTCGGCCGATGACGTTGTCGGATGGCAGGATTACGGTATCCGAAAAACCTTCTTTTTTAATGAGCGATGCTGCAACGTCAAGTTTCTCCATTTCAACGAGCGAATTGCCGATAGTGAGCCCCATTGCCGCGAAAAACGTATATGCCATACCGCCACCGATGAGCAGGCTGTCAACTTTTTC
This sequence comes from uncultured Poribacteria bacterium, assembly GCA_958295855.1. Taxonomy (GTDB): domain Bacteria; phylum Poribacteria; class WGA-4E; order WGA-4E; family WGA-3G; genus CATQHH01. Next base: position 248,988 of record OY282383.1, on the reverse strand, counting down.
AAGGAGATTCTCAATCAATGTGATTTTGTCGGATATTTTCGATCCCCCAAGAATGGCGACATAAGGACGTGCAGGGTTCTCAAGGCTTGTGCTGAGGTAATAGATTTCGCGTGCCATTAAAAATCCCGCGGCACATGGATTTAGATAGCGCGTTACACCTTCCGTTGAGGCATGGGCACGATGGGCTGTACCGAATGCATCGTTGACGTAAACATCCGCGAGCGATGCAAGTTGCTGCGCAAACGCCGAGTCATTTTCTATTTCTTCGGCATAAAACCGGACGTTCTCAAGCAGCAGCACTTCGCCGTTTTGCATCGACGCAACCGCACTTTGGGCAGTGTCGCCGATGCAGTCGCTGACATGCGCGACGCGCATACCCAGTTTTTGGCTGAGGGCTACGGCGATGGGTGCCGTGGAAAGCCTCTCCCGGTCGGCAGTCTCGCCTACTTTGGGTCTGCCGAGGTGTGTTACAAGCACAATTTTTGCGTTTTGGTTGATGAGTGCTAGGAGCGTGGGCAAAGCGGCGATGATACGGGTTTCATCCGCGATTTTACTGTCTTTCATCGGGACATTGAAGTCCACGCGCGCGAGGACTCGTTTGCCAGCAACGTCTATATCCGTTAATTCGAGTTTCTGCATCTGTTTTTTTGGATTTTTGTCTATGCCTAGTGCGTTGACTGCGTTCTGTAGTCTTAACTGCGTTGAAGAGCTCGTCGGAGCGTTTTTACGCAATATTTTAGGGGTTTTCGGTTCTCGGTTCTCAGTTAAAAGCATGTTTGGGCTTCATTAAAGCACTTCTGAACTGACTACTGATAATTGATAACTATTTCACTGCGGAAACCTTTCCCGCTCTGTGGGACTTATACATTTCTAGTCAAACCTGTTCAAATCTAACAGGTTCTTCCATCAGTTGCCACACTTCCTGCTTCATCTGCCATCGCCTACCAGTGTAGGGCTTACATAGCATCCACAGGCGTTTTACGTCTCGGCTAAGCTGTCCGCGACGTGTCGTAACGATTGTTCGTGTCGTCTCTGATGCTGTAGTGAGACGTTGTTGGCTACTTTGCTCACGTAGGTCTTATCGCCACCTCCACCGTCGGCTTTTTCACGGGGGGTAGGCCTGTTCAGCGTGCCACTTCGCATCGTGGTGTAGGAAACGCTACTCACGCTCCATTCACCATCCTCTGTCTCTGTCAGATAAGACGACCTCTTTCAGATAGATTTGATTACATTTGTATAGATTTGATTACATTTTACGCCACTGCACCGAACCCTACAAGGAGGTTGTGTTCGCTGCAGCTACTGCGAGTTGTGCTGCTTCAGAAAGCCCCTCTGCGGATTGAACGTTCAAGCCCGACTCGGCGATAATCTGTCTGCCGAGTGCCACGTTGGTGCCCTCTAACCGAACGACAAGCGGAACGGTGAGTTCTACCTGCTTGGCAGCCGCAACGATGCCATTCGCAATCGTGTCGCATTTCATGATGCCGCCAAAAATGTTAACGAGAACGGCTCTGACGTTTTTGTCGGCAAGGATCAGCCGAAAAGCGTGGGCGACTGCTTCTATCGTAGCACTCCCTCCGACATCAAGGAAGTTCGCAGGCTCCCCACCGTGCTGTTTGATAATGTCCATTGTCGCCATAGCAAGTCCAGCACCGTTCACCATACAGCCGATATCGCCATCGAGACGGATGTAGCTCAGCCCTGATTCACTCGCCTCTAATTCACTGGCATCTTCTTCCTGTGGGTCGCGCATAGCCGCAAGATCGGGATGTCGCCAGAGCGCGTTGTCGTCAAGATTGACCTTGGCATCAATTGCGGCGATGTCCAGTCCATCATCTGTCTTGACAATTGCCAATGGGTTAATCTCTACTAACGAGCAATCGCATGCGGTAAAGGCAGCGTAAAGTGATAGAATGAGCTCGGTGGCTTTGGGGATGACTTCGTGATATAGCGCAGAGGTTATCAATCTATACGCGAATTGTCTTGCTTGAAATGGCACCAAACCGAAGTCGGAATCAATCTGCAACCTAATAATCTTTTCGGGGGTTCGGGCTGCAACCTCCTCAATGTTGACACCCCCCTCGGCACTTCCTATTAAAGTGAGTTTTGAGGTCTCCCGATCCAGCAGAATGGCGAGGTAGAACTCTTTCTCAAGTTCAGCGGCTTCGGTGATGAATACTTTCCGGACACGTTTTCCTTCGGGGCCGGTTTGGGGTGTTACCAACTGCATGCCGAGGATAGCTTCCGCGTGTTGTCTAACTTCGGCGATGTTCTTGGCGAGTTTGATGCCGCCGCCCTTTCCGCGCCCGCCAGCGTGAATCTGTGCCTTGACGACGTATTGGGCACAATGAAGCTGCTTTGCAACCGCTTCCGCTTGCTCAGGCGTTTCAGCGACGTTGCCTGGGCCCGTGTTCACCCCGTAAGATTTTAGAATTGCTTTGGCTTGGTATTCGTGGATGTTCATGTTTTTTCCATTAATTAGGAGAAAGTCAGCACGCATTGAAAACTTGAAAATGAGTAAGTTGTTGTTAAATAATTAGCGAATGCGTAAAAACACTCCGACGAGATCTTCAACGCGGTTAAGACTACAGAACGCAGGCAACGCACTAGGCATGGACAAAAACACGCTATTTTTTTGGCACGCTTGCAAGGTTGCTATTATTGGAAAATTTCGGCTACCCGACAAGAAAACCCTTTGATGACATTCTCACCGGTGAGAGTGTCATTTCGTGTGAGCAGCGTGATGTCTGTTTCCGAACGATACACCGTCACTGTTTTTGACCGTGGCTTAAGCACCCATACGAGTTGTGTGCCTGCCTCTAGGTAGGCAAATGCTTTTTCCTCAACACTGTGCAATGCATCTGTCCGAGAAACTACCTCAACGGCGAGGTCTGGGGGAACCGGGGAAGCTTTGCTCCGGTCAGTCGGAAGCCGGTCTGTTGAGATGAAAGCTATGTCTGGCATCAGTACCCGTTCGCCGACTCGGAAGCCTGTATCTGAGCTATAGACACGCCCGAGTTGATTTTCACGACAATATGAACCTAAAGGCAAAAGGAGGTTTAGACTAATATCCCCGTGTTCTAATGAGGTAGGCGGCATCGGCACTAATTCTCCTTTCACGTATTCATATCCCTCTAAGCCGCTTTCAAGGAATTCTTCTACCGTCATCTTAGCGAGTTTTTTGTCTATGCCTAGTGCGTTGACTGCGTTATGTAGTGGTAATGGCATTTTTAATCTCGTCGGAGATTCCTGATTTTTTGTCTATGTATCAAGCGTATTTTTGAGCGTGTACTACAAAACTCTTACGAAGTCTTGTTGATTCAGGACTCACGCGGCTCCTTTATTTGTAACTCCGGTGCTCTTCATGGAGATTAGAAAAACCATATTTACCGGCTTCATATAGTTGGGACCCGTGGAAAAAACATTGCTCTTTGTTGTAAATTATACCACATAGAAGTGGAGATTGCAAGTTTTTTCAGCGTATTGCCCTCCATTTTTGTCCATGCCTAGCGCGTTGACTGCGTTCTGTAGTGTTAAGGGTAGGCACAAGGAAACCCTACCCCTACACTACGTTGAAGATCTCGTTTTTTTGTCCATGCCTAGTTCCAATGGTTTCTGCTCTTTTTCCACTGCGTTACAACTACTGCGGAAACTGCTGGAGCTAAGCAATGACGAAATGGTTTCTTGAAAAACAGGATGCACAACATCCGGTGCGATGTCGGCGAGCGGGACCAGCACAAAACCGCGAAGGTGCATCTGTGGGTGAGGAATAACGAGCTGAGGCGTACGGAGACACACATCCCCATACATCAGCACATCCAGGTCGATCTCTCTTGGGCCCCAACGGGTGCGGTGTTGTCTGCCCACTTCGGTTTCTATGTTTTTCAGGGTGTGTAACAATGGGAGTGGAGGAAGGCAGGTTTGAATTGCAGCAACACCGTTCAGAAATTGTGCTTGCGCCTCATATCCTACGGGGTCGGTTTTGTAGAGGGAGGAAATCTTTTGCAGGTCGATTCCCTCCACTTTTGATAAGGCCCTGATGGCGTTATGAATGTACTTCTGTTTGTCGCCGATGTTGCTTCCGAAGCCGATGTATGCTAAAGGCATAGAGTCTCCAATGGTTTGGCATCACCACCGAGGTTTCCAGAGATAACAATTAGTGGGCCTTGATTATGGATGTCATCCTAAGTCGCGATAAGGATAATACTCCTGCTTTGCAGGGGCTAAATGCCACTCGGAGATGGCTCCTACAGGCCTGAAAATTTGCGGATGGCGATAGAGGTGTTGTGTCCTCCGAATCCGAACGCATTGGAGAGCGCGATGTCAATCTTTGCCTCGCGGCTTTCGTTCGGGACATAATCCAGGTCGCAGGCTTCATCTGGCATGTCATAGTTGATAGTAGGTGGCAGATAGCCCTTCGCCATTCCGCCTAAGCAGGCAATGAGTTCAACGGAGCCCGCTGCGCCGAGCAGATGTCCAACCATAGATTTAGTAGAACTTACCGGAATGTTGTAAGCGTGCTCGCCGAAAAGGGTTTTAATGGCGTTGGTTTCCGCGACATCGCCAATTGGGGTAGAGGTACCGTGAGCATTGATATAATCGACGGCATCTAAGGGCAATCCAGCATCTCGGAGTGCGAATTCCATCGCTTTCGCGGCGCCTTCACCGTTTTCAGGCGGGCTCACCATATCGTGAGCATCTGAAGTCATACCATAACCGATTATTTCGGCATAGATATGGGCACCCCGCTTTTTAGCATGCGATAGCGATTCCAGGATTAATATTCCCGCCCCTTCGCCCATGACAAATCCGTCTCTGTCCTTGTTGAAGGGGCGCGAGGCGCGTTCAGGTTCATGGTTTCGCGCGGACATCGCCCGCATGGAACCGAATCCCGCGAAAGCTAAAGGCGTAATCGCCGATTCTGTACCGCCAGTAAACATGACATCTACTTCACCGCGTTGAATCATGCGAAACGAATCACCCATAGAATGGTTCGCGCTTGCACATGCGGTGACGGACGCAGAATTGGGTCCTTTGAGATTAAAATGGATGGAGACCAGGCCCGCTGCCATATTAATGATCATGTACGGCACAAGAAATGGGCTAACGCGTTTGGCCCCCTTTTCAGCGAGGATTTTTGCGTTGTCTTCAAGGACACCGATGCCGCCGATCCCTGAACCGATTTGGACTCCCGCACGGTAAGGGTTCACCTTGGACAGCTCCAGCTCTGCGTCTTCAAACGCCATGATTGCTGCGACAAGGGCATACTGAATGAAAAGCGGGTACCGGGACGTAGCTTTCCTATCCAGGTACTTTTCCGGTTGAAAATTCTTAACCTCACCTGCGATTTGGGTGCGATGATCGGTGGCATCAAAATGGGTTAAAGGTCCGATTCCGTTTTTACCGATGGCAAGTGCCTCCCAAAATTCGTCTTTCGAGTTGCCAATGGCGTTGAGAACGCCGATTCCTGTAATAACTACACGCTCCACGAGACGGATCCTTTTTTTAGTGGTATTAACCCCTGCAAAGCAGGGGCAATTGCCAGTTCAGTTGCGGGCAGGCACAAGGCAATAGCCCAACTTCGTTGGGTTATTGGCAACTGTGGCACTGCCCATACGTCAAATGTGACGCTACACGTGTTCGTCTAGGTAGTTGAGGGCATCTTGAACAGTCTGAATTTTCTCAGCATCGCTGTCGGGGATTTCGAGATCGAATTCCTCTTCAAGTGCCATAACCAGTTCAACGGTATCAAGTGAATCTGCTCCCAGGTCTTCCATAAAGGAGGCATCTGGGGTTACGTTATCTGCATCAACACCGAGTTGTTGTGCAATAATTTCAGTAAGGCGTTCTTGGTTTGTGGTTTCCATAATCGGTTATTTGATCTCCTCTTTGTCTGCCTTTTACAGGCAGGATTTAGGGCTATATCAGTAAAGGTATTTACCCCTGTTTATAGGGGCAGATACCACTACATCACCATGCCCCCATCAACCTGGAGGGTTTGGCCGGTGATGTAACGTGCGGCATCAGATGCCAAAAAGCAGACAGCGTCTGCCACATCTTCTGGGCGGCCAAATTCGCGTAATGGAATCAGTTCAAGCAGTTGTTTCTGATTCTGTTCCGGTATTTGTGCTGTCATATCGGTGGTAATAAAGCCGGGAGCAATAGCGTTCACGGTAATGCCGCGCGCGCCAACCTCTTTCGCGGTGGCTTTTGTCAATCCGATGATACCCGCTTTCGCGGCGGCGTAATTCGCTTGTCCTGCGTTTCCCACGATGCCAACCACTGACGAAATATTGATAATTCGTCCGCTTTTCTGACGTATCATCGGGCGAAGTACTGCACGGGTGCAATACATAGTGCCTGTGAGATTTGTCTGTAGTACAGTATCCCAGTCCGCATCTTTGAGGCGCATGAGCAAGGTATCGCGGGTAATACCAGCGTTATTTACAAGGATGTCGAGCTGTGAAAACCGGTCAAGCACCATCTTGATAAAGGCTTCAACATCTGCTTTTTGAGAGATATCGGCAGCCTGATGGATAGCGGTGTGGCCTTCACTCTGCAACATATCGGCGATTTGTGCAACCGCCTCGGCGGAACGCGAACAGAGAGCAACGTTTGCACCGGCCTCACAAAGTTTGCGAGCGATCTCGGCACCGATGCCGCGCGACGCACCTGTAACAATTGCTGTTTTTCCTATTAGCATGTCGTTCCTAATCTTTTGTCATTGCCTAGTTCTAAGGTTGTAGTTGTGACGTTGTGGCAGATCTCGTCGGAGATTTCTCATGCAAGGAATGACGAAAACCTCCGACGAGATTTACCGTGTATTGTGAGAACTATCTTGCCAATGGTATTTGCCCCTGCAAAGCAGGGGTTTCATACCCATGCTGATTACTCCGCAAGGAATGACGAAAACCTCCGACGAGATCTACAGTGTATTGTGAGAACTATCTTGCCAATGGTATTTGCCCCTGCAAAGCAGGGGTTTCATACCCATGCTGATTACTCCGCAAGGAATGACGAAAACCTCCGACGAGATCTACAGTGTATTGTGGGAGCTATCTTGCGTCCTGATTACTCCGCAAGGAATGACGAAAAACCTCAAGACTGTCGATATCTTCAATATGTGCGGTACTGCTGCCACGGAGCGTCCGGTTCACTAAGCCACACAAGACTTTCCCCGGGCCAACCTCCACAAAATGTGAGATGCCGGCCTTCGCCATAGTGTGCAGAGATTTCTCCCACTGAACGGGTTGCGTTATCTGTTGAAACAAGAGGCTTCGGATATTATCTGCATCTGTGGCAAACTCGCCTGTTACGTTCATCGCGATAGCGACTTGAGGCGGATGCAACGTCACTGCATTCAGTGCCTCGCCGAACTTTTGTTGTGCAGGTGCCATCAACGGTGAGTGAAACGCGCCACTTACGGGCAAAGTGCGACAGCGTCTTGCGCCGATTTCACCCTTGGCGAGCGCAATAACATGGTTGACAGCATCAACTTCTCCGGAAATTACCAATTGCCCGGGGCAGTTGTAATTGGCGATGTTAACAACACCATTAGCTTTCTCACAAAGATTTTGGAGTTGTTCCGTTTCCATGCCGAGGATTGCTGCCATGGTGCCGTTCTGCGGTGGTATTTGCCCCTGTAAACAGGGGTTTATACCATTGGCACCGGCTTCTGCCATGAAGTGTGCGCGTGCGCACACTAACTGCAATGCATCGGCAAATTCAAGGACACCGGCCGCCACGAGCGCGGAGTACTCTCCCAAACTGTGCCCTGCAACTACTTTCGGCACAACCCCTAATTGTGCTAACACCCGCAACGTTGCAACACTACAGGCCAAAATGGCAAGTTGCGTGTTTTCTGTCCGCTTTAGTTCTGCCTCAGGGCCGTGGAAACAGAGCTGCCGTAGTGGTCTGCCTAAAACTGTCTCTGCCTCATCAAAAACGTCCTCGGCAATTGGATAGGTTCGTGCCAATTCAGCGCCCATGCCAACTTTTTGCGAACCTTGTCCTGGAAAAATAAAGGCGTGTTGCATTTTTGTCATTCCTTGCAGAGTTTTTTGTCATTCCTTGCAGAGTAATCAGGTTGCAGGAGTGTTCTGACGATGTAGATGGGCAGGCACAAGGCACTGCCGCTACAGTAGCTCTCGTCGGAGGTTTCTTATGCAAGTATTTTAACGCTTAATTATTCGTTGTTGTGACGTTGTGGCAGATCTCGTCTTTTTGTTATTCCTTGCGGAGTAATCAGGTTGCAGGAGTGTTCTGACGATGTAGATGGGCAGGCACAAGGCACTGCCGCTACAGTAGCTCTCGTCCGAGGTTTCTTATGCAACCTTAATTAGCAGGGAACACGCTACAAACTTGCCGGAAACCCGATTTTGAACCGGGTATCCGCCCCTGCTTTGCAGGGGTTAATACCTCATGCGGAAAAATCGGAGCGGAAACCGAATTGTTAAAGACGCAAGAGTGTGCTTCCCCATGTCAGGCCTGCGCCGAAAGTTACGAGCAGAATGAGGTCTCCCGGTGTGGCGCGTCCCTCGCGAATTGCTTCGTCTAGTGCGATGATCACTGTTGCTGCGGAGGTATTGCCGTATTTGTCAACGTTAACGTACACCTTCTCACGCGGCACCCCAAGCCTGTCGCCTACGGCTTCGATGATGCGCAAATTCGCTTGATGGGGTATTAACAAATCAATGTCGTCAATATGGACGTTTGCTTGGCGCAGTACCCGCTGTGCGGCTTCAGGCATTAGCCGGACACCGAGCTTGAAGACTTCCCGCCCATTCATCTGAATTTTGTCCAGTTTCTGGTCGATTCCTTCTGCTGTCAGTGGCATTCTGGAACCGCCAGCAGGGATGCCGAGTAGGTTAATGTCAGCATAATCCCCATCAGAACCGATGTAAGAAGCGAGAATCCCTTTTGGTTCTTCGGTGGCTTGTACAACAGCAGCACCTGCGCCATCTCCGAAGAGAACACATGTATTCCTATCTTTCCAGTCAACAATATTGTTAAAAACTTCGCCCCCGACAACCAAGATAGTATCGTACCGTCCGGATTTAATCAAGCCATCCGCTAAATCAAGGCCATAAAGGAAGCCGGCGCATGCGGCTGATATATCCATTGCAGATGCGTTCTTTGCACCGATGCCTTTCTGGACATAGCAAGCCGTTGATGGGAAAAAGGTATCGGGTGTAACAGTCGCGACGAGAATCATGTCAATGTCAATCGGATCGATTTGCGCGTTTTTAATAGCCCATCGGGCAGCATGGACACTGAGGTCTGAGGTGGCGACATCGTCATCCGCGATGCGCCGTTCAGCAATGCCTGTGCGTTGACGAATCCATTCGTCGCTGGTATCCACCATTTTCTCGAGATCGAAATTGGTGACAACCCTTTCAGGGAGGTAAGCTCCTGTCCCTATAATGGCTGCATATCGAGGTTTTTGTGCGGCTTGCGCGCGGCTATCGGTTCTTGATTTCATGTGTTTCTCTCAAAGTGTTTTGCTCGTGAGGAATATCCCTGCTTACAGGGGCAGATACCTATTCCGCGGTTTTTAGCACAGGTGTTCCGTTGTAATACCCACATTGCGGACAAACACGGTGGGAAATCCGATTTTCCCCGCAATGTGAACAAACGTTAACAGCTTTGTCGTGGAGCGCATGATGGCTTCTCCGCATTCTTTTTTTCGATTTTGATGTTCTCCGTTTCGGATGTGCCATGGAGGCCTCCTTGGGAAATGGTTATTGGTTATCTTTTCAGTTTGTGGTGCTGCTACTTCGCATCGGAGTTACAAACTCCTCCCGCACTGACAACTAAGTCTTGTTCTCTTCAGGTAGCATCTCTGAAAGCACAGAGAATGGGTTGGAGACGCGCTGCTGCGATTCATCGGTTAGCTCACAGAGACATGCCCCCTCATTAAGTTCGGTTCCGCACTGAGGACATAAACCTTGGCACGCTTCGGAACATAGCGGCCACGTCGGTATTTCAAGCACAAGAGCCTGCTGTACATCTTCTGAAAGATCGAAGGTGTCCCCATCGTAGTATCGCTCTTCTCCTTCAACCAGCTCCGATGCAGGTTCTTGCGATTCATTACTGTGGCAAAATAACACTTCAAGCGTGGTAGTAATCCCAGACTCAAACGGGTTAAGGCATCGGCGACACGCCACGGAAATAGCCGAAACTATCTCCGCTGTGACATAAACATTGTCGCACCCTTGGCGAAGTAAGTGAACGGTGCATGAGAGGGGATGAATAAACTCCACCTCATCAAAAGTAACATCTAGCCCGCTGGGTGGCACGAGTGCTTTGTAAACCTTGGAGTCCTCGTATTGAAGGTCTTTCACGTTGAACACCAACGTATCTTTTATGCCTTCCCTCATTTCTATTCACCTTTATGGAGAGGTGTGGCATTAACCACTTCAAAAAGCGACTTCTTCTTCAATCCTGATGAGCTGCGCGTCGCCTTTAACGTCTTCAAGGGTGTAAATTTGCGCGAGTGCGGTTTTCATATTCTTCTCACGCGCCTTGTGCGTAAGCATAACGAGTGAAACCGTATCGGTGCCGTGCGGTTCCTTTTGGATAACCGAGGCAATACTAATTTCGCAGTTTCCCAAGATACCGCCGATTTTTGCCAGGACACCCGGCCGGTCAACAACTACAAAACGGAGATAGTAACGCGTGTCGATGTCGTCAATAGGACAGACAGCAACTTCAGTCTGTGAATCTGCAAGCCAGGCTTGGGAAATCGGTGTGCTCACGCCCTGTTGTACAGATTTTGCTGCATCAATGATATCCGCGACAACTGCGCTGGCGGTAGGCATTTCACCTGCACCCTGCCCATAAAAGAGCGTTGGCCCGACGGCATCGCCGATGACGCAGACAGCATTAAACGCACCACCGACGTTCGCAAGGAGGCTTCGCTCCGGCAAAAGCGTCGGATGCACGCGGGCTTCCACACGGTGTTCATCAGTTAGCTTCGCGATAGCGAGCAGTTTGATGACATATCCGAGTTCGCGTGCATATTGTATCTCTTTTTGGGTAATGTTTGTGATGCCTTCGACATGGAACTGATCGAGTGAGATATTACTCTGATAGGCAAGGGCGATAAGAAGAATCAGTTTTTGGGCAGCATCAATTCCTTCAACATCAAGCGTTGGATCTGCTTCAGCGTAACCTTTGTCTTGCGCGGCTTTAAGCACTGCTGAAAAATCCACAGCGTGTTCATGCATTTCGCTCAAGATGTAGTTACAGGTGCCGTTGACAATACCGTAGAGGGAATGAATCTGGTTTGCGGCAAAACTCTCTTGTAGCGTTTTGATAATCGGGATGCCGCCTGCTGTGCTGGCTTCAAAATTCAGACTGACTTGGTGCTGTGCAGCCAATTGAAAAAGTTCGACACCGTGTTCAGCCAGCAGTGCCTTATTTGCTGTCACAACATGCTTGCCATTTTGGATAGCACGTCTGATGAACGCTCGCGCATCCGAGATGCCGCCGATGAGCTCAACGACAATATCGATGTCCGGATTGTCAACCACGTCAGCGGGGCTGGTAGTCAAACAGTCCGTGGGGAGTTCAATCCCTGGGCGCGACGCGGGAAGCGTCCGCTTCACTATTTTTTTTAGGCATAACTGGGTGCCGCTGTTTCTAGCGATGAGCGCATTCTGATTCACCAGGATTTTGGAAACACCGGTGCCAACCGTACCCCACCCTAAGATGCCCACATTGATACAAGATTTATCCACTACCGCAACTGCCTTTTTTCTGTCTATTTTCACTAAGTTGTGAATGGCCAAATGGGGTATCTGCCCCTATAAACAGGGGTAAATACCTTTGCAATTTTTTTATTTCTCACATTTTTTAGCCGGCATGCCGGCAACGGCAGATATGAAAATCTGCTCTTACATTTCAGAAATCGGGGCGACTGGATTCGAACCAGCGACCTCTTGAACCCCATTCAAGCGCGCTTCCGGGCTGCGCCACGCCCCGTTAACAACATCAATTTTTGTTAATTGTATCACAAATTTAGGTGAATGTCAAATAAAAATCGCTGATGGCTGCCGCTGTTGAATTCAGGACGCAACACGTCGTGAAAAAATCTGGCAGAATGACGACATGGTAGTTGCTGCCAGATTATCTTGCCCTTTCAGGTGCTGCGCTATGAAAGTCCCATCGCTTGAAGATTCCTGAGGCTGATGCCTAAACTCTCAAACGGGTCGCGTTCATAGCAGCTATCCTGCTCAACGATATACCATTCAACCCCGGCATATAGACAAGCATCCAAGATCGCTGGCCAATTGAGGTTGCCTTCACCGACTTCAGCAAAGCGCTGGGTGGAGCCCCGCATCGCCATATCTTTGAAATGGATGATCTGCGCGCGCCCCTTTAGTCTGCGAATCCAATCCGCCGCATCTCCGCCACCGTGCTGGATCCAATAAGTGTCTAGTTCGCTCTTAAAATAGTTCGCATCGCTTTCCGCATATAAAATCTCCAACCCGGTGCGTCCGTTAAAGCGTTCCAATTCAAAGCTATGGTTGTGATAGGAAAAAGTTACGCCCCCTTCAGCAAGGCGTGCTGCGACTTCAGAGGCTTCCTTCGCAAACGTCGCGAACCCTTCAGCGCTGCGGTATTCGCCGGGGATGCCGCCGATTGCGGCGTGCTGGCATCCCCACAATTGATGTTCGTCAATAACGGCTTGTGGTTCATCGCGCATCCGTGCGTAGTCGGTATGCGTAGCACATATAGTGATGCCTTCACTATCAACGAGGTTTTTCAGTGCCGCTGGCGAAATGGGGCCGAGGGCAGAACATTGGACAGCCTCGTAACCGAGCTGTCTAACCTTTTTTAGACTTTCGGCAATGCCCGCCTCCGTTTTGGTGAATTCCCTAACGGTGTACAGTTGTGCTGCAAGTTGTGTAGCCATAATTTCTCCTGATTACTTTTCCTTCGTTTGGTATTCTTTGCAGTATAGTATATGCAGAAAAACAGGAAATGTCAAGCGAAAATTCTACCAGAGGCATTCGGTTCTCCCCGAACACTGAATAGGCTTCACAAAATCTGAAAATTGATTTGCACATAAATCGAATTTTTGGTAAAATAAAACTACTATGAATTCTTTTTTATTCGGTGGCAAAGGGCGGGGTGCCTTCCGCTTTTTACGCATCTTTCTCCATTTTCCAAACTTCGTTAGGCTGACGTGGCGGCTGTTCGGGGACGAACGCGTGCCTATCTACCGGAAGGCGATTCTTGTCCTTGCAGAACTCGTCGCTGTTGCCTTTGCTATCGCCTACTTCGTGAATCCACTTGATTTTGACTTTCTCCCTATTTTCGGGCGCATTGACGATATTGTCGTGGGATGCGTTGTGATTCTTGTCCCGGGAGCATGGTTCTTCATTCGGTCGTGTCCAGAACCTGTTGTTCGTGAGCACGTAGACCGGATTTCGCGTGGCCAGTGAAATGCTATTTTCAAACCCAATGCATTTTTTTGCAACTTTATTTGCTAACAGGTGTGTTTTTAGAGCGTAAGCACCAAACTAAAAAAATGAAGAGGGTTTCGGTCTATTCACAGCCCGAAACCGGGGTGTTTTTAGGCGCGAACACCCAAAACTTAAAAAGCATCCATTCGGGATGCCAAATCAAATTGGAGGTTTTAACTCATGTTCAGATTTAGAGCGACACTTCGGAAACCTGTGGGCATACTTTTGCTTTGCGCAGGGCTCATTGTTGTAGCGGGACTCCTCATGAACCGCGATGCAGAGGAATTCACGCTTCAAACTGCAATCGGTCAAACTAACGAGACATTCCAAAAGTCAGACGATTTTCAGTATTTGGCACGCGCGAATCAGGCGTTTATTAATCTGGTAGCGCAAACGCGCCCCTCGGTCGTGCAAATTAAGACGAAAACAAAACGAAATAACGTTTGGAGCTCACAGAGAAGACGGATGTCGCCCGAGGAAGAAGATTTTTTCAGACACTTTTTTGAAAGGAACCCACCACGCGACTATGAAGAGGATGCCGAAGGAATAGGTTCCGGGGTGATTGTGAGTGACGACGGTTATATTTTGACGAATAACCATGTCATTGAGGGGACCGATGAAGTTAAAGTCATCCTAGCCAATGGTCGAGAATATAACGCTGAGTTAGTCGGGCGCGATGCTGCCGGGACTGGTGTCAGTGGCGCAGATCTGGCACTTCTCAAAATTGAAGCCGAAGGGCTTCAGGCACTTCCGTTCGGCGATTCGGATGCCCTTAAAGTGGGAGAATGGGTGATTGCAATCGGAACCCCACTTAACTTTTCTCAAACCGTAACGCGCGGCATTGTGAGTGCGAAAGGGCGCTCAGGATTTAGCAGTATTCAGTACGGTAATTTCATACAAACAGATGCACCCATCAATCGAGGAAACAGCGGCGGCGCGCTGATTAACATTCGTGGCGAATTGGTTGGTATTAATACCTTAATTGCCACCGGTGGATTCACTACCGGGAATATCGGCATCGGTTTTGCTGTTCCAAGTAAAATGGCACAACAGGTTTTGCCACAACTTATTAAACATGGCAAAGTTGAACGCGGTTGGCTCGGCATCACCATGAAAACAGTTGATGCTGATTTGGCAGAAAAATTGAACTTTGACACGCCTCGCGGTGCCCTTGTTAGTGGCGTTAGCAAAGATAGTCCTGCAGACAAAGCCGGTATTCAACGTTCGGATGTTATTGTTGAATTTGCTGGCGAAGTCATTCGGGACGCCGATCATCTGATACATGCTGTGGGCGCAACAGAAGTGGGTAAATCTGTTGAGGTGAAAGTGCTACGGGAGGCTAATGAAGAAAAACGGTTGACTGTGAAGTTGGGCAAACGGACTGAAGAGGTTATTGCAAAACTCAATGCACAGGTACAAGGAGCCGGAGATGCTCATAAGCGGCTTAAAGAAGGGGAGAAAGAACTTGATGAACTACAAGCATTTGCCGGGCTTCGCGTCCAAAACCTGACTCCCGCGTCTGCTGAGCGTTACGGGTACTCGCCAGATGAAAAAGGGGTTATCGTCACATGGGTTGCAAGCGGTAGCGATGCTGAGGAAAAAGGCATCAAACCCGGGGTGCTCATTCAAGAGATGGAATACGAAACCATTAAAGATCTTGATACGTATTTGAAGATTGCTCGCCAAGTTCAAGCGAACAACGAAAAGCGGGTGCTCCTTTATGTCAAATCGCCAAACCGACAAGGCGCTGGTTACATTACCTTAAATCTGAACCCATCAGACCGGTAGTTAACAAGCAGTCTTTCATCAATTCGGTTTCTGCTCCGATTTTTCCGCATGAGGTATTTACCCCTGCAAAGCAGGGGCGGATACCCGGTTCAAAATCGGGTTTCTTATTAGTTCTAGAGTACTCCCTGCTAATTAAGGTTGCATAAGAAACTTCTAACGACATCTACTCTGTAGGGGAAACAGTGCCTTGTGCCTGCCCGTCAGAACTATCCTGACGTTTGCCACTATTTTCAATAGTGGTTAAACTTCCTGATTACTCTGCGCGGAGCACAAACCAGGCGCATCTGATGCGGTCCGCCCTGCCCGCGCAGGCGCATATCAAATGGCTTTGAATTGTAAGGGCGGAGCCCTGTCTCCGCCCGGCTTCAGGGGCGCGCAGAAAGCACTATGACGACTTACCGCAAAAAACTCATTGAGGTCAATATACCCCTCCAAGATATCAACCAAGAGTCTGCAAAAGACGCTTCGCTGACGCATGGACACCCCTCAACACTGCACAAGTGGTGGGCGCGTCGTCCCCTCGCTGCATGCCGCGCCGTTATCTTCGCCAGCATGGTGGACGACCCCTCCGAATGCATAGACGAATTCCCAACCGAACCCGAGCAGAACGCAGAACGAAACCGACTCCATCACCTCCTCCGGAGACTCGTGCTCTGGAAAAATAGCACCGATGAAAACCTCTTGGCAGAGGCACGCCGTGAAATCGCCATCTCTGTCGCACGCAACAACGCCGAAGACCTAACGGATTGTCGCCAGCGGTTTGAAAACAATCCCGATGCAGTGCTACAATACCTCCGCGACCACTGCCCCGCAATCTATGATCCGTTTTGTGGGGGCGGCTCCATCCCGCTTGAGGCACAACGCCTGGGATTACGTGCCCGCGCCTCCGATCTAAATCCGCTGCCTGTCCTGCTCAACAAGGCGATGATTGAATTACCCCCGACGTTTCACAACCAGAAACCGGTCCATCCTGATGCCGATCCGATGGGAATGTTCACCGGCACAGGTAAAAGGAAAACGCGTGTGCCATGGAAAGGCACCGCAGGCTTGGCATCCGACATCCGTTACTACGGGGCGTGGATGCGCGCGGCAGCACACAAACGCATCGGACATCTCTATCCACCCGTGGAATTGCCCACAGGGCAAACTGCCACGGTTGTGGCATGGATCTGGGCGCGCACAGTGCCGTGTATCAATCCTGCGTGTGGACTCCAGATGCCGCTGATGAAAACCTTCCAACTCTCAAGAAAGAAAGGTAATGAGCATTGGACAAAGCCGGTTGTTGACCGGGAATCCAACACGATTTCATGGGTCGTGCAAACCGATAATGAAGGCGTGCCGAAGCCTACAGTCAGCCGAACAGGTGCCTACTGCTTTGCGTGCGGGAGTGCTGTCAAGTTGCCTTATGTCCGAGAACAAGCGAAAGCAGGAAAGATGGGAGCGGTAATGACAGCGATAGTCGCAGACGGTAAACCCAAAATATTCGTGCCTCCCGCGAATACGCATATCCACACTGCCCAGTCTGTTCAACCTACGTGGAAACCTAGGGGTAAACTGCCGCATCGAGCGTTAGGTTTTGCTATACAGAATTATGGGTTTACAGAGTGGCATCAACTTTTCACAGAACGTCAGTTAACGGCTCTCACTACTTTCAAAGACCTTCTGGGAGAAGTCCGTAATCTTATCCTGCAAGATGGAGGAGAATCCGAATACGCCTCAACTGTTTGTACTTACCTTGCCTTTGCCATTGACCGGACCGCTGAGAGTGGTTCCAGTTTCGCTATATGGGACACCGGGGGGAATAGTATTATGCCAGTTTTCGGCATGCAAAAAATCTCAATGATGTGGGATTTTGCTGAAGCAAATCCGTTCTCAACTTCAACGCAAAACTGGCTGGCGCAGATAGCATGGATTGCAAGGGTTGTTGAGAGGTTCCCTACCTCAGCGAACACTGGTGAAGCGTATCAGGCGGATGTATGTACTACGCCGCATGCTCAGGATATGCCTGTTTTTATTACAGATCCGCCCTACTACGATAATATCGGCTATGCAGATTTGTCCGAGTTCTTCTATGTCTGGCTGAGACCCCTTCTGCGCGATACCTATACCGAACTGTTTGCCGGCATGATGACTCCAAAGGATGAGGAGATAACCGCGAGTCCTCGATTTAAAGATCCTACACAACACTTTGAGGAATTGCTCGGCAAGGCATTGCTGCAAATGCGACAACACTGCACAGATGTATTTCCCACATCCATTTTCTACGCCTACAAACAGCAGGAAGAGGAACAGGATGGAAAAACCTCCACCGGCTGGGAGACGATGCTCACGGCAATCGTCAACGCTGGTTTTCAGGTAACCGGCACCTGGCCAATGCGGACAGAGCGGCCAACAGCTCTTAAGGCGACTAAAAACGCGCTGGCATCCTCTGTTGTGTTAGTGTGTCGGCCGCGCCCTGAGGATGCCCCCACCATAACCCGCAACGAATTTCTACAAGCACTGAAAAAAGAGATGCCACCCGCACTTGACAGACTCACCCGCATCACAAACATCAGGCCGGTCGATTTAGCACAAGCCGCCATCGGCCCCGGCATGGAGGTCTACTCCCGCTATAGCAAAGTGATGCGAATCAGCGGTGAGATTGTGCCAATCCGCGAGGCACTCATGCACATCAACAACGAAATCACCGCCTATCATGAAAAAGAGACAGGCGAACTGGATGCGGAGAGTCAGTTCTGTTTGACGTGGTTGCAGCAGCACGGCTACATGGCGGGCAACTTCGGGGATGCAGAGGGGCTTTCAAAAGCGAAGGATGTAGACATCGCCGCGCTGCACGACAGAGTGCTCATCGCGTCACGCGGCAAGGTTCGGCTGTTGCGAGCGGAAGAATACGCTGAGCGTGAAAATCGAAAAGAGATGACAGCGTGGGAGGGGTGTCTGCGGATGATGTGGCATTTATCGGGCGTAGAGCACAGCGGTGGTATTTTGGGCTGTGCTGGTGTTGCGCGTGCGATGCGCGATTCGGAGTCTGCGAAACGTTTGGCGCGCGTCTTGTATGCGTACTATGAGGTGCGTGGCGATGCGTCGAGTGCTGCGGCGTACAACAACCTCGTGACAGAGTGGCCGTATATCTCTGCCGCGATGGGTGCCCCACAGCAGATGGAAACAGTAGTAGGCACGCTCCGCGTGCCGTGACCAAAAGTAGTAGGCACAAAGTAGTAGGCACGCTCCGCGTGCCGTGACCAAAGTCGTAGGAGCCCTCCGCGTGCCGTGACCCGTTTGTACAATTTAGGGCTTGAAGGATAGTTGTTTTTGTAGTATACTCCCCAAAAACGGCACAGGGTATCTGCTCCTGCTTTGCAGAGTTAAATACCACATGCTGAAAAGGGAATTTAACAGGAGGCGGACTTTCCTCTTCTACCTAAAGGCAGGAGTCGCCAGTCCGAAGAGTGATGAAAGGACAACGGGTTGTTTGGCCGAGTCGTGCCAAAGTTGAGGTTGAAACGTTTGAAGTACCGTCGATCTCGGATGACGAGGTGCTTGTCGCGACCGAATGCACACTCATCAGCCCGGGCACAGAACGCGCATTTTTATTAGGGCTTCCCAATGCGCGAGGTAGGTATCCATCGCGCCCAGGTTACAGCAACATCGGCAAGGTAATAGCAGTCGGAAAGCATGTGACTGAATGTGAGATAGGCGAGCGTGTCGCCTCAACACAAGGACATACCAGTCACTTTGTAACGTCCCCCAATCGGCTACTAAAGGTGGATTCGCCGGATGTACCAGCCGAAGAAGCTGTCTTTTTTAACCTCGGCGCGATTGCATTACAAGGTGTACGCAAGGCACAAATTGAATTGGGAGAGGCAACATTAGTTTTAGGGCAGGGACTTATCGGCTTGCTTGCGCTGCAACTCTCGCAGCTGAGCGGGGCACTGCCTGTCATTGCGGCAGATCTGACCGATTGTCGCCTCGACATCTCTAAAAGCATTGGAGCAGACTGCACGCTAAACCCTGAAGATGCTAATTTCGCCGAACAGTTAGGTGACGCTACCAAAGGCAAAGGCCCCACAGTTGTCATTGAGGCAACAGGCCACCCCGAGGCGATTAGCACTGCCTTAGATGTGGCAGGTTGGGGAGCTCGGGTGGTGCTGTTGGCAAGTACGCGTGGTGAGACACCGAACGTTAACTTCTATCGCGATGTGCATAAAAAAGGACTGATTCTCTATGGTGCCCACAATTCGATTCGGCCTCGCCAAGAGTCCTCACCGAATTTCTGGACGCTTGAAGAGGACAGTCTATTGATGTTATCGCTCATCGCACAGAAACGCTTTACGGTTACCCCGTTGATAAGCCATCGAGTGGCCGGGCACGACGCACCCAAGGCATATCAACTGCTCATGGCGTGGAATCCCAACTTACTGGGTGTTGTGCTGCAATGGCATAACGACCCATAGGCGCGCGCTCCGATGTTTGCCACTATTTTCAATTGCAAGTTTTTTAATGCTTAATTAGCAGGGAACACACTACAATGAGTAAGAAACCCGATTTTGACAACGGAAAAATCGGAGCAGAAACCCAATTAATGGAATGACAAAAAAATGGCACGCGAATATTCTATTGAAAACGTGCGCAACATCGGTATTACAGCGCACATCGATGCAGGCAAAACAACCACAACCGAACGAATTCTCTTCTATACTGGCAAAAAGCATAAGATTGGTGCAGTAGATGACGGCACTGCAGAAATGGATTGGATGGCGCAAGAACGAGAACGCGGGGTGACGATTACCGCCGCCGCAACAACCTGTTTCTGGAGAGAACACGCGATTCACCTGATTGATACGCCCGGCCATGTCGATTTCACAGTAGAAGTGGAACGTTCCTTGCGCGTGTTAGATGGTGCTGTTGCACTTTTTTGTGCTGTTGGCGGTGTGGAGCCACAGTCAGAAACTGTCTGGCATCAAGCTGAACGCTACGATGTACCGCGCATCATCTTCGTCAATAAGATGGATAGGGTCGGTGCCAATTTCGTTCGCGTGCTTGAGATGATGAAGGAGCGACTCGGCACCAATCCGGTGCCCCTCCAATTGCCAATTGGTGAGGGAACCGATTTCGCAGGGGTTGTTGACCTGGTAAGACAGAAGGCGATGCATTGGGATGCGGCAAACCTCGGGCAGACCTATCAAGAATCCGAAATTCCACATGAGTTTCACGCCGAAGTGGCACTCGCCCGAGAAACCCTTTTTGAGAGCGTCGTTGTTGAAGAGGACGCGTTGCTTGAAAAATACTTGGAGGGCCAGGAGATAACCTCCGCCGAGTTAGTGGCAGGCATTCGTACTGCTACTTTGAAGGGAACGTTAGTCCCTGTATTATGCGGAAGTTCCCTCAAAAATCGGGGCGTTCAACCCCTGCTTGATGCAATCATTGATTTTCTGCCTTCGCCTGTCGACCTACCCCCAATTGAAGGTGAAGTGCCAAATACCTCTTCTGTGAGAACAACCTCCAGCCACAATAAAGCCACCAAGAATCTGCCCCGCAAAGCGGGGGCAAATACCACCCGCTACTCAGATGATACTGCCCCGTTTGCAGCGTTAGCCTTTAAAGTCGCAAGCCACCCCACTGTGGACAAACTGGTCTATTGCCGTATCTATTCAGGCACCCTGAAACGTGGGGAAGTCATCTATAACGTCGGTTCCGGCAAACGGGAGCGGGTGAACCGCATTCTACAGATGCATGCCAACAAAGAGGCGGTTTGTGATGCCGCTTACGCAGGAGACATCGTTGCCCTCGTCGGGCTTCGGGATACGAAAACAGGCGATACATTGGCAGATGCGAAGCATCCTATCCTGTTAGAATCCATCACTTTTCCACAGCCCGTTATCTCCATCGCAATTGAACCTGAACGCGCCAGTGATGCAGACACACTGGAGGAGACACTCCAAAAATTAATGGACGAAGACCCGACGTTCACCGTCGGTATTGATAAAGAGACGGGGCAACGGATTATCTCTGGGATGGGCGAACTCCACCTAGAAATTCTCACCGACCGGATGCGCCGCGAGTTTGGTGTGAACGCGCGCGTGAGCAAACTACAGGTGGCATATCGGGAGACTATCAGCACGCCTGCTGAAGCGCGAGGCACACACATCCATAAAACAGATGAGGAAGGCATTTATGGCGATGTGGTACTCACTGTTGCCCCATTGGAACGAGACGGCGGGTTTCAGTTTGCGGATGAGACGGATGAGACGCAGATTCCACGGCAATACATTCCTGCCATTCAGAACGCGCTCAAAGGTGCGATGGGAAGCGGTGCGCTCATCGGATACCCACTGCAAGACATCAAGGTAACGCTCACCGGTGGTTCCTGTCATTCAACAGATTCCTCAGAAGTCGCCTTTGAGGCGGCGGCTGTGCTCGCCTTTGAAAACGCGGTCAGAACGGCGAAACCCCTGCTCCTTGAACCGATTATGCGGATACATATCACGGCACCAGATGAACACGTCGGAAAGGTTATCGGCGACCTGAATGCACGCCGCGCCCAGATTAACGAAAGCGGTACGCAAGGTGCGTTCAACTTTGTCAGTGCTTTTATCCCGTTAGCAAAAACGTTCCAATATACAACCCAGCTCCGCTCAATGACGCAGGGGCGCGGGGCGTTCACGCTTGAGTTTTCACATCATGAGGTGGTACCGGCGGCACTTGCCCCCGGCGGACAGAGGTAGACGTAGGAGCGATGTCCGAATCGCGATATACTCCAGTATGTGGGTAGGCACAAGGCACCACCCCTACGAACATTGCGTCAGAAACCTCCGACATGAGTTGTAGTGTGTTCCCTGCTAATTAAGCATTAAAAAACTTGCATCAGAAACCTCCGACGAGATCTACTGTAGGGGCAGTGCCTTGTGCCTGCCCGTCAGAACTATCCTGCCAATGGTATTTGCCCCTGCAAAGCAGGGGTTTCATACCCATGCTGATTACTCCGCAAGGAATGACGAAAACTGCTGCATCACCTGTTGCAACCCATCCAATGGAATCGCGTGCATTGTTCTGCCGTTGCGGCCAGTGGTTGTGGTTGCCATCGTCATTGAATTCACAATAGCCTCCTCTGTTGCCTCAATGACAGCTTGAAAGAGAGAATTCAAGCGTGAGTTGACTACCATCTGGATGTGAAAGGTACCTGTTTCTGTGCCGCGTGGAAAAATATTGGCGGTAGAAAACGCGATAACGAACTCACCACTGCCATCTGTGCTTGGTGTGCCTGTGCGGGCGAGGCCGTGCGTTGCACGCATCGCCAGCTGTTTCAACTGCCGATGCGTTAACGGCGCGTTCGTCGCGATAACGATGATAAACGAGCCGTCCCTGCCTGGGTTCTGCTGGGCATCATCAAGTACCTTACCCACCGGCACGCCATCAATGCGTAACTGATGTCGTCGTCCGCCGTTTGCGTTGACGAGTACCCCGACTTTCCATCCGCCCCTGTTTGGTGGGAGTACCCGCGAGGCAGTACCGATACCGGCTTTGAACCCGTAGCATCGCATACCTGTACCGCCGCCTACACTGCCCTCTGCTACCTTACCGGAGGTGGCGTTCTCAATGGATTCAATGGCATGCTGTGCAGTTACATGGAGCCCGCTGATGTCGTTCAAGCCGCCATCGTAACACTCTGCCACAATCGGCAGCACAATGTTATTGTCCGGATACCGCTTGACAATGTACCGGACAACACCATCGTGAACAGCCCCGACACTCAGGGTATTTGTCAACAAAATCGGGGACTCAATCCACCCGGCTTGATTAATTCGGGCGATGCCGGTGGCTTCACCGTTGCCATGAATGGTATGTGCTGCGCCAAACAGACGCGCTTCCCAAATATCATCGCGCGGAAGGATAGCGGTGACACCAGTGCGAATTGACTCCCCCTGCTTCAGGGTGACGTGTCCTACTTTGACCCCGGGCACGTCGGTGATTGCGTTGTACTCACCGGTAGGAAGGCTCCCGATATAGATGCCGAGCTCGCGCGCCCGCGCTCGGGGTGACTCAGTCGATTGCGCCCCGGCAAAACCTTGACCGGGTATCTGCCCCTGCAAAGCAGGGGTAAATACCACTAACCAAAAAGCACAAATGATGCAACAGACTAGTATTTTTGAAGATTGGAAAAATGGCAGACAGTATGGAAGACAGTAAGGTTGGGGGGCGGTGTTTTTTCCCTTCTTCCACCCTTCTTGTCTTCCAGCCGAGTCACTGGGACTAGCGGTGAGGTTTCTCTCATAATATCTGTTCATGCGTTGAGTTGCTCCCTATAGATTGTGCGAATGTGATTAAAAATAGCGATGTAGTCCGGGGAACGGTAGTCAGGATAACTCCATTCCCAC
Source organism: uncultured Poribacteria bacterium (assembly GCA_958295855.1). Lineage (GTDB taxonomy): Bacteria > Poribacteria > WGA-4E > WGA-4E > WGA-3G > CATQHH01. Next base: position 225,353 of record OY282383.1, on the reverse strand, counting down.
GGTTGGAAGGTTTTGCGATAGAATCGGAGCGTCATTTCCGCATAGATACCGGCGCGGAGGTAGATACGGTGCGCGTGATCTTTCGTTGAGGCGAGTACCAACTTCGCTGAGCACACATAACCTGCATCTAAATTGACGCGCCGTCGCGAGGTTTTCTCTTCTGCAAACGCCTGCTCCACCTGATTTGTAAACAGTTTCATCTCTGCCAATGTCCCTGCATCGATGAGCCTTTCAAAGCTAATAAACTGCCGTTGGAGCCCTCGTCCCATCTCAGCTTCATAATAGGTTGTGCTGGTGAAAGGCAAAAGTTCACTCGTGAAGTCAATGTGCCCGAGCTGAGCTGTCAATTCCTGATAGACAGTTGGCAGAAGAAGCGCGTCCCCTGTCAACACACCGATGATAGCTTTGACAGGTGCTGGTACTGTAATTGTTCCCATTTTGTCTCCCGTAGCACGGGGTTTCCGTACCTTAATACAGTATACCAAGTTAACGTGGTGTGTCAACCTTTATACCACATTATACTAGACATAGACCAAAACCTCCGACGAGAGCTCCAATGCCATTAACACCACATAATCCAATCAAAATACTAGGCATAGACGAAAATTCTTAATCCTCACCCAACCACGCCCCTTACTCAAAACTACTGAAAACTAAATGCCCTAGCTTGATTAACGTCAAAAACAAGCACCCCCTTTTTTAGCCACAATACGGAAACGGGTGGGCGGGCAGCCATTGGCCCGAAAGGTTGCATAAGAAACCTCCAACGAGAGCTACAGTGCATTGCTGGATGTGTCTTGCCAATGGTATTTGCCCCTGCTTTGCAGGGGTTTCATACCAAGTTGTGAATTTTTATGAACAACTTTTTTATTTCTTACTTATGCTGATTACTCCGCAAGGAATAACAAAAATGCATTTTTTCTTGACTTTCCCCTAATTATAGTGTATAATATTCTGTTATGCTATTGCCAATAGGTTAAAAGGCGGCGCGTCCGTAGGGGCAGTGCCTTGTGCCTGCCCACCACTTTTTGGCGAAGCTTGCAAGCCAAGTTGTGCGCGAAAAGCAAACAACTTTTTTATTCTCGGGATTTCATTGCGCCGTACGGGCAGTGCCTTGTGCCTGCCCACCACCAGAGTCCGGTACCAAAAGGAGACCGCATCAAGTGAACAAACAACCCAGGATCTCTTTTGCCAAAACACAGGTTCAAACCCCGCTTCCGAATCTTATAGAAACCCAACAGCGAGCTTATGCAGACTTCTTACAGCGACATGTCGAACCCACCAAGGGCCAAAAACGCGAAAATTATGGGCTTGAAGCCGTTTTTCGTGAGGTGTTCCCTATCCGGGACTTCTCAGAAGTCAACACCCTTGAATTTGTCCACTACTCCCTGGGTACGCCGAAATATACCTTACAAGAATGCGTCGCACGCGGGATGAGTTATCAGGTATCCCTTACTGCACGCGTCATGCTCGTCATACGCGAGGCAGACCCGGATGCAACCGAACCCCACGTCGTCGATATCCGAGAATCCGACGTCTATCTCGGAGAAGTCCCATTGATGACGGAGAGCGGAAGTTTTATTATTAATGGCAGCGAAAGAGTCATAGTCAGTCAGTTGCATCGCTCACCGGGCGTTATCTTCCTCGAGAGTGCCAAAGACAAAGCTTTGACAACCGAACGAAGCCCCACAGCACAAATTATCCCTTACCGCGGCGCATGGGTAGAGTTTGAGGTGGATACCAAGGAGCAAATCTATGTCCGCATGGACAAGCGCAAGAAACTCCCAGCAACCGTACTCCTCCGCGCCCTCGGCTGGGAAACTGATGCCGACATCTTGAAACTTTATGCCAAAACCGAACGCCTCGTACTTCAAGGCTGGCGCGTCACAGAAGTCTCCCTTGCCAAATGTCCCCTCACGCCCGGGCAACTGCTAACGAGCACTGAACTGAGGCACGCACGCAAGCAATATAACGGGATTGACACCGAAAAATGCCATCGCGTTACCGAAGTCACAGACGCAGACTGCCCCTTGGAGCAGGGACAAATTATAACCGAGAAAGAACGCGCAAGCTCCCGCAGAAAATCCAAGGGCTTTCAGACCGAACCTCTCCACCGCATCCTGGCTATTCAAAACTCCGGATGTGAGTTGACTCCCGGGCAAATCTTAACCCAAGCCGAATACCTAGAAGCGAGAGCCAGATACGGTTACCATGACGGAGACGCAATGTTTACGGCTACACCCCTGCAACCCACGGATATTCAGAACCAGGTCGAGCGCGTCTGTGCTGAACCAGTCATTTCACCCGACACTGGTGAATGCCTCATCACAGCCAATACCCTACTCACCCAGACTGAGTTGGACCGCCTCACCGAAGCCGGCATCCAAGCACTCACCGTCCTCCATCCAGAGGATTGCCAACGTATCCGATTTTTACGCAACACCCTTGAAAAAGACCGGGAATCTGAATACGCCTCCCAGCATACCCTAGGCGACGCCGCACGACTGGAGATCTTCCGAACCCTCAGACCGGGGGATTCCGCTACCCTAGAGAATGCACAACGACAACTCGATTGGCTACTCTTCGACCCACAACGCTACGACCTCGGCGTTGTCGGCAGATACAAACTCAATCAGAAATTGGGAGAACTACCTATTTATGGAGAGGTACCCGACGGAACACCCCGCACGCTTGATGGATATACCGCAGCACGCACGCAGGGGAAATGGACAATGCCAGACGAAAGCGTCCGCACACTCCGCCGCACCGGAGAGGATATCACCGCAACACTGGCATACCTCATACAGGTGCAGAACAAACTTGTACCCAAGGACGACCAGGACAATCTCGAAAATCGGCGCGTCAGAGTTATCGGGGAACTGCTAGAAAACCAATTCAGAATGGGATTATTCCAAATCCGTAGAACGACACGCGAACGCCTCAGTGCTGTCGATATCCTCAAGGACCGCGCCAAAGCAACACCCGGCGCATTGGTGAACCCCAAACCACTCATGATGGCACTCCGTGAGTTTTTTGGCTCTAACCAACTCTCGCAGTTTATGCAACAAATCAATCCCCTGGATGAGTTGACGCACAAACGCCGCATCTCCGCAATCGGGCCCGGCGGACTACATCGCGACAGGGCAACCGCAGCTGTCCGCGACGTTCACGAAACGCATTTCGGGCGTGTATGTCCGCTTGAAACCCCAGAAGGGCCCTCAATCGGGCTGATTGTATCGCTCGCTACATTCGCACGCGTCAATCGCTACGGGTTCTTGGAAACGCCCTATCAAGTCATTGTTGAGGGTAAGCTCACTGACCGGATTGAGTATTTGACTGCAGATGCAGAGCTGGGCTGTACCATTGCATCCGCAGATGCTTTCCATAAAGCAGGAAAGAAAAACCGCCATGGCTATTCTGTCCGTGCCATGCGACGCTGGAACGATGCCAAAGAGGGCGACGTCATAGAATTCAAAGAAACGAAATCCACTGAAATTGACTATGTTGGCATCGCGCCGCAACAGATAGTTGGCGTTTCTGCCTCCCTTGTTCCGTTCCTCGAGCACGAAGACGCGAACCGCGCATTGATGGGAGCCAACCACCAACGCCAAGCCGTCCCCCTCATCCGTCCGGAAGCCCCTCTTGTAGCTACAGGCATGGAAACCCGCGCCGCACTGGACTCCGGAGCCCTCCGAACCGCCATCCGCAGCGGCACCGTCGCAAGTATCTCCGCTGACGAAATCCTCATACACACCGGCGAAGTGCTGCATACCGACACCGGCGAGCATGGATTTAGCGAAATGGGATACGACCAGTACAAACTCCAGACTTTCAAGCGCAGTAACAGTGGCACCTGTATCCACCAGCATCCAATCGTTTCTGTAGGCGATAAAGTGCAAGCAGGCGATGTTATTGCCGACGGCACATCCACCGACGGAGGTGAACTCGCCCTCGGCAGAAATATCTTGTGCGCCTATATGCCCTGGGGCGGGCACAACTATGAGGACTCTATCCTCATTAGTGAAACCCTCATCCGCAAGGACACCTTTACCTCTATTCATATTGAAGAAGTCGAAGTAGAGGCACGCGAAACGAAGGTGGGCCCAGAGGAGATAACGCGCGACATTCCGAACATGAGCGAGCAACGCCTTTTGCAGCTTGATGAGGAAGGCATCATCCGCGTTGGCAGTGTTGTCAGTGCCGGCAGTATCCTCGTGGGAAAAATTACGCCCAAAGGCGAAAGTGAGTATGGCCCCGAAGAAAAACTGCTGCACGCCATCTTCGGCGAAAAAGCACGAGATGTCCGCGATGCCTCCACCTACATCCGCCCCGGCGTTGAAGGCATAGTAATTGATGTCAAAGTGTTTTCCCGAAAGCCAGATGGATTGCAACGCCGCGGCGGCTGGACACGTTCGGAAACAGGCGCATCAAGAATTGAAGAATTGCGCTATGAATCCAAACGTAAGCAGAGCGAGGAGACGTGGAGGACGCACATCGCATCCATACGCCACCGGAAGGACGAAGAAATACGCAACATGCTCCTTGGTTGTGAACTTGCATTGCCTGTAGTGGCACAGGTTAGGCACGATGGGGAAAAGGGTGAAGAGGCAAAGGGGCAGGGCGGGAAGCAAAGTGGGGAACATACCAACGCGGAGGCTATCCTCCTGGTTGCCCATGATGGGAAACCGGGCGGGAAGCAAAGCAGTGAAGAGGCAAAGGGGCAGGGCGGGAATTCCGAACAAAGTGCTGCCCCAACGTCGTTTGCTGCGGGTGACACAGTGACAGCTGAGCTATTAGACACACCTGGCATAGCGTTATCATCCGTTTGCGTAACGGATGCTGCCGCAATGGAACACATTCGCCGCGTTGAGGAGATGGCGCAAGGCAGGATAGCCGCCTACACAGAGGAGAAAGAACGCGCCCTCAAGCAATTGGAGATGGGAGATGAACTCAAACCCGGTGTTATCAAACGCGTCAAAGTTTATATCGCGAGTAAACGTCCCATTTCCGTTGGCGATAAAATGGCAGGCCGTTATGGCAATAAAGGCGTTGTGGCAAAAATCCTGCCAGCTGAAGATATGCCCTATATGCCAGATGGCACACCCGTTGAAATCGTGCTGAACCCCTTAGGCGTCCCATCACGAATGAATGTCGCGCAAATCTTAGAAATTCACCTCGGATGGGCGTGCCACGCATTAGGCATACGCGCAGAATCCCCCGTATTTGACGGAGCAACAGAGACTGAAATCTTTGAACTGCTCGGAAAAACGAACCTCCCCGAACGCAGTAAAAAGACAGGGAAAAGCGTACTTTATGATGGCAGGACAGGTGAACCCTTTGCCCAAGAAGTCACAGTCGGCTACGTCTATTTCCTTAAACTGAACCATCTTGTAGCAGACAAGATGCATGCGCGCTCCACAGGCCCTTACTCGCTTGTCACCCAGCAACCTCTGGGCGGTAAGGCGCAACATGGCGGCCAGCGACTCGGTGAAATGGAAGTGTGGGCACTTGAAGCCTATGGCGCTGCGCATACGCTCCAGGAGATGCTCACCCTCAAATCGGACGACGTGGCAGGCAGATCGGAAATCTATGAATCCATAGTTAAGGGGCTGAACCCAAACCCGCCCGGCACGCCCGAATCGTTTAACGTGCTCGTGCGAGAACTCCAGAGCCTTGGTCTGAACGTGACACTCAATCGCGACTCAGACCTTTAGTCATTCCTTGCGGAGAACTCGAATTGGTATAAAACCCCTGCAAAGCAGGGGCAAATACCATTGGCATTATGTAGTTGTCATCGCATTAGAGATCTCGTCGGAGGTTTTTGATGCAAGGCTTGTATCTGTAGGGGCAGTGCCTTGTGCCTGCCCATGCTGAATTCTCCGCAAATTACAGACAGGAACAAGGTGTCAAAATTCTTGGCACCTTCGAACCCTTTTAGCGAAAACCTCCAGCGAGATCTACAGTGTAACCCTCGATGAACCTTACAACCTGATTACACCGCAAGGAATAGCGAAAACCTGATTACTCCGCAAGGAATAGCGAAAACCTCCAGCGAGATCTACAGTGTAACCCTCGATGAACCTTACAACCTGATTACACCGCAAGGAATAGCGAAAATATGAAAACAGCGTTTGACAGTATTTCGATAAAAATAGCCTCACCCCAGGAGATAAAAGCATTAGCCAAGCAAACCTGTTGTAAGCGTCGTAGCACATCCCAATCCACAAGAGAACCCTTTATCTGTCCGGAGATGGGAAGGTGTAACTGCGGCGAAGTGAGGAAGGCAGAAACCATTAATTATCGCTCCCTCCGGCCAGAACCGGAAGGGCTATTCTGCGAAGCCATCTTCGGCCCGCAAAAAGACTTTGAGTGTAGTTGTGGGAAATATAAACGGATAAAGCACAAGGGAGTGATATGCGACCGGTGTGGAGTTGAGGTAACGCAGCAGCGCGTACGCAGGCAGCGCCTCGGTTATATCCAGCTCGCCGCCCCAGTTTCCCACATCTGGTTCTTCAAAGGCATACCGTCACGAATCGGCACCTTTTGTAATCTCTCCTCACGCCAAGTAGAACGCATCATCTATTTTGAAGCCTTTGTTGTTGTATCCGTCAGCGACCCGGACTGTCCGCTGCAGCCGCGTCAGGTCCTAACAGAATTAGAATACGAGCAAGCGAAACACCAGTACCCCGGTCAATTTCGCGCAGGGACTGGCGCCGAAGTCATTTCTGAGATTCTGAACAGCATCGACCTGCAGGCAGAGAAAGAGAAACTCACCGAACTGCTTTCGGAAACAACAAGCCATCAGAAAAAGCTCAAGATATCCAAACAGCTCAAACAGTTGTCTGACTTTGCCGCATCTGAACAGCGCCCCGAGTGGATGATTATGGATGTGATACCCGTCATTCCCCCGGACTTACGGCCCCTTGTTTCCCTCGAAGGCGGGCGTTTTGCCACAAGCGACTTGAACGATCTGTATCGCCGCGTCATCAATCGTAACAACCGGCTGCGTAAGTTAATACAGCTCCGTTCCCCCGAAGTCATTTTGCGCAACGAAAAACGGATGTTACAAGAAGCCGTTGATGCCTTCTTTGACAACGGGCGGCACGGCAGGCGTGTTGCCGGCCCTGGCAACCGACCGCTCAAGTCACTCTCCGATATCCTCAAAGGCAAAGTCGGGCGCTTCCGTCAGAATCTGCTCGGAAAACGCGTCGATTACTCTGGGCGAAGCGTCATCGTCGTCGGCCCCGAACTGGGACTCCACCAATGCGGTTTGCCCAAGCGAATGGCCGTAGAATTGTTCAAGCCATTTATTATCGAGAGGCTGCAAGCGTATAACTATACGCAGACGATAAAACGTGCGAAGCACATCGCCGAGCATGTGGAGTCCAATTCACCTGTCTGGGAAGTCTTAGAGGAAGTCATAGCCGACCATCCCGTGTTACTGAATCGCCCACCCACGTTGCATCGGCTTGGCATTCAGGCATTTCTGCCAGTGTTAGTAGAAGGCAAATCGATACGGATACCTCCCCTTGTGTGTAAGGCATTCAACGCCGATTTTGACGGCGACCAGATGGCAGTGCATGTGCCACTCACAGTAGAGGCACAGGCAGAGGCAAAGCTGCTAATGCTCAGCAGTCATAATATCCTCAAGCCATCCCACGGCGGTCCAATTGCAGTACCGGAGCTTGACATGGTGCTAGGGCCGAGTTTCCTGACGAAGGAACTGCCGGGACATGCTGAGGATGCAAAGTTGTTGCATGAGTTTATCGCGCAATCGGTAGGAGCCATCTCCGAATCGCGACTGGATGAGCTCCGCCAAAAACCTTGGTACCACCGTCGCTATTCAAATACAGAAGAAGTTATCGCCGCGCACGCAGCCGGCCAACTCAAACTACACGATAGCCTCCAACTCTTTTTTGGGGAAAGTAGCAAGCACGAAAGTAGCAGGCCGCGTGCCACAGCCAGCCCCATACTCACGACAGTAGGCAGAGTTATTTTCAACGAAGTACTGCCAGATAAACTCAAGAAAATCAAAGGAAGTTCGTCCGAGGATGCGTGGATAGACGAGCATTCCCGGCAGCAGGTGCCTTTTTTCAACGCCGAAGCCAGCGGACGCGAGTTATCCAAGATAGTCTACGACTGTTTCAACGAATTAGGAACGCGTGTTACAGTCAACATGCTTGAGGAAATCCAAAAACTTGCCTTCCACTATGCAACCCTGAGCGGCATATCGCCCTGCATAACAGATTACCTCAGGCCCGACAACCGGGATGCTTTAGTGAGCAAAGCCCAGTCCGAAGTGGATAACCTCCTTGCGACAACCTCTGCTACAGACACAGGCGAGTTAGAGAATGAGCGAATTCGCATCTGGCTCGAAGCGATTGAACAGGTTGAGAAAAGGATGTTCTCCGCCTTACCCGAATTAGAGACATCACTCGTTGAACGCGGCGACTCGCGTAAGATTCATCCAAACGTAGATGCTGATGGCGTAGAGATAGGCGCTGAAACCGTCAAAGGTTTCAGTCCAGTGCATATTATGGCGGATAGTGGAGCGCGCGCGCGGAAGAACCCATTTATGCAAATTAGTGCAATTGTCGGCTTGAAATCCGATCAGAGCAACAACATTCTCTCTACACCGATAACCGCCTCCTATCGCGAAGGCTTAGATGTGTTAGACTATTTCAACTCCACCTACGGCTCGCGCAAAGGCTTAGTAGATACCGCAATGAAAACCGCCGCATCCGGGTATCTAACCCGGAAGTTAGTAGATGTTGCCCAAGATGTCCGCGTTACCACTGAAGATTGCAAGACACTGAACAGCATTCAGAAGTTTACAACTGAAGGCGGCAGCCTTGCATTTAAAATCAGAGGGCGAACCGCCGCCGAAGACATCATCCACCCAGATACAGGCCAAGTGCTTAAAGCCAGCGAGCAATTGATATCCGAGGAAGAAGCCACACAGATTGAGGCCGCGCGCATCAAAGTCGTAAAAGTGCGTTCCGTACTCACCTGTCAAGCCGACGAAGGTGTCTGTTCAAAGTGCTACGGCATTGATTTGACGACCAACAATCTTGTCAATGTCGGCGAAGCCATCGGTATCATCGCTGCACAATCCATTGGTGAACCCGGCACGCAGCTAACGATGCGGACGTTCCACACCGGTGGGGCTGTTGAGGCCATTTCAGAAGCGCGCCAGCGCAAAGTTCTTGCGAAAGTTAAGGGAACCGTGCGGTTCCGCGATTTCCGCCCCGGCAGCACAGTGCGCCAAGAAGGAAATCTCTGGATAGCCATCGGCTCCGACAGTCCATCTTCTGCATGGGAAACCGACAACAAAGTAGATATGATGAACACAATCGGTCAGTCTGCCGCTGCAAAGCAGGGGGTTCATCCCTCTAGCGCAAAGCTTGATGCACCTGCTTACAAGGTCACCCAGGTTAACCACCCTGAGTGCCCATTGCTCCCAGGTGAGTTGTTGAGTGAGAAGCAGTACACTGAAAACGCACAACGTTATAAAGGCTTTGAGACCGAGACCTGGCAGTATGAGGTAACTGCTGTATCGGAGCGTGCTAAAGTAAATAACGGTTATAGCGTTCTCGGACAGCATTTTGATTATTCATCAGACGCTTGGAAGTTTCTCTCAGAGAAATATCGTGATAGGGCCGGTTGGCAGTGCGAGCAGTGTGGTGTAGCCCTTAAGGATGATAAACAGTTTCTCCATGTCCACCATCGGCGGGGAACGAAGCATAACGAACCCAGGGACCTGGCGGCACTCTGCATTGGTTGCCATGCGGAACAACCCGGAGAAGGCCACCAAAAGTTCAGCAGCTCTGATGAGTATCGACAATTTACAGAAAAATACGGCAATGTACGTCAACCAAGTGAAACCCTCGTCAGTGAGATTGATTCACTTGAGCCTGAGATTGAAGAGACGTTTTTTCAACATGTTGAAAAGTTAAGTGAGGCAGCTGTATCGGAGCATGCCTGCCACCTTCAGGAAGGCGCCCGGCTGTCACAGGCACAATATGACAAGGCCCGGAAGCAATACGGCTTCGGCCGCTTTGTAACGCAGAAATACCGTGTGACGCAAGTGCTTCACCCCGACATTGCTGTTACACCGAGGGAGCTGCTCACACTCGAAAAAGCAGATGAGTTGAAGGCCAAGATGCACACAGGGTTTGATGGTGAATGGCTTTCCCGAGATTCAGAGACAGGGCAGCTCTTTACAGAGACAGAACTTGCCTCAGTCGGCGCGACCCAGGGAGGCGAGTCTGAAAAGGGTGAAGAGGGTAATTCCCTGCAAAGCAGGGCAAAACCCTTCTCCCCGCAAAGCGGGGAACATACCCACTCCGCCCGGGATTCTCACTTCGAACGTGTCTACCGCATAACCGAGCGCACTCGGGCAGACTTCCCTTATGAGGTTGGAGAGGAAGTGTCGGCTTCAGACATCGCCTCGTGGCTTACCCCCTTTGACTTGGAGTCAAAGCCTGTCTACGTTATGCATACTGAGATAACAGGAGACGCAAACTCGGGGCTGGATCCAGCCGAGTATCAGATTGGAAGAGAATTAACCGAACGCGCCTACGAGGAGGCCCGTCTAAAGTATCGGGCGTTTCAGGTTAAAGAATTGGATGCCCCGAAGCATGTTGTCACCGCAGTCTATCACCCCGAGTTCCCCCTCAAGGTCGGCGACGTGCTAACAACAGACGCGGCACGTAAGGAACACAAGCGGTTTCCTGGGTTCAATGTTCAAAAGTTGAAGCACCGCGTCATCCATGTGCATCATCCGGACTGCACCCTCAAACCAGGTGACTTGCTCAGCGATGGTGAGGAGAAACAGTTCAGAGCCACTTTCCCAGGTATCACAGCCTCCTCCGCTGTTAATACAATGGGACCCTTTGAGGCGGAACGACTCTATCACGTGACTGCTGTCAATCACCCCGAGTGCCCGCTACAGCCTGGTGAATTGTTGACACAAAAAGCGTCAAGCGCACACCGCCGACAGTACAAGGGGTTTGAAGTGCAACGCTACTACGAGGAGGTAGGAGCGATCTCCGAATCGCGACAGCGCTTAAGCGAAGCCCAGTATAAGTCGTTGCGTAAAGAAGATCCCGAAATTTCGGGAAAATTCACGAGTCTATATGTCGTCGTTAGTGTACATCACCCCGACCTGCAGTTGGAAGTCGGAACCGAGTTAACTGAAAAGGAATACCGATCATACCAGCGGCAGTACAAAGCGTTTGATGTCGAACGCGTCAATCAGGTCACCCGGGACGAAAGGACAGATTCCTCTGTCCCTCAGTTCGACCCTGGGCACATTCTAGGCGAAAAGGAATACCGCAAGCTACAGAAGGAGAACCAGCGGAAAACCTACACCGTCACGGATGTCTTCCATCCCAATTGTGGGCATACCGTCGGCGAGGTATTGACTGAAGAAGCATACAAGACAACTTTTGCACAATACGCCGGCTTTGAAACAGCCGAGCTCGACATGCGCATGCATATCGAAATCGTGAACAGTCAGGGTGCTTACGTGCCGCATCTCATACCTCTCGGTTACTCCTTCTCCGTCGAAGAAGGGGATAGCATTGATGCAGAAGACACCCTCGCAGAACTGCATGAGAAAACCGCGAACCGAGACATCGTAGCAGGCATACCCCGCGTCACAGAACTGTTTGAAGCCCGGCGTCCCAAGCGAGAAAATGCCGCAGAAATCGCCGAAATTGAGGGACACGTACAAGCCGTAGGCACCAAGGCAGGCGTACCCACATACCGCATCATAGATGAAGGGCATACCAGCAGAGTCTATGCCATCCCTGATGAAAAACGGCGAGTCACCGAAGGCGACTGGGTAGATGCAGGCCAACCGCTCACAGATGGATTCCTCAACCCGCACGATATTTTAAGAATCGGGCGTACCCTCATAAACGGCGTACCCGTCGAAGGCGAAGAAGCCGTGTGGGCATACCTTGTCGATGAAGTCCAGAAAGTCTACGGTGCAAGAGTCATCAACGACAAGCATATCGAAGCCATCGTCCGGCAGATGCTGACAAAGATACGCGTCACCGAGTCCGGCGATACAGCCTTCTACCCGAACGAAGAAGTCGCCCGCGACAAGTTCCAGCGTCAAAACAGTGCCATCGACACCGCAGGCGGCACACCCGCCACAGGAGAACCCATACTCCAGAGCATCAGCAAAGCCTCCTTGAGCACAGATAGTTTTATCTCAGCGGCCTCCTTCCAGCAGACGACCAAAGTGCTCACAGACGCGGCAGTGAGCGGTCAAACCGACAGGCTCTTCGGGCTAAAAGAAAACGTCATCCTCGGTAGGCTTATCCCAGCGGGAAGCGGCTTCTCCGACTTCCAGAACATAGAAGTTGCCTATCAGGGACAACCGCTTGATACCGCAAGTGACGATGATGACTAATTTTTGTCTTTCCTTGCGGAGTAATCAGCATAAGTAAGAAATAAAAAAGTTGTTCATTGGCCATTCACAACTTGGTATGAAACCCCTGCAAAGCAGGGGCAAATACCATTGGCAGGAGTGTTCTGACGATGTAGATGGGCAGGCACAAGGCACTGCCGCTACAGTAGATGTCGTCGGAGGTTTCTTATGCACCCTTAGCACCTGTCGCCCCGCTGGGGCTAAGGAGGAGGGTCGGCATGCGCGGCTATACACATGTCGCCCCGCTGGGGCTAAGGTTACATCTGAATGCACGTCGCAACACAGGTGACAGGGTGATTCCCCGCTTTGCGGGGCATTACCCTAAATGAAAAATCAGTAAATTTTTCATTGTTGCCTGTGTCGGGGTGCGGGGGGCTGATGGGCAGTATGTCGACAGCCTGCAACCAATTATAGATTCGGCTTCGTCATGTCCCCCGGCACGACAAAAAATTTTTCATTGTTGCCTGTGTCGGGGTGCGGGGGGCTGATGGGCAGTATGTCGACAGCCTGCAACCAATTATAGATTCGGCTTCGTCATGTCCCCCGGCACGACAAATTCATCAAACGCCTCTGCCGTTAATACCTCCAGGGCAATAGCAGCTTCGCGGAGCGTGCAGCCCTGCTCATGCGCGTATTGTGCTACCTTTGCTGCCCTATCGTAGCCAATATGCGGTGTTAACGCCGTAACGAGCATCAGCGATTCCGAGAGGTGCTGCCCAATCGCTTCCTTGTTCGGCACGATGCCTTCCACACAGTTTTTGCGGAATGATTCGCACGCGTCACCGAGAAGTTGTATGGATTGCAAAGCGTTATACGCAATCACAGGCATAAACACATTCAGTTGCAACGCCCCGTTGGCACCTGCAAACGTCAGCGTCGTGTCGTTCCCGAGCACCTGTGCACACACCATTGTCACAGCCTCACACTGTGTTGGATTCACCTTCCCCGGCATAATTGAGCTTCCTGGTTCCATCTCAGGCAACTGCAACTCACCCAGTCCACACCGCGGCCCCGAGGCGAGCCACCGGATGTCGTTTGCTATCTTAAACAGGCCAACCGCCAGCGTCTTCAACGCGCCACTCGCACTCACCACGGCATCCCTGCATGCAAGTGCTTCAAACGCGTTTGAGGCACGCTGGAGTGGATATCCGGTCATCTCCGCCAGCCTCGCCACCACGCGCGCCGTATAGTCTGGATGCGTATTTAATCCTGTCCCGACAGCCGTGCCGCCAATTGGAAGCTCAGAGAGGTGTGGGAGGGAATCGGTTATGCGCGTCTCTGCATGAGTAAGTTGTTGTGTATAGGCGCTGAACTCCTGTCCAAGCGTGAGCGGTGTTGCATCCATCAGATGCGTTCGCCCGATCTTAACAATTTCCTCGAAGGCGGATGCCTTCTCTGCAAACGCATCTCGTAGTGCGCTAAGGCGCGGCAACATAAACTCCCGAATCTGCTTTAAGAGCGCCAAATGGATAGCTGTCGGAAAAACGTCGTTTGTTGATTGAGACTTATTGACGTGGTCGTTGGGGTGGATGGGATGCTTGCTGCCCATTTCGCCACCCAGTTGCTCAATTGCCCGATTTGCAATGACTTCATTCACGTTCATATTTGTCTGTGTTCCGCTGCCTGTCTGCCAAATTCGGAGCGGAAAATGGTCATCCAATGTGCCATCAATAACCTCCTGTGCTGCAGTGCTGATTGCATCCGCAAGCCGAGGTTCAAGCAAACCGAGGTCCGCATTCACGTGCGCGACTGCCTGTTTCACAGTGCCGAGTGCCCATATCGCCGCGCGTGGCAGACGTTCATCGCCGATTCTAAAATTTTGGAGGGCGCGTTGTGTCTGTGCGCCCCAGTACCGGTCGGCTGGGACCTGGAGGCTGCCCATGCTATCTGTTTCAGTTCGCATTGTATGTCTGTCTGTTCCTTTCATTTTTCGGAATTTTTTTTAGGGTATTTGCCCCTGCTTTGCAGGGGGTTAATGCCATTACGCCGCAAATTTTACCACATGTCAGCGGAATATTCAACTTTTTTGTAAAAGTGTTGCGATTCGGAGGGGAAGGGCAGGCACAAGGCACTGCCCCTACAAACAATTAAGGCATCAGAAACCTCCGACGAGAGCTACAGTGCAGCGCCAGATGCGTCTTGCAACCTGATTACTCCGCAAGGAATGACGAAAAGGCGAATTTTACCACATGTCAGCGGAATATTCGACTTTTTTGTAAGAGTGTTGCGATTCGGAGGGGAAGGGCAGGCACAAGGCACTGCCCCTACAAACAATTAAGGCATCAGAAACCTCCGACGAGATCTACAGTGCATTGCCAGATGCGTCTTGCGACCTGAATTCTCCGCAAGGAATGACGAAAATACGAATTTTACCACATGTCAGCGGAATATTCAACTTTTTTGTAAAAGTGTTGCGATTCGGAGGGGAAGGGCAGGCACAAGGCACTGCCCCTACAAACAATTAAGGCATCAGAAACCTCCGACGAGATCTACAGTGCATTGCGCGATGCGTCTTGCAACCTGATTACTCCGCAAGGAATGACGAAAAGCTTGCTATCTTCTGGTAAACATGGTATAGTTAAGATATAGAGTATCTTAAGCGAGGAATAGAACAGCGAGTGCATTTAACATTAGCCAATCCATATTTGATAAATGCGTTAACAGCACCCCCGCCCCAGAGTTATCGTTACGAACGCTGGCGTGAGAGGGGCTATCATCCCGACCTGCGCCCTATTTCACCTGACAGTGAATGTGGTACCTTGATAGGGCAGATGGGCTGGGTCGGTGCACATGCACACGCTCACGAATATTTGTGGGCAACTGCTGGCAATATGGGCGCCGTTTTAACGGAAACAGTTGAGAACCCATGCCTCATCCCTTATGATGAGTCGCCACGTTACCAATTACCACCACAGATTGTCGTTAAAGAGCTGGCCGGGAGACACGTCCTGCTGACAAAATCGGGTTCGCGTTTGGACATGATTGGGAGTGAGCATCCTGCGCTCAATTTAACGCTCATTGAGGTTGAACCGGACGGTATGCATTATCGGATGCGTTTCGGCACACCGGAGCAGTCTGTTTTGAATCGACATGCAAACGGCGTTGCACCACCCGTTCCAACGAGTGAGATGTTCCACTACCTGCTCATTTTTGAACAGCTAGAGCCACACGGGTTTAATGCACTTGTCCATCTGCAGCCGAAGTTCTTGAACCTAATCTCTCGAACAGAGCATGGACATCCCGACCTGTTTTATAATTTTCTCAGAGGGTATGAACCCGAAACCCCGATTATATACGATGCGTCTAGCGGCATCGGGTTTGTGCAAGAGCGGGCACCGGGTATTCCCGAATTATCTTATGAGAGTCTACGGCTTTTTCAGAATGGCGGCAGCCCAGAGCGCTATATTCTCTATTGGGTCGGGCACGGAACATTTTCACGAGGCACAGACATCTTAGATGCCTATAAGCATGCAGAGTACTTCGAGGCAGCAGCGAGGATGGCCTGGGAGGCAAATCAGCACAATGTAGACGCGCAAGCGTATACTGAGGAGATTGTCAACTGTATTTTGCGCGAATTTAATGCGAACCGTGAGAGGGGCGAACAACCGGATGCCAACCAGAGTCCTGATGAGGTGGTATCTGCCCCGCAAAGCGGGGTAAATACCTTCACCACAGAGTCTGAAAATGTCTACAATTATCCTTAGGTTGTTGATAAATAATAGCAACGTTTGCAAAAATTTAGGAGAGACTGATGCCATTAAAGATTGACACACACATGCAAACACCGGTCGACACCGACGAGCGTGAGATTGCAGAGAGAGATAAACCAGAACCCCGACAACAGGAGTTGGAAGCAAGTGTAATCGGAAGGTACATCCGTATCTACAACAAGCGGTTGCGAACGCTAAGCAAGGAGTTGGAAGACACGCGACAGCAGTTTGACGAAAGACTTGCTAATATTGAGAGACGGCTCACCGACGAAATCGAGGGCGTTAAAGCCGAGATTCGCAAGCTACCAGACGAAATCGAAAGCCTGGTCGATATCCGAGTGGATACCCAACTTGATGGATTCGTGGGGCGAGGCGAGGCAGATCTGCAGAAACTGTCAACGCTAATAAATGACTTCGCCCGCGACTTTCAGGCACAAATCGACCGGCTCAGTAGCGAGGCGAAGCTCCTTCAAGAACAGACACGCCGGAACCATGAGTCGCTGCGAGCAGACTTGACTTCTGAAACCGAAACTCTTGAAACCGCGAAGGTCGATAGGCTAACCTTATCTGAGGCACTCATTACGCTCGGGATGAAATTGAAAGAGGAAAGCCTATTTAATGAATTCGAGGCGGACATCGACCTGGATGAGGTCTTAGAGGCACCAGAAGAATGAAAATCAGCCAAATTCTACCATTTTTCTATGAGAACTCTTCGTTTATAAACGTTTCGCATACAAGATCGGAAACGGGTGGGCGGGAAGCAAGTTCGTGTGCTTCTGTTGCCAGAGGACTTGGCTGGAAGCATGGAAGGCGGAAAGGATGGAAAAAGCGCAGCAAATGGCTCCATCGCGATTCGGAGATCGCTCCTACTGCCAGTCATCCAATCTTTGGTTTCTTGCGCAGTTTGCAAGTGTTTATAGCGACGTGCGGTTTGTTATGCATAACCATTTTGACGGTTGCGGCAAGTGAGCTCTCCGTTATTGCTGTCGGTGATATTACCATCGGGAGCCGCATGACACCGCTCATTGAAAGTGAGGGGGCCGGTGTGTTTTTTGAGGGAACTGCTGCCCTGATTCAGTCGGCAGATGTTGCCACTGCTTCGCTAAACACGAGTATCTCGGAGCGGGGGGAGCCGCGATACGGCATTGAGCACCCCTTTCGGGCGGCACCGGGGTTGGCAAGGGCCCTCGCAAATGCAGGGTTTGATGCTGTATCCTTAGCCACCCCGCACATAATGGACTTTGGCCTTGAGGCGTTAGAAGATACAATCACCGAATTGGAATGGTATAACGTCAAACCGATAGGCGCGGGTATAACTGCAGAAGCTGCACAGCTTCCTGCGTGGGTGCCGGTCCATGTCGGAACGGATTCTGCTTCCACTGTCGAGGTGGCGTTGTTAGCGTATTATCGCGTGAATGAATTTGCGCGCTACACAGCAGATCCGCTCGCCTACGCGGTTTATAGCCAAATGGTGGATGCAGTAACGCAGGCACGGCAAAGGGCAGAATTGGTGATTGTCTGGCTACACTGGGGCAAGGATGCACCTGGAAACCACGCGCCAACGCAATTAGAGGAATCAATCGGGCGACAACGGATTTTTGCACACGCATTGATTGATGCAGGCGCAGATCTGGTGTTGTGTCAACAACTTCATACCCTTGGCGGCATTGAACTGTATCAGGGCAAACCGATAGTTTACAGCCTCGCCGATTTCATCTATGATACATATCATAAACAGCATTCGCGCATAGTCATGCCCAAGGTAACGTTTGAGGACAGAATTCTGACATCAATTGAGTTGATTCCGATCTTGACAGATGCCCCTAACGCCTCGGCGCAAGATGGCAAAGCTGCAAGCTACACTGTACATCAGCCGAGCGTTCTCACAGGAGAGGCGGCGACAGAGGCTTTGCTAGACTATAAGAAACGGTGCGCAAAACTCAAAACGGAGGTGTTGATTGAAGCAGAACGCGGGTGGATTAAAGGGACAATCTGATCTTTTCGTATAGTTGCGGGAAAGGCGGGCGGGAAGCCAAGTTACGAAATATGACAAACAATTTTGAACCCGGCCTCACGCCTAAAGCTTATGTCATTGCGCTGATTCTGATTCCGGTGAACGTTTTCTGGATTATCCAATTAGAGGTAGTCCGCTATACACATCCCACGCTTATCCATCCGCTGTCCAATGTCATTTTCATCATCTTTTGGCTGATGGTGCTGAGTGCGGTGTTGCGCAAAATGTCGACGAAGCTGAGCCTTACGCCCGCGGAGTTGCTCACAATCTATGTGATGTTGTGCATTGTCTCCTCATTGTGTTCGCACGATATGATGGAGATTTTAGTCACGATACTTGGACATCCGTTTCGGTTTGCAACCTCGGAGAACGAATGGCAACAACTTTTTTGGAAAGAACTCCCGACATGGCTGACAGTTCAAGATTCGGGTGTCTTGTCGGGCTACTATGAGGGGCAATCAAGCCTTTACCGAAAAGCCCATTTAATGGCATGGGCAGTGCCTGTCATCTGGTGGACTGCTTTTATTCTCGTGTTGATGTTTGTTATGTTGTGCATCAACACATTGCTCAGGGTCCAATGGACCGAGCGTGAACGGCTTACATATCCGATTATTCAGCTGCCGCTCGCGATGACTGGGGCACGTACAGACTTTTTCAGAAACAAGTTGATGTGGTTGGGTTTCGGCATTGCCGCAGGGATTAGCCTCCTGAATTTGCTTAACTCCATTTATCCGGCGGTGCCTTACCTACCCGTCAAACGGCAAAATATTCATCAGTATTTTACGGGACGGCCCTGGAACGCGATGGGTGGCGTGCGCCTCTCGTTTTATCCGTTTGCGATTGGGATTAGTTTTCTTATCCCGCTCGATCTGCTCTTCTCATGTTGGGCATTCTATTGGCTGTACAAACTGGAACTCATGGCAGGTAGTGTTTTCGGCATGCGGAATCTACCGGGGTTTCCTTATGCGGACGCGCAAAGCTTCGGCGCGTATATGGTACTCCTCGGCACTGCTGCCTGGGTCGGCAGAACACATGTCCGACAGATTTTTGCGGGTATCTCAGATGGATTCCGCGGAAGACCTCAACCGGAGATGCAGCGCGAACCGATGCCTTATCACATTGCCTTTCTCGGTATTGTGGGTGGCCTGCTGTTTTTGACATTGTTCTCGTATAAGGCAGGAATGTCGTTGTGGGTGATTCCCTTCTTTTTCGGCATTTACTTCCTGCTGGCTACGATGATTGCTCGGTTTCGCGCAGAATTGGGATTTTTGGTGCATGATTTACACCGAGTCGACCCGCACGGGCTTATAGTGACAGCGTTTGGCTCTCAGCGTCTGAACACTCGTACGAAAGCGGTGTTTTCACTGTACATGTTTTTTAACCGGGCATATCGCGCGCATCCTATGCCGCAGGAACTGGAAGCGTTAAAAATTTCAGAGCGCCGGCAAATAAACCCGCGCCACACAGCAGCCGCCATTTTAATCGCAACGGTAGTGGGGGCGGTCGTCGTCTTCTGGTTGCTGTTAGATAGTTATTACCGGCATGGTGCCGAAACAGGCTATTATGGCCCTTGGGCATTAGGATTTGGCAGGGGCGTTTACCGGCAGCTCGAAAATTGGTTGAATTATCCGCAAGAAACCGATGTCCCTGCGCTTGCCTTTATCGGCGGCGGAAGTGCTGTCGCAATGGGGCTGATGTTTCTGCGAACCCGGTTTTTATGGTGGCCCTTGCACCCCCTTGGATATGCCATGGCGAACAGCTGGGGGATGTCCAATCTCTGGAGTTGTCTGTTTGTAGCGTGGATAGCCAAGGCACTTGTGTTGCACCAAGGCGGCCTCAAAGCTTACAGGCAGGCTGTGCCGCTGTTTTTAGGGCTCGCGCTGGGTGACTATTTATGCGGAAGTCTGTGGAGCATTAGTAGCATCCTGGCGAACACGACACTCTATCAATTCTGGCCCTGATAAGGAAAGGGCGGGCGGGAAGAGGTAGGCGGAGTTTGTAACCCCGAGCGGAATGCAACACGCATCTTTGATGTGTGTTCTAGTTCTCCTCATCACCCCGTTGAACACGTAGGGGAGGAGCCCTGTTTCCTCCCAAAGGAGTAAGTAAAATGAATGAAAACACAGAAGATGAACTGACACAAGAACTCCCGGTCCTCCCGTTGGATGATGTCGTCGTTTTTCCATATATGCCGCCGGTACCACCATTTCCACCGCACCATGTTGCACTCTCTGGAAAGATGGCGATTGCTGCCGTCAATGAGGCGATGGATGGTGAAAGAGGACTCTGTATCTTTCGACCCAAAATGGATAGTGCGGCTGAGAGTATCAAAGACATTACGCAGGATGATTTCAGCCCAGTCGGGAGCTTGGTTCATATCCTGCGCTGCAAAAAAGATGATGAAGACGTGTTATTCCTCGCGCATGGCAGGGAACGGGTAGAAATTGAGGAAATTTTGCACACCGAACCTTTTATTAAGGCTCGTGTAAAGGTCATCGATAGCGATGAGCGCGAACTCCATCTCCTTGGAAAGGGCAGACAGGACGTAGGATTGGATTTGGAACTGGAAGCACTTGTGCGTAGCAACGATGAAATGTTTCAGCGAATTGTTCAGATGTCATCGCGCTACCAAGAGGAATACGCCGGCTTAACGAGAAACATTGATGAACCGGGCCGACAAGCCGACTACATCGCCGCCGTTTTGCATCTAAAGCCGAGCGATAAACAGTTAATTTTAGAAACTGTGTCTATCCAAAAACGGTTGAATACACTCGCCATTATCCTCGCAAAGGAACTCGACCTCCACGAATTGGAGAGTCGCATCCAAAACAATGCCCAAGCTGTTATTAACAAAGGGCAACGCGAATACTTTCTACGCGAGCAACTCAAAGCCATTCAAACGGAACTCGGCGAAGCAGAAGACATCACGCTGGAAATTGAGGAACTGCGGGAACAGCTACAAAAGGTGGAGATGCCTGATAAAGCGAAGCAGACTGCGGAAAAAGAACTCAAACGCCTCTCTAGAATGCAGTCTTTCTCCCCGGAATCCACTGTGTCCCGAACTTACCTGGATTGGCTGATGAACCTCCCTTGGTGTGTGAGTACTGAGGATGCTTTGGACCTCACCGTGGCGCAAGAAGTGCTTGATGCAGACCATTACGACTTGATAAAGATAAAAGAGCGAATTTTGGAGCATTTAGCAGTGCGTATGCTTAAAGCGGATATGAAAGGGCCAATCTTCTGCTTTGTCGGGCCGCCCGGCGTTGGGAAGACCTCGCTTGGGAAATCCATTGCGCGTGCCATAGATAGAAAATTTGTCCGCATCTCATTAGGCGGCATGCACGATGAAGCAGAAATCCGCGGGCACCGACGGACGTACATCGGCTCCATGCCGGGGCAAATTATTAAAGGGTTACGACAAGCCGAATCGAACAATCCCGTTTTTATGCTTGATGAGATTGACAAACTCGGCACAGATTTTCGCGGAGACCCGGCATCTGCATTGTTAGAAGTCCTTGATCCGGAGCAGAACCACTCGTTCACGGATAACTACATTGATGTCCCTTTCGATCTCGCGAAGGTGATGTTTATCACGACAGCGAATCAGCTTGACACGATTCCGCCGCCATTGCGCGACCGTATGGAGACGATAGAACTCCCCGGTTACACCGCCAACGAGAAACAGATTATCGCGAAACAGTATCTTATCCCGCGGCAGTTGTCAGCAAACGGCCTTACAACAGAACAGATTGCCATTGAAGATGCAGCGGTTGACCGGGTGATTACGGAGTATACCCGTGAAGCAGGTGTCCGGAATTTGGAACGCGAGTTGGGAACGATTTGCCGAAAAGTGGCGCGGCGCGTTGCCGAAGGGCACACCGACGCGACAGCCATTGAGGCGAAAAACATTCCGACTTATTTGGGCCCTGTCAAATTCCATTCCGAAATCGCAGGGCGCAAAGCCGACATCGGTGTCGCAACGGGGATATCTGTCACACCGGCGGGGGGTGAAATCCTTTTCGTTGAGGCAACCGCTACGAAGAGAACAGATATCCGGACGCGGCTTCAAGTCACCGGGCAGATCGGCAATGTCATGCAGGAATCCGCACAGACTGCGCTCAGTTATGTCAAATCCCAGGCAAGCGCGCTCAAATTCGATCCCGATGTGTTGGAGAGCGACATTCATATCCATGTCCCTGCGGGTGCAATTCCGAAAGACGGGCCCTCAGCAGGCATTACCATTGCAACTGCCCTCGCTTCTATCGCAACACATAAACGGATTAGCCCGGAAATCGCTATGACAGGTGAGCTAACCCTCAGAGGCCGGGTGTTACCTATTGGCGGTGTGAAGGAAAAGATTCTTGCTGCCAAACAGGCTGGTATCAAGAAAGTCATTGTGCCGCAAGGCAACAAAAAACATTTTGTGGAAGTCCCCGAAGATATTCAAGCCGGGGTTGAGTTTCTGTTTGTTGAACACGTCACTGAAGTGTTTACGGAGGTATTCTCATGAAAAACTTAACTGCAAAGAACTTAATCGGAACATCGAGTGGCATTACGGGACAGGTTTGGAACCCCCATACGCCAACCGTCAGCCATCGGTTTGTGGCAGTTGCGCGAAAAGCACCAGCTACAAACAAACCCATAGCTCAGCACCGAGTTCGGAAACGGGTGGGCGGGCCACTAATTCATAGCGTGATTTTGTTTTTGTTTGCGATAACGCTCGCCGCACAGGCGAACATAACCGGCACATCAGCGGACAGGCAGGAAAAGGGCGGGCCGGCCCCGATAGCAGATGCGGGAATCGGCGAAGCAGGCACCGGCCCTACATCTTCCTCGGAAACGGGTGGGCCGCCGCGCTTCCTCAAAGACATTGCACCTATTCTTGATAAACAGGGGTGCTCCGCTGGCATGTGCCACGGAAAATTCGGTGGCCAAGGCGGATTGAATCTCTCTTTGCTGACATTAAATCCGGAATCAGATTATGAACCGATTGTCCATCATAACCGCGGCAGAAGGATTAACCTGCTTGAACCGGATCAGAGCCTTTTTCTCCTCAAACCCACCGCGCAGGTGCCGCATGAAGGCGGATTGCGGTTTGAACCCAATTCGGAGGAGGCATTAACCATTCTTCGCTGGATTGAAGCAGGGGCCCCCTTCTCCGAAGACGAACCGCGGCTTATGAAACTTGAAGTCCAGCCAGAGACGTTTGTCCTGTCTGATGTGGGGGAAACTCAACAACTCAAAGTACTCGCCTATTTTACCGACGGGGCCGTTGAAGATGTAACCGCGCAGACTGTTTATGAATCCAAAGATACACCTGTGGCGGAGGTCTCTGAGACAGGTGAAGTGACAAGCGTGCGATGGGGCGGCACAGCGGTTATTGCACGATTCTTAGGCGTTGTTACAGCATCTTTCGTGACAATTCCGCGGGCAGACGAATATGAAAATCCGCCCTTACAAGAATTTGTAACCAACAACTTTATTGATGAATTCGTCCTGGCGAAACTGAAAAAGTTGAATGTGAGCCCCTCTGCCCTGTCAACCGATGCCACGTTTATTCGCAGAGTCTATCTGGATACTGTCGGGAGGCTCCCGACAGTTGATGAGGTGAAAGCATTCCTTGCCGATACGCATCCCGACAAACGCGCAAACCTCATCGATATGCTCCTTGAGACACCAGAATGGGTAGACTTGCGCACGCTCAAATTAGCGGATATGTTACGCATCCACCCCCGTGCATTGGGGAACGGTGCTTTCGGAGAACGCGGCGCAACTCTCTTTCACGAATGGGTGTGGGACGCTGCCGCACGAAACAGACCTTACGACGAGGTTGTCCGAGAACTCATAGCCGCAAGAGGCAGCACCTATCAGCACGGACCGGCAAACTACTACCGAATTGAGCAACAACCCGCAGGCAGAGCTGAAACAACTGCACAGGTGTTCCTGGGCATCCGTCTCAGTTGCGCCAGATGCCATAAACATCCTTTTGACAGATGGACAACTGATGATTATTGGAACTTTGCCGCCTTCACAGGAAAAGTAGGTACCCGACCCGGCGAACTCTACAACGAGCAGGTTGTCTACTACGATCCCACTGGCCGCGTTATCAACCAATCCGTACAGGGAAACCGTGGTGAGGTGGCCTTACCAACCTTCCTCGGCGGTGAAACGCTTTCTGCGAATTATCAGGGAGATGTACTACAACTGCTGGCGGACTGGATGACCTCCTCGACGAACCCCTACTTCGCGAAAGCAACTGTGAACCGGCTATGGAGCCACTATTTTGGCAGAGGCATCGTTGACCCGGTTGACGATATGCGGGCGACAACCCCACCGAGTGTTGAAGGACTCTTGGAGGCGTTGGCAGACGATTTTGTCCAAAGTGGGTTTGATACCAAACACCTGATTAAACAGATTCTCAATTCGCGTACCTACCAACTCTCCGCAGTACCGAATGAGACAAATCAGTTGGATGACCGGTTTTTCTCGCGATTCTATCCGCGTCCCATGGTCGCGCAGGTGTTGCTGGATGTCCTAAACGATGTTACAGGTACCCAAGAAAAATATGGGCGTTACCCGCTCGGCACCCGGTCTGTTCAACTGCCGCTGCCAGTGAGCTCACGCTTCTTGGCCTTGTACGGACGTTCCGATAGGGAATTCCTCGGCGATTTAGAACCGACACTTGAACCGACGCTCGCCCAAGCACTCCACATGATTAACGCCCCTTATGTCCATAAAAAGTTGAAAAGCGGCGAAGGGATGCTTACCCGTTTGATAGAGGCGAAACTGGACAACCAGGAATTAATTAGGGTGCTGTACCTCACTACGTTGAGTCGGTTCCCATCAGACGAGGAGATTGAAACTGCCGAAGCGTATCTTGCGGAGAGCCCGAGGCGCCGCGCAGGATGCGAGGATTTGCTATGGGCACTCATTTCATCGCGTGCCTTCCTCTTCGTCCGATGAACTGTCGGGAGTGGATTGCAGTGTCATACAACTGAACTATACGGGCGAGGCCGAAGTGCCCGCCCGTATTCTTAATCAAA
Source organism: uncultured Poribacteria bacterium (assembly GCA_958295855.1). Classification (GTDB taxonomy): domain Bacteria; phylum Poribacteria; class WGA-4E; order WGA-4E; family WGA-3G; genus CATQHH01. The sequence goes on along the minus strand of OY282383.1, from coordinate 200,144 downwards.
ATGCTCATTCGTTGCTCCGTTCTATGGGACTAAAGCATTCGGTTTCTAGACAGATATTGGCCCTACGGGACTAAAGCATGGAAAGATGTCCCTAGGGACACTCTGGTTTTCATTTGGGACGTATCGGTTCAGGTTCCTGCATCAAATGGGAAGGAAAGGAGAAAAAATGAATAAAAATGAGCGTTTCACCCCTATCACTGTTGGGATTATGGGCGGTTCCGCCTCTGGGAAAACGACGTTTGCAAGTGCTTTGGCAGAACAACTCGCTGAGTTCGCGCCGGTCGTGCTAAACCAAGACTCCTATTTTCGCGACTGGGCAGAATATTCACCAGCAGAGCGGGAGCGCGTCATCACCGCTAATCACCCGGATGTAGTACTATGGGATGCTCTCATCACAGACATTGAGAAACTCCGGGCGCGCGAGGCTATTAAAATACCTACCCCCGGTACACGTGCAGCGCAGCGCGCTGACGAAAATTCGTGCGTGCAACCGAGCGACATCGTTATTGTGGAAGGCCACCTCATCTTCTGGAGCGAACCCTTGCGAGACTTGATGGATATTAAGCTGTTCCTTGATGTAGATGCGCATGAACGGGTACTGCGACGGATGCTCCGCGATGTCGCGCAACGCGGCGGCGACCTGGAATGGGCAATCAACTGGTACCGGCGAGATGTGCTACCCAACTTTCCCGTTTACACGGAACCTTGCAAAAAGTACGCTGACCTGGTTATCCCGTTTCAGGACGAAAATCCGGTTGCATTGCACACGCTTGCCGCTGGTATCCGCGCCCGCATCCATGAAAACTTGTCCCGGTAGCTCTCCCTTCCTCCCTCTCGGTGTGTCTTTTTGACATCCCCACCACTCCATAGTGGCACGCTTGTGCCAAAAACGGCAGGGGTGCCGTAGTGCCTGCCCATCACCTGTACACGGACAGGCAGGGTTTCCGCAGTGCCTGCCTATCACCAGTACAACCAGTACAGGCAGGGCCGCAGTGTTTGCCCACAACCTGTACTGGTTTGGCACAGAACTTGCTTATATGTTAATAAATCGCGAGCATCTGTGGTATTTGCCCCCGCAAAGCGGGGGTTAATAGCCTTATTTGCTTGCACCTTAAGAAGTTGGCATAGAACTTGCACATAGTGTTATTAACATAACAAAATCCAAAAGGAGAATAAAAATGGCATTCTTAACCACACGCAGCCCCATCGGTAACCTGTTCAACCTTCACTCCGAAATGGGACGTACTTTTGAAGACCTGTTTGAGTCTCGAGAAGGCAGAACTGATGCCGGTGACACCCCTTGGAGGCCTTCCGTTGATATTTCTGAAACGGACAATAGTTTTGAAGTTCGCGCAGAACTCCCCGGTGTTACGGAAAGCGATGTCCATGTTTCAGTAATCGACAACGTGCTGACAATCAAGGGCGAAAAAAGACAGGAAGCAGAAACTGAGGACAAAAACTACCACCGCGTCGAACGGCGGTATGGTAGCTTCCAAAGGACATTCACCTTGCCACGGAACGTTGAATCCACGGCTATCACAGCAAAATTCGGCGATGGTGTCTTAAGGGTGACAATTCCCAAAGCAGAAGAGGCAAAACAGACGCACATCCCGATTACGGTGAAATCTTAACCAAGGTACCTCGGAATCAGCCCCGTCTGCTGGCTGTTGCAAGCGAAAGGATAGCACACGGGGCTGGCCCCACCAGTATCACGGTAGGATAGTTACACCACTCGTCATCAAACCACCGCGACGAGCGGACAGAAAACAGAATACAAAAAGGAGAATCCAAAATGACTTATGTAACCTTACGTCGACCGGCAGCAAATCTGTTCAAACTTCACAACAGACCCTGGCGAATTTTCCAGCACCCATTTGTCTATCAGGGCATGCGAACCGTAGCAGGCGAACACAACTGGTCCCCCTCCGTTGATATTGCTGAAACGGACGATAGTTTTGAAGTTCGCGCCGAACTCCCGGGTGTCACTCAGGACGATATCCAGGTCTCCGTAAAAGAGAACCGCTTGACGCTCAAAGGCGAAAAGCGTCAGGAACAGGTGGACGACAGCAAAAACTACCGCCGAGTCGAACGCCCCTATGGAAGGTTCCAACGGGCATTTACGCTCCCGCCGACAGTCAAGGCGGATGATATCAAAGCCGAGTTCAAAGATGGTGTTCTGACGCTTGACATTCCGAAAGCGGAAGAAGCCAAGCCTACGGAAATTCCGATCCGCGTCAACGCTTAATCGGCTTCGGGGCGGACAAAGTAGCAGGCACGCTCCGCCGTGCCGTTAGCAGACAAAGTAGCAGGCACGCTCCGCCGTGCCGTTAGCAGACAAAGTAGCAGGCACGCTCCGCGTGCCGTTAGCAGACAGAGAAAGGGCTGGTGCCTTACCGCACCAGCCTCTCTTTTTTCTGCCTTTATCTCTTCTTGTAGACGCGGTTTTGCGGCGTAATTCGCCCAAATGCGACGTGCATTCTAACGGCGCGCCCTCATGTCCGCCCACATCCGCTGGCGACGCACGGCGACCTCCCGCTACGATTTCCCGCAGCAGGGCCGGAACGCCCCCTAAATGCCCCCAAGGAACGGATGCCCGCCCATGCACTAATCTGCTTCTTTCTCTTTCAAAACGCCAATATAGAGCAGCGCGGCGAGCGCCCCTCCCACAAACGGACCCACGAAATATAGCCAGATATCCGCGTAATTGCCGCTGACAATCGCAGGGCCCAACGTCCGCGCAGGATTGAGGGAAGCACGTGTCAACGGACCGCCCATGAGAATGCAAAGCACCAAAGTTAGTCCAATGGCGAGCCCCGCAAAATTCCCCGCTTTTCCGCTTACAGCCGTATTGAAAATCGTATTGACGAGGAAAAAGGTGAGCACGATTTCGACGATGAGCCCTTGCGTGGCAGTCACCGTGAAGGGCCCGCCATTAGCCTCCGTTGTTAAAATTGTCACACCGAGGTCGCCCGCATTCGGTAGCACTGCATTGAGTACCACTGCCCCCAAAATTCCGCCAATAAACTGAGCAATCCAATACCCTACAGCTGCGGCGATTTGGATCTCTCCCGCTATCAGGAGTCCAAGTGTCACAGCCGGGTTGATATGCGTGCCGGAAATGTGGCCATAAGCATACGCAAACGTCACAATAACTAAGCCGTGGGCAAGTGCGACACCCACTAAATTTGCCTGCGTGAGTGCCAACGCGCCTGCACCAATAAAAATGAGCGCGAAGGTGCCGATAAATTCAGCAACTAAGTTCTTCGTATTCATGAAACTCCCCCTTGAATTTGAAAATGTTAGCCTATCAAGGACATAACTTGCAAGTCCATATAGGGCATTTAGTTCTCCCGTAGGAGGGATGTCCGAATCCCGACTTATTCCGTAGATGCAACAAAAAACTGAAAACTAAATAGCCCTAAGCCCGTATCGGCAAAAGTATAGCAAAATCTCGATTTTGAGTCAACAACTTGACAATTTTCGACAGGCACGCTACATTATAATTAGGAATTAACGCTGCATGTTAAAAACCGCGCCTACAAGAGCGTGTCCACTTATGCTTAGATTTTACAATCTCAAAATTTTTAGAACCAGTCTTCGGATTGGGCACAGCACGAAAAGAGAGGAATTGTCATGGGAACAGACGTGAGAAGCGACATCAAAGGAATTGATCGCTTTATTTTTGAAGCGGGGGCAGACAGCGAGCAGCTCCATCTCCATATCTCGGAGGTGGCACCCGGGACTCGCGCGCATCCGCCGCATCAGCACGATGGACAGGAAATTTTCTACGTTTTCTCCGGCGAAGGCGAAGTCGTTTTTGGCGAGCAGAAGCACCGTCTCACCGACAACCAAGCTATCCATGTGGATTGCCGGGTTTTACACGGCATCCGGAATGTAGGCGACACGCCCCTCCGCTATGCAGTGATTATTGCACGTTGAACAGCACGCTTCATGTAGGCGCGCTTAGGATAGCGTGCCTGCTTATTCTGACGGTTTTTCTGGCAATTGTCCGTTTTGTAATTGATAAATGCCGTAAGCACCCGCCAGAATCAGCACAATTCCAACCCCCGCTAAGCCTCGCCGTACCCAAATCGGTTGAAAGAACAGCGGAAATCCACCGGTTATCCAGTGTGGCTGTAGAAGTTTTGACATCGCAATGCCCAGGTAAAACACCCCGTAAGCCATCAGGCCAACATCGCTCGCAATCTCCTGCTTTCGAGGGGTTACTGGCAATTTAAATAGGTTGATGAGGTAGTCGCCTGTGAAAATCAGGGTTAGCCCTACAACAAGAAAAGTTGACAAGATAGCCGTAGGATACCCTAAACGCCGAAGTGTCACCAGTAATACAATACTGATGCTCCCCAAAGCGAGGCTAATTAGCCCTTGAATAATTTGAAAAGTCCTATTTTCTGAGATCATTTTAACCCAATTTGTATTATTTTTTTTATGCGGAGGTTTCCAGACAAAGACAGGGCTCCGCGCTTATAAATGCAGTTAATCTGGTATCACTCAATCAAATCGGATGCGCGGGTCGACTAAGGTGTAGCTAATATCTGTCAACAGAAAGCCGATAATGTACAGCACCGATCCGAGGTAGACCATGCTCCGCACAATGGCGAAATCTTGTGCCTGAATTGCGTCAATCATGAACCCACCCAGCCCCGGAATGGCGAAGAAGGCTTCCATAACCAAACTGCCCATAAAGAGGAACGGAATGGCCAGCACCACGTTTGTCAGAATCGGAATCATCGCATTTTTCAGTGCGTGCTTAAAAAGAACAACCGTTTCGCTTAATCCTTTCGCGCGCGCCGTTCGCACATAGTCACGATTGACCTCTTCCAGAAATATCGTCCGATAAAAGCGGATACCGCCGCCGATGCCACTCAGGATACCGATGATTACCGGCAGAATCACGAATTTCAGCATGTTGGCACCGGAATCGTACCCGGAAATCGGGAAGAGACGCAACATTTTTCCGAACACCCACTGCCCACCGATAATATAGAAGAGCTGGGAGATGGACATGATAATGACAGCGACGATTGTCCCCCAAAAATCTACGTAGGTGGCACGGTAGTAAGCGACAATCATTGAGATGGTAATATTTACCAAGAGGCCGATGAGAAACGTCGGCAATGCAATTGCGAAACTTGCCCACATCCGTTGCGAAATTTGGGAAGTGATGTCAATGTTGTTGGCATCTGATGTACCAAAATCAAAGAGAAAGAGCCTGACAGATTTCTGGAAAAAAGTGGTCTGTGTAAAGCGCGCGCCGCCAGATTCTTCCTGATTGAGGAATAGCGGCAGGTGATAGCCGTTCTGTCTCTTCCAATTGTCTACATCTTCTTGTGTGATATTCTTCTCTCCGAGGATAGTGCGCGCCATCTGGTCTGGCGAATTCACAACAAAGAACAGAAAAAAGACTATCAGGTTCACGCCGATTAAAATTGGGATAGCGTAAAAGATTCGTCGGATAATGTAGGTAAGCATTTTTTTCCCAGTGATTTTCACCACTATTGAAAATAGTGGCAAACACCTTCCAGCTGCTTGTCAGGGCGGCACTCCGCCGCCTGCCGCTGTTTTTAAGTGGTGGCTACTTCGAGATGGACATCGTACTACCGCGCCCTAGCCGGTGCCTCGTTCTCGTTTCCAAATTGTGATAACCGCGGGAATCGTGCCGAGAATCAGAAACCCCACGCATGCCCAAATGGGCCAGATGACAGGCTGATTCCACGCCTGACGACTTTGCACCCGTTCGCTGGCATCAATACGGAGATATTTCAAAGTACCCCCGCCCAAGCCGCGCGGTTTGCTGTTTTTCACCCACTCATGCGCCAGGCCAAAAGAGACAGGGTGATAGGTAAAAACCCACGGTGCATCTCGTTGTAAGATGTCTTTCATCTCGCGAATGAGTGTCAACCGCTCTGGCGAATTTTCCATATTTTTGATTTTTTCAAACAGGCGGTTGTAGGCCGGATTATCGTAGTTGGCAGTGTTTTCCCCACCATGTGTTGCCCTGCTATTTGGGCCATAGAGAAGGAACAAGAAATTTTCCGCATCGGGGTAGTCGGCGTGCCACCCCCACGAGATTATTTGGAAGTTCGCGTTCTTCACTTTGTCGCGAAAACGATTGTAATCGGTAGTCCGGCTTTGCATCGTGATGCCGAGCTCATCTAACCTATTGCGTATCCATGTTAAGATTGAAGTGGCCCCTGCCGACGTCCATGCGTTGTCAAAATGGAGGATGAGTGGGTTGCCCTTGCTATCTTGCCCACCGGGGTAACCGGCTTCAGCGAGGAGGCGCCGCGCGGTGTCAACGGATTTGCGAATTGGACGGCTGGTGGCTGCATGCCAGTGATACACATAAGGGTTCATGCCGACTTCGCCTTCCTCGTAGCCGAAGATGCCTGGCGGAATAGGACTCTGTGAAGCAACGCCACGTCCATTGAGAAAAATTTCAATGTACTCTTCGTAATCTAACACGATGGAAATTGCTTGTCGGAGTTTCTGTTTCGCTTCCGTGTAACCACCGACGGTATCGTCCAGCATATTGAATGCGAGGTAAACCGTTGTTGGGCTGACGCTGGTGCGCAGCACGATACTTTTCGCTTTCAACGCCTCGCTTGCTGACGCATCCCCTGCATCGCTGAAGGTGATAGCACTGTCAAATGTATCTGAGGAGATACCGGAGGTATCGTAGTAGCCTTGCAAGAACTTATTCCAGCGCGGAATGTACTCTTTTTCTAATTTGTAAACCGCTTTGGGAACAAACGGAATGATTTCCCACGCATCCGCCAAAAGCCCGGCTTCTCTATCCCCCGATTCCCCACTTGATGGATAACGTTCTATCCGAAAATTCTCATTCTTGACGAGAACTATCTCTTTGTTAGGGGCGAGCGTCTCTATCCGATAGGGCCCTGTTCCCACCGGAAACCTATCAATTACGATGTTCCGCTCCTTCAGCACGGGTTGCTTGTAAAAATCAATGGCCTCCTGAGGCATTGGTGAAAAGAACGGCATCGCTAACCAATAGACAAACTGCGGATACTTCTCCTTGAGGATAACCCGATAGGTGTACCGGTCTACGACTTCAACACCGGGAAAAGGGGCATCCTCTTGTCCCTTCGCAAGCGCAGCGGAATACGTCTCCATGCCAAGGATATAATTCTTTAGCGTACTGAAAATAGGGCAGGAGACATTTGGGTCTGCCATGCGCTTGATTTGGTAGACATAATCCGCGGCGATGAGCTCGCGAGTGCCTGTCATCTCGAAATCTTTAATCTCGGTAAAACCCTTCACGTCTGCTTTTATCAAATTGCGGTAACGCCACTCACCGTCTTCTGTCTTCGCGAAACAGGGATGTGGCTGATACATAATTCCTGGGCGGATGCGGATGTCATAAATAGCGCGTGCCACCGATTCAGCCGGGGTATCTGGCGGCAATTTTAGCCCGCTGGCATCTAAATAAAGCGGTTGCGGCACCGCCTCCGCTGTCAATGGAATCAGTTCGTAGGGCCTTTTCAGGTAATGGTATTGCACAGGCGGCTCATAAATTTGCTGGATGAAATTGTATTCGTCCGAACTGTAAGCCACCGCCGGGTCAAAGTGCTTCGGCTCTTCATCAAACGTACTGTAGTAGATTTGCTTGTTCTGTTCAGATTTCGGATAGGGATTATTCGGCACGCCACATCCGATAAAAAATGCGAACAGGGTTAGGAAAACAGCCGAGCCGTATAGGGGGTGCCTGTAGTGCCATTCAGTTCCCCGTTTTCTGTGGCCAAAAGCAGGAGCCCTGTAGTCGTAAGATTTGTCGGACATCTTCAGCAATTTTCTATAAAGCACTTGGCATCCTCCTTGTAGCGCAATTCATCGCGCATGGGACAGGCGCACATCCTTCATCTTAAAATGGATACGAGACCGTTAGCGATACCAAGGGACCGAGTTCAAAGGCATCGCTTTCCTCATATCTGTCATCTACAAAAGCGTTGCTGTCATCGTAGAGCGTCTCCTGTTGCAACGGCAGCACAAACGTAATAGACAGCGGGATGTTGTATGGAGTCACAACGGATGCCCCCACCGATGCCATGCTGAAACGGAGTCCGGTATTGATGTCGCGTTCCCCTGCCCAATATGCATAAGATTGATAAAATCCAAGGTAGCTTGTTCGCAACGAAAGCCAGGCATTCAAGCGATAATTCAGCCCCGCTGTATAGGTAACCTCCCGAGAACCGCGATAGGTTTTGCTGTTTTCATAGAAGGGTAACTTCCCGCGGAGGCTCACATCTGCTGCCACCCCACCGTAAACGGGCAGGCTATAACGCACATCTGCGATGGGGTTAAAGGTGCCGGTGCCGAACTGGATATGAAGATGCTCAAGTCCTGCATCTCCTAACTTCCACGGATCTTCTTCGGTTTTGCCAAGCGGAATTGTTGTCCCGATGCGCCCTAATAAAAAGTCGTTTTCCCTGAATAGCCCTTGCACCTGATGCCCCAGCAAAACATTCATATCTGTGGGCCCAGTGTAGGTTTCGCTTCGGTGATGATTATTCTGATTATGCAAAATTGCTTCCCGCTGCGCGGGCGAGACCTGCTTAATCTCCTCAATCGTTGCCTCTTGGGTTTTGGTCTCGTAGGATACATTCGCTTCCAGCCTCCACCGAGGCCTGAGGTGATACTTTAACCCGACATCAACGCGAAAAATATTGAGCGTGACATGGTGTCGATGCAGTGGCACGTCTATCACGGCTCCTTCCGGGGAAATCCCTTTTGTCTCTAAGTGTCCGCCTTGTGCATCGAACGAGCGCATCATACTGAAATCTGCCTGAAATTTCTTGTTTTCCTCTGAAGCCAACCTGACTTCACCCATCCCACCACTAGGGATAGCGGGATTGCTTCAGGCACCTCAGCTCTCTTGCGCAAAGACATTATATACGCTGGGGAGAAAAAGCAATTGAAGGATAAGTATTGCGTAAAAGATTCGGTTTTTCATTCTTCTAGCACTCCTTGCTGTGTGTTTGGTTGCAGGCCAAGTCTAAAATACAGTGGAAATCTCGTTGGAGACTTCGGACGCAACGCTGAGCGAGCGGAGACGGGGCTCCACCCTTACAATTCGGTCTCGAGGTTCAGCCACTCCATTTCATCATCAGAGAGCGCAAGTGCCACCGCGCCCAGGGAAGAGTCCAGCTCCGCTAAGGTTGCCGGGCCAACAATTGGAAAAATCGGAAAGGGAAGATTCAACGCATAAGCAAGCGAGACCTGAATTGCGGAATAGCCGTATTTGGAGCCCAATTCTGTTGCGCGGGCAAGCCGTTCAAAGTTGTCGTCGTTGTAATAGACGCGCACCATATCCTGGTTCTCCCGGTTCTCCGGTGTAAACGCGCCGCTGAAGAAACCGCGTGCTTGAGACGACCAGGGCATCAACGGAAATTGGCTCTCTTTATGCCAGCGGCGTGCCGCATCGTCAACGCACACACACCCGCCCCACATCGGTTCCATGGGTACAGCCAAACTAATGTTATTGCTACAAGCAACAAATCCGTTTAATTCGCGTGCCGCAGCGTAAGCATTGGCATCAATGATGCGTTGCGGTTCCCAGTTAGAGGCAGCAATAGCGCGGATGCGTCCCGCCCCTATCTCTTGGTTCAAGTAATCTATAATCGTGCCCACCGGGATGCCCGGGTCGTCTCGATGGAGCATATAAAGGTCAATGTAATCGGTGTTGAGCCGGATGAGGCTCTCATCGAGGTCGCGTTTTAGTTCTTCAGGCGAAATGCGCGGGCGCGGGACGCGTCCCTGTGGGTGTCCTCCTTTATCTATCAGAAACACCTCGTCTCGGTTACCGCGTTGGCGCATCCAAAGCCCGATTAGCATTTCACTAGCACCGCCGCCGTAGCCATGCGCGGTGTCGAAGGCATTCCCGCCCGCATCAAAAAATGCGTCAAGCATTTCCGTGCTGTAGTCAAATCGCACAGGTGAATACATCATGCTCCCCAGAATCAGTTGTGAAATCCCTTGACTGACTCCGGGAATCTTTATCTGTTTCATTCAAATGGTTCCCTCTCGTGTATACGGGTGTTTAATTTTCGGTAATCGGTTGACCTCAGTAAAAATTATAACATAATTTCTATCTAAAATCCACAGAAATATTTAGTTTGCAACTACGAATTTTTCCCTTGCAATTCTTCCCTAATCCGTGTATAATTCGCGTTATCTAAATTCAATCACCGACAACACACGGAGAAAACACTATGCCAGCACTCAACATCAAACCGACACACAAGCCAATCAAAAACTACTACGCAGAACTCGATGCATACACAAAAATCGGGGCAGAACATGAAGGCGCTGTCCGAACCGCATTCCAAAACCTCCTCCAACACTATTGCAGACAGGTAGACCTCATTCTCGTGTGCGAAAAGACACGCCACACAAAACAGAACAGACGCATCCGGTTAGATGGCGAAGTCGTCGATGCGTTCGGCTTGCCACACGGACATTGGGAAGCGAAAGATACACAAGACGCTCTCCCCACCGAAGCACAGAAGAAATCGGAAGCCGGGTACCCGTTCAAAAATATCATCATTCAATCGCCCACCCATGCCCTCCTCTATCAAAACGGCACCCTCCGCCTTGATGTAGACGTGAGCGAACCGGAAAATCTTATCCATCTGCTGGACACCTTCTTTGGGTATCAGGAAGAAAACATCGCCGATTGGTACGCAGCGGTGGAAGAATTTAAAGAAAAAGTGCCGGTGCTTGGGCGTGGTGTCGCGAAGCGCATCCAAAGCGAGCGGCGAGATAACCCCCCGTTTCGGGAGGCGTTTGCGAATTTCCATCGGCAGTGCCAAGCGGCCATTAACCCAAACCTCACTGCGGCAGAGGTAGAGGAGATGCTCATCCAACACCTACTCACCGAGCGGATTTTTCGCACCATCTTTGACAATCCCGATTTTACGAACAGGAACATCATCGCCGTTGAAATTGAGAAGGTTATCCGTATCCTCACGCACCGCTCCCTGAGTCGTTCCGAGTTCCTCCGTCCCTTGAATCCGTTCTACGTTGCGATTGAGAAAACCGCCGCGACCCTCACTGACTACTCACAGAAACAGCATTTCCTTAACACCGTCTACGAGCAGTTCTTTCAGGGATTTTCCGCTGATGTTGCAGATACACACGGCATCGTCTATACGCCACAACCGATTGTGGACTTCATGGTGAACAGTGTTGAGCATCTCCTCAAAACAGAATTCGGGCGTTCGCTATCAGATACGGGTGTGCACATCATCGATCCGTTCGTCGGCACTGGCAACTTCATCGTGCGCCTGATGCAAGACATTCAGGGCAGAAGGTTGCCGCAGAAATATCGCGAGGAACTGCACTGCAATGAAGTGATGCTGCTCCCTTACTACATCGCCAGTCTCAACATTGAACACGCCTATTTTGAGAGAACCGGCACCTACGAGCCGTTCCCGCATATCTGCTTCGTGGATACTTTTGATACCTTCGGTCTGATGGATGCACCGCACGAAACCGGGGAGTTTGCCTATTTCACGCCCGAAAACACACAGCGGGTTGAGGAGCAGAAAGCGACACCGATGACTGTTATCATTGGCAATCCGCCCTACAATGCTGGACAGAAAAACGAAAACGATAACAACAAGAATCGGCAGCACGAGGCGGTTGATGCGCGGGTCCGCGCGACGTACGCTGCAGCATCCAGCGCGCAACTGAAAAATTCGCTTTATGACCCGTACGTCAAGGCAATCCGCTGGGCAACGGATAAGTTAGGAGCGGAAGGGATTATCGTTTTTATCACTAATCACAGTTTTATTGATGGAAGATCGTTTGATGGCATGCGGCGCCATCTCGCCGATGAGTTTGACACGCTCTATATTCTGGATTTAGGTGGGAACATCCGCAAAGGGCAGCCTGGGGACTCCAACGTGTTTGGGATTCAGGTTGGGGTGAGCATCAATCTCCTCGTCAAATCAAACCCGCACCGAGGGCAGCCTGTGCGAATTCTCTATAACGGTGAAACGACGGTGTGGAGTAAAGAACGGACGTTTGCGTTTTTGGAAGAAAAGCAGCACTTAGGCGATGTAGCGTGGCAAGAGTTGATACCCGATAAAAGGTATACGTGGCTCACCGAAGGGCTTCACTCCGACTTTGACACCTTTATCCCGATAGGAAGCAAAGCGGCGAAGGCGAGCAAAGGGGATGTGGAGGGAACGCTTTTTAAAACCTATAGCCTCGGTGTGATAACGAATCGCGACACGTGGACTTACAATTTTAATTTCAAGGCGCTTACCGAAAATATGCAAGCGATGATGGAAACTTACAATGGGCAAGTGTCTAAATGGGAGCGACGAAGTGACAGAAACATCAACGTCAATGATTTTATAGAAATTGATGATACGAAGCTCAAGTGGACCCGAAGCCTGAAGTCAAACTTGAGACAGGGCAAACTGGCTAAATTCTCAACTGAAAATGTGCGATTTTCACTCTATCGCCCGTTTACAAAATCGCACCTATACTTTCATAGAATGATGAACGAATGCGTATATGTGTTTCCCTCCATCTTTCCTACACCTGAGACAGAAACGGAAAATCAAGTGATTTGTCTAACGGATAAAGGATCTGAAAAACCTTTCATGATTCTTATGAGCAACCAATTAACAGATAGTCATGTTGTAGGCCCAGGTTGTGGTGCTCAATGCTTCCCTTTCTACACCTACAATGAGGATGGCACAAACCGACAAGAAAACATCACCGAGTGGGCATTGGCGCAGTTCCGCACGCACTACCAAGACAACACTATCAGCAAGTGGGACATCTTCCACTATACTTACGGACTCCTGCACCATCCTGACTATCGCGAGCGGTATCAGGAAAATCTCAAGCGCGATTTACCGCATATCCCCTTCGCCGAAGACTTCTGGGCGTTTGCGGTGGCAGGGGCGCAGCTCGCAGATTTGCACGTCAACTATGAGACACAGCCCGAATATGACAAACTCGAGCCGATTGAAACGCCGGGTATGCAGGTAGATTGGCGGGTAGAGAGAATGAAACTCTCCAAAGACAAAACGCAGTTGAAATACAACGACTTCCTCACATTAGCGGGCATCCCTGCGGAGGTGTTTGCGTATCGGTTAGGAAACCGCTCAGCGTTGGAGTGGGTAGTGGATGGGTACCGCGTCAAAATAGACAAACGGAGCGGCATCCTCAACGACCCAAATCGCGATGATGATGGGGAGTATATCCTCCGTTTGCTTGGCCAGGTAATCACAGTCAGTTTAGAGACGGTGAAGGTTATTGAAGGGTTACCTAAGGTAGTAGGCACACTCCGTGTGCCGTGACCTCTATTGTCTGAATCGCGGATTACGCGGATTACGCGGATTACGCGGAGAAGAGCGTCTTAGGCATTGGCAACTGTTCTGATAGCCTTAGCAATTATTTATGCTGAGTCAAGCGCGCCGACTTCTGCTTGTAAGCACGCCTTTGTTTAGCAAGTTCACATCTTTAGCCCCGTTAGGGGCGAAATGTTTATAGCCACGCAACGCAATGAAAGGAGACACCCCCAATGATCGGCATCTCTTATCACGCTGGCGGGATGAAAGATCTCCGCCTACACGAAGTTATCACCCTTCTCTCCGAAGCCGGCTACGACGCAATTGAGATGATGTGCGGTCCCGAAGCCCACATCCCCTCCGGCGAAGTTACGGACAGCCTGCTCAAAGAGGTCAAAGCCAGGACAGCCGACCACGGATTAAAGGTCTCCGTGATTAATCCGTTTACCGGAAAAGGCTTGTATCAATTGGCACTGGAGGACAAACAGGGCGCGATGGACCACTACGCCCTCCTTCAGGATGTCGCAGTTGCGCTCGGTGCACACGGAGTTAACTTCCTCACCGGCTATGGTGGCGACAATGGCGACGCGTTCGCCTGGCGACTCCTCGTTGACGTGCTAAAGCCGCTCTGCCGCCGTGCTGAGGCACTTGGCATTACGATGAACATCCACAACCACGAGGCAACGACGATTGACGCGCCGTCGAAGGTCACACTGCTAATTGCGCACGTGGCATCCCATGCCCTCAAAGCGCTCAACGACATCACCAATTTCTATCACCTCGGTGAGGACATCGCCGAAGTCACTGAAAAGCTGGGACCGCTCACCGCGCACTGCCACGTGAAAGGCGTGAGGGGTATGTATCCATATAGCACGTTTCTGATTCCCGGCGAGGAGGGTGATGAATTGGATTTCCGAACCTTTGCAGCGAGTTTAGGGAAGAGCGGCTACGATAAGTATATTTCGGTGGAAACCTTTCCGCACATGCGAATGGAGAAGGCACAGATTGCTTATGACATGATGGCGGAGACGTTGAAGGAGTTGGGGCTAAGATGACAGATAGCCTTGACAAAAAATGGAAGGGGGCAAGGGTGGAAGAGTGCGGCTGCCACCCTGCCACTCTGCCACCCGTTTTTGGGTTGAGAGAGAAATCCTACCATTACTCGTAATCCAACGCCTTAATCCCCGGCCAATCTTGCCACATATCTTCGTTAGGCGGTTCTTCCTGTGTTTTCACCAACTCCGTTTTTCTGAAATCGTACAGTACCGCCTGCCGAATCTGCCATGAGTGATTATGCCCGGCAGCGTGCCCGATACGATGATGCCAGAACACAACGTCACCTGCATTGCCGTAGCATTCAATGCCCGGGCCTCTGCTGATGCGTTCCCTGTCGACATCATATTGTGGTGTCGGCTCATTCTTGTACTGCGAACGGTAGTCATAATAGAAGGTCTGGTGGCTTCCCGGCCACACAGTAAAGCCGCCTCCTTCCGGTGGAACATCATCGATATAACCGACAGCCCCCAGATGGAACGGATGTGCGTCAACGTGGCACCCGATAGATTTTTTGGGCACATCCCCGTATGGTAGGGTGCAATAGATGCCGCGCACACGGTCGGGTTGCACAAGATTTCCCGTGCCTAAAAGCTGCTCTGCCATGTGCCACACATTTGGATCGGTGGCGAGAAGTCGGATCATCCATTCTTCGCCGCCGGGCTCCCGGAAGTTCCATCGAAAGCCTCGTCGGTGATTTGACTTTTCATGGTTCTCCTCTTCCGGTCTGAAGGGCCCCACCCATGTGTCGGGATTTTCGCGACACCTTCCTGTTGGTGCGCTGTCCCACAGTCTTGCCCGGGCTCGTTCCATCAGTTCCGCATCCAGCACTTTTCGTTTCACCAAGTAGCCTTCGGTTTTGAAAAATTCCATATCTTTCCGTGTCAGTTCGAGCATTGTTTGCCTCCTTTCTCTTAAAAGGTTTAACGAATTTTTCGACAAAAAGTAACAACAATTTTTAAGTTATCAAGGGAAAACCGATAGAATTATTTAGTTTTCCAACAATTTGTGCGAGAAAGTTTCCCGAACGGGTTCGGGTGCCCATCTGAATCACGGATTATCGCGGATTTTTCTCTTCTGAATCGCGGATTTACGCGGATTACACAGAAGTACGCGGATTTTTTTCGTCTGAATCGCGGATTTACGCGGATTACACAGATTACGCGGATTTTGGGGTGCCTCGCGGGTCAGCATTTTTTGTAGGGGTAGGCCTTGTGCCTACCCTTTAGCCCCAGCGAGGCGACATGTGTCTCTACTCGCCCAATCGGGCGGGGAAACCCCGCCCCTACGGGACTAAGGTTGTTTTGTAGGGGTAGGCCTTGTGCCTACCCTTCGTTGTGATTTTGCCAGTTAATGTCCTCAAGCGTCTGTGCAGCGAGTACTTGTTCAAAGAGCGCATCAAGCAAGGCGAGGCTTCGGATTGAACGAATCTGGTGGGTCAGTGCCTGCGGAATGGGATCAAAACGGAACCGCAGCAGTTTGAGGAGGGCCATCTGTTTGGCCGCTGTCTCCCCTTCTGCTTTACCTTGCGCAATGCCGCGTGCCATGCCACGCTCTATCAGCACCTCTGCCATCGACTGCGCCATAGTTTCTACCTCCATGTCCGGCGTATGCCGGTCTACAACCCTCACAAGTTCTTGGTGCTCGGCTGTCGGACGACGATACAATATCAGCGACAGCAGATACAGGATGGCCTCGCGCCTTTGACCTGCTTGCGCCGCATCCAGCGAATCTAAGTGCACCATCGCCTCTATTAACGCGCGCTTGAGCGTCTCAGGCGAAGCACCCTCCTTTTGAAGAACCGTCATCAACCACCCAAACGGATGATCGTTTTCGGTGAGCACCGATGCATCCGTCCCCTTGACGTTCAGAAACAGTGTGTCAAATCGGGGAACAAACCGCGACAGCTCCTCCGGAATGTCCATCATCGTATCCAGAGACAGCGGGAGCTCCCAACGCCGCTCCCCGGTGTAAAAGACTATCGGCAGAATCGGACGTAACTTACGCTTACCGCGCGGCACATCGTCCCGATCCCACTCTCTGCGTTGTGCATCCCAAATCAGCACCATGTAAAACAACACACGGAAATCCATCAGCGGGTCTACCGTCGATTGGTGTTCAATCAGGATATAGATCAGTACTTCATCATCGGTGCCTGCACGACTGGTAAACGGCACCTGAAAAACGAGATCCGACTCCTGTTCCCGCAGCATGTCCGGGATAAAACTCCGGTTCAGGGACACAAGCCGGCTAAAATCTATCTGCCCGGCGAGGTCCCCGGCGAGGATTTGTAGCAACCCCCGCACGTTTTCCTTATTTTCTAGCAACTTGCGCGCACTCCTGTCTGGGAAGTGTTCAACCGACACAGTCAGAAAATGCAGCAGGTCGCGCGCATCGGTTTCTATAGTCATCTGTTTGTTATCTCCTTTGTTTGGTAGATTTTTTGTCATAGACAAATAGTATAACAAGAATGGCCGGTCATGTCAACCAACTTCTCGTCTGAATCGCGGATTTACGCGGATTACACGGATTACGCGGATTTTGGGGCCTCGCGGGGTCGGCATTTTTGGGAAGGGGAGGCGCGGCACGGCTGCCCCTAAGAAAACAGGGTAGGCACAAGGCCTACCCCTACAAAAAAGAAATGAATAGAAATTCACCGAAAATGTGGAACCGCGAGACCCCCCAAATCCGCGTCATTCTGCGTAATCTGCGATAATCCG
This sequence comes from uncultured Poribacteria bacterium, assembly GCA_958295855.1. Classification (GTDB taxonomy): domain Bacteria; phylum Poribacteria; class WGA-4E; order WGA-4E; family WGA-3G; genus CATQHH01. Next base: position 183,025 of record OY282383.1, on the reverse strand, counting down.
TGATTCAGACGAAAGACAGCCACGGCGCAGCTGACCCCAAGAAAACAGGGTAGGCACAAGGCCTACCCCTACAAAAAAAGAAATGAATAGCAATTCACCGAAAATGTCGAACCGCACAACCCCCAAAAATCCGCGTCATTCTGTGTAAGGCGCAGGCGGGAACGTCTTTCTTAAAACGAAATGCCCCTAATAAACAGGCATAAAATCTTGACAACATGGCAAATTTCAACTATAATTCTAAGTATGCCGAAACTAATCACTGCCATACTGCTATCTATTTTATTGCCTATGCGCCTCTTTGCACATCAAGAAGGCATCGGGGAGCATGTCGTTGAAGCCTACCGGATTGAGGGAACCCCACCTCACATTGACGGAAAACTTGATGATGCTGTATGGCAGCATACCACACCTGTCAGCGGTTTCATTCAGTTGGAGCCTGCACGCGGCGAACCCGCAACCGATGATACCGAATTCCGCATCGCCTACGATGTACATAACCTTTACGTCGCGTTCCGATGTTACGATGCTGAACCCGAGAAGATTGTCAACCGAATGACGCGGCGCGGCGATGTTTATGCCTCGGATGTAATTTCTTTTTTTGTCGATGCACATCATGACCATCGTACTGGCTATAAATTTGCAACAAATCCGCGGGGTGTTCAAGCCGATAATTACCGGTACGAGGACACCCAGCGCGACAGCAACTGGAAAGGAATTTGGTGGGTTGAGGGCAACATTGATGAATCGGGATGGACCGCCGAGTTTAAGATTCCGTTTGCCAATTTCCGGTTCACTGATAAGCCAAACCAAATTTGGGGGTTTGATGTGGAACGGGTGAGCCGTAGGAAAAGCGAGGTGACGGTGTGGAAGCAGCTGACACAAGCCGGGGTTGTGACGCGCATGTCAGACTTGGGACACATACAAGGAATTCACGACATTGACACTGGGAAGAATTTTGAAATCACCCCCTATTTTTTAGGCGGCGGTACCGGAAGTTCAGATGCTCCCTTAGCACACCAACTCGGAACTGGGTTGGATGTACAATACAGTTTAACCAGTGCCTTAAAGGCCAACCTTACCCTGAATCCAGATTTTGCGCAAGTTGAAGCAGACCGGCTGGAGATTAACCTGACGCGGTTTCCGACACGTTTTCCTGAAAAACGCCCGTTTTTCGTTGAGGGCAACAGTTTTTTTGAAACGCCCTACGCCCTGATGTTCAGCCGTCGCATCGGAAGTCGTGGCAACATTCTTTGGGGCAGCAAACTTACTGGCAAGGTAGGTGCCTATTCCCTCGGTGTTTTGGGAAACCAGACCGGCGAATTCGGTTTTTCTGACACTACCTCGTCCCAAAAAGAGGCAGCGTGGTTTTCCGCACTCCGCGTTAAACGCGACATCCTCAAACGTTCAAACGTGGGAATTCTGTTGGTGAATAAAGAACAAGCAGAAAACTACAGTCGAGTGGGGGGTATTGATATGAACCTCGCCCTCGGCAAAACCTACCACCTCACCGGGCAGTATGCAGGCAGTTTTCATGCAGGCGAAGATACAGACAACTTCGCGTATACCGTCGATTTTGCCCAACGTAACTATCTCTGGCGTAGCAGCATCGGATTTGAACGCGTCGGGCCACACTTTGAAATCAGCCAGACCGGTTTTCTCCGAAAAGAACGAAACCGAGGGTGGCAACGCATCTATATGCGCTCTTCGTATTCTCCACAATGGGGAACACGTCAGTTTTTTTCTGGCATCAGCACCCGCCTCTCACAGAGCCTTTATACGCAGGAGTACTTTACTACGTGGCGAGAACGCAATCCTGAGCTGTTCCTCTCGCCCGACTTTGACGAAGATTTGCTTGAATGGCGTGTTATGGCGGATGTTGGCATAGCGTTTAGGGAGGCACTCTTAGATGACATCCAGGCGTATTACCAGCGAAGCCGAGAAGTTGAACTCACCGAGGTTTTCACGGCAGATGGATACGGAATTGCTATTGATACAAACACCACAAAGCCGATTGCCGTTGGCATTGGAGTTGATTTCTCTGACTATTTCAACTTCGCACGACAACAGTCTGGCAAACAGAGAAGCCTCACGCTTGAATCCACCCTCCGTCCACGAAGTAATTTTTCGATAGAATTGGACAGCGGCTACGCCCAGAGTCTTGATTCGGAAAATAGCATCGATGGCAGATTTTTCGCCAGTTCCTTGCGTGCTACCTACCTCTTCACACGAGAAGCGTTTCTGCGGGTGTTCGCGCAAGCCAGCAGAGAGCGTCCACTCTCTGCGGATATACGTGAGAACTACCTGCTGAGTCTGCTGTTTGGCTGGGAATATAGCCCGAAGAGCCATCTCTTTGTTGCCTATAATGAAGCATGGCGCGAGGTGCCTGACACGCGCGAGTTACAGTTGGAGAATCGAGTGATTGTGATTAAAGTAACATATCTCTACAATCTGTAGGATAAATGTGAAAGTAGTAGCGTCTTTAGAAATCCCATACGCGGCTTTCTCCCTCCGTATGCCGTGCCCTCAAAATTGCAAAATTGATTTAGGTGTGGTATAATAATCTCATGAAAGATTTTTTATTGCTATTTTTCAACGTTTTATTGACAGTGATAGGGCAAATCTTGTTCAAACACGGAATGAACGTGGTGGGCCGTATCAACAGTGTGCGAGAGGCGTTCCCGAAACTGATACATGCATTCTTGAATCCTTATATCCTCAGTGGCATAGCGATATACGGCTTCACAACCCTAGTCTGGCTAGTTATCCTCTCCCGTGTCAAACTCAGTATTGCCTACCCGATGCTGAGTGCCGGGTATGTCTTATCAATTCTGTTTTCGTGGATGCTATTCAAGGAGGCTATCCCCAAAGCTCGCATCATCGGTGCTATCATTATCTGTATCGGTGTCTATCTTGTCGCACAAGGAGAATAATCAGATGGCAGAAGCCAACCCCAGTTCTCGCTCGTACCTTGCAATGTTCCTGTCAGCGATTCTGCCCGGTCTCGGGCAGCTATACCTGGCGCAGTTTCTGAAAGGGACTGTTATCCTGGTCGTTTTTGCTTCCGCAATTGGTATCTTCTATGTGAATTCACTTCCAGTAACGGAGTGGCGCGATTTAATGCGGTTTCAACGACACGGTGAAACGGCAGAGGATGGCACCGGAAGTTCCGAAACGAAACCCGACTATGCCATTCACCTCTGGACGTTTGACAATGGTGAAAAGTTAATGTACCAGCCCTCGTGGAAGTTGAAGATAAGCGCCCTTATTCAGGCCGGGTTATGTTGGCTTTATGCCGTTGGCGATGGATGGCGAGGCCGTCGCCGATTTTCCCCTGCATCGATCCGCTCTCATCAGAAAAAAGCATTAATACTTTTTTTCTTATGTTCTTGGTTGGTTTTCACCCTTTTTGTACTCGGATGCCAAGATAAAGCCGAAGTTCTCAAAAGGAGCGAAGAACTGCTGCGGATGGGAATGCCGCGGGAAGCGGCAGACGAATTGGAAAAAGCAATGCATGCTTTTCCTGAAAATTCAAAAGCAAGATGGGGTAAATACCATTTGTTGCTCGGGCAAGCTTACGATGAACTCGGACGTTACCAGGACGCAATTGAGCAGTTCCGAAAAGCTTCGCAATTCTCCGCAGCACAACCTGAGCAACGCATTGCGGCAAGACTCCACTTGGCACACGTCTATCTCAAATTTGGCGATAGGGATTCTGCCTTTCGCGTACTCAGGCTTATTCAACGCAGTTCTTCAGATGCGGAAGTCTTCCGCAAAATCGCCGAGTTGGTAGGCGATACCTATAAAACAAAGCAGCTCACCCACGGTGATTCAGATAACTATTCGCCTACCTTCTCACCGGACGGTACACAGCTTGCCTTCGCATCGTTCCGTCTTGACAACGGCGAAATCTATTTGATGGATTTGGATGGACGTATCCGACAGCGCGTAACGTTTACAACAGATTTCAACGATAGCTCGCCTGCGTTCCTTACAACACCCTACCATCTATTCTATAGCAGTGAACCGAAATCATCACGGGAGGTTAAAGTTGTCATCCAAAGTAGCGGTTCAACCCCGATTTATGCAGGCTTTAACCTAACGCACATCCACAGCAAAACCACACGCGCTGTTTTGCCTGTCAGTTTCGGTGCTCGCGTGCCACGTACCTCGCCTGCAGGAAACCAGGTGGTTTATGAATCGAATGCGGACGGAAATCTGGAATTGTATCTCCTCGATTTGGCAGGACTCAATCTTGCACAAATCTCCCCTGAACAAATTAAACCCAAGCGCATCACTTACAACGAAACCGACGACGGAAGCCCTACATTCTTTCCTGATGGACAGCGGCTTGTGTTTGTCTCCTCTAGGAATGAGGTGAACCAACTCTATACAATAGACATTGACGGAAAAAACGAGAAACACTTTAACGCGAACCGCTACGATTGTTACAACCCTACTGTGTCACCTGATGGAAAAACAATTGCGTATGTATCGGCTAGGGATGGCGACATGGAAATTTATCTGATTGATGCCAATGGGCAGAATGAACGGCGAATCACTGGCGACATTGGTGTGTCTATTCAGCCCGCTTTTTCGCCTGATGGACAGCACCTCGCTTACGTTTCCGATAGGAGCGATACCTTTCACATCTATCTGATGGATTTTGATGAACCTGTCACACGGGAGGAGTTAGTAAAGCGTTTGCAGAGATAAAGATAAGGGTATTTACCCCGCTTTGCGGGGTGTATACCAACTCGGTTTCCCCTGCGTAGCAGGGGAAAATACCACCTTCAAACCGAAGGAATTCAACAGAAGGATGGAAGGATGGCACTCAATGATTCAAGTAACGAAACAGGAAGGCTTCGGCGCTATCCAGTTGGAAGAAGTGCCGATGCCAGAGGTAAATGCACAGCAGATTCGGGTGAAAACCGATACGACGTTAATTAGCCGGGGTTCTGAACTGTTCCGACGCTATATCCGAGAAGAGGCCGTCCCATCTTCAATTATGGGGTACTCCCTCACGGGCACCGTGGATGCGGTTGGCACAGAGGTAACAGATTACGGCGTCGGTGAACGCGTCATGGTTGTAGCACCGCATGCGGAATACGTCGTCGCTGAGCCTAATGCAACCGATGGGCGCATCGTACCGCTTTTCGACGATGTCTCTTTTGAAGAAGGCACTTTTCTCCCGCTTGCAACCAGTGCAGTCGCTTGGGCAGATTCGTCCGGGGTGAAGGCAGGAGATACCGTCGTTGTTTTGGGGCAAGGCTTGGTGGGAAGTTTGATGATGCAGGTAATGCGTGGCTATAACCCGGCGCGAATTCTCACCGTTGACGCGTTGCCGTTCCGGTGTGAATTATCAGAGCGGCTCGGTGCGGATATCGCCATAAACGCCGACGAGGAGCACCCGGTCCAAGCAGTGCATCGTCTCACTGATGGAAAGGGCGCAGACCTGGTGATAGATTGCGTCGGTGGCTATGCCGGGGTCAAATCGTTTGAACAAGCGCAGGATATGGTGCGCCGGTTTGGAATTATCCAGCTCATCGCACTCTATCAGCAGGCACCGCTCCCTTTAGATTCATCGAAGATGATGAGCAAACGCCTCGTTGCCGGTATCCTCACGGACGAACCCCGTTCGCAGATTGCCGCGCGCGCCTTGCAAAAAATCCAGAACGGTGACATCCGTGCATCTGAAATGATTACCCATCGCTTTCACTACACTGAGGCGAAAGCAGCGTTCGACCTGCTCTGGCATTCACCCGGCGATACACTCGGCGTATTGATTAAATGGTAGGAGTAGGTATCAGTACACCCACACTGTTGCTATGGCAACTCGCAGACCATTATGAATTCATAATGCCGACAAAAGATTTGACACAGAGGCTCCGAATTAGGTATAATGACATGAGGGCGGCCTGCGCAATGAATTGCGCGCCTAAAATGCCCGAGAGGAGAAAAAAATGACTCGTTTAAGTTTAGTGTTAATATTAGTTGCCGGTCTGAATATGTCCGTTGGCCTTGTCCTCGCGCAAGACGATGTCGCGAGTGGTGGCGGAACCGTCCGGGGCCAGATTGTTGATACAACGCCAGCCCAATGCCCAATTGATGGCGTTGAAGTCAAAATCGTAGCCCAAGGGGGCGAGGAATATGCAGCAACGACTGACGCAAATGGAGAGTATGAACGTACCGGCATCCCTGCAGGCCGCTATCTGATTAATATCTATAAAGAGGGATACGGCGACCGGCTTGGAAGACCTGTTAGAGTCGTTAACGGTGGCGATGTCTACATCGCAATCAAGATGCCCAAAAAAGACAATGTTGTCCCCTTCGCTCCAAAGAACAGAAAACAAGGCAGATTTGAGAACATGCCACAAGATTCGCAAGGACATTGGTACAACCTCACCTTGATGAACACCAAGATAGGTTATATGCACGTTTCTGCTGAAAAATCCGATTATCAGGGCGAAGCGGTGAGGCGCGGCAAAATCGATATGGTTATGAATTTTAAGGCACTCGGAACCGACATAGCGGTTGAAATTACCCGCGTTGAGTACACAGGTTCCGATTTTATGCCGCGTTACTTCCTCTCAACCTCTAATGAAGCCGGCTTAAAACAGGTGGAGGGGCGAATTGTAGATGGCATTGCCTACATTAAGACAACACTCAACGGTGAAACCACTGAGGCAGAGATTCCTGTGCCACCGGGTACGATTTCTGAATTCAGAGGCGTGGAGTCACTGTTAGCCCGGGAAGGGCTCAAAATAGGTGATAAACACACCTTTCACGTGTTCAGTTTAGACGTGTTGAAGCCCGTGAAAACAGAAATTGAGGTTGTAAGGGAAGAAACCGTAACCTATCAGTCAAAGGAAAAGCAGGGCTATGTGTTAACTCAGACGATGGATGTGATGAATGGCATTACCGCCACCCTGTGGGTTGATGCCGAGGGAGTAAACTACCGAACAGAAATCCCGTTGATGGGGCTTTCTATGGTAACTACGAAAACGGATAGGGAAACTGCCCTTGGCGGCATTGAAGAGATTGACTTTGTCTTACAAACACGCATCCTCCCCTCGGGCAAACGCCCTACTCCGAAAGCAAAACACCTTGAGGCACAAGTGAAACTCACGACAGGAAGCATCACCGAAGCTGTTATGTCCAATGCCCGACAGAAACTGGAGGTAAGCACTGAGCAGGCAGGCACACTTTCAATTCAGGTGCCAACGGTTACCGCGGCAGACTGCCCTGATTTACCTATTCAGGGTGCAGCAGGTGAATTCCTTGCGGCAAGTGCGTATATTCAAGCGGACGCGCCAGCCATCCGTGCAAAAGGTGAGGAAATATTAGCGGGCGAAGTCAATTCGTGGCGAGCCGCAGAAAAATTATGCCTCTGGGTTTATACAGCGCTTACCGATAAAAAAATGAGTGGCGGCTACGGTTCCTCATTAACTGCCCTGGAATCCCGCTCCGGAGATTGCACGGAACACACGGTACTTTTTATTGCGCTGGCGCGCGCCGTTGGAATTCCAGCACGAATCTGTTCCGGTCTGGTATTTGGAAAGGATGCCTTCTATTACCATTTCTGGCCCGAGGTCTACGTCGGAAACCGATGGATACAAATGGATCCAACGTTAGGGCAGGTTATCGCCGACGCGACTCACATTCAACTCGGCGGAAGCGTCTTAGAATCGGATACACTGACAGAACTCGCGGAAGGTGTTTTCCGGACGCTCAACCGCCTCGACATTGTAATTATTGAGTGACATATTTTCATCCAAAACTAACAGCATTTAGTGAAGAAAGATCAGAAACATCCGACGAGATTTTTGCGGCGTACTCGCCCAAGTTGTGAATTTTAATGAACAACTTTTTTATTTCTTACTTATGCGACGTGCATTCAAGCAACTTGCAACTACAGCGTCAAGCACCGGTGCTAGGCAAGGCCGAAAATTCCTCGATTTTGCACGCATTTTATGCGTGCTAGACTTTTTTCAAACAACAGCAAAAACCACCGGTGCTAAACAGGGCCGAAAAATTGGCATTTCTCAACCCCTTTTTTCTCTTCGGGCTCCTCGCTGCTGGCATCCCCTTGCTTATTCATCTTTGGAGTCGTCGTCGCGTTGTAACAATAGATTTTAGCAGCCTGATGTTTTTGGTCGCGGCACATCGCCAAAATGTCCGGCGTTTCCAACTCAAGCAGCTCCTGATTCTGCTGTTGCGGATGGCGATTGTCGCACTCATTGCGCTCGCTTTGGCGCGCCCGTTCTTAACGCTTGGGCTCCCGCTTGCGTCAGTCCGAGCCAAGACAGACCTTGTTATCGTCTTAGACAATTCTTACAGCATGGCATATCAGGACGTTGATGGCGTCTGGTTTGAGAAGGCGAAAGTGCTGGCAACCGAGCTCCTTGACTCCCTTCGACATGGGGATACGGCTGCCCTCATCTTAATGTCCGATATCCCGCACCCTGTTTTTCGGCAACTTACCCCCGACATTGAAAGTGTCACAGCAGCGATTCGTGACGCAGAAGTATCCTACCGTGCCACAAACGTGCAACCGAGCCTTGAACTGGCTCACGAAATTCTTGCCGATTCCCAACAACTCAACAAGGAGATTTATCTTATCTCAGACTTCGCTCAGAACGGTTGGGAAAGTTGGGGACGTATCCCAAACGCCTCCGGCGCGCGTATTTTTTTGCTTCCGGTTTTTTCATCAGGGCCAGCACCACCACCCAACGATGTAGTTGTAAACCCCTTGAAAATCTCGTCAGAGGAATTAATGCTTAATTCCCCTAACAAACAGAATACGCATAACACAAATATTGAAGAAATTTATCCTTCCAATCAACTAATAGGCGTTAATTTACCGCTCCAATTGAATGTGACTACCACCAATCATTCTGCGGCACCTTTGGAGCAAAATGTCCTAACGTTGTTCATTGGAGAACAGAAACGAAAAACTATGAGCTTTTCTGCCTCAGCAAACGAAACATTGAGCACCACCTTAACGCACAATTTTTCTACCCCCGGCACCCATACAGGCTATCTCACCCTAACGCCTGACAGGTTGAATGTTGACAATCGGCGATATTTCGCCTTAGAGGTTCTCGGTGAGGTGCGGGTACTCTGTGTGGGAGAACAGACAGAATACTTAATGTTAGCATTAAATCCAACAGCAGAAACCACCGGAACCGGGCGGGAGGGAAGCAAAAGAATGATTCTGCCAACCCAATGCACACCGACTGAATTTGAAACCTTTCCGCTTGAAGATTACGATGTTATCATCCTCGCGGACGTTCCACAGGTTTCCAGGCAGATAGGCATGCGGCTTCGCGAATTCATCCGCCACGGAAAAAGCATCATAGTCTTTGCACGCAGTGACAGCGACACAAACAGTTACAATCAACTCAGCGATGTTTTGCCTGCTCAACTTGGAGCGGCACAGGCATGGCAGACACCGCAACAGATTCACTTTGAAGAGTCACGAAAAGCCTTGCATCAGAAACCTCCGACGAGAGCTACAAGCAACTTCAAACTACAGCAGGGCATGCCTGTCCTGAACCTTACGAAAACACACCCAATCTTTGACATCTTTCCGATAGAAGGGTTTTCCGCGCACTACGCGCCCCAATTTTACAACGGCCTGACGCTACTGCCGGCACCCGAATCCAACGTTATTGCCCATTTCAGCGATGGCACCCCCTTTCTCCTTGAGCGAAGTCAAGGTAGAAGTACTATCTTACTCTATAACTGTGGACTACAGGTGCATAAAGCCTCAGAAACCTCCGACGAGAACTACAAGCAACTTCAAACTACAGCAGAAACCACCAGAGCTGAACTGTACGAAAATCCCTATTTTCTCCCGCTACTCCAACAAAGTGTCCTTTACACTGTAAAATCTGGAGAGAAAAGTTGGCATATTGGTGAAACCTATACGGCGCGTTACCCTCGCAGTGCCGGCGCGACAGCATCAATAAAACGGAAACCTGATGCCCCGGACAGTGATTTGATAGGCGTTAGGGCACATCCTGATACGTCTATTGCTGACACTACCACAGTCGTACCAATTGCCGAAGACGGGACACTGCGATTTCAAGGCACAGAACACCCCGGCATCTATCAGGTTGAGGTGCGAACACAAGGCAAGCTCCAACGCGACTTTTTTGCAGTGAACGTAGATGCGGCTGAGGCCGATTTAGCCCAGATTCCGCTCCAGAAAGCAGCCTCGCAAGCAGGGGCAGTCCTTGTGCAAACAACTGCAGCTGAGGGAACAGACGGTGAGAGTGCTGCAGCTGATGCCTATAATGTCAAGCGGCACGGTAGGGAAATCTGGGGCGAATTACTCATCTTAGTTGTCTGTCTCATGCTCCTCGAAAGTTTTCTCTCAAACCGTGAACGCGCGGCGGAAAGGGGTACTTCGGTCTATCCGCAGACTGAGGTTGGTGAGGGGTAATGGCAAATTCCGGTCGCCTAGGCGTTTTTGCTACGGTGCTTAAGTATGTTTCCCCGCGTAGCAGGGAAACTACTACAACACTTCAAAAGTGTTGTGCTTCAGGCTGCTTGTTCCTACAGACAGTCTATTTATGTCTATTCGGCTTGCTTGCGGCACAACCTGCTTTACAGGGGGAAATGCCAAAAGCGGCGAACATTGTACGCAGTCTCGTCATATCGGGCAACCGTTCATTCCCCAGGCAACAAATTCGCTCGCTGATGCAGACAGATGTTGGAAGTCTCTATGATACTGCGATACTGAAGAAGGATTTTGAAGCCATTGCGCGTTTTTATCGAAAAAAAGGATTGCGCTTCGCTCGCGTGGCTGAGGACAAACTCTCTGTCAAAAGATTCGGGGATGGCGTTTATCTCGGCATTGAGATTAACGAAGGTATTATCGGGAAAATCACACTATCCGGTAACGAGAAAACGAAGAAAGATGTCATTCTCCGCGAACTTTTGTTTGAAGTTGGGGATGTCTACATAGAAGCAGATAAAGAGGAAAGTGAGCAAATTCTTCGAGAGAAGACTTATATCGGTGCGGCAAGAATTGAGACGCAGTGGGATGCCAAGTCAAGCACGGTGGCTATTCACGTTAATATCACAGAGCTCTGGTCTCCGCCGCTGCCTTCGTTTTCCCCAGCATTGAACAGCCAAGGTGGAACGTTTCTTTTAGGTATACGCGAATCTAATATTTTTGGTTCCGGGCATGACACTGAGGTTCGCTATAAACGCGTGAGCGAGATCGGTGAAAAGACAAAGAGTCTCCTCACCTGGAAGTACCGGATGCCGCGTGTCTTCAATTCACACTGGAACTTTGATGGGGCGTACATTCAGAGACAAGAAGGAGATTCTTGGGCGGTAGTCCTCGAACGTCCACAATACACATTGAAAAGCCGCTGGAGTGCGAGGTTTACGCTGTCAGAAGCCATCGGTGACTTTTCGTGGTATGAAATGGACCCGCTGTCTCATAGTTTAGTGCGAACAAATCGGTTTGAGGTGAATCTACAAGGCGCGGTTGGCAGGATCCGGCGGTATTTCGGTGACCGGGAGCGTCAAAACTATGTTGGGCTTTGGGCAAACTCACGCCGTTCAAAGTACGTGTTAATTGAAAAATCATTGGAACTCCCTTCCATAGCGGCCCCATCAAATCGTGACATCAAACTGGTGGGTATCACCGTAGGGCGGAAACGCGTCGCCTACTATAAAACCCGGTTCATCAGGAGAATGGGGCGAGATGAGGATTTTTTTGTCGGATCCGAATATGCTTTCGCACTTGGCCATGCGTCCCCCTTATACGGTTCAGACAGGGCAGAAGGTTACGTAAACTTGATAGGCAGATGCGGATGGGCACGAGGAAATCATATATTAGGCACAACCGTTATAGATGTCAACTCATACTTCACGTCCCGAATTGAGAGGTCTGTGCTTCTGGGCAGGACATCATGGTATTACACAGACGTATTCAACACTGGCGACATCTATACAGTGGATAAGGGCTTTCGGCAGAACGGAAACCTCTTTGATTTTCATCAAACGTTTGTCGCAGAATTCAAAACGGAGATGCAGTTTAGATGGCGGGGTGAAAGCCAGGTTCTCCTTGGTGCCTTCAACGGATTGCGAGGCTACGACTACCGACAATTTAACGGTGAAAAAATAATGGTGCTGCGCCTTGAAAGCCGGACAGTTTGTGGCGGGACACTCTTCAGGAAAATCGACGAAGGGCTCGCTGCGTTTGCTACGTTTCTCGTGAAGCCGTTCACCAAGCGCGCCGTTAATCTTGGGCTTGTCTTAAGTGCTACAGCCTTTGCCGATACCGGCTACATCTGGAATGGACAAGACACATTCAACCTGACAGCACCGAAGCGGAGTGTTGGATTTGGACTACGGGGGGGGTTTGCCAAGATCAGCGCAGCGGACATATTCCGGGTTGAATTTGCGTTTCCACTTGATTCCCCCTCTTCGCCATCAATCAACCAAATGCTCTTTTGGGGGATTGAGCGTACCTTCTAAAATTATTTGTAGGGGAAACCGGTCTCGGGTTGCCAATTGCCCAGCGCAGCTGGGATAATCGAGGGCAGGTGCTGCTGGGCTTGGCGTAAGATGTGTCGGTGTTCCTTCTGAAGAAGGATTTGACATAAGATGGGTGCGTGTCTGTGCTATGGAGAGTGTCGTCTACGCACTCGGGACTGAAAATATGGATTGGTTGGAGAACGTCACTTCTCCATTGACTCTCCATACGCTATAGGCTACAGGAGATAAAAGGAGCACTGCCAAAAAAGCAATTTCGTTAATTCGCACAAAACGCCATAGAACGAATAAGAAACCCGATTTTGCAGAGGGTGCATTCCCCGCTTTGCTTCCCTCCCGCCCGGTTCCTTGGGGAAAAAGCAATCAACGGAAAAATCCGTAGGGGTAGTGCCTTGTGCCTACCCTTGAAACCCAATTGACGAAAAACTATTTTGAATCATTTAATAAATATCCTCCGAATGATTTTCGTATTGAGGGTTCGTCTTCTTTTATGATGATGGCGTTCCCGTTTTCATCTAATACCGGAAGTCCTGATGTTTGCATATTGTAACGGTATCCGTCAGGTGGTGGGTTTAACCCTTTTTGAGCATAATTATCTATCTCCACCTGTCTCTGTTGTTCTGGCGAGAGATAATCCCAGTGTAACCCGACTCTGCTCAGATGTAACAACTGTCTTTGGGAGAGTTTCTCACGTTTGAACCCTTCTGTATTTAGGATACGGTTGAGTTCTTTTAATTCCTCGGGCGTGAGGCTATCTGTCTCAGGGTTTGCAGTGCCTGGCTGCTGTTTGTGTGGTTCCGCGTGCCCTGTTCCGTCTTCATGGAAATGTCCACCCTGCGAGGTGTCGTCGGCGAGTGGCGGTGGTGGCCCCGTGTTGCCGGTGTTCGCTGTCTCCTGCGGCGTTGCGGTTTGCGTTTGGGCGTTGCGTTTTTCCCATCGCTTGCGGGCTTCTTGGGAGTGTTCTACCCCCTGTTGTGCTTCGCGTTCGACGTGGCGGAGATAAAGCACGCATCCGACAACAAAAATGACGAAAAACGCAAGTGCCCCTATAAAGAGGCGGTTGGTTAAAAGCTGTTTCAACACTGTGAACGCTCCTATTGTGCCTGGACATCTGTCGTGTCGTTTGGTATTGAATGTTGGGTTTGGAGGTTATATCTTGCCTCGCGCGGCGTATAAATTTTCCAAACCCCTTGTATAGACGTTGTGAATTGTAAATTGCCCATGCTGGCTTCTTTTCGTTAATTCGCACAAAACGCCATAGAACCAATAAGAAACCCGATTTTGAGCAGCTTCTTCCCCCGCTTTGCTTCCCTCCCGCCCGGTTCCTTGCGGAAAAAGCAATCAACGGAAAAATCGGAGCAGAAACTCAATTGATGAAACTGCTTTTTCGTAAAGCCCAGCACCAGCAATTCACGCTACAGCAGGAACCCCTGAAGCTGAACCTTACGAAAATTTGCCAATTTTGCGGCGTAATGGTATCGGTTTCCCCTGCTTTGCAGGGGTAATATACCACTGCGCCCATAAGCGACGTGCATTCACCTAACCGAGCGCATGGCGAATTAACGAAAAACTTATTGCGTCCGAAGCTCTTGGAGTATCTCCACAACAGTTTCCATCTGCCCTTCTAGTCTCGCGAGGCGTTCTTTAACAGAGTCCGCTGTTGCTCCCTCTCCATCCTCTTCCGAGGTAACCTCGACGGTTTCAGGTTTCGCAGCGTCTGTTTCTTCCGCTGAGCTCCCCCATACGTCTTTGAAGAAGGAGGGCACGGATTGGCGTACGACTTCTTGTACATCTTTTAACTCGTCACCAATCGCCTTCTTCACCTGGGCAAAGTCAAACTCATCAGCCAGTCCGTCTTTGAGATACGCGGCGACCTGATGGCATGCGAAGCAAATATCGCCAAAAGCGGCCCCGCTTCCCAACGGTTCAAACAATCCGTTAGGTACAGCCTCCAGGTAGCTTAGGCGGGCTAGCGCGTTGTTGAACTGCTGCGCGCATCGTTCTTCGCCACCGGAAAACTCGTCCGTAATAGTTGAAGTTTCTATAAGCCGCGCTGTGGTTTCCAATAACCGTAGAATTCGTCGAATTTCCTTTTGGGATTCGTGTGCGTTAGACATGGTTGTCTCCTCTGTAGGGGCAGTGCCTTGTGCCTGCCCACTCGTTGCAAGCAAAAATTTAAAATACACCCATTTGCTTATATAGAGTCCCCAAGCCGTAAAAAGGATAGTAGAAATTTCTTCACAAATGCAATAAGTTTTGGACACTGGCATGTTGCCCCTGCTTTGCAGGGGTTAATACCACCTGGACAAAACGGCTTACGTAAAGGACATACCCCACCCAATGTCACCTAATCGGACGCTGGCGAATTGATGAAAGACCGATTTGCTTATATAGAGTCCCCAAGCCGTAAAAAGGATAGTAGAAATTTCTTCACTAAATGCAAAAAGTTTGAATCTGTCAGATCAAACGGAAACCTACGTAGAAAATCTCCATAACAACAAAAAACCTAACCGGGCGCATGGCGAATTGACGAAAATAATTCCCCCACGTTGCGGCGGATTTTTATCGCTGCCTTAATGATGTCCTCCATGTCCTCTTCGTTCCCCATTAAGACATTTTGTCCGAGGGAAATCCCTGTTTGACACAACTTCTCGGTTTCCGGGCAATGGACATGGGAATAATCGAGGCTTTGCCCAAAGAGGTTAGAGGTTAGAAAGGCAGCACGATACATGGGTGTGTTGTACCAATATCCCATCGGTATCCCTTCGGCACGCAGTGCGCGGAGGAACGTTTCACGTGAAATGTTCTCAAATTCCTCGGAATCAAAAATCGCCTTATAGCCGTGAGAACCGCCCCGTGTTGCGCGCGGGTCCAGCGGGGTAACCTTGATGCCCGGAATTTCGCCAAACCAGCCATCCAACCACCGCATGTTCATGTGGCGGTAGTTGGTTTCCTCCTCAAGCCGGGTCAAACGAGAGAGGAGAAGCCCAGCTTGCCATTCGGTCATCCTGAAATTTCCACCGAACGGTTCTATGTCACCGAATTCAGCATCCGGCGGTGTGCGGCCGCAGTTATGCAGTGCCCAGGCACGTTCATAGAGTTTCCGGTCGTTTATCAAGACGATTCCCCCTTCACCAGCGCAAAGGTTTTTGGAGGACTGGAAACTAAAGCATCCGAAATGCCCCCAACTACCGACACCTCGCCCCCGCCATTCGGCACCGTGTGCCTGCGCGCAATCTTCAATCACTTTAAGGTTATGCCGATTAGCGATGTCAACTAACGCATCCAAATCTGCTGGGTACCCTGCAATATGGACCGGCAAGATGGCTTGAGTCTTTTCAGTTATCGCCGATTCAACTTTAGAAGCGTCTAACAGAAAGCTATCCTGTGCGGTGTCCACAAAAACTGGCACAGCGTGTGTCATCAGAATTGCGACGACTGTGGCTTGAAAGGTGTAAGGTGTCGTAATCACTTCATCGCCGGGGCAAACGCCTGCCGCTTTGAGGGCAATGTAGAGTGCGGAGGTTCCGCTATTAACACAAATGCCGTAGTTTGCACTTTGGAATTCAGCAAACTGTTTCTCAAACTCAGGAACCTTTGCGCCACCGACACCCCATTGCCCACTGTTATAGATGTTCTCAAATGCGCCAAGGTCTGTTGCATCGAGGGTGGGCCAAGTGGGATAAGGTTTGGTGCGGACAGGTTCGCCGCCGTTTATTGCTAATGTTGCCATATTTTTTGCAACGAATAGTTTCCCTGCAAAGCAAGGCAACTATCTCCCCCTTTTGTTCATTGCGCCGTGTGTAAAAATCAGAAACCTCCGACGAGAGCTACAAGCAACTTCAAACTACAGCGAGAAGCACCAGTGCTAGGCAAGGCCGAAAGACCTTACGAAAAATTAGTTTTCCGATCGAATCGTGAGCAGGCTCGTTTCCTGCTCAGCAGATAGCTGAGTCCCTTTTATCATCTGAATAGACACTCCTGCAAACCGCTGGAGCATCCGATGTTGCTGCATATTCGCCAACTCGGACAGACTTCCATCCCTCCGGAAATTTAGGAACAGTTCAAGCTGTTCAATCACTGCAGCGCCTCTTTCTACAGCGATAACATCGGCTGCGCAGTCGCGCCGATCGCAAATTTCACCTAAGGCGTAAATGCCGTTCCGCTTTACGTCGTTGTGAGATTCGGTTCGCAGCTGCTCCATGAGGATGGAGACGACAGGTTCAAGTTGTTCGATTGGCAGGGGCCTCTCATGTTCACGACTCCCCATTTTTCCAAACGCCCAATTGATAGCGATGCGGTCTGCGGCTAATCCGTATTTAATCAGAGGCTTTAGGTGCTCGATTGCGTTGAGGCTATGACAACATTTCCCAATAGAATATACAGCACTCGGGCGGACAGCAATCGGGGTTTCTTGCGTAAGGAGGTTAATGAGGTGCGATTCCGCAATGGGAAGCCGCGTTTTCCCAATCGCTTCGACAGCGTATCTAATGACAGTCTTGATAACCTGGGGGTGTCTGTATTTAATCTCTTCGGGGTTGCTCAACGCAATGGCGGCATCACAAATATCGTAAAGCAGATCTGTATCTGAGCAACTGCTCGCCAGGTCTCCCAATAACACCATCATTCTCGCTTTCCCAAAGTTATTAACGTAGTCAATGTTGTCGAGGAGGGGGCTAATAAACTCTTCCGCGTTCTGGGCGCGGGAAATTTTGGTGCGTTGCCGGGTAACCTGCTCCATAATTGCCTTTTTGCGGTTAATCTGATACGTTCTCAGATAATATGAGAAGTTTTTCTTCATCTCCGCCAATTCATATCGCACATCTAGGATAGCACCAGGTTCCATTTGCGAATGTAGGGGCCGGTCTCGTGCCTGCCCACTGCCCCCCTCCGCTGTTGACTCGGAAACTTTCTGCGAATGTAGGGGCCGGTCTCGTGCCTGCCGAGGTTCCCCCTGCTTTGCAGGGGGAATTGCCACCTGGGCGCGAAGTCCCCCCCTCTGTGTGTCAACACGGGATTCGGTCTGGCTTTTGTAGGTTGCCCCGCTTTGCGGGGAAACATACCCCTGGACAGAACCCTCCCGCTCCGCTGCGGGCGGCTGGGTGGAGTCTACACTTACCGTAAATCTTTCCTTCGGGTTGGCCTTAGGCCAGCCTTCTACATTCATAATACCGCGTTCGTCCACCTGTACCTGTAAAAAAATCGGTTCATTTTTAAGAAGGGGGCGTTGAAACCGAACATTCCGCTCAAGAATGCGGCGATTGGGAGGGTTGGTATCGTTTCGGCTGCCGAGGTAGAAGGGCAGCCTTAGTGAAGGTGCGCCGTCGCTGACCTGTAAGCCGTCAATTGGCTTAGGCTGAGACAACGGGAGAATAGTTCCCGCCTCAACAAGTGGTTTAACTCTGCCTCCGGCGATTTCAATGCCGATAGTATCGTTCAGAATGCGAGCGGGTTTAATGCCGCGGTGTAAATCGTAGTGATAGACAACCGCGCCCCGCGCGACTGCTTTATCCGGGTCGCCCGCGGCGATTGGTGGAAATCCGAACAAAGTTTCCAAGCGTTGCTGAATCGTATGGAGTTTTGTCATCCCGCCATTCAGCAGAACAGCATCCACGTTGGGCATGCTCCCGAGCTTCCGCTGTGCCTTTTGTAACACATCAAGGATGGGATAGATGATATTATCGCAGGCTTTCCCCCCCTCCCCTGCTGGTAGCTTGTCAAGTTGATTAACAGACTGTAGCGTCAGGTGGCTGGCGAGCAAGGGTTCGACGACCTCCTCATATTCAGACAGCGTCAAATCGTATTGAAACACCTGATTTTCAAAGGGTGTTTGAATAATCGCGGCTTCCACCGTCTCTGCATCAAAATATCCCATTAATTTGCCAGTTTCAACTTCACTGCTTAAATCAATTTTTGCCTGTTCTGCGTATTCTCGGAATGTGCTTTTAAGCAGATTCATCTGGAAGTCGTCAAGGTTATCGGGGAGCCTGTTCGCATAAGCCGCTAAAAAGTGCTCTGCGAGTTTGGCATCGAAGTCATCTCCACCGATTTGTGTATAGCGCGAGATTGCCAGGTCTTCGATATTCAACCTATATTGTTCTTGCTGATAAGAGACGCGGTGTAAGGACACATCTAGTGTTCCGCCTCCTAAATCAAAAACGAGGACAAGCTGCGGTTGGTGGAAGTTAATGAGCGTTTCCGGGATTTCGCCTTTGTTCTGCCTGTTGATGAAATCATAGAGTGCGGCACGAGGTTCATCAAGCAGAATGTTGCGCGGACTTCCATCGTCCTCTTGGGTGCGGAATCCTGCGAGCTTCGCCGCTTCAATCGTGGCTGCCCGCATATCGGAATCAAAGGAGGCAGGCACGGTAATGACTACATCATCAGGTGTAAAGCCAAATAAGGCTTTCGCGCTGGAAACGAGGTGCTTGAGAATCTGCGACGAAATCGTGGAGGCATCGTAGGACGTGTTATTGAAGTGGAACCGTCTCTGGGTGCCCATCTCGCTCTTAATAGATTTTACAACGCGGTTCGTCTGTCTGCCAATCATCGTTTTGGCGTATTCGCCGACAATTGGCGGGCTTTCTTCCTTGAAATAGACACAGGAAGGTAACAACTCCTTTTTGCCCATGCCACCGCGTTCAATCATCATGTTAATCTCCACAACCTTCGGTTCTAATTTGTTGGTTTGTGGGTTGAGCGTACCCCATCCCATTACCGAATTGGTAGTACCTAGGTCGATGCCGATGTAATAGTTCGGTCTTTCGTCAGGGCCAGCACCAGTACCCGCCCCTGTAGTTTGAAGTCCTGTGGAGATGTCGTCAGGGGTTTCTGCTGTTGCTGTAGGAAGAATCGCCTTTGGCGTTGTAGAGCGGACATTTGTAGGGGCCGGTCTCGTGCCTGCGTGTTCTGTGGGCGTTGTCGTAGGGGAAACCGAGCCTTGTGCCTGTCCACCTTGCTCCCGCGGTGTCGGCACTGTAGGTGTCAAGGAACCGGGCGGGCGGGAAGGTTCCGTAGGGGAAACCGAGCCTTGTGGTTGCGGGTGGGCAGCAACTACAGCCTGAAGCTCCGGTGCTGAGCCCAACGAAAAATCAAATTGTTCGCGCGTTATTTCCTGAACGCTGCGTCTCCATCCTAACTTCGCTGAGAACTCTCCGGTGTGCTCCCAGTCAACCTCTATAAACCGCGGACGGAAGTATGGGTAGTGAGTATCAGGAATTGGTCTTTCGTCAGGGCTAGCCCGGGGGTCTGCTCCTGCAGTTTGAGGTGCTGTGAAGCTCTCGTCAGGGGTTTCTGCTGTTGCTGTAGTTGGAGAGGATACTCCAATTCGGGCGCTGCCTTTGGTAAAATCGTAGTAGGCGGTTTTTGTCACAGTACCGATGCCTAGAATCGTGCTTAACCCACGCCGCGCGATAACTTTGTCACCTGGCTGAATTTCGCGATGGAATTCCCAAATCATTTTCGGTGCGCGGGGACCCCACTCAAGCTCACCCTGCTCCTTAAGAGCCTTAAAACTACGCTGAAAATCGTCAAAACTACCACAGTTCACATGCGTAACAATTGAAAGATCAGAAACCTCCGAAGATACCGGTGCTGGCCCTGACGGAAATCCCACAGCGATTGTCCCATGGCGTTTGTCATATTCCCAAGCTGTCTGGAATAGTTCTTCGGGCGTAGTAGATTCCATTGGGGCTATCACCCAATATTTCATGATGTCACCTCCTGAACTTTGGGTTTAGAAATGAGTGTATCAGCATAGAGCCAACCTGCAGATTGGACTTCAACCGTTTTGTGTTCGTCCGGGTCTTCCCACTCGGACCCGATGTATTCGTATTCATCAGATTCGTTGAGTGTTATCTGTTTCCGTTCGCCCACAACCGCTTTAGGACGGATGCCCTGCATTTTAACAAAACGGGTGAACATTCGGATAAGACTGGGGATGAGTTCAATTTCTTGTGGGATGTCGGTTCCCTGTTGCCTCAGTTGTTTCACTAACAGTTCCGCTTTTAGAAATTGGTCGAGTAAATTGCTGTGCTTCGCGGAATTCATCTCTTGGAAGAACGTAAGCGCCGCTTCTTGCTTGGCTTCCTCCCGGACTTGTTCCAATTCTTCCTGGAGTGCTTCTAGTTGCAGCCGCGCAACCTCTGCCGCAGCACGCAAGTCATCCTTCTCATCAGCAATTCGCACATCCGCTGCTGTAGCCGCAGTGCCTTGTGCCGGTTCCCCATCCGTTCGTTCGATGTCACAGGTTAAGGAGTGGATAAGCCCTTGCGTTCCCGCATTATCCGCACCTACATCAGAAACCTCCGACGAGATGTTCACAGGACTTCCACCTACATCAGAAACCCCCAGAGCTGAACCTGACGAAAAACCTCTTTCAGTCGCAATCACATCGACGATGTCGTGCAGCAACTTTTTTGATTCATCGAAGTTCGTCAACCGTGCTGTTTCCTGTAGGCTGGATTTGTAACTCACGGTATCAGGGAGTTCTGTGCAAAAAACAAACAGAATAGCCTTCGGTTCTATCTGTCGTGTCTTTTTTTCAACAAAAACTACCTGTTTAACCTTTTCGTAAAGTGCCTTATAGTCTGCGGGTTCTGTACTTTCCAGTGCGAATTGGCACAAATCCTGGCCGGCTTGGGTAACAAGTTCTGCCCATTCGAGGCGTTTATCGGGCCGGTCAAGTTGGTTACGTCCAAGTTGGCGTGCTACATGAAAAGGGACCTTGCTAACACCCATCTGTTTTTCCAGTTGGGCGACGAGTTGCTTTGGCCGGTGTTCCGGCGCAGCTAACACCGCCTGTACCAGTTCGTAGTCGTGACCCGGGTTATACTTGCCTCGACCTTCGGAGTGGCTTTTGGCTTTATGTTGATATTTCTCTATCAACTGGTTAATTTGTAGTTCCACTGCTTATATCTCCTCTTCATAAAGTTCAGTTTTTCGTAAGGTTCAGCACCACCAGTTCCCCCGTAGTTTGAAATTCGTTGAATGCACGTCGCATTTGGGCGCAGGTGGGTATGTCCCCGCTTTGCGGGGTGATACCCTTTTAGCCGCAAAAATCTCGTCAGAGGGTTCTGATCTTTCTGCCTTGCCTAGCACTGGTGCTTCTCGCTGTAGTTTGAAGTTGCTTGAAGATCTCGTCAGAGGTTTCTGATCTTTCTTCACTAAATGCAATAAGTTTTGGACACTGGCATGTTGCCCCTGCTTTGCAGGGGTTAATACCACCTGGACAAAACGGCAGGTGGTATCTGCCCCTGCAAAGCAGGGGAAAATACCCATAGCGCAAAGGCATTCATCAGCCAATCTCGCCTTATCGGACGCTGGCAAATTGACGAAAAGACGAAAATTAGAAATAGATAGGTGTGCCGTTGTTTGCTTGATAGACTTCTATCCGGCTTTGGAATCGTCGGTATGTTTCATTATAGACGTTAACGCCCGTTCTGTATTGTGGATAGCCGTGGACGAAAATAACCTTTTTGGGGGCTACCCTTTCAATCAGTGAAAGAATGCCTTCACTATCTGTATGTGCGGAGAGACGATAGGTATCCACATTGGCATGAACAGGTACTTTTCTCTCATTGAGTCGGAACCGTTGCCCCTTGCTCATAGCCAACCCCTCCAGCCGCCGCCCCGGGCTTTCCTCATCGAGGTATCCACTGAAGAATACAGCGTTCCTCGGGTCTGGAAGCAGTTTTTCTGCATATCGCGCGGAAGCACTATTGTCAAGCAACATCCCGGAGCTAGCAATGATGACTCCATTAAAAGCATCCAGCGCGTCAATAAGGTGGCGAGGGGCCTTCTCCAGTTCGTGCCCAAAGACCCGGACGCCATTCTCTTCGTAAATATCGCAGGCAACCTGCGCCAATCCATCAATGTAAATGGTAAAAGGCCTCAAACGGCCAGTACGGATGAGATGTCGCAAAATTAGGGCGAGTTCCTGACTCCTTCCAATTGCAAACGCGGGAATCAGCACCGTCCCGCCCTCATCTAAACATCTGTCGATTTTCTGAGCGAAGTTTTCTCGTTCCTCGTCAACATCGCCCGTATAAGCACCTTCCTGGTACCCATAAGTTGACTCAGTAATCAATACATCGACTGCCAAATTATCAGGAATATCATACTTGGGGACTGTCAGTTGGTCGAAGGGCGTAAAATCGCCGGTAAATAGAATATTGCCCACCTCCGATTCTATGTAAACCATGGAGGCCCCAAGGATGTGCCCTGCAGGAAAGAAAGTGACTTGGCACGTCTGTAGTGCAATCGGGTGATGCCATCTGAGCGGCACGACACTGTCTATCGCGCGCTGAACCCGAACTGCGTTGAACTGCTTAACCTCTCGAAAATCCACCAACTCTGCATCGCCAGGGATTGTATTTGCCCCTGCTTTGCAGGGGTTTGCACCCTTAGTGGCGCGCAGCGGTTGGTTCAGCTGTAGTTCCATAATGTCTCGTGTCGGTAGCGTCGCATAAACAGGAACCTCCGGTGCTTCAGCAACAACAGTGGGTAATGAGCCGACATGGTCCAAGTGTCCATGAGAAAGCAGAATTCCCTCCAACTCCCACAAGCCATCAAGGAGATTTTCAGCGTAAAGCGAATCGAAGCGCGGATAGGTAGAATCAGAATGCAAACGAATGCCAGAATCCAAGAGGAGCTTGGCCCCATTCAACTGGATAAAGTAGCAACTTGCGCCGATTTCATTTCCACCACCGATTGGAAAAAAGAGATTCTGCATAGCTCCAATATCATACCAAGTTGTGTTTGTAGTGGCCGGTCTCGTGCCTGCCCCAAAATGCAATTTGTAGCGGCCGGTCTCGTGCCTGCCCGTCTAACAGACAAAACCGAAACCTACCTTGTAGCGGCCGGTCTCGTGCCTGCCCATCACGCATTGAATGCACGTCGCTTATGGGCGAAGAGGATACTCACCCCGCAAAGCGGGGTAGTATCTTATTAGCCGCAAAAATGCGTGTCTAACCCTCGGCAAATTGACGAAAAGTTCGCACAAATTGTGGCGGGAATTTTCCTGCCGCAACTTCAGCGATTAATGTGTTTAGCGCGTCCTGCGCTTTTTCTGCCAATTCAGAGCCGATTGCACCGTCTCGGATTGCCGCTTCAAACTCGTCCTCATCCTGAATTTCATAACTACCATCTGGATTTATCCAGAGATCCAAGAACAGATCGGTTATTTCAAAAGTAGGGGAAACCGAGCCTTGTGCCTGCCCATCCCCCGCTACATCTACGCTCCGCTTCACCGGCTTCATAATATCGCAATAATAGCCCGTCCATTCGTTATTAAGATTGTAGATTTTGCCGATGTCATACCAAAGTCCTGTAAATACGAACCAGACAGCGGTGAAGTTTTCGTCCAAAACTGTCTCGCCGTTTTGAACAATGGGTGAGGACGGTTTAATCCGCTGAGAGGTGACAATAACATCCTCGTCTGCATAAAGCAACTGCTGCTGAAAATGATTAATCCGGTCAGGAAGCCTTTTATAGGTAAGCGTTATGGTTTCCATGTTTTTGTTTGATTTGTTGCTAACTACAGGAGATGAACGTTTCTTTGTTGAACTACGGTTCCCCCTGCTTTATTGGCAATTAGTTCAACGTTGCGTCAATTCCTCTAACTGCCTTGATGAAAGCGTTGACTTTTCCGGAATCCTTCTGGCGTTTATCCGCTTCTACGCCACTGGCTACATCAACCGCATAAGGTTTTACATACCGAATTGCCTCTGTGACATTGTCGGGAGTTAAGCCTCCTGCGAGGATTAACCGATTCGCGTGGCACCGCGCCTTCCGTGCAAGTTCCCAATTAACCGTTCCAGTTTGGATTGTTTTTGGTTTATCCACAAGACATGCACTCACTTTGTAAGCAGCTAAGGTGTAGATGTCCCGTTCATTTTGTAGTTCAAATACCTTAATGACTGGTAAAGTTAATTGCGTGCAAAATTGTGGCGATTCTGTGCCGTGTAACTGGATAGTTGTTATACTGCATTGGGCAGCAACCGCCTCAACCTCCGCGAGTTCTGCATTTCGGAATACGCCCACTGTTGTAATAAACGGTGGGAGTGCCACTATAATTTCTGCTGCATCAGGTGGCGCTACATAACGCGGTGTCTCTGGCACAAAAATAAAACCGAGGGCATCTGCTCCTGCCTCAATTGCTGTTTCCGCATCAGTAAGATTGGTAATACCACAAATTTTAACGCGTGTTTGCATAGAGTCAAGGGAAACACCTTACGAAAAATTAGAAACCTCCAAGGGGCATTACCCCCTGTTTTGCAGGGGTTAAATGCAGATTGAGATTTACAGTGCATTGTTACACCCATCTTGCCATTGGTATGTTACCCCTGCTTTGCAGGGGAAACCGATACCCTATCTGATCTTTATCTCCTTAAACAGTTATGAGATGGTTTCCATTTTAGTAAAAACGTTACACTTTTCACAACGTGTAACATCGATTTTGCTGTGTGAATCCAATCAGTGTATGGATTCATGCGAGTGTTCACCACTATTGAAAATAGTGGGAAACTTCTTTCAGGTTAAAGTGAAACACCCTCTGTTTTGCTTGTAAAAACGAGATGTACCTTGTTCATTTGTTTTGTAATGTTTGTCGCAATACGCTCTTATTTTCTTCAAAAAAATACCCTCCGACGAGAGCTCCAATGGAGTTAAGACTACATAATGCAGTCAAGGTACTAGGCATGGACAAAAGAATCAACTATCTCACGGAAGGCTTTAATGTGCTCCGGTGTCGTGCCACAACACCCACCTATTAAGTAAGCACCCGCTTCAATGAGTAGAGAGATATAACTTGCCATCTCCGTTGGTGTTTGGGTATAGACAGTTTTATGGTTTTCATCAAGTTTCGGCATGCCCGCGTTCGGGTATGCCATCATCCGTTTTCCGTGAATTCCGGTTTCAGCGAGAGCAGCGTGCAGTTGCTGGGTGCCAGTAATTGCATACGGCATCCCGGAGTGTTCCGCTCGCCTTGATTCAGCACCGCAGTTCAGTCCGATGATATCCACGCAATCTAACAGCGAGACACCTCGCGAAAACTCGCCGCTGGCAAGCATCTGGAGCAGGTCGGCGGCAGAATGCCCCCAATCCGTTCGATAGATGACTTTACCGGTACGCCGCTCCTTTGTCCATTTGTAAGTCATGTTGACCGCGGTGGGGAGATGTGTCTCGCGGGCAATGTCAACGGCGATGGCGGCTTCTTTCGCTGAAAACATTGTCTCAAGGCACAAGAAATCTACCCCCTCTTCTGCCAGCGTGTGGATAACCAGTTTATGCGCTTCTCTGACATCTGCATTTGCAATGCCGAACGTCGTATCGCCACTATCCGCTTCAATCGCACCGGGCGATGGCCCGACAGAACCTGCAATGTAGAGCTCTTTTTCACTCTGGGCGACAGCGGTTTTCGCATGCCGAACGGCGAGCCGTGTGAGCCGTTGAGCATCCGATTTGTCTCGGCCTGCCATTTGCAGATGAAGTGGGGATACCACAAACGTATTTGTGCCGATTGCCGCCGCGCCCGCGCGGATATAGTCTGAATGAATACTTATGACAGCGGCGGGATGCAATTCATTGGCGAGCGCGCTGTTAGTGAGTTCTATCTCGCGAGCAAACAATTGCGAGCCGAACCCGCCGTCGTAAACAATGGGTTCATCAGATTTTAAGCGTTCTCGAAAGGTTTTCACTATTGCGTACGTCCTCTGCTGAGACCTTTGCTATAGAAGTTTCCCACTATTTTCAATAGTGGTGAACAATTGCAGGCATCGGTTTAAATTGGCACCCCTCCACGAAGACCTCAAAAAAATCGGGTGTGGTTTCCAATTCAATGTGTTCAATATTTTTGACAAACGTTTCAATCGCTAAACGTTTTTTTTCTGAAAGCAACACCGTTTTTGCGCCATCCACTGCCGCGTTCCCGATTTTGACAATCCGCTCCTCGGGTACCGGGGCGAGAAACCCGATGTCAATTGCATCTTGTGAGTTGACGTAGTTGGCAAACCCACCCGCCAAAAAGAGTTTTGTAATGTCTTGGGGGGCACAGCCGAAGTGTCGTAGGACAATATATTGCCCACAGTAATTCGCCGCTTTCGCCTGTGCGAGATTGCTTGCATCCTCGCGTGAGAGGGTAATACCGTGTTCAGGTAAAATAGAGATTATTTGTTGCTTTCTATTTCCAAAAACGCCTTTCGGACTCATCTGGTTATGCCGACGAAGCTCAGCGAGTAGCGAGATAAGACCCGAGCCGCAGAAACCTTGTGGTTTTTCCCCGCCAATCGTCTCATACACAATGTCACCATTGACATAGGTTACCGACTCAATCGCGCCAGGGTAAGCGGGCATTCCGTATTCAATGCCCCCGCCTTCAAACGCGGGCCCCGCCGGACACGATGCCGCGACCATCCGTTTTGAATTCCCGACAACTACCTCCGTGTTTGTTCCCACATCAACGAGCATAATTGCTTCATCCTGCGATTGCATGTCAATGGAGACTAAATCTGCGGCGACATCTGCCCCAACATGGCTGGCAATCAACGGCAAGCTGTAAACCATCGCTTTCGGGTTCGCACGGATGCCCAATCGGCGAGTCTTTTCGGTTAGCGAAGTCGTCGAACGGGTGCCTTCGCGATATTGATGCTCGATGACGGATTTATAGGGCTTTTCACCAATGCTTTGGACATCCTGTTTGAAGAAAATATCTCGCATCGTTGTGTTACCAGCGACAACAATTTCGTAGATTTCCTGTCGGACGAAGTTGTGTCGCTCACACATCTCCATAATTTCGCCATTGAGTGTGGCGATAAGCGAGCGGTGCAGTTCGCCCCGAAATTCACCGTCGTAACTGATTCGACGCATGATGTCGCTGCCACCGAAGCGTTGCGGGTTTTCAAAAGAACTGACAGACACTGTTTCTCCGTTCACTAAATCCACCAGATTTGCCACCACGGTGGTTGTGCCGATGTCTAGGGCTAGCCCATAGAGGTGTCCTCGGTATCGGTCGATGGGTTCATTGTCGTAATAGACAACGCCATCGCGATGACTCACCCGTGGCTCCACTGCGGAAGGGGTTTCCACTCCCAATTCTGCTTTGTTTGCCCCCGTATGAGTCAGAATCTTCGGTGCGCGTCGAAGCGGTTCAAACGTTATGTCCTCATCCACATTAAGAACAACGGCTTGGCAGGCGAGGCGATAGTTCTCTCGAAGGAAGGCCTCTGCTTCGGTGTGAGGTTGGAGGCTATCCATCCCACGTTTAATTTCAACGATGCATTCGTGGCACTGCCCTGTCCTGAAGCAGGATGTCGGCACTTGCACGGCGAGCTCGTCTGCGTAGTCAAAAACAGTTTTTCCAGGGGTGAGTGGATGAACCTTGCCGGCACATGTAATTGTGCCGTTTGCCATCTTAATGGAAGAGGGTTTTTGAGCTATTTCCAGCTCAAAAGCCTGTGCTGTTTCGTCTGTTGCATCCGTTTCCCAAGCACTTCGATAGTCCAGTTTATCGTCTCCCACACAAAGCAGCCCGGTTCCCTCATTAATTTTTCGCTGGTTTCGACAGCCGAACTTCGCTGTACAGTGGTCAAAGCGATTTTTGTAGGGGCACCGGTAAGTTGCTTGTTCATCCGCATGAACAACCATGTCTTCAAAAATCTGTGTAATTTTAGTGAGCCGTTTTTCATATTCGGCTTTGTCTATTTTTTTCATGTTTTAGACAACTATTTACCATTCTTCGTCCGTTTCCTCAAGAAACTGTTTAGCGAGAGCGACACATGCCAGCGCATCTTTCCCATATCCATCGGCACCCATATCATCGGCGAATGTCTGTGTGACTGGGGCACCCCCCACCATAATCTTGACCTCTTCCCGGAGGTCTTCGTCAATAAATGCATCAATTGTTTTGCCCATGTTCGGCATTGTTGTTGTGAGCAGCGCGGACATACCCAGGATGGGTGCTTCGTATGCCTCAACTGCCGCAATGAATTCGTCTTCGGAGGTATCTACGCCCAAATCGTGGACGACGAAGCCAGTACCGCGCAACATCATGATGCACAAGTTCTTACCGATATCGTGCAAGTCCCCTTTGACAGTCCCCATAATCACCGTGCCGATAGGTTCAATCCCCGAATCAGAAAGAATCGGTTCGATATGTGCCATGCCTGCTTTCATTGCGCGCGCGCATGCTAAGACTTCTGGCACAAAAATGAAATTTTCCCGGAACTTGATGCCGACGATGCCCATTCCCGCGATAAGCCCGTCGTCCATAACCTCAAGCGCTTCTGTGCCTTCTTCAAGTGCTTCTTGTGTCAATTCATCGACGGTGTGATGATCTCCATCAATAAGCGCGGCGGCGATGGTTTGCATTGCTGGGGTTGTTTGTGCAAACATCTCAATGAAACGGGCTATCTCATCAGGCTTTTCCAGGAACTCTTCAATTTCTTCACGAATAAATTCGTTTGCGATGTCATTAATAGCTGCCACAGGTTTCACGTTCCTCCTCAAGATATATAATACTACACACGCAAAAAAATAGCAAATGAATTTTGTTTCTTAAAACGTACGCCTGGTGCTAGTTGTTAACATTAAGGGAATACCTCTCCGTATACAACATCCCTGAGCGACATCAACGAGTACTATGCAATTTTTTGCATAGTTTACTATGCAATTTTTTGCCTACTGCGCAAATTTTTGCATAGTTGGAAAATGCCGATATCCCATAACAGTGGGATTTCTTACATTGGCACGATAATTGCACTTACGTCAAGTGAAACGGAAGCGGCGCATTCATGCAGCGGCGTTTGACGATTTTGAAATTAGAGGAGGATACCTATTTATGAAGCATGTAGAACGTTATACGCCACTGTTTTTTCTCAAACTTTCTTTGACCTTGTTATTTGTCATGAGCGGGTGCCTCTCTGTGTCATCTGAACGAGCGCAAGAGCAGCACACTACGACTACACGTGGTATAGTTTTGATGGGGTCATTGTTGTGGATATTTGCGACATGTTGCTTGCCTTCTTCCGTGGGGCACCGCCGGTGGTGTTAACACCGAGCGACGCGTAGCACCGCCATAGTCATAGTATAGCAGCGCTGGTTTTTATCATAGCAGATGACAGGGTTTGTATGCTATAACAATAGAGCCCAGCACTCTCATGGGACGGATGGCCTGAGCCTCCCTTTGATGTCTCGATACGCAGAGAAGCAATCCCCCAAAAGTTGTGTACAACCCGACACTGACGAGTGTCGGAATCAAAATCAAGGAGAAAAACTGTGTTTTTAGAGAAGTTGAAACATCCATCTGTCGCGTGCCTATCCATTCTCATTCTCGCGATCTGTAGTTTGATGCTGCTGCCCATAGAGGGATACTGTGAATGGACATACCAGAATGAAGGATATAGTTCGTTTTCGGATTCTCACTCTGAAAGTCATCGCGGTGGCTGGACCCTGAGTGGTTCCGTGTCTGCGGGTTCCTCTAATGCCTCAGCCTATATGGGACCGTCTATTTCAAATCCCACAGCTTTCAACGGTGCTTTATACGAAAGAGTTGCGGATTACAAAGGAAGCGCGACGGTAGAGGCTTCTCGGGAGGAATGCACCGTAGAAGGTTATGTCCCTTGTGATGGCTTTTGGTGCACGCTTTCACACTTTGGATTCGCCCACGACCATTGGAAGGCAGTGACAATCCCTGCAAAAACAGATTCCGGAAACGAATCGTTCCTTCAGGCATGGGTGCTCATGGTGCGGGAACAGTTCAAGCGGGTTTATGGAGTGCAGGTTTCCGATCCCACAATAAAACTAACGATTAGCGTTAACCTTGGTGATGATCGTGCAAAAACAGGGGCTGAGTGGACAAGCGGTGGAAAACTCTACAAGACAGAGTATTCCACAATAGTAACGAAGGCTATCCCACAGGTACAACCTTCAAAGTCTGCATCTGCTCATGTTAATGGTCCCGCGGAAGCCAATAAATCGGCATCGTGTGTCGATTTCGACTTCGCAGGCAATTCCTACGATTCTGCAGATGCATCATACACCCCTTCCGAGTAAATCAGACTTCGTTTCGCTAAGTGTTTAACAACGAGACAGGCCCAGGGCGGCGTTTGATACAAGAAACGCCGCCCTTATAAAAGGAGAAAACTGTGACACGTAAACGTTTGTTGATTGCGGTACCTCTCTTGCTCGTTCTCGGTATTGGATTGTTTCTTTTCCTTCGTGACGACTCCCGGACTTCACTACTGAAAAGCATCCCATTTACACCTGAAGCCCGGGCAAGAGCGGAAAGATTACGATTGCATCCGTTGGCTTCAAAGGAAAAGCGAGAGGCTTTTTTGAAGAACACACCTGTGCGGACATGGGACGACTGGATTGATGGAAGGGTAGAAGATATGGTTGGTGCCCTTGTAGAGGGTGGGGGCCTCAGAACACAAGAAGAGATTGCAGTGTATAAAGCGGGATACCGCCCTAAATTAGTGGAAATGGTGGCACCGTACAAAGCAGCGAATTTGCCACCGCCGACACCTCTCAAAGAGGCGTTGCCATGGAAAGAACTACATCCACATGGAAGCGAAAAAGAACTACATCCACATGGAAGCGAACCGGTTATTGTGCAGCCCACACCCTACGACGGGCCCCAAACAACAGAAGCACTTATGGCAGCCTACGACGCAGGTTATGTGGAACTTTTTCCAAAGACGCTCAAGTATGACGAACACTATCCCCGCGAAGAATGGCTCCAGCGCATCCTGGATAAAGGCATCGTGATTGAAAACGCTACCGATTACGACTACTACCTGAAATCACGATTCTACCTCATTCAGGCACATGATAACCCAAATACATGGCAGAGCGGACGAAACGGTGTAACGCCCGTAAACTCCCTCGAGGCTTATGAAGATGCGTTTATCGAACGGCAGCAGTGGGAACGACAAGTCTACAAAGACTTCAGGGCGGCGAACCCGAATACCGGCGGCACCATCTATTTCCCCTCAAGCCACCCCGATAAATACTTACCGGTGACTGGAAAGATGACTTATGTTTATAGAGATGGCCCGGTAACGCGGACATGGGGCATGCACTTGACAAAAGAGCAAAATTATGCCCTGCGGCATCACGGCGTTCATCCCGAAGGCATTGAGATTGTCTATGTGGACGCGGATTACAACGTCCTGACAGAGAAACCTGAACCTTACGACCCGTCAAAGGACTACATTGTTGTCCCTGAAGAGTAAGGCAAGAGATAATTTTTCTCGAGGAGATGGAACAATTCGCCGAGTGGACAAGCGGTGGAAAACTCTACAAGACAGAGTATTCCACAATAGTAACGAAGGTTATCCCACAGGTACAACCTTCAGAGTCTGTATCTGCCTATGTTGATGGGCGCGCGGAAGCCAGTAAATCGGCATCGTGTTGCTATATCACCTTCGGAGGCAATTCCTACGATTCTGCAGATGCATCATACACCACCTACGGCGAGTAAATCAGACTTCGTTTCGCTAAGTGTTTAACAACGAGACAGACCCAGGGCGGTGTTTCATACAAGAAACGCCGCCCTTATAAAAGGAGAAAACTGTGACACGTAAACGTTTGTTGATTGCGGTACCTCTCTTGCTAGTTCTCGGTATTGGATTGTTTCTTTTCCTTCGTGACGACTCCCGGACTTCACTACTGAAAAGCATCCCATTTACACCTGAAGCCCGGGCAAGAGCGGAAAGATTACGATTGCATCCGTTGGCCTCAGAGGAAAAGCGCAAAGAGGCGGAGACAGATTATGTGGAGACATGGGATGACTGGCTTGACAAACGGACCGAAATTATGCTTGGACATGTGGTGGAAACGGAATTCCTGCATAATAGGTTAGCAGAAGGGACACCCCACGCTGCTAAATTTATTGCAGAGTGGCACTCAAAAATCCGAGCGAGCCTGGCGGAAACAGCCGAACTCTTTAAAGCAGAAGCACTGCCGCCACCGACACATCCAATCTACCCACCGCCCGAGGCATGGGATAAGTTGAAAGCCGAGGATCCCGTTATTGTGCAGCCCACACCCTACGACGGGCCCCAAACAACAGAAGCACTTATGGCAGCCTACGACGCAGGTTATGTGGAGCTCTTTCCAAAGACGCTCAAGTATGACGAACACTACCCCCGCGAAGAATGGCTCCAGCGCATCCTGGATAAAGGCATTGTGATTGAAAACGCTACCGATTACGACTACTACCTGAAATCACGATTCTACCTCATTCAGGCACATGATAACCCAAATACATGGCAGAGCGGACGAAACGGTGTGATGCCCGTAAACTCCCTCGAGGCTTATGAAGACGCATTTATCGAACGGCAGCAGTGGGAGCGACAAGTCTACAAAGACTTCAGGGCGGCGAACCCGAATACCGCCGGCACCATCTATTTCCCCGCAAGCCACCCCGATAAATACTTACCGGTGACTGGAAAGATGACTTATGTTTATAGAGATGGCCCGGTAACGCGGACATGGGGCATGCACTTGACAAAAGAGCAAAATTATGCCCTGCGGCATCACGGCGTTCATCCCGAAGGCATTGAGATTGTCTATGTGGACGCGGATTACAACGTCCTGACAGAGAAACCTGAACCTTACGACCCGTCAAAGGACCGTATTGTTGTCTCTGAAAAGATAATTTTTCCCGAGGAGATGGAACAATTCTCGGAAACGGCACCAAATGGAGATGCGATGTCAGATAGTCACTTCCCTGGTGATACCGAAAACTATAGGGAAAACAGTGAGAGGGCACGCCACTCGGATCCTGCAGCCGCCGCACAAGCCGCACAAGCCGAATTTGAGAAGTTCAAGCAGCAGCTCCGGCAGTTTGAAGAATTCGCCAATATGACAGACGCTGAATTGACAGCGGAACTCGAAAATCATTTTATGTCACAAATTCCAACAGCGGAAAGACTTGAATCCGAGCTCTCGGAACAGTTTAACCCCGAAAGGTTTTCAAAAGCGATGGAAACCTTGAACCGCTACGGGCCTGAGGAGGGGATGCGTCGTCTGAAAAAGACAGATGCGGCAGTCGCAGAACAGGTTGAACGACTCCTAAAAAAAGATTAATAGGATTAGAGTCTGTTCTGGCATTGCTCACCCACGAACCCCTCTAGCACGCTAATACTTGTAACTGTGGGTCGGAGTGTCCGGTTTCCGTAACCGGCATTCCGCCCAGTCTACAATCACCTTACGGTGTGTTTCGTAATCCGGCATGTCTTGGTGCTCGTAAACAGAGTGGTGCTTATCTTTTTCATCTTGTCGCGCCATCGGATTTTGACACCGGCACAGCGTAGGATAGCGTCACAGATGAATGTGCCGAGGTTTTCCCGTGTGCGAAGTGTTCACCACTATTGAAAATAGTGGGAAACTTCTAGCAAAGCAAGTAGACGGACTCGGGAAAGCCCGCCTACCGTGACAACAGTGCCGAGGTTCACCGTAACCTAATTGTTCGCTCGGTACTCCTGTAAGAGCGCGTTAATTTTGTCAAGGAACGTTTGTGAGTAAATCTCACCAACGAGCGCGTTGTGGGTTTCCACTGCGATAGC
This sequence comes from uncultured Poribacteria bacterium, assembly GCA_958295855.1. Classification (GTDB taxonomy): domain Bacteria; phylum Poribacteria; class WGA-4E; order WGA-4E; family WGA-3G; genus CATQHH01. Next base: position 148,943 of record OY282383.1, on the reverse strand, counting down.
ATCCCACGCTTTGCGCGCGTCTTCTTTGAATTCAACCACCTTAATACCTGCTTTCTGTTGCAGTGCCTCAAGTGCTTTATCGTTATCTTCCCGAATTTTCTGAATCAACTCGATCTGATATTTGTCGGCGGTTTCCCGCAAAAGCTGCTGTTGCTCGGGAGAAAGCCGGTCAAACTTCTCCTTTGTAATCACCGTTGCGCCGACACCTACGCTAACCGGGAAGTCACTCATGTATTTGAATTTGGGGTACCATTGCAATGCCACACATGCGTAAGGCGATACGCTTACAGCGTTAATCTGACCGGCATAGAGCGAAGACAGAACTTGTGTAACCTCTCTGGGTACAGTCGCAACTTGGGCATTTTTGTAAAATTCGAGCCCAATTTTGTCGCTGGTACGAACCCACACCTTGACTTTTGGTGCCTGAAGGTCTGCCATGGTAGTGATCGGTTGATTGCTGAATATGTAATAGAAGCCGATGTCGCCCATACCGAGCAGGACGTATCCGGCATCCTCAAAGGCTTTATCAAGTTCTTCGCGGAGATGCTCACGGACGTAGTCAACTTCATCGTAGGTTTTGAACATCCGGGGCAGTTGAAAAATCAGCACCTCTTGCTGTATTTCGCCAAGTCCGGTAGCTGTCATGGCCCCAGCGTGGAGCAGGCCTGCGCGCATCTTGCGGACGACATCAGGTTCGTCGCCCTGGACACCGTTGGGATAGAATCGAAATTGGAGTTCCCCATCGGTTTTGCTGCGAAGTTCTTTTGCCATTGCATCGAAATTGTTCATCCACGTGGAACCCTTCGGTGCGAGTGTCGCAAACTTAATAGATTCCGCGACGAGATGCCCTATGGGAAAACATAGCATCCCGAAGAGCAGTAGAATCACGCCCACGAAGGGTATACCACGCATTGAAAATGCGTGTTGAACTTCTTGAGGGGCATGTTGTTTAACGTCTGTTTTCTGCTTTTTCATCATTCAGTGTCTCCTTCTTCCATTTCTGGATCAAAAAGTGTATCCGCCTGAGCGAGCCAACGTTTGGCGCGGGATTTTGCCACCGAAGTTGCGGCTGCCTGCCCCGGATAAATGTCCGATGGCGCATCAAGAATTTCTTGTAATGCCTGTTTGTAGAGCCGCGCGTCCTGTTTAGGATAGGCGTAGTAGAGCGCGAGATAGAATTTGCTCATCAGGAATCTTCCCTTATTAATTCTATCGACATGAGCGATGTGTTCCTTTGCCTTCTCCGGGTCCCCGCCAATTGCTGGTGCCCGGTCGCCGTAATAGACAGCGTAGAACAGGTGAGCACCACCAAAGTAGAAGGTTTCATCCAGTTCAAGCACCCGCCGCATCATTAGTTCCACCCGAGCGAGATCAATGACTTGCATCGGATCATCTTTCTGGAGGCTAATGCCGCGGCCTAGAGCGTAAGCTGCCCAAAACAGGGGTTCAACATCCTTCTTTTTCAGTTTTTGGAGTGCCTTTTCAAACACAGCGATATCGACAGTTCTTGCTTCCTTGAAGGTTTTATTGGATTTCGCCAGTGCCTTGAACGCGTAGCTTTCAGCACGTTTATAGTGCTCAATTGCACGTGCATGCATCTCCGCCGCAGTTTTCGTGTCACCGGCTATCTCAGCGTCTTCCATCTTATCTTCCATAAAGCCGCTGTAAGATGAAAAAGCGCGGGCAGTCTTAACAAGGAGAGACGTATTCCCAAGCTTAGCCATGCGTTCAAGCGTCTTGAGGTTTCCCTCAAGCGTGGCTTCTACCACAGTTAGATCGCCTTCCTCTTGGATGCTAGACAACTTGGCAAGACCGCATCCCCCCAAGAGTATCGGCAGGCACAGTAACAGTAACGTTTGGGTTCTAAAAAGGTTCTGTATCATAGTGAATTCACCTCATAGTTGGCTTGTAGGTGTCGTTAAGGGTATTTACCCCGCAAAGCGGGGCTTATCCCACTCCCCCAAATTTAATCTGGGAATAGTTCACATTCCGTTTTCTCTTACATTTTCTTGGTTTGAAAGTTAATGAAAAAGAAAAAGCGGAATTTCTGTCTCTTGTATTAGATGCTGGGTAACGCTGCCGACAAAGAATTCACGGATGCTTTTTCTGCCGTAAGCGCCCATCACTAACAGGTCGGTGTCGTTTTCCTCGATGTAGGATTTGACTTCAGCATCCGGATGTCCGCTTCGCGTGACAAGATTCGGTTGAATACCGTAGCTTTCGAAAAACTCACTTAGGTTTACAAGTAAGGCCTGTGCGGCTTCAGCATTGTCATTCACCGTGAGCAGGGTTATATCGCACGCGTTCCATATACCGAGAAGGAGGAACATGTGGACAGCTTTGGAAGCTGGTACGCTATGATCGTACGCAATTAAAACCTTCTCAATTTTCCGCACCGAATCGGGTACCGCAAGGACAGGCGTCAGGCCATGTTTCAAAATTTGTTCAAGCGTGCCGTGGGATTCATGGGCGGAATATCCAAAAAAGGTTCGCTTGCCGATGACAATAAAATCGTGGAATTTGGATTCCTCTATAATTTCGGAGAAAGCTCTGCCGGTATCGGCGTGTAAAACGGCGTCCACGTTTCGGGATTGGCAGATGCGCTCAAAGTCGTCAAGAATCGCTTTTGCTTTTGCTTGTGTCTCCTCCACTATCTTGTCTTCACGTTGCGCGTCATAATGCGCCCCGCCGATTGGCACTGGCACACTCGCAGATTGAATACCTGGTAAATCAATGATAGCCACACCTGTAACTATTGCGTTGTGGCCGAGGGCGAGTTGACACGTGTATTCAATTGCCGCTTGCGCGTAGCTGGAGCCGTCTAAGCCCAGCAGAATTTTGGCAAAATTTGAATTTCCCATTGTAAGGCGTTCCTCCTCTGGTGCGAACCTAGGATTAGGAAATTGCAGGTCCGGTTTTCCTGTGTCGGCATCTCTGTTAAGCGTTACCGACACAATTTTTTAAACTTCGTTCGTTAAAAAAGGCAAAAGCACAACCGTGCCGTTGACATGCCCTGCCGAAGTTTCAATTTGGACGCGGCTGCCTGCCGTAGCAACCGCGGTCCGAACGTAACCGAGGGCAATCGGTTTTTCGAGTGTCGGCGAATAGGTCGCGCTGGTAATCCAACCCACCTCCTTTTCTTTAGGGTGTTTACCCCGCAAAGCGGGGCTTATACCACTGCTGAAAATCCGGTCGTTCTGCTCCGGCACATTCGCATCGTGGATTTCGAGGCCGCGTAAGAGGCGATTGGGGTGGCCGCGATATTTCATCCGCGCCACAATCTCCTGGCCGATGTAACATCCCTTCTCAAAATTGATGGCGTGTTCTAATTCTGCCTCAAGAGGGATAACCTTATCGGTTAATTCCGCTCCGTATCTCGGTATCCCAGCCTCAATCCTGAGCGATTCTAGGGCATCCCATCCAATAGGTTGAACCTCTTCACGTTCAGTCATCAACCGTTCCCATAGCCATGCTAATGCGTCGGCTGAGGTGTAAAGGTTGTAGCCAATTTCGCCTGTGATATCTGCCCTCACGCAGACAACCCATTGCCAACCTTGTGGAGAGTCCACCTCATAAAAGCGGTTGTGATGTTGTACCAAAGTACCGAGGGCTGTTATACCCAACACGGATTGAACGAGCTCTGGTGATTTGGGGCCGTGGACAGCGATTGCTCCTGTTTCCTCGGTTAGCCCAGAAAGTTCTACGTCATCAGCGATGATATATTTATCCAATTCCTTAAAGAGGCTGTCTGTCGTTTCAGGCGCGGTATTGATGCCAATTGCATCTTCAAGGACATGGATGTTCATATCGGCGATGATTTTACCGCGATTCGTCAAGAGCATCGCATAATTGCCTTGCCCAGCGGATAGGCTTTCAACATCGTTTGAGATGAGGCGGTGTAAAAATTTTGCCCGATCTTCGCCAGTCAATCGGAGTCTACCTTGGTGTGACAAATCAGCGATGCCGACATGGTTTCTAACAGCATGGTTTTCAGCGGCAGTATCGGTGAAGTGAGCAACTAAATTCCAGCCTTCGTGTTTTTCAGCAAAGGTGGCACCGAGTTGGCAATGTGTGTGATAAAGCGGTGTTGTTTTCATGTTTTTGTCATTCCTCGCGGAGAATTTTTGTTATTCCTTGCGGTGCAGTCCGTAGGGGTAGTGCCTTGTGCCTACCCTTAGGTAGACAATGCACTGTAGCGCTCGTCAGAGGTTTTTGACGCATTTTTGTTATTCCTTGCGGTGCAGTCCGTAGGGGTAGTGCCTTGTGCCTACCCTTAGGTAGACAATGCACTGTAGCTCTCGTCAGAGGTTTTTGACGCATTTTTATTATTCCTTGCGGCGCAGTCCGTAGGGGTAGTGCCTTGTGCCTACCCCTAGGTGCGACAATACACTGTAGCTCTCGTCAGAGGTTTTTGACGCAATTTGTTGGTTAAAAGATTCGTTCAAAGCGCAAAATGAGTTTCGGATTTCGTAAAGAAAACGATGTGCCGAGCGGTTGGGCAATTTCAGCTGCAACGCTCCACGGTAAAAATTTGCCGACCGGATCAATGAACAAGGAAACTCCGATGCCAATTGAGGTTTTTAGCTGTCTCATGAAAGCATCAGCAAACGGGTTTTCATCAGCCCACCAGGCTTGGCCGGTATCTAGAAAGCAGCTGAATGTCCACCCGAGTACGGCATTAGGAGTAGTGGCACGAATGAGCGTTTCTTTGATAAATCGATATTCAATATTAAGCAACATTGAGTTATCACCAGCAAATGCGTGGTAATTATATCCGCGCAGTGTCGCTGCACCGCCGAGGTAAAGAAGCCGTTGTTTGGGCAAAGGAGTGTCCGAAAAATCCCCTGCGAGACGGATGTTCAAATGGTGCGGGCCGAGCAGTGGTGTGTAGCGCGCTAACTCAAATGCATAAGAATTGAAAGCGAAGTCGCCACCGAGCCGTTGTCCTGCGGTTTGAATTGCGAAGAATCCTCGCCAACCGCGCCGTGTGCGTTCATTTGGCCAAAACAGCATATAACTTCCCATATTTTGGGAGCCTTGGCGTACAAGCTTCTGGTCGCGTGTATCAAAAGCATAGCTGAGGGAGAGCATTCTCAATTGCCCGCGTTCAATTCTCGGGTTACCGCGCTTGATTCGGTGCCTGTAAAGGTAACTCCAGTCTGTTGATTTGGACAGATTCCCATGGTTCTCCTGCGTGAATTCAAGTCTGAGGTCCGCCGATGGGCCGAATGCGCGCGCTATCCAGGTTTGATATCCTTGACGTTGATAATAATCCTGCTGTGCACTTCCATAAAATGCGGCACTGAGATTTGCTTGGGTAGGAAGCAAATGGTTATTGTAACTGACATCGGTGAGTTTAAAGAAACCGCCTCCGAATTTGAAAGCATGCCGCTTAAAAAAGTTTTTTTCGATTCCAGCGCTGTAATTCCATATCTTGCTAGAAAATCCACGGGTGACGGAACCGAAGATTTGTGCTTCCCCCGCGAAGCGGGTTGAGAGTTTTCCGCCTGCCCCCAGAACTAAGCCGTGAACACGGTTAAATCCAAAAATAGGAGTCCCGCTGGGCTTGACAGAAGGTTGTTCCTCAATGTCAACAACCAAGATGTTTTTCCCACCCTCGCGTTGTACTCGCCAATTCTGAATAGATTTGAAGTGTGGGTTGTTTTCGCTGAGTTGCTTGCGCATGCTGTTTATTTTCGCTTGGCCGAGCGTTCGATAGTAAACCCCTTCCGTTTCCAGCTCAAGGGCTGATGCCAGTTCCGCGTATGAGATCCGGTCATTCCCGGTGAAACGGATTTCGTCCAAGGTCCCTTCATCGACGGTAAACTGCAGGCTATCCGCTGCGAATTGATACGTGGTTTTTGCAAACTCGTAACCTCGGTACCAATAAAAATTAGCAATGAGTTGTTGTTTTAGTTTGACAGATGCCACCGCTAGATAGCCTGGTTCTAGCCGAAACCAATCCTTGATAAATTGTGCAGGAAAACTTCTATTTCCGGTGATGTCAATGTGGCGCACAAATTGTACAGGTGCCTCAGTCACGCGGATACGCACAATGACTTTCAATGGTTCAGCAGGCAATGGGTTCTCAGTTTTATCAGCAGGAGATTGCTCGTGCAGAGGACTTAATGGCGATTTGTGCTCGCCGGCTTCGGGAACTACAGTCTCCAAATGTACCGTCTGAAACCAGTCATGGTTTTTCAGTTCTGTAATTAGCCACGAGAGGTGTGCGTTTGTGACAACCTCGCCTGGCTCCATCGGGATTTGCTGTAGTACAACGTCCGTTGGAATTGTAGTGTTACCTTCAATTTCAATCGCTGTAACTTCCAACTTTTCTTCGGTGTGAAAGGTTTCCAAAGTGGATGATTGCGCGGTTACCAGCGTGAGTGCTCCCATTGCTTCTTTCCGATGGGGCCACCAGGGATGCTCCGCATCGTAAGTCGGTAACCAATAGCTATGTTCTCCTTGGGTGGTGCTTTCAGGCAATTCCAAGTTGTCTGTGTTGTTCCGTGTGTTCTGCTGCCTATTAAAGGTGTTCATCAGCTGCCGGGTGTGGAAATCCGTGACCAAGTCGCCCAATGCCTTTCTGTGCATATTAAAGAGCCAGGTATTCTTAGAATTCTGTTTTAATACCTTGCGTGGGAGGGCAACCTCGAAGCTCCAAAAAGCTGCATTAATTTGAGTTGCAACCTTGGCACCTGAATTCCATGTGTGCTCCGCCTTGAACTGTTTTGTCGTGCTATCCTGCGTGCGCCGTTGAACATCGGCCGGGGCGAATCGGAAATTGGGCTCGCCTGCGGCGTTAACCTGCTGATCGAATAGGGCACCAATGGGGTTAACAATAAGGTGGTAGTAAACCTCGGTTTGTGGGTTCGCATCTAGCAGGATTTCAACCGACTCGTCTTCCCAGACAGGCGAATCCTGCTGCGTTTGTGAAATACGGGGAACCTGCCACTGGGCAATGTACGCCTTTGCACCGATATAGAGGTTTTGCGCGTCCCACATTAAAAAGGCTTCAGTCGGATCTTTTGGCGTTTCGGTGCCCTCTGGGTTCTGAAAGGGCGAGAGCGCGGCGGCTGTGCGCCACGCTTTTTCAGATAAATTTCCATCAATAGTAGGAGGGTGCGCTGTTTTCGGTACAGGTTGGGCGGAATCTGCTAGCGCATCTGGCGCGACATCTGTAGGCGCACTTTCACTTGTGCTATTGGACGTGCTCAATAGGAGTGAAATCGCATCAGTGGCTATCAGGCGTAGCAGAGGACCGCCTTCGTTAATAAACGCTATGTTATCCTCAATTTGTGAGGGAAGGTTAATAACAACTTGCTGTTTTTCGCTCTCAAATTCGACATCCGCGGCGTAATTTTCGGGTAAGCGGAGTCGAATGCTGCCCCCACGCGCAGTCAAATCCATCGGCGAGGCGACTGTATCAAGCACAACCAGATCGATGGAGCCATTTTGCGTCTCTATCTTGTTCTGCCCGTGGGTTAACAAAATCTTACCGTAGACGCGCCCTTCCATTACGCTGACGTTATAGTTGCCTAACGTTTCATCTAAATGTACATTCCCTGTGTCGGTTGCGATTTCTATTTTGCCGCGGATTCGCTGAAGGCGTATATCTCCAGCTTTTGCTTGAATCTGGATGGATACATCAGCGGGTGTTTTAATGACGTAGTTCAACTGAAGTTGCTGTTTTATGGCGTGTGCACTTTGACTTTCTGATAGTGCTTTGGACGCGTCGTCCGGCAGCTTTAATTTCAACTGAAGTGTGCCTTCTTCTTGAGCCCCCGTTAGGGTGATGCTATCGAGGTAGGCCTTTATGGCGGTTTGGTTCTGTTCTCGCTTTTCCAGTGCGACGCTAATCAGGTCGCTGTCCGTAGCTACGACTTCAACGTTCCCAGGTACATCCAGATTAAGTGCTATTTGATAGACACCGTCAAAACTGAAAGTCTGTTTTTCTGCACTGATTGACTCGGCGGCAGCTGAGGAAGGTGTTGTTCCGGCGACTTCATCAGGCGCTGCCTCTCCAGCTTGGGCAGAGAGGTTTATCCCAAGCATAAAAGAAAAAAGTAGTAGGAGATAGGATAGAATTGCGTGAATTGAGGATAACATTCTTGGAAAACTCCTTTTTTACGCGGATATACGTCAGAATTGCTTGACACATTTAAAATAATACTTTATACTTATTAGAAAAGTCAAGTAATTTTTGAGAAATAGCGTAATACCAAGTTGTGAGCAAAGCGTGAGCGACTTTTTTATTTCTTACATTATTACCCTGATTTGTATTGTTTTTTCGTTTCGGAAGGTTTCCGGGCGGAGACGACGAAGGGAGGGTAGACACAAGGCCTACCCCTACAGGCATGAAGTTAATCTGGTATAACCCGCTATAGGCAAAATCGTGCCCTGAGGTGAGCGTTTTCAGCGCGCAAACTGCCTGGAGGAAAAAAATGACGAAACCGTTTACAGAATACTGTTTCTCTTTTGGCCCCTGGAATATACACGAGGGTACTGACCCTTTTGGCCCGGCTGTGCGAGAGTCGTTCAGTTTTGATGAAAAGGTTGAGTTTTACCGCGACCTTGGCTTTGTCGGGATTCAATTTCATGACGATGACATTGTGCCTGATATTGACGAGACTTTTAACAAGGGAGGGCACGCGCAGTTAATGTCGAGGACAAAGGCAGTCAAAACACAGATTGATAACCACGGTTTGACTGCGGAGGTAGTTGCGCCACGGCTATGGGAGTCACCCCTGACGATTGATGGTGCTTACACGGCTAATTCTGCCAAAGAGCGACAGTACGCGCTTGAACGTTCAAAACGTTGTGTAGATATTGCCAATGAGATTGGGTGTAAAAATCTGGTGCTCTGGCTTGCCCGCGAAGGTACCTATATCCGCGAAACAAAAAGTTCAGCAAACGCTGTGGGATACATTCTGGACGCGATTAACGCGCTACTCGACTACGATTCGGAGATGCGGATTCTGATTGAACCGAAGCCGAATGAACCGATGGACATGGCTTATATTCCAACGATTGGACACGCTATCGGTTTGGCTTATGCAAGCGATGCCCCGGAACGCGTCGGCGGGTTAATCGAGAGCGCGCATGCTATTCTGGCAGGGCTAGAACCGTCCGATGAAATGGGTTACGCGCTCTACCATAAGAAGCTCTGGAGTGTACATCTCAACGATCAGAACGGCCTCAAATTCGACCAGGACAAGGCGTTCGGTTCCGTGAATTTGCGGCGTGCCTTTAATCAGGTTCGGGTGCTCGAAGAGAACGGCTACGGTAGGAATGGAGAATTCGTCGGATTGGATGTCAAGGTTATGCGAACACAACCGCGCCACATTTCAACAAAACACCTATTGAGTAGCCGCAGAACCTTCCTTAACCTACTTGAGAAAGTTCGGACGTTTGACAAAAAGGTGGAGCAGGAGTTTATCGCGGCACGAGACTATGAAGGTTTGGATTTCTACATCCTTCAACATCTGCTTGGCCTGTAACGATTATTGTAGACGCGTTGGCGTTTATGTCTATGAAAATCGATAAGCAATTGACTCTAATTACTAGTGCACAAAAGGTATACCACGCATTTTCAATGCGTGATGAACTGCTCACATAATTTACTGTAGGCGCGCATCGTCAGCGCGCAAGCCCGCTCAACGGAGAGTAGTGAAGCGGCTGAGGGAAAGAATAAGCATGACAACGGATCAAAACCTCCCACACGCGGAGGAAAAACCGTGTTATCAATCTGTAATTATTGTCGGCCCGCCCGGCGTCGGCAAAGGTACACAAGGGAAATTGTTAGCACAAATCCCCGGTATCTTTCACATTTCTAGCGGGGACATGTTCCGCCAGCTTGATGAAAATTCCAAATTAGGAAAAATCTTTCATCAATATGCAACCCGCGGCGAACTCGTACCGGATAGTATTACCGTTAAAATATGGCAGAACTATGTCCAAGCCAAAGCGTGTGAAAAAGTTTACAATCCAGCATCGGATCTGCTCGTTCTGGATGGCATTCCCCGGAATATTAATCAAGCCACATTGATAGCTCCTTATCTCAACCTTCTTAACGTTATCTACATGGTTTGCGAGGACCGGGAAGTGATGTTTCAGCGCATCCGTGGGCGGGCAATTAAAGAGAACAGGCAAGACGATACCGACGAATTGATAGTTCGGTACCGATGGGATGTTTACAAACGAGAAACCGAACCGCTAATCGACCGCTATCCGCAAGAACTAATTAGGATCGTTGATGCTAACACAATTCCGGCGGATGTGCTTCACCAAATCTTAGGGGCTATCGTCCCTATCCAAAAGGAACATTTCACGGCACCACTCATGTAAGGGCATTTCGTGTTTTTTGTCATTCCTTGCGGAGTAATCAGCATGAGTATGAAACCCCTGCTTTGCAGGGGCAAATACCATTGGCAAGGCACCAAAAACGCGCGCATTAGCGCGCCTCGTAGATGTCGGCGGAGGTTTCTGCTGCAACCTTTAATCGCGGCGACGATAAAGACGAATCTCAGGGTGTGCAAGTGCCCGCATCGGAAACGGCGCGTCCCTATCGGAGATGCGAATGCCTAGGAAATTCGGGGTGCTGCGAAATATCTGGCGCAATTCATAAGGGCTTCCCTCCGCTAAGATTCGTTCGTAAAATTCTAGGGTTCCCTCCATGTCAATTTCCACCAGAGGATACCAATCCTGTTTTTGATAATGGTGCGGCTGTTGTGCGTACTTTTGGAACACCTCGCTGTTCGGCAGAAGAATGAGTGCCCATTCCGCCTCTTCATCTGTCAGCTCCCGGTCTAATTCGGGAAGGAGCCAATCGAATAAGATTTCCGGGGAACGTGAAATAGATTCCTCTTGTGGAATGTTGGCGGATATCCACTCGGACACCTCACCCCCGGTCGGTTGCGACATCAGGACTGAGGCGAAAGCGGCGGTGTAAATGAACGAGTAAAGCATGACAGCCCCACCGATGGCAATCGCGCTCCGTTTTTCAAACGTGCTTAGTGCAGCGGCGGCAAGAATTGTGAGTGCCGGATAGAGGATTAGCAGATGGCGCGTAAACGTAACCTTATGTGCGCCAATAAACAGCAGATACGGGATAACGAAGGCAAGCAAAAGCCATACCCGTTTTTTTTCATCAGGTTGCAGGCGAAGTCGTCTTCTGGCGTTTTTTGAACAACAACTCGTGCCTTGCAAGATGTGGCATTTTTGATGCAATACCGCCGTGGCAATTGCATAAATTACCCCAAAACTTGCCAAAAGAGCAAGCGGCCATCCCAACCCCCACTTCAGAAGTGTCATTATGTAGATAAACCGATGCGCCCAACTGGTGTCGGCGGTAGCGAATAGCCCGAAGTGGCCCCGGTGGTAGTGTGTGGCTTCGTACCAGAAATCCTCAAAGAAGAGGTTCCACTGTGGCGAAACTACATCGATTAGCCAATAGGGACATAGCAGCGTAAAAGTCAAGGCAGAAACGGCAATAATTGTTGCGAACCTTCGGTAAAAGTTGTCTGTGCCAATAAAAATTAGAAGGGAGAAACCTGCGAAAACGGTTGTGAATTTGACTGCGAAACCGATACCGGCAAGGATACCAAGCCACACAGCGGTTTTGAAGGTGAGGCGGGTATTTCCAGCAACTATTGAGAGAAACAAGGTGACACAGAAGGTAGCAGGAATGTCAACGAGTGCGAAACGCGATTCATTGGTAGCGTGTAGCATCGCGACTGCGAGGAAACCTGCCGCAATCTGCCCGACATGTCTGTTGTAACAGCGCATTCCGAGACGATAGGTGAGCCACAGGGTAGTTGTGGATAGCAGCGCGTTGAGGAGCCGTGCCACCCAAATCACGCGCGCTTCGGTGAGATGAAAGCCGCCGATTGAAAGGACTTTGCCTATTAAAGCAATAAGGTAGAACCAAGCTGTTCCTGGCCAGTTGTAGATTTCAGGGGGTGCAGTGAAATGAATAAGATTCAGCACATCTTGGGCAATGAGTGCCTCGCGCGGATCGGGTGAGTCGGGCAAGCCGATGTTTATGCCGATGAGGCGGGCCGCAAAGCCGATGGCCAGAACCGCAGGCATGACAAGATGAATAGCCCGTTTTCGTATTTTCGTCAATTGGGTTTCTGCTCCGATTTTTCCGCATGAGGTTCTCGCCCCCGCTTGCGGGGGTGTGAACCCTCTTCAAAATCGGGAGAACTTCGCCACGCATTGAAAATGCGTGACTAACTCTCCTTATTAGTTGTAGCGTGTTGTCTGCTAATTAAGGGTGCATAAGGGCCTTCCGACCAGAGCTACAGAGTATTGTGAGAACAGCATTGCAATGCTATTCTCCGCAAGGAATGACGAAAAATCGGATTTCGTAAAGAAAAGGAGGTGCGGAGCGGTTCGGAGGCCTCTTATGCAATTGCAACAGGGGGAACACCTAGTCTTTCAAAGATTGCCTGCCAACGTTCACCGTGATTTTCGCCAGCATAAACAGGAACGAACGCCAAATTGAGATAATTTTTAATTGCAGAAAGCCGAAAATCGTCAGTGTCTAACATCACATACGCCACACACCGCGCTTTAAAATAGTGCAGGACAGACACCGTTAGCCATTTTCCAAGTCTATGTCCGGTGTGCTCTGGAAGCACCGCGAGCATGTCAATGTAACCAATCCGTTTGCCACGGAGACATCGATTCCATGCACATGCCGTGCCGATGGGTGTCCCCTCGTGGAGAACGAAAAAGAACCCATCCGGATCAAAATTAGGGTGGCTGATGACATCCCGGTACGCATCCTGGGCAGTTCTGCCTTTGTCGACGAAGGCTCTGTCCATGATTCGCGCCCAATGCACCTCATCCCCTTTCTGATAAGTCCGGATGTGATAACCATCAGGACACTGGAGCCTCGGCAGATTCTCTAAATCATGCCGAGCCATTTTGAGCTGATCTTCCACACTATTTTTAACGTGAGACTTTCGCCCACAGTTCCTCAGAGAGTGTTTCTCTAACGTTCACGATTTGCACTGACATAGGAGGCATCTGTTCCTTTGAACCTACACAAATCGTGACAAGAGCAGAGATAACGTCTATTGCGTTACCATCTCGACCGTGTGGTTTGCAGCGATTATCTCGCTGGAGGAACCCTCAAAGCACGTGACATTTCCGATATGAAAATACCACGTGCGCCGTTCAAATCTCTGTCACACCGATTACCGTCTGCATCAGTAATCACCTTCGCACCGCCGAGGTTCTCGACAATGTTACCTGTCCATGAGACCGTCTTTGATGTATATGCTTCATTGGCATCGACTACAAGAACGCCATATTCTAAAGCCTTTTGCTTCAGGAACATCTTGAACTGGTAATGCGACAGCGTCAACATCTGACGGACAGACTTCTTTCGGAGCTTCCGCGCGCCACGCTTAATCATCTGCTGCGTTTCAAAAGTCGGTAGCAGGATGATGTCAAAGTTTGTGACGAGGAAGTGTGCGACTTTCTTGTGTAGTTCCATCACAAGATTTTGGATTTTTACTTGAATCTTCTGTGCACATTGTCGCAGGGTACGCCGTAGCGGACGTTTCACCTGCGTTGCGCGGGAGTAGAGATTATCTGCATGTTGGCAGAGCCTCTGGATACGATTAATTGCATGATGTCCAAGCCAACCGAATGTGCCTTCTGAAAACAATGTCATAAACGTACGAACGCCCGGGTCAAGAGCTACGATATTTCCGCTTGAGTCTCGCGGTTTGATTTTTTCCTTGTAGGCGACGCACATGTAAAACCGGCCATTCTCAAACAGCACACGGCCATCTTTAACTTCGTTTTCATGGTCTCTGTCGGCTTTCTTACCACGGCCTTGTGGCTTCGCAGGCAGTGGCTCTGTCATCTTCATGTCACCAAGAAACCTGACATAGAAACCATGAGCTTTGATGAACTGCGCACACAAGTAAAACGACTTCGTGGTATTCTTCTTCCTGCGGAACTTTACGCGTTGCGGTTCACCGGTTTCCTTCCACTTTCGCCGTGCTGCAGTCACCGCTTTCTGTGCATCCATCACTGCACCGACACGGATATGTCGAGGACAATTCGATGTCCACTCAGGTAATGTTTTTAGCAAGTCGGGCGCATACACCTTGCGGCCTTTGTTAAACTGCTTCACCGCCTCGTTGTAGACGTAACGTGAGATACCTTCCCATCTACGGAGTATCGCTTTCTGTGGCGTTGTGGGTAAGATTTGTATCTGCTTTGATTTCGTCACGGTAGCGTCGGAGTCCATACAGCCGTGAGGAAAAGACGTGGAGAATCTCCAGCAAATCGGAAGTAAGTTCCTGTTCGGGACTGTGAGTAGTTTGGTTGAGAACCACGACTTCTCCACCGTTTTGCTCGATAAGATATCGAAAGACTTCGCTGCCGAAGCGGGCGAGTCTATCCCGATGGGCGACCACAACTCGGAGTTTATCGCCGCACAGGACTCTGTCCAATATCCGCTGGAGTCCTTTTCGCTTGAAGTTGATGCCACTGCCGAAGTCTTGGATAATCTCCGCTTCAGGGTACCTTTCTTGCATGAATTCGACTTGCGCGGCGAGGGCGTCCGCCTGCGCTTTTCCTCTGACTCGACAGTAGCAAATGGTAGAAATGTCTGGTTGACGTTGAGCATCAACAAACTTATGGACATCGTAACGCCGATGCCCGCCTCCAGTGCGCACGCAGTCGATTTCGCCGCGGGCTTCCATTCTGCGAAGGTGCTCGATGGAAATATCCAACACCTGCGCAGCCTTTTGTGGTGACATTAGGTTATTCATACCTACATCATACCACATTTATTTCGCTTTGTCAAGTAAAAACGATAGTTATACCGATTTACTCCGATTTTCAGGGTCTAGCACTCATCTCCAATTTTTCAAAGATGTCCCGCCACCGCTCTGGTTGCCCTTCTTCAACGTAAACAGGTATAAATCCTAAGTTCAAATAGGTCTTAATAGCAGGGATGCGAAAATCGTCGGTGTCAAGCATGGCACTTATGAATCCATGGTTACGAAAATAGAAGAGGACCGCGAGCGATACCCATTTTCCGAGTTTGTGTCCGGTGTGTTGCGCTACAACGCCTACCATGTGCACGTATCCAACATCTGTTTCATCAACAGATTGCCGCCACGCACAGGCAGTGCCGACAGGAATGCCTTGGTGCGTTGCGAAATAGAGCCCATCGGGGACAAACACATCTCGTCCGGTAATCTCATCCTGCGTGTCTTGCACAGTGCGTTGCCTTCCGCCGAACGAGTCGCTGATGATATTTGCCCAATGCACCTCATCACCTTCTTGGTAGGTTCGCATGCCGTAGCCTACAGGGAGTGCTAGTTTCGGTAAATTTTCTAAATTGGGGCGAACCATTCTGAGTTGTCGTGCCATGTGCCATCTCCTTTTCCAGTGCAAAGTGAATACGAACCCACAAGGAGTCATCGGGCTTACAAGGTTTCCCTCCCACTTAATAGATACAAAATTATACCACACCTTGAGAATTCGTGCAAAAACCTTTACAATTTTTTTTGAATCGTGCTATAATAAAGGCTAATATCAAATTAACCTGATTCGTCTTGTTTTTTCGCTGCATTTGATTTTTGTCTTTTAAGGAGTGCTCAATGTCGAGAGGTAGAAAACAGGTGAAGCGGCCCTTAAAAAGAAAACCTAATATTGTGCTTGTCGGTTTTATGGGGACCGGGAAAACCTCTGTTGGCCGTCGCCTTTCCTCGCAACTCCGGATGCACTGCGTTGATACAGACGATATCATTGAGCAGGAGAGCGGCCGGCGCATTAACGACATTTTCGCGGAAGATGGCGAACCGGCTTTTCGCCAATTAGAAAGCGAAGCGGTTCATAAAGTTTCAAAGATGTGCAACCAAGTTATCGCTACAGGTGGGGGTGTTGTTTTGAAAGAAGCAAACATGAAAAAATTAAAGCAGAACGGCGTTGTTTTCTGCTTAACGGCGACAGCGGAGGAAATCTATCGACGCATTGGCCATCAAACGCACCGCCCGCTGCTCCAAACACCCGATGCCCTCGCTAAGATTCGGACAATGTTGGCGGAACGACACCCGTATTACGCGCAAGCGGATTATATGGTGAAAACGACCGGATGCTCGTTTGGAGAGATCCTCGCGTATATCAAAAAAGTGTTCCAGCACACAGTGGCGCGAAACCTCTGAGAGGACAAAGTGACGAAAACCTTACGCGTAGCACTCGGCGAAAACAGTTATCCCCTTCTCGTTGGGGCAGGGATTCTTAACAAAGTCGGGGAGTTTCTCAAACCACGAGCAAAATCGGCGAAAGTGCTTATTGTTACCGATGCTTTTGTTAAGCAACACTACGCCCCTGCCGTTTCGGAAAGTTTGACACATCAGGGGTTTGATGTCAACACCGTTGAAGTACCTGTCGGTGAAGGGAGTAAATCGCTGGCGCAGTTTGCTCGGATACAAGATAGCTTGGTAGCGCACCAACTTGACCGGGGCTCAACGCTTATCGCCCTCGGCGGCGGTGTTATCGGCGATTTAGGCGGGTTTGCGGCGGCGGTGTATATGCGAGGCATCGCTTATGTGCAAATCCCGACGACCCTCCAAGCGCAAGTGGATGCCAGTGTTGGTGGGAAGACGGCCATTAACCATCCGAAGGGAAAAAACCTTATCGGGGCGTTTCATCAGCCGAAGTTGGTGCTCATCGACGTAGATACGCTCAAAACCTTGCCGCAACGCGACATCCGAGCCGGTCTTATCGAAGTTATCAAGATGGGCGTTATCCGCGACGAATCGCTGTTTGAGACAGTTGAGGAGAACCTGGACGCTATCTTAAATTTAGATGACACAGTGCTTATTGAGATAATTTCGCAAGCGTGCATCAACAAAGCAGAAATCGTTGCTAAAGATGAGAAAGAGAGTGGATTGCGGATGGTGCTTAACTATGGGCATACCTTTGGGCACGCACTTGAAGCCTTAACACACTACAATAGATACCGGCACGGCGAAGCAGTCTCTATTGGAATGAATTGTGCGGCACGATTGGCTGTCAATTTAGGTATCTTCTCTGAAGCAGATTTTCAGCGGCAAAGTGCACTCTTAAAGCGAGCAAACCTGCCGCTTGTTTTCCCACCGGAACTCTCACCGAAGGTGTTGCATGACACCATGTATTTAGACAAAAAGACAATAGGGGGAAAACTCCGTCTGATTCTACCCACACAAATCGGAGAAGTAGTTATCCGAGATGATGTGGCAGCCTCGAGGGTTTTAGAAGTTATTTCGCAAAACGTCTGAATCACAAGGCATTTTATCACGTGCTTTGCACGTGACTAAGTTACATGCAATTTGCGCCATCTGCTTAATCCGCGATTTGCGGCAAAAGGTAGAAGGAACCGGGCGGGCGGGAAGGCTTGCAGGGGTTTATACCCTTCGCCGCAAAAAGCAAGCAACTTTTTTATTTCTTACTTATGTGACGTGCATTCAGACAGTATCAGAGGAAAATATATGACAGTTAACAAAAGAGTTCAATGGATAATCACCTGCTTGATTTTATGCATAAGTGTTAGCATTGCGTTCAGCCAAGGTGTCGCGCCACCCTCAAACGTTACAGCAAAGGATACACCAAACGACGATGGGAGCAGCATCACCATTGAGTGGGACGCAGCAGCCGAGGGC
The DNA here is from genome assembly GCA_958295855.1 of uncultured Poribacteria bacterium. GTDB lineage: Bacteria > Poribacteria > WGA-4E > WGA-4E > WGA-3G > CATQHH01. The sequence continues at coordinate 131,265 of OY282383.1, read as the reverse complement.
AGCCCTATCCGCGGTTACCAAATCCTACGGCGGATTGCGGATGGAGCTCTTGAAGAAATCGGAGAACTCCTGCCTGCAGAGACAACAACTTATGTCGATTCAACTATTGAAAAGGGAACAGCTTACACCTACATTGTGCGTGCTGTAATCGTATCAACCCCGCAAAGCGGGGCAGATACCACCACCGAAACAGAGGCAACAGTGGATTCTGAACAGACTGTCCCAGTCAAAGGGACAGGCGAGTGGTTTCACACCGGCAAAAAATGGCTGTTTCTCGCCATGCTCATCTTTTCAGCAGCGATTATCTGGAATATCTATGACGCGCGGAGTGGAAAGGAGATATTTGTGCGGCGCATCCCGGGCTTAGAGGCGGTAGATGAAGCTATCGGCAGAGCAACAGAGATGGGACGTTCCATTCTCTATAGTTTAGGATTAGGGCGTGTAGATGAAGTATCCACCATTGCGAGTATGGCAATTCTGGGACAAGTGGCGCGGCGAACAGCGGACTACGAAACACCGTTGCGAGTTCCTTGTCGGGATCCAATTGTTATGAATGTAGTGCGTGAGGTCGTGCAAACAGCATATCTTGATGAGGGGCGTCCGGATGTCTATAACGAGGAGAACGTGTTCTTTCTCACAGAGAGCCAATTCGCCTACGCTGCTGGGGTGGATGGTATCATGCTGCGTGAGAAGCCCGCGGCGATATTTCTACAAGGTCAATTTTTCGCTGAATCGCTTATCCTCGCTGAGACAGGCAATTCCATCGGTGCCATTCAGATTGCAGGAACAGACTCTGAGCACCAACTTCCGTTCTTTATCGCTGCATGTGACTATACCTTAATCGGCGAAGAATTGTACGCAGCGAGTGCTTACCTATCAAAAGAACCGATGTTACTCGGAAGCCTTAGGGGGCAAGATTGGGGAAAGGTATTAATTTTCATAACTATTGTTCTAGGCGTGGTTCTTGAATTATCCGGTACCAATTGGATAACAATGCTCTTACAGAAGGTGAATTAGGAGAGGTTATGAAAAGACAAGTACCTTTAGCACTCTGCTTTCTTTTTGGGTTTGTGATCATTTTAACCCAGTTTAGTCCGCATACGTTTTCTCAATCCATTTACGAAGAGGTGAATAGCTGGGCACTGATTATTTCTCCTTTTGCCCTGGTGTTAGCAATTGTGACACTCGTTCAAACGCATGTGACGCGTATCCGCCGCCGCACAGAACATTGGCAATACAGTTTTGTTGTCTTTGCGGGGCTCATCACGATGGTCGTGATAGGTGTTCCGTCTGGTCCTCAAGATAGCGTTTTTGAGTGGTTATACACCAACGTCCAAGTGCCTATGGACGCGACGATGTTTTCCCTCCTTGCTTTCTTCATTGCCTCCGCTGCATACCGCGCTTTCCGCGCTAGAACGTTTGAGGCAACGCTTCTCCTCGTTACTGCGCTGATTGTAATGATGGGAAATGTACCGGTGGGAGATCTGATTTGGAATACTGTGATGTCACAGACACCCTGGGCTGACGGTGCCTCAAACGCGCGCCAGTGGATTTTAGATAACCCCAATCTTTCATCACGACGCGGAATTATCCTCGGAGTCAGCCTCGGTGTGATTTCGCAATCTATCCGAATTATATTAGGGATTGAACGCTCGTATTTAGGCGGAGGAGATTAAATATGGATAGGCGAATTGTTTTTATTTTGGTTGCGTTGGCGGTTATCATTCCAATGTTGTTCCCTGTCAATCTACCTGTCTCGGTATCTGAGCCATCGCAGAAACTCTATGACTATATCGACACACTTCCTCCGGAATCAACTATCATGCTTGCCTTTGACTACGGGCCCGCCTCCTTAGCAGAACTTAATCCTATGGCAAGAGCTGTACTCAAACAGTGCTTTAATAAAAAGGTACGGGTTATTGGCCTCACACTAATTCCCGACGCTCCAACCCTAGCAAATACGCTGATAGAGGAAGTTGCTAAAGAGAATGGGGCAGTGGCTGGGGAAGATTATGTTTTTCTCGGTTACCGACCTGGAGGTAACCTGGTTATTCTTGGAATGGGAACTAGCATTGCCAGCGTTTTTGAGAATGACTACAACGGTAAAGTACTTGCTGAAATTCCGATGATGGAAAACATCACGAACTATGACCAAATCTCTCTCTTGTTGGACCTGGCTTCTGGAAGCTCTACAGAGACATGGATCCTTTACGCGAATGCACAATATAATTTGCGAATTGCAGCAGGTGTTACAGGTGTTATTATCTCACAGATGTATCCATATTTACAAACAGGACAATTGGTAGGCTTGATATCGGGTATTTCGGGGGCCGCCGAGTATGAACTTCTAATAGATACTCCTGCAAAAGGGGTGCAGTGGATTAATATTGAATCGTTTGTGCATCTGTTGATTGTCGGCTTAGTTATTCTTGGCAATATCGCATTCTTTATTCGGAATCGGCATGAGGAATAAATTTATGGAAATTTTTGGCATTTGGGTTGCAGCATTTCTGACACTTTGCATCTATAGTTTTCTTTATCGAGATAACCCGTTTTATCGGTTTGCAGAACATCTCTTTGTAGGTATATCTGTCGGATACGGCATTGTCATCTCTATTCATCAAGGATTTATCCCCTTTGCATGGGAACCTTTTTATGCGGCGGTAACAGGGAAATCCCTCCAAGGCTTAATCAAATTAATTCCGATCGGCATTGGCTTGCTGTTTTTCGCTCGGTTGTCCCCTCAACACACATGGTTAATCCGGTACCCTATTGCTGTCCTGATCGGGTTTGGCGCAGGTATCGCAATCCCGACTGTGTTGAGAGCAAATATTTTTGAGCAGACACGCGGAACGGTTGAACCGTTTGCAGCTATTCATGCAGGAACTCTCTCCGGCTGGGGCATTTTTGAGGCGGTTCTCATGGTTGTTGGAGTAATTTGCACACTTACCTATTTCTTCTTTTCTGTTGAACACCGAGGGCCCATCAAGTGGCTGTCAAAAGTCGGTATCGCTTTTCTCATGATTGGGTTCGGTTCGGCATTTGGTAACACCGTTATGGGACGTGTCGCGCTCCTGATTCAACGCGTCGATTTTCTCTTAAACGATTGGCTCGGCACCATTTTTTGACCAAAGGATATCAACGCGCATTGAAAATGCGTGATGATAGTCAGCGAGGTGAATCATGACGAGTGAAAACAGCATGCAAACCATTGAAGAAACAGCGCGAGCTTATGAATCGGATCCGGCGTTTCTCCTCATAAACAAGGCGATAGCCGATGCCTATAGATTGCAGCAGACAGGGAAAGTTGCCGATGCCGTTGAGAAATGGCGCGCGATTGCGAACATCGTCGAGGGAACTGATGATGGCCTTGCTGCACGTGCATGGTTCACCGCTGGTAATCTCACAGCGCAGCTTGCAAGCACGTATTGTCAGTTGGGGTATGGTAAAATTAAGATGGCTATTGCCGCTTACGACAACGCGATTCGGTTGGACCCAGCGCATGCAGAAGTCTATCTCCATCGGGGTAAGGCCAGAAACACCGTAGAACGCTATGAAGCTGCCCTCGCAGACCTTGATGAAGCACTCCGGCTCAAACCTGCCACAAAATGTGTCCAGGCGGCTGCCTACACCGCACGAGGATTCGCGAAGTTTGGGTTGGGCGAACACGAAGCCGCCTTCGCAGATCATGCGGAAGCACTCCGTTTAGATGCAAACTGCGCTGAAGCTTACTACCATCGCGGTCTTGCGAAAATGAAACAGGGAGAAAACGAATCTGCCATTGCTGAGTTTGACACGGCAATTGGAATCAACCCGGATATGGCGGAAGCCTATCACTATCGCGGTTATGTAAAATTCCTCTTGGGTCAATCCGAGGACGCAATTGCCGACTATAACCAGGCGATTCGTCTTGCACCGTGGCACCCAGCTCTCTACACTAGTCGCGGGTTTGTCAAAGACGCGATAGGCCAGCGTGAGGCTGCATTAGTCGACTTTGAAGAAGCTATTCGCGTAGCTCCAGAGTACCCGCAGCCCTATTCATACAGGGCAAAGGAGAAAATTCGCCAAGGACGCGATGCAGAAGCAATAGCGGATTTAAGAACTGCCCTGAGGTTGGCACGCGCAGCAGGGGATGAACAACACCAATCCTATGTTGAATCCTGGCTTGAGGAACTCGACCCATCTCAGGAGAACGCCAGGCAATGATACAAATTTCCCCACCTCAAAGCGTTAGACCTCGCGTCATCTGGCCTCACGAAGCGCGGGACTTCACTCCTTGGCTGGCTGAAAATCTGTTTTTCCTCGCTGAACCCCTGAACATGGAACTGGAATTTGAAGCAAGGGAGAAAAGCATAGGAGAATTCCGAGCCGATATAGTGTGCCGTAACAAAGCGGATGACTCACGAATAGTTATAGAAAACCAACTCGGAAAGTCTGATCATTCCCACCTTGGCCAAGTTCTCACGTATGCAGCAGGACTACAAGCAGCCACCATTGTTTGGTTAACGACAGAATTCAGGGAGGCACACCGTGTAACGTTGGATTGGCACAATGAGATAACATCTGCGCCGTTTAAATTCTTTGGAGTGGCAATTAATACTTGGAAAGATGAGGAATCGCGCTATATGGCGAAACTCAATGTCGTCGCTAAACCGAATAATTGGACAACCACGGGAGATGCGATACCGTACCAAGTCCGCGTATAAACACAACCCGTCACCAATCAGGAGAAAACCACATGAAACTTGGATATAGCACATGGGGGATGCCCACCGTCCCCATAGACACCGCCATCTCCCATATCAAAAGCCTCGGATACGATGGGATTGAACTTACCATCATCCCACGCTTTACAACCGAACTCAGTACGCTTGATGCTGCAGAACGAAGCCGGATAGCGTCTCTGCTGAAAGAGCACGAGTTGGCACTCCCGGCGATCGCGGCACATTCCAGTCTGTTGGAAATAGATCCGGACGCGCACGCAAAAAATATGTGGCGGCTGAAAGGCGGTGTCGATCTGGCAGTGGCACTTGCACAAGGCGATGCGCTGCCTGCTGTCAATACGACACCCGGCGGAAAGCCAGAGGAGTGGGACACTAAAAAAGATTTCCTCGCCGAACGCGTGGGAGAACTTGTTGATTACGGGGCAGCGAACGGTGTCACCATCGCCCTGGAACCCCACATCGGCGCAATCATTGACACCCCCGAGAAGGTGCTTGAACTCTTGGAAATCGTCAATTCGCCATATCTCAAAGTTAACTTCGACATCAGCCATTTTGACATCGTCGGTATGCCCACGGAAGAGACTGTGGCCGCGCTGGCTGCAGTGTCAGCCCATACGCATGTAAAGGACCAGCGGGGTACCGCGCCGGATTTTGAGTTCCTCATCCCCGGTGAGGGAACATTCGATTATGTCGATTACCTAAAAGCGATGCAAGCACACGGATATGATGGATTTATCACTGCCGAGGTGAGTTTTATGGTACAGGCACGCGAAGACTATGATCCGCTTGCCGCAGCAACGTTGTCTTATGAGACATTGTCCAAGGCGTTTATTGATGCAGGAATTGAGCGACATTTTTAACTTACCTCGCAGAGTACTACAGTTTCTACAAGAGTTTCAATCCACTGGAAAATCAAGGAAACTAAAAAGACATGAAACCGAATATTCTTCTTCTCATGACAGATCAGCAGCGTTGGGATGCAATGGGGTGTAGCGGTGACAATGTAAACCAAATGCCGATTCAGTCTATTCCCACATCGAATTGGGTGCAAACCCCAAACCTGGATAGAATCGCCAACGAAGGAATCCGATTTACCAATTGTGTTACCACATCGCCGGTATGTATTCCGACGCGCCTGAGTTTGGCAACAGGGCTGTATCCACACAATACCGGCGTTTGGAATAACATGCACCATCAGATGGCTCCTGAAACGCCGACGTGGATGCAAGCGGTGCGCGCGGCGGGGTATCGGACGAGCCTCTTTGGAAAAACGCACCTTCATCCGCACAGCGGAGACCTGCGCGACCGTGAGGGCTTGATGAATATCTACGGGTTGGATGATGTAAACGAAATCGGCGGCCCGCGAGCCAGCGCGAATGTCCTGTCGCACATGACAGCGGACTGGGAGGCAAAAGGCTTGTGGGATGCCTACCGCGCCGATTATCGCGAACGGTTCAGCACGAAACCGCATCTTGTTCGCCCATCAGTACTCGGCCTTGAAAACTACGCTGATGTCTACGTCGGACAACAGGCGAAGCACTATCTCCAGTGCTATGACCGGCAGGAACCTTGGTGCTGTTGGGTTAGCTTTGGCGGCCCGCATGAGCCGTGGGATACACCCGAACCCTATGCCAGCATGTACGACCCGGGGGACATGCCCCCAGCAATACCACGCCCAGCGGCGGGAGAAGGAACCGGGAGGGAGGGAAGAGGACACTTAGGCAGGCTTATGCAGCAGGTGAACCCGACGTTTGAACCCGGCGAAATCGGAAAACTCCGCGCAAATTACGCAGGCAACGTCACCCTCATTGATGCACAGATTGGCGAAATCCTTGATACAATTGAGGCACGGGGTGAACTTGAAAACACACTCATCGTCCATACCTCCGACCACGGTGAAATGAACGGGGACTATGGACTCATCTATAAAAGCAACTTCCTCAACGGCGCAGTCCGGGTGCCGCTCCTCGTCCGAACCCCTGACTCCCATCACGCCGGAACAATCTGTGAAAGCCCCGTGGAATGGATTGACATCGCACCAACGCTTGTTGAATTGGCAGGCGGCGAATTGCAGCATCGCCAATTCGGGAAATCGTTGTGTCCGGTGCTAACGCGGAACAGGGCGGGGGAGGAAGCGACGCACCGCGATTTTGCAATTTCTGAGATACAAGGTGAGATTATGTTGCTAAATCGGGAGTGGAAAATTGCGCTCAACGCGAAAGGCGAAGCTTACCTCTTGTTTGATGTGCAAAACGACCCGAGTGAGACACAAAACCTCGCCGGTAGCCCTGAAGTTGCAGACGTTGAAACGGCGTTGCGCCTGCAAATTTTAGAGAGGCTTGTGCAAACACAGCAAAATCAGCATCGGCTATAGTGCCAGGTGCGGCTTACAAGGAAATAGGGCGGGCGGGAACAACAGGCACTAGCGTCCGCTCAGAACAAAACGATTCCCCCGCAAAGCGGGGGGAAAATACCAATAGGAAATTGATGCGTTATGCCCTGCCGTAAACGGGTATAGCGGCACCATTAATGACAGCTGCATCGTCGGAAGTCAGGAAGCATATCACCTTGGCGACATCCGCAGGGGCTACCCAGCGTCCATGCTCTTCATCCGGCATAGATTCTCGATTGGCAGGCGTGTCCATAATGCTCGGCATAATGGCATTGACGTTGACACCCGAATCCATCACTTCGGCAGCTAACGACTCGGTTAAGGTTCGGACACCGCCTTTGGAGACACAATAGGCACTCAACCCCGCCTCTCCTTTTAAGCCAGCGCGCGCGGAGACGTTGACAATCTTGCCGTAGCCACGTTCTGTCATGTGAGCGAGCACCGTCTTGCAACAGAGAAAAACGGATTTGAGGTTGAGGTTCATCATGAAATCCCATCTTTCCTCTTCAAGTGCTACAGCCGGAATCCCGCCGACAAACCCGCCAACGATGTTCACCAAGACATCCAGCTGCCCAAATTGGGATAGGAATTCCTGAACAGTTTTCTGAACCTCGGCTTCCTCGGTAACGTTTGCGAACAAGAAGGTAACATCTTGGCTGAGTTCAGGGTTGTAATGTTTGAAGCGTTCGACCTCGTCCTCAAACAGATAGGTGACAGCGACGGTGTCGCCTTGGGCGCGATAGGCTTTGGTTACAGCACTGCCTAAGATACCGGTGCCGCCGGTGATAAGGACATTTCGTTTTGTATGTAACCCCGCTTTGCGGGGAAGCATACCACTCTGTATCGTCATTTTATGTTCCTCCATTTTTGCTGAGAATCATCATAAATTCCTTCTCGGCTGGACTCCGATGCCGGGACGTTTGGGCAGTATCAGCTTACCCTTATCAAGGGTTACACCGGTATACGGGTCGTTCGCAATGAGCAAATTGCCATCTAAATCTGCGTAGTCTACTAGGGGTGTCAAGTGCGCGGCGGCAGTAATACCGAGGGAACTCTCTATCATACAGCCGAGCATGACAAGCAAGCCGTGTGCGCGGGCGACGTGTATCATCCGGCGTGCCTCAAGCAAGCCACCGCATTTGACGAGTTTGATGTTAATGCCATCAACACATTCAGCAAGGGCAGGGATATCCGATGCGCGTTTAATGCTTTCGTCTGCGATAATTGGCAGTTCCGTGTGTTCTCGGACAAACTTGAGCCCCACCAGATCGCCTGGTTTTGTGGGTTGTTCAACCAATTCAACACCGTACCGAGCGAGTTCTTGAATTTTGCGAACCGCCTCTTTGGGATGCCACGCTGTATTTGCATCGACATAGATAGGTTTATCTGTGATGTCGCGGAGCGTCTGGATTATCTCAATATCGCGCGGTGTGCCGAGTTTCACCTTGAGAATCGGATATGCCTCAGCATGTCGCGTTTTCGCTGCCATCACTTCAGGTTCATCAAGCCCGATAGTAAACGAGGTGTAACGGGTTTTTTGCGGGTTGAGTCCCCACAGTTGGTAGAGCGGAATCCCTAGTTTTTTGCCAAGCCGGTCGTGCAATGCCATATCAATGGCAGATTTCGCAGCGTAATTGCCACCGAGGGTCGTTTCAATATCCGCCATGACATCCTGAATTGCATCAAGTTTTGTAACTTCAAGTGCTGGCGCAATAGTTTCCAACGCGGTTGCTACTGTCTGAACAGTTTCACCGTAGAACAACGCCGGTGCCGCTTCACCGATGCCACCATCAAGTTCTACAGAGAACACCTGCCGGTATGCATCTGTCGCACGCCGAGCAATTTTGAACGGATGATTGAGCTGAAGTTCCGTGATTTTTGAGACGATGTGCATTTTATTTCCGCTTGGTGACTGCTATGGACTGTGCCTACTACCGTCGCGTCCTGTTTAAGTATAGCATGAAACGGTTCAGTTTTTCCGCATCAAGAAGTTTCCCACTATTTTCAATAGTGGTGAACATTTGGCTATCGGCTTTTAAGAAAGCCCACGCGCCGAGAAAAATAGCATGAGCCTCTTGTGCAGCAGAAGTATTGAGATGATTTAATGACCGGATTTCAAGCACCATCGCCTTTTTGTTGGTGTGCTGAATCTCAGGCGTTGTCGTATCTTGCACGGTGACAATCGGTGTGTCAAAAAGCGTTTGATTGAATTGTTCCAGGATGCACTTTAGAAAAGTTTCTGTACCTTGATTGCCTCGGTAGTGTGCTGCAATAACAGCAGGTTCACCTTCACGCCAAGGTGCGTGATTAATTTGCAAGTAGTAGCCCTCATCCTTAATAGTGTTGACCGTGGCTATCCGTTTTTCTACAGACGTTTTTTGTCCGGGGGTATAAACGTTATACACCTTTGCTCCGGCAAGTTCCAGCATCTCTTTTAACGCTGTAATGAGTTGTTGTGTCGCGGAGGTATCTGTTTGTGAATCAAGAATGAGGACGGTTGAGGCGAACGCACCGTCTGCGATAGGGTGAAGTGTGGCGTTGATAACTGTTGCCTTATTCATTTCAACGTCAATGTGGCGTTTGTCGGGATAATAACCCGCTTTTGAAATATGAAGCGTTGTTTCGCCCGGCGGTGGGCTTACAAGGTTTCCCTCCGACATGGGAGTCGTAAAGAAAAAATGGCCGTGGACATCTGTGGCTGCGGTTAACCCCGAATCGGCGTGCAATTGCACATTTTGAATCGGTTTCCCGGAGTGGGCATCGGAGACCTGTCCTTGCACAATCCCGTTTGCAATGTCTGCGAAGTGGATTGTCAGCGAGCGGCGCGTCTCCCCATAGGCAGCCTCCACCGTCGCCGTGCCGGCCTCGGCAGGCGCGTAGAGATAAAAGTGCGATGTACCCTCCTTTGAGCGTTGCTGTGTATCTGCGAGTGTGCCGTTTGAGGTCTTCGCGTGAATAGTTTCGCCGTCAGCGATGGGCATTCCGTCAGCGTCACGTGCAGTTACGGCAATGCCGACGTAACTCTTGCCATCAAACGGGAGGGTGTCTGTCCAGGCACTGAGTTTAAGTTCTGCCGCGGGGGGCGCTACCTTGAACCACTGTGGCGAAGGCAGGCTGTGATTGCCGTAATAGTTAACCAATTCTGTTTGGACAAAATGGATACCGTTTGCCAGTGGTTTCCTGATGTCTACGGTGATTAAATCCTGAGCCCGGTCGTAATGATATGGGACACTTACGTTGTCAATTTTGACCTGGGTAGTATTGGTGAAAATCTGTTGCCGTTTGAGCATCCACGCGCCCCGTTCGTGTAGGCCATCCATGACGCGAATGTGGAGCGATGGCGTTTTGGTTTGAATGACAGATTCATGTTGCGGTTTTAACAAAACACCTTTGGGAAACCCGGCTGCAACGTAGCGGGCGATGCCGAGAAAATAGCCGTACGCCTCTTGTTTGCAGTAGGCTGCCTGCTTTAATCGCGCCTCTTCCTCTGGATTAGAGTAGAAAGAGGCCTCGCACAAAACAGCCGGACACCCGGTCAAACGTAAAACACCGAAACCCGAAGCGGTGATGAGTCTGTCTGAGTAGAGCCCTGTTGCTGCGGATGTCGGCAGGCGGAGGGCATCGGAGACACCCTGTTGAATATACCGGGCGAGGTCGAGACTGGGGCGGGAGTCGTCTGCATCGCCGTGATACCACGTAGAGGTATAGTTCGTTTTCGGATTATCGCTTCCGTTGTGGTGAAGCGAGATGAAGAAATCCGCGCGATTTTCGTTGGCGATTTGACTGCGCATCGGCAGACTCACATAAGAATCATCAACCCGAGTCATAATTACGGTAACCCCGGCTTCCTGCAACATATCTCGTAGGTGGAGGGCTACTTGTAAGTTGATGTCAGCTTCACGAACGCCTGTTGGGCCTCGTTTGTAATCCGGAACGTGGCCTTGCCCGCCGTGCCCTGCATCAAGACAGATTTTGAAGCCCTTGAGATGGCGAGCATAAGGCGGAACCTCTACGTGAACAGGGGCTTGCTGTTCAAGAATTTCTGGGGGTTGTGCACAGTCAGATAGAATAAAAAGAAATAGGGGAATAATGAAAATCTGATGAAATAGACGGGGCATTTTCAAATCCTATGTTTCTCGTGAGCAGACCGGATGGGGCGTATTGGAGACGCGCAGCTTGTATGTTACCTCGCTTTGCGGGGAAGCATACCACTGTTGTGCCCGTAGCCTCCCTCTTCTGAGCGAGGCTACGGTACAACTAAGTGTCCCTTGCTACTGTTGCCGTGTTCGGCGTGCCTTGGGGCGGCCGAGAATTTCTGCGAGAATGATACCTTGACGAAACGTTTGTGGTGAAAAATTCAGAAGGGACGTGGCAGGCACCGGCTTTGTTGGGAGCGCGGTACGGGAATCCACAGGAATTGGCGGCGGTGCCACAGCGGGTTCTTTAACCGGTTCCGGTTCCGGTTCCGGTTCCGGCTCAGGCTGCGCACCGACAAGGGGGACATCCGCTTCATTAGTTTCCATCACTGGCTGCGCCTCTTCTGTCGCAAACGGAAAATTCTCCATGAAGGGCGGTAAACCAACTTCACTCTCAGGTGACGTATCAACTTCGCTGTTCCTTTCCTGCCGCCGCTGTCCAGTTTTCCGCCGTGAACTGCCCAAGACGAATATCAGAATCACGACGATGAGCGGTATCAGTTGAATGAGATTTTCCATCAGGTTTTTCTCCTTTGCGCTGCGGTTATGAAAGCCCCAGCGAGTGTGCAGAGCGGGTTGTGTCCATTTCCTGGGTGCCGCCTGGTGAGGCGATGGATTGCCGCATCTCCGTATCGGCGAGGATATTGCGGAGGTTGTAATAATCCATGACAGTCATTCTCTGGGAATCAAACGAGTCTGATATAGAGAGTGGTATTTCCGCTTCCGCCTCAATCAGTTTAATCGTCATCTCCTCAACAAGTGCCTTGTTCTCCTCTTCTTCCGCTTGTGCGCTAGCACGCCGTTCCTCGGCTTTGGCACGTGCTACTTTGAGCTCGGCTTCCGCCTGATCTGTCTGTAATTTGGCGCCCACGTTTTCCCCAACGTTAATATCGGCGATATCAATAGACAGAATTTCAAAGGCTGTGCCTGCGGCTAAGCCTTTTTCAAGGACTGTTTCCGAGATGCGGACTGGATTTTCTAAAACCTCCTTGTGACTTCCGGATGAGCCAATAGTTGTGATAATTCCCTCGCCAACTCTGGCACGGATAGTATCTTCGGTGGCGCCGCCAACGAGCCGGTCTATATCGGCTCTGACAGTGACGCGTGTCTTGACAATCAGTTGGATGCCATCGCGGGCAACGGCGGTGATGCCATTGCTTGCATCACTCCCCGCTGGGATGTCAATAATTTCTGGTGTGACACTGACTTGGACAGCTTGCAAAACATCCCTTCCAGCCAAGTCGATAGCGGCGGCTTGTGCGAAACCGAGAGAAATGTTGGCTTTATCCGCAGCGATAAGTGCTGCGACGACGCTGCCAACACGGCCGCCAGCAAGGAAATGTGCCTCAAGTTCATCAAGCGACAGATTTAACCCTGCCTTTGTTGCGTTAATCTGCGGTTCAACAATCGCGTTGGGTGGGACGCGCCGCAAGCGCATTGCAACCAGGTCGAAAATGCCAACCTTGACACCTGCCGCTATTGCAGTAATCCACAGGCCGATGGGCACCAGCCAACTAATAACAATTAAAAATAGTACAACACAGACAGCAATAATCGCAAAAATCGGTTCCATCTTTACTCTCCATTCGTCTGGCCTGAAACATTTAAATTTCCTTCACGAAATGCACTTGCAAGGGCGCGTGGGACAGCGGCTTCAGCTTCAACAACTCGCGCCCGCATCTCCTGTATACTGGCAGTCATTTCCTGTTTTCGGGCGACTGCCATGGCACGGCGTTCTTCTGCCTTGGCTTGTGCCACAACCAAGTCGGCTTCAGCTTGTTCCGCTTGGAGTTCTGCGCCTATGTTTTTGCCGACGTTAACATCAGCAATATCAATAGAGAGGATTTCAAAAGCGGTGCCAGCATCAAGCCCCCGGTCAAGCACCGTTTTGGAGATGATGTCTGGGTTTTCAAGTACATCCTCATAAGTTTCAGAGGCACCGATTGCACTGATAATTCCTTCACCGACACGGGCGATGATAGTTTCTTCACCAGCCCCGCCGACGAGTCGATTGATGTTGGTGCGGACAGTGATTCTGACGGTGGTAATCAATTCGACCCCATCTAAGGCGAGCGCACTGATACGCGGCGTGGTAATAACACGCGGGTTCACGCTGACTTGGACTGCCTCAAAGACATCTCTGCCAGCTAAATCGATGGCGGATGAACGTTGAAACGTCAACTCAATCCTTGCTTTGTCTGCCGCGATGAGCGCGCTGACAACATTGAGGACGTTACCACCAGCGAGGTAGTGTGCCTCTAAATCCGCAGTGGCTATCGGTAATCCGGCTTTGTAGGCACTGATTAACCCTTTCGCAATGATATTGGGATTCACGCGCCTGAGGCGCATCCCAATGAGGTCAAGAATGCGAAGCGGGACACCCGCCGCAATGGCGGCAATCCAGAGCCCTATGGGGACGAACCAAAAAAACGCAATGATAAAAATAAGAACAACGAGGGCAATTATCCCTGTAAATGCATCCATTATTTTCTCCTTTTTGCAGCACAAACCTCTGACGCGATTCTTTAACTTGCCTCGCGGAGTATGACAACTTCTGAGGCCGCTGCTATCTACTGGCATGCCGGTCGCATTTGGGCGAGGCAGTTGCAATCCCCGCGAGCGGGGAATGCACACTTTGGCCGCAAAAATCTCAGAAGAGGGTGCTGATGTGGTGTGTTGGGTGACAAACCTCTCTTGCAACCTAAATTCACCGCAAGGCATGACGACATGACGACATCACAAACTACGGACTACGACACGATTTCCTTCCACAAGAATGACTTCGATGTCGGTTTCTGCGTCAACAAATTCGCCTTGGGTGACAATATCGACGCGCTGCCCGTTGATTAAGGCTGCGCCTGCTGGCCGCAAGGGTGTGAGGCTCCTCCCGGATTTTCCAACTAAACTTGCCAATCCCGCGCGCGGTGCCTGAAAACCGGCATCCCTATCTTGGGTAGCACTGAGGATGAACGCTTCGCCCACGCGCGTTCTGCGAATCAATGATAATACAATAATTGCCAGCGGGATAACTAACACAAGCGTTATGCCAGTGTAGGTGAGGGCTGTTTTGAACCCGAATTGCCACCAGGCAGCACCGATACCTATGAGCACAAGCAGGCTCCCCGGCACGCCTGCTGCCCCAAACCCTGGCAGAATCAGCAACTCAATGAACACTAACAGAACCCCGAAGCCAATTAGGAAGATTAAAAACCACATTCTTTTTACTCCTAAATCCGGTTGCCGCACAAACCTCCACCGAGATTTAACCTGTGTTCGTAAGCCCTATCTTGCTTTCATACTTATCCGCAACGCATCACGAAAAATCAAAATGCTTAATCCTCAATTTCTTCCACAAAAATCTTAGAACCTTCGACTTCTAGCACCTTAACAGTACTCTCTTGTGCAATGAAGTCACCAACTGTGACAACATCCAACCGTTTGTTGCCAATGCGCGCCGTACCGGCGGGCCGCAAAGGTGTGAGGGCAGTACCCGTTTTTCCTACATAACTTTGAAAATCTTCCAAGCTAGATGAGTGGTATCCCATATCAGCGTCCATGACTGTGGATAAAGCAAATCTTTGAAACGCCTGCGTTTTAGGTAACATGTAAGCAGCAAGGATTGCGAGCCCCGAGGTCAAAATGACAGAGATTGAGAGCCACTGGACTGCAGTACCGACATCGTACGCCTTGTTGAAAACGAAGAAAACGCTTCCTAACATCAATATAATTCCCATGATGCCTGCAACGCCGAACCCGGGAATAACGAAAACCTCCAACGCGATTAACGCGATTCCGATAATAAAGGCGAGGAGTGCCCACTCTGCTTCAATTTGCGTCAGCATGTGGCCGCCAAAGAATAACCCGATGCAAAGCAATCCAAGGAACCCAGGGACGCCGAAACCGGGGGTACGGATTTCCATAAAGATGCCCAGAATGCCCAAAGACAGGAGCAGTGAACTGATGTAGGGCCTGGTGAGAAAAAAGACGATCTTATCTGCAAGCGTTGCCTCAAATTCAATCACACGCGCGCCCTCCAATGATTTCAGCAGTGTGACTTGCGCGACACCGACTTCACTCTGTTTTTGCAAGATGGCTTCCTCTGTCAGTGCCATCGTGATACCCTCACTCTCAACGAGCTGATATTGCACGAGGAGCTGCCCTAGCGTTTCTGCTTGTGCGTCCACGAATCCATATTCAAGTGCCTGTTTTGTTGATAAGGTGAGCAGTTTTCCTTGCGCGCAGAGGATTTCCATTTCTTCGCCTGCTTCTTCTCGTACAGCATATTCTTCTGGGAGCAGTTTGACGATGATTCCATCAGGGAGCCTAACGAGAACGAGTTCTTTGTCAACCATTGCCTCGGCGATATCGGGATTCCGCTCCTGCCGTTCCGCGGTTGCGCGAATCGTGCCGCGAATATAGGACAGTGCCTTCTCACCGGCTTCCTCTCCTTGCAGATTGACAGGGGCTGAATCGCCGATGGTTGCGCCCGATGTCATGACAATCTGCGAGCAGGCAGCGGAAATCATCGCGCCCGCGGAGATAGCTTGCCGGTTGACAAAGGCGATTGTCGGAATCTGTGTTGCTTGAATGGCACGGATAATATTGACAGCGGAATCAACGCGGCCGCCCGGTGTATCCACATCAAAAACAATCACATCCGCTTCCGCAGTCTCGGCTACCCGAATGCCTTCGCTGATGTAGGCGCCCACGCCGGTCCCAATTTCATTGCGGATGTCAATGACATAAACCTGTGCGCTGTCCTCAGCGGATACGCCACCTTTTATGAAGAGGCATCCGATTAAGAGGAGCGTGCAACGCACAAGATCTTTTTTGGCTTTCATGTCAATCACCTCTTATCAGTTTGAAGTGAATTTGATTTGAAATGTTTTTTCGCATTTTAGAAAATTGAACGCTTGATATAAGTATACCTTAAGGTTGCATAGTGTGTCAAGGGATTTGCTACAATTTTTACAGATATTCCGTTGTTCCATCGTTTCCGCGGTCTCCTCACTAGGCTCTTTTTCTCGGCAATGTCAATTCTTCCTGAATCCACGCATGAAGGATATGGTTCAAAATCAGATGGACATCTTCAACGGGCCCATAAAGGGCGCTGTCAACAACGACGTTGACTTCGCAAATCGTTGCCAGCCTCCCGCCGCCGAATCCGCTCCACCCGATTGTTTTGCATCCGATGTCGGCGGCGTGTTGCATCGCACGAAGGACATTCTCGGAATTGCCGATTGCACTGATTCCGAGAACCACATCGCCCGGGTTCACAAGGTTTTTGAGCTGTTCGACAAAAACATCTTCGTAGGAGACATCATTCGACCACGCGGTCATCGTTGCGACGTTATCCGTTAAACTGATGACGCGAAAACGGGGTTTGCCGGGAACGCTCGTGCCTTTTCCCAAATCACAAGCAATGTGTGATGCTGTAGACGCGCTACCGCCGTTCCCAATGACAAAAATTTGTTTCTCGGCGTGATATGCTTCCATAATAACATCTATGGAACGCCGCACATCTGCCAACGTTAACCGCGCTAAAACGTCTTGCAGATGTGAGATATATTTCTGAATTCTTTCCATTGCGATTTTTTGTTCCTTTCTGTTTTTTGGTTATGCCTTGCGGAGAATTGCTCAGACGACTAATGCCACAGCGGCGCGGTCGCCGAGCGTCTCACCTAGCTGCGCAGGCATAATCTTGACTGCATCGGCTGGGCGTGCCATCGCAAGTGCTGCTACCGTCTCCCGAATTGGCTCGAGCAAAAGAGCACCGGCGGCCATTGCAATAGTTCCGAGTAGAACGATGTCAGGATTCAAAATGTTCACCAGGTTCGTGATGCCCCAGCCCATGTAATACGCTGTCTCCTCCACAAGTTTCAGTGCTACTGCATCGCCCTGTCGCGCTGCCTCAAGCACGTGTTCGGATTTAACTTGTTCGATGCATCCACCAGCGAGTGTTAGGATTGCTGTTGCTGGTTTTTTCTGAATTGCATCTTTGGCGCGGCGAGCAATAGCAGGTCCGGAACAGAGTGCTTCAAGGCATCCCCGTTTTCCGCATCCACAACGCGGGCCATCCGGCAGGAGTATTTGATGCCCCACCTCGCCTGCGCTGTCGTTGGCACCGTGGTAGATGCGCCCATTGAGCACAATACCGCCGCCGATACCGGTACTCATTGTCATATAGAGCACCGCATCGTAACCTCGCCCGCCCCCGAACCGCCATTCGGCGAGCGCACTGGCATTGGCATCGTTTTCAATCGTCACCGGAACTTGAAACTCCGATTCAAGCCGTGTTTTGAGCGGGAATGCATCCCACCCCGGTAAATTGGGGGGCGAATAGACAACCCCAGTTTTCGTATCCAACGGCCCGCCACAACTCACGCCTATCGCTGACATGGCACTTTGTTCTACGCCAGCCAGCGCAAGAGTTTCGTAAACCATCTCAAAAAGCTGTTGGAGAGCATATTCGGGGCCCTGTTCTGCGAGCGTTGGCTGGCGCACTTTGCTGAGGATATTCCCTGTGGCATCAGCAACAACGGTCGCGAGTTTAGTACCCCCGATGTCAATGCCCACGACATGTTTCTTCATAGTGACATCCATCTGTCGTTTTTCACGGCGGTGGCTTCGACATTACAATTCGTAGTTGAGAGTACGCAGTACCGGATAAATCTGTTCATAAACTTTCAACTTCTCATCGTAACGTTGCGTGAATTCCTCACGGGGATAATAGGTTTCACGCGGCGTGACCAATTGGTCGACTGCTGTCTCAATGCTGTGATACTTGCCGATGGCTGTGCCGGATAAGATGGCAGTTCCAAGACATACCCCTTCTGATATATCAAGTGCAATAACCTTTTTGCCGAACATGTCTGCTTTGAGTTGCAGCCATTTTTCCGATTTCGCACCCCCACCGATGGCTCGGATTTCGTTTATCACAACGCCTGCATCCTGCAACATAGTGAGATTCTGTTTAATTTCATAACTGATGCCTTCAAGTATCGCCTTAACCAACTCGCCTTTGGTAGTTGAAAGCGTTAACCCAACAATTGCACCCTTTGATTCCAGATCTAGATGGGGAGTGCCTGAGCCGGTGAAGTGTGGGAGCAACATCGCTGTGGCAGGCGAATCAGGCATTTCTTCAAGCAGAACATCATAGACATCGCGCCCCGCTGCCGCCGCTTGTGCGACTTCTGCTTGCGCGAGGGTGTCCCGATACCATCTCAACACAACGCCGCCGCTAGAGACAAACCCTAACGTAACATAAAGCCCATCCACAACGTGTGGGTAGCACGCGAAATTCCCATCTATCATCTGTTGGTTAATGACAGGTTCCGTAAAGGCGGGGGCGATACATTCGACGGTGCCTGTTGCGTCCATGACTTCGCCACTGCGAATGATACCTGCGCCCAATGCACCACACGGCTGGTCGTGCCCGCCTGTGACACCAACGACACCCTTCGGCAAGCCGAGTGAGTCTGCCACCTTCGCGCCCACCTCGCCGATGATAGTCCCTGAGGGTGCGGTGTCAGGCAAGAGGACTGCATCTACATCCGCCAAGCCGAGCATCTTTTCCGACCAGGATTTGGTGATAATGTCAAACGCCATGGTGCGCGCTGCAAGCGAATAGTCAACCACAGGTGGCAGGCCGAGTTTGAAATAGACGAAATCCTCAAAGCCGAGGAATTTCCACACCTGCCGATACATGTCCGGCTGATTACGTTGCATCCATAAGAGTTTCGGAAGCGTGTGAATATCGCTGGGCGGCATGCCAGTGATTTGCATCACTTCCAAAGGGCTAATAAATTGCATCAATTCTTCGCACATGCCAGATGTGCGAGCATCAAAAGTCGTAATTGCGTTTGCCAAGATTTCGCCAGTGGCTGAAATCGGTGTCACCGCTTCGCCTTGCGATGCAACACTAATCGCTTCAATCGGATCCGATTTCGTTTGCGTCGCAACCGCCCGGATGCCATCGGCTATGTTGTCCCAGACAACACGTGCATCCAGCTCCGACTGACCGGGTTGCGGATGTATCAACGGATACTCACCGTACGCCTGCGCGAGGATGTCACCGTCCTCGCGAAATGCGATGACTTTGCATCCCGTTGTGCCAACATCAATACCCAAAAGACTCATACATTCTCTCCTTGATATAGGATACGAATAGCATACAATAAATTGCGTTTTAATGCAAGCATTTGTTTTCGAGAACTCGGGGCATTAGCTCGAAACCAATGAAAAAAAACCTTGACTTCTTAGTCGATTCAATGTATCCTAAAAAATGGAGGAAACCCAATGCCCCAAATAACACCAGACGACATGCACAACATCCATGACTTTGACACCCTCTTAGACTTTTTGCGCGACAAACTACAATGGCCCATCCCCGAAGACGTTGAACTCGAAGACATCGCCTTCCCCTGGGCCGCCGAAGAACTCGACCTGGATGAACCCACAGAAAAACGGCTCATTGACTGCCAGCAACTCCCACCCTTTCCAACCAATCAATTCGCGTTTGAATTTTCGGAAAGCACGCAGCCCTGGGGCATCTTTTTCGTTCAATTCCGCAGTGACTCCATCTATCGCACCGCACTCCGACGCGTCCTCCGTGGACTTGTAGAAAGGCGAGACAGAGACCCGAGCCTCCCCGCCTGGGCACACGACCAACTTCTTTTTATCTGCACCACTGCTGACTATCAACGCTTTGCCTTTGCACATTTTGCGGCTACCACAACCTGGCGACGCGCTGTGCTTACCATCTTCTCCTGGGAACAAGGAGACACCCACATCCGCACCCTCTGTGAATATAACCTCCCCGCACTCGCTTTTCCAAGCACGGGGTTTTCAGATGACGCGGCATGGCTGAAAGCATGGCCAAAGGCGTTTGATGTGGAAGCCGTCACAGAGAAATTCTTCGACGATTACCAACGCGTCTTTGCACAAGTAGAAAATGCCCTCGACAGTCGTGAGCACACGTCGCTGCGCGGTAAAGCACAACGGCGGCTCTATACACAACGCCTCTTTAACCGACTGATGTTCCTGCGTTTTATTGAAAAGAAGGGATGGCTCACCTACAACGGCAGCCGCGATTATTTGCGCGCGCTCTTTGATGCGACTGATGATGCGGACGGCACACGGAGTGTGCCTGCTACTGTGACTGAGAGTTTTCTCAATGACCGGCTCTATTGGGCATTCTTTTATGGACTCGGCACGGCGGCGGAGCTACCACACGACTCCCCTGAGCTTGCAGAACGCAGGGGAGATGTCCCCTTTCTCAATGGCGGGCTCTTTGAGATGCAGGAACACGATGGGCGCAACGCTGTCCATATCCCAAACGACACCTTTGCTGACATCCTGAACCTGTTTGAGCGATACAACTTCACCGTGACAGAATCCACGCCGCTCGACATTGAAGTCGCCGTCGACCCGGAGATGCTCGGAAAGGTGTTTGAAGAACTCGTGACCGGCAGGCACGACACGGGCAGCTACTACACCCCGCGGACTGTCGTCTCCTTCATGTGCCGAGAGAGCCTGAAAATCTGTCTCCGCAATAAAACCGATGAGACAGCGGAATGCCTCCAGGCATTTGTCGATGAGGGCGATGCGACAGCAATTCGGAACCCAGAGAAGGTATTACAGGTGCTACAAACGCTGCGTATCTGCGACCCGGCGTGTGGGAGTGGTGCCTACCTCCTCGGCATGATGAGCGAATTGCTCCGCTTGCGAGACGCGCTCTTTAAAAGCAATCGGATTGATGCCAGAACAACGTATCACCGCAAACTCGACATCATTCAGAACAACCTTTACGGTGTGGACAAAGATGAATTCGCTGTCAACATTGCCATGCTCCGCTTATGGTTAAGCCTCGCGGTGGATTATGAAGGGGACATGCCAGAGCCGCTGCCGAACTTAGACTATAAGGTTGCAACGGGGGATAGTTTGACGGGGCCTGCACCGGAACAGATGAGCCTCGAGCGCTCCTTGATTCAGGAGCTCCAGGAACATCAAGCGGCCTATCTGGTGACGCACACCGATGCTGAGAAACAGCACCTCCGAGAAGCCATCGCAGCCCTCAAGGAAAACGTTCAGGGCTGGCAAGCGGACGCTGATGGCTTTATCTGGCAGGTGGAGTTTTCAGAGGTGTTCCAAGCGGGCGGATTTGATATTGTCATCGGCAACCCGCCTTATGTGCGACAGGAACTCATCATACCGATTAAACCGACTTTAAAGCGGCTCTTTCCGGAAGTCTTTACAGGTAAAACCGATTTTTATGTCTATTTCTACAAACGTGGCACTGAACTGCTACGCGCGGGGGGAGTCCTCACTTACATCTCCTCCAATAAGTTTCTACGCGCAGGGTATGGCAAGAAACTCCGTGAGTTCTTTACCGGTAAAGTGTGTCTTCACAGACTGCTTGATTTTGGCAGCGTCTCCGTTTTTAAGGCAGGCGTGAACACCTGTATCGTCCTCATTGAAAACGCTGAACCGAGTGGAGCGGCATTTTCCGCTGCGACTTTTCGAGACAAAGCCGACATCCCTCGTCTCTCTGACGCGTTTCAAGAACTCGCGATTCCTATGCATGCCCGTGACTTATCACCAGCCGGATGGGCATTGACATCGTCGGAGGGACTTAGACTCCTTGAAAAACTGCAACAGACAGGCACGGTCCTGGGAGAATGTGTGGAGGGAAGTTTCTATCGAGGTGTGGTGACAGGATGCAACGCTGCGTTTATCATTGGGGAATCCGTGCGGCAGCAGTTGATTGCTGAGCATCCCAGAAGCGAGGAACTCATAAAACCGGTGCTGAGAGGGCGCAACCTTAAAAAGTGGAAAACGGAAAACACGGGGTATTATCTGATTTTCACTCGGCAGGGTATTGACATCGAACAGTATCCTGCGATTAAGCGGTATCTGAGCCAATATAGAATGGATTTGCAACCAAAGAAAAGTCGCGGGCAAAAGCACGGCAGGGCGATGGGCAGTTACAAATGGTATGAAATCCAAGCGAACACGGCCTATTATGCCGAGTTTGAAAAACCGAAAATTGTCTATCCAGATCTTAGTCCGTTCATGCGTGCATGCTATGATACGACAAAGGCGTATTGCTTACAAACTGCCTATATTTTATCTACTGATGATCTTTCCCTGCTTGCTATTTTAAACAGTAAACTGCTTGATTGGTATGCGCGCCATAAATTTCAGAGTCTCAACGACCCATGGGCGGGTGGTGGCTTGCGTTTTTTCGCGCAATATATGCGGCATGTCCCGATAGCGGACCGGACTGTGCCCCAGAAAGCAGCATTATCGCGTCGGGTTAAACAGATAGTGGCGGCCCCGGAAAGCGATGGGGTGCGTGCCATTGAGCGGGAGATAGATGTGTTGGTGTATGAGTTGTATGGGTTGACGGATGCGGAGATAGCATTGATTCAGCGGACGTATCGGGATGCAGGCATGGTGGTGTGAGGGAGTCGTGTGTTTTCCTTATTGTCTGAATTGCGATCACGGATTATTTTTTCGTCTGAATCGCGGATTTTCACGGAGTACACGGATAAACGCGGATTTTAAGGGTCTCTCTCTTCTCCGCGTAATTCCGCGTAATTCCGCGTAATCTGTGATTCAGACAAGTGCTATACACCTTTCGCCCCGCTGGGGCTAAAGAGGAGGGTAGGCACGCGCGGCTATACACATGTCGCCCTGACAGGGCTAAAGAGGAGCAGCGCGACGCGTCCCATGTCCAAAGCCCCAGCGGGGCGAAAGGTGTATAGTATCGCAGCGCGTCCCATGTCCAAAGCCCCAGCGGGGCGGTATGTGTATAGCATCGCGACGCGTCCCCTGTCCAAAGCCCCGTAGGGGCGGTATGTGTATAGCCGCGCAGCGCGTCCCGCGTCCAAAGCCCCGTAGGGGCGGTATGTGTCTCGCAACACCTTTCGCCCCGCTGGGGCTAAGGTTCCATCTGAATCGCGGATTATCACGGATACCGCAGAGTGCGCGGATTTTAAGAGTGTCTCTCTTCTCCGCGTCATCCGCGTCATCCGTGATTCAGACAAGGAGGAGGGTAGGCACGAGGAGATGGAACGGTTTTCTAGAAACAGGTTTCCATCCCGAATGCAGGCATGGCGGTGTGTGTGGTTCGTAGGGGCGGATTCGGATTGTTTTTCCGCTGGGACAGAGCAGTAGGTGACTTAAGAACGAGGTGCTTGTTCTCGAATAGGAACGATCAACTTCATAAAGTTAGACATGACCTGTGCTTTGCTCTCTTCAAAGGACAGTCCCCAAATATCTCCTAAAACTTCTAAAACAACCTTGATGTCTGTCGGTCGTGCCGGTCGATTTCTTAATTGAATGTGGGGGCCGTCCGATTCCGTGAGAATTCGATTTGATGGAATTCGATCTATAATGCTTCTGCCTTTCTTCGAACGTACCATGGACAGGTTAACGGAAAAATAGTGCCCAGACTGAACGGTTTGATCTAGAACGATTAACGGACCGCTGTACCAGTGAAAGACTGCTCCCTGTATATTGAATTCTTGCAGCAACTCTAGCACTTTACTTTCGGCACCACGCGAATGTAGACTAACAAATCTCGGTCTGTCCTGTATTTCCTTAAAAACGAACCGTAAACTTTCAATTTGAACATCTTTCGTGTCTCGTCCTGCCCTTGAAAAATCTAAGCCAACTTCCCCTATATAAGAAGTCATTGGGACCATCTGCTTGAATTTCGAGCGTTCTTTCTTATGGTATTCTGCCATCAAGGGATGTAAGCCGAGAGATTGTCGAATTTGCCGAAATCCTCGAAGATGAGGTTGGCCTATTTCAAAGTGGCTTGGCAGATTTGTAACAGCGATTGTTAGAATTCCTTGCCTCTCTATCTCTTTTGCAATAGCATGAGGATCCTGATAAAGATCGATATGGCAATGCGTATCTAACATAAAGTCACCTATTTAAGATACTAAACCCGCACGTCGCTTAATCTCATCAGTAGCTTTGTCTCGAAGCCAAGCACGAACTTCATCCATTAACCGCGCGACAACATCAGCATATTCTAGTAGGCGAGTTACCTCAATATTCCCGTTTGACAGGAGTAAATAGGCAATTTCTTGTTCAGAAACATCACGGTGTAGAAATGACACAAGGGCACGGAAATCATCCGCAAGACGCTTGTCAAAATCCAAATTGACCTCTCCCTTGCATATATCGCGACCGTAGTCTTCTCCTGTGTCCAAGCCGATTTTATGGAGAGATGCTCGCCTATAGATACAAGGTATACACATGCCGCATTCTCTAGCTGTCAGATTGTACCATTTACTCTTGTGCCCTCGCTTAGCACAAGAAACTGACTCCGGGGCGGTAACATAGATGAGATCCCTATTCTGACATTCCTCCACACATTCTCCTTTCGTTTTAAGCTGAAGGGGATTGCAGAGAGGGTTTTCAATACCTAATTTACAAAAAATCTCTCGTAATTTATCTAAGAAAAACGGGTGAGCAGTCCTTGTGCTACACGAACCACGGCGTGATGATGTAAGTGGAACATTGAGAGCGATTGCTCCATTTTCGGGCATCAGTAAAGGAATTTGATTGCCAATGGAATGAGCTACATACATTCCAAGAGCTATAAAAAGAAACGATCGACTTCGAAGCGTATTTTCCCGAATTGGACGTTTCTCCAGGTCATTTCTTAAAAACTTCTGGCCGGCTCTTACCTGAAGCAAATCAACTCGTGATTGGTAATGTGTTTTCAAAATTTCAAACAAGCGATTTTGATCTGACATTGGCCCAGCCCCATCTCGATGCCCGACGAGAAAGAGATTTTCAGAAGGATTGGATTCCAGATAATCTATTGCTCCAATCAATGAATCCAACCCACCTGAGAAAAGACAAACAGTATCGCCATGAGCACGTGACGGTACATTCCGGCGAGGACGTTTTCTCTGTTTGGGACGGTACAACTCGTGTTCGCGTTCTGTAAAACGAATTTTCCAAACATCACCTGTTAGGAAGGAAAGGCAGGTTTCAAGATTGTCTGTAACGGTAGACCATTTCTCGGGATCAGAAACCGGCAAACTTAATTCCAATGTCCGTGTCCATAGGTCGTCCGTTTCTTTGCGCGAAACGAGCTTATCAACGCCATATACCACTGAAGCAAGAAAGAGAAATTCCAAAATGACAGGATTTGGAATTTTACAACGGTCATGTAATGTGGAAAATTCTAAATCAAGTACACTAGCGATGTTAAGAGTCTCACATCGTAAAGTAACTTCGGCAAATTCAAATTTTGTTGCTTCGGATGGATTGATGCAAATATCGACCTTCATACACTAAAGACCTCCAAAGTCTCTTGGAGAATTTCATCAATTACTTGCTGCCCTTGACTTTCGTTCCAGTCAATCTGCGTTATATTTCGATCGCTGACTACATATTTCACTGTTTCACAAATGTAGTCTCGTATCTCATCAATAGATTCATCGGCTCGTCTTTCCCCAATATTAGCGACGAGCCGTTCGTAAAACACACGACAAAACTGTTGATAGATATAGTATCCAAAAAAACTCTGAATAAGATTGCCAAGAGACGCTCCGTGGCATCTCGTTTCTATTGCTTCTTCAACTTCTTCCAGACTATTGGCATCGTTGAGGATTTCATCCATCAGATCCCCAAGCGCGGTTTGTGCATCAGTTTCATCAAGTGTACTTTTCGGACCACCAAGATAATCCACAAGCGAATAAACGATTTCACGTATCGATTTTCCTTCAAGCGATCCAAGCCCCGCGTCTTCAAATGCCTCGCGAAAACCAACATCAGCGACTGAAGAAAAGGATTCCCCGATTTTTCGAGCAACGTTTTGAGCAGCTTGTCTCCGTGCTGTACCTCCAACTTTGCTTCCACCACTACCAGTCCCATGTGAGGAACCGTAGTTAACCTTCACAAAATCCTGGATAATTCCCTTAATACCAATGGAACTAGGTATGCCTCGGCGAGTTAAGCGTGTGACTTCCCCCTTTAACTTCCTCCATTGTGGAGATGTCGGTGCCTTATAATTTGTTGATGTTCCCATAAGTTTAGATTTACCTGTTACGTTTTTCGAGTGCTTTGCCAATTCGAGTCTCTGTTCCGGCCAACCGATCAATAGAGGGCTGCAGAATCTTCTCCAATCTAGGTAAGCGCTTCACAAGTGTACTAAGAGCAAGCCCGAGAGCAGGTGGTATTGATTTGTCATGCCCTTTGTCCAATACAGATACTAATCTTTCTGGTGCTCCATCAATACCTTTTCCACTAAGCGCAATCAAGCCATCGTAGCCTGATCGCTCATCCGGATGTCGATGTACATGTTCTGCAAGCTGTGTTAGCAAAGAACTTCTCTCGTCTTCATTCAAGTCAACTGCTTCATTAACAGCAATATTGCGCTTGCCAGAATTATCAGAAATAAACCCCTCAAGTATTCGCCGAACAATCGGAGAAACCATTGATATACCAGAAAATGTTGATTGAAGCCGATCTCGCGAAATCCAAAAATAGTCTCGTAAATCCACTTTTGAAAGCGGCGGCTCCATTGTTATCCATTTTTGCATAAATGACGTTTCCCAGCCGGGAATAATTTGCTTGGTTTCCGGTCCCTTTTTTCGGTCTTCCTTGTTATCTGTATCTTCATCAGAAGAGTGAATACTTAACTCCTCGTTATCTATAGCTTCATCGGAAGAGAAAATACTTGATTCCAAGTTTTGAATTTCCTCTGGAAATCCCTCTGCCGCGGTTTGCCATTCATAGAGTTGGCGGTATTGCTCTGGATGTCCGTATTCCAAGACCATCAGTTTGACTAAAACTTCGTCACGAATGTGTTCAAGTTTTGCAACTTCTGCTAGTTGCCTGCGAAGTATAAAGGCATTTAGGAATCGCTTAACTTGACGCGGATTCCCTTTAAGCCCCTCGGTAATTGATGGGGCAGAGGTTGCACAAAAAGTAAGGCTCTTAGACAAGGAATCTGGAACCCCTTGTTCTCCTAGCACGTCTTTGACATTTGTGTAACCAAAAACAGAATAACGATCTTGGGTACGGAAGGAGTCAAATGCAGCAAGGCATCTTCGGGCTTCTTCTTCTTCAAGATCACGCAAGCAGAAAAGAAGTACCATGTAAGTCTCAACTTCCGCGGGAGATAACCTTGGAAGATGGTACGGAATTTGGATTAACTTTTCAAGGTAATCAAGTACTAGCCTATGCCCAGCTTCATCATCATCATCTTGTTCTTGAATTTCACTCGGTTTGTACCGTGTTGCAATCGCGTGCCTTATAATTCGTGGATCTGCTCCAATAACAAAAGCCGTCTGATCAACATTCAAAAAGAGTTTGATGGCTTCCAGATTATCTATAATTCGCTCAGGAGAGCAGCGATCCAGATCGTCAATAAGCACAACCAAAGAGTCAATCTCGCATTTGGAAATCAACTCCGCAAATTGAGATCGAAATGACCTGACATCCAAAGGGCTAGCGGGAGTTTTATCTGCTTTTATCAATTCTTCCCCATTAATTTTTTCTTCCTTTTCCTCTGTTGTACTTTCTTCTGAATTGGTATCTTCAGGTTGCTTTTCTTCTATTTTGAAAAGTGAACTTACCACACCCCCTAGACTTGAAGCTAGGCTTGCTCCGCCTGATATATACGCTGCAGGATCAGGTAACCCCACCGCCTGCAGTCCAAGCCGCGCTAAGCGCATATAGCCTACTGATTTTAGAAGACTCGTAACTTTGTCTTTAATTTTTGTAGCAAAACGTTCGTGTTCACCAAGCTGCAAAAGTATAGAACTGAGGATCGCGGATTTTGCGTCGTCGTACCCTTCAAACAGCCAACCGCTAAAATAGAGGCACGCAATCTTCTCATATTTTGCCCGTTCCGCCGAATCGTCCTCATAATTGTTAGGATCAAAGGATTTTTCAAGCATTCTCATGACGCTTGTTTTTCCGCTTCCCCAATCACCGAATATACCGATGGTTGCTGGCAGCATCTTTGAATCTGTGACAATTGAGCGAATTAAGCCTACGTGAATTTGAAAACCGAGAAGATCTTCTGTTGTTTCATTGTCGGACCACATATATTTCTCCTTGTTCCACTATTAAGACACTTCGTCACACATTGCTCTGCTGGAGCAGAAGCGGGGAAACACTATGTGTATACAGACATGCCTCTGGAGTGGAAATTTCAAAATGCCAAGAGTCCCTCGGGGGTTTCTTTAGAAAAACAGTCCGAAGAGATTAATTAGTATTATACACTATGCAAAATAGAAAAGCAAGTTTTTTTTAATGTGGGCGAGGCTCCGTCAAAAGGCGGATCTAACATTGGACGACGCAACGACCTTGCCGTATGGGAATCCTTAAACCTTCATTGCGAGTGGGAACGTGCGATGAATCGCACACCTACGAACCAGATACTTGGGCGCGGAAGGCTGTAAATACGGCGGTTGTTGCGATGAGGCTTTCAATCTGGGAATAGAGCCTCTTCTCCGCGTTTATCCGTGTAATCCGCGTAATCCGTGATTCAGACAATGAACGGTTACATTCTCCCATTAATTTTTGGTTTTTATTCCACACATGTCGCCCCGCTGGGGCTAAGGAGGAGGGTAGGCACGCGGTACTATACACATGTCGCCCTTACAGGGCTAAGGAGGAGATGGAACGGTTTTCTATAAACAGGTTTCCATCCCGAATGCAGGCATGGCGGTGTAAAAATGGATAGCGGCTCAGGTCTTTTTAACTTGACAATATTCTGAAAGTACATGTATACTAATAGATATAATGACTTCAAAGATTGGAGGGACACATTGTGGCCTATAAGAACAAAGTCTACGTTTCCTTCGATGGCGATAATGATATTCACTACTACTGGCTGATGCGGGCATGGAAGCAAAACGACAAGACACACTTTAATTTTTATGACGCGCATGATTTAAATGCAGCGCGTGACTCTAGCACGGAAGAAACTATCACGCATGAACTTAGAGATCGGCTACTGGATGCGAAAACTTTCGTGGTTTTAATTGGGGAAAGCACCCGCTCCCTCTATAAGTTTGTGCGATGGGAAATGGAGCAAGCGTTGTCACTAAATTTGCCAATAATCGGTGTTAATCTGAACGGTCTAAGATTCCAAGATACCGATCTGTGCCCGCCTATTATCCGTGATGAATTGGCAGTGTATATTAGTTTTAACCCTGCTATTTTGCAGCATGCCCTAGAGACATGGCCCGCAAAACATAATTCGCTTAAGCAACAGCAGAAGGCGGGGCCCTACTATTACAAGGAAGAATCCTATGTTGAATTAGGCCTCGGGTCCGCCAAGGAAAAATTAAGAGCAGCAGATCTGTCTCAGAGAAAGGCTAGGTCTCCCAAGGAATTCTTTCTCCCGAGAAGGAAATCACCTTTACAAAAAACAAGATAGGTTTCGCTTAAGTTATATGGAGTTACCCCTCTACCTTTCCAAGAAGCATTTGAAAAGTTGCCGGCAGCGTATGTTCGTTGTAAGGACTGCTTGCTATATTTATAGCGGCTGTTGGTTGGTAATTGAGATATTGTCTCATTTCTGGTCCGAGTTTGAGCAATGGTCGCGTGGCAACCTTGGCTTGCTTATTGCAATTTTTCTATTTGGATTAGTGGCCGGTATTGGTGGGTTTCTGTGGAAATGTGCAAAGATGCTTTCGGTGAGTCACAGCCTTGAAGGACAAGATATTTCAATAGAAATCCGAATTGACGATATTTTTAATGTTGAGGGAGCATTTATTCTTAGTACGAACACAACCTTTGACACTAATATGGCAGATGGACTGATTCCCGAGCAAAGTTTGCAAGGACAATTCACAAAAAGGTATTATGATAAGGAAGAGCACCTTGACCAAGAGTTGGAGGAAGCCTTGAAAGAAGAGGAATTCACCCACGATGAGAACAAACCTCGAAAAACAGCACGTTACGAGATTGGTACCGTGGCGAAAGTATCTCCCAGAAATCAGCCAGTTTACTTAGTCGCAATTGCTGACTTGAACGAACATGGCAGAGCTTTTAGTTCACTTGATAAGGTGAGAGAAAGTTTAGGAAAACTTTGGTACTACATTGGGAACCAAGGAGGATTTGACCCCCTTGTAATCCCTATTTTAGGGACTGGGCATTCTGGAATTCCGGAATCAAGGGCGCAAATAATTAGAGAAATTATTAGATTTTTCATTGCTGCTTGTTCGGAAAAGAAATTCTGTGAAAAATTGACAATTGTGGTTTTCGAGGAAGACTATCGTAAAAATGACATAGATTTAGAAGTGTTAGGTAATTATCTTCGACTTTGTGCAAAGCGGGAACACTGGCAAATGCATGAATCTAAAACCCCAGTCGGTGAGCAGGTTTAATATCTCAAGACTTTTCACATCTGAATTCTCCAGCATCTGAATTGCGGATTATCACGGATACCACAGATGACGCGGATTTTAAGGGTGTCTCTCTTCTCCGCGTAATTCCGCGTAATTCCGCGTAATTCCGCGTCATCCGCGATTCAGACAAAGTGCTATACACCTGTCGCCCCGCTGGGGCTAAAGAGGAGGGTAAGCACGCGGTACTATACACCTGTCGCCCCGCTGGGGCTAAAGAGGTGGGTAGGCACGCACGGCTATACACCTGTCGCCCCGCTGGGGCTAAAGAGGTGGGCAGGCACGCGGTACTATACACCTGTCGCCCCGCTGGGGCTAAAGAGGAGCATCGCGACGCGTTCCATGTCCAAATCCCCGTAGGGGCGGTATGTGTCTCGCATTTTTCCGCGTCATCTGCGTCATCCGCGATTTGCGGCGTATTTGCGGCGTACTCGCCCATAAGCGACGTGCATTCAGACAATGAACCATTACATCTGAATCGCGGAGTATCACGGAGAACACGGAGTACGCGGATTTTCAGAGGGTCTCTCTTTTCCGCGTAATCCGCGTAATCCGCGTAATCTGTGATTCAGACAAAGGGCTATACACCTGTCGCCCCGCTGGGGCTAAAGAGGAGGGTAAGCACGCGCTGCTATACACCTGTCGCCCCGCTGGGGCTAAAGAGGAGGGTAAGCACGCGCTGCTATACACATGTCGCCCTTACAGGGCTAAAGAGGAGCATCGCCCCGCGTCCCACGCTCAAAGCCCCAGCGGGGCGGTATGTGTATAGTATCGCAACGCGTCCCACGTCCAAAGCCCCAGAGGGGCGGTATGTGTATAGTACCGCAACGTGGCCCATGTCCAAAGCCCCAGCGGGGCGGTATGTGTATAGCAGCGCAACGCGGCACACGAACAAAGCCCCAGCGGGGCGGTATGTGTATAGTATCGCAGCGCGTCCCACGAACAAAGCCCCAGAGGGGCGGTATGTGTCTCGCATTTTTCCGCGCCATCTGCGGCATCCGTGCATTCAGACTACGAGGAATCCTTAAAAAGTGTTGACAAAATATGTGGATTTAGCATAAAATTTAACATAATCACTAACGGTAACGCATTCAACATGAAGGAGTTTGCCATGCTAACGCAAAACCAGGTCGAA
Source organism: uncultured Poribacteria bacterium (assembly GCA_958295855.1). GTDB lineage: Bacteria > Poribacteria > WGA-4E > WGA-4E > WGA-3G > CATQHH01. The sequence continues at coordinate 99,424 of OY282383.1, read as the reverse complement.
TTTTACCATGAGAACGGCTACCTCAAGGTGGAACAACTCTTCACGCCAGAGGAAACGAAAGAACTGGCATCTGAAATGGTACAGATTATCAACAACTGGGGCCAAGAGACAATCGGTTGGCCGGGACCTTGGCGGAAACGCTACCTCAAAGCGGAGGATCAGCAGACGACTAAGGCAGTTTTTATGCACAACCCGCACTTTTACTCTGCTACGTGGGGTAGGGTGATTTTCCACGAGCGTCTGACTGGGGCAGTACAAGACCTTATCGGCGAAACTATCCAGTGGCATCACACGGTGCTACATGCCAAGCCGCCGGAAAAAGGCACCCCGTTCCCGATGCATCAGGATTATCCGTTTTATCCTCACGATGGACTGGACTTTGTGGATTGCCTCGTCCATCTTGACGATGCACCTTTTGAGAGCGGTGCACTTCGGGTTGTCCCTGGAAGCCATAAAGAGGGCCCGCGGGAGCATATCACAGGCGAAGGCACTGCACCGCATCTGCCTACTGATAAGTACCACCCGGATTTCATTGACTCCATCCCGATACCGTCAAAGGCAGGCGATGTTATTTTCTTTAGCTACTGCCTCATCCACTGGTCGGAAGTGAATCGTACAGATCAGTGGCGGAAGGCTGTGCGGTTCGGGTTCCACAAACCTGAGATGCGCCCTGTCGGTCGAGACGCGACAGAGCCTTACAACAGCATTGTGGCAGGCGGGTTCAAAGCGAATCCGGCGGCAGGGGAAATACTCACTTAGTCTGCATTAAACGTATGTGGCGAGCCGCTTCGGCGAATAAAGGCACGAAAAGAGGGCGGAAACAACTTCCGCCCTCTTTTAAATTTACGCCTCCGAACGGTCAGCGCCGTTTCATATTGCCCCAGGTAGTTGTCAGTTTACCGCCCGGTTGCACTGCCAACCCCCCGATAGTGTTCATTGCGAGATTCATCTCGGCATTGTCAATCACCCGGTCCCACATGTACACCTCAGCGATAACTGCGTTTAACCATTGTCCATCCTCACGATGCGCGATAAACACTGGCCGATCTCCCGCGTCACACACGGCTTGGCCGTTATCAGCTGCTTCCGCTACCGGGTCTTTTTTACCGTCCACGTAAACCCGCACGCCTTCCTCCAGTAAGAATGTGCCGCATTGGTGGATCCATTTGCCTTGTGGTGCGGTGCCGGCACCGTGAGGCTCTGAAACCCCCGAACCGGGGCAGGTCCAAACTGACATGCCTGCGCCGAAGTCGTCATGCACGTACAGCGCGAATTCCCACTGATTGGTGTTACCCTTCATGACAATAGGCTGCCGGGTTTGGCCATGTGCATCTGTGCCTACTTTTAACACTTTTACCCACGCGCAGATAGAGATGCCTTTCTTATCGTCAAAGTGGGAGTCGATGTCTTTCTTTTGGCCTGCCATGTCAATCTTGACATAGGTAGCCTTGCCATCAAACTCTAGTGCTTTTTTGAGGTTGTCATGGTTGGCATCAACCCATTTCGGGGCACTCTTACTCAGTTCCGTTTCAAAGTTATTGGGGCCGTGGTCGGCAACCTTTTCGCCTGCGCCCTCGTTCATCGGCAGGTACATCCAAAGCCCATCCTCAATATCCGCGGCCCGCGCAATAAAGGTTACGCCGAAAAATACCGCTATTAATAACGTAACACATATAGACTGACGCATCTTTTTCCTCATTTTCCTCCTTTGGGGCGCGATACTCCCTTGGTAGGAGCGATGTCCCGAGCGCGATAAAAATTTGCATGGCATCTCAGGTTTTGTAAAATTCAACGGTTGTGCCTGCCATATCTGCGACCTTTTCTACAAGTTTCTGTCGTTCGGCATCTTCCATGCCAGAGAAGGCTTTCGCGATGTCAATTTTCTCCTGGAGCTGCTTTGCATTGTCGGGTCCGGTAACAAGCGTACTGACTGGGAATGACCAGGTGAACCGGATAGCTTCAGGGATGCTCACGCGGTTTGGCACCACTTTTGGACGTGGCCCGTGTTGGCCATGTCGGGAACCGCCGAAGAACCCGCCGTTTGCTAAAGCCTTCATTCCGATGATGCCGATGTTGCGCTCCACGAGTGTGGGTACTACCCTTTCTATGAAACTCTCGTAATTGATGTCAACGAGGTTTATTGGGAGCTGACAGGCATCGAAAATGTCGGAGTGTTCGAGCACGCGTTCATGGGCAGCTGGAGTTGTATGTCCGGTAAATCCGATATAGCGGGTTTTTCCAGATTCCTTTGCTTCAAGCATCACATCAAAAACGCCGTTATCAATTCTTTCATTCACGTCTTCTGGATTCCGGATTGCATGCACTTGCCAGAGGTCGAGCCGGTCGGTATTGAGGCGTTTGAGAGAAGCTTCAAGATGTTCACGGGCTCGCACCGCGTCGCGTGCGGCGGTTTTCGTCATGATAAAGACATCGTCGCGATATTTTGGGATGAGCAGTTTTCCCAATCGGTTCTCGCTACCCCCTGCTTGGTAGGCTTCTGCGCTATCAAAAAACCGTATACCGCCTTCAAGCGCGGTCTCCAGTGTTTTCTGCGCCTCTGCTTCCTCCATTCCTCCAATATGCCAGCCGCCGACTCCGAGCATCGTCACAGCTTCGCCTGTCCGTCCGAACTTCCGCATTGGCAGAAGCGGGCCTAAACGGTCGCTGGTACTGTTTTCTTCACCGCCTTCTGCACATGCTGAGGATAGGAGAATGCCTGTTGTTAAACCTGCCACTGATTTTAAAAATCCACGCCTATCAATCATCGTTTTGTCCCTCCCTATTTCTCTTTTTTTTCATGTTACACTCTGACTGAATTTTTGTCAAGAAAAATTCGGTCTAATTCCGGTTTTGACGTGGCGGCGTTTCTATTTGAATCGCGGAGTATCGCGGATGACACGGCATGACGCGGATGTCTTTTGTCTGAATCGCGGATTATCGCGGATTACACAGAATGACGCGGATTTTTGGGGCCTCGCGGAGCCAGCATTTTTTGTAGGGGTAGGCCTTGTGCCTACCCTTCCTATGTAGGGGTAGGCCTTGTGCCTACCCTTTAGCCCCAGCGGGGCGAAATGTGTATAGAAACGCGGCCTGCCCTAAATGCTAAGCCCCAGCGGGGCGACAGGTGTAGTGCCTCTGTCTGAATGCACGGATTATCGCGGAGAACGCGGATTTACGCGGATTTTGCGCGTCTGAATCGCGGATTTACGCGGATTACACAGATTAACGCGGATTTTGGGGCATCTCGCGGGTCAGCATTTTTTGGTCAGAGGAGGCGCGGCGCAGCTCAGCCACAAGAAAACAGGGTAGGCACAAGGCCTACCCCTACAAAAAAATGAATAGCAAGGTACCGAAAATGTTGAATGGAAAGAACACCCAAAATCCGCGTAAATCCGCGCTATCCGCGATAATCCGCGATTCAGACGAAAGACAGCCGCGGCGCAGCTCACCCGCAAGAAAACAAGGGTAGGCACAAGGCCTACCCCTACAAAAAAATGCTGAACCGCAAGACACCCCAAAATCCGCGTCATTCTGCGTAATCCGCGTAAATCCGCGATTCAGACGAAAAAAATCCGCGATAATCCGTGCATTCAGACAAAAAACAGGGCAGCGAACCGAAATCCACCGCCCTGCCTTGGTTAGGTTAGTTTAGAATATATCCCTGAATCTTACTCTTGAACCTTCAAATTGCCCCACGTCGTCGTCAGTTTGCCCGCAGCACCGATATGCCCGCGCAAGCGAGTCGCACCCGTCAGACGCTGCCGATTCCCATCAAACGAAACATCTTCTATCTGATAATAGTAGACAACGTTCGGTTTGGCAGTCTTGTCGGTGTAGCTGTAAGTCTGCTTTTCGCCCGTGGTACCCGCACCCCGAATCATCGTGGGATTGATAACCACAAACGCACCCGTCTTCGTCGCACTCCGCAGAATGTTGAACCCTGCATTGTTCAACTCCGACTGCGTCGTCCACTTGATAACCACACCAGCATCCGTACGTTTGGGTAAGAAACTTGACAAAGACACGGGCAAAGCAGTACCTGGATAGTAGCCCGGTGTGCCGATATCGTCTGAAATACCGTAGTAGGTGTCGCTCGGAATCCGGATCAGTTGCTCGGAACCTTTCGCGCTACCCCAGTTGTCTGTTGCAACTCTGCTGTCATAGTAGCGGATAAGCGAGATACGTTGCTCCGGATTACCAATCTTAGCCTCTGTCAACAGCTCCGCACCAATCGTCACTGTGTCGGTGGGAGTGCCTGTCAACGCCACATCTTTGCCGAACAACTCCAACGTGAACCCTTTCATGCTCAGCATCGAAAACCGGCTATTCTCAACCTCTAACGCTTGCCGCGCACCTCCGCTTTCGCTGTCGTTCCACAAGAGCATCACGCGCTGGGAGTTCAGCGGCTGCGGTGCAGAACCACGACGCGTCGCAATCAGTATCGTCTGGTTCGGGCCAATAATGTAATCGTTCGGCAGATTGATAGTGACATTCTGACGGGAATCCACATCAGTGCCCACATTTTTTATTTTCAGATGCCACGCATCAAGCTTGACACCTTGGGAAGGCGAACTATTGCGGAGCTCTATCCATTGCGGATAACGCCCGTTATCGGAGACTACCATAATCTCACTGATGGTAACTGCACCACTAGCAAGATCGCCCGGTTTTTCCTTGAGCGCATCATTCGGGAAACCAGGCGTGCCACCATTGACATCAGTTCTACCCGCACTCCGGTCATACCCTAGCCCGGTGGGACCTGCCTTCACCCACACTTCGGCACCAAAACCTTCACCGGCCTTATTACGTCTAAAGACGGTGTTGTGTTTAAACCCGTCTTTAATCGCGTTGCTGTGCCCTGCGGGCGTGGCTTTAAGGGGCCAAATACTGGTTTTCAACGCCTCATCTGGTTCAAACAGGTTACCACTGATATCGACGATGTTTTCGTGGTTCCTCTTATTTTTATCGCTGCGCAGCACTAACAGGAACTTAGAGTTCGCCGCCGGGATCTCTCCTGTTTGTATCCCGCCATTCGCATCATAGAACATCGCATCCGTCTGGAGGCCGCTCTTTTCCTGATCGGCTGCCGCAGTTATACCACCAGAATCCCCAAACTTTTTGCCGCGCGCCAAAGGCGTGGTCAACGGATCTTTGTTCACTATGAGCAACACCTTGCCTGCACCCAGTTTGTAATCATTACCATGGAACTCAAAAATAGGCTTTTCCGTACCCTTCGCAGTGATAACGCTCAAACCCCAGTTTTTGAGATTCGCTTCACCCGTGTGGACATTGCGGAGCTCTATCCAAACGTTGGCATCCACGTCACTGTGCCCTATCTCGTTGATGATAACAGGCGAATGCGGGATAGGAGTTCTGTCGACCTGCGTTATCTGCGTGGCAGGTTTCGCACCCGGGGTCGCGATACGATTGGACGCAATATTGAGCACAGGCGTAGTGCTGGCCTCCCAACTACTAGAAAGCGTGCCATTATTCACCTCACTCGCCGCCTTGCTGAAATCAACCTTACGGCGCATGGAGATCAGCGGCACAACATCAGCACCTTCCATCTCCTCAGTCTCCTCCACTGCCACTGTTCGACCACCTTGGCCCGGCACGGCCCATTTGCCATTCCCCAAGTTACCTACGGTATCAACCGCTTTGGTATCGGGAGAGAAAGTGCCCGATAATGCTGGTGTCACTTTCAACTCGTATTTTGACAAATCAGCAATATCCCCACCTGCATTGTAAATCTCAATCCACTGGCTCAACTTCGGATCGGTTTGACTCAGATCGCTACCCCACATGATTTCGGTGATGATGGGACCTTTGGTGGCTGTCGCTCTCATGTCAACCAATTCAATTGTACCACCGTTGGTGTCGGGACCTAACAAGTTTTCTAAGTTCGGCAAGTGCGCTATAGGATGAAACCTATTATTTACGCCGGTGTTGGAGACAGACGCACCTTCATGTGCTAGCACAACAAAACCTTTTGCGGGAACCTCTGCTGCTGGCAAAGCACGCGTACCTTTGGTTGGCACACCCAAAGTGGCGGCGAGACTGACGACAGGAACCGTTAACGTATTGGATGCTAGACTCAGGTTACCTGCAATGTCCATCGTGGCACCCGCAGGCACCGTTATCATGGCATCGCCATCATAATTCACAGGCGGCGTGATGGTCGCTTTGTAGACCTTGAACGAGGCAGAGTGTTTGACGCGCCCCTGCGGATCACCCCCCTCATCAGGAAATGCTGGATCCCGATGGTCTAAACCTATCAGCACCGGGGCCGAGACATCCCAGCCTGCCTGGTCCGCGGCTACGCCCGGGCCAGTGATCTTGATGTCAGTAGCCTCAAAGTCTCGCGTGGTGTCCGCAAGGACACCCTCATCGCTATATCCAGTCGCATAATTGAAAAATAGGAATTCCACATCAAAGGGCCCTGTCACACTGTCACCCTCGGTAACACCCACATTGGGATTTGTGGCTGTAAAACCACCCGTTCTAAAGTTCACCGCTGCTTTGCGTAAATCACCAGTATAATTAGGAGCCTTGATTACGCCGGTGATTCTCACGTTCGCCTTTACACCATCTATGAGATAGTTAAGGCCCTTGTGAAGATAAGCCGTATCTCTGGGTCTCGGCCACGGTGGATTCCCGCCATCGAAATAAAATACGAAAATCTTGTCATGAGGTATCCCATGTTCCCAGCCATCAGAACCGCTAGCGTTCAGCTTAAACTCATCATTACTAGTGTCTTCTTTTATGTTATTATCATTATCACTAATATAGGGATTTGTCGCGCCCCTGACAAAACTAATCCCATCGCCGAAGCATTCGTCACCTTCTGCCACTATGTATTTGAACACTAGTACGCCCATATCGGGATCGTTATCGGCATGAGTCTCATCGTAGACTGCGGGTGTCGGGGACTCCCTACCGTCGAAACCTAGCCTAAACTTCGGGATACCGGTGACTTCCAAATCTGATAAAGCAGCGGTAGCACCCCACCCCGCTCTGAATGTCATCTTAAAATAGATGGGGTCGCCCACCTTGAAGAATTTAACGGCTTCGCCAGTGCCTAGGGCGGCCTTGAGGGTGTACCCCGGCGGAACAAGAAGAGAACCGCTCTGCGCTGCTATCAGCGTTGTCTTATCTCCAGGAATAAACTCCCAATCTCCAAGTAAGCGTTGGCGGGCATAGGCATAGAGGGACTTGCCTTCCTGTGGGCCCTCACTCACTATCTCAACATTGTGTAATCTCGGTATAGCTGCCTGCACGGTAACCATCGGTGCTGCCAGGGTAGCAATGCCGGCAAGCAGCAGTAACACGAGAAACTTGGTCATGAAAGAATTTTTTAAAGTCTTAGTATTCATTAGTCTCCTCCTTAAATACTAACTGTTAGTTAACTTATGTGAAAAGAGGAAAACCGGGGGCAGCATCCCACGGTTTTCCTGTGTGTGAGGTAACATGGGATAAGAGATTTTCCCTGAATAATGCTTGTGTGCGCTCTGACTGTTAGTGAACTTATGTGAAAAGAGGGAAACCGTGGGATGCTGCCCACGGTTTCCCGGTGTGTGAGATAACTTGGGATAAGAGATTTTCCCAGAATAATGCTTGTGTGCGCTCTGATGTCCAATGTGCGGCGTGTGCCGCAGCAGGTCACGCAGCGTGAATCGGTTATGGGAACAAAACTGCCCGCAACGCACTCCGTCGGTTTGAGACGAAGAGGGTGCGGGCGCGAAGCTACGCCGACCGTGGCGGTCGACGGGGGTTGCTTGTGAAGTTTTATAGGGATTATACTTAACGTATGTGAAGTGCGGGGGGGGGTAAACCGAACTGTAAGCTCACATCATCCAAAACGTGTGAACACGTGAACCGGACCTTGCAGGCATATAACCCTCCAAGCACCTTGGGGAGGCGCGTTTGTTGCAGGCACTTTTCTTTCACATTGAGGGTTTTATCAAGCTTTTTATGGTTCATGTTCATAGGCGTTCATAATTTTTGAGGGAAAAACTTACTGGTTGTGGTTCCACCTTGTAACGCAGAATAACGTCTGGCACGCGGGCACGGTTACAGACTGACCGCTTGGCAGCGCGTGAGTTTTCCTTCTTGTGTCATTGGATTCTTTTAAAGTATACCACAAAAAGTTTAAAATGTCAAGATTTTTTTCGCTTTTGTCTGAATGCACGGATTTACGCGGCTGACACGGAAGTACGCGGATTTCTTTCGTCTGAATCGCGGATTTACGCGGATTACGCAGATAAACGCGGATTTTGGGGGTCTCGCGGAATGACGTTTTCTTGTAGGGGGGAGGCCTTGTGCCTACCCCTCCTATGTAGGGGTAGGCCTTGTGCCTACCCTTTAGCCCCAGCGGGGCGACAGGTGTCGCGACGCTATCTAAATCGCGGATTTCTTTCGTCTGAATCGCGGATTTACGCGGATTACACAGATTAACGCGGATTTTGGGGCATCGCGCGGTTCAGCATTTTTTGTAGGCGTAGGCGCGGCACAGCTCACCCACAAGAAGGCAGGGTAGGCACAAGGCCTACCCCTACAAAAAAACCTTAGTCCCGTAGGGGCGGGGTCGCCCCGCCAGATTGGGAGCCGTATCAGATAGCGTCAAGACACATGTCGCCCCGCTGGGGCTTAGCATCTAGGGAGGCCTACGTTTCTATACACATTAGGCGCGGCACAGCTCACCCACAAGAAAACAAGGTAGGCACAAGGCCTACCCCTACAAAAAAACCTTAGTCCCGTAGGGGCGGGGTCGCCCCGCCAGATTGGGAGCCGTATCAGATAGCGTCAAGACACATGTCGCCCCGCTGGGGCTTAGCATCTAGGGAGGCCTACGTTTCTATACACATTGCGCCCTGACAGGGCTAAAATGCGCCGCGCCCATAAGCACCGTGCATTCAGACGAACCTCACCTCACCTTCCCGAAGATGTCGAACCGCGAGGCCCCAAAATCCGCGTTAATCTGCGTCATCCGCGTAAATCCGCGATTCAGACGAGAAAAATCCGCGTAAATCCGCGATATCCGCGATAATCCGCGATTCAGACGAAAAAAAGCCGCGGCATCCTCGCAAGTACGCCGAAAATACGCCGAAAATCGCGGGCGGGGAACCCCGCCCCTACGGGACTAAGGGTGTTTGGTAGGGGTAGGCCTTGTGCCTACCCTGTGCCCCTACGCACAGGATATCGCGCACCGCAGTTATCCAACCCCTACGAGCGAAATAAAAAAGGTTGATTGTCAAAACCGAAAGATGCTATACTTTTTGTGAATTCGCTTTGCTGCGCCACAGCAGAAAAAACGCCAGAATATGGGGGCACCGTGTCCAAGGCGCGTCAAAAAGTGCTCCCGCGACACCGAGGCAAATATGTCAAAATCCACCGATATCCGTATCCTCGACGTACACTACGACTTTGAAGAACACCCATACCGCACCCCGCTCAAGTTCGGCGGCGTGCCGACAGACCGGTGCATCCTCTTTAACGTGCAGCTGCGCGTTCAGACACGCGACGGGAAAGAAGCAACGGGTAAAGGTTCTATGCCACTCGGCAATGTGTGGGCATTTCCCCCACGCTACGCGCCCTTTGAGCAGAGCCTCGCGGCGATGAAACACCTCGCCGAATTGGCAGTGTCAGCAACGCAAGACTGCACGCGCTGTGCACACCCGCTGGAGCTCTCCGAGACGCTTGAACCCGAATTTTTGCGAATCGCAGACGAATTGTCTCGCGAGTCGGGACCGGGAAGTCTCTCCTACCCAATTCCGAAACTCTGCACCCTCGTTACCACAAGCCCCATCGATGCCGCGATTCACGACGGGTTCGGAAAGGCAAACGGAATTAACAGCTACAACGGGCTAGGCGAGGATTTCATCTCCGCGGATTTGTCGCATTTTCTGAGTGCCCAATCCCCTATAGGAGTGCTCTCTGAGCACGACTTCACGGGAAAATATCTCGATGAGTATACTTCACGGCATCCCAAACGCACGATGCCGCTCTACCACCTCGTCGGCGCGCTGGATGCACTCACGGACGCGGATATCGCACACCGCCTCAACGACGGCTTACCGGAGACGCTACCCGAATGGATTGCAGCCGATGGGTTGACACACCTGAAGATTAAACTGAACGGCGATGATCTGGCGTGGGATGTCGCGCGCGTGCTGGACATCGACAAAATTACCGCAGAAACACAAGCGAAACAGGGGGTTAGCACCTGGCACTACTCCGCCGATTTCAACGAAACATGTCAAGATGTAGAATACCTATTGGCGTTTCTCAATCGGATTCAGGAGGAAAACAGCCACGCTTTTGAACGGCTTGCATACATTGAACAACCAACCGACCGGGACCTGAAAGCACACCCCGAAAATAGGATGCACAAGGCCGCAGAGATAAAACCGGTGGTGATTGACGAATCGCTCACAGATTTTGAGACCTTTTTGTTAGCACGTGAACAGGGTTATTCAGGGGTTGCGCTCAAAGCATGCAAGGGACAATCTCAGGCACTGCTGATGGGTGCTGCAGCCAAGGCATACAATATGTTCCTCGCTGTGCAAGATCTAACCTGCCCAGGCGCGTCGTTTCTGCACTCCGCGGGGCTTGCCGCGCGAATACCGGGTGTCACTGCGATTGAAGGCAACGCTCGGCAATTTTGTCCGGGTGCAAATGATGGCTGGCGCGACGCATTTCCGACGATTTTCAACATGAGCGAGGGCACCGTCGGTACGCAGGTCCTCACGGCACCTGGGCTTGGGCATTGACACGGTTTACGCCAAATGGGGAGGCGGCAGACACCGTTCTACCATCCACATGTGCTTACTACTGTGATGGCGATTCTGTTTCCGCATCCGAGACGGTAATATTGGTGACAACGTTCCGCTGTTCCGGAAGCCGAACCGGGAAATCTGTGATTACCTCATTAATCAACTGTCTGACTGCAGCTTTGACTGAATCAAACGGGATACATTCCAATACGATGATGGCGCGATGTTTGTTAGGCGCAACGTTATACCTCAGCCCATACTGGAGCCCCAGTTGCATGAGTTCAGGTTCGACGCAAATAGAGATTTGCCGGCGTTCTTGTTCGGTGATGTAAAAACTATCAACAATGAAATGCGTGTGAATCCACGCTTCTCTTTCTTCAACGATTTTCATAATTGTGCATGATAGCATGGACAACGGCAAGTGTCAATCCTGTGAAAATGTTATGGCCTGACGAATTGGCACCTCGCCTAATTGGTGAACTGTCCCGTTGGGCCAGCGAATCTGGAGCCTATCCACACGCGAGGCATCGCCCAATCCGATGGAGAGTCTAAAATCGTTTCCCGACAAATAACTGGCACCACAGATAACCTCTCGGAGCAACGTCAAGCCGTTCGCTTCTAGTGTAACCTGCGCGCCAATCGCATCAGTGTTACCATCCGTGCCTACCAGTTTCACCGTCACCCACGCATTCGCAGTGCCGATGTCATTGCGGAGGATAACTGCAGGACGATTGGATTGACACAAGACAACATCAACATCGCCATCCGTATCTATATCCCCGAAAAGCATCCCGCGCACGACATAAGGCGTTTCACTTAACCCTGCTGCTGTGGTAATATCTGCAAAGCTTCCGCCCTGATTGCGGAACACCTGCACGGGCTGCGCATACCTGAGTGTCGCGTCCATCTGCTCCACGTTGTCCCAGATATGTCCATTCCCGACGAGCAGATCGAGCCAGCCGTCGTTATCAAAATCAATAAAACGGGTGCCAAAACCGAGGGAATGGAATGACGCGTCAGCGAGGTTTGTCTCAAACGTCACATCCTCAAAATAGCCGTCGCCATCGTTCTGCATGAGGCAGTTTGCCTCTAACGAGAAGTTCGTCACCCACAGGTCTATGTCGCCATCGTTATCATAGTCGCCTGCATCTATGCCCATCGATGCGTTTGCAAGCCCATCGCCGTTATAGGCAACGCCCCGAAGCACGCCCTCCTCTCTAAATGTCCCATCCCCCTGATTGATGAAAAGTGTATTGGGGGACATATCGTTCGCGACGTAGATATCCATCCACCTGTCACCGTTTACGTCTGTAAAAACGACACCGAGCCCCCGCGTCGTGGGTTGATAGACTCCCGCGGATTCGGTAATATCTGTGAATGTGCCATCGCCGTTGTTGCGATACAGCACATCGGGGATACCGTGATACTCGTTGGGACCGCAGTAGATACGCAGTTCGTTCTTGAAATAGCACGGAATATCGCTCTCCAGTGTGTATGCCAAATAGTTGCATACATAGAGATCGAGATCGCTGTCCCGGTCAATGTCAGCGAACGCGGCACTCGTACTCAGCAGGGGACAACCGACCTGGGCCTGTTCGGTTACATCGGTAAACGTGCCATCCCCGTTATTGCGGTAAAGCACATTCTTCCCTAAGTTTGTCACGTACAGGTCGCGATGCCCATCAGAATCATAATCCGCGGCGACAGCCCCCAGCCCATAGCCCGTATCGCCAACGTTTGCAGACTCTGTTATATCAATCAAGATACCATCATCATTGCGATAGAGGCGATTTTTGGGGGGTGCCGTTGATGGAGATAAAGCATTACCCTGAACAAGATAGACATCCAGGTCGCCGTCGTTATCAAAGTCAAAGAGCGCACCACCGCTTCCCACCGTCTCAACAAGGCGGCGTTCGGCGGAAAAGCCGTTGACGTGCCGAAAATTGAGCCCCATCTCATCGGTAACATCCCGAAAATAGGGCGCAGCGATAACGAGCAGCGGAGACGTAAGAAGTAGAAAGAGGCTCCAATAGCACTTTTGTCTGAACATAGTAAGAGAAAGGGGTTTATCGTAGGGACATTTTATCGCCTATTCTCCCGAGTTTGCAGCAGAACCAAAGAACAGGTTATGGTTTTATTTCTTGGCGCGGGCGCACTACCCGAAACCCAATCGTATGCGTTGAATCCAAAGGATAGAATTTAAACCGCAAACCTGAACGCAGGAACGCTCTGCCCCCATCCCACGCGCCGCCTCGAATGACTCTTGCACGAAGTACATCGCGGAAGCGAAGGTTAAGCGGATTTTGCTTTGCACTAGCGCGGTTAGAAACTCCGCCTACCTGGGAGGGAATTTGGTAGAACGTTGGATTATATTCATCAAGACACCACTCCCACACGTTTCCAGCAAGGTCTGCGATGCCATCCGAAGACGTACCTTTTGGGAATTGTCCAACAGGCATCGGGCGATTGTAGCGGCGCGCGAAATTGGCATGGTGGCGCGCCTTGGGCGGCTCGTTTCCCCACGGATATGTTCTTGCTTCTGTGCCACGTGCAGCGCGCTCCCACTGCGCCTCAGTGGGCAGGCTGCCGCCAATCCATTCTGCAAACGCTTGCGCGTCAAACCACGTCACGCCGACCACGGGTTGGGCATCGGCGTTGAGCGTCTCATCTGTCCATGTCCCTTCGCCGTTATGCCCGCGTGGTATCGGCCGGTCGGTTGCCTCAATGAAAGCACGGTATTGCGCATTGGTAATCTCATAGCGTGAAATTTGGTACGCAGTAAGATAGACGCGATGTTGGGGTACCTCAGCCTCAAAGGTGTGCCGTTCCAGCAAGGAACTTCGTAACTTCGCGTCAGTGTAAGCGGCTTCTGCTTCCTCGGAGGTTGAGCCCATCAGAAACGTGCCTTCGGGAATGGCCACCCATTCTATAGTGGCGAGGACTTTTTGGGCGGCAGTGCTCATTGTCACATCAGCAGCCAAAGCACCACAAGTCGCAAGGGTGAATATGAAAATCGTGGTTTTGTAGAGCAAGTTCTCGTTTCCAAGCTGTGCGAAAAAGGCCTGTTTCATTTGCCAACAAAAATCCGCTGTTTCTCTGGAAGTTAGCTGCTAAAAACTGAATTTCGCTTTTTTAGCGCAAATTCGGTCCAGATTTTACTCAATTTACCGCCGTTATTGGTGCCGCTGTATGACTCAACGCTATAGGTTTCACCGGTGTCAAAGCTGAATAGACGCGCTATCTCAAAAATATCTTCTGCCTGCCGAGGATGTAGCGGGTCAGTCACGCTGCATTTTAAGAGACTCGGCGGTTTAGAGCGGTGGGCATCATAAGCAAGATAACCGTAATCCCCCAAAAGCGTTTGAAGGATTCGTGGGTTCTTTCGCCTTCTCCGCTTAATTTCCATTGCTGCTTTTTCAGAAGCAGTTTTCATCATCTCCTGGGGAGGCTTTTCTAGCCTATTATCAATAGGTTCGGGGTGTGCCCTTAGCGCAAACGCAGTCCAATCTTCATCGAAATTACCACTGTCTTGATAGGGTTCACCGTACGATTCGACATAGTAGTTTCGGTTGAGGAGCATAGCGTTGAAGGTGTGGGCGATGTCGAAAAGGTCCGCAGCGTGGCGAGGGATTGAAGGATCCGGCACGCGGCACCGCAAGAGATTGGACGGTTCTGAGCTGCTCTCATCGTATACGAGATAGTCATAATCCGCTAGGAGCCGCTTGAAGACTCTCGGAATTGCGTCTTGTCGAACAATTTCCATAATTTCAACAGCGGCTCCCCGCAAATTTTCTTCCAATTCAGTCCGGGGAATTTCGCCGAGCTCATGGTCTTCGAGGGTCGCGATGAACATCCCTTTACCGAGATCCATAGACATAGCGTATTTTTGTTGGACCCCCTCTCGGGCGTACCGAACTAACCCAGAGAGTGTTGGGCCGTACGCCCGTCTTTCAACTATTTCCATCCAAAGTAATTCGATTGGAATTGGATACCTTTCTTTCACGTCCTTCATGTCAATGATGCGAATTGTAAACCTGCTCATTCTGATGCCTCCTACGTGATAAACGATGCAAATCTAATCCTGATTCCACCCTGATTCCACCACGTCAAAACGATCTGTTACACAGACTGCAGGTATATGCCTGTAAACGAGAATTTCTGCATCCCGTAGTACATTGACAAACGTCCTTAAGGGACGTGTGATGTTGGGTGGAGAAAGTGCCCCCGGCCCAGGCGGTTGAGGTTGCCTTCCTACTAGACAATGCCCCCTCTTTTCTGGATCAACGACTCCCAGCAAGAGGCTTGGAAGCCCATTGTGTTGGTAGGTTGGAACCTCACCTTGTATACCAGCACCAGTAGAGCCTAACAACATCTGGCTAACCTCTGCGACAGGATCGCAGACATAGAGCTCACCAGACGGTGGCATATCAATTTCTATTTCGTAAACATAGGCAGGATGACTTAGGCTGGGTATCTCTCGTCCGCTATAAACCGCGTAGTGCCATGCCACCGCGTACGAACAAGTCACAGAAACATAAGGGCTGTTTGCAGTTTCTCTCGCGACATGTGTTATCATTTCCTCAATTGTCGGTACCGTTGTAGGCGATCTTGCCTCAAAACCGACTTCTTGCGAATCATGGGTGTGCCAATGCGTCCCAATCCCAGCACCCTTATAGAAAGTCGCCATAAATCTCCTTTTAGCGTAGCTATGGATAAACAATAGATACGAAAAATCTGTCCCTAAAAACACCGTGGCAATACTAGCGGAGACCCGGCATGCTATGCCGGCGTTTCAGATCTCCCCACGCAATCGGCAATTTCGCCCGCGGGGAAACATCAAACGGCACAAGGAGGTCCTCAAAGTATTCAAACTGTGCGATCTGTTTCCCTTTAGTGTCACAGATTCCCACATAAATACCTACCTCGAGTGGTTCATCGAACTCCTGCTCGGTCTCGCCAATATCGATCCATTTATCATTGGCTTTCCGCTTCCACCAAGCAGTAAAAGTGTCTTTTTCTCGGCGGAGCCGCATGTAAAGTTCCATTTCGCCTATCGCATCCTGAAAACCGGGAACCACACCGACGAGCCCTTCACCACCGCCATCAAACTGCCGTTTCTGATACTGGATGACAGCATTATTGTCTGCGGGACCGCGCCCCCAGAGTTTTATCGTCACCCATTCACCATCGCGCCCTTGACGGTCCTTCGTAGTAGGTGAATATGCAACAACACCGGCAACAGTGCAGGCATCTTCGTAGTCCATATAGAGATGCGTCTCTATGTCAAAATCCCCTTCATGTTCCTGATAGAGCCGATTCGTTGTATCAGCAGGCCAAAGATTGCGGTTCAGTTCACCAGTGACATGAAGCCAACCGGCTTTGGTTTCACCTACATCCCATGCTTTGGGTTCAACCCCTTCTTCATCAGAAGCTTTCCACTTCCAATTCGGGTTTTTTAACGTGTTTCCATCAAACGCATCACCGAGGGAGTCTACTGCGTTTGCAGAGAGATTCCCAAAAAGTATGGCAATGCCAATAAGTAGTAAGAGAGTTATCTGCTTCAAAATTTGTCTCCATTGATAAAAATTGGCAGGGCTGAGGCACGGGGAATCCCGCTTCGCGTCGCCCCACAACAGAGGTTTATGAGAAAGGGACTGGCGACATCAACGCCGCCAGTCACTCGAAATTTGCAATAATGGTTAACTACTGGTTTTTAAGCTCACCCCACGTGACAGCGAGACGGTCGCGCGGGTCTACCGGTGTTGCTGGGCTTGAAGCCTCCCGGAAGTAGTCAAACGTGACTGTCATTCTGCCTGCGCCTTCGCCTTCGCAGATACCGACATAGATACCGACTTCAAGGGGTTCTTGAAGTTCGTTAGTCACTTTGCTGACCGAGACCCAGTCGCCTTCAGCATTTGGCTTGAACCATGACTCGTATTCGTCGCCATCGCGTTTGAGGCGTAATTCAATCGGAATAACACCTTGCTCTGGGTTGTAGTCGGCTTGTGTGCCGACATAAGGTGCGGCATCATTTTGACGGCGCTGGTATTGGAGCACTGCATTATTGTCTGCGGCACCGCGCCCCCACAACTTCAGCGTCACCCATTCGCCATCCCGGTCTTGGCTATCCTTTGTTGTTGCAGAATACACAATGATACCCGTTACAGTACAAGCATCCGCGTAATCGACAACCATTGAGGTCTCGATGTCGAACTGATCCTGATCCGTCACCTGATAGAAGCGCGTGGAGGTATCATCACCCCACACATTCTGATCGAAGCCTGCCTCAGCAACGAGCAACCCATCTTTTAGTTCCCAGGGGCTTTTATCGCCATCCTTAACCTGCCAGAAGGATTGAAGGTTTTGACCGTTCCCGTCGAATTCGTCGCTCATCAACGTTTGCGCGAAAACGCCGGGGAGGAGGCACACAGACAGAAACAAAATTGAAATTAGACAAGTAATCTGTTTCATCAGATCAAACTCCTTTTTATTCTATGGTTAATTTCGAATATTTTACTATATCTATCGAGAAAATTCAACTTTTTTTTTTGCATCCCCAATCGATGTTGTTACAATCTCCGCTTCCGTTAATCTGTACAGGGCATAGACTCGCTCATCAATTTTTTGTTCTTCCACAGACATATCGGCTTTTGGGTTTTCCCGCTTCGCTTCCATAATCTGTTCTGCTACATCGATAATAGGTTGTTGTTCTTTTGATGTCGCAACAGGTACTGGGATCTTGCCAACATAGTAGTTGTCAAAAGTCATCGTTCTCACAGCGGAGGAAAAAATAAATTTGTGAGCATACCAGTTTATCAACGCTGAATTCAGAATAGCCGAGATAAAAATCGGGCTGAAGTTTTCATGGGTAAGGACGGTATTCACCACCGTATCCATGTTCAATATATTGCCCGTTTCATCCACTGTTGCAGTGATTTTGATATGTGGCTTAGGATTCTGAATATGTCCTATAATCGTTTGTGACATCACTTTCGGTTGTCGTAAGAATTGAACTTTTTCATTACAAGCATCCAAATTGTCGACATCCATAAAGCCTCTGACGCTATTAGTCCCGTAACGGGTTATATTCTTTCCTCCAATTACCGGCATATTACCCGCCTCACTTAACATCTTCTGCAACGGCAAACCTCGTTTTGTAGTAGAAATATTACGCATAAAGGTCCCGATCTGATTTAACTTTAAACCGATTTGAATTTCTTCACGTGAGACATCACATATCCATGCTCGGAACTGCTTTGGATAGGAGTGGGAGATGTGCGTTTTCCTAATCCACGTCTCATTGACAAATTTACGTGCCGTATAAAAATTTTCTGCATAGCACGAGTCATAGACAAAAATCACCTGCTCTAGTTTGACGTTTTTGAAAGCGGCTTCAACATCAATCAAAACCCGCGTTTTTTCTAACAACGCGAATAAAACGGAGTGCCAGTTTTCAACGTATAACAGCGACTTTGGCACAATGAAGGCAAGCATTCCATCTGATTTCATCAAACGGTTTTTCGCAATGTCTATGAAAAGTGCTGCACTGTTCCAATTTTTCGTCTCTTTGGCTACTGTTTTCAAATAGGTTTTCTCGTTTGAGTCGAGAGCTGCTCCGTAGGGTGGATTGCCCACGATAGCGTCGAAGCCGGGAGTTTCTAATTCATTGCCAAGTTCGTCGCGAAATACCTCGGGGAATTCGATCTCCCAATGGAAATAGCGGTAACATTCTGCTAAATCTTGTGCTTTCTGATATCCCGGTAGGGCGGCGCGGACATCTGTTTGCTGTGATGCCAGTGCATCTAAGGCGGTGTGGTAATCGCCGCGTTCAACTGTATTCCCAAAGTGGACACTCAACCAGAGATTCGCAATCTCTTTGTGCCGGCTCAGTGTTTGCTGTGCCTGTTCCAATTCATGCTCCATGGCATGGATATCAGCAACGGTTTGACTCTCCATCTTTTCAATCACGAGGTAATGTCCGACGGCTTCGGAGACGGTATCGGTGAATCCGAAATCCATGCTGAGCGCAGCCTGGTTGTTTTTTTCGCCAGTGCGGCGGCGTTTCGTCAGTGCCGGTAGGTTGGCAAGATTAGCAATGTTCGCCCCAATCAGTGAGTTCCCACAGCGGATGTGGTGATCCAAGAACGAAAGTGGTTCGCCTTTCGCCACCGTGTGGAGCCACAGTGACACTTTCGCCAATTCCACCGCCATCGGATTGCAGTCGACACCATAGATACAGGTTTCAATGACACGTCTACGCCAATATGCGATTTCCCTGTCAGTGTCACCGGGTGCTATAGGCGGGGCATCGGGATGTGTAGCAAGTTCCAGCGCGAGATAATCGATGACGCCAACGAGGAAATGCCCACTTCCCATCGCCGGGTCTAGCACCTTAAGCCGAAGAATCTCTTCAAATGTCTTACGCCTACAGAGCGGACTAAGCGTATTCTCAACCATTGCACGCACAATTGCATCAGCGGTGTAATAACTCCCGCTTGCTTTGCGCTTGGATTTGTCCCTTGTTAACTGAATTTTTTCAGAAGTGCCTTGCACGCACGCTTTATATTCAAGCAATCCCTCGTAAATATTTCCCAAATGCTGGATTGCCAAATCTTGGTAAGTGATGCTTTCCCGATCCGTCGTCCGGGTTAATATATTAATGACGCGTGCAAGGACATGATTGCCAATTTTGTTGGTTTCCAGAAACACGTGGCGCGTCGGGTTAAACAGCCCTCCGTTATACTGTGGGATATCCTCTTCCCATCCTTTGTCAATGAGAGTAAATAGGTCTCGGAGGCGAGTCCAGTAATCGCTCTTCAACTCAGAAATTTGGGGGGCGTTATCTAATTTGTCGTGTATTTCGGTGGCAAGCGCGTTCAAACTGTATTCGGCCTGGTAAACAGGATTTTCAAGCGGCAGCAGTCCCCGGCTCTCGGCGTATAGCACAAACAAAAGGCGATAAAGGAGGATAAGACAATTTTCATGAATCGCCGATGTATCTGAGGTACTCAAACTGTTATTGGGGTAGGTTAGAAACCCGTTGATAAGTGCCTCTAATGCCAAGTAGATGTTTTCCCCAAGGTTATCCGAAACCGAGACGGTATAGTGTATACTGCCTGCCAGAACATTATCCAAAAAGGAGCGGTTAGAGGTATCGGGAGAAAACGCGATGTTCTGAAAAAAATAGTAAAAATAGCGAAACGCATTTACATCTTCATCGAGCAGTATCTTTTCAAGGTTGACTTCGTAAAAATTATCCAATTTGTAACTCGTGTCGCGATGATAAAGCCTCCATAGATTTCCATTTGTGAGAATACCCCACGTGCGTTCTGACGTACGGATATAGAAATCGATCTGATAGTTTGGATTGCTATTAGAAAACGGCTCTCCAGGGCCTTCCAGTTTCTTGTCGAGATTTCTACCCCATGCTTTGGCATCGCCAACAGCAGTCGCAGTGTTGAAAAAGGCATTCGTATTAATCTGTGGAAGCGCGCGTTCTAATGCTTCTGCGCTTGCGAAAAAGGCGTAATCCGGCTGTTTCGGCCCTTGCGATGTGCGAAGCGTTGGTTGCACTTCAAAGGCGTGTCCAAGAATTTTCAGCCCAGGGCGGATAAATTTTTCCTCTGTTTGTGATTCATTTAGATTCTCTGCGAATTCGGCGACGGAAGTATAGAGCTGTTTAATCTGTTTATAGGCCGATTCTAAGGTATCAGAAGTTTGTTCAGCTATCACCTTTTCAAGGTAATAACTGGAAAAAAGGGAACGGTTGTTGTAAATCGGTTTTGCCATCGGCGTACCTCCGCTTCCATTTTACCAACTTCTTGAAATAGTGTCAACTTTTCTATTTTTCGCACCCGTAGAAACGGCACGATAAACGGAAATTTCAGATCTCCTTGCAATCCCCTTAAATTTGTGGTACAATTCAAAATCAAGGCAAGTTGCAATATGGGTTTGCAAGCAACACCTTTTAGGAGGAAGATTATGAAGGTTGGGATTAGAGACGGGATGTTACCCGTCTCCTTTGAAGAATCATTTCAGAAAGCGAAAGAGATTGGGTTTGATGGCATTGAACTCTGCATGGGAGCCGCCTACCGTGAACATCCACTTTGGCAGGATGGCGGCATCGATAAAGTGAACAACTTGGCAGAAACCGCTGGCATAGAGGTGTCTTCGCTGTCGCCTGGGGGTTTCACGGCATATTCGTTCATGCATCCTACGGATAGCACGCGGAGCGAGGGCATAGCGAAGTTGCAATACCTGTCGGAAACGGCACCGCAATTAGGGGCGAAGGTAATTCTGGTGCCATTTTTCGGGAATGGCCAAATCCAAGATAAGCACATTATAGCACCGCGCTTCCTTGACGGGTTAAAAGCCGCCGCCGAAACCGCCGAAAAACAGGGTGTCTTTCTCGCAATTGAATCCACCTTGAATGCGGAACAACACCAACAAATTATTGATGCGGTGGGTTCATCAGCAGTCGGAGTCTACTACGACATGGGAAATGCAACCGGATTTGGCTACGATTCGCCGTCCGAGATTCGGCATTTAGGCAGCGCAATCTCGCAAATGCATATCAAGGACACCGGGGGCAACCATGCTGGGGAAGGCGATGTTGATTTCCCGGCAGTGTTTGATGCCGCGCATGCTATTGGGTACGATAGCTGGTTCGTTCTTGAAACGCCGGGGAAAGACGACGCGGTTGCGTCCGCTGCAAAAAACCTCAATTTTGTCAGGAATAACTTTTGAGGAAATAGCACCGAGGGTGCCCTCTACACAAATTTGCAATATGGAACGCTCAACAGCACTTTACAACGCCCTACATGGAGGGGTTGGTATGAACAAGAGTCCAAAAGTGATAATTCCACATTCCGAAAGCGAGAAACTGTTGTCGCTACCGACGCGCCAAGCCGAACATTTGTTTCAAAGCTACGATCAGCAGCAGCAATTGGAGATTCTCCGTGCAACCCGCAACCCGAAAGCGCGAGAGCAACTCTATTATCTCGTCCCGGATTGTACGGCACTCATCCAAGAAAGCCCAACCGAGGAAGTCCTCCAAGTGCTCGACACGATGCTCGGTACAGGGCTCGCCTCGGCACTCCTGCCATGTCTCTCAAATGAACAATTTGAGGAGCTCATCGACATTGCTGTCTGGCGCGACGGCAAACTCGATGACGAATCGCTGGACCTGTGGTTGTTTGAGCTCTCTGAATGTGCGCGGGAAGACCTCGGGCGGTTTCTCAGAGAGATAGACATTCGTTTGCTCGCAGCACTCCTCCATAATCGCATCAAACTTACAAATCTCTACAGCGGGCTTTTCATTGAAGGCGGGTACATCGATCCAACTTCGAAGGCACTTGAGTACGCCGACGAAAACGCAAGAGCAATTAGCGATGCTATATGGGAAGCAGATGATGAGATTTTTTTTCTGCTCCTCCGAGAACTTTTCGCAATTGATAGAGAAGGGGATGTGGAGGCAGAACTGGCCGCCGTGTTCGATGCTGCACAGGCAGACAGAGCCCAAAGGGTTGCAGAACGCGATAAAGCCGCAGGTATTGATGTCACCGAAGCAGACTTAATGGAAACGGTTGAGCTGGACTCGCTATACCTTGATTCAGAAGAAGAGGAGCAGAATTTGGTCTATTCCGAGACCGAAGACGGTGAGTATGATGACAACGAATAAGTTTTCTCTCGTCGCGGAAGCCAGCCTTGACAGGCACCTGTTCCTCGCGCAAACGCTGGCACACGGAGAAGCACTGGGCGGCATCCCGCCTGAAAAGGCGGATACGCTCTACCAGAGCATTGCCGCTATTGCCCACAAACTCATTACAATGAAGACGACAGACCTCTCCGATGAAGCTGCGCTCCGAACGCAGATTCACGCAGCTTTCACGCTAACGAGCCTCGGGTTAGAATACGGCAGTCAGGGAAACCTGGAGAAAGCGGTTCGGGTGCTCCTCAAAACCCGGGTTGTTAAGTTTTTCCAAATCGGCAATACGCTAACAGGAAAATTGTTGGGCAGGGCCCGCGAACTTTTAGCACACGGCGTGATTCTGCCCACAGATGCCTTTGCCGACATGGAAGCCGAGAGCATCCGTATCTACACGCAAGCAGAACTTGACTTCTTAAAGGCACTGCTGACGTACAAAACCACCATTCGCATGCCTCAGGTGACAATCCGAGACACCCAGCTACCGCGCGCACTCACCCGGCTGGCTGAAACAGACGTTATCGACCGGCAGCTAGCATGCATCGAGAATCGCATGCATTATGTAAAAACCTTGCCGCTGGAAAACTTGTTCTCACTGCATCCGCCGCTGAGCATCGCCCCCGATGCTATTCAACACCTTACGCTCGGTTTGATAGTCAACCTGGTGCTCTATCGCCAAATTGATTTCCAACTCGCGGCGGACGCACGAGAAGATTTTCACCAGCTCGCTTATGTCAACGGCGAGATACGGCCATCGCTCCGCCAGCAACTGCTTGACTGGATCGCGCATTATCTTGAACAAGCACATCAGTCTGACGCTGTCAAACAGTACGCCGTCGCCTATTGGGATGACTGCCTACGCCTGGAAGGACGAGAAGCTGCGGCGGAACAGGCTCCGTCAGCGCTCCAATAACCTTTTCTTTGCATCGGCAATCGCCCTGCGTGCCTGCGGGGTACCGATGTCATTCAAGGCGCGTTCTGCCATGCGGCGCAGGGCCGCGTCGTGTGAATTCAGTGCTTGAATTAACGAATCAATTGCAGGAGTACCTATTGTAACCAAGGCACGCACCACCAGCCGCCGAACATTCCATTCCGCATCGGTGAGTGTATTGATAAGTGCAGGGAGAATCGTATCCAGCGGTTTGCCGATCTCACCCAACGCGTACGCCGCATTTAACCGAATCTCTGCCGACTCCGCAGTTAAAGCCTCAATGAGGTAGGGAACAGCAGGTTCACCCAGCTCCTGCAAGGCGATAGAACCAACAACGCGGACGTTTTCATCCGCATCGGTTAGCACTGAAATCAGGGCAGGTACGATGCGGTTAGCTGGTGTGGCGATTTCGCTAAGCGTCCATGCAGATGTCTCACGAATCTGGGGATTTTCATGGGATAACCCCCAAGTCAGCGCGTCAATCGCATCAGCCCCCATTGCCACTAAGGCTTCCGCTGCTTCCGTGCGGTGCACTGCATCCGCAGCCCCGAGTTGGATAACAAGCATTTTTGCCTGTTGTTCTTGTGATTGACATGCCGCCAGACACACCGTAAGATATAGAAGAAGGGGAAATAACTGAAAGCATCTCATACATCCAAAAGCGTACCATAGCTGCCAACTTTTTGCAAGTTGCACATCACTGGCATTCATGGTATCATGTGTTCACGCACAAAATAAGAATTTTACAGATTTGAGGAGCAGCGCGGCGTTCGTAGATGCGCGAAAGCCGTCAACAAAAAATGCAATTAGAGACTGCAACGTTTGGGGCAGGCTGTTTTTGGTGTGTTGAAGCCGTCTTTCAGCAGTTGGAAGGCGTTCACGAGGTTGTCTCAGGTTACACCGGCGGTACTACCGTCAATCCGAACTATCGTGCAGTGTGTATGGGGATGACGGGGCACGCGGAGGTTGCTCAAATCCGGTTCGACCCGAGTGTCATCTCTTATGCTGAACTGTTGGAGGTTTTCTGGCACACGCACGATGCGACAACATTGAATCGGCAGGGGGCTGATGTGGGCACCCAGTACCGCTCCGCGATTTTCTATCATGATGAAGCGCAACAGCGCATTGCTGAGCAGTCTAAAGCGGAAATGGATAACTCCGGGATATGGGATGCCCCCATCGTGACGGAGCTCGCGCCCATCGACACCTTCTATCCTGCAGAAAATTATCACCAAAACTATTTTCAATTAAATCCAAATCAACCGTACTGTCAACTTGTAATTCATCCGAAAATGCGAAAGTTGACAGAGGATTTTAAGGATAAACTCAAATCCAGCTAATTCGTGTTGGGAGTGGGCTATTTCGTTTTCGGTTCTTTTTGGGCGGTTCATAGCGGAAGTCTCGATTCGGAGAGCGCGCCTATCGGAGAACGAAATGCTCCAAGTTGGGAGGAAAAAATGTTGAAACCGTCTTTTAGAGGCTTCATAAGCTTCGCCGCCTTTCTATGCTGTTTCATCGGCGGCAATGTCATCGCGCAAGAAGCAGGGCAGCCCGTACCTGTAGATGTCACAGCGCCGCGACGCGTGACAATTGTCTCCGAAAAAAGTTATACAGGACATTTACAACCACAGGCAGAAGTTAAAGTATTCGCCAATATTCCGGGCAAGCTCGTTGCACTACACGTGGAGGTAGGGCAAAGTGTGGCAAAAGGGGAGGCACTTGCGCAAAGCAATGTACGAGAGGCTAACATTGCCACGATAAAGGCAGAGGTAGCATTAAGCGTCGCGCAATCGAACCTGACAACTACGGAAGCAAATGCCCAGACGCGTGTCGAATCTCAACTTGCGACCGCGCAAGAGAGGGTTATGGCAACGCAGGCACAACTTGAAGAGACAAAATCACTTGCGGAAATGCGCATCCGTAACCAACTCACACAGGCGGAAGCCGCATACCAGGCAGCAGTGGCAACAATTGAACGTTCAAAAATAAACGCAGAGCAGGCGTTAGAACGGGCGAAAGCGGAACGTGACAAAGCCGATTTGGATTTTGAAAGAAACAAGGCTCTGCACAACAAAAAGCACATCAGTAACAGCGACTTTGAGTCAGCAGAAAATCGTTTGAAGGTCGCGCAAACCCGCTATGAAGAGGCTGTCGCCACAGCAGCTCAGTTTAAGGAAGGCATAACGCAGCCCGCCGTGGAAAAGGCGAAAGCGGAGTTAGCTGTGGCTCGGAAAGTTGTGGAAAGCCGAGGCTGGGAGCGGGAAATCGCTTCTGCCGAATCAAACGTTACCCAAGCACAAGCCAACCTCAGAGCGGCCGAAAAATTGGTGACAGCGAAGGCGTGGGAACGCGAAATCGCTATCGCCACAGCCGCAGTGACCGAAGCCGAAGAACACCTGAAACTCGCACAGGAAAAGGTGACTGATGCAACTATCACTTCACCCATTGATGGCGTTATTGCCGCACGTCACTTGGGAGTCGGCGACTATGCACCACCCGCCGCGTTGTCGGGAGGGCAGGTGTTTACCGTTGTCGGGATAGATGTCCCCAAAGCCGTTTGGACGGTGCCCGCCGAAGACATAAGCCGAATCGAACGCGGAAATATGGCACTCATCTCCACCGCCTCCGGAATTCAAAACATTGTGGGAACAATTGACTTCATCAGTCCAATTGTTAACCGGGAAAACAACACAGTTCTCGTTCATGCAACGGTATCGCATTCGGTAGGCGCGGTTTCTAACAGCGATTCCGCCTTGATACACAATAGCGGATTAAAACCCGGTACCCCGGTCACAGTCACCATCAAAACCGGGGAGCGGAAAAATGTCCAACTGCTGCCGAGACGCGCAGTTTTGCAGATTCAGAACGGAAGCGGCACCATTTTCACCGTTGAGGGAAACGTCGCACGCCAAAAACAGGTAACCGTCGGGGCCATTTACGGCGGCGAGATTGAGATTACCTCGCGTCTCACCCAGAAAACACAGGTAATCGTTAATGAACAACATCGGTTGCAGGAGGGAACCCGGGTCTCCGTTACGCGCGATTAAACTGTAAGGGAAACCGGTCTTGTGCCGGTTTCCCACCGTAGGGGGCGGGTTGCCCGCCCCTTATTGGAAGAAATAGACCGAGGCAACAGGGCGAGGAGACCGCGCCCCTACGGCAACGGAAACCCACGGAGTGTGCCGGCTACCTTATCTGGGGTAAAGATTTAAGGGGTTACCGCCCTCACACAACGGAACCCGCCGTTGCTGACCGTGCTCGTTGGCGTACCCCTGATGCGAGCGGCGACGCGCACGCCCTGCGCGCTACTGTACCAAGAGCCACCCCGTAACACGCGCAATGAATCAACATCCGTATAGTTATCTAATAACCACTTCACACTAGGCGCACCAGACAACGGATTTTTGCTCGGAGAGATAGCATAGAAACCTGAATGGTACTCGTCCAAGCACCACTCCCAGACATCCCCGGCCATGTCATACAACCCATACCCGTTCGGTGAATGCGTCCCTACAGCCGTAGTACCCCCAATATGATTCTTATAGTTCGCCTGGCTCGGCTCTATCGTGTCACCCCACGGATACTTGCGCCCTGCCAAACCGCCACGCGCAGCACGCTCCCACTCCGCTTCCGTTGGCAAACGCTTCCCGGCCCATTGTGCATACGCCATCGCACCATACCAACTGACTTCAACAACAGGGTGATTCTCATAGCCGGCCTTCGCACGGTACACACCCTCAACACGTTCAATCCGTGCGTCGCCATCGCCAATATCCAACCACGTGTGGCCTGCCTCTGCATGTTTCCCTTCGGCAGTGAGAAACGCTGCATATTGGGCGTTCGTCACCTCATACTTATCCATGTAAAACGCATCCACATAAACAGAATGCACCGGTTCCTCATCAGAACTTGCTACCGCATCGTTACACCCCATCTCAAATTTACCTGCGGGGATAATCACCATGCCTTCGGGCGGTGCCTCAGGCTCGTCGCAGCCGCTTATGCAAACGGAAACCAGCACGCACAGTAGGATTTGGAAAGCGATGAAAGCACTATCTTTTTTCATACCTTCTCCTTTTTGTGAGTACAACAGGGCGGGGAGACCGCGCCCCTAAGAACATCGTAGGGACGACATGTGTCTAGACGTATCAACTAGAGGCGCTACACATGTCGCCCCGCTGGGGCGGGACATAGGGTAGGCACAAGGCCTACCCCTACAAAGAACGCGGATTTTTCTCGTCTGAATCGCGGATTTACGCAGATTACGCAGATTAACGCGGATTTTGGGGGCCTGGCGGTTCAACATTTTCGGTACCTGGCTATTAATTTCTTGGTAGGGGTAGGCCTTGTGCCTACCCTATGTTCTTGGAGCCAGACGCGCCGGGCCCCTACGCGCGGGGAATTCAGACTCACCGCACCTTACCAAAGAT
Source organism: uncultured Poribacteria bacterium (assembly GCA_958295855.1). Taxonomy (GTDB): domain Bacteria; phylum Poribacteria; class WGA-4E; order WGA-4E; family WGA-3G; genus CATQHH01. Next base: position 71,584 of record OY282383.1, on the reverse strand, counting down.
GCAGAACCGCGAGACAACCCAAAAATCCGCGTCATTCTGCGTAATCCGTGATAATCCGCGATTCAGACAGAGGCAACACACATGTCGCCCCGCTGGGGCTTAGCACTTAGGGCAGAACGCGGTGCTATACACATACCGCCCTTACAGGGCTAAAGGGTAGGCACAAGGCCTACCTCTACAAAAAAGAAACGAATAGCAAGGGACAGAAAACATTCAACCGCAAGACAACCCAAAAATCCGCGTCATTCTGCGTAATCCGTGATAATCCGCGATTCAGATAAGGGGTAAAGCCTCACAAGAACGGAGAACATCAGTGTTATTTTTCGCATCAGTTGACTCCTTTGCTTTCGTTATGAATCGCTGTTACTTCACTATCAACATTTTGCGCGTCGCACGGAAAGTGCCCGCTTCAACCGTGTAGAAATACACACCACTCGCGACACGCTCACCAGCAGCATTGCGGCCATCCCAATACGCCGCACGGCTCTTGTTCTGATACACGCCAGGGGCTCGATGCCCTAAATCCAACATCCGAACCAAACTGCCATTTGCTGCATAGATAGACACCTTTACCTCGGCGGGATGCGCCAACTGATAGGGTATCCACGTCTCGGGGTTGAACGGGTTCGGGTAGTTCGGCAGCAAGACACTCTGCGCGGGTGGTGTCAGCGAGGTGAGCAGCACTTCAAGGTTGGCTATCCCCTTGGCAAAAACAGCGGAACCGTCATTTTCAGCGCGTAAGAGGTTCAACCATCCCTGCACCCTTTCTGGCGAGACAGCGGGCCCGGGTGCGGAGGGTTCTGCGACAAACCTGCTGTCAAGCGGCGGGTTCACCTGGCGCATATCGCCAGCGAAGTCGGTGTTCGGTTGTGCCTGGCTCATGCTGTGGAGGGCGAAGCCCACCGTGAGTATCGCAATCAGGCAGATGAGAAGTGTCGGGGTTGTTGTCAAATAGTTTTTCATTGTAAAATCCTTCCTTTGGTAAAGTAGCAGGCACAAGGTAGCAGGCACAAGGTAGCAGGCACACTCCGTGTGCCGTAAGCAGGCAGGCACAAGGTAGCAGGCACACTCCGTGTGCCGTAAGCAGGCAGGCACAAGGTAGCAGGCACACTCCGTGGGTTTCCGTCGCCATAAACGGGCAGGCACAAGACCTGCCACTACAAGAAATCTGAAAAACGGGCAGGCACAAGACCTGCCACTACGATAAATCTGAAAAACGGGCAGGCACAAGACCTGCCACTACAAGAAATCAATTGCCACCAATTATACACACAATTTTAATTGCGGTCAACTTTTTTAAGAAAAATGGCGAAATGCCGGTCTTTTCCCGATACACGGTCGCATTTTAGCACAAACTCGGAGGTGATGTCAAGTCATTTTCACCGCGATTCGGAGAGCTAGGCTACAAGACAACTAAATGTCTCTGCACGTTGGTCAGAAAGGTTTCCGTTTGCCGAATTAGTGTTTTTTGTGGTATACTTTACCTTGCATCAGCCTTTCAAGGAGCGTTTAGCAACAATGAAATACCTATGGCGTGTACTGGAAAATAGCACCAAACATCCGCGATTTTTCGGGTACATAGTGCTATTTTTCATTATTGTTCAGGCAGTACAACTGACAATCGCAGGATGTAGCCACACCAAGCCCTACTACCATTCTGACGTGCCTCTTAGCGCGAAACAGGATGTCGACGTAGAAGACATGCTCCGCTACCGCGTCTTACTCCTTGGCGATGGCGGAGACCCGACACCAGATGAACCGGTGCTAAAAACGCTACTGGCATGGGCGAAAAAAAGCCCCGAAAACACCCACATTGTTTTTTTAGGCGATAATATGTACCCAGAGGGAATGACAAAAAAGAAGAAAGACGAGGCAGATGCGCGCCTCGGTCCGCAGTTGGAGGTTGTCGAAGCAAGCACTGCCCACGGGCTGTTTATCCCCGGAAATCACGATTGGGCAAACGGATGTAAGGAGGGCCTCAGTGCGATTCTCGCGCAAGAGAAGTTTATCAATGATAGAGTGGGCACCCTCGATAAGGAGACCGGGGCTACGGAAGACGCATTCCTGCCGAAAGGGGGTTGGCCGGGCCCCGATTACCTTGACCTCCCGACATCCGCACCTGTTGTCCGGCTTATTGTACTGAATACGCAGTGGTGGCTCCATCGTCACGAGAAGCCACAAAAAGATCCGGCGAGCGTGATAGAAGCACTCAAAGCCCAATTGGGCACTGAATTGCCGGTTATCGTTGTTGGCCATCATCCACTGGAAACTTATGGGGGACACGGTGGCTTCTTCGACTGGAAAGCCCACCTCTTTCCAGCGAGAGACATAGAAAAGTGGCTCTGGGTTCCGGTCCCGATACTCGGTTCCCTCTATCCGTTCGCCCGGAGGCATCTGTTCAAATCCGATCAGAATTTGAACGGGGCGCGGCACAAAAAGATGGTTACGCAATTGAAGCGTGCATTTGAAGAGGGACAGGCGAGCACCACGGAAACCCCGCTCTTAATCTATGCTGCAGGACACGACCACTCCCTCCAGGTTTTGAAAGGAAGCATTGTTGATTATCTGCTTGTGAGTGGGGCAGCCGCTAGCAAGAAAGTGACAGCAGTAGGCTCTGGCGATAATACACTGTTTGCACATGAGCATTCTGGCTTCATGGCAGTCGATTTCCTCGCGGATGGCAAGGTTTTGTTGCGGGTGGTTGAGCCGGAAGGCAAAGGCGTTGTGTTTCATTACTGGTTGAAACGGTAGCACTCATCTTTCACATCCGCCTCCCGCACAACAATCGTCTCCCTTCCAAACTTCTCAACAGCATGGACTTCAGAAGGGGCACTTTCAGACTGGAAAATTGCTTAGGACTTTTTCTTCGTCGCTTTGCGATTCTGGCTGGCGTACTTCAGAAATTCCATGTCGCGCAGGTACGGTGCAACATCATCCAATTGCAAGCGAATCTCGGTTAAATCCTCTGCAATCTGATTCAAATCCGATTCAACCTGGTGATAGGTTTGTTGCGCGTTGTGTGGGTGGTACCCCGATTTTTTTAGGTAATGCGAGGTGCCGATGCAGACACACGCAAGCGCGGTGACGGCTGTCCCGCCGACAACTATTGCCACAATAGCGGTAACTACAGTAATAAACTTAATGATGAAGAAGAGCATCAGCACCAGAAAAATCAGTAGTAGCAATGGCATGCGGGTTCCTCCTTCACTCACCAACGCCCTTAGCGATTTTGATGAGCCGTGTAACCTCTTTTTTGAGCGCAACCACTTCTTCCTGAACGCGGCTGACTTTCTCTTCAAGGGCTTCTACCTCGCGTTGCGACGCACCCTTTGCTAAGCCGCGTTTCTTTGCGTAGTAAGATGTGCCCATCCACACGCATCCAAGCGTTGTCCCCGTAATACTTCCAAACACAATGGCAATAATGAGAATGACTTCTCCCATTTCAAGTTCCTCCACCTTTCGCTAGAAAAATTGTTCTGTTATTTCGGATAGACACAGCACTCGCACCATGCCTGCTCACATATAGTGCCTAACGCTCCCCAGCGCGGTTTGCGGCTCCGGGCCGGTTCTTGTGCATAAACCAGATGCACGAAAATTGTCTGCACTTTAGTATTAGAGTCATCAGCATCCGAAAAGGATAGTAAAAAATGGGAGGGCGGGCCACATTCATTTGATTTGCGTCACTACCGAAGCGATGTGTTAGATTGTGCGACTTATGCATTTCAGGACGACACACGGCGTGTGCCTCCTGCGGTGCTCGCAACTTGCACTAGAAAGAAGACAACCGTCTCCCCTTCGGGCTGGTACAAAGCTCACAGACTAATTGTTCCAGAATGCATGTTGCATCTAGTTCACTCAATTTCAATTGGGTATCTGCTTCTAGCGTTTTTTCCAAAGCACTCACTAACTCCTCAGCGGTAAACGCATGGAGTGTTTGAAAAATTTTGTAGGCGACATAAGGATTTTGCTTCAGGATATTTGTATCCGCGGATTTGGGTAAGAAATTGCGTATCTCTTCAGCAAGCGGTTGAAAAATCTTGCTTTTAAAGTCAGCGAGTGGCATCCGTTTCCCGGGCGGTTTTATATTCTTTTTTCCTGAAATCAACTTCGCTTGGAGAGCAAGCCGGAGGTGGCGCGCAATCATCGAGTTCACCATATTGGGGGCTTGGCCGCTGGCTAACACTTCGTGAAGGCTTTTCAACGCTTGCGGTGTAGAGCGCTTTCCGATCGCATCGGTGAGGTCGAAAATGCTGTCAAATGTATTTTGTGTCACCATACTTCGTACATCTTGTTCGTCAACTTGGCGTTTGTCGCCTACAAAATTCACAATTTTGTTGATAGCTTCGGCAATAGTGTGCATATTCCCGCCGGTACGAGTGCGCAGCTGCGCAAAAGCGCGCGGCGTTATCTGCTTATCAAATTCTGCAAACTTTTCTGAGACTTTTTTATAGAGTGCATCCTGGTTTAGCGACCTGCCGGCTTCCAAGGGGGCGAAAGAGACGTAACGTCCCACAGTCTCAATTGCTTTAACAACCCGGTTTCGCTCGTTTACGGTGCCATTCACCGTAAATATCAGAACGCCATTTTTCGGCAAGTCGCCCTGGAGCCATTCAAGCAGCAATTCTACATCGTCAGTATCCCTGGCCTCTGGCAGATCCGCTTCCAGTTGTTGGGCAATCTGCGATAATCGTCCAAGAAAGGCACGCTCCTCATCGGTTAGCTTGTCGGCTAACTCCTCGATGAGTGCGTTCACAGCATTTGTGAAGTCAAGGTGTTGTACTGCAATCTGTTGGGGGGTAACCGCCAGCAGATTCGCCATCGTAGTAATGCACTTCTGGGCATTTTCTATTTCAAGTTTGAAGGCATTTCGGATGATTGTTACAGGCGTGGTGCGTTTCTGGACTTTGAAGATTTGTGCATCGCGCACCACGACAACTCGCCATGCTGATATAACAGGATAGCACTCAACCTGACTGAGAATTTCTTGGGTTGTGACATCGGCACCTTCCAAAAAGGAGAGGTTGAAATCGCGCGTGTCGGGCGTTAAGAGGCTATCAAGCATCTGTTTGAGGGTACCCTCAATGAGGAAACTCTCCTCACCACAGAGCAGATAAACTGGCGAGACCTTCTTCGATTGGATTTCACGAAGAATATTAGGAGTAGGCTTTGAAGGTTTTTGTTTCATCAAGGCAAACTGCCATTACCCGGAATCGCTCAGGTTGCGCCTTCCATGGCATTCTCCTTTTGGGTGCCGCTCGTCGCAAAAGCGGAGAAGCGTTTCTTTGCGTCTGGCTCGCCACAACAGGGACACTTTACAAGTTCGTCGGCATCACTGGCGCGGTGAAGGACTTCAAACTCGGTTGTGCAATTGTTGCAATGGTACTCAAAAATGGGCATCGTTTTTCCTTTTACGTGCTACCTATCGGCAGCGTGTGGATTTGCCGGGGGCGGTTCATTAAAGGGAATCCCCTTGGCTTCTGCTTCCATTCGCCGGTTATTCCATGCTAACCATGCTCCATGCACTGCGGCGGCTTCTATTTTCCCTTCTATTTTGCCTTCCGCCTTGGCTTCCGCTCTAACTTCCTCAATGAATTCCTCAAGGCGTTCTTGTCGCCGGTTATTCCATGCTAACCATTCTCCATGCACTGCGGCGGCTTCTATTTTGCCTTCCGCTCTGCCTTCCGCTCTGCCTTCCGCCTTGGCTTCCACTCTAACTTCCTCAATGAGTTCCTCAATGAGTAGGCGTTCTTTCTGTTTTCGTTGGTACAGATTCCAGAGATACATAATAACAAAACCTCCTACTTCGATAACTATAAAGGTCAAGATGAGCACAATTGGGTGCCGCTCGTCGCAAAATCAGAAAAGCGTTTCTTTGCGTCTGGCTCGCCACAACAAGGACACTTTACAGGTTTGTCGGCATCACTGGCGCGGTGAAGGACTTCAAACTCGGTTGTGCAAGGGCATCGTTTTTCCTTTTATGGACTACCTATCGGCAGCGTGTGGATTTGCCGGGGGCGGTTCATTAAAGGAAATCCCCTTGGATTCTGCTTCCAGTCGCCGGTTATTCCATGCTAACCATTCTCTATACACCGCGGCGGTTTCTGCCTTGCCTTCCGCTCTAACTTCCTCAAGGCGTTCTTGCTGTTTTCGTTGGTACAGATTCCAAAGATACATAATAACAAAACCTCCTACTTCAATAACTATAAAGGTCAAGATGAGCGCAATTGGGTGCGGCTCGTCGCAAAAGCGGAGAAGCGTTTCTTTGCGTCTGGCTCGCCACAACAAGGACACTTTACAGGTTTGGCGGCATCACTGGCGCGGTGAAGGACTTCAAACTCGGTTGTGCATGGGCATCGTTTTTCCTTTTATGGACTACTTATCGGCAGCGTGTGGATTTGCCGGGGGCGGTTCATTAAAGGAAATCCCCTTGGATTCTGCTTCCAGTCGCCGGTTATTCCATGCTAACCACGCGCCATACACCGCGGCGGTTTCTGCTCTGCCCTCCGCCCTGCCTTCTTCCTTGGCTTCCACTCTAACGTACTCAATGCGTTCTTTCTGTTTTCGTTGGTACAGATTCCAGAGATACATAAGAACAAAACCTCCTACTTCAATAAATATAAACGTCAAGATGAGCGCAATTGGGTGCGGCTCGTCGCAAAAGCGGAGAAGCGTTTCTTTGCGTCTGGCTCGCCACAACAAGGACACATTTTTCCTTTTATGGCCTACTTATCGGCAGCGTGTGGATTTGCCGGGGGCGGTTCATTAAAGGAAATCCCCTTGGATTCTGCTTCCAGTCGCCGGTTATTCCATGCTAACCATTCTCCATACACCGCGGCGGCTTCTGCTCTACCTTCTGCCTTGGCTTCCGCTCTAATGTCCTCAATGAGTTCCTTAATGCGTTCTTTCTGTTTTCGTTGGTACAGATTCCAAAGATACATAATAACAAAACCTCCTACTTCAATAACTATAAAGGTCAAGATGAGCGCAATAGGAACGAAACTTGAGACATGCCCAACGGTGACAATTATTGTCTCAACAAAACTGTCTCTGCCTTTTGCAATCTCATGTTTCGCTACCATGATAGCATAACTGACTACCAGCAGTAAAAAAAAGATAACGTCTGCTAGTAATGTGTTCTGCGAGAAACTAAATACTGACACCCGTTTGTCTTGCACTTAACGCCTCCTTCAGCGTCGTAACTATGAGATGTCTCTATCGTCTGAAGGCGCGTGCATGTTCATCAAAAGATGCCTCCAAGAAGCCCGCATGTCTACGAGTTTTTAAGTTGTGACAGGCCGAATAATCAACTTTACTTTTGTGCCTTTAGGCGGTATCACATCGGTATTGACACGATAGGTCCTATCATCAGTGCCGCCGGGCAACGGGTGATTGAAAAGCGAATCCGGGTCGCGGTAGACGGCGATGATATTATGAAAGAGCTGGGAGGTGAGTTGGTTATTGATAATCCGCCCGCCTGTGAAAAGCCACTCCGTTTTTTGCATGGGACGCGCTTCAAATAGATTCCAAACTAACGTTTCTGCACGGCGGGAAACCACTTCCTCTTCGCCCCCCGGTACGTGGAGGCGCCACTCGACCCAAACTTCCGCAGCAGTGCCAATAGGTTTGTGCGCATCCCCCAGGCCTGTCAGATTCCGCCCCGGCTCCATATCAAGCAGCCCCAGTGCAGTATAGAGATGAGTCGGTTCGGTATCAAGTATCAGAATGCTCTCATGGGTTTTGCCGAGTTTGCCGCAGGCAAAGAATTCGATATAGCTCTCCGGGCTGATAATGTTAATCTCGCCCGGAAGGGTTACCTCACGTTGGTTCATATCGCAGCGGACACTGCCCAACTGATAAACGCCATCGCTAATTTTTTGAATGGGTGCCAGCCGTTCATCGGTTGCCTCTGTGGATTGTGCATAGACGGTGACAGGCTCCGATGCGATATTATCGCTTTCATCTACATCCTCAAATTCCACTCTCGCCTCAAGCACGACTTTGCCTTCCGTTTTCGGTACCCAGCTCGTGGAGACAGTCGTTTCATCAAGCGTGGGTGTCCAAAACACTTCTGCTTCAGCAACTTTGATGGCTGCCACATCCTTTTCAGATGTGTCTGCAGGCTTCGCCCTAAACTCAACGTTAAGAATCCCCTCAAACGGGATGCCTGTATTCCGCAACGTTGCGCTGAGGCGGGTGGCTTCACCGACGCGGGGCGCAGAGGGCGAAAACCGTAGGCTCCGCGGGACAATGCCGATATTTGGCTCCGTCGGGCCAATGAGCGCGTGGCTGAGGGACATCACAGCGAAACATGTTGCAAAAAAATCGCTCTCAGCCCCATGCCATCTCCCATCAGGCTCTTGTTGCGCAATCATCATCCCCGCGATTTCATCATACCAATTGTGCCCAGCAAGTGTTTCCAGTGTTGGAGGAATGTCACAGAAGCGTTGCAACGAGAGCAGATAATAGTAGCGCCATGAGTTTGAGCCGGGGTTCCGGGTCAAAGTCCAATGCTTTTTAATCCACGCGATACCTTTCTGAATTTGCGCATCTTCAACTGAAACCCCGCAGGCGCGAAGTGCCCACAACCCGGTTGCAGTCATACTTCCGTAAACCCCGATTGCCCAGGGCGAGCCCTCATCAACTAAATTATAGAGCCATCCACCTGTGTCGGTTTGGTTTCGGCGAATCCACTGCTCCGCGCGTGCCCATACGTCTTGCGGAATATCAATCCCCCACTGCTTTGCAGCATAAAGTGCATAAATAACCATGTTCATGTGCGCACCATCGGCTGTGTAGCCGTATCCCCATCCGCCATCGTCCCTCGCATCTGCAAACTCACTGCCGCTGACAGGGAGTTGCTTTTTGACTAACTGGTTCACGGCAAATTGGATACGTTCTCTATAGGCAGTATCTTGGGTGGCGACTAAGGCTGGAATAATCACTGCATATTGGTAAACAGCGAATTCATTCCAATTCTGTGCCAGCAGAAACTGTAAGCCTTTCTGGACTGATGGATGCGAAGAGGTGTGTCCCGTTGCGAGCAAGGCTTGCAATGCCAACGCGGTCTCCTGCGTCCGATCTTCACCGAAATTCCAAGCGTCCCCTGGGATAAAATTTTCAGCAAGCCCTTTGAGGCTGGCCCCACATAAAGGCGTAACACAGGTTAAAATAAGTTGATTGTCAGCGCCACATTGCAAACAGGTACGGCTATGCTTTCCTTGTTGCGCTTCTATCCAAGAAATGCCTTTGGCTATCGCGCTCTGGATTTGCTCAGGAGTTGCGTGGGGGAATGTGCGCGTTTCTGCAAGAAGCGCTGCATGCGTAACGTTATTGCCAGCGTCGGCTTCCTGAATATGTTTATCTCCAGCTGGGTTAACAACAGCATAGAGCGTTGTCTGCCCAGGCGGCGGAATCCACCGCGCTTTCACCCGCTGCGTCTGTCCGGGTTTCAAATCCAAAATGACATCCTTACACAGAATCTGGAGCGGTTGTGTCGCAGGAGTGCCCTCGTAAAGATTGACAACCAAATCCTCGTTCATCGTCGGGGTAGTATCACCAATGTTCTTCACCTCAACCGAGATGGTAATCTCCTCCCCTTCAACGGGTGTCGGATTGGAAAAGGTGATGCTCTCCGTACTCACCTGGAAATCTGGCAGCTGCGCGAGGGCACTAACGCAGCCCAAGGCGACAACAAACATCCCGATTGCAATGCAAGCGACACCCTTCATACAATACCTAACCATGATGCACCTCTAAATAGTCAAAGTTATCGGTTAGCAGTTATCTGTTAAAGAGCCATGCTTACCGGCAAACCATAACAGAACCTTTTAGGGCTGAAGACTAAAGACTGAAGACGCTCTAGTTTTCTTCCCAGTACCCGACTGAAACGGAGGAGGGTTGCTGAATAGGATTAGTACCTCGTTTCACACCGAAGGTTTCATCTGTTTTTGTAGAAAACTTGCTGACTTCGCCTTGGAATGTTGAACCGAGCATGTCTGCGACCCAAATACTATCATCTGAAGGCGAGAGGCTTATCGCCACAACTGCCATCCCCGCAAGAAATTCACTCTTTTTTGTCCCGTCTGCTGCCAAGTTTACTAGCATTGACTGCTCTGAAACTACCCAGACACTGCCATCCTTAGGATTGACGCGCGGAGAAGTCGGATTGGTGATAGTAATTTTTACCAATTCTTCACCGGTCGGTGAAAGCCGAACGAGCGTGTTAAATTGACTGTCAGCGACCCAGGCGTTTCCCTGGTAGTCAACCGTTACGCCTCCCTTCGGTTCTCGCATCGACGGAGCAGTTGCAATCTGATTTCCATTTGCATCGTAACGACTGATGGGACCCCGGGCATCCGTTATCCAGCAACTTCCATCCTTTGGGTTCACAGCCACATTGAATCTACCTGTTTCCACGCTCGGATTGCTACTCTCTGGAACTACCTGAGCGAGAATTTGGGTGCCGTCGCTTGATAACTTCCAGACACCATTGAGTCCTGCCACCCAGACGGTACCGTCCGCAGGATTAACAGAGATCATGTTTGGACGCTCAATCGTCGGTGCTTGTGTAAAATCTCCCGTGGCCTGATCGTATCTGAAGACAGCATTCGACGCGGAAATAGCAATCCAAACAACCCCATTTGTAGGATTGACTTCTGCAGCACTTGCTTGTGTCAGATTTGGAATAACCGTCGGATCCGCTTTGCCATCCGCATGTAATTTGTAAACCGTAGTCCCACCACTGACTACCCAACATTCACCGTTATATTGCCCATAACTGGGCGCAACACACAGAACGGCCAGCATCACTACCCAAAACATTTTTTTCATAACATGTATCTCCTACTCTTTTGACTTAAAACACATCGAAAATAAAATCCTTATGTTAAATCTTAACATATTTTCCATGTAATTTTCAAGGAATTTTGTGTATTCGCGCGAGACACCTCTGCAAAAACTCGATTTTTGTCTGAATCGCGGATGACACGGAATGACGCGGATTTTGGGGCGTTTTAGCCCTGTAAGGGCGGTAGGGGCGACATGTGTAGTGCCGCTAATTGATACGGCTCCCAATCGGGCGGGGAAACCCCGCCCCTACGGGACTAAGGTTGGTTTGTAGGGGTAGGCCTTGTGCCTACCCTTCCTTTCTGAAAAAAATTGACATCCCATGAGATTTATGATATACTAAAAAAAACAGCATGAAAACAATTCGCCCAGCCTTCTGATGGCACCCTCACGGGAGCCCAGAGAATGCGGATTCAACAAGTAGCCAATGGCAACCAAACACCTACCCCTAGCACTTGTATTTGAGCCGATGCGCTCGCGCGACCTGCCACAGGTGCTAGCGATCGAAAACGCATGCTTTGAAAACCCATGGAGCAAAGCCGGCTTCGCGCTCCATCTGAAGAAACCCAAGTCCTATGAACACTTTTATGTCGCGCGACACAAGGACACCGTCGTCGGCTACATTGTGTTCAACGTCCTCTGTGAAGAAGGGCACATCCTGAACATTGCAGTTCAGCCTGGCTATCAGCGGCAAGGCATCGGCAAATATCTGCTCGCCTCAGCCCTAGAAATTGTGCGGGAGCATGAGGGCCAGGTCGTTTTTCTGGAAGTTGCCATCAGTAATTTACCCGCACAGTACCTCTACCGGCAGTTCGGGTTCCGCATCTGTGGTATCCGAAAACACTACTACGGGCATCGTAAAGATGCATACCTTTTTCGTAAAGGAGACACCGATGCTATTTGACATCTTACGTCACACCTTTTCGGCTACGCCACCCGCCGGCGAAACGCTGCAGCTCTCACTCCGACGCCAAGAAGCACGTACCGCCGGGCGAAACGGATGGCGCATTATTGAGGAGGAAGTGAATTGGAAGGCATCCGAGACCGCCATCATTGTTGTTGATATGTGGAATGAACACTGGTCTTGGGGCGCGACAGAACGGGTCAACGTGATGGCACCCCGGATGAACATCGTACTGCAGCGCGCAAGGCTGCGTGGCGTGCAGATTATCCATGCTCCTTCTGACACAATGGACTTCTACGAGGGGCACGCGGCTCGCCTTGCCGTGCTTGAATTGCCGCACGCGGAACCTCCCCCCGAGCGTGAACTGCCAGATGCACCTTTACCCGTTGATGCCTCCGACGGCGGCTCCGACACCGGCGAAACAGACAGCTACAAAGCATGGCACCGCCAGCATCCAGCCATTGAGATTTGTGACACGGATGCCATTAGCGACAACGGGCAGGAGGTTTACAACCTGCTCCACCACAACGGCATTCAAAATCTCATCTTCATGGGCGTTCATACCAACATGTGCGTACTCGGGCGCTCCTTTGCGATTAAACAGATGGTGCGATGGGGTTTTAACGCTGTGCTTGCCCGCGACCTCACCGATGCGATGTACAACCCGCTTAAACCGCCCTATGTCAGCCACGAAGAGGGGACGCGGCTAATCATCGAATATATTGAGAAATTCTGGTGCCCGACAATTTTGAGCAGCGATTTAACGCCGCCGCTTGTCTGAATCACAGATTATCGCGGATGACACGGAATAACGCGGATGTTTTTTGTCTGAATCGCGGATTTGCGCGGATTTGCGCGGATTGCGCGGAAGTACGCGGATTTCTTTCGTCTGAATCGCGGATTTGCGCGGATTACGCAGATTAACGCGGATTTTGGGCATCTCGCGGGTCAGCATCTTCGGTCAAGTGCTATTCATTTCTTTTTTGTAGGGGTATGCTTTGTGCTTACCCTTTAGCCCTGTCAGGGCGCAATGTGTATAGAAACGCAGACTGCACTAGATGCTAAGCCCCAGCGGGGCGACATGTGTAGCGACGCTAGGTGATACCGCCCGGATTCATTTAGTATTACACCTCTTGTGCCCCGCCAACAAAAAGCCCACGGTACCGAAAGCACCGCGGGCTTCCTTGTATTAGGTCCGCGTATTACTGCCGATTGTTTTTCAGCGCACCCCACGTCGTGGTGAGTTTCGCCTTCGCATCTACAGCAGTGCTAACAGCAGGCACAACTTCCAAAGCACTGAACATCGCATTCAGGTCTCCCGCGCCTGTATCCGCGTTTCCTGCTAATTGAACATCGAGTGCACCATCGCTAACCTCAATCGCTTCGTAGGTTTTGATGTCAATCTCATCTTTGCCCGGTGTCACGTACAACGGCTCAACATTCTCCTCTTCAATGAAAATATCAAAGCCGCGATTGTTCGGAGACCAGTGCTCACCAACGAGATAGGTTACATCGAAAACGCCATCGCCGGTCTTGAACTGATACTGAATGGTGTCCGGAAACTGCGCCCAACTGACAGCATAGAAGAGTTCAACATCGTAGCCTGCGGCTTCTGCTTGCGCTTGCGCATCTGCAGTCAATGTCGCGACTTCAGCGGTGCGAGGTAGCTTTTCAATCCAGCCGCCCCACGCCTGATCTTCCTGTTGCGCCCCGTTCCAGACGCGCCCTTGTGAATCCGTGAAGTCATCTGCCGTGCCACCTTTAACCCGGAATTCCTGCGCTGACAGTAAAGACGGCATCGCGACCGCCGCGAGAAAGACTGTTAACGCTAAAACACTGAATAGTTTCATAAAAAATACCTCCGTTTGTTAGTTTTGCCGGTCCCCTTTGAGCGCACCCCATGTCGTGGCAAGCTTCTGTTTCGGGTCAACGGCTAATGCGGGAATTATTTCTAGCCCGCTAAACATCGCATTGAGGTCTCCGGCACCCGTCTTCGGATTGCCAGCAAATTCAAGGCTCATCACCTTGTCTTTAACCTCAATTCCTTCATATCGCTTAATATCTATCTCATCATCACCAGGTGTCACATACTCCTCCTCCACAACCTCGCCTTCAATGATAATATCAAAACCGCGGTTGTTCGGAGACCAGTGCTCACCGACGAGATAGGTCACGTTAAACATGCCTTTGCCAGTGTTGAGATCAACCTTGACGGTGTCAGGCCATTGTGCCCAACTGACAGCGTAGAAAAGCTCCTCATCGTAGCCTTCCTCCTTCGCAAGTTTCTCGGCATCTTTCGTGAGTTCTCGGACTTCAGCGGTGCGCGGCAATTTTTCAATCCAGCCGCCCCACGCCTCTTTCTCGTTCTGCCCGCCGTGCCAGATTCTACCCTCGGAATCTTTAAAATCCTCCACTTTACCGCCCCACACCCGAATCTCTTCGGCAGGTACAGCATCGTGCACAAAAACTACGGCTACAACTACGGCAAGCAGCGCTATTGACAATAAACTTCGTTCCATGCATTTCCTCCTTATTTCCATACATAGGACGATTTAGTTCTTGGTTTTTTGTGCGTTTTAGGCACAAAGTCGGGATTCGGAGATCCCTCGCTACCGGAGAACCAAATGATCCTTATATATAAAAAAATAACACATTCCATTTTTAATTTCAATGTTTTTTTTCGGCTGAGTCCATCGTGCAAGGCACCGGACCTCGCACTATCCATGCATCACTCTGCACTTTCAACGACAACAAGCCGCTGATTAACCCGTACCTCCTTCAACGTTTGCACAATACCGCTTGGCCACTGAATCTTAACGCTATCCACCTTTTTGTGATGCGCTAATCCAAATGCCACCGTCGGGCTATGCTGTGAAAGATAACTGTCGCCAGCTGTCACTTGCCGCATCTGCTGTAGCTTGCCCACACTCACCCTCACTTGCCCCCCAATCCCGTCCCGATTGCTCACCGTGCCGACGAGGCGAACCTGAAGCCAATTTTGTCGGTTTCCCCCATCGTTCCGGAGTAACATCGGTTTGCCACCGCTGTTGACAATGAACACATCCACATCGCCATCGGCATCGTAGTCCCCGACAGCAACACCCCTGCCAACGCCCGGTGATGCAAATTGGCGAAGCCCTACCGCCTCAGATATATCGGTGAAGGTGCCATCACCATCATTCCGGAGCAGCACATCGGACTGTCCGTGCGCCTCCCACGGAGCCGCATCGATGTGCCCACATGCAAAAAAGAGGTCCAAGTCACCATCGTTATCCACATCAAACAGCGCGGTGCCCCAACACGTTTTACCGAGCCCAGATTCAAAGACTCCACTCTGCGCCGAGACATCCGTGAAGGTGCCATCGCCGTTATTGCGATAAAGGACATTGTTTTCATCAAGCCAATTTGTCACAAAGAGATCCAGCGCCCCATCGGCATCATAATCCCCCCAGGCGACACCCATGCCGCTTCGGATGTCGCCAGTTCGGCTTCTCGCATCTGGGCGGTTCGTATTCGTGAAGGTTAAATCTCCATCATTTCGATAGAGGATATTCTGGTCGGTATCGTTGGCGAGATAGAGGTCCAGGTCGCCGTCGGTGTCGTAGTCTGCCGCGGCAACACCGAGTGTCAGATGAAACCCACCATTGACGTTGGCGGCATCGGTGATATTGATGAAACCGCCATCCCCTTTGTTGAGATAGAGAACGTTCGTTTGGCCGAAAAAATCGTAAGGAAAAAAGACCTCGTCTCCCTGCGGCACCTTGGTGTACTCAATATAGTTGCCGATGTAGAGATCGAGGTATCCATCGGTGTCGTAATCGCCCCAAGCGATACCGGCACCAAAACCGTCGTGTCCAATACCGCCGGCACCAGACGAAAAGCGTTTGAAAATGCCGCCTCCATCGTTTCGATAAAAAACATTGGCTTTATAGTTTGTAACGTAGAGGTCCGCATCGCCGTCGTTATCGTAATCAGCGAAGGCACACCCCATCCCCCAACCAGTATCCCCGACACCCGCAGTATCTGTTACATCCGTGAAGGTAGCATCGCCATTATTCCGATAGAGCACGTTTTTGGGCAGAGTTGTTCCCGGCTCCGGCCGCAGCGCGGCACTGTTGACGATGTAAACATCTAGCGCACCATCGTTGTCATAGTCCCGCCAAGCCGCACCGGAACCGACAAGTGCAGGTACCACGCGCAGGTCGATACCGCCAGCATGTTCAAAATGGATGCCTGCTTCTTCAGTGACATCCACAAATTGGATTTGTGCCGCGCGTGCGTGAAAAGCACCCATGACACTCAAAATTACGAACATTGCAAAACCGTAGCGCGCAGCACATTCAGCCCTTTTAGAAATGTGCATGCAGATTCCTTTCTCAGTATCAGCGTTATATTAACATTATACACAAAACCTGAGTGCGGTGTGCATTAATTTGAAGCACCACCTACCCATCGTACTCCGACGGGGCAAGTCTCATCTGAATCGCGGATTGCGCGGAATAACGCGGATTTTGGGTGCCTCGCGGTTCAACATTTTCGGTAAAGCACTCTTAATTTCTTTTTTTGTAGGGGTAGGCCTTGTGCCTACCCTTCCTTTGTCAGGGGTAGGCCTTGTGCTCGTCTGAATCACGGATTATCGCGGATTGCGCGGAAGTACGCGGATTTTGGGTGCATCGCCGTTCAACATTTTCGGTCAATTGCTATTAATTTCTTTTAAGGCTGGCTGGATCGAAGGGTGAGGAGGGGAAAAATCCCAATCTTCCAACCTTCCATTATTCCTGAAAATGTGTCTTTTAAAATTGCTCAGATATATTTTAGTTGCAATTTGCCTAAAAATGTGTTAAAATACATAAGGGTTAATTTGGTTTTATGCGAATCGTTCAAGTTCGGGGAAGCACTCAGTGGAAATGTCTGTCCTGGTACTCAACGCTAGCTATGAAGCAATCAATGTCTGCAACCTCAGGCGTGCCTTAAAGATGGTTTTCAAGGGAACCGCGCAAACAGAGGAAGTCTCTGAGGCGAAAATTCATTCGCCACGTGCAGCAATACAAGTACCGCATGTCATTCGGTTAGTGAACTACGTTCATGTTCCGCGCAGTGCCGTCAAATTTTCTCGTAGAAACGTCCTTGTTCGCGACCAGTACACATGTCAGTACTGTGAGCAGCACTTTCCAACTTCCCTGCTCACCTTGGACCATGTGATGCCGCTTTCCCGGGGTGGGAAAACAACGTGGGAAAATGTAGTTACGGCGTGCAAAAAATGTAATAACAAAAAGGGCAACCAGAGGCTCTATGAGGCACAGATGCAACTCAAACGGCAACCCAAAACGCCATCAATCTTGACATATTTGCAACTCAACCGCCATTTTCGGGGTTACCATCCGTCGTGGAGAAAATATCTGTATATTAACTAAAGGCATGCCCGTTTTTTGGAACGGCGTGAGCTCAGGGCCCCGCTTACAAGCCCACATTGCACCATGCGATATCAACGGCATCCAGAAAAACTGAAAAAACGTTGGGAATTCCATCGTGCCTATCAGAAGGGCCGTAAATATTGGAACCGCTACTTTGTGATATACGTACTCCGTACAGGGTTCAACGGCACCCGCTTGGGAATAACCGTCAGTAAAAAAGTGGGAAAAAGTGTCCAAAGGAATCGTGTGAAACGATTAATTCGCGAATCGTTCCGTATGTTACAATCATCAATTCGGGCAGAATACGATGTTGTGGTTGTTGGTAGAGCCGCGGCGTGCCCTCTCACGTGTCAGGAGGTACAAAAAGGATTGCACAGCCTTTTTCACAAAGCCGCCATCCTAAAAAAGGAAACGCACCGATGATACTCCAATACATCATTCGTTTTTATCGCCGCTTTATTTCTCCGCTGTTGCCGCCATCCTGCCGGTTCTACCCGACATGTTCACAGTACTCACTTCAAGCGTTAGCGCGGTACGGAACACTCAAAGGCAGCTGGCTAACCCTAAAACGACTTTCAAAATGCCACCCCTATCATCCGGGCGGCTTCGACCCGCTCAAATAAATGAAACGTATTTAATGAGGAGCACCTAACTTCAATGGGCGCACGTTACATTCTTGCATTGGTTCTTATGATTGTTGTTATGGTGGGCTGGAGCTTGCTCTTCGGCAATCGCTTTTCACCACAACAGCCCGATCCTGCAACTACCGAACCAATTGCCCCCCCTACAACCGACATACAACCCGGTGAGCGTGCCGATGAACCCAGCACCTCAACCCTCTTTACGCCGATTCAGGACAGCCCCGACGATCTAAAGGTGAATGTCCAGACTGATACCTATAATATCATTTTTAACGAAAAACTTGCAATCGCCAAAAAGTGGCACTTAACCCATTTTCCCGACCGGTCAGATGCGGATAAAACACCTCTGAACTTGATTCCGGAGAACGCGCTGAATTGCCTCGCACTCCGGTTCGGGAATTCACAGTTACAACTCGATTCACTTCGAGCAACATGGAAGGCTGATAAATCGGAAATCCACGCTGTAAATGGACAAGAGCCTAAGACACTTACTTTCAGGACAACAATCGGCGAAAAACTACAGGTTGCAAAGCAGTTCACGTTCAACCCCAGCACCTATTTGGTTGACATAGTCTTAACGTTCCAAAACGTCTCCGATGCACCGTTGCTCATGGGTGGCAACGAACCGGCGAATGGATACGAACTCCAATGGGGACGCGGCATCAATGCCGATCTGCTGCCACACGAAAAGAAGAGCGGCAAACGCGGGCGACGCGGCAGCGAAGGCGCGAAAGCTTATATCGGCGAAGACAAACCGAGACGCGAACTCAAACCGGAGCAAGCCTTAGCCACAGTCCTCTGGGCAGGCCTAGATAGCCAGTACTTCAGTGCAGTGATGATTCCAGACCCCGTGCTTGCCGCCACATATAAATTTATAGAGACACCGCAGGAACATGCGGCAACCGATATTGCTGTCACGGCATCAACCGAGACAGCCGCACTCGTGGTACCGAGCTTTTATCTTGCCTCCCAGCAGAAGGAAACACATGTCTTCCGGCTTTACGTTGGCCCCAAGGACGATACAATTTTAAAGGGGATTGAAGCACCGAATGCACCAGAAAACCCTGTCCGCCTCTCCAAAATCATTGATTTCGGGTTTTTCTGGCCCCTCGCCTGGGGAATGCTCTGGATATTCAAAGGCTTGTACGCTTTCTTGCACAACTACGGCATCGCAATTATCGTGCTGACCGCGTTGGTTAAGGTTATCTCCTACCCCTTAACCCGCAAAGCACACGCCTCCATGAAGAAGATGCAGAACCTGCAACCGCATATAGCAGAATTGAAGGAAAAATATCGGGATGATCCGCAAAAATTGAACCGAGCGACGATGCGCCTTTACAAGGAGCAGGGCGTGAACCCCTTAGGCGGTTGTATCCCATGGCTCCCACAAATGCCGATTTTCTGGGCACTCTTTTCACTGCTTGGCAGTGCAGTTGAACTGCGCGGCGCACCCTTTTTCCTCTGGATTGATGACCTGTCCGCACCGGACACCTTATTTGAACTCCCGTTTACGATTCCGCTTATCTTTACACAGATTGATGCAATCCGTCTCCTCCCGCTTCTCAATGGGCTGACAACCTGGCTCCAACAGAAATTCGTCGGCGGGATGGCACCCACAACCGATAATACTCAAGCCAAACTCATGCAGTTCATGCCGATAATATTTGTTTTTATCTTCTACAATTGGGCATCTGGATTTGTGTTATACTGGTTATGTAATAATGTCTTTACGATAGCCCAACAATACTTACAAACGCGGAACTCGGATGACGACGAACAACTGATTCCCGCCCCCAGCAAAAAAAGGAATAGCCAGAAACGGAAATAACGTAAAACCCTCTGTTCCCACAGGCTGGCTGTGCCGCAACAAACATGCAAGGAGGATGTGACTGTGCAAAACTATATTGAAACCGAAGGCGCTACCGTGGAAGCAGCCATCGAAAATGCCCTCAACGAACTTGAGGTGGAGCGTGCCTCGGTCACTATCGATATCATTAGTGAACCAACAAAAGGAATTTTGAACTTCGGTGCAAAACCGGCAAAAATCCGAGCCACACTCAAGGAAGATGTCTCCTCTGCACCCGACACCATTCTCAAGGAAATTCTGAACCGGATGGGAATTGATGCCGAAGTCGAATCGCACTTTATTGACGGCAGTACACACCTCAACATGATTACGGATACGCCAGCCCTGCTCATCGGGAAACATGGGCAGACGCTGGATGCCATTGAACGCCTGCTCAACTGTATCATCAACAAAGCCTCACTTGTCAAACGGCGCGTCTTTGTCAATACAGAAGGCTACCGCGAACGCCGCGAAGAGATGCTCATTGAACTCGCACACGAGATGGCAGCGAAGGCGAAACGCACAGAACGGGAGGTTGTCCTCTCCCCCATGTCACCGAGGGACCGGCGCATCATTCATGTCACTTTAAAGCCCGATAATGTCGTATCAACCTATAGCCAGGGCGAAGGCGACATGCGTCGAGTCGTCATCACAACACAGGCACCTTACGCCCCATACACAAAGTGAACTAGCCCTGATAGTCGGGCCCCAGTGCCTGTACCGAGATGCCTGATGAGGCGAAGTTATGGAATTCCACGATACCATCGCTGCTATCGCAACACCGCGGGGCGAAGGCGGCATCGGCATAGTACGCGTCAGTGGTTCGCTTGCGATTCCTATCGCCTGTCAACTGTTTCGTTCGCCACGTGCAGTTTCACCCGCCGAACTGCCGACGCATACACTGACTTACGGGCATGTCGTAGATACAACCGCATCCGGTGAACGCATTGATGAAGTGCTGCTCGGTATCATGCGCGCACCGAAGACGTATACTGCCGAAGACATCGTTGAATTTAACTGCCACGGAGGGATTGTCCCGCTAACAGCCGTACTTGAACTGGTAGTCAAGGCTGGTGCCCGGCTTGCAGCACCCGGGGAATTTACCAAACGCGCCTTCCTTAACGGCAGACTCGACCTCGCGCAGGCTGAAGCTGTCGCAGAACTCATCGGTTCAAAAACGGAACTTAGCCGGAAAATCGCACTCAATGCCCTCGAAGGAAAACTTTCGGAGACTGTGAATCGCCTCAGCGATAGGCTCGCAAGCTTGCTGGCAGAAATTGAAGCCTCCATCGATTTTCCGGAGGAAGCCCTGGATTTCATGAAGGTGAAAACGCAACTCCAAACGGCGCGAGCGATTCAGGTAGATTTAATGCACCTGCTACAAACTGCTTCGGAAGGAAGGCTCATTAAGGAAGGCATCACTGTCGCCATTCTGGGCAAACCAAATGTCGGGAAATCGAGTCTACTTAACGCCCTCGTTCAGACAGCGCGCGCGATTGTCACGGATATTCCCGGCACCACGCGCGATACGCTTGAGGAAGCGATTAATCTTGACGGCATCGCGCTGAACCTCATCGATACCGCGGGTATCCGACAGACGACTGACATTGTTGAACAACAAGGCGTTCAACGGAGCAAAGCGGTGCTCAATCAGGCAGAATTCCTACTGCTGATGTTCGATGCATCGCACCCTTTAAATGAAGCGGACATAGAACTTTTACAGACAGCGAAATCGCACAGGGCTATTTTCATTTTGAACAAAGTTGACTTGCCTGTCGTCACACACGCTGAGGCGTTACGTGCCTATTGCCCGAAAAAGCGAGTTGTTCAGACAGCAATTCCTGAAGGCAAAGGCATTGAGGCCCTGAAAATTGCCCTCCGTGAAGAACTGCTTGGCGGAGAATTCGTTCTGGGCGAATCGCCGATTGTAACCAACGCACGTCACAAAGAGGCCCTGCGGCGTGCCTATGAAGGGCTCAATTATGCAATAGAGAGCTTAGCAAACGGCATGCCCCCAGAACTCGTCTCCGTAGACCTGCACATCAGCCTAGATAGCCTCGGCGATATCGTTGGCAAAACAACAACTGAAGATATTCTCGACAGAATCTTCTCACAGTTCTGCGTTGGCAAGTGATGTTCGTTGAGGCAAGGAAAAAAAAAGGAACTTTTATCGTGATACGGTGTATCTATTGTCTGCTTGCAAGTTTCGGAGAAGCTTGCGAACAGAGCTGGACACAGTATCACAAAGGAGTGATGCGTGTTAGGAACAAAACAACAGTGGTGCCCTCGCTGCCAAAGGCACGTACAAACAGAGCAGAATCAGTCCTATGTTGGCAGACAGAAACAACTGGTGAGAATTATTACTACCTGTGTCAAGTGCCGCACAACGCTGTCAAGTAAAACAACCAGCGCAGCAGCACTTGAGCAACGCGAAGGCACGCGAACTGAAGCATAGCGTGCTTTTCAAGTGTAGGCACGCTTTTCAAGTTCGAAAGCGTCGCAGCTACCAGCACTGCCCGTAACCAATGGAATCGAAAACGAACATACCATTTAACAAAAAAGGAGAAACGTAATGTTTAATTCTGTTTTTCGCTGCATCTCACTTGTTGTGCTACTCCTACTCGTAGGCACAATACCCTCGCTCATCGCGAGTGAAGAGGTGAAATGGGGAAAATTGCTTGAGGCCGGTATGAAAGAAGCCTCGAAAACCGGCAAACTCGTTATGCTGGACTTCTATACCGACTGGTGACCCTCGTGTGATCGGCTGGATGCCGAAACATTTACGGACGCTCGCATTATCGAGATGTCCAAAAAGTTCGTTACCATCAAAGTAAACCCTGAAGATAGCGAACATCCTGAGAATAGAGAAGCCCTCGCGCGGTATGAAGTCCCCGGATACCCGACAATCGTTTTCGCGAGCCCGGACGGTGGCACGATTGCCAAGCAAGTAGGGTTCATCAACCCGGACGAATTCGTACCGGTGATAGAAGCTGCCTTGGCAAAAGAGGAGGCCTTCCAGGAAAAACTCGCCGAACTTGAGAAAACACCGGACGATGCAAAACTGAACGCTCAGCTCGCGCTCACCTATCTAGAACGGAAGCAGCTTGAAAAGGCACTCCCGCTCAGCAAGAAAGCGTTTGAACATGACCCGAGAAACCGCACAGAGCTCATCCCAAACTTGCATAACCAATTGGGACTCGCTTACGGTATGTTGATTGAAGGACAGGAAAACGCCGACGTGTATTTTGAAAAAGCAGTCACGCACTTCCGGGCTGTCATAGACACGTATCCGAAAAGCGATGTCTATGAACCTGCCCAATATTATCTCGGCACAACCTATGCCGTCAAAGGGCATTTTGAAGAGGCGATAGCGGTGCTTGAGAAGTTAGTGCATCACGCGACCGATGAAAATATCAGACAGAGTGCTGAAGCACAGCTGGAGCATGTCAAGGATTTGGCGAATTCCAAATAACAAGCTACGTTAGGCGCGGTTTCACACCGTGCTTACAATCGCTTCAACTCGGTAATCTCCCCCGGGGTCAGAAATCGATACTGCCCCTGTGGGAGATTGCTCAACCTCAAATTCCCAATTCGCACCCGCTTTAAACGAAGCACGGGATGCCCCACAGCCTTAAACATCAACCGTACCTGCCGTTTTTTTCCTTCATGAATTACTACCTCACACTGTGTTGACACACCTTCCTTGTTTACTTTTAGGCGTTTGACTTTCGCTGGCACCGTTTTCCCGGTAGGAATAGTGACACCTTCCCGCAAACGTTGAATTGCCCGCTCGCTTGGCATTCCCTTTACCCATGCGAGATAGGTTTTTTCAATCTGGTGGCTTGGATGCATTAATCGATGAGCGAATTCTCCGTCGTTTGTGAAGAGGAGAAGTCCCTCAGTCTCCAAATCCAGGCGGCCTATCGGATAGATTGAAGCCGGGAGGGCTGCCACCAGATGCATGACGGTAGGGCGGCCGCGTTCATCGCGGCGCGTTGTCACGTAGCCAGCAGGTTTATTCAGCATAAGATAGATATGCTGTGTAAGGGGTTCAACCCGCTTTCCCTCAAATTCAATGCAATCCGTTTCCTCATCAATCGGGTGTCCAGGAATGAAAACGGGTTCTCCGTTGACAGTGACGCATCCCGCTCGGATGCTCTTTTTGGCAGTCCGCCGAGAGGCGATGCCTGAGGTAGCGATGTATTTTTCAAGCCGCATTTATCAGTTAACCGATAACTCTTGTTCCTACAATTCTATCCGCCAATGCCTCTCTGTGGCTATCTGCCGGAGGCGCCGGTCAGGATTAACAGCAACAGGATGGCCAAACAATTCCAGTTTGTATGCATCTGTGTAGTGATTTCCATACGCATAAGACTGGCTCAAGTCAAACCCATGCGTTGTAGCCAGTTGCTTCGCGAAGGTCGCCTTGTTCTGTGCATAAGGGTGCAACCCAACGCGCCGCCCTGTAAACCTTCCGTCAACCACCTCCAGCTCGTGCGAAACCATGATGTCGGTTTGAAAATGCTCATGGAACGGTTGAACGAGGAACGACAACGAGCCCGACATCAGGATAACCGTTCGACCTTCGGCACGGTGGGCATGTAGCAGGGCCGAAATGTGAGGCGCGATGCTCGCTCGGAGCGATTCAACAAAGCAGTGTTGCGCAATCTCATAGAGGTGATTTTGTTTTAGACCGCGGAGGTGGATTTTATTCGATTTCGCCTGTGGAATTGACTTCACCTTCAGAAAATTGGATACCCACGCAAGTAGATTCGGTATCGGGATTTCGCCGTGGTTCAATAGATACTTGAGAAAAACCTGCTCTGAGGAGAGACGGATAATCGTTCCATCCAGGTCGAAGATAGCACACGTTTTTTTCATCAGATGTCTTGCCCTAATGCACCACGGTATGCCTTAACGGCGGCTGCCAGCCCCATATAGAGCGCATCCGCCATCAAATGGTGCCCAATAGAGACTTCAAGGAGCCCTGGTAATTTCTGCATCCGAGGGAGGTTTTCAAGATTGAGATCGTGCCCGGCGTTGACACCAAGCCCTAAATCAACAGCCTTCTCCGCTGCACGCGCCAACAGCGCGAATTCGCGTTCAATCTCCGCTTCCGTTTGTGCCATCGCATACGGTGCTGTGTAGAGCTCAATCCTATCTGCGCCGATGTCGCGCGTCATCGCTATCTGCTCCACATCGGTCCCGCTAAACAGGCTAACGCGGATACCAGCCTTCTTCAGCGAGGCTATTATAGGGAGCAGCATGTCTCCATCTTTTCGGATATCCCAAACGGTGTGGCTTGTTATCTCACCCGCCACAACGGGAACGAGGGTGCATTGCGTGGGTTTTGTGCGAAGGACCATTTCAATGAGGTCTGGGCGAGCATCCCCCTCAATGTTATATTCAATGCGAGGATAAAGCCTTAACCGTTCCGCGAGGGTATAGACATCTGCGGGTTTAATATGTCGTTCATCCGCACGGGGATGCACTGTTATCCCTTGTGCGCCTGCGACAAGGCAGGTTTCCACAGCAACGAGGAGATTTGGAATGTTGCCGCCTCGTGAATTTCGCAATGTTGCAACTTTGTTTACGTTGACGCTTAATGCTGTCATTTTTCCTCCAAATAATTGGGCTTAGCCGTGTTGCGCTGCTATACACATACCGCCCCTACGGGGCTTTGTCCGGGGGCCGGGTTGCGATGCTCATCTTTAGCCCCAGCGGGGCGACAGGTGTATAGTACGCGGGCCTACCCTCCTCCTTGTCTGAATCGCGGATTACGCAGATGACGCAGATTAACGCGGAGAAGAGACACCCTCTTAAAATCCGCGTTTATCCGTGTACTCCGTGATAATCCGCGATTCAGACAATAAGGAAAACGCGCGACTCCCCCACACCACTTTGTCTAATTTGGTGTAAACTGGAGCCGTCGCGTGAATGTCTCATGCTTTTTGGGCTACCATGTTTGAGAGAATGCCGAAGATTTTTTCGCACTGCGCGATTTGGTAGATTGTCAAATCAATGTACAGGTACTTTTCCTCCAATTTGAGAAACATCCAGTCTGTTCCCGACGTGACAGCCCCATAAATGCAGGAGACGTTATTTTCTTTTTCTACATTAAAACGTTGGGCGGCGACCATTTCGGCGGCACACTGCCCGAGCCCGCCGATCACGTTCTCCTTCTTTGCCTCAACAACGATAATGACCGGAGCCTCTAAAACAATTTGCCCTGGCGACAGGCTTACCAAAAAATCGCAGACACCGGTTAAGTCGTTCTCGGCATCAACGTTGAAGTCAACCCCAGAAAAAAGACTGATGCGTGCCTCAAAGTGTTCGCGGAGTTCAAACAGCAGATCGGCGACAATGAGTTCCGAGCGTGCCTTCTCCGTTCCGATAGCAGTCGCTAACGGCACCTTTTTCGCTAACTCTTTTGTAAAATGGGCGCGCGGTGCGACCGGCTCCATTTCAGAAAAGAGGCCGACAGATTCAACCATTTTCAATTGAAAGGTTGATAACACCGATGCTAAGGTAAAGTCGCTATAAGCCATTTGTATCACCATTCTGTGGATTCTGCACTACTAAGGGAAGATGCCCAACTGTAGATAGCACACCGCAATTTTATTGATTGCATTGATAAAGGCCGCAGTTCGACAATCCACAGCCGGGTTTCCGTGGCACCGTTGGGTTTCGCGAATCTCCTGATAGGCATTTGCCATCGTATCCTGAAGCCCTGAATTCACCAGGTCTTCTTCATCAGCACCGTGCATCAGTTCACGTTCATCGTCTGAAAACTGATAGCCGGTGGCTTTCTCAACAGCGCGAAGCATGACGTTGTGTGTATTTTCCTCAAAACGCCGCCCGAGCCTGCCGAACCGGACATGCCATAGGTTGCGTAGCCATTCAAAATAGGAGACGGTGACACCACCGGCATTGAGATAGGTATCTGGAATAATCAGAATTCCCCGTTTTTGGAGAATCGCGTCGGCGTTTGTCGTTGTGGGTCCATTTGCGGCTTCGGCGATGATGCGCGCGTTGATACGTGGCGCGTTCGCCACCGTGAGCTGGTTTTCCAATGCTGCCGGCACGAGAATATCGCATGCCAACGCCAAGCTGTCGAGCGGATTCTCAATGACTACAGCATCCGGATAATGGCAAATCGAACCCGTTTCCGCACGACACATAGCGACTTTTTCAACATCAAGCCCCTTCGGATTATAGATGGCACCATCTATCTCGGCGATGCCGATGACACTTGCCTCAGATTCTGTCAGAAACTTGGCGGTATGATACCCAACATTGCCAAAGCCTTGGACGATGACAGTTTTCCCCTGTAAACCGGGGGACAGCCCAACCTGTTTCATATCGTCCGCGTAGCTGCACGCCTCTTGCAAGCCGAACACAACGCCGCGTCCGGTTGCCTCCTTCCGTCCCTGAATCCCATTTTGTTCAATCGGCTTTCCCGTCACACATGCGATAGCATTCAGTTTATCCGGGTGCATCGTAAGATATGTATCCAGAATCCATGCCATCTCGGCTTCACCTGTCCCGAAATCCGGTGCTGGCACATCTATGCCCGGCCCGATGTAGTTCTTCTGAATCAGTTCATAAGTATAGCGGCGGGTGATGCGTTCCAATTCGCTTTCTGAATACTCGCTTCTATCCAGTTGAATGCCGCCTTTCGCGCCGCCAAACGGAACATCAACAAGGGCGCACTTGTAAGTCATCAAGGCAGCAAGTGCCATTATCTCATCCTCGTTGACGAGCATGCTATAACGGATACCGCCTTTCGTTGGGAGCTTATGGTGGCTATGCTCCGCCCGCCATCCGTGAATCGTTTGAATGGTGCCATCGTCCCGTTTAATCGGAAAGGTGAAACGGCAGGAGTTGTTACAATTCTTTATATGCTCCAAAAGCCCAGGCGGATGTTCCGTGAATTGCGCCGCTTTGTCAAAATCCTTGTTGACTTTTTGAAAAAACGAGAAGTTTTCTGCCATCTGTGTCAAACCTTTTCGACTATCGGGGCGATGCCATAGGGCTCGCCTGCGCTATCGCTTGTAAACAATCCTTCTCCTGAAAATACAAAATTGCTAAAAACGGAAAATTTACCGTTGCCGAATGAATTTTTGTAGCCGGGCATCTGCCTGCACTTCACCTACGTAGATGTCGCCGCGGGAGTCCAGCCAAATCCCGTGTGGACAGGCAAGAAATTCACCGGGAGCGGTACTGCCGCGTTCACTTCCCCATTGAGAGATGACTTCGCCGTCCAACGTCATGATAGTGATGCGCTGGTCGAGCTCCGCCACGTAGACAATATCATCTTCGTCAATATAGATAGTGTCCGGATGCAGCAAGTCGCCCCACTCCTCAATATACTCCCCATCCAAGGTGAAAAACTGGATGCGATTGTTCTCTCTGTCAGCAACCATCAGTCGGTTGCGAGCATCGACCCTGACACAGTGCGGTAGGTCAAACTCGCCGGGGCCTGTTCCCGGTTGTCCCCAAGATTTAATCAACGCCCCATCAGGTGAAAATTTATGGATGCGCGCATTGCCGTAACCGTCGCTGATAAACATTTCACCATCAGGGCCAAGTGCCAAGTCTGTAGGCATATTGAAAGGCTCGCCTGCTGCGCCCGGTTCATCCACTGTGCCGAGCGTCATCAGCAGCTCGCCATCGGTAGTGAACTTGCGCATGACATGCGTATCCCGTTCAACGCAGTAGATGTTATCTTCGGCATCAATGAAAATTCCGTGTGCGTCCTTGAGGATGTCATCGCCCCAAGATGCGAGGAAGTTACCATCCCGGTCGAAGACTACCATCGGGTGTTCGCTTCGACTATAGACGTAAACCCGGTCTTGCGAATCAACGGCGACAGCGGGAATCCACCCAAATTCCCAGCCCTCTGGGAGTGTCCACCAATTTTCTTGTACGGTATACTGATGTGTCCCTTGTCCAAAAATCATGAGTTCTCTCCCTGTGTTCAAATGAATTGATAGCCATTTTAGCAAATAGGTAGCAATTTCGCAAGGGGAATTTAAAAACGAAATAGCCCTAAGTTTGATGCAAAAAGAGTTGACAATTTTTATGTAATTGTAGTATATTTCCTTTTACCGCCATTATGAGTAATGTGGGCGTTTTTTCTTGACAGGAAAAGTGACCTGAGTTATCATGAATGTCGTCAAGACTTCATCCCTTGAATCAACGCTCGATTCACAACCGTTGCGCGGTGGGAAGGATACTTACTAACCTTAGGAGTTCTAAATGAATCGCAAAAGCATTGTTATAACAACCGTTTGCATTTTGATGGTTTCAGGTATTGCTATTTTCATATTTTCTCGACGTAAAACTGTGAATGACACGAGCCGTACAAGCAGTAAAACAGCCCCCGAGCATCCATGGGAAGCTTGGGTGCATGAACAAGCAGAAATGGATATTAAACTGATTATAGAAGAATCAAAATATCCTCCAGAGGGAGATGATATAAATGAGGTGCGGAAGGAATTACGCGCGCAACTCTTTGCACAACTCCCTGAAATTAAAAAGAAATTTTCAACACCGCCGCCTGTGACAAAAGGTGAATTAACGGAAAAACGCGTTGGGGTGAAAACTCACTCGGGGCCCCAAACTGTTGAAGCACTGATGGCATCGTTTGATGAAACTTACAACAACGAGCGCCCTCATACCGAAGTTGATGAAAAATATCCACAAGCTGAGTGGCTTCAAATGCTCCTCGATAAGGGGACGCTTATCAAGGATTATGGGGATTATTCAGGACTCATGAATTTGCGTGGGAATCTGGTAGTCCTTGAAAAAGATGCATCCGGATGGACGAGCCAATTTGTGCCTGAGACAGACGATTGGGAAACATTTAAGAACGCCTTTATCGATGTGAAGATTGAACAAGCAGAACAACTCGGAGAGGCACGGCGCGCCGATCCCAGTATCACAGGAGGATATTTCCTGGGAAATGGCACCTTCCTACCAGGTAAACCCAAACGTGTTTACGTCCAAAAATCTGGGAGGGGTGCCTCATTTCTTGGATCTATTTTGACAGAGAAACAAAAGTTCAATATTACACACAGAGGCATTCACCCCGAAGGTTATGAAATCATTTACATTGATGGAGAAGGCAACCTATTGGATGAGCCTCCCGCTCCTATGTCGGTGGAAGAGATGCTGGAAGAGATGCTTGAAAATGCCACGCTACCGCCAGAAGGATGGATACCTCCAGAAGGATGGACACCGCCACCAGGCTTGGAGGAAACACTCCGAGCAAAAGGGTGGACAGGCAGCTTTTCACCGCAGGTCCTCCCTAAAAGCCCACAGAAAAACTGAGCAGAACGTGCCACGGCAGCACAAGCCGTAAATGAAGTTGAAAGCGTCGTATCAGCTAACAATACTAAGCATGCTACATCTAAGGGAGGCGAATATGAAAAAATCCCGCGGAGGACTCGGCAGATTTTTTTTGTGGAGGTTTTCCCCTCCAGCCCTCACGGCTGGAGCCGTCTTAATGGGTATCGTTTTTACTGTGATCTGGGTAACAGATAGGCCTTCCCCGCCGCCACCCTCGCCGGCAACACCGGGGGCTCCTGCCCCTCAAGGGCCGCGTTTTGATTCAGAACAAACGCCTGAAACGCACACAGAAGGGCTAATTGAAACGCACACAGACGTGGACATGGGGGAAACAGAAAACACCGCCCCCGTGGGCTCTGTGGAACAAAGCCCCGTGCCTCGTACTGCGGACAAGAATGTCCATCCCGAAAAAAACGCGGGGAAGGGGCATTACACGCCCCCGCCACGCGCCCCCGAGCAAGAACGGCGTCAAGAACTACAATCTCGCTTCCATGAAATACGGCAGGAGCTTCGTGAATTTCCCCAAGGGCGAATTACGATGGAGGAATTCTCGCATATCCAGGCACTCCGAACCGAACAGAACCGTATTCAACAAGAGTTGGGGAAGTTATCTCCAACAGAGGGAGAGTCCACCCGTTTGGACCTTGAAATACAAACGCTTCTTGCCGAAAGTATGTCAAAAGATTTTCGGGGTTTCCGGGTGCGCGATGCCCCTCGCTTGATTCAACATTTCAAAAAAGCGGAGGCTTTTGACATGGCGGACAAATTTCAGAAAGCCTCCACCCATGCATCAGAAAATGGGGAAGCGTTTTTTACGCTTCATCCCGAAAACTAATCAGCTCTGCGGCAGTGGGATACTGCTCACATGCTTTGGCCACCGTCTTCCCACCAAGACTGCAGCCTTTGCAACCACATACGCCGTTTGATTAGCATCCGCATCATTCTTTTTTCTCATCTTTAACTTGACTTTTTATATAGAATACGGCACAATTAGTATTGATTATCAGCGCAAATTAACAATAATCGTATGGCACTATGTCATGCGAAGGCAAAAAGGAACTTAGAAAATGCAGAACTATAGAATCTCTCCCGGTTTCCTCGTGGCACTGCTAGTTTGTGTTTGTATGGGAACACTCCCCATCGTTAACGCCCCGGCCACCGAGGAAGTGCAGAGTGCTGATGAAGCGAAGTCTTCTACTGAAAAAGTGACGCTCAGCGTGACCGGCATGACGTGAGGTGCCTGTACCAGCAAGGTGCAGGATGCACTCAGTAAAGTCACAGGCGTCACTGAAGTCGTCAGCGTTTCCACAGACACAAACACCGCTGTCGTAAAGGTGGCGAAAGGTAAAGTCACAACCGAGACGCTCATAAAGGCAGTCGAAGGCAGCGGCTTTTCCGCAGCACCTATTGAGAAAGTGGCGCTCAGCGTGACCGGCATGACGTGAGGTGCCTGTACCAGCAAGGTGCAGGATGCACTCAGCAAAGTCACAGGCGTCACTGAAGTCGTCAGCGTTTCCACAGACACAAACACTGCTGTCGTAAAGGTGGCGAAAGGTAAAGTCACAACCGAGACGCTCATAAAGGCAGTCGAAGGCAGCGGCTTTTCCGCAGCACCCATTGAGAAAGTGACGCTCAGCGTGACCGGCATGACGTGAGGGGCCTGTACCAGCAAGGTGCAGGATGCACTCAGCAAAGTCGCAGGTGTCACTGAAGTCGTCAGCGTTTCCTCAGACACAAACACCGCTGTCGTAAAGGTTGCAAAGGGCAAAGTCACAACCGAGACGCTCGTAAAGGCAGTCGAAGGCAGCGGCTTTTCCGCAGCAGCCATTGAGGAAGTCACACTCAGTGTAACCGGCATGACGTGTGATGCTTGTCCTAGCAAGGTTCAGGATGCACTCAGCAAAGTCGCAGGTGTCACTGAAGTCGTCAGCGTTTCCACAGACACAAACACCGCTGTCGTAAAGGTAGTGAAAGGCAAAGTCACAACCGATGCTCTGATAAAGGCAGTGGAAAGTCAGAACTTTTCCGCAGCAGCCATTGAGGAAGTCACACTCAGTGTAACCGGCATGACGTGTGATGCTTGTCCTAGCAAGGTTCAGGATGCACTCAGCAAAGTCGCAGGTGTCACTGAAGTCGTCAGCGTTTCCACAGACACAAACACCGCTGTCGTAAAGGTGGTAAAAGGCAAAGTCACAACCGATGCCCTAGTAAAGGCAGTCGCAGCAATTGAAGGCCATAACTTTGGTGCGAAGGTTGCGGATTAAAATTTGCGTGTGGGCGGGCATTGCCCGCCTACGCTTCAGTTAATATTCGCTATTTCTAGCATAAAGGCGGATTTCCAGCAAGATGGGAACCCTGAAAGTTATGCCCACAACCCCGCCCGGGTATACGGGCTACACCTGTTGCTTTGAGTCATCTACCTGTGCATAAGGTTGGACTAAGATATCCGCTGGGATTCCGAGCCCCGTGTGTAATTTTCGAATCATGTCCAGTGACAAGGCGCGGCTTCGATTTAAGACTTCTGACACATAGGTAGAGGAACCAAGATAGGGCTCAAGGTCGCCCTCAGATAATCCTTGATTCTCCATGTAGTGAAGAATTGCATCAATCGGATCCGGCGGAAGGATTGGATAATGCTTCTCTTCATAAGCCTCCACCAACGTAACAAGCACATCAAGTTTATCCCCTTCTGGCGAACCGTAAATTGCCCCCCAGAGCTGTTCAATCGCTTTCATCGCAGCTTCATAGTCTGCTTCGGTTCGGATCGGTTTAATATCCATGCTAACCCCTTAAATGGTCAAGGCATCGATTTTATCGCCTTTGGGGACAACCCGTGTTCAACTAACTCACAAGAATTTGATTAAACAGCGAACGCGTGGTCTCCGTCCACTCTCCGTAATCTTTCAAAAACGCCTCTACAGCCGGTGCCTCTTCTGTCTGCGTATACCCCAGCCGCCGTGCCAACTGCTCCAACTCGGCATGATTCGTCGGCAGCGCATCCAGTGCCCGGTCGTGGACAATCCGCAACGCGTTTTCGACGCGTCTAAGAAATTGATACGCCTCAGTCAATCCCTCGCGCTGTACCTCTGTCAACGCGCCGATAGCATGCAATCTGTCCATCGCGAGGAGCGTGTCCTGTACTCGAACAGAAGCCGAGTCGCAGCCGTGGACGAGTTGAAGCGTCTGCACCACGAATTCAATATCTACGAGCCCCCCGTACCCCGACTTCACATTAGCAGGGGGAGTGCGAGTTCTGCCGCGGCGCCGCCGGCGTGTGGTTGGTTTCCTTGTGGCTTGTGCCTCCTGCCGTTGGCGCGTATGTACGATTTCAGCGATGCCTTCAGGCGCAAGTGGTTGGCCATAGGTGAACGCGTGCGCCACCTCTAAAAACCGATTCCCAAGGCCAGCGGTGTCCCCTGCTACAGGTCGAGCGCGTGTAAGTGCTTGGCGTTCCCAAATTTGCGCGGCGGTGTCATAATAATTCTGATACGCTGCCAGCGGCAACGCAATCGCCCCGCCTTTGCCGTGAGGACGGAGGCGGAGGTCGAGTTCATAGATACCTATCCCCTGATTTCCGGTGAGTTGTTTGACCAGTTCCAAGCCGAACGTTGAAAAATAGTCAGCATTGGGCATACCTTCCGTGGTCGCGCCATCTTCCGAGTAGACATACATAATATCCAAATCTGAGCTGAAGTTGAGATCTCTCCCCCCAAATTTGCCCATGGCAATGATTGCGAACGTCACAGGGGTTCCATCAGGGCTGAGGGGCGTTCCGTGCTCCTGGATGAGCGGTGCTTCAACCTGCGGATATATCGCTTGCAACACTGCTTCAGCAAGATCGGAGAGCTCTGCGGTTGTCGTCGGCAGTGTCACATTGCCGAGGATATCTCGCAAGGCGATGCGCCAAATTTCATCGTTCTTATACCGCCGTAACAGGGACAGCATTTTGTCGGATGGTGCGTCTGCGACAACTTTCAACGCTTCTTCTTGCTTCTCGGCGAGCGTCTTGGAACGTTCTACCAAAGTCGGTACTGTCAGCAGGTCGAAGAGCTCAGGGCTCATGATGAGTAATTCCGAGAGGTAAAGGCTGGAGCCACAGACACTGGCAAGTGCCTCAAGCGTTGAGGGTTTTTCGGCGAACATCGTGTAGTAACTACTCCGCGCGCCTACCTTATCCGCAAATGCCGACAGAGAACGAAGAGCCATGTCCGGATTAGGGGAATCGCGTAAGATGTTGAGGAGGGTTGGAGCCAGTTGAAAAAAGGCGCGGCGCACCCCTGGCGAAAATTGGACACCATCCCCGCCGTTCGCCAGCCTATTCAGTAAACGGTGTGCCTCCCGCACGTCTGCAAAACCGAACGGGCGCAAAGACACTTCCAGCTCCTGCGGTTCAGATTCCGCGAGCAGTAAGGCGATGTCAATGCCATCGTCCGTTTGCACCGGAGTCGCCGTGACTTTTTTAAAAATTTCCCGTACCTGTGCCTTGTGGGCTCGGTAATCCCTACGGAACGCTTCCAGCACCGCCACATCTGCGGTATCCCGATACCCCGCGCGTCTGGCAAGTTTCAACTCGTCGAGTTCCTTGTCTGGAATGGAATATCGCTGCTGATCTCCCTCAATTTGGATGCGGTGTTCCACTGTGCGTAAGAACCTATAGGCTGTTGCGAGCGTCTCCGCGTCCACTCCGCTCAGCAGCCCGTGCGCCTTCAGCGCCGCAATCGTCTCCAATGTATTCTGCGAGCACAGCGACTTTCTCTTCCCGCCATGAATCATCTGGAGGCACTGCACAGTAAATTCAATATCACGGATAGCGCCCGGACCGAGTTTAACATGCTTCTCGAGCTCAACTTTCTCGCTAACGAGTTGTTCCTCTATGCGCGCTTTGGTGCCCCGGATGTCCGCTTTAATCTCACTCAGCGTCACGCCATCTAAATAGCGTTGATACACAAAAGGCTGGATCATGCGGATGAACTCGTCGCCGAAGCCCATATCCCCGGCCACAGGACGCGCTTTAATCAACGCCTGCCGTTCCCACAGCTCGCCCCAGCCTTCATAGTAGCTTTCATAACTTTCCATAGAGCGGATGATGACACCGGCACTGCTTTCAGGACGCAAGCGGACATCCACGCGAAAAACGTAGCCCTCCGCTGTTATCTCGCTCATTGCCTTAATGATAAATTCACACAACCGGGAGTAGTATTCATGGTTGTCAGTGCCAGTATCTGTTTGTCCATCATCGCCATAGACGAAGATGAGGTCGACATCAGAACTAAAGTTGAGCTCATAGCCGCCTAATTTTCCCATGCCGATGATAGCGAATCGACAAGGTGCAGTCCCTTCCTCATTCATCGGCGTTCCAAACCTCGGCTGCATCACCTCGTCCTGTCCGAGCTCATAACAGTGCTGTAACGTTGCTTCTGCCAAGTTGCTGAGTTCTAGCGTCGTCGTTTCCAAATCGGCTATTTCCAACAGGTCGCGCAAGCCGATTCGGAAGCTTTCCTGCCGTTTATAGCGGCGTATCTCGCCTAATTTCTGCTCCAGCACGCTGAGCTCCGCGAACACGTCTGCCAACTCATCGTACATGATCTGCTGCGTTTTGGGTGCCCCCATAATACTCGGATTCAAAACGTCAAAAAAGAATTCGGGGTTGCGGACGAGAATATCTGCCAAATAGGAGGACGAACCGAAACTGTGCATCATCTGCCGCATGAGCGCGGGCACCTCGGCTAACACGTCGTACAGCCAATTTTGACTCAACGCTGCCTGGGCAAACCGTGCGAAGTGATTCAACGCCGCATCCACGTTCGGAGAATCTAGGGCCTCTCGCACGAGTTGCGGGGCAATCTCAGCGAACGCAACTTGGGTTTCTGCATCGTCACCGGCAAGCTCCTGTAATCGTTGATAGATAACCTCGCTATCGGATCTGGCGGCTAGAAGTCTCTCAATATCCTCTCGCTGCTCTTGGGAGAACGGAAGTTGTGCCTTAGTCATTTTTCCTCCATGTCTATGCGTATCGGGTTAAGGTGAACCACTGACTATTTATTTTCTATTTTATCATATTTGCTATGTCAATTGCAACAGTTCCGCGCGAACCTTTAAATGAACGCCAGCGGGCCGAAACCGAGATGTTTTCCTTGCAATTGATTGCGAATGTGCGTATAATTGATTTAAATCCACCACCGATAGGAAAAGAAACAGTGCACAAAACTATAGAGAGCCAGCACATGAAAGTCCATATCAAGGTTCAGAACTTCGGTCCGATAGAGGAGGCGGCGATAGAACTTCGCCCGCTGACTGTATTCGTTGGTGAGAGCAACACCGGCAAAACCTATCTCGCCGCGCTTATTTATGCATTACACAAACATTTTGAGGGATTCTCACAATTTCCTTGGGTGTACACTTCTGACTTTTTTTTAGCCCTTGTTTCCTCTCCGCTAAACCGCTGTCTACAGAATCAGCAGGCGGGGTTGGGAGAAGAAATATTCGCGGCATTCGAAAAATTCAACAGACCTGGGTACCCGTTCAAATTCTCCGATTTACCGCCGCATATACGCACCCTGTTGGAGTCTGAACTCACAGATAAGGAAGGCTTCGAAGACGAACTCAAACGATGTTTCGATCTTGAGTCTGTTTCTAAATTAATTCGGTTCACCGGGGGCGGAGGCAACGAAATGAAAGTTTCACTGCGGGTTTGCGAGGGAAATCAAAAGCGTTGGACTTTTGAGGCGCAGGACACCGGGGTCGGGACGACTGTAGGCGGACACATCAACCCAGACATCGTTCTCCGCTCAGCAGATGAAGCGGTGTTGCCTGAAACATCTGAAGTTCGAGATGTATTAAAAATTTTACGTGCCTCTAAAGAGGAAGCAGAGAATTCGTACTACTTACCTGCGGCTAGGAGCGGCATTATGCAAAGCCGCGGTGTGATTACGAGCTCCCTCATAAAGCGTGCCACTCGCATAGGTTTGGAGCACTCCCCTGAGATGTCTACATTGTCGGGAATGATAGCGGATTTTCTGGAGGAGCTCATCCATTACAAGGAACGCAACAGATCTTCACAGAGAATAAATAGTATCGCCACAGCACTGGAGGATGAACTGCTCCGGGGTGAAATAGAAGTTCAACGTCCCGCACCAGAAGCGTACCCGGAATTTCTGTACCGTCCACAGAAGGTGGAAGAGGCACTGCGTATGAGCCACTCCTCGGCAATGGTATCTGAACTCGCGCCCTTAGTCCTCTTTCTGCGAGGTATCGTTCAGCCTGGCGATGTGCTCATTATTGAAGAACCAGAATCTCACCTGCATCCTGTGGCGCAAACCAAAATCGCCCACATCCTTGCCCGCTTAGTCCAAGCCGGGGTGCGCGTCGTGATTACAACACATAGTCACTGGCTCCTCCAACAGATCGGAAACCTGATTCGCGAAGGTGAATTGCGGAAACAGGGAGAATCTACAAGGGAATCAGCAGACTGGCTGGCAAAGGAACAGGTTGGCACATGGTGGTTCAGCGTGGACAAGCCGGTCACAGAAATCCCGTTTGACCTTATTGGAGGCATAGAACCCCTGGATTACTTGGATATAGCTACGGATCTCTATAACCGTTCTGCGGGGCTTCAGAACCGACTTGAGGATGCGAAAGGAGATAATGGACTTGAATCTGAATAAATGGTTGGCCGAAATCCGAGGGAAGGTAAATCCAGAAAGCCTTACTGATTCGTGCAGCGGAGAAGGATGTACGGTGCACCTTGTTGATATACCCAGTGAGCGGGTTGTGATAGATGTAGAGAAAGAATTCGACTCGCGCAGAAAGAACGAGAAACGGTGCGACCGGCTGCTATTTTACGGTAATACTGCCAAAAACACCTTCGTAGCGGTTCCAATTGAACTCAAAAGCGGTAAAGCCACCGAATCGGATGTCCGCGAAAAGTTGGTAAACAGTGTGAGATTTGCCGCTACCATCGCTCCAGATCGGAAGAAAAATGGGAAAACTGTCTACGTTCCAGTTCTGGTCTGCGGTCGGAGAATTGAATGGACGAACCCGAGAGACCCGAAAAATAGACAAGAATTTAAAGCAGGCAACCGTTTGATTTTGATAGAGCGTTGTGGAAGAGAAAGGAATCTTGCACGGGCGCTGTCCGAGGCAGGGCATCTCTGATTTTAGTTCCCCTTTAAATAAAAATCTAATTCTGCTACTATACTTTCATGCCACAACTCAACCTTAAACCCAATCACAAAGCAGTCCGCGACTACTACGCCACGCTGCAGCAATACGCAAAACACCACATCACACACGAAGGCGCAGTCAGTTCTCCCTTTGAAACGCTGCTCACCGTCTGTGCAAAACAGGTAGATGCTACCCTCGTCCCGCAATACGGGATGCGCACCCCAACAGGAAATCGCATCGTCCTCGACGGTGTGATACTCGACGACTATGGCCTCCCCTTCGCCTATTGGGAAGCGAAGGATATGGACGATAACCTCCACAAAGCGGTGCAGGAAAAACGGGACGCAGGCTATCCGCTCGACAACATCTTTTTTCAAACCCCACAGCACGGTATCCTCTATCAAAACGGAGAAAAAGTCTTTGACGTAGACATCACCGAACCGACACGCCTGATTGCCGCACTCCAACACCTCTTCGCCGCGCCTCCCGCTGCGCTTGAAAACTGGCACGCCGCTGTCGCTGAATTCAAAGAGAAGGTCCCCGCCCTCGGCAAAAAACTCGCAGAACTCATCGCGCAACAGCACGAGACGAACCCGGAATTTGTGAACGCCTTCTTATCCTTTTATCAGCAGTGCCGCGATGCCATCAACCCAAACCTCTCCAAAGCCGCCGTTGAGGAGATGCTCATCCAACATCTACTCACAGAACGCATCTTCCGCACCGTCTTCGATAATCCGGACTTCACCCGCCGAAATATCATCGCACGCGAGATTGAAAACGTCATTGAGATACTCATCCGGAACGCATTGAGTCGCACCGAGTTTCTCAAACCCCTGAACCCTTTCTACATCGCCATTGAGAACGCCGCAACCCTCTGCAAAGACTTCTCCCAAAAACAGCACTTTCTCAACACCGTCTATGAGCAGTTTTTTCAGGGATTCTCTGTAGAGGTGGCAGACACACACGGCATCGTCTACACCCCTCAACCAATTGTGGATTTCATGGTGAACAGCGTTGAACACATCCTCAAAACCGAGTTCGACCGGTCGCTTTCGGATACCGGCGTGCATATCATCGATCCATTCGTCGGCACCGGCAACTTCATCGTCCGGCTCATGCAGGACATCCAAGGTTCAACGTTGGAAGAAAAGTATAAAAACGAACTGCATTGCAACGAGATTCTACTATTGCCCTACTACATCGCCAGCCTGAACATTGAACACGAGTATTTTCAACGGGCGAAGACCTATCTGCCGTTTGAAGGCCTCGCGCTTGCCGACACCTTTGAGTTGCTTGAGGAACGTCAGACGCAGCTTTTCACGCGCGAGAATACAGAACGCGTGGAGAAACAGAAGCAGACACCAATGACTGTTATCATCGGCAATCCACCCTACAATGCAGGACAGGCAAATGAAAACGACAACAACAAGAATCGGAAATACGCGACGATGGATGCGCGCGTGCGGGAGACGTATTCGCAAGACTCCAAGGCGACGAATAAGAACTCGCTGTCGGATCCGTATGTGAAGGCGATTCGGTGGGCATCAGACCGGATTGGCGATGAAGGCGTTGTCACCTTTGTGACAAATAACGGCTTTCTGGATGGCATCGCGTTTGATGGCATGCGGAAACACCTCGTAGATGATTTTGACGCGATTTACATTCTGAATCTGAGTGGGAACGTCCGTAAAAATCCGAAGTTGTCAGGGACAACGCACAATGTTTTTGGGATTCAGGTCGGGGTGAGTATCAATTTCTTCATCAAGAAAAGTGTTGACAAGACAGATTCAAAACCTGCCCCGAAAACCACCCAAATCTTCTACGCGCGTGTTGATGAATTTTGGCGAAAGGAAGAAAAATATAGTTATCTGGATTCAAAGGAACATTATCAAAATATTGAATGGCAGCAAATAACGCCTGACAAGCAACATACATGGCTCACCGAAGGGCTCCATGCCGAGTTTGACACCTTTATTCCGATAGGGACCAAGGAAGCGAAAGCAGGAAAAGGCGCGGCGGTGGATGTGATTTTCAAAACCTATAGTTGCGGTGTGTCAACGAGTCGCGATGCGTGGGCTTACAATTTCAACCGAGACAGACTTGCTGAGACCGTTCAGCGGATGATTGACACTTACAACACAGAAGTGGATAGGTGGAAACGTGGAGGCAATCAACATGCAAACCTTGATGATTTTGTGATTTCTGATGATGCGAAAATCAAGTGGAGCCAAGGCTTGAAACAAAAAATGAAGAGGCGGCACATCGCGGCATTTGCCAACACAAAAATCCGACAATCGCTCTACCGGCCATTCACAAAATCGCGTCTTTACTTTGATAGAATTATGATAGAGGGAGTATACGTGTTCCCATCTATCTTCCCTACGCCAGAGACAGAATCGAAAAATCGGGTGATTTGTGTCAGTGGCATTGGAAGCAACAAACCTTTTCAAACCTTTATCGCGAATATAGTTCCGTGCATGGATCTTCTGGAAAAAACGCAGTGTTTCCCTTTCTATATCTACGACGAAGATGGCACAAACCAACAAGAGAACATCACCGATTGGGCATTGGCACAGTTCCAAACGCACTATAAAGACAACACCATTACCAAGTGGGACATCTTTCATTATACCTACGGACTCCTGCACCACCCTACCTATCGCGAGCGGTATGAGATGAACCTCAAGCGCGACCTGCCGCACATCCCCTTCGCCGAAGATTTCTGGGGATTCGCCAACGCAGGGACAGAATTAGCAGCCCTCCACGTCAACTACGAATCCTATCCAAAATACGAAAAGTTAAGATACATCGAAACGCCTGGGATGCCGATAGAGTGGCGCGTAGAGCGGATGAAACTCTCTAAAGACAAGACGCAGTTAAAATACAACGACTTCCTGACGCTGGATGGCATCCCTGCGGAGGCTTATGCGTATCGGCTTGGCACGCGTTCTGCGTTGGAATGGGTGATCGACCGGTATTGCGTGAAGGTAGACAAACGGAGTGGCATCGTGAACGATGCGAATCGTGCGGATGCACCGCGGTATATCGTAGAGCTCATCGCCCGCGTCATCAACGTGAGTCTGAAGACGGTGGAGGTTGTGAAGAATTTGCCTTCGTTGTAATGCCCGAAAGCGGATAAATTCTTGCTTGCTATTAACGCCATTCCATGCTATTATTTTGACAAATGTTACAGCAGCTGGCACAGTCCTTGTGCCACAGCCTGTCCAATAAGGAGAAAGCAAAACTATGTTTAAACTCGGCGTTATTGGCGATGAAGTCTCTCAAGACTTCGCCACCGTTGTCAATTTTGTAAAAGAATTCAACCTACACTCTATTGAAATTCGCTCTGTCTGGGATAAACTGCCCCACGAATTAACCGATACCGACATCGATGAGATGAAACGGGTGCTAGACGGTACCGGCATCGAGATTATTGGCATCGCCTCCCCGTTCTTTAAATGCGATATGGACAACGCCCAAGAGCGGAAAGAGCATCTCAATATCCTGAAAGGGTGTATCCGCACCGCAAAGGCGTTCGATACCAATCTCATCCGCACTTTCGTCTTTTGGGACACCGGCGAAACGGAGAAACGTTGGGACGAAATTATAGCCGCCTACGATGAACCGCGCCGAATGGTAGATGGAGAAGGCATCGTTCTCGGCATGGAAAACGAATCCACCACCTCTCTCCGTACAGCGAAACTCACCGCACAATTTATCGAGGCAATCGATTCCCCGAACGTGCGCGCCATCTGGGATCCCGCCAATGAGGCACACGCGAGGGGCGGCGAAACCCCGTACCCCGACGCTTACAACCGCCTCAAATCGACGATGATTCACGCGCACCTCAAGGATGCCGGCGCAAATCCCGATACCGGGGAAATAGAATCTGTTCCCGTTGGAGACGGCATTATCGACTGGCAAGGACAACTCCAAGCCTTCGTTGATGATGGATATGAAGGACACCTCTGCCTTGAAACGCACTGGCGGCCCTCTCTTAAAATTGATGATGCAATTCTCAACAGACCGGGGGGACAAGCCTTTTCGGAAGCTGGTGAGGAAGCCTCTCGGATTTGCCTTGAGAAATTGTTGGCGATGCTGGAGAATGTGGAGGCGTAACTTGCAAGTTAGCATAGTAAGGAGACGCTACGATGGAAATCTATGAACCTTCCTACCGCATTCGATATGCACCGACGGATGAAGGCGTTGTCTATTATCCGGAATCCGATGGGAAACCTATCGCTGAAACCGATTCCCATCTGGATATGCTCGTTGGCACAATGCAGAAACTTAAAGCCTATTTTGCGGATAGTCCGGATGTCTACGTTTCGGCGAATATACTCATCTATGACGTACCGGGGAAACCCCAACGCTCTATTTCGCCAGATGTGCTAGTTTCCTTCGGTGTCGGTAAGGAGAAACGACGCACCTACAAAACCTGGGAAGAAGGCAAACCGCCAGACTTTGTGCTAGAGTTTGCAAGCAAGAGCACGTTTGAAAACGATTTAGGAAGGAAGAAAACCCGGTATGCGGAACTCGGTGTGAAGGACTATGTCCTTTGCGATTTTGAGCGGTGCTATTTACCTGAACCGCTGATGGGCTTTCGCCTTGCGGGCGATGGAACTTACGTGCCGATTCCGCCCCTCGCAGATGCAGGCATTCTGTCCGAAGTCTTGGGGATAGCGTTTCATCTGGAAGGTGATGCACTTAGGCTGTACGCTCCGATTCTGGGACAGTCGCTTAAGACTCCTGCCGAGATAGAAGCTGCCGCACGACAACAGGCCGAAGCAGAAGTGGCACGCCTCCGAGGAGAGTTGGCCCGACTGAAAGACGAAAAAAAATGAAAATTAAAGCAGTTCGCACCGCACTTTACGACATCCCACCGCAAGTCAAACGCGTCGATGCCATCCAAGCCTTTGTCTCTATGGAGTTTCCCTTCATCGAGATCGAAGATGCTGACGGGGTGATAGGCACCGGGTTTTCCTACACTATCGGCAAGGGCGGAGAAGCCATCAAACAGATTATGGATGCCTATCTCACACCTATCCTTCTTGAAGAGGATGCTGTCAACATCGACAGAATCTGGAATCGGATGTGGATGGAGACACACTGGGTAGGCAGAGGCGGTATCGTTGGCTTGGGTATGGCGGCGGTAGACATCGCGCTCTGGGACCTCATGGCACAGCGCGCCGAATTGCCGCTCTACCAACTCCTCGGCGGTGCAAGAGCCTCCGTACCCGTCTACAACACAGACGGTGGGTGGCTCCACCTCACCGAAGACGAACTTGTTAAGCAATCTGTGGAATTTGTGGCACAAGGCTTCAAAGGCATCAAGATTAAGGTGGGGCGCGACAGCTTACACGAAGATGTTGCACGCATCTTCGCTGTCAGGAAGGCGATTGGGCAGGAGCCCTACCTCATGATTGATGCAAATATGAAGTGGAATGCCCGCGAAGCCATTCAACTCGCCTGCCGTGTCGAAGAAGCAGACCTTTTCTGGTTTGAAGAACCCATTGAAGCAGATGACGTAGATAGCCACGTGGTGTTGCGCGAGAAAACTACTATTCCAATCGCTGTCGGCGAAACGCTCTACAATAAATATGTCTTTCAGGAATACATTGCCCAGGGCGCAGCGGACATCCTTCAGCCGGATGCTGTCCGCGTCGGCGGTATCTCTGAATGGATGAAGGTTGCACATACGGCAGAATGCTTCGGCCTCTCGGTCTCCCCGCATTTCTTGATGGATTTGCACGTGCATCTCTCTGCCGCAGTGCCACACTCGCTCTTTGTCGAATATATCCCATCGCTTGACCCGGTGCTTGACGACACCTTGACGCTCAGTGCCGGTCACTTCTCGCCACCGGAACGTCCGGGCCACGGCATTCTGTTCAACAAACAGAAACTCGCACAGTATCAAATATCGTAGGAGATAGAAGCAGGCAGGCTCCGTTCTGCCGTTCGCAAGCTAGCGGAATAACCCATGAAACTAGAAAATCATATCGCGATTATTACTGGCGGCGGCCGCGGCATCGGGCGCGCCACCGCTCTCGCTTTTGCCAAAGAAGGTGCCGACATCGTCCTCGCAGCACGGACAG
This sequence comes from uncultured Poribacteria bacterium, assembly GCA_958295855.1. Lineage (GTDB taxonomy): Bacteria > Poribacteria > WGA-4E > WGA-4E > WGA-3G > CATQHH01. Next base: position 27,323 of record OY282383.1, on the reverse strand, counting down.
CTAATGAAATCACAGCCGTCGCTGATGAAGTGAAGCAGCTCGGCAGGCGCGCCCTCGCCATCCCAACCGATGTGCAGCATAAAGCGGATGTCGAAGCCATGGTGGCACAAACGCTCGACACCTTCGGCAAGGTGGACATCCTCGTGAACAATGCAGGTGTGGCGCTCCACAACCCCATTCCAAAGATTCGGGAAGAGGATTGGGATTTGACCATGGCAGTCAACCTCAAAGGCGTGTTTCTCGGTACACAAGCCGTGTTTAGCCAGATGTGCGAGCAGCACTACGGCCATATCGTCAATGTCTCCTCCGTCTCTGGCAAATATGGACACGCCAACGGCGGTGCGTATTGTGCCTCCAAATTCGCCGTTGTCGGCTTCACCGAGACGACAAACAATGAGGGCAGAGCACAGGGGGTGAAAGCCTACGTTGTCTGTCCGGGGCCTGTGGATACGAAAATGCGCCGCGATAACCATCCAGATGATGTGATTGCACATCTCACACTCCCAGAGGATGTGGCGGAGCTGATTCTGTTTCTGGTGACGCAGCCGCCCCGCGCCCATACGCTTGAAACCGTTATCCGAACCCCTTTGATGTGAACTGGCAGAGAAAGGCTCCGACGAGATTTTCAATGCAGTGTAGGGGTAGTGCCTCGTGCCTACCCTGAACACCACAGAACGCCGTCAACGCACTAGGCATAGACAAAAATGTTTATCGATTCACACGCACACATTCAACTTTCCCAATTCAACAGCGATCGGGATGCAGTACTCAAACGCGCACACGAAGCAGCACTCTCCGCTATCCTTGTTATCGGGTTTGATGTAAAAACCAGCCGAGGTGCAGTAGAATTGGCGGAGAAACATGAAAATATCTACGCGACCGTCGGGATGCACCCCCACGACGCAAAGGATTTCACCCCCGATACACTCCAGACGCTTCGTGCCCTCGCCACCCATCCAAAGGTGCTTGCGCTCGGCGAAATGGGGTTGGATTACCACCGGAACCTCTCGCCTCGCCCGTTGCAAAAAGCAGCATTTGAAAAACAGTTGGATATGGCAGAAGAACTTGATATGCCCATCATCATTCACAATCGCGATGCGTATATGGACATTCTGCCTATCTTGGAAGCACGGCGAGGGAAGATGCGAGGCGTATTGCACTGTTTTACAGGCGATGTCGAAGTGATGCACAGAAGCCTTGATATTCAGTTTCACATCGGCATCGGTGGCATAGTCACCTATCCGAATGCCAAAGATGTTCAAGCAGTGGCGAGGGAAGTGCCTGCCGAGCGGCTGCTAATAGAAACCGATTGTCCGTGGCTGGCACCCCAATTTCGGCGCGGTAAACGCAACGAACCCGCTTATGTCCGCGCTGTTGCTGAAAAAATAGCCGAACTTCGCGGCACCTCCATAGAGACAATCGGCGAGGTAACAACAAGAAATTTTCAGCAACTTTTTGCCTCCGAAGGCCCTCTATATTAAAAAGTTTTCACATGAAGCACCTGAATCTCCGCATGTATGCAATGGTAATTGCCCTCGTCTGCGTTTGGGTGATTTTCACATGGCTGACCGGAGGCACCTTCCTCAGCACTCGCAATCTGTCCAATCTCTCCCGTCAAGCCGCAGTCACAGCCATTCTTGCCGTCGGCATGGTGCTGGTTATCGTCTCCGCCAACATCGACTTGTCTGTCGGCTACGGTGCTGGGTTGCTTGGTGCTATCGCCGCGATTCTGCACGTTTGGTGGGGGCAACCGATTGTCGTGACACTCCTCGCTGTCATCTGCATCGGTATGCTGATAGGGCTAATACAAGGCTATCTTGTGGCATATCAGCGCATCCCCGCGTTTATCGTCACATTAGGCGGTTTTTTGGCGTATCGAGGCTTGATGCTAGCCTTTACAAAAGGCGAGACTATCCTTCTGCCTGATAATTGGTTAAAAGCGGTGGGTAACGCCTACCTTCCAGCCACTATGGGATGGGGTATCATGCTCGTCGGATTGGGGGTGAGCGGGTACGCCCTTTATCAGCAGAATCGGCAGCGCGCGCCCCACGCTTCAATATTAGCGGCGCGCCTACCAGCCGTGCTAAAAATAGGTGTAACGTGGTGTTGCATTGTTGCCTTCATCGCCGTGATGAATTCCCACAAAGGGATTCCACTCCCGGTGTGCATTCTGTTCGCGCTTGCGTTCGTGTTTCACTTTATCGCCAACCATACGCGTTTCGGGCGTTACGTCTACGCAGTTGGTGGAAATGCAGAGGCAGCGTACCTCTCCGGAGTCAATGTGCGAGGAATTACGTTGCGCGTCTTTGCAACAATGGGGGCATTGATGGCAATTGCCGGTGTTGTATTGACTGCGCGCGTTGGAAGTGCGAGTCCAGAAGCCGGCCGGCTGCTAGAATTAGATGCCATCGCCGCATGTGTTATCGGGGGTGCCAGTTTAATGGGTGGGCGTGGGAGCATCCTCGGTGCAGTCTTAGGTGCGTTCGTCATGGAAAGCCTTAACAACGGGATGAGCATGGCAAATATGGATGCATCGTGGCAAGATATTATCAAGGGTGTGGTACTCGTCGCGGCAGTGGGTTTCGATATGGCATCACGGCGGCGATGAAGAAACGCTGTGAACAATTAGCCATGGTCACGGCACGCGGAGCGGGCCTACTACCTTCTCAGGTCACGGCACGCGGAGCGGGCCTACTACCTTCAAAATTTTTTTAAACCTTTTTACCAAAAATCCCCCTCTTTATATTAAAACCTAATTGGGAATCGGTTTATGCACCACGATTTATTAACACCCAATGAACTGACAGATGAAGAACTTATCCAGTTCGTACAAGATGGGAACGAACCCGCGTTCGCAGAGCTAATGTCCCGTTATAGCCCACGCATCTGGCAATTGATTGTTGCGAATTCAAGGCAACGCCGCGATGCAGAAGAGATTCTCATGGACACCTGGATGGCAGTCTGGCAAAACATCCGCGGCCTGCGAAGAGTCAGCAGCTTTGGTGGGTGGCTGCGGCGGATTGCTCACACCGCTTGCAACAGGTACTATACTTCTGCTTATCATTCCCAGGGCGAAACCCCGCACAGTTATGCAGAGTTGGCTGAGCACATCGATCGGGACGCAGACGCGCGTTTTCGAGAGGCAAAACTCCGTGCCGATGCAAGAGAAGCAGTGCATCACCTGCCACAGCGGGTACGCCCTGTAGCGGTTTTGTTCTACTTAGAATTGTGGAGTATCAAAGAGATTGCAGCGGAGCTCGGCTTAGCGATTGGCACAATCAAGACGAAGCTAAGAGAAACCCGGGCACTCCTACGCAAAGAATTTGGTGTAGAACCTAAGGGGGAAAGAACTATGTCACTTAAACAGCAAGAATCTAAGCGTTCACGAACCAAAATTAACATCATCGGTGTCGGCGGGGCGGGTGGCAACGCCGTCAAACGGATGATTGAAGCCGGTTTGACAGGCACTGAATTTTACGCTGTAGACACAGACCGGGAGGCACTTGCTACCTGCCACGGGGCAACACAAGTGCAGATTGGCACGAACACCACGCAAGGCCTTGGTGCCGGGGCGCGGCCAGAAGTAGGCAGAAGGGCAGCTGAGGAAGACAAGGAAACGCTCCAAACCCTTGTTGCAGACGCAGCCATGGTTTTCGTTACCGCCGGCATGGGCGGCGGAACAGGCACCGGTGTTGCCCCCCTCATCGCCTCTCTCGCACGAGAACAAGGCACTTTAACAGTCGGCATTGTCACACGCCCGTTCGATTCTGAGGGACGAGAGCGCGGTGAACACGCAGCATACGGACTACAAACACTCCGAGAGAACGTGGACTCCCTTATTGTGGTGCCCAACCAGCGGCTCATTGACACAATGGAACCGGCGTTACCGAGGGAGCAGGTGCTCCGACTCAGTGATGAAACCCTGTGCCTCGGTGTTGACAGCATCTTGGAAATCATTACGGACTCAGGCGAAATTAACGTCGACTTCACCGATGTGCAGACTATCCTGCGCAATAAGGGCACAGCGTTGATGGGGATAGGCCAAGCAAACGGTGACAATCGGGCAAAAATCGCTGCGGAGAACGCTATCTCCTCACCGCTCCTTGAGGGGGAAAACATGGAAGGAGCAGACGGGATGATTGTTCACCTCAGCGCACCCCCAGATTTCATGATGAGTGAATTGGATGCGGCGATGAAGGTAATCCAGAATGTGGCACCCGAAGCACAGATTATTTTCGGACTTACCTACAAGGATAATCCTGAACCTGAAGCCACGGTGGTTATTACCGTTATTGCAACTGGAGTTGAGACACAAAAGGGGCCGGCTGTCGCACCGCCTCCGAGAGAGCGTGGTGCCGCTATTGAGGGTGGTGCTTCGGAATTTGTTCATCTACACAACCATAGCGAGTATAGCCTGCTCGTATGAAAAATCTCTGACTTTTCATACGAGTTACCACTGCAGATAACAGGACTGGTTCTGTCAACGTCTACAACGGGCGTCTACGGCTACCCGCGATGGGTTGGATACCGAGGCGCGCACAGAAACAGATAGCGGTAGCGAGAAATCTTAGTAATGTATTTTTCATAGTTTCCTCCGTAAGGAACAGTGCTAATAGAGCCTAAAACAAGAACTTGCAGATAACAGGACTGGTTCTGTCAACGTCTACAACGGGCGTCTACGGCTACCCGCGATGGGCTGGATACCGAGGCGCGCACAGAAACAGATAGCGGTAGCGAGAAATCTTAGTAATGTATTTTTCATAGTTTCCTCCGTAAGGAACGGTATAAAATATCGTCTAAACAGCGACACACCGGGGTAGGAGCGCTCTAGGAGCGCTCTCCGCCTCGCGATGCACAATTGTTGCGGTGTTGTAAACAGCAACTTCGTTAAGCTTGCTGCAACGAAACGCGACCTCAAAAAAGTAGAAAAAGAACACTACCGAACACCGACAAGTACACCGAAAAGTCCGGCTTATTATCGCTTGGCGGCGGCTCATTATTGCTTGGCGGCGGCTCATTATCGATCGTCGCCCGATTATCACATTCATGACATAAGGATGACCCTGGCCTGTACTTACCTGGAAGTAAGGACTCATCACATACAGAACTAGAACACCTAGGGTTCCACTGTGCAGGCTCAGCAAAAGGGAGAATGCTGCAGAAAAAGATACCGGCAACGAACAGGGTTAGGATAAGTCTTGGCAATTTATTCATCATCATAGTTTCCTCCGTAAGGTGTTGTAAACAGCAACTTCGTTAAGCTTGCTGCAACAAAACTCAACCTCAAAAAAGTAGAAAAAGAACACGATCGAACGCCGAAGTGAACTCCGAAAAGCCCCAACCATTATCATTATCGGTCGTCGGCCCATTCTTGCTTGGCGGCGGCTCATTCTTGCTTGGTGCCGGCCCATTCTTGCTTGGCGGCGGCCCATTCTTGCTTGGCGGCGGCTCATTCTTGCTTGGTGCCGGCCCATTCTTGCTTGGCGGCGGCCCATTCTTGCTTGGTGTCGGCTCATTCTTGCTTGGTGTCGGCTCATTCTTGCTTGGCGGCGGCCCATTATCATTATGGGGCTCCACCCTGTTCGGACGTTTCTCCTCATAACATCTACCCCTCGCCTCACATATCTCTCTCTCCTGATCAGATGCTTCCGGCGGCATCCAATCAAGTGACTGCACATAAACTGGGTCAGAAAGGGGACAGGAAGCATCATGAATAACAGAAACAGGCTCAGCAAAAGGGAGAATGCTGCAGAAAAAGATACCGGCAACGAACAGGGTTAGCATAAGTCTTGGCAATTTATTTCTCATCGTAGTTTTTCCTCCGTAAGGAACGGTTCTAATATCGTCTCATTGGTTTGTGTTTCGCTATCAACAGCGATACATCATCTCGCATTAAACAACCATAGAGCAAGAACCGTGCCAATAGGGAAAACAGGTGTTATCATTGCCATAGACACCTGGGATAGCCTTGTATATCAAGGCAGCATCGGGTAATACATGCAGCCTGCTGTGGAATGAATGACTTAGCGTCGTCTTTTCGCCGGCTGTGTCAAAATACAACAGTTTTGGTGGGAGTGGGTGGCGGAAGCCTTGATGCTGTAGGTTAGAGCGCGTTGTGTTGCAATAAGCAACGGTGTGGCATATTGCAACAGGGCTTTGGGGTGTGGGGGTGCTTATATCTATCTATCAAAAGGTTTAACGGAGAACCCACGGAGCGTGCCTACTACCTTCTAACAGGGAGTGGAAAAAATCCGCGGAATCCTATAATCCGCGTAAATCCGCGATTCAGACAAAAGCGGTCACGGCACGCGGAGCGTGCCTACTACTTTGTCAAGTCGGTAGGCGCGCTTTGGAAGTGCACCTACCAACGAATCTAGGCAGTTTTCGGGGGCGGCTCGGGCGTGGAAACCGTGGCATCTGTCTGCCCTTCTGCTTCCCGCGCTTCTCGCTCAAGCCTCTCACGAATAACCTTGTCTACTGCACGTTCAATCTGTCTTTTTGTAAACTTCCCTCGTTTGGGTGGATATTTAATGGTTCTTTCTCTTGCCATGTGAATCACCTTTTAGTCCCGTAGGGACGACATGTTTATAGAAACGCGTCCCCTCCCCTCTTTAGCCCCGTAGGGGCGATACAAAAAGCGCAGCCAGAGATGAATGTGGTCACGGCACGCGGAGCGTGCCTACTACTTTGTCAAGTCGGTAGGCGCGCTTTGGAAGTGCACCTACCAACGAATCTAGGCAGTTTTCGGTGGCGACTCGGGCGTGGAAACCGTGGCATCTGTCTGCCCTTCTGCTTCCCTCGCTTCTCGCTCAAGCCTCTCACGAATAACCTTGTCTACTGCACGTTCAATCTGTCTTCTTGTAAACTTCCCTCGTTTGGGCGGATATTTAATGGTTCTTTCTCTTGCCATGTGAATCACCTCCCTGAATCACATTTCAATAGGTTACTCGAATATTTCTCTCCAGCCATCTTGCAATCACCGAAGCATAATCATTAAAAATCAGATCGTCCGCGTCTAATCGAAGTTCTACAACCGTTTGCGGCAAATCCCTCAGAAAAATTTGGTACCGTTCCCAAATGATGTTTCCCCCTGGAATCGTCTGCCGGCCCGAGGCAATGCGGAGCCAATTCCGGACAACTTTGATAGTAGCTTCGACCTCGTTGTGATGCGCCTGAATGTCTTGCCCTGCAATATCCGAGATAAACTGCTGATACCGATACGGCTCTTTATCTAGGATGAGGCATTTCTTTCTTTTCTGCTCTTCAATTCCAAATTTCTTCGCCCCCAGAAACACACCTAATTCCAAAGGCATATTAAATCGAGGAAACCCTGAAGTTTCGTCTAATTCCGTTCTGGAGATGTCATGAATGCCATAACGGCAATCCGCAATGACGCTATAAATCTTATCGATGCGAACTTGGCTCGCGTCTTCTTCCTCAAGCGCGCACCGGGCAATGAAGCCACAATCCTGGACAGCAAATACCATTGCATCAAACAACGGCTTGTAAGCGGAATCAAAGGGACAATTGATAAAAACGTTGTCAGTATAGTGGGCTGATTTCATGATTTCCTACGATGTCATTGAATTTCGGGCGAGTTCCCCCAATTGGCCGGACACGCCTAAAAAGGAAAGAATCCTACCGGCGTTGGAAAATGCTCTATGAAATTGTCCAACCTTTAATAATTATGCCTTAAATCCGCCGGGATATCAAGCGTTTTTACGGTAGATGGTCACGGCACGCGGTTTAACGGCACGCGGAGCGTGCCTACTACTTTACGGCACGCGGTTTAACGGCACGCGGAGCGTGCCTACTACCTTCTGACAGGGAGTGGAAAAAATCCGCGTCATTCCGTGTAATCCGCGTAAATCCGCGATTCAGACAAAATGCGGTCACGGCACGCGGAGCGTGCCTACTACTTTTTATACCAACTCGGAAATCGGATGCCTTTCTTCTTGAGAGTCGATAACTCTGCATCAAGATTGCATCTGGACTGCTTTCCTCCGTGGATGCTCGGCTCCGCACAGAGCATCTCACGCAAGGTTTGCAGCGCTTTATGCACGCTGTCGTCTGTGATGCCTAACACTTCTGTCAAAAGTTCGGCATCCAAGGCATGCCGAACTGCATCATGGGCACACTCGTTGACTGGCAGCATCCGCTTATATTTTAACCGCTCAAAGAGCGTCTCAGCGTTTGCTAATTGTTTTTCGGAGAGCTGACGGACATCCAACGTTGGCAGCGTCTCTAACGTCTGCTGACGCAGCCGCCCGCGCCCCATCTGTTGTTTACTACAGTGCAACCAGTGGCAGAAAAATCCAAGTGTTGTGTTGCACCAGAGCGTCCACGCAATCTCATGCCCAGGGTCGGTGAGAGCAACATTTATCATTGATGTTATTCCAATAGCGGGTTTCTCAGTAAAGGAAGATATCACCGAATTTGCAGTAAAGGTTAGATTAAGGTGATAATGGGTTTTGCTGAAGCAATCTAAAACGCGCTGAACCATCGCATCCCCATGTGAACGGGGAATCGCGGTATAATCTGGTTCTGCAACCATCGCCCGCTGTAAAGGCGCGTTCACTTTCCATAGTGCATCATAGCCATCGCTGTTCGGTTTACATCCTTCTACCATGATAAATGCGCCATCTTTTGCTCTGGAGGAATCTGCCGAACCAACCCTTGCAATATCTTTGACTTGGCAGATGGCAATAGGGATAGCTTCTCTTTCCATAGGCAGATGCAGCTCTCCACCAGCGAGTTTGTGTGCGCTCTGTAGCAGTGCCATCGATCTCGCCCGTGTTGCAACCCACGCGATGCCATCGTTGATGGGGCAGTCTAGCATTTGTCCGCCGTGAGTGTTTCCGATGCGGATAATATTTCCGCCGTTAGGCACATCTTCAAGTAACATCCCAGTCCCGCGCCTCCGCGAGATGTGATTTGCGATTTCCATGGCTTCGAGTGCTTTCTCGGGCCGATAGTTTAGGCAGACGAAGGTGCCGCGGCCTGTATTTTCCCCGATGCCCTTCGTTGCAACGACGATGCATTCCGCCATGCCGGTATCTGCCGAGAATACACTGTGTTGTGCCTTCGCTTGCGCCATAGTTATCACGACGACGTTATGGTATTTTGTAGCCCACATGTGCCTTAGTTTTTTTGTAGTCGGAGAGCGCAACACCGTCAATGGTAAGATAAAACCCATGATGCCGCCGGTTTTAAGTTTTTTGTCCGCCAGTTCTACGAAAGCAGAAACGAAACCGTTAGCCCCATCAGTTACCTCTGTGTTTTTAGCTTTCAACGCCGCCTGCATCAACTTCTGGTCTTCTTCGGGGCGTTCGCTGCCTTGGAATGTAGACTTTGGAATGTCGGTGTTGCTATCCGACCCGGGTCGCGTGAAGGGAGGATTCTGTATGACAATGTCAAACGTGTCGTGCTGGAATGTCTGCTGGAGTTTAACCACCGTGTTCTCCTCGCCGCCGATTTGTTCAGCATCGGTGTCTAGCAAGGAGACATCGTCAAGCAATTCCAATGAACCTATCGCGTAACTGCCGTCATCCATAATGCCGCAGGGAGCAGTGAGTATTCGGGTGCCTCCAATTTTTATATCAGCATGCGTGCTGGCAAGTGCTGCCGCTGTGAGGTGCGTCGCATTCGGCATGATATCTGCACCCGCGATGTTCTCCTCCAGCATCTTTTGGTGAATATCTCTGCCGTTTCCACCGGATTGCTCATAAAAGGACAAGATCCGTTGGTATACGCCGTTGAGCAGCGCGCCTGTGCCGCAGGCGAAGTCTGCCACTTTCGGGAATTTACCTTCGGGCAGTTCGGGCAGCACGAGGCTTGACAACAACACCGCACTCTCTGGCAGCGTGTAGTTCGCCTTAACATATTTCCGGTCGGTAATCAGTTTTTGGAAAACTATGCCCGCGAGTTCGTGAATCTGTGCGATGCCAGTGTCAACAAGGTCTCTGGCGGCTGCACAAAGGAGGGTTAAAATAGGTTTGACGAGCCTATCATCGGTAGCGAGTGCCTCAACGAGGTGCCGAGCATCCTCAAAGATAGGACGGTAGTTCACCTTGAGGATGGCGTTCCAATCCGCGAGGACATCGGCGTAGTCCATCGTAGGGAGCAGCTGCCTGAGTGAGTGGACAGATTCCATTTCTGCTTTACCTGCGAGGGAGCTCTGGAAGACGAAGGCATCGGTGATGATGAGCGCTGCCATGCGGAGGGTTTGTGTGTTGAGGTGTCGCGATTCGGAGCTCGCCCCTACCCCCAGAGCGTCTTTGGAGAAGACTTCTTGGTGCAGAATTGTCTCAATAGCAGTGCCGATGGCGCGGTGTTCGGCAATAGCATCCTCAAGCAGTTTTGCTGCCCTGTTAATGCTAAGTTCCATCTCCTCCGCTGCCTGTTCAAGTTGAGAGTTCGGCATTGCACCGACGTGCATCGCGTTGGCGATGTCTCCCACCGTGCCGGTGGCCCATCCGTCTTTTGGGAAGTGTCCGACGGTATCCCCCAGGGTACTGACGAGTTTGTACTGCAGGTCGCGCGCTGCGCGGAGTTGTGGCCTGATGTCCTGTCCCTGTATCCCCTTAAAACGGTTCGGATACAGGATTGCCATGACGTTGTTGAGGGTTTTCCCGGAGATATAGTATGCTGCTTCCAGCTCGTGAACAAGTCTTGTTTCTGCTTGTTTGATGAGGTTTTTCGCGTTGGTGGTGGTATCAAATTTGGCTTCGATGCCAACGGGTTCTCTGCCGCGTTCAATGACGAGCGCATCAAGTTCGCTGTTGCCTTTGATGAAAGCGTTGACTGCCGTTTCGACTTGCCATCCGTGGCGCATGGTGCGTAGGATGTTGACTAGCTCGTTCGTGATTGTTGTTTCGCGTTGGTTCGGCATGATGTTTCTTGGACTCCTCCTACAATGTGCGATGAATTGCACGACTACAAACCTGTCCCGTGGCAAGCGCGCCTATCGCTGAGTGTGGCGTTATCCCTACATCTGAAGGAGCCCCGCCATGCGTTGATTCGCCATCTCAACATAGTGCGGGTTCACCTCTACCCCTACCCACTGCCTTCCCAACGTTTGCGCGACAGCCGCCGTAGTCCCCGAACCCAAAAACGCATCCAGCACGGTGTCACCCACGTCGGTTGAACAGAGAATAAGTTTCTCGATGAGCGCGGCAGGCTTCTGGCTCGGATGCCCGCATTTTTCCTTTGAGGCACCTTTTAGACTTGGCACCCGCAGGAGATTGGTCGCGTATTTGCCTGCCTGTAGGTGTTGATGCCGCGCGGCTTTGTTCTTATAGCGGGGATCTTTGAGATACGCCGCAATAGTTTGCTCATCGTAAGGCACGCGCACGGCATCCTTGATAAACTTAACCCTATCGCCCCCCTGTGATTGCCGCAGCACCAGAATCATCTCATACGCCGGCGTGAAGCTGTCCCGTCGTTCGTTATACCCCACAGCCCGATCCCAGATAACCAGATCGTGAAATTGGAATTCCGCACAGAGCCGCGACATCAGGTGGATAAAAACATGCTCGCGCTTGCCGAGTTGCCCGAAGCAGAAGAAAAGTCCATCATCTTTTAGCAGCCGCATACACTCCCGCACCCATTGCAGGGACCAGGTGAGGTAAGCCTCTTCGGAAGGCCATTGCGTATCCCACGCCTCGCCTGTGAGGACGTTGTAATAGGGCGGATCGGCGATGATGGCTTGGAACGCGGCATCAGGGAGTTCTGGTAACACGTGACATGCATCGCCAGTAATGATGTGGTTTGTCTTCATCGTGAGTCATTTCGCATAGTTGATAAAATTATCTCGCCAGATCTCGTGCTGCTTTGAACTTCTTTTTCGCGAACTGCCCCCACTCCTTAATCTTTTGGTTTCGGAATGCAGGCTTTTTCCAGTTGTTCTCCGCAAACTGCATCGCCTCTTCTTCAGTTAACGGCATCTGCACCAGTGCCGCAATTGCTGCATCGCGCTTTTCCGGATCTTTACATTTCCGAATCGCCTTCCACGCATTAACCAGGTCTTTATGAGAATCGATGATGAGTACACCGAAGAGGTCACTGATGATATCCCAGCGCGTACCGCCCTTCTCCGCGTCGTATTGAAAGGGAGTTGATTCCATGGTGAACGGATTTGTCACGACATATCGTTCGCCGAGTTTGTCGTAGAGTGCAGGCAGGACGCTTGCGCGGTTCAACCCCCCTTTCCATGAGGGGCCTTCCGCATCGGTGTCGCTGAGCAGCCACAGTTTTTGGGCGCTTTCAGACAAAACGAACTCGATAAACTTCTGTGCCACCGCCATATTCGGTGCGCCTTTCAGGATAGCGATGGAGTCGGGGTTGACAACCGTTCCATCCTTTGGCATGATGTACTTAATTTTATCTGCCCCGATGACAGCAATCTGTCCGTAAGCGTAAAAATCGATGGCGAGTCCGTAAATGACTTGCCCTGCGACGACATCTGTCGGGATAACATTGGCGCCCGCGGAGAATCCGCGTACATTCCCGCCGATTTTTGTCAGAAGGGCAAAGCCTTCCTCCCAGCCGTGGGTTTGGAGGATAATCTCATACATCATGTGCGCGGAACCACTCTCCCTCGGGTCTGCTGCGCCAATTGTACCGAGCAATGCCGCGTCCCCCAAATCCTCCCACGCGGTGGCTTCGGGCAGTTGCCGCAGGGTGCGCAGCTCGTCATTGTACATGATGCCGAAACTGGATAATGCTGCACCATACCACCGATGCTCAGCATCATAGATAGGGATGCCATGGAACGCCTGTGGGATCTGCTCCAACTGGGTAGGAGGCAGTTTGTGAGGGATCAACAAATCTTTCGCGACGAGCCGGAGGTACACGTCGGTGCCACCGCCAAAGAATATATCGATGTCGATGCTGTCCGGTACGCGTTCAAACTCAGAGACAATAAACCGGTAGTTAGAGGAGGTCCCACCTACATCTCGCCAATCGGTTTCAACCGTTCTGCCAGTCTGTTCGTGGTACCACATCTCAAATTTTTCGCCGAATTCTGTCTCAATGCCCTCCGGATGTGGGGAAATAATGATAAGTTCATCTTGGGCAAATAAGACAGCAGGCAGTGCCAAAAAACAGAGTACAATTCCCCACGTTGCAATATGGGAACCTTTCAAGTTACCCCCTAAGGGCTTTAAATAGGACACGTTTTTGATGCTCCTTTTTTACAGTGCAGTCAGATTGCGAGGCCCGGGGGCCTCGCGATATGGATATGAGGTTGGCATTACAGATGCGAGACGATTGATGGCATTTTCCAGACGAGGATGAGGATACCACCGAGCAAAATGAGATACCACACAATAAGTGTTCGGATGCGCGCACGTTTAAGAATAGGCCGGCGCGGGCGTGTCAGTTTCATAGACATTCTCCTTCATTGGATGTTCTCGATTGGAGGCGTGGAAGCGTCGCACTTTTCCATCCTTCCCCCTTCCATCCTTGCATCAGCAACCCAGGTCAGCTTTGTGCGACGAGGGTTAATTCTAGCTTACCCCCGAGTCCAGCGACAACAGGAAAAGTTTTCTCCGCGGGTTTTCCGCCTTTCGGTACATACCGCACCTGCGGCGAGAAGTAGGCATAAAGCGCGGTGTTCCGCGGGTTCGGCGATGCGTTTGGCCCGGAACCGTGCACCATCAGGCTATGGAAAAACAGCGTGCTCCCAGCAGAGAGCGGCACGTCCATCTGCTGTGCGGCGACATCCGCCCGGTCGGTGAGTGCCGCCCCCTGTTCGCGGGCAATACCGCCCCATTCCTGTACCCCCCACAGGTGGCTCTTAGGAATAACCTTGAAACAACCGTTTTCCGGCGTTGCATCGTTCAGCGCAATGCTCACCGTGACGAGGTTCGGCGGCTCCATCGGCCAATACGCTGAATCTTGATGTAACCCGTGCGATGAACCGTGGAACGCGGGCTTGAACATCAAGGTACTTCTAAAGAGGAGCAGATCGTCTCCGATTAAATTTTGGACAACCTCAACAAGTTTCGGATGCTGCGCCAGGGCTCGAAATACTTCGGAGTACTGCCGAGTATTTTCTGCCTTCCGAAGTACCGGGAGTTTTTCACCTTGCGTAGCCGCTTTCGCAAAAGGCTCCCGTTGAAAATGGCCTCTGGCAGCACCTTCTTCGTCTGCTGCGAGTTGATGTAACCTGTGAATTTCGGCTTGACACGCCGCGACCTCGGCAGCGGACAAGAGATTCTCAACGACAAGGTAGCCCTCGGTTTCAAAAAAGGTCTTCTGTGCGCTTAGGTTCATAGTTAGCCTCCGAAAAATTGTTTAACTTCCCAGACAATGCTTGAAATTGCAAACCCGATATAGACAGCTGACGCGATAAGCATCATCACTGTGGAAAACCGTTTGGGTTTGGCAAACTTCGGTAAAAATCGGCGGTTCATATAGAGCGTGAGGGGGACATAAATCGCCATGGCGAACCCACCCATATAGGCGGCATTAAAAAGAAACCCTAACTCGCTGACGTTTAACTGCTCCATCACAAAGGTTATCACGCATCCGCCGACAATCCAGATGCCAGCGACGAGGAGATACCACCAACTCAAACTTCGGTGTCGCGCTCCCCGAAAATTGGTATAGATAATATCAGAAATGGAGCGGCTTACACCATCAACTAGCGCAAGCTGCGTCCCGAAGAGCGTTGCAACACCCACAAGCAGAAAAATAACGCGCCCGGGAGCCCCCCAGATTTCTTTTAATATTTCCGCTTCGTCGTCGATGAGTTTGCCGGCCTCCGGCACAATCCCCTTCGGATATAAAACCGCAAGTGCCCCAAAAATGAAGAGTAGAATCGTGAACGTGTTCAGTGCCCAAAAGAAAAGCATCTGGTCGCGTTTGACATAGCGCCACCATGCCGTGAAGCGTCTGTGATTTTCTTCTGTCTCTTCAAAGAGAAACCCTGTAGCAGGCACCGTCTCGCTTCTGCCGCGAAGTGGATTTTGGAGTCCCGGCAATTGCGCGCCCATCCCGATATTTTTATCGCGCAGATAGAACGTATAGAAGAGATTCGCAGTACCCCCTGCCCCCGCGAACACCAACGCGATAAACATCTGTTTCACTGACATGTCCGGATGTTTGTAACCCACGTTTATTAAACCAGAACCGAGTTCCTTCCAGGTATCCATCGAGCCGACAGCAATCGCGACCAGAATCAGCCCTATTGTCACCACAGCAACGAGTGCTTCAACAGTACCTTCGACAGACTGATAGACCATTTTCGGACCGAAGAGAATGAACGCAACAGCCGCGAATGTTATGATTGTCCAAAAGGTATCCGAACCCCACCCATCCGGGCCAATCAGAAGTGCCTTGAGCGCGAGCCCCGATGCCCGCGCCCAACCGGGTGCAATCCATCCTACCACAGTGAGCACGATAAACAACGGCGCAAAGCCACGCCAGATACGGCTATAGCCGGTATACACCGTTTCGCCAGTCGCTATTGTCCACCGCCCCACCTCAAAGTTAATCCAGAGTTGCAGAAAGACACCGAGGACCGCCGCCCAGACCATGCCCCCGCCATATTCTGCGGCGATGCGCGGCCAAATCACAATCTCGCCAGCACCAATAGATAGCCCGACTAAGATCGCCCCGGGCCCTGCAATTTTCCAGAAAGGCAACTGTTTTTCGGGTAACTCAACGATTTTAAAATCGTCAAGCGGTTGATATATCCTAGACATTCGTTTTTTTTCTCCCGTGCTTAACGCTCAGGCTTGCCTTATGACTTCGCTTAACAGCTCAATCGGATGCTTCGGCTGCACACCGGTGCCATGTTCAATTTGGTGTCTACAAGAAAACCCGGCGGCACTGAGCGTGACATTGTTCTGCTGTCCTTCACGGATAGCCTTAAAAAGACGCAACTCCCCAATCTTCATAGAGAGTTCATAATGTGCCTTCTCATAGCCGAAGGCCCCTGCCATGCCACAACAACTGGAATCAATGACTGTAACGTTGTGCCCGGGCGGTAAAGACAGCATCTGTACAGTGGGCTGGATACCGACGAGAGCCTTTTGGTGACAGTGTCCGTGTAGTAAAATATCGCGCGGCGCAGTTTCAAAAGTGAGTGGCATTTCCCCCTTTTCAGCCAAGCGCGTAACGAACTCCTCCAACGAACAGGTCGCGTCAGCCACCCGTTTGGCATCAGGCGTACCGATCAGCTCAACGTAATCATCGGTGAGCGTGGAAGTGCAGCTCGGCTCACACCCAACAATCGGAATTCCCTCGTCAGCATAGGCCCGGAGGGAGTCAATGTTGTAACGTGCATTCAAGGCGGCTCTGTCAAGCATGCCCTCAGAGATAAGGGGCCTGCCACAGCACCGTTTTTCCGGCAAGATTACCTCATATCCCGCAGATTCCAAGACATGCACGGCTGCCTTACCTATATTGGGTTCACTGTGATTCATAAAGGTATCGTGAAACAGCACGACCTTTTTGCTGGTGGCGTGCGTGCCCCGGCGTTTTCGGAACCATTTCTCAAAGGTTTGGTGAACGAAGGTAGGCATATCCCGCTGCCGGTCTACGCCGAGCAGTTTTTCTGCCACCCACTTGGAAAGTGCGTTGTTCGTCGCCCAATTCGACACTGGCGCAAACGCCGAGCCGACAGCGGCGAGCGAGCCGATTTCTCCGAAGAGTCGATTTCGCAACGGGAGCCCGTTTGCTTTATGGTAGTGTGCCAGCACCTCATATTTAATCTTCGCCATATCCACGTTCGATGGACATTCCGCCTTGCAGGCTTTGCATCCCAGGCACAAATCAAGCACCTCGTAGAGACGTTCACTCGTGAAATCTGTATGTGGCAAATCACCCGAAATAATAGAGCGGAGCGCGTTTGCACGCCCGCGCGTCGAATGTTCCTCTTCTCGTGTGCCGATAAAAGATGGACACATCGTGCCGGTAAGCGTTTTTCTGCACGCGCCCACCCCGTTGCACATTTCAATCGCCCCACCAAATCCATCTTGACTCGAAAAGTCGAAATAGGTATCAATTTTAATGGTGTTGTATTTTGCACCAAACCGCAGATTCTCGGTCATCGGCGGGGCATCAATAATTTTACCCGGATTCATAATGCCCCCCGGGTCAAAAGCGTTTTTGACTTCGCGGAGTGCCTGATAAATCTGTGGCCCGAACATGCTCTCAATCCACTCACTTCGGACGAGCCCATCGCCGTGTTCACCGCTCATCGCCCCATCAAGCTCCATCAGTAGGTCCCGGACATCCCGGGCAATGTTGTGCATTTTCTGAATATCTGTTTCGGATTTGAGATTCACAATCGGGCGATTGTGCAAAAGCCCGACGCTTGCATGGGCGTAGTAGGCGGCAGTGGTATCATGTGCTTTGACAATCTCGTCAAAGCGGCGGACATATTCCGGCAGATTTTCAATCGGTACTGCGGCATCCTCCACAAAGCCCACAGGTTTGGCATCGCCCTTCATTCCCATCAACAAGCCAAGCCCGGCTTTCCGGGTTTCCCACACGCGCCCTTTTTCCTCAGCAGTGAGACACCGCACAAATGCATACCCGAATCCTGCCGTTTTCAACGTTTTCTCAAGCCGTTCCAATTGCACACGCAGCTCCGATTCTGTCTCACCGTAAAATTCAACCGCAAGGAGCGCATCCGGATCGCCCTGAATAAAGGCGGTCAGCCGTGAAAACGCCAAGGAGCCGCGTGCCATATCCAGTATTGTTTTGTCAATCAATTCTACCGCTGTCGGTTCACACGCCAAGATCGCTTGCATCGCCTCCATAGATTCAACGAGGGACGCAAAATGAACCACACACAAGCATGTCATTTTGGGCACTGGGACAAGATTCACTGTCGCCTCAACGGTAGTTGCAAGCGTTCCCTCGGAACCGACCAGGATTTTTGTCAGGCTAAACGGGGATTCGGCATCGCATCCATCTCGTCGGTAAGGGGTTACCTCCTTGGAACCTGCATCTTCGACAAACTCATCAAGGTTATAGCCAGCGACGCGGCGCAAAATGCGTGGGTAGCGTTTCCGGATCTCAGCCGCATTGGCATCGCAAATTCTACAGAGTTCGCGATAGATGTTTGCCTCTAACGAATCCCCCTGCTTTTTCGCTGCCAATTCCGTATAAGAGAGCGGCGATGCGGTTATTTCATCAGCATTCGCAAGCACAAGCTCCAGCGACATCACATGGTCGATAGTTTTACCATAGATGAGCGAATGCGAGCCTGCAGAATTGTTACCGATAGTGCCTCCCACATTCGCGCGACTGCTCGTGGCGACATCAGGGGCATACATCAGGCCATGGGGCTTGAGAATGTGATTCAACTCGTCTAGGACGATACCGGGTTGGACGCGCGCCCAACGCTCATCAACGTTAACCTCAAGGAGCGAATTCATGTATTTGGACATATCCAACACAATCGCTTCCCCAACGCTCTGCCCCGCCAGGCTGGTGCCACCACCGCGAGGCAGAATCGGGACGTTGTGTTCCGCAGCAATTTGTACCGTTTTCACCACGTCCTGTCTATGTTTGGGTATCACAACGCCTATCGGTTGTATCTGGTAGAGGCTCGCATCTGTGCTGTACAGTGCTTTAGAATACAGGTCGAAGCGCACTTCACCCTCAAGCGCATCGCATAGGAGCTGTTCAAGTGCTGGGTTGGAAACGTTCATCTATTCTACCGCCTTTTTGGGCTTCAATCGGGAAATATTGCCCACAAAAATTGAAGAAATGAGAAAAATTTGACATTGCCATGTGAATAAGGTATAATTAATCCTAGATGATTTCGTTTGATTATAGCGCGGCAGATTCTACGGAAAACGATAGCAAGTGCTGTGAGTTTCACCCAGGTCAAACGGATTACGCCGGTGACTGCTATCAGCACAACCTATCCGAGCGCATGGCGAATCGACGAAAAGCCCCTGTGGTGGAATTTGGTATACACAGCAGGTTGAGGGCCTGTGCCTTAATTGGCATGCTGGTTCGAGTCCAGTCGGGGGCATCTTCTGATATTTTCCCCTTGATATTCCTACCTCATAGACCTTACCGAGGCTATATCCTTACGAAACATCGTCTTGCCCAAGCACCTGTTGATAGACGTGATAGGTTCGTTCAGCAATCGCCTCCCACGTAAAATTTTCGACTCGGGCTAAACCGCGTTGGACAAGGGCGGTTCGGAGAGCCGCATCGTGTGCAATTTGATGGAGGCATTCAGCCAAGGCGGTTGCATCCGCCTCCGGGAAGACGAGCCCCGCTTCTCCAATCACCTGCGGAATCTCGCCAGAATCTGAACCGATAACCGGCACTTCACATGCCATACCTTCAATAAGCACCCTGCCAAAAAATTCAACCCACTCTGGCGTTGTGCGGGATGGCAGCACAAGCGCGTCCATACAATTCATATAGGCAGGCACCTCTTCAGGTGGCACAGCATCAATCCACACAACCCGGTCCGTGATACCGAGCGTCTCGGCAGTTTTACGGAAACTTGGTTCATCCTCGCCTTGCCCGACGATTAAAAGTTTACAACGAAACGCAAGCTGTGCTACGGCTTCAAGTAGCGTGTCAATCCCCTTCATGTGAAGGAGCCTGCCGACGTACCCAACCACAAAACAGTTTGTAAGCCCGAGCGAATTCTTAAGTTCACGCACATCCATCTTATGAAACAGCCGCAGATCGACACCATTTGGAAAGGGTGTCTGCTTCCCGGTGTAACCTCGCTCGCTTAAAATTTTGCCAGCATTCTCACTGAGCGGGAAGGCGTGCGCGGTTTCTCGAAACACGCGACGTTCTATCCAAATAGGCAAAACGCCAAACCGTTGCTTCGTTGGAATGCTGAGTGAAGTGCGGAAGATAAAGCGGCTCTCCGGACAATACTTCCGTTTCAGCCGAACCGTCTGTAAGGCGTTGAGGCTCCACGCTTCCTCCTCAAGATGAATAATATGCGGTTGAAAATCCCGGAAATGGGGCTTCAAGCCGCGGCGGTAGTAAAAGCGACTGCCGTAGCCGGAGAATCGGATGGGGCACGGAAATTCCTCACAAGGCATATCTCCCGCCGGTTCAAACACAATTTCTTGAAAACTTTCATACCAACGTTCGGGGGTGATAACGCGCAAGACTACATCCGGCCTCGCTGCGATGAGCGCAAACTTCCGCCGATACGGTTTCATAATATAAGAGTGGGAAAGAACTAACACACGCACAGGTTTTAAACTTCATTATCCGGCGCGGTGCTCCTCACCGTAAACGCGATTTCGCTTTCTGCATCCTCCACTGCGGCTCTCGATTCTGCAAGGACAGCCATCAAATCCTCAAGCCGATGGCGGATTTCAGCGCGTTCCTCTTCCGTCGCTAACCGTGCCTGTTCGGATGCCGCACGCAATTCGCTATTGCGGGTTTCCAATTCTTGAATCTGTGCATCGCGTTGCAGCACATCGCTATTGAGACGGGCAACTTCAGCCTCAAGAGCCAGCTTCTCCTCCCTTAACTTTTGAACAGTCGAAATAGCGAGTTCAACATGCTCATCTAAAAGGGAAACAATGTTTTGTTCTAATGACTCAGACATATTACTCTCCTCCAAGGTTTTTTGTCAGTTGGCTAACGACAAATGTTAGACATCTGCCCAATTCGGCTCTTCATGGGCGTAGTGAAATAGATACTGCTGTGCATATCCAACACTTTCCCCGAAATAGTTTTGCGCAAATTCGCGTATTTCGCGATGGGTGGCTTGCCGACGCAGATACAGTGTCTCAAAAATGCGCTTTATCCAAACATCAATCGGCAATGCCTCAAGGTGTCCGAGCGAAAACAGACAGATACAATCCGCGACCTTTTCGCCGATACCCTTGCGTTGCATTAATTCACGCTTGGCTTCAAGGTAAGGGAATTGCTTGAGCTGCGTGAACGCAAGCTCTCCACTCACGACTGCTTGGGCAGCATCCCGAAGATAACTTGCACGGTAGCCGGTACCACACGCCAGAAGCTCATCAACCTGTGATGCGGCCAGCGCGTGTGCACTCGGAAAACTGTAATCAACATACCGCTCAAGCGTTAGTTTTTCACCGAAATGTTCGGAGAGTCTGCGAATAATCCCTCGAATCCTCGGCACGTTGTTGTTCTGAGATAAGATGAACGATGCAAGCGTTTCCCAGAGTGCCTGATTCAGAATGCGCATCCCCCAAAATTTTTCAATTGCACGATGGATATAGGCATCATTGTCAACTGCTGCAAGGAGCCTCGGCATGTCGCGGCCGAGATCGAGATAGTGGTGGAGGTATGCCGCTAATGTGGACACATCTTCGTCTGTGGAGCTCTCAACCTGCAAGGTAGTCCCTTGTTGGCAAATCTTGAGTATCCGTCCCTCCACAACGCCGTAGTAGGCATCGTCTACCCGATTCCATCGGAACGACTGCCCCGATTCCAGGGTATATTTCAGATTGAAATCTGTTACGTTCTGAATGTGCATCGCGCGCTCCTTGCAAAACTGCTTCTAATTAGTATATAGTGTATTCCAAGAATTATCAAGTTTTTATGCTAATTTGTAAGAATCAAGAAAAATTAAGGATAGGCGCATCCGGGCAGTGTTGTAGTGCCTGCCACCACTACAAAATCCAGCAACAGACGAGTTTCTGTCTCATGTCAGGCTAAAAACGAAAAAATTTGGTTTTTTGTGGGGCCTTTTGTCAAAAATCAACGTCTATATAAACATAGAGGCAATCAGGAGAATTGTTAGGCACTTTGCAAGGTGACAGTATAGATGATGCGACACTAATTCAGCAATTCAGAATTGTAATTACTTTTTTGTTGACAGCATGCAGGAGAGGTGTTATCATAATTTACATATCCTACGAACCATATTTTTCAGAGGTGCGTAGACAGACACGGATGGATTGCCAAGAACGCAAAATGACTTGACAGAAAACCTTCTGTCCGTTTTGCCTTCCCAAAGCAATCCCCCCAAGACGATAGGGATTGATCGGTTTCGAGCCGTTTCACAACGCGGTGAGGGATTCCCCCTCGCCGCATCTCACACACAGGAGAACCCTCATGAAAAATAGAAAACGATTGCTATTCATCTCAATCGGTGTGCTCTTCATCTGCGCGGGGATCTATATCTTCCGTACGACACCATTGGCGAAAAATAACTGGAGCAGGCTGCGTCAACAGAGCACACAAATAACGGAACGTTTCAGGGCTGGAAAAAAGACGCACCTTCCCTCGAAGAAAGAGATGGAATCCGAAGACGCCTGGGAGATATGGATCGAAGAACAGGTCGAAGCCGGCATCCAAGGTTTTCAGAGGGAGTTCGCGAAAAAAGTCCCCGGAGCACAACCCCCCAGTGCCTTAACACTTGAACGCATGCGGGACGATTTACGCGCACATTTACGCGAGGGGTTACCCAAATTCAAGAAAGAGTCTGACACGCCACCAGATATCACTCGTACACCAGGTAAACTCCGAGACTTGCCGCTCCCAAGGTATGAAGGGCCCCAAACCACCGAGGCGATTCTCGCAGAATTCGCAGAGCAATATAACCGGGTATTGGAAACCCCGGAAACCGCTGAAAAATACCCCCAAGCCGAATGGATACAGATGCTCCTCGATAGAGGAATTGCTATTGAAGACTATGGCGATTTCGTTCACTACCAGTTCCCCCGACATGACTTGACGCGCCTCGAAAACGAGCCGGCTGCATGGGCTTCGGGGAACTTCGGCATTCCACCCACCGATGACTGGGAAACCTATAAAGATGCCTATATTGAGCGAAGCCTTTGGGAAAACCAACTCGTTCGTGGAGCGATGAAGGCAGATCCCGAAGTAACAGGTGGTATTTTTGTTGGCAAAAATCAGGAGATCTTCCACCCGACGAAATCCAACCAACTCTACGTGAAGAAAAAGGGCACCGGGGCAACGTTTTATGGCGATTCCCTCACGGAAACTCAAGAGTTTAAACTCTTATTCAAAGGCATCCCCCCGGAGCATTACGAGGTCGTCTATCTCGGTGAGGACGGAAATATCCTTACGGGGCCGCCCCCGGTCATCACACGCGAGGAGATGCTCAACGCCATCAATGAGTTGTCCGATGAAGAAAGGGCGAACAGAGACTTCAGCCAACAAGAGGCCGCCGATTTTTATATGGACACTTTCACCGAGACAGTACCACTTCCTGACACGCGAAATATTCCCAAGGCACCACCGGATGCCGCACGAGACGTGCAAAAACAGGTCAAACAGGCGCGCCAAGAAACCGAGAAAGTGTTGGAACACCTCACAAAAAGCGATGCCGACATTCAGGCGGAACTCGAGAAACAGTTTCTACCCGAATTGCCCGCCGAAGAAGATTTTGAAAAAGCCCTTCGGCAACGTTTTTCACCAGAGCGTTTTAACCGCGCGCGGGCTACGTTAAATCAATACGGGCCCGAGGAGGGCCTCCGGCGCCTCAAGGAATCGGACCCGGAGATGGCAACACACGTTGAACGCCTCATTCAGAAACGTCCGGAGTCAGAAAAGTAAGGCGAACGCCTCCCAAACCCAATTGTGATTGCTTTTTTGTTGACAGCATGCAGGAGAGGTGTTATCATAATTTACGTCTCCTACGAACCATATTTTTCAGAGGTGAAACTTTTAGGTTAGCACCTTACAGGGAAAGGATTGCCACGTCCCTCCTTTATGGCAATTGATTTGGCGTTCAAACATTCTGCAAGACATGTTGATGTCTACATCTCCGCCATGTCTTGCAGAAAATCAGTAAAACGAGGTATAGAAAATTGAAAAAAAGCACTTTAACAGTGTTGCGCAGCACAAGTCTCGTTCTGACGTTGATACTGCTTTACGGCTGTGCAGGCAAGACACAACCGCCTGTCTCTATGCTAACAACAGAGACACACACGAAAGTCTGGAAGCGGGTCGTGAATCCTGAAACGGGTATCTCTGAGATGCGGCTTGTCAGTGAAGAACATACGAAAACTCAGACACCCGCACAGAATTCAGGGCATTCCGCACAAAAACCGGAGTGGGCTGTTTATGCAGTCTGCAACCTCATCATAGGAGTTAGCTGCCTCATCATAGCATTGGACTAAAAATACGAATCTAACGCCGCATCCATTTTCAGGCAATAGTTGACAACAAAGGAGGGCACCTCCCAGCCGACTGAAGTATGACACAATTCCAGCACCGTCTAGAAACAGAGGAGTATAAGAATGTTTTTAGAAAAGTTGAAACGTCAGTATTCCAGTTGGTGTTTTTTTGCTTGTGGTACTATGCTCTTCAACATCATTGAGAATATCCAAGCGTTTGATTTATTACGGTTGTTAGTGAATGCGTTTATGGTGCTTGTGATGGCATTTCTCTTTTATTGTATTGTGTACTGTGTCTGTGCGGTTCTCTCGTTTATGGGCGTTCGCTTGCCGAAGTTTTTATCTGCGCTCCTCATCGCTTTTGTTTTGTTTTCAGGAATGACTGTCGCGGATGCTGAAGCGAATCAGGTGACAAAATAGTTACACACCCAAATCGCGCTAAAATTTGACATCTGCGAGAGTTAAATGTATAATATTAAAGACTTTTCATGCATGAGAGACTGTGACTGAAACTGAACAGGAGATATTTTAAGACATGATTATCTTTTTACGGGAAAAATTTATTGCACAACTGTTTATGTGGATTATCGCCATCGTGTTCTTAGTCGGCACCGTGATGCTCTACAGCAACTCACGGGGCGGCGATGAGGGCCCCGAGTCGGAAGTCGTTCTCAGGATTAATGACTCAGAAATCAAACGCGGGGATTTTGAGCGCACCGTTGCCAACGCGATGCAATCCCAACGAAACCAGCGGTTTGGCGGAACACCGGACCGGGAACAAACCCAAAAAGCGGTAATTGATCAGTGGATTCAACAAACTATTCTGAATAGTGCAGATATTAGCGATAAGGAGATAGAAAACCATATCCGAAGAGATACCAACTTGGTGGAGCAGTACAATCTTTACCATCAACTCGGGATGGCAGATAGCTATCGGGACAGCATTCGTTTACAACTCAGTGCCGCAGCCCTGCGCGATAGTATCCACGCACTTGAACTGGTAACGGACACCGAAACGGAACAAGCCTATCGGCTTGAGACAGACAAGGCAAAACTGAAATTTATTGAATTTAAGCACGCTGATTACACCGCAACTGTTGAGGTTGACGATACAGAAGCGGAAGCCTATTTTGAAAAAAATAGGGATAACTATAAATCTGAAGAACAAGCGAATGTCAAGTTTATCAAAGTGACTCCTGCCGATTTCGTTTCAGATTCAGAAGTCGAAGCCTATTACAACACCAGGCAAGGCGAATTCACAACGCTGGAGGCTGTCAAAGCGCGCCACATCTTGAAAAAGTTTCCTAAAAACGCGACCGATGAGCAAAGAGCGGAAACCAAGGCCGCTGCGGAAGAACTACTCAAAACCATCGACGAGGAACTCGACGCGGGTGCCGCATTCGCTGACCTCGCGAAAACGCATTCGGAAGACTCTTCTGCTACCAATGGCGGTGCCTTGAGAGGCAGGAAGCCAAAACTACCGCCCGGTGACTATTTCGCACGCGGCGACATGGTCAAGCCGTTTGAAGAAGCATGTTTTGATATGCTAAACCCAGGGGAAGTGAGCGGCTTGGTCGAAACCTCCTACGGGTATCACATCATCCACTTAGAGGAGAAGAAGCCGCCAGAGACACAACCTTTCGCCCAAGTCCAATACGAAATTCAGCAAAAACTGGTGCAAATTAAAGGCGTTGAAGAGGCAAAAGAGATTGCCACCGACCTGCTGTATGAAATTGAAATTCAGGATTATGAAGCGGCGCTTGCACTCGATAGGTACAAAGAATTATCCCTCGCTGGGTTAGAAACGGGACTATTCAGTAAAGATGCCACGGATATTCCGGAGATCGGTTCGCAATGGAGCTACCGCGGGTTAACCGAGGAATTCTTTAATATGGAAGTGAACGTTATAAAAATAGTCGAGGCGAAAAAACCAAACGGTGAGATTGAAGCCTATTTTGTTGCCACCGTCCTTGAGAAGAAACCAGCAGCTATTCCGCCCTTTGCCGAGATAAAAACGACGGTTATCGAGGATCTGCGGGAAGAAAAGGCAAAGGCGAGCGCGTTAGCAGACGCGCAAAACCTGTTCAATCAACACACGGAAGATGCAACGCTGGAGGCGTTACTGAAAAAATATAAAGCCCCCGAAGGGGTAGCGGCAGACCGGCTCTCCGTTCAAGAGAGCAACCTGTTTGCACTCACCTCCGGTAGCGACTACATCGCCGGTATGGGCAACTCTGGGGAAGCGATGTTTGCAGCATTTCAGATGAAAGTAGACGAAGTGAGGGGCCCTTTCAAGGGCAATACTGCTGTCTATCTTGTTCAACTCGTTGAGCGGCAGGAGCCGGATATCGGAACATTCCAAACGGACACCGATGAAAAAACACGGCACCGCCAGGCACTCCTCCAGGTAAAAAAACGAGAGGTATTTAACAACTGGTTCGCCGCACGCAAAAAGCAGAGCAAGCCGTGGATCCATGAGGACTACCGTTAATTGAGGTGTTCATAAAAGAAGTTGCGGCGTTTAGGAACAAACCCTAGCTCAGCGATAGTGCGTTCGATTTCCTCAATCGGCATGCAGTAGACGGTACCGGCTTTGCTGACAACATTCTCCTCTATCATCGTGCCGCCCATGTCATTGGCACCGAACTTGAGCGAGAGCTGCCCAATTTTCGGTCCCTGGGTAACCCACGAGGACTGGAAGTTGTCAAAGTTATCAAGGAACACTCGCGAAACCGCCAACGTCTTAAGGTACTCAAAACTGCCAGCCGGCGATATATGCTCAAGTCGCGTGTTGTGAGGCTGGAGCGACCAGCAGATAAAAGCAGTGAACCCGCCTGTTTCATCCTGAAGATCGCGCAGGCGAACAAGGTGCTCCACACGTTCAGCATAACTTTCAACATGCCCATACATCATCGTGGCACTGGATTTGAGCCCGACAGCATGGCCCTGTCGCATCACTTCCAACCATTCATCGGCAGTGCATTTTTTAGGGCTAATTTCATTGCGCGCCGAGTCGGTTAAAATTTCAGCACCACCACCAGGGATGGAATCAAGCCCAGCATCGCGCAAGCGGATGAGAACTTCACGCAACGGCATGCGGTTAATCTTAGCAAACCAATCCAACTCAGGTGGCGAAAATCCGTGGATATGAATCCGATAGTTTCCTTTAATCCACTGGAGGAGCTCTTCGTACCAGTCCAGTTTGAGTTTGGGGTGTAAACCGCCCTGCATGAGAATCAGTTCCCCACC